>NZ_JYLB01000010.1 GCF_001042905.1 Pseudomonas lini
TGCCCTCGCTCCGGTCCTGCTCCGTGGGCCCGCCGCCATCGGCCATCCATGGCCGGGGGCGGCTAACCCGGCATCCATGCCGGGTTGCCCACTGCGCAGAACCTCCACTCGGCCTCTCGAGGGGGCGAATACCGCAAAAGCACCGCGAGGCGGCCTACCGGCCGGCCTATCACTTCAAGCGTACGCATTCCCCTGTGATGATCGTTCCCACGCTCCGCGTGGGAATGCATCCCGTGACGCTCTGCGTCACCATTGCGCAGGACTCAAGCCTTGCGTCGCGAGCGGAACGCGGAGCGTCCCCGGCGGCATTCCCACGCGGAGCGTGGGAACGATCAGAGTGGGAACGGCTCCTGTTGCTTTGCTTTGCTTTGCTTTGCTTTGCTTTGGCTTTTGATTTTGACCTTGACCTGCCCCGTCGGAAGGCCGAACGCAGGTTCTGCGCAGTGGGCACCGCGGCAAGGATGCCGCGGTAGCCGCCCCCGGCCATGGATGGCCGATGGCGGCGGGCCCACGGAGCAGGACCGGAGTGAGGGTATGGCGAGCCTAGGCGAGCCACCGTACGTCAGGGGCGAAAGCGTTTGGTTACTTTGCGCTTTCCAAAGTGACCCGCCGTAAGGGCGGAACCCATAGTAGTCGTTACCGCAGCAACGGATATGTACACCATCAAAACCTATGTCACCCGACACGCCGCTTTCGCAGGCAAGCCAGCTCCCACAAGGGTCCGGGAACATCCGCAAAACTGTGAGTTAACCCATCACCCCAAGCTGTACCCATTATCAACCTTCCAATCCTGCCCATAAACACCCCGGGCGCCTTGGGACAGTTGAAAGATAATCACATTGGCCACCGCCGACGCATCGAGAAAATGCCCCGGCAGCAGACGCTTGCCAAGGGTATCAGCGACGTTATCGAGTTCCCCATCGCTCAACCCCAGGTTGTCCCACATCGAGGTCGCGGTCGGCCCCGGAGAAACAAGGTTGATGCGCACGTCATAACGCGCAAACTCCACCGCCAATGTGCGTGCCTGAGCCGCCAGCGCGGCCTTGCTGGCAATGCAGGCAGCCAGACCGGGAAAGCTCGAACCGGTCAGAAAACTACCGACAAACACCACCGAAGCCGGGTTCGCCAACTCACCGCGCAACGCCGCCAGAGTGTTCAACGCCCCGGCACCATTGACCGCCCATTGGCGCTGGAAGGCCGGCATGTCCAGGCTGTCGGCCATTTCGGCAATGCCCGCGTTGGGCACCAGATAATCCACCGGCCCCAACGCTGCAGCCCGCCGGGCCAACTCGTAAAGGTCGTCCTGGCAGGTGACATCCCCGGCACACCATTGCAACCGTTCGCCGTAGATCTGCTGCAAGGCTGGCAATTCACCGACGGTGCGTGACATCGCCAGCACCTTGACCCCGCGCGGCAACAGCGCGGCGCACAACGCCAGGCCAATCCCGGAGCTGGCGCCGGTGATCACCGCCAGACGATCCTGAAACTCGGTTTGCATCATGTTCTCCTGGGCATCGTTAATGCCAAGCACTGGGGACGTTGTGAGCCCCTATCTTTGAACAGACGCAGAAATACTGACTTGACGGCGATCACTTTTCTCGATGGCTCGCCGATCAATGAGTCGAGTGCGACATCGCTGTCTGCTGCTGAAGCACCGCCTGATCGATCTCGCTGAACCGCAGCACACGACCGCCCTGCTCGGCGGCCAGTTTTTCCGCAGCCTGCTGGCTGGAGAAAGACGCCAATACCACACCCATGGCGCCTTTGAGTTGGGTGCCGACCACGTAAAACGCATCCTTGGCATCGATCAGATGCGAATCATTGGGTGCGTTCCACGGACTGCGGCCCATGTCGTGGACATACAACCGGGCCTCGCCATGATGATTTTCCGGTTGCAGCCACCAACCGATCATCTCCGCCGTGGAGCAGAATTTCTTGATGCCGCTGCGCTCGACCACTTCGCCCTTGGGCCCGGGGAAGCCGTCGATGATCATGCCGCAAACATGGCATTCATCACTGGGATGAAAGGCAGTGGCGGCGTCGCTGTAGGTGGCTTGCACCGGTTTGTCACAGGCCGCCAGCAGCAGACAGACCATCAGGCCCGCCACGGCGCGTGCCGTCGTCGAATACAGATTACTCATCGTCAGATGCTCCAAAAACCAAGGTGTGAATTCATGTCGCCCGTCGACGGAACAGCAGCCAGGCCAAGCCCAAAGGCACCGCCACCCACAGCAACAGGCACAACCAGAGCATCGAGCCCGGCACAGGCAAATCGCTGCCCAGGGTCAGCACGCCAGCACTGCCGGCGCCGGGCTCGAAACCGGAGAGATTGATCAGGCGATAGATGTCGGCGGGGTTGAGCAGCAGTAACCAGGGCAGCACCTTCGGGTTGAACTGCCCTTCGCTGAGCACCAGCAGTGCCAGCAGCGCCAGGTCGAACACCAGCACGAAAAAGAACCACACCCCCAGCGCCAGCCCGGCGGCGGTGGATTTCTCGGCAGACACACTGCTCAGCACATAGGCCAGCCCTAGAAAGCCCCAGCCCAGTAACGTCGACGACAGCATGAATCGTCCAAAAGCCCAGAGCAGCAGGTTCAGTTCGACGTCCTCAACCAGCACCGCAATCGCGAGCATCGCGCAGCCGAAACCGATGAGGGTTGCCAGCGCCAGGATCAATCCGTGACCGACGAACTTGCCGAGCAGGATGTGCCCGCGTCCCAGCGGGTAGGTCAGCAACAGCAGCAACGTGCCGCTTTCGTCTTCGCCGACGATGGCGTCATAGGCCAGCAGCAAAGCAATCAACGGCATGAGGAATGTCGCCAGGCTGGCGAGGCTAGCGATGGTGGCGGGCACCGAGGTGAAGCCCAATTGCCCGGAAGCCGCCGCCCCCAACCAGGCGATGCCGGTCGCCAACACCGCGAACAACAGACTGATCGCCAACAACCAGCGGTTGCGCAAGCCGTCATTGAATTCCTTGCGGGCCATGTTCCAGATCGGGTTCATACGGTCTCTCCACTGGGGGTCGCACCGGCCCGGCCCATGTAATAGCGGTAAATGTCTTCCAGGGACGGTGGGTCGATTTCCACATCAGCAGGCTCGTGTTCATTAAGCAGTTCGCGCAGCAGGTCCAATTTGTTGCCATTGAGCGCAGCCACTTCAAGGCCCTCCACGCCCCAGCGCTGGGTGATGTGCCCGGCGTTGTTCCAGGATTGCTGCAAAGGCCCGGCGTGCTTGAGCCCGTTGGCGCGAATCAGCGTCGGCAACCCGGCTTCCTCGCGCAAACTGCGCAGACTGCCGAGGGCAAGCAGGCGCCCTTGGGTCAGAATCGCGGCACGGTTGATATGCGCCTCGACGCCCGGCAATACGTGGGAACAGAGAATGATGCTGGTGCCCTGTCTGCGCAGCCGGTCGAGTAACCGATAGAGGTCTTGTGTGGCGATGGGATCGAGGCCGACGGTCGGCTCGTCGAGCAGCAATAAACGCGGTTCGCCGAGCAAGGCTTGCGCCAGTCCCAGGCGTTGGCGCATGCCTTTGGAGTAGGTCTTGACCCGTCGATGAGCCGCGCCCGCCAGGCCGACTTCCTCCAGCAGCACGTCCACCTGCGCGGGCGCTGCGCCTTTGAGTCGGGCGAAATGCCGCAAGGTCTCCAGGCCGCTCATCTGCGGATAGAAGGTCACGTTCTCCGGCAAATAGCCCAGCAGACGCCGAACCTGCGGATCACTGGGCAAGCGGCCGAACACCCTGACCTGCCCTTCACTGGCCTGAAGCAGACCGAGCACCAGTTTCATGCTGGTGGTCTTGCCCGCGCCGTTGTGCCCGAACAAGCCGAGCACTTCACCTTCGCCCAGGCTCAGGTTCAACTGATGCAACACGGTGGTGTACCCATAGCGCTGGCTGACGCCTTCCATGTCGATGACGTTCATGCGGTGGGCTCCTGGGTCAGGGGTCGTGTGGTGGGATTCATCAGTGGATGGCTGTCCAGGACGCCGGGCGATTTCATCACCGGAAAGGCCCGTTGCACCCAGCGCAGCAATTCAATCCCGGGGCTGTTCATCAACAGCCGCACCTGCGGGTACAGCCACAGCAGGCGGTCGACGTTGTCGTTGGGTTCGTAGGCGATATCGCCCAGGCCATCGTTGTTGCGATCCCAGCCCAGGTAATCGCTCCAGTAATTGCCCCGGCCATCCGCCGACCACTCCTGCAAGCGGGTGGCGACGTATTTGACCTGCCGTTGGTTGCCGACAAACGCGTTGTCGCCGATGCGGTTGTCTTCGGAGCCGGCGGTGAGGTGAATGCCCACGGCGCTGTGCTCGAAGTGGTTGTGTTCGATGCTGTTGAACAGCGAGTTGTAGATGAATAGCGCCTTGCCTTCGGCGCCACTGATCATGCTGTCGCCGGTTGAGCCGTCGCGCACGTCCGTGACGAAGTTGTCGCGCAAGGTTGAATAGGTGATGTAGTTCATCAGGATGCCGTAGTTCTGATCCTGTTCGGAGCGGTTGCCGATCACCGTGAGCTTGCGGCTTTGCATCAAGGCGTAGCCGGTGCGGGTGCGGCGGGTGGTGTTGCCGATCAGCCGGTTGTCGTTGGCGAACATGTAATGCACGCCGTAACGCAGGTCTTCCAGGGTATTGTCCTGCAGCAGGTTGCCGTTGGAGGTATCGATGTAGATGCCATCGCGGGTGTCGCGCACCTGATTGCCAATGACCCGGGCGCCATGCACCGCATACAGATGAATACCGTTGCCACGATCCTGAGAACGCAGCGCCGTATCCCCCTGAATGTGGTTGTCGATCAGGCTCACATCCTGAGTCCCGTCGACCCAGATACCGAAGCCCTTACCCTTCAGGCGATTGCCTTTAATCACCGCGCCATGGGCTTTGGGCTGGATAAACACCGCTGCATTCATGGCCGTGAGGTCGTGGCCCCAGTTCACAAAGGTGCAGCCCTCGATGCCGACATCCGGCGCACTGATGATCAAACCGTTGCCCTGCCCCTCGCCCTGAAATACCGCGCCCGCCTCGCAGACAATCTGCATCGGTTGATCGACGCTGAACGAGCCACGGTACTCGCCCGCCGGCAAGTGCCAGCGTTGTTCAGCGTCAACCCGCAACGGCAACGTGGTGATCGGTTGCACCGCCAGCGCACTGCCGGACATCAGCAAGAGCGCAAACGCGATCACCTTGATCGGATTGCGCTTGATATCGGTCATCGGCCCGCTCCCGTCGAATGCCAACCGTCAGGCCCGCTCGACCTTCATGCGGCCGACCATTTCCATGTGCAGCGCATGGCAGAACCAGCTGCAGTAGTACCAATGCAGGCCGGCCTTGTCGGCGGTAAAGGTGATGGACGAAGTTTGCTGCGGGCTGATCTCCATGCTGGCGCCATGATTGGTCATGACGAAACCGTGGGTCACGTCTTCAATCTGGTCGATGTTGGTGATGATCACAGTGACCTCGTTGCCCTGCTTGACGGTGAACTCGGTCAGACCATAGGCCGGCGCCATGGAGGTCATGTAGACCCGTACATGATTGCCGTCGCGGATGACCTTGTTGTCAGTCTCCAGGTTGATCCCGTCTTTCTTGGCCAGCTCCACGGTGGCGGCGAAAAACGGGTCATTGCGGCTCCAGATCTTTTGGGTCTTGATCTGGTCCCGGCGCGCCAGGATGCAATCGTGAGGTTCGGCAAACGCAGGGCCGTCATGCACCAGCTTCATCTCGTCGCCGGAAATATCGATCAATTGGTCGTTCTCCGGGTGCAGCGGCCCGGTCGGCAGGAAGCGGTCCTTGGAGAATTTGCACAACACCACCAGCCACTTGCCATCCGCTTCACTGGTTTCGGTCAGCGAGGCGTGGTTGTGGCCAGGCTGGTACTGCACGTCGAGCTTCTGCTTGATGTAATTGACCTTCTCGCCCTTGTAGGCACGAATCGCTTCCTCCATGTTCCACTTCACCACCTGGCTGTCGATGAACAACGTGGTGTAGGCGTTGCCGCGACCGTCGAAGGTGGTGTGCAACGGGCCCAGGCCCAGTTCCGGCTCGGCGACGATAACCTCGCGCGGGTCCTTGAATTTATCGGCGAACAGGTCGTCCAGCCGGTCGATGGCAATCATCGATACCGTTGGCGACAGCTTGCCATTGGCAATGAAGTACTTGCCATCGGATGAGGTGTTGAGGCCGTGGGGGTTCTTCGGCACCGGGATGTAGCGAGTGAATTCGGAGTCCTTGCCATCGGTTTTACGACCGTCGACCACCGGCACTTTCGAGTCTTCCAGGGTGATGAATTTGCCGGCCTTGATCGCAGCCTCGATGCGCGGGATGTTGAACACCACGACCCAGTCGCGCTCGTTGCGCATCATGCCGCCAAGGTCGTAAGCCTTCTCCGAGTTGTAGCAGGTGGACGCGGCGTACTTGCCGGTGTAATCGGCGTCGGAGTTGTCCAGGTTGCCGTCGACAATCACCTGGAAAGCCATCTCCATTTTCTCGGCATCGATGGCGTTGAACATGGTGAAGCTGTTCTTGTCTTGCAGGTCGAAGGTGCTGCCGTCATTGGGGTGCGGGATGACGAATTCGGCATTGGCGAACACGTACTGGGTGTAAGGCACTTTTTGCAGACGCAGGCCGTGAATGGCCTGCACGTTCGGCACGGTGAGGATCTTGTCGCACTTCATGATGTCCAGGCGGATGCGCGCGACCCGGGAGTTGGCCTTGTCGTTGATGAACAGGTACTTGCCGTCGTACTTACCATCGGTCATGGAGATATGCGGGTGATGGCAATCGCCATTCTGGAACTTCGCACTGTCGCCCAGGATCCGCTTGCTTTCGTTGGTCAGGCCCCAACCGGTGGCCGAGTCGACGTTGAACACCGGAATACGCATCAACTCACGCATCGACGGCACACCCAGCACCCGCACTTCGCCCTGATGACCACCACTCCAGAAACCGTAGTATTCGTCCAGCTCACCGGGGCCGACATGGATTTTCGCCTGCGCATCCTTGACCGCGGCCGCCCACGACTCGCGGCTGAACACTGCGCCGCCCAACGTCGTGGCACCCGCCAGCACCGCACCGGTGACGGCGCTGCTGCCCAGAAAACCGCGCCGACTGAGTCCGGTCTGTTCTTCTTCCTGCACCGGTTTTGTGGATTCTGTGTCAGTCATGTTGCGTACTCCTTGAAGGGATAAAACGGTCACTGCGCACATGCGCTCGCAAGCTTCATTCAGCAGCCGGCACTTCCACGACAGGTATCAGTTGCACCGCCACGGGCGCCGGTTTGCCGCGCTTCTTGCGCTTGTTGATCAGCGGCGGGCATTTGTCTTCGTTGTGGTAGGTCATTTGGCAATCGAGGCAGTAGTGGCACTCGTTGGCATTGATCCGGCCATCAGGATGAATCGCCTGGATCTCGCATTCCTTGGCGCACAACTGGCAGGGGCTGCCGCATTCCTTGCGGCGCTTGAGCCAGTCGAACAGGCGCAATTTGGTCGGGATCGCCAGCGCCGCGCCCAAAGGGCAGATGTAGCGGCAATAGACTTTGCGCGTGAAAATGTTGATCACCAGCAGCGCCACCGCGTAGAGCACGAACCACCACTGGCGGTCGAACTTGAGGGTGATGGCGGTTTTGAAGGGTTCCACCTCGGCGAACAGCTCGGCGGTGGACATCGATTCCAGGGAAATGCCGAAAAGCAGCAGCAAGATGATGTATTTGATCGCCCACAGCCGCTCATGCACCGCAAAGGGCAATTCGTACTGGGGAATTTTCAACGTGCGCGCCGCTTCGTTGATCAACTCTTGCAAGGCGCCAAACGGGCACAGCCAGCCGCAGAACACGCCACGGCCCCACAGCAAAATGCTCGCGGCGGTGAAGACCCAGAGCATGAAGATCAGCGGATCGGTGAGAAACAGCTCCCAGCGAAAGTGCTCGAACAGCGCATGAACAAAGGTCAGGACATTAACCACCGACAATTGCCCCAAGGCATACCAGCCCAGAAAGACCACGGTAAAAAGCAAGTAGCCACGACGCAGCCAGTGCAGAAAGCGTGGCCGGCGGGTGAGTTTGTCTTGCAGGAACAGAATGGCCGTCAGCAGCAACAACGCACTCGCGAGGACGGCGATCTGGAAGTGTTTCTGGTACCAGATGTTCAACCACATCGGCCGGCTGGCTTCGTCGATGGCCGCCTGTTCTTCGGCACTGGGCGCGGGTCGTTCAAGGTAGGGCTCGGGCAGTTGATAAGGCAGTTCGAAGCTGCTGAAGGTGCCGCTGACCGGTCCCGTCTGACGCCGCACCAGGAGCTCCAGGGACCAGGGCGATCCCGGGTCGAACCCCGCCGGTTTGCGGACAATGAAAATCGACATTTCAGTGAACTCGGGCATGCCCTTGGCAAATACGTCGGAGAGCCGCTGATGGTCCATGTCGCGAAAGCTGATGACGTTGCCGAACTGGCGCAATTGCACCCGATCGAAAATCCCGCCGCGCACATAACCCGAGCCTTTATAGGAAAACAGCCCACGCCCCAGCACCACGATGGCCTGCTCGCCGGGTTTGAGTTCCTGCATGAGGAAGCGATATTGATTGTCGCCCAGCAACGCGCGGCCAATGGTCGGTGGGTTCAAGTCGGCGGTGTACAGCTCGATAAAGGTGTCATCGACTTGATCCGGGCCAGCGTTGTCGACGCCTTCGGCTTCGGTGCTCTTGAAGGCGGCATCGACCTGCCCACGGGTCAGGTTCAACCGGCGAATGGCGCCGTTACCGGTCAGTTGCTCCCAAGTGGCAGGCTCGAAAAAATCCTGGCGCACGATGGCGGGCTTGTTCACCTCCCCGCCCCTGTCCTCAATCAGCTTCAACGATACGGCCACCTCATGGGCGGCACGCATGATGACCTCATTGACCACCATGGCGGTGACCGTTGCGCCGGCGATGGCATCCACGGTGACCGCGCTCGGGTCGCTGGAATGGCCGACGACTACCCGCTGACTGACCTTGATCCCTTTGTATCGGGCGCTGAAACCGTGGAGTTTTTCTTCGGGAATGCCGATCAGCAGAATCGGTTCGTGGTGCTCCAGCACATAGGCGTCCTGAATCACGCCAGCGGTGTCGAGAATCACCTGGGTGTTGATGGGTTTGCCCGAGTAGGCCGGAATGTCCACCACATCCAGGCTCTGGAACACATAACCGATGACCTTGCCAGCGGCGGACAGCGTGCGCACCTTGAACTTGCCTTCGGCTGCGGACACCGAATCGGTTTGCGGGAAGACCTTCTCGATGCGCTGCTGCTCGATGTCGCCGTATGACTTGGCCTGCACCGTCGCGAACGCTGCGATCATCAGCAAGACCATCACCACCAGCCCGACGCTCCAGATGCGCAGGTTGCCATGTGTCGAAGGCTGATGGATTGTCATGAGCTCGCTGATTTCAAAGGGGCTTGCGGCAATGTTAGGGAGCGCTGTGTGCCCCGCCCTTGATTGAAATCAACTCGATAAAATTCCTCGCACCAGAGCGCCCGAAGCCTCAAACGGTGCGGGAAAACCGGCCTTTTTGCTCCCCTCCCAGATAGGCGTCAAATGCCATCGCGGCACTGCGCATCATCAAATGCCCTTGCGGCAACAGCACCAACTCGTCGCTGTGAATCTGCAACAGTCCGTCACGCACCTGCTCGTCCAGTTGCGCCAGCGCATCGGCAAAATACTCGGTGAAGCAAATCCCATGACCCGCTTCGAACTTGGCGAAATCGATCCTGCCGTGGCACATCAGGTCGCTGATCACTTCGCGGCGCAGCAAGTCATCGGCGCTCAAGCGATAACCACGATGCACCGGCAACAAACCTTGATCGATACGGGCGTAGTACTGCGAAAGCTCCTTGACGCTCTGGCTGTAGCTGTCGCCGACCTTGCCGATCGAAGACACTCCCAGGCCGATCAAGTCGCAGTCGGCATGGGTCGAGTAGCCCTGAAAATTGCGTTGCAGGGTGCCATGGGTGCGGGCCAGCGCCAGTTCGTCTTCCGGCAAGGCGAAGTGATCCATGCCGATATAGACATAACCGGCTTCGGTCAGGCGGCGGATGGTCAACTCCAGCAACTCCAGCTTGCGCTCCGGTGGCGGCATGTCCGCCGGGCGAATCAGCCGTTGCGCGCGCACCAGCTCGGGTAAATGGGCGTAGCTGTAGGCGGCAATCCGGTCCGGACGCAGGGCGATGATCTTGCCGAGGGTGACGTCGAAACTGTTCACCGTTTGCAGTGGCAGGCCGTAAATCAGATCGACGCTGATCGACTTGAATTGCGCCTCGCGCGCCGCCGCGACCAGCGCGTAGATCTGTTCTTCACTTTGCTGGCGATTGACCGCGGCTTGTACGTCGGGATCGAAGTCCTGCACGCCGAAGCTCAGACGATTGAACCCCAGTTGGCGCAGCGACTGGATCTGCTCGGTGTTGATGGTGCGTGGATCGACCTCGATGGAAAACTCATGGTCATCGCTGTCGTCCATGTCGAACGCCTGGTGCAAGCAGTCCATCAGGCCCGCCAGCTGTTCACTGGTCAAATACGTCGGCGTGCCCCCGCCCAAGTGCAGCTGCGTGAGTTTGCGCGTGCTGTCGAACAAGACGGCCTGCATCACGATTTCACGCTTGAGGTACGTCAGGTATTCGACGGCCCGATGGGTTTTCTGGGTAATGATTTTGTTGCAGGCGCAGTAGTAGCAAAGGCTCTTGCAGAACGGAATGTGGATATACACCGACAATGGCTTGGGCACCGCCGCCAGATTGCTGTCGGAGGCGGCACGCTGATAGTCGTCAACGGCAAACGCCTGATGAAACTGCGGCGCCGTGGGATAAGAGGTATAGCGCGGCCCGGGACGGTCATACTTTTCGACCAGGGCTCGATCGAAATCGAATGCAGGTTTCATGATCAATCAACTCGCAGGTGGGTTAATGCCTTGCACTGCCCGAATCCTTTTCAAACAGGTTGCAGATGGCATCCACTTCCGGCCGGCCGGCGGGAAGAATGCTGATGAAACGGTCCGACAATTCAATCAACCCGTCGCGACTCAATTGCTCCAGCAATGGCCAGACAGATGCAAAGTACTTGGAGAAAATCAGGCCATAGCGCCGCTCGATGGCGCGGATATCCAGCTCTTGATCACACGCCAGTCGCTCCATGACCATGTGCCGTATCTGATCCCCCGCCTCGAAACGCCAGCCACGAGACGTCGGCAATTGGCCCCGGTCCAGCTGTTGCTGATAACGCTCGATGGCGTCGGTGTTTTGCGTATACAAATCGTCGATCTGACTGATAGCCCCCAAACCGAAGCCGATATGGTCGCAATAGCCGTGACGGGTAAAACCGTCACACGTGCGACGTAATCGGCCGCGCTCCTGAGCGATCGCCAGATCATCGTCGGGCCGCACAAACTGCCCCATACCGATGTAGTGATAGCCCACGGCGATCAACTGTTCGAAGGCGATCTGGCGCATCGCGCCTTTATCGTCCTGGCTGCACAGTTCTCTGACCTGGTCGCCGAGCATCGGCCGATAACGGCGTGGTGGCCGGGCATAGTCGAACACCATCAGCCTGTCCGGCTCCAGTTCAATGATCGCCGCCAGCTTCAACGCGAAGCTTTCTGGCGTTTGCCAGGCATGACCAAAACCCAGATCGACATTGATCGATCGATAACCAAAGGTGCGGGCGGCATCGATCAATGAATGAATGGGGGCCGGGTTCTGGTAGCAGGCCACCGACATGTCACAGTCGGTGTCGATATCCGGAACGCCAATGCTGACATGATTGAATCCCTGGTTGCGCAACGCACCCATGGTCGACCAATCGGTATGGTGAAGGTCGACATCGACGCTGTAGTCGCCGCACTCATGCTCGAGAAAGTTGAATCGATCACGCAGGTGATTCATCAGGCGCTCGAGATGAGCGATGGTGGGTGTTCCGCCGCTCAGGTGAAATTGTTCGACCCGTTGCTCCGCTCCCAGATGACAACCGACGAGGTCGATCTCCTGTTCCAGGCGTTGAAGGTACTGTTCGATTTCGCCGTGCTCGCAGGCGACATCGCGCGGGGAACAAAAGGATGGCTTGAGGCTGGAAGGCAGCTGCACGTTCAGGGCGATCGGGCGGCGTTTCTGCCGGCTGACGCGCAAGGCGCGAAGCAAATCCAGAGAGCCGATGCCGTCATGAAACTTTTGTGTGTCGGCATGGCAGTTGGGGTCGAGTACGCCCTGATCGCACCGAGCGATCAGATCGCCGGGGGCGTGAGAAAAATCGAGCATGACAGGTCTCCGAGACTGGCTGCGGATCAACAGTGTCCGGGATTGGCGATCAATGCTCCTTGACTTGTATCAAGCGCAAGCCAAGTGCTTGCAGGACAGACCTTGGGGCAAGGCCGCTCACCACGTCAGGTAAAACATCCCCTTGGCCAGCAGCACAATGACGACCATATGGCAGAACACACTGCCATGGATGAAATGCAGGTATCGAGCGTTCATTCGGCCGCTTTTGAACAGCAAGATGGCGGCCAGGAAATGCAGCAGCACGCTCACGGCGACCATGATTTTCAACAGCAACAAGGTGCTGAACGATGAGGCCATTGGTGTTGCAAGGACGGGCAAATAGCGCAGCCAGACCATGCCCAGCCCCGCGCCGAACAATACCAGTAGCACCCACGGCATCAGGGTGCGGGCTCGGCGGCCAATACCCTCCTCGACCAGCAACATCACTTTGGCGGGCAACTGTTTGCGGATGCTTTCCAAAAAAAGGACTTCGAAGAACACCGTGCCGATAAAGATCAAAGCGGCAAACAGATGAAAGGTTAGAAACAGCGGATAGAGCATGAATGTTCGCCCTCAGTTCAGCTGTCGGTTTCTCCGGAGAATACAGAGCAGCTCGACTCAGGCGATTGACATCAATCAAGAAACCCGCGAATCCGCGCCGCCAGGGGCCGCGCCACACCGATCCTGTGCGGCGCGATCAGCCAGGCTATCGAACACAAGTTCGACTTCGTGCCATTCATCGACAATACTCAATAATCGAAAGTACCTGCCGATAGTCAAAACAATGCCCCGGCATTAGGGGATTTTAGAACGTGTAGTAATGGGTTCAAGCTTATGAAAGATATCTATCTGCTGATCGAGCATGGAATGGATCAGGGCGAAGTTTATGTACTTGGCTGGTTCGATGATGAGAAAAGGGCCAAGGAAGTGGCCGAGGAGAAGGAGTGGGAGGTGTACCGCGCCAGCTTGAAAACTGAGCATCCCTGGTCAAATCACAAACCGCTGGCGCCAGACCAGACTAAATATCGTCGTTTCTGGATCAAAGAGATTTCCAGATTTGATCACGTCCCGGTTCCCAGGTCCTCAGCGGTTCATTGACCCCCATCCGACTTCGGCTGCTCGGGGTACGCCCCACCCTGAAACTATTGTCTAAGCTCAGGATTAAGCATGAGGGCTCAGCCATGTGCGGACGACTTTCGCAGTATCGAGGTGTTCACGAGTTCGTGGCGGCGTTGAGTATGCCCAACGCCTTGGTCAACAATGCTGGCGATCAGCCGCTCGAACTCTACAACGCCGCGCCGTCGACTCAGCTCGCCTTGTTCCACGAGGAAAGCGGCATGCTGCACGCCGACAGGGTTCGTTGGGGCTGGCGACCGCACTGGGCCAGGGATCACGCAACACCGATCAACGCCCGGGTTGAGAAAGTCGCCCACGACCCATTCTTCAAGGAGATATGGCCGCACCGGGCAATTATTGCCATCGACAACTGGTTTGAATGGGTTTACGAGGGCGGTCCGAAGAAACAGCCTTACCTGATCCGTCGCAAGGATCACGCGCCGATCCTGTGCGCCGCCATTGGTCAGTATCCAAGGTACGAAAAGGAGCCGGACGAGCATGACGGCTTCGTGATCATCACCGCGGACAGTGAAGGTGGCATGGTGGATCTTCACGACCGTCGGCCTGTGACGCTCAGTCCCGAACTGGCCCGGGAATGGATTGACCCCTACACGCCCAAGGAGCGCGCCGAGCAGATGCTCCTGCAGCAACGCGAACCTTGCGACGTCTTCGAATGGTTCAAAGTGGACATGGCCGTGGGCAATGTGAAGAACCAGGGCTCAGAACTGATAGAGCCTATCTAGGGCCTGAGCACCATGACCCGCCCCAATCAATCCGTCACCATGACGAATGGGGATAAAACAATCTGAACCCGCACTTCCCCTCCAAGTCGAAAAATTGGCAGCCCTTAATCACTGAAGCATCACTTTAAAGGAGTCTTTTCATGAAGATTTCGGAAGTCATGACGAAAGATGTTTTAACAGCCAAGCCAAGCCAGACGATCCAGGAGGCCGCAAACATGATGGCCAGGATCGATAGCGGCGCCATCATGGTTGAGGAGCAAGAGCGTCTGATTGGCATGATCACGGACCGGGATATAGCCATCAGAGCTGTAGCCGAAGGACTCCCCGGCAAAACCCCTATCAGTAAAGTAATGACTGGCGGCATCCGCTATTGCTTTGAGGATGAAGACATAGAGCATGTGGCAAAGAACATGGCGGACGTGCAACTGCGTCGCCTGCCCGTGCTCAACCGAGACAAGCGTCTGGTTGGCGTTGTGTCGCTGGGAAACATTGCCAGCACTCGATCTCAATCCGCCGCTGCGACGGTTTTGCGCGGAGTGGCACAGGCTCATCATTAACCGGGCCGCTAAGCGTTCATCAGGATTAAAACTCGCATGGATCTGGCACGCTCGCCTGGCCTGGAATCCCGTTCGAAACCCGGTTTCAGGGTCAGGCGAGTCCTTGTGCACACATCCACCACAACCGTCTCGCAGAGATAACCTTCCCACACCCAGTGCGCCGTTCGCTGGGGCGCATGCTTATTGCGCGACACATCAGTTTGGCTCGACGAGCAGATCCTTGTCCTCTGCGCCTAGCGCCGGCTCCTGGTCTTCCAGTTTGTCGGTTTCTCGCTTCTTTTTCAGTCGAGCTCGAGTGCGCTCGGTGTCATAGGTTTTTCCGTCGGCCAAGGCATTCAGGGTTGTTGAAATCCGATAGAAACCACCACACGGCTCACAATAAATACGCAAGCCGCCCCCGAACGAAAGATCTTCCAGCGCATTAGTGTTTCCACACAGCGGACAGTTCATAGCCACCTCCTGATCATTCAGTTAGCCGCTTTCAGCCCGCCATAAATGCTGACAACCTGGGTAGGGTGTGATGACGAATAGCGGGGACATGTTGATATCGACAGGGGCTATCCATGGAGGTTGCTTGTTTTTTTGTCGATAGATCGAGCAATACCTGTGTGAGCCCCTGCAGGAGCTGCCGAAGGCTGCGATCTTTTGATCTTGATCTTTCAGGAGCTGCTGAAGATCAAAAGATCGCAGCCTTCGGCAGCTCCTACAGGGGGATGGTGTTTCAGCCAGGACAGACGGATTCTAATCCGCAACCAACGGCTGCCTGGAACGACTCGGCGCGAAGACCGACCTTTCCTCGGTGTCGCGATGCAACAAGGAAACGAAGTAGTCATAGGTGGATATCAACGGCACCGGATCGTCATTGCGCGCCATCTCAAGCCATCGTCTTGTGCGTTCGATGTCAAAGAACTCGTTCTTGAGTTTCATTTTCGCCACAAGGTTCGCCGAGACCTTGTAGCGTCCACAACCGGCCGAGCATTTGACTTCTGACCAGTCTCCAGCCGCGTGAACAGTGTTAGAGGCAGCCTGACAGATTAGGCACTTCATGTTCGATCTCCGTATCCATGAACTACCAACTGTAGACGATCCGCGACCAAGGAGCGTTCACTTGGAAGAAAGATAAGAACCTCAAAAAGTGAAGAGCCCAGCGCAATGGCTGGGCTCCGGTTATCTTCTGTTTTCCAGCATCTTATCGGCGAGTGCTTTGGCCCTTTGGATTAACAGATTCTGCCTGTCTTCGTGGGTGGCTTCTCCAACCACCGGTGCCGTCAGATTGCTTTCGGCAATCAACGCGGCACAGAAGTATTGATCCCAAACAGCGCTTTGCTCCGACTCCTGTCTGTTCATTTGGTCGGCGATCATATGCGGCTCCTTTTGATGAGGTAGCCTCTTTAGTTTACGCCACGAATCGTGGGCTACCCACGTCGCGAAGGATGATCGGCAATCTCATTGCAATGCCAATCGCTGGCGACAAATCGTTTCCTCAACTAGGATTTTTACCGTACAGGACTTCGCCCACTGTGTTTTCGGGCGACTCACCAAAGGAGAGATAGATGACATCTACTCGTATTTCCGAGCAAACCTATCGTGGTTGGTCCACCCCCATCCTGCTCGAACTGAAGGAAAGAGAACACCAGCTAGACCCTTCCGCACGCCAGGCTCTGCAGAATGTCCTGGTAGAAAGAAGGCTTGTAAACACCGGAAACCCTGCTGGCAGTGATCGGCGCAAGGCTGATCCGGCCAAGTAACAGACATCAAGTTTTCGTCCACCCCACGCTGCTGGCACTCTGTCGGCAGCGTGCTCATAAGCAATCACCAAATTCCAGACAAAAAAAAAGCCCAGGCAGCTGATGGACGCCTGGGCTTTAAAAATGCATAAACCGTGGTGGTGAACGCGGGGCAATATTACCTAATCGCGTGACTTGTAACAAGATATTCTGACTCACTATCCAGTTACTAAATATCCTAACTCATTAAATATCCACACTATTTTCAAGTCATCCACTGACTGCGCCACTCCCAACACTCCCAGGGACTGTTTGCTCTTGGAAGTTATTTCAGGAATGACCGTTCCTGGATTCCGACATATGGCTCCGACATACGGCACAGGCGTCCTCCATAAACGGAGCACGAAATGAAGCGAGCGTTACAAACAATCCCGGACAGCTTGGCGCAGCGCCCCTGACTTCGCCCACGGTGGCCCTTGGTAAAGCGACACCTGGCTGCCATCCTTCGATTTCACGATAACCAGAATTTCGTCAGCCGTGATGATGCTCGGCGCGGTGATCCGGTAGCCATTGGAAATCGCCGATTGCGTCGATCCCGCAATCTCCTGACGCCATAACGGCAATACACACGCGGCATATTCCTTGGGCGCCTTCTCGCTGTATTTGCTGATATTGGGTTCGCCCGGCACCACGGATGCGGGTAATGAACAGCCCGCCAACACAGCCACCGCTATTCCCGCTATCAACATGCGCATAAACGCTTCCTTATCCTGAAAAACGGGAAATGTAGCCTGTACTTATGCATACATCCAGCGGACAGCCGGTGATGTCTCTACAAAGGGGCTTCGCCCTGCCCCGGCTCGGCTCCCGAGCCCGAATCGGGATACGACCTCGCATTCAGGTACGTCATCCATCGCTCGTACGCTTCATGCTGCCATTTCGTGACCCGCTCCCATTCCGGGCCGCTCAGTTGATGGGCCGAGATCAGTTTCATCATTTCCGTGGTTGCCGCATCCAGGTCAACGATCAGCTCATGCGCGTGGTGTCTGAAATCATCGGTAGTCGTCATTTGAGATGGCCTCCCTAGCGAATGAATCATTACCTCAATACGACAGCAGAGCTGCTCACCCGCGTTAATGTTCCCGACCAATGGAAGCACCTTCCATCACTATCCCTTCACACAGATCACCTGTCGCAAGGTGTGCAGTACTTCCACCAGATCACGCTGGGCGTACATGACTTTGTCGATGTCCTTGTAAGCCATCGGAATCTCATCGATGACCGCCGCATCCTTGCGGCACTCCACATGAGCGGTCGCGCGAATCTGGTCTGCGACAGTGAAGGTATTTTTGGCTTTGGTGCGGCTCATGGTCCGACCGGCACCGTGGCTGCAGGAACAGAACGATTGCTCGTTGCCGAGACCCCGAACGATGAAGCTTTTGGCCCCCATGGAGCCGGGAATGATCCCCAGCTCGCCCTTCTTCGCCGACACCGCGCCCTTGCGGGTGACCAGGACGTCTTCACCGAAGTGCCGCTCTTTCTGCACGTAATTGTGGTGGCAGTTCACTGCCTCCAGCGCGACCTCGAAAGGTTTGCGAATCACTTGCCGCGCTGCCTGAATCACCGCCTGCATCATCAACGCGCGGTTCTGCCGGGCGAAGTCCTGAGCCCAGCCCACCGCTTCGACGTAGTCATCGAAATGCCGGCTGCCTTCCTTGAAATAGGCCAGATCGCGGTCCGGCAGATTGGCGATGTGCTGGCGCATGTCCGCTTGGGCCAATTGAATGAACAGGGTCCCGATGGCATTGCCAACGCCGCGAGAACCGCTGTGCAGCATGAACCAGACGCGGTTGGCCTCGTCCAGGCAGACCTCGATGAAGTGATTACCGGTACCTAGGGTGCCCAGGTGATGGCGGTTGTTGGTACTGGCAAGTTTCGGGTACTTGTCGGTGATCGCCTTGAACCGTGAGCTCAGCGCCGCCCAGGCTTGATCGGCCTGCTGTGGAACATGGTTCCAGGCGCCTTCATCGCGTCGGCCACGGCTCAACGTGCGGCCATGGGGCACGGCCTTTTCGATGGCAGTGCGCAAGCCGTGCAGGTTGTCCGGCAAATCGGCGGCGGTCAGCGAAGTGCGCGCGGCGATCATGCCGCAGCCGATGTCCACCCCCACGGCCGCCGGAATGATCGCGCCCACGGTGGGGATCACGCTGCCGATGGTGGACCCTTTGCCCAGATGCACATCCGGCATCACCGCCAGGTGCTTGAAGATGAACGGCATCTTCGCGGTATTGATCAATTGCTGCCGGGCTTCGCTTTCAACCGGAACACCCTCGGTCCAGAGTTTGATCGGCTTGCCGTTGGCGACTTCCAGCAGTTGGTAGACAGGTTGTTGCATGATTTCGACTCTCTTGCGATCAGACGAACATAACGCTCCAGACAGGTAAATGGGATTACTATTTCGTAGCGGGGAATTGCAGGAGGTCATCATGTGGCTTAACGAATATGAACAGCAACTTCGGCGCGACCTGCAAGGTGTAGCCTCGGACCTGAGGTGGTCGGCGGTAGAGCTTTTGCGCATCGCAGAACAGCTGCGCCAGGCCGGCAATGATGTGGACGCAGAGGCAACGCTGAGGCTGTGCGCGTTATTCCAGGGCGATGAAGAGCGACTGGCGGGCTATGCTGAAGAAGTGAAAGCAAAATCCATCACTCGAACGAAAGTTCACTAGAGAGCGCTGTCATGAACAAGCCTCTATGCGCGCTGATCGCCGTGCTGGCGGCGCCAGGTGGCTGTAGCACGGAATCACACGTTTATCGAGACCAACCGCTGGTCGCCAAGGTCGAGACCGGCATGAGCAAGGACCAAGTCCAGCAGATTGGCGGCCAGCCTTTATCGATAACGCAGCGCACGGTGGAACCTGGTACCTGCTTTGACTACAAGCTGACCCAGGCCGGCCATCAGCAGCCGTATAACGTCAGTTTCGACAGCCAGGGCAAGGTCGACCACAAAAGTTTCATGACCTGCGCGCAATGGAGTCGTGCCCAACAAAAAGCCAGAGAATATTATTCCCCTTCGACGGGCGGGATGGGTGGCAGCGGTTACTGATTCCCGACCTGCTATAAAGCCCCGGCGAACCGGGGCTTCAAGTGCACTATTTATCTGATTTCTGGCTTTCTGATTTGTGGCTACGCGACGCTTTGCCCGACCGGGCTCTGTAGGCGGGAAGCGAAGCCGCATAGGCCAGTGCTTCCTCTCTGCTGCCAAAGGCTCCAAGCCGGTCACCTTTGGTGCACACCCGCCAGGGGCCGTTGTTCACGCTGAGTACGTCGTAGCCGTTCATGTGCATTTTAGTCAGCATCGGAACGCTCATAGTCACCTCCATTTCGGCAGTGATAGTCCTGGATCGACTCAAATACCTTACACCCGACCTTCACTGAAGTGCCAACCAGACGTCGCGTCAGGATTCCGGCATTTCATTGCACTTTCAGCCGACCTGTCGACTCCAACCCTTGAAGCAGACACTTCTGCGGATTCCGGTCTGAATATTGCATTTTTATGACTGTTTTATGACAGGCAGCAGTCGGGTAACCCATGAAAGTACGTGCAACCGTTATTTGTGAGCAGGATCGGCATATTCTCCTGGTGCGCAAACCCAAGGGGCGCTGGACCCTGCCGGGCGGAAAAGTCGAGCCTGGCGAAACTGCTGCGGGCGCGGCCACAAGAGAGCTTTACGAAGAAACAGGGCTTGAGGTCGACGACCTGCTGTACTTGATGGAGTGGGAAACGGCCAGCACTCGGCATCATGTCTACGAGGCGTTGGTCGTAAACCTGGCAGAGGCTCGACCACAGAATGAAATCTTTGACTGCATCTGGTATCCGCTGGACGCGGTACAGAACCTGAACACAAGCGACGCCACGCTTAGAATCGTCAAAGCGTTTCAGCGTCGCTTGTAGATCGAAGGTATTAACCGCGCGACTGCAAGTCACTCAGCCCAGATCGCCGCCACCGACCGGCATGATCATGCCAGTGATGTAGGAGGCTTCGTCGCTGGACAGAAACAGGATAGCGCTTGCCTGCTCATCCAGCGTGCCATAGCGCTTCATCAAACTGCTGTCGAGGGTCTGGTCGACAATCTGCTGATACCAGAGTTTTTCCTGAGCGCTTTGCTGCGCGGTGTTGCGCGGGATCAGCCGTGGCGGCGCCTCGGTGCCACCAGGAGCGGTCGCGTTGACCCGCACGCCACGACCGGCCGTTTCGAACGCCAGGCAAGCGGTCAGCGCATTGACCCCGCCCTTCGCCGCACCGTACGGCACGCGATTGACGCTGCGGGTCGCAATGGACGAAACGTTGACGATGGCGCCGCTACCTTGTTCGAGCATGAACGGCAGCGCGGCATGGCAGCACCACAATGTCGGGAACAACGAACGGCGAACTTCGGCTTCGATCTGCGCCTCTTCATAGTGCTCGAAAGGCTTGGCCCAGATCGTGCCGCCGACGTTATTGACCAGCACATCGAGGCGATCAAAACGTTCGACAGCGGTGCGCATCACACGGCTGCATTCGCTGTACTGCTCAAGGTCGGCGGTCAGGGCAAGTACCTGGCTGCCCTGCCCCAATTCCTTCTGGAGTTCGAACACCAGGTCGGAGCGGTCGACCAAAATCAGACGCGCACCTTCGGCGGCCATGCGTTCAGCAACACGCCGGCCGATGCCTTGGGCGGCACCGGTGATCAACGCGACTTTTTCGTGGAATCTGTTCATGTGTACCTCGTGACGACGACCACTTCCTGTAGGAGCTGCCGAAGGCTGCGATCTTTTGACTTTGTTTTTAAAAGACAAGATCAAAAGATCGCAGCCTTCGGCAGCTCCTACGGGCGTGCATCGCTGCAGAAAATTTTCAGGCCGCGCTGGCGGCAAATTTCTCGTAGTAGAAGTTCACCGGCGCAATGCCTTGCTCGCGGATGAACTGGCTGACCGCTTCGACCATTGGCGGTGGGCCGCACAGGTAGACGTCGACGTCGCCATCGTTCAAGTGCCGTGGTTCGATGTGTTGGGTCACATAGCCCTTGAGCGGGTGCCGACTGTCGGGATTGGCCACGCAGGCGCTAAAGCTGAAGTTCGGAATTCGCGCGGCGAAGGTTTCGAGTCGATCGAGTTCCACCAGGTCGAAATCGTTGGTCACGCCATAGATCAAATGCAGCGGATGCTCGCTGCCCTGTTCGGCGATTCTTTCCAGCATCGCGGTGAACGGCGCCAGACCGGTGCCACCGGCCAGCAACAACAATGGACGGCGGATGTCGCGCAGATAGAAGCTGCCCAAAGGTCCGGCCAGGCTCATGCTGTCGCCGGCCTTGGCCATGCCGGTCAGGAAACTGCTCATCAAGCCGCCGGGTACGTTGCGAATCAGAAAACTCACTTCTCCGTCACGCTGCAACGAACTGAACGAGTAAGCGCGAGTCTGCTCGCTGCCGGGAACCCCGAGGTTCACATACTGCCCCGGCAGGAACGCCAGTTTGCTCAGGGCTTCGCCCTTGATCGACAGTGCGATGGTGCTGTCGGACAGCTGCCGCACGGCGCTGATGGTCGCGTCGTAGCTGGCCTGACGGGTGCGGCAGACATCCGACGAAACCGGCACCCGCACCACGCAATCGCTCTGCGCACGCATCTGGCAGGTCAGGACAAAACCCTGTTGCGCTTCGCCGGCGCTGAGCGCGTCTTCGATGTAGTCCTCGCCCAAGTCATAGCGGCCGGCCTCGGCGAAGCATTTGCAGGTTCCGCAGGCGCCGTCGCGGCAGTCCAGTGGAATATTGATGCCCTGGCGATACGCGGCATCGGCCACGGTTTCCCCAGCATTGGCGTCGATGAAACGGGTGACGCCGTCTTCGAAATTGAACGCAATGGAATGAGTCATGACGGCCGCCTCAGAGGTGGTAAACATCAATGACCTGGCGAACGTAGTCGTTCTTCAGGATCACTTTTTTGGCCTTGATCAACGGGTTTTCACCGCGTACATCGAGGGTGTAGAAACTGCTGCCGAAATAGCTGTCGACGGTCTTGTAGCGAAAGCTCAGGGTGTGCCAGTTGAAGCGCACCTTGCACAGCCCGTCAGCCTGTTCGATCAGCTCGATATTGCTGAGGTTGTGCGAGGTGCGGGTGTCCGGCACGCTGGCGCTGGAACGCTCGGTCTTGATGCGGAAGATGCGGTCTTCCAGGCCGGTGCGGTTGCCGTACCAGATCAGCGAGATTTCCCGCTGCGGGTCTTCAGTCAGCTCGTCGTTGTCGTCCCAGGACGGCATCCAGAATGTTGCGTCGGGCGCGTACAACTCCAGCCAGTCGTCCCATTGTTTGTCGTCGAGGTAGCGTGCTTCGCGATAGAGAAAATCGCGCACGACGTCATAGGTGATGGTCATTGCACAGCCTCCACTGCAATCAGTCCGGACTGTTCAGCGGCCAACGCCTTGAGCATCGTTTGCTGCCAATACTTGTGTTGCAGCACAAACAGGCCTTCGTCTTCGGTGCGCACGCCGCTGAGCAGCGGGTGCAGGTCGATTTCCTTGGCCGCGTCATCGGCGCCTTCAACCCAGTGTTCGGCGCCACGGGACATGTCGTTCCAGGCGGTAACGCTGCCCTGATAACCCGTCTGGCAGGAGCGAAACTCTTCCAGATCGTCCGGGGTCGCCATGCCGCTGACGTTGAAAAAATCCTCGTACTGACGAATCCGGCTCGAACGGGCGTGGTCGCTTTCGCCTTTGGGGGCGATGCAGTAAATGGTGATTTCGGTGCGGTTGACCGAGATCGGCCGGGCGATGCGAATCTGCGAGCTGAACTGGTCCATCAGGTACACGTTCGGGTACAGGCACAGGTTGCGCGAGTTCTCGATCATCCAGTTGGCGCGGGCCTGGCCGAAGTCCCGGGCCAACTCGTCGCGACGCTCGTACAGCGGACGGTCTTCGGGGTTGGACCAACGGGTCCAGAGCAGCATGTGGCCCTTGTCGAAGGAATAGAAACCACCGCCCTGCTTGGCCCAGGTGCCGGCGCTCATGGTCGGATTGCAATCGCCGGCTTCGCGCTGCTTGCGCTGGTTCTGGGTCGCCGCGTAGTTCCAGTGCACCGAGCTGACGTGATAGCCGTCGGCACCGTTTTCGGCGGTGAGTTTCCAGTTGCCTTCGTAGATGTAACTGGATGAGCCGCGCAGCACTTCCAGGCCATCGGCGGACTGATCGACGATCATGTCGATGATCTTCGCCGACTCACCCAAGTGCTCCACCAATGGCACCACGTCAGACTTGAGGCTGCCGAACAGGAAACCGCGATAGGATTCGAAACGCGCGACTTTGGTCAGGTCGTGGGAGCCTTCGCAGTTGAAGCTCGCCGGGTAGCCGGCCGCCGCCGGGTCCTTGACCTTGAGCAGCTTGCCGGAGTTGTTGAAGGTCCAGCCGTGGAATGGGCAGGTGTACGAACTCTTGTTGCCGGTCTTGTGTCGGCAGAGCATCGCTCCACGGTGGCTGCATGCGTTGATAAAGGCGTTCAGTTCACCGTCTTTGTTGCGCGCGATGAAGACCGACTGACGTCCCATGGTGGTGGTGTAGAAATCGTTGTTGTTGGGGATCTGGCTTTCATGGGCGAGGTACAGCCAGTTGCCTTCAAAGATGTGTTCCATCTCGAGGTCGAACAGCCGCGGATCGGTGAACATCTCGCGCTTGCAGCGATAGATGCCCTGCTCAGGGTCTTCTTCAAGCAGGGAGTGAAGGTATTCAGGTCGCAGGGTCATGGCCGCCGCCTCCATTGTTTTTATTCAGGCAGGGCCATGCTAGGACGAGGGGATGGGGCGGACTATCCACCGGGTGCAGACCTGTATCCGTTTTGTGCAACAAGCGGTCGGTGGTTGATGATCGTTCCCACGCTCCCGCGTGGGAATGCCTCAACGGACGCTCTGCGTTCGGCTCTGGAAGGGACGCGGAGCGTCCCGGGCTGCATTCCCATGCAGAGCGTGGGAACGATCAAACGGTGGGTGGCGTTTGCGAGGTCAATGGCGGCGTTTGAGGGTATCCGATGGCAGTTCGCCGAACTGTTTGCGGTAGCTGTCGGAGAACCGGCCCAGGTGCAGAAAGCCGTAATCCATGGCCACTTCCGTGACGTTGCGCACGTTGCAGGTCGGGTCGCTCAGGTTGGCGTGGATGCGTTCGAGCTTTTTCTGCCGGATGTAGTTTTTCGGCGTGTCCCCCGCGTTGCGTTCGAACAACCCATACAGCGAACGCAGGCTCATCCGCGCCTGGCGTGCCAGTTCTTCGCTGTCGATGTCCTGCTTGAGGTTGCACGCAATGTAATCGACCAGCGCCTCGAACGTGGCCGAGGGTGAGCAGGGATCAGTGCGGATGACGTTGGTCTTCATCAGGCCAAGCATCTTGCTGACAATGATTTGCGCATAGTGCTCCTGCACCCGGGGAATCTGCTCGGTGGCCTCGGCTTCCTGGCAAATCATCGCCAGCAGACCGACAAAACCTTCCAGTTCATTAAGCTGATAACGGTTCTCCAGAAACCGTATGCCCTGCCCCGGATACCGCCAGCGCTGCTCTTCGCACACTGACTCCAGCAGCCGCGTGGGGACTTTCAGGATGAATTTTTCGCAATCACTCGAATAGGTCAGATCCACCGGATCATCGGGGTTGATCAGCAGTAACTCGCCAGGCGCGAAGTAATGTTCCTGACCATGGCCACGCCACAGGCAGTTGCCGCGCAGCAGCACTTGCAAGTGATAGATGCTGTCCAGCGCATGGGACATAACCCGCACGCTGGCGCCGTAACTGATGCGGCACAGGTCTAGACTGGCGAATTTGCGATGATCGAGGCTGGCCAGCGGTCGGCCGGCCCGAGGCATCTGGAGGCAATGATTGCCGACGTGCTGATTGACGTAGTCTGATACCGCGTAGGGGTCGGCATGGTCGAAGACTCTGCTGCGATGACTCAACAATTGCGCTTGCATCATCGGATCACTCTCATTGTTATTGTTGATTGCGTCAGGCCATTCCAGGGCAGTGGTCGTAGCGGTTTGTCAGTAGGCTGAGAGGTTGGATGTTCGGGCCTCTTCGCGAGCAAGCCCGCTCCCACAGGGCCACGAGATAAACGGTCGGTTATCTCGTGGCCCGGTTCGGCTGGTTGAGGGTGTCAGTCCTCGAGCGCGCGAACCCGTTCGTGGCGTTGCTGCTCCTCAGGCTGGGCAGACGACTGCAGCGTGAAGTCAAAATCGATTTCGGCAAAACGCCCGCTCACGCCATGGGCCGCCGCACGCTGCGGATCATCGCTGAAGGTGATCTTGGCAATCAGCTCATCACGGGTGGCGTAGGCGAAATCGTCATGCAGGTACTGATCGCCGTCGAGGTTGATCTGGGTGGTCAGGTGGCGATGATCCGCTGCCGAAATAAAAAAGTGGATGTGCGCCGGCCGCTGACCATGACGGCCCAGTTGATCGAGCAATTGCTGGGTCGGACCGTCCGGCGGGCAGCCGTAGCCCGACGGCACGATGCTGCGAAAACGGTACCGGCCCTCGGCATCGGTGACGATACGACGACGCAGGTTGAATTCCGATTGAGTGGTATCGAAGTACGAATAAGTGCCGCCGGTGTTGGCGTGCCAGACATCCACCACCGCACCGGCCAACGGTTCGCCGTCGGTATTCTTGACCTGGCCCTGCATGAACAGCACCACACCCGGATCGACGCCGTCATCCAGCCGCGCTTCGCCTTCCGATAGTGGCGCACCCGCCACATACAGCGGCCCTTCGATGGTCCGCGGTGTGCCGCCGGCTTTGCCGGCCTGCTCGTCTTCGGCGTCCATCAGCAGGTCGAGGTAATGCTCCAGACCGAGCCCGGCCACCACCAACCCGGCCTCTTGACGCGCGCCCAGCACGTTGAGGTAGTTGACGGCTTTCCAGAACTCTTCCGGGGTCACGGCCAGGTCTTCGATGATGTTCACCGAATCGCGCAGGATCCGGTAAATCAGCGCCTTGACCCGCGGATCGCCGGCTTCGTTATGCAGACCGCTGGCGTCTTCGAGAAACTTCTGGGCACTGGCAGTGTGGGAAATCTTGACGTTCATTTTGGTGGGTTCCTCATCTTGTCATTATTAGCGTAGCGAACTGAACAGGCTGGGTTCAGCGGTCATCCTCGCGAATGGAAGAAGGATGCCGGCACAGCGCGTTGACCTCGATGGCCATGTACGGGTACAGCGGCAATTGCATCAGCAGGTCGTGCAGTTCCTGAACGCTGTCGACATCGAACACGCTGTAATTGGCATAGAGCCCGGCGATGCGCCACAGATGACGCCACTTGCCTTGCTCTTGCAGGCGCTGGGCCAGGGCTTTTTCGTCGGCCTTGAGCTGAGCGGCGCGTTCCGGGTTCATGTCGACCGGTAAATTCACAGTCATTTTTACGTGAAACAGCATGATGCCCTCCTCAGGCGTGATGAACGGCAGTGGATGTGGCAGTGGATATTTTGTCCCGACGGAAAAACGCGAGGCGCTCTTCATCCAGAGTCAGGCCCAATCCGGGTGTTTGCGGGACGTGCAGTTGGAAATCGCGGTAGACCAATGGCTCGCTGAGGATGTCTTCGGTGAGCAGCAGCGGGCCGAACAACTCGGTGTCCCAGCCCAGTGTGTTCAGCGTGACAAAGGCATGGGCCGAGGCCAGCGTGCCGATACCGCCTTCGAGCATGGTGCCGCCGTACAGGCCAATACCGGCCGCCTCGGCAATCGCGGCGGTTCGCAGCACGGCGCGTGGGCCGCCGTTCTTGGCGATTTTCAGGGCGAATACCGAAGCGGCGCCTTCGCGGGCCAAGTTGAAAGCATCTTCCACGCACTCGATGGATTCATCGGCCATGATCGGCGCCGGGCTCACGGTATTCAGGCGCACCATGCCGGCGCGGTTATTGCGCGAGATCGGTTGTTCGATCAGGTCGATGCCGTTGCTTCCGAGGATCCGGCAGGCGCGCAACGCGACCGCTTCGTCCCAGGCCTGATTGACATCGACCCGCACGCTGGCGCGATCGCCCAGCGCCTTTTTGATCGCAATGACGTGGGCAAGGTCGCGGTTGACCTCGCCTGCGCCGATTTTCAGCTTGAAGATCCGATGGCGACGCAGGTCGAGCATTTTTTCCGCTTCGGCGATGTCCTTGGCGGTGTCGCCGCTGGCCAGGGTCCAGGCCACCGGCAGTGCATCGCGAACGCGGCCACCCAACAGTTCGCTGACCGGCAGGCCCAGGCGCTTGCCTTGGGCGTCGAGCAAGGCGCTTTCGATACCTGATTTGGCGAAGGTGTTGCCACGAATGCTGCGCTCCAGGCGCAACATCGCGGCATTCACATTGCTGCTGTCCTGGCCAAGCAGCAATGGGGCGAAGTGTTTATCGATATTGGTCTTGATGCTGTCCGGGCTTTCGTTGCCATAGGCCAGACCGCCAATGGTGGTCGATTCACCGACCCCTTCAATGCCGTCGGCACAGCGCACACGAATGATCACCAGGGTTTGGTTCTGCATGGTGTGCATCGCCAGCTTGTGCGGGCGGATGGTCGGCAGATCGACGATGATCGTCTCGATCGATTCAATGGCAGTTGCACGCATGTCGATACCCGTCAGGTTCTTAAAGTTCTGGAACGGATTCTCATACGGCTTTTTCCGGGCGGCCAATATAGAATTGGTCTGGCTCGATACCTTAAAGGTATTTAACAGCTCGACGTCTGGAGGCTCCATGGAACTGCGTCACCTGCGGTATTTTCAGGTGTTGGCTCAAACCCTCAACTTCACCCGCGCCGCCGAACTGCTGCACATCGCCCAACCGCCGCTGAGCCGGCAGATTCAGCAGCTGGAAGATGAACTCGGGGTGCTTCTGCTGGAGCGCGGCCGACCGCTGAAGCTGACCGACGCCGGGCGGTTTTTCCATGAACATTCCACCGCCCTGCTCGAACAGTTGAGCAAGGTGTGCGACAACACACGACGGATTGGTTTGGGCGAAAAGACCTGGCTGGGCATCGGCTTTGCGCCATCGACCCTCTATGGCGTGCTACCGGAACTGATTCGCCGATTGCGCAGCGGTGAGCCGCTGGCGCTTGAGTTGGGGCTCTCGGAAATGACCACGTTGCAGCAGGTGCAGGCGCTCAAGGCCGGGCGCATCGACATTGGTTTCGGACGAATCCGCATTGACGACCCGGCGATCATCCAGACTGTTTTGACTGAAGACCGACTGGTCGCCGCCCTCCCCGCCGGCCATCCATTACTGGCCGGACCGATCAGCCTTCGTGAACTGGCAAAAGAACCCTTCGTGCTCTACCCCGGCAACCCGCGGCCCAGCTACGCCGATCATGTGATCGCGTTGTTTGAATCCTATGGCGTACACATCAACGTGGCGCAATGGACCAACGAGCTGCAAACAGCAATCGGTCTGGTGGGGGCGGGAATCGGGGTGACGTTGGTGCCGGCCTCAGTGCAGTTGCTGCACCGCGACGACATTGGCTTCACCCCGGTGCTGGAAGACAACGCCACCTCGCCGATCATCCTCAGCAGGCGCGTGGGCGATGTATCGCCGGGGTTGAATCATTGTTTGCAGATGATTGATGAACTGCTGCCGCGCGACATGCTCTAGGCCATTACCCCGGCGAAGGCTCGGCGCCCGGCGCGCATTTCTGTGCGAAGTTCGCCGATCAGGTTGGAAATATCGCGGACACTGGTCAACTCGTCGGGCGACACGCCGGTGATCAACAGCTCAATCCGCCCGGTGCTGTGATCGAAGACCTTGATCCGCAACGTTTCATCGCGATTCACGGTGCACTCGCAGGACAGCGGTTTGAAACCGGACTCCACAATGCTGCAAAGCTGGGGAACTGGAACCATGGCGAGCGCCCTCGGGGACGGTTTTCCGATTGGATCCACTCAGCGTAGATCAACTTGCGCAACGCGCCAGCGAGTTTCGTAGGAGCTGGCGAAGCCTGCGATCTTTTGATCTTCGGCATTTTCGAACCGCTGAAAATCAAAAGATCGCAGCCTGCGGCAGCTCCTACGCCGCTACACAGTCAATCGTCCGACATCACTCAGTGGGTATCTGCGCCCCATAACCAGTTCCAGATCCCTGGCAACTCAACCACCTCTGAACTGTCACGGACAGTACGCGCCATGGCCGCCCGCTGCAGCGCTGCCGTGTCGTCGTAAAACGCTTTCTGCGCCGTGACCAAACCTGTGGCATTGGCACTGTCGAGGAGGATTTGCAGGTATTCGCGGGTGTGTCGGGCGGTGTAGCGATTAAGGTCGTGAAAGGTCACCACCACCGGAATCACCCCGTCCACTGTCGGCAACTGGCCAAGAGCGATGCGCTCGCGGACTTCGGACAGTTGCCGCAGCATATTGGCCCGCCGACGGGGGCTGGCGTTGAAGCCCCAGATCTTGCCGTCATTGGCGCTCAGGTCGGTCAGCAGTACGTGCATGCCATGCTGTTGATAGGCCGCAAAGGTGCGCTTGTCGTAGTTCCAGAACGGCGGGCGCACCAGGGTCGGCGAGGCTTGGCTGATCGCGGCGATGTCTGCGCTGCCATCAGTGAGCGACTGTTCCAGTTCTTGCGTGTCCAAAGAACGATGGTTGGTGTGCCGGCGCGTGGCGGTGTGGAAGCCCAACAGGTGACCTTCGGCGTGTTCGCGACGCATGATTTGTCGACCCGTTTCACTGCCACCCGCGCGTGAGTCACGGGTCTGCACGAAGAACACCGCTTTAATGTCGGGTTGCAGCGGATTGCGCGCGAGGCTATCGAGCACGGTGACGGTCGGGTTGTAAAAACCCGACGCGCTGGGCCCGTCGTCGAAGGTCAGCAGAAAGCGGATCGGCGCTTGCGTGCGCAGATTCTGTTGCGTCTGTGGCGTCATTTCAATGGGCGCGGCGATGCAGCCCAGCAGGCCGACTGCGATGGCGAACGCGGAGAAAACCTTGACCAACTGCTTCATGTTTTGCCTTGGACCAGACCTTGCGGTCATCACGTTTAATGGCAATATTCCCTCGCCCATTCATCCCTCGACCGGCCCGCAGATCGCTGCGAGCCGAGGTTGGATAAGGGTACACAGTGTTTGGTTCCGGCGCCCGCTCCCGGACTCGCGTTATGCCTTCGATTTTCGGTTATTGCGCCAGCGCCTGCTGGAACGAGCTGTCGATAATCGGTGCCGTCGCCAGGGCGGCCGGCAATGCCTTGACCTTGAACAGGAAGTCCGCGGTGCTTTGCAGATCCGCCGCAGCTTGTTGATCCACCGGGCCGACGGTCATGTGCGCCTGGCGCAACCAATGACGTGACACGTTCTGATCAAGGTTGGCCTTTTTCGCCCAGAGATCGGCGTACTCGTCGGAGTGGGTGTCGACCCAGGCCCGGGCCTTTTTCAGGCGCCCCAGGAAGTCGGCAATGGCTTCGCGCTTGCTGTCGATCGAAGGCGTCGAAGCGGCGATGGCGCTCAGGCCGGGCATCAGGTTTTTGGCGGTGAGAATCGGCCGGGCGCCAGAGAATAGAATCTGCTGGGAAATGTAGGGTTCCCAGACCGGAAACGCGTCGATGCTGCCTTGGGGTAACGCAGCGGCTGCATCAATCGGCATCAGTTTGATGAAGTCGACGTAGTTATCCGGCAAATCGGCTTGCTCCAAGGCGCGCAGGGTCAGCTGCTGGCTCCAGGCGCCAGGCCAGTAAGCGACTTTCTTGCCCTTGAGATCGGCGACGGTCTTGACCGGCGAATCCTTGGGCACCAGCAAGGCGATGGTGTCCGGGTTCTGCCGCGACACGCCGATCAGCTTCACTGGCGCCTGTTTGGCGGCCAGAAACAGAAAACCTGAATCGCCGAGAAAACCCAGGTCCAATGCGCCGGTGTTCAGTGCTTCGGCCAACGGCGCAGCGGCCTGGAAGTGCTTCCAGTCGACGGTATAGGGCGCCCCTTGCAGCACACCCGAAGCCTCCACCGATGCGCGAATGTTGTAGTAGTTCTGATCGCCAACGTGCAACACCACGGGGTCGGCACCGTAGGTCAAAGGCGCGGCAAACAGGGCGCTGGCCAACAGACCGCGCAGGTATTGGGAGAGATTCATTGGGGCTCCTGGAAGGTCATTTTTATAGACCATAACGCTCTTACAGGAGTAATTTTAAATTCTATTTATGCATAAGCTCATGACCGGGAACAGTGCGTGTTTACCCAGCAACAGTGGCTCGACAGACTGCATTTCCCGGTGCATTTCTCCCAGCGACACATTGCCTTACCTGTGGGAGCCTGCTCGCGATGGCGGTGTAACTTCAGCGGATCAAAAGCAAAAGATCGCAGGCTGCGCCAGCTCCTACATTGGATAGCATTCCCCTGTAGGAGCTGCCGAAGGCTGCGATCTTTTGATCTTGCTTGCGGGTTTACCAAACTAAAAGCCCCGTTATCCAAGGCGGGGCTTTTGGGTATGTACAAGCTGATCAGGGCTTCAGCGGGCGTTCCTGGTCGCGGTCCGACAGCTCTTTACCGTCGTCGGGGTGCTTCCAGTCCGGCGTCGAACGCCTCTGCTGCTCAAGCTCTTCTTCCGTCGGTTCATCCACATCTTCATCCGGGTCCGGACGTTTTGGTTCAATGGCCATGCTCACCTCTCTTCCTGAAGGGATCCTCTTTAAGCGTAGAACAGTTCCGCGTGTGACGACTCAGAGCCACCACCGCAGCAAAAAGAAGAACCCCATGCTCAACAACATGCTGAGCAAGGTGTTGCGTGTGTAGAGCACAAGGCCCACGGCCACCAGCGAACTGATCAGGTACGGGTTATCCCACTGCAGGTTCAGCTGCTTGTCGGGCATGAACACGATCGGCCCGCAGATCGCCGTGAGCATGCCCGGTACCGCGAAACCGAGGAATTGCCGGGCATTGCTGCTCAAGCGCACCGGCAACCGAGGTTCGAGAAATACGTAGCGGTTCAGGAATACCAGCAGGCCCATCCCGATAATCACAGCCCAGACCATCATGTGCGCCCCACATAGAGTTTGTTGCAGATAAAGCCTGCGGTCATGCCCGCCAACCCCGACAGCACCAGCGCCGAGCCCCATTGCCAATAGCTGAACAGCACTGAACAGAACAGTGAGACCGCCACGCAAACCACTGTCGGAACGTTGCGCACCACTGGCGTGATCAAGGCGATAAAGGTCGCCGCGATGGAGAAGTCCAGCCCCAGGTGTTCAAGGCCCGGAATGCTGCTGCCCAGCACAATGCCCGCCAGGGTGAAGAGGTTCCACGCGATGTAAAACGTCAGGCCCACGCCCAAGGCGTACCAACGATTGAACTGCTGTTTGTCATGCTGGCTGGTCAGGGCGAACAACTCGTCGGTGAGCAAAAAGCCCAGCCCCACACGCCAGCGGCCCGGCAACGGGGAAATCACTGAACGCATGCTCATTCCGTAAAGCAAATGCTGGGAGGTCAGCAGCAACGTGGTCAACAGAATCGAAAAGACCCCGGCGCCGCCCTTGAGCATGCCGATGGCGACCAATTGAGCCGCGCCGGCAAACACGATGCTCGACAGCCCCTGGCCTTGCAGCGGTGTGAGATTGGCCTCGATGGCCATGGAACCGGCCAGCAGCCCCCAAGGCGCGGTCGCCAGGGACAACGGCATGATGGCCGCGGCACCGCGAAGGAATGCACTGCGCGGCATGAGTGAGTTGGACATAACGCTCTACAACCAGGGAAAGACCCCAGACTGTGCCAGCAGTCGCGGTGGATGGCTTGAACAATCTTGCGCACTTGCACGCAACCGGTACTGATTTTCGAGATTGACAAACGTCGCGCCGACTTTTAAAACTGAGCACCTCATTCAGGGTGTAAGCAATCATGTCCGCAACCTTCAACCTCAACACTGTCGTCATTGGCTTGAATGCCAAGGCGCAAGGTTGCGTTGCGCACGCCCTTAAATCGAAGAAACAGTCGCTCATGTGACCGGGGCGCGCTGTCCCGTCAGATGAGCTGACAGGACATTGAGCGCGGCGGACACTCCCTCCTTCTTGCTGACTTCCTTCTACGCTTCTGACGGTGACGAAATCGGTCAACCTTCAGGAGAAAGTGCATGTCATCGTTTCAAGGTATCTGGGTTCCCATCGTTACGCCGTTTCACCATGGCGCGATCGACTTCGACGGGTTGCGGCGGCTGGTCAGTCATCTGCTGGAAAAAGGCGTCGATGGCATTGTGGTCTGCGGCACCACCGGGGAAGCCGCAGCGCTGGGCAACCATGAGCAGCTGGCGGTGCTCGATGCGGTGCTGGAACTGGTTCCGCCAGAACGTGTGGTCATGGGCCTGGCCGGCAACAATCTTGCCGAATTGCTGACATTTCAAAGCGAAATCCTCAAACGTTCTCTGGCGGGTTTGCTGGTTCCACCGCCGTACTACATCCGCCCCTCCCAGGCCGGCCTCGAAGCTTTTTTCAAGACCGTCGCCGATGCGTCCAGCGTCCCGGTCATTCTCTACGACATTCCCTATCGCACCGGCATAGCCTTCGAACAGGCGACCTTGCTGCGGATCGTCGCCCATGAGCGGATCGTCGCGATCAAGGACTGCGGCGGCAATCCAGCCACCACCCTTGCGCTGCTCTCCAGCGGCAAAGTCGACGTGCTGTGCGGTGAAGACCACCAGATCTTCGGCGCTTTGTGTCTGGGTGCCAAAGGCGCGATTGCTGCATCGGCTCATGTTCATCCCGAGCTGTTCGTGACGCTGTATCAACAGATCCGCGACAACCGGTTAGCGGCCGGTCGGACGACCTTCTTCAAGTTGCTGCCGCTGATTCACAGCCTGTTCATCGAGCCCAATCCCGCGCCGGTGAAAACTGCCCTGGCCCTTGAAGGGTTGATCCACGACGAGCTGCGCGCGCCGATGCAATGCAGCAGCGAAGCCACGGCGGTGCGTTTGAAAGAAGTATTGGCAGTGCTCGAAAACAGCAATCGATAGAGCACACGCGCCCAGCCCGAGTACCATGGAGCGATTCACATAACGCGTCAGGGAATCGACATGCTTTACCGAATCGCAGCCGACGGGCTGGTGCTGTCTCACTTGCTGTTCATTCTGTTCGTGCTGTTCGGCGGGCTGCTGGTGCTCAAATGGCATCGCCTGGCCTGGTGGCACCTGCCCGCCGCCGCGTGGGGCGTGATCGTGGAAGTTTTCCACCTGACGTGCCCACTGACCGAATGGGAAAACCTCATGCGCCATGCGGCCGGGCAAACCGGCTACGGCGGCGGTTTTATTGAACATTACGTGTGGCCGATTATTTATCCGGCCGGGCTGACACCCACGATTCAACTAGGACTGGGCAGCGTGGTGCTGGCGATCAACGTGCTGATCTACCTGCGGCTGATCCGCTTATGGAGATTGCGGCACCCGACTCGTTCAGGGCAGTAACCGGTCTGGCTGAGTTCAGTTGGCAATGACGCTCATGTTCCGGCCACTGGCCTTGGCCACATACAGCGCCTTGTCTGCTGCGCCGATCAAATCTTCGGGCTGGCTCTGCGCTGTCTGGTTGTAGGCACAGACCCCCAGGCTGACCGTGACGAGGCCTTCGGGGCTGCCGCTATGCTTGATGTCCGTTTGCTGAACCGCGCGACGGATCTTTTCCGCCACCAGAAACGCCCCCACATAATCGGTGCCGGGCAACACCACCGTAAACTCCTCACCACCGAAGCGGGCAGCAAGATCGCCGGGGCGCTGGATGTTGTCAGTGATGATGGTGCTGATCTTGCGCAAACACTCATCGCCCGCCAAATGACCGTAGTGATCATTGAAACTCTTGAAATGATCGACATCGATCATCAGCAACGCCAGGCTGGTGTGGGTACGCCTGGCGCGGCCCATTTCCGCCAGGATGAACAAATCGAACTGACGCCGGTTGGAAAGCCCGGTTAGTGCATCCTCCAAAGCCAGCAACTTAAGGCTGTGGTTGACCTCAATGAGTTTTTCCTGCGCCTCCAGCAATTCGTTCTGAATATGATTCTGCTGTTTCATGACGCGGATCAGGCGATAGCCGAGAACGCCCAGAAACCCCAGCAGCAATGAGACGATGCCCGCACTGAGCATTGACTCCTGCCGCCAACTGGCCAGGACTTCAGCCTTGTCGAGCGCGGCAAAAACGATAAGCGGATAACCCTCGACCCGCCGAAACCCCACCACCCGCTCCACCCCGTCCACGTAGGATTTGACGATGGCCGTTCCGGAATTACCCTTGGGCAACAGCTGGGTAAACAGCGGCCCCTTGGCGACACTGGTACCGATATCGGCTTCGTTGAACGGGCGGCGGACGACGATGGTGGCGTCGTCGGCGATCAGATTGACCACCCCGTTACTGCCCATGTCGATGCTGTTGTACAGGTCCAGGAAATGGTTGAGATAGATCGAAGCCGCCACCACGCCGGCAAACCGCCCATCGGCGTGATTGATTCTGCGTGACACGGTCATGACCCACTCACCGGTCGAGCGACTTCTTATCGATGGACCGATATGAGGACCGCGGTCGGGATGATCACGATGGTAGATGAAATATTCACGGTCGGAGTTATTGGCATTGGCCAGCACAGCGTTATTGGAGTTGGCGAGCCAGCGTCCTTCTTCGTCGAAAACGAACAGCCCATGGATCTGCGCCAGTTCACCGCGCTGGGCGTGGAGCAAACGTTGCAGTCTGGGAATTTTCGCCGGCTCCATGCCGTCGTTTTCGAGGCGGTCCACCACGGCAAACAGCAGTGTGTCGGCCTGCTTGATCGAGGCCTGTGCCTGCGAGGCCAGGGTTTGCGCCAGGTTGGACATCTCCACTTCGCTGCCGCGCAAATGATACTGCCGCGCATTCCAGCCCTCACCGATCACAATGGCCGTCATGGACAGGCATACCGCAATAAGCAGAGAAACCGCGTATCGAACCTTGAGTTTCGACTCAACCTGCCCGGGTACCCAAGGCGTGGCAAGCCGGGTGCTTTCAGTACGATCTTTGACGAACGGATGCCCCATGACGCTCCTTTAATCCCTTATGACATGGCGAATTTTCCCGTTCGCCCTTTTAGCGCCAGCCAGCCGTGGCTGGCGCTCGGACCACTATGACTCATCAACGAATACGATAGGTGATTTGCACAAAAATGCTCATCGCCAACGATCGTAAGGCTACATCTGCGTCTGTTTCACCGCCTCAAGCCAGGCCGGATTCAATTGTGTCTGTTCGGTCTCGATGCCCAGCGCTTCCATCCGCGCCTTGTGCTGCTCCATCTCACGGGTCAGCTGGCTATGGTCGCTGGAATTGCCGTCCAACTGGTGCATCTGGCTCAGCCCCAAGTGATAAAAACGCAGCAGCTTCATGGCGCTCGGATCGCCCTTATCCACTGCCGCCGTCACCTGGTGCATGACGTTGGTGATGCTCATCAGGCTGCGTTTGAGCTGCCAACCATAGACCGCTGGCGCCATCCATTCCTGGGTCCAGAACGTGCCGCGCATCAGCGCCGCCATCAGCAATAACGCGGCAAACACGCCGCCCACGTTGAAACGCAGATTGTCGCCGCCGGGCTCACCGAACAGCGCCACCGCCGCCGTGGACAGCACCATCGCCAGCGCCAGGAACATCAGGGCGATGATTACCGTGCTGCGCCGCGTCTGGCGTCGATAGGTTTCGGCATTCATTGGCTGGATTTCGAACATCGCGACGGGGTTCCTTGCATCAATGGTAAAAGGCTCTGTGGCAAAAAGACTGCGGGGCATTATCGCCTCCCCGAAGGATTTAGCTATGCTGGGGCTCCTTTTCATCTTTCCATCGTTAAACGGGGAACATGGCGATACAGCGCAGTTCGTGCCATCTTCTCCATGGATACACACTATTCGGATGCCATGCGCCTGCCGGCGGGTGACATCGTTTTAAGGATCATTGAATGACCCAACGACATGTAATCAACGCCTCGGTCAGCCCTAAAGGCAGCCTGGAAACACTCTCCCAACGTGAAGTACAGCAACTGAGCGAAGCCGGAACCGGCCTCACCTACACCCTTTTCCGCCAGTGCGCCCTGGCCATCCTCAATACCGGCGCTCACGTCGATAACGCCAAGACCATTCTGGAAGCCTACAAAGACTTCGAAATCCGCATTCACCAGCAAGACCGCGGCGTACGCCTGGAACTGCTGAATGCCCCGGCCGACGCTTTCGTCGATGGCGAAATGATCGCCAGCACCCGGGAAATGCTCTTCAGCGCCCTGCGCGACATCGTCTACACCGAAAACGAACTCGACGCCTTGAGCATCGACCTGAGCACCTCCCAGGGCATCAGCGACTACGTCTTTCACTTGCTGCGCAACGCCCGCACCCTGCGCCCCGGTGTCGAACCGAAAATCGTGGTGTGCTGGGGCGGCCACTCGATCAACACCGAAGAATACAAATACACCAAGAAAGTCGGCCACGAACTCGGCCTGCGCAGCCTGGACATCTGCACCGGTTGCGGCCCCGGCGTGATGAAAGGTCCGATGAAAGGCGCGACCATCGCCCACGCCAAACAGCGCATCCACGGTGGCCGCTACCTCGGCTTGACTGAACCGGGGATCATCGCCGCCGAAGCACCGAACCCGATCGTCAACGAACTGGTGATCTTGCCGGACATCGAGAAACGTCTGGAAGCGTTCGTCCGCGTCGGCCACGGCATCATTATTTTCCCGGGTGGCGCGGGCACGGCGGAAGAATTCCTGTACCTGCTCGGCATTTTGATGCACCCGGATAACGAAGGCCTGCCCTTCCCCGTGGTCCTCACCGGGCCGAAAAGCGCCGCGCCGTATCTGGAGCAGTTGCACGCCTTCGTCGGTGCAACCCTCGGTGAAGCCGCGCAGCGGCACTACGAGATCATCATCGACGACCCGGCTGAAGTGGCGCGACAAATGACTCAAGGCCTCAAAGCGGTCAAACAGTTCCGTCGCGAGCGCAACGACGCGTTCCATTTCAACTGGCTGCTGAAAATCGACGAAGGCTTCCAGCGCCCGTTCGACCCGACCCACGCCAACATGGCCAACCTGCAACTGAGCCGCAACCTGCCGTCCCACGAACTGGCCGCCAACCTGCGCCGCGCGTTCTCCGGCATCGTCGCCGGCAACGTCAAGGACAAGGGCATCCGCCTGATCGAAGAACACGGGCCATACCAGATCCGTGGCGATGCCGCCGTCATGCAACCGCTGGACAAACTGCTCAAAGCCTTTGTCGCCCAGCACCGGATGAAACTGCCGGGCGGCGCGGAGTATGTGCCGTGTTATCAGGTGGTGGCTTAATACGCTCCCACACTTTGACAAGAAACCCCACGTGATTGATCGTTCCCACGCTCTGCGTGGGAATGCCTCAACGGACGCTCTGCGTTCGGCTCTGGAAGGGACGCGGAGCGTCCCGGGCTGCATTCCCACGCAGAGCATGGGAACGATCATCCTCGCTAGCCTCGTGGATATACGCAGGTCGCAGACCGGGACTCTAGAACCGGCAGACCCGAAGGTCTCCCACGTACAGCCGCCATAACATGAACGGACAGGCGTACCTGTTCACGAACGGGGGATGTTGTGCGTCTAGAGATACACGGGCTGCGAAACCCGATCGCTGATTCGTCAGCGACCCGGAAACGATAGAGCCCGGCCTCAAGGCGCACAAGCCGGCGGATTCTGGCGTAGTCGTAGGCAGTGGCGCAAGAATGTGTAGCCCGGGTGAGTGTCTGGAAGTGTCGTTTAAACAGTGCTTGTTTAGTGGTCTGACACCGAGCCTTGTGGTGGCTGTACCGGCCTCATCGCGGGCAAGCCCGCTCCCACAGGTATCTGCGTTGACCAAAGGATTTGTGAACGACACCGATCACTGTGGGAGCGGGCTTGCCCGCGATGAGGCCCGAAAAAACACCGTCCAACTTTCGGTCAATCCACCAATCGCGCCGCAAGAGACTTGGCCTGGCTCGCCACATCAGTCACTGCCGTGCTCTCCCACCACATCCCGCGCAACGGTGGGCCCATGGCGAACAAACGGCTGGCGACCTGCCCGTCAGCGCTTAATACCGCACCGTCATCCGCGGCGGCAATCCCCAATGCCAATGGCCCTGGCCGCACCAGCCCGCGTGCCAATAGTTGCTGCGGCAATGGTCGCGCCACTCGCCGCCAGTCATATTCGATGCCACTGGAGTTGATCAGCGCCGCGCCATGCACCACGCAGGTTTGCGCCTCGCCCCGACGACGAATGCGAATGCTGACCTCCCCGTTCAACGAAGGCTCCAACCCTTTGAACGATGCAGCCTGAATCCGCAACCGCCCTTCCCCATGCAGCCGCGCCACCAACTCGGCACTCAACGGCGGCGAGCGATGGTGATGGCTTTCCCACCACGGCCGCACATGTCGCACAAACTGCCGACGCTGCACATCCGTCGCCTGGCTCCACAACCGCCCGATGTGCGCCCGCACGGTGTCGAGCGGCGCTTGCCAGTCGATGCCCTGGGCGATGGCGTCGCGGCAATGCCGGCGCAGTTCGCGCATCAACTGACGCGGTGTGCGGATGCTGTGATCCTCGGCCAAAAAATCGGCCCAGGCCGGAGGCTGTCGCCGTACATGGGGCAGCAGACCATGCCGGGAAAACACTTCGATCGGCCCGCGATGCCCGGCCTGTTCCAGCGACACCACGGCATCGACCATGGTCAGGCCCGAGCCGATGATCAGCACCGTCGACTGCGGATCGAGCTGACGCATGGCGGTCACATCCCAGGGATCGAGCGCCGCTGCGTTCAAGCCGCTGGATTCGGTTTGCGGCGTGCGCGCAGCGGGGAACATGCCAGTGGCCAGCACCGCATAGGCGCCCTGCAAACGTTGGCCGTCACTCAAGATCAGCAATACAGCGTTGTCCCGGGTTTGCAGGTCGACCACCTCGGCCCGTACATGCTCGACACTCGAACCATTCAATGCGCCCACCGCCTGCGCCTCGGCCAAACGCTGCTGCACATAAACGCCAAACAGCCCGCGCGGCGCAAACAGCTCGCTGATCGGCACATGCTGCTGATCCGACTCAGGCCAACCACCCGCCGTAATGTACTCGGTCAGCCATTGGGTCAAATCATCAGCGTTGTCGGGATCGACGCTCATCCGCGCCGCGTTGCCGTTGAGCGTATGGCCCAACTCCACCGCGCTGTACGCTTCGCCCCGACCGAGTTCGGCGCGGGGTTCGATCACCAGCACCTGACGCTTGCCCGGCAAACGCAACAACTGCGCCGCCAGCATCGCGCCGCTCAGGCCGCCGCCGATGATCAGGATGTCCGCGTGGCGGATGGCGTCGGTCGCCTGTCCGCTTGGGGTGTCAGTCATGGCGTTCTCATTGATCAGTGTTTACCTAAATAGAAGTCGTGCAGATCGCCCCGTGCCAGCAACTCATCGGCGGTACCGGACAGCACCACGCGACCCGTGTCGAGGACGTAGGCCTTTGAGGCGTACTTGAGTGCCACGTTAATATTTTGCTCGGCAATCAGGAAGCTCACCTGCTCGTCTCGATTGAGTTGCGCCACGATTTCGAAAATCTCCTGGACGATAATAGGCGCCAAACCCATGGAAGGTTCATCGAGCAATACCAAAGTAGGACGTGTCATCAACGCCCGGCCGATGGCGACCATCTGTTGTTCGCCACCGGAAGTCAGCCCGGCCCGGGTCTTGCGCTTGGTTTTCAGACGTGGAAACCAGGCGTAGATGCGCTCCAGATCCGCCGCCAGGTCTTTGCGGCTCAGGCCGCGAACGAAGCCGCCGCTGCGCAGGTTGTCCTCCACCGTCAGTTGTGGGAACACGTGCCGGCCCTCCAGCACATGCACCATGCCCTGGCGCACGCGAACGCTCGGATTAACCCCAGCGGTATCGCGCCCGAGAAACTCGATCGTCCCTCGACTGACTTCCGCGCGCTCGGCCCGCACCAACCCGGAAATCGCCTTGAGCGTGGTGCTTTTGCCCGCACCATTGGCCCCGAGCAACGCGACGATGCCGCCCTTGGGCACCGTCAGCGACACCCCGGCCACAGCCAGGATCGCCCCGTCGTAGATCACCTCGATGTCGTTGACTTGCAACAGGTCATTGGCGGCAATGTCACTGACGGCTTGGCTCATACGTTATTCATCCCCAGTGCAGGTGCGTGGCGTCAGGCCTTTTTCCTTGGCGAACGCGGCGGATTTTTCATCGATCAATGGCCGCAGCAAGGCGCGGTCGGCGGGGATCCAGTCGCTGATCAGCGTCCAGTGGGCGCCGTCCCACTGTTGAACCCGCGCCGAACCGCCACCCTCATGATCCTTGCAAGACAGCTTGAGGTTCTGCATCAGGCCGAAGTAGCCCATGTCCTTGAGCCGCGCGTCGTCGATGTTCAGGTGTTCCAGGCCCCAGCGCCCTTCTTCGCCGTTAAGCGGCCGCTTGCCGAATTTGCCTTGGGCGGTACGGATCGCTTCCACCATCACTGCCGCGTTCACCAGCCCGGAGTTGTAATAGACGCTGCCGAAATTCTTCAGGTCCTTGAGGTCGCTTTTGCCCTTGTCGAGGATGGCTTGCTTGAGGCGTTTATGGATCTCGAATTCGCTGCCGGCCGGGTATGGCGTCAGCGCCAGATATCCTTTGGCGGCGGCGCCTGCGGGCAATACGTCTTCGCTGGAACTGGCCCAGATGTCGCCGACGATGTGGTCCACCGGGAAGCCGAAACGCGCCGCCGTCTTGACTGCCACTGGCGTCGACACGCCCCAGGTGCGCAGGAACACCCAGTCCGGGTTGACCTGGCGCACTTGCCGCCATTGCGACGATTGCTCGTTGCCGGGATCGGCTACCGGGATCTGGATGTTTTCGAAGCCGTATTTTTCAGCCAGCAATTTCAACGGACCGAGGGTTTCCCGACCGTAAGCCGAGTCGTGATAAACCGTGGCGATCTTCTTGCCCTTGAGTTTGTCGAACCCGCCCTCGCGCTGGGCGATGTAGTTGATCAGGCTCGAGGCCTCGCTGTAGAAGGTCAGCATCACCGGAAAGTTATAGGGGAACACCGTGCCGTCGGTGGCTTCGGTGCGACCGTAGCCGAGGGTGATCAGCGGGATCTTGTCGACTTCCGCCCGCTCGCTCAGCGCATACGCCGCCGGCGCGCCGTTGGGTGAATAGATCGCCACCGGGGCGCCATCCAGGCCTTTCTTGAAGCGCTCATAGCACTCGATGCCCTTCTCCGCCGTCCACTCGGTTTCGCATTCCTGCCAGACCAGTTTCACGCCGTTGATCCCGCCTTCCACATCATTGATGTAGTTCAGGTAATCGAGCATGCCGGCCCACACTTGCACACCGCTGGAGGCGTAAGCGCCGACACGGTAAGTGGCCAACGGGAAGAACTGCTGGTCTGGCGAGGCCTGAACCATCGGCGCCGCGCTGCCGAAAATCGCCAGCGTCAGAGCGACGCCGGCCAACGAACGTTTCAAGGATGCACGCATGTTGTCTCTCTACCAGGTTGGGGATTCAGAAGCGCAGCGGCCAGTGACTCAGCCGTTCACGAAGGTTGCTCAAGAGGCGAATCAGGCCTTCCGGTTCCTTGATCAGAAACAGGATGATCAGCGCGCCGAAGATGATTTTTTGCAGGTTCTGCAACTGGCCGGCGTCCACCGAACCACCGAACAAGGCTTGCCCGGCATGGCTGAGCAGGATCGGCAGCAGGCTGATAAACGCCGCACCGACGAAGTTGCCGGCGATGCTGCCCATGCCACCGATAATGATGATGAACAGGATCTGGAATGACCGGTTGATATCGAAGCTGCTGGCGCTGGCCGTGCCCAGATAAGCGAAGGCCCACAGCGCCCCGGCGATGCCGAGGTAAAACGAGCTGACGGCGAACGCCAGGTGCTTGTAGCGCACCACCGGAATGCCGATGACTGCGGCGGCGGTGTCCATGTCGCGGATCGCCATCCAGTTGCGGCCGATCTGGCTTTTCACCAGGTTCACGGCAACCCAGGTCAGTAGCAGAACGGTAGTCAGGGTCAGCAGGTAGCGGCCCAGCGGCGTGTTCAGATCATGGCCAAACAAGGCCAGTTTCGGCGCGGAAATGGTTCCGGACGAACCGTAGTTGTAGAACCAGGGGAATTTGACGAACAGCCACTCCAGGAAAAACTGCGCGGCCAGGGTGGTGACCATCAGGTAAAAGCCCTTGATCCGCGAACTCGGCAGGCCAAAGACAAACCCCACCACCGCGCTGATCAGCCCGCCGCCGAGCAGTGCCACCGGCAAACCCAGCTCTGGTAAACGCAGTAGAAAACCATAGGTGGCAAAGGCGCCGACCGCCATGAAACCGGCCGCGCCGACCGAGGTCTGGCCGGTGTAACCAGTGAGCAAGTTGAGGCCAAGCCCGGCCAGGGACAGCACCAGGAACGGAATCAGAATCGCGTTCAGCCAATAGTCGTTGCCGGTCAGCGGCACGACCACGAAGGCGATCAACAACAGCGCAATCAAACCAATCGGCATTCGGCGCTGAATCAACACCGCCGGCGCGGTTTCGCGGGTAAGGGAAATCGACATGGGTTCAGACTCGCTCGATGGCCCGCTCGCCGAACAGGCCGGCGGGACGGATGTACAGGAAGGCCAAAGCCAGGACGTAAGCGAACCATGGGGTAATGCCACCGCCGATCAACGGGCCGATGTACACCTCGGCGAGGTTCTCCGCCGCACCGACGATCAACCCGCCGACAATCGCCCCGCCAATCGAGGTGAAGCCGCCGATGATCAACACCGGCAAGGCCTTGAGCACCACCAGCGACAGCGAGAACTGCACGCCTTGGCGCGCGCCCCACAACAATCCCGCCACCAGCCCGACGATGCCGGCCACCGCCCAGACGATCTGCCAGATGCGGTTGAGGTTGATGCCGATCGACAGCGCGGCGGTGGTGTCATCCGCCACTGCGCGCAGGGACACACCAATGCGGGTTTTGTTGAACAGCAGCGCCAGCACCGTCACCAGCACGATGGCGGCCGCTGCGGCAATCAGGTCGAACTGGCTGACCATCATCCCGCCGATAAACAGCGGCACGTCGTCGATGCCCAGATCCAGCGCCCGCACTTGCGAACCCATCAAGCCCTGAGCCAGGCCTTCGATGATGAACGACAACCCGAGGGTGGCCATGAACAGGGTGATCTGCGAGCGATTGACCAATGGCCGCAACACCAGCCGTTCGATCAGCAACGCGCCGACGATCATCACCACAACGGTCAGCAACAGCGCCAAGGCGAACGGCACGCCTTGATCGTGCAGGCTGACAAAGGTCAGCGCGGCGAACAGCAGCATCGCGCCCTGGGCGAAATTGAACACGCCGCTGGCCTTGTAGATCAGCACGAAGCCGATCGCGACCAGCGAGTACATGGTCCCGGCGAGCAAGCCGCCGAGCAGGGTTTCGAAGAAGAACGTCATCAGTGCACCACTCCCAGATACGCCGCGATAACGTCGGGATTGGCCTGCACTTCGGCCGGCGTGCCGTCACCGACCTTGCGCCCGTAATCGAGTACCACCACATGGTCGGACAGGCCCATCACCACGCTCATGTCGTGCTCGATCAATACCACCGTGGTGCCGAGGTCGCGGTTGATGTCGGCGATGAAGCGGGCCATTTCCTGCTTCTCTTCGGCGTTCATCCCGGCCATCGGCTCATCGAGCAGCAACAGGCTGGGGCCGGCGATCAAGGCACGGCCAAGCTCCACACGTTTTTGCAGGCCGTAGGACAGCTTGCCCACCGGCACATCGCGATGGGCTTGCAGTTCGAGGAATTCGAGAATGCCCTGGGCCTGCCGCCGGAAGTCTTCAGCCTCACGCCGGGCTCTTGGCAGGTTCAGCGCCTGCTCGATGAAACCGCTGCGCAGGTGCCGTGACAGGCCGGTGAGGATGTTGTCGATCACACTCATTTTCTTGAACAGTGCGTTGTTCTGGAACGTGCGGCCGATGCCCCGGCGTGCGGCGGTCAATGGGTCGATACGTTTGAACGGCTGTTGCTCGAACACAATCGAACCGGCATCGAAGCGGTACACGCCGTTCAGCACGTTGAGCAGCGAACTCTTGCCCGCGCCGTTGGGGCCAATCAGCGCGCAGATCTCGCCCCGACGCACGTCGAACGACAGTTCATTGATCGCCTTCACGCCTTTGAAGGACAGGGAAATACCGCTGACTTGCAGAATGGAGTCGGTCGAACTCATGCGATGTCCCGTTTGAATTCAGCGAGCCAGGTCGGCTCGGGTTGAGCATCGGAAATGCGGGGGGCTTGCCAGATGAAATGCAGGTTGTGGAAGCCCAACAGGCGGCGAACGCGGTTCTTGATCAAGCGTTGCAGGCCTTTTTCGGGATGGGCGATGGCCCAGTCGCAGAGGCGTCGACGCCAGGTGCCATTGGGGGCGAGGCGGCTTTCGATTTCTGCGGCCAATAGTTGCAGGCGTTCGGCCGACAGCAGCAGCCCGGACGGCGCCACTTCACGACGGTCGCGGGCGGCGCTGCCGGGGCTTTCCGGGAAGGCCAGGGATTGGCCGCTGCTCAGCCATTGTTCCAGTAGCACCGTCAGGCCGTGCTGCCACTGGGTGCCCTCTTCGCTCCACAGTTGCGCGTCTTGATTCCAGCGGTTGAGGCGTTGCGCAGGGTCCACCGGGCCGAGCAACTCGGCGAAATTCAGCAGCGTCAGGCCTTGGTTGGTCCAGAGTTGCTGCGTCTGTCTCCCTTGAACGAACGCGTGAGTTGGACGGCTGCGCCATAGGGCTTTGTGCAGCTCCTCGGAGTCGAGGTTGTCCGGCAACGTCAGCAGTTCGGCGCCAATGTGGCGGGCGGCCAGTGCGAGCAGCAACAGATCTGGCTCGAATGCACCGCTCAAGGCCAGGCGCGAATCTTCGGTAAAACCCTGCTGACGCAAACCATCGGCCAACCGCTCGACATCGCGCAAGGCATCGATCCAGCGCCAGACGAACCACTGACCGTGGCGTTTGTGGCGCAACGCCGGTTGCAACGGACTGACCTGCGCCCAGTGCTGCAGCTGCTCCAAAGCCTTGGGCACATCGACCCGCCATTGGGCGGAATCGGCGACTGGCGGACGTTTGAGTTCATGCACGCTCATTGGCTTACCTCTTATCCATGGGCAAAAGCGTGCGGTGGTCCGCTGGGCTGGAATCTGTAAAACACCACCGTCCCAATGTGGGAGCTGGCTTGCTCGCGAAAGCGGTGTAACTGGCGATATCAATGTTGAATGTGCCGGCCTCTTCGCGGGCAAGCCACGCTCCCACAGGGTTTTGTGTCGTCCACAAATATCGCCAGCGATACGAAACCTGTGGGAGCGTGGCTTGCCCGCGATGGCGGTGTGACAGGCGACATCGATGTTGGACGTACTGGCCTCTTCGCGGGCAAGCCACGCTCCCACAGGGTTTTGTGTCGTCCACAAATATCGCCAGCGATACGAAACCTGTGGGAGCGTGGCTTGCCCGCGAAGGCGTCTACGCAGACACCACTTTCTTCTCCTGCCGCCGCAACCCCGCCAGGTCTCGATAGCCCGCCCCCGGATGTATCTCCGGCAATCGCGCCCCTTCGCCAAACAACTTCTCGCGCAAGGTCCCCGGCGCATAGTCGGTCTTGTACACCCCACGCTTCTGCAACTCCGGCACCAATAACTCAACGGCATCGATGAACGTTTCATGGGTCAACGCATAAGCCAGGTTGAAGCCATCCACATCGGTCTCCTCGACCCATTCCTGCAGCAAATCGGCGACGGTCTCGGGGCTGCCGACAAACAGCGGCCCGAAACCACCGATCCCAACCCAATCGGCCAGTTCGTTCGGCGTCCAGACCTTGTTCGGGTCCGCCGTGGAGAACGCCTCCACCGCCGATTGAATGGCATTGGTGTGCACGTGTTTGAGCGGTTCATCCGGTTTGAACTGGCTGAAATCGATCCCGGTCCAGCCCGAGATCAACGCCATGGCGCCCTCATAACTGACCCAGGTTTTGTATTCTTCAAACTTGACTTTGGCCTTTGTGTCGGTCTCGCCGAGGATCACCGTTTGCAGATTGAAGATCAGGATCTTCGACGGATCGCGCCCCGCTTCAGCCGCACGGCGACGGATGTCGGCCACGGTTTTCTTCAGCAGCACTTTCGACGGCGCGGCGACAAACACGCATTCGGCATGTTCGGCGGCGAACTGCTTGCCACGACTCGAGGCGCCGGCCTGAAACAGCACCGGCGTGCGCTGGGGCGAAGGTTCACAGAGGTGCATCCCTGGCACCTGAAAGTGTTTGCCGACGTGCCGGATCTCGTGAATTCTGCTCGGATCGCTGAAGATCCGCCGCTCGCGATCCCGCAGAATCGCGCCCTCTTCCCAGCTGCCTTCCCACAGCTTGTAGCAAACCTCCAGGTACTCTTCGGCGAAGTCGTAACGGGCGTCATGTTCGGTCTGGGCTTTCTGGCCGAGGTTCTTCGCGCCGCTTTCCAGGTACGACGTGACAATGTTCCAGCCGGCGCGGCCCTTGGTCAGGTGATCGAGAGTCGACAGGCGTCGGGCAAACGGATACGGGTGTTCGAAGGACAGCGACGCGGTCAGGCCGAAACCCAGATGTTCGGTGACCAGCGCCATCGGCGGGATCAGTTGCAATGGATCATTGACCGGTACCTGCGCCGCCTGACGAATAGCCGCGTCACCGTTGCCGTTGTAGACGTCATATATGCCCAGCACATCGGCGATGAACAAACCGTCGAACTTGCCGCGTTCGAGGATCTTCGCCAGATCGGTCCAGTACTCAAGATCCTTGTACTGCCAGGATCGATCCCGCGGATGCGCCCACAAACCCGGCGACTGGTGGCCGACGCAGTTCATGTCAAAGGCGTTGAGACGAATTTCACGGGCCATCAAACGACACTCCGCACGCTGGGTGGATGGATGCCGTTGAGGCGGAAGTTGCCAATGAGGTGGAGCTTCCAACGCAGCGGATCATCCAGCGATCCAGGCAACACGGTACGTTGGCCGGTGAGTTCGAATTCGGCATTGCTGACGGCATTTAAAGCATCCGCGCTGGCCAGGTGCGACTCGGCGATGGCGACGCTGATTTCCGTGTCGTCATCAACACTGTTCAGAAAGTCTTCGGCGCGTTCGAGCAGCGCGGCGGCGACTTCAATCCGGATGTGCAAATCGCCGAAGCGGCTGATGACGTAAGGATCATCCGTGGCTTGGGTCTTTTGCCGGACGAAACGCAACGTCGCATCGAGCAAGCTGCGAGCGTTGTGCAAGTCGTGCTGAGGCTTGGCCAGGGGCTGCCCGGTAACAATTGGTTGGGTCAAGGCGTTCATGGGTCGCTCCTCAGTTCCAGGCGTGGCGCGCAGGCTTCACGCCGTTGAGCAGGTAGTTGCCGATCAAGTGATATTTCCAGCGTGCCGGGTCGTGCAAGGTGTGAGTCCGGGCGTTGCGCCAATGACGGTCGAGGTTGTACTTGCCGAGCACCGAGCGGGTGCCGGCGAGTTCGAAGAGTTTGCTGCTGGTGAGCAAGGCGATTTCGGCAGAGAGGACTTTGGCCTGTGCGACCACAACCGAGGCGCGGGCAACGGTGCCCTCATTGGGTTTGAGCAACGCGCCGTCGATGGCTTGGCCGGCTTTTTTCAGGATCGCTTCGGTGCCGTGAACCCGCCATTCCAGATCGCCGATGGCGGCGATGCTGAACGGGTCCTGCCAGCCATGATCCTGCTGGCTGTCGATCCATGGTCGGGCTTCACGAGCGTAGCGCTTGGTTTCTTCCAGGGCGCCGACGGCGATGCCGGTATCCACCGCAGCCTGGATAATTTGCGAGATCGGGCCGTCGGCGGTGGGTTCGTCGAACGCCTTGTGGGCCGGGATCACCGCGCTCAAAGGCACCTTCACCGCGTCCAGATTCACGCCGCCGCTGGCAGTGGTGCGCTGGCCGAAACCGTCCCAACTGTCGATCACCGTCAACCCGGGATTGTCGCGCTCGATGAAGGCGATGAAAGCCTTGTTCTCTTGATCGACCGCCACCGCCGGCACGATGTGCGCGAACAAGGCGCCGGTGCAGTAGAACTTCTCACCGTCGATTTGCGCGGTGTCTTCATCGAAACGGATACGGGTTTCAAAGGCACCGGCATTTTTGCTTTTGGATTCGGAGAAGGCGTTGCCGAAACGATAACCCTGCAGGACTTTGCCGAAGTAATAGCGCTTCTGCGCTTCGGTGGCGGTTTGCAGCAGGATGTCGAGCACGCCCAGATGGTTTTGCGGGATCTGGCCGAGGGACGGGTCGGCGGCAGAAATGATCTTGATCACCTCGGCGACTGTCACGTAAGACACGCCGGCACCGCCGTATTCTTTGGGAATGGTGATGCCCCATAAACCACTGGCGGAGAACTCGTCGAGTTCAACGACCGGCAGACGTCGCTCGCGGTCACGAGCGCTGGCCTCGATAGCGAAACGTGCGGCTAGCTTGTGTGCGACGGCAATCGCCTCGGCGTCCGAATGGATCACATGGGCGGTTTGCGAGGGTTGGGCAGAGGCTGTCATGGGCCGACTCCGGGATTCTGGTGAATGCCCCAGCGCTTTTGCAGGAGTCGTGCCTGAAACTAAATTTGTTTTATTTCAATAGCTTAATTAACTATCCGAGAAACACTTGCAGCTTTAAAACAGCAAAGTGCTTATCCAGTGTTGGTCGGCAAACAGTCAGATCACCACATTACGCACAAACCGCGCCGCCACTTCCCCGTCGTTGCGATAGGAATGTGGCTGGTTGCTGGCGAACATGAAGAATTCACCGGCGGCGATTTTCTGCGGTTGGTCGCCGAGCATCAGGGTCAGGCAACCTTCGAACACATAAATCTGCTCACTCCAGCCTTCGGCATCCGGCTGCGATGGATAAACCTCACCCGGTTGCAGGCACCATTCCCATTGTTCCACTTCACGGGTGGCGGTGGCTTTTGACAGTAAAACGGCTTTACTGCCGGGGATCGTTCCCGCCCAGGCGACTTCGTTGATACGGCTCGGATCGCGGGCATCCGGGGCCTGGATCAGATCGCTGAAGGCGACGTCCAGTGCTTCGGCCACGCGATCGAGGGTGGTCAGGCTGACGTTCTTCTCGCCAGCCTCGATGGCCACCAGCATGCGGCGGCTGACCCCGGACTTTTCGGCCAAAGCGGTCTGGCTCATGTCGGCGGCGTGGCGCAGACGTCGGACGTTCTGGCTGACGTGCTGGAGAACCGAGGCCCGTTGGGTGGAATCTTTGTGCACTATATTGCTCACTTGATGGTGTTGCGCAGTATACTGCCCAACTTCCGGCGCATTGTGCGTCTCCCTCAGGTAGCGCGCAAGGTCATGACGTCGGTGAACTCCTCCCCTGCTTCCTCCCGTTTCTCACGGTTCAGCAAAGCTGAGTGCGTGTTGGTGCTGATCACCATGGTCTGGGGCGGGACGTTTTTGCTGGTGCAGCATGCAATGACCGTCAGCGGGCCGATGTTTTTCGTCGGTCTGCGCTTTGCCGCGGCGGCGAGCATCGTTGCCCTGTTCTCCTGGCGTCATCTGCGCGAACTGACCTTGTTCGAACTCAAGGCCGGGTCGTTCATCGGCGTGGCGATCATGCTCGGTTATGGCCTGCAGACCGTGGGTTTGCAGAGCATTCCCAGCAGTCAGTCGGCGTTTATTACCGCGCTGTATGTGCCGTTCGTGCCGTTGCTGCAATGGCTGGTGCTGGGTCGGCGTCCGGGGTTGATGCCGAGTATCGGGATCATGCTGGCCTTTACCGGGTTGATGCTGTTGTCGGGACCCGCCGGCGCTTCGTTCAATTTCAGCCCTGGGGAAATCGCCACATTGATCAGCGCCGTGGCGATTGCGGCGGAGATCATTCTGATCAGCACCTACGCCGGCCAGGTCGACGTGCGCCGGGTGACGGTGGTGCAACTGGCGGTGACTGCGGTGCTGGCCTTTTTGATGGTGGTGCCGACTCAGGAAGTGATTCCCGGGTTCTCCTGGTTACTGTTGTGCAGCGCATTGGGCCTGGGCGCGGCGAGTGCGGCGATTCAGGTGGCGATGAACTGGGCGCAGAAGAGTGTGTCGCCGACGCGGGCGACGCTGATCTATGCCGGGGAGCCGGTGTGGGCCGGGATTGTCGGGCGGATTGCCGGGGAGCGGTTGCCGGCGATTGCGTTAGTGGGGGCGGGATTGATTGTGGCGGCGGTGATTGTCAGTGAGTTGAAGACTAAGGGTAAGGCTTCTGCCGAAGTTGATGAAGCCTTGGAGAGTGAAAGCGGCAATTAACAGCAAGATCAAAAGATCGCAGCCTTCGGCAGCTCCTACAGGAGTACGCATTCCCTTGTAGGAGCTGCCGAAGGCTGCGATCTTTTCGGGGATTCCCCCTCTCCGTTGAAACAATGATAAACAGGAATTTTCCGTTTACCTTGTAGGATTCTGCGACAGCTTGGCGTTTGGTGATCCGGGAGCTGGCACGTATGATGCTTCACAAACTTCCGCAGATTAGAAGCCTATGTCCCTGATAGTTCTACTGCTTCTGCCTTTTATCGGCAGCTGTCTGGCGGCCTTGCTGCCGCACAATGCGCGTAACACCGAATCGCTGTTGGCTGGCCTGGTTGCCCTTATCGGCACCGTCCAGGTCGCCCTCTTGTACCCGCAAATCGCCCATGGCGGCGTGATCCGCGAAGAATTCTTCTGGTTACCGAGCCTTGGCCTGAACTTCGTTCTGCGCATGGACGGTTTCGCCTGGCTGTTCTCGATGCTGGTGCTGGGCATCGGCACGCTGGTTTCGCTATACGCCCGCTACTACATGTCGCCGGACGATCCGGTGCCACGCTTCTTCGCGTTTTTCCTGGCGTTCATGGGCGCCATGCTCGGGTTGGTAATCTCCGGCAACCTGATCCAGATCGTGTTTTTCTGGGAGCTGACCAGCCTCTTCTCATTCCTGTTGATCGGCTACTGGCACCACCGCGCCGATGCGCGACGTGGCGCCTACATGGCGTTGATGGTCACCGGTGCCGGTGGCTTGTGTTTGCTGGCGGGGGTCATGCTGCTCGGCCATGTGGTCGGCAGCTATGACCTGGACAAGGTCCTGGCCGCCGGCGATCTGATTCGCGCACATGCCCTCTACCCTATTCTGCTTCCCCTGATCCTGATCGGCGCCTTGAGCAAAAGTGCGCAATTCCCCTTCCACTTCTGGCTGCCCCACGCCATGGCGGCGCCGACACCGGTTTCGGCCTATCTGCACTCAGCGACCATGGTCAAGGCCGGGGTCTTCCTGCTCGCGCGCCTGTGGCCGTCGCTGTCCGGCAGTGAAGAATGGTTCTACATCGTCAGCGGAGCCGGGGCCTGCACCCTGTTGCTCGGCGCTTACTGCGCGATGTTTCAGAATGACCTCAAGGGTCTGCTGGCCTACTCGACCATCAGCCACCTGGGCCTGATCACTTTGCTGCTGGGGCTGAACAGTCCGCTGGCCGCCGTGGCCGCGGTGTTCCACATTCTCAACCACGCCACGTTCAAGGCCTCGCTGTTCATGGCCGCCGGGATCATCGACCACGAAAGCGGCACCCGGGATATTCGCAAACTCAGCGGCCTGATCAAACTGATCCCGTTCACCGCCACCCTGGCCATGGTCGCCAGTGCCTCCATGGCCGGCGTACCGCTGCTCAACGGTTTCCTGTCGAAAGAGATGTTCTTCGCCGAAACCGTGTTCATCAACGCCACGGCCTGGATCGAGATGACCCTGCCGATCGTCGCGACCATCGCCGGGACGTTCAGCGTCGCCTATTCCCTGCGCTTCACGGTCGATGTGTTCTTCGGCCCGACCGCCACCGACCTGCCGCACACCCCGCACGAACCGCCACGCTGGATGCGCGCGCCGGTGGAGTTGCTGGTGTTCACCTGTCTGGTGGTGGGGATCTTCCCCGCTCAAGTGGTCGGCCCGTTGCTCGCGGCAGCGGCATTGCCGGTGGTGGGCGGCACGCTGCCCGAGTACAGCCTGGCGATCTGGCACGGCTGGAACGCGCCGATGATCATGAGTCTGATTGCCATGTCTTGCGGCATCACCCTCTATCTGCTGCTGCGCAATCAGCTCAAGCGCGGGCGCTTCACGCACCCGCCGGTGATCAGCCACTTCAACGGCAAGCGCCTGTTTGAGCGCAGCCTGGTGATCATGATGCGCCTGGCTCGTCGTCTGGAGCGGCGGATCAGTACCCGGCGCCTGCAAACCCAACTGTTTCTGGTGGTGCTCGCCGCGGTGCTGGCCGGGTTGATCCCGATGCTGCACAGCAGCCTGAGCTGGGGCGACCGGCCGAAAATTCCAGGTTCGATCGTGTTCGTCACCCTCTGGTTGCTGGCGATTGCCTGCGCCCTTGGCGCGGCGTGGCAAGCCAAGTATCACCGGCTCGCGGCCCTGACCATGGTCAGCGTCTGCGGCCTGATGACCTGCGTGACCTTCGTCTGGTTCTCGGCACCGGACCTGGCCCTGACGCAATTGGCGGTGGAAGTGGTGACCACGGTGTTGATCCTCCTCGGTCTGCGCTGGCTGCCGCGACGGATCGAAGAGGTCTCGCCATTGCCGAGCAGCCTGCGCAAGGCACGCATCCGCCGTATCCGCGACTTGCTGCTGTCGATCATGGTCGGTGGCGGCATGGCGCTGCTGTCCTACGCCATGCTGACCCGCCAGACGCCCAACGACATTTCCTCGTTCTACCTCAGTCGCGCCCTGCCCGAAGGCGGCGGTAGCAACGTGGTCAATGTGATGCTGGTGGACTTCCGTGGCTTCGACACCCTCGGCGAAATCACCGTGCTGGTGGCCGTGGCCCTGGCCGTGTTCGCCCTGTTGCGACGCTTCCGCCCACCGAAAGAGAGTCTGCAACTGCCGGCGCAGCAACGTTTGCTCGCGCCGGATGTGGTCACCGACCTGGTCAACCCGCGTCACGCCAGCGACACCGCGCTCGGTTTCATGATGGTGCCAGCCGTGCTGGTGCGTCTGCTGCTGCCGATTGCGTTTGTGGTGTCGGTCTACCTGTTCATGCGCGGGCACAATCAACCCGGTGGCGGTTTCGTCGCCGGTCTGGTGATGTCGGTGGCGTTCATCCTGCAATACATGGTCGCCGGCACCCAGTGGGTCGAGGCGCAAATGAGCCTGCGACCGCTGCGCTGGATGGGCACCGGGCTGCTGTTCGCCACGGTCACCGGGCTCGGGGCGATGGCGGCTGGCTATCCATTCCTCACCACCCACACTTGGCATTTCACATTGCCGCTGCTGGGCGACATTCACATCGCCAGCGCGCTGTTCTTTGACATTGGCGTGTACGCCGTGGTGGTCGGCTCGACCCTGTTGATCCTGACCGCCCTCGCCCACCAATCGGTACGTGGTCATAAAACCAGCGCGCAACCCAAGCCCGCGGCCAAAGTGGCTGCCACGCAAGGAGCCATCTGATGGAAGAAGTCATCGCAATCGCCATCGGTGTGCTGGCCGCGTCCGGCGTGTGGCTGGTGCTGCGGCCACGGACGTTCCAGGTGGTCATGGGCCTGTGCCTGCTGTCCTATGGCGTCAACCTGTTCATCTTCAGCATGGGCAGCCTGTTCATCGGCAAGGAGCCGAACATCAAGGACGGCGTGCCTCAGGATTTGCTGCACTACACCGACCCGCTGCCGCAAGCGTTGGTGCTGACCGCGATCGTCATCAGCTTCGCCATGACCGCGCTGTTCCTGGTGGTGCTGCTCGCCTCCCGGGGCCTGACCGGTACCGACCATGTGGATGGCCGGGAGCCTAAAGAATGAATCCGATGGCGCACCTGATCGCTGCACCGATTCTGCTACCGCTGCTGACCGCCGCGGTGATGCTGATGCTGGGCGAGAAACACCGCCCGCTAAAGGCCAAAATCAACCTGTTCTCCAGCCTGCTGGGGCTGGGCATCGCGGTGATGTTGCTGCAATGGACCCAAACCACTGGCGTGCCCGGCTCCATCGGCGTGTACCTGCCGGGCAACTGGCCGGTGCCGTTCGGCATTGTGCTGGTGGTCGATCGCCTGTCGGCGCTGATGCTGGTGCTGACCGGGATCATCGGCGTCAGCGCCCTGCTGTTCGCCATGGCGCGCTGGGACGGTGCCGGTTCGAGTTTCCACGCGCTGTTCCAGATTCAGCTGATGGGCCTGTACGGCGCCTTCCTGACGGCAGATCTGTTCAACCTGTTCGTATTCTTCGAAGTGCTTCTGGCCGCCTCTTACGGGCTGATGCTGCACGGTTCGGGTCGGGCGCGGGTGTCGTCGGGGCTGCATTACATCTCGATCAACCTGCTGGCCTCGTCGCTGTTTTTGATCGGCGCGGCGCTGATCTACGGCGTTACCGGCACGCTGAACATGGCCGACCTGGCGCTGAAAATCCCGCTGGTGCCGGAAGCCGATCGCGGCTTGCTGCACGCCGGCGCGGCGATTCTGGCGGTGGCGTTCCTGGCCAAGGCCGGAATGTGGCCGCTGAACTTCTGGCTGGTGCCGGCCTACTCCGCGGCCAGCGCGCCCGTGGCGGCAATGTTCGCGATCATGACCAAAGTCGGCGTCTACACCTTGCTACGCCTGTGGACGCTGCTGTTTTCCGGGCAGGCCGGGGCATCCGCGTACTTCGGTGGTGACTGGCTGATCTACGGCGGCATGGCGACCATCGTCTGCGCCGCCGTGGCGATCCTCGCCGCGCAACGCCTCGAACGCATGGCCAGCCTGAGCATTCTGGTGTCGGCAGGCATTCTGTTGTCGGCCATCGGTTTCGCACAGCCGAACCTGATCGGCGCGGCGCTGTTCTATCTGGTCAGCTCAACCCTGGCCTTGAGCGCGCTGTTCTTGCTGGCTGAGTTGATCGAGCGCTCGCGTTCGGCCAACGAATTGCCTCTGGACGATGATGGCGAGTTGCTTCCACGGCCGCTGGAATCCTTGCAGCCGCCCAAAGGCTTCAACCTCGATGACGACCGCAAAGCAGTGGTCGGCCAAGTGATTCCCTGGACCATGGCTTTCCTCGGCTTGAGCTTCATCGCCTGCGCCCTGCTGATCATCGGCATGCCGCCGCTTTCAGGGTTTATCGGCAAACTCAGCCTGCTCAGCGCTTTGCTCAATCCGCTGGGTCTGGGTATTGGCAGCGACGAACCGATATCGAACGGAGCGTGGGCTCTGCTCGCCCTGTTGATTCTGTCCGGGCTGGCCTCGCTGATCGCTTTTTCGCGCTTGGGTATCCAGCGTTTCTGGACCCCGCAAGAGCGGCCATCGCCCTTGCTGCGGCGCCTGGAATGCGTGCCGATCGTCGTTCTGTTGGGGCTGAGCATTGCGCTGACGTTCAAGGCTGAACCGCTGCTGCGCTACACCCAGGCTGCCGCTCAAGCGTTGAATAATCCGCAGCAATACGTGATGGCGGTGCTCGGCACCCGCCCGATTCCGAACCCGCAGGCCAGCGCAGCACAAGTGGAGGTGCAACCATGAAGCGCCTGTTTCCTGCACCCTGGTTGTCGTTGGCACTGTGGCTGCTGTGGCTGGTGTTGAACCTGTCGATGAGCCCCGGCAATCTACTGCTGGGCGCCGTGCTGGGGTTCTGCGCGCCGTTGATGATGCGCAAGCTGCGGCCGCTGCCGATCCGCATTCGTCGGCCTGGGGTGATCCTGCGTTTGTTCTTGCTGGTCGGGCGCGACGTGATCGTGTCCAACCTCGCCGTGGCTTGGGGCGTGCTCAACGCGGGCCGTCGTGCGCCTCGCTCGCAGTTCATCAAGGTGCCGCTGGATTTGCGCGATGCCAACGGCCTCGCGGCGCTGTCGATGATCTGCACGGTGGTGCCCGGCACGGTCTGGTCGGAACTGGCGCTGGATCGCAGCATTCTGTTGCTGCACGTCTTCGATCTGGATGACGAAAACCAATTCATCCAGCACTTCAAGACGACCTACGAGCGCCCCTTGATGGAGATCTTCGAATGAGCGCATTGCTGTCGAACGCGATCCTGCTGAGTCTGTTCATCTTTTCGGTGGCGATGATTCTGACCCTGATCCGCCTGTTCAAGGGCCCGTCGGCCCAGGACCGGGTTCTGGCGCTGGACTACCTGTACATCATCGCCATGCTGATGATGCTTACACTGGGCATTCGTTATGCCAGTGACACTTACTTCGAGGCGGCGCTGCTGATCGCCCTGTTCGGCTTCGTCGGCTCGTTTGCCCTGGCCAAATTCTTGCTGCGTGGCGAGGTGATCGAATGAACGCTGAATTGTCTCTGTGGGTTGAAATGGCGGTGGCGATTCTGCTGGTGCTGAGCAGCCTGTTTACGCTGATCGGTGCGGTCGGGCTGCTGCGGATGAAGGATTATTTCCAGCGCATGCACCCTCCGGCGCTGGCCTCGACCTTAGGCGCGTGGTGCGTGGCGCTGGCTTCGATTATTTACTTTTCGGCACTCAAGTCGGCGCCGGTGCTGCATGCCTGGCTGATTCCGGTTCTGCTGTCGATCACCGTGCCGGTGACCACGCTATTGCTGGCCCGGGCGGCGCTGTTTCGCAAGCGCATGGCGGGGGATGATGTGCCGGCTGAGGTGAGTAGTCGGCGCACGGAAACGGGGAGCTAAGATCAAAAGATCGCAGGCTTCGCCAGCTCCTACATTGGTCGTGGTCATCGCAATTGTGGCGTATGACATCAAATCCGTAGGAGCTGCCGAAGGCTGCGATCTTTTGATCTTGCTTGTCCCGAATCAGATCCAGGCCACTGCCAACAACCCGGCCCCCAACACCACACACAACGGCGAATACGCCCACGTATCCAGCCGGGCAAACCTCGATCCCTTCTCCTGCTTGAAGAACCCCACCAGATTCGAATCGCCGATCGCCCGGGCGAACATCAGCATCGCAATTGCGCTGATCACCCATTGCAGCGACCAATGATGCACCGTGGGCAGATACAGCCCGACCCGCAGGCACACCAGCATCGCGATCAGCAGTAAACCCACCGCCACCAGCAACGTGGCAAAGCCCGACGGCTTGAACGCCGGCCTTGATGCCTCACCGCCCTCCCCGGGCACTCGCGGCACCGCCGCCTCGCTGCCCCACTTGCCACCCGCAGCCCAATACAGGTGGACCAGGCTGATCAATAAAAAGATTGCAGCAATCCATTGCGCGACCAAAAGGCTCATATTCAGACATCCAGCGTGAAATGTTGCAGCAGGATGAACTTCCTTACGCGTTTTTGTAAGGGTATTCGCTATCTCCCCCGTAGGGATTTATGTACACCCGAGCATTCCCGGGTGTACATAAATCGGTTTTATTTCAGGGCCGCAGAGACTTTGTCTGCCACATCCTTGGGCACCCAGGCCTGCCACACGTCCGGGTGCGCCTTCATGAACGCCTCCGCCGCTTGCCGTGGCGGGGTGTGTTTTTCGCTCATGTCAGCCAAGGCCTTGTTCAATGCTTCGATCGGCAAATCGACCTTGCTGAAGAACTCGGCAATCTGCGGGTACTGTTTCTGAAATGGCGTGGACACGCCGATGGACAGCTTCGAGGGCAGCGAGCGAGTCGGTTTCGGATTGGGGTTGTCAGCGTCGGTCAGGGTTTTCCAGGCTTCGGCATCGAACGGCGGCTCTTGCAGTTGAATCAGCTTGAAACGGCCGAGCAACGGCGTTGGGGACCAATAATAGAACAGGACCGGCTTGCCGCGACGAATCGACGAACTGATCTCTGCGTCCAGCGCCGCCCCTGAACCACTGCGAAAGTTCACGTAGCTGTCGTCCAGCCCATACGCCTTGAGCTTCTGCTTGTTGACCACTTCCGATGTCCAGCCGATCGGGCTGTTGAGGAAGCGTCCCTTGCCCGGGGTTTCCGGGTCTTTGAACACGTCTTTGTAGCGTGGCAGATCACTGATACTGCGCAGATCCGGCGCCATCGGCTTGATGCCCTTGGCCGGGTCGCCCTTGATCACATACTCCGGCACCCACCAGCCCTCGGTGGCACCCTTGACCGTATCGCCCAAGGCCGCGACTTTGCCCTCGGCTTCAGCCTTGACCCAGACCGGACTGCGACCGGCCCATTCTTCGCCAATGACCTGAATGTCATTGTTGGCCAGTGCGGTCTCCAGGGTAATGGTCGTCCCCGGCAAGGTGTCGGTCGGCAAGCCATAGCCCTTCTCGACGATGATCCGCAGGATATCGGTGATCAGGCTGCCACTTTCCCAGTTCAGGTCGGCGAAATGGATCGGCGCCTGGGCAGCGAACACCGGGACGGGTGAAGCCAATAAACTGAACGTGGCCAGGGTAGTGGCCAGTAACCGTCGAAATCCCTTCATGCTTTTGCACCTCGTGCTGTTCACAGCAATAGCAGGATGGCCTGACAAAGAAGACCGCAAGCCTCTGAATACTCAGTCATCTGACTGTAGTTGAGGTTCCTGCTTTCGAGGGGCGAGGATTACTTTTCGCAAGGTTCCTGCAAGCGAGCAAGCTCTCTTCTGACCATGCTGGCGTACGCCGCCGGACGCAACAGGTAGATCTGTGACGCCACCCAACTCAGCCAGGTTCCCTGTAGAACGGCCTTTTGAGCCAACAGTCGCTGCGCCTCGGCGTGGGCACTGGCCTGGTTCTGTTCGTGGAAATCGGCGCGGGTCAGGGTCATTACTCGCTGGCCTTGAAGGTCACCAGTTCGCCCTTGCGCCACTTGGCGGCCTTGGCAGTCACGGCTTTCAGGGTTTTGGTCAGGCCTTCCTGCAATTGTTGATGGGCTGCGAACACCATCACCACGCTATGACCTTCCTTGAACACAATGCCGTGGCCGTCTGCGGTGGTCACGAACGCGTAATCCCCCAGCCCGTACACCGTCAGCTTGATTTCACGGAACTTGATGTCCAGCTTGCCGCCTTCGCGACTAGGCAACACGGAAGCGCTGAAATGATCGCCGACCTTGAGCTTAAGCCCTGGCTTGTCATCCACCACCAGCGCTGACTCGGTGTCGAGTTCGGCAATGTAAATGCCTTCAGCGTTCTGTTCGGTGATGTAGACGAAACGTGACTGAAACTGTTTAACCAGCTTTGCGCGCAAATCACCCAGTACGAACAAAGCATGCATATCGAGATTACTTACTGCCAAGGAAACATCCCCACATCTGAAAATGACGCCGTACGCCGGAAACGCGCACAGCAGAAAAAAGCGGCAATGCCGAGGTGTAGCCAAATGACCCGGGTCGAATCCTGGAACGGGCAGAGGGCCCATTCATCGCGAGGTTTGAGAAGATTACTGGAACATCCCTCACGTCGTCTTGCCTGGCGGTCGTCAGATGTTGAAGGAAAACGCCCTTCTGACGGCCAGATAAAACCGGATTACCAACTTTAGGGAAAAATCTCTTTAAAAAAAGCACTTTTCCGACATATCGCCAGTAAAAAATTGCTTTAGATGGGCATCAATCGCCAACCATTGATGGCGATTCTAGAGCAGCGATGCTCACCGAGACTACCCATAACAACGTACACACGTCGGTAAAACCACGAAAAGGACTTCATATGTGCACACTGACTCACTTTGCCCAGCCTCACACGCGGTACACAAACGGCTCGCCTCTTCTGCATTCGATGGGACTTCCGCCGCAGGACTTCATGCCTGAAGAGCGTCTACTCCCGCGCTTTCAGGTGGTATTGGCCGGCAACGCCTTTTTCCACATCAAGGAAATATCCACCGGACGTGTAAGAGGTTTCCGCGGCAATCATAACGAAGCCTGCGCCCTTGCCCGCTCACTCGAGGCACGCAGCTGACCATTCATTTCCATAGACGTTTCGTCATGCCGGCGACTTAACTCAGCCGCCGGCAGGCAACTACTGCCATACTGCCCGACCAATGAAACCCGTCCACAGGGCGGACGGCGTTCAATACAACAACTATTTCCAAGGGAAGACTGCTACGTGACGGAATTTGATATCGGTGAATTTTTTATCCGGGGCGAAGCCAGAGAGGTCGAAGGCGAATTCCAGGCCGTCATTATCATGCGCGCCAAACCGCCGTTGACCGCTGTGACGTATCACCAGGTCGAAAAGGATCGCTGGTTCAAGACCGCCGATGTCGCGGCCGTCGCCGCCCAGGAAGCCGCTAAAGCCCTGAAGCTTGCCGTCGATGAAGGGGCATTGAAAGCCTGATCATCGGATTTGCAGTCTATGCTCATTCCTGCTTTTGAAATTCGCTATCGAACTCCTGAAGCGCGGTTCTCTCAAATGCCTCTCAGATGCAATGAAGCCGCACCTCGGATCTCGCACTCGACGCGACGGATTATCTGCAAGGAGATGAAGATGGATTCACCCACACATGATTTGAAAGGCTTGTTCGACCAGCTCGGCCTGGACTCCAGCGAGAAGGCCATCGACGATTTCATTGCCCGTCATTCCCCCTTGGCCGATGACAAGAAACTCATCGACGCCGAGTTCTGGACCCCGCAACAAGCCGGCTTCCTCAAGGAACAACTGCGTGAAGACGCCGATTGGGCGCACGTGGTCGACGACCTGAACCTGCGCATGCACCAGATCCACTAGCCAAGGGTTCAATGCAGGCTGTCGGGCATTTCGGCGCTCAATTGCGCCAACCAGGCAGCCCTGCACGCTTCCTCTCAGCGAGGACGTTCTGGTTTATAACCCAGGCGCAAACCACCCCAATGCCGGCCCTTGAGCATGATCGGCACCGACAGGTCGTGCATCAGTTCACCGGTGTCGCGGGTGTAAGTCTGCAACAGCACGGCCTGTTGATGGCTGCCACAGCGGATCCCGGTGCGGTCGGCGAATTTGCGTTTGGTGCGGTTTTGCAGGGTATCGACCTGCACATCACCGGTCAGCGGCTGGCTGAACACGGTGTTGTGAGTCGGCACATAACCCTGCTGTGTGCAGGCGATGGCGAACACCAGGCCTTCATGGCGCGGCAGCAACGGTTCCTGAATCGCCGGCAATACCTGATCGGTGTAGCGGTCGAAGCGGGTCTGGTATTTGGCCGGGCTGGTGTTGGGGATCGCCTGGTAATTGCGATCAAACAAGTCATCTAGACTGATTCGACCCTGATCGATATCTGCTTCGAAGCGTGCCGCAATTTGACTCGCGCCTTCGCGGGCCAGGTCGTAAATCCGCTGGTGATAGTCATCCAGTCCAACTGCGGCCAGGCGTTCGCTGATGGTTTCGGCCTGCCCTTCCATTTGCACCGCTGCCTGGGCGAGCCGCTGAGTCTGCTGGTCGCTGATCGCCAGATCGCTGCGCATCTGTTCGATGGCGTGGAACAGACTGTCGAGCTGTTCGCGGTTGGTGTCTGCGCCCTGAGCGATTTCCCCGACCTGTCTTTCGACGCCGGCGGCCAGGCGCGCGATGTTTTCCAGGTGCTGTCCGGTGTGCTCGACTTGCGCGACGCCGGTATTGAGATCGCTGGCCAGTTGACGAATCTGCTCCACCACTTGCGCGGTGCGTTGCTGAATGTCGGCGACCATCTCCCCGACTTCACCGGTCGCCGTCGCCGTGCGCGCGGCCAGCCCCCGCACCTCATCGGCCACCACCGCAAAGCCGCGACCGTGCTCGCCGGCCCGCGCCGCTTCAATGGCCGCGTTCAACGCCAACAAATTGGTCTGGCTGGCGATGGACTGGATTACCAGTGTGACCCGCTGGATATCGTCGCTGCGCAAACTCAGGGCTTCGATCAGCTCGCGGCTGCTGCTGGCGCGCTGACTGAGTTGATGCATGCGCGCAATGGACTCGACCAGTTCCGTACGCCCGGCCGCGCTGCTCTGATGAGCTTCACTGGCCGCGCCCAAGGCTTCCCGACTGAGTTTCGATGTAGCGTGTTCGGTGGCGATCATCACTTCGGCGCTGCTGACGATCTGCGCCGCGGCGTTGAGCTGCGATTGCAGTTTGTCCGCCAGTTGCTTGACCGAATAGGCCACGCCGGCGGCCGACAAGGCGTTATGGCTGGTGGTGTAGGAGAGATCGCGAGTCAATCCAGCGATGGCGCTGGTGCTGTCCGCAGCGTTCGCCTCAGGGAGAGTGCGCGAGCGCAGGCGCGGCAGCCAGATAATCAGCACGGCCAATGGCAGGCCAAGGTAAAGCGACCAGCCAGCCAATGCCATGCCGCACAGCAATAGCATCAGGGCGATGCTTTGCAGGGTCGGCGTCAGCCAAAGGTTTTTCGGCAAAAGTACTGGTGCAGGCATTGCCTCAACCAGAGATCCGTCCCTCGTCATCTTCGTCACCCCACGCGTCTTCTAATTGTTGTGATCGCATTAAACGCCACTACAAAGCCATTATCTATGGTCCATTAGTAGTGGGGGGTTGAAGCAGATCAATAGAAGTGCGCGGGTGTTTTCACAGACGTCGAAAAGCATCGCGGGCAAGCCCGCTCCCACAAGGTCCGTGTTGAACCTGTGGGAGCGGGCTTGCCCGCGATGGGGGCGCTACTGAATCAGGCCTGACGCTGGTGCTTGTCGATCTGTTCGTGACGCTCTTGAGCTTCGATGCAGTACTTGGTGGTCGGGCTGATCAGCAGGCGTTTCAGGCCGATGGCCTCGCCGCTGTCGTCGCACCAGCCAAAGCTGTCTTCCTTGATGCGTTCCAGGGCCTGTTCCAACTGAGGCAGCATGCGCTGGTCGCGATCGATGGCGTTCACCAGCCAGGTGCGCTCTTCTTCGACGGAAGCCGCGTCAGCCGGATCGGCCGGGGTGTCCAGGCTCTCGATGGCGATGCGATTCTGCTCGATGCGCTCATGGGTTTCGACTTTCATGTTCTGCAACAGCTCGGAGAAAAAAGCATGCTGCTCGGCATTCATGTAGTCATCCGCCGGCATGGCCAGCAACTTGTCCTTTGTCATTGATATCTCTATAAAAAAACGTGCATTAAGGCGAATTAGGGAGCGATCCGTTGAACCTGAAGCGGTCATTGGAAAGGCGCCGTTTATTCCAAGCGCCACCCGGCACTCAATTTACGAGGGGCGGCAGTCTAAGGCCGACTTGAGGCCTCAGCAACTGAAAAGACAGCAAATCTGTCGGACAAAGCCCTGAAAGTGCGCTACGGCAGGCTTTGAGCCGCTTATCGGAGTGCGTTTATAGCAAGAAATTCAGTCGAGCGGCTGTATATAGAAGACAAACGGCTGCGCCACGCGGGTCAGGCGTGGCGCATTTTCGTGTTTCTTCCGGCTTCAGCGCTTGAGTTTGCGCTTGTTGCGGTACTGGTCGATGACCACCGCCACCACAATAATCAGCCCCTTGATGATGTCTTGAATATAAGCATCAACGCCGACAAAGGTAAAGCCGCTGGCCATGACCCCGAGGATCAACGCGCCGATCACGGTGCCGGTGATCCGCCCGACGCCACCGGCCAGGCTGGTGCCGCCGATGACCGCCGCGGCAATCGCGTCCAGTTCATAAGACATGCCCATCCCGGCCTGCCCGGTCGCGGCCCGCGCCGACGCCACCACCCCGGCCAGGCCCGCAAGCAACCCGGCGATGCTGTAGACGATCACCAGATGCCGCTTGACGTTGATCCCGGAGGTGCGCGCAGCCTGCATGTTGCCGCCGATGGCGTAGGTGTATTTGCCGTACTTGGTGTAGCGCAGGGCGATGTGAAAGATCACCGCCACCACCAGAAAGATGATCACCGGCATCGCGCCGTGTCCGATGGCCGTGTAGGAATCCGAGAGCATGCTCACCGGCTGACCTTCGGTGTAGTAGCGCGCCAGGCCACGGGCCGAGACCATCATGCCGAGGGTGGCAATGAACGGCGGAATCCCGGTAATCGCAATGATGCTGCCGTTGATCGCCCCCGCCAGCAATCCCACCCCAAGCCCGACGATCACTGGAATCCACACCGGCAAGTCAGTCAGGGACGGAAACACCGCCCGGGCAAAATCCGAGGTCTGCGCCAGGCTGGCGGCGATCATCGCCGACAGTGCCAGCACCGAACCGGAGGACAGGTCGATACCGGTGGTGATGATGACCTGGGTCACGCCGATCGCCAGCAGACCGATGATCGACACTTGCAGGATCATCAGCACCAGGCGCTGAGAGTTCATCAGGAAGCTCTGGTCCCGCACGATCCAGCCGAACATTTCGAAGACCAGGCCGATGCCGATCAGCACCAGGAAGATACTCAACTCGGTTGGAAAGCGCCGGCGACTCTTGACCGGTGCCACTGCAGGCTTGTTTTCCAGTATCGCGTTCATAACCACTCACCCTTCAAATGAAATCCGTGTGACGAGCCACAGGACTGTGTTCACCCTTGATTTAATGACACTGGGACATGCCCGAGGCCAGTTGCATCACCCGTTCCTGGGTCGCTTCGCTGCGGTCGAGGGTGCCCATCAGATCGCCCTCGTGCATGACCATGACCCGGTCGCTCATGCCCAGCACTTCCGGCAGCTCCGAGGAAATCATGATCACCGCCATGCCTTCACTGGCGAGGTAGGAAATAAGCCGGTAGATCTCGGCCTTGGCGCCGACATCGATACCCCGGGTCGGCTCGTCGAGAATCAGGATGCGTGGATTGGTCATCAGCCAGCGCGCCAGCAAGGCCTTCTGCTGATTACCGCCGGACAGCGTGTCGATGCATTGCTCCAGCGACGGCGTTTTCACCCGCAGCTTCTTGCACATGTCTTCACACAACGCCCGCAGGGCTTTCTGCTGGATGAAGCCGTTGCCGACGTAATGGGGCAAGACTGCCATTTCCATGTTCTCCAGCACCGACAGGCACGGGAACAGGCCGCTGAGCTTGCGATCTTCGGTCAACAGCGCGAAGCCCTTCTCGATCGCCATGTGCGGATCGCTGATGCGCACCACCTCGCCATCGAGGCGGATTTCACCGCCGTCGCTTGGGGTGATGCCAAAAATCGCTTCGGCGACGTTGGTCCGCCCCGAGCCCATCAACCCGGCGATGCCAAGGATCTCGCCGGCATGCAGGTCGAAGGAGACGTCTTTGAAAATGCCATCCAGCTTGAGGTCGCGTACCGACAGCAACAGATCGCCGATCGGTTTCTCGCGCACCGGGAACAACTGGCTCAGCTCGCGGCCGACCATCATTGAAATCAGGCTGTCACCGTCCATGCTGTCGGCCCGCTGCAGGCCGATGTAGGCACCGTCACGGAACACCGCCACCTCATCGGCAATGCTGAACACTTCGTTCATTTTGTGAGTGATGTAGATGATGCCTTTGCCCTGGCTCTTGAGGTCGGCAATGATCGAGAACAGATGAGCGACTTCCTTATCGGTGATGGCCGAGGTCGGCTCATCCATGATCAGGACATCGGAGTCATAGGACACCGCCTTGGCGATCTCGACCATCTGCCGTTCGGCGATGCTCAGGTTGCCCACCAACTCTTCCGGGTCGAGGTTGATCCGCAGACGCTCCAGCAGTTTGGCGGTGCAACGGTGCATTTCGCGGTGATCGATCATGTGCAGGCCATTGAGCTGCTCGCGGCCGATCCAGATGTTCTCGGCGATGCTCATGTGCGGCATCAGGTTGAGTTCCTGATGGATCATTGCGATCCCGGCCTGGAGCGCAGCCAGCGGTGTTTCGAAGACCACCGGTTTGCCCCGCAGGCGCAACTCGCCGGCGTCCGGCTGGTAGATGCCGGCAATGATTTTCATCAGGGTGGATTTGCCGGCGCCGTTCTCGCCCATCAGCGCCAACACGGAACCGGGACGCACCCGAAGCTGCACGTCGGACAAGGCCACCACACCGGGAAAACCCTTGCTGACGTTGATGATCTCCAGCAGGTACGGCTCATCGACAGGTGTTGCGGTTGGCTGGATACCCACTAACGGGGTGCTCGAAGCAGTCGCTGAAGCGAACATGATCAGGTCCTCCATCAGCAAGGTCGCGGCGCAACCTTGCGTGCTTATTGTTGTTATCGAACGGACGGGCTATTTAAAGGTGTCGACGTTTTGCAGCGTGATCAAGCGATACGGCACCCACACGGCCGACTCGACCGGTTCGTTCTTGGCCATTTTCACCGCCGTGTCGATCGATCCGTCCGCCTGCCCCTTGGCATCCTGGAACACCGAGACCAGCAGAGAGCCCTTCTTCACCGCGTTCAAACCGTCGGGCGTACCGTCGACACCGGCGATCAGAACACTGCCTTTGGCGACGCCAGCCTGTTGCAGGGCCATTGCCGCGCCAATCGCCATCTCGTCGTTGTTAGAGACGACCGCGTCGAATTTGCGGCCCTGGGTCAGCCAGTCGTTGACCAGGGTCATGCCCTTGTCCCGCGACCAGATGCCGGACTGTTCTTGCTCGATCTTGATGTTCGGGTACTTGGTCAGCACCTCTTTTACGCCCTTGGTGCGGTTGGTGGTGGAGTTGTTGGCCAAATCACCAAGCAGAATCACGATGTCGCCCTTGCCGCCCATTTTTTCGGCCAGGTACTGCATCTGCATCTGGCCGGCCTCCAGATCGTTGGAGGCGACAGTGACCACGCCTTTGGGCAGGTTCAGGTCATCGGGACGACGATTGACGTACACCAGCGGAATACCGGCCTTGACTGCTGCTTCAGTGATTTTTTTGGTGGCGGCGGTATCCACCGGGTTGACCACAATGGCGTCGACCTTCTGACTGATGAAGCTTTCTACCTGGCTCAGCTGCCTGACCACGTCGCTGCGGGCGTCTTCGAACTGCAGCTTGACGCCATCGGGATAGGACTTGGCCTTGGTGTCCATGGATTCACGCAGGTAGGTCAGCCAGGTGTCATCGAACTGCGACATGCTGACGCCAATCTTCATGTCAGCGAGTGCGGCGCCGCTGGCGAACATCAGGGACAAGGCCAGTGAGGCGAAACGGATCTTGGTCTTCATGAAAAGTCTTTCTCCACATTCTTGTTGGTTTTATGGATAAGGCGTGACGATTTCAGTGAGTGGGCAAGCGGACAATCGGCGCTCCGGGAATGCAACAGACCAGGGCGCCTTTGCGTTCGATGCAGAGCAAGCGGAAAAAGGAATGAAACGAGACGCGAGGCAGGTCGCGAGAGAGGTGTAGCGCGGAACGTAAAGCATGCAGAGCAGAGTTGAAGGTTTTCATCGACGGTACCTGGCTTTTGTTTCTTGTTTTTGGTGCGTCCTTCACTCGTTCAAGGCCTGCTTGAGCGTGATCGGACGTTGATAGTCGGCAACCTGGAAACGACTTTATTGGAAAATAATTTCTATATCAACTCATTTTAGAATTTTATTCTGATTTTATTCCATGGCTCTCGAACGGGCTCAGTGCCACCACTTGATGCCGCTCGAAACTTAGCCGCGCAGCGTCTAGCACGCGGGTGGTCGCCAGTGCATCACGGGCGTCGACCGGCAGTGGGCCACCGCTCTGTAACGCGGTTTGTAGCTGCAAATAGAACTGATTCCAGCAGCCACGCTCGGAGGGAACCCGTTCACGCACCTCGCCCTGCTCGAACCAGCCCCAGCGCCGGTGCTCTTCGACGCCCCAACGCTCGCCTTCGGATTTCGGCGTAAGCCCGGCGAGGGTCGACGCCTCCTGCCCATCCAGACCGTCGACGCTGTAGCAGCCCTGGGTGCCGGTCACGCGAAAGCGCGGGCCGGGGGTGTTTTGCAGGCAACTGCCACCCAGGTGCGAGATCACTCCGTTGGCATGGGTCAGGGACATAAAGAAGCCGTTGTCGAAGGGCTGGCCTTTTTCGAGGTAATCCAGTTCGGCGTAAACCCGGGTGACGGGACCGAACAAGAGCAGCGCCTGATCCACCAGATGGCTGCCCAGATCGCGCAGGAAACCGCCGCCGCTGCCGTTGTTCACCGACTGCGGCGAATAGCGCTCGATCCGCGATTCAAAACGGGTGACCTGGCCCAGCGCACCGGACTCGATGAGTTTGCGCACGGTGAGAAAGTCCGAGTCCCAGCGCCGGTTCTGGTAGACGCTCAGTTGCACGCCTTGGCGCTCGGCCATGGTGATCAGGGTTTGCGCCTGTTGCGCATCAGCAGCGAACGGCTTGTCGCTGACCACCGCCACCTCGTGTTCGATGGCGTCGAGCACCAGCGCCGGGCGACCTTTGAGCGGCGTGGAGATCACCAGCACATCGACCCCGGCTTCGACCATTTGGCCGATGCTGTCGAAGGCCGGCACACCGGGATGTTCCGCCGCCAGCAGCTGCCGGCGCTCGGCAGAACGGGTGACCACGCCCACGAAGGTCGCCGCCGGCAAACTGCTGATCAGCGGTGCATGGAAAAACCGGCCGCCATGGCCGTAACCGACAAGTCCGATACGCATGAAAGTAATCTCCTTATAGAACGCGGCCCCTGTGGGAGCGGGCTTGCCCGCGATAGCGGTCTGACAATCACTGAGATGTTGAATGTGCCGCCGTCATCGCGGGCAAGCCCGCTCCCACAGGTTTTGTGTAGGTCGGTCAGCGGCAGAGTTCGCTTTTGACGCGTTCGAGCATCATGCAGTTGGACTCATCCGGCCGGTCTTCCCAGGCGAATACCGAGACGGTGGCAATGCCATCGAACTTGATCTCGCGCAATGTGCCGAAAAACGCTTCCCAGTCGACTTCGCCCTGGCCGATGTCCAGATGCTGGTGCACGGTGGCGGTGACGCCCGGCGGGTTGACGATGTAGCGCAAGCCCGAGGAGGCCTTGTGGTTGTAGGTGTCGGCGATGATCAGGTGGCTCAGCTTTGAGCCGGCGTACTTGAGCATCGAGGCGATATCACCGACACCGTCGTCATAGAAAAACGTGTGCGGCGCGGCGTAGAGGTAGTTGATCCAGTCACGGTCCAGGCCGCGGATGATGTCCACCGACTCGTTATTGCGCTCGCAGAAATCATAAGGGTGGGCCTGGATATCGAGCTTGATGCCTTCGCGTTCGAACTCGGGAATCAACTCGTCCATGGAGCGCATGAACTGGTTTTCGCACACCAGCGGGTTGTCCGACTGGCCGGTGAACTCGGTGTTGACCAGTTCGCAGTCCATCTCTACGGCAATCTGGATCGCGCGCCTCCAGTTTCGCACGGCAGCCACACGCAAACCTTCATCGGCGGCGGCCCAGTGGTACATCGGTAATAAGGAAGAGAGTTTGACCCCGGTGTCGCTCAAGGCTTTGCGAAATTCCTTGATCCGCGCCTTGTCGACCCGTGGGGCTTTATAGAACGGCAGGAAATCTTCCCGGGGCGACAGCTCGATGTGTTCGTAACCGAGCTCGGCAACCTTGTCGACCATCTTGCCCAGGGACAGGTTGCGGTACATGTAGGGGTCTAGTGCGATGCGCATGTTTTTTTGTTCTCCTTAACCAGAATCGACGCCGTCCCCTGTAGGAGCTGCCGAAGGCTGCGATCTTTTGATCTTGATTCTAAAAAGCGAAGTCAAAAGATCGCAGCCTGCGGCAGCTCCTACATGATCGATGAGTGTCAGCAAAGATCAGGTTTTGTTAGCCGTAGAAACGGGGGCGGTCTGGCAGGCCGACTTTGACGATCTGCCCGCTGTTCTGCGCGTCGATGCACGCATCAGCCGCCACCGCTGCCGCGTAACCATCCCACGCCGACGGCCCACCGACCTGCCCGGCCCGTACGCCATCGATAAACGCCTGCAACTCGACGTCATACGCGGCGATGAAACGGTCCTTCCAATCCATCAGAATCGCATTGGACAGTTTCGCCCCACTGCGCAATTGAACCTGCGACGGCTCCGGCAGTTTGGCGATGCCGGTCTCCCCTACCACTTCGCACTGGATGTCGTAGCCGTATTGGCAATTGACGAACACTTCCACATCGATGCGCGTGCCCTTGGCGGTTTCCAGCAGCACGATCTGCGGGTCTTTCAAATGGGCGTGGGCTTTGCTGGTCTTGCGCGGGAACACCACTTGCACCGACACATAATCGTCGTCGAGCAACCAGCGCAACACGTCCAGTTCATGGATCAGCGTGTCGGTGATCGCCATGTCGGTCTTGTAGTTCCCACCCACGGTCGGGTTGCGGTGGGCGCAGTGAAGCATCAACGGCTCGCCGATCTGGCCGCTGTCGATCACTGCTTTCAACGCCCGATACCCTTCATCGTACGGACGCATGAAACCGACCTGCACCAGCCGTTTACCGTGGGCCACTTCGGCCTCGACGATCTTGAGGCAGCCTTCGGCGGTGACCGCCAGTGGCTTTTCGCAGAACACCGGTTTGCCGGCGGCAATCGCCGCCAGCACGAACTCTTCGTGGCTCGGACCCCATGAGGTCACGAGGATCGCTTCGACTTCCGGCGCCTTGATCAGCGCATGACCGTCGGGATAGACCTCGGCAGTCAGTTTCAGATCGGAAACGACCTTGGCCGCTTGCTGCAAATTGATGTCGGTGACCGCGACAACCTGGCTATTGAGCAAAGTCTGGCTGCAACGACGGATATGATCCTGGCCGATGGCCCCGGTGCCGATAACGCCGATCCGCAACGAATTGGAAAGCAAAGACATATAAACACTCCTGTGGGTTCGTTCAGGGCAATCAGTATTGACGGGCCTTGGCCAGTCGCTCATTGAGGGTCTTGGCCACCGTATCGGTGCGGGCGCTGGTGGAGACTTGCGCCACGCCGACCCGCCACCACGACAGGTATTTGTGAATCATGGTTTTGGGCAGGACCTTGATATCGATCAGCGTCGACACCGTCTGCAACCGCGCATCCGCCAACGCAGCTTGCAACGCTTCAACGGTGTTCACTTTGTAAGTCTTGCAGCCGTAAGCCGCCGCGCTCATGGCGAAATCCACCGGCACGAAGCCGCCATCGAGCTTGCCGGTTTGCGGATTACGGAAACGGAACTCGGTGCCGAAACTGTCCATGCCGTGTTCCATTTGCAGGTTGTTGATGCAGCCGAAGGTCATGTTGTCCAGCAGCACCACGTTGATCTTGCGTCGCTCCTGGATCGAGGTCGCCAGTTCCGAGTGCAGCATCATGTAGGAGCCGTCGCCCACCAGTGCGTAGACCTCGCGCTCAGGCTCGGCGAGCTTCACGCCCAGTGCGGCGTTCACCTCGTAACCCATGCAGGAATAACCGTACTCGACGTGGTAAGTATTCACGCCCTTGCTGCGCCAGCTGCGCTGCAAGTCACCGGGCAAACTGCCGGCGGCGGCGACGATCACGGCGTCATCGGCCAGGGTTTCATTGAGCACGCCGAGCACCCGGCTCTGGGTCAGGCAGGAACCGGTCAGCTCGATGAATTCGCGCAGCACCGCCGGGTCCAGGTGGTCGTTGATTTCCGGGACGAAATCCTCGGTCTGATACTCAACCTGATAGATGCGATCCACTTCCTCATCCAGCTGCGCCTTGGCCTGACGGGGTTGATCGCCCCAGCCCGAGCGGTAATCGCCCAGCGCTTCGGCCAATGCCTGCAAACCGGTTTTGGCGTCCGCCAGCAGCTGCACGCCGTCGAGCTTCAGCGCGTCGCAGGGGCTGATATTGAGGTTGAGAAAATGCACGTCCGGGTGTTTGAACAAGGATTTCGACGCGGTGGTGAAATCGCTGTAGCGCGTGCCCACACCAATGATCAAATCAGCATCCTTGGCCAACAGGTTCGCCGCCAGGCAGCCGGTTTCGCCGATCCCGCCGACGTTCAGCGGATGGCTGGACACCACCGCACTTTTGCCGGCCTGTGTTTCGGCGAAGGGAATATCGAAGCGCTCGGCGAACGCCTGCAACGCGGCATTGGCGCCCGAGTATTTGACCCCACCACCGCAGATGATCAGTGGCTTGCGCTTGCCTTTGAACAGCGCCAGTGCATCACCGAGCATCGCTTCGGTGGCCGGACGGCGCTCGATGCGGTGCACGCGTTTTTGCAGGAAATAATCAGGGTAGTCGTAAGCCTCGGCCTGTACGTCTTGCGGCAAGGCCAGGGTCACCGCGCCGGTTTCGGCGGGGTCGGTGAGCACGCGCATGGCGTGGATCGCCGCGGTCATCAGTTGCTCGGGACGGTTGATCCGGTCCCAATATTTACTCACGGCCTTGAACGCATCGTTGGTACTGATGCTCAGGTCGTGGAATTGCTCGATCTGTTGCAGCACCGGGTCCGGTTGGCGGCAGGCATAAACGTCGCCGGGCAACAGCAGCAAGGGAATACGGTTGGCGGTGGCCGTCGCGGCAGCGGTCAGCATGTTCGCCGCACCCGGGCCCACCGATGAAGAACAGGCGTAGATCTTGCGCCGCAGGTGTTGTTTGGCAAAACCAATGGCGGCGTGGGCCATGCCTTGCTCATTGCGCCCCTGATGGACGATCAGGTCGCCGCTGTCCTGTTCCAAGGCTTGCCCCAGACCCAGCACATTGCCGTGGCCGAAAATGGTAAAGATCCCGGCGACGAATTTGCTCTGAACCCCATCGACCTCGATGTACTGGTTATCGAGGAATTTCACCAGGGCCTGGGCCATGGTCAGTCTTGTTGTGGTCATGCTTGCACCTTCCTTTGAAGCTAAATCCGGTGTGTGCTGTGGAATGCGATCACTGTGGGAGCGGGCTTGCCCGCGATAGCGATCTACCTGACACATCAATGTTGAATGTGCTGCCGCCATCGCGGGCAAGCCCGCTCCCACAGGGTTCTCCATTAACCTTGGGATTTCTGCAGGTGATCCATGCTCGCGCCAATCGCCGTCTGGATATCCGCCAGGCCATGGACGCTGTCGGCGAACGGTTCGAACGACAGGTAGCCGCTGTAGCCGGTAGCGAGCAAGGTTTCGATTTGCGCCGCGTTGCCGAGGATGTCGCCCTCGCCCACCAGCACCCGGTGGCCGTCGCGGATGGTCGCCAGCGGTGCCTCGGTATCTTCGACGCCGGAGATGTGCACCAGCCCGGTCAGCTCGGGAAAGAACTCATGTTCGCTGGCCAGGTGATGGTGAAAGGTGTCATGCACCAGACGGAACACATCCAGCCCACCGATGGCCTTGATTGCATCGACCGCGGTGCGTTTGCGCCGCAGCGAGCATTCTTCGAAACCCAGCGGCTCGATGAAACCGAGGATGCCGTGATCACGCAGAATCGGCGCCAGTTCACTCAACGCCGTGCGCAGCCCGGAAGCACGCTGCGCTTCGGTTCGTGGATCGGCGCGGTCGTTCAACGGGCACATCACCAAACCCTGCGCGCCGCAATCACGGGCATAAGCGGCGAGCTTCAGGGCGTGTGCACGGCGCTCGTCATTCCAGACATCGAACGGATACAGCGCGTTGATCGACAGCACGGTGATGCCTTTGGCCGCGCACAACTCACGCACGTGTTCGGGCGCGGTACCGTCCTCGATCTCGACGCCCTTGAGGTCGTTGCGGATCTCGATGGCGTCGGCCTTGAGCGTCACCGCCAACTCGATGAACGCGGGCAGGGACAAACGTGGGGCGACCATACGGTTCAGGGCGAAACGCAGGGGTTTGCTCATTTTTTGTTGTTCTCCGCACAAGTGAATTATTTGGCTGTCGGCATGCTGAATTCAGGGCCCTTGGCGATGCTGTCGGGCCAGCGCTGCATCACGCTTTTATAGCGGCTGTAGAAGCGGATGCCTTCTTCGCCGTACGCGTGATGATCACCGAACAACGAGCGCTTCCAGCCGCCAAACGAATGCCAGGCCATCGGTACCGGGATCGGTACGTTGATGCCAACCATGCCGACCTTGATGTTGCGGGCAAACGAGCGGGCGATGCCGCCGTCGCTGGTGAAACACGACACGCCGTTGCCGAACTCATGGGCGTTGATCAGCGCCACGGCGCTGGCGAAATCCGGCACGCGCACGATGCCCAGCACCGGGCCGAAGATCTCTTGCTGGTAGATGCTCATCTCGGTCGTGACGTTATCGAACAGCGTCGCGCCGACGAAGAAACCGTTCTCGGCGCCCGGCACCTTGAAGTTGCGCCCGTCGACAATCAGCTGCGCGCCCTGGGCCACGCCTTCGCCGATAAAGCCCTCGACCTTGGCTTTGTGCTCGGCGGTCACCAGCGGCCCCATGTCGCTGTCGCCCTGCATGCCATTGCCGACTTTCAGTTGATCGATGCGCGGCAGCAGTTTGGCAATCAACTGGTCGCCGACATCACCAACCGCCACGGCAATCGAAATCGCCATGCAGCGCTCACCGGCCGAGCCGTAAGCGGCGCCGATCAATGCATCTGCCGCTTGATCCAGATCGGCATCGGGCATGACGATCATGTGGTTCTTCGCCCCGCCCAGCGCCTGTACGCGTTTGCCGCGCGAAGTCGCTTGCTGGTGGATGTACTCGGCAATCGGCGTCGAACCGACAAAGGAAATCGCCTCGATGTCCGGGTGTTGCAGCAAGGCGTCGACCGCGGTCTTGTCACCCTGAACCACGTTGAACACACCGTCCGGCAACCCGGCTTCGGTCAATAATTTCGCCATCAGCAAACTGGCCGACGGGTCGCGCTCGGACGGTTTGAGGATGAAGCAGTTACCGGTGACCAGCGCGATCGGAATCATCCACAGCGGCACCATCACCGGAAAGTTGAACGGCGTGACTCCGGCGCAAACACCCAGAGGCTGACGCAAGTTCCAGTTGTCGATGCCGCCGCCGATGTTGTCGCTGAACTCGGTTTTCAGCAGGTTCGGCGCACCGCAAGCGTACTCGACGATTTCGATGCCGCGCGTCACTTCGCCCTTGGCGTCCGAGAACACCTTGCCGTGTTCGCGACTGATGATTTCCGCTAGTTCGTTGTGATGGCGGTCAAGCAGTTCCTTGAACTTGAACATCACCCGCGAACGGCGCAGGGACGATTGCTCGGACCACGCCGGGAACGCCTTCAGGGCTGAGGCGACGGCTTCGTCCACGGTTTTCTGGCCGGCCAGCCCGACTCGCGCCTGAACGCTGCCGGTGGCCGGATTGAAGACATTGCTGAACCGCTCGCTGCCGCTGTCTTGCACCTGACCGTCGATGTAATGGCCTATTACCTGGGCGTCACTCATTGTTCTTGTTCTCCGTTCGAATGTGGGAATTCAGGCTTTTTAGTTCAGAGATCAAGCAGCCAACTGTGCTGCGGATCGTTATGGAACTGCCAGACGCGTTTCGGGCCGGCCATCACGTTCAGGTAATACGACTCGTAGCCGTAGGGCACGCTGACCGGGTGATAACCCTTGGGCACGACGACCAGATCGCTGTTTTCCACGGCCATGGCCTGGTCGATACTGCGATCGTCGGTGTAGACCCGCTGGAACACGAAGCCTTGGGGCGGGTTGATCTGGTGGTAATAGGTTTCTTCGAGAAAGCTCTGATGCGGCAGATCGTCGGTGTCGTGCTTGTGCGGCGGGTAGCTCGACGAGTGCCCGGACGGTGTGCGCACTTCCACCACCAGCAGCGAATGGGCTAGCTCGGTGTCTGGCAGGATGTCGCAGACGTAACGGGTGTTGGCACCCTTGCCGCGCACGCTGCGTTTCATGCTGTCGGGCTTGATCAGCCGTGGGCTGTAGGAGCTGCCGAAGGCTGCGATCTTTTCGCTATTGGCTTCAAGAGTGGAGCCAGGCGCAGAGCAAACGGCGATCTGCACGTCGCTGAGTGCGACCACTTGCGCCTGACTGCCCGGTGGCAAGTACGCGGCGAACGGGGATTTGTCTTCGAACACCGATTGGCGATCACCGATGTTGTCCCAGTCGAACGCGCCCTGCCCCGGCGCTTCGCCTTTGATGCTGACCCGGCCGCTGAGCAGCACCAGGCACAGTTCCTTGTCGCCGGCGCTGACCGGCAGGGTTTCGCCGAGGCTCAGGCGGTAAGCGGCGAAACCGACGTATTCCAGCTCACCCTGCCCCAACTCGACCATGGTCCGGCCGCGAGCATTGCTTTTGACCAACAGGCTCATCGCACGGTCCTCTCGTTGAGCAGTGCGCGCAAGGTGTCGTAGCCTTTTTTGGCGTAGACATAACTCGGTGCCACCGCTGGATCCTGCTCGGCCTCCACCACCAACCAACCGTGGTAATCGGCGCCCAGCAGGACGTCGAGCAAGGCGCCGAAGTCGATGTCGCCATCGCCGGGCACGGTGAACGTGCCGTTGATGATGCAGTCCGGGAAGCTCCACAGGTTGTTGCGCGCCAGTTGCACCACCGGTTTGCGCACGTCCTTGAAATGCACGTGGCAGATGCGTTCGATGTGTTTGCGCAGCACCTGCAAGGGTTCACCGCCGCCCATGTAGCAGTGACCCGAATCGAACAGCAGGCCGACTTCACTCCCGGTCAGCGCCATCAGTTTGTCGATGTCGGCCGGGGATTCGACATAGGCGCCCATGTGGTGGTGATACGCCAGGCGCACGCCCTGGGACAGGGTGAAGCGTGCCAGTTCGGTGAGTTTGTCGGCGTATTCCTGCCACGCCTGCTCGGTGTGAAAACGCGGGCGCTCGACCAAGGGAATGCGCTGGCCTTGAATCGAGTCAGCGACTTCGCCATAGACCAGCTCCTTGGCGCCGTTCTTCGCCAGCAGCTCGACATGGCTGGCGATGGCGTCGATTTCCTCAGCCACGGAACGGCGGGCCAGACGGCTGGAATACCAGCCGGAGACCAGCGCCAGATCGTAAGGCCGCAGCACGTCGCCAACGCCTTTGGCATCCTTGGGGAATTTACCGTTGAGTTCGAAACCTTCGTAGCCGATTTCCTTGCCTTCGCTGAGGGCGGTACTCAACGGCGTCTCGCCACCGAGGGAAGGCAGGTCGTCGTTGCTCCAGGAGATCGGGTTGATGCCAATTCGGATAGCGGGCATGGCTGCACCTTTTATTGTTTTCAAATAAACCTGAGACCGCTGCGGTCGGTTTTTCTGTGGGAGCTGGCTTGCCTGCGATGCAGACGACTCGTTCTTTCAGCTAGACCGAGGTGATGCCATCGCAGGCAAGCCAGCTCCCACACTTGATAGCATTCCAATTTCCAATAGATGTCAGGCCCGGGCCGTGCGCCAGGCGTCGATCAATTCGACGAACGTGCCCTGCACTTGGCGGATCAGCGTTTCGTCGTCGATTTCACCGGCCATCCACGCGCGGCTCGGTTCCTGGAAAATCGTCCGGCCTACGGCAAAACCTCGGCAGGTCTGGCTCTGGCTGGCCTGCTGAAACCCTTCGGCCAACGCCGCCGCCGGTGCATTCAAGCCCAACAGCACCACGCCACGGCAATACGGATCGCGCTCCTGAATCAGCTCATCGAGTTGTTGCCATTCCTCGGCGCTTTGCGCTTCGATCTTCCACCACGCCGGGTAGATGCCCAGGTTGTAGAGGCGTTTGAGCGCGCGATACAGCACGTCCGGATGCGTCGACGGGTGATCCTTGGGCGGAATGATCTCCAGCAGCAGCTCATGACCGCTGACCTGGGAGGCCTGATACAAACCCTTGATCTGCGCTTCCTGCTCCAGACGCAGCAGCGGCTCGTCGTCGGGGTGGAATTGCACCAGGCATTTGATGATCTGTTCTTGCGGCCAGGCGATCAGGTTGCTGCCGATCGAGCGCCCGTGTTCGAACGCCAATGGCCGCGAGCCCTGCACTTCCACCGGCCGCGCCACCCACCAGCCGCGACCGGTGGCGGCGTTCAGCGAGTCCTGACCGAAGCGTTGATCGGCCAACAAGCCGACATCAGCCTCGACGCCCTGCTCACGCAAGTCCGCTTCGACCCGCTCCACGGCTTTGATAAAGAGTTGTTTGAGTTCGCCAATGCTGCTCAGGTCGCGACCGCCCTTATGGGCCAGTTCCACCAATTGCCCGCGATGATCGAAGGCGAAGATGAACAGCTGCTTCCACTGTTTGCGCGGTACGCTGACCTGATGCAAACGCTGCAACACGGCGTCCTGATCCGGCCGGGTGATCGGCACCGGGCTGTTGAACAGATAGTCGAGTTCGGCGCGGGTCGGCATCGCCGGGGCGCAGGCATGGCGCGACACCACCAGACCGCCGCAGGAATTGGCCAGCTGGCAGCAGCGTTCGTCGCTGGCATCCTCCAGCCAACCGCTGAGGAAACCCGACATGAAGGCATCGCCGGCCCCCAGCACATTGAGCACTTCGACGCGCACACCGGGATAGATCGCGCCGTCTTCGAGACGCGCCGGAATCACCCCATGAATCACCGTGCAGCCTTGCGGGCCGAGCTTGACCACCAACGTCGCCGCGCTCAGTTGCCGGACGTTGCGCAATGCAGTGAGCAAATCCTCGGAACCGCCGGCAATCAAAAACTCTTCTTCAGTGCCGACGATCAGGTCGAAACGCGGGAGGATTTTCTGTACGTGCTGGCTAACGTTCTGATCGGCGACGAACCGGGTTTCGCCGTCCGCCTTGCCGGCCAGGCCCCAGAGCACCGGGCGATAGTCGATGTCCAGCACCCGTTTGACGTTGTGCGTCTCGGCATAGTCCAGGGCCTGGATGCTCGCCTTGTAGACGCCGTCGGTGGAGAAATGGGTGCCGGTGATCAGCAAGGCTTTACTGGAAGCAATGAAGGCTTCGTTGATGTCTTCGGCGCGCAACGCCATGTCGGCGCAATTTTCGCGGTAGAACACCAGGGGAAAGGTTTCGCGGTCCTTGAGGCCCAGCAGGACCATGGCGGTCAGGCGTTCCGGATCGACCTTGATGCCGCTGACGTCGCAACCCTCGCGGGTCAGCGATTCAACGAGGAAACGCCCCATGTGGTCGTCCCCTACCCGGCTCAGCATCGCCGACTTCAGACCCAGCCGAGCGGTGCCGAAGGCGATGTTGGCGGACGAACCGCCGAGGTATTTGGCGAAGCTGCTCACATCCTCCAGCCGCGCCCCGACTTGCTGCGCATAGAGGTCGACGCCCAGGCGTCCCAGGCAAATCAGATCCAATTGACGCCCACTGGCAAAACGAGTCTGGCCCATGCTGGCTCCTGTTATTTTTATCAGCCTGCGTTCGGGGCGATGACGGCGCCGAACACTCTTGGTGGATGCAGACTAAAACGACCGGGACCGAACAATCAATAATTATTCTAAATATTTTTTACATGGAATATTTTTTCCAATAAACTTTTACACAAGCGCTCCAGACACAGTGCATCGTTTCAGCAGACCCGATGACGGCCGCAAGCTCAAGATTTTATTCCGGCCTACCCTGTAGACTGCGCACAGCCAACCTATTGTCAGGGGATGACCCGCCTGTCATCTCTATAAGCACAAGCCAGAAGGATTTCTTATGTCCCGCACCGATCAGCCGGCCACGACCGAGAGCACGCCCGACAGCGATCTCGTCAGCCCTCCGATCAATGCCGAGCGTTTGTTGCAGCTGATCACCGATGAATACGAAAGCCTGCCGCGCCAGCTCAAACGCATCGCCAGCTACATGAGCCAGCAGAGCGACCGGATCATGGTCGACCGCATCAGCGACATCGCCCGCGAATGCGAAGTGCACCCGTCGGCCATCGTGCGGTTTTCCCAGCGTTTCGGCTTCAGTGGTTTCAGCGAAATGCAGGCGCTGTTCCGAGAGGCCTACACCCACAAAACCACGCCGGTGCAGAACTACCAGCAACGCATCCGCAGCATGATCGCCAACAAGTCGCAGAAGGCCAGTGGTGGCGATCTGGCGCGCGAGTGCGTCAACGCCACCCTGTCGGGTATCGAACGGTTGGGGCTGGAACTCGATGACCAGGCCTTCGACAAAGCGGTGGACCTGGTGGTGAATGCCGACAACATCTACGTGGTCGGGGTGCGCCGCTCGTTCGCGGTGGCCGATTACCTGGTCTACAACCTGCAACACACCAACAAGCGCATCCACCTGGTGTCGGGTCTGGGCGGCAGTTACCGCGAGCAGATGCGCAGCGTGCGCGCCAATGACCTGGTGATTGCCATCAGCTTCACGCCCTACGGCAAGGAAACCCAGCACTGCCTGCGTATTGCCCAGCACAATCAGGCGAAAACCCTGATCATCACCGACAGCAACCTTTCACCTTTGGCCAAGCGCGCCAACACCGTGCTGCTGGTCAACGAAGGCAGCTCGTTTGCCTTCCGCTCGCTGAGTGCGACCTTGTGCCTGTGCCAGGCGCTGTTTATCGCCGTGGCTTATCGACTGGAATTGAAGGTTGATGAGATTCACGAACAAGTGGGGTTTGAGGATTAGCCTGATGCCGTTTGCAGGTCGCTGAACCTCAGCTAAGGTTGTCCATCCCCCAAGGACCGTCTGAAGGAGAGGCTCAATGAAACTGATCGGCATGCTGGATTCGCCCTATGTGCGGCGCGTCGCCATTTCCGCCAAATGCCTGGGTATACCGCTGGAGCACGAATCGGTTTCGGTGTTCAGGAACTTCGAGCAGTTCCAGCAGATCAACCCGGTGGTGAAGGCCCCAACCCTGGTGCTGGCTGATGGCGAGGTGTTGATGGACTCGACGCTGATCATCGATTACCTGGAGGCCTTGGCCGCGCCGGGTAAAAGCCTGATACCGAACAATCTGGAGCAACGCTTGCGCTCGCTGCGACTGATCGGTCTGGCGTTGGCGGCATGTGAAAAATCGGTGCAGCTTTACTACGAACGCAATCTGCGGCCGGCGGAGATTCAGTACGCGCCCTGGGTGGAACGGGTCGAAGGGCAATTGGCTTCGGCATATTCGGCGCTGGAGCGGGAGCTGCAAAAACAGCCGCTGAAGATCGACGGTTCGATTGCGCAGGACGGGATTACCCTGGCGGTGGCCTGGAGTTTTACCAACCTGGTGGTGCCGGATCAGGTAGAGGCCGCGCAGTTTCCGCGGATCAGCGCGTTTACGGCGTATGCCGAGGGGCTTGAGGTGTTTGTCGGTACGCCGATCGATTGAGAATTGCTGCGCCAGGACCGAAGTCTTCGCGGGCAAGCCTCGCTCCCACAGTTGATCTGAGGTGTTCTCGGATTGTGTGTTCACCACAAAACCCTGTGGGAGCGGGCTTGCCCGCGATGGCGTCCTCAGGCCATTTCCATTCCCTTCGATCCAACCTCCGCCTTCCCTGCAAACCGATCCGCCAGAAACGGTGTGATGTCCAGCGGCAACGGCTCGTTGTTCACCAGTTTATCCAGCAACACCCCAGTGATTGCCGATGTCAGGATGCCGGTGCGGAAATGTCCGCAGGCATTCAGGTAACCCTCCACCCCTTTCATCGGCCCGAGAATCGGCAGTTCGTCCGGTGAGCCTGGACGCAACCCGGCCCAGCAGCGTTTCAGGTTGATGTCCGCCAGCGCCGGAATGCAACGCAGCGCGCCTTGCACCAGGCCGCTGATTTCCGGGTAGGTGGTGGTCACGTCGAAACCCTTGTCTTCGGTGGTGCTGCCAATCAGGATTTCGCCGTTGTCTTTCTGCGCCACGTAGCAGTCGCTGGTGGTCAGGCAACCGCGCAGGATCTTCGGCATGCGCTCGGTCAGCAGGATCTGGCCCTTCACCGGGTTCACCGGAATGCGAATGCCGGTGGCCTGCTCGCTGAGGTCGGCGGCCCAGGCACCGGCAGCGTTGATCAACGTATCGCAACGGAACACGCCAGCCCGGTCGGTCTGCACGCCGCTGACCCGCGAGCCGTAGTGCAACACGCCGGTGACGTTGGTGTTGAAATACAGATCCACACCGTTCTGCCGCGCACCTTCGGTGTAGGCATCGGCCAGGCGGAACGGGCTGACCTGATGGTCGCAGAGGAACTCCAGCGCGCCCCTCGCCTCATGGCTGACACTCGGTTCGGCTTCGCGCAGTGCCGCTTGATCGAGCCAACGCACCTGATCCGCCAGGTGCGGAATGCAAGCGACGATATGCTCGGCGTAGAGCCGGTCTTCATCGTCATAAATCACGAATTTCAATCCGGTCTTCTCGAACTTGAAATCCATCCCGTGATTCTCCTGCAACTCCCGATGCAAGTCCGGGTACATCGCGTTGGACTGCAAGGCGAAGTCGAAGAACGACTGCGGCAGGATGTGCGGCGTGCTGGAATCCACCGCCACGGCCGCGCCCTGGGCTTCGCGCTTGCGGTTGGCCGACATCATGCGAAAGAAAATCACCCCGCAACCCAGCCCCACCGACTCGCCGATCGCCCACAGGCCGCCGGCCGAAGCCCGGGTCGCGTTGCCCGGACGCTTGGCGTCGATCAGCGCGACTTTCAGGTGTTTGCGCTTGGACAATTGATAGGCGCAGGACGCCCCGATCACACCGCCGCCGGCGATGACCACGTCATAGAACTTACTCATGGCTTGCGGCCTCCGTGCCGACAGACTGGAACGCGGAAAAAGGAATCGGGTCGACGGGGAAACGCGGTCGCAACCAACCCACATCCTGCCGGCCAGTGGCTTCGCGCAAACGGTCGGTGCAATAACACACGCACATGCGCCCCTGGCAATCGCCCATGCTCACACGGGTGCGCATCTTCAGGCTGGCCAGGTCTTGCACGCCCTGCTCCAGCGCCCGATCGATGTCGGCGCGAGTCGCGTGTTCACAGCGGCAGATCACCGTGTCGGCGGCCGGCAATGCGGTCTGCCCGGCGCCGCGTTCGGTGTAGCGGTCGACGGCGGCACGAAAGCGCACGATGGACTTGAGTTTCGACAGGTAACGGTCGCGCCGGACAAGCGCCAGTTCCGAGTCCAGCACATCGCGTTGCAGCAGGATCGACACTGCCGCGATCCGTCCCGCGAGCATGGCCGCCTCGCCCCCCCGAATCCCGCCCATGTCACCGGCCAGGTGCACATGGGGTTCGCTGCTTTGCTGCCAGACATTGGCGCTGGCCCGCAAATAGCCGTCGTCGCTAAAACCGTGATCCAGGCCCATTTGCTGGCTGAGTTGGGTGCGTGGAATGAAGCCGTAACCGACCGCCAGGGTCTGCGCGGCAACCTGCTCGGCGCGACTCAGGTCCGGCTCCCAAGTGCTGGAGTACGGCGCGACGGTCACCGAACTCAACTCGCCCTCGCCCTGTACCTCGACCACGCCCCAGCCATAGTGCATGGGGATGCCGTGCAGTTTCAGGTACGCGAGCATGCTCAAACCATCGAGAAACAGCTGCGGTTTGTTCAACAGTGCGAGACTTTCCCGAGCGATCTTGCCGAACGCACACGCTTCGTAAACCCCGGCGACGCTCACCCCGGACGTGTGCAGCTGGCAGGCCACCAGCGGCAACAACGGACCGGTGCCCGCGATCAGCACCGGCCCCTGCGGTTTAACGACGCCGCTCTTGATTTGCAGTTGCAGACCACCCAACAGAATCACGCCGGGCAAGGTCCAGCCGGGAAATGGCACGCTGCGTTCATGGCACCCGGCAGCCAGCAGCAACTGCGAATACTCGATCTCCTGCAAGCGTTCATCGGCGTCCAGCGCCACCAGTGCGCGAGTGCCTTCGGCCCCCACCACGCGATGGTTCAGGCGCACGTCGATCAAGCCCGACTGCTCCCGGAAATCTCCATGCAGCTTGGCCAGCGCTTCCGAATAACGCGGCCCCAAATAATCCAGCTGGACGCCATCGCGCAACGGACCGCGATAGACCACGCCGCCGAGCCGTGAGGCTTCTTCAAGCAAGGTACACCGCACCCCGTGCCGGGCCAGTTCAATGGCCGCCGCCATACCCGCCGGCCCGCCGCCGACGATCACCGGACGCAGGCTCATAACACCTCCTGCCCGGTGATGCGGTTGACTCGGGTTTCGACATCCATGCCCTCACGCACGATCGTCTGGCAGGCACGACGTTTGTGTCGGCCATTGATTTTCACCAGGCAGCATTGGCACACACCCATGCCGCAATAGGCACCGCTGACATGATCGTGATCGTTACGGGCCACTTGGCGAATGCCCAGTGATTGAATGACCGTCAGGACGGTTTCGCCAATGGCGGCACTGACGGTTTGGCCATTGATGCGCACAGTCATGTCCGCCTGCACCAGCGGCTGGATATCGAAGGTTCTGTCTTGGCGTTGCATTGCGACGTCCATCCTTGAAAAGTTCAGGTAAGGGTTGCCAGCTCCATGCTGCACTTACACTTGCGGTGGCCCGATGAGATACAAAAACGAGGGGGCCTGCTCGGGTACTAATCGATGTCGCGGCAAGGGCCTGGATTGTTCACGGTAAGGCATACCCCCGAACGAAATATTGATCCAGGCCAGTAAAAGCTGCCGCGCTCGCACCAATCTTCAGCTGGAAAAAACGTAGTGCCCTTTGACCTTCTTCGAGCCCAGGAAGCCCAGGTCCGGGAACAACAGCGTTTTGAGGTAAGCGACGAAAAACACCATGCCCAAGGTGATTGCGGCACCAATGAGCGTCAGCAACGGATCTTCCTCAAACCCCTGGAACATGCGCGGAAACTGGCTCAGGGACAGGATCACGTAAATGGTGTAGGCCTGCGCAACGTTCCTGTAAAAGCCCCAAACGAACAGCAGCGGCACCCCTGCGGCAAACAGGGTGAAAAATACGGCGGCACCTGGCCCGATCATCGAGCCGAGGAAGAACCCGAAGACTGCACCGAGCAACGCTTGAGCAATCGTCAGAAAAAGTAAGGTCTTGATCTTGCCGGAGTGCCGCTGACACAGCGCAGGGTCCGCATAGGCACCGATCCAGTACGCCAGCACCCGATCCTTGACCTCGCCGCCGGACAGCGTCTTGAAAATTTCGGTCTTCGAACGCCCGCTTTCGAGCATCGCCACCAGTTGCCGTTTGCTTTCCTTTTTGTCCACGGTATTTCTCCTGCCAGGCAACACAACATTAAAAGTGGGAGCAGATGTGCTCCCGCTGGGGCGATTCTCGCTGCTTGGGCATCCGAAAAGCAAAACGCCGCTTCTATCTGAGATAGAAGCGGCGCAGGCAAGTGCCTCGAAGAGGTCACGTCAGCAAGGCAATCAGAATGATGATCGGGATCGGTACGCCGAGAAAGAACAGCAATATTGAGCGCATGATGGTTCTCCTGGATTAACGAACAGGTGGCAGCGTCGTGGTTGTGGTGGTCACGTAGGCATCGGTTTCCAGGTACTCCACGGCATCCCGACGACGACCACCGAAGATCGCGGCGAGGCTGGCAAAAAATGCCCCAGCCAGCAGCGCGACAAACATCCACAACGCGGTCAAGGCTGCGACTTTGGCTGCGGTGTCGGCCGCTTGCTGCGCGGTCAGTTTGGCGTCGGCGGCGGCTTTTTGGGTGCGGGCATAGACTTCATCGACACGACGCTCGGCATCCGCTTGAGTGAGGTTGGTCCGCTGGGCGACCAGTTGAGCCAGGTAGGTCCGATCTTCGGGCGCCAACTGACCGTCGTTACGCAAACTGCGCGCGAAGATCCGGGTGACGGTGCCATTGACGGCGTCCTCGCTGACGGCGACTGGCCGATCATCGCGAAACAGGCTGTCGATGAAGTAACCGTACGGATCACTGTCGGTATTGCCGACCGCACTGCCGGCAGCCTGGGTCATGGCGCTGGCGGCACCGCCGGCGACCGTGGCCCCGGCCTGCACGCCGCCGCTGACAATGTTGCTGACCGAGCCGACCACCAGGGTCGCGGTCACCAGCGTCGCGATACACCAGGCCAGGAAGCCATGGGCCGTGTCACGGAAGTAGACCTCATCGCCGTGCATGTAGGCCCACCTCACCCGCAGGCGACCGGCGATGTAGCCGCCGAGCCCGGACGCCACGATCTGGGTAAAGGCCAGCCAGACAATCGTCGAGATACCCAGGCTTTTGGCGCTGACGCCTTCATGGGCCCACGGCGAAACCGCCGAGAAACCCAGGCCAAACCCAAGCAGTACGAGGATCAGCGACAACGCCGCAGCCGCCGCGGCCCCGGCGAAGATAGCGGCCCAGGACACGCCCGAGAGCGTGCTGAACTCATCTGCGACAGGATAAAAACCATCAGAGGATCTGTTCATTGTTGTAGTGCTCCAGGCAGGTGTTACAACTCGTCAAACGAGCAATTGCAGTCAACGTGCCAGTCGCGGCACTTGGATAAATCGTTCTATTTCAATGCGTTGAAAACAATGAACTTCTCAGGGTCATGCAGTTTGCAAGGAGTCAGTAATATCGGCGGGTTTTATGCATTGATCAAAACGATGCCTGCATGAAATTTTATTTAGAAAACCATCGATCATTTCTTGGCAAAATGCCGTGCAACGTCTTGAACACCTAACCAGGCAAGCCCTTATGACCCGCATCTTGACCATCGAAGACGACGCTGTGACCGCCCGGGAAATCGTCGCCGAACTGAGTAGCCACGGCCTCGACGTGGATTGGGTCGACAATGGCCGTGAAGGTCTTGCGCGCGCGGTCAGCGGCGACTACGACCTGATCACCCTCGACCGCATGCTGCCGGAGCTCGATGGTCTGGCGATTGTCACCACCCTGCGCACCATGGGCGTGGCCACGCCGATCCTGATGATCAGCGCCCTCTCCGATGTCGATGAACGGGTTCGCGGCTTGCGCGCCGGCGGCGACGATTACCTGACCAAACCGTTCGCCACCGATGAAATGGCCGCCCGGGTCGAAGTCTTGCTGCGCCGGCAAAACACCGTGACCGCCCAGGCCACCACATTGCGCGTGGCCGATCTGGAGCTGAACCTGATCAGCCACGAGGCCAGCCGCGACAGCCAGTTGCTGACGCTGTTGCCCACCGAATACAAGCTGCTGGAATTTCTGATGCGCAACACCGGGCAGATTCTGTCGCGGATGATGATTTTCGAAGAGGTCTGGGGTTATCACTTCGATCCCGGCACCAACCTGATCGACGTGCACATCGGCCGTCTGCGCAAAAAGATCGACCCGCCAGGCAAAGTCCCACTGATTCGGACGGTGCGAGGCTCGGGTTATGTCATTGCTGAACCCCTCTAAAGGCTGGCGCTCCTCCAGCAGCCGCTTGCTGGCGCTCTACAGTTCGCTGTTCGTGGCCTGGAGCGGGATTCTCATGGGGGTCATGTACTACGAAGTGTCCAGCTACCTGGACACCCTGGCCAAGCATTCATTGATGCAACGTCAGCATCTGTTTTCACGCTTTTCGGGCGAGCAACTGGAGGACGCCCTCGCCGCCAGTGTGACGTTCGACATTCGCGGCATCGATGCCTATGGCCTGTTCGATGACCAGCAGCGCTACCTCAGCGGCCCCTTGCGCCAGATCCCTCAAGGCCTGCCGCTGGACGGCAAGATTCACATCCTCAGCGACTGCGTCGACGCCGACGACCCGACCCTGCCCACCGACAGCTGCGATGCCGTAGCGACCCGGACCCTGGACGGACGCTGGCTGGTACTGGTGCGAGACAATGGTTCGTTGTTTGCGGTGACCCGGATCATCCTGCGCGCGCTGCTGTGGGGCGTGTCGCTGACCATTCTGCCTGGCATCGCCGGCTGGCACCTATTGAGACGGCGCCCGCTGCGGCGGATCCGGGCGATTCAGGCCAGCGCCGAAGCCATCGTCGCCGGTGACCTGACCCGACGCCTGCCGCTGTCCAACCGCCGTGACGAGCTGGACATGCTCGCCGCCATCGTCAACGCCATGCTCGAACGCATCGAGCGCTTGATGAACGAGGTCAAGGGCGTGTGCGACAACATCGCCCATGACCTGCGCACACCGCTGACGCGCCTGCGGGCGCAGCTGTACCGGATTCAGCAGCAGGCCGATGACGGTTCGACGCTGGCCGTGCAACTGGATTCGGTGCTCGGCGAAGCCGATACCTTGATGGCGCGTTTTCGCGGCTTGCTGCGGATTTCCGAGCTGGAGGATCGCCAGCGCCGTTCGGGCTTCGTGCAACTGGACCCGGTGCCGTTGCTGCAAGAGTTGCATGACTTTTATCTGCCGCTGGCGGAAGAAGGCGAACTGACTTTTGAACTGCAACTGCCCGAGTCCCTGCCCCAACTCAATGGCGACCGGGCGCTGCTGTTCGAAGCCGTGGCGAATTTGCTGAGCAACTCGATCAAATTCACACCGCCGGGTGGGAAGGTGATTTTACGTGGAGTGAATGACGCTGGGCATACACGAATCGAAGTACTCGACTCCGGCCCCGGCATAGCGCTGGCCGAACGTGAGGCGGTGTTTCAGCGCTTCTATCGCGCCGAGGGCGGTAACCCGCAAAGCGGTTTCGGGCTGGGATTGTCGATCGTCGCGGCGATTGTCAGCCTGCACGGGTTTACGCTGGAAGTCGGCAGCAGCGAGCTGGGTGGTGCGCTGTTGGTGCTTGATTGTCGGCAGAGTTTGATGCCTCAGGCCTGACACAATCTCCATCACAAAGAAGATCCAATGTGGGAGCGGGCTTGCTCGCGAAAGCGGTGTGTCAGACAACATCATCGTCGACTGGCAGTCCGCATTCGCGAGCAAGCCCGCTCCCACAGGGATTTGCTTAAGTCAGCGATGACTCAATACCCCGGAACCTCGCGCAGAAAAACCGGCAGATCAGTGATCGGCGGCAGGGCCGGAATCTCGACGTACATCTGGACCACCCAGCCTCGGTGATAACTGGCGTGGTTGACCACATGCAACAGCATCGCGCCGGCGCTCATGACCCCGCTTTCGCCCGAGACGGAGGTGAATTCGATGGGTTGATCCAGTGAATCGTCGGTCTGCGCCGAGGTCCATCCACAGAACCATTGATCTATCTCCTGTTGCGCCATTCGCAGCTCGGGGAGTTCGGTATGAAGCAGGTCATGGGAGGTTTTGAAGTCGTGCCCTCGGCCTTCCAGGTGGGCTTGCCAGATGCAGTCCACCACGTAGATGTGGTTCAAGGTGCCGATGATGTTGCTGAACACCGACACCCGTTTGCGGTTGAGCTCTTCCGGTGGCAGCGCCATGAGGCTGTCGAAGAGTCGCTGATCGGCCCAGCGCCTGTAATCGGCGAGCATGCGGGCAGTGCGTACGTTGATCATCAGAGGTCTCCCATATCGATGGGCGCATTGGCAAGAATAGTCCCCCGTTGATCATCGGTCACGCCATACGCGACCTTGTAGCCGCTGGTGCCATGTGGGAGCGGGCTTGCTCGCGAAAGCGGTGTGTCAGGTAACATCATTGTCGACTGGCAGTCCGTATTCGCGAGCAAGCCCGCTCCCACATTGTGATCTGCGGCTACAGGATCTCGTCGAGAATTAAACCAGGATCAGACGCTGCACCACCCGCTCGGCCAGCGCCAGGCAACTGGTCAGCCCCGGAGATTCGATGCCGAACAGGTTGACCAACCCCGGCACGCTATGCACATCCGGGCCGCTGATGATGAAGTCGGCAGCCGGCTCGCTCGGTCCGCTGATCTTCGGGCGAATGCCGCTGTAGGCCGGTTGCAGGCTGTCATCAGGCAACGCAGGCCAGTAACGCCGGATCGCCTGATAGAAACCTTCGCTACGGCGCGAATCGACGCGGTAATCAACGTGCTCGACCCATTCGATATCCGGCCCGAAACGCGCCTGACCGCCCAGGTCCAGGGTCATGTGCACACCCAGCCCGGCGCTTTCCGGTGCCGGGTAAACCAGATGCCGGAACGGCGCCGGACCGCTGAAACTGAAGTAACTGCCCTTGCACAGCCAGGCCTTGGGAACGTGCTGCGCTGGCAAGCCTTCGATCCGGTTCGCCACTTCAGGCGCGGACAATCCCGCGCAGTTGATCAACTGCCGACAGCTCAACGTCATCGGCTGGGCCCCGCCCATGTGCAGCTCGAAACCGTGCCCGGTGCAACGGGCCCATTCCAATGGCGTGTGAAAGACTATCGAAGTACCGCACGCTTCAGCATCTGCCTGAAGCGCCAGCATCAGGGCATGGGAATCGACGATGCCGGTGGACGGCGACCAGAGCGCGGCAACGCAAGACAACGCAGGTTCAAGCGCCCGCGCCTGCCCGGCATCCAGCCATTGCAGGTCATCGACGCCGTTGCGCCGGCCCTGCTCCAGCAATGCTTGCAAGGCATGGCGCTGACGTTCATCGGTGGCCACGATCAGCTTGCCGATACGCCGGTAATCGACGCCGCGTTCATCGCAGAAGGCGTACAACCGTTGCCTGCCCTCCACGCACAATTGCGCCTTGAGACTGCCGCTCGGGTAATAGATGCCAGCGTGGATCACTTCCGAGTTGCGCGAACTGATGCCCACGCCAATCCCCTCGCCCGCCTCGACCAGAATCACTTCTCGCCCGGCCCGAGCCAGCGCCCTGGCCACCGCCAGCCCGACCACACCAGCCCCGACCACCACGCATTCGATATCGACGCTCACCTGCCCTCCACACATTCAAGCCTGTCCTGCCACCGATAATCGACCACGCTGGAGATTATCGCCAGCATGACCACGAAGATCTCGTCACGGGTTACATACGGTCCATGTAGGAGCTGGCGAAGCCTGCGATCTTTTGATCTTCGGCGGCCGCTGAAATGCCAAAGATCAAAAGATCGCAGCCTTCGGCAGCTCCTACATACCATCCAACAGCCATCAAAACGGCAATTAACTGTCATTTAGCTGAACCACTACACACTTCAATAACCAAACCCCGTTTAACCGGCCATTAAGTGCACTTTTACGATTGACTTCACCCCCCTCGCTCAGTAAATTGCCCGGGCCGATAACAACGGCCTTTCATCAACTCACAAAAGAATTCAATGGACACAGTATCTAGTTGCTGTCGGATGACTGCAGATAGGCAGGATCTGGCACATAACCCAGACAATGACGGGACTCGACTTTTCGGTCGGGTGAGCTGCGCTAGAGCCTGAGGCTCCACCGTAACTTGCCTCACCGGAATCAGTCCGGCCCAGAGGCATGTTATGAACTTCAAAACCACTGTAATGCCAGGCGTACGCGCCTTTGCATCGACCATGCGGGTCAAGCTTTGCCGTGAGCGTCTGTTGACGACTCGGCCCAGCGCCCCGTTTTCCGCCCCTTCTGCCCACGCCAAGGCACAACCTCGTGCCAACTGGCGCGTCTGCCCGACGACGGGCCGGCTTCAGCAACGCTGGAGCTTCGACGAAAGCCAGGACCCACCGAGTCGGCGCATCGCGCGCCTCTTCCAGCAGGCGAGCCTGATGCTCGGCCTGTACGTCGGGGCACGCACTCTCAATTGATTTGAAGGCACTTTCAAAGTCCTTCCCTAACGGTTTTCTTAAACGAAATCCGACAACTTCTTATTGCCTGTCAAAAACAACTTTATCGGAATTAATTTATGGACGAAGCCAGTAGTCGGTTCGCTGCCTATCACTTATTAGTTGATGGACAGCGAACGTTAAAACATCAAAACACAATCATCCGACTCGATCGCTTATTTACGGCTCGACATATGTGCGCTCGTCTTTGATTAGCTGAGTACCTGTGTGTCGTGCCGCAAGCCTGCGGCAGGAGCACAGCAATGACCCTTGTAAAAACCGCAAAAAAAACCACCCGGGGCGCCTCCAGCGACAACGCCAAGCTGTCGATGCGTGCCGCCCGGGAAGCGCAAAACGGCCTGGCCGTAACCCTCACCAACCTCAACGCCACCGCTGACGGCTTGACTGAACTCGAAGCCGAAGGCCGTTTGGTGCGTGGTGGCCACAACGAAGTCGCCCACGACAAGCCGCCTCACGCCCTCATCCAACTGCTCAAAGCCCTGAACAATCCCTTCATCTATGTGCTCCTGACCCTGGCCGGTATCAGCTTCTTCACCGACTACTGGCTGCCGATCAGCCAGGGTGAAGGCGACGACGCCGACCTGACCAAGGTCATCATTATCATGACCATGGTCAGCCTGAGCAGCCTGTTGCGATTCTGGCAGGAATACCGCTCGGCCAAGTCCACCGAAACCCTCAAGGCCATGGTGCGCACCACTGCCACCGTCCTGCGTCGCCCACAAAAGGGCCGCCCGCCGGTGCTGCGCGAAGTGCCGATGCGCGAACTGGTGACCGGCGATATCGTGCAGCTCAGCGCTGGCGACATGATCCCGGCGGACATCCGCCTGATCGAATCCCGCGACCTGTTCATCAGCCAGGCCGTGCTGACTGGCGAAGCCTTGCCGGTCGAGAAGTACGACACGCTGGGGGACGTGGCACAAAAATCGGCCACCAGCAGTGCAGCCGACCAGTCCAACCTGCTCGACCTACAGAACATCTGCTTCATGGGCACCAACGTGGTCAGCGGCACCGCCAAAGCGGTGGTGGTCGCTACCGGTTCGCGCACCTACTTCGGCTCACTGGCCAAAGCCATTGTCGGCTCACGGGTGCAAACCGCGTTCGACCGTGGGGTGAACAGCGTCAGCTGGTTGCTGATCCGCTTCATGCTGGTCATGGTGCCGATTGTGTTCCTGCTCAACGGCTTCTCCAAAGGTGACTGGAGCGATGCGTTCCTGTTTGCGCTGGCAGTGGCGGTCGGCCTGACTCCGGAAATGCTGCCGATGATCGTCAGCGCCAACCTGGCCAAAGGCGCCATGGCCATGGCCAAGCGCAAAGTGGTGGTCAAGCGCCTCAACGCGATCCAGAACTTCGGTTCGATGGACGTGCTGTGCACCGACAAGACCGGCACCCTGACGCAGGACAAGATCATTCTTGAGCACCACGTCGACATCAATGGCCAACGCGACGATTCGCTGCTGGAGCTGGCCTGGCTCAACAGCCATCACCAGAGCGGACTGAAAAATTTGATGGATCAGGCCGTGGTGCAGTTCGCCAATCGCAATCCAACATTCCGCGTGCCGTTCGCCTACAGCAAGGTCGATGAACTGCCGTTCGACTTCGTGCGTCGGCGCCTGTCGATCATCGTCAAGGACAGCCGCGACGATCACCTGATGGTGTGCAAAGGCGCGGTCGAGGAAATGCTGACCATCGCCAGCCACCTCCATGAAAACGGCACTGTCGTGGCGTTGAATGATCAACGTCGCCAGGCGCTGCTGGCCCTGGCCAACGAGTACAACCAGGACGGCTTCCGAGTGCTGTTGGTCGCTACCCGCGAGATCCCGAAGGCACAGACGAAAAACCAGTACGCAACCACTGACGAACGCGAACTGGTGATTCGCGGTTTCCTGACCTTCCTCGATCCACCGAAGGAAACCGCCGGCCCGGCGATTGCCGCGCTGCGCGACATGGGCGTGACCGTCAAGGTGCTGACCGGTGACAACGCCGTGGTGACCTGCAAGATCTGCCGCGAAGTCGGCCTGGAACCCGGCATGCCGCTGCTCGGGCAAGACATCGAGAAGATGGACGAAGCCACCCTCAAGGCACGGGTCGAGGAACGCACGGTGTTCGCCAAGCTGACGCCGTTGCAGAAATCCCGGGTGCTCAAGGCGTTGCAGGCCAACGGTCACACCGTGGGTTTCCTCGGTGACGGCATCAACGACGCCCCTGCCCTGCGCGATGCCGACGTCGGTATTTCGGTGGACAGCGGCACCGACATCGCCAAGGAATCGGCCGACATCATCCTCCTGGAAAAGAGCCTGATGGTGCTCGAAGAAGGTGTGCTCAAGGGCCGCGAAACTTTCGGCAATATCATGAAGTACCTGAACATGACCGCCAGCTCCAACTTCGGCAACGTGTTCTCGGTGCTGGTGGCCAGTGCGTTCATTCCGTTCCTGCCGATGCTGTCGATCCACCTGCTGCTGCAAAACCTCATGTACGACATCTCTCAGCTGGCGCTGCCGTGGGACAAGATGGACAAGGAATTCCTGCGCAAGCCGCGCAAGTGGGATGCGAAGAATATCGGCCGTTTCATGCTGTGGATCGGGCCGACCTCGTCGGTCTTCGATATCACTACCTTCGCCCTGATGTGGTACGTGTTCGCCGCCAACAGCGTGGAAATGCAGGGCCTGTTCCAGTCCGGCTGGTTCATTGAAGGGCTGCTGTCCCAGACCCTCGTGGTGCACATGTTGCGCACGCAGAAAATCCCGTTTTTCCAAAGCACCGCGGCGTTGCCGGTGATCCTGATGACCGGGCTGGTGATGGTGCTGGGCATCTACATTCCGTTCTCGCCACTGGGCACGCTGGTCGGTCTGCAACCGCTGCCGTGGGCGTACTTTCCATGGCTGGTCGGCACGTTGCTCAGCTACTGCGTGTTCGCGCAGGTCATGAAGACCCTCTACATCCGTCGCTTCAAGCAATGGTTCTGATGGTGTAAGCCCCCGAAGCGAGGGAGCAAACCCAAATGACTTGAACACCGCAATCCCTGTGGGAGCGGGCTTGCTCGCGAAGAGGGAGTGTCAGTCGGCATCGATGGCGCCTGACACACCGCTTTCGCGAGCAAGCCCGCTCCCACAGGTTTCGTGTTTACCGCACCATCCCTCCGGCTCTCGGGCCGTCAATAAATGCAGTACGTGAAAAGGGAGAGTCCTCATGTCGGGAACTACTCTACTGATCAACCTCGCTGGCTCCATCGCCCTGTTGCTATGGGGCACTCATATGATTTCTTCGGCGCTGTTGCGCGGCTTCGGCACGCCATTGCGTCAGTGGCTGGGCCACAACCTGAATAACCGCTGGATGGCTTTGCTGTCCGGCATCGGCATCACTGGCGTCCTGCAAAGCAGCACCGCCGTCAGCCTGATGGCGACTTCGTTCACCGCCGCCGGGACACTGGGACTGGCGCCAGCACTGGCGGTGATGCTCGGCGCCAACATCGGTTCGACCCTGGTGGTGCAACTGCTCAGCGCCGATGTGTCGATGCTCACACCCATTGTTTTGCTGGTGGGTCTGATCATCTTTCGGCTGCGTGATGACTCCCGCTACGAAAGCGTCGGTTGCGCGTTGATCGGCCTGGGGCTGATGCTGCTGGCCCTGCACATGCTCGGTTCGACGCTGGCGGAAGTCGAAGGCACGCCAATCTTCCAGCTCATCATGCAGAGCCTCGATGGCGACCTGCTGATTGCACTGCTGGTGGCGCTGATCCTCACCTGGCTCTGCCACTCCAGCGTGGCCGTGGTGCTGCTGATCGTCTCGTTGGCCCCCACCGGCATGCTCTCGGCCAGCACGATTGTCGCGCTGGTATTGGGGGTGAACATTGGCGGTGCGCTGCCTTCGGTCATCAATGCCGGTTCAAGTGTCGGCCGACGCCTGCCGCTGGGCAATCTGCTGGTGCGGGCGGTCGGTGCCGTGGTGGTCTTGCCGTTTGCCGGGCTGCTCGCTCAGACACCGCTCGCGCCTTCGACGCTGGTGGTGTGCCTGCACACCGGTTTCAATCTGCTGCTGGGGTTGGTGTTCATCGGCCTGACCGACGTGCTCGCCAATGCCCTCACCCGATGGCTGCCGGCGCCTGAGCGGGATGTCGACCCTGGCATGCCGCACTACCTGGATGAGGCCGGTCTGGAAGTGGCCGACATCGGCTTGTCGAATGCCGCCCGCGAAGCGTTGCGCATGGCCGACATGCTCTCGGCCATGCTCGGCCGGATGTTGCATCTGCTCCACACATCGCTACCGGCCTGCGCCGATGAAGTGCGGCGCATCGATCAATCCCTGGACCTGCTCAGCGCGGCGATTCGGGCTTATCTGGCCGACATCGGCAAGGAAGGCATCAGTGACAGCGATGCCGATCGCTCCCAGGAAATCCTCACGTTCGTGATCAACCTCGAACATGCCGCGGACATTCTTTCCAGCAGCCTCGCACAGCTGGCCATGCGCCGTTTGCGCCGGGGTGAACAGTTCTCGGCCTTCGAACTGGGCAACATCGCCCCGCTGCACGACGCATTGCTGGAAAGTTTGAGCCTGGCGATCACCGTGTTCCTGCGCGAAGACATCGCCACCGCGCACCAATTGATCCAACGCAAAGAGACTGTCAGAAGGCTCGAAGCAGAAGCCAGCCGCGAGCATTTTCGCCAGTTGCAGGAAGACAAAAGTACCTGGGCTGAATCCGGCGATATTTTCCAACGGGTGCTGCGTGATTACCGGCGTATGCATCACCACATCGCCGCGCTGGCGTATCCGCTGCTCGAACGTGCCGGTGAGCGCTCGGTCGAGAACATCGATCTGGTGAAGGAGAACCCATCAAAAACAACTTCAGCCGCGACGCATTCCTTATAGCAGCTGCCGAACGCAGCCTCGCGAGCTCGGCAGCTGCTCCGGATCGCATTACGGATTAAACGGCTGACCTGCTGCCTGCGACGACGGCGAGCAAAACCATCGCTGGACCTGGGGCACCGGCGTCGAGTATGACCTCGCCAGGTCCTTGACCCTGGTCGCCGAACGCTATGGCCAGCAAGGGGGCGAACAGGCCTGGCAGGCCGGGCCGCGTTTGCACATCGGCGAGCGGGTCGATGTCGATCTGGTGATGGGTCACGACCTCACGGGCCAGCGTGATCAGTGGCTGACCACTGGGGCTACCGTACGGTTCTGAGCGGTCGCCTGTGCATATATCGAATCGGCAGGGAACTCCTGAGTGCTGCCAGGCATCCTAAATTATGTGTTACTTCCTTTACGCTTTTGGAGGACGCCGTCATGCGCCGTCTGTTGCTCATATCTTCACTAGTGCTTTGTTTGCCCGTTGGTTCGGCCATGGCCGATGTGGATGCAAAAGATGTCGCCACCTCGGCCGGTGTCTCCGCATCGCTGTACTCGACGTTCAAGGATGACAAAATCGTGATTCCCGCACGGGATGACGCTTCTAGCTTCGTGGCGAGTGGCGGTACGATTCGCGGCGTTTACCTGGAGTCGGTGTTGAAGGAGATTCGACAAAATCATCCCGACCTCAAGGCTAGCGACGAGGAGCTGGCCAGAGCGATCCTCGCTCAGTAAGGTCCAGTCGGTCGCTGAAACCTGAAAAAGTCAGCCGTGGGGCTCGCAACACCGGATAGTGTTCGGGCCCTAGGTTGCTTGCGTCCCAGCGGACAGGCGCGCCCAGCCGGCGACCAATTGCGCGTTGATGCTGACACCGCCGCACACCACAATCACCACATCATGGGCCTCGGCAATCGCCGGATGGTCCAGGTATGCCACCGCCAATGAAACGCCGCACGCCGGCTCGACCAACTGGCGCAGGTCGTTGGCGTAACGAACCACGCCCATGATCGCCTCATCATCGCTGAGCACCACGCATTCGTGGGCAAAGTCGAGAATGTGCTGCACCGGCCAGGCCGCCACTTGCGCCGCCCCGAGTGACGTGGCGACGGTATCGATGCGCGGCAATCTGACCGGGTGGCCGGCACTGATGGCGGCCGCGAAAGACGCCGCGCCCTGGGTTTCACAAGCAACGATCCGACAATCCATGCGCTGATGACGGATCAATCCAGTGAGCAGGCCCGCCAGCAACCCTCCGCCACCCACCGACGTCACCAACACATCGACCTGAGGACAGTCCTCGAGAATTTCATCGACCATCGTGCTGTGCCCTTCCCACAACACCGGATGATCGAAGGCTGGCACATATTCGGTGTTCGCACCCTTTGCGAGCTCTTTCGCCCGTTGATTGGCTTCGTCCCAGACCTTGCCGTGGACGATCACCTCGGCACCGGTTTTCCTGATCCTGGCGCGAGTGGTTTCCGGTGTGGTGTTCGGCACCACGATGCAGGCTTTCAGCCCAAGGCTGGCCGCGGCCACGGCGGTGGCCAACCCGGCGTTACCACCGGAAGGACAAACCACTTTGCGCTTACCCTGCTCCGCTGCCTGACTGCACAGCAGGCCCATGCCGCGCAGTTTGAACGAGCCGCTGGGTTGCAGGTTTTCCAGCTTGAGCCAGATCCGCCGGGCCGGGGTCGACAGACCCGGATGCAGAATCAGGGGCGTTCTGATGTGAAGCATCGTGTGCTCCTTGTGACGCCCTCGGCTCATCGAGATGTTCAACGAGTCGGGAGTGAATAGATCGAATTAGCCTTATCCAAGCTTAGTTCACCCAGCCCCGCGGCTATCGTCTGGCGATGCGCTGGCAACCCTGATGATGGCGGTTGATTCCCGGAATTTACTGAACCCACCACAAATCTACTATGGGAGCGGGCTTGCTCGCGAAGGCGGTGTATCAGTCGACATCAATGTTGAATGATGAACCGCCTTCGCGAGCAAGCCCGCTCCCACATTAAAGTGTGTGCAGGCTGATTTGGCTGTGGAGATCCACTCGTACCTCGACCGTGTCATAACAGGCCAAAGTGGCATGCGGGGTCTGGAGCGGATGAACGTGGGTCGCAGTGATAACCATGACGTGCCCACCCGCCGCTTCACCGGCGAGAATCCCCACGGCGGCGTCTTCGAAGATCAGGCACTCGTTGGGCGCGACCCCTAACCGACGAGCGGCCAGCCGATAACCCGCAGGGTCGGGTTTGCCGGCGCTGACGTCTTCGGCGGTGATCATCACGCCTGGTTCGGGAATGCCTGCCGCCGCCATTCGGCGCAGGGCCAGTGCCCGTGGCGCGGAGGTGACGATGGCCCATTGGTTGGCAGGCAACGACTTGAGGAAACTCGCCGCGCCGGATACTTCGACAATCCCTTCCACATCCTCGATTTCCGCCTCGGTGATCCACGCGGCTTCAGCTTCAGCGTCCACCCCGGGCAAGGCCAGACGGTTGATGGTATCGATGGCGCGAACGCCGTGGATGGTCGGCAGGAAGGTGTCGACATCGACGCCGTGGTGCAGGGCCCAGATGGTCCAGATCCGCTCGGCGGCAGCGATGGAATTGAGGACAGTTCCGTCCATATCGAACAGGAAGGCGCGGTACGAGGTGTTGAACACGGATGCTTGAACTGACAAAGGGCGATTTCCAGAACCAGGCGAATGTTGTCAGCCAATGTACATCACCCTTGTAGGAGCTGCCGAAGGCTGCGATCTTTTGATCTTCGTTTTTTAAAGCAAGATCAAAAGATCGCAGCCTTCGGCAGCTCCTACAGGCTCCGGTTCGAATGCAAGGCGTTTTGCACACAATCGAGCAGCTGTCCCACCGCCCAAGGTTTCTTGATGAACGCAACCCGATGCTTGACCCCGGAGCTTTTCGGGGTTTCGAAGCCCGACATGATCATGATCGGTTTGTCCGGCCAACGGTCGCCGAACTGATTGGCCAGGTCTGCGCCATTGAGCTTGCCCGGCATGGTGATGTCCGTCAGCAACAGTCCCACCTCCGGCGCGTGCTGCTCCAGATACTGCGACGCGGCGTCCGCGCTGACCTGTGGTTCAACCGCAAAGCCTTCCTCCTGAAGAATTTCGCACAGAAACTCCAGGATCAACGGGTCATCCTCAACCACAAGAATCAATCCGTCAGACAAGTGCGCGCCCGCCGTCGATACTGGACCCATGACTGTGCCACTCCCTGATTACGTAAATGATTTGCGCGGGCTCAAATCCGCCACCTACACGTATGAGCAGCGGACTTCGTGGAAAATTCATTTTTGATACACCTGACGTGGACATTCTCCGTCCAGGCTGACAAATACGACAGTTTGTCAGCGCATAATTGTGGTTAAAATGCCGCCCCCCCATGCATGGCCGACCTTGCCCGATGAACCCAGATGCCCTCTCCGTCCTCCACGACCATTTGCTGACTGCACTTGCGGCTGCGCCCGCAGAAACCCGTCGGCTGTTCCACGGCCGTGGCCGCTGCTGGCCGGGGCTGGAGCAATTGACGGTCGACTGGCTGCAGGGCGTGGTGCTGGTCTGCGTGTTCAAGGAACCGCAAGCGTCGCAACTGGACGATTTGAAGCAGCGGCTGATGGCGATCACGCAATCGCCAGCATGGGCGAAATCCGGCGCGCATACCTTGCTGCTGCAACATCGATACCTGCAGGAAAGCACCACCGAATGGCTGCTCGGGGAGCCGATCGAAGAGATGACGATCACCGAGGGCGGCCTGCATTATCGCGTGGACCTGGGCCGCAAACAGAACACCGGCCTGTTCCTCGACATGCGCTACGGCCGTGATTGGGTGCGGGCCAATGCTGATGGCAAGCGGGTGTTGAACCTGTTCGCCTATACCTGCGGGTTTTCGGTGGCCGCCATTGCGGGAGGCGCTACGCATGTGGTCAATCTGGACATGGCTCGCTCGGCCCTGAGCCGTGGCCGCGACAATCATCGGCTCAATGGGCATGACTTGAGCAAGGTGAGTTTTCTCGGCCATGACCTGTTCAAGTCATGGGGCAAGGTCATCAACAATGGTCCTTACGATCTGGTGATCATCGACCCGCCGTCCTTTCAGAAAGGCAGTTTTCTGCTGACCAAGGATTACCAGCGCGTACTGCGCCGCCTGCCGGAATTGCTCAGCCCTCAGGGCACGGTACTGGCCTGCATGAACGATCCGGCTTTTGGTGCGGACTTTCTCATCGACGGCGTCACCCGCGAAGCGCCGAGCTTGCGGTTTGAGCAACGGCTGGAAAATCCGCCGGAGTTTCCCGATGCCGATGTTGAGTGCGGGTTGAAGGCGTTGGTGTTCAGACAAGGCTAATTGACGATCAAAAGATCAAAAGATCGCAGCCTTCGGCAGCTCCTACGGAATCGCGTACACCCGTGAAATATCGGGCGAACACACATTCTGTAGGAGCTGCCGCAGGCTGCGATCTTTTGATGTTGATTCAGCAGCAGCCAGGCTGGCCGGGGGGATTAGACTAATGGTACTTGAGTGCCAGCCCCCGGCTTCTTACGATGTTGATACGTGGCGGTTGGAGGTTTAAGCCGTTGCGTAGGTGGTGAGTGAACTGAACCCCAATAAGCTCACCACTTGTTTCATGCGCATCTTGAGCCTCTGGCTCTACTTCCTCCCCATCAAAGAGCTCGAGGCTCTTTTTTTGTCTTTCAAAAAGCATCAGCGCTGACTGGTCGGCAATGGTGAACATTCTGGGCCGTGTCGCTGCATCTGGATCCACCGAAAAGCTCACGACCGATCACCCGAGCAGCCTCCAGATGAACCGTCGGCGCCTGGATTTCCGAGTCGAGCAGCAGCTCGGACGTTACAACGCAGGCACCGCAATAATCGAAGATCCCATGGTCAATCTGCGTCTTCATGGCATCGGCATAACCATGGCGCGCATAGGTTCCCGCATCGGCGCCACCGACACCGACAAGGTGAACTCGCAGATGGCGAAGCTTCTTCTCCAACTTGGCATCCGCACTGAAATCGAACGCCCAGCCATTGGCGAACACCCGATCGATCCAGCCTTTGAGCAGCGCTGGCATCGACCACCAATAAACCGGATAAACCAGCACCAGCGCATCGGCGCGATCAATCCTGGCCTGCTCGGCGACCACATCGGCAGGGGGTGGGGCTTCCCGGTGATGGACGGCGAGATCGGCCGCGCCGAACCGCGGATCGAACCCTTGCGCCCAGAGGTCTGCGATTTCGAAAGAGTGGTCGGAATCAGCCGCGCATACACCTTCGGCAATATGCCTGGCGAGGCTATGGGTGAGCGATTGGGCATCATGGTGAGCTACAACAATGAGTGCGTGCATGTCGAAAACTCCTGCTACGGAATGAGTGATTGAGGGCTAGAAGCGAGCCTTATATACTCTTGGTAAGTTACGATCAGTAAGCTACTTTTGGTATATAAGCATGTCAAGCACTGAAACACCTGAGCAGGATTCCAGCCCGACACCGCGCCGTCGGATGTCGCGGGAAGAGCGCCAGCGCCAGTTGCTGGATGTCGCCTGGCAGCTGGTTCGAGAGGACGGCACGGACGGGTTGACGCTTGGCCGGCTCGCCGAGCTGGCAGGGGTGACAAAACCGGTGGTTTACGACCATTTCACCACCCGCCCCGGGTTGCTGGCGGCGCTTTATCAGGAGTTCGACGCGCGTCAGACCGCGCTCATGGACGCCGCGCTTCAAACCAGTGAACCAACCCTGGCCAGCAAAGCAATGGTCATCGCCTCGTCTTATGTTGATTGCGTCCTTCTTCAGGGCCGCGAGATACCCGGCGTGATCGCCGCGTTGACCAGCTCACCCGAGCTGGAAAAAATCAAGCGCGAGTACGAAGCGATCTTCATGGACAAATGCCGCAACGCCCTCCTCCCTTTCGCCGGAACGGGTGATATCGCGCCAGCAAGTCTTCGGGCAATGCTCGGTGCAGCCGAGGCGCTGTCCCATGCCGCCGCGACTGGCGAGATCACGCCAGTGCAGGCACAGGACGAACTTTTCGCAACGATCGTGGCGATGGTCGAAAGGAGCGCACACGTCGGTGGCCTCGACGCCTGAACGGAATTCAACGCCTGGCAAGCAGCTTCAGAATGGACAAGCATGCCAGTCAGTTATGGTGCAATCCCTGTGGGAGCGGGCTTGCTCGCGAAGGCGGCATAACAGCCAACATTGATATTGAATGTTAGTCAGTCTTCGCGAGCAAGCCCGCTCCCACAGGGATTGCGCTTGACTGACTGACATCAGGACAAGCCCCGCCAGGACAGCAGCGTAACGCCACCTATACTCCAAGCCACCTTCCCCCACGGGGGTCTGCGCTACCCACAATAAAAAGCAGAGGTGGAACATGGTCTGGCAGCAAATCTACGACCCCTTCGATAACCCAATGCTATCTACCATCATGGCGGCGGTGCCGGTGGTGGTGATGCTGGTCTCCCTGGCGTTTTTCCACATCAAGGCGCACCTGGCGGCGTTGCTGGCCCTGGGCTCGGCCTTGCTGATTGCGATCTTCGCCTTTGGCATGCCGGCGAACATGGCAGGCTCGGCCGCACTCTACGGCGCCGCCAACGGTCTGCTGCCGATCGGCTGGATCGTGCTCAACATCATCTTCCTGCACCGGCTGACCACCGAGAACGGTTCGTTCAAAGTGCTGCAGGATTCCCTGGCGCGCATCACTGACGATCGACGTCTGCAACTGCTGCTGATTGCCTTCTGCTTCGGTGCTTTCTTCGAAGGGGCCGCCGGTTTCGGCACCCCCGTGGCGGTGACCGGGGCCATTCTGATCGGGCTGGGCTTTTCGCCTCTGGCCGCATCTGGCCTGGCACTGATCGCCAATACCGCGCCCGTGGCGTTCGGCGCCTTGGGCACGCCCATTATCACCTTGGCCAAAGTGACCGGCCTGGATGAAATGGAACTGTCGATGATGGTCGGCCGGCAGCTACCGTTTTTCTCGGTGATCGTGCCGTTCTGGCTGATCTGGGCCTTCGCCGGCTGGCGCAAGATGCTGGAAATCTGGCCGGCGATCCTGGTCGCTGGCGTCAGCTTCGCCATACCGCAGTTCCTCGTGTCCAACTACCACGGGCCGATGCTGGTGGATGTAATCGCCGCGCTGATTTCCATGGCCTGCCTGACCGGTTTCCTCAAGGTCTGGAAGCCGGCCACTGTGCATACCTCCGCCGCATTGTCAGGCCGGACCGACGACTCCAGGGTAGAGGCGGACCCGGACGAGAAACCCACAGCGACCTTTGCCAGCGATGCAAAACCTGCCGTGATGCGGGCATGGTTGCCGTGGATCATCCTCACCGTCTTCGTCTTCGCCTGGGGCACCCAAAGCTTCAAAAACCTATTCGATACCCGCCCGGCGATAGATCCGCAAACCAGCTCGGCCAAGCTCGACCCTCAGGGCAAGCCGATGCGCGAAGCGAATCCGATCTTTGCCCCGACCTTGACCTTCACCACCATTCACCAACAGATCGAAAAGGTCCCGCCCGTGGTGCCCGTGGCTAAAACCGAGGACGCCGTCTACAAGTTCAACTGGTTCACCAGCACCGGCAGCGGCATCTTGCTGGCGGCGATCCTCGGCGGGCTGCTGATGGGCTATTCCATCCCGCAGCTGCTGCACCATTACCTGCGAACGCTGTGGGTGGTGCGTTACTCGCTCATCACCATTGTGGCCATGCTCGCCCTCGGTTTCCTGACCCGCTACTCGGGCCTCGACGCCACCATGGGTCTGGCCTTCGCCGCAACGGGCATTTTCTACCCCATGTTCGGCACGCTGCTCGGCTGGCTCGGCGTTGCGCTGACCGGCTCGGACACGGCCTCCAACGTGCTGTTCGGCGGCTTGCAACGGGTAACGGCCGAGCAATTGGGCCTGAGTCCGGTGTTGATGGCCGCGGCCAACAGTTCCGGTGGGGTCATGGGCAAGATGGTCGACGCCCAGTCGATCGTGGTCGCGTCCACCGCCACCCGCTGGTACGGCCATGAAGGGGAAATCCTGCGCTACGTGTTTTTCCACTCCGTGGTGCTGGCGATTCTGGTCGGCGGGCTGGTAACGCTGCAAGCGTATGTGGCGCCGTTCAGCCATATGGTGGTGGGCGGGAATTAACCGAGGCGACCGCTGTTCGCCATGGCTCGGAGTCGGACCCGAGCCATGGTTCAGGCCAGATAATCGCCGCTCATTTCAGGCCGAAACTTGCGCATGGCAACAGTAGGCTAAGCTTTCAGCAGCTCATTGCTCACGATGCTCGATTCTGCAGGTTTTGGTTTGTTCTGGAGAGCGTCTGCAACAGCTATTTCAGACAGGCCCAAACCTTTCACGCAGGATTGACGTGATGACCGAGCCCCTCCTCAGCTTTGATGCACTCAAGCGCGCCGCTGCCGCAGGCGAGATCGATACCGTGTTGGTCTGCATGGTCGACATGCAAGGACGACTGGTCGGCAAGCGATTCCAGGTCGAGTTTTTCATCGACAGCGGCCACGAAGAAACCCACTGCTGCAATTACCTGCTGGCCGACGACATCGACATGGAGCCGGTGCCGGGTTACGCCGCGGCCAGCTGGAGCAAAGGCTATGGCGACTTTGTCCTGAAACCCGACATGGCCACCTTGCGTCGCGTGCCTTGGCTGGAATGCACGGCGCTGGTGCTCTGCGACGTGCTCGATCATCACCACCGACGCGACCTGCCGCACAGCCCGCGGGCGATCCTGAAAAAACAGGTCGAGCGCCTGCGCGAACGCGGCTATACCGGCATGTTCGCCTCGGAGCTGGAATTCTATCTGTTCGACGAGAGTTACCAGGCGATCCACGAGCGCAACTACCACAAGCCGAAGACGGCCGGCCATTACATCGAGGATTACAACATCCTGCAGACCACCCGCGAGGAACCGGTCTTGCGGGCGATTCGCAAACACCTGCAGGCCAGCGGCATTCCGGTGGAAAACTCCAAGGGTGAATGGGGGCCGGGACAGGAAGAGATCAACATCCGTTATGCCGATGCCCTGACCATGGCCGATCACCACGTGATCATCAAACACGCCTGCAAAGAGATCGCGCAACTGCAAGGCAAGGCGATCACGTTCATGGCCAAGTGGCGCTATGACGCCGCCGGTTCCAGCAGCCATGTGCACAATTCACTGTGGGACAAAAATGCCAAGAAGCCGCTGTTCTTTGACCCCAAGGCCGAGTTCGGCATGTCGAAGCTGATGCGCTCCTGGGTGGCCGGGCAGCTCAAATACGCCAACGACATCACCTGTTTTCTTGCGCCCTACATCAATTCGTACAAGCGCTTTCAGGCCGGCACTTTCGCGCCGACGCGGGCCGTCTGGAGTCGGGACAATCGCACCGCAGGCTTTCGTTTATGCGCGGAAGGCAGCAAGGCCATCCGCATCGAATGCCGTATCGGCGGTGCCGACCTCAACCCCTATCTGGCCTTCGCGGCCTTGATCGCCGCAGGCCTGGCCGGTATCGACGAGAAACTCAGCCTGGCGCCGCCCTTCGAGGGCGATGCTTACGTCGACGAGCACTTGCCTGAAGTGTCGAAAACCCTGCGCGAGGCCTGCGCCGCGCTCAAGGCGTCGAGCATGTTGCGCGAGGCGTTCGGCGATGAAGTGATCGACCACTACGTGCACACCGCCGAGTGGGAGCAGAAAGAGTACGACCGGCGCATCACCGACTGGGAACTGCAGCGCGGCTTCGAGCGTTATTGAGCACACACCATGACTGAGATCGTTCAACTTATCTCCCCGGTCGATGGCCGGGTCTACGCCGAACGCCGCCGTGCCGATGCGGCGCAACTCGACCAGGCTCTGGCGGCGGCCGCAGCGGCCCAGGCGCAATGGAAGCGCCGGCCACTGAGCGAACGCGCCGCGTTTTGCAGCGCCGCCGTGGACGCAATGTTGGCGATGAAGGCCGAGATCGTACCGGAGCTGGCCTGGCAGATGGGCCGCCCAATACGCTTCGGCGCCGGCGAGTTACGCGGTTTTGAAGAACGTGCGCGGCACATGATCGCCATTGCGCCTGAAGCGTTGGCAGCGATTGAACCTGCACCTGTCGCCGGTTTTCGGCGCTGTATCAAACGCGAGGCGTTGGGTACGGTGCTGGTCGTTGCGCCGTGGAATTACCCCTATCTGACGGCGGTGAATACGATCATTCCGGCGTTGATGGCGGGCAACAGCGTGATTCTCAAACACGCCACGCAAACGCTGCTGGTGGGCGAACGGTTCGCCGAGGTGTTTCGCCGCGCCAATCTGCCCGAAGGCCTGTTCCACAACTTGCTGCTCGATCATAAACAGACCGCCGCGATCATCGCCTCGGGACGTGTGCAACAGGTGAACTTCACCGGTTCAGTCGATGCCGGCAAGGCCATGGAAAGCGCCGCCACTGGATGCTTCCTCGGCATGGGCCTGGAGCTTGGCGGCAAAGACCCGGCCTATGTCCGGGCAGACGCCAACCTTGAGCATGCGGTGGAAAATCTGGTGGACGGCAGCTTCTTCAATTCCGGGCAGAGCTGCTGCGCGGTCGAGCGCATCTATGTCGATGAAAAAATTTACCCGGCCTTTGTCGAGCGCTTCGTCGCCTTGACCCGCCAATACGTACTCGGCAATCCGCTGGACGAAGCCACCACCCTCGGCCCGCTGATCACTCCGAGCGCCGCTGAATTCGTTCGCGGGCAGATCGCCGATGCACTGGCACAAGGGGCCAAGGCACTGATCGATCCAAAGGACTTTCCCGCCGACGTACCGGGCAGCGTCTACCTCGCGCCGCAGGTATTGGTGGACGTCACCCATCAAATGTCGGTGATGCGCGAAGAAAGCTTTGGCCCGGTGGTCGGCATCATGCCGGTGGCCAGCGACGACCAAGCCATCGCGTTGATGAACGACAGTGAGTTCGGGCTCAGCGCTTCCATCTGGACCCAGGACCTGGCCGCCGCCGAACGCATCGGCGACGAGATCGCCACTGGCACCGTGTTCATGAACCGCTGCGATTATCTGGACCCGGCCCTGGCCTGGACCGGGGTGAAAAACAGCGGGCGCGGCGTAACGCTGTCGCGCCTTGGCTATGAACACCTGACCCGCGCGAAATCCTTCCATCTGCGCCACGAGATCTGAGCCATGAGCCTGACCGCGAACTGGAACTACCCCACGAGCATCCGCTTTGGCGTCGGCCGCATCGCCGAATTGGCCGAGGTCTGCCGCAGCCAAGGGATCCAGCGACCGTTGCTGGTCACCGACAGCGGCCTGGCGCGTGCCCCGATCACCACGGCGGCGCTGGAATCGTTGCGCGCTGCTGGCCTTGGTGTAGCGCTGTTTTGCGACCTCAAGCCAAATCCGATTGAAGCCAATCTGGCAGGAGGACTCGACGCCTGGCGCGCCGGCAAACACGATGGCGTGGTCGCCTTTGGCGGTGGCAGTGGCCTGGACATGGGCAAGCTCATCGCGTTCATGAGCGGCCAGACCCGACCGGTCTGGGATTTCGAAGACATCGGCGACTACTGGACACGCGCCGACGAAAGCAGCATCGCCCCGGTCATTGCGGTGCCGACCACCGCGGGCACCGGCTCCGAAGTCGGCCGTGCGGCGGTGATCATCGACGAACGTACGCACACCAAACGCATCATCTTTCACCCGAAGATGATGCCGCAGGTGGTCATCAGCGACCCGGCCCTCACCATCGGCATGCCGGCAAAAGTCACCGCCGGCACCGGCATGGATGCGTTTGCCCATTGCCTGGAATCGTACTGCGCTCCCGGTTTCCATCCCATGGCCGAAGGCATTGCGGTGGAAGGCATGCGCCTGGTGGCCAATGCCCTGGTGCGAGCCGTACACACCCCCTCCGACCTCGACGCGCGCGCGCAAATGCTCGCTGCGGCCGCGATGGGCGCTACCGCTTTCCAGAAAGGTCTGGGCGCAATTCACGCGCTTTCGCATCCGGTGGGATCCCTGTACGACACCCATCACGGCATGACCAATGCCACCTTCATGCCCTATGTGCTCAAGTTCAATCGCCCGGCCATCGAAGAACGCATCACTCGCCTGGCGGCTTATTTGCGTCTGCCCTCCCCGGGCTTCGACAGCTTTCTGGCCTTCGTCCTCAAGCTGCGCAAAGACGTCGGCGTGCCGCATACGCTGTTTGAGTTGGGGGTGGATGACAAGCAGGCCGATTTGATCGCGGACATGGCGATTGTCGATCCCTGCGCCGGTGGCAACCCATTGCCGTTGACACGAACTGGCGCGGCAGAAATTTTCGACGCGGCGTTCCACGGCCGTCTTTAAGCGAGTTAGAGGCAGGAGCAGTACGACAGGGGGTTGAAGACAAACCCATTCGGCAACGCACCACGCGGATGGATGTGGATCAAAACCTGAACAAGAGCACACGCTATGAGTCCAGTAAACCAACCCGGCGCCACCGCGCCACAAGACGACGACCTCAAGGTGTTGCACAACATGGGCTATGCCCAGCAACTCTCCCGACGCATGGGCGTTTTCTCCAACTTTGCCATTTCCTTTTCGATCATTTGCATCCTCTCGGGTGGCATCAACTCGCTGGCACAGGGCACCTCGGGGGCAGGCGGTGCGGCCATCGGTATCGGCTGGCCACTCGGCTGCCTGATCTCCGGGGTTTTCGCCATGGCCATGGCACAGATTTCCTCGGCCTACCCAACCGCTGGCGGCCTCTATCACTGGGGCTCGATTCTCGGAAACCGCTTCACTGGCTGGCTGACGGCCTGGTTCAACCTGTTGGGGTTGATCACGGTACTCGGCGCGATTAACGTCGGTACCTATTACTTCTTTTTTGGTGCCTTCGGACCGGCCTTGGGAATGGAAGACACCATCACCACACGGATCACTTTCCTGGCGATCCTGACCGGCGTCCAGGCCTTGTGTAACCACTTCGGCATCGGCCTGACCGCAAAGCTCACTGACTTCTCGGGCTACCTGATCTTCGCCACGGCAATCGCGCTGACCATCGTCTGTCTGATGGCTGCACCCAGCTTTGAGTTCTCCCGGTTGGTGACCTTCGGCAACTACTCCGGCGAAGCCGGCGGCAACGTCTGGCCACAGGTGTCGAACGGCTGGATTTTCATGCTCGGCCTGCTCTTGCCGATCTACACCATCACCGGCTACGACGCCTCCGCGCATACCTCCGAAGAAACCCGTCAGGCAGCCTGGTCGGTGCCGCTGGGGATGGTCAGTTCGGTGGCCTGGTCGTTGCTGTTCGGCTGGGTGATGCTCTGCTCGTTTGTGCTGATGCTGCCGAGCATGGACGAAGCGGCGAAGCAGGGTTGGAATGTGTTCTTCTGGGCGATGGACACTCAGGTGAACCCGACAATCAAGATGGCGCTTTACCTGGCCATTTTCATCTCGCAGGTTCTCTGCGGGCTGGCGACCGTAACCTCGGTTTCACGCATGATCTTCGCGTTTTCCCGTGACGGCGGCCTGCCCTTCTCGAAAGCATTGGCCTCGGTCTCACCGACCCATCGCAGCCCGGTGGCGGCGATCTGGACCGGTGCCACGCTCGCGGTGTTGTTCGTATGGGGATCGTCCCTGGTATCGATCGGCGAAACGCCGGTTTACACGATCGTGGTCTCCTGCACGGTGATCTTCCTGTTCTTCTCTTTCATCATTCCCATCGTGCTGGGCCTGTTTACCTACGGGACCGCGAAGTGGCCGACCATGGGACCGTGGAACATGGGGCGCGCGTTGTACTCGTTTTTCGCCATCCTCTCGATCCTTTCGATGGTGCTGATCTTTGTGATCGGCATTCAGCCACCGAACGATTGGGCGCTGTACATCACGCTCGGTTTTCTGATTCTGACGGCGATCGTCTGGTTCGGCTTTGAAACCCGACGCTTCCAGGGCCCGCCCGTGGGCGACATGATCATCAAGCGTCAGGCAGAAATCGCAGCGGCTGAAGAGGCGTTGAATAAACAGGCTGGGGGCTGATTGCGACAACCATGAACAGCGGGGCACTGCGCCCCGCTTTCCTCACAATTCATCCGGCCGATTCGACCACTTCGTAACCATGAGTGACATCCTCCTGATGTATTCCTGATCATCTCCAGGAAAAGCACTTCGAGCTCATTCAATGCGCAGTAGGTGAAACATCGTACGCTTACGATGCAAACCAATAAGTTGTAAGTTTCAGTTGTATTTGATCACGATATAAAGTCGCTACATAGTCAACAAGAAAGGCCTTGTGCTTGAACTGCGCCTTGGTTATCTGCCATTCGCAGGTATTGGCATCGATGAATATAATATGGTCATCCGCTCGCTTTAGACCAAAGCAATGCCCTTCCATACTGATGTAGTAATACCCGTTGATCGGGAATAACGCATCAAAGCAAAAAGTGATTTGACCCAACGAAAATCTGTCCACGCTCTTGGGAATCGCGGGAGAACGTCCCAAGGATAAGGCTCCCAGAATCTGGCTGTCCGAGTGAAACTTTAAATCGTCGTGTAGCGCCACGAACTTGGAAGCGCTACTGCCACTAAGATTGCTGACGTCAGCTCGAAACTGTTCGAGTATCTTGTCGACACCCAAACGTTGAGCGTCCAAATGTGATGCAAGCCAGTGCTGTACAACGCCACGGCAAACACCTTCGCCGACACCCGCTGATTGACTTTGGAAAATCCGGGCCAGTATGACAGCCCCATGCTGACGCCTTATGCGATCCGACTCTACAACTTCGTTGGCCATGACTGATTCCTCCTGATGCGACTGGATCCTGACTGACCAGGTCCCTCACTCCCTGTAGCTACCCGACATTAGCCCATGAAACGTCGCCAGGCAGTCCGCCAACCCAATTACCGGTATCACCGATCGTTGAGCCTATGCCCACATAGGTATAAACGGGAAAAACGATTTTGTCGTTGAAAGGGCAATCAGAACTCAAGACGTCCATTGACGGACATATCGGCCTGATGTCCCTGAGCACAGGATCCAGCGTGATGGGATCCGGACCGAGCTATGATGTAATGATCACTGCTGAACAGAGGGTCTTTGATGATCAAAAGAATACCCTCCTGCTGTTTCCTGAAAGGGTGGGCATCGTTCTGTCACCCACGTTATCCGCGCGTATCCAACTCACTGGATTAAATTCCACTTTCAGAGGAAGCACGCAGATGGACCGTCTTACGGCGAAAGATTTTGCCCCTGAACTGCTCGAACTCTACGACTACTACGCCCACGGCAAAATCAACCGGCGAGAGTTTCTTGATCGTGCGGCGCTATTCACCTTGGGCGGCCTGACGGCCTCGGCCCTCCTCGCCGCCCTGAGCCCGAATTATGCGCTGGCCGAGCAGGTGCAATTTACCGACCCGGACATCATCGCCGAGTACATCACCTACCCCTCGCCCGAGGGTCACGGGCAGGTTCGTGGTTATTGGGTGCGCCCTGCGAAAGCCACCGGCAAGGTGCCGGCGGTGGTGGTCGTACATGAAAACCGTGGGCTCAACCCTTACATCGAGGACGTCGCCCGACGTCTCGCCAAAGCGGGGTTCATCGCACTCGCCCCTGACGGCCTGACGTCGGTGGGCGGCTATCCCGGCAACGATGACAAAGGCCGGGAACTGCAGCAGAAAGTCGATCCGGAAAAGCTCATGAATGACTTTTTCGCCGCCATCGAATGGCTGATGAAACATGACGCCACCAGCGGCAAAGTCGGCATCACCGGTTTCTGTTATGGCGGTGGAGTCGCCAATGCTGCGGCCGTAGCCTATCCAGAGTTAGGGGCTGCCGTGCCCTTTTATGGCCGTCAGCCAAAGGCTGAAGATGTCCCCAGAATCAAAGCTCCTCTGCTGATCCACTATGGCGAACTGGATACGCGTATCAATGAAGGATGGCCCGCTTATGAGCAGGCGTTGAAAGCGGCCGGCAAGACCTATGAAGCCTATATCTACCCCGGCGTTAACCATGGCTTCCATAACGACTCTACGCCTCGATACGATGATGCCGCCGCCAGGCTTGCCTGGGACCGAACACTGGCCTGGTTTCGGCGTTACTTGGCTTGATTAATCAAATACGAATAATGGCGATAAGGAAATTAACGCTTATGAAGAAGTAACTGAACAGGTCCTCCTTCATCGCCAATCTTAATATTGAACATATCGCCTCCTAACCCATCGCGATTAATAAAATAATATTAAAAATTACTGTTCCATTGTCCATTGCATATTTATCCGCGCCTGCTTAACTGCAAAAACTGCTGATGACAGCAGTGCCCGTAAACACCACGGAAGGAATCGTTATGAGCAGCTCAACTCGCCATAGCATGCCCCCCTATGGGGTGGCCATCCAAAGCGCGATCAAGACCGGCGACCTGCCGCAAATGAAGACGCTGTTGAAACAACGCGATGCATCCACACCTGAAAACAAAGAGCTAAGTACCGCTTACGAGCAATTGGCCAAGGAAGTCGCACGCCTGGAAAAGCATTAACAGCTATTTCCGCTCCCCTTATTGCAATGGAGGCAATAACCATGTCTGGTTCTAATCAGCAACCTGTCGGTTTGTTCCCGCTCGCCTACCGAATTGGTACTTCGATGCCGGGTGCACAAACTCTGGCACTCAATATTCTAGTCTTTACCCCTGATGAGACTGTCAACGGCACCGCTGCAATCACTCAGGCGACCAACCCGCCTCTGGATGTGCACTCCGATGTCTGGGGCGAGTACACCTACCTGACGGTCATGTCACCCGGCGTCAGCAAAATCCTGATCACCGCCCAAGGCAATCACGGCGGCTCAGGCTCGAATTCCATCGTGAATTTCAAGTTGCAACTGGTGGTGGGCACCGACTGGAAAGAAGGTATCGCCAACTATTCGTACTTGAATGGTCAGCAGTGGGTCGAGGTCAACAATGCTCCCGCCCATCTCATTGAGGCGGTGCCGTCCCACGTTTCCTTGCCGCCGTTGGAACCCGGCCCGGTGATTCCGCCGGAGTCGTCTTATCCGCCAATCATGCCGCTGTATGCCGCACCGATTCAAAGTGCAATGGCCAGCGGTGACCTGGCCCAGATGAAAAACCTGTCGCGCCTGGCCCAGCAGCAACTGGATCAGCAACCCCAACTGCAGACGGCGCTTGAAACGGCCAAGGAAGAAATCAGCCGGCAGGAACGCCGCTGACTCGACCACGAAATATGCCCGACTTGTCTTGAATACAAATAAGGGAGTAGCACCATGTCAATCGGACTTTTTCATACCCGCCTCAACGTCAGCAATCACCTGCTGGGCGCACCGGTTTTAACCCTGGACCTGCTGGTGGACACCGTAAAGAAAAAAGTCAGCGGGATTGCCAGTATTTACCAAAGCACCTACCCACCCCTCAACTTCCGTGCCCGTGTATGGGGTGAGTACGCCGAGGTCAAACTGGTGCCGACCGCCGAAAGCCACATCATCCTCACCCTGGCCGGCAGCCCGAGTGGCCCTCTCAGCCAGATCGCTCAGACCTTCGGTTTGAAAGGCATTTTGGGCGGCGATTGGGCGAGCGGTTATGCCGACTACAAGTACCAGGAACAGGGCGTCTGGCACTACGTGAAACACGCAGCGGTCAGCCAGGCTCCCGTTATTGTGCGCCCAGAGCATCCGCACCATGCGGTGCCACTCTACGCCGTCGCGGTACAGCAAGCGCAAACCAGCGGTGACCTGGCGCAACTGAAGGCCGTGGTCAGCCAGGGTGAACAGCAACTGGCCCACAGCGGTGCGCTGCGCAATGCGCTGGACCAGCTGAACGTTGAAATCGCCCGGCTGGAGGCTCGCTAACCCCGGGGAATACGGGTCAGGTACGCGCAATCCATGTGGGAGCGGGCTTGCTCGCGAAGGCGGCAGCACAGTCAATATTGATGTCGCCTGACACACCGCTTTCGCGAGCAAGCCCGCTCCCACAGGGTTCCGCGTTTAACTGACTGGCCCGGCTCATTTCAATAACAAAAGGTAAATCCGGTCGCGCCACTGCCCCAAGGAAGGCGCGAACACTTCGATGGATTCGTGCCGCGCACGCGTTGTGCGCAAGGATTTTCCATGTCAGACAGTCGCCCTGCCCGCTACCTCAGTGAAACCGACCTCAAACGCTACGTGCCAGTGCATGTGGTCTGGGAAATCACCCTGGCCTGCGATCTCAAATGCCTGCATTGCGGCTCACGCGCCGGCCATCGACGCCCCGACGAATTGAACACCCGGGAATGCCTGGACGTTATCGATTCCCTGGCGGCCCTCGGCACCCGCGAGATCACCTTGATCGGCGGTGAAGCCTATTTACGCAAGGACTGGACGCAACTGATCCAGGCCATCCACGATCACGGCATGTATTGCGCCATACAAACCGGTGGACGCAACCTGACACCGGCGAAAATGCAGGCCGCGGTGGATGCCGGGCTCAATGGCGTCGGTGTTTCACTGGATGGATTGGCCCCGCTGCATGACGCGGTGCGCAATGTTCCAGGCTCGTTCGACAAGGCGGTAGACACCTTGCGACGAGCCAAACAGTCCGGACTTTCGGTGAGCGTCAACACCCAAATCGGCGCGGCCACGTTGCCCGATCTGCCTGAGCTGATGGACCTGATTATCGGCCTCGGCGCCACGCACTGGCAGATCCAGCTGACGGTCGCGATGGGCAATGCCGTCGATCACCCGGAGCTGTTATTGCAGCCGTATCAACTGCTGGAAGTGATGCCGTTGCTGGCGCGTTTGTATCGCGAAGGCGTCGACCGCGGCCTGCTGATGAACGTGGGCAACAACATTGGTTACTACGGTCCTTATGAACACATGTGGCGTGGTTTCGGCGACGAGCGCGTGCACTGGAGTGGCTGCGCCGCCGGCCAGACCGTGCTGGCACTGGAAGCCGACGGCACCGTCAAGGGTTGCCCGTCATTGGCAACGGTGGGGTTTTCAGGCGGCAACGTACGCACCATGAGCCTGCACGATATCTGGCACTACAGCGAAGGTATGCACTTTGGCCGACTGCGCGGCGTCGAAGACCTGTGGGGTTACTGCCGAAGCTGTTACTACAACGACGTCTGCCGTGGCGGCTGCACCTGGACTTCGCACTCCCTGCTCGGCAAACCCGGCAACAACCCCTACTGCCATTACCGCGCGCTGGACCTGCAAAAACGCGGGCTGCGCGAGCGCATCGTCAAACTCGAAGACGCGGCAAAGACCTCCTTCGCCGTCGGGCGTTTTGACCTGATCACCGAACGCATCGACACCGGCGAGAAGGTCAGCAGCGTCAGCGACAGCGGCCAGGTGATCAAACTGGCCTGGGCAAACCAGGGCCAGAAATCACCGGACGAAGGACGTATTCCACCGCAACTGGCGCTGTGTCGTGGCTGCTTGCAGTACATCCATGCGCACGAAGTGACCTGCCCTCACTGTGACGCCGATGTCGCCGCCGCAGAAGCCGTGCACCAGACAGACCGTGCGCGGCAACAAGCGATTATCAACACTCTGACTGGCCTGCTGGGTATGCCGCAAAATACCTTGATGTAAGGGAGTAATGGCCAGTCAGTTAAGCGCAATCCATGTGGGAGCGGGCTTGCTCGCGAAGACGGCGGCACAGTCAACATTGATGTCGCCTGACACACCGCTTTCGCGAGCAAGCCCGCTCCCACAGGTATCGCATCTTAACTGACGGGCATTTGCCAAGGCGGCCCATCCGCAAATCTGGCCTCCAGCCATTCCTTGAAGGCCATGAGCGTTGCCGGTGTGAACGCGGCGGATGCTCGCACCAGATAGATCCCGCCCTGGGCATCCAGGTCCCACTCCGGCAGAACGCGAACCATCTGGCCGTTGGCGATTTCCCGACTCATCAGCCACTCGCCAGCGCCCAAAATACCGACGCCGGCCTTGGCCGCGGCGAGCAACGCCTCGCCGTCGTTCGAGGTCAAGGTGCCCCTGGTGATGACCCTCTCCTGCCGATCGCCCTTCGACAAACGCCATTCAGGAAACGCCGCAAGGCCGGTAAAGCCCAGGCAGTTGTGCTCAGTCAGTTGTTTCGGACTGGCCGGTAAACCATGCTCCTCTATGTAACCCGGTGAAGCGCAGAGAATGCGGCGATGGTCGCTGAGCTTCTTCGCGACGAGGCGGTTGTCGTTCAATTCGCCAATACGAATCGCCGCATCGAATCCTTCCGCAATGATGTCGACAACGCGATCGCTGTAATCCACCTCGACGGAGACCAGCGGATGAGCCGCCAGAAATTCCGGCAACATCGACGCCAGCCACAAGCGCCCCATCGCCGCAGGAAAAGCCAGGCGCAAGACGCCACGAACCTGCGCCGCGCCCAGTGACGCTTCCTGCTCGGCCTCGATAATCAACCCCGTGGCAGAGCGCAGGCGTTCGACGAGACGGTTGCCGGCATCGGTCAACCGCACCTGTCGCGTCGTACGCTCCATCAATCGCACGCCCAAGCGCTTTTCCATGGCCGCCAGGCGCTTTGAAATCACCGTCGGATGGCGTTGCAGCAACCGTCCGGCGGCCACGAACGAATGCGCCGAGGCGACTGCAAGAAGCGCTGCAATTTCATCGATGTGGCGGCTGTCCAGTGGGTTCACAAAACACTCTTTTTTCAGATGACAGACGATCAGGGCTTGAGGACGATCGCCCCGCGAGATTGCCCACCTTCCAGATCGGCATGGGCCCTGGCGACATCGGCCAATGCATAGCGGCCCCAGATGCCGGGCTTGATTATGCCCGCCTCGACCGCAGCCAGTACATCATCGGCTCGTTGCCGGTATTCGGCGATATCCGTGGTGTGCGCGGCGAGTGAAGGACGGGTCAGGAACAACGAGCCCTTGGCATTGAGCGTGCCCAGTTCGACCGCCGTCGGCGCCCCGGAGGATGCCCCGAAAGACACCATCAACCCACGCGGTCGCAAGCAGTCGAGCGACGCTTCGAACGACACGCGCCCGATGGGATCGTAGACCACATCGGCCTTCTTGCCGTGGGTGATCTCCGCCACATCCCCGGCCAGTGTCTGGGCATTGAACACCAGCACCGCATCGCAGCCCAGCGCCTTGGCGGTCTCGACACTCTCGGCCCGGGACACAATGCCGATGACAAAGGCCCCCAGGTGTTTGGCCCACGTCGCCATGATCTGCCCGAGACCGCCCGCTACGCCATACAACACCAGGGTGGTGCCGGGGCCGACCGGATAAGTCGTCTTCAGCAAGTACTGCGCGGTAATGCCTTTGAACAACACCGCGGCGGCCTCTTCAGCCGTCAACGCGTCGGGAATCGGCACCAGCCGTTCGGCCGGAAACAGGCGCGCACTGGCGTAAGCGCCGATAGGCCCTGTTGCGTAGGCCACCCGATCACCCACCTTGACGTTGCTCACATTCGCGCCGATGGCGGCAACCCGGCCAGCGCCTTCAAGGCCCAGACCCGATGGCAATGGCAGCGGTACGGCGCCCTTGCGTTGACTCACATCGAGGAAGTTGACGCCAATCGCCTCCTGCTCCAGCCAGACTTCACCCGGCCCCGGCTCACGCGCCGGCACTTGCTCGATGGTCATCACCTCAGGTGCGCCGGTGTGTGCGATACGAACGACAGAAACCATTGCCTGACTCCTTCACTTCAGCGCAGCCCATCTGCGCCATGTGCGGGAAGTATCGACATTCGATTTCACGTGAACAATACAGCTTCACTGCAGTTCATTACTGCATGCAGTGCAGCAGTGTGAAGCTCGCAGCGTCAGCGCGATTCCCAGTGCCAGGACGATCAACAGCGCGGCGACGGCAAACGTTATTCGCATACCGTTGGCGATGGCGGCGGGAGATGCCGTGGTGATGTCTGGCGTCGCCGAGGCAAAGGCAAACACCGCGCCCATGACCGAGGCGCCGGTGATCAGCCCGAGATTGCGCGACAGGCTGAGCATGCCGGCAATCACGCCGCGCTGGTCCGGACGGATGTCGGTCATGATCGCAGTGTTGTTGGCCGCCTGGAACAACGCGTAGCTGGCAGTGATCACTGCAATGGGCGCGAGGTAACCGAGGAGGCCGAAACCCGCTGGCATCATCGATAAAACGCCCGTGCCGAGTGCCATTGCGACGAGCCCGACGACGGTCATGCGTCGAGTGCCAAAACGGTCCACCAGGCGACCGGCCGGCACCCCGGTCAGCGCAGCCACCAACGGGCCGACCGACAAGGCAAGGCCGACAAGGGCCGTGCCGAGGCCAAGCGCACCCGAAAGATAAAACGGCCCGACCACCAGCGTCGCCATCATCACCGTCGAAACGAGCGTGCTCATGGCCAGGCTTGCGCTCAAACCCGGCTCCCGGAACAGCGCCAATTTAATCAATGGCGAGGCAACCCTGGCTTCAACGAATATGAAAATCCCGGTGCCGACAACAGCTGTCAGCAGCAGCGCAATATTCAGCGGCCCCAGATCACCGTACCCAATCGTCATCGCTAGCGCATACGCCGCGAGCGTCAGCGCCAGCAGCAACGTGCCTGCCTTGTCGAAACCCACCCGCCCTGTTTTCTCTCGCTGAGAATCCGCAGGCAAATAGCGATACGCCAGCCAAATATTCAGAATGCCCAGCGGCACGTTGATCAGAAAAATCGCCTGCCAGTCGAAGCCGGAAATCAACATCCCACCCAGCGACGGACCCAACGTGGTACCGATCGCCGACATCGTGCCGAGCAATCCCATGGCGCTGCCGGTCTGCGCTTTCGGCACCGTCTCACTGACAAACGCCACGGTCAGCGCCAACATGATCGCGGCCCCGAGCCCCTGCACCGCCCGGGCGCCGATCAGCCACCAAAGCGACGGCGCGACACCACACGCCAGCGATGACAGGGTAAAAATGCCGATGCCCGCCAGCAGCAAACGCCGACGGCCGACGAGATCACCGAGTCGTCCAACGCTGACAATCAGCGTGGTGATCGCCAGCAAATATGCCAGAACGATCCACTGCACCTCCTGAAAGGAAGCATCGAACGCCTCGGCCAGTGTCGGCAAACCCGCGTTGGCGATGCTGGTGTCGAGTGAGGGCATCAACATCGACAGCGAAAGACTGGCGAGCGCCCAGCGGACCGAGCCTGATTGAGTGATGAGTTTCATGGTTGGCCACGTTTTGAAAGGTAGATCAGCAGCGTATGCCCGTGCGTGATATGGCGGAAGGCGCACCATTTGCACCTGATAGTTGCGTTTGACGCCATGTCATCCGCACGCCGTGCTAACGTTGAGACATGACGACTCCCGACCTGAATTTGCTGATTACCCTGGATGTGCTGCTCGCCGAAGGCAGCGTCGCGCGCGCCGCCCAACGACTGCGCCTGAGCCCTTCGGCCATGAGCCGGGCGCTGGCGCGATTGCGCGAAACGACGGGCGACCCGCTGCTGGTCCGGGCCGGACGTGGATTGGTGCCGACACCCCGAGCACTCGAACTGCGCGAACAGGTCAGTCGTTTGGTGCAAGACGCCGAAGCCGTGTTACGCCCCGCCGAACAGCTCGACCTCAAGCAACTGGTGCGAACGTTCACGCTGCGCACCAGCGACGGTTTCGTCGAAAACTTCGGCCCGGCACTGATTGCCCGCGTGAGTGAACAAGCACCCGGCGTGCGCTTGCACTTTGTGCAGAAGCTGAACAAGGACAGCGCCGCGCTTCGCGACGGTTCCGTCGACCTGGAAACCGGCGTAGTCGGCGGCACGACGAGCCCGGAAGTGCGCACCCGGGCGTTGTTCGAAGATCGTTTCATCGGCGTCGTGCGCACGGGGCATCCGCTGAGCCAGGGCGAGGTCAGCGCCTCCCGCTATGCCGCTGGCGGGCACATCCTGGTCTCGCGGCGAGGGCTCGATAAGGGGCCGATGGATGAAGCCCTGGAAGTGCTGGGACTGGAGCGCGAGATCACCACCATCGTCGGCGGCTTTTCGGCCGCGCTGGCGCTGGCTCGCGCCTCGGACCTGATCGCCACCGTGCCCGCACAACACAGCCGAAACCTGCGCGCCGGGCTGCACAGTTTTGACCTTCCGTTCGAGCTGCCACCGATCACCATTTCGATGCTCTGGCACCCGCGGATGGATGCCGATTCAGCGCATCGGTGGTTGCGTGAATGTGTTCGAGAGGTTTGTGCTCAGCCCTAGAGTTTCAGCTGACCGCTTCATTTTTTCTGCAGACCCTTCAACCGCAAACTCGCCCGCTGCACCGCCGCCATTTTTTCCGGACGCTTCATGCGCTTCCATTTTCTGATGTCGTCCTTGGTGCGGCCACAACTGACACACAGCTCACCGCTCAGCTGGCAAATGGAAACACACGGATTTTCGATATCCTTGGCCACGTTTCAACCCCGCGTCGAGCGCTTGGGCGCCAGGCGTTGCTGCCAGTTGCCGGCATTGGCGCGCTGACATTGTTCTTCAGAATCGAACTGCACATGGGCCGCTACCGGGCTGACGAGAACGTCCGCTTCACTTAACGCCACGGCCGTCAGTTCGACCATGCGCTCGCCCTGCCCGCTCGCCAGCGCCTGGTCTTTATTGGCCTGCGTATCGAAGACCCAGATCACCCGCAGGCTGGAAGGAAAGACCGCGTAATCGATTTCGTGGGTCAGCCAGCAGAACCCGACTATTTCCGCTTTGGCCGTTTCACACGCCTCGGTCAGGGTGGCGACCAGGCGACGTTCGATGTGTGCCTGATCGCGTTTGCTTAAAGACATCGGGTAAGGGTCCTTGGGTGGGCGTCGATGGAAGGGACTCATCATACGATACCGGGCTGATCCGAGCGTTGCTGTGTCTGTGCTGCCGTCTTCGCGGGCAAGCCTCGCTCCCACAGGTTTTGTGTCGTTTGCACAATCGTGTTTCAACACAAAACCTGTGGGAGCGAGGCTTGCCCGCGAAGAGGCCCAAACACCCACCGCAAATCCCGGCCCTGGAAACGCCGCTGAAGAATATTGCGAGGTGCCAGATAAAAGAAAATGCCTATCACCCCCCAATACTCCACCTATTAGCTGACTGCTTTATAGGCGTCTAACCTTATTGAAGCGCTGGTGTAAGCCGGCCGGTTGAGACTTGATAAAAGATACGAATGAGTCAGAAGCGTACTAGGCTTGCCGTGGGCCACCGTATTGGCAACTCGATTGCTGCTCTCCAGATTTCCCGTGTGACCACGACGATCGGTTGATCGAACGGCTGCAGCCTATGTCATTGATTTCGCTCGTCGCTATTGCGCGCCCACCCCGGGCCGGATAGCCGGATGAATACGACCAAAGGTAGCGCACACATGGCAAATGAATCGAAATGCCCGTTCAATCACGCCGCCGCGGGCGGTGGTACGACGAACCGCGATTGGTGGCCGAACCAACTGAACCTGAAGATCCTGCACCAGAATTCGCGGCTGTCCGACCCTACGGATGAGGGCTACAACTACGCCGAAGCGTTCAAAAACCTGGACTTTCAGGCGCTCAAGCAAGACCTGAACGCGCTGATGACCGATTCGCAAGACTGGTGGCCGGCAGACTTCGGTCACTATGGGCCGCTGTTTATTCGCATGGCCTGGCACAGCGCCGGCACTTACCGCACCGGTGACGGTCGTGGCGGTGCCGGTTCCGGTCAGCAGCGCTTTGCGCCGCTCAACAGTTGGCCGGACAACGTCAGCCTCGACAAGGCGCGCCGGCTGCTTTGGCCGATCAAGCAAAAGTATGGTCGCAACATCTCCTGGGCCGACCTGATCGTGCTCACCGGTAACGTCGCGCTGGAATCCATGGGCTTCAAGACCTTCGGCTTTTCCGGCGGTCGGCCAGACGTTTGGGAACCGGATGAGGCCGTCTACTGGGGCTCGGAAAACAAGTGGCTGGGCGGCGACACCCGCTACGAAAAAGACAAAAAAGAACCTATGCAAGAACCCGGCGAAGGCCCACTCGTTGCTGAGCCGGGGGAAAATGAAGACAGCCGTACCGACGGAGGACGCAACCTGGAAAACCCGCTCGCCGCGGTGCAAATGGGCCTGATCTACGTCAACCCGGAAGGCCCGGAAGGCAACCCGGACCCGGTCGCTGCAGCGGTGGACATCCGCGAGACCTTCGGGCGCATGGCGATGAATGACGAAGAAACCGTGGCACTGATCGCCGGCGGCCACGCCTTCGGCAAGACCCACGGTGCCGGGCCTGCCGACAACGTCGGCGCCGAGCCCGAAGCGGCCGGCCTCGAAGCACAAGGCCTGGGCTGGAAGAGCACTTTCGGCAGCGGCAAGGGTGGCGACACCATCACCAGCGGCCTGGAAGTGACCTGGACCACCACGCCCACCAAATGGAGCAACAACTACCTGGAAAACCTGTTCGGTTTCGAGTGGGAACTGACCAAGAGCCCGGCGGGCGCCAACCAGTGGACGGCGAAAGGCGGTGCTGGCGCGGGCATCATTCCGGATGCTCATGACCCGTCGAAGCGGCGTAACCCGACCATGCTGACCACGGACCTGTCCCTGCGATTCGACCCGATCTATGAACCGATCTCGCGGCGTTTCCTGGCGAACCCGGACCAGTTGGCCGATGCATTTGCACGCGCCTGGTTCAAGCTGCTCCACCGCGACATGGGCCCCCTCTCCCGCTACCTCGGCCCGGAAATGCCCAACGAAGAGCTCCTGTGGCAAGATCCGATTCCGGAGGTCGATCATGCCCTGATCAACGACAGCGACATCGCCGCACTCAAAGGTAAACTCCAGTCCTGCGGCCTGACCGTCTCGCAGCTTGTATCAACTGCGTGGGCGGCGGCTTCCACCTTCCGCGGCTCCGACAAACGCGGCGGCGCCAACGGCGGACGCCTGCGTCTGGCTCCGCAGAAATTCTGGCAAGCCAACCAGCCTGAGCAACTGGCGAGCGTACTGGCGAAACTCGAGAGCATCCAGAACGAGTTCAACAGCGGCGGCAAGAAAATCTCCCTGGCAGACCTGATCGTGCTGGCCGGTTGCGCCGGTGTCGAACAAGCGGCAAAAAATGCCGGCCACACCGTCACAGTGCCTTTCACACCGGGACGGATGGACGCCTCGCAAGAACAAACGGACGTTGAATCCTTCGGGTTCCTTGAACCTGCCGCCGATGGCTTCCGTAACTACCTCAAATCCCGCTACAGCGTACCGGCCGAGGCCTTACTGATCGACAAGGCGCAACTGCTGACACTCACCGCGCCAGAAATGACCGCGCTTATCGGTGGCCTGCGGGTGTTGAACACCAACGTCGGACAAACCCAACACGGCGTCTTCACGAAACAGCCAGAAGCGTTGACCAACGACTTCTTCAAAAACCTGCTCGATATGAGCGTGGAATGGAAACCCGTGTCGGAGGCCAATGAAGAGTTTGAAGGACGCGATCGGAAAACCGGCGACCTTAAATGGACGGGTACGCGTGTTGATCTGGTGTTTGGCTCGAATGCGCAGTTGAGGGCATTGGCTGAGGTCTATGCCTGCGACGATGCGAAGGAGAAGTTTGTGAAAGACTTCGTCGCGGCTTGGGACAAGGTGATGAATCTGGATCGGTTTGATTTGAGATGATCTGAGCATACTGCTGAAAACCCGCAACGCCTCCCTGTGTGGAGGCGTTGTGCTTTTTGCTGATCTATCGGCCAGGATAGATATTCAATCGTGGACTTATTGAACCAGCTGACGGATCCCCAGAGACAAAATCAAACCGCCGCACAGTCGATCAATAGCTTTTTTTCTCCGTCGATACGCTGAAGCGATCTCAGGTTGCGAAAGAGCGATTGCGACCACTCCATACCAAGTCATCGAAACCACAACTACGACTGCCAGCATCGACAAAAACGTGCCTGGTGCAACGTGGGTGGGGGCTGCGGCTGAGAAAATAGCGGCATAGAAGGCCATGGATTTAGGGTTGCCAATGTTCGTCACAACCCCCTGAATGAATGACTGCCGAAAGTTACCGACGACTGCATTGTTACAGGGGGCAAGCGCGCTCTTCCCGGCCTTGAGCAGCAGTCCGAATCCAAACCACATCAGGTAGGCTGCCCCCAGAACTTTTACGATCAGCGCCGCCCAAGGGAACGCAGCAAATACAACGCCGATACCTGCGATTGCACAGGTGGCCCAGAACAAATTGACCAATACGATGCCTGCCACCAAGGCCAAAGCTTCTGAGCGCGTAGCAGCTACCGCTTTGTGGACTACTGCAACAAAATTTGGCCCTGGAATAACGACACCGGCCAGGTAAACCAAAAAGACTGTCAAAACGGCGGGACCATCGATCATCTGCATTCCTTGCGAGTGTTGTGGCTAGGGACAGTCTTTCAGATCAAGGCCGCCCGCGGACTCAACGTACAACGAAATAATAATTCGATACAGGGCTTTTCGGCGTAGTTGTATTTTTACGCCAGGAGCAGTCATTTGCAGGCTCGGGCCGCGCTTGATCTTCAAAAAGAAAAAGCCCTACCCACCTAAAAATGGGATGGAGCTTTTTACTGCGCAACTCGCTGGAATATGGGCAACCCACCTTCTCCTTACACCGGAGAAATCGTGGCAAGCGCACCGATCAAAATGGTCAACACCAGAAATCCACCCAGGAAAAATGCCATCTTGCCCATGGGGCCTCCTACGTTATGAGTTTGCGGTGCAGCGGCTACCGCAACTGCTGACCGTGCTGTCATTGTGAGCCGGAGGCTGATCCCATTACAGATGCAGATAGCTCAGAAAAATACGGATCAGAACAACGCAGCCCCCCGAATTTCCTGCCCCCGTAGGAGCTGCCGAAGGCTGCGATCTTTTGATCTTCAGCATCCGTGGTTTTACATTCCCGTAGAAAACTCCGGCGGGTGTTCGATTGCAGATCGTAGGGTGCGTAAAGCTGCATCGTACTGACCAAGTATCTGCAGAGCCCAGTCAGCACGTGCCCGAATGCGACTATCACTTTCATCTGAAGGCTCTTCGCTGTTTAACATCGACTCTACGTTTCTGATGATGAGTTGTTCAGGCAAATACATGATCCGGCTATTTTTGTAGCTCGATGCACGTAACTCAGCAATTGGATAGGCGCCTCCAAGCCCTGCCGAAACGCCCACCAACAGCGCAGGCTTATGTCCAAGTTCACCGAGCCCTGCGTACAAAAAGAAGTTTTTCAGGGCTGGGCAAGCCATGCCATTCCACTCAGGGCTGATCACGATCAGTGCCGTCGCTTTTTTGAGAATGGATTGCTGGGCATTCCAGACTCTGCCGGTATCTTCTTCTGGCCAAAGCGGTAGCCGACTAGAGGCCAGGTCTATCAGTTCGCTTGAGTCACACAGCTCAAGTTTCTCTAGTCGGTCGCGCAGATACCTGGCGACCTTGACTGATTGGCTGTTTGATCTGTTCGATCCAGACAGCAGAACTATATGACGACTCATCGCGCCACCTTCTGGTTAGCGTTTACCTTGGGTGCGGTACGGCGGGAACGCACGATGGGCCAGAACAACTCTTCTTTCCAGCTTATCGGTGACAAGTGTTCGATTCCGTAGGCTGGCGGACGCCGACGGGTAATTTTTGCGGTTCCGAACAGTACGTCCCAAAAAAATAACAGGTTGCCGAAATTGCCTTTGTAATGGGTAACGCCATCCTCGGCAGTCAAACCGTGATGCGCAGAGTGAGTGGCGGGTGTGGAGAAGGTTCGCTCCAAAACCCAAACAAGTGGGCGTAACGCGGGGATGCGATAAAGTTTGTCGTCCCACGCAATGCTGCTATGTGCAGCGAAGATCACGGTCATTTTCAGAATCAAATAAACGTAATAAACGTGTGCGAGCCCAAGATAAATCAGCATGCCAGATAGCCAGATGCCGGGCATCAGAAGGTAGTAGAAACTGTTGTTGCGATAGACGATGCGTACACTCATATAGGGTGCGGAATGATGCGCACGGTGCAATGCATAAAGTGCGGGAACCCGGTGAGTCAGGCGATGCCACCAATATTGGGTCATGTCATCCAGCAGTAAAAACAATACAAATCCTGCAACCCACGGAATTGCGGCTAACGCGTCTTTCATGCCCGGTACAGCCTGATTCAGTATCTGGCCACTTAGCCACATGACCAAAGGGAATGTGACCGCCACCAGTATGCCGGAGCCGACGACTTCAATGAGTACGTCACGTTTACCGCCTGACGACTGACGTAACGAGGAACAGGCAAGCTCTAGCAAAATGAAGGCAAGGAAGATCCCGGCCACTATTACAGCAGGGTTATTGGCGAGCATTGTTATATTCATGGCACTCTCGATTTAGGCCCTTGCGGGCAATGCCATGTCATTAGAAACCCAGGAGTCAGCCCTCCCAATGCGCGAAATGGACAGAATTGAGCTAGAACCGGCCAATCGCCCGCCACAACGCTTTCATCGAGGCAGACTGGGCCAAGTGCTGGAGCGCTTCCTTGACAGCCAGGTTTCCCGAAAAAGCACGGATTACAGCCTGATCGAACTGGATCAGCTTTGGCGCGAGGCGGCGCGCATTGATCCGGCGATCGGGTTAAAACTGTTCGCGCTGTTCACGCCTCAGGACTGGCACGTCCTGGCCCATCTTTGCCTGTACAGCCCCGATGTTTTGTCGGCGATGCATCTTTGGGCCCGGTACGCACCGCTTGCATCGGACACAGACAATGTAAGGTTGGTGAATGACGAAAACGGCGTCGGAATCGAGTTGTGCGTCGATGCGCCAGGAGAGTTGGCGCGGTATGTCATCGAACACTACGGCGTGATGTCCATCGCGCAATTGCGACGTGGAACCGGGCAGGAAGTGCAGCCGGTTCTGGCGAAATTCATGCATTCGCGTCCGTCGTATTACAAGCAATATGCCCAGTGGTTTGGAGACCGCATCGAGTTTGACTGCCCGGTTAACCGCTTCTATTTCCATGCGCAAAGCTTGAGCCTGCCGATGCAAACCCGTCATCACGGAATGTTGGAGTTATTGACTCAGGAGCTGGATCGACGGATTGCCGCGCATCGCAACTTCAGCGGTTGGTCAGCCAAGGTTGCCGACGGTGCGCGACGATCTCTGGCGAGAGGTGAAACGCCAAATCTGGACGATCTGGCAAAGGCGCTGCACCAGACGCCCAGGACATTACGCAGACGCCTGGAAGAACAAGGCACGACCTTCAGGCAATTACTCGATCAGATTCGGGCGGAACTGGAACTGCATCTTGAGTTGCACGGCGAGTCGTTAACAGAGATTGCAGCTCAATTGGGCTACAGCGATTTGACTGCTTATCTTCATGCCCGAAGTCGATGGCGCGACAGGAAATAAGGTGGCGGCCTGATTATTTCGAGCCTGTCTTTTGCTTTATGATCCGTATGCTTATCTGAAGGACGTTCTCACGCGCCTGCCGACTCAACGGGCGAGTGATATTGCGCAATCGCTGCCGCATAACTGGCAACCGCCTAGACTGGGTTAACTCACTAACCGAAGGACATAGAATGCTCATTGTCTTCAGCGGCCTTCCAGGTACCGGAAAAACGACTATCGCAAGTAACCTTGCCACCAAAACAAGTGCCGTGTATCTGCGGATCGATACGATTGAGCAGGCTATCCGAAATTCCGGTGCTCTTGCACAAGATGTGGGGCGGAGCGGTTACATGGTCGCTAATGAGCTTGCTCTGAGCAATCTTCGTTTCGGCAGCACGGTCATAGTCGACTGTGTTAACCCAGTAATCGAAAGCCGAAGGGCGTGGAGCGAAATCGCTATACGCGCTGGTGCTCCATTAGTAAATATCCAAGTGGTTTGCTCTGATAAACATGAACACCAGCGACGGGTAGAAACCAGAAAAATTGATATTCCTGGGCTGACTCCACCCACCTGGCAGTCTGTATTGAATCATGAATATGAGGCGTGGGATAACGCTCCGTTTAATATAGACACAGCCCTGACGTCTCCAGCGGAGGCAGTGGCAATGATCACTAAACGATTTTTATCCGAGGAGTAGCGCCAGTTAAAAGCCCGACATAGCAAGGTGTGATCAGCTGACGCTTACGATTGGCTGAGCTGCCCTCGTATTCAGTTGGGGTTTTCCATTGAGGGCAGTTTCTCCGACTACCACGAGTCGAAGGAAATATGGTTTTGGAAGGTCATATGAAAATTGTTAAAGGGATATTGTTCGTCATCCTTATCGTTGCCTTGGCCGTCGGGGCGTTTAATTTGATATTCGTGGCAGTGTCTAGCTACTTTGGGCCGTTCTACGAGGGTGATGCGGACCAAAGTCGGAACTTTGCAATCTGGCTTTTGGGTAATCTGGGGGTTGGGGTGCTTTCGGTTGTTATGGGTGTTGCTTTGTATCGGCGATATCTGCGTAGGGCACGTGTTTGAATGAACAACTTCGGCACCGATGGTGGTGAGCGACCGGTGCCCCTCGTGCTGTTGCCCACCTGATAGAAAACTAGTTGCCCCGCCCGCCACCAAACGACCATTCATCTGCCGCGGTAGTGGTAATCACCACCATGACGTCTTCAGAGTCGATGCCTGGCGCTCGACTCAGTCTCTGGACCAGGTTGCGATAGAAACGCTGTTTCGTCTCGGTGTCTCGAGGGCGACCGGCAGTAATCGCGATCAGCACAAAGTCATGGCTGCGCGGACCGCCAAGATAGCCGGGATCAAATATCAGTTCGCCCACTTCATGTTGGTGAATGACCTGGAATCGGTCGGCCATCGGCACTTCAAAGCTTTCTACCAACGCGTCGTGCAGCCCCTGTGAGAGGGCCTGTAAATACTCGGCCGACTTTCCCCGGTGCAATGAAATACGTGCAAATGGCATAACGGTCTACTCCTGAAAAACCCGCTGACAGGAGAAAACTATCAAGTCGCGATAATTCCGAATATCCGATTTAATGGCGACCATAGTCCTGAATTAGTGGATGATTCGATGCGCCGTCCGACCTTCGATCTTGATGTACTGCGTACTTTCGTGACCGGTGTGGAGTTCAACAGCTTTGCCAAAGCGGCGGATCGGCTCAATCGCTCGACGTCCGCCGTGAGCGCACAACTCAAGAAACTTGAGGAACAGATAGGCGCGCCAGTGCTGTCCAAATCCGGTCGAGGGCTGGTGTTGACGCCGGTGGGTGAGTCCCTGCTCAGCCAAGCCCGCCAACTGCTTGAACTGAACGACAGCATTTTCCAGACCCTGCACGAAAGCCAGACCGCCGCAACGGTACGCCTCGGGCTTCAGGAAGACTTTGGCGAACACTTTCTCAGCGACATTCTGCGACGCTACGTCCAGATGTACCCGAGGGTGAGCCTCGAAGTCAGGATCGCGCGCAATACCGAATTGTTTGCGTTGATCGACAGCGGTGGCCTGGATCTGGCCCTGACTTGGGACACAGGGCACAAGTCCCCTTATGCCACGCGCCTGGGTGAAACGCAGATGCACTGGATCGGGCCTCGTGACACGCCATCGCTCAACCGCGATGTAGATTCTCCCCTGCCATTGATCCTGTTCGACGCTCCTTGCGTGTTGCGTAGCGCGGCAACCCAGGCACTGGATGAGGCACGGATTCCCTGGCGAATTGCGCTGACCAGCCCCAGTGTTGGTGGAATCTGGGCGGCCGTTGCTGCCGGTTTGGGCGTCACGTTGCGAACCCGTATTGGATTGCCAGGACATCTCTCCGTCATTGCTGGCCTACCCACGCTGCCGACCCTCGGCTATGCGCTTTATCGTGGAGCAGAACACCTGGCGCCTGCCACCCGACAACTGGCTGCGTTGATACAAACCCGTCTGGAAGAGCAGGCGTTCAGTATCACTGCAGGCGCCTCCGTTTGACGCTGCCTAAAGCAAGTCACCCAAGGTGTCGTACTTGTAATACTGGCTGTAATTCAGCACATCCCGGGGTGTCACCTTTTCCGGGAAAGGGCTGTACATCGGGTCATCTATCCGATGGAACTTGAGCGTATCCGGGGCATTTCCCGCAGGTACGTAAGCGGCGGCGGGATGCTTCGCTTGCCATGCGGCCCAGAGCCGATCGACGTTGCAATGATGTAGAAAGAACACGGGATCGTTCGGCGAGGACGACAATCCCATGTCACCACCGACCCACACATGGACGTTGTTATGAATGCGTTCTTCGCCCGCCCATCCCTCGATACTGTTACGCGCACCACCGGTGGATTGGGCCGCGTTGTAGGGTGCTTTGTCATACACCGGGTTTTCATGGATGACCTTGCGCACATTGGCTCGGCTGGGCAGCGCCCCACCACTACCCAGATAACGCACCAGGGGGCGGTTTACCCCTTCCAGTTCCATGGTGCGGCCATTACCCGTCAATCGCACCCGCCACTTCCCATTCACGAACTGTCCAAGGTACTCATCCGACCAGATGAGTGAAGTTCTCGGGTCCTGAAGTTCCGCGTCAGTGTTCCAGTCCCAGTATGGGATTCGAAAGTTGGGGTCGCCTATCGCCTTGCGAATCAAGGTTTCCAGCCGCACGAGAAAGTAGCGATGCCACGGCAAGAATGATGGCCCGCCATGCGCAGCGTTCCTGGCCATCTGCCCGGCAGGCGTTGAAATCATCATGGCCCGGTGGTGCCAGGCCACGAAGGAGTCATAAATCGAGAGGTTAGCCTGTCCGGGCCAGGGATTCTGCGCGGGGTCCTTGAGCCGCTGTACCCCTTCAACGTATTTCTTAAGCGCCGGGAGATCATTGACCGCATTAGACCTGATCATGATGTGCTCCGTGGGCATGGTGGTCGGGGTGGCCCGAGTGCTCTCCCCCATCGCCATCGCCCTTGGCGAAGGATTCTGGATAGGCATCGATCACCGCGGTCATCAAGTCGAGAGCCGATCCGTAAGTGACGAATGGGGTGGCGTGCGTATGGACCTGGCCCGCATCGTCCACAAACAGATGCGCCTGGACCGGCGCCCCATCAACCTCTACCTGGTAGGTGGTCACGATCCGGACAACGTGCCCTTTGTGGTTAATCTCGCGAACCGTCCTGGCTTCATGTCCTGCATGCGGGTCCACGTACTCAGGGAACTGTTCCTTGATCCACGCTGGGTGCGTTTTGTCAGGATCGGTGATGGATATCTCTGCGAGAGCACCTATGTCAGGCGGGCTCAATAGCACGTTGGGTTTTGTGCCCGCTGGTTCGGGGCTGGAGACGTTCTTCCGTGTCATGATTCCTCCTGGAGTGTGCCCCCGGACGATTGCCCGGACTGGCTGGAGGAAGTGTAGTTGGTAGCGGGTAGGCATGCCGTTGAACTCGTCCGCCGGGCGGACTCGCTGTGGATTCCCCTACGCGGCTAGAATCAAAATGACATCGCGATGGTTATGAATCAGGTTCGCAAGTCGCCCGCTCTGATGAATTCGATGAGGGCGTTCAAGGCTGGCGGCACATGGCGCCGGCTGGGGTAATAAAGAAAGAATCGGCTTGGCGGTGCTTTCCATTCCTGGAGTATTTCTTTGAGATGCCCGTTGCGGATTTCGTCCCGCGCCAGCTCCTCGTAGACATAGGCAATACCCGCGCCATCTTTCGCCGCCTGGATCATCAGCGCATCGTCTTCCAGAATGAGCGGGCCTGTGACGGACAACCGTATCGGTTGACCGTCTGCCTGATACTCCCAGGCATAAAGTTTGCCACTGGGAAAACGCCTGGCAATGCACGCATGCTCGAGCAAGTCGCGGGGAGCCTGCGCGATCCCCTTCGCGGCCAGATAGGCATCCGACGCTACGGTCACGAATGATTGAGGTGCGCCTGCAGGGACTGCGATCATGTCACCGGCCAGGCTTTCACCAAAGCGGACTCCAGCGTCAAACCCGCCGTTCACGATATCAGTCAATCCATCATCGGTAATCAGGTCCAACTGAATACGTGGATACCTGGCCACGAAGGGCGCGAGCACTTTCGCAAACACGATACGAGCCGCCGGACGCGCCACGTTGAGGCGAAGTTTGCCAGCGGGCACTTCCTGCATCGAGGTCAATTGCGCCAATACATCGGCAACCTGGTGCAGGGTCGGGACCAGCGTCGCTAATAGCTGCTGGCCGGCCTCGGTCGGGGTCACGCTACGAGTGGTTCGGTTCAGCAGCCTGATGCCCAGGCGTGCCTCCAACGCTCGCATTGCGTGACTCAACGCGGAAGCCGACACGCCACGCTCGTCGGCTGCCTTGCGGAAGCTGCGATGGCGAGCGACGGCGGCAAAGGCATCGAGCTCAGAGAGATCGGGGTGATTACTCATGAATGTCATTCAGTAGTTCAAATACGATTACCCATCTTATCGTCATCAGATCTCTCCCGGATACTTCTCAACTCATTTGTGGAGAGGTCGCTATGCAAAAGAATCGTCTTGGATCATCGGATTTCCAAATTTCGCCTATTGGCTTGGGGACATGGGCAATCGCCGGCGCCGGCTGGGAATACAGTTGGGGCGCGCAGGATGACAAGGACAGCCTGGGCGCACTTGAATATGCCGTCGAACGCGGCGTGAACTGGATTGATACCGCTGCGGTTTATGGCTTGGGCCATGCGGAGCAATTGGTGGGGCAATTGCTGCGTCGGGTGCCGGTCTCGCGGCGTCCTTTGGTGTTCACCAAAGGCAGCCTGGTCTGGGACCCGGTCACGAAGGAGATTTCGCACTCCCTGGCCCCCCAATCCTTGCTCGCCGAGATCGACGCAAGCTTGCGCAGGCTCCAAGTCGAGACTATCGATCTGTATCAGATCCACTGGCCTGCCTTTCCTGCCGACGCAAGCAGTGAAGGTATTGAAGTGGCGCTTTCGGCTTTGGCAGCCGCGCGCGATCAAGGAAAAATTCGCGCTATCGGCGTATCCAATTTCGATGTCGCTCAACTCAAGCGGGCGCAGGCGGTGACTGAGATCGTTTCCCTCCAGCCGCCGTACTCCGCCTTGATGCGGGACATCGAGAAGGACGTCCTGCCATTCTGTGAGCAGGCCGGGCTGGGGGTCCTTGCCTATTCCACGCTGCAATCGGGATTACTGTCCGGCAGCATGACGCGCGAACGCATCTCGCAACTGCCCGAAGACGATTGGCGCAAGGCCCGAAGTGCTGATTTCCAGGAGCCTCGTTTGAGTGCGAACCTGACGCTGGTTGAGGTCATGGCACGCATTGGAGAAAGGCATGGGGTGAGCGCTGCGGCGGTCGCCATCGCCTGGGTACTTCGCCAACCGGTAGTGACGGGCGCCATTGTCGGAGCCCGCCGCCCGGCACAAGTAGACGGGCTGATTGCAGCCTCGGCGTTGCGCCTTAGCGCCGCGGAAATCGATGAAATTCGACCGTTCCTGCCGTCGGGCATGGGAACAAATGTTCCTGGCGCCGCCTGACACCCTGAGAGGTCCGAGTGCTCTCCTCCATCGTCATCGCTGGCAGGTGGGATGCCTCACGCGACTGCCCGCGAAGCGCGCACTTTCTCGTATCGCGCGAATCCGATCTTGATGCCGACCAGAATGGGGGCAGCGATTACAAAAAGCAGGGCCACGGCGATGAACGCTGTGTCGAAGGCAATCACCGTGGATTGACTTGTCACTAACCGGCCCAGAAGGCTCGTCGCTGCCCGGCCAGCGGCCACCGCATCCATTCCTTTCGCGCTCAGCATGGCTGTCGTGGTCGTCATCCGTTCGATGACCGCGGCCGCGCCTGGGGTGACGTTGGCGCCGAGGACCACGGCATTGGTGACGACGTTATGGTCGATCAGGGTCTGGAGCCCTGCGACTCCAATAAGGCCACCTAGCTGGCGACCCGTATTGAAAAGGCCTATTCCACTCGCGAGGTTTCGGCTGTTGAGGTGGCTGAAAGCAATCAGCGTGATCGATAGAAACAGAAAGCCAAGCCCCAACCCGCGCAACAAGATAGCCGCCATCATGTCGTCCGCGCCGCTTTCGCTGGTCGAACCGGACAACATCCACATCGCAACCATGATCATCAGGATGCCAAAGGGCACGGTGGCGAACGGCGCAACGCGGCGGGCCTGCATGAGCCAAGCAGATATGAGCAGCGCGCCGACAAAAAACGCGCCACTGGGTAACAGCAGCTGACCGGCATCGGTAGGCGTGAACCCGAGGACCGACAGGGCGAACGCCGGAATCAGGAATGCGCTGCCGAACAAAGCGGCGCCGGCGACAAAACTGACGATAAAGGCGAAGGAAAAATCGCTCGATTTGAACAGAGTAAAGTCGAGCAGCCCCTGCCCTTTGGCCAACACTTGTTGGCCGAGAAATGCCAGTAGAGCGGCTGCGCCGATCACGGTTAACCACAGGATGCGAGGCTCCTCGAACCAGTCCCATCGGCTGCCCTGGCTAAGAACGTAGGTGAAACACAACAGGCTGGCAGAGATCAGCGAGAAGCCGATCCAGTCAAACGGACGCTGCCGGACCTTGGCGGGCATGGGACCGTCTGCGATCAACACAAGTCCGGCAGCCGCCAAGGCAATCGGAACAACGCTGAAGAAGATCCATGTCCAGGATTGACTATCGATCAACCACCCTTGAAGTGCCGGGGCGAGCGTCGCGGGTGCGACAACGGAGCCCATGGCAAACAGGGCCTGAAGGATTGGCTGAAGGGACCGCGGATAAGCGCGAAATATAATCGCCTGGCCCCCGACCAGCAGAGTGCCGCCGGCGAAGCCCTGAACAACTCGAAGTGCAACCAGCAGATCGAGCCGAGCGGTGATGGCGGCAATGCCGCATGCCAGGCCCATGACCAGGATTGAGCTGATCATCACATGACGCGGATTAAAACGCTTCAGCAGCCAAGGCGCGGTCATGAACCCGATCAGCTTGAGCGCGAGGTAGCCGATATCCAGCCAGGCAAACTCATCAGGCGTTGCATAGGTGTCGCCGATGATGTCGCTGCGTCCGAGCGACAGAACGGTGCTGGCGATCGCTTCCGTCAGCGTGGCAAGCACGATGCCCGCCATCAGCAGGACACCGGTTGTAGCGCTGGCGTTGCTCCACGTGGCGCTGGCAACCGTGTTCATGAGCCCTCCCCTTGCGCAACCTCGACACGCGCGGACAGGCCTGGGACGATGCGGCCCGGCAACGGGTTATGGGCAAGCCGGATCTTTACCGGAACCCGCTGCACGACACGCACAAAGTTCCCCGTTGCATTGTCTGTGGGCAGCAAGCTGAACGCCGACCCGCTACCCGGCGCAAAGCTGTCGACCACGCCTTCAAGTACCCCGTCGGGATAGCCGTCGACCGTGATGCGCACGCGCTGACCGGGGCGGATATGTTCGAGCTGGGTTTCCTTGAAGTTCGCCACGACCCACACATCATTGACCGGCACGATATCGAGCAACGAAACACCCGGCGTAACGAACCGGCCGACGCGGACCTGACGGTTACCGATAACGCCATCAACAGGCGCGTGTACCACGGTGCTGTCGAGATCGATCTGGGCCAGATCGCGCGCGGCCTGTGCCTGCGCCACAGCAGCAACGGCAGCTTCTCGCTGGGCCACAAGGACGGTGATGCGTTGCTGTTGAGCCTCGACCGTTGCCGACGCTGCCGAGACCGTCGCCTCGGCTCTGGAGCGTGCCGTGCCGGTTTCATCGACGAGGGCCTGGCTGACCGCGTTGCTGACGATCAGTTTTTGGCTGCGATCGTGGGTCTTGGTCGCCAGATTCATCTCGGCGGAGGCCGAGCGGCGCTGGGCTTCGGCCTGTCGAATCAGGGCACGCTGAAGCTGGGTTTCGGCATCGACATGGGTCAGGCGAGCCTCGGCAGCGCTGACATTGGCCACTGCTTGAGCAAGTCGCGCTCGATAGTCCCTATCGTCAATCCGGAACAGGACATCCCCCGCACGAACGGTCTGGTTGTCCTCGACCTCTACCGCCGTGACATAGCCGGCAACTTTGGCGGCGAGCGAGGTGAGGTCGCCGCGCACATAAGCGTTATCGGTGGAGGTCGCACCGCTCGAAAGCGCCATGGACCATCCGCCAGCCAAGACCGCCACGGCACCGATGCACAGCAGGATGCCGATCATCTTTCTCTTGCTTTGCCGCGCCACCACGACAGGGATCTCGGCGCTTGCGCCGGTGGCAATGGCGGCCTTGTCCTGAAGCGAGTTCATGTTCTTGTTTCCTGTTCAATGCCAAGGGACCTGCAACAACCGCAGGACGACAGTGACCTGCCGCCCGGCTGTCGAGCGTCGATGAGCGCGTTGATCGGCTCACTTTTTAATAGGTGTAACGAGCTCCTTTTCGTTGCTGTCGAGGACGAACACGGCCAGCAGGCGTGCGGGTTTCGTATCGCTGGCGTTGGCGCTGACTTCGTGCACGGAGCCTGGCTCCTCTACGAAGTTTTCGCCGACGTTGTAGATCTTTTCCGGCTCGCCTTTGACTTTGATGCGAAACGAGCCCTCCAGGACCGTTGCATAAATGAAGGCCGTTTTCGGATGGGTGTGGGACGGCGACGCGGCGCCCGGCCCGTACTCGACCAGCACGCCCTTCATGCTCTTGTCAGGGAGGTTGGGAATGGGCCGGTCGAATACGACCGACACCTTGCCTGCGGGCGGCTCGGCGGCCGACGCTGCGGTGATCGACAGCGCTGCGAAGGCAGCGGCCAAGAGATATCGGGTAAACATGGCAATGCTCCTTGGTGTGTAGGTGGTGTGAGCGCGCGGCCCGTTACCGAGCCGTCGACTGACCGAGCCAGTCCTCGAAGCGGATCGCGCCCAGGCGTGGGTTCTTGCCGGGGGTCAGCGATTGATCGTCGAGCATCGAACCGAAATAACGCGCATGCACATCCGGCACGACCTTGCGCGTGTCCTGAGTGGCCCGCAGGAAGCGCCGGACCAGTTCGTCGAGTGGCATGGCCTCGGGACCGGCGACTTCGACCGTGCCATTGACCGGCGTTGCCAGCGTGACCTCGGCGAGCGCCGCCACCACGTCATCGGACGCCATCGGCTGGATCAGCGCCGGCGACAGGCAAATCTCCTCGCCGACGGTGGCCGCCTGCGCAATGCCGCCGACAAACTCGAAGAACTGCGTGGCACGCAAAATGGTGTAAGGGATGCCGGACGCCTTGATCAGGTTTTCCTGCGCGACCTTGGCCCGGAAATAGCCGTTTTCGGGAAGCCGTTCACTGCCGACGATCGACAGCGCAACGTGATGGCGAACGCCAGCGGCCGCCTCGGCAGCCAGCAGGTTACGGCTCGATGTTTCGAAGAACTCGAGCACGGCCTGGTCTTCCCATGAGGGCGCATTCGCCACGTCGACGACGATATCGGCGCCATCCATCGCTTGGGCCAGGCCCTCGCGGGTGATGCTGTTCACGCCCGTGCTGGGGGCGGCTGCGAGCGCTTCGTGGCCGCGCTCGCGGAGGATTGTCACAAGTTTCGATCCGATGAGGCCGGTGCCTCCAATGACGACGATATTCATGGTTTCTCTCCGCTTCTCGACTGCAACCATTGCTGTCGATGTAGATAGAGAGTGCCAGCGCGTGTCAGGGAAGTCCTTGTACCGGCCTTGGGTTTGCCTTCAAGGAAACTTGGTTTTTCGTCCAGAAAAACAGCTATTCGACGGGTATCCCTTGCCGCGGGCGCTGCCGTATTATCGACACCACTTACCCATCGCCAACTCGGACACGGAGTCGGGGGCGCTCGACCAGGGGATCCTCACCTTGCCATTCGTGTTTGAAGACTACGTGCTCGATCAGCAGCGCCGGGAACTCACCTTGCGCGGGCAAGTCGTGGCGGTCGGGCCGCAGGTCTTCGACCTATTGCTGCAGCTCGTCAGCAACCGCGATCGCGTCGTCAGCAAGGACGACCTGCTCAACGCCGTGTGGAGCGGTCGGATCGTCTCGGAATCGACCATCACCAGCCACATCAATGCGGTGCGCAAGGCCATCGGCGATACCGGCGAGGAGCAGCGCCTGGTGCGCACGGTCCCCCGCAAGGGTTACCGCTTCGTCGGCGAGATCAAGGTCGGCGAGACAGGCGAAGCGCCACAGCCTGACGGGCCAGGCATGGGTGAGCGCACCTCATCTGACCCAACTGAGCTCGTCCTGCCGGACAAACCCTCCATTACCGTCCTGCCCTTCCACAACCTGAGCGGCGATCCGGAGCAGGAGTATTTCGCCGACGGCATGGTCGAGGACATCATCGCCGCCCTGTCGCGTATCCGCTGGCTATTCGTCATCGCACGCAATTCGAGCTTTACCTACAAGGGTCGGGACGTGGACGTCCAAGGCGTCGGCCAGACACTCGGCGTGCGCTACGTGCTGGAAGGTAGCGTGCGCAAGTCCGGGAACAAGATACGCATCACCGGGCAGCTGATCGACGCGACGACCGGGACGCATATCTGGGCGGAGCGCTTCGAAGGAACGCTCCACGACATCTTCGAGCTGCAGGATCAAATTGCCGAAAGCGTCGTCGGCGCCATAGCACCGCAGCTGGAACGGGCGGAAATCGAGCGCGCCAAACGCAAACCGACGGAAAGCCTGGACGCTTACGACTATTACCTGCGCGGCATGGCGAAACTGCACAACGGCACCCGCGAAGCCATCGAGCAAGCGCTGCCGTTGTTCTACAAGGCCATCGAGCTCGATCCGGAGTTTGCATCGGCCTATGGCATGGCAGCCTGGTGCCACTTCTGGCGCAAGTTGAATGGCTGGATGACCGATCGGCCTCGAGAAATCGCCGAGGGCGCACGACTTGCGCGTCTGGCGGTGGAACTCGGCCGGGATGATGCGGTGGCGCTGACACGAGGCGGGCATGCACTTGCCCACCTCGCCGGCGATGTCGATGGCGGCATTGCCCTGCTCGACAGGGCACGCCTGCTCAACCCCAACCTCGCCCCCGCCTGGTTCCTGGGCGGTATCCTGCGCGCACTGCGCGGCGAAACAGACGCCGCCATCGAGCATCTGTCCCATGCCGTTCGCTTGAGTCCAGTGGATCCGGAAATGTTCAGGATGCAAGTCGGGATGGCGCTCGCGAACTTCTTCGCCGGGCGCTTCGAACCCGCTGCCGCCTGGGCAGAAAAGGCGCTGAGAAACCTGCCCTGCCTCCTGGTATCGGTTGCCTTGCTGGCGGCCAGTCATGCGCTCAGCGGAAACATGGATAAAGCGAAGCAGGCGATGCAGCGTTTGCATGAGCTGGATCCGTCCTTGCGAGTCTCCAGCCTGAAGGACTGGCTGCCAATCCAACGCCCCGAGGATCTTGCGCGGTTTGCTGATGGACTAAGGCTGGCTGGGTTGCCGGAGTAACTGCGGTTCGGTGAGCTGCGAATGGCTGACCGTAGGAGCTGCCGAAGGCTGCGATCTTTTGATCTTCCGATCTGAAAAACAAAAAAAGCCCCGCCCCACCTAAATGGGACAGAGCTTCTTACTACACATCACGCTGAAACAACGCCCTCACCTACCCCTGCGGATCGACCTGATCCAACACCCGATTCACCGACAACTCTGCCAGGGAAATCATCTGCTGGATGGCCAGCGCCATGTTGCATTGCGGGCCGGTGAGACTGAAGGCCAACTCGCTGGCTATTACGTTGGCTGAAGCGAGGGTTTCGCAGCAGTGGGCCAGGAGGCTTTCTTTGTCGACGTTGGGGGCGATGATGAAGATTGAGCTGGGACGGCGGTCGGCGAGTTTTGGTTTTGAGGGGGGTGGCGACAGGTAGTAATCGAGCGCGCGGATTGCGGCGTCGTGGAGTTTTTTTGAGTTGAGGCAGGTGTATGGGGAAACCGGATCGGTTTCTGCCGGTTCTGGGATCTCTGGGGTTTCAGATGGGTTTGCGTCGTCGTCGATCATTTGGAACTCCAATGGATTGGGCTCCTATGAAAATCGGGCTACCACACCCGGCCGCTGAATTGGCAGCGGCAGAGGGAGGTTAGCGAGGTGGCTTCCGACGGGCAAGCCCGGCGATGCGTGGGAAAGTTCTGAGGATATCGAGCTGTGATCTGCTTTCCTGTAGGTCTCTAGCGGTATTGCCTACTGTATATCTGATTGTTGATTGCTATGAGCCATTACTCGACTACGCTGAGTCGTGCTGCCTGCTCTCTGGATGTGAGGCACGGCCCTTCAAGGGAGAAGCGGGTTCACTTGGCACTCAACGGAAGGAAATTCCATGCCTATTTATTATGTCAACAACAAGGCGCAACTGAACGGCGACCATGAAGTTCACAAAGCAGGCTGCACGTGGATGCCAAGCGATAAAAAATCTCTTGGGGAGCATATTGGCTGCTCTACTGCAGTCGCATCAGCAAAGAAAATTTATCCCAAGGCTGATGGTTGCAAAACCTGTGCTAATGCGTGTCACACCGGCTAGTTAATGTATGAAGGGACGGGCTACTGTCCCTTTTGAGAAAGCCAGTTGAACGACCTTCACACTCAAGGTCATGAGCACGACCCAAAACGGACATCCACCGATGACTGCCTTCGGCCAGAAGCGGACGTTTAGACTATGCTAATAAACCTATGCCCATTTGCCCTTGATTTTACAAAACGTAGGACCCTTCTTAGGTTAGCAAGTACGAAGGATCATGTAATTCGAAGTAGGCTGAGCCGAATAGCTGTGCGATACAAAAATAAATACAAAGGGGACAGCGTATGAAGATAAATATCCGAAATTGTAACAATATTGATCATGGCGAAATTGAGATCAAAGAAAACACACTTAACATCAAGCATGCAATCAACGGCACCGGGAAGAGTACTATTGCAAAAGCCATCGCAGCTTCCGTAAATGACTATAAAAACAAGTCAAAAGAACTGCTCCAACTCCGACCCTACAAGTTAAGAGAGGATAAGGACGCAGTACCAGTCGTGGAAGGATGTGAAGCTGTCCAAAATTTTCTGATTTTCGATGAAAAATATATCAATGAAGTCGCTTTTCAGGCAGACGAATTGGTCAAAGGAAGTTTCGACATTTTCATCCGCGGTGAAGATTACGAAAGAGGAATACTTGAAATTGAGGCTATGACCTCGCAAATGAAAAACACCTTGAATGGAGATGAAGAAATTTCCGGGCTGCTGGCAGATTTCGAGGAGATAATTACTGCCTTCGGAAGAGAAGTTAAACACGGGATACACGCATCAAGTGCCATGTCCCAAGCTTTTAAAGGAGGCAACAACGTTGCCAATATTCCCGAAGGTTTAGAGCCCTTCAAAAAATTTATCCAGAACGACAATAACTATAAATGGGTGAGTTGGCAGCACCAAGGTGCACCATTCATGGATATGGGTAGCGATTGCCCATATTGTGCGACAGATGCTACCGAGAAGAAAGAAATCATAAAAAAGGTGTCTGATGTTTATAAACCCAAAGCAATCGAAAATCTTAATAAGATTGTTATCGCCTTTCAGCACCTAGAACAATATTTCTCCGAAGAAACGAGAAAGCGAATCACGGGATTTATCACAAAAATTGATGGCTATACTGACGACGAGTCTAATTATTTACTAGAAATAAAAGAACAAATCGCACGACTGAGAGAGCGCTTCATTGCCGCTCGTTCACTCGGCTTTTCATCCTTAAAAGACGTCGATAAAGTTCTCAACGCCATAAAAAATCAGGTAATTGATCTGAGCAATTTCCCATACTTGAAATCAGAGGCGACTCAAGCTAAAGCAGATATAGTCAATAAAGAACTTGAAAAGCTGCAAGAGATCGCCGGGAACTTGCAAGGAAAAGTTGCCAAGCAAAAGCTATTGATTAGGAAGTTAATTGAAGAGCATGGTGAAAAAATAAATCAATTTCTAAGGAATGCCGGATATAATTATCATGTGTTTTTGAAAGAAGAAGCCAGTGGTGAGTACCGCCTAAAACTTGAGCCGAACGATATTATAGGCGAAGTTACCGAAGTTAAGAGCCGGTTGAGTTTTGGTGAGCGCAACGCGTTTGCTTTAGTACTATTTATGTTCCAGGCTCTGAAAGAAAAAGCAGATTTGATTATCCTAGATGATCCAATCTCCTCATTCGATAAGAATAAAAAATATGCCATTATGGACATGCTATTCTCGAAGGGAAAATCCTCGCTTAGTGGTAAAACTGTCCTAATGCTGAGTCATGACTTCGAACCGGTTGTTGACCTGATTCATCATCACCGGGATAGATTTGAGTCGCTAAGCGCCTGTTTTTTGGAGAACAAACAGGGACATTTGATCGAGAAGACGATTGAGAGGAAGGATATTCAGACTTTTGTTGATATTAACACCTCCAATCTTGCGGATCAGATTCATGCACTTCATAAAGTAATTTATTTGCGAAGATATTTCGAAGTAATCAATAGAAAGAATTTGGCGTTCGACGTGCTATCCAGTGTTCTTCATAAGCGGGAGCGTCCACAAATTTACGAACAAAGAGAAATAGAAAGTGGTGTGTTTGAGCTTGTTCTACGCGACCTAACTGATGAAGAGTTCGCGTCAGGAACGGCTGAGATAGTGGGTCATATTCATGACTTCGATTATGATAAATTATACGCACTGAGTAGCGTCAACGCAGAGATGAAAAAGCTGTACTTGGATACGACAAGCAACTATGAGAAGTTGCATATATATCGCATGATATTTGACGAGAAAGCGGTAGCCACTTCAAATGTAATTGCAAAATTCATCAATCAATCATTTCATATAGAGAACGACTACATCTATCAATTAAATCCAAGATCCTATCAAATGGTACCGCAATACGTCATTGATGAGTGCGACAAAGCTATAAACGAAATTCAGTGAAAATTGTAAACAGAACGGTTTAGGGGATGTGAAATTGTATCGATTTGTTGTTCGAGGTCTGCTTCTGGCCGTTTCCTGCCCGCCGCGAGAGGCAGAAAACGACCCGTTGCGGTCATACAGGACGACAAAGCTGAACGTCCGGAGTTCATGCCTGAGCGGTCACTCTTCCCTCACACTGGAAAAAAGGGGACTTGAAAAAAGGGGACGGATTTATTTTCTTATTTCTGAAAAATAAATCAGTCCTTTTTCGTTCCTTTTCGTTCAGCGTCATATCCATCCGCCGGTGACTGATCCGGCATTCTCCTGCCAAATCCTCGATTCAAAAAACCACCTCGCCGTGCGCGGCCTGCATGACTTTAAGCGGGCGACAAGTGCGGCCGCGGCGCAACACAACCCTAAAAAATGTCAGACGCTTCCTCGTTTTTTTTTAAAACGCTCACGCGTTTAGCGATGCGTGTTTAAAGACACTCGGTGTTACGTCCCGAAGGCTACAAGACCTTGCGCCGTTACCTACCGTTAAGACAGAATCCGCCGGCTTGTGCGTCTTGGGTCTCGTCAGTAACTTAATCCCCGTCACTGCAAATCAGTGATCGGGTTTAGTAGCCCGTGGTTTACTCAAGGCGCATAGCGCATCAGATAGTCAGGGATCCCATCCCTGCACTTTATGGTGGCTGTGCGTAGGGCGCCCTCGGGCGCGCCGGCTCCTTGGGTCCCCGGTCTACTAACCTGCGCACAGCTGCCACCTCTCCTTATTAGTAGAGAAGAGGTGGTAGCTCTCACTTTGAGGACCCAAATTATGTTCAAGGTAACACCCAATCCGCCAGACACCGATCCGGCATCCCCGTACGAATCCCTCGGCTCGAAAAAATTCCACGAAGCCGCCGAGCGCGCCCTCAATTTCTACCTCAACCCGGCAGCGATCATGAACAACACCCCACGCAAACCCAGCACCATTTATATGGTTGCGCCGGATGTCGACCATGAAACCTTGCTGGTTCAAACGTGTGAGAACCTGGCCTCGGCCAGTGTCATGGCCAGCGACATTGCTGCATTGGTGGATGGCCCCCATCGCAGTACCCTGCTGGCGCTTCAGCAGGTCATCATGCTGGGGGAACTGGCGGTGAATCGAATGCTGGATAACTTCGTTCCACCTAAGTAATCACTCAGCCCTTTACCGAGAGGTTTGCCCCTCGGTAAAGGGCTTTGATCGTTGCAACGCGAAGGGGTCGTGTCAGTCACTTTGTGCTGAAGGTCGCGAATGGGCCAAACAGGATGACGCGCTTGCCGCCTAGTACACCGGGTTCTAGAGCAAGAGCGGTTACTCGCCATGGCTGTCAGCAGATTCTTTGTGCAACAATCGTCGGCTACTCGTTTACAAGGATGTTCAAAATGGCTGGTAAACCTGCTGCCCGTGTCACAGACCCGACTGCCTGTCCTCTTCCTGGCCATGGCGTTAATCCCATCGCTGCTGGTTCCCCCGATGTTTTCTTCGACGGCTTGGCCGCCGCTCGCCAAGACGACAAAAGTGCGTGTGGCAGTCCCATTGTCGGAGAGGTCGCCTCTACCGTTCTTATCAACGGCAAACCCGCCGCAACGGTGGGCAGCATTGGAGCTCATGGCAATAACGTGGTGAGTGGATCTGGAACGGTGATCATCGGCAACACCCACACCCCTGCAGAATTCACCCCGCCTTCACCAATGCCGCTATGGCTGCAGCCATTCAATGAGCAGTTCCGTATTCTCGGAAGCGACGGCCAACCACTCGCCCATGTCCCCTATCACATCAAAGATGAAGCCGGTCAGGTTTACACCGGGTTTTCTGACGAGTCAGGGCACACGCCACGAATCACTACCAAAAAACAGGAATCACTGGAAATCACAACAGGCGTTGCCGCACTTGAAAAGTGGAGTGAGGCATGACCGAGTTCTCTTGTAAGGTTCCGACGAATCAGCAAGCCGGCTCGGTAAGCAATGTGTCTGGCTATCCAATGCCTGCCAACATCCATATGTTTGTTGTGGTCGAGGAAATTGGTAAAGATGGTTTTCTGGTCAGAAAAATTTATGCATCTCCGGACAACCCTCATCTGATTGCAAAGAATCTCCCGGACTTTCAAATCAAGCATGAAATCTGGCCAGAAAAATTCGGCATGATCCCTGTTGACCCGAAATCAAACGCCACCGTAGCCGAACATGTTTTTAGCAGCAGGAAATATCCATCCAGCTACGTATCAACCAGTTCTATCTTCCCTGATGGCTCGCCACGTTTTGAAGGAAAGGCCGTTTACATCGATGTTGCGAAAGCCAAGGCCGCAGGAGCAAAACTGGTTAGCACCGAAGAAATCTTAAAGTCTTTGGAAGAATATAAAAAAGTCGCGCCTAAAAACGTGGCCAAGATCGACCAAATTGCGGAATGGGTAAAAAACATCGATAAAGAGGTATTGGTTCAAGCGGACAAAATACCTCCTAAAGCAATTTTTACACCTGGCTCATACAAAGCCACAAACGTATTCATCAAAGGTGCGAGAGTGGTCAGAGTATTTGCCATTGGCTTCACCGCCTATGATTTAAAATTGGCTGCAGACGAGTCAATCAAGCAAAAGAGCATCAAACCTATTTCTATTGAGGTGGTCAAGCAGGCTGGTGGTTGGGGCGCTGCTATTGCTGGGGCAAGGATTGGTTTCGTCGCGGGAGCAGCAGTTGGCATTGAAACGGGTCCTGGAGCAATCGTTAGTGGCGCTGTCGGAGGGATTATCTTCGGCACCGCTGGTTATTTAGGGGCCAGTTGGCTCACCGAATACCTACAGGACTGAGGTAGATCATGAGCATTTTTAGTCGTATCAAAGCCTTCATAAAACAGGAACCGAAAGAACAAATCGTCGGGTACTCCATACCAGAACTAAATTCGATTTTTACTAAACCTTTATCAAATATTGATCACCCCCTGCTCGATCATCCGCAAACCACATCTTTGGAGAACATAGGCATTCCAGCCTATTACTCTTCACTTTTAATCGACCACGAAGACGTTCGTGAATTCTTGACGCTCGTGGAATCCAACTTCAAATACGTGATTGAAAAATCGTTCAACGAACTACCCGTAAAGCAGTATGTAAACACTCAGAAAAATGAGCACTTGGTATTTTTCACATCTACCAGAGAATTCAATTCTGCAACTGTACGACTGGTCACCAATAGCGTTGATTTCTTGGCCATTATTGCTCGCGAGAAATTCTCCGTGCCCCCTCCATGGATTGTTTTCGAGGGATACAACCCTTCGTGGTGGTCAGGCGATATGCAAGGCGCTCAGGGCTACTACAACGAGAACTACTTCACCCCGTTTTTTACTAATCTAAGCGGAGCAGAAAGGGAAATTTACTACGCAAGATTCAAGGCTACAGATGAATGGATAAAAAGCTTGGAATTGATGTACGACGTTGAGTGATCGTTCACCTTTCTGGGGCTGCTTCGCAGCCCAACGGGGCAAGCCCCCTCGCCACAAAAAACTCGCCGGCCTTAGCATTTCGTTATCTGCAAGATCGAATTCCAAGCACAAAAAAGCCCACTGACCGTCACCGGTTCAGTGGGCTTTTGACAAGGTCTCTACTTACAAAGCCATATCAGTCGTAGCATTAGCCTTCGGCGCCTTGGCCGGAGCGGCCGGAGCGGCCGGAGCAGCAGCCGGAGCCGCCACCTGACCAATCACCGGCGGCGGAGTCAGCTCCAGCATCTTAGAGGTATAAGCCCACTCTTCCGCAACCTTCGCAGGGTTGCTGTTCAGCTGAGCGCCATAGCTCGGCACGTATTCTTTCAGGGCGTTGAGGCGGTCTTCGTCAGACAGCATCAGTTGGCCTGCAAGGTACTCGACCAGCGGGTATTCCTTGATGCCGACCTTGGTCATTGGCCACACGTTGTGTGTGTGTGTGGTCGTGGTGGTCAGCAGGTCCAGGTACGAGCCTTCTTTTAGGAGCTTGCAATTCTGATAGCCAATTGTGACCGAGAGAGTCCCGACTTCACACAACGCAGCCACGATGAAGACTACTCGTATGCCCGACGCCTGCAGATTTCAAACGGCTCACCAGATCCGCGCGCGCCAAAGCGGACACTCGAACACATCACCTGATCGGCTATTTTTGTAGGGCGAAGCGGTTACCCGTGTTCCGCTGCCAACATTGACCTGAACTGCGAAACGATCTCTGAAGATAGCCCGGCAGCTTCGAACACTGCGCAGGTGAAGCTAACGGGTGCAGGGCCTGGAGCAGTTATGATGCGGTCGGCAACCACAGCTACTTGGCTGCTTCGATAAAGGGCGGCGCCTTCATAACCTACGGCATTCTGTTGTAAGAAGTCAGCGCTGTTCGAGGTATGAGAAACCGAGTCGAGAAGCCCGGCTCTCGCAAGTGCCAGCGTTCCCCCACAGATACCGGCAATTGTCGCTCCACTTGAACGACTAGCATGAAGAAAGTCCCGAATGTCCGGTGCATCTGCATGCTCCCAGATCATTCCACCGATGACGACGACAACGTCCGGCTTCCAGTCCAGGCATTGTTGCAAGCTGCTATCCACAGTTACAGCCAATCCACCCTGTGAGCGGAACTGCCCCGTAACAGAGGCGAAAAACCTGACGTCGATCCCGTAAAACGGGGATGCAGTTCCTGCAATGAAAGCGTATTCCCAGTCCGCAAAACCGGGTGTCAGTATCAAGCCCACGCGTGCCATCAGTCAGAATCCTCCATGAAAACGACCAACATAAAGCGATAACAAATAGATTTCAACGGCTGCTTCGGGTCGATCTCTGCCCTTCATGACAGGCAGAAATCGGCCAAAAGCAGCCTTTATGATCCTCGCTACACATTGCGCCGATCTCAAAGGTGGAAGCTGTAGGAGGGAGGTTTTTTGGTGATGCGGGCGGCTTGTTCTGCTCTGGAGCTGGGGCTTGCTCGCGATAGCGGTCCAACTCCCAACCGGTCAATCACTGCCAAAACTGATAAGGACGCCGCTATGCTCGACTCCCTGGAAAAAATGCTCGCCAAGGGTGCCTGCTTAACGGACCGGCATTCACCGCTCCCCGCTCCAGCCAGATGAAATGATTTGAATCCAATACGCTCGTTGTAGAGAATCGCCACCCGTACCTCAAAAGGAAACGAGCGATGAAGTTCGAAGGGACTTTCCAATACATGGGCAATCACGGGATCGTCTTCAACATCTCACAGATCACCCTCACCGACAGCGAACGTGGGCGCCTGCGCGAGCTGCATTTTGGCGAGGCAAAAAACGCCCACTATGAGGTCAACAGCAAGGTCGTCGAGGTGTACGACAAGATGCTGGCCAAAAACCTGCCGTGCGTGATGATGATCGGCATCTCCAAGCCGTTGACCCGGCAACAGGGCGATGCCCTCAACGCCCAACGCACCACGATCGCCAACCTTGCCACCACTGCCTTCGCCGCCACCGCCAAGGCTGTGGCCCCTTCTTACGTGGCGATACCTGTAGGGGCCGGTGTACGCAGGTATGTCAATGAAATCCTACCCACCTACCATGCTGGCGACGTACTGGTCAGCATCGAGGCACAGGTCAATGGCGGTATCGGCCCGCAACGCACCCTCTCGACATTAATCATCAAGACCTGACTGGAGACGTACATGTCCGACATTACTCAATTGGTCATTGCCTTGGTGGTGTCCTTTCTGTTCGATCAATTCCTCAAACCGTATCTGCTGCGCAAGTGGCTAGGAGTGGTGTTGGTGGTGGCGGGTGCGGTTGGCTGCGTTGTTGCCGGTCAGACCCGCTTGTTGGGGTTTGATCTAGGGTTGCTGTCGGCTTTTGCCGTGGCGATTGGGATGGGGTTGTTCATGAGGCGGCGGCGGTTTGAGTAGGTTGGCTGCCGGCTGAGCGAGAAAGGTGGGCGGATTTAATATCAGAAAATAAAGCCGTCCCCTTAAGTAGGCTCTAAGGATTTCTGGGGAATCGAGGGGTGTAATGAGCAACCTGATTTCAATCGCAAGCCATAAATCGAAGTACAGCATCGGCTTCTATCCGACTTTTGCCGTTGACGGAGTACCTCTGGAGGTTTGGCTGCCTAGGCATAACCCGGATGCTGAGCTTCATCTCGTAGCGGCCCATTCAGGCTTGTACAGCGATGAAGATACTTGGTTGATATGGGATCGGATCTATTCCACTGCACCGGGATGGAAGACCCTGGTTCCCTTGCTTGTCTGCTCTGATGACCTAGACCTGACCTGCACCGTTATTGTCGCTGAGCAGTGCGCTGATGAGCATCAAGTCCAGTGGAGCCGATTTGGCTTGCTAAAGGATTTGATTACGCTGGAACTTCCATCTGTTGACTGGTACGACGCGATACCCTGTCTGACCTTTGAAAGGTCACATTATCAGAGCGTGCTGGACGAGTTCCGAAAACAAGAAAATATCAAAATGGACTGGGACTAGCTGCGTAAGCTATCTACCTGTGATTAATCTCGCCGTTCGTTACACCTGCCTCGGGCTGAAAGAAAAGACGTGTGAACGACTGCTATCGGCCAGATTTGGACATTCAGAAACCGCGCACCAGGTAGGCTCCTGAGGGAACTCGATCTCGCAGCTTCTTGCATTTGCCGGGTGCAGGCTGATGCCCCGGCGGACGATCAGGAAACCAGATTCGGCATTTGCCCGGAGGCGGCATATGGCCGCGGGGAATCTCAACCTCAGCGTACGCCCGCTCTGGCTCGACATTAGCCATTTGCAACTTTCCTTCGGGCCCGGCTCTGCCAGCCGTCGGTGCATCCGAAACCCGATCTGTCTCTGCGCTAGCGAAGTTGCCAGCGTCGCGCCCAGTGTCCGGAATGGATTGCTCAACAGCCGCCATTTCCACTTCGCGGCGCCTTTGGGTCTCCTCTTCCAGCCCCTTCTGTACTGCGACCAGGTCCTCTTTGGCATTGGGTGGGGTCCCCGAAGACTGGGCCTGCTGCGCCGCCTGGATCAATTGGAAGTTGCGGTTGCGCAACTCGACGTTGCGACCAACCCGCATGTTCGAGCGCACCGCCAAGGTTTCAGCCTGCTGGTACTGCCCCTGCTGAAGACGCAACACACCGAGGTAATGCAGAGTCGCGGGATTGTTCGGCTGGATATGCAGGGCACGCTCCAGCGTGGCGGCGGCCTGGTCCAGTTGGCCATTTTCATACTGCCGCGAGGCTGTTTCGATCAGGGTGGTTGATGCGCTGTTGCTTTGCGCGGGCGCTCTTCGCTCGGCAGCGACAGAACAAAGCGACGCGCCGGCGCAGAACACCAGGATGAGGCCGGGCAGAAAATTCTTGGTTGGCATCAGGGGGCGGACTCGGCTGATCTTGGACGGTTCTGTCGTAAAACAGGCAACCAGCGCTGCTCGGCATTTCCGATATAGGGCCGCTATTGACCTGGCCAATACCCTGAAGTTCCTGCACTGACACCGTTGGCTATTTAAGCAACGGCCACCTAGAACTTTTCCTTATTTATCGGTCTATTTGGATAGGCTCATCCGCTCGGTAAGCGCGAACCCGCAGGCTCCCGCAGTCAGATGGCCACACGCCCAGTTATCAATCAGAGGTTGCCTTCGCTCATGAAATTCCATGACCCACGGATGGTGCTCTTCGGCCTGTTCGCATTCGCGGCAGTGGGCTCGGCATCAGCAACTCAGATGAAGACCTCAACCCCTATTATCGCAACTGACGTCGCAGTAGTTCAGGTTCCGGTCCAGGCTGTCGGCAACCCTTGGCCGACCTTGGCCAGTATGGCCGACAAGCAGCCAGGGCCGTTGCTTGCCCATGATGACCGATACTGGCATGAACACCGTCGGCATGATCGTAGAGACCATTGGCGCCGAGATGACTGGCGTAGAGATAACTGGCGTAGAGAGCAAGCCCGCCGAGAAGCAGAACGCCATCGTGATTGGGAACGCCGCCAAGATCGGGCCATGCGGTACCGCTACGACGACGATCACCGCTACTATCGTCGCTAGTGCGACGCCACGGGATCAATCAGTCGCCTAACTTGCGCGCTGGGCTCGTTCAGATTCATCCAGGTGCTCCAGCAGCACCGCTATGTTGCATCCCGCAGCTTGATTGCCTCCATCCAGCCCGGCCCCTGCGCCAACAGCGGGGGGCAGACGCTGACGTGGATTGCACCGTGGCGCGGGAACCACTGACCGTCGCGCAACACCCTGCGCGTGCCGCGGATTGCGACCGGCAGCAGCGGCACGCCGACACGCGAGGCTGCGTTCGGCAGCTGCTACGGTTTGGGGCTAGGCTCTTAAGGATGCCGCTCCAGACAGAGAGATCGCCATGTCAGCCAGCCTTGCCCCCGGAGTGACGCGCCGAGAAATCTGGGCTTGGGCAATGTTCGATTTCGCCAACTCCGGCTATACAACGGTGGTGATCACCGCCGTGTTCAACGCCTACTTCGTCGCGGTGGTCGCCAAGGGCGAAGCCTGGGGTACGCTGGCCTGGACCAGCGCCACCGCACTCTCCTATGTCCTGATCATCCTGACCGCGCCGCTGATCGGCGCCTATGCCGACGCCTTCGCCTGCAAGAAGCGCCTGTTGTTGTTCAGCACGGTCGGTTGCGTCGCCTTTACCTCTGGACTCGCGCTGGCCGGACCGGGGGAGCTCGGTATCGCGATCCTTTTCATCGTGCTATCCAACTTCTGCTTCGGCAGCGGCGAGAACCTGATCGCCGCCTTCCTGCCCCAACTCGCCCGTGCAGATGCCTTGGGCAAAGTGTCCGGTTGGGGCTGGGGGTTCGGCTATATCGGCGGCCTGCTCAGCCTGGGCGCCTGCCTGGCCTTCGTCAGCTGGGCCCAGGCGCAGGGCCAGACTGCGACGCAGTTCGTGCCGGTGTGCATGCTGATCACCGCGGCCTTGTTCGCCCTAGCCAGCGTGCCGACTTTCCTGTTCCTGCGCGAACGCAGCCAGCCGCAGCCAGGACGCGGCGGCACGCCTATCGCGCAAGCGGCGTTGGCGCGCTTCGCGCAGACGCTGCGCGAAGCCGACCGCTATCGCGACCTGCTGCGCTTCCTTGCCTGCACCGTCTGCTACCAGGCCGGCATCTCGGCGGTGATCGCCCTGGCGGCCATCTATGCCAATCAGGTCATGGGCTTCAATACCCAGGACACGCTGCTGCTGATCTTCGTGGTGAATATCACGGCCTCCATCGGCGCCGTGCTGTTCGGTTGGTTGCAGGATCGCCTCGGCCATCGCGCCACGCTGGCGCTGACCCTGTTGGGATGGCTCGGCATGGTCGGCATGGTCTGGGTCGCACGTGGCCCTGAGCTATTCTGGCTGGCGGCCAACCTCGCCGGTCTGTGCATGGGCGCCAGTCAATCGGCCGGCCGCGCGATAGTCGGTCTGCTAGCACCGCCGACGCGCCTGGCGGAGTTCTTCGGCCTCTGGGGGCTGGCAGTCAAACTGTCGGCAATCCTCGGCCCCATGACTTACGGCCTGACCAGTTGGCTATCCGGCGGCGATCACCGCCTGGCGATGCTGATCACCGGCAGCTATTTCGTTGTCGGCCTGCTGATCCTGGCTGGCGTCGACCTCGAGCGCGGGCGGCAGGCAGCTGTCAGCTGTACCGAGAGTCTCGAAAAGTGAGAGGGACTATCCATTTCGGGCCAGTTTTTGCCTGTCGCGACTGCCTCGATTCGGCCCAAAGGACGTTCAGCCTCCTCACTAAAGACCGCGAACAGAGTTAACGATGAAAGTTATGCGCGGCGGCTCGAATGTGGTCTTTAATGTCCGTACTTATATGCAGCCGCATTAACTTCGACTCAGGTTGCCATGCACTTGTCCATTCAAGGAAGAAACGACATTGAAAATAGCTTTCGGCGCCCTGTTATTGACTTGGCTGACGACTCTCGCACTCGCTGACGATAACCCTGTCGGATTCCAGTCTTCCACACTGCCGGACTCGCACAACGACCGCTCACTGGAGATGGTCGTCTGGTACCCCAGTGCAACTACCGACGCCACGCAAATGATTGGCGATGATGCGGTGTTCGTCGGGGCTTCTGCCGTTCGTGATGCGCCGCCCGCTGCTGGCAAGCATCCATTGTTGGTGCTCTCCCACGGGTACAGAGGTAACTGGAGCAACCAGATCTGGCTTGCCAGTGCTCTGGCTCATAGGGGTTACATCGTCGCCGCAATCAATCACCCTGGCACCACCACTCATGACCGTAGCCCTCAAGCAGCGGCGCAGTTATGGCAGCGACCCGTTGATGTGCGCCGAGCCATTGATAGGGTCACGACTCAACCTGAAAAATTCGGCTTCGTCGCCAATGATCGAATTGCAGTAGTGGGCCATTCACTCGGTGGCTGGACCGCCCTGGAGATCGCCGGTGCTCGTTTCGATCCAGACCGCTTCGCCCATGACTGTAAAGCCCACCCGCAGTTAACAAGTTGCACCGTCTATGGAACGATAAACCCCGCAAGCACCTCAGAATCAAAGGCCGCGTTGGCCGCCGATTTGCGCGATAAACGCGTCACTGCTGTGGTTACATTGGACTTGGGCCTTTCACGGGGCCTGACCGATGAAAGCCTGGCCGCGCTGCCGGTACCAGCGCTGGTGATCGCTGCCGGCGTACCGTCGCGCGAGCTTCCCGCTGAGTTGGAGTCTGCCAACCTGGCCAAACGCCTGCCTGCGGCGTCAAGCCGTTACGTCGAAATCAGCGACGCAAGCCATTTCAGCTTCTTGTCGGTGTGCAAACCTGGCGCGCAGGTAATGCTTGAAGAAGACGTACCAGGCGATGGCATTATTTGCCGTGATGGCGACAGCGCTCGCCCGCGTGGGGTGATTCAACAGCAGATTACATCGCTGATAGCAGAGTTTCTTCAGTCATCCATCTACAAAGAAGACAGTTTGTAAACTCGTGGTACGAGAACTGCCGCAGCTCAACAAAACCCCGCTGGAGCAGTTTCAGCGCCCGCGCAATCTGTCAGATCGGTTGGCCAGGGATGAGCGCTCTGGGTCGGAAGCGGTCGGTTGCGGACAGCTGCTTTCCCATGACTTAGGCCCGCCACGGTGGAAGAGCCCCTTCGAAAAGTGAAAAGGCTCGATGCAGGAAACTGTTGAAGCGAGCGGCATCACGCCGCAGCCCTGCCTGTTGACCACCAATCAGGCACAGATGGGCCACCTGACCAATCACTTCTGCTTGGCCTGGCATATGGACCAAGCGGCGGCACGTCCGTATCGCGAAGTCCAGTCGTCTTGTGTCAACACGCTGCTGAAACTCGCCTACCAACGGATCGTGCAGCGACCAGGCTCGGATGGAAACTTCCCGCCCAGGTTGTTTCTCAGCGGCAATACTCAAGTAGCGTTTCAAGGTTTCGCCCGCGCTACGCCCCTGCGCCGCATAAGCGAGCATGCGCTCCGTGTAGTCTTCTTCCCAAGCGGCCAGCAAGGTGCGGACAAAGTCTTCGCGATTGCGGAAATGGTGATAGAACGATCCGCGGGTCACATTCAATCGGCGCGATAGACTCTCGGCCGAAACGCCAATATGCCCTATGTGGTCGAGGGCCTCAAAACCAGCCGCGATCCAATGGTTACGAGTTAGTTTTCTCACCCGTTATTTCGCTCCATATTTAGCGCCATACAGACTGTGTATGGTGCGCAACCGATTGATACGCTGCGAACACCAGCAAAGATGGCCGTTGCGTTTTGCACGCCAGCACTTTTCATGGAGCTCGCCTTGAAGAAAATCGTTCTGGTTGCTTTCGACCAATTCACTGATATCGACCTGTTCCTGATGTGGGACATTCTAGGCCGCAACACTGAGGACTGGCACGTCCGAATACTGGGTTCTAGCTCTATCGTGCGATCGGCGCACGGCCTGCCTGTTTCGGTGCACGGTCCGCTTTCCGAGGCCAATAGTGCCGACGCGGTATTGTTCGTCAGCGGCAAGGAAGGGATACCCGCTGCACTTGCCAACCCAGATTTCCTGCCGTCGTTTGAACTTGACTCCAGACGCCAGCGAATCGGCTCCCTATGCGCCGGAGCTTTCATTCTCGAACGGCTTGGGCTGCTCAGCGGCCAGGCAACTACACACCCGGATGCACGATCGAGCTTGCAAGCTCTGGGACTTGAGCCCATGGACCAGCCTCTTGTATGCCAAGGGAACGTTGCAACCGCTGGCGGATGCCTTTCGGCGCTCTATCTGGTGGGATGGTTGGTTGAATCCTGGTTCGATGTCGACAAGCGCCGTGCGACGTTGCTCCCTGTTTTGCCAGCTGGGCAGCAAGAGCTCTATGATGCCTTGATCGGGCTCAGTATCCGACAAGGAGAAGTTGGCGCCACAGGGCGACAAGGAGCGTTGTACGACAAACCATCGCAACAAGAAACGCGACATGGCATGTCGTCTAATTGGTAGTTAGAACTCAGGAGAGATCCCCGATGCCCCGAGAATTTGAGCTCATTATGTCCGTGCCAGTCCCCTCGAGGTCCGGCATTTCCCACTTTTACAAGTCGATGAACCTGGCGGACGCTTTTGCGATTCGGCTCCCTGCGGGCACATCCAGCAATCCAGATTTGCTAGCTCGATTCATCTTTTCCCACCAGCCATCCTGGATCGGATGGCTCACGAAAGCCCGAGACACTATTGTTGCCTGTTTCGGTCTCAAGACAGCCAAACACTTGGCAACACTTGCTAATCGGCTTGAAATCTTCAAGATCTACAGCACGAACCAGACTGAAATCGTGTTGGGAGAGGACGACAAGCACCTCGACTTCCGGATATCGATCCTATGTTCTGGAGAGGCAGAGCCAGAAGGCAGTCGCCAACTCGTTTTTTCAACCGTGGTCCAGTGCCACAACCGTCTAGGCCGGGTCTACATCTTCGTTATTGCCCCATTTCACCGCTTGGTTGTTAAGGCCAGCCTCCTCCGGGCAGCGCGCGTCGGTTGGCCTCTGGCAACCTGCCCCTAAGGCTGAGAGCGCTACGGCCGATCACGCGCTGGGGCTGCTTCGCAGCCCAACGGGGGCAAGCCCCCTCGCCACAAAAAGCTCGTCAGCCTTAGCATTTCGTAATTCGCAAGATTGAATTCCAGACACAAAAAAGCCCACTGACCGTCACCGATCCAGTGGGCTTTCCGATTACGCTTCTACTTACAAAGCCATATCCGTCGCAGCATTAGCCTTCGGTGCCTTGGCCGGAGCAGCCGGAGCAGCAGCCGGAGCCACCACCTGACCAATCGCCGGCGGCGGAGTCAGCTCCAACACCTTGGAGGTATAAGCCCACTCTTCAGCCACTTTCGCAGGGTTGCTGTTCAGCTGAGTGCCATAGCTCGGCACGATCTGACGCAGCTTTTCCTGCCAGGCAGGGGTTGCAACCTTGTCCTTGAACACTTTCTGCAGCACGGTCAGCATGATCGGTGCGGCAGTCGATGCGCCCGGCGATGCGCCCAGCAGACCAGCAATGGTGCCGTCTGCGGAAGCAACGATTTCGGTGCCCAACTTCAGCACGCCACCGGCAGCTTCATCACGCTTGATGATTTGCACGCGTTGGCCGGCTTGCCACAGGCGCCAGTCTTCGGCTTTGGCGTTCGGGAAGTATTCTTTCAGGGCGTTGAGGCGGTCTTCGTCAGACAGCATCAGTTGGCCTGCAAGGTACTCGACCAGCGGGTATTCCTTGATGCCGACCTTGGTCATTGGCCACACGTTGTGCGTGGTCGTGGTGGTCAGCAGGTCCAGGTACGAACCTTCTTTCAGGAACTTGGTGCTGAAGGTCGCGAATGGGCCAAACAGGATGACGCGCTTGCCGTCCAGAACACGGGTGTCCAGGTGCGGAACCGACATTGGCGGTGCGCCAACGGAGGCTTTGCCGTAGGCCTTGGCCAGGTGTTGCTCGGCGATGGTCGGGTTTTCGGTCACGAGGAACGAGCCGCCAACCGGGAAGCCTGCGTATTCCTTGGCTTCAGGAATGCCGGACTTCTGCAGCAGGTGCAGTGCACCGCCGCCCGCGCCGATGAAGACAAACTTGGCGTCGGTTTCGGTTTTGGTGCCGTCTTTCAGGTTTTTGTAGCTGACGCGCCAGCTGCCGTCTTCGTTCTTGGTGATGTCTTGCACTTCGCTAGACAGTTTCAAGTCGAACTTCGGCGTGGTTTGCAGGTGCGCGACGAACTGGCGGGTGATCTCGCCGAAGTTCATGTCGGTGCCGAGCGGGCTCCAGGTGGCCGCGACTTTCTGGTTCGGGTCACGCCCTTCCATCATCAGCGGTACCCACTTCTTGATGACAGCCGGGTCTTCGGAGTACTGCATGCCGGCGAACAGCGGGCTCGCTTGCAGGGCTTCGTAGCGCTTCTTCAGGAACTTGATGTTGTCATCGCCCCACACAAAGCTCATGTGCGGAGTGGAGTTGATGAACGAACGCGGGTTCTTCAGCACGCCTTGCTGAACTTGCCAGGCCCAGAACTGACGGGAGATCTGGAAGGCTTCGTTGATTTCAACGGCTTTCGCGATCTGGACGTTGCCCTTGTCGTCTTCCGGGGTGTAGTTCAACTCGGCCAGGGCGGAGTGACCGGTACCGGCGTTGTTCCAGCCGTTGGAGCTTTCCTGGGCGACGCCGTCGAGGCGCTCGACCATTTCCATCGACAGACCGGGTTCCAGCTCATTAAGCCAGACACCCAGCGTTGCACTCATGATGCCGCCGCCAATGAGCAGCACATCGACTTTCTTTGCCTCTTCCGCGTGAACGGACGTGATCCCCATCGACAAAGCCAGCCCCAGCAGGGCCGTGTTCAGTTTCTTAAACATCTGTAGCACCTATGATAAACGCCATCCGCCCCCAATCCTCAACATGAGCAACCCAAGAGTACGGGTACGCAGGCAGCGTGCCGTGGGTTCCTACACTTACAAGGATTTGAAGGTGGGCACACAAGGCCGACGTGTCTCCATCGACCTCAGTTATATGTCCCTCGTGCACTGACTTTTTATCATTATTGGCTCAGTTACTTGAGCGACATTGATTCTGTCGGACGTCTGTGGACGTACGAACCGAATAAAGTCAAACCAAGTTAATGCGACAGAATATCACGCCTCGGCCAGCCTGCGCGCCCGAAAGGACTCAACAGTCTAGTCGGGACGAGGCCCGCGCCCGGCGTCTTTGCTCAAACGATCCAGCACAAACGCCTTGGCGTTGCGCGTCATCTGGTCGAGATGCCGGTCACGCTGCTTCTCTGCATCGATCATCGCCCGCTTGCCGTGTTTCTGCAGCAGATACGTATGTATCTGCCGCACCTCCAAAGAACTGTAGATTGATGTGACATCCAGTAAGCCCATCAAGCCTTCGGTGCCGTGATCACGGGTGTTCATCAGCACCTGAGTGCCGCGCACGCCCAGCACCTGGAAGCCCATCGATTCGAACCAGGGCACCTTGGCGACGGTGCAGGTCAACTCGGCATGCGGGTAGCGGCCGAGCATGTCTTGCAGCATCGCCCGGGCGATGCCTCGCCGCCGATGGCTGGCCTGCACTGCCATATACGCCACGCCGCACGCTTCGGGATCGTCCTTGACCGGCAGGTACAGCAGAAAGCCGATGACTGTCTCGGGGTCTTCATCGTCCGTTGCAACGATCAGTTCGACAGCAATGCCTTTGGCGCCGCCGAGCGCTTCGAGGTAGAGATGAACCTCATAGCCCACCGTGTATTGATAGACGTTGTACAACGGGTTGCTCTGCGCGATGCCCACCATGCTGATGTCGGTCAGGTTGTCGACAACCATCTGCAGGATCTGGCTGTTGATGGGCTCCGGGCACGGAGTGGCAAAGTGGGTGAGCTGGGGCATTGCGTTTCTGACTCCGGGTTAAGGCTTACTGAGCATCAGCCCCGCTATTGTCACAGATCGAGCCCCTTACAGGAAAATCACTGCTCGGGCGCGACGATGCGAAAGCGGATGCTGATGTCGTTGGACACAACCTTGTCGGCCCACTCCCCTTCCCCGATGTTGAAGTCCCTGCGTTTCACAACGATGTCGCCATCGAAGATCCCGATGGCCTTCTCCGGCTTCAGCAGCACTTTCACCTGCAACTCGCGCGTCATGCCCCTGAGCGTGAGGTTGCCGGTGATCAAGTAGCGGTGGTCGCCCAGTGCTTCCACCCCGGTCGATTCAAAGGTCGCCACCGGATAATCCGCCGTGTTGAACCAGGCAGGCTTTTGCAGCTCGCTGTTGGCGTCGCTGGCCCCGGCGTCGATGCTGGCGAGGTCGATGGTCAACTTGGCATGGGCCGCTTCGGGGTTTTGCGTATCGAAATCGAGCGTGGCGTCGAACTTGCCGAAGGTGCCATACGCCCTGGAGCCGAACTGGTTATAGGTGAAAGAGATCTTGCTGGCGGTGGTGTTGACCTGGGTGTATTCGACGGCGTGGGCGCAGGGCAAGGTGCCGACCAGGAGGATGGCGAGCAATGCGGCGAAACGCGGGAATCGAGGGGGCATGGGATTCTCCGGTTGAAGCGCCCTTCAAGAATTGAAGTACCGCAGCCGTGTGGCTGCGATAGCTGGACTTAAGCAAATAATCGTTGGTTATTCCAGCGCAGCCGTACCGCGCGCCTTTACCCGCCGCGCCATTACTGGATAATGGCACCCCGCCACAATCAGGCCCTGACCTTGATGTCTCAAGGTTTTCTATTGCTACAGCCTGACAGTCGCCTTCAAGGATGGACGATCGGCTACGGAACAAGGACTCAGCACTGTGATATCCCCGCAAGATTCAGCAATACCGCTTACCCGCACTCAGAAACTCACCTCGTTGATCACTCGTGGCATGGCAGGGCTCAGTATCGTGCTGGGCGCCATGTGGGCGTTAATCACTTATGCGGTGCCGGACCCCAGCGTGTTCGGCTTCAGCTTCATCAGCTGGAAAAACGTGGTGTTGCTGGTGAGTACCTTTCTGTTTCTGGGAGCCGTTTCAATCGGCTGGCAGATTCGTAACTTCACACCGATGCTCCGCGGCGCATTGCAGTTCTTCATGGTTGCCGGTTTGTCTTTTGGTTTCTTCATCCTGGGCACCGAATATGCCAAGCCCTCTTTCGAATTCGCCAAACTGCAAGCCAAGATCGTCGAAAACGAAGGCAACAACCTGCTCGGCAAGCGCATGGAAGTGCTGGATAACGTTCGCATCGAATTGGAGGGCTGCGAAAATATCGGCCGATTGCCCACCTGCACTTTTGAACTGACCAATCTGAATATAGATCGCAGCTTTCGCTTCGACGACGGCACCCGGCTATTCGACGAGTCCGGCGGCCCACTCAAGTTCGAGTCGATCCGGGTAGGCCAGGTCGAGGACAACGCCTGGCTACGCTTCCCGCTGATTCGCAATGTACCGACACGCGTTACGCTGATCTTCCAGCAGAGCAACAGCAAGCTGAGCAAAACGCCTGCGATCAAGTTGGTGTTTCGGGATGGGAATGATGAGGCGCTTACCGTCAAATTCAGTGAGATTGTCATGCGCTAGGTGTCGGAATAAGGCTCTTTACTGGCCGTCGGAAAGTCTTCAGCACTGAGGACTTCCCTGGTTTTTTTTCATACGAGAGCTCTACATTACAACTTAAGAATTCGCTGTTGGGCTGGCTACGAATAAGCCCCAATCATCCACTTCACTTTTTCCAGCGCCTCGCGCAGTGCGCCCATCTCCACAGAGCCCAGCGCCAGGCGAAACGCGTGCGGGACGTTGGCCGAGGTGGCAAACGGTTCAGCGGTTGAAACCGACACATTTTCGCGCATCAACGCCATGGCGATCTGATCGGCCCTTGCGTCTTCCGACAATGGCAGCCACAGGAAATACGACGATGGATGGCGAATGCAGCGCAGCCCCGCCAGTACTTCGCCGGCCACGACTTGCCTCGCTTGCGCGTCCTGGCGCTTTTCAGCTTCCAGTTGCATGACGGTGCCGTCGTCGAGCCATGCAGTGGCGATTGCCGTCATCACGCCCGGGGTATTCCAGGTGGTCGCTTTGATCGTGCGCTCCAGCGCGGGCACGTGTTGAAGGGGGGCGACGACGAAGCCGACACGCAATCCAGTGGCCACACTCTTGGAGAGGCCTGACACGTAAATCGTCCTCTCGGGGGCGAGTACCGCCAGCGGTGCGGGGGGATTTTCCGCCAGGAAGGCGTAAGCGGCGTCCTCGATGATTAATAGCCCGTGCTGGCGCGCAATCGTCACCAGGCACTCGCGTTGATCGGCACTCATCACCCACCCCAGTGGATTGTGCAGGGTCGGCATCGTGTACACGGCCCGCACGCGTCTATGCCGGCACAGGCTTTCCAGTGCTTCCAGATCCGGGCCGTGATCGAGCACCGGAATGGGCACGATTTCCAGGTGCAGTGAATCGGCCAGAGCCTTGAATCCTGAATAGGTCAACGCGTCCGCTGCAATCACGTCACCGGGTTGCAACAGCGCCATCATCGTCACGGCCAGCCCCTGCTGGGCACCGGTGACGATCAGCACCTGCTCCGCCTCAACCGTCAGGCCGCGGACGCGCAGATGGCGCGCCACAGAGGCGCGTTCATGCGGGCGCCCCGCGTGTGGCTGGTAGCGCAGCAGCGATTCCAGATCGCCGGCCGATGCGAGTTGGCGCAGGGCATTTCGCAACATTTCTGTCTGCCCGGGAAGCGCTGGATAGTTGAAGTTCAGGTCCGTCATGCCAGCGGCAACGCTATGCTGGTCGATGTTCTGGCCGGGCGACCACGATGTTTCCCTGACGAAAGTCCCCCGCCCCATCTCTCCGCTGACCAGCCCCATGGCTTCCAGCTCCGCATAGACCCGAGAGGCCGTCACCAATGCCAGGCCTTCCGTTGCCGCCAACTGGCGGTGGGTCGGTAGGCGCGTGCCCGGCAACAGTCGCCCTGAGCGGATGTCCGCCGCAAATTCATCCACCAGTGATTTGTAGCGTGAACGAGGCATGCGCAAGTGTATCCATGACAATATTTTGATTGTATTGAGTTTCGTCCATACGATGCCTCCCATGCAACCGGCATAAAGGGAGTCCTCAATGGAACGCACATCGAACCTGCAACAGCACACCTCGGAAAAAACCGCGAGCGGATGGCTCAACGGGTTCATTGGCGTGCTCATCTTCAGCGGCTCGCTGCCCGCGACACGGGTGGCCGTTCTGGAATTTGACCCGGTCTTTTTGACGGTTGCCCGGGCCAGCATCGCTGCCATTTTGGCGCTGTGCATGTTGCTGCTTTTCAACGAAAAACGGCCGGCCAAGAGTCAGCTTCTCTCCCTGGCAATCGTGGCGCTGGGCGTTGTATTGGGGTTTCCGCTGCTGACTGCGCTGGCGCTGCAATATGTGACGTCTGCGCATTCCATTGTCTTCGTTGGCCTGTTGCCACTCGCCACGGCAGCCTTCGGCGTCTGGCGCGGTGGCGAGCGTCCCCGGCCGGTTTTCTGGTTTTTCTCGGTGCTGGGAAGCCTGCTGGTGGTGGGGTTTGCCGTCTCCCAAGGCCTGACCGCCTCTCCTGCGGGGGACATCCTGATGTTGCTGGCCATCCTCGCCTGCGGGCTGGGCTATGCGGAAGGCGCGAAGCTTTCAAGAACACTCGGCGGCTGGCAGGTGATTTCCTGGGCCTTGGTGCTGTCGTTGCCCGTCATGATTCCGCTGACCTGGTTTCTGGCCCCACCTTCGCTCTCGGGAATAACGCCGACCGCATGGTTCAGCCTGGCTTATGTCTCGCTGTTCAGCATGTTTCTCGGCTTCGTATTCTGGTACCGCGGGCTGGCCCAAGGCGGGATTGCCGCCGTCGGTCAGCTTCAGTTGCTACAGCCGTTTTTTGGCTTGGCGCTGGCGGCCACATTGCTGCATGAGCAAGTCAGTCTTGGCATGTTGGGTGTGACTGTTGCAGTGATCCTTTGCGTGGTCGGTGCGCGCAAGTTCTCGAAATAGACGGCTTGCAATCAAAAACCGACTGTTGGTCGGCCTCAGGGCCGCAGGAATACTAACCTTTTAAGGTAAGGCCTGAATCTGTCGTGATGGACCGGCCTCCAAGCTGTTCCCGGCCCACCGCAGTACTCGATAGGAGGAACGAAAAATGGCCAATGTCGAGAAAAAAATGCCGGTACACACCGACGACGAAAAAACCGATCAGCAACCGATGGCGACAGACCCTTGGCGTCCTCTGGAAAAACTGCGCCAGCAGGTCGATCACCTGTTCGAAGACTTCAATCGTGGCTCGGGGCTGACGCCTTTCCGGCGTGGTCTGTTTGATGTCGAACCGTTCTGGAGTCGGGAATTTATCGGTCGCAGCCTGCCTGCGGTGGACATTACCGAGAAGGAGGAAAGCTTCGAAATCACCGCTGAATTGCCAGGCATGGATCAGGAAAATATCGACATCAAATTGTCCAACGGCAATCTGATCATCAAGGGTGAAAAGAAAGAGGACAAGGAAGAAAAAAGAAAGGGCTATCACTTGTCAGAGCGTCACTATGGCTCCTTCCAGCGGGCGTTCAGCCTGCCCAAAGGCGTCGATGCCGACAAGATCGAAGCCAATTTCAGCAAAGGCGTGCTGAGTATTTCGCTGCCGAAGAAGCCCGAAGCCATGAACGCGGACAAAAAGGTGCAGATCAAATCAAGCTGAATCGTCGAGACACTTCGCGCAAAAAAGCCCCTTGTCGGGAAGCCGGCACGGGGCTTTTTTGCCGTGGTCTAAAAAATAACCGGGCGGGCGCGGTTAATGCCTGTCAGTTAGTCCGAGTGGGAGCGGGCTTGCTCGCGAAGGCGCCGGGTCAGCCAACATCAATGTTGAATGACACACCGCTTTCGCGAGCAAGCCCGCTCCCACAGGTTTCGTTCCTTAACTGACCGGCAACTTGGCGGCGGCGCGGTATGAACGACCCTGCGTTCCCACGCTGAGCCAAGGCCATGAAAAAGAACGAACAGTGGAACCTGTCCTACTTCGCGATCGCTTTTATCGTGCTGAGCCTCATGCAGATATTCGTTGGCGAGCGCCAGGCCGTGCAGCCCCTCCCCTACAGCCAATTCCTGCAATTGTTGAACGAGCAAAAAGTCAGTGATTTGCGGGTCGACAAGGACCAGATCAGCGGCAAGTTGCAAGAGCCCATCGACGGGCGCGAGCGGTTCTCCACGGTGCGGGTCGATCCGGCGCTGGCGACCGAACTCTCTCAATCGGGTGTCGGTTTTACCGGAACCACCGAAAACACCTTTATGAACAGCCTGTTGGGCTGGTTGTTGCCGTTTATTCTGATCATGGTGTTCTGGAATTTCCTGTTTCGCGGGATGGCGGACAAACAAGGTCTTGGCGGGCTAATGAATGTCGGCAAGTCCCGGGCCAAGGTGTTTGTCGAACGCGATACCGGAGTGACCTTCGCCGATGTCGCAGGCATCGACGAAGCCAAGGCCGAGCTGGTGGAAATCGTTTCGTTCCTCAAGGACAAGGAACGATACGCACGCTTGGGCGCACACATTCCCAAGGGCACCTTGCTGGTCGGCCCGCCTGGCACCGGCAAAACCCTGGTGGCCAAAGCCATCGCCGGTGAAGCCGGTGTGCCGTTTTTCTCGATCTCCGGCTCCGAGTTCGTCGAGATGTTCGTCGGGGTCGGTGCGGCCCGGGTGCGCGACCTGTTCGAGCAGGCACGACAGGCGGCGCCCTGCATCATTTTCATCGATGAACTGGACGCACTGGGCAAGATGCGCGGCGTCGGTACGCTGGGCGGCAATGACGAAAAAGAACAGACCCTTAACCAGTTACTGGCCGAGCTGGATGGCTTCGATCCCCGGGAGGGCGTCGTGTTGCTGGCCGCGACCAACCGACCGGAGGTCCTCGACCCGGCGTTGTTGCGGGCCGGCCGCTTCGACCGGCAGATTCTGATCGACCGCCCCGATCGCAAAGGGCGGGAGGCGATCCTCAAGGTTCATCTGCAGAAAATCACCGTGGAGCCAGGGCTCGATGGTGCGCGTATTGCCGAGATCACCACTGGCTTCACCGGCGCCGACCTGGCCAACCTGGTTAACGAAGCGGCCATTGTCGCCACCCGACGCGGCGCCGAGGCGGTCAGCCTGAACGATTTCACCGCGGCGGTAGAACGCCTCATCGCGGGGCTCGAACGCAAGAGCAGCCTGCTCGATCCCGAGGAGCGCCGGGTGGTGGCCTATCACGAAATGGGGCATGCCCTGGCCGCCAGCACGCTGCCGGCGATGGATCCGGTGCATAAAGTGTCGATCGTGCCCCGCGCCATCGGCTCGCTCGGCTATACCCTGCAACGACCGACCGAGGATCACTTCCTGATCAGTTGCCAGACGCTCAAGGACCGGATTGTCGTGCTGATGGCCGGGCGCGCCGCCGAAGACCTTGTCTATGGCCAGATCTCCACCGGGGCCGCCGATGATCTGGGCCGCGCGACCGATATTGCCCGACAACTGATTACCCGGTTCGGCATGAGCGCCGAACTAGGACAATCGGTGCTGGAGCGGCAAAACGCAACGTACCTGGGGGATCGCATGACCACACTGGGCGAGAAAGACTATTCGGAACAAACCGCCCGGGAAATCGACCTGGGTATTCGCGCCCTGCTCGATGAAGCCTACCAACGGGCCAAGGCATTGCTGCAGAGTCGCCGGGCCGACCTGGATGAGGGCGCCCGCCTGTTGCTGGAAAAAGAAACGCTCACACCCGAGGAATTCCCGCCTCTGCTGCCGCTCAAGCCTGCCCCGGCATTACCGCGACCGTAAGACCACTGATCGCCGTTCAATGTTTTTCCGACGCTGTTCGCCAACAACGCTAGGCTTACAAATAATGTGGTGATTATCGCCATTTTGCAGGGAGCGCAAAAATGGAAATCATTAACCGTTGGCAAAACCTCCCGCTCAGGATCGCCCAGGGAGGAATGCCGCAATGAAGCTTTCCAATCATTACAAATGGACTGCCCTGGGCGCCATTGCGCTAACCCTTTTCAGCGTACTGATATTTTTGCTGATCAAATCATTTTCCTACGACACATCGACCTACTTCGAGTCGCGCGATTTCGTTCGCCAACTCAAGCAGTTCGATGCCAATTGGAACGTGAAGATTCTGCGAGCAAAAATCGGCCTGACCGACAATTTGTTTCTGGGAGCGCCCGCTGAAGCAGAACAGCGATGGGCGCAGCTCGACAACCTCAATACGACCGGCCCCCTCTCGACACTTTGGCAAACCCGACGCCAGGGTTATCTGGATGCGGTAGAAAACAAAACCCGACTGGTTGAGCAATTCAAACAGCACAACACGGCCTTGCGAATATCATTCGAGGCCCTGCCTGAGCTGGAAGATAATATTCGTGTGTTACTGGAGGATTCCAGCAACACACGCCCGTCGGTGGGTGCTGCGGTACTCTCAGTGGTGTTCGATGTTACGTTGGACACCCTTGAATACGCCCTCTATGTCTCCAGCGAAAGGGCTGAGGAAATCTCCGGACATCTGAAGTATCTGGATGAATACATCAATCAACTGCCGCCCGAACAGCGCCCGCCTTTCACTGCTTTTGTAGACGCGGTGAATGCCATTGTTCGAGAACAGCCCATCGTCAATGATCTGCTTGATCGCATCAGTGTGATTCCGGTCGGACGGCAGTTGGACAGCATCACCGAACTATTGAACGAGAAACAACGGCGCACAGGCGCGACAGACCGCCAATATCACCTTTACCTGGGAGTATGCGCCGGCATCATGGCGCTGCTGTTGTTGTATCTGGCCGGCCGCCTGATTCGCAGTTATGCCCTGATCAACAAGATGAACAATGAGTTGCAAACGGCAAACGAGCGACTGGAGCAACGCGTCGAGGAACGCACCCGCGAGTTGATCGAGGCCGAGCGCGAACTGGTCGATGCCGCGCGAATGGCCGGCATGGCGGAAATCGCAACCAATGTGTTGCACAACGTTGGGAACGTACTGAACAGCGTTAACGTCTCGGCAGATTTGATCACCCGCAAATTGGCGATGAGCAAAACCCTTGGCTTGGGCAAAGCGGTAAACATGATGAACGAGCATGCCGAAGACCTGGGGCAGTTCATGACCTTCGACGACAAAGGCAAACTGCTTCGCGGTTACCTCAATCAACTGGTCGACTCCATTGCGACCGAACAATCGAGCATCGTTGACGAACTGTCACAACTCACTAAAAGCATCGATCACATCAAGGACATCGTTTCCACTCAACAGGCGTATGCCGGCGCGGCCAGGCTGGTCGAGCCGTTGAACGTTGTCGATCTGTTCGAGGATGCGTTGCGCATGAATTCCGGCGCGTTGAGCCGGCACCATGTCGTCGTCACCAAGAACTATCAGGACACGCCAACGATCATCGGCGACAAACACCGGCTGCTGTTGATCCTGATCAACCTGATCAGCAATGCCAAATATGCGATGTCCAAGGTCAGCGACCATCAGCGCCACATGACGCTGGGCATCAAGATTATCGATAACACAACGCTGCGCCTCAGCGTGGAGGATCAGGGCGAAGGGATCGCTGCCGAGAACATCGCCCGTATCTTCAATCACGGTTTCACCACGCGCAAGGAAGGCCACGGCTTTGGCCTGCACAGTTGCGCGCTCGCGGCGGTAGAGATGAACGGGCACCTGCGTGTCCATAGCGATGGACCAGGTCATGGCGCGGTTTTCACCCTGGAGATTCCGCTGGAGACTGCTAATGCATTGCCGACCGCAGGAATGTCAGTCGGTTAAGCGCAGAACCTGTGGGAGCGGGCTTGTGTGGCGAGGGGGCTTGCCCCCGTTGGCTCGCGAAGCGGCCCCAAAACCTGCAATCGCGGTGTATCAGGTACACCGGATGCAATGGTTTTACGACTGCTACGCAGCCGAACGGGGGCAAGCCCCCTCGCCACACAAGCCCGCGCCCACATGAAGGGCGCAGTCGCACCGCCATCACGCCAACGAGCCTACCCCACCAAAACCATCAACTGTTGGCGCTGCGCATCCGTCAGCATCGGGCCGAAACCCGCACCGGCGTTTTCCGCCATGTAGCGCGGGTTGCTGGTGCCGGGGATGACACACGTCACCGCCGAATGAGCCAGCAGGAATTTGAGCGCCAGTTGTGCCCAGCTATTGACCCCCACTTGCGCGGCCCATCCCGGCAGCGGTTTGCCTTTCAATCGAGCGAGCAAGCCACCGCCGCCGAAAGGCCGATTGCAAATCACTGCCACGCCACGTTCGCGACACAGCGGCAGGATTCGCTTCTCGACACCACGATCGTCCAGGGCATAGTTGATCTGCAAAAAGTCCAGCGGCTCGGCTTTCAACACGGCCTCCACTTCGTCGTACGCCGACGCTGTGTAATGGGTGATGCCGATGTAGCGGATGCGCCCTTCTGCCTTCCATTCGCGCAGGGTGGGCAGGTGGGTTTTCCAGTCCAGCAGGTTGTGAATCTGCATCAGATCGATACGGTCGGTCTGTAATAGCTTGAAGGACTGTTCCATTTGCGCGATGCCTTCTTCGCGGCCACGGGTCCAGACCTTGGTGGCCAGAAACGCAGGCGAACGAGGCCGATGGATCGACAGCAATTCACCGGTCGTCTGCTCGGCGCGACCGTACATCGGTGAGCTGTCGATCACCGTGCCGCCCTTCTCGAACAACGCGATGAGCACGGCGGCCAGTTGCTTGTAGGCCGCGTCGGAAGGCGCGACATCAAAGCCGCGATAGGTGCCCAACCCGACCATGGGTAACGGCTCGTTGCTGGAAGGAATGGCTCGGGTCAGCATGTTCTTGCCTCCTGTTTCCGTCGACGGCGCCGATACGGCAAAGGCCGGATCGAAGGTGAAGACCGCCGAAACACCGGCAGCCAACGTGAGTATTTTTCTACGCGTGAAGACAGCAGGATCGGTCATGGAATTCCCCCTGGCTGTTCATTCATGGTCGCTCTTTGCTCTTGTCGTCTGGCCAGCCACAGACATAACCAGCCCCACAGCCCGGCAAACGGCACGATCACCACCGCCACCAGCCCAAAACCCGCGCCCAGCGCCGTCAACCCGGCGGAGAGCCAGCCACTGGCGGCATCACCGCCGCGATACACCAGGGTTTCGATCACATTCTTGGCCTTGTACTTTTCCTCACGGCTCACCACCGTCCACAGCACTTCTCGCGCCGGGCGCACGATGGCGAACTCGACGGCACGGCGCAGCCCTTGCGCCAGCGCGACGGTTGTTGGCACGGGTGCCAGGGCCATGGCGCTAAACGCCACGATCGTCGCCAACGGCAACGCCACCAGCGCCCCACCGATGCCGATCAGGCGGATCAACGGCGCGGTCAGCAGCAGTTGAAATAGCAGCGTCAGCGCCGACACGATCAAATCGACGACGGCGAAGAATTGCGTCCTGCTGGCCACATCAGCATAGCTGCCAGCCACAATCCGTCCCTGTTCGAAATACAGCAAAGTCGCGGCACTGGTGTGCAACAGCATGAACAGCACCAGCCCCATCAGATAACGCGAGCGCAGGATCAACGTGATCCCGGCCAGCATGCTGCCGCCCATGCGCCGCTCATCCAGCCAGCGGCTGCCGGACTGCGACGCTGTGCGCGACAACAGCGCCCGATAGCAACGCACCGCACATTCCAGCAGCACGGCCGCCGCAACGGTCAACGCCACCGGCCCAAGATTTGTGGCCATGGTCGCGGCCAGCAACGGCCCGATGAACGTGCCCAGGGTTCCACCCGCCGCAATGAAACCGAACAGCCGCCGCCCTTGCTCGCTGGAAAAGCGGTCGACCAGCACGCTCCAGAAAATCGAAACGATGAACAGGTTGTAGATGCTGATCCAGACGAAAAACACCCGTCCCACTGTCACCGGCGCAATGCGCTGAGCGATCAACACGCCAAACACCAGCATCGACAAGGCGATCAAGCGATAGATCAGCGGCACGAAACGCATGGCAGGCAGCCGCGAAACCAGCGCGCCGAACAGCGGCACCATCAGCAGCATCACCACGAACGTGGCCGTGAACAGCCACTGCAACTTGTCGGCACCGCCCTCAAGGCCCAAGGCATCGCGCAAGGGTCGTACCAAGTAATAACTGGCGAGCACGCAGAAATGGAAGGCGAAACCCAGCATCAGGGCCGTTCGTTCGGACGGCAGAACCTTGACCCATTTCAGCGCGTCGGTGACCGTCATGGCACAGGCCCCGGATACAAGCGTCGACTCTTGGACATCGGTGCGCCCCCGTGCGGCAACTATCGATGGACTACACTCTGACAACGCTCAAGCGATAGCCGTCGTCAGGCCCAGAGCAGTGCCATGCAGTCCACTAAACTTAGTCGAATGTCGCGAACCCTGATGTCTCTCTTCGCATTCATTGCCGTTGCGTACCTGGTGCTTTGCGCGGCGCTGTTCGTGTTTCAACGTGCATTGATCTACTACCCGCAACCACGCGCCATCGACGCGCCCGAAACGCTGCTGACGCTGCATGTCGCCGATGCACAGGTGCTGGTGACCGTCAGGCCGCACGACGGCCCGAAGGCGTTGATCTACTTTGGCGGCAATGCCGAGGACGTTTCCCGCAGCCTGCCCGAGTTCTCGCAGGCGTTTGCGGATCATGCGATCTACTTGCTGCATTACCGAGGCTACGGTGGCAGTTCCGGGTCGCCATCCGAGGAAGCGATACAGCGCGATGCCATGACCTTGTTCGACAGCGTCTACAACACCCATCCCACTATCGCCGTGGTCGGGCGCAGCCTGGGCTCGGGCGTTGCCGTACGCCTCGCCAGCCAACGCCCGGCGTCGCGGCTGATCCTGATCACGCCCTACAACAGCCTTGAAGACCTCGCCGTCCGCCAGTTCGGCTGGTTCCCGGTGAAGTGGCTGTTGCAGGACAAGTTCGAATCCTGGAAATACGCCGCTCATATCACCGTCCCGACGCTATTGATCGCGGCCGAGCACGACGAAGTCATACCGCGCTCAAGCACCGAGCAGCTTTACACGCATTTCGCCAAGGGCGTGGCCACGCTGCAGGTGATACCGGGCACGGGCCACAATTCGATATCCGAGAGCCCTCAGTACCTCAAGTTGCTCGGCGCCGCGTTGTGAGTCAGGTGTAGGCCAACAGTCGGCCGCAAAGCACCACCGTGACCCATAACCCCATCGAAAGCACCGCCTGCACTTTTGCAATGGCCGGTGCCGCGACGCCTGTGTTCCACTGGCTGACTGAACGGTATACCCCGACGTGAAAAAGGGCTGCGTTGATGCCCGCCGTAGCGATCAGGCTCAGCTTCAAAATGAAAATATTGTTGGTGGCGAAGTCATGGGGATGGGCGGTAAACATCATCAGGCCAGCGGGCACGATCAATACCAGGGCAGCGACGGACCATCTCAGCAGATGGCGAGCCAGCGCCGTCACCGCAATATCCTTGGACAGGCCAAGCACCCGCAGATCGAACATGACCACTGAGCCCACAAGCACCACGAAGCCAATGATGTGAACCACCTCGACGATCGGGTAAAGCCACAACTCGCCTCGCATGGCCCACCCAAGTCGCGAGTCATCCAGCCAGTCCAGCCAGCTTTGCGGACCTGAGCCACTGGCACTTGTGGTGTCCATCAGCGCAACTCGGTGGTTTTATCGCCGATGGTGATGCGTTCCGCTCGCAGTTCTTCGGGTTTGTTTCGATTCGGATAACCGACCACCGTAGCCGTCGTACCGACATTCAGCATGTCCTTCGACAGCCCACGGTTCTCCATGCGCGATGGAGGGGCCAGAACGATGGTCCACGTCTTGTCGGCTGTTTTGAGACGCAGAAGCCCGTGCGGATGGGAATAGCCGGATTCCTCGATCGTTCCGTTCAACTGCATGGATTTGCTGGAGTCATACTCACTCCAGCCGTGATGAGCGAACGCCGCAGTGGCCACCAGCAGCGATGACAGTCCAATGCTTCTGAGCAAGGCTTTCATGATGCGGTCCTCCTGTTTTATCTGGAGCTGGTGGTGCTACGACAACGGTGGTTGGCAGGTTTCTTCATTGGTGAGACGAAAGTGTGGGCTAATCGTCGGGAAGGAAACACATGGTCTACATCGCTCACTGGGCTCTGGACGAGACTTAATCTCACTTTGGTTTTGTGCTGGATGGGCTGGTCTCATCGCGGGCAAGCCCGCTCCCACAGGTATCTGCTTTGACCAAAAGGTTTGTGAACGACACCGATCACTGTGGGAGCGAGCCTGCTCGCGATGAGGCCCGCAAGAACACCCTCAAACATAACCGCTGGTTTACTCGTCAGCATTCAGCGCATAAAACTCATGCAACTTGGCCTGCAACAGTTTCTTGTCAGGCAGCTGAGTCTGATATTCCGCGATCAATGCGGGCGAAAGTGAACGGTTCAGGGCGTACTCGACGACTTCGTCATCTTTGCTGGCGCACAGCAAGACCCCAAGCGCCGGGTTTTCATGGGGCTTACGGACGTTGCGATCCAACGCCTCAAGGTAGAAGTCCAGCTTGCCGAGATATTCTGGCTCGAAACGCCCGACCTTGAGCTCAATCGCCACCAGGCAATTGAGCCCGCGATGGAAGAAGAGCAGGTCCAACGCAAAGTCGCGACCGCCAACCTGCAACGGGTATTGAGAACCCACGAAACAAAAGTCACGCCCCAGCTCGATCAGAAAATCCCTGAGCCTGCGCAGTAACCCGCCATGTAAATCGGCCTCGACATGACCTTGCGCCAAGTCGAGAAACTCGACCATGTAGGTATCCTTGAACACGCTCAAGGCTTCGGGATGTGTTTGCCTCATCAACGATGAGACTTTTGCGGGATTGATGACGCTACGCTCAAACAGAGCGGCTTTGAACTGGCGCTCGAGCTCCCGACTCGACCACTTCTCCTGAATCGCCATGCGCAGGTAAAACTCGCGCTCTTCCGGGCGTTTGCCTTGGTTGAGAATGATCAGGTTTTGGGTCCAGGGCAATTGTCGCAGCAGTGCTGCGACAATTGCGTCATGTCTGTATGCCTCGTAAAACTTGCGCATGCGAAAGAGATTGGCTCTGGTAAAACCGCGCAATCCCGGTTGAGTACGCGCGAGGTGAGTAGCCAATTGAGCGACCACTCCATCCCCCCACTCCGCTGCTTCAATCTTCCGGCTGATGTATGCCCCGACCTGCCAATGCAGCTCAATCAACTCTGTGTTGACTGCCTGCACCGCTCGCTGCCGGGCAGTGATGGTCAGTTGCGTGATTTCGTTAAAGCTTGCACCAACGGACGGCTCAGTAGCGGTGAGGTCATTCACGTGAAGGCGTTCCTGTTTAGTAGACGACCTTCTCTAGTACTCCTCACCTTGAAACAATAAAAATCACGAAGTGTTTCGGCGTGAGACAGTGTCACGAAAACCGACGGCGGAATTAATTGCGAAGAAGCGTTCTACAGTCCCAAAACCCGCTGCGTCAGTACTGGGTTCGCTAGTTGGAACTTGGTTGCTTGCTTTCGCACTTACGATGATCGGCTCACTAAACGACCCAACTCGCAGCTATCCATTGAAGGCTTTCTGGCATGAGATAACGGTTGGAAACCGATTCAAGCCGCTGATTGATTTCGCTCTCTGCACACGCAAATATCACCTTGCTTTGCTCTGGCGTACTTTGAAATGCCAAGCCGATAGCGGGCTCAAGCAACCAACGGCCCACAACTTCCGAATTCAACAAGGTGTGTCCATTCTCAACATGGCTCATCACAAATTCCTGGCGCATGCGCTTGCCTTGCTGACTCTGCCAGCGAAGCATTGCACCGAACACCGCGCCTGAACCGAGGCTCGGGTGTTTAAAGGCCGCAATATGGCCGCCAAAGTCGTAACTCAGCGCCTCGCGCAATAAATACTTCATCAATGACGAGTTCAAATCTAGCAATTGAACGCCAGGACGGCTCACCGCCAACTCACGATGAACAGTTACATCCAACCGCAGGGAAGCCTTCAGCGACATACCGATTTTGGGTCTCGCTGCTTCCGGTAGGCGGATACGAATCAGCTGGTCTTTGAGGACCTGCTCGATAACCTCAATACCTACCTGATTAAACATTCCTAGCGCAAAACTTTGCAGATGTTCTTGGGTAATAACTAACTCATGACGCAATTCCGCGGGATTGCCGCTAGCGGCATGAGCAAATAGCTCCCGTTGCTTTGCCGCAGCGGATTGGGCCTGGCGCAATGCTTCATCTATGCGCTCACGCGTCCGATCGATGCCCTCCTGAGTGGCCGCCAGCAAAATATCTTCAACGTCAATGAGTTCGGCAACCTCGCCAAGGATTTCATCCTTAAGCCCTTCATTAAATTCATACTTTTGCACTTGCGCCATGTCATCGACCACACTGTCGATACGCTCGTACATCAGATCGATAATCTGCTGATCCATAGTGTCCGTTTGATGGATGTTGAATACCAAAACCTTGAGCTTTTGCCCATAGCGGTACAGGCGACCAATGCGTTGAACAAGCCGCATGGGATTCCAAGGCAAATCATAATTGACCACGATGTGGCAATGTCGCTGCAGGTTGATCCCTTCACCACCAGCTTCAGTGGAGATCAAGAACAGACCTTTATCCTCAAACCGTGCAATTGCTTCGCGACGTTCCGAGTGTTTCATTGAGCCGTTAATAAGCTCCACCGCTGTATCACCGAAACGGTTGTTTAGGGCCTCACGCAAATACTGCTGAGTGGTACGATACTCCGTAAATATCAATACCTTTTCTCCGGGATGGCTGTGTTGAATCTTGCCAATCACGTCGTTTACAAACAGCTGCAGCTTTAAGTCATTGTCCTTAAGACTCGCAGCTTCTTCGATCAAGGTTTCCAGCAGATGGATTTCTCCATCAAAGAACTCCTTGGCGTCCGTGCTCAATTGCTCCTCCCACTCCCCGAAAAACCTCTCATCTGTTGGTTCTAGTGCTGTGAATACTTCATTGCGCTCGTTAACCAGGCGCGCAAGGCGATTGCGTAATGCGTTGTGAATGGCTGCCGAACTTGAGGCCGCGAGCTTCCTGTAAACGGTCATCACGAAGCCGATCGGGTTGCCTTTTCGGCCTTGAGCGGCACTGGCTGCATAACCACGTCGCAGGTAACTCTGAAGAGTTCCATCAAATGCCGACGAATGTGCGCTAGCAGGTACCCTCATGGCGCGTGTGATTTTGCCCTGAAAAATGAAATTGCCTTCGGCGTCAGTCACATCGGCCTTGTGATTCCGATAGATCATGTCGTGAAGAATTTCCGGCTTAAGGCTGAGCATCATCAATTCTTGATGACGGTCGGGCCGTAGCAGTTCAAGCAGAGCGATGAACTTGTCATGCAAACCTTGGTGCGGCGTTGCACTGAGCAACAACAGATGTTTCGTCTTGCTACGAAGTGCAGCGGCCAGATCATAACGGTCCGAGCTGGTTAGTTTAAGACCGTACTGTCGTCGGCTGAGACGGTGTCCTTCATCGAAGATAATCAAATCCCATTCGTCGGCCTGCATCAGACTTTCGAGGTGGCCTTCCTGCTTAAAACGGTCGAGTGATCCGATCACGCGATCATGCATTTTCCAATGTCGCGCTTCGTTAATATTGAAGTCTTCGCCATAAATCTGGAAGTCATCCAAATCGAACCGACACAACTCTTCCTGCCATTGTCGCGTCAGCCCTGCAGGAGTGACTAGGAGCACTCTTTTCGCCGTACCGCGCTGGTTTAAAGCATGCAGCAACATACCTGTTTCGATGGTTTTACCTAAACCCACGTCATCAGCAATAAGCCAATTGTAATTGCCGGAGGCAAGTATGTGATGCACCAGATGAATCTGATGCGGCAGAGGGTCAATGTCGAGATGAGAGAGCACCCCAGTATTTTCGTTCCAGGTTTCTATAGCGTGAGCTAAAAGCCGAAGTCGTAGACGCTCCGCATCCACAGGCTCAGCTTTTTGGGCATTAAGAAATCGTAACTTTGCTCGACGGACTTGTCGCAAGTTCTGATAGGGCAACCAATGCCGCTCTCCACTTTCCGCAAAGTCCACAAGTACTTGCTCACTGCTGGCGAGTACACGCTGTTGCATAACGCTACCAATGCCGAGAGAGGAGACGCCAGCGCCCGGCGTGACATCCTCCACATCCATACCATTAGTGAAACCGGATTTGACTTTACTTGCAGCTACACAACTAGTGAATCGCTCTGGAATTAGCCAGTTAACTTCAAGTTCTGCGCCAGTCTCCGCTCGCAAAATCTTCTTGACCACTCCCTTCCTATCACCACTTCCGCTAGGCAATAGCTGGCTTACCCAACAACCGATGGCGGGTATCAGGGTGTGCTCAGTCATGAGGACTTTCCTTCAATGGATCAATAGAAAAGAGTTGGAGATGTTCCTGCAAGTTAGTCGGGTCTTTGCGAGATTTTAACGCGTGGGCAGGAGACGCGGGCGTGACGGCTTCCTCCATCTCGGCCGGTATGGCCTCACCAGCGTCCACCGCAACTACTACCTGATCGTCTTCGACATTTGCGGGCAAGTCGCTGAAGTAGCAGTAAGGTTCCAATGGATGTTTGTTGCGTATTACACCAAGCGCCCTTAAATCGGCCTCACGCTCGATCTCCAGCGTATCGTCCAATCCAAGGTCGCTGTATTCCTCAACCGGCAGATCTCTTGGATTGCCAAAACTGAAGGGCATATTGGCGGGCAGACTACCACGCAGATTAGACGTCCGGTACCACAAGAATCGATTGAACGAACGAAACACTCGGCGCAAATGAACGCTTTCGTACCAGTACTCAAATTGCGAATCGATGAACTGCTCCAGTTCTTCTACCTGAGGCAATGCTTCAAAAGTTCGCACAATCAGCATTGCCGAAGGCCAGGAGAGAATGTGTTGCGATAAATTGCTGCTGCCACTTTTATCAAAGGCTATCCAGTAATGATCATTCTCAGCCCATAGCACTTTTATATGTGCCGCCAGAATCAGCTCGTCGGGCGTCATGCCCTTGTTGATTTCCCGCTCCAAAGCGAGCCGAGTCGCACTCCAACCATTGATAATGAAAATCCGGTGCAGCAGTGCGTGTACCGATAGCGGCCAACCACTTTTGTAGATCAGGTCCGTGGCTTTCTGGAATGCGCGATCTTCCCGGCTGATTTTTCCGATGGTGCGAGGAGAGATTTCATCGTCATCCCGAAGTTCATAAAACTCTTCGGGATCGAAGGCATAGGCCGCGTACTCATCATCAAACTCTTCGACATCAACCTGTATCGTGCTTTCAACACCTGAATCATCGAACCATTCAAGATTCTCCTGAGCGTAGATATTGTCCAATTCCACGTCTTCGAAAAAATCATCAAAGACGTCCTCTTCGAGCACGATGGGCTGAGGGGAAACAAGAATTGATTCATCAATTAGTTCATAGATCTCTTCTCTGTCTTCCTCTTCGGTTTTCTCGACTGAAACTATGGGTACGCAAGGTTCGACCGGAAGGAGAAATTCCTGCTGAATTGACGGATGTTGAAAAGCGTGGGGGGCATCGACGCTGAACTTTGGAGAGTTCGAAGACCGCACTGTGATTTTTATCGACTCGCTCTCAGTCTTTTTGACATCAATGCCACGCGTTTTGGGAAGGGATAGGGTCCGCCTAACAGGTAATGCATCGGTGGGCGCAAGATTTATGATCACTGGTTCTTCGAATCGAAGCTCGTCGTACTGCCAGAGATTTTCGATCTCCAACCCACTTAGAGCTTCAGATTCTGCAGCCAAGGATTGAAGCTCCTGCTCACTGATAGAATCAGCGCTGGCTTCAGGTCCTTCGGTAGAATGGGGGGTTGTGAAGGGCATTCAATCTTCCCTTCCACGTTTGCTCCATCTAGGCAGGTCGCGACCCATACGGTACTCCTCCTTGGTAGCGATTCTTCGTCCGCTTATGCTACTGATGCCAACATCACTTTCGGCTCGGTCGAACCGGGTGGCAAAGTGCCAGAATTAAAATCTAGCTCATTCAAAGCTGCACTGCTCGGCTTATCGGACGAAAGACTTAAACTCACTCAGAACCTTCTGCATTCAGTGAATAAAGCTCATGCAACAGAACGCAGCACCGCTAGCCGAAGAGGTATGGAGCATTTGGCAATTGGCTTCACGAATGTGAAGCTGAAAGTCGCAGCCGACACTGCGCCTTTGGATGATCAGTCTATAACCGAACCCGATATGAGTTCAGCCACCTCTAGCCCTGACGACCGTGGCTAGTTAATTTGATGATGAATCATGAGGTGGGAGTGACGTCGCGCTTGCTGAAGATCCAGCACTGGATCGCAACTATTTCGACAAGAGATGATTACGGAATTGGTCAGCAACCTGCTGCCCAATTCAATTGTGTCAGCACCGCTGTCACAATTACCCCCTCACGGATAACTAAACCCCTTAACCAACGTCAACTCCCCCACCGCCCGCATCGGCACCAGGAACGTTTCCATCTTCTCGTTCGGCGTCCCCTCTTCCGTAATCACCGTGATGTGCGCGGTGGTCAGCGCCTGAGCAGCCTCTTCCTGCCCCTCCTCATCACTGCGATACCCACCACCGTAGTAGTTCACGTACACCTGATACTGCCCCTTGATCGGCGCCGGCATGGCAAAGATTTCCGGGCCGTAGCCGGTGGTGACGTCGACGTCGAGTGCGCCGCCGTTGGCCGCGACGCGGTCGCCGTACCAGATGTGGCCACCGTCAGGCGTGACGACATGCAGATCAAGGTCGGTGCCGTCGCTGTCCCAAGCCAGCAGTACTCGCAACTTGGCAGGGGTGGCGCCGCCGCTGGTGTTGAGGAATTGGGTGCGATGCCGCTGTTGACCATCAGGGCTGCGGACTTCAACGCTGTTGCTGCCATTGGGGAATGAGAACGGGCGATCGTAGCGGCCGGCGGGGTCGATTTTCAGCGGCATGCTGACGCCGTTGACGATCAGTTTGCCGGGCTCATTGCCCTTGGGCGCGGAGTCGATCTGGCCGGTGATGCGAGCAGTGTTGGCCTGCCCCACCGGGGTGTTAACCGAGGACGCCGGGTAATTGACCGTCTGACGAAAGTTTTCGCCTTCGCCTTCGGGCGCGCCTGTGCGCCAGCCTCCAACGGGCGTATCAAGTTTGACGGCGGCGACCGTCGCCGGCAGTACGCCAAAAGCACAAAGGAACAGGAGGACCTGTGGGTAACGGAGTTTCATGGCCTATTCCAGCAAGAGGTGGCGGGCGAGCCCTTCGATGTAGGTTTCATCCTGGCCGTTGGGGTGTGCTTCGAAGGCCAGGTGCAGGTATTCGTGGGTCAGGTCGAGGCGGTCTTGCAGCGACAGCACGCCACGCACGTAAATGCGCTGGCGTTCGCGATCGACAAAAGGACGGCCGAAGGCCAGGCGGCAGACGGCGAAGGCGTTGACTTCGTTGTAGCCAACTTCGCTTTCCAGCCGTGGTCGCCAGCCTCGGCGTTGCTTTTGCAGCCAGTCTTGCGCGGCGGGCAATGCGTCGCAGGAAGCGACGGGATTGTCCCAGCGACTGAGGCTCGCGCGCGGGTAAGCGTGCAGCAGGATGGCGTCGTAGCGTTGACCGGCATTGGCCTGTTCGACGGCTTGCAGCCAGGAGAGCTTGTCCGGTCCCGGTTGGTCGGAGTGATAGGTGACGTTGCTGCCGGCGAGTACCAGATCGCTGGTCCACGCGGCGATGTTGCGCGATTCGGTGGCGGCTGGGCGTGGGGCGACGCGCTGTCGACTGCTGCTGTCATCGATGCTCAGGCAGTCGCCGTTGCGGGTAGCGTTTTGCAGCAGGTAGGTGCGGATCGCGACGCTCAAGGCTTTGGCGGCTTCGGCGGGTTCCGGTCTGGCTTCGCGCTGCAGGACGCGGGCGACGTATTCTTCGCGGTCCAGACGGGCGACGAGTTTGTCTTTGAGCAAGAACAACTCGCCGTCGCTGTGGATATCGAGTTGATTGCCGTTGGCGAACTCAACGCGATAGTCACCTTGCAAAGGACCGGGCGCTAACACGCGATCCCCCGACAGTACGCGCTTCAGCGGATAACGTGCGAACAGGCCGACCTCGACGCACTTCCCCGCCTCCGCTGGCCATGACGAAGGCAACACCGTCGCCAGTGCCGGACCGTAATTGCGCAAGACCATTTGACTGGTGCCGCGCCCGCCGGCCCAGATCGGCGTGCCGTCCGCCGTCCAGCCAGCGAACCCGCCCTGACGCGATGAAGGATCCAGATCCCCCAACCAGCTCCAGGTTTTCACCCGCAACCGACCACCGAGTTCGCCCACGACATTGCCGTCAGCCGCATTCAGCACCACATCGAGCAACACCCGCCGCGCCTGATCCTGCGCCGGCATCACGGCCAATACCTTCAACAACTCAGCCACCGAAACCCGGGTCTGCGGTTGCAACGACGGCAAGTCCAGCAACCACTTCGGCGCTTGTCTCGCCTGCCAATACTCGCGCCACTGCGCGCCAGCAATGCCCAGACGCGCAGGCTCGAAATACAACCCGCAAGACTTCACCAATGCCTGATCGCGCTCAATCCTGCCGCCCGCCGTGCAGCAATACACTTCTTCCTTCGATTGCCCGCGACACTCATAAGCCGGTTCCCGCGCGCCGGTGTCCACCAGCCAACCGTAGACAAACAGCTTCCACAAACTACCCAGCGGCGTCTGCACATCAGCAGGCAATGGCTCACGCGAGATCACCTGCGTCGGGCTCAACGAAAGCAATTCACCCTTGAAGCCCAGGCGCAACGGCTCGTCCTGCGCGGTCGCCAGCGCAGGCATCAAACACAACAGCCACCAGACCAGACGCCGGGTCATGTCAGTGAACCGTGACCTGACCGAGTGCCGGCTTCTGTTCCTGAGCCTGGTTCTGCGGTGCGTAGACTTGAGTGAAACGCACCGGCGGCAGATTGAACTGGCCTTTTTGCGAGAAGCGCACCAGATGACGCAGGCGCAATTCACCGCTCAAGGCATCCACCGGGATCGCGTAGGCCAGTTGCCCCGGCTCGAAACGGGCCTTCTCCAGCGAGGTCGGCTCGGTGCCGGCCTTGCCCATCAGCTTGATGCCCCACGTGGTGCGCTCGACGTCCGCGCCCGGTGGCAGCGGCACTTCGAGCATGCCGTAGCGCAGCGGTTTCGCGGCTTTGCTGGTGACGATCACTTCGTCCAGGTACAGACTGTCGCTGGACAGCGGTTTGCTGCCGACGGCTTCGAGTTTGAATTCGAACGCTTCGTCACCCGGCACCAGACGCGACAGACGACGAGTGATGGTCACGGCCATCGGGGCCACTGGCGGTTGCTTGCTCTGGAAGCTCAACGCCGCGCGAAGCGGGCGTTCTTGCTCCCCGGTCAGCGACAACACTGTCGGCACGGGCGCAGCCCCCTGCCACGTCCAATACATCTCACCGGTAGCACTGTGTTGTTTCTTCCAGCCTTCACCCGGTGCCAGCGCGATGGTGGGCGAGGCCTGCTCGATGCTGCGTTGCAGCCAGGTCAGCGCCAAGGCGCGTTCCAGGGTCGATTGCTGTGGCAACAAGCGTTGCAACAGTGCTTGAGCGTGAGCCTGATCGAAGGCTTGCAGAGACAGGTTCAAGGCTTCGACAAACGGTTGAGAGCTGACGGCCACTTGTTGTTGCGCAACTTCCAATTGACCGTTGAACGCCGACGGCAGATTGACCTTGGCCTGACGCGCCAACGAGGCGGTCAGCACTCGAGCGCTGGCCAGGCCCAACGCCGAATCCGGATCGCTCATGACCAGGCTCTCTGCGCCATCGTCCATCATGCTCGCCGCATGGCCTTCGCCGGCTTTCACCAGATCGTCGATCAAACCGCTGAGCAGCGTGTTCACCGGCAATTGCATCTGCTTGGCAAACGACAGAATCAACGCCCGCTGCAACAGCGGCGTGTTCTGCGCTTGTTTGGCGTACACATCCAGCACCCGCTGCCAATGCTCCGGCGGCAGGCTCAGTTCCAGCGCTTTGCTGGCGTGCCAGTCGGCGTAATAGGCGTAAGCGGTGAGGAACGCATCCGGCTCACCGTCGTAGCCCCACCAAGTGAAGCTCGCCGACGGGCCGGCCATTTGCACCAGCCGCAGACGGCTGTTCTGCATGATCAGACGCAAACGATCGCGGATCTGCGGGTTCGACGACAAGGTCGGATAAGCGATGCTCAACGGCAGCAAACGACTGGCGGTCTGTTCGACACCGCCGTACGGATAGCTCAGCAGATCATCAAGCGCCGAACGGAACAGCGCTTGCGGGCTGTCATCCAGGCGCAGGCGAATATCCGTGGCGTCGGCCGGCAAGGTCAGCGGCGTATCACCGCTGGCCACGTCCAGGCTTTGGCTCTGAGTCACCTGCCAGCCTTCGCCGGTCGCGGTCAGGCGCACCGCCAAGGCATCAGCGGTTTTGCCGTCCTGCACCAGCTCGGCGGTCCACTCGCCATTGGCCACTGTGAACGCCGGCAATGCGATGTAGTTGATGCCGTTGTTCAACGTGACCGGCACCCGTTGTTCGGCGCCAGCGTAATGAATCACCAGCTCAGCCTTGACCGGTTTCTCGGCCTGACTGAAAGCGAACACACCGAGATCCGGTTTGTCGCCGTTGCGGAACTTGCTCGGGCCGCTCCACTTCAGGTACAGCGGTTTTTCCGAGCGAACAAATTGCTTCTTCTGCCCGACCTGACCGTCATCGGCAATGGCCCGAGCAGTGATGCGCCAGCGGGTCAGCGAGTCCGGCATTTTGAAGGTGAAGCGGGTTTTGCCGTTGGCATCGGTGATCAATTCAGGCTGCCACGCGGCGGTGTCGACGTCTTCGCGACGTGGCCGCTCCAGCACTTTCACGCCACGCTCGCTGCGGTTGGCTTTACCCGGTGCGCCTGGGCTGCCCGGCAATGCCACGTCGTAGCTGATGAACGACAAACTGGCACTGGTGCGCACGTTGTTGCGGCGTGGGTGATAGAAGAATTGGTCGATGGTCGGCGCGACTTCCGGTTGCAGCGCGTAGACCATTTCATCGACCACGCTGACCGTCAAATGCGCAGGAATCGGCTTACCGGCGAACTGCGTGGTCAGGTCAACCGACACGGTATCGCCTGGCTGATACGCCTCTTTATCGGTGGTGATTGCCACGTCGATTTGCGGCGCAACCACTTTGATGCCGGCGTTCTGGAAGCTGTATTGGCCACCCTTGGTGTAAAGAACCGAGAACGTCAGGTTCGGCGCGAAGTTGTCCTTCACCAGGATGCGCGCGCGGTATTGGGTGTCGCTGATTTTTTCCATCTTCAGCCAGTCGCTGCCCTTGGACAGCAGCGCAGTGGCCTCGACCTTGTCACGCTCAAGCGACAACAACGCATCGATAATCGGCTCGGGGAAAGTGATCAACGCGAGGGCTTCGTCGCCGGCCTTGTACTCGGGTTTATCGAGTACGATTTCCACGGTGCCGGGCACCGCTTTGACGCCATCGCCAGTGACCGAATGACCGGTCGCGCCAAGCACGCGGCCATGGTCATCCTTCAGCGTCAGGTTGTAAGTGCCCGGACGGTCGAAGGCCAGGGTGAAGCCTTTATCTTTTGCGGCGAGTTTACCTTCGCCAGTGGTCTGATCTTCGAGTCGCACCCAGCTGTAGCTGCTCGGGTTGACCGCTTTGCTCTGCTCGCTGCCACCTTCGTTGGCATAGCTGAATGCAACCTTGCCGCCCACCGCGCTGAACCGCTGCGGCGCGCTCAAGCGGAAACTCGCAGCACCACGGTCGATGAGGATTTCCTTGGTGGTTTTGACCCGATACGCCGCACCATCGCTGGCGAACACGGTGAGCATGTAGCGGCTCGGTTTCTCGGCAGCGGGTAGATCAAGGCTCGCGTTGCCTTTGGCGTCAGTGGTCAGTTCGGCGCTGGTCAACTCCACCGGGAATTGCCCGAGGTATTGCAGTTCGTTATCGACCATCGACAATTGTTGGGCGCGCAGGCTCAGGCTCAACTTGGCATTCGCAACAGGTTTGCCGTCCGGGTACAACAACACCAGACTGCCCTTCACCGGTTCGCCGGTGCGGTAATCCTGCTTGGCCAGGTTCAGGGAAATCTCGAAGTGCGGCTTGATGTATTCAGCGACACGGAAGGCACTGCTGTAGGCCTGATCCTTGTAGTTGAAACGCAGTTCATAACCGCCCGCCACCGCGTTGTCCGGCAACTGGAAGCGACCCTGAGTGCCGGCCTTGGAATCGAGCTTCAGCGCCAACGATTGCAGCGCGGTGCCAGTGGCGTCGAGTACGGTGACGTTGACGTCGGCAGCGGTCGGCGCCACGGAATCCCGCGCATTCTTGAACTCGCGACCGACGATTTTCAGCGACACCCAATCCCCCGGCCGATACAGCGGTCGGTCGGTGAACGCATAGAGTTTGGTGTCGTAGATTTCGCTGTCGTAATAGAAGTTCTCGGAGACGAACACTCCGCCCTCTTCGTCCTCGCCAATCACGAACGAACGCTCCGGGCTGACGTGTTTCAGACGCAGCAAACCATCGGCATCAGTTGCGCCGCTGCTCATCACACCCAGGCCGTCGGTCCACAGCACATTGACCTTGGGCACCGAACTGCCTTCGTGTTTGCGCGCGGCCCACACCAGCAATTCATCGCCGGCAATCTTGCTCACGGCCACGGTGTTGGAGACGAAAACCATGGTGGTCGCGCGGTACTTGCCGATCAACGCTTCCACCAGATACAGGCCCGGTTTCAGGTTGCCCAACGGAATGTACACGTTGCCCGGCGAGACACTGACGAACTCGCTGGAAGAACCGGCCAGATTCACACCCTCAGGCGGCTGGATCGGTTTGGCTTGCCACAGCGGATAACGGAATTGACTGACCACCGGCAGGCCCGGAATCAACGCGAACTGGGGCTGAGCGTCGTAAGGCGTTGGTGCGGCGATGGCGGTACCCATCTTCAGTTCCGGCACTTCCTCGGTGACTTGTTTGCGCGACTCGTAGGAAAACGCCCGCTGCATTACTCGACGGGATTTGCGGTACCAGTTATCCCACAGGTACGCGAGGGTGTTCGACAGGCCTTCGCCCTTGAACTGGCCGTCACTGACCACGCGGTGCAGGTTCTTCTGGCGCTTGAGAAAATCCAGCGGCTTGTCGATGCGATACACACGAATGTCCGCGCCGCCGTAAGGCTCCATGCGGAACCGGCGGTAATCGCGGCCCGGCGCTTCGAGGCGAACCATCGCCTGCTCGTCGCTGGCGAAACTGCTGTCGGCCAGCAGGAAGAAACTCTCACCGGTCACCGGCGTATAGCCGCTCGGCTCGACGGAGTCTTCGGCATTGACCGCGGCCAGCGGCATGAACAAGGCCAACAACAAAGGCAGTTTTGAGCAAATGCGCAGCATGCGGGCACCGATCATTGGGAGAGGAAGTTCAGTCGATAGACGCCGATGAAGTTGGGGTTGGCTGCGTCGGGTATCCATCGGGTGTCCTTCCATGTCATGAGTTGTTGCAGGCTTGCGGAGCGCATGCCGTTGTCAGTGGGGGTGGTAGTGCCGGTGTGATAGGCGATGAAGCGGCCCATCCAGATCATCAGGTGCTGGTCGTCACCCTGATCGAAAAACATCAGGTCGCCGGGCCGGGCCTGGGACAGGTCACGGCCGATCAGATGACTGTTGAACTGAATCAGCTTGATCGCGTTGACGTAAGGCCCGACCTTGCCACCACCCTGCTGCCATTGCTGGGCGAGGCCGCGCTGGGCGTCGCTCAATTGCAGTTCCGGCGGCAGGTAGCGATTGGACAGGCCATTGCTGCGCAGCCATTTGTCGTCATGGACTTTCAGCGCTTCGTTGGCGGCAAACCGCACCAGCCCGGCGCAATCCTGCTGATACCAGCGCGGGCTCGGGCCTTGGGTCAGTTGTTCCTGGGCGATGCGCACGAACCAGGCGCGGAATACCTGGGATTGCTGCGGGTCGAGCGCCGGGGCTTCGCTGGCAAAGGAACGAGTCCCCAGCAGCAACGCCAACAGGCCGAGGCCTCGGATAAGTGCGGTCACAGGGCTTTCCACTCCAGCGGCAGCCACTGCCAGTGGCCGTCGGGCTCGCTGCCTTTAGGCAAGGTCAGGGCATATTTGCCATAGCCGCCGAGGGTGCGCAGTTTCGGGATCAGGTAGGTTTGCGCGGCGTTGTAGAACACCGGCTCCATGTCCTGCGGCAGGCTGTCGAGGGTTTCCTGTTGCATCAGCTGCGCCATGGAATCCGGGTCGAAATAGATCGGCATCAGCAGGTCTTTCGGCACTACGTCAGCCATGGGCGGGAAACGCTTGTCGAGGGTGCCGAGGGCTTTGTCGACCAGTTTGTCGTCGAGGGAAAACAGCAGCGTCGAACCGTGGCGCGCCAGGCTTACGCGCATAAAGGCTTTGCCGGTGATCGCGTCGGGTTGCTCGGCATCCTTGGCTTTATAGGGACCGAAGTTGGAGCTGACCTGACGCTGCCACTGATGGGTTTGGCCTTCCTGTTTTTCGACCACCGGGAACGCCTGATCAGGGACTTTGCCTTCATAGGCGCCGACCATCGAGCCGAACAGATTGCCCAAGTCGCCGTCGAGTTTGGCGCTGTCATCATCATTCAGGCTCGCCACCAGCAGCGGCGTGTACAGCCGCGAGTCGGCGTACCAGCACAGGCCGGCGGCACCGGCCATGTGTTCGGTCAGGGCCTGGGCCACGGACTCTTCGGCGCCGAGTTTCACCAGCAGCGGTTTCTGTTGTTCGGCGGCCAGTGGCAAGGTCACGCAGGCGCTGGCGCCCATGGGCATGGCTTGCCAGATCGGTTTGAAGTCGAAGTCCGGCTGGCTTTCCAGTTCGTCCATGGCCAGAAAGCTGTGCCAGCCCTTGTCGTCCATGTCAAAACGCAGGCCGGCGAAGTTCGGGATGAAGCGCTGGTAACCCATGGCCAACACGCTGGAATTGACCGAGAGGCGCTGTTTCACCTCGGGCGTACGCGGTGGCAGGCCGAAGGCTTCGGGGAACAGTTTCTGGCCGCCAAGCAACGCTTCCAGGGATTCCGTCGAGACCATGCCGGGCTCATCGACCGGGCCGTGTCCGGCCTCGTACAGCTTCGCCGGGTTGGACAACACCACCAGTTTGTCGCCATGGGACGCGAACAGCAGCGCTTTGCTGTTGTTGTAAGTGAGCTGATACAGCGGCACCACATCGCCCGCGACCTTGATTTCACTGAGCCGGCTCAGCTGCGTATCACCCAGCGCCACTTTCGCCAGCGGCTCCAGCACCTTGGCCAGCCCGCCGCGATCCATCACCAACAGGAAATCCTTGAGACGTCCATCCGCCCCGCGCCACAGCGCCACATCCGCCGGCTGATCGAACAGCTGCTCGATCAGGCTGTCCTGCAGCTTCAGGTCATGCTCGTAAATGATCCGCCGCAGACTGCCAATCAGCCCAAGGCGATCCGCATGCGCTTCGTAATAGAAGACGAAATCTTCGGTCAGGGTTTCCTTGAGAAACGGCACCGCCAGCAGATCCTTGGGCAACTGGCTCAGGGAATGGGTTTCGAGCAAACCGTCCGGTCGGCTCATGCCCAGTTTGTCACTGGCCAGTTCCGCAGGCGGGGCTTTGGGTTTGTTCAGGAACCACCCCAACCCACCCGCCACGCCGGCCACCAGGCACAACCCGACCAGCAGCGCCGGCCAGCGACGGGAAGTGTTGGCGGCAGGTGCGTCAGCGGCCGGGGAAACAGTCTTATCACTCATGTTCAAACCCAATTCATCCGTGGTGCGGGATGTTTAATAGTTGAAAGTCTTGACCAGCAGCAGGTCGCCGATCGCCCGCAAAGGCACGATGAAGGTCTCGCGTTTTTCGTCGACGGTGTTTTCGTTGAGCACCAGATTGATTTGCGAGGTGATCACCTCGTTCTGGTTGCTGGTCTCATCGAAGTTATAGCCGCCGCTGCCGAAGTTGCCCCAATAGTTCACGTAAACCAGATAAGTGCCATGCATCGGCGCGGTCATGGTGAACATTTCCGGGCCGGGGCCATCGACCCCGTCCGGGTCCAGGCCGCCGCCATTGCTCATCGCCGGGCGAGCCCAGAACGCATGCTGGCCGTCGGGCGTAATAATGTGCAGATCGAGTTCGGCCTTGGGATCGTCCCAGCCCAGCACCACGCGAATGCGCGCCGGCGTGCGCAGGTTGTTGGCTTCATAGAATTGAACACGCTTGAGCGACTTGCCCTCGGAACTGCGCACTTCGACGCTGTTGGACCCGGCGCCGAACGCATACGGCCGGGCAAAACGCCCTTGGTCGTCGGTGTACAAATTCAGGGGATTGCCGTTGACCGCCAGGCTGTGCGGCGGTCGGAGCGTGCCGAGGGCCTTGAGCTGGCCTTCGATCATCGTGCGATTGCGCTGCACGCCCCGGTCGATGGGCGGCGTGGGATAAGCAACTCGAGGGTTTTCACTGCGGTCCAGCAGGCCGTGATAGCGCCAGCCACCCACCGGCTCCGACAACTCGGCCGTGGGCTCGGCCCAGGCAACCTGAGCGCAGACCAGCGTGATCAGCAGTGAAAGAACACAACGCATGTAACGCCTCCTGCCATGCATAACGAAACCTGGCGCCCAATCCTCGGCGCGGTGTTTGACTTTGACTGTTGGACCGTCGGGCTTCAAAAAATGAGGGGCCAGACGCCTAATGCCCGTTAAGGCACGGAACCTGTGGGAGCGGGCTTGCTCGCGAAGACGGCGACACATCCAGCATTGCTGTCGCCTGATACACCGCTTTCGCGAGCAAGCCCGCTCCCACATGGATTGCGCTTAACTGACTGGCATTGGGCCAGATGCCGGCAATATAACATTGCCAGCCGTCCATTTTTCCGCTCTTTTTGTGAACCAGACGGTCTTTTTCCGATAACCCGATCGTCGCCCCCGCCACCCTCTCGCGCATTCAGGGTCTTTAATGGTTGCAGGATTCCAAGCCACCGCAGCCCACTGCACATGCATCGGGAGACTGGTCATGAAAATCGTCGTCATTGGCGGTACCGGGCTGATCGGCAGACACCTCTGCAAAAACCTGCAAGACCTGGGACATGAAACCCTGGCCGCCTCACCAAGCACCGGCGTCAACGCCCTCACCGGCGAAGGATTGCAAGAGGCCTTACAAGACGCCGACGTGGTGGTCGACGTGGCCAATTCGCCCTCCTTCGAAGACGCCGCCGTGCTCGAGTTCTTCGAAACCAGCGGGCGCAACCTGCTCGCCGCCGAGAAAACCGCCGGCGTCAAACACCATGTCGCCCTGTCGGTGGTGGGCACCGAGCGCATGCTCGACAGCGGTTACTTCCGGGCGAAAATGGCGCAGGAAACACTCATCAAGGACTCAGGCATTCCCTACACCCTCCTGCGGGCCACGCAGTTCTTCGAATTCATCGGGGCGATTTCGCACTCGGGCGTTCCGGACGGCGATACCGTGCGCCTGACCACCGCCGAGCTACAACCGATTGCCGCGGTCGATGTCGCGACGGCGCTGGCGAAAGTCGCCGTGCAAGCACCGAGCAATCAGACCCTGGAAGTGGCCGGTCCTGAGCGCTGGCCGCTGGTGGAATTCGTGCGCCTGTTTTTGCAACACACCAACGACCCGCGCCAAGCCCAAGCGGACACGGTCCCCTACTTCGGTGCGCCAATCGATGACCATTCGCTGACGCCGGGAGAGCACCCCATCATCGGGCCGACGCGCTTCGAAACCTGGCTCAAGAGCAGCGTTTGATACTCAAATGGGTAATTGCACAGACTTGCCCACCCATTTGCATTCGACTGACCAGTCATTTGCATCGGAATTGACCATCACGCTTCGTGACCATGAGCGGCAGAGAACGGCCAGAAGCGGACGGTCAGTGACCCGCAAGCACAGCAACGAATCCTCTGCCCGTTTACGGCGATTCGTCACTCTAGCAACCCCGCTGCCGCCGCTCACTGGTTCAGGAACTTGATGACAGCACCGGCGAACAGTTCTGGCTGATCAAGCATGACGAAGTGAAAACTGCCGTCAATGCGCCTGAAGCTGATGTTTGGGGTCGAGACATAGGCGTTACGGAACATTGCATCAACGTGGGACGCATGTACGCCGTATAGCAGGTCGTAGGCATAGACGACCTCGACCGGCACCCTGATGCGTCCAAGCTCAGGCCGGAGGTCGGTGACCATCAGTTCATACGTGGCATTGGCCATGGTCTTTCGGTCCGAGCTTATTCCCGCTGCGGCCAGGCCAGGCCTGACCGCTTCAGTTTTGGCGAGACGGGCGATGGATGCATGCTGCATGGCTTTCGCCTGCTCAGGCGTTGCCGCTAACATTGCAGCGCGCATCGCAGCAGCGTGCGGGGTCGCCGTTTCACTGGTCGCGGAGGGGTCAAACAGCAACGTATAAAAGGGCAGCGCATCGACAATCATCAGGCGTCCAACTTGGTCGGGATGACGAGCACCTAGCATCAGTGCCACCTCACCACCCAACGAATGACCGATGATGACCGGCGCCTCGATGCGCTGGCTTCGGATATATTCAGCGATTGCCTCGGCCGTCGGCGCTGCTACTCTCCCATCTGGATCGGATACGGCAGGCGAGCCGGCAAAGCCAGCTACCTGTACCAGATGGAGACGGTGGCTCTGCCGTAATCGGGAGGCCAAATCAGCCCATACTTCGTAGGACGACGCCAATCCTGGAATTAATATAATGTCTGTTCCCGAGCCTTGGACCAGCACCGAGATACCACCCTGGTTAATAGTTCCTGGCGGCAGGGACGCAGGCTGGGCTGGTGATGTTGACACCAGCGCCAACGTGGTGCCGATCCCAGCAAGGATCATTCCCACACGCATGACGTTCCCCTTTTAGCGCAATGCGAAGTGACATTTACGATGTCACGGTCGCCAATCACACCGACAAGTAGGCAGCTTAAGGGGTTCATAGCCATTCCTTTGACCGAAAAAATATTGCCACTATACGGCGCACGAAGGCGCCAGGAAACTATCCCCGCCTGCAATCCTTAGCGTCCGCTTTGGGTTGTGGATTGCTGCCTGTCGCGAAGGGCTGCAATGCGTAATTCTCTGCCGATCACGGTTACGAAGCATGACGGTCAAATCCCATGTAACTGGTGGTCAGATGCGATGCAAATTATTGGTCAGGTCGAATGCAAACAGGTGGTCAAGTGGAGTGCAATTTCGCGCTCAAACGAGGCCCTACACCAACCGCTCAATCTTCTGATGCTGCCAGACCATTTTGTAATACAGCGTCTGCAGGATCAGCATGCCCAGATAAGCCACCGGAAACGCCATCCAGACACCTTGCAGCCCAAAGCGCGCATCCAGCAGATACGCCACCGGCAACTGCACCCCAACCACGCAAACGATTGAAACCGCCATCGGCACCAGCACCGTGCCACTGGCGCGCATGATGCCGCCGACAATCGCCTGAAAACCAAACACCAACAGGCTCCAGAGCATGATGTGCAACAGATGTTCCGCCATCGCCCGCGTGGAATCATCCGTGAGGAACAACCCCAGCAACCAGTGCGACAGCAGGTAACCCAACACCACCAAACCACCGGTCAGGCACACGTTGATCAAAAGCCCCGTGCGCAAAATCGGCCCCATGCGCTCGATACGCCCCGCCCCAATCGCCTGCGCGCCGAGGATCGACGCCGTGATCGCAATCGACAGCGCCGGGAACTGCACGTAATTAACGATCTGCGTCACCGCCCCATACGCCGCCGTCGCCTGAGAACCGTGCTGGTTCACCAGCGCCAGAATCACCAACTCCGACAGCGATAAAACCACCATCTGCAACCCGGTCGGCAGCCCGATGCGCAACACCTTGCCGAGGATCTCCAGATCCAGCCGCATCGCCGCAAACATCTCCCGATCCGGCGCCAACGGATGCCCCTTGCTAATCAACCGCCACGCCAGCCACGCCATCGCCGACAAGTTACCCGCCAACCCCGCCCACGCCGCACTCTGAATCCCCATCGGCGGCAGCCCCAACCAACCGAGAATCAACGCCGGCGTCAGCGCCAGCCCGACACACGTCGACACCACCAGCGCCAACAACGGCGACACCGTATCGCTCACCCCACGCAGCAACTGCGTGAACAACACAAACACCAACAGCGACGGCAAAATCCACATCATCACCTGCGCATACGCCACCGCATCGTCCAGCACATCCACCGGCGTCCCCAAACCCTGCAACGCCGGCCGCGCAAACACACTGCCCAAGACCGCCGCCACCAACCCGATCATCGCCCCCAACAGCAATGTCGAACCGGCGATAGCCTTCACCAAATGCGGCTCGCGAGCGCCCCAGGCTTGACCGATTAATACGCCAGCGCCAGCGCCGAGGCCGATGACCAGGGCGATGAAGAAGAACACTACGGGGAACATGCCCGATACCGCCGCGAGAGCCTGGATGCCGAGCATTTGGCCGATGTAGATGCTGTTGATGGTGCCCGACATGGATTGGAGGAAGTTGGAGAGGACCATGGGGGCTAGGAACAGGAGGTAGGTTTGCCAGAGGGGGTGGGATTTGGTGGGGGTTTGCATGAGTAGAAAAGTCTCATATGAGTGTAGGACGCTACGCAATCGGGGATTGTAAATGTATTTTCGAAAATATGAATGAATGAAACTGATGCCTTGAAATGGTATTTCTTTGAATGTCCGTAGGAAATCTAACCGGAAATACGCAGATACATCACTTAGACCCCGGTATCGGAAAAGGCATCTACGCTCAATTCACCTCTAGTCGAGCTAGACTCCACCACCAAAGGAAGGTACGCATGCTTTACATACCGTGCATGAAGGTAGGCCAAAATGATGTGAAGGCACTGATAAATCTGGAAGAACATCGTAAAGAACTGGTATCACCACTTCTCAACATGAGAGGCAAAGAACGTAACCTTAATGATTTTCTTGTAAATTGGGGCAACCATCCTTATTTGATGGACGTATCTAGATCGCCACAAGACATCGCAGATGAAGTTATAGCAGAAAGAGACTTACACAATCCCGCCAATCACTTCGAAAACAAACGAATTTGGCTCACCGAGTTAAAAACTCAAAACAACTCCCTAATACCAGTTGTATCCTGGCTGGACACGGACAACTCACGAGACGTCATACAACAAACAAGACTGCTATTAACAGAGTTTGAAACCATCGCCATCAGGGTTATTTGCACTCCCGAAATAACAGGAGCCAGCTGGACAGGGCAATCAGCATTCTTGACGCCATACCGACCCCAGAAAACATAATTGTAATCCTAGACTTTGGAGATAGGTCTCCAATATCCACCATTAACGGTGGCACACTCGATCACAGCTTATCTACCTTGGATACTTACGGGGTTCATAGCGCAACTCTTATCAGCTCATCCTTTCCGAGCCAGAAACCTCAATCAGGAAGTTCCGGCACAGCCATTTGTCACGATATAGTTTGGCAAACTGAAGCAAAACAACTGAACGGTGCAATAAATTTAATTTACGGCGATTACGCAGGCACAAACCCAGGCGCCGCTGTGGAATATATTCCCGGCATGGCCGTCATACCTTTCGCCAGTTACTACGCACCTAATGAATGGTGGTTGAAGCGGCTAGGAAGGGATAAAGAATTTGAAAACTACGTTCAGTTAGCAAGAGACATTCGTCAGTTACCCGACTACCACGGCGATGACTTCTGCTGGGCGACCAGAGAGTATGGACGTATCAGCCAAACTAGTGAGCGGTATGGTAACAACGGAGTGTGGAACGGCCTAAGAGCCAATCAACATATTTGTGCGACGCTCCAGTTCCTTCAGCTCGAAGATGATGGCGACAACGTGTCCATCGACGACATATTCTGACCTACAGAGTAACGAACCTTCAGCCTGCTTAAAACCTTATCTCGAATAAGCTCCCACTCTAGCGCCTCGGTCACTTCGAGGCGCACTTCCTTTATCCTCATAGTACTTTTCGTTTCAAGTTGAAATTCTTTGCAAATCTCATCTAATTCCGACCGCCACAAAAGCCCTGTGAGAGTAAATTTATCGCGCAATTTATTGTGAGTGGCTTTCCTGACCACAGCGATAGATCCAAGATCATCAACCACAAGAATTCCGACGCTCCGATGAGTTACGCCGAACGCTTTCTCTATGTGTTTGGAATGACAGCAAAGCCAAACCTGATCAAAACAACTGAGATATGCATCTTGCTGCCCTTCCCATCGGGACAAGCTATCTGAGGCTGATTTTATCTCGAACGCCGTTAGCTGGCCGTTGGCATGCACAAGATCTGCGCGCCTTGCTTTGTTGATGAAGCAAAGCTCCCCAATGAAGACATCGCCCTCACCATGAGGCATGGTCTTGGCGACCCATTTTTTGAGCAGTTCGCGGATATGATCTGGATTGTGCATGGCGCAGGAGTATAGCTTCTCTCCCCTCTGAAACCTATGCGTCATATGATTCCAAAGAGACGCAAGGAACGGTTCGTCCACCACTTCCTACAACAAGTTCAGCCCCCTGCACCTTGCCCGCCTAGCCCGTTGACGCTTATAGTCCGCCCGTCGCCCAAATGGCGACCAGGTTTGGCGACCTGTTCGATCGGGTGCAAAAGCTCTGTGCTTTATTGCAGATGCTGTTGCACGCTCGCAAAGCTGTCTTTATGGCAGCTGTGCGCGGGAGACCTTCGGGTCTGCCGGTATTCCGATCCCGGTTCGCCAACCTGCGTACAGCTGTCACCCATTCGTTTGGCGACGATTTGAGGGGCAGTCAACCTTTGCATTTGATCGGAGTTTTCAAACATGGATAGATACATGCCCCTCACCGGAATCGACCTGATCCCGGCCTCCCTGCTCATCGATACCCAAGCTCCGCTCGACGTCCTGCACGCCATGGCCGACTACCGCATTCGCACGGTCACGCAGGTGCTGGAAAACATCGCCTTCCGCGCCGAGATCGGCTGCGACACGGTGGTGCTGTCGGACTTTTCCAAACTGTTGGCCATTCCGTTGCGCGATGGCTGTGACTTGATGGATGTGATCGGCCGACGCTTGCGGGCGCAGGCGGCGGAGTAAATGAAAACGGGTGCCTTGCGGGCACCCGTTTTTTTGTCGGAGAACGCTCAGAGGCATAGAATCCATCGCGCATCTCGCCCCCACTTCGCAAGGACAGTGAATGCCCTCCCATAAACGCCTTGGTAGCGTGTGTCATAGCCTCGCTCACCATGCCGCCAGCTCGCTGTCCTATGTCCATCCCCATCTAAGTGTGGCGTTACGACCGTTGAGTATCAGGGCTGCGGCAGTTGATCTGACGAAACAGGATCCCTGTCCTCCGGAGCTGAAAAGTCATCTCTATTTGTCCAGCGGACTCAATGCACTGAAAGCGCGATTCGAGGAAATCCTTGGACGGGAAGGATTCACTCTGTCAGAGCTTCAAGAGGCGACGGTACTGTTTAACTACGATCAGAACAGGCTCGATGACTATTGCTGCGAGTGCCACGCGAGGTTGGTCAGCCTCAACGGCCGACAGTACCTATCGGCAGTCAATTATCTGGGCAAATCCATCGTCCCGCAGTTTGAGTGATTTAAAAAAATGGGACCAAAGACCGAACAACTGATTTGCGTGCTTGATCAGCTCGCCGTCGTGCTTGAAAGCGATGGTGCCACCCACTGGAGCCAGTGGATGCGCAAAGCACGAGCACACTTGCTGAACGCTGATTACTACGGGGTTGAATATCTGCTGTCAGCCTACGGCGGGATGGGCTCGTTCAATGACCTCATTCTTGGCCAAAGCAGCGTCGATGGCGTTTTTGCCTGGAAACCTGGATACATTGAGCTGAATGAAAAGTTCGATTCACTAAGAGGTGAAGCCGCAACGCTCGCCAATGCAATTAAACGTGCTCAAGACTGAAAAAGAATCCGTCACCCATTTCGATGACTTGACGGATGTGATCGGTCGGCGCTTGCGGGCGCAGGTGTCGGAGTAAATGAAAACGGGCGCCTGAGTGGCGCCCGTTTTTGTATCCGCGCACCGGACCTTCTCACGCTGATTGTCTGCGCCAAGTGCCAGGCGATGCAGCGAACTGGCGTTTGAATGCGCGACTGAACGCAGCTTCGGATTCGTAGCCCACTGCAAAGCCGATTTGCGCCACATTACCGCGACCTTCGCGCAGCTGTTGAGCCGCCACGTGCATACGCCAGAGCGTCAGGTATTGCATCGGTGGCTGTCCGACCAATGCCGTGAATCGCTCCGCGAATACCGAGCGCGACATGCCCACTTCAAGCGCCAGGGCTTCTGCAGTCCAGCTCGGTTGGACGAGCATGGAGCAGCGCCAGTGCGCGCCCGATATGCGGATCTCGCAAACCCGCCAGCCACCCGCGCCGCTCAGGGGTAGATTCAGGGACAGACCACGGTACTGATGCTGACAGGCAGCTTCTGGCAGGTAACAGCCCTTCGCGAGAGTCACCAACCGGCCGATTCTGTTGAAAAAGTAGCTCCCCTTTCTGGCCTGCGGCAAAATCGCTGCATTGGCCCCGATGCTGACAGTTCAGTTGGAAGAGTTGCTCAGTTGCTGAAGCTCAAGTTGCTTGGCAGCACTGGCTTCGAGGGTTGCACGCTCTTCATCCAGATACCGATAAATGCTTTGAAGGTTGGCGATTTTCTGTTTGAGTTCTGCCATCTTCTTTTCAATTAGCTTCGCGCCGTCAGCACAATCGATCAGCTTGTTCCGCTGCGCATCCAGAATCTCGCCTATTTCCCCCAGGGAAAACCCCATGCTTTGCGCGCGCTGGATAAAGTCCAGATCCTGCAGAGTTTGCACTGTGTAAACGCGATAGTTGTTGGTTTGCCGCAGCGGTGAGATCAGGCCGATTTGCTCGTAGTAACGCAGCGTATGGCGGCTGGCGCCGCTGCGGGCCTCGAGTTCGCCGATTTTCATGAAAACACCGCTTGACTGTAGAGTTGGGTCGATAGTTTACGCTTGATTTCTCACCTTCAACAAGGAACAGGGAAATGAGCGTGGAGTGCTTTGTCACGGGGGGGACCGGCTTCGTCGGTCAACATTTGGTGGCGTACCTGAGTGCAAAAGGTCACACCACTCGGGTGTTGATGCGTCGCCCGGAGCGACTGGCTGCGCTGCGGGAGCAAGTCCATAATTTGGGAGGGTGTGCAACCCGGGTATTTGCTGTAGCTGGCGATCTGGAACGGGACAACCTCGGGCTGAGTCTTGCTGACCGAGAAGTGTTAAGGCACGCCAGAGTCATATTCCACTTGGGCGCCCACTTCGCATGGGGGCTTTCAGTTGAGCATTCCCGTGCGGTGAATGTGGAAGGGGCAAAGCGCGTGGCGCTGTTGGCGGCTGAGCAAAAAAGCCGTTTAGTGATGATCGGCGGCTACATGTTGAAAAATCATGAACATCTGCAACGCATCGGAATTGACCCTCGTCATCCGGAGCTGACGAATTGGCCTGCCGTCTACCAACATGTCGGTGGCTACGAGGGAAGCAAGCTGGAGGCGCATTTTGCGACGCTGGAGGTCATGTCCGCCAAGGGCGGGGAGATTACCGTTGTCCACCCTGCAACTGTCTGTGGCCACAGCCGTACGGGGCATATCCTTGACGGTCAGCCGCTGGTGGAGCTGATACGTAACCTGGTGCAGGGAAAGCTGACTGCAGTGCCCGGTACCGCCGAGCACTGGCTGCCACTGGTCACCGTGGATTACCTGGTTGAGCTGGTGGCAGTTTGTGCTTTTGATCCTGCCATGGTGGGCCAGGAACTGCTGGCGCTTGATGATCAAACTCCTAACTTGCGAGAACTCCTGATACAGGTGGCACAACCTCTGGGCTTAAAGTCTCCCAGGCATCACATTTCACTCCGACTGCTGAAGTGGCTACTGAGTATTCCTCCGGTCGCGTCGTTTTTGAATACAAAACCCGAAGCCTTGGACTTTATCCAGACCACTCGTTTTAATACAGCGGCGGTCGAGCAATTTGCCAACAGGCATGGAATAGCCAAACCGGATATACGTCAGTCTTTGCAGCACACTGCAACGTTCGTCAACTCATATTGCATAGCCAAGGGCCAGGCCCTCTGACCTCTCCCTTGGCGGCGACAGAAGGCGAATATCATCCTTATGGGCGACCCAGCGCTTATGCCACAATAAATACCGGGGTTGGCGGGATCTTCGTATCCTCAAACTTTGCGCCGTCGATACAGGGCGGCATTCTATCGAACGACAATTCAGCGACAGGGATCGTCATCAATGCAATCCACTTTCAGCAAAGGCGTCATATTTGCACTCTCCGCTGCGGCACTGAACGCAACGATCGGTGTACTCAGCAAAATACTCATGAGTAATGGTTTCACCGCTAGCAGTGTCGCTGTCATCAAGACCGTACTGGGTTGCGTGCTTCTCTCGATCTTATTGTTTTTCCTCAAGCGCCCGGCGGCGTCGACCAAATGGACTCAGGCGGCTATCTGCGCATTCCTTGGCATCTTTGTGCTGTTCCATTTCGAAACGTCCGCCTATCGACACTACGCTGCGGCAGGTGTGGTGGTGGTGCTGATGGCCAGTGCCTCAATTTCCTCGATCATTTTGGGGCGCATTTTCCTCAAGGATGCCATCACCGCGAACGCTACCGTGGGTGCCGCATTGGCTATCGCCGGTATCTCGGTGATCTTCGGCGGCGATCTGCAACAGGGCTTTACCCTGCAAGGTGCTGCGCTCGCCTCCATGGCCGGCTCCGGCTATGGGGCCTTTTCGGTTGCCATGAAGCGTATGGGGGTGTCGGGGGGGCTGCACTTCACCCGACAATTGCTGTTCTTTGGCAGCCTGTACTTGCTGATGCCGGCTGCGGCCGATGGTTTCGCGATGGGCGAGCTGTCGCCGCTGGCGATCGCCGCGCTGCTGGCGCTGGCCACGCTGCCGACAATCCTGGGCTTTTTCTGCACCACCAAGGCCATCGAGTATCTCAAACCATCCCAAGTGCAAGCGCTGGAGCTGACCGAGCCACTGTTCGCCGCGCTGCTGGCGTTTGTGGCGCTCAACGAAGTACCGCGCGAAAGCCTGTACGCGGGAGCGGCACTGATCATCGTCGGCCTGTGTTTCTCCAATGAACTAATCCGCTTGGGCAGCAAAGCGTCCGTCCCTTCTACCGAGTGAGCTATTCCGGATCCTGACTACTTTAGTAATCAGTATTTTTGAGTGTTTTGAGCGACATACCGCTTCTGGCCGGTTTCCGCCCCTCACGGAGGGCCGCTATGGATCGTTTGCAGCCCTTCGCGACAGCAACAATCGGCCAAGAAACTACCGGTGGACGGAGCGATGACAAATGACTAGCTACGTTTCGTCTGATGACGGAATTGATCGGACACAGTGGGCTTTGCGCCCCTCTCAGCAGTTCACCTACTGGGGGGCTGCACCGACATGGGCGCGGCATTCGCCCACTACGCTTCATCCATTGCTGGCATCGATAGTCACCATCAGCGCAATGAAGTTCTCATAAAAAATCCTCGGCGTAACATCCGCTCCATACCCAACCAATAACACCCCGGAGCACACCATCATGAAACGCCAAATCCTTCTCAGCATCGTTTTCTCGGTTTTTGCAGTTAACGCTTTCGCCGCTTCCTCTGCTCACCCGGTCGTCGCCGAAGGTGGCTCGGATCGTCTGATTGAAAACCGCGTTGCCGAAGGCGGTTCAGATCGCCTGGTTGAAAACCGCGTTGCTGAAGGTGGCTCCGACCGTCTGATCGAAAACCGCGTCGCTGAAGGTGGTTCCGATCGTCTGATTCAAAATCGTACTGCATGAATGAATGGCTTTACCGCGACACCCGAAAAAAGAACCGGCCTCATCAGCCGGTTTTTTTTTGCGCTTTTTTTTTGCCCAACTACATCGTCAAAGGGATTATTGTCGATGCTCGCCTGAAGTAGCCGAGGCTGGGGTTTCGGCGTGTTGGCGTCTCATCAACTGCAGCAAACGGAGTCACTTACATGGAAGTCATCAATCAGTTGCAGCCCGCAGAGTGTGCAGGTATGGAGGACATCCGACGCGAAATCGATGCCCTTGATCTGGGCGTTATCAAGCTGTTGGGCAAGCGTTTTCAGTACGTGCTGGCTGCCTCGAAGTTCAAGACCTCGGCGACTTCGGTGCGTGCTCCGGAGCGTTTCAAGTCAATGCTGGCGACGCGTCGCGAGTGGGCCGAGGCCGAGGGCCTGAACCCGGATGCAATCGAGAAGATGTACAGCGACCTGGTGAACCACTTCATTGCCGAAGAGATGAAACACTGGGCGGCTCATCAATCCGAAACCTGATTCTGGTCCAGGCTGTCCGCTTTGGGTTGTGGATTCAGCCGGGTGATGCAGGCAAAAATCGGCCAAGCAGTTCTGCCAGAAAAGGGAGCGACCTTATGAAACCCGTCAGAGTTCGTACTCTACAAAGTACTGATGCTGAGGCGTTGCTGACATTTGAACTGGACAATCGCGAGTGGTTCGAGCGTTTCATTGACGCGCGCGATGCTGCTTTTTACTCGATACAGGGCGTCGCCGACCACATTGCGGCTTATTTATCTGACTTTGCCGCCGGAACCTGGCACCCATTTGTCATCGAAGATGCTGACGGAAAAATAGTGGGTCGGGCGAACCTGAAAGGCATCGACATGTCCGAGGGGTCGGCAGAAGTCGGCTATCGGATTGCTCAAAGCGCTTGCGGACAGGGACTGGCAACGCTGGCGGTGAGGCATCTGATCCAGGAGGCGCAGTTGCATTGGAACCTCAAACAGCTGGTTGCCAACGTATACGCTGCAAATATCGGCTCGGCAAAAGTACTCCAACGGTGTGGCTTCTTGATCGATCCTATGTACCGGCATGAAGGGACAGAGCACGAATATCGGTTTGGCCTTTTGATATAGATGGGTGACAGCAAGCTGTGACTTGCTTCGCCCTGTCCAGGCAATGTTCGACCTACACCAGCACGGTCAACCAAGCCGACACCAGCAGCAAAAAAGCCAGTGCAGTGTTCATGCGTTTGAACGCCTGTGGCGAACCAAAAGCTCGAGCACTGCCCACGCCGAGTAACGCCCACAGGGTCATGCACGGCAAGGAGACCAACAGGAACATCAGCGACAACACCACCAGGCGCAGGGTCTTGTCGCCGCCACCAACAAATACGCTGACCACCGCCACCGCCATCATCCAGACCTTGGGGTTGACCAATTGCAGGGTGGCGGCAGCGAACACGCTGAGACCCTCGTCACGCGGGGTGGTCGGGTCCAGGGACGGCGGCGCACTTTGAAAGATTTGCCAGGCCAGCCAACTCAACCAGAGCACCCCGCCCCAAGCCATCGCCTGTTGCACACGCGGAAACTGCAGCAGTGTTTCGCCCACGCCGAACCCGACGGCAAACACAATCAACGCCGCCGCCAAGCATGCACCAAAAATGATCGGCAGCGTGGCAGCCAACCCCCGCCGTGAACTGTGGCTCAACACCAGAATATTGGTCGGCCCCGGGGTAATCGAGGCGACGAATGCAAACAACAGGAAAGGCAGCAACGATTCCATGGCATGGACTCCTTGATCAGATAGGAAACCATGGTCGCGGGTCAGCGGGATTCAGTCTGGAAGGTTTGAGCAGCGCTTGCGGTAATCCGCGGGTGTGAGCTGGTAGGCACGGCGGAACCAGCGCCCCATATGGCTCTGATCGGCGAACCCAAGGGCACTGGCCACCTGCGCCGGCGACTCGCCCCGCGCCAGCAACTGTCGCGCCTTGGCCAGGCGCAGCTGGATCAAATAAGCATGAGGCGCCAGCCCAAAGGCTGCCTTGAAGGCCCGCGTCAGGCGAAAGCGATCAACCCCACAGGCTTGGGCCAGATCATCCAGCCCGATGTCTTCGTAGACATGGGCATGCAAATAGTCACGCGCAACCTGGGCCACCAATGGCAGGCGCGGATCAAAGGCCTGACGCTTGCGCCAATCAAGGTGGCCAGTGAGCGCCCCCAACAAAGTGTCGATGGCGCTCTGGCGCACAATGCGCAAGTCGCCCTCATGGAGCGCGTGGAAGGCTTGAAAAATGGCAGTGGCCAGGCGCGGATCCTGGCTCAGGGTGTCGGCAAAACCCGGCTGACTGTTGGCCGGCGCGTGCTCGAACAACGCGTGCAACTCCCGCTCCAGCCAGTGTGGATCGAGGTAGAGCATCGAATAGGTAAACCCCTCCTCGGTCGGCGCATGCCCATCGTGGATTTCCCCCGGTTCCAGCATGAATACCTTGCCCGGCGTACTGAGGTGGCGAACGCGCCGGCAATTGAACTGCTGCACTCCCTGCTCGGTGACACCCACCAGAAAACTGTCATGCCAATGCGGATCGTAGGCATGCCCCTGAAAATGGGCACGAATCGATTCAATCCCGGTATCGGCGTCCTGGGACAGCTCAATCCAGTTGCGTCTATCCACGGAAGGCTCCATCGGTAATGGTTCAGCGTTGATCTGTACGGACGACTAAATTACCGCGCAATGGAAAAGAACGTTTAGAAGATTTGTGCAGGTTCCTCGGCAAACGCATCCTTGATAAATGCCTCCAGCTCTTTCTCTTCAAGCAACTCAATCGAAAAATGCCCAAAGCGTTTCGGTAACCAAATGATGCGTGTCCCACTGGGAGATTGCAGATTATCGCGAGACAGTGGTTTTCCATTCTCATTTTCCGGCTGGACTCCTGCATCGATCAATTCGTCGTAGGCGGCTTCAATGTCTGGTGTGGAATAGCAGTGACGGTAGATCGTGCCTTCGCCGTTGGAGTCCATCAGCGCCTTGAGGTTTCCGGTAAACGGTTGCACCAACATAAGGCGCTCCGTTCCAAACATGACGATCGCATAGCGCACATGCAAACCGTCGCGCTGCCAATCAAGTGTCTTGGAAATACTGGCGCTGAAGACTCGGGCGTAATACCTACACGCTTCCTCAAGGTCTTCGACGAGGACATCCACGTGGCTGAACTTTAATTTCAATTGCCTCACCTTTTTCAGACATACGATTGGTTTGCTGTAAGTCCGGGTATTCTGATTCGTTAACCTTTGCGATAGCGACTGATGCATGCGGCCGATTTCTGTCGATGTTGACCGGCGGTTATGGGGTCGATAGCGGTCAATTCCAGCGTTAATCCACGACGAACAACTTGGCACCCGTAGTGCTGAAAGATCGATGCCCCTCAGCGTTGCTGCCCACCTGATAGCTCATCCCCGCGGTGAGTGTGAACTGACGACCATCCTCCAACTCCGTGTGTAACTCGCCTTCCAGGCACAACAGGATATGACCTCTCCAGCACCAGTGATCGGCCAGATAGCCAGGACTGTATTCAACCATCCGCACACGCGTCGAACCAAACTGGCAGGTTCGCCAATAGGCGGTACCCGTCTGTCCAACATACTCCAGAGGTTCGACAGTCGACCAATCGGTCGTACCAAAGGGAACAGCAGTTAGGTACATGGTTGCCTCATCAATTAAAGGGTGTCTGTGGACCGTACCCATCCAGTGATCCTTTCGGTAGACACAGATGCCCCGCATTTATGAGATACAGGCGCCTGCTCAAGTGTGAAAGCCAAAGGAAGCTCTCGGCCAGAAGCAGCCAGTTGCGATCGGCTGCACACGGTCAGCGTCCAACCTTGTCGTCAGTGCGATTGCATTCGTATATCTGGCCGGTGTTGGGCTTGCTCGCCCTAGCCACTCTGTAGTTCGCGCAACGGGGGCCGGTCGCTCATGGACGATGCATCGTGAATGAAACGCCCTCCCTGTCCACTTGAGCCAAGCATGAAAATCCACACCGAGGATCTTGTCGCCGCTCTTGAGGCATCAGCGACAGGCAGCGTCGCTACTCTTCAGTAAGCCCTTCCCGCACCCACCGCCTGACCTCAGCCTGTATGGCGTAAGCCGGCGCCTCCACAGCATTGAAGTCTTGTGTATACCGCTGGGCAAATCCTTCTACCCCCCATTCCTGATACTGCTGCACATGCTTTAATTCGTGAGCCCAGAGCGCGATGTTCTGTTCTGCGGTTTGAGCGTCCCGGAAGAGGATGATGTCGATCAGCGTCACGGCACCAACATCAGGGTTTTGCAGCATGGCAGTGGCGGCGTTGAATTGGCCGTTGTCGCTAACTTTGTAGCGCGCGGCGTCGAGGACGCCGGGGTCGTACCAGCGCAGCAGTTGCTCGCGGATGTTTGGAGGAATCGGTTGGATGCCGGCGCCGGCTGCGTCAGCGCGGGCTTGGGTCAGCCACAGCGCCAGGGCAGGTGCCGCGATCTGGTAGATGCCGTCAGGCAGGGGACCGAGCAGCGGTCCCACGTCTGGCAGGCAGATGCAGCCGTCCAGGCACACTTCTTTCTCACCAGCTGGGCAGGCGTTGGTCTGGGCTGGCACTTCAAGCGTCAGGCAAAGAACAAACAGCGCCACCAGGCGCATGGTGATGGGTGGCATTGGGCGCTCCAGGGACGGATGCAGCGCGAACAGTGGCTCGCAATTGATCGACGATGCGCATAGCTTTAGCGTAGTCCTGAACCAAGCGCCCCAAGATAATCGCAGTGCTCAAGCCAGCAGCTCGGTGATCCACCGGGCCTGCCGGGCGATGTCTTGCACCTTCTCCTCGGGCACGACCTGCCGCGCCCGGGAGAAGCTGACCAGGGTCTTCTGCTTCTGGCGCAGCATGCGCTGCCACTTGTCCAGGAACGCCGGGCTGCGTGCCTGCATCTGCAGCGGGCCGAAGTACAGCTCCTCGGCGGTGTACATCACCGGCCCGGCGCGCTCGGCGACGATGATTTCGTAGTAGAAACGGTTTTCCCGCAGCACTTCCTCGCAGAGGATGCGGTAGTCATTTTCCATCAGCCATTGGCGCAGTGGCTGCTCGCCGCCGTTGGGCTGCAGGATCAGGCGCTCCTGGCCACTCAGGCACGGCTTGCCGCTGTCGAGGATGTCGCGGATCGTCTCACCGCCCATGCCGCAGATGCTGATCGCCGTGATCCCGTCGCCCGGCTCGATCGCCGCCAGGCCATTGGCCAGGCGCACGGTGATCCGCAGGTCTTGGCCGTTCTCGCGCACGGTGCGTTCGGCCGAGCGGAACGGCGTCAATGCCACCTCGCCGGCCACCGCCGTCGCGATGGCGCCACGGCGCATCAACGCCACCGGCAGGTAGCCGTGATCCGAGCCGATATCGGCCAGGCGTGCACCGGCTGGCACATGCGCCGCCACGCGCTCCAGGCGCATGGACAATGTCTGTTCGTTCAACTGCAGTTCCTATTCACCACGAAAGTCCGGCACCTTTGGCATTGGTGCGAGCGGCCCATCATGCTAGGTGAGAGAGGCAGGGTAAAGTGCCGGCGCGGGTTGTGTGATCGTGCTTTGGGTCAGGAGCAGTCCTTCGCATCAGACAGCAATCGCCCAAAAGCACTCGTTGAGAATGTTGCTTTAGCATCTTGTGAGGGCGGTTCGACCGCCTGTAGTTTCCGCATCAACCGGGTTGATCGACGACTTTTATCTGCGTCAGCCCTACCCGCTCAGCCTGCTCTAAAATCTCCGCCGGCGTCGCGTCCGCGGCGGGCATGATCAGGCTGTTCTCAGCATCCCCAAAGTGCAGCTGTAGCAGGTGCATCGCCGCCTCATGGACAGGCAGTTGAAGCTGCTCGAATTCGAATATGTGTCTGCGAGGTTCGCCGTTGAACAGGTATTCCAGGGTGTAGTTGCGCATGGTGGGATCCTCGTAGTAGGAAGTGCAACTGCTCGCGTTTGCACTGGCCGCTTGAACACCCGATTATCGGCTAGAGCAGAGGAAGTAAACCTGCCCCTGCCCTTGCTCCAGTTCCTTTTTCTAAAAATTGAAACGCTGGTCAAACACTGCCTGCTCACCCACCATCACGGTGCATTGGCGGGCCACTTCAACCGGCATCACTTTGCCCAGCAACGGCGCCAGCGACTTGTAGAACGCGCGATTTTTGGACCGATTTTCAAGGTTTCACTCGGCATACTCCGCTCGTTCCGATTCAACTTTGGGGTTCTACTATCCTGAGCCAAGGCCAGCGAGCTTGATAACTTTTCGCCTTCTGATCGAACAGATCTGGCTTGGGATTCTTTGGATTGATACGAAGCAGTCCTTGCTCTGTGTCGGCCAGGCCGTTGGGAGCATAGACTTCGCCAGTTTCAACATTTAAACCAATGCAGGTAGCGGAAATCAGGTAGCGATCAATCCCGTCTTTAGCCGACTGAAGCTGAGGATAATCCCCTCCAAATCGCTGGCTGTACCACAGATGAACGCGAGCCTGATTCTTGATCTCAACGTTAACTTCGAGGTCTTGGAAGAGACGCTGAGCTGAGTTGATGACCTCATTCTCGGCCTCCCAAGACAGATCACTGTCGAAGTAAAAAACGTCATAATCCTTCACCCCCCAAGCTGGCGGCAGTTGTGACTGATTATTCCAGACGGCTTGGAACAGGCAGCCCGCAGTGAGCATGCATTGATTTAAACCGAGTGAAGGTAAGCGTGAGGTGATTTCAGCGTTTATTGGATTGGCCATTGCTATCCTGACCAGCCTTTCGACAGTCAATGTCATTTTCATCCCTTGGGAATCGATCTAGTCCTAGCGACCGACAATACATCATAGAAGTCAGCTTCGGCCAAAAGCAGACTTCAACTCTACCGCGCGAGTATGATCCGGATAACGAGGCCCATCGGACCCATGTTTATGCCAGCATCTCAAACTCACCCCTCACCCGCGCCGTTGCTCAAGCAAGGCGAGACGGTGCTCTTGTTCGACGGCGTATGTAAGCTGTGCAATGGCTGGGCGAGGTTCTTGATCCGCCATGACCGCCATCGGCGCGTCCGGTTGGCGGCAGTACAGTCGCCCGAGGGGCAGGCGCTGCTTGCTTGGGCAGGTTTGCCTTTGCATCAATTCGACACCATGGCCGTGATCCGCGACCGACACTATTGGGTGCGCTCGGATGCTTTTTTTGAAGTCATCGCCTTGCTGCCCGTCCCTTGGCATCCGTTGAACCTTTTGCGCAGCTTCCCACGCAAGCTTCGAGATTGGGCATACGATCGCATTGCGTTGAATCGCTATCGGCTCTTCGGCAAATACGACACGTGCCTTTTGCCTGATCCTGATCATGAGCAACGTTTTTTGAAAGCTCCAATGTGAACGCCTTGGTACGCATCAACTGGATCGCCCGAGCCCCCCATCCAGAACCATTCTTTGGCTTTTCTGCGGTTCAGTGCCCCGCCACCGCAGGCCTGCCAACCGCACGCGGGCCCGATTTGAAGCCGTGAACCCTAGCCCCCCAGACAATCGCAAACCCCACCCCCACCAACACCACCATTGCCCACGGAAAAGAGGCGACGCCCCACCTATCCAGCAGCACCCCACCCACCACCCCACTCCCCGCAATCGCACTATTCCAAGCCACCACATTTAACGACAACGCCACATCCGCCCCATCCCCCGCCGCATCCGCCAGCGCCGTTTGCAGCAACGTCGCCGCCCCGCCGAAGCTCACCCCCCAAACCAGCATGCCGATGTAGATCACCTCAGGCACGCTACTCAAAAAGCCAAACACCACGGAAACCGCCGCAAACGCCGCCAAGCTCACCAACACAGTCTTGCGCAACAACGGCTCAACCAGTTTGGCAGTCACCCAAATCCCCACCAACGCCGCAATACCAAACACCAACAACACCAAATCCACCCGATCCCCCAACCCCGCCGGCGCCACGAACGGTGCGATGTAGGTGTAGAGAACGTTGTGTGCCAGCATCCAGCTGATCACCACCGCCAACACAGGGCGCACGCCCGGCGTGGTCAGCACTGTGCGCAGCGACATGCGCTGATGCGCGGCTTGGGGTGGGTAGTCTGGGACTTTCACCAGTACCCAGGCGATCAGCACCAGGGTCAGGGCCGACATGATGCCGAAGGTGGTGCGCCAACCCACCATGCCGCCCAACCAAGTGCCAAGAGGCACGCCCAGAGACAGGGCAATCGGTGTGCCGACCATGGCCAGGGCCAGCGCCTTGCCCTGTTGATGGGGCGCGACCATGCGTCGGGCGTAGCCGGCCAACAGGCTCCAGGCCAACCCCGCCGCGACGCCGGCGAAGAAGCGCGCCACCAGGATCACGCCGTAGTGGGATGACAGCGCGGTGATGGAGTTGAACAGCAGGAAACCGACGATAGTCAGCAGCAGCACGTTACGACGGCGCCAACCACGGGTGGCGATGGTCATGGGGATGACCGCCAGCACTGAACCCAGGGCGTAGGCGGTGACCATCTGGCCAGCCATGGAGGGGGAAATCGCCAGGCCTGCACTGATCATCGGCAACAGGCCGGCGGGCAAGGTTTCAGTGACGATGCAGATGAAGCCGGTCATGGCCAAGGCGAGCAAGGCGCCGATGGGCAGGCGGTCCGGCGCTGCCGATAAGGAGATTGAGGGTGTCACGGGGAGACTCCTTGAGTGAGGACTTCAGACTTAAATACCGATCGATATAAATGTTGAGGGCAGGCAGCGCTCGTTGTCAACGACTTATGTATCGACTAGTATTTATCTCGTCTCCAGAGGAGTTTTGAAATGGCGCAAATGGGCCGCCCCCGTACCTTCGACCGTGACCACGCGGTGGAACAGGCCTTGCACCTGTTCTGGCAACACGGCTACGACGCGACCTCCCTCGCTCAGTTGAAAGCCAGTTTGGGTGGCGGAATTTCCGCGCCGAGTTTTTACGCGGCGTTCGGTTCCAAGGAAGCGTTGTTTGATGAGTGTGTGCAACGTTACCTGGCGACGTTCGCCCAAGTCACCGAATGCCTGTGGGACGAGAGCCTTCCGCCACGCCAAGCCATCGAGACCGCGCTGCGCCAATCAGCGCGCATGCAGTGTGAAGACGGCCATCCCAAGGGCTGCATGGTGTCCCTCAGCGTAATGAGCGCGCCCAGCCCGGAGAATGCGCGGGTAGTCGATGCCCTGACCCAATCTCGCGCCCACACTCGCGCGGGGATTTTGGCGTGTGTTGAGCGAGGTGTCAGTGCCGGTCAGTTGCCGGGCAATATTCACGCGCCCGCGATGGCTACGATGTTCGACAGTTTCCTGCAGGGTATTTCCATCCTCGCTCGGGATAACACGCAGTATGAGGTCATTGATGCGGCCATCACCCAGATACTGCTGACGTGGGACAATGCGGCCTCTACCGCGCCTTCTATGTATCGCAATGATGAAAAAGGACTGATTGATTTAACCGATGAGTGATGTGTGGGAAGCCAAGGCTTGTGCAGTGCGGCGATTGCGAAGCTGCCAAAAAACGCTCATGGGTGACCTGGCCTCAGGCGGCTATCACACTGATTGAGAGTCAGCGTCCAGCCGCCTAAAGCGTCACCGCATGCTTTCGACCAAGGCTGTCGCCAAAGCCACGGATCATCTCCAACAATGACTTCACTCGCAGCGGCAGACTCCCGGCCGGGTACACCGCGTGCATTTGCGGGCTCTCGCCGCTGCTGGAGGTGAGTTTGTACTCGGGACAGACCCGTAGCAAGCGCCCCGCTTCCACTTCAGGCTCCGCCATCCAGTCCGCCAAGCGGGCGATCCCAACGCCCGCCTGGGCCGCCTGGAACACCGCCAAACCGGAGCTGAAACGAAACTTTGGATGAACCCGAAAGCTGACGGCGTGCTCCTCACTGCGAAAATTCCACTCCTTGAGAATCCGCGGCGCCGTATGCAGGATCAGCGAGTGCGCCTCCAGCGCCTCGATGGAGTCGGGTATCCCGCGCCGCTCCAGGTACCCGGGGCTGGCATACAGGTAACGTGAGTAGTTCCAGAGCGGATAGCCGATCAGGTCACTGGATTGCGCAAACGCGCCGCGAATCGAGAAGTCCAGCTTGCTCTTGGCCGGGTCGATGGTTTCATCGGTGAAAATCACATCCACGTTCACGTCTGGATAACGCTCGCTGTACTGCGCGATCAACCGGGGCAATACCCCGTGGCCGAGGAACTCGGGGGCGGAAAAGCGGATCCAGCCGTAGGCCAGGCCGCTGAGGCCGGCCAGGTCTTCATCCGCCTCACGTTGCAGATCCAGCATTTTGTAAGCGTGAGGCATCAAGCGCTCACCCGCCTCGGTCAAGCTCACGGTATTGGACGAGCGATTGAACAACTTGACCCCGACACTTTCCTCAAGGGCTTGAACGGCACGGGTCAGCGCGCTGGGGGAGCGCCCCAGCGTACGTGCCGCCGCGATGAAGCTGCGCTTGCGAGCTACCGTCGCGAAGGCTTCAAGTTCCCCCAACATATTCAATGCCACTGATCACCTCATTGCACTTTTCACAACGTGGCATTGCAACACAAAAAAAGCGCTTCCGTTAACCTTCCCGCTCAACTCACAAGGATGTAAGTAACAGGAACAAAGATGACCGAGCAAGCAGACGCAGCTTTCGCAAGAGACACCGACCGACATGCCTGGGCAGCGCATGATTTAACGGCAATGGGTAAGGCGGTGATTGATGATGGGGTTAAGGCGATTACGCCAAGACCTGCTCAACCGAAGGATGAAGCCGGGATTTAACATCCATTAACCCTGATATGAGCCCGCGCTTTCGGAGCATCCTGATCTCCATGGGGGTCACTTCCCATGGCGCCAGTGCGGCCAAACCCAAGATGGGGCTGAGCCGTTGAGCATTCTCACCGAAGAGTTTTCCGCAAAACTGGCAGCCTTCAATGCCCTGACTCGCGACATGCGTGAGGCGGGAATTGCAATTAAGGCGTTGGTGCTTGCCGATAACAAAATTTTCGTCGATCAACGAAATGTCGAGCTGTTATCGCTGCAGTTTGGGCACGAGCTTCGCGGAATGCGCTGCAGCGCCGATGGGCGCTTTGCCCGAAATATGGCAAAGATCCGTGGCGTTGGCGTGGTCTGGTTCACTTTGATTAAGGAGCAGAACGATTGACCCCATCTCTCGACGACTCAATTGAGGCTTTACGGGTGGCGGCAGGGTGCGACCAACTGACCCTGATTTGGGCGCTATGAAACACGTAGAAACCACTGGACCCCACCCTTTCATCGCCAGAGCCTGATTTCATGATCGATATAGTCATCCTTTGCGTGTTCGCCTTCGCCGCCGGCCTGATCGATGCGGCAGTGGGCGGCGGTGGATTGATCCAGATACCCGCGCTATTCAACGTGCTACCCACGGCACAACCGGCGGCGCTGCTGGGTACCAACAAGGTCGCGTCAGCCTGCGGCACCGCATTCGCGGCCCGGTCCTTCGTGCGCAAGGTAGTGATCGACTGGGGTCTGGTGATCCCCGCCGCCTGTGCGGCCTTTGTCATGGCCTTCTTCGGAGCGGCCACGGTGTCGTTCGTGCCCCAGTCGATGATCCGGCCGGCGGTGCTGGTATTGATCGTGCTGATGGCGATCTACACCTTCTGGAAAAAGGACTTCGGCGCCCTGCACAAACCCATGCGCATCGGCACCAAGGAAAAACTGCTGGCGATCGTCATCGGCGGTGCCATTGGCTTCTACGACGGACTGTTCGGTCCCGGTACTGGCAGCTTCCTGATCTTCCTGTTTATCCGTTGCTTCGCCTTCGACTTCCTTCATGCCTCGGCGTCGGCCAAGCTGGTGAACATCGCGACCAACGTAGCGGCGCTGATATTCTTCATTCCGACGGGTAACGTGCTCTACCTGATCGCAATCCCCATGGCAGCATTCAACATCCTCGGCGCGCTGACCGGCACCTGGCTGGCGGTTCATAAAGGCGTGCCCTTTGTCCGGGCTCTGTTCCTGGTGTTGCTGGTGATCCTGATCGGCAAACTGTCCTACGACCTGTTCCTTTAAACCTGGGGAAAGACGCGTGGACGCGGTATTTACCCACTACGTTTCAACCATTGTTGGCATCGATAGTCACCATCACGCCAATGAAGTTCTCATAAAAAATCCCCGGCGTAACATCCGCTCCATACCCAACCAATAACACCCCGGAGCACACCATCATGAAACGCCAAATCCTCCTCAGTATCGCTTTCTCGGTTTTTGCAGTTAACGCTTTCGCCGCTTCCTCTGCTCACCCGGTCGTCGCTGAAGGCGGTTCGGATCGTCTGATTGAAAGCCGTTTGGCTGAAGGTGGTTCAGATCGCCTGATTGAAAACCGTGTTGCTGAAGGTGGTTCCGATCGCCTGATCGAGAATCGCGTCGCTGAAGGTGGCTCCGATCGTCTGATCGAGAACCGCGTCGCTGAAGGTGGTTCGGATCGTCTGATTCAGAATCGTGCTGCATGAATGAGTGGCTTTATCGCAACACTCAACCAAAAAACCCGGCCTCATCAGCCTAATGCCGGTAAGTTAAGAAATTTGAGCGACGAAAATCCTGTGGGAGCGTGGCTTGCCCGCGAAGAATGCACCGCGGTTTTTCAAGTACTACGCGTCATCGTTCTTCGCGGGCAAGCCACGCTCCCACAGGTTCTGCGTCTTGGTCAGCACTGATACTCGAGCATCACTACCGGGTCTTCACAGTGATGAACATTTTGATGCGATCGTGGATTTCCTGAATGGCATGACGGAAGGGATCATGCTTTTCACTGGTGACGGGGTCCTCGAAATTCCACACGATCACTTCGCCGGCGGTGGGTATCCGCGAAGCCTCTTCGGACGACTTGTCACACAGCGTGATCACATAATGGAACGGTTGCCCCTCAAACTCATCGATGGCTTTACTGCGTAACCCCGTGGTGTCGATGCCGACGTGATCGAGAGACTCCAGCGTGCGGGGGTCAACTTCACTGGCCACAAGACCCGCGCTCAAGGCTTCGAAGTGTTCGCAATCACTGTGCCTAAGTAGCGCCTCCGCCATCAGTGAGCGAACGTCATTTTTTGCGCAAACGAACAGAACCCGGAGTTTGTCAGCCATCACGTCCTCACATTCTTTCTGATCTAAATAACAATTCTTTTCTTACAGCACCGGCGTCATCTAGTGTTTGGACATCAAACCATGAAGAACACCCAACCTTAAGCCCGGCTCGGAAGGACTCATGTGCGAGATGCCGAGTACCTTGAACGCCGCCAGCATGAGCACCAGGCCACCGGGCAAAATATTCAGGCGATGGGGTGGCAAGCCCGCCAATTTGAGTTGTTTAACATGCCCCACTTCCAGCAGACGCAACGACAAGCGCAACAGACCGCCGTAGGTGATACCGCTTTGACCATCGTCATTCAAACCATTGGCCTTGAGCACTTTGGCCAGCATCCGTGCAGTACCTGAAGAGCCAATAGTCTGCTGCCAACCCAGTGCGCGATAACGACGGGTAACTTTTTCAAACTGCAGAGTGGCCACGCGCTCGGCCTCCAGGAGCGCCTTCGCCGATATACAGCCGCCCTGAAAGTAACGCGCACCAAAAGTACCGCTGCCAATCGCAATGCTCTCGGTCAAGAGGGGCTGATCGCCCTGCCCCAGAATCAATTCAGTAGAGCCGCCGCCGATATCCACGACCAGACGCATACTTTCTGTACTGGGCATCATCGTCTGGGCAACACCGGCGTACACCAGTTGCGCCTCTTCATGCCCAGAGATGACATCGATACGAAAGCCCAAGTGCCGCTCCGCGCTGGCCAGAAACAGTTGGGCATTATCGGCTTCGCGCACAGCACTGGTCGCCACTGCCCGCACGCGACCGGCCTCGAAGCCGCGCAGTTTTTTGCCAAATCGCGCGAGTGCTTGCCATCCCCGATCCAGCGCCAACTCGTCCAGCGCCCCTCCCTGAAACCCTTCCGCCAAACGGACAGGCTCTCGCAAAGTTTTCACTTCCTGGATCATGAACCCCTGATTGCGTCTGACTGACTGGCCGATCATCATGCGAAACGCGTTGGACCCCAAGTCAATGGCCGCAAACAGGGAGGCGTCTCCTTTCATAAGGGGGATTCCTGGCAAATTCATCAGCCCGCAGACGGAGTTCCGTCTGAGCGCTCAAGACGGTTTGCGAGGAGCTTGCCATTCGTTCGATGACACCGTGATGACACCCGCTAGCCTTTTCAAAAGAACAGGCACCCTGACGCTGTCAGACCTCGCCGCCGATTCATCAAGAATGACCGTCCGTAACTCTGCCCCGGCAGCCTCTCACCCTTCGCTATTCTTAACCACACACCGCCGCTGGCACGGCTGAATGCACGGCTTGCGGCATCATCGTCAGGAGTAAGGATCCGGGTAAGGAGCACGCCACCTCAACAGAGTATCGAATAATGAAAATGCTACTGATGGTCGAGTTTCCCCATGAACCTTTCAACGCGCATGTCAGGTCCGGGAAAATCGGCGAAATCATGAACCGCGTGCTGGAAACCATTAAGCCGGAGGCGACTTATTTCACTGAGCAGGATGGAATGCGAAGTGGGATTTTTCTGATCGATATAGAAGACCCTTCCGAAATTCCCGGATATGCGGAACCCTTCTTTCTCAACTTTCAGGCCAACTGCAAATTCCGAGTGGTCATGAGTGCGCAGAACCTGCAAGACGCGGGTCTGGAGGAGCTCGGAAAAGCCTGGGGGTGAGGTGCGATCAATAAGTGAGAAACCTGTGGCGAGGGAGCTTTCTCCCGCTTGAGTGCGTAGCACTCACAAAAATCGGCAATTGCTGTCGGATTTTTGGGGCCGCTACACAGCCCAGCGCGAGCTCGCCACAATGGCAGAGCCTGTCGCTTACTGAACGGTTTTCAGCTTGACCACATCACCGGAGATTGTGGTGGTGTAACCGGTCAGGACCCAGGCCCAGAACCAGTTTTCCTGAACCTGGGTGTTGATCATGGCGTCGCCGCCCTTGGCCTTGATCGCGGCGTTCTGAGCGCGGATGAAACGGTTGTTCTGCTGGATCGGGATGAGGCCAAACAGCAGGAGGCCAGTGGCGGTCGCTTCACTGTGGCCGACAACGGTGTACTGGGTGCTGTCGTACTGCTGAGTCTTCATCGGGGCGCCGGTGCAACCCGCCAGAACCAGACCGAACAGGGCTACGGCAACAACTTTGCTGAGATAATTCACTGAGTCACTCCATTAGAAATACCCGGGATCCGTTTCTCGGGCGGCGCCTACTTTAACGGATGAAATGGCTCGTTGATATCACCTGTACAGCCTTTACGCGGCAAACATTTTGATGAGGCACAGATTATTGCGGCTGAAATGTCTGAAGGTAGGCCAGCAGGTTTTCGACCTTCTGCGAATCGCTGAGGCCCCAGAAAATCATCCGGGTTCCAGGGACTACTTCTTTTGGCGCTTCGATGTAGGCGGTAAGTGTTTCGCGAGTCCAGATGAGGCCTGATGATTTCATCGCGCTTGAGTACTGGTAGTCCGTCGTGCTTCCCGCAGGGCGCCCGAAGATCGCATTGAGTTGCGGACCAAAAGAACCCCGCGCCGAAGTCCCTACTTGATGACAGCCGCCGCAGATACGGTTAAATAGTTTCTGACCAGCTTCAGCATCCCCCGCCGCTTCGGCTTGCATGCTGAATAACCCGGTATTGAGCATCAAGGCGAAGGTAAGGATGGCGGCGTTTTTCATGTGGTGCTCCAAATCAGGTGTTGCTGGCAGCAAAAACGGGCGGCTATTTCATCATGACTGGCTGCTACACCGAAGCCTTGAAGTTAATCTATAACTCTCTTCGTCTCTTTAATGTCGTTGCAGGGGAGCCAGAATGAAACCCGTCGAACCCTTTTATCGGGACGCTGGCGTGGGACCGGGCGTTGTCTGCTTTCACGCCAATGCGAGTCACTCGGTGCAGTGGCGTGGATTGCAAGATCACCTGGCCGCAAAGTTTCGGGTTCTGGCGCTCGATTCATTTGGGGCCGGCAAGAGCCCGGCGTGGCCCACCGATCGGATCGTCACCCTCAGTGAAGAAGCGCGCTTCGCCGAGCCGGTGCTCGCCCGCGCCGGCGAACCACTCATTCTGGTCGGTCACTCTTATGGCGGGGCAGTGGCGTTGATCGCGGCGCTGCAGAACCCCGGCCGGGTGCGCGCGCTGGTTTTATATGAGCCAACATTATTTGCCCTGCTCGACGCCGAATCGCCTCCACCCAATGAGGCGGATGCCATCCGTGAAGTCGTCGCAAACGCCGGGCTCGCGCTTGAGGCGGGTAACCTGGACGCAGCGGCCCAGCACTTCATTGACTACTGGATGGGTGCCGGGGCCTGGGAGCAAACCCCGGAACAACGCAAGCCCTCCATCGCCGCCGCGGTGGCCAATGTGCAGGGCTGGGCCCACGCGCTGTTGAACGAGCCGACGCCCTTGCAGGCATTCCGCTCGCTCAACCTGCCGGTGCTTTTCATGGTCGGCAAGGACTCGCCGGCATCGTCACGGGCAGTGGCACGGCTGCTGACCGGCGCACTGCCGAACGTTGAAGTGGTGGAACTCGAGGGGCTCGGTCATATGGGGCCGGTGACGCATCCGGAGATCGTCAATCAGGTCATCGTGCAATTTATTGAGCGCAGTTGACCTGACTTCACACCGCTACAGCGCAGGACGCTGCAATTTGACCCACTCCTGCACCGTAGGCCGCTGCCATTGACGCTGCGCGTATTCCACCAGCGCGGATGGCACGGCGTCACCGTTGAGTATCAGCCGGTTGAGCATCAAGGCCAGGTCCACATCGGCGATCGACCATTGGCCGAACAGGCACTCGCGGCCGTCAGCCAGCAGCGCTTGTGCGGCAGCGATCAGCTTGCGCGCAGCCGACTCGGCAGCGGGCGACAAGGGCGCTGATTTGAGGCCATAAAACACCACCAGTGTGGATCGTTCCTGCCGAATGGGCAGCAGATCACTGCGCAGCCACGCCTGGACTTGTCGTGCCTTCGCGCGTTGCATTAACTCCTGCGGGTAAACCGGCGTCTGAGGGAAAATGTCTTCCAGATACTCAGTGATCGCCGACGATTCAGACAAGGCAAAATCGCCATGCACCAGCGTCGGTACGCGCTGGGTCAGCGAGAGGCTGGCATAGTCTTCTGACTGGTTTTCGAACGCGTCGAGGTCCAGCGGGCTCAGTTCGAACTCGATGCCCTTTTCGCGAAGGGCCACGAAAACCGACATGGCATAGGGGCTGGTGAATTGAGCATCAACGTACAGGCGCAGGCGGGAATCATTCACGGCGGTCATCTCCATATGGTGAGCAGACACGCTACGAGATCCAATGTCATAAGGAAAATGCATGATTTTTATGGGGGCATTCCTGAGCGGAATACCTGTTGGCGGGCAGTGCCTGAAATGGCTGACACCGCGCGTGAAATGATCCAATTGCGCTTTTCACATGAAAAAAGTCATTTGCGCACCTATCTCGCTCACATTCTCCGCCCTAAAGTGCACCGCTCTACTCAACCCTCGGCGTATTTATGAATCTCTGGTTTCGACTGTTCCTGATGCTGTTTCGTCGCCCTTGGCGCAAGCCGGTTGATGGGCTGGCCACTACCGTCATCCGCATGCGCGTCTGGCCGCTCGATCTTGACCTCAACCGGCACGTCACCAATGGCCGTTATTTCACTATGGCCGACGTGGGTCGCATGGATTTCGTCCTGCGCAGTGGTGCCTACCGCGTAGCCCTGCGCCACAAGGCGGTGCCGATTGTTGGGGATACCTGGGGCAAGTTTCGGCGGGAGCTGAAGCTGTTCGAATCGTTTGAGATTCATACCCGCATACTCGGCTGGGACGATAAGTGGAGCTTTATGGAACACCGCTTCGTGAGCAAAGGACGGGTAGTTGGCGTCGTCATCATGCGGGGTCTGTTCCGCGCGGCCAAGGGCACGGTCTCACCTGCCGAGTTTGTCCGGGAGCTGGGATTGGCTGAACAGTCACCCCAGATGTCGCCGTGGCTGACAACCTGGTCGCAGAGCTGCGACGACATGAGCCGCCAGCTCCGAGAGGAAGAAGGCCTGGCGCCTCAGCGTCATACTGTCTGCGAACCCTAACAGGCGGCCAAATAGAAGCTAATATTCCTCTGAATCCCCCTGCCAAGGACTGCAACCATGAGCCGGCTAGAGCTACTGACCAAATGGAATCGCATGATCGTTCGGTTGCAGATTGAACACGAAATCAGTGCCCGGGATTTCGAGAAGTTCAGCTGGAAACTGGGTATCCCCTGCGTGGTGCTGTCGGCGATCGTCAGCGCCAGTGTCTTTGGCTCAATCAGTGACTCCTCGCCCGTATGGCTCCAATACCTAGCCGGCGTCCTGTCACTCCTGACCCTGGTGTTGAGTTCGGTCCAGACCTTCCTGAACTTTGACACCCGGGCTGCCGGGCACAAAGACACCGCCGAGAAACTCGGGGCGATATCTCGTGAGATTCAGGACGAAATCGCCAGCGGCAAGGACGAGGCTATCCTGGGCCCAATCGTTTTTGACATCCGCAAGCGCATTGATTCGATTCTTCTTGATGCACCGACCTTGCCCAAGTCGACTATAAGAAAACTGGGTGAAGTTCGCGTCTACACAGAGACACCGCCCGCTGAGCAAGACACCGTCCCGGCTTGATTAGAGGCCAGACTCTGGTTCGCAGCATCGTGAAAGGAGGCGTTTGAAATGCAACTCATCACGTTGAAAATCGACAAGCCGCAAGAGACGAACTTCATTTTGGGACAGACGCACTTCATCAAGTCCGTCGAGGATATTCATGAAGCGCTGGTCAACGCCGTGCCAGGCATCCAGTTTGGCGTGGCCTTTTGTGAAGCCTCCGGCAAATGCCTGGTGCGATGGTCTGGCACCGATACCGCCATGATCGAACTTGCACAGAAAAATGCGCAAGCCATTGCCGCGGGCCATAGCTTCATCATTTTCCTCGGCGACGGTTTCTATCCGCTGAACGTGTTGAACGCCGTCAAAATGGTTCCAGAGGTGTGCCGTGTTTTTTGCGCAACGGCCAATCCGACTGAAGTGATTGTTGCTGAGACGGAACAGGGGCGCGGGATTTTGGGCGTGGTGGATGGCTTTTGTGCCAAAGACATTGAAGGCGATGAAGACATTCTGTGGCGCAAGAATTTGCTGCGGCAGATCGGCTACAAGTTGTGATTTGAACTTGTACAGACGAAAAGCCCGCACAAGGCGTAATGCCAGTCAGTTAAGGGCAAATCGGACATGTAGGAGCCAGGCTTGCCGGCGAAGGCGTCTTTAAGAGCGCCTTCGCCGGCAAGCCTGGCTCCTACGAAAAGCGGTTTACTCGCGGGTTTTAAACATCGAGCAGGCTCACCTGCCCGAATTCTGCACAAGTTGCTCAACGAAGAACTCCACATGCCCTCGCGGATGAGTCGGCAAAGGCCAGGTATCGACGTTGTGAGCAAGGGCCTGGAAGGCTTGAGCGCATTTGGAGCGGGGAAAGGCTTCAACCACTGCACGCCCCTTCTGCGCGGCCTTGTGCGCACATTCGTCGTTCGGCACCGCGCCGACGTACTGCAGCGAGACATCAAGGAACATATCGGTAATTTTTTCCAGCTTGGCAAACAGATTGCGACCTTCCGCCGGGCTGTTCGTCATGTTGGCCAGCACGCGAAAACGGTGCATACCGTAGTTCAGATTGAGTAGTTTGATCAGCCCGTAGGCGCCGCTGATCGAGGTGGGTTCATCGCACACAACCACCATCACTTCCTGCGCCGCGCGGATGAAGTTGACCACTGAGCCACCGATACCGGCGGCCGTATCGATCACCAGCACATCCAGCTTATCGCCAATATCGCTAAAGGACTGGATCAGCGCACGGTATTGCGCCGGCTCCAGATGAATCATGCTCTGCAATCCCGAAGAGGCCGGGGCCACACGAATGCCTCCAGGCCCAGGCAACAGCACCTCGGACAGCTCGCAACGCCCTTCGATGACATCGGCCAGTGTGTAGCGCGGCGTCAGCCCCAACAGAATATCGATATTCGCCAGGCCCAGATCGGCGTCCAGCAATACGACGCGCCGCCCCATTTTCGCCAGCGCCAACGAAAGGTTAACCGCCACCGTTGTCTTGCCCACGCCACCTTTACCGCCCGTTACAGCGATAACTTGCACGCAATGCACATCATCCATTTTGTCATCCCTTCCTTGCGCATCGTGTGCCAGTACGTCATGGCCACCGTCCAGATGCCGCAAGAATAGCTGAAAAGCGCGAAATAGCCGCGTTGTCTTCCGACGAGAGGCACTTCGCCACCCGTCATCGAGCCTTTTCAACGAAAACGCCGCTAATTCGTTGATTCAGAGAATGACACTGCGTTCCTGAATGCTTGCTGGCAGATGTACCGATAGAGTCTCAAAGCCCTCATACAAAAATGGAGAAAAAACTGAAGCGTTTAAATCCAGACATCATTGATTGCGGTTCTTTCTCCCTCCTGATCGCCGGTATTCAGCACGCCACGCGGCTCGATCAGTAGCATCCTCACCTCTCGCTCAGCATAAGGCTTGTGTTCGACGCCCTTGGGGACGACGTACATTTCCCCCTGCCTGACCACGACGGCCCCCTCTCGAAAATCGATGCGAAGCACGCCTTCGAGGACAATGAAGGTTTCATCGGTGTCGGCATGGGAATGCCAGACAAAGTCGCCTTCGATTTTCACCACCTTGAACTGGTAGTCGTTCATTTCGGCAATGACCTTGGGCGCCCATTGCTCGCTGAACAAAGCCAGTTTTTCGGCAAAGTTAATCGCGGTGCAGGTTGTCACGCCGGGTTGGGAATGCATTTGAGTCGCCCTCACTAGCCAAGTTATCGAGGGCTGACTTTAGGAGAGGATCAGCACTGCGTATTGCATGATTGTGCAAGTCGAGCGCCCTTAAACAAGGCCCAGCCTTTTCATCCATCGACCGGGTGAGACGCCGTAGGTCTGGGTGAATTGACGCGTCATGTGGCTTTGATCGAAAAAGCCTGCGGAGACGGCCGCCTCCGCCATCGAGTGGCCCCCGAACATCAGTGCTCTTGCCAGATCGAGGCGTCGTTGAGTCATGTATCGATAGGGGCTCGTACCGTACAGCGCACGAAAATCACGGCTCAGGCTCCAGCGGTCTCGACCACTGGCCTGCGCTAACTCCTCCAGGGTAATGACTCGATCCAGCGACTCATGAATCAACGCGCGCGCGCGTTCGGCCGCTACAAAGTCAAACGACTTGCGCCGCCCGCGTTGCCCCGAGTTCACATCCAGCGCTTGCGCGAGATCGTAAATGGCATCGTCTTCTTCCAGGGGCTCGATGCAAGCGTCGAGGCTCTGCAGCAGCACTTGGGTCGCGGCATAAAGCCGTGGGTCGCTCGATATACCACCCTCGATGAAGGGCAAGGGTTTGCCGCCTAATACTTGCTGAATCAAAGCGGGTTCGATGTAGATCATCCGATAATGAAAACCCGCTTCGGTGCCGGCTTCACCGTCATGTACTTCGTCCGGATGCAAAACGACGGTTTTCCCGGGCAGGCTGTGACGCTTGGTGTTGCGGTACTGGAAGCTTTGAACACCCGACAGCGTTCGTCCGATGGCGTACGTATCGTGGCGATGCGGCGTAAACCCATGGCCGCCAAAAAAGGCTTCGATACGCTCCATCTTCAACGGCTGAGCCGAGCGCTTTACCCAGTCGTTGTCACCCCTGGTTTTCGTCATGTCCCTGTACTCCTGAAGGATGCCAGTACGGTACCAGCCCGAGAGCCTGATGTCCTTGGGTGAATGGCCGGATCAGCCCCCACGGCGGCGGCGCTAAATTTGTCTCCTCCCCTCGTGAACCAGTCTTCAGACCCGCAGTCTTAGCCGTGCCGTAAAAGAAGCTCATCCAACGAAGCGCTCCTACGGTCATTGCTCGTTTCTGTCCCCCTATCGTCGTCATCTCATCAGAGCTGTCCGTTCATGCGCCCAACCGTCCGCCGCTGTCGCTTTATCTCTCTGTGCCTGATGCCTTTGCTCCCGCTATTCGCCAGCCCCGCCCATGCCAGTGGGGAGCGGCAACTGGTGGAAGTCATCAACGACTACCGCGCCGATCCCGATCGCTGTGCCGGGCGCTCGGTCAAGCCGTTGCGGCCGCTGTCGCTGAAATCGAACCTGGCGCTGCCGGTCGGCTATGGCGGCGGTTTGCGGAGCGCCTTGAAAGCTAAGGGTTATCAAGCGGTGACGGTGCGCACCATTCGCGTGGTCGGCGCGCAAGATGCCGATGAGGCGTTTGACATGCTTGAGAGCGACTACTGCGGGGCGCTGCTCGATACCCAGTATGCCGATATCGGCGTCACTCGCTCCCGTAGCGAATGGCAGGTGGTGCTGGCGCAACCGGTGCTCGACGGACGTGTCGGCGATTCGCGAGAAGCGGGCAAGGCGTTGCTGGCACAGGTCAATGCGGCACGGGCCAGGCCGCGCCTGTGCGGGCGCAAACGCTTTGCCGCCGCACGGCCGTTGACCTGGAATGCCGCCCTCGGGGCCGCCGCGCAAGGGCACAGCAAGGCAATGGCCTACGGCAACTACTTCGCCCACCGCGATCCCGACGGTGATATGCCATTGGATCGGGCCAAAGCCGCCGGCTATCGAGGCCGTCAGATCGGCGAGAACATCGCCGCCGGGCAAAGCTCACCGAGCAAGGCAATGGCCGGCTGGCTGGCCAGCCCTGGGCATTGCGCCAACCTGATGAACCCGATGTTTACCCAAGTGGGCGCGGCCTATGCCGCCGATTCACGCAGTGACGAGGGTGTTTATTGGACGATGCTGTTTGGCGCGCCTTGAGTGAAGCGCGTTCCATAACCCCTGAAATGCCAGTCGGTTAATCACAAAACTCGTAGGAGCCAGGCTTGCCGGCGAAGGCGTCCTTCAGATCGCCTTCGCCGGCAAGCCTGGCTCCTACGAAAAGCGTTCGCGAAGACGGCGGCACAGTCGACATTGATGTCGCCTGACCCACCGTTTTCGCGAGCAAGCCCGCTCCCACAGGGTCCGACGGTGTTTTTCAGACTCGGGGCATTATTCAAATACTCGACGGCGCTGCCACGCGTTGCCGCCCTTTGAAGGCCAGCGAGAAACAGAAAAATATCACCAACGCGAACCCTGCCGGGAACAGCCAGATGCTTTTCCAGTCATGGCTCTCAGCCGACGCATAGTGATCGGTCACCGCCCCGGCCACCCAAAAGCCAATCAGCATGCCCAAGCCGTACGTCGCGAGCGTGATCAACCCTTGCGCGGAGCTTCTGAAACGCTCCGACGCTTTGGCATCGGTGTAGATCTGCCCCGAAACAAAGAAGAAGTCGTAGCAGATGCCGTGCAAAGCGATGCCGGTGAACAACATGAAGGCGAGGTCGCCGTTGTTGCCGTAGGCGAACAACAGGTAGCGCAACGCCCACGCCAGCATCCCCACCAGCAGCGCGATCTTGATGCCGAAACGCTGAATGAACAGCGGCAGGAGCAACATGAACAGCACTTCCGAGACTTGCCCGATCGCCATCTTGGCGGTTGGATTGGTCACGCCGATTTCCGCCAGAAACGGGTTGGCATTCTGGTAATAAAACGCCAACGGAATGCAGATCAAAATAGAGGCGATGAAGAACACCAGGTAACTGCGGTCCTTCAGCAAACCCAAGGCGTCCAGCCCCAGCATTTGCTTTAAGCCGACACTGCCCGGCTCAGGTTTGAGCGGCGCGGTGCGCGGCAGGCTGAAGCTGTAGATCCCGAGCACGAGGGAGGCGATGGCCGACATCAGAAACGTGTTGCGCAAACCACCGGATGAGATCGCTTGTTGCGAATCCCAGGCAAACACAAAGCTGATCACCACGCCCGCGACAATCCAGCCGATGGTGCCCCACACTCTGATCCGCGAGAACTCCAGGGCCGGGTCGCGCATCTGCCGGAATGCCACCGAATTCACCAACGCCAGCGTCGGCATGTAGATCATCATGTAGGCCAGCACAAAGGGGTAAAACGTGCTGAAGTCAGGCGCTCGATAGAGTTGCAACAGCAGCACCGCGCCGATCAGATGCAACACCGCAAGAATGCGCTCGGCATTGAAGTAGCGGTCGGCAATCAGACCGATCACAAAGGGCGCGATGATCGCGCCCCAGGACTGCGTCGAGAACGCCATGCCGATCTGCCCGCCACTGGCCCCCAAGTTACTGGAGAGGAAGGTGCCGAGGGTCACGAACCATCCGCCCCAGATAAAGAACTGCAGGAACATCATTACGCTTAATCGCGCAGTCATCGTGGTCATATCAGTCACCGTCTTATTGTTTTTTTGCGGAGAGAGGAACGAACAAGGTTGTATTCAGGCGTCGGGCAAACCCAGCAGTCGACGATTGAAACCTTCGTCGGACGTCACGCTGGCGAAATCGTCAAAGGCCTTTTGGGTTTTGCTGATCATGTGCTGGCGGATGAAGGCCGCGCCTTCTGCGGCGCCCTGCTCCGAATCCTTCAGGCAACACTCCCATTCCAGAACCGCCCAGCCGGCAAAGTCGTACTGAGTCAATTTGCTGAAAATCGATTTGAAATCGATCTGCCCATCGCCCAGAGAACGGAAGCGGCCAGGCCGCTCGACCCAACCTTGATAGCCACCATAGACGCCCGAACGGGCATCAGGCCGGAACTCGGCGTCCTTGACGTGGAACATGCGGATGCGCTCGTGATAGCGATCGATGAAGCCCAGATAGTCCATTTGCTGAAGCAGCAGATGGCTCGGGTCGTAGAGGATCGCGGCGCGCGGATGGTAATCGACGGCCTCAAGGAAACGCTCGAACGAGGCGCCGTCGTGTAGGTCTTCGCCGGGATGGATCTCGTAGCAGAGGTCGACGCCGGCTTGCTCGAAACAATCGAGGATCGGCAACCAGCGCTTGGCGAGTTCGGCAAAACCCTGCTCGACCAGACCGCTCGGGCGTTGCGGCCACGGGTAGACATACGGCCAGAGCAGCGCACCGGAAAACGTCGCGTGCGCCTTCAGCCCCAAGCGTTGGCTGGCGCGCGCGGCGAGCTTCAACTGATCGATGGCCCACTCGGTGCGTGCCTGAGGCTGGCCGCGCAAATGCGCGGGGGCGAAGTCATCGAACAACGTATCGAACGCCGGATGCACCGCCACCAGTTGGCCCTGCAGATGCGTCGACAGCTCGCTGATTTCGACTCCTGCCTGGGCGCAGACGGCTTTCAATTCATCACAGTAATCCTGGCTGTCGGCGGCGCGCGCCAGGTCGATGTATTGCGTGCCCAGAGTCGGCAACTGAATGGCTTTGTAACCCTGCGCTGCGGCCCAGCGGGCAATGTTGGCGAGCGTGTCGAAGGGCGCTTCGGCGGACATGAACTGCGCGAGGAAAATACCCGGGCCGCGCAGGCCTGTCGGTGTTGGGGAGGTGTGGTTCACGGGAGGGTTCTCCGGATTCATGGATTGCAGACCAGTTCGGTCCACTTCGCGTCGCCGCGATGATTGGCGATCACTGCTTCGATGAACGCCATGCCACGCAACCCGACGTCGATGCCCGGCACGCCGGGGGCATCGTTGCCTTCGACGTTGCTGCGGATCGCGGTGGCGAAATCACCATAGAGATTGGCCATGGCCTCGAGATAGCCTTCGGGATGCCCGGCAGGCAAACGCATGCGCTGGCTGGCGGCCTCGCACAACCAGGGCTGACCGACACCGGAACGAAGGATGCTCAACGGTTGATCGAGGGAGCGATGGATCAGGCTTGCGGGCTCTTCCTGACGCCACTCCAACCCGCCTTTGTCGCCATAGACGCGGATCTTCAATGGGTTCTCTTCGCCGGCGCAGACCTGGCTGGCGATCAATACCCCGCTGGCCCCGGCGGCCATCTTGAACAGCATCGCTGCGTCATCGTCCAGTTGCCGCCCGGCAACGTGCGAACCCAAGCTTGCACACACCTGTTCGATGGGTTGGTCCGCGACGAATTCAGCCAGTGAAAAGGCATGGGTGCCGATGTCGCCAATGCAGCCGCCCAGCCCGGACTGCTCGGGCTGATCGCGCCAACTCGCCTGCTTGTTGCCCTGCCCGGCCACATCCCGGCTCAGCCAGCCCTGCGGGTACTCGACGATGACCTTGCGCACAGCGCCGATCACGCCAGTACGCACCATCTTGCGCGCCTGCCAGACCATCGGATAACCCAGATACGTGTGGGCCAGTCCATAGAGGCGGTCGCTGCTTTTCACCACTGCCTTGAGGGCCAGCAGCTCGGACAGATTCAGTGCCGCAGGCTTTTCGCTGAACACATGAAAACCCGCATTCAGTGCCTGGCTGGCGATCGGCGCGTGCAAGTGATTGGGCGTGACGATGACCAACAGCTCCATGCGCTGGTCGGCAGGCAATGCGCGCTCGCTATCCAGCATCTGCTGCCAGTCGCTGTAGCAGCGTGAGGCGGACAATCCCAGCGCGGCGCCGGTGTCCTGATTGTTGCGGGCGTCTCGGCTGAAGGCACCGCACACCAGTTCAAAACGACCATCGAGACCGGCGGCTTGGCGGTGGGCTTTGCCGATGAAAGCGCCCTCGCCGCCCCCGACAAATCCCATTCTTATTTTTGCCGTTGCAACGTTCATCGCGAATTTTCTCTTGTTCGGGGCGGATTAGCGCTCAGGTTTGACTATGATGTAACCGGTTACATCATGCCGGAAATTTAAGCTCAGTTACTTCGGGTGTCAAACCCGGGATTAAAAATGAAGGTCATTTCAGCGCACGGCCGGACTGCGGTAAGCTCGCCGGCCATGTTTACATCTGCCGGTTCGATAACGAGGTCGTCTTGTCCAATATCCGTGAAGTAGCCCGGCTGGCCGGCGTCTCGGTGGCTACCGTGTCCAGAACGCTGAAGTCGCCCGAGCGCGTACTCCCCGAAACCCGGGACAAGGTCAACGCAGCCGTGGAACAGGCCGGCTATCGGCCGAACCTCATGGCCGTGCAGTTTCGTTCGCGCAGAACCGGCAACCTGGTGATTCTGGTCCCGGCCATCGCCAACACGTTTTTCGCGCGGGTGATCAGCGGCGCTCAACAGGCGGCACAGGCGGCCGGTTACCGCCTGCTGCTGTGCGACACCCAGGGTCGCGAGGAAATCGAACGGGAATTTGCCGCGCTGGTGTACGCCCACCAGGCCGACGGCGTGATTCAGTTGCGCGCCTACGACCCGTTTGAATCGCCCTTCCCCCACGGCGAATCACTGCCCTTGGTTAACGCCTGCGAGGTGATTCAAGGCGGGCGGCATCCGACGATCAGCCTCGACAATCGGGCAGCGGCCAAAGCCATGACCGAGCATCTGATCGATCTGGGCCATCGCCGGATCGGCCTGATCAAAGGCCCGAAAAGCAGCCCACTTACACGCGACCGTGTGGCCGGTTATCAAGATGCATTGCATCAGGCCGGTATCGAGTCGGATCCGCAATTGATCTGCCACGGGGACTTCACGTTGCAGGCCGGTTTTGATGGCGCGGGAATGCTTCTGGATTTGGCCGACCGTCCGACCGCGTTCTTTTGTGAAAACGATGAAATGGCGATCGGTGCATTGAAGCGCATCAAACAACAGGGTTTGCGGGTACCCGACGATATTTCGTTGGTCGGTTTCGATGACATTCCGTTCGCGGCCTATTGTGATCCAGCGTTGACGACCATTGCGCAACCCGCCGAAACCTTTGGCCAAAAGGCCGTTGAAATGCTGATCGCCCTCATTGAAAAAAAGCCCATCCCCGAGCGCCATGTGGTGCTGCCGTTCACATTAACCGTGCGTAACAGTACGACCGCCCGAAAGGGATGAGGGAGCAATCATGGACATCAAAACCGACCTGCAACGTATCGCGCTCCAGGAAGAAACCCTGAGGTTTGAGCGCTTCGACAAAGCGACAGCCTGGGACTTGGGCACCCGTTTGAAAACCGCCTGCGAGGAGCAAGGCGTGTCCACCACGATTGAGGTCAGGCTGGCGCGGGACACCGTGTTTTTTTACTCGATGCCGGGGACCTCCGCCAGCAATGCCGACTGGGCACGACGCAAGCGAAATGTCGTGGAACTGATGGAACTCAGCTCATACCGCGTAGGCCTGTCCTTTAAGCTTCAGGGCGATTCACTCGAAGGTTTGATGGGGTTGCCGCTGCGTGATTACGCCGATCATGGCGGCAGCTTCCCGGTGTCGGTCAAGGGCGTGGGGTGCATTGGCGCCGTCACCGTTTCAGGGCTGCCCCAGCGTGAGGATCATGCGTTGGTGGTTCAGGTGTTGGCCCAGATGTGTGGGGCCGACCCGAGCGAACTTGCGCTTGAGGGCGAGTAGCCTGTGGGAGCGGGCTTGCTCGCGAAGGCGGCGGCATAGTCAACATTGAGGTCGCCTGACACACCGCCTTCGCGAGCAAGCCCGCTCCCACATGGATTTCGCTTAATTGACTGGCATTGGGTCTCCCAACGGATCGATTACTTCGGTTGCGCCACCGTGCGCAGATAAGGTTTCACCGTTTTGAAGCCATCCGGATATTTCTTCCTGGCGTCTTCATCGGAGACCGAGGTGGGAATGATCACGTCCTCGCCCGGACGCCAGTTCACTGGGGTAGCAACAGTGTGCTTGGCGTTCAGTTGTAGAGAATCGAGCAGACGCAGCACTTCATCGAAGTTGCGCCCGGCACTCATCGGGTAGATCAGCATCGCCTTGACCTTTTTGTCCGGGCCGATGATGAACACTGAACGCACCGTGGCGTTGTCCACGGCAGTCCGCGCGCCGCCGCTGGCATTCGGATGGATCATGTCGTAGAGCTTCGCCACCACCAGGTTCTCGTCCCCGATCATCGGATAGTTGACCGCATGCCCCTGGGTCTCTTCGATGTCTTTGGCCCAGGTCTGGTGATTACTGACAGGGTCGACGCTGAGCCCGACGATCTTGGTGTTGCGTTTATCGAACTCCGGCTTGAGCCCCGCCATGTAGCCAAGCTCAGTGGTGCACACCGGGGTGAAGTCCTTGGGGTGCGAAAACAGGATCGCCCACTTGTCGCCGATCCACTCGTGGAAATGCAGCGGGCCTTCGGTGCTTTCGACGGTAAAGTCCGGTGCTTCGTCGCCAATACGGATTGCCATGTTCGTTCTCCTTACTGTTGAGTCGTAGGGAAGCCGCTGGCTGCTGCTCCAACGGCCTTCAGAATCTGCGTTGAACCTGTCAACGCGGATCAGTATAGGAGACGCTTGAACACAAGGCAGTTATCGCCGTGCCCACTCTGCAGCTCTTGATCGACGGGGCCTTCAAGCCTTCGAGTGACCTTCGGCCGACACAGCAAGCCCGGTTGTCCTGGCCACCCAGTAGTAAAGAATGCCCGGCACCACCAGCCCGACGATCCAGGAAATATCGACACCGCCAAGCTGCGCGACCATCGGTCCGGAATAGAAATGAGTGTCGACAAAAGGCAACTGAACCAGCACACCGAAGACATACACGCTGATCCCCAACCCATTCCAGCGCCCATAACGCCCCGCCGGGTCGGACAACGCGGGAATGTCATAACGCTCTTTGTTGATGAAGTAATAATCCACCAGGTTGATCGCGCTCCACGGAGTGAAGAAGGTCAACAAAAACAGAATGAAGTATTTGAACGTGGTGAGAAACGAGTGCTGCCCCAGCAATGCAAGCGCGGTGGACGCACCGACAATCGCCAGCACAAACAGCATGCGTTTGCCGGCGGATATCTCGAAGCCACGACGGAAGCCGCTGATAATGGTGGCCACGCACATGAAGCTGCCATAGGCATTGAGAGTCGACACCGTGACCTTGCCGAACACCACGCTCAAATACAGCAGAGAAGCGATCACGCCGCTACTGCCCAACCCAACGATGGTGGCGACTTCATGCCCGCGAAAACCCGTGCCTGCCAACGCAGCGGCGAACACCCCCAGCACCATGGACGCCTGAGCGCCTAGCACCGTCCCCAGGCCTACGGCGGTGAACGTCTTCCAGGATGAGGTCTTGCTTGGCAGATAACGCGAGTAGTCAGCCACATAAGGGCCAAACGCGATCTGCCACGACGCGGAAAGGGACACCGCCAGCAGGAAAGTGCTCCAGCCGAAATGGCGATTTTCCAGCAACAGACCGATGTCGTTGAGCGTCATCAATCGGGTAAACAGATACACGAAAGCAATGATGCCCAGCACGCTGGCCACCCGTCCGACCAAGTGGATGACCCGATAACCGAAGATCGTCAGAAACGCGATGCACGAAGCGAAAATCAGGATGCCGGCGCTGTCGCTGACATCGATCAGCTGGGCAATGGCTTGCCCCGACAATACCGCGCCGGTGGCGCTGAAACCGAGGTACATCAGGCACACCAGCACAATCGGGATCGCCGCCCCATAGACGCCGAACTGCACGCGACTGGAGATCATCTGCGGCAATCCGAGCTTCGGCCCTTGTGCCGCGTGCAGGGCAACCACCGCACCGCCGAGCAACTGGCCGATCAGCAAACCAATCAGTGACCAGAACACATCGCCACCCAGCACCACGGCCAGGGCGCCGGTGACGATCGCGGTGATCTGCAGGTTGGCGCCGAGCCACAGGGTGAACTGACTGTAGAGGCTGCCATGACGCTCGGCCTCGGGAATGTAATCGATCGAACGTGTCTCGATCAGGGGACTTCGCTGCTGACTATCGCTGACCTGGGTCATTACGGTGTTCTCTTCTGAGGGGCAGACGGGCTAGGGGTCTCAAGTCGAATACTGTTTTGTGGCGAGCGAGCTTGCTCGCGTTGGGCTGCGAAGCGGCCCCAAAATCGACGGCTGCTGCGCAACCGAACGGGGGCAAGCCCCCTCGCCACAGTTGATCGCTCGACCCTGGGTTTCTTAACGCTTAAAAGGCCTTGCTGGCACTGGCTACCACGGTGGCAGTGCATAGATCGTCATAGCCGTACCAGCTCGCGCATTCGCTTTTCGACAGGTCGGTATCGATGTAGCTGAGGCCCCAGGTCACGCCCACGAAATCACGAGTCAATTTGGCTTCCCACTCGGTGTAGGCATCACGGCTTTCACCGTTGGCGGACCAGAACGCCGGGTCTTTGACATCGTTGCGACCCACGCGCAGGTCCAGGCCGATCTCGGCTGGCAATTCGATTTTGTAGCTGAGGTAGGTGTAAAGGGTGTCCTGGTCCTCGCCAAAGAAGTTCGGCGTATCGTTTGAGTAGTTGGCGCCGAGCTTCACGCCATAAACGTCAAGGACGGCGTAGACCTCACTCATGTTGAATTGGCCTTCCTTTGGATAGTCGTACTTGAGGTACCCCAGATCGAGACTGATTGCCTCGGTCGCCTGCCAGTAGTAGCCCGCGTAGTACTCGAGTTCCTGCCGGGTCTTGTAGGGGCCGCCGAAATCGACATTCGAGGTCCAGGCGCCAATGTACAAGCCGCTGCTGTGCACCAGCGTGGCGCCGGCCTGAACCGCCGGATCCCCCAGGGTTTGCGAAATGCCACGCGTGCGGTAGTCGCTGACAACGCCCAAGGTCATGTCCAGGCTGAAGTTGTCGTCAAGTGTCAGTGCCTGGCTGGTCAGGGGAGCCAATACAAGGCTGGCAAGGGTCAATGCTGAGCGTACGTTCATACAAGTCTCTTATTTTTATGGATCAGCGGGTGATTTCGGGCATGGCGTTGCCCAGCCCCTCGCAATGCGAGGAGCAGGAGCATTTTTTCGGTGCTGCCGGCGGGTAGTCGTCAGGACGCGGGCGCGTAAACCTGCTTGCCAGCGAAGAAAGTCTTCAGGACCTTGGTGTCGAACAGTTCGTCGTCGCTGACCTTGAACACATCGCGATCGAGGATGATCAGATCGGCCTGTTTGCCGGGCGCCAGCGAACCGATCTGTTGCTCCAGCCGCAGGACTTTGGCGGCATTGAGGGTGTAGGCGTAGAACATGGTCTGGCGATCAATGCTTTCATTGGCATTCAACACACCCAGCGGCCCTTTGCGAGTGCTGGCCTGAGCGATGGCATTCCACGGATTGGGGCTGGACACCGGCCAGTCACTACCACCGGCGATGAGCGCACCGGCGTTATGCAGGGACCTGGCGGGATACTGATAACCGTAAGCGAACGCGCTGATATACGGTTTGACCAACTCCACCGTGTAAGACTCGCCGGTAGCCCACAACAGTTGCATGGAAGCGATCACGCCAAGCTGCTTGAAGCGCGGGAATTCCTTTGGATTGACCAGTTGCAAGTGAGTGATGCTGTGGGCCATCGGTGTCGGGTTGAGCTTGCGTGCGTGTTCAATGCCATTGAGTGACTCACGTACGGCGCGGTCGCCGACCGCATGCATGTGCACAATCCAGTCACGCTTCTCCGCCGCCACTACCAACTCACCAAAGTGTGCCGGGTCGATCAGCAACTGACCGTTTTTGTGACTGTTGGTGAACGGAACAATCACCGCTGCCGTCTGCCCTGGAAACTCCAGAACGCCGTCAGCGAAGACCTTGATGCCAGGGAAGCTCAGGTTGGGCACGCCCTCGAATTTCTTCATCACCTTGGCCAGCATTTCCAGATCGGCCGGCCGGCTTTTTGGGTTGGCCAGCAGCAGCGCCGCGACGTGGGCATTGAGCTCGCCCTTCTCGGCCAGTTCGCGGTAAAGCGGTAGAACACCGTAACTCTTTTCGGTGGCCTGGAAATCGAACAGCGAATCACCACTTCCGGCATTCGCTGCCGCGTCCATCCAGGCGGTAACGCCATATTGATGATTGACCTTCACCGCCTCGCGGGCGGCCTTCAGCATGACCTCGTTGCCGGGCGCGGGGATCTGACTGCGCACCTTGTCCCAGCGCGACTCGGCGAACAAACCATTGGGAGTGAAGTCCGCTGCGTGCCCCACGAAGCTGCGGTCCTGTTCCGACAGACCTTTTACCAATGCCGCGTCGATCTTCAGACGCTTGAGCATCGCGTTGTTGGCCCAGCCGGTATGCCCGTCAATCCCGCTGAGAACCACCGGTTGGTCCGCCCAGCGGCCCTGATTGAAGCGCTGACCGAGCTCGCGGCTTTTCTCCCAATAGGCCGAACTCACCCCGGCAATACTGATCACGTCACCGGCCCGTGCTCGCCCCGCCTCATCTTGTTCGATCACCCATTGCTCGAGTTCCGGCAACGGCTTTACTTCATCCAGCAGGTTGGCCCCCTGGCTGTTGAAGGCCGCAACGACCGGGTGGCTATGGGTATCAATCATTCCAGGCATCAGTACTTTGCCCGCCAGATCGATTCGTTGCGTCTGGGCATCGGCCAGGGCGTTGATCTCGGCATCGCTGCCCACTTTAAGAATCTTGCCGTCTTGCACCGCCACGGCCTGAACCAGCGCTTGACCGGGTTCGGCGGTAAAAACCTTGCCGTTGAACAGCACAAGATCAGCGGCGGCCATGGCCTGCACCGAGGAAAGGGCCAGGGCTGCGGCCAACAGGTTGGGAATGAATAGTTGCATCGGAACACTCTCTTGTTTTTATTGGGCGATTCGGGATGTGGAAGCTTGTGACAACGCCTTCGGGTCAAGTCCAAGGAACGGCGCCTTGGCCCACACGACCTTGCCGCCGACCACCGTCAGCAGTACCTCGTTTCGGCCCAGCTCATCCTCTGGCACCTGCATGAAGTTCTTGTCCAACACGATCAAGTCGGCGAACTTGCCCACGTCGACCGAACCGACGACAGCCTCCAGTTTCAGTTGCTCGGCGGCGTTCATGGTGATGGTGCGCAGCACGTCAGTGCGCGACAGCGCCGGGTCGGCATTCAACCTGCCCGCATACTTGGGGCCATAGCTGTGCGGGTTCAGCGGATCGCCTGAGCGGGTGACACCGATTTTCAGCGCCAGGAATTCGTCGAGCGGGTCGACGGGCCAATCGCTGCCATAAGCAACCCGACCGCCAGCGCGGCTGATGCTGCCCGATGGTTCCATGCGGGCAAAACGCGCAGGTCCAAGATGATCGCTGGTGCCGTCAACCGTGGAAGGCGCCTGCTGGGCCCATTGGAACGACATGTTGGCGGTCACGTCGAGCGCCTTGAAACGTGAATAGTCGGCGGGGTCCACCGATTCAGCGTGAGTAATGGCCGGACGAAAACCGTTGCCCGGCAGTTGCTGGCGCACGTATTCGATACCGTTCAACGAGTCACGCACCGCTCGGTCCCCGGTGGCGTGAAGATGCGGATCGAGACCGGCCTGCACCGCTTGCAACAGCAGCGGATTGAGTACTTGCGGCGGGAAATACAGCTCACCGGTATTCTTGCCAGGCGTCCACTTGGGCGCGACATCGGTGCCGGCATTGCGCAGGTACGGCGCCAACATTGCCCCGGTATCCGCTGGAGCGTTGATGATGCCGTCCATGAACAATTTGACGTGGCGCATGCTCACGCCCGGCGCGACTTTGGCTTCTCCCTGGTCGTAGGTGTTGGCCAGTGCCTTGGCCTCGGCAATGGATTTCGCCGGGTCTGCAGCAGCCGCGGCAGGGTCGAGTTTGATTGCCAGCAAGGCTCGTGCGGTCAACTCCCCCGACTGCTGCAGGGTAGTAAATGCTTTGCCATTTTCAGGCCCCGACAAGGCGTCGAAAAAACTGGTGATGCCTTGCTGGCGCATGGCATCAAGCGCCGCGCGAGTCTGGTTGAGTTTTTCTGCGTCGCTGGCCGGCGGCACCACGGCGGCCATGGCATCGGCGGCACCGTCTTCGCAGATACCGGTCGGGTTGCCGGCACTATCGCGCACGTACTTGCCATCACCCGGATTGGCCGTGTGCTTGTTGATACCTGCCACGGCCAGGCCACGGGAGTTTGTCAGCACGGTATGGAAGTCGGTGGAACGGACCTGAATCGGGCGATGGGTCTTGAGTGCATCCAGCGTCGACTTGTCGGGATCGCCGTCGAGCCCGGTCATGCCCATGCGGTCCCAACTGCCCACTTCAAGCCAGACATCCGGGCCCTTGCCCTTGTCGGCATCCAGACATGCCTGAATGGTTTCCTGGAAAACCTTGCGGGTCATCGTCTGGTATTTCAGGTCGCACAACGTCATGGCGCGACCGCCATCCCCCGGATGCATGTGTGCATCGACAAAGCCGGGCATCAACATGCGTCCCGCCAAATCGATCAGCTGTGTCTGCGTGCCGATGTACGAAGCAGCGCCTTCATCGCTGCCGACATAGACGATTTTCCCGCCCGTGACGGCGATCGCCTGCTGCACGGAGTTCTTGCCATCGACGGTATAGACATAGCCGTTGCGCATCACCATGTCAGCCGGTGTCGAACCCTGTGTTTGACACCCCACCAGCGCCATGCAGGAAAATGCCGTTGTCGACGCAACGGCGATAAACAGCCTGGAAAATTTCAACTGCCTCACCTCTATTTTTATAGTTTTGGAAGTGGCCCGAACAGACGGCCGCAAGCCTCTGATATGCAGGGCCTACCCTATAGGGCGCGGGCGTCGGATGGACCTCCACAAATGAGGAGGGGTGAGGTAATTAAATGACAGGGGTCCGATCGGGTGTAGCGGCGGAACCTGTGGGAGCGGGCTTGCTCGCGAAGGCGGCGACACAGTCAACATTGATTGAAGAGGCTTGTTTAAAAGACCCCAAAGTTACGTCCTGAAAGCTACAAAACCTTGCGCCATTGCCTACGGCTGCACCAGAATCCGCCGGCTTGTGCGCTTTGGATCCACTCGGTAACTTGATTCGCATCACTGATTCCCAGTGATCGGGTTTAGCAGCCCGTCGTGACGAAGCGCATTTGCATCCAGACAGTCAGGCCATTTCATGCCTGCACTTTATGGTAGCTGTGCGCAGGGCGCCTTCGGGCGCGCCGGATTCGTCTCTACCGGTCTGCTAACCTGCACACAGCTGCCACCTTCGTTTAGCAGCGATTCGGTGATGGCTCCATATTGTTGGAGACGTAAATATGTTCAAGGTAACACCGAACCCACCGGCCACCGATCCAGTGTCCCCGTACGAACCCGATTCAAAAAAACTCAACGAGGCCGCCGAACGCGCCCTCAACTTCCACTTCCCATCGAATGCCGACATCAAAGCCACCGCACGTAGACCCAGCACTTTGCTTTGCGTGAACCCAGAAGCCACAGCCGAAACCCTGGCGGTTTTTTTGGTTGAGACGCTGGCCTCGGTCGATGTGATGGTCCACCAGTTGGTGGATCATCTGGAGGGTGAGTCGCGCTATGCCCTGCTGGGCATTTCAAACAGCATCATGGTGGCGGAGATCACCGCGAACCGGGTGCTGGATAAAATCGATACACCTTAGAAATGTGAGCTCCATTCCCTTTGTAGGAGCGAGGCTTGCCCGCGAAGGCGTCAGGTCTGGCACACCGCGTTATCGTTCTTCGCGGGCAAGCCTCGCTCCTACAGGGGGACGCGTTGTAGGCGGATTTAATCGCGGCGCGTCGCCTCCGCGAGCGAGGTCGCTGAACGCAGCACAGAACCCAGTTCCACCTTGCTCTTCACGCCCAGTTGCAGGTAGCAGTTGCGCAGATAGGTGCGCACTGTCGCAGGGCTCAATTCAAGGATTTTGGCAATTTCCTTGTAGGAATGGCCGGCGGCAAACAGCATGGCTGCCGTTCGCTCGCGTGGCGCAAGCATCGCCCCGCGCGACTGGGCTTCGAGCGACAGGATGACGTGTTCGGCGTTAGGGCTCAGTGTCAGGGCGCAGCGGCCCAGGCGCATGACGCAGGGTGCCTTTTGCAGTTGCGCGATCACCTGCGAGGGAAGCATTGAACCGTTCCAGCCGGGTAGCTCACGTTCGATGGCTGCACACAGCGTTGCCCCCACGTACAGCAAACTGCCGTCCATGCGCGCGACACCAAAGTCCGACGCCCCGTTGCCCGTGTCGAAGCGGATCATGTCCTGCACCTGGAATCGCCACAGCTGCAACAGGTGGTCGCAGAAGGCCGAAAACAGATCGGCCTCGCTTTCGTTGAAAGCCGAGGCATCAATGCCTCGATAGAGACAGACGAAGAACATCATGCCGCTTTCGGGTAACTCGAAGGTGATGCACATCAGGTAGTAGAGGTCGTAGCGCCGAGCGAATACATTCACGTCTTCATTGGGGTCGTTGAAGCCGCTGTCGCGCACGACCTCGCCGGGTCGACTTATGGTGTCATGGGAGAATTTGTCGTTACGCGCACACGTGTGCCACTCGGCGGCAAACGACTCGGGCAGATTGATTCGCCCGTGCATCCAGTTTCTGGGCGAAACATCGACGCCTGACGCGGACATCTCGCCCCACCAGGCCGAAGCGAAGGGCACCAGTTGGCTGAAGGCCTGCAGGCCGTCGGTGATGAACCGGGATGCACCGCGATCTCGGGCAAGACGCCCCAGGTGCAATACACAGAGATTGAATGCCTGCAATGTTGCCATCGACGCCTTGGCGCCGACCTCATCACCCTCCTCCATCGTTCTGATCCCGTTCGCTACATGGCGTATTGTTTTTTTGACCATGCCATAGGCGTAGCGATTGCGTCCAGCACCAGGCGAGCAAACTCACTCGCCACGGGGCTGACGGTATTTTCAGACTTTGATTTCACTGGCAGGCATAACGTCGATCCGCGCCACGGAGCCGGTCAGATGCGCCAGATCCTTGTTGTGTTCGGCGATGATGTCTTCGGCGCTCATCGTGCCGTTGTCGATGGTGGAATGGGCGTCGGCCACCAGCACGACGTCGTAGCCCAATTGATGCGCCTGGCGAACGGTGGCGTTGACGCAGTAGTCGGTTTGCAGACCGCAGATGATCAGGCGGTCGGCGTCCAGTTCTTGCAGCTGTTCATGCAAGTGGGTCTGGTAGAACGAATCCGGGGTGGTTTTGCGCACGCGCAGGTCTTGGGGGGAGGTCTTCAGACCGTCGGCCAGTTGCCAGCCTTCGCTGCCGTATTGCAGCAGGTCGCCCTCTTCTTCGTGTTGGATCAGGATGACCGGAATGTCGGCGGCTCGGGCTCTGGTGCTGAGATCGTTGATGGTGTCGATGACGCGCTTGATGTCGAAGCATTCATACTCGCCGGTGCACAGCGCGCGTTGGACATCAATGATCAGGAGTGCGGTGCTCATGGTTTCCTTCCTTAGATAGGTCGGTAAAACGATGGATTACAACTCCCTTTCTGGTCTGTAGCAGCTGTCGAGGCTGCGTTCGAGCCCCTGTAGGAGCTGGCGCAGCCTGCGATCTTTTGATCTTGCTTTCGCTGACATCAAAGGCAAAAGATCGCAGCCTTCGGCAGCTCCTACGGGGATCAGGGCCACCCGGGGAGTTCAGGTGGCCGGTGATCGCCTGTTTTAGTAACCGAGTGACAACCCGGTATTACGCCGTGGATCGTTCGCTCCATAGAAGCGGTTTTTGCCCACTGGCTTGCCTTCCAGCGAAGGCGCACCTACCAGAATAGCTGCGATATGGTTCGGGTCCTGCGGCCCGGCAAATTTATGCCCCCAGCTTTCGAGCATCTTCTTGGTGTCCGGGCTGGTGGCGAAGTTCTCCAGGTTGGTTTCTTCCGGCAGCCATTGCTGGTGGAAACGCGGCGCATCCACCGCTTCCTGGATGTTCATGCCGTAGTCGATCACGTTGAGGATGGTCAGCAGGGTCGCGGTGATGATGCGGCTGCCACCGGGGGTGCCGACAACCATGACGACTTTACCGTCCTTGGTGACGATGGTCGGGCTCATGGACGACAGCGGTGCCTTGCCGGGGGCGATGGCGTTGGCTTCGCCCTGCACCAGGCCGTACATGTTCGGCACGCCGATTTTCGAGGTGAAGTCGTCCATTTCATCGTTGAGGATGACCCCGGTTTTACTCGCCATGACGCCGGCACCGAACCAGTCGTTAAGGGTGTAGGTCACCGACACCGCGTTGCCCCATTTGTCGACGATCGAGTAATGGGTGGTATTGCTGCCTTCGTGCGGCGCTACGCCGGGTTTGATCTCGCGGGACACGCCGGCCTTCTGCGGGTCGATGACTTCGCGGATTTTGGTCGCGTAGTTTTTATCCAGCAAATGGGCGATCGGATTTTTCACGAAGTCCGGGTCGCCGAGGTAGCTGTTGCGGTCCACATACGCGTGGCGCATCGCTTCGATCTGATAGTGCATCGCCTGCGCCGAGCGGAAGCCCAGCTCTTTCATCGGGTAGCCGTCGAGGATGTTCATGATCTCGCAGATCACCACGCCACCGGAGCTTGGCGGTGGCGCCGAGACCACGTGATAGCCACGGTAATCGCACTCGATCGGCGCCAGTTCGCGGGTCTGGTATTTGTCGAGGTCGGCCTGGGTGATGATGCCCTTGTTGGCCTGACTGGAGGTGACGATGGCGTCGGCCACCCAGCCTTTATAGAAACCGTCGGCGCCCTTTTCGGAAATTTCCCGCAGGGTTTTGCTCAAGTCTTTTTGTACGAGTTTCTGGCCGACCTGCATCGGCTCGCCATTGCTCAGGAAGATCGAGCCTGAGTCGCGCATGTCTTTCTTGAAGACGTCCGTGGCGTATTCCAGCAAGTCGACATCGCCCTGCTCCAGCACAAAACCGTCTTCGGCAAGCTTGATCGCCGGGGCGATCACTTCCTTGCGGGGTTTGGTACCGTATTTCTTCAGGGCCAGTTCCATGCCCGAAACGGTGCCCGGCACACCAACGGCAAGATGGCCGCGGGTACTCAGGTCCGGGACGACGTTGCCTGCTTTATCGAGGTACATGTCGGGGGTCGCGGCCAGCGGGGCTTTTTCACGGAAGTCGAGGAAGGTCTTGCGCCCGTCCGCCAATTGAATCGTCATGAAACCGCCGCCGCCCAGGTTGCCCGCCGCGGGGTACACCACCGCCAGCGCATAACCTACCGCAACGGCGGCATCGACGGCGTTGCCGCCATTCTTGAGCACATCGACGCCGACGTGGCTGGCCAGATGCTGGGCGGTGACAACCATGCCGTTTTCGGCTGCGACCGGGGCGACGGAGGCCGCGTGGGCCGTCAGGCAACTCAGCGCCAATGTGGTTGCCACGAGCGATTTGGTAAAAGGTTCGAACTTCATGAGTCGGTCTCTTTTTGTTTTTAGATTCTGTTCAAAGACAGAGGGAACGTTTCAAGAGCAGTAGGCAAGTATGGCTGGGATTGCGTATTGCGCCTCCCCGACGAGGCAGTATGCTGGGGCCCCTGTTCAGCACTTTTACGGAGTCCGCCGGCATGTCCTACACCTTCACCACCCTGGCGTCTCCGGTCGGCGAATTGAAACTGGTGGCGAAAGGCACGCGACTGGCGGCCATCCTCTGGGAAAACGACAAACCTGGCCGGGTAAAACTGGGACCGATGACGGAAGCGGCGGACAACCCGATCCTGGTGCACACCACGCGGCAGTTGCAGGAATACTTCGCCGGCACGCGTAACCGTTTCGAGCTGGAACTGGATTTTGCCGGGACGGAATTTCAGCAAAAGGTGTGGCAGGCGTTACTGACCATTCCGTTTGGCGAAACGCGCAGCTACAGCGAGATTGCCCGGCAGATCGGCAATCCCAGTGCGGTTCGGGCGGTGGGCGCGGCTAATGGCAAGAATCCGATTTCGATTGTCGCGCCGTGTCATCGGGTGATCGGTGCGTCGGGAAAACTGACGGGGTTTGCCGGTGGGCTTGAGGCTAAGGAACGGCTACTGACACTGGAAGGGTACGAGGGCCACGGGGCTGGCAGGATGGATGATTTGTTTATCTGACGGACTCACACAAACTGCCTAAATCGTCGCCCGTAATTCCCGTGGCGACAGGCCATAGTGTGAGCGAAAGCGCACTGCAAAACGTGAGGCCGAGGCGTAACCGCTGGCCCCGGCAATTTCACCGATGGGGCGAGAAGTGGTTTGCAACCATTGCAGCGCCGTAGCCAGTCGAACACTTTCCAGAATATTCCTGAAACTGTCCCCTTCATTGGCCAATTGGCGACGCAAAGTCGATTCACCAAGGTTCAAGTGTTGTGCGACGTCCGCAACAGTCCAGTCTCTCTCCGGGCTGCCCATTACCAGCTGCTGCACCCGTTCGCACAGTGGATCGTTGCGGTCCATCAGCAGCGGCCCGGCCTGGCCGCCGAGGCACAAGCTCAGAAGAACCGCTTCCCCATAGTGGGTGCGTAATGCATCCGGAGCATCCGCATTGATGGAGGCCAATAACTGATCCCATGCCTGTGTTGTATGCCGATCCAGAGGGACACATAGATCCGTCTTCAGGGCACGGCGATGGCTCATGATCTGCTGGCCATATCGGCTGCTGAAATTACGCAGTGTCGAACCGGGAAAGGTCACCACATCGGCGATGTAGTGACCGTGAAGGCCGGGGAAATTTGAGATGCCCAGCTCGCGCCCGGCCGGCATCAGAATCAGATGTTGCGGCCCTGCACGCATCTGCCGGTCATCCCATTGCAGCAGTTTTTCCCCCTGCCGCACTCGACACAACGCGGTAGCGAATATCGGCACCCGTTGCAATGTATGGGGCTGTCGCGCCCGTATGACACACGCATCGATAATATTTTCCCGGTGCTGTATGCCGAAACAAGGGCGCATCGTTCTTAACGTCCGTAAGTTGAAGTAATGGTCGCTCTGGCCAAGGCGTTGGCATTGAGCATATAGCCCACCAAGGCTCCGCTGGCCTGGTTGTCGAGTGGCAGCTTATCGACTTTCAACGCCCATACGGTGAATTGATAGCGATGCGGCTTATCTCCTACAGGAGGGCAAGCGCCGCCAAATCCCGGTTGGCCATAATCGGTTCGCCCTTGTACTGCACCGGCAGGCAGGTTCGAGCCGACCCCTCTTGGCAAACTGCTGGTTGAAGCGGGTAAGTTGACCACCGTCCAATGCCACCAGCCGCTGCCGGTCGGCGCATCAGGATCGTAGACCGTGATCGCGTAACTTTTGGTACCCGCCGGGGCGTTGCGCCAGGAAAGTTCGGGAGACGTATTCCCCCCTTCGCAACCGAAGCCCTGGAAAACTTCGCGACTGGTCAGCGGCCGGTTTTCAGCAATATCCTGGCTCGTCAGCGAGAAGTCGGCAGCGTGTCCCGTGAGGACGACCCCCATGGACAATGCGGATAGGATTATTCTGATGTTCATCGTGACCTCATCTGAGTGTTGGCGTGAGGTACGAGTCTAGAGAGCACGAAGGCTGAATACTGTGCCGAAATGCTCGACCATTGTGCCTGAACGCTCTCTCGAATCAGACGAGCCGGACTTGTATACCGCTATGCCGCAAGCCGGATCAAACCGCGCCGAAGACATCCTTCATCGCCGCATACTGCAGCAGCATGATGGTCTTGGCATCGCAGATCTCCCCACGATAAAACGCCGCCAGCGCGTCGTCGAACTTCCACTCCAGCACTTCCAGTTCTTCGGTTTCTTCCTCCAGCCCGCCGCCATCACTGACCTTCGAAGAGGCGTCGTACTCGGCGATGAAGAAATGCAGCTTTTCAGTCACTGAACCGGGGCTCATATAGGCCTCGAAAACCTTCTGCACATGGTGGACGCGATAGCCGGTTTCTTCTTCGGCTTCAGCACGAATACGTTCTTCAGGCGCAGCGCCTTCCAGCAGCCCGGCGGCCACTTCAATCAGCAAACCATCATGGCCGTTGACGAACACCGGCAGCCTGAACTGGCGGGTCAGTACGACGGTTTTCTTCTCGCGATTGAACAGCAGAATCGCCGCGCCATTGCCCCGGTCGTAGACCTCGCGCGTCTGACGCTGCCAGTCGCCGTTGTTGCGCAAGTAATCGAAAGTGATTTTTTTCAGCAGATACCAGTCGTGTGACAGCACCCGGGACTCGATGATGTTGACCCGCTCGGCGGTGTTCGGCATGACAATCCATCCTTATGTTCGTCAGAAAGCGTCCATGGTAGGCGAAAACAGAAAAGCCCTGCGACTGCCGCAATGCTGTTCATTAAGAGAATCTTGAGCCAGAGAAACCTGTGGCGAGGAAGCTTGCTCCCGCTGGGCTGCGTAGCGGCCCCAAAAATCTGACAACCATTGCGATTTTGTGAGCGCTACGCACTCAAGCGCGAGCAAGAGCAAGAGCAAGAGCAAGCTCCCTCGCCGCAAGTTCTTACTGACTCCAGACCCTCTTGAGTGAACCGCATTGCGGCGCTTTCATCCTTAGGAAAGTTGCGCCTTGTATTCTTTCTGATACTGCCCGGCGAGGGTTTCTTTCTGTTGGTCGTCGAGTAACTTGCCGGCCATCTGAAAGAACTTCTGCTCCTCCTCTTTGAGGTGGTGATGGACCTTCTCCGAGAGCTTTTTCGCCGTTGCCAACCAGGATGGACTGGACATTTCGGTCGCATCCAGCGCTTCCATCATCTCGTCCATTTCGTGGTGTTCGGAAATGGCGTGGCGGCTAAGATCCACGCCGTTGTCGAACTCCATCAGCGGCATGTAGAAATGGCGCTCTTCAGCAGTTGCGTGGGCCTGAAGCTCGGATTTGAGTCGCTTGTAAGCCTCGACCCGTTCCGGGGTGTCGCCACTGGTTTGAATCAGTGCATCGGCATAGCGGCGCTGACGGTCGTGGCTTTCGCGCAAGGCTTCAAAAATGTTCACGGGCTGTCCTCATTGGCTGCGTTCAGCAATGATGCTGTTCAGGCTAGACATTACCGGGGCCCCGGGGGTTCCTTGGGCTTCGGGGGATAGAACAATCGCCGCAACCGGGATAGGCTCCGTGTTCACTGCCATAAGGATGTGTAGCTTATGACCCTGCGAATCGAATTGTCGAAAAATGCCACCCAGGAAGAACGCGAGGCGATCCTCACACCGCTGCGCGCCTACAATGCCTCAAAGGCCGGGGCCACGGTGTCGGAGCAGATTGCTTTGCTGCTACGCAATGACAGCGACGAGATTCTCGGCGGGCTTTATGGTCGAGTGTTTTACCAGTGGTTTTTCATTGAGTTGTTGTCGGTGCCGGAGCAGGCCTGGGGACAAGGGATGGGCTCGAAGCTGATGCAGATGGCCGAAGACCTGGCGCGGGAAAAGGAGTGTATCGGGATCTGGCTGGACACCTTCGACTTCCAGGCGCCGGAGTTTTACAAGAAACACGGCTACAGCGAGTTGGGGCACATCGCCGACTACCCGCCGGGCCACAAGCGCTTCTTTTTCCAGAAGCGTTTGGTGGATTTGTAACCTTCGATTCTCGGGGTGCCACCAAAAGATCGCAGCCTGCGGTGTAGTGGTTCAGTTTTTTTAAACCATCGCGTAGGAGTATTAAGCCGCCTGTTGCTCGAACAGCGCAGGCGGCAAGTGGTTCGAGGCGGAGTGGCAACGGCGATGGTTGTAATGCGAGATGAAT
>NZ_JYLB01000011.1 GCF_001042905.1 Pseudomonas lini
CGTTACACGCTGCTGTCAACACCTCTTTTTCTCCGCTTTCGACCGAGATGATCGAACCGTCAATAAGGCGAAAACACACTGCCTTACCAACTCCTTCTGGCTTCGATGAACTGAAGCGTAACCGCTGTCGAAAACTGCGTAACTCTTTGTTTACCAAGGAGTTTTCCGTTTCGACTGCGCCGGAAGTGGGGCGAATTATAGACTTCCAGAATCTGCCGTCAACCCCTGATTACGCTTTTCTATCAATAACTTGCGGAAAGCCGGAAAACTGCGCATCCCCTCTATATAGGAGAGCAAAAACAGCCCTCCTATATAGAAGGAATACTCAGAGCACTCCAGACGCCTTGAACCCAGCAACGACGCTGGCATCCAGACCCAACACCCGCTGCAGAACCTCCAGCGTGTGCTCACCCAACAAAGGAGGCGCACTATGGTACTCCACCGGAGTCTCGGACAGACGTATCGGGCTCGCAACCTGCGGCACCATCCCGGCCAAGGCATGAGGCAGCTCAATGGCCAACCCCCGCGCCTGAACCTGAGGATCGGCAAACATCTGAGCCAGATCATTGATCGGTCCGCATGGCACGCCTGCCTGCTCCAGCTGCGCCACCCATTCGGCAGTAGTCTTGAACACGGTCGCCTGGCGGATAAGCGGAATCAATACTGCTCGGTTAGCCACCCGCAATTTGTTGGTCGCAAAACGTGGATCATCCGCCCACTGCGGCTGACCAGCCACCTGCGCAAACTTGCGGAACTGCCCATCGTTACCCACGGTGAGGATGAAATCGCCATCGGCCGTAGGAAAGTCCTGATAAGGCACGATATTCGGGTGAGCGTTGCCCAGGCGTTTAGGCGCAACGCCTGTAGTCAGGTAGTTCATCGCCTGATTGGCCAGACACGCCACCTGAACATCCAGCAATGCCATGTCTATATGCTGACCGCCACCGCCCTGGTCCCGATGAGCCAAGGCCGCCAGGATCGCTACCGTTGAGTAGAGACCGGTCAAAATATCTGTCAGCGCCACGCCGACTTTCACCGGGCCCGCGCCTTCATCTCCTTCGGGACGACCGGTCAGGCTCATCAGGCCGCCCAAGCCCTGGATCATGAAGTCGTAACCCGCACGCTTGGCATACGGACCTGTCTGACCGAATCCAGTGATCGAGCAATAGATCAGCTTCGGATTAATCGCCTTGAGCGATTCATAGTCCAGCCCGTAAGCCGCCAGACCACCGACCTTGAAGTTTTCAATGAGGATGTCCGACTTCGCCGCCAGCTCACGCACGAGCTGCTGCCCCTCTGGCCGCGTGAAGTCGATGGTCACTGATTGCTTATTGCGATTGGCGGACAAGTAATAGGCCGCCTCGCTGGTGTTCTCGCCATAGGCGTCTTTAAGGAACGGAGGCCCCCAGGCGCGCGTGTCATCGCCATTGCCCGGGCGCTCGACCTTGATGACTTCGGCGCCAAGGTCCGCCAGGATCTGCCCGGCCCAAGGCCCGGCAAGCACCCGCGACAAATCCAGTACCCGTAGATGCGAAAGCGCGCCCATGGCCGTACTCCTATTAATAGAACGCCTGGATGCCGGTCTGCGCGCGACCGAGGATCAGCGCGTGGACGTCATGCGTACCTTCATAGGTATTCACCACTTCCAGGTTGACGAGGTGCCGAGCGACACCGAACTCATCGGAGATGCCGTTGCCACCCAGCATGTCGCGCGCCATGCGGGCGATATCGAGGGATTTGCCACAGGAGTTGCGCTTCATCATCGAAGTAATCTCGACGGCAGCAGTGCCTTCATCCTTCATACGACCCAGACGCAGGCAGCCTTGCAGCGCCATGGTGATTTCAGTCTGCATGTCAGCCAGCTTCTTCTGGATCAACTGTGTGGCCGCCAATGGACGACCAAACTGCTTACGATCCAGGGTGTACTGGCGAGCGGTGTGCCAGCAGAACTCGGCAGCGCCCAGTGCGCCCCAGGAAATGCCGTAACGCGCTGAGTTAAGGCAGGTAAAAGGGCCTTTCAAGCCACGGACATCCGGGAAAATGTTCTCTTCAGGGACAAACACGTTGTCCATGACGATCTCGCCGGTGATGGATGCACGCAGACCAACCTTACCGTGAATCGCCGGAGCGCTAAGGCCTTTCCAGCCCTTCTCCAGAACAAAACCACGAATATCGCCCGCGTCGTCCTTGCCCCAAACCACGAACACATCGGCGATCGGGCTGTTGGTGATCCACATTTTGCTGCCGGTGAGGCTGTAGCCGCCTTCCACTTTGCGTGCACGAGTAATCATCGCGCCCGGGTCGGAACCGTGGTCAGGCTCGGTCAGACCGAAGCAACCGATCCATTCACCCGAGGCCAGTTTCGGCAGGTATTTCTGCTTTTGTGCTTCGGTACCGAATTCGTTGATCGGCACCATGACCAGCGAGGACTGCACGCTCATCATCGAGCGATAGCCAGAGTCGACACGCTCGACCTCACGGGCAATCAGACCGTAATTGACGTAGTTAAGGCCGCTGCCACCGTATTGCTCAGGAATGGTCGCACCCAACAGACCCACTTCACCCATCTCGCGGAAGATCGCCGGGTCGGTCTTCTCATGACGGAAAGCTTCGAGAACACGCGGCGCGAGCTTCTGCTGAGCGAATTGCTGAGCGGTGTCGCGAATCATGCGTTCTTCTTCACTGAGCTGTTGATCCAGCAGCAGGGGATCGATCCAGTTGAAGCTAGCTTTACCGCCCATGAGTGAGTCCTCTCGAATCGGGTCAAATAACGTGGAGTGATCCTAGGCCGGGTTTGGCTTCACGACAAACGAGGATTTTGCATACTGTTGTGCTAATTTCTCACTCCGTAACGTCGCAAAATGGCTTATATGCGATGTATTAGTGAGGTTGACGTACATGCGCAGGAAGATCCCCAGCACTACCGCCCTGATCAGCTTTGAGGCGGCAGCGCGCCATGAGAGCTTTACCAAGGCCGCCCAGGAACTTTCCCTCACGCAAGGAGCAATTTGCCGACAGATCGCCAGCCTGGAGGAGTTCCTCAGCGTCGAACTATTCCGACGCTCCCGGCGCGGAGTGAAGCTGACGGAGGCCGGGCTTTCCTACAGCCGCCGAGTAGCCACCCAACTCGATGCGGTTGAACGCGACACTTTGTCAGTGATGGGCCAGCAAGGCGCCAACATGATCGAGTTGGCGGTGGTGCCAACCTTCGGCACTCAATGGCTGCTACCGCGACTCAAGGATTTTCAGCAGAAACACCCGGAAGTGACGGTCAACCTTACCAACCGCACGCGCCCCTTCCTGTTCGCCGACACCGACTTCGACGCCGCGATCTATTTCGGCGACGCAGACTGGCCAGGTACCGAATCCCACAGGCTAATGGGCGAAAATCCGATGCCGGTGTGCAGCCCCACGTTACTGGGCAAAAAAACCAATCTGAGCCCTAGTGAAATCGCCGAACTGCCCCTGCTGCAGCAGACCACACGTCCTTATGCCTGGCGCCAGTGGTTCAACTCCCAAAACCTGAATATCCCGCGAGACATGACAGGGCCGCGTTACGAGCTATTCTCCATGCTTGCTCAGGCTGCGATGCACGATATGGGGATCGCGCTGATTCCACCGTTCCTGATTCAGCGCGAATTGGCAGAGAAGCGCCTGGTGATTGCCAACGCCCAGGCACTATCGAGCATTAAGGCCTATTACCTGATGATTCCCGAGCGAAAGATCGAATCTGCGTCTTTAAGGGCATTTCGCGATTGGCTGGTGATTCAGGCACAAGGCTACAGCCTAGAAGGATAAAGGCTTGCACTTATTAGCTGACCCCGTAGTCAGCAAAACAAAAGCACTACAGATATAAGTATTTGTCGCATATTGGCAGACTGTACTGAGGAGTAGCACAAACGTCCTACAAAGGCCTGAATACGTGGCCTTGAGCCTCTATTGGCAGGCAATGACGACTCATTCACCGTGCCGATGTGTAAATTCTTGAATTTTGGACAGAATCCTCACAAGCCACGGCCTACAAGGGATTGCGCCGATCACTGCGACATTCGGTCACGGGGTGACTTGTAGTTAATTTTCCGTCACCCGTCATAATCCCTTGAAGGGCACAAAGTTCGCCTGCAAAATGCCGCGCCCCGCCCTGATTTGGCGGGATCGTGCTGATCGGCCACCCCAGACGCACCATCCGAAGTGCCTGGGTTTACTCAACAAGATCACGCAGGAGATTTGACGTGCACATTGGTGTTCCTCTCGAAACCCAGACGGGTGAAACACGGGTTGCTGCAACCCCGGAAACCATCAAGAAGCTGATCGGCCAGGGTCATAAGGTCACTGTGCAAAGCGGCGCCGGCATTAATGCCAGCGTTGTCGACAGTGCTTATGAAGCGGCAGGCGCAAACATTGGCAGCGCCAATGATGCATTTGGCGCAGAGCTGATTCTCAAGGTGGTCGCCCCCAGCGACAGCGAGCTGACACTGATAAAGAGCGGCACCGTTGTGGTGGGCATGCTCAATCCGTTCAGCAATGAAACCATCGCAAAAATGGCCGAGTGCGGCATTACCGCGTTTGCGCTGGAAGCCGCGCCGCGTACCTCCCGCGCCCAGAGCCTGGATGTGCTGTCGTCCCAGGCCAACATCGCCGGCTATAAAGCCGTGTTGCTGGCCGCTCACCACTATCCACGCTTCATGCCGATGCTGATGACTGCTGCGGGCACCGTGAAAGCGGCGCGCGTGCTGATTCTTGGCGCTGGCGTAGCCGGTTTGCAGGCGATTGCCACGGCGAAACGTCTGGGAGCAGTCATCGAAGCGTCCGACGTGCGTCCTGCCGTGAAGGAACAGATCGAATCCCTGGGTGCGAAATTCGTCGATGTGCCGTACGAAACCGATGAAGAGCGCGAATGCGCCGTCGGTGTCGGCGGTTACGCACGCCCCATGCCGGCCAGCTGGATGCAGCGCCAGGCCTTGGCCGTGCACGAACGCGCCAAGCAGGCTGACATTGTCATCACCACCGCACTGATCCCGGGCCGCAAGGCGCCGACGCTATTGAGCGCCGAAACCGTGGCGCAAATGAAGCCAGGCTCGGTGGTCATCGACCTCGCGGCAGCCCAGGGCGGCAACTGCCCGCTGACCGTGGCCGATCAGGTGGTCGTCGAAAATGGCGTGACCATTTGCGGCCCGACCAATCTGGCCGGCGCAGTCGCGGCCGATGCCTCGGCTCTGTACGCGCGCAACCTGCTGGACTTCCTGAAGCTGGTCTTCAACAAAGAAGGCCAGTTCGAAGTGAACCTCGAAGACGACATCGTCGCCGCGTGCCTGATGTGCCGCGACGGCCAAGTCATCCGCAAAAACGCCTAAGCAGGGATTCAGACGATGGAAGAGCTTATCTCCCCCGGTATCTACAACCTGATCATCTTCGTGCTGGCGATTTATGTCGGTTATCACGTGGTGTGGAACGTTACACCTGCACTGCATACGCCGTTGATGGCGGTGACCAACGCCATTTCGGCGATTGTGATCGTCGGCGCCATGCTGGCGGCAGCTTTGACCGTGACCCCACTGGGCAAGACCATGGGCACCCTGGCGGTGGCTCTGGCGGCAGTGAACGTGTTCGGTGGCTTCCTCGTGACTCGCAGAATGCTTGAGATGTTCAAGAAAAAAGCCCCGAAAGCCGTAAAAGAAGAGGCGCCCAAGTAATGAGCATGAATCTGGTAACGACGCTCTACCTGATCGCGTCGATCTGCTTCATCCAGGCCCTCAAAGGCCTGTCGCACCCAACCACGTCGCGGCGTGGCAATGTCTACGGCATGCTTGGCATGGCGTTGGCGATCCTCACTACCGTGGGCCTCATCTATAAGCTGGGCGCTGAGCTTGCTACTGCCGGCAGCGGTTACGTCATCGTGGGTCTGTTGGTCGGCGGCACTGCCGGCTCGATCATGGCCAAGCGTGTTGAAATGACCAAGATGCCGGAACTGGTCGCCTTCATGCACAGCATGATCGGTATGGCCGCAGTGTTCATCGCGATCGCTGCGGTGGTCGAGCCGCAATCCCTGGGCATCGTCAAGCAACTGGGTGATTCCATTCCTGCCGGTAACCGCATGGAGCTGTTCCTCGGCGCGGCCATCGGTGCAATCACCTTCTCCGGTTCGGTGATCGCGTTCGGCAAGCTGTCGGGCAAGTACAAGTTCCGCCTGTTTCAGGGCGCACCGGTACAGTTCGGCGGTCAGCACAAGCTGAACCTGCTGCTGGGCCTGGCGACACTGGCTCTGGGCATCACCTTCATGCTGACCGGCAACCTTAGCGCTTTCGCCCTGATGCTAGCCCTGGCCTTCGTGCTGGGCGTGCTGATCATCATCCCGATCGGCGGCGCAGACATGCCCGTCGTGGTGTCCATGCTGAACAGTTACTCCGGCTGGGCAGCAGCGGGTATCGGCTTCTCGCTGAACAACTCGATGCTGATTATTGCCGGCTCGCTGGTCGGTTCTTCCGGTGCGATCCTCTCGTACATTATGTGCAAGGCGATGAACCGTTCGTTCTTCAACGTGCTGCTCGGCGGTTTCGGCAACACCGCAGATGCCGCTGGCCCGGCAGGTTCGAAAGAAGCCCGCCCGGTGAAATCCGGTTCGGCTGACGACGCCACCTTCCTGCTGACCAACGCCGACACCGTGATCATCGTTCCGGGCTATGGCCTGGCGGTGGCCCGTGCGCAGCACGCATTGAAAGAGCTGACCGAGAAGCTGACCCACCGTGGTGTGACCGTGAAGTATGCGATTCACCCGGTTGCGGGCCGGATGCCTGGCCACATGAACGTATTGCTGGCCGAGGCCGAAGTGCCTTACGACCAGGTGTTCGAGATGGAAGACATCAACTCCGAGTTCGGTCAGGCCGACGTGGTGCTGGTGCTCGGCGCCAACGACGTGGTTAACCCGGCGGCCAAGAACGATCCGAAATCGCCGATTGCCGGCATGCCTATTCTGGAAGCGTTCAAAGCCAAGACCATCATCGTCAACAAGCGCTCGATGGCCAGCGGCTATGCCGGTCTGGACAACGAACTGTTCTACCTGGACAAGACCATGATGGTTTTCGGCGACGCCAAGAAAGTCATCGAAGACATGGTTAAAGCCGTCGAGTAATACCCTTCGGCAACCTGAACGCCCCGACTCGTCGGGGCGTTTTTGCTTGTGGCTGTTACGGATCCTGTAACGGTGTTTTGTCTGAAAGACCCAGAATAGACGCCTCGAATGCGACCTTGGTAGCGGGACGCAGGCTCATCAAATTCACTAGACTGCGCACCTTGCTTCCGTTGCCCCGAGAAAATAATTATGTACCGTGACCGTATTCGCTTGCCTTCGTTGTTGGACAAGGTGATGAGCGCCGCCGACGCTGCCGCTCTGATTCAGGACGGCATGACCGTCGGCATGAGCGGCTTTACCCGAGCCGGCGAAGCCAAGGCTGTGCCTCATGCACTGGCCGAGCGCGCCAAGGTCACGCCGCTGAAAATTACCCTGATGACCGGTGCCAGCCTGGGCAACGACCTCGACAAACAACTGACTGAAGCCGGCGTACTGTCGCGACGCATGCCGTTCCAGGTGGACAGCACCCTGCGCAAGGCGATCAATGCCGGCGAAGTCATGTTCATCGACCAGCACCTGTCGGAAACCGTGGAGCTATTGCGCAACCAACAACTCAAGCTACCGGACATCGCGGTGATCGAAGCCGTGGCAATTACCGAGCAGGGCCATATCGTGCCGACCACCTCGGTAGGCAACTCGGCCAGCTTCGCGATTTTCGCCAAACACGTGATCGTCGAGATCAACCTGGCGCACAACCCGAATCTCGAAGGTCTGCACGACATCTATATCCCGACCTACCGGCCGACCCGCACGCCTATTCCGCTGGTGAAGGTCGACGACCGCATCGGCAGTACCGCCATCCCGATACCGCCCGAAAAAATCGTCGCGATCGTGATCACTAATCAGTCCGACTCGCCGTCCACTGTCTTGCCGCCTGACAGCGACACACAGGCCATCGCTGATCACCTGATCGATTTCTTCAAACAAGAAGTGGCTGCCGGGCGCATGACCAACAAGCTAGGCCCGCTGCAAGCCGGTATCGGCACTATTGCCAATTCGGTGATGTGCGGCTTGATCGATTCGCCGTTTGAAGACCTGACCATGTACTCCGAAGTGCTGCAGGATTCGACTTTCGACCTGATCGACGCTGGCAAGCTGAGCTTTGCTTCGGGCAGTTCGATCACCCTGTCGAGCCGGCGCAATGCCGATGTGTTCGGGAATCTGGAGCACTATAAGGACAAGCTGGTGCTGCGCCCTCAGGAAATCTCGAACCATCCCGAAGTGGTGCGGCGCTTGGGCATCATTGGCATCAACACTGCCCTGGAGTTCGACCTGTACGGCAACGTCAATTCCACCCACGTCTGCGGCACACGAATGATGAATGGCATCGGCGGCTCCGGCGATTTCGCGCGCAATGCGCACCTGGCCATCTTTGTCACCAAGTCGATTGCCAAGGGTGGCGCGATTTCCAGCGTGGTTCCCATGGTCAGCCACGTCGACCACACAGAACATGACGTCGACATTCTCGTGACCGAAATAGGCCTGGCCGACCTGCGTGGCCTGGCACCGCGTGAGCGCGCGCGGGTCATCATCGACAACTGCGTTCACCCGGACTATCGACCTGCCTTGAATGACTACTTCACTGCCGCTTGCGCAGTCGGCGGGCATACCCCGCACATCCTTCGCGATGCCCTGAGTTGGCACATAAACCTGGAAGAAACCGGGCGCATGCTCGCGGTGTAATTGATACAGATTGCAGCTGACGCAAACACAGTTTCGTCAGCTCGCGGTGATAACACCCAACGCCGCAAAAAACTGTACTGCTGTACCGGTCTTTTCCTACGGTATTTTCCTATCTTTTGCGCTGTATTGAGCAGAAATGCACCGTATTAGTGCAGACAGGTACAGTTGCCTCAATTTCGACCAGTACACTGCCTTTTAACAGTTAACTGGTCTCTCACAATACAGGTGAACTGTATCTACAGAGACTGGCCAAACGAGAGGATCATTGGCATCAGTTAAACCACTACCTAATCCCGCCATAAGCGGAAGGATGTCAACCATGGAACGTACACTCAGTTCCGAACTGTTCTTCGAAGATACTGCTGCAAAAACCCAGGCTTCCATGCCTCTGCGCGTTATCGCCAACCTGATGCTGTGGCAGCGCCGCATCACCAGCCGCCATCAACTGGCTCGTCTGGATTCGCGTCTGCTGGCTGACGCCGGGATTAGCGAAGCACAACGCTACGAAGAGCTGAGCAAGCCGTTCTGGCGCTAAGTTAGCGTCGCTGGCTCTGATCCTCCGGATCCACCGCCAGCACCCCGAATTGAACAAACAAAACCCGTCGTGGGAAACCACGACGGGTTTTGTCGTTTTGGAGCTTTCATTTGGGCCTTACAGAAGAGATAACCGCTAACAGGTACAGTTTATAATTTATACAAAATGAACCAGTACAATTTCATCAGAGTGTGTCTGTGCCCACAGGCGAAAGGGGGTCACCATTGAATCCCGACACGTTGGCAAAAGGACCGCGCCCATGAATAACTTACTAAATGTTTCCATCGTCACACCGCAAGCGAAGCCCCGCTTGGCCAGGCTTCGAGGATTACTGAGAGCGTTTGCCGCTGGAAAGGGCTCGCACCCGACGGTTACTGGGCCAACTCAATGATCAACAGCTCTCGGATCTGGGCATCAGCCATGCCGAGCGCCTCAATGAAGTGGACAAACCGTTCTGGCGCTAACTTTCCCCATTAACAGACGGGGACTGTTCTAACCGAGGTGCACAGGCCTAATATCCAGCTAGAACGTGGCGAACGCTTTACGACAGGCGTCTGATCCTGAGCCACCTCTAAATCGGTCTATCCAAAGGAGCTACCCCATGTCCCGTCTACGTCTGCTCAGCGCTGCCGCCCTGCTTGCCGTTGCTGCCAATTCCCACGCCACCAGTTTTATCGTGACCACCGATTCCATTGTTGGTGGACTGAAGGCGTCCTCTGACGCAACGTCGGATGTCTCGTCTTCCTTTCGCGACGACAAAATCGTCCGTGCTGCTCGTGACGATGCCGCCAGCTTCGTCGCCAGCGAAGGCGCTATTCGTGGTGTGAAACTGGAAAGCGCTCTCGACCATATCCGCCAACAGACTCCACAACTGAATGCGACCGACGCACAGCTGGCCCAGGCCATCCTGACAATCTAAGCGACAGCTCTGACGCGGGACACGCCCGTCGTGTCCCAATGTTTCGGCGCTGGCTCTAGCCCGGGCATTGCGCTAGCCTTGGGACTCGCTTTCAGCTATCGAGTCTCATGCGTTTTCTTTCCAATCTGTCGATCACTGCGGTTTTTCTTGCGGCTTGCTGGTCGGGTTCGGCCCACGCCTTCGATGCTTTCAACCTTTCTACGCAAGGCACCGTGGCCAGTGGTTATGCCTCCAGCATGGTGACCTCCGCGCCCTTCGACCATAAACTGCTGATCGCCGCCCGGGATGACGCTGCCGCGTTCGTTGCCAGCGACGGTCAGCTGCGTGGATCGCAACTGGAGTCCGCCTTGATTTACCTGCGTCGGACCCAGCCAAAACTTCATGCCAGCGACCTTGAACTGGCGCAGGCAATTCTCGTCCAATAGTTATCCCTTGTTCCTCCGGAGTCGTTCCATGCGTAGCCCTCTGATTGCTGCCACCCTTGGCCTGCTGTTGTTGGCCGACGTGGCCCAGGCGCACACCCTGGTAGCCACCAGTAACATCCTCATCAACGCCACCCAGCGCACACTTGATTTCACGTCCGATACCACCACGTCCATCCGTGATTCGAAGATTGTCCGTGAAGCCCAGGACGATGCGGCCAGTTTCGTCGCCAGCGACGGTGAAATCCGCGGTGCGCACCTGGAAGCGGCCTTCGACACCTTGCGCACCCGCGTACCGGAAGCCCGCGACGCCAGTGATCAGGTTCTCGCCGAAGCCATCCTCGCACTGTGAAGTCGCTAGGCGCCTGGCTGTTGGCCGGGGTTGTATTGCTGCTCGGCAATACGGCTCAGGCCGGCCTGCAACTACGGCTCAAGACCGACGGTCTGAGCCCCGCGCAACAGCAGGCCAGTCAGGCACTGCTTGATGAAGCCATGCAGGCGTTACCGCCGCGCTTCATCGAGCAACTGGACCGGCGCATTGATGTCGGCTGGACCGACGACATGCCGAGCGATGCTTACGGTCAGGCGTCGCTGGTGTCCGAGCTGGACCTGAATCGCAATCTGCTCGCCAGCCTCACCAACGGCAGCGCCGCGACCCAAAAAACGTATCGTCCCCACGGTACCGTGCGCCGGGAAATGCTCGCCACGGTGTTGCACGAACTCACCCATATTTATGACCGTGCGCGCCTATGGCCAGCTGCCGAGCGCACACTGATCCAGCGTTGCATGCAACGTAACAGCAGCTCCGGGCTGATCGGTATCCCCGATCAATGCCGTGGTCAGACGGAGCGACGCTGGACCCTCAGCGATGACCCTCGTCTGCTAGATTTGGCCGGCTGGCCGCAATACGTCGGTCGACGCGGCGAGCGCGAACAGCACAACCGGCAGATTGCCCGCAGCCCGGACATCTACGAGACGAGCAGCCCGAAGGAGTTCGTCGCGGTCAACATGGAGTACTTCCTCCTCGACCCAAGCTATGCCTGCCGTCGCCCCGCGCTGTATCGCTACTACAAAGAACATTTCGGCTGGGCTCCTGCCGCAAAAGATACGTGCGGCAAGTCCTTCGCGTTCCTCAATGCGGGTAACGACTTCGCCAAGCAGCCCCTGGGCCAGGTCGATCCGGAGCGGGTTTACGCTGTTGACTATCTACTGGCAGAAGCCAACCAGAACTGGGTCAGCCGCTGGGGTCACAGCATGCTACGACTGGTGATCTGTGCACCGGGTCGGCCTCGCGGGCCGGATTGTCGACTGGATCTGGATCAGCATCTGGTGTTGTCCTACCGCGCCTTCGTCGGTGACCTACAGCTATCGAGCTGGGATGGGCTGGTGGGTAAATACCCGTCGCGCCTGTTTGTCTTGCCGCTGGCCCAAGTGATCGACGAATACACCAAGACCGAACTGCGCAGCCTGGCCTCAGTGCCGCTGAACCTGTCGCAAAGCGAGATCGAAGACGTGGTGGAACACGCCGCGGAAATGCACTGGAGTTACGACGGCAACTATTTTTTCCTGTCCAACAACTGCGCAGTAGAAGGCCTGAAATTACTGCGCAGCAGCACCAACAATGCGCAACTGGTCGGCCTCGACAGCATCATGCCCAACGGTTTGCTGGAAGTGCTCAAGGGCCGCGGACTGGCGGACACCAGCGTATTGGATGATCCCCGTGAAGCACTGCGCCTGGGCTATCGCTTCGACTCCTTCCGCGAGCGTTATCAAGCGATGTTCGAAGTGCTGAAAAAGCATTTGCCGATCAAGCAGGACAAGGTCGAGGACTGGCTGTCCTTGAAAGCTGATGAGCGCCGCAAATGGATTGACCAGGCTGATTTGCGCACCAGCGCAGCGTTGCTGCTGCTGGAGCAGGCCAGTTTCCGTCAGCAGATGGTGCTGGCTCAGGACGAAGTGAAGCAACGCTATCTGGGCGCTCGGGAATTGAAGGATGGCGGCATGGATAAGGCCAATGCGACCTTGCAGGAGATTCTCGCTAACAGCGGCTTCCTCAGTCGGCCGGCCGAACTGCTCGGCACCGGTGGTTATGGTTTGCCACAACCAAACGAGTGGACCCGCCTGGAGTCGGAAAGCAGCCTGCGTCAAAAGCAGCTTCAAGCGCTGACCGGGGATCTCGACAAAGAGGTCAGAGCACTGCTCGAGCCGAGCCGTGCCGCCGAAATGGCCGCCAACGAAGCCAATCTGAAGCAGGTTGGCGAGCATCTGAGGAAGTTACACAAGGCTGCGGGTGGGTTGGAATTGCCCTGAAAGCATAAGATCGTCCGAACGCGGCCCGAACCTTTGGCGGCGCCTGGATCACTTCCCTATGGAGCTGCGGCCGCCGCGATCGCGATCGGCGCGCTGATCGGCGCTAGCATGCAGCAACGGGGTCGCACTGAGCATCAGCACGCCCAGGCTGGCAATCAGACGTTTCGGCATTTTCATCAAGTCTTTCCTCACAGCCATACAGCAAAAAGGGCTTCAGAACGTAGTCCTGAAGCCCTCGGTCTTGCTGTTTAGTCTGTGCCGCGAGGCTCTAATTCCTCTGGATCAGGAACTTTACCTTCAGCTGACCCGCGCTTTACGCACGCCGTTGGACAAGGCCGCGCACAGGCTGAGTACACCCTCCACAGCCTGATCCGGCGTCGAGGCATTGGCGATGTGATCGATCAGCGCCGACCCCACCACCACACCGTCGGCCAGACGCGCGATGGACGCTGCTTGCTCCGGTGTACGGATACCGAAACCGATGCTGATCGGCAGATCGGTATGGCGACGCAGACGGGTGACGGCTTCTTCGACATGTTCCAGAGTCGCCGCGCCCGCACCGGTCACACCCGCCACCGACACGTAGTAAACAAAGCCGGAACTGCCGTTCAATACAGTCGGCAAGCGCACGTCATCAGTCGTCGGAGTGGTCAGACGAATGAAGTCCAGGCCCGCCGCCTGTGCCGGGTCGCACAGCTCGCCGTTATGCTCGGGCGGCATGTCGACCACGATCAAGCCATCGACACCGGCCTCTTTGGCTTCAGCGATGAAACGCGGCACGCCGTACATGTGAATCGGGTTGAAATAACCCATCAGCACCAGCGGAGTCTCGTTATTGCCTTCGCGGAACTCGCGAACCATTTGCAGGGTTTTCGCCAGGTTCTGTTTGGCGCCCAAGGCACGAATGTTGGCCAGTTGAATCGCCGGGCCATCGGCCATTGGATCGGTGAAGGGCATGCCCAACTCGATCACGTCGGCACCCGCTCCCGGCAAGCCTTTGAGGATCGCCAGAGACGTGTCGTAGCTCGGGTCGCCGGCGGTCACGAAGGTCACCAGGGCGGCGCGGTTCTGTTCCTTGAGTTCGGCAAAACGCGTTTGCAGGCGGCTCATCAGTGTTTCTCCTGCTTGGATTGCTCTTGTTGAGAGTGTTCCATGTGGTGCATCACGGTCTGCATGTCTTTGTCGCCACGGCCGGACAGGTTGACCACCATCAGGTGATCTTTCGGCAGCGTCGGTGCGCGTTTGAACACTTCGGCCAGGGCATGGGCGCTTTCCAATGCAGGAATAATCCCTTCCAGACGGCAGCATTTGTGGAACGCGTCGAGGGCTTCATCGTCGGTCACCGAGGTGTACTGGACGCGGCCGATGTCATGCAACCAGGCGTGTTCCGGGCCGATGCCCGGATAGTCGAGGCCGGCGGAAATCGAATGAGCGTCGATGATCTGGCCGTCGTCGTCCTGCAGCAGGAAAGTACGGTTGCCGTGCAGAACACCCGGTACGCCGCCGTTCAGGCTGGCCGCGTGCTTGCCGGTTTCGATGCCATAACCGGCAGCTTCGACGCCGATGATCTCAACGCTCTTGTCATCGAGGAACGGGTGGAACAGGCCCATGGCGTTGGAACCACCGCCAATGCACGCCACCAGGCTGTCGGGCAGACGGCCTTCCTGGGCTTGCAACTGCTCGCGGGTTTCCTTGCCGATCACAGCCTGGAAGTCGCGAACCATGGCGGGATACGGGTGCGGGCCGGCCACGGTGCCGATCAGGTAGAAGGTACTGTCGACGTTGGTCACCCAGTCACGCAGGGCTTCGTTCATCGCATCTTTGAGGGTGCCGGTACCGGCGACCACCGGGATCACTTCGGCGCCCAGCAGCTTCATGCGAAACACGTTGGCTTGCTGACGTTCGATGTCGGTGGTGCCCATGTAGATCACGCAATCGAGGCCGAAACGCGCAGCCACGGTGGCGGTCGCCACGCCGTGCATGCCAGCGCCAGTCTCAGCGATGATGCGCTTCTTGCCCATGCGCCGCGCCAGCAGGATCTGGCCGATGCAGTTGTTGATCTTGTGCGCGCCGGTGTGGTTCAGCTCTTCGCGCTTGAGGTAAATCTTCGCGCCGCCGCAGAACTCTGTCAGACGCTCGGCGAAATACAGTGGGCTTGGACGTCCGACGTAATCTCGCTGGAAGTAGGCCAATTCTTCTTTGAACGCCGGATCTTCCTTGGCCGCTTCGTATTCGCGGGCCAGATCGAGGATCAACGGCATCAGGGTTTCGGCGACGTAACGGCCACCGAACGCGCCGAACAGGCCGTTGGCGTCGGGGCCGTTGCGCAGATTAGTCTGGGTCATGGGTCGCTCCAGTTGTATTCGAGAGGTGACGATGGGGTTCACTCTACCCCTGACATCTCGCACTGAAAACCGATAAGATCGCCACAATCTGTCAGGAAAACTCACATATCCCATGAGCCACGACCTTCCGCCGCTGAACGCCCTTCGCGCCTTCGAAGCCACTGCCCGCCTGAACAGCGTCAGTCAGGCCGCCGAACAGCTGCACGTCACTCATGGTGCGGTCAGCCGACAACTCAAGGTGCTGGAAGAACACCTCGGCGTGAGTCTGTTCATCAAGGATGGACGCGGCCTGAAACTCACAGATGCCGGTGTTCGTTTGCGCGATGTCAGCGGCGAAGCCTTCGAGCGATTGCGCAGCGTTTGCGCCGAACTGACCCAAAGCACCGCCGATGCGCCGTTCGTGCTGGGTTGCTCGGGCAGCCTGCTGGCGCGCTGGTTCATTCCGCGTTTGGGGCGGCTCAATGCAGACCTGCCGGATCTGCGTTTGCACCTGTCGGCTGGCGAAGGCGATCTCGATCCACGGCGGCCCGGCCTGGATGCTTTGTTGGTATTTGCCGAGCCGCCATGGCCGGCGGACATGCAGGTCTACGAATTGGCCAGCGAACGCATTGGCCCGGTCATGAGCCCACGATTCGTCGGCTACGAAAGGCTGCAGAACGCACCGGCAAACGCACTGTTGACCGAACCCTTGCTGCACACCACCTCACGCCCGCAAGCCTGGCCGAGTTGGGCACAGCAAAGCGGCCTCGACTCCAAGGCGCTGAAGTACGGTCAGGGGTTCGAGCATTTGTATTATTTGCTGGAGGCGGCAGTGGCCGGGCTGGGTGTGGCCATCGCTCCTGAGCCGCTGGTGGCCGAGGACTTGAAAGCCGGCCGCCTGGTTGCGCCATGGGGTTTCTGTGAAACCCCGGCGCAACTGGCGTTATGGCTACCCAAGCGCGCCGCGGACGGGCGCGCTCGGCAATTGGCGCAGTGGCTTAAAAACGAACTGCGCCAAGCATCTTAATTACCGCGCTTGCACAGCAGATAGGCCGCGAGCAGGCCCAACGCACCAACGGCGACGCCGGCTGTAGTCCAAGGATGTTCCTGGGCGTAGTCACGCGTCGCGATCCCGGTTTCACGGGTTTTGACCTTGACCTCTTCATAGGCATCGGAGAGCAGATGACGCGAATGCTTCAGCGCGTTCTCGGCGTTGATTTTCAGCGTTTTAAGGGTTTTACGCGACTCGTCCGAGGCGTCGTCCTTCAGGCTTTCCAACGATTTCAGCAGACTCTCGATCTCGGCTTCCATGCTTTGCAATGAGGCTTTGCGTAACGAGGTATTGGCCATGGTGGCTCTCCTGCATTGTTGATGAGTGGCGTGTGTTGGTTGGGACTTCAAGGGTTCGGGAAAGTGCAGTAAATCTGAACTTCCCCCCGGATTAGTCGACAGAAGAAATAAGAAAAATCACTGCTAGGCTGTATTTCACACCCTTAGGAGAACGCCATGACTGATCATCACACCTACAAAAAAGTCGAGCTGGTTGGCTCATCCACCACCAGCATTGAAGATGCGATCAACAACGCCCTGGCCGAAGCCAACAAAAGCCTCAAGTACATGGAATGGTTTGAAGTGACCGAAACCCGTGGGCACATCAAGGACGGCAAAGCGGCACACTTTCAGGTGACGCTCAAAGTCGGATTCCGGATTGCCAGTAGCTGAGCTTAAGCTAGTCTTCTGAACTTGCGCGCCGGCCGAATGCCATAGGGAATGGCAAAGCGCTACGTGGTGAGTGCGTCCGGTCGATAGCTGGATGCCCTCCCCCTATTGATCCGACCAGGGAGTGCAACCCATGAAGAAGTTTATTTTGGCGATAGGTTTGTTGAGCCTTGCGGGAACAGCCTTTGCCCAGGGCAAGTCATGCGACGAGCTGAAAGCCGAAATCGCAGCGAAACTGGATGCCAAGGGCGTTTCCAATTACACACTGGAGATCATCGACAAAGGCGCTGCTGCTGACGGAAAAGTCGTCGGCACCTGTGAAAAAGGCTCCAGGCAAATCGTCTACAAGCAGGGCTGACCGCCCTCGAAAATGAAAAAGCCGACGCAATGGCGTCGGCTTTTTTGTGGGTGCGGTTTGCGCTTCAGCCCTTCATGAGCTGCGCCAGCAACTCATAGGAGTGCAGGCGATCGGCATGTTCGTACAGGTCACAGGTAAAAATCAGCTCATCGGCCTGAGTCTGTTCGATCAGCACTTCCAGCTTGGCGCGGATTTTCTGCGGGCTGCCGACCATGGCCAAGCCCAGGAAATCACCGACCGCTTCTTTCTCATGGGGCAGCCACAGGCCTTCCATGGTCTTCACTGGCGGGCGTTGCACCAGGCTCTGGCCACGCATCAACGCGAGGATTCGCTGATAAACCGAAGTGGCCAGGTAGTCGGCTTGCTCATCGGTGTCTGCAGCCACCAGTGGCACGCCGAGCATCACGTAAGGCTTATCCAATACCGCTGAAGGCTTGAAGTGGTTGCGGTAGACGCGAATTGCCTCATGCATGAAGCGCGGTGCGAAATGTGAGGCGAAGGCGTAGGGCAAACCGCGCTCACCGGCCAACTGCGCACTGAACAGGCTCGAACCCAATAACCAGATCGGAACGTTGGTGCCGGTACCCGGCATGGCAATGATCCGCTGATCCGGCGTGCGTGGGCCGAGGTAGCGCATCAGTTCGGTCACGTCTTCCGGGAAGTCGTCGGCGCTGCCGGAGCGCTCACGACGCAAGGCGCGGGCGGTCATCTGATCGGAGCCGGGGGCGCGCCCCAGGCCCAGGTCGATCCGTCCCGGGTACAGACTTTCAAGGGTACCGAACTGTTCAGCGATCACCAGCGGCGCGTGGTTGGGCAGCATCACGCCACCCGAACCGACACGAATGGTCGAAGTGCCGCCAGCCAAATAGCCCAGCAGCACCGAGGTCGCCGAACTGGCGATCCCGTCCATGTTGTGGTGTTCGGCAACCCAGAAGCGGTTGTAGCCGAATTTTTCGACGTGCTGCGCCAGGTCCAGGGAATTGTGCAGGGACTGGGCCGCACTGCCGTTCTCCCGCACGGGCACCAGATCGAGGGTCGAGAACTTGATATCGGATAGTCGTTTCATAAACCTGCTTCTCCAATGGGTAAGCAGGTTTTTTCACGAACGAAAACCTGCCGAGTCTATAAGCGTGTTCTATGCAATGAGGGCATATACCCGAGTTTCAATAGGAGAGACAAAATTCCTACACGATTAGCGGATCAATCAGATGAGGTGAACTTTGGCTGACGGTCTATCCTCAGAACCCTGGTAACCGAAAACCACGAAGGCGCGACGTTTCGCGCCGGATCTTGAGGAGGCAGACATGGCTATCACAAAGAAAGCATCGGCTCATTGGGAAGGTGATCTGAAAACCGGTATCGGCTCGATTTCCACGGAAACCGGCGTCCTCAGAGAAGCGCCCTACGGCTTCAAGGCCCGTTTCGAAGGGGGTAAAGGCACCAATCCGGAAGAGCTGATCGGCGCGGCTCACGCGGGCTGTTTTTCCATGGCGTTTTCAATGATTCTCGGCGAGGCCAACCTTAAGGCCGACAGTATCGATACCAATGCCGAAGTTACCCTGGACCAGGTAGACGGTGGCTTTGCAATCACAGCGGTAAAACTGATTCTCAAGGCGAAAATCCCCGGGGCGACCCAAGCCCAATTCGAGGAACTGAGCAACAAAGCCAAAGAAGGCTGCCCGGTCTCCAAAGTGTTGAATGCGAAAATCAGCCTGGATGCGACGTTGGTCAGCTGATAATGGGTTGATACGTTAGCGGGTAAAAGATCGCAGCCTTCGCGGGCTCCCTTCCGCAGGTTGCGGTCTTTTTTGCCCTGGAACATAACCTGACAGACAAAATTGTGGTCGAATAAATGACAGCAGCTTCAGCGCATCACCCTGCGCGCTGCCTTAAGGGAGCTTCAACCATGAAACGTTTTGCCTTGGCGGTTATCTGTTGCACGCTGGCCACATCGGCCCTCGCGGCACCGAAATCCTGTGAGGAACTCAAGGCCGAGATCGAAGCCAAGATCCAGGCCAATAACGTCTCGTCCTACACCCTGGAAATCGTCACCAATGACGAAGTGCACGATCAGAACATGGTCGTCGGCTCATGCGAAGGCGGCACCAAGAAAATCATCTACCAAAAAAATGACCGTTAATTCGTCTCACATGACGCAGTTGGTCAGTCGATCCTCGGCAACAATCTCCCGCTTGGCGTTGTACAGCCGGGCGCTGGGGGTGAACGCTATGGAACGCGCTTCCAGCAGGTAACGCTGGCCGGCCTCGAAATGGTCGTAGTTGATGGTCAAGTAGCACAGCCGCTCCAGCGGAGCGTTCATCAAGCCCGAGCCACCACCAAGCACTTCAAAATCGAAACGTACTCTCAGTTCATGGCTTCCCGGGGTGACCTGGAAGTAACGCCCGTCGCTCAGCCGCTGGTTGTCCAGCCGTTCGGCCATCAGTAGTTTCCCGCCGGGGCTCGGCGTAGCGAAGTCGACCCAGGCCATCTGCGGATCGACCGCCGGCAACGGACTCGTGCAACCGACAAAGGCGCCTGCAGCGAGCAACAGCAACAACCTGCGCATGATGAATTTCCCAAGGACTGATCATTCAGCATAGCGTCGATCAAGTACGTTGGCAGCCTGCCGGTGTGCCCTGCCCAATCACTTTTCGCTGTTGATCATAGAGCTTCGCCCACGGCCGAAAGCCGATATAGCCCGCTTGCAGCTGATATCGCTGACCGGCGTTGAAGTCCTTGAATTTCACATTCAGCTGGCAGTCGCGCCACAGCGGCTCGGCGTCGGGGCCAATGTTGGTCGGCTGGACTGCGAACAAGTAGCGAACCGTCAGCTCATGACTGCCCGGCTGTACCTCGAAGTAGCGCTTATCGATGGAAGCCTTGTCATCGACTTCCACCGCTTGCAGCGCGGTGTCTTCCTGCCGTGAATCCAGATCGATCCATGCCTGCGAAGGATCAGGGGTGGGCAGTCCAGCACAACCGGCCAGCATCAGCAGGCCTCCCGTCAGCATCAACTTGCGCATAGCGGAGCTCCAATAGGCGGGATAGTCTTGCGGGCAGACTTTCCAGGGATGATTCATTTTGATCAGGCCGCGTCCAAGCCTTGGGTTACTTGATCGCGTTTTACGCATTTTGTTTCCGGGGATGCTTCTTTTGTTATTTAACGGCTGCACCAGCATCAGCTATTACGGCCAATTGGCCAGTGGTCAGCTGCACTTGCTGCGGGCACGGGAGCCGGTTTCCAGTGTGATTGCCGATCCCGGTCGCGATCAGCAACTGCGCGCGCATTTGGCCCAATCACAAAAGGCCCGGACATTCGCCAGCCAACGTCTGCACCTGCCGGACAACCAGAGCTACCGCCTGTACGCCGACATCGGCCGACCGTTTGTAGTCTGGAACGTCTTTGCCACGCCGGAGTTTTCGCTGAAGCCGCAGAACCATTGTTTCCCCATCGCTGGCTGCGTCGCCTATCGCGGGTATTACAGCCAGAGCGCTGCCCGCGGTGAGGCCGCGTTGCAACGATTGCAAGGTATGGACGTGTCGATTGGCGGCGTCGAGGCCTATTCGACGCTCGGTTGGTTCAACGACCCGATCATGAGCTCGATGATGGGTTGGGGCGACGAACGGTTGGCCACGCTGATTTTCCACGAACTCGCCCATCAACGTTTTTATGTGAAAGACGACACCGAGTTCAACGAGTCCTTCGCCACCTTCGTCGAGCAGGAAGGCACTCGCCAATGGCGCGCATTCCGAGGCATGCCGCCGGACAACGGAGCTTTGGAGCAGCAACGCGACCAGTTCATCCAATTGATTCTGGACGCCCGCAAGAGGCTGGAACGGCTTTACGCCCTGCCGCTGCCTGCCGGGCAAATGCGCGAGCGAAAAGCGGCAGAGTTCGAACAATTGCGCCGTGAGTACCGGACGTTACGCGACAGCCAATGGGCCGGGAACAAACGCTACGATGCCTGGATCAACACCCCGATGAACAATGCTCGACTGCTCCCGTTTGGTTTGTATGACCAGTGGGTGCCGGCGTTTGCCGTGCTGTTCGGGCAGGTCGATGGGGATTGGGTGAGGTTTTATGCGGCGGTGGAGAAATTGGGCGCGTTACCGGTTGAGGAGCGTAAGGTGGCGTTGAAGGTGTTGGCGGGATCAAAGAGCCCCGGCGGCTGAGCGGGCCTCTTCGCGGGCAAGCCTCGCTCCTACAGGGGCCTTCGATCATCTGTAGGAGCGAGGCTTGCCCGCGAAGGCGTCTTTGAATGTCACAACCAAATTGCATCCCACAACGGATAATCCCCAATCTTCCCCACCAGCCCCGCTCGCAACGGATTGGCGACGATATATCGAGCAACTGCCTGCAAGTCTTCTTCCTTGCGAATGGCGCGATCATGATAGCCATGCTGCCAAACCGGACCTTGACGTCGAATCGAGCGATTGACTGTCACCGCAACCCGGGATTTGGTACGGGCCATCAATGTGGATAGTTGAGTGTTCTTTAACTCAATCAGCCAATGAAAATGATCGGGCATTACAACCCAGGCTAACGATGTTGCAAACTCTTCTCGCTCAGCCGTCCGAAAAGCATCGACCACCAGACGCCCATTCTTGAAGTTGCCAAACAACGGTTCTCGATTCAATACCACCGCAGTCAGCAGGTAAATCTGCCCTGCCTCCGAATATCGCCCGGTACGTAATCGATGAGCATGTTTTAGCTCCGGCATCGATGATCCTCCTTGATCGTGGCCTCAGTCTTTGAGGCTAGGACGATTAGAAGGGATTGGTATGAGAACAGTTGCTCAGGATGTGTCTGGGGACGCCTTCGCGGGCAAGCCTCGCTCCTACAGGGGCCAGGGACCTTCGATCATCTGTAGGAGCGAGGCTTGCCCGCGAAGGCAATTCAACTAACGCTGCAAAAATGCCTGATGCATCTCCTCCAGCGTTTCAAAGTGATACGCCGGTGCTTCGGCGCTCAACTCTTCCCGGCTGCCAAACCCGTATCCCACCGCTGCCGCATCCAGCCCATTGCTGCGAGCGCCGATCAGATCGTGTTTACGGTCACCGATCATCAGCGTATTGGCCGGGTCCAGGCCTTCTTCGCTCATCAAGTGCGCAATCAGCTCGACCTTGTTGGTCCGCGTACCATCCAGCTCGCTGCCGTAAATCACTTTGAAATGCCTGGCGAAGTCGAAGTGACGGGCGATTTCCCGGGCGAAAACCCACGGCTTGGAAGTCGCGATGTACAGCTGTCGCCCTTGCCCACCGAGGGTTTCCAGCAATGGCATGACGCCATCGAACACGCGATTTTCATACAGGCCGGTGACTTTGAAACGCTCGCGATAGAAGTTCACCGCTTCCCACGCCTTGGGCTCGTCGAAGTCGTAGAACTGCATGAACGCCTGCAACAACGGTGGGCCGATGAAGTGCTCGAGCCTGGTCAGGTCCGGTTCATCGATGCCCAGTTTGCTCAGGGCGAACTGGATGGAACGGGTGATGCCTTCGCGCGGGTCAGTCAGCGTGCCATCGAGGTCGAACAGTACGGTTTGATAATGCATGAAAATTCCTGAGCAATAGCGAGACGCTTTTCGTTATGAAAAGGCTTAGAGCTGGTCGTAGCCTTCGGCCAGATGCAGATCCTTGAGCTTCACGTAGTTCGCCGCGCTATAGGTGAAAAAGGCTTTTTCCTTGTCAGTCAGCGGACGGATCTGTTTCACCGGGCTACCGACGTAGAGGAATCCGCTTTCCAGGCGCTTGCCCGGGGGTACCAGGCTGCCAGCGCCGATGATCACATCGTCCTCGACCACCGCACCGTCCATGACGATGCTGCCCATGCCGATCAGAATCCGGCTGCCCACGGCGCAACCATGAAGCATGACTTTATGCGCGATGGTCACATCGTCACCGATCAGCAGCGGGAAGCCATCGGGGTTGAAGGGTCCGGCGTGGGTAATGTGCAACACGCAGCCGTCCTGCACGCTGGTGCGTGCACCGATTCGGATGCGATGCATGTCGCCGCGGATCACTGTCAGCGGCCAGACGGAGCTGTCTTCGCCGATTTCGACGTCGCCGATCACCACTGCCGAGCCGTCGACAAAGGCGCCTTTGCTCAACAGCGGCGTGTGGTTCTGATACTTGCGGAGGGTCACGATAGGCTCTCTCTCTTTTGCTGATAGCTGCGGTGAGCGTCGATTGTAATTAAGATGGGGCCATGTTTCTTCCCGCATGTTTTCCAGCCAAGGTGCCAACCGTGAGCGTGAACAACCCTCTTCTGCAGTCCTACGACCTGCCGCCGTTCTCGGCGATCCGTGCCGAACACGTACAACCGGCCATTGAACAGATCCTGGCTGACAACCGCGCCGCCATCGTCGATATCCTCAAAACCCAAGGTACACAACCGACCTGGGCCGGCCTGGTACTGGCGATGGATGAGCTCAACGATCGTCTGGGCGCCGCCTGGAGCCCGGTCAGCCATCTCAATGCCGTGTGCAACAGCGCCGAGTTGCGCGAAGCCTACGAGTCCTGCCTGCCGGCCCTGAGCGCCTACGCCACCGAGCTGGGCCAGAACCGTGAACTGTTCCAGGCCTATGAAGCACTGGCCAACAGCCCTGAAGCCGCCGGTTTCGACGTGGCGCAGAAAACGATCCTGGAACACGCCCTGCGTGACTTCCGTCTGTCGGGTATCGACCTGCCTGCGCCTGAGCAAAAGCGTTACGCCGATGTGCAGAGCAAACTGTCGGAGCTGGGCAGCCGCTTCTCCAATCAATTGCTCGACGCCACCCAGGCCTGGACCAAGCACGTCACCGACGAAGCTGCCCTCGCCGGCCTGACTGAATCGGCCAAGGCGCAAATGGCCGCCGCCGCGCAAGCCAAAGAGCTGGATGGCTGGTTGATCACCCTGGAATTCCCGAGTTACTACGCGGTGATGACCTACGCCCAGGACCGCGCCCTGCGTGAAGAACTCTACGCCGCCTACTGCACCCGTGCGTCGGACCAAGGCCCGAATGCCGGTCAGAATGACAACGGCCCGGTCATGGAAGAAATCCTCGACCTGCGTCAGGAACTGGCAAAACTATTGGGCTTCACCAGCTTCTCGGAGCTGAGCCTGGCCACCAAAATGGCCGAGTCCAATGATCAGGTGCTGAGTTTCCTACGCGACCTGGCCAAACGCAGCAAGCCGTTCGCCGCCCAGGATCTGCAACAGCTCAAGGCCTACGCCGCCGAGCAAGGTTGCCCGGACCTGCAAAGCTGGGACAGTGGTTTCTACGGTGAAAAACTTCGCGAGCAGCGCTACAGCGTCGCCCAGGAAACCCTTCGCGCGTACTTCCCGATCGACAAGGTTTTGGGTGGGCTGTTCAGCATTGTCCAGCGCCTGTACGGCATCGAGATCGCCGAGCTGAAAGGCTTCGATACCTGGCACCCGGACGTTCGCCTGTTCGAAATCAAGGAAAACGGCCAGCACGTCGGCCGGTTCTTCTTCGACCTGTATGCCCGCGCCAACAAGCGCGGCGGTGCCTGGATGGACGGCGCTCGCGATCATCGCCGCACGATCAATGGCGTGCTGCAAAGCCCGGTGGCGAATCTGGTGTGCAACTTCACCCCCGCCGACAGCGGCAAGCCAGCCCTGCTGACCCACGATGAAGTGACCACCCTGTTCCACGAATTCGGTCATGGCCTGCATCACCTGCTGACTCGCGTCGAGCATGCTGGCGTGTCCGGCATCAATGGCGTGGCTTGGGATGCGGTCGAGCTGCCAAGCCAGTTCATGGAAAACTGGTGCTGGGAGCCGGAAGGTCTGGCGCTGATTTCCGGTCACTACGAAACCGGCGAGCCGTTACCCCAGGATTTGCTGGAGAAAATGCTCGCGGCGAAGAACTTCCAGTCCGGCCTGATGATGGTCCGCCAGCTGGAATTCTCGCTGTTCGACTTCGAATTGCACGCCACTCACGGCGACGGTCGTAGCGTGCTGCAAGTGCTCGAAGGTGTGCGCGACGAGGTCTCGGTCATGCGTCCGCCGGCCTACAACCGTTTCCCCAATAGCTTCGCCCACATCTTTGCCGGCGGTTACGCGGCGGGTTACTACAGCTATAAATGGGCTGAAGTATTGTCGGCCGATGCCTTCTCGAAATTCGAAGAAGAGGGCGTGCTCAATGCCGAGACCGGTCGCGCCTTCCGCGAAGCGATCCTGGCACGGGGCGGTTCCCAGGAACCAATGGTGCTGTTCGTCGACTTCCGTGGCCGTGCCCCATCGATTGACGCACTCTTGCGTCACAGCGGCCTGAGTGAGGACGCGGCAGCATGAGTGAGGGACCTGTGATTACCAAAAAACGCTTTATCGCGGGGGCGGTCTGCCCGGCCTGCAGCGAGCCGGACAAGTTGATGATGTGGAGCGAAGATGCCGTTCCGCATCGCGAGTGCGTGGCCTGCGGTTATTCCGACACGCTGAATGAACAAGGTCTATCGGTGCCCAAGGAATTGGGCACGCGGGTCAATACTTCGGCACTCAAGGTGCCGGACGCCAAGGTCCAGGCCGTGCAGTTTTTCCCGAACCCGAAGTTGAAGAAGAAGCCAGACGAGCAACACTGAGTGCTGGAAACAACCTTCCACTGCGCAATGCAGTGGGAGGTATTACTTACTCGACATGGGCCGATTTGAACCAGTTCTTCATCGAGCAACTGGCAAATGGACTCGTGCTGCAATCACCGTTGGCCAGGGCCGTACGAAGTTTGTCGACATCGACCTGCATCATGTAACGCACTCCTTCCTTGAAATGGGTGCTGTCACCAAAGCCGCCTTGGGTCATTTCATTCAGAGCGTCTTCCTTGCTCCAACCCTGCACAACCACCCGGTACATTGCAGCCATCAGGCCGGTGCGATCAGAGCCGTGCTTGCAGTGCATAAGCACAGGACCTTTGGTTTCGGCGGTCTGAATCGTGCGGAGGGCCTTGAGCACATCCGCATCATCCACGTGATTGGTGCGATAAGGCAGCTGTACCTGTGCGATACCTGGCGTGGATAACCAGCGTGAATCCGATTCGGGCAGGAAGTTGATAACGGTTGCGACCTTGAGCCTTTCCAGTAACGGCACCGCTCCCTGATCCGGCAATGCGCTGCGATAGAGCGTCGGGGACATTTGATAGAGGTTGTATTGCACCTCGACTGATTGAGCCCACTCTGCCGGGCGAGGCAAAGCAGTGTCGTCAGCGAATACCGGTGTCAGGTTGAAAAATGCGATCAGCGATAGGCCCATCACAGAGATATAACGCGGTAGGGGCATGCTCGGGACCGTTCAGGGAGAGGCTGGATATTGGCGTCGAGTTTGCGCCCTGAACGGTCAAAGGGCTGTGAGGGAGGTGTCAATGAAACGTGAAACGATTCTGCCGGATTGTCTGACAGCCAATGAGCGTCGAATTCTGGTTCTTCACCATCTTCCAGATCCAGTAATTCAATTCGCCGAACGGCACTAGCCCGCCGACATTCCTCGAGATACTGTATGCACATACAGCAATCAGGATCTCTCCCATGAATGCGCCATTGCCCCCTCGCGGCCGCGGCACCGCCACCAACCCGCATAACCGCTTCGCGCCTAACCGTTCAGTGGCCGAGGACGACGGCTGGTATCAGGAAGCGCCGATAACCCAAGGCACCGAAGTGCGCATTGAGACGGCAAAAACCATCATCACCCGCAACAACTCGCCAGACTTGCCCTTCGATCGTTCGATCAATCCCTATCGCGGCTGCGAGCACGGCTGCATCTATTGCTACGCACGGCCCAGCCACGCCTATTGGGACCTGTCACCGGGGCTGGATTTCGAAACCAAACTGATCGCCAAGACCAACGCCGCCGATGTGCTGGAAGAACAACTGTCCAAGCGCGGCTATCAATGCGCGCCGATCAACCTGGGCTCAAACACTGATCCTTATCAGCCGATCGAACGCGAACACAGAATCACCCGCAAGACACTCGAAGTGCTGCTGCGTTACCGCCATCCGGTGACCATCATCACCAAGGGCTCGCTGATTCTTCGCGATCTGGACTTGCTGGCCGAACTCGCCGAACAAAGGCTGGTGGCGGTGATGATCAGCCTGACCACGCTGGATGATGAACTCAAACGCATCCTCGAACCGCGCGCCGCAGCACCCAAGGCACGACTGCGAGCGATCCGGGTGATGCGCGAAGCCGGGATTCCGGTGGGCGTTTTGTGCTCACCGATGATTCCAATGATCAACGACTGCGAACTCGAAAGCCTGCTGACCGAAGCCCATGCGGCCGGCGCGCAAAGTGCGGCCTACATGATGTTGCGCCTGCCGCTGGAAGTGGCGCCGCTGTTCGAAGAGTGGCTGGCCGCCCACTATCCTCAGCGCGCAGCGCATGTGTTGAGCCTGATCCGCCAAAGCCGTGGTGGCGAACTCTACGACAGCCGGTTCGGTGCCAGAATGCGCGGTGAAGGACCGTTTGCCGATCTGTTGGCGCAGCGCTTCGCCAAAACCATCAAGCGCCTGGGGCTCAATCGTCGGGAAGGTTTCAATCTGGATTGCGAAGCCTTTTGTCCGCCGGGTCGCCAAATGTCGTTGATTTAAGGACAATCGAACCTATGGTTTAGAAGAGAAAACGATACGCCGCGTTTAGGCTGGTCACGTTTTTGGTGACCTGGAACACTCGTTCTAGAGCGTTTTATTCAGTTTGAGTTAAGTTTCAACGGCTACCTTGTTCATCGAGTGACTGATGGGTCTGGCTTTTCGACCTGGATGTTTTTTAAACAGCCACTGGCTTCATATCGGACAAAACGGGAAAATTCCCTGACTCCGCCAAAGAGGATGAATTATGAGTGACAAGGATAAACAGCCGTTGGCTGTGTCGGCTTCAGCCCAACCCGAGGCGGAAACCGCCGATGCAGCGCTGCAGCATATCGTTGACGGCTTTTTGCACTTTCATCACGAGATCTTTCCGCAGCAGGAAGAACTCTTCAAAAAACTCGCCACGGCCCAGCGGCCTCGGGCGATGTTCATCGCGTGTGCCGATTCACGCATTGTTCCCGAACTGATTACCCAAAGCGCCCCTGGCGACTTGTTCGTAACCCGCAACGTCGGCAACGTCGTACCGCCCTATGGGCAAATGAACGGCGGTGTTTCCACGGCTATCGAATATGCAGTGCTGGCCCTCGGCGTGCAGCACATCATTATCTGCGGGCACTCTGACTGTGGCGCGATGCGCGCAGTACTCAACCCGCAGAGCCTGGAAAAGATGCCGACGGTAAAGGCCTGGTTGCGTCATGCCGAAGTGGCGAAAACCATGGTTCAGGACAACTGCCATTGCACTGACGAAAACGAGAGCATGCATATCCTCACCGAGGAGAATGTGATCGCTCAGTTGCAGCATTTGCGCACACACCCGTCGGTGGCCTCGCGCATGGCCAATGGTCAGCTGTTTATCCATGGTTGGGTCTACAACATCGAAACCAGCGAAATCAAAGCTTACGACGCGGATCAGGGTTGTTTCCTGCCGCTCGATGGCAGCCATCCGATTCCGGTGGCGACGCCCAAAGCGCGCTTCTAAATCCTCCGTGTGGTTTAGCCGAGGCTGCTGATCCAGCAGCCTGGCTTTGCCATGCCTGAAGAAAACTTTGGGAGAGTCACCATGCGTGCTACTCAATTAAAAGCTGTTCTGCCACGGGAGCTACTGGCTTCGGTGGTTGTGTTTCTGGTCGCCCTGCCCTTGTGCATGGGTATCGCCATCGCCTCGGGGCTGCCACCGTCCAAAGGACTGATCACTGGCATCATCGGTGGTCTGGTGGTCGGCTGGCTTGCCGGATCACCGCTGCAAGTCAGCGGCCCGGCAGCGGGTCTGGCGGTATTGGTGTTCGAACTGGTGCGCCAGCATGGTATTGCCATGCTCGGGCCGATCCTGCTACTGGCGGGTTTTCTGCAGTTGGTTGCCGGACGTTTGAAGCTGGGGTGCTGGTTTCGGGTCACCGCGCCAGCGGTGGTGTACGGCATGCTCGCCGGGATTGGGGTGCTGATCGTGCTGTCACAAGTGCATGTGATGCTCGATGCCGTTCCCAAGCCGTCGGGGCTGGATAACCTGGCGGCCTTCCCCGCTGCAGTGATTCAGGCTTTGCCGTCGTTTGGCTGGCAAGCGGGTTTGCTCGGGCTGTCGACCATTGCCGTGATGTGGCTGTGGGAAAAATTCCGCCCGCACTCCCTGCGTTTCGTTCCTGGAGCATTACTGGGGGTTGGTCTGGCAACGGTCGCCAGCCTGATGCTCGCCTTGCAGGTCAAACGTGTAGAGGTCCCGGCCAACCTGGCGGAAGCCATCGATTGGCTGCGCCCGGCAGACTTGCTCAATCTCGCCGACCCGACTCTGCTGATCGCTGCCTTCGCCGTGGCCTTTATCGCCAGCGCCGAAACCCTGCTCTCGGCCGCGGCTGTGGACCGCATGCACAGCGGCCAGCGCTCGGACTTCGACCGCGAATTATCGGCGCAAGGCGTGGGCAACATGCTGTGTGGTCTGCTCGGCGCGCTGCCGATGACCGGGGTGATCGTGCGCAGTTCGGCCAACGTCCAGGCCGGCGCCACCACTCGACTGTCGACGGTGTTCCATGGTCTGTGGTTGCTGGCTTTCGTCCTGCTGCTATCGAGCGTGCTGCAAAGCATTCCGGTGGCAAGCCTGGCGGGGGTTCTGGTTTACACCGGTTTCAAACTGGTAGACCTCAAGGCCTTTCGCGGTCTGGGTCGTTATGGCCGGATGCCGATGTTCACCTATGCGGCGACCGCACTGGCAATCATCTTCACTGACCTGCTGACCGGCGTGCTGATCGGCTTCGGCCTGACACTGGCCAAACTGGCCTGGAAGGCTTCGCGCCTGAAAATCAGCCTGATCGATCTGCCGGCGGACGGCGAGATGGAGTTGCGACTGGTGGGGGCGGCGACCTTTCTCAAGGTACCGGCGCTGACCCAAGTGCTGGGGAGCATTCCGGCAGGCGCAACGGTGCATGTGCCGCTCAATAACCTGAGCTATATCGATCACTCATGCCTTGAGTTGCTGGAGGAGTGGGGTCGGGCCAATGCGGCCAAGGGTTCGAAGCTGTTAATTGAAGCACGGGGGTTGAAGCGCAGGCTTGAAGGACGGTTACGTACCACAACCGGAGTAGGCTCAGCCGCTTAAAAACAATGTGGGAGCAACTGTGGCGAGGGGGCTTGCCCCCGTTCGGCTGCGAAGCAGTCGCAAAGCTTTTGGGGCCGCTTCGCGACCCAACGGGGGCAAGCCCCCTCGCCACAGAAGCCCGCTCCCACAGGTGTTCAATTGCTACCGTTGAATCAAGCCGCTGGCTGATCCAGCTCAAGGCCCACGCCCAATTGGCGCGACAGGCACGGCCAGCGCTTCCACGCGGCGCCGGTGTCCGGGCTGTTGAGTTTCTCGCGGTAGGCCTCTACCGACTCCAGCGCGAAACTTTCATCGTTAAGCATCTCGTCCACAGCGTGATGCACTGCCTCATCCAGTTGATTGGCAAACTCTTCGCCAATCAGTTGGTGGGCAATCAGGTTGGCAACAGTCATGTCCAAGGGGATCAATGGCTGGCCAAAATGCTTGATGTACAGGTCGTTGACCTCTTCGACCAACCGATGCGCCAGATAAGCTTCGTCCAGCAGGCCGTCCAGGCCGATATGACCGGCCATGATCGCTGGCGGCTGGAGAAAGAACTGCTCGGCGATTTTCAATACCGGCTTGATCTGCGATTCAATGCCCGCTTCCCTGGCGACTTCATTGGCTGCATCCAGCAGGTCCGGCACTTGTTCTATATACGCGGCCACAAAACGCGTCATTACGCCATTGGCATCGACATCCGGCAATTGGATGGCGGAGTGAAGGTGTGGCAGTTGGGTTTCCAACTGACGAGTCAACAGGCCGGTCTCGGCCTCATGTTGTTGGGCTTTTTGGATCTGCTCGCGCAATGCGGCGGTGTTCATGAAAACTCCAGGAAACGAAGGCAATGAAATAGGGAAGACATAACTTAGCTGGCTTACGAAAAAGGCTAAGACGCATTTGTCATAATTATTTCATCCTTGAGACATCCACGTTATATCGATTTGCCACCACTCGTCTGCATCCTTCTCCATTCGTGACCTGGAACGCAAGTCCAACCTGTTTCAGTCGATTTACGCCATCGCATTGCGAGGTGGCAGTCGCTGTCTATACTCGGTTCTGAATGGAGTTAGCTGATGACGCCCGACTGCATATGCAGCAAGGCTCGGCGATTCAAGTTCGTAGTCTGAAAAAGCCGCTCCCTTGCCGCAGGTGAAAGCCGGCGGGATAAAAAGAACTATAAGGGGAACCCGCAATGATGCGACATCCACATGTCTGGATGGGCCTCCTGTTGTGGTCGATTTTCAGTCAGGCGCAAGCGGCCTGGACTGTGAATATGGCGCCTGGAGCGACTGAAATCAGTCACGCAGTATTCGATCTGCACATGACCATTTTCTGGATCTGTGTAGTGATCGGCATCATCGTCTTCGGCGCCATGTTCTGGTCGATGATGGTCCACCGCCGCTCTACCGGGCAGGTGGCCGCAAAATTTCATGAAAGCACCACCGTCGAAATTCTCTGGACCATCGTGCCCCTGCTTATTCTGGTGGCCATGGCGGTCCCGGCAACCGCCACCCTGATCCAGATGTACGACAACACTGAGCCGGATATCGATATCCAGGTCACCGGTTACCAGTGGAAGTGGCACTACAAATACCTGGGTCAGGACGTCGAATTCTTCAGCAACCTGAGCACTCCCTCCGATCAAATCAACAACAAGGAAACCAAGGGCGAGCATTACCTGCTGGAGGTCGACAAGCCGTTGGTGTTGCCGATCGGTGCCAAGGTGCGCTTTCTGGTGACCTCCGCCGACGTCATCCACTCCTGGTGGGTGCCGGCCTTCGCGGTCAAGCGCGATGCGATTCCGGGCTTCGTCAATGAATCCTGGACCCGTGTCGAAAAACCCGGCATCTACCGTGGCCAGTGCGCCGAGCTGTGCGGCAAGGACCACGGCTTCATGCCGATCGTGGTCGAGGTCAAGGAAAAGGCCGATTACGAAACCTGGCTGGGCGAGCGCAAGGCGGAAGCTGCGCAGCTCAAAGAGCTGACCAGCAAGGAATGGACCCTCGACGAACTCAAGGAGCGCGGCGACAAGGTCTATCACACCACCTGCGTGGCCTGTCACCAGGCCGAAGGTCAGGGTCTGCCGCCGATGTTCCCGGCACTCAAAGGCTCGAAAATCGCCACCGGACCGATCAAGGATCACTTGAGCATCGTCTTCCACGGCAAACCCGGCACCTCGATGGCAGCGTTTGGCAAGCAGCTCTCGGAAGTCGATATCGCAGCGGTCGTGACCTACGAACGTAACGCCTGGGGCAACAATAAAGGCGACATGGTCACCCCTAAAGAAGTGCTGGAGCTGAAACAGGCGGAAAGCAAATGACCCGGTTAATTGCGCATGTAAGGAACCGCTCGGGGCATGACGCCCCGGCCCGCCCAGCCCATCCGTTTGCAGGAGACAGGACATGACTGCTGTAGTCGATGACCATGTTCATACCGGCACCGCCCACGCCCACGGCCCCGCCAAAGGCCTGATGCGCTGGGTGCTGACCACCAACCACAAAGATATCGGCACGCTGTACCTGTGGTTTGCGTTCTCCATGTTCCTGCTGGGCGGCTCGTTCGCCATGGTGATTCGTGCCGAGCTGTTCCAGCCGGGACTACAAATCGTCCAGCCGGAATTCTTCAACCAGATGACCACCATGCATGGCCTGGTAATGGTGTTCGGTGCGGTGATGCCGGCCTTCGTCGGCCTCGCCAACTGGATGATCCCGTTGATGATCGGCGCGCCGGACATGGCCTTGCCGCGGATGAACAACTTCAGCTTCTGGCTGTTGCCGGCAGCGTTCCTGCTGCTGGTATCGACCCTGTTCACCCCCGGCGGCGGGCCGAACTTCGGCTGGACCTTCTATGCCCCGCTGTCGACGACCTACGCGCCGGAAAGCGTGACGTTCTTCATCTTCGCCATCCACTTGATGGGGATCAGTTCGATCATGGGGGCGATCAACGTGATCGCGACCATCCTCAACCTGCGCGCCCCCGGCATGACGCTGATGAAAATGCCACTGTTCGTCTGGACCTGGCTGATCACCGCATTCCTGCTGATCGCGGTGATGCCGGTATTGGCCGGCTGCGTGACCATGATGCTGATGGACATCCACTTCGGCACCAGTTTCTTCAGTGCCGCCGGTGGCGGTGACCCGGTGTTGTTCCAGCACGTGTTCTGGTTCTTCGGGCACCCCGAGGTGTACATCATGATCCTGCCGGCCTTCGGTGCCGTCAGCTCGATCATTCCGGCCTTTTCGCGCAAGCCATTGTTCGGCTACACCTCGATGGTCTACGCCACGGCGAGTATTGCGTTCCTGTCGTTCATCGTCTGGGCGCACCACATGTTCGTGGTCGGCATTCCGCTGGTGGGCGAGTTGTTCTTCATGTACGCCACGCTGCTGATCGCGGTGCCCACCGGGGTCAAGGTGTTCAACTGGGCCAGCACCATGTGGCAAGGCTCGCTGACTTTCGAGACGCCGATGCTGTTCGCCGTGGCGTTCGTCATCCTGTTCTCCATTGGCGGGTTCTCCGGGTTGATGCTGGCGATCGCCCCGGCGGACTTCCAGTACCAGGACACCTACTTCGTGGTCGCGCACTTCCACTATGTGCTGGTGCCGGGAGCGATCTTCGGGATCTTCGCCTCGGCCTACTACTGGATGCCGAAATGGACTGGCCACATGTACGACGAAACCCTCGGCAAGCTGCACTTCTGGCTCTCGTTCATCGGCATGAACCTGGCGTTCTTCCCGATGCACTTCGTGGGCCTGGCGGGCATGCCGCGGCGGATTCCGGACTACAACCTGCAGTTCGCCGACTTCAACATGGTGTCGTCGATCGGCGCGTTCATGTTTGGGGCCACGCAGATCTTCTTCCTGTTCATCGTGATCAAGACCATTCGTGGCGGCGAGCCGGCACCGGCCAAGCCGTGGGATGGCGCCGAAGGCCTGGAATGGAGCATTCCGTCGCCCGCGCCGTATCACACCTTCACTACGCCGCCGGAAGTGAAATGAAACGCCTCGGTCTTGTGGGAATTCCTGTGGGAGCTGGCTTGCCTGCGATGCATGCGGCGCGGTGTGTCAGACATATCGCTATCGCGGGCAAGCCCGCTCCCACAGGGTTCCGCGTAGAGGGCTCGTGCGATGGCTGATTCGATTTCGATGAAAAAACTGGTCACCCGCCTGTTGCTGGTGGTGATAGCAATGTTTGTCTTCGGTTTTGCCCTGGTGCCGATCTACGACGTGATGTGCAAGGCGTTCGGCATCAATGGCAAAACCTCCGGGCAGTATGAAGGCGAGCAAACGGTCGACGCCTCGCGGCAGGTTCGCGTGCAGTTTCTGTCGACCAACGCCGCCGACATGACCTGGGATTTCTATCCCAAGGGCGACGAATTGGTTGCGCATCCGGGGGCGGTGAACGAGATGATTTTTATCGCCCACAACCCGACTGATCGCCCGATGAGCGCTCAGGCGGTGCCGAGCATCGCGCCCAGCAACGCAGCCGCGTACTTCCACAAGACCGAATGTTTCTGCTTTACCCAGCAAGTGCTGCAGCCCGGTCAGCGAATCGAGATGCCGGTACGGTTCATCGTTGACCGCGACATGCCCAAGGAAGTGAAGCACCTGACGCTGTCCTACACGCTGTTCGATATCACCGCGCGTCATCCGCCCGTGGCTGTTGCAGCAAGCACCGGCGGCTAGGCGTTAAAGCGTGCCCGATAAGGAGAACAATAAATGGCAACTCATGAACATTATTACGTTCCAGCCCAGAGCAAATGGCCGATTATCGCCACGTTCGGGATGCTGATCACAGTGTTCGGCCTGGGCACCTGGTTCAACGACCTGAAGGCTGCGCGTCCGGAATCCCATGGTCCATTGATCTTTTTCGTCGGCAGCCTGTTGCTGGCCTACATGCTGTTCGGCTGGTTCGGTACGGTGATCAAGGAAAGTCGCCAAGGGTTGTACAGCGCACAGATGGACCGCTCGTTCCGCTGGGGCATGAGCTGGTTCATTTTCTCGGAGGTGATGTTCTTCATCGCCTTTTTCGGTGCGCTGTTTTATGTGCGCAACATCACGGGCCCGGCACTGGGCGGTGAAGGCACCAAAGGCATCGCTCACATGCTGTGGCCAGCGTTTGAATTCACCTGGCCGCTGCTGAACAATCCGGACCCGAAACTCTTTCCTCCACCCAAGGAAGTCATCAGCCCTTGGGGCCTGCCGCTGCTCAATACCGTGCTGCTGGTGAGTTCCAGTGTCACGGTGACCATTGCTCACCATGCCTTGAAAAAAGGCCACCGCGGCGCACTGAAAATCTGGCTGGCACTGACCGTGTTGCTCGGTTGCGCGTTCCTCGGTTTCCAGGCCGAAGAATACCTGCACGCCTACCACGAGCTGGGCCTGACTCTGGGTTCCGGCATCTACGGCGCGACCTTCTTCATGCTCACCGGTTTCCACGGCGCTCACGTGACCATGGGCACCATCATTCTGTTCGTGATGCTGATGCGGGTCATGCGCGGGCACTTCGATGCCGACCATCAATTCGGCTTCGAGGCGGCGAGCTGGTACTGGCACTTCGTGGATGTGGTGTGGATCGGTCTGTTCGTTTTCGTCTACGTGCTCTGATCCTTGGCTCTCATGACTACCAAGGCACGTGAGACACCAACTGGCCGCTGAAAAAACCCCAGGCGATCAAGCCGACAGTGGTGGCGGCCAGCGCAACACGAACACTCAAGGCGATGACCAGGCGATTCGAGTGGCTGTCGTCCTTGACCAGAAAAAACAGGCCGCTGAACAGGCTGACGACCGTGGCAATCAGCATCAGGACGATGGCTGCTTTGAGCATGGTGACACTCCGGGGGACAGGCGATGCATTTGAGTATAGCTATCGCAACTACCGACTTTCAGGCGACGCCATGAAACGCTTCCGGCCGGGCCTCGTGCCGACTCTGATGGTCGCGATGCTGCTGCCGTTGCTGGTGTCACTCGGGTTCTGGCAGTTGAGCCGGGGCGCGGAGAAAAGCGCGCTGCTGCAAAGCTACGCCGAGCGCCGGGCGGCCGAACCGATGGCCAGCACTGAACTGCAACACACCGAAGATCCGGCCTTCCGCCGGGTTCGCCTGCATGGCCAGTTCGATGCCGAACACAGTCTGCTGCTGGACAATCGTCAGCGCGACGGCAAGGTCGGGGTCGAGCTGCTGCAACCGTTTCAGGACCGGGCAACCGGGCTCTGGCTACTGGTCAATCGCGGCTGGTTGCCGTGGCCGGATCGGCGCACACCGCCGTCATTCACCACACCGACTCAGGCATTGAGCCTCGACGCCTGGGTCTACGTCTCCCCCGGCGCAACGTTCCAGTTGCACGCCGACCCAGACGCCACAACCTGGCCACAACTGGTCACCGCCATTGAACCGGCCAGGCTCTGGGCGGCGCTTGGTCGTGACGGTTTCGCCTACGAATTACGCGCGCAAAGCGGTCCCGCGACCTACCAGGCCGATTGGCCGGTGGTGGCCATGGGGCCGGAAAAACACTTGGCTTATGCCGTGCAGTGGTTCGCCCTGTCGATAGCCCTGCTCGGCCTTTACCTCTATCTCGGCTGGCACAACGCAAAGGAGAAAAATAATGGGAGCGGCCATGAATCCACCCGGCATGTCTGAGGCGAAAACGCCGGTAAATCGTCGGCGCGGGCGCTTGCAGTTGTTACTGATCCTGTTGGGAGTGATCGGTCCGATGATCCTCGCCACCGGCATGTACAAATTGCAGTTCTGGGTGCCGGAGGGCCGCAGTTATCACGGTGAACTGATCGGCAACGGCCAGACCCGCGCCGACATCGGCGTACCGGCGCAAGAAGACCGCTGGCAGTTACTGGTGACGGCGCCCAAGGACTGTTCGGTGGACTGCCAGCAGCTGGTTTATCTGGCGCGGCAGATCCAGATCGGCCTCGGTCGCGATGCCTCCCGCGCCAGCCATGCGCTGGCCATCGCGCAGCCGCTGAACAGCGATTACGCGACTAAACTTCAACGCGAGTACCCGCAGTTGCAGCGCTATTCGCTGGACCCGCCGACCTACATCAAAGGCGCGCAGAGCAATGACACGCCGCACCTGTGGATCATCGACCCTCACGGCAATTTGGTGCTGCGCTACGACCCGACGGTGAAGGGCAAGGACCTGCTCAACGACCTGCGCCATTTGCTGAAACTGTCGAACATCGGATAAGGGCATCGTCATGGCCAAACCTGGATTTCGCCTCGCGCTGTTTGCCACCTTGCTGGCACTGATTGTGGTGTTGCTCGGCGCCTACACACGCCTGACCCATGCAGGCCTCGGCTGTCCGGACTGGCCCGGCTGCTACGGCTTTATCAGCGTGCCGAACAGCGAAGCCCAACTGGCCCATGCCGAACTGCATTTTCCCGATACGCCGGTAGAAGCCCACAAAGGCTGGAACGAGATGCTTCACCGCTACTTCGCCGGCACATTGGGCCTATTGATCACGGTGCTGGCGGGCCGGGCCTGGACCCATCGTCATCACCCGGGGCAGCCGGTGAAATTACCGTTGTTCTTGCTGGTGGTGGTGTTCGCCCAAGCGGCGTTCGGCATGTGGACGGTGACGCTCAAGCTGTGGCCGCAAGTGGTCACCGGGCATTTGCTCGGCGGCTTTGCGACTTTGAGCCTGTTGTTTCTGCTGACCTTGCGCCTGTCCGGCGTGTTGCCGGCGCTGACCGTGCCACGGCGTTTGCAGCACTGGGCGACCGCCGGGTTGTTGCTGGTGATCCTGCAAATTGCCCTGGGTGGCTGGGTCAGTTCCAATTACGCGGCGGTGGCCTGCATCGACTTTCCGACCTGCCACGGGCAATGGCTGCCACCGGCTGATTTCGCCAACGGCTTTCACCTGACCCAACACATCGGCCCCAATTACCTGGGCGGGCAACTGGACAGCGATGCCCGCACCGCGATTCACCTGACTCATCGCATCGGCGCGTTACTGGTCACCCTCGTTCTGCTCGGTCTGGCCTGGCAACTGAAGGTCGTTGGCATGACGCGCCTGGCCGCCATGGTGCTGATCGCCCTGGCCGCACAAATCACCCTGGGCATCAGCAATGTGGTGTTCCACTTGCCACTACCGGTGGCCGTCGCCCACAACGCCGGTGGCGCAGCGCTGTTGCTGACGATGGTGCTGGTCAATTATCACGCACGAACCAGTCTGGTTCGGGTCAAGCATCAGCCCCCAGTGCGTTGGCGTCTCAGCCTGCGTAAACACTCGGCCGGGCCCATAACAATAAAAGGAGAAATGCCATGGCGACCTTGATCGGCGAACGTCACAGTCAGGCAATCTGGCGCGATTACCTGGAGCTGACCAAGCCGAAAGTGGTGGTGCTGATGCTCATCACCTCGTTGGTCGGCATGTTTCTCGCGACGCGCGCCGGGGTGCCGTGGACGGTGCTGGTGTTCGGCAATCTGGGGATTGCCTTGTGTGCCGGCGGTGCGGCAACGGTCAACCATGTGGTGGACCGGCGCATCGATGCTGTCATGGCCCGGACCCACAAGCGGCCCTTGGCCGAAGGTCGGGTTTCTCCAACCGCTGCGCTGACTTTCGCTCTGGTGCTGGCAGTGCTCGGCCAGTCTTTGCTGCTGGCCTTCACCAACCCGTTGACGGCATGGCTGACCCTCGCATCCTTGCTCGGTTATGCGGTGGTTTACACCGGCTTCCTGAAACGCGCGACGCCGCAGAACATCGTCATCGGCGGCCTCGCTGGTGCGGCCCCGCCGCTGCTCGGCTGGACCGCCGCCACCGGTCATGTCAGCGCCGAACCGTTGCTGCTGGTGCTGATCATCTTCGCCTGGACCCCGCCGCACTTCTGGGCACTGGCGATTCATCGCAAAGAGGAATACGCCAAGGCTGACATTCCGATGTTGCCGGTGACCCATGGCGAGCACTACACCAAAGTCCACATCCTGCTTTATACCTTTGCGCTGCTGGCTGTCAGCCTGATGCCCTACGTAATCCACATGAGCGGCGTGCTCTACCTGATTTGTGCCCTCGCACTGGGCGCGAGGTTTCTGCAATGGGCCGTGGTGCTGTACCGTGGCACTCGGCCGCACGCGGCGATCAACACGTTCAAGTACTCTATTTACTACTTGTTCCTGCTGTTTATCGCGCTGCTCGTAGACCACTACTTACTGTTGAACCTATGACTCGAACCCAGAAAACCGTCTTCATTCTCGTCGCCTTGATCGCGCTGATCCTGGGCCTGACCATTAATAAAGTACTGACCGGAAAAAACCAGGGCGACCCGACGGCACTGATCGATGCGGGGATCATCCTGTTGCCCCAAAGCCGTAACCTGCCAGACGTGAAGATGACCGATCAGGACGGTAAACCGGTGGCGGTCAACGAGCTGAAAGGCAAATGGAGCGTGTTGTTCTTCGGCTACACCTTCTGCCCGGACATCTGTCCGACCACCCTCGCCCAGCTGCGGCAGATCAAGAGCGAACTGCCGGCGGATGCTGTGGACAAGTTGCAGGTCGTTCTGGTCAGCGTCGACCCGAACCGCGACACGCCCAAGCAACTCAAGCAGTACCTGGGCTACTTCGATCCTCAGTTCATCGGGCTGACTGCATCCTCGGTCGAAGACATTCAGAAACTGGCCAATGCAGTGAGTATTCCGTTTATTCCGGCGGACACCAGCAAGCCTAATTACACCGTCGACCACAGCGGCAACCTCGCGGTGATCGGGCCGGACGGGACTCAACGCGGATTTATTCGTGCACCGTTGAACAATCAGAAGCTGGTGGCGCAGTTGCCGGTGATGCTCAAGCGCGAATAACCAACACGAAACCCTGTGGGAGCGGGCTTGCCCGCGATGACGGCCCGACATTCAACATCTGTTTTGGAGCTGATGGCCCTATCGCGGGCAAGCCCGCTCCCACAAGGTCGGTGTTTCAGGCAAAAAAATGGGGCGCATTCAATGCGCCCCATTTTTCGTTAAAGCTTCAAATCAGAACGCCGGCAATACCGCGCCTTTGTACTTCTCAAGAATGAAGGCTTTCACTTCCGGGCTGTGCAGGGCAGCAACCAGTTTCTGCATCGCGGCGCTGTTCTTGTCGTCCGGACGGGCAACGAGGATGTTCACGTACGGCGAGTCGCTGCCTTCGATGACCAGCGCATCCTTGGACGGATCAAGCTTGGCTTCCAGCGCGTAGTTGGTGTTGATCAGCGCCAGGTCGACCTGAGTCAGCACGCGCGGGATGGTCGCGGCTTCCAGTTCACGGAATTTCAGGTCCTTGGTGTTCTCGGTGATGTCCTTCACGGTCGACAGGATGTTGTGCGAATCCTTCAACTTGATCAGGCCAGCCTTCGCCAGCAGCAACAGCGCACGACCACCGTTGGTGGCGTCGTTCGGGATCACCACGTTGGCGCCGCCCGGCAGCTCGGTCAACGCTTTGTACTTGCTGGAGTAAGCGCCCAGCGGCTCCAGGTGCACACCGGCAACGCTGACGAGGTTGGTGCCCTTGGCCTTGTTGAACTCATCCAGGTACGGCTGGTGCTGGAAGAAGTTGGCGTCCAGACGCTTCTCGGCCACCTGCACGTTCGGCTGGATGTAGTCGGTGAAGACTTTGACCTTCAGGTCCACGCCTTCTTTGGCCAGGGCCGGTTTAACAAACTCGAGGATTTCCGCGTGAGGCACCGGGGAGGCCGCGACGGTCAGGGTGTCGGCAGCGTGTGCGGAAAAGGCTGCAACAGCAGCGAACGCGACGAGTAGTTTTTTCATTCAGCTAACTCCTTGTGAGGCGCCCGTTTGGCGCCTGCCAGCGAATGGCCGGCTCATGTCTTATTTACGTGAGAAGTGGACAACCAATTTATCGCCAACGGTTTGCAGCACTTGAACCAGCATCAGCAGCAACACCACCGTCACAACCATCACATCCGTCTGGAAACGCTGGTAACCGAAACGGATCGCCAGGTCGCCCAGCCCGCCAGCGCCGACCACACCGGCCATAGCCGTGTAGGACACCAGTGTAATCGCTGTCACCGTTATCGCTGCGAAGATGCCCGGGCGGGCTTCCGGCAGCAAGGCGTTGGTGATGATCTGACGTGTCGTCGCGCCCATGGCCTGGGTCGCTTCGATGATGCCGCGATCCACTTCACGCAAAGCGGTTTCCACCAGTCGTGCGAAAAACGGAGTCGCGCCCACCACCAGCGGTGGAATCGCACCGGCAACACCCAAGGAGGTACCTGTGATCAACACGGTGAACGGAATCATCACGATCAGCAGAATGATGAACGGCAGCGAACGCAGAATGTTCACCACCAGCGACAGCATCGCGTACACACCTTTGGCTTCCAGCAACTGGCGCGGGCTGCACAGGAACAACAACACGCCCAGCGGCAGGCCCAACAGCACGGTGAACAACAGCGAACCGCCGAGCATCAGCAGGGTGTCGCAGGTAGCCAGCCAGATTTCGTACCAGTCGATATTGGAAAAGAAACTCATCAGGACTTCCATCAGCGCAGCACCTCCATGTGGACGTCAGCTGCAGTGAAGTGAGCAAACGCCGCTTCCATATCGCCACCGGTGACGGCCAGGGTCAATTGCCCATAAGGGACGTCTTTGATGCGGTCGATACGACCGGCCAGGATGCTGTAGTCCACCCCCGTTTCCCGGGCGACGGTACCCAGCAATGGCGCGTAGGTCGCTTCGCCCTGGAAGGTCAGACGCACGATACGCCCCGGTACATGGGCGAAGTCGTCGCGCTGTTCGCTTTCGTCGATTTGCTCGTCTTCCTGCACGAAGCGCTTGGTGGTCGGGTGCTTGGGGTGCAGGAACACCTCGGCCACCGGACCCTGCTCGACGATCTTGCCGGCATCCATTACCGCCACCTGATCGCAGACCCGACGGATCACATCCATTTCGTGGGTGATCAGGACGATGGTCAGTTTCAGCTCACGGTTGATCTCGGCCAGCAGTTGCAGGACCGACGCCGTGGTTTGCGGGTCCAGGGCACTGGTGGCTTCATCGCACAGCAGGATTTTCGGTTTGGTTGCCAGGGCGCGGGCGATGCCGACACGCTGCTTCTGACCACCAGACAGTTGCGCCGGGTACTTTTTCGCATGGTCAGACAGGCCGACCCGCGCCAGCAACTCCGCCACACGCCGGTCGATTTCGCTACGGGACAGTTCACCGGCGAGGGTCAACGGCAGCGCGACATTGTCGGCCACGGTTTTGGACGCCAGCAGGTTGAAGTGCTGGAAAATCATCCCGACCTGCTGACGGAAGCGCCGCAGGCTATTGGCGTCCAGCGCGGTGACTTCTTCGCCATCGACGATGATCTTGCCGCCACTGGAGTTCTCCAGGCGATTGATCAGACGCAGCAGGGTACTTTTTCCCGCGCCGGAATGGCCGATCAAGCCAAAGACCTGACCATTCTCAATCGTCAGACTGGTTGGATGCAGGGCGGGAATATCCTTACCGGCGACGCGGTAAGTTTTGTGGACGTTTTGAAACTCGATCACGTAGCGAACCTTGTGGGGCGCGTTAGAAAAGGATCAGCGGTTAGCCGGGCGCGCATTTTAGCCTGTCCGTATAGAGGTTCTTAGCATTTATTTCGCATTCAACCAGCGATTTGGCAATAACGCGATCAAAGGTCAGAAAAAAGGAACGGCGCCAACTCCCCATCGGTCACTGATTAAGCAACTCGAGAATGCCTGGATGCCGTGGCTGGGCAATGGCTCAGAAGCCTTGGCCCGACGGGAATCGCAACGAGGAGTTTACGTCTGATGAGTACTAAAAAGCCTGCCGCCCCCAAAAGCGCACTGGCCGGGACCGATACCCTGGACCGCAGCAACACCAACGCCAAGCTCGACAGCCTGGAAAAATTTCGCTCCGATGCCTCCGAGCAGGCCTTGCGCACCAACCAGGGCGTAAAGGTCGCGGACAATCAGAACACGTTGAAGGGCGGTGCCCGCGGGCCGTCGTTGCTGGAAGATTTCATCATGCGTGAAAAGATCACGCACTTTGACCATGAACGCATTCCCGAGCGCATCGTCCATGCCCGTGGTACCGGCGCCCATGGTTACTTCCAGGCGTATGAAACCCATTCGGTACTGACCAAGGCCGGATTCCTACAAGACCCACTTCAAAAGACTCCGGTTTTTGTGCGCTTTTCCACGGTGCAAGGCCCACGCGGGTCAGGCGATACCGTCCGGGACGTACGAGGTTTCGCGGTGAAGTTTTTCACCGATGAAGGCAACTTCGATCTGGTGGGCAACAACATGCCAGTGTTCTTCATTCAGGATGCGATCAAGTTTCCTGACTTCGTACATGCGGTAAAACCCGAGCCCCACAATGAGATTCCTACCGGCGGTTCGGCCCACGATACGTTCTGGGACTTTGTTTCTCTGGTGCCGGAATCCGCGCACATGGTGATGTGGACCATGTCTGACCGGGCGATCCCCAAAAGCCTGCGCACCATGCAAGGCTTCGGCGTGCACACGTTTCGCATGATCAATGCCGAAGGCAAGGCGCGCTTCGTAAAATTCCACTGGCGCCCCGCCGCCGGTACCTGCTCGCTGGTGTGGGATGAAGCGCAGAAGCTTGCCGGTAAAGACACCGACTTCCACCGTCGTGATCTTTGGGAGTCCATCGAGATGGGGGACTACCCGGAATGGGAATTGGGCGTACAGGTCATCGAGGAGGAAAACGAACATGCCTTCGATTTCGACCTTCTCGATCCAACCAAAATCATTCCCGAGGAAGTCGTGCCGATCACTCCGCTGGGCAAGATGGTGCTCAACCGCAACCCGGACAACTTCTTCGCCGAAACCGAGCAGGTTGCCTTCTGCCCCGGGCATATCGTGCCGGGGATCGACTTCTCCAATGATCCGTTGCTGCAAGGTCGGTTGTTTTCCTACACCGATACGCAGATCAGCCGACTGGGTGGGCCGAATTTTCATGAGATCCCGATCAACCGTCCGGTTTCACCATTCCACAACGGCCAACGAGATGCGCAGCACCGCACCACCATCGACAAGGGACGCGCCTCCTACGAGCCGAACTCTATCGACAGCGGCTGGCCGAAGGAAACCCCACCAGCCGCGCAGAACGGTGGCTTCGAGACTTATCCGGAGCGCATCGACGCTGCGAAAATCCGCCAGCGCAGCGAGTCGTTCGCCGACCACTTCTCTCAGGCGCGGCTGTTCTTTCACAGCATGAGCAAGCACGAACAGGAACACATCATCGCGGCCTACAGCTTCGAGCTGGGCAAGGTCGAACGCGAATTTATTCGTGCGCGGCAGGTGAATGAGATCCTGGCCAATATCGATCTGGAACTGGCCAAACGCGTGGCGCAGAACCTGGGCTTGCCGGTACCGAAGGCCGGAACGGTCGAGGTGCGCAAAACTTCACTCGACCACTCCCCCGCCCTGAGCCAGGCCAACCTGCTGTCGGGGGATATCAAAACCCGAAAAGTGGCCATTTTGGCGGCCAACGGGGTGGATGGCGCAGCGGTTGATGCGATGAAAAAGGCTCTGATGGCCGAAGGCGCGCACGCCAAACTGCTCGGCCCGACCTCGGCCCCCGTGACAACCGCCGATGGCAAAGCGCTGCCGGTGGATGCGTCGATGGAAGGTTTGCCTTCTGTAGCCTTCGACGCGGTGTTCGTGCCGGGTGGCGCGGCCTCGATCAAGGCGCTGAGTACCGATGGAGTAGCGCTGCATTATCTGCTGGAGGCGTACAAGCATTTGAAGGCCATCGCGTTGCATGGCGAAGCGAAGCAGTTGCTGGATGTGTTGAGACTGGAGGCTGATGCCGGGTTGATCGTGGGGACGGATGCCAAGCTGTTCAAGGCGTTTTTTGCCGCGATCGGGCAGCATCGGGTTTGGGAGAGGGAGCCAAAGGCCAAGGCGGTTCCGGCTTAAGGATTTTTATCGAATAGGAGGACGCCTTCGCGGGCAAGCCTCGCTCCTACAGGTTTTTTACGTCGAATCTGTAGGAGAGAGGCTTGCCCGCGAAGCTTTTAGGGCTTACGCGGACTCAAAACCATCTGCGCCGGAATGTTGCGCAAAATCTGCTTTTCCAGCTTCAGATCAAACTCCGAATCCAGCTTCTTCACCCGTTTGGTCAGCAGCGTGGCCAGCCATGGGTAATCCTGGGTGCGCGGCGCCTGAATGCTCACATCGCACTGATAATTCACCACGTCGGCGGCAATGGCATCCAGTTGACGACGAAGCTTGCTCATATCGGTGAGGTTCAACGCCACCGTAGTGCTTTCAGCCGTCGGGTCGATCACTTTGGCCTGAGGTTTGGCTTCAGCCGCCATGAGAGCCGCTTCGGCTTTATCCAGTTCGGCCTTGCGCGCATGGACAATGGCGCTGTTGACGCCACCGGTCAGCGCCGGAGCCTTAGGCATCAATACCCGGGCACGGCTCAGCGCCGTGGCCGCGGCATTCACATCACCTTTCTGCAGCACGATCCGGCTGCGCAGCAAATAAGCTTCGGCCAATTGCCGCTGGTATTGCTCGAGGGATTGATCGTTGGGTGACTCGGCTTGCAAGGCCGCCAATTGCCCTTCGGCGGTGGCCAGTTCGCTGCTGGCCAGGCTTTGTTCCAGCTGTGCGATAGCCGTGGCCCGCGCATCGGGGGCCTCGGTGGCCGCCGGTGGCGTGCTTTGGCAAGCGCCCAGCAGCAGCGAAAATGCGACAAGGAGCAGATAACGGGAGGCGAACAGCTTCATTCCTGCGACTCTCTATTTGCGCAAAAAACGAGCAAGTCTACACCCCTCGACGGGGCAGGACAAAACTCAGCAGAAACAGCGCGGCGGCCGTCACCACAATCGACGGGCCAGCCGGGGTGTCCTTGAACCAGGACAACGCCAGCCCGCCACACACCGCGAGCATGCCCAGCAGGCTCGCGCCCAATGCCATCTGCTCCGGCGAGCGGGCGTGACGCTGTGCCGCAGCCGCCGGAATAATCAGTAACGAAGTAATCAGCAACACGCCGACGATTTTCATCGCCACCGCAATCACCACAGCGATCAGCAACATCAGCGCCAGGCGCAACGCCGCCACGGGCAAACCTTCCACTTTGGCCAGTTCTTCGTGCACCGTGATCGCGAGCAACGGTCGCCACAGCGTGACCAGCAATGCCAGCACCGCCGCGCTACCGCCGAGGATCCAGGCCAGATCGGTCGGACTGATCGCCAGCAGGTCGCCGAACAGATAGGCCATCAGGTCGATCCGTACTTCATGCATGAAGCTTAGTACCACCAGGCCAAGCGAGAGCGTGCTCGGTGCGAGAATTCCCAAAAGCGTGTCGGACGCCAGTGGCTGCCGTTGTTGCAACGTCACCAGCAATACCGCCAGCAACAAGCAACCGACCGTGACGGCAACGGTCGGGCTGACATCCAGCAGAAAACCCAGTGCCACGCCGAGCAATGCGGCATGGGATAGCGTGTCGCCGAAATAGGCCATCCGCCGCCAGACCACGAACGAACCCAACGGGCCCGCGACCAGCGCCAAGGCCAGACCTGCAAGCAGGGCATAGAGCAGAAAATCAGCCATGCTTGCAGCTATCTCCATGAACGTGAGTCGACGGGACCGCGATGACCACCGAGCCATGCAGGTCGTGGGCGTGGTCGTGATGGTGGTGATAAATCGCCAGGCTTTGTGCGTTTTTTCCGAACAGCTCGACGAATGCCGGATCGCCGCTGACCTGCTCGGGATGTCCAGAGCAGCAGACGTGGCGGTTCAGGCACACCACCTGGTCGGTGGTGCTCATCACCAGATGCAAATCGTGAGAGACCATCAAAACGCCGCAACCATGCCGGTCGCGCAAGCGTGTAATCAGGCTATAGAGCTCGGCTTGACCGGCCACATCGACGCCTTGCACCGGCTCATCAAGCACCAGCAGTTCCGGCTCACGCAACAATGCCCGCGCCAGCAGCACTCGCTGCATTTCGCCACCGGAAACACTTTGCACCGGGCTGTCGATGACCTGTTCGGCACCGACTTCCTTGAGGGCCGCCAAGGCCCGAGCGCGATCCACGCCCGGAACCAGACGCAAGAAGCGCAGCACCGACAGCGGCAGGGTCGGATCGACGTGAAGTTTTTGCGGCATGTAACCGACCCGCAACTTCGGCTTGCGCCAGACGCTGCCGCTGTCCGGTTTCAGCAAACCGAGCACCGCGCGCACCAGCGTGGTTTTGCCGGCACCGTTGGGGCCGATCAAAGTGACGATCTGCCCCGGTTCGACGCTTAGCTCGATATTGTCCAGCACGTTTTGCCCGGCAAAGGTGACAGCCACCTGCTCGAGGCGAATCAGCGCGTTGCTCATCAAGCCCCCTGGCAACCCGAGCAGAGACCGATCACTTCAACGGTCTGGGCCTCGACGATAAATCCGACATCTTTGGCGCTATTGATGATCGCGTCGCTGATGGATTTCTGTTCGAGTTCGATGGCGGCGTGGCATTCGCGGCAGATCAGGAACTGGCCTTGGTGAGCGTGTTCCGGGTGATTGCACCCGACGAAGGCGTTCAGCGAAGAGATCCGGTGTACCAGGCCGTTTTCCAGCAGGAAATCCAGCGCGCGGTACACGGTTGGAGGCGCGGCGCGGCGGCCGTCCTGCTCGCTGAGCACCGCCAGAATGTCGTAGGCACCCAATGGTTTGTGGCTTTGCCAGACCAGTTCCAGCACTCGCCGGCGCAATGCGGTCAGGCGCAGCCCCTGACGTGCGCACAAGGCATCGGCCTCAGACAATGCGCTATGCACACAATGAGAGTGGTCGTGGGGACGGCTGGCAATCGGTGTTTTAGGCATGAGCGCGACGAGTTTTGTGAGAGACGTTATTATGTTACCCGTTCTCGCCTCTTCGAGTGGTCATCGTGTCCCGACTTTTTTCCATCTTTGTCGCATTTATCGCAAGTTTTCTGCTGATCGGCTCAGCTCAAGCCGAGGTCAAAGTCCTCACCAGCGTCAAACCCCTGCAGCTGATTGCCGCGGCGGTGCAGGACGGCATAGCAGTTCCGGAAGTCTTGCTGCCGCCCGGCGCCTCGCCCCATAACTATGCCTTGCGCCCTTCCGACGTACGGAAAGTGCAATCGGTGGATCTGCTGTACTGGATCGGCCCGGACATGGAAGGTTTCCTGCCTCGCGTGCTGAAAGGTCGTACGTTGCCCAACGTCGCGGTACAGGATTTGCCTAGCCTGAAACTGCGACATTTCGCCGGAGATAACCACTCCGACGCAGAAGAAGCCGACGAGCATGACCACGATCACCGTCCCGGCAGCCTGGATGCACACTTGTGGTTGTCACCGATCAACGCCCGAGTGATCGCCACCAAAATGGCCACCGATCTGAGCGCTGCCGATCCGGCCAACGCGGCACGCTACCAGAGCAACCTCAAGGCATTCGATGAGCGACTGGATGCTTTGGACCTGCGCCTGAAGACCCGTCTGGCGGGTATCGCGGGCAAGCCTTACTTCGTGTTCCACGAAGCCTTCGACTACTTCGAAGACGCTTACGGCCTCAAGCACACCGGCGTGTTCAGTGTCGCTGCCGAAGTGCAGCCCGGTGCCCAACACGTGGCAGCGATGCGCACGCGGTTGCAGGAAGTCGGCAAGACCTGCGTGTTCAGTGAACCTCCGTTGCGCCCACGCCTGGCAGAAACCCTGGTGGCCGGGTTGCCGGTGAAATTGGCGGAGCTGGATGCATTGGGCGGGTACACGCCAGCGACCGCTCAGGGGTATGAGCAGTTGCTGGAAAAGCTGGGGAATGATTTGGCGGGGTGTCTGGAGTCGTTGTAGTTCCGAAAATTGTGTCGCCCCCAATCGCGGGCAAGCCACGCTCCCACAGAGTTTGTATCGTTCGCCAATATTATGAACGACACAAACCCTGTGGGAGCGTGGCTTGCCCGCGATGCTTTTAGAGGGCGAACGGCAGCGGCGTACTGACCTTCTGCCGCTGCGCCAACCGCAGCTGAAACTCCATCGGATCGTGAATCAACACGTCCTGCCCGGCGAAAGACTCCGCGGCAATCAACCGCGACAACCAGAACCGTACGCACGCCACGCGCAGCATGGTCGGCCATAGCTCGGCTTCGGCAGCGGTAAACGGTCGCAGCGCGGCATAAGCGCCCAGCAATGCCCGCGCCCGAGCGCCATCAAGCTGTCCTTGTTCGTCCGAACACCAATCGTTCAAGGCAATCGCCACGTCATAGAGCATCGGTCCCGAACAGGCGTTGTAGAAGTCGATCAACCCGGTCAGGTGCGTGCCTTCGAACATCGCGTTGTCGCGGAACAGGTCCGCGTGGATGTTGGCTCGCGGCAGTGCCAGAATTTTCGTCTTCTGTTGTGTGATTTCATCCAGCGCCCGTTGCAGCAAATCGCTTTGCTCGGCATTCAGGTGCGAAAGCAACTGCGTGCCCTCCTCCAGCATCCAGTCCAGGCCGCGATCGGTCTTGCGTTTGATCATGTTGGCCTGGGTCGCCAGGTGCAGATGAGCCAGCAACTCGCCGACCTGAGCGCAGTGCTGCGCGTTGGCGTCCTTGATGTGCTTGCCCGCCAGACGTGGCTGCAACAGCGCAGGTTTTCCGGCCAGCTCGCGCAAGGCGACGCCGTCGGTGGTACGCAGTGCATAAGGCACCGGCAGGTTGGCATCGTGCAGCACGTCGAGCAGCTCGATGAAGAACGGCATCTCCTGCACCGGACCACGCTCGACCAGGGTCAGGACAAATTCGCCCTGCTCCAGGCTGATAAAGAAATTGGTGTTTTCGCTACCGGCGGCGATCCCCTGGAAATCAAGCAGGCGGCCAAGCCCGTAAGGGGCGAGAAAGGTTTCCAGCTCGGGCCGAGCCAGGGGGGTGAACACAGACATGGTTAAAACTGCCAGTACGGGCGCCGCGACTGCCGGCGCCGATTTAAGTTAGGAGCGGTTTACCACTCGAATATTTTCCACGACGGAATCAGCATATCCGGCTGGTCCGAGCGAATGAAGTTACCGTCCGAGCCATCAGCGCGCACCAGGAAATACGGTTTACCGACTTTCGGGGTCACCTTGATGGCGTACAAAAAGCCATTTTGCCGATATTCCTGAATGGTTTTATCGCCTTCCGTGCGGATTGTTACATCCGGGTCTGCCGAGGGCGCATCGTCCGCCGCCATGACAGCCAATGGAGTGATTGCAAACAAGCCAGCCAGCAACAAGCGATTTAGTGTGCGCATGATAACCTTGTCCCTTTGTCGTCAACGGTCCCGCTATTCTAGCGCCGGACCCGCCGAAAAGGTTGATCCTGCTCATGAGCCAAGCCCCCCTCGTCCTGGTGGACGGTTCTTCTTATCTGTACCGCGCCTTTCACGCGCTGCCACCGCTGACCACGTCCAAAGGCCTGCCGACCGGTGCGGTCAAAGGCGTATTGAACATGCTCAAGAGTCTGCGCAAGCAGTACCCGGACAGCCCGTTCGCCGTAGTATTCGACGCCAAGGGCGGGACCTTCCGCGACGCGATGTTCGCCGAATACAAGGCCAATCGCCCAAGCATGCCCGACGACATGCGGGTACAGATCGAACCGTTGCACGCCAGCGTCAAAGCCTTGGGCTTTCCATTGCTGTGCGTGGACAACGTCGAAGCGGACGACGTGATTGGCACTCTGGCCCGCAGCAGCGCGGCCGCCGACCGTCCGGTGGTGATCTCCACCGGCGACAAGGACATGGCGCAACTGGTCGACGGGCACATTACCTTGGTCAATACGATGACCGGTAGCGCGCTGGACGTGGAAGGCGTGAAAGAGAAATTCGGCGTCGCACCCGAGCAGATCATCGATTATCTGGCGCTGATGGGCGATTCGTCTGACAACATCCCGGGCGTTCCGGGTATCGGCCCCAAGACTGCTTCTGGCCTGCTGGTCGGCGTGAACGGCGGCCTGACCGAGCTCTATGCGCAGCTCGACATCGTCCCGACCCTGCCGATTCGCGGCGCCAAGACCCTGCCGGCCAAGCTCGAAGAGCATAAGGAGATGGCGTTCCTCTCCTATCAACTGGCAACCATCAAGATCGACGTGCCGCTGGACATCGGTCTCGATGACCTGCAAATGGGCAAGCCGGATCACGACAAGCTCGCCGAGCTCTACACCCTGCTGGAATTCAAAAGCTGGTTCGAAGAGAACCAGCGCGACGCGAAGCGCTCGGGTCAGGAAATTGTCGAGGTCGCCCAGGAATTGCCGGGCGCCGCCGAAGCGAAGTACGAAACCATCCTCGACCAGAAGCGCTTCGAGACCTGGCTGGACAAGCTCGATAAGGCACCGCTGATCGCCTTCGTCACCGAAACCAATGGCACCGATGCTCAACATGCACAACTGGTGGGCCTGGCGTTTTCCGTCGCGGCCAGCGAAGCGGCCTACATTCCGCTGACCCATTCCTACATGGGCGTGCCGGAGCAACTGGATCGCGACACCGTGCTGCTGGCACTGAAGCCGCTGCTGGAAAATCCGAACAAACTGAAAGTCGGCCAGCACGCCAAGTTCGAAACCAATATCCTCGCCAACTGCGCCATCGGTGGCGATCAGAACAACGGGATTATTGTTCGGGGCATTACTTACGACACCATGCTCGAGTCTTACGTCCTGGACTCGACGGCCACCCGCCACGACATGGACAGCCTGGCGCTCAAGTACCTGGGCCAAAGCAAGACCGACATTCAAGGGATCGCAGGCAAAGGCGTCAAACAGCTGACTTTCGACCAGATCTCTCTTGAGCTGGCGGGCCCCTATGCTGCCGAAGATGCCGATGTCACCTTCCAGTTGCACCTGGCTTTGCAGGAAAAACTGGCAGCAACGCCAAGTCTGGGTAAAGTGCTCAACGAGATTGAAATGCCGCTGATGCCGGTTCTGGCCCGTATCGAGCGCCAGGGCGCGCTCGTGGATGCCAACCTGCTGGGTATCCAGAGCGTCGAACTGGGCGAGAAACTGGTCGCCCTTGAGCGTGAGGCGTTCGCCATTGCCGGTGAAGAATTCAACCTGGGTTCGCCGAAGCAGCTGGGCGTGATCCTCTACGAAAAGCTCGGCTTGCCCGTACTCAGCAAAACCGCCAAGGGTCAGGCCTCGACAGCCGAAGCGGTACTGGCCGAGTTGGCCGAACAAGACTACCCGCTGCCCAAGGTGCTGATGCAATACCGCTCGCTGAGCAAGCTCAAGAGCACCTACACCGACCGTTTGCCAGAGCAGATCAACGCTCGCACAGGGCGCATTCATACGTCTTATCAGCAAGCCGTCGCCGCCACCGGACGCTTGTCGTCCATCGACCCGAACCTGCAGAACATCCCAATTCGCACTGCCGAAGGTCGTCGGATTCGTCAGGCATTCGTCGCGCCGAAAGGCTACAAGCTGCTGGCCGCGGACTACTCGCAAATCGAACTGCGGATCATGGCGCATCTGGCCAAGGACGAAGGCTTGCTGCATGCCTTCCGCAACAACCTCGATGTACACCGGGCAACAGCCGCAGAGGTGTTTGGCGTCGAGCTGGACGCAGTCACTAACGATCAGCGTCGTAGCGCGAAAGCCATCAACTTCGGTTTGATCTACGGCATGAGCGCGTTTGGCCTGGCCAAGCAGATCGGCGTTGACCGTAAACAGTCCCAGGCCTACATCGACCGCTATTTCGCCCGTTATCCCGGCGTACTGGAATACATGGAGCGCACGCGCGCCCAGGCCGCTGAGCAAGGTTTCGTCGAAACCATCTTTGGTCGTCGTCTGTACCTGCCGGAAATCAACGCAAAAAACCAGGCCCTGCGCAAAGCTGCCGAGCGCACAGCGATCAACGCCCCGATGCAAGGCACCGCGGCGGATATCATCAAGAAAGCCATGGTAACGGTGGATAACTGGCTGACATCGTCAGGCCTGGACGCCAAAGTCATCCTGCAGGTACACGATGAATTGGTGCTTGAGGTGCGTGAGGACCTGATCGACCAGGTGCGTGAGGAGATTCGCGTACACATGAGCAGCGCCGCACAACTGGATGTACCGCTTCTGGTCGAGGTAGGCGTGGGCAACAACTGGGATGAAGCGCACTGATCGGCCTGAAAGACGCCTGTGCTGCGGCCTTATGCCGCAGCACAAAATAACGAAGGGCTATAGTGCGGAAAATGACATCGATTATTTCCAATGGTTTTTGAAAATAGTCTGAACTAAATCCGTGATCCGCCACTCAGAGATACTGAATGGCTGGTGAAGCCCTTCGATGCTCCTATGTTGTGTTAAGTGTTGGCAGATATCTGGACCCCGCCCTAGCGGTCCGGAGCTTGAACCCCGGAACTTCTCCCTCCCCATATGAAGTCCGGGGTTTTTTTTGCCTGGCTTTTCACCTGCAAAGCCTTACTCGGCAGTCTCGCTACCCTTGTCCGCCAGCTCCATCCAGCCCGCCAGTACAGTGTAGGCGTCTTCCAGGCCCATGCGTTTGGGTGCCGAAAAAAGCTGGATAGTGATCGAATCGCCCCAGCCCTTGCGGATTTCCGCCTGAACCTTGAGCAGCGCGTTTTTCGCCGCGCCATAGGTCAGCTTGTCTGCCTTGGTCAGCAAAATATGCATCGGCATGCCGCTGGCGATGGCCCAATCGAGCATCAGCAGGTCGAAATCGGTCATTGGATGACGGATGTCCATCATCAGAATCAAACCTTTCAAACTCTCGCGACCGCCCAGATAGGCTTCGAGGTGACGCTGCCAGTGCAGCTTCAACGGGATCGGTACTTTCGCGTAACCGTAACCCGGCAGGTCGACCAGACGGCGTTCATCGTCTAGCTTGAAGAAGTTCAACAGCTGCGTGCGACCCGGTGTTTTCGAGGTCCGCGCCAGGCTGGCGTGTGTCAGGGTGTTCAACGCGCTGGACTTACCGGCGTTGGAACGCCCGGCGAAGGCCACTTCAAAGCCTTCGTCGTCGGGGCATTGATCGACTTTGGCGGCGCTGAGCATGAAGGTGGACTGTTGGCACAGACCGAGGATGGGGTTCTTGAGTTGCATGGGATTTCCGATGTGGGCGGCGCCGGGAATGGACGCGGCAAGCAGTGTCGTTTCCGTTTCAGTGACGCCAGTATATAATGCCGCAGATTTTGTGTGCGCTTTGTCCCAGCGTAGGATGAAGTTCACGAGAGCGATTGACCTTGATTGCGCATTAGAACGCAGAACGCTCTCAACCCTGAAAAGGTCGTTTTATGACGAAATGGCTGCTAGCTGCCGGTGTCTTGATGCCGCTTTACAGCGCTCAGGCTACACAGGATCCGGAAGCTGTGTACAACCGTGTTTGTGGTGCCTGTCATTCCGGCCAACTACCCATGGCGCCCCGCAAGGGCGATCAGGAAGCTTGGACGCCGAGGTTGGCGAAAGGTATGGAGACGCTGGTGCAACACGTGACCCAGGGTTTCAAGGCGATGCCGCCGCGTGGTTTGTGCAAGGACTGCAGTGCCGAGGATTACCGAGCCATCATCCAGTGGATGAGCGAGTAAACCCGGCCCATAACTCTTTAACCCTTAGCCGTAGTTGGATTAGCTGATGAACAAATTGATCGTGAGTCTGCTGTTGACCGTGGGGATCTCCGGCATTGCCCATGCTGCAGGTGATGCGACTGCTGGTCAGGCGAAAGCCGCAGTATGTGGCGCCTGTCATGGCCCGGATGGCAATAGCATGGCGCCAAACTTTCCGAAACTGGCAGGTCAGGGCGAGCGTTATCTGAACAAGCAGCTGCACGACATCAAGGCCGGCAAACGCACGGTACTGGAAATGACCGGCCTGCTGACCAACCTGAGCGATCAGGACCTGGCTGATATCGCCGCCTACTACGCCAGCCAGAAAGGCAGCGTCGGCGCCGCCGACCCGAAAGTCGTGGCTCGCGGTGAAGCACTGTTCCGTGGCGGTGATCTGGCCAAGGGTCTGCCAGCCTGCACCGGCTGCCACTCTCCAGACGGCAAAGGCAACGCTGCTGCCGGCTTCCCGCATCTGGGCGGCCAGCATGCCCAGTACGTCGGCAAGCAACTGACCGATTTCAGAAAAGAAGAAGGTGGCCGGACCAACGACGGCGATACCAAACCGATGCAGAGCATCGCTAAAAAGCTGAGTGACGAAGATATCGCCGCAGTCTCCAGCTATATTCAAGGCTTGCACTAAGGCCTGCGATCGAGCGTTGCGAGTGATGTACATCTCTTGCAACGTTAACACTCGATTAATCCGTCGATGCAAACATAAAAAGGGTAGCTTTGGCTGCCCTTTTTTGTGGCCGCTGCCGTTACACTACAGCACTCAAGCCCGCCAGGATCTGTCTGAAAACAGGTCGCGCGAGGCGCCCCAATTGTCCAGGAGTAAAGCATGCGTAATCTGATCATCAGCGCCGCGCTCGTCGCTGCCAGCCTGTTCGGCATGACTGCCCAAGCCGCCGAAAAACCTGAAGCGCCCTATGTCGAACTGAGCAATCCGGTCCCGGTGGCCGTGCCTGGCAAGATCGAAGTCGTGGAGCTGTTCTGGTACGGCTGTCCGCACTGCTATGCCTTCGAACCTGTCGTTAACCCATGGGCTGAAAAGCTGCCTGCCGACGTGAATTTCGTGCGTATTCCGGCGATGTTTGGCGGCCCTTGGGACGCACACGGCCAGATGTTCCTGACGCTTGAAGCCATGGGTGTCGAGAACAAGGTTCACGCAGCGGTGTTCAACGCGATTCAGAAAGAACACAAGAAACTGACCGACAAACAAGACATGGCGGACTTCCTGGCGACCCAAGGTGTAGACAAGGACAAGTTTCTGGCCACCTTCGACTCCTTCGCCATCAAGGGCCAGATCAACAAAGCCAAAGAACTTGCAAAGAAATATGAAATCACCGGCGTGCCTACCATGGTCGTCAACGGCAAGTATCGTTTTGACATCGGCTCTGCCGGTGGTGCCGAACAAGCGCTGAAACTGGCCGATCAACTGGTCGCCAAAGAGCGAGCGGCAACCAAGGCCGTCGCCAACTAAGCGCGGCACCTGCCATGCGCCGCTGGGGAACTGAACGCATCGTTGGCCTGCATCATCCGCAGGTCAACGAGCATCACCTGGAATCGACGGGGTTGCCCGTGGACAGCCGTCTGCGTTTGCTCAGTTTCAATATCCAGGTCGGCATCAGTACCGAGCGCTATCGGCACTATCTGACCCGCGGCTGGCAACATCTTTTGCCGCACAACGGGCGTGCCGATAACCTGCAAAAAATCGGCAATCTGCTGGGCGACTTCGATCTGGTCGCCTTGCAGGAAGCCGATGGCGGCAGCCTGCGATCAGGCTACGTCAATCAAGTCGAACACTTGGCGCAGCTCGGCGCCTTCCCCTACTGGTATCAACAACTCAATCGCAATCTGGGTCATCTCGGTCAGCACAGCAATGGCGTGCTCAGCCGGCTGCGCCCGTGGGCAATTGAAGATCATCCGCTACCGGGGCCCAAGGGTCGCGGAGCTATTCTGGTGCGCTTTGGCGAAGGTCCTGAGGCGCTGGTGGTAGTCATGATGCACCTGGCGCTGGGCGCTCGCGCCCGCAGCCTGCAACTGGCTTACATCCGCGAGTTGATCGGCGGTTATAAACACCAGGTGCTGATGGGCGACATGAACACCCATGCCAGTGACTTGCTGCAAAACTCCCCGTTGCGTGATTTAGGCCTGCTCGCGCCGCAACTGGAAGCGACCTTCCCCAGCTGGCGCCCACAGCGTTGCCTGGACCATATTCTGCTCAGCCCCACCCTGACCCTTGAAAAGGTCGAAGTGCTGGCACATCCCATTTCCGATCACCTGCCGGTCGCGGTAGAGATTCGTCTGCCGGGTTCGCTCACGGCCGATGCATTGCCCGCGTTGAGTCCTGCCTGAATGAGCGACGAAGCACAGCGCTGGAAAGAGAAATACCTCAAAAGCATCGAACAACAAGAAAAACTGGAACGTCGATGGGACGCCCGGCTTGATCTGCTGCGTCGTGGGCTGGTGCGCAGTACCCTGGCCGCGGAAGGTACCGATCGCGCCGTTGATCAATGCATGAAGGAAATGCGTGAAGTCGTACGCACCGATGACATGGATGCCGGCCTGGCTGCCTTGCTGCCGCGCCTGGAAAAAGCCGTGCTCGACTCTGAGCAACGCCGGGAAACCCGAGTCGATCAAGTCAGTGCCGCACTGACGGCGCTGGTCTCTCAGCTGCAAGCGTTGCCACTGCCCAGGGAAGTGAGCCGGCCACTGAAAAAATTCGCCAAACAGCTCGACGGACGCGTAAGCCAGGCTCGCGAAATTCCGTTGCTGCTTAGCGAGCTGAGCGGCTTGCAAGGCAAAGCCTTGAACCTGCTGGAGAACCCTGCCGAACCTGATCGTCCGGGGTTTCTGCAGCGGTTGTTCAGTAGGGAAACGGAGGAGACTGCGCCACAGATCGTCGCCCCCGAATCACAAAGACCTGCCGCGCAACCTGTCGAACCGGTTGCAGCAGCGCCGACCGTGCCCCTGGAAGCGACGGTCAATCTCGCGCCAGCCGCCGATAAACCGCAAGTGGTGCTGCCAACTGTAGAAGTCGCTCTACCCGCCGCTGCACCGCTGCAAATTCAGGCGCCAACAACAATGGCACCTGCGGCTGAAGTCATGGCGTTTGTCCCGCCAGTCCTTGATCCAGAAGCTAAAAGCAGTCAGATCCCAGAGCCTCAAACACGATTACACATTGAGCGACCACAAGAGCCGGCTCCCTCAATTGCCGCCCCGGTCACTGCGGCCCCCTTGGCAATCAATCCCGATGAACTGACTCCGGTCACTATCGATCCAGAGCCGTCTGAGCACGATATTCTGTATGCCCTGCCGGACTCGCCGAAACCGTCCTACAGCTCTGTCGCCAAGCATATCGAAGAAACGCTGCTGGGCCTTCTCGATGATCTGGCGTTGCCCGAGCGCCATCGTCCGCAAGCCGAGGCGATGCGCGATCGTCTTCAAAATGGCTTGAACTGGTACGAACTACTACCCATCCTCGATGACCTGGCCACATTGATGCTGGCAATCACCGACAGCGGCCAGCACGAATTCGAAGCGTATCTACAGCAACTCAACGAACGACTTGAGTCATTCCAGAGCAACCTGCAGGCCGCAAGCGACGGCCACGCCGACAACCGTTCGGCCGCGCGCGAGATGGACACGCAGATTCGCGAGCAAGTCGACGGCTTGCAAAGCAGCATGCAGGAAGCGGCAGATCTTGATGATCTCAAGCATGTGCTGGAAAACCATCTCGAAGGCCTGCTCGGCACCATGGACCAACACCAGAAGCAGCGCGATGAGCGTGAGCAGGAAGTAGCAGCCCGTCTGCAAAGCCTGGCCGAAAGGGTTGCCCATATGGAGCAGGAAGCCCTGGGCTACCGCGAGCATCTTGAAGAACAGCGCCAGAAGGCGTTGATCGATCCATTGACCAGCCTGCCGAATCGAGCAGCCTGGAGCGAGCGCCTGGAGCATGAAGTCGGCCAATGGCAGCAACATGGCAATACCCTGTTGCTGGCAATGCTCGACCTCGACCATTTCAAACGCATCAATGACAACTATGGGCATCTGGCGGGCGACAAGGTGCTGAAAATCATCGCCAGCGTGCTACGCAAGCGACTGCGCGGGACTGATTTCATCGCCCGATTTGGCGGTGAGGAGTTTGTACTGTTGATGCCTGCCACAATCCCTATGGTCGGCGCGAAACTGCTGGAAACCTTGCGCGCATCGATCGAAGCCTGCCCGTTCCACTTCAAGGGCGAGCGAGTCACCATCACTATTTCCATGGGACTGACAGCATTCAGGGCTGGGGAACACAGCGACCTGGTGCTTAAAAGAGCCGATCAGGCGCTATATCGTGCGAAAAATACTGGACGAAATCGGGTAGAACTGGGCTGACGGCCAATTGTTCCATTTTGTTTAAAGGAACGTTTTTTGCCGTCAGCGCCGCAAGGCGATACGTTACACTGTTGCATTATTGTCTCGCGTGTATTGCCCTAGCCATGAAATGTCTTGTTCTTATTGCGTCGCTGCTTCTATTAGCCGGTTGTGCCAGCGGCCCCCGAATCGATACCAGCCACCCTTCAGCCAATCACGACAGTCGTATTCAGTTCGTGGTGATGCATTACACCTCCGCATCCCTGGAAGAGTCGTTGCAATTGCTGACCCATGGCGAGGTCAGTAGCCACTACCTCATCAGCGACGACAAGCGCGCCACTATTTATAAGCTGATGGATGAAAATTTCCGGGCCTGGCACGCTGGTGAAAGCGAATGGCAAGGCCGGACCTGGCTGAACTCCAGTTCCATTGGTATCGAGATCGTCAATCAGGGCTTTAAGGACACCCCGAACGGGCGTCTTTGGTATCCCTACAGCGAAGCCCAGATTCAGTCGATGATCTTCCTGCTCAAGGACATCAGTAAGCGCCAAGGGATCAGCCCCCGCCACATCATCGGTCATAGCGACATCGCACCGATGCGCAAACTCGACCCAGGCCCGCTGTTCCCCTGGAAGCGCCTGGCTGCCGAAGGCCTGGGGATCTGGCCAGACGAGCAGACCGTGGCGCGGCAGCAAGTGCAGTTCGCCGTGCAACTGCCAAGCATCAGTTGGTTTCAGGGACAGCTTGCCCGCTTGGGCTATGCCACGCCGCAAACCGGCGAACTGGATGTAGAAACACGTAATGTACTGGCGGCCTTTCAGCTGCATTTTCGCCCTTCCCGTTTCGACGGTACACCGGACGCACAAACCGCGGCGATTCTTCAGGTGTTGAATCAGACAAAATAATGACGCCCGCCCGACGGTCAGCGCTTTTTCCAAATCAGCAGCTATAACTCATTGGTAATTCTTCGGATATTCCATGATGCCTGCTGCTCGGGAGAGACTGCATAGCTGGTTCTATCGCCCTTGGTTTTTGGCGATGCTGGCTACTGCCTTGAGCGCAACGCTTCTAACGGTTGGCAGTTTGTTCGTGGCGATGAATCAAGTCGAGCACAATGAAAGCCAGGAAATGAATGCCCAGGGAGAACGTTTTCTGGTCCGTCTGGAGCAGCTGTTCGGGCAGTTGCGCGAAAGCCTAGATGATCTGCAAGCCCAACCGCTGCGAGGTTGCGATGACGAAATGATCGCCACCCTGCAGCAGGTCAGCTTCAATTACCGCTTCGTTTATGAAGCCGCTTATATGGACACTTCGCGAACCTGCTCCAACCGCCCCCGCCAGGAAGGGGTATCGCTGATCCGACCGCCGGACATCAAGGGCCCCACCTACAGCTATTGGCTGAACACCACCACCGAACCCGATGAGAACCGCGCCGCACTGATGCTTGGGCGCGGCAATTTCCGGGTGGCGACGTCGCGCGGGCATTTGACCGATATGGTCGATCTGTCTCCGGGGAGCAGCCTGTTGGTGGTACTCGACCAGGGCACCCGGGCGATTCCGGTACTCGGTGTCGCGCAGGCCTGGCCCCCCGCGGAGCCCTGGCCCCCGAAAAGCCGCGATGCGCTGCAAGTCACCCATACCCGACTGATTTACCGAATGCCCACTAACACCCCCGAATACCAACTGGTACTGATCACCCCACGCACTGGAATGCATGTACCGGCGGTATGGTGGTGGCTACTGCCGGCCAGCCTGGCGCTGAGTGCCTGTGTCGGTATTCTGGTGTTTTTGCTGGTACGCCAGCGTCAGTCGCTGGATGCCGAACTGCAAGGCGCCATACGGCGAGGCGAGCTACAGGTGTTGTATCAACCGATCTTCGACCTCGACAGCCGCAACTGCGTCGGTGCCGAGGCCCTGCTGCGCTGGCGAAGGCCGGACGGCACGCTGACCAGTCCCGACCTGTTCATTCCCATGGCGGAGAATACCGGCCAGATCCGCCAGATGACCGACTTCGTATTGCAGCGCCTGCTGGAACAGCTCGGGCAACTGTTGCGGTCCAATCCGCAGCTGTACATATCGGTCAACCTGGCAGCCTGCGATGTCATGGTGCCGCGTATCGGCCAGGTGATGGCGCGCCTGCTGAGTGTGCACCGAGTGGCGGCCAGGCAGATTGCCTTTGAAGTGACCGAGCGCGGATTGGTCGATGTGGTGGTGGCCAGAGAAAACCTGCAAGCCCTGCGGGATGTCGGGCATCAGGTGCTGATCGATGACTTTGGCACCGGCTATTGCAGCCTCGCCTACCTGCAAACCCTACCGGTGGACTGCCTGAAAATCGACAAGGCGTTTATCGATGCACTAGGCCATGATGCTGCCAGCAGCGGCGTGGCACCGCACATCATTCGCATGGCTCAGGCCCTGCAACTCAAGGTGATTGCAGAAGGCATCGAACATGAAGCCCAGGCGGTGTTTCTGAGCAGCGAGGGGGTGAAGTTTGGTCAGGGCTGGCTGTTCGCCCATGCACTGAGCGCCGTGCAGTTCATCGAACTGATTACCCGTGGCCGCCGACTGAGCACGCGACGCCTGGACGACGAGGCCTGAGAGGGCCCCCAGTTTATATCGCCAGCGCCATGTAGAACTGCGTCCCCTGCCCCGGCCGCGAGTAAACACCCATCCGCCCGCCATGCAGTTGCACGATTTCCTTGCACAGCGCCAGACCAAGCCCGGCACCGCCCTTTTTACGGCCGACCTGGACAAAGGGCTCGAAGATCCGTCCCTGCTGGCCGTAGGCAATGCCTTCGCCGTTGTCCTCGACGCTGATAATCATCCGCTCGCCATGGCGCCGGGCTTGCAAACGGATTAGTCCATCGTGGGAGGTATGGCGCAACGCGTTGTCGATCAGGTTATCGAGCACCCGCTCCAGTTGCGCCTGATCGGCTTGCAGCCGCGGCAACGGTCCCTGCACTTCCACCAGCAGTTCAATGCCCTTCTCCTGTGCCGGGCCGGCAAAACGTATCTGGGCCTGATCCAGCAAGTCTTCGATGGAGCACGGTGCCAGCGTGAGTTTTTGCAGGCCGTTTTGATAGCGAGAGAAATTCAGCAGGTCGTTGATCAACTGCATCAGGCGCTGCATTTCTTCGTTGACGGTGTCCAGCAGGTCGGCTTCGCGGGAGTCTGCGGCAAAATGCGTCCGCTCGCGGAACAAGCCGAATGCCATGTGCATCCCGGTAACCGGTGTGCGCAACTCATGGGAGGCACGCAAGACGAACTCGCTGCGTACCCGTTCGAAGGCACGCTGTTCGGTGACGTCATGCAACACCATCACCGCGCCGAGAATATGACCCTGGGTATGGCTGACTGGCGTCAGGCTATACGTCAGCAATCGCGACTCGCCATCGACCTCGATGCTCAGGTCGTCCGGCGCTCGTTCCAGGGTGCCGCCGCGCAACACCAGTTGCAGTTGCTCATCCAGTTCGGGACGCTCAAGCGCCGTGCCCAGCCCTTGGCCGAGACGATCGGTGTCCCAGCCTAGCTGGCGCTGAGCCACTGGGTTGAGGTGCTCGAGATGACCTTGACGATCGATAATCAGCAAACCGTCGTCGATGCTGTCGAGCACCGCTTGCAAACGTTGCTGGCCGGCGAGCAGCTCGTCGATATTGGTAGCCTGGTGCTCACGCAGGGCCTCAGCCATGATTCCGAACCGCCGGCTCAACTGGTTCATTTCCACCGCGGACGAAATCGGCAGGGTCACTTCGAAATTGCCCTGGCCGATATTGTCAGCTGCCTGCACCAGAGCCTCGATCGGAGCCCCGAACCGCCGGGCGATCGCATGGGCGGTAATGAACCCGATGAACAACACCGCTACCCCGACCAACCCAAGCAGGCCGGCAATCAACAGTGCCCGCTCCCGGGACTCGCGCTCGATCTCAGTGATGTTATCCAGTGCGCGCTTCTGTTCAGAGATCAAACCGTTACGCAACGCGTTGAATTTTTCCGTGAGATCTCCGTCATCATTGACTACCTGTACCGGAGCGCGGGAAAGATCAAAGGCCTGCAGTAAGCTCTGATAATCAGCCTTGGCCTTTCTGAAACCATACTGGCCACCCTCGCTGGACGGCTCGCGAGCAATGCCTTCGTCAAGCAATTCGAGGGAATGCTGCCTGGAGGCCTCGAACGCCGCAGGGTCAGGGTTCTCGCCAAGCACGATAATCAGTTGATCACCCAGGCTCTGACGCAGCTTCAATCCCAGATCCAGCGTGACGAAGTTGTCACGGAGCAGGGCTTCCTGAGTCCCAGCCATCTGCATCACGCTGACCAGCCCGAGCAAGAGCCCTAGCAGCGCCACGGTGATCAGCGCGGAAATACTCAGAAACAGCCGGGTGCGCAACGTCATCGCCAGTTTCATCGGTTAAGACTCACAGGTTGTACTGCTTGCGTTTGCGGTACAGGGTCGAGGCATCGATACCCAGGGTCTTCGCCGCCTGGTCCAGCGTGTCGGCCGTGGCGAGGACCGCGCCAATGTGAGCTTTCTCCAACTCATCCAGGCTCAACGCAGCACCAATGCGCGGCGTGTGGTTGGCCGGGATCTCGGCCATGCCCAAGTGGCTGAGCTCTACCCGCTCCTGCGGACAAATAATGCTCGCGCGCTCCACCACGTTGCGCAGTTCGCGAATGTTGCCCGGCCAGCGGTAGCTGAGCAGCGCTTCGCGGGCCTCGTCGCTGAAACACCGGGCCGGACGCGAGTATTCCTTGACGAAGCGCGCCAGGAAGCGGTCTGCCAGGTTCAGAATATCTTCCCTGCGCTCGCGAAGCGGCGGTAGGTGCAAGGTGATGACGTTCAGGCGATAGAGCAAATCTTCACGAAAACGACCATCGCGGACCATGTCTTCCAGGTTGAGGTTTGTGGCTGCGAGGATTCGCACGTCGGCGCGACGGGTCACCGGGTCGCCCACGCGCTCGTATTCCTTGTCTTGGATGAAACGTAACAATTTTGGCTGCAAGGTCAGTGGAAAATCGCCGATCTCGTCGAGAAACAACGTTCCGCCGTCGGCCTGATTGACGCGACCCAAGGTGCTTTCGCTGGCACCGGTGAAGGCGCCCCGGCTGTGGCCGAAAAGCTCGCTATCCATCAACTCTGCAGTCAGGGACGGGCAGTTGATGGTGACGCAGGATTTCTTCTGGCGTTTGCTCCAGCCGTGAATCGCCCGTGACAGCTCACCTTTACCGGTGCCGGACTCGCCGAGAATCAGGATGTTGGCGTCAGTACTGGCGACCTGACGTGCGGTTTCGAGCACCACTTTCATGGCCGGACTGTGGGAATCCAGGCCCTCCTTGGGTTTGCGCACTTCACCTTCGAGGGCTTCCAGCCGCGCCGAGAGTTGTCGCACTTCCAGCTGTTTGGCCGTGGCCAGACGCAACTGGTCGGGGCTGCAAGGTTTGACCAGATAGTCGGCGGCACCGGCCTGAATCGCATCCACCGCAGTGTCCACGGCCGAATGAGCAGTCACGATCACCACCCGCATCCACGGCGCCTGGATGCGCATTTGGGCCAGTACATCGAGCCCATTGTCTTCACCCAGCCGCAAATCGAGAAAGCACAGATCGAAAACCTGGCGCTGCAACAAGGCTTCGGCCTGAGCAGCGCTGGTCGCGGTGGCCACGCTGTAGCCTTCATCTTCGAGGCAATAGCGAAAGGTTCGAAGGATGGCGGATTCATCATCCACCAGCAGAATGCGGCCTTGATGCTCAGTGGCTGATTCCATGTTCCTGCGCTCCTTTAATTGTTGATTTTGGTTAGGCCCAGAAAAATCGGGCAAGTTGCATGATTGATTGTGGCCGATTTCAGCTAAATCAGCGGAGCTATCTACTTATCAACAAGATAACCAACTGATTTATTTTATTTTTTATTAATGAACCGTTCTGCGCCGATGGCCTGCGTCCCTTTCTGACATCTGCGCCCTTCCCTCAATTCCAAAAATATTGAAAGTTTTCGCTAGTCCATCGTGCATTACGCACGACCTCAGAAGGTCCATCGTGCAGGATGCGTCCAAAACGATTTGGACAAACCATCTAATTCATTGATTTTTAACATATTAATACCAACAAAAAGCTGGCATGCAGGCTGCAGGAGTCTGGGTAACCAGGGCATTTAACGAATCAGCGCCCGCCAAAGATCACTACCCCAGCGTGGGAGGAACTTCAGGATGAATCGCCAAGGTGCCGCCCAATTGCGTATCTCGCCTTTGCTTGTCCAGCAAGGCTTGTTTGTCCTGCTGGCGCTATTGATCACCTTGATTGGCGGCCAGCAGTACTTGCGTTGGGAACAGAGCCAGCAGCCAGAGACGCCGCACCTGTCGATTCCACCTCAAACCCACTTCAGCGCCGCCAGCAGCAGCCTGGCTGACAGCGACTCGATGCGAATGATGGACGTCGACCAGGCCCAGCCTGTGGATGAGACGCCTCAGGAGCGTTGGGTGTTTTAAGCAAACGAACTTGGCGCGCTCAACGCGCCGGGATAAGCACCACAAGCAACACCTTTAAATAGAAGCGTAAGGAGAATCACCATGTTGAGCTGGGCAATCACATTCTTGATCATTGCCATCATCGCTGCAGTATTGGGCTTCGGTGGTATCGCGGGCACCGCCACGGGTATCGCCAAGATTCTCTTTGTCGTATTCCTGGTGATGTTCATTGCTTCCTTCTTCTTTGGCCGCCGCGGTCGAGGCTGAACATGAGCATTTCGTTAAAGACAGTGGCAGCCGCCCTGCTTCTGGGCGGCAATGCCATGGCGATGGCGATGGCGGCCAATGATGGCCAGATACGCCAATGAATGGCTCAATTGATGGAACAACTAAAAAAGATCCAGGCTGGTACTGAGTTTCGAAACACGAAAGAGGCCCCAGCGCTTCTTTCCACTGCGCTACCCGAGGACGGTAGACGCATGACCAAGGGGTCGGGACGTTCTGACTGTTTCAGGGTCGGAGTGACCTACGGGTACAGGGAGTACCTGCGCAAGGGCCGGGTCAGGCAAAGCTGCGACGCAAGTTCGCCGCAGGCAGCGCCTCGACGGACTTGCGGAGAGCTTCAACGTGCAAAACGTTGATCTAGAGCATTCAGCTCATCTGTTCTTAGTGCATATTCCCCGCAAAACCGTTTCGCGGTGTTTCTTCTTGACCGTATATCGAGAAAGCTCCGACTTTCCCGAGAAGAAAATTCGCAGCCAAACGTAGGCCTTTTCCTAAATTTCCGCCTATTTAAAAAACATCGACCTGCGCTGAAATGGCCGGCATACGGCACTTATGCCCGCCTGAATGTCGTATTCAAACCGGGTGGGATGCGGGTTTCAGTTAGAAAATCTCATGCCGATTCGGCATAGGGTAGGCGTTTACGGCATTAGACGGCGCTTCCCGGCATCGGAATAGTTGCGCCTTTTTCACTGCCTGAGAGCTGTAAATGCTCGCTCGCGGGGACCTTATACGGGGGCCGATGCAAGACTTGTTCGCCATTGAGCGTTTCAGTTCATGCATCAGCCTGAGTCAAACGCAAGTAAGGGTAAAGATATGAAGAAGGCAAAGCTTAGCCTCGCCTGGCAGATCCTCATCGGTCTGGTTCTGGGGATAGCAATTGGTGCACTGCTCAACCATTTCAGTGCCGAAAAAGCCTGGTGGATCAGCAACGTGCTGCAACCGGCAGGCGATATCTTTATCCGTCTGATCAAGATGATCGTGATCCCGATCGTGATCTCCTCGCTAGTCGTCGGCATTGCTGGCGTGGGCGACGCGAAGAAACTCGGTCGCATCGGTCTGAAGACCATCATTTACTTCGAAATCGTCACCACCATCGCCATTCTGGTCGGTCTGGTGTTGGCCAACGTGGTCCATCCGGGCACCGGCATCGACATGAGCACCCTGGGTACGGTGGATATTTCCAAGTACCAGGCCACTGCCGCCGAGGTTCAGCATGAACATGCGTTCATTCAGACCATCCTCAACCTGATCCCGTCGAACATCTTCGCGGCCATGGCCCGCGGCGAAATGCTGCCGATCATCTTCTTCTCCGTGTTGTTCGGTCTCGGTCTGTCGAGCCTGCAATCGGACCTGCGCGATCCGCTGGTGAAGATGTTCCAGGGCGTATCGGAAAGCATGTTCAAGGTCACCCACATGATCATGAACTACGCCCCGATCGGTGTGTTCGCATTGATCGCGGTAACCGTGGCCAACTTCGGCTTCGCCTCTCTGCTGCCACTGGCCAAACTGGTCGTTCTGGTTTACTTCGCCATCGCTTTCTTCGCCTTCGTGGTGCTGGGCCTGATCGCTCGCCTGTTCGGCTTCTCGGTGATCAAGCTGATGCGCATCTTCAAGGATGAGCTGGTCCTGGCCTACTCCACCGCCAGTTCCGAAACCGTGCTGCCGCGCGTGATCGAGAAGATGGAAGCTTACGGCGCGCCGAAAGCCATTTGCAGTTTCGTGGTACCGACCGGCTATTCGTTCAACCTCGACGGTTCGACCCTGTACCAGAGCATCGCGGCAATCTTCATTGCCCAGCTCTACGGCATCGACCTGTCGATCAGCCAACAATTGCTGCTGGTGCTGACGCTGATGGTCACCTCCAAAGGCATCGCCGGCGTACCGGGCGTGTCCTTCGTGGTGCTGCTGGCCACCCTGGGCAGTGTTGGTATTCCGCTGGAAGGCCTGGCGTTCATCGCCGGCGTCGACCGCATCATGGACATGGCCCGTACCGCGCTGAACGTGATCGGTAATGCCTTGGCCGTGCTGGTCATCGCACGTTGGGAAGGTATGTACGACGACGCCAAGGGCGAGCGCTACTGGAACTCCCTGCCGCACTGGCGCAGCAAGGAAAAGCTGCCGGTTGGCGAGATTTCCAGCAACTGACGTAGATCCCTGTAGGAGCGAGGCTTGCCCGCGAATGGGACGCCGCGGTGTTTCAGTTGCACCGCGTTATCGTTCTTCGCTGGCAAGCCATACTCCTACAGGACCGAGTTGCACGCACAATGTGTAGGGCGCAATCCCGCAGCGCGATAAACGCTCGCAAACAAACCCCGGAGAAATCCGGGGTTTGTCGTTTCTGCCTACCCCGCTATCATTCGCCGCATCTTCCGGGGGATTTGACTGATGCTTAATGGCCTGTGGCTTGGCTTCTTCATCGTGGCTGCCGTTTCGGCGCTGGCGCAATGGCTGATCGGCGGTAACGCCGGGATCTTTGCGGCGATGGTGGAGAGCATTTTCGCCATGGCCAAATTGTCGGTCGAGGTCATGGTCCTGCTGTTCGGCACCCTCACCCTCTGGCTGGGTTTTCTGCGGATTGCCGAAAAGGCAGGGATCGTCGAATGGCTGGCCAAGGCGCTGGGCCCATTGTTCCTGCGCCTGATGCCGGAAGTGCCGGCCGGTCACCCGGCCATCGGCCTGATCACCCTGAACTTCGCCGCCAACGGCCTGGGGCTGGACAACGCCGCCACACCGATCGGCCTCAAAGCCATGAAGGCGCTGCAAGAGCTCAACCCCAGCGACACCATCGCCAGCAACGCGCAGATCCTCTTCCTCGTACTCAACGCCTCCTCCCTGACCCTGCTGCCGGTGACGATCTTCATGTACCGCGCCCAGCAAGGCGCGCCCGACCCGACCCTGGTGTTCCTGCCGATTCTGCTCGCGACCAGTTGCTCGACCCTCGTCGGTCTATTGTCGGTTGCGTTCATGCAGCGTCTGCGCCTGTGGGACCCGGTGGTGCTCGCCTACCTGATTCCCGGTGCCTTGGCCCTCGGTGCGTTCATGGCGCTGCTGGCGACGCTCTCGGCGACCGCTCTGGCGGGCTTGTCATCGATCCTCGGCAACGTGACGCTGTTCGGACTGATCATGCTGTTTCTGATCATTGGTGCATTACGCAAGGTGAAGGTTTACGAAGCATTCGTCGAAGGCGCCAAAGAAGGCTTCGACGTAGCCAAGAACCTGCTGCCGTATCTGGTGGCGATGCTGTGTGCCGTGGGCGTGCTGCGGGCATCCGGAGCGCTGGACTTCGGTCTGGACGGGATTCGGCATCTGGTGGAATGGGCCGGTTGGGACACGCGCTTCGTCGATGCGCTGCCAACGGCCATGGTCAAACCCTTCTCCGGCAGCGCCGCGCGGGCGATGCTGATCGAAACCATGAAGACCTCCGGGGTAGACAGCTTCCCGGCGCTGGTGGCGGCGACGATTCAGGGCAGTACCGAAACAACCTTCTATGTGTTGGCGGTGTACTTCGGCGCGGTGGGCATTCAGCGCGCACGGCACGCGGTGGGGTGTGCGTTGCTGGCGGAATTGGCGGGTGTTCTTGGCGCGATCGGGGTTTGCTACTGGTTCTTCGGCTAAACCAGGAACCCTGTGGGAGCGGGCTTGCTCGCGAAGAGGCCGGTACATTCAACATCTCTGTTGACTGACACACCGCCTTCGCGAGCAAGCCCGCTCCCACATTAAATAGGCGTCGGACCTTTATGGCCTCAGCGGCGGCGCAACTTTCTGACCTTGCTCCACCGTCCAAGCCACCACCTGCGCCGTCAATTGGTCGCTGGCCAAGCCAAAACCGGTCACCACTGCCGGCACCTTCACATCACTCAACGGCTGACGCACTTCAAAGCGCCGGCTGGCGAGGATTCGCTGGTCATACCCACGCACCAGCAACGCATCCAGGCGCACGACCACACTCGCTGCCGTGCCCTGATACTCGGTCTGGAATGCTTGCAGGTTGCCGCCCAGTTCCAGGTCCGCCTGGAAATTGCTGTCATCGGTGCTGAGCAACGGCACCCGACCGTCACGCTGGAAACCATCGAGCAGACGATTGCGCAACAGCACCGGTGCCGGATCGCTCCAGCGTGAAGCCTTGTAGCTGCTGATCAGGTCACCTTGAGGTATCACTGCGATTTTCGGGTTATTCAAGGCTTCGCTGGTCTGAGGCTTGGCCAGCCGCAACGACCAGCGCTGCGGCGTGCCGTGTTGGGCCGATGCGTCGCGCTGTGCCGACGGCAGTCGATAGACATCGGACGGCTCGGCCTTGGGGAAAATCGAACAGGAAGCGATCAACGCAAAACCGGCGAGGAGGGCGAGATGAGCCAGCTTCATGGCGTGAACTCCTTGTTCTTGTCATTGCCCAGCAGGTAACCGCTGGGGTTGGCCTCAAGCCGCTGGGAAATGGTCCGCAACGAACTCAAGGTATCGCGCAGCTCGCGCACCGCCGGTGCCAGGCCATTGAGGCCCTGCATGCCGTTGTTGAGGGAGTCCTGATTGGCGGAGAGCAACGTGTTGATGGTCGCGCTGCTCTGTTCCAGGGACTTCATGGCTTGCTCGGCACTGCCGAACATCTGCTTGCCCTGATCGTTGAGCAGGCCGTTGGCGTTGCGCATCAACGCGGTGGTCTGTTCCAGGGTGGCGCTGGCCTGCTTGCCAACCGAAGCCAGTTGCTGCATCGCCTGACGAATATCGCCGCGCTGATCGGCAATGGCGCCGGTGGTTTGCTCCAGGTTCTCCAGGGTGCTGCTGATACGCGCGACGTTCTCCGAGGAAAACAGCTGATTGGCGTTGTGCATCAACACGTTCACGCCCGCCATCAGATCGCTACTGTCATTCATCAACCGGGCAATGGGCGAGGGCGATGCAATGATTGTCGGCAAATCGCCGTCCTTGCCCTTGAGCGTCGGACTTTGTGGCGTGCCGCCGCTGAGCTGGATGATCGAAGTCCCGGTGATCCCGGTCAGCGCCAGTTTGGCCTGGGTGTCTTCTTTGATCGGAGTGTCTCCGCCCAAGCGAATCCGCGCCAACACCCGGCGCGGATCATTCGGGTCCAGGCGCAGCATCACCACGTCGCCGACCTTGATCCCGCTGTACTGCACGGCGCTACCGTTGGACAGGCCGCTGACCGCCTCGTTGAAGACGATTTCGTAATCCTTGAATTCGGTATCGACACTGGACTTGGCCAGCCACAGACCGAAGAGCAGGGCGCCTGCCACCACTATGACGGTGAACAGGCCGATCAATACGTGATGGGCTCGGGTTTCCATGTCAGACCTCGTTGAGCTGGTTAGCGGCCGTCAGCGCCGCGCGGCCGCGAGGGCCATGGAAGTATTCGTGAATCCACGCATCATCGGTTTCCGACACCTTGTCGATCGCGTCCGCCACCAGCACTTTCTTCTGCGCCAGCACTGCCACCCGGTCGGTGATGGTGTAGAGCGTGTCGAGGTCGTGGGTCACCAGAAACACGCTCAGGCCCAAGGCATCGCGCAGGGTCAGGATCAGCTGATCGAAACCTGCGGCGCCAATCGGGTCTAGACCGGCGGTGGGCTCGTCGAGGAACAGGATGTCCGGGTCCAGGGCCAAGGCACGGGCCAGGGCCGCGCGCTTGATCATGCCGCCGGACAGTGAAGCAGGGTATTTGTCAGCCGCCGACAACGGCAACCCCGCCAACGCCAGTTTCACCGCCGCCAGGTGCTCGGCGTCGGCACGGCTCAGGCCAGCATGTTCAATCAGGGGCAGGGCGACGTTCTCAGTCACGGTGAGCGAAGAGAACAAGGCACCTTTCTGGAACAACACACCGAACCGCCGTTCGACCAGCGAGCGCTCGTGTTCCGACAGGCTCGGCAAGTTCTTGCCGAAGACCTTCACCAGCCCTTCGCTGGGCTGACGCAGACCGACAATGCTGCGCAGCAGCACCGATTTGCCGCTGCCGGAACCGCCGACCACCGCCAGAATCTCGCCCTTGTACAAGTCCAGGTCGAGGTTCTCGTGCACGCTCTGTCGGCCGAAGCGATTGCACAGCCCGCGGACTTCGATCACCGCCTCTGAAGGCGCTCGGGGTAAACGACTCACCAGTCCATCTCCATGAAAAACAACGCAGCCACGGCGTCGAGCACGATCACCACAAAAATCGACTGCACCACACTGGACGTAGTGTGCGCGCCGACGGACTCGGCGCTGCCGCTGACCTTGAAGCCCTCGAGGCAGCCGATGGCGGCAATCAGGAACGCAAAAATCGGTGCTTTGACGATCCCCACCAGAAAGTGCTGAACGCCAATGTCCGATTGCAGCAGTGACAGGAACATCGCCGGCGAGATATCCAGCGACAGCGCGCAGACTACGCCACCGCCGACAATCCCTGACACCATCGCCAGAAAGGTCAACATCGGCAGCGCCACCAGCAACGCCAGGACGCGGGGTACTACCAGCAACTCCATCGGGTCGAGGCCGAGGGTGCGGATCGCGTCGATTTCTTCGTTGGCCTTCATCGAACCGATCTGCGCGGTGAACGCACTGGCGGTGCGGCCCGCCATCAGGATCGCCGTGAGCAACACGCCGAACTCCCGCAGAAAAGAGAACGCCACCAGGTCCACGGTGAAAATACTCGCGCCAAAACTGGCCAGCACCGTCGCCCCGAGAAACGCCACCACAGCGCCCACCAGAAAGGTCAGAAGGGCGACGATGGGCGCGGCGTCGAGGCCGGTCTGTTCAATGTGAGCGACCATCGGCGTGAGGCGCCAGCGCTTGGGCCGAAACAGTCCGCGAGCGATGGTTTCCAGGATCAGGCCAACGAACCCCAACAGTTGCAGCGTGTCCCGCCAGACTGTGTCGACCGCACGACCAATGCGGGTCAGCAGTTGAATGCCGACGCTGATTTCCGGCTCTTTGATCGGCACACAGAAATCGGTGAGTGAGCAGTACACCGTCTGCAACAAGGCGCGATCAGCGCAAGAAAGGGTGCAATCGGGATGTTCGGCAGATTTGCCCAGACGCTCGGCCCCCAGCAGCTCCACCAACAATGACGCACCCGCCGTATCGAGCGCACCGAGGCCATTGAGATCGATGTGGGTGTTGCTGTCGTATTGGCCACGGAGCTTTTCGCTCAGGCGGCTGAGATCGGCGTAATGGGCGAGCGTCCAGTCACCCGTGACCCGCAACAGGGCAGGGCTGTGCGAGGTGTCCAGTCGGGCACTGCCGGGCATTGTGCTGCTAGTCATAAGCTCCGTGCTTGTTCGGCTATTACGCAGATCTGACTAATAGCACGAACCGCGTTACTTTTCTTTGATGGGTGTGCTGTCCAGGACCTTGAAGCGCAGCACGCCAATCAACTGACCGTCTTCGGTGAGCACCCGAACCTGCCATTTGCCGGCGGGGTTGCCGGGGAAGTTCTGCTTGTGAGTCCAGGCGCGGTAGCCTTCCTTGCGCCCGCCGTGGATGTCCAGAGGAATACGGTCGACTTCTTTACCGTTGAACATCCAGACGTGATAAATCCGCTCGGCCAGACCCCGCGGAGCGTTGATCGCGGTATACGCGTACAACCCACCTCCGCGAATCTGTTCGGCGCTGACTTCTTCCAGGCTCTTGCCGGGGGTTCGATCCTGCATTTGGGTGCTGATCGCCACATCGGTCATCCACAGAGTTGCCGGCGGAACCCAGGAACGCAGCACCCAACCGGCGGCGCCGATGCCGACGGTGATGCTGAGGATCGCCAACGCATTGCGCACGGTACGAATCGGGAAGATCGAGGCCAGGCTCGGGAACGACAGCAGCATGGCAATGCCCAGCGCCAGCTTGAAGCTCTGGGCAGTGGTCAGGTGCAGGATGACGGGCAGGGCGGTCAGCAGAGCCGCGAACAGGGTCAGGGTGTGCAGCGCCAAAAACGCCCAGCGGCGCGGTGCCAGCCATTTGTAGTAGAGCGGGTCGATGATCGAAATCAGCGCCGCCATGCTCAGTAGTCCAGTGAAGAACAACTGGCCGCTGTTCCAGGTGGTGGTGATCAAAAAGAACGGCAGGACGAAGAACAGGCTTTCCTGATGGATCATCTGCGTCGCGTAACGCAGCAGCGGCTGAGGTATTTCGCGCTTGAAGACCCTGGCGAACAGCTTGGTGAGGCTGTTTTCCAGCATCAGCCAGACCCAGCTGATCAGCATGATGGTGGTGATCCACGTCGCCAGACCTTGTTGGCGATCCACCAGCATGAAACTGCCGACCCCGGAGATGAAACCGCCAAGCGCAATGACCCCGGGATAGCGCTTCATCAATTCGAGGATGCGCTGTACGTACAGGGTCAGATTCGGCATTCGGCGATTCACAATAGTCGTGGGGAAAATCCTCGACAGGGTACCGCCCGAAGGACCCCTGTGGCGAGGGGGCTTGCCCCAATGCCGCGACGAAGATCCTGTAGGAGCGTGGCTTGCCCGCGAAGAATACACCGCGGTTTTTCAGGTATTACGCGTCATCGTTCTTCGCGGGCAAGCCACGCTCCCACAGGTTCTGCGCCTTGCCACAGGGAAATCATTACTTTCTGCGGCGAACGCGCCAACCCAATATTCCAAACACCATCAATCCAAATCCCCCGACAATCGCCCACATCACCTGGTCATAACTCATCAGCGGCTTCTCGATCCGCAGATACCCCGGCTGCAGCAGCAACTCGCGCATTGCCTTGTTCGCCTCGGCCAGTGTCACGTCTTGCAGTGCCTTGGCCGGGTTGACGAAATGGCCGTCCTCGTAGTCGCCAAGGGCGCTCCAGTAATAGTCCGCCAGGGCGCTGTTGCCTTGCACGGCCCAAGCCTGGCGAGCGATGGCGGCTTGCTTGAGACGGGCGAAGGTGGCGGCGTCGAGGCCGTTCTTGAGTAGATCGGCTTTAAGCTCATCCAGCACCTGTTCCGCTGCCAGCACGTCGTCGCGATCAAGGTCGGCGTTCAGGCTCATGAAGCCCACCCCGCCAAATACCTCGCGCTCGGCCGAGGGACCGTAGGACAGCCCATGGGCCAGGCGCAATTGGCGATAGAGCGCCCAATCCAGATAGTCCTTGAGCAGGTCGAAGGTTTCGTCATGCTGGTCTTCCAGCACCGGTTCCGGCACCAGCCAGTGCAACTTGGCTCCGCCGCCGACGAAACCGTTACTCAAATTGCGCTCGTGGGCCGCGCTGGCCTGAATGTCTGGCAGCGGCAGGTGAGCGCTAGGCTCAACCGCTTCGAGCGCACCATAGGCCCGTTCCAGATAGGCCGGCAGCAAGCGGTCGAGGTCACCGACCACGATCAGGGTCATGTTGTTGGGCGCGTACCAGTCCTTGCGCACCTTCTCCAATTGCTCGCGGGTCAGGTGATCGACTTGCGCGCGCTCGGGGCATTTGAGGCCCAGCTCCACCGCCAACTGATTACTCGCGGTGTGGCCCAGGTCCTGGCGATCCAGCCAGCGTTGCAGGTGCGAGTAATGACCACCGTCTTCGCGCTCGACCACTTGCTTGGCGACGTTGATCGCATTGTCATCGATCCGGGTCTGGGTCAGCAGCGCCAATAACAGGTCGAGGACCTTGCGCTGGTTTTTCGCCGGGGCTTCGATGACGAAAGTCGTGTCGGCATTGCTGGTGTAAGCATTCCACTCACCGCCCAAGGCCTGCATGCGCTCTTCCAGACCGCCTTCGCCGGTGGCGTCGATGCCGCTGAACAACAAGTGTTCGAGCAGATGCGGCAGCTCTTTGTCGGCACAGCTGAAATCATCCAGGCCCACGCCAACCACCAACCGGATCGCCACATGCCCGCGCTCGGTGCCCGGTTTGAGGACCAATTGCAGGCCGTTGCGCAAGGTGTAGCCCTCGACCTGAAAGCGATCCAGGGCAAATGAAGGCAGTGAGCCAAGCAGCAGACAAGCGAACAGCAGACAACGCATAACGAGTTTCCGTACGACCAGCGTAAGTTCAACAGACTTCAGGTAACTGTGGACGTTCAGGGTGAATGAGTGATGTCAGTCAAATCGTCGACCGCCAGAGCGCCGGTGTCCGAAGTGCCCAACACCGCATAGGCACTGCTGCAGAACAGCGAATTCAAGCGTCTCATGTCAGCAATCAGTTCCAGATGCAGCGAACTGGTCTCGATACTTTGCACGATCTTACGGTTTAAACGGCTGACATGAGCGTGGGCCAGGCGGCGCTCCTGCGCGCGAAAGCGACGTTTCTCACGCAGTAACTGGCGAGCACTTTCCGGGTCGGCACTAAGGAACACTGACAACCCCAGACGCAGGTTGGCAATCAGCTGACTGTGCAGCCCCGCCAACTCCTCCAGCCCGACCTCGGAAAAAGACCGGCGTTGCGAGGTTTTCTGCTGCTGAACCTTTCGCAGCATGCGTTCGATCAGGTCGCTGGAGAGTTTCAGGTTGATCGCCAGCTCGATGGTTTCCGCCCAGCGCCGACTGTCCTGCTCGCTGAGGTCTTCGCGGGGCATTTGTGCCAGATAGAGTTTGATGGCGCTGTAGAGCGCTTCGACATCATCGGTCAGGCGACGAATTTCCTGGGTGACGGCGGTCTGTTTGCCGCGCAGCACGTCGAGCATGGCTTCGAGCATGCTGTCGACCAAATCGCCGATGCGCAGGGTTTCCCGGGCAGCATTGGCCAGCGCCAGACTCGGGGTGACCAATGCGGTTGGATCAAGATGCCGCGGTTTGGCTGTGCCATTGATGTCCGGCCGCTCTGGCAGCAACCACGCACAGAGCCTGGCCATCGGCCCGACGCTGGGCAAGAGGATCAGGCAACGCACGGTGTTGTAGAGCAGGTGGAAGCCGATGACCATTTCCTGAGGGCTGAAGTCGAGGCTGTCGATCCAGTGCACCAGCGGGTCGAGCACCGGAATGATCAGCAGCAGGCCGATCAATTTGTACAACAGGCTGCCGAGCGCCACCTGACGGCCGGCTGCGTTCTGCATGCTGGTGCTGAGGAACGCCAGAATGCCGCTGCCGATGTTGGCACCGATCACCAGGCCGATGGCCACTGGCAGACTGATCACGCTGGCACCGGCGAGGGTCGCGGTCAGCAGGACGGCGGCCAGGCTGGAATAGGAAATCATCGCGAACAGCGCGCCGACCAAAGCATCGAGCAGGATGTCGCCGGTCAGGGAGGCGAAGATGACCTTCACCCCTTGCGCCTGAGTGATCGGCGCGGCGGCCTCGACGATCAGTTGCAGCGCCAGAATGATCAGCCCCAGACCGATGCTGACCCGGCCCATCTGCCCGACCCGGGTCTGCTTGCGCGACAGGAAGAAAATCACCCCGAGGAAAATCAGCAGCGGCGACAGCCACGACAAGTCGAGGGTCAGTACCCGCGCCATCAGCGCGGTACCGACATCGGCGCCGAGCATGGTCGCCAGCGCCGGCGTCAGCGCCATCAGGCCCTGACCGACAAACGAGGTCACGAGCATGGCGGTGGCATTGCTGCTCTGGACCATGGCGGTCACCATGATCCCGGCGACAAACGCCAGCCAGCGCCTGGACATGTTATGGGCGATCACGTGGCGCAAGTTGGAGCCATAAACCCGCAGGATGCCGGTTCGGACGATGTGCGTGCCCCAGATCAAAAGGGTCACGGCCGATAACAAATTGAGCAGGGTGAGCATGCAGGCCCCCTGTGGTGGTAGCGCCCCAGTGGGGCAAGTCAACGGTGCCGCGCGTTTTTCTACGTTCTACATAAGCTGTAGTTGGCTAACGGTCTGGGCGCCAGCATCGCATAGCTAAAGAGACGATTGAAACAAAACTGTCATGAAAACAGTTTGCTGCAGAGATGACAAAGGGGCCCGAAGGCCCCTTTGTCATCGCAGGGTGTTCGGGTTACTGACCCGGAACATCCTTGCGCAGTTTCACCGGATCCTGCTGTTTGCGCTTTCTCGCCATGGCGGTGCGCAACTTGATGTTGATCGCTTCCACCGCCAACGAGAACGCCATCGCGAAGTAGACGTAGCCTTTTGGCAAGTGCACGTCGAGCGATTCGGCAATCAGCACGGTACCCACCAGCAACAGGAACGACAGCGCCAGCATTTTCAGCGACGGGTGCTTGTCGATGAACGCGCTGATGGTGCCCGAGGCCGCCATCATTACCAGTACGGCAACGATGATCGCCGCAACCATGACCGGTACGTGGGAAACCATGCCCACCGCCGTGATCACCGAGTCCAGCGAGAACACGATGTCGATGATCGCGATCTGGATGATGGTGTACAGGAAATTGCCGCCCTTGCCCGAAGGCTCGTCGCCGCCTTCATCTTCACCTTCCAGCGCGTGGTACATCTCTTGCGAGCTCTTCCACAGCAGGAACAGACCACCGAAGAACAGGATCAGGTCTCGCCCGGAAATACCCTGGCCGAATACTTCGAACAGGTCTGCGGTGAGGCGCATGACCCAGGTGATCGACAGCAGCAACAGGATCCGCGTGATCATGGCCAGCGCCAGGCCGAAAATCCGGGTGCGCGCCTGCATGTGCTTGGGCATGCGGCTGACCAGGATCGAGATCATGATGATGTTGTCGATGCCCAGGACGATCTCCAGGGCAGTCAGGGTAAAGAAGGCAACCCAGATTTCAGGGTTGGTCAGCCATTCCATGTGTATTCCTTTGAGCGAGTGTTTAAACCACAAAGGGCCCGGGCTTCAAACAACAAAGCCTGGACCCGTCATGGTGAGTCTTGGGCTTATAGAGTGCTGAACAGCGGAAAAATCCCCATCAGCAACGCAGCGACCAGTATGCACAGGCAAACCAGCACTGCCCACTTCAAGGTGAACCGCTGATGGTCACCGAATTCGATACCGGCCAGGGCCACCAACAGGTAGGTTGATGGTACCAGCGGGCTCAACAAGTGGACGGGCTGACCGACGATCGAGGCACGTGCCATTTCCACCGCGGTTATACCGTAATGACTAGCGGCTTCGGCAAGTACCGGTAACACGCCGTAATAAAATGCATCGTTCGACATGAAGAACGTGAACGGCATGCTCACCAGCGCGGTGATCACGGCCAGGTACGGGCCGAGGAAATCCGGGATGACCGCCAGCAGGCTTTTCGACATGGCATCGACCATACCGGTGCCCGTCAGGATACCGGTGAAGATACCCGCGGCAAAGATCAAACCGACCACCGCCAGCACGCTACCGGCGTGGGCCGCGACGCGATCCTTCTGCTGTTGCAGGCAAGGGTAGTTGACGATCATCGCGATACTGAAGGCCACCATGAACAACACCGGCAACGGCAACAGGCCGGCGATCAGAGTGCACATCAGCGCCAGGGTCAGGGCGCCGTTGAACCAGATCAGCTTTGGACGACGAGCATCCGGGAATTGCGAAACGCTGATTTCGCTGTGGTCGACTTCATCGCCCACCAGGTGCAATTCACCCAGACGCGCACGCTCGCGTTTACCGTAGAAGTAGGCAATCGCCAGAATCGCCACCACGCCGGCCAGCATTGCCGGAATCATTGGCACAAAGATGTCGGACGGGTCGACATGCAGCGCACTGGCCGCACGAGCGGTCGGGCCGCCCCAAGGGGTCATGTTCATCACGCCACCGGCGAGGATGATCAGACCGGCCATGATCCGCGGGCTCATGCCGATACGGCTGTAGAGCGGTAGCATGGCGGCCACGCAGATCATATAAGTGGTCGCGCCGTCACCATCGAGGGAGACGACGAGCGCCAGTACGGCGGTGCCGACCGAAACTTTCAGCGGATCGCCCTTGACCAGTTTGAGGATCTTGCGCACGGCCGGGTCGAACAGGCCGGAGTCGATCATCAGGGCGAAGTAGAGAATGGCGAACATCAGCATCACGCCGGTCGGCGCGAGCTTAGTGATGCCTTCGAGCATCATCGGGCCGATTTTCGGCGAGAAGCCGCCGAACAGGGCGAAGATGATCGGGATGATGATCAGGGCGATCAGCGCGGACAGGCGCTTGGTCATGATCAGGAACATGAACGTGATGACCATGGCGAAGCCAAGGAAAGTCAGCATAGGAATACTCCAGGCGTAGCGCGGCTAGTAAATGGGCGAACCGGATGAGGTCAGCGCAGAACGGGAAGCACGAGGCGTACGGGCGGAGTTGCAGCGAAGAGGCGGGTAGTAGCGGACATCAGAATCACCATTGTTGTTGTTTAATGGACCGGGCGGGCAATAAAACACTCGCATTGGCCAACCGGTCTGTTGCCGGCAGTGAGGGCGATCCTAATCGGGGAAGCTTTCAGCCAGCTTTCGCGAGTGAAAGCATTGACCGAATGTACAACCGGTCGTCGGCCCGGTTGAAAGGCCGTAATCACGGGGTCAGGAGCAAAAGACATGGGTGAACTTCACACCGGCGGTTGCCACTGCGGACAAATCCGCTATCAATTCAGCGGGCCATTGCACGACATCGCTCACTGTCATTGCTCGATTTGCCGACGGGTCAGCGGCGGGATCGTGACCACCTGGATCACCGTGCCCGCCTCAGCATTTGAATGGATGGCGGGTACGCCATCCCGGTACGAGTCTTCGTCTACTTGCGTGCGATATTTCTGCCCAAACTGTGGGGCGCAACTGGCGCTGGTGACGCAGCTCAGCCCCGAGAGCATCGATGTGACCATCGCCACCCTCGACCATCCCGAGCAGGCACCGGCCGAGCGGCATATCTGGACGGACAGTCGTTTGCCGTGGCTGCATCTGGACGAGCACTTGCCCGGTGAGGCGCAAGAACAACTCTGATCAGAAAACAGACAGGTTCAGCGGCCGGATCGCGCCCATCCAGATCGCGTGCTCGGTGTGGTCGAGCAGATCGTCGCCGGTGTCCGGGTGCAGGAATATCACTAATCCCTTACGGTTGAGCGCCAGCCACGGCAACACCTCGCCAATGTACTGCGGCTCGAAAGCCAATTGGCAGCTCCAGTCTGGATGCGGGCCGACCGGGCGTTCGTGCATTCGGCCCATCTTCAGCGGAAACAATTGCACTGCCTGTTCACACAGGGCCCGGGCCTGCGGCAGGGTACTGGCGTCGAAATAGACATGGGCGTGGTAGCCCTTGATCGTTTGCATCTGACCCCCTCTGAAACCTTGTCGAACCCTCGCCGCTTCCCGCAGGTCACACACCATATACGCAGGAAAGTAGGGAGCACGGCCATGAAAAATGCCGAAACCCCGGTGGTGAAGGTAGTGCTTTATGGTGCCATGAGTAGCTTGGGCAGTGCGCTGATGGCTGAAATGCTGCGGCGCCAGCATGAAGTGATCGCGATTCTCGATGACCTGAACGCGCTCGCGCCGCGCCCGGGTTTACGCACCAAGGCCGGTGACCTGTTCGATGCCAAGCGGGTCAAGCAAAGCGTGGCCGGCTGTTCGGCGGTGATCTGCCTGCTCGATGCGCCAGGGTTGCCGATGAACAGTGAGCACATCGAAAAATCCATCGTGCCCGGTCCGGTCGAGGAGGTGCTGGCGGTGGATGCACTGATCGACGGCATGCAGGCCGCAGGCATTTCCCGGCTGTTTGTGGTGGGCGATTTCGAGGTGCTGGACGACCCGGAAATAGAAGACCCGTTGCAACGCCACGCCGCCGAAGAAATCCGCGAGGCTCTGCAAAGCAGCTCTTTGCACTGGACCTTGGTCAACGCACCACGCCGCGTGCCCGGCCTGACCATCGAGCATTTCAGTCACGTCAGCAGTAGCCTGGAACCTGGCCTGGCCGCAGCGCTGGAACGGCTGAACAGGGTAGCCGTAGGGATTGCCGATGAGCTGCACCTGAACCTGCATGTTGGTGAGCATGTGAATTTTATTGCGACATCGGAATAGTAAAAATCGTCCGAACCCGTTTACACCGCAATCGAAGGTAAAGGGAGACCATTGAGCGATTGCGCACTGCTGGCCTGTTCCGCCATCAACCAATCCACAAACAGTTGAATCAATGCCCCACGCCGTTTGCGCTGGGGCAGAACCACGTAATAACCCAGCCTGGAAATCACCGTGTCGGCGATGGGGCGACACAACAAACCTTGCGCCAACAAGTTATCCACAAGGTGCCGCCACCCAATCGCAACGCCCTGGCCGCCAATTGCCGCTTGAATCAGCAGGGTGTAATTGTCGAAGCGCAGTTGTCCCGGGGACGGGGTCGAGGTGATCCCCAATTCGCGAAACACGCCACTCCAATCAAACCAGTTGCTGCTGTGTTCGCCTCGCAGGTGCAGCAGCGGAAACTCCAGCAATGCCTGAGCCGGCAAGGGCAGGGCACGGTCCTTCAATAGCAGCGGGCTGCACACCGGAAACACCTCTTCGCTGAACAGCCAGTGACTCTCGCCTTGCTTGAACCGGCCATCCCCGAACAGCACCGCCACATCGATATCGGTTCGCAGCATGTTGTGGCTGCGTTCGCTGGTGACCAGGCTGACGTCCACTTGAGGGTTGGCGGTGTGGAAGCGGTGAAGTCGCGGCATCAGCCAGTACGCGGCGAAGGCGAAGTCGGTGGCCACCTGCAACACTTCGTGCTGTTGCTGTGCGCTGATTGCGCTCAATCCTGCATCGATATTCTGCAAACCGAGCTGAACTTGCTCGAACAGAATGGTCCCGGCCTCAGTCAGCTCAATTCCGCGATAAATACGATCGAACAACCGGGTCGCGAGCTGTTCTTCCAATCGTTTGATCTGCTGACTGATGGCCGGTTGCGTGGTGCCGAGCTCCACCGCGGCGGCGGTGAAGCTGCGCTGCCGGGCCGCGGCTTCAAAGGCGCGCAGCAAGTCCAGAGACAAATCACCGAGGGCGTCATACATAAGCTGTGCTTATCCTAGTCATTGCCTAGCATGGGCTTTACCACAAGGTTAATGGACTCCATGCTCGATCACAGCACTCTCGCATAAATATCCACTATGGAATGCCGCGATCACATGAAGCGCAAAAATATTCTTTTCATCATGGCCGATCAAATGGCCGCGCCAATGTTGCCGTTCTACGGCCCTTCGCCTATCAAACTGCCGAATCTCAGCCGCCTCGCCGCCGAAGGCGTGGTGTTCGACGCCGCTTATTGCAATAGCCCTCTTTGCGCGCCGTCGCGTTTTACTCTGGTCAGCGGTCAGTTGCCGAGCAAGATCGGCGCCTACGACAACGCGGCCGATTTCCCCGCCGACGTTCCAACCTATGCCCATTACCTGCGTCGCCTCGGTTATCGCACCGCGCTGTCGGGCAAGATGCACTTCTGCGGCCCGGACCAGTTGCACGGCTATGAAGAACGCCTGACCAGCGACATCTACCCGGCCGATTACGGTTGGTCGGTGAACTGGGATGAGCCGGATGTGCGGCCAACCTGGTATCACAACATGTCGTCGGTGCTGCAAGCCGGGCCTTGCGTGCGCACTAATCAACTGGATTTCGACGAAGAGGTGGTGTTCAAGGCCCAGCAATACCTGTTCGATCACATTCGCGAGGATGGCGATCAGCCGTTCTGCCTGACCGTGTCGATGACTCACCCACACGATCCGTACACGATTCCCAAAACTTTCTGGGATATGTACGACGACGCCGACATCCCTTTGCCCGAAACACCCGCACAGGATCAACTTGATCTTCACTCCCAGCGTTTGCTCAAGGTCTATGACCTTTGGGACAAGCCGCTGCCTGTGGATAAGATTCGCGACGCGCGACGCGCCTACTTCGGTGCATGCAGCTATATCGACAGTAACGTCGGCAAACTTCTGCAAACACTCGAGGAAACCGGGCTGATCGATGACACCATCGTCGTATTCTCCGGTGACCATGGCGACATGCTCGGCGAGCGCGGCCTCTGGTACAAAATGCATTGGTACGAAATGGCTGCCCGTGTACCGCTGTTGATCAGTGCACCAGGGCAATTCGGGGCCGGCCGGGTCAGCGCGGCGGTGTCCACTGCCGACCTGCTGCCGACCTTTGTCGAATTGGCCGGCGGCTCGCTGGAACCGGGTCTGCCGCTGGACGGCCGTTCGCTGGTTTCGCACCTGCAAGGGCAGGGCGGTCACGATGAAGTTTTCGGTGAATACATGGCTGAAGGCACCATCAGCCCGTTGATGATGATTCGCCGTGGTGCCTACAAATTCATCTACAGCGAAGACGATCCTTGCCTACTCTTCGATGTACATAACGACCCCAAGGAACAGGAAGAACTCAGCCAATCGCCGCAACATCGGCAGCTTTTCGAGGAGTTTCTCGCCGAAGCGCGGGCCAAATGGGATATCCCGGCGATCCACCAACAGGTGCTCGCCAGTCAGCGACGCCGGCGTTTCGTCGCCGACGCCCTGACCATCGGCAAGCTGAAGAGCTGGGATCACCAGCCGCTGGTGGACGCCAGCCAGCAGTACATGCGCAACCACATCGACCTCGACGATCTGGAACGTAAAGCACGTTATCCACAACCCTGCCAAAACCAATAATGTTAAGGGGAAGTCCATGCAAAGGTTATCCACAGTACTGACGGTCGGGCTTCTGGCTCTGGGCAGTGCCTCGGCCTATGCCGAGCAAAGCTGCGAGACGGTGAAAATGGCCGATCCTGGCTGGAGCGACATTGCTGCAACCAACGCCATCACCGGGTTTCTGCTGGACGGCATGGGCTACAAGGCCAAGGTCGATACGCTGGCAGTACCGATCACCTTTGGCGGTCTGAAGGATGGCCAGGTGGACGTGTTTTTAGGTAACTGGATGCCGGCGCAGCAAGGCTTCTACGACAAGTTCGTGGCCAATGGCGACGTTACGCAACTGGCGAAGAACCTCGACGGCACCGAGTTCACGCTGGCGGTCCCGGATTACGTTTGGGACGCGGGTGTGCATAACTTTAACGACTTGAACAAGTTTGCTGACAAGTTTGACAAGAAGATCTATGGCATCGGCTCTGGCGCCCCGGCGAACATCTCGCTGCAAGAGATCATCAAGAAGAACGACTTCGACCTGGGGCAGTGGAAGCTGATCGAATCCAGTGAGCAGGCGATGCTGGCCGAAGTGTCTCGCGCGGTGAAGAAACAGAAGTTCGTGACCTTCCTCGGCTGGACGCCCCACCCGATGAACGTGCAGCTGAAAATGCATTACCTGAAGGGCGGCGAGAAGTACTTCGGCGACACCGGCAGCGTTTATACACTGACCCGCAAAGGTTATGCACAGGCCTGCCCGAACGTCGGCAAACTGCTCACCAACCTGAGTTTTACCCAGGAAATGGAGAACAGCATCATGGCCGAGGTGGTGAACAAAAAGATCAGCAATGCCGCGGCGGCCAAGGCATGGATCAAGGCCAATCCGGCGGTGCTGGATAAGTGGCTGGACGGGGTGAAGACCGTGGACGGGAAGGACGCGTTGCCGGCCGTGAAAGCCAAGCTCTAAGTTCATGTGGGAGCGGGCTTGCTCGCGAAGGGGTCATCAGATCCGGCATTTATATCGACTGACACACCGCATTCGCGAGCAAGCCCGCTCCCACAGTGGGAACGATCAGCGTGGGTCCTGATACTCTTCCGTAAAACCCCACCCGAGAGGACCCATGGCCTTCCCCAGCCGCCATTCACTCTTTCCCTTCCTGACCTGGTTGCCCCGGCAAACCCGCGCCAGCGTCGGCCGTGACCTGATCGTCGGCCTGAGCGGTGCGATTCTCGCGTTGCCACAATCGATTGCCTACGCCCTGATCGCCGGTCTCCCACCGGAATATGGCTTGTACGCCGCGATCATCCCGGTGCTGATCGCCTGCCTGTGGGGTTCGTCGTGGCATTTGATCTGCGGTCCTACGGCGGCCATTTCCATCGTCCTGTACGCCAGCGTCAGTCCTCTGGCCGTCCCCGCGTCGCAGGACTACGTCACGCTGATCCTGCTTCTGACACTCCTTGCGGGCATTTTCCAGTGGTTGCTGGGTTTGCTGCGTTTCGGCGCCCTGGTGAATTTCGTCTCTCACTCAGTGGTGCTGGGCTTCACCCTTGGCGCAGCGGTGGTGATTGCCATTGGGCAACTGCCGAACTTGCTGGGGTTGGATGTGCCCAACCAGGCCACGGCGCTGAACAGCCTGGTGCTGCTGTTCAGTCATCTCAGTGAGGTGGACAAACCCTCGCTGGTACTGGGCCTGGCCACGGTGGTGATAGGCATCGTGCTAAAACTGCTGGTGCCGCGCTGGCCGACGCTGTTGATCGCTCTGGCCTTGAGCGGGTTGCTGGTATGGCTGTGGCCAGCGATGTTCGGTCATGTGAAGCTAGTCAGCGCCTTTGTCGGGCGGCTGCCGCCCTTCAGCCCGTTGCCGCTGGACCTAGACCTGGTGTTGCGCCTGCTGCCTAGCGCGGTGGCGGTCGGTATGCTCGGGCTGGTGACAAGCCTGTCGATTGCCCGCTCCTTGTCGGCGCGCTCGCAGCAGTTGCTCGACGCCAATCAAGAAGTCCGCGCCCAGGGTTTCTCGAACATGGTCGGGGCGTTTTTTTCCGGCTCGCTGTCAGCCGGTTCCTTCACCCGCTCGGCCCTGAGCTATGACGCCGGTGCCTGCTCACCGTTGGCGGGCGTTTTTTCAGCAGTGTGGGTGGCGTTGTTCGCTATCTTCGGCGCGCTATTGATCGCGCACATTCCGATCCCGGCCATGGCCGGCAGCATTTTGTTGATCGCCTGGGGATTGGTCGACCATCGCGGCATTCGCGCCTTGTTGCGGGTCAGCCGTGCCGAGTTTCTGGTCATGGCGCTGACCTGTGTCGCGACGCTGTTGCTGGAGTTGCAAACGGCGATCTACGCCGGCGTGCTGGCCTCGCTGTTCTTCTACCTCAAACGCACCTCGCAACCTCGGGTGCAGTATTGGCGTGAGGGCGACGAAGACATTCTGCGAGTCGGCGGTTCGATTTTTTTCGGCGCCAGCCATTACCTGCAAGTGCGTTTGCAACGGATGCAAGGCGCGCGGGTAGTGATCGAGGCGCAGCAGATCAACTTCATCGACTATTCGGGCGTGGAAATGCTGCACCAGGAAGCGCGACGGCTGCTGCGCCAGGATCGCAGCCTGACCTTGCGGCGAGCACGGCCGCAGGTGGTGGAGGAATTGAGAAAGCTCGAAGGCGCGGAGAAATGCCCGATCCGGTTTGAAGATTGAAACACTCGACCCTGGAATAAACACCGACTTGTGGCGAGGGGGCTTGCCCCCGTTCGGCCGCGCAGCGGTCGTGGCAGTTTTGGGACGGCTTCGCCGTCCAACGGGGCGATGCGGCGTTCCGACAAGCCCCCTCGCCACAAAAGCCTAGAGCGCGAGCTGGCGGCGGAGTTCGGCCAATACCGGCGCGGTATCCGGGCGCACACCGCGCCACAGGTAGAAAGCTTCCGCCGCCTGCTCGGCCAGCATTCCCAGACCATCCATCGCCACCGCCGCGCCGTGCTCGCTGGCCCAACGGCAGAACGAAGTCGGATCTTTGCCGTACATCATGTCGTAGCAAACCGTCTTGCCCGGCTCGATCAAACTGCTGGCAATCGGCGGTACATCGCCTGACAGACTGGCGGACGTAGCGTTGATGATCAGGTCCACCGGCTCCTGCAACCAATCGAAACCACTGGCCGATACCGGCCCCAGATCCGCGAACAATTCCGCCAGCAATTCGGCTTTTTCCACCGTACGGTTGGCGATGATCACCGACGCCGGTTGCTCCGCCAGCAGTGGCTCCAGCGCACCGCGCACCGCACCGCCGGCCCCGAGCAGCAGGATGCGTTTGCCCGCAAGGCTGAATCCGGCGTTGGCCGTCAGATCCCGCACCAGCCCGGCGCCATCGGTGTTGTCACCCAGCAAACTGCCATCGGTCAGTTTGCTCAAAGTATTCACCGCGCCGGCCCGCTGCGCTCGCTTGGTCAAGCTGTTCGCCAAACGATAGGCGTCTTCCTTGAACGGCACCGTCACATTCGCCCCACGCCCTTCGCGGAAAAATGCCTGGGCACAGCCGGAAAAATCGTCGAGGGGCGCCAGCAAAGTGCTGTAGTCCAGTTTTTGCCCCGTCTGCTCGGCGAACAAACGGTGGATCAGCGGCGACTTGCTGTGGCCAATCGGGTTACCGAATACGACGTAACGGTCCATCTACATTCCTCAACCGTAGGAGCTGCCGAAGGCTGCGATCTTGACTGCAGCCCCGACGATGCAAAAACTCAAACCCTGGAATCAGGCCTTGGCCAACCAATCGCGGTCTTGCAAGAAGTACTCGGTCAGGCGCGCTTCTTCACTGCCCGGCTCGGCCTTCCAGTCGTAGGCCCAGCGCACTTGCGGCGGCAGTGACATCAGGATCGATTCGGTACGTCCGCCCGATTGCAGGCCGAACAGCGTGCCGCGGTCATAGACCAGGTTGAACTCGACGTAACGACCACGGCGAAACTCCTGGAATTCCCGCTGTTTGGCCGTGAACGCATCATTCTTGCGGCGCTGCACGATTGGCAGGTACGCGTCGATAAACGCATCGCCGATGGCGCGCATGAAGGCGAAGCTGGTGTCGAAGTCCCACTCGTTCAAGTCATCGAAAAACAGGCCGCCGATGCCACGCGGCTCGTGACGATGCTTGATGTGGAAGTAACTGTCGCACCATGCCTTGTAGCGCGGGTAGACGTCCGGGCCAAACGGCGCGCAGGCCTGTTCGGCGACGCGGTGCCAATGCACGCAGTCTTCTTCATTACCGTAATAAGGGGTCAGGTCGAAGCCGCCACCGAACCACCAGACCGGCTCTTCACCTTCTTTTTCAGCGATGAAAAAGCGCACGTTGGCGTGGGACGTCGGTACATGGGGGTTATGCGGGTGAATCACCAAGGACACGCCCAGGGCTTCGAAGCCTCGGCCGGCCAATTCTGGCCGATGAGCGCTGGCGGAGGGTGGGAGACCGCTGCCAAAGACGTGGGAAAAGTTGACGCCGCCCTTTTCAATGACCGCGCCGTTTTCGATCACCCGGGTGCGACCGCCACCACCGGCAGGCCGGGTCCAGGCGTCTTCGACGAAATGCGCGCCGCCGTCTTCAGCTTCCAGGGCAGCGCAAATGCGGTCTTGCAGGTCGAGCAGGTAGGCTTTTACGGCCTCGGTGCGGGTAGTCATGGCATCACCTTGAATCGGGCAAAGCTACGCGGCGCTCATACAGGCCGGCGGCAAATTGCTGCGTAGGATAACACTGCACCTTGTGCCGTCGCAGTTGACGAAGGTCAAGCTTTAAGAGTCCGATAGGCCGCTTGGCGCTACAACTCTAGAAGCTAATACTTAAGGAAAGTGCAGATGGCAAAGCGTATCCAGTTCCGCGCCCATGGCGGTCCCGAAGTGCTCGAGCATGTCGATTACCAGCCCGCCGAACCCGGTCCGCTGCAGGTGCGCGTGACCAACAAGGCCATCGGCCTGAACTTCATTGACACCTATTACCGCGGTGGCCTTTATGCGCCACCCGCCTTGCCGTCGGGCCTGGGCGCGGAGGGCGCGGGTGTGGTCGAGGCGGTAGGCAGCGAAGTCACCCGCTTCAAGATCGGCGATCGCGTGGCTTACGGCAGTGGCCCATTGGGCGCTTATAGCGACGTTCATGTCTTGCCGGAAGCCAATCTGGTACATCTGCCGGACGCCATCAGCTTCGAACAGGCCGCCGGCGTGATGCTCAAAGGCCTGACCGTGCAGTACTTGCTGCGCCAGACATATGAACTCAAGGGTGGCGAAACCATTCTGTTCCACGCAGCAGCCGGTGGCGTCGGCTCACTGGCCTGCCAATGGGCCAAGGCCTTGGGCGTGAAGCTGATTGGCACGGTCAGTTCACCCGAAAAAGCCGCCCTGGCGAAGGCCAATGGTGCCTGGGCGACCATCGATTACAGCCATGAAAACGTCGCGCAACGCGTGCTGGAATTGACTGACGGTAAAAAAGTGCCGGTGGTGTACGACGGTGTAGGCAAAGATACCTGGCTGACGTCACTCGACAGCGTCGCACCTCGAGGGCTGGTGGTGAGTTTCGGTAATGCTTCGGGCGCAGTGGACGGAGTGAATCTGGGGATTCTCGCGGGGAAGGGTTCGCTGTACGTGACCCGACCGACCCTGGCGACCTACGCCAACAACGCTGAAAACCTGCAAAGCATGGCCGATGAGCTGTTCGAGATGATCATCAGCGGCAAGTTGAAGGTGGACATCAGTCAGCGGTATCCATTGGCTGAAGCGGCGAAAGCACAGATCGAATTGTCGGCGCGGCGCACGACGGGCTCAACCGTTTTGTTGCCTTGAGGACGCCATCGCGGGCAAGCCCGCTCCCACAGGATTTCGGTCGTTCACATAATTTGTATACGCCTCGGACCTGTGGGAGCGAGGCTTGCCCGCGAAGAACGATGACGCGGTCTCAATCCGGGCGCACAACGTGGCCGGTCGCCAGATCGCGAATCACGCTCGGATTCTTGCGCCCACCCAGATTGCCACCCAGCACCCAATCAACCTGACCACGGAAATACTGCTCCACGCGAAGCCGCGTCCGCGCCGCTGGTTGCCCCTGAGGGTTGGCCGAGGTCGACACCAGCGGCCCGACCAACGCACACAAATCCCGCACCAGTGGGTGATCGCTAACCCGCAACGCCACTGTTTCGTGCACGCCGGTAATCCACTGGGGCAACAAATTCTGATGCGGCACCAGCCAGGTGTTGGGGCCCGGCCAAGTGCTGGCCATGCGGTCCATCCACAATTCAGGGAAGTCTTCGAAGAGGAAGTCGAACTGGCGAATATTGTCGGCCACCAGAATCAGGCCTTTATCCACAGACCGTCCCTTGATCGCCAGCAGACGATAGACCGCCTCTTCGTCCCAGGGGTCGCAACCCAGGCCCCAGACAGCTTCGGTTGGGTAGGCAATCACCGCGCCTGCGCGAATGGCTCTTGCGGCTTGTTGCACACGCCAACTGTTAACCATGAAAAACTCTCCGGAATAAGGCTCTGCGCAGTTTACCGATCTTCCATGCAAAACCTAGCCTGTAAAATCTAGTGCCCCCGCGCAAGCCAGCGGCCACTTTCACAGACCGCACGGCCGTCCATCTCCAGCTCCGTCAGCGCTGCCAGCACTTTCGACAACGCCCAGCCGCTGGTGATCGACAAGGCTTCGCTGGTAAGGGGCGCCGCGTGGAGCAATATGAGCAGCGGATGAGTTTCTGTCACCGGCGGCGTTTCTGTGGATAACGGCAGCCGTTGCCAGCCGCGCAAGGCTTCGAGGATGTGCTCGATGGTTTCCACCAGCACCGCGCCGTCGCGGATCAGTTGATGGCAACCCTTTGCGCCAGGGTGATGGATCGACCCCGGTATCGCATACACCTCACGCCCCTGTTCCGCCGCCAGCCTGGCGGTGATCAATGAACCACTGGCAACACTCGCCTCGACCACGAGCACACCGAGGGACAAACCGCTGATGATTCGATTGCGTCGGGGGAAGTTGCTGGGGGAAGGGCCGGCGTCCAGCGGGAACTCCGAAAGTACCGCGCTTCCCGAGGCGATCATGGCCTCTGCCAGTCGCTGATTGCGCTGTGGATAAAAATTTTCCAGCCCCGTGCCAAGTACGCCGACCGTTTGCCCGCCAACGTCCAGAGCCGCCTGATGCGCCGCAGCATCGATGCCCAGGGCCAGACCGCTGGTGATGACAAAACCGGCGCCGGCCAGAGTGCGGGAAAACGCGGCGGCGGTGTCCATGCCTGGTCGCGAAGCACGACGGCTGCCAACCATCGCCAGCTGTGGTTTTTCCAGAATTCCCGGATCACCCGCGACGAATAACAGCGGCGGCGCATCACTGATTTGCGCCAGCAGAGCGGGGTAGTCAGGTTGGTCCCACATCAGTAAATGCTGGCCCGGACGCTCTAACCAGGCTAATGCATGGCTGGCGCCGTCACGAATTTCGCTGGAGCGCCGGGCCTCCGCGCAAGCGAGTGGCAGGCCCAACGCACGCCAGGCACTGGCCGGTGCGCTGATGGCTTTGGAGGCAAAGCCGAAGGCCTCAAGCAATTTCTTGAAACGCGCAGGGCCAAGCTCCGGTAAACGGTGCAAGCGTAAACGGGCTTCCAGTTCCGCAGGGGAAACGGACGTACAGGCAGACAGCGACATGGATCATCCTTGATCGTTATAGAGTCCCGTCGAATCGGGAATAAGCTGTGGATAACTCTGTTGGTAACTTGTGAGCAGGCTTACGGATTTCGCACCTTGTCCATCACCGCCAAAGAGCGCGATGCGTTAAGGACAAGCCCGTAGCTGAGCTTGTCGTAGGTGCGGAAGACCATCAGCAAACCGGCCCGCTCGTCGGGAATTTTCAATGGCTGGCCAGTGATCCGGTCACGCACGGTTTCACCGGTTTTCATCACCACCAGCACATTGCCTTCGGCCAGGCCATCGCGCTGCCCCTTGTTCAGCGTGACGACATCCAGCGCGCCGATCTGGGTGACCCCGCGCGGCACATCAATAATCAGGCCGTTGATTTCGGTTGTCGGGGCACTGGGCATGAAGGTCGAATTGATCGAGCGCTCTTCGCCGCTGAACAGCCGGTCGCCGAGTCGCACTTCCTGAGTGGTGCGTTGCAGGGCCAGGGTGGCGACGTCGCCTTCAGTGGCAATGATCTCGCCGCCACCGATGTCGTCGGCGTTGATCCCCAAAAACTCCTTGCTCTGCGGATCGGTGTAGACCTTGCCCTGACGGAAGATGCCGTACGACGGTTGTGCCGGGTCGAAATGGCCACGGGCGAATATTCGATCACCGGTACCGCTGAGCACCCGTTCGGCATCGCCGGCGACGATGTAGGGCGCCTTGTCGAAATCCTCTGCCTTGTCGACGATGCGATTGCTCAGCAGAAAGCTGTTGATCGATTTCAGCGGAATGCTCGGAATGGCATCGGCCACCGGCGAGCTGCGGATTCGTGGCGAAAGCTTGATTGTGCCCCGGGAAGCGCCGCGATTGAGGGTCAGGCGTGGCTGACCGTTGACGTAAACCAGCGACAGCGTATCGCCCGGATAGATGAGATTGGGGTTTTCGATCTGTGGATTGGCCTGCCAAAGCTGCGGCCATTCCCACGGTTCACGCAGGTATTTAGCGGAAATGTCCCAGAGTGTGTCCCCTGCCACCACGGTGTATTGCTGTGGAAAACCTTCCCTGAGTTGCACTTGCCCGTGCGCAAAACCGGCCGAGGCCAGAAGGAGCAAGGCGAGTAGTGATTTCCTCATGCGGTGAATCCCTTTATTATGTACGTTCGCGTGAAACGCCAGAGCCCTCGTGGCTCGCTTCCTGCTCATTATTGAAAAGCCGGAAGCTACGTTCACAACGGTAGCCTGCATCCTCGGACTCGCCAGGCCATCGACCCGACTTTACCTCACACGTGCAGCAATTGAGCTTATGGCCATTTTAGACATCCTCGAATTCCCCGACTCGCGCCTGCGCACTATCGCCAAACCAGTGGCTGTAGTGGACGACGAAGTGCGTCAGTTGGTCGATGACATGTTTGAAACAATGTATGAAGCGCCAGGCATCGGCCTCGCCGCGACCCAGGTCAACGTGCATAAACGTATCGTCGTGATGGACCTCTCCGAAGACCGCAGCGAACCGCGGGTGTTCATCAACCCCGAGTTCGAAGTCCTGACCGACGAAGTGGACCAGTACCAGGAAGGCTGCCTTTCGGTGCCGGGTTTCTACGAAAACGTCGACCGCCCGCAAAAAGTCAAGATCAAGGCCCTGGACCGCGACGGCCAGCCGTACGAACTGATCGCCGAAGGCCTGCTCGCGGTGTGCATCCAGCATGAATGCGACCACCTCAACGGCAAATTGTTCGTTGATTACCTGTCCACGCTCAAACGCGACCGGATCAAGAAGAAACTGGAAAAGCTCCATCGCCAGAACGCTTGATGCCCTTCTTTCAAAGGCTTGCCGCGGCAAGCCTTTTTCTTTTCAAGACGCTTTGTAATTGAGAGCTTTCATGACTGAGCCACTGCGCATTGTCTTTGCCGGTACCCCGGAATTCGCCGCCGAACACCTCAAGGCCCTGCTCGACAGTCCTTACGAGATCGTTGCGGTCTACACCCAACCGGACCGTCCGGCGGGCCGTGGGCAGAAGCTGATGCCGAGCCCGGTCAAGCAGTTGGCGTTGGAAAACAACATCCAGGTGTTGCAACCGCCGACCCTGCGCAACGAAGACGCTCAGGCTGAACTGGCTGCACTGAAACCGGATTTGCTGGTAGTGGTCGCTTACGGGCTGATCCTGCCGCAAGTGGTGCTGGATATTCCGCGTCTGGGTTGCATCAACAGCCACGCTTCCTTGCTGCCACGCTGGCGCGGTGCGGCACCGATCCAGCGCGCCGTTGAGGCGGGCGACAGCGAAAGTGGCGTGACCGTGATGCGCATGGAACTGGGCCTCGACACCGGGCCGATGCTGCTCAAGGTCACCACGCCGATCAGCGCCGAAGACACCGGCGGCAGCCTGCATGATCGCCTCGCAGAGATGGGCCCACCGGCCGTGGTTCAGGCGATTGCCGGCCTGGCCGCAGGCACTCTGGAAGGCGAAGTGCAGGACGACAGCCTCGCCACCTACGCACACAAATTGAACAAAGACGAAGCGCGCATCGACTGGAGCCGCCCGGCAATTGAGCTGGAGCGCCTGGTTCGCGCCTTCAACCCATGGCCGATCACCCACAGCACGCTGAACGGCGAAGCGCTGAAAGTGCTGGCTGCGAGCCTGGCCGAAGGGCAGGGCGCGCCGGGTGAAATCCTCAGCGCCAGCAAGGACGGCTTGGTCGTCGCCTGCGGTGAACAGGCGCTGTGCCTGAGCCGTCTGCAATTGCCCGGCGGCAAGGCGCTGAACTTCAGCGACTTGTTCAACAGCCGTCGTGAGAAATTCGCCGTCGGCACCGTTCTCGGTCAAGCGGCGGACGCTCAATGAATCCACGTCTGGCTGCCGCCAAGGCACTGGCTGCTGTTCTTAACGGAAAAGCCTCACTCAACAGTTCTCTGCCGACGCAAATGGACAAGGTCGAAGACCGTGATCGCGGCTTCACCCAGGACCTGGCGTTCGGCACGGCTCGCTGGCAGCCACGTTTGTCGGCGTTGGCGGCCAAGTTGCTGCAAAAGCCGTTCAAAGCAGCTGATGCCGATGTCGAGGCGCTGTTGCTGGTCGGCCTCTACCAACTGCTCTACACCCGGGTTCCGGCCCACGCGGCCATCGGTGAAACCGTCGGTTGCGCCGACAAACTGAAAAAGCCCTGGGCCAAAGCCTTGCTCAACGCCGTGCTGCGCCGTGCCCAACGCGAAAGCGAAGCGCTGCTGGCCGAGCTGGAGCACGACCCGGTGGTGCGCACCGCTCACCCACGCTGGCTGCAAAAATCCCTCAAAGCCTTCTGGCCTGAGCAGTGGGAAGCCATTTGCGCGGCGAATAACGCGCACCCGCCGATGATTCTGCGGGTTAATCGTCGTCACCAGACTCGCGATGCTTATCTCGGGTTGCTAAGTGAAGCGGGTATCGCCGCCACGCCGTGTGTTTACAGCCGGGACGGCATCATCCTCGACGCCGCCGCCGACGTGCGAAGCCTGCCAGGTTTCGCCGAAGGCTGGATCAGCGTGCAGGACGAAGCCGCGCAACTGGCCGCCGATCTGCTGGACCTCGCGCCAGGCCAACGGGTGCTGGACGCTTGCTGCGCACCGGGCGGCAAAACCTGCCACATCCTTGAGGCCGAGCCCAAACTGGCCGGCGTGGTGGCTGTGGATCTGGAAGCCAAACGTCTAGTGCGAGTACGGGAAAACCTTGCACGCCTGGGCCTGAGCGCCGAACTGATCGCCGCCGACGGCCGCGATACCGCCACTTGGTGGGACGGCAAACCGTTCCAGCGCATCCTGCTGGATGCACCATGCTCGGCTACCGGAGTGATCCGTCGTCACCCGGACATCAAACTGACCCGCCAACCCGATGACATCGCCGCGCTGGCGGTGCTTCAGGGCGAGCTGCTTGATGCCATGTGGATAACGTTGGAAGTGGGCGGCATTCTGCTTTACGCCACCTGCTCCACGTTGCCGACCGAGAACACCGAAGTCATCGAGGCGTTCCTCGCTCGCACACCGGGTGCCCGCGAACTCGACATCGCCAGTCAGGCCGGCATCAAGCAGCCCCACGGTCGCCAATTGCTGGCCCAGGAAGGTGGCCACGACGGGTTCTACTACGCCAAGCTGATCAAGATTGCCGCCGCGCGCGGTTAACCGGTTTTAAGGGAGTGACTGGATGAAAATCATCATCCTCGGCGCAGGGCAGGTCGGCGGTTCGCTGGCAGAACACCTGGCCAGCGAAGCCAACGACATCACCGTGGTCGACACCGATGGCGAACGCCTGCGCGACCTCGGCGATCGGCTGGACATCCGCACCGTACAGGGTCGCGGTTCGCTGCCGACCGTACTGCGTCAGGCCGGTGCCGACGACGCCGACATGTTGGTTGCAGTGACCAACAGTGACGAAACCAACATGGTGGCTTGTCAGGTCGCTCACACCTTGTTCCACACGCCAACCAAGATCGCCCGAGTCCGCGAAGCCGCGTACCTGACCCGCGCCGACCTGTTCGATAACGAAGCGATTCCGGTCGACGTGCTGATCAGTCCGGAGCAAGTCGTTACCAACTACATCAAGCGCCTGATCCAGCATCCGGGTGCGTTGCAGGTCATCGACTTCGCCGAAGGCAAAGCACAGTTGGTGGCAGTGAAAGCCTATTACGGCGGCCCGCTGGTGGGTCAGCAACTGCGCCAGTTGCGCGAACACATGCCGAATGTCGAAACCCGCGTTGCGGCGATTTTCCGTCGTGACCGGCCGATCCTGCCTCAAGGCGATACGGTGATCGAGGCCGACGACGAAGTATTTTTCATCGCAGCCAAAGCGAATATTCGCGCGGTGATGAGTGAAATGCGCCGCCTCGATGAAAGCTATAAGCGCATCGTCATCGCCGGTGGCGGGCAGATTGGCGAGCGTTTGGCCGAGGCCATCGAAAGCCGCTATCAGGTGAAGATCATCGAGATGAACCCGGCCCGCTGCCGCCATCTCTCGGACACCCTCGACAGCACCGTGGTGTTGCAAGGCAGTGCCTCCGACCGCGACTTGCTGATGGAAGAGAACATCGCCGACGCCGACATCTTCCTGGCGCTGACCAACGACGACGAAGCCAACATCATGTCGTCGCTGCTCGCCAAGCGCCTGGGCGCGAAGAAGGTGATGACGATCATCAACAACCCGGCCTACGTCGACCTGATCCAGGGCGGCGACATCGACATTGCCATCAGCCCGCAATTGGCGACCATCGGCACCTTGCTGGCCCACGTGCGGCGCGGCGATATCGTCAGCGTGCACTCACTGCGTCGAGGTGCGGCGGAAGCCATCGAGGCCATCGCCCACGGTGATGCGAAGTCGAGCAAGGTGATCGGCAAGGCCATCGAAAACATCGGCCTGCCGCCGGGGACCACCATTGGCGCGATCATTCGCGATGAGGAAGTGATCATCGCCCACGACAACACAGTGATCGAAGCTGGCGACCATGTGATTCTGTTCCTTGTGGATAAAAAGCATATTCGGGATGTGGAAAAGCTGTTCCATGTGGGCTTGAGCTTTTTCTGATGATCGTTCCCACGCTCTGCGTGGGAATGCCTCAACGGACGCTCCGCGTTCGGCTTTGAATGGGACGCAGAGCGTCCCGGGCTGCATTCCCACGCAGAGCGTGGGAATGATCACTGACTGAGGAAGCACCGATGATCGAATCCCTGGAAAAAATGCTCGCCAAGGGTGTGGATAACTCGCTGCTGCGTTTCGGCCTGGGTAAGGGTTATCTGGATCTGGGTGAAAATGCCAAGGCCGCGGAGCATTTCCAGCGCTGCGTCGAGTTCGATCCGAAGTATTCGGCAGCCTGGAAGCTATTGGGCAAGGCCCATCTGGCGCTGGCGGATTACGCGGCGGCGCGTCAGGCCTGGGAACAGGGCCTGGAAGCCGCCCGCAACCATGGCGACAAGCAGGCGGAGAAGGAGATGACAGTGTTTCTGAAAAAGCTTGAGCGTCAGGCGCACGCAGGCCAATAAAGATCAAAAGATCGCAGCCTTCGGCAGCTCCTACGGGATGTACGCCGAGCCTTTGTAGGAGCTGGCGAAGCCTGCGATCTTTTGATTTTTTGCATCAATACCAGCGTTCTTCACCCGGCGGACGCTTCTTGAAGCGCTTCATGCTCCACATGTACTGGCTCGGATAAGCCCGCACATAGCGCTCGACCACCTGGCTCATCGCCGCGCAGGAGGTTTCGGTATCGGTGCTGTACATGGCCTCGGGGGCGGCTTCGAGGATCACTTTGTAACCCGAACCGTCCGGCAGCCGCAGGGCATGCAGGAACACGCCGACCGCTTTGCCGCCGGCCAGCATGTTTGGGACGAATTTACTGGTCAGGGCCTGAGTGGCGAAGAACGGCACGAAGATCCCGGCGGATTCGGCCGGTTCCGGGTCTGCCGGAATACCCACTGCCCCCCCTTTGCGCACTTCCTTGATCACGCTGAGGATGCCTTCCTTGGTGGAAGCGGCCACCCGGTTACCCAATTGCACCCGCTGCTTGCGCAATAACTCATCCACGGCCTTGAGTTTGGGCGGACGGTAGAAAATGATCGGTTTGCACTGGTTGCAATAGAAATGGTTCAACACTTCCCAGTTGCCCAGGTGACTGGTGATGCCGACCACGCCTTTGCCGGAGGCGAGAGCATCCTTGAGCACGTCGAGACCTTCGACTTCGCGCACCAGATCAATGGATCGCTGAGCCGGCCAGATCCACGCGCAAGCGCTCTCGGTCAGGGACTTGCCAATGTCTTTCAGGCTCTGGCCCACCAGACGCTCGCGTTCGGCCGGGTCCATCTGCGGAAAGCACTTGGCGAGGTTGATCCGCACCACGTCGCGGGAACGGTTGGGGGTTTTCCACATGATCCAGCCAATCGCCGAACCCACCGCCTGCACTGCCCGCCAAGGAAGCAGGGCAAACAAACGCAGAGCGCCTACCAGCAAGGCGCCTTTCAACTTATCCACAGGTCACTCCTGATCTTGTGCTGTGCGCGAGGCGGCTATTCTAACCGCCGTTCGCCAAGGTGGCGTAGCGATCGCAATCCCGAGTGTGGTCCATGACCATGCCCGAGGCCTGCATCAACGCGTAACAAATGGTCGGGCCGACGAACGTGAATCCGGCTTTTTTCAGGCCTTTGCTCATCTCGACGGCGACCGGTGTCACGGCCGGCACTTCACTGCGATCCTTGAAATGATTGATCACCGGCGTTCCGCCGACGAACGACCAGAGAAACGCCACCGGGTCCTCCAGCGCCAGCCAGGCCTGGGCATTGCGCCGGGCGGCATTGAGTTTGAGGCGATTGCGTATGATCCCCGGATCGAGCATCAATTCATCGATTTCCGCATCGCTCATCTGTGCCACGCGCTGTACGTCGAAGCTAAACAGTACCTCGCGATAGCGCTCTCGTTTGCGCAACACGGTGATCCAGGAAAGCCCGGCCTGGAACCCTTCGAGCAAAAGCAACTCGAACAAACCCTGCGCATCGCGTAGCGGCGTGCCCCACTCCTGATCGTGATAAGCCATGTACAGCGGATCTTCGGTACACCAAAAGCAGCGTGGCATAAGGCTCCAGGGGGCGTGCGCAGGACCGAATCGGGTATACTCCCGCTCTTTAAATCGCAGCCCAAGAAACAGGTGAATTTCGTGAGCCAGCCTACGCCAGCCGTGCGTACCTTCCAAGACTTGATCCTCGCCCTCCAGCAATACTGGGCCGAGCAAGGTTGTGTGGTACTTCAGCCCTACGATATGGAAGTAGGCGCCGGCACTTTCCACACTGCCACGTTCCTGCGCGCCATTGGCCCGGAAACCTGGAACGCCGCTTATGTGCAGCCCAGTCGTCGCCCGACTGACGGCCGCTACGGCGAAAACCCGAACCGTCTGCAGCACTACTACCAGTTCCAGGTAGTCCTGAAGCCGAACCCGGACAACTTCCAGGAACTGTACCTGGGCTCCCTCAAGCACGTGGGCCTCGACCCGCTGGTGCACGACATCCGTTTCGTCGAAGACAACTGGGAGTCGCCAACGCTGGGCGCCTGGGGTCTGGGCTGGGAAGTCTGGCTCAACGGCATGGAAGTGACGCAGTTCACTTACTTCCAGCAAGCGGGCGGCATCGAGTGCTACCCGGTGACCGGCGAGATCACTTACGGTCTGGAGCGTCTGGCCATGTACCTGCAAGGCGTGGACTCGGTCTATGACCTGGTCTGGGCTGACGGTCCGTTTGGCAAAGTGACCTACGGCGACGTGTTCCACCAGAACGAAGTGGAGCAGTCGACCTACAACTTCGAACACGCCAACGTCGAGAAGCTGTTCGAGTTGTTCGACTTCTACGAAAGCGAAGCCAAGCGCCTGATCGAACTCGATCAGCCATTGCCGTTGCCGAGCTACGAAATGGTGTTGAAGGCTTCCCACACCTTCAACCTGCTGGATGCGCGCCGGGCGATCTCGGTGACCGCGCGTCAGCAATACATTCTGCGTGTACGCACCCTGGCGCGTTCCGTTGCGCAAGCCTACCTGTTGGCTCGCGCCAAGCTGGGCTTCCCGATGGCGACCCCGGACCTGCGTGATGAAGTACTGGCCAAGCTGGAGGCTGCACAATGAGTGCTCAAGATTTTCTGGTTGAATTGGGCACCGAAGAACTGCCACCCAAAGCCCTGAATACCCTGGCCGAAGCGTTTATGGCCGGTATCGACAAAGGCCTGCAAGCCGCCGGCCTGAACTACGAAACCAAAACCGTCTACGCCGCGCCACGTCGCCTGGCCGTGCTGATCACCGCGCTGGCAACCCAGCAGCCGGATCGCAGCATCAACCTCGACGGCCCGCCGCGTCAGGCCGCGTTCGATGCCGAAGGCAACCCGACTCAAGCGGCCCTGGGCTTCGCCAAGAAGTGCGGCGTCGACCTGAGCGAAATCGATCAGAGCGGTCCGAAACTGCGCTACAGCCAAAGCATCGCCGGCAAGCCGACCGCGAGCCTGATGCCAACCATCGTCGAAGATTCCCTGAACGACCTGCCTATCCCCAAGCGCATGCGCTGGGGTGCTCGCAAGGAAGAATTCGTTCGCCCGACTCAATGGCTGGTAATGCTGCTCGGTGACCACGTCATCGACTGCACTATCCTCGCGCAAAAGTCCGGCCGCGATTCCCGTGGTCACCGCTTCCACCATCCTGAAAGCGTGCGCATCACCTCGCCGGCCAACTACCTGAGCGATCTGCGCGCGGCTTACGTGCTGGCCGACGCCAACGAGCGTCGCGAACTGATCAGCAAGCGCACCGAAGAACTGGCGACGCTGCAGGAAGGTACGGCCATCGTGCCGCCAAGCCTGCTCGACGAAGTGACCGCGCTGGTTGAATGGCCGGTGCCGCTGGTGTGCTCGTTCGAAGAACGTTTCCTCGACGTGCCGCAAGAAGCGCTGATCACCACCATGCAGGACAACCAGAAGTATTTCTGCCTGCTGGATGCCGACGGCAAGTTGCTGCCTCGTTTCATTACCGTGGCCAACATCGAAAGCAAAGACCCGCAGCAGATCATCGCCGGTAACGAGAAAGTGGTTCGCCCACGCCTGACCGACGCCGAGTTCTTCTTCAAGCAAGACAAGAAGCAGAAACTCGAAGACTTCAATCTGCGTCTGCAGAACGTGGTGTTCCAGGAAAAACTCGGCAGCGTCTACGACAAGGCCGAACGCGTTTCCAGACTCGCTGCGTTCATCGCTCAACGTATTGGCGGTAACGCCGCATGGGCTTCCCGTGCCGGCCTGCTGTCCAAGTGCGACCTTGCGACCGAAATGGTCGGCGAGTTCCCGGAGATGCAAGGTGTCGCCGGTTACTACTACGCCCTCAACGACGGCGAGCCGGAAGAAGTCGCACTGGCGCTGAACGAGCAGTACATGCCGCGCGGCGCCGGCGCTGAACTGCCGACCACCCTCACCGGTGCTGCAGTGGCCATCGCCGACAAGCTCGACACGCTGGTGGGTATTTTCGGTATCGGCATGCTGCCTACCGGGAGCAAAGACCCGTATGCCCTGCGCCGTGCAGCGCTGGGTGTATTGCGCATCCTGATCGACAAGAAGCTCGACCTCGACCTGAACGACGCCGTGGCGTTTGCCGTGAATGCGTTCGGTACCAAAGTGAAGGCTGCCGGCCTGAATGACTCGGTGCTGGAATTCATCTTCGACCGTCTGCGTGCCCGTTATGAAGACGAAGGCGTTGATGTCGGGACTTATCTGTCGGTACGTGCCCTGAAGCCGGGTTCGGCGCTGGACTTCGATCAGCGTGTACAAGCGGTAGAAGCGTTCCGCAAATTGCCGGAAGCCGCAGCCCTGGCCGCTGTGAACAAGCGCGTTTCGAACTTGCTGAGCAAGGTCGAAGGCTCTGTTCCTTCGGTCGTTGAAGCCAAGTACTTCGACAACGCCAACGAGTTCTCCCTGTATTCGGCGATCCAGCAGGCTGACCAGGCTGTTCAGCCAATGGCCGCTGCTCGTCAGTACAGCGAATCGCTGGCGCGTCTGGCCGCCTTGCGCGAGCCGGTGGATGCGTTCTTCGAAGCGGTGATGGTCAACGCCGAAGATGCCAAGGTGCGAGCCAACCGCTATGCGCTGCTGGCGCGTCTGCGTGGGTTGTTCCTCGGCGTCGCCGACATTTCGCTGCTGGGCTAAGGGGCTGCTGTTGAAACTGCTGATTCTCGATCGGGACGGGGTGATCAATTACGACTCCGATGCGTACATCAAGTCGGTGGAGGAGTGGATTCCGCTCCCCGGTTCGATCGAAGCGATCGCGCAGTTGAGCAAGGCCGGCTGGACGGTGGCGGTCGCTACCAACCAGTCGGGCATCGCTCGCGGCTACTACGACATCGCCACCCTGGATGCCATGCACGCTCGCTTACGCGAGCTGGTGGCGGAGCAGGGCGGTGAAGTCGGGCTGATCGTCTATTGCCCGCACGGGCCAGACGATGGCTGCGATTGCCGCAAACCAAAACCCGGGATGTTGAAAACCATCGCCGCGCATTACAACGTTTCGCTGACGAATCTATGGTTCGTCGGCGATACTCTCGGTGACCTGGAAGCCGCCAGAGCCGTCGACTCTCAGCCAGTTTTGGTAAAGACCGGGAAAGGCGAAAAGACGCAGGACAAGACCCTACCGGCGGGCACCTTGATTTTTGACGATCTGGCGGCGATTGCCGCGGAACTTATCCACAACTAAGGCTCTTCTGACATCCTGGCCAAGGACTGATCGGGAGTGCGCTTGAATAGGCGGGCAATGCCCGCAACGGTAAATGTCGCCATGTCGATACTGCAGGCCATCAGAACTTTCCTCTTTTACCTGCTGCTGGGCACCAGCTCTTTGCTCTGGTGCACCCTGAGCTTTTTTATCGCGCCGTTTCTGCCATTCAAGGCGCGCTATCGCTTTATCAACGTGTACTGGTGCCGCTGCGCCTTGTGGCTGAGCAAAGTCTTTCTGGGTATCCGTTATGAAGTGAAGGGTGCCGAGAACGTGCCTGACCAGCCCTGCGTGATTCAGTCGAACCACCAGAGCACTTGGGAAACATTCTTTCTCTCGGCGTACTTCGAGCCCCTGAGCCAGGTGCTCAAGCGCGAACTGCTCTACGTTCCGTTCTTCGGCTGGGCCATGGCCATGCTGCGACCGATCGCCATCGATCGTGGCAACCCGAAAGCAGCGCTCAAGCATGTGGCGAAGAAGGGCGATGAGCTGCTCAAGGACAATGTCTGGGTACTGATCTTCCCGGAAGGGACTCGCGTTCCTTACGGCACCATCGGCAAGTTCTCCCGCGGTGGCACCGCGTTGGCTGTCAATGCGTCATTACCGGTGTTGCCGATTGCGCACAATGCCGGCAAATTCTGGCCAAAAGCCGGTTGGGCGAAGCAGGAGGGCGTGATCACCGTGATCATTGGCGCGCCAATGTACGCCGAGGGTAGTGGGCCGCGGGCCATCGCCGATCTGAATGATCGGGTGCAGGCCTGGAACGAACAGATGCAGCGCGAGATGGGTTCACTGCCAGCAGCTCCGGCGGCACCCAACGCTACTGATCAAGTGACTGTCTGAGATTCTGTGGATAACCTGTGTACCGTTTTGTTGAAAAACGTCGTTTTTAGCTATTAAGCTTATGATTTACATACATATTTCTTAAGTAAATAAAACGTCGAAAAAGGTGCATAAGTTTATTTAGGACGTAAAAAAACCGGCTGATATAGCCGGTTTTTTTATGCCCGCTGAAAACGTCTGTATCACTCGCTCAATAGCGGTAACTGGACGCTGAACGTCGAGCCTTGCCCCACCACGCTACGACAGGAAATCCGCCCGCCGTGACGATCTACCACGGCCTTGACCATGGACAAACCCAGCCCCAGACCGTCGCTGCCATGAGCCGAGGCAAAACGCCGATACTGACAGAACAACTCGGGAAGTTCATCGACAGCAATCCCTCGGCCCTGATCGGCGATTTCGCACAGTAGCCAGCCCTCGGCACAACTCACCCGCACCGAGATCCGCGACCCCGCCGGACTGTACTTGATGGCGTTTTCCAATAGGTTGAACAGTGCCCGTGTCAGTAGCGATTGATCGGCCAGGACCAGCGCTTCGGCGTCTTCGTCGAGGTCATGCAGCAACTGAATATTCTTCAGATGAGCGATGCTCGAGGCTTGGTCGAAGGTATCGAGCAACAACATTGCGAACATGCTCGGCTGAAACTGATAGGCCTCGGACTCGGCTTTTGCCAACTGCACAAAAGCCTCGGTCAAGTTCAGCGCTTTGCGCACTTGTAACTCGATCTGACTGAACACTTGAGTGTCGCCGGACACCTGATGCCGCTGAACATCGAGCAAGGCCAGAATTGCAGAGTGAGGAGCTCTGAGGTCGTGAGACAAAAAGCGCAGCAGTACGGCGCGCTGTTCTTCGGCGTCCCGCTCGACGCTCAAGTCAGTAAGGCTCAGTAGCCAGCCAATCACGGAGTCGCCCTCGGCCGGCAACAGCGGTGCCAGGTCCAGACGCAGACTACGTGCCTGAGTGTCACGAAACTCCAACGGCTCCAGGGTCGACAACGCAGATGGCATTCCGTTGGACGGCACCGGGTAACCCAGGTCGCTCAGTTGCTCGAGCATGTCTTCGCCCACCAGACCACGACAAAACACTTCTCGAGCCTTGCGGTTGGCCAGCAGAATACGTCCGTTCGGATCGCTGATCAGCGTCGCCACCGGCAGGTATTCAAGTCCATCGGCGATGAAACGTCGGGTGTCGCGGGTCCGGCTCATAGCCTGCTCCAGCGCAACGATTTGCCCTTGCAGCACATCACCGGCCGGAGCCTGGGTGCGACGACGTTCGGGAAAAACTTTTGGCTCGCTGTCCAGGCGCGCCAGTTCCCAGCCGAAATAGGCGAGCACCGCGTTCAGCCTTCGCCAATTCCAGATCAGATAACCCAGCATCATCCCTAGCAGGCTCGCAGCCGGGGACCACCACCAGCCAAGCCGCAACAGTACACCCGAGCCCAGCAGAGCAGCGGCCATTGCACCTAGGGTCAGCCATAGGGCGCGACGCGGACGCACCAAGAGCAGGCCCAGCAACTCTCCGACAATCACTACCGATAGCAACGCCGCCAAGCGCTTATCGAGAACCACAATGTTGCGCTTTTGTAGCAGTCCGTTGAGGATATTCGCCTGAATCTCGATGCCCGATGTGGTGCCGATGCTGGCCGATTGCGGTGTCACGTAGCGGTCGCCCAGGCCTGCAGCGGTCGAGCCGATCAGGATCAAGCGATCGCGCAGCAATTCGGGTGGGACTTCACCGCGCAATACGCTGACGTAGGGCACAGTGGGAAAGCCCGCGTCGGAATGGATGAAAGGAATCCGTATTTCGTGGGCTCGCTGCCAGCCTTGCACCGATGGCAGCGCCGGGGTACCCGGCATTGGTGCATTTCCCTTATCGGCGAGGGTTTCTTCGTACAGCAGCCAGGCCAGTTGCGGGCGTGTTTTTTGCGCCGGTCCTTCGCTTAAATACACGCTGCGCACGATCCCGTCGGCGTCCGCTTCGGCATTGATATGCCCGACGCCTTTGGCACAGTGGTTCAGCGGATCCACTGGTTCAATTTCCCCCAAGGGCTGACCATAACGCGCTACATCTTCGCGCAGCAGCGGCACGAAAACATTACCGGCCCGGCAGGCCGCCTGAGCCAAAAGGTGATCGTTCTCGGGTTCGCTATCAGGCTCGCTGAAAATTACGTCGAATAGAACGCCTTTAACGTTCGCGGCGCTGAGCCGATCCAGCAGTTGCGCGTGCGTCGCCCGCGACCACGGCCATTGGCCGATCTGCTGCAAGCTGTAGTCGTCGATCGTGACAATGAGTATTCGCGGGTCCACCGGCAGCGGGTTCAGTCGGCGCAGGTTGTCGTAGAGCAGTTTGCTCAGGACCAGACCCTGACTCATGGACAGCATCGCCGTCAGCGGCAACAGAATCAGACAGACCCACAGCCACTCACGGACCATCCGCCGAAACAATCGCTGAGCCTGGGTCGGCTCGCGGTCATCCTTCCTTGGCCGGTTCTTCATCGGTCGTCTGCCAGGGCGCTATTGGACACGCGTGGTCCTGGGGTAATAGAAAATGTCATACACCCCGGTCTCTCCCTCTAACCCCTGAGCATCATAGGCTGACAGGCGAACATGGTAGAAAAACGCTTTCAGCCCGCTGAACTTGACCTCGGGTGTGCTGGAAAACTGCTCTTGCTTGATGTCCAGAAAGGCTTCGTCGGTAGCCACTTGCGCCCGATAACGCGTAGCCCCTTCGATGGGTTTCATGATCAATTGCCAGATAGGCACATTACCCGTCTGACCGGCCTGCCCCAACAAACCTGGGGCGGGTAACAAGTCGATTGGCGTCAACGCGCCTTGTTTCTGAATACGCAAACCTTGACGGGCCATGACCTGGACCTCGTCATCCTCAGGGCTCTGAGTCCGTTTGGCAGCCGACCGGGCAGGGCGGGCGCCCGACGTTTCCACATCACGATTAACCGCGACTTGCCCGTTCAGAACCTCCAGTAGCGCCTGGCCATCGTCATCGTTGCGCACCCGGAAATGCGTGCCCCGTACGCCCAGTACGCCGACCGGCGTGACGATCTGAAAGCGATCACGGTCGCTGGCCCGCTTGATCACATACGACTCAACCTGCCCCTGCTCAAGAATGACCTGAGGGATCGAATGTTCTTCATTGAGATGCAAGGTGATATGGGAACTGGAGGGCAACACCATCCGCGAGCCATCACCCAGGGACAGGCTGACAAATGCCGAGGGCGATGTCTTGATGCCTTCCTGCTCGTCAATCGACGTACCTTCCTGCAGTGGCGTCTGCTTGCCTTTGGCGTCCAGCTTCCAGGCTTCGCCGGTCAAATGCTCGACAGTCGCCGGTAGTGGTTGGCCACGGCATTGTTGGTTTTCATCGATATAAGGCAGGCGTTTTGCCGAGGCGACAGTCGCTGATGCACTCTGGGTGAACAATCCCATCAGGCCAGCAACCAGTAAAAGACAGACACCCGAACGGCGGGGGAGCAATAAGGTCATGGGGTTCATGGATTGCTTTTTATGCTCTTATGGAAATCTTGCCGGGGAAACGTACGCGCTTGACGCACGATACCTGACTGGATGCTCTGGCAGATAGCCATGGGGTAAAGGAAATGACACATCCCTGTGTCGGAGCTGAGCAGGCACTCCGTGTTTTCCCCTGAACTGCAGACTCGCCGAAAACCGGCGATCGACGGCCCTGCAGAATTGGCGTTGACGCTCCCTGCGTCGGGGCACATCCCAATGCCCCTGTGCCGCTCAGCGACAACGAATTTACCGGCATAAGTGACCTTGCGAGCCGATTCTCAATATTTGTTCAGAATTGGCCGAAGGCTAAAACACCCAGCGTTGTTGCGTTGAAGGGATGTCGAGCTCTACGGACTCCATCGGGGGGGAGTGCATCGGGGCAAAGCCTGGCGAGTCCCCCACGACCGTGTTTGTCTCCGTTGGACCGAAGTAACGCGGTCTAGCCTCATGGTCAATGATTGGAGTCGACTGAACCGTGGTACATCCCAGGCCAAGACCAGCCGCCAACATCAACGCTGCCAACCTTGTGAATCCATTAGAGAGAATCTCTAGACGCATCTTCCCCACAGTCCCTCTTAAGCATTCTGCCGATGGTTCATCGCCTACCGGCGAAGTGACATCAGCGTAGCCATACTTGGGAACTTCGCAGCAATCCGCCACAATTGTTCAGATTCAATCAATCAGCCTAAACTCCCGTGGGAATTTTTACTTTGCACTTACGAGATGAAGGAAACACTCGGCATGCGTGTCGCAATACTGGATGACGAGCCCGCCGAACTCCGCCGGGTGGAACAGACACTGCGACAGATCCCCGTCACGGGAGAGCAGGCGTGGATGCTGCATTGCTTCGAGCGGGGAGAGGACCTGCTACGGCAACTCCGGCGGGAGACCTTCGATCTGCTGATCCTCGATTGGCAACTGCCCGATATCAGCGGCCTGGCATTGTTACGCTGGACCCGTGAACACATGGACGTGCCACCAGCCGCGATCATGCTCACCAGTCGCGATACCGAAAGCGATATCGTCCAGGCATTGAACGCCGGGGCCGACGATTATGTGAGCAAACCGTTTCGTCCCAATGAGCTGATGGCTCGGGTCAGCGCGGTGCTACGTCGTCATGGGCTGCAACGCGCGGCAGCCACCGAAATACTGACCTTCAATGACCTCGAATTCGACGACGCCGAACTCACCGTCACCCGCGCCGCCACCCCCATCAGCCTGACCGAACGGGAATACCGTCTCGCCCGTTGCCTGTTCGCCAATCTGGGCCGACCTTTGTCCCGTGAATACTTGTATGAGCGCTTTTGGACTCATGAAGAAATAGTCTCCTCGCGCCCGCTGGATACTCACATTTATCGCCTGCGCAACAAGCTGGGCCTGACGGCTGATCGCGGTTGGCAACTGCTGACGATTTACGGGTATGGGTATCGGCTTGAGAGCGTGGCCACTGCTAGCGAATGACGACGTTTCGACGATCAATAAAAAAGGCCAACGCTAAGCGTTGGCCTTTTTCGTTTTAGCGGTCCTGCCGGATCAGAAGTCCAGGTTGGAAACCGCCAAGGCGTTGCTTTCGATGAAGTCACGACGGGGTTCGACCGCATCACCCATCAGGGTGTTGAAGATCTGGTCCGCGCCAATGGCGTCTTCGATGGTCACTTTGAGCATCCGGCGCTGGCTTGGGTCCATGGTGGTTTCCCACAGCTGATCCGGGTTCATTTCGCCCAGACCTTTGTAGCGCTGGATCGTGTGACGCTTAGTGCTTTCAGCCATCAGCCATTCAAGTGCTTCCTTGAATTCGGTGACCGGCTTCTTGCGCTCGCCGCGCTGGATGTACGCCCCGTCGTCCAGCAAGGTGCTCAATTGAGCGCCCAACGACACAACAGTCTTGTAATCGTTACTGCCGAAGAAATCGCGGTTGAAGGTGATGTAGTTCGACAGGCCGTGGGAGATCAACTCGACCTCTGGCAGCCAGACGTTACGTTCACGGTCTTCACGCAGGCTGGCTTTGTAAACCAGGCCGGATTTCTCGACGGTGCGCAGACGAACTTCGAACTGAGCCATCCAATCCTGCATCGCTGCGTGATCGGACAGTTGCTCCATGCTCACCGCTGGCAGGTAGATGAAGTGCTCGGTCAGTTCCTGCGGATACAGGCGCGACAAACGCTTGAGGGTCTTCATCACCAAGCGGAAATCATTCACCAGACGCTCAAGGGCTTCGCCGGAGATACCCGGGGCTTCCTCGTTCAGGTGCAGGCTCGCGTCTTCCAGGGCCGACTGCGTCATGTACTCTTCCATGGCGTCGTCGTCTTTGATGTATTGCTCTTGCTTGCCTTTCTTGACCTTGTACAGCGGTGGCTGAGCGATGTAGATGTAACCGCGCTCAATCAACTCTGGCAACTGACGGAAGAAGAAGGTCAGCAACAGGGTACGGATGTGCGAACCGTCGACGTCAGCATCGGTCATGATGATGATGTTGTGATAACGCAGCTTGTCGATGTTGTACTCGTCGCGGCCAATGCCGCAGCCGAGCGCAGTGATCAAGGTGCCCACTTCCTGAGAAGAGATCATCTTGTCGAAGCGTGCCTTCTCCACGTTCAGGATCTTGCCCTTGAGCGGCAGGATGGCCTGGGTGCGTCGGTTGCGTCCCTGCTTGGCGGAGCCGCCAGCAGAGTCACCTTCCACAAGGTACAGTTCGGAGAGGGCAGGGTCTTTTTCCTGGCAGTCAGCCAGTTTGCCCGGCAGGCCGGCGATGTCCAGCGCGCCTTTACGGCGGGTCATCTCACGGGCCTTACGCGCTGCTTCACGCGCACGCGCCGCGTCGATCATCTTGCCAACAACCAGCTTGGCTTCGTTCGGGTTCTCCAGCAGGAAGTCGGAGAAGTACTTGCCCATTTCCTGTTCGACCGCGGTCTTCACTTCGGAAGACACCAGCTTGTCTTTGGTCTGGGAGCTGAACTTCGGATCCGGCACTTTTACCGAAATGATCGCGGTCAGGCCTTCGCGGGCGTCGTCACCGGTGGTGGCAACTTTGTGCTTCTTCGCCAGACCTTCAGCTTCGATGTAGGTATTCAGGTTACGCGTCAGTGCGGAACGGAAACCCACCAGGTGAGTACCGCCATCGCGCTGCGGAATGTTGTTGGTGAAGCACAACAGGTTCTCGTTGAAGCTGTCGTTCCACTGCAGGGCGATTTCCACGCCGATGCCGTCTTCACGCTGGATGTTGAAGTGGAACACCTGATTGACCGCAGTCTTGTTGGTGTTCAGGTATTCAACGAACGCACGCAGACCGCCTTCGTACTTGAACAACTCTTCCTTGCCGCTGCGCTCGTCCTTGAGGACGATGCCGACACCGGAGTTGAGGAAGGACAGTTCGCGAATCCGCTTGGCCAGGATGTCCCAGCTGAAATGGATGTTCTTGAAGGTTTCAGCCGAAGGTTTGAAGTGAATCTGGGTGCCAGTGGTTTCGCTCTCGCCAACGATTTTCATCGGCTCTTGCGGAACACCGTGGACATAAGTCTGTTCCCAGATCTTGCCGCTGCGGCGAACGGTCAGGATCAGTTCTTTGGACAGTGCGTTCACCACCGACACACCTACACCGTGCAGACCGCCGGATACCTTGTAGGAGTTATCGTCGAACTTACCGCCGGCGTGCAGCACGGTCATGATGACCTCGGCTGCCGAAACGCCTTCTTCTTTGTGCACGTCTACCGGGATGCCACGACCGTTGTCGCGAACGGTGATGGACTCGTCCGGGTGGATGATAATGCTGATGTCGTCGCAATGGCCGGCCAAAGCTTCGTCGATCGAGTTATCGACCACCTCGAACACCATGTGGTGCAGACCACTGCCATCGTCAGTGTCACCAATGTACATACCGGGACGTTTGCGTACGGCATCCAGGCCTTTCAGCACTTTAATGCTCGTTGAGTCGTACGTATTTTCTTCGCTCAATGCCTTCACTCCCGATGGTCGTGGGTCTGGGTGATACGGCCCTGTTCCACGTGGAACAAAGCGACTGGCGTTTCCGTCTGCCAGCCTTCCCTCAATAATTCGTGATCTACACAGGTGATAAAGACCTGGCAGCGTAAGTCTTCCAGCAAGCGGCAAAGCGCGCGACGGTGGTGCTCGTCCAGTTCAGACGGCAGGTCATCCACCAGATAAATACACTGGCCGCGACGGGCCTGGCTAACCAAGTGCCCTTGGGCGATCCGCAATGCACAGACCACCAACTTCTGCTGGCCACGAGACAAGATGTCCGCGGCGTTATGTGCGCCCAATCTAAGACGCAAATCAGCGCGTTGTGGTCCGGCTTGGGTATGACCCATTTGCTGATCCCGCTGAAGGGACCCGGCGAGCACGGCACTCAACTCACGGTCTTTGTCCCAACCTCGGTAATAGCTGAGCGTTAAGCCCTCAAGCTCAACCAGTTCGCTCAAGGTCTGTTCAAAGACTGGTTTCAAGGCTTTGATGTAAGCGCGGCGGTATTCATCTATTTCAGCGCTGGCCTGGCACAGTTCTCTGTCCCAAACCGCTTGCGAAACGGCGTCAAGTGTACCATGTCGCAGCCAAGAGTTTCTCTGGCGCAAGGCCTTCTGCAAGCGCTGCCACGTGGACATGAATCGGGGTTCCACGTGGAACACACCCCAGTCGAGAAACTGTCGGCGAATCTTCGGCGCACCTTCCAGCAGGCGGAAGCTGTCCGGGTTGATCAACTGCAACGGCAGGATCTCTGCAAGTTGCGCAGCACTTCGGGCGTTCTGCCCATCGATGCGGATCTGAAACTCGCCCTGGCGGTCGCGAGATATCCCCAGCGCACTATGTCCACCCTCAGCCAGTTCGACCTGGCCAAACACCGTACACGCCAATTGCTCGTATTGAATGACGGGTGACAGACGGCTGCTACGAAACGAACGGGCAAGCCCCAGCAGATGAATGGCTTCCAGAACACTGGTTTTGCCGCTGCCGTTGGCGCCGTAAAGAATGTTTATTCGGGGGGAGGGGGAGAAGGTCACCGGGTGCAGATTGCGCACCGCGGTGACCGAGACGCGACTTAAGGACATCTAGCTTCTGCTGAGCATGATTACAGACGCATCGGCATGACAACGTAGGCCGAGTCGTCGTTGTCGGACTCTTGCACCAGCGCACTGCTGTTGGAGTCGGACAGGATCAAGCGAACCTGCTCGGTGGTCATCACGCCCAGCACGTCGAGCAAATAGCTCACGTTGAAGCCGATTTCCAGAGAGCCTCCGTTGTACTCAACGCCCACTTCTTCTTCCGCTTCTTCCTGTTCCGGGTTATTCGCCTGAATCTTCAGCTGACCATTGGCCAGTTGCAGACGGATGCCACGGTACTTCTCGTTGGACAGAATCGCGGTACGGCTGAACGCCTCGCGCAACGCCTGGCGATCGCCGAGTACCAGCTTATCGCCGCCTTTGGGCAGAACACGCTCGTAGTCAGGGAATTTACCGTCGACCAGTTTCGAGGTGAAGGTGAACTCGCCGGTGGTGGCGCGAATGTGGTGCTGGCCCAGCACGATGCTGACGTTGCCGTCCGGTTCGGTCAGCAGACGCGCCAGCTCCAGAATACCTTTGCGCGGTACGATCACCTGATGACGATCCGGCTGACCGATATCGGCCTGCATCGAACACATGGCCAGACGGTGACCGTCCGTCGCCACGGCGCGGATGATCCCCGCCGAGACTTCCAGCAGCATGCCGTTGAGGTAGTAACGTACGTCCTGCTGCGCCATGGCGAAGCTGGTGCGTTCAATCAGACGACGCAGTTTGCTTTGCTCAAGGCTGCAGGTCAGCGAGCCTGGGCCTTCTTCCACGGTCGGGAAGTCATTGGCTGGCAGGGTCGACAGGGTGAAGCGGCTACGGCCGGCCTTTACTACGAGCTTCTGCTCATCGACCTTGATGTCGATCAGCGCATCGTTCGGCAGACTCTTGCAGATGTCCATCAGCTTGCGCGCAGGCACAGTGATGGAGCCCGGGTCCGCAGGCTCTTCGAGTTGCACACGACCGACCAGCTCGACTTCCAGATCGGTACCGGTCAGCGACAGTTGCTGGCCTTCGACAACCAGCAGCACGTTGGAGAGCACCGGCAAGGTCTGTCGGCGCTCGACGACGCCTGCGACCAGTTGCAGGGGTTTCAACAGGGCTTCGCGTTGAATGGTGAAATGCATGGTCTAGTCCCTTGCCTTAATAAGCTGCGCTGGTGTTCATCAAGTAGTCAGTGTACGCAGCAGGTTCTTATAGTCCTCGCGGATGTCCGCGTCGGATTCCTTAAGCTCGTTGATCTTGCGGCAGGCGTGCAAAACAGTCGTGTGGTCGCGGCCACCAAACACATCGCCGATTTCCGGCAGGCTGTGGTTGGTCAATTCCTTGGACAACGCCATGGCGACCTGACGCGGACGTGCTACCGAGCGTGAACGACGCTTGGACAGCAAGTCGGAGATCTTGATCTTGTAATACTCGGCGACGGTGCGCTGAATGTTATCCACAGACACCAGTTTGTCTTGCAGCGCCAACAAGTCTTTCAGGGATTCGCGAATCAGCTCGATAGTGATATCGCGACCCATGAAGTGCGAGTGGGCGATCACGCGTTTAAGCGCGCCTTCCAGCTCACGGACGTTGGAGCGAATACGCTGGGCAATGAAGAACGCCGCGTCGTGTGGCAGATCGACCTTGGCCTGGTCGGCCTTTTTCATCAGGATCGCCACGCGGGTTTCCAGCTCCGGTGGCTCGACGGCAACCGTCAGGCCCCAGCCGAAACGTGACTTCAGGCGTTCTTCAAGGCCTTCGATTTCTTTCGGATAGCGGTCACTGGTAAGAATGACCTGCTGGCCACCTTCAAGCAGGGCGTTGAAGGTGTGGAAAAATTCTTCCTGGGAGCGTTCCTTGCGGGCGAAGAACTGAATGTCATCGATCAGCAACGCATCCACCGAGCGGTAGAAGCGCTTGAACTCGTTGATCGCATTCAGCTGCAAGGCCTTGACCATGTCCGCAACGAAACGCTCGGAATGCAGGTACACAACCTTGGCATTCGGATTCTTCTTTAATAGGTGGTTACCCACAGCATGCATCAAGTGGGTTTTACCCAAGCCGACACCGCCATAAAGGAAGAGCGGGTTGTAGCCGTGCTTGGGGTTGTCCGCCACCTGCCAGGCCGCAGCCCGGGCCAGTTGGTTGGACTTGCCTTCGACGAAGTTCTCGAAGGTAAAAGTACGATTCAGGTAGCTGGTGTGCTTGAGCGCGCCTTCGACCTGCACCGTACGCTGTTCGGCGCGAACCGGAGCCTGTTGCGAACTGGCGCCGGCCATTGGATCGAAGCTGTCGCGGGACGGCTCTTCACTGACTTCAGCAACCTTTTGTGTCGCACGCTTGGTCGATGCAGCTGCCGGGGCTGGCGCCGGAGCGCTGACAGGCGCTTGAGCGGCCTGGGCCTGGGACGCCGCGGCGGCCAATGGAGCATTAGGTGCCGCACGCGGCGCCGAACTGCGTTTGCTGCCTATTAATAAGGAGAGCGCCGGCGCCAGGCCATTGCCATGCTCATCCAGCAGTTCAAGGACGCGGCCCAGGTACTTTTCATTGACCCAGTCGAGAACAAAACGATTCGGCGCGTAGACACGCAGCTCGTCGCCTTCGGCTTCGACCTGTAGTGGACGGATCCAAGTGTTGAATTGTTGGGCAGGCAGCTCATCGCGCAAAAGCTCTACGCACTGCTGCCAAAGTTCCACTGACACGGATATCCCCTAAGTTGAAAGCCGGTGAGGCAAAAACAAGCGGTCATTGTAGCGACCAGACGTCCACTTATCCACATGCAGGTTGCGCACAGGGCATGATTTATCAATGCGTTAACCCTGGAAAAGAAGACCAGCGGTATGTGAATAAGCTCTGTGGATAACCGCCCATGAGGGCATTGGACAAGTGGGGGCGAAACTCGGTGGATAACCTGCCTGTGGATAACTAGCCTTTCCATACACAGCTTATCCGACAGCGCAGCACAGGCTGACCACCGTTTTCCACCGTAGTTGTCATTCTCTGTACATCACGGTTTAGAAGGGCTAAAGGTAGTTATCCACAGATGAACGTGACCCTAGCTTTTATAAGCTTTACAGAAAAGCTTTAAATAATTCCCTTCTTTATTTCTATATCTAGCGAACGAGCTTCGACGAGCAAATCGTCTGGAGATCTATTTATAAGGAAACGCTGGTTGGAAATTGACCTAGAGGCTTGCTTTCTCTAGAATCCCCGGTCTCTTAAAACGGGGGCCATTCCGGCCCGTTGTGGACGAACCAGGTAACACGACAATGAAACGTACTTTCCAACCAAGCACTATCAAACGCGCTCGTACCCACGGTTTCCGTGCTCGCATGGCTACCAAGAACGGTCGTGCCGTCCTGTCGCGTCGTCGCGCCAAAGGTCGTGCGCGTCTGGCAGTTTGATAATCCGGCACTGGAGGTGAGTCAGGACTTCAGTCGGGAAAAGCGTCTGCTTACTCCCCGGCATTTCAAGGCAGTCTTTGACTCCCCTACCGGCAAGGTTCCGGGGAAAAATCTCCTGCTCCTTGCGCGCAATAACGATCTTGATCACCCCCGTCTCGGGCTGGTTATCGGGAAAAAGAGCGTAAAGCTCTCCGTCGAGCGCAATCGCCTCAAACGTCTGATGCGCGAATCGTTTCGCCTGAACCAGGATTTACTGGTCGGTTGGGACATTGTTATCGTCGCGCGCAAAGGTTTGGGTGACGTAGAAAGCCCCGAATTGATTCAGCATTTCGACAAGCTCTGGAAACGTCTGGCACGCAGCAAGCCGGTACCAGCAGTCAAAACCGAAACTGTAGGGGTAGACAGTCCCGATGCGTAAACTGGCACTCGTTCCGATCCAGTTTTATCGCTATGCCATCAGTCCCCTGATGGCCAGTCACTGTCGTTTCTACCCCAGTTGTTCCTGCTACGCGTATGAAGCCATAGAAAATCATGGCCTTCTGCGCGGTGGCTGGCTGACCTTTCGTCGTTTAGGTCGCTGTCATCCGTGGAATCCCGGTGGTTATGACCCGGTTCCATCTATCCCTACCTCCCGTTCTTCTTCGATGGCCGAGTAATCATGGATATCAAACGCACGATCCTGATCGTCGCCCTGGCAATCGTGTCCTACGTTATGGTTCTTAAATGGAACCAGGACTATGGCCAGGCTGCCCTGCCGACTCAGAATGTTGCTTCCAGTACTACCGCTCCGGGCCTACCGGATACGGCGACTGGCAATAATGCTTCTGTCAGTGACGACATTCCCCGCGCCGCAAGCGATACCAGTGCAACTGCACCTGCTGAAACACCAGTAGCTGCAAGCAAAGACCTCATCCAGATCAAAACGGATGTGCTCAACCTGGCAATCGATCCACAAGGTGGCGATGTTGCCCAGTTGACGTTGCCGCTGTATCCACGTCGCCAGGACCATCCGGAAATTCCATTCCAGCTGTTTGATAACGGCAACGAGCGGACTTATCTGGCTCAAAGTGGCCTGATCGGCACCAACGGTCCGGACGCAAGTCCTGCCGGTCGTCCGGTTTACTCCTCCGAGAAGAAGATTTATCAACTGGCTGACGGTCAAGACCAATTGGTCGCGGACCTGAAGTTCAGCAAGGACGGCGTCAACTACATCAAGCGTTTCACGCTGAAACGTGGCCTGTATGACGTAACCGTTTCCTACCTGATCGACAACCAGAGCGCTCAGCCCTGGTCCGGTGCAATGTTCGCGCAACTGAAGCGCGATGCCAGCTCCGATCCTTCTTCCAGCACCGCCACCGGCACCGCGACTTACCTGGGCGCCGCCCTGTGGACAAGTAACGAGCCGTACAAGAAAGTGTCGATGAGCGACATGGACAAGGCTCAGCTGAAAGAAACCGTCACCGGTGGTTGGGTTGCCTGGTTGCAGCACTACTTCGTGACTGCCTGGATTCCGGTCAAGGGCGAAAACAATATCGTCCAGACCCGTAAAGACAGCAAAGGCAACTACATCATCGGCTACACCGCCCCGGCAATGACTGTCGCGCCAGGTGCAAAAGCCGAAACCAGCGCCGTTCTGTACGCAGGTCCGAAAAGCCAGGCTGTGCTGAAAGAGTTGTCCCCAGGTCTGGAATTGACCGTCGACTACGGCATTTTGTGGTTCATTGCCCAGCCAATCTTCTGGTTGCTGCAACATATCCACGCGCTGGTCGGTAACTGGGGCTGGTCGATCATCTTCCTGACCATGCTGATCAAGGGGATTTTCTTCCCGCTGTCGGCTGCCAGCTACAAATCCATGGCGCGCATGCGTGCAGTGGCACCGAAACTGGCCGCGCTGAAAGAGCAACATGGCGACGACCGGCAGAAAATGTCGCAAGCCATGATGGAGCTGTACAAGAAAGAGAAGATCAATCCGCTGGGTGGCTGCTTGCCAATCCTCGTGCAGATGCCGGTTTTCCTTTCGCTGTACTGGGTTCTGCTGGAAAGCGTGGAAATGCGCCAGGCGCCGTTCATGCTGTGGATTACTGACCTGTCGATCAAGGATCCGTTCTTCATTCTGCCGATCATCATGGGTGCAACCATGTTCATCCAGCAGCAGTTGAACCCGACTCCTCCGGATCCGATGCAGGCGAAGGTCATGAAAATGATGCCAATCATCTTCACCTTCTTCTTCCTGTGGTTCCCGGCAGGTCTGGTGCTGTACTGGGTTGTGAACAACGTGCTGTCCATCGCACAACAGTGGTACATCACGCGTAAGATCGAAGCGGCTACCAAAAAAGCCGAGGCGTAACTTACTCTGTGGATAACCACTCAAAACGCCCCCTAGTGGGGCGTTTTGCTATCTGTCACTTTTGTCTGGATACCGGTTTATGAGCGTTCCTCGTGAAACCATCGCTGCCGTCGCCACCGCTCAAGGTCGCGGCGGTGTGGGCATCGTCCGTATTTCCGGGCCGCTGGCGAGTCTGGCGGCCAAAGCCATCAGCGGTCGCGAACTGAAACCGCGGTTTGCCCATTACGGCCCGTTCCTCAGTGCAAACGAAGAGGTGCTGGACGAGGGCATCGCCCTATATTTCCCGGGACCGAACTCGTTCACCGGCGAAGATGTGCTTGAGCTGCAGGGCCACGGCGGGCCGATCGTTCTGGATATGCTGCTCAAGCGTTGCCTTGAACTGGGCTGTCGTCTGGCCCGGCCGGGTGAATTCAGCGAGCGCGCCTTCCTCAACGACAAACTCGATCTGGCTCAGGCCGAAGCCATTGCCGACTTGATCGAGGCAAGTTCTGCACAGGCGGCACGAAATGCCCTGCGTTCGTTGCAGGGTGCGTTTTCCCAGCGTGTGCATAACCTCACCGAGCAACTGATAGGCCTGCGCATTTACGTCGAGGCAGCCATCGACTTTCCCGAAGAAGAAATCGACTTCCTCGCCGACGGCCACGTCCTGAGCATGCTCGACAAAGTGCGCGACGAATTATCCACAGTGATGCGTGAAGCCGGGCAAGGAGCCTTGCTACGCGACGGCATGACCGTGGTCATCGCCGGCCGGCCGAATGCCGGTAAGTCCAGCCTTCTGAATGCCTTGGCTGGACGTGAAGCTGCGATCGTGACCGAGATTGCCGGCACTACCCGAGACATTCTTCGCGAACATATCCACATCGATGGCATGCCGTTACACGTGGTCGATACTGCCGGCTTGCGGGATACCGATGATCAGGTGGAAAAAATTGGCGTCGAACGGGCATTGAAAGCCATCGGCGAGGCAGATCGGGTATTGCTGGTGGTCGATGCCACCGCTCCCGAAGCCCTTGATCCCTTTGCCTTGTGGCCCGAATTCCTCGAAACCCGCCCGGATCCGGCAAAAGTTACGCTGATCCGTAACAAGGCAGACCTGACGGGCGAAGCGATTGCCCTGGAAGTCAGCAACGATGGCCACGTTACTATCAGCCTCAGTGCGAGGTCTGCCGGTGAAGGCCTGGAGTTACTGCGTGAGCACCTCAAGGCCTGCATGGGTTACGAGCAGACCTCCGAAAGCAGCTTCAGCGCTCGCAGGCGTCACCTGGAGGCATTGCGTCATGCGAGTGCGTCCCTCGAGCATGGCCGTGCGCAGCTAACGTTAGCGGGTGCCGGTGAACTGCTCGCCGAAGATTTGCGGCAGGCGCAGCAGTCTTTGGGCGAAATCACCGGTGCATTCAGCTCCGATGATCTGCTGGGAAGGATCTTTTCCAGCTTCTGTATCGGTAAATAGTCCTTTCTGATGTCCCCAGACAGGCCATTCAGGCCTGTCTGTTCTCTCCTTTTCTGATTTTTTTTCCCGTTGCCGAGCAGATTCTTCGCTTGAGCGGATTTCCCTTGCCCGGGATTTGCTCATTCGACGGCTTTTCTGTGGATTAAGCCCTGTGAATAAGTGCCGCTAAGGGCAGTTGATAACAAGGCCTCAAAACTGAAGATAACCGCCTCTGTGGATAACCACCCCTTTCATCCACAGGCTTAAACCGGTTATCCAAGGGCCTCCTTGGCACATGACCACAGGGTTTTGAATCTCTGTACATATTGAAAATAAAGGGCTGTATCAATCTATCCACAGAAAGGTGGCTCAGTAGAAATAAACATAAAAACAAAGATTTAATAAATTTCTCTCTTTTTAATTTCTATAACCTCGACTTCTCCACAGCTGGTTAAATTTTGTGCAAAGGGTTCTTTAGGAAGGGCGAAGTCCCTATACTTGCCGACCAGGTCCAAAAACCTGAGCTCAAACTATTTCCGAATTACCTGACTGAAGCAGGCACGAGGTGCGTGGTGGATTTCCCTTCCCGTTTTGAAGTGATCGTCATCGGCGGCGGTCATGCCGGTACCGAGGCAGCACTGGCGTCAGCACGTATGGGGGCAAAAACCCTGTTGCTGACGCATAACGTGGAAACCCTCGGTGCCATGAGTTGCAACCCCGCCATTGGCGGGATCGGCAAAAGCCATTTGGTTAAAGAAATCGATGCCCTGGGCGGCGCGATGGCCATGGCTACCGATAAAGGCGGTATTCAGTTTCGCGTATTGAACAGCCGCAAAGGCCCAGCCGTGCGTGCAACCCGCGCACAGGCAGATCGGGTTCTGTACAAGGCAGCTGTCCGCGAAGCGTTGGAAAACCAGCCGAACCTGTGGATATTTCAACAGGCTGCTGACGATCTGATCGTCGAGCAGGAACAAGTGCGCGGTGTTGTCACCCAAATGGGCCTGCGTTTCTTCGCAGATTCCGTGGTGTTGACCACTGGCACCTTCCTCGGTGGACTTATCCACATCGGCATGCAGAATTATTCCGGCGGTCGCGCCGGTGATCCGCCATCGATTGCGCTGGCTCATCGTCTGCGCGAACTGCCATTGCGTGTTGGTCGCCTGAAAACCGGTACACCGCCGCGTATCGACGGTCGCACTGTGGATTTTTCGGTGATGACCGAGCAGGCAGGGGATACGCCGATTCCGGTGATGTCGTTCATGGGCTCCAAAGAGCAGCATCCGAAACAGGTCAGCTGCTGGATTACCCACACCAACGCCCGTACCCACGAAATCATTGCTTCGAACCTTGATCGTTCGCCGATGTATTCCGGTGTGATCGAAGGTATCGGCCCGCGTTATTGCCCATCGATCGAAGACAAGATCCACCGCTTTGCCGACAAGGAAAGCCACCAGGTGTTCATCGAGCCGGAAGGTCTGACCACCCACGAGCTGTACCCGAACGGGATATCCACATCCTTGCCGTTCGACGTGCAGCTGCAGATCGTGCAATCGATCCGCGGCATGGAAAACGCGCACATTGTTCGGCCTGGCTACGCCATCGAGTACGACTACTTCGACCCGCGTGACCTGAAGTACAGCCTGGAAACCAAAGTGATCGGCGGTTTGTTCTTCGCCGGGCAAATCAACGGCACCACCGGTTACGAAGAAGCCGGCGCCCAAGGTTTGCTGGCCGGAGCCAACGCCGCACTGCGTGCTCAGGGCAAAGATGCCTGGTGCCCGCGTCGCGACGAAGCGTACATCGGCGTTTTGGTCGACGACCTGATTACCCTGGGTACCCAGGAACCGTATCGGATGTTCACGTCCCGCGCCGAATACCGTTTGATCCTGCGCGAAGACAACGCCGACCTGCGCTTGACCGAAAAAGGTCGCGAATTGGGTCTGGTCGATGACGCGCGTTGGGCAGCGTTCTGCAAGAAACGCGAGAGCATCGACCTGGAAGAGCAACGCCTGAAAAGTACTTGGGTTCGCCCAGGCACCGAGCAGGGCGATGCGATTTCCGAGAAATTCGGTACGCCGCTGACCCACGAATACAATTTGCTCAACCTGCTGAGCCGTCCGGAAATCGACTACGCTGGTCTGATCGCCGTGACCGGCGGGGGCGCAGAAGATCCACAGGTCGCCGAACAGGTCGAAATCAAGACTAAATACGCCGGTTATATCGATCGCCAGCAGGACGAAATCGCACGGCTGCGGGCCAGCGAAGACACAAAACTGCCTGTGGATATCGATTACACGAACATCTCTGGTCTCTCGAAAGAGATCCAGAGCAAGCTAGGTGCGACCCGTCCAGAGACCCTGGGCCAGGCGTCGCGTATTCCGGGCGTGACCCCGGCAGCGATTTCGCTGTTGATGATTCATTTGAAAAAACGCGGCGCGGGCCGTCAGTTGGAGCAAAGCGCTTGAGTTCGTTGGTCACCTCGCAACACGCCGAAGAGTTATCCACAGGTGCTCGCCAGCTCGGTGTCAACCTGACGGAAGCCCAGCATGCACAGCTGCTGGGTTATCTGGCCCTGTTGATAAAATGGAACAAGGCCTACAACCTCACGGCAGTGCGTGATCCGGACGAAATGGTTTCACGGCATTTGCTCGATAGCCTGAGCGTTATGTCCTTCATCGAAAACGGCCGTTGGCTGGACGTGGGCAGTGGCGGCGGCATGCCGGGGATTCCCCTGGCGATCCTGTTTCCCGAGTCGCAAGTGACCTGCCTGGATAGCAACGGCAAGAAAACCCGCTTCCTGACCCAGGTAAAACTCGAACTCAAACTGGATAACCTGCAAGTTATCCACAGTCGCGTCGAAGCCTTCCAGCCTGAACTGCCATTCAACGGGATCATTTCCCGTGCGTTCAGCAGCATGGAGAACTTCAGCAACTGGACTCGCCATTTGGGCGACGCCGAAACACGTTGGCTGGCAATGAAGGGCGTTCATCCCGCCGATGAGCTGGTAGCATTGCCGGCAGACTTCCACCTCGATAGCGAACACGCCCTGGCCGTACCTGGTTGCCAAGGCCAACGCCATCTGCTGATACTGCGCCGCACGGCATGATTGGGAACACAAGCAAGAATGGCTAAGGTATTCGCGATAGCGAACCAAAAGGGTGGTGTGGGCAAGACCACCACCTGCATCAACCTCGCAGCTTCCCTGGTCGCTACCAAGCGTCGGGTGCTGTTGATCGATCTCGATCCACAGGGCAACGCCACCATGGGTAGCGGTGTGGATAAACACGGCCTGGAAAACTCGGTCTACGACCTGCTGATCGGTGAATGCGATCTGGCTCAGGCCATGCACTATTCCGAGCACGGCGGTTATCAATTACTGCCGGCCAACCGCGACCTGACCGCGGCTGAAGTCGTTCTGCTGGAAATGCAGATGAAGGAAAGTCGTCTGCGCAGTGCGTTGGCGCCGATCCGTGAAAACTACGATTACATTTTGATCGACTGCCCGCCGTCGCTGTCGATGTTAACGCTCAACGCGCTGGTTGCCGCCGACGGGGTAATTATCCCCATGCAGTGCGAGTACTTCGCGCTCGAAGGGTTGAGCGACCTTGTGGATAACATCAAGCGGATTGCCGAACTGCTGAACCCGAACCTGAAAGTCGAAGGCCTGTTGCGGACCATGTACGACCCGCGCCTGAGCCTGATGAACGACGTATCGGCGCAGCTCAAGGAACACTTCGGCGATCAGCTCTACGACACCGTGATTCCACGCAACATCCGCTTGGCCGAAGCGCCAAGCTATGGCATGCCGGCGCTGGCGTACGACAAATCATCGCGGGGCGCGATTGCCTATCTGGCATTGGCGGGCGAGATGGTTCGCCGTCAGCGCAAAAATTCACGCATCGCCGCTGCTCAGGCAACTTAAGGAATCCCCATGGCCGTCAAGAAACGAGGTCTCGGACGTGGACTGGATGCACTGCTGAGTGGTCCGACTGTCAGCTCGCTGGAAGAGCAGGCGGTGCAAGCCGATCAGCGTGAGCTGCAGCACCTGCCCCTGGACCTGATCCAGCGTGGCAAGTACCAGCCGCGTCGGGACATGGATCCTCAAGCGCTGGAAGAGCTGGCGCAGTCGATCAAGGCCCAGGGCGTGATGCAACCGATCGTGGTTCGCCCGATCGGCAGCGGGCGCTTCGAAATCATCGCCGGCGAACGCCGCTGGCGCGCCAGCCAGCAGGCTGGCCAGGAAACCATCCCGGCGATGGTTCGCGATGTGCCGGATGAAACCGCCATCGCCATGGCGCTGATCGAGAACATCCAGCGCGAAGACCTCAATCCGATCGAAGAAGCAGTGGCCTTGCAGCGTTTGCAGCAGGAATTCCAGCTGACTCAGCAACAAGTGGCAGAGGCTGTGGGTAAGTCCCGCGTCACCGTGGCCAATCTGTTGCGTCTGATTGCGCTGCCTGAAGTCATCAAAACCATGCTGTCTCACGGCGACCTGGAAATGGGTCATGCCCGTGCCTTGCTCGGTTTGCCGGAAAACCAACAAGTCGAAGGGGCGCGACACGTTGTCGCACGAGGGCTGACTGTTCGCCAGACTGAAGCACTGGTTCGCCAGTGGTTGAGTGGCAAACCGGAGCCTGTGGAACCTGCAAAACCAGACCCGGATATCGCCCGACTCGAGCAGCGCCTGGCCGAGCGCCTAGGCTCTGCGGTGCAGATCCGCCACGGAAAGAAGGGTAAGGGGCAGCTGGTGATCGGCTACAACTCTCTTGATGAGCTTCAAGGTGTGCTTGCACACATCCGCTGAAACAATTCCTCATGTAGCGTGAAGTCGGAAATCACTACCTGACAGTTGAATAGGGGCAGAACCGCCCCTATACTCTGCGCGCATTTTGTCGGCACAAATTATGCCAAGTTATTGAATTCTGGCAGCCGACCATTGGGGAGCAAAAGAGATGGAAAACCGCACGCCAGACCGCTTGCCGTTCCATCGCCTGGCAGTTTTTCCGGTGTTAATGGCTCAATTTGTCGTTTTGCTGATTGCCGCTTTGGCGCTCTGGCAATGGCATGGAGTCGTTGCCGGGTACTCAGGACTCTGCGGAGGCCTGATAGCCTTGCTTCCCAATATTTATTTCGCTCACAGGGCATTTCGGTTTTCCGGCGCCCGAGCAGCTCAAGCCATCGTCCGGTCTTTTTATGCCGGCGAGGCGGGCAAACTGATTTTGACGGCAGTGCTGTTTGCATTGACGTTTGCAGGTGTGAAGCCATTGGCGCCGTTAGCAGTCTTCGGCGTCTTCGTGCTGACCCAACTGGTTAGCTGGTTCGCTCCCCTGCTAATGAGAACAAGACTTTCGAGACCTTAGGGCGTTTGAGGCAACCATGGCAGAGACAACCGCTTCGGGCTATATCCAGCACCACTTGCAGAACCTGACCTTCGGTCAGCACCCAACTGGCGGGTGGGGTTTTGCCCACACCGCAGCAGAAGCCAAAGAAATGGGCTTCTGGGCTTTCCACGTCGATACTCTCGGCTGGTCGGTCGCGTTGGGTCTGATTTTCGTTCTTCTTTTCCGCATGGCGGCGAAGAAGGCGACTTCCGGTCAGCCTGGTGCTTTGCAGAACTTCGTTGAAGTATTGGTCGAATTCGTCGATGGCAGCGTGAAAGACAGCTTCCATGGCCGTAGCCCGGTGATTGCACCGTTGGCGCTGACCATCTTCGTCTGGGTCTTCCTGATGAACGCCGTCGACCTGATTCCGGTTGACTGGATTCCTCAAGTGGCCATGTTGATCTCCGGCGATCCGCACATTCCGTTCCGCGCCGTATCGACTACTGACCCGAACGCTACCCTGGGCATGGCCCTGTCGGTATTCGCGTTGATCATTTTCTACAGCATCAAGGTCAAGGGCATCGGCGGTTTCATCGGCGAACTGACCCTGCACCCATTCGGCAGCAAGAACATCTTCGTTCAAGCCCTGCTGATTCCGGTGAACTTCCTGCTTGAGTTCGTGACACTGATTGCCAAGCCAATCTCGTTGGCACTGCGTCTGTTCGGCAACATGTATGCCGGCGAACTGGTCTTCATTTTGATTGCTGTGATGTTCGGCAGCGGTCTGCTCTGGCTTAGCGGCCTGGGCGTAGTTCTGCAGTGGGCGTGGGCTGTGTTCCACATCCTGATCATCACCCTGCAGGCGTTTATCTTCATGATGCTGACCATCGTTTACCTTTCGATGGCGCACGAAGAGAACCATTAAGACCAGTCTCGACTAGTCTGATGTCCCACCCGGTAACACGGGTGGGTGCCCGAACAGGGCTATGAAACGATTTGTTTTACCGCTTTAAAATCTAAAAAACCTAAACCATACGACGTAAAAGTCGGGAGGAAAGATGGAAACTGTAGTTGGTCTAACCGCTATCGCTGTTGCACTGTTGATCGGCCTGGGCGCACTGGGTACCGCAATTGGTTTCGGCCTGTTGGGCGGCAAGTTCCTGGAAGGCGCCGCGCGTCAGCCAGAAATGGTTCCAATGCTGCAAGTTAAAATGTTCATCGTTGCCGGTCTGCTCGACGCCGTAACCATGATCGGTGTTGGTATCGCTCTGTTCTTCACCTTCGCGAACCCATTCGTTGGTCAACTCGCTGGCTAATCACTCGAATCGTCGAGTGATTAGTGTGTTGTGCAACGAACGAGCGAGGTGTTGGCGTGAACATTAATGCAACCCTGATTGGCCAGTCCGTTGCGTTCTTAATTTTTGTACTTTTTTGCATGAAGTTCGTATGGCCTCCGGTCATCGCGGCTTTGCACGAACGTCAGAAGAAGATCGCGGATGGACTGGACGCTGCCGCCCGAGCAGCTCGCGACCTGGAGTTGGCCCAAGATAAAGCGGGTCAACAACTGCGCGAAGCGAAAGCTCAGGCAGCCGAAATCATTGAGCAAGCCAAGAAACGCGGTAACCAGATCGTTGAAGAGGCTGTTGAAAAAGCCCGTATCGACGCTGACCGTGTGAAGGTTCAGGCTCAGGCCGAGATCGAGCAGGAACTGAACAGTGTCAAAGACGCGCTGCGTGCCCAATTGGGTGCACTGGCTGTCGGCGGCGCCGAGAAGATCCTGGGTGCCACAATCGATCAAAACGCGCACGCGGAGCTGGTAAACAAACTGGCTGCTGAAATTTAAGCGAGGGCGATCATGGCAGAATTGACCACGTTGGCCCGACCTTACGCTAAGGCAGCCTTCGAGCACGCCCAGGCCCACCAGCAACTGGCCTCTTGGTCAGCCATGCTCGGCCTGGCTGCAGCAGTGTCGCAAGACGACACCATGCAGCGCGTGCTCAAGGCCCCGCGACTGACGAGCGCAAACAAGGCCGCCACGTTTATTGACGTGTGCGGCGACAAGTTTGATGCCAAGGCACAGAACTTCATTAACGTCGTTGCCGAAAACGACCGTCTCCCGCTTTTGCCGGAGATTTCCGCTCTGTTCGACCTGTACAAGGCTGAACAAGAGAAGTCGGTAGACGTTGAAGTGACCAGTGCTTTTGCATTGAACCAAGAACAGCAAGACAAACTCGCCAAGGTTCTCAGTGCACGACTCAACCGGGAAGTGCGCCTGCAAGTCGAGGAAGACAAATCCCTGATTGGGGGCGTTGTCATCCGCGCCGGCGACCTGGTTATCGATGGCTCGATTCGCGGCAAACTCGCGAACCTTGCCGAAGCATTGAAATCTTGAGTTTGAAGGGGCAGCAGAGCAATGCAGCAACTCAATCCTTCCGAAATAAGTGAAATTATCAAGGGCCGCATCGACAAGCTCGATGTGACCTCCCAAGCCCGTAACGAAGGCACTGTCGTCAGCGTATCTGACGGTATCGTGCGGATTCACGGTCTGGCCGACGTTATGTACGGCGAGATGATCGAGTTTCCGGGCGGCGTCTTCGGTATGGCTCTCAACCTGGAGCAAGACTCCGTAGGTGCCGTTGTATTGGGCGCTTACCAGTCTCTGGCTGAAGGCATGAGCGCCAAGTGCACCGGCCGCATCCTCGAAGTTCCGGTTGGTAAGGAACTGCTGGGTCGCGTAGTCGACGCACTGGGTAACCCGGTTGACGGCAAAGGTCCGCTGAACAACACCTTGACCGATGCGGTCGAGAAAGTTGCTCCAGGCGTGATCTGGCGTAAGTCGGTAGACCAGCCTGTACAGACTGGCTACAAGGCTGTCGATGCCATGATCCCTGTCGGCCGTGGCCAGCGTGAGCTGATCATCGGTGACCGTCAGATCGGTAAAACCGCTCTGGCGATCGACGCGATCATCAACCAGAAAAACAGCGGAATTTTCTGTGTCTACGTAGCAATCGGTCAGAAGCAATCGACCATCGCCAACGTGGTTCGCAAGCTGGAAGAAAACGGCGCTTTGGCCAACACGATCATCGTGGCTGCCAGTGCTTCGGAATCTCCTGCGCTGCAATTCCTGGCACCGTACTCCGGTTGCACCATGGGTGAATTCTTCCGCGACCGCGGTGAAGACGCGCTGATCGTTTATGACGATCTGTCCAAGCAAGCAGTGGCATACCGCCAGATTTCCCTGCTGCTGCGCCGTCCACCAGGCCGTGAAGCTTACCCAGGCGACGTGTTCTATCTCCACTCCCGTCTGCTGGAGCGCGCATCCCGCGTTTCGGAAGAATACGTAGAGAAGTTCACCAACGGCGCAGTGACCGGCAAAACCGGTTCCCTGACCGCACTGCCGATCATCGAAACCCAGGCTGGCGACGTTTCCGCGTTCGTTCCGACCAACGTGATTTCCATCACCGACGGTCAGATCTTCCTGGAATCGGCCATGTTCAACTCCGGGATCCGTCCTGCTGTGAACGCCGGTGTTTCGGTATCCCGTGTGGGTGGTGCCGCTCAGACCAAGATTATCAAGAAGCTCTCCGGTGGTATCCGTACCGCTCTGGCTCAGTACCGTGAACTGGCGGCATTCGCCCAGTTCGCTTCTGACCTGGACGAAGCGACCCGTAAGCAACTTGAGCATGGTCAGCGCGTTACCGAGCTGATGAAGCAGAAGCAATACGCACCAATGTCGATCGCTGACATGGCGCTGTCGCTGTATGCCGCTGAGCGTGGGTTCCTGACTGACGTCGAAATCGCCAAGATCGGCAGCTTTGAACAAGCGCTGATTGCTTTCTTCAACCGCGATCACGCCGAATTGATGGCGAAGATCAACGTGAAGGGTGACTTCAATGACGAAATCGACGCTGGCATGAAAGCCGGTATCGAGAAGTTCAAGGCCACCCAAACCTGGTAAGCCGCAGCGGGAGCCGCAAGGCTCCCGCTTGCTAACCTGATAGGTGTTACATGGCAGGCGCAAAAGAGATTCGCAGTAAGATTGCGAGCATCAAAAGCACGCAAAAGATTACCAGCGCCATGGAAAAAGTGGCGGTCAGCAAAATGCGCAAGGCACAAATGCGCATGGCTGCTAGCCGTCCTTACGCGGAGCGCATCCGCCAGGTTATTGGCCATCTGGCCAACGCCAACCCGGAATATCGCCACCCATTCATGATCGACCGTGAAGTAAAGCGCGTCGGTTACGTCGTGGTGAGCAGTGACCGTGGTCTGTGTGGTGGCTTGAACACCAACCTGTTCAAGGCCCTGGTCAAGGACATGGCGGTAAACCGCGATAACGGCGTCGAGATTGATCTGTGTGTCGTTGGTAGCAAGGGTGCGGCTTTCTTCCGCAACTTCGGCGGTAACGTCGTTGCAGCTATCAGCCACCTGGGTGAAGAGCCGTCGATCAATGACTTGATCGGCAGCGTCAAGGTGATGCTGGATGCCTACCTGGACGGCCGTATTGATCGCCTGTCCGTGGTATCCAACAAGTTCATCAACACCATGACGCAATCGCCTACCGTGGAGCAGTTGATTCCACTGGTGGCAACCCCGGATCAAGAACTCAAGCACCACTGGGATTATCTGTACGAACCGGACGCCAAAGAGCTGCTTGACGGCTTGATGGTCCGTTACGTGGAGTCGCAGGTCTACCAGGCGGTGGTCGAGAACAACGCGGCTGAACAAGCTGCGCGGATGATCGCGATGAAGAACGCTACCGACAACGCCGGTGATTTGATCAGCGATTTGCAGCTGGTCTACAACAAGGCGCGTCAGGCTGCGATCACCCAAGAGATCTCGGAAATCGTCGGCGGCGCTGCCGCGGTTTAACGGTTCAAATATTCAGAGGATCCAGCTATGAGTAGCGGACGTATCGTTCAAATCATCGGCGCCGTTATCGACGTGGAATTTCCACGCGACAGCGTACCGAGCATCTACAACGCGCTGACAGTTCAAAGCGCGGCCGGGACCACCCTGGAAGTTCAGCAGCAGCTGGGCGACGGCGTGGTTCGTACCATTGCGATGGGTTCCACCGAAGGCTTGAAGCGCGGTCTGGACGTCATCGACTCCGGCGCAGCCATCTCCGTACCAGTCGGTAAAGCGACCCTGGGCCGGATCATGGACGTTCTGGGTAACCCGATCGACGAAGCTGGCCCGATCGACACCGAAGAGCGCTGGGGCATTCACCGTCCTGCGCCATCCTTCGCTGAACAAGCGGGCGGCAACGACCTGCTGGAAACCGGCATCAAGGTTATCGACCTGGTTTGCCCGTTCGCCAAGGGTGGTAAAGTCGGTCTGTTCGGTGGTGCCGGTGTAGGCAAAACCGTAAACATGATGGAACTGATCCGTAACATCGCCATCGAGCACAGCGGTTATTCCGTGTTCGCCGGTGTGGGTGAGCGTACTCGTGAGGGTAACGACTTCTACCACGAGATGAAGGATTCCAACGTTCTGGACAAAGTGGCACTGGTTTACGGTCAGATGAACGAGCCGCCGGGTAACCGTCTGCGCGTAGCACTGACTGGCCTGACCATGGCCGAGAAGTTCCGTGACGAAGGTAACGACGTTCTGCTGTTCGTCGACAACATCTATCGTTACACCCTGGCCGGTACTGAAGTATCCGCACTGCTGGGCCGTATGCCTTCGGCAGTAGGTTACCAGCCGACCCTGGCTGAAGAGATGGGCGTTCTGCAAGAACGTATCACTTCGACCAAGGAAGGTTCGATCACTTCGATCCAAGCGGTATATGTACCTGCGGATGACTTGACTGACCCGTCGCCAGCGACCACCTTCGCCCACTTGGACGCCACCGTCGTTCTGTCCCGTGACATCGCTTCCCTGGGTATCTACCCAGCGGTCGATCCACTCGACTCGACTTCGCGCCAGCTGGACCCGAACGTAATCGGCCAGGACCACTACGACACCGCTCGCGGCGTACAGTATGTTCTGCAGCGTTACAAAGAACTGAAGGACATCATTGCGATCCTGGGTATGGACGAGCTGTCGGAAGCCGACAAGCAGTTGGTAAACCGTGCTCGTAAGATCCAGCGTTTCTTGTCGCAGCCGTTCTTCGTGGCTGAAGTCTTCACCGGCGCTTCGGGTAAATACGTTTCCCTGAAAGACACCATTGCTGGCTTCAAAGGCATCCTCAACGGTGACTACGACCACCTGCCAGAACAAGCGTTCTACATGGTCGGCGGCATCGAAGAAGCGATCGAGAAAGCCAAGAAACTGTAATCCCGGCGCCCGGCAACGGGCGCTAATTTAGGTTGAGGCAATCAGATGGCTATGACAGTCCATTGCGATATCGTCAGCGCGGAAGGGGAAATCTTTTCCGGTCTGGTCGAGATGGTGATTGCGCACGGTGCACTGGGTGATCTTGGTATCGCTCTGGGTCACGCGCCGTTGATCACTAATCTCAAGCCGGGCCCGATCCGCCTGGTCAAGCAGGGCGGGGAAGAGGAGGTGTATTACATCTCCGGCGGTTTCCTCGAGGTTCAGCCGAACATGGTCAAGGTTCTTGCCGACACCGTGCAACGTGCTGCCGACCTGGACGAAGCCTCCGCTCAGGAAGCCGTTAAGGCTGCCGAGAAGGCCTTGCATGAGCGAGGCGCGGAATTCGATTACGGTTCTGCTGCCGCACGTCTGGCCGAGGCTGCAGCTCAGCTGCGCACCGTCCAGCAGATCCGCAAGAAGTTCGGCCACTAATCGGCCATCGACTTATTGTGTGATTGATTAAAAAGGGTAGCCTCGGCTACCCTTTTTTCTTTTTCCGAGTTTCATCACCCGGTCGCAGCCGCTGACCCCCAGGATTAGTAGCCTGTCATGTCTCTTGAAATCGTTATCCTCGCTGCCGGCCAAGGCACGCGCATGCGTTCGGCCTTGCCGAAAGTTCTGCACCCGGTTGCCGGTAACTCAATGCTTGGCCATGTTATCCACACGGCCCGGCAACTTGATCCACAACGCATCCATGTGGTGATCGGACATGGTGCCGAATCGGTGCGCGAGCGTCTGGCGGCCGATGACCTGGATTTCGTCCTGCAGGATCAACAACTGGGTACCGGACATGCGGTGGCCCAGGCGGTACCGTTCATCAAGTCCGACACCGTGCTGATTCTGTACGGCGACGTCCCCTTGATCGAAGTCGAAACCCTGCAACGCTTGCTCAAGCATGTGGTGCCAGGGCAGATGGGCTTGCTGACCGTCGAACTGGACGACGCGACTGGTTATGGCCGCATCGTGCGCGACACTGACGGTAACGTTGCAGCCATTGTTGAACACAAGGACGCCAACGAGGCTCAACGTGCCATCAATGAAGGCAATACCGGCATCCTTGCTGTTCCTGCCGATCGCCTGGCCGACTGGACGAGCCGTCTTTCGAACAACAATGTTCAGGGAGAGTACTACCTGACCGATGTCATCGAAATGGCGGTCAGCGATGGTCTGGTGGTGGCTACCGAGCAACCCCACGACCCTATGGAAGTGCAGGGCGCCAACGATCGCAAGCAACTGGCTGAGCTTGAGCGTCACTATCAGCTGCGCGCTGCTCGTCGTTTGATGGCTCAGGGCGTGACCCTGCGCGACCCGGCACGTTTCGATGTGCGTGGTGAGGTCACCGTTGGTCGCGATGTGCTGATCGACATCAACGTGATCCTCGAAGGTAAAGTGGTCATCGAGGACGACGTGGTGATCGGTCCGAACTGCGTGATCAAGGACAGCACCCTGCGCAAAGGCGTGGTGATCAAGGCCAACAGCCATATCGAAGGCGCGATCCTCGGCGAAGGCAGCGATGCCGGTCCGTTCGCACGTCTGCGCCCGGGCACGGTGCTGGACGCTCGCGCGCATGTGGGTAACTTCGTTGAGCTGAAGAATGCCCACTTGGGCGAGGGCGCCAAGGCCGGTCACTTGACGTATCTGGGCGATGCCGAGATCGGTGCGCGCACCAACATCGGCGCGGGCACCATCACCTGTAACTACGATGGCGCGAACAAGTGGAAAACCGTGCTGGGTGAAGATGTGTTCATCGGTTCCAACAACTCGTTGGTGGCGCCTGTGGATATCTCCGCGGGTGCGACCACGGCGGCAGGTTCGACCATTACCCAGAATGTGGATAAGGCTCAGTTGGCCGTGGGTCGGGCGCGGCAGAAGAACATTAATGGCTGGAAGCGGCCGGAGAAGATCAAGAAGAGCTGAGTTATCCACAGCAAGATCAAAAGATCGCAGCCTTCGGCAGCTCCTACAGGATGAACACGAATTCACCGTAGGGAGCTGCCGAAGGCTGCGATCTTTTTTATGGGATCCACACATTTTTTTTCTGACGCTGGCTTGACGAAGTTTCGACAATAGGTTTTGATTGCTTACGTTATCTTTCGAATCGAAACTTACTAACCATGTCGAAGCGCAACACGCCCCAACGCCGCCACAACATCCTCGCCTTGCTCAATGAGCAGGGAGAAGTCAGCGTGGACGAGTTGGCCAAGCGCTTCGAAACCTCCGAAGTTACGATTCGCAAGGACTTGGCGGCGCTTGAAAGCAATGGTCTGTTGCTGCGTCGTTATGGCGGGGCGGTCACGATGCCTCAGGAGCTGGTCGCCGACCTCGGCCAACCGGTTTCCAAATACAAGCAGGCCATTGCCCGCGCCGCCGTCACGCGAATCCGCGAGCATGCGCGAATCATCATCGACAGCGGCAGCACCACCGCCGCGATGATCCCGGAACTCGGTCAGCAACCGGGTCTGGTGGTGATGACTAACTCCCTGTATGTCGCCAACGCTTTGAGCGAACTCGAGCACGAGCCGGTGCTGCTGATGACCGGGGGGACCTGGGACCCGCATTCCGAGTCCTTCCAGGGTCAGGTGGCCGAGCAAGTACTACGCTCATATGACTTTGATCAGCTATTTATCGGTGCCGATGGCATTGATCTGATACGCGGGACCACCACCTTCAATGAATTGCTGGGCTTGAGCCGCGTCATGGCCGAAGTTGCCCGCGAAGTAATCGTGATGGTCGAGGCCGACAAGATCGGTCGCAAAATTCCCAATCTGGAGCTGCCATGGAGCAGCGTCCATACCCTCATTACCGATGATCGTCTGCCACTGGAGGCACGCGATCAGATTCAGGCCCGCGGCATTAATTTGATTTGCGCCGCCGTCAGTCAGGAGAACTAGCATGTGTGGAATTGTCGGTGCAGTCGCAGAACGTAACGTTACCGCCATCCTGCTCGAAGGCCTCAAGCGCCTGGAATACCGTGGCTATGACAGCGCCGGTGTGGCGGTGTACACCAACGATCAAAAGCTCTTGCGCACGCGTCGTCCGGGCAAGGTCAGCGAGCTGGAACAAGCGCTGATCGAAGAGCCTCTGGTCGGCCGCCTGGGCATTGCCCACACCCGCTGGGCGACCCACGGCGCGCCGTGCGAACGCAATGCTCACCCGCATTTTTCGGGCGATCTGGCGGTGGTGCACAACGGCATCATCGAGAACCATGAAGCCCTGCGCGAGCAACTCCAGGCTTTGGGTCATGTGTTCACGTCGGACACCGACACTGAAGTCATCGCGCATTTGCTGCACGAAAAACTCAAGCTTCAACCCGACCTGACGGTAGCCCTGAAAGCGACCGTGCAAGAGCTGCACGGTGCTTACGGCCTGGCGGTGATCAACGCCCTGCAACCGGATCGCCTGGTGGCGGCCCGTAGTGGCAGCCCATTGGTGATCGGTCTGGGCATGGGTGAGAACTTCCTGGCCTCCGACCAGTTGGCACTACGTCAGGTCACCGACCGCTTCATGTACCTGGAAGAAGGCGATATCGCCGAAATTCGCCGCGACAGCGTGCAGATCTGGGACATCAATGGCGCGCTCGTCGAGCGTGAAAGCGTTCAGTACCGCGACGGTGCCGAAGCGGCTGACAAGGGCGAATTCCGGCATTACATGCTCAAGGAAATTCACGAGCAACCGGTCGTGGTGCAGCGCACTCTCGAAGGTCGCCTGAGCCATAACCAGGTGCTGGTCGAAGCATTCGGCCCAACAGCTGCCGAGCTGTTCGCCAAGGTGCGCAATGTACAGATCGTCGCCTGCGGCACCAGCTATCACGCCGGCATGGTTGCCCGTTACTGGCTCGAAGAACTGGCTGGCATCCCATGTCAGGTCGAAGTCGCCAGCGAATTCCGCTACCGCAAAGTAGTGGTGCAGCCCGACACCCTGTTCGTGAGCATCTCCCAGTCCGGTGAAACCGCCGACACCTTGGCCGCCCTGCGCAATGCCAAAGAGCTGGGCTTCCTTTCCAGCCTGGCCATCTGCAACGTCGGCATCAGTTCCCTGGTGCGTGAATCGGACCTGACGCTACTGACCCAGGCCGGTCGCGAAATCGGCGTGGCCTCGACCAAAGCCTTCACCACTCAATTGGTTGGCCTGCTGTTACTGACTCTGTCTCTGGGTCAGGTTCGCGGTACGTTGGCCGAAGGTGTCGAAGCCACACTGGTCGAAGAGCTGCGTCGCCTGCCGACCCGCTTGGGCGAAGCCCTGGCCATGGACAGCACCGTGGAGAAAATCGCCGAGCTGTTCGCCGAGAAGAACCACACGCTGTTCCTCGGTCGCGGCGCGCAATTCCCGGTGGCGATGGAAGGGGCCCTCAAGCTCAAGGAAATCTCCTACATCCACGCTGAAGCCTATCCGGCCGGCGAACTGAAACATGGCCCGTTGGCGCTTGTGGATAACGATATGCCGGTGGTTACCGTGGCGCCGAACAACGAGTTGCTGGAGAAGTTGAAATCCAACCTCCAGGAAGTCCGCGCTCGTGGTGGTGAGTTGATCGTCTTCGCCGACGAGCAGGCCGGCATGACCAATGGTGAAGGCACTCATGTCGTCCAGATGCCGCACATTCACGACATCCTGTCGCCGATCCTCTACACCATCCCGCTGCAACTGCTCTCGTACTACGTCGCTGTATTGAAAGGCACTGACGTTGACCAGCCGCGTAACTTGGCGAAGTCGGTGACGGTGGAGTAAGCCGCAGCGACTGCCCCTGCTGACAAGGCCCCGCAAGTCATGATGACTTCCGGGGCCTTGTGCATTCTGAATCTTCAGAATCTATAGGCTGGTATTCATCAGATCTATATAGATACTGGGTCTAGCAGATTAACTGGCGGGGTTATCAATCATGGTCTAAACATAAAGCCACATTGAAGAGCTTGCTATCAATGTGGCGCCGCAGGGGACTCGCGGAGTTCGAGTACCTGCGTCTCAGGGAAGAAAATGATGTTCAAGGATGATTTCGCTCATGCATGATTATTTGCAAGAGAGTCGCTTTTCCATTGCTGATGGAATCCGCGGCCGGCTCATGAAGGCTTTTGCTCGATGGGCAACAAATCCGGACCCGGACACCTCGCTGAAGGCCCGATCCAGGGATCCCCTCAATCACCGCTTCGGCGGCGTAACACCGGCTTCCGCCGACAGCCAGGCTGCCCGATGGCATGCCTGTTCCACGCGGCAATCGTCAAGGCATACGGCTTTGGCAACCTCAGGTAACAGCCCCAATAGACCGCGCGATGATGATCATCGTCAGTGCGAGCTATTGATCTAGAAGAAGCACTGCAAGAGTTCAAAACGAACGCTGGATTCTTTTGGCTTACTGGAGAGTAAAGCCAGTCGGAATCCGTGTACACGTTCGTCCAACATTCCTACGTACGCAGCACCCACTTTTCCAGGATGGAGATGGTAATGACAGTACTCAGAGTTGGCATCGTTGGTCTCGGCAATCAAATGCAAGAAAATTTGCTGCCCACCCTATTACAAATGCCGGACATTCGGATTGTCGCCGTATGTGACAGCGACCTTGCCCGAGCCGCGCAAATCCACCGCTTTATCTCGGATGTCGTTATTACCGACGACTTCGACCATATGCTCGATACAGGCACGCTCGACGCCGTCGTCATGGCTTGTCCACCCCAGGCGCATCGAGATCTTTCGCTCAAGGCCATGGCCAAGGGCGTCCATGTGTTCGTCGAAAAACCACCGTGCTTTACCCTGAGTGAGCTGGAAAACCTGATTGAGGTCAGCCGTCAGACCAATGTGATCACTGGCGTTGGCATGAACTTCAAGTTTGCCAAGCCTATGCGTCAGTTGCGCGATATCACCCGCACCGAACAGTTCGGCAAAGTCGTACACATCCAACTCAACCATTACGCCAGCAAACCCACGGCACCACTCTGGGGCCTGGATTCGACACTGCGTTCCTTCCTGCTGGCTCAAGCAATCCATACGATCGACTTGGGGGTGACATTCGGCGGCGGTGAGCTGCGTGACATCGAATCACGGGTTCAACGGCATGACGACTCACTGTTGGTGAGCCTGGAATTGCAATTCTCGACCGGTGCCACGGTGAGTCTGTTGAGCGGCACGATGTTCCCGTACTTCGAGTTCGACATGAAGATCGTCAGCTCCAAATCGATGATGGTCGAGTTGAACAACCTGTGGAATATCACCATGCACGAGCCGGAGCACGGCACCAGTGCAACCGGCACTGCCAAGCGCTGGCGCGGGGCCTGGCAGCCTGGTCCGCTGGACTCCGGGTATGAACGCAGCGGCTATTTCGGTGAGTTGGAGAAGTTCTTCGACGCCGTGCGCAATCACACACCGTACGAGGCCAATTTCGAAAGCCTGCTGCCGACCTTCAAAGTGATCGAGCAAATCTGCTACGCCGATAGCCAACGTGATATCGCGCCGGTGCTTCCCCTGCGCGCTGACCATTTCGCGAAATCCAAAGCCCAAGTCGGAGCCTGATTCAATGCCTTCTAATCAATCCAACGTCGCGACTGCCCGAGTGTCTGTTTCTGATAAGTATCGCCCGGTGTATGCCGACGACCTGCTGACCATGCAACAAACCCTGGAGCGTCCGCTGTCGGGCACCAGCGATGTGGTGACCGAGTACGAAAGCAAGCTTGCCCAGTGGTTCGACGCTCGGCATGCGATTGCCGTTTCGTCGGGCGGTGCAGCGCTGAGCGTGGCAATTTATGCCGCTGGCGTAGGTCCGGGCGATGATGTGCTGCTGACCCCGAGCTGCCCGCTGTGCACCATTTACCCGATCATTGCTGCCGGCGCCAATCCGATTTTCGTCGACACCCGCACCCATGGTTTTGGCGCCGATCCGGCATCGATCAAGGCCCGCATGACTCCGCGTACCCGGGCGATCATCGATATCCCGATGTGGGGCTATCCGACCGAAGTCGATGAGTTGCGCACCCTCACCCATGAATTGGGTATCAAGCTCATTCTGGACCTGGCGCATTCCCACGGTACAACCCTGCATGACCGTCCGCTTTCGCAGTATGGCGACCTGTCGTGCTTCAGTACCCATGAACGCAAGCCGCTGGCCACCGGTGAGGGCGGTTTTATCCTGACCGACGACGATGCGCTGGCCCAGCGCAGCCGCGATTACAGCCGTTTCGGCAACCTGAACGGCAAGGATTTCGGCCTGAACTACAAGCTTGCGGCGCTGCCAGCAGCGCTGGGTGGCAGCCGTTTGGCGTCCCTGGCGGGTCAGATCGAGAAGCGCAGCGAGAACGCGGCGTATTTCCTCAGCAAGCTTGATCACAGCAAGGTGCGTGAGAAGAAAATCATTAATGGCGGTGTGCCGAACTACTACTTCCTGAATCTGGAACTGCACTTCGCCGATAACCGCGCCTTCATCGATTATCTGGACGAAGCCGGTATTCCCTCCGACATCAAACGTTACGGTTGCAAGGCGCTCTATGAGTTTCCGGCATTGACCCAATACCGCAATGAGTGCCCGAATGCCGAAGCCTTGCTGGCGGGCATGACGACGATTCCGGTGCATCCGGACATCACCCTGGCCGAGCTCGACTACATGGCCGAACGCATCAACCAGTACGGTGCCCCGTGAATGACTGACACACTCGATCGCTCGCAATTGGATCGGCACTTCACCGCGTCCGGGTTCGTTCTGAACCCGGAGCGGGAGATGTTGCTGCTGCATCACCGCAAGCTCGACGTCTGGCTGTACCCGGGCGGCCATATCGAGCAAGGCGAAACCCCTGACGTGGCGGTGTTGCGGGAAATTTTCGAAGAAACGGGGATTCGCGCCCACCTGATCGGTGAGCGCGATGAAGAGCTTGCCGATGTCGAAACCGACGTCACGGTGCTGCATCAGCCGTACCGGATTCTGTGCGAATACATCAACGACAAGCGCGGGCCGCACTATCATCTGGACCTGATTTACGTCACGGCGACCGAGTTGCGCAGCGTCCCTGACAACAGGGAGGTGGAGCACGCCCGGTTCTTCACGCAAAAGGAAACGGCGAACCTGAAGATGTTCCCCAACTTCCGGCGCATGGTGGACCGGGTGTTTGCCGATGATGCGGTCTGGGACATGGTCGGCATGAAGGTGTCGAAATGAGTCTGGCGGCGGTTTCAACGCGAACCATCGCGCAGAAATGCTCTCACGCCACGGCCGACGATCTGCGGGAGCTTGAGTGGGCATTGCATAGCGGCCTGACCGGCACCTCGCAGATCGTCGACGAGTACGAGGCCGCGCTTGCGGCGCTGTACGGCGTGCGGCATGTGATTGCCGTATCGTCCGGGGCTGCGTCGGTGACAGCCGCGTTGGCCGGTGTCGATTTCCGTCCGGGGGATGAAGTTATCGTCGCACCGACAGGACCGATCTGTACCGTGCTGCCGATTTTGTCCCTGGGGCTGGTGCCGGTCTTTTGCGATGTGGCGCCGGACAGTTTCGGCCTCGACCCAGTGGACCTGCGACGCTGCATCAGTGATCGCACCTGCGCGGTGATCGAGGTGCCAATGTGGGGTTATCCGATTCGCTCGGATGCCACTTGGGCGTATTTGCGTGAGGCAGGCATTCCGCTGATTCAGGACTTGGCCCACGCCCACATGACTCGCCTGAACGGCACCTGGCTTGCCCATCACGGCGAGATCAGCTGTTTCAGCACCCACGATTGTAAGTTCATCTCCACCGGCGAAGGTGGTTTTGTCATGACCGATGATGATGAGCGGGCAGCGCGCATCCGCGCCTACACGCGCTTCGGCAATCTGACAGGCGAAACCCTGGGCATCAACCTGAAACTCGGTGGCCTGCAAGCGGCGCTGGGTCTGGCGCGCTCGCGTCAGCTCGGTGCGAACCTGCAGCACCGCCAGCGCAATCGCGAGCGGTTGCTGGGGATGCTGGACAACCCGGCCTTTCGGGAAATGCCGGTGGTCGTCGGTGGTGAAGTCAACGCCTATTCGTTGTTGCTGCAAGCAGTCGGGCACGATGGGCGCGAACTGGTGCACTACCAGCAGCGGCACGGTATCGAGTCGGATATCGGCAAGTACGATAACCAACCGCTGTACCAGTTGCCCCTGTTGACCCGCTACCAGCGCGATTGCCCCAACGCCGCCCGATTACTGCGTTCACTGACCACAGTGCCGTTGCACCCCGATCTGGTGGACGACGACCTGCATTACATCGCCAAGGTGCTCAATGACTACTCTCCCGCCTGAATCAGCCGGTCGCGGCCGCCATGCGGTGGTGATCGGCGGCAGCGTGACCGGTTGCCTGACGGCCGCGGTGCTCGCCCGTCGTTTCGAGCGCGTCACCGTGATCGAAAAAAGCAACTTCTACGACGAAACCGGCCCGCGTCAGAGCATTCCCCAGGAGCATCACGTGCATCTGCTGCTGTTGCGTGGCAAGCAGATCATCGAGGGCATATTCCCCGGAATCCTCAAGGCGCTGGAGCACAGCGGTGCGCAAGTGGCGGACCTTGGCCACGATGTGAAGTGGTATCAGGGTGGACGCTGGAAGAACCGCTACCGAAGCGGCATCTATGCGCACTATTGCAGTCGTCGACTGATCGACAACCAATTGCGCCGATGCCTGTCGCAGGTGCCACGGGTCGAGGTGCTTTCCGGCGCGCGGGTGACGCGTCTGGAGTTTTCCGGCCACAGCAACCCGCGTGCGGTGAGCGGGGTGGTGATTGACAGCGGCTCTGGCGAACACAGCCTGGCCTGCGATCTGGTGGTGGACGCCAGTGGCCGGGGCACGCACCTGCCAACGTGGCTGAAAGAGGCCGGGTTCGGCGCGGTCGAAACCAGCGTGGTCAAGACCGAGCTCGGTTACGCGTCACGCATCTATCGCCGCCTTCCGGCCTTCGCCGAGCAATGGCAGGTGCTGCTGGTGCTGCCCACTGCACCGGCGCAGAGTTCCATGGGGGTAATCAGCCCCATTGAAGGCAATCGGTGGATGGTGACGACCGGGGGATGGTTCGGCAATTTTCCTGGCAAGGACCCTGACGAGTTCTTGCAGGCCCTGGCCGCGCTACCGGTGCCGGATATCCATGAAGTCATCCGCGACGCCGAACCGCTGTCGGACGTTTTCACCTTCAAGATGCCGGGCAGCAGTCGTCGCCATTACGACCGTATCGAACACTGGCCGACCGGTCTGCTGGTGGTGGGCGATGCCCTGAGCAGCATGAATCCGCTCTACAGCCAAGGCATGACCATCGGTGCCCTCGAAGCCGATTGCATCGATCAACACATCGATGCAGTGCTGGGGCAATCGATCAGTTTTCAACAGTTACAGGCCTCGCTGTGTGGTGTGGTCGATGGCGCCTGGAACATGGCCACCACCGAGGATTTCCGTTTTCCGCAGACTCAGGGCGAGCGCAGTTGGCGTACCGGTTTCCACCATTGGTATGGCGCAGGCCTTGGCAAATTGTCGGCGAGCAATCGTCGCGCGCTCGAAACGCAAATCGGTGTGACCAACCTGGTGATGGAGCCCAGCCGGCTCTATTCACCGGCGATTGTGTCGCGTATCGCACTCAATGCCATCTTTCCCGGGAACACTCGACAATGATCGACGATCTCCTGCACTTCTCTGGCATCGAACACTTGGTGTTCGATTGGAACGGTACTTTGATCGACGATCTCGATCTGGCCGTCTTCGCGGTGAATCGCTGTGGCGAGCATTTTGATGTGGCGCCCATCACGGCGGCTCAATACCGGGCCAAGTTCGATTTCCCCATCGTCAATTTCTACGCGTCGTTGGGTTTTGATTTTTCGCGGACCCCATTCCCGATCATCGTCCAGCGCTACCTTGAGCATTTCGACGCCAACGTTGCGCAATGTCGGTTGCATGACGGTGTCATCGAGTTACTCGCCGCGGCGCGGCGCGCAGGCATTGGTGTGTCGATCCTGTCGGCGTCCCACTGCGATGTGCTCCAGCAAACCCTGGAAGCCAAGGGCCTGCGCGATTGCTTCGAGCACGTGGTGGGGCTGACGCACAATCACGCGACCAGCAAGGCCGCCGAGGCAGTCGTCCTGCAGCAAACCCTCGGCACGCCGGCCGCTCGCACCCTGTTTGTCGGCGATACCCTGCATGACTTTGATGTCGCTCGTTCCGTGGGCTGGCAACCGGTGTTGGTCACCACTGGCCATCAGGACGCCAATCGCCTGCGTCGCAGTGGCGCGGTGCTGTTCGACGGGCTGGGTGAGTTGCTGACCCGCTTCAGCCCCGACGACATGCGCGTCATCGAACTCGGGGAGGCCTGATCGTGACCACACCGCAGATTGTTCTTGTTTGCCTGATCGCGACAACGCTGCTATTGCGTGCGCTGGTCACCTTTTATTACCGCGACAAGCAGCGTGTGCTGCGTTTGCTGAAGCTGGAACCGCGCCTGCCCGATCGCAAGGAGCATTACTACCGACCGCTGGATGAATGGTTCGCACCGTTGCCGTTTATCTGGGTCTGGCTGGATATCGTCGCCGCCGTGCTGCTCGCGTCGATTTATTCCACGCCGTTGATGTGGCTGGGGGTGGTGCTGTGGAGTGGCGGGCGCATGCGGGCGCTGCAAGAGTTCGGGCACAACGCTGTGCATTTCGCCTTGTGTCGGCACCACGCCTGGCAATGGTGGCTGGGCAACGTGTTCTATCAGTTCCCGATATTCAAGCGCGACATGCGCAGCCGTCACCAGGCGCACACCATCGAACACCATCGCCACCCCAATCATCCGCAACTGGACCCCAACCGCGCACGCGTGCACGCCGGCGGTTATGTCGCCGGGTTGTCGCCGGGCGGCTTCTATCGCTTGTTGCTGTACCCGCTGACCCCTGCCGGGGCCTGGGTAAATCTGAGCACGATGGTGCGCAACAGCCTGTTGAATCATTCCCGGGTGACGACGGTGATCCGCTGGCTGAGTGTAATGGCCGTGGCGGCGCTGCTTTACTGGGCGGGTGGCTGGAAAGGCGTGGTGTTTGGCTGGTTGCTGCCGTTGCTGACGTCGTACCCGGTCTATGCCTGGGTCTCGTTGCTTACCGAACACCGCTGGTTCATCGAAGGGTCGTCAAGGGACCGACGTGATCTCGAATACCTGGCCGGTCGGCCCACCGACTACTTCGGCCTGAGCGGCTGGATGGTGCGTGTGTTCATCGCGCCGACCTCTGACGCCTATCACCTGGCCCATTCGCTGTATCCCGGGGTGCGCTGGAATTACCTGCCGGCAATCGACCGTCATCTGAAGATTCACGAACCGCGCTACAGCAACAACGCCAGTGAAGGCTTGCTGTTGCGCCGGGGCAACGCACCGACGGCGCTTTCGGAACTGTACGAGCGCCTGGTCAGCACCGAACAAGAAGAATCCATCCTGAAGACGAGAGGCAATACGTGACGAACTCAACGGAATTTCAACAGGTGCAACGCATTGGCATTATTGGTGGCAGCGGTCTTCAACAGCTGCCAGGTCTGGAAGATATTCGCCTGGTCGAAATCGAGACCGCGTTCGGCCAGCCTTCCTCCCCCGTCACCCTTGGCACGCTCAACGGCGTGCCGGTGGCCTTCGTACAGCGTCATGGGGTTGGGCACACGATTCCACCCGCCTCAATCAATGTGCGCGCCAACATTGCCGCGCTACGTCACGTCGGTTGCACTCAATTGTTATCGGTCAGTGCGGTGGGCAGCCTCAGCCACGATGCGCCACCGGGCAGTTTCGTGCTGATAGATCAATTCATCGATCGCACCATCCAGCGTGACAAGACCTTCTTCGGCCCAGGCCTGGTGGGGCACGTGCCGTTCGGCAATCCAGTGTGCGGGCGCATGCACGCTGTCCTGGCCAAGAGTGTGAAAACGACGGATGTTCAGGCACTCGATAGCGGTACTTATGTCGTGATGGAAGGGCCGCAATTTTCGACCCGGGCCGAATCGAACCTCTATCGCCAATGGGGCGGCACCGTCATCGGCATGACCGCGATGCCCGAGGCGAAACTGGCTCGCGAAGCCGAGCTTTGCTACGCGATGATTGCCATCCCCACCGACTTCGATTGCTGGCATGAGTCCCATGAGGATGTGAACGCCGCCCTCGTCGCCCAACGCATGGCCGACACCTTCACCCTGACTCGCCGATTGGTCACCGAGGCGGTTTCGCGTCTGGGCAAGCATCGCGGTGCCTGCCCGTGCGGCTGTGACCGCGCACTTGATACGGCGGTGATGACCGCGCCTGAACACCGTGACCCGGCCATGGTGGATCGTTTGCTGACCGTCGCACCCAACGCCATGCACCTGAGATCGAATAAGGATTGAAATCATGAATCAAGCCATTGCCACCAAGGATCGCGTGCGCATCAAGCAGGTCGAGGTACTGTCGGATAACTGGTACGTACTGCGCAAAACCACCTACGATTTCCAGGGCCGCGACGGCACCTGGCGAAACATGTCCCGGGAGACCTACGACCGTGGCAACGGGGCGACGATCCTGCTTTACAGCAAGTTGAAGCAGACGGTTGTACTGACCCGGCAATTCCGGTTCCCGGCCTTCGTCAACGAACACGATGGCATGCTCATTGAGACCTGCGCCGGCCTGCTGGACCGAGACGATCCGCACACCTGTATCCGCAAGGAAACCGAGGAAGAAACCGGTTACCGGATTAAAGACGTGCGCAAGATTTTCGAGGCTTTCATGAGCCCTGGATCGGTGACCGAACGCTTGTATTTCTTTGTCGGCGAATATTTCGACGAGGACAAGCTGGGGGAGGGGGGCGGCGTCGAAGCGGAGGGCGAAGAGGTCGAAGTGCTTGAACTGCCCCTCGACGAGGCCCTGGCCATGATCGAGACAGGCGCTATCAGTGACGGCAAGACGATCATGCTCTTGCAGTACGCCAAATTACACCGGCTACTGGAGTGAGCATGAACGAGCTTATTGCGATCAGCTCCATGGAAAACGCCGAACTGGCCGAGTTCGTCGACGGCATTGCTGCTCACGTCGGTATACCCGTGCGCCTTACCCGTTGGTCAACCGCCGAACTGGTCGAGCGTTTGCGCAGCGACACCGCCGGGTCGTGGGATCTATTGCTGGGCACGGCGGCCACCGCGTTGCTGGACCCGGCACTGGCGTCGCTATTGATGCCCCTCGACAACCTGGACGTTTCGGCCTTGCCTCCCTCGGCGGTTGCGCAAGACCGACGCTGGTTCAGCCCATCCGGTTTTGTACCGGCGTTCTGTTACGACCCGCACGTGTTGGCAGCGCAAGGTCTTGCGCCGCCCACAACGTGGGAAGCCCTCTGTGCCGCGCACTGGTCGGGGCGCCTTGCGTTGCCGGATCCGGCGCGCTCGGGCGCAGGCTATCTGCACCTGAGTGCGCTCCTTGAGCGTTACGGTGACGGCGCCTGGGACATGCTCGACACGATTGCCCGGTTGCAGCCGTCAATCAGCGGTTCGTCCACTGCGCCGATCGAGGCTGTGCTTGCCAGTCAGGCGTGGCTGGGGGTGACCGTGTCAACGGCAGCTACCCGGGCCGCCCAGGAACATCCTTCGCTACGCTGGTGCGTGCCCGATGATGCGCGCTGCTACGAGTATGAAGTGTTCGGTTGTCGTGCCGGTTCGGCAAAGGCTGTGCAGGCACAGCAAGCGCTCGGCTGGATGCTCACACCCGCGGCGGCGGCGATCAGTCGCCGCTTCGGCAAAGTGGTGTTGGGCGGTGTTTCGGGTGGCGAACTGAAGGTCAGCGACTTGCAGGCGCTGGATGCGCAAAAGGCCAGTCAGGCGAAGATTGCCCGTTGCGCGCAGTGGCATTCCCTCTTTGCTGAACGAGTGCTCGATGAGTGAGCTGCCTATGACTGACACCACACGCAACGACTGGCCCGTACCCGTCGACGGACACCCTTGGGGCATCTACCTGATGTTCGGGCTCTTCGGCGCCCAACAAGGCATGTTGGGTCCGATCATGCCTTTTTTGCGCGGTGAACTCGGGCTGGACCTGCGCTGGACCGGTTTGCATTTTGCCGCCTATGCGTTGGGCCTGGCCTTGGTCGGCTTTCCGTATCGCTGGCTGGAGCGACGTTCGTTATCCATCGGCATGGGGCAAATCGCGATTGCTTCGATCGTGGTTGCCAGCGGTTTGTTCAGCTTGGCCAACTACCTGCCGATGACGCTTCTTGCCGCGATGTTGATGGGGTTGTCGGGTGGGTTGGTCATGGCGGTTGGCCAAGCCATGCTCGGCGCTCGCTATCAGGAACAAGCAGCGGCAAAACTGGTGGCGGCCCATGTGGTGGCGGGTCTTTGCGTGCTGGGCGGCGCCTTGCTGGTGGGCGGCGCGACGGCCGTCGATTGGTCTTGGCGGGTGGCGCCACTGGTCGTTGCAGTGTGTGCGGTCCTGCTGGTGGTGGTGTCGCGCACGGCGTATCGAATGGACGCGGGGTCGCCACATGACGCTCGGCTTGTGCAGGGCAAGAATAGCCTGCCCCTTGGACGACGGTTGCAGCTGAGCCTGTGGGCGTTGGTAATCCTGGGGATTTCGGCGGAATGGGGCGTCGGTTTCTGGGGCGCCGAGTACATGAAAACCCATGTGCAGATCAGCGCCTCGGCAGCGGCGACCTTGATGAGTGTGTATTTCGCGGGTACGGTCTGCGGTCGCCTGGCCAGCAGCTATGCGTTGCGCGCAATCAGACCGCTGACGCTGCTGGTGGCGGTAATGCTGGGGGCGATCGCCACGTTGTTGGTGTTGTACTTCACGCAAGAGCGATGGGCCACGGCGGCTTTCACCTTTGTACTGGGTGCCTGCCTGGGCAATTTTTTCCCGCTGATCCTGGGCTCGGCGATGAGCATCGCGCCCCGCGCCAGTTCCGCGCTCAGTACCCAGGCATCGCAAGCGGTGGGGGTGGCGTTGTTGCTGGCGCCGTTTCTGCTCGGCCTGCTCTCGGAACGGATAGGCGTAGAAGCCGCCTTCAGTTTGTTGATTGTGTACCCCATTCTCATGTTGCCGGTTGTGCTGGGGTTGCGCGGCGCGTTATCCACAGGCAATGCGGCTGTTATTCGACAGGAGTAAGTGTCAATTGGTTATCTCTGCACTGTTGTTCGACCTGGATGGCACCCTCATCGATACCGATGAGTTACACCTCAATGCTTACAATCAGTTGTTGGCGCGCTGGGACCGCTCGATGGACATCAGCTATTACAAAGCAAAAGTCATGGGCTTTCCGGACGACATGATCTTCGGCGGGTTGTTTCCCGATATGCCCGTAGAACAATACGCGGCACTGGCGGCGGAAAAAGAGAGAATGTTCCGCGATCAATTGGGTGAAACCCATCCTGTGCCCGGGGTGCTGCGCATTCTTGACTATGCCGACGCCGCCAACATTCCCGTGGCTGTGGTGACCAATGCCCCGCGTGAAAATGCAGCGGCCATGCTGAGCGGAATGGGGATTGCCAACCGCTTCAAGACGTTGGTGATTGGTGGCGAACTGGCACGCGGCAAACCGCATCCGATGCCGTACCTCACCGCCCTGGAAATACTCGGTGTCGGGGCGGGTGATGCGATTGCCTTCGAAGACTCGCTGGCCGGTGTGCAATCGGCTTCGGCGGCCGGCATCCATACCTTTGGCATGCTGGCCGGGCTGCAAGAAAACCAGCTTCGCGAGGCCGGTGCCCGGAGTATTATCCGGGACTTCAACGATGCTGCCCTGTGGGACTGGATCAAACCCGTCTCTTGATCCATCGTCCCCCGGGTCGAAGTGTGTCGGGTGGCGGCACACGACTGGCCGAGGACACCGATGGACCGATTCCAGGAAATGCAGGTATTCGCCGCCGTCGCCCAGGAGCAAGGCTTCTCGGCGGCGGCGCGGCGTTTGGGGATGTCGGCGGCCAGTGTCACCCGCGCCGTGGCGGCGCTGGAGAAACGCATCGGCACCCAGTTGCTGACACGTACCACCCGCAGCGTGCATTTGAGCGAGGCGGGTCAACGCTACCTGGAAGATTGTCGGAGAATTCTCACCGAGGTGCAGGAAGCCGAGGATTCGGCAGCCGGGAGCCACGCCCAACCCCGTGGGCAACTGACGATCACGGCGCCGGTATTGTTCGGTGATTTGTTCGTTACGCCGGTCATGGTCGGTTACCTGACTCAATTCCCTGACGTCAGCATCAACGCTCTACTGGTCGACCGGGTGGTGAGCATGGTCGAGGAGGGCATCGATGTGGCTGTGCGCATCGGTGAGTTGCCTGACAGCAATCAGCATGCAATTCGCGTGGGCGAAGTGCGGCGGGTGATCTGCGCTTCCCCTGGATTCCTGGCTGACCATGGCCGGCCTCGGCATCCTGCAGATTTGAGCGCAGCCCCGATCATCGCCACCTCGTCCATTGGCCAGCAGAGAAGCTGGCCGTTCCTTGACGCGGGAGAGCCGATCAGCGTTCGTCCGGAACCGCGTCTTGTGGTCACCGCCAATCAGGCGGCTATCACTGCCGCCGCCATGGGGCTGGGACTGACCCGGGTGCTGTCGTATCAAGTGGCGAGCAAGGTCGCCGTCGGTGAGCTGGAAATCGTTTTGTCTGACTTCGAACTGCCGCCATTGCCCATTCATGTGGTCTACCAGGGTGGGCGCAAAGCCCCGGTGCGGGTCCGTAGTTTTGTGGACTTCGCGGTGCAGGTACTGCGCGAACACCCAGCCCTGCACGGATGAAGGGTTATTGCACTGGATGAAATAATGGATTGCGTTTGCTGGTTATTCTGTTGTTTTGGTTGCAGATGGAAGATAGCCCCCTATCGGCGCTGATCTTTCCTGAACGGCGCCACCACCCAGCGGAGTCGACCATGCAAGCCATCAAGCTCTACAACTTCCCCCGTTCCGGCCACGCTCACCGTGTGGAGCTGATGCTGTCGCTGTTGCAACTGCCGGCCGAGCTGATCTTCGTCGATTTGGCCAAGGGCGCGCACAAGCAAGCGGATTTTCTGGCGCTCAACTCGTTTGGTCAGGTTCCGGTGATTGATGATCAAGGCGTGGTGCTGGCCGATTCCAACGCGATCCTGGTTTACCTTGCGCTGAAATACGGCAACGGCCATTGGCTGCCAACCGATCCGGTCGGTGCGGCCAAGGTTCAGCGCTGGTTATCGGTCGCCGCCGGGCCGATTGCCTTTGGCCCGGGCAGGGCAAGGCTGATCACTGTGTTTGGTGCACCTTACAACGCGCAAGAAGTGATCGCTTATGCCCACACCTGGCTCAAAGTGATCGATCAGGAACTGGGCGCAACGCTCTATCTGGTCGGTAGCGAGCCGACCATCGCCGATGTCGCCGCGTACAGCTACATCGCCCATGCACCGGAAGGCAATGTGTCGCTGGATGACTACGCCAACATCCGCGCGTGGCTGGTGCGGATCGAAGCCTTGCCAGGGTTTGTCGGCATGCCGCGCACCGTCGCCGGTTTGCAAAAAACTGCCTGATGCTCACGGCCCGATTCAGTCGGGCCGTGCTTATTGCGCGATGAGCGCAGGGGAGAAACCGTTATGGAACGTTCACCTTGGCACGCAGGCGAGAAACAGTTGCAGGCTCATGTGGGTGTCGCCGAGCGAATGGACGCATTAGGTCGTAGGGTGATTCGCGGCGAGATGCCGGATCAGCACCGCGCGTTCTATCAGCAACTGCCGTTCATGCTGTACGGCGCGGTGGATGCCGACGGCAACCCTTGGGCCAGCATTCTTGAAGGAGCGCCGGGGTTTGCCCATTCTCCAGAGCCAACGCTGCTGCAATTCGGCAGCCTGCCTGGCAACGACGACCCTGCACAATTGCAAGAGGGAGCGGCGATCGGTCTGCTCGGTATCGAACTGCACACCCGACGTCGCAACCGACTCAATGGTCGAGTCGGCGCTGTGACGGCTAGCGGCTTCGCGGTGGAGGTGGAGCAGTCTTTCGGCAATTGCCCGCAATACATTCAATTGCGCCAGTTTCGCTCGGTGCCCCTGGCGGATCCGGCGACCCGTATTACGCAGCACCTCAATGGGCTGGATGGCGCGGCCAAAGCCATGATCACCGGCGCCGATACCTTCTTCGTCGCCAGTTATGTGGACGTCGATGGCCAACGCTCGGTGGACGTTTCTCATCGTGGTGGCCAGGCCGGTTTCGTCCAGGTAGAGGGCAATCGCCTGACCATCCCGGACTTCGCCGGCAACCTGTTCTTCAATACCTTGGGCAACCTGCTGATCAATCCTCGAGCCGGTTTGCTGTTCATCGATTTCGACTCGGGCGACCTGCTGCACCTCAGCGGTCGCACACAAATCATTCTCGAAGGCCCGCAGGTCGAAGCCTTTCAAGGAGCCGAGCGGCTGTGGACATTCGAGGTGGAGCGCGTGGTGCGCCGGCCCGCGGCATTGGCCTTGCGCTGGCGCTTTGACGGCGTGTCCCCCAAAAGTTTGCTGACCGGTACTTGGGCGCAGGCGAATGAGCGCCTGCAAGCTCAGGCTTCAGAGCCTTCGGTGCTCGACCTTTAGAAAAAGATCGCAGCCTTCGGCAGCTCCTACAGTGTGTAAACAAATCCCGCGTAGGAGCTGCCGAAGGCTGCGATCTTTTGATCTTCAGGCAGTCCTACAGAAGATGATTTTGGGGGGATGTTTCCGACAAGTTTTGACGGTTGTCGGTCGGAAATGGGGTGGATAGGCTTTGGGGGTCGCTGCAAATTCAGTGATCGGGTTTGGTCGCCCAGGTTTAGAATGGCGCACTTTTGTGCTTGCTTCATGGCGAGCTGTGCGTGGGAGGGCTTAGGCCCTGCCGGGTTCCATTCCCTGGTCGACCAACCCGCGTACGGTTCGCCACCCTTCTGCTTGGTCGCAGTGTTGGCGAACTCCAGTCCTCGAATGGAGTTTCATCATGTTCAAAGCAACACCGAATCCCCCGGAAACCGACGACGTTTCCCCCTACGAATCCCTCGATTCAAAAAAATTCCACGAAGCCGCTAACCGCGCGCTCGATCACTAGCTCAACCCAGCCGCCCTCAAATCACCCGCGACCCGCAAGCCGAGCACGATGTATATGGTTGCGCCGGATATCAAAGACGAAGATTTGTTGGCCCACACTTGTGAATCGTTGGCCCAGGCCAGTGTAATGGCGAGTGATTTTGCGGGGTATCTGGAAGGGCCGCACCGGCATACGGCGATGGCGATTCAACAGATCGTCATGCTGGCAGAACTGGCGGTGAACCGGATGCTGGATAACGTGGGCGTACCAAAACCTGCGCCCCTGTAGGAGCGAGGCTTGCCCGCGAAGGCGGCCTGACATTCAACATTGATGTTGGCTGATACGCCGCCTTCGCGGGCAAGCCTTAATGCCGGTCAGTTAAGCGAATGAACCGCTTTTCGTAGGAGCCAGGCTTGCCGGCGAAGGCGCTCTTAAGGACGCCTTCGCCGGCAAGCCTGGCTCCTACAGGTCCGATTTACCCTTAACTGACTGGCATTAGGGCAAGCCTCGCTCCTACGGAGTCATGCGTAGGACAGGGATTTCTCTTCCACCGAAAATTCAGGTGATCATTGCCCGCAAGCCAATGGCTGAGTAGGGTAACGAGCAGAGCGACAAAGGGCCTTGAGAGGCCCTTTTTGTATTTCAGGGATAAGGTTTTTCATGGTTTTTTTCACACGCTTGATCGTTTTGCTGGCAGCGGTGTTGCTCAACGGTTGCGAGCGACCGGGCGCACCGCCACTCGATCAGCAACTCTACGTCTGGCAACGCCAATGGACGTCGGCCCATGACGCCGCGCTGCGCGACAGCCGCGCCGATTTCTCGACCTTGCGCGTGCTGGCCTTGCAGGCGTTCCCACAGGCCGGCTGGAGCCGGGCGCGGATCGATCCGGTGCTGCTCAAGCGTGATGGCCGGCCGCTGATTGCGGTGATTCGTCTGGATGGCCAGCTCAAGGGGCTGGATCAGGACGAGGTCACCGCGCACATCCATCAGGTGCTCAGCGATTGGCAAGGGCAGGGGCTGATCCTTTCCGGCGTGGAAATCGACCACGATGCGGGTAACGCCCGGCTACCGGCCTACCGCGAATTCCTCACGCATTTACGTGCTGTTCTGCCGGCGTCCTTGCCTCTGAGCATCACCGCGTTGCCGGCCTGGCTCGACAGCCCTGAATTGCCGGCGTTGCTGGCGACGGTCGACAGCAGCGTATTGCAGGTGCACGCGGTGAGCGATCCACGGCGTGGGCTGTTCGACCCGAATCAGGCACGGCAATGGGCCAGGGCCTGGAGCCGTATCACCTCGAAACCGTTTTATCTGGCGCTGCCGGCTTATGGCGTGGCGTTGTTGTCGGGGGCCAGTGGCGCGCCGATCGTGGAAAGCGAAGTGTCTATCGACCGGGGTGGCGATCGACGGGAGTTGCTGGCGGATCCGCTGCAAGTGAGCAAACTCGGTGCCGAGTTACGCGCCGATCCTCCGGCTCATCTGGCCGGATTGATCTGGTTTCGTCTGCCGCTAGTCAATGATCGCAGGGCCTGGAGCCTGACGACGCTAATCGCTGTGGCGCGTGGCGATACGCTCGACAGCCGCGTGGGGCTGAAGCTCTTGGCGCAGGACGGCCTCTACGACATCGGCGTCAGCAACCAAGGCAACCTCGACAGCGCCTGGCCCGAACGCCTGACATTGGCGGTGCAGGGCTGCGATGGCGCCGATGCATTGGCCGGTTATGCATTGCAACAGCGCCCGGATCTGCTTACCTTCACCCGCCTGCGCGAGGGGCGAATCCCCGCCGGCGGGCAGCGCGCCATCGGTTGGGCACGCTGCGCAACTATTGATCAAGGAGGTTCGAATGTTCACCCGTAACTGGCCCCGCCATATGCTTTGCCTGAGCCTCAGCCTGCCGTTGGGTTCGGCGCTGGCCTGCGGGCCGGACTTCCCCATGCGGCTGCTGGACAACCGTGGCCAGTCGCTGGCGGAACTGCCGGAAGGCAACTTCAACGTCGAGATCAACCGCCTCGGGCACGCCATCGCGGGACTGAAAAATGTCACCGCAGCCACCAACATTCCGGGGGACGGTTACGGCGATGCGCCGGATTACGCGGGGCAACGGAACACCGCCGAACAGGCCGGTCTGACGCCTGAGCAGCAAGCGCTGGTGCAACAGCTGCGCAGCCTGACCGATGCCCGTCAGGTTGAAGAACAAGGTGCGAGCCTGCCGGCCGAGCACATGTTCTATCTGGCGGGTGCCGTGGCGTTCAACGCGGGTGATCACGGTTTGGCCACCGAGTATTTTCAGAAAGTGCTGGCGCTGCCGGCGGATCAACGTGCGTTGCGCAGCACCTGGGCGGCTTACTCGTTGGGGCGGGCACTGTTTGCCATGAGTTCAGAGGCGGGCGCGGGTCCCGACCTGTTGGCTCAATCCCGGAAGGCCTTCGAGCAGACTCGTCAATTGAGTATCGACGGCTTCAGCGACCCTTTGGAGCTGGGTGTTGCCAGCCTCGGCGAAGAAGCGCGAGTGGCCCGCACCGCGGGTGATTGGGATAGCGCCATCGAACTCTACGCGACGCAGAACCTTCACGGTTCGGCGGTGGGCTACAGCTCGTTGAAGTTGTTGATGGCCGATCTGATGACAATGTCCGACGATCGACTGGCCGTATTGCTCAAGGGCAAAGCGGTGCAGCAACTGGTGACGGCGTCGTTGATCAGTCGACTGGGCTGGTCATTCGGTGATCAACCCCCGAACGAACAGAAATTGATCAAACTGCTGCAAAACAGCACCCGCGGCAGCCTGGATAACGCGGATCGCCTGGCGGCGATGAACTATCAGCAGGGCGATTACGCCAGTGCCAAAGCCTTCCTCGAACAGGCCGGTGACGGCGGCCTCGCGTGGTGGCTGCGGGCGAAACTGGCGTTGCGTGATGGCGATAAAAGCGCTGCCGCGGCGGCCTATGCCAAAGCAGCCCAGGCCTTCCCGCAAAACGAATCCTGGGGTGAACGACGGACCCCTGACTGGGATTACGAAACGGTGCAGCCCAAGTGCCGGGTCGACGGCGAAAGCGCAATCCTGGCCCTGCAACGCGGGGATTATCTGCAAGCCTTTGATCAGCTCTATCGCAGCCAAAATATTTACTGGTACGACGCGGCCGCCGTTGCCGAGCGGGTGCTGACCCTCGATGAACTCAAGCAGTACGTCGACACTCAGGTGCCCGCACCGCCGCCGCTCAGCCAGCAAGATCGCGACAATTATGTGCCGTTGCCGGTAGCCGCGAACCTGCGCAATTTGCTCGGGCGGCGCCTGCTGCGTGAAGGGCGTTATGACGAAGCACCGGCTTACTTTGACAGTGTCGACCTGCAGAACAAGGCCAAGGCGTACGGGCAGTTGCGTCAAGAGGCGGACGCTGCCTGGTGGCCGACCAAACGTGCGGCGGCATTGTTCAACGCTGCTTCGACGGCACGCCAATGGGGAATGGACATTCTTGGCTACGAAATGGCCCCGGATTACGCCACATTTGGTGGTAACTACAGCCTTGAGAGCCGTGAGCTAAAGGTCGGCCCGTTAGTGGCCGAAGATGAAGTCCTGCGTCAGCAAGCCAGCGCCGCTCAACCCGATGAGCGCTATCACTATCGTTATGTCGCAACGGCTTTGGCCAGTCGTGCTGCCGATAATCTGCCTCACACCAGCCAGGCTTTTGCGGCGGTGTTGTGTGCGGCGGCGGGGTGGAACACCAGCGTTGAAGAAGAACGTGCGTTCTATCAACGCTATGTGAAAGAAGGCCCGTACGTGGATTGGGCAGAGAACTTCGGTCACCAATGCCCTTATCCAGACTTTGAAAACGCCAGCAAACGTTATGTCACCCAGGCCACCGATGCTACGCGTTCGATGCTGCGGCCCTACAAGAAACCGGTGCAGGTAGGCGCTATTGTGGCGATCACGGCGACGGCTTTGCTGCTAATTAGTCGCCGCCGTCGTAGAGCGCGATAACCCTCAAGCCTCAAGCCTCAAGCCTGCTGCACAAAGGTCAGCCGCACCGCGAAGCCGATCAGCAGGCTGCCGAACAACCACTGCTGCACCCGCTGGGCCGATGGACTGCGTTGCAGCCAGCGGCCCAGTGCGGCGCCGACCAACGCGTAGGCGCTGTCGAACAACAACCCGACACCCACCAGCATCATGCCCAGCGTTGCGAATTGCGCGAGCACTGGGCCGGCGTGCGGATCAATGAACTGCGGCAACAGCACCGAGCAGAACAGCAGCGCCTTGGGGTTGAGCAGGTTCGTCAGCAAACCGCGCTGGATCGCCTCGCGCCAATGCGGTTTTTCAGTTGTGGTGCCTGCACTGTTCAAGCTCGGCAGCATCGTGGTGCGCAGGCACTGAATGCCGATCCACAGCAGGTACGCTGCTCCGACCAGGCGCACCATATCGAAGGTCCAGGGCGCCGTCTTGAATAGCGCCGCCAAACCCAGCGCCGCCAAGGCCACATGACAACCACGCGCCACGCCCAGCCCCAACGCCGTGGCCAGCGCCGCGCCTTTGCCCTGACGTGCGCCGGTCTGCAACAGCAGAATCATGTCCGGGCCGGGCAACAGGTACACCACCGCCAGTGCCATGAAAAACAGCCAGAGTCCTGCCATGTTGCACCCCATTCGTTGTCGATTTGGTGGGATCAGTCTATGGCTGGAGGGCAGGGCAGGTGGTTGCGTAGTCAGCTTCTAAAGCGTCGATATTTGGCATAACCTGCCATTTTATGATGATCGAACCATCGGGATCTGCCAAACCATGAAACTGGACGCCTACGACCGCAAGATTCTCGCGGCGCTGCAACGGGACGGTCGCCTGAGCAACGTGCAATTGGCTGACGAAATCGGTTTGTCCGCCTCGCCCTGTTTGCGTCGGGTACGGATGCTGGAAGAAGCGGGAGTGATTCGCGGCTATCAGGCCAATCTGGATCGAGATGAAGTGGGCCTTGGGCTGACGGTGTTTGTCGGGGTCAAAGTCGAACGACACAACGATGAACAGGCCGAAGCCTTTCGCCTGGCCGTGACGGCATTGCCCGAGGTGATTTCGGCGTTCCTGGTGTCAGGGGAATCAGATTTTCTGCTGCAAGTGGTGGTGCCGGATTTGCGCGCCTATGACCGTTTTCTCACCGGGCGACTGCTGAAATTGCCGGGTGTGAGCGACATCCGCAGCAACTTTGCGATTCACACGGTGAAGACACCGGGGGCACTGCCGTTGGAGCATTTGCCGCCTTAGACCGAGTTAGGATCGTTCCCATGCTCTGCGTGGGAATGCCTCTACGGACGCTCCGCGTTCGGCTCTTGATGTAACGCGGAGCGTCACGGGCTGCATTCCCACGCAGAGCGTGGGAACGATCAAGCGGTAGACCAGCTGCCGCCAATCTCCGGCCCTACATCTGCGTCGCCATTCCCTCCACATCCATTGCCGCCTGACGCAAGGCTTCGGAGCGGGTCGGGTGTGGGTGACAGGTCAGGGCGATGTCTTCGGCCGAGGCACTGAACTCCATGGCTACGCAATATTCGCCAATCATTTCACTGACGCTCGGGCCCACAAGATGCACGCCGAGGACTTCGTCGGTGCGCTCATCGGCCAATACTTTGGCGAAGCCTTCGGTTTCGTGATTGATCTTCGCCCGGCTGTTGGCGGTGAAGGGAAATTTGCCGACCTTGTAGGCGCGACCTTCGGCCTTCAGCTGTTCTTCGGTCTTGCCGACGCTGGCCAGCTCCGGTTTGGTGTAGATCACGCTGGGGATCAGGTCGTAATTGACCTCGCCGGCCTTGCCAACGATTTGCTCGATGCACGCCATGGCTTCGTCTTCGGCCTTGTGGGCGAGCATGGGCCCCGACGTCACATCACCGATCACCCAGACGCCCGCCGCTTCGGTGCGGTGGCCCTTGTTGGCGAGCATGCCGCGTTTGTCCGTGGCGAGGCCGACGTTTTCCAGTCCCAGGCCTTGGGTGTAAGGACGACGACCAATTGCCACCAGCACGTAGTCGGCTTCCAGCAGCTCGGCGGTGCCACCCGCGGCCGGTTCGACGCTGAGCTGAACACCGCTCGCCGATGTCGTGGCGCGGGTGACTTTCGAACTCAACTTGAAGCTGATGCCTTGCTTGCTCAATGAGCGCTGAAGGGTCTTGCCCGCTTCGCCATCTACACCGGGGCAGATCCGGTCGAGAAATTCGACCACCGTCACCTGAGCACCCAGGCGCCGCCATACCGAGCCCAGCTCTAGGCCGATCACCCCGGCACCGATCACCACCAGGTGCTTCGGTACTTCGTTCAGCGACAGGGCGCCCGTGGAGTCGAGGATACGTTTGTTATCGATGTCCACGCCGGGCAGGGGAGTGGGTTCGGAGCCGGTGGCGATAACGATGTCCTTGGCGCTCAGCTCGGTCTTGACGCCCTGGCTGTCGGTCACCGTGACTTTGCCCGGCCCGTCGATGTGGCCCCAGCCCTTGATCCAGTCGACTTTGTTTTTGCGAAACAGAAACTCGATGCCTTTGGTCAGCCCGGTAACGCTTTCATCCTTCTGTTTCATCATTTGAGCAAGGTTGAGAATGGGTTTGACCTCAATCCCCAGGTTGGCGAATTCCGCCCCCATGGCCGCGTCGTAGAGTTCGGAGGCATGCAGCAGCGCCTTGGACGGCATGCAGCCGACATTCAGGCAGGTCCCGCCCAGAGTGGCGCGGCCTTCCACGCACGCCGCTTTCAGACCCAGCTGGCCGGCGCGGATCGCTGCGTTATAACCGCCGGGGCCTGCGCCCAGAATCACGACGTCATAGGTGCTCATAGTGGTACTCCTGGCAAAAGGGACGGGATCGATAAAAGTAGCCTTCGATAAAAATTACGAGCGTAATATGTGCGTTTCGAGCCATTTCGGTCAAGGCTTCAGCTTGGCGACAGGTTCAGGGTTTTAGATAGAGCGATTTACGACGAATATTTCACCACTTTCGTTATATCGTAACGAATTGTGATGTGAGCGATGGCTGGGGTGGTATGCAAGTCGATCTCGATGGCGATGGGGCACAGATAGCAGGGCTGCCGCGCTTTCAGCAGGCGGTCATTCAAGGACGGCGATTGCGGCAATTCGCGATCGGTTTAGGGGCCTTGGCTGGCGCAGGACTGGTGCTGGCGTTTTTTGTCGGGCTGTTTGCGCGGCAGTCGCTTTGGCCGGCATTGCTGGTTAATCAGAGCGCCGGTTTGCTGGTCATGGTCGCCGGCCTGCAATCGGCCTGGTGGGTAACGCAGTGGCGCGCACGGGCGATGAATCCGGTCGTGTTAGTGCCGGTGGCTGTCGCTGAAGAAGTCGTTGCCGCCGAAGGCTGGTACGAGCGGTTGCTGGACCGGATCAGTCAGCGTTGGTTGCGCTTGCTGGGGCAGATTGGTGCCCCGACGCTTTGGCTTGCCGGCTGGGCGTTATTGACGATGTACTGCATCGAGCAAGTCTGGAACCTGACCCTGCCGCCCGCTGCGTTGGGGTTGTCGGCCAGTGTCGGTGCCACGCTGTCGTTGCTGCTGGCTTTCGGTTTGCTGGTGCTGGAGCGGCAACTGGCGCAGGAAAACGTCGCCCAGTGGCCCGAAGCAGGGCCGTTGGCGCAGCTGACGCGGGTCGCGATTATTTGCCTGGTGCTCAGCGCCCTGTGTTTGCTGTTCGGCAGCGAAACATCGGTCTGGCCGGTACGTCTGGCGGTGCTGATCGGCTTGCTGCCGGGGCTGGTCGCCGTCGAGTTACTGCTACGGGCCGTGTTGTCGCTGTTCAGTCCTCGTCGTGAACAACTGGAGCCGGCCTTGCTGGCGCGAAGCTTCGTCGCCGACATGCTGCGCTGGCCGCCGCAACCTTTGCTCGCATTGCAGCACGAATTGCACAACCGCTTCGGTATCGACCTGCGACAAATCTGGGCCTTTACTTACATGCGCCGGGCGTTTTTGCCGGTGCTGGCGGTGGTGGCTATCGTCGGTTGGTCGCTCACCGGCATTCACGAAATTGCGCTGCAAGGCCGAGGTATCTATGAGCGCTTTGGCAAACCGGTGGAAGTTTTCGGTCCCGGTTTGCACGCCGGTTTGCCGTGGCCACTGGGCCGCGTGCTGAGCGTCGAGAACGGCGTGGTCCACGAGTTGGCCACCAGCGTGGGCGAAACGTCGGCACCGGTCGAGGCCGAACCAGCCGAAGGCCCGGCACCGGCGATTGCCAATCGCTTGTGGGACGCCAGCCATGTGAACGACAAATCCCAAGTCATCGCCAGCAGTCGCGCCGACAAGCAGAGCTTCCAGATCGTCAATATGGACGTGCGCTTCGTCTATCGCATCGGCCTGAGTGATCAGGCGGCGCTGGCCGCGACCTACAACAGCGCCGATGTGCCAACGTTGATCCGCAGCACCGCCAGCCGGATTCTGGTTCACGATTTCGCCTCGCGAACCCTCGATGGTTTGCTCGGCGAGGACAGGGTAGGGCTCGCCGAAGAGATCGGTCGCGCCGTGCAGGCTGACCTGCAAAAACTCGATAGCGGCGTGGAAATTCTCGCCACGGTGGTTGAGGCCATTCACCCGCCAGCGGGGGCGGCCAACGCTTATCACGGCGTGCAAGCGGCGCAGATTGGTGCTCAGGCATTGATTTCCCGTGAGCGCGGCGCTGCGGCGGAGGCGACCAACCAAGCACAGTTGCAAGCCAGCATCGCTCACGATCAAGCCACGGCCAGTGCTCATGAAATCAACTCGACCGCTCAGGCCGCCGACCTGAAATTTGCCGCCGAGCGAAAGGCTTATTCCAGCGCCGGCCAAGCCTTCGTGCTGGAGCAATACCTCAGTCAACTGACCCAAGGTTTGACCAACGCCAAGCTGCTGGTTCTCGACCATCGTCTGGGCGGCAACAGCAATGCACCAACCATCGACCTACGTACATTCACGCTGCCGGCTGACCCTGCGCCGCCGCGTAATTCCGCTCAGCCAGGAGCCGTCCATTGAGCCAGCCGACGCCTACACACAATCGCGATCACGATGATCACGCCGGCCACGATCACGGCCATGGCGGGCATCACCACGGCCATCACCATCATCACCACGGCGACCCACACGAAGCGGGCCCTTTCCCGTGGCGGCGAATGGGTTGGGCGGCGCTGCTGGTGGCGTTTGCCATTGCGGCGGCGAGCCTGGTGCAAGTGCGTTCGGGAGAGGCCACGGTCATCACTCGCTTCGGCAATCCATCGCGGGTGTTGCTGGAACCCGGTCTTGGCTGGCGCTGGCCGGCACCGTTCGAGGCGGCGATTCCGGTGGATCTGCGGCTGCGCACCACCTCCAGCGGTTTGCAGGATGTGGGCACGCGCGATGGTCTGCGCATCATCGTGCAAGCCTACGTGGCCTGGCAGGTGCAGGGTGATCCGGACAACGTGCAACGCTTTATGCGCGCCGTACAGAACCAGCCGGACGAAGCGGCGCGGCAGATCCGCACCTTTGTCGGCTCGGCGCTGGAAACCACCGCCAGCAGTTTCGATCTGGCTAACCTGGTGAACACCGATGCCAATCAGGTACGCATCGCCGATTTTGAAGCGCAACTGCGTCAGCAGATCAATCAACAGTTGCTCACCACTTATGGTGTGCGAGTGCTGCAAGTCGGCATCGAGCGTTTGACGTTGCCGTCGGTGACGCTCACCGCGACGGTTGATCGTATGCGCGCCGAGCGTGAAACCATCGCCACTGAACGCACGGCCATCGGCAAGCGTGAAGCCGCGCAAATTCGCTCTGCAGCCGAGCGTGATGCGCGAATCGTGCAAGCCGATGCGACGGTGAAAGCTGCGGACATCGAAGCCCAATCCCGCGTCGAAGCCGCGCAGATTTACGGCCGTGCCTACGCCGGTTCGCCGCAGCTCTACAACTTGCTGCGCTCTCTCGACACCTTGGGCACCATCGTCACGCCAGGCACCAAACTGATTTTACGCACCGATGCCGCGCCGTTTCGGGTGTTGGTTGACGGCCCGCCGACGCTCGATAACAAGTCCGGGTCGCAGCCATGAGTTTAGTTCCACGTGGAACAAATGAGTTGAGCAGCCCCTGGATTCAGGCCGGGCGCTTGGCTTTTTTGGCGCTGTACGCCGTAACTGTGCTAGCTGCTTTGGCATGGGCATTCTCAAATGTGCGGCAAATCGACCCGCAAAATCGTGCCGTGGTGCTGCACTTCGGCGCATTGGATCGCATTCAAAATGCCGGTTTGTTGTTGGCATGGCCGCGTCCGTTTGAGCAGGTAATCTTGTTGCCGGCAGCGGATCGGGTGATCGAGCGTCGGGTGGAAAATCTGCTGCGCACCGATGCTGCATTGCAGGCGGATCGAGTCGCGAGTTTCGCCACGCCCATCAGCGATGCGCTCGCCGGCTCAGGTTATTTATTGACCGGTGATGCGGGCGTCGTGCAACTGGATGTGCGGGTGTTCTATAAAGTCACCGAACCCTATGCCTTCGTCCTTCAGGGTGAGCATGTGCTGCCGGCACTGGATCGGCTGGTGACGCGCAGTGCTGTGGCGCTCACCGCCGCACGAGATCTGGACACCATTCTGGTGGCTCGACCGGAACTGATCGGTGCCGACAGTCAGGCCGCTGAGCGCCGCGAACGTCTACGCGGCGATCTGGTGCGGGGCATCAATCAACGCTTGGCCGAACTGACGGCGACCGGGCAGGGGATGGGCATCGAAGTGGCGCGGGTCGATGTGCAATCGAGTCTGCCCGGCCCGGCGGTGAACGCGTTCAACGCGGTGTTAACTGCCAGCCAGCAGGCCGACAAAGCCGTGGCCAACGCGCGCACTGAAGCCGAGAAGCTGACCCAGTCCGCCAACGAGCAAGCCGACCGCATGCTGCAAGTGGCTCACGCTCAAGCCAGCGAACGCCTGGCCAAAGCCTCTGCCGACACCGCCACGGTGCTGAGTTTGGCCAAGGCGCAACAGCAGGGCACCGACCCGCAAATGCTGCTGCGTATTTACCGTGAACGGATGCCGAAGATTCTCGGGCAGGCCGGCTCGGTGACCACGGTTGATCCAAAAGACGATTCCCGCCTGATCATTCAGGGAGCTGCGCAATGACTGCCCAAACCGCCGCCGCGCCGAGCATGTTGTCCTCGGCTGAACAACGTAGCGCCGCGCGCCAGTTGACTCTGGCCATGCTTGCACTGGGGTTGCTTGCGCTAGGCCTTATCTGGCGTTGGTTGTCGCCGGAGCAGACCGGTGTCAGCCAATTGCTGCTGGGTTTCGCGTCCTTGCTGGTGGCCGTGCCGGTCATGCGCTCGGCGTGGTACAGCCTGCGTTATCCGAGCTTGCACGGGATCACCGATCAGTTGATTGCCTTGGCCATGCTCGGCGCCTGGGCCACAGGCGATCTGCTCACGGCGGCGCTGCTGCCGATCATCATGATCTTCGGTCACGTGCTGGAAGAGCGCAGCGTCATCGGTTCCCAAGAAGCGATTCATGCCCTTGGCAAACTGACTCGCAGCCATGCACGCAAGATTCAGGTTGACGGTTCCGTCGTTGAAGTCGACAACGGCACACTCAAGGCCGGTGACCTCGTGGAGGTGCGTGCCGGTGATCGAGTGCCGGCGGATGGCCGGGTGTTGTCCGGTCAGGCAAGCCTCGACACCGCCTCGATTACCGGTGAGTCGGTGCCAATAGAAGCTGGCGTGGGCATGCCGGTGTTCGGCGGGGCGATCAATCTTGATGGCCTGCTGCGCATTGAAGTGACCCGCACCGGTAACGAATCGACCTTGGGTAAAGTCATCGCGCTGATGCAAAGCGCCGAACGTTCCAAGCCGCCGATCACCCGTTTGCTCGAACGCTACGCCGGCAGCTACATGGTGTTGGTGTTGCTGCTGGCCGCCGTGACCTGGTTTGTTACCAACGATGCGCAAGCGATGCTCGCGGTGTTGGTAGCGGCTTGTCCTTGCGCGCTGGTGTTGTCGGCACCGGCCACGGCCATTGCCGGGGTGGCGGTGGCGGCTCGGCACGGGATTCTGATTCGCAGCTCGGCGTTCCTCGAAGAGTTGGCTGACCTGACGTCGTTGGTGGTCGACAAGACCGGAACCCTGACGTTCGGCACCTTGCGCCTGCAATCCATCGACAGTCCACTGCAAGATCGCAGTCAGGTACTGAAGCTCGCCGCCAGCCTCGGTTCCGCCAGCAGCCACCCCGTCAGCCGCGCTTTGGCCGGGTTGGTCACTCAGGAACACTTTCTGCTGCTCTCTGACATTCATGAGCGTCAGGGGCTGGGTGTAGTGGCGATGACCGAGCAGGGCGAGGCGGCCCTCGGTCGTCCTGAGCTGTTCGCGCAATTGGGCATCAACACATCAGCTGTGCCCGAACACGACGGCCCGATTGCCGGATTGGCACTCAACGGTGAATTTCTCGCTTGGCTGTTGCTCGCTGACAGCGTCAAACCCGAGGCGCGGTTTGCCCTGAGCGAATTGCGTGAACTGGGTTTGGGTCGTCAGTTGTTGCTCACCGGGGATCGGCAGAGCGTTGCGCATACGCTGGCCCGGGATGTGGGCATCAGCGATGTCGAAGCCCAGGCCTTGCCCGAGGACAAACTCAATCGTGTGCTGAAAGAAATCGGCAGCGGATTCCGGCCGATGGTGGTGGGAGACGGCATCAACGATTCCCTGGCGCTCAAGGCCGGTGTGGTCGGCGTGGCCATGGGGGCGGGCGGTGCGGACATCGCGCTGGCCTCGGCCGATATCGTACTGATCGGCAGCGACCTGCGCCGGCTGGGAACCTGTGTGCGCTTGAGTCGCCAATGCCGCCAGACCTTGCAGGTCAACGTGATCATCGGTTTGGGCTGGACCCTGGCCATCGTCGCGTTCGCCGCATTCGGCTGGCTCGGCGCGGCAGGAGCGATGATTGCCGCCCTCTTGCACAACTTGAGCACGTTATTGGTGCTCGGTAATGCCGGGCGTTTGCTACGCTTTCAGGAACCCCTACTCAAGCTTAAGGATGAGGTGTGAGCGTCTACAACTTTTCAGAACTGTGTGCCGGATTTGTAGTCATCTAGGGTAAGGCGATCATTTTCAACGGTCGCCCGCCGGCTGGCTTCACTGTTGGAAGCAATACGGGAATAGAAAAAGGCTATTAATTCGATAGCCTGCTATTTTTCAAGGATGGTCTACCCTCAGATTTGTCGTCTGAAAAAGGGGGGCTTTTCATGCTCGCGCAACTTCCACCGGCCTTACAGAATCTGCAATTACCGCTTCGCTTGCGACTCTGGGACGGCCATGAGTTCAATCTGGGGCCGACGCCCAGCGTCACCATTGTGGTCAAAGACCCCCACATGGTTACCCAGTTCACCCATCCCAGCCTTCATGCGCTGGGGGCGGCATTTGTCGAAGGCAAGCTGGAGCTGGAAGGCTCCATCAGCGATGTGATTCGTGTCTGCGATGAATGGAGTCAGGCACTAATCAACGAAGACGAAGATGCGCAACCGGAGCGCTCGGTTCACGACAAGGAAACCGACGCCCAAGCCATCTCCTATCACTACGACCTCTCCAACGCGTTTTATCAACTGTGGCTCGACAGCGACATGGCGTATTCCTGCGCCTATTTCGAAACCGGCAGTGAAACCCTCGAGCAAGCTCAACAAGCCAAGTTTCGCCACCTGTGCCGCAAGCTGCGGTTGCAACCAGGCGAGTATCTGCTGGATGTCGGTTGCGGCTGGGGCGGGTTGGCGCGGTATGCGGCTCGTGAGTTCGGCGCGAAGGTGTTCGGGATAACGCTCAGTAAGGAGCAATTGGCGCTGGCCCGTGAACGGGTGAAAGCCGAAGGCCTGGAGGATCAGATCGAATTGCAACTGCTCGACTACCGCGATTTGCCTCAGGACGGGCGCTTCGACAAGGTGGTCAGCGTGGGCATGTTCGAACACGTCGGCCACGCCAATCTGGCCGAGTACTGCAAAATCTTGTTCGGTGCGGTGAAAGAGGGCGGTCTGGTGATGAACCATGGGATCACCGCCAAGCACACCGACGGTCGGCCGGTTGGGCGCGGCGCCGGTGAATTCATCGAGAAGTACGTGTTCCCCAACGGCGAGCTGCCGCACTTGGCGATGATCTCGGCCGAGATCAGCGAAGCGGGGCTGGAGATCATCGATGTCGAGAGTCTGCGTCTGCATTACGCGCGAACCCTGGACCACTGGAGCGAACGCCTGGAAGACAATCTGGAAGCTGCCGGCAAACTGGTGCCAGAACAGGCTCTACGCATCTGGCGGTTGTACCTGGCGGGGTGCGCCTATGCCTTCGCCAGAGGCTGGATCAACCTGCATCAAATCCTCGCGGTGAAAGCCCATCCCGATGGCAGCCATGAACTGCCATGGACCCGCGATGACATTTACAACCCTTAAAGAATCGGTGAAATAAGCCGGGCGATCCGCATGCCGATCTGTTGCAGGCGGTGGGTCTCCCGGCCTTCTTCTTTGGCGATCTCGTGAGCCTGGGCGAAGTCATCGTTGAGCATCTGTTCCACTTCGGCGGCAAATACGCTGTCGACCGTCAGCAACATCACTTCGAAATTCAGCCGGAACGAACGGTTGTCCAGATTGGCGCTGCCGATGGCGCTGATTTCGCTGTCGATCAACACCACTTTCTGATGCATGAACCCCGGCTGGTAACGGAACAAGCGCACGCCTGCACGTACCGCTTCGAAGGCGTAAAGGCTGGAAGCGGCGTAGACGATCCGGTGATCCGCCCGCGCTGGCAACAAAATCCGTACATCCACACCACGCAACACTGCCAGTCGTAACGCGGCGAACACCGCTTCATCGGGGATGAAATAAGGGGTGGTGATCCACACCCGTTCCGTCGCCGCATGGATGGCTTCGACGAAGAATAGCGAACAGGTTTCGTAGGAATCCGCCGGGCCGGTGGCCAGCAATTGGCAGAGCACGCCGTCATCCGGATAAACCTCCGGCAGGATCAACGGCGGTAGCGAACGGGCCGCCCAGAACCAGTCTTCGGCAAAGGATTCCTGCATGCAGGCCACCACCGGTCCGCGCACTTGCACGTGGGTGTCGCGCCAGGGTGCCAAGGGTGGTTTTTCGCCCATGTATTCGTCACCGACATTGAGCCCGCCGACAAAACCGACAATCCCGTCGACCACGACGATCTTGCGGTGGTTGCGGAAATTGACCTGAAAGCGGTTGAGCCAACCGCTGCGGGTGGCGAAGGCTTTGACCTCAATACCGGCATCGCGCAACGGCTGCACGTAACCGTGGGGCAGGGAGTGGCTGCCGATGCGGTCGTAGAGCAAGTAAATCGCCACGCCCTCTGCTGCTTTCTTCATCAGCAGGCTGTGCAGGCGTTGGCCGAGGCGGTCGTCGTGGATGATGAAAAACTGGATCAGTACCGCTTGCCGGGCGTTGCTGATGGCGTCGAAAATCCCATCGAAGGTGGCTTGGCCATCGATCAGCAAGCGTACTTCGTTATTCGCCAGACAAGGCATGCGTCCCAGTTTCGGCATAGCCCTCAAAGACGCGTAGGCGCTGGAGGCGCGAGCAGCCAGTGCCTCTTCTACCCAGGGGCGCCAGTTCAGCTCGGAGATTGCCTTGCGCATTTCCTCGTTGGCTTGCCGCCGGGCCTTGATGTAGCCATCGAAGGTGCTGCGGCCAAAGACCAGATAAGGGATAAGCGTGAGGTAGGGAATGAACAGCAGTGACAGAGCCCAGGCGATCGAGCCCTGGGCGGTCCGAACGGTCAATACGGCATGGATGGCGGCAATCGAACCCAACGTGTGCAGCATTGCGATCAGATAACCGAAAACATGCGGTCCAAAATAATCCATGGGGCAGCCTTGCTCCTGAAGATTCAATGCTTAACAGACCATGTTCCGGGCAGAATGTCGCTATTTAATTGGCCCATGAACCGAAGCCCGTGGCTGACGTCTAACGGCCACTAATGATCAGGAGTAACTCGATGAACGTTCGTCTGCTGGGTTTGGCCATTGCGTTTGGTTTGACACTTCCTGTGGCTGCTCAGGCGCAGATGTTGCAACCGGGCTTGTGGGAAATGACTTCAAGCAACATGAAGGTCGATGACCAGAACCTGCCCGATCTGCAATTGATCCTCGGCCAGATACAGAGTCAGATGACCCCTGAACAGCGCGCCATGCTGGAAAAGCAGGGTATCACCATGGGTGGTAAAGGGATTCGGGCGTGCCTGACGCCTGAGCAGGTGAAGACCGACAACATTCCACTGACGGACCCACAATCGGGCTGCAAGCAGGAAATCACCGAACGCACCGGCAACCAGTGGAAATTCCGTTTCAGCTGTCCGAAAGCGCAAGGTGCGGGTGTCGCCACGTTCCTCAGTGATCGTGAGTTCACCACCAAGGTCAACGGCACCTTCAACGCCACCGGCATTCAGCAGAAAGGTAGCCTCGATACTCGCGCTGTGTGGTTGGGTCAGAATTGCGGGACTGTTAAACCCAGAGCTTAAAAGCTTCGCGGGCAAGCCCGCTCCCACAGGGATCACACTTGACCTTGTGGGAGCGGGCTTGCCCGCGATGGCGTCCGCTCAGGCACCTCCAGTCTTGGACGGATTCAACAACTCACACACCGCCTCAATCCCTTTCTCCCCAAAGTCCTCTCCACTGCCGCTGCGCATACTGACAAACCCGCCTTCCTTTTCCTTCTCTCCCACCACCAACAGATACGGCACTTTCTGGCTGTGCTGGCGAATCTTGTGACTGATTTTCTCGTTACGCAGATCCGAGTTGGCCCGCAGTTCGCGGCGGCGCAGTGCCTGGGTCACCGAGTGCGCATAAGCGCTCTGACGTTCATCAATGTTCACGACCATCACCTGCGGCGGCGCTCGCCAGGTGTCCAGCTCCTGTTGGCTGGACCAGCACGTGCCGTAGATCCGTTGCTCAGAGGTGCCGCCAATATGATCCAGCGCGAAGGCCTGCAACACCTTGGTGGTGGGAACATGCGGGCCTGTGGCAAAACTTTCAAAATCCCCCAAGCGATACAGCGATAACCGTTCGGTTGACGTCCCCTGGAGAGCTGTTTCCTGGCGGATCGAATGGTTGGTCGCCGCCAGTGCACGCATGCGCGCTTCAATCAGGGGCAGCTCGGCCAGGGTTAAAGAGCGCTGGAAAGCAAACTCATAAAAGAAACCATCACCCAGTGACGATCCGGCTCGCAACTGTGCATTCGGATGGAGCTGTTTGACGGCCATGGCCAGCATCAGCGTGCAGGAACGGCGAAGGATCTCCAGGCCATCGGGTTCCTGGGGCGTGACGATACTGACCCGGGCATCGCCCTCGATCAGGAATCCACAGTCCACCAACACGCCGTCGACCCGACCGGCCACCGCCGCGTTGGCCAACCCGAGACTGATAGTTGCAGCGACTTCATACACAGTCAGCGGCTGATCGTACTCACGCAATGAACCATCGGGCAGGGTGATGTGGATCATGATCGGTGTTCTCGAATGTTTTTCGATAACGCGCGCTAGCGCATAAACCGTAGGGCTAAACCCTGGCAGCTGTCATTTAGACGTTGGTCGTGCCAGGCAATTTGCCCCGACACCACCGTGGTGCTGACGCTGTGGCGAAAACGATGGTAGGTGAAGGGCGTCCAGCTGCATTGAGAGAGGATCGGTTGCCGGGAAACGGCAAGGCCATCGGTCTCGGGTTTGATCAACACCAGGTCTGCCCAGTAGCCTTCGCGCAGGTAGCCGCGGTCGGGGATGGCAAACAGATCGGCGACCCGGTGGCTGGTCTTGGCCACAAGGGTGGTGATCGGCAAAACTTTATCGGCCACCAGTTCCAGCAGCGCGGGCAGGGCGTGTTGCACCACCGGCAAACCGGACGGCGCCTGGCTATAGGGCCGCTGTTTTTCGGCCCAGGTGTGAGGCGCGTGATCGCTGCCGATCACGTCCAGTCGATTGCTCAACAGCGCTTTGCGCAAGGCGTCACGGTCGGCCTGGGTCTTGATCGCCGGATTGCACTTGATCAGGTTGCCGAGGCTCGGGTAGTCGCGATCATCAAACAGCAAGTGATGCAGACAGACTTCGGCGGTGATGCGCTTCTGTGTCAGCGGCTGGTCTTCGAACAGCGTCAGCTCACGGGCAGTGGTCAAGTGTAAAACGTGCAGTCGGGTGCCGTGTTGCCTCGCCAGATCAACGGCCATTGAGGAGGAGCGAAAGCACGCGTCGGCGTTGCGGATCAGCGGGTGAGCGGCGGGCGGAAGGTGCTCGCCGAACAGTTCTCGCAGGTTCGCAGCGTTGGCTTCGATGCTGGCCGTGTGTTCGCAGTGGGCCAACAAAATGGTCGGTACTTCGGCAAATAGCCGCTCGAGAATCCGTGGATCATCCACCAGCATGTTGCCGGTGGAGGCGCCCATGAACACTTTGACTCCGGCCACCTCGCAAGGATTGAGCGCGGCGACGGTATCGAGATTGTCGTTGCTCACGCCGAAATGAAAACCGTAGTTGGCCACTGAGTCGGTCGCCGCTCGACGCTTCTTGTCGGCCAGCGCGGCGAGGGTCAGGGTGGCCGGGGAGGTGTTGGGCATGTCCATGAAGCTGGTGATGCCGCCGGCCACCGCCGCTCGAGACTCGGTATGGAAGCTGCCCTTGTCTGGTGCTCCAGGGTCGCGGAAATGCACCTGGTCATCGATCATGCCCGGCAGTAGCCACTGGCCGTTGGCGTCGATTTCCACGGCGGCCGTTTCACCTTCGATGCTGCTGGCAATCTTGACGATGCGACCGTGGCTTACCAGCAAATCACCGTCGAATTCACGACCTTCATTGACCAGCCGGGCATTGCGAATCAGCACGCTACTCATGCTCAGAACTCGTTTTGCAGGGCTTTGTAGCCGCGCACCAGATCGACGTTGGTGCGCGCGACGTCTTCGGAAAACTCCGAGGCGCTGACGCTCACCGGTGGGAACTGCGACAGGTCGGTGTTGGGGCCGATGCGCGTGGTGGAGGGCACGTAGAAGTCTTCAGGCAGGTCACGACCGTCGACCACCGAGTTGTGCCGCACCACGCAACCGTCGCCCACCGCGCAGTTGAACAGTACGCTGTTGAATCCGATGAACACGCGGTTACCGACGGTGCAGGGGCCATGCACGATGGAGCGGTGGGCGATGGAGCTGAACTCGCCAATGTTCACCGCCGCACCGGACTTGGAGTGGATCACCACGCCGTCCTGAATGTTCGAATTGGCGCCGATGGTGATTGGCTCCATTTCGCCTGAGTCATCCACTTCATCGGCGCGAATCACCGCGTAAGGACCGACGAACACGTTCTCGCCGATCACCACTTTGCCGCAGATGATGGCGGTTTTATCCACATACGCGGACTCCGCAATCAACGGCAGATCACCCGAAGGGTTCTTGCGGATCATGGCTTGCTCAACGCCTCATACAAGGTGTTGAGGTTGTATTCGAACAACCCGGCGAACGTACTGGCCGGGCCGGTTGCCGCGAGGGCATCGGAGTACAGCGTGCCGCCGATATGCGCGCCGCTTTCATCGGCGATTTGCTTGAGCAGGCGTGCGTCCTTGATGTTTTCCATGAACACCGCTTTGACCTTGGCCTGACGGATCTGCGTGATCAGCGCAGCGACTTCGGCGGCCGATGGTTCACGTTCGGTGGACAGTCCTTGAGGTGCCATGAAGTCGATGCCGTAAGCCTGGCCGAGATAACCGAAGGCGTCATGGGAGGTCACGATTTTGCGATTACCTGGCGGCAGCGAACCGAGCTTGGCTTTGGCCTCGGCGAGCAAGGCGTAGATCTTTTTCAGGTAGGCTTGGCCGTTGTGTTCGTAGTCGGTTTTGTTGGAAGGGTCGGCGGCGATCAGCGCTTTGGTGATGTTGCTGATGTACAGCTCGGTGTTCGCCAGATTGTGCCAGGCGTGGGGGTCGGGAATGGTTTCGCCGTCTTCATCCAGCGAGCGTGGAATGACACCGTGGCTGGCACTGATGACCGCAGCTTTGGTCTCGGTGCTGGTCACCAGACGGTCCAGCCATGGCTCGAAACCTAGCCCGTTCTTGATGATCAGTCTGGCCTTGAGCAATGCCTTGGCATCGTCCGGAGTCGGCTCGTAGGTATGGGCATCGGCGTCCGGCCCGACCATATTGGTGATCTGAATATGGTCGCCGCCGACCTGTTGAGTCATGTCGGCGAGGATGCTGAAGCTGGTGACTACCTGGAGTTTTTCCGCGGCCGACAGCGACATCGACAGCATCAAACTGAACAGCACGAGTAAAGCGCGCATCGTGTAACACCTCATTGGGATGTGAGCAAAGGCGGGCGGCGCAGCAAACCGTGCACCGGACCGAACACCACGGACAGCAAATACAAAGCGCCAGCCACCAGCACGATCGCCGGGCCGCTGGGCAGTGAGTAGTAAAACGACAGCAACAAGCCGAACCAGACCGAGAGGCAGCCGAGCAGCGCGGCGATGGCCATCAGCACCGGCAAGCGACGACTCCAGAAGCGAGAAGCCGCAGCCGGCAACATCATCAAACCGACCACCATCAGGGCGCCGATGGCCTGGAAACCGATCACCAGGTTCAGCACCACCAAGGTCAGAAATACCCCATGAGCCAATGGCCCGAGGCGGCTGACGGTTTGCAGAAAAAGCGGGTCGAGGGTGTCCAGCAACAGGGGTTTGTAGATAAGGGCCATGGCGATCAGGCTGAAGCCCGAGACCCAAATCATGCCGGTCAAAGTAGGCCCGTCGACCGCGAGCGCCGAGCCAAACAATAGGTGCAACAGGTCCAGTCGCTTGCCGGCGATACCGAGGATCAGCACGCCGCTGGCCAGCGATATCGGGTAGATCGCGGCCAGGCTCGCGTCTTCTCGCAGGCCGGTGCGGCGGGTGATCCACGCGGCCAGTCCGGCCATGCTCAGACCAGCGCCGAGGCCACCGATGGTCAACGCGGGCAAACTCAAACCGGCGAACCAGAAGCCCAATGCGGCGCCCGGCAAGATGCCGTGAGCCACCGCGTCGCCGATCAGGCTCATGCGCCGCAGGATCAGAAACACCCCAAGCGGAGCGGTGCTGCACGCCAGAACGAGACCACCAAGGAACGCCCGGCGCATGAATACGAATTCGTGGAACGGTTGCCAAAGCTGAGCGGCAGCGATCATCAAGCCACCTGCGTCTGGAGTTGTTGGCGAATCAGATCGGTACTGGGGCCGAGGACGCAGCCGCTGCTTTTGATCAAGAGGGCTTGTGGGATGTGTTGGCGTACGGCGGCGAGGTCATGACACACCACGACCAGGGTTCGGCCTTCGGCATGCCAGGCGTGGATGTGTTTCCAGAGCAGCGCTTGGCCGAGTTCGTCGAGCGCGGCGTGGGGTTCGTCGAGCAACAACAAGGGGGCTTCGGCGAGACTCAGCCGGGCGAGCAGGGCTCGCTGCAATTCGCCCCCGGAGAGGGCCATCAATGGGCGATGTTCCAGGCCGGTCAGGCACCAGTCTTCCAGCGCAGACTTGAGGCGCTGGCTGCGAATTTCCGGAGTTTGCTTGTTGCCCCAGAAACCTGCGGCCACCAACTCTTGCAGGCTGATGGGGAATTGCCGGTCCAGGTGTTGTTGCTGAGGCAGGAACGAAAGGCCGCCTTTGCGTGGAACATCAATGATGACTTTGCCGGCGAGTGGTTTTTGCAGACCGGCGATGACTTTCAGCAGACTGCTTTTACCCGAACCGTTGGCACCGATGACAGCGGTCAGACTTCCTTTGGGTAATTGGAAATCCATCGACGGAGTGAGCGGTTGACCGGGTGCGCCCCAGCGCAAGGCTTGGCATTGGATCATGCGGCCTCCCAATTCCAACGGCTTTCGGCGACGGCATCGTGGGCGTGAAGACTTTCGGCGTGAACGACTCGCACGTGAAAAGCGTTGATGCCGGGGGAGCGTTTCAGGGCCAGATTCAAGCGTCGAGCGGCGTCTTCGCAGAACATCAGGTTCTGGCCGTTGGCGAGGGCGAAGGCTTGTTCGTCGGCGCGTTTCACGGCGGTTTGCACCGCGGTGCCCAAGGCTGCTTCCGCATCGTTGATCGCGGCGATCAGCGGCAGGTCATCCAGATAGTCGTCCAGACGCAGCTGCAATTGCGCATTGCTGCGTTGGCTATGCGGCGTGGCGACGATGCCTTTCGTAGAGCCGAGCCAAGCCAGAACGTCAGCGTGTTGCAATGAACGATTGGCGAAGTCATCAACGAATTGTTGTTGAATCAACTGCCGCGAAAGCGCTGCTGAGCACGGGCAGGTTGAGGAATAAGGAACGTCGATTTTTAGTTCCACGTGGAACATCGTGTTTTTCAAACTGGCTTCGATGCTCACCGGATAAGTTTTCCAACCGGCCAGTGGACTGATAAGCGCGGGTCTTTTGAGCAATAGTTCGGTGTGAATTTTTAGGAACGCGTTGTGGGAAAGTCCTTCATGGCTTTGGAGAAAATTCTGCAAAACTCGCCGCAACAACGCGGGCGAAAGGTTTTCCTGCTCAAGCATTTCCAGCGCCAGATACAGCCGCGACATATGGATACCACGCGCCTCTCCATCGTCGAGGCTAACGCCAGCGTCGGCCTTTGCGCTCAGTCGCTGGCCATCGAATAAAACAGGAAGAGCAATGCCGCACATGCCCACCCAATCGAGTGGCAGGGCTTGGCGTGAGGCCTGCGCGGCGATATCCGGCAGAGTCAGCGCATTCATGAGCAGGTCCATCGTGGGAGTTGATTTGGCATGTTATATTATAACAATCAAATCGACGATGCCTTTTTCGTGAGCGGGCTTTCACCATGCACAGACGTCACTTGCTCAACCTGATTCTGGCCAGCGCGGCCTTCGCATTTCCCTTTTGCGCGTCGGCCACGCAAATTCGCAATGCACGACTGTGGCGTTCTGACGACAAGCTGCGACTGGTGTTCGATCTGAGCGGACCGGTGCAATACAAGACGTTTTCCCTGAGCGCTCCGGAACGGCTGATCATCGATCTGAGCGGCGCCAATCTCAGTGGCGACTTCAGTCAGTTGGCACTCAGCAACACGGTGATTCGCGCAATCCGCTCCGGACATTTCGGCCAGGGCGATACGCGAATCGTCCTCGACCTCAGCGGCCCGGTGCAGCTCAACAGTTTCCTGCTGGCGCCACAGGACGGGCAGGGGCACCGATTGGTGCTCGATCTGAAGACCGCTGCGCCGCTACAGATCGCGGCAGTGCCGTTGGAAAAAACTGAACCCGTCACCGATAAGGCTCACCCCAAGCGCGACATCATCGTGGTGGTCGACCCTGGTCACGGCGGCAAAGACCCGGGCGCGATCGGCGCCAAAGGTGAACGGGAAAAAGATGTGGTGCTGTCGATCGCCCAACTGCTGGCCAAGCGGCTGAAGCGTGAGAAGGGCTTCGACGTGAAACTGGTGCGCAACGACGACTTCTTCGTCCCGCTGCGCAAGCGCGTGGAGATCGCCCGCAAGCACAAGGCCGACATGTTCATCTCGGTCCATGCGGACGCGGCGCCGCGTCTCACCGCTTCAGGTGCGTCGGTGTACTGCCTGTCCGAAGGCGGCGCGACCTCGGCCACGGCGCGCTTCATGGCGCAACGGGAGAACGGTGCAGACCTGCTGGGCGCCACCAGTCTGCTCAATCTCAAGGACAAGGACCCGATGCTCGCCGGGGTGATTCTCGACATGTCGATGAACGCCACCATCGCCGCCAGTTTGCAGTTGGGCAGTACGGTGCTCGGCAGCCTCGCGGGCATCACCACGCTGCATCAGAAGCGCGTGGAACAAGCGGGATTCGCTGTATTGAAGTCGCCGGATGTGCCGTCGATTCTGGTGGAAACCGGCTTCATCTCGAACGCCCGCGACAGCCAGCGACTGGTGACTGCCCGCCATCAGCAAGCCGTGGCAGATGGTTTGTTCGAAGGGTTGCAGCGGTATTTCCAGAAGAATCCTCCGGTTAATAGTTATTTGGCTTGGCTGAACGAACAGAAGCAGCTATCGGCGTGAGCCCGAATTAAAAACTCGATTATTTAAGCGTCAGTAAATAATAAAAAACAGACCTGATATCGCCAGAAAGTCTTTGTTTTCATGGATTACCTATAAGAACTGACAGTAGACGACATGTCAGTTATCACTTTAACTAGCAAAGGTAAAAATAATTTAAATTTATTGAATATTGAGGTGTGAATATGCGTTCTATTAAATATGTTGAGGATTTTGACGCGCTAGAGGATAAGAAATATGAAACGGGGGAAATGCTGGTCACTCCTCATATGACATTTGTCACTACCTCGCCAAGCAACTCATTGGGGATAAGTATTGGACTAGTTCGGTCTGAAAAAGGGTTTAACAAAAAAGGTCTCTTGTCAGACAATAATAGTCATTTTGGACCTGGGGATTTAATTGTAACGTTCAGGTATCCCCGTATCAAAGGCTTTGAGTTTGCTTTTCATGGATATAACGCTCATGGATATGAATGTAAATATTTTGATCAAGGTGGACAGTTTATCAATGCACTGCCGTTGAAAACCGATGAGGCCCAATTCGTTAGATATGAACGAAGTGAAGAGGGCGTTTATATTTCACGGCTTGAAATTAACTTTTGGTCGGATTATGCATATATGGCAGTTGATCAATTTAGTATATGGAAAGAAGAATAGTTGTGCGACTCTTCCTATAGTCGTTACCTCCGCTTGCCTTGACCCGGGGTGTCTTTTTACCTTTATGCGACAGGGCATTCGCTTGTAACTCAGCAGCCGGTCATTCGGCTGCACGTGAACTTGCCGCTGCTGCCGCCGGAGCTGGAAAACCGATTGATGGTTGTCCAGCCAACCCGGCGGTTGTAGCCGACCCAGGCTTCGCCATCGGACGCGATGCCCGTGAAGAACGTCAGTTGCCCATAGCGGCTGTTGGTTTGCGCCCATTGGCGTTTGCCGGCCACTTCGAAGCCGCGCAGGTAGATCGTGCTACCGACGGTGTTGACGCTGTAGGCATTGCCGTCGGCATCCACGCAGGCCAGCAGATTGGCGCTACGGGTGCAGTTGGCCAGGCTCGGGACTTGTCCCCAGGCATCGACCGCGATCAGCAACGAAAGGCTCAACAGCGAGAATCTCAGGGCGTTTCCCATGGCATTTCTCAAGGGGGCGGACGGCTCAAGCATCGTGCCCTTTGTCGTGGCGAGCAAGAGGGGAGTGGCTTATTTGCATTGTTATACTATAACATAAAAGTACACCCGCTCTGATGATCCACCGCCATGACTGAACAAGAACTCCTCGCTCAATCTGCCGCCGATTACATGAACGACGCCCAGCAAGGCTTCTTTCGCGACCTGCTACTGGCTCAGCGCAGCGAGTTGCAGGAGCGCATTGCCGGCGAGTTCGACGCGTTGCGCGAGCAGGAACCCCATAGCGATCCCGCCGATATCGGCAGCGCCGAAGAACAACGCCAGTGGCAACTGCGCCTGCTGGAGCGGGAAAAGAAGCTCCTGGACAAGATCGACGAAGCCCTCGAACACCTGGCTCGCGGCCAGTACGGCTGGTGTCGCGAAACCGGCGAGCCGATAGGCCTCAAGCGCCTGCTGCTGCGGCCCACCACCACTCTGTGCATTGAAGCCAAAGAACGTGAAGAGCTGCGCGAACGCCATCAACGGGCGATTTGACCGGCCACATCCTGATGAGGAATACCTGATGCCCAATCGTCTCCCCGTGACCGTCCTGTCGGGCTTTCTCGGCGCCGGAAAAAGTACACTGCTTAATTACGTACTACGTAATCGCGAAAATTTGCGGGTCGCGGTGATCGTCAATGACATGAGTGAGATCAACATTGATGGCAGCGAAGTTCAACGCGATGTGAGCCTGAACCGTGCCGAAGAAAAACTCGTGGAAATGAGCAACGGCTGTATTTGCTGCACCTTGCGCGAAGACTTGCTCGAAGAAGTCAGCAAACTCGCCAAGGACGGTCGTTTCGATTACCTGTTGATCGAGTCCACGGGCATTTCCGAGCCTCTGCCCGTGGCGGAAACCTTCACGTTTCGCGATGAAGAAGGGCAGAGCCTGGCGGACATCGCGCGGCTCGACACCATGGTCACCGTGGTCGACGGCATGAACTTCCTGCTCGACTATCAGGCCGCCGAAAGCCTCGCTTCCCGTGGCGAAACCCTGGGAGAGGAGGACGAACGCTCAATCACCGACCTGTTGATCGAGCAGATCGAATTCGCCGACGTGATTCTGATCAGCAAAATCGATTTGATCAGCAGTAGCGAGCGCCAGGAGTTGATCGCGATCCTCGAACGGCTCAATTCCCAGGCGGAAATCATTCCGATGGTCATGGGCGAAGTGCCGCTCAAGAAAATCCTCAATACCGGACGCTTCGACTTTGAAAAGGCCGCTCAGGCGCCGGGATGGTTGCAGGAATTGCGCGGTGAACACGTACCGGAAACCGAGGAATACGGCATCGCCTCCACGGCTTATCGGGCGCGGCGACCATTTCATCCGCAACGCTTCTTCAGCTTCATCGATCGTCCGTGGGTGAACGGCAAATTGCTGCGCTCCAAAGGCTTCTTCTGGCTGGCCAGCAAACACCGGGACGCTGGTAGCTGGTCCCAGGCCGGCGGCTTGATGCGCCACGGTTTTGCCGGACGCTGGTGGCGTTTCGTGCCGAAAAACCAGTGGCCGCAAGACGAAGAAAGCACCGCCGGGATCATGGAAAACTGGACGGCGGCCACCGGTGATTGCCGTCAGGAGCTGGTGTTTATCGGCCAGAACATCGATTTCGCGCAACTCACCGTCGAACTCGATAACTGCCTGCTGACGGATGCTGAAATGGCCTTGGGTGTCGAGGGCTGGCAGTTACTGCCCGATCCGTTTGGTCCTTGGCACGAAGAGGCGGCCGCTTGATGTTAGCGCCCAGTCTGAAGCTGCGACCGGTCATTTATCAGGTTCAAGGTGATACGCCAAAAGCGCTGACCGGAATTCTGGACGACGGCGTGAACCTTGCCCTCTGGCAACGCCAACTCCCGGCGCACATTGCCGATTTCGGTGGTTTGTTGTTGTCCCTGAACGAGCCGCTGGCCGAGGCGCTGTCCCTGGAAATGCCAGGCGATGACGCCGAACCCAATCTCCACGGCTTAGCCTCAGGCTTCAGCGACCTGGAAGGCTACGAAGGCTTTATCGCTGACGTTTCCTGGCTGGTCAGCGCTTTCGCCTGCCTGTTGGGCGCCCAGCGTATCGGCCTGCGCCTGCGGGTTCTGGACAAAGCCATGTGCCCGCGTTTCCACGTCGATCATGTGCCGGTGCGGTTGATCACCACCTACGCAGGTATCGGCAGCCAATGGCTGAAAGAAGGGGCGATGGATCGGCGGCAGTTAGGCAAACCGGAGGCTGAGCCGCAGGACGATTCGCTGATCCAGCAAATCACCAGCGGCGAAGTGGCGCTGCTTAAAGGGGAGAAGTGGCAAGGCAACGAAGGCTTCGGTTTGATCCACCGCTCGCCGCAGCTGGCGCCGGGCGAGCGTCGTTTGATTCTGACCCTGGACTGGCTGAGTTAGTGGCTCAAGGCTTGAGCCAGGTTCCCTGGCTCTGGGCTTCGCAAAACGGCTTTAAATACGCCGCATCGGTGGCCACGCCGTAATAGTGAATATCCTGCCGGTAAGGCATATTGGCGACTTGAGCATTACTGCACACCCCGAACGCGCCGGTGGGGCATTGGTCGACGTACAGCACCTCGACTTTCTGCCCGGGTAGATTCGGCTGGCAGAAACCATCGGCGAACAGTTTTTCCGGGATGCTGCGGTTTTGCTGGCAAACCTTCACGTCGAGCCGCTCAGCCGTGCTGTGCACCACGCAGGCCTGAGCCAGCGCTTCGCCCGATGTGAGCGCCAGAAGCAACGACCATCCCATCAACCGCATTCTTTACCTCCTCAGAAAACCTCGACCATGTTGCAGAACATTCCCACCCACGTCATTGCCGGCCCGCTGGGTGCCGGCAAGACCAGCCTGATCAAGCACCTGCTGGCGCAACGGCCAGCAGGTGAGCGCTGGGCGGTGTTGATCAACGAGTTCGGCCAGATCGGTCTGGATGCCGCGCTGTTGACCCAGGACGCCGATGGTATCGCACTGGGGGACGTGGCCGGGGGCTGTTTGTGTTGCGTCAATGGTGCACCGTTTCAGATCGGCCTCGGGCGGTTGCTGCGCAAGGCTCGACCGGGTCGGCTGTTCATCGAGCCCTCCGGCCTGGGGCATCCGGCGCAGCTGCTCCGGCAATTGAGTGAGGCGCCGTGGCAAGGCGTCCTGGCGGTGCAGCCGTGCGTGTTGGTGCTGGATGCCCAGGCGCTCGCGGCCGGAAAGCCGCTGCCTGAGGCGCAACAGCAAGCGTTGGACAGTGCAGGGTTGCTGTTGCTGAATAAGGCAGAAGGGCTCGACGACAGCGATCGTCAGCGAATTGCCACACAGTTGCCGATGCGTCCTTTGTACTGGACGCAGCAAGCCGTCTTGCCCTTGAGCGAGTTACCGGGGCTCGGGGCTCAGGCTGTCGGAGGTGTGGATAACTTTGTCATGCCCAAGGGATTGGCGCAGATGCCGGCCATTTGGACTGACCCCACGCTGCCGATTTGCTTGAGTCAGGCGCAGGAGGGTGGCTGGAGCGTTGGATGGCGGTGGCATCCGAGTCAGATATTCGATGCGGTACTGATCGGGAAATGGCTTGAGCGCCTTGAATGGCGGCGGGCGAAGTTGGTTATCCACAGTGTCGAGGGGTGGGTATCGGCGAATGCGCTGGATAATTCGTTACTGGATTGGCAGCCCAGCGAATGGCGTCGGGATTCGCGTATTGAGTTGATTTTCAGTGAGGCGCAGGCGGTTGAGTCGCTGCAAAGAGATCTGGCCGACTGCCGGTCGGGTTGAAGATCAAAAGATCGCAGCCTTCGGCAGCTCCTACAGGGTGTACGCAAAACTCAATGTAGGAGCTGCCGCAGGCTGCGATCTTTTGATTTATGGACGCCACTTCGTGTGTTCTTGCCGCCACTGACTCAGTTCAATCACCTCAGCTCTGGGCTTCGCGATATCGACCACCGGCGGAGTATCGTCGAACGGCATCGGGTAGGGCGCGAGCTCGATCTGTGCGCTATGGGCGCCGAACTGGATGATGGTGCCGGTGTGGCGGGTTTCGCCGGTCACGGTGAATTCGAAGTTATACACACGGGCCAGGCGCCGACGGCCATTGGCGTCTTTAATGAAAGCGATCTTCTTCAAGGCTACGTTGCCGTCCAGCAGCTCGATCCGCAGCTTGGTGCAATGCTGCATGACCCGCTCCAGCGCGCGTTCGCGCAAGCCGTGGTTGTGCCACAACCACGCACCACCAGTGGCGAGCAGCATCAGCACGAGGATATTTCCGAGGGTCAGCATCAACAGGGTGCTCCAACAAGATAGTGCCAGCTTAACTGCGTCGCCGGTCTGTCGTACAGGCTGCGTTTAGTCGCATACTGCGCGGCTCGAATTTCAATCGTTTGACGGAAAACTCACCGCATGAAACGTACGCCCCATGTGCTCGCCATCCAGTCCCACGTGGTGTTCGGCCACGCAGGCAACAGCGCCGCGGTTTTCCCGATGCAGCGGATCGGGGTGAACGTCTGGCCGCTCAATACCGTGCAGTTCTCCAACCACACGCAATATGGCCAGTGGGCCGGAGAAGTGCTGGCCCCGCATCAGATTCCGGAATTGGTGGAAGGCATCGCGGCGATCGGTGAGCTGGGCAATTGCGATGCTGTGTTGTCCGGCTATCTCGGCAGCGCGGCCCAGGGCCGGGCGATTCTCGCGGGCGTGGAACGAATCAAATCGATCAATCCCAAAGCGCTATACCTCTGCGACCCGGTGATGGGCCATCCGGAGAAGGGCTGCACCGTTCCAGCCGAGGTCAGCGATTTTCTGCTGGAAGAGGCGGCTGCGGTGGCCGACTTCATGTGCCCGAACCAGTTGGAGCTGAACAGCTTCTCGGGGCGCAAGGCGCAGTCTTTGTTCGATTGCCTGGCCATGGCGCGCGCGCTGCTGGCGCGTGGTCCAAAGGCGGTGCTGGTCAAGCATCTGGACTATCCCGGCAAACTGGCGGAGGGCTTCGAGATGTTGCTGGTGACCGCCGAAGGCAGCTGGCACCTGCGTCGGCCGCTGCTGGCGTTTCCGCGTCAGCCGGTCGGCGTTGGTGACCTGACTGCAGGGCTGTTTCTGACGCGCGTGCTGCTGGGTGACAATCTGGTGAGCGCCTTCGAATTCACCGCGGCGGCGGTGCATGAAGTGCTGCTGGAAACCCAGGCTTGTGCCAGCTATGAGCTGGAACTGGTGCGGGCGCAGGACCGGATCGCCCATCCGCGGGTGCGGTTCGAGGCAACAGCGATTAGCCTTTAAAAGCTTCGCGGGCAAGCCTCGCTCCTACAGGTTCGGGTTGATCACACAATATGTGTGCGACTCGAACCTGTAGGAGCGAGGCTTGCCCGCGAAAGCAATCTAAAGACCGAACACCTCAGGCGTCGCCCTTGATGTCCTGATAACGCTTTTCCAGTTCCTGGCGAATCTGCCGACGCTGCTGCGCCTGCATGTACCGACGCTTGTCTTCACTGTTCTGCGGTTGCAGCGGCGGGACTGCAGCCGGTTTGCGCTGGTCATCCACCGCGACCATGGTGAAGAAGCAGCTGTTGGTGTGGCGCACCGAGCGCTCGCGGATGTTCTCGGTCACGACCTTGATGCCCACCTCCATCGAGGTGTTGCCGGTGTAGTTGACCGAGGCCAGAAAGGTCACCAGTTCACCGACGTGAATCGGTTCGCGGAAGATCACCTGATCCACCGACAGGGTCACCACATAGCGGCCGGCATAGCGGCTGGCGCAGGCGTAGGCCACTTCATCGAGGTATTTGAGCAGGGTGCCGCCGTGGACATTGCCAGAGAAGTTGGCCATGTCGGGGGTCATCAATACCGTCATCGACAGCTGGGCGTTTCCGGGTTCCATAACGTACTCACGGGTTCAAGGCAGAGTTTCGGGGTTGCACCTCTGTGGGTGCTTGGTTTTTCAAACCATCAGTTATCGGGACGCCGGGCGGGGGGGCGCCGTCACGCCCGAATCGACTGTTTCCATATATTGCACCGTCTTCCCGCCGGAAGTCGCGATGTTACCCTTCAAAAGCCCACCCCAAGGAGCCACACGCCATGCACGCCATCAGTTTCATTCAGGATCTGGCAGTGATCATGTTGATCGCGGGTGTGGTGACCGTGCTCTTTCATCGTCTCAAGCAACCGGTGGTACTCGGTTATATCGTCGCCGGCTTCATCATCGGCCCGCACACGCCGCCGTTCAGCCTGATCCATGACGAAGCAACCATCAAGACCCTCGCCGAACTCGGGGTGATTTTCCTGATGTTCTGCCTGGGTCTGGAGTTCAGCCTGCGCAAGCTGTTCAAGGTCGGCGCCACGGCGTTTATAGCTGCCTTCCTGGAAATCGTCCTGATGATCTGGATCGGCTATGAAATCGGCCGCTGGTTCGACTGGAATACCATGGACTCGCTGTTCCTCGGCGCGATCCTGGCGATTTCCTCGACCACCATCATCGTCAAGGCGCTCAACGACCTGAAGATGAAGAACGAGCGTTTTGCGCAGTTGATCTTCGGCGTGTTGATCGTCGAAGACATCCTCGGCATCGGCATCATCGCGTTGCTGTCGAGCATCGCGGTCAGCGGCACCGTCAGTTCCGGTGAAGTGTTTTCCACGGTCGGCAAGCTTTCACTGTTCATGATTGTCGCGCTGGTTATTGGCATTCTGCTGGTGCCCCGACTGCTGGCCTATGTGGCCAAATTCGACAGCAACGAGATGCTGCTGATCACCGTGCTGGGCCTGTGTTTCGGCTTCTGCCTGCTGGTGGTCAAGCTTGAATACAGCATGGTCCTCGGCGCGTTCCTGATCGGCGCGATCATGGCTGAATCGCGGCAACTGCTGAAGATCGAGCAGTTGATCGAGCCGGTTCGCGACCTGTTCAGTGCGATTTTCTTCGTCGCTATCGGCCTGATGCTCGACCCGATGATCCTGCTGCAATATGCCTGGCCGATCGCGGTGATCACCGTGGCCGTGGTGTTGGGCAAGATGCTGTCCTGCGGCCTCGGCGCTTTTATCGCCGGCAATGACGGACGCACCTCACTGCGTGTGGGGATGGGGCTGTCACAGATTGGCGAATTCTCTTTCATCATCGCGGCGCTGGGCATGACGCTGCAGGTCACCAGTAACTTTCTCTACCCGGTGGCGGTGGCCGTCTCGGTGATCACCACGCTGTTGACGCCGTATCTGATTCGCGCGGCTGATCCGCTGTCGATCAAGCTTGCAGCGGTGATGCCGCAGCGTCTGGGCCGTGTGCTGGGGATGTATGGCGAATGGCTGCGCAGCATTCAGCCTCAGGGCGAGGGCGCACTGTTGGCGTCGATGATTCGGCGGATTCTGTTGCAGGTAGGGGTCAATCTGGCGTTGGTGATTGCGATCTTTCTCTCGGGCGCGTTCTTCGCCGAGCGCATGTCCGTTTACCTGCAAGCCTGGGTCAGCGATCCGAGCTGGCAGAAAGCGTTGATCTGGGGCGGGGCGTTGCTGCTGTCGCTGCCGTTCCTGATCGCCGCCTATCGCAAGCTCAAGGCGCTGTCGATGCTGCTGGCAGAGATGGGAGTGAAGCCGGAAATGGCCGGCCGGCACACACAGCGAGTGCGTCGGGTGATCGCCGAAGTGATCCCGATACTCTCGCTGTTAGTGATTTTCCTGCTGCTGGCAGCCTTGTCGGCCAGTATTCTGCCGACCAACAAGTTGCTGGTGCTGATCGTCATAGTCGCGGCCGCGGTGGCGGCGCTGCTCTGGCGCTGGTTCATTCGCGTGCATACGCGGATGCAGGTGGCCTTGCTGGAAACGCTGGACAATCACAAGGAATCGTCCGGGCATTGACCACGCGATGCATCAGGGCGGATCAGCTTTCCAGCCAGACGTCCCGCGCCCAGTGCCATACCGATTCCCAGGTTTCTTCGGCGATCAGCTCTTCTTCGGCCAGCCACAGCACCACGGTGCCGTCTTCTTCGACCAGGTAGTAATTGTCACCATCCTGGCAGATCGGAATCATGCTGCGATCGACGCCAGCGTCCCAGGCGTTGGCGGCAACGTCCGGCAGGTAGGTGTGGGACTGCGGATCGGTGACGGTCACCGGCTCCAGGCTGCCGTAGACCACATCGCTGACGGTCAGCAAAAATTCTCTGAAGACGAACGGGATGTCGATGAACAGTTGCTCTTCGATTTCCACAATCTGATCTTCGTCAGGCAATTCCAAGGGGACCGGTACCGGTTCGTTGGCTTCACGCAGTTGTTCGATGATTTCTTCCACGTCCGGGATCCTCTTGCTTGATGGCGCGGTTTAGTTGGGGCGGTTTATACAGTAGCTCGCTATAGATGCAACCGCGAAATAGAAAACCCCGGCCGAGGCCGGGGTTTTATTACAACAGGTGAAGCGCGGGAAGTGATCAGCCGTTCTGGCGGATACCGGCCACCAGCCAAGGCTGGTTTTCGCCCTGTGGACGTTCCATGTTCCAGCTTTCGCTGAACACTTCGCCCTGGTCGAAACGCGAGGACTTCGACACGCCGCTGAAGGTCAGGGTGGCGATGGTCTTGTCCGCACGGTCATCAACGCCGTCCAGTTGTACCTGGAGGTTATCGATGTAGGTCGACTGGAAGCCGTCGCCCAGGTCGGCACGTTCGCGCTTGAGGAACTCCAGCAGTTGTGGAGTCACGAACTCGGCGATCTTGTCCATTTCGTTGGCGTCCCAATGCTGCTGCAGGGACTGGAAGTGGTTGCGGGCCGCTTCAATGAAGTTGTTTTCATTGAACCAGGCTGGCGCGTTGATCACCGGACGAGCGGCAGCAGGTGCGGCCGAGCCGCCAAAGATCGAACCCATGGCTGTTGGTTTCTGTTCGAACACTTCACGCTGCATCGGCGCGCCGGCTGGAGCCATGTGCTCCTGCTGCTTGCGACGACGAGCGGCGATGAAACGGAAGACCAGGAAGGCGATGACCGCCATGATCAGGATGTCGAAGATCTGCATGCCCTGGAAGCCGTCGCCCATGAACATGGAAGCCAGCAGGCCACCGGCAGCGATACCGGCCAGAGGGCCGAGCCAGCGCGAAGCACCGCTGGCCTTGGTAGCGGCGCCAGCAGCACCGGCCGCACCCGCAGTGGCAGCAGCGCCGCCTGCAGCAGAAGAAGGAGCCATTTGGCTGGTCTGGTGAGTCGGCGCAGCGCCGGAGCTCTTGCCGCCACCAAAGCGCTTGGCGGCATTGGCGTCGAGGCTCATCGTCAGGCCAATGCACAACGCCATGGCGATGCTAAGAAAACGTTTCATAAAGGGAATTCCCATTTGTGGAAGGCACGCGCGCCATGTTGCACAGCTGAAGTGTTACTGGCTAGCGGCAGAGTGTTTCGGGCTTTTGCCTGACAGGTTGTGTTCAGCTTCAGTCAGCGCAATAAGGCCTGTTAACTTTGGTCTGTAGGAGGAGTGGATAAGTTCTGTAGGACTCAGGGCATCAACATGTGGGAGCGGGCTTGCTCGCGAAGAACGATGACGCGGTGCCTCTGATACACCGCGGTGCTGCCTTCGCGAGCAAGCCCGCTCCCACAAAAAGCTCTCGGTTGTCTTTATACCGCTTCCAGCTTGGCGTAACCCAGCATCAACCACTTGCTGCCTTCGCTGAAGTTCACCTGCACCCGCGCCTGAGCACCGGCGCCTTCGAAATTCAGGATCACACCATCGCCGAACACCGAGTGCCGCACAGTCTGGCCAAGGCTGAACCCGGTGTCCGGGATCTCGCTGCCGCCGAACAGGCTGCTGGAGCTCTGCTGCTGGCCACCGCCGAACGGACGGCTGACGCTGTTGGACAGCCGCACTTCCTGGATCAGGCCTTTCGGCACTTCACGTACGAAACGCGACACCTTGTTGTAGGTCTCGCTGCCGTACAGGCGTCGGGTTTCAGCATAAGTCAGTACCAGATTTTGCATCGCCCGGGTGATTCCGACGTAGGCCAGGCGGCGTTCCTCTTCAAGACGGCCGGGTTCTTCCAGGCTCATCTTGTGCGGAAACAGGCCTTCTTCCATGCCCACCAGGAACACGTAAGGGAATTCCAGGCCCTTGGCACTGTGCAGGGTCATCAACTGAATGCTGTCTTCGTGTTCGTCGGCCTGGGTGTCTCCGGCCTCCAGCGAGGCGTGACCGAGGAACGCTGACAGGGGCGACTGCTCTTCATCCTCTTCCGGGTTTTCGAAGTTGCGCGCGGCGCTGACCAGTTCCTCAAGGTTTTCTACCCGGGCCTGGCCTTTCTCGCCTTTTTCCGCCTGATGGTAGGCAATCAGCCCCGATTGCTCGATCACGGTTTGGGTCATCAAATGCAGCGGCATTTCCAGGCACTTGGCGGCGAGGTTCTCGATCAGCTCCATAAATGCCCCAAGAGCACCGGCCGCGCGACCGGTCAGGCCTTTGTTGGCCACCAGCTGACGCATGGCTTCCCACATTGACACATGGCTGTGGCGCGCATGATCGCGGATCGCTTCGACGGTTTTTTCGCCGATGCCACGGGCCGGAACGTTGATCACCCGCTCCAGGGCCGCATCGTTGCCACGGCCTTCCAGCAAACGCAGGTACGCCATGGCGTTCTTGATTTCTGCCCGTTCGAAGAAGCGCTGACCGCCATAAATGCGATACGGAATACGCTCACGCAGCAAGGCTTCTTCCAAAACGCGCGATTGGGCGTTGGAGCGGTACAAAATCGCGATATCGCTACGAGCCAAGCCGGTTTTCAGCGCGCTTTCAATGGTTTCAACCACGTAGCGTGCTTCATCGTGCTCGTTGAAGGCAGCGTACAGGTTGATCGCTTCGCCTTCGCCGCCATCGGTCCACAACTCTTTGCCCATGCGCCCGGTATTGTTGGCGATCAAGGCGTTGGCGGCTTTGAGAATTCCGGCCGTGGAGCGGTAGTTTTGCTCCAGACGAATAATCTGGGCATCCGGGAAGTCGTCGGAATACTGATAAATATTCTCGATTTTCGCGCCACGCCAGCCATAGATCGACTGATCGTCGTCGCCGACCACCATCAGGCTGTCGCCACCCTTGGCCAGCAGACGCAACCAGGCGTACTGCACGGCGTTGGTGTCCTGGAACTCGTCCACCAGAATGTGTCGGAAGCGCTTCTGATAATGGGCGAGCAGGCCCGGGTTATCGCGCCACAGATCGAGGGCGCGCAGCAGCAGTTCAGAGAAGTCGATGACGCCGGCGCGCAGGCAAGCAGCTTCATAGGCTTCATAAATGCTGCGCATGGTTGCCAGGAACAGATCGCCGCTGGCTTGAATATGTTGCGGACGCAGACCTTCGTCTTTCTGCCCGTTGATGAACCACTGGGCCTGTCGGACCGGCCAGCGTTGCTCGTCCAGGCCCAACTCGCGGATCACCCGCTTGACCAACCGTTGCTGGTCGTCACTGTCGAGAATCTGGAAGGTCTGGCTCAGGCCGGCTTCCTGCCAGTGCGCCCGCAGCAAGCGGTGCGCCAAGCCGTGGAAGGTGCCGACCCACATGCCGGCCGGGTTGATACCCATCAGCTGCTCGATGCGATGACGCATCTCGGCAGCGGCCTTGTTGGTGAAGGTCACCGACAGAATGGAGTGGGGCGAGGCGTTTTCGACCTGGATCAACCAGGCGATACGGTGCACCAGCACTCGGGTTTTACCGGAACCAGCACCGGCCAGGACCAACTGACGACCCACGGAGGCAGCTACGGCCTGACGTTGGGCATCGTTGAGGGAGTTCAGCAGAAGGGAGAGATCATCGCGCATCGGGGCATTCTAGGGTGCGCCGTCACACCGGGCAAACCGAGCTTTGCATTAGCCGATGAAAGAAGCACCGATGACGACCGGTCGGTCACCGGCTGCAAGCATTGGCGGAGCTCGTCTGGCTGCTTTTTTACCAAGGCGGGCGGCCCAAACTTTCGTCTATTTTATGACCTTGGGCTGTTTGGTCCGGGCATTTGCTTGTGTATGCTCCGTTCACAATTCGGGCTCGCATGCTCACTAATAAGAACAAGAACATTGCCTATGACCCTCAGCTCCGACCTGTCGGGCCCCTCTGTGGAGCCCCGGGTTATCCGCAAGCAGTACGCCATGGAAATGGCGGTCGAGCGCACGCGCCTGCTGTACCAGGGCTCGCTGTTGCCTACGCTGTTCATGCTGATCAACGGTCTGGTGTGCGCCGGGCTGCTCTGGAGCCCACAGCGTTACTTCGTGGTGAGCGTCTGGCTGATCTGGTTATTGTCACTGGTGGCGTTGCGGGTGATTCAGGTCGCGGCCTTCGATTCGGCGATCCCCAACCGTCAGGCCCATCCGATCTGGCGTCGCATGTTCATGCTCGGCTCTGCCATGACCGGCCTGACCCTGGCCGGTGCCGGCATCGCGTTGGTGCCCGCTGACAATTTCATGCAGCAAGCCTGGGTGTTCGGCCTGATCGGCGCCGCGGCGCTCTCGGCCAGCGTCGCTTATGCCGTCAGCCTGCCGGCTTTTCTGTCCTTTACCTTGCCCTGTCTGTTGCCGGCTATCGGCTACCTGTTTTGGGGCGGGGATGAGCAGGAACAGGGCTGGGGCTGGTTTGGCCTGATTTTGCTGGGTTCGTTAAGCGTGGTCGCCTGGCAGGTCAATCGGCTGATTAACCAAGGGCTGCTGCGACGCTTTCAAAATCAGGCCCTGATCGAGCATTTGCAGCAGGCGCAAAGTCGCAGCGATCAGCTCAACCACGAACTGGCCAAGGAAATCGACCAGCGCCGCCGCGCCGAAGACAAATTGCGCGAAACCCAGGTCGACCTCGAAAACCGGGTCGCACAACGCAGTCTGGAACTGGACGCCGCCAACCAGGCCTTGAGCAAGAGCGAAGCGCGACTGGCGCTGGCGTTGAAGGCGAGCGAACTCGGGCTGTGGGACTGGAACCTGCAGACAGACGAAGTCCATCACACCCAACTCCAGGAGCTGTTTGGCCTGGAGCCGGAATTCGTGACAGCGATGCTCCGCCACCTCAAGCCCAGGCTGCACCCCGACGACTTGCCATCGCTGAAGCGGGCGCTGGTCGAGCACTTGAAGGGCCGCAGCGAGGATTATCAGATCGAGTATCGGGTGCGGCACGGCGATGGCCATTGGGTCTGGATCGAGGACCGTGGTCGAGCGGTGGAGCGCGCCGAGAACGGCCGGGTGATTCGCATGGTCGGCACCCGCCGCGATATAAGCGCCAGCAAGGGCCTGGAGCAACAGCGACAACTGGCGGCGACGGTGTTTGAGGCTGCCAGCGAAGGCATTGTAATTCTGGACCCGAATTACGCGCTGATTGCCGTTAATCAGGCCTTCAGTCGGGTTACCGGCTATGACATTGATGACATGCTCGGACGCAACGTGGTCGAGTTGCCCTGCAGCCGCGATGCCCGCCGGCATTACACGGCTATTCGTCAGGCGCTGGAGCAGGACGGTAGCTGGCAGGGCGAGCTGGTCGAAGCCCGCAAGAATGGCGAGTTGTATCCGCAATGGCTGCAACTGAATGCCGTGCGCGATACGCGGGGAAATGTGAGTCATATTGTCGGCTTCTTCGCCGATCTGTCCGCTCGGCGTGAATCCGAAGAACGTATGCGCTACCTCGCTCATTACGATGAACTCACGGGGCTGGCCAACCGTTCGTTGTTCCGCGAACGGCTGCACGAGGCTCATCAACGTGGGCGCCAGGGCGGTCGTCGCAGTCTGGCGTTACTGCACATCAATCTGGACCGTTTCAAGCTGCTCAACGATAGCCTCGGCCACGAAATTGCCGATGAGTTGTTACAAAAAATGGCCCGACGGTTGGTCAATGCACTGCCGGAAGCGGACACTATCGCCCGGCTGTCCGGCGATGAATTTGCAGTGCTGTTCGATACCTACGGCAACCTGTCGAGCCTGGCGCGCGTAGCGACCCGATTGTCGGCCAAGCTGCGTTTGCCAGTCACCGTCGAGGGTCATGAATTGGTGATGAGTGCGTCCATGGGCATCAGCTTGTTGCCGGACACCGCGCGGGAGATTTCCGCGCTGGTCAGCCAGTCGAACATGGCCATGCAGCATGCCAAACACTTGGGCGGCAACAACTTCCAGTTCTATACAGACAGCCTGCAAGCCAGCACGCTCGAGCGTTTGCAGCTCGAGAACCAGCTACGCAAAGCCATCGAAGAAAAACAGCTGAAAGTGTTTTATCAACCCAAACTCTGCCTCGCCACCGGCCGGCTGAATGCCGCCGAGGCGTTGGTACGCTGGAATCACCCGACCCTGGGCCAGGTACCGCCGGGGGATTTCATCGGTCTGGCCGAGGAAACCGGGCTGATCGGCGCTATCGGCGAGTTCGTTTTGCGCCAAGCCTGCTGGCAAGCGTGTGAGTGGCAGCGTCAGGGGCTGGAGCCGATTCGGGTGTCGGTCAACCTGTCGGTGCATCAACTGCGTCAGGGAAAACTGGTTAGCCTGGTGCGCCAGGTGCTGGAGGAAACCGGTCTGGCGCCGCATTACCTGGAACTGGAACTCACCGAAAGCCAGTTGCTGGACAGTGTCGAGCACATCATTGCGACCTTCCAGCAGTTGCGCGACCTTGGGGTGAAACTGGCCATCGACGATTTTGGCACTGGCTATTCGTCGCTGAGCTATCTCAAGCGCATCCCTGTGGACTACGTGAAAATTGATCAGGCGTTTATCCGCGGTCTGGGGGAGAGCAGTGAGGATGCGGCGATCACCCGGGCGATCATCGCCATGGCCCACGGCCTGTCGTTGAAGGTGGTGGCTGAAGGGGTGGAGCGGCCGGAGCAGCTGGAGTTTCTGAAAACCGAGCGCTGCGATGAAGTGCAGGGCTATTGGGTCAGCCGTCCTGTTGAAGCCGCCGACCTGGCCGAGCTTTTACGTCGCGACGCCAACCCTTTGTAGCTGCAGGCTTCGCCAGCTGCTACAGCGACCGAGAGGGCTACATGGAGCGCATGTCGCATGAAATGGGGACATTGAGTTACGCATTGAGCAGGCAAAAAGCCGATTCATGTAGTATAACTACAAGCGTGCTACATCCCCGGCACCTGCCAATAACAAAGAGTCCGCCCCTTTGAATCTGCTGCAACACATCGCCCAGTCACGCCACCTGTTACGCAAGTCGGAGCTCAAGGTCGCCGACCACGTGCTGCTTGACCCTGCGGCGGTGATGCACAGCTCCATGGCCGACCTGGCCCACAACGTGGGCATCAGCGAACCGACCATCGTGCGGTTTTGCCGCGCCATCGGTTGCTCCGGGTTTCAGGATTTGAAGCTGAAACTGGCGCAGAGCCTGGCGGCTGGCGCGAGCTTCGGGCAATTCGCGATCCATGAAGACGATTCGGTCGCCGATTACAGCCTGAAAATCTTCGACACCACCCTGCACACCCTGATGGAAGTTCGCGAGAAACTCGATCCGGTGGAGTTGCAGAGGGCGGTGTCGCTGATGTCTCAGGCCCAGCGTGTCGAGTTCTATGGCTTCGGTGCCTCGGGCGCCGTGGCGGCGGATGCCCAGCACAAGTTTTTCCGTTTGCTGCTGACCGCAGCGGCGTATTCCGACCCGCACATGCAGGCGATGTCGGCGGTCACCCTGAAGCCGAGCGACGTGGCGATCTGCATTTCCCAGTCGGGGCGTTCCAAGGACCTGTTGATCACGGCCAACCTGGTGCGCGAGAGCGGCGCTTCGTTGATCACTTTGTGCCCGAGCCAGACACCGTTGGCCGAGCTGTCGACCGTCAATCTGGCGATCGATGTGCATGAAGACACCGAAATTTATACGCCGCTGACTTCGCGCATTGCGCACCTGGTGGTGATCGATGTGCTGGCGATGGGCGTGGCCATGGCCCGCGGTCCGAGCCTGGTCAATCACCTCAAGAGCGTCAAACGCAGCCTTCGCAGCTTGCGGCTGTCGCCCAAGTCAGTAAAAGCCCTCGACGATTGAGCCCGATCTGACATTGCCGGAAGGTCGTTCCGACCTTTTCGCGGGCAAGCCCGCTCCCACAAGGATCGGCTGTGTTGCATAGAGTGAGTGAACACCATCGATCCCTGTGGGAGCGGGCTTGCCCGCGAAGGCGTCCTCAAAAACACCCCAGTCATCTGCCAATGTTCACACGTCTGTAACCCTCCCGCCGCCAAACCGTCATCCCTCGCACCTATCGTGTAACTCCCGTACTCGCCTTGGGAGACTCGAAATGGCTCAGCCCTACGAAGAACGCAACAGCGCCGTCAAAACCCGCCGTCAGCAAGAAGATCAGCGCCGCATGGAATTTCGCCGCGCCATCGAAGATCGCTGCGAACGCCGCCAGTTACTGGCCGAAATTGGCGATTTTCCTGACGACCTCGAACTCAACTACTGGCAGGCAGCACCGGCAACTTCCCGTCGAAACGTTCAACCAGCGCGCTGATCTGCACCCGTTCGCTGCGGATAAACGCAAGGAATGCGTGGGCCACCGGCGATAGCCGTTTGGCCTTGGCCTGCACCAGGCACCAGCTACGGAACAGCGGCAACTCTTCGACCGGCAGCTCAATAAGGGCGCCGGTCGCCAACTCAAGGTTCAGGGCGTGGCGTGTCAACAGCGCCAGGCCCAGACCCGCCAATACGCATTCACGCTGAGCTTCCGCCGAGGCGACCTCCTGGGTCTGGGTGAAGTGCACGCGCTTCTCTTTGAAATACTCGTCGCATGCCAATCGCGTACCGGAACCGGGTTCGCGCAACAGCAGCGTGTAGGGTTCCAGATCCTGCAAGCGCAATGGTCCCATATGGCACAGCGGATGATCCGGCGGGGCTACAGCGACAATCGGATTGTTGAGGAACGGCAGGAATTCCAGCCCCATGTCTTGTGGGACCATCGACATGATCACCAAGTCATCACGGTTATCCGACAGGCGCCGGATGACCTGGCCACGGTTGACCACCGTCAGGTGCAGGTTCACCTCCGGGTGCTGGCGCTTGAAGGCGGCAAACAGGTGCGGCACGAAATACTTGGCGCTGGATTCCACCGCCAGTTTCAGCTGGCCCTGCAATGAACCTTGCATGTCAGACAGCTGCATATCGAGGTTTTCCAGGCGCCCGAAAATGTCACGGCTGGCGCGCTGCAGTGCTTCGGCCGCCTCGGTCATGTAGAGTTTTTTGCCGACATAATCGAACAAGGGTTGGCCGATCAGCTCTTCGAGTTGACGAATCTGTAGGCTCACGGCAGGTTGTGTGAGAGACATTTCGTCGGCCGCGCGGCTGTAGGACCTTAAGTCGCACACCTCATTGAAGATCTGCAATTGACGCAATGTCATACGCATCAATGACTTACGCATTTTCTAGAGACCCTGAGCGGAGGCTGATGCCTCAACTATAAGTCTTTGCTTATGTGTAACCCAATTATTATTCATTTTTGTTAATCCCTTGCGAAGGCTAGTGTGGAGCTGCGACTGAATTGAAACATTTGGTCACGCGCCGGCCTGGTTTGACAGGTCGTGGGTACCACCGGCTCAAGGGAACCTCCAAGTGATAAAAAAGATCCTGATCGCCAACCGTGGTGAGATTGCCGTACGAATCGTGCGTGCCTGCGCCGAAATGGGCATTCGCTCGGTCGCGATCTATTCCGATGCCGACCGCCATGCCTTGCATGTGAAGCGTGCGGACGAGGCCCACAGCATCGGTGCCGAGCCACTGGCCGGTTACCTGAATGCGCGCAAGCTGGTGAATCTGGCCGTGGAAACCGGTTGTGATGCGTTGCATCCCGGCTACGGTTTCCTCTCGGAAAACGCCGAGCTGGCAGACATCTGCGCTGAACGCGGCATCAAATTCATCGGTCCATCGGCTGAAGTCATTCGCCGCATGGGCGACAAGACCGAAGCACGCCGTAGCATGATCAAGGCGGGTGTGCCGGTCACGCCAGGCACCGAAGGCAACGTCGCGGACATTGCGGAAGCCTTGCTCGAAGGCGATCGCATCGGTTATCCGGTCATGCTCAAGGCAACCTCCGGTGGTGGTGGTCGTGGTATCCGGCGCTGCGACAGCCGTGAAGAACTCGAACAGGCCTTCCCGCGAGTCATTTCCGAAGCCACCAAGGCTTTCGGTTCGGCGGAAGTGTTCCTGGAAAAATGCATCGTCAATCCGAAACACATCGAAGCGCAGATCCTCGGTGACAGCTTTGGCAACGTGGTGCACCTGTTCGAGCGTGATTGCTCGATCCAGCGTCGCAACCAGAAGCTGATCGAGATCGCTCCGAGCCCGCAACTGACCCCGGAACAGCGTGCCTACATCGGCGATCTGTCGGTGCGTGCGGCCAAGGCCGTGGGTTACGAGAACGCCGGCACCGTGGAGTTCCTGCTCGCCGAGGGCGAGGTGTATTTCATGGAGATGAACACCCGGGTGCAGGTGGAGCACACCATCACCGAAGAAATCACCGGCATCGACATCGTTCGCGAGCAGATTCGCATCGCGTCCGGCCTGCCGCTTTCGGTGAAACAGGAAGACATCCAGCACCGCGGTTTTGCGCTGCAGTTCCGGATCAACGCCGAAGACCCGAAAAACAACTTCCTGCCGAGCTTCGGCAAGATCACCCGTTACTACGCGCCCGGCGGTCCCGGCGTGCGCACCGACACAGCGATCTACACCGGTTACACCATTCCGCCTTTCTACGACTCGATGTGCCTGAAACTGGTGGTCTGGGCGCTGACCTGGGAAGAGGCGATGGACCGTGGCTTGCGAGCTCTGGACGACATGCGTCTGCAAGGGGTCAAGACCACCGCCGCGTATTACCAGGAAATCCTGCGTAACCCGGAATTCCGTAGCGGCCAGTTCAATACCAGCTTCGTTGAAAGCCATCCTGAACTGACCAACTACTCGATCAAGCGCAAACCCGAAGAGCTGGCCCTGGCCATCGCCGCCGCCATCGCCGCCCACGCAGGCCTGTGAGGAATATAACAATGAGCAAGAAAATCCACGTTACCGACACAATCCTGCGCGACGCCCACCAATCGCTGCTCGCCACCCGCATGCGCACCGAAGACATGCTGCCGATCTGCGACAAGCTCGACAAAGTCGGCTACTGGTCGCTGGAATGCTGGGGCGGCGCGACCTTCGACGCCTGCGTCCGCTTCCTGAAAGAAGACCCGTGGGAGCGTCTGCGCCAACTGCGCGCGGCCTTGCCTAATACGCGTCTGCAAATGCTCCTGCGTGGCCAAAACCTGCTGGGCTACCGCCACTACAGCGACGACGTGGTCAAAGCCTTCGTTGCCAAGGCTGCGGTCAACGGCATCGACGTGTTCCGCATCTTCGACGCGATGAACGACGTGCGTAACCTGCGAGTCGCCATCGAAGCGGTGAAAGCGGCCGGCAAACACGCTCAGGGCACCATCGCCTACACCACCAGCCCAGTGCACACCATTGACGCATTCGTGGCGCAAGCCAGGCAAATGGAAGCCATGGGATGTGATTCCGTGGCGATCAAAGACATGGCCGGCCTGTTGACCCCGTACGCCACTGGCGAACTGGTCAAGGCATTGAAATCCGAGCAATCGCTGCCTGTGTTCATTCACTCGCACGACACCGCTGGCATGGCCACGATGTGCCAACTCAAGGCCATCGAAAACGGCGCCGATCACATTGACACCGCGATCTCCAGCTTCGCTTCCGGTACCAGCCATCCAGGCACCGAATCGATGGTCGCTGCTCTTAAAGGCAGCGAATACGACACCGGCCTGAACCTGGAACTGCTGCAGGAAATCGGCTTGTACTTCTACGCCGTGCGCAAGAAGTACCACCAGTTCGAAAGCGAGTTCACCGCCGTTGATACCCGCGTTCAAGTCAACCAGGTACCGGGCGGGATGATTTCCAACCTGGCCAACCAGTTGAAAGAGCAGGGCGCGCTGAACCGCATGAGCGAAGTGCTGGCGGAGATCCCGCGCGTTCGCGAAGACCTCGGCTTCCCGCCACTGGTGACCCCGACCTCGCAGATCGTTGGCACCCAGGCGTTCTTCAACGTGCTGGCTGGCGAGCGCTACAAGACCATCACCAACGAAGTGAAGCTCTACCTGCAAGGCGGCTACGGCAAAGCGCCGGGCACCGTGAACGAAAAACTGCGTCGTCAGGCGATCGGCAGCGAAGAAGTGATCGACGTGCGTCCAGCTGACCTGCTCAAGCCGGAAATGACCAAGTTGCGTGCCGAAATCGGTGCCGTGGCCAAGTCTGAAGAAGACGTGCTGACCTACGCCATGTTCCCGGACATCGGTCGCAAGTTCCTCGAAGAACGCGCAGCCGGCACCCTCACTCCAGAGGTGCTGTTGCCGATTCCGGAAGCGGGCGGCGTGGCATCGGCCGGCGGCGAAGGCGTGCCGACCGAGTTCGTCATCGACGTTCACGGTGAAACCTACCGCGTCGACATCACCGGTGTCGGCGTCAAGTCGGAAGGCAAGCGCCACTTCTATCTGTCCATCGACGGCATGCCGGAAGAAGTGGTGTTCGAACCACTCAACGAATTCGTCAGCGGCGGTAGCAGCAAGCGCAAGCAAGCCACTGCACCGGGCCACGTCAGCACCACCATGCCAGGCAACATTGTCGATGTGCTGGTCAAGGAAGGCGACACCGTGAAAGCCGGCCAGGCCGTGCTGATCACCGAAGCGATGAAGATGGAAACCGAAGTCCAATCGGCCATCGCCGGCAAAGTCACCGCCATCCACGTGGCCAAGGGCGACCGGGTGAATCCGGGCGAGATTCTGATCGAGATCGAAGGCTGAGTTAACGGCCTCGATATACCGTTTTAAACCTCGGGGGGGCATGTGCTCCCCTTTTTTTTCGCCCGGTGTTTGGGTGGATTGCAGATCAAGTGTGGGCTTGCTCGCGAATGCGGTGTGACATTCAACATCCATATCGACTGACACTCCGCATTCGCGAGCAAGGTATTGCACTGAATCAGTGAATATGAGGCGAGTTCATCAGAACGCTATCCGCCACTGTCCCATTACGCCATGAGTGCGGCTGTCACTGCCGATCTCGCCGGTAAGGCCCACACCCAGCGTGTGGTTGGCCGAGAGCCCCAGGTCGAGCCCGGCATCAAGCGACAGGCTGTCGCGATCAAACGCTGCCCCGGCGATGTCGAAACGTTTCCCGCCCTTGACAAACTGTTGGCGCGTTTCGCTGCCGAGCTCGCCGTAGATGTGTTTCCAGCCGGCGCTGACTCGCGGTGTCAGGCGCATGCCGTTGTCCAGTGAGTTCAGCTTCGCCGCGCGCAGGCCGAAGGTGCTGCTGAAATTGTCTTGGGTTTGCCCATAGACTTTCAGCGCTGCATCGCCACCTTTTTCGGTGTGGTTGTCACGCTGGTAGCGTTGATAGCCGACGCTGGCGAATGGCTCGACCGTCACATTGTTGCGGCCCAGATTGAAGCCCGCTTCGGCGAAGGCCTGCTGGGTGTTGGCGTCATAGCTGCCTTTGAGGCGGTCGTTGAATCCGTTGAATGCAACCCGACGTTTGCTGCTGCCTTCATGGCTGGCGTAGGTAGCACCGAGACGCAGCACTAATGGGCCGTCCTGGCGCAACGCATAAGCACCCAGGTGCCAACTGTCGAGATCGCCGTCGAATTGCCGGGCTTCGAGTTTCGTTTGTGATTTTCCGCCCATCACCCCGACTTGCCATTGCTCGTCGAGCCGCCAGTCGGCGCCCAGAACGAGGCCTTGGGTGGAGTGTTTCAGCGTGTTGTCGAAGTCGCTCTCGACTTTGCCGCCATTGCCCAACGCCTGAAGCCAGACGCGGCTGCTGTTTTCACTGCCAGTGGCAAGGCGTGGAGCTTTGTCGGAGAAAGTGCCCGTGCCGTTATCCAGCTGACGCATGGCTGAGAGCATGCTGGCGCTGACGGGGCTGACACTGCTTAAAGTTGCTTTTGCGAGGTTGGCGTTGCTACTTGCGGCCAATTGTTCAATGGCGATGGAGGCATTGGCCTTGTTGCTGGCCAGTAGCGCGCCGATGGCGGCGTTGGCGATCACGGTTTTGGGGGTGTCTACACTGCGGGCCAGGGCCTGCGCGCTGGCAGAGGTGGCAACCGTCTCGAGCGGTACATCGTTGCGGGTCAGCGCCACTTGAGTGTCATTATAGGAAGCCTCTGGCGTCATGAATGCCAGATTACTGGTGACTTGTCCGAACTCATCTTCAACATTTCCGGTATTCAGCACGGTTTGGACGGTGCTTTGGGCGTGGTTGCCGGGAAGAACAACAACATTCATACCTGCGTTACTTGGTGTGGCCGTAGCCTCGACCTTAAGCGCTGAAGCGCCTACGGTGGCCTCTTCAAACACACTGCCAGGGGGGGCTACAGGTTTGGTGGCTTTTTTTCGGGTTTTGGTGGGCTTTACGTCGGCGTCGACTTGAGGCTCCAGTTGCTGGGCCAGGGAGAACTCTGCACAACCAGCTGCAAGTGCAATGGCCAGGACAAGGTGGTGGGGTTTGTATTTATGTTGAATGGGCATCGAGTACGGCCTCTTTTGAAAGGAGGCCAAACTCTAAGAGGGAGGCTATAGGTGCCGATGTCAGCTGCTTCCGACGGGCTTGCGGGGAGTGTCAGATGGTTGTGTAGAAAATGGCCAGCCGCTTGAGACCGGCTGATTTTATCTGTTCGCGCTGATGCTTTTTCTTACATCGAATCAAGATACGGGGGCTATCGCATCTTCAAAAAAACGTATCTGCCGCACGTTAAAGATCAAAAGATCGCAGCTTTCGGCAGCTCCTGCAGGGGGGGCACGTTGACTCCAGGTAGGAGCTGCCGAAGGCTGCGATCTTTTGGCCTAACTACGGTTCAAATACGCCTTCCCATAATGCCGCTCCATCCGCGCCTGAATCAGCTCCAATCCAATCGACATCAACCAATAAATAATCGCCGCCGTCGTCAGCATCTCGATGTAGCGATAGCTCGAACGCCCATACGATTGCGCCAGGAACATCACTTCCCAGACCCCCATCACCGAAATCAGTGACGAGTCTTTGAGCATCGAGATGAATTGGTTGGTGGTTGGCGGGATGATGGTGCGCATGGCTTGGGGCAGGGTGACGCGCCAGAAGATCACGGTTTCGCGCATGCCCAGGGCCAATGATGCTTCGCGTTGGCCGTGGGGGACGCCGAGGATGCCGGCGCGGAAGATTTCGCTCAGGTAGGCGCCGTAGTTCAGCGACAGGGCGATGATGCCGGCGGCAATGGCGCCGGGCACGATGCCGAGTTGTGGCAGGCCGAGGTAGATCAGCAGAATCTGGATCAGCAGCGGTGTACCGCGAAAGAACGAGGCATAGAAGCTCGCGATACCGAACGCCACCGCGCTTTTCGACAGCCGCGCCAAAGCGGTGATGAAGCCCAGCAGCGATGACGTCACAATCGAGCACAGGCACAAAAACAACGTCAGCGCTGCGCCTTGCAGAAAGCCGTTGGGTGCCAGGTGCAGGCCGATCAGGTTCGGCAGTTTGTCGAGGATGATCGAGAACTTCAGGTCGAAGCTCAGGAAGAAACTTGCGAACAAGCTGAACATCGCCGCCCAGGTCAGGTACAGCCGCGTACGGAAGCCGAAGACCCGCTGCAGCAATGACTCAGCCACTGGTTGCGGCGGCTGAGGAGGTTTGGGGAAAGAGGTCATTTGCTGATGTCGGCGCCGATCCATTTTTGCGACAGTTTGCTCAGAGTTCCGTCTTGTTTCAACTGAGCGAAAACTTCACGCACTTTGCTGTTCCACTGGGTGTCGCCTTTTTCGATGGCCACCGAGTTCGGCTCCGAGTACAGCGGCTGGCCGGCGAGTTTGAAGCGCTTGTCTTCGTTCAGGCGTGGTTGGGCGGTGACAAGGTTGGTGATAATCGCGTCCAGACGCACGCCAGCGCCCAGGCCCAAATCCTGGAACGCGACGTTGTCGGTGTCATACGGGGCGATCTGCACATTCTCGAACGGGTATTGCAGTTGGGTGTCTTCGGCGCCTTCGATCACCAGGTTTTTGTTCAGGTAGCTTTCATAGCTGGAGGCGCTGGTGAGGCCGACTTTCTTGCCGCTCAGGTCCTTGGCGCTGTGAATGCTGTCGTTCTTGGCGTTGACCACAATCACCGCAGGGGAGGCGTAGTACTCGACCGGGAAGTCGAAGACTTCAGCGCGGGCTTTGCTCGGGGTCATGGAGCAGATGCAGATGTCGTAACGCCCGCTCCAGCGGCCGGCGGCGATCACATCCCAGGACGGCGTTTCGAGGCGCAGCTTGACGCCCAGTTTGTCCGCCACGGCCTTGGCCACGTCGACGTCGAAGCCGTCGAGCTGGTTCTGGTCGTTGAGGAATGAGAAGGGCGGATAGCTTTCCATCAACACGCCTACCAGTTCTTTCTTTTGCTCGATGCGATCCAGGGTGGCGCCCGCAAAGGCTTGAGTGGAGGCAGCCAGAATCGTCAGGCCCAGGGCCAGCAGTGGTTGAAATTTCACAGTTGATCCCTGAAAAAAAAGAGGTTGTTATTAACCGGGTGGTGCGTATTAAATAGTTATAAGAACGACTCTGATAGTGAGTTATTTTCATAAGCTTATGAGTGAAAAGCATATGGGCGCAGGGACGGTAATTCTAGATGGTGGCATGGGTCGTGAGCTGCAACGCCGAGGGGCGCCTTTCAGGCAGCCCGAGTGGTCGGCGCTGGCCTTGAGCGAAGCGCCGCAAGCGGTGGAGGCGGTGCACGCGGCTTATATCGAAAGCGGTGCCAGCGTGATCACCAGCAACAGTTATGCGGTGGTACCGTTCCATATTGGCGAAGAGCGTTTTGCCGCTGAGGGCCAGGCGCTTGCAGCATTGGCCGGGGAGTTGGCCCGTCGTGCAGTCGATGCGGCGGGCAAACCGGTGCGCGTGGCCGGTTCATTGCCGCCGTTGTTCGGCTCCTATCGCCCGGACCTGTTCGATGCTGCGCGGGTGACTGAACTGCTGGCGCCTCTGGTCAATGGCCTGGCGCCTCATGTCGACCTGTGGCTGGCCGAAACCCAGAGCTCGATTATCGAGGCACGGGCGATTCATGCCGGTCTGCCGAAGGACGGCAAGCCGTTCTGGCTGTCGTTTACCTTGAAGGATGAAGACACCGACGAAGTGCCGCGTCTGCGTTCCGGTGAGCCCGTGGCTGAGGCTGCCGCGGTGGCGGCTGAGTTGGGCGTCGAGACCTTGCTGTTCAACTGCAGCCAGCCGGAAGTGATCGGCGCTGCGATCGATGCGGCGCGGGAAACCTTCGAACGCCTGGGGGTGAAGATCCACATCGGCGCATACGCCAATGCCTTCCCGCCGCAGCCGAAAGAGGCCACGGCCAATGACGGTCTGGACCCGTTGCGCGACGATCTCGATCCGCCCGGCTACCTGCAATGGGCGGCCGATTGGCAGAAACGCGGGGCCAGCCATTTAGGCGGTTGCTGCGGGATCGGGCCGGAGCATATTGCGGTGTTGGCCCAGAAACTGGTTTGAAAGATCGTTCCCACGCGCAGCAAAGGAATGCATCCCGCGACGCTCTGCGTCGCCTTCCGGATCGAACGCAGAGCGTCCGTGGCTGCATTCCCACGCAGGAGCGTGGGAACGATCATCAGGTGCGGCACTCAACCAGAGTTTTCACCTGCCCCGATTCCGTCTGGTTCTCATCGGACAGCCACCGCTCGAACCCCGCGCCAATCGCCGGCCATTCCGAATCCAGAATCGAATACCACGCCGTGTCTCGGTTTTTACCCTTGACCACCATGTGTTGACGGAAAACCCCTTCAAAACTGAATCCCAACCGCTCTGCCGCATATTTGGAGCGGGCATTGCCGTTGTTGCATTTCCATTCCAGACGCCGGTAACCCAAGGCAAAGGATTCCCTGGCCAGCAGGTAAACCGCCTCGGTGCTTTTTGGCGAACGTTGCATCGCTGCGCCGAAGGTCACATGGCCGATCTCGATGCGACCCTGAGCAGGGACAATCGACATCAGGCTGAGGATGCCCTGCACATCGCCGCTGGCGCGGTCGATCACGGTGAAGAAATACGGGTCGCTGTTGGCCGCATGGTTGTTCAGCCAATCGTTGAAAGCGCTGCGCTCCGGGAAAGGCCCATAAGGCAAATAGTCCCAGAGTTTCGGATCCGAACCCGGGCCTTCCAGGGTTTTCCACAAGCCGTCGGCATGACGCGCCGGGTCAAGTTTTTCCAGGCGGATGAACCGCCCTTCGATCAGTTGCACCGAGGGCGGCGGAACACCTTTCCAGTCCGCGAGTGAAGTCGACATGCTGCTCTCCTTGAACCTTACAGGACGTTGCGAAACTGAATGAAACCGGGACGCTCGGCAATGCGCTCATAGAGCTGGATCGCGGTGGCGTTGGTTTCGTGGGTCAGCCAATGAACCTTGCAGCAGCCATCGGCCTTGGCCGTGGTGTAGACGAATTCGATCAGTTGCCGACCGACACCGGTGCCGCGGGTTTCGGGCGTCACCAGCAAGTCTTGCAGGTAGCAGGAGTTTTCGATGCTCCAGTTCGAGCGGTGGTAGATGAAATGCACCATGCCCACTGCTTTGCCATCGGCCCAGGCCAGCGCCCCATGGGTCGGTTCGCTCGGATCGAGCAGGCGCTGCCAGGTGCTCTGGGTGACTGCATCGGGCAATTCGGTGTTGTAGAAGCGCAAGTAGGCTTGCCACAACGGCAGCCAGGCAGTGTGATCGTCGGTGGTGACCTGGCGGATGTCGATCTGACTCATGTTGGTTCCTTAACGCATCAAGTGGGCGAGGGCCTGGTCGTGCACATCAGGGCTGGCGGCCAGCCCCTCGCGCACACCGGCGATGTCTGCAGCATTGCGGTTCTGGCTGAGCTTGCGTTTGCCCTCCAGACGCTGGATCGGCAAAGCAAAACCGACGATGGCCTTGAGCATGCCATCAATGTAGTCGGTGGGGGCGTCGGCGACTTTCCATGGATTGATGCGACCCGCTTCATGACGATCAGTCAGAGCGCTGACCAGAGTGCGCAGGCGATCGGCGTCGGTGAACACTTCGGCCATGCCATAGGCGTGCACGGCGACGTAGTTCCAGGTCGGCACGACTTTGCCGTGCTCGGCTTTGCTCGGGTAAAACCCCGGGCTGACGTAGGCATCGGCACCGGCAAAAATCACCAGCGCCTCGGCGCCGTTCTGCAAATCCCGCCATTGTGGATTGGCCCGGGCGAAGTGCCCGTAGAGAGTGCCATTCGGGCCTTGGTCAACATTCAGCAGCAGCGGCAGATGACTGGCTTGCAGACCTTGTTCACCGTGGGTGACCAAGACAGCAAGGCGAGTGCCGCGTATCTGCTGGTGCAGTTCATTCAAATCATCGATCGCGAAATTGCTGGGCGTGTACATGGAAATTTTCCTTGGCGAATGCGTTCATCCTAGGCAGGCTATTGGTCTGTTGTAAGAGCCATTAATGACCAATTTCATAGGTCCATTACCATGCCGAATCTGCCGCTCCCCTCGTCGTTCAATCCGGCGGGTATCGAACTCGACCGCCGTCAGGGCCTGAGTCGTCAGCTCTATCAAGCGCTGCGGGTGCGAGTGCTCGACGGACGATTGGTCAGCGGCACACGACTGCCGGCCAGTCGCGATCTGGCGGCGGCGTTATCGATTTCCCGCAACAGCGTGGTCCGTGCCTACGATCAGCTTTACGCTGAGGGCTTTATCGAGGGGCGTGTTGGCGACGGGACTTATGTCGCGCAATTGCCTCAAGCCGCGGTGCCGGTAAAAAAATTATCCACAAAAGTATCCACAGGGTTTTCAACAGGGTTACCCACAGCCTTATCCACAAATTGGCTGGATTTACCTGTGATTTCATCCAGTAAAGTTATCCACAGCGGTGCTTTGGGCCGGGTTGAAAAGAACCATTTGGCCTTGCCTCCCAGTGGTCCGCCTCGGGCATTTCGTGTTGGCGTTCCGGCCTTTGATCTATTTCCTTTCGAGGTCTGGGCCAAGCTGAACGCGGCTTTCTGGCGCAAGCCGGATTTGCAGCAACTGTGTTACGGCGACCCAGCGGGTGATGCACGATTGAGAGGGCTGATTGCTGCGTACTTGCGCAGCTCAAGGGGCATGCAGTGCTCGGCTGAGCAAATAGTGATCACCAGTGGCGCACAACAGGGGATTAGCCTTTGTGCACAGTTGCTGGTGGAGCCTGGAGATGGGGTGGGCATTGAAAATCCGGGGTATCGAGCGGCGGGTCATGCGTTCGCTGTAGCCGGTGCGCGATTGCACGGGATCGCGGTGGACAGCGAGGGCATTGATTGCACCCAATTGGCGGGGCTCAGCGATTGTCGATTGGCTTACGTCACACCGTCGCATCAGTACCCGACCGGGGTGGTCATGAGTCTGGCGCGACGTCTTGAATTGTTGGCCTGGGCCGAACGCACCCAAGGCTGGATCGTCGAGGACGACTACGATGGCGAATACCGCTACAGCGGCGCGCCACTGGCACCGTTGGCTGCACTCGATCGGCAGGGGCGGGTGCTGTATGTCGGCACCTTCGGCAAGGTCGCATTCCCGGCATTAAGACTGGGTTACCTGGTGTTGCCGCCCGGATTGGTTGATGCGTTCTCCCAGCGTCGTGCGGTGGACGTCCGGCATTCGGAGATCAGCACTCAAGCGGTAATGGCTGAGTTCATGGCGGCCGGGCACTTCCAGCGACACATCCGGCGTATGCGCCGTGCTGCGTTGAGTCGGCGTAACGTCTTGCTCAATGGCTGGCCTGTGGATATCCCGGGCGTCGGTAAGCTGCCCAGCGTAGCGGCCGGCCTGCACCTGACGGTATCAGTGAGCAGTGTGGCCCGAGAGCGCGAGTTGATTACCAAAGCGCAAAGCGTGGGCGTCGAGATTAATGGTCTGAGCACTTACTGGTTGCCCGACTCGCAAACACCGCTGGATCAGCGAGCCGGGCTGGTGCTGGGTTTTGCCGCGGTGCCAGAGCCGGCGATCGAAGCGGCTCTGGCCCGTTTGCGCAGGGCCTGGTGCGATTGAAAGGGCAGGTTTTTTGGTTTACGAGAAGAACAACGATTGCGCCAGTGAGCGACTGATCTCACTGCGGTGAATCGCAATGAGTTCCTGATTGCTGTGGGGATCACGCCATTCGTAGGCGCCTCCCAATCGTCGCTGATCCACCGTTTTCAAGTGCGCGGCGGTGAATGACGCCAAGGGATCGGCCGGGTTGGCGTAGTGAAAGTGGGCATACCACAGCACCTCCTGGGTTTGTTTGTCGAGAATCTCGTATTCCAGCAGATAGTCTTTGCGAGGCCCCTTGAGGCGGCGCTGCGTTGCCTTCGCAATCTCGATCTCGCTTTTGCCTTTGAGCCACTCGACCCGGGCAGCAGTGGGGGCTTGCTGTTTGGTCATGGCGATCCGGGTGCTTCGGCCCGTGGTGTAAAGCGCTTTAGCCGCGCTGTCGAGTTTGTTGCGCAATGTGGTGGCGGCAGCGGAGCGGCTTTCGCTGATATTACCGGCGCTCAAGGCCTGGTCGATTTTTTTCACCGCGTCGTTCAGTTGTTCGGCATGCAGGTAGTAGATCTCTTCGATCTCTGTCGGGATGCGCTGCGCCCGGTTGATGTGGGCTTCGGTGCGCCGCCTGAAAGCGGGCAACTCAGTGAGCAGGTTCTGCCCGGCTTGCGTACTTTTGGACAGGTCGGGAGTTGCCCTGGGCGGTGCCGGTGGTTTGGCCGGCACTCGTTCTACCCACACCCCCGGGGATTTTTCGTGGAAGGTGGCGATCACTTTTCCCGTCAGTGGAGCCACCACGTCGACGAAGTCTGTGTCCTGTCCGCGGGCGTCCTTGCGCGGCTTGCCGACCAGCGTGCCCTTGAAGCGGGTTTTGATGATCTTTTTCGCAGGGGCTGAAGACGATCTGGACGGACCGGGAACAGGATCAATCAGCCGTTGCTCTCGCAGCAGGTTCGACAATCGTTGCACAGTGTCCTGGCTGAACTCGGCGACACGTTTTTGCACTTGATCAAGCCGTTCCTGAATGAGTTGTTCCGGGTACTCGCTGGTAAGGTCGAGAAAACGCTGGTCGATGATTGCGAACTGCTCGGCCAGGTTGTTCAGGGCCTCAATCCGGTCACCGAGGTTGTGCAGGTTTTCATCTTCACTCAGATCCAGCGAGCTTTGAATATTCAGGGCTGCGTCTTCGATCAGGCTTTCCAGCCCCTGCCGTGCTTGTTCCAGAGTCTCTGTCGTACCGGGCTTGAGGCACAGCGCCTGCCCCAGGGTGATTTGCAGCAGCTTCAAATCCTGCAGATCAAAGGTCGGGAGCTTGGCTTTGGCACTGCGTGTGATCTCTGCGCCTTCCTTGCCCAGCAGGCTGAGTTCCTCGAAGCGCGATTGAGCGAATTCGAGTTTGTCGATGATGCCCTGCGTCTGGTCGGTCATTTTTTCGAAAGGCTCGGAACGCTCTTCCTGTGGCGTCGGGTTTTCCTTGTCGAGCAACTCCAGTGTGACCCCCAGACTGCTGCGGAACACTGGGTATTGCTCGTTGATCCAGGATTGCATCAGAAACAGCTGCAGCGTGATTCGGTCGAGCATGGCGGTGCGGTAATTGGGAATGGCTTCCAGGACGTTCAGAGACTTCAGGTTCTCGATATGGGCGCTGTACGCTTTCAACTGTGAGTCCAGTTCGTCGAGGAACCGTTGGCGTGCACTTTCGACGGCGTCAGGTGTGGCTGCCAGCATGGCTTGTCGGACACTGAAGAGCTGTGTTTTCTGGCCTTCAAGTGAGGCATCGAACGCGGCGATTTCTTCCTTCTTCTTGCGCAACCGCTCCTGATTTTCCCGCTGCACTTGCTTGCGTCGGCTTTTCAGACCTCCACCGCGTAATCGCAAGCGCAGATCGACGAACCACTCGCCCCGGACATTGCTCATCAGCAACGGCCCGCTGCGGGGAGGTTGTGGGCGTGAGTCGATGATTTGTACGTCCTCATGATCGTTGAGGATGACCTCGAACCAGCGCTCACCGACCTTGGCATACCACTGTTGACCGTGGGCGCGCAGGTGCTTGTGTGGCCCTTCGGTCATCGGTTCGGCGAGCCCTTGCGGGGCCGGGATCATCAGAGTGTCCAGAAATGATTCCAGCGCCGGTAGGGAACGTTGCAAGGCGCCGATGCCGTGAAGCGATGTTGCGTGGGTTTGTGGGAGTTCATGTGTGGGCAGGTCTGGCTGCCGGATAGCAGTGATTGGAGTTGATGGGGTTGATGGGGTTTTCTCTTCAACAGTGCGTGCCGTTACCGGACTGGCCGAAGGCGCAAGGCGCGGTTTTTTCCGAACGGCGGCGCGATGCGCCAGCACCATGCCCAGTGTCAGGAAGATATCGGCCAGTGCCGACCCTGCCAGCGATTCTTGCGGGTGTTCCTGGCTGTCGGCGACTTCTTGCAGATCATCCATGATTTGCCAGATCCACGCGGCCGTGCCGATGCCGCGCCCCAGAAACGGTAGCGCGGCATTGAAGATCATCCAGCCTCCGCGTTTGAGGGTGGCCCAGCGCGCCTCGGCATTGGAGACCGACTGGCGATCCGCCTGAGTGATCAACGCCCGGGCATTGGCCTTGAACAGGGTTGCTCGCACATCCTGCTCAATGACGTGTCCGCCCAGAACAACAGGCCCGGCCATTTGCGGCGAGACCGTAGGATCGATAAGCAACTGCGGCACCGTCCAGACCGAGGGCAAGGCGCCCGGAAATACATATTGCGAATAGTTGAAACGGACGCGGTCCGGTAGCCAGGCCAGAACCGATTGGCGCAACGATCTTGAATGGTGAATGGCATACAGCAGGTTGGCGCGGGACGGATATTGAAGCAGTGGCGGGTCGAGCAGCGGGCGATAGAGCAGGCACGGGCCCTTGTCCGGTATGCGCGGCTCGATCACGAACATATTGACGACCTCGTCGGCACTGGCGCCGGTATTTTTACCGGTGACGAAGGCCAGCGGGCGGATGACGATGTCCTGCCCATCGACCTGTCGATCGGCCGGCTCGCTGGCCAGGGCGGCAAGGACATACCGATAGCCTTGTTCATCAACATCCGCTTGTGCACGGATCTTGTTTTGCAGCGTCAGCAACGGCAGTTCAATGGCCAGTTGCCGGGTATAGAGCCGTTGCAGTGATGAGGCTTGCGCGGCGTCGTCGACCAGTCGGCGTTTGAGCATGGCCGGGTAGGTCGCACCGATGTTGACGGCGCTGATCAGCTTTTCCACGTAGTCGTAGGTCATCCAGGCCGGTACCGCCGTGCCGTTCTTGTAGCGGACGGTCTTGTTGCCCGGCGGCAGGCCGACCAGGTTCTGCAAGGCCAGTTCGACAAGGCTCAGGGTCAGGGTTTCGTTGTCGCCAGGGAAGACGAAGGTGCCCCAGACGGTAACGCTGGTAATGCTGATTTCGATGTCGTCGAGTTTCAGGTCAGTGCCATGCGGGTGCTTTTTGTTCAATTGCTCGGCCAATGCATTCAGGGTGAAGCGCTTAATGTCGGGGATTTCTCTTTGAAAGGTTTTTCCGCTGTTTTGTTGCTCGAATACCGCCAGATCCAGCAGGTGTCGGCTATAGCAGGTCTGATCTGCAGGCGATGCTTTTTCCAGCCATTGCGGCAATGCGTGTTCTATGTGATTGAACTGGGGTTTGAGGCGCTCCGGCGGTTCCTGATTGCCAGCACTGCCGGGTCGGGAAACAAGACCGGTTTCGCTGACGCTCTGGAAGAAATCGATGTAACCGATCGCCTCAGCTTCCAGTGCAATCAATGTGCAGGCCTGCTGATCGAAGTAGTTACCTTGCGGCTCGAACAACCGCCAGTAAAGGCCTGGGTTGGGTCCCGCTAGCACTTGCGTCAACGACTGCCCCAATGCGTCGAATGAGTCGAAGCGTTGAAAGCCTTGGGTGATTGAATGCGTCAGGATCAGCGTTCGATTGCCGAGCGTGCCGATCAGCACGGCGGTATCGAGGACACTCAGGTGCTTGCGGTCAGTCGCCTCGCCGAGGTCGATATCGATCAGGCAGGCGCGGGTCTTGTACTTGTCACCCGAAAGACGCCGGGCCTTGTCCGGTTCATTGAAGACGGCCCGCGCCATGGCCCGTTGATCGGCGTCCCAGCCGTTGTCTTCGGCGATATTCCACTGGTTGCGCAAGGTATCCGACAGCAGGTACCAGCGAGGGTGGTCGGGTGTGACGGGATCGTTCCAGTAGTCCACCTGATTTTCCTGATAGGCGGTAAACAGCACGGGTGCGAGTTCATTGAGCAGGCAACCGATCGCATCGATTTTTACCGGAAGCTGGATCGCCGGCTCGACGCCCGGCTTCAGCGTCAGGAAATGTTCGCCGTCGATGTAAGTCACCGCGTCTCCAGACAAGGCGAGACGTACGAGCACATCGGTGAGGGATTCGAAACGAGGATCGCCATGGGTAATCTGTTGGTCGTTGATGATCCAGCCGGGGGTGACAACCAGGGTCAAGGCCGGGTCGATGCTCAGTTGCGGATAGAGCGGGTCAAACACGGAACGCAATAAGGTCGAAGCAACCTCGTTGATCGAGGGGCCGCTGACTAATAGGGTCAGTACGTCAACTGCACTGGGGGCGGAGGGGTCGGACATGGTCATTTCCTTCTCTGACGGCTGAGGTCGCTGTTCACGAACAGCGACGGGTCAGGGCAAGGTATTGGGGCGACGATGACGGGTGGCGGTAGATAAATATCGCAGACAAAAAAAGACCCGCGCTGGCGCGGGTCTTTGGTTTTCACGGTTTCAAGTGCCGGACTTGATCTTGGTCCAGGCGCGGGTCCGTGCCCGTTCGGCATCACGAGGCAACGGTTGCAGGGTGTAGAGCGTGCTCATCGCCGCTTCGGTCGGGTACAGGTTCGGGTTGTTGCGGATCGCCGGGTCGACCATTTCCGTGGCGTCCTTGTTCGGGTTCGGGTAGCCGACGAAGTCGCTGACTGGCGCGATTACTTGGGGTTGCAGCAAGTAGTTTATGAAGGTGTAGGCGTCTTCCGGGTTTTTCGCGCCTTTGGGGATCGCCAGCATGTCGAACCAGATCGGCGCGCCTTCTTTGGGCAGGCGCATGTCGACGATTACGCCATTCTTGGCTTCCTTGGCGCGGTTGGCGGCCTGGGAGAAGCTGCCGGAATAACCGACTGCGACGCAGATGTCACCGTTGGCAATATCGGCCATGTACTTGGACGAATGGAAGTAGGTGATGTACGGACGAATCTTCATCAGCAGCGCTTCAGCCTTGGCGTAGTCCGCCGGCTTCTTGCTGTTGGGGTCCAGGCCCAGGTGCTGCAGGGCCAGCGGCAGGATCTCTGACGGCGAGTCGAGCAGGGCCACGCCGCACTGCTTGAGCTTGCTGATGTTCTCTTCCTTGAAGATCAGGTCCCAGCTGTCCACCGGCGCGTTATCGCCTAACGCTGCTTTGACCTTGTCCGGGTTGAAGCCGATCAGGATGGTCCCGTACATGTACGGCACGGCGAATTTGTTGCCCGGGTCGTTGGCTTCGATCAGCTTCATCAGCTTCGGATCGAGGTGGTTCGAGTTCGGCAGTTTGCTGCGGTCCAGTGGCTGGAACACCCCGGCTTCGATCTGCTTGGCGAGGAACACGTTGGACGGCACCACCACGTCGTAGCCGGAGTTGCCGGTCAGCAACTTGGCCTCCAGCGCTTCGTTGGTGTCGAAGATGTCGTAGACCAGTTTGGTCTGGGTGTTCTGGGTCTTGAAATCTTCCAGCGCCTTGGGGGTGATGTAGTCGAACCAGTTGTACACCCGCAAGGTACGTTCTTCAGCGTGAACGGCACCACTGAGCAGCGTGGCGCATAGCACTGTGGGCAAGAGCGCTGGCGCGATAAAACGCTTGAGTCGGTTCATTGTTCTAATTCCTCATTGGGCGCTTTCAAAACCTTCGAGAACGTTCACGGCATTGATGCCGATTTCTTCCACCGCGTAACCGCCTTCCATCACGAACAGCGTCGGCTTGCCGAGGCCCGCGATGCGCGCGCCCATCGCCAGGTAATCCGGGCTGTCGAGTTTGAACTGGGAGATCGGGTCGTCCTTGAACGTATCGACACCCAGGGACACGACGACGATGTCGGCGCCGTACTTTTCGATCTCTTTGCAGGCCTGCTCCAGCGCTGCGCTCCAACGGTCCCAGCCTGAACCGGCGGGCAAAGGGTAGTTGAAGTTGAACCCTTCACCTGCGCCTTCACCGTGTTCGTCTTCGTAACCGAGGAAGAACGGAAACTCGGCTTGCGGATGGCCATGGATCGAGGTGAACAGCACGTCGCTGCGTTCGTAGAAAATCGATTGGGTGCCGTTGCCGTGGTGGTAATCGACATCGAGGATCGCGACCTTTTTGTGGCCTTGATCGAGGAATGCCTGAGCAGCGATGGCGGCGTTGTTGAGGTAGCAATAACCGCCCATCAAATCGCTGGCGGCATGGTGTCCCGGTGGACGGCACAAGGCGAAAGCACTGCGAGCACCGCGCTGGATTTGCGCCTGCGCGGTCAACGCCACTTGCGCCGCGCTATACGCCGCTTGCCAGGTGCCGGCGGTAATCGGTGCGCCGCCGTCGAAGCTGTAATAGCCGAGCTGGCCGTGCAGGCTAGTGGGCATGATCCGGCGCAAGGTGCGGGCCGGCCAAGTGTAGGGCAGCAAGTCGCCGTCGGTATTGAACTCGGTCCAGCGCGCCCAGGCCCCTTTGAAGAAGTCGAGGTAATCGCGGCTGTGGATGCGCTGAATCGGCTCTAGACCGAAATCCTGCGGCGACTCGACCGGGCCCAGATGGCGGGACTGTACGCGTGCCAGCACATGGTCGGCCCGCGAGGGCATTTCGAAGCAGGGCATCAATTGCCCGTCCATCAATTCACAACGGCCGTGATGCAAGTGGTGATCGTCCGAGTAGATCGTCAGCATTCTTGTTCTCCGCAGGCTGATTCGGTTGCATACAGTCTTGCGGCGGGCGGCGTTTGGGAGAACGGCAGGAAAGGCCAAAAGGGGATTGATATGGCCAAAAGATTTGACCGAAATTCGCCCCTTGATCGCACGCCGATGCTTCAACATTGGGCATGGAATGCCGAACCTGTGGGAGCGGGCTTGCCCGCGAAAGCGGTGGTCCGGTCAATGGAGATGCGTCGAATGTACTGGCCTCTTCGCGGGCAAGCCCGCTCCCACAGGGTTATCGGTGTGGCCTGAACTGGCTCGGCGCCACACCACTCCAGCGCACAAACGCATGTCGGAAGCTCGCGGTCTCGCTGAACCCCAACGCCTCGGCAATCCGGTAGATCGGCAATTGATCTTCGCAGAGCATTCGCTTGGCCTGCTCGAAGCGCAACTCATCGAGCAATTCCTGATAGCTGCAGCCCAAGTCCTTTAGATGTCGGCGCAAAGTCCGCGCCGAACAATTCATTTGTTCCGCCAACCCTTCAAGCCCGGGCGCCGCGTTGAGTTGTGCGGCGAGTAGTTGGCGGATACGCCCGAGCCAGGCCTGGCGCCCGGTGAATTCGGTGTTTTGCTTGCGGCAACGTTCGGCCATGGCCTGATGGGTGATGGCGTCGGCCAGAGGCAGGGGTTGTTCGAGCCAGTGTTTGTCGAAAGCAAAGGCATTGGACACCGCATCGAACTGCAAGGGGCAGTCGAAACGCTCGGTGTAGTGCGCCTGATAGTCAGGCGCCGGGTGTTCGAAGCGGGCGCCGAGCAGAGGCAGAGGGTGGCCAAGCAAGTCTTCGCAGGTGACTTTCATCGAAACCAGGCAAAACTCGACATTGAATGGTGCCAGCGCCGGATTTTCCCGATAGTCGCCTGCGGTGAGCCAGATGCGCTCGTCCTCTTCTTCCAGGCTCAACTCGAACAGTGTTCCCAATAGCGCCGGATAGTGCAGCGCCAATCGCAACGCGTCACCTAAAGTGGCGCTGGTGAGTAAGGCGTACCCGAGCATGCCGTAGGACGAGACGTGCATCCGCCGACCCAGCTCCAGGCCGATATCGCGACGTAATGCGACGGCGTTGGCGCAAACCAGCATCTCTTGGTTGGTGGTGATGCGCGTGTCCGCCCGGCTCAAATCCGCCGCGCTGATGCCGCTGCCAGCCAATAACGCTTCGCTGGACAGGCCTTCGGCCTTGAAGGTGTTGAGCACCAGAGAGACGGCATTGAGGGTGGTGAGGTGGGAGTGGAGCATGGGTAGTTCCAGCCGTTAAGTAGCCGGAGGCGAGCAAGTTATATGCCCAACGACGATCCTGTGGGAGCGGGCTTTTTGTGGCGAGGGGGCTTGCCCCCGTTCGGCTGCGAAGCAGTCGTAAATGGGTGCCGCGCATTAACTGAAGAGCGCGCCTACTGGCTCTTGGGGAGCGCTTCGCACTCCAACGGGGGCAAGCCCCCTCGCCACAAGAGCCCGCTCCCACAGGGTTTTGTGATTTGTCAGCTCAGTTCGCCGCACAGGTCGAGTTCAACCAGTCGCCGAACTTCAGTGGTCTCAAGCCCTGCACCCAGCAGTCCATGCAACTTGCCAAACGCCGCCTCGCGAGTCATGCCGCCACCGGACAACACCCCGGCGTCACGCAAGCGGCTACCGGCCTCGTATACGTCGAGCTGCACACCACCTTCATGACATTGCGTCACCGCGACCACCACCACACCTTTGTCCCGCGCCCGTTCCAGGCTGACGACAAACTCGGGGTTGTCGCTCGGCCCGGTACCGCTGCCATAACATTCCAGTACCAGACCCTGAATACCGCTGTTGAGCAGGCCATCCAGTTGATCGGCACCGATGCCCGGGAACAGCGGCAGCACCGCGACCTTCGCCAGCTGTTTAGGCTGGTTGTAGTTCAGCTGCGCCGGCACGGAAGTCGCCTTCACGCCGCCGCCCTGACGCTCCAGCCGCTTGAACGGATGACGGCCGAAGCTGCGAACCTTGGCGCACCGGGTCGGGTCGAGCAGTTCTCCGTGGAAGTACAGATGAACGCCCGGTGCCAGGCCTTGGCCAAGAGCAACCAATGCACCGCTGAGGTTTTCCCAGGCATCGCTGTCGGCTACGCCGGCCGGCAGCATGGAGCCGGTGAACACAACGCGGGCATGCAGGCCGAGCAGCTGAAAGCTTATGGCTGCGGCGCTGTAGGCCAGGGTGTCGGTGCCATGCAGGATTAACACGCTGTCGCAGCCCTGGACATCAACGGCGTCGACCACTGCTTCACGCAGTTGCTGCCAGTAGGCGGGCGTCATGTTGGCGCTGTCGATCAGCGGCGCCATCTCGCGAAAGCGCCACTGCGGCACCACCAGCTCAGGCTGGCTGTGCAGATACTCGCGCATCCGCGATTCGAAACCGGACGCTGGCGCCAAGCCGTGGGCACTGGCTTGCATACCGATGGTGCCGCCGGTGTAGAGCACCATGACGTGCTGGGCAGCAGGAAAAGTCGAGGAATTCATGGAGGTTCTCCGAAAACGATGTGGGAGCGAGCCTGCTCGCGATGGCAGCGACGTGGTCTCAAACCCGAACCAAAACGGCAGCATCAAAAAAGCTGCCACAACATGCGACCGAGCATGACGCCGGTCGCAAGCTGTGTCACGCCGGGCGCAGGGGATGCGCCCGGTTTTTTACCGATCAGCGTTGCGCTGCGGTCACGCCTTGCGGCTCAGTCTGCACTTGAGGAGCGGCTGACGGATTGGCTGGCCAGGCTTTCAGGTCCAGGTCCAGATCCGGGAACTTGCTCGAATCGAACACTGGAGTCTTGATGCCGGCAGCGCGCTGGTCATCGTAGTCACGCATGATACGCATGCCGACCTTGAACAGCAGGAACAGCGCGATCAGGTTCACGAACGCCAGCAGGGTCATGGTGATGTCGGCGAACGCGAACACCGTGCCCAGGTTCTCGATGGCACCCCAGAAGATCAATACCAGTACCAGTGCGCGGTAGCCGATCAGCGCCTTGCGGTTTTCGCCGATCATGAAGCGCAGGTTGTTCTCGCCCAGGTAGTAGTTGTAGAGGATCGAGGTGAACACGAACAACGCCAGGGCCACGGAGATGAACATCCGGCCCCATTCGCCGACCACAGCAGCCAGGGAGTTCTGGGTCAGGGCAATGCCGTCGCCTTCGAAGCCCGGGGTGTAGAAGCCCGACAGCAGGATCAGCAACGCGGTGCAGGTGCAGATCACGAAGGTGTCGAGGAACACGCTGAACGCTTGAACCACGCCTTGCGAAACCGGGTGCTCGACCGAGGCCACGGCGGCCACGTTCGGCGCACTGCCCAGGCCTGCTTCGTTGGCGAACACGCCGCGCTTCACGCCCATGACAATGGCGCTGCCGATCAGGCCGCCGAACGCCTGGTCCAGACCGAAGGCGCTTTTGACGATGGTAATCAACATGCCTGGAACGTGGTCGAACTGCAGCACGATCACGTAGATGGTCACGCCGATGTACACCAGGGTTTTCACCGGCACCAGCAGGTCAGCGACCTTGGCGATCCGCTTGATACCACCGATGAACACCAGACCCAGCAATACCGCCAGGCCAAGGCCGGTGTACGTGGTGTCGAGGCCGAAGGCATTGTTCAACGAGTGGGTTACGGCGTGGGCTTGCAGGCCGTTGAAGGCGAAGCCAAAGGTGATCAGCAGCAAGAACGCCATGATCATTCCCAACCAGCGTTTCTGCAGGCCGTGCTGGATGTAATAGGACGGGCCGCCACGGAACTGGCCTTCGGAGTCGCAGCGCTTGTAGAGCTGGCCGAGGGAGCATTCGAAGAAGCTGCTGGACATGCCGACCAGCGCGGTCACCCACATCCAGAACACCGCACCGGGGCCACCCAGGGTCACGGCGATGCCGACACCCGCGATGTTGCCCGCACCGACGCGGCCGGCCAGGCTGAGCATCAGGGCCTGGAAGGAGCTGAGCTGGCCAGCGCTGCTTTTGAGGCTGTCACGGAACACCGCGAACATGTGAAAGAAATGGCGGAACTGAACGAAACGCGAGCGGATCGTGAAGTAGCTACCGAGCCCGACAATGAGCACGATCAGTACTTTCCCTGAGAGGAAGTCGTTGATGACTTCGAGCATGGATTATTCCTCGCTATTTTTTGTGTGTGCGAATACTGGATGGGCCGACACATCGCGTTACACCGGCTTGCGCGGGGCACAACAGGTGGGTCGAGGTACGTTCCGTTTCCATATCGCGGGTTTTATTAGTTCGGGTTTCGCATGGGTTTGGGCCTCGTTAACGACGACCGCTCACGCGAAGAGGGCCGGCACTATACCTAGGAGAGCGCCGGCCGTCTGCACGATTGTGGTGCAAGCGACGAACGAGGGCGCTGCAAAATCAAAAAATCGCAGCCTTCGGCAGCTTCTGGGGGATATCAAATCCTGTGGAAGCTGTCGAAGGCTGCGATCTTGGCGGCACTGAAAACATTCAACATGTTGTGAAAATCCGCAAACGGGTTAAAAAAAAGGGCTTGAGGGAGTAAATCCCCAAGCCCTCAAAAGGTGAGAGGTGTCTAGTCCCTCGACCTGGTGAGCGTGGCTCTCATCAGAGCCGGCGTTTGGTCAAGCCTTCAGAGGCACCAGACGCGGAGCGATCATGTTTTCCGGGCGCAGGATGTCGGCGAGCATTTCTTCGTCGAGCAAGCCTTCTTCGCGCACCAGTTCCAACACGCCACGGCCGCTTTCAAGAGCGATACGGGCAATGCGGGTGGCGTTTTCATAGCCGATGTAAGGGTTCAGCGCGGTGACCAGGCCGATCGAGTGTTCGACCAGCTCACGGCAGCGCTCTTCGTTGGCGGTGATGCCGACGATGCAGTGTTCGCGCAGCATGTCCATGGCGCGCTGCAGCAGGCGGATCGAGTCGAAGATCTTGAAGGCGATCAGCGGTTCCATCACGTTCAGTTGCAGCTGGCCGCCTTCGGCCGCGATGGTCAGGGCCAGGTCGTTGCCGATGATCTGGAAAGCAACCTGGTTCACGGCTTCCGGAATTACCGGGTTGACCTTGCCTGGCATGATCGAGCTGCCTGGCTGACGCGCAGGCAGGTTGATTTCGTTGATGCCGGTGCGTGGGCCGCTGGACAGCAGGCGCAGGTCGTTGCAGATCTTCGACAGCTTGACCGCGGTGCGCTTGAGCATGCCGGAGAACAGCACGAAGGCGCCCATGTCGGAGGTGGCTTCGATCAGGTCGGCGGCCGGTACCAGCGGTTGACCGCTGATGGTTGCCAGACGCTGAACGGCCAGGGCCTGGTAACGCGGGTCGGCGTTGATGCCGGTACCGATTGCGGTACCGCCCAGGTTCACTTCGGTCAGCAGCTCAGGTGCCAAGGTCTTCAGACGCGCCAGGTCTTCGCTCAGGGTGGTGGCGAAGGCGCGGAATTCCTGGCCCAGGGTCATCGGCACGGCGTCTTGCAGCTGGGTACGACCCATCTTCAGAACGTGGCTGAATTCTTCACCTTTGGCGGCGAACGACTGGATCAGGCTGTCGAGGCTGGCCAGCAGCGCGTCGTGACCCAGCAGCAGACCCAGACGGATCGCGGTCGGGTAGGCGTCGTTGGTCGACTGCGCCATGTTCACGTCGTTGTTCGGGTGCAGGTACTGGTATTCGCCCTTGCTGTGGCCCATGGCCTCCAGCGCGATGTTGGCGATGACTTCGTTGGCATTCATGTTGGTCGAAGTGCCAGCGCCGCCTTGAATCATGTCCACCACGAATTCTTCGTGGAAATCGCCGCGGATCAATCGGGCACAGGCTTCGCTGATGGCAGCGTGCTTGGCTTCGCTCAGGTGACCCAACTCGCGGTTGGCGTCAGCGGCGGCCTGTTTGACCATTGCCAGACCGACAACCAGTTTCGGGTAATGCGAAATCGGAACACCGGAGAGACGGAAATTATTCACCGCTCGCAGGGTCTGGATGCCGTAATACGCTTGAGCAGGTACTTCGAGTACGCCAAGCAGGTCTTTTTCTGTGCGGAAAGATGCAGCGGAAGACATGATAGAAATCATCTCGATAGGGACCCGGTCTGTGCCGGAACACTGCAAATGCTAGGCTTGTGAAGAATTTTGGGCAAATGCTGTTAAACACTAGCCTATGCACATTCGGCATAATGCCCGTGTGACGCCGCGTGTACGGCGAGCGTGTGACCTAAATTGGTGCGTGCCCCGGGAGGGCGAAATGAATCTGGAAAGTAAATGGCTCGAGGACTTTAGTGCTCTGGCCGCCACCCGCAGCTTCTCCCAGGCAGCTGAACGACGCTTCGTGACTCAGCCGGCATTCAGCCGGCGGATCCGCAGCCTCGAAGCCGCGCTGGGGCTGACTTTGGTCAATCGCTCCCGCACGCCGGTTGAGCTGACAGCGGCAGGACAGCTGTTTCTCGTTACCGCGCGAACCGTGGTCGAACAGCTCGGTGAGGTGCTGCGCCACCTTCATCATTTGGAAGGCGGGCAGGGCGAGGTGATGCAGGTTGCCGCTGCTCACTCCCTGGCACTGGGTTTTTTCCCGCGCTGGATCGCGCAGTTGCGCAACGAAGGGCTGAACATCGCCACGCGACTGGTGGCGACCAACGTTGGTGATGCCGTGCATGCGTTGCGCGAAGGCGGCTGCGATCTGATGCTGGCGTTTTACGACCCGGATGCGGCCATGCAAATGGACCCGGAGATTTTCCCGTCGCTGCACCTGGGGGACACCGAAATGCTCCCGGTCTGCGCCGCCGATGCCGATGGCAAACCGTTGTTCGACCTGGAAGGCGAGGCCAGCGTGCCGCTATTGGCCTACAGCGCCGGTGCGTTTCTTGGACGTTCGGTGAACATGCTGTTGCGCCAGCGGGCGCTGCGATTCACCACTATTTACGAAACCGCCATGGCCGACAGCCTGAAAAGCATGGCGCTGGAGGGCTTGGGCATTGCCTGGGTGCCGCAACTGAGCGTGCGCGCCGAACTGGCTCGCGGTGAGTTGGTGGTCTGCGGCGGCCCGCAATGGCATGTGCCACTGGAAATTCGTCTGTACCGCTGCGCGCTGGTGCGCAAGGCCAACGTGCGGTTGCTCTGGCGCAAGCTTGAGGGTGGTGCGGCGCAAACCACCCCCGTTTCTTGAAGACAACGAAGAACCCTGTGGGAGCGGGCTTGCCCGCGAAGGGGCCGGCATATTCAATATCAATGTTTGATGTGCTGACGCCATCGCAGGCAAGCCAGCTCCCACAGGGATTTGTGGTGGATTTGATTGACCTTGAGGTCAATAAAACCGGCACTTTGCGCCGTATGACAGATGGTCGCATCGGGGGCTGTTTATCTGCTTCATTGAGGTATACTGCGCGGCCTTCGGCCGGTTCGTCCGGCCATTTTTCGTACAATCAAGCCACGCATTCTGCGTGGCTTGTTGTTTTTTGACGCGCCTGCGGGCGCCCAGAGAGAAGAGGCACGACGATGAGCGCACTGGTTGGCGTGATCATGGGCTCCAAGTCCGATTGGTCCACCCTTAGCCACACCGCCGATATGCTGGAAAAGCTCGGCATCCCTTACGAGGTGAAAGTGGTCTCTGCCCACCGCACCCCGGACCTGCTGTTCCAGTACGCCGAAGAGGCTGAGGCCCGTGGCATCGAGGTGATTATCGCCGGTGCCGGTGGCGCGGCCCACCTGCCAGGCATGTGTGCGGCCAAGACCCACCTGCCAGTGCTGGGCGTGCCGGTGCAGTCGTCGATGCTCTCGGGCGTCGATTCGCTGCTGTCTATCGTGCAAATGCCAGCAGGCATTCCGGTCGCCACCCTGGCCATCGGCAAGGCTGGCGCGATCAACGCAGCCCTGCTCTCGGCGAGCATCCTGGGCGCCAAGCATCCGCAATTTCATACCGTGTTGAAGAAATTCCGCGCTGAGCAGACAGACAGCGTCCTGGACAATCCAGACCCACGCATCGCCTGAGGTTGTTGACGATGAAAATCGGTGTAATCGGTGGCGGCCAGTTGGGTCGCATGTTGGCGCTGGCGGGCACTCCGCTGGGCATGAACTTCGCTTTCCTCGATCCGGCGCCGGATGCTTGCGCAGCCGCATTGGGCGAACACCTGCGGGCCGATTACGGCGATCAGGATCACCTGCGCCAACTGGCCGATGAAGTCGATCTGGTGACCTTCGAGTTCGAAAGCGTCCCGGCCGAAACCGTGGCATTCCTGTCGCAATTCGTCCCGGTGTACCCGAGCGCTGAAGCACTGCGCATCGCCCGCGATCGCTGGTTCGAAAAGAGCATGTTCAAGGACCTGGGGATTCCGACCCCCGCGTTCGCCGACATCCAGTCGCAAGCCGATCTGGATGCCGCCGTGGCGTCCATCGGTCTGCCGGCCGTGCTGAAAACCCGTACCTTGGGTTACGACGGCAAGGGCCAGAAAGTCCTGCGCAAGCCTGAAGACGTGGTCGGCACCTTCGCCGAACTGGGCAGCGTCGCCTGCCTGCTGGAAGGCTTCGTGCCGTTCACTGGTGAAGTCTCGCTGATCGCCGTGCGTGCTCGCGATGGCGAAACGAAGTTCTATCCGCTGGTTCACAACACCCACGACAGCGGCATTCTCAAGCTGTCCGTGGCCAGCACTGATCACCCGCTGCAAGCGTTGGCTGAAGATTACTCCAGCCGGGTGCTCAAGCAGCTGGAGTACGTCGGCGTGATGGCGTTCGAGTTCTTTGAAGTCGACGGCGGCCTCAAGGCCAACGAAATCGCCCCGCGCGTGCACAACTCCGGGCACTGGACCACCGAAGGCGCCGAGTGCAGCCAGTTCGAAAACCACCTGCGGGCCGTTGCCGGTCTGCCGCTGGGTTCGACGGCCAAGGTCGGCGAGAGCGCGATGCTCAACTTCATTGGTGTGGTGCCGCCAGTAGAAAAAGTGATCGCGATCGACGACTGCCATTTGCATCACTACGGCAAGGCCTTCAAGATCGGCCGCAAGGTCGGTCATGCCAGTCTGCGCTGTGCAGACCGTGAAACGTTGGCTGCGCAGATCCTCAAGGTCGAAGCGCTCATCGCCGAATAGTTTCATGTGGCGGCGGCGGAACCTTCAGGGTACGCCGCTCTCTGATGGCAGGATGCCAAAGTCTGGCTAGGCTTTCGGCATATCCAATCATTCAGAGGGAAATGCCATGGGAATTATCGGAACCATCTTTATCGGCTTGATCGTCGGCCTGCTGGCTCGGTTTGTGAAACCGGGCGATGACAGCATGGGTTGGATCATGACCATCCTGCTCGGTATCGGCGGTTCGCTGGCGGCCACTTACGGCGGCCAGGCCCTGGGCATTTATCGCGCTGGCGAAGGCGCAGGTTTCATCGGTGCGCTGGTGGGCGCGGTGGTATTGCTGGTGATTTACGGCCTGATCAAAAAAAGGACCTGATTGAAGTGACAAAGCCCTCTCTGCGCCATCGCCGGAGAGGGCTAGAATGCTCGGCGTTGCCATCGTCACATTGTCCTTTCCTTTGCCGAGCACGTTCATGCGCCGTCTTCTGTTGACTCTTCTCTTCCTGGGCAGTGGTTTGGCCCATGCCGGCGAACTGCCGGAAACCGACTGGCTTGAACTGATGCCCAAGTCGGACCAGAAAGCCCTTGAGGCTATGCCCGAAATCGACCACAACTCCCCGGAAGCCAACGGCACCTTTACCCAAAAAGGTGGCATGAAGCAGAGCAAGGGCTTGCCGGCGGTGATGTACTCGACCAAAACCGTGCCGTCGATGAACGACAAACACATCCGCATTGGTGGTTATCCGGTACCGCTGGAATCCGACGCCAAAGGCCACAGCACGCTGTTCTTCCTTGTGCCGTATCCGGGCGCTTGCATCCACGTGCCGCCACCGCCACCTAACCAGTTGGTGCTGGTGCGTTATCCAAAAGGCTTGAAGCTGAATGACATCTACACACCGCTGTGGGTGACCGGCACGCTGAAGATCGAAAAGGTCAACAACGACCTGGCGGACGCGGCGTATGCGCTGGACGCGGCGCAGGTGCGGGTGGTCAAAGAGTCGGATTTGTAATCGCGTATACCGCAAAAAAGATCGCAGCCTGCGGCAGCTCCTACGCCGATCTATGTAGGAGCTGCCGCAGGCTGCGATCTTTTGATCTTAAAGCGGTTTACTACCGATGCTCACACCGAGGCTATGACTTGCCCCCGGTGCCAGCGTCACCACATCACCCATCACATTCGCCGTTTCAATGCACAGCATGCGCTGCCAGCCATCATCGGCCATGTCGCTGAATGCCGCGGCGCGGTCGATCCAGGGATTCCAGATCACCGCCGAGCGCGAGCCGCTGCTGGTCAGTTCAATGCGTCGTTCCCAATGTGGGTCAACAATGCTCAGCTTCGGTGGGGTATTGAGATAGATGCGGTCGGTCTCGCCGGTAAAATGCAGATCACCGGTCTGGGTGACGGTTTTCCAGTCGTCCAGGGTTTCGATATAGCTCAAGCCATCCAGCCCTTCAACGTGCACATGGCGCACATCGCTGACCGCAAAATAGCTGTGCAATGCCTGGCTGATCGTGACGTGTTCGGTGCCCTTGTTTTCGCTCGTCAGGCTGATATGCAACTGCTCATCCAGACGAATGCTCAGTTTCAAGTCCACCTGATGCGGCCATCCCGGCAGACCGCCTTCGGGGTAGGGCAGGACGAATTCCACCTTCAGGCTTTCGCCTTCGGTTTCGATGCCGCCCAGTTCCCAGTCCATCGCCCGCACCAGACCATGGGCGGTCGGCGGTTCCTGGCTGACGCGCATGGCCTGGACACTCTGCGGGTTGCGCGACAGGTTGCCGAACCATGGCCAGCACACCGGCACGCCGGCGCGGATACTCTTGCCAGTCTTGAATACCGCCTCGTCGTTGAGCCAGATCAGCGGCGGTTCGCCAGCCAATTGATAACTGAGGATGTGCGCGCCTTGCTGGGCCACCAGCAATTCGGCCTGACCGTGGCGGATGCGCCAGCAGTTCAGTTCATCCAGTTTCACGGCTTCAACGTTGGGCGTGCTCATGGGGCAACTCTCGATCAGGAACAGGACTGCAATGGACCGCAAAACGGGCGCCGGGTTTAACGCCCACTTTTTTTACGGGCTCCGGTTTAACGAGCTCTAGGCGGAACCGAGCGAGTGCGGCCGCTGCCGTCGATAGCGACGAACACGAAGACTGCTTCGGTCACTTTACGCCATTCGCTGGACAGTGGATCGTCGCTCCAGACTTCGACCATCATCTGAATCGAGCTGCGGCCGATTTCCAGGGCCTGGGTATAGAAGGAGAGTTGAGCACCCACCGCTACCGGCACCAGGAACGCCATGCGATCGATCGCAACGGTGGCTACGCGACCACCGGCAACCTTGCTGGCCATTGCGGTGCCAGCCAAATCCATCTGCGCCACCAGCCAGCCGCCGAAAATATCGCCAAAGCCATTGGTTTCGCGTGGAAGCGCGGTGATTTGCAGGGCCAAGTCGCCTTGCGGGATTGGATCTTCTTGTTCGAGCTCTATCATGCCGGGGGTGCCTCTGACCCGTGACTCTTCATTGGTACTTCAGGTTGAATAGCCGTCTCTAAGAAAAACGATTCAGCCCCGAACATACTACGTTCGTCACGTTTTTCGTAAGGCGCCTAAAGGGAAACTCTGCGAAATCGGCTGACGGATGCCAACGACGGTTTCGCACAGCAACCCCTTACAAGCCGTTGCAATGTTGCGAGTATATCGATCGGTAGACTCCGAGACGACCGTCCGGTTCTCATTTTGACCGTCAAATACGCGCCTCTATGTGCTTTTTCGAACAATTTGCTATCGTGCCGAACCTGCCCAAGCCTCAGCCAGCGTTGTTGAGGTTGCAGATCCGACTATAAGAGAAGCCCTTGCCATGACCACAGCGCCCTCGAGCATCGCGCAGCCCAACCAATCCGCACGTCCGCTGACCCGCAACGACTATAAGACGTTATCGCTGTCTGCCCTGGGCGGCGCGCTGGAGTTTTACGACTTCATCATCTTTGTGTTCTTTGCCACGGTGGTCGGCAAGCTGTTCTTTCCTGCCGACATGCCCGAGTGGCTGCGCCTGATGCAGACGTTCGGCATCTTCGCCGCTGGCTACCTGGCGCGGCCGCTGGGCGGCATCGTCATGGCGCACTTCGGTGATCTGCTGGGGCGCAAGAAGATGTTCACCTTGAGCATTTTCATGATGGCAGTGCCGACCCTGATCATGGGCTTGCTGCCGACTTATGCGCAGATTGGTATGTGGGCGCCGATCCTGTTGCTGCTGATGCGGGTGATCCAGGGCGCGGCGATTGGCGGTGAAGTGCCGGGGGCTTGGGTATTCGTTTCCGAACACGTGCCACAGCGGCACATCGGTTATGCCTGCGGCACGCTGACCTGCGGTCTGACCGCCGGTATTCTTTTGGGCTCATTGGTCGCCACCGCGATCAATAGCATTTACACGCCGGTTGAAGTCGCGGATTACGCCTGGCGGATCCCGTTCCTGCTGGGCGGTGTATTTGGCCTGTTCTCGGTCTACCTGCGCCGCTGGCTTCACGAAACCCCGGTGTTCGCCGAGCTGCAATTGCGCAAGGCCCTGGCCGAGGAAGTGCCGCTGCGCGCGGTGTTACGTGACCATCGCGGTGCGATTTTGATTTCCATGCTGCTGACCTGGCTGCTGTCCGCCGGCATCATCGTGGTCATTCTCATGACGCCGACCGTGCTGCAGACCGTCTATCACTTCGCGCCGACTACCGCGTTGCAGGCCAATAGCCTGGCCATCGTATTCCTGAGTCTGGGCTGTGTGGCCTCCGGTGTATTGGCTGACCGCTTCGGCGCCGGCCGGGTGTTCGTGTTCGGTAGCGCCGCGCTGCTGATCAGTTCGTGGACGTTCTATCACAGCCTGTTCAACCATCCCGACTGGCTGTTCCCGATGTATGCCCTGACCGGTCTGCTGGTCGGCACTATCGGTGCGGTGCCGTATGTGATGGTCAAAGCCTTCCCGGCGGTGGTGCGGTTCAGCGGGTTGTCGTTTTCCTACAACCTGGCTTACGCGATTTTCGGTGGCCTGACGCCGATGGTCGTGACGTTGCTCTTGAAGGAAAGCCCGATGGGGCCGGCCTATTATGTGGCGATCATTTGTGGTGTCGGGATTCTGGTGGGTGGGTATCTCTGGAAGAAGGGGCGCTAACCTTGTAACCGATCGTTCCCACGCTCTGCGTGGGAATGCCGCCATGGACGCTCTGCGTCCGCTTTTGAATGGGACGCAGAGCGTCCCGAGATGCATTCCCACGCAGAGCGTGGGAACGATCTATCGCTAGATGCTGGCCTTTCATCCAATTGTCATATTTCAGCCATAGAGTGTTCACACGGCCTGCTGATACTTGGCCCCGACTTAACACACCTATCTGCTAGGAGTAAGGCATGAAACTGAAGCGTTTGATGGCGGCAATGACTTTTGTCGCTGCTGGCGTTGCGACTGCCAACGCGGTTGCCGCTGTTGACCCGTCGATCCCGAGCTACACCAAGACCACTGGTGTGTCGGGCAACCTGTCCAGCGTCGGCTCCGATACCCTGGCTAACCTCATGACCCTGTGGGCTGAGAACTACAAAAAAGAATACCCGAACGTAAACATCCAGATTCAGGCTGCCGGTTCTTCCACCGCGCCACCTGCGCTGACTGAAGGCACCGCTAACCTGGGCCCGATGAGCCGCAAGATGAAGGACAACGAGCTGCAAGCCTTCGAAACCAAATACGGCTACAAGCCAACCGCTATTCCGGTTGCCGTGGACGCCCTGGCTGTCTTCGTACACAAAGACAACCCGATCAAGCACCTGACCATGGAACAGGTCGACGCGATCTTCTCCTCGACGCGTCTGTGCGGCGCTAAAACCGACGTGAAAACCTGGGGCGACCTGGGTGTGACCGGCGACCTGGCAAACAAGCCGGTTCAGCTGTTCGGTCGTAACTCGGTATCCGGCACTTACGGCTACTTCAAAGAAGAAGCCCTGTGCAAAGGCGACTTCAAGCCAAACGTCAACGAACAACCAGGTTCGGCTTCGGTTGTGCAATCGATCAGCTCCTCGCTGAACGGCGTTGGTTACTCGGGCATCGGCTACAAGACCGCCAGCGTGAAAACCGTAGCCCTGGCCAAGAAAGGCAGCACCGAGTTCGTTGAAGACACCGAAGAAAACGCCCTGAACGGCAAGTATCCGCTGTCGCGTTTCCTCTACGTATACGTCAACAAGGCCCCGAACAAGCCTCTGGCCCCGCTGGAAGCCGAGTTCGTGAAGCTGATTCTGTCCAAACAGGGTCAGGAAGTGGTTGTGAAAGACGGCTACATCCCGCTGCCAGCCAAGGTTGCTGCAAAAGCACTGGCTGACCTGGGTCTGCAAGAAGGCAACAACGTAGTAAAAAAGTAAAACCCTAGGTCCGGGCTAAACCCCGGACCTGTGTAGGAGCGAGGCTTGCCCGCGAAAGCGGTGGGTCAGTCAACATTGATGTTGAATGTAACGACCCCTTCGCGGGCAAGCCTCGCTCCTACAATGCCGGTAAATACCGGCCCCCAAATTTCCGATCCACTGCCAGTTCCCACCGGCGGCGGATTTGTTGCGTCACTGCATTGTCATCTTTCTGTCATACAGGATCGCTAGGGTGTGCGAATGAATGATCTGGCCAACTCCACCATGACTACAAATCCCCCCAAGCGAATTGACTTCAATACGCCTGAGCTGCACCGCAAGCGCCGTATTCGTGCGCTGAAAGATCGGCTGACCCGCTGGTATGTCCTCGTCGGCGGCCTCGCCGTTCTTGGCGCGATCACCCTGATCTTTTTCTTCCTCGGTTACGTCGTCGCGCCGCTGTTCCAGGGTGCCGACCTGACCGCCAAAGACGCCATCATGCCTGCCTGGATGCAAGACGCCGGCAAGCCGCTGATGATCTCCCTCGAAGAGCAGAACCAGGTCGCCATGCGGGTTTCCGACAAGGGCCAGGCACTGTTCTTTGATATCGACACTGGCGCCGAACTGCGCCGCGTCGACCTGCCGATTCCAGCCGGCACCAGCGTGACCTCCATCGGTGAAGATCAACCTGGCCAGCCATTGGTGGCGGTGGGTTTGTCCAACGGTCAGGCGCTGGTGTTCCGTCACACGTATAAAGTCAGCTACCCGGATGGCAAGAAAACCATCTCGCCGGCCGTTGAATACCCCTACGGCGAAACACCCATCGCGCTGAACGAGGCGGGCGGTGCTCTAGAGCACGTCAGCCTCAACGCCACTGATTCGACCCTGCTGCTGGCCGGTTCCACCGGTGCGCAGCTGCATGTCGTGTCGCTGACCAGCGAAGAAAACATGATGACCGGCGAAGTCACCAATGAGCAGAAGCGCATTGACCTGCCGCAAATGACCGAGCCGGTGAAAAACATCTTCGTCGACCCGCGTCAGCAGTGGCTGTACGTGGTCAACGGCCGTGCTCAGGCCGACGTTTTCAGCCTGCGCGACAAGAGCCTCAACGGTCGCTATAAATTGCTTGAAAATGGCGATGCCGAAGTGACTGCCAGCACTCAATTGCTGGGCGGCATCTCGCTGATCGTCGGTGACTCCAAGGGCGGCCTCGCCCAGTGGTTCATGGCTCGCGACCCGGATGGCGAACAACGCTTCAAGCAGATCCGTACCTTCCAGATGGGCACTACGCCGATCGTGGAGATCACCGCCGAAGAACGTCGCAAAGGCTTCGTTGCCCTCGACGCTTCCGGCAAACTCGGCGTGTTCCACAGCACCGCTCACCGCACTTTGCTGGTGGACCAGGTGGTCGACGGCCAAGGCCTTTTCGGCCTGTCGCCACGGGCCAACCGCGTGATCGTGGAGCAGGGCGGCAAGCTGCAACCGTTGCTACTCGACAACCCGCACCCGGAAGTCTCGTGGAGCGCGTTGTGGAGCAAGGTCTGGTACGAGAACTACGACGAGCCTAAATACGTCTGGCAATCGACCGCCGCCAATACCGATTTCGAACCCAAGCTGAGCCTCTCGCCGCTGACCTTCGGTACCCTGAAAGCCGCGTTCTACGCGATGCTGCTGGCTGCGCCACTGGCCGTTGCCGCGGCGATCTACACCGCGTACTTCATGGCTCCAGGCATGCGTCGCAAGGTCAAACCGGTGATCGAGCTGATGGAAGCGATGCCGACGGTGATCCTCGGCTTCTTCGCCGGCCTGTTCCTTGCGCCGTACGTGGAAGGGCATTTGCCGGGGATTTTCAGTCTGCTGCTGTTGATGCCAATTGGCATCCTGGTCGCCGGTTTCACCTTCAGTCGCCTGCCTGAATCGCTGCGCCTGCGGGTGCCGGACGGCTGGGAAAGCGCGATCCTGATCCCGGTGATTCTGTTTGTGGGCTGGCTGTCGCTGTACATGAGCCCGTACATGGAAACCTGGTTCTTCGGCGGCGACATGCGCATGTGGATCTCCCACGACTTAGGGATTACCTACGACCAGCGCAACGCTCTGGTAGTCGGTCTGGCCATGGGCTTCGCGGTCATTCCGAACATCTACTCGATCGCCGAAGACGCCGTGTTCAGCGTGCCTCGCGGCCTGACTCTGGGCTCCCTGGCCCTCGGTGCCACACCGTGGCAGACCATGACGCGCGTGGTGATCCTCACCGCCAGCCCGGGCATCTTCTCGGCGCTGATGATCGGCATGGGCCGCGCGGTCGGCGAAACCATGATCGTGCTGATGGCCACCGGTAACACCCCGGTCATGGAAATGAACCTGTTCGAAGGCCTGCGCACCCTGGCGGCCAACGTCGCAGTGGAAATGCCCGAATCGGAAGTCGGCGGCAGCCACTACCGCGTGCTGTTCCTCTCGGCGCTGGTGCTGCTGTTGTTCACCTTCGTCATGAACACCCTCGCGGAACTGATTCGTCAGCGTCTGCGCAAGAAATACTCGTCGCTTTAAGAAAGGTAGAAGTCTGTGAAACAGAACTCCCTGAATGGATGGTTCAAGAGCGGCGCCCCCGGCGTCTGGATCAGCGGTGGCGCGGTGTCCATTGCGGTCATCATGACCATTGGCCTGCTGACGGTGATTGCCGTGCGCGGCCTGGGCCACTTCTGGCCAGCGGACCTGGTGCACGCCAGTTACGACGTGCCGGGCCAGGCCAACCACCTCGTTGTCGGCGAAGTGGTGCAGAAGGAAGAAGTGCCACGCGAGCGCCTGAAAAGCGCTGGCCTGCCGGTGCCCGATCAGGGCCCGGAGTTCATGACCCGCGAGTTGATCAAGGTCGGCAACCGTGATCTGAACGGCACTGACTTCACGTGGATTGTCGGCGAGTGGCTAACTAACCAAACGACTCCACCCGAGCTGATGGCTATCGAGCGTCGTGAGTGGGGCAACTTCTACGGCTACCTGGTCAACGTCAAACAGGATGGCAAGGTCATTGCTGAAGGCGAGGCCGCATGGCCTGAGTTGCAGGCGCGTGTCGATCGCGTCAACCAGCTCGCCGCGCAGCTCAAGACCCTGGAAAAGGTCGACATCGGCGCGATCAACGCAGGTCTGGAACGTGTGCGTCTGCACGGTCGCAAACTGGAACTGGCCGGCCGTCTCGACGCTGCCGCACAAGCGGACCTGGAGTCCGAACGCGCCGAGTTGAATGCCCGTTATCAGGAAATCGAAGCGCGTCTGAATGATCTGCACGCGCAGTTCAACCGCGACAGCCTGACCGCTCGCGACGCGAACGGCAAAGAAGTCGAAATCGGCATCGGTAAAGTGGTTCACGCCTACCAGCCGAACGCCATGGGCACCTTCACCAAGATCGGCTTCTACTTCAGCAAGGTCTGGGAATTCCTCAGTGATGACCCGCGTGAAGCCAACACCGAAGGCGGGATTTTCCCGGCGATTTTCGGCACCGTGATGATGACTCTGATCATGGCGATGATCGTGACGCCGTTCGGCGTGCTGGCGGCGGTTTACCTGCGTGAATATGCACGGCAAGGACCGATGACGCGGCTGATTCGCATCGCGGTGAACAACCTGGCGGGTGTTCCGGCCATTGTTTACGGTGTGTTTGGTCTGGGCTTCTTCGTCTACGTGCTCGGCGGTTCGGTCGACCGGTTGTTCTTCCCTGAAGCACTGCCGGCACCGACCTTCGGTACGCCGGGCCTGCTCTGGGCCTCGCTGACCCTGGCGCTGCTGGCGGTGCCGGTGGTAATCGTGGCCACTGAAGAAGGCCTGGCGCGGATTCCTCGCACCGTGCGTGAAGGCTCGTTGGCCCTTGGCGCAACCAAGGCAGAAACCTTGTGGAAGATCGTGCTGCCGATGGCCAGCCCGGCGATGATGACCGGGATGATCCTCGCCGTGGCCCGTGCCGCCGGTGAAGTGGCGCCGCTGATGCTGGTGGGCGTGGTGAAACTGGCGCCGTCGTTGCCGCTGGATGGCAACTACCCGTACTTGCACCTGGACCAGAAGATCATGCACTTGGGCTTCCACATTTATGACGTCGGCTTCCAGAGCCCGAACGTCGAAGCCGCGCGGCCGCTGGTGTATGCCACTGCATTGCTGCTGGTGCTGGTGATTGCCACGCTCAACTTGTCGGCCGTTTATATCCGTAACCATCTGCGCGAAAAATACAAAGCATTGGATAGCTGATTACTGCCGCTCCCTGTAGGAGCCAGGCTTGCCGGCGAAGGCGATTTCAAGGACGCCTTCGCGGGCAAGCCTCGCTCCTACAGAACGGCGACACCGCTGGCCCAATCTTGTGAGGCCAGCGGCTCACTGAACCGAATTTGTTAGCACAGGGAGCCTCCCATGCAGCACGAAGCACACACTCACGGTATCAACATGTCGGCCCTGGGCCGCGACAAACAGAGCCTGAGCCTCGAGCAAGAAACCGTGGCCATCGAAGTGCCGGGCCTGAGCCTGTTCTACGGCGACAAACAAGCGCTGTTCGACGTCAGCATGAACATCCCGAAACAGCGCGTGACCGCCTTCATCGGCCCGTCCGGCTGCGGCAAGTCCACGCTGCTGCGCACCTTCAACCGCATGAACGACTTGGTGGACGGTTGCCGCGTCGACGGCGCGATCAACCTCTACGGCAACAACATCTACCGTAAGGGCGAGGACGTGGCTGAGCTGCGTCGTCGCGTCGGGATGGTGTTCCAGAAGCCCAACCCGTTCCCGAAAACCATCTACGAGAACGTGGTCTACGGCCTGCGCATTCAGGGCATCAACAAGAAGCGTGTGTTGGACGAAGCGGTCGAGTGGGCATTGAAAGGCGCGGCCCTGTGGGAGGAAGTCAAAGACCGTTTGCACGAGTCGGCGCTCGGCCTGTCCGGTGGTCAGCAGCAACGTCTGGTGATTGCCCGCACCATCGCCGTGGAGCCGGAAGTCCTGCTGCTCGATGAGCCATGCTCGGCGCTCGACCCGATCTCGACGCTGAAAGTCGAAGAGCTGATCTACGAACTGAAATCCAAGTTCACCATTGTTATCGTGACCCACAACATGCAACAGGCCGCGCGGGTTTCCGACTACACGGCGTTCATGTACATGGGCAAACTGGTGGAATTCGGCGACACCGATACCCTGTTCACCAATCCGGCGAAGAAGCAGACCGAAGACTACATCACTGGTCGCTACGGCTAGGAAGCTGTTGTTGCTCACTGAACTGACGCTGCGGTCCACCGCACCTTACCGGACGCTCCAAGGACGCCAACATGATTAGTAAAGAAGGCCTTACCCATCACATCTCCGCGCAGTTCAACGCTGAGCTCGAGGAAGTGCGCAGCCACCTCCTGGCCATGGGCGGGCTGGTGGAAAAGCAGGTCAACGACGCGGTCACCGCGCTGATCGAGGCCGACTCCGGCCTGGCCCAGCAGGTTCGCGAGATCGACGACCAGATCAACCAGATGGAACGCAACATCGACGAAGAATGCCTGCGCATTCTGGCCCGTCGTCAGCCGGCGGCGTCGGACTTGCGTTTGATCATCAGCATATCCAAGTCGGTGATCGACCTGGAGCGTATCGGCGACGAAGCCACCAAAATCGCCCGTCGTGCCATTCAGTTGTGCGAAGAAGGCGAAGCCCCACGCGGTTACGTGGAAGTTCGCCACATTGGTGACCAGGTGCGCAACATGGTTCGCGATGCTTTGGACGCGTTTGCCCGCTTCGACGCCGACCTGGCGTTGTCGGTGGCGCAGTACGACAAGATCATCGACCGCGAATACAAGACCGCGCTACGTGAACTTGCCACCTACATGATGGAAGACCCGCGCTCTATCTCGCGGGTCTTGAGCATTATCTGGGTGCTGCGTTCCCTGGAGCGGATCGGCGACCACGCGCGCAATATCTCGGAACTGGTGATTTACCTGGTGCGCGGCACCGACGTGCGTCACTTGGGCCTCAAGCGCATGAAGGAAGAAGTTGAAGGCACAAGTGCCGAAACCGCTAATGTTCCGGGCAAAGCTGACGATAAGTAAGACTGCCCCTAGGAAAGCGCCCGGCCCTTTGGCCGGGCGTTTTTGTTTGCGTGGCTTCGAATTGAAGAATTGAAAAGCAGCACCCGCGAACGAAAAGTCCCGGCGTGACTGAAGAGTTTTGGCAAAGTGCCATCAGCCAGCGTTATGCTTGCCGGGATTTTTAAAGGGGTGTTGGATGAGCAAGATTAGTGTGTTGGTCGTGGACGATGCGGCGTTCATTCGTGACCTGGTAAAGAAGTGCCTGCGTAACTACTTCCCCGGGATCCGGACCGAAGATGCAGTCAACGGCAAAAAGGCCCAGGCCATGCTGGCCAAAGAAGCGTTCGACCTGGTTCTGTGCGACTGGGAAATGCCGGAGATGTCCGGTCTGGAACTGCTGACCTGGTGCCGCGAGCAGGACAACCTCAAGACCATGCCGTTCGTGATGGTCACCAGCCGTGGCGACAAAGAGAACGTCGTCCAGGCGATTCAGGCCGGAGTTTCCGGCTACGTCAGCAAGCCGTTCACCAACGAGCAACTGCTGACCAAGGTCAAACAGGCGCTGAACAAGGTCGGCAAACTTGACGCCCTGATGAGCGGTGCGCCGACCAAAATGAACTCGGCATTCGGCAACGATTCCCTGAGCGCGTTGACCGGTGGCAAGGCTGCTGTCGTCGCACCAGCCCCGGCTGCCGCACCGTCTCGCGGCTTGCTCAACACTCCGCCGGTCAAGGCACCGGTCGCTGCTTCCGCGCCTGCCAGCGGGCGCGGTCAAGGCCAACTGCGCCTGCCGAGTGGCACCCAGCAATGCGTGATCAAGGCCTTGAGCATCAAGGAAGCACTGCTGGTGGTGAAGCGCACTGACACTCTGCCGCAAGTCCTCGACAGCGCCGTGCTCGACCTGGAGCAGGGCGAGAACGCTGAAATCGCCCGCCTCAACGGCTACCTGCACGCCATCGTTGCCTACGAGCCGAAACCTGACAGCGACTGGCTGCAACTGACTTTCCGCTTTGTCGACCAGGATGCGCAGAAGCTCGACTACATCTCCCGCCTGATCGCCCGTGGCACCGCACAGAAGCATTTCGTACCGGGCGCGTAACGTGTACCGCTGATCGTTCCCACGCTCTGCGTGGGAATGCCTCCCCGGATGCTCCGTGTCCGCTTCGGATGGGACGCAGAGCGTCCCTTGCTGCATTCCCACGCAGAGCGTGGGAATGATCATTTGAAACATCTGTCGACTACGCTGGTCCATTTCAGCTGCTAGGCTCCTTTCCAGGCCTTACTCGACAGAATCTTGCCCATGCTCGCGCGCCTGCTGTTTTTCTGTGGTCTGTTCATGGCCTCCACCTCGGCTGTGGCCATGACGATTTACCGGTCCACCGACGCCAGTGGCGTGGTCTCTTACAGCGACCGCCCCACCAAAGGCGCGAAGGTGTTCGTTTTTCGGGACCGGATGGTCGAGCGGCTTGAACGGCAGGTGTACCTCGATATCAAGAAACAGAGGGGCATGGACAGCGTGTTCGTGCGCAACGACCTGTATGCGCCGGTCGAGATCGAGCTGAGTTTTGCCGGGCTGAATAACGTCAGCGGCGCGCCGAGCCGACCGATCCGTCGGGTTATGCCAGCGCGCAGTAACCTTCGCCTGGCGCTGCTCAAGGCGACGAAGGCCGGAAGGCCGCTGGTCTATACTCCAAGGTTCGAATATTCCCTGGGCGACCCCGCAGGGGCCGCCATGGCGTATCGATATCCGTTGCCCTGGCGTGGCGGGCCGTTTCGGCTGAGCCAAGGCGCCAATGGCCAATACAGCCACTACGGGCCGAAGAACCGTTATGCGATGGACATCGCCATGCCCGAAGGCACGCCGATCATCGCGGCGCGCGGCGGAATGGTGGTGAAAACCGAGAATGGCCAGACCGGGCGCGGCAACGATCCGTCAGGCAATTTCGTGCGGGTATTGCACGATGACGGAACGATGGGCGTGTACCTGCACCTCAAGAAAGGCTCAGTCAGCGTACGGGAAGGTCAGCGAGTGGTGGTGGGCAGTGCGCTGGCGCTGTCGGGCAATACCGGCAACAGCAGCGGCCCGCACTTGCACTTCGTGGTGCAGCGCAATACCGGGTTGGGGTTGGTATCGATTCCGTACCAGTTCAATCAACCGGTAGGCGCGTTGCCCAACTTTGCGTTGGGCAAGAAGTAATGGGTGCCTGACCCAACGCCATCGCGGGCAAGCCCACTCCCACAGGTCCTGCGCAAGTCCTTGTGGGAGCGGGCTTGCCCGCGAAGGGGTCGACGCGGATCTGGATCAGCGCATTAATCGAGCATCAACACCTTGGCCAAAATGATCTTCGGCCCTTTCATCTTCTTGATGATGATCCGCAAACCTTCTACTTCCAGCACTTCTTCCTCTTCCGGCACCCGTTTCAAGGTTTCATAGACCAGACCGGCGAGGGTTTCGGCTTCGATGTGGTCCAGATCGATGCCCAGCAGGCGTTCGACCTTGAACAGCGGTGTATCGCCCCGCACCAGCAGTTTGCCCGGCTGATACGCGAGGATCCCGCGTTCGGCCTTGCGGTGTTCGTCCTGAATGTCGCCCACCAGCACTTCCAGCACGTCTTCCATGGTCAGGTAGCCGATGATGTTGCCGTCGGCTTCCTCGACCACGGCGAAATGCGAACCGCCCTTGCGGAACTGTTCCAGCAACTGCGACAGCGGCATGTGGCGAGACACGCGCTCCAGCGGGCGGGTCAGTTCGGCGAGGTTGAACGACTCGGGAATGTGATCCAGTGCGGCCAGTTCCAGCAGCAAATCCTTGATGTGCAGCAGGCCGACGAACTCCTGACGCTCGCTGTCATACACCGGGTAGCGGCTGAACTTGTGGCGACGGAACATCGCCAGAATTTCCTTGAGTGGCGCGTTGAACTCCAGCGTCACCAGGTCTTCCCGGGAGTTGGCCCAGTCGACCACTTCCAGCTCGCCCATCTCCACCGCCGAGGCCAAAACGCGCATGCCTTGGTCGCTCGGGTCCTGACCACGGCTGGAGTGCAGGATCAGTTTCAGTTCTTCACGGCTGTAATGGTGCTCGTGATGCGGGCCGGGTTCACCCTGGCCGGCGATCCGCAGGATCTGGTTGGCGCTGGCGTTGAGCAGGTAGATGGCCGGGTACATGGCCCAGTAGAACAGGTACAGCGGCACGGCTGTCCAGAGCGACAGCAGCTCGGGTTTGCGGATGGCCCAGGATTTCGGGGCCAGTTCGCCGACCACGATGTGCAGGTACGAAATGATGAAGAACGCCGTGAAGAACGACACGCCTTTGACCACTTCGGCCGACTGTACACCGACCGCTTCGAGTACCGGCTCGAGAATATGCGCAAACGCCGGCTCACCCACCCAACCCAGGCCCAACGAGGCGAGGGTAATGCCCAATTGGCAGGCCGAGAGGTAAGCATCGAGCTGACTGTGCACGGTGCGCAGGATATGTCCGCGCCAGCCGTGTTGTTCAGCGATGGCTTCGACCCGGGTCGAGCGCAGTTTGACCATGGCAAATTCCGCCGCAACGAAAAAGCCGTTGAGCAAAACCAGGATCAGAGCAAAAAGAATCATGCCGAAATCGGCGAAGAGTGTCGCGAGGGTCAAGCCAGGGGAAGGGTCCATGATGGGGTTTTGCGGGTTCCGTGTATTCGAAAGGAAAGAAAAAAGTGCGCCTGAAAGGCAGGCACAAGTCAGCCAATGTAGCGGCTGACTCTTGGCTTGCCTAGTGGCGAGTGCTGGCCGGTATCAATCGGCGGTGCTGATAACCCGGGATTTGGTCACCTGGGCTGGCGCAAAATGGCAGGTAAACGTGCTGCCGTGCCCCGGCACACTGCTGATTTCCATACGTGCCCGGTGGCGCAGCAACACATGCTTGACGATGGCCAGTCCCAGCCCGGTGCCGCCGGTATTGGAGTTGCGGCTGGAGTCGACGCGGTAGAAGCGTTCAGTCAGGCGCGGCAAGTGTTTGCTGTCGATGCCGATACCCGAATCCTGCACGCTCAAATGCGCGCCTTGATCGTCACCCCACCAGCGAATTCGGATATTGCCTTCTGCCGGGGTGTATTTCACTGCGTTGAACACCAGGTTGGAGAACGCGCTACGCAATTCGGCTTCGCTGCCCTTGAGCAGGATCGTCGGATCGGCTTCCAGGCTGATGTGCTGGTTTTTTTGGCCCGACAGTTGCTGAGCGTCGCCCTTGATCGATTGCAGCAGGCTGTCAATGGACACCGGTTGATTGTCCGACGGGTAATCGGTGGCTTCCAGTTTGGCCAGCAGCAGCAAATCGTTAAGCAAGGTCTGCATGCGCCCGCCTTGCTGCTGCATCTGCTGCAGCGCACGGGTCCAGCGCGGGTTCACTTCCTCGACGTTGTCGAGCAGGGTCTCCAGGTAGCCGCAGATCACCGTCAGCGGCGTGCGCAGTTCGTGGGACACATTGGCGATGAAGTCTTTGCGCATCTGTTCCAGCTGATGGATACGCGTCACGTCGCGCACCAGCATCAAGTGTTCGTTGTTGCCATAGCGGGTGATGTACAGCTGAATGCGCAGGCGATCATTGATTGGTGAAGGAATTTCCAACGGCTCGGCGTAGCTGTCCTGTTCGAAGTATTCCTTGAAGCGCGGATGGCGCACCAGGTTGGTCACGGGCTGGCCGCTGTCCTGAGGGGTCTTGAGACCAAGCAGGGTTTCGGCGGCACGGTTCCACCATTCCAGGTCGCCATCGCTGTCGAGCATGATCACCGCGTCTTTCAGCGCCGCGGTGGATTCCTGGACCCGGTCGATCACCGCTTGCAGGCGCCCGCGCACCCGTTGGTCGCGGCGTTGCAAGTGGTAGATGCTGTCGAACACTTCGCCCCACAGGCCATAGCCATCGGGTGGTGCTTCATCGGGTTTGTGCAGGCGCAGCCATTCGTGCAGGCGCAGCAGTTGCTTGAGGGTCCAGGCCAGATAAAGGCCCAGGCCCACGGCGAGGCTCCAGCCGTAGTAGCCGGAAATCAGGCCGATCACCAGGCAGGCGGTGACCAGCAACAGCATGTGGCGAATCAGGGTGCCATGCCAGTTTTGGTTCACGAAAAAATGCGTCCTTGTCAGCGAGTCTGGCGGTCGGCTCAGGCCTTGGTGGAAAACCGGTAGCCGGTGCCGCGCACGGTTTGTACCAGATTTTCATAGGCATCGCCGAGGGCTTTGCGCAGGCGCCGGATGTGTACATCGACGGTGCGTTCTTCGACATAGACATTGCCGCCCCAGACCTGATCCAGCAACTGGCCGCGGGTATAGGCACGTTCCTGGTGGGTCATGAAAAACTGCAGCAGGCGGTATTCGGTCGGGCCCATCTCGGCGGGTTTGCCGTCGATGGTCACGCGGTGGCTGATCGGGTCCAGCAGCAGGCCGCCGACTTCGATTGGCGACTCGCCATCAGTCGGGCCGGCGCGGCGCAGCACGGCTTTCAGGCGCGCCACCAGCTCTCGCGGGGAAAATGGTTTGGTGATGTAGTCATCAGCGCCGACTTCCAGGCCCTGGATCTTGTTGTCCTCTTCGCCCTTGGCGGTGAGCATGATGATCGGGATATCCCCAGTCAGCTCATCGCGTTTGAGGCGGCGGGCCAGCTCGATGCCGGAAGTGCCGGGCAGCATCCAGTCGAGCAAAATCAGGTCCGGTTTACGGTCGACGATAATGGCATGGGCCTGCTGCGAATTCTCTGCCTCCAGGCAGTCATAGCCGGCCATTTCCAACGCAACGGCGATCATTTCGCGAATGGGCGCTTCGTCGTCAACGATCAGAATGCTCCTGCCAACCATGCGTTAATCCTCTTGTCATTTAACTGTCTTGCGCCGCATTAGATAACGGAATTATTGCAGTCGTGTGACAGTATTTTAGCTGTCCTGTGATTGGCGGGATCCTGAACTAAGCTTTAAGTCCGAATCCTGACAACCACAAGAGGAAGGTTTCCATGACATCGCACTCGTTTTCCTTCAAAACCCTGATGTTGGCCACTGCCTTGATTTTTCCGACGATGGCTTTCGCCGCCGAACCGGCGATGATGAAAGGCGACATGATGGTCGACCACAAGGGTATGACCGTTTACACGTTCGACAAGGACACCGGCGGCAAGTCGATGTGTAACGATGATTGTGCCAAGAACTGGCCACCGATGATGGCCCCGGCAGGCGCCAAGGCCGAAGGCAAATTTACGCCAATTAAACGGGATGATGGCACGATGCAATGGGCTTATGACGGTAAGCCGCTATATACGTTTATGAAGGACGAAAAACCTGGAGAGATGAAGGGTGACGGCATGAAAGATGTCTGGCACGTCATCACCAATACCGGACCGAAGAAGTAAGCGAGTTCAGGAACCACAGCCTCGTTCCAGTAGGAGCGAGGCTTTTGCCCGCGAAGGCTCAGTCGCTTCAGCGCAACGCGTAATCCAGCACAATCCCGACAAAAATCGCCAACCCCGCCCAATGGTTATGCAAAAACGCCTGAAAGCAGCGCATCCGGTCCTTGCTGCGGGTGTACCAGAACTCCCACGCAAAACAACCCGCCGCCGCCAGTAACCCGAGGTGGAACCAGCCGCCGAGCTGGAATTTCGAACCCGCCAGCAGCAGGCACCCCAATGCCAATCCTTGCAGGGTCAGAATGATCACTCTATCGGCGTCGCCAAACAGAATCGCTGTGGATTTCACCCCGATTTTCAGGTCGTCATCACGGTCGGTCATGGCGTAATAGGTGTCGTAGCCCACGGTCCACAACAGGTTGGCGATCCACAGCAACCAGGCCGCCGCCGGCAGTTCACCGGTTTCGGCGGTGAACGCCATCGGCATGCCCCAGGAGAACGCTGCGCCCAGCACCACTTGCGGGTAATAGGTATAGCGCTTCATGAACGGGTAACTGAACGCCAGGGCCAAGCCGCCAAGCGACAGCCACACCGTCGACGCGTTAGTACACAGCACCAGCAGGAAACTCACGCCCATCAGCGCCGCGAAGAACACCAGGGCTTCTTTCGAGCTGATCTTGCCGCTCACCAGTGGCCGCTGTTCGGTGCGTTTCACGTGGCCATCGACCTTACGGTCTGCCCAATCGTTGATCACACAACCGCCGGCACGGGTCAGCACCACCCCGAGCACGAAAATCACGATATTGGCCAATGAAGGCGAACCTTCACCGGCAATCCAGAGTGCCCACAGCGTCGGCCACAGCAGCAAATAAATGCCGATCGGCTTGTCCATGCGAGTCAGCTGAATAAAATCCCAGGCCCGAGGGTTCAAACGGTTCAGGGACTTGAGCAGGCTCTGGTACATCAGCAATTCTCCGGATGGGCGCGGGTGGCGCTCCACAAGGTCGGCAGGAAAATCTCGGCCACCAGCACGCTCAAGGCGCCGCGGTCGAAACGCGAGCGCCGGCCCCACAGTTCAGACGCCTGAGCGTCCACCGGTAACCATGCTTGAGGATAGTGACAAACCTCTATGGCCCGGCGCTGAAACGCCTGATCGCAAAACAGCAATTCGCCCAGAGAGCGGCTGCCCAATTCATCCATATGCAGTCCGTCGCCCTGCAACGCACTACGCGCCGCCACGCTGCGGGCAAACACCCAGGCTTCTCCGTGGCCGCGCAAATACACCTCGCGCACCCAGCCTTCACTGCCTTCGGCCAGCTCCAGCGCAGCACATTCGTCGGCGCGCAACGATTGCCAGCCTTCGAACAGCGGCGTGACGCTGAAGCCATCATTCGACAGGCGGATCAAGCGTCGGGTCAGCGACCCTTCATCGAACAGCCAATCGAGCGTAGACGTATCGGGGAGGGGCGTCAGTTGGCTTCGGGGAAGCCAGACCGGTGTCGCGGAGGGGGATTTTGAGTGCGGCACAGTGAGTCATTATTGGCAGCAAATGAGGCGGCGAGCTTACCATGTCAGGCGCCGATTTTGATTGACCGGCCTGCCGTTACGCCGAACAGGCTTGCATCTGCCGGGTCCGATCAGTACAAAACGCCCTGAGCCGGACGGCAACGCTTCACCGATCGACCGTTCGCGCCGGCAAAAGCCTGAATCCTGAGGAAGTAACTGAATGAAAAAGTGGCAATGTGTGGTCTGCGGCCTGATTTATAACGAGGCCGAGGGCTGGCCGGACGACGGTATTGCGGCGGGCACGCTGTGGCAGGACGTGCCGGAAGATTGGCTGTGCCCGGACTGCGGCGTGGGCAAGATGGATTTCGAAATGATCGAAATCAACTAAGAATCCAAGGAGTAAGGGAATGAACGCACCTGTCGTGATCGTCGGCACTGGGCTGGCTGGCTACAACCTGGCCCGGGAGTTTCGCAAACTCGATGGCGAAACTCCGCTGCTGCTGATTACCGCAGATGACGGACGCTCCTACTCCAAGCCGATGCTCTCCACCGGCTTCGGCAAGAATAAAGACGCCGACGGCCTGAGCATGGCCGAACCGGGCGCCATGGCCGAGCAATTGAAAGCCGAAGTGCGCACCCACACGCGTATCAGCGGTATCGATCCAGGCCATAAACGCCTGTGGATTGGTGAGGAAGCGGTGATCTACCGTGACCTGATCCTGGCGTGGGGCGCGGAAACCGTGCGGGTGCCGATCGAAGGCGACGCGGCGGATGCCGTTTTCCCGATCAATGATCTTGAAGACTATGCACGCTTTCGCGCGGCCGCGGCCGGCAAGCATCGAGTATTGTTGCTGGGCGCCGGTTTGATCGGCTGCGAATTCGCCAACGATCTCATCCTCGGTGGTTACGAGGTGCAACTGGTTGCACCGTGCGAACAGGTCATGCCGACCTTGCTGCACCCAGCGGCGGCCGCTGCGGTCCAGGCCGGCCTGGAAAGCCTGGGCGCGCGCTTCCATCTCGGGCCGGTGCTCAATCGCCTGCAACGAGTGGCTGATGGCCTGGAAGCGCATCTGTCCGATGGCCAGGTCATCCTGTGCGATGTGGTGGTGTCGGCCATTGGTCTGCGTCCGCGCATCGACCTGGCGGCCGCTGCCGGGCTGCAGGTCAACCGTGGCGTAGTGGTCGACCGTCATCTGAAAACTTCTCACGCCAACATTTATGCCTTGGGCGACTGCGCCGAGGTCGATGGGCTGAATCTGTTGTACGTCATGCCCCTCATGAGCTGTGCGAGAGCGCTGGCCCAAACCCTCGCCGGCAACCCTACAGCAGTGAGTTATGGCCCGATGCCAATCACCGTGAAAACCCCGGTCTGCCCATTGGTGGTTTCGCCGCCGCCGCGGGGCGCGGAGGGCGTCTGGACGGTCGAAGGGCAGGGCGCGGACATCAAAGTGTTGTGCCGTGACAGCGCCGGCAAATTGCTGGGCTATGCCCTGACAGGCGCAGCGGTGATGGAAAAACTCGCCCTGAACAAAGAGCTTCCGGCCTTGCTGGCGTAAATAGCGGTCGTTCTGTCGGAATCACCCCGCTTTTGCTCCCACAAAGGTCGCGGGGAGACTGGCGCCGCTCTGAAGCGCGTGCCATTCTCACTCCCGTCTGCCGCAGAGTAGAGCACCTGCGGCGCCTTAGGCGCTGTTCCAACGAGAACAGCACGGACATAACAACAAAAAACCGTCAAAGGGGCTTCACTAATGCGTAAACCAGAACTCGCCGCTGCAATTGCGGAAAAAGCAGACCTCACCAAAGAACAGGCCAACCGCGTTCTCAACGCCGTTCTCGAAGAAATCACCGGCGCTCTGCACCGCAAAGACAGCGTCACGCTGGTGGGCTTCGGGACATTCCTGCAACGCCATCGCGGTGCCCGTACCGGCAAAAACCCGCAGACCGGTGAGCCAGTCAAAATCAAGGCCAGCAACACTGTTGCGTTCAAGCCGGGCAAATCGTTGAAGGACAGCGTTAATCCGTAACACGCACCGACTTCCCGCATAGCGGGTTAGCGGGATAAAAAATGGGCACGCCAACGAGGTTGGGTGCCCATTTTTTCTGTCTGGCGGATCAGCCGACTCGGCTTTGTTTCCTGGCGAGAATCGCTGCTATTTCCGGCTCATTCAGGTGATCCAGCGCTCGCTCCACCAACAAATGCACCCCGTCGGCCATGCGGCTGAGCGCCAAGACTATGGAGCGGCGTGAACCGTCCACATCGTCGGCGAGGTCGGCGGCGATGGCGCTGATGGACAAGAGGTCTTCCGAGGCGTTGGCGAGGAGGGCTTCAGTGTTGATGCCCGGGCAGACGCTGAAGAGTTGGCCGTTGCGTTTCGATGGTTTTGGTTCGGCTGGCGGGAAGTGATGGTCGAGGGCGCGCTCGGCGGCGTCGTTGAGTTTTTTTGAATCAGGGCTTTCGTATGGGGAGACCGAATCGGTGTCCGGTGGGTTAGGTGTGACCTTGAACATGATCTTCAATTCCTTGAGTGATGCTGACACCACTTCGCCGACTAAACGAAGGGGTGGCAGCTGTACGCAGGTTAGTCGGACCGGGGAATTGAAGAAGCCGGCGCACCCAAAGGTGCCCTACGCACAGCTACCATCAAAAGCAGGTAGGAAATACCTGTCTGACGGACGCTTGTACAACTTCAATTACCAGCGGGCGACTAAACCCGACCACTGACGATCAGTGACACGAATGAAGTTACCGACCGGCCCCAAAGCGCACAAGCCGGCGGATTCTGGCGTAGCCGTAGGCAACGACGCAAGATGTTGTAGCTTTCACGACGTTACCTACAAGGCTTTTAAACAGCGGCGTTGACCCATTCACTCCTCGTCCAAATCTTCCTCACCGATCAACCCTTGAACAAACCGGAGGAAATTCGAGCAGACCAGTTTTTCGGATTGAGCCTGATTCTCTTCAGGGCTTAGGTCGCTATCAAAGCTATCAGTCGTAAAATAACTAACGGCCTCCGTATCAAGATTCAAGCAAAAGAAGTTGCCACCCCAGTCGTTCGCGAAAGGCAGGAGGTGTGCAGGAAGTACCTGTTTTTTTAGCATCAACTGGTAGGTGGACAGCAGTGTGGAGTCGTCACCGGTAATCGGCTTGAACGCAACCACTTCCAGTGGCTCGTCAAAATCTTCGCTGACCCAATAGGTCCGCTCCGGTACGCCGCCGTTGTACTTGAGGTAATGGTTTCTAAAGGGCGTCGGTAGCTTCTTACCAATGACGGATTCCAGATGATCCAGATCCGCTGGCGTGATGGCCGCTTCGTCATTTGAGAATGTGTTTTCAAGCATTTCTACTGTGGTATCCCTGGATCCGGAGCGGGAATGACCACACTCGCCCAACTGGCTGTACGTTTGCGTTGTATCAGAGCACGCAATGCTTCTGCGTCAGGTTCGCCTTTTTTCGTGAATTTGACAGGTGCCAAAACATAGAGCATCACCTTTTCATCGTCGGGGATCGTCTCTTTTTCAGTTTTCGTATCCCAGGCTTA
>NZ_JYLB01000012.1 GCF_001042905.1 Pseudomonas lini
AAGAGCGGTTGGTTAAGATCTTTCGTCTCAACCGAGGCGCGCATTCTACAGCAGCCTCTGTTGCTGTCAAGCGGTTATTTTCAGAAGTTTTCGAAGAATTCTTCAACAACTTCAACCACTTGCGCTTCCGATCTCTCGTTAGCGGGAGGCGAATTCTACAGCGTTACACGCTGCTGTCAACACCTCTTTTTCTCCGCTTTCGACCGAGATGATCGAACCGTCAATAAGGCAAAAACACACTGCCTTACCAACTCCTTCTGGCTTCGATGAACTGAAGCGTAACCGCTGCCGAAAACTGCTTAACTCTTTGTTTACCAAGGAGTTTTCCGTTTCGACTGCGCCGGAAGTGGGGCGAATTATAGACTTCCAGAATCTGCCGTCAACCCCTGATTTGGTTTTTCTATCAGGATGCTCAAAATCCCTGCTTATATATAGACGCGCCCGCAACGAATGCGCAGTATATTGCCCAACACATACAACAATACTCTCGCTTGCTACTTCGGACGATGCCACGCAATGAATGACCACCCCCGCAGCCTTGCCTCGACTCTGTTCTCGGTTGGCCTGCTCTTGATAGCCATGGCATCGATCCAGTCCGGAGCTTCCCTGGCCAAAAGCATGTTCCCGGTTGTTGGTGCTCAAGGAACGACCACCCTGCGACTGATCTTTGCCAGTGTGATCATGCTGCTGCTGTTGCGCCCATGGCGAGCGAAGCTCACCGCGAAATCCCTGCGCACGGTTATCGTCTACGGGATGGCGTTGGGCGGCATGAACTTCCTCTTCTATATGTCCTTGCGCACTGTCCCTCTGGGTATCGCTGTAGCCCTGGAGTTCACTGGCCCATTGGCTGTCGCTATTTATGCCTCACGTCGAGCGATCGATTTTCTGTGGATCGCTCTGGCAGCCTTGGGTTTACTGCTATTGATTCCAATAGGCGCCACGAGCGCGGGCATCGATCTGGTCGGCGCAGGTTATGCCCTGGGTGCTGGTGTCTGCTGGGCACTATACATTCTGTTCGGTCAGAAGGCCGGTGCTGATAATGGGGTGCAGACCGCAGCATTGGGCGTCATGATTGCCGCCCTGTTCGTAGCGCCTATCGGCATTGTCCACGCTGGCGCCGCGTTACTGACACCCTCATTGATTCCGGTGGCCATCGGCGTCGCCATTCTGTCCACCGCCCTGCCCTATACCTTGGAGATGGTCGCCCTCACACGGATTCCAGCCCGGACCTTCGGTACGTTGATGAGCATCGAACCTGCGATCGGCGCGCTGTCCGGCCTGTTGTTCCTCCAGGAATACCTTTCCCTGTCACAGTGGATGGCTATCCTGTGCATCATTCTGGCTTCCGTCGGCGCGACCTTGACCATGGGGAGTACCGCCAAGCCTGCGGTCGCAGCGGATTGAAACAAGATTGACGAAGGTCTGGTATTTGCCGCTCAATTAGGCCATGTTTAGGCTACGTAACTCAGTGTCAGACATGGATTTTTTCAGATAGGGATATCAGAACGCTTCAAGCAAAAGCGAATGCAGGCAGACCCAGGCACAGATCCGGGGCCGCTATTAAGGACAGCAATGAAACGAATTTTGATACTGATCGCCGTACTTGCAATTGCGGGCTGCGCGGCGACCTCCAAACCCCAGACGAAACACGGCAAGAGAGGGCTGCATATCAACTGTTCCGGGCTCTCGTCCTCGTGGGACAAGTGCTACACCAGCGCCGCCAATTCATGTGCGCCCAAGGGATACAAGGTCATCGCCAAGTCAGGGGATGCAGTGGAAGAGCCCGGCGACTATCCGTTCGGCCTCAACCCTGCCGGCTATACCAGCCGCAGCATGATCGTCATCTGCAAGTAACCCTTCCTTTCTATCGGGCTTGCGTAGCCCGATAGGCGCTTCGCCCGGATGCTGCTAACGTTCGTCAGTCAATGACCGTTCAGCAAAGGGCCATATCCATGACCACCGCTATCAATAACAAGAAAATCGTATTGGTCGTCGGCGCAGGCGATGCCACCGGCGGCGCCATCGCTAAACGTTTTGCCCGTGAAGGTTATATCGCCTGCGTCACACGTCGCAGCGCAGACAAACTCCAGCCATTAGTAGCGTCCATCACAGCCAGTGGCGGCGAGGCTCACGGTTTTGCCTGCGATGCGCGTAATGAAGAAGACGTGATAGCGCTCATCGAGCAGATCGAAACCGAACTCGGCCCCATCGAAGCGTTCGTCTTCAATATCGGCGCCAATGTGCCGTGCAGCATCCTCGAAGAAACCGCCCGCAAGTATTTCAAGATTTGGGAAATGGCCTGTTTCTCAGGGTTTCTCAACGCTCGTGAAGTGGCCAAGCGCATGGTCACTCGCCAACGGGGCACGATCCTGTTCACTGGCGCCACTGCTGGTTTGCGCGGCGCCGCGGGTTTCGCCGCCTTTGCCGGTGCCAAGCACGGGATTCGGGCCCTAGCGCAAAGCATGGCCCGCGAACTGGGACCGATGAACATCCATGTCGCCCACGTCGTAGTGGATGGCGCCATCGACACCGACTTTATCCGCGACAACTTTCCGGAAAAATACGCGACCAAGGATCAGGACGGCATCCTCAATCCCGAGCACATTGCCGACAACTATTGGTACCTGCACAGCCAGCCACGAGACGCCTGGACCTTCGAGCTGGATCTGCGCCCATGGAACGAACGCTGGTAAGCCCTCCCCTACAGCAATAAGAAGAGCACATCGACCATGAGCAAAACCGTGGAGTTCTTTTTCGACCTCGGCAGCCCCGCCACTTACCTGGCCCATACCCAACTGCCGAAGATCTGCAAACAGACCGATAGTCAGCTGATCTACAGACCGATGCTGCTGGGTGGCATCTTCAAAGCTACCGGCAATGTTTCTCCCATCACCGTACCGGCCAAGGGTCGCTACATGTTTCAGGACCTGGACCGCTATGCCAAACGCTATGGCGTACCGCTGAAGTTCAACCCGAACTTCCCGATCAATACCCTGATGCTGATGCGCGCTGTCACGGGTATGCAACTGCACCATCCCGAACGCTTTCAGGCGTTTATCGATTGCCTGTTTCACGCCCTTTGGGTTGAAGGATGCAGCCTCGATGATCCAGCGACTGTTGCCGCCGTGCTGACGCAAAACGGTTTTGATCCGAATGAAGTGCTGGCGCTGACCGCCGATGAGGCCGTCAAAGCCACCCTCAAGGAAAACACCGAGGAAGCGGTGCAACGCGGTGTATTCGGTGCGCCGAGCATGTTTGTCGGTGATCAGCTGTTCTTCGGCCAGGATCGGCTGGACTTCGTCCTTGAAGCCCTGCGTACGCAATAGCCAGCGCCTGCCTATGACCTGAGCCTGGCGCTGGAGACAGCGCCTGGACTCAAACCGCTCAAATAGCCGCGGTTCGGGTGTTCAACCATTCAAGGGCCGGACCGTCGAGCAACGGGCTCAAGCGTTCACGCACCTCGGCGTGATAGCCGTTGAACCACTGCTTCTCATCTTCGGTCAGCAGCGATGGTTCCAGGCAACGGGTGTCGATCGGGCACAAGGTCAGGGTTTCGAATTTCAGGAACTCACCGAATTCGCTCTTGCCTGCTTCACGATTCAACACCAGATTCTCGATCCGCACACCCCAGCGACCTGGACGATAAGTGCCCGGCTCGATGGACGTGATCATGCCCGGCTGCATCGCGGTTTGTGGTGCCGCCGCAGCCTGATAGGCGATGACTTGCGGGCCTTCGTGAACATTGAGGAAGTAGCCGACGCCGTGACCGGTGCCGTGGCCGTAGTCGACGCTTTCGGCCCAGATCGGTGCGCGAGCAATAGCGTCCAGCAACGGCGACAGAATGCCTCGTGGGAACTGTGCACGGGAGAGTGCAATCACGCCTTTGAGCACTCGAGTGCAATCGCGCTTCTGCTCGCCAGTCGGCGTACCCACCGGCACCATTCGGGTGATGTCGGTGGTACCGCCCAGGTATTGGCCGCCGGAGTCGATCAGCAACAGGCCGTCACCCTCGATCACCGCGTGTTCTTCTTCGGTGGCGTGGTAGTGCGGCATCGCACCGTTGGCGTTAAACGCGGCAATGGTGTTGAAGCTCAGCGACACATAATCCGGGCGGCGGGTACGCGCCGCGGTCAGGTGTTCGTCGATGGTCAATTCGGTGATGCGCTCACGCCCCAAGGCCACTTCCAGCCAAGCGAAGAATTCGCACAGCGCCGCGCCGTCCTGCTCCATGGCCCGACGTATGTGCTCGGCATCGGCCAGGCTTTTCTGCGACTTGGCCAGGGTGGTCGGGTTCAGGCCTTCGAGCAGTTTCACGCCGCTGTTCAGGTTATCCAGCAGACCGGCCGTGACCCGCGCCGGATCGACTTGCAGGCTCTCGCCGCTCGGCACAGCGCGCAAGGCGGCGGTTACTTCGCTGTAATCGCGCAGGGTCACGCCATCCTGTTCGAGAATGGCGCGCAACTCGGCGCTCACTTTGCTCAGGGCGACGAACAAGGTGGCCTGCTGTTGGCTGATCAGGGCGAAGGACACGAACACCGGATTGAACGACACATCGCCGCCGCGCAGGTTGAACAGCCAGGCGATGTCATCGAGGGTGGCGATGAAGTGCCAGTCGGCACCGCGCTCTTTCAGCACCTCACGCAGTTTGGCGAGTTTTTCGCCACGGCTGACCGTCGCCTGAGGCGGCAAGTGTTGGTAGATCGGCTCGTTCGGCAGACTCGGACGGTCACTCCAGACTTCACTCAGCAGATCGATATCGGTACGCAGACGTGCGCCGCGCTCTTCGAGTCTGCTGCTCAAAGTACGCGCCGAGGCCACAGCCATCACCGCGCCATCGACTGCGACGACACCGCCTTCAGGGGTTTGCTCGGCCAGCCAATCGAGCGGGCCGGGTTGACCCGGTTGCAGCTTCACCAGTTCGATGCCGCTGCCCTTGAGCTCCTTGCTCGCTTGTTCCCAATAGCGGCTGTCGGCCCAGACACCGGCAAAATCCGGCGTGACGATCAGCGTGCCCACCGAGCCATGAAAACCTGACAGCCACTGCCGTCCCTGCCAATAGCCCGGCAGGTATTCCGACAGGTGCGGGTCGGCCGACGGCACCAGTAGAGCATGAATGCCCTCCCGGCTCATCAGCTCGCGGGTTTGCGCCAGGCGCTGGGGTACCAATCCATTGGTCAAAGGCTGTGTACTCATCGTGTCTCCTGCTAACCACTCATCATTATTATTCGGTGCCGATCGGAGTCGGCGCTTAAGGACCTGTCGCCCAGAATGCCGGAGCACTGGCGCAAGTTGCCTTAATCAGGTGTACCGCTTGATCGATATCCTGTTCGGTGGTGAAACGCCCCAGGCTCAAGCGAATGGTGCGACTGGCCGAGCGTGCGTCATGCCCCAGGGCCAGCAACACATGGGACGGCGCATTGCTGGCGGAATTACAGGCCGAGGTCGCGGAAAACGCGATCGAGGTGCTCAACGCCGCGGAACTGAACTCGCCTTCATTGAAAGTCAGGCTCAAGGTATGGGGAATGCGCTGGGTCGGGCTGCCATTGAGACGCACGCCGGGAATGCTCAGCAGCGGCTCGAGCAAGCGTTCACGCAGACGCGCGATGGTGGCTTTTTCTTCATCGAACAAGGTGGCCGCCAACGCGAAGGCTGCCCCCATGGCGGCAATCTGGTGCGTCGCCAGAGTGCCGGAACGCAACCCGCCCTCGTGACCGCCACCGTGGATCTGCGCCTGCAGACGCTGCTGCGCACGAGGACCGACATACAGCGCGCCGATGCCTTTGGGACCGTAGACCTTGTGCGCCGAGAACGACATCAAATCCACCGGCCACCGGGCCAGATCGATCGCCACTTTGCCCGCGCCCTGGGCCGCATCGACATGGAACAACGCATCGCGATCACGCACCACCTGGCCGATGGCCGGGATGTCGTTGATGGTGCCCAGTTCGTTATTGACCAGCATCAACGACACCAGAAAGGTGTCCTCACGCATCGCTTCGCTGACCGCTTGCGGGGTAATCAGGCCTTCGGCATCGGGCACCAGATACGTCACCGCAACGCCTGCGTCCTGCAATTGTTTTGCAGTGTCGAGAATCGCTTTGTGTTCGATCTGGCTGGTGATGATGTGGCCGCCGGACACACCGCGGGCCTGGGCCACGCCCTTGAGGGCAAGGTTGTTTGATTCGGTGGCGCCGGAGGTCCAGACGATCTGCTCCGCCTGGGCACCCACCAATTCGGCGACCTGACGCCGTGCTTGCTCGACCGATTGCCGGGCCTGCTGGCCGAAGGCGTGGGAACTGGACGCTGGATTGCCGAAGTTACCGGTGAAACCCAGACACTCGACCATGACCTTGATGACCCGCTCATCCACCGGCGTGGTGGCGGCGTAGTCGAAATACAACGGACGTTTATTCATAAAGGACTCGCAGAGCGTGTTCCGGGATCAGGAAGCTCGTCACTGGAAGTTTCAAAGCGCCGCCTCATGAGCGACGCCGAATTTTCAGAACGACAGCAATACCTGATCGGAGGCCATTAAAGAAGAACAACTTCATTTAAAAGTGCGTAGGAACGCTCCTGAAGTCGAGCTTAACAGGCATCGGGCCACCGGATGAAGCAATGCGTCAGCCAAAGCTTTCGAGCAATAACGGATACAGCGAAGCCACCAACAATAAGGCCATGCCCCAGTTGAACAGCCGCAACCAGCGGCGATCGCGCAGCACATTGCGCAACAGCGTGCCGCAACCGGCCCACACCCCGACGCTTGGCAGGTTGATCAAGGCGAAAACCGCGGCAATCACAATCACGTTGGTGAAATAGCCCTGCATCGGCGTGTAGGTGCTGATGGCACCGATGGCCATGATCCAGGCCTTGGGGTTGACCCATTGAAACGCTGCCGCACCTAGATAACTGATCGGCCTGCCCTCGCCCTGTGCACCCTCGGCTACCGGCCCGGAATGAGCAATCTTCCACGCCAGGTACAGCAAATACGCCGCGCCGACATAGCGCAACACGGTGTAAAGCATTGGATAGGTTTGAAACACCGTGCCCAGGCCGAAACCGACAGCGACTACCAGGACGAAGAAGCCGCAGGTAATGCCCAGCATGTGGGGAATGGTGCGGTGAAAGCCGAAATTCACGCCAGAGGCCAGCAACATGGTGTTGTTCGGGCCGGGGGTGATCGAGGTGACAAGGGCAAACAGGGCAAAGCCCAGCAGCAGGTCGAGCGAGAGTGTCATGGGTGGCAGTCCATCAGGGTCAGTCAGGTATTGACCCTATCGCACGCCTTGAGGGAAACCCATGGACAGTTGCGTGAAAGTTCGAGCAGTACAGTTGTCGCTCAGCTTTGGCGGCCGTGCAGCTGTACTGCGCGTTCGGCGTTCATCTCACCTTGTTTGTCGAAACTGAACGATTTTGCCGGCTGGCCGAGCAATTCGGCTTTCTTCGCATGGTACTCGTCGAAGGACAAGCCACGACGATTCAGGGCCTCCAGCGCCAGTTCCCGGGTTTCTTCAGCGGTGTAGGGCCGCAATTCCGGTGAAACATGGCTGGCACATCCGGCGAGAACGGAGATGGCGAGCAACAAGAAAGTGGCAAGTAGAGATTTCATTTCGGGCGTCCGGTGATCTGTGTTTGGGGCAATGAACACAGGCTACTCGTGCCGCTCGAAGGGTAGAAATCAACGCTCTCGATAGTCGCTATCGACTTTGGTAAACGCGGCTCCGATTGCCGACCTCATATTTCCCAATGATCTATAAATATTAATTTATGGTCTTTTGCGGAATAACAGAGAGCCTTTATAAACAACTCCATCGCCTCACGCACTGTTGCCCACGCAACTGTTTGCCTGGCAACAGTCAATCAACAAACACCCGGTCAAATCGAACAGCGCCTGCCAACAACCGCGCTGAAAGCCACGGGAAACGGGGTTCCCAAGGATTGGTACAGCTCTTGCTCAACTCCGGTGACTCATCACTGCTCGCTGAGCAACTGTTTAAAAAAGGAACTGATCATGTCGCGTCCATTGAAAGTCGTTGCCCTCTCCGGCGGTACCTGGCGTCCGTCTCGCACTTTGGTGTTGACCCAGGCGCTGTTGGCCGAACTGGCCGAGCAGTTGCCAATCGAAAGCAAGCTGATCGAACTGGGCGATATCGCTCGACCACTAGGCGCCGCGCTGTCGCGTCAGGAACTGAGCGCCGACATCGAAGCCGAGCTGCAAGCGATCGAAAGCGCCGATTTGCTGATCGTCGCCGCGCCGGTTTATCGCGGCTCCTACCCGGGCCTGCTCAAGCACCTGTTCGACCTGATCGACCTCAACGCGCTGATCGACACTCCGGTGCTGCTGGCTGCCACCGGTGGCAGCGAACGTCATGCGCTGGTGCTCGATCATCAGTTGCGGCCGCTGTTCAGTTTCTTCCAGGCCCTGACCTTGCCGATTGGCGTCTATGCCACCGAAGCCGACTTCTCCAATTACCAAATAACCAGTGAGCCCTTGAAGGCCCGCATTCGTCTTGCTGCAGAACGCGCGGCGCCGTTGTTCGGCGTGCACCCCAAAAATCTGCTGAAAATCGCTTAAGGATCTCTTCATGGATGTTTTCTGGTTTCTGCCGACCCACGGCGACGGCCATTACCTGGGCACCACTCAGGGCGCCCGCCCGGTGACCCTCAACTATTTGAAACAAGTGGCCCAGGCTGCCGACAGTCTCGGTTACCACGGCGTGCTGATTCCTACCGGGCGTTCCTGCGAGGATTCGTGGGTGATTGCCTCGGCCCTGGTGCCGCTGACCGAACGCCTGCGGTATCTGGTCGCGATTCGTCCGGGGATTATTTCGCCGACGGTCTCGGCACGGATGGCCGCGACGTTGGATCGACTGTCTGGCGGCCGCTTGCTGATCAATGTGGTAACCGGCGGCGACCCGGATGAAAACCGTGGCGACGGCAGTTTTCTCGATCACAGCGAACGCTACGAAGTCACCGACGAATTCCTGAAGATCTGGCGCCGCGTGCTGCAAGGCGAATCGGTGGATTTTGAAGGCAAACACCTGCGAGTGCAGAACGCCAAAGCGCTGTATCCACCGGTGCAGAAACCTTATCCGCCACTGTATTTCGGTGGCTCGTCCGAGGCCGCTCATGACCTGGCTGCCGAGCAGGTCGATGTTTACCTGACGTGGGGCGAGCCACCCGCCGCAGTGGCTGAAAAACTCGCCGATGTTCGAGAGCGCGCGGCGCGAAACGGTCGCACGGTGAAGTTCGGGATTCGCCTGCATGTGATCGTGCGCGAGACGGCCGAAGAGGCCTGGAAAGCCGCGGACAAACTCATCGAGCACATCAGCGACGAGACCATTGCTGCCGCGCAAAAGTCGTTTTCGCGATTTGATTCCGAAGGCCAGCGACGCATGGCCGCACTGCATGACGGCCGTCGCGACAACCTGGAAATCTCGCCCAACCTGTGGGCCGGTGTAGGTCTGGTACGCGGCGGGGCCGGGACTGCGCTGGTGGGTGACCCGCAGCAAGTGGCGGCGCGGATCAAGGAGTATGCGGATCTGGGAATCGAGAGTTTCATCTTCTCCGGCTACCCGCATCTCGAAGAGGCTTATCGCTTTGCCGAACTGGTGTTCCCGCTGCTGCCCGAGCCGTATGCCAGCCTGGCCGGACGTGGCGTCACCAACCTCACCGGGCCGTTTGGCGAAATGATCGCCAATGATGTGCTGCCGGCCAAAGCCACGGCCTGAAAACCTCCCCTACTGATCGTTCCCATGCTCTGCGTGGGAATGCAGCCCGTGACGCTCCGCGTCACTGGACGCGGAGCGTCCCTAGAGGCATTCCCACGCAGAGCGTGGGAACGATCAATCACAGTGGTCCATGACATATAGGAAATTCCGCGTGACTGCCAAGCCGCTAAGCGCCCTGTTGCCCCCCTTACAGACCGCCCGCCAGCTGGCCGCCGAGTTTGCCCTGACCGCTGTCGAGCGCGATGAACGCGGCGGTACGCCGAAAGCCGAACGTGATGCCTTGCGCCACAGCGGCCTGCTCGCTTTAAGCATTCCCGTCCAGTACGGCGGTCTCGGCGCCAGCTGGAGCGAAACCCTGAACATCGTGCGCGAGTTCGCCAAGGTCGACAGTTCGATCGCTCACGTCTTCGGCTTTCATCACCTGATGCTCGCCACCGTGCGCCTGTTCGCCCGACCGGATCAATGGCAACCGTGGTTTGAACAAACCGCGCGCAAGAACTGGTTCTGGGGCAACGCCCTCAACCCGCTGGACACCCGCACCGTGGTGAAAGACCTCGGAGGCTGGCGCGAGTTTTCCGGCAAGAAGAGCTTCTGCTCCGGCGCCAGCGACTCGGAAATGCTGATCGCCTCGGCCGTCGATGAAAGTGCCGGCGGCAAGCTGTTGATCGCCGCGATTCCCAGTGGGCGCAGCGGTATCACGCTGCACAACGACTGGAACAACATGGGGCAGCGCCAGACCGACAGCGGCAGCACCACGTTTGAACGGGTGCGGGTCGAAGAGTCGGAATTACTGCTTGACCCCGGTCCGTTGAGCACGCCGTTCGCCTGCTTGCGCCCCTTGATTGCCCAGCTCACATTCACCCATATGTTCCTCGGCATTGCCGAAGGCGCTTTCGAAGAGGCGCGGCAATACACCCTCACCGAAACCCGTCCGTGGCACAAATCCAGTGCTGCGGATGTGCGGGAGGATCCTTATGTGCTCGGCCATTACGGCGAATTCTGGGTGGCACTGGAAGGTGTTCGATTACTGGTGCAACGCGCCGCCGAGTTGCTCGACAAAGCCTGGGCCAAGGGCTCGACTCTGAGCGCCGAGGAACGCGGACATCTGGCCACCGCCATCGCCACCGCCAAGGTCGCAGCGACGCGCAATGGCCTGGAACTGTGTAGCCGTTTGTTCGAAGTGACCGGCGCCCGCTCGACTCACGCCTCACTGCGACTGGACCGCCACTGGCGCAACTTGCGTACGCAAACCCTGCACGATCCGGTGGATTACAAACTCCATGAACTGGGTGACTGGGCGCTGAACCAGTCCCTGCCGATCCCGACCTTCTATTCCTAGCCTTTCACTCATGGAGCCTGCCCCATGCAACTGCTGACCTTACCGCCCTCGCCCGCGCTGGCCACCTCGATTCGCGCCACGGCACAGGTGTTCGAAGACCCGAAATCCCAAGCCCTGCTGGCGCACTTGCAGCAGGTCGCGCCGAGTGAAGCCAGCGTGCTGATCATCGGTGAAACCGGCACCGGCAAGGAGCTGGTGGCGCGGCACATCCACAACCTCAGCGCCCGGCGCAACCGGCCGTTCATGGCGGTGAACTGCGGCGCATTCTCCGAGTCGCTGGTGGAGGCCGAGTTGTTCGGCCATGAAAAAGGCGCCTTCACCGGCGCGCTCAGCGCTAAGGCCGGCTGGTTCGAAGAGGCCAATGGCGGAACCTTGTTCCTCGACGAAATCGGTGATTTGCCAATGGCGATTCAGGTGAAATTGCTGCGGGTGCTGCAGGAGCGCGAAGTGGTGCGCCTGGGTTCGCGCAAGAGCATTCCCATCGATGTGCGAGTGCTGGCGGCGACCAACGTGCAGTTGGAAAAAGCCATCAACGCCGGGCACTTTCGCGAGGACCTGTATTACCGCCTCGACGTGGTCAGCCTGGAACTGAGCCCGTTGCGCGAGCGCCCCGGAGACATCCTGCCGCTGACCCGGCATTTCGTCGAAGCCTACAGCCAGCGCTTGGGTTACGGCAGCATCACCATCAGCAAAGAGGCCGAACACAAACTGCGCAGCTACAGTTGGCCGGGCAATATCCGTGAGCTGGAAAACGTCATTCACCACACGTTGTTGATCTGCCGCAACAGTGTGATCGAGCGCGACGACTTGCGCCTGTCGAACATGCGCATCGAGCGTCAGGACGACCACCACGCCAACGTCGACGACTCACCGGAAGCCTTGCTTGATCGGGCCTTTCAAAAGCTCTTCGAGGAACAGGCCGGCGCGCTGCACGAGAAAGTCGAAGATGCATTGTTGCGGGCAGCCTATCGCTTCAGCCACTACAACCAGGTGCATACCGCTGCCCTGCTGGGGCTGAGCCGCAACGTAACCCGCACTCGGCTGATCAAGATCGGCGAACTGGCGGTGAATAAACGCCGGCCCACGGAGAACCTGCAGGGCGAGCGTTTGATGCAGTTGTCGATCTAGCCGATCAGCGTGCAGTGCAGCGCGTTGTCGTGACTAAGCGCCAGGCTATGCAGCACCTGAAATGAGCCGAAGGTCACGGTTTTCGCCCGATGGGCGCGAATCAGCTGCCAGAAATCCTGCTCGCCGCTCTCGAAGCTCTGAAAGGCGGCTTCTCCGGCTTCGCGGGATTGCCATTGCAGGTAGTTGAGCACCCGCCGGCCATCGTCGCTGGCCTGGATGTTGGCACTCAAGAAACCTGGGTAGCCTTGGGCCAGACGTTCAGTGTGCGCCGACAGCGCCGACACCAGCGCGGCTTGCTGACGGGGTTCGATTTCGAATTCGATCAGTTGGGTGAAGCTGCGATTCTTCTCTGGCGCGTGCATGAATAGTCCCCACTCACTGTAAGCCGGATCTTGCGATCCGAAGGCCTGCAGGGTAAAACCTCGAGCTAACTAGAGGTCAAGGGGCATTTTTTAAATGATCACCTCGCAAAACCTGCATAAAGAACTGACCGTCGGCCAAGTGGCCGCCCGCAGTGGTGTAGCGGTCACGGCGCTGCACTTTTATGAGTCCAAGGGCCTGATCAAAAGCAACCGCAACCAGGGCAATCAGCGGCGTTATCCGAGGGAAGTGTTGCGCCGGGTGGCGCTGATCAAAGTGGCTCAGCGTTTAGGGATTCCGTTGGCGGAGATTGGCGAGGCGTTGAAATCCCTGCCGGATAACCGTGCACCGACGGCGGCGGACTGGAAAGTGTTGTCGGCGCAGTGGAGCCGGGATCTGGATGAGCGGATCAATCAGCTGACCCTGCTGCGGGACAGGCTCAATGGGTGCATCGGGTGTGGATGTCTGTCGATGGAGGCGTGCCCGCTGCGTAACTTTGGTGATGTGTTGGGTGAGCAAGGGCCGGGGGCGCAGCTACTGAAATGATCGATTGATAGCTGAACAGTGGCACTGCTGCTCGTCGGGCACTCGGTTGCGGGAAAAGGGGCTGACCTATAGTTATTCGACCGGAAATCGGCGAAGGAACACCTTAACCTCACAAAAAAAGGAGAACCGTCATGAGCGTAAAACCTATTCCAGAGGGTTATCACAGCATCACCCCTTATCTGGGCATTCAGAAAGCTGCCGAAGCCATCGACTTCTACAAGAAAGCCTTTGGCGCCACCGAAGTCATGCGCCTTGCCATGCCCGATGGCGGCATCGGGCATGCCGAGCTGCGTATCGGCGACTGCCCGATCATGCTTGGCACACCTTGCGACCAGGGCCCCTTGAGCAACCCGGATCAATCGCCGTCCGTGGGGCTGCATCTGTATGTGAACGATGTGGACAAGTCCTTTAAACAGGCCATTGATGCAGGGGCCACGGTGGTGTCCGAGGTCAAGGACCAGTTTTATGGCGACCGTTCGGGGACTTTGAAGGATCCCTACGGGCATTTGTGGTTTCTGGCCACGCGCAAGGAGGATTTGACTCAGGAACAGATCGAACAGCGGGCGAAGGAGATGTTTAAGCAGGGTTGAGTTTTTCAGTGAATGTTCGAGCCCCTTCGCGAGCAAGCCCGCTCCCACATTCGACCGAGTTCTATCTGAAGAATGCGGTCAAATGTGGGAGCGGGCTTGCTCGCGAAGAGGTCATCACATCCACCATCAATGTTGACTATCAGCCAGCTCCCACCCAAGGCAAAACACGAAACATTTACTTTCATATCCCTTTTCGGGATTTCCGATGCTCATACGTCTTATTTAGATGCAGTCGGTCGCGTAGGCAAAAGCCACGGCCGGACTTTTCATGGAGCGCAACGCTGGGAAGCCCACAGCAGCGCTCCTCTCATCGAAACAAGACCTTTAATCATGTCGAAGAAATCCCGCTCAAAACTCTGGTTTCTGGTCCATAGCTGGCTGGCGCTGCCCATCTGGTTCTTTGTCTTGATCGTCTGTGTGACCGGCACGCTGGCGGTGGTCAGTCAGGAGATTGTCTGGCTGGCCAATCCGCAAATGCGTGCCAGCCCGCCTTCGGACGATGCGTCGCGGCTCAATTATGACGAGATCATCGCCGCCATCAAAAAGGCCGAACCCCAGACGCTGGTCGAGGGTATCAATCGCCCCGACGAGTCGCATTTCGCTCTGGACGTGGACGTCAGTTACCCGGACGGACGCTCGGTAACGGTCTATGTGAACCCCTATAGCGGGGTGATTCAGGGCACCGCTCCACAATTCAATTTCAAGGCATTCACCCGCGCACTGCATGGCTGGTGGCTGGTGCCGTTCACCAACGGCTACAGCTGGGGCTGGTATCTGGTGTCGTTCCTCGCGCTGCCGATGCTGGCGTCGCTGGTCACCGGGCTGGTGGTTTACAAACGGTTCTGGAAAGGCTTTTTCCGACCGACCTTGCGCATTCGTCATGGCGCGCGGATTTTCTGGGGCGACTTTCACCGGCTCAGTGGCATCTGGTCGATCTGGTTCATCGCGGTGATCTCGATCACCGGTGTCTGGTTCCTGATCAAGGCGATTCTGTTCGACAACCAGATTTCGATTACCACGGAACCGGTGGTGTCGGTCGTCTCGCGCGAAAGTGTGCCGCTGATCAGCACCGGCAAGCCGGCCCCGATGATCAATCTGGAACAGGCTATCAAGGTCGCTCAAGAGCAGATCCCCGGACTCGATGCCAGTTTCGTCACCCTGCCGAGCAATGCTTACAGCCACCTCTCAGTGGGCGGTCGCAGCTGGTATCCGCTGATGTTCCAGACGGCCGAGGTCAACCCGTACAACGGCGATATCGCCAGCACGCGGTTGCTGACCGATCGCACCGGCCTGGAATTCGTGACCGAGTCGATGCGTCCGTTACACACCGGTGACTTTGGCGGGATCTGGATCAAGCTGATCTGGTTCTTCTTCGGTTTGCTGCTGAGCCTGATGATACTCAGCGGGTTGCTGATCTGGACCAAACGCACCGCCCTGGCCACCGCCAATGCGTTCAAGCGCAGCAACAAGGCCCCACGCCCGGTGTCGAGCCCGCAAACGGTCATGAACCAACAGACTCCGGAGGGCAACCTGTGAGCAAGACGATCACTGCACCGCAGCCTTCGCGGGCGAGCCTGCTTTGGCGCAAATGGCGCTTCCACATCAACATTTTCTTGCTGCTGATCCCTTTGGGCTTCATGCCCAAATACTTTGCCGACGCCTCGCTGTTTCGCGGCGACAGCGGGCTGGGGGAACGGGAGATCGGCGAAATCCAGGTTGGCCCCTGGAGCCTGCGACTGGCCGAACTGCGCAACGAAGCGCCGCGATTGACGGGCCCCGCCGGCTACATGAAGGGCTTCAACATAGCGCTGTGCGAGCGTTGTCGCGATCAGGTCAAGGCGATTTACCTGCGCCTCGGCAAACCCCGCAGCCTGCGCGCGGCCGGGGCGATTTTCTTCGGCACGCCGTACCGCATGGGCGCAATGCTGCCGGTGCCTGAAAAGACCAAAACCGACGCCGAGCTGTGGATCACCATGGAAGGCTGGGACGGCGCCATGCATCAAGCGTCCATCCCCCTGAGCCAGGCATCCCCGGCCACTCTCGCATGGCTGAACAAACAAGGAGGCAATCCATGATCAACGCTTTTCGGCCCGTTCTATTGATGTTGTGCGCCGCCTTCAGCACCAGCGCCCTGGCCCATAACCCGATGTGCGAATGCAAGGCCATCGACGCCGAACAGATTCAATGCACCGGCGGTTTTTCCGACGGCAGCGGCGCACCTGGAGTGACTCTTGACGTGATCGGCTACGACGAAACCATTCTGGTGCCGGGCAAGCTCGGCGCCGATTCGACTCTGACGTTCAAGAAACCCGGCGCTGAGTTCTACGTGCTGTTCGACGCCGGTCCCGGCCATGTCGTCGAGATCGACCAAGCCGACATCGAGGCGCCCTGAACGTGAGCATGACCTCGCCCACCACCCAAGTTGTTCGCCCGGCCGGTGCCGGCCATGAAACCCTTTATGTGTTGCTGTTGTGCCTGATGATCCTGGCGGTTGCCGGCTCGGTGGTCGCCTGGCGTGGCGAGGCTCAAGAAGTGAGCAGCGTTGGCAGTCATCAACTGGATGCCCGTCGTGATCTGAGCGCATCCGAGCAAGGTATTTACGCCGACCTGCGGGTCACCCTGGATGAAATTCATCTGCTGCGTCAGGAACAACAGGCGCTGCCCACACCCGCCACCCTCGCCGATGAAGGCTTTGCGCCGTTTGCCCAGGACGCCAGTTCTGTCAGTCGTGGCGGCCATGCCTGGCAGTTGCTGGACGCCAAGGCGTACTTCGGCCAGAGCCAGAGCCCAACCGTCGCCGGCTCGTTTTTGATGCGTTTGACCGCTGAAGACGACTCTGCGCCAGACATCTGGCTCAACCGCAGCAGCGCCCTCCCCGCGCCGAACGATCTCACCGACGCTGCGCTCAATGGCGCCGGCTGGCAGCAGATCGTCGCGCAATTCGATGCCGGCGTCACCCGCCAGCATCGGCATTGAACCCTCGCCTTTACCCGAGAGAAGACCGCTTTCCCATGCCTAGTTCATCTCAACGCCATGCCTTTTTTCGCCTGCTGCTGGTCGGCCTGTTTGCCTGTTTGCTGACACCTTTGGCCAGTGCCGACGAAGCCAAGCGCCTGCGCATCGGCATCACCCTGCACCCTTATTACAGTTACGTGGCCAACATCGTCGGTGACAAAGCCGAAGTGGTGCCGCTGATCCCGGCAGGTTTCAACCCGCATGCCTACGAGCCTCGGGCCGAAGACATCAAACGCATCGGCGGGCTGGACGTGATTGTGCTCAACGGCGTGGGCCATGACGACTTCGCCGACCGCATGATCGCCGCCAGCGAAATCCCGAACATCAAGGTGATCGAAGCCAACGAAAACGTGCCCCTGCTGGCCGCCACCGGCGTTGCTGCCCGCGGCGCCGGCAAGGTGGTCAATCCGCACACGTTCCTGTCGATCAGCGCTTCCATTGCCCAGGTCAACAATATCGCCCGGGAACTGGGCAAGCTCGACCCGAGCAACGCCAAAACCTACACCCAGAACGCCCGCGCCTACGGCAAACGCCTGCGTCAGATGCGCGCGGACGCCCTGGCAAAACTGACCCAGGCGCCGAACGCAGAGTTGCGCGTGGCCACGGTGCATGCCGCCTATGACTATTTACTGCGCGAGTTTGGCCTGGAAGTGACTGCTGTGGTCGAGCCGGCCCACGGTATCGAACCGAGCCCCAGCCAGTTGAAAAAGACCATCGACCAACTGCGGGAGCTGGACGTGAAAGTGATCTTCTCGGAGATGGATTTCCCGTCCACTTACGTCGAGACCATCCAGCGTGAATCCGGGGTGAAGCTGTACCCGCTGTCGCACATTTCCTATGGCGAATACACCGCCGACAAGTACGAAAAAGAAATGACCGGTAATCTCAACACCGTGGTCCGGGCGATTCAGGAGTCCGGCGCATGACGGCTAAAGAAACCATCACTGAATCCCCTGTGGGAGCGGCGGTGCGGCGATCCGACTTGCTCGCGAAGAGGGAGTCTCAGTCGACATCAATGTTGACTGACCCACCGCTTTCGCGAGCAAGCCCGCTCCCACAGGTTTCGGGACCGACCCTGGATTTTGCCGAGGTCAGCCTGACGCTGGGTCGCACGACGATCCTCGACAAGGTGACCTTTCAGGTTCAGCCCGGCAGCGTGCATGCACTGGTCGGCCCCAACGGTGGCGGCAAGAGTTCGCTGATCAAGACCCTGCTGGGGCAAATGCCGCATCAGGGTCGCTTGAGCCTGCAATGGCCTGGCGAACCGGGAACCATTGGTTACGTGCCTCAGGCGCTGGAGTTCGATCGCGGCTTACCGATGACTGTCGATGACTTCATGGCCGCCATGTGTCAGCGGCGCCCGGCGTTCCTCGGGTTGAGCAAGCATTACGCAGCGGCCATCGGCGAAGCACTGGAACGGGTCGGCATGCAGGACAAGCGCAAGCGGCGCATGGGCGCGTTGTCCGGCGGTGAGCGCCAGCGTGTTTTGCTGGCCCAAGGATTGATTCCGGTGCCGAAGTTGCTGGTGCTCGATGAACCGATGTCGGCCCTCGATGAGGCCGGTATTCAAGTGTTCGAGCGGCTACTGGGCGACTGGCGCCAGAGCGGCATCACCGTGCTGTGGATCGAGCATGATCTGGAAGCGGTCGGGCGACTGGCCGACCGGGTCACCGGGCTCAATCGCCGGGTGCTGTTCGATGCCACGCCGAAACAGGCACTGACCCCGGAGCGACTGCTGACCTTGTTTTCGACCCATCCCCGGAGCGCTACCTGATGAGTTACGAAGCCTTTCGTTTGATGGTCCAGGGTTGGGCCTCGTCGGGTTACCTGCCGGAAGCGCTGGCCTATGGATTTGTGGTCAATGCCCTACTCGCTGGCCTGTTGATCGGCCCGGTGTTGGGCGGTTTGGGCACGCTAGTGGTGGTCAAGCGTTTCGCGTTTTTCTCCGAAGCCGTGGGCCACGCGGCGCTGACCGGTGTGGCCATCGGCATTCTGCTCGGTGAACCCTACACCGGGCCTTATGGCAGCCTGTTCGGTTACTGCCTGCTGTTTGGCATTTTGCTCAACTACCTGCGCAATCGTACTGGTCTGGCACCGGACACGTTGATCGGTGTGTTTCTCTCCGTATCGTTGGCGCTGGGTGCGAGCCTGCTGCTGATCCTGGCCGGCAAAATCAACGTGCACATTCTGGAAAACGTGCTGTTCGGTTCAGTGCTCACGGTCAACGGCAATGACCTGCTGGTGTTGGCCATCGTTGGTTCGCTGGTCATGGCGTTGGCCCTGCCGCTGTACAACCGCATCATGCTCGCCAGTTTCAATCCGCAACTGGCGGCGGTGCGTGGTGTGGCGGTGAAGACCCTGGATTACCTGTTCGTGATTCTGGTGACCTTGATCACGGTGGCGGCGGTGAAAGTCATCGGGGCGATTCTGGTCGGCGCACTGTTGGTGATTCCAGCGGCGGCCGCACGCTTGCTCAGCCAGTCGCTGAAGGGTTTCTTCTGGTGTTCGGTGCTGATCGCCACGGTCAGCACGCTGTGCGGAATTCTCGCGCCGATTGTCTTTGACCTGCCTATCCCGTCCGGTGCCGCGATCATTCTGGTGGCCGGCATCGCCTTCGCCCTGGCCGCGATTGCTCGCGGCATCGTCCCAAGTCTGAAAGGGAATCTCGGATAAATGTCTTTTTCTCTGCGTCAATTGACCCTGGCGGTGACCTTGTGTGGGCCCGCCTCGTTCAACGCATTCGCCACCGACAGCTTCGAACCGATCCGCCTGATGGCCAATCACGGTGTGGGTAACACCGCGCTCTTTGCCTCGACTTCAACGCACAAAGTGCTGGTCCTGGCGGCGTTGCCAGTGACCTACGGTCTGGGTGCCCTGCTGCTGGAGGGCACCGATGTCAGCCTTGAGCGCGCCGCGCCGGCCAATCTGCCCGGCAGTCGGCAGACCGCTTATTTCACCGGCCGTGGCGCTCCAGCGCTCAATAAGCTGGCGATCGACGCCGATGCGGTCATCGGCCTGCGCTCGCTATGGCCGGACGATCCGCTGTACCCGAACGCCCGTCGCAGCAATATCCGCATCATTGAGATCGACGCCGCCCGCCCGGTGGATGGCGCCCTGCCTGGCATCGCCGTGCAGCCTGGCGGCAAGGTCGACGGTTTGAACAGTCAGCCTTGGTTGGCCAGCAACAATATGGGCCGCATGGCGGATGTCATGGCGGCAGACCTGGTGCGCCTGGCACCAACAGCCAAGCCGAAGATCGATGCCAACCTGGCAGCGCTCAAACAGCGCCTGCTCAAGCTCAGCGCCGACAGTGAGTCACGCTTGGCCAATGCCGACAACCTGAGTGTGATGAGCCTGAGCGATCATTTCGGCTACCTGATCGGTGGCCTTAATCTGGAGCTGATCGGCCTTGACGCACGACCGGATGCCGAGTGGACACCGGAGGCACTCAAGCAATTGGGTGCGACGCTCAAGGACAATGATGTGGCGGTGGTGTTGCATCATCGCCAGCCGTCGGATGCGGTGAAAGCGGTGATTGCCGAGGCTGGTAGCCGGTTGGTGGTGTTGAGTGTCGATGCGGCGGATCCGGTGGCTGAATTGGAAGGGAATGTGGATTTGGTGATCAAGGGGTTGAGTAACGGGCCTTCGGCCTAAGATCAAAAGATCGCAGCCTTCGGCAGCTCCTACATGGATTGGATCCATCCGTTAAATTGCGGATGAAAACGGTCTATGTAGGAGCTGCCGAAGGCTGCGATCTTTTGACTTTCAACCACACACAAAAAACCCGCTGAACCGATATCGGTCAGCGGGCTTCTCTATGGGCAGTGACTTTAGTGAGCCACGGCCGCCTGTTCTTCCATTTTCTGGCGCAAGCTCAGCGGACGCATGTCGGTCCAGACCTCTTCGATGTAGGCCAGGCATTCCTTTTTCAGCCCGCTCTTGCCCACGGTGCGCCAGCCTTGTGGCACGGCTTTGTAGTCGGGCCAGATCGAGTATTGCTCTTCGTGGTTGACCACGACCTGAAAGAGGATGTCCTCGCGGTCGAATACTGACGTCATGCTGTCTCTCCATCGCTGTAGGGTGGGCTGCACGCCGTGCGCAGCCGTTATGTAGAAGGAACGTTCAAGGCACCAAAAAATTTAAACGCTGGCGGTGGCGGCGGCCATGGCCTTGCCGAAAATGTCAGCCACCCGATCGATTTCTGCGGCAGTGATCACCAGCGGCGGCAGGAAACGCACGACACCGCCGTGACGCCCGCCCAGCTCGAGGATCAACCCGCGCTTGAGGCATTCGCGCTGCACCAGCGGCGCCAGACGACCGAATATCGGTGGATGACCCTGAGCGTCCGGCACGCCGGTCGGGTCGACCAGTTCGACGCCCAGCATCAAGCCGCGTCCGCGAATATCGCCCAATTGCGGGAAGTCCCGCTGCAGGATGCGCAAGTGTTCGCTCAGGCGTTCACCCATGGCCGCGGCGTGCTCGCAAACCTTGTGCACTGTCAGGTAGCGCATCACCGCGGAGCCGGCGGCCATGGCCATTTGATTACCGCGGAATGTCCCGGCATGGGCGCCCGGCAGCCAGGTGTCTAGCCAGTCGCGATAGACCACCACCGCCAGCGGCAGGCTGCCGCCAATGGCTTTGGACAGCACCACCACGTCCGGAATGATCCCGGCGTGCTCGAAGGCGAACATCTTGCCGGTGCGGGCGAAACCGCTCTGGATTTCATCAACGATCAGCGCTACGCCGGCCTGCTCGGTGATGCGTCGCAAGCCGCGCAGCCAATCGAGATCGGCCGGAATCACCCCGCCCTCGCCCTGCACCGCTTCGACGATCACCGCAGCGGGCAATTGCACGCCGGCCTCTGGATCATTCAGCAGGTTTTCCAGGTAATTCAGGTTGACCTGCACCCCCTGCGCGCCGCCGAGCCCGAACGGGCAACGGTAATCGTAGGGATACGGCATGAACTGCACCCCACTGCTGAGCAAGGCACCCAACGGCTTTTTCGGCCCCAGGCTGCCCATCAAGCTCAGCGCGCCCTGGCTCATGCCGTGGTAACCGCCCTGGAACGACAACACGGTGGTGCGCCCGGTGGCGGTGCGCACCAGTTTCAGCGCGGCTTCCACCGCATCGGTGCCGGTGGGGCCGCAGAACTGGATCTTCGCTTCAGCAGCCAATGCCGGCGGCAACAGACCGAACAGGTCCTGAACAAACTGATCTTTGACCGGCGTGGTCAGGTCGAGGGTGTGCAGCGGCAGTTCATCGGTCAGCACTTGCTGGATCGCTTCGATCACAACTGGATGGTTGTGCCCCAGTGCCAGAGTCCCCGCACCGGCCAGGCAATCGATGAAACTGCGGCCTTCGACGTCTTCGACATAAATGCCCTTGGCACGCTTGAGTGCCAGGGGAATACGCCGCGGGTAGCTGCGAGCATTCGATTCCTGCTGGCTCTGACGGGCCAGAAGTGGCGATTCGTTGAATTGATAAAGCGTCTCGGCGGGCGTCGGGACGATCCGGGCCGGCTGATCTTCGATAAGGCTGGTAGCGACTGACATCTCTCGATCCCTCAATACGCTGTTGATAGTGACCAAAACTGCACACCGGGCAAGTGCGCGTTCCGGTCACGGGGCGCACTTGCAGGTTTTCCTGTTCTGGAAACGCATCAGGACCTCAAGGATTTAGACCCTCGATCAGCTTTCTATGAAGGTGGCGACAGCGCCTTGTGCATGGGAATGGCGTGGAGTCCCGCCACGGTGAAGGTTTCAGCGCAAGCCCGGTAACCCAGACGGTGGTAAAACGCCTCGCCAGTTCGGGTGCTGTTGAGCCGCGCCTGAGGCAAACCCTGAGCGATCAACCACGTCTCGAGGTCCTGCACCAGCGCTTGTCCGGCGCCGCGCCGAAACCATTCCGGTTGTACGTAACAAAACGCGACCTTGCCACTGATCGCTGCCATGGCGACGCCGATCGGTTTGTCCTGAAGCAAGGCGATGTTCAGGTACAACCGTGGGTCGGTCAGCCAGGGCTGCACGTGTTCGATGGTTTTGTTGTGGGTCCAGGTGGCGACGGTTCGCGGATCGTTGCGGTGGTCGAGCGCACAGCCGACGCGAATGGAGCGCTCGACGATCCGGCTGATGATCCCGGCGTCGGCAGGCGTTGCCTTGCAGATATGTATCGATGCATCCATGGCGCTGTTACCTCAATCCATTGAGTCAAAGCTGCCGGGGACGATAGCGCTGTGGGGGCCGGGTGGCTAATGGAGAGACGTTACATTTGGTGTGCGACACAGAACTTATGTAGGAGCTGCCGAAGGCTGCGATCTTTTGATCTTGCTTCTAAAAAAGATCAAAAGATCGCAGCCTTCGGCAGCTCCTACAGAGGGTTTTGTGTCGTTAGATGGGTTGCAAAGGCATCGTCAACTCAACCCGCAAGCCATCCGGCCGGCTGTCGAAATGCAGGGTGCAGCCGCAGCGCTGGACGATGGCCTGGACAATCGCCAGGCCAAGGCCGCAACCGGTGCTCTGGCCGTTGCGCCAGAAACGTTGGGTCAGGTGTTGCAGGTCATCTTCGGCAATCCCCGGACCATGGTCGCGGACCAAAAAGCTCACGCGATTGTTGGTGGTTTCCAGGCTCAGCTCCACTGCCCCATCGCCTGGGGTATGGCGCAGGGCGTTGTCGAGCAAGTTGCGCAATGCGGCAATCGACAGCACCGCGGGCATTTGCAGCGGCGCATCGGAGAATGTCGTCGGCAACTGAAGCTTGATCCGCTGACGATCACCGCTGGCGGCATCCTGTATCGCCAGTTTCGCCACCTGCTCGGCGCTGCATTGCACGCCATCATCGAACGACAGACTGCCCTCGACGCGCGCCAGCAGCAGCAATTGTTCAAGTGTGCGATGCAGCCGGTCGGCCCCCTCTTCAGCCCGCGCCAGGGACTGATCCCGGGCGCTGCCTTCGGTCATGCGCGCCACTTGCAGGTGGGTTTTGATGGCAGTCAGCGGGCTACGCAATTCGTGCGCCGCATCACCAGTCAGGCGCCGTTCGCGCTCGATGGTCTTGCCGATGCGCTGAAACAACTGATTCTGGGTTTCCAGCAGCGGCTGCAGCTCGCTGGGCAACGGCTGGATTTGCAACGGTTCCAGAGAATCGGCACTGCGCCGCATCAACGCGTCGCGCATACGATTGAGCGGTGCCAATCCCTGACCGATGCCGAGCCACAACAGGCACAGGCAACCGAGCAGCGCGACGCCGACCGGCACCGAGGCCGCCAGCAGGATGGACATGTTCAGTGCTTCGCGCTCGATCTGCCGGTCGGCGGTGGTAATGCGCACATCACCGCGCGCCAGGGTGAAGCTGCGCCAGGGTGCGCCGTCGATCATTTGATCGTGGAAGCCCATTTTTTCGGCTTCCAGGGTTTGTTCGGGGCTACTGTGGCTGCGAGCCAGGATTTCACCGCGCAACGAGCTGACCTGACAGGCCATGCCGCCAGGGATGCTCAACTGTTCAGCGCTGAAATGGGTCCCCTCGCCCTTGCTCGGCAACGCCGGCAGTTGCTCCAGCAGCCCGGCCACCATCCGCGCCGACGCCACCAACCGCTGGTCGAGGGAAAACATCATCTGGTTGCGCAGATCACTGAGCATCCAGGCGGCGGCCAGGGCCCAGATCAGCGCAAACGCGGCGCCGAGGGTCAGGCTCAGCCGCAAACGCAGGCTCATCACTTCGATTGTTCTCCGCCATCGGCCGGCCCCAGGCGATAGCCCAGGCCGCGCACAGTCTCGACAATGCCATTGCCGAGTTTGCGCCGCAGGTGATGGATATGCACGTTAAGGGCGTTGCTTTCCAGCTCATCGTTGAAACCGTAGACGCTGTCCTTCAATTGCTCGGTGGACAGTACCCGGCCACGGTTATGTAGCAGGGCTTGCAACAGCGATTGCTCACGGCGTGACAAATCCACCGATTGGCCGCCGAGCAGGGTTTCGCGGCTGCTCGGGTCGTAGGTCAGACGGCCGTGTTCGATCAGGTTGACGCTGCGCCCCGCCACTCGTCGCAGCAAGGTATGCAGGCGCGCGGCAAGTTCGCGCAGGTCGAACGGTTTGAGCAAGTAGTCGTCGGCACCCGCTTGCAGGCCATCGACCCGGTCGGTGACCGAGTCCCGCGCGGTGAGGATCAGCACCGGGATTTCGAGGCCATGGTGGCGCAACTGCTGCAACAGCTTCAGGCCATCTTCATCGGGCAGACCGAGATCGAGCACCATGACGTCGAACTCCGCGACCTTGAGCATCGCCCGGGCTGCCGAGGCGGTGGCGACATGCTCCACGGTCAAGCCTTGGGCAGTAAGCCCGGCAACGATGCCGCTGGCGATTAGCTCATCGTCTTCGCAAACCAGTACGTGCATGGTGAGCCCCGTAGAAAAAAGGTGATTAGGCCGGTAGCCGATTAAGCGGACATTATGCCGCAAGTGCCATTGTCACAAGGCGAGTGTGGTTAATCATCGGTTAATCGCCGCCCGCCACTGTGCACCTCACTTGCACAGGGATAAGGCTTACCCATGCGTCGATTGTTTTTATTCTTTGTTCTGTTGATCTCGGGTGTGGCCCAGGCTGGAACGAATCCGTTCGAGACCAAACCCGAGTTTCTCCCGGTGGAAAAAGCGTTCATCTTCACCTCCGAACGCCTTGAATCCGGGGAAACCCAGCTCTATTGGCAAATTGCCGACAATTATTACCTGTATCAGAAACGCCTGAAATTCGACGGGCTGGCCCCGGAGCAGATGCCAGTGCTACCGGAGGGCGAGTCCCACAGCGACGAGTTCTTCGGCGAACAGCAAGTCTACCGCCAGGGCCTGGAGCTGAAGATTCCGGCCGGAGCCACTGGTCAGATCAAAGTTGGCTTCCAGGGCTGCGCCGATGCCGGTTTGTGCTATCCGCCGCAGACTCAAGTGGTCAACCTTGGCACAAGTAACGTCCTTGCCGCGTTTGGTGAAGAGGCGCCCGACCAGGCCCTTGCCAGCGGCCTGCAACAACGAGCGTTGGGTTGGAGCCTGTTGGTGTTCTTCGGCCTGGGGCTGCTGCTGGCTTTCACCCCTTGTTCGTTACCGATGCTGCCGATTCTGGCGGGTTTGATTATTGGCAGTGGGGCCACGCCGAAACGCGGCTTCGCCCTGGCGACCAGTTACGTCGTGAGCATGGCGCTGGTGTATGCGGCGATGGGCGTTTTGGCTGCGCTGCTTGGCGCGAACCTTCAGGCACTGTTGCAGAACCCCTGGTTGCTGGGCAGTTTTGCGGCGGTGTTCGTATTGCTGGCCTTGCCGATGTTCGGTTTCTTCGAGCTTCAATTGCCGGTGGCCGTGCGAGATCGGCTGGAACATGTTTCGCGCAATCAGCGTGGTGGCAGCCTGATCGGTGCCGGTGTGCTCGGGGCTTTGTCCGGCCTGCTGGTCGGTCCGTGCATGACCGCACCGCTGGCGGGGGCTCTGCTCTATATCGCCCAGAGTGGAAATGCCCTGCATGGCGGGCTGATTTTGTTCGCCATGGGCATTGGCATCGGTGTGCCGCTGTTGCTTCTGGTGACTGTCGGCAATCGCTTCCTGCCCAAACCGGGTGCGTGGATGAACCTGCTCAAGGGTGTGTTCGGTTTCCTGTTCCTCGCTACTGCGCTGCTGATGCTGCGTTCGGTGCTGGCGCCTTCCCTGTGGCTCGGGTTGTGCGGTGCCTTGCTGTTAATCGCCGCTTACAGCGCGTGGAAACAGTCCGAGGGCTTCGGTCGCATCGCCCAACTTTTCGGCGCCAGTTCGCTGTTGTTGGGACTGTGGGGCAGCCTGCTGGTGGTGGGTGCGGCGGGCGGCAGTGACGATCCGTATCAGCCGTTGCAGGTGTACAGCGCCGGCCGTACCGGCGTTACCGCGCCGAGCGCTCATGATGCCTTCACGACGATCAAGGAGCCCGCCGCCCTGCAACGCGAACTCGACGCGGCCAAAGCTCAGGGCCAATGGGTGCTGCTGGACTACTACGCCGACTGGTGTGTGTCGTGCAAAGTCATGGAAAAACAGGTTTTCGGCAAACCGCAGGTACTGGAAGCGCTCAGCGATGTGCGCTTGCTACGGCTGGACGTCACCGCCGACAATGCCGCCAGCCGCGAACTGCTCGGCCGTTATAAAGTGCCGGGGCCGCCAAGCCTGTTGTGGATCGGCCCCGACGGCGAAGAGCGCCGCAGCCAGCGCATCACCGGTGAGGTCGATGCCGGCACCTTCCTGCAACGCTGGACCACCACCCGAGACGCTCGTTAATGCTGACTTTTACCCTCGGCACCTTTGCCATCGCGCTTAATCACCTGCTGCTGATCAGTGCCCTGGCGCTGGCGACTTTTGTCGGCTGGCGGGTGGCCAAGCGTGGCGGCGAGAACCCGGAGTCGGTGCTGTTCAGCCTGTTCCTGCTGGGCATGCTGGCGGCTCGGGTCGGTTTCGTGATCGCCTACTGGGCGCAGTATCGCAACGATCCATGGCAGATCATCGACTTGCGCGACGGTGGTTTCCTCGCTTGGCCCGGGGTGATTGTGCTGTTGCTCGCCGCCCTGTATCGAGGCTGGCGTCGCCCGGCCCTGCGTCGCCCGTTAGGCTTCGGCGTAGGCTGCGGTCTGGCATTTTGGCTGCTGGCGACGTTCTCCCTGAATATTTACGAACAAGGCACGCGCCTGCCGCAGATCACCCTGCGCAATGCCGCCGGCCAAACCATACAGCTCAGCGACTACCAGGGCGGTCCGCTGGTCATCAATCTTTGGGCTACTTGGTGCCCGCCGTGCCGCCGGGAAATGCCAGTGCTGGAAAATGCCCAGCAACAGCGTCCGGACCTGACATTTCTGTTCGTCAACCAAGCCGAAAGCATGCAGAGCGTCAGCACCTTCCTCGAAACCCAGGGCCTGAGCCTGACTAACGTGCTGTTCGATGGCAGCGGTCGATTGAGTCAGGCCGTGGGTTCCATGGCATTGCCGACTACGCTGTTCTATAGCCCCGACGGATACCTGCTGGGCAGCCATCTGGGCGAACTCTCTGAAGCCAGCCTGGCCCGCGCCCTGGAAAACTTCGACACCCCGAACCCGGCCACCTCGGCCACGCCTTCAAGGAAATTGCCATGCTCCGCCTCCGCCACCTGCTGACGTTGACCCTGGGTGCCGCCCTGCTGCACTTGCCGTCGGTACAGGCCGAAGAATTGCCTGAAGCGATCAAGAAGATCGAAGCCAAGGGCGCCAAAATTGTCGGCACCTTCGACGCGCCCGACGGCCTGCGCGGTTATGCAGCGCAGTACCAGAACCGCGGCATGGCGCTGTACCTGACCCCGGATGGCAAACATGTACTGCTGGGCAATTTGTACGACGCCCAAGGCAATGACCTGAGCAGCGCGCCGTTGCAGAAACTGGTCTACGCGCCGATGGCCAAGGAAGTCTGGGCCAAAATGGAAGCGAGCAACTGGATCGGTGATGGCAACAAGGACGCACCGCGAATCGTTTATCTGTTCAGCGACCCGAATTGCCCGTACTGCAACATGTTCTGGGAACAGGCGCGGCCGTGGGTCAAGGCCGGCAAAGTGCAGTTGCGGCACATCATGGTCGGTATCATTCGCGAAGACAGCCCGGGCAAATCCGCCGCGCTGCTGGCCGCCAAGGACCCGCAAAAAGCGTTGGCAGACCACGAGAAATCCGGCAAGGACAGTTCGCTCAAAGCCCTGAAAGACGTGCCGCCGGCCATTCAGGCGAAACTCGCGGCGAACATGCAGTTGATGGAAGACCTGGAACTGGCCGCCACCCCGGCGATTTTCTATATGGATGACAAAGGTCAGCTGCAACAGCAACAAGGCGCGCCGTCGCCGGATAAATTGGTGAAGATTCTCGGGCCCAAATAGCAAGATCAAAAGATCGCAGCCTTCGGCAGCTCCTACATGAGACCGGCGTAGGAGCTGCCGAAGGCTGCGATCTTTTTTCAGGCGCTACACGGATCTCTGTCGGCCAAAAACCTCAGCAGCGCCTCGGTGACGAATGCCGGGTTCTCCAGATTGGAGATATGCCCCGCCTCCGGTACCAGCACATACGGACACCCAATCAATTCGGCCATTTCTTTGGTTTCCGACGGCGGTCGCGGTTTGTCCTGATCGCCGCACATCAACCGCGTGGTTTCAGGATTCAGTTCACCCAGACGCGGCAACAGATCATCACGACCAAAGGTAATCCGCCCCATCGGCACGATGCTTTGACGCAGACGATCGGCCGGCAGCGCAGCCAGTCTGGCGCGGAAATCCTGATACAGCGCCGACTGCGGATCGATGCCCGGACGGAAGAAAATCGGCACAATAATGTCGAGCAGCTGCGGCGAGATCACACCGCTGTCTTCGATCTGCTTGAACAGCGAGAAATAGTATTGGCGTGTCGGTTCCGGTTCGACGCCGACGTAGGTGTCCATCAGCACCAGACCGTTGAGCCGCTGCGGTGCTGACAGCGCCAGTCGAACACCCCACATGCCACCCACCGAAAGACCGACCAGCGTGACGCGATCGATGTGCAGATGATCGAGCAATGCCAGTGCCTGGCGCGCCACGTCATCCAGCGACGTCATGCACTCTGGCATCCGCCCGGATTCGCCATGGCCCCACAGGTCCAGGGCGATGACCCGATAATGCTGCGACAGCGCCGCAATCTGCGGCGCCCACATGGCCTGGTCCCACAGGTAACTGCCGGCCAGCAGAACCGCAGGGCCTTTGCCTTTATCTATGTAGTGAAGCGCTTGTCCATCAACCGTTACGAAGGGCATCGACTGTCTCCCTGGTGAAATCGGATCCATTAAAAAGCACAGGAAGACTGATCCGCATGGGACCGGCAGTCAACCCGATTGAAGATCAAAAGATCGCAGGCTTCGCCAGCTCCTACATGGGCTCGGTGTACACCCGCACGAACCCAATGGGCTCGGCGTACACCTGTAGGAGCTGCCGCAGGCTGCGATCTTTTGACTTTAAAGGCCCTCCAACTCCGCCATCAGGTCATTAAGCCGATCCACCTTCTCCTCGGTAATGTCACTCGCCGCCAACCCATCAATGTATTCGGCCAACTCCCCCACCGTGCTGCACTCGAACATCGCCCGTAGCGGGACGTTGCGTTGCAGGGCTTTTTGCACCCGCGAGGCGATCTGTGTGGCCAGCAGCGAATGGCCGCCGAGTTCGAAGAAGTTGTCACGCACGCCGACCTTCTCGACCTTCAACACTTCAGCCCAAATATCCGCCAGGGTCTGTTCCAGCTCATTGCGCGGCGCCTGATAGTCCTGGCTCTGCAACTGGCCGATTTCCAGCACTGGCAAGGCCTTGCGATCGAGTTTGCCATTGGCGTTGAGCGGTAGCTTGTCGAGCCACAACCAGTGCAGCGGCACCATGTATTCCGGCAATTCGGCGCGCAGACGTTGCTTGATGCGTTCCAGTCGTTCGTTCGGGTTCAGCGCCGAATCCGCTGCAACCAGATAGCCAACCAAATGCTTGCCGTTGACGCCCTCCTGTACACCCACCGCTGCATCGCGAACTTCCGGTTGCTCGTGCAGACGGGCTTCGATTTCACCCAGTTCGATGCGGTAACCGCGGATCTTCACTTGATGGTCGATGCGCCCGACGTATTCCAGCACGCCGTCACTGCGACGTCGGGCCAGGTCGCCGGTGCGATACAGACGATCACCCGGTGCGCCGAACGGGTTCGGCACAAACACCTGAGCGGTACGCAACGGATCGCTCACATAGCCGCGCCCTACGCCAATGCCGGCCACACACAACTCACCCACCGCTCCCAATGGCACCAACTCCAGCGCGCCATCGAGCAGGTACAAACGGTTGTTGTCGGTCGGTGTACCAATCGGCAGATAACTGCCGCGCGTCGAAGCCAGATCGACGCGGAAGAACGCCACATCGTCCGAGCATTCCGCCGGGCCATAGGCGTTCACCAAGCCAATCTCCGGGTAACGCAGCAACCATTGATGCGCCAGTTCCGGCGGCATCGCTTCACCGGTCGGCAGCATCCAGCGCAGGCCGTCGAGGCTCATGCGGTCCTGGGCGAGCATGCCCTGAATCAGCGACGGCACGCTTTCGAGCACGGTGATGCCGTGACTCTGAACGTGAGCCAACAAGCCTTGCGGATCGTGGGCGATGCTGTTCGGCACAATGTCGACCCGAGCGCCGAACAGCGGTGCCGCGAGGAACTGCCAGACCGAAATGTCGAAGCTTTGCGAGGCGGTCTGAGCGATCACATCGGCGGCGCTCAGTTTCAGGTACGGCACCTTGCTCAACTGGTTATTGAGCATGCCGCGCTGCTCGACCATCACACCCTTCGGCAAGCCGGTGGAACCCGAGGTGTAGATCACGTAGGCGAGGTTGTCCGGGCCGCTGTAAATGCCCGGATTGGCCACCGAAACATCGCTCGCCTGCACGTCTTCCCAGACCAGCAATCGAGGTCGATTGGCACAACCGAATTCTTCCAACAGAGCGACGGCTTGCTCACGACACGCCTGAGTACAAACCAGCAACGGCGTGCGGCTCAGGTCAATGATCCGGCTCAGGCGCTGACTCGGCAGACCCGGGTCCAGCGGCAGGTAACCGGCACCGGCCTTGAAGCTGCCGATGATCATGCCCAGCAAATCAAGGTTACGTTCGGCGAGCAGCGCCACCGGTTGATCCAGGCCAACGCCAGCTGCAATCAGCGCATGGCCGAGACGGTTGCTGCGCTGGTTCAGCTCAACGTAGCTGTGCTGCTGATCCAGGCAACTGGCGGCAATCCGCTGCGGATGCTCGGCAACTTGCGCTTCGAACAATGAGACATAGCTCTGCTCCAGCGGGTAGTCGTGTTCACTCTGGTTGCAGCCATGGATCAGGAAGTCCTGTTCCTCGGTGCCCAGCAACGGCAGATCCGCCATGTCGCCATGGAAGCCTTCGACCAGCGCCAGCAGCAGGCGCTTGAATTCGCCGAGCATGCGCTCGACCGTGGATTCGTCGAAATAACGCTGGTCGTAGGACAGGTGCAAGCCCAGGTCATCGCCCGGATAACACACCGCCGTCAACGGGAAGTTGGTGTGGGTGCGGCCCGAATCCGAAGTCGCGTTGAGGCTCTGCGCACGGTCCAGCACCGAGACTTCCACCGGCGCGTTTTCGAACACGAACAAGCTGTCGAACAGCGGCTGGCCTTTAGGCAGTTCGCTGTTTTCCTGGATGCTCACCAGCGGCAAGTATTCGTACTCGCGCAGTTGCATGTTGCTGTCGAGCAAGCCAGTGAGCCACTGACGAACGCTGCAACGCTGATCGTCTTCGGGCATTTTCACCCGCAGGGCGATGCTGTTGATGAACAGCCCGACGGTGCGCTGCATCTCCGGCATTTCCACCGGACGCCCGGCCACCGTGACGCCGAACAGCACGTCGCGATCACCGCTCAAGCGACGCAGCACCAGCGCCCACGCCGCCTGGGCGAAGGTGTTGATGGTCAGCTGATGGGCCTGAGCCAGTTCGCGCAATTGCGCACCATCGCGGGCATCGAGTCGGGTATAGCGGTCACCGACGATCATGCCACCGCTGTCGCCGGCATGTTCACGCAGGAACGGCCGGTCGCTCGGAATCGGTGTGGTGCGCTCGAAACCTTGCAGGTTCTGCTGCCACCACTGCCGCGCTTCGGCCAGGCTCTGGCGTTGCAGCCAGCCGATGTAGTCGCGATAACGCGGCGGCACTGCCAGCTGCGCTTCCCGACCTTCGCCGAGGGCGGTGTAGATCTCGAAGAAATCGTTCATCAGCAACGAACGGCACCAGGCATCGATGAGGATGTGGTGGTTGCTCATCATAAACCAGTAACGCGCCGCGCCCACGCGGATCAAACGCAGGTGGAACGGTGCCTGGTTGAGCAGATCGAACCCGGCCTCACGCTCGCTTTTCAGCAACGCCTGCAACTTCGGCTCTTGCTCGGTTTCAGCAACCGCGCTCCAGTCCAGATACTCGATCGGCGTGCTGCCCGGTTTGTGGATCACTTGCAGCATGTCTTCGCCGACGTTCCAGCAGAACGAGGCGCGCAAGGCTTCGTGACGGGCAATCACCGCTTGCCAGGCCTGAGCGAAACGTTGCGGGTCGAGCTCGCTGTTAATGCGGTAGCGGTCCTGCATGTAGTAAAGGCCGGTGCCCGGTTCGAGCAAGGTGTGCAGCAGCATGCCTTCCTGCATCGGGGTCAGCGGGTAAACGTCTTCGATCATCGCCGCTGGCACTGGCAATGCGTCGAGTTGCGGCTGAGTCAGTCTGGCCAGCGGGAAGTCCGACGGCGTCAGTCCGCCCGCGTTGTCGCTCAGGCAATGCTGGATCAGGCTTTGCAACTCGCCCAGATACGCCTCTGCCAGTTCAGTGATGGTTTGCAGATCGTGGCGTTCGGCGCTGAAGGTCCAGCGCAATACCAACTCACCGCCGTAGACCTGACTGTCAACGCTCAGCTCGTTGGGCAGCGGAGCGTGTGGATCATGGGCCGCGCCCACCGGTTCATCGAGCGGACGGAACAACGCATCGCTGCCGAAGCTCTGGTCGAACTGCCCCAGGTAGTTGAAGGTGATCGGCGCCACCGGCATCGCGGCCATGGTCTGACGGCACACGCCATCGGCCAGATAACGCAGCACGCCATAACCCAAACCTTTGTGCGGCACCGCACGCAGTTGCTCCTTGATCGCCTTGATCGACGCACCCTGTTCATTCATAGGTGTGAGGCGCAGCGGGTAGGCGCTGGTGAACCAGCCCACGGTGCGGGTCAGGTCGATCTCGTCGAACAGGGTTTCGCGGCCATGGCCTTCGAGTTGAATCAACGCTGATTTGTGACCGCTCCAGCGGCACAGCACACGGGCCAATGCGGTCAGCAGCAGGTCATTGACCTGAGTGCGATAGGCCGTCGGCGCCTGTTGCAGCAGTTGGCGGGTGCGCTCGCTGTCGAGGCGCACGCTGACGGTTTGCGCGTGACGATTTTGTTGACCACCTTGAGGGTGATCACACGGCAATTCAGCGCTTGGGCCGGCCAGTTGCGTCTGCCACCAGCTCAATTCTTCCCGCAAGGATTCACTGCCGGCGTAAGCCTGCAACCGTGCGGCCCAGTCCTTGAAGCCGCTGGTTTTTGCCGGCAGTTTTACTGACTGCTCTGCGTCGAGTTGACGATAAACCGTTTGCAGATCGTCTAGCAGCACCCGCCACGACACCCCGTCCACCACCAGATGGTGAATGGCGATGAACAGCCGTTGTTGCCCTTCAGCATCATCGACCAGCAGCGCCCGTATCAGCGGCCCTTGCTCTAGGTCGAGGCTGCGTTGAGCGTCGGCGAATAGCGCCACACATCTGTCCATGGCCGGCACGTGCACCTGCCACAGCACGGCAGCGTCGGAAACCGCCTGGTGTTCGGCCTGCCAATGGCCGGCGACGTCGGTGAATCGCAAACGCAAGGCGTCGTGCTGTTCAATCACCGCCAGCAGCGCTTGCTCCAGACGATGAGGCTCCAGCGCCACTGTTGGTTCCAGCAGCAACGCCTGGTTCCAGTGTTGACGCTCCGGAATTTCAGTGTCGAAGAACCAGTGCTGAATCGGCGTCAACCGCGATTCACCGCTCAACAACCCTTGCTCGGCCGTGACCTGCTCGGTGCGGGTCGCGACGGCGGCTAGCGTCTGCACGGTCTGGTGCTGGAACAAGTCCCGTGGGCTGAAGTGGATGCCCTGCTGCCGCGCACGACTGACCACCTGGATCGACAGAATCGAATCGCCGCCCAGCTCGAAGAAGTTGTCGTTGAGGCCGACCTGCTGGACGTTCAGCACTTCGCACCAGATCCCGGCCAGCATCAGCTCGAGTTCGTTGCTCGGCGCCACGTAGTGCTGACGATTCAACTCCGGGTCCGGTGCCGGCAGTGCGCGGCGGTCGAGCTTGCCATTGGCGGTCAGCGGCATGCTTGTCAGCAGGATCAGGTGCGTCGGCACCATGTAATCCGGCAACTGAGATTTGAGGTGCGCCTTCAACGCTTCGCGCAATGCGGTTTGTTGCGCTTCATCCTGTTCGGCGACGTCGGTGACCAGATAGCCGACCAATTGCTTGCCGCTCGGTGCGTCGAGGGCCAGCACCACCGCTTCACGCACGGACTCGTGTTCCAGCAAACGGGTTTCGATCTCGCCCAGTTCGATGCGGAAACCACGGATCTTCACTTGATGGTCGATACGGCCGAGGTACTCGACCAGACCATCGACGCGCTGACGGACAAGGTCACCGGTGCGGTACAAACGTCCGCCGTTCGCTGCAAAAGGATCGGCAACAAACCGTTCGGCGGTCATGCCCGGACGCTGGTGATACCCCTGCGCCAGACCGGCACCGCCGACATACAACTCGCCCGTCGCGCCTTGCGGCACCAACGCCAGATCGGCGTCGAGGATGTAAGCGACGCGAGCGCCGATCACGCTGCCAATCGGCACGCTACCAAGCCCTTCTTCCAATTGCTCGGGTGCCAGGCTGGCGAGCGGCATGACCACGGTTTCGGTCGGGCCGTAGGCGTTGAAAAACAGGCTCGGCTTGAACGCCGCGCGAATTCGTTGCAAGTGTTCGCCGGTCAGGGCCTCGCCACCGGTGATGCACATGCGCACCGGCAGGGTTTCGCCCTGGGTCGCCAGCCATTGCGCCAACTGGCTGCCGTAGCTTGGGGTGAAACCAAGAATGTTGATGTTATGACGGCGAATCAGCCCGCAAATCTCTTGCGCATCCCACTGGCCTTGCGCACGCAGGACAACCTGCGCGCCGCTCAACAGCGGCACCAGCAGACGTTCGGTCGCGGCATCGAAGTTGATCGAATAGAAGTGCAATTCACAGTCGTCCGGGCGCATACCGAAGCGCTCGATCACCGCGCGGCAATGCATGGCGATTTCACCGTGGGACACCACCACGCCTTTCGGTTTGCCGGTGGAGCCCGAGGTGTAAATCAGGTACGCCTGATGTTGCGGAAGGCTGATAAACGGCAGCTCAGTGGCCGGGTAATTGGCCAGTGCAGCGGCGTCTTCTTCCAGGCACCAGCGACCGACGCTGGCCGGCAATTCACCGAGGGCTGCGAACATCGCCGCATCGCTGAGCAGCAAACCGATGCCGCTGTCTTCGATCATGTAGTGCAGGCGATCCAGCGGGTATTCCGGGTCCAGCGGCACATACGCGCCGCCAGCCTTGAGAATCGCCAGGAGGCCGACCACCATCTCCAGCGAACGCTCCAAAGCCAGACCGACCCGCACCTGCGGCCCGACACCGCGCTCGCGCAGCATCCAGGCCAGACGATTGGCGCGGCTGTCGAGCTCGGCGTAGCTCAAGGTTTGCCCGGCGAAGGTCAGGGCCGGCGCGTCCTTGCGCACCAGCGCCTGCTCGCTGAACAGGTGATGGATGCATTGATCGAGGCGATGCTCGCCCGGCTCAATGCCGAGGCTGTCGAGCAGGTTTTGCTGTTCAGTGGCTTCCAGCAACGGCAGTTCGCTGAGACGTTGTTGCGGATCGTCGAGCAACGCTTCCAGCAGATTGCGCCAGTGCCCGGCCATGCGCGCAATGCGCGGTTCATCGAACAAATCGGTGCTGTAGGTCAGGCAGCAACCGAGGCGATGGTCGAGGTCGGTGACTTCCAGGTTGAGGTCAAACTTGGTCGCTCGCGCATCGTTGGCCAGGTACTCGACAGTCATTCCGGCCAGACTGCGACTCTGCTGGAATTCCCAGCGCTGCACGTTGCACATCACCTGGAACAGCGGGTTGTACGCAGCACTGCGGGGCGGTTGCAAGGCTTCCACCAGATGATCGAACGGCAGGTCCTGATGGGACTGGCCTTCGATCACGGTGTGGCGAACCTGCTTGAACAACTCGCCGACGGACATCTGCCCGTCGAGCTGGCAGCGCAGCACTTGAGTGTTGAGGAACGCGCCGATCAGCCCTTCGCTTTCCGGGCGAATGCGGTTGGCCACCGGCGCACCGATACGCAGATCGGTCTGGCCGCTGTAGCGATAGAGCAGAACCGCCAGAGCGGTAGTCATGGTCATGAACAGAGTCAGACCGTTGTAGGCGTTGAAGGCACGAACCCGCGCCGCGAGCTCATCGCTGAGGTCGAAGCGGAACAGTTCGCCCTGATGGCTTTGCACGGGCGGACGCGGACGATCGGCCGGCAACTCCAGCAGCGGATGCTCACGGCCCAGTTGCGCGGTCCAGTAATCGAGTTGGCGCTGACGTTCGCCGGATTCCAGCCACTGACGCTGCCACACGCTGTAATCCAGATACTGCACTGGCAGCGGCTGAAGCGGTGATTCGCGGTCATCGACGAACGCTTCGTAGAGCGCGCTCAGTTCCCGGGCAAAAATGTCCATCGCCCAGCCTTCGGTGACGATGTGATGCAGGGTCAGGACGAAGTAATGCTCCTGCTCGGCGGTCTTGACCAGGCAAGCACGCAACAGCGGCCCGGTTTCCAGATCGAAAGGCTTATGGGCTTCGTCATCGGCCAGTTGCTGGACCTGCCATTCGCGGCCATCGGCATCCAGCGTGGTGAAATCCTTCCAGTCCATGCGCAGGCGAGTGTCTGGATGAACCTGTTGCCGGGCCACGCCGTCGATGCTCGGGAACGTCGTACGCAGGGTTTCGTGACGCATGATCAACCCTTGCAGCGCCGCTTCGAAACGCCCGACATCCAGCACGCCGCGCAACCGCGCCATGCCGCCGACGTTGTAGGCCGGGCTGTCCGGTTCCATCTGCCAGAGGAACCACATGCGTTGCTGGGAATAGGACAGTGGCACCGGTCGGCTGCGGTCGACCTTCTCGATCGGCGGCTGTTGGTTGGTTTTGCCGCTGGCCTGGATCAAGCGAACCTGTTCGGAAAACGCACCCAGCTCACTGGCCTCGAACAGCGCCCGCAACGGCAACTCGACGTCGCAGGCCTGGCGGGTGCGGGAAATGATTTGCGTGGCCAACAGCGAGTGGCCGCCGAGGGCGAAGAAGTCATCGCGCAGGCCGATCTGTGCTTGGCCCAGCACTTCACGCCAGATACCGGCGATTTGTTGCTCAAGGGCAGTGACTGGTTCGACGTGCTCGCGAACTTGCCACTGGGGCTCCGGCAAGGCGCGACGGTCGAGTTTGCCGCTCGGGCTGAGCGGCATTTCATCCAGACGCATGAGTTGCGCCGGGACCATGTATTCCGGCAGCTCAGCGGCCAGCGCGGTTTTCAGGCGCGTGGTTTGAGCCACTTCGGTTTCGCTGTTTTCAGTGGCGATGTAGTAACCGATCAATTGCCCGCCGGCCGCCGTTTCACGCACCAGTACCACCGCTTGGGCGACTCCGGTCTGCGCCAACAGACGCGCTTCGATTTCTTCCGGCTCGACTCGAAAACCACGCAGCTTGACTTGCTGATCGAGACGGCCGAGGTATTCGATCACGCCGTCGGCGGTCCAGCGGGCACGGTCGCCGGTGCGGTACAGCCGAGCGCCCTGCTCACCCAGTGGATCGACCACAAAGCGTTCGGCGGTCAGCGCCGGACGCCCCAGATAGCCCCGGGCCAAACCGATACCGCTGATGCACAGTTCACCCGGCACACCGGCCGGTACCGGATTGAGGTCACTGTCGAGCACGCGGCACAGCACGTTGCCCAATGGCCGGCCAATCGGCGAACGCTCGCCATCGGCGGTTGTGCAGTGCCAGTGGGTGACGTTGATCGCCGTTTCGGTCGGGCCGTAGCGGTTGTGCAGTTGCACTGCCGGCAAGTGTTCCAGCACGCGGTTGCGCAGTTCGGCGGGCAAGGCTTCGCCGCCGGAGAACAGTCGGCGCAGGCTGGTGCATTCGGCGCTGAGTGGTTCGTCGATGAACAACGCCAGCAATGGCGGTACGAAGTGCAATGTGGTCACGCCGTACTGCTGAACCAGTTGCGCGATGCGGTGTGGATCGCGGTGTTCGCCAGGGCCGGCGAGCAGCAGGCGGCACCCGGTGATCAGCGGCCAGAAGCATTCCCACACCGACACGTCGAAACTGATCGGCGCTTTTTGCATCAGCACATCGGTCTGGTCCAGACGGTAGGTGGTTTGCATCCATTGCAGGCGTTCAGCGAGGGCCGCGTGAGTGTTGCCAACGCCCTTCGGCTGACCGGTGGAACCGGAGGTATAAATCACGTAGGCCAGGTTGTCGCCGTGCAGGTGCAGACCGGGTGCATGGCTTGGCCAGTTCTCCAGATGCAGGGCGTCCATGGCAATCACGCTGACGCCGTCGGTGGCCGGCAAGCGATCGAGCAATTCGGTTTGGGTCAGCAGCAACTCGACGCCACTGTCGCTGAGCATGTAGGCCAGGCGCTCAGCCGGGTAATCCGGGTCCAGCGGCACATAAGCGCCGCCGGCCTTGATGATCGCCAGCAAGCCGATCAGCAACTGCGGCGAACGCTCGGCGGCGATGGCCACGCACACGTCCGGACCGACGCCTTTGTCGCGCAGGTAATGCGCCAGACGGTTGGCTTGAGCGTGCAGTTCGGCGAAGTCCAGACTGCCACCGTCCCACAGCAGCGCGGTGCGCTCCGGGGTCTGGCGCGCTTGTTCGTTGAGCAACTCAGGCAGCCATTGGCTGGCCGGTGTGCAGGGTGCGGCGCTCCAGGCGGATTGCTGATCGTGCTCGCTCAAGGTCAGCAATTGCAGGTCGCCGATGGCGGTCGTCGGTTGTTTGCAGACAGCTCGCAGCAGGTTGCTGAAATGCTCGGCCAGTCGCTCGATAGTCTCCACGTCAAACAACTCGCTGGCGTAGTCGAACGACAAGCTCAGGCGACCGCTGCGGTCTTCTTCGCTGTGCAATTGCAGGTCGAACTTGGCTTCGCGGCTGTGCCACGGCAGCTCTTCGGCGAGCAGTCCCGGCAAGCGACGCAGCGCACTGAGATCCCGTTGCTGGTGGTTGAACATCACCTGAAACAGACCCTGCTCGCGGGCCTGCGGGAAGGCTTCGAGCAGTTGTTCGAACGGCAGATCCTGATGCGCTTGCGCACCCAATGCGGCTTGACGGGTTTGCGCCAGCAACTCCACGAACGGCAGTCGCGAATCCACCTCGGCGCGCAGCACCTGGGTATTGATGAAGAAACCGATCAGCCCTTGGGTTTCCAGGCGCGGACGGTTGGCATTCGGCACACCGATGCGGATGTCGCGTTGGCCGCTGTAGCGATGCAGCAGGCTCTGGAATGCCGCGAGCAACAGCATGAACAGCGTCGATTCATGGGCCTGGGCGGTCTGGCGAATGGCATCGCTCAGGCTCGCATCCAAACGCAGCGTGTGGCGGGCGGCGCTGTGAATGTGTTGCGCCGAACGCGGATGATCGGTGGCCAGGTTCAGGGTCGGATGATCAACGCCCAACTGCTCTTTCCAGTAAGCAAGTTGACGCTCGCCCTCCCCTTGCGCCAACCACTGGCGCTGCCAACTGCCGTAGTCGGCGTATTGCGTCGGCAACGCTGGAAGGCTGGCGGTCTGGCCCTGAGAAGCGGCCGCGTACAGGCGCGAGAATTCGTCGATCAGCACATTCATCGACCAACCGTCGGCGATGATGTGGTGCATCGTCACCAGCAGTTGATGGTCCTCATCGCCGAGGCGCACGAGCGTCACCCACAGCAGCGGGCCTTTTTCCAGATCGAACTGTGTACGGGCTTCGTCCTCGCGGATCTGCTGCGCGCGGGCTTCACGTTCGGCGGCTGGCAGGTCGCTGATGTCGATCACTTGCAGGTTGAATTCGCCGGCAGTAATGACCTGTTGCAGAGCCACACCATCACGCTCGAAAAACCGTGTGCGCAGGGATTCGTGACGCTCGATCAGTTGCTGGAAACTGGCGCGCAAGGCGTCTTCGTCCAGTTCGCCGCGCAGGTGCAAGGCACCGGGAATGTTGTAGGCGCTGCTCTGCGGGTCGAGTTGCCAGGTGATCCACAAACGGTTTTGCGCCAGGGATTGCGGCATGGCTTCGCTGCGCGACAAGGGCATGATCGCGCCTTGGGCCACGCCGCCATCCTGTTGTTGCTGAGTGATAGCAGTGGCGAATGCGCCAAGGGTTGGCGCTTCGAACAACAGGCGCAGATTCAGCTCCAGCCCCAACTCTTCACGCAGGCGCGCGACTACTTGAGTGGCGGCGATGGAGTTGCCGCCCAGCAGGAAGAAATGGTCATCGGCGCTGACCTGCTTGACCTGCAATTGTTCACACCAGATCTGGCCGATCAGGGTTTGCAACTCTGAGCCGATGTTGGTTTCAGACGTGCTTGCGATGTCTGCCGAGGGGAATAGCGCATAGCTGTCGAGGCTGCCATCGGCCAAGCGATTGCGGCACGCCGAGCGTTGCAACTTGCCGCTGGACGTCTTCGGCAGCGCTCCCGGATTGAGCAATGCCACCACGCTCGGTGCTTCCTGATACGCCTCGGCCACCGCTTGACGGATGGCTTTGATCAGGGCCTCGGGCGGCAGGATTTTCTGCACGCTGCGGCTGATTTCCGCGGCGATGCCGATGCCCTCCTGCCCCTCGATGTTGACTGCGAATGCGGCCACGCGACCTTTGCGCACCACCTCCACTTCACGCTCGATGGTCTGCTCGATGTCCTGCGGATAGAGGTTGTGACCGCGAACGATCAGCATGTCTTTCAGGCGGCCGGTGATGAACAACTCACCGTCACGCAAAAAGCCCAGGTCGCCGGTGCGCAGCCAGGTGCGGCCGGCGTGCTGGACGAACGTCTTGGCCGTGGCTTCGGGGTTGCGCCAGTAGCCATGGGCGATGCTCGGCCCGGTGGCCCAGACCTCACCGACTGCGTTGTCGGCGAGTTCTTCGAGCGATACGGCATCGACTATCAGCACCGCGTGATCCGGCTGGCTGATGCCGCAACTCATGATCGGACTGCCATCGCCCGGCTCGGCACGGTTCTGCGCCAAGGCCTGATCATCCACGCGCAACGATGGAATGCCCTGGCCGCGCGGGCTGCCGGCAACGAACAGCGTGGCTTCCGCCAAGCCGTAGGAGGCCATGAAGCTGTCCGGCGTAAAGCCGCAGGCCGCGAACTTCTCGGCGAAGCGCTCCAGGGTGTCGAGGCGAATCGGTTCGGAACCGGAATACGCTACGCGCCAGCCACTCAGGTCGAGGCGTTCCAGCGCCGATTCGCTGACCCGTTCGCTGCACAGTCGATAGGCGAAGTCCGGCCCGCCGCTGATGGTGCCGCCGTACTCGCTGATCGCTTCCAGCCAGCGCAATGGTCGACCGAGGAAGTACGCCGGCGACATCAACACACACGGCACACCGCTGAAAATCGGCTGTAACAGGCCGCCGATCAAGCCCATGTCGTGATACAGCGGCAGCCAACTGACGATCACGTCATCGGGGTTCAGATCGATGCCGAATCCGTGACGAATCAGCCGTTCGTTGGCCACCAGGTTGCCGTGACTGACTTGCACGCCTTTAGGCAACGCCGTGGAGCCGGAGGTGTATTGCAGGAAGGCGATGTGGTCGCCGTGCAAGTCCGGCGCAACCCAGCGTTCGGCCAGGGCGCCGTCGAGGGTGTCGACACACAGCAGCGGCGGCGCCTCGTCGATTTGCAGCAACGCGTCGCGCAGGTCGGCGCTGGTCAGCAGCAAGCGCGGCTCGGCATCGCTAATGATCGACAGCAGACGTTCCTGGTGATGACGACGGGTCGATTCAGGCGGATAGGCCGGCACCGCGATTACACCTGCGTACAGGCAGCCAAAAAACGCCGCGACGTAATCCGGGCCGCTGGGAAACAGCAACACCGCGCGATCACCAAACGACGTCTCGGCCTGCAACGCGCCGGCAATGGTTCGCGCCCGCTGATCGAGCTCACGATAACTGAGCACCACCGCCTGATCCTCGGTTTCGGCGAGAAAACGCAAGGCCACCCGGTCCGGCGTCAGGGCCGCGCGGCGCTGAAGGGCTTGGACCAGTGTGCTAGGGAGTTCGAACGCGTCGGTCATGGGGTTTCCTGCCTGATTTCGGCTTGCAAGTGGAATCGGTTTTCGTACTTCACGCCCGTTCACGGGCATGCAGGACGCGGTCTTCGCCGACCGCGCAAGGCTTGGGAATGCTGTTTTGGCCGGGGTTTGTGCCCGCAGCCATTCACCAATGAGAACGGATGAGGTCTTGAAATAATTAGTCGCCAGACTTGAGTGCCAGCAGGCTTGCGGTCAGCAGGTGAGTCAGCGTGTCGCAGTTCTCACTCTGCTCTTTTCTGGCGCATTAATTCTCTTTCTCAATTGACAATCATTATCATTCAGCCTAATTTGTCGCTCGATGTGTAGGACGGCTCCTATCCCCTGCCGTCCCACGACCCTATTTGCAGCAAGGTGATTTCCAATGACGGAACAAGTATCCACAAGCAGGTGCGATTCACCGCTACTTCAGGCCTTCGTCGACAACCGACTGATTCTGGTCAAGATTGCCGCCCGCATCACCGGTTGCCGATCACGCGCCGAAGACGTGGTGCAGGATGCGTTCTTCCGGCTGCAATCAGCGCCGCAGATCACGTCGTCAATCAAGGCGCAGCTCAGCTATCTGTTCCAGATCGTGCGTAACCTGGCGATCGATCATTACCGCAAGCAAGCGCTGGAGCAGAAGTATTCGGGGCCGGAAGAGGAAGGTCTGAACGTGGTGATTCAGGGCGCTTCGCCGGAAACCTCGCACATGAATTTCTCGACCCTGGAAAACATTGCCGATGCCCTGACGGAGCTGCCCAGCCGCACCCGTTACGCCTTCGAGATGTACCGCCTGCACGGCGTGCCGCAAAAAGACATCGCCAAGGAGCTCGGCGTCTCGCCAACCCTGGTGAACTTCATGATTCGTGATGCGCTGGTGCATTGCCGCAAGGTGTCGGGCAATCGTGCGGATACCTTTGCTCGCCGTTAAAAGCTTCGCGGGCAAGCCTCGCTCCTACAGTTAGAGGTGATGCGCGATGCACCACAAACCTGTAGGAGCGAGGCTTGCCCGCGAAGACTGACTCAAGACCGCCACAGACCTTGAGCCTTACGCATCAAGCCAACGAACACCGATCAAAAAACCGCTCACGCCCCAGCATCATCAGCGCCGCGCGCTTGTGCGGGAAGTCGAACTGTTTTTCGCAGTGGAAACACTGATTGTGCATATGCCCGATCATCTTCGTGTTGTCGGCGCGAGGCTCGGCGACTACCCGTTGAGTGCGTGGATCGTCGAGAAACAGGTAATGCACCAGCGCCGATAGCCAGCTCGCCACCTTGTGCGGGCCGCGGTGATGTTCTTCGCCCACCAGCATGTGAATGCCACGGTCGTAATCGCCGGCATCATAGAACGGCGCAATGCGATCTTCCTTGGCCCAATAGGCTTCGAAATAGGCAAACGGCTGATCATCGAAGCAACCAATCAGCGTCAAGGTGTGCGGGTCGGCTTCGAGCTTGCTCAGGTATTCGCGATGCTTCTCGAGGCTACCCTCCTCCTGCCAGAAACTCGCCACCCGAGGGCTGTTCTGCCAGCGGTTGAAACGCGCCAGGTCATGCTCGATTTCTACCGTGCGCAGGGAGACCCACGCACCGAGCCGCGCATCGAAGCGTCGATACACCTCACCACGGGGTTTCACCGCACGCAATGGATGACGCTTGCCGCCACTGATGACCATTTGCTGCGGATAGCTGCCGGTGCGCGACTCACCCAGCCAAGGCTGGGGCAATTGCCAGAACAGCGTGCGTTCGCAGCGATACTGACCGGTGACTTCGGTCGCAATCAGCAACCCGCTGAGCAAGGCTTCAGTGGGTGCCTCTTCCAGATGCCAGGTCAGGCGCTGACAGCCAGGGTCACGGGCAAACAGCCAATAGCAGGCCGCCCAGAATGCCTGACCGTCAGGACGGCCGAAGCGCTCCTCCAGCCACAGACGCAACTCGGGCTCGCGAGTCAGCCGCAGTTCGATCAGCGGTTGCCCTTGCAGACTGAGGCTCAGGCGGCTGGCGGTTTCATCGGCTACAAGACTGTTGCCTGACGGCAAGGCCAGGGTGGTCAGGTCATTCAGATTGGACATGGGTCGGGCTCACGGTAATCGTCGACAGTTCAACGATGTGACGTGAGCCGGAGCAGGAAATTTAAGCGCCGTCGCCAAATACGCAACCCGTGGCACGTTTCAGGATTTGCCCAGCGGCACCAGGGCAATTTTGTAGGGGTCGAAAATCTTCAGCATCTGGCCGTTGTTTCGCAGGCCTTGCAGCAACTTGCCGAATGCTTCGCCGGTAATCGGCGCCTGCGGGCGGATTAGCGCGTAATGGTGATAGACCTGATCGATGCGTTGGGACACCAGCAATTGCTCGCCGACTTTTTCGTTACGCAGCAGGTAATCGCTCAGGTAGGAACGTGTCACCAAGGCAATGTCCGCCCGTGCGCGCAGCACCATCAGCAAGTTGCTGTCATGGGAATAGGTCAACGTGGCCTTGTAGGTGTCGGCCAGATACTTGGGATCGGCATTGAAATTGGCAAACTCGTAGTGATAGCCGCTGTACAGCGCCAGGCGCTTGTCCGTCAGGTCCTTGAAGTAACTCTCATCGCGATTGGGTTTCTTCTGTGCGACAAAGATTTCTGCATCCTCCAGGCCCATGTCGACGAGAGTATGCGGGATGTCCTTCCAGCCCCAGTCCGGGTTCTCGAAAATCGCCATATCGACCCGGCCTTCCTTGAAGTCGTTGAAACGTCGAGGAATCGAGGTGGGCACCAGCACAAACTGATAATCGGTTTGCAACTGATTCAGCGCTTCCACCAATTGCGGCAAAAGACCGGTGTCGGCACCGGACTCCGGTCGCACGGTATAGGGCGGAAAATGCGCGGCACCGACCCGCACCAGTTGTGCAGCCTGAGACGGCAACACACAGCACACTGCAAGCGCCGCCAGCAAAAGCCGCGACGCCGTTCGAATTGGCGAAGACATCAAAACAGCCACTCCCCAAAAAATACTCATCAATGCATACAAGCTAGGCGGTTTCGCCGACTTAGCCAGTTTCTTGCCGAGACAGACGGCTTACTGCCGTTCTTCAAGTACCAGAATCAACGCCTCATCGGCCAATTGATCGAGGCTCATGCTGCCATCGGCACGAAACCAGGTGGTGGTCCAGGACAACGCGCCCGTGAGGAAACGGCGGGTGATGAACACGTCGCCACGGATAAAACCGGCGTCCTTGGCTTCGCCCAGCACCTGCAACCAGATGTCTTCATAAATATCACGCAGCGCCAGAACCTGAGCCTGGCCTTCTGCTGACAGCGAACGCCACTCATACACCAGCACCGCCATGGCCTCGCCGCTGCCGCCCATGATCGACTGCAATTCGCAACGAATCAGCGCCAGAACCCGCTCGCGCACACTGCCGGCCTCGGCCAGGGCTGCGCGCATCAATGCGGTATTGTAACGAATGGTCTCCTCCATCACCGCCCGCAGGATCTCATCCTTGCTTTTGAAGTGATGAAAAATGCTGCCTGACTGAATACCCACCGCACCGGCCAAGTCACGCACGGTGGTACGTTCATAACCTTTATTACGAAACAGGTGAGCGGCCACTTGCAGCAGTTTGCCGCGAGCGCTGTCCGGGTCGGTCAATTGGCCGCTGTCGACCAATTCGCGCATCACCCTCAGGGCTTTTTGCTCGTCCACCCGTTCTCTCCTACAGTCGATCAATCAATTGCGCCGCTGGCCGCTAAAACAGCGGGGTTGCGCGGGCAATTTAAGCTGGCGGGGGCGACCAAGCAAGCGCTTGGGCAGAAGATATTTCAGTCGTTTACAAACCAAGCGCTTGCTTGGTAGTCTCGAAGCACTTCTGTCGGAGGTGGTTATGGAATTGGCTGCGCCCAAAACAATCCGCATCGGTTGCGCCAGCGCATTCTGGGGCGACACCTCGACCGCCGCCGAGCAACTGGTGGAAGGCGGGCGGCTGGACTACCTGGTGTTCGATTATCTGGCCGAGATCACGATGTCGATCATGGCCGGGGCGCGGATGAAAGATCCGGCGGCCGGCTACGCCAGCGACTTCATAGAAGTGCTAAGTCCCCTCCTTAACCAGCTCGCGGAACAGAAGATCCGCGTCATCAGCAATGCCGGTGGCGTCAATCCACAGGCTTGCGCCGCTACGCTGCAAGCCGCCTGCGACAAGGCCGGAGTGGCGCTGAAGATCGCCGTGCTGTCGGGCGACGATTTGCAACCGCAGTTCAAACGCCTGAGCAGTCTTGGCCTCCATGAGATGTTCAATGGCACGCCCCTGCCACCGATGTGCGTCTCGACCAACGCCTACCTCGGCGCGCCGGGCATCGTCGAAGCCCTGCGCCTGGGCGCCGACATTGTGATTACCGGGCGCGTGGTCGACAGCGCCGTGGTCAGCGCCGCGCTGGTGCATGAGTTCGGCTGGTCGTGGCACGACTACGACAAACTCGCTCAGGCCGCATTGGCCGGGCACCTTATCGAATGTGGCGCCCAGTGCACCGGCGGCAATTTCACCGATTGGCATGACGTGCCCGACTACGAACACATCGGTTTTCCGATCGTCGAAGTCAGCGCCGACGGCCAGTTTATCGTCAGCAAACCTGAGGGTTCCGGCGGCCTGGTCACGCCCCTGACGGTGGGCGAGCAGATGCTTTATGAAATCGGCGACCCGCAGGCCTATTTGCTGCCCGACGTGGTGTGCGATTTCAGTCAGGTCAAACTCGTGCAACAAGGCAAAAACGCGGTTCAGGTGCATGGCGCAAAAGGCTTGCCGCCGACCGATCACTACAAGGTCAGCGCCACATATCCGGACGGTTTCCGCTGTACCGCCAGTTGTCTGATCGCCGGGATCGATGCCGTGGCCAAGGCCCGACGGGTCAGCCAGGCGATCATCAACAAGACCTCGGAAATCTTCAGCCAGCGCGGCTGGGCGCCCTACAGCGAAGTGAACATCGAACTGCTGGGCAGCGAAGCCACTTATGGCCCTCATGGCCAGCGCCAGGACAGCCGTGAAGTGGTGATCAAACTCGCCGTGCGCCACCCAAGCAAACAGGCCTTGATTCTGTTTTCCAGGGAAATCGCTCAGGCCGCCACCGGCATGGCGCCGGGGTTGACCGGGATTGTCGGCGGGCGGCCGACGGTGTACCCGCTGATCCGGCTGTTTTCATTCCTGATCGACAAAACGGCCTGCACCCTGGAAATCGACCTCGCCGATGAGCGCCACCCGTGCGCCCTGCCCGCCCTCGATGTACTCGACCCGGATGACTTGCCACTACCGTTCGATCCGCCCCAACCCACAGAACGCGCTGACGCCAGCGTGGCCCTGATCAAACTCGCCGTGGCGCGCTCCGGCGACAAGGGCAATCACAGCAACATCGGCGTCATGGCCCGCCATCCCGACTACCTGCCGTGGATCGCCGAAGCGCTGACACCTGAGGTGATTGTCGACTGGATGAGCCATGTCCTCGACCCGATCCACGGGCGTGTCGAACGCTGGTATTTACCCGGCACTCAGAGCTTTAATTTTCTTCTGGAGAACGCACTCGGTGGCGGTGGCGTGGCCAGCCTGCGGATCGATCCGCAAGGCAAGGCGTTCGCTCAACAACTGCTGGAGATCCAGATTCCGGTGCCACAGCGCATCGCCGATCAGGTCAACTAGAGACTATCGCCATGGCTTATGACTCGATTTACAAACCCGACCTGTTCGCTGGCCAAAACATCATCGTCACCGGCGGCGGCAGCGGTATCGGCCGGTGCACCGCCCATGAGCTCGCAGCCCTCGGCGCGCATGTGCTGCTGGTGGGGCGAAATGTCGAGAAACTGAAAAAGGTTGCCGCCGAAATCACCGAAGACGGGGGTAAAGCCAGTTGGCAGGTCTGCGATATCCGCGATGAAGACGCCGTCACGCAACTGGTCAGCGAATTGATCCGCAAACACGGGCCGATTCATGGGCTGGTCAACAATGCTGGCGGGCAGTACCCCTCGCCCTTGGCGTCGATCAATCAGAAAGGTTTCGAAACCATCCTGCGCACCAACCTGGTGGGTGGTTTTCTGATGGCCCGGGAGGTGTTCAATCAGTCCATGAGCAAGCACGGCGGCGCCATCGTCAACATGCTCGCCGACATGTGGGGCGGCATGCCCGGCATGGGCCACTCGGGCGCGGCGCGCTCGGGCATGGACAACTTCACCAAGACCGCCGCGTTTGAATGGGGCTATGCCGGCGTGCGGGTCAACGCCGTCGCGCCGGGCTGGGTCGCCTCCAGCGGCATGGATACCTACGAAGGTGCGTTCCGGGCCGTGATCCCGACCCTGTGCGAACACGTGCCGCTCAAACGCATCGGCACCGAATCGGAAATCAGCGCGGCGATTGTTTTCCTGCTCAGCCCGGCAGCCGCTTTTGTCAGCGGCAGCACGTTGCGCATCGATGGCGCCGCCAGCCTCGGCGGGCGGGCGTGGCCGATGCACAAGGCGCAGAACAGTCATTCGTACAACGGCTTTCACCGCGCCTATTTACCCGAAGTACTCAGACCCGACGTGCCCAAACCAGACGCGTCCAATCCAGACGAGCTCAAGGACAAGGAATAACCATGCCGGTCATCCAGTCCCAGGTAGATCCGTTCAGCGAACCGTTCGCCCGTAACCGGACGGCCATGCTGGCCAGCATCGAGCAAATCCGTCAGCTCGAACAGAACCTGCTGAGCAAAGCCGCCGAAGCCAAGCCCAGGTTCGACAAGCGCGGGCAATTGCTGCCCCGGGAGCGTCTCAACCTGCTGCTCGACCCCGGCGCGCCATTCCTCGAGCTGGCGAGCCTGGCCGGCTACAAATTGCACGACGACAAGGACGGCAGCTCGGCCGGTGGCGGTTTGATCGCCGGAATCGGTTACGTGTCCGGTGCTCGGGTATTGGTGGTAGCGAACAACAGCGCGATCAAGGGTGGAACCATTTCCCCCAGCGGTTTGAAAAAGTCCCTGCGCCTGCAACAGATCGCCATGGAAAACAAACTGCCGGTAATCACCCTCGCGGAAAGCGGAGGCGCCAACCTCAATTACGCGGCGGAGATTTTCGTCGAAGGCGCGCGCAGCTTTGCCAATCAGGCGCGGATGTCGGCCATGGGCTTGCCGCAAATCACCGTGGTCCATGGCTCGGCCACGGCGGGCGGTGCTTATCAGCCGGGGTTGTCGGATTACGTGGTGGTGGTGCGCGGCAAGGCCAAGCTGTTTCTCGCCGGGCCGCCGCTGCTCAAGGCCGCCACCGGTGAAGTCGCTACCGACGAAGAACTGGGCGGCGCCGAAATGCACGCGCAAACCGCTGGCACCGCCGAATACCTGGCCGAGAACGATGCCGATGGCGTGCGCCAGGTGCGCGAGATCATGAGCCTGTTGCCGTGGAACGATCAGCTGCCATGGTTACCCGAACGTCAGTGGGAAGAACCGCTCTACCCCATCGACGAACTGCTGGGTCTGATCCCGGATGACCCGAAAAAACCCTACGACGTGCGCGAAATCATCGCCCGGATTGCCGACGCTTCGAACTTCCTCGAATTCAAGGGCGAGTTCGACCAGCAAACAATCTGCGGGCACGTGCAGATTCAGGGTCGAGCCTGCGGCTTCATCGGCAACAACGGCCCGATTACGCCCAAAGGTGCGAGCAAGGCTGCACAGTTCATTCAGCTCTGCGACCAGAGCCAGACGCCCCTGCTGTTTTTCCACAACACCACCGGTTTCATGGTCGGCACCGAGTCGGAACAACAAGGGGTGATCAAGCACGGCGCCAAAATGATTCAAGCGGTGGCCAATGCCCGAGTGCCCAAACTGACGATCGTCGTCGGCGGTTCCTACGGCGCCGGCAACTACGCGATGTGCGGCCGTGGCCTCGACCCGCGCTTCATCTTCGCCTGGCCCAACAGCCGCACCGCGGTGATGGGTGGCGCCCAGGCCGGCAAAGTATTGCGGATCGTCACCGAAGCCAAACAGCTCAAGGACGGGTTGGTGCCCGACCCGAAAATGCTCGACATGCTGGAACAGGTCACCACGCAGAAACTCGACAGCCAGTCCACCGCGCTGTATGGCAGCGCCAATCTGTGGGACGACGGGCTGATCGATCCGCGGGACACCCGCACATTGCTCGGGTATTTGCTGGATATCTGTCATGAGGCTGAAGTTCGTTCGCTGCAATCCAACAGTTTCGGCGTAGCCCGTTTTTGATGACGCAGAGCGTCTAAGGCTGCATTCCCACGCAGAGCGTGGGAACGATCACAGGAGAACAATAAAAAATGATCTTCACCCAGGAACACGAAGCACTGCGCCGCACCGTCCGCCAATTCGTCGATCACGAGATCAATCCTCATGTCGATGAATGGGAAAAGGCCGGGCGCTTTCCGATCCATGAGATCTTTCGCAAGGCCGGCGACCTCGGTCTGCTGGGGATTTCCAAACCGGAAAAATTCGGCGGCATGGGGCTCGATTACAGCTATTCGATTGTGGCCGCCGAAGAGTTCGGCACCATTCATTGCGGCGGCATTCCGATGTCCATCGGTGTGCAGACCGACATGTGCACCCCGGCCCTGGCGCGATTCGGTTCCGATGAGTTGCGTGAAGAGTTCCTGCGGCCGGCGATCACCGGCGAGCAGGTCGGCTGTATCGGCGTCTCCGAAGTCGGCGCCGGCTCCGATGTAGCAGGTTTGAAAACCACCGCCCGCAAGGACGGCGACGACTACGTGATCAACGGCAGCAAGATGTGGATCACCAACTCGCCGAGCGCCGACTTCATCTGCCTGCTGGCCAACACTTCGGACGAAAAGCCGCACATCAACAAGTCGCTGATCATGGTGCCGATGAACAGCCTCGGGATCAGTCTCAGCTCGCACCTGGACAAGCTCGGCATGCGCAGCTCGGAAACCGCCCAGGTGTTTTTCGACAACGTGCGCGTGCCGCAACGCAACCGCATCGGCCACGAAGGCGCGGGGTTCATGATGCAGATGCTGCAGTTCCAGGAAGAACGATTGTTCGGCGCGGCAAACATGATCAAAGGCCTGGAGTACTGCGTCGACAGCACCATCGAGTACTGCAAGGAGCGCAAAACCTTCGGCAATGCGCTGATCGACAATCAGGTCATCCATTTCCGCCTCGCCGAACTGCAAACCGAAATCGAATGCCTGCGGGCGCTGGTCTATCAGGCCACCGAGCAATACATCAAAGGCCAGGACGTTACCCGTCTGGCATCCATGGCCAAACTCAAAGCCGGGCGACTGGGGCGGGAAGTCAGCGACAGTTGCCTGCAATATTGGGGCGGCATGGGCTTCATGTGGGACAACCCGGTGGCCCGGGCTTACCGCGACGTGCGGCTGGTGTCGATCGGCGGCGGTGCCGACGAAATCATGCTGGGGATCATCTGCAAACTCATGGGCATCCTGCCGGGGAAAAAGAAATGAACAGCCTTCCCGTTTGCCAGACCCTGTTGCTCGAACGGCACAACGGCGTCCTGCACATCACTCTCAATCGCCCCGACAGTCGCAACGCCATGAGCCTGCAAATGGTCGCCGAATTGCGCGCGGTGCTGGCGGCGGTGCGGGATGACCGGCAGGTTCGCGCGTTGGTGATCGGCGGTGCCGGTGGGCATTTTTGTGCCGGTGCCGACATCAAGGACATGGCCAATGCCCGCGCTCAAGGCGCGAGCGCCTACCGCGAATTGAACCGTGCGTTCGGCGCCTTGCTGGAAGAAGCTCAGCACGCGCCGCAAGTGGTCATCACGGTGCTGCAAGGCGCGGTGCTTGGCGGTGGTTTCGGCCTGGCCTGCGTCAGTGATATCGCCATGGCCGATCATCAGGCGCAATTCGGCCTGCCGGAAACCAGCCTCGGCCTGTTGCCGGCGCAGATCGCGCCATTCGTGGTGCAGCGCATCGGCCTGACCCAGGCCCGCCGACTGGCCCTGACCGCCGCACGGTTCGATGGCACCCAGGCACGGCGGATGGGGTTGGTGCATTTTGTCGAGCATGACCCGCAAGCCTTGGCCGAGCGCCTCGATGAAGTGCTTGCCCATGTGTTGTGCTGCGCCCCGGGGGCCAATGCGGCGACCAAAAAACTCTTGCTGGCGAGTGCGGTGCAACTCTCGGATGGCCTGCTGGATCAGGCAGCGGAATGGTTCAGTGAAGCGGTGACCGGGGATGAAGGGGTCGAGGGGACGATGGCTTTTGTGCAAAAGCGAAAACCGGGTTGGGCTTCTTAAAAGCTTCGCGAGCAAGCCCGCTCCCACAGGGGAATGCATTTCAAATGTGGGAGCGGGCTTGCTCGCGAAGAGGCCCTGAATGACACCGCAAAACTCAAGGAAAGCCCCCATGCCCGCCTTCAGCAAAATCCTGATCGCCAACCGCGGTGAAATCGCCTGCCGCATCCAGCGCACCGCGCAAGCGCTGGGCTACCGCACCGTCGCCGTGTTCAGCGATGCCGACGCCGATGCATTGCATGTGCAGATCGCCGACCAAGCCGTGAACATCGGCCCGGCTCCGGTGCAGCAGTCTTACCTGAACATCCCGGCAATCATCGACGCCGCCCGGCGCACCGGTGCCGATGCGATCCACCCCGGTTACGGCTTTCTCTCGGAAAACGCAGAGTTCGCCCGCGCCTGCCAACAGGCCGGCATCATCTTCATCGGCCCGAGCCCCGAGGCCATCGAGCTGATGGGCAGCAAACGTCTGTCGAAACTCGCCATGATCAAAGCCGGCGTGCCCTGCATCAAAGGCTATCAGGGCAGCGAACAGGACGACGCGACCCTGAGCCGCGAAGCCGAACGCATCGGCTACCCACTGATGATCAAGGCCAGTGCCGGCGGTGGCGGTCGTGGCATGCGCCTGGTGCACAGCGCTGGAGCATTGCTGGAGCAACTCCGTACCGCACGCTCCGAGGCGCTACATGGATTTGGCAGCGACGAACTGATCCTCGAGCAAGCCTTGATCGACCCGCGTCACATCGAGGTTCAGGTGTTCGGCGATCAGCACGGCAACCTGATCTATCTCGGCGAGCGCGACTGTTCGATCCAGCGCCGTCACCAGAAAATCATCGAAGAAGCGCCCTGCCCGGTAATGACCACCGAGCTGCGCCAAGCCATGGGCGAAGCTGCGCTCAAGGCGGGGCGCGCGGTGAATTATGTCGGTGCTGGCACTGTGGAGTTCCTGCTGGATGCTCGCGGGCAGTTTTACTTTCTGGAGATGAACACCCGGCTGCAGGTGGAACATCCGGTGACAGAGCTGATCACCGGCCTCGATCTGGTGGCCTGGCAGCTTCACGTCGCCGAAGGACTGCCACTGCCGTTGCGACAAGAACAGGTACAACTCAACGGGCACGCCATGGAGGTGCGCCTGTACGCCGAAGATCCAGCCCAGGGATTTCTGCCGCAAACCGGGCGAATCGCAGCCTGGAAACCTGCGTTGCAGGGCAGCGTGCGGATCGACCATGGCCTGATCGAAGGCCAGTCTGTCAGCCCGTTCTATGACCCGCTGCTGGGTAAGCTCATCGCCCACGGCGCCAGCCGCGAAGAAGCCCGGCGCAAGTTGCTGCGGGCGGTACAGGACAGCGTGCTGCTGGGGGTGCAGAACAATCAGCGCTTGCTCGCCAGTCTGCTGGAACATCCGCAGTTCATCAGCGGCGAGTTCAGCACCGGGTTCATCCCCACCTGCTTCGCCGATCATCCGTGCCTGCATCCCCACGTGCCGAGCGCCGAAGAACTGGCCATCGCCGCGGCGCTGTTTTATCAAGCGTCGGCACAGGCTCACCGCGCCCCGCTGGCCGGTTGGCGCAACAACGCCAGCGTGCCTTTGCACTACCGAATCGGCCTGGAGGATCAGGATTGGCCGGTGGAATTGAACGCTGAACCTGGCAAACCCTACCGTGTTCAGGTTCGCACTCGCGCCCTCGAACTGAAGGTCATCGGATGCGACGGACGCTGGGCCACCCTGGAAATCGACGGCATTCGCCAACGCCATGCCTATCGCCTCGAAGCCGGGCACCTGTGGTTGTTCACGCGCCCCGGCAGCTTGCGACTGGTCGATCGGACCCAGGCGCTGGTCAGCGGCCAGGCCAGTGTCAGTTCCGGCACGCTCAAGGCGCCGATGGACGGGGCAATCGTCGATGTACTGGTCAGTGAGGGCAGCCCGGTCAGCAAAGGTCAGCTGCTGGTGGTGCTTGAAGCAATGAAAATGGAGCATCCGCTCAAATCGGGTATCGACGGGGTACTCAAACGCTTGCAGGTCAGGGTCGGCGATCAGGTCAAAAATCGTCAGATTTTGTTAGAGGTCGAATAAGCCGCTAGGCGGATCCGCCGGGTTTGGCTACGCTCAAGCCCTATCAGGACGCGGATACCAGGAACCCTGCGATGCCTCACTGGTTGGTCATTGATCTGGAAGCCACCACCGATGAGGGTGGCTGGCCAGTAACAGAAATGGAAATCATCGAAATCGGTGCCACCCTCGTGGACCGCAAGGGCCAGGAACTGGATCACTTCCAGTGCTTCGTGCGCCCGTTGCGCCGGCCCTTGCTAACGCCGTTTTGCCGGGAACTGACCCACATCACCCAGGCCAATATCGATGCCGCACAGCCGCTCACCGACATCTGGCCGTTGTTCGAACGCTGGCTCGGCCAACATCACGCGCGCCTGGAAGGCTGGGCCAGTTGGGGCGATTACGACCGTAAACAACTGCTTCAGGACTGGCAGCGCCTGCAACTCGACAGCGCCCTGAGCCGGGTGCCGCACATGAACCTCAAGCAACGCTTCGCCAAGGCTCGTCGGCTCGAGCGCCCGCTGGGGCTCAATGGAGCCTTGCAACTGGCGGGCCTGCAGTTCAACGGTCAGCAGCATCGGGCGCTGGAAGACGCGCGCAATACTGCGCGTTTGTTACCGCTAGTTTTCCCCGCTAATCCTTGAGTGCAGGAGGTGACGCCTATCGACACCTTGTGCATACTGGCCGGCCCTTTTTAGCCCTTTTCGAGGAACCGCCCATGTTTAAAGTCAACGAGTACTTCGACGGCACCGTCAAGTCGATCGCCTTTGGCACCGCTGAAGGTCCAGCGACCATCGGCGTCATGGCGCCGGGCGAATACGAATTCGGCACCAGCCAGCGTGAAATCATGCACGTGGTGTCCGGCGCCCTGACCGTCAAACTGCCTGACAGCGACACTTGGGAAACCTTCGCCGCCGGTAGCCAGTTCAACGTGCCCGCCAACAGCAAGTTCCAGCTGAAAGTGGCCGTCGACACCGCTTACCTGTGCGAATACCGCGGCTAAACCCCCAGGTTTTCACAGTGACAAAAAATGCCCGTGTCCTTGGACGCGGGCATTTTTTCATTTTGAAGGGCTTTTATTCGAGGATCGTCACCGGCATGCCGACTTCAAGCCGGCCATTGCCGTCGTTGACCAGGTTCTGACCGAACATCGCGCCGTCGGCCTCGGCCCGGTATTTCTGCAAGGTCGCCAGCGGTTCACGATCTTCGGTGCGTTCGCCGGTCTGCGGGTCGATAGTGGTCAGAATGCAGCGTGCGCAGGACTTGACCACGCGAAACTCAACATCGCCAATGCGGATGCGCTTCCAGCTATCTTCGGCATACGCTTCACTGCCCTCGATCACCAGATTGGGCCGGAAACGCAACATCTCCAGCGGCCGCCCTACCTTGCTCGACAAGTCTTCCAGCGACGCCTGACCAATCAGCAACAACGGAAAACCGTCGGCAAAAGCTACCTGATCATCGTCCTTGCCATAGCCGGCCTGGGTGGTCCGCGCGCGATCAAGCGGTACTTGCACCAGACGCGTCGGCTTGCCGATGAACTCACTGACCCAGGCACCCGCCGCATCGCCGGCATCGGGAACGCGCAAAGTGTCGCGCCAGAGGGTCACCCCACGCAGATCGGCCTCACCGTCAGGCAACGCAATATCGATCGGTGAATGGTCCGGAGCACTGAGGGTCAAGCCGCCATCGGCATTCCACAACGCCGACAGCTGACTCATTTTCGCGACCGCGCGCTGGGTCAGAAAGCGCCCACTGGCCTCGTCCACCAGCATCCAGCGTCGATCGCCGTCCAGTCCCAGCTTGTCCAGGCCGACCTGATTGAGGGGCTCGCCCTTGCCGGATTTCAACGGAAAACGATAAAGCGCGCTCAGACGCATGGCCAGCTCCCTGGTGGGTAAAAACGCCACCCTATACGAGCTTGATTGCCGAATCAAAGACCCTGTGGCGGGGGGAGCTTGCGCAGAACCTGTGGGAGCGTGGCTTGCCCGCGAAGAACGATGACGCGTAATACCTGAAAAACCGCGGTGCATTCTTCGCGGGCAAGCCACGCTCCCACAGGATTTTCGTCGCTCAACTTACCGGCATTGGGGCTTGGCTGCGCAGCGGCCCGAACACTGCAACTGCGCTTTTTTCCAGATCGTTATCAAGCAGGCACTGCATCGAGCATCAGGCGTTGGCGCACCACGTCGACGAGTTTGTCGGGCTGGAACTTGGAGAGGAAGTTGTCGCAACCGACCTTCTTCACCATCGAGTCGTTGAAGCTGCCCGACAGCGAGGTGTGCAACACGACATAAAGGCCGCGCAAACGGGGGTCGTTACGGATTTCGGTGGTGAGACGATAGCCATCCATCTCCGGCATTTCCGCATCGGTGAAGATCATCAGCAACTTGTCAGTCATGACTTCTCCCGTATCGGCCCAGGCCTTGAGCATGTTCAGCGCCTTCAAGCCATCGCTGGCGATGTGCATCTTCACGCCCAGTTGACCCAAGGTGTCGCGCAATTGCGACAAGGCCACGTTAGAGTCATCCACCAGCAGCACTTCACGGCCTCGAGCGAGCTCCAGCACCGGATCCTCGAGTTTTTCGCGCGATACCTTGGCGTTGTACGGAACGATTTCCGCCAGGACTTTTTCAACATCGATGATTTCCACCAACTGATCATCGACCTTGCTGATGGCGGTCAGGTAATGCTGGCGACCGGCACTGGCCGGCGGCGGCAAAATGGCTTCCCAGTTCATGTTGACGATGCGGTCCACACCCCCCACCAGGAACGCCTGCACCGAGCGGTTGTATTCGGTGACGATAATGGTACTGGTGGGGCTTGGCACCAGCGGACGCATGCCGATGGCCTGGGACAGGTCGATCACTGGCAGTGTCTGGCCACGCAGGTTGACCACGCCGCAGACAAAGGGATGACGTTGCGGCATCAGAGTCAGCTTCGGCAGCTGCAGCACTTCCTGGACTTTGAAAACGTTGATCGCAAACAATTGCCGTCCGGCCAGCCGAAACATGAGAATTTCCAGGCGATTCTCACCCACTAGTTGCGTGCGTTGGTCTACCGTGTCGAGAATGCCGGCCATTAATGACTCCTGGGCTTGTTCTGATGAATTCACTAAAGGGAGTTATCGGCTGTTTTTGCCGGACCTTGACCCCCAGACGAAATGCCACGATCAAGCATTGATGTCACATTAACATCATGCTTTACTGGCTCCGTGATTTTCATCTGCTTCATTCCCTGCGGCGCGACCTCGGTTTGCACGTTAGGTTCCCCTGCGTAAGGGATTCCCCTAGTAACAATCAGGCCCAACCTGATATTCGCAATATCCAATAGCCATTAATGTGACGCCATTCTCATTGCATGAACGGAGTCAGGCTTTTGTGTGCGATCGCAGGTCAGTGGCCATCCACCCTCTCGAGTTCCCCAGCCGGCGCTCAAACCTGCCGGAGTGCGATCTCACGAAGGCTTGCCAGCGCCGGGACGCGTATGGTTCCCGTCGGCACACACGACATTCCCTCATCTGACATGACGTTGTGGAGATAAGCATGCCGAACGACACCAAAGAGTGGGCTCAACGATTTCCAGAGTTTCTCGTCGAGGCCGAAACACTCTTGGCCAAATCCGAGGAATGCCTGAGTCATTTGCAACTGATCAGCAATGACAAGGACGCCATCGATTGCATGCTCAGCACCCTTCTCAAGCTGTCCAGCAAGGCCGATGCCTTGGCACTGGCGACGGTCTCGGAGTTCTCGCTGCATATTCATGGGTTGCTGAGCCACGCGCAGAACCACATGGACCTGCACGATCAAGCGCTGGACGCGCTCAAGGACTGCTTCACATTAATGGCCTGGCAACTCGAACTCATCGATCAGACTACCGGCCAGCTCGGTCTCGATGACAGTGAACAGACCTCGCTGATTGAAGCGTTTGCGTTTCAAGTGGGACACAGTCAGTTTCAGACGCCCCGCCACTCAAGACCGTTCAGGCTCGTTTCGTTCGCGGAACGGCAAGCTTGAAATTACCGCCTCTGGCCGTGTTGCGCTTTTTATTGTCATGAGCTGCCCTATAACCTGGTGCGCTCATGTCGCAACTGAATATTTCTGACCATTCGACGACAGCTCGAAACAAATAGTTATCTCTGTCTCGACTTCAGATAGTGCCTGCCCAATAAAAACAAAGTGCCTGGCAATCAATATCTTCCTACGATAAAACTCGAAAGTTTTTTCCATTATGGAACTATCGTCCAAAAATTATATTAACTGTATTAGAGCTATGTACCGAACGCGACCAACGGTACCTTAAGTGGTATTATGCCGACCATTAGTTGACGTCAATTAATGACAGAGTGACTCCAGACGAGCACATTGAAGGCTGTGTTTCGAGCACTGCACCGCAGCCATTGAAGGCGTCTTCACACAACGATTTCCACACACAGACGCGTCAGCCTTATGGCCGGTCTGCCCGCAGCGAACATCCATTGGCTCCATCCGCTATGTACGCCAGCCTCAAGTCAATTACCCTGTGGCCACCTTCCCGAAAAAACGCGCGCCGGTTTACGCTTTTACTGTGCATCTGCTCGGCGCTTGGCAGCCTGCTGGTCTATAGCTTGTCCATACCTCTGCCGTTGAGTCTGCTGGTGCTCAATAGTGCAGCGCTGACCTGTGTCTGGGTGAGACATTGCCTCTCGCGCAAATCGATAAAGTTTCAACCTCAAGAACTGGCTGACCGCCTACTGGAAGTGCAGGAAAACGAACGCCACCGGCTCAGTCGGGAGCTGCATGATGACATCGGTCAACTGCTGACCGCCGCAAAACTTCAAAGTGAATGGCTCAAACGTCGATTGCCCGAAGAACTGCAGGGTCAGTGTTCGGTACTCAGCGATACGCTGGACGAAACCCTGACCAAGGTTCGTGACGTCTCGGCCATCCTCAATCCGCGGCAACTGGCCAGTCTCGGGCTGGAAGCCAGTCTGCGTGCGCATTTACTCAGGACTCTGGCCAATACCTCCGTGCACTGGAGCCTGGAATGCCATCAACGCTTGACGGGCATACCGGAGGAAATGGCGGTGGCAGCTTTTCGAATCACTCAAGAAGCAATTACCAATATACTGCGTCACGCCGAGGCCAGTAATCTGTTGGTCCGCCTGCAACGCCTGCCCCAGGGCCTGACGTTGTTGATCAGCGACGATGGCCGGGGTTTCGCGCCAGCGGCAGATCCCGCTCGCGAGGGGCAACGGGGAATGGCCGGGATGTCGGAACGGATCGATCAGTTAGGTGGCACACTGACCGTGACCAGCGAACCGGGCAAAGGCACTCAAATAGAAGCACTCTTCCCCTGGGAGCCCCGTGCGCTAGAACGGGCCAGTACGAATAAGGTTATGCATTGACTTGTAACTTACTTCTGGTGGACGACCACTCGCTGATCAGGGCTGGCGTGCGCGCTCTGGTGCTGGATATTCCCGGCTATGCGGTAATCGGGGAGGCCAATGACGGCTCGCAGTTGGTCGAGATGGTCGAGCAGCTATCCCCGGACATCATTCTGCTGGATATTTCCATGAAGGAAACCGATGGCCTTGAAGCCTTGCAGCGACTCAAGCGCGTACGCCCGCAGTGCAAAGTGCTCATCCTGTCGATGCATACCGACCCGGCGCTCATCATGCAGGCACTGGAATCAGGGGCTCATGGCTACCTGCTCAAAGACACCACGGCCACCGAACTCGAACATGCCCTGGATGCCTTGCGCAATAACGAACGCTACCTGAGCCCGGCCATTGCCCATACCGTCATCAACCAGGCGCTGACCCGAACCCAGAAAAATCAGGTACAAACCCAGGACTCGCACAACCTGACGGCACGTCAGCTGGAAATCCTGCGACTGATTGTTCGTGGAAAATCCACCCGGGAAATCGCCAATGGCCTGGGTCTGAGCATCAAGACTGTGGAAACCCACCGTTCGCAAATCATGAAACGCTTGCAGATCTATGATGTGGCCGGCCTGGTGCTGTTCGCCGTGCGCGAGCAAATCATCAGTCTGGACGATTAGCTGGACTCGAGACACTCAATAGCGGCGAGCCCTCGGGCAAATGCACACGCAATGCCGCCGGACGCGCCGAGAAACGCAGACTATCGCCCTCCAGAGGTTCACCATCAAGGTTGATATAAAGGCCCTCCGAGACTTTGATTTCGACCCATGGCAAGCGAGCTCGCACAAACATGTTGTCGATGCCGAAGCCATCGGTCAGCAAATCTTTCAAGGTACCGACCACTTCCTGTGGCGCGGGCAAAATGCTGATATCCAACAGACCATCGTCAGCCAGCGCCTGCGGGCACAACACATGACCACCACCAGCCTGTCGACCATTGCCAATGCCCAATGCCAACAATTCGCCGCTCCAGTGAAAATCCGGCCCCTGCAATTCACCATAGGCCGCATGCAACTCACTGAAGCGCGATAAACCCGTGAAGAGATAAGCGGCGCCTCCAAGAATTTTTTTCAGATCCTCGGAGGTATTGGCCGTGACCTGACTGCCAAAGCCGCCAGTGGCCATGTTCAGGAAAACCTGCCCGCCGACTTCTCCCAGATCAATGGCTCGGGGGGCAGTCTCCAGAAGGTCCAACGCCTGAGCGGGCTCCAGAGGCACACCGGCAGCGCGAGCAAAATCGTTGGCGGTGCCCAGGGGTAAAAGTACCAGGCTGGCCTGCGTCGAATGCGCTGTCATGGCTTCGGCGATATCACGCAAGGTCCCATCGCCGCCGCCGGCAATCAGCTGCGTATAACCTGCCGTCAGCGCTTCCTCCACCAACCGTTGCGCATCGCCGGCCTCCCAGGTCAGTCGAACAGCCAGTTTCCAGCCCTGCTGGCGCTTGCCTTCGACGGCTGCACGGACCTCCTCATTGAGTGCCTGCTTGCCATGCAGAATCAACAGCGCCTTGCGCTCGCTCATTTTTGCCACTCCCATATCCGCAATTCCATAGGATATGTTGACCTCGCAGCCCCTGATAAAAGTCGACAGGATTTCAATTATTTCCAAGGGAAGGAAACGTGAGTCCTACAGAGCGGTATTTTTTCTTACAAAACATGAGGAATCGGCTCAATTGACCCACCCGAACAATTGGTACACCGTTGGATCTCGGTTATCAGTTATCACCCGTTAATTTACACAGGGACGTGAAAACAATGAATGGAACCCCCTTAAGGGCCTCAAAAAGCGCAAGCAACAACGGCATCGATCACTTGAATGGTTTTAACGCAAGGGGCCAGTTTCTCCATGCAAAGCCATGACCTCAGACTACCGGTAACTCCGGTCGCGCCGTTCGCAGACAATCGCGCCAATCATCAGGCTGAACTCAAAAACAGCGCAAAGCCCGTCGGAGAAGTGGATATGGAATCTCGCGTCATTGAACTGGAGACACACCTCAAGTACATCCGAAGAGACACGGATGAAGTCCGGGGTGACGTCAAATCCATCAAACACAGGCTTGCCTATTCAGCTGGCGGAACAGCCGTGATCCTGGGACTTCTGACCTGGATCGCCAACAGCCGCTTCGACCAGGTCGTGACACTTCTGGCACATTAAGAAATGGTCATGCACGCAAGCCCGATGCGATCAACCGGGCTTGCGGGACAAAACCAGTGCCTGTATCAGCTCAAGACTTCACTCAGCGGGATGAAGCTCACACAATCACCCTCGATCAGCGTACGGCCCTCCAGCACTTCAACCAGACCGTCAGCCCAGGCAGCACTGCGCAGTACACCAGAGCTCTGATTCCTGTAGATGATTGCCCGACCATTCTCCAGACGTCCGCGCAAGTACTCACGTCGGTTACCAGCCTTGGGCCAGACAAACCCTGCCGGCACCTGAAACTTCAGGGGCTCGACTTCTTTTACCCCTTGGCGGCGCAAAAGGTAGGGCCTTGCCAACAGAGCAAAAGTCACCAGGGTCGATGCCGGATTGCCGGGTAAACCAATTACCGGCACGCCGCGAAAATGCCCGAACGTCAGCGGCTTACCTGGTTTGATGGCAAGCTTCCACAGGGTCAATTCGCCCTCTTCCCGCAAGGCAATGCCCAGAAAGTCGGCCTCTCCCACTGATACGCCACCGGTCGAGAGAATCAGGTCGACATCCTTCAACTCACCGAGGCGGGCCCGAGTGGTCGCTAAATCATCGGGAAGAATGCCGGCATCGATCACTTCACAACCCAAGCGCTGCAACCAGCTGCAGAGCAATACTCGATTGCTGTTGTAGATCTGTCCCGGCCCAAGGGCCTGACCTGGCTCAATCAACTCATCACCGGTAGACAAGACCGCAACACGAATTTTGCGAACCACGTCCAGCTCAGCGCATCCCAGCGATGCCGCCAGCCCCTGCTCGATAGGCCCCAGACGTGTTCCGGCGGGCAAGATCAGCTCACCGACAGTGGCTTCCTGACCTTGTGGACGGATGTTCTGTCTTGATTTCATGGTCTTGGTGAAACGTACCCGCTCATCCGCCTGAACTTCGGCGTTCTCCTGCATCTCGACACAGTCGGCACCTGCGGGCACAGGCGCGCCGGTGAAGATCCGCGCACAGGTACCCGGCTTCAAAGGTTCCGGGGCCTGGCCTGCAAAAATCTTCTGACTGACCACCAACGGCTCTCCCGTCCAGTCGGCCAGGTGCAAGGCATAACCGTCCATGGCACTGTTGGGCCAAGGCGGCAAATCCAGTGTCGAGACCAGGTCAGCGGCCAGTACACGCCCCTGAACCTGCGCCAACGGCAAGCGTTCGTGCTCACTAATTTTCGAGGCGTCGGCCATTTCCAGTAAACGCGCCAGTGCCACCTCGACAGCCATCAGACTGCCAGTCTTGCCTGGCTTACCCGCGGGTTTCACAGGGTGCCGCCTGTTTCAGATGGGCCACGAAATTGCACGGACGGTGACGCGAATCCAGTTGCTCGGCGAGAATGCCGTCCCAACCGGTGCGCACCGCATTGGTCGAGCCCGGCAAACAGCAAACCAGCGTGCCATTGGCCAGGCCGGCCAAGGCCCGGGACTGAACCGTCGAGGTGCCGATATCCGCTACCGATATCTGCCGGAACAATTCACCAAAACCATCGACCTGCTTATCCAGCAGGCAACTCACGGCTTCGGGTGTGCTGTCGCGACCGGTGAACCCGGTACCGCCGGTGATCAGCACCACTTGCACGACCTCATCGGCAATCCAGTTGGCGACTTGCGCGCGAATTTTGTAGAGGTCATCTTTAAGCAGTACACGGGCCGCCAGGTTATGACCGGCAGCGCTCAAGCGGTCGACGAAGACCTGGCCTGAGGTATCGGTTTCCAGGGTACGGGTATCGCTGACAGTCAGCACCGCGATGTTGAGCGGTGCGAAAGGTACATCAGCCTTGGCTTTCATAGGCTCGTCCAGTTGTAGGAGAAACAGCCCGGTGTTATATCACAGCGCCTCATTTTTTCGCCGCCCCCATGGAGAAGTGCGATGACCTCGAATACACCTCTGGCGCCTTGCTCCATTCTGCTCCTGGCGGGCGGGCGCGGCCAACGCATGGGCGGTCAGGACAAGGGTTTGCTGGATTGGCATGGCGAACCGCTGATCGCGCATCTGCACCGCAAGACGCGCCCGTTGAGTGATGACCTGATCATCTCCTGCAACAGAAACCTGGAAAAATATGCGCCTTATGCGGATCAGTTGGTCCATGACGACGAAGGCGACTTTCCAGGGCCGTTGGCCGGTATTCGCGCAGGCTTGAAAGCCGCCCGCCACACTCACCTACTGGTGCTGCCCTGCGATGTACCACGCATCGATGCTGCGCTGCTCCAGACTATGCGTGAAACCGCCGGCCAGCATCCGGACAAACCGCTGATGCTGCGCCATGGCGAACACTGGGAACCCTTGCTGTGCATGATTCCTGTCGCCCTTTCAGCGGCTTTCGAAACCGCCTGGAACGAAGGTGAGCGCAGCCCGGGTCGCCTTATGCGCAAGCTGGGCGCCACAGCCCTGCAATGCCTGGATAACGACCCTCGCCTGGCTAATCTCAATACGCCGGAACTGTTAAGCACACACCGCACTGTGTCAGACTGACACGCGAAGGAACTTGCGCGCGTTGTATACGTCTCAAGACCAGCAACCAAAAGAATTCCCATTCGGAGACACACTCATGACTCAACGGACCCTCGCCACTTTCATGCTCGCACTGGGCCTTGCCACCCTCGCCGGTTGCGCATCGCCTACAGTGATCACCTTGAATGACGGTCGAGAAATCCAGGCCGTCGACGCGCCTAAGTACGATGAAGAATCGGGCTTTTACGAATTCGAACAACTGGATGGCAAGCAAACCCGCGTCAACAAAGATCAGGTCCGTACCGTTAAAGATCTGTAATCTTTACGGCGACAACCAGATACAGAAAAGCCCGCTTTTAAAGCGGGCTTTTTCGTGGCTGAAGAAAAGCAGAGTCGTTAGCCCTGTGATCACCATTGCAAGGTGATGGTGCTTTCGAATTCTCTTTCCTGCCCCGTGACCGGATCGACAAATCGCAGCCCCTGGGCCAACAGCTTCAAGGGGTTGGCATAGTCATCTTCTACGTCCTTGAGCACCTGCGGATAGAACGGATCATTGCAGATGCTGGCCCCCAGGGCTGTCATGTGAACTCGCAACTGATGTTTCTTGCCCGTCACCGGGTACAGCGCAAAACGCCAGAGCTCACCGTTTTTTTCCCTGACCTCGATCGCCGTCTCGGTATTGCTGACGCCCGGACCTTCTTGCATGCGAAAAAACGGCTCGCCATTGACAAGTCGACTTTTATGGACCAGTGGGAAGGAGTGCTCAGGCAATGCCCGAGCGATTGCTTCATAGCGCTTTTCGATCTGGCGTGTAGGAAACAATGACTGATACGCCGACCGACTCTGCGGGTTGGCTGAAAATAGAACCAGCCCCGCCGTATGCCGGTCAATGCGATGTAAAGGCACCAGATGTGGGTTACCCAGGCGACGGATCAGCCGTCGCAGCAACGTCTGTTCCACGTATTCACCCGCCGGAGTCACGGGCAGAAAGTGCGGTTTGTCCGCTACCACCAGATGCTCGTCGGCATAGAGGATCGACTCCACCACCGGGATCGGTTTTTCGTCCGGCACCTCACGAAAATAATGAATCCGCAGGCCTTCCTTGTAAGGCAGGTCCAGGGCGATCGGCAGGCCTTGCCCATCGAGGACGCGACCGCGAGCAATTCTGTCCAGCCATTGTTCACGACCGATGGCGCTGAAGTGTTCGCACAGGCAATCGAGTACGGTCTGCCACGGCCCCGGCGGCAGATAGAGCGTGCTGGCCTGGTTATGTGCAGCAGAAAAAGATGAAATGGACATACGAAAAGCTCTAACCCTCAATGCAGGGCGGCATTATCCAACAGTGGCCGGAACGAACCTAGAAGAGAATCCTCAGGCCGGTATCGACTGTGTGCGAGCGGCCGCTTCGGTGAACTCCTTGAGCCAGCGCAGCACATCGACCGCTTCCCAGCGACCCGGATCATAAAGCGCATACAACAACCCCTGATAGCCCACGACATCCAGCTGCCGGTGATAGCCCGCACGCTGGAACAAGGCTTCGATCTCGGCGAAACAGGTATTGAAATGCAATTTGTTGAAGGGCGTTTTTCCCTCCGTGACCAGGCCATCCAAACGCAATTCGAGGACGGCCTCGCGCACCACGTCCGCCGACATCCGGTTCACGCTGTTCTTCAATTGCTCGACATTGACCAAGGTTCATCCCTCTGACGTCCGGGATCGGCTGCCAAACCCGAAAAGGGAAAAGCATGGCAGGCAATCGGAATAACTGTATGCGCATACAGTATCCGAATAACATCGGTTAAGCCAAGGTATCAATCATAAAGTTCGACACGCGGGAACATCGTCGCCGTCCCCCCTACCGCAGGAACGCTACCACTTCATCGGCACCGAACGGCCAGCCCAGCTCAGCGCCGGTATCGACCCGCCGCAACACCGGAATACGCAGACTGTAAGCTTCGAACCAGGTTTCATCGTCAGCGATATCCACCAGCTCCACCAACAGACCACGCTCGACAAATTCCATCAGCATGGCTTCGGCGAGTTCACAGAGATGGCAACCAATGGTGCCGAACAGCTGACATTCAGGAGGCATGACGACAAGACCCATCGAAGTAAGCGCTCATTCTAGGCCCGCTATCAAAAGCCGTCGAGCCGATGCCCTATCTGTCTGAGCAATGGCTGATTTCAAGAGATTTCGGCAAACTCCTGACGCACATCATTCGCCTCAACGGCCATTTGCACGATGCTCGCGTCTTTTTTACTTCTACGCTTGAGTAGCCAGAACCTCACCGGAGTTTTTTGTGTTCGCCAATCTGTTGATCATCTTCACCTCCTCCCTGGTGGTGATTGCACTGTTCCAGCGTCTGCGCTTGCCACCGGTGCTGGGCTACCTGTGCGTGGGGCTGATGATCGGGCCGACCGCGTTCAACTGGGTGAATGAAAGTGAAGAGTTGCCCGACCTTGCCGAGTTGGGCGTAGTGTTCTTGCTGTTCTCCCTCGGGCTTGAGTTTTCCCTGTCGAAAATGCTCGCACTGCGCCAAGTGGTTTTTGGCCTGGGCAGCCTGCAAGTGCTGCTTTCCGGGATAGTGCTGGGGGGGTTGCTGATGTTGTTTGGCATGCCAACCACGCCTGCACTGTTACTCGGGGCCGGTTTGGCGTTGTCGTCCACCGCCATTGTCAGCAAGGAGTTAAGCAGCCTCGGTGAGCTTTTCAGCCGCCACGGCCAGAATGCCATCGCCGTGCTGTTGTTCCAGGACGTGGTCGCGGTGTTGCTACTGACCCTGGTGCCGGTGTTCGCAGGCACCAGCGACCAGGTTTGGTATTGGGCTCTGCCATTGACGCTGGGCAAGACTATCGTGCTGTTCGTCGGTCTGCTGCTGGTCAGTCGCTGGTTTTTGCCACGGCTGTTTCATGAAGTCGCCGCGTCCCGGTCCGCTGAGCTGTTCGTGCTGTTGGCGCTGGTGATCGTTCTGCTGACGGCCTGGCTGACTCACCTGCTCGGCCTCTCCCCAGCCCTGGGCGCCTTTCTCGCCGGCATGCTGCTGGGGGAAAGCCACTACCGACATCAGATCGAGGCGGACATCCGTCCGTTTCGCGACATTCTGCTCGGGGTGTTCTTCGTAAGTATCGGCATGTTGATCGACTTGCGCTTGTTTGCCAGCCACGGATTGCTGATTCTCGGTCTGACGCTGGGGCTGCTGCTGATCAAAGGCACCGTGGTCGCGCTGCTGGTCAAATGGCGCGGCAGCGATGTCGAAACCGCCTGGCGCAGCGGTCTGGCATTGGCTCAAGGGGGCGAATTCTGCTTTGCCCTGATGACGCAAATGCAGCAAAACAAACTGATGCCCGCCGACTTCGGTGGCCTGCTGCTGGCCGCCACGTTCTGCTCGATGTTGGTGACGCCTTTACTGCTACGCGCCGCTCCCCACATCGCCACACGCCTGCACCACAAGCCCAACGAAGAAGCCGAACTCGAAGAAATCAGCGCGCTCAACGCGGGCTTGCACAATCACGTAGTGATCTGTGGGTATGGCCGTGTAGGTCAGTCCATCGGGCGCGTCCTGCGTAATGTGCATCAACCTTACATTGCGCTGGATACCGACCCGGTGCGGGTCCAGGAAGCAGCCGTCAATGAAAGCTGTGTTCATTACGGCGACTCACGTCGCGGCGAACTGCTGGTCGCGATAGGGTTGGAACGCGCCAGACTGCTGGTGGTCGCCGTGGACCAGACGGACATCGCACTATTGATACTCAAGGAAGCGCGCCGCTTCAACCCGAGCGTGCCGGTCCTGGTGCGCACACGGGACGACAGTCAGTTGGCCGAGTTGAAGGCGGCCGGTGCCAGCGAAGTCGTACCCGAGTTGCTGGAGTCGAGCCTGATGCTCGCCTCCCATGCGCTGATCATGCTGGGCATTCCCGGCCAACAGGTGCAAGACCGGGTCGACCAGGTACGGCATGACCGTTATCGCCTGCTGCATGGTTTCTACCCCGGCACCGACGATGAAGAACGCTGATTCAATCCTGACTCACGGCACCGATCTTGTGCACCGACAAGTCCGCGCCGTAGTACTCCTCCTCCTGGCTCAGGCGCAGACCATACAACGCATTGATCGCTCCATACACCGCAAAACCACCGACCAGCGCCACGATCACCCCCAGAGAAGTGCCGATCAACTGACTGATCAGGCTCACGCCCCCCAAACCACCCAAGGCGGTTTGACCGAAGATGCCGCAAGCGATCCCGCCCCAGACACCACACAGTCCATGCAAAGGCCAGACGCCCAGCACATCGTCGATATGCCATTTGCCTTGGGCGGCGGTAAAGCACCAGACAAACAGTGCCCCGGCGATGGCTCCGGTCACCAATGCGCCCACCGGGTGCATCAGATCCGAGCCGGCGCAGATCGCCACCAGTCCGGCCAATGGGCCGTTATGCAGAAAGCCCGGGTCATTGCGGCCGATGATCAACGCCGCCACGGTGCCACCGACCATGGCCATCAACGAATTCACCGCCACCAGCCCGCTGACACCTTGCAGGGTCTGGGCGCTCATCACGTTGAAGCCGAACCAGCCGACGATCAGAATCCAAGAACCCAACGCCAGAAAGGGAATGCTCGACGGTGCGAAAGCCACCAGTCGTCCGTCGCGATAACGACCTTGCCTTGGACCGAGCAACAACACCGCCGCGAGTGCCAGCCAGCCGCCCATGGCGTGAACCACCACGGAGCCTGCGAAGTCATGGAAGTTGGCGCCAAAGCGTTCCAACAACCAGGCTTGCAGACCAAAATTGCCATTCCAGATCATGCCTTCGAAGAAGGGATAGATGAACGCTACGATCAGCGCCGTCGCACACAATTGAGGTGCGAACCGGGCGCGCTCGGCGATGCCTCCGGAAATGATTGCCGGTATCGCCGCAGCAAAGGTCAGCAGAAAGAAAAATTTCACCAGCCCATAGCCATGATCGGCGGTGATCACCGCCGCCGGCTGCATGAAAGTGACTCCGTAGGAAATCCAATAGCCTATAAAGAAATAGGCCAGGGTCGAAATGGCGAAGTCGCTGAGGATTTTCGACAAGGCATTGACCTGGTTTTTTTGTCGAACCGTACCCACCTCGAGAAAGGCGAAACCGGCGTGCATGGCCAGGACCATGACCGCACCGATAAGGATGAACAACGTGTTGGAGCTATGGACCAGACTGTCCACAGCACTTTGCAGATTTTCCATGGATTGGCAGACCTGAAGGCTGAAAAAAGCACCAAAGCAGTTCGCGTAGATGGCTGACGCACCAAGTTGCAGCTCATCCAGACCACAGCGTTTATCTGGATGAACCGCTTTGGCGCACAAGACCGCAGCCTCCGCGCGAGTTTTGATTATTTGAGTTAAGGTTTTCCTGAAATCATGCCCAGCAACAGCGCAACAGCGCAGGCTGGCGCACCACGACACAGCAAAAGTTGTACCAGTCATTTGTACTGAACCTTCACACAAGGCTCATACTCGAACGCTTCAGAAGCCACTTACGGAGATCACCAATGGCCCGCACCACAGCAAAGACTGCTCAAGAAGTTCTGATGGAAGATTTTCAGACACTGGTCACCGACACTGAAAGATTGCTGGAACACACCAAATCCCTGGCTGGCGATCAAGCCGATGAGTTGCGCCAGCAGATCCATGACAGTCTGCTGCGCGCGCGGGAAACCCTGAGATTGACCGAAGACTCTGTGCGCGAGCGCGGCAAAGCCGCTGTCACCGCCACGGAAGATTACGTCCAGGCCAACCCATGGCAATCGGTCGGAATCGCGGCGGGCGTGGGCTTCCTGATCGGCCTGCTGGCCACTCGGCGCTGATATGGCGATCGGCGAATCCGGCCCGTCCGCGACGGGCACCGGCTCATCACCGCGGCGCCTCGGTGCCGCGTTTCTTGGACTGCTGCACAGTCATGTCGAGTTGTTTGGCATTGAATTGCAGGAACAAAAAGCACGCACCGTAAGCCTGTTGCTGTTTGCAGGCCTCACGCTGGTCTTTGCCTTGTTGTTGCTGGTGGGGTTGTCGACGCTGGTGTTGATCCTGTTTTGGGACACCTATCGCCTGGCCGCAATCATCGGGCTCTGTGTGTTCTATACCCTCGCCGCGTTGTTCTGTGCGATGCGCTTGAGAGCAGCGATTTTCGATGAGTCCTCGCCCTTCCACGGCACCCTGGAAGAGTTGGCCAATGATCGGGAGCGCCTGTTGCCATGAGCATGTCTGAACTTCCCCGCAACAGCTCGCGCACGGAAATGCGCAAGGCGCTGATTCGCCTGCGCATGGAAATGCATCGCCAGGAAATCCGCCACGAATCCCAACACCTGCTGCATCCCCTGCAACGGGTGCGTGGCATGACGCAAAACCTGCAAGACGGCCTCGGCATCAAACACGCCCCGCTCTGGGGCATCGCGGCCGTGATCGGGTTGGGCTTTCTGACCGGCAAGGGTGCCAAGGGTGGTATCGGCAGCCTGACTCGGCTGGCTCGCTTGGGCGTCACGCTGGGGCCACTGATCAAGCTGATCATGCAGAATTCGCGCAAACACTAATCAGTCCTGTTTGGCTGCATTCTTGCACACCACCGGGATTAGCCTCTTTTATCGAGAGGTTAGTCCTGCGTGCCTGCTTGGTGTCCAGGTTTACCCAGAACAAAACCTCACTAAGGAGGCCTCGTGATCGACGGGCAACCGCTCGCCTGCTTTCAGCCGTTTATCGATACCGCCACGGGCCGCATCGCTGGCGTCGAAGCGCTGGGTCGACTGCGTCAGGCCGACGACCAACTGACCTCGGTAGGACCACTGTTCGCCGACCCGCGAACGCCCGCCATCGCCCTGCGTCGTCTCGATCGCCAGATTCGCGATAATGCCCTGAGCCGTCTGCATGAAGCGCCCCCAGACTGGTTTCTCAGCCTGAACATATCGCCCCGCTGGATCAGCCGCTTGCGCCGGGACCAGGCACTGCCGAGCCTCAAGCAACTGAGCAGGCATGGCGTCGACGCGCAACGAATCGTCTTCGAAATCACCGAACTGGGCGGCGACAGCCAGCGTCTTGCCGAAGTCGTGGCCCGCTACCGACAAGCCGGGGCGCGGATCGCCATCGATGATTTCGGTGCCGGTTACTCTCAGCTTGATCGCGTGCTGGCCCTGCAACCGGACATTCTCAAGCTCGACATGCGGCTGTTCCAGGCCGCCGCATTGGGTGGCCCCAGCAGCGACGTGGTAAAGGCCCTGGCGCAAATGGCGGAAAAAACCGGGTGCTGGATTATCGCTGAGGGCGTGGAAACCGAAGCTCAACTGAATTTTGCCCTGGAGTGTGGTTCACGCTACGTACAGGGCTTTCTGTTTGCCCGCGCGCAAGCTGATTTCTTCGCCACAGATGCCTTTGTCGAGCGCTTCGCACAACTGCGCCAGCGCTATGTTCAGCAAAAACTGGCTGAGCGCGCACGCCTGATGATCATGCGCCAGCAACTCAGCGAATTGATGACCATCCTGCAAGCCTGGGCTCAAGCCAGCGCGCCCCTCAGCACCTTGCCGCAACTGGAAGCGTTTCCCTGGTTGTTGCGTTTTTATCAATGCGACCGCCACGGCACGCAGCTGACCCCCAACCTGGAATGGCGCAACAACGGTTGGGAGGCGGATAACCGCTACCTGGGCCATAACTGGTCATGGCGCCCCTACTTTTATCACTTGCTGGCCGAGGGTTGGGAGGAGCGCCGGCTGACGCTTTCCAACACCTACCGCGACGCCACCAGCAATCAGTACTGCCTCACCGCCGGGCAATTTTTCGACAATGGCGAGCGATTGCTGCTCATCGATATCGATGCCGCGGGGCTGTAGTTCTTCTTGCAGGGACCGGCACGAACCGGGAAGCTAGGGAATCAGTCACCTGACGGAGAAACCAGCCTTGGATTGGCAAACCCTGCTTACCCGCGAACGCCTCGGAAAGCCTGTGCACAGCCCGGAAGAACTCGGCCGCAGCCCTTTCCATAAAGACCACGACCGCATCATTTTCTCGGGCGCGTTTCGCCGTCTCGGGCGTAAGACCCAGGTCCATCCGGTCTCCAGCAACGATCACATCCACACGCGCCTGACCCACTCACTGGAAGTCAGTTGCGTCGGTCGTTCGTTGGGCATGCGCGTCGGTGAAACCATCCGTAGCGCCCTGCCTGACTGGTGCGAACCGAGCGACCTGGGAATGGTGGTGCAATCGGCTTGCCTGGCCCATGACATCGGTAATCCGCCCTTCGGTCATTCCGGTGAAGACGCGATCCGCCACTGGTTCCAGCAGGCCGCAGGCCGTGGCTGGCTGGATGCGATGAACGAAGCCGAACGCAATGACTTCCTCAATTTCGAAGGCAATGCCCAAGGTTTCCGGGTGCTTACCCAGCTTGAATACCACCAGTTCGAAGGGGGAACCCGGCTGACCTACGCCACGCTGGGCACCTACCTGAAATACCCGTGGACGGCTCGGCACGCCGACTCACTGGGCTACAAGAAGCACAAGTTCGGTTGCTATCAGAGCGAACTGCCGCTGCTGGAACAGATCGCTCAAAAGCTCGGCCTGCCCCAGCTGGACGAACAGCGCTGGGCGCGCCATCCACTGGTGTACCTGATGGAGGCCGCCGACGACATTTGCTACGCGCTGATCGATCTGGAAGATGGCCTGGAAATGGAGCTGCTGGAATACGCCGAAGTCGAGTCCCTGCTGCTGGACCTGGTGGGCGACGACCTCCCGGAAACCTATCGCCAGCTCGGTTCGCAGGATTCGCGTCGGCGCAAACTGGCGATCCTGCGGGGCAAAGCCATCGAACACCTGACCAACGCAGCAGCCCGAGCGTTCGTCGAGCAACAAGACGCGCTACTGGCCGGCACGCTGCCTGGTGACCTGGTGGAACACATGCATGGCCCCGCCAAACGCTGCGTCTTGAATGCCAAGGACATGGCGCGCAAAAAAATCTTCCAGGACAAGCGCAAGACGCTCCATGAAATCGGCGCCTACACCACCCTTGAAATCCTGCTCAACGCCTTTTGCGGCGCGGCACTAGAGCAGCACAACGGCCGTACGCCATCCTTCAAGCACCGTCGCATACTCGACCTGTTGGGCAACAATGCACCCGATCCTCACGGCCCTTTACACACCTCCTTCTTGCGCATGATTGATTTCATCGCCGGCATGACCGACAGCTATGCCGGTGAAATGGCGCTGGAAATGACCGGTCGTTCAAGCCACCGATAAAACGTATCGATCAGCCGTGTCAGAGAGCTCTGAGCGGCTGATCGAATTTCTCGACAATCATCCGTATTTCAACGTCAACAGAATCGCCCTACACCTTGTGCAGAGCTGACTGATCGATTGTTCGGCCGTCTCGCGAAATAATCACCCTCCCCTGCTCGACAGATGACGCATGAAAACTCCTATGTTCAAACATGATTGGCGCATCCTGCTGGTGGAAGATCATCCCTTTCAGCTACGGGCGACTCAGTACCTGCTCGAGAGTTATGGCTTCACCCAACTGACCGCCACTGACAGTGCCAAAGGCGCCTTGCAACAAATGCTCAAGGTTGCGCAACCGTTCGATATTCTTCTGTGCGATCAATGCCTGCCCGACCTTCCCGGCCTTGATTTGATTGAATACGCCAGTCACCGGGGGATGATCAGACAGGCCATACTTCTGAGCAGCCTGACATCCGTCGAACTGGACAAACTTAAAATAATGGCCTACGAACATGGACTACCCTTGCTCGGTTACTTGATCAAGCCATTGAAACAATCAGACTTCAGAAACTTGTTGACCTTGGCCTCAGCATAAAAACACGAGAACCCAAACGTACTAAAACAATGACCAACATATAGGTCCAAACCTCCAACTCAATACTTTCAACCTCTTGACTAGTCTTACCAAATTTTTGCCTTTCCTCATGCAAAACCTAGTTGATACGTAGTCCCATTCTTCTTCATTTGTAGGACTTTTCCTATATTGCCGCTACAGCCCCCTCAGTTCATGCGGCCCCTCAACTATCTGAGCTAAGGTGCGCGCTTTATTTGTGCACGTATGGGATTTGATTATGAACTCCGTTTTTATTGTCGACGATCACCCTGTCATCCGCCTTGCCGTTCGAATGCTGCTGGAACATGAAGGTTACAAAGTCGTCGGCGAAACTGACAATGGGGTCGATGCAATGCAGATGGTTCGCGAATGCATGCCAGACCTGATCATCCTCGACATCGGCATTCCCAAACTGGATGGACTGGAAGTTCTCTCCCGTTTCAACGCCATGAGTACACCATTAAAAACATTGGTATTAACTGCACAATGCCCGAAGCTTTTCGGTATTCGCTGCATGCAGTCCGGTGCATCGGGGTATGTATGCAAACAGGAAGAACTCAGTGAATTGATGAGCGCGATAAAAGCGGTTTTATCAGGTTACAACTATTTCCCCAGTCAGGCCTTGAACCCTGTTCGGTGTGACGACGCGCAGTGGGCCGATCTGGAGTTATTTAAATCCGTTAACGATCGAGAACTGATGGTGTTACAACTTTTCGCCCAAGGCCGCACCAATAAAGAAATTGCCAAGGGTATGTTTCTCAGCAATAAAACTGTCAGCACTTATAAAAAACGACTCATGCAAAAACTCAAGGCCAAATCCCTGGTTGAACTCATCGATATGGCAAAACGTAACGCGTTAGTGTGAGAAACAGGATGCCCAGCCGTTTCAAGGATTATCTAATACTCATGGCCGCGGGTTTATGCCTGAGCACCTCAGTACTCGCGGCTCAGACGGCCAGCGAGCACTACACCCTGCTCAGTCGATCGACGGCCGGACACATGGAAGTCCAACTGGATACCTCACAACGACAATGGGTTAAAGAAAAACGTGAATTGATCCTCGGTACATCGGCCCCGGATTATCCTCCTTTCGACCTGACCCTCAGCGGCCATGACTATGAAGGTTTCACCGCCGATTACGCAGGCATCCTTGGCAAGGCCATAGGGTTGCCGGTCAAGGTTCAGCGCTTCGCATCCCGGGGGGCCGCGATCGAGGCGCTGGAAAAAGGCCAGGTCGATATGCTCGGCACCGCCAATGGGTTCGAGGCCGACAATGCCGACATTGCCCTATCCACCCCTTATGCGGTGGATCAACCCGTACTGGTGACACGAGAAGGAGAAACCAGGTCGCTGACCGATGGACTTGCCGGCATGCGGCTGAGCATGGTGTATCACTATCTGCCTCTGGACGAGGTCAGGGCGCTGTATCCGAAGGCAATCATCACCTCCTATCCGTCCTACCAGAATGCAATCAATGCGGTTGCCTTCGACCAGGCCGACGTTTTTCTCGGCGACACCATTTCAACCCACTACATGATCAACAAGGGGTATCTGAACAACATCCGCATGGCCAACTTCGGTAAACACGAAGCCCATGGTTTCAGCTTTGCCGTGCAAAAGGACAACCCGGATCTGCTCGGGATCATCAACGCGGTACTCAAGACCATCCCCACCAGCGAGCGAGAAAACATCGCCAAGCGCTGGAGTGCCGGCAGCGACATACTTCTCACCGATCACAAACTGCAACTCAGCCACCGCGAAGAACGCTGGCTGGCACAACATCCAGTCGTGCGCGTCGTGGTCAATGAAGCGTTTGCGCCGCTGACGTTTTTCGACAGCGACGGCAACTTTCGAGGTGTCACGGCGGATTTGCTCGAGCTGATCAGATTGCGCACCGGTTTGCGTTTCGAAATCCAGCGCAGCCGAAGCGATGACGAGATGATCGAGCAGATCGCTAACCATCAGGCTGACCTGATCGCCGCCTTGCTCCCCAGCGTCCAACGTGAAACGACGTTGAACTTCAGCCGCCCCTATCTGGAAAACTCCTTTGTACTTCTGACGCGCAAAGCGGCCGACAGCCCGACAAACCTCACGCAATTGCAGGACAAACGCCTGGCCATCGCCCAAGGCCATCCACTGGTGGGTTACCTGCGCAGCGAGTTTCCGCGGATCAACCTGGTTGAAACCCCGGACACGTTCAGTGCCGTGGAGTTGCTCGCCGAGGGCCAGGCAGAAGGTGCGGTGAACTCTTTGGTGATTGCCAACTACTTCATCTCATCGCGGATCTTCGAACAGACACTTCAGATCAGCACCACCATCGGTACCCGACAGGCAGCGTTTTCCCTGGCAACCGGGCGCGACGCCAAAGAACTGAACGCCATCCTCGACAAGGCACTGCTGAGCATCGCACCGGAAGAGTTGGGCATCATCAACAACCGCTGGCGTGGCTATTCAGCGGCCACGCAAAGTACCTGGCGCAACTATCACCGCGTGTTCTATCAGATCGTTATCAGCGCCGGTGTATTGCTGCTGATATCCATTGCCTGGAACGCCTATATGAGGCGCCAGATAAAACAGCGGCAAGCGGCCGAGCGCGCCTTGAACGATCAACTGGAATTCATGCGATCGCTGGTCAATGGCACGCCTCATCCCATTTATGTGCGGGATCGCCAGGGATTGCTGCAAAGCTGCAACGACAGTTACCTGCAAACCTTCTGCGCGAAACGCGAAGACATCATCGGTAAAGGTGTCATGCAGGGCAGCCTCGGCAACGCCTTCGAAGCACGGGAATATCAGGCGGACTACCAGCGCGTCATGGCCGAAGGGACGCCGCTGATTCTCGACCGTCCGTTGCACATCGACGACCGCAAGCTGACGATCTATCACTGGATTCTTCCCTATCGCGACTCGAGCGGTGACGTGCAAGGCATCATTGGCGGCTGGATCGACATCAGCGAACGCCGGCAACTGTTCGATGAGTTGCGGGCCGCTAAAGAGCAAGCCGATGCTGCCAACCGAGCTAAAAGTACCTTTCTGGCGACCATGAGCCATGAGATCCGTACGCCCATGAACGCAGTCATCGGCATGCTCGAACTGACGCTCAAACGTATCGATCACAGTCATCCGGATCGACCCGCCATCGATGTCGCGTACCACTCGGCGAAAGACCTGCTGGAACTGATCGGGGACATTCTCGATATTGCGCATATCGAATCGGGGCGTCTGAGCCTGAACCCGGAGCGCGTCAATCTGGCTGAAACCGTAGCCTCCGTGGTGCGAATTTTCGACGGGTTGGCCCGGCAGAAAAACCTCGGACTGCAACTGGAATTCAGCCCTGCCAAACCGGCGACCGATGTCATGTTGGACCCGATGCGTTTCAAGCAGGTGCTGTCCAATCTGATCAGCAATGCCATCAAGTTCACGCAACAGGGCCAAGTCAGGATCAGCGTCGAGTTGCAGCCGACCGACGAGCCCGACCGGGTCCAGTTGCAGTTGCGGGTTGAAGACAGTGGCGCAGGGATCAGCGAACAGGATCAACAGCGCTTGTTCGAGCCCTTCGTCCAGGCCGATAACTCCGGCCAGTTAGCCAGAAGCGGGGCGGGGCTGGGCCTGGTGATCAGCCGCAATTTGTGCGAAATGATGGGCGGCAGCCTGCAATTGAACAGTCAGTCGGGAGTCGGCACCCAGGTCCGGGTTTCGCTGAACCTGGCCACCCTGCCGACAGAACGGATGCCGGAACCTGCCGAGCTGCAAATCCACCCGAGCACTGCCCCCTTGAACGTTCTGGTGGTCGATGATCACCCCGCCAATCGCTTGCTCATGTGCCAGCAACTGGAGTTTCTGGGGCATCGGTTCAACGTCGCAGCGGATGGCGAGGCGGGGTTCGAGGCATGGAAGAATCAGCCATTCGATTTGGTGATTGCTGATTGCAACATGCCGATCATGAATGGATATGAGCTGGTCCGTGCCATTCGCCAACATGAACAGCACCTGCAGCGCCCTCCCTGCACCGTTCTGGGTTTCACCGCCAACGCGCAGCCGGAGGAAAGACAACGCTGCAAACTGGCCGGGATGGACGATTGCCTGTTCAAACCCCTCAGCCTGACGGCCTTGAACCAATGGGTCGAAGGCATCACGCCGATGGTCCGCGAGCCAGCCTTCAGTCTGGAGGGGCTGCACCTGTTGACCGGTGGCAACCCGACACTGAACCAGCGATTGTTGACCGAACTGCTTAACAGCAACCGCCTGGACCGAAAAGCGCTGCTGGCGTTATCCGAGTCAAAGGACCGGCAGTCACTCCTCGACATTGCCCACAAAATCAAGGGCGCGGCCCGAATCGTCCAGGCATCCCGGCTGATCGACAGCTGCGAGGCGCTCGAACAGGCCTGCAATAACAGGCTCCACCACGATGAAGTGGCCAATTGCAGCAAGTCCATGGAGCGCGCCATGCTCGAACTGGAGCAGGCATTGCAACAACAGATGGCACGCCATGACAAAAGCAGAATGAAGGAGCATTAACTATGCTTGGGGGCTGAGCAGTGTGTTAATCATCATGGAGAAAGCTGCAATGCCCAGCCCACTGCACCCGGATCAACGCCGGTTTCCTCTGCACATCCACATCAGCGTGATGTTCACCTTCCTGTTGTTATTGACCGGGGTGGTACTGGGCATTTTCAACTATCGGCAAACCACCCAGATCATTCTTTCCAGCAGCGAAAAACTCTTCAACCGCATCGAGCAGGATGTCCGTCTGGACCTGCATCGCACCTATCAGCCGATTCGTCATCTGCTGAGCCTGCTGGCGGACAATCCGGCGACCGAGGCGCCCGACCTTGAGCAACGCCTGGCGTTGCTCAAGCCTTTCAGCCAATCGCTCAAGGACAACCCCGATCTGGCCTCGCTGTACCTGGGATACGGCAATGGCGACTTCTTCATGGTTCGCCCGCTGCGCACCGGCGCCCTGAAAACGCTGGTCAAGGCACCTGAGATGGCGGCGTATCAGGTATGGAGCATCGAGCACCCAGGTAGCGGTCAGATCCGCTCCCAATCAATGTTTTTCGATCAGAACCTGGCCCTCATCAGCCGTCAGGACAATCCCGATGAAACCTACGATCCCCGTACCCGCGCCTGGTTCTCCAGCGCTCGTAGCGAGCGTGATCAGATCACCACCGAACCCTACCTTTTTTTCTCCACCCACAACGTCGGCACCACACTGGCCCGGCGCAGTGGCGAGCATGCGGTGATGGGGGCCGACCTCACGCTGGCTGAACTGTCGGCGACCCTGGCCGAACATGTGGTGACCCCCAGTACCGAAATTGTGCTGTTCGATGCCCAAGGGAATGCCATCGCCTACCCCGACAGCAGCAAACTGATCGTCGACGACCAAACCGCGCGATTGACCAAAGCCGCAGACCTGAGCCCCACACTCGCGGCGCTGCTCACCAGCCCCGCCGAGGTCAATCGATTGAACGCCGCAGGTCGCCAATGGATCGTGGCGCGCAGCAGCATCCAGGAGGGTGGCCCGCAGGGACTGCAATTGGCGCTACTGGTGCCGGAGGATGAATTGCTCGTCGATGCCTACCGCATGCGCTGGCAAGGCGCGTTGATTACCCTGGCGACGCTGCTGTTGTGCCTGCCGATGGGTTGGCTGACCTCGAGAATCCTGGTCAAACCCTTGCGCGCCCTGGTGCAGGAAGCCGATGCGATTCGCAGTTTCGATTTCAATTTTCCGCCCTCCCGTCGCTCGCCGGTGCTTGAAGTCGACCAACTGAGTGTGTCGATGGCGCGCATGAAAGACACCCTGGCGAGTTTTTTCCAGATCACCGACAGTCTGAGCGCCGAGACCCGTTTCGCCCCGCTGCTGCAACGGGTGTTGTTTGAAACCGTAAAGATCGGCCAGGCCCAGGCCGGTCTGCTCTACCTGCGGGAAAGTGATGACGATCGCGTGGAGCCTCATGCGCTGGTCATCAACGGCAGTTCACAGGCATTACCGTCATTCGCCATTCAAGGACACACGCCTCAGGATCCGCAGAGCCCTCAATGGATGCAGCAATTGTCGAACGCCAACAATGTCGTCACCAGCCTGGGTTTCGAAGAGGCAGGGGACTTGCAGAAGGTTTTGCTCGCACTGGAGTGCCCAAGGGTTCATCTGATCGGTATCCGGCTGCACAATCGTCATAACGAAACCGTCGGCCTGCTGATCCTGCTGCTGACCGACAGCGGCACGCAGGACGACCTGGAAAAACTTCGCCCGGACCGCATCGCGTTTCTCCAAGCGGTTTCCGGTGCCGCCGCCGTGAGTATCGAAAGTCAGCGCCTGCAAGCCAAACAGAAACAGTTGCTGGACTCTTTTATTCAGCTGCTGGCTGGCGCGATCGATGCCAAGAGTCCCTATACCGGCGGGCACTGTCAGCGGGTGCCGGAACTGACCCTGATGCTGGCGCAGGCGGCCGCGGCCAGTCAGGATCCGGCCTTCAGCAGCTATCGGCCCACCGAAGATGAGTGGGAAGCCCTGCACATCGCTGCCTGGCTGCATGATTGCGGCAAGGTCACCACGCCTGAATACGTGGTCGACAAAGCCACGAAGCTTGAGACCCTGAACGACCGCATCCACGAAATCCGCACCCGTTTCGAAGTGCTCAAGCGTGATGCCTGGATCAACTATTGGCAGGCCATCACGCGGGGAGGTGACGAGCAGCATCTGGCTCAATTGCGCAATGCGAACCTGGCGGCGCTGGATGATGATTTCGCGTTCATCGCCCGCTGCAACCTTGGCAGCGAGGCCATGGCCGAGGCCGATCTGCAACGCCTGAACACCATCGCCCAACGCACCTGGACCCGAACCCTGGATGATCGACTGGGGGTTTCGTGGGAAGAGAACCGTCGTCAGGCCCGGACCCCGGCGCCGACCCTGCCGGTCAGCGAGCCGCTGCTGGCGGATAAACCCGAACACTTGCTCGAACGCGCCGACAGCGAACTGATCCCGGCCGACAATCCGTGGGGGTTCAAGCTCGACGTGCCGCGCTACAAATACAACCGGGGCGAGCTCTACAACCTGAGCATCACCCGAGGCACCCTGACCCGTGAGGAGCGTTACATCATCAATCACCACATGGTGCAGACGATCCTGATGCTCAGGCACCTGCCTTTCCCCGGCCACCTCAATAACATCGCGGAGATCGCCGGCGGCCACCACGAAAAAATGGACGGCACCGGTTATCCCAAACGATTGAAGCGCGAAGACATGAGCCTGCCGGCGCGGATGATGGCGATTGCCGATATTTTCGAAGCGCTGACCGCGGCCGATCGCCCCTACAAGAAAGCCAAGTCCTTGAGCGAAGCACTGGGCATCATGGCCACCATGTGCCGTGACGCCCACATTGACGCTGAATTGTTCGGGCTGTTCATCAACGACGAAGTCTACTTGCAGTACGCCAAGCGTTTTCTCGACCCACGACAGATTGATGCGGTCGACCCGTCAAGCCTGCTGATCAAGGCCGGCTTGATGGCCTGATCAGCAGTCGGTCAGACGCAGGAAAATCGCCGCCAGTTGCTCGATACCGGCCTGATCGTCAGCAGTAAAACGCGCGAGTTTCGGGCTGTCGAGGTCCAGCACACCGATCAGTCGACCGTCCTTGACCAGCGGCACCACCAGCTCGCTGTTCGAGGCACTGTCGCACGCAATGTGCCCGGGGAACGCATGGACATCTTCGACCCGCTGGGTCTGCAGGGTGGCCGCCGCCGCCCCGCACACGCCGCGACCGAATGGAATCCGTACACAGGCGATCTGCCCCTGAAACGGGCCAAGCACCAGTTCTTCGTTGCGATTAAGGTAGAAACCGGCCCAGTTCAGGTCATCGAGCTGGTTGAACAGAAACGCCGAAAATTGTGCGGCATTGGCGATAAAATCACGCTCGTCCGCCAGCAGCGATTCCAGCTGCGCCCATAGCATGCCGTAGCCCTCCAGGCCTTGGCCGCTCTTTTGTAAATCGATCATGCCTTATGCTCCAACAGCTTCAGCCCGACCCAATAGCGGGCGAATTGATACGCGCAACGTCCGTTGCGATTGCCTCGGCCCGTGGCCCAGCGCACGGCGAGGATGTCCAGCGCTTCGTCGCGCTGCCACTGCAGGCCGGCCTTGTCGGCCAATTGGCCGATCCAGTGTTCGACGACGTTGAGGAAATGCTCCTGAGTAAACGGATAGAACGACAGCCACAGACCAAAACGGTCCGACAGCGCGATCTTGTCTTCCACTGCCTCACTGGGATGGAGTTCGCCATCGACCCTTTTCCAGTTCTCGTTATCGCTTTCCTTTTCCGGCACCAGATGGCGACGGTTGGAGGTGGCGTACAGCAGAACGTTGTCTGGCGCCTGTTCGAGCGAACCATCGAGCACGCTCTTGAGCACGCGGTAATCGCCCTCGCCCGATTCGAACGACAGGTCATCGCAAAACAGCACAAAGCGCTGAGGCAACTTGGCGATCTGCTCGACCACGCGCGGCAAGTCCGCCAGGTGATCGCGTTCGATCTCGATCAGCCGCAGGCCGCTCTTGGCATGTTCCGACAGCAAGGCGCGCACCAGCGACGATTTACCGGTGCCACGCGAGCCCCAGAGCAATGCGTGGTTGGCCGGCATGCCGTCGAGAAACTGTCGGGTGTTGCGGCCCAGTTGCTCCAGTTGCCGATCAACGCCGATCAAGTCGGACAAACGCGTGTCCAGGCTGACTTGCAGCGGCAACAGAAAACCGCTGCGCCCCTCGCGCTGCCAGCGTGCGGCCAGACAGTGCGTCCAGTCGATGGTTTGCCGAGGCGCGGGCAGCAGCGGCTCGATACGGGCCAGAACGGCATCGGCGCGTTCAAGAAAAGCATTCAATCGGGAATCCACGTCTTCTCCTCGGGCACGTTCACGGTAATGATGGCGGTACATCGACGAAACACAGCATCTACACCCCTACAGGTGTTTTGCGAGAACATCGGTATCCATTGATGATCGACTATGCTTGAGCAGCGAAGGGAAACGGAAGTGGTTCAACATCCCATGGATATCAAGTTCAGCCACCGGCTGTCGTACAAACAAGCCAGGCTTACGGTACTGGCCGGTTTCATTCTGGGCACGCTGCTCAGCTTGCTGCAAATAGGCATCGATTATGCCAGCGAAGACGCCTCCATCAACCGTGAAATACTGTCCTTGCTGGAAATCAGCCATAACCCCGCGTCCCGCATCGCCTACAACATCGATGCCGAACTCGCCCAAGAGCTGAGCCTGGGCCTGCTGCGCTCTCCGGCAATCATCGGCGCGCAATTGATCGACAACAACGATACCGTGCTGGCCAGCGTCAAACGTCCGGGCCTGGAAAACAATGACCGGATGATCAGCGACTTCCTGTTCGGCGCCAACCGGCAGTTCGAAGACCGCCTTTATCTCGACCACTTGCCGGACGAATCCCTCGGGATCTTGCGCCTGGAAGTCGATACCTACACCTTCGGCAGTCGTTTCCTGCGCCGGGCCGAAGTGACCCTGCTCAACGGCTTCGCGCGCAGCCTGATTCTTACGGGCATTCTGCTGGCGCTGTTTTACGTGATGCTGACCAAACCGCTGGTGCGGGTTATCCGCGAACTCAGTGGCCGTGACCCCCGCAGCGCGGAACCGACGTTGCTGGAGTGTCCGACGGGGCATGAAAACGATGAAATCGGGGTCTTGGTCGAGGTCGCCAATCAGCAGTTCGAAAACATTGCCACCGAAATCCAGCAACGACGCAACGCCGAAAACCGCCTGACCGACTACCTCTCGCAACTGGAAAACATCGTCTCGGCCCGCACCGCGGAACTCAAGGCGATCAATACCCGCCTCAGCCAATCCAACGAGGAATTGGAAGTCGCCCGCAGCACTGCCCTGGACATGGCCGAAGCGCGCTCGGTGTTCCTGGCCAACATGAGTCATGAAATCCGCACGCCTCTCAACGGTCTGCTGGGGATGATCGCGCTCTCGCTGGACGGCCCGCTCAATGCCGAGCAGCAGCAACAGCTGTCCATCGCCCATGACTCGGGCAAAGTGCTGGTGGAACTGCTCAACGATATTCTCGACCTGTCGAAGTTCGACGCCGGCCAGCTCGAACTCGAACACATTCCATTCGACCTTGGTTCGTTGATCGAAGACACCGCCAACCTGCTGTCCCAGAACGCCGCGCCGAGTGTCGAGCTGGCATGCCTGATCGACCCGCAATTTCCCGCGCTGGTGCTCGGTGATCCGACCCGGGTTCGGCAGATCGTCAGTAACTTGTTGTCCAACGCCCTCAAGTTCACCCGTTTCGGGCGGGTCGATGTGCGCCTTTCAACGTTCGAAGACGGTGTGCGAATCGAGGTCTGCGACACTGGCATCGGCATCGCCCAGGACGCGCAGGTCAAGATCTTCCAGCCGTTCACCCAGGCCGGCGCCGGCATTACCCGGCAATTCGGCGGGACCGGGTTGGGTCTGGCGCTGACTTATAGCCTCTGCGAAGTGATGCAAGGGCGTCTGACGATCAGCTCGGAAGCGGGCTTTGGCAGTCAGTTCTGCGCCGACCTGCCCCTGCCCTGCCATACCCGGGCCATTTCTCCGACCGCACTGCGGGGCAACATCGTCGCGATTACCGCCGCCAGCAGCGGTCTGGCGGAATTGTTGAGCAGTCTGTTGCCCGGCTGGGGGCTCGACTATCAGCAGCGTTCCATCGATGATCGATTGATCGGTCTGGAGCCAGATGTACTGATCACCGACTGTCCCGAATGCCTGTTTGGCCTGCGGCCTACCTTCGCTGCGCCGATTCTGTTGGTAACCGCTTACGGCAGTTTCCTGCCGAGCGAGCAAGTCAACGCCCTCGCGCCCTTACAGCAACAGGCACGGCCTCTGGCGCGCAATGCGCTTTACCAGGCATTGCGGCGGATCTTGCAGCCGGAACTCACCACGATCAACGGTGCCCGGGTCGAAGCCATCTCACCCCTGCGACGCGGACGCATCCTGCTGGTGGAGGACAACCCGGTCAATCAGTTGGTGGCCAAGGGAATGCTCGGAAAACTCGGTTGCGAGGTGAGCATCGCGGCCCACGGCGGCGAAGCGCTGGATCAGCTTGAGCAGAGTGAATTCGATCTGGTACTGATGGACTGCAACATGCCAGTGATGGACGGCTATGAAGCCAGCCGGCAGATCCGTCGCAGCGGGCGTTGGCCACAGCTGCCCATCGTCGCCCTGACCGCCAACGCCATGTCCGAAGAACGCGAACGCTGCCGTGCGGCGGGCATGAGTGACTACCTGGCCAAACCTTTCCGCCGGGAAGAACTGGCCGCCCTGCTCGACTTGTGGATACCCACTACGACAGTGCTTTGATTTGCCCCAACAGGTGATCAAGACCATCGCGCAGATCATTCAGGCGATCAAGATCGACGCCGCTATCGCACAACAGCCGGGCCTTGAGCGGCCCGACCTGATCGCGCAAAGCCTTGCCGGCGGGCGACAGGCTCAAGTGCACCTCACGCTCATCGCGCGCCGAACGCTGACGCTGCACCAGCTGCAGTTGCTCAAGCCGTTTGAGCAGCGGCGTCAAGGTCCCGGAATCCAGCGCCAGGCGCTCACCCAAGGCCTTGACCGTCGGCTGCTCCGGCGCCGCCTCCTGCCATTCCCACAGCACCAGCATCGCCAGGTATTGCGGGTAAGTCAGGCCCAACTGATCGAGCATCGGCTTGTAGGCACGGATCACCGCCCGAGAAGCGGCGTACAGCTTGAAACAGAGCTGACTGTCGAGCTTTAGCGAATCAACTGACAACGTGTTCATTTGAGCAGGGCTTCGATCTCGCGGCTCAGGTCCTGCGGTTTGGTCGCCGGAGCAAAGCGCTTGACCATCTGGCCGTCCTTGCCGATCAGGAACTTGGTGAAGTTCCACTTGATGCCTTGGGAACCCAGCACGCCCGGTGCGCGCTTTTTCAGCTGAACGAACAGTGGATGGGCGTCGGCACCATTCACTTCGATCTTCTTGAACAGCGGGAAACTCACCCCGTAATTCAGCTCGCAGAATTCGGAAATCGCCCCTTCGTTGCCCGGCTCTTGCTTGCCGAACTGATTGCAGGGAAAGCCGAGCACCACCAGACCTTGATCCTTGTAGGTCTGCCACAGCTCTTCAAGGCCTTTGTACTGCGGGGTGAACCCGCATTTGCTGGCGGTGTTGACCACCAGCACCGCTTTGCCGGCGAAATCGGCCAGGGTCTTTTGCTCGCCCTTGATGGTGGTGCAAGGGATGCTCAACAGGTTGTCGCTCATGGCACGAACTCCGAATGGAAGAACAAAGACCAAACATAGCGAGCAATTGAATTGTGTGCAATTTAAAATATTGAACGCCGTTCATCTGTAGGAGCGAAGCTTGCTCGCGAAGACGTCTTGGCATTCAACACTGATGCTGACTGGTCCGGCGCCTTCGCGAGCAAGCTTCGCTCCTACGGGGCTCGCATTACGAGCGGGGAACGAGGTCCAGGCACACCGAGTTGATGCAATAACGCAGGCCCGTGGGCGGCGGACCGTCCGGGAACACATGCCCAAGGTGTGCATCGCATGTGGCACAGACCACTTCCGTGCGGACCATGCCGTGGCTGACATCACGGATCTCGACCATGGCGCTGTCGCCGATCGGTGCGTAGAAACTTGGCCAGCCGCAGCCGGAATCGAATTTGGTCTTTGAGTCGAACAGTGGTGCGTTGCAGCAGATGCAGTGGTAAACACCGTCGACCTTGCTGTCGTTGTACTTACCGGAGAACGGCCGCTCGGTGCCCTTGAGGCGGCAAACGTTGTACTGCTCCGGATCGAGCATTTCACGCCATTCTTCCAGGGTTTTTTCCAACTTTTCCATGATCACACCTCAGCAGCTGAAAAAGCCCGATCTGTACCTTTTCCACGGATCGGGCGGCACGTATGATTGCGCCTCGTCAAACGCCAGTCTGGCAGCCAGACCACGCGCATTCAAACGGATTATGAGTGCCGCCACTCGAGGCGTCAGGCCTGTGTGAATACGCAGGATTCCCAGTACGGTCGTTCATACGCCGCCTGGATCGTTCATTTTCGGGAACACATCGCCATGCAGGTCAGCAAATCGAACAAGCTCGCCAACGTCTGCTACGACATTCGCGGCCCAGTGCTCAAGCACGCCAAACGCCTGGAAGAGGAAGGCCATCGCATCCTCAAGCTGAACATCGGCAACCCGGCGCCCTTTGGTTTCGAAGCGCCGGATGAAATCCTTCAGGACGTGATCCGCAACCTGCCGACCGCCCAAGGCTACAGCGACTCCAAGGGCCTGTTCAGCGCCCGCAAGGCCGTGATGCAGTACTACCAGCAAAAGCAGGTGGAAGGCGTCGGCATCGAAGACATCTACCTGGGCAACGGCGTTTCCGAGCTGATCGTGATGTCGATGCAGGCCCTGCTCAACAACGGCGACGAAGTACTGGTGCCCGCTCCCGACTATCCGCTATGGACGGCTGCAGTGAGCCTGTCGGGCGGCAATCCGGTGCATTACCTGTGCGACGAGCAGGCCAACTGGTGGCCGGACCTGGCCGACATCAAGGCCAAGATCACCCCGAACACCAAAGCGCTGGTGATCATCAACCCGAATAACCCGACCGGCGCGGTGTATTCGAAGGAAGTGCTGCTGGGCATGCTGGAACTGGCCCGTCAGCACAATCTGGTGGTGTTCTCCGACGAGATCTACGACAAGATCCTGTATGACGACGCCGTGCACATCTGCACCGCCTCACTGGCGCCGGACTTGCTGTGCCTGACCTTCAACGGCCTGTCCAAGTCCTATCGCGTGGCCGGCTTCCGTTCCGGCTGGATCGCCATTTCCGGTCCGAAACACCACGCCCAGAGCTACATCGAAGGCATCGACATGCTGGCCAACATGCGCCTGTGTGCCAACGTGCCGAGCCAGCACGCCATCCAGACCGCGTTGGGTGGCTATCAGAGCATCAACGATCTGGTGCTGCCACAAGGGCGTCTGCTGGAACAGCGCAATCGTACCTGGGAACTGCTGAACGACATTCCGGGCGTGAGCTGCGTCAAGCCGATGGGCGCGCTGTATGCGTTCCCGCGGATCGATCCGAAAGTCTGCCCGATCCACAACGACGAGAAATTCGTGCTCGACCTGCTGCTCTCGGAGAAGCTGCTGGTGGTACAAGGCACGGCCTTCAACTGGCCATGGCCGGACCACTTCCGTGTGGTCACCCTGCCACGACTCGACGACCTGGATCAGGCGATTGGCCGGATCGGCAACTTCCTCAAATCCTATCGCCAATAAGTGGCCTGTCACCGTGCGACGCTGGTTAATGTCGCACGGTGATTAATTCAGCAACATATCTTTGCACCCTGCCCTGCATCGTTGTTTCAAGCGCTGACTGACGACACGTTTCATGCCCGCGCCTAACAACGGCGGGGGCCTGCGAGGCTAATTGGCTGACAACCGTTTCCCATGCCGACGTCGGAAACGCCCTTCAAGCCGCTAGACTGTTGCTGTAGGACACAGTTTGAAATAGTCACTCGGTTGAATAGCCCGGTGCAGCACCTTATATACCCCGCAGTACGCTACATATTTAGCACGAGGAGATTTCTACAACCATGATGCGCATTTTGCTGTTTTTGGCCACTAACCTGGCGGTCGTGCTGATTGCCAGCATCACCCTGAGCCTTTTCGGCTTCAACGGGTTCATGGCGGCCAACGGGGTTGATCTCAACCTCAATCAGCTGCTGATTTTCTGTGCGGTCTTTGGTTTCGCCGGTTCCCTGTTCTCGCTGTTCATCTCCAAGTGGATGGCGAAAATGAGTACCAGCACCCAGATCATCAGCCAGCCGCGCACCCGGCACGAGCAATGGCTGCTGCAAACTGTCGAGCAATTGTCCCGCGAAGCCGGGATCAAGATGCCCGAAGTCGGGATTTTCCCGGCCTATGAAGCCAACGCCTTTGCCACCGGCTGGAACAAGAACGACGCACTGGTCGCGGTCAGCCAGGGCTTGCTCGAGCGTTTCTCGCCGGATGAAGTGAAAGCCGTTCTGGCCCACGAAATCGGCCACGTGGCCAATGGCGACATGGTTACCCTGGCGTTGATCCAGGGCGTGGTGAACACCTTCGTGATGTTCTTCGCCCGGATCATCGGCAACTTTGTCGACAAGGTGATCTTCAAGAACGAAGAAGGCCAGGGCATTGCCTACTACGTGGCGACCATCTTCGCCGAACTGGTCCTGGGTATTCTGGCCAGCGCCATCGTCATGTGGTTCTCGCGCAAACGTGAGTTCCGTGCGGACGAAGCCGGTGCACGCCTGGCCGGTACCAGTGCAATGATCGGTGCCCTGCAGCGTCTGCGTGCAGAACAAGGGCTGCCGGTGCACATGCCGGACACGCTGAATGCCTTCGGCATCAACGGTGGTCTCAAACAAGGGTTCGCCCGCATGTTCATGAGCCACCCACCGCTGGAAGAGCGTATTGACGCATTGCGTCGTCGGGGCTGACAGGCTCTGCACTAAAAGAAAAGGCCCGCAATGCGGGCCTTTTTTTGTCTGTTTGATCAGTGCGGTGCTCTTCAGGCCCTCTTCGCGGGCAAGCCTCGCTCCTACAGGTTTTGTGTCGTTCACATATTCGGCGAATTACACAAAACCTGTGGGAGCGGGCTTGCCCGCGAAGATGCCAGCAAACTCAACACACCTTAATGGCTGGAAACCCGATAAACCCGCTCTTCAAGCCGCGTCACACCAGCCTCAAGAAACTTCCAGCTCTCGCCCAGGACGTCCTGGTCTTCCAGAATCTTCAGCGCCCACACATCGCCGAACAACCGCTGCACTTCATCATCCAGCACCGCAAACGGCGGCCCGGCCATTTGCGCCTGGTCGTAATCCAGCGTAATCAAAAGCCCTAAAGAATCCTTCGGTAGAATCCGAATCAGATGGGCCGCGTATTGCTCACGCATCGCCGGCGGCAGGGCAATCAACGCCGCGCGGTCGTACAGCCCGCTGCAATCGGCGACATCGCCTGCCGTCAGCTCAAAGAAATCGCCACACCACAACTCGATTGAACCGGCACGGTAGACCTTGAACGGCCCCTGTTCACTGACGTCCGGGTCAAATTGATGCTCACTGAAAAAATCCTCCACGGCCTTTTCCGACAGCTCAATCCCCAAGACCTCATGACCTTGGTGCGCCAGCCACAACAGATCCAGACTTTTCCCACACAACGGCACCAGCACGCGAGTGCCCTCTTCCAGGCCCAACGCTGGCCAAAACCGTTGCAGATGAGGATTCACTTCCGGCAGATGAAAGCCGATCTGATTCGACGCCCATCGTTTATGCCAAAACTCCGGCTGCATAATTAACCCCGAAAAATTCGATCAAAAGACCCTAAAACTTATATTAGATTTAGATCAATGATCTGACTGAAGATGGTGCCATCTTACTCTCAGGAGCTCATTCATGTTCCCCAGCCTGTATATCTCTCATGGCTCCCCGATGCTAGCCCTGGAACCGGGCGCCAGCGGGCCGGCTCTTGCGCGCCTGGCCGCCGCATTGCCGAAACCCAAGGCCATCGTGATAGTTTCCGCGCATTGGGAAAGCAGCGAGCTGCTAGTCAGCGGCAACCCTCAGCCTGAAACCTGGCACGACTTCGGCGGCTTTCCGCAGGCCTTGTTCGAGGTGCAATACCCGGCCCCCGGCAATCCGCAACTGGCGGCGGAGGTGGTCGAGCTGCTGAAAGCCGATGGCCTGCCGGCGCGCATAAACAGCCAGCGACCGTTCGACCATGGCGTTTGGGTACCCTTGTCGTTGATGTATCCGCAAGCTGATATCCCGGTGGTGCAGGTCTCGCTGCCCACCCGTGGCGGTCCTGCCCTGCAAACCCGCGTGGGCCATGCCTTGGCCAGTCTGCGCGAGCACGGTGTGCTGTTGATCGGCTCCGGCAGCATCACCCACAACCTGCGCGAACTGGACTGGCACGCCGGCCCGGAAAGCGTCGAACCCTGGGCCAAGGTGTTCCGCGACTGGGTGATCGAGAAACTCGAAGCGAACGACGAAGCCGCATTGCACGACTATCGCCAGCAAGCTCCAAATGCTGCGCGTAACCATCCGAGTGACGAGCATCTGCTGCCGCTGTACTTTGCCCGCGCGGCCGGGGGTGAGTTCAGCATTGCGCACCAGGGGTTCACCATGGGGGCGCTGGGGATGGACATTTATCGCTTTGGCTGACAGGTAGACCGAATTGCCCCCTTCGCGAGCAAGCCCGCTCCCACACTGGATCTGCGTCGTACATGAATTCTGAATTCACTGAAGATCAAGTGTGGGAGCGGGCTTGCTCGCGAAGGAGGCGACTCCGCTCAAAAGCCGGGCAGAAACAGCAGACAAAAAAAATCCCCGAACCAGTCGGGGATTTTTTATGTTCGATCAATCAGCTCGAGAGCGGATCAATCTTCGCGATAGCGACGCAGCTTCAACTGCTTACCGGCAACGCGAGTGTCCTTCAGCTTGGTCAGGAGTTTCTCCAGACCATCTTCCGGCAGCTCGACGAGGCTGAAGCTGTCACGCACCTGGATGCGACCGATGGCTTCACGGGCCAAACCGCCTTCATTCAGGATAGCGCCCAGCAGGTTCTTGGCAGCGATACCATCACGCGCACCCAGCGCGGTACGGCAACGAGCACGACCTTCAGCCAATGGAACCGGAGCACGACGCTCACGATCACCACGGTCCGGACGATCACCGGTACGCTCTGGACGATCGCCACGCGGTGCGTTGTTCGGCACCAGTGGACGTTCTTTCTCGATTGCGGCCAGGGTCAGCGCCTGAGCGTTGGTTGCCTTGCGCAGCAGAGCAGCGGCCAGTGCACGCGGGGTGCAACCGATGTCGGCGGTCAGGCGATCCAGCAGATCACCGTGAGTCGATTCGGCATCAGCGACCAGCGGCGACAGGCTGTTGGTCAGCTTCTTGATGCGGGCATCAAGAACGGCCTGAGCATCCGGCAGACGAACTTCGGCAACCTTCTGACCGGTTACACGCTCGATCACTTGCAGCATGCGGCGCTCACGAGGAGTCACCAGCAGCAGCGCACGACCTTCGCGACCGGCACGGCCGGTACGGCCGATACGGTGAACGTAGGATTCCGGGTCGTACGGCATATCAACGTTGAACACGTGAGTGATACGCGGAACGTCCAGACCACGAGCGGCAACGTCGGTCGCCACAACGATGTCCAGACGGCCATCCTTGAGGGATTCGATCACGCGCTCACGCTGGTTCTGAGCAATGTCACCGTTCAGCGCAGCGGCTTTGTAGCCTTTGGCTTCCAGGGCACTGGCCAGGTCCAGGGTCGCTTGCTTGGTGCGCACGAACATGATCAGGGCGTCGAAATCTTCCACTTCCAGCAGGCTCAATACAGCCGAGGTCTTCTGGTCAGCGTGAACCAACAGGTGAGCCTGTTCGATCGCGGTAACAGTCTGAGTCTTGGTCTGGATCTTCACGTGTTGCGGATCGCGCAGATGGCGTTCGGCAATGGCACGGATCGACTGCGGCAGGGTGGCCGAGAACAATACGGTCTGACGGGTTGCTGGCAGGGCCTTGAAGATGACTTCGAGGTCGTCCATGAAACCCAGTTTGAGCATTTCATCCGCTTCGTCGAGAACCAGGTGGTTCACGGTAGCCAGAACTTTTTCGTCGCGACGCAGGTGGTCGCACAGACGGCCCGGCGTGGCGACAACGATCTGTGCGCCATTACGGATTGCTTTCAGTTGTGGGCCCATAGGCGCGCCGCCGTAAACGGCCACAACGGTAACGCCCGGCATTTGCTTGGCGTAGGTTTCGAAAGCGGTTGCTACTTGCAGCGCCAACTCACGGGTTGGCGCCAGGATCAGGGCTTGCGGCTCGCGCTTTGCAGGATCGATGCGGTGCAGGATCGGCAGGGCGAACGCGGCGGTTTTACCGGTACCGGTTTGCGCCTGACCAATCATGTCGTGACCGGCCATGATGATCGGGATCGATTGCTGCTGAATAGCCGAAGGTTCTTCGTAGCCGGTCGCAATGACGGCTGCAAGAATATTCGGATTAAGATTAAAAGCGGCGAAGCCGCCGGTTTCCTGGGTCATGGGTCTGCCTCTAAGTGCATCCGCAAAGACCCATGCTCCAAAGCTGCGCATGCCGTGTAAGACTCAAGAGTCGCCCTGGCTGCTTTGTCGGCGGGGATTTGCGAAAACGAATGAATGAAAAAGATTCGTCAAGGAAGAGTCCGCTGTGCGGACGTGCAGCCGAAGCTGGCTTCGGGGAATTGCGCTACCTAAACGCGGCCCGGTTAAAGGCCGGCGCGCACTATACCGGAATTAGCCTGAAAAGGGAGCTTTTTTTATCGGAAAAAACCGGCGTACGCCGTTGTGTCACGGGCTTTGCGGATAATTGTGCGACGGTCTATTTTGCAAAGGCCCGGCCCTGCTGACGATGGCGCTAAAACGGTTCACTCTTGTGACACAGACCTTCGGTCTCACATATCCCTTCCCGCCCCTTCCCACCCGAGGAAATGTCCCATGAATCAGCCCAGCACCAGTCGTGTAACCCGTGAACGACACGGCCATGTCCTGATGATCGGCCTGGATCGGGCGGCCAAACGCAATGCATTCGACCTCGACCTGCTCAACGAACTCAGTCTTGCCTATGGCGAGTTCGAGGCTGACAGCGAAGCGCGGGTCGCGGTGGTGTTCGGTCATGGTGAGCATTTCACTGCCGGGCTCGATCTGGTCAGCGCCGGCGCAGCCCTGGCCGAAGGCTGGCAGGCACCGCCCGGAGGCTGCGACCCATGGGGTGTGCTCGCAGGCCCGCGGGTCAGCAAACCAGTGATTGTCGCGGCTCAAGGCTACTGCCTGACCGTTGGCATCGAGTTGATGCTGGCTGCCGACATCAACCTGTGTGCCAGCAATACCCGTTTTGCCCAGAAGGAAGTGCAGCGCGGGATCTTCCCGTTCGGCGGCGCCACTTTGCGCCTGCATCAGGTCGCCGGTTGGGGCAATGCCATGCGCTGGTTGCTTACCGGGGATGAATTCGACGCTCATGACGCCTTGCATCTGGGGTTGGTGCAGGAAGTCATGGCCAGCGAGGACTTGTTGCCGCGGGCCATTGAATTGGCGGAGCGGATTGCCCGGCAGGCGCCGCTTGGGGTTCAGGCAACGCTGATGTCTGCCCGGCAGGCGCGCTATGAGGGTGAAATGGCGGCAGCTCAGGCTTTGCCGGCGCTGGTGAAGACATTGCTCAATAGCGAAGATGCCAAGGAAGGTGTTCGGTCGATGATCGAGAAACGGCCGGGCATCTTTAAAGGGGTTTGAGGGATGTATTGGCTGTGCGGCCCTCTTCGCGAGCAAGCCCGCTCCCACATTAGAACGCGATCCAATGTGGGAGCGGGCTTGCTCGCGAAGGGGCCCGAACAGACAACGACTTATGTCGCCGGCCGAATCGCCTTGATCAACGACTGCAACGAATACCCCAATCGCGGTGCCAGGCCTTCAGCGCGAGCGATCAGCCCATCCAGATCCAGTTCCTGATCCAGCTCAGATGGCACGATCAGAATCACGTTGCCCTCCTTCACTGGCAATTCCCAGTAATGCCGGTGATAGAGACCGCGCAACAACGCCGCCCCCAACGGACGACCATCGTCGGTGGCCCACTGGTTGATCACCAGCCAGCCCCCCGGATTCAACCGTTTCTGACAGTTTTCCAGAAAACCCCAGGCCAGATGCCCGACACCCGGCCCGACATCGGTATAGAGGTCGACGAAAATCAGATCGGCCGGTTCAGCCGTTTCGAGTAGCTCCAAGGCATCGCCGACGCGGATGTACAGCCGTGGATCGTCATCCAGCCCGAGGTATTCGATGGCCAGACGCGGCACATCGGGGCGAAGCTCGATGGCTTCGACATCTTCCAAAGGCAGGAACTTGAGACAGGCTTGAGTCAGAGTGCCGGCGCCAAGACCGAGGAACAGCGCGCTTTCCGGCTGTTCGTGGCACAGCGCGCCAATCAGCATCGCCCGGGTGTAATCGTACTCGAGCCAGCTCGGGTCAGCGGTGAACACGCAGCTCTGTTCGATGGCATCACCGAACTCCAGAAAACGGTAATCAGCCACTTCCAGCACGCGAATCACGCCGAACTCATCCTGTACCTCGGCGAGCAGATGCTCGACGCGCTCCTCAGTCATCTCGTCTCCTGATGTCACCGGGCCTGCAATGTAATAAATAGCAGCGCAATAAGACCGCGTGGGTGGTGCGGCAAAGGCGCGATTGTCCGCGAAGCGACGGGAACAGGTCACGCACTAATTGCTGATAACATAACCGTCCGAGCGTAAAACACTAGAGACTGCAATGAGCCAACCCTGGAGCCCTGACAGCTGGCGCGCCCTGCCGATCCAGCAACAACCCCAATACCCCGACGCGGCGCACTTGCTGCACGTCGAGCAAACCCTGGCGAGCTATCCGCCGCTGGTATTTGCCGGTGAAGCCCGGGAGTTGCGCCGTCAGTTTGCCGAAGTCACCCAGGGCCGGGCGTTTCTGTTGCAGGGCGGCGACTGCGCCGAAAGCTTCGCCGAATTCTCCGCTGCGAAAATTCGTGACACTTTTAAAGTGTTGCTGCAAATGGCGATCGTCATGACCTTCGCCGCCGGTTGCCCGGTGGTCAAAGTCGGACGCATGGCGGGCCAGTTCGCCAAACCCCGTTCGGCCAACGATGAAACCATCAACGGCGTAACGCTGCCGGCCTACCGTGGCGATATCGTCAACGGCATCGGTTTTGACGAAAAAAGCCGCGTACCGGACCCGGAACGTTTGCTGCAGTCTTACCACCAGTCCACTGCAACCCTGAACCTGTTGCGTGCCTTTGCCCAGGGCGGCTTTGCCGACCTGCATCAGGTGCACAAGTGGAACCTGGATTTCATCGCCAACTCGGCGCTGGCCGAGAAGTACAGCCACCTGGCCGACCGCATCGATGAAACCCTGGCCTTCATGCGTGCTTGCGGCATGGACAGCTCGCCACAACTGCGCGAAACCAGTTTCTTCACCGCCCACGAAGCGCTGCTGCTGAATTACGAAGAAGCCTTCGTGCGCCGCGACAGCCTGACCAACGACTACTACGATTGCTCGGCCCACATGCTGTGGATTGGCGACCGTACCCGTCAACTGGACGGCGCGCATGTCGAATTCCTGCGTGGGGTGCATAACCCGATCGGCGTGAAGGTCGGCCCGAGCATGAACCCCGAAGACCTGATTCGCCTGATCGATGTGCTCAACCCGGACAACGACCCGGGCCGCCTGAACCTGATTGCGCGGATGGGCGCGAACAAGGTCGGTGATCACCTGCCACAGCTGATCCGCGCAGTGCAGCGCGAAGGCAAGCAGGTGCTTTGGAGCTCCGACCCGATGCACGGCAACACCATCAAGGCCAGCAGCGGCTACAAGACCCGCGACTTTGCGCAGATTCTTGGCGAGGTGAAGCAGTTCTTCCAGGTTCACGAAGCGGAAGGCAGTTATGCCGGCGGCATCCACATCGAAATGACCGGGCAGAACGTTACCGAATGCATCGGTGGCGCGCGGCCGATTACCGAGGATGGCTTGTCGGATCGTTACCACACCCACTGCGACCCACGGATGAATGCCGATCAGTCGCTGGAGTTGGCGTTTTTGATTGCTGAAACCCTGAAGCAGGTTCGGCGGTGAGTGTAGGAGCTGCCGAAGGCTGCGATCTTTTGATCTTGTTTTGATTCCAGACCGCTAAAAGATCGCAGCCTGCGGCAGCTCCTACAGGGAGACAGTTTGTCCGCGAAAAGGCCAGTTCAATCACCATCAATCTGTGCCAATGCCACCCGCAATCTTGCTGCACTCGCCCGCGGGCAATTCAATTGAATCTGCGCAAGCCCCAACCAATCCGCCATTCGCCGCAGATTGACCGCCAACGCCAGCATACCCGCCTCATCCAGCCCCGGCTCCTCCTCATGCACGGCATGCACCGCCAACCGGCCCAACGCTCGCTCGGCCCGCAAGTCGACCCGCGCAGCAATCCGCTCGTTGTGCAAAAACGGCAATACGTAATAGCCGTAGACGCGCTTGTGCTGTGGCGTATAAATCTCCAGCCGATAACGGAAATCAAACAATCGCTCGGTACGACTGCGTTCCCAGATCAGCGAATCGAAGGGTGAAAGCAGCGCACTGGCCTCGACCTTGCGCGGTACTTTCGGCTCTGCCAGGCAATAGGCCGGTTGCCGCCAGCGTTCAACCTCACACACCAGCAGATCCCCCTCCTCGACCAGTTCCGCCAGCCGCGGTCGGCTGTCTGCCGGGCTCAGGCGAAAATAATCCCGCAGGTCCTTTTCCGTACCGACACCCAAAGCCGTGGCGGCGTGCAGTAATAGGCCACGCTGAGCCTCGGCCTCGCTGAGCAAGGGCTGCTGAAGAATCGCCGAAGGAATCACCCGCTCCGGCAAATCATAAAGCCGTTCGAACCCGCGCCGGCCGGCCACGGTCACTTCACCGGCAGCGAACAGCCATTCCAGCGCATGCTTTTCCGCGCTCCAGTCCCACCACGGACCAGCCCGCTCCTGCCGGGTCGACAGGCTGCCCGCACCCAGCGCACCAAGTTCCTGAACCGACGCCAAAACGCGGCGAATCGTATCCTGCCGCCACGACCGAAGCGTGCCAATTGCTGATAGATGTCTTCGCCGTGGGTCGCGCGCTGCATGCGCCAGCGCATCAAGGGGTACATCGATAAGGGCAACAGAGACGCTTCATGGCCCCAGTACTCGAACAACGTGCGTCGACGACCCTGACTCCAGGCAGCCTGATCAAGCAAGTCGGATGAGTAATTGCCAAGACGGGAGAACAAGGGAAGGTAGTGCGAACGCACCAACGCATTGACCGAATCGATCTGCAGAATGCCCAGGCGCTCGATCAGCCGGTTGAGCTGAACCGGTTTGATCGTCGCCGGCGGCTGGCGCCCGTTGAACCCTTGGGCAGCCAGCGCCAGACGTCGAGCCTGATTGAGGGAAAAAGACAGTGTGGCGGGCATGAGCATCTCCTTGTCTGCTCGCAACCTACCTCACCCGCAAGTGGTTTGTGTAGCGATGGCATCATCATTTATGCATCGGATCATCCCAGAACGGTCTTACCGCCTCATGCTCCACATCCGCACGGCTCACGCCGATATCCTTCAGTGCTTCGTCGCTCAAGCCCGCCAGCATTTCACGTTCACGGTGAAGTTCGTACCAGCGACTAAACTTGTGCAACAGATCGGATACCGCGTGGATTGAGAATTTTTGTTCCGTTACATGCTCGTTGTGACCTTTCATCGTGTTGCCCTCCTTTAGGGATGGCTCAAGTCTCGCGCCAGCGCTAAGATCAATCCAACGAATGTTTCTGATGGCATACATCTCGGAGATTGATGAATGTCCGCCTACCCCAGTATCGACACCGATGTACTGCGCACCTTCGTCGCGATTGCCGATCAGGGCGGTTTTACCCGCGCCGGTGAAATGGTCAACCGCACCCAGTCGGCGGTGAGCATGCAGATGAAGCGCCTGGAAGAGGACGTGTTGCAGCGCCAGCTGTTCGAACGCGACGGGCGCCAGGTAAAACTGACCGCCGAAGGCCAGGTATTACTGGGCTATGCGCGGCGCATCCTCAAACTCCATAGCGAAGTCTTCAATACCCTGCGCGAACCGCACATGGTCGGCACGGTGCGCATCGGCACGCCCGATGATTACGTCATGCGCTTTCTGCCGGGCATCCTGTCGCGCTTTGCGCAGTTCTACCCGCTGATCCAGATCGAGGTTCATTGCGAATCGACCCGACAACTGTTGCAGCGCCAGGATTTGGACCTGTCCATCGTCACCCGTGAGCCGGGTAACGAGATTGGCCAATTGTTGCGCAAGGAGCGTTTTGTCTGGGCCGAGGCCCAATGCTTCAGCGCCCATGAGCAAACACCGCTGCCGCTGGCGATGTTCAACAGTGATTGTTTCTGCCGCGTCTGGGCATGCAATGCCCTGGATGCCATGGGCCGCGATTACCGCATTGCCTACAACAGCTCCAGCCTGTCAGCGTTGATGGCCGTGGTCAGCGCGGGTCTGGCGATCACCGCGCAGCTGGAAAGCCTGATCACCCCGGACATGCGCATCCTTGGTGCCAACGAAGACCTGCCGCTGTTGCCGGAAGCCAGCATCATGCTGATCCGCAACCTGAACAACCCTTCGCCGATCACCGAATGCCTGGCCGAGCACATCGTCGAGGGTTTCAAACTTTAAACGCGAGCATCACCGCACAGACCACCAGAAACCCACAGAACAACCCGCGCAGGAGCCGCTCCGGCAATGCGTGGGCAATTCTCACGCCCCAACTGATGCTCATCAATCCTCCGACCGCCAACGGCACGCCAATCGCCCAATGCACCTGATTGTGCACCGCATAAGTCGCCAGGGTGACGCCCGTACTCGGCAACGCCAGCGCCAGCGCCAACCCCTGGGCAACCACTTGAGTGGTACCGAACAGGCTGGTCAACACCGGCGTTGCAACTACTGCTCCGCCCACTCCAAATAGTCCGCCCATGGTCCCGGAAGCCGCGCCGAGCACGCCCAACCACGGCCAGGAATAGCGCATCTGCGAAGAGGCCGGTGCGTTGGTGGTGAACATTCGCATCAGGTTGTAGGCCGACAGAGCGATCAGGAAAGCGACGAAGCCCAAGCGCATGGTTTGCGCATCGATACCCACCGCCCAGATCGAACCGATCCAGGCAAAGCAGAACCCCATCGAGGCCAGTGGCAGCGCATGCCGCAATTCAATGCGATTGCGCTGGTGATAGCGCCACAGCGCCAGCATCACGTTCGGCACCACCATTACCAGCGCTGTGCCTTGGGCGATCTGCTGATCAAGACCGAACCATACGCCCAGCAGCGGGATCGCGACCAACCCGCCACCGATGCCGAACAGGCCGCCGAGGGTTCCCAACGCTGCGCCAAAAACCAGATACATCAAAAACTCAATCACAGGCGAATTTCCTTTTGTCAGGCTGTTCATCCTACGCAGTCGGCTCTGGCGGGGAAACGCACAGCAACGCACAATGGCTGTGCCAATTTCGCACAAGCGCCGACGAACCATGAACCCCAATCAATTGACCGAACAACTTGGCCTGTTTCTCGATGTGCTGGAAAGCGGCAGTTTTTCCGCCGCCTCCCGTCGTCATCCACTTACGCCATCGGCGGTGGCACGACGTATTGATAGCTTGGAAAACGCGGTCGGCAGCCAGTTGTTCATTCGCAGCACCCATGCCGTGCGTGCGACCCCGGCCGGGCTGGCTTTTGCCGAGCGCGCGCGGCGGATCGTCGCTGAACTGCGCCTGGCCCGGGCGGAAGCAGTGTCCTTGAGCAGTGCGCCGGAAGGCTTGATTCGGGTGGATGCGCCGGCAGCGTTCGGACGCCGACACCTGGCGCCGGTGATTGCCGATTTCCTGACGCTTTACCCCGGCCTCGACGTGCAATTGCACCTGATCGACAGCTTTGTCGACATGCAGGGCTCGAACCTGGGCAAGGTCGATCTGGTGCTGCGTGCCGGGCAGATGGCCGATACCCGACTGGTGGCGACGCCGCTGGCGAGCATGGTGCGCATCGCCTGCGCCAGCCCCGATTACCTGCAACGCCGTGGCTTGCCGACCGATCCGGCGCAGTTGGTCGACCACGACGGCCTCGACTGGGAGGGCTTGGCTCCGCCCTTCGCCTGGCGCTTCGAGCGGGATGGGCAGATGCACTTGCACCGACCAGCGCGAATCCGCATGAGCGCCAACAATGCAGAGGCACTGGTCTGCGGCGCACTGGCCGGGTTGGGCATCGCGCATTTGCCGACCTGGCTGGCCAGCGAATATTTATTGCGCGGCGAACTGCTGCCGCTGTTTTGCGAGAATGGTCTGCCAAAACCGGAAAGTACCGGCATTTATGCGTTGCGCCTGGAGCAGCAACCCAGTTCGCGCAGCCGCTTGTTGCTGGAATACCTGAAGACCCGTTTCAGCCCCATCCCGCCGTGGGATCTGGCGCTGCAAACCAACCTGGACCGCCACTAGTCCAGAATTATCTGGCGCATTAAAGATTCGCCCGCTAGATTCATGACGATCACTGATCAAGGCTTTGAAATGAACACCGAGCGCAACACCCCGGACAACTGCGACGACCTGCTGCTGGACAATCAGGTCTGCTTCGCCCTGCATTCCACCTCGCTGCTGATGACCAAGGTCTACAAGCCGCTGCTGCAAGCGCTGGGCCTGACCTATCCGCAGTACCTGGCGATGATGGTGTTGTGGGAAAAGGATGGGCTGACGGTCGGCGAAATCAGCACCCGACTACTGACCGATCCCGGTTCCCTCACCCCGCTGCTCAAGCGCCTGGAAGCCGAAGGCCTGCTGAGCCGCACCCGCAGCCGTGAAGACGAGCGAGTGGTGATTGTCGAACTGACCGAGCAAGGCCGTGCGCTGCGAGACAAGGCACGGGGCATTCCCCAGTGCATCCTCGGCGCCAGCGGACAAACGCTGGAACAGTTGAAGAAGCTGCAAGCGGATCTTCAAGCGTTGCGGAGTCATCTGCAAGATAGCCTTTAGACCGCGTTATCGTTCTTCGCGGGCAAGCCTCGCTCCTACAGGTTTTCGGTCGATAACATAATCTGCAAACGACACAAAACCTGTAGGAGCGAGGCTTGCCCGCGAAGACGTCCTCCCCGCCGCAAAAAATTTCACCTCGCAAAAATCCCGCACCAAAGCCTCTATCTCAAGCTTATCCTCCCCAATCGAATTGCTGAATGACGACTCAAAACAAATTTTTTCGAAAATTTATCTTGCGCGCTAAATGCTTGCGAGCTACATTCACCTCGCACTTACTTAGCGCGCAAATATTTAGCGCAAAACATCCAAATCCGAACGAGGCTCACACCATGCAAACTCTCTACACCGCAATCGCAACCTCCACCGGCGGCCGTGACGGTCGTGCGATCTCCAGCGACAACGTTCTCGACGTCAAACTCGCCACCCCGAAAGAACTCGGTGGTGCTGGCGGCGCCGCAACCAACCCTGAACAACTGTTCGCAGCCGGCTACTCCGCCTGCTTCATCGGCGCACTGAAATTCGTCGCCAGCCAGACCAAACGCAAAATCCCGGACGACGCGTCGATCACCGCCCATGTCGGCATCGGCCAGATCCCTGGCGGTTTCGGTCTGGACATCGACCTGCACATCAGCCTGCCGGGTCTTGAGCAAGCTGATGCACAAAGCATGGTCGAAGCTGCCCACCAGGTTTGCCCGTACTCCAACGCCACCCGTGGCAACGTCGATGTGCGCCTGCACGTAACCGTCTAACCGCTGACTCCAAGGTCGAACAGGAAATGAATATGAACACTTTCAGCAAAGTCTTGACCGGTACCCTTCTCGCCCTGTCCATCAGCAGTGCATTCGCAGGCAATGGGGTTGAACACAACACCCAGGCGTTCCTCGATGTACTGAATGCCGGCACCGGCAAACCGCTGGAACAGCTCACTCCTGCCGATGCCCGCGCGGTGTTGGTGGGTGCGCAGGCCGGGGTGAAACTGACGCTGCCCAAAGCCGACGTCAGCGAGAAGACCATCCAGGTCGACGGCCAACCGATCAGCCTGACCATCGTTCGGCCGGCCGGGGTCAAAGGCGAGCTGCCGGTGTTCATGTTCTTCCACGGTGGTGGTTGGGTGCTGGGGGACTTCCCGACCCACGAACGGCTGGTTCGCGACTTGGTAACGGGTTCGGGCGCGGCAGCGGTATTCGTCAATTACACACCGTCGCCGGAAGCGCGTTATCCGGTGGCGATCAACCAGGCCTACGCCGCGACGAAGTGGGTGGCCGAGCACGGTAAAGAGATCAACGTCGACGGCAAACGTCTGGCCGTGGCCGGTAACAGCGTCGGTGGCAACATGGCGGCCGTGGTTGCGCTGATGGCCAAAGACAAAGGCACGCCGGCGATCAAATTCCAGGTGTTGTTGTGGCCGGTGACTGACGCCAGCTTCGAGACGGCGTCCTACAACCAGTTCGCCGAGGGGCACTTCCTCACCAAAAACATGATGAAGTGGTTCTGGGACAACTACACCACCGATGCCAAACAGCGGAACGAAATCTACGCCTCACCGCTACGGGCCACTACCGCGCAACTCAAGGGCTTGCCACCCGCGCTGGTGCAGACGGCTAGCGCCGATGTACTGCGCGATGAGGGTGAAGCCTACGCCCGCAAACTCGACGAGGCGGGTGTACCGGTCACGGCAGTTCGCTACAACGGCATGATCCACGATTACGGTTTGCTCAACGTAGTGAGCCAGGTGCCCGCGGTGCGCTCGGCGATGTTGCAGGCGTCTGAAGAGCTCAAGCAACACCTGAAATAACGACCACTTGTAGGAGCGAGGCTTGCCCGCGAAAGCGTACTGTCAGCCGACAACACTGTCGGATGATAAACCGCCTTCGCGGGCAAGCCTCGCTCCTACAGGATGGGGGCATCGGCCACAAAAAAGCCCGACTCAATGGTCGGGCTTTTTCATTCCTGAAGCTGTGCTTATTTAGCACGGCCTTTGTAGGAACCGCCTTCGCGGGTATCGATCTCGATCATGTCGCCGATTTCGATGAAGTCAGCAACCGACAGTTCGGTACCGTTCTTCAGTTTGGCAGGCTTCATCACCTTGCCGGAAGTGTCACCGCGAGCGGAACCTTCGGTGTAGTCAACCTGACGCACGATGGTGGTCGGCAGTTCTACGGAAACCAGACGCTCTTCGAAGAAGATCGCTTCGCAAACATCGGTCATGCCTTCTTCAACGAAAGGCAGAACGGCTTCGATGTCTTCAGCGTTCAGCTCGTACATGGTGTAGTCGGTGGTGTCCATGAACGTGTAGGTGTCGCCGCTGATGAAGGACAGGGTCGCTTCTTTGCGGTCGAGGATTACGTCGTCCAGCTTGTCGTCGGCGCTGTAAACGATCTCGGTCTTGTAACCGGTCAGCAGGTTTTTCAGCTTGGTCTTCATGATCGCGCTGTTACGACCCGACTTGGTGAATTCAGCTTTCTGAACCAGCCAAGGATCGTTTTCGAGACGGATCACGGTACCGGGTTTCAGTTCTTTACCAGTTTTCATTGCGAATATCCGAATTTGGATGGGATTTACAAAAATCTAGGCCGCGTATCATATCCAATTTAGGTAAAACTGTACCAGCGCTGCGGCAAGATCTGCCTGCAAGGCTTGTTCCAGACACCATGTCTCGGCATGTTTTTCCAGTTCAGGCCAATGTTTGCGGGTTGATTTCCAGTGATCAGTCATTGTCTCACCTGCATTCCATGCCCGCCATAGACCGCTGATCGCCTCGCGGGCAGGCTCGGACAGGCCTTGGGTGTACAGGGTCAGGAAAGCATCGAGCTTGTCCAGATGGATATCTTCGTCCTGCCGATAGATGTGCCAGAGCAGCGGACGACCTGCCCATTGAGCGCGGACAAAGGAGTCTTCACCGCGCACGGCGTTGAAATCGCAGCTCCACAGCAGCAGGTCATATTGATCCTGTCGGACGAACGGCAGCACTTGCACAGTCAAGGCGTCGCGCACATGCACCACCCCGGCCTTCAGCCCATCCACCCCGAGCCAACGTTCGACGTCGCCGAGAATCCGGCCTTCGGGTACCAGCAGATGAGTCGGCGTCGAGTCGGCCGCCATCGTGTCCAGCCAACTGGCCAGTCCGGTATTTTCGTAGGCAAACAACGAGATCAGTAATGCATTCGGCGCGCGATCAATTCCCAAGCCTTGCAGGAATTCTCGCTGAGCTTGCGGGCTTTGCTGAAACTGCCGACGCCGCTCCAGCAATCCGCTTTCACGCAGCAAGCCACCGGTGCCCTTGCGAAAGCCCGGGAAGAAAAAGAACTTCTGCACGTTCTTGTACTTCACCGAGGGCAAGCCGTGGCAGCCGACGACCCAGTCTTCAGCACTCAGATAATCGAGGTTCATCCACAGCGGCGGTTTTTCCCGTTCGGCCATAGCCTCCATGTAGGCACTCGGCAACTGGCAGGCGAATGCGGCGATGACGACATCAGCGGCTTCAGTGGGTTGCCAGTCGGCCGACCACTGTCGCACCTCGACGCCCTGCTGCCATTGCTGCGCAGCGTTGATATCAATTTGCGGACACAAACGCTCAAAGGCCCGCAGGTCATCGACCCACAAGCGCACCGTCGCGCCATGTTCGGCCACCAGCTGTCGGGCCAGACGCCAGGTCACACCGATGTCGCCGAAGTTGTCGACCACGGTGCAAAAAATATCCCAGCGCCAGCGGTTTTTCACTTGAGGCATTTCAGGCATTCCAGGCTCCCGTTGGCAAAGGCGCCGATTGTCCGCATAAATTACCCCGCGCAGAAGAGCCGACGGCGATTAATCTTCATGCGACAATCGCCACTTGCCCGCGACCACCCGCCAGGAGGCAGTAATGCCCTACCGTCCCAACCCGCGTCGTCCCTTGCCGATTCAGTTTAATGCGCTGCAACTGACCGGCAGTATTGCCCTCGGTTTGTGGCTGGGATTCATCGCGATCGCACTGACTTGCTGGCTCGCCTGGCGCCTGTTGTTCAACGAGCAATTGGCGCCCTTGGCCCAGGCGGTGGAACAACTGGCCAAGCCGATTGAGCAACCTGCCCAACCTGCCCCGCAGAACCCGATGTTCGAACAGTACGAGGACCACCTGCGCAGGAATGAACAACAGCAAATGGTGGAACAGGCCAGAAGCAGCAAACACAATCTGTCCAATCCAAAATGCCAGTTCTGGCTGCAGCAGAATCAAACTGCGCCGAGCGAAAAAAGTCGCGCCAACGTCCTGCAATTCTGCGATTGATCATGAAGCTCTCTATGCACAAGCCGACCGTCCACCAACTGATTATCGACAAGCTGCGGATCGATCTCGACATCGCCGAACGAGCCGCGCAAACCGCTTACGAAACCGCGACCCACGAAGAAAACATAGCCGAAAACAAGTACGACACGTTGGGGCTGGAGGCGTCTTACCTGGCGGCAGGACAGGCCAGACGAGTGGAAGAAATCAGGCAGTCATTGACCCTTTGCCAGAACCTGACACTGCGGCCTTATGATGATCAGCGCGGTATCGAAGTCGGTGCCCTGCTCGGTCTGGAAGACGAAAAAGGTCGCGAACAATGGCTGTTCCTGGCCCCTGACGCGGCCGGGTTGAAGATTGATCTGGTGGGGCAACTGATTACCGTCATCACCCCTCGCTCGCCACTCGGCAAAAGCCTGCTGGGCAAGTTCGAAGGGGATGAAGTGGAGATTTTGGTGGCGGGCGCTCGGCAACAATTTTCTGTCACCGAGGTGATTTAGAAAAAACGATTAATGCACGGGTAGTTCGACGCCGTCGAACAGCTCTTCCAGTTCCTGTTTGTTGTGGCACTGGATGGCCTTGGCCATGACTTCGCGGGTCAGGTGCGGCGCGAATTTCTCGATGAAGTCGCACATGAAACCACGCAGGAACGTGCCGCGACGGAAACCGATTTTGGTAATGCTGGATTCGAACAACTCGCTGGCATCGAGCACCACCAGGTCGCTATCGAGCTTGGTGTCGACCGCCATTTTCGCCACGATACCCACGCCCAGGCCCAGACGAACGTAAGTCTTGATCACGTCGGCGTCGGCGGCGGTGAATACAACTTTCGGTGTCAGGCCGCGATGACTGAAGGCTTCGTCGAGTTTCGAACGACCGGTGAAACCGAACACGTACGTCACGATCGGGTATTCGGCCAACGCTTCGAGAGTCAGCTTCGACAGCTTGGTCAGCGGGTGGCCCTGAGGCACGACCACGCAGCGGTTCCAGCGGTAGCACGGCATCATCACCAGGTCGCCGAACAGTTCCAGGGCTTCGGTGGCGATGGCGAAATCGACGGTGCCGTCAGCAGCCATCTCGGCGATCTGCATCGGCGAACCCTGGTGCATGTGCAGGGCAACGTCCGGGTATTGCTTGATGAAATTGCTGATCACCGGTGGCAACGCGTAACGGGCCTGAGTGTGCGTGGTGGCGATCGACAGGGTGCCTTTTTTCTCGTTGGAGAATTCCTGGGCGATCTGCTTGATGCTTTCAACTTTGCGCAGGATCTCACCAGCGGTGGTGATGATGCGCTCGCCGGCCGGGGTCACCCGGGTCAAGTGCTTGCCGCTGCGCGCGAAAACCTCGACCCCCAATTCGTCTTCCAGCAGACGAATCTGTTTGCTGATGCCCGGTTGCGAGGTGTAGAGGCTTTGGGCTGTAGCTGAAACGTTGAGGTCGTGGTGCGCCACTTCCCAGATGTAGCGCAATTGTTGGAGCTTCATATGAATCCCTCAAAGCAGGTAGACGCCACGGGCATCAGCGACGGTATATAACTATATTAATGGTTTGATTAATAAATCTAGAACTTTTTTATCAAAATGCCATTATTCGTGTCCTAGCGATCCCCTTTGCGGCGACGTTCCATCAGCGGCACCAAATAGACCGGCACCCTGGACAGTTGCAACACGCGCGCAGCGGTTCGACCCAATGGCGTTTCCGCGCCAGCGCCATGACTGTGACTCCCTACGATCAGCAAATCGACGGAGAGTTTCTGCGCCTGGTCGAGAATCACCTGCGACGGATCGCCCTGCAGCACCCGCACTGCCCGAATCCGTTCCAGGTCCTGCTCCCCCTCATCCCCCAGTTCTTCGCGAAAGCTGTCGAGCACCCGCTGCTCGATATTGGCAATCACCGTATTCAGCCCCTGACTGTGAAACTCGTTCAGGGCCTGCTCATCGAGGTAACTCTGAAGCACCGATTCGGCGAACAACCCCATCGGCTCAACCGCGTGCACCACATACAAGTCGGCATTGAATGTTCGAGCCAGTGCCAACGCATGCTGCATCACAAAAGGTGCATACAGACCGAGGTCGGTGGCATACAGCATCGAATGAATCATAGTGACCTCCTTTAATGCCAACATGGCGGAGATTGATTCAGCTTAGCAGTGCCGTGGCGAGAGCGGCGTTCGGCGCAACGTATTGAACCGTGGCGCTTTAAATCGACGGCTCGTTACTGATGCCATGCGGCACGTGACCGGTGGCGACCACTTCGCGGGCCAGCTCGCAATGGCCGGCCTGATCGTCGAAAAATACGTCGGCGGCAAAGGCTTCGAGAAAAGCTGATTTGGTCAGCCCGCCAAGAAACAGCGATTCGTCCAGACGGATGTCCCATTCACGCAAGGTGCGGATCACCCGTTCATGGGCCGGCGCCGAGCGCGCGGTCACCAGCGCGGTGCGGATCGGACACGCATCATCGGGGAACTCGCGCTGCAAAAGGTTGAGCGCCGCGAGGAAGCCTTTGAACGGCCCGCCGCGCAAAGGCTCGCGGGCGGCCTCACGCTCGCTGGCCTGAAACGCCGCCAGGCCTCCCGACTGATAGACCCGCTCCGACTCATCGGAAAACAGCACCGCGTCACCGTCGAAAGCAATGCGCAATTCATCACTGGCGGCGCGACTGGCACCGCCCGATAGAATAGTCGCTGCGGCGAAACCCGCATCCAGCGCACTGCGCACATCGTCGGAATGGGTCGAAAGAAACAGGTCGCAGCCAAAGGCCTTGAGGTACGGATAAGGGCTGCGCCCGCCGACAAATGCCGCACGTGAGATCGCCAAGCCATAGTGATGAATCGAATTGAACACCCGCAGGCCGGTGTCGGCGCTGTTGCGCGACACCAGGATCACCTCGACCCGGGCACGGCCGAGACTGGCGTTCAGGTTCAGGAGTTTTTCGACTAATGGGAACGCATCGCCGGGCTCGAGAATTTCGTCTTCGTGTTCGATCTGGTATTGCCGATAGGCCTCGACGCCGCTCGACAGATAAACCTTATGGCTCTCGCTCAAATCGAACAGCGCTCGCGAAGAAATCGCCAACACCAGTTTGTCGTCTATGCCATTGGCCATGCCCTTCCCTCTCCTGTTGACCGACTCAGTGATTACGTCGGTCGATAAAACTCAAGCTGCGATACAAGGCTTCAATTCGCGGCAACTCACATCCCGCCGCTTTCGCCGCTGCCAGTGGCCGAGTGTAGATGGCATCCAGTTCCAGCGGCCGCTTGTGCAGGAAGTCGTGGTACATGCTCGGCCAATAATCGGGCATTTTCTCGGTCATCATGAACAGATAATCGGCGTAACCCGGCGGCATGTCGTGACCACAGGCCTTGGCCCCCTGAACCACTTCGGCCATCAATGCCTGAACCAGCGCGCGGCTGTCGGTATCCGTCATCAACGGCGTGGTGCTGGCCCCAAGCAGAACCGACAGGCCGTTGTAGGGGATATTCCAGACCAGTTTCTGCCAGCGCGCCTGATGCAGATTCGGCATGGCCTGGGAGTCGATGCCGGCGACGCGAAACAGACCGGCGCCCTCCTCGACGATATTCATGCGCGCCTGTTCATCGGCGACGGGACCACTGTGGTAGCCGACGTTCACGGCCCCGAGCGCCTGATGGGTAATGACCCCTGGGCCGGCGCGATGGACGCAGATCAGACAGAGCCCGCCGAGCAGATGCAGCGAATCGGGGAGCAACACGCGCAGACTGTCTTCGACGTCCAGGCCATTTTGCAGCAACAGCACTTTGGCATCAGGTGCCGCGGCTTGAATAATGGCCGGTGCCAGGTCCGCATTACTGGTGGTCTTGGCGCCCACCAATAGCCAGTCACACGGCGGCATGTCGGCAGCCGACGAATAGGCCTGGACCGGGTTCAGGGTCAGCGGGCCCAACGACGCATGGTCAAGATGCAAGCCGCGTTCGGCCACCGCTGAAAACTCACTGCGCAACAAAAAGTGCACATCGAAGCCGGCACGCGCCAGCATCAGCCCGTAGAAACCACCGATTGCGCCGGTCCCGATGATGCCGATTGTCGGTTTGGCCACTGTGTCTGTCATGGCAACTCCTCTGCTTGTCGACTCAACGCCTGACTCACAGCTTCGTTGAGCGCTGTGCGGGTCAGACGCGACTGTAGTGCCCCAAAGAATTCACCGTCGCGCACCACAAACAGCGCCGGCAAATGAAAGACCCGATAACGCTCGACCACGCCACCGTTGTTCCCCGCATCAATCCAGCACAGTCGATCGACCGCCAGATCGAGCACGGGCAATTGCTCACGGGCAAAACGGCAACTGGCGCAGCCGACGCTGGTAAAGATCACCAGGGAAATGCCGCTCATCGCCAGCAACCGTTGGTCGGCGTCAAAATCAGTCAGTTCCGATTCGACCACTATACTGGGAGAAACGATGTCATATGGCCGACACAGGGAGTCCGTGTTCATGAGACGTTATCTTCCTCATCCTGACGATGTGCCCGTCGAATTAACGTTGTTCAAACATGAGTGTATTTCGCGACAACAGCTGCACACTATCAGCCTCGGTGGCATGGCTTGCAATTACCACCGCGCGTGGCGCCACGGTACGGCGCTGGAAGTACGCATGCCGACCCTGAACCCGGACTTGTGTTTTCTGGGCTATGTGGCTTGGTGCCTGCGACGCAAGCGCGGCTATCTGGTCGGCATCGCCTTTGTTGACGAACAGATGCTATTCAGTGCCAGGATGGGCGAACAGGTGTGTCAGATCGAACGTTACCGCCGCCAGCATGACGCACACGACGACCTGCAGGATATTCAGGCCCTCGCTCTCGAATGGGTCCAGCAACACGCCGACGAGTTCTCCCACGACACGGTTCGCAAGGCATTTGCATAGCCTGTGCCGGTTTAAGGGACGTTCTGCCCCCTAAACCGGTGTCTGCCCATTGTCGAGCCACGGTGTAACGCGCTAAGGTTCAGCTCCCCGACGCGCTTAAATTTGCTGTGCTCCGCCGCGCGGGTTCGCTGGCGGCCGGCACCCGTGACCTGACGAGTAAACGATGGCTGATTTACCGATCAACGACCTTAACGTCGCTTCCAACGAGACCCTGATCACTCCCGATCAGCTCAAGCGTGATATTCCTCTGAGCGACGCTGCCCTGCGCACCGTCACCAAGGGCCGCGAAGTCATTCGCAACATTCTTGATGGTACCGACCACCGCCTGTTCGTCGTGATCGGGCCGTGCTCGATCCATGACATCAAGGCTGCCCACGAATACGCCGAGCGTCTGAAAGTGCTCGCGGCGGAAGTGTCCGATACCTTGTATCTGGTCATGCGCGTGTATTTCGAGAAGCCACGCACCACCGTCGGCTGGAAAGGCTTGATCAACGACCCGTACCTGGACGACTCGTTCAAGATTCAGGATGGCTTGCACATCGGTCGTCAGTTGCTGCTGGACCTGGCCGAAATGGGCCTGCCGACCGCGACCGAAGCCCTCGACCCGATCTCCCCGCAATACTTGCAGGACCTGATCAGCTGGTCGGCGATCGGCGCACGCACCACCGAATCCCAGACTCACCGTGAAATGGCTTCCGGCCTGTCCTCGGCCGTCGGCTTCAAGAACGGCACCGATGGCGGCCTGACAGTGGCCATCAACGCCTTGCAATCGGTTTCCAGCCCGCACCGTTTCCTGGGCATTAACCAGGAAGGTGGCGTGTCGATCGTCACCACCAAGGGCAACGCCTACGGTCACGTCGTGTTGCGCGGCGGTAACGGCAAACCGAACTACGATTCGGTCAGCGTCGCGCTCTGCGAGCAAGCGCTGAACAAAGCGAAGATCAAGCCGAACATCATGGTCGATTGCAGCCACGCCAACTCCAACAAGGACCCGGCCCTGCAACCGCTGGTGATGGAGAACGTCGCCAACCAGATCCTCGAAGGCAACCAGTCGATCATCGGCCTGATGGTCGAAAGTCACCTGAACTGGGGCTGCCAGGCGATCCCGAAAGACCTCGCCGACCTGCAATACGGCGTGTCAATCACCGATGCCTGCATCGACTGGACCGCTACCGAGAACACCTTGCGCAGCATGCACGCCAAGCTCAAGGATGTGCTGCCCAAACGCAATCGCAGCTGATCGCCGTTTCGTTTCACGCATAAAAAAACGCCAGGTTCAAACCTGGCGTTTTTTTATGCGTTCGCTTTGTTCACAGCTTGGCGGCATGCCGCTGGTGGCGTTCCATGTAGCGCTCCACGTAGGAACACGATGGAATGACCGTGTAGCCCATTTCCTCGGCGTATTGCAGTGCCTGCTCGGTCAACGCCGCCGCGATGCCGCGACCACGCAGCGCGTTGGGCACAAAGGTGCGATAAATATCCAGGGTCTGTTTTCCCAGATCCATATAGGTCAGGTAGGCACGATAACCGTCCACAGTGGTCTCGAACTGATGACCAGCCTGGTCATGGTGGATGGACAACGCCTCGCTCATCACTACTCCTCGCGGGTCTTTAATTCTGACCCCTACCTTACCGATGTTTTTCCGGCGAAGGAACATCTACGCCACCCCGTGCCTGAATGGACACCGAGAGCAACACCCATCTCGCGCAACCGAGCACGTATCAAATAGTAGGCACCATTGGCAGAAATGCTCAAGGGACGCTCGTCATGCTGGCAGGCGGGGGCTGCTTGGGGTAATGCAGGGGCGGCCCGACCGGGATATTCCCGGGCCAGGCCTGAACATTGCCGGATATTGAGACTTAAGACGAGCGCCCTTTGTTTAAGTCACCTCAACATGGATAAAGATATGAGAGCCGCTGCGCAAAATCCGAACAAAAGTGTGGACGATTCCATCTAGACAGACTTTAGTCGAGACTGAAAAACAGCTGCCGAGGTGGGGAACTTTTCTTCGGCGGCTCGCTCAGTTCGGGCCTCGCAGCTGGATATTTTTTATACAATGCAGTTAAAAGTTGCTCGAAAAAGAATCAACGCCTACAATTTTTTTTGCTTCTTGCTCTACGTCAGTTTACTTACTACAAGTAATGGGTAGTATGTACGCCGGCTATTTCCTCACTCTGAGGAGACAGCTACTTAATAGAAAGTCCTTGAAGGGGAACACGATGAACAACGTTCTGAAATTCTCTGCTCTGGCTCTGGCCGCAGTTCTGGCTACCGGTTGCAGCAGCGTATCGAAAGAAACCGAAGCACGTCTGACTGCTACTGAAGACGCAGCAGCTCGCTCCCAGGCTCGTGCAGACGAAGCTTACCGTAAAGCTGATGAAGCTCTGGCTGCTGCTCAAAAAGCACAACAGACTGCTGACGAAGCTAACGAGCGTGCTCTGCGCATGCTGGAAAAAGCTAGCCGCAAGTAATAGTCCTTCGGGATTGTTATCAAGCCGACCCATTTTTTGGGTCGGCTTTTTTATTGCCCGCACTTTCTGCAGGCCATAAAAAACCCGCCGATGCGGCCTGCATCGGCGGGTTGCTTTAACGCGTTACTGCTGCAGGTCGATCGGTGCACTCGTGACCATCGGTGCCGAGGTACCCGGTACCGCGATTTCCACCGGCAGGCCATCTTCAGCGGCGACCACGTCACGCACTACATCCCAGTTCATGCGCAAGTTGTTGGTGATGTCCTCACGCTTGAGCATCGCATTGATCACTGCGGTGTGCTTGTCGACCACCGAAGGGTTGCCCAGATCGTCCAGCGGCGTGTGCGCTTCCAGATAAACCTTGCCGGCACTGAGGCCGAACTTGTACGGGTCGTTGATGATCCGCACAGACGTCCCGACCGGCACCATGCTGGCCATTTCCAGTACGTTGTTGTTGAACATGCGGAAGCAACCGTGGCTGGTGCGCATGCCGATACCGAACTTCTTGTTCGAACCGTGAATCAGGTAGCCCGGAGTGCCCAGCGTGAACTTGAACGGCCCCAGCGGGTTGTCCGGGCCGGCTGGCACCACATTCGGCAGTGGATCGCCATCGGCGGCGTGCTCGGCCTTGATCGACGCTGGAGGGGTCCAGGTCGGGTTCGGCGTCTTGGCGATGATGCTGGTGTGGGCAATCGGCGAGCCCCAGCCTTCACGGCCGATACCCAGCGGGAAGGTGTACACCACGTTCCGGCCTTTCGGGAAATAGTAAAGACGGTATTCAGCCAGGTTGATGACGATGCCTTCACGGGGACCCGGCGGCAGGATGAAGCGCGTCGGCAGTACCACTTCGGTACCTGCGCCCGGCAACCATGGATCAACACCAGGGTTGGCGGCGACCATTTCCGAATAGCCCAGATCGTAGGTGGTGCCAAGGTCGGCGAAGGTATCTTCGTACTTGGCCTTGATCACTTGCACCTGGCCGATGATGTCTTCACCGGGTGGTGGCAGGGGTAGCTCCAATGCTGCTACCGGACCCGCGACACAGAGGGCGGCAAGAGACAGGCAGCGGGTGACGGCGGGAAAGCGCGGCAACATCCGGAAAATCCTTCGCATGATCGACAAGGGTATAAAAATGGAATTGTACACCGCCTTCCGTTATTTCGGGGAGACGTAAAGACCTGCGGTTGGGGGGCTGCGGTGAGGGGCTTGCCTGTGGCGAGGGGGCTTGCCCCCGTTCGGCTGCGCAGCAGTCGTAAAACCGGTAAACGCGTTCTGACTGCGGAACCGCGTTGAGCGGATTTAGGGGTCGCTTCGCAACCCAACGGGGGCAAGCCCCCTCGCCACAGGAAGCTCCCTCGCCCCACAGGGCCCTAAAGCTCGAACCGCAACTCGGGCCAGATCGGCGAAGTGCCGCGTTTTTGCGATTCCAGGATGGCCCGGCACAACGAGCACAGGCGCTGGTCCTGGAACACGGTACGGTCGACGCTCGACCAGCGCGGTTGCGCCGGCAACAGGCTGCCGCACAAGGTTCGATCCACCGAGCCGCCCAACTCCAGCTGACGGGTCACCAGATGCACCCGCACTTCCTGGCAGGCGAACAGATCCAGCTGTTCGTCAGGCTCGATCAGTTGGTAGGCAAAAAGGGACCAGGCAGGACGCGGCATCGGGGGCTCCAAATCGGGGGCGCCACCTTAGCCGAAACACCGCCGCTAGAAAAGCGTCAAAGCAGCGGTTTCAGTGTCGGCCAGACATTTTCCAGCAACTTGTCCTGAGCCGCCGCAGCCGGGTGCAGGCCGTCGCCTTGCATCAGGTCCGGATGACCGCCCACACCGTCGAGAAAAAACGGCACCAGCGGGATCTTTTTCTCATCGGCCACCTTGGTGTAAGCCTCGGCAAAGGCCTGGGTGTAACGCACACCGTAGTTGGGTGGCAGTTGCATGCCCAGTAGCAATACCTTGGCACCACTGGCGCGGGAGCTGTCGATCATCGACGCAAGATTTTGTTGCAATTGTGTTGGCAGCATTCCGCGCAACCCATCGTTGCCCCCCAATTCGAGGATAACCAGCGCAGGCTTATGCTCTGCAAGCAGCGCGGGCAGGCGCGCCCGGCCTCCGGCACTGGTGTCGCCGCTGATGGATGCATTGACCACTTTATCGTCGAAACCTTCGCGCTTGAGCCGTTGCTCGAGCAATGACACCCACCCCAAGCGGGTATCCAGGCCGAAACCGGCGCTGATACTATCGCCAACGATCAGGACTGTACCCGCCGCTGCGTTCTGGGCCATGCACATCAAGGCCAGGCCAGCACTCAAAAACCACACTCGCATCGGATTCTCCATGGGCGCAAGCATTCTCACCGCGAAGAACCTCAGCAAAGTGGTTCCGAGCGCGGAAGGTGAACTGACTATCCTGCACGAACTCAGCCTGGAACTGAACAAGGGCGATAGCCTGGCCATCGTCGGCGCCTCCGGCTCCGGCAAATCTACCCTCCTCGGCCTGCTCGCCGGCCTCGACCTGCCGAGCAGCGGCGAAGTCACCCTTGCCGGGCAAGGCCTGAGCAATCTCGATGAGGACCAACGCGCGCGCATCCGCGCCGAGCACGTGGGGTTTGTCTTTCAATCATTCCAGCTGCTCGACAGTCTCAATGCTTTGGAAAACGTCATGCTGCCGCTGGAGCTCGATGGCCGAAAAGACGCTCGCGAGCGCGCCACCGAACTGTTGCAACGAGTCGGTCTGGGCCAACGCCTGACCCACTCGCCGCGTCAGCTTTCCGGTGGCGAGCAGCAGCGCGTGGCGATTGCCCGGGCGTTCGCCGCCGAGCCCGACGTGCTGTTCGCCGATGAACCCACCGGCAACCTCGACAGCCACACCGGCGAGCGCATCAGCGATCTGCTATTCGAACTCAACCAGGAAAGCGGCACGACCCTCGTGCTGGTGACCCACGACGAACGCCTGGCACATCGCTGTCGGCGCCTGATCCGCCTTGAAGCCGGCCTGCTGGTCGCCCCTCTGGAGCCTTGATGGCACGCTTGCCGCTGTTGCGCCTGTTCAGCCTCGCCATCCGCCAACTGTTGCGCGATGCCCGCGCCGGTGAGTTGCGGGTGTTGTTCTTCGCCTTGCTGGTGGCCGTGGCGGCAAGTACCGCCATCGGTTACTTCGGTGCCCGCCTGAACGGCGCCATGATGCTGCGCGCCACCGAGTTTCTCGGTGCCGACCTGGTACTCGAAGGCAGCTCACCGGCTCGGCCCGAACAGGTCAGAAGCGGCACCGAGCTGGGCCTTGAGCACGCTCAGGTGGTGGAGTTTTCCAGCGTCATCGCCACCGACAACGGCATTCAGCTGTCCAGCATCAAAGCCGCCGACGACGTCTACCCGTTGCGCGGCGAACTGAAAAGCGCCCCCGCGCCCTTCGCGCCGGAAGAACCCGGCGGCGGTCCGAAACCCGGCGAAGCCTGGGTCGAAGCGCGACTGCTGACCGCACTGGACTTGAAGATCGGCGACAGTATCGATGTCGGCATGAAAACGCTGAAGCTGGCGCGAGTACTGACCTACGAACCGGATCGCGCCGGCAATTTCTACAGCCTGACGCCACGGGTGCTGATCAACCTCAGCGATCTTGAGGCAACCGGCGTGGTGCAACCCGGCAGCCGGGTCAGTTACCGCGAACTCTGGCGCGGCAACGCCTCGGCGCTGGAAACTTATCGGCAGCTGATCAAGCCAGGCCTGGCGGCCAATCAACGCATCCAGGATGCTCGCGATGGCAACCGGCAGATCGGCGGCGCCTTGGGCAAGGCTGAACGCTACTTGAACATGGCCAGTCTGGTGGCGGTTCTGCTGTCCGGTGTGGCGGTGGCGCTGTCGGCGACACGCTTCGCCACGCGCCGATTCGATGCCAGCGCATTGCTGCGCTGCCTGGGTCTGTCCCGTCGGGAAACCATGGTGCTGTTCAGTCTGCAACTGACCGTACTCGGGCTGCTCGCCAGCATCAGCGGCGCCCTGCTCGGCTGGCTGGCGCAGCTCGGGCTGTTCGCGCTGCTGCGTGATTTACTGCCGACCGATGTCCCACCGGGGGGCCTGTTCCCGGCCATCGCCGGGATCGGCACCGGACTGGTCGCGCTCGCCGGTTTCGCCCTGCCGCCATTGGCCGCTTTGGGTCGAGTGCCACCGCTGCGCGTGTTGCGTCGCGACATGCTGCCGATTCCGTCCAGCACCTGGATAGTTTATGGCGCGGCATTGGGCGCCCTCGGCCTGATCATGTGGCGCTTGAGCCTGGACCTGTTGCTGACCTTCGCCCTGCTCGGCGGCGGTGTGATCGCGGCACTGGTGCTGGGCGGTTTGCTGTTGCTACTACTGAAGAGCCTGCGCCGGATGCTCGCGCGCGCCTCATTGCCATGGCGCCTCGGGTTGGGCCAACTGCTGCGCCATCCACTGGCGGCGGCGGGTCAAGCCCTGGCCTTCGGCTTGATTCTGCTGTCCATGGCATTGATCGCTTTGCTGCGTGGCGAGTTGCTCGACACCTGGCAAAACCAGTTGCCGAAAAATGCCCCGAATTATTTCGCCCTGAACATTCTGCCGGCGGACAAGCAAGCCTTTACCGATCGACTGATGGAGTTGTCGGCACAATCGGCGCCGCTGTACCCCGTGGTGCCGGGACGGCTGATCAGCATCAATGGCGAACCGGTACAGGACATCGTCAGCAAGGATTCGGCTGGTGATCGAGCCATTCAACGCGACCTGAGCCTGACTTGGGCGGCCGACCTGCCAGCGGGCAACAAACTCACCGCCGGCAACTGGTGGGACCAGCAACCCGCAGATGAAATACCCGGTGTTTCGGTGGAAGGCAAAGTCGCCGAAAGCCTCAAGCTCAAGCTCGGCGATCACATGGTGTTTACCGTCGGCGGGGCTAATCGGGAGGCGAAAGTCACCAGCCTGCGGGAGATCAACTGGGACAATTTCCAGCCGAACTTTTTCATGATCTTCCAGCCCGGCACCTTGAAGGACTTGCCGGCGACCTACCTGACCAGTTTCTATCTGGCGGCCGGTCATGATCAGCAGATTGTCGACCTGTCCCGCAGCTTTCCGGCAGTGACCATTCTGCAAGTCGAAGCCTTGCTGGCGCAGTTGCGCAGCATTCTTGGCCAAGTCACCCTGGCGGTGGAATACGTGCTGTTGTTTGTGCTGGCGGCGGGGATGGCGGTGTTGTTCTCCGGTTTGCAGGCAACCCTCGATGAACGCATCCGCCAAGGTGCATTGCTGCGAGCGCTAGGCGCCGAGCGACAGTTGCTGGTCCGGGCCCGGCGGATCGAGTTCGGTCTGCTCGGCGCGGTCAGCGGGTTGTTGGCCGCACTGGGTTCGGAACTGGTGAGTATGGTGCTTTACCGCTACGCCTTCGACCTGCCCTGGCATCCGCATCCATGGCTGTTGGTGTTGCCACTGATCGGCGCCGTGCTGATCGGCGGTGCCGGTGTGTTCGGCACGCGCCGCGCCTTGAACGCCAGCCCCCTGACAGTCTTGCGCGAGGGTTGATAAACTCAAGCGCTCTGATCACGTATTCAACCACAAGAAGTCGCCATGAGCCGTTATCGCCCTCCCCGCACCGCTGGCACCGCGCTGATCACCCCCGAAGGTGAAGCGCGGATGCGGGCCGAGTTTCATGAACTCTGGCATGTGCGCCGACCGCAAGTGACGCAATCGGTCAGCGAAGCGGCGGCGCAGGGCGATCGTTCGGAAAACGCCGAGTACACCTACGGCAAAAAGATGCTGCGCGAGATCGACAGTCGCGTGCGCTTTCTCACCAAACGCCTGGAAGCGCTCAAGGTTGTCAGTGAGAAACCCAGCGATCCGAACAAGGTTTACTTTGGCGCGTGGGTCACGATTGAAGATGAAGACGGCAAGGAGTCGCGCTATCGCATCGTCGGGCCGGATGAGCTGGATCTGAAACTAGGCCTGATCAGTATCGACTCACCGCTGGCGCGCGCCTTGATCGGCAAGGCACTGGACGCCGAAGTACGAGTCCAGACACCCACCGGTGAACAATGCGTGTATATCGTGGCGATCGAGTATTTCTGAGCCGCGGCGCGCTGAACCTCAGCGGCGGGTAATCAGCCCTTGGCGAGCCACGCGAGTCAGCTGCCTGATCACCTCCGGCGCATCCTCGACGCTGGGGGCCAGAATTACCGCCAGATCGAAACTGTCGCTGGCAAACCGTGCCAGTGACTCGCCGTCATCGACAAACTGAATCAGGAAGGCAGCAGGCCCACCCGTACGACGTGGCCAGCCATCGAGGTAACGCAAAAGTGTCGGCTGATGTTTACCGCCAAGCAGGATTTTTGGATTGCGTTGGGTGAGGTGTGCCGTGATCGGCGCGGGACGTATAACGGGGCTTAATGCATTCATTGGGTCGTGTCTCTGCCTCAAAAGTCTGCATGGCAGGTGAGAGGCAACACCGAACCAGCGCTTTAGCGGTATTTCGAAGCCTGTTTCAAGCTTCTATCGGCAACTGAATGAGTCACCTGGCGCCCCGCAAGTAGCTGTTTAAATCGGCGCATGTGCAGCATCCTAGAGAAGCCGACCGGACAGTGTCAAGAATCACGCGCAACAAAAAAGGCCTGCACAGTGCGTCGCACAATGCAGGCCTTTTTGTTGAGTCAGAACGGTCAGTTGGTGATGGCGCGGTCGACCGATAGTTTGCCTGCACCTTCGATCAGTACCGCGAGGCTACCCCCGAGCAAGGCCAGGGCGAATTCATAACCGTTGTTGGACATGAACAGGCCGTTGCTGATGTGCACCGAGAAAATAGCGACCAGCGAAACGAAGGTCAGTCCCAGTGCTGCAGGGCGTGCCAGCAGACCGATGATCAACGCCAGACCGCCGAAGAACTCGGTACCACCGGCTAGAATCGCCATCAGGTGACCCGGCGCCAGGCCGATACTTTCCATCCACTGCGCGGTGCCGGCAATGCCGTAGCCACCGAATGCCCCGAAGAGTTTCTGTGAGCCGTGGGCCGCGAAAATGATGCCGACGACAATCCGCAGAATCGTCAGACCGTAACCGGCGCGGGTGGACAGTACCTTATTGATCAGTGTGCTCATGCTGTGTCATCCATTGTGAGTGTGTGTTGGTTGGCCGCTATATTAATCAGTAAAACTCATGTTAAAAGCGCAAAAAACGCACCATAACAATCAGATTAGTCGATCATTTCCGTGAGGCCACTTTTTGCCCCTGGGGCTCCAACGACTCCCGCTCCCGATCGAACGCCAAGTAATACTTGTTCACGCTATTAACATAGCTGACAGCCCCCATTCCCACCTGCTCCATGGCGATGCGCTCGACCTGGAAAAACCACTGGTTAGGATTCAGGCCACGCCGCCGGGCTTCGGTGCGCATGCCTTGAACCCGCTCCGGTCCCATGTTGTAGGCCGCCAGCACGAACGCCATGCGCTCGCGCTCGTTGAGTTTGGGGCTGGCAAAAAACTTGCGACGGATCATCGCCAGGTACTTGGCCCCGGCCTGCACATTGGCGTCGAGGTTCTGAATGTTACTGACGCCAACCCGTTGCGCCGCGGACGGGGTGATTTGCATCAGGCCGGTGGGGCCGCTACCGCTTCTGGCGTTGGGCTGCAGCGCCGACTCCTTGAAGGCCAGCGCCGCCAGGTTCAGCCAGTCCATGCCTTGGGCTTCAGCGTGTTTCTGCAACACCGGTCGAAGTTTTTCCAGGCGCTGCCGATCGGCCTTGGCCAAGGGATAGTGCACTTGATACAAGCGTCGATAGATCCGCAAAAACGCCGCATCCTGGTCCGACGGCTTCTTGTAGGTAGTTAGAAAGCGATCAATGCTCGAACGCAACATTGAGGCGTCGCGGCGCACGAACCAGTACTCCTCGCCTGGCTCGCTGATAACGACTTGTCGATCGAAGCGCAATTTGGGCAGGATCTTGCCCCAACGTTCGGCAATCGGTTGCTCGACAATCGTCAGATGAAAAATCCCGCCCTGAACCATTTCCAGCACGTCTTCGACCGCCAGGCTGGGATCGACCCACTCGATCTTCACCGGAGGCAGTTTGTGCAGCGCGAGTTTCTGATTGATCTGACTAACCGCATCCCCGGCGGCACTGCCAGTGGGCAGCGCGAGGGTTTTACCCGAGAGTTGTTCGAGACGGGTGTAACGTCGTTCGCCTTTGATCCCCACCAGCAGCAACGGTACATTGCTGTCAACAGGTTGGCTGGTACTGACCGCGACGCCCGATTGCGGATCGAGTAATTCCCCCGGCGCGACCAAGTCACCCTCCCCGCGCTGTAACGCGCCGAGCAGTTGATCCTTGGCTTTGGGAATGATCTTGAGGGTGATTTCCTGGCCGTCACGGGCATGGCCGTTGAGGTATTGTTCGAAAGCGCGCAGGCGGTGATATTCGACGCCGATGGCCTGGCCCTGGACTTCTCCGGAGCTGTTGCGGCTCTGGTTGACCAACACCCGCAACACGCGGCTGCTGCGAATTTCCGCCAGGTCGCGGACCTTGGCCGCCGGCACGGCTTGCAACGGCCCGGCCAGACGCGCAACCGCCGGCATTGGCAGCAGCAACGAACAACACAGCAGTAACAAAACCGAGGGACGAGTCATCCACTCTCCGGAAAGAATACTGGTCGACTTCATGGGTGATTTCATGACGTCGAGCGACAGAAACAGAGCGCCTGAAGCGCTGGCAAAGTGCGTGAGAGTGGCACAGTGATGGCAAATCTACCAACCCAACCTGTCTCGCGGCCTCAACAGACAGCTTTAACTCGTTGTAGTTCTTGGCTTTTCTTATAAATCTACAGCTCTGATATGCTTTCCGGCCTTTGGTCCGAGGTAGCACCATGCAACTCATCGATATCGGCGTCAACCTGACCAACCCCAGTTTCGCCGACAAACACCAGGCTGTACTCGACCGTGCCTATGCTGCCGGGGTCTGCCAACTGGTGCTCACCGGGACCAGCGTCGAGGGCAGTGAACAGGCTCTGGAGCTGTGCCAGCAACTGGACGAAAGCGCTCAGCGGCTGTTCGCTACGGCCGGTATTCACCCACACTCGGCCAGCGACTGGAACGCCGACAGTGATCAGCGTCTGCGCCGTTTGCTCAAGGAGCCAAACGTGGTGGCCGTGGGTGAATGCGGCCTCGATTTCAACCGTGACTTCTCGCCTCGCCCGCAACAGGAAAAAGTCCTCGAAGAACATCTGGCGATGGCGGTCGAGCTGCAATTGCCGGTGTTCCTGCATGAGCGCGATGCCAGCCAACGATTGCTGGAGATCCTGCGTGACTACCGCGACCAGTTGCCGGCTGCCGTGGTGCACTGCTTCACCGGTGAAAAAAAGGCGCTGTTCAGCTACCTCGATCTGGATTTGCACATCGGCATCACTGGCTGGATCTGTGATGAACGCCGGGGCACGCACCTGCATCCGTTGGTCAAAGAAATTAAACGCGGGCGCTTGATGCTGGAGAGCGATGCGCCGTATCTGCTGCCCCGCAGTTTGCGCCCCAAGCCGAAAAACGGTCGCAACGAACCCGCGTATCTAACTGAAGTGTTGCGTGAGGTGGCGCTGCATCGTGGGGAAACGGTGGAAGATTTGGCTGCTCACAGCACCGCCTGTGCGCGAGCCTTCTTTGGCCTGCCTGGGTTAGCGTAACGCCTGAAAAGATCGCAGCCTTCGGCAGCTCCTACATGGATCGCATTCCCCTGTAGGAGCTGCCGAAGGCTGCGATCTTTTTCATACAGCACAAAATCTGTTGACCCACATCAAATTTAGCCTCCCTCAGTAGCGGCACAATGCTGGCACCTTGCCAAAACTGTTTCCGCTATCAGAGAAGACCTCCATGGGTGCCTGGCTTAGCAACATCTCGCTGAAATACAAATTCTGGGCGGTCAACGCCGTCGCCTTCGTCACCACCTTGTTGCTGGTGCTGTACGCCGTGCAACTTGAGCAACAGGCCCGAAGCCATGCCGCCCAAGTGTCGGCCCAGGCCCAGGTGCGGTTACTCAATGCCTGGCCTGCCGGGCAGCCGCTGCCCAAGGCCGATCACCTGCTGACCTTCAATCGCGGGCAGACACCGTTACTGAACGGACAACCGCTGCTGGAGCTGACCGATACCAACGGTTGGGTCGAAATCAACACCCTGCCACTGTTCGGTGAGAACCCATTAATGGGCGCCGAGGTATTCACTCGCCCTGACGGTCAACAAGCCGCGGTGATTGCCTATGGCCCGAGCCTGAGCCAAGTGTTCGGCGAACGCTTCACCCACTACGCGGTAGCGGTGTTCATCCTGATGCTGGCGATGCTCGGCGCGTCGCAACTGTTGATCCGCTTTCTGCTCAGCCAGCTCAACACCTTGAAAGACGTGATGCTCCACGTCGAGAAAACCGGTGACCTGTCAGCCCGTGTGCCGCTGGCCTGCAAGGATGAAGTCGGGCAGATGGCCAGCGCCTTCAACGCCATGCAGGCCGGTTACCAGCGGGTGGTCAACACCGTCGCCAGCACTGCCCGGCAACTGGATGTCGGTGCTGCGCGGCTGGCCTCGAGCATGAACGAGGTGCGTCACGGCATGCTCGGGCAGCAAAGCGAAACCGATCAGGCCGCTACGGCGATCAACGAAATGACCGCCACGGTCCATCACATTGCCCAACACGCCGGCGCCACCCGCGACCTCTCGCAAACCGCCGACACCCTGGCGGGCAGCGGCCAGGCAGTGGTCACTCGGGTGCAGAAATCGATTGGCGGCTTGTCCACCGGCGTGCAGCAAACGGCCGAGATGATTCAGCGTCTGGCCGAGGACAGCCAGAAGATCAATGGCGTGGTCAGCGTGATCCACAGCATCGCCGAACAGACCAACCTGCTGGCCCTTAACGCCGCCATCGAAGCGGCCCGGGCCGGTGAAATGGGCCGCGGCTTTGCAGTGGTCGCCGATGAAGTGCGTAACCTGGCCAAACGCGTCCAGGCGTCCACCGACGAGATCACCACCATGGTTTCAGCGCTGCAGGCCGGCACTCGGGACGCCGTGGACTTCATGCAGGAAAGCTCGTTCAAGGCGGACGACTGCATGCAGCAGGCTCAGGAAGCCAGTGTGGCCCTGGCCGAAATCACCAGTGCGGTGGCGCAGATGCGTGAAAGCAATACGCAGATCGCGGTGGCAGCCGAGCAGCAGAGCCATGTGGCGGAAGAGATGAATCGGGCGGTGGTGAGCATTCGCGACGTGACCGAAAGCACCGTGCAGCAGACCGTGAACTCCGCGATTACCAGCAATGAGCTGGCGATGTTGGCAGGGGAATTGAGCAAGGCCATCGGGCAGCTCAAGCTTTGAGGGCCTCTTCGCGGGCAAGCCTCGCTCCTACAAGGGCGCCGCTATACCTGTAGGAGCGAGGCTTGCCCGCGAAGGCGTCAGACCGAGCAACATCAATCCTGACCATCACACCTATTGCGCCGATAGCCAGCCTTGATTCGCCGACGGCTTGCGCCAAGCCTATTCTTTATTCAAGCGCCTCTACGAATCAAAGGACATGCATCATGGGCAAACGTCATCCCAACCTTCCCGCCTGGCAATGGCGAGCGTACCCGCATAATCACCAGCACCCGACCAATCTGGTGTTGCACCTGATTGCCGTGCCGCTGTTCATCGTGGCGTTTTTACTGATGGTCTCGGGGGTGTTCAGCCTGGATCTGGCGAGCATCGCGATCGGTGTCATAAGCCTGCTTGCCGCCCTGGGTCTGCAACATCACGGTCACCGATTGGCGTGAACGCCATTGCCGTCACGCAAAAATCGTTACTGTCTGCCGGCTCATGGCGATCAACTGACCGTCTTCGCTCCACAGTTTTGCGGCGGCGTGCCCGTAGCCGTCAGCGGCATACTCGATTTCCACCAGGTACTTGCACCAGTCCAGCGTGCTCAACGCGAGCAACGGCTGGACGAATTCGATGGTCCAGGTCAGCGTGCTGCCTGCCGCCGGTTTCTTCAAATGCGACAACAAGGACGGCGGCCAGGCGTCGACCAGCGCCAGAATATGCGCCTCGCTGACCACCTCGTCCTTCCCTTCTCCACGCAAGCGCACCCAACCTCCCATATCGCGGGAGGTGTTGCCGGTGAACGGCAGGCCACCGATGCTCCAGCGCATTGCCAAATGACGCATGAATTCCGGGGTCACCCCTTTGATATAGGGCATTTCCTGGCAGTTGTCCCAGTGCTTCATCTCAGGCGCAGCGTTGGCCGTGACCGCCACTTCGGAAGGTCGCGAGGCGCCGAAGCTGCCCTGGACCAACGTCACCACTTGCCCCTTTTGCATCGCCCGGCCCAGCACCTGGCTGACGGCTTTGCCTTCGCGCAGCACATCGACTTCAAAACTGACTGGCACATCAGGCTCGACCGGGCCGACAAAGGTGATTGCCAGCGAACGCACCGGACGATCCGCCGGGACTTTTGCGCGCATGGCTTCGTATTGCAAGGCGGCTATCAGGCCACCAAAACTCGCCCGCCCCTGACCCCATTCGGCCGGAATAGACAGCTCTTGCGGATGGCTGCGGACAGCGTCGAGCAGATCGGAAAAGTGCATGGGAACCCCAGAGACAGGAAAATGTATGGAGCGATCTTAACCAGCCTGCAGAGTCGACACAGCGCTTATTCCGGCCAAAGAGCCTGACAGATAGGCCGGATAACACTACAACCCCGTAGGAGCTGCCGAAGGCTGCGATCTTTTGATTTTCGGCGCAAATGATGGCGCTAAAGATCAAAAGATCGCAGCCTTCGGCAGCTCCTACGGGGAGCGGTGGGTTTTCAGGATTTGAAGCAGGCGGCGCTGAGTTTATCGAGGACGCGGTCGGCGTTTTCTTCGGCCTTGGCCAAGGTGGTTTTCCAGACCGCGATACAGGGCTGCAAATCGGGCTCTTCTTTGGCGCGTTCCAGCCATTGCCAGCTGTCGTGCCAATCGCCCAGAGCGGACTGGGCTGATTTCAGGTTGGGCAGGGCCGCTTCCGGTAAGCGATCCAGTTCGGGATAGGCTTCGATGCCATAGCGCACTCGCTTGATCAGCAGGCGCAAACGATGGCGGTCATGGGCCGGATCATGCAGGGCCTTGTCGAGTTTTTTCCATTGTTTGCCCAGGCGTTTTTCGATGCGCTTGCGCAAACCCTTTAGCAAACCCTGACGCTGGGAAGCCCGCAGGAAACGTGGAAAGGCGTCGAGGATCATCAGCATCTGCGCCACTTCCGGGCTCGCCGCCACAATGGGATAAGCCTCGTCCATCCGCGCCATCCGCCGGTGTGCGGCCTCGGGTTGATCGTGCTGGAGCAGGTACGCCGCCAGCACTTCGCGATCGCGTAACGGTGTGGTCAGGTCACCGACCCGGGATGCCGCCGCTTCCAGTTGCTCGACCCCAGGCAAACCGCGCAAGGGCCGCAACAAGCTGCGCAAACGGCGCACGGTGGTGCGTAGATCGTGCAGCGCTTCAGAGTCGGTGCGGGCACTCAAGCGTGCCTGACAGGCCAGCAAACGAACGTCCAGGCTCAATACATGAGCCACCAACCGATCGATCATGGTTTTCTCCGTAAACAGTGGCAAGCTTCAAGCAGTAAGCCCAAAGCCGGCACGACGCACTTGTCGCTTGCTGCTTACAGACTGTAGCTGTTTCTATCGGCCCGCGCGGGACTCACGAATGTAGAAGCGCGCCTTCTCGGCCTTCTTGGTACAACCCTCGTATGCTTCAAATTGCTGCTGGGTCTTGGCACCGGTCAGCAACGACAGCGCCTTGGAGTAGCTGACGGTTCCGGCAAAGCCCTCGACCTTGGCCAGGTCCAGTTCACGCCAGGCGGCGTCGAGCTGGCTACCGCAGCTGTCACGGTACGCGGTTTTACCGGCACAACCGGCGAGTGCCAGGGCAATCAACGGCACACAGATCCAGACTTTCATCACTCACACCTCAAAGATAGGTAAACATGCATGCACGTAAGACGGTCTGGCGCGTGAAAAGTGCCTTGGGCCGAATTGGAAACCCGCCGTGAAAATCACAGCGCCCGCGAGAATACCCATTCGCCTTCCCGGAGTGTCAAAAAACGACGCACTGGCCTCGCCGAACGACCCTAGCGATTGAAGCTTGCCCCTCGATAGGTGCATTGTTGAACCTTGTCAGAGAGGTCGATTCATGAAAAAGCGTGTCGCACTGGTGTTGGGCTCGGGTGGCGCCCGGGGCTACGCCCATATCGGCGTCATTGAAGAGATCGAACGGCGCGGCTACGACATCGCCTGCATCGCCGGTTGCTCCATGGGCGCGGTGGTCGGCGGGATCTATGCCGCCGGTAAACTCAACGATTATCGCGACTGGATCGAGAGCCTGGATTACCTCGACGTGTTGCGTCTGGTGGACGTCAGCTTTCGCCTGGGCGCGATTCGCGGAGAGAAGGTCTTCGGGCAGATCCGCAAGATCGTCGGCGAGATCAACATCGAAGACCTGCGCATTCCCTACACGGCCGTGGCCACAGACCTGACCAACCAGCAGGAAATCTGGTTCCAGGAAGGCTGCCTGCACCAGGCCATGCGCGCCTCGGCGGCGATCCCCAGCCTGTTCACCCCGGTGATGCAGGGCAATCGAATGCTGGTGGACGGCGGTATTCTCAACCCGTTGCCGATCGTGCCGGTGGTGTCGAGCCATTGCGACCTGATCATGGCGGTCAACCTCAACTCCACCAACCAGCGTCACTATCAACTGCCGGTGATCCAGCGCCCGGCCGCGTTCAAGACCCGCTTCGACAGCCTGATCAACTCGTTGGGTTCGAAATTGCCCTTCCGCCGCAAACAGGCGGAACAATTGCTGCTGCTGGAAAAGGAAGCGTTGATGGCCGAAGCCGCCGATATCAACCCCTGGATCGAATCCGCCGAGCCCGAAGGCCAACAACCGGCGGCGGCCCCGGAAAGCAACGGCGCACCGAAATCCGCCACCGGGTCGTTCATCATCGACAACGTCGGGCCGGCGTCCTTGCTGGACCTGATCAACCAGAGTTTCGAGGTGATGCAGACGTCATTGGCGCAGTACAAGATTGCCGGGTATCCGCCAGATATCTTGATCAACGTGCCCAAGCGGGTGTGTCGGTTTTTCGAGTTCTACAAGGCGCCGGAGTTGATCGCGCTGGGGCGTGAGATTGCGCGGGATACGCTGGATCGGTATGAGAATGAACGGGATTCTTGAGGTTCTCGGGTGAATCAAAGGGCCTCATCGCGGGCAAGCCCGCTCCCACAGAGTTTTGTGGCGGTCACATGATCTGTGAACACCCGGAACACTGTGGGAGCGGGCTTGCCCGCGATGGCGCAGGATCAGGCGCCACAAAAACTAAAGGCTGTCCTCACTCAACAACCGATACCCAACCCCCGCTTCGGTGACGATAAACCGTGGCTGAGTCGGATCATCCGCCAGTTTCTGCCGCAGGTGCCCGACCACTATCCGCAGATAGTGACTGTCTTCAGTATGGGTCGGCCCCCAGATGTCCTTGAGCAATTGCTGCTGGGTGATGACCCGCCCCGGATGCCGCGCCAGTTGCGCCAGTACCGCATATTCCTTGCGCGTCAGCGCCACTTCGGCGCCGTCCAACAGCACCCGGCGATAAGCCAGGTCCACGGTGAGCGGACCGAAACTGAGCGCCGCTTCCTGGGCCTCACCCGTCGGCGCCTGACGCAGCAACGCGCGCACTCGGGCCAGAAATTCCTGGATACCGAACGGCTTGGTCACATAGTCGTTGGCGCCGCCATCCAGGGCTTGGACTTTCTGTCCTTCGCTGGCGCGCACCGAGAGCACCAGTACCGGCGCCATCGACCACTCGCGAAACTCGCGTAGCACCTGCTGGCCGTCCATGTCCGGCAGGCCGAGGTCGAGCACCAACAGGTCGGGTTTGTTCAATGCGGCCTGGGCCAGGCCTTCCGTGCCGGTGCCGGCCTCCAGCACTTTGTAGCCTTGGGAAACGAGGCTGATGCGCAGGAATTTTCGAATCTGCGGTTCGTCATCGATGACCAAAATGGTCGCGGTCTGGCTCATGAATTCACATCAACACAAAGAAGTGGCAAGAGAGTAGCGCAGGCGAGATCAGGCTTCACTGTCCAATCCCGGCTGAGTCTGCAACGGCAGGTGCAGCGTGATGCAGGTGCCGCGCCCTTCGATGCCGTCGGCGACGCTGATCCGCCCGCCATGGGCACCGACCATGCCCTGACAGATTGCCAGCCCCAACCCGGTGCCCTGCCCACCGCGATCGCCGCGAGCGGCGGTGTAAAACATGTCGAAAATCTTCGCCCGCTCCTCTTCCGGAATCCCCGGTCCCTCATCGCTCACCGAAAAAAACAGTTCGCTGTCAGTGGCCCCGGCACGCAATTCAAGACGCCCGCGGGGCGGTGAGAAACGCGCGGCGTTTTCCAATACGTTGACCAGCGCTTGCTCGATCAACGCGGCATGCACATAGAGCAGCGGCAATTCGGCCGGCACTTCGGTAATGACCTGCAGCGACGCCAGCACCGCGCGCAGACGATTGAGCGAACTGCCGACGATGTCTGCCGGCGACACCCAGTCCCGCGCCAGCTTCAGGGCGCCGTGGCCGAGACGAGTCATGTCCAGCAGGTTTTGAATGTAGCGATCCAGCCGTTCGGCTTCATCGCGGGTGCCTTCGAGCAGTTCGCGGCGGTCCTCCAGGGGAATCACCTCGCCAAGCGCCAGCAGGCTGTCGATGCTGCCGCGCATGGAGGTCAGCGGCGTGCGTAAATCGTGGGACACCGAGGCCAGCAACGCGCTGCGCAATTGCTCGGTTTCGCCATGCAAGCGCGCCGCCTCAAGGTCATCGGCCAGTTGCGCACGGGCCAACGCCTGGGCCAGCGGTTGGCTCAGCGCAGTCAGCAAGCGCCGCCGCTGGCCGCTCAAGGTCTGACCTTCTTTGGCACACACGCCGAGCAGTGCCAAAGGCCCATCGTCCACCGACAACGGCCACCACCACCAGCGCCCGAACGGCAAGGTGCCGGTGCCCGCGCCGGCCGGTTGGTCGTGTTGCCACGCCCAATCGGCGGCGGCGCGCTCGGCTTCGGAAAACTCCAGCGGCCCGCCGGTTTCAACTTTCCAGCCGCTCTGGCCATCGCGATTGAGCAGGCACAGTTTCAGATCGTTCCAGCCATTGAGGTGCTGCGCCGCAGCGCTGACCACGGCCTGACGGTCGGTGGCGGCGGTGAGTTTGCGCGACAGGTCGAGCAGTTCGCTGGTTTCTTCCTGGGTGTCGCGCAAGGCCTGCAATTGCCGCCGTTGCCGAGCCGCCAGGTTGCCGGTGAGGGCCGCCATCAGCAGGAAAAACAGCAAGGTCAGCACGTCTTCTTCACGCTGGATGCTGAAGGAGAAATTCGGCGGAATGAACAGAAAGTCATAGGTCAGAAATGAAAGCGCCGCGCAGGCCAGCGCCGGGCCGAGGCTGCTGCGCACCGCCACCAGCAACACCGCCGCGAGGAACACCAGCGAGATGTTCGGCAGCGGCAAGATACTCGACACTGCCCAGGCCAGGGCACTGGCAAGCACCGTCGCCACCAGCGCCAACGCGTAGTCGAACCAGACCAGCGACTGCGCCGAGCGTTGGCGCGGCTGATGCTGTTCCTGATCGCTGTCGAGCACGTTGATTTCCAGCCCGCGAGCATCACGCAGCAAACGTGACGCCAGACCGCCGCCGAACAACCGTCGACGCAAACGCTGACGTGACTGGCCCACCAGCACCAAGCTGGCGCGTCGTTCAGTGGCGTGCTGGATCAACGTTTTCGCCACCTCACCCGCGCGCAGCAACACCACTTCGCCACCGAGACGTTCGGCCAGTTGTTGAGCGCTTTGCAGGCGCAGGCGCGACTGCTCGTCGCGCACACGGCCGTTGTCCACATGCACCAGGCTCCACGGCAGATGTCGCCGCTGGGCCACTCGACTGGCGTGACGCACCAGACGCTCGGCCTGAGCATCGCCATCGACGCCCACCAGCAAACGACCGCGCACCGCCGGTGCGGCCTGCCCCAACTGGCGATAACCTTGCGCCAGATCGTTATCGACCTGAGCGGCAGCGGTTTGCATCGCCAGCTCTCGCAGGGCGGTGAGGTTGGTCTGGGTGAAAAAGGCATCGATGGCCGCCCGCGCCTGCTCCGGCACGTAGACTTTGCCGTCGCGCAGACGCTCCAGCAACTCACGCGGCGGCAGGTCGATCAGCAGCAGTTCGTAGGCTTCTTGCAACACCCAGTCCGGCAGGGTTTCGCGCACCTGTACGCCGGTGATGCCGCGCACCTGATCGTTGAGGCTTTCCAGATGCTGGACGTTGACCGTGGTGAACACGTCGATGCCGGCGGCCAGCAATTCCTGGATGTCTTGCCAGCGTTTGGCGTGACGACTGCCGGGGGCATTACTGTGGGCCAGTTCGTCCACCAGCACCAGTTTCGGCTTGGCGGCCAGCAGACCGTCGAGGTCCATTTCTTCGAGCATCACGCCACGGTATTCCGAGCGCACCAACGGTTGCTGCGGCAAGCCAGCCAGTAGCGCTTCGGTTTCGGCGCGACCGTGGGTTTCGACCACCCCGGCCATGACTTTCACACCTTGGCGCAACTGAGTGTGGGCGGCCTGCAACATGGCGTAGGTCTTGCCGACACCGGGCGCGGCGCCGAGAAAAACCTTGAGCCGGCCACGGCCATCGCGGGGCAGGTCTGCTAACAGCGCGTCGGCGCGGCCGGAGTCACTCATCTGTCATTGCCTTGTTCGACTTGGGATTGGGGTGTTGCCATAAAAGATCGCAGCCTGCGGCAGCTCCTACAGAGGTCGCGGGGTCGACACGGGCAGTGTAGGAGCTGGCGAAGCCTGCGATCTTTTGATCTGTAGGAGCTGCCGCAGGCTGCGATCTTTTGATCTACAGTTTTTCCAGCGCCCTATTCAGCGCCAACACATTCACCACCGGCGGCCCTACCAACGGCTGCTCGATGTGCGCGTCCAGCAGTTGCTCAAGCGTAGACACCGGCAGACTGCGCGCCGCCGCAACACGCGCCAGTTGATAGGCAATCGCGGCCGGTGGCAAGTGCGGATCGAGGCCACTGCCGGAGGTGGTCAGCAAGGCCAACGGCACCGGCCCCTGGCCGGGCACCAGCAGTTTGTTGGCATCGTCGATAACCCGAGTGGCCAGCGCCGGATTGCTTGGCGAGAAGTTGCTGGCGCTGCTCGACACGGTGGCAAAGGCACCGGCCGATGGCCGTGGGTGGAACCAGGCGTCACCGACGAAATCCTGCACGATCAGCGACGAACCGCGGACCTTGCCGTCGGCATCACGCACCAGGCTGCCATTGGCCTGGTCCGGGAAGGCGACCTGGGCGATGCCGGTGACGACCAAGGGGTAAGCGACACCGGTGATCAGGGTCATCAGCATCAGCAGGCTCAGGGCCGGACGTATCAGTGTGGACATTTCACAATCCTCGATTCGATAAAAAAATCAGGTCTGGAAGCTACTGCTCAGCCCTGTGGCAAAGGGGCTTTTGTGGCGAGGGGGCTTGCCCCCGTTGGGTTGCGCAGCACCCTAAAACCTAAAAACTCATTTCGTTAGTCATATGCACATATTGGGCTGGCGACTGCTTCGCAGCCGAACGGGGGCAAGCCCCCTCGCCACAAAAGCCCTTCACCACAAAAAAGCCCGAAGATAAACCGCTAAACCAGATGCAACGCCGTCAACAGCATGTCGATCGCCTTGATCCCCACGAACGGCACCAGTATCCCGCCCAGCCCATAGATCAGCAGATTGCGCCGCAGCAACGCCGCCGCACTCACCGCCTGCACCCTCACACCGCGCAATGCCAGCGGAATCAGCACCACAATGATCAACGCGTTGAACACAATCGCCGACAGAATCGCGCTCTGCGGACTGCTCAGGTGCATGACGTTGAGCACACCCAATTGCGGGTAGATCGAGGCGAACAGCGCCGGCAGAATCGCGAAGTACTTGGCCACGTCGTTGGCGATGGAAAAGGTTGTCAGCGCACCGCGGGTCACCAGCAATTCCTTGCCGATCTGCACCACGTCCAACAGCTTGGTCGGATCGCTGTCGAGATCGACCATGTTCGCCGCCTCACGCGCCGCTTGCGTACCATCGTTCATCGCCATGCCCACGTCCGCCTGAGCCAAAGCCGGAGCATCGTTGGCACCGTCACCGCACATGGCGACCAGCCGACCGTCGTTCTGCTCGTGGCGAATGCGCGCCAGTTTCTTCTCCGGTGTGGCTTCGGCCAGCACGTCATCCACGCCTGCTTCAGCGGCAATCGCTGCAGCGGTCAGCGGGTTGTCGCCGGTCACCATGACCGTGCGAATCCCCAGCTTGCGCAGTTCGGCGAAACGCTCGCGGATGCCAGGCTTGACCACGTCCTTGAGGTGGATGACACCGAGCAATTTGCCGTCAACACAGACCAGCAACGGCGTGCCGCCGCTCTGAGCGATCTTGTCGATTTCCCGCGACAGAGGTGCTGCCAGATCGGCGCGTTGCAGGCCGACGAAGGTCAGCAGCGAATCCACCGCGCCTTTGCGATAGACCCGGCCCTGATAGTCGACACCGGACAAGCGGGTTTCAGCGCTGAACGGCACGGCGGTCAGCACCTCGGCGGACGGCTCGGGTTGCGGGTGAAGACCGCGCAGGTATTCGACGATGGATTTTCCTTCAGCGGTGTCATCGGCCAGGGAGGCGAATAACGCACCTTCGGCCAGTTCTTTGGCGCTGACGCCAGGCGCGGCATAGACCGCGGAGCAACGACGGTTGCCGAAGGTGATGGTGCCGGTCTTGTCCAGCAACAGGACATGAACGTCCCCCGCCGCTTCCACGGCGCGACCGGACTTGGCGATCACGTTCAGGCGCACCAGACGGTCCATCCCAGCGATACCAATGGCCGACAACAAACCGCCGATAGTGGTCGGAATCAGCGTGACCAATAACGCCACCAGGAACACCAGCGGCAGGCTGCCGTTGGCGAAGTGGGCGAACGGTTGCAGGGTCACCACCACCAGCAGGAAGATCAGGGTCAAGCCGATCAGCAGGATATCCAGCGCTACTTCGTTCGGGGTTTTCTGGCGTTTGGCGCCTTCGACCAGTGCGATCATGCGGTCGAGAGTCGACTCGCCGGGGTTGGCGGTAATGCGCACCAGCAGCCAGTCGGACACCAGTCGGGTATTGCCGGTGACAGCCGAGCGGTCGCCACCGGACTCGCGAATCACCGGCGCCGATTCACCGGTAATCGCCGCTTCGTTGACCGCCGCGATACCTTCGATCACCTCGCCGTCACCGGGAATCATCTCCCCCGCTTCGACGCGCACCACATCGTCCTTGCGCAGGCTGGTGGCCGGTACCACTTGAAAGCTGCCATTGGCAGTTTTGCGACGGGCACTCAAGCCTTCACTGCCGGCCTTGAGGCTGTCGGCGCGGGCCTTGCCGCGACCTTCTGCCAGCGCTTCGGCGAAGTTGGCGAACAACACGGTGAACCACAGCCACAACGCGATTTGCGCGGCGACAAAAGTCGGCACGGCGTTGTCGGGAATGAAGCACAGCACAGTGGTCAGAATCGCGGTCAGTTCGACCACCAGCATCACCGGCGCACGTTGCAATTGCCGTGGGTCGAGCTTGACGAAGGCTTGCACCAGCGCTGGACGCCAGAGGGCCGAGATCGCGGTTTTTGGTTGTTCCGGCGCCTTGGCGACGACGGCTTTAGTTGCGGGCATATTCATCATGGATTCCCCTTAGAAGCCCAGGCTCAGGTGTTCAGCAATCGGACCCAGCGCCAAGGTCGGCAGGAAGGTCAAACCACCCACCAGCAAAATGGTTACGGTCAACAGGGTCACGAACAGCGGGCCGTGAGTCGGGAAGCTGTTCTGGCCGATCGGCGCGGTTTTCTTCATCGCCAGGCTGCCGGCCAACGCCAGTACCGGGAGGATGTAACCGAAGCGACCGATCAACATGCCCAGCCCCAGCATCAGGTTGTGGAACGCGGTGTTGGCACCTAAGCCGCCAAACGCCGAACCGTTGTTGGCACTGGCCGAGGTGTAGGCATAAAGCAACTGACTGAAACCGTGAGCGCCGGGGTTACTCACCGCCGCAACCGGGCCCGGCAGGCTGGCGGCAATCGCGCCGAGCACCAGCACGCCGACCGGCATCACCAGCAAGGTCACCACCAGTAGCTGTACTTCTCGGGCTTGCAGTTTCTTGCCGAGGTATTCCGGGGTGCGGCCGATCATCAGCCCGGCGAGGAACACCGCGATCAGTACGTTGAGCAACATGCCGTAGAGCCCGGCTCCGACGCCGCCGAAGATTACTTCGCCGACCATCATGTTGATCATCGCGACCATCCCGCTCAGCGGGTTGAGGCTGTCGTGCATGCCGTTGACCGAACCGTTCGACGCCGCAGTGGTGGTCACCGACCACAGCACGGTGGCGGTGGTGCCGAAGCGCGCTTCCTTGCCTTCCAGCGGCGCGGTTTGTTCAACGGCGACGTTGGCCAGGGTCGGATTGGGTTGGTACTCAGCCCACAACGACGTCGCGCCGCCGATCAAAAACAGCGCCAGCATGCAGGCGATGATCGCGCGGCTCTGACGCAGGTCTTTCACGTAATGGCCGAAGGTGAACACCAGCGCCACCGGAATCAGAATGATCGAGGAGACTTCGAACAAGTTGCTCCAGGCTGTCGGGTTCTCGAACGGATGCGCCGAGTTGACGCCGAAGAAACCACCGCCATTGGTGCCCAGTTGCTTGATCGCAATCTGGCTGGCAGCCGGGCCGAGCGGGATCACCTGATCGACGCCTTGCATCGTCACGGCATTCACGTAGTGGGCGAAAGTTTGTGGCACGCCCTGCCAGACCAGAAACAGCGCCAGCAGCAGGCACAGCGGCAGCAGGCCATAGAGAGTGGCGCGGGTCATGTCGACCCAGAAGTTGCCGAGGGTCTTGGTTGATTTGCGACCGATGCCACGACACAGCGCAACCAGAACCGCCAGACCGGTGGCGGCGCTGACGAAGTTCTGCACGGTGAGGCCAACCATCTGACTCAGGTAGCTGAGGGTCGCTTCGCCGCTGTAGGACTGCCAGTTGGTATTGGTCATGAAACTGACGGCGGTGTTGAACGCTTGCGTCCACTCCTGACCCGGCAGGTTTTGCGGATTCAGCGGTAAGTAATCCTGAAACACCAGGATCGCAAACAGCAGCAAAAAACCGGCGAGGTTGAAGGCGAGCAAGGCCAGGGTGTATTTCTGCCAGCTCTGTTCGATCTGTGGATCGACACCGGCCACCCGATAACAGCCACGCTCCACCGGCCCGAGGATCGGCGAAAGCCAGGTGCGCTGCCCTTCCATCACCTTGTAGTAGAAGCGTCCCAGAAACGGTGCCGGGATCAGCACCACGGCGAAGAAGGCGAGGATCAGCCAATAGTCATAACTGTGCATAGCCGCTCCTAGTTCCGGTCCGCGCGCAACAGCGCAACCAACAGATAAATGAACAGCCCCACTGCCAATAGCAGTGACACCCCATCCAGAACGCTCATGGAAGTTCTCCGTGTTACGGCGTATTGCCGTGTGTGGAGTGATTGTCTGCAGGGAGGCTGTAAAGGCGCGAGATCGAGGGGTGGGGCGGGGCATAAATAAAGCGTAAAGAGTGGGAAATTTTGCGGAGGCAGGGCGGGCCTCTTCGCGAGCAAGCCCGCTCCCACAGGGATCGGAGTTGTATGGGTAAACGCATTCCAAATGTGGGAGCGGGCTTGCTCGCGAAGACGGCAGAACAGACACCAACGCCCCCAACTGGCGCACAAAAAGCCCCCATCCAGCCGCGAACATCCCCGATACGACAGCTTTCAGCGCTTTACGACGCCCACAGGCAAAATGGCACGCCCACTGCACACGCCCTCCCCGAGCATTCCAAACCGTTCCGGGAGCAACGCATGAACACACAACTCAAACCCACGCTGGGCACGCTGCACCTGTGGGGTATCGCGGTCGGGCTGGTGATTTCCGGTGAATACTTCGGCTGGAGTTATGGCTGGGGCGTTGCCGGGACACTTGGTTTTCTGGTGACCTCGTTCATGGTCGCCACCATGTACACCTGCTTCATCTTCAGTTTCACCGAACTGACCACCGCAATTCCCCATGCCGGCGGTCCCTTTGCCTACAGCCGCCGCGCCTTTGGTGAAAAAGGTGGATTGATTGCCGGGCTGGCGACCCTGATCGAATTCGTCTTCGCCCCACCGGCGATTGCCCTGGCGATCGGTGCCTACCTGAACGTGCAATTTCCGGCCCTTGACCCGAAGCACGCGGCGGTCGGTGCTTACATTGTGTTCATGGGCCTGAACATTCTCGGCGTGAAACTCGCCGCGACCTTCGAACTGGTGGTCTGTGTATTGGCGGTCGCCGAACTGTTGGTGTTCATGGGCGTGGTCGCCCCGGCGTTCAGCTTCAGTAACTTCGCGCTCAACGGCTGGGCCGGTTCTGATGTGTTCGGTGCGCCAGCGATTGCCGGGATGTTCGCGGCCATTCCGTTTGCCATCTGGTTCTTCCTGGCCATCGAAGGTGCAGCCATGGCTGCCGAAGAAGCCAAGGACCCGAAACGCACAATTCCCAAGGCTTACATCAGCGGCATCCTGACCCTGGTGCTGCTGGCCATGGGCGTGATGTTCTTTGCCGGCGGTGTCGGCGACTGGCGCACCCTGTCGAACATCAACGATCCGCTGCCGCAAGCCATGAAAGCCGTGGTCGGCGAAAGCTCCGGCTGGTTGCACATGCTGGTCTGGATCGGCTTGTTCGGCCTGGTGGCGAGTTTTCACGGGATCATCCTCGGCTACTCGCGGCAGTTCTTCGCCCTCGCCCGTGCCGGTTACCTGCCGGCATCCCTGGCCAAACTGTCGCGCTTCCAGACCCCGCACCGGGCGATCATCGCCGGTGGCGTAATCGGCATCGCGGCGATCTACAGCGACGGTTTGATCAACCTCGGCGGCATGACGCTGACAGCGGCGATGATCACCATGGCGGTATTCGGTGCGATCGTGATGTACATCATGAGCATGCTCAGCCTGTTCAAACTGCGCAAAACCGAACCGAACCTGGAACGCACCTTCCGCGCGCCCTGCTATCCATTGGTGCCATTCATTGCACTGGTGCTGGCGGTGGTTTGCCTGGTGGCGATGGCCTGGTTCAACACCTTGATCGGGTTGATCTTCCTCGGCTTCATGGCAGTAGGTTTCGTATACTTCATGCTCACCGCGCAGTTGCGGGCCGATGCACCGGCGGATGCGATGTTGACCGGGCTCTGACTTCAAACCACTTCCCTGCGGCAGCTCCTACGGGGAAAGTGCAAGTTTCGAAGATATGGCGCAGATGAACGGGACATAACAGGCATAGAATGGAACCACTGCGAAAATTGATCGCTCAAAAGTGGTATGCAGGGTCGGTTGGCGAAACTCTCGCCCACCGGCCTGCCCTTAAGGAGAACTCCTATGCCTTGGTATGCCTGGTTGATTCTGATCGTTGCCATCGGCTCGATCGTTGGTGGTTTGATGATGCTGCGCGACACCGCCAACAAGGTCGAATTGACCGAAGAGCAACGTAAGCGCGTCGCCGAACGTAATGCGGAAGCGGATGCCAAGGATGCGCAGGACCGCTAGATCAAAAGATCGCAGCCTTCGGCAGCTCCTACACGGAATATGCGTTTCCCTGTAGGAGCTGCCGTGTTGTGGTCGAATGTTTTTAGACCATGATGTAGGAGCGTCGATCTAAGGAAGCATCATGGGTTATCGGGTTGTAACGTCAGAGGAAAAAGCAGAAGCCATTCGCTTGGT
>NZ_JYLB01000013.1 GCF_001042905.1 Pseudomonas lini
ATCCATGTGGGAGCGGGCTTGCTCGCGAAGACGGCGGCACAGTAAACATTGATGTTGCCTGACCCACCGCTTTCGCGAGCAAGCCCGCTCCCACAGGTTTCGCACCTTAACTGACTGGCATTAGGGCTTGCCCCCGTTCGGCGGCGAAGCCGTCGTAAAATCGGCATATGCGGTGTGCCTGAAAACATGCGATTGCAGGTTTGGGGGTCGCTTCGCAACCCAACGGGGGCAAGCCCCCTCGCCACAACAGCGGGTTAGGCTCCATTTCTTCGAGTCACTCAAGTGCAACTCCCTCTGGATAAATAAATTCGTCCTCTTTTCGTTTTTTTTTTGATGTGTGGCCTGTTTATTTCTAAACGGAGAAGAATGCCCCTCATGTTGCATTCCTGTCTACTATCAGGTTTGACAGTAGACAGGCTTATCACGGTTAATATATTAATTTCGTCGGCAACGTGCTGGTCGGAAGCGAAAGTGTTGGCCGTGAGCGGTGCCAAGGACACCCTTCTCATTGATATGTAGAAGGGGAATAATTTTTTCAAAAGGGATGAATAAGAAATGGCGACTCCAGCGAATGTAACAACCAGCACAGTGGGTACTTTTAAAGTCAGCGCCATTGGGTTTGGAAGCATAGAACAGGGAAATATTTCGTTTGAAGATGATGGTGAGGGCTTTAAAGTCAGGGTTTTTAAGACTGAGATCGGGGTGACGCAATCCTTTGAGCTTGTTTTTTCGAGAAAACAGCCCTCAGAACAGTATGATGTAAAAGACTTGACGGCGTTGTATCATAAAGAAAGCGCGGGGGAATATTTTGATTATGGTCCTGTTTCCGGCACTGTAAAGGTGTGGTATACGGATTCGCCTCGGAAAACTAAAGGCGAATTTGATATGGAAATGAAGAAAATCAAGGGTGATCCTGGGGGGCCTGTAAAGTTAAGTGTTACAGGGTCTTTTGACTTGAGCAATAGCTAGGTTGATGTGAGGTTTTATGTATCTGATGTTTGGTGTTTGATAGTTAGCGTCATACCGGTCGCTATTGAAGTTGCGGTGTGGCGCTAATCATCTCGATATAACGTGTTTGAGAAATACTTGGCTGACACTCCGCTTTCGCGAGCAAGCCCACTCCCACAGTTTATGGGTGTACCCAGAAAATTCCACGCAACTCCCATCTCCAACATGAAGCTTTCATGACAAAAGTTCGGTAGCACATCGCCATTCCGGTCATGCCTATGTGACGCGCTTGAGGGGCCTTTTGGCCGCTTTACACAAGCCGAGGGCGGGAGCCGGGAGTGAGGCAATGGGGATTATGGAACGCTACTCGAAAGTGGGCATGCAAGAACTCGATCAGCGCCTGTCGAAGATTGTCGAAGCCGCGCGCAAGAAGCCGGTTTCGGTCTACAGCGAGCAGCAACTCTACGAGCAGCTCAATTACAATCTGCTGTTCTGCTGGTTCATCGGCCTGGACCTGAACAAGGTCTGGAGCTTCAACGTATTGAGCCGCGACATCGCCACGCTGCTGAACAACCCGCGGGCGGTGCAGCTGATCCAGAAAATTATTGGCGAAGTGTTCTGCGGTGCCTTGCTGCCAATGCCCGAGTTCTCCTTGAACTTTGCGTTGCAACACACCTGGCTGGGCAAACACGCAGCGACGTCGACAACAAGCAATTGAGTGGGCCGAACGCTGGTCGAGAAGCCGAACGTGCCCGGCTCGAGACGCAATTGGCTGAGCGTGACACACAAATGCAGCAATGTTCGGTCAAGAATCAACAGATGTATGGCGGGGCCAAGGATGTCGGTGCAGGGCGAATTTCTGGTGATGAGAGCAACCCCCTTCGCCACACACGAACCCGCTCCCACAGGTTTCTCACTGGTTTAAAGAATTTCTATCGCGCTGGAAGCAATCAAAAACAAAGATCGACAGGGAGTCATCGATGTCATTCATAGAACCCACAGGACGTCAGGGTGTTGTCGAATACCGATCGCCGCAGGGGCCATCCGAATCCTGGCTGGCACGGGCCGCCGGGATTGATACCGAGGTCGCGCAATACTTTCTGGTCAGCGCCCGTTGCGGCTGTTTCATGCAGGCCGCGCGCAGCCTCAATGTGCGGGCGACCCTGCTGCGCAAGCACCTGGCGCAGCTGGAAGATCAGCTGCAACGTTCGCTGTTCAAGTTCCAGGGCAGCGCACTGACCTTGAGTCGTGACGGTCAGCAGTTGCAGGCGCAGTTGGTCGCGTTGGCGCACGAGCGCAAGTTGCCGGTGATCGAACAGCCGTTGATTCGCCTGGCCGTGGCCGAGTCGATCCTGCACGACATCCTCGGCCGCGATCTGGTCTCGCTGCTGCGACGCAACGCCAGTGTGCGCCTGGACATCATTTCCCTGGACAGCGAGCTGTCCCTGCGAGCGATCAGTGCCGATGTGGTGGTGTGGCTGGCGGGCACCGATTCGCCGTTGCCAGGCCCCAGTTTTGCCATCAGCGAGCCACAGCGTCTGGCACGGCTGGACTATCTGCCGCACATCGCCAAACGCTATTCACGGGTCGCGGCGCGGCCGGACAGCCTGGGTGACCTGGCCGATTTCATGCTGGTGCAATGGCAGCACGATCGCCACGTCACCGCTTTTGGGCCGTGGAACAATCTGGTGGAGCAGCGCCTGGCGGGAGTGGTGCAGCTGCATTCCTATGAGCTGATGCTGGAGATGATCCGCTGCAGCGCTTGCATCGGTTTGTTGCCGCACTACATGAGCCAATTCGACCGGGGGCTGGTGGCATTGCCCGGGCTCTTCAAGCAACCGATGCAGCGCCAGGTGTGGATGGCGGTCAATGCCGACTCCCGGAATGAGGCCGGGGTGCAGGGGATCGTCGAGTTGATCCACAACACGTTCAGTGAGCGACGGGAGTGGTTCGAAGGATAACCACTGTTTTAATGTGTGAGCGAGCCTGCTCGCGATAGCGATCCAGCAATCAACATCAACGTTGAATGTGAGGGTCCCATCGCGAGCCAGTGCCTTGCGAAATCAGCTTTTTTTCAGCGGAAGAAAGTAGGCGGACCATCCGATTGCCATCAGCGCCAGGTTGGCGCCATCGCGAAACAGCAAGCTGCCCGCGGCACGCCGTACTTCCTTCGAGCTGACGCGGCCGCGGGCGATGTCGAGGCGGGCAAAACTGTGTATGTGACGAATGACATCGAACGCCATGAGCCCCGATGCTGCCAGGAAAAAGAAAATCCGCTGCCAATAGGGTATGCCCAGCGACCGCACCAGGTCCGTGGTGACGTGCTGGTGCGCCACTTCTTCAGCGCAATGCCATCGCCACAGGCGGGTCTGTGGTGACTCCTTGACCGAGAGCAAGCCGTTTCTACGTAAGGCGGCAGCGGACATGACGGCCGTCACGTGCTCGAACGCGGCAGCCAATGCCAGTTGCGCATTGAGTGACAACTTCGATCGGAGGGCCTCGAGGTCTTTCTCGATCATATGCTCGAACTTCTTGACTTCAAACCCCTGGTTTTCCAGTTGCTGGTTGTACCGCCGGTGCGCTCGTTGGTGAGCACGTTCCTCGGCCACGAAGTTGCGCGAACATTCGGCAAGAACCGACGTTTGTTGCAGTCGCAAAGCGGCTGACTCCACCACCGAAATCACGAATTGCTCACCGGCCGGAAGCAATACCGAACAGGCATCGAACAGGTAAGTCTTGATTGACGTGTCGTTCCAGAATGGCTTGAAGAGGGTGGCCTCTTCACGTTTGTCAGATACAGGATGCCCGAGGTAGTCCATGGGTCAATGCCTCACACATGAACGCGGGGTGTCGGCGGCAGCGATCTCGCGAATCAATCCCGAGAAATAACCCTGCGTGATTTGCGCCTGCCGGGTATGTGCCTCGTCTTTCGCGAGCGCCTCATGCACCTGCCTAAGGCGAAAGCACGGCACGGCAGGATACAGGTGGTGTTCGGCATGAAAGCCGACGCCGTGGGGGGCGATCAACAAGCGTTCCCACCAGGTTGCAATCACCGTTCGGGATGCTCCGGGACCGGGGTTGGGCATGGCGAAGTGTTCTGCCACATCGCGCCAATACAGCAGGGCCATCAACACGGTAAACAGTGGCAGAAGCCAATACACCAAGGCCGCCAGCCAGAGGTGGAACCAGGTGAGAACCCCCGCCAGCGAAACGGCAAAAATCCATTGTCGATACCGCGTGGAAGGTGGGCATTGCGACGCCATTTTTGACGTCACCAGGGCCGTTTTCAATTCATGGAAGCCGTACAGCCCTGCGCAGTGTTTCAGCAACAGGATGGCAATGTTGAACGCGGATTTTGGAAACGTGAATCGGTCCTGTCCCTTGCATGAAACCCAGTTGGGATCGCGGTCGGTTGCGGTATGCCGATGGTGGGCGGTGTGGTCGCGACGAAACCCGAAAATGGTGATGGTGAACGGGATTGCCGTCAGGAGATCGCCAAGGGTGTCGTTGAGCATGGGGCGAGTCCGGCTGAACTGCCGGTGTGAAAACTCATGCATCAGGATGAGCAATGCATGCTGCCTTGTGCCGATGAACACAACGGCCAACACCGAGGCCAAAATCGTGCCGGCGTACATGGCCAGGCCTCCCGCACACAGGATCAGCACCCACTCGAAAACCGTGGCGGCGAGTAAACGCAATGGGGCGGGTTTGCCCCACGCCAACAGCTGGGCGCGCTCTACAGTGCGGATAGGGTGTTGAGTCTCGGCAGTCTTTGTGTGCCGTGGTTCGATAGCTGCGTCTGTCATGGCTTACTTCCAGAGTCGGGGACCGAATCGCATCCAGGTCGCAAAGAAGGTGGGGAGGTCCGTCACGCCGCCTGGCTTGCATTCGGCCAGAGCCCTCGATCGAGCGTGAGCATGGAACCAGCGCGTCGCCGGCGCCTCATGGTGAATGCGGTGCAACGAGCGATGCAGGACGAGCCAGGACAGTAGCGTTGGCAGATATAAATCGGTCGTGACGTCAGAGGGCGCGCGGCGCGAGCCTTGAGCCGAGATCGGTACTCCATAGTGCTCGGCCTGGGTTAGCCAGAAATCCAGCCAGGCAAAAATGCAATACGGAAGCAGGTAGGCGCAGACGATTTGTCGAGGCACCTCATGGATGCCCAAAGCCAGCGCTGCGACGAAAACGGCGAGAAAGGCATTGTTCCAGCGCCGGTGCCGGAGCGCATGAGGAGGTGTGTAGCGTCGGGAAAAAATATTGATGGAAACGGCAACCCACAACTGCTCAACGGCGCCAAACAGGCTGATCAGGCGTGTTCGCCATGTCTGTTGGTACAGCAACCCTTCGGGATCATCGGCCTGGCAGGTTTTGCGATGGTGTTCGAGGTGAAAGCAGCGGTAGCCCACGAAGTTGACGCCGAAAATGGCAGCCGTGAACACACCCACTGCATCGTTCAGACGCGTGCCAACGAGGAACTGGCGATGCACACATTGATGTTTGGCCTCCTGAACCCCGATCATCAGAATCGCCTGAAACACTATAAGCGGAGCAATGGCCAGCCATCCGAACGCCTCGTGCGCAGCCAGCCAGACAATCGCGGCCGTATTCAAGACGCACAGGGCCATGAACAGATAGCTGGGCATGTTGGAGCGCAATGAATGAAAGGCCTCCAAGCTGGTATCTGCATGTCGGGCAGACCTCGTGGCACTGTTCAAAGGCTCTATTCGCTTAAACATCCGACAGCCTCCCAAGGCCCGAGCCAACGTAAAAAAACGCCACCGTCGTCAATAGCAGCACACCGGATGCTACGAACACGGCTTCGATGGAGATGAATTGCAAAACCCAGCCTGAAATCGCTGCCGAGACCGGCGCGAGTCCGGCAAACACGAGCATGAACAGGCTCATGCCGCGACCGAGCAATGCAGGCGGTAATGCTCGCTGCAGCCAGGTGTACGCCATGACCTGCACAAAGCCGCCGAAGATACCAATGGCGAACAGCAGTGCCACGCCTTGCCAGAGGGCATATACCCATCCCAGCGGCATCAGCAGCAAGGCGATGGCGCCGTCCACTGCGAGCAGGGTGGTGCCTAAATTGATAATCCGCAGTTTCGGGTGGGCCGTGAACATCAGCATGCCGACCAAGGTACCCGCGCCTTGGGCACCGAGTAGCCAGCCCAGGGCTTGCGCCTCGGGGGTGAAACGCATGTGAACCAGTAGCGGCACGGCGATCTGTACGGGGCCGCTCATGAACAGTGTCATGGCCGCCATATAGATCAGATACGTACGAAGCCGCTGATTCTGAAAGAAATAACGCAGGCCTTCTGCCGAGGCCGTGGGGCCGGAATCAGCGGAAGTCGCTCTGCGGATAAGCAGAGTCCTCAGCCCGAACGCGGACAGGGCAAAGGTCAGCGCATCGAGTGCAAACGCGATGGCAAAGCCGTCCAGCGCGCCGTTTGAATCTGAGCGCGCACCAGAGGGCAAGAACGCGCTGGCGATGAGCGCACCGGCGGCGACCGGGCCCAGGGCCATGGTGACCTGTCTGAGCGCAAGAAAGACGCCGTTGGCCTGCTCCAGATCGCGCGGGTTCACAATGCCGGGCACCAAGGCACTGCCGGCCGGTAAAGTGAGCGCGCTGAACAGCCCCAATAATGCGGCGCATCCATAGATCACGGGCAACGTGGCATGGCCTTGAAAAACCGCCCAGGACAAGCCGCATAGCGCCATTGCACTTGAACAGCAGCCGAACATCCATACCGGGCGGGCACCAAAACGGTCGACCAGCGAGCCGCCAGCCAACAGGAACAAGGCGCGCGGTAATGCAAGCGCGGCAAAAGCCCAGCCGAGCGCCATCGGGTCTGGCGTTATGGCCATGACCAGCAGGGGAAAGGCGACGAGGGTGAACTGGTCTCCCATCATGGACGCCGCAGCGCAGGTCAGCAGCCGCCAAAAACGTCTGTCGCGCGCGAGTGGACGGGCTGCGCTTTCTACTGCCAGGGAAGCGTTCACAAGCACACGAAGAACAGTTTTTTCATACGCTGCAGCCAAGGCAGCGGAACTCGCTTCCATATAAAGGAAAGGCCGGAGAGTGGCACTTTACCTACGATCAGCACGCCGACATCCAGCGAAGGCTCATGCGGGAAATAGTTGTCGTTGATGGCGACGATCTTGCGAAAGCCTTTTTTGAAGTAATACCGCAGTTGCGGATCCAGCGGCAGGCCCTTGCGTTCACCTCGCACATACTGCGCTACCGGAATGTCAGGGTTTTTCGAGATCCAGTTACGAAGGCCCGGAACCGGCGAGCCAAGATAGACCTCTGACCATCCCGCCTTCAGCGCATGGGGCCAAAAGAACTCGAAAATCGCTTGCGCCGCTTTCGGATCAACGCTGCTCAGGCTGATGCCAAACAGCACGCCAGTTTTTGCAGACTCGTCGCCGTGCTGTTTTCTTGCACAGTCTTCCCACGTCGGGCACTTGCGTATGATGTCGTGCCGGGCAGGTTTCATGAACACTGACGCCAGTGCAGTCCCCGTGCGAGTGCAAAAAGCGCCGATACTCAATGCAGGGAAAGAGGTGATCCGTGACGCCAGCATCGAGGCATCGGCGCGCTGATCGTCTTGCCATTTCCTTTGCTCAAGTTCAAGCACCGAAGAAATGTCCGCCAGCGACAGAAATCGAACCTCGATCTCAAGGTCATCAGAGGGGTTGTAAGCCCCCACGTCATGTCTGCCAGCGCAACGATCAGGGACCTTTGCAATCCCGTTTTTTAAGGCAGTTTCCATCTCGGCAACAGGCAACATGACGTATACGGCTCACAGATTGAAGGGGCGAGAAATCAATCCGCGCTAATGTATTGCGCCTTTGTGAACGTCTGATGATCGGGCCAAAAAAGATCGCAGCCTTCGGCAGCTCCTACGGAGGGTGCGTACACCCGCGCAATGACGGGTTCACATGATCCCTGTAGGAGCTGCCGAAGGCTGCGATCTTTTGATCTGCGTGGCTTTCGTCAGACTCGCGCCCGTAGCTGCCGCCCCAGTACATCCATCACATCACAGCCATCGCGCAGCAACATCGCCGCCGCATGGGCCAGTTGCTGCACATCGGTGCCTTTGGCCCCCGTGATATCAAGGCTGGCCAGGCTTTCCATCATCTGCGTTACCGCCAGAAAACGGCTGGCTGCACTGCGATGCAGTACATCCAGCGGTGCTTGGGTGGCCACCAGCAACACTGGAATATTGTCTTCGTTATGCGTCATCGGCATGTGCGGATTCATGCGTCACCTCCCGCCTGAGCGGCGTGTAAACCGTCGACCGAAGCTTGCACCAGCGAGCGTGCGGTGCCGAGCATCTGCTGGCTGGCCCAACGCAACGAAGCGCTGTGTTCCGGGCGGGTGGCGGTGGGGGCTTGATGGGCGAGGGCTTCGGCGCAGCTGAGGTAGACCGAGGCGTGCTCCAGGGCGTCGAGTAACGGGATGCCGGGTTGTACGGCGAAGAGGTGGTGATCGACGTGGTCGCAGCGGGCGAAGGGGGTGGATTTTGTGGTTGGGTCGGTCATGGTGTCGCTCCTGAGAAAAATAAGAGCTGCCACTAGATCGCCGTCAAACGAAATTAGGGTGGCAACTGTACGCAGGTTGACGGACCGGTCTCAAGGCACCCGGCGCATCCGAAGATGCCCCACGTACAGTTGCCATATCACTTTGCTGCGGACGAAAGCGTACGCGTGCAAAGTTAAGGAACTATACGACCTGAGAGATACAACCGAGCCGTCAAACCCGATCACGAATGAGTCGTGACAGGCGCGAGGATAGGGAGTGAGGGCAGGGCAGTCAACCGGCGAAGCGCTGCTTTGCGTGTAGGTCTGTGCCGGTATGAATTCCATTCGTTCATAACCTCAACAAACAACCCCAACCCCGTAGGAGCTGCCGAAGGCTGCGATCTTTTGATCTTGTGTTTTCCGGGTACAGCAAAAGCAAAGTCAAAAGATCGCAGCCTTCGGCAGCTCCTACAGTAAGGATGCATTCGCCGGATCTGGCAGAGGAAGGTGCGGCGGTTTAGAGTGACCGGCCACAACCCGATCAAGGACGACTCACCATGCCCGACCACGACTCCGCCATTCACCTCGAACGCTTCAACGAATCCCACATCGAGGGCATCACCGCGCTCTACAACGACCCGGCGATCACCCGTCAGGTGCTGCAAATGCCGTTTCAGTCCACCGAGGTCTGGCGCAAACGCCTGGCGCCGGACAATGAACGGGTGGTGCAACTGGTGGCGCTGCATCAGGGGTCGGTCATCGGCAACATTGGGCTTGAGCAGTTTTCGCGAATCCGCCGCAGCCACGCCGGCAACCTCGGCATGGGCGTCGCAGTGGCGTGGCAGGGCAAGGGCGTCGGTTCGAAATTGCTGGCAGCAGCACTCGATGTCGCCGACAACTGGATGAACCTGCAACGGGTCGAACTGTCGGTGTACGCCGACAACGAAGCAGCTATTGGGTTGTACCAAAAATTCGGCTTCGAGACCGAAGGCCTGTTCCGCGATTACGCCGTGCGTGACGGCCGACTGGTCGATACCCTGAGCATGGCGCGCCTGCGTCGCACGCTCAAGGCAGACTGAGTCAGTCGCCCAAAGCAAACGCCACCGCCGCCTGCGCATGCAGTTCGGTGGTGTCGAGCAAGGGCAGGGCGCTGTGCTCGGGCTTTATCAGCAGGCCGATTTCGGTGCAGCCGAGGATGATCGCCTGGACGCCGCGTTCGGTCAGCGATTCGATCACCCGTTGATAGACCTGGCGTGAAGCCTCGCTGATCAACCCGACGCACAACTCGTCATAGATGATCCGGTGCACGGCTTGGCGCTCCTCGGCTTCCGGCACCAGCACCGTCAGGCCCTTGGCCGTCAGACGTGCCTTGAGAAAGTCCTGCTCCATGGTGAACGCAGTGCCGAGCAAACCCACCCGCAGAGCACCGGTTTCCAGTGCCGCCTGACCGGCCGGGTCGGCAATGTGCAGGAACGGAATATCGATCGCTGCCTGAATCTGCCCGGCCACCTTGTGCATGGTGTTGGTACACAGCACCACGCACTCGGCGCCACCCGCTTCCAGGCGCAGGGCTGCATCCACCAGAATCGCCGCCGCATCGTCCCAGCGCCCGGCATGCTGAGCCTGTTCGACAGGGCCGAAGTCGACGCTGTACATCAACAGTTTCGCCGAGCGCAACGGCCCGAGGCGATCGCGTACCTGCTGGTTGATGAGACGGTAATACTCGGCGCTGGACTCCCAGCTCATGCCGCCGATAAGGCCGATGGTGCGCATTGGATTTCCTCAGGCTATGGCCTGTGTTGATAGGCCAGGCCTGAAGCGAGTTTCCATTTGTTCGATGGCGGGCACCAGCGATAAATCAACTGTAATGCTCAAGTTTTGGTGAAGTGTCATGGTGCCTTTTCAGGCAGCGGGACGACATGGTTGCAGCCGGCAGCCAAAGTTTGCGCATACCCCACATCAGGTCGCCATGGTTCCAGGTTCCACTGTGGTTTATCTCGTGCAATCGCTAGATGACAAATTAATTGATGACGCATGCCATGGGTGTTTTTCCAGTAGCGGCTATTGGAATAGTCACGGGTGAGTTCGTCCCACAGGAAGGGAGTCCCTTCTGGTGGTGTTTTCCTTGCACAGGGTGTGGGCGTAATGGAAAACGACCACTGATAGTCTCGATAAACCCATTGCACACTTTCGATGTATTCCACACAGCGCTCCACGGTGAGGATATAGCTGTCAGGAGCGTCTGTTGCAGTTTGCGCATAAAGAGGCGAGTTAATGCCCTGAATCAAACCGACGCTGATCAGCGAACGAAAGAGAATGCTCAGGACTTTGCCGAGCGTGCGCCACAGTAGGGTGTTCATTGAGTCACCACCTGATCTGTGGCGGCATAAGCAAAAGTGGCGATGCCGGTGGCGCTGGTCGCCGGTGTCAGCCGAATGATAGGTACCACAACTTTCGGGTTGGTCGAGTTGTAGAAGTCGCGTTGATTGTATTGCGCATCGGCAAGTCCGGCATTGGTACCGCCAGCAATATAGAAGAACGCCATGATCGGAAACACGTTGGGCCGCCCGGCTGTCCAGGTTTTGATCAAGACTTCGTTTTGCTCGCTGAATCCCGTCGCACCGAGCAGAGCTTTACCTCTCAAGGATTGATAGAACGCGGGGCCCGCCAGCGCATTGCGATCATCCTTGATATCAAAACCACATTGGCGCTGGAATGGGTTGCCACCCGGCAGATCCCATACGTTTTTCCATTGCTCCGCACTGGTCACCCCGGCGTTTTGGCAGGCCTGACTTTGAGTCGGATAAGTAGGGTGGGCGACGCAGACTGCGGTTGAGCTGCGAGTCCAGGTCCAGGCGTCCATGGGATAGGAGCACAGATAGTCCAGGTCGATTTTGTCGGCCGGGGCTTCGAAGATGGGATACAGGATGTAGCCATTACCGTGACCCCAGGCCAGACGGCCAAAGTTGGCGTCGGCCCTGAGATACGAGAACGAAACACCACCACTCTTTTCCGATGGGGGGCTGGGATCCCAGACTTTATAAGTGTTGTTGGGGTCTTTTACCGTCACCCTGAGGGTCACGCCCGAGCACAGAAACGCAGGTTGTGAGTCCGATTTGTTGCAGTTGGGGAATTTGCGATTGTAAAGCGTGTTTAGTTGAGTGGCGATGGCGGGGCCATTCAGGGTCTGGACATTGTTGACCGTCGCTACTTCATTTGGCGGTTTTATATCGACCTGAGTGCAACCCACCATTAACGCGATTAACAGCACACCGATTACTTTTTGCATGACAGATCCCTCGTCTACATTCAAGTCAAGCCGATAAAAGCACAAACTCCACAAAGTCCGTTGCAACGTGCTTTTGTCAAAGGTGCAGGCGCAATACCCACGAAAATCTCAACTTCTCACCACTCCCGGTACGAAGAATCGTGTAGTTGATTTGCACAGGTAACCCTGCACTTTCGGTGATCCATGAGGATTCGATAGGCAAGCGCATTTCTGAGGTGTTGGTGATGTTGAATTCGGCACCGTAACGCTTGTATCTACCGTGCCAGGCAATACGCACGCTGTAACCGGTGCTCATGCCGACGTAGCTGACCATTGCCGTTCGTTTGTCTGACGACAACCTGGGCTCGGTGAGTACCAGGTTTCCCACTTGCGTGACGCTGAGGTGGAGCGGGCGAGATTCCAGCGGCATCGGGTCGATGGAGCGTTGAACCGTGTAATACACCTTGGCGACTTTCCCGATGCAATCGATGACATCGATCCGCTTCACTTTGAATGTCAGGGTTTGACCTGAATACTCGATGGTTTGTATTTCACTGCCATAGGTGCTGTTGCGACCGACCCAATAGACTTTTACGGTTTGTCTCGGCGCCGAGCCGGTGAAAGCGACTTGTACAGTGGCGAACTCGGCGTCATAAAAGTCTTCTTGAATGTTCAGCAGGGTACCGTTGGCCTCCAATACGCTGGGCGGCCTCAGATCCAGAGCCGGTTGTTGGAGATGCACATCGATCTCAAGGATCGCGGATTGGCCGGAAGAATTGCCGAGCTGATCAGTGACCGAAAACCGGAAAGGGGTACGTGGGTTATCGCCAATTCTTTCGAAAACCGGAGTAAAGAGTGTTTCGGTTACCACCGGGCTGCCTGGAGCCGCCTCTGCAGGGGTTACTTTGTGATCGACATAGGTCGTGCCAATGCTCAGGCGAATGTCGTCATAGGCGCGTCTATTGGAGTAGTCCATTCCGGTCACGACACCGCGATCCGCCTGTGCCCTGTCCACCCCCTTGGTCTGCACATCGGCGGAAACCTGTACCTTGCGGGCCGAATGGCCAGGCTCTCCGGGTGCCAGGGTATGGAAGAGCACTTTTAATGTGAGGGACTCTTCGGGTGTTGTCTGACCTACCCTCCTTACCTTGTAGTAGATCTCGTTGATACCCTCTTGGAGAATGCCTTTGGGGATGAACAGCCTGACACGATCATTCTCCTCGCCGGGATTGATGGTTTTGCCAGCCACGGGGGGGGCTCTGCCGACGACGAACAGATCAACGCGGTCGTCTACAGCCATGACAACAGACCTGGACGCCGCATTGATCCAAGGGTCAATCAAGCATAAGAGTCCTTCAGGATATTCGTCGAAGAGGGATAAGGGGATGCCTCCATCCGGATTGGCATCGTGAATGACCGGCTTTTTCAACCCCTGAATGATCACGGGATAGAGGACTAGAACATTGTTATTGATTTGATTACCCATCACCCGTCTCCTCGAGACTGACTCGCACCATCCGTTATTTGGGTGGCGGGTCTATCAAACACCCGCTCAAGTGAGCTGGCTACTGTCAGATCTGACAGGTAAAGCCGTGTAAATTGGGTTTTTCGATACCGTCTGTCGTAAATTTCTCCATTGATCATTCATCAGTCGCTGTTTTAAATGAACAGTTCTGTACTCAATCTGCCATGCTCAAAAACCGCAGCACCGCTTCAACCAAAGGAACACCGCAATGGACGACGTACAGCAACTGGGCGAGATGCTTCGCCACTATGCAGATAGCGAAGCGCACAAGAAGCAACTGTTTGAGTCGCAATCGGCCGTGTGGGCGACGCGCATTGGTGAGTTGTTCGATCAGATCCAGCAGTGGCTGGCACCGGTCCTGACGCCGAATCTGTTGGAAGTGAGCCGCGAGGCGTATGTCGCGTCCGGGCCGAGCGTACCGGCGGAGACGTCGACGTTCAAGACCGAGAAACTGAGTATCGTCATCGCCGGGAAACCGGTGGAGTTTGTGCCGGACGTGATGGGCGCGGGTGGGCAGATTTCCCTCGCCGTGATGGGCTTGACCGCGGCGCGCTATGGCAGCATTTCGCTGGTGTGCCTGCCACCGTCCAGCGATTGGCAGTGGCGCAAGACCAATGGCTTGAAAGACCCGGACACCTTTGCTTTCGATGCGAATTTTCTGGCGCAGCAGCTGCAGGGCCTGATTCCCCGCGAGCGCGGCTGAAGCGTGTTATTTGTGACGCACACATAACCACTGTGGGAGCGGGCTTGCTCGCGAAGGCGGACTAACATTCAACATTGATGCTGAATGTTATGGCCTCTTCGCGAGCAAGCCCGCTCCCACATTGATCTGCGGCGTTCGCAGCAGATGGATTCACCGCAGCTCCCACAGTGGATTGGGTGTGCATCAGATTTCGAGGTTGCCCCAGCCCTGCTTCAGCTCTTGCGGCGCCACCGCGTTCACTTTCTTGCCCGTGGCCAATTCCACCCGCCGCGCCACTTCGGGGTCATCGGCGAACGGAATCAGGCTGGCATCGTCCAGGCTTTCGGCGGTCTGGTGTTTCAGGCAGTACTCGACCGCCAACCAAAGCCCCAAAACACCCAATAGATTCAACCCCATCTCGATCATGTCCGGCTCCTTGCCTCAGGCAATCTGCGCTTCAAGTTCAGCCATTTGCACATTCGCCACACGCACCGTGCGCCAGGTGTTGTAGGCCATCAGCAACATGCCGCTGAGGAAGAACACTCCGCCGACAAAGCGCACCACAAACCCCGGGTGACTGGCTTGCAAGGCTTCGACGAAGGAGTAGGTCAGCGTGCCGTCGTCGTTGATCGCGCGCCACATCAAACCCTGGGTGATGCCGTTGACCCACATCGAGGCGATGTACAGCACGGTGCCGATGGTCGCCAGCCAGAAGTGCGCGTTGATCAGGCCGATGCTGTGCATCTGCGGGCGGCCGAAGACTTTCGGGACCATGTGGTAGATGGCACCAAACGTGATCATCGCCACCCAGCCCAAGGCCCCGGCGTGAACGTGGCCGATGGTCCAGTCGGTGTAGTGAGAGAGGGCGTTGACCGTTTTGATCGCCATCATCGGCCCTTCGAAGGTCGACATGCCGTAGAAGGCCAATGACAGCACCAGAAAGCGCAGGATCGGGTCGGTACGCAACTTATGCCAGGCGCCCGACAACGTCATCATGCCGTTGATCATCCCGCCCCAGCTCGGCGCCAACAGAATCAGCGACATTGCCATGCCCAGTGACTGCGCCCAGTCTGGCAGCGCGGTGTAGTGCAAGTGGTGCGGGCCGGCCCAGATGTACAGGGTGATCAGCGCCCAGAAATGTACGATGGACAAGCGATAGGAATACACCGGTCGCCCGACCTGTTTCGGCACGAAGTAATACATCATCCCGAGGAAGCCGGTGGTCAGGAAAAACCCCACGGCGTTGTGCCCATACCACCACTGGACCATGGCGTCGGTGGCCCCGGAATACACCGGATACGACTTGAACCAGTCCACCGGGATCGACAGGTGATTGACCACGTGCAGCATGGCGATCACCACGATGAACGCACCGAAAAACCAGTTACCGACGTAGATGTGCTTGGTCTTGCGTTGCACCACGGTGGTGAAGAACACGATGGCGTAAGCGACCCAGACCGCCGTCATCCACACCGCACCGGAGAATTCGATCTCGGCGTATTCCTTGGTAGTGGTATAGCCCAGCGGCAGGGTGATCAGCATGACCACGATTACCGATTGCCAGCCCCAGAAGGTGAAGGCGGCGAGCTTGTCGGAGTACAGCCGCACCTGGCAGGTGCGTTGCACCGCGTAGTAGCTGGCGGCGAATTGCGCGCTGCCGGCAAAGCCGAAAATCACCAGACTGGTGTGCAGAGGACGCAGGCGGCCGAAGGTGGTCCACGGCAGGTCGAGGTTCATCTCGGGCCATACCAGTTGCGAGGCGATCCATACCCCCATCGCCATCCCGACGACACCCCAGACGATGGTTGCCACGACGAATTGGCGAACGACCTTGTAGTTATAGGCTTGTCCGATTGTTGCTGTGCTCATGGTCAGTTCTTCCACGGTTGCAAAGACTTGCCAGGCCACCCGGTCTGGCATGCCATGAACTGTAGAAACCCTGCCGCAAACAAAACAGACTCAGAAAAACCGAGTTTATGCGGATCAGATGCAATGCGGGCCTGAGGCCATAGGCCGCGTTCTGATACGGTTTTTTAGTGTGCAGCTGAATCTGTAACGTGCTGCGCTGCCGGTGCATAGTCGCCACCTCAAGAACGAGCCGCAGAGCCTGATGCCGACCAGTTAAGGAATTGAACACCGCAATCCTTGTGGGAGCGGGCTTGCTCGCGAAGACGGAGTGTCAGTCACCGGTAATGTTGAATGTGACGGCCTCTTCGCGAGCAAGCCCGCTCCCACAGGTTTTGCACCTTACTGACTGGCATTAGCCACAGAGCCCGATAATCCTGATGAGGTGGCAGCTACATGTATCAGTACGACGACTATGACCGGGCCCTGGTGTTCGAGCGTGTTGCGCAGTTTCGTGATCAGGTCGAACGCTTCATGGCAGGCGATTTGAGCGAAGAAGAATTCCTGCCCTTGCGTCTGCAGAACGGCCTGTACATGCAAAAGTATGCCTACATGCTGCGCGTGGCGATTCCCTACGGCACGCTGAGTGCGAAGCAAATGCACATTCTGGCGAGCATTGCGCGGGACTACGATCGTGGCTACGGCCACTTCACCACCCGGCAGAACATGCAGTTCAACTGGATCGAACTGGCTCAGGTGCCGGACATCCTCGAACGCCTGGCCGAGGTGGAAATGCACGCGATCCAGACCTCCGGCAACTGCGTGCGCAACATCACCACCGAAGCCTTCGCCGGCGTCGCGGCGGACGAGTTGATGGACCCGCGCCCGCTGGCAGAGATCCTGCGGCAATGGTCGACCATCAACCCGGAATTCCTGTTCCTGCCGCGCAAGTTCAAAATCGCCATCTGCTCGGCGAAGCAGGACCGCGCGGCGATCATGATGCATGACATCGGCCTTTATCTTTATCGCGATGACAGCGGGCAAATGCTCTTGCGGGTGATCGTTGGCGGCGGCTTGGGACGCACGCCGATCCTCGGTTTGCAGATTCGCGAAGGCTTGCCGTGGCAGCACCTGCTGTCCTACGTTGAAGCGGTGCTGCGGGTCTATAACCGCCACGGGCGGCGCGATAACAAGTACAAGGCGCGGATCAAGATTCTGGTCAAGGCGCTGGGTATCGAAGCGTTCGCCAAGGAAGTGGAGGAGGAGTGGCAGCACCTCAAGGACGGTCCGGCGCAGTTGACCGACGTCGAGTATGAGCGTGTCGCCAGTGCCTTCGTGCCACCCGATTACCGTTCACTGGCCGGCACCGACCTGGACTTCGGCACGCGCCTGGCGGATTACACGGCATTCGCCCGTTGGGTGACGCGCAACGTTCAGCCGCACAAAGTGCCGGGTTACGCCAGCGTGGTGCTGTCGACCAAACCGGGCATCGCCGCGCCGCCGGGGGATGTCACGGCTGAGCAAATGGACGCGGTGGCCCAGTGGTCCGAGCAGTTTGGTTTCGGCGAAATCCGCATCGCCCATGAACAGAACATCGTTTTGCCGGATGTGCCCAAGGCCGACCTTTACCCACTGTGGTGCCTGGCCTGCGAGCAAGGCCTTGGATGCGCCAACATCGGCTTGCTGACCGACATCATCGCTTGCCCGGGCGGCGACTTTTGCGCGCTGGCCAACGCCAAATCAATCCCCATTGCACAAGCGATTCAGGCGCGCTTCGAGGATCTGGATTACCTGCATGACCTGGGCGACATCAGCCTGAATATCTCCGGTTGCATGAACGCCTGCGGCCACCACCACATCGGCAACATCGGCATTCTTGGCGTCGATAAGAACGGCAGCGAGTGGTACCAGATCACCCTCGGTGGCGCCCAGGGCAAGAACAGTGCATTGGGCAAGGTCATCGGCCCGTCCTTCAGCGCCGCCGAAGTGCCCGAGGTAATCGAGCGGATCATCGGTACGTTTGTCCGCTACCGGGAGAGCGAGGAGCTGTTCGTCGATACCTTGGCACGCATCGGTCTGGAGCCGTTCAAGGAGCGGGTGTACCCGAAAATGCTGGAGGTGTCGGCATGAACAATCTGCTGCGTTTGCAAGACGGCGGCGCCGAGTGGGTGCGCGATGACCCGTGGCAGTTGATTCGTGATGCTACGGATGAGTTGCCGGCCGGGCCGCTGATATTGCCGCTCCCCCAGTGGCTGGCCCTGAATGCCGACAGGACATCAGCGCTCGAAGGCGTCTGGCTGGGTCCCAACGACGAAGTGACAAACCTGACCCCGTGGTTTCCCGACCTGCCGCTGATTGCCCTGGACTTCCCGAGTTTTCGCGACGGACGCGCCTACAGCCAAGCCTATCTGCTGCGTACGCGTTTCGGTTGGCAAGGCGAATTACGCGCGATTGGCGATGTACTGCGCGATCAACTCAGCCACATGCGCCAATGCGGTTTCGACAGCTTTGCCGTGCGCGAAGACAAATCCGCCGAAGATGCGCTGAAGGGATTGGCCGGGATGAGCGTGCTTTATGGGCGCTCGGTGATTGAGCCGCGGCCGTTGTTCAGACGGCGCTGAATTTTGAGCGACGAAAATCCTGTGGGAGCGTGGCTTGCCCGCGAAGAATACACCGCGGTTTTTCAGGTATTACGCGTCATCGTTCTTCGCGGGCAAGCCTCGCTCCCACAGGGATCTCTCTTGCCTGGGTATTTTTGCTTGGGCCAATGATGGCATTTTGATAGAGTCCGCGCTTCATGAGGAGTCAGCAAAGAAAGGAGTCTGGTTTGAGCGTGGGCAAGAAGATTTTAGGGCTGATGGCGTTGTTACTGATGGCGGCCCTGTGGGGCAGTTACTTTTATGTGTTCAAAGAGAACCGTAACGGCCAACTCGGGGAGACGTTCAGCAGCTACGCCTGGTGTGGCACGCCGCCGGCCAGCGATGCCACCGGCTCGGGCAAGGACCGACTGTCGCTGCACATCACCAACAACGTTCATGGCGAGTTCATGCTCTCGGGCGCGGTGATCGTCTCCGAGCGAACCTTTGATCGTTATGACCTGGGCCGCAACGAACTGCGGCTGCGCATGGAGCCCATGCAGTGGTCCTACGGCATTGCGCCGATTCTCATGGAACAGGTCAAGATCAAACCCCTGAGCCGCAACCTGTCTTCGACCAACAAAAGTGCCTACGCGGAACTTGAGTCCAGACCCATCGGCGTCCAGGGGCGGTCGACGGACTTTCCGTTCGACACCTATCGCTACGGCTACAAACCGGTGCTGTACTACCTCAAGGGCAACGAACGCATCGACCTGAAGTTCAGGAACATCACCACGAGCATGGAGATGTCCAACACCTTTACGCCGATCCAGAAGTACAACCGCGTCGAGTACATCAACGAGAAGAATTCGTTGATTCGCGAGGAAGACTACAAGCCCTACAGCGCCAACGAATGCGCATTCAGCGTCGAGCGCAAGGGCTCGTTCAAGGTGATTGTGCTGCTGTTGTTGCTGGTGATGTGCCTGCCGCTGCTGCATGTGTTTTATCGCGACGAGCCGGGCATCGATTTTCTCGCGACGTTGGTGAGTATCGGTGCGATCCGGGTGTTTCTGGTGGGGCCATTGAACGACTTCCAGCTGTACACCATCGACTTCCTGTTTGCCGCGGTGATTATCCTGGTGGGCACGGTGTCGCTGATCAAGGCGATGCGGGCCAATAGTCGGCGGGAGTTGGCCGCGAAAAGCGGGTCTTCTTGGTGATTCTGTAGAGCGAGGCTTGTCCGCGAAGGGGCCTTTGAATATTGCCGCGATCACTTCAACGGCTACGGCAATAGATGAATATTGTATGTTTTGATAACAAAACGCCGAGCATTGGCTATACCTGTAATTCCCCTACGCAATATTGTTGCCCGGCCTTCTGACAGGAGTTACAAGCATGAAGCTTGCGTTAATGATGAGCACACTGTGCATCGCCTCTATCGGGGTGGTGGGTTGCTCCAGCAAAGTCGTTGAGCCCGACCAGTATTCCGGCTTTCTCAAGGACTACAGTCAGCTCAAGGAAGCCAAGTCGCCATCAGGCGCCGTGGTGATGCGCTGGATGGACCCCAAGCTCGATGTCAATAAATTCACCAGTGTCTACATCGAGCCGACTCAGCTTTATCCCAAACCACAACCGACGGTGAAAATCCCTCAGACCACACTGAACGGCATCACCAGTTACTACGATCAGGCGCTCAAACGCGAAGTGGGTAAATCCCTGCCATTGGCCTCCGGCCCTGGCCCTGGCGTTATGGTGGTGCGTGCGGCGATCACTGCCGTCAGTAGCAAGACCGAAGGCCTCAAGCCTTATGAAGTCATCCCGATTGCCCTGGTGGCGGCGGCAGTCAGCACTGCGACCGGCATTCGCGACCAGGAAACCGATCTGGCCACCGAAGCGGTGTTTCTCGATGGCGGCAACAACAAAGTCATCGCCCAAGTCGTGCGCAAGGGCACCGGCAAACCGCTGGAAAACGTAGATCAGGTGATGAAGCCCAATGACGTGAAAAACGTGATCGATGGCTGGGCGTCGGATCTGCATCAGTCGTATCTGAAGCTCAAGTCCAAGTAATGCGGCGGGGCTGAGGGCCTCATCGCGAGCAAGCCCGCTCCCACATTCGATCTCCAGTGTTCACGAATAGTGTGTTCACAGCAGATCAAATGTGGGAGCGGGCTTGCTCGCGAAAGCGGTCGTTCAGGCGTAGGAGGTGTATCAGGTGTGCTTCAGAGCTTCTTCGCCTGCGCACGCACCCGTTCTTCCTGCTCGCGCAACTGCGGTGTGAACTCGGCACCAAAGTCTTCGGCCTCGTACACCTGGCGAATCTCGATCTCGGCCTCCGTCCCCGGCATCGGATTGGGGCAGCGCTTGACCCACTCGATCGCTTCCTCTTTCGACTTCACCTGCCATATCCAATAGCCGGCGATCAGCTCCTTGGTTGCGGCGAACGGGCCGTCGATCACCGTGCGCTGGTCACCCGAAAAACGTACGCGGGCGCCTTTGCTGCTGGGCTGCAGGCCGTCGCAATCGATAAGAATGCCGGCCTTGGCCAGTTCCTCGTTAAAATTGCCCATCGAGGTCATCAGTTCTTCGCTGGGCATCACACCGGCCTCGGAATCCGGGCTGGCTTTCACAATGATCATGAATCGCATGGTCTTGTCTCCGCTGGATTTGAGTGACTCGCTGTCTAGTCGAATAGCGACGGGCCAAATCGACAACGCGGCCAATGGAAAATCGCCTCGCTCCCACAAGCTTATGCAGTGTTAGTAAGTTTTGTTGAAACGCGTGTATCCAGTTTTGTGCGACGACATATCACAATTTGTATCTGGGCATAGGTCGCCAGACCATTTCGTGGTTAACTTCGGCCTCGTCAAAATTCTCTACATCAACGTTCAGAAGGACTCCGTTCATGGCTCAAGTCACTCTTAAAGGCAACCCGGTTCAAGTCAACGGCCAGTTGCCACAAGCCGGTTCCCAGGCGCCAGCCTTTTCCCTGGTTGCCGGCAATCTGTCCGACGTGACCCTGGCGAGCTTCGCCGGCAAGCGCAAAGTGTTGAACATCTTCCCAAGCATCGACACCCCGACCTGCGCTACCTCCGTGCGCAAGTTCAACGCCCAGGCCAATGACATCGCCAACACCGTAGTGCTGTGCATCTCCGCTGACCTGCCGTTCGCCCAAGCTCGTTTCTGCGGCGCCGAAGGCCTGGAAAACGTCCAGAACCTGTCGACCCTGCGCGGTGCCGAGTTCATCGAGAACTACGGCGTGGCGATTGCCGATGGCCCGCTCAAAGGCCTGACCGCCCGTGCCGTCGTGGTGCTGGACGAAAACGACAAGGTCCTGCACAGCGAACTGGTCAAGGAAATCGCTGAAGAGCCGAACTACGACGCAGCACTTGCCGTTCTGAAGTAAGCGAAGTTTACAATTGTTAACGGCCTGGCCCTGTCCAGGCCGTTTTCATTTGTGCTTCAGTGTCTTAGATAAATCTTCTGTTACGTAAGCCAAAGGTAAATTGCCGGTAAAGGCGCTTTGCTTAATACCCGCCAGTGCTTATCGTTCAGCCTCCTGTAGAAAGAAGCTTCACGCGCCCAATGGTTGATCATTCCATGCAATCCTCCGCTTCCCGCAATCCTCGTCGCTGGCTGTTCGGCCTGCTTGTCCTGTTGGTCATCGCTGGCCTGTGCTGGAAATTCTGGCCCGCAGGTAGCAGCCCGAAGGAGGGCGCAGGGCAGAAAGCCGTTGCCGGGCATACAGGCCGGTCGGGGGGGATGCGTCCGGGGTTCGGCGGGGCGAGCGGGCCGGTGCCGGTGCGCGTGGCGCCGGCGGTCAAAGGCGATTTCCCGCTGTATTACAAGGCGCTGGGCACCGTGACCGCGCTGAACACCATTAACGTGCGCAGTCGTGTTGGCGGTGAATTGATCAAGATTTCGTTCGAAGAAGGGCAAATGGTCAAGGCGGGCGACCTGCTGGCCGAGATCGATCCGCGTCCTTACCAGAACGCCTTGCTCCAGGCCGAAGGCACCTTGCTGCAGAATCAGGCACAACTGAAGAATGCTCAGGTCGATGTCGAGCGCTATCGCGGCTTGTACCGCGAAGACAGTATCGCCAAGCAAACCCTCGATACTGCCGAAGCATTGGTCGGCCAGTACCTGGGCACGGTAAAGACCAATCAGGCGGCGGTCAACGATGCCAAGCTCAACCTTGAATTCACCAAAATCCGCGCACCGATCGCCGGGCGTGTGGGCCTGCGTCAGCTGGACGTCGGCAACCTTGTGGCGGCGAACGACACCACGGCGCTGGTGATCATCACCCAGACTCAACCGATCAGCGTGGCGTTCACCTTGCCGGAAAACAGCCTGGACACCGTGCTGGCGCGCTATCGCACCGGCGCCAAACTGCCCGCTGAAGCCTGGGATCGTGGTGACACCAAACTGCAGGCCACTGGCGTGTTGCAGAGCCTGGACAACCAGATCGACGTCACCACCGGCACCCTGAAATTCAAGGCTCGCTACGAGAACCGCGATCAAGCGCTGTTCCCTAATCAATTCGTCAATGTCCACTTGCTGGCCGACACCCTCAAAGGCGTGGTGCTTGCGCCCTCGGCGGCGATCCAGTTCGGCACCAACGGCACGTTCGTCTATGCCATGGACGGTGACAAGAAGGTCACCATCCGCCAGTTGAAAGTCGGCGCCAGTGACGGTGACAACACGGTGATCACCGAAGGCCTGGCCGCTGGTGATCGGGTGGTGCTGGAAGGCACCGACCGCCTGAAAGAAGGCAGCGAAGTGGAGGTCGTCAACGACAGCAAGGATGTACCGACCACCCCGACCGAACACCTGCAAGGCAAGTCGGCCGCCACTGCACCTGACGCGACGGCCACCGACAAGGCGAAAAAGGGCGGCGCATGAACATCTCGCGGCTGTTCATCCTTCGCCCGGTCGCCACGACCCTGAGCATGCTGGCGATTATTCTGGCCGGCGTGATCGCTTATCGGCTGCTGCCAGTGTCGGCATTGCCCCAGGTCGACTACCCGACCATTCGCGTCATGACGCTCTATCCCGGCGCCAGCCCGGATGTCATGACCAGCGCCGTGACTGCGCCGCTGGAGCGTCAGTTCGGGCAGATGCCCGGCCTGACCCAGATGGCGTCCACCAGTTCTGGCGGCGCCTCGGTGCTGACCCTGCGTTTCAGCCTCGACATCAACATGGACGTCGCCGAGCAGCAAGTGCAGGCGGCGATCAACGCCGCGACCAATTTGCTGCCCAAGGATTTGCCGGCACCGCCGGTGTACAACAAGGTCAACCCGGCGGACACCCCGGTGCTGACCCTGGCTATCACCTCCAAGACTATGCTGTTGCCCAAACTCAATGATTTGGTCGACACGCGCATGGCGCAGAAAATCGCCAAAATCAGCGGCGTCGGCATGGTCAGCATTGCCGGCGGCCAGCGTCAGGCGGTGCGCATCAAGGTCAATCCCGAGGCCCTGGCGGCCAATGGCCTGAACCTGTCGGACGTGCGCACCCTGATTGGCGCCTCCAACGTCAATCAACCCAAGGGCAACTTTGACGGCCCGACCCGGGTGTCGATGCTCGACGCCAACGACCAACTGACGTCACCCAAGGACTACGCCAACCTGATCCTCGCCTACGCTAACGGCGCGCCGTTGCGACTCAAGGACGTGGCGGAGATCGTCGATGGTGCCGAGAACGAACGTCTGGCAGCGTGGGCCAATGAAAATCAGGCGGTGCTGCTGAACATCCAGCGCCAGCCCGGCGCCAACGTCATTGAAGTGGTCGACCGGATCAAGGCCTTGCTGCCAAGCATCACCGACAACCTGCCGGCCGGTCTCGACGTCACGGTACTCACCGACCGCACCCAGACCATCCGCGCCTCGGTCACCGACGTGCAACACGAACTGCTGATCGCCATCGCGCTGGTGGTGATGGTCACATTCCTGTTCCTGCGGCGGGCCAGCGCCACGATCATTCCGTCGGTGGCCGTGCCGCTGTCGTTGATCGGCACCTTCGGCGTGATGTACCTCGCGGGGTTCTCGGTCAATAACCTGACCCTGATGGCGCTGACCATCGCCACCGGTTTTGTGGTGGACGATGCGATCGTCATGCTGGAGAACATTTCCCGATATATCGAAGAGGGTGACAGCCCGCTGCAAGCCGCGCTCAAGGGCGCCAAGCAGATTGGCTTCACCCTGATTTCCCTGACGCTGTCGCTGATTGCGGTACTGATTCCGCTGCTGTTCATGGCCGACGTGGTGGGGCGCTTGTTCCGCGAGTTTGCGATCACTCTGGCGGTGGCGATCCTGATTTCCCTTGTCGTCTCCCTGACCCTGACGCCAATGATGTGCGCGCGGCTGCTCAAGCGTGAACCCAAGGAAGCAGAACAGGGCCGGTTTTACCGCTCCAGTGGCGCCGCAATTGATTGGATGATCGCGGCTTACGGGCGTAAGTTAAAGTGGGTTCTCAAGCACCAGCCGCTGACCTTGATGGTGGCCATCGGTACGCTGGCCTTGACCGTGTTCCTGTACATGGTGGTGCCCAAGGGCTTCTTCCCGGTGCAGGACACCGGGGTGATCCAGGGGATTTCCGAAGCGCCACAGTCGATTTCCTTCGCGGCGATGAGCGAGCGGCAGCAGGAACTGGCCAAGGTAATCCTCGCCGATCCGGCGGTCGAAAGCCTGTCGTCCTACATCGGGGTCGATGGCGACAACTCGACGCTGAACAGCGGTCGGCTGCTGATCAACCTCAAATCCCACAGCCAACGCGACCTGAGCGCCACCGAAGTGATTGCGCGTCTGCAACCGGCGCTGGACAAGCTGATCGGCATTCGCCTGTTCATGCAGCCGGTGCAGGACCTGACCATCGAGGATCGTGTCAGCCGCACGCAGTACCAGTTCAGTATGTCCTCGCCGGATTCCGAGTTGCTCAGCCTGTGGAGCGGGCGTCTGGTGGAAGCCCTGGCCCAGCGGACTGAGCTGACTGACGTTGCCAGCGATTTGCAGGACAAGGGCTTGCAGGTTTATCTGGTGATCGACCGCGATGCGGCGTCGCGGGTCGGCGTATCGGTGTCGAACATCACCGACGCGCTGTATGACGCCTTCGGTCAGCGGCAGATTTCCACCATCTACACCCAGGCCAGCCAATACCGCGTGGTGCTGCAATCGCAGTCCGGCGAGAAGATCGGCCCGGATGCGCTGAACCAGATTCACGTCAAGACCACCGATGGCGGTCAGGTGCGCCTGTCCAGCCTGGCGCATATCGAGGAGCGTCAGGCGCAACTGGCGATCACTCACATCGGCCAGTTCCCGGCGGTGATGATGTCCTTCAACCTGGCGCCCGGCGTGGCACTGGGGCATGCGGTGGAGATCATCGATCAGGTGCAGAAAGACATCGGCATGCCAATCGGCGTGCAGACCCAGTTCCAGGGCGCGGCCGAAGCGTTCCAGGCGTCGCTGTCGAGCACCTTGCTGCTGATTCTGGCGGCGGTGGTGACCATGTACATCGTGCTCGGCGTGCTCTACGAGAGCTACATTCACCCGATCACCATTCTTTCGACCTTGCCCTCGGCGGCAGTCGGCGCCTTGCTGGCGTTGCTGCTGAGCGGCAATGACCTGGGGATGATCGCGATCATCGGCATCATCCTGCTGATCGGTATCGTGAAAAAGAACGCGATCATGATGATCGACTTCGCCCTCGAGGCGGAACGCAACCAAGGCATGGACCCGCAAACCGCGATCTATCAGGCAGCGCTGTTGCGCTTCCGGCCGATTCTGATGACCACCTTGGCCGCGTTGTTCGGCGCGGTGCCGTTGATGCTGGCCACCGGTTCCGGCGCGGAATTGCGCCAGCCTTTGGGTCTGGTGATGGTCGGTGGCTTGTTGGTGAGTCAGGTGCTGACGCTGTTTACCACCCCCGTCATTTACTTGTACTTCGACCGCCTCGGGCGGCGCTGGGGCCGTAAGTCCGAGTCCGTGGAACCGGTAGAGCAGCCATGAACCTGTCCGGACCTTTCATCAAGCGCCCGGTCGCGACGATGTTGCTGAGCCTGGCGATCATGCTGCTGGGCGGCGTGAGCTTCGGCCTGTTGCCGGTCTCGCCACTGCCGCAAATGGACTTCCCGGTGATCGTGGTCCAGGCCAGTTTGCCCGGTGCAAGCCCGGAGGTCATGGCCTCGACCGTGGCCACGCCGCTTGAACGTTCCTTCGGCGCCATCGCCGGGGTCAACACCATGAGCAGCCGTTCCAGCCAAGGCTCGACACGGGTGATTCTGCAGTTCGACCTGGACCGCGACATCAACGGCGCGGCGCGGGAAGTGCAGGCGGCGATCAATGCCTCGCGCAATTTGCTGCCGAGCGGCATGCGCAGTATGCCGACCTACAAGAAGGTCAATCCGTCTCAAGCACCAATCATGGTGTTGTCGCTGACCTCGGATGTGCTGGAAAAAGGCCAGCTCTATGACTTGGCCTCGACCATTTTGTCCCAGAGCCTGTCGCAGGTGCAGGGCGTCGGTGAAGTGCAGATCGGTGGCAGTTCGTTGCCGGCGGTGCGCATCGAACTCGAACCCCAGGCGCTCAACCAGTACGGCGTGGCGCTGGACGACGTGCGTAACACCATCGCCAACGCCAACGTACGCCGGCCCAAGGGCTCGGTCGAAGATGGCCAGCGGCTGTGGCAGGTGCAGGCCAACGATCAACTGGAAAAAGCCAAGGATTACGAGTCGCTGATCATTCACTACGCGGACGGCGCGGCCCTGCGCCTGAAGGATGTGGCCAAGGTCAGTGACGGCGTCGAGGACCGCTACAACAGCGGGTTCTTCAATGACGACGCGGCGGTGTTGCTGGTGATCAACCGCCAGGCCGGCGCCAACATCATCGAGACGGTCAGCGAAATCAAGGCGCAACTGCCAGCGCTGCAGGCCGTGCTGCCGGCCAGCGTCAAGCTGAACCTGGCGATGGACCGTTCGCCGGTGATCAAGGCCACCCTGCACGAAGCGGAAATGACCCTGCTGATTGCCGTGGTGCTGGTGATTCTGGTGGTGTTCCTGTTCCTCGGTAATTTCCGTGCCTCGCTGATTCCGACCCTGGCGGTGCCGGTGTCGCTGGTGGGCACGTTTGCGGTGATGTACCTCTACGGGTTCTCCTTGAACAACCTGTCGCTGATGGCGCTGATCCTGGCCACCGGGCTGGTGGTGGACGACGCCATCGTGGTGCTGGAGAACATTTCCCGGCACATCGACAAGGGCGTGCCGCCGATGAAGGCGGCGTACCTCGGGGCCGAGGAAGTCGGCTTCACGCTGCTGTCGATGAACGTCTCGCTGGTGGCGGTGTTTCTGTCGATCCTGTTCATGGGCGGGATCATCGAAAGCCTGTTCCGCGAGTTTTCCATCACCTTGGCGGCGGCCATTGTGGTGTCGTTGCTGGTGTCGCTGACATTGACGCCGATGCTCTGCGCGCGCTGGCTCAAGCCGCATACACCGGGGCAGGAAAACCGCCTGCAACGCTGGAGCCAGCGGACCAACGAGTGGATGGTCGGCAAATACGCCAGCAGCCTCGACTGGGTGCTGCGTCACCGTCGACTGACCTTGCTCAGCCTGATCGTGACGATTGGCGTGAATATCGCGTTGTATGTCGTTGTTCCTAAAACATTTTTACCTCAGCAGGATACCGGCCAGTTGATCGGTTTTGTGCGCGGTGACGACGGTCTGTCGTTCAGTGTGATGCAGCCGAAGATGGAGATCTTCCGCCGCGCCGTGCTCAAGGACGAGGCGGTGCAAAGCGTCGCCGGGTTCATCGGTGGCAATAACGGCACCAACAACGCCTTCATGCTGGTGCGGCTGAAGCCGATCAAGGAACGCAACCTGTCCGCCCAGAAAGTCATCGAACGCCTGCGCAAGGAAATGCCCAAGGTGCCCGGTGCGCAGTTGATGCTGATGGCCGATCAGGACCTGCAATTTGGCGGCGGTCGCGAGCAGACCTCCTCGCAATATTCCTACATCCTGCAAAGCGGCGATCTCGGCGCGTTGCGTGAGTGGTATCCGAAAGTCGTCACCGCCCTCAAGGCGCTGCCGGAGCTGACGGCGATTGACGCGCGCGAAGGCCGCGGCGCCCCGCAAGTGACCCTGATCGTCGATCGCGATCAGGCCAAACGTCTGGGCGTGGACATGGACATGGTCACCGCGGTGTTGAACAACGCCTACAGCCAGCGGCAGATTTCGACGATCTACGACAGCCTCAACCAGTATCAGGTGGTGATGGAGGTCAACCCGAAATACGCCCAGGACCCGATCACGCTCAAGCAGGTGCAGGTGATCACCGCCGACGGCGCGCGGATTCCGCTGTCGACCATCGCTCACTACGAAAACAGCCTGGAAGACGACCGGGTCAGCCACGAAGGCCAGTTCGCTTCGGAAAGCATCGCCTTCGACATGGCCGAAGGCGTGACGGTGGAGCAGGGCTCGGCGGCCATCGAGCGGGCGATTGCCAAGGTCGGCTTGCCGGAAGACGTGATTGCGAAAATGGCCGGTACCGCCGATGCGTTTGCCGCCGCCCAGAAGAGCCAGCCGTGGATGATTCTCGGCGCGCTGGTGGCGGTGTTTCTGGTGTTGGGTGTGCTGTATGAAAGCTACATCCACCCGCTGACCATTCTCTCGACCTTGCCATCGGCCGGGGTCGGAGCGTTGCTGTCGATCTACGTGCTGGGCGGCGAGTTCAGCCTGATCTCCTTGCTTGGGCTGTTCCTGCTGATCGGCGTGGTGAAGAAAAACGCGATTCTGATGATCGACCTGGCGCTGCAACTGGAACGGCACCAGGGCCTGGAGCCGCTGGAATCAATCCGTAGCGCCTGCCTGCAACGGCTGCGGCCGATTCTGATGACCACCCTGGCGGCGATCCTCGGCGCCTTGCCGTTGTTGCTGAGTCGTGCCGAAGGGGCGGAAATGCGTCAGCCGCTGGGCCTGACCATCATCGGCGGGCTGGTCTTCAGCCAGGTGCTGACCCTTTACACCACCCCGGTGGTTTACCTCTATCTCGACAAACTGCGCCATCGCTTCAACCACTGGCGTGGGGTGCGTACCGATGCTGCTCTGGAAACTCCGCTATGACTGACCGTTCGCTTATCAATCTGGTTGCACCGCTGATCACGGCGCTGTTCAAGGCGCAGCGCTCGCGTTTGCTGAGCCTGTCGCTGTGCGTGGCGATGCTCAGTGCCTGCGCCATCGGTCCGGATTACCAGCGCCCGCAAGCTGCCGCGCCAGCACAGTACAAGGAAGCGGCTGGCTGGCGTCAGGCCAATCCCAGCGATTCTTTGGCGCGCGGTGCCTGGTGGGAGCTGTATGGCGATCAGCAGCTCAACGGCCTGATCGAAAAACTCAACAGCGCCAACCAGACCGTCGCCCAGTCCGAAGCCCAGTACCGTCAGGCTCAGGCCTTGGTGCGCAGCGCCCGGGGTGCGTTTTTCCCGACGGTGGACCTGACCGTCGGGAAAACCCGCTCCAGCCAGGGCACTGGTAGCAGCAGCTCGAGCCTGAGCAGCTCCTCCAGTGGTATTCGCGACACTTACACGGCGCAGGCCGGGGTCAGTTGGGAAGCGGACGTCTGGGGCAAATTGCGCCGAGGCCTGGAAGCGGACACGGCCAACGCCGAGGCGAGTTTTGCCGACCTGGCGGCGATGCGCCTGAGCCAGCAATCGGAGCTGGTGCAGAACTATCTGCAATTGCGGGTGATCGACGAACAGAAACGTCTTTTGGAGGCGACAGTCGAGGCCTATCAGCGCTCGCTGAAAATGACCGAAAACCAGTACCGCGCCGGTGTCTCCGGCAAGGACGCGGTGGCCCAGGCCACCACTCAGCTCAAAAGTACTCAGGCGGAGATGGTCGACCTGATCTGGCAGCGCGCGCAGTTCGAGAATGCCATCGCGGTACTGATTGGTCTGCCGCCAGCCGAGTTCAGCCTGGCTGAAACCAAAGACATCCCGGCATTGCCGCAGGTGCCGCTGAGCCTGCCTTCGCAATTGCTGGAGCGCCGCCCGGACATCGCCTCCGCCGAGCGCTCGGTGATGGCCGCCAACGCCAACATCGGCGTGGCCAAAGCTGCCTACTACCCGGACCTGACCCTGAGCCTGAACGGCGGTTATAGCAGCAGCACCTCTAACAACTGGATCAGTGTGCCGAACCGCTTCTGGTCGGTCGGCCCGCAACTGGCCATGACCCTGTTCGACGGTGGGCAGCGCTCGGCGGAAGTCGATCGCAGCGAAGCGGCCTATGACGAGACCGTCGCCAAGTACCGCCAGACCGTGCTCGACGGCTTCCGTGAAGTGGAAAACTATCTGGTGCAGCTCAAGGTGCTGGAAGACGAGGCCAAGGTTCGTCAGGAAGCACTGGATGCGGCGCGCGAATCCCTGCGGTTGACCCAGAATCAGTACAAGGCCGGGGTGATTGCTTATCTGGATGTGGTGGTGGTTCAGGCCACGGCGTTGAGCAACGAGCGCAACGTGCTGAGTTTGCTGCAGAGCCGCTTGATCGCCAGCGTGCAATTGATCGCCGCACTGGGCGGCGGGTGGGATGGGCAGCTTCAGGTGAGCGAAAAGGAATAGCGTAACCCCTGTGGTGAGGGAGTTTGCTGTGGTGAGAGCTGTTGTGGCGAGGGGGCTTGTCGGAACGCCGCATCGCCCCGTTCGGCTGCGAAGCAGTCGTAAGTCCAGGCTACTCGGTATATCTGAAAAATGTAGGGGGCCGCTTCGCGACCCAACGGGGGCAAGCCCCCTCGCCACATCGTCTTGATGGCCCTTTGATGACTTTGTGAGTGCGTTCGTCCGCGGAATCAGTACAATCGCCGACTTTGCTCCCCGTGAACGAACGCAGCACGGCGGGGGCGCTCGCGAGAAGTCCCATGCTCATCGGTAGTTATTCCTTTACCCTGGTTTTCATATCGCTCTGTGTGGCGATACTTGCCTCTTATACCGCGCTCGACCTCACCGGTCGCATCGCCACGGCCAAGGGTCGGGCGGTGCATCTATGGACGGCGGGCGGCGCTTTCGCGATGGGTATCGGCGTGTGGTCGATGCATTTCATCGGCATGCTCGCGTTCACATTGCCGATCGATCTGGGCTACGACGTTACTCTCACATCGCTATCGTTGTTGATCGCGGTCCTGTCTTGCGGCTTTGCCCTGTGGCTGGTCAGCCAGCCACAACTGCCGGCCTGGCAGCTGGCGTTCGGCGCGTTGGTCATGGGCGCTGGCATCAGTGCGATGCATTACACCGGCATGGCCGCCATGCGCATGCAACCGGGCATCGATTATGACCCCGCATTGTTTAGCACGTCGCTGCTGATTGCCGTTGGCGCGTCGGGCGCGGCGTTATGGATCGCGTTCCGCCTGCGCCAGCACGCGCCGTATGTTCGTCTGATCCGTGGCGGTGCAGCGATTATCATGGGCATCGCCATCGTCGGCATGCACTACACCGGCATGGCCGCGGCGCGCTTTGCCGACGGCAGTTTCTGTGGTGCGGCGGCCGATGGCCTGAACGGTGAGGGCCTGGACAATCTAGTTCTGATCACCACCCTTGCGGTGTTGAGCATTGCCTTGCTGACCTCGATCCTCGATGCACGCCTGGAGGCTCGCACCGCGGACCTCGCTCAATCGTTGACCGAGGCCAATCGCGAACTCACCCAGCTGGCGCTGCACGACACCCTGACCGGGCTGCCGAACCGAGTGTTGCTGGCCGACCGTATCGATCAGGCGATGTCGAGGGTGCAGGAGCAGGGTGGCTGTTTTGCGTTGATGTTCATTGATCTGGACGGCTTCAAACCGGTCAACGATGCTTTTGGGCACCACATGGGCGACCAGTTGCTGCGTGAGGTCGGTTTGCGCCTGCGTGAAGATTTGCGCAGTCAGGACACCCTGGCGCGAATCGGTGGCGATGAATTTGTGTTGCTGGTGCAACTCGCCGAGCCGAATGACGCGTTGAACCTGGCGGCGCGTCAGGTCGGGCTGATCGGGCGCTCGTTCCGGGTTGCGGAACATGACTTGCAGATTTCCGCCAGCGTCGGCATCGCGCTCTATCCGGGCAACGGTCAGACCGCCGAGGAATTGCTGATGAACGCCGACGCGGCGATGTACCACGCCAAGGGTGCCGGGAAAAACGGCCACCGTTTCTTCGACGCGTCGATGAACAGCAACGCGCGCAAGCAGTTGCAATTGCTGCAAGACCTGCGCAACGCCGTCGACCAGCAACAGTTCAGTCTCTATTACCAACCCAAGTTCGACGCCGGCAATGGCCGAGCGGTGGGTGCCGAGGCATTGCTGCGCTGGATGCACCCGACGCAGGGCATGCTGCAGCCGGACAGCTTCATCGATCTTGCGGAGAAGACCGGGCTGATCATTCCGATTGGCGAGTGGGTGCTCAACGAAGCCTGCCGTCAGATGCGCGAGTGGTACGTGCTCGGTTACACCGACTGGCGCATCGCGGTGAACCTCTCGGCCTTGCAGTTTTGCCACGCCGGGTTGGTCCAGAGTGTCGCCAAGGCCTTGGCCACTCATCATTTGCCGGCCAACAGCCTGACCCTGGAAATCACCGAAACCACCGCCATGAGCGACGCCGATGCGAGCATGACGGTGCTGCAGGAGCTCTCGGAAATGGGCGTCGACCTGTCCATCGATGACTTTGGCACCGGCTATTCGAGCTTGATGTACCTCAAGCGTTTGCCGGCCAATGAGCTGAAGATTGATCGGGGTTTCGTCCGCGATCTGGAACACGACAGCGATGACGCAGCCATCGTCTCGGCCATCGTCGCCCTTGGCCAGGCCTTGGGCTTGCGGATTGTGGCCGAAGGGGTGGAAACCGGTGTCCAGCAAGACTTCCTGACCCAATTGGGCTGCGACTCGTTGCAGGGTTACCTGCTGGGGCATCCGCTGCCTGCTGATCGCTTCATGGCCGATATTCACCGTGGGGAGCAATTGGCGACGGGCTGATAGCCCCCTCACCACAGGTTGTCGTCATTGGAATTGACGCAGGTTCATGCAAAACCACGCAATGGCGGTTATTCTTGGCCCCGACTGCTTACGCTTGTAACGGGGGAAATGCCAGCATGGACAAAGTCATCGTTATCACCGGCGGCAGCCGCGGAATTGGTGCCGCCACGGCCCTGTTGGCCGCAGAACAAGGCTATCGGATCTGTATCAACTATCAGTCCGACGAACAGGCGGCGCACAGTGTGCTGGAAAAAGTTCGCGCACTCGGTGCCCAAGCCATTGCGGTACGCGCCGATGTCAGCATCGAAGACGAAGTGATCGGCCTGTTCCACCGCGTAGACACCGAACTCGGTCGGGTCACGGCACTGGTGAACAACGCCGGCACTGTCGGGCACAAATCGCGGATCGACGAAATGTCCGAATTTCGTATTCTGAAAATCCTCAAGACCAACGTCCTGGCGCCGATCCTCTGCGCCAAACACGCGATCCTGCGCATGTCACCCAAACATGGCGGGCAGGGTGGCAGCATCGTCAATGTGTCGTCGGTCGCTGCCCGCTTGGGCGCCCCCAGCGAATATGTCGACTACGCAGCATCCAAAGGCGCGCTGGACACCTTCACCATCGGCCTGTCCAAGGAAGTGGCGGGCGAGGGGATTCGCGTCAACGCCGTGCGACCGGGTTACATCTACACCGATTTCCATGCATTGAGCGGCGATCCTGATCGGGTCAGCAAGCTGGAATCGGCGATCCCGATGGCTCGGGGTGGGCGGCCGGATGAAGTGGCGGAGGCGATTGTGTGGTTGTTGTCGGATAAGGCTTCGTATGCGACGGGGACTTTCGTCGACCTGGGGGGCGGGCGTTAATCCCGGACTTTGCTTTGTCTGTTCTGGCCTCTTCGCGAGCAAGCCCGCTCCCACAGGGGACGGTGATGTTCACAAATGTTGTGTTCACACCCGTCCACTGTGGGAGCGGGCTTGCTCGCGAAGGCGATAGCCAGACAACATCAAACCTTCAAAACGACCGCACAATCCGCCCCAACGTCTCCATCGCCTTCTCCGAATCTTCAGTCCAAGGGCTACCATAATTCAGCCGAATACAATTCCTGAACCGCTGAGTCGGTGAAAAGATCGGCCCTGGCGCAATGCTGATCCCTTGCGCCAATGCCATCTGAAACAACTTCAACGAATCCATCTGCGGTGGCAGTTCCAGCCACAAAAAGTACCCGCCAGCCGGTTGGCTGACGCGAGTCTGGGCCGGGAAGTAGCGGGCGATGGCGGCGAGCATGGCGCTTTGCTGTTCTTCCAGGGCGTAACGCAGTTTGCGCAGGTGCCGGTCGTAGCCGCCGTGTTGCAGGTAATCGGCGATGGCGGCCTGGGCGGGCATTGAGGCGCAGAGTGAGGTCATCAGTTTCAGGCGTTCGATTTTCTGTGCATACCGCCCGGCAGCGACCCAGCCGATGCGGTAACCGGGGGCCAGGCTCTTGGCGAACGAACCGCAATGCATCACCAACCCTTCGGTATCGAAAGCCTTGGCCGGTTTTGGCGCCTGTTGCCCGTAATAAAGCTCGGCGTAGACGTCGTCTTCGATCAACGGCACCTGATGGCTGCGCAACAGCTCCACCAGCTCCTGCTTCTTCGCTTCGGGCATGGTCGCGCCCATGGGGTTCTGGAAACTGGTCATGCACCAGCAAGCCTTGATCGGGTGCCGCTCCAGGGTTTGCGCGAGCACGCCGAGGTCGATGCCGTCTCGCGGATGAACGGGAATTTCCACGGCTTTGAGCTTCAGCCGTTCCAACACTTGCAGGCTGGCGTAAAACGCCGGGGCTTCGATGGCCACCAGATCGCCGGGTTCGGTGACTGCTTGCAGGCACAGGTTCAGGGCTTCGAGCGCGCCGTTGGTGATCAGCAACTCTTCCATGGGCAGCATCAGCCCGCCGACCATGTAGCGCAAGGCGATTTGCCGACGCAGCTGCGGGTTGCCCGGCGACATGTCGGTGACCACCATGCGCGGGTCCATTTCCCGGGCGGCACTGGCCAGCGAGCGGGACAGGCGTTGCAACGGAAACAGGGTCGGGCTGGGGAACGCCGAACCGAAGGGCACGGTGTTCGGATCCTTGATCGAGTCCAGCACCGAGAACACCAGTTCGCTGACGTCGACTTCGGTGGACTCGTTGACCTGACTGCTGATCACCGGCTCCGAGAACGGGCTCGGTGCATGCGCATTGACGAAGTAACCGGAACGCGGCCGCGCGCGGATCAGGCCACGGCGTTCGAGCAGGTAATAGGCCTGGAACACCGTGGACGGACTGACCCCGTAGGTCTGGCTGGCGTAGCGCACCGATGGCACCCGCTGGCCGGGACCGAGGACGCCGGAGCGGATCAGTTCAGCGATGTCGTCGGCGAATTTTTCGTAGCGTTTCATCGAGTGCCCGGTGTGGTGTCATTCATTGAAAAATGGTCGCAGCTGAAATTGCCAAGATCGCAGCCTTCGGCAGCTCCTACAATGGATCGGCGTACGCCCGTAGGAGCTGCCGAAGGCTGCGATCTTTTAGGCTCTGCATCTTAAAGGCTCAACGGTTCATCGGCGCAACAAACCGGCTCTTGGCCACGCTGTTGATGTCCGGTTCATCACTGTCGACAATCTTGAAACCGATGGTCTGCGAGCTGCTGCTCGGGCGATCCGTGGTCATCGCCACCGACACCGGTACGTCAACGATCTCACCGGCGGCCAGGCTCAGTTCGGTCTTGCCTTGCAACTGGAAGCCATCGCCATCGACCAGCGTCAATCGATAATCCTGACGTTGCTGGGTCTTGTTGATGACCTTCAGGCTGTAGATGTTTTCGATCTGGCCTTCACTGTTTTCGCGGAACAGGCCACGGTCCTTGCTCACGTCCAGCGACACCATCGGCCGCTCCACCAGCGCCAGGGCGAGGGCGCCGATCATCACCAGCAGCACGGCGGTATAACCGATCAGTCGCGGCCGCAGCAGGTGGGTCTTGCCACCTTGCAATTCATGCTCCGAGGTGTAGCTGATCAGCCCACGGGCGTAGCCCATTTTGTCCATGATCGAATCACAGGCGTCGATACATGCGGCGCAACCGATGCATTCCATCTGCAAGCCGTCGCGGATGTCGATGCCGGTCGGGCACACCTGCACGCACAACTGGCAATCGATGCAATCACCCAAACCGACTTCGGCCGGTTTCACCTCTCGTTTGCGTGGGCCACGGTTTTCGCCACGGGCCACGTCGTAGGAAATGGTCAGGGTGTCTTTGTCGAACATCACGCTCTGGAACCGCGCATACGGGCACATGTGCATGCACACCGCTTCGCGCAGCCAACCGGCATTGATGTAAGTGGCCCCGGTAAAGAACAGTACCCAGAACAGGCTGACACCGCCGATTTGCAAGGTCAGCAGCTCTTCGGCCAGCGGACGGATCGGTGTGAAGTAACCGACAAACGTCAGGCCAGTGAGCAGACTGATCGCCAGCCACAGGGTGTGTTTGGCCGAGCGGCGGATCAGCTTGTTCAGGCCCCAGGGCGCGGCTTGCAGCTTGATTCGCTGGTTGCGCTCGCCTTCGGTGAGCTTCTCGCACCACATGAAAATCCAGGTCCAGGAACTCTGTGGGCAGGTGTAACCGCACCAGACCCGGCCTGCGAACACGGTGATCGCGAACAGGCCGAACGCAGCGATGATCAGCAGCGCCGAAAGCAGAATGAAATCCTGTGGCCAGAAGGTTGCGCCGAAGATGTGGAATTTGCTTTCGGAAAGGTCCCAGAGCACCGCTTGGCGGCCGCCCCAGTTCAGCCATACCGTGCCGAAGAACAGCAGAAACAGAACCCCCGCGCCACTCATGCGCAGGGTGCGGAACAAACCCGTGAAGCTGCGGGTGTGGATCAGGTTGTCGCTGGACTTGGCCTTTATCTTTGGACGCAAAGGCTCATTGCTTTTTATAAATGTGGCAGGTTCAACGGTTCGGACGGGGATTCTATCGCTCATGGTCTTTCGCTCATCAGCCTCCATCAGGCCTGAGCACTATGACCAGCGATCTGTTTGCATAACAGACTCAGCTAAAGCAATAAAAAGCGGATCAGATGGATTGCCCGAACCCGTCTGCGACAGCTTGATGCACCCGCCACGGCTGGCCGCAAACACCTATACCGGATGTTTGCGGCGGGTGTTGATGCCGATCAGTCAAATCACCGAATCACTGTCCGTGGCCTTCAAATGTCGGCGACCGTCCACGGCGCCTGCTACGGTCAATGCATCGGCTTCTGCTTCGGTGATGTAGATGCGATGGCCGTCGAGCTCGACCATCGACATGGATTTTTCCGGGTCGGTGATGATGGTGACATCGGCACAAAAACGAATTTCTTCGCCGTTTTTGGTGATGAAGAAGCAGGTCTGGTTTTCGATGCGCACGGTCATGGCGGTGTCCTTTGTTCTGCGGATTCTGAAATGTTAGGACCCATCCGCCGGTCATCGTTCTGTGCAACCGATTAATGGCGGGTGCGGTCCATCCTTTATCGAGTCATTACATCATCACAAGGACTGCACGATGGACGCCTGGTGGCATGAGGTTTGGGTCACGTTGCAAGCGGAGTTCGCCGACATCGGCGACGCTTCTCAACTGACGCGCATTACCGTGCGATTGCTGATGGCCGCCTTGCTGGGTGGCATTCTCGGCTTCGAGCGTGAGCAAAAGGGCAAGGCCGCCGGGATTCGCACCCACATGTTGGTGGCGCTGGGCGCGGCGCTGTTTGTGCTGGTGCCGCAGATGTCAGGATCCCAAGCCGACGCCATGAGCCGGGTGGTGCAGGGTGTGATCGCCGGCATCGGCTTTCTCGGCGCCGGGACTATCCTGAAAAACACCGACGGCGACGAGGGCCATGTCAAGGGCCTGACCACCGCCGCCGGGTTGTGGATGACCGCGGCCATTGGCGTTTCAGCCGGGATGGGCCGCGAGGCGACAGCGGTGCTCAGTACGTTGCTGGCGTTGGTGATTCTCGGTGTGATGCCTATCGTCGTGCGCCAACTGGAAAAAGATCGACCCCCCCCGTAGGAGCTGCCGCAGGCTGCGATCTTTTGATTTTGATGTTTTTTTTGGATATTGCCGAAGATCAAGATCAAAAGATCGCAGCCTTCGGCAGCTCCTACATTGAGCCTTCATACGTCGGAGGTAGTGTTTACGGCTTCACGATCTCTGGCGGCTGGGAGTTCGGCGGCTCTTCCCGGGGTGGCGGGGTAGTGCCAGGTGGTTCCTGCTCCGGGATGGGGCCGGGTTCGGTCGGCGGGGTTGGGGGTATGGGCGGAATTGTCGGCTCATCGATGTTCGGATCGGGTGTCTCGGCGGGGATAGGGATACTCATCGAAACAGTCTCCAGTGGCAGATGGCGTGAGTCGTGCTTAAGTTGATTGACCCGTACTCAGGGAATTTGATTCCCCGAAAGACTTGGCAAATCCCTCTGAACTTTTACCGGCGCCTGCTGTTCGGAACTTAAGTGAGTTCATGCCGGGGCAGATCGCTTCGTGTGAACGACGACCAGGCACAAGAGCGTCCTTGGGGCGTTAAGGAGAGATGCTCGATGACCGCTGAGAAACCCACAGAGTTGAGCTACAACCCTCATATACCGCTGTCGCAGGCGTTACTGCTACCGCGGATCGTGATCGAAAACACCATGCCGATCCTCGATGGCGGGCAATTCGCCGTTAAAGCCGTGATTGATCAGGACGTGGTGGTGACCAGCAAAGTGTTTGCCGACGGTCACGACAAACTGGCTGTGCGCATCCGCTGGCGTGCCGACGGCGACGAAACCTGGCAGAGCGAGGTGATGGCCGAGTTGGGCAATAACGGCTGGCAGGGCCAGTTCCGTGTCGAGAAGCAGGGCCGCTATGTGTTCTACCTGGAAGCCTGGATCGATCAGTTCGCCAGCTTTTGTTATGAGCTGGAGAAAAAGCACGTCGCTGGCGTCTCGGTCAGCCTGGAGCTGCAGGAAGGGCGCACTCACGTTCAGCAGGCGGCCGAACGTTCCGAAGGCCTGCTCAGTGAACAACTGGCGGCGTTGCACCATGAATTGTCCGGTCTGCTCGAAACCGAGCAGGTCGCTTTGTTTCTGCACCAGCGTAGCGCGGACTTGATGGCCCAGGCCGACCATCGTCCCTCGCTGAACCTGAGCCCTGAATACCCGGTGGACGTAGAGCGAGCGCTGGCGCAGTTCGCCAGTTGGTATGAACTGTTTCCGCGCTCGATCACCGATGATCCGGCCCGCCACGGCACCTTCAACGACGTGCATTCGCGGCTGCCGATGATCCAGGACATGGGCTTCGACGTGCTGTATTTCACGCCGATCCACCCGATCGGCCGCAGCTACCGCAAAGGCCCGAACAACTCATTGACCGCCGGCCCCGAAGACCCGGGCAGCCCTTATGCCATTGGCAGTGAAGAGGGCGGGCACGAGGCCATTCATTCGGAACTGGGCACTCGCGAAGATTTTCGCCGGCTCGTTGCGGCCGCCGCCGAGCATGGGCTGGAAATCGCTCTCGACTTTGCGATTCAGTGTTCCCAGGATCACCCGTGGCTCAAACAGCACCCGGGCTGGTTCAACTGGCGGCCAGACGGCACGATCAAATACGCCGAGAACCCGCCGAAGAAATACCAGGACATCGTCAACGTCGATTTCTATGCCGTGGATGCGATTCCCAGCCTGTGGATCGAGCTGCGCGACATCGTGGTCGGTTGGGTCAAGGAGGGCGTGAAGCTGTTTCGCGTCGACAATCCTCATACCAAACCGTTGCCGTTCTGGCAGTGGCTGATCGCCGATGTGCGGGCGCTGTACCCCGAGGTGATTTTCCTGGCCGAAGCCTTTACCACGCCGGCGATGATGGCGCGCCTGGGCAAGGTCGGTTACTCCCAGAGCTACACCTATTTCACCTGGCGCAACACCAAGACCGAACTGGCGACCTATTTCACCGAACTCAACGAGTCGCCGTGGCGTGAATGCTACCGGCCTAATTTTTTCGTCAACACACCGGACATCAACCCGGCGTTCCTGCATGAATCCGGGCGTGCCGGTTTTCTGATTCGTGCTGCGCTGGCGACCATGGGCTCCGGGCTGTGGGGCATGTATTCGGGTTTTGAACTGTGTGAAGCGGCTCCGGTGCCGGGCCGGGAGGAATACCTCAATTCCGAGAAGTATGAAATCCGCCCACGGGACTTCAATGCGCCGGGCAACATCATTGCCGAAATCGCCCAGCTCAACCGCATCCGCCGGCAGAACCCGGCGTTGCACACGCACTTGGGCCTGAAGGTCTACAACGCCTGGAACGACAACATTCTGTACTTCGGCAAACGCAGCGTCGACGGCAGCAATTTCATTCTGGTGGCGGTCAGCCTCGATCCGCATCACGCCCAAGAGGCGAATTTCGAATTGCCGCTGTGGGAAATGGGCCTGCCCGACGATGCCAGCACGCAGGGCGAAGACTTGATGAACGGCCACCGCTGGACCTGGCACGGCAAGTACCAGTTCATGCGGATCGAACCGTGGCATCAACCATTCGGGATTTGGAGGATTACCAGTTCCTGAGCCTGGCGAAGATCAAATGTGGGAGCGGGCTTGCTCGCGAAAGCGGTGTGTCAGGCGACATCAATGCTGACTGTTATGGCCCCTTCGCGAGCAAGCCCGCTCCCACACTGACCGCATTTTTTCAGGCAATTGATGTTTTCCCAGAATTTTTCAGGAGTTACAAATGGCGAAGAAACCCAGGTCAGCCACCTTCATCAAGGACCCGCTCTGGTACAAGGATGCAGTGATCTACCAGGTTCACGTTAAATCTTTTTTCGACTCCAACAATGACGGGATCGGCGACTTTCCCGGCCTTATCGCCAAACTCGATTACATTGCCGATCTGGGCGTCAACACCATCTGGCTGTTGCCGTTCTACCCCTCGCCACGACGCGACGATGGCTATGACATCGCCGAATACCGTGGCGTGCACCCTGACTACGGCACCATGGCCGATGCCAAGCGCTTCATTGCCGAGGCCCATAAACGCGGCCTGCGGGTGATTACCGAACTGGTCATCAATCACACCTCGGACCAGCATGCGTGGTTCCAGCGCGCGCGCAAGGCCAAGCCCGGCTCGGCGGCCCGCGACTTCTACGTCTGGTCCGATAACGACCAGAAATACGATGGCACTCGCATCATCTTTCTCGACACCGAAAAGTCCAACTGGACTTGGGACCCGGTGGCCGGTCAGTACTTCTGGCACCGTTTCTATTCGCACCAACCGGACCTGAATTTCGACAACCCGCAGGTAATGAAAGCGGTGCTGTCGGTAATGCGTTACTGGCTCGACATGGGCATCGACGGTCTGCGGCTGGATGCGATCCCGTACCTGATCGAGCGCGATGGCACCAACAACGAAAACCTGCCCGAGACCCACGACGTTCTCAAGCAGATCCGTGCCGAGATCGACGCCAATTACCCGGATCGCATGCTGCTGGCCGAGGCCAATCAGTGGCCGGAAGACACTCAGCTGTACTTCGGTGACACCGACAAAAAGGGCCTGAACGGCGACGAATGCCACATGGCCTTTCACTTTCCGTTGATGCCGCGCATGTACATGGCGCTGGCTCAGGAAGATCGCTTCCCGATCACCGATATTTTGCGTCAGACCCCGGAAATCCCCGCCAACTGCCAGTGGGCGATTTTCCTGCGTAACCACGATGAGCTGACCCTGGAAATGGTTACCGACCGGGAGCGCGATTACCTGTGGAATTACTACGCGGCCGACCGTCGGGCGCGGATCAATCTGGGGATTCGTCGGCGTCTGGCGCCGTTGATGGAGCGTGATCGTCGCCGCGTGGAACTGCTCAACAGTCTGCTGCTGTCGATGCCCGGCACGCCGACCCTGTATTACGGCGATGAAATCGGCATGGGCGACAACATCTACCTCGGCGACCGCGACGGTGTGCGCACGCCGATGCAGTGGTCGATCGACCGCAACGGCGGTTTTTCCCGCGCTGACCCGGCCAGCCTGGTGTTGCCGCCGATCATGGATCCGCTCTATGGCTACCTGTCGGTCAACGTCGAAACCCAGGCCGGTGACCCTCATTCGTTGTTGAACTGGAACCGGCGCCTGCTCGCGGTGCGTAAGCAGTCCAAGGCCTTCGGTCGCGGGACGCTGAAAATGCTCTCGCCGAGCAATCGACGGATTCTGGCGTATACCCGCGAATTCACTGGGCCGGACGGCAAACACGAGATTATTTTGTGCGTGGCCAACGTGTCCCGCAGCGCGCAAGCGGCGGAGCTGGATCTGTCGGCTTACGTCGGCATGGTTCCGGTGGAGATGCTTGGCGGCAATGCGTTCCCGCCCATCGGCCAATTGAATTTCCTGCTGACGCTGGCGCCATACGGTTTCTATTGGTTCGGTCTGGCGGCGGAAAACCAAATGCCGAGTTGGCACGTGGAACCGGCGCAAAGCCTGCCGGACTTCACCACCCTGGTGCTGAAGAAACGCATGGAAGAGCTGCTCGAAGCACCGTCCCGCCACACCCTGGAGCAGGGCATTCTGCCGAGCTGGTTGCAGAATCGCCGCTGGTACGCCGGCAAGGACGGTATCATCGACAACGTCAACCTCGCTTACGGCGTGCGTTTCGGCGACCCGCAGCATCCGGTGTTGTTGGGTGAAATCGACGTCACCAGCGGCGGTCAGACCAGCCGCTATCAGTTGCCATTCGGTTTTATTTCCGAGGAGCAGGTCGGCGCGGCCTTGCCGCAGCAATTGGCGCTGGCCCGGGTTCGGCGCGGGCGTCAGGTCGGTTTGATCACCGACGCCTTCAGCCTCGACAGCTTTGTTCATGCCGTGTTGCAGAGCATGCAGGCTGGCATGGTGTTGCCGTCCGACGGCGGCGAGATCCGCTTCGAGCCTACCGACGAACTGGCCAAACTTGGTCTGACTGCCGAGTCGGAGGTGCGTTACCTGTCCGCCGAGCAATCCAACAGTTCGGTGGTGATTGGCAGCAGCCTGGTGCTGAAGCTGATCCGCAAGGTCGCGTCAGGCGTGCACCCGGAATTGGAAATGAGTGCGTACCTGACCCATGCCGGTTTCAGCAATATTTCGCCACTGCTGGGGGCGGTGATTCGTCGCGATGCGGCGGGCGAGGACACGCTGTTGATGATCGCCCAAGGCTACTTGAGCAATCAGGGCGACGCGTGGGAGTGGACCCAGAACAACCTCGAACGGGCGCTTCGCGACGAACTCGCCGATGCCGTGTCGGAGCAGGAACAGCACTACAACGCCCTCGGCGAGCTGAAGGATTTTGCCGGCATGCTCGGTCAGCGTCTGGGAGAAATGCATCAGGTGTTGGCGGCCCCGAGCGCCAACCCGGACTTCGCTCCACAGGTCACCACGCAGAAAGATGCCGTGGCCTCGGCCAAGGATGTGGCGGCGCAACTGGAACACGCCCTGAAGTTGCTCAAGCAGCATCAAACCGAACTGAACACCGCGGATCAGGCATTGGTCAATCGATTGCTGGACAACAAAAAAGCCATCCTCAGCCATATCCAGGAACTGGGTAAAAAAGCTGCGGGTGGTTTGCGCATCCGTGTCCACGGCGACTTGCACCTGGGGCAGGTGCTGGTGATCAAGGGCGATGCCTACCTGATCGATTTCGAGGGCGAACCGGCGCGGCCGCTGCATGAGCGCCGGGGCAAACACAGCCCCTATAAAGATGTCAGCGGCGTGTTGCGTTCCTTCGATTACGCCGCGGCGATGGCGATCAACGTGCACAACGTCGACAACACCGCCGATGCCCAGGCGGCGCGTCAACGGGTCGCCGAGCGTTATCTGAAAGAGGCGCGGCAAGCATTTGTCCACGCTTATCGGCTTGCGGCAGCTAGTCTTGCTCATGCATGGCAAGATCCTGAAGGCGAGGACGCCGCGCTGGCGTTGTTCGGTCTGGAGAAGGCGGCTTATGAAGTGGCCTATGAGGCTGAAAATCGCCCCACCTGGCTGCCCGTGCCGTTGCACGGTCTGTACGGGTTATTGAGTGGGCTTAAACCCTTTTCCGATCTTGGTGGAGAGTAGTCATGAGTATCTCGAACAAGGAACAGGGGCACGTTAAAGAGGCGCTGCTGCCCAGGGCGCGGGATATCGACGCATTAGTACGCGCTGAGCATCGGGATCCCTTTGCAATTCTCGGCCCGCACGGCGATGGCGCTGACGGGCAATTCATTCGAGCCTATCTGCCGGACGCCTTGAGTGTGCAGGTAGTGGACAAGGAATCCGGGGAAGAGCTCGGCAGCCTTGAAACCACCCAAACCCCGGGGCTGTTCGTCGGGCACTTCGAGCGGGCCCGGCCCTATCAGTTGCGAACCCGTTGGGCCGGTGGCGAGCAACTCGCCGAGGATCCTTACAGTTTTGGCCCGTTACTTGGCGAGATGGACTTGTACCTGTTCGCCGAGGGCAATCACCGGGACTTGAGCAGTTGCCTCGGCGCGCAACTGAAGACGGTCGATGGCGTCGACGGCGTGCGCTTCGCTGTGTGGGCACCGAACGCCAAAAGGGTCTCGGTGGTCGGCGATTTCAACGTCTGGGACGGCCGCCGACATCCGATGCGTCTGCGCCATCCTTCCGGCGTCTGGGAGTTGTTCATTCCGCGCCTGCAAGCGGGGGAGGCCTACAAATACGAAATCCTCGGCGCCCACGGCATTCTGCCGCTCAAGGCCGACCCGATGGCCCTCGCCACCGCTCTGCCGCCGGACACCGCATCGAAAGTCGCTTCGCCGCTGAAAATAGAATGGCAGGATCACGCCTGGATGCAGTCGCGGGGCGAACGTCAGCGAACCAGCGCACCGTTGTCGATTTACGAATTACACGCCGGTTCCTGGCAATGCGAGCTGGATGACCTGGGTGAGGTCGCCCGTCAGTACACTTGGCCCGAGTTGGCCGAACGGCTGATTCCTTATGTGAAGGAGCTGGGTTTCACCCACATTGAACTGATGCCGATCATGGAGCATCCGTTCGGTGGCTCCTGGGGTTATCAACTGCTGTCGCAATTCGCCCCGAGCGCCCGTTACGGCTCGCCGGATGACTTCGCCGCTTTCGTCAACGCCTGTCACCAGGCCGAGATCGGCGTGATCCTCGATTGGGTGCCGGCGCATTTCCCCACCGATACCCACGGCCTGGCGCAGTTCGATGGCACCGCGTTGTATGAGTACGGCAACCCGCAGGAAGGTTTTCACCAGGACTGGGACACGCTGATCTACAACCTGGGCCGCACCGAGGTGCACGGCTATATGCTGGCGTCGGCGTTGCACTGGCTCAAACATTTCCATGTCGACGGCCTGCGTGTAGATGCAGTGGCGTCGATGCTGTATCGCGATTACTCGCGCAAGGCCGGCGAATGGGTGCCCAACCGTCACGGCGGTCGGGAGAATCTGGAAGCCATCGATTTTCTGCGTCATCTCAATGACGTGGTAGCTCTGGAAACGCCGGGCGCGTTGGTGATTGCCGAAGAATCCACGGCGTGGCCGGGGGTCAGCCAGAGCACGCAACAGGGTGGGCTGGGTTTTGCCTATAAGTGGAACATGGGCTGGATGCACGATTCATTGCATTACATTCAGCAGGATCCGGTGTACCGCGCCCATCATCACAACGAGCTGAGTTTCGGCCTGGTGTATGCCTGGTCCGAGCGCTTCATCCTGCCGATTTCTCACGATGAAGTGGTGCATGGCAAGCATTCGCTGATCGACAAGATGCCGGGAGATCGCTGGCAGAAGTTTGCCAACCTGCGGGCTTATCTAAGTTTCATGTGGACGCATCCCGGCAAGAAACTGCTGTTCATGGGCTGCGAGTTCGGCCAGTGGCGGGAGTGGAATCACGATCAGCAACTGGACTGGTATCTGCTGCAATACCCGGAACACCAAGGGGTGCGCAAACTGGTCGGTGACCTGAATCGGTTGTATCGCGAAGAACCGGCGCTGCACGATCAGGACGATGCGCCGCAAGGCTTCCAGTGGTTGATTGGCGATGACGCGATCAACAGCGTCTACGCCTGGCTGCGCTGGAGCAAGGACGGGCGGCCGGTGTTGGTGGTGGCCAACTTCACTCCGGTGCCGCGACAGTCCTACCGCGTCGGCGTGCCGTTTGCCGGGCGCTGGGTCGAGTTGATCAACAGCGATGCCGATACTTATGCCGGGTCCAATTATGGAAACGGCGGCGGAGTGTTCACCGACGAAGAGCCGAGCCATGGCCAGGCGCTATCTCTGGAGTTGAACCTGCCGCCGTTGGGGGTGTTGATTTTGCGTCCGGAGGGTTGATCTAAAACCGCGTCGCTGCATTCGCGAGCAAGCCCGCTCCCACATTGGCTTTGTGTACGACGACAATCCAATGTGGGAGCGGGCTTGCTCGCGAAGGGGCCAGACCGAACAAAGCGCTTCTTGAGTCATGCACTCACCACCGCATCCGCACCCCAAGGCTGCCAATCAACCCGTTCAAATCATTGTCATCCACATCGCTGCTGTAATCGGCGCTGATGTACAGGCTGACCAAAGGCGTCACTCTGGCCACCAAACCCAGACCCACATCCACCGTCGAGGATTTACGGCTGCTGCTGATTTTGTCGACCTGATCCAGGCTTACGGTATTACCGGTGTACACCGTGTGCCACACGTTGGTCCGCACATACGGTTCGACTGGCAGGCCATTAATATCGTAACTGCCTTTCAAGCGTGCACCGACCCGGCCGCTCCAGGACGTCAAGTCGCTGGATGACGCATTACCAGAACCGGCATAGGGCGTATCCAGCGTAATGCGCTGATTGATCAATTGCGCCTGGGGTTCGATCACCCAGTTGTTACCCAGACCAATCGGGAAACCACCTTCCACCGACAACGTCACCGCGCTGCCTTCGGTAGCTTGCCGCGCGCCTTGGTCATTGCGACTGTAACCGTTGACCCGGCCACCGCTGGCCGACAAGTCCACGTGCCAGCCTTGCGGGCCGGTCAGGCTCCAGTAGGCGCCGAGACTTTGGCCTTCAAGGTTGAGTGTGTCATGACGGGGATCGGCAAGGGCGCGGCTGGTCAGCAGACCGTTCTCATTGCCCAGGAGTTGGGTGGTGCCGCCGATCAGTCCGACCCGTTGGGTATGGCCGCTGTTGCTTTTTACGGTCAGCAACGCCGGGCCTTTGAATTCGCTGGCGCCGGGGATAGACGAACCCTGGGCCAGAGAGTCGGTTTGGGCCTGTCGTGAGGTCTTTCCGTAGACGTGGTCCCAGGCCGAAGGCGCGGCGTCTTCAACCGTCAGGTGTGAGCTTTGTATGTCGGGATTAACGCGTAAACGGCCCGCAGAGGTGGTGGTGCCGTCAGGTAAGGTGAGGCCCGGTAACTCCTGATTATACCAAGGAGTTGCTTGGTCCTCGGCAGACGAGGCCTGAACCTCCATGGATGAGCACAACAGGAGTGAACCTGTAACAGTGCAAAAAGTGATTTTGATCTCTTGTGAGGTGAATGAAGTTCTCATGGGGGTCTACCTTGCAATCGCATGCCTATCTCGCTTTGGCGTCTCTCCTACCCCGAATGAGGGGCGACCGAATGGATTGAGGCAAGGTCAGGCCCGCCTGTTTTTACAGGAGTCTGGAGGCTTGCCCCTAGTGGATTTCCGGGGGTAGTAAGCACTAGCTAAGAAGACTGCTGGCATTGCGTCAAGAAAGTGGCCGATAGGCGGTATGTCTATTTTAGTCGTTGTAAGTGACTGATTTTTGGCGCGTATATAAGTTGTTGTTTGTGCAAAAAATCATCGCGAAAGGCGCGTGCCAGACGCGCTGGGTAGGGGGCTATCGGTTGTTTTGGGGATGATCCCGTGCGGGATAAACAAACGGCGTCGGCGCGCCATTGCTGTCATTTTTTCTGTCAGCGTTGGCAGTCCTTGGCGACTGCCGCTTGACGCTGTTACAGGCGCACCTCCACCGCCAGCGGCAAATGGTCCGACAGATGCGTCCAGGGTTTGTGGCCGAGTATTCGCGGTTCATGACTACTGGCATTACGCAGGTAGATCCGGTCCAGGCGCAGTAGGGGAAAACGCGCCGGGTAAGTTTTCGCCGGTCGGCCATGATGGCGTTCGAAGGCTTCATGCAGGTAGTCGCGCCGGGCGAGGGTGGCGTTGCCTTGCAACTGCCAGTCGTTGAAGTCGCCGGCAATAATTACCGGGGCCTCATCGGGCAGCGATTCGAGCAACAGGCAGAGCAACTGCAGCTGGAGTTGTCGATGGCTTTCCAACAGGCTCAGGTGCACGCAAATGGCATGCACTTCGGCATGGCCCGGCACATCCAGCACACAATGCAACAACCCGCGTCGCTCGGGACCGGTGATCGAGACGTCGAGGTTGCGAAATTCGCGGATCGGGTATTTCGACAGCAGGGCATTGCCGTGGTGGCCGTCGGGGTAGACCGCGTTGCGACCGTAAGCGAAGTCGCTCCACATGCTGTCGGCCAGAAACTCGTATTGCGAGGTTTGTGGCCAATCGTTGTAGCGGGAAGAATGCCGGTCGTGCTCACCGACCACTTCCTGCAGAAACACCAGGTCTGCCGACGTGCTGCGTACCGCTTCACGCAGTTCCGGGAGGATGAAGCGCCGGTTGAGGGCGGTGAAGCCTTTGTGGGTGTTGACCGTCAGCACTCTCAGTCGATGAATCGCCGGAGGCGTGTTCGGTGGCGTTGATTCGACGGCCTGTCGTTCGGCATCGCTGGTCACGTTCACTCCTCTGAATCAGGGCTGCTGTTTCCATGCGACTGATACACGGGCGAGCAGTTCAGTTTGAGCGCCGCCAATCCAATGTGGGAGCGGACTATTGTGGCGAGGGGGCTTGCCCCCGTTCGGCTGCGGAGCAGTCGCAAAACTTTTGGGGCCGCTTCGCAACCCAACGGGGGCAAGCCCCCTCGCCACAAAAGCTCCATCGCCTTTCCTCGAATGTTTCAGACAAACACGATTTCATACGGCAATCGCATGCGCTCCAGAATCACCGGGGGCAGTAGCGGGGCGATGCCGATCGCCGGCTCGCCGTCGAGTTGGCTGGCGTAGGCGTAGGTGGCGTGGCTTTTACGCGCCACGGTCCAAGTGTCGAGGCGTACCTTGCGCGCGCGATGCCAGGGGATCAGCCCGCGATCACGTGTCGGCCAGTGCCAGGCCCAAACCGGTATTTCGTTGAGCGTCGCACCAACCAGGGCTACAGCCCTGGCGCTGGCACGGCCGACGGCGTCGTGGTCGACGTTGCCGTCTTCGCGCCAGGTGGTGAACACCACGTCACCAGGGCGCAGGTAGCGGAGGATGAATTGGGTCAATTCAGACTCCCGCTCGGTAAGACCGTTGTCGGTGAAGCCGCCGCGAATCCACTTCAGGCTGTGCATCGGCAACCCGAGCCGGCGCAAGGCTTCGACGCTTTCCTGGGGGCGGAACACGCTCAGGCGTTTTTCCGACCACTGTCGCGACCCCGGATGACTGGCGCTGCCGTCGGTGATCGAGATCAATTGCAGGGGATGACCGAGGGAGCACAGCAACTGTAGCAGGCCGCCGCAGGTCACCACTTCATCGCCGGGATGCGGCGCGATGACTACCGCGCGAGCGCCAGCCGGGACCAGCGTTTCGGTGTTGATGACAGGGATGTTGTCCAGTTGCGGGGCGCTGTTCCAGATCTGCGCGGGCAAACTGTTTTCACTGATGGAAACGGGTTTCATAGGCGCTACTTCCTTGTTCTGTCTTGCCCTCAGTCATGCGCATTACTTGCAGGGGAGCAAACCTGGCAGACCCGTGAAGGCGGGGTAAATAGCAATTGCAGCGCTCCGAACCCTGGATTGCCGCGGGCAGAGTATTGCTCATGGAACGCTATTCGTCGCCTCAGCCTTTGGTCTGATACGGCTTTTTTAATCCGAGTTGTGTCAGGTGTCGCAAATAGTCCACACAAGCCTGCTCCCACAGGTTCCGTTGATTGGCATGGCCCCTGAAGGTCACTCGTCTTCCTCACGCTGCAGTTCGAACAGCAGCAGCGAACGGCCGGTGACTGAATATTCGTGACCGAACTCGAAGCGTTCCTGGCCACGAATCGAGGGTTGATTGGTATCGATCATGCACGTCCAGAAACCGCCGTCAGGCACTTCCGGCAGGAGGAAATTGACGATGTCATGGTGGGCGTTGACCACCAGCAGCAGGGTCGCGTCGGCGCCCTTGCGGCGAATACCGGTTTCCTGGGCGCGGCCATCGAGCAGCATGCCCAGGCAACGACCATGGCCTTCCTCCCATTGTTCGGTGGACATTTCGCTGCCGTCCGGGGCCAGCCAGGTCACGTCCTTGACGCCGATGTCTTCGTTGTAATTGCCCACCAGGAAGCGCCCGCGACGCAGGATCGGATAGGCCAGGCGCAACTTGATCAGGCGTTTGACGAACTTGAGCAGCGCCTTGCCGTCTTCGCTCAGGTCCCAGTTGACCCAACCGATCTCGCTGTCCTGACAGTAAGCATTGTTGTTGCCTTCCTGGGTGCGGGCGAACTCATCGCCGGCCACCAGCATCGGCGTGCCCTGGGACAGCAGCAAGGTGGCGAAGAAGTTGCGCATTTGCCGCTGGCGCAGCTCATTGATCTCGGGATCGTCGGTGGGGCCTTCGACACCGTGGTTCCAGGACAGGTTGTTGTTGCTGCCGTCCTGATTGTTCTCGTCGTTGGCTTCGTTGTGTTTGTCGTTGTACGACACCAGGTCGTTCATCGTGAAACCGTCGTGGGCGGTGACGAAGTTCACCGAGGCATACGGCCGCCGGCCACGCTGATTGAACATCTCGCCGGAGGCGGTCATGCGACTGGCGAAGTCCGCCAGTTGGCCGTCGTCGCCTTTCCAGAACGCGCGCACGGTGTCGCGGAATTTGTCATTCCACTCAACCCAACCCGGCGGAAAGTTCCCGACCTGATAACCGCCGGGGCCGCAATCCCAGGCTTCTGCAATCATCTTCACCTGACGCAGCACCGGGTCCTGACGGCAGGCCACGAGAAAGCTGTGACGCTCGTCGAAACCGTCGTGGTAACGGCCGAGGATGGTCGCCAGGTCAAAACGGAAACCGTCCACATGCATTTCCGTGGCCCAGTAACGCAGGGAGTCGGTGACCATTTGCAGCACGCATGGGTGACTCAGGTCCAGAGTGTTGCCGGTCCCGGAATCGTTGATGTAGTAGCGCTTGTCGTCGGGCATCAAGCGGTAGTAGGAGGCGTTGTCGATGCCGCGCATCGACAGGGTCGGGCCTTGTTCGTTGCCCTCGGCGGTGTGGTTGTAGACCACGTCGAGGATCACTTCCAGATTGGCCTCGTGCAGGTGCGCGACCATCTCCTTGAACTCGGCGATCTTGCCGCTGGCCAGGTAGCGTGGGTCCGGGGCAAAGAACGCGATGCTGTTGTAACCCCAGTAATTGGTCATGCCTTTGTGCAGCAGATGCTGGTCATTGACGAAGGCATGAATCGGCAGCAATTCCACGGTCGACACACCGAGCTTGCGGATGTGTTCGAGCACGTCATCGACCATCAACCCGGCGAAGGTGCCACGCAGGTTCTCGGGGACGGAGGGGTGACGCATGCTGATACCGCGTACGTGTGTTTCATAAATGATCGTTTTATCCCACGGCACGCTGACACGATGGTCATGACCCCAGGTGTGAGCCGGGTCGATCACTTTGCATTTGGGCACGAAGGGCGCGCTGTCCCGTTCATCGAAACTGAGGTCGGCGTCGGGGTGGCCGATGGTGTAGCCGAACAACGCTTCGGACCACTTCAATCGGCCGACCAATTGCTTGGCGTAGGGATCGATCAGCAGCTTGTTGGGGTTGAAGCGATGACCGTTGGCCGGGTCATAAGGACCGTACACGCGATAGCCGTAGATCAACCCCGGATGGGCGTCGGGCAAGTAGCCGTGGTAGATCTCGTCGGTGTATTCCGGTAACTCGATACGCTCCAGTTCCACCTCGCCGGAATCGTCGAAGATGCACAGTTCGACCTTGGTCGCGTTAGCCGAAAACAGCGCGAAATTGACCCCCAGGCCATCCCAGGTCGCGCCTAGCGGGAAGGGCAAGCCTTCACGGATTCGCGAGGCCTCGGCACGAGGTTCGGGCGCGGTTTTCTTTGGACTGCTCATAGTTGCTCCTGCATGGGGTGACGGTACTCGACTGCGATGAACCGTGGCTCTGGTTTTTTTCGAGGGCGAGCGCACCCTCGGTGGCGAGAAGCACGCCACAAATCAAGCGAGGCAAGGCGATAAACGCGTCAGGTCGTTGGCGGTTTGCGCGCAGCGCGTGGCTTTTTCTCGACGTTTTTTTCGCCAAGCGGGGTCACTGTCGAAGCTGAGGGTTTGGCTTTGGCCCTGGTTTTGGGTTCGACGCCTTTGGCATTGAGCTTGCCGTCGGGCTTGCCGACCGCGGACTTGGCGCCGAGGCTTTTGCTGCCAGCTTTCGATGACTTGCCGGGTGCCAGCGCTTTGGCTTGGGCTTCAGCGTCGGCCAGTTTGCAGGCCATCTCCCAATGGCGTTTTTCCTGGCCCACGGGTTTCCCTTCGGACTCCCAGATCTGATAGGCAAATTCGCGGATGCGTTTATCGTCGGTACTCATCGCAATGCTCCTGAACTGAACTCAAGCTTGGGTAGTTTGGATAAAGAGATTGACCGGGAAATCCCCCAGCGCGGCGCTGACCATCAGCTCCCTGTGTTTTGTGACTGCGACGCTCGCAAAAAATCCCTTCATATTTTCTTCAGGGACGGCGAACGGCAATTTGACCCGTGTATCGCCCCACAGCGGCGCGTCAATCTGTGGTTCGGCACTGTTTTCCAGCAGTTCGGCACAGCATATCGGTACTATCACGATAGCCCGTTTCCCCCGCCATTCACGAGTAAACGCCAGTACCCGGTGAGCCTGGTTACCGAGGATTTCCAGTGCTTGATAAGTGCCTTTTTGAAACAGCCCGGCATGCTCGGCACGTAGGTTTAACGCCTGGGCGATCAGGGTTTGCTTGATGCGCCCGTCACGCCAGTTCGCCAACAGATCGGGCAGGTCCAACCGTAGGTCCATGGCCTGCTGACGGCTGGCGTAATCCACCGGCCGGCGGTTGTCCGGATCGACCAGCGTGAAGTCCCAGAACTCGTTGCCCTGATAAAGATCCGGCACCCCCGGCACGGTCATTCGCAGCAAGGTTTGCGCCAAGCCATTCAACGCGCCCGGTGCGGCAATGCTCTGCGCCGCCGCACCGAGGGCCGTGCGCAGTGGCTGGCCTTCGGGGCTGAGCAGCAGGCGTTCAAGAAACCCATGGGTCGCCTGTTCATACCCCTCGTTCGGCGCACTCCAGCTGCTTTGCAACTTGGCTTCGCGCAGGGCTTTGCGTTGCCACTGCCAGAGGCGCTGGGCGTAGTTCTCGAGCGCCACCCGATCATCGCTGCGCAGCTCCAGCGGCCAACTGCCGAGGATCGCTTGATAGAGAATCAGCTCGTCGCCCGCTGTGGGCGCGCCCGGTTCAATGCGCAATTCATCGGCCAGGGTTCGCCAGTGTTCGACCTGTTCGGCGTACCAGGCGCTACGCTCGCTCAACACCGCCAACCGCGCGCGAGTGTCTTCGCCGCGTTTGTGGTCGTGGGTCGCGGTGGCCAGCAGGTTGTCGGGGAACTCGGTGAGGCGATTGACACAGGCTGCATGGAAGTCAGCCACCGGAGCGCCGAACTGCTCGGTGTTGTAGCCGACATCGTTGCGCGACAGCAGCACCGCCGAGCGATAAAGCGCGGTGTCTTCCACCGCTTTGGCTGCCGCCGGTGAGGTCAGTTGCTGGAAGCGCACGCACGCATGCTTGAGCAGTTTGCGTGGGCGGCCCACCGGGTGTTTGCGCCAGGGTTGGCCGCCGAGCCAGCCGGCCAGGCAATCGAGCACGGGCCAGTCGGCCTCGCCGAGGGTTTGCCGGGCACCGTCCATGGCTTGCTGGAAAAACACCTCGTCCTGAGCGGCGCGGCCCAGCGGGCTGATGTAAGTGCGATATACCGGGAAGTGCACGATCAGTTCCTGCAAGGCCCGACGGATTGCGCCGAGGGTCAGGTCCCGGGTCATCAGATCGTCCCGGGCCACTTGCAACAGGGCGTGGGCGACACTTTCGAAATCCCCTGCGAGGGAGCCGTTGAGAATCTGCTGGCGCGCCAGTTGTGCTTCCTGACGGAAATCGGCGGGCCGTTCGCTGTGCCGGCTCCAGAGTTCACCCAAGGTCTGGGCGCCTTCGGGGTCGTGTTGCAGCAACGACAACTGGTTCATGAATTCGTAACCGGTGCTGCCATCGACAGACCAGTCGCGGTGCAGGGTTTCGCCTTCGCCGAGGATCTTCTCGACGTAGATTGGCAGGTGCCGCTGCGGTGCCAGGCGATCGACTCGGCGGCGCAATTTGCGGCAGTAACCCCTCGGGTCGGCGAGGCCATCGATGTGATCGATGCGCAGCCCGTCGACAAGACCTTCGGCCACCAGCTCGAAGATTTTTGCATGGGTCGCCTCGAACACTGCCGGGCGTTCGACGCGCAGGCCGCCCAGTTCATTGATATCGAAAAAGCGCCGCCAATTGATGTCGTCCGCCGCGGTGCGCCAACTGGCCAGGCGATAACTCTGGCGCTCGAGCAGGTTATGCAGGCGCTGGAAACCCTCGGGGGTGAGCGAGTCGTAGGTGCCGAGGGTGTGTTGGATGGCGTGAAGAATGGCCGGATCGCTGGCGAGTTCATGCAGCTCGGTTTTTAGCGGAATTGCCAGGCTGTGCGCGTCGGTCTGGTAGCTCAAGGTACTGAAGCGGTCTGCCATGGATTTGAGCTGCTCGACCTGCTCGGCATTCAATTGATCATCGGCCTTGAGCAGCTCGCCGTAGTCCGACGGGCAAATCGGGAAGTGATGTTCGTAGTGCTCGACATAAAAGCTGCCGCGCCGGGCATCGAAACGCAAGGGCAGGGTGCCGTCCTGCAAGGCGATGCCGTAATCACTGCCCAAAAAAGGCAGCAGCAATTGGCCCTCCATCAACGGGTCGGGCGAGTGCCATTGAATGTCGAAGAACTCGCCGTAAGGGCTCAATCGCCCCCATTCCAGCAAGTCGAGCCACCAGGGATTATCGCCACCGCCGACGGCCATGTGGTTGGAGACGATGTCGAGGATCAACCCCATGTTCTGTTCGCGCAATGCACCGACCAAACGGCGCAATGCAGCTTCGCCGCCCAGTTCAGGGTTGACGGTGGTCGGGTCCACCACGTCGTAGCCATGCATGGACCCCGCGCGTGCGGCGAGCAGCGGCGAGGCATAGACGTGACTGATGCCCAGACTGGCGAAGTACGGCACCAGCGGCACCGCCTGATCCAGAGTGAAACCTTTATGAAATTGCAGCCGCAGAGTCGCCCGCAGCGGTTGGATGAGCGGTTGATTCATTGGTCACGCTCGGCCGCCTGAAGTCGCGCACAGGCGAGCAGTTCCAGGCGCCGGGCGGCGTCCGGATCATCGAGCAGGGCTTCGCTGTCGCCGGGTAGCCTGCGGGACCAGTTGGGATGGGTATCGGTGGTGCCGGGCAGGTTGGCCTGCTGTTCGATACCCAAGGCATCTTCCATCGGCAGCAATACCAGCGGCGCACGGGTATGGCCGAGGAAGCGGATCGCGGCGTCGAGCACCTGATCGGTTTCGTGGGACTCTTCGCGGAAATTCTGCGGATCCTCGCTCAGCACCCGGCGCAAGCCTTCGCGCTCGCGTTCACGGTGTTGGCGCCATTCGATTTCACCCGGGGCGTCGACCAGATTCAAGCGCGCGCTCCAATCGATATCGCGGCCATGCCACCAGCCATTGAGCGTCGGCAGGTCATGGGTGCTGGTGGTTGCAAGGGCATTGTCCGGCCAGTCGAGAATCGGCTTGAAGTGAGTATTGTCCTGTTCGAACAGCAGCACACGCATGCCAAGAATCGAGCGCGCGATGAGTTTCTCGCGCAAACCCTCGGGCACGGTGCCGAGGTCTTCGCCGAGGACGATGGCCTGATGTCGATGGGATTCGAGGGTCAGTAAACGCAACAGATCGTCCACCGGATAATAAAGGTAGGCACCGTCGCTGGGCGGCGCGTCGTTGGGGATCACCCACAGTCGTTGCAGGCCCATGACGTGATCGATACGCAGGCCGCCGGCATGGGCGAAGTTGGCCCGCAGCATTTCGATGAACGCACGAAAGCCGTTGCGCACCAGACCTTCGGGGGAGAACGCGGAAATGCCCCAGCCCTGGCCGGAACGATTGAGGATGTCCGGTGGCGCACCGACGGTCAGTGAGGCGAGCAATTCGTCCTGGCGACTCCAGGCCTGGCTGCCGCCGCCGTCAGCGCCAACGGCCAAGTCGGCGATCAGGCCGATGCCCATGCCGGCACCGCGGGCGGCGGCTTGGGCGCGTTCCAGGCTGCGCGCAATCAGCCATTGGCAGAACGCGTAGTAGCCGATGCGGGTCGAGTTTTCTTCGGCAAAATGCGCCAGAGCGGTGCTGCGCGGGTCACGCCATTGTTCGGGCCACTCGCGCCAGTCGAGGCTTTCACTGCGAAGGGCACGGGCTTCCTGGATCGCTTCGAAGCGGCAATGATTTTCCAGCGCTTCGCCACCGGCATGGCGGAAGCTGCTGAAGTCTGGGTGCAAGGGGTGTTCGCCGTGGGTGAACCCTTCGTACAAGGCTTCGAGCAAGCGGTGCTTGGCTTCGGCGGCGGTGGGCCAGTCGATCAGCGGCAGTGCTTCGAGGTGCTTGAGCTCAGTGGCAAGGCCGGTGGCATCGATCGCGGTGCGCAGGGCACGTTCACCGAGAATCGCACCGGGCGCTGCGTACAGGCTATTGAGGAACAAGCGACTGGACGGCGAGTAAGGGCTGTAACGCTGGGTGTCGCCGCTGAACATCGCATGCAGCGGGCTGATCGCCAACGCTTCGGCGCCTCGTTCGCCGGCCACCCGGGCCAGCTCTTCGAGGGCCTGGGTATCGCCGAAACCGCCATCGCCGGGGCGGCGCAACGAGTACAACTGCACGCTCAGGCCCCAGGCGCGCGGGTTTTCACTGTCTACGGCGTCGCCGACGCTGTAGCAGTGCTGGGGTGCCACCGCCAGGGTGAAGGACTGATCGTCGATGCTGACGTGCTGATAACCCACCGGCACCAGCCCGGGCAATAGAGCATTGTCATCGAGCTTCAGGTTAATCCGTGAGCCGTCTTCGAGATGGATCTCACACGGGGTTTGCGGTTCGAAGTAGTGAGACAGGTCAAGGCCGACGCCCACGTCGCAGGTCAGCAACGGCGGCAGGTGCCGGGTTTGTTGCACCTCCTGCAATTGCAGCAGGCTGGCGTCGATTTCCTGGGCGGTATTGGCGGGATGGCCAAGTCCGCTGAGCACCGAGCGCAACACCGCCGGGGTCACTTTCTGTGGACGGCCATTGGCATCGATCCAGTCGACGGCCAGGCCTGCTCGGCTGGCCAGTATTTCCAGTTGCGCATTGCTCATGGGCGCTCTCCATCCGGGGGTAGCAAAGGGGCTGCGGCCGTGAGGCTGACTAGCGCGCAATACGGGGCAAGGGTGCCCTGATCCAACAGACCGGCCGATTGTGGCGGGTGTTCGAACAGCAATGTCGCGTCGGCCTGTGGGGTGTGGACCACGGGCGCGTCGCTGAGGTTCAGGTCAATGCGCAACTGACTGCCATCGCCCAACCGCCAGCGCGCGGTCACCGCGCCCTCGGCCAGTACCTGCGCGCCCAGCGCCTGCGCGCCGGGCAGGTGCGGGATGATGTGTTGATGGCGGATCTGCAACAGTTGCCGATACAGGTGGTAAATCGGCGATTGGCGGCTGGTGGTCAGTGTCGGCCGCGAAGCTTCGAAGGTTTGCGTCGCGTTCGGGTCGGGAATCTGCTCGCGTGTGTGCGGGTCGGCAAAGGCGCTGAACGCCGCGAATTCATTGCGTCGTCCTTCGCGCACCAACTCCGCCAGTTCACCGTGGTGGCTGGTGAAAAACAGAAACGGTTGCTCGGCGGCGAATTCGTCGCCCATAAACATCAGCGGGATCATCGGCGACAACAGCAGCAACGCGGTAGCGGCGGAAAGGGCATCAGGATGGGCCAGCTGATGCAGGCGCTCGCCAAAGGCGCGATTGCCAATCTGGTCGTGGTTCTGCAGAAAAAGCACGAAGGCCGTGGGCGGCAAGTGACCGCTCGGCTCACCGCGCGGCGTACCGTGGCGGGTGATGTGGCCCTGAAACACGAAGCCCTGGCTCAGGCAACGGGCGAGCTGTTCGGTGGGCTGTTCGGCATAGTCGGCGTAATAGGCATCGGTTTCACCCGTGAGCAGAACGTGCAGGGCATTATGGCCATCGTCGTTCCACTGCGCGTCGAAACCTTGCTCCAGCAGACTGGCCTGGTTGTGCTCGTTTTCCGCCATGAGCCACACGTGTCGCGCCGGATCGGTTTGTCGCCGCACCCGTTGCGCCAACTCCTGAAGAAAGTCCGGGTCTTCGATGGCATGCACCGCGTCCAGGCGCAGACCGTCGAAGCGGTACTCCAGCAACCACATCAGCGCGTTGTCGATAAAGAAGTCGCGCACCTCGCGCCGCCGGAAGTCGATCGCCGCGCCCCACGGGGTGTGTTTGTCTTCGCGGAAAAAGCCTTTGGCGTAGCGGTGCAGGTAATTGCCGTCGGGGCCGAAGTGGTTGTAGACCACATCGAGAATCACCGCCAAACCATGGCCGTGGGCCGTGTCGATCAGGTGTTTGAGTTGTTCGGGCGAGCCGTAGGAGGCTTGAGGTGCGTAAAGCAAAACCCCGTCATAGCCCCAGTTACGCTCGCCGGGGAACTGCGCCAGCGGCATCAGTTCGATAGCGGTAATACCCAGCTCGACCAGGTGTTCCAGATGCTGCTCAACCTGGCTGAAACCGCCGAGTGCCCCGACGTGCAGTTCGTAGATCACCGCCTCATTCCACGGTCGACCCTGCCAGGCGCGGTGTTGCCACCGATAGGCGAGGGGATCGACCACCACGCTGTGGCTGTCGATATCGCCCGCCTGGGCGCGGGAGGCCGGGTCCGGCACCGTAAGCTCGCCATCGATGTTGTAGCGGTAGCGGGTACCTGCGGGGCAGCGGGTCTTGATCACAAACCAGCCATCGGCCTGAGGCAACAGCGGCAAGGATTGTCCATCTTCCAGTTCGAGACTGACGAAAAACGCATCTGGCGCCCACAAGGCAAAACGCGTGTGTTCTGCGTCCAGCATGATTGCGCCGTGGGGCCAGGTCTCAAGGGTCCGTAACGGCATCGTTGAAAGCCTCTTACTGTTTGCCCGATTTTCCCAGCGCTTTAGCCACCAGTTGTTCGTAGAGTTCGGCGTAGGGTTCGACTGCCTTGCACCAGTTGAAAGGTGCCGTCATGGCGCGGCAACGCATGGCGTTGAGCAGACCGGGGAAGGCGAACACTTTGAATGCGCGGCTCAGGGCTTCGCGATAACTCTCCACCGTGGATTCATCGAAGAGGAAACCGGTCATGCCGTTTTCTATAGTGTCCGCCAAGCCGCCGGTATTGCGGGCCACCGGTAATGAACCGAAGCGCTGGGCGTACATCTGGCTCAAGCCGCAAGGTTCATAACGCGAAGGCATCAGCAGGAAATCACTGCCGGCGAACATCCGGCGAGCGTCGGTTTCATTGAAGCCGATGTGCACGCCGATTTGCCCGGGGAAGCGCAATGCCAGTTCACGCATGGCTTGTTCTTCTTCTGGCTCGCCACGGCCGATGATCGCGATTTGCCCGCCGTTGTCGACAATGTATTCGGCCACCGCTTCGGTCAGGTCCAGGCCTTTTTGGTAGACCAGGCGCGAGACCACGGCGAACAGCGGACCTTCAGAATCTTCGAGGTCGAACAGCCTGCGAACGTGCGCGGCATTCACGGCTTTACCGTCCCAATCGCCGATGCCGAACGGGTGGAACAGGTGCGGATCGGTGGCCGCGTCCCAGCTTTCATCGATGCCATTGGGAATCCCGCTGAGCAGACCTTGCTGGGTCTTGGCGGCGAGAAAACCGTCGAGGCCGCAGCCGAAGGCTGGCGTGGTGATTTCCTGCGCATAGGTGGCGCTGACGGTGGTGATGTGGCTCGAGTAGGCCATGCCCGCCTTGAGGAACGACATCTTGCCGTAAAACTCCATGCCTTCCTGTTGCAAGGCATGCATGGGAATACCGAGTTCCGGGCACGAGCCGAGGCTGGTGACGCCTTGGTACGCCAGGTTGTGGATGGTGAACAGGGTCGGGGTGCGTTGGCCACGCCAGTGCATGTAGGCCGGTGCCAGGCCAGCGGGCCAGTCGTGGGCGTGCACCAGGTCCGGGCACCAGTGAATTTGTGCGAGGTTGGCGGCGATATCGGCTGCTGCGAGGCCGAGTCGGGCGAAACGAATATGGTTGTCCGGCCAGTCACGGCCGTTGTTGGCGCCGTAGGGCGAACCCTCGCGCTCGTACAATTCAGGGCAGATCAACACGTAAATGACCAGGCCGTCGGGCATGTCCATGCGTCCGATCTTGCAGGGCGGCAACGCTGCGTGCCCGCCCAGTTCACCGATGATATGAATCGGGTTTTCGCTGTTCATCACTTGCGGATAACCGGGGATCAGCACACGGACATCGTGCAGATGCGCCATGGCCCGTGGCAGTGCGGCGGAAACGTCGCCAAGACCTCCGGTCTTTACCAGGTCGGCAATCTCCGAGGTGACGAACAGGACTCTCTTCTTGTTGGGATTCTGGCTGGCTATCGGTGCCAGCGTTTTGGGGACTGGCGCTTTGACCGATTTGGCACTGAGGACACCGACGGTGCTCGTTTCCCCGACCTGCTGATGAGCACGTTCTCCCTGGACATCTAAAGCCGCACTGATCATATGAATCTCCCGTGTTGTTGATCTAATTCTAGGTCTGGCACAAACGGTGTTCGTGGCCAAATCCTGTGGCCGGGCGCAAACGCGCTACGCATCGGTGAGCAAGTGCTGCCCATGCGCTGAAGCAGAATGGGTGAAGTGGCTGTTGCAAGGAATGCACCAGTCGCTGTGGCCCTACCTTTAACCTGACACGAGGCCAGTACCAAAAGTTTCGATTATTTTCACCGAATGACCAGCCGGTTTTACTCCGCGAAAATCAGTCTAGGCCAGAACTTAGAGCGGGGGCGGCTATAGGGTGGAATTGTTCGACAATCGGTCAAATGAGGGTACAGGCATGGGGTTTTGCGGGGAGGCGCACCGACGAAGTGCAGGTTTGTTTTTTTGCGTGGGTCAAATCGGGACCAGGAAGTCACGATAATCGGGCGTGATGGGGTATGGGATGCGCCATTGTGGTGCGCTGGATCCCTGGGAGATGTGGTGAGGTTGAGGGCCTCTTCGCGGGCAAGCCACGCTCCCACAGGTTTTGTGTCGGACGCCGGTATTGGGCACGACGCCAAACCTGTGGGAGCGAGGCTTGCCCGCGATGAACGATAACTCGGTTTCAGCCTAACAGCCGAACCGGCTTCCCAGCCGCCCAGGCCTGTATGTCCTCGATCATCTGCGAAAAGAACAGTTGGTAATTCTGTCGGCTGACATACCCGACATGAGGCGTGGCCAGCACGTTGTCCAGCGTTCGGAAGGGATGATGACGGGGCAACGGCTCGTGCTCGAATACGTCCAGCGCAGCGCCCGCCAGGCGTTTTTTCTGAAGTGCCTTGATCAACGCAGACTCATCGACAATCGGCCCGCGGGCGGTGTTGATCAGCCATGCCGTGGGTTTCATCCAGTCCAGTGCCTGGGCATCCACGATTCCCCGGCTGCGCTCGCTGAGCACCAGATGGACCGACAGCACATCGGCCTGCTCGAACAGTTCCTGCTTGCTGACATAGGTGACGTCGACCTCGGCGGCCCGTTCGGCGGTCAGGTTTTCGCTCCAGGCAATCACCCGCATGCCGAACACCTGACCGAATCGGGCTACCCGTTGACCGATGCTGCCCAGACCGAGGATCGCCAACGTCTTGCCCTGCAGGTCGCCGCCCAGCCCTTGTTGCCATTGGCCTGCGCGCAAGGCATTGGCTTCGGTCACCAGGTTGCGGGTCGCGGCCATGATCAGTGCCCAGGTCAGTTCGGGGGCGGCGTGTTTGTAGCTGTCGGTGCCGCAGACCTGAATGCCCAGCGCGGCGGCGGCTTTCAGGTCCAGGGCGGCGTTGCGCATGCCGCCGGTGACCAGCAGTTTGAGTGCGGGCAAGCGGCGCAGCAGGTCTTCGTCGAATCGGGTGCGCTCACGCATCACGCAGATCACCTCGAATGCGCCGAGCCGCTCGGCCAGGGTTTCGTTGTCGGCAGGGTAGTCATGGATAAAACTCACTTGGCCGATGCTGTCCAGCACCGACCAGCCCACCACGTCGCGAGCCACGTCCTGCCAGTCATCGATCACCGCAATCTGCATTAGCCTTTACCTCATCAAGGAACGGTATTGGTTTGGTTCAGCCAGCCGAGCAACGCCTGATGGAATTTTGCCGGTTCCTCCATCTGCGGCGCGTGGCCCATCCCGGGAAATTCGATCAGCGTCGACCGGGGAATCAGTTTGGCCACTTGCTTGCCGAGTACGTCGTAATGACCGATTTTCGCCTTGACCTCGGGTGGTGCGATGTTCTTGTTGATGGCCGTGGTGTCGGAGGTGCCGATCAGCAGCAGGGTCGGCACTTTCAGGTCCTTGAACTCGTAGTACACCGGTTGAGTGAAGATCATGTCGTAAATCAGCGCCGAATTCCAAGCCACCGCTGTTTTGCCCGGCCCCTTGGCCAGGCCTGCGTACATGTTCACCCAACGGTCAAATTCCGGTTTCCAGCGGCCATCGTAATAGGTGCTGCGTTGGTAGTCGTGGATACCTTGCGCCGTGACTTTCAGCTCGCGCTCATACCATTGGTCAACCGTGAGATAGGGCACGCCAAGGGCTTTCCAGTCTTCCAGGCCAATGGGATTGACCAGTGCCAGTTGTTCGACTTGATCGGGGTATTGCAGCGCATAGCGCGTGGCAAGCATGCCGCCGGTGGAGTGGCCGAGCAGGGTGGCTTTCTGGATACCCAAGGCCTTGAGCAGTTGCTGGGTGTTGGTCGCCAGTTGCTGGAAACTGTATTGATAGTGGTCCGGTTTGCTTGAGGTGCAGAAGCCGATCTGGTCCGGGGCGATGACCCGGTAACCGGCCTCGCTCAGCGCCTTGATCGAGCTGTCCCAAGTGGCGCCACAGAAATTTTTGCCGTGCATCAGCACCACGCTGCGGCCGTTAACCTTGCCTTGGGCGGCAATGTCCATGTAACCCATTTGCAAGGATTTGCCCTGGGACTCAAAGGCGAAGTGCTTGACCGTGTAGGGATACTCGAAGCCCTGAAGTTCCGGGCCGTATTCCGGCGTTTCGGCCTGGGTCTGGTCTTGGGCGAGAACCGGTAGTGCCGCCGTCAGCAGCAGGCCCGGTAACCAGCGGGAGAAAATGCGCGACATGGGTGAGCTCCACAGGAAATCTGCCGATGCTGGATCGGCATGATTAGGGTGACATTAAGACCGTGGTGTCCGATCTTGGGGCCGCTTCGCAGCCCAACGGGGGCAAGTCCCCTCGCCACAAAACATAGGCACTGGCCGCGCATGATCGTTCAACCCATCCACCCTAGCGTAGCAAGGGCCAACACACCGTAGCGGGCGCCCTTGGCGAGCGTCACGATCATCAGGAAACGCCCCAGCGGCTCGCGCATGACGCCGGCCACCAGCGTCAGTGGATCACCGATGATGGGTACCCAACTGAGCAACAACGACCAATGACCGTAACGCTGATAGTGCTTTTGGGCTTGCTCGAGATGGCGAGGGCTGACCGGAAACCAGCGCCGGTCGTGAAACCGCTCGATGCCGCGCCCCAGCCACCAGTTCAACAGCGACCCCAGCACGTTGCCCAGCGTTGCGACTGCCAGCAACGACCAAAGCCAATACTGGCCGCTGAGCAACAACCCCACCAGCACCGCTTCGGATTGCAGTGGCAGCAGCGTCGCGGCACCGAACGCCGAGAGAAACAGCCCGATGTATGCGCCGAACATCAATGGGCAGGGTAGTCCGCCACCACCACGTCAGTGCCGTCCTTTTTCAGGCCGATCACTTGGTAGGCATCGCTCATGCCGTCCATTTCCATGCCAGGCGAGCCCATGGGCATGCCAGGGGCGGCAACCCCCAACAGATCGTCACGCTTGCTCAAGGCCAGTACTTGATCGGCCGGCACGTGGCCTTCGACGAACTTGCCGTTGATAAGGGCGGTGTGACACGACGCGAGGCGAGGTGGCACACCGTGTTGTTGCTTGAATTGGCTCATGTCGGCTTCGACGTGGTCTTCAACTTTGAAACCGTTGGCTTCCAGGTGGCTGACCCATTTTTTGCAGCAGCCGCAGTTGGCATCGCGGTGAACTTCGATGGGGATCAGATCAGCAGCCTGGGCCAGGGAAGAAATGAAGAGGGCGCTCAGGGCGGCCAGACGCAGGTGGATTCGCATGGGGATCTCGTCTCGGGTTGTGGCCAAAAAGATGCATTTTGACCAGTTTACCCAACAAAGAGACAGGGGATTGTTTCGAAGTAATACAGCGTTGGGTAAACCCCCTCACCACAGGGGGCAATGCACAGCCTGTTGAGATCAACGAACCTTGAGCGCCAGCAAGTTGGTTTGCCCGGCACCATTGATACTAACAAACTAACCAAGGCGTACATAAAGGCTTGATTAGTTACCTGCGCCAATACCGAAAAGTTTATGTAGACCAATGAAACAAGGCGCTTCTTGGTTTGTATCGTAAATGTATAAGAATTGTAAAAAATGGAAATATTTGTTGGTGACGTTAGAGCGCACATCGATACTCGCCCGCACTTAACTCGGTTAAACAAGGAACTTTTATGGTCGCCTCACAAGGACGTCTGTGTGTTTTGGATGATCGGCATCCCGCCACACAGTCGGGAGCCCGGTCATGACAATCGGCTATACAGGTGCCTGGACGAGCAAGGCAGGTTTACTGGTCAAGGATACTGGCGGTGGCAAGCCTGTCACCCACAGCGCCAGGGTCAAGCAGATGCTGGCACTGGTGGGGAATAATCCCAATGCGCTGAATACGGCGAAAATGGATGAACAGAAACTGCACAGGAACATCAAGGGCTTCGATCCGGAAAATGTGTCCGCCAAGCAGCTGGGCAATCTCAGTGCCTTTTTGAGAGGTAAAGGACTGATTTCCGATATTACTTCGATGACCTTGCTTAATGCCGGTGACAAGTTTGACCGGTTTGGCGTACAGAAAGACCCGGATGCGAAATTCAATGCGCTGGAGTATTTCGCCACGCAACTGGACACCATTCAGAACAACAGCATCAAGGGTGACAAGTACGCCATTGGCCTGATCCCGGAATACAAGACGGCGATCTACGTACTGCAGAACTTGCAGGCTTACGGCAAGGGCAACGGCACGACGGTACCTAATGACAAGGGCGTTAACGCCAAGGCGTGATGTCTGGCAGCGCTGGCCCGCTCGAACTATCGAGGAGGGCCGTTTGATCGAGGTCTTGAGGGGCGTACCGCCGCCGGGTATGCCGCTGACGGTGCTCTATCCTCCTCATCGCCAGTTGTCCCGACGGGTGCGGGTGTTCGTCGACTGGATGGTGGAACTCTGTGCGCAGTCGGCCAATGGTTTTTACAAAAAAGACTCACGCGGCTGAGCGGTTACCAATAGGGCGTTGGCGTTTTGCTGCAAGTCGTTATGCAACTGTTGCATGTGCGCGCAGTGCAGGTTGAGGGATCGAGACTGGACGCCCCGATGAAACAGTGCGAACCAGCCATTGTCACTTGGCATGGGCATCAGGCCGGTGAAGGTGAAGCCCAGAGCCGAAAGGCTGCGCAAGTTCCGGGCGAAGTGCCAGGACAGTTCGAGTCTGGCCGAGATCAGCCAATGCCTGGGCAGTTGCCAGAGTTGCTCAAGCAAGTGTTTGTTCAAGCGTTGAATGACAATGTCGAACCGATGCTGATGTTGCTTGATTTGTAAGGGGATCGCGGGCTGTGACGCTTTGTCCCGGTGGGTTCCAAACACCGAGCACAGGTGTTGCAAAAACGCCCGGCAGCTTGCGGGCCAAGGGATATCGGGGAGCGGGCGGGCGTATCCGCCGATCATGTGATAGCCCATCACGATGGTTTCCGGAAGTGATTCAGCGAATGGCGAAGGGACGTAGTCGGGAAGCAATCCAGTACTGTAAAAGCCAATTCTTTCTGCCATGCGTTGAGTAAACGGATGGTGGGTCACTTGCTTGATCGAGGCGCTCTTGAGCCCCAAAGAGTCTGATTGCATCAGTAATTGCTGGCCCAGACGGGTCGCGATACTCTGCCCCTGCGCGGCGGGATGTACCACGCTGAGGGCCAGTTCCGCGGTACTCGACGGGATATCGCGACACAACGCGGCATGCCCGAGAACGCGTGCGTCGTCCACTGCCAGCATTGATTGCCAGCGACCCTCGGTGTTGTGCTGACTGATCATGTTCGGCAGATAGACATCCGGCTGGACGTAATGACTGCCGTAGACTTCTCGAAACAACCGGCTTACGCCATGTGCGTCGGAAGGCCGGAAGGGCCGAACAATCAACCGGGTCATCACACAGGCTCCAGCGGGGGAACGTCATACACGCGCAAATCCAGCACCCGCAGTTGTTTACCTGAACGAGGGTGAAGCTTCAGGTCTGTGGTTGCGCAGGCCAGCACCCGCAACTCCAGCAGACCCTCGCGGCTCAGGTCGTCGATGGCGGGGTAGTGGGCAAGCAGCGCTTCACGCAATGCGCGGCGTGCCGGCTCGACGGTTTGTAACTGAGGTTCGGGCACCCACATCAGGCTCAACAGATCCTTGTGGCCGACCTGTTCGATCAGCAATTGCCATTGCTCGCTGCGTGCTGCACGCTGAACGATCTCGTGTATTTCTTCGGTAAACAGCGACAGCACACCCACTCGTATTCGTTGACTGTGGGCGCTGCGCCCCTTGAGGGCGAATTTACGCATCGGGGTTGCAGCCGGTTCACGCCAGCAAGCACGGTCGCCTACCGGGTAACGCAGCAGCGGCATGAGCCGGCGTGTCAGGTTGGTCAGTACCAACAGCCCGGTGCGGTCGCATTCTTCAATCACTTCACCGGTGTCTTCATCGACGATTTCCAGCAAGGTTTGCGGTTCGAATACTCGATGTTCGCCCAATGCACAGCCGCGATCGCTGGCGCCTATGAGCCCGGCGTCTACGCTGGCATAGCCAATGGAGGCGATACGGGCGCTGGGGAACACCTCGCCGAGGATTGCCAACTGCGGGGCAAACAGGCTTTCGCCGCCATACAGCAGCGTCTCGACCCCACACAACACACGCTGATGCTGTGCCAGGTAGGCGGAGAGTTGCAGTAACTGTGCGGGCACTCCCGCCAGAACGTTGATCCGATGTCGTGCGATGGCATCCGCCAGTACGTCCAGCGCGACGTCTCCGGTAAACGGAAACTCAGAGATGGATCGCCCGACATGGGCCAGGGAGTCGTGGATAAACAGAAAACTGGCGTAGAGATCCCCTGAAAAAAACAGGTTGGCGACCCGGTCGCCGTCGTTCAGTTGAGATGATATGCCGGCTCCGAAAGTGCTGACAAAGGCTTGCCACTCCATGTAGGAGTAAACCGCCAGCTTGCCCTGACTGGTCGAGCCTCCGGTTTTAAACACCAGCGCATTATCGACGTGTCCGGTCAGAACCGGCCAACGACTCAAATCGTTGCTGCCGGTCCAATAGTCGGCCACGTTGGTTAACGGTAAATCCTTTAAAGTAATACTCTGCGCTGGCAAGTGCTCCAGGTGTCTGCTGTAGAAGCTGGAGTGTTGTCTTATATAAGGTATTAATTGTTCAAGCGAATAAGTTGATTTCACTGAGTTCTCTTTTTTTTATATCAGGCGTCTTGATTGGAAAACAACCTCGTTGAAGTCGTTTTGATTTATTTTCTTTGATCGATAATTAATGGTGTTTTTCCGCTGTGTCTGTTTCGGGTAAATGCCTGTTCGGCGCACGTCGTCACTTCCACAATTAAAAAAGCGGCGCCCAATGCATTTGCCAAGGCTTCATGTGTCAGCAGTTTTTCGCGTACCCAGACGGCATCCGCATCCACTCGAACCTGCATTCGTTCGATCCCGTCGGCGGTGTGGTCCAGAACAATTTGAATGGGGGCACCCACGCTGTGTTCCAGCTCCGAAGGGGAAATGAATTCCGTGCCAATCCGCACCAGCTTGCCGTGCCGCTGTAGCAGTTCGAATCGTGGCGTTTCCAGTCCGCAAGGACAGGCCCCGGGTATCCAGCGGCCGGTATCACCGATGTCATATCGGTGCACGCGCTGACCTTGTCGGGCGCGGGAGGTAAACAGCAGACGGCCGATCTCATTGGCCTCCACTGGCACATCCTGTTCGAGCCGAACGATTTCCAGATGCTGGGTTTCGCACATCAAGTGAAACACGCCATCTGCCGTAGCCCGGCACGCATGACCCAGTGGGCCTGCATCCACGGAGCCATAGAGGGCGGAGCGAATCGTCGACACCCCACAGCTTTCCATCAGACGTCGACTGGCCTCTCCCGGATGCTCGCCGCCAAGCAACACTTTGCCGATACCGGCATAGGCGCGAAGTCGGGCCTGCTCTTTGATAAACAGGCGATGTAGCGTACTGGGCATGCCGATCAGCACGGTGACACGTTGCTCCACAATCAGTCGGGCGATTTCACTGAAGTCGTCGTCCTGGGGAGCCCCCATGGGCAAATGCGCAACGCCCATCTGTTCAAGAATGTTCGAAAAGCTGAAAAAACCACCGTACAAGTTGCCACCATAGAACAGGTTCATCACCCGGTCCTGTAACGGATCGAGCCCGGCAGCGAACATGCCATCAGCCGCGGCGCGCATCTGTCGTTGGAAGTCGCGATAGCTGAAACCGGCCAGGGACGGGGTCCCACTGCTACCGCCGGAGCGGAAATACAACTGTGCTTCGGGACCGATCGGCTGGGTCGTGAAGGTGTCTTTGTCCATGATCGGGTCATGGGTTGTGTCGGGGGCGGACGGAACCGGGTCGAGCGTTGCACGGCCCGCCGATACATCCGGGGGCAGACTCACCGAGAGGCGGCGACTCAGACGCGACAGTGCGTAGACGCCATCGTGGGGCTCGCCGGCGTAGCCATCATGAATCAATCGACAAGGGGCAATGCGGGTGACGCCGGCATTGACCAGTGTTTGAACAAACTCGGGTGTCTCTGCCGGTGGACAAATCAGTGCGCAGCTTTGCAGGACGGTCCGCCAAGGCAAAAGTGTCTCGGTGATCAGGTGCCGCGGCACCGGCTTTAGCAGAATCGTACGAAACAGCGGCGACGGCGCGAGTGTCTGATTGTGCTCCCAGATAACACGCCATCCGGGGCCGGTCCACACCTGGCCGGTCTGGTTCTTGAAACATTGATCCAGCTGCGCCATGGCGGTGCGGGTAGTGATTTCCGACGCTTCCTGGTCCGTCGGCACTAACCCCGGCCATTGTGGGGCACGACGGTTGAGGGCTTCGGCCAGTCGATCCCCCAGCTCCTGCACAACAGCCGGATCGTCGCTGTCCACCAACACCCATTGAGGGCTGGAGCACGCCTGTTGATCCAGTCGACAGACTTCATCTGCCAGCGCATCGAGCGCCGAAGAGTTCGCCGCTTCAGGTGACAGATAGGCGAAGCTGATCTTGTGTCCCCAATCAATCCAGCGACAGCCGGCCGGTATCTGCTCACGTATTGCTTTGAGCGCCGTTTCGCCGCCCCAGGCGGATACCCCATCGGCCCAGGCACAGAGTTGGGCGATGCGAGAGGTGCTGACTGGCACAACCGCTAGGAATTCGGCCAGTCTGCCGCTGGTGTCGCAGCTGACAAGGGCGGCGAGCAGCTTCGCGGTCAAACCCTGATCGCTGGAGCTGGGGCGAAGCCAGTTGATGTTACCGGCCAGCAGGCTTTCAAGGACCGCGCAGAACGCCAGCATTGGCGCATTGCCGGGGGTTATATGCACGACTAGCCCCAACGGGTGCCAACTTTCGAAGCTAGGCTGCCGGTAGTCGATCCGTCGCATCGAACGCGGTTGCAGACCCAGTTCCCGCTCAAGCTTGGCACTCAGGTTGCTGCGCTGGCAGAAATCGATAAGCCCCTGATATTGCTCATCGTCGAGGGACAGATCCAGGCTACGAGCTTGCAACTGCGTGGCAAAGCGAGTGGCGGACTCGATGACGGTGTCGCTATCGATTGGCGCAGCCAGCAGCCGGGGCAATTGTTTTTGAAGGAGGTCGAGTGCGCTTTCAGGGGTGACGTCGTCACGCAACTGGCCATTGATCAGGTACATATCAAGCGCCCCTGAGCAGTTCTGAAGCGGCCATGGCACAACTGCGACTGGCGCTGGTACCGGCGCGTCCATGCAGCTCAAACCAATCGGTCGCCAGACCGCATCCGCAACTGACTCCGGGGTGCAATGTCGCCATATCGCCCATGACCACGGCATGGGCAGGGCTCGACGAAATGTAGGGAGAGACGAATTCCAGCAAGCCGCGCTGGCCGTATGGCTGGACAGTGAAATCGGATGGGTTGCGCACGAAAACCTTCGAGTAAACAGGTGCATGAAAATGATGGTGGGCACACTGGATATAGGGCACAGCATGCTCTACGGCGCCGTAGCCGTCCCGACAGCGAGACAGGTCGATACCCAATTGCCGGTTGATTCGGGCATACAATTGATGCAGGGGAATCTCCTGTGCTGCCTTGGTTTTCCAGCCGCCTCCCAGAAACACCAATGACTGGGCAGGCAACTGCAAATCGGCCACGCAGGTGTCTTCCATGTGCTGCAGTGCATGAGAAAGGAACGCGGGAAAACCCAGGATGCGAACGGGCAATCCTTCCTCGGCAAACTCCTGCAAGGCTCGAATCACACCAAAAAGGTCGAACTCGTGGCCTTTGCCGGTAAGGCGCAAGCCGTAAGCGACACGGTTGACGGGGGCGTAGCTGCAAAGAAACTGATCGGTATAAGCAGTTCCCAAGCTGATGGCAGCCTCGGGCTCATAGCTCAGGAGCAGGTAATTGCAGGGGCTGTGCGGAGTGTCCCAGCCGTAGTGCCGGAAAATGTGGCTCACCATGCCTTGTGCCGCGGCCATGCTGCGTTGGTCGTAACGCATGCGACTTTTCTGGCCGCTGGTGCCGGATGAAGTCAGCTCCAGCGCGCCTTCGCCTGTGGGACTGAAGACCAAATGACGCTTGAAGTAATTGGCGAAAATCGGCGGCAGCCTGGACCAGTCATCCAGTGTCTCCAGCGCGTTGGCATCAAGATCATTGGCGTTAAGCCAGCGTTCGTATCCAGGCGTATGGTGACAATGAAACAGGCTGATTTCACCCATGGCCCGGTCGAACAGGCCTTCCGGCACGGAATCAGGGCAATAGGGTTGCGTCAACGCGCAAAGCGCATCGGTGTAGGGTAGATAGATCATCAAAAGACCTTTTGTGTGGTGTCAGGCGGCATGCGCGATGGGGGAGCGCCGCAGAAACAGTCGCAAGGGCAGCAGGCACAAGAGCCCCGCGAGACCGGCCATCAGGGCAAAGGCTTCAAGGCTGTCACCGGCACCCAACGCAGCGATAATGGAGCCACCGACACCCATGACGGCGATGGAAATCATGCCAACCATGGCTGAAACCAGACCTTTGCTGTCGTCGCTGGAAAACAGTGCAAGCCGGTACAGTGCGGCATTGCTCATGCCAAGACCGATGGCATAAACCGACAGACAACTGACCAACAGAACCGTTGAAGCACCGATGAAGGTGATGGCGATCAATGCAACGAGCCCGCCGCAAAATGGCCAGAGCGCGTATCGAATCAGTTGGGTCAGTTCAGTGCTGGCAATCAGTCTGTTGAGTATCAGGTTACCGAGAATGACTGCCGCAAATACCGGGATCTGCCACAGGCCATAGTGCAGGGTAGAAAGGCCTTGGCTCCGGACCAGCAAGAGTGGCGCGAGCCCGATCCAGGCAATCAGCGGCAGACTCATCAAGCCCAAGGCGATGGTGGCGCTCAGGAATGGCGGGTTGCCGAGCAAGGCCGCGTAACGGCGCACCGTGCCACCCCATTCAAAGGGCACCGCGGCCAGTTGTTGCCCGTCCTGGCGTAAGGTGCCCACGGTTTCCGGCATGAACCAATAAAGCCCCAGCCAGACCATCGCGCCGCCGATACCCAAGAGTAAAAACAGCTCCCGCCAGGAGAGCCATTCCAGCGCCAGGCTACCGAGCAATGGACCCAGCAGCGGGGAGAGCAACGCAACGTTACCCAGCAACGCCATGATTTTCACCGCGTCGGCTTCGCAGAAGACTTCTTGCAGGGCTGGATAACTGACGGCGATGACAAATCCCAATCCCATGCCCTGAATCAGGCGCAAGCTGTTGAAGGCCAAGATGCTCTGCACGTAAAACGCCGCGGCACAGGCTAGAGCGAACCCCGCACAACCGATGAGTAACAGCCTGCGGCGACCGAAGTGATCAGACAGCGGACCGATAAGCCATTGCAGAAGAATGCCGCCAATCAAGTAAAGGTTGAAGGCAAAAGGAACGTGGCTCGGACTGGCATCCAGTTGACGAGTTACAGTCAACATGGCGGGCATGATCATGTCGCTGCCCATATAAGTCAGCAGTTCGAAAAGAGTGATTGCAAGGCAAAAACCAAACAAGTGATGGGGGCTGATATTTATTAACGGTTTGAGCATTGATATCCCTTTTTTATTCGAAGTTTTAGCGCTGGTTTATTTGTGATGTAGCGAGAATAGACACCGATAGCGAACAGCTCAAATGCATGATTGAGACTTAAAGCTTCAATGGTTTTCGCTATATTTCGAGGTGTGGGATGAAGTCGGAACGTGATAATTACGGTGGATTTAGCTGACAGACTGATGAGAATAGTAATGTACGAAAAATGCCCGCTAGAGAGCGGGCATTTGTTAAATGGGGCAGAGAATGATTGTTTTCTTACAAGTGAACGGCTGAATAGTTGTTGTTTATGTCAGTCATTTTAAATTATCGAGGTTGATAATAACCGGGGCCGCCACGGTCATAATGGTGGTCGCCATGCCAGCCGCCGTGGGGGAAAACGATGCAGCCACTCAGGGTCAGGAGAGCGAGCAGGGGAATCAGCAGTGTGATTCGACGGAACATTTCGGAATCCTCATGGGTTATCGCCGCAATGAAGTCAAAACTCTTCATCGGCTGTAACATGAGACCCCGTTTGCAGCCCCTCATTCCCGCAGAACGGTAGGGGCTTGGCATGCAACCGGATACAAACCGGATACATTTTTTGGTTCAGGAACCCGCAATGACCCAGTCGCAACGTTTGAAATACTCGATTCTGATTTCCCTGGTGGTTCTGGGGATTATGTTCGGCCTTTCCTGGCTGCAAAACGCAGGGATCATCACAGAGCAGCTGTTCCAGTACATCGCCATTGGCGTGGCGGTGCTCGTGGTGGTGATCAATGGCGTGATGCGTCGCAAGGTCAAGCCTTGAGGCCGGATTGCTCGCTGTAAAGGACGGCGGCGGCCTGTGGATGCAGGCTATAGCTTTTGTCCGGATTGAGGGTGATCACGCCTTCACCGCTCAAGCGTTTCAACACTTCACGGACACTGAGAAAGGACAGGGGAATGTCCAGGTCCAGCAAGTGACTGTGCACGCCACGCACGCCCAGGCTGCGGTCGCTTTCGGCGGCGGTCAGCAAGGCGTCGATGACTTTAAGACGAATCAGGCTGGTACGCAGGCCAAAACTCTTGAGTAGAAACCTGATCCGTTCGTTGCCGTGGCGTTCGGCTTGTTGATTGAAAACGCCGGAGCCCAGGGTGCTGGTCTTTGGCGCATGGCTACCGTCCGTTGGCAGTTGCGGGTTGTACATGCAAAAACTCCTTTTCAGAGCCTGATCCGGAAAAATGTGATGGGTGCTCTCAATCAATAAGACGAACGAGCCAGGCAAATAATGAAGACCCGCATGTAGAAAATTTGTTGCCGTTACGTCAGCGGCCCGTGAGCCGGGGCGTTGGGGCGCCCTCAAAGGCCTAAATTTTTGCTGTTTGCTTCGTTTTAAGGGGAGGCGCATTGCGTGTCATACGTCTTTTCGATCAGGAGCGAGCGTGATTATTTCCAGGCAGTTAACCAGGTTGAGCCTTGCGGGTGTGTTTCTGGGGCTGAGTCTTGCGGCAAACGCGCGCAGCCAGCCAGAGCAGGCGACGGCCGAGATTCGTCGAACCAGTTTCGGCGTGCCACATATTCGTGCCGAAAACGAGCGAGGCCTCGGCTATGGCATTGGCTATGCCTACGCTCAGGACAATCTGTGCTTGCTGGCCAATGAGATTGTCACCGTCAATGGCGAGCGCTCGCGGTATTTCGGCCCGGACCAGTTTACGGTTGAAGAGCGCGGGAACCTGGCCAGCGATGTGTTTTTCAACTGGCTGAATACCCCGCAGGCTGTCGCCGCTTTCTGGCAGGCGCAAACACCTGAAGTCCGCGAGCTCATCGAAGGTTATGTGGCGGGTTACAACCGTTCGCTGACAGAGCGCGGAGCGCAGGGTTTGCCGCAGCAATGCCAGGGTGAATGGGTGCGCGCGATTACTGCGCAGGACCTGGTCAAGTTGACCCGTCGTCTGTTGGTCGAAGGCGGCGTGGGGCAGTTTGCCGAAGCATTGGCGGGCGCTACTCCGCCGAAAACCGTTGCCCATCTGGCGGGCGAGCCGGCGTCGTTCCAGCTGGCGGCCTCGCGCATGCAACGCTTCGCTCTGGATCGCGGCAGTAACGCCGTGGCGGTTGGCAGCGAGCGTTCGTTCAACGGCCGCGGGATGTTGCTGGCCAATCCGCACTTTCCTTGGGTCGGTGGGATGCGTTTCTATCAGATGCACCTGACCATTCCCGGCAAACTGGATGTCATGGGCGCCGCATTGCCTGGTCTGCCGATGATCAATATTGGTTTCAACCAGCATCTAGCGTGGACCCACACGGTGGATTCGTCCAAGCACTTCACGCTATACCGTCTGCAACTCGATCCCAAGGATCCGACCCGTTACCTGCTGGATGGCAAGTCCTTGCCGATGAAAAAGCAGACACTGGCGGTGAACGTGAAGCAAGCCGATGGCCAGACCCGGCAGATTTCCCATGTGGTCTACAGCTCGCAATTTGGCCCGATTGTGCAATGGCCCGGGAAACTGGACTGGGACAACCAGTTCGCCTACAGCCTGCGCGATGCCAACCTGGAAAACGACCGGGTCTTGCAACAGTGGTATGCGATGAACCGTGCCGCCAGCCTCAAGGATTTGCAGGCATCGGTGCACAAGATTCAGGGGATTCCATGGGTCAATACCCTGGCGGTGGACGATCAGGGGCAGACGCTTTACATGAACCTGTCGGTGGTGCCGAACGTCAATGCCGACAAGCTGGCGAAGTGCAGCGATCCGCGGGCCGGATTACAGATGATCCTGCTCGATGGTTCCAACAGCGCCTGTGTCTGGGACATCGACCCGAACGCTGCGCAAAAAGGTATTTATGCGGCAGACAAGTTGCCGCAACTGCTGCGCAGAGACTTTGTGCAGCACTCCAATGATTCGGCCTGGATGGCCAACCCGGCGCAACCACTCACCGGTTTCTCGCCGTTGATCAGTCAAGACAATCAGCCATTGGGACTGCGTTCGCGCTTCGCACTGGAGCGTCTGGGCACCTTGAGCAAGGCCGGCCCTGTCGCTGCGGCAGATCTGCAACACATGGTGATGGACGATCAGGTGTATCAGGCGGCCCAAGTGATGCCGGATCTGCTGCAATTCTGTGCCGCGGATCTCGGCGCCGATGCGCCAACGCTTACGCCGCTGTGTGCCAGCCTCAAGGCGTGGGATCGCCGGGTGAATCTGGACAGTGGACTGGGCTTTGTGCATTTTCAGAATGTCATGGTGCCGTTACAGCAAGTCCCTGGCATCTGGCGTGTGAAGTTCGATCCGAAGGATCCGCAAAACACTCCACGTGGCCTGGCAATTGAACGTCCAGACGTCGCCAAAGCGATTCGGGCGGCGATGCTGGCTTCGGTCGAGCAGGTAAAAACCCTTGGCCTGAAAGCCGATAGCCGCTGGGGCGATATCCAGGTGGTCAGCAGTGGCGGGCAGCAAACGCCGATTCACGGTGGGCCGGGCACGCTGGGTGTGTATAACGCGATCCAAAGCGTGCCGAGAACCGACGGCAAGCGCGAAGTCGTCAGTGGCACCAGCTATTTGCAGGTGGTGACTTTCGATGACAAAGGGCCGCAGGCTCAGGGGTTACTGGCATTCTCGTTGTCCAGTGACCCGGCGTCGAAGTACTCCCGGGACCAGACACTGGCCTTTTCGAAGAAGCAGTTGAGTGTGTTGCCGTTCACCGAGCAGCAGATCACGTCCGATCCGCAGTACCAGGCTCAGACGATTCGCGAGCAGGATGAAAAAGCAGGGAAAATCGCCGCGCAGTAATCGCGATAGCGTTTGAATCAAAAGCGAAGGCCGCACCCCGCAAGGGTGGCGGCCTTCAGCTTTTTGGGGTTTGTTGCGGGATCGAATTGAGGACCGGATTGCCGTCCTTGTTGCGGGTCAGGTAGACCGGCAGCACCTTGGGCAACGAAGCCACCAGGTTGTTGAGCTCTTTGATGTTGTAGATACCGCCGAGGCGAATCGAGCCGGTACTGTGGTCCGCGATCATTACTGGCTTGTTCAAATAACGATTGATCAAGGGCAGGGCATCGGTCAGCGTCAGATCATCGAGCACCAGTTTGCCGCTGCGCCACGCCAGCGAATGGTCATTGGCAGAAGTCTGGCTGATTTGCGGCGTGAAGTCGCCGTGTCGGTAACGTGCCTGCATGGCAGGTTCGAGACGTGAACCCTCGCCGGGCAGAGCACCGTTGCTGGTCACCAGCACGGAACCTTCGATCAGGTTCACGCGTACCTGGTCTTCATACATCCAGACGTTGAATTGGGTGCCGGTGACGCGAATCCTGCCGTCGGCCGCTTTGACGATGAAAGGGTGCTGGGTGTCGTGACTGACGCTGAAGAATACTTCTCCTTTCTTCAGCGTGACACGACGCTGATCCTTGTAATTGCTGAACGTCAGTTCACTGCCCAGGTTCAGCTCCACCTGGCTGCCATCACTCAGCGTGACCTGGCGAACATTGTCGGTCGCCTCGAAATGCTGATAGGCATTGGGTAGCCATCCCAGGTTCCATCCGGTGTATGCCGCCAGTGGCAATGCCAGGGCGCAGACGGCGGCGGCAATGCCGAAGGTGCGCCATGGCGTTGCTGGTCTGAGGCGAACAGCCGGCACGGCGGATTCGGGACGCGGCAAATCCCCAGCCACATCCCAGATCTCCAGCATGGCTTCGTACTCGAAGGCATGCAGAGGATGGGCATCACGCCATTGCTCGAACGCCAGGCGTTCTTCGGCCGTGCAGTCGGTGGCGTGCAGACGCATGCACCAGTGCGCAGCGGCATCGGTGATGGCGTCGTATTCAGCTTGCGAAAGAGTGTGGTCGGTCATTGACTCATCCTGATTTCCTGCATTCTAACCTTGAGGGGAAGTCTGCGAGAACAACCGTCATGGCAATTGCCCATCAAAGTGCAACTTATTTTTCACCCGGACACCCTTAAAACAGAGGGCGCCGGGCAGTATCCATAAATGAAGTGAAAAAAGGGTCAAGGTCAGCAGGACTGATCTCTGTCCTGGACGAGAAAAGCTACCTGCAGTTCAGTCAAACCGGGTGCGAAACTGGCACCGGATCCAGCTGTCGACCCATTTCACATATCAGCCGAGCGATCGAATCGGCGTTGCGCAAAATGGTGTCGATGCGCAGGTTCGCATCCCGTGGATTGCGGAAGGCGTTACGAGCTTCATCCATTGTCGTGCAACCCGTTGTTTTGAGGATGTCCTTACCCACATGATCCAACCCGTCAATCGAGTCCAGACTGATCCATGACTGCAAAGTATCGTTCCAGCGCGCAAACAGTTCTTCCCTTGGGGTGTCCAGGGACAGTGCCTGTCGCTGGAAATCCTCCTGCGTCTTTTTGGTTTTCGCACCGAAACGGGTGACGGTGGCGATGAGATCGCTGTACGGACGCCTTGCCTCAAGTGACGCAATATCTACGGTCTTTGAAAAAAGATGGGAGAACTCATGAATCAGGGTAACGGCCCGGGCATGGTCGTCGACGTCGAAAGGCTCAGTCAAACAAGACTTGTACCAATCGAGTTCCGGGTCAAAAAACCTCTCTGTGAAATGCACACGCTTCTGTGCGTCGTCATGCACAACAAAAGCAATCGTAGTGTCGAGCCCATATTTGTTTGAACCGACCACAAAACGATCGGTATTCATCAAATCCTCGTTTGGGTCCACCAACGCTTTGCAAATGGGAACGATGACCTTCTTGATTTTGTCGAGGGTACTGGCGTCAATGTTGCCGACATCAAAAAAGGCCTTGAGAAAGGTATCCAGCCGCGTCCCTGGGTTCGAGTGTCTGAGCTGCGCGAGGTTATGCAGACTGTTAAACGCGTAGTTGCGAGCCAGATCGATGGCTTGCACGATCATGCGTGCTTTTTCCGGGTGTTTTGCCCGAATGTCTTCCATCCCGCGGGCTTCGATATTCATGACCTCTCTGACCGTGAGGCTGGAAGCAAATTGATTGTGCATTTTCGACAGGGCTTTGCCGTAGTGAATCGTATGCGAGTCCGGATCGATCACCAATTGATTGCCAGGCGCTGTTAGCAACGCGGGCCCCTGTTGTTGGTCTTTAATCATTCGCCAGATCGCCCCGGCTTTCGCGACGCGGTATACCTTTCCACCGACCGGGGCGTAGGTTCGTTTGCTGGTCGCCTCCAGATAAGTGCCATCGGTCGTGCGTCTGGTCAGATCCTTCAACGCCACGGTCGTGGTCTCGAAAGGCTGTAACACCGTGCGTGTCGGTGCAGTCGGTTTTACGTGCGACCATTGCGGGACAACCAACGGGTTGGCAGCAGGTGGAGTGGTGGCCGTTGCTGGCGCCGACTCGATAGACGCCTCCAGCGACAGTCGTCCCAGCGACACCAATTGCGCGGCACCGGCAATAAATGCCTGCAACGCCCGTTTCCAGTGATGATCCTGCAGCGCTTCGGCGGAGTCTTTGAAATCCTTGTAGCTTTGCCACAGAAACAGCAAATAGGAGAGTTTGCCCGGCAACAGACCCGAGACCAGTCTGATGCCAGAGCTGAACAGGTTTTTGGCGGCTTCCCATTCCTGCTGGCCAGTGATTTTGGAGTGGCTGTCGAGCATCTTCGAAAGAAGGCTGACGTTATCGTTGAACAACTGTGCAAACAGGTTGCCCCTGATGGGGCTGGAGGCGAGGGTGATTTCGCTCTGTTGTCCGACAGTGGACTTGAACAAGTTGCTGAACGAAGACTGTTCAGCCTCGGGCAGCCTGCGAATGATCAGTTCCTGGAGTGGCCCTGGTGTATTGATCGCTGAGATAACGCTGGCTTCGTTCTCGAACTCGGTGAATATGGAACCTGCGTGGTAAGGCGCATAGAGGATTTGCGACCCGTTATGTCCGGCACCGGGGCCGATCAGGTACAGGCCCAGGGTTTTGACCGCTGTGGCGCCTGCTGTCTTGATCAGCTCCAGTGGCCTGGCGATGGCATGGGCACCTGCTACAGCCGCGCGGGCGATTGCGTCCGGCATGTCGAGGACCTGCCAGATCAAATCAAAGGCGCTGCCGGAAAGACGTTGCTGCAGTTTCAGTGCATGAGCGTGTTGCAACAGTTGCCACGGTAGTTGCTGAACAAAACGCTGCATTCGACTTTTGGCATCGGGGCCAGCCTTGGTCAATGCATCTTTCACCCGCTTTGCATAATCGCTCTGAATATTCAGTGACTGCACAAGCTGACGCACGGCGTCCTGATTCAGGCGTTCGGGAAGGGCCTGAGAGGTTGTCGATGCAATCTTGAACCCGATGCCTTGACTCACGTTGACAGGGTTCAGGGCAAACTCGGTCAAGCTACGCGACGACCCGGTCAGTGCCAGGTCGGGCGTGATTTTGATATGGTCGGGGTTAAGTTCCGTTCCAGGGAATCGGCTGCCCATCAATGATACTAATCGCTCATGCACATAGGACGTCAGGGTCTGGATCCCGTGCAAGTAGTCCTTGTCGTCGGTGACGCTGTTGCGGTACTGCTCCAGCAATTCGATGTGCAACTGCTGTTCTTCGAGTGGGGCCATTCCGAGCCATGCAGGCAGGGACTGTTGTCGGGCGATTGCCTGGGAGATCAACATGGCTCGTTGCAAGTTGGTGTCGATGACCCTTTGCGTCATGTTTTTCAGCGCTTTGATCTGCTGCGCATCGCCCAGCTTCAGGCTGCGCAGGTATTCGCAACGGGCCAGGAAGTGGTCAATGGAGGATTGCGCAAGGCGCTGCAACACATGGCCTTCAATCAGTCGCAACGAGTTGAGCTTGTAGCGCTGGTGGAATGTGCGCTGGTTCGGGCTGAGGTTTTCCAGCAGTTGCAGGCGTTTGTTGGCGTCGAGCAGTCGCCGGTTCAGTTCCGTCGTTGCGCTGTCGACCGTCGCAAAAACTTCCAGCCCGGCCGCAGGCGTCCACAGAATGGCCCGACCGGAATGCTGGATATCGAGCCCGCCACGCTCGGTCAACAGGAGGCAATTGGCCAGGGGCAGCACATCGTTCTGCCCGGAACATTCAAGAATCAGTGAATAAGCATCAGGCCTGAAACCATTGAGGGCGAGGCGCGTTCGTCGATCCGGTCGATCCGGATTGAGCACCGTATCGACAATGGCCCGGTCAGTGCCCCGCAGCGTTGCGTTGAGCCCCCGAAGACTGGCCTCCCCGCGCAAACCCACGGAAAATGCGTGGGTTATCCGGGGTTTCAGTTTCTCCAGATAAACGCTCTGTAGCGCCAGAGAGGCGATCGGCTGGGAGGCGAACTCCGCGCTGAGCAGCGATTGGACATCGCTGAAGGTTTTTACGAAAGCTGCTGCCTTGTCTGCCAGCACCAGGGACGGCAGTTGGTTGCCAGACAACACCGGCCGGGTACTCCAGCGTCCCTGAACATTGAGCGTCAGCAATTGATCGCTGATCATCGCGCGTATGTCCAGAGCTTTGTCGAACAAGGCATGGACGTTTACGGCGCCATCGCTGTGGCGGAAAACCTGCAGAACGTATTCCATGTTTTGCAACTGCTTGGTAATGATCGCCTCAAACAGCTTTTTGAATATCGACCCTGAAATCACCTCGCCGGAAACCTGTGGGTGATTGAAGCCGATGAACCGGTTACGTTCGTCCAGACTCAAGAGGCCGTAGAGCTCATCCTCGTGAGCGGCCGCGCTGAATTTGCTCAGCAAGGTGTCTTTGAGGTCTTGATAGTCTTTCAGAACCTGAAGGCCCTGGGAGGGGGTGTAAAGAAAGGTATTGGAAGGGGAGTGGCTGATCATCAGCGAGCCCGCCAGCTCTACATAGTTGGCCTTGTATTCCCACAGACGCACGGTTTCAAGAGTGAGTGTCGAAGACGTGCCGGCTGTTGGCTGAATCAGGGGGTGCAGGGCCTGGCACTCTTCAGGGCTGATGATCTCGGCTTCGCGCTTGAACAGGAACTCTGCGCGCGCCTTTTCCCGGATGGCCCGGCTGAAAAAATCGCGACGAGATGCACCGTCGGCAGCCGCAGTGTCCCAGTAGCGCTGCAGTTTCCCGGAGAGCAGGTTCATCAGTTTGCCGGATACGGTTTTTACAGCGGTTTCCCAGTGGCTCTGGTCGGTGTCCGTCGGTTCTTTTTCCGGATGGGAAAACGTGTAAAGCTGCCCGTTCGGCCACCGTTGATGGCGATAGTACGACAGCACGGCGTCACTCAAGGACATGGAGTTGATCCAGCGGCGGGTCGGGGCACTTTTCTGGTTGCCGTCATGGGCTTGTGCAACGGAATAAAAGTTGAGTCGGGTCTGGCTTTGATCAAGGCCCGGGAATGGCGATTGCAGCAACTCATCAAGCAGCGTAGCGAGCAGTGAAGTGAGCGTTGGCAGCTTGACCAATTCGTCCAGCATGGCCTGCTCGTTCATTCCCTGATTCTTGGTGATGTCGGTGCGCTGGTCTTCGAATACGTCGCCTTCGATGGCCTGAAAGTTCACCTGGATATTGGTTGCGGCTGCCAGCGTTTTGCGCGCAGACAACGACATGAAGGCCAGCAGGTCATCGTCCTCGGTCGCACTGTTCAGCTGACGTTTAAGCTGTTCGGTCAAGGCTGAGCGGCTGTCGAACTTCTTTATGCCGGCGTACGGGGTGTAGAGAATCTCACCCTTGGCATCCGGAGTGAGGCTCAACACGAAACTGCCGGCCAAAGGGATGGGGTCCATAGCGTCCGACTTCAGCAGAATTTTTTCGGCGAACATTGATGGGGTCTGTTGACTGCGTAACCTTTGGCTCGCCAGTTCCAGATGACCGAGCCATTCGAAATCCTTGCGCGTCAGCCCATGGATTTTACCCAGGTCATTCCAGTGGCCGGGTGCGTGCAGGGCCTCGGGGAAAAACAGTGGAGCGGGGGGTGTGGGCATCGTCGAGTCTCGTTCAGGGCGCGGCTGAATGCGCCAGTGGGTTGAGGCTCAAGACTAAAAGTCGCGGGTGAGTCAAAGGTGGTAGATAGTTACCGCATGGCCGCCCGATGTTTGTGCAAACATGCGCCAAAGCAGCTTTTCGGTTAAATCGGCTCTGGTCAGGTGCACCGGTTCAAGCGAAAGGTTGACAGGCTACTCGTCGCCCGTTGTTAATCGGTTGGTTTTCGTACGCTGTTGCCCCCTCCAATAATTACTCTGGAGCTTCAGATGTCTGCGCCACACGATCATGTGTCTACTGCGGTTTCGCAAAACCTGTCCTTCGAAGCGCTGATGGCGTTGCTCGAGCAGATCTTCCTGCGCCACGGCACCTCAGCCGATGTCGCCAGAACCTTGGCCTTCAACTGCGCCGGTGCCGAGCGCGACGGGGCTCACAGTCACGGTGTGTTCCGTATTCCCGGTTATGTGTCGACGCTGCAAAGCGGCTGGGTCAATGGTCAGGCGGTGCCGGTGGTCGAGGACGTGGCCTCGGGCTTCGTTCGGGTTGACGCCGCTAATGGTTTTGCCCAACCGGCCCTCGCGGCGGCGCGGTCATTGTTGGTCGAGAAAGCCCGCAGTGCCGGCATTGCGGTGCTGGCCATCCGTAATTCCCACCATTTCGCCGCCCTGTGGCCAGACGTCGAGCCGTTTGCCGATGAAGGGCTGGTGGCACTGAGCGTGGTCAACAGCATGACCTGCGTGGTGCCGCATGGAGCCGATCGTCCGCTGTTCGGGACCAACCCGATTGCCTTCGCCGCCCCTCGGGCCAACGGTGATCCGATCGTCTTCGACCTGGCAACCAGCGCCATCGCCCACGGCGACGTACAGATCGCCGCCCGTAAAGGCGAGCGCTTGCCGGCGGGCATGGGTGTGGACAGCCTCGGCCAGCCGACCCAGGACCCGAAAGCGATCCTTGAAGGCGGCGCGTTGCTGCCGTTTGGCGGGCACAAGGGCTCGGCGCTGTCGATGATGGTGGAGCTATTGGCGGCGGCGTTGACCGGTGGCAATTTTTCTTTCGAGTTCGACTGGTCGAACCATCCGGGGGCGAAAACACCCTGGACAGGTCAACTGCTGATCGTGATTGATCCGAGCAAGTCGGCGGGGCAGAGTTTTGCCGAGCGCAGTCAGGAACTGGTCCGGCAGATGCACGGTGTGGGGCTCAAGCGGCTACCGGGTGATCGACGTCACCGGCAGCGCGCCAAAGCCAAGGTCGAAGGCATTGCACTCGACCCTCAAACATTGGCAGATCTGCGGGAACTGGCCGGGCTTTTGTAGGAGCCAGGCTTGCCGGCGAAGTCGGACTTGAGATCGCCTTCGCCGGCAAGCCTGGCTCCTACGAAAAGCGGTTCATTCGCTTAACTGACTGGCATTACGGCAAGCCTACAGGTCCAGTGTTTCCCAATTAACGTCGGCCCAACAACAGCCCCACCACCAAACCGAATCCGGCGGAGATGGCCACGGTTTGCCAGGGATGGCCGCCGATGTAGATTTCGCTGGCCTCGACTGCGGGCCTGGTCCGGTCACGCATACTTGAGACTGAACCCCGGGCCTGCTGGAGCTTCTGGGCGATTTGCCCTCGAAGGGTGTCCGCTTCCTCACCGACCAGTGAAGCACTGCTCTTGAGCAGTTTTTCCGACTCTTCGATCAGGGACTGAAGTTCGCTGAAGACCTGATCCTTGATTTGATCCTCGGCGACTTGATCGATGATTTTGCGGGCCATTAGAGTACTCCTTGCAGATAAATGGGCAGTGAACAATGGAGTCTGGCGCCATGGCAAAAGTTGCAGTCATTTTGCGTGGCGACTCCACCCTGAAGAAAAATCCAGGGCCGGACATTTCCTCCTACAGTGTAAGATGTCGCCTATTTTACGCAGCAGGTATCTTCCATGAGCTTCAATCTGGCCGACAAACCCCTTGCCGAGCGCGCGGCGCTTGAAGATGAAAAATCCCGTCTGTTCGAACTCTGGCAAAACAACCTGGGCAAATCCAAGGGCGAAGCCGCACGGTTGTTCGGTGAACGCGCCAAGCGCAAAGGCAAATGGGCCGAGTGGGTCCGCGCCGAACTCGACGGCATGTCGCCGCCGGAATTCGCCAACATGGTGCGCAGTGAAGTCAATCGTTTGATGGCGGCTAAATAAACTCGACCCCGTAGGAGCTGCCGAAGGCTGCGATCTTTTGATCTTTTTTCAAAAAGCCAAGATCAAAAGATCGCAGCCTTCGGCAGCTCCTACGTGTGAGAAAAAGTCGCGATAATCGCTTCGCGCACTTTCAATACCACCGGATCGAGCTGCGTACTGGTGCGCCAGCCCAGCTCGATCGGGTAGCGTGGCAGCGCCAGAGGGCAGGGCAGCAGCGCCAGCCCGCTAAGCGCGGCGATACTTCGAGCCGCATGGGCTGGAATAGTCGCCACCGCCTGGCTGCCCTTGAGCAGATACGGCAACGCGGCAAAGTGCGTGGTCGACGCGCATACCCGTCGACTCAGCCCCAACGCCGCCAGGCCTTCATCGGTAATCCCGATAAAACCGCCCGATGACACCAGAATGTGCTCGCGGGCGACGAACGCCTCAAGGCTGAGAGTCTCCTGTCCCTCGGCCAGACTGAGGGGATCCACCAGGCACAAATAACCCCCTTCACCCAGCACCTGACGACTGAGCAAACGCTCGGCGAATCCGCCGGCCGTGATCGCCAGATCGATGCTGCGTTCCATCAAGGCCCGGGCGACAATCTGGCTATGGGTCTGGCGAAAGATCAGCCGCAGTTTCGGCGCGCGATCGGCGATCTCGTCAATCAATCGTCGCCCGTAGGCGATTTCGAAATCATCCGACAAACCCACCGTCACCGAACGTCCGTCGTAATGATTCGCCGTCGGATCGACCATAGCCAGGCTCTGGCGGCATTTATTCAGCGCATCGCTGACCACCGGTTTCAACTGGTTGGCCTTGAGGGTCGGCGCAAGACCTCGACCCGTGCGCACGAACAACTGATCGCCATACACTTCTCGCAATCGGCGCAACGCCGCGCTGACCGCCGATTGCGTCACGCCTAGACGCAGCGCGGCACGGCTGGCGCTGGATTCTTCATGCAAGGCTTCGAAGACCTTGAGCAGGTTGAGATCGACGTTGGCGATATTCATTTGGTTCATATCATTCAGCAGTGAATCGGGCTTTATTCATGATCCTGTGGCGCCGGAGAATGAGCAACACCTCATTACTGACGGAGTCACCGCGATGCCCAAGTCCATCGTTGCTGCCCTGCAAATCGGCGCCTTGCCCGGCGGCAAGGCCGATACCCTCGATCAAATCCTCTCTTGGGAAACTGCCATTATCGAATCCGGCGCCGCACTGGTGGTCATGCCGGAGGCGTTGCTCGGCGGCTACCCCAAGGGCGAGGGTTTTGGCACGCAACTCGGCTATCGACTGCCGGAAGGGCGTGAAGCGTTTGCGCGGTATTTCGACAACGCCATCGACGTGCCCGGTGCCGAGACTGAAGCCTTGGCCGGGTTGTCCTCACGCACTGGCGCCAACCTGGTGATCGGTGTGATCGAGCGCGTGGGCAGCACCTTATATTGCACCGCGCTGTATTTCGATCCGCAGGCGGGGCTGGTCGCCAAGCACCGTAAATTGATGCCCACCGGCACCGAACGACTGATCTGGGGCAAGGGCGACGGCTCGACCTTGCCGGTGATCGACAGCCAGGTTGGGCGAATCGGCGCAGTGGTGTGCTGGGAAAACATGATGCCGCTGCTGCGCACCGCGATGTACGCCAAAGGCGTGGAGGTCTGGTGCGCGCCGACGGTGGACGAGCGGGAAATGTGGCAAGTCAGCATGCGCCACATCGCCCATGAAGGACGCTGTTTTGTGGTCAGCGCCTGTCAGGTCCAGGCTTCACCGAAAGCCTTGGGCGTGGAAATCGCCAACTGGCCGGCGCAGCGCCCGTTGATTGCCGGCGGCAGCGTGATTGTCGGGCCGATGGGCGACATTCTCGCCGGGCCGCTGCGTGACGAGGCGGGTTTGCTCACCGCCGAAATCGACACCGACGACCTGATCCGCGCCCGTTATGACTACGACGTGGTCGGGCACTACGCGCGCCCGGACGTGTTTGAGTTGACGGTGGATGAGCGGGCCAAACCGGGTGTGCGGTTTAATACGTAAACCTGTGGATGTGTGATTGTCGTCTAGTCTCTAGGCGTTCACACCCCTGTCAACGGATGGACTGTCCATGAGTTTGTTACTTGGCCCGATTCTGCAGTTTCGTGGCATCAACAGTAATGTCTATAACGTGTCTGCTCTAGTGGTTTTACCCTTGGGCGCGTCATCACCCAGCGTAAAAGTACCCGGCGGTGTCACTGCCAGCAAACCGTTGGCCACCGCCGATATCCCGTTGCTCAATCCTCAGTACCGCGTCTGGCGCATCGATTTAAAAGCGCCGCAAGACCAGGCTGTTGCGAGCACTTACACGATCAAGATAGAGGGCGCGGAGGCCAACTTCGTCGTTCCGGCCGAAGGGCAGTCGCCGCGCATGGCCTATGTGTCGTGCAACGGTTTCTCGGACCCCAAGGACATGGAGAAAGTGGACAGGAACAATGAGCGCTGGGAGCACATGTGGGGCTCTCATCAAAGCAAGCCCTATCACCTGTTGTTGATGGGGGGCGATCAGGTTTACAGCGACGACATGCGCAGCAACGTGTCGTCGATGAAAACCTGGTTTGCCAAGCCCTTCGCCGACCGTCGAAAGGCGGCCTACAGCAAGGTGATCGAAGCCGATCTGGACAAGTTTTTCACCAGACTGTACCTGGAGCACTGGAAGCAGCCTGAGGTTGCGAAGCTGCTCAGCGCCGTTCCGACGGTGATGATGTGGGATGACCACGACATCATCGATGGCTGGGGATCCTACGATGAGATACTGCATTCAAGCCCGGTGTTCCAGGGGCTGTTTGCCACGGCCAAACGCTATTTCAGGATTTTCCAGCAGCAATTGATCCAGACACATCCGCACCTCAAACCGTCTGCCGATACTCATCCCTGTGCGATTCCCGACACCGCTGACGGCTTTCACCTCGGGTTCACCGGCCTGGGTGAATTGGCATTGCTGGTTCCCGACCTGCGCAGCGAACGAGCGCCGGATTTGACGACTCCGCCGGCTCGGCCAACCCGGATCATTTCGCCCGTCAGTTGGGATGCGATTTATGCCTGGCTGGGCAAGGTCAAGGCACATAAGCACTTGCTGCTGATGTCGAGTATTCCCGTGGGCTACCTTGATTTGCAGGCGGCCGAAAAGGCACTGGACCTGATCTCGGGACAACAGGAACTCGAGGACGATTTGCGCGATCATTGGCGAAGCCTGCCCCACCGAGACGAACGCAAGCGGCTGATCATGCGGTTGCTGGATTTCGCCCATGCCGAGTCATGCAAGGTCACGCTGGTGTCCGGTGATGTTCATGTGGCGGGCGCCTGCGTGATCGAATCGACGTTGTCCCGGCATCGCAACGACGGTTCAGGATTGATTTACCAATTGATTTCGACCGGGGTCGTGCATCCTTCACCGCCGGTGCTGGCGGTGCAGTTTCTGGAGTCCATTGGCAAGCAACAGGAACAAATCGACTACGGCATCACCGGAACCATGTTGCCCATCGGTGCACGAGGGCGTTACCTGATCGCCGCAAGAAACTGGCTGGCGATAGAACCGGATGAAGACAGCACCGGCAAAAGTCGGCTCTGGGCCAACTGGCACGTAGAAGGCCTCAAACATTGTGTGACCCAGGTGATCGATCCGGTTAAGCCGCGGGCCGAACCGTAAGCGTTACCACGTGCCGGTGGTCGGCTCCGGCAGGCTGAGTTTGCCGCGATCAAGGAAACGCATCGTGCCGAACACGCCACCGGCCAGTTTGCCCCGAAGCACATAAGGCATATTGTCCAGTGTCTGCGTCTGTCCCAGCCCGAGGGTCTGACGCAGCACCGAGAAGGCCGAAACGCTCACCGGCACAACAATCACCGCTTCAGAAAAACGCGGGATCGAGCCCGATTGATCGCTGACACCGGAGGCGAGTGATTGACCGTTCACCTCCAGATCCAGGGCCACGCCGTTGTAGTCGATTGCCGTTTCATTGGGGTTTTGCACGCGCAGTTTTACCGCGAAACGCACTTCCAGTTCCTGGCTTGGCAGCGGCTCGATACCGACCACGTTGATGTTCAGTGGGTCGTGTTGGGGGAACAGGGCGCAGGCGCTCAGGGAGAGCAACAGGAGGGACAGAGGCAGGTATAGAGAAAGTGCGAACAATCTGCGCATGGACAGGTTCTCGTAAAGAAAAAGGCCGAGCCGCTCGTGGCTCGGCTCTTGAGCATTACGCACGGTTCAACTGTGCGACAGCCGCAGGTGAAACGGGTTCACCCTTGGCCGCAACATCCGGGTTCTGCATCACCTGAAGCACGGAGGCTTCCGGGTCGAACTCGTCTTCTTCCAGCTCGATGAACTCTTCGGGCAAGAAGATATTCAGCACGATAGCGCACAACGCACCGACGGTGATCGGTGATTCGAAGATGTTGTGCAGCGCCTTCGGCAACTCGCGCAACACTTCAGGCACCGCCGCAACGCCCAGGCCCATGCCGAGGGACATCGCCACGATCAGCATGTTGCGTCGATGCAGGCCGGCCTCGGCGAGTATCTTGATCCCGGCCACTGCCACGGTGCCGAACATCACCAGTTCGGCGCCGCCGAGCACTGGTTTCGGCATCAATTGCAGCACCGCGCCAATCATCGGGAACAACCCCAATACCACCAACAGGCCGGCGATGAAAAACGCCACATAACGGCTGGCCACGCCGGTGAGCTGAATCACGCCGTTGTTTTGGGCGAAGGTCACCATTGGCATGCTGTTGAACACCGCAGCCATCGCCGAATTGAGACCGTCGGCCAGCAATCCGGATTTGATCCGGCGGATATAAATGGGGCCTTTCACTGGCTGCCGGGAAATCATCGAATTGGCGGTCAGGTCACCGGCAGCCTCGAGGGGCGACACCAGGAAAATCACCGCCACCGGCACGAACGCCACCCAGTCGAATGAGAATCCGTACTTGAACGGTACGGGCACACTCATCAGTGGCACGGCGGGCAGGCTGGTGAAATCGACCTGGCCCATGAACCACGCGACCGCATAACCGAGGGCCAGGCCGATGACGATCGCGCCCAGGCGCAGGAACGGCACATCCACCCGGTTCAACACTACGATGGTTCCCAGCACAAGTGCGGCCAGCACCAAGTGGCTGGCCGCGCCGAGATCCGTCGCACCGAATCCGCCGGCAATGTCGGTCATGGCGACCTTGATCAGCGACAGGCCCATGAGGGTAATGATGGTGCCGGTCACCACCGGGGTGATCAGCATCCGCAGCTTGCCGATGAACTGACTCAGCACCACTTCGATGAACGCGGCGAAAAAGCACACGCCGAAAATCGTCGAGAGGATTTCATCGGTGCCACCGCCCCGCGCCTTGACCATGAAGCCGGCGCTGAGAATCACACTGATAAACGAGAAGCTGGTGCCTTGCAGGCACAACAGACCGGAGCCAACCGGGCCGAACCGCCGCGCCTGGACAAACGTGCCCAGCCCCGAAACGAACAACGCCATGCTGATCAGATAAGGCACTTCACTTTGCAGGCCCAGGGCGCTGCCCATGATCAGTGTCGGCGTGATAATGCCGACGAAACTCGCCAGCACGTGCTGCAGGGCGGCGAAGACCGTGGCGGTCAGGTGGGGGCGGTCATCGAGGCCGTAAATCAGGTCGTTGTTGCGTGGGGAGGCGGTTTTTTCAGATTCGGTCATGGTCAGGTGCGTGCCAGAAGGCGGGCCGGTCAGAAAAGGGAGCGCAGGATGCCAGAACGGTCTGGCCACGGCAAAAGCAAGGTCAAAAGATCGCAGCCTCGTTTCACTCTGTAGGAGCTGTCGAGTGAAACGAGGCTGCGATCTTTTGATCTTCAAATAAACGCCGCAAGCAGATCCTCTTCAAACGCTTTTTGCGCATCCCCCGGCACCTGAGCGCGATGGCGGGCCAGATGGAACGCCACCTCAAAACTCATATCGCCCTGGCGCACGGCGCGCAGCAACCCTTTGTCTTCCCAGCTGCGGGCGAAGTGATCGGGCAGATAGCCAACGTGTTTGCCGGAAAGAATGAAGGCGAGGGTGCCTTCGACCTGCTCGGAACGGGCCGAACACATCTTCCCCTGAAACGGCTCGTCGCTGCGCAGGAAGCGGTAGGGGTGATCGACCCGGTCGCAGGCCTGAAGTGCTTGATCGTCAGGCGCCGCATCGGTAAACAGCGGATGCCCGGGGGCGCAGTACAAGTGCTGGGTTTCAGTGAACAGTTCGCGGTAGTCAAAAGCGCTCTGCACCTGTGAAAAATAGCCGATCGCCAAGTCCAGTCGTTGTTGCAGCAACAGCCGTTCCATCTCGCCGGGCATGGCGCTGATCAACTCGATACGCACCGATTCATCCCGCTCGCGAAAGCGCCGGATCGCCTCGGCAACCCGTTGCAGTACCGATTGATCAAGCGCTTCGGACAAGCCCAGGCGCACTTCGCCGATCAAGCGTCCGGCCACGCCGTTGGATTGATGACGGAACGCTTCGATCGACTCGAACAAGGCGCGAATGGCAAGAAGCAACTGCTCGCCTTTTGGGGTGATTTTGAACCCGCCCTTGCCGCGACTGCACAGGCGATAACCGAGCCGGGTTTCGAGCCTGGCCATTTGCTGGCTGATGCTCGACTGGCTCAGCCCCAATTCACCCTGAGCCGCGCTGAAGCCACCGCATTCCACCACGCTGACAAACAGGCGCAGCAGGTGCAGGTCGAGGTCGTGAAGTTGACCGAGCATCAAACATTACTCCGCAATAAAGTCAGGATAACTAACTTGGTATTTTTCCAATGTAACTGACCACGCATCCTGCAACCACTTCCTCCGGTCAGGTGTTCGTCATGGCTCCGCTCTTCAAGCTGTGTTTACCCGCGCTGTTCCTCGCCATGGCCGTGCCGGCCCAGGCTGAGGAAAAAGTCCTCAATCTTTACAGTTGGGCCGATTACGTGGCGCCCGACACCTTGCAGCGCTTCGAAAAGGAAACCGGCATCCATGTGCGCTACGACACGTTCGATGCGCCGGAAGTCCTGGAAACCAAGCTGCTCACCGGCGGCAGCGGTTATGACGTGGTGGTGCCGTCGTCCAGTGTGCTGGCGCGTGGGCTGGCGGCGGGCGCGCTGAAGGAAATTCCTCACGATGGCCTCAAGGGCTACGCCAACCTTGACCCGGACATGCTGGAAAAACTGGCGGCGGTCGACCCCGGCAATCGCTATGGCGTGCCTTACACCTGGGGCACGCTCGGGTTGGGAATGAATGTCGAAGCAGTGCAGCAGCGCGTGCCCAACGTACCGCTCAACAGCCTGGACCTGCTGTTCAAACCCGAATACGCCAGCAAGCTGAAAGATTGCGGCATCGCGATTCTCGATTCGCCGCAAGAGGTGATCGGCCTGGCGCTGCACTATCTGGGTAAAGATCCCTACAGCACCGACAAGACTGATCTGACAGCCGCCGACGCGCTGTTGCATCAGTTACAGCCGTCGGTGCTGTACGTCGCCACCGGCCGACAGATCAACGATCTGGCCAATGGCAGCGTCTGCCTGGCATTGACCTACAACGGTGACGCGAGCATGGCCGCCGATCAGGCGCGCAAGGCCAACAAGCCGTTCGAAGTGGCCTACCGCATTCCGCGGGAGGGCACGCTGGTGTGGCAGGACAACCTGGCGATTCCCAAGGACGCGCCACACCCCGAAGCCGCTCGGGCCTTCATCGAGTTCATGTTGCGCCCCGAATCTGTCGCCGCGCTGACCAATACGCTGTTCTTCGCCACGGCTAATCAGGCGGCGACGCCGTTGGTGGATGAGGCAGTGCGCAACGATCCCGATATTTACCCGCAGAGCGAGGTGCGCGAGCGGTTGTACGCCGACCGCAGCATGAGCCTCAAGGACATGCGTCAGCGCACCCGTCTGTGGACCACTTTCCGTAGCCGCCAATAAGCCAACAATAAGGAACACACCATGGACGTCCCTGCACAGAACGATCAGGCCATGACCCGAGACAGTCTTTACGGGACTGCCGCCGAAAGCACCTACGCCGGTATCACCAGTTTCATGCGCCGTCGCTACAGTCGCGACTTGCGCGGTGTCGACGTGGTGGTCAGCGGCGTGCCGTTTGACACTGCCACCAGCAACCGCCCCGGCGCGCGTTTCGGACCGCGCGGCATTCGGGCGGCATCCACCGGGATCGCCTGGGAACGCCATTGGCCGTGGACGTTCGACCCGTTCGATCATTTGGCGGTGATTGACTACGGTGATTGCGCCTTCGATTACGGCACGCCGCAGTCAGTGCCGGAAAGCATCGAGGCCCACGCTGAGCACATCCTGAGCGGCGGTTGCGCGATGCTGACGTTTGGTGGCGATCACTTCATCAGTTATCCGCTGCTCAAGGCTCATGCCCGTCAGCATGGCCCGTTGTCGTTGATTCACTTCGACGCCCACAGCGACACTTGGCCGGATGAGGAGGGCAAGCGCGTCGACCACGGCACGATGTTCTGGCACGCGGCCAAGGAAGGGTTGGTGGATCCGTCGCGCTCGGTACAGATCGGGTTGCGCACCACCAATGATGATCATCAGGGCTTTCAAGTGCTGGATGCGCGGCAGGTGCATCGGCAAGGGTGTGAAGCGATCGTCGAGGCGATTCGTGCTCGGGTTGGTGATCACCCGGTGTATCTGACCTTCGACATCGATTGCCTCGACCCGGCCTTTGCGCCGGGCACCGGAACGCCCGTGTGTGGTGGCTTGAGCACGGTGCAGGCGCTGGAGATTCTCGGCGGTTTGCGTGGGATCAATCTGGTGGGGATGGACGTGGTGGAAGTGGCGCCGGCCTACGACAGCGCGGACATCACCTCATTGGCAGCGGCGACATTGGCCATGGAGATGCTGTGTTTGTATGCGGCCAGGCATAAGGTCGATCGGTAACACACAAACCAATGTGGGAGCGGGCTTGCTCGCGAAAGCGGAGTATCAGCCAACAGAAATGTTGAATGTTAAGCCGCTTTCGCGAGCAAGCCCGCTCCCACATTTGATCTATGTCCGGCCATTGGAGCGAGGTGTTATCGCTCCTGCCAGTTTCTGACAACAGCCTCTGCTAAGCTCCGGCGACTTTTCAAAAAGAGCCTGCCGACCGTGTCGCGAACCAGCCGTCTACTGACTTTGTTACAAGTGCTGCGGGGCAAAAGTCGTCCGGTAACTGCCGCGACATTGGCCAGCGAGCTGGAGATTTCCGAGCGCACGCTGTACCGCGACATCGCGGAACTCACCGCGCTCGGCGCGCCGATCTTTGGCGAGGCGGGGATCGGCTATGTGTTGCGCAGTGGTCTGTTCCTGCCACCCTTGATGCTCAATGCCGATGAAACCGAAGCCATTGTGCTCGGGTTGCGCTACGTGGATCAGCGTGGCGATGAGGTCTTGGGCAAAGCCGCGGCCGGTGCCTTGGCAAAAATCGCCGCGGTGCTCGACCCCGCCGCCCAAGAGGCCTTGCGCAACCCGACAGTACTGCCCGGCCCACCGGGTTATGGCTATCCGCAAAATGCCGTGCCCTTGAATGTGTTTCGCCAAGCCATCCGCGATCAGGCCAAGCTGCACATCGACTACGCGGACGCCAACCAGGTGCCGAGCCAGCGGCTGATCTGGCCACTGGCCCTGGGTTTTCTCAACGAGGTGCGGATCATCGTCGCCTGGTGTGAATTGCGCAGTGCCTACCGCACGTTTCGCACCGACCGGATCTCGGCTGCCAGCGAGCAGGGTGAACGCTACCCGGGGCGGCGCAGCGACCTGTTGCGCACCTGGCGCAAGCAGATGCAACTCGACGAAGCAGGGCGTTTCACTCCTGACAAGAACTGACACAGGCTTGTTTTAGCATGGCTCCAGAATCAACTCATAAGGAGCCGTAAACATGTCCAATCCAGCCTCTTCACTGGCCCCCGCCATCGCTGCCTACATTGCTGCCGCCAATGCTCGCGACACGTCGAGGGTTGCCAGTTTTTTTGCTGAGGATGCCAACGTGTTCGATGAGGGGCAGCATCAGGTCGGCACGCAAGCCATCGCCCAATGGATGCAAGACACCGCACAACGTTATCAGCCAAGGGTCGAGGTGCTCGACGTTCAGCTGCGCACCGGCAAAGTGCTGGTGCACAACCTGATCTCCGGCACCTTTCCCGGCAGCCCGCTGGAACTGCGCTACATGTTCCGCCTCAATGAGCAGGGCAAGATTGCCAGGCTGGATATCTCGCTGTAACCCGGTGCTGTGTGGCGGTGCGAAACCTGTGGGAGCGGGCTTGTTGTGGCGAGGGGGCTTGCCCCCGTTCGGCTGCGAAGCAGTCGTAAAACCTGTACATGCGGTTTAACTTTGAAAATGCCGGGGGCGCTTCGCACCCCAACGGGGGCAAGCCCCCTCGCCACAAAAGCCCGCTCCCACATGGATTGTATTTGACTACTGGTATCAGGCTTCACCCGCAGTCCCAGAGACGTATACTGCCGCGTATGAATGTCGACTCTCCCTTAAGCGCCTGGCAACACGCCATCGAACAGAAGGGCTTCGTCCAGGACGAAGCCCAGGAACATGCCGTGTGGGCGCTGCAAAAATGCCATGAAGCCTTGCATGAAGGCCGTACACCCATTACTGGCGTGTACCTCTGGGGCCCGGTCGGGCGGGGCAAGACCTGGTTGATGGATCAGTTCTACCAAAACCTGCGCGTCCCGGCCCGGCGTCAGCACTTTCATCACTTCATGGGCTGGGTGCATCAGCGCTCCTTTCAATTGACCGGCACCGCCGACCCGTTGAAAGCGCTGGCCCGCGAACTGAGCCAGGAAGTGCGCGTGCTGTGTTTCGATGAACTGTTCGTCAACGACATCGGTGACGCCATCATTCTCGGGCGTTTGTTTCAGGTGATGTTCGAGCAGGGCGTGGTGGTGGTCTGCACCTCCAATCAGCCGCCGGATCAGCTGTACGCGGATGGCTTCAACCGTGACCGGTTCGTGCCGGCCATTAGCGCGATCAAGCAACACATGCAGGTGATTGCGGTGGATGGCGGGGAAGATCATCGTCTGCACCCTGGTGCCGCTCTGCAGCGTTATTGGGTGAACGTACCGGGTCAATCCGGCGTCTTGAGCGAAGTGTTCAAGGCCTTGACCGTCGGCCAGTCGCTGTCCAGCGATCCGGTCAAGATCGGCTACCGTTCGGTCAATGTGATGCGGGCCAGTCAAACCGTGCTCTGGTGCCGTTACGCCGAGCTCTGCGAGCAGCCGTTTGCCGCCATGGACTTCATGGCCCTGTGCGATACCTTCAGCGCTATTCTGTTGAGTGACGTGCCAAACCTCAGCGCGCAAAAACGCGAAGGGCGCATCGCCCGCGGCACTGAAGACGGTGTCGAGCGGGTGGCGGCGGGGGACCGCGAGTTGCCGCAGTTGTCGGTGCATGACGACGGCGTGCGCCGGTTCATCGCCCTGGTGGACGAATGCTACGACCGCAAGGTGCCGCTGTACCTCGAAGCGCAGGTGCCGATGGAAGCGTTGTACACCGAGGGCTATCTTGCGTTTCCGTTCCGTCGCACCCTTAGTCGTCTGCAGGAAATGCAGCTACAACGTTTCGCCGAGGCTTGATATCCGGGAGGAGCGAACATGAATCAGCCCTTGTCTCACCATTTGCTGACCATGGCCTATCAGAACGCCTGGGCCAATCATCGACTGGCCAAGGCCTGGCTTCAGCTAAGCCCGGCCGAGCTGGCGGCGCCGCGAGTCAGTTTCTTTCCCAGCCTCAGCGCGACCCTCAACCACATCCTGACCTGCGACTGGTTCTATGTGGATGCACTGGAGCGGGAGTTGCGCGGTGACGAACCGCATCCAGATTGCTACGTGTTTTTCAACGAAGACGAGCCGTTCACCCACGGCGCCGACCTCAAGCGCGAGCAAGCCCTGGTGGGCCGCCGACTGATCGCGTACTGCGAGCAACTGCGCGATGCAGACCTCGGACGGCTCGTGACCATCGCGCGCGACACCCCGCAACATGACAGCCGTTTGCGCATGCTGTCCCATTTGTTCGAGCATCAGATTCATCATCGCGGGCAGGTTCACGCGATGCTCAGTGGCACCTCGGTCACGCCGCCGCAACTGGACGAGTTTTTTTGTGCCGGTGAGGCAGAGTTGAGGGCCGAGGATTTTGCTGAGTTGGGGTGGACCGAGGCATTGATCTGGGGCGTTTGAGAAGGAACGATCACAACAGGATCTGGTTGTCGGCACCCCGGCACTCGCGATAAGGTCGCTGGACCTTTCAGTGCGCAAGAGGCGAACTGGGGCAACTTGTGTGATTGAGGGTGGAAATGGAATCCGCAGAAATTCTTGTGCTTCAGGCCAGCTACACCAACCCGGTGCATGCCGAGGCGATTGGCCTGGTGTTGAACCACTACGCCGAAGACCCGATGGGCGGCGGTCACCCGTTACCCGCCGATAGGCTGCAACAATTGCCGGGGGAACTGGCCAAACGTCCTCATGCCTTCAGCGTACTGGCGTTTGTTGGCGGTGAGCCGGCAGGGCTGGTCAACTGCTTTGAAGGTTTTTCGACCTTCGCCTGCCGGCCGCTGGTCAACGTGCACGATGTGGCAGTGGTGTCGAAGTTTCGCGGGTTGGGGCTGAGTCAGAAGATGCTGCACAAAGTCGAGGACATCGCACGCCAGCGCGGCTGCTGCAAAATCACCCTGGAAGTACTGGAAGGCAATGCGGTGGCTCAGGCGGCTTATGGCAAATTCGGTTTTGCGCCAGGCATGTTCGACCCGGCGCACGGGCGGATGCTGTTCTGGACCAAGCCGCTTTAATTCGCGATCCACAATCTTTTGGGAGCGGGCTTGTGTGGCGAGGGGGCTTGCCCCCGTTCGGCTGCGAAGCAGTCGTAAATCCTTTACATGCGGTTTAACTTTGAAATGCCGGGGGCGCTTCGCGCCCCAACGGGGGCAAGCCCCCTCGCCACAGTGCTCCTCGCCACACATGCCCGCTCCCACAGGATCCGCGCCAAAACTACTGCTGAACGACTTCCGGCATGATAGGCGCGCCCTTGGGTTTCATCAGGCTGAAGTCAATCAACGGCCGCTGCTGACGCTCATAAGGGTTGCCGATCATCAATGGTCGAGGCTTGAAGCTGTCGCTAACCAGGCTTTTACTGCGGTCCAGTTCATCGAAACTCAAGCCGGCCAGATCCGCCCAAGTGTGAATCAGTTGCGAACTGCTGTACGGCCGGCCCAGATCGCCGGCAAAACTCCAGTCATGGGTTTCGCGCCATTTCGGTGAAGCCCAGGCCATGAACGGAATGGTGTACATCGGCGCCGTCGGTTTGCTCTCGTTACGGCCCAGGGTTTTATGGCCCGGGGAGTCGAAGACGTCTTCGCCGTGGTCGGAGAGGTAGAGCAAGAAGCCGTTCGGATCAGTCTTGGCGTAGTCCTTGATCAGGCTCGATACCACGAAGTCGTTGTAAAGCACTGCGTTGTCATAGCTGTTGTACGTCGGCACCTGATCGTCACGCACGCCGTCCGGAACACCTTTGCGGTCGGTGAACTTGTTGAACGTCGACGGGTAACGGTACTGGTAGCTCATGTGCGTGCCGAGCAAATGCACAACGATCAGCTTGCGCGGCGCCGCGTCAGCCAAAGCCTTGTTGAACGGCTCGATCACATCGCCGTCGTACTGGGCGGCATTCTGGTTGCGGTTGTTGTTCAGGTACACCTGCTCGTCGGCCTGCTGGGAGAAGGTCGTGAGCATGGTGTTGCGCTTGGTCATGGTCTGCTGGTTGGTGATCCAGAAGGTCTTGTAACCCGCCTGTTTCATCATGCTGACCAGTGACGGTGTCGTCAGGTAGCGGTCCGGGTTTTCTTCGTCGGCGAAGGTCAGTACCTGCTGCAACGCTTCGATGGTGTAGGGGCGCGGCGTAATGACGTTATCGAAAACCGCCAGTTGGTCCTTGAGCTTGTCCAGTTCCGGCGTGGTTTCCCGAGGGTAGCCGTACAGGCTCATGCGCTGACGATTGGTAGATTCGCCGATCACCAGCACCAGGGTTGCCGGCTGATTGGCCATCGAATCAGTGAGGTTCTTGAGCGGTGGGATCTTGCTGGCGCTGTCGAGCATGTCTTGCATGCCAGCCAGGGTATTGAGGTAACGGTGATAGGCCACGGCCATCTGCCACGGCACCGCGGGCTCGATGCGGGTTTCGAATTTCTCGAAGCCGCCCGCCAGGCTGCCGGTGCGCACGGTCTGCTTGATCATCGGGTAACCGATCACCGCCACCAGAATGGCTGTCGCTGCAATCAGCGCCTGGCTGCGTGGCAGGTACACCGGACGCAAGCGGGTCCAAAGGAAATACGCGAACGCGGTATGGGCGAGGAATGCCGCCACCATCCACCAGGCAAAATACTGGGTCATGTACTCGCCGGCTTCAGACACGTTCGATTCGAACATGATGAAGATGACGCTCTGGGAAAACTCCTGCTGATAGATGAAGAAATAACCGAGGCTGGCCATCGAACAGGCCCACAGCACCACGCCGATCAGCGCGGCCATCACACGTGTTTGCCTAGGGAATAGCAGCATCGGCGCCAGCCAGATGGCGCTCATGACAAAGGCCTGGCGGAACCCGGTAAAACCGGAGGTGCCCGTCAGCTGAATCAACAGTTGGGTAATGCCGGAAAAATACCAGAAGAACAGAAATAACCAGAGAAATCCTGCCCAATCAAAACCTTTCGCAGACGTTTTGCTGCGTTTAAACAAAGCCATTCACCACTCCAGCCTGATAATTACTTCGGCCGTCAGCACTCTCCCTGTCGCAGACGAACGAACGCCGCGCGGATACCGAGCGGCCACAATGAGCCGGAGTATCGACAAGAAGGTGTGAAAACTTTGTGAGTTGCCAGAGCTGGCAGGCTTGCAGCGAGTCGGAAACAGCGGCGGCTGCTTCCGAGTCAAACGAGGGGGTCAGGCGTGGGGAGCACGTTGGGTGACAGGCCAGGGCTGAACCTCATTGCCTTGGGTCAGCAGCCGCAATTGCGCGATTTCCCGCTTCAACTGGTCATGCTCGTCTTTCAACTGGCGCAGTTCATCGCGACGGATCGTGACGTAAAGGGTTTGTGCTGGCAGTGCTGTGTGTACGGTGCCCATTGCTCACCTCGCAAATGGCTGTCTCAACTGTAAGTCCGCTCCCGAAATCGGGTGCTCACTTACTATCGGCGCCAATTTTGATTTCTTTTACCCCTGAAGGGAACTTTTTTATTTTTCATGGTCGTTGTGTCTTCGGCACGATTCGCGACGTTATCCATCTGGATCGGGCACAATGCCCGGAAACTTCATCCCCATACGCTGGACTAACTCGAATGAGTCGCGTTGGGCTATAACCTTTGACACACTTTATTTGTAGTAGGGAGCATCAGTACATGCAACTCGGGATTATTGGACTGGGCCGCATGGGCGGCAATATTGCGCGGCGCCTGATGCTCAACGGACACACCACCGTTGTTTACGACCGCAATAGCGCCTTTGTCGACACCCTGGCTGAGGAAGGCGCCACCGGTGTTGCCGACTTGCCAGCTCTGGTCGCTGGCCTGGCCAAACCACGCGCGGTATGGGTCATGCTGCCCGCCGGCGCACCGACCGAAGACACCATCGACACCCTGAGCACCTTGCTTGAAGCTGGCGATACCATCATCGACGGCGGCAACACCTTCTATAAGGATGACATCCGCCGGGCCAAAACCTTGTCGGAAAAAGGCCTGCACTACATTGACGTCGGCACCTCCGGTGGCGTCTGGGGCCTGGAACGTGGCTACTGCATGATGATCGGCGGCGATGCCGAGACCGTTAAGCGCCTCGACCCGCTGTTCGAATCCCTCGCCCCGGGCATGGGCGACATCCCGCGCACCAAGGATCGCCAGTCCGATGACGATCGCGCCGAGCGCGGTTACATCCACGCAGGCCCGGCCGGTTCTGGCCACTTCGTGAAAATGATCCACAACGGCATCGAATACGGAATGATGCAGGCCTTCGCTGAAGGCTTCGACATCCTCAAAACCAAGGCCAGCACCAATCTGCCGGAAGATCAGCGCTTTGACCTGAACGTCGCCGACATCGCCGAAGTCTGGCGTCGTGGCAGCGTAGTGTCGTCCTGGCTGCTCGACCTGACCGCCGACGCCCTGGCCAGCGACCCGAAACTCGACGGTTATTCTGGTTCGGTGGCTGACAGTGGTGAAGGTCGCTGGACCATCGAAGCGGCCATGGAGCAATCGGTGCCGGTACCGGTGCTGTCGAACTCGCTGTTCTCGCGCTACCGTTCGCGCGGGCAAGGCACCTTTGGCGACAAGATTCTCTCTGCCCAGCGCTTCGGCTTCGGCGGCCACGTGGAGACCCCGAAAAAATGACCCATGTGATCCGCAGGAAATCCAAGGCAGAACCCGCACCGCCCACTACGCTGTTTCTGTTCGGTGCCCATGGTGATCTGGTCAAGCGCCTGCTGATGCCGGCGCTGTACAACCTGAGTCGCGACGGTTTGCTGGGGAATGGACTGCGGATCATCGGCGTTGATCACAACGCCATCAGCGACGAAGCCTTTGCCAAAAAACTCGAAGATTTCATTCGGGCGGAAGTGGCGGCCAAGGTCGGCAAGGGCGATCACGCCCTTGATCCGGCGTTGTGGGCCAAACTGGCCAAGCACATCAGCTACGTCCAGGGCGACTTCCTTGACGAACGCACCTATGAAACACTGGCGGCGAAAATCGCCGCCAGTGGCACGGGCAATGCGATTTTCTACCTGGCCACCGCGCCGCGCTTTTTCAGCGAAGTGGTGCGGCGTCTCGGTGCTGCCGGATTGCTGCAAGAAACCCCTGAAGCGTTCAGAAGGGTGGTGATCGAAAAACCTTTCGGCTCCGACTTGCACACCGCCGAAGCTTTGAACGCGTGCTTGCTCAAAGTGATGACGGAAAAGCAGATCTACCGGATCGATCACTATCTGGGCAAGGAAACCGTGCAGAACATTCTGGTCAGCCGGTTTTCCAACAGCCTGTTCGAAGCCTTCTGGAACAACCATTACATCGACCACGTGCAAATCACCGCCGCCGAAACCGTCGGCGTGGAAACCCGTGGCAGTTTTTATGAAGTCACCGGCGCCCTGCGGGACATGGTGCCCAATCACCTGTTCCAATTATTGGCGATGGTGGCCATGGAACCACCGGCCGCTTTCGGCGCCGATGCGGTACGCGGCGAAAAAGCCAAAGTAGTCGGCGCGATCCGCCCCTGGACGACCGAGGAAGCGCGAGCCAACTCGGTGCGCGGCCAATACACCGCCGGCGAGATGGGTGGCGAGCCGCTGCCCGGTTATCGCCAGGAAGCCAACGTGGCGCCCGACAGCACGACCGAAACCTATGTCGCGCTCAAAGTCATGATCGACAACTGGCGCTGGGTCGGCGTGCCGTTCTACCTGCGCACCGGCAAGCGCATGAGCGCGCGCGACACCGAGATCGTCATTTGCTTCAAACCGGCGCCGTACGCGCAGTTCCGCGACACCGAAGTCGATGAGTTACAGCCGACCTATCTGAGGATCCAGATTCAGCCCAACGAAGGCATGTGGTTCGACCTGCTGGCCAAGCGGCCGGGGCCGGCGTTGAACATGGCCAATATCGAGCTGGGTTTTGCCTACAAGGATTTCTTTGAAATGCAGCCGTCCACTGGCTATGAAACCTTGATCTACGACTGCCTGACCGGCGATCAGACGCTGTTCCAGCGTGCCGACAATATCGAGAACGGCTGGCGCGCCGTGCAGCCATTCCTCGACGCCTGGGAGCAGGACGCAACCCTGCAGAGCTATGCGGCTGGCGAAGACGGACCCCAGACTGCTGACGAGCTGCTGACCCGCGATGGTCGCGTTTGGCACAGCGTCGGTGAGTGACGTAACGCAACAACCCATCCGTTTTCTGCTCAGTGACATGGACGGCACGTTACTGCTCCCTGATCACAGCCTCAGTCAGTGCACGATCGAGGCTGTCCGCGCCTTGCGCGAGGCCGGCGTACTGTTCAGCCTGGCCACCGGGCGTCCGCCCAAAGCCATGTTGCAGCAGATCGAAGCCCTGGGTGTCGATCTGCCGACGGCGGCCTTTAATGGCGGCACCATCGTCAACCCGGATGGCAGTTTGCTGGTTGCGCATTATTTGCCGGCCACGGCAGCGCTGACGGCGCTGACGCTGTTTGCCGATCAGCCGGACATTGAGGTTTGGGTATTCAGTGGCGGCGATTGGCTGTTGAAGGATCCGTACGGCCCGATGGTTCCGCGAGAGCAGCACGGCCTGGGTTATCCGCCGGTGGTGGTCGAAAGTTTTGAGCCTTACCTGGCACGTATCGACAAAATCGTCGCCGCCAGCAACAACGCCGAACTGTTGATCGAACTGGAAGCGCAGTTGCTGCCCAAGGTCGAAGGGCAGGCGCAGGTTTCGCGTTCACAACCGATCTATCTGGACGTGACGGCGATGCTGGCCAACAAGGGCGAGGCATTGGCGACACTGGCCGAGTTTCTCGGGGTGCCGCTGGAACAGACCGCTGCCATGGGTGATGGCGGCAACGACCCTGCGATGTTTCACCGGGCCGGGTTGTCGATCGCCATGGGGCAGGCGGAAGAGGCGGTGAAGCGTCAGGCCGACGTCGTGACCGGGGCCAATACCGAAGACGGCGCGGCCCAGGCGATTGAGCGATACATCCTCAAACACTGAATACATAATCGACTGTAGGAGCTGTCGAGTGAAACGAGGCTGCGATCTTTTGATTTTGATTTTGATTTTTTAAGATCAAAAGATCGCAGCCTCGTTTCACTCGACAGCTCCTACAGTGAGTATTGCGCTGTTACAGCCAGTAGCTCACGGCGTACCAGCCAAGAACCCCCATCACCACGGTGTAAGGCAGCGCCATCCACACCATCCGCCCGTACGACAGGCGAATCAGCGGTGCAATCGCCGAGGTCAGCAGGAACAGGAACGCCGCCTGACCATTGGGCGTTGCCACGCTCGGCAGGTTAGTGCCGGTATTGATCGCAATCGCCAGGGTTTCAAACTGTTCGCGGCTCATTTGGCCGGAGAGGAACGCCTGCTTCACTTCGGTGATGTAAATGGTCGCCACGAACACATTGTCGCTAATGGCCGACAGCAAGCCATTGGCAATAAACAACATGCCCGGCTGTTGATCTGCCGGCAGCGCCAGCACCCACTGGATCAGCGGCGCGAACAGTTGCTGATCCTGAATCACCGCCACCACTGCGAAAAACACTACAAGCAATGACGTGAAGGGCATGGCGTCCTTGAAGGCATTGCCGAGACGGTGTTCGTCGGTAATGCCCGTGAACGCGGTGATCAGCACGATTACCATCAAACCGATCAGGCCGACTTCGGCGATGTGAAACCCCAGCGCGGCAATCAGAATCAGCGCCGCCGCCCCTTGCACCATCAATGCGGCGCGCTGACGTGCAGTGCGTGCGGCGTTGTCTTCGGCGGCGTAGTTGGCCAGCACCGTACGCACGTTGTCCGGCAGCAGCGTGCCATAGCCGAACCAGCGCAGCTTCTCCAGTAGAACGCAGGTCACCAAACCGGCAGCCAGTACCGGCAACGACACCGGGGCGACTTTCAGAAAGAATTCGGCGAAGTGCCAACCCATTTCATGGCCGATCAGCAGGTTTTGCGGCTCGCCAACCAGTGTGCACACACCGCCCAACGCCGTGCCCACAGCGCCGTGCATCAGCAGGCTGCGCAGGAAAGCGCGGAACTGTTCCAGGTCGGCATGGTGGAGTGTAGGCAAGTGCCGGTCATCGCTGATTTCGCTGTCCTGGCGCGGATCGGTGCCCGAGGCGACTCGGTGGTACACCGAATAGAACCCCACGGATGCACTGATAATCACTGCCGTCACGGTCAGCGCATCGAGAAAGGCCGACAGAAACGCTGACAGAAAACAGAACATCAACGCCAGCAGGGCCTTGGAGCGAACCCCCAACAGCAAACGCGAGAACAGAAACAGCAACAGGTCTTTCATGAAATAGATGCCCGCCACCATAAACATCAGCAGCAGGATCACCGGGAAGTTATGCACCAACTCGTCGTAGAGCGCCTGGGGCGTGGTCATTTTCAGCAGCAGCGCTTCGACCAGTAGCAAGCCGCCGGGCATCAGCGGATAACACTTGAGCGCCATGGCCAAGGTGAAGATGAACTCCAGCACCAACAGCCAGCCGGCCGCCACCGGACCGACCGTCCATAACACCAGAGCGTTGAGAATCAGAAAGCCGACAATGCTCGCCTTATACCAACGAGGTGAGTGCCCGAGAAAGTTGTGCGCGAACGCCTGGGCCATTGAACCGGACATCGGCTACTCCTTGTATTAAGAAGCGCGCAACTTGCCGTAAGAACAACAGAAGATCAAGTGCAGGAAATGACGTTGGCCTAACACTGATAACGCGCGACGATTGCGCGGCAGTTTCCGTCCAGTGAATAGCCACCTATGACAATGCAGCCGTCGGCCTGAATGGCCAATGAAGTAGCGGTATGCGAACCGCGACCCAGGCGTGTGCGACACCAGCCGATGCCCTTGGCAAAACTGCGATCCAGCTGCCCACTGGGTAAATATCGGGCAAAAATGAAATCGGCTTCGATCCCGCCGACCATCGATCCAACTGTTAGCACACGTCCGTCCGGTTGAGTCTTGGCGGCGGTCCAGCAGCAACTGCTGCGGCCGACGCCTAATAGCTTTGGCTGACCACCGTTGCAATGAGTATCGGGTCGGCCATTACTGTGAACTTTCAGGGACAGGCAGAGCATCGGGTCGCGACTGCTGCCAAAACAATGCAAGTCACCATTTTCATGCTGGACGATCTGGTTGATCTGAGCGCTGTGCTCCCGTGCCTTGAAGGACATGAAACCATCCACGGCGAAGCTGTCATCCAGTCGGCCGTCCGGGTGGTAGCGCGCCAGCAGACCTTCCTCGGGAAAATTGATTGATCCACTCACCAGGATCCGGCCATCGCGTTGCACCATCAGGCTGCTGAGCCAGGTGTTCATCAACAAGTGTCGGACCATGACGAAACCGCGACCGTTGAAGCTGTCGTCCAGCGAGCCGTCGGCGTTGAGTCGTATCAGCATGCCGACGTGATCGGTCTGTTCGAAGTAATGATTGGCCAGCAGCAGGATTCGACCGTCGTCCTGCACACAGACATCACAGGCTTCGGTGCTCGGCACGCCGGGCGGTAACCAGGCGTCGCGAGCGCCCCGGGAAAGATTTCCCGGCAGGTGCACCACGCAACGTCCATTGTCGCCGAAACCCTGGACCGGGCAGCCTTGCTGATCAAACATCGCCAGGGCGGGCAGCGTACGGTGAGCATTCTCGTAGTGCAGTCCGGCCACCAGAATGTGCCCGTTGGGCAATGCCCGTACCTTGCCAGCCATGGCCTCGAAGCCGAGTGCGAACTGCCCGCTGATGCTGCCTTGTTTGCCGAATGCCAGATCCGCCGAACCATCTGCAAGCAGGCGGGCCAGGCCAAAGCGCTGGCCGCCCGGCGTACCGACCTTTGCCGCCACCAACAACCGGCCGACGTGGTCAATCGCAACGTCATTGGCCATGCTGGAGAGACTGCCGGCGAAATACACTTGAGTCTTGCCGGTGCCAGCGAAATTCGTATCGAGCCGTTCGGCGCCATTCACGGTTGCAGGTAAGGCAAAAGCAGTCTGGGGTGACATGCATGCATCTCCTTGCCAGTCGTCCTTGTCTGGTTACCCGAGTAGTGACTGAATGAGCAGATCATTCAATCCCTGAATGACTCGGCGCACAACTGTTTTCATGACCCGGGTGAGGGGCGTTTTGTGCCAGAACAATGTCTTTTCGAACCACTGAAAAGCCTGCCAAGTAATCTGGCGGATTAGAAGTTGAAACAGGCGAGTGGTATTGCGCGGATGACTGTAGAAAATCGTCTACTAAGAGGAAGAGGGGGGCGGATTGCCGGGAGGCAATCCGCGAAAATACTTAGTGCGGCATGGACCACGATTGCAGCTTATAACCTTCCTGGCTCAACTCGGCACGGGCTTCTTCCAGCACATGTTCGAATTGCTCTGGATCGGAATAGGCGCTGCTGGGGATTTGTTTGCAGCTGATGCGAGTATTGGTGCGATCAATGATGGCCAGGCTTAGTTCACCACCGTCTTGTAGAGCCCAGGCCACGCATTGAAAGGGTTGGAATGCGCGGTCGGCAATCAAAAGTGCTTCGTTGATACGGAGCGGGGCGTTCATGGGATCTTCTCTCTGTATGCCCAATCAAGTGATGTGCCGTCGGTTGGGCTTACCGTTCGGCTGGTTACTTGTACTGATGCCCGCAACCGGGGGTTGGGTCACACACAATCAAAAGAAATTTCAACTTTCTTTGATTGATTCGATATTTAGGTCGTTTCTGAAAGCGGAATGAAAGGTTCAACTCGTTAGGCAACTAACCAAGTGACTTCTTATAACTAATAAGCAAACAGCCCTATAAGCAATCGATACAAGCCAGCGTCAAAATCTTGCTAGTGTTACAACGAAGCCCGCCAAATGACTGTTTTTAATAATATTTCCTACTATTTGGCGTCAAGGAACAGTCATGATCGAAGCGCCTGCCTTACGACGTCTTTTAGTAGTGGATCCTTGCGACGACTGTCACCGTTTGTTGCCGGGTTTACGCGCCGTGGGTTGGGATGTTGACAGCTGTACCCTGGAAAACGCCACCGAACGAACCTGCGATGTCGGCTTGTTGCGTTTGCAGCCCTTTCATCTGGAGCGCCCGGAAGCCGTCAAGGAATTGATCTCCCATAGCGGTACCGAGTGGATTGCGGTGCTGAATCAAGAAGTCCTGCGATTGCAAAATGTCGGGGACTTCGTCTGCGAATGGTTTTTTGACTTCCATACCCTGCCGTTCGATGTCTCACGGGTTCAAGTCACCCTGGGCCGCGCGTTCGGCATGGCGCGCCTGCGCGGCCAGGGCACGGTTCATATCGATCAGCCTGAACACGAACTGCTTGGCGACAGCAAACCGATTCGCGAACTGCGCAAACTGCTGAGCAAACTGGCGCCCACCGAATCTCCGGTGCTGATCCGCGGCGAAAGCGGGACTGGCAAGGAATTGGTCGCCCGCACCCTGCATCGACAATCCCAGCGTCACAGCAAACCGTTCGTGGCGATCAACTGCGGCGCGATTCCCGAACACCTGATCCAGTCCGAGCTGTTCGGCCACGAGAAGGGGGCCTTTACCGGCGCTCATCAGCGCAAGGTCGGGCGGATCGAGGCGGCCAACGGCGGAACGCTGTTTCTCGATGAAATCGGTGATCTCCCCCTGGAGCTGCAAGCCAATCTGCTGCGCTTCCTGCAGGAAAAACACATTGAGCGCGTAGGCGGCCATCAGCCTATTCCCGTGGATGTGCGGGTATTGGCGGCGACGCACGTCGACCTTGAAGCGGCCATCGAGAAAAAAAGCTTTCGCGAAGATCTGTATTACCGCTTGAACGTCTTGCAAGTGATCACCGTGCCGCTGCGTGAACGCCATGGTGATCTCTCGATGCTGGCCAACCACTTTTCCCATTTCTACAGCCAGGAAACCGGCCGTCGTCCGCGCAGCTTCAGTGAGGACGCGCTGATCGCCATGGGCAAGCACGATTGGCCGGGCAATGTCCGTGAGTTAGCCAACCGGGTACGGCGCGGGCTGGTTCTGGCCGAAGGACGGCAGATCGAGGCGCGAGACCTGGGGTTGATCAGTCAACACATCTCCGCTACGCCGATGGGCACCCTTGAAGATTACAAGACCCGCGCCGAGCGTCAGGCGCTGTGCGATGTGTTGAACCGGCACAGCGACAACCTGAGCGTCGCCGCCCGAGTCTTGGGCGTGTCGCGGCCGACTTTTTACCGATTGCTGCACAAGCACCAGATCCGCTAGGGCGGGTGAAACGAAGAGGCCCGCTGCGACATTCATCGCAGCGGGCCTTTTCCATGAGACTCCTTGTGGGAGCGGGCTTGCCCGCGATAGCGATATGTCTGTTACATCATTGTCGAATCTGCCGACGTCATCGCGGGCAAGCCCGCTCCCACAGGTATTTGCGCTGAACTCTTAGAAGTAGTAAGGGAATTTCAGGCTGAAGGAAAAATCTGGCGAGTCGTCGGTCAGGCCGATGGCCAGGTTGGGAACGATCGTCAGGTTCTCGGTTGCTGCCAGAGTCATGCCGATGTTGAAGTTGGCCGAGTTGTAGTCGCTGTTGGAAATCGATTGCCAATCGCCACCGTCCGGCTTGATCTTGCTCTTGCTGGCGAACTGATCGGTGAACGAGAACGACATACTCATCTTCTCGTTCAAGGCGAATGCAATGCCGGCGCCGACCTGCCAGGAATCACCCAGTTTCACGTCCCCGGGCACCTTGGAGTTGACCTGAGGGCTGATGTCGCTGAAAGAGTCTTCCATGTTGTAGGTGTAGGACAGGCTGCCGAACAGCACGGCCGGGTCGAAGCTCTTGACCAGCGAGAGACCCGGGGTGATCGCCCAGACACCATTGCCGGTAGGCAAGTCCTCGGGTACCGAGAGGTTATCGTTGTTCGGGTCATTGACCAGCTTGATGCCGTAAGGGTCCTTACCGGTCGGCGCCTTGACGCGCAGTGTAAAGACCGCGTCGGGTAGATTGGCCGACTCATCCAGAAATTTGTAAGCAACGCCAACGTTCACATCGCCGATGGTCGGGTCGCGGGTAACGGTTGCGTCCGACGTCACCGGGCCTGCGCCGCCGGCGCCACCGGAGGAATACGTTGACTCGCGATAAACCACGGGGACGTTAATGTCGAACTGCCAACGTTGTGCCACGTTGTAGCGGGCGGTCAGGTCCAGGGTCCAGTTATCCGCCTTGATACGGTCGAGGTTGATGTTGCCGAGGAAAATCGCGTCCAGTGCCAGGAAGCCATTGAGTACCAATGCACGGGTATCGTAGTGCGTATAGGTCAGGCCGGTTTCGACGCTGAACTTGCCGCCACCGAAGAAGCCGCTGGCTTCGTCATACAGGTTGGAAACGCTTTGCGCAGGCTCCGAATCCTCTTGGAGCGATTGGCCGTATGAACTGCCCGTGGTTCCCGGCGCACCGGCGGCCACCGTCTGGCCACTCCTGGGCGTTTCCGCGGGGGATTTGGTCAGGCGTTTGGGAGCAGGTGTCGCAGGTGCTTCTTCGACTTGGCGAACGCGTTGCTCGAGTACCATCAGCGCGTTCTGTTGTACTTCGTAACGCTGTTTCAACTCCATGAGTTCTTGTTTTAGTGCTTCGACCTGGGGGTCCGTTGCTGCGTGCAGCAGTGTTGTCGGGGCCAGGCTAGTCAAACAAACGATAGCTCTGAACGTCAACGATCGGTGCATGGGTTAGCCGTCCATTTCTGACTACATCGGATGAGACTGAGCGTAGATCAGAATCCTTGGGTGCGAAGACCTTTGAGCTGGTCCAGGTTGCCGTTCAGCGACCCGGTTGTCGCGTTGTCACGCAGCACGACATTGAAGGATGTGAGGTTGTTGACCTGGTTACCACCGCCGAGCAAAGTCGTGTTCTGCATCAGCCCACCCTGGGCCAGGCGTTGTACGGTACTGCCTTGGTTGTTGTTGGCCACGATATTGAGTTGCACACCCGTACCGGTCGAGGCAACGCTCAACGAGCCTGCGCCATTGGCGCCGACCAACGTCGAGCCTGCGGCCAACGCTTGGCCCTGCTGTTGCGTTGCTGGCGCTTGGCTAGCCTTTGTGACGTTGATGTAAACGTTGTTGTAGGCAGAGTTATGGTCCCCGGCAGCACGCACGACTTGAGTGACGCCTTCGGTGCTGTTGAGGCCGCTGCCGCCAGTGACGGTACCGGTGCCTTGCGAACGCGCTGAGCCATTACCTTTTTCGTCGATCATCGACACATAGAACTGAGGCTTGATGGTCGATTGTTGAATTTGCATCGAGGAAGTTGCCCCGATCACTTCACCGTTGGCATTTTGCCAAGTGCTGGTCATGACAATGCCGAAACTGATGATCCGCCCCGGCATGACATAGCGGCCGCGCAGGGTCGCCAACTCCTGATCCTTCAGTTCAATGGGTTTGAACGTCTGTGCCTGGGTCGGCAGGCTGGCGGCCAGGCAAACCACGACCAGCCAGATTGGAGTCTTCATTGGATGCTCCCGGAGCGTCGTGCTCCTTGTTATTAGAAGAAGTCGCTTTGGATGAATCCGAAATCCATCAACTCTGCGTCTCGCACCGGAGTGAAGGTATTGATGCGGTTCTTGGCGGTCAGTGGCAGGGGTGGGTCGAGCAACGCATTGGTTTTGTCGTAGCCCTGGCCGATGACGGCAAAGATGATGCCGTTCCAGCCTTCTACAAAGTCGTCGACTTTGTAGCGTTTATGACCGAGTACCGGATCTCCGATATAGACCCAGCCCTTATGGACTTTTTGCATGACCACAAAATGTTTGTAGCCGCGGATATCAAGGAGTACCACAACCGGAATTCTGATTTCGCTCAACGTTTCCGGGGCTACCCGATAGCCACGGGCCCGCATGCCGATACTTTCCACGTAACGCTTCATGTCGAGCATTGAGAAGCCTTGGACGCGGACAAGATCTTGATCAGAGTGCGCCAGCATGCCTTCGATGATCTGTTCTTCATTCACGTCCAGCCAATAGGCTTGGCGCAAGATGGTCGCCAGAGCAGCTGCGCCGCAACTGAAGTCGGTTTTCTGTTGCACCAGGTCGGCAAATTTACGCTCGCGTACGCTCTGGATCGGCTTGTACACCACCGCGCCACCGGGCAGGACGGAAAGCGGCATTTGCGCAGCCTCAATCACACTGGCCACGCAAAGCAAAAATGCCAAGACGATAATGCGCATGAAAAGACGCCTTCTGGTGGTGTTGAAACAGGCCCCCGTCAGGGGGCCTCCAGAGACAGCAATTAGAACGAGTTGTTGGAAATGGCCAGCGAGTTACTTTGTTGGTTACCCACGCCAGCAGCCACGTTGACGCCCAGGTTGCCACTGCCACCATTCACCGAACCGTTCAGGGTTGCAGTGTTGGTCACAGGGTTGGCCCAGCCAGTTGGAGTCAGCACTTGATAGGAGTAGGTGTTGCTCAAATCATATGAGCTGCTTTCACTGTAGCTTTTCGCTTTGTCGTACGCAGACTCGGACGATTTACTGCCCGATTTTTCGTACGAGGATGCGGACGATTTCTCATATGATTTATCGTACGAGGAATCGTACGAGGAATCGCGCGATCTGTCGTACGAGGAGTCGCGTGATCTGTCGTACGAAGAGTCGCGCGATCTGTCGTACGATCTGTCTCTCGATGCGTCAAGCGTTGCGTCAATCGATGCGTTAAGCGATGCGTCGGCAGTCCTGCTGCGGGTGCGATCGCCATTGCCATTATTGAAGGTACGGGAACTGGAAGCCGCCGCAGTAGCGTCTAAAGTAGCGCTCAAGGAAGCACTCAAAGAAGCACTCGAAGAACCGCTCGCATTACTGCTGCTTGAACCGCTCGCATCACTGCTGTTAGAGCCGCTCGCATTACTACTGCGAGAACCACTTATATCAACGCTTTTGGAACCGCTGGCATCAAAGCTCCTGGAACCGCTCGCGTCCCAGCTTGAAGAAGCGCTTTTACTGCCGCTAGCCTCGGATGACTTATCGCGAGAGAAACTACCGCTGGCCGAGTTGGTAACTGTCATTGTATCCAGGCGGTACGTCCGATCGGCGTTGTTATTCACTACCAGGCCAGGACCTTGTTGATCGGCAGAGGCGGTGGCTGTTGCGTTGCCGAGCGGGGCATTGGTGTTGGCAATTGCCATGGTGTTTTTCTGCTGGTTAAGGTCGCCGCCAGCAATGTTGATACCCATGTTACCGCTGCCGCCATTACCCGATCCGTTCATCACGGCAGAGGCTGTGCTGCCGAAGTTGTTGACCCTGTTATTGTCGCTGTATTGCGTGACGTCGGCGGTGGCTGTGGCAGTGCCGAACACGAAGCTGTTGTCCTGACTGGAGTTTGAGGCAGCATTGGCGATGGCGGACGCGTTGTCTTGTTGGTTGCCGCTACCTGCTGCCACGTTGACGCCGACGTTGCCGCTGGCACCTGTGGCAGAGCTGTTCATTTCAGCTTCGTTAATCGTCCCTTCGTTACGGATGCGGTTGTCGGTACTGCTCTGGTTATCCCACGCATTGGCCGTCGCATAGACAGGGATCTTTGTTGGAGGAGGGGTGTGATGGCCATTGTGGTGGTTGTTACGCCAATCGTTCTGCCCAGCTTGTACAGCAACAGCCATGACCGCAGCAATTGCGAAAACCAGAGGCTGGAGTGCCATCGAAGGTTTCATGGTGATTCTCCGTACTTATTTTAGGTTAAGTGTTGTTTCTACCTTTTTGGATCAATCCATGACCCGTACGCTCAAGGTGTTGGCCGTTCGGTTTCCCACCCCGGCGCTCTGATTCAACTGGATCACCCCACGGCTACCGGTGAAGGCCTGATCGCTGGTAGCGACCTGGCGATTGCCTGGTGCAGAGTCAGTTGGATCGGAGTTGTTGATCAGCGTCACGTTCTGCTGCATGAGGACGCTGTCGTCGATACTTTGCGGTTGTTGACTGATGCTTATCCGCAGGGCATTGGCTTGCTGGTTGCTGGCGCCCGCGCTCTGGTTGACGCCCAGAGCGCCACTGCCGTTGCTGAAGGAGTCGCCTTGAATGCTGGATCGAGCATCGATCCTGGGGTCGACCTCCGTCCGCAGACGTTGGCGAATCTGCGTGGTCGCGCTGGCTCCATGGCCAACGGCGATGGCTCGGGCGTTGGCCTGTTGCTGCAAATCGCCGGCAGCCTGGTTGACGGTGAGGTTGCCCTGGTACTGCATGCCCGAAGCGTCGATTTCGGCGTTATTGATGACGGGAGGTTGGGCAAAGGTCGATGCACTGCAAAACATGGCAATCATCAGCAGCGTACGATTCATCTTAACGGTCTCCCGTTACGACGTTCAGAGCACCCAGGCCTCGCTGGATGTTTGAATTGACCATGTTGGCAATACCGTTGCCCGAATTTCCCGAACGTCCAGCAGGGAGGTTGGAAAGCTGGGTCTGGTTGGTGAGATTGCCACCCAGGTTGTTGGTGTTTTGATTGACCAGGCGGGAGATGCCTGCGCCACTGGCGACGTTGGCAAAGTCACCGTCGCTCAACTCGTTCGTTTGCCTGAGGACTTGTTTGGACGGGTTGGCATTGGCGGTCGTGGGGCTAGGGTCGGGAATCACCGGCGCACGCGTTGCCATGCGCGGTTGGACATCACGTTTGATAATAATGATGCCGTTGTCAGCCTGTACGGGCAGGCTGACACTTGAGCCCAGTACGCATCCGATCAATAGGAGGCTATAGATGCTGTTATCAAATGTCCCCACGGCGGCAATTCCTTCTTTGTTGTGGGCTGGTCCTGAATCAGCGTTGTGAAGGAGTGAGCGAAAGCTGTGCCGGTTTTTGATTATTGTTTTGATTCAGAGGGTTATCGATCAAGGTTAGTGGATCGATGGAGGGTGCTGTTTCAGGCCTGAGACAACCGCCGGGTCGCAAAGTGATAAAGGGATCGCAAACACTCTGGATCCAAGCTTTGTGCGGGGATGTATCGACGCCTTAACACATCGCATGACAAGACGATGACCAGCGTTGAAACGGGCTGTTTGAGAGGGGATGCGTGTTTCAGAAACGGACGTATTTGCAAAAAATGCTGGAGTATTGGCCGGTGCCCGTCAGCTCAATGCAATCCCTGTGGGAGCGGGCTTGCCCTAATGCCAGTCAGTTAAGGTGCGAAACCTGTGGGAGCGGGCTTGCTCGCGAAAGCGGTGGGTCAGGCAACATCAATGTTTACTGTGCCGCCGTCTTCGCGAGCAAGCCCGCTCCCACATGGAT
>NZ_JYLB01000014.1 GCF_001042905.1 Pseudomonas lini
CTACGACGTTGATAGGTTGGGTGTGTAAGCGCTGTGAGGCGTTGAGCTAACCAATACTAATTGCCCGTGAGGCTTGACCATATAACACCCAAGCAATTTGCTGACCCTTCTTTATAAATAAAAAGGGGCACCAGATTGCGGTGTGTGAAGACGAAACGAACCGAAAGTTTGTGACACTCACAAAACACCAGATCTATCACATACCCATTCGCTGGAGCGTAAGCCGCAAGGCAAACGACCTGGCTACCGAATTTCTTGACGACCATAGAGCATTGGAACCACCTGATCCCATCCCGAACTCAGCAGTGAAACGATGCATCGCCGATGGTAGTGTGGGGTTTCCCCATGTGAGAGTAGGTCATCGTCAAGATTAAATTCCGAAACCCCTATCTGCGTATGCAGGTAGGGGTTTTGTTTTGTCCGCAGGAAAAGAGCACTCCAGCGACAACACAAAATTGCACAGTTATTTTTGAGTCAGGACACTAGAATAGGTCCAACTTTTTTGGAGCCAGAGCCTTTATGCCAGATCCAGTTGACGCCCCAGGGCTGTCAGATTTACCGCTGGACGACTTGGTAGCGTGTCATGAGTGCGACTTGCTGATGCGCAAGCCTGAGCTTGCTCATGGTGAGAAAGCCATCTGCGTACGCTGCGGTTATGAACTGTATGCCCATCGACACAATGTCGTGCAGCGCAGTCTCGCCTTGGTCATTGCCGCACTGTTGCTGTATGTCCCTGCGAACTTTTTACCCATCATGCAGCTCCATCTACTCGGACAGTCGTCGCACGATACTGTCTGGAGTGGCGTTGTCGGTCTGTTCGATACCGGTATGCGAGGCGTAGCGGCAGTGGTATTTCTTTGCAGCATGGGGATTCCACTGCTCAAGTTGCTTTGCCAGCTAGTCGTGTTGCTGAGTATTCGCTTCGATATCGGACGCAGCTACGGTTTGCTGCTCTACCGCATTTATCACCATCTACGGGACTGGGGGATGCTCGAGGTTTACCTCATGGGCGTACTGGTTGCGATCGTCAAATTGGCCGATATGGCGGCGGTCACCGTAGGTCTTGGTCTGGCGTGCTTTATCAGTTTGTTGTTGGTTCAGGTCTGGCTGGAAGTAGTGATGTCACCGCACCAGATCTGGCAGGCTTTATCAGGAGAAGATGCCCATGCGGGCGATTGATGCAGGCATTCTGATTTGTGCCGAATGCCACGAGTTGAATAAACAGGAAGCCGATACCGACGAGCAGATTTGCACCCGCTGCGGCGCGCTGGTTCACGCCCGCCGCCCAAATAGCCTGATGCGTACCTGGGCGTTGTTAATCACGGGTGCGATTCTCTACATCCCGGCCAATGTGCTACCGATCATGACCGTCAATTCCCTGGGGCAGGGCGATCCGAGCACCATTATGTCCGGCGTGATCCAACTGGTTCAGCACGGGATGATTCCGATCGCCGCCGTGGTTTTTATCGCGAGCATCCTGGTACCCACGTTCAAGCTGGTGGGCATCGCATTGCTGCTGTTTTCGGTGCAGCGCCGCCAGCCGCTCTCGGCACGCCAGCGCATTCTGATGTACCGCTTTATCGAGTTCATCGGCCGCTGGTCGATGCTGGATATCTTTGTGATCGCTATCCTGGTGGCGGTTGTGAATTTTGGACGGCTTGCCAGCATCGAAGCCAATCTTGGCGCCATCGCCTTCGCCAGTGTGGTGATTCTGACGATGCTTGCCGCAGTAACTTTCGATCCCCGACTGATTTGGGATAACACGGAGTCGGACGACGACCATGACTGATTTGCCTAAAGCGAAAACCCGACCGGCCTCGAACTGGTCAGCCATTTGGGTATTGCCCCTGATCGCCTTGATCATCGGCGGCTGGCTCGGCTGGCGTGCCTACAGCGAGACGGGCATCGAGATTCAGGTGCGCTTCGAAAGCGGTGAAGGCATTCAGGCCAACAAGACCGAAGTCGTCTACAAAGGTATGTCGGTCGGTAAGGTGAAAGCCCTCAAGCTCGATGACGAAGGCAGCTCCAAAGGAGTGATCGCTACCATCGAGATGAACAAGGACGTGGAGCAATACCTCAAGACCAGCACGCGTTTCTGGCTGGTCAAACCAAGCGTGAGCCTGGCCGGTATCACGGGCCTGGAGACGCTGGTCTCGGGTAACTATGTGGCCGTCAGCCCGGGTGAAGGCGAGCCCACCCGCAAGTTCAAGGCCTTGGCCCAAGAGCCTCCGCTATCGGACGCCCAACCCGGTTTGCACCTGACCATCAAGGCAGATCGCCTAGGTTCGCTGAATCGCGGCAGCCCGGTGTTCTACAAACAGATTCAAGTCGGTCAGATCAAAAGCTACGTGCTGTCCGCAGATCAGAGCACTGTCGAACTCAAAGTCTTCATCGAGCCGACCTACGCCAGCCTGGTGCGTAAACATACGCGTTTCTGGAATGCCAGCGGCATCAGTATCGACGCCAACCTCTCTGGTGTGAAAGTGCGCAGCGAGTCCCTCGCCAGCATCGTCGCCGGTGGTATTGCGTTCGCCACTCCGGAGAATCGCAAGGACAGCCCGCCCACCGATCCAAGCCTGCCGTTCCGTCTTTATGAGGATTTCGATGCAGCCGCAGCGGGTATTCGGGTCAAGGTCAAACTCAGCGATTTCGAAGGCCTGCAGGCCGGTCGTACGCCGGTGATGTACAAAGGCATCCAGGTCGGTAATCTGAAAACGCTCAAAATTGACCCGGACCTGTCCAGTGCTAGTGCTGAGTTGACTCTCGACCCACTGGCGGAGGATTACCTGGTCACTGGCACCCAGTTCTGGGTGGTAAAACCATCGATTTCGCTCGCCGGTATTACCGGCCTGGAAGCGCTGGTCAAGGGTAACTACATCGCCGTGCGCCCTGGCGACAAGGGCGGGGCACCGCAGCGCGAGTTCGAAGCCCGGGCCAAGGCGCCGCCGCTGGACCTGCGTTCGCCGGGCCTGCACTTGGTGCTGTTCACCGAAAACCTCGGTTCACTGGAAGTCGGTAGCCCGATTCTCTACAAGCAGGTCAAGGTCGGTTCGGTTCAGAGCTATCAATTCTCCCGCACCAAAAAGCAGCTGGTGATCGGTGTGCATATCGAGAAGGAATACGAAGGGCTGGTCAACGCCTCGACGCGTTTCTGGAATGCCAGCGGCATTACGCTCACCGGTGGGTTGACCGGCGGCATTCAGGTCAAAAGTGAGTCGTTGCAAAGCCTGATGGCCGGTGGCATCGCCTTCGAAACCCCGGAAGCCAAAGCGCCGCTGCAAAAGCGTATTCCGCGTTTCCGCCTGCATGCCAACCATGATGAGGCAACGCAGAAAGGCACTATGGTGACAATCAAGGTCAATCGCGCCGATGGCCTGCGCAGTGGCACGCCGGTTCGATTCAAAGGCCTGGACGTTGGCAAGATTGAGGACGTCGACCTCAGTGATGACCTGCAATCAGTACTGCTGACCGCGCGGATCACAGAAGTGCCGGAGCGTATCGCTCGGGTCGGCAGTCAGTTCTGGGTGGTCAAACCTGAGCTAGGTCTGATTAAAACTTCGAACCTCGAAACTTTGGTCACCGGGCAATACATTGAAGTGCAACCCGCGCCGAAGAACCTCGGCCCGCAGAAAACCTTCGAAGCCTTGACCAATCCTCCGGAAACCGCCAAGGAAGAGGCTGGTTTAAGCCTGGTGTTGAGCGCTGCTCGTCGAGGTTCGCTGAAGACTGGCGTCCCCGTCACCTATCGCGAAATCACGGTAGGCAAGGTGACCGGCTATGAACTGGGCCAGACGGCTGATCGAGTGTTGGTACACATACTGATCGAGCCGAAGTACGCGCCGCTGGTGCGCAGTGGCACGCGGTTCTGGAACACCAGTGGTTTTGGTTTTGACTATGGCTTGTTCAAAGGCGCGACAATACGCACTGAATCGCTGGAGACGCTGGTTCAGGGCGGTATTGCTTTTGCCACGCCGGATGGCGACCGCATGGGTGTCCCGGCGCGGCCTGAACAAACGTTCCCGCTGTTCGATCAGTTCGAAGATGAGTGGCTGACCTGGGCGCCGAAGATTTCGATCGGCAAGTAGTCTGTCGGCGCCTGTGATACCGCCTTCGCGGGCAAGCCCGCTCCCACAAGGATCGGCGTCGTACACAAATATTGTGTACACCACCAAATACTGTGGGAGCGGGCTTGCCCGCGAAGGGGCCGTCAAGTTCACTGAAAGCTTCAGAATGTACCCATAAATAAAAAAGGCCGCGATCCATTGGATCGTGGCCTTTTTTATTACCTTCGATTCAAGCGTCAGACCGCATCCAGCTCCGGTTCGTCCGCCTGCACGTTAACAGTTGCCTTCACTTCATCATGGCGACGGATGTACTTCCAGTCCGCCTCGTCGATGTAAATGCCGTTCGGGCCGCTGCCGCCTTCCAGGTCGATGGCGACACTGGCGCAAACTTGCGGCTTCACACTCGCCAGAATCGGCACGAAGCCCAGTTGCAGGCTGGTTTCCAGCAGTGCTGCCTGGTTCTTCTCGTCGATGTCCGCCGCCTCGTCGAGGTAGTACGGCAGGCGCACGCGACCGGCCTGGTCGCGGTCCATCAAGTGCAGCAACAAGTACATGTTGGTCAGCGCCTTGATGGTCATGGTGGTGCCGTTGGACGCCGCACCGTCGATGTCGGTGTGGATCACCGGTTGGCCGTTGACCTTGGTGATCTCGAACGCCAGCTCGAACAGATCCTTGAGACCGAGTTGGTTGTGGTTCGCCGCCACCAGCCGCGCCAGGTATTCCTTGGCTTCTTCGTTCTTGTTGTCCTGATCGGCGCTTTGACTCAGATCGAAGACGGAAAGGGTTTCGCCTTCTTCGTACTGACCGGCGCTGTGGATGATCTGGTCAATGTGCTTGAGCGCTTCCTTGTTCGGCGCGAGCACGATACGGAAGCTTTGCAGGTTGGAGACCTGACGCTTGTTGATCTCGCGGTTGAACAGGGCCAGTTGATGTTCGAGGCTGTCATAGTCGCTGCGGATGTTACGCAGGGTCCGGGCAATGTCGGTGACCGCGGCACGGCGCGCCTTGCCGAGGGTCAGGGCTTCGTCGGTACGGTGCGCGTAAGCGTTGATCAGCAGTTGCAGGCGACGCTCCATATCGTCTTCGCTGTCGAACTTGGCCACACCCTTGAGGCGCACCTGCGCATACAGCGCTTCGATCTGACCATCGCTGCGCTGCAAACCCTGCCAGCTGTCCTGATAGTCATTGAGCAATGGCAGCAGGTTGTCCATGGAATCGTCGATCGGGTCCATGAACGGCGTGCCGAATGGCAGGTCCGCCGGCAATAGCTGACGGCGGCGCAGGGCGTCATCGAGGGTGCGTTGCTTGGCTTCCATGTCGCCGATCTGCCGGCCGACCAGTTGCAGCTTGGCCGACAGTTGCTGGACGCGCTCGGTGAAGGCATCGCTGGAACGCTTCAATTCGTCCTGAGCGGCTTCCATCTGCGCCAGTTGTTCCAGCTTGTCGCCTTCTTCGGCGCTCAGGGTTTGCGCGCGGCGGAAGTCTTCCAGGGCTTTCTGCGCATCCAGCACTTGCTGGTACAGCGCTTCAGTCTGGGTCTTGCTGGCCGCACGGTCGGCTGCCACGGCAGCTTGAGTTTTCAGCTGCTTGAGTTCTTTTTCCAGGCGGTCTTTCTGATCGCGCAACGCTGCGCGGTCAGCCAAGGCTTGCAGGGCTGGTGGCTCGATGTGCGAGATGTCGATGGACAGGCCCGGCACTTCGAAACGCTCGCCTTTGAAGCCATCAAGGATCAGCTCCATGGATTTGACCCACTGACCATCCTCGTCCAGCGTAATGCCATGCTCGCCCAGCGGGAGGCTGAACAACGCGCTGTTGAACAGGCGCATCAGGCGCTCGACGTCCTGCTGCGAGAATTCTTCGCGCAAACGGGCGTAGCTGTTGTTGTCGGCATGATCGAGTTGTTGCTTGACCGACTTCAGGCGTTTTTCCAGATCCCGCAGGCGCTCTTCCAGGTCTTCGGCGCTGAACTGCCGCGACTGGGCCAGTGCACCGGCCAGTTCGTCGTGCGCGTCCTTGGCGGCCAGCAGTTGCTGCTCGAGGACTTTGACGTCATCGACCAGCGCGAAGCGATGCTTGAGCACCGACAACTCGCCGAGCCATCGCTGGATACCGGTGATTTCCCGCTCCAGACGCATCAGCTCCTGAGTGCCACCACGCTGATCGTTTTGCAGCGCGTCCTGCTCGTTGCGGTAGTGCTCGGCCTGAATCGTCAGTTCTTCCTTGCGCGCACTGGCGTAGTCCGACCAGGTGCCGAGCAAGGAATCGAGCAGCGGCGAGATCCGGTGCAGTTTACCGCGCAGGATATTGCGCTGGGCCACGCCAGCGGCCAGTGCTTCAACCAGCGGGCCAGCGGTGACCAGCGAGTTGTAATCCTGCTCCATGCGACGTACATCGCGGAACGCTTCTTCACACGCTGCGATGTAATCGACGCTACCGGAACGCAGGCTGTGTTCGAAAGCATCGAGGAACAACTGCTTGAGTTTGGCCGCGGTGATTTCGCGCATGTGCAGCAAGTTGATAAACAGGGCCCGGAAGGTCTTCAGGCTCTGCTCGCTGGTGGAGCGCAGCGGGATCAACGTCAGGTCCAGCGGAATCGAAGTGTGGCCGCCAACCAGCAAACGACGCAGTTCATCCGGCTTGAGTTCGTAGGCTTTCAGGCCTTCGCGTTCGAGGTTGTTGAACAGCTCTTTCTGCCGCAGGCAGGTGTCGTCTTTCTGGTAATGGGCCAGATCGAGTTTGCCGGCATAGGCAAAGAACTGGTGACCGAAACCGCCGCCCGGGCCGCGGCCGACCACGCCGATTACGTGCGGGCCGTGGGGCAGGGAGACTTCCACCAGGATGTAACTGGTGTCCGAAGCGAAGTAGAACCGACGGGATTGCTCCAGGCTGTACTTGCCGAAACTCATGTCCGACATGCGCGCCAGAATCGGGAACTGCAAGGCGTTGATCGAAGCGGATTTACCGAGGTTGTTCGCGCCGTAAACCGACAGCGGCTCTTCCAGCGGGAACAGGCCGAGGCTGTAACCGGCGGTGTTCAAAAGGGCAAAGCGGCGAATGCCGTAGCGTTCCTTGCTCATGCGTCGGTCTCCTGTTCTTCGGCAATGGCGCGGGCCATGGCGTCTTCTTCGCTTTCTTCCTCGAAGTCGCTGAGGTCTAGCGGATCATCGGTTTGCAGCAGCTTCTCGTCGCTGTCGTCATCGATCAATACCGGAACTGGCAATGGCAGCACGCTGTGCAGGCTGGCCGCCAGATCGCGGTCCTGCTGAACCGACAGGCAAACATCGAGGAAGCGGTGCATCGGCGGCAGGAAGCGGTAGATGCCAGGCTCTTCGCTGGCGAAACCGAGTTGGGTCATGCGACGCATGATCTTTTCTTCCAGTTCGTCCTGAGTCTGGACCTCGGCCTGGATGAACAGGTCGCGGTACTTTTCCAGCAACGATGGCAGTTCATCTCGGCCGAGACTGCCGCCGTCGAGCACGGAGATCGGGTCGCGGCCCTGGTCGGCCAAGTGCTCGACAAGGATGAAGGTGAACAGCGCCAGACGTTGCGCGGTCTTGTTTACTGCCGCCGCAGCGAGGTCCGGCACAAAGTAGTAGAAACCCCGGGTGTCGCAGACCAGTTCAAAGCCCAGTGCCTTGAACAGCGTGCGGTACTGGTCCTGGAAGTTCGACAGTTGCGCGTACAGCTCCGGATCGCGGCGGCTGACGTGGTAGCCCTTGAACAGCTCGCGAAAGATCGGTGCCAGATGGGACAGTTCGGATAGATCAAGATGCATTTGGAATGCTCGCAGAATTCTCGGCGGCGGTGTCACCGGACGAGAGCAGGGCGAAGGAGCGCAGGCTGACCTGATGCTCGTGAGTGTGGTAATCGCGGCGTTCCAGACGCTCGCGTTTGAAGCGTTTTTCCCGCGACAGACGCGAGAACCAGTAGAGCAATTCGTCGGTGGCGCCGTCCGGCTCCTGCTCCAGCAGCCAGGTCATCAGGTCCGGCATCGGCAGGGCGTCTTCGCAGCGTTCGAGCATTTCCCGAACCGTGCGTGGCGCGCGTGGGGCTTCGCCTTTCTGGGTCTTGTGAGCCTTGGGGAAACGCGCAGGTTTCGGCTCGAAACGGGCCAAGGCGTACACGTAGGCTTCGACCTGACTGGCGCTGCCGAGGAAGGTGCTTTGAGGCCGGGTGAACATCGGCATCGCGGCTTGCGGTACCGCATCGATACCTTTACGACGAATGGCCGACAAGGCCAGCGCCGCGCCACGGGTCACGGCGTTGTGCCGGCGCGCTTCTTCACGCAACGGCAGCAGCAGTTCACGGGCATGACGCAAGGTCAGTTGGGCACTGGTCTGCATTTCGAGAATGCGCGCGTGGGTGCGCAGCAGCATGTCGTCGTCGACCAGATGGCCGAGGCGCTGCTGTTCAGTGAGCATCTTCAGCAGGACGTTTTCGACCTTGCGCACGCCTTGTTCGAAGGCGCCGTCAGCGTTCACCAACTGGATCATCGGCTCGACGTATTCATCCCAGGTCGCCAGTACTTCAGCGTAGCGTTGACGCAATGGGATCTGCCGGTCGCTGGTCTTGGCCCGCTCGGCGACGGCCACCAGGGCCTGTTCGTCGTTGGCAAGCTTCTTCAAAACGTCTCGCACGCGCATGTCGAGCAGACGCAACTGGCGCGCCAGATCGTTGCCGTCGCGAATCTCGAAGGCGTCCTGAATGTAACCGGCCAGGCGCTCGAGATGGCGCAAATAGGCTTCGATTTCCAGACACAGGCCCAGACGGTGCTCACGGCGCAGGTAAGCGAGGAAATCGTGGATCTGCGCATTGAGCTCGAAACGGTTCGGGCTTTTCGCCACGGGAACCAGAATATCGAGGCGGATCCACACGTCCAGAAGGCTGGTGATGTCCTGCGGTGTACTGTCGAGTTGCTGGGCGGCCAGTTGCGTGCGCAGTTCGTTGAGGCTCAGGGTGCCTTGGTCGAAGTGCTCGCACAGTGGCTCCAGAAGTGCCCAGTGTTCAGCGAGGGCGCGCAAGACGCGCTTGGGTTCGATCATCGGAATGGCCGGCTGGTTGGCGATTAAAAGCCGCGATTGTACTGCATCGCAGCCGTGTCGATTCACTCTCGGGATGGGCTGTCGCCATTTTTCATAGGTGGAAAGACTATCGGTGAAGTCTATCGATCAACAGCGCGGGCGATCTTGAGCGAAGGGCGGTAGAATCACTGCACTTTAGTTATCCACAAGTGGCCGACCTTTGCTTATCGAGTCCCGTCGCCGCGCTTATTTGACCGCCATGCAGGTGGTCAACTGGCTGCCGCGCACCGAATTGCCCTTTGCTGCGCCCTCGCGGCCTGAACTGCTGGAGATGCCCGAGCCGTTGGTCATCGCCAAGGTTGTACAGGCTCCTGTGGCTGAGACGCCCGTGGAACCGGTGGTCAAACCTGCTGAACGGGTAAAGATCGAGGTGCCACGGCCATCGTTGGCCAGCACGCGCACGAACGCCAAGGTCGAAGAAGAGGAAGCCCCGGTCGCGGTTAGGGCGCCGGTCGTTCCGCCACCGCGCTTCGCCCTGCAATTACTGCGTGCAGGTCGTTGCCTGTTGCTGGTGGAGTTACCCACAGGCGAAAGCTTCCAGACCCGCGATCCGGCCTATCTGTTGCTCAAAGACATGCTGCGCGCCGCCGGCCTGCCAGACAGCCCGCAAATCATCGGCGAGCCGGTGCGCTGGCCGCTGCTGGCACGCGGCACCATGGATCAAGGGCCGGAAGCGGCTCGGGATTTCGTACAAGGCTTTCTGTCGGCCCGTCTGGAAGACGCTCCATGCGTCTGCCTGTGGCTGATCGGACTGCCGGCGGTGCGTTTTGCCGGTGAGGCCAACGCCGAATCCTTCAACCGTGAACTTCAGGTCGAAGGCCTGGGGTCGGTCTGGGCCCTGCCGGGTCTGGAATTATTAATGGAAGAGCCACAGCGTAAGGCTGATGTCTGGCAAGCCATGCGTCGGCTGATGGCGCGCTGGAAAGAATCGAATGAGTGACGCTGTATCGTTCCGCCCGATGATCGAGGCGGACCTGGACACTGTACTGAAAATTGAATACGCGGCTTACAGCCATCCCTGGACCCGCGGGATTTTTCTCGATGGCCTGGGCAAGTACCAGATCTGGCTGATGTTCGAAGGGCAGCAACAGGTCGGTCATGGCGTGGTGCAGATCATTCTTGATGAGGCGCATCTGCTGAACATCACCGTCAAACCGGAAAATCAGGGCCGAGGCCTGGGTTTGACGCTTCTGGAGCATTTGATGTCGATTGCCTACAAGGCAGAGGCGCGGGAATGTTTTCTGGAAGTGCGCGACAGCAACCGGGCGGCGTTTCGGTTGTATGAGCGGTATGGGTTCAACGAAATCGGACGTCGGCGGGATTACTACCCGGCGGTTGGCGGGCGCGAAGATGCCGTGGTAATGGCCTGCACTTTGGTTGACTGAAACGCCCGTAGGAGCTGCCGAAGGCTGCGATCTTTGATCTTTCTATGTCGCGGCAATAAAAGATCAAAGATCGCAGCCTTCGGCAGCTCCTACGTTGGAATCCGGGCAGACCTGTAGATCAACGCTTGCCATCCATCGGATCGCGTCGCGCCAATTCCTCCTCATCCAGCCCATTGCCCCCGCCGATGTCGTCTTCATCGACAATGCTCAAATCCCAATCCGCCTGGTCGCCTTCACCCTCTTCGCGGCTGTCCCGTGCGCCGTCTTCACGGATCAAGGTTTCCGGGCTCATGTCATCGTCGGTGGACTCATGGTCATCGGTCGAGCCGCCGGTCATGCCAGCCTCACGGATGCGTTCGTCGGGCATCTTCTGCGCACGCTCGTGTTCGGGGATCAAGTCGCCGATTCTGGCGCTTGGTTCTTCCTCGTCGAAATCCAGCTCATGCACTGAGCCCATGCGGTCTTCGTTGTCGTCGATGGGCTCGGGTTGCGCTTCATCGAACGGACGTCGTGAATCAGTCATGGCATTCCCTCATACTGTAGGCCTTACTACAGTGGACCCACTGGGCTTGCGAGAATTCCACCGGCACGGAGCACCGGACAGCCATTTAATGCATCAGGGGAATCTGCATCTCGCGCGTGACCCCGACACAGGGTTGTCTGTCAAAGCAGCAAATCATTCTTGAGGCTTCATTGCATGAACGAATTACAAGATCTGATTGATAACAATGAGCGCTGGGCCGACGCGATCACCCAGGAAGATCCTGATTTCTTCGCCAAGCTGGCCCGTCAACAAACCCCGGAATACCTGTGGATCGGTTGCTCCGATGCCCGCGTGCCGGCCAATGAAATCGTCGGCATGCTGCCGGGTGATCTGTTCGTGCACCGCAACGTGGCCAACGTTGTACTGCACACCGACCTCAACTGCCTGTCGGTGATTCAGTACGCGGTCGACGTACTCAAAGTCAAACACATCCTGGTCACTGGCCACTATGGCTGCGGCGGTGTACGCGCCTCGATGCAGGACCGTCAGTTGGGCCTGATCGACGGCTGGCTGCGCTCGATTCGCGATCTCTATTATGAAAAGCGCGACGAACTGGCCAAGTTACCCACTGAAGAAGAACGGGTCGACCGCCTCTGCGAGCTCAACGTGATCCAGCAAGTGGCCAATGTCGGTCATACCAGCATTGTGCAAAACGCCTGGCACCGTGGGCAGAGTCTGTCGATTCACGGTTGCATCTACGGCATCAAGGATGGTCGCTGGAAAAGCCTGAACGCCACGATCAGCGGTTTTGAACAATTGCCACCGCAGTACCGTTTGCGTCCGGTCGAGGCGTTGTAAAAGCTTTTCAGCTGGGACTTCGTCGACGCCAGTGTTGAAAAAACTGTTCTCCATTGGCATTCGGCGACTCGTCATAGCCGATGACCCAGCCACGGCAGCAGGGACAACCGCAGCGGCAGGCGAACTGCCGCAGCAGCTTGTCTTCTGTCGCGGCGAAATCCATCGTCAGTCGGTCACCCTTTTTGATGTCTTTGAGCGCCCATAGCCACAGCTCGCTCATGTCGAGAAAGACGTTGGGGTCGCAGGAGTGGCTCAGTAAACCGCAGAAGCGCGGATCGTAGACGTGGATTCCTGGCGCCAGCTGCCGGGTGTGTCGACAGCGATAGGGCAACAGATGTCCAGAAACCCTGCAGACTCGACTGATGCGGGGGAATTCGCGCAGCGCCGTGACAGCTATTGCCGATCCCTCAGCGTTGCAGATGATTCCAAAATCGTCTTTGGAGGGGAATCCAAGGCGAAGGGGCAACTCTACAAATGGATAGATGCCATTGGATGAGGGCGGGGTTATTCCTTGCTCGGCATGAGCTCTCATAACAATCCTTGTCAGCTGGGTGCTACGACCTCTGTCTGCTGACATCCTGTCAGCTCTGCAGCACATGGGTATGCCCCAAGCCTCTCGCAAATGAAACAATTGATCTACTGTCAGATATGACAGGCGAAAAAAGCTCTTCCCCGCGTCAGCCATGGCTCACGCGGGAAAGACTTTCATCGTTTACAAGTGTGGGGCAGGAGCAGAAGTCGCAAGAGACGGGCTCTTCAGCTGTTTCAGCTGGGATTTGACCGTCGTTGTTGCGCATTTGGCCACGGCCTGTTCGGGCGTCAGGCTGCGGATCGAGGTGTAGAACAGTTCGCAGGTTTTTTCTTTCTGGGTCACTTGCCAGGTCTGAGTACAGCTTTTCAGCTGAACGGTAGGGTCAGTGCCCGGTTTGCTGCCCATCCCGGCCTGCCAGCACGCGGCGCTCAAATCCTGCCCCATGACTTTCAGCCCCGCGGCGTCAGCCTTGGCCTGGGCATCGCTGCCGCTGTAGGCTTCGGGATCTGCGGCGTACCAGATGTAGCTCGGATGGTTGGAACCCAGTACCGGCACCTTCACACCCTCGCTCGGGGTGATGGTTGCCAGGCCCAACACGTCTACGGTCGGCCCGTATTGTTGCTTGATCCAGTTACGCACTGGCGCGCCGAAGGCAACCATTGGCAACGCAGCGCCACTGGCGTTCTGGCTGACTTCCTTGACCATGGTGGTCTGGTAATCCTTGAAGTAGTTATAGACGCCTTCGAGGTCCTTGCCGGCGCTGGACGGCGCGGCAATCGGTGCGATGTCGATGATGGTCTGATAGCCCGGTGTCTGGTCGTCAGGGATGCCATTGGCGGTCAGCAGCGTGGCCCAGCGATCGGTTGTCTTGGACTCCAGATAGTCCTGAGCCTGGGTCAGCGAGTAATCCGGCGGGAAGTGCAGCAGTTCGACGCTTTTACGGTTTTCCAGTGCCATGCCCAGCGGCAGGAACAGATACCAGTTATAGGTCCATTTACCATCGGCACTCAACTTGCTGGCGCCGTTGTAAGCCAAATCCCCAGCGTTGAGCAATGCGGTCAATGGCTTGTCATAGCCTTTGGGCACACCGCTGATATTGGCGTAGAGCTGCTTATTGTCGGTTTTGACCACCACTTTTGCGGTTTTGTAGCCATCGCGTTGTACGCTTTGGGTCAGGTAGTGCTCGACTGTCTGTTCCAGCGTCCAGTTGCGATAGCAGATGACGTTGCAGTTGTTGGGGTAGGCGAACAGCCGGGTGACACGTTCGGTACTGCCCAGGTTCAGATCGACATCGGCGTGAGCGGCGGCACTCAGGGTGAGGGCTGCGAGGGTGAGTCCTGTGAGTTTTAACATGCTCAGATCCTTTTCAGCGTGGTCCCGATGATGGGATGCATGCCATATTGGATCAGAGGCGTTACATATAAAAGTGGATTCTCATGGTTTTTTTTACAGGACTGCCCCTGCCTATTTACGGGCCTGACGGGGGAGAGTCCGGCCCCCCAAGTAATTTGTCCGGGACCGGGTGAATATAAAGTATTACAACAAGTGCAATGCCAAATGACTGCCAGCGCGCAGGTATTCTATTTGTGCAACAACAGCATCCTTTACGATGGCTTCGCCTGTATCGGTACTAAAGACATCTGACTTGTTCATCCTTGGGTGGTGTTATTTTTACTTTGAAAAAGTAGGTTGTGAGACGCCGAAGTTTAACCCGCTGATTTATATATTTGAGATAGGAAGTGACTGGGTTTAATGTCAGGCGCAATCGAGTCTGTATGTCGGACCAGTCTTGATCGTTGCCGATTAGGCAGATGACGAGCCCCGTCCGGTTGGTGTCAACAGTCAACCAATCGGTCCGTTGCGGTGACGCTGTTTGTGCGTTTGGGACGATGGTCTAACGGGTTGTCCACAAGCGCATTTGCGTAGACCATGGACGCCTTGGTTTTTTGCCTGCCAGAGTTTTTTCCGTGACTACCAATAACGATGCGCGTCCGGCGCCCTTCACCCGCTCGGACTACAAGACACTGGGGCTTGCAGCCCTTGGCGGCGCGCTGGAAATCTACGACTTCATCATTTTCGTATTTTTCGCGCTGACCCTCAGCCAACTGTTCTTTCCGCCAGAAATGCCCGAGTGGCTGCGTCTGCTGCAAAGCTTCGGGATCTTCGTCACCGGCTACCTTGCGCGGCCTCTGGGCGGGATCCTGATGGCGCATTTCGCCGATAAATTGGGACGCAAGAAGGTTTTCAGCCTGAGCATCCTGATGATGGCGTTGCCATGCCTGCTGATCGGGATCATGCCAACCTACGCCCAGATCGGTTATTTCGCTCCAATGCTGTTGTTGGCCCTGAGGGTCCTGCAAGGCGCGGCGGTGGGCGGTGAAGTGCCAAGTGCCTGGGTGTTCGTCGCCGAGCACGCGCCGGTAGGACATCGCGGTTATGCCCTCGGTTTCTTGCAGGCCGGGCTGACCTTCGGTTACCTCATCGGCGCCTTGATCGCGACTTTTCTGGCGCAGGTGTTCACTCCGGCGGAAATCCTTGATTACGCCTGGCGCTACCCGTTTCTCCTGGGCGGTGTGTTTGGCGTCATCGGTGTCTGGCTGCGTCGCTGGCTCAGTGAAACCCCGGTATTCATGGCCATGCAGGCCCAGCGCGAGGCTACTGTCGAACTGCCGCTGTGCACGGTCCTGCGCGAGCACCGCCTGGCGATGCTGCCGGCGATGATTCTCACCTGCGTGCTGACCTCGGCCGTGGTGGTATTCGTGGTCATTACCCCGACCATGATGCAAAAAACCTTCGGCATGACCGCCAGTCATACCTTCGCCCTGAGTGCCTTGGGCATCGTGTTTCTGAACATCGGTTGTGTACTCGCGGGGCTGCTTGTCGATCGCATCGGCGCCTGGCGCACGGTGATGCTGTATAGCCTGCTGCTACCTTTGGGTATCGGCGTGCTCTACACCTGCCTGATCATTGAAGGCCAGTGGATCGGGTTGGCCTATGCAGTGGCAGGCCTCTCTTGCGGGGTAGTCGGCGCGGTGCCGTCGGTGATGGTCAGCCTGTTTCCGGCGCGAATTCGTGTCTCGGGGATTTCCTTTACCTACAACATTGCCTACGCCGCCTGGGCCAGTATCACGCCGCTGTTGTTGATCGGTCTGATGCCGTGGAGTCCATGGATTTGTGTGATTTTCTGCGCAGTGATGGGGGCGGTAGGCGTCAGCAGCGCAGCGTATTTCGGTGCGCGAGTACCGCGAATTGGGCGCCGTTCGGTAGCTGGCGCGGTATAAAGGTGATCGTGTTGCCACTATTTTTGTAGGACAACCCCGAAACACTCTTCAGAAAATATCCCCAAGGCCGATGGTTAGGCGGTATGCAGCTTTTTATCCCTGTCCATCGGTGCTTTCCATGTTCAACAAACGCTTGAAGCAGGAGCTGTCGGCTCTTCGCGAAGAACTCTCCAGCCTTCAGCAAGTCAAGGAGAGCCTGGACAGCGAGATGCTGGCCCTGACTCTTGATTCCGATGGCAAGATTCAATCGGCCAACCAGAACTTCATGAGTGAAATGCTCTACAAGAGCAACGATCTGGTCGGCCGAAACATCGAAGACATCGTCGCGGTTCATGTGAAGTCGGACGAATTTCACCGCCGCTTCAAGACTGCATTGACCCGTGGCGAGCACTTTGCAGGCACGGTTCGTTTACTGCGGGGCAACGGCGCCGAAGCCTGGCTGCGGTCGATCATGCAGCCGGTGCGGTCCTCGGATGGCCGGATCAAAAACTTCTCGATTTACTCCAGCGACCTGACACGCACCATCGAGGCGTCCCGTGAACATGAGAACCTGATCGGCGCACTGGTGCGTTCGACCGCGGTCATCGAGTTCGACCTCAATGGCAATGTGCTGGCGGCTAACGAGCGGTTTCTCAATGGCATGGGTTACAGCCTGGCGCAGATCCAGGGCAAACATCACCGCACCTTCTGTGCGCCAGAGGATTACAACAGCGCCGAGTATCAGAACTTCTGGCGCCGCCTGAACGCTGGCGAGTTCGTGGCTGGTCGCTTCAAGCGCATCGACAGCCACGGTCGCGTGGTCTGGCTGGAGGCTTCCTACAATCCGGTGGTCGATGCCAACAACAAGCTCTACAAAGTGGTGAAATTCGCCACGGTGATTACCGATCAGGTTAATCAGGAGCAGGCCGTCGCCGAAGCGGCCAACATCGCCTACAGCACCTCGTTGCAAACCGACAACAGCGCCCAGCGCGGTACCACGGTTGTGACTCAAGCGGTGGACGTCATGCGAGACTTGGCCAAACACATGCAGACCGCTGGCGAAGGTATCGAAGCGCTGAACGAGCAATCGCTGGTGATCGGTACCATCGTCAAAACCATCAGTGGCATCGCCGAACAAACCAACCTGTTGGCGCTCAACGCGGCCATCGAAGCTGCTCGCGCGGGTGAACAAGGTCGAGGTTTTGCCGTGGTGGCTGATGAAGTCCGGCAACTGGCCTCGCGCACCAGCCAGGCGACCGACGAAATTGTCGGCGTCGTACGCCAGAACCAGGATATGGCGCGTAACGCCGTGGCCCTTATGACCGATGGCAAACTCCAGGCCGAACAAGGTCTGGCGCTGGCGGCGGAGGCGGGTACGGTGATCGTCGAAATCCAGGATGGCGCACAGAAAGTGGTGAACGCGGTTGGGCAGTTTGCCAATCAGTTATCGACTTGATGCTATCTGTGCGGCATGAATAGCGCTAAAAAGGTCAGGCCTGCTTTTGCGGCTTGATCAGACTAGGATTCTTCGCTAACAAAAAAAGGCCTACCTCCCGGTAAGCCTTTTCTTATGCCTGCGTACGACTCAATCCCCCAACGCTTCCCCCTCGCGCCGCGGATCGGCCCCGCCGGCCAACGCCGCTTTACCCTGTGCATCCTTGACCCGAACAATTGCCTGAGTCCCGCTGGTCATGTCGATTTCGTTCACGTTGTGCCCTTTGTCCTTCAGTGCCTGAATCAGCTCTGTACTGAACTGCCCCTGTTCCAGTTCGGTCGGGCCGTTGCGGCTGCCGAAGTTGGGCAGGTTGATGGCCGCTTGCGGGTCGAGGTTCCAGTCGAGCAGGCCGATGGTGGATTTGGCCACGTATTCGATGATCTGCGAGCCGCCGGGGGAGCCGACGGTGGCCAGGAACTCGCCGTTCTGACGGTCGAAGATCAGCGTTGGCGCCATGGACGAACGCGGGCGTTTACCCGGTTCAACGCGGTTGGCGACTTTTTGCCCATTCTCTTCGGGGATGAACGAGAAGTCGGTCATCTGGTTGTTGAGCAGAAAACCCTGGACCATCAGGTGCGAGCCAAACGCTGCTTCCACGGTGGTGGTCATGGACACGGCGCCGCCTTCGTCATCGACCGCCACCACTTGCGAGGTAGAGATGCGCAGTGGCGAGCGGTCTGGCGCATAGGCAACCTGAATCCCCGGCGGGGTGCCGGGTTTGGCCATGCCCATACTGTGGTCGCCAATCAACGCGGCGCGGCTGGCCAGATAAGTCGGGTCGATCAGACCTTTTACCGGCACGGGTACGAAATCGGTGTCGGCGACATACTGTGCTCGGTCGGCGTAAGCCAGTCGCTCGGCTTCGGCGATCAGGTGCACAGCTTTCGGGGTTGGTTCAATGCCCGCCGGTTTGCTGGTTTTGACCGGTTTGAGTGGTGCCAGGGCAAAACGCGGGTCGCGGGATTCCAGCGCCTGCAAGGTGCCGAGAATTTGCGCCACGGCGATCCCGCCCGACGACGGTGGCGGCATGCCGCAGACCTGCCAGCGTTTGTAGTCGGTGCACAGCGGCCCGCGCTCCTTGGCCTTGTAGCCTTGGAGATCGTTCAGCGACAGGCTGCCGGGGTTGGCGTGGCCCTGAACCTTGGCGACGATCTCTTTCGCGATCGGGCCTTTGTACAGCGCGTCGGGACCTTCCTTGGCGATGCGCTTGAACACTGCGGCGAGTGCCGGGTTTTTCAGCTGTGTGCCGATGGCTTTCGGGCTGCCATCGGCGTTCAGGAAGTAGGCGGCCATGTCGGGTGAGCGCGGTATGAACGTGTCTGCCGTGATCAATTGATGCAGTCGTGGCGAGATGGCGAAGCCTTGTTCCGCCAGTTTGATGGCGGGCTCGAACAACTTCGCCCACGGCAGGCGACCATGCTTTTGATGGGCCAGCTCCAGTGCCCGCAACACACCCGGCGTCCCCACTGAGCGTCCGCCGATCTGTGCCTGGGTGAACGGCATCGGTTTGCCGTCGGCTTGCAGGAACAGTTTCTCGGTAGCACCGGCCGGAGCGGTTTCGCGACCATCATAGGTGCGCACAGCCTTGCCATCCCACAGGACAATCAACGCTCCACCGCCGATACCCGACGATTGTGGCTCGACCAGTGTCAACACCGCTTGCATGGCAATGGCCGCATCAATCGCCGAGCCGCCCTCGCGCAGCATCTCCCGTCCGGCTTCGGCTGCCAGCGGGTTGGCGGCTGCAGCCATGTGTTTGGAGGCGTGTCGGGTCTGCAGGTCGGTGCGATAACCAGAGGCGATTTCTGGCGCGACCGGCTGGGTTGAGACGGGTGGCGAAGAGGGCGGGGTATTACACGCGACGAGGGTTAAAGCGGTGGCGATCAGCGAAAAGGCTGACAGGCGATAGCGACTCAAGTGGAAGGCTGAGAACACGCGGAGCACTCCGTCCATGGGATAAAAGGTCCGGGGACTTTATCGAGCGAGGGCATGGTGTGCAAATCAGGGTTCTCTCGCCACATTTCTCATGGCATAAAAAAACGGCCTACCTTTAGGTAAGCCGTTTCAAGCATTGGGTGGTACACCGTCATTTGAGCTCGACCGTTAATCTAAAGACTTGCAAGAGCTTTATTTTTTTGAACAATCCAAGTCATACACGTGGGCATTGAGATCATCCAAATGTATCTGGGGGATAATGTCGGCTGGAATTCTTGAGGAATTGGAAAGGTTGTAGACGTGGAATTGATCACTGATTACTTTTCTCGCCACTATTTTGAATGACGGTAAAATCCTGGTGTGAAAATGTTGATCCAGTCCGCAAGGCGAAACTACGGTGTTTTTCTCCTCATAAAATCGACTGACAGCCTGATTCAGGTCAACCCCCACCATCACCACCTTATTGAAACCAGCGTGATAAGCGATTTGCAGAGCCACATAGGCGACAGTGCGTGCGTCGAAAAAACCGCGTTTCAGATTTTTGCTGAAGCCGATACGCCGATTGCGACGCTTAAGAAAATTACGATTTCTTATCAGGTCTTTATCTACACCAATAAGTTCGCCCCAAGAAAGCTTCGGCGCCTTGCTCAGCAAAAACACTTCCCCTTTTGGCGCAACTGATAGTTGCTGAACCTGGTCCTCCCATAAGGCAACTCGCTCACTAAGAAGCAAGGCTTGGGAGAACAGTTCCGGCTGCTGCTCGGAAAAGTTTTTATCGGTACAGGCATAGAAAAAAGGCTTAACGCCAGTTCCGATAAACTTTGAGATTGCCCCATTCATTGTGATCATGGGGACATCTGCGAATTGTTCAGGATGAAAGTCTTTGGCAGACGCTCCCGAGGCTACAATAAAAACAGCGCCTTTATGAATATTGCGACACTCGTCAAAGTCACGAATATTAATCCTAGCGCTCATTCTTGATTAGTCCTGTTGGATCATTTGATGCGATATCGGCACCAAACAATATTTCTGAAACGTGATTTGTGAAGCGTTAAATTGTATCAAGTTATGTCTTGGATATTTTGCGAATGAGGTTTCATGCTACGGGTGCAAGGTCCAGTGTGCCATTACGGCTTTTCATATGGCAAAAAATCATCCTGATACCGTCGAAACTCCGCGGTGGGAGGATGGTGGTGGATGTCCTGAATTTCGCCTGAAGAAAAAACGACATATCTGCGACGAATATTCATGCGTTCGGGCCATGGGGGAGAAGCAAAACGAATGCCCCAGACACAAGAAAGCCCGCACTAGGCGGGCTTCTTGTGTGGTTTATAGACTTCAGTAGATGTCTGTAAACCGGTACTTGGTGGCTACACAGGGACTTGAACCCCGGACCCCAGCATTATGAATGCTATGCTCTAACCAACTGAGCTATGTAGCCAAGTGGCGCGCATTATTCACCTGGAACGAAGATGCGTCAAGCGTAAATTTAAAATATTTCTCCACACTTTCAACCGCTTATCCCGCTGGCCCGAAAAATCGGGTCAGGAGAGGGCGTCAACCGAGCTGAAATCTCCCGGTATTCTCACTCAAGGCCTTGCTGCCTTGGCTCAAGGTGTCTGCGGCCAGGTTCACCGCCCGTGCGCCTTCAAGTAAGCGTACCGCGGCCTGATCGACTTGCTGGATGTTGCCGCTGACTTCATCAGCGGTGCTCGCTTGCTCTTCGACAGCGGTGGCGATCTGCGCCAGGGTGTCGGTGACACTCTGTACCGCGCTGGCGATTTCCCCCAGGCGCTCGCCAAGACCGGTGACGGCTTGCGCATCCGATTGGGCTTGGCCGCAGGCGGCTTCCATCAGGCTTACCGCTTCATTCACGGTGCTGCGCAAGCTGTCGACGGTGCCGGCGATTTGCGCGGTGGAGGACTGCGTGCGTTGCGACAGACTGCGCACTTCATCGGCCACCACGGCAAAGCCACGACCTTGCTCGCCGGCCCGTGCGGCCTCGATGGCGGCGTTGAGGGCCAGCAGGTTGGTCTGCTCGGCGACGCCGCGAATGGTATCGACCACCAATTGAATCTGCTGCCCCTGCTCGCTGACCCGTCCCAGTGCCGCCGCAGTGTCGTTCAAACGCTGATTGAGCTGCTGAATACTCGCTGTCGTGCGTTGGCTGTCACGGCTGCTGTCGGCGGCGATGCGCTGGGTGTGCTGCGCGCTGCCTGAGGCCTGTTCGCAACTCTGGGCGACCCCTTGAGAGGTCGCGGCTAATTGCGTGGCCGCAGCGGCGATCTGGCTGATTTGCAACTGCTGAGCTTCGACTTCCCCAAGGGCGCCACTCGAGTGATGGTTGAGGGTGCGCACCGCGTTGCTCAGCTGCAAGGTCTCATGATCGACCCCCAGCAGGCTGTTACGCAGTTGCACCACTGCGACATTCAAGGCGGTGCTGATAGCAGCCAGTTCGTCGCGGCCCTGCACCGGTACTTGCAGGCTCAGGTTGCCGTCACGCAACGCTTCGGCCAGTAGCGTGATGCCGCTGGCGCTGCGACGGATCGAGGCCTGCAAGCAGATGAACAGGTACAACGCAGCCAGTAGCAGGCAGCCAAAAACTGTCGCCACCAGGATGAATTGGCGGATGGCCGAGCCGTGGTAATAATCCAGCCGCTGATCCAGCGAAACCAACGATTGCTGGCGCAGCGAGGCGAGGTCGCCGAGGAGGGCGTCGAGACTGCGTTCAAAGTCTTGCGGCTTGAGGTTGATGCTGCCGCCGAAGACACCCTCGTCCAGCACTTTCAAACCGGCGTCCAGGTGCTTGAGACTGTCGTGGTATTGCCCGGCCCAGGTTTTCAGGGCGCTGGGCAGGCGTGCTTCCAGCAGGCCTGCCGTTTTAACAAGCTGCTCCCGGGCATCGCCGATGCGACTGCGCAAGTCCCGCAGTTGCAGGCGGCTTTGCAGGGTGAACTGCCCGGATACTACTGAGGCCTGACCGACGGCGGCGAGACGCCCGACCCGTTCGATCAGATCTGGCGCGTGTTGAGTGGAGATTTGCGTCAGCAGCCAGGTTTCCAGCCACGGGGCGAGGGTCAGGCGACTGTCCATGGCGATTTGTTCGCGCAAGGCTTGCAGAGCACTCAAGGCATTGGTGAAGCGATCGTAACCGTCCGGCCACCAACCGACGCTGCTCAGGCTTTTCGAGTCCAGGCCGGTGAGGGCGCTTTGCAGGGCTTGATAGCGGGTGAGGGTTTGACCCTCGGCGCCTTCGGTTTTCAGGGAATTGCCCAGGTCCGTGGTGGCTTGGGCGACAGCCGGCTGAACTGCGTCGAACGCTGCCATCGCCGCGATGGTTGCGGGTGTCGGCTGGCGATTGGTTTCGGTGGCGCGCCAACGAGCGGCGCGGTCACGTTGGGCGGTGAGCAGATTGTCGAGCGCATCCAGGGCGAGCAATTGACGAACCCCGGCGCGTTCGCCGGAGATCAGGTTCAACTTGTCACGATAATCCTGACCGATCATCCACAGACTGCCCGCCAGTGGCAGGATAAACAGCAGAAACAGCAGCTGAAATTTGCGCGCGAAGCCGAAGCGCCCCAGTAGCCCGATCCCCGGTGATAAAAAAGCCTGCATGCCCCATGACTCCTCTGGACACCACGCACCATTGGCGTGCGTCGAAGTCATTGCGACCGCGACTCGTGCCCTTCTAAAAGGCCTCGAAAGTTCACCCTTGGTCCGCTCTGTAGGCCGACTCTGTAGCGAAACTTCCCATTCTCGGTTCCCTTTGTAAGGGGCCGCGTTGAAGCGGATAAACAAGGCAAGATTCAGACCATGGCTTTGCGCTATCACCTTATTTTTTGAAGTCGTTAGCAGGCTAAGGGGATGGCGCACCTGCACCGAAAAATGGCACATTGACCGACCTGCCAGTGCGCACCCATCCGCAGTACGGAAACTCTCATGGCTATCAGCAATGCTCAGTCCGCCGCCACGTCGGCGCCCGCCACTTCACAAAGCAGTCCGCTGGTTATGCGCATCATCGGCGCGGTGGCGCTGGCGCATTTGATCAACGACCTGATTCAGGCGGTATTGCCATCGATCTATCCGATGCTCAAGGCCAGCTATGGCTTGACCTTCACCCAAATCGGTCTGATCACCCTGACCTTTCAACTGACGGCCTCGCTGTTGCAGCCATGGGTCGGTTATCACACTGATCGTCATCCCAAACCCTGGCTGTTGCCGGCCGGTACCGTCTGTACATTGATCGGCATTCTGATGATGTCTGTGGTCGGAAGTTTTCCGATGATTCTGCTGGCGGCGGGGTTGATCGGTGTCGGCTCATCGACCTTTCACCCGGAAGCTTCTCGTGTGGCGCGACTGGCCTCGGGGGGGCGTTTCGGCTTGGCACAGTCGACGTTTCAGGTCGGCGGTAATGCGGGTTCGGCTTTCGGGCCGTTGCTGGCGGCGGCGATCATCATTCCCTACGGTCAGGGTCATGTGGCCTGGTTCGGATTGTTCGCGCTGTTTGCGCTGTTCGTGCTGTACCGGATCAGTCGTTGGTACGCCAACCACCTGAACCTGTTCAAGCTCAAACAAGGTCAGGCAGCGACTCACGGCTTGTCGAAACGACGGGTGATCAGCGCACTGGTGGTACTCGGGTTGCTGGTGTTCTCCAAGTATTTCTACATGGCCAGCCTCACCAGTTACTTCACGTTCTACCTGATTGAAAAATTCGACCTGTCGGTGGCCAGTTCGCAGTTGCACCTGTTCCTGTTTCTAGGTGCGGTAGCGGCGGGGACCTTCTTCGGCGGGCCGATCGGCGACAAGATCGGGCGCAAGGCGGTGATCTGGTTCTCGATCCTGGGCGTCGCACCGTTCACCCTGATGCTGCCCCACGTCGATCTGTTCTGGACCAGTGTGTTGAGCGTAGTGATCGGTTTCATCCTCGCCTCGGCGTTCTCGGCCATCGTGGTATATGCGCAAGAGCTGGTGCCGGGGAATGTCGGGATGATTGCTGGCGTGTTCTTCGGCCTGATGTTCGGCTTCGGCGGGATTGGCGCGGCGTTGCTCGGGTATCTGGCGGATGTCCACGGCATTGAGTACGTGTACTTCCTTTGTTCGTTCCTGCCGTTGCTTGGTGTGCTGGCGATCTTCCTGCCGCGAACCAAAAAAGTCTGACCCGTACCGAACGGTATAGAGATTTGTAGTATTAAAGCGCGCCTGCAGCCGTGATTGCCGTTTGCGCAAATCACTATCCTGATGGAAACTTCGCGCCTTTCTGGACTCGATAAGGATGCGAGCAGTGGAGTTTGACAGGAATCAATTTATCGCCAATCACGGCATTGTCTTCAGCGTCACCCGTTTCAGCGTCACCCCCAGTGACCGGGGTGGCCTCAGGACGCTCCATTTCGGGGAAGCGAAATCGGCCCATTTTGAGGTCAGCAGTTTGCTGGTCGAGCTGTATGACAAGATGCTCGCCAAAGATCTGCCCTGCGTGATGATGGTAGGTATCTCCAACCCGCTGACCCGCAAGCAGGGTGACCTGCTCAACGACCAGCGCATGAGTATTGCCAACATGACCGCCGGGATCTTTACGGCGGCTGGCTCTAAAGTGCCGGTTATTGGTCTCGCTGCCGGACCGGCGGCAGGCTATTTTGGCCGAGAGTTGGTGAAGAGCAAGTTACCGGCCTATCACGCTGGCGATGTCATCGTCAGTCTGGACGCTCAAGTCAGCGGCGGTATCGGACCGCAGCGCTCGGTGTCTTCCATGATCATCAAGTCCCAAGGGGCATAGGCCCATGAGTCTCTACAGTCAGTATGCGTTGGCCGGTCTGGGGATTGTGCTGCTGTACACTTGCATAAGGAGCTACGTACTCAGGAAATGGCTGGGTGTTGCTCTGGTCGGTTTGGGCTTTGGTGTGATATTTGTGCTGCCGCCCTACATTGGCAGCATCGATGTCGGGATCTTTGCAATCGCGATAGTGGGGGCGGGGGCTTCGATGTTCTTCAATCGGAGTAAGTACCGAGTGTGAACATAACGGTGGCAGCGCCTGAAAAAGGAGCCGCCGTAGCCTTTGTTGTGCTGGTTTTATACGCGAAAAAAGAGGCACAAAAAAGCCGCGTCTAAACGCGGCTTTTTCTTGAGCGGGTGTTTTACACGTTGAAGCGGAAGTGCATCACGTCGCCATCTTTAACGATGTAATCCTTGCCTTCCAGGCGCCACTTACCGGCTTCTTTAGTGCCGGCTTCGCCCTTGTACTGGATGAAGTCGTCATAAGCGATGACTTCGGCGCGGATGAAGCCTTTTTCGAAGTCGGTGTGGATCACGCCAGCAGCTTGCGGTGCGGTAGCACCGACGCGGACGGTCCAGGCGCGGACTTCTTCGACACCGGCGGTGAAGTAGGTCTGCAGGTGCAGCATTTCGTAGCCGGCACGAATCACGCGGTTCAGGCCAGGTTCTTCGAGGCCCAGGGCTTCGAGGAACATGTCTTTCTCTTCACCGTCTTCCAGTTCGGCGATTTCGGCTTCGATCTTGTTGCAGACCGGAACCACCATGGCGCCTTCTTCTTCGGCGATGGCTTTGACGATGTCCAGCAGCGGGTTGTTCTCGAAACCGTCTTCAGCGACGTTGGCGATGTACATGACCGGCTTGGTGGTCAACAGGTGGAAGCCCTTGATCACCGCTTTGTCGTCGGCGCCCATGTTCTTCATCAGCGTGCGCGCTGGCTTGCCGAGGGTGAAGTGGGCGATCAGTTGCTCAAGCAGGGCTTTCTGGACGACGGCGTCCTTGTCACCACCCTTGGCGTTACGGGCGACTTTCTGCAGTTGCTTCTCGCAGCTGTCGAGGTCGGCGAAGATCAGTTCCAGGTCGATGATCTCGATGTCGCGTTTCGGGTCAACGCTGTTGGAGACGTGAATCACGTTCTCGTCTTCGAAGCAGCGGACCACGTGAGCGATGGCATCGGTCTCGCGGATGTTGGCGAGGAATTTGTTGCCCAGGCCTTCACCTTTCGAGGCGCCGGCAACCAGGCCAGCGATGTCGACGAATTCCATGGTGGTCGGCAGGATGCGCTTTGGATTGACGATGGCTGCCAGGGCTTCCAGACGCGGATCCGGCATCGGCACGATACCGGTGTTCGGCTCGATGGTGCAGAAGGGGAAGTTCTCGGCCGCGATCCCGGATTTGGTCAGGGCGTTGAACAGGGTGGACTTGCCGACGTTAGGCAGGCCGACGATGCCGCAATTGAATCCCATGGTGTTTTCCCCGAGGAGTAGAGTCAGGCCTTCTGGCTGTGCAGGTTTTTCATCGCGCGGTTCCATTCACCGGCGAGGATATCCGGCAGCACGCCGAGGGCAAAGTCGATGCTGGCATCGAGTTTTTCCTGTTCGGCGCGTGGCGCACGACCCAGGACGAAATTTGAAACCATACTGGCAACGCCCGGGTGGCCAATGCCAAGCCGCAAGCGGTGAAAGGTATTCTGATTGCCCAGTTGCGCGATGATGTCGCGCAACCCGTTGTGACCGCCATGGCCGCCGCCCTGTTTGAGCTTGGCAACGCCCGGAGGCAGATCGAGTTCGTCATGCGCCACCAGGATTTCTTCAGGCTTGATGCGGAAGAAGCCGGCAAGTGCCGCGACGGCTTGGCCGCTGCGGTTCATGTAGGTGGTGGGAATCAGCAGACGGACATCCTGACCCTGATGCGAATAGCGCCCGGTCAGGCCGAAATACTTGCGATCGGCCACAAGGTTGACACCTTGCGCGTGCGCGATGCGCTCAACAAAAAGGGCCCCTGCGTTATGCCGGGTCTGTTCGTATTCAGCGCCTGGATTTCCCAGGCCAACGATCAGTTTGATGGCGGTCACGATAGGGGCCCTTCCTTGGAGTGGTGGATAACATCGCCGCAATCAGGGTGTGCGGCGAAAGTGGACGACAAGTGCTCATTTACCATTATGTAAACTCCGCGTTCTCGCCCGCTTTCTCGCTACGCTCTAGTCCGCGATGTTTCCGGTCACTCCGGCGAACAGAGTGAAATTACTCTGCTGCGCCTTCAGTAGCTTCTGGAGCAACACGTGGAGCGTGAACGTTGGCAACAGCCAGGTCGTTACCGTGAGCCAGAGCAACAAACTCAACGCCTTTAGGGGCTTTGAGGTCGGACAGGTGAATGATCGAGCCGACTTCGGCGTTAGCCAGGTCAACTTCGATGAATTCAGGCAGGTCTTTCGGCAGGCACGAAACTTCGATTTCAGAAACAACGTGCGAGATTTCGCCGCCTTTCTTGATCGGAGCAGCTTCGCCAACGAAGTGTACAGGCACGATAGCGGTCAGTTTCTGGCCAGCTACTACGCGTACGAAGTCAGCGTGCAGCACGTGGCCTTTGGCCGGGTGACGCTGCAGAGCCTTGATGATTACGTTTTGCTTGGTGCCGCCAACGTTCAGCTCGATGATGTGGCTGTAAGCCGCTTCGTTTTCGAGCAGTTTGGCAACTTCTTTAGCCAGCATGCTGATGGATTCAGGGGCTTTTTCGCCACCGTAAACTACAGCTGGAACCAAGCTTGCGAGACGACGCAGGCGGCGGCTCGCACCTTTCCCCAGGTCGGAACGCACTTCAGCATTCAGAGTAAAATCGTTCATGTTGTATCTCCAAAATAACCACATTCGCCCCAGCGTTTGCGACCAGCGCTAAAGGCGATATGGGCAAAAAAGCCCCGCCCCGACAGGAATGCCGGGGCGGGGCGCTTTTCGTCAACGAGATGTAATGAAAAGGGCAGGGCCCTTAACGGAACATCGCGCTGATCGATTCTTCATTGCTGATGCGGCGAACCGCCTCGGCAACTACCGGTGCGATATCCAGTTGGCGGATACGCGCACAGGCTTGTGCTGCAGCGGACAGCGGGATGGTATTTGTTACCACCAGCTCGTCCAGCACGGAATTTTCAATGTTTTCGATCGCCCGACCCGACAGCACAGGGTGCGTGCAGTAGGCGAAAACCTTGGCAGCGCCATGCTCTTTCAGGGCCTTGGCCGCGTGGCACAGAGTGCCGGCGGTATCGACCATGTCATCGACCAGAATACAGGTACGCCCTTCGACATCACCGATGATATGCATCACTTCAGAGTGATTGGCTTTCTCACGGCGTTTGTCGATGATCCCGAGATCCACGCCCAAGGATTTGGCAACAGCCCGTGCACGCACGACGCCACCAATGTCCGGGGACACGATCATCAGGTTTTCGAAGCGCTGATCTTCAATATCATCCACCAGTACCGGGGAGCCGTAGATGTTATCTACCGGAATATCGAAGAAACCCTGAATCTGGTCAGCATGCAGATCAACCGTGAGAACACGGTCGATGCCGACTACGGTAAGCATGTCAGCAACGACTTTCGCGCTGATAGCCACACGTGCGGAACGCGGACGGCGATCCTGACGGGCATAACCAAAGTAAGGAATAACAGCAGTGATACGAGTAGCCGAGGAGCGGCGGAAGGCATCAGCCATCACTACCAGTTCCATCAGGTTATCGTTGGTCGGAGCGCAAGTCGGCTGAATAATGAAGACGTCTTTACCGCGAACGTTTTCATTGATCTCGGCAGTAATTTCGCCGTCGGAGAACTTACCGACAGAGATGTCACCGAGAGGGATATGCAGCTGACGTACAACACGCCGAGCCAGATCGGGGTTAGCGTTCCCCGTAAAGACCATCATCTTGGACACGCGCAGTACCTGAAGGCTGAGGGTAACCTGGATGAGTATAGGAAAATGGCAGGGGCGGCTGGATTCGAACCAACGCATGGCAGGATCAAAACCTGCTGCCTTACCGCTTGGCGACGCCCCTGTATCTGTTGCAACGAGTACCCAGTACTCGATTCCTTTTAGAGCAGACTTTGCAGCTTGCGATGCAACATCGAAACGTTGCTTCCTTTTGCTACAAACCCTGTAAGGGTCTCTGTCAGAAGGGCCGAGACTTTATCAGCTTCAGCTTTGCTTGGGAAGCCCCCAAACACACAACTTCCAGTTCCGGTGAGTTTTGCTTCGGTAAATTTACCTAACAAATTCAATGCGTTACGTACATCTGGATAACGCCTTGCTACCACCGGCAAGCAGTCATTTCGACTGTTTCCCTTGGGAACGGGGCGCACTTTAATGGGAGGAGTGTTACGTGTCAACAGTGGATCTGAAAAAATTTCTGCTGTACTTACAGATACTTGCGGCACCAGCACGAGATACCACGGTTCTTCGGGCTCTACAGGGGTGAGTTTCTCCCCCACGCCCTCGGCGAAAGCCGCGTGGCCACGCACGAAAACCGGGACGTCGGCGCCAAGCGTGAGGCCCAGCGCGGCCAGTCGATCCTCATCCCAACCCAGTTGCCAAAGATGATTGAGGCCCAGCAATGTGGTCGCCGCATTCGAACTGCCGCCACCGATTCCACCGCCCATGGGCAGGATTTTTTCGATCCAGATGTCGACACCCAGCGAACAACCGGATTGTTCCTGAAGTTTTTTTGCGGCTTTGACGATCAGGTTGCTGTCGTGAGGGACGTCGGCGAATTCGGTGTGTAACCGAATCACGCCATCGTCGCGAACGGCGAAGGTGATTTCGTCGCCGTAATCGAGGAACTGAAAAATCGTCTGCAACTCGTGGTAACCGTCTTCGCGACGACCGAGGATGTGCAGCATCAAATTGAGCTTGGCGGGCGAGGGCAAGGTCAGGCGTGGTGCAGTCATGTTCACTGCCCCAGTTTGCGTGGTTGCCATTCCTTGATCACCAGCGTGACATCAAGGTCGGTGCCGTGCAGTTTGATCCGCTCGGGCAGCCAGTAGCCGTTTTGCTCGGCATAACTGAGGTACTCGACCTGCCAGCCATCCTGTTCGAGATTGGCCAGGCGGCTGTCGACGTCGAGGGTCAGGCGACTTTTGCTGTCCGGGGCCGGGAGCCCGCGAACCCACCACGCCAGATGGGATACCGGCAATTTCCAGCCCAGTTGTTCTTCAACCAGGGCTTCCGGGGTCTGCGCGTCATAGCGGCCCTGATTGGCCACTTCCAGCGAGACTTTGCCCGGGCGACCGGTCAGGCGGGCCGCGCCACGACCCAGTGGGCCGGAGAGACGGATGTCGTAGTAATCCTGGCGTTGCAGCCAGAACAACGTGCCGCTGCCCGAATCTTTTGGCGCGCGGATGCCGATTTTGCCGTTGATCTGCCAGCCGTCGAGGCCGGTCAGTTGCTGTTTGTGCTCGCGCCATTGGGCCTTGTTGCCTTGACCCTGGACCGATTCGCGGGCAACGAAGCCCGCGCAACCGGCGAGCAGGGCGATGAAGCTGAAAATAATGAGGTGGCGCAAAAACATAACTTAAAGAGTCTCTGATCCGGTCAGGCGCTTGATGGTGCCGCGCAGGGTAGGGCTGTCGGGCTGTTCCTTGAGGAACTTGCTCCAGATTTGCTTGGCTTCGCGTTGTTTGCCGTTGGCCCACAGCACTTCGCCCAGGTGAGCGGCGACTTCCTGATCGGGGAAGCGCTCCAGCGCCTGGCGCAAATACCGCTCGGCTTCATCGAGGTTACCCAGGCGGAAATTGACCCATCCGAGGCTGTCGAGGACTGCCGGGTCTTCCGGGTTGATCTGGTGCGCCTGCTCGATCAAGGCTTTGGCTTCGGCGTAGCGTGTGGTGCGGTCGGACAGGGTGTAGCCGAGGGCGTTCAGCGCCATCGCATTGTTCGGGTCGCGCTTGATGATCAGTCGCAGATCTTTTTCCATCTGCGCCAGGTCATTGCGTTTTTCTGCCAGCATGGCCCGGGTATACAGCAGATTCAGATCGTCCGGGTATTGCTGGAGGGCTTGCTGCAAGACATTCCAGGCCTTGTCGCCCTGTTTGTTGGCGGACAAGGTTTCGGCTTCGATCAGATACAGCTGGATCGCGTAATCGGGTTGCTCGCCGCGCTCGGCTGCCAGACGGCTTTGGGCTTCGGCGGTCTTGCCATTGCTCATCAGAATATCGGCCTGACGCAATTGCGCCGGCAGGTAATCGTTGCCCGCCCCGACCTGGGCATACTCGATCAATGCGCCCTGCGGGTCGTTACGCTCTTCAGCGATGCGCCCCAGGTTCAGGTGTGCCGAGTCGACATGGCTTTCCCGAGCGATCAAATCTTCCAGATAACCTTTGGCCTCGTCCCACGCCTTGGCTTCCAGGCAGACCAGGGCCAGGGAATAACGCAGTTCGTCATCTTCGGGGTATTGCTGCACCAGGCTCGAGAACTCGACCTTGGCGTCGTCCATGCGGTCCTGTTCAACCAGCATCCGCGCATAGGTCAGGCGCAGGCGTTTGTCGTCCGGGTATTTCTTGATGCTTTTTTGCAACAGCGGCAGGGCTTCATCGCCACGGTTGAGCCCTTGCAGCAGGCGCGCGCGCAGCAGGATCGGCGCTATTTCGCCCTCGTCCGGCGGGTTGTCTTCGAGCAGGGTCAGGGCACCTTTGGCATCGCCGTCCTGTTGCAGCAACAAGGCCTTGCCGAAAATCAGCTGGTTGTTGTGCGGATGACGCTGCAACAAGCGGTCAAAACCTTTCATCAGACCGTTGCGCGTGTCTTGGTCGGTATCGGCCGCGGACAGGGCGAGGAAGTCGAAATGCGTGTCGCCTTTGCCTTGCAGGACTTTTTCCATATAGACCATGGAGTCGTCATAACGCCCTGCGCGGGCGAGTTGCACGGCAGCCGCCCGTTGCGCCTCGAGATCGTCCGGGGCGTTTTTGGCCCAGACCAGTGCGGTATCGAGGGCAGCCTGATCGGCACCCAGATACTCGGCAATGCGAAATGCCCGCTCGGAGATGCCCGGATCCTGGGTATTGATGGCCTGGGTCACGTAGTTGTCCAGGGCAATGTCGTAACGATTGCGCTGGCCAGCGAGTTCGGCGCTCAACAGACTGAAGACGGTTTCTTCACTGAACGAGCTGTAAACCTTGGGCTTTTCAGGAACCGGAGTGCTGTCTTCGACCGGCGGCGTACCGTCCGACGAAACGGGTGCCAAGGCCTGGCAGCCGCTGAGGAAGACAAAAGCGAGGAGCAACGCGGAAGATCTATTCATATAGGAAAAGGACGACTAACCTGCGGTCGGATCATCATGACACAAGCCTTCAGCCAAACATAACCGCCCGGCCAATTTACCCGCACGGGCAATCCCCGTAGGCCCGGCGCCCTTGTAAACGAGAACGGATCGCAGCCTTTGGCCGTTCTTACAGGAACGATAGAGATCGAGTAGTTGTTCTGGCTCTGTCGAAGTAGGACAATTGTCGGCTTCACGTCACCATCAGCGACCTTGAATGGCCTTCCTTGCACTCGGTATTAACCACAAGACTGCTTCAGTAGACGTCCGCGAGCGCGTGGCCTTTACCCCTGAGCAGCTGGTTGAGGCCTTGCAGCAGCTCTGCCGACTCACCGACAGCCGCGAAGCTGCGATCCTCTCCACCTGCAATCGCAGTGAACTGTATATAGAACAGGATCACCTTTCGGCTGACATCGTGTTGCGCTGGCTGGCCGATTATCATCATTTGAGCCTCGATGAGCTGCGTGCGTGCGCTTATGTGCACGAAGATGATGCGGCAGTTCGTCACATGATGCGGGTTGCCTCCGGGCTCGATTCGCTGGTGTTGGGTGAACCGCAGATTCTTGGTCAGATGAAATCGGCCTACGCTGTCGCTCGCGAGGCCGGCACCATCGGTCCGCTGCTCGGAAGGCTGTTCCAGGCTACATTCAATGCGGCCAAACAGGTACGAACCGACACCGCCATCGGCGAAAATCCGGTATCCGTGGCGTTTGCCGCGGTCAGCCTGGCGAAACAGATTTTCAGTGATTTGCAACGCAGCCAGGCCTTGCTGATCGGCGCTGGCGAGACCATCACTCTGGTCGCCCGCCATCTGCATGAGCTGGGGGTGAAGCGAATCGTGGTCGCCAACCGCACCCTTGAGCGCGCGAGCATTCTGGCCGAGCAGTTCGGCGCCCACGCAGTGCTGCTCTCGGACATCCCGGCAGAACTGGTGCGCAGCGACATCGTCATCAGTTCCACCGCCAGCCAGTTGCCTATTCTCGGTAAAGGGGCGGTGGAAAGTGCCTTGAAATTGCGCAAGCACAAGCCGATTTTCATGGTGGATATCGCCGTTCCTCGGGATATCGAACCGGAAGTCGGCGAGTTGGACGACGTTTACCTGTATAGCGTCGACGATCTCCATGAAGTGGTTGCTGAAAACCTCAAGAGCCGTCAGGGCGCAGCCCAGGCCGCCGAAGAAATGGTGTCGGTCGGTGCCGAAGATTTCATGGTTCGCCTGCGCGAACTGGCGGCGGTGGATGTGCTCAAGGCCTATCGTCAACAAAGCGAGCGCATGCGCGACGAAGAATTGCAGAAAGCCCAGCGCATGCTCGCCAATGGCAGCAGCGCCGAAGACGTGCTGGTGCAACTGGCCCGCGGCCTGACCAACAAACTCTTGCATGCTCCGAGTGTGCAATTGAAAAAGCTCTCTGCCGAAGGCCGCCTCGATGCGCTGGCCATGGCCCAGGAACTCTTTGCCCTCGGTGAGGGCTCATCGGATAGCTTTTCGGATAAAAAACCGCAATGAAAGCGTCACTGCTCAATAAGCTGGACATCCTCCAGGACCGTTTCGAGGAATTGACCGCCCTGCTTGGCGACGGCGAGGTCATTTCCGATCAAAACAAGTTCCGCACCTATTCCAAGGAATATGCGGAAGTCGAGCCGATCGTTGGCACCTATAAACAGCTGCTTAAAGTGCAGGGCGACCTCGAAGGGGCTCAGGCGCTGCTCAAGGACAGCGACCCGGACATGCGCGAAATGGCCGTGGAAGAAGTCCGCGAAGCCAAAGAGCAGCTAATCGAAATCGAAGCCAGCCTGCAGCGCATGCTGCTGCCCAAAGATCCGAATGACGGGCGCAACGTATTCCTCGAAATCCGTGCCGGCACCGGCGGTGACGAAGCAGCGATTTTCTCCGGCGACCTGTTCCGCATGTATTCGCGTTACGCCGAGCGGCGTGGCTGGCGGGTAGAGATTCTCTCGGAGAACGAAGGCGAACACGGCGGCTATAAAGAAGTCATTGCCCGGGTCGAAGGCGAGAACGTTTACGGCAAGCTGAAGTTCGAATCCGGCGCGCACCGCGTGCAGCGGGTTCCGGCCACTGAATCCCAGGGCCGCATCCACACCTCGGCCTGCACCGTGGCGGTGTTGCCCGAGCCGGACGAGCAGGAAGCGATCGAGATCAACCCGGCGGATCTGCGGGTCGACACCTATCGTTCCTCCGGTGCCGGTGGTCAGCACGTCAACAAGACCGACTCGGCGATTCGTATCACGCACTTGCCGTCCGGTATTGTCGTCGAGTGCCAGGAAGAACGTTCCCAGCACAAGAACCGCGCCCGGGCGATGTCCTGGCTGTCGGCCAAACTCAACGACCAGCAGACCAGCGCCGCCGCGAACGCTATCGCTAGCGAGCGTAAATTGCTGGTAGGTTCCGGTGACCGCTCCGAGCGGATCCGCACCTATAATTTTGCCCAGGGCCGGGTCACCGACCACCGGGTCAACCTGACGCTGTATTCGCTTGACGAAATTCTCGCCGGTGGCGTGGATGCGGTGATCGAACCGCTGCTGGCCGAGTTCCAGGCCGACCAATTGGCAGCGATAGGTGAGTAAATGACGATCATTGCCAGCTTGTTGCGCGCCGCCGATTTGCCCGACTCGCCCACTGCGCGTCTGGATGCCGAATTGCTGCTGGCGGCTGCCTTGGGCAAGTCCCGCAGTTTTCTGCACACCTGGCCTGAACGTATCGTGCCGAGCGAAGCGGCCCTGAAGTTTGCCGAGTACCTGCAGCGCCGTCGTAGCGGTGAGCCGGTGGCCTACATTCTGGGGCAGCAAGGCTTCTGGAAACTCGACCTGGAAGTCGCGCCCCACACGCTGATTCCGCGTCCCGACACCGAATTGCTGGTAGAGACCGCGCTGGAACTGTTGCCGGCCACACAGGCCTTGGTGCTCGATTTGGGCACCGGCAGTGGCGCCATCGCCCTGGCCTTGGCCAGCGAACGTCCGGCCTGGAAAGTCACCGCCGTGGATCGCGTGCTGGAAGCCGTCGCCCTGGCCGAACGCAATCGCCAGCGGCTGCACCTGAACAACGCCACAGTGCTGAGTAGCCATTGGTTCAGCGCTTTGGAAGGCCAACGTTTTCAATTGATCATCAGCAATCCGCCCTACATTGCTTCGACCGATCCGCATCTGGCGGAGGGCGACGTGCGCTTCGAACCGGCCAGTGCCCTGGTGGCCGGCGTCGATGGGCTCGACGATTTGCGTCTGATCGTCGATCAGGCACCGGATCATCTTGAGGCGGGTGGCTGGTTGATGCTCGAACATGGTTACGATCAAGCCGAGGCCGTGCGCGATTTGCTGCTGACCCGCGGCTTTGAAGAGGTCCATAGCCGCACCGATCTGGGCGGTCACGAACGCATCAGTCTGGGGCGCTTGCCGTGCTGAATGATCAGGAATTACTACGCTATAGCCGGCAGATTCTGCTGCAACACGTCGACATCGACGGCCAGTTACGGCTCAAAGAAAGCCGCGTGCTGATTGTCGGCCTCGGCGGTCTCGGCTCACCGGTTGCGCTGTACCTGGCGGCGGCCGGTATCGGTGAGTTGCATCTGGCGGACTTCGACACGGTTGACCTGACCAATCTGCAACGCCAGATCGTTCACGACACCGACAGCGTAGGCCTGAGCAAGGTCGATTCGACGATCCGTCGCCTGACCGCAATCAATCCTGAGATTCAGCTGATTGCCCATCGCACCGCCCTGGATGAAGATTCTCTGGCGGCGGCAGTCGCGGCGGTGGATCTGGTGCTGGACTGTTCCGATAATTTTTCCACCCGCGAGGCGGTCAACGCCGCGTGTGTGGCTGCGCGTAAACCGCTGGTCAGCGGTGCGGCGATTCGGCTGGAAGGGCAATTGTCGGTCTTCGACTCCCGTCGTCCGGAAAGCCCGTGCTACCACTGTTTGTACGGGCACGGCAGCGAAGCCGAGCTGACCTGCAGCGAGGCCGGCGTACTCGGTCCGCTGGTGGGCCTGGTCGGCAGTCTGCAAGCCCTCGAAGCGCTGAAATTGCTGGTGGGGTTCGGCGAACCGCTGGTGGGGCGCCTGTTATTGATCGATGCCTTGGGCACGCGCTTCCGTGAGTTGCGGGTCAAGCGTGATCCGGGTTGTAGCGTCTGCGGGTCAAGCCATGCGTGAAGCGCCGATTGCTGTATTCGATTCCGGCGTCGGTGGACTCTCCGTTCTGGCCGAGATCCAGCAGTTGCTGCCCAACGAGTCTCTTTTGTACCTCGGCGATTGCGGGAATATTCCCTACGGTGAGAAATCACCGGCATTCATCAGTCAGCGTTGCAGTGTCATGGCGCAGTTCTTTCAGCAGCAGGGCGCCAAGGCGCTGGTGCTCGCTTGCAACACCGCGACCGTTGCAGGTGTTGCGGATTTGCGGCGCGATTTCCCCGAGTGGCCCATCGTCGGCATGGAGCCGGCGGTCAAACCGGCTGCAGCGGCGACGCGCAGCGGTGTGGTTGGCGTACTCGCCACCACCGGCACTTTACAGAGTGCCAAGTTCGCCGCCTTGCTCGACCGTTTCGCCGCCGATGTGCGAGTCATCACTCAGCCATGCCCCGGGTTGGTGGAGCTGATTGAAAATGGCGATTTGCACAGCGAGACATTGCGTCAGTTGCTGCAAGGGTATGTCGATCCGCTGCTGGCTGAAGGTGCAGACACGATCATTCTTGGCTGCACGCATTATCCCTTTCTAAAGTCGCTGCTTAAACAGATGATCCCCCAGAACATCAGCCTGATCGATACCGGTGCCGCTGTGGCACGGCAGCTTCAACGATTGTTGGCCGAGCGTGAGTTGCTGGCCGAGGGACCTGCTGGTGCTACCCGGTTTTGGACAAGTGCGGACCCTGAGCATTTCAGAAATATCTTGCCGGTTTTGTGGCATTCGACCGGTGTTGTGCAAAGCTTCGACTTGTAGATAAAAAATGTGAAGAAACGAATAATTGGGCTGAACTTCTGATCAAGCGTCTACTTCTATAGCTTTGTCTGTTGGGCAGTATAAAAACCATACGAAATTGTTCGGAAAAGGATGTTTCTAATGAAGCGACTATTCTGCTTGGCCGCGATTGCGACCGCATTGATGGGGCACAGTTTTACCGCACAGGCGGCAGGTGTGGAGTTCGGGGTCGGCCAGACCAGCGATTCGACCATGACCTACCGATTGGGGATGCAATTCGACTGGGACAAGAGCTGGTTGCAGAGTGACATCGGTCGCTTGACCGGCTACTGGAGCGGTGCTTACACCTATTGGGATGGCGATGAAACGTCGAGCAATCACAGTTTGTCGTTCTCGCCGGTGCTGGTGTACGAGTTTGCCGGTCAGACCATCAAACCCTACATTGAAGCGGGTATCGGTATCGCGGTGTTTGCCAACACCGAAGTCGAAGACAACAAACTGGGCAGTGCCTTTCAGTTCGAAGACCGTTTCGGGTTTGGTCTGCGCTTTACCGGCGGACATGAAGTAGGGATTCGCGCCACGCACTATTCCAATGCCGGGATCAGCAGCCCGAACGATGGCGTAGAGAGTTATTCGCTGCATTACACGATGCCGTTGTAACGTCAAAAGCATCGCGGGCAAGCCACGCTCCCACAGGTTTAGTGACCTCCTGTGGGAGCGTGGCTTGCCCGCGATGGCGTCAGTTCTGATGACACATCTCTAAACTACCGATACGCCGTCGCAATCCCCTGGCGTTCGGTGATGCATTCCGGTGCGCCCATTTCGAACTCCCGGCAGATCAGCGGACGTTTTTCGTAGATGGTGCACATCATGCTGTTGCGATCCAGCGCGGCGCACCAGCCGTCATCCAGTCGCAGCATGACTTCCCCACCCCAATCATCGGTATCGATAAAACGCTCGGGCACACCGGTGTCGGTGATCAACATGACTTCTAGCTGACAGCAGCAGGCCGCGCAGGTCGAGCAGGTGACCGCAGGTTCGGCGATTTGCGTGTGGGGAATGGTTTTCATGGCGCGCAGTGTAAGGCAGTAGGCCCATGCTGTGTGAAAGGCCTGACGGACGCTCAGGCTTCACGGCAGATCCTCGACCGGCGGATTGTTTCGCTCCATGCGCTTGTCGATTTCCAGTCCCGTCTGGCCGGGCTTTTGCGGCAGAGGCCAAAGGACAGGCATGAGCAGTTCCGGTAAGGAGAGCTCCAGTGGGCGATGCTTGAGCATGTCGAGAAGGTATCGCGCAGCGTTGTCCGCCGACCAGTCGAGGTGTTGGGGAACGTCATTGCTCAGGGGGATATCGATAAGTCCTGGGCTGACTATGGTCATTTCGATGTTTTCCGGCTCCACGTCGGTGCGCAAGGACTCGAAAAGATGACGCAATCCGGGCTTTGAATCGCCAAAGGCTTCGGCCCGTGGCAGGGGCAGCCAGGTCACCGAGCTGGCCATGCCCACCAGATGCGGCGCAGTGCCCGCCTGCAGCAGGGGCCGGGCTGCTTCGATGCAATAGCTGCTGGCCAGCAGGTTGGTACGCACGATGTGCTCGATGATTGACGAGTCGAACTGGCTGACATCGACATATTCGCAGGTACCTGCGTTGAGGATCATGGTGTCCAGAGAACCCCATTCATTGGCAATCTGCTCGCCGATTTCACGCACCCGTTGGCCATTGGTCAAATCACCCTCGACCACCAGCACTTGTCCGGGATAACGCTGAGACAGGGCTTCCAATGGCGCCAATGAGCGGGAGCTGACAGCCAGGTGGGCACCGGTTTTCAGTATTTCTTCGGCCAAAGCGGCACCAATACCGTTGCTGGCGCCGGTCAACCAGTATCGTCTTGGAGGTGTGCGACTCATCCCAATTCCTTTTTTTTAAACCAGATAATTTCCCGGCTGTGTTCATCACGCAATGCTGCGGCTTCAAATTAATTCAGGTGGTGATAACCCCTGTCGCGACGGCAGGTTCTTGAACGCGGCCAGGGCCCGTTCGCGGGAAGTGCTCAGGTTAACGATCGGCGATGGGTAATCTGTCACACCGAATAATCCGTCGAGTCTCGCGCGATTATGCAGGTCTTTTTTGTTCATTTCATTGATCTGCGGCAACCAATGCTTGATGAAAACCCCTTCGGCATCGAACTTTTCCGACTGGCTCAGGGGGTTGAAAATTCGGAAGTAGGGTGCCGAATCGGTGCCGGTGGACGAACTCCACTGCCAGCCACCGTTGTTCGCCGCCAGATCGCCGTCAATCAGATGCCGCATGAAGAAACGCTCGCCTTCACGCCAGTCGATCAGCAGGTTTTTGGTCAGGAACATTGCCACGACCATGCGCAAACGGTTGTGCATCCAGCCGGTCTCCAGCAATTGGCGCATGGCAGCATCAATGATCGGCAGGCCGGTACGGCCTTGTTGCCAGGCCTTGAGATCTTCCGGGGCGTCACGCCAGGCCAGGGCTTCGGTTTCCGGGCGAAAGGCGCGGTGCCGAGAGACCCGTGGGTAGCCCACCAGAATGTGTTTGTAGAATTCGCGCCACAACAACTCGTTGATCCAGGTGACCGCGCCGACCTTGCCGCTTTCAAACTCCCCCTGATTGCTTCGCAACGCAGCGTGCAGACACTGACGAGGGGAGATGACCCCAGCGGTGAGATAGGCCGAGAGCCGGCTGGTGCCGGGTTTTGCCGGGAAATCGCGCTCGCTGTGGTAATAGTCGATCTGCGCGTCGGTAAAGGTCTCGAGGCGGCGTCGGGCCTCGGCTTCACCGGCCGGCCAGAGAGCACGCAAACTGTCGCTGGGCGTGTCGAAACCCTCGACACGAGAGGGCGGTTCGTCGCTGGCGATACCCAGCGGCGCCTGAATGGCGGGGGCGCTAACCAATCTCGGCAATGATGCATGCAAGCGTTCGTAGCAGACTTTGCGGAACTGGCTGAAGACCTGGAAATAGGTGCCGGTTCTGGTCAGCACGGTGCCAGGCTTGAACAACAGTTGATCGAGGTAGCGGTAAAAGTCGATGCCTTGGGCTTTCAGGGCTTGGGCCACCGCGGCATCACGACGGGTTTCATGAATGCCGTATTCCTCGTTGACGTGCACTGCGTCGATCCTCAATTGCTGGCACAACTCGAGCAGGACCTTCGGTGCCTCATCCCATCGGGACGCCGTGCGAATCAGCAGCGGGATGTTCAGGGCGTCCAGTGCGTGGCGTAATTCGTTCAGGTTGCGCAGCCAGAAATCCACTTTGCACGGCGCATCGTCATGCGCCAGCCATTGCTGCGGACTCAGCAAATACACCGCCACACTCGGACCGCGGGCTGCGGCGGCCGAGAGGGCGGTGTTGTCATGTAGACGCAAGTCGCTGCGCAGCCAGATCAATTGCATGGTGGTATCCGCACGATCCATTAAAAAAGCGTCATTAAATGAGCCCACGCTGAATCAGGCCCTGATGGGCCGACAACGGGTCTTCGGCCAGGGACAAATCAGCAATGGCGGTGGTTTTTGCGGATAACTCGGTGTGGTGAATGCGCACCGTTGATCCGGCAATCATTTTTGGGCAGCTGACGCCACTCAATAGTTTCATCAAATGCGAAAGATTCATGGCTTTGCTGGAATACAGCAGTACGCCGCGGGCTTGCAGGTGATCGACCGCCAGCGCAAGTTCGCCAGCGGGGAGCGGCCAGTCGAAGACTTCCACCGGGCAATCGACGCTGCTGATCAGCCAGGCCGTGAGCCACAGATAAGGCTCCAGTGGCAGGTCCGAATGATTGATCAGCAGCAGCGGCGCGGTGCGTAACTGACGGTTGTTATGGTAGATCCTTGCGCCGAATTTGCTGCGCAACCAGGAATAAACAAATACCCGCTCCATCTGCGCGCCGAACTGGCCTTGCCAGCGTTGTTCCAGTTCCGCCAGCAACGGCATCAACAATCTTTCACACAAGGTGCGTGGCGGATACAGCGCCATCGCCTGATTCACCGTGTCATCGAGGGTACGTTCGGCTAGCTGAGTGACCGCTTGCAGCAATGTCTGGCGCAGCACCAGCCAATCGTTCCCGATGGGGTCGGTAAGCCCTTGAGGCGTGTCGAGCAGTTGTTTGACCTGGCTGACAGCCACGCCGCGATTGAGCCAGGTGAGGATCGTCAGGATCCGTTGAACGTGTTCGGCACAGAACAGCCGATGCCCCTTGGGCGTACGCTGGGGCACGATCAGCCCATAGCGCCGTTCCCAGGCGCGTAAGGTGACGGCATTGACCCCGGTTTGCCGGGCCACTTCACGAATGGGCAGCCAACCAGCGTCCAGGGCCTTCTTGAAGTCACTGCCAAGGTCTTCGCTGGCGCGGGTGTCCGGTGGATTTTTCATTAAATCGCGTTTCGCAGGCTGAGGTTTTCCGGGTGCGGTTGCAGGTAAACCTGTTGCGCAATGTATGGATTCGGGTGTTGGCGAAAGTAGTGTTTGAGCAGCGTCAATGGCACCACCAACGGCACGATTCCCTGGCGATACTGGCTGATGACGTGCCGCACTTTCTGTTTGTCTTCAGGGCTGATGGCTTGTTTGAGATAGCCGCTGAGATGCTGCAGCACGTTGGTGTGGGTGCGGCGTGTGGCGCATTTTTTCAGGGCCGCCATCAGCTCGCTGAAATAGCGCGGGCCGAGTACTTCGAGATCAGTCTGGCCCATGTTGCCCAACAAGTTGCCCAGGGTTTTGTATTGCACCGGGTTGTGGGCCATCAGCAGGTATTTGTAGCGCGAGTGGAAGTCAGTGAGGCCGCGTCGGGTCAGGCCTGTTTGCAGTAACTGCTGCCAGGCGTTGTAGGCGAACACGCGGGTGAGGAAGTTGTCCCGCAGCACCGGGTCGTTGAGGCGGCCTTCTTCTTCCACCGGTAAATCAGGATGCAATGCACAGAAGGCTTGGGTGTAGATACCACGGCTACCGCCGTTGTAGCGCACCTCGGGCCCCATCAGGCAGGCGCTGATGGCGATTTTCGGTTTCATGGCTGTAGGGGGCATCGGAGCGCCTCGAATCCAGACCTGTACAGATTATTAGGTCTGTACAACATGACTTCATCATAGATTCAAAGGTGTACAAGTCAAATTTTTTGTATAGGTTTTGCGGGGCTGCTGCCCATGTCGACAGCAGCGATGGGCTGGGCTTGATTCAATTCACTGCAGGTGTTCGTGCAGCCTGCGGGCTGCTTCCTGACCACTGAGCCAGGCACCTTCGACACGGCCAGACAGGCACCAGTCGCCGCACACATACAGGCCCAGATCGGCATCGGCCAGGACACCCCATTCATGGCTGCTGGCCGGCCGGGCATACAGCCAGCGATGAGCGAGGCTGAAAGTCGGAGCAGGCATGGCGTCGTGCAGCAGTTCGGCAAAGGCACCGTGCAATTGCTCGATCACCGCTTCCTTGGGCAGGTCGATATGCTGCCGGCTCCAGGCACTGGTAGCGTGCAGCACCCAAGTGTCGAGGGTGGTGTCGCGTCCCGGTTTGCTGCGGTTGCGCGCTAGCCAGTCGAGAGGACTGTCCTGCACGAAGCAGCCTTCGATGGCGGTTTCCAGTGGCGTGTCAAAAGCCAGGGCGACGGCCCAGGTCGGCTCCATTTTTACCCCGGCGGCGGCTCCGGCGAGCTTCGGCGCGGCCGCCAGCAGCGCGGTCGCCTGAGGGGCTGGCGTGGCAATAACCACATGGCTGAACGGGCCGTGAGTGAAGCCGTCGGCGTCTTGCAGATGCCAGTGCTCTTCACCTCGATAGACTTCGGTGATGCGGCAGGCGAAATGCACTTCCAGATCCCCGAGCAGGCCGCGTGTGATCGCGCTCATGCGTGGCGTACCGACCCAGCGAGTCTGTTCGTCCGGCGAGGGGCTGAGCTGGCCGCCATGGAAGGTATAGAGCTGTGGCGTCCACACGGCGACCCAGCCGTTGGCTTGCCAGCGCTGGACTTCGGTGACAAAGCGACGGTCGCGGGCAGTGAAATATTGCGCGCCCATGTCCAGAGCACCCGCATCGCTGCGCTTGCTCGACATGCGTCCGCCACTGCCGCGGCTTTTATCGAAAAGTTGAACGACATGCCCGGCCTCCGTAAGGGCCTGGGCGGCTGAGAGTCCGGCGATGCCGGTGCCGATGATTGCGATAGGTACAGTCATAGGGGCCTCGTTTACCTTTCTGTACAGACTACGCCGTGGTTCAAACCTGTACAATATTGTTTTTTGGTATAACTTTTAGCGTCCTCGTTCTGACAGCTTGGCCTATTGTTAAGCTCAGAGCCTGCCCAATACCAAAGATCCCTGCTTATAAAAATAGACTAGTGATCAGGGTTAAACGCCACGCGAGGAAGATGTCATGCACATATTGCTGACCGGCGGTACTGGTTTGATAGGACGTCAGCTCTGCCAGCACTGGTTGAGCCAAGGACATCGCCTGACGGTCTGGAGTCGCACGCCTGCAAAAGTCGCCAAAGTCTGTGGCACTCAGGTTCGTGGAATCGCACGCCTTGAGGACCTGGGTCAAGAACCGGTGGATGCCATTATCAACCTCGCGGGCGCACCGATTGCCGACCGGCTCTGGACTCATAAACGCAAAGCTTTGTTGTGGAGCAGCCGGATCACCCTGACCGAAACCCTGCTGGCCTGGCTCGAAAGCCGCGAGCAGAAACCGCAGGTGCTGATCTCCGGCTCGGCAATCGGTTGGTACGGCGACGGTGGCGAACGGGAGTTGACTGAAGAATCGCCACCGGTCATCGATGATTTCGCCAGCCAGTTGTGCGTCGCCTGGGAGGAAACCGCGCAGCGCGCCGAAGCCTTGGGCATTCGCGTGATCCTCATTCGCACCGGGTTGGTGCTGTCCGCCGAGGGCGGCTTTTTGTCGCGGCTGTTGTTGCCGTTCAAACTGGGGCTGGGCGGGCCGATCGGCAGTGGTCGGCAGTGGATGCCGTGGATTCATATCAAGGATCAAATCGCCCTGATTGATTTTCTTCTGAACCGCAATGAGGCCAGCGGTCCATATAATGCCTGCGCGCCCAAGCCGGTACGCAATCGTGAATTCGCCCAAACGTTGGGTAGCGTGTTGCATCGTCCGGCGTTCATGCCGATGCCAACTCTCGTGTTGAAGGTGGGCCTGGGCGAGTTGTCATTGTTGTTGCTGGGTGGCCAGAAGGCCATGCCGGCTCGCTTGCTGGAAGCGGGCTTCACTTTCCAGTTCACCGATTTGCGCGCGGCGTTGGACGATCTGTCCAGCCGCCTTAAGAAATAGGACGTTGCATGACCGATCACGCGTTGCTTCTGGTCAACCTGGGTTCACCTGCTTCCACCTCGGTGGCAGATGTGCGCAGCTACCTCAATCAATTTCTGATGGACCCGTATGTGATCGACCTGCCGTGGCCGGTGCGGCGTTTGCTGGTGTCGTTGATTCTGATCAAGCGCCCAGAGCAATCGGCCCACGCTTACGCGTCGATCTGGTGGGCGGACGGCTCGCCACTGGTGGTGCTCAGCCGTCGTCTGCAACGGGCCATGACCGCGCAGTGGACCCACGGGCCGGTGGAACTGGCGATGCGCTACGGCGAGCCATCCATTGAGTCGACGCTGGTTCGCCTGGCGGCTCAGGGGCACAAAAAAATCACCCTGGCGCCGCTCTATCCGCAGTTCGCCGACAGCACCGTGACCACGGTGATCGAAGAAGCCAAGCGAGTGGTGCGGGAGAAGAAACTCGACGTGCAGTTCTCGATTCTCCAGCCGTTCTACGATCAGCCGGAATACCTCGATGCCCTGGTGGCCAGCGCTACGCCATATTTGCAGCAGGATTACGATCACCTGCTACTGAGCTTTCATGGTTTGCCGGAGCGGCATCTGACCAAGATCGACCCCACCGGTCACCATTGCTTTAAAAGCGAAAATTGCTGTCAGAACGCTTCACCGGAAGTATTAGCCACTTGCTACCGCGCTCAGTGCCTGCGCACTGCGTCAGAGTTTGCCAAGCGCATGGGCCTGCCGGACGGCAAGTGGTCGGTGTCGTTCCAGTCGCGTCTGGGCCGGGCCAAGTGGATCGAACCCTACACCGAAGCGCGCCTCGATGAGTTGGCCAAAAGCGGCGTGAAGAAAGTCCTGGTGATGTGCCCGGCGTTCGTCGCCGATTGCATCGAAACCCTGGAAGAGATTGGTGATCGCGGGAAGGAGCAGTTCCTCGAAGCGGGAGGGGAGGAGTTGGTGCTGGTGCCATGCCTCAACGATGATCCGCAGTGGGCCAAGGCGTTGAACGCATTGTGTGAACGGGCGCCGTTGGCGCTTTAAAAGCATCGCGGGCAAGCCCGCTCCCACAAGGTCAGCGCAATACCTGTGGGAGCGGGCTTGCCCGCGATGGCGTTCTTGAGACCTGCTTAGATCAGCGGCTCTTCCGCCTGCTTGTGCTTCCAGCTGTCATGGCCCGGCAGCAACAGGTTCAACGCAATCGCCACCACCGCGCACAGCGCGATGCCTTTGAGGCCGAAATCGTCCGGGCCGGTGCCGGTGCCGACCAGCACACCGCCAATCCCGAACACCAGCGTCACCGAGACAATCACCAGATTGCGTGCTTCACCCAGGTCGATCTTGTGGCGAATCATTGTGTTCATCCCCACCGCAGCGATCGAACCGAACAACAGGCAGAGAATCCCGCCCATCACTGGCACAGGGATGCTTTGCAGCAGGGCACCGAACTTGCCGATGAACGCCAGGCTGATCGCAAAGATCGCCGCCCAGGTCATGATTTTCGGGTTGTAGTTTTTGGTCAGCATCACCGCGCCAGTCACTTCAGCGTAGGTGGTGTTGGGTGGGCCGCCGAACAGACCGGCCGCGGTGGTGGCAATGCCATCGCCGAGCAAGGTGCGATGCAGGCCGGGCTTCTTCAAATAATCGCGACCAGTCACGCTACCCACTGCAATCACGCCGCCGATGTGCTCAATGGCCGGGGCCAGGGCTACCGGAACGATGAACAGAATCGCCTGCCAGTTGAATTCCGGCGCCGTGAACTGTGGAATCGCGAACCACGGTGCAGCAGCAATCTTCGCGGTGTCGACCACCCCGAAATAGAACGCCATGGCGAAACCCACCAACACGCCGGAGATGATCGGCACCAGGCGGAAAATACCTTTGCCGAACACCGCGACAATCAAAGTGGTCAGCAGCGCCGGCATCGAGATCAACATCGCCGTCTGGTAAGGAATCAGTTCGGTACCGTCGCCGGCCTTGCCCATCGCCATGTTGGCGGCGATCGGCGCCATGGCCAGGCCGATGGAGATGATCACCGGACCAATCACCACCGGTGGCAACAGGCGATCGATGAACCCGGTGCCTTTGATCTTCACGGCAAGGCCGAGGAAGGTGTAGACGAAACCCGCCGCCATCACACCGCCCATGGTCGCCGCGAGGCCAAACTGGCCCTTGGCGAGAATGATCGGCGTGATGAAGGCAAAGCTCGAGGCGAGGAACACCGGCACCTGACGCCCGGTGACGATCTGGAACAGAATCGTCCCCAAACCCGCGGTGAACAGCGCCACGTTCGGGTCGAGGCCGGTAATCAACGGCATCAACACCAGGGCACCAAAGGCCACGAACAGCATCTGTGCACCCGACAGCACTGTGCGCCAGAGCGGATCGTTGAACTCTTGCTGCATGCTCAAGCGTCCTTCTGCTTGGTGCCGAAGATCTTGTCACCGGCATCGCCCAAGCCTGGGATGATGTAACCGTGTTCGTTGAGTTTTTCGTCAATGGAAGCGGTGTAGATCATCACGTCCGGGTGAGCTTTTCCTACAGCGGCGATGCCTTCAGGAGCAGCCACCAGGACCATCGCACGGATGTCCTTGCAGCCGGCCTTTTTCAGCAAATCAATGGTGGCGACCATGGAGCTGCCGGTGGCGAGCATCGGGTCGATGATCATCGCCAGGCGTTCGTCGATTTCCGGTACCAGTTTTTCCAGGTAGGTGTGGGCCTGCAGGGTTTGTTCGTTGCGGGCCACGCCCACGGCGCTGACTTTGGCGCCTGGGATCAGGCTCAGCACGCCTTCGAGCATGCCGATACCGGCACGCAGGATCGGCACCACGGTAATTTTCTTGCCGGCGATTTTCTCCACCGATACCGTGCCGCACCAGCCTTCGATGTCGTAGCTTTCCAGCGGCAGGTCTTTGGTGGCTTCATAGGTCAGCAAGGCACCGACTTCCTGAGCGAGCTCACGGAAATTCTTCGTGCTAATGTCGGCGCGGCGCATAAGGCCAAGTTTATGGCGGATCAGCGGATGGCGGATCTCGAGGATGGGCATGGGAAAGGCTCCGGGGGCGGGCAAAAAAAACCGGCCCAGATTAATCTATCCGAGGGTGTTGTCCTATAGACATATAGAACGTTAGTCCACAAACGCTTGATCTGGCCGTGCGGGATGCGTACCTTTGCCCGCTTTTCCTTTGTCCGTCCCCCCTTGGAGAGCGCCATGTCCGCTGATCTCGAGCATATCCGTCAAATCATGCGAGAGGCTGACTGCCTGTACACCGAAGCTGAAGTCGAGGCGGCCATCGCCCGCGTCGGTGCACAAATCAACGATCAGCTGGCTGAAAGCAATCCGGTAGTGTTTTGCGTGATGAACGGTGGGCTGATTTTCTCCGGCAAGCTGCTGACCCATCTGAGCTTTCCGCTGGAAGCGTCCTACCTGCACGCCACCCGCTATCGCAACGAAACCAGCGGCGGCGACCTGTTCTGGAAAGCCAAGCCGGAAGTCTCGTTCATCGACCGTGACGTGCTGATCATCGACGACATCCTCGATGAAGGTCACACCCTGGGCGCGATCATCGACTTCTGCAAACACGCTGGCGCCCGCGCCGTGCACACCGCCGTGCTGATCGACAAGGACCACGACCGCAAGGCTCGCCCGGACCTGAAAGCCGATTTCGTCGGTCTGCCGTGCATCGACCGTTACATCTTCGGTTATGGCATGGACTACAAAGGCTACTGGCGTAACGCTAACGGGATTTTTGCTGTTAAAGGCATGTAGCCCGGCTATCCCCTTTCCTGTGGGAGCGGGCTTGTGTGGCGAGGGGGCTTGCCCCCGTTCGGCTGCGAAGCAGTCGTAAACCCGATCAATGCGGTGTGTCTGTCGACATGCGATTGCAGGTTTTGGGGCTGCTTCGCCGCCCAACGGGGGCAAGCCCCCTCGCCACAGCCACGCTCCCACAGGGATCGGTGTCCACAGAAGAGTTTTCGTACACCCATGCTAGAGTGCTCGGCCCCGCCCCCGGAGCCTGTCATGAGCCTTTTGATCCGCAGCTGCGCCACCCTGTTGCTGACCCTCAGCCTGCCCCTGGCCGCCGCCCCGTCGCCGATGCATGCGCAGTTTTTACCCCCGGACGACCTGACCCTGCGTGACGCTGAACCCGAGCAGCAGCAACTGTTGCAGATCACCGAGTATTCGGTGGTGATCGGCAGCCAGCGCCAGTCCAACCAACAGCCGATCCCGGTTACATCGCCATTGCTGATCCGCCTCAAGGGCAAATCCTTGAACAAGGGCGCGACCATCAGCCAGGTGCTAGTCAACTTCGATGGCGAAAGCAAAAGCCTGAAAAAGCCGATCTACGACGAGAAGCGCAAGACTCTGACGCTGTTCTACCCAATGGCCCAATACCGGGTGGTGATCGATTTGTTGCGCAATGACACGGTGTATTGCCAGTTCCTCAGCTACGCCAACGGCCATGTCTGGGCCGATTTGCATACAGGCAGCGTTCGTCCGCGTTGAGCCCGGCGCTAAGGCAGGGGTAAACTGCCCGCCCCGTGAAATGTCTGCGAGCTGGAGTCGGCAATGCGTAAAGATAAGAAGCAAGTGATTGGTGACGAGATCGGCGATGAGCAGATCAAGCTGTTCCTCGATTTTGAGCCGGTCGATGCCACTTCACCGTCGCTGCACAAACTGATCAAGGCGTACCGTGGCCTGCGCATCGATGACTTCGAGCGTTTTCTGACGTTCTTTGTTGAAGCCGGCCTGGACCTGGATGGCAAGGATGAGCACGGCAATGACTTCGTCGCTCTGATCAAGGATCAGCGCAACGCGGCCGAGTACATCGAGCTGATCAGCAAGGCTCGCGGTTAAGATCAAAAGATCGCAGCCTCGCTACGCTCGACAGCTCCTACAAATGGTTCGCTCATACCTGTAGGAGCTGTCGAGCGTAGCGAGGCTGCGATCTTTTCAGCGGCACAAAAAAACGCCCCGCACTCAATGAGGACGGGGCGTTTTTTATGCGGCCGAATCAAGCGTAGCTTTCGGTCTCGTTACTGGCTTCAACCAGTTCCAGCGCGACATTGTTGTGCGCATTGATCTTGCGATACAGCGCAGCGTCGGTTTCCAGAACCTTTTCCCGAGCCGGGAAGATTTCCGCCAGTTTGGCAGCCCATTCGCCTTTGGCTTTGTTCGGGAAGCATTTCTCGATCAGTTCCAGCATGATCGAAACAGTCACCGAAGCGCCTGGCGAAGCGCCAAGCAGGGCGGCAAGGGAACCGTCCTTGGCCGCGACCAGTTCGGTACCGAACTGCAGAACGCCGCCTTTCTTCGGGTCTTTCTTGATGATCTGTACCCGTTGGCCGGCCACTTCCAGGCGCCAGTCTTCGGCTTTCGCTTCAGGGTAGAAACGACGCAGGGATTCCAGGCGCTGTTCCATCGACTGCATCACTTCACTGACCAGGTACTTGGTCAGGTCCATGTTGTTTTTGGCCACCGCCAGCATCGGGCCGATGTTGCCGGCGCGAACCGACATCGGCAGGTCCATGAACGAACCGTGCTTGAGGAACTTGGTGGTGAAACCGGCGTAAGGTCCGAACAGCAGGGACTTCTTGCCATCGACCACGCGGGTGTCCAGGTGCGGCACGGACATCGGTGGCGAACCTACCGCAGCCTGGCTGTAGACCTTGGCCTGGTGGTGCTTGACCACTTCCGGGTTGTCGCAACGCAGCCATTGGCCGCTGATCGGGAAACCGCCGAAGCCTTTGCTTTCTTCGATGCCCGAAGCTTGCAACAGTGGCAGTGCCGCACCGCCGGCGCCAAGGAACACGAACTTCGCATCGACCTCACGGGTATTGCCGCTGTTGACGTCCTTGATGCTGACAGTCCAGCCACCGTTGTTACGCTTCAGGCCAGTCACACGCTTGCAGTACTTGACCTGGGCATCGGGTGCGCTGGTCAGGTGCTGGAGCAGTTGGTTGGTCAGGGCGCCGAAGTTGACGTCGGTGCCGTTCATCACGCGGGTGGCGGCGACAACTTCGTCAGCCGGGCGGCCCGGCATCATCAACGGCATCCACTCGGCCATGGTGGCCTTGTCTTCGGTGTATTCCATGTCCGAGAAGGCGTGGTGTTTGCTCAGTGTCTTGAAACGTTCCTTGAGGAAGGAGACGCCGTCGTCGCCCTGCACGAAGCTCAGGTGCGGCACCGGGCTGATGAACGACTTGCACGAGCCGAACGTGCCTTTCTTGGTCAGGTAGGACCAGAACTGCTTCGACACCTCGAACTGGGTGTTGATGTGCACGGCTTTCTTGATGTCGACGGTGCCGTCGGCGGCCTGTGGCGTGTAGTTCAGCTCACACAGCCCGGCGTGACCGGTACCGGCGTTGTTCCACGGATTGGAACTCTCCGCGGCACCGGAATCCATCAGCTCGACGACTTCCAGCTTGATCGCGGGGTCGAGCTCTTTGAGCAGTACAGCAAGGGTGGCACTCATGATGCCGGCCCCAACCAGTACTACGTCGACTGCTTCGTTATGCGCCATTTAACGCGTCTCCAAAATCTGCAGCACCAAATTGTCGGCATAGCTGCCAGGAGTGACGGGGCGTGTCAGTGATGCCCCAGGTACCCATGGCCAGGATCGCCATGTCCGAATCTTCGCAATTTTTCGCAACTTCGACGGATGCATGCGGCCTGGCCTCAAGAGTCACATGAACTCATTTCGGCACGCGGCTGGCAATTCGACTTATGGTCGAGACATCCGTTTGTGCAACCAAATCCGTAGCGGACAGGCTTCAGGCTCCGGTGTTCGAGGAATACTCGGTCCTGTGTCGTTGGGCTGTTGTAGACGCTAATGGTGCATGTTCAGACGCAAAACTATTCATTGCTCGCCACACTCTTGTGAAGTTGTGAAAACCCGTTTTTTTCACGCTCTTTTGAAGACGTGAACCTCAAAAAAGGGCTGTCCCAGCCTGGCACCGTGCCCGGATGGATTGCCGCCATGGGATACATGACAAGCAAAACGGGCAAACAGCTCAGTGACCGAGCGTAATGACAGCTCTGCAGATTCGCGAAAAGTGGTGTTTTTGCTTAGGGAACAGCAAGCGCGCCAGCTTCACTCGATCTGTGTGGGCGGCTCTCTGTGGGCGGTGCGGGGGTGTCAATACCGAGGCATTAACGATGCTGCGAGGCCCGATCAGGAGACGTCCTTATAATCGGGGGGAGATTGTAACGAAGAAACGCAGGGAAATGGTCGTGTTTAATGACTTTTATTAGGCGTCCGGTCAGGTGGTCAACAGTTGTTGCGCACGCACACGTGGCTGGCGCTGGCTGACACGGGCGCTGGCGGGCAGGGGATGGTGCAGCCAGTTGAGGCGGATTTCTTCGATTTCGACCCAGCCATCGCCCATGGGCTGCAGGCTGCACTGTTTGAACGCCTGGCAGCGACCATTGCGGTCGAGCAGGGCAAAGCAGCGATGCAGTGGGCGTGGCGCGAACATTGAGATGAGAAAACGCATGGCAAAGTACCTTGTGGGGTGACTGCTGTGAAGGTTGCCAGTGAGCCATGACGTGCATGTGTATGGGCGGTGACAGATGTGTGACAGGAACCGCACTGTGCCGGGTTTGTCAGAGATTTCAGTAATCGTTGCTGGACGCTAGTTCGCCGCAGTGGCGCACCGCTATACTGCGGGCCTGTTTGTGCCTGATTCTGGAGAGAAGAGCATGTTGCAACGCCTGTTGTTCGGTTTGATCACTGTGACCAGTTTGACCCTCGTCGGCTGCGCCCACAGCCCGCAACAACTGAACCCGGAACCCAAGCTGACAGCTCAGTTGGCACCGGTCGGCCGTGGTCAGCCGGTGGTGGTGCGTGTGGTGGACGGTCGTCCGTCGCCAACGCTGGGAACTCGTGGTGGTCTGTATCCGGAGACCAGTGCGATCACCGTGCAGGGCGCGCAGATTCTGCCGAAGTTGCAAGCTCAGGCTGAAGCGGCCGTGCGCTTGCTGGGCTTTACCCCGACGGCCAATGCGCTGAATGCACCGCAATTGACAGTGACCCTGGCCGAGCTGAAGTATCAGTCGCCCAAAGAGGGCATGTACGTGACTGAGGCAACGATTGGCGCGACATTCCGTTCGGATGTGCAGAATGCCAACCGTCGTTACAGCGGTCGTTACGGTGCGTCGCTGGATCAGCGTTTTGGGATGGCGCCGAATCAGGAAACCAATACCAAGCTGGTCAGTGATGTGTTGAGTGATGCGTTGACCCGCTTGTTCAAGGACCCGACGATTGGTCAGGTGCTTGCCGAGTAACGGTTTGCGGCTTGTTTAAAGAACCCGGTGTCAGTGATGGCACCGGGTTTTTTTGTGCTCGCAGATCCATTGTGGGAGCAAACCTGCTCACGATGCACCTGTAGGAGCGAGGCTTGCCCGCGAAGACGGCCTGACAACCGGCCAATCCCTCGCAGATGCACACGATTCAATTATGTGATTCTGCTCGCAATGGTGGTGTGTCAGGCAACATCCACGTTGAATGTGAGAAAGCCTTCGCGGGCAAGCCTCGCTCCTACAGGGCAGGACGCTCAAGCCGCCTCCGAATAAAAATCCAGAACACTGACCCCCGTCAGCAAATCCGTCTCCGGCAAGTCCGCATGTTGATGCCCACCCAGCGCGCAATACACCAGCCAATGCCGGTCTTGTACGTTGAAGGCGAGGCTGCCGACTAAGGTTTGTTGTTCGTCGCTTGGGGCAATGAGGTAGAGGCGGTCCTGGTTTTCGGCGTGGAGCATGACGGGGTCCGTGTCGGTTTCGAGGGGCGACAGACTGGCGGATTCAGATGACGGCGCCGTGACACAGGACAGTAATCGGCTAAATGGTTTCGTTATTTGTCGGAAAGCCGGGGCAGGTCGGAGCGCTTTCGGTAGAATCCGCGCCGTGGTCGTCGGTCCGGCGTCTGCTACACCGGTTAGCCTGAGGTTTGTGATGTCGCTGCAATTGATTTCGCTTCTTACTTCTCATCCCGCCAAATTGATCAACTTGCTGGCCTTGCTGTTCGCCTTCCCGGGCGGCTGGTTGCTGCACGCCACCCGTCGTCGCGAACAGCGCGCCATGGCCAGTATCGAGGCGCAGCGCCAAAGTCGTCCCAGTGAAGAGCCAACGCTGGATTGGGCGACCCTGCGCATGAACCGGTTTTTCTACCGCTTCGGTTTCGCCTGCCTCGGGATGGCGTTGCTGGTGTCGTGGATCAGCACTCGCGTCTGAAAATCAAAAGATCGCAGCCTGCGGCAGCTCCTACGGGGGATTGCGCATACAGGTGGGATATCGGGTGTACTCGGTCAATGTAGGAGCTGCCGAAGGCTGCGATCTTTTGATCTTGCATAAAAGAAACGGCGCCCGAAGGCGCCGTTGTCATTTCCAGCCATTGCCTTACAGCGGCAACCCGGCCTTCACCCGATACTGATTGCGCACCGGCGTCGCATATTGCAGCACCAGGAACGGACGATGCTCCTCAGGGCAGGCATCCAGCCGGCGCTGCCATTCTTCCTGAGCCTTGGCCAGTTCGTCGGCCGCAAACACCTCGGCCGCTTTCGGCACCTGCAGTTGCGGGTCGGCGTCTTTCCACTGCGCATAGGCCAGGTAGTGCACCGGGAACAACCGGTAACCACCAAGAATCTGCTTGTCCATCTCGATCGCCAACTGCTTGGTGTCTTCGAACAGCTCGGTGATCGGCGCGGCGAAGTTCACGTGGACCCGGCCTTTGTAACCGGTGATGCCTTTGGCGATGCTCACGTCATCCTCGCCCGGCACCTTGGTGTAGCTGCCGGTGGTGGCGCGGATGTACAGCTCGCGGGCCTTGGCCTGGTCGCACGGGTCGTATTCGTAGCTGATCGACACCGGAGTGAGGTTCAGCGAGCGGATGACTTCGCCGAACGGCTCGTCCTTGCGGCTCATGTGGAACATCTTGAGGATCGCCGACTCGGTACGGTCGTCGCCATCCTTGGCCCGGCCTTCGGCCTGGGCGATCCAGATCGAGGCGCAGTCGTTGCGGATCGAGTGGTTGATGTACGCCGACAACAGCTGATACGCCGCCATTTTTTCCCGGCGGCCGGTGATCGAACGGTGCACGATGAAACTCTTGTTCAGACGCATCAAATCGCTGACAAAAGGCTTTTGCAGCAAGTTGTCACCAATGGCAATGCGCGGGGTCGGCAGGCCGGCGTGGTACACGGCGTAGTTGACGAAGGCCGGGTCCATCACGATGTCGCGGTGGTTGGCGATGAACAGGTAGGCGCTGCCGGACTTGAACTGCTCGACGCCGGTGTAGGTGACACCGTCGGTGGCGCGCTCGATGGTGTGGTCGACGTAAACCTCGACCTTGTCTTGCAATGTGGCCACCGAATTGACGCTGGCGAACTCACGGCGCAGCCGATGAGCTATAAGAGGTTTGAGCATCCAGCCGAAGGCACCGGCATAACGCGGGAAGCGGAAGTGGATGAGGATATCTAGAAGCGCCTTGTCGCCGAGCAGCCGTGCCAGCACCGCTGGGACTTCGCTGTCGTCGTAAGGTCGGATGGCATCGAATTCGCCCATCATGCTCTCTTGTTAGAAACGGCTAGGGTAAGTAAAGGTTTTGATCGAAAACCAACGGGGCACGGTCTGAAAAGTTAGCCAGACGAAAATAGCCCTGCAAATAGACCGGCGATTATACGCACAAGTCACCTGGGAGACCGCGATGCTGGAAACCGAGCGCTATGAATGCCCGTATTGCGGTGAAGAGTCTGAGGCTGTTCTGGACTTGTCCGGCGGCGATCAGACCTATATCGAAGATTGTCCTGTGTGTTGCCGTCCCATTACTTTTGTTTTGCAGACTGACGGTCATGAATGGTTGCTCGAAGTTCACAGCGAAAACGAGTGAGGGTCTATGCAGCGCATCTACGAACCGGAAAACCTGATGGAAGGCGAGTTGCTGCAAGGCATGCTCGCCAGCGAGGGCATCGAGGCGCATCTGGTTGGGCGTGATTTGGTCGGCGGCACCGGGGAGTTGCCGATGTTCGGCTTGCTGGGCCTGTCGGTCGATAACGATCAGGCTGAATACGCCCGAGAGCTGATCACCGCGTACAATGCCGCGCTGCCGCTGTCCGGCGATGAACCGGACAGTTTTCCGGGCACGCTGGTCTGTTAGGCTGACGTTCGTTTGATCAAGAGTCGTATTGCCCCATGTGTGGACGTTATGCCCTGTTTCGCTGGAACCCCGCCTTCGCGGCCCTGCCCGGATTCCCCGCCGATCAGCAGGCCCAGTGGAATATCTCCCCCAACGATTCGGTGTTGATGCTGCGTGCCGGCGCAGACGGGCAACGTGAGTTGGCCCGCGCCCGCTGGGGCCTGACGCCGCCGTGGCTGACCGACCTGTCCCGCACCCCGGCCCATGCCCGCGCCGAAACCGTGGCCGAACAACCGATGTTTCGCGAAGCCTTGCGCCTGCGTCGTTGCCTGCTGCCGGCCAATGGTTTCTACGAATGGCGCGGCACCACGCGCAAACGTCCGTACTGGCTGACTCCGGGGGAGGGTTCGGCGCTGTTCTTTGCGGCGATCTGGGAGGCGTATCCGGTGCAGGAGCAGGTGTGGTTGAGCACGGCGGTGATCACCCAGCCGGCCTCGAGTCAGCGTCGACCGTTGATTCTCGATGCGGCGGGGCAGGAAGCCTGGCTCAACCCGGAAACGCCGTTGCATGCCTTGCAGGCATTGCTGGCCAGCGAACCCGCGGCGTTGCGCGAGCGGGTGCTGGCGAACCTGGTGAATGATCCGAAGCTCAATGGGCCGGAGTGTTTGACCCCCGGCTGATTAGTTGTCTGGGCTGACGTCATCGCGGGCAAGCCCTAATGCCAGTCAGTTAAGCGAGTAAGCCGCTTTTTTGTAGGAGCCAGGCTTGCCGGCGAAGGCGTTCTTAAGGACGCCTTCGCCGGCAAGCCTGGCTCCTACAGGTCCGATTTTCCCTTAACTGACTGGCATTAGGGCAAGCCCGCTCCCACAGGGATTTATGGTGTTCACAAAACCTGTGGGAGCGGGCTTCAGATCAAACCTTGAACTGATTGATCAACCGCCGCTGCTGCTCTGCCAACTTGGTCAAGTCCGCACTGGCCGCGCTCGATTCATCCGCTCCGCCCGCCACTTCATTGGCCACTTGCCCGATGTTGATCACGTTACGGTTGATGTCGTCCGCCACCGCGCTCTGTTCCTCGGCCGCGCTGGCGATCTGGGTGTTCATGTCGTTGATCACCGACACCGCCTGCGTAATGGTCTCCAGCGCCTCGGCCGCTTTTGCCGCGTGCTGCACGCTTTCGTCGGTGCGGTTCTGGCTGTCTTCCATGACCCGCACCACATCGCGGGTGCCTTGTTGCAGGTGCTGGATCATCGTCTGGATTTCTTCCGTGGCCTTCTGGGTTTTCTGCGCCAGGTTGCGCACTTCATCGGCCACCACTGCAAACCCACGACCTTGCTCACCGGCACGGGCGGCTTCGATGGCGGCATTCAAGGCCAATAGATTGGTCTGCTCGGCAATGCCGCGAATGGCCGTCAGGATCGCATTGATGTTTTCGCTGTCCTTGGCTAGGGTCTGCACAACGCCGACGGCTTTGCCAATTTCCACCGCCAAAACGCCAATTGAATTCGACGTATCCCGGACGATTTGCATGCCTTGCGCCGCTGCCTGATCCGCATGGCTGGCGGCTTGCGCGGCCTGAGTGGCATTGCGCGCGACATCCTGGGCGGTGGCGGTCATTTCATGCACGGCGGTCGCGACCTGATCGATCTCGGCCATTTGTTTATGCACGCCGATGTTGGTGCGAATGGCGATGTCGGCGGTATGTTCCGATGAGTCGCTGACGCTCTGCACCGACGTCACCACTTGGGTAATCATCGCCTGCAACTTCGCGAGGAAGGTGTTGAAGCCTTTGGCTATCGAGCCTAATTCGTCGGCGCGGTCGCTGGTCAGACGACGGGTCAGGTCGCCTTCGCCTTGGGCAATATCGTCGAGCATCGCGACCATTTGCTTGAGCGGCCGCGCAATGCCGTGGCCTACCAGCCAGATCACCAACAAACCGATACCGGCGATCAACAGTCCGACCATGGCCATGCCAAAGGTGTCGGATTTGCGCTGTGCATCCAGGTCACCCTGAAGTTTTTGCAGATCGGCCATCACCGCGTTCAGCGGCAATTGCAGCATCAAGGTCCAGCGGGCGTCGGTCTGGCCGATGCCGAAGGGCAGGTACAACTCGATCCGGCCCTGGGCCTTGTCGACGGTGTAAGTCACTTCGCCGCGCTTGAGATTGGCCATGTTGGCAATCTGTTTGCTGTCGAGAATGTCACTGACCTTTTCGCCGAATTTGCTCGGGTCGTTGGTGTAGGCGACGATCCGTCCGTTACCACCGATCAACGCCATTTTCCCGGCGCCGCTGTACAGTTTCTGATTCGCTCCCAGGAGCATGTCCTGGATGAAGTTCACCGACAGGTCGGCGCCGACGATGCCCTGGAACGCGCCATTGAGCATGATCGGTTCAATGAAAGAGGCGAGCATGACGATCTTGTCGCCGACCTTGTAGGGCGCCGGATCGATCACGCAGGATTTTTTGGTTTCTTTGGAGCACAGGTAGTACTCGCTGGCGCGCACGCCGGTGGAGAGTGTTTTCTGGTCGTCGACGTCCACCAGTTTGTCCAGCCCCAGGCTGCCGTCTTCGTTGCGGAACCACCACGGCAGGAAGCGCCCGTTGCTGGCGTCGATGCCGACCACTGGGGTGTCGACGTAGGCCGCATCGTTGTGGTCGAGGGCGTTTTTTTCCCAACCGATGTAGGTGCCGAGAATTTTCGGGTTCCGGGCGACGTTTTCCTTGATCAGGCTAATCAGTTGCTCACGGCTCAGGCTCAACTGTGGCTGGCCATCGGCGCCCGGGGTACCGATCAACGCGTTCACCCGCACCAGCCCGCCGGCGATCAGCAGCGGTGCTTCGAGTTCGCGCTGGATCTGGCTGACCTGGGTTTGCGCCAGCGAGGTCAGGCGTTGTTCGATGACTTGCTCGAACTGCGCCTGAGTCCGTTGCTGGACCATGTCTTGGGTCCGGGCGCCGGAAAACAGCGCGTACAGCACCAAAGCGGCGACGACGCTGAGCACAATGGCGCCGGCCAGGGCGGCAACGGAAAACTGGATCGACTTGAATTTCATGAGTGCTCCGCACGCAAGAGGACGTCTGCGGTGCTGTATCGGCAGGAAGCTGGAAGGTCATGAACGACCCATGACGAATTGGCTGTTTTGGAGTGCTGGATGTCGCAAATGAATCATTGCTGACCGTGATCGGCCGTGGCGGGCGCTGCTATGTGAATTTTTTCCTACGGGGTTTTGTCTGAAATGTACGTGTTACACGTCCGTTGTATCTGGCGCCGATACAAATCCCCACCTAGGATACGCGGCATGTTTCCAGGGAGCTTCTTGATGAATAAGACATTGGTTTTGTGTGCACTGAGCGCAGGTCTGCTGCTCGCCGGTTGTCAGTCGGTCAACACCACCAGCGGTGGTGCCGTAGGGGTTGAGCGCAAGCAATACATGTTCAGCATGTTATCGACCGCCGAGGTCAACCAGATGTACGCCCAGTCTTATCAAAAGACCGTCGGGGAGGCGAGCAGCAAAGGGGTTCTGGACAAAACCAGTAACGATGCCAAGCGCGTTCAGGCGATCTCTAAGCGGCTGATTGCCCAGGCGCCGGTGTTCCGTCCGGATTCGGCCCAGTGGCAGTGGGAAGTGAATCTGATCAAGAGCGACGATCTCAATGCTTCCTGTGGGCCTGGCGGCAAGATCATTTTCTACTCCGGGCTGATCGACACCCTGCAACTCACCGACGACGAAATCGCCGCCATCATTGGCCATGAAATCGCTCACGCCTTGCGCGAGCACGGTCGCGAAGCGATGTCCAAGGCTTACGGTATCGAAATGGCCAAACAGGGCGCCGGTGCGTTGTTCGGTCTGGGCGAGGGCGGCTTGGCCCTGGCGGACACCGTAGCCCAATACGGCATGACCTTGCCCAACAGTCGAGGCAATGAAAACGAGGCAGACTTGATCGGCCTCGAATTGGCTGCCCGCGCCGGGTACAACCCGAACGCGGCGATCACCCTGTGGAACAAGATGAGCAAAGCCTCAAATGGCGCGCCGCCAGAGTTCTTGAGCACTCACCCGGCGTCGAGCAGTCGGATTGCTGCCTTGCAGGCGGCGATTCCTAAAGTCATGCCGTTATATGAAAAAGCCAATAAATCCTGATCGATAGGCGTTGATGCCGCTGACGCCTTCGCGGGCAAGCCTCGCTCCCACAGGTTTTGTGTCGTACACACATTATGTAATCGACCGAAAACCTGTGGGAGCGAGGCTTGCCCGCGAAGAACGATAACGCGGTCTAACGACCTACAGCGTCAAACCCACCCACTGCTCTCCATCGCCGTGTACACCGCAACAATCGCCAGGATCAGGAACGCCGACGCCGCAAGGCGACGGATCAGGGTCAAGGGCAGTTTGTCCGCCGCAAAGTTACCTGCCAGTACCACCGGCACGTTGGCAATCAACATCCCGACGGTAGTGCCGATGATCACCAGCCACAGGTCCGGGTATTGCGCGGCGAGCATCACCGTTGCGACTTGGGTCTTGTCGCCCATCTCCGCGAGGAAGAACGCAATCAACGTAGTCAGGAACGGCCCGAATTTGCGGGCGGTGCTGGCTTCGTCTTCGTCCATTTTGTCCGGCACCAGCGTCCACAGGGCCGTAGCGGTGAAGCTCGCGGCGAGGATCCAGTGCAACGTCGCATTCGAGAAGAAACTGCCGAACCAGGCGCCTACCGCACCGGCTGCCGCATGGTTGGCCAGGGTCGCGGCGACGATGCCGGCGATGATTGGCCAGGGCTTGCGAAAGCGGGCAGCGAGAATGAGCGCGAGCAGTTGCGTCTTGTCGCCGATTTCGGCCAAGGCAACGATTGCGGTGGGAACGAGCAGGGAATCCAACATCATCAGGGTTTTCCTAAGGGGCGGGTCGACACGGCTATGACACGTACAGCCTTCCCGCCCCGGGTAAGGTGTTCGTGTCATAGGTCTTGTCAAACCCTGCGATCCGTCTGATGCGGACGCTTGGGTCGCATACGCCATGGTCTGAGGACCAAGTATGTTGACGTATGCCGGACGAGCATGGCGCTCGTGGGAGACTACTCCCCTAGGACGGAGCGGATTCTGCCTAGGCAAATCCGATTGGGCAAGCCCCAATGGCGCTTTTCGTAGGAGCCAGGCTTGCCGGCGAAGGCTCTCTTGAGGGCGCCTTCGCCGGCAAGCCTGGCTCCTACGGGGCCGATTTTCAGCCGCGCTTGGCCCGGTAGATTCGGAAACCCTGTCCTTCAGCCTTGATCGCACACACGCCCAAGTGCTCTTCGATCAGCGGTTGATACTTCAGGAAGCTGTTCGCTACCAGTCGAAGTTCGCCGCCGTTTTTCAGATGTTTAGCCGCTTTTCGCAGCAAGTTCTCGGTGGCGAAGTAATCGGTGTGTACGCCGACATGGAACGGTGGGTTGCTCAGGATCGCGCTCAAACCCATGGGCGCGGCATCGATGCCGTCACCGGTCATCACCTCCGCGTCCAGGCCGTTGGCGGCCAGGGTCAGGCGACTGCTGGCAGCGGCAAACGCGTCCACATCGAGCAGGGTGACCTGGTTGTGTGGATAACGCCGCTTGACCGCCGCCCCCAACACACCCGCGCCGCAACCGAAGTCCAGCAAGTGGCCGCTCGGCAGTTTGTCCAGATGCTCCAGCAGCAGGGCGCTGCCGCGATCCAGGCGACCGTGGCTGAACACGCCCGGCAGGCTGATGACTTTCAATGGGCCTTCGGCCAACGGCAGTTCGTAGGTCTGTGCCAGGCTTTCCAGCGACTTGGCTTCTGGTGCATTGGCCACGGTGACCTGCCAGAGTTGGCAATGCCGTGCGCTGTCGAGCTTACGGGGTTTGCCGAAGGGATTCAGTTGCTTGGCCGCGCCTTCGATGCCGCTGCGTTTTTCGCCTACCAAATACAACTCACGGCCGGCCAAACGAGAGGCGAGGGCGTTGAGGATGTAGTCGGTCAGGTCTTTGGACTTAGGCAGAAACACCACGGCGCTGTCGAACTCGCGCTCCGGCGAATTCACGCCGAAATGGCTGCGCTCGGCGAAACGGGCGTTCAGTGCCGTTTGATCACCAGCATGCCAGCACCAACCGTGGGCATCGGGCAGCCGGCCCAGCAAATCATCGGCGGGCAAACCGGCCAGCAGCACCGAACCCTGGAATAACTCAGCCTGACGAAGCAGTACTTCACTGCGCGGATCCATACTCTGCTCCTGGAAAAAAAGTGCCGCAGTTTATCAACTGACGACCCGCAGCGCTTGACCGCTGAAGTAGCCTTGGGCGTTTTCGGTCAACTGGCCAACGATTCGCTGCCGCGCCTCGCGACTGCCCCAAGCGTTGTGCGGGGTGACGATCAATCGTGGGATATCGTGGGCCAACAACGGATTGCCCGCGGTGGGTGGTTCGATGCTCAACACATCAGTGGCCGCACCGCCCAAGTGACCGTTGCGCAGGGCATCAGCCAATGCTTGTTCGTCAATCAAACCGCCGCGCGCGGTGTTGACCACGAAAGCACCGGGTTTCATCGAGGCCAGTTCACGGGCGCCGATAAAGTGGCGAGTGTGTTCGTTGAGCGGGCAGTGCAGGGTCAGGGCGTCGATTTGCGGCAGCAGTTCATTCAGCGGCAAACGATCCGGCCGGGCAGGGCGCCCCGGAATCTGCCCCAGCAACACGCGCATACCGAACGCCTCGGCCAACCGCGCCACGGCACTGCCCAGTTCACCGTGGCCAAGCAGGCCGAGGGTTTTGCCTTCGAGTTCGACGATCGGATAGTCCAGTAGGCAGAACTGTTTCGCCTGCTGCCAGCGACCTTCGGCGACTGCTTTTTGGTAGTCAGCCAGGCGCGTCGCCAGATTCAGCAGCAACATGATCGTATGCTGAGCCACCGACGGCGTGCCGTAACCCTGGCAGTTGCAAACGGTGATTCCGTGGGCGCGGGCGGCGGCGAGGTCGACGTTGTTGGTGCCGGTGGCGGTGATCAGGATCAGCTTCAACTCGGGGCTGGCAGCCATGGCCGCCGCATCGATCAGGATTTTGTTGCTGATGACGACAGTGGCGCCCTTGAGGCGCTCGACCACCTGATCGGGCGTGGTCTGCGCGAACAGCTGCAAATCGCTGAAGCACTCGCGTAGCGGGCTGAGGTCGAGATCGCCGAGGTCCAGGGACGGATGGTCGAGGAAAACGGCGCGGCGAGAGTTCGTCATCAACTGTACCTTTTGTGCATTGAACTGAAGGCGTAATCTGCCGAGCCTACCAGATGACACAATTGGTAATGCTGCCGAAGGCTGCGTTCGCTGTAGGAGCGAGGCTTGCCCGCGAAGCAAGCACCGCGGTGTCTCTGATGCACCGCGTTATCGTTCTTCGCGGGCAAGCCTCGCTCCTACAGGAATGCACAGATTGAGGTGGCCACAGATTTCACAGATGCCATAGGGTGTGGTCCATCCTTGGAAAAATTTCAATTGATCGCCCTGCCCAAAAGGAGCCCCCATGTACTGGACAGAGTTCTTGACCGTTGCCTTGATTCACCTGCTGGCCGTCGCCAGCCCCGGCCCGGACTTTGCCGTGGTGGTGCGTGAGAGCGTGACCCACGGTCGCCGTGCCGGGACCTGGACGGCGCTGGGCGTCGGCTCGGCGATTTTCCTGCACGTCGGCTATTCGCTGTTGGGTATCGGATTGATCGTGTCCCAGTCGATCGTGCTGTTCAACGCCTTGAAATGGGCCGCCGCCGCGTATTTGCTGTACATCGGCTTCAAGGCCTTGCGCGCGCAACCAGCCAAACCGGTGGCTGACGACCTGCACCAGGAAGCGGGCGATCGCACTGCGCGGGGCGCTTTCACTTCGGGGTTCGTGACCAATGGCTTGAACCCGAAAGCCACGCTATTTTTCCTGTCGTTGTTCACCGTGGTGATCAACCCGCACACACCATTGGCGGTACAGGCCGGTTACGGGATTTATCTGGCCGCGGCGACGGCAGTCTGGTTCTGCCTGGTGGCGATGCTGTTCAGTCAACAGCGCGTGCGCGCCGGTTTCGCCCGCATGGGCCACTGGTTCGACCGGACCATGGGCGCGGTGCTGATCGCCATCGGCGTGAAACTAGCGTTCACCGAGATGCATTGATCAATCACTACTCTGCCAAACGGCGCGGTCCCCTGTAGGAGCTGCCGCAGGCTGCGATCTTTTGATCTTCAGCGATATCGAAATCGCCCAAGATCAAAAGATCGCAGCCTTCGGCAGCTCCTACGCCTGATTCAGCAGCGCATCCGATATAGATAACGAATTCCTGCAAATGCTGGCGCAAAGCTAGCATTTATATGGCTGTGCAAATCATCCCTTTGGCTGATTTGGCTGGCGTTCAAGGGCTCTAGAGTGCTTAGCTTTAAAAGCCAAGACCGTGCAGTCAGAAAAGGGACTCTTATGTTGCAGACTCGCGTTATCCCCCCAGCCGAGGGCGCTTACCAGTATCCGCTGTTGATTAAACGGCTGCTGATGTCCGGTGCCCGTTACGAAAAAACCCGCGAGATCATCTACCGCGATCAATTGCGCTATAGCTATCCGACCCTGATCGAGCGGGTCGCGCGCCTGGCCAACGTGTTGACGGCCGCCGGCGTGAAGGCCGGAGATACCGTGGCAGTGATGGACTGGGACAGCCATCGCTACCTGGAATGCATGTTTGCCATCCCGATGATCGGCGCGGTGATCCACACCATCAACGTGCGCCTGTCGCCGGAACAGATTCTCTACACCATGAACCACGCCGAGGACCGCTTCGTGCTGGTCAATAGCGAGTTCGTCGGGCTGTATAAGGCGATTGCCGGGCACCTGACCACCGTGGAGAAAACCCTGCTGCTGACCGACTTGCCGGAAAAAACCGCCGACCTGCCGAACCTGGTCGGCGAGTACGAGCAATTGCTGGCCGCCGCGAGCCCGCAGTACGACTTTGAAGATTTCGACGAAAACTCGGTCGCCACCACGTTCTACACCACCGGCACCACCGGTAACCCCAAAGGCGTGTATTTCACCCATCGCCAGCTGGTGCTGCACACCATGGGCGTGTCGACCATCATGGGTTCCATCGACAGCGTGCGCCTGCTGGGCACCAACGACGTGTACATGCCGATCACCCCGATGTTCCATGTGCATGCCTGGGGCTTGCCATATGTAGCAACCATGCTCGGGCTCAAGCAGGTCTACCCCGGCCGTTACGATCCCGAGTATCTGGTGGAACTGTGGCGCAAGGAGAAGGTGAGCTTTTCCCACTGCGTGCCGACCATTCTGCAAATGGTCCTCAATGCCAAGGCGGCGCAAAACATCGATTTCGGTGGCTGGAAAATCGTCATCGGCGGCAGTGCGCTCAACCGTGCGCTGTATGAAGCGGCCAAAGCCAAGGGCATTCAGTTGACCGCCGCTTACGGCATGTCGGAAACCGGGCCATTGGTATCGTGCGCGCACCTCAACGAAGAGCTGATGGCCGGCACCGAAGACGAACGCACCACCTACCGGATCAAGGCCGGTGTACCGGGGCCATTGGTCGAGGCGGCGATCGTCGACACCGACGGCAACTTCCTGCCTGCCGATGGCGAGACCCAGGGCGAATTGGTGTTGCGTGCGCCGTGGCTCACCGAGGGTTATTTCAACGAGCCGCAGAAAGGTGCCGAGCTCTGGGCCGGAGGCTGGTTGCACACCGGCGACGTGGCGACGCTGGACAGCATGGGCGTGATCGACATTCGCGACCGGATCAAGGACGTGATCAAGACCGGCGGCGAGTGGATCTCCTCCCTGGACCTGGAAGACCTGATCAGCCGCCACCCCGCGGTACGCGAAGTAGCAGTGGTGGGCATCGCCGATCCGCAGTGGGGCGAGCGGCCGTTTGCGCTGCTGGTGGTCCGCGACGGGCATGAGATCGGGGCCAAGGATCTCAAGGAACACCTCAAACCGTTCGTTGAGCAGGGGCACCTGAGCAAGTGGGCTATCCCGAGCCAGATCGCCATTGTTACTGAAATTCCCAAGACCAGTGTCGGTAAGCTCGACAAGAAGCGCATCCGCGTCGACATCACCGAATGGCAGGCCAACAACAGTACCTTCCTCTCGACGCTTTAAGCGTCATCTGGCGCGCCGAAAACGGCGCGCCAGACCCACCAAGCAAGCGCTTGGCTTGTGAAATCCGAATTTTCAGCCATCCTTGCCGTGCCGACATGTGTCGGACTGGCGAAAGGACTGTTCCAGAGTGGCCGGCAGCTGCAAATCACACTTTAGAGGGATCAAGCACTACTACCTGCTGGCTATAGTCCGCTCAAGGAATTTTTAAGAACGGAGCGCGCACAAAACGGGGCGATGCAACTTTGGAGTGACGTCGGAACCGCTTGGCTTCCGGTCACCCACAACGTTTTTAAAAGTACTTAGCCATAACAATAATGCACATGGAGTAGCGTCGATGACATCAGTAAACCAGTTCTGGCGCCGGGCGAAACTGCCCCTGGCGGTCAGTCTCGCCTCTTCGCTCGCCGGGCCTGCATTCGGCGTCAGTTTCAACGTCGGTGAGATCGAAGGTCAATTTGACTCATCCCTGTCGATCGGAGCCAGTTGGTCTACTCAGAGCCCCAACAAGAATCTTATCGGCGTCAATAACGGGGGCCACGGCCTGTCCCAGACGTCCGATGACGGTCACAACAACTTCAAGAGCGGCGAAACTTTTTCGAAGATCTTCAAGGGCATCCATGACCTTGAATTGAAATACGGCGACACCGGTGTCTTCGTCCGGGGCAAATACTGGTACGACTTCGAACTCAAGGATGAAAGCCGCGAGTTCAAGGACATCAGCGACAGCAACCGTAAAGAAGGCGCCAAGTCCGCTGGCGGCCAGATCCTCGACGCCTTCGTCTACCACAACTACGCCATTGCCGATCAGCCGGGTTCCGTGCGTCTGGGCAAGCAGGTCGTGAGCTGGGGTGAAAGTACTTTCATCGGCGGCGGCATCAACTCGATCAACCCGATCGACGTGTCCGCGTTCCGTCGTCCCGGTGCCGAGGTCAAGGAAGGTCTGATCCCGGTCAACATGTTCTACGTGTCCCAGAGCCTCACCGACAATCTGTCGGCCGAAGCCTTCTATCAGCTGGAATGGGACCAGACGGTTGTCGATAACTGTGGCACCTTTTTCTCCCAGCCAGACATCATTGCCGACGGTTGCGACAACAACCTGCGCGTGCTGAACAAGCGCTCGACCATTCCGGCCGCGGCCCTGCCTACATTGACCAGGCTGGGCGTCGACGTGAACGATGAAGGTGTGCTGGTGCGTCGTGGGGCGGATCGCGATGCGCGGGACAGCGGCCAGTGGGGCGCGTCCCTCAAATACATGTTCGAGCCGCTAGACACCGAGTTCGGTGCCTATTTCATGAATTATCACAGTCGTGCGCCGATCTTCAGCGCCACCGGTGCTCCAGCGGCGGCCTACGCCCGGGCAGCGGCTTTGCCAGGGGCGCTTCGTGCTCTGGCGCCGTTGGTGGTCGCAGGTAATTCCGAGTACTTCGTCGAGTACCCGGAAGATATCCGCCTCTACGGTCTGAGCTTCTCCACTACCCTGCCTACCGGTACGGCGTGGAGCGGTGAGATCAGCTATCGTCCGAACGCGCCGGTGCAACTCAACTCCACCGACATCCTGTTTGCCGGCGTACGCCCATTGGGTGGCGCCCTGACCAATGCTTCGCTGCTCCCCGGTGTACCGGGTCAGGATCTGCACGGCTATCGCCGCAAGGAAATCACCCAGTTCCAGACCACCCTGACGCACTTCTTCGATCAGGTCATGGGCGCCAGCCGTCTGACCCTGGTGGGCGAAGTGGGCGTGACCCATGTTGGCGGTCTGGAAAGCAGCTCTGATGTCCGTTACGGCCGTGACCCGGTCTACGGTCCTGGTGAACTGCCCAATACCGGCGGCCTCAACACCTGCTCGGCGATCCTTAACACCAGCACCATCAACGGTGCCGGCGCGGGTGCCGCTACCAACAACCGCAGCCGCAACTGCAACAACGAGGGCTTTACCACATCGATGTCGTGGGGTTATCGCGGTCGCGCCATCTGGGATTACAACGACGTGTTCGCCGGTGTGAACCTCAAGCCAAACGTGGCCTGGTCCCATGACGTGAGCGGTTACTCGCCTGGCCCTGGCGGTAACTTCGAGGAAGGTCGTAAAGCGGTGAGCCTGGGTGTCGATGCCGAATACCAGAACACCTACACCGCGAGCCTGGCGTACACCAACTTCTTCGACGGCAAGTACACCACCGTGGATGATCGCGACTTCGTTGCGCTCAGCTTCGGCGTGAACTTCTAAGCACTGTATTTTCAGGACGAACACATTTATGAAAATAACAAAGAGTCTGTTCCACGTTGGCGTTCTGGGGCTGTCGCTGCTGGCAACCGGTGTCATGGCGGCGGTCCCTGCGGCCGAAGCGGACAAGCTGGGCAAGAGCCTGACCCCGATGGGCGCCGAGATGGCGGGCAACGCCGACGGCTCGATCCCGGCCTGGAAACCCATGCCGAAAAACGCCGGTAGCGTGGATAGCAAGGGTTTTCTGTCTGATCCGTTCGCGAGTGAAAAACCGCAGTTCACCATCACCGCGCAGAACGTCGACCAGTACAAGGACAAGCTCGCGCCGGGCCAGTACGCAATGTTCAAGCGCTACCCGGAAACCTTCAAGATGCCGGTCTACCCGTCCCATCGCGGTGCCACCGTGCCGGATGACGTGTTCGCCTCCATCAAGAAAAACGCCACCAACACTAACCTGGTGTCCGGCGGCAACGGTCTGGAAAACTTCGAAACCGCGATCCCGTTCCCGATTCCGAAAAGTGGCGTTGAAGTCATCTGGAACCACATCACCCGTTATCGCGGCGGCAGTGTGACCCGTCTGATAACCCAGGCCACACCGCAGCCGAACGGCTCGTTCAGCCTCGTGTACTTCGAGGACCAATTCGTGTTCCGCGACAAGATGAAGGATTACGACCCGAAAAATCCGGGCAACATCCTGTTCTACTTCAAGCAGAAAGTGACCGCGCCGGCGCGTCTGGCCGGTGGTGTGCTGCTGGTACACGAAACCCTCGACCAGGTTAAAGAACCGCGTTCGGCGTGGGTCTACAACGCCGGGCAACGCCGTGTACGTCGTGCGCCGCAAGTGTCCTATGACGGGCCGGGTACCGCTGCCGATGGCCTGCGTACCTCCGACAACCTGGACATGTACAACGGTGCGCCGGATCGCTATGACTGGAAGCTCGAAGGCAAGAAAGAGATGTACATCGCCTCCGACAGCTACAAGCTCGATGATCCTAAACTGAAGTACGCCGACATCATCAAGGCCGGTCACATCAACCAGGACCTGGCTCGCTATGAACTGCGTCGGGTCTGGCATGTGGTCGCGACCCTGAAGGAAGGTCAGCGACACATCTACGCCAAACGTGACTTCTACATCGACGAAGACACCTGGCAGGCAGCTGTGGTCGATCACTACGACGGTCGCGGGCAACTGTGGCGTGTCGCCGAGGCTCACTCCGAGAACTACTACGACAAGCAAGTGCCGTGGTACGCCCTCGAAACCTTGTATGACCTGCAATCGGGCCGTTACCTGGCCCTGGGCATGAAGAACGAAGAGAAGTCGGCCTATAACTTCGGCTTCACTGCCAGCACCGCAGACTTCACGCCGGCAGCTTTGCGTCAGGAAGGCGTTCGCTAATACGGTGTAAACCGAGGCCGCATCCTCGAAAAAACGCCCCGACTGGTTCGGGGCTTTTTTTATCGGAATTTTGTATCAGGGCGCACTTGTTAACGCGGGGGGGCTCGCGAAACGTCGGTGACTGTGATGGCCCTTTCGCGAGCAAGCCCGCTCCCACACTTGATCTTCGGTGGATATACAATCTGTGAGCAATGGAGATCCAGTGTGGGAGCGGGCTTGCTCGCGAAGGGAGCGACACGGTCTGTCGAAAAAACTGCACCTCAGGCTTGGCAACTTCTGTTCGTAGTCTTTTTGTAGCCATTTGTAGCAATAACCTTCAATAGCTCTTCGTTTACCGCTAGGCTGCGGACATCTGTAACGCCGCCATCAGCCTTTCAAACAAGAGCCGGCCATGACTGATCTGTCCCCAATTCCGGGCCCTGCAAGCGTTGCCGTCGCCACATTGGACGGGCGCTTTTTCCGGCCTCCGCTGCCCGACGGCCATGTGCTGCGGCCGCGTTTGTGCGAGCGCCTGAGCGCCGGCCTCGGTGGCAGGCTGTTGCTGGTCAGTGCGCCGGCGGGGTTCGGCAAGAGTTCATTGGCGGTAGAGTTTTGCCAGGGGTTGCCGGGTCACTGGCAAAGCCTGTGGCTAGGGTTGAGTCCTCGGGACAGCGATCCCGGTCGTTTTCTTGAGCGCCTGCTCGAAGGTCTTCAGGAGTATTTTCCGCAATTGGGCAGCCAGGCGCTGGGGCTGCTGAAAATGCGCCAACGTCATCAGCCGTTCGCCTTCGAAGAATGGCTGGACGGTTTGCTCGATGAGCTGGCTGTGCACCTTTCACCCGGTACGCCGCTGTTGCTGGTGCTTGATGACTATCATCTGGCCCAAGGCCCGGTGCTTGATCGTTGCCTGCAATTTTTTCTCAATCATTTACCCGATGGTCTGCTGGTCATGGTCACCAGTCGGCAACGTCCCGACTGGCATCTGGCACGCCTGCGACTGTCGCGGCAACTGCTCGAGTTGAATGAGCAGGATCTTCGACTGACCCACGATGAAGCCCTGACCCTGCTTGATCGACACAGCATTTCATTGCGTGGCGAGGCGCTGGAAAGTTTGATTCAGCGCAGCGAAGGTTGGGTGGCCGGGCTGCGCTTCTGGTTGCTGGCGGCCTCCGAGGCGGGCAGCGAGGGCGCATTGCCCCAATCGCTGTACGGTGGGGAAGGGCTGATTCGCGATTACCTGCTCGAGGAAGTGATCGATTGCCTGCCCGCCGAGGTGCAGTCATTCCTGTACGAGACCGCGCCTCAAGAGCGCTTTTGCAGCGAGTTGTGCGACGCCGTGCGCGAAGCCCATGACAGTGCCGAGATCCTGCGTTTCCTGCTGGCGCATCAGGTGTTTCTGGTGCCGCTGGATGAACACGGTCACTGGTACCGCTATCACCACCTGTTTTCCGACCTGCTGCGCAGCCGGCCCACCGCCCAGGCGATGGTGCCGACGGCCAGCCTGCATCTGCGTGCCTGCCGCTGGTTCAACGCCCAAGGGTTACTCGATGAGGCGGTAGAGCAGGCGTTGCGTGCCGGGCATCTGGACGTTGCAGCGAATCTGGTACAAAACCTCTCTGAAGAACAGCTGCTGGCCGAGCAGAACGTTGGCATGTTGTTGCGCTGGAAAATGGACTTGCCCGACAGCCTGCTGATCAGCACGCCACGGCTGATCGTGCTCTACAGCTGGGCGTTGGGGCTGGCCTGCCAATTGGACGCCGCTGAGGAGCTGGCCAGCCACTTGAGCCGCTTCCTGCCGGCCCCGTCGGCCACTGCACAAAAATCCATGCTTGCGCAGTGGCTGGCCCTGAGCGGCATCATTGCCCGAGGGCGAGGCAATCGGGAGCTGACGTTGCTCTATTGCACCGAAGCGCTGGAGAGCCTGCCGGCCAAACGCTATGGACAGCGCCTGATGTGCCTCTCGACATTGTCTAACCTGGCCATTGCCGACAGCGACCTCTGGCGTGCCCGAGGGCTGAATCGTGAGTCCCTTGAACTGGCGCAACGGGTCGGCAATCCGCTGTTCGAGGCGCTGGCCCATTACGACCGCGCTCGCGTGCTCCAAGCGCGCGGGGAGATTCTTCGCTCACTGGATGAAGTCCGCCAAGGGCTGCAACGCCTGCAAGGCTTATCCCCGCAACGGCTCTATGCGGTGCGCGCACGGTTAACCTTATACGAGGGTTTTTTGCTGGCGCTGCGTTTGCAACCCCAGGCCGCGCGGGCACGTTTGCTCGCGGGTTTGGGCGAAGCGCGGGCCTGTCGCGACATCAGTGTGCTGATCGGCCACTGTGTGATTGCCCGTCTGGAGGGCAGCAGCGGCGAGTTCGCCAAAGCCTTCGCCGAACTCGCCGAGGCCGAGCGCCTGATGCACATCTGGGATGTCCCGCCGATTTACTACCTGGCGATGATCACCCTGGTCAAATGCGAACTCTGGCTGGCCCAGGGCCGCACCGACCTCGCCGAAGCCTGGCTCGCGCGATTGGGTCAGACCTACAACGGAGAGCATCCGGCGGCTCCCCCGGAATTCCATCCGCAATTGCCGCTGCACATTGAACTGCAACAGGCGGTGCTGGACATGCTGAAAGGCCAGCCCATGCTTGCCGAAGGGCGCTTGAACGCGTTGCATGAACACGGTCAGCACAGCGGCCGGCAGATGCTCAGCGTGATGGCGCTGAGTCAGAAAATCATCCTGTTGCTGGCGGGCGGGCGCGAATCCGAGGCCCGCAAGGCATTGGCCCAGGCTTTGGAAGCGGCCGCCGGTGGTGTCCTGCAACCGTTTGACCCATTGTTGAGCGAACACCCGGACTGGCTGCGCGGGCAACTTCAACTCTTTGCGCCGACGGCCGTTTCGCAGTGTCTCTCGGAAAAACTTCCGGCCATGGCCTCCCGGCCGATGGTGGAGTCATCGCCTGCGGCCGAACAACTCAGTACGCGTGAACTGGCCGTTCTGCGACTGATCGCCCAAGGGTGTTCGAACCAGGAAATCAGCGATCAGTTGTTCATTTCGCTGCACACGGTGAAAACCCATGCCAGTCATATCAACAGTAAGTTGGGGGTTGAGCGGCGCACGCAGGCGGTGGCGCGGGCGAAGGAGCTGGGGGTGTTGGTTTAGCATCGCAAGAGCTGTTCCCCCACAAAAACGAAAACGCCCCGAACAAGTCGGGGCGTTTTCGTTTGTACATTCCGGCCTGCCTGACAAGCCGGAGTTTACTTTCGTGATGAAGCGTCAGGCCACCAGATCGTTGGCACTGAAGGTATTGACACCCACCAGCTGGATTTCGAAGTCCGAGCCCAGGTCGCCATTGACGTTGCCATAGAGCATATGGTCGACGAAGCGCAGTTGTCCTGCGCCGGTGAAGTCATTCGCGCCGATAAAGCTGAAGCCGTTGAAGCCCGCGCTTACCAGATTGGCGTCGAAGTTGGTCAGATCGATCTTATCGCCCTGCAGACTGCTGAAGTCGGTGATGACATCGCGATTGGCGCCTGTACCCATTTCGTTTAGGGCACTGAAAACGAACTTGTCGGCACCTGCGCCACCGGTGAGGGTGTCTGTACCGATGCCTCCGTCCAGGATGTTGTTGGCGGTATTGCCCGTCAGTGTGTTGTTCAGGTCGTTGCCCAGCGCGGTAAAGGCGCCGCTACCCAGCAGCAACACGTTCTCGACGTTGTGCAGGTTGCTCAGGTTCAGGTCGATGGTGTTGGTTTGTGCCGTGGCGTTGTAGACGACGTACAGGGTGTCGGTGCCTTCACTGACGATTTCCTGGACCAGAGCCAGTTCGCCGACCTGATCAAGAAAGTAATCGTCGTTGCCCTTGCCACCGATCAGGGTGTCCACACCGGCGGCGCCATTGAGCTGGTTGTTGCCGTCGTTGCCGGTGATCACGTTATTCAGGGCGTTGCCGATGCCATAGGTGTTTGCCGTGCCGGTCAGTTCCAAGTTTTCCAGGTTGGCGCCCAGGATGTAGCTCACCGAAGAACGCACGGTGTCGATCTCACCGGCCAGGGTACTGGTCTCGATGGCCATGTCGCTGATGTTATCGACGATGTAAGTGTCGTTGCCATCGCCACCGCTCATGACATCTGCACCCAGGCCACCGTTTAGGATGTTGTTGCCGATGTAGCCATTGATGACGTTATTAAGGGCGTTGCCGGTACCGTTGAGGTTACCACTGCCCTGCAGCATCAGATTCTCGACGTTACTGCCCAGGGTGTAATCGATCAAGGAATAGACAGTGTCGATTTCGCTGGCCAGGGTGCTGGTTTCGATGACCACATCGCCGAGGTTGTCGACGACGTAGCTGTCGTTGCCGGCACCGCCGATCAGGGTGTCGGCACCGAGGCTGCCATCGAGGACGTTGTCCGCGGCGTTGCCGGTCAGGGTATTGTTCAGGTCGTTGCCCAGCGCGGTAAAAGCGCCGGCGCCGAGCAACAGCACGTTCTCGACGTTGCGCAGATTGCTCAGGTTCAAATCGATCATACTGGGCAGACCAATGACCTGGGTCGTAGAGTTGTAGACGACGTACAGGGTGTCGGTGCCTTCACTGACGATTTCCTGGACCAGGGTCAGTTCGCCGGCCTGATCAAGAAAATAATCGTCGTTGCCCTTACCACCGATCAGGGTGTCCACACCGGCGGCGCCATTGAGCTGGTTGTTGCCGTCGTTACCGGTAATCACGTTGTTCAGGGCGTTGCCGATGCCATAGGTGTTGGCCGTGCCGGTCAGTTCCAGGTTTTCCAGGTTGGCGCCCAGGATGTAGCTCATCGAAGAGCGTACGGTGTCGATCTCACCGGCCAGGGTACCGGTCTCGATGGCCACGTCGCCGAGGTTGTCGACGATGTAGGTATCGTTACCGGCGCCACCGATCAGGGTGTCGGCACCGAGACCGCCGTCCAGGATGTTGGAATCGGCATTGCCGGTCAGGGTATTGTTCAGGTCGTTGCCCAGCGCGGTGAAAGCGCCGGCGCCGAGCAACAGCACGTTCTCGATGTTGTGCAGGTTGCTCAGGTTCAGGTCGACGGTGTTAGTCTGTGCCGTGGCGTTGTAGACGACGTACAGGGAGTCGGTGCCTTCATTGGTGTTTTCCTGGACCAGGGCCAATTCGCCGGTCTGATCAAGAAAATAATCGTCGTTGCCCTTGCCGCCGATCAGGGTGTCCACACCAGCGGCGCCATTGAGCTGGTTGTTGCCGTCGTTACCGGTAATCACGTTGTTCAGGGCGTTGCCGATGCCATAGGTGTTGGCCGTGCCGGTCAGTTCCAGGTTTTCCAGGTTGGCGCCCAGGATGTAGCTCACCGAAGAACGCACGGTGTCGATCTCACCGGCTAGGGTACTGGTCTCGATGGCCATGTCGCCGAGGTTGTCGACGATGTAGGTATCGTTGCCGGCGCCACCGATCAGGGTGTCGGCACCGAGACCGCCGTCGAGGAGGTTGCCGCCCATATTGCCGGTGATCACATTGTTCAGGGTGTTGCCGGTGCCGTTGAGGTTGGCCCCATCCACCAGTATCAAGTTCTCGATGTTGTTGCCCAGGGTGTAATCGAAGGTGGAATAGACGGCGTCGATTTCGCTGGCCAGGGTGCTGGTTTCGATGACCACATCGCCGAGGTTGTCGACGACGTAGCTGTCGTTGCCGGCACCGCCGATCAAGGTGTCGGCACCGAGGCCGCCATTGAGGAGGTTGTCCGCGGCGTTGCCGGTCAGGCTGTTGTTCAGGTCGTTGCCCAGCGCGGTAAAAGCGCCGGCGCCGAGCAACAGCACGTTCTCGACGTTGTGCAGGTTGCTCAGGTTCAGGTCGACGGTGTTGGTCTGTGCCGTGGCGTTGTAGACGACGTACAGGGTGTCGGTGCCTTCACTGGCGT
>NZ_JYLB01000015.1 GCF_001042905.1 Pseudomonas lini
ACAACCAAGCGAATGGCTTCTGCTTTTTCCTCTGACGTTACAACCCGATAACCCATGATGCTTCCTTAGATCGACGCTCCTACATCATGGTCTAAAAACATTCGACCACAACAGCCTCGCTCCTACAGAGATAGCGCTATCTCTGTAGGAGCGAGGCTTGCCCGCGAAGAGGCCGTCCGCTACAACACAATACTCATGCCGTCATACGCCACTTCAACCTCGCGCCGAACCAGCTCCGCGCGCTCCGGCGAATCCTCGTCGAGAATCGGGTTGGTGTTGTTGATGTGGATAAGTACTTTGCGCTGCTTGGGCAACTGTTCCAGTACTTCGAGCATGCCGCCGGGGCCGTTCTGCGCCAGGTGACCCATCTCCCGGCCAGTGCGCGTGCCGACACCACGGCGCTGCATTTCGTCGTCGTCCCACATCGTGCCATCCACCAACAGGCAATCGCTGCTGGCCATGATTTTCATCAGCGCTACGTCGACCTTGCCCAGGCCCGGTGCATAGAACAGTTTACCGCCGGTGCTCAGGTCTTCGACGATCAGGCCGATGTTGTCGCCCGGGTGCGGGTCGAACCGATGCGGCGAGTACGGTGGTGCGGCGCTACGCAGGGGCAGCGGGGTGAAGCGCAGGTTCGGGCAGGCCGGGACGGTGAAGCTCTGATCGAGTTCGATACGGTTCCAGTTCAACCCGCCATTCCAGTGAGTCAGCATGGTGAACAACGGGAAACCGGTGCTCAAATCTTCGTGGACCATGTCGGTGCACCAGACCTGATGCGGGCAACCTTCGCGCAGGCTGAGCAGGCCGGTGGTGTGATCGATCTGGCTGTCCATCAGGATGATTGCACTGATGCCGGTGTCACGCAGCGCGCGACCTGGCTGCATTGGAGCGAAGTTCTGGAGCTGGGCGCGGATGTCCGGCGAAGCATTGCACAGCACCCAGTTCACGCCGTCATCGGAAATCGCGATGGACGACTGGGTACGCGCCTCGGCCCGCAGGCTGCCGTCGCGAAAACCTGCGCAATTCACGCAGTTGCAGTTCCACTGGGGGAAACCGCCGCCGGCGGCGGAACCTAGAATCTGGACAAACATGGCCGCTCCATCATTGAAAGCTGAAAATAAAAACGCCCCGGCGAGCCGAGGCGTAGCACTGCATTCTCTACCAGACGGCAGAGCTTAGCGGCTTGCGAAGTACATGGTGACTTCGAAGCCGATACGCAGGTCGGTGTAAGCAGGTTTGGACCAGGACATAGAAGCGCTCCTTCAGGTGGATGGGACAGTTGAGACCTATACATATAGTCCACCTCCAGTCGGAGATGTTCAGATAGTTAGGCGGCTATGTTACTCAAAATTACAGAGCGATTGGCCACGAATCTTTGAGAAAGCTAATTGCAGCACCGGTAATGATCATTTTGCCACTTGCCAAAGCTCAGTGGGGCACGTTCCGTTGGCCAGGCAGCGCCATCCGCCGTCGGCCCGATTCAGTCGTTGTGCCGCCGCCAGCAAGGCTTCACGGTCGATCATCAGAATTGCCTGAGGCAGACGATTCAGGTAGTCAGACGAATGGCCGGCCAGTTTGCCTTGCCAGAGCAGTTCGGCGGCCTGGGCGTTGGGCAGGGCGGTGTTGTCGAATTGATCGGCCAGAGCTTGGCGCTGATCGATGTAGGTCGCGTCATCGATGCTTTCGATCATCCCTTCCAATTCGCTGAGGAACTGTTCGATGTGCTCCAGCAAATCCAGAGGCGCGACGCTCGGCGATTGCACGCCGAACAGCAGCCCGGCGTGACCGTTTATCTGGCGTAGTCCGCTGAACACGGCGTATCCGAGTTGCAGCTCTACCCTGAGGCGCTGGTAGAACGGCGTCTGGCACATGTGTGCGAGCAAACGCCAGGCAGCTTCATCGACGATGTCATGGGTTGCCGTCGGACAAAAGAGTAACAGCGCGTGTTCGCTGGAGCCGGTATCGACGGAGTTCCACAGATGCTGCGAGCGAATCGACGGAGACGGCGTCAGTTGACTGTCCGCAGTGCCGGGAATACGACTCAAGGCAAGCCCCATCGCCGCTTGAGTCTGGGCAGACAGGCCTATCGCCAGGCCATCCCAGCGTGCGCCCGACCAGAGTTGCTGCAACTCATCTGAGGCTTCGGTGTGCTCAAGGCATAGATCAGGCAATGCCTTGAGAAGCTGTCGAATCGGCATCAACGCAATGGCCGCCGACTCTTCCTGTGAGAAATCGGCATCAGGTTTTGTCAGTTCTTTCAGCGCATGTTCGAGGACTGTCGGCATCGGTTCCTGCAGGCCCGTCATCTTCAGCAGCCATTCATTGCCCGAAGCGCTGAAGGAAAAGTCGACACCGGCCTGACGCGCATCTTCGCGCAGCATTCGCAGGCGGCTCTCCAGATTCGACTGAAGGCGATCGTGAGGTGCGAACTCCAGACGCCAGCGCAGATAAACCGCACCTTCATCCGTGTTATCCGGCAGCGCCTGGCTGAATTGCATCGGCGATCGTTCGCGGCGACTGCGTGAGCGATCCTGGGCAAAAGTCCGCAGGCCGCGATGGGCGCTGGTCTGGCCGCGAATCAATCCGGCATTCGAGGGTGGAGTCTCGGCGCGCAAAAACGGGTTGGGGGTCGGCAGTTGCCACTGGCCGGTGAAGTTATCCACAGCGCCAATTTGTTTGAGGATTGCCTTGAGGGCGACAACGCCCTGTTCGAATAACTCGGGTTCAAGCTGTTCGCTGTCTCGTCGGGCCAGTTGCAAGGCGCTGCTGACTTGCTGTTGGCGCTGCAGCAGAGCTGCATATTCTTCGCGCAATTCGGCCCAATCCTGATGAGAGGCAAAAAAGCCCAGCCAATCCAGGAGCCGATCGCGGATCACGTTGGCCGGTTGGGTGGCATGGGCGGGCCGTGTGAATTCGATGTGCAGCAAGGCTTGGTCAGCGTAGTGATAGAGCGACGCGGCTTTCAGATTGTCCGCCAGCCCATGCTCTCGCAGCTGCGCCAACAGGCCGCCGGGTTTTTCGGCATTCAGCCAGTGGCACAGGAAGGCCAGCGCTTCGGGCGATGAGTCGGGCAGTGCTTCGAAGGCGAACAGCAGATCAAGCCGACGTTCTCCAGCCTGTTGATAACTATTATCTGAAGAATCCATCAACGGGGTGGATTTTGCCTGAGAGACTTTTTCGCCGGGGGTAATAGCAGCGGCAAACGCCTGAGCCATCCCCTTCAATTCATCGAGATTCTGTGGCCCGGCCAGGCTCAGTGTCATCTGCCCGGTCTGATAAAACTGCTGATAGAAACCCTTCAACGCTTGCTGGAATTCGGGCTGCGGCACCGGCAGGCTGTAACGGTTTCCCGCATGAAACGCCCGCAACGGATGAGCCGCCGCGAGCCCGTCGAACAAAGCAAATTGCTGCTGAGCTGTCGCATCCCGCGACCAGGCGACAAATTCGGCGTGGAGCACTTCCCGTTCCCGCCGCTGATCGTCCGGATTCATACGCGGATGAGCGAGCATGTCTGACAGACGCTCCAGTCCATCCCTAAACGCCTGAGGTGGCAGCTCGAAAAAGAAGTCCGTCGTACGTTCGCTGGTTCGCGCATTCACCTGCCCGCCATGACTTTGTACGTAGGCCATCAGCCCTTGCTCTGCGGGAAAGCGCTCTGTACCCAGGAACAGCAAATGCTCAAGAAAGTGCGCCAGCCCCGGCCAGGCCAGTGGCACGTCGTGACTGCCGGCATCGACCCGCAACGCGGCGGCGCAGCGCTTCAAATCGGGAGCATGACGCAGCGTCACCCGCAGGCCATTGGCGAGGGTTTCAGTGTGGAGGCGAGGGTGATTCAGCGCAGGCATGAGCACTTCCAGAACAGAGAAGCGCTAATGCTAGCGGATTAGGGCTTGTTCAGCTCGCCGTATAGCTCAGGACGGCGGTCGAGGAAGTAGCGATTGGCGGCGCGGGAATCGATCATCAGCTGACGATCCAGTTCACCGACAATCAGCGCTTCATCAAGTCCGGCCTGGGCGATGCGGCTGCCATCCGGTGCGGCGATGCTGCTTTGGCCGCAATACTGGATCTCGCCTTCGTGCCCGCAGTAGTTGGCGTAGGCCACATAACACTGGTTTTCGAAGGCCCGTGCGCGGACGGTGACGTCGGCGATGAAATCGTAGGGAATCATGTTCGCCGTCGGCACCAGAATCAGTTCGGCGCCGGCCAATGCCAGACGCCGGGCGTTCTCCGGGAACTCCAGGTCGTAGCAGATCAAAAAGCCTAGCTTCCAGCCGTTGAGTTCAATCAGCGGAAACTCATCCGGCCCGGCGCTGAACATCGAGTGATCGAGGTCGCCGAACAAGTGAGTCTTGCGGTAGTTGCACAACCGCTCGCCATTGGCGTCGATCAACTGCACGGCGTTGTAGATCTGCCCGTCTTCGGTGCGCTCCGGGTAGCCATACAAAATGGCGATCCCCGTCGCTTTGGCAATGCGCGCGATTTGCTGCGCCGATTCACCGTTGTGCACCTCCGCCAGTACGCTGACGGCATCGATGCCGATGTTGTAGCCGGTCAGGAACATCTCCGGCAGCACCAGCAAGTCTGCGCCCTTGGCCTCCAGCGCCAGTTGATGCAGGCGTTGCAGATTACCTGCGACATCCAGGGGCAGCGGTGGGCATTGGTAAAGGGCTACGCGCATTTCGGATTCCTCTTACTCGGGCAGGGCGATCGGACCGATTTCGTTGAACACATCTCCTGGACCCGGGTTTTCGGCGTGAGTTTCACCGCCGAAGTGTTTCATGATCCCCCACACCGCGTTGAGCGAGGTCTGCACCGCGCCTTCGACCCAGGCCGGCGTCCACGAAACGTCGTCGCCGGCGATGAAAATTCCGCGTTGCTCGGCCGGCATGTCGTCCTGCATGAAGTGCGCGTACATGCGCTGGTTGTAGCGGTAGTGGCCGGGCAGGGCGCCTTTAAAGGCCCCGAGGAAATGCGGGTCGGCTTCCCACGACACGGTGATCGGATCGCCGATGATCCGCGCGGCGATGTCGACTTTCGGGTAGATCTTCTTCAATGCGTCCAGTGCCAGTTTTACGCGTTTTTCCACCGGGTGCGGGAGCATTTTCAGCGCGTCGCTCATCCACGAGTACGACAGGCAAATCACCCCTGGCTTGTCGTCGCCGTTGTCGAAAAGGTAAGTGCCGCGTGTCAGGCGATCGGTGAGGGTCATGCTCATCAGGTCGCGACCGGTTTCAGGGTCTTTGTCCTTCCAGAATGGGCGATCGACCATCACGAAAGTCTTCGATGATTGCATGTAGCGGGTGCGGTCCAGGGCCATCCACATCTTTTGCGAGAACAGGCTTTCGTCGCATTCGATCTGGGTGGTCAGCAGCCAGCTCTGGCAGGTGGTCAGTACTGCTGCATATTCACGGGTGTCGCCGTAGTTATCGGTAACGGTAAAACGCCCGTTCGGTGCATGGGCAATTTTTTTCACGCCGGAGCGCGGCGCGCCACTGTGCAACGAACTGAGACTGGTGCCTTCAGGCCAATGCACGCAACGCTCCGGCACATGGCGCCAGATGCCCAGCGGCACTTGTTCCACTCCGCCGACCACCAAGTGCTGGTGATCGTCGCAGTTGGTCATCACCACACGGAAGATTTCCAGCATCGAGTTGGGGAAGTCCGAGTCCCAGCCGCCAGTACCGAAACCGACCTGGCCGAACACTTCGCGGTGATGGAACGAGAGCTTGGCGAAGGCTTCGGAGGTGGCGACGAAATCATAGAACGTGCGGTCGTCCCACAGCGGCACCAAGGTGTTCCACAGTTCCTTGAGGCGCGGCACGTCGCGGTCACGGATCGCTTGCTGGATATCGGAGAACTGCGAGCCGGCTTCCAGAGCATCCGCCCAGGCGTCAGCAACTTCCTGGAACAGTGCAGGAAGATCCGCCAATTTCTGTGCGTAATGAGTTTTGCCTTCCAGATCGATCACCGTGCTGCCCGACGCAGGTGTCAGCGGGTTCGGGAAGGGTTTGGTCTGGAGGCCGAGCTTGTCGACGTAGTGATAAAACGCGGTCGAAGACACCGGGAAACGCATGCCGCCGAGTTCGGCGATGATGCCTTCAGCGCCGTTGAAGGCCTGTGAGCGCAGACGGCCACCCATCTTCGAGGCTTCGTAGACGACGGGTTTAAGACCCAGCTTCATCAATTCGTAGGCGGCCACCAGGCCTGCAATGCCAGCCCCGACTATCGCCACTTCGGCGCCATGGTTCTGCGCAGGAATGCTGCCCAGCCCGGCCGGGTGTTCGATCCAGTCGTCGAAGGCGAAAGGAAAGTCCGGGCCGAAAACGGTGACCGGTTTTTTACCGTCTGCAGGATGGCGATTGTTCTTGTTCATGGCTGACCTTGCTGGCGACCTGACGCAGAGTGCGCGTCTGAGTATAGGAAAAGATGGCAGCCATTCTAGAGAGCGTAGAACACGTTAATAAGACGCAATGTGTCGTCATTTTGCTTTGCGTCTACACATTGTGACGACACAGCGCGGCGTTACGACGAAATTAGTCTGTAGGAGCGAGGCTTGCCCGCGAAGAGGCCCGACCAGATACCCAAGACCTAACGGCGGAAACTCAAACCGGCTGCCCCCGATCAATCTTGCTACTCAAGATGATCGAAGTCGTCGTCTTCTCCACGCCATCCACACTGCCAATCTGATCCAGCAACTGATCCAGTTGCTCCGGCGAGTCGGTGCGCAACCATGCCACATAATCAAATTCGCCACTCACCGCACACAACTGCTGAACCTGCGCCATGGCGCTGAGACGCCGCAGCACTTCCTTGCCGGACCGCGGTTGCACCGTAATCCCGACGTACGCCTGCAATCCGCCATCCACCACGCGCTGCCCCAGACGCACACCATAACCGGTGATCACTTTGGCCTTTTCCAGCCGCGCCAGGCGTGAAGTGACGGTGGTGCGGGCGATACCCAGTTGCCGGGCGAGCATGGCCACGCTTTCGCGGGCATTGATCTGCAAGGCCGCGATCAATTGGCGGTCGATTTCGTCGAGAACGGGCGGGCGGGTGTCAGGCAAAGGGGCATCTCCAGCGGCACAGATCAATGGGCAGGCATGTTACAGGCACATCCTGCGCGGTGCTCGTGGCGGTTGTCTGAACCAGTCCCACCTTCGTCCTTTTAGTCTTGGGTGACCTGCGCAAACGCCTCACGAAACCGCCGCATCTGCTCATCTGTACCCACACTGACTCGAACCCAGGTCGGCCAGCTCTGCCACACCCGACCAATCCGCACACCGCGATCGGCAAGTGCTTTCACGACTTCGTCTGCCGGGCGCCGGACATCAATCATGAAGCAGTTCGCCTGCGATGCCGTGCAGCGAAAACCGCGTGTTTTTAGCCAGGCGCTGGTCTCATCACGCAGTCGGGCATTGTTCTGTTTTCGCTGGGGCAACAGTTCGGCGTCCTCAAGGCTGGCAATCCCGCCCAGCAATGTCGAGACGGCTGGCACGTTGTAATTGCCGAACACTTCCAGTTGCTCAAGCAATGCCGGATGACCCACCGCCACGCCGAGGCGGGCACCGGCCATGCCATAGATCTTGGAGAACGTGCGCAGCACCAGCAGCTCAGGGTGATCCTTGACCAGCGGAATGCAGGTAGGCTCATCCGAAAAGTCGAGGTAGGCCTCATCAACCAACAGGATCGAGCCTTTGGGCTTCTCGGCGAGCGCCCGTTCGATGTCCGCGCGCGGGGTGATTGTGCCTGTCGGATTATTCGGATTGCACAGGTAGATCAATCCGGCATTCGAGTCAGCCGCCAGCATCCCTTGAACGTCGTGGGCGTGTTGAATATTGAGCGGCACTTCATGCACCGAGACTTTTCTGCCGCGCGCCGCTTCAACGGGATCTTCGTAGGAGGGCGTAGCGACCACCAGACTCCCGTTTTGTGTAAAAGCGTGCACCGCGTGCTGCAGGGCTGCTTTGGAGCCGCTATAAGTCTGAACGTACTCTTCCGGCACGCCTTGTTGGCGGGCGAACAGGGCATTGAGTTTATATTGGGTTTTATAGGGGTAGCGCCCGCATAAGGCGATCCCTCGTTCCATCGCTTGCCGGGCAGCAGGCACAGGCCCCCACGGGCTTTCATTGAAGTTGATCAGCACTTCATCGGACGGAACGGGCTCGGCGACCGTCGGGCTCTGCGCGCGAACCCACGGTGTGTGCGCCAGAAAGGGCAGGGCGGCAGCAAACCCCATGATTGAACGACGCGTGACATCAACCATAAAAATTCCTTTTTCGGATCATCAGATACGCCTCGGTCGGGTTACCAGGACACTGATGTAACGAAATGGTTAATGGCTGATTTAAGCTGGCGGAATGGCTGGAGTAATGATGCGGAGCGGGCTCTACATCGATAGCATGGACACGAGCCGTTACTCTCATAGTCGAATACGCAACGCAGGGCTGTGACGGGAGATGATGGGAATGATGAAGAAAATGCCTCCCGCTATACGGGATCATGCATTGCAGATTGCGAATCACGAAATGGGGCACTACGTGGTTGCCCGAGCCTTGGGCTTTGAAACGGGTGATGTGACGCTGAAAGTCACCATGGACTTGAGGCATCAGGCCGGGGCTTCCATTATCTTGACGCGGTCAATTTCCTCGATAGAAGAAATGAAGGAACATTTGGAAGGTCGGTTGATAGTCCTTTTTGCTGGCGCTATGAGTCAGACCTTACCTGCAAAGCATTCAGCCAGGAAACTCGTCGATAAAACGAAAGCGACAGCCATCCTGAATGGAGAACTTGGGGCGGAACAGGATTACGCAAAAGTAAGGGAGTTACGGCACTTGTTGCGAAATATCTCCTACCCCGATACGGATCCAGCGTCGTCCGAGCGCATAACTGCCGAGCTTAAAGAGATTACTGATCGTGTGTGGTTGCGGACCCAACAAATCGTAGAGGCATTGGCCGACACGATTACCGGCTTGGGCGCGGCGCTGGTAGACGGCATGGTCATTGTGGAGCAGTGGGGGCGGCCGGCGGATACTTATGAAGTCGTGTTGACGGGGGAAATGCTTGAGCGGTTGCGGCCTGTGCAAGCCATTCCATCGTTGAGTGTTTGGGCCTGAAAAGTGCCAGGCGCTGACTTCAATTTGTAGGGCAGATATCCTGTTTTGGCATAAAGAATCGAGCAAATAATTCGGGTTGTGATTTGATGTTCAATTTAGCGTAAATATTTCGGCGATGAACTTTTATTGTTTCTGCCGACAAGGAAAGTTTTCCTGCTATCTCTTTGTTAGAGAATCCGCTGAGTAATAATTGGAGAACGTCCTTTTCGCGCGTTGTTATTTGTGTGCCAAGCTGGAGAATCGTTTCTGGCCATAGAGTCGGTTCTGGGAGATCTTTTTCTACGTCAACCTCAAAGCACATGCGTTGATGCATTAATGCAGTTACCCATGGTTTGATAATATCAAGTATTGTTATTTGCTCTTGGTTAAAGCGGGCGTTACTGCCAAAGGAAATGCATAGCGTTCTATCGGAGTCGAGCTGGACATTGTACTGTGCTTCATCTACAGAAATGTACTGTGCGAAATATTGATGATAGTACTCAGTTTCAAGGAAGTGCTCGGGTGCAATATCCAGCATATGAAAGAAACCGCTCTGTGGGTTTTCTCGATTAGCTATATAAAATGGATCGAGCATATAAAGTCCCTTCACGTAGCGATGAATGAATGCATCTACCTCTTCTGTGTCTGCTACTTCAGGAAGACTAACAACTTGCACTTGTTGATTGCTGAATATTAACACCACCCAGTTATCGATCTGCACATATTCATTTAAGGTACGAATAAGTGAACTCCAGAATTCTGGGCGATTCAACTGCATGATCAGCTTTCCAATTGATCGATGCCAAGCCAGGCTATGAAGGTCGAGTGGCATTTTCTACCCCTTTAGGGTTAGGGATTCGTAGGTCGCGGGTAAGTATTCGTAGGTATTTACTATTCGTCAATGCCGGGTATATTCACGATCAGGATTCACGATGGCCATGAGGGCATGTCGTCTTGACAAGGATAGTTGTATGAGCAAATCACCTTTGCGAACCCTTTTTGCAGCCTCGCTTCTCTGTGCAGGGATCAGCACATCAGTGGGGGCTGTAGAGCCTGGGGTGTATCTGTACAACTGGTTCGGGCTTATCGCACCGGAAACTCCAGAGGAGTTTGAGCAGGAAACCGGCAGCCGAATTCATATGGATGCGTTCGACAGTGCCGAAATCATGCAGAGTAAAGTGATGGCTGGGCGCACGGGGTATGACGTGGTTGTGGCTACCTCCAATGTGCTGCCAAGCCTGATCCAGGCGGGAGTACTTCAGCCGTTGGATCGTAATCAACTGAGTAATTTGTCACATATCGATCCTGATATTTTGTCCCAGCTAGCGGTCAATGATCCTGGTAACCGCTACGCTGTGCCCTATTTATGGGGTACCACCGGCATTGGTTATGACGTTGCTAAAGTCAAAGCGGCATTGGGTGATGATGCTCCGGTGAATAGCTGGGATTTGATCTTCAAAGAAGAAAACATCAGCAAACTCAAGTCGTGTGGTGTGGCAATGCTCGACTCTCCAAGTGAGATCATTTCGATTGCTTTGCATTACCTTGGGCTCCCTAGCAACAGTAAGAATCCGGATGATTACCAGAAGGCTCAAGCCCTACTGTTAAAAATCCGTCCCTACGTCCTCTATTTCGACTCATCCAAAATCGACTCTGACCTGGCTGATGGCAATATTTGTGCAGTTGTGGGATGGGCTAATGGTGCCCTCGCTGCGCAGGCCATCAACGAGAAGGCCAACACTGGACGCAAGATTGCCTACAGCCTTCCTCGCGAGGGAGCGCTGGTTTGGTCGGAAAATCTGGTTCTGTTAAAAGATGCTCCCCATCCAAAGGAGGGGATGGCGTTTATTAATTATATGTTGCGACCAGAAGTTATTGCCAAGACTTCAAACCACACTCTGTATCCTAACGCTAATAAAGATGCCTATGAGTTTGTTGAGCGGAAGCTGCGTGACAATGCTTGGATTTATCCAGACCCAAAGACCGTTGCTACACTTGTTCCACTTGAGCCGCTGCCATTGAAGTTGGAACGAATCCGCACTCGGATTTGGACCAAAGTGAAGAGTGGTACGTGATCTGACTGGGGTGTCGTCTTTGTTGTTCTATGGGGGTCTTTATTTTATATGAGGGTGCTATGGGGATTTACAGAGAAATTAAAAGCGAAATTAAAGAGTTGGTAGTGCTGATAAAAATGACTGAGCGATATGAAGCGCTCATTGCAAATGGCTTTATGTCGCTGGATAACCAGTCAATTGTCTTTAATGATCAGCGGTTGAGCCGTATTGAAGAATTGCTCCGTAAGTATGATGTGAGTTTATAATTTAAAAGGAGGTTGATCTATTTCGGTTTGGCCTGCACGTGGCTTTTCTGGATTTTTCGGCTTGCCAATTTGGAGCACTGGTAATCACGTAGGGAGCAAGAGCAGCCCTTATCAACCGACTGACTTAGGGGTTGTCACAGAGGTTCTAGGGAAGGAGAAAAATCATGTACCAGGGTGATTGCCAGTGCTACTTGGAGTCGGATGAATACAAAGCCTACAAGGAAATTGAGGAGCAGATTGGCCACTGCGCGCCCGAACAAGCCTGGGCCATGTACTACGTCTCGGTCGGGATGGTGCGTGAAAACATCGCCTTGGCGGTGATGGAGCACATCGCCAGGGGTAACAAGGCACTGCTTGTTGAGTTCCCCGAACTTGCACCGGCTGACCAGGGAGTTCACGAATCGAGCTAAGGCGGATCACGCAAGCCTTTACAGCGAAGGAGTCACCAGTCTTCGCCCACGATCTTCTGTAGTGCCCCCGGGCTAATTCTCTCGCAGCTCCAAACCACGTTCCATTCACAGATCGAGCAGCAAAACGCGGCTTGGCCTAAGGCATGCGTATAGTCTGACTTAAAAGGTTGGCGATTGCGGTGACCTTTCATGTGCGCTAGATCCGTGCTGTCTAGGATCAGAATTACGCCGCGCCCGCAGAGTTGGCGAGGCTGGTCAATGTGGCATTACACATTTCCGACTGCACCTGGCCTGCGTTACAGCCGCCACCCATCATTTAACAGTGATTTTGGCGGCATCTAACCTACGTTAGGAGTTACCAGTATGTTCAAAGTGACCCCCATCCGCCGGCAAGGTCCAACGCTAAGATCATCGATCAACGCGCTGTTGATCGACTGTTGTCCCATATGATTTTGGGTCAGAGACGGCACCGAGAAATCGTGCCAGGGCTTCAGTCCCCCTCCGTGAACCGCCGCCGCGTCAGGAAAAGCACCACGCCCAGCGGCACGGCCAGCAGTGCTAGCAGCTCCAGTTCAAAGCCCAGCACCTGCTGCTCACCAACCTTGAAGATGCTGACCAAGCCCGTTGCCAGCAGCGCCAAACCCAGCCACTTGCGCAGCGTGTATGGTTTCAGAAACTGAACGAGGATCGCGCCCAGCACCAGAAGGACGACAGTTTGCATGATGTAGGGCATGTGCAGTTCCTCAGACCTTGATGACCAGCGTCACGACAGAGCGCTGTGGGCCAATCCCGCCATGGACCTCTCCCTCGATGCTGACCAGCACGTCACCTGCATGCAGGTTCGGCAGGGCCCCTTTGAGGTACCAGTTGACACCTGTCGTCACGACTGCACCTGAAGCCCAGCCAATGAGCGGCCCGCCCAACGCACCTACCCTCCCGGCAACGCCACCTGAGGCCGCAGCAATTCCCTTGGCGACGTTGCCGCGCATAGTGCTGATAGCATCGGCCTGCTGCCGGGTCAGGGGATTGGAAATGCAGACTGTCAGCAGGCATGGCAGGTTTCGAGCCTGCATTCGGTCGTACATATCGACGACCATGCTGTTGACTTGGTAATGGGCGCGTTTCGCTTCGCTAAAGTGCAGCTCGCGCAGGCGACCTCGGTCGCTTTCCATGAGGGTGATTTGAGACAGATTGAAGACGATCCCTTCCTCGGACCTGTACTGCGTGGTCTTCTCGAACTTCATGCGCGTATCCATTCGTGCAAAAAGACGATGATCTTCTACAAGCGGTGACTAAGATGCAAACGGTCTTTGATGTGTGGACTCCTTCTCACCGTTGACTGTGGTTCGCACGTTCAGTCTAACGATTAAGCTAAGGGGCGCGAGGCACGCGGTCCCGAGTGAGCGAGGCGAACGTATTTTGATACGCTTTACTTAAGGTAAGCACTTAACTGCTCTGCAATCTTTTTAAGCGCTTTTGACTCTCTCAACCCATCTTTAGGAGACGCGACAGGGGTGACGGCAAGCCCGACTGCGGTAAAGATTCAGGGTAGCAGGACACCACCTATTCGCCATTAGCTTGTCGGCTCGTAGCCCAGCACGGCGGAATCTGCGTCCCGACAGGTGGCAGGCCCGCCTTACAGACTTTATATAGGTACGAAAACCTGTACCCAACAAAAAAGGCCTACGCCGTTAAGCGTAAGCCTTTGATTTGTTTGGTGGGCCCAGTAGGACTCGAACCTACGACCAAGGGATTATGAGTCCCCTGCTCTAACCAACTGAGCTATAGGCCCTCAGTAGGCCGCGGATTATAGCGATGGTTTCTCGGCTGTGCTATCCGAAAAATCCAATATGGCTGTACGAAGAAACGTCGCGGCGAATTCGTCCGGTGGCAAGGGCAGGCTGACGATGTAACCCTGGATCTGTTCACAGCCCTCCGCAGCCAGGAATTGCTGCTGGGCCTGGGTTTCGACGCCCTCGGCGATGACGGTGAATTGCATGCTGCGGCCCAGGGCGATGATTGCGCGAACAATGGCCGCGTCGTGTGGGTCGTCCGGCAGGCCGCGGACGAACGATTGGTCGATCTTGAGGATGTCCAGCGGCAGGCGTTTGAGGTAGCTCAGGGACGAATAACCGGTGCCGAAATCGTCGATTGCCAGTTGCACACCCAGGCGTTTGAGTTGATGCAGCACCGCTAGCGCTTCTTCGGCCTGACTCATGATGAAGTTTTCAGTGATTTCCAGTTGCAGGAAGCCGGGTTTGAGGTGGTTGTCCTTGAGCAATTGCTCGATCCGGCCAAGCAGGTTCGGCTGACGCAGTTGAGCGCCCGCAAGGTTGACTGAGAGTGGGCCCAGGCACTCATAGACCTGATTCCACTCGTACATCTGTCGGCAGGCGGTCTCAAGTACCCAATCGCCGATTTGCAGGATCATGCCGTTTTCTTCGGCCAAGGGAATGAAGTGCTCGGGGGGTACATCGCCGAAGTTGGGGTGACGCCAGCGAATCAGCGCTTCTGCGCCCACCACTCGATGATCGTCCAGACTGATTTTGGGTTGGTAGTACAAAAACAGCTCATTACGCTCGATGGCGCGCCGCAGTTCATGTTCCAGCGCCACGCGCTCGCTGGCTTGGGCGGTGAGGTCGCGGGTGTAGCTTTCAACCCGGTTACGGCCCTTGGCCTTGGAGCGATACATCGCAGCATCGGCGTTCTTGACCAGTGTGGCGACGTCGCAGCCGTCCTTGGGGTAGAGGCTGGTGCCGATGCTGGCGCTGATGAAAAACTCGTGCTCGCCGGCCTGGAAAGGGGCGGAGAAGCAATTGAGGAGCTTGGTGGCGATGTTGTCGGCATCGCTGGACTGTTGCAGGCCGGGGAGCAGGATGATGAATTCGTCGCCACCCAGCCGCGCTACGGTGTCGATATCGCGCAACTGTTCCTTGAGGCGCACGGCGATGCCTTTGAGCAGCAGGTCGCCGACCGGGTGACCGAGGCTGTCGTTGATGTGTTTGAAGCGGTCCAGGTCGAGGAACAGCACCGCGCCTTGGCCCCCGTTTTCCTGCTGATTGTTCAGTGCGCTCAGCAGTCGGCTTTCGAACAGCGTGCGGTTTGGCAGGCCGGTCAGCGGGTCGTGGTGCGCCTGGTAGTCGAGTTTGGCCTGCGCGTGCTTGAGGCTGGAAATATCCGCGAACACCGCAACAAAGTGGGTGATGAATTTATCCCGGTTGCGCACTGCGCTGATGGTCAGCCAGCTCGGGTAGAGCTCGCCATTCTTGCGCCGGTTGGAAATCTCGCCTTGCCAATGACCGTCGGCGGTCAATTGATGCCACATCGCCGCATAAAATGCGCTGTCATGCAGGCCCGAGGCGAGCAAGCGAGGGGTATGGCCCAGCGCTTCGCTCTCGCTGTAGCCAGTAATTTCGGTGAATGCACGATTGACTGCGCTGATGTGCTGCTGGGTGTCAGTGATCAATACACCCTCGGCAGTGCTCTCGAACACCGTGGCGGCCTGCTGCAGTTTCTCCTGCATCAAGTGTCGCTCGGTAATATCCCGGGCGATGGTCAGCATGCAGTCCTCATCGCCGATGGGCAACGGCCTGCTTGAAACCTCACAGAGCCGGATTTGCCCGTCTTTGCGGCGGATGTGGCAACTGAAGTCGCGGACGAAACCATCCCGGTGCAACAGCTCGAGCATCTGTTTGCGCTCGTTGAGATTGACCCAGATCCCCAGGTCCAGGGCCGACCGATCCACGGACATCGCGCTATTGAAACCGGTAATACGGCTGAAGCCTTCGTTGACTTCCAACAGCAAGCCGTCGCTCTGCCGGGACAGGAGCAAGCCGTCGGGGGAGGCATGAAAGGCCTTGGCGAACTTCTCTTCGGAGGTTTGCAGCTGCTGCTGGGTTTCCTTGAGTTGACTGATGTCCCGCACGACGACCACCAGGGCCGGGGTGGTATCGAGATCGAAAGGCTCGGCGGATATCAGGCCAGTAAACACCTGGCCATTGCTGCGGCGAAAGGGCATCTCCAGATTGCGGATGCTGCCTGCCTGCAAGCGCTGCAACAAACCCGGCCCCACGCCGGGTACGCCCCAGATGTTCAGGTCGGTGGCGGTCTGGCCTATGACGTCTTCGGCCTTGAGGCCGATTTGTTCTTCGAACGCTTCGTTGACTTCCAGCAGGCAGCCGTCAGAAAGCCGCGCAATTACCAGAATATCCGGGCATTGCTGGAATACCGACGCGAACTTCTGTTCCGACAGGCGCAGCGCCTCTTCGGTGCGCTTGGCTTCGCTGATGTCGATCATCAGCCCGCGCAGTACCGGTTCATGGGCGTGCTCGATCAGGCTGACGATATCGCGGACCCACAGGCAGCGGCCATCAGCGGTGATGACCCGGTAATCGACGCTGTGATCGCGCCCGGCCGCCACTTCACGGTCGCAGAAGGTCTGGGCCCGGGTCAGATCCGCGGGGTGGATGATGTTGCGCCAGAAGCCCGGAATCAGCCAATGGGGCAGGGGATAACCGAGGAGGTCCTGAGCGTGAGGTGACACATAACTGTAGGTGTAGTCGCTGATCCGGGCTTCCCAGGCAATGGCGGAAAGACTCTCCACCAGCCCGCGGTAATGGTATTCGCTGCTGCGCAGCTCCTGTTCCAGAGCGACCCGGCGGGCAATTTCCGAACTGAGTCGACGGTTGATCCGGATAACCACTGCCAGCACGATCATCAGAAACAGTAATCCTGGCAGGCCGTAACTCAGTGCGTCCAGCCAGAAGGTTCGATGGTCCAGGACGTTGCCGACCCAATGTTCCTGGATGGAACTGATTTCACTCGGGGTCATGTCTGCCAGGACTTTGTCCAGGATGCTGACCAGCAGTTTGTTGTTCGGGGGCACGGCCATCGCCAATTGGTAGCGATAGGGTGTTTCACCGCTGACGTAGAGCCCGTCCAGCTTGAGCTGGCGCAGACTCCACACACTGGAGGCGAGATCGCCCACTACGGCGTCCACAGCGTCGGTGGCGAGCGCCTGCAGCGCCGAGCTGACATTGGGCATCGCCACCAGATTCAGGTCGGGATGGTGGGTGCGCAATAGTTCATGGGGGGCATAGTTTTCCACCACGGCGATCTTCAGCCCGTACAGGTCTTCGAGTTTGCGCGGTTGGGGACCTCCGACGTGAGCCAGAATGACAATCGGAAAGTCGAGATAGGGGCGGGTGAACGATAGATACGTCTGACGCTCGGGAGTCGACATGATGCCCGGCAAGATGTCTAGCTTGCCTTGTTTGGCCTGTTTCAGGACCTCGGTCCAGCTGACCGGCTCGATGGGCGTGAGTTTGATGGCCAGCCGTTGACGGATGACGTTGATGTAGTCCGCTGCCAGGCCCTGATAACGCCCATGTTCGTCGCGAAATTCAAACGGCGGCCAGGACGCGTCCACGCCCAGGCGCAATTCCGGATGAGCCGTCAGCCAGGTACGTTCTTCGTCGGTAAGAGTCAACGCACCAGCCGTTGCGGTCCAGGTCATCAGCGACAGCAAAAAAAGCACGGTCGGCCATCTGGGCATAACGGTCTCGTTATGGCTTGGGGGGAATGTTTCGAGTGTAGACGGGCTATTCGGCGGGGGGGGTGTACAGGGCATTTAATCTGTATAAAGCAGAACCCCCGGCCTGGGCCGGGGGTTCTGTGATCACTCGTCGAGGAAGGAGCGCAAATGCTCGCTTCTCGTCGGGTGGCGCAGCTTGCGCAGCGCCTTGGCTTCAATCTGACGAATCCGTTCACGGGTCACGTCGAACTGCTTACCAACCTCCTCGAGGGTGTGGTCGGTATTCATGTCGATACCGAAGCGCATGCGCAGAACCTTGGCTTCACGGGCCGTGAGGCCGGACAGGACTTCGCGAGTCGCTTCTTTAAGGCTCTCAACAGTGGCGACATCGATTGGCGACTGCATGGTCGAGTCTTCGATGAAGTCACCCAGATGAGAATCTTCGTCATCACCGATCGGGGTTTCCATGGAGATCGGCTCTTTAGCGATCTTCAATACCTTGCGGATCTTGTCCTCAGGCATTTCCATGCGTTCGCCCAGCTCTTCCGGGGTCGGTTCGCGACCCATTTCCTGCAGCATCTGCCGGGAAATACGGTTGAGCTTGTTGATCGTCTCGATCATGTGCACCGGAATACGGATGGTGCGGGCCTGGTCGGCGATCGAGCGAGTGATCGCCTGACGGATCCACCAGGTGGCATAAGTCGAGAATTTGTAGCCGCGGCGGTATTCGAACTTGTCTACCGCTTTCATCAAACCGATGTTGCCTTCCTGGATCAGATCGAGGAACTGCAGACCACGGTTGGTGTACTTCTTGGCGATGGAGATCACCAGACGCAAGTTCGCTTCGACCATCTCTTTCTTCGCGCGGCGGGCCTTGGCCTCACCGATCGACATGCGACGGTTGATGTCCTTGATCTCGGCGATCGTCAAACCGGTTTCGGTTTCCAGCGCGGTCAGCTTCTGCTGGCAACGAATGATGTCCGGTTGCAGGCGACCAATGGCTTCAGCGTATTTGCTTTTGCCTTTGGCCAGTGCATCGGTCCAGCTTTCGTCGACTTCATTGCCCGGGAACTGGCGCAGGAAGTCGGCACGCGGCATACGGGCATCACGAACGCACAGCTGCATGATCGCGCGCTCTTGCTGACGCAGACGATCCAGGGCACTGCGAACACGCTCGACCAGGCCTTCGAATTGCTTCGGCACCAGTTTGATCGGCATGAACAGCTCAGCCAGGGCGATCAGCTCGGCGATTGCCAGCTTGTTGCCACGACCGTGCTTTTTCAGCGCCTTGCGGGTGATTTCCATCTGATCGGAGACAGCGCCAAAACGCTGTGCGGCGATGACCGGATCCGGGCCGCTTTCGGCTTCTTCTTCGTCATCGCTTGCTTCGGCGTCATCGTCGTCGGTGTCGTCGGCAGCTGGAGCTGCTTTCGGGTCGACAGGCGGTGGCACTTCGGCTGCAGGCGGCGCAATGCCGTCGTCCGGGTCGATATAACCGCTCAGGACGTCGGACAGGCGGCCACCTTCGGTGGTGACGCGAGTGTACTCGGAGAGAATATGGTCAACCGTGCCAGGGAAGTGCGCGATTGCGCCCATCACTTCGCGGATGCCCTCTTCAATACGTTTGGCGATTTCGATTTCGCCTTCACGTGTGAGGAGCTCTACCGTACCCATTTCACGCATGTACATGCGCACTGGGTCGGTGGTGCGACCAATGTCGGTCTCGACCGCTGCCAACGCTGCTGCTGCCTCTTCGGCCGCGGCTTCGTCGGTATCGGCGTCGGCCAGCATAAGGGAATCCTTATCTGGCGCAACCTCGAATACGTTGATCCCCATGTCATTAATCATGCGGATGATGTCTTCCACCTGTTCCGGATCTGAAATATCCTCCGGCAGGTGGTCGTTGACCTCAGCGTAAGTCAGGTAGCCCTGCTCACGACCAAGTGTGATCAACTCTTTGATACGAGACTGCTGTTGCGCTTTTCCGGACATAACACCCTATCCACTGAAGGTCTTGGCGGGCAAAAAACAAGCCGAGGATTATACCTGAGCTATGACCTCACGCGCCAGTTGAGGTCGGGCTTGATGCGGAAACATTGCGACTTAAAAGGTCGCGCAGTTGATTTTTCTCTTCGGTGCTCAATTCACTTTGACGTGCTTTTCGAAGAAGTTGTTCCAGGTTTCGCTCGCGTTGGCGGGCTGACAAGCTAGTAATGGTGTCGAAAAACTGTTGTTCAAGGTTATCTCCATCAATCAGCCATTCCTTTTCTGCCAGCGCTTTGAGCAGTCGGCCTTGTTCGGTGCCGTGCCAACGCGCAATCAGTTGAAATGAGTTTAGCTTGGGATTCTTCTGTACGGCTTCGAGCAGGGCGACCAACAGTTGCGTGTTGGTATGGTCCTCGGCAGCGAAGTGCCCGGCATCCTCGACTTTCTCGGCCAGTTGCGGGTGATGCAGTAGCGTGCGCAAGGCGGCCAGGGTGGGCGGCTCTACAGCGGCCGGCACCCTTGGCGCGCGCGGTTGATCGCGATCGCCGCCACGTTTGCCGTTCTTGTCCCACGGCTTCTTGTCCCACTTCTTGCCGCCTGCGCCAGGCTTTTTCGGCGTCCATTCCTGCTGCGGCGCGTACATCTCTTGCGCCTGCGGCTGATGGTAGTCGCTGTAATCCGGCATGGCGTCGTAATCGATGCCCGGATCGTAAGCGGGTGGCGCTTCCTGAGGCTGAGGCGTGCTTTGCACGAGTTGGCTCACGGCTTCACCGCTAAGCCCGGTAATTTCGCTCAGGCGCTGGCGCATCAAGATGCGCAGGTTGGCGCCCGGGACTTTGTCGATCAGCGGCGCAGCGAGGGTGGCCATGTGGGCCTTGCCTTCGAGGGAGCGCGGGTCCGATTCCTCGGTCAACTGTTGAAAAAAGTAATCGGCCAACGGCTGGGCGTGCTGATTGATTCGCGCGCGGAAGGCGTCAGTGCCCTCGGAGCGGACCAAGGTGTCCGGGTCCTCGCCTTCGGGCAGGAACAGAAAGCGCGCCCGGCGTCCGTCCTGCAGGCAAGGCAGGGTTGCCTCCAGCGCCCGCCAGGCGGCATTTCGTCCCGCCTGGTCGCCGTCGAAGCAGAACAGTACGTTGGGCACGACGCGAAACAGGCGCTTCAAGTGCTCTTCGCTGGTGGCGGTGCCCAAGGTTGCGACGGCATTGCGCAGGCCTTGCTGGGCGAGGGCGATGACGTCCATATAGCCTTCGACGACGATGATTTCGTCGAGGTTGCGGTTGTTCTTGCGTGCTTCATAAAGGCCGTAGAGTTCCTGGCCCTTATGGAATACCGGGGTTTCCGGTGAGTTCAGGTATTTCGGCTTGTCGTCGCCCAGCACTCGGCCGCCGAAGGCGATGATGCGCCCGCGACTGTCGCGAATCGGGAACATCACGCGATCGCGGAAGCGGTCATAGCGCTTGCCGGTTTCGGCGTTCTCGATCAGCAGGCCGGCATCGATCATGGCCTTTTGCTGCAGGGTATCGCTGCTCAAGTGCTTGTACAGATTGTCCCAGCCGGGTGGGGCAAAGCCGAGGCCGAAATCCCGGGCGATTTCACCCGTTAGTCCACGACCCTTCAAATAATCCACGGCGGCTTTGCGCGACGGATGGTTTTTCAGGGCCTGACGATAAAAGTCGGCGGCAGCGGTGAGCAGCGGATACAGCGGCGAATCAGTAGGCTGGCGCGGTTTGTGCGGCCGGCCGCTTTCTTCGCGGGGAATTTCCATGCCGGCGGCTTTGGCCAGCTCTTCGACAGCCTGGACGAAATCCAGGTTGTCATGGTCCATCATGAAGCCGAGGGCGTTACCGCCAGCGCCACAGCCGAAGCAGTAATAGAACTGTTTGTCGGGGCTGACGCTGAAGGAGGGGGTTTTCTCTTTGTGAAACGGGCAGCAGGCAGTGTAGTTCTTGCCGGCTTTTTTCATTTGCAGGCGCGAGCTGACCACGTCGACGATGTCGGTGCGGTTCAGAAGGTCGTCAATGAAGCTCTGGGGAATTAGCCCGGCCATGGCGTTCTCGTCATCTGCGCTGAAATGGACCCAAAACGAAGGGCGGCCAAACGCGGGTCGTTGTTTGAGGCGCGCAGGGTGTGCGGCTCGACCGGTGTCGTCTGCGTAATCGCTGTCGGGAAGTGTATCTGCCGAAAATCCACTGACGTTAGTACCAATCAGTATTCGACTATTTGAAAGTGTTTCGCTGAATCCGGCGACGGCCAGTCATTGGCCTCGGATAGCTCATAAGCGGGCACGCAAGAAGGTGCCTTGGGCTGATCGTCGTGAGAGGAATCAGTGGGTGTGCTCGTCAGTAGCCTTGGAAGGCTCGTCAGAAAAGACGTGCACCGCTGGCAAAAGAGCCAGGTCTGACGCTGTGAAGCAGATTTGTCTCGGTCGCGTCTGCGGCTTTGACGGTGAAGCATCAAGCGTTGTCCGCAAATGCCATTAGCCCGGCTGAGAGCCGGGCTTGGCAGAAGCTTGCTACGATCGTCTGTGTATTAGTACAGACGAACGGCGCGGCGCTGTTCGCGCTGAACTTTCTTGGCGTGACGCTTAACAGCGGCTGCTGCTTTACGCTTACGCTCAGAAGTTGGCTTCTCGTAAAATTCGCGGCTACGAACTTCAGCCAGTACACCGGCTTTTTCGCAGGAGCGCTTGAAACGACGCAGAGCTACGTCGAAGGGTTCGTTCTCTTTTACTTTGACGGCTGGCATCCAGAGCTACCTTCATTCATTACCGGGGTCAACATCCTCGCGGCAAAAGAGCACTTGAAGACGTCGGTTTTTAAGGGTTGCGGATGTTAACCCCTCATCGCTCGGAATGCAAAGCCTCTGATCGAAAACCGCTGGTCGGGGCATCACGCGACGACTATTATGCGCGCCTTCGAATTCAGCCTCTACAAGGCGCAAACCCATGCTAGTACTGGGATTAGAAACCTCTTGCGACGAAACCGGTGTCGCACTTTACGACAGTGAACGCGGGCTGTTGGCCGACGCGCTGTTCAGTCAGATCGATCTGCATCGTGCCTATGGCGGCGTGGTGCCGGAGCTGGCTTCGCGTGATCACGTCAAACGCATGCTGCCCTTGATTCGTCAGGTCCTGGCCGAGGCCGGCTGTGTGCCAACCGAGATCGACGCCATCGCGTATACCGCGGGTCCTGGCCTGGTCGGAGCCTTGCTGGTGGGGGCTTCCTGCGCCCAGGCGCTGGCCTTTGCCTGGGGCATTCCGGCCTTGGGGGTGCACCACATGGAAGGTCACTTGCTGGCGCCGATGTTGGAGTCGCAACCACCGGAGTTCCCGTTCGTCGCTTTGTTGGTGTCGGGTGGTCATACGCAGTTGGTTCAGGTCGACGGGATCGGCCAATACACGCTCTTGGGCGAGACCCTCGACGATGCTGCCGGCGAAGCGTTCGATAAAACCGCGAAGATGATGGGCCTGAATTATCCGGGCGGCCCGGAGATCGCTCGTCTGGCAGAGCAGGGCGTTGCAGGGCGTTTCACTTTTCCGCGTCCGATGTGTGATCGTCCGGGCTTGGCTTTCAGCTTCAGCGGCCTGAAAACCTTTGCGCTGAACACCTGGCAGCAGAGCGTCAGCGCCGGGGACGACAGCGAGCAAGCCCGTTGCGACATCTCGCTGGCGTTCCAGCAGGCCGTGGTGGAGACTTTGACCATCAAGTGCAAGCGTGCCCTGAAACAGGCGGGTCTCAAGCGTCTGGTGATCGCAGGGGGCGTCAGCGCCAACAAAGCGCTGCGGGTTTCACTCGAGAAAATGCTCGGCGACATGAAGGGCGATGTGTTTTATGCCCGTCCGGAATTCTGCACCGATAATGGCGCGATGATTGCGTTTGCTGGCTGCCAGCGTTTGCAGGCGGGTCAGCATGAAAGCCTGGCGATCAGCGTGCAGGCGCGCTGGCCGATGGAGCAACTGTCGGCGCTGTGATGAGCGGCGCTCACGTGCGGTATTTAAAAATGCCGTTCGCGCCCGGCAAACAGGTCGCGTAGATTGCCGCGATGACGCCAGACAATCAGGCCCGTGAGCGCGCTCATGGGCAGTAAGGCCGCCGGTTCTTGCCAAGCAAGCAGTGGCAAGGTCAATGGTGTGGCAATCAGGGCGGCGAGTGAGCTGGTGCGGGTCAGGTAGAACGTCAGCGACCAGGCGCAGACCGCCAGCAGCGCGGCGGGCGGGTAGAGCCCCAGCAGCATGCCGGCTGCGGTGGCGACGCCCTTGCCACCACGAAAGCGGAAGTACAGCGGAAACAGGTGACCGATAACGGCACAGACGCCGATCCAGGCCTGTTGCTGCAGTGAAAGGCCCGCTGCACCTGCGATCAATACGGGTAGCAGGCCTTTGTTCAGGTCGCCGAGCAAGGTCAGGATGGCGAGTTTCTTGCCGGCCAGACGCAACATGTTGGTGGCACCGGCATTGCCCGAGCCACTCATTCGCGGATCGGGGTTACCGGTCAGGCGGCTGAGCAAAATGGCGAAGGACAGAGAGCCGAGCAGGTAGGCGAGGATCGCCAGTAACCAAAACATGCTAACTATTCCGGGCGAGGACGCCCTGATTCTAACGGCGCATTGCGCCCTTGTCGTGCAGTGGAGAGAAGTGCTTGGACAGAGTGTTTATCGAGGGCCTGGAAGTCGACACCGTGATCGGTGCCTACGACTGGGAGCGAGGCATCCGACAGTGTCTTCGACTTGATCTGAGCTTCGCCTGGGACAATCGTCCGGCCGCCGCCGGTGATGACCTGGCCCTGGCGCTCGACTACGCGAGCGTTTCGTCGCGCATTCAGGCGTTTGCCGAGCAGGCGCAGTTCCAGCTGGTCGAGACCTTTGCCGAGCGTCTGGCGGAAGTGCTGATGAGCGAATTCAAGATCACCTGGATGCGCCTCAAACTGACCAAGCCAGGTGCCATCCCGGCTGCCACGGGTGGTGTGGGCGTGGAGATCGAGCGCGGATGTCGCTGACTCAGGTGTACCTCGGGCTCGGTAGCAATATCGAGCGTGAATCCCATTTGCAGGCAGGCCTGGACGCCCTGGCGGGTTTCCTGGTGGATATGCGCTGCTCGGCGGTATTCGAAAGCCAGCCGGTGGGGATCAAGAGCGGCCCGTTTTTCAACTTTGTGGTCTCGGCCTTCACCGATCTGCCACTGATGGAGCTGGATCGACGGTTGAAATTCATCGAAGCGGATAACGGCCGTTACGCGCCGGACCGAAAGGGCTTGCCGCTGGATATCGACGTGCTGCTGTTTGGCGATCTGGTGGGCAACTTCGATGGCTTGGTTTTGCCCCGGGCAGAGATTCTGAAAAATGCTTTCGTGCTGTGGCCGTTGTCGCTGATTGCGCCGGATCGTGTGCATCCGGGCGTAGGCAAGAGCTTTGCAACCCTGTGGGATGAAGCGCAGATCGATCAAGTGCTGGCGCCGGTGGCTTTTGAGTGGCGCGGTGAGCAGCTGACTCCTTTGAATTTGCTGTGACCCTACGGGCGTCTTCGCGGGCAAGCCTCGCTCCTACAGGTTGGCGTCGAACATGTGAACGACACCAACCTGTAGGAGCGAGGCTTGCCCGCGAAGCTTTTTACGCCGACGCCGCCTCTTTGTAACCCTTCAGCGCCTTGAGCCGCTCGCCTTTGATCGCCTCGCCCAACTCCGGTCCCTTGAATCCCTTCTCCAGCAATGGCTGAACGGCAACACTTCGCGCCGCAGTTGCTGCGCCACGTAAATAATCCGCCTGTGGATAACTTCTCTGCTCCAGGCCTTTACGCCCCCGAGCGTCCATCTCGCACGCCGCGATAAACTCCTCAAAGCGCTGAGGTCGACGATAGACGTCGAAATTCTGCAGCAACTCCAGCAAGGTCGACGGTTTCAGTTCCAGCGCACGATGGCTGTGGGTGTGATATTCGCCCACCAGAAGCGCCAGTTCCTGACAGTCCTTCGGTGCCTTGAAGCGTTCATTGACCGCTTTGATCAGCTTCAGGCCTTTGTGCTCGTGGGCGATGTGACGGGGCCATTCTTCCTCGGGCGTCAAACCTTTGCCCAAATCATGCAGTAGGCAAGCCCAGCGTACGGTCAGCGGTTGTTTGTGCAGCGCCGCTTGCTCCAGCACGCTCAGGGTATGCACGCCCGTGTCGATTTCCGGGTGATGGGCTTCAGGTTGCGGTACACCAAACAGCGCGTCGACTTCCGGCATCAGTACCTTGAGGGCACCGCATTCACGCAGCACCTTGATGAATACTTGAGGTTGGTCTTCCATCAGCGCGCGAGCGATTTCTTTCCAGCTGCGTTCGGGGGTCAATGCCTCCAATTCACCCGATTCGGTGAGTTGGCGCATCAGCTCCAATGTCTCGGGGGCGACGGTAAAACCAAGTTCCGCATAACGCGCGGCGAAGCGGGCAACGCGCAGAACACGGAGCGGATCTTCGGCGAACGCGGGGGAAACGTGACGCAGCAAGCGGGCCTCGAGATCCCGTTGACCATGGTAAGGGTCGGTCAGGTTCTGCTGATCGTCTTCGGCCATGGCGTTGATCGTCAGGTCGCGACGAATCAGATCTTCTTCGAGGGTGACGTCGGGGCTGGCGTGGAAGATGAAGCCGCCGTAGCCGCGCCCGTTTTTGCGTTCGGTGCGGGCGAGGGCGTATTCCTCACCGCTTTTGGGGTGAAGAAACACCGGGAAGTCCGCGCCCACCGGACGAAAGCCCTTGGCGAGCATTTCTTCGGTGGTGGCGCCCACAACGACCCAGTCGATATCGGTGACAGGCTTGCCCAGCAGGCGATCGCGTACTGCACCGCCGACTTTATAAATCTGCATAAAAAACCTCCGTTAGCCCGACAGAATAACCTTTGCGTCGAACTTTCGGAGGCAGAAAACAGGATCAAAGATGAATGACTGCCAAGTCCAGCCGGCCGTAATCCCCCTCGGCATGCTCGCTTCTGGGCGGAACATGGTGGGTTTTCATCACCTGATCCCCTTGCAGGGTTTCCAGGTGAATGTCGAAGCCCCAGAGGCGGTGCAGGTGCTTGAGCACTTCGTCGGTGGAATCACCCAGCGGTTTGCGGTCGTGTTGCTGGTGACGCAAGGTCAGGGAACGGTCGCCACGCCGGTCAATGCTGTAGATCTGTATGTTGGGTTCGCGATTGCCCAGGTTGTATTGCGCTGCCAGGGTTTCACGAATGGTTCGATAGCCGTCCTCGTCGTGTATCGCCGGAACCAGCAGATCGTCCTTCTGATCGTCATCGAGGATGCTGAACAGCTTGAGATCGCGGATCACTTTGGGTGACAGGTACTGCAGGATAAAACTCTCGTCCTTGAAGCTGCTCATGGCGAATTTGATGCTGGACAGCCAGTCGGTGCCAGCGATTTCCGGAAACCAGCGATAGTCCTCTTCGGTGGGCGCTTCACATATCCGGCGGATATCGCGATACATGGCAAAACCCAGGGTGTAGGGGTTGATGCCGTTGTAGTAGGGGCTGTCGAAGCCGGGTTGAAAGACCACGCTGGTATGGGAAGTCAGGAACTCCATCATGAAGCCTTCGGTGACCAGGCCTTCGTCATACAAGTCGTTCATCAAGGTGTAGTGCCAGAACGTGGCCCAGCCTTCGTTCATCACCTGGGTCTGGCGCTGTGGATAAAAATACTGGGCGATCTTGCGCACGATCCGCACGATTTCGCGCTGCCAGGGCTCCAGCAGCGGCGCGTGTTTTTCGATGAAGTACAGGATATTTTCCTGAGGTTCGGCGGGGAAGCGTGCGTTGTCCTTATCGCTGTACTTGTCCGCGCCTTTTGGAATGGTCCGCCACAAATCGTTGATCTGCTTCTGCAGATGCTCCTCCCGATCCTTCTGCCGACGGCGTTCTTCTTCGGCGGAAATCGGATAAGGGCGTTTGTAACGGTCGACGCCGTAATTCATCAGCGCATGGCAGGAATCGAGCAGGTCTTCTACCGCGTCGATGCCGTGGCGTTCTTCGCACTGCATGATGTACTGCTTGGCGAACACCAGGTAATCGATGATCGAGCTGGCGTCGGTCCAGGTGCGGAACAGGTAGTTGCCTTTGAAGAAACTGTTATGGCCATAGCACGCATGAGCCACCACCAGCGCCTGCATGCAGATGGTGTTTTCTTCCATCAGATAGGCAATGCAGGGGTCTGAGTTGATCACAATCTCGTAGGCCAGTCCCATCTGGCCGCGACTGTAGGACTTTTCGGTGCTGAGGAAATGTTTGCCATAGGACCAATGGTGATAACCCAAGGGCATGCCGACAGAGGCATAGGCGTCCATCATCTGCTCGGCGGTGATCACTTCGATCTGGTTGGGATACGTATCCAGCGCGTAGCGGGCCGCGAGACGACTGATTTCGCGGTCGTAGGCCTGGATCAGCTCGAATGTCCATTCGGAGCCGGTGGAAATGGGTTGGCGCTTCTGCTCTTTGGCGGTCATGTCACTAACCTGCGCTGGAAGAGTTCACGAAAGACCGGATAGATATCCCCGGCCGAGACCAGTTGCTGCTGGGCAAAAGTGTCAGAGAAGGCTTCGGCGATGCGTTCGTACTCGAACCACAAGGCCTGATGTTCGCGCGGGGTAATCTCAACATAAGTGTAGTACTGCACGAACGGCATGATCTGATTGATCAGGATGTCGCGGCAGATCGGCGAATCGTCGTTCCAGTTGTCGCCGTCGGACGCCTGGGCGGCATAGATGTTCCATTCATTGCTCGGATAACGCTCGGCCATGATCTCCTGCATCAGTTTCAGAGCGCTGGAGACGATGGTGCCGCCGGTTTCCCGGGAGTAGAAAAACTCCTCCTCATCCACTTCACGGGCGCTGGTGTGGTGGCGGATGAACACGACGTCGATTTTGTCGTAGTTCCGCTTGAGGAACAGGTACAACAGGATGAAGAAGCGTTTGGCGATGTCCTTGGTCGCCTGGGTCATGGAGCCGGATACGTCCATCAGGCAGAACATCACTGCTTTGGAACTGGGGTTCGGCTGCTTGATCAGCAGGTTGTACTTGAGGTCGAAGGTGTCGAGAAACGGCACTCGGTGAATGCGCGCGCTGAGCTTCTCGATTTCTGCTTCAAGCTCCTGGATATCGCCGAAGTTGTCCGGTTCTTCCCGTTTAAGCCGCAGCAGTTCTTCTTTGACTTCGCGCAATTTCGCCCGGCTGCTGCCGGACAAGGCAATGCGCCGGGCATGGGCCGAACGCAGCGTGCGGATAATGTTGATCCGTGATGGGTTGCCCTCGTTGCTGATGCCTGCGCGTACGGTCTTGAAGGTGTCGGTGCCGGTCAGGTGGCGTTTGACCAGATTAGGCAGTTCAAGGTCCTCGAACATGAATTCGAGGAATTCCTCCTGGGTAATCTGGAAGACGAATTCGTCCATCCCTTCACCCGTGTTACCGGCCTTGCCGGGGCCTCTGCCGCCGCCACCTCCGGGTGGACGGGCAATGTGCTCGCCGCTGGTGAATTCCTTGTTGCCCGGGTGCACGATGGTTTGCTTGCCGCCACGACCGTGGTGAAGCACTGGCTCGTCGATATCGCGGCCGGGAATGCTGATCTGCTCGCCGTGTTCCATATCGGTAATGGAGCGCCGGCCGACCGCCTCTTCGACGGCCTTTTTGATGTGATCACGGTAGCGCCGCAGAAACCGCTGGCGGTTTACCGTGCTCTTGTTCTTGCCATTGAGACGTCGGTCGATCACATAGCTCATGACTGCTCCTTAGAAGCTGTCCTGAAAGGGCGAGCGTTAACGCAGCAAATAAAGCCAGAGCTTGGGGGGGGGCACGCTCCTCCAAACGCTTTGGATGCTGCCTGAACCTCTCTACCGAATTTCGGACACCTCCAGAGGCCTGTGTAACAGAAAAAACGCAAACAGGCCTCGGGCTAACGACAACCGGTCTGACCGGCAGCGGGTTACTGGGATTTTCTGACCCGCAGGTACCACTCGGACAGCAGTCGTACCTGTTTGTCGGTGTAGCCCCGCTCGACCATCCGTGTGACGAAGTCGTTGTGCTTCTGCTGGTCCTCTTTGCTGGCCTTGGCGTTGAAGCTGATGACCGGCAGCAAGTCCTCGGTGTTGGAGAACATTTTCTTCTCGATGACCACCCGCAGTTTTTCGTAGCTGAGCCAGGTTGGGTTCTTGCCGTTGTTGTTGGCTCGGGCGCGCAGTACGAAGTTGACGATTTCGTTGCGGAAATCCTTCGGATTGCTGATGCCGGCCGGTTTTTCGATTTTCTCCAGTTCTTCGTTCAGGGCTACGCGGTTGAGGATCTCGCCGGTTTCCGGATCGCGGTACTCCTGATCCTGAATCCAGAAGTCGGCGTACAGCACGTAGCGATCGAAGATGTTCTGGCCGTACTCGCTGTAAGACTCGAGGTAGGCAGTCTGGATCTCCTTGCCGATGAATTCGATATAACGCGGCGCCAGGTACTCTTTCAGGAAGCGCAGATAGCGTTCGCGGGTCTCGGCCTGGAACTGTTCCTGTTCGATCTGCTGTTCCAGCACGTAGAGCAGATGTACCGGGTTGGCGGCGATTTCGTGCGGATCGAAGTTGAAGACCTTCGACAGAATCTTGAAGGCGAAGCGGGTCGACAGACCGTTCATGCCTTCGTCGACACCGGCTGCATCGCGGTATTCCTGGATCGACTTGGCCTTCGGATCGGTGTCCTTGAGGTTTTCGCCGTCATACACCCGCATCTTGGAGTAGATGTTGGAGTTTTCCGGTTCCTTGAGGCGCGAGAGCACGGTGAACTGAGCGAGCATTTTCAGAGTGTCGGGCGCGCAATGGGCCTTGGCCAGCGAGCTGTTGAACAGAAGCTTGTCGTAGATCTTCACCTCGTCGCTGACGCGCAGGCAGTACGGCACTTTGACGATATAGATCCGGTCGATGAACGCTTCGTTGTTCTTGTTGTTACGGAAGGTGTGCCATTCCGATTCGTTGGAGTGGGCGAGCAGGATCCCGGTAAACGGAATCGCCCCCAGGCCTTCGGTACTGTTGTAGTTGCCTTCCTGGGTGGCCGTCAGCAATGGGTGCAGCACCTTGATCGGTGCCTTGAACATTTCGACGAACTCCATCAGGCCCTGGTTGGCCCGGCACAGCGCCCCCGAGTAGCTGTAGGCATCGGCGTCGTTCTGCGGGAACTCTTCCAGTTTGCGGATATCGACCTTGCCCACCAGTGCCGAGATGTCCTGGTTGTTTTCATCTCCCGGCTCGGTTTTCGCGACCGCAATCTGGTTGAGGATCGATGGGTAGAGTTTCACCACGCGGAACTGGCTGATATCGCCGCCGAATTCGGCCAGGCGCTTGGTGGCCCATGGCGACATGATGGTATTGAGATAGCGCCGGGGAATGCCGAAGTCTTCTTCGAGGATCGCGCCATCTTCGGTGGCGTTGAACAGACCCAGAGGCGACTCGAAAACCGGCGAACCCTTGATCGCGTAGAAGGGCACCTTCTCGATCAGCTGTTTCAGCTTTTCGGCCAGGGACGATTTACCGCCACCGACAGGGCCCAGCAGATAGAGGATTTGTTTCTTCTCTTCCAGGCCCTGAGCGGCATGGCGGAAATACGACACGATCTGGTCGATGCATTCTTCCATCCCGTGGAAGTCCTCAAAGGCCGGATAGCGGCGGATCACCTTGTTGGAAAAGATTCGCGACAGCCTCGAGTTGGTCGAGGTGTCGAGCAGCTCCGGTTCGCCGATGGCCAGCAAGAGACGCTCGGCGGCGGAGGCGTAGGCGCTACGCTCCTTCTTGCACAGTTCCAGGTACTCCTGCAGGGAGAATTCTTCCTGGCGTGTGGACTCGAAGCGTTGTTGGAAGTGGCTAAAGATACTCATGACGTCACCTCGCTCGATACGTGGAGCCGACGCCGGATCAGTCAGTCGATGCTGGCAAGCAACTGAATATGCAGTTGCTGTTTACCCCCCAGAACACCTTCAGGGTATCAACCCCGAAAGCTACTCCCGATGACCCGCGCGCCGGTGTACCGGCTCTCCCCTGTTTTGGATGGCCTGCGCTTAAGGATAGTTCGGAATCTTGAAGGTAAAGGCGCAATAAGTAATTAGTTGTGGCAGACCGTTCGTCAGCCAGCGCGCGAGCCCACGGGGGCCGGGCCTTGCGCGCCTTGAAAAAAATTATTCGGAAGTGCCTTGCGCCGTTTCCGAAGGATAGGTCGTACGCCACAGCTCAAAACCGCCATCCATGCTGTAGACGTCGGAGAAGCCCTGACTGATCAGGTAAGCGGCCGCGCCCTGGCTGGAATTTCCGTGATAGCAGACCACTACCGTCGGCGCGTCCAGGTCAGCGCCCTGAATGAAAGCATGCAGAGAATGATTGTCCAGGTGCTTGGAGCCGGCAATGTGCAGCGCGGCAAAAGTTGCCGGATCGCGGACATCGACCACCACCGCGCCTTGTTCGCGCAGGGCCTGGGCCTGTTCTGGGGGGATACGTTTGAATTCGCTCATGGCGGGCTCCTGTGGCTCGGCTGAAAGCGCAGTCTAGCGCGGGGCGCTGGCTGACGTTTGTTCGGGAATAGAGGCGGCGACAGCCGGCCGAGCGTGGCCATGGGCGTCGCATTTACATTGCAGGCGCTCGCCGGTGTCGACGTTCATCAGGGTCATGGCGCCACCCCAGACGCAACCAGTGTCGAGCGCAAACAGACCCGGCTCGTTGCACTGGCCTTCGAGCGCCGCCCAGTGGCCGAAGATGATCTTCAGGCCTTTGGTCTTGCGCTCCTTGTGGGTGAACCACGGCGCATAACCCGGCGGTGCGGTGTCGATGCCTTCCTTGCCCTTGAGATCAAGCTTGCCGTCACTGGTGCAAAAGCGCATCCGGGTGAAATAATTGGTGATGACTCGCAAGCGCGCCGCGCCTTTGAGGTCGTTGTCCCATTTCACCGGTTCGTTGCCGTACATACCGTCAAGGTAAGGTGCGAAGCGGTTGTCGTCGTGCAGGGCTTCTTCGACTTCGGCGGCGCACTTCAAGGCTTTGCGCAGCGACCATTGAGGCGGGATGCCGGCATGGACCAGGGCGATATCGCGTTGTTCGTCGTAATGCATGAGCTTTTGTTGCCGAACCCACTCCAGCAGCTCCCCGCAATCGGGTGCCTCAAGAATTTCGCGCAGCGTGTCGGCCTTCTTCAGGCGTTCGATGTTTTGCCCGACGGCCAGCAAGTGCAGGTCATGATTGCCGAGTACACAGATCAGCGATTCGCGGATGCTAAAGAGGAAGCGCAAGGTATCCAGCGACTGTGGGCCACGGTTGATGAGGTCGCCCACCAGCCATAGACGGTCCCGGGCAGGGTCGAAGGCGACTTGCTTGAGCAGGCATTGCAGCGGTTCAAGGCAACCTTGCAAGTCGCCGACGGCATACGTCGCCATCAGTGCAGGGCTCCGGGTACTGCCAGACGAAACGGAGCGATGACAGCATCGAAGTGTTTACCGTCGTCGGCGATCATTTCATAAGTGCCTTGCATCGTGCCGACCTTGGAGGTCATGACAGTGCCGCTGCTGTAAGTGTGGCTCTTGCCCACGTCGATCAACGGCTGCTGGCCGACGACGCCTGCGCCGCGAACCTCCTCGACATGCCCGTCACCGTCGGTGATCACCCAGTGCCGTGAAAGCAGTTTGGCGGGCACCAGGCCATTGTTCTGCACGGTGATGGTGTAGGCGAAGGCAAAGCGATTTTGCTCGGGTTGCGATTGTTCTGCCAGATAGCGGGTGACGACGCTGACGTCGACCTGATAACGAGGATCGGACATGCAAAAGGCCTTAGAAACGAAGCGGGACGCGGGGCATAGCTGATAGAACTCAGTCTAGGCCAAGTATCGGGTAGTAAACCAGAGTGGCGTCCTACCCGATAGCGCTCATCGCCTTTCAGTCGGTGACAGGCTTTTGTAGGACTTGTTCGCTGAGCTTGTCGGCCAGGCGCACGAAGGCAGCCAGATCGAGCTGCTCGGGGCGCAAGCTGCCATCTACGCCGGCGGCTTCGATTTCGGCGTTGCTCAGCAGCAATTTGAGCGTGTTGCGCAATGTCTTGCGGCGCTGGTTGAAGGCTTCGCGCACGACGCGCTCCAGCAGTTTGTGATCTTTGGCTGGATGCGGGAGTACCGCATGAGGCACCAGACGCACGATGGCCGAATCGACCTTCGGCGGCGGATTGAATGCGCCAGGGCCAACGTTGAACAGATGTTCGACCCGGCAGTGGTACTGAACCATGATCGACAGGCGACCCCAGTCACCGCCACCAGGACCGGCCGCCATGCGTTCGACCACTTCCTTTTGCAGCATGAAGTGCATGTCGCGGATCAGGCTGGCGTTATGCAGCAGGTGGAAAATCAGCGGCGTAGAGATGTTGTACGGCAGGTTGCCGACTACCCGAAGACTGCCCGGTGCTGCGTTCAGACTGGTGAAGTCGAACTTCAGCGCATCACCCTGGTGCAGGTTGAAATTGCTCCTGCCGGCGAACTGCTGATTGAGGATCGGAACCAGGTCTTTGTCGAGCTCCACCACGTCCAGCTGGGCGCCGCTGTTGAGCAGGCCTTGGGTCAGTGCGCCCTGGCCCGGGCCGATTTCCAGCAGACGGTCTTCGGGTTTGGCATGAATGGAACGCAGGATGCGGTCGATAACGCCGGCATCATGCAGGAAGTTCTGGCCGAAGCGCTTACGCGCCCGGTGTTGGTAATGCTCGGTCATAAACGGGTCTCGGCCATCTGGTAGGCGGTTTCCAGGGCGACTTGCAGGCTGCCGGTATCGATTTTGCCGCTACCGGCCAGATCCAGGGCAGTGCCGTGGTCGACCGATGTGCGGATGATCGGCAAGCCGAGGGTCACGTTGACTGCCGCGCCGAAGCCTTTGTATTTCAGCACGGGCAGGCCCTGGTCGTGGTACATCGCCAGCACCGCGTCGCAGTGCTCCAGATATTTGGGGGTAAACAGAGTGTCGGCGGGCAGGGGACCGCGAAGGTCCATGCCCTCGCCGCGCAGGCGCTCTAATGTAGGTTCGATGATGTCGATTTCTTCATGGCCCAGGTGACCGCCTTCACCGGCGTGCGGGTTAAGCCCGCACACCAGGATGCGTGGCTGGGCGATGCCGAATTTTTCTTGCAGGTCGGCGTACAGGATCCGCGTGACCCGCTCCAGGCGCTCCGGTGTGATTGCATCGGCAATCTCGCGAAGGGGCAGGTGAGTGGTGACCAATGCCACGCGCAAGCCGCGGGTGGCGAGCATCATCACCACTTGCGCGGTATGAGTCAGGTCAGCGAGAAATTCCGTGTGCCCGGAAAAGGCGATTCCGGATTCATTGATCACGCCCTTGTGCACAGGGGCGGTGATCATGCCGGCGAAATGCCCGTCCAGGCAGCCCTGGCCAGCACGCGTCAGGGTTTCCAGAACGAAAGCCGCATTGGCTTTGTCCAGTTGCCCGGCGATGACCTTGGCGTTAAGCGGCGTATCCCACACATACAGGCTGTTGGCCGGGGCTGGAATATCTGGCCAGCTGTCTGGCGTTACCGGCAGCAGATCGACAACCACGCCCAGCTGCGCGCCCCGCTCGATGAGCAGGTCGCGGCTGGTAATGGCAATCAGAGGGTGTGGCTGGGCTTGCGAGGCGAGCAGCAGGCACAGGTCAGGACCTATGCCGGCCGGTTCGCCGGGGGTCAACGCGAAACGCTTGGGTTTCACTGCGTTGCCTGGTCTGCACCAGGGAGCTTGATTTCTACATACGCTTCGTCACGGATCTGGCGCAGCCAGGTTTGCAGCTCTTCATCGTATTTGCGGTTACGCAGTACGGTCATCGCTTGCTGCTCACGGGCCTGGCTGGTGCTGTCGGTGGCGCGGCGGCCAAGGACTTCCAGAACGTGCCAGCCATATTGGGTCTGGAACGGCTTGGACAGCTGACCTTGTGGGGTCTTGGCCATTACTTCGCGGAATTCAGGCACCAGTGCATTCGGGTCGATCCAGTTCAGGTCGCCACCGTTGAGGGCGGAACCCGGGTCTTCCGAGAAGCTTTTCGCCAGCTCACCGAAATCTTCGCCCGCTTCGATGCGGGAATAGAGCGATTGAGCCAGGGCTTTGGTTTTTTCTTCGTCGCGGATCGGGCTCGGCTTGACCAGGATGTGACGCACGTGCACTTCGTCACGCACCTGGGCTTCGCCGCCACGCTTGTCGAGGATCTTCAAAATGATGAAGCCGCCCGGTGTACGCATTGGCTGGGTCACGTCACCCACTGCCATAGTGCCCAGCAGGCGATCGAACGGAGGTGGCAGTTGAGCGGCTTTACGCCAGCCCATGTCGCCGCCTTCCAGCGCGGTTTCGCTGGCGGATTTGGCGATTGCCAACTGACCGAAGTCAGCGCCTTGCTTGAGCTGCTGGTAAACCGCGTCGGCTTGTTTGGCGGCATTCTGAATTGCGTCGGAATTGGCGCTTTCCGGCGTAGGAATCAGGATGTTGGCCAGACGAAACTCTTCGGACAGCTGCATCTTGCCAAGGTCGGAAGCGAGGAAGTTCTTCACTTCCTGCTCGGACACCTGGATGCGTTCAGCTACACGGCGCTGACGTACACGGCTGATGATCATTTCGCGGCGGATCTGGTCGCGAGCGTCGTCATAAGACAGGCCGTCACGAGACAAAGCGGAGCGGAATTGCTCAATCGACATGTTATTGCGCTGGGCAATGGTGCCGACAGCCTGGTTCAGTTCTTCATCGGTAATGCGGATGCCGGAACGCTCGCCGATCTGCAGTTGCAGGTTTTCGACGATCAGACGCTCGAGTACCTGCTGATCCAGCACGCCTGCAGGCGGTACGGCAGCACCGCGTTTGGCGATGGTTTGCTGAACTTCGTGAACACGCTGGTCCAGTTGGCTCTGCATGACCACGTCGTTGTCGACGATGGCCACCACTTTATCGATGGACTGTACCGCGGCGTTGGCCGCGGTACCCAGGAACAGCGCGCCCAGCATCAGCGGGCGCAGACAATCAGAAAGCTTGGTCTTCACGTTCACGATAACCTTGGATGCCTTTGTCGAGGAAGCTCTCTACCTTGGCGCCGGTGAGGCCGCCGAGTCCCTTCAGAACAATTTGGAGGAAGATGCCGTGGTCGCCTTTTTCGTTTTCCGGGGCGTTCTGACTGAACTCGTCATAGCTGACCCAGTAACGGTTGATCAGGCGCAATTTCCAGCAGCAGTTGTCGTATTCGAAACCACCGAAAGCTTCCAGAGTACGGTTGCGGTTGTAGTCATACTGCCAGCGGCTGATAGCGTTCCACTGCGGCACGATCGGCCAGATCACCGAGAAGTCGTGCTGTTTGATCTTGTAGTAGTCCTTCACGTAGCCAGGTTGGCCCGGGGTGCCGTAGTCACCACCGCCCACTTGCCATTGACCGGTGTTCTGGTCATAACGAATCTGGTCATTGCGATAGCGATAACCGGCGTTGATGACCTTGTTCGGGTTGTCTTCAGGCTGGTAGTGGAACATCGCGCTGCCCGAGCGAGGGCTGCGGCTGTCCGGGTCCCAGTTGTAGTCGGCAGTGGTGCGCCAATCGCGGTTCCAGCGGTATTCGTATTCCAGTGCATACGGCGAGACGTTGGCTTGAGCATCCTCGCGGGTTTTCGCATCGATACCTGGCAGCTGGACTTCGCGGTCCTTGAAGTACAAGGCCTGGCCGACGCTGATGCGTTGACGTTCGAAACCGTTTTCTTCGATCCAGCGGTTGGTCACACCCAGCGACAACTTGTTCTCGTCGCCGACACGGTCGGAGCCGGAGAAGCGGTTATCGCGGAACAGCGAGGCGTAGTTGAAGGTGTATTCGCCGGTGTCGAATACCGGAATATCCGTTTGGTCTTCCTCAGGTACATAGAGGTAGAACAGGCGAGGTTCCAGGGTCTGGCGATAGTTCTTGCCGAACCATTGCGTGTCGCGATCGAAGTACAGGCCACTGTCGATACTAGCAATCGGTACGCCTCGGCTCTGGTTGCGGCTGTAGCTCTCATCTGCAAGCAGAGTGTTTTTGCCCTGCTGATCCAGATCCAGGTCGTACTGGGTGTACTGGTACTTGAGCGATGGCTTAAGGAAGCCGTAGCTCGCGTTCATCGGCAGGCTGACACCCGGCTTGAGGTTCAAGCGGTTGCCGTTGGCGCGAGCCAACCCAGCGACGCGAGTGTCTAGGCGATCTTCAACGCTACCATCTTCATTAGTGTATGTGCCATTGAGCAAATCACGCTCAAACCGCACAACCTCTGTTTCGTAATCGAAGTTCAGACCTTCCGGATGATACGGCAGCTGACCATTAAAGGTGATCTGCGGCAAACGATCATACGGCGTGATGTTCGAAACGGTCGCCAGCTGATAAGCCTGGGCATTCAAACGAGCGACATAACTGTCGCCACGATAGCTGACAGAACCCTGCTGGTTCACGTAATCGGAGCTTTTCACACCGATCTGATCACTCTGCAGATCCTGGAAGTAATACGGATCGCTGATCTTGGTGTAATCGACCTGCGTAAAGACGCGCGAGTCCAGACCACCCTTGTGCTGCCAGTTGTACATGTAGCGGGTTTTTTCGTAATCGGTCTGCTTGCTGCGCTCGGTTTCCTCGTCGTTGAGGTAGGCGGCGCCAAACTGACCTTCGCTGGACTTGGTCAGGTAGCGGAATTCGCCTTCCATCAACAGGCCGCGTTTGCCCATGTAGCGCGGGTACAACGTGGCATCGTAGTTCGGTGCCAGGTTGAAGTAATACGGGGTGACCAGCAATAAGCCGGTATCGCTGCCGGTGCCGACGGTCGGCGGCAGGAAGCCGGACTGGCGACGGTCGTCGATCGGGAAGTAGATGTACGGCGTATACAGAACCGGAATGTCCTTGACCCGCAGCGTCACGTTGGTCGCGGTACCGAAACCGGTAGCCGGGTTCAAGGTGATGTTGTTGCCCTTGAGCTGCCAGGCGTTGCTGTCCGGTTCGCACGTGGTGTACGTACCATCCTTGAGGCGGATGATCGCGTTCTCGGCACGTTTGGCGTACAGCGCGTTACCGCGGATACGCGATTTGTGCATCACGTATTCGGCGTTGTCGATCTTGGCTTCACCGGTGTCGAGTTGCACGTCGGCGTGGTCGCCCACGATCAGTGCGCCATTGTCGCGAATGCGCACGTTGCCGCTCAGTTCGCCACGGCTTTCGGCCTGGTACAGGTTCGCTTCGTCGGCTTCGGCCTGCATGCTGCCCTGGCGCATGACCACGTCACCGGCCAGGGTAGCGACCTGCTCATCCTGCTTGTAGCGAGAGGCTTTTGCACCGAGAAAGGTCGGAGCGTCACTTTTATTCGTCTTGTCATTCATGCCAGGACGAATCGGTTCGATATAGGAACCAGCGCAGTAAGGACCGGTTTCGGCCAATTGCGCTGCAGTGAGCTTCTCGCGCGGAACCCAGTCGAGGTGGCTGTAGTCTTCACTACGCGACTTCAGGCCGCGGCCCTTGGACTCGGTAACCAGTACGGGTTTGGCGTCAGTGTCTGCGGTGTCGGCCGGAGCTTCGCCAGTGGCGGAAACTGCGCTGCCGTCATGGACGGGGCGTGGCGGCAATGCAGCAGCCGGTGCCTTAGGCGCACAGTCCCAGGCACCCGAAGCAGAGACTGAGCAGTCATACTGTTCCGCGGCGACCACGAACGAAGTGGCTAGAGGTTGCAGGGCCAGCAGACTGCCGGTAACCAACAACGGAAATTTTTTACGAAACGCGGGGGATTTCAATGCCATCTTATTAGTCCGGGCTTCCTGCGTGCCATCTGCCCGCGGTGTGGGCCGCACGCCTCTCGATGGTCTGAAAAAGATGCTGGATAATAAAGCATGACCCGCTTGACGGCTAGCGCCGTCGGAGACCCTTGCAATGCCTGACCAAGATGTACGCTTGCAACACCTGAAAGTTTGGCTCGATGAACAGTTGGCTATCCTCTTTGCAGAACAAGGTTGGGGTGCCGTGCCCCCGGCCACGTTGACTGCGGCCAGTAGCGACGCGAGTTTTCGGCGCTATTTCCGCTGGGAAGGCGCAGGCAGAAGTTTTGTCGTGATGGACGCGCCGCCACCCCAGGAAAACTGCAAACCCTTCGTGGATATCGCTTTTCTGCTGGCGAAATCCGGAATAAACGTGCCGAAAATTTATGCCGAAGACCTCGAGCGTGGTTTTCTTTTACTCAATGACCTGGGCAACAAGACTTACCTGGACGTGATCGACAGCGAAAACGCCGACGATTTGTTCAAGGATGCCCTGCAAGCGCTGCTGGCTTTCCAGCAGTTGCCGATGGTGGCGCCGCTGCCGAGTTATGACGTGGCGCTGCTGCGTCGCGAGCTGGAACTGTTCCCCGAGTGGTACGTGAAGCGCGAACTGGGCATCGAGTTCGACTCGGCGCAGCAAGCGCTTTGGCAGCAGGCCAGCGACTTGCTGATCGACAGCGCCCTGGCTCAGCCCAAAGTCCTGGTGCATCGCGACTACATGCCGCGCAACCTGATGCTCAGCGAGCCGAATCCCGGCGTGCTGGATTTCCAGGACGCGGTTTATGGCCCGGTGACCTACGATGTGACGTGCCTGTTCAAGGACGCCTTTCTCAGCTGGCCTGAAGAGCGTGTGCGTGGCTGGCTGGAGGATTACTGGCAGCAAGCCGGCGCGCTCGACATCCCGGTTCAGCCAGACTTTGAGGATTTCCTGCGCGCCAGCGACCTGATGGGCGTGCAACGACACCTTAAAGTCATCGGCATTTTCGCCCGCATCTGCCATCGCGATGGCAAGCCGCGCTACCTCGGCGATGTGCCGCGCTTCTTTGCTTATATAGACGCGGTCATCGCCCGTCGCCCTGAACTGGCGGAGTTGGGTGAATTGTTGGCCAGTCTGCGTGCTGGAGCGACGGCATGAAGGCAATGATTCTGGCCGCGGGTAAAGGCGAGCGCATGCGTCCGCTGACCCTGACCACGCCAAAACCGCTGGTTCGCGCCGGCGGAGTGCCCCTGATCGAATATCACCTGAGGGCGTTGGTGGCTGCAGGATTTACCGAGATCGTGATCAACCATGCCTGGCTCGGTCAGCAGATCGAGGATTATCTGGGCGATGGTTCGCGGTATGGCGTGAGCATTCAGTACTCGGCGGAAGGTGAACCTCTGGAAACCGGTGGCGGCATTTTCCGTGCGTTGCCGTTGTTGGGTGACGAGGCCTTTGTGGTGGTCAACGGTGACATCTGGACCGACTACGACTTCAGCGTGTTGCATCAGCCCATCGTCGGGCTCGCTCATCTGGTATTGGCGGACAACCCGGCGCATCACCCGAGTGGAGATTTCACTTTGGTCGATGGCCATGTGCAGGACGGTCGGCCGGATACATCAACCCTGACCTACAGCGGCATCGCCGTGCTGCACCCGCAGCTGTTTGACGGGTGCTCGGCCGGTGCCTTCAAACTTGCGCCACTGCTGCGCAAAGCCATGGCTGACGGGCAAGTGACCGGCGAACGCCTGAATGGGCATTGGGTGGATGTCGGTACCCACGAGCGCCTGGCCGAAGTAGAAACTCTGATAGAAGCGAGACGCTGACATGTTGTGGCCAGGGACTCTGATTGGAGCCGGAGCGGGCTTTGCCATAGCCAGCATTCCGGGGGCCATGCTCGGCGCTTTATTGGGACAGGCGCTGGACCGGCGTTTGCACCTGCAGAGCTGGGCGCATTTATGGGAAAAATTCGGTGGTCGCTCGGTGCTGCGCAACGATGAACTGCTATTCGTGTTGCTGGGCCGATTGGCCAAGAGCGATGGGCGCGTAGTGGATGGCCACATCCAGCAGGCGCGGCAGGAAATGCGTTCGCTGGAAATGACCGAATCGGCGCAACGTCGAGCGATTGCGGCGTTCAATCGCGGTAAGTCGGGACATGACCGGTTGCGCGGTTATCTGCGCCGCCTGAGTACCCAACCCTACGCGGCGGAAGGGGTGTTGCGTGCCTGTTGGCGGATGGTCTGGGCCGATGGCCGCGCCGGTAGCAGTGAGCGCGAGCTGATTGCCCAGTGGGGCAAATGGCTGGGGTGGACGCGGCAACAGGTGCAGGCCTTGGCGACTGACTATGAGCCGCAGAAACGCCCATCGGTCAGCAACGCTGTAACTTATCAAGATGCGTTGCAGCTATTGGGAGTGTCGGCGACCAGTGAGCCGGCGCAAATCAAACGCGCCTATCGACGCCTGCTCAGTCGTCATCACCCGGACAAGATTGCCGGCAGCGGTGCGACAGCATTGCAGGTTCGCGAGGCTACGGACAAGACTCGTGAATTGCATACTGCCTACACGTTGATTCGTGAGCGGCGGGATTTTCGTTAGCAGGGATGAGTTGTGTTGCCAGTGAATCCGTCTTCGCGGGCAAGCCTCGCTCCTACAGGTTTTATGATTGCCGCATATTTGGACACGACACAAATCCTGTAGGAGCGAGGCTTGCCCGCGAATGGGCCAACCCGGTCTATCAGTCCGCCGCTGGTTGAGGATTCAACCAACCCCGCACCCGACGGACCAATTGCTCTTGCTCGGCCCTGGCGTTCCCCGGCAGCGCCTTGAGCGAAACCTGACTGAACCCCGACGTTTTCAAGCGCTTGCTGGCCTGTAAACGTTCCAGCGCCGCGTTACGATCCCCCGGCTTATCCATATAGAAGATATCTGCGGTAGGCAGCTTCAAGGCGGGTGTGAGCTCAGCCAGTCCCGGCGTCGCTGTAACAGGCGTCTGAGCGGCGACCATCACCAACTTCTCGACTTGCGATGGCTGCTTCTCGCTCAGATAACGCGCGGCCCAGTAAGCGCCGGTACCATGGCCCAACACGATGATGCTGCGAGCGCTTTGCTGTTCGGCGTAGGCGATGGCGGCATCGATGCGCGCGAAGATTCGCTCCGCGTCGGCTTTGGCCTGTTCTTCGGTGGTTTCGACGATGGCCTTGTCGGCCACATCCGCTTCGCCGCCGGCCACCTGTTCGATGGGCGCCGCAGTCGTGGCGTCTTTGCTGCCGGCATCAGGCGTTTTGGGCGCTGGCGCCACTTCGACAATACGTGGCGCAATGGCTTCGCTTTGCAGGTCCGGCAAGGTGATACTCAGGCTGCTCCACTCGGCGTCCGGCAACTTGCGCCGCAATGGGCTGATCGCTTGCGGCCAGTCAACGGTTTCACCGGCGCCGGGGATGATAATCACCGCGCCTTTGGGTTCGGCGGTATTGGCCGGTTTCCACAAGGCGAGAAAGCTGTCGGTGCCGGCTTGCAGCTGTTGCTGTTCTTGCGCAGGGATTTTTCGCTCAAGTGCAGTCGCTTCTTCCTGACTACGCTCAAGCAGCGGCTGACGTTCGACCGGTTTTTCTTCTGCGGGTTTTTCCGCAGCGGCAGGTGCCGGGTCGGCCGCCTCAACGGAAAACGCGCAAGGCAGGATCAACGACAGGCACAATGCTGGCAGTGCCAGGCGGTAGACAGGGGGCATCGGATATTCCAGGCCAGAAGTTATTCCGGCAGCCTAATGGGTTGGTCAGTATTTGTCAGTGTGTGAGACTTTGATAATGCATTTTCGCTGCCTGTGGGTTATCGGCTGTTTATGGTTTCCCTTGATGGGCTGGGCGGCGCCCGCGCCACCGGCGCACGTCGTGCACCTGTCGCCAGCGCAACAGCAATGGCTGGCGCAGCATGGCGAGTTGCGGGTCGGAGTGGTGTTGCAAACGCCCTATGCCCAATACGATCGCCGCTTGCAGCGCCTGTCCGGGGTTAACATCGAGCTGATGAAGTGGCTGGCCAAGGCACTCAAGATCGAACTGAGCTGGCGTAATTATCCTGATCTTGCGCAACTGGAAGCCGCAGCGCGTGAAGGCGATATCGATATCGCGCCAGGGCTGACGCAAACCCCCGCGGCATTGCGACTCTGGCAATTTTCCGACCCTTACATGCGGGTGCCGCAACTGGTGGTCAGCGCCCAGAAAAGCACCGGTGCGGTAGAGCTGGAAAAACTCGACAGCCAGACCCGCGTCGCGGTGCGCATGCCCAGCGTCACCGCCGATTATCTGCGCAGCAATTATCCCCATCTGAACCTGCAAGGCGTGCCTCTGGAGCGCCAGGCGCTGCAACTGTTGTTGAGTCAGCAGGCTGGTTACGCCGTGGTCGATGAAGCGCAGTTCGGGCGTCTGTCTGTCGAGCCTGAATTCTCCGGGCTGGCGGTGGTGGGCGATATCGGTTTCCCGCAACTGCTGCGCGTGGCCACGCGCCGGGACTGGCCGGAGTTGGCCGGCATCGTCGAAAGCGCGCTGCGAGCGATCCCGGCCAAGGACCTGGAGCAACTGCACAATCAATGGCTGCAACCCAAGTATCCGCGGCTGTCCGAGTCGCCGGGTTTCTGGCAAAACCTCAGCCTGCTCTTGGTGATGTTATTGCTGAGCAGCATGGCCATTGTGTTCTGGCAACGTCGTCAGCAACACAGCCTGGAGCAACGCTTGCTGGCGGCGCGCGAAGACATTGCCCTGCGCGAGGCCAGCGAAGAGGCCTTGCGCCTCACGCAGTTTTCCATCGATCAGAGCACTGTCGGCATCCTCTGGGTCAACTGGGACAGCCATGTGCGTTACGCCAACCGGGCGGCCGAAACCATGCTCGGCTACCCGGCGGGCGGGATCATTGATCGGCCATTGATCGACTTCGAGCCCGGTTTGCACATGGACCGCTGGCTGAGCCTGTGGAAACGCGCCCGGGCCAGTGAAGAAGGGCCGCAAAGTTTCGAAACCAATTGCGTGCGAGCGGACGGCAGTATTCTGCCGGCGGATGTTTCGTTGAGCTTCTTGCGCTTTCGCGACGGCGAATACCTGGTGGTTTACCTCAATGACGTCACCGAGCGTCGTCGCGCCCTGGCCGCATTGCAGGAGAGCGAGGCGAGGCTGCAAGGGATCGCCGCCAACGTGCCCGGCCTGGTCTTTCGTCTGGAACGCGCGCCGGTGACCGGGCAGATCGACTTTGCCTACATCAGTGAAGGCAGCGAGAGTCTGGTGGGGTACTCGCCGGCCACTCTGGCCCATCGGGACAAAGGCCTGCGCAGTCTGGTGCATCCGGACGACAAGGCCAGTTACCATCAGACTCAGGACCATGCGCTGGACACCGACAGCGACTGGTCGTGGCAGGGACGGATTCTGACCCGTCAGGGCGAGCAGCGCTGGGCCGAGATCAAGGCCATCACCCGCCGGCTCGAAGATGGCGCCTATGTCTGGGACGGAATCGTCTGGGACATCACCGAGAGCAAGCGCATCGAACTGGAACTGGCCAGCTCCCGCGAGCAATTGCGCGAGTTGTCCGCCCACCTGGAGAGCGTCCGGGAAGAGGAAAAGGCGCGCATCGCCCGGGAAGTTCACGACGAGTTGGGTCAGATGTTGACCGTGCTAAAGCTGGAAACATCCATGTGCGAACTGGCCTACGCCCAGCTCGACCCGGGCCTGCACGAGCGCTTGAACAGCATGAAGCGCTTGATCGCTCAACTGTTTCAACTGGTGCGGGATGTGGCCACGGCGCTACGGCCGCCGATTCTCGATGCCGGGATCGCCTCGGCCATCGAGTGGCAGGCGCGGCGGTTCGAGGCGCGCACGCAGATCCCGTGTCTGGTGCAAGTGCCGGATAACTTGCCGGTGCTCAGCGACGCCAAGGCCATCGGGCTGTTCCGCATCCTTCAGGAAGCGCTGACCAATGTCATGCGCCACGCCCAGGCGCATACTGTTGAACTGACGCTGACCCTTGAGGGCAATGAACTCTGTCTGACTGTCAGCGATGATGGCGTAGGATTTGTCGCCGCCACTGGCAGGCCGACATCCTTCGGTGTGGTCGGCATGCGTGAGCGGGTGTTGATCATGGGCGGGCAGTTGTCGCTTGAGAGTGAACCGGGGGAGGGCACGACCCTGAGTGTGCGAGTGCCACTGGATGAAGCCTGATGGTTTTAAGTTGCTTGGACTGGCGCCTTCGCGGGCAAGCCCGCTCCCACAGGGGGAACGCATTCCAAATGTGGGAGCGGGCTTGCCCGCGATAGATCTTGGCTCTGACATAACAAGAATGGAGAAGAACGTGATCCGTGTACTGGTAGCCGAAGACCACACCATCGTTCGCGAAGGCATCAAGAAATTGATCGGCCTGGCCAAGGACTTGCTGGTGGTAGGGGAGGCGAGCAATGGCGAGCAGTTGCTCGAGACCTTGCGCCATGTTCCCTGCAAAGTGGTGTTGCTGGATATCTCCATGCCAGGGGTCAACGGCCTGGAAGCGATTCCACGGATTCGCGCACTGAACAATCCCCCGGCGATTCTGGTGTTGTCGATGCACGACGAAGCGCAAATGGCCGCACGAGCGTTAAAGGTCGGCGCCGCAGGCTATGCGACCAAGGACAGCGATCCGGCATTGCTGCTGACGGCAATCCGCAAAGTGGCGGCGGGCGGGCGATACATCGACCCGGACCTGGCCGACCGCATGGTCTTTGAAGTCGGCCTGACGGATTCACGGCCGTTGCACTCGTTGCTGTCGGAGCGTGAGTTCTCGGTATTTGAACGCCTGGCCCAAGGCGCCAACGTCAACGACATCGCCCAGCAACTGGCCCTGAGCAGCAAAACCATCAGCACCCACAAGGCGCGGCTGATGCAGAAACTCAATATCACCTCCCTGGCCGAACTGGTGAAGTACGCGATGGAGCACAAACTCCTCTGACACGCCCCTTCCACGGGTTCACTGCAAATCCCTGTGGGAGCGGGCTTGCCCGCGATTGCGATTTGTCCGTCGATAAGATTCTGAATGTTCCACCGTCATCGCGGGCAAGCCCGCTCCCACAGGAAGGCGGTGGCATGTCCATTTGCGACATGCACACAAAGCCGCTTTTGCCTGTTTTTGCGGCTTGCAGCTCACCGCCTGTCGCGATCCCGAATCGACATATCCATCCCCGCCATCCTTGTAGGGCAATCCCTACCCCCAATCTTCCATCCGGCTGAGGCGATTCTCTCCTGCGCCCCGATTTGCGCCGCTCCCAGCGTCCACTAGGCTTAGTCCACAGCAGTCATCAATAACAAAGGTGTGGGTATGAGCCAGGTTGATTCAAGCGCAGGGGCCAGCGATATTCTGGTCAGCTTTCGTGGAGTGCAAAAGAGCTACGACGGCGAGAACCTGATCGTCAAAGACCTCAACCTGGATATTCGCAAAGGCGAATTCCTCACCTTGCTCGGGCCGTCCGGCTCCGGCAAGACCACCAGTCTGATGATGCTCGCCGGTTTCGAAACACCGACCGCCGGGGAGATTCAACTGGCCGGGCGTTCCATCAACAACGTGCCGCCGCATAAACGCGACATCGGCATGGTGTTCCAGAACTACGCGTTGTTCCCGCACATGACGGTCGCCGAGAACCTGGCGTTCCCGCTGACCGTGCGCGGCTTGAACAAAAGCGACGTCAGTGACCGGGTCAAGCGTGTTTTGAGCATGGTTCAGCTCGACACCTTCGCCCAGCGTTATCCGGCGCAACTGTCCGGCGGTCAGCAGCAGCGTGTGGCCCTGGCTCGCGCCCTGGTGTTCGAACCGCAACTGGTGCTGATGGACGAACCTCTCGGCGCACTGGACAAACAACTGCGCGAACACATGCAGATGGAAATCAAACACCTGCACCAGCGCCTCGGTGTGACCGTGGTCTACGTGACCCACGACCAGGGCGAAGCCCTGACCATGTCCGACCGTGTAGCGGTGTTCCACCAGGGCGAGATTCAGCAGATCGCGCCACCGCGCTCCCTCTATGAAGAACCGAAAAACACCTTCGTCGCCAACTTCATCGGCGAGAACAACCGTCTCAATGGCCGCTTGCACAGCCACACCGGCGACCGCTGCGTGGTTGAGCTCGGTCGCGGCGAAAAGGTTGAAGCCCTGGCGGTCAATGTTGGCAAGACCGGCGAGCCCGTCACGTTGTCGATTCGCCCGGAGCGCGTGAGCCTCAATGGTTCGAGCGAGTCCTGCGTCAACCGCTTCTCAGGGAGGGTGGCGGAATTCATCTATCTGGGCGACCACGTCCGGGTTCGCCTGGAAGTCTGCGGCAAGACCGACTTCTTTGTGAAACAACCGATTGCCGAGCTCGATCCCGCGCTCGCTGTCGGCGATGTGGTACCGCTTGGCTGGCAGGTCGAACACGTTCGCGCGCTCGACCCACTTTTAGAGGCGCATTGATCGCCCCCCTGCTTCACCAACACTAACCCTGCAGTTGGAGAACAATAAATGTTGAGATCCCTGAAGTTCACAGCCCTGACACTGGGCCTGATGGGTGCGGCACACGCAATGGCCGCCGGCCCTGATCTGACCGTGGTGTCCTTTGGCGGGGCGAACAAGGCCGCGCAGGTCAAGGCCTTCTACGCACCGTGGGAAGCGGCGGGCAACGGCAAAATCATCGCTGGCGAATACAACGGTGAGATGGCCAAGGTCAAAGCCATGGTCGACACCAAGAGCGTGTCCTGGGACCTGGTGGAAGTTGAATCGCCAGAACTGTCCCGTGGTTGCGACGAGGACATGTTCGAGCAGCTTGATCCGAAGTTGTTCGGCAAGACCGAAGACTACGTCAAAGGTGCTATCCAGCCGTGCGGCGTGGGCTTCTTCGTGTGGTCGACCGTGTTGGCTTACAACGCCGACAAACTGGCTTCCGCACCGACCAGTTGGGTGGATTTCTGGGACACCAAGAAATTCCCGGGCAAGCGCGGCTTGCGTAAAGGCGCCAAGTACACCCTGGAATTCGCACTGATGGCTGACGGCGTTGCGCCGAAAGACGTCTACAAAGTACTGGCTGGCAAGGATGGTCAGGACCGTGCGTTCAAGAAACTTGATGAGCTCAAGCCAAGCATTCAGTGGTGGGAAGCCGGTGCACAACCGCCGCAATACCTCGCCTCCGGTGACGTGGTCATGAGCTCGGCCTACAACGGCCGGATCGCGGCGGTACAGAAAGAAAGCAACCTGAAGGTGGTGTGGAACGGCGGTATCTACGACTTCGACGCATGGGCGATTCCAAAAGGCCTGGATAAAACCCGTGCTGAAGCGGCGAAGAAATTCATCGCGTTCTCGGTGGCTCCGCAGCAGCAGAAGACCTACTCGGAAAACATCGCCTACGGTCCGGCCAACACCCAAGCCGTGCCTTTGCTGTCCAAGGATGTCCTGAAAGACATGCCGACCACCCCGGAAAACATCGCCAACCAGGTGCAGATCGACGTCAGTTTCTGGGCTGACAACGGCGAGCAACTGGAGCAGCGCTTCAATTCCTGGGCTGCAAAATAAGACCACCCCGTGGGCTTATCCACTCTTGTAGGAGCGAGGCTTGCCCGCGAAGACGTCAGCACATTCAACATCAATGTTGACTGACACGCAGCTTTCGCGGGCAAGCCTCGCTCCTACAGGGGTGATGTGTAGCTAACAAGAACAGAGGTGGCATCCCGGATGTGGAATGCCACCCTCTGTAACGATCAAAGATTTCCGGAGTACGCCATGGCCACCGCCATTCCCCTGAACGCGGGCACTGACCCCACCTTGAAGCAGCGGCTCAAGCACGCCGAGCGGATCAACCGCTGGAAAGCACAAGCCTTGATCGCGCCGTTGGTGCTGTTTCTGTTGCTGGTGTTCCTGGTGCCGATCGTGGCGCTGCTCTACAAAAGCGTCGGTAACCCGGAGGTGGTCGGCGCCATGCCGCGCACCGTGGCCGCCATCGCCAGTTGGGATGGCCGAGGCCTGCCGGCAGAGCCTGTGTACAAGGCCGCCAGCGAAGACCTCGCCGAAGCCCGCAAGAATCAGACCTTGGGCGACTTGTCCAAGCGCTTGAACATGGAGTTGGCCGGCTACCGCAGCCTGCTGACCAAAACCGCACGCGCCTTGCCGTTCGCCACGGAGCCGGCTTCTTATAAGGAAGCATTGGAAGGCCTCGACGAGCGCTGGGGCGATCCGGCCTATTGGCAGGTTGTGCGCCGCAACACCAGTAATGTGACACCTTATTACTTGCTGGCCGCCGTCGATCATCGTATCGACGACCTCGGCGAAGTGGCCCCGGCCACCCCCGACCAGGCGATCTACCTCGACATCTTTGCCCGGACCTTCTGGATGGGCCTGATCATCACCGTGATCTGCCTGGTGCTGGCCTATCCGTTGGCCTACCTGCTGGCGAACTTGCCATCGCGGCAAAGCAACCTGCTGATGATTCTGGTGCTGTTGCCGTTCTGGACCTCGATTCTGGTGCGGGTCGCTGCGTGGATCGTGTTGCTGCAATCGGGCGGCTTGATCAACAGCGGCCTGATGGCCATGGGCATTATCGATAAGCCGTTGGAGCTGGTGTTCAATCGCACCGGGGTCTACATCTCGATGGTGCACATCCTGCTGCCGTTCATGATTTTGCCGATCTACAGCGTGATGAAAGGCATCTCACCGACGTACATGCGTGCAGCGATTTCCCTCGGCTGCCACCCGTTCGCCAGTTTCTGGCGGGTGTATTTCCCGCAGACCTATGCCGGTGTCGGTGCCGGTTGCCTGTTGGTGTTCATCCTCGCCATCGGCTACTACATCACCCCGGCGTTGCTGGGCAGCCCGAACGATCAGATGGTCAGTTATTTCGTCGCCTTCTACACCAACACCAGCATCAACTGGGGCATGGCGACCGCACTCGGTGGGCTGTTGCTGCTGGCGACCGTGGTGCTTTATCTGATTTACAGCTGGCTGGTGGGCGCCAGTCGCCTGCGCCTGAGCTAAGGGGAGAATGAAATGCTGAGTCCTTATATGTCGCCCATCGAACGGGTGTGGTTCTACGGTTTGCGGATTCTCTGTGGCTTGATTTTGTTGTTCCTGATCCTGCCGGTGCTGGTGATCATTCCGCTGTCGTTCAACTCGGGGAGTTTTCTGGTCTATCCGCTGCAAGGCTTCTCGCTGCACTGGTACCAGGACTTCTTTGCTTCGGCGGAATGGATGCGTTCGTTGAAGAACAGCATGATCGTGGCCCCGGCAGCGACGGTACTGGCGATGATCTTCGGCACGCTGGCGGCAATCGGCCTGACCCGGGGTGACTTTCCCGGCAAGGCGCTGGTGATGGCGCTGGTAGTTTCGCCGATGGTGGTGCCGGTGGTGATCATTGGTGTGGCGAGCTATCTGTTCTTTGCGCCGCTGGGGTTGGGCAACAGCTTTTTCTCACTGATCGTGGTGCATGCGGTGTTGGGCGTGCCGTTTGTGATCATTACGGTGTCGGCGACGTTGCAGGGGTTTAACCAGAACCTGGTGCGGGCCGCTGCAAGCCTTGGGGCTTCGCCGCTGACCGCGTTTCGTCGGGTGACCTTGCCGTTGATTGCGCCGGGCGTGATTTCCGGTGCGCTGTTTGCCTTTGCCACTTCGTTCGATGAAGTGGTGGTGACGTTGTTCCTCGCCGGTCCCGAACAAGCGACCTTGCCTCGGCAGATGTTCAGCGGTATCCGCGAAAACCTCAGCCCGACGATCGCCGCTGCCGCGACGCTGTTGATTGCGTTCTCGGTGATCCTGTTGCTGACGCTGGAATGGCTGCGCGGGCGCAGCGAAAAACTGCGCACCGCCCAGGTCTGACGCGGTCCCCTGCAGGAGCTGCCGAAGGTTGCGATCTTTTGACTTTGATTTTTAAGATCAAAAGATCGCAGCCTTCGGCAGCTCCTACAGTTGTTTTGTGTGGTTTTCGGGATTTACATTCATTCACCAATTCAATAGCAGACAAACCCCAATCCCCAGCTACTATTGTGCCCAGCTCCCCTATCTATAAGAGGCTGCGCACATGAGTCTTTCCTCTTTCAAAATCGCTCACAAACTGATCACCGGCGCAGGTGCCATCGAGCAACTGGCGGCTGAGCTCACACGCCTGGATGTCGACAACCCGCTGATCGTTACCGACGCCGCACTGCTCAAGTCGGGCACGGTGGAGCTGGCGCTGGCGCAGCTGGGCGAGCGCAGTTACGAGATTTTCGACCGGGTGTTGCCGGACCCGGAAATCGCCATCGTCGAAGATTGCATGCGGGTTTACCGTGAAGGCGGGCATGACGGGTTGATCGGCCTCGGTGGCGGCAGTGCCATCGACATCGCCAAGAGTGTTGCAGCCTATGCCGGTTACCACGGCGCCCTGGAGGATTTGTTCGGCGTCGATCAGGTGCCGCGCAAAGGCCCGCCGCTGATCGCCATCCCGACCACCGCCGGCACCGGTTCGGAAGTGACCAACGTGGCCATCCTCTCCGACAAGGTCGCGCAGCTGAAGAAGGGCATTATCAGTGATTACCTGTTGCCGGACGTGGCACTGGTCAGCCCACAAATGACCCTGACCTGCCCGCGCAGTGTCACCGCTGCCAGTGGCGTCGATGCGCTGGTGCATGCCATCGAGTCGTACCTGTCGCTCAATGCCTCGCCAATCACTGATGCCCTGGCCATTGGCGCGATCAAGCTGATTACCCAGGCGCTGCCCAAGGCCTACGCCAATCCATCCCATCTGCAAGCCCGCGAAGACATGGCCACCGCCAGCCTGATGGCCGGCATGGCATTCGGCAATGCCGGGGTCGGCGCGGTGCATGCGTTGGCGTATCCGCTGGGTGGGCGTTTCAACATTGCCCATGGCGTCAGCAATGCCTTGTTGCTGCCGTATGTCATGACCTGGAACAAGATGGCTTGCGTGGAACGCATGCAGGATATTGCCGAGGCCATGGGGGTGAAGACCGCTCATCTGAGCGCCAACGAAGCGGCGGACAAAGCCGTGGAGGCGATGACCGAGCTGTGCGCAGCGGTGGAAATCCCGTTGGGCCTGCGCAGTTTCGGGGTGCCCGAGGACGCGATCCCGGCCATGGCCGTGGAAGCCGCCGGCATCGAGCGCCTGATGCGCAACAATCCGCGCAAGTTGAGTGCTGTCGATATCGAGAAGATCTACCGAGCGGCCTATTAGTACCCAATCATCGCAGCACGGTGCGCGCGTCAAAGCATGAGGTATACAATGCGCGCCATCGTGATTCTGCTCAAAAAAGGTGCGTCATGCAGCCCTTCGTCATTGCTCCGTCGATTCTCTCCGCCGACTTCGCCCGCCTGGGTGAGGAAGTGGACAACGTCCTGGCCGCCGGCGCCGACTTCGTGCACTTCGATGTCATGGACAATCACTACGTACCCAACCTGACCATCGGCCCGATGGTGTGTGCCGCGCTGCGCAAGTACGGCGTGACCGCGCCGATCGACGCGCACCTGATGGTCAGCCCGGTGGACCGCATCGTCGGTGACTTCATCGAGGCCGGTGCGACCTACATTACTTTTCACCCGGAAGCCACGCAGCACGTCGACCGTTCCCTGCAATTGATCCGCGAAGGCGGCTGCAAGGCGGGCCTGGTGTTCAACCCGGCGACCCCGCTGGACGTGCTCAAGTACGTGATGGACAAGGTCGACATGATCCTCTTGATGAGCGTCAACCCGGGCTTTGGCGGGCAGAAGTTCATCCCCGGCACTCTCGACAAGCTGCGTGAAGCGCGGGCACTGATCGATGCCTCCGGTCGTGACATTCGCCTGGAGATCGACGGTGGGGTGAACGTGAACAACATTCGCGAAATCGCTGCGGCTGGCGCCGACACTTTCGTCGCCGGTTCGGCGATCTTCAATGCGCCGAACTACCAGGAAGTGATTGAAAAAATGCGCTCCGAACTGGCGCTGGCTCGCCCATGAGTGGTTTTGAGCAGCTGTTCCCCGGGCGTCTGCCGCGGCTGGTGATGTTCGATCTGGATGGCACGCTGGTCGATTCGGTCCCTGATCTCGCGGCGGCCGTGGATAACATGCTGCTCAAACTCGGGCGTCAACCTGCCGGTATCGAACCGGTGCGCGAGTGGGTTGGCAACGGCGTACACATGCTGGTACGCCGGGCCTTGGCCAACCACATCGACGCCGAGGGTGTCGATGAGGTCGAGGCCGAGCATGCCCTGGAATTGTTCAACGGCTTTTATGAGGACGGTCACGATCTGACGGTGGTTTACCCCGGCGTGCGTGACACCCTCAAGTGGCTGAATAAACAAGGCATCGAAATGGCGCTGATCACCAACAAGCCGGAGCGCTTCGTCGCGCCGCTGCTGGATCAGATGAAGATCGGCCGTTACTTCAAATGGATCATCGGTGGCGATACGCTGCCGAATAAGAAACCTGACCCGGCCGCGCTGTTTTTCGTGATGAAAATGGCCAACATTCCGGCGTCGCAATCGTTGTTCGTCGGCGACTCGCGCAGCGATGTGCTGGCGGCGAAAGCGGCGGGGGTCAAATGCGTGGCCCTCAGTTACGGCTATAACCATGGTCGACCGATTGCCGAAGAATTGCCGGCGCTGGTGATCGATGATCTGCGCAAACTAATTCCCGGTTGCCTGGATCCGGCCGCTGAGATAACGTTGCCCGACGCTGTTCAATCCCCTCCTGGAAACGCCATCGTGGTGGTCACTCGCAAACTCTGGATGAAAGTCATCAAGGCCCTGGCCCGCTGGCGTTGGCGCGCCTGACTTGTTCCTGGCCGGCGTACCGGCGCGTTTGCACACCTGACCGTTAGACCCTCAAGCCACGAGGCACCTCATGATCCGCGAAGAATTCCTGCGTTTGGCCGCTGCCGGCTACAACCGCATCCCGCTTGCCTGCGAAACCCTGGCCGACTTCGACACGCCATTGTCGATCTACCTGAAACTGGCCGACGAGCCGAACTCCTACCTGCTGGAGTCGGTGCAGGGCGGCGAGAAATGGGGCCGTTATTCGATCATTGGCCTGCCGTGCCGCACCGTGCTGCGGGTTCATGATCACCACGTCAGCGTGACCCACGACGGCGTCGAGATCGAAAGCCACGACGTTGAAGACCCATTGGCCTTCGTCGAAGCCTTCAAGGCGCGCTACAACGTGCCGACCATCACCGGTCTGCCGCGCTTCAATGGCGGTCTGGTGGGCTACTTCGGTTATGACTGCGTGCGCTATGTGGAGAAGCGTCTGGGCAAATGCCCGAACCCGGATCCATTGGGCGTGCCAGACATTTTGCTGATGGTCTCCGATGCAGTGGTGGTGTTCGACAACCTCGCGGGCAAAATGCACGCGATCGTCCTGGCCGATCCGGCGCAGGAAGATGCCTTCGAGCAAGGTCAGGCGCGCCTGCAAGCACTGCTGGAACAACTTCGTCAGCCGATCACTCCGCGCCGTGGCCTGGACTTCAGCAAACAGCAATCGGCTGATCCGGTGTTCCGTTCGAGCTTCACCCAGAACGATTACGAAAAAGCCGTCGACACCATCAAGGAATACATCCTGGCTGGTGACTGCATGCAGGTTGTGCCGTCCCAACGCATGTCGATCGACTTCAAGGCTGCGCCAATCGACCTGTACCGGGCGTTGCGCTGCTTCAACCCGACGCCTTACATGTACTTCTTCAATTTCGGCGACTTCCACGTCGTCGGCAGTTCGCCGGAAGTACTGGTGCGGGTCGAAGACAACCTGATCACCGTGCGCCCGATTGCCGGCACTCGTCCGCGAGGCGCCAACGAAGAGGCTGACGTAGCGCTGGAAAAAGACCTGCTGTCGGACGACAAGGAAATCGCCGAGCACTTGATGCTGATCGATCTGGGCCGCAATGACACCGGTCGCGTTTCGGAAATCGGTTCGGTGAAACTCACCGAGAAGATGGTGATCGAGCGTTACTCCAACGTGATGCACATCGTGTCCAACGTTACTGGCCAGTTGAAGGCCGGGCTGACGGCGATGGACGCACTGCGGGCGATCCTGCCGGCCGGCACCTTGTCTGGCGCGCCGAAGATTCGTGCGATGGAAATCATCGACGAGCTGGAGCCGGTCAAGCGTGGCGTCTACGGCGGCGCGGTCGGTTACTTCGCCTGGAACGGCAACATGGACACGGCGATTGCGATTCGCACCGCAGTGATCAAGAACGGCGAACTGCACGTGCAGGCGGGTGGCGGCATCGTCGCCGACTCGGTGCCAGCGCTGGAATGGGAAGAAACCCTGAACAAGCGCCGCGCCATGTTCCGCGCGGTGGCCCTGGCCGAACAAACCCCGGACACCTGAGTTCACCGATAACCCTGTGGGAGCGGGCTTGCCCGCGATGGGGCCAGTACATTCAACATTGATGTTGTCTGTCAGTCCGCTATCGCGGGCAAGCCCGCTCCCACATGGATAGTGCTCATTTCAAAAAAAACGCGGCACCTGTAAGACGGCCGCGTTTTTTATTGCCTACGATTTAGAAGTCCAGCGCAACCCCAACGGTCAAACCTTGCTGGGTAAAGTCATCATCCTTGCGCAAGGTATAGCCGCCACGCAGCGCCAGGTCTGCGGTCAATTTGTGGCTGACCCCCAGGCTTAAGCGGTTGAGATGGCTTTGCGGTGTGTAGCCCTGGAGATTGAAGTCGAGGGACGGCAGGCTGTTGAGGGCGATATTTACCTTCTGAACGTCATCTTCGTATTCACGCTCGTGGGCGTATTCACCAAACACCTGGGTCTGACGGGTGAAGTTGTATTTGCCTTGCAAGCCGACACCCAGGCGTTTCGAGTCTCGGGTCTGATCATCAAAAGTCAGTGCCGTGGAGCGGTTGCTGTTTTCCGAGTAGCCGTCGACTTCCACTTTGGCGTAATCGGCGCTGATGAACGGTGACAGGTGCCATTCGCTGCCCGGTTGGGCAATGTCATAGCCAAGGCGAGTGCTGAAGGCCCAGAGATGGCCATCGGTATCACCCTTTTCCGCGCCTTCGCTGGCACCCAGGTCGAATTTGCGTTCGAGATTGTCGTAATCCAGCTTGCCACCGGTCAACGCGGCATCGGCCCACCAGCGATTCTGTTGGAACTGGGCGAAGGCGGTCGCCAGATAGCTATTGAGTTTGTAGTCCGAATCGTTAGTACCTGCTTCCAGGTCCTGACGATAGAAGCCTGCTGCCACACCGACGCGCCAGGCGTCATTGAGCCGATAGCTGCCGCCGATATTCAGGTTGTAGCCGGTGCCATCAGCGCTGGCGCTGCTGCTTTGGCTATCAACATCCAGATGCTGACCACCACCGGCAACAATCGCGCGCCATTGGCCGACGGCTTGCCAGTTCTCCCAATCCGATTGCCACTGGCTACGCAGTTCGTCCTGGTGCGCGCGTAAGGTGGCGTGGGCCATTTCCGGCAGCAGTGTCAGTTCCCACGGCGCAGCCAGTAGGGAGTAGGCGTAGTCGGAAATCAGTTTTTGCCCGGCTTCAGTCGGATGGACTCCATCGTTGTAAATCAGCTTGCTGGGATCCGGCGTGGCACTGTTAATGCCATACGTAGGGTTTTCGGTGCAGCTGTTACCGCTGAAACAGCTCGCCGTCAGGTTCTGGCCTGTAGCAAAACCGAATCGCGCCGGGTCGGCGAAGGTTTCCTGCAGCAGCAACGGAATGTTCAATGGGATGATTTCGGCATCGATCCCTGCCAGTCGAGTGACCAGTTGCCGGTTGAAGGCGGAGCTCAGTAGTGAGGTGGGTGTCTGCTGGGGCGTGCCATTGATGGCGGGCGTCAAACCCAGGTCGGGCAGCAGCCATACCACGATGTACCGGGCGCCGGCGGCCTGCAAAACCTGGACGCTGTCGGCGAGGCGATCCGCAGCGGCATTCGCCTGAGCGCCACTTTGTACACGTCCCTGAAGAAAATCGTTACCACCCCCGGAAATGTAATACAGCGCATTCGGATCGGCGCTGAAGTTGTTTGTCGGCAGATAGCCCGAACGCGTGCGTTCACCCGTGGCGGATACACTGGTGATCGAGGTGAGGATCTGGTCGGTGCGGTAACCTCCAACGGCCCAGTTATTGCCATCCGGCAGGCCCTGGTTCGCACGCGCTGCCGAGGTTGAAGCGGCCGTCTGGTCCGGCGAAAACCCGAGCCTTTCACCCAGCAGTTGGGTCGAGTTGGCGGAATAGACTTCGCCGCTGCCGTTCTGGTAAACCGGTCCTGTCCGGTTGGTGAAGCGCAGGGTCGAACCGGGAGGGCCGCCCGTGTCGGTAAACTGCCCGGCATCGTTGAGACTATCGCCGAAGACGATGAAATTCGAATAAGGGTTGGGCGCCGCAATCGCCTGGGTGCAGGCCATGGCGAGCAAGCAGCCGGCAAGCGGTACAGCCAACGTCTGTCTGATCATGAGCAAGTCCGTTTGTTATTGTTGTAATGAGCAAAACGATAGTGCCAAAAACTATAGAGCCTGTTGCCGTTCGGCGCGAACCCGTCGATTGTTTTACGCGCTTCGATCGGCCCATATTGCACGCTCTGCCCAGCTAAGTTACTGTGCCAAGACGTATAAATGAGACCTTCCCCGTGTTGATCGTCAGCAAACTTCTGGATCAAGTCATCAAGGCACACGCCCGTTGGCGTTGGCGCGCCTGAATCCTTCTGCCGGCCCGGCCGGATCTTTACCGCTTTGCCTTCTTTACCCGCAAGACAAACCGCTTTACAGCGCGACTCCAGCGACTGACAAAGTGCAGGGCGCTGCGGGTAAATCATTCGAAGGCTGTATTCAAAGTCAGTAAATTCAAGAGGTTCTTAACGCCATGTTGCTGATGATCGATAACTACGACTCTTTTACTTACAACGTTGTGCAATACCTTGGCGAGCTGGGCTCCGAGGTCAAAGTCGTGCGCAACGATGAACTCACCATTGCCGAAATCGAAGCTCTCAAGCCTGAGCGCATTGTCGTGTCGCCCGGTCCGTGCACCCCGACCGAAGCCGGTATTTCCATCGAAGCGATCAAGCATTTCGCCGGCAAGCTGCCGATTCTCGGTGTTTGCCTGGGTCACCAGTCCATTGGCCAAGCCTTTGGTGGCGATGTGGTCCGTGCCCGTCAGGTCATGCACGGCAAAACCAGCCCGGTATTCCACGAGGACAAGGGCGTATTCGAAGGCCTGAATCGCCCGCTGACGGTCACCCGCTATCACTCGCTGATCGTCAAGCGCGAAACCCTGCCCGATTGCCTGGAATTGACCGCCTGGACCCAGCTTGAAGACGGCTCGGTCGACGAGATCATGGGGCTGCGTCACAAGACGCTGAACATCGAGGGTGTGCAATTTCACCCTGAGTCTATCCTCACTGAACAGGGCCACGAGCTGTTCGCCAACTTCCTCAAACAAACCGGCGGCATGCGCTAAGGACTTTCCATGGATATCAAGACAGCCCTGAGCCGTATCGTCGGCCATCTCGACCTCAGTACCGATGAGATGCGCGATGTCATGCGCGAAATCATGACCGGGCAATGCACGGATGCGCAGATCGGCGCGTTCATGATGGCCATGCGCATGAAGAGCGAAAGCATCGATGAGATCGTCGGCGCCGTGACGGCGATGCGCGAGTTGGCGGACAAGGTTGAACTCAACACCCTCGACGGCGTGGTCGATGTGGTCGGTACCGGTGGCGACGGTGCGAACATTTTCAACGTCTCCACCGCTTCCTCGTTCGTGGTCGCCGCGGCCGGTTGCACCGTGGCCAAGCACGGTAACCGTGCGGTGTCGGGCAAAAGCGGCAGCGCCGACTTGCTGGAAGCCGCGGGTATCTACCTGAACCTGACGCCGGTTCAGGTGGCGCGCTGCATCGACAACGTTGGCATCGGTTTCATGTTTGCCCAGACCCACCATAGCGCCATGAAGCACGCCGCCGGCCCGCGCCGCGAGCTGGGCTTGCGCACGCTGTTCAACATGCTCGGCCCGCTTACGAATCCGGCCGGTGTGAAACATCAGGTGGTGGGTGTGTTCAGTCAGGCGTTGTGCCGGCCATTGGCCGAAGTTTTGCAGCGTCTGGGCAGCAAACACGTGCTGGTGGTGCACTCTAAAGATGGCCTGGACGAGTTCAGTCTGGCGGCACCGACCTTTGTGGCGGAATTGAAGAATGACCAGATCACCGAGTATTGGGTCGAACCCGAAGACTTGGGGATGAAGAGCCAGAGCCTGCACGGTCTGGCGGTGGAAAGCCCGGCGGCCTCCCTTGAGCTGATTCGCGATGCCTTGGGCAAGCGCAAGACCGAGAACGGTCAGAAAGCAGCCGAGATGATTGTGCTTAATGCCGGTGCCGCGCTGTACGCCGCCGACCATGCCAGCAGTTTGAAAGAAGGCGTTGCCCTGGCGCACGATGCGCTGCACACAGGCCTCGCTCGGGAGAAACTTGAGGAATTGGGTGCATTTACCGCGGTATTCAAAGTGGAGAATGAGGGATGAGTTTACCGACGGTTCTGGAAAATATTCTGGCCCGCAAAGTTCAGGAAGTCGCCGAGCGTAGCGCTCGTGTGAGTCTGGCGGAGCTGGAAAATCTGGCCAAGGCGGCCGATGCCCCCCGTGGTTTTGCCAAGGCATTGATCGATCAGGCCAAGACAAAACAGCCGGCGGTCATTGCTGAAATCAAGAAGGCTTCGCCAAGCAAAGGCGTGATTCGCGAGAACTTCGTTCCCGCCGACATCGCCAGAAGTTACGAAAAGGGCGGGGCCACTTGCCTGTCGGTGCTCACCGACATCGATTACTTCCAGGGTGCCGATGCGTATCTGCAACAGGCCCGGGCGGCGTGCAAGCTGCCGGTGATCCGCAAGGACTTCATGATCGATCCTTACCAGATCGTCGAGTCTCGTGCTTTGGGCGCTGACTGCGTGCTGTTGATCGTCTCCGCACTGGACGACGTGAAAATGGCCGAGCTGGCGGCCGTGGCCAAAAGTGTCGGTCTTGATGTGCTGGTGGAAGTCCACGATGGCGACGAGCTGGAGCGGGCCTTGAAAACCCTCGACACGCCGCTGGTGGGCGTGAACAACCGCAACCTGCACACCTTTGACGTCAATCTGGAAACCACCCTCGACCTGTTGCCGCGTATTCCGCGCGATCGTCTGGTGATTACTGAAAGTGGCATTCTGAACCGGGCCGATGTCGAGTTGATGGAAATCAGCGACGTGTACGCGTTCCTGGTCGGCGAAGCGTTCATGCGCGCCGAAAGCCCGGGTAGCGAACTGCAGCGCCTGTTCTTTCCCGAGCGTGGTATTCCAGTGAGCGGTTCGACGCTCGACTGATTGAAAATCGGGGCGCTCCCTTCGCGAGCAAGCCCGCTCCCACATTAGCCCGCGTTCAGCCAGACAACGCGGGTCAACTGTGGGAGCGGGCTTGCTCGCGAAGGCGGCAGAAGATGCACCACAGACTGACCGTCCTATGGAATATCTTATGACCTCACCAACCCCTCTGACCATCGAAGCCGGCCTGCTCGCCGAGCAGGACCTGTTGGCCCATGTGTGCACCGGTGAGTCGGAATTCGGTCTGCTGTTCTGGCAACCCACTGATCGCGCGTTGGTCATGCCCCGTCGCTTGAATCGTCTGCCCGGGTTTGAACATGCCTGTGAAGTTTCTGCCGCGGCCGGCTGGCCGGTGCTGCTGCGTGAAACCGGCGGTGAGCCGGTGCCGCAATCGGCATCGACCATCAACATCGCACTGGTTTATGCCCCTCCGCGCAGCGAAGGCGATCTGAACCGCATCGAAACCGGCTACCGGCGTCTGTGCGATCCGATCTGTCAGTTACTGGATGAGCTGGGCGGCACTTCGTCATTGGGTGAAATCGAGGGCGCGTTCTGCGACGGTCGTTTCAACGTCAACCTCGATGGTCGAAAGATGGTGGGCACCGCCCAGCGTTGGCGCCAGAGCAAGGGTGGTCTGCGTCCGGTCGGCCTGGTGCACGGGGCGATGTTGATCGATGACGAGCGAGAGTCGATGGTCGCGGCGGTCAATCGCTTCAATGAAGCCTGCGATCTGGAACAGCGGGTTCGCGCTGAAAGCCACATCGCGCTGCATGAAAAGTTTGCCGCTCCTGAGGCACTGGAACGGCTCGATGCGCTGTACCGACAGTTGCTGGTTGAAATGCTCGGGGCTTAAGTTTAGGAACTTAAGTTATCGAGCTTAGCGCGTACCGAAGACCACCATGGTCTTGCCTTTGACGTCGACCAGGTTGCGCTCTTCCAGATCCTTGAGCACGCGGCCGACCATCTCACGGGAACAACCGACAATCCGGCCGATTTCCTGACGGGTCACCTTGATCTGCATGCCGTCCGGGTGGGTCATGGCGTCTGGTTGCTTGCACAGCTCCAGCAGGCAGCGCGCAACGCGACCGGTTACGTCGAAGAACGCCAGGTCGCCGACCTTGCGCGTGGTATTGCGCAGGCGCTGTGCGATTTGTCCGCTGAGCACGTAAAGAATGTCTGGATCTTGTTGGGACAGCTCGCGGAATTTTGCGTAGCTGATTTCCGCGACTTCGCATTCGACCTTGGCGCGCACCCAAGCGCTGCGTTCCTGTTCCAGGCCGGCTTGCTCAAACAGACCCAGCTCGCCGAAAAAGTCGCCGGAGTTGAGGTAGGCAATGATCATTTCACGGCCGTCGTCATCCTCAATCAGGATGGTCACCGAACCTTTGATGATGAAAAACAGCGTGTCCGAGCGGTCACCGGCACAAATGATGTTGCTCTTGGCGGCATAGCGACGGCGCTGGCAGTGCATCAACAGTTTGTCGAGGTTCTTGATTTTGGGTGTGGGGGTAATAGCAACCATGGTTGTATCCCGAAAAGACTGCACGGTGTGTTTGTTTTTTGTAGGCGCTGGCGAAGCCTGCAATCCTTTTTATTCGCTGAAAAGCTGGCTATACGCCATTGATTTGGCGCCAGCTTAACAGACACATTCCTGCAAGATTCGAGAATTTGCCTACGACATAGATGGTTATGTCCTAGGAAGGCGAAGCGCTGCCAATCAAGGGCCCTGTGCTAAGCTGGCGACCCTTTTTTAGACAGTGGAGTCTTGGCGATGAAGGCACGCATCCAATGGGCTGGCGAAGCCATGTTCCTCGGTGAATCCGGCAGCGGTCATGTCGTGGTCATGGACGGCCCGCCCGAAGCCGGCGGTCGTAACCTCGGTGTCCGGCCGATGGAAATGCTCCTGCTGGGTGTTGGCGGTTGCAGCAATTTCGATGTGGTCAGCATCCTCAAGAAGTCCCGTCAGGCCGTCGAAAGCTGCGAAGCGTTTCTCGAAGCCGAGCGTGCGACCGAGGATCCGAAGGTTTTCACCAAGATCCACATGCACTTCGTGGTCAAGGGCCGTGGGCTGAAAGAAGCCCAGGTCAAGCGCGCCATCGAGCTGTCGGCCGAGAAGTATTGCTCGGCCTCGATCATGCTCGGCGCGGCCGGCGTGGCGATTACCCACGACTACGAGATCATCGAGCTCGGTTGAATCGACTACGCGCGCAACATACCAAACTAAGATTTCAGAGTACAAAAAAGGCGACTACCTTGCGGTAATCGCCTTTTTATTTGTTGGAATACAGAACCCTTGTGGGAGCGTGGCTTGCCCGCGAAGAGGCCTTATGTAACAACCTGATCCTCAGATCCGATAAGTACTCTTGGTCATCACCTTAGCCAACAAACTCATCCCGAACTTCACCGGCGCCGGAAAACGAAATCCACCCGCATCCAGCGCACTTTCAGCATGATGCTCTTCATCGATACGCATCTGCTCCAGGATCGCTCGGGATTTTTCGTCCTCGGCAGGCAGTTGCTCAAGGTGTTCGTTCAGGTGTTTGCAGACCTGATGCTCAGTGGCAGCAACGAAACCCAGGCTGACTTTATCGCTGATCAATCCGGCGACCGCTCCAATCCCGAACGACATGCCGTAGAACAGCGGATTGAGGATGCTGGTATGGCTACCCAACTGATGAATGCGTTGTTCGCACCAGACCAGATGGTCGATTTCTTCTTCGGCGGCGTGCTCCATGGCGGCGCGCACTTTCGGCAGCTTGGCGGTCAGGGCCTGACCTTGATACAGCGCCTGGGCGCAGACTTCGCCGGTATGGTTGATGCGCATCAAACCGGCGACGTGTCGGGTGTCCTCGTCGCTCATCTGCGTATCCGGCTGCACGATGGCCGGCGACGGACGGTAGGGCTGACCACTGAAGGGCAGCAAAGTACGCATCGCGGCATCGGCTTGCAGCAGAAGACGGTCAATTGGCGAGTAGTGACGTTGGGTAGTCATGCTGACCTCCGGGAAGAATCTCGGCGGCCAGTTTAACCCAATCGGCCGGGGAGGGTTTGCGTTGGGTCATGGCTGGTAATGGATTCATCTGACCCGGGTAAAAACGATCTGTAGGAGCGAGGCTTGCCCGCGAAGGCGTCCTCAAGTGCGCCAAAAGCTTCGCGGGCAAGCCTCGCTACAGAGAAAGGGCGATGGATCAGCCCGGCGGCCAGTGCATCTGGCGCTGACCGAGCACGTGCATATGAATGTGATAGACGGTCTGCCCGCCCAATTCATTGCAGTTCATGACCACCCGGAAACCTTCTTCACAGCCCAATTCCAGAGCCAGACGCTGGGCCGTGAACAGAATATGCCCGGCCAAAGCCTTGTCGTCCTCGGTGAGGTCGTTAAGGGTGCGCACCGGTTTCTTCGGGACTACCAGGAAATGCACGGGTGCCTGTGGCGCGATGTCGTGGAAGGCCAGTACCTGGTCGTCCTCGTAAATGATCTTCGCCGGGATTTCCCGGTTGATGATCTTGGTGAACAGAGTATCCACAGCTGTTTTCTCCGTTGTTTGGGCTGGCCTGAGTGTAACCATGGGTTAGGTCAGAGCCCAGTCTTTTGCCTTGAGGATTGATCAGCGCGGGCAATAGGCTTTGTTGACCATGCCCGCGATTGTCCGGGTCAGCCAGCGTGAGCCGAGTCGCGGCAGGAACGCGAACCAGCGATTCAGGCGGCCGGGAATAATAATGGCGCGATTTTTCGCCAGCGCGCGCACGGTATAGAGCGCGACTTCTTCCGGACTCATCAGCAGTTTGCTCTCGACCAGTTTGTCGGTGTCCAGTTGCGCGGTGCGGAAAAATGCCGTGCGGGTCGGGCCGGGGCAGAGTACCGACACCTTGACCGCACATTTTTTCAGTTCGACGCGTAAACCTTCGGAAAAATGCAGTACGTAAGCCTTGCTGGCGTAGTAAGTGCTCATCCATGGGCCGGGGTGAAACGCCGCGACCGAGGCGACGTTCAGAATCTGCCCGCCGCCCTGCAAGGCCATACTGTTGCCGATGGCATGGCACAAGCGAGTGAGGGCCAGGATGTTCACTTCGATCAAATCTTGCTCGGTCATCCAGTCTTGGGCCAGGAACGGGCCGCAGGTACCGATACCGGCACAGTTGACCAGCAAATCGATTTGCCGATCGCCTTCCTCCAGCTCCAGCAAAAATCCGGACAGCCTCAGCGGCTCACCCAGATCACAGGCGCGAAACAGCACCTCCACACCAAAACGTTGAGTCAGTTCGATCGCAATGCTTTCCAGCTGATCACGCTGTCGGGCCACCAGAATCAGGCTGCGGCCGCGCCGGGCCAGCGCTTCGGCCATCGCCAGGCCGATGCCGCTGGAAGCGCCAGTGATCAGAGCGTAACGGGTCATGCAGTTCTCCATCGCAACAGCTCCGCGCCGGCGACGCAGGTGTCACGGGCGGGGAGCGCTGTTCATTCTTTCGCAGAGTCTACAGGGGGCTCGGCTGCTTCGGCTGCATCATCGAATGAATTTGGTGCTTGCTCGGCCTCTTCGGCCGGCTCCACTTCAACTTCGTCGGTGATCACCGCGCTGCTTTGATAGGTGCTCTCGGTTGCGCTTTCGTACTCATCCTGGATCGCGGTGAGGCCACCAGTCAGCCCGCCGACGAACATGATCGCGATAAACACCAGCCACAGCGAAGCCAGCACTCTGACCGCGTTGCTGTTGGGCGGTGGTGGTGCGCCATATCGGTTGGCAGTGTTGTTACCCGGCACGATCATTATTACAAACGGAAAAACGCTGCCCACGACCGGTACAAGGTTCAGTAGCCAGAGCCAGCCAGACCAGCCGATATCGTGCAGGCGCTGCACACTGAACTGGATGCTGATGAAGGCGAGCACCACGACCAGGATAAAGGCCAGCAGACCCGCGAGAATCAAGCCAACAGTCGAGTCCGTGCTGATGAGCGCGAAGCCGAAAATAGCCAGCACGGAGCCAACGCCAAGCGTCACCAGCGTAAGAGCCATCGTCCAGGCCAGAAAGCGCAAGCGACCGATGCGGCCAACGAAACTGAATGCCTTGAGTGCAGAAAACTCCGGCAGTGCTTCGCCGACAGAGGCTCGGGGCGGTGCATAGGGAGAGTCGGGATCTGCCGTGCGAGGTTGGTTGTTGGCAGGGGCGTGTTCGTGAACGTCGGACAGGTTCAGCTCGATCGAGGGTTCTGTTTCGATTCGGGCATCGATGCCGGTTTTCGTCAGTGCCTGAAGGTAAGTCTGTGCATCGGCGTGTGACAGGTCGCGCTTGAGTGCAACCGCCCGGCCGCTGAACAGTCGCTCAATGGCCGCGACATCGCTTTTGAACAGATCGGCGAGATTGAGCTTCGCGGTGGTGGCGTCAACACCTGGCTGCAGAGCGCCATCGAAGACGATCTTGAAACGGTTTTCGCTCATGGCCGAGGCATCCTTGTCGCGAGGGTTCGTAATAGACAGTGTGGCAATTATGGAGTGTAGGGCCAGCCGGATTGGGCTGGCCAAGTTTTTCTGTCAGCGCGGCCAGCGTTTGGGCAACGCCGCCGCCAGTTCCAGCGCCTTGCGGTATTCGGCATCGAGACGTGCGACCAGTTGATCGACACTCGGCAGGTCATCGATTTCTCCGACGCCCTGGCCTGCGGACCACACGGTTTTCCAGGCTTTGGCTTCATCGCTCAACGGTTTGAGCTTGGAGCCGAAGTTCACTTCACCCTTGCCTTGCAGGGCTGCCATGTCGAAACCGGCGGCCTCCAGGCTCCGACGCATGAAGCTTGCCGGTACTCCCGACACCGCTGGAGTATGGACGATGTCTGCAGCTCTGGAAGTCAGGAGCATCTCCTTATACGCGTCAGGCGCATGACTTTCAGTGGTACCGATAAATCGCGTACCGAAGTAGGCCAAATCCGCACCGAGCAACTGCGCGGCAAGAATTTCATGGCCATGGTTCAGGCAGCCGGCCAGCAGCAGGGTCTTGTCGAAAAACTGGCGAATCTCGGCGATCAGCGAAAACGGGCTCCAGGTCCCGGCGTGACCACCGGCGCCCGCAGCCACGGCGATCAAACCGTCCACACCGGCCTCGGCGGCTTTTTCCGCGTGGCGACGCGTCGTCACGTCATGAAACACCAGGCCTCCATAGCTGTGCACGGCGTCGACCAGTTCTTTCACGGCACCGAGGCTGGTGATCACGATTGGTACTTTGTGCTCGATGCAGATTGCCAGATCCGCCTGCAATCGCGGGTTGTTGTTGTGGACGATCAGGTTCACCGCGTAAGGCGCGGGGTTTTCCAGTATTGCCAGTCCTGCTTCGATCTCTTCCACCCAAGCCTTGAAACCGCCGCTCTCACGCTGGTTCAGCGCGGGAAAGCTGCCGACTACGCCATTACGACAGCAGGCGAGAACCAGCTCAGGGTTGGAGATCAGGAACATCGGCGCCGCCACCACGGGCAGACGCAAGCGTTGTTCGAGCAAAGCGGGCAGCGACATTGGAAGTACCCCGGGTGAATGATGCTTGTTGGATTAAAACGGTCGAACGACGACCAGAATTACGATAGCCAGCAATATCAGAACCGGCACTTCATTGAACCAGCGATAAAAGACATGGCTGCGGGTGTTTTCGCCACGGGCAAAACGTTTTACCTGTGCGCCGCACATGTGGTGATAGCCGATCAGGATCACCACCAGGGTCAATTTGGCATGCATCCATGCACCTTGGGTGAAGTAGGCGCTTGGGTTGAGGCTGATCAGCCAGATGCCGAACAACAGGGTGGCGATCATCGCCGGGCCCATGATGCCCCGGTACAGCTTGCGCTCCATGATACTGAAGCGTTCCTTGCTGACGGTGTCTTCGCTTTGGGCGTGATAGACGAACAGGCGCGGCAGGTAAAACAGGCCGGCAAACCAGCAGACCATGCTGACGATATGAAGCGCTTTGAGCCACAGATAAAGCATTTTTAGTTATTCCCAGGTTCACGGTAGCGGGAATAGTAGAGGCTTGAGCCGCCGCACGTCACCTTGACGGTTGTCGCAGGGCCGCGCGGCCTCTATTATCGACGGCTTTCCAGTGGGTTCGTTGAGGGCAGGTTTATGGTCAAGGTCGGTATCGTCGGCGGCACGGGTTACACCGGTGTCGAACTGCTGCGTCTGTTGGCACAGCATCCGCAAGCTGAAGTGGTAGTGATCACTTCCCGATCCGAGGCCGGCCTGGCCGTGGCCGACATGTACCCGAACCTGCGAGGCCATTACGACGGCCTGGCTTTCAGCGTTCCGGACATCAAGACCCTCGGGGCTTGCGACGTGGTGTTCTTCGCCACGCCGCACGGTGTTGCGCATGCGCTGGCCGGTGAACTGCTGGCGGCCGGGACCAAGGTCATCGACCTGTCGGCAGACTTCCGTCTGCAAGACGCCGATGAGTGGGCCAAATGGTACGGTCAGCCGCACGGCGCGCCGGAATTGCTGGAGGAGGCGGTCTACGGCTTGCCGGAAGTTAACCGCGAGCAAATCAAGCAAGCACGCCTGATTGCTGTGCCGGGTTGCTACCCGACTGCCACGCAATTGGGATTCCTGCCATTGCTTGAAGCCGGTCTGGCAGATACCACTCGTTTGATCGCAGACTGCAAATCCGGCGTCAGCGGCGCCGGTCGTGGCGCTTCTGTAGGCTCGCTGTACGCCGAGACGTCGGAAAGCATGAAGGCTTACGCCGTCAAAGGGCACCGTCACTTGCCGGAAATCCGCCAGGGCCTGCGTCGTGCCGCGGGCAAGGACGTGGGGCTGACCTTCGTTCCGCACCTGACGCCAATGATTCGCGGCATTCACTCGACGCTCTACGCGACTGTCGTGGATCGCTCGGTGGATCTGCAAGCGTTGTTCGAAAAGCGCTATGCCAACGAACCGTTCGTCGATGTGATGCCTGCCGGCAGCCATCCGGAAACCCGCAGCGTGCGCGGTGCCAACGTTTGCCGTATTGCCGTGCACCGTCCGCAGGATGGTGATCTGGTGGTGGTATTGTCGGTGATCGACAACCTGGTCAAAGGCGCGTCCGGTCAGGCGGTGCAGAACCTGAATATCCTGTTCGGCCTGGATGAGCGCCTGGGCCTGTCCCATGCCGGCATGCTGCCGTAAGGCTTTATCCCGCTCAGCAAAAAGGCCCGTCGAACGGGCCTTTTTGCATTTTGGTCTGGCGATTGGGTTGATTGATATACCGTAACAATAGTTGACCGATTTTCTGGGAGAAGCGGATAATGCGCGTCATCACGCATTATGGCGGCGTAACGCCGGGAGATAGTCAGCATGAGCGTCGAATCCTTCACCCCCACGGCTTTGCAATTCACCCACGGTGCCGCGCACAAGGTGAAGAGCCTGGTCGATGAAGAGGGGAATGATCGCTTGAAGCTGCGCGTATTCGTTACGGGCGGCGGTTGTTCAGGGTTTCAATACGGCTTCACCTTCGATGAAGAAGTGGCCGATGACGACACCATCGTCGAGCGCGAAGGCGTCAGCCTGGTGGTCGATCCAATGAGCTTTCAGTACCTGGCAGGTGCCGAAGTGGATTACCAGGAAGGTCTGGAAGGTTCGCGTTTCGTGATCAAGAACCCGAACGCTACCACCACGTGTGGCTGCGGCTCTTCGTTCTCGATCTGATCGCACCTCACCGCATTACCATGCGCCGTAGAATCTCAGGACTCTGCGGCGTTTTGCTGTCTGGGGTTCAGGCTCAGGCGGGGTAGATGGCGCCGAGTACGCGTAGGCCGCGAGCACCGGTGACACTCGGGCGGTTGGCCGCGATACCTTCCATGCAGCAATGAGCCAGCCAGGCGAAGGCCATGGCTTCCACCCAGTCCGGGTCTACGCCGTAAGCAGCAGTGCTGCTGACTTTCGCATTCGGCAACAGACTGGCCAAGCGCTTCATCAGCGTGGCGTTGTGCGCGCCGCCGCCACAAACCAGCAGCTCCCGGGTATCCGATTGGGCGCATTGCAATGACTCGACAATGGTCAGCGCGGTCAGCTCAAGCAGCGTGGCCTGTACGTCTTCGGCAGCGAAGGTCGGTAGCTGCGACAGATGCTGCATCAGCCATGGCAGATTGAATACTTCGCGGCCGGTGCTCTTCGGGCCCTGAGTCACAAAGAATGGATCACTGAGCAGCTCGTTCAACAGAGCCGGTTCAACCTTGCCGCTGGCGGCCCATTGACCGTCACGATCAAAGTTGTCGCCGCGTTGCTGGTGAATCCAGGCATCCAGCAGGACATTCCCGGGGCCGCAGTCAAACCCGGCAACAGGCTTGCCGGGTTCGATCAGGCTGAGATTGCTGAACCCACCGACGTTCAATACCGCGCGGTTGCCAGGCCGTTCTTCAAACAGGGCTTCGTGAAAGGCTGGAACCAGTGGCGCGCCTTGTCCGCCAGCGGCTACATCGCGGCTGCGGAAATCGCTGACCACGGTGATGCCGGTCAGCTCGGTGAGCAAGGCAGGGTTGCCGATTTGCACCGTGAACCCGCGCGCCGGTTCGTGGCGAATGGTCTGGCCGTGGCTGCCAATCGCGCGAATGTCGGCGGGTTTCAGATTTTGTTGGTCGAGGAGGGTGTGAATGCCCTGTGCGGCCAGCTTCACCCAGTTCTGCTGGGCAATGGCGGAGCGGGCAATCTCGTCCGGGCCGCTGGCGCACAAGCCAAGCAGCTCGGCGCGCAGGGAGTCAGGCATAGGGATGTAATGGGTGGCGATCAGCTTGATCGCCGGGGTTTGCTCGATCAACGCAATGTCCAGGCCATCAAGGCTGGTCCCGGACATAACACCTATATAGAGCGCCATGGCTTAGCGTTTACTCGAAGCCAGCTGGGTGGTTTTCTCTTGATCCATGCGCGCCATCAGCGGTTGGCTTTGCGCGAGGAAGCGTGAGCGTTCAGCTTTGGAGATCGGATCGGCCATCGCGACTTTCTGGCCCAGCGGATCGACGTGCACGCCATTGACCTGGAATTCGTAGTGCAAGTGTGGGCCGGTGGAGAGACCGGTTGTACCGATGTAACCAATCACCTGACCTTGCTTGACGCTGCCGCCAGTCTTGATGCCTTTGGCGAAGCCCTGCATATGGCCGTACAGCGTGCGGTAGGTATTACCGTGCTGGATGATCACAGTGTTGCCGTAACCGCCGCGACGACCTGCCAACAATACTTTGCCGTCACCGGCAGCCTTGATCGGCGTACCGCGTGGTGCCGCGTAATCGACACCCTTGTGGGCGCGGATCTTGTTCAGGATCGGGTGCTTGCGGCCCATGGAGAATTTCGAACTGATGCGGGCGAAGTCTACCGGGGTACGGATAAACGCCTTGCGCATGCTGTTGCCGTCAGCCGTGTAGTAGCTGCTGTTGCCTTGTTTGTTGGTGTAGCGCACCGCGGTGTAAGTCTTGCCGCGGTTGGTGAAGCGTGCGGAGAGGATCGGGCCGTTGCCGATTGCTTTGCCGTTGACGACCTTCTGTTCATAGATCACATCGAACTCGTCACCCTGGCGAATATCCTGGGCGAAGTCGACGTCATAGCCAAACACACTGGCCATATCCATGGTCAGGCTGTGGGACAAACCGGCTCGGGCGGCAGATTGCGACAGTGAACTGTTGATCACGCCATGCACATAGGCGGAGCGAACGGTGGGCTTGGCGGTGATGCGATTGAACGTATAACCCTTGTCGTTCTTGGTCAGGCTGATGCTTTCCGTGTCGCTGACTTTGCTGTGCAGATTGGTCAGCTGGCCATCCGGGCTCAGTTCGAACTCAAGCTTCTGGCCATGTTTGAGTTGGCTGAACTGCTTGGCCTGCTTGTCGCTGGCCAGTACTTCATGCACCGAAGTCGCCGGAAGGCCGACTTTCTCGAACAGCGTCGAGAGAGTGTCGCCTTTGCTAACGATCACTTCCTTATGGCCTGGCGCCTTCTTCTCTTCGACGACTGGCGCGGGAGCAGGCGCGGGGGCGACCTGGGCGGTTTCCTGGGTGTCTTCGGCGCTGTTTTCGATCTGGGCGAAGGGGGAGGCTGCCGGCTCATTTGTGGCTTGGACAGCGTCGGCGGCGTCTTGATCTTGTGTCAGTTGTTCTGCAGGGCTTTCCAGTTCAAGACTCAGGGTCGTCTTTTTTGCTTCAACATCACTGGAAGGGAATACCAGAAGCGCCAGGCTGAGAAGGGCGGCGATGCCACTTGCTGCGAGCAGGTGGGTCTTCGGGTAAAGCGGTGGCGCTTTAGACGGTTCTGTGGTCATAGGTAATTTTGACTTTGAAAAGATGAATTGGAAAAGATGAATGACATGATGAAGACGAAATAACTGTATAAAATATAACCAAATCATCTCTGAAGCAAGTCTGCGAACGCTCTGTCCGTGGATTGGTGTCCGTGCGCCGGGCAAAACTTGTATTTGGTGCGCGATCTTGTATGGTTGTTCCCCTTTGAATCTGAGCCTTGCGGGTCTGTTATGAAGTCGGTTGAAGAGCAGCTAGCGCTGATCAAACGTGGTGCAGAAGAACTGTTGGTCGAGTCCGAGCTGATCGAGAAACTCAAGCGTGGCCAGCCGCTGCGTATTAAGGCAGGCTTCGATCCGACCGCGCCGGATTTGCACCTGGGTCACACCGTGCTTATTAATAAGCTGCGCCAGTTCCAGGAGCTGGGTCACCAGGTGATCTTCCTTATAGGTGACTTCACCGGGATGATCGGTGATCCAAGCGGCAAGAGCGCGACACGTCCTCCGCTCACTCGTGAGCAGGTTCTCGAGAATGCCGAGACCTACAAGACCCAGGTCTTCAAGATTCTTGATCCGGCCAAGACCGAAGTGGCGTTTAACTCCACCTGGATGGATCAGATGGGGCCGGCCGACTTCATTCGCCTGACTTCGCAATACACCGTGGCTCGCATGCTCGAGCGCGACGATTTCGACAAGCGCTACACGACCAATCAACCCATCGCCATTCACGAGTTCCTCTATCCGCTGGTTCAGGGTTATGACTCGGTCGCGTTGCGCGCGGATGTCGAGCTGGGTGGTACCGATCAGAAGTTCAATCTGCTGATGGGGCGCGAGCTGCAGCGTAGTTATGGTCAGGAGGCTCAATGCATTCTGACCATGCCATTGCTCGAAGGTCTGGATGGCGTGAAGAAGATGTCCAAGTCGTTGGGCAACTACGTCGGTATCCAGGAGGCTCCGGGTGTCATGTACGGCAAGCTGGTCTCTATTCCGGATGTGCTGATGTGGCGTTACTTCGAATTGCTCAGCTTTCGCTCCATGGAAGAGATCAATGCTTTCCGGGCTGACGTCGAGGCGGGTGCGAATCCGCGTGACATCAAGATCAAGCTGGCCGAAGAGATCGTTGCGCGCTTCCATGGTGAAGAGGCTGCGGCCAACGCTCACCGTGCGGCGGGTAACCGTATGAAAGACGGTGAGCTGCCGGATGATCTGCCAGAGATCCAGTTGACCGCCGCCGAGGACATGCCGATCGCTGCCGTCCTTAATAAAGCGGGGCTGGTGAAGAACTCTGCCGTGGCGCGCGACCTTCTGGGTTCTGGTGGTGTGCGTATAGATGGTGAGGTTGTCGATCGCACCTTTATATACGTACTGGGCGCGACCCATGTTTGCCAGGCCGGGAAGAAGGCATTTGCGCGTATTACGCTCAAATCCGAATAAAGCTGAAATCAGGGGTTGACGGCAGATTCTGGAAGTCTATAATTCGCCCCACTTCCGGCGCAGTCGAAACGGAAAACTCCTTGGTAAACAAAGAGTTACGCAGTTTTCGGCAGCGGTTACGCTTCAGTTCATCGAAGCCAGAAGGAGTTGGTAAGGCAGTGTGTTTTCGCCTTATTGACGGTTCGATCGTCTCGGTCGAAAGCGGAGAAAAAGAGGTGTTGACAGCAGCGTGTAACGCTGTAGGATTCGCCTCCCGCTAACGAGAGATCGGAAGCGCAAGTGGTTGAAGTTGTTAAAGATTTCCAAGCGAAACTTTGAAAACTTCTGAAAATAACCGCTTGACAGCAACAGAGGCTGCTGTAGAATGCGCGCCTCGGTTGAGACGAAAGATCTTAACCAACCGCTCTTTAACAACTGAATCAAGCAATTCGTGTGGGTGCTTG
>NZ_JYLB01000016.1 GCF_001042905.1 Pseudomonas lini
CAGCCGGTACACCGGTGACCGTGACGCTCAGCAATGGCGCCGTGATCACCATTGAAGCGGGCAAAATCACCGGTTCCGTGACCGTCGATGCACCGAAGGACGACGTCTATAAAGACGCCGGCACCGTCGAAGCAACCATCCAAGATGCGACTGGTGGCGGCTTCGAGAACCTGGTCACCAGCGACACCCCGGCGGTCACCACCGTCAACGACACCATCGATACCAGCACCGTTTCGCTGAGTGCCACCGCGAATATCGCCGAGGGCGGCACCGTGGTTTACACCGCGTCCGTGTCCGCACCGGTGACCGGTTCGCCAGTCATTGTGACCCTGTCGAACGGCCAGACCATCACCATCCCGGTCGGCTCGAGCAATGCCAGCGTGAATTTCACTGCACCGAACGATGCCCTGACCGGCGGTACCTCCCTGAGCGTCAAGATCGACGATGCGAAGGGCGGCAACTACGAGAAGCTGGAAGTCGACGGCAAGTCGGCGGACACCTCGGTGACCGATACTGCGGACACCACCACCCTCAGCCTGACCGCTACTGACTCGGTCGCTGAAGGCGGTTCCATCGTTTACACCGCGACCTTGACCAATGCGGCCGGGACTCCGGTCACCGTCACGCTAAGCAACGGCGCGATCATCACCATCGCCGCCGGCGCCACCGCTGGTTCCGTGACTGTCGACGCGCCGAAAGACGACGTCTACAAAGACGCCGGCCAAGTCGAAGTGACCATCAAGGATGCCGCAGGCGGCAACTTCGAAGACCTGGCGACCAGCCCAACAGCTGCGATCACCGACGTCACCGACACCATCGACACCTCGACCGTGAACCTCACGGCGACCAGCGCTGTGGCCGAAGGCGGCACCGTGGTTTACACCGCGTCTGTCAGCGCACCGGTCACCGGCTCGCCAGTGGTCGTCACCCTGTCGAATGGCCAGACCATCACCATCCCGGTCGGCTCGAGCAGCGGTTCTGTAAACTTCGTTGCGCCAAATGATGCCCTCGCTGGAGGCGGCTCGCTGAGCGTCAAGATCGACGATGCCAAAGGCGGCAACTACGAAAAACTGGAAGTCGACGGCAAGTCGGCAGACACCTCGATCACCGATGCTGCGGACACCACCACCCTCAGCCTGAGCGCTACTGACTCGGTCGCTGAAGGTGGGTCGATCGTTTATACCGCGACCCTGACCAACGCCGCCGGGACTCCGGTGAGTGTCACCCTGAGCAACGGCGCGATCATCACCATCGCCGCCGGTGCAACTACCGGTAGCGTGACCGTTGATGCGCCGAAGGATGACGTCTACAAAGACGCCGGCAAGGTTGAAGTCACGATCAAGGACGCCGCAGGCGGCAACTTCGAAAACCTGGCGACCAGCCCAACGGCTGCGATCACCGACGTCACCGACACCATCGACACCTCAACCGTGAACCTCACTGCGACCAGCGCTGTGGCCGAAGGCGGCACCGTGGTTTACACCGCGTCTGTCAGCGCACCGGTCACCGGCTCGCCAGTGGTCGTCACCCTGTCGAATGGCCAGACCATCACCATCCCGGTCGGCTCGAGCAGCGGTTCTGTAAACTTCGTTGCGCCAAATGATGCCCTCGCTGGAGGCGGCTCGCTGAGCGTCAAGATCGACGATGCCAAAGGCGGCAACTACGAAAAACTGGAAGTCGACGGCAAGTCGGCTGACACCTCGGTTACCGATACCCAGGACACCACCAACCTGTCGCTGACCGCGACCGGCACCGTGGATGAGGGCGGCCAGATCACCTACACCGCGACCCTGACCAATGCGGCCGGCACACCAGTGACTGTCACGCTCAGCAACGGCGCCGTCATCACCATCGAAGCGGGCAAAACCACCGGTTTCGTGACCGTCGATGCGCCAAAAGACGACGTCTACAAAGACGCCGGCACTGTCCAGGCAACCATCTCCACCGCCACCGGTGGCAACTTCGAAAACCTGGTGCCAAGCACTGCCCCAGCAGTAACCAGCATCACCGACACCATCGACACCTCGACCGTCACCCTGAATGCCACCGCTTCAGCGGCTGAAGGCGGCACTGTCACCTACACCGCGACTGTCGGTGCACCGGTGACGGGCAGCCCGGTCACCGTGTCCTTGGCCAACGGCCAGACGATCACTATCGACGTCGGTAAAACCACCGGTACTGTGACCGCCACCGCACCGAACGACGCTTTGGCCGGCAATGCTCCGCTGACCAACTCGATCACCAGCGTCAGCGGCGGCAACTACGAGAACCTGGTGGCGGATAAAACGCCGGTCAGCACCACCGTGACCGACACCGTCGACACCACCAACCTCAGCCTGAGCGCGACCAACTCGGTCGCCGAAGGTAGCCAGATCACTTACACCGCGACCCTGACCAACGCCGCCGGCACGCCGGTGACCGTGACGTTGAGCAATGGCGCCGTGATCACCATCGACGCTGGTAGAACCACTGGCACCGTGACTGTCGATGCGCCGAAAGACGACGTCTACAAAGACGCCGGCACTGTCCAGGCGACCATTTCCACCGCCATCGGTGGCAACTTCGAAAACCTGGTCACCAGCAATACCGCTGCGGTCACGACCGTCACCGACACGATCGACAAAACCGAAGTCAGCATCAGCGGCAGCACCTCGATCACCGAAGGCCAGAACGCCAGCTACACCGTCAGCCTGACGCACCCGGCACAGACCGAAGTGACCCTGAAAATCGTCTACAGCGGCACCGCTGCCGACGGTTCGGACTTCACCGGCGTGTACACCGTGAAAATCCCGGTCGGCGCCAGCAGCGCGAGCTTCGACGTCGCGACGCTGGACGACAAGCTCACCGAAGGCACCGAGAACTTCGTGGTCAAGATCGACTCGGCCACTGGCGGTAACTTCGAAAACCTCGCGGTCAGCGCTTCCAACGGCAGCGTCAGCACCTCGATCATCGACAACGATGCCGCGCCGGTTCTCGACCTGGACGCCAACAACTCCAGCGGCGCCACCGGGGCCAACTACAACGTGACCTTCACTGAAGGCACCACTGGCCAGGGCGTCTCGATCGGCGACACCGACCTGAAAATCACCGACCCGGACAGCACGATGCTGACCGGTGCCACCATCGTGCTGACCAACCGTCAGCCGGGTGACGCGCTGAACCTGGGTAACAGCGTCAATGGCATCAGCATCAACGCCAACAGCCAGGACGGCACGGTCACTCTGACCCTGTCGGGCAACGCGACACTGGCCGACTACATGCAGCAGATCAAAAACATCAGCTTCACCAACAGCAGTGAAGATCCGAGCACCGTGCCGCGGATCATCACCGTGACGGTGACCGATGGCAGCAACTACTCCAACACCGCGACCACCACCGTCAACGTAGTGGCTGTGAACGATGCGCCAACCTCCGCACCGGTTAACGTCACCGGCACCGAAGACACCCCGCTGATCCTCGGCTGGTCGACCTTCGGCGTCAGCGATGTCGACAGCCCTGCTGCCAACCTGGGGGTGAAAATCACTCAGTTGCCGGGCGAAGGAAAATTGCAGTACCTGGACGGTGCGACCTGGAAAGACGTGGCGACCAACCAGACCTTCAGCAAGGCCGACATCGACGCCGGCAAGTTGCGCTTCACGCCAGATGCCAACGAATCGGGTGTCGATGGCTACGGCGGCACCGGCGTGGGCAACAAACAGGCGGACTACGCGCAGATCAAGTTCCAGCCAACCGACGGTCAACTGCTGGGCAACACCGGCACGGTGAAAATCGACATCACGCCGGTTGCCGATGCGCCCTCCCTGAGCGTGGCGGACAACAGCGTCAAGTCCACCGGCCTGACCAAGGAAGTCTGGACCGGTCTGTCGGGCCTCGGCACCGATGGCAACGGCGCAGCTTCCGGCACGCTGAAATCGGTCATCGACGGCGCGGGTACACCGAACTCCAGCGGCACCGTGACCAACGTTCAGTCCGACGGCAGTGTCACGGCTGGCACGGCCTCGAAAACGTCCGGCCTGATCTACCTCGAAGCGGGCAAGACTTACACCTTCAGCGGTACCGGTGACGACAGCCTGTTGGTGACCATCGGCGGTAAAAACGTGGCCGCAATCACTTGGGGTGCGGGCGGTAACCTGAACGGTTCGTTCACCCCGACCACCAGCGGTTATTACACCCTGGACATTTACCACCATAACCAGAAGGGCCCGGGCGGCTATGACGTCAACCTGTCGGTCAACGGCGGTGCACCGGTCGACCTCAGCAGTGCCGGCGTGCCGCTGTACACCGGCGTGGCGGATCTGGCGGCGTCTGGCGTGACAGTGTCCGACCTGCACGGCACCAATGGCGAAGGCTACTACGACGGCTACAAACTCAACGAAGGCGCCGAAGGCACCAGCGTTCACTTGTCCGCGATCAAAACGGCACTGACCGACACCGACGGCTCCGAAAGCCTGAGCGTGAAGATCAGCGGCATACCGGCGGGCTCGGTGCTCACCGATGGCGCGGGCCACACCTTCACCGCCAGCACGACCAATGGCGAAGCCAACGTCACCGGCTGGAACCTCGGCACGCTGACCGTTACTCCGCCGCCGTACTACAACGGCCAGTTCACCCTGACCGTGACATCGACATCCACCGAAGCCCATGGCGGTTCGGCACCGAGCACCGCGCAGATCCCGGTCACCGTGTATCCGTCGGTCTATAACGCGGTGACCGCCACTGCCGCCGACGACACCATCACCGGCACCGATGGCAATGACATCATGGTCGCCGACATCGGTGGGCTGACCGTGGTGCCGGGCACCAACTACAACATCGCGTTCATGGTCGATAGCTCGGGCAGCATGAGCGCTTCTTCGATCAACGCCGCCAAGGATTCGCTGACCGCGGTGTTCAACACCCTCAAGCAAAGCATGGGCGGTAACTCCGGGACTGTGAACATCTTCCTGGTGGACTTCGATAACCAGGTCAACAAGTCGGTGTCGGTAAACCTGAACGATCCGAATGCGCTGACTTTGCTCAAATCCGTTCTGGATTCAATGTCGTCCGGCGGTGGCACCAACTACGAGGACGTGTTCAAAACCACGGCCAACTGGTTCCAGAGTGCCGACGCCATTGCCAACACCGGCGCGAAGAACCTCACGTACTTCATCACCGATGGCAAGCCGACCTACTACCAGAGCGGCGAGCAAACCAACCCGAACTTGTTCGGCAACGTGAGGCTCGATGACGTCATCACCACCACCAATTACAAATTGGGACAGACCTATTCCGGCTACCTGGACAGCACTCATTACCTGACCATCGACAGCGGCGGCACAGTCACGCTGCAGACTTACAAAAACCAATGGGGCGGTCACTGGAGCAGTTCCGAGCTGGGCACCCTCCGCGCCGAGGGCAACGGCACCTACGAACTGTCCTATCGCGATGGCAATGGCAGCAGCACCGGCTCCAACGCCATCGACAACTCTACTGACAGTTTCGCACTGCTGAACAACGTGTCGACAGTAGAAGCGATCGGCCTGAACAAGGACGTCACCCTTGGCGACCTCAAGCCGTACGACTCGGATCAAACGCCACAAACCAACATCGACCCGAAAGACCTGGCCAACTCGATCATCGGCCATACCGAAGCGACGATGCCGGGTGCCGACACGGTCAATGGCGGTGACGGCAACGACCTCCTGTTCGGCGATCTGGTGAGCTTCAACGGCGTTGCCGGTGAGGGTTATCAGGCCATGCAGGCGTTCGTGGCCCAACAGACCGGCGTCGACGCCAGCAAAGTCACCACCAGCAACGTGCACCAGTACATCACCGAGCACTACACCGAGTTCGACGTATCTGGCGCTCACGATGGCAACGACACGCTGCTGGGTGGCGCGGGCAATGACATTCTCTTCGGCCAGGGTGGCAACGACCTCCTCGACGGCGGCAAGGGCAATGACATCCTGCTCGGTGGCAGCGGCAATGACTCGTTGATCGGCGGTCAAGGCAACGACATTCTGATTGGCGGTTCGGGTGCCGACACCTTCATCTGGAAGGCTGGCGACACCGGTAGCGACGTAATCAAGGACTTCAAGGCCAGCGAAGGCGACCGCATCGACCTGCGTGATCTGTTGCAGGGCGAAACCGGCAGCACCATTGATAACTTCCTGAAGATCACCACCGTGGACGGTGTGTCGTCCCTGCAAGTCAGCTCTGGCGGCAAGTTCAACGGCGCCGACGCTGCAGCGGCCACCCCGGACGTGACGATCAAACTGGAAGGTAATAATTGGTCCAGCGCCAGCATCAACTCGTTGATTGCCGGCAGTGACCCGACCATCAAGGTCGATCACAACAACAGCTGATCTGTAGGCTGACGGCCGCCGAAACCGGGCGGCCGTCACGTTTGCGTCCACCTCACGGGTGACGATTTCGTCGTCGCACCGCATACTCGCCTGCGTTGGCCTATGCTGCTGACAGCACGACGCTGGTCCATTTCCGAGGGATGCTCAATGTTTTACGTGCAACGCGATGCGCAAGGTCAGTTAGTGCGCGTGGAAGCCACGGCCTACGCCGAAGCCACGGAAACGCTGCCGGCCGACAACCATGAAATCCAGGCCTGGTTTGCCCATGAAGTGGTTGAAACCAGCCTCAAGCAGCTCAAGCAGAGCGACCTGGAAATGATCCGGGTACTCGACGACTTGATTCAGGTATTGACCCAAAAAGGCGTGATCCGCGTCACCGACCTGCCGCCGGCCGCGCAGGCCAAGCTGATGGACCGGACCCAGGCCCGTGAAGCGTTGGGCGGGTTGAGCCAGTTAATCGATGATGATGAGACGGGGTTGATCTAACGCCCGCCTTCATTGTTGTTTGTGCTGACGCCTTCGCGGGTAAGCCTCGCTCCTACAGGATTTGTGTCGTACCGCAATCACGTGAACGAATGCAACTCTGTAGGAGCGAGGCTTGCCCGTGAAGGCGATCTTCAACTCATCACCGTTCTAACCTGCTAAACCTCGGCCCGAGCCTGCATCTGCGGCGATTCAAGGTGATCCAGCGCCCGTTCCACCAGTAAATGAACCCCATCGGCCATTCGGCTGAGCGCCAGGGCTATTGAGCGCCGTGAACCTTCCACATCATCCGCCAGGTCGGCGGCGATGGCGCTGATAGACAGCAAGTCTTCGGAGGCATTGGCCAGAAGGGCTTCGGTGTCGATGTCGGGGGAGACGGTGAAGAGGCGTCCTTTGCGGGGCTCAGGCGGATTTGGAGTTACTTTGAACATGGTGTGCTCTCTTTGATTACAAGGAGGCTGACCTAATGTTCGCTTGCACGCGAATTAAGGTGGCAGCTATGTGCGGGGTGCAAGACCGAGTAGACCACACCAAAACCTCGGCAGACCCGAAGGTCTCCCGCACACAGCCGCCATAAAGCAATCACAACAAGCATGAAAAATGCCTGATGAATGGCCAGAGGCAGTGTTTGGATGTGGGTTTTACCCGGACTTGCACGTCCGTGTCACCGATTATTCGGTGACAAAGCCAGACTAGCCTTGGATTTCAGCCGGAACAAGTTCACCAACACCGCTACAACTTGAAGGAAATCTCCTAGGACTTTGCTACCGGAATAATCGGTGTCCGCACGGGCGCCATCGCGGGCAAGCCCGCTCCCACAGGGGGCGGAGGTGAACGCAGGATTGTGGTACCACACAAATCCTGTGGGAGCGGGCTTGCCCGCGATGACGGCATCAGCCTCACCGCCAAGGCTTCGGCTCACCAAAGAGTTGCCCCTGAACCCCATACAACCCCATCTCACGAATCACCGCCAACTCCCCTTCGGTCTCGACCCGCTCGGCAATCAACGGCAAATCAATGCTATGCGCCGCCCGCTGAATCGCCTCGATGAACAGACGCTTGTCGCTCTCCTGATCAATCGCCCGGATGTAACTGCCGTCGATCTTCAGATACGCCAACCCCAGCCGCGCCAAATTGCCGATCATGCTGAAACGCCCACCAAAACGCTGCAGGCTCAGCGAAAATCCAAGCTCGCGCAAACGCCGCGTCAGCTGTTCCAGCACCGCTTGCTCAGGCAATTGTTCTTCGCCGATTTCCAGGGTCAGTCGCTCGCCGAGATTCGAATGCTGACGCAGGATGTCGAACACTGTGTTCAGCGCCTGCGGATCCGCCAGTGTCGCCGAAGACAGGTTCAGCGCCAGCGACTCTTCGTGGTCGGCCATCTGCTCGAGCACCCGTTCCAGCATCAACCGGTCCAGCCGCGCGGTCCAGCCGAAACGCTCGAGCCAGGGCAGGAAACGCCCGGCGGGAATGGTCTGGTCCTGCTCGTCGAGCAGGCGCGACAGCACTTTGTAATGCAGCACTACCTGCGTGTCGTGGCTGGCCACCACCGGCTGGAAGTACAGCTCGAAACGCTGCTGATCCAACGCCTGATCCAGCAAGGTGTGCCAGGCATGGTGGTCATCGCCAACCCGGGCCGATGTACTGTGATCGAGGCACGCCCAGCTAGGTTCGCCCTGACTTTCCGCCTGGGCCAGTGCCTGATCCGCCAACCCGATCACCGCTTGCGGCGAGTCGCCATGGGCAAACGGCGCCAGCCCGATCGAGGCCACCGACGCCACGTCCGTGGCGCCCGTCGCATGCAGGCTCGCCAAGGCACTGTCGAGGTTACTCGCCAGTTGCAGCGCTTCTTCGCGCACCAGCCCCGGCGCCAGCACGGCGAATTCACCGCCGCGAATGCGCGTGACGAGGTTCTGGGTTTCCGGGTACTTGGCGCACTCACGGGACAACTGCTCGCCCACCGCTTTCAGCAATTCATCGGTGCGCTGACCACCCAGTCGCTGGTTCAAACCAGCCAGATCCTTGACCCGCAGCAGCAGCAAAAAGCCGGAACTGGCCTGCTCAGGATTGCTCACTCGCGCGTTCAATTGAATTTCGAAATAGCGCCGGTTGGCCAGGCCGGTCAGGTTGTCCTGATAGGACTCGGCCCGCAGTTTTTCGCTGCGTTCGGCTTGCTCCTGGAACAGCGCCTTGAGCTTCTCGACCATCTGGTTCATGGCCTGCACCACCCGACGCAGTTCCGGGGTGCGCGGCAGTTCCGGCAGGCTGAGGAATTCGCGGCGAGCAATGGCGTGGGATTGCTGGACCATGTAATCCAGCGGCTTCAGTTGCCGGCGCAGCAACAGCGCGCCCAGCACCGCACTCACCGCGCCGCAGATCAGCAACCAACCAAGGCTGCCCAATGCGCTTTGCCATAGCTTGGCCAACGCGAACATCGGATGGCTGACCACCTCGACCCGCGCGGCCTGCTCCCAGCCACGGCTGACAAGCGCGTCGCCACCGGCTGGTTCCAGGCCGATCAGTTTGACGAACCAGTCCGGCACGTTGGTGACCGCCGGAATGCCGCTGCGCTCGACAATCGTCTCGTCGTTGGCCAGATCGACCACTCGGATGCTCGCGTAATAACCGCTGTCGAAGATCGAACTGACCAGCAACTCGACCATCGCCGGGTCATCGATGTTCGGCGTCAGGGACAGCGCCAACGCCGTCGCGGCGTCCTGGGCATGGGAGCGCAACTGGTTGACGTACTGGGTACGCGAGCTTTCCAGACTGACCATGAAGCTGCCGGTGAAGGCGACTACCAGGAACAGACAGATAGCGATCAACAGCTGTTTGAACAAAGACATCTGAGCGCGTGCTCCTAGTTAGTCGTCTCGACCGGAAAACCTTCGGCCTGCATTTTCTTCAACACATCCTGCCAGCGGGACAGGCGTTTGGTGTCTCCGACCTTCTTGTTACCCTTGGCACCCGGCAACCACAACCCTTCGGCATTGAAAGAGTAGACCGGCAGCAAATCGGTTCGCTGGCTGGCGGGCTTGATCGCGTCGATCAGGCTGTCGAGCACCAAAGGCATGGCCTCGGGGCTCGAGTAGTAGGTCAGCACCATGTGCGCACGATTCAGGCGCAAAGCCTTGACGTAGGTGATGCGCAGCTTGTCACTGGAGACACCGAGATGGCGCAGGCTGAAATACTTGGCGATAGCGTAGTCTTCGCAGTCGCCGGCGCCTTTCCACAAGGCTTCGATCGGCGTTTCCCAATAATCGACCTCGTGCCACAGGTCGATGTCTTCTTCATAACGCATCTGCTTGTTGAAGAAGCGGTTGACCACGTTGAGCTGTTCCAGCTCGCCAATCTGCTTCTGCGTGGCCAGCAATTGCTGCCAGGCATCGATGCGCTGCTGCCCTTCACCCAAAGGCCCGTACAATGCCTGCGCGCGGCGGCTGATCAGCGAAAAATCCCAATCGGCATGCAGCCCGCCCAGCATGACGCCGGCCAGCAGCAGCGCGCAGCCTAGCCAGCGCAAAGTCCGAGGGATCGCGAAACGTACCGCCAATGCGAGGCATCCAGGGTAGGCAGGTGGAAGTCGGGTGATGGTGCAGGTTAGCCCGGTAAAAGACAATGGCACGGTGAGATCACCGTCGGCACGCTAGACTTTAAGGTAATGCGATCCTTTGCCTGTTTGACAACCAGTCAAGCAGTCACTAGTGTCCATTTGGATCCAAGTATTTCAGCCAAACAGGGTGCGTTTGTTGTGACACAGAAGCCCAACCCTCTCAGCAGTATCAAGGTCAATGGACCGATTCCCGCCCACCTGGCACGTTCGGTGATCGAAGAAACCCTACGCGCGGCGATTCTCGACGGTCGCATTCCTTGCGGCATTGCCCTGCGTCAACAAGACCTCGCCGACCTGTTCGGCGTCAGCCGCATGCCGGTGCGCGAAGCCTTGCGCCAGCTCGAAGCGCAATCGCTGCTCAACGTGATCGCCCATAAAGGTGCTGTGGTTGCACCGTTGGTCCAAGGCGACGCGGCAGAAACCTATGAGCTGCGAATTTTGCTGGAGTCCGAAGCCCTGCGTCGGTCGATCCCTCTGCTTGAAGCCGCTGATTTCGAACAGGCAGCGCGCTATATCGACGAGCTGGAAACGGAACACGATTACACCGAGATCGGCCGTCTCAATCGCCTGTTCCACATGGCGCTTTACAACAAGGCTCCCAACCAGCGGTTGCTCAGACTCGTCGAAGACGGGTTGAACGAAGAGGAGCGCTTCCTGCGCTTCAACCTGGAAGCCATGGGCCTGGGCAAACTGTCCCAGGAAGATCACCGAGCGTTATTGCGCGCCGCCGAAGAGCGGGACATCGAGCGCTCGGTGACGTTGCTCGAAAACCACCTCAACCGGGGTGTCGAAGTCATCACGCGCTACCTCGAAAGCGCTGAACCGCAGCGCAGGAAAACCTCGAAGTAATCCGCAACGACAGTCCCGAGCGAGCCCAATAAGCGGCTCGCTTTCGCTTGCCGCGACATTGAGCTGATCCGCACCTGGATTACTCGACGAACAAATCTGCTTACAAATCCCCCTTTCGTTCACACCGGACCGGTGTGCAGCGACTTCCTGCCCCCGCCCCAAAGCTCTTGCCCCCTTAAACCCGACAATTGCACCTATCAGATCATGCAGGGGTGATAGCGACTGCCGTGAATTACGCTCACTCTTGAGCTGCCAACGAATAATGACGGACGACGCATCGCACCACGGAGCAGTCGACGCATCAAGAACCTACGGAAGGAGTCTTGCCACGGGAAAGGAAGAACCGGCGTCATTCCCAGCCAACTTCCACCCCCTCAGATCACATTAACGAACCCAGTAAAAAGTTGCTTTGAGTGAGGCATTCACTCTTTATTTAAATTTTGGCCTATATAAGCCGAAAGGAGCAACTACGCCCAAATAAAACTTAATGCAAAAGTTTTATTGGAACTTGTCGCACCCGAGAAAGTTAAACTTTAAATTAATTAAAAAATGACTTGCCGGGCACTTTATTCATGTATTAGTTTTTCTCCGCCGCCCACAAACACTGGGCGCCACGTACTACTTAGTGATTACACACCTGAAAAACATCAATTCAATTGAGGCCCCTGTTCGCCAATAAGAAACTTCAAGCAACCGTCACTTATTGATAAACATCACCCTCAACGGTATTCAAGATCACTTATAGGCTCGTTCATGAAACCGACTAAAGATCGTCTCAATCAGAAAAAAGCAGAACTTAGTGCGCACCCGATCTTCTCTGAAATACATTCGTTATCGGTCCTTCAACGTTTCATGGAAACCCATGTGTTTGCGGTGTGGGATTTCATGTCGCTGACCAAGCGCCTGCAACAGGAACTGACCTGCGTTCAGTTGCCCTGGTTGCCGCCGCGAGATCCTCAGGCTGCGCGGTTGATCAATGAGATCGTGCTCGGTGAAGAGTCTGATGATCGTCCCGCCCAAGGTCACTACAGCCATTTCGAGTTGTACCTGGATGCGATGCGCGAAGTCGGTGCCAGCACGGCCGCCGTCGAACGCTTCGTGGCACTGCAAAAAGAAGGCGTGAGCTACGAGGTGGCACTGCAAAGCGTGGACGTCGACCCATCGGCCGCGCAGTTCGTGCGCCACACCTTGCACACCGCGTTACATGCGCCGGGGCACAGTGTGGCGGCGGCGTTTCTGCATGGTCGCGAGAGTGTGATTCCGCAGATGTTCCAGCGAATTCTCGACGACTGGGGCATCGGCATCGAACAGGCGCCCACCTTCCGTTACTACCTGGAGCGGCACATCGAAGTCGATTCCGAAGATCACGGCCCGGCGGCAGAAAAACTCCTCGCTCGCCTGGTCGAGGGCGATCCGCAGCGCGAAGAAGACGTCTACGCCAGCGCCATTGCCGCCGTGGAAAGCCGCATTGCCCTGTGGGACGGCTTGCGCCTGAGCATGAGCGAACCGGTGGCGGAGGTGAACGCATGAACGCCGCCGACTACCAATCCTTCGCCGATGCCTGGGAGAGCCGTGCAACCATTCGCACCCGCCCCCGGCGCGTACTGGAGAACGACGACAAACTGATCTATCCGCTGAGCCGTCAGCCGCTGGTGCTGAGTGAAACCTTCCTGAGCGAATGCCCGGAACAACGGGACTTCGCCTTGGTGCAGACGCTCTACAAGTTCATCAACGACGTGGTGATTTTCGAAACCGAGATCGTCGACAAGACCGCCCGCAGCATCGCCAAAAACCGCTTCAGCGTGGCATTCCCGTTCGCCTGTCGCTACGACGCCATGACCGTGGTGGTGGACGAGGATTACCACGCGCTGGTGGCCATGGATTTCATGCAGCAAACCGTCGCCATGACTGGCATCGTGCCGATCGAGTTGCCGGATGAAATCGAACTGAGCCGTGCCATTCCAGCAGCCGTGGCGCTCGCACCGGAACACCTGCGCAGCGCCGTGGAACTGATCTGCGTGGCCATTGCCGAGAACACCGTGACCGGCGATGTCGCGGCGTTCGCCAAGGACGACACGGTCAAGCAATCGATCAAAGGCCTGATGGCCGACCACTTGCTCGACGAGGGCCGTCACTCCGGGTTCTGGGCGCGGTTGGTGCGCATCTATTGGCACACCGCAAGCGAAGTCGATCGCCAGTGCATCGCGCAAATCCTGCCGGTGTTCATCGGCCATTACCTGACCAACGACATTCAGAAGTCCTTCGACTTCCGCTTGATCGATGCCTTGCAGATCAGCGACGCAGCACGCCGGGCACTCAAGAGCGAAGTCTCGGGGCTGGCCTTCCCGATCAATCGCCATCACCCGCTGGTCGCCAACATCGTGCGGTTTTTCCGCAGCAGTTCGCTGCTCGATTCACCGTGCGTGCAAAGCGCCCTGAGCGACTACCTGGTTTAACGAGGAGAACATCATGAGACGTCTCGATATTTTGCTCATTGGGCAAAGCCAGGCCCTGACCGACCTGACGCTGGAACTCGAACAACACGGTCATTCACTGGTGCGGCTGGCGAATCTGGAGGCGCTGCCGCCAAGCACATTTGATTTGCTGATCGACGATTCGAGCCTGCCGTTTCAGGACTTTAACGATGCACCGCGCCTGACGCTGCAGTTGGGCATCGGCGTGCCGGGCGCCTCAGGCCTGCCAGCATTGGACCTGCTGTGCACGTACAACTCGATGCAGCTAAGTCGCGTGCCGATCGCCGAAGAACTGTCCGGCAACGGCCAGGCGTTGCGCCTGCGAGCGGTGGCCGATCTGGTCGATCACGTGGCGCTGCTGGTCAGCCGCTTCTCCCGGGATGCCGATTATTTCCTGCAGGCAGAACCGGTGGCTTCCGCGCACTTCGAGCAGGTGGAAAACCTGCTGTTTTTAGAACGCCTGGCCTTCGTCCATCGACTCAACACCACGGCTGAACCATGGCTGCTTCAACTCGGCCAGATCCCGATGATCGAGCGGCTTGAACGGCGCTTCATCCAGTCTGCCGAGCGACCGGCGCTGAACATCGCCGGCATGTCGCTGAGCTATCGGCAATTGCACGCCCACAGCCGTGCCATCCAACAGCGTTTGCAACCGTTGCTCGATCAGCATCAGGGACCATTGGTGATCGGGATCTGCCTGCCAAAATGCAGCGCGTTGTATGCGGGGATTCTGGCGATCCTGGGCAGCGGCGCGGTGTACCTGCCGCTGGAGCCAAGCCATCCGCTGCAACGTCAGCAGTACATTCTGCAAAACGCCGGGGCGGTGTTGTTGCTGCATGACGGAGAACACCCGCTCAGCGAGACGATGCCTGGGCTGGACATCAGTCGCATCGACATCGGCGATGTAAATCTCGATCAACCCTTGATGCGCCAACGACCCGATCTCGACGCACCGTGCATGGCGCTCTATACCTCGGGCACCACAGGTCACCCCAAAGGCGTGTTGCTCAGCCAGGCCAACCTCGCGCACTTCACCGCGTGGTACGCCGACTACGTGCAGCTGACCGAACAGAGCCGGGTGTTGCAGTTTTCATCGTTGAGTTTCGACTCATCGCTGATCGATATTTTCCCGACCCTGCTTCAGGGCGCCGAGCTGATCGTGCCCAACGAGGACCAACGTCGCGATCCGCTGCAACTGGTCGAGCTGATCCGTCACCAGCGGCTGAGCCACGCCTTTTTGCCACCGGCGCTGTTGAGCATCCTGCCGCTGGATCAGTTGCAAATCCTCGATCACGTGATGACCGGTGGCGATGTCTGCGAACCTTATGTGATCGAGCAACTGACCCGTCAAGGCAATCTCTACAACCTCTACGGCCCGACCGAAGCCACGGTGCTGATCACCGCGCGGCAACTGCGCACCGGCGACAGCAACCGCACCCTTGGTGCACCGATTGCCAACAGTCAGGTGCTAATCCTCGATGAGGACTTCCAACCGGTGGCCGAGCAAACCGTCGGTGAGTTGTACATCGTCGGCCCAGGGGTATGCCCGGGTTACCTGAACAACCCGCAGCAGACTGCCGAACGTTATCTGAACCTGAACCTGCCGAGCGACCAGAGCCTGCGCGCCTACCGCTCCGGCGACATGGCCAAGTGGACCCCCGGCGGCATCGAGCTGTGCGGGCGGCGAGACAATCAAGTGAAGATTCGCGGCTTTCGGGTCGAGCCGGAAGAGATCGAACGCTGCCTGCGCGACGGTCAGCTGTACCGTCAGGTGGCGGTGGTCATCGACCGTCATCGACGGATTCTGGCCTTTCTCGCGCAGCCTCAGGAAGAGCAACCCGGTGCCGCTCGCGAAGCCTTGAAGGCCCACGCGATGCAGTTTCTGCCGGACTACATGCAGCCGACCGCATGGACCGAACTGGCGAGCATGCCGTTCGCCAGCAACGGCAAGGTCGACCGCAAAGCGCTGCTGGAACTGCCCGTCAACGTGACCGAAAACAGCCAACGGCGTTTGCCCGCCAGCGCCGATGAAGCGCTATTGCTGGAGATCTGGGCCGAACTGCTGGAGCTGCCCGCCAGCGATATTTCCACCGACGAAAGCTTCTTCAATCTCGGCGGGCACTCGATTCTGCTGTCGCGCATGTTGCTGCGTTTGCGTGAGGAGTTCGGCCGAAGTATCTCGATCAATCGCTTCATCGAACTGCCGACGATTGCGAAACTGGCGACCTTGGTGCGCGGCTCCGGGACCGAAGAAGTGCTGAGCGAAAAAGCTTTGGCCGATGCCTTCCGGGAACTGAATATCCATCCGTTGCCGGTCAGCCGAATGGGCGATGTGCACAAGGTGATCGTCACCGGCGCCAACAGCTTTGTCGGTGTTCATATCGTCGAAGCGCTGCTGGCCTGGGGCGCCAGCGAAGTAGCGTGCCTGGTGCGCGATGGCGGCGGGCAATCGGCGGCGCAACGCTTTGCTCAGGCGTTGCGGGAGAACCGTCTGGAGCATCTGGACCTGAGCCGGGTGCGGGTTTACGCGGCGGACATCACTCGTCCGCAACTGGGGCTCAGCGAAGATGTTTACGCACGGCTGGATCGCGAGTTCGGCGCATTGGTGCACAACGCCGCCAACGTCAATCACGTCCTCGATTACGAGTCGTTGGCGCGGGACAACGTCGAGCCGATTTTCGAGTGCCTGCGTTTGTGTGAAGGGCACAGCAAAAAGATCTTCAACTTCGTCTCGACGCTCTCGGCGTCCAGCACGATTTCCGACGATGGCCGGGTCCTGGAATTGCCCGCCGCGCAAACACCGCCGATCTACATCAAGAACGGCTACAACCTGTCCAAATGGGTCGGCGAGCGGATCCTCGAACGAGCGCGGGAGCGTGGGGTGCGGGTCAATCTTTATCGCCCCGGCAACATCAGTTTCAACAGCCTCACCGGTGTCTGCCAGCCTCACAAGAATCGCTTGATGCTGATGCTCAAGGGCTCGATCCAGCTCGGCCAGGTGCCGGAGTTCGCGCTGAATTTCGACCTGATGCCGGTGGATTTCCTCGCCCGTTTCATTGCCTTCCACGCCAGCCGTTACCAAGCCGAAAAAGCGGTGTTCAACCTGCACAACCCCGAGCCCCTGAGCTGGGATTGCTACGTGGCGTCATTTCGCGAGGCTGGTCGGGAGTTCGCCATGGTCAGCGTCGCCGACTGGCAGCAGCAACTGGGTCGCGTCGACAGTGATAACGCGCTGTTTGGCGTGCTGGGCTTCTACCTCAACGGCTTCGAAGAAGACATCGGCGACATCTCGATGATCGGCCATGACAACGCCCAGGCCGGCGTACGGCAGATGGGCGCGCACTACCCGGAAAAATCCCCGGCGCTGCTGCGACGCGGCTGCGATTACCTCAAAGAAATCAACTTCATCTGATTCACCCTAACCCTGCACGGAGCAAAACCATGAATACTCTGCAACCCGATACCCTGATCAAAAACCCTCACGGCTGCCACGTCGTGTCTTCGGTGGAAGTACCGGCCGATGCGACGCAAGTCTGGGCGGTAGTCGGTAACTTTTCCGGCTTCGATCAATTCATTCCGGCGCTGTCGCACATCGAGATGACCGGTGAAGGCGTGTCGTCGCTGCGCAAGAAGTTCTTCAAGGACGGCAACCTGGTGGTCGAGCAACTCAACTCCCGGGACGACCAGGCGCTGAACATGACCTGGACGACGATCTACAACACGCTGGGCGTGGCCAATTTGTGGGCGGCGATGAGTGTTGAATCCTTGGGGGCGAGCAAGTCGCGGGCGACCTGGACCATCATCGCCGAACCGGCCCAGGGCGGTGCAGAGGCACTGCCGGGGTTCAAGGATTTCGTTCAGGGGTTTGCCGATGATGCGATGGGGAATGTGTTGAAGCTGTTTGTGTAAAGCTTCGTTCCAGCGGTGACTGATCTACCGCTATCGCGGGCAAGCCCGCTCCCACATGGTTTGTGTCTTACACACATCCCCTGTGGGAGCGGGCTTGCCCGCGATTGAACGATAACGCGGTTCAACTGACCTTGATCAAATCTTGAAGCTATCAACCAGTTGCTTCAACCGATTGGCCTGCTGGGACAACGCATCGCAATCCTTCAATGTTTCATTGAGGTTGGCCACGCTCTGCTGGTTCAACAGGTTGATCTGGTTGACGTCGACGTTGAGGGTCTCAACCACGGCAGTCTGCTCTTCAGTCGCCGCGGCCACCGATTGGTTCATGCCGTCGATTTCGCCGATGCGCTGAGTCACGCTGACCAGGCGCAGGCCGGCCTGGTTCGCCACTTCGACGCTCTGCTCGCTGGAAACCTGACTGGCATTCATGGTGGTCACCGCTTCGCGAGAACCGATCTGCAGCGAGCTGATCATCTTGTGGATCTCTTCCGCCGATTCCTGAGTGCGATGAGCAAGGTTACGCACCTCGTCCGCCACCACCGCAAAACCACGACCGGCCTCACCGGCACGGGCCGCTTCGATGGCCGCGTTGAGCGCCAGCAAATTGGTCTGCTGGGAGATGCCTTTGATCACATCGAGAATGTGGCCGATGTTGTCGGTGCTCGCGTTCAGGGTTTCGATCTGCGTGCAGGACAGGCTGATTTTCTGCGACAGCTCAGTCATGGCCAGGATGGTTTTTTCCACCACCTGCCGACCGTCATCAGCCTGCTCGCTCGCGCCGCTGGCGTGTTGCGAAGCATCGGCGGCGTTGCGGGCAATTTCCTGGGTGGCGGCGCCCAATTGGTTGATCGCCGCGGCCACGCTATTGGTGCGGGCACTTTGTTCGTCGGAGCCAATGATCGAAGCGTTGGACGATGCCATTACCCGTTGCGACAGATCATGAACCTGACGGGTCGCCGAGGACACTTCGGAAATCGACGCGTGAATCCGCTCCACGAATTGGTTGAATGAACCGCCCAACTCGCCGAACTCATCTTTGCTTTCTACGACCAGGCGACGGGTCAGGTCGCCCTCGCCCTGAGCGATGTCCTGCATCGCACGACCCATCGTGGTCAGCGGACGCATCAGCACGTTGATCAGCAGACTCAGCAGCACTGCAATGGCGGTCACGGCGATAAACATCGCGATCAGCGCCGAGGTGCGGAACTGGCTCAGTGGTGCATAGGCCTTGGCCTTGTCGATCGACAAACCGATGTACCACTCGGCATTCGGCAAACCACTCACCGGCGTGAACGAGAGAATGCGGTCCTGCTTGTTCAGTTCTACTTCCTGGATGCCTTTCCCGATTCGGACGCTGGAACCCGGATAGATGTCTTTCAGGTTCTTCATCACCTGATCCTTGTCCGGGCTGACGATCACCTGACCGTCGGCGCTGACGAGGAACGCGTGACCGATGCCACCGAAGTCCACCGAGTTGATGATCTTCACCAGAGTTTCCAGACTCAGGTCGCCGCCGACGACGCCCAGCAGTTCGCCTTGCTTTTTCACCGGCATGGCGATGGTCACCACCAACCCGCCGACCGATGCCATGTAAGGCGGGGTCAGCATGGTCTTGTCGGCGACCACGGCTTGTTTGTACCAAGGGCGCTGACGCGGATCGTAGCCGTCCGGCATCTTCGCGTCAGGGCGCTGGGTGAACACACCATTGGCCTGCCCGACGTAGGTGAACTGGAAGTTCGAGGTGAGGGCGGGTTGATCGACCAGCCCCGGCAAATCGGCATTGGCGCCTTGATGAGCGACGTTCTGCGCGAGGTTTTCCAGGACCAGCACGCGGCCGCTCATCCAGTTCTGCACGCTGCTGGCGGTCAGCTCGCCGGATTGCTCAACGGAAGACTCGAGGTTTTGTCGGATGGTGTTTCGCTGCAGATAGTCGTTGTACAAAGTGAACAACGCAAAAGCCAGCACCACGACGCCTGAAGCGGCCAGCAGGATTTTATGGCTGAACTTTAGATTCATTTCATGGGACTTCTTATGCAAAAAATGGGGATGCGTTCCGGGTTGCAACATTCCATGTAACAGCGCAGACGGCATTCTGTAGCCGCTCTACTTTGGTGCACGCATGTCTCACCAAGGCTGTCGGCACGAGTGGGAGAAATCTTAGGGATTTGTACGAAACCCGTCAGATACCCGCCGAACGGCATGCTAGAGCCCCCCGAGTAGCAGTGTTTACTGACGATTGCTCGAACGGCAGTTGCAAATTTTTCGACCCTTGATGACAATGCGACTAATTATCATTTGTGACGTCGGGCTGTCGCGTTCATGTCTTCACCTGAGTTTGCAGTACAGGCGCTTTACAGCAGTCATCACGGTTGGCTCAACACGTGGCTGCGTGCGCGATTGGGCAATGCGGCCGATGCGGCGGATCTGGCTCAGGACACGTTCGTCCGTCTGTTGCAAAGAACCGAACGCCTGGAACTCAAGGCCCCCCGCGCCTTTCTGCGAACCATCGCCCGCGGCCTGGTGATCGACCATTGGCGCCGTGAGGAAATCGAGCGGGCGTACCTGGAAACCATCGCCCATTTGCCCGAGGCCGAAACCCCGAGCGCCGAGGCACGGGCATTGGTGCTCGAATTGCTGGAAAGCATCGCCCGCATGCTTGAAGGCCTGAAACCGAAAGTGCGTCAGGCATTTCTACTGGCCCAGTGCGAAGGACTTACCCACAAGCAGATCGCCGAACATATGGGATTATCCCTACGCTCAGTGGAACGTTATGTGGCCGATGCGCTGTATCACTGCTACGTGCTGCGGTATGAAGCGTGATGCCTGTGGATAACTCAGCGCTGAACCGCCGTGGCGAGCCCCATCAGCAGGTGGTTAAACAAGCTATCCATTGGTTGCTGCGTCTGCGTAACAACGCGACCAATTCCAGACTACGCCAGCAATGCGACGTTTGGCGCGCGGAACACCGTGAGCATGAACTGGCCTGGCAACGGGTGCAGTCCCTGCAAGCCGAGTTGAGCAGTAATTTGCGCGCGGTGCCTGGCGCTCAAGTCGCTTTCAACACTTTGGAAAACAGTGCAAAGGGACTCGGGCGGCGCCAGGCGTTGAAGCTGTTGTCGGGAGCATTGCTGATGGGTTCGGCGGCGTGGCTGGGCAAGGATGCGGTCGGCTGGCAACAGTGGACCGCCGACTTCGCCACCGCCACGGGTGAGCGACGCAGTTTCCAGTTACCGGATGGCACCCGCCTGGAGCTCAATACCGCCAGCGCAGTGGATCTGGACTACACCGTGCAGCAGCGCCTGATCAAACTGACTCGCGGCGAAATCATCGTGACGTGCGGTGGGGCAAGTGAAGGGGTTTCGTTTGATCGACCGTTGCGAGTGCAAAGCCGTCACGGCGTGTTCGAAAGTGTGGCGGCGCGCTTCATCGTTCGTCAGGACACCGACTGCACGCGGCTGAGCGTCACCAGCGGCACGGTCGCGATCCGTTCGCCACGGGCGGCTGATGGCCTGCCGATTCAGGTGCAGGCCGGGCAGAGTTATCTGATCGATCACAGTCGCGCACAGTTGGCACCGCCTCAAGACATGGATGCCGGCGCTTGGGTCGACGGCCTGATCGTCACCCGCAACATGCGCCTCGGGGATTTCATTAATGAAGTCGGACGTTACCGTCCCGGCTATCTGACCTGCGCGGCGGACATTGCCCACTTGCGGCTGTCCGGGGTTTTCCGCCTCGAAGACACCGACAAACTGCTGGCCATCCTGCCGCACACCCTGCCAGTGCAACTGCGCTATCGCACTCGCTGGTGGGTGACGCTGGAGCGACAGGCCTGAATTATTTTTGGCGGGTTTTCCGAACAAGTCCGGCTTAGTCAGTAAGCACTTCAACTCTGCCTTCAGCGACTTCCTACGGAAACCTACAATGACTGTGCGCGCCATCAGTAAGAACCCTCTCCATTTCGCCGCGGAATCAGGCGTCTTGCGCCACGCCATCCGCGCGGCGCTGTTCTCGACCGCATTGGGTGTCGGCCTGCTGCCGACACTTGGCGTTGCAGCCCAGGGCAGCGAAGCCACTAGCCACCGCTACAACATTGCCGCCGGCTCCTTGAGCGACGTGCTCAATCAATTTGCGCGTCAGGCGGGCATCACGCTGTCGACGACTCCGGCTCAAACCCAGGGCCTCCAGTCGCCGGGATTACAGGGCGACTATTCGGCGGATCAGGCGTTGAGTCATTTGCTCAACGGCACAGGGCTTGTGGCCGTCAGTCAGGATGGCAGCAGCTATGTGCTGCGGCCCGTTGCTGAAACCGAAGCCCTGGCGCTGCCCACGACCGACATCAAAGGTTTCGCCCTGGGTAACGCGCTGGGCAGCATGGATGGCTACAACGCAACGCACAGCCAGATCGCCACCAAGACCAGTACCGCACTGCTGGAAACCTCGCAAAGCGTGTCCGTGGTGACTCGCGAGCAAATGGACGACCAAGGCTCGCAAACCGTGTCCCAGGCGATGCGCTACACACCGGGCGTGCTGACCAACCCTTACGGCGCAACCCACCGGTATGACTACGTGGCGATGCGCGGTTTCAACGATGGCTCGGTGGATAACATTTATCTCGACGGCCTCAAATCCATGGGCGACAGCGGCACCTACAGCACCATGCAGGTGGACCCGTATTTCCTCGAACGAGTCGATATTCTCAAAGGTCCGTCGTCGGTGCTCTATGGTCGCAGCTCGCCGGGCGGGCTGGTGGCGTTGACCAGCAAGAAACCGTTGTATGAGCCCTATCATCAGGTTCAGGCCACGGTGGGCACCCAAGGCCAGCGCGGCATGGGTTTCGACTTCAGCGGGCCGGTGGATGATGACAAGCGCATTGCCTATCGCCTGACAGGGTTGGCGGATCAGTCCGACACACAGTTCGACCACAATAAGGAAAAGCGCTTCGCCCTGGCGCCGACGGTGAGCATCGATTTCACCGAAGATACCTCGTTGGCGCTGCAAGCCTATCTGCAACACGACCCCGACGGCGGCTATCACGGCGGTGTCCCGGCCGACGGCACGATCCATCAGCGCAATGGCAATCGGATCTCTCCAAACTTCTTCGAAGGCGAGCCGGGCATTGATAGTTTCCAGCGTGATCAACAGTCCTTTGGTTATCAGTTCGAACACCGCTTCAACGACGTCTTCACCGCGCGGCAGAACTTCCGCTATCTAGATTCCAAGGTGAAGATCGATCAGGTTTACGCCTATGGCTGGACCACACCCACCAGTAACGAGTTGAACCGCTATTACACCGGCGGCGACGAAAAGCTCCACGCGTTCATCGTCGATAACATGCTGCAAGCCGAGTTCTTCACCGGCGCGACCAAACACACCGTGCTGATGGGCGCGGACTATCAGCGCCGCAAGACGGTGGTCGACTGGACCAGTGGCGGTCTTGCGCCGATCGATGCGTTCAATCCGGTGTACGGCAATTCGGCCATCGATTTCTACAGCCCGACCAGCTATCTGCGCCGCCTGGAACAGACCGGCGTCTACCTGCAAGACCTGATCGAGATGGATAAGTGGCGCTTCTCTTTGGGCCTTCGTCAGGACTGGGTTGAAACCTCCGATGAAAATCGGCTGGCTGAAGCTGGACGCCCTGTAGGCACGGAGATCAGTGACAAACGCACCAAGCTGACGGGTCGAGCCGGGGCGTTGTACCTGTTCGATAACGGCATCGCGCCGTACATCAGCTACTCCGAGTCGTTCAACCCGAACTCCTACGCCGACAGCGCCGGCAATCCTCTGGCACCGACCGATGGCACCCAGTGGGAAGTGGGCCTGAAATACCAGCCGCCAGGCACCGACAACTTGTTTACAGCGTCGCTATTCCGTATCGATCAGGAAAACCTGGCGACCAAACTGCCGCAGGAAAACTTCTATCGCGCTGTAGGCGCCGTCCGCTCCCAGGGTCTGGAACTGGAAGCGCACATGCAGCTGACCGATAACCTGAAAGTCCTCGGCAGCTACACCTTCACCGACATCGAGTATTCGAAGTCGATGATCAGTACGTTGAGCACCGACACCGACGTGATCGAGAACAAGGGCAACTCGCCGACTCAGGCGCCACGTCATATGGCCTCGTTGTGGGCGGACTACAAGTTCGACAGCGCAGCACTTGATGGCCTGCGCCTGGGCGGCGGCGTGCGTTATGTCGGCTACAGCTGGGCCGATGCGGAAAACACCCTGAAGGTGCCGTCCTACACGCTGTTCGATGCGTCTGTCGGCTATGACCTGGGCAAGGTGGGTTTGAAGGGCGTAGACGTACGCCTGAATGCGAACAACCTGACCAACGAGTCCTACGTAGCCTCCTGTGCCAGCCTGAACTTCTGCTACCTGGGTGAAGAGCGCAACGTCGCCGCTACCGTGAGCTACCAGTTCTAACGACTCGTTATCCAAAAAAGCCAGCACCTGAATCCAGGGGCTGGCTTTGTCGTCTCTGCAGGAAAATTCCATGCGTGCATTTCTGGTTTTACTTCATCGCTACATCGGTCTCGCGACCGCGCTGTTTTTGCTGATGGCCGGGCTTACGGGCAGCATTCTGGCGTTCAATCATGAGCTGGATGAGTGGCTCAATCCGGAGTTTTATTCAGCGTCTGCCGACGGTCAGCGTTTGCCGCCCGGCACTTTGGTCGACAAGCTGCAAGCGGAGCATCCGAGGCTACAAGTCTGGTACATGGAGTACCCGTCAGAACCGGGTCATACCGCATTGCTGGCTGCGGTACCACGCAATGACCCTGCGACCGGAAAACCTTTTGCCGAGCCCAATCAGGTGTTCTATCTGGACCCGGTCAATGGCGAGCAGAAAGGGCAGCGGTTCTGGGGAGAGTGCTGCTTTCAGCGGGAGAACTTCATCCCGTTCACTCTTGAGTTCCACTACAACCTGGTTCTGCCGAATAACTGGGGATTGTTGTTAATGGGGCTGGTCGCGATCGCCTGGGTTGTCGATTGTTTCATCGCGCTTTGGCTGACGCTTCCACGTGGGAAACCGTTCTGGAAGAAGTGGTCGACGGCTTGGAAGATCAAAGGCGGGCATGCCTACCGGCTGAATTTTGACCTGCATCGGGCCGGTGGCTTGTGGCTTTGGTTATTGCTGCTGCCGATTGCGGTCAGCAGTGTCGCCATGAACCTGCCGAGCCAGGTCTTCAAGCCTGCGGTTTCACTGTTTTCACCGATTGAGCCGAGCGTCTATGAGGCCCGCGGGCGTATGCCTGCCGGAGAATTGGGGGTTACGCGGCTGAGTTATCAACAGGCTTATGAACGTGCATTGCAGGAAGGGCAAAGGCTGGGGCTGACAGCTGCGATCGGGGAGTTGTATTACAGCTTTGAGTACAACTTTTATGGGGCAGGGTTTGGGCAACATGATACCGAGGCCCATGGAAAGTCCTGGCTGTTCTTCCATGGCACGGACGGGCGTTTACTGGGACAGGAGATCGCAGGGCAAGGCACCCTGGGAGAGCGTTTTTATCGGCTGCAATTGCCGATACACGGAGGGCGAATCATTGGGCTCACCGGGCAAGTGATGATCGCGGTGTTGGGTATTTTGATAGCAGTATTGTCGGGGACGGGAATCTATATCTGGTGGCGCAAGTTGCTGGCTCGAAGGAGTAGCAAGGCACGTAAGAGCGAGATGTGCCCCATACCGGATTGAGGTTTCTATAGCCCAGAAAGACAAAACCCCTGTCTGCATAAGCAGACAGGGGTTTCGGAATTCAATCTTGACGATGACCTACTCTCACATGGGGAAACCCCACACTACCATCGGCGATGCATCGTTTCACTGCTGAGTTCGGGATGGGATCAGGTGGTTCCAATGCTCTATGGTCGTCAAGAAATTCTGTGACCAGCCCGTTACAGCGGTAACGTGCCAGCAAAATCGGTGACTTCTACTAAAACAAAACCCCTACCTGCATACGCAGATAGGGGTTTCGGAATTTAATCTTGACGATGACCTACTCTCACATGGGGAAACCCCACACTACCATCGGCGATGCATCGTTTCACTGCTGAGTTCGGGA
>NZ_JYLB01000017.1 GCF_001042905.1 Pseudomonas lini
GGTGCGAAACCTGTGGGAGCGGGCTTGCTCGCGAAAGCGGTGGGTCAGGCAACATCAATGTTTACTGTGCCGCCGTCTTCGCGAGCAAGCCCGCTCCCACATGGATTGCGCTTAACTGACTGGCATTAGGGCAAGCCCCCTCGCCACAGGTCTTCGCTAGCCTTGCGGGTCCAGGTTATCCAGCACCCGGTTCACCGCCAGCTCACCGAGCATGACCACCGATTGAATCCCCAACATCATGTTGCGATGTGGCATGTCCATCAATCCGGCGAACTCACTGAGCATCATGCTCGCCGAGGCCAGGGACGCACAGGCATTGACCAGCAGGGTTTCGTTATCGACCTCGGCACCGACGTGGTAAATGGTGCTGGGTTTGCGTGGGGTGTCTTTGGGGATGGGCGGTTTGAGGTAGTAATCGAGGGCGCGGTCGGCGGCTTCGTTGAGTTTTTTGGAATCCAGGGATTCGTAGGGGGATGCCGGATCGGTTTCCGGTGGGTTGGGTGTTGGTTTGAACATAGTGAAACTCCTAATTGAAATGTAAGGAGCCTTCACCCTCGCTACCAAACGAAGAGTGGTGGCCATACGCGGGTTGGTAGACCGGCAACTAGGACCCGGCGCCCCCGAAGGAGCCCTGCGCATGACCACCATAAAGCAGAGACCTGAACAGGCCTTCAAACGGTGCGCTATGCGACTAGTTAAACCGGGCTACCAAACCCGATCGCTGTTTTTCAGCGACAGGCAAACGATAGAGCCCGGACCCAAGGCGCACAAGCCGGCGAATTCTGGCGCAGTCGTAGGCAACGGCGCAAGGATGTGTAGCCTGAGTGAGTATCTGGAAGTGTCGTTTAAACAGTGCTTGTTTAGTGGTCTGACTGTGGGAATTGTGATGGATGGGCGGGCCTCTTCGCGAGCAAGCCCGCTCCCACATGGATTGCGGAAAGCCCCCTCGCCACACTCTTCATTGATCAATCACTGGGTGTTTGCCGAAAACTCACCGCCAGGCGATTCCAGCTGTTGATGGTGCTGACGGCCATCGTCAGGTCGACCAGTTCGCCTTCGCTGAACTGTTCCCGGGCCAGTGCGTAAACGTCATCCGGCACATGGCTTTCCGAAAGCAGGGTCACCGCTTCCGTCCAAGCCAGGGCGGCTCGCTCCCGAGGGTTGAAGAAGTTGCTGTCGCGCCAGACCACGATTGCATACAGCCGACGATCGCTCTCGCCGAAGCGGCGCGCGTCAACCGAGTGCATGTCGGTGCAGAAGGCGCAGCCATTGAGCTGCGAGGCGCGGATTTTGATCAAGTGCAACAAGGCCGGTTCGATGCTCAGGTCGCTGGTCAAGGCCTCCAGGGCGATCGCTTTGGGCGATGCGCTGTAGTAATCCAGACGGGCATTCATGGGGTGACCTCGGGGATCGGATAGATGACTCCAAGATAGAGCTGGACCCAGCGGCGGCACAGCTCCAATTCGTCGAAAAAAACGTGGACCGCCCCGCAGAAGGCCAATCGGCGGTTTTTCGCCCACGCAACTTCTGCGCAGCCGCTCATGCGGGTAATCTGGCGCGACGTACAGTCGCCTCAGGAGCCCCGCCGGTATGGAACTTCATGTTGTCATCGATGGCCGCAAGGACCTGGCGGGCCAGTTGTACCGGCAACTGCGCAGCGCCATTGAATCCGGTCGCCTGACAGCCGGGACGCAGCTGCCGCCCAGCCGCTTGCTGGCCGAACAACTGGGGATTTCGCGCAAGACCATTTCCGACACTTATTCGCAACTGACCTACGAGAACTTCCTCACCGGGGTGATCGGCAAAGGCACCTACGTCAATGCCCGGGCGGCGAAAATCGTCCATAAGCAGAGCCATTCGGAGCTGGCGAGCTTTGATGTCATCGAACGCTGGCGCAGCCTGCCGACATTCTTGCGCCACCCGACGCTGGAAGGCTCGTTGCGTTACGAGTTCATCGGTGGAGCCACCAGCAAAGGCCAGTTTCCTCAGGACGATTGGCGCCGCTGCACCTCCCATGCCTTGCGCCAGATTGCCGGTTCCAAAGGTTTCTATAGCCTGCCCGAAGGTCTGCCGGCGCTGCGCAATGCGATCGCACGGCACATCGCGTTTTCGCGCGGGGTCAATTGTCAGGATGAAGACGTGGTGGTGTGCAACGGCGCGCAGCAGGCGCTGGACCTGATTTCCCGGGTGCTGACCCAACCGGGCAGCCTCGTCGCCATGGAAGACCCCGGCTACCCGCCGGCGCGCCTGTTGTTCGGGTCCCATGGCGCGACGGTGGTCGGCGTGCCGGTAGATGCGCAAGGCATTCAGGTAGAGCACATTCCCGACGGCACCCGGCTGATTTACGTCACCCCGTCCCACCAGTTCCCCTTGGGCATGCCCATGAGCCAGGCCCGGCGCGAAGCCCTGCTCGCAAGGGCCTATGAGCTGGGGGCGATCATCATCGAAGACGATTACGACAGCGAATTCCGCTACGAAGGCCGGCCCACCGACTCCCTGCAGAGCCTGGATCAGCGCGGCATCGTTGCCTACGTCGGCACCTTCTCGAAGACCCTGTTGCCGGAGCTGCGGCTGGGTTACGCGATTTTGCCGCCGGCGATTCTCGAAGCGGTGATCCGCGCCAAGCAGCTCACTGACTTGCACACTTCCACCCTGCCGCAATGGGCGCTGGCCAAGTTCATCGCCGAGGGCTGTCTGCTCAAGCACATCCGACGCTGCCATACAATTTACGCCGGGCGCCGTGAACGGATTCTGGCGCGCATGGCGGACGACCTTTCGCCGTGGTTTGAAGCGGTGCCGACCACGGCCGGGTTCCACATGGCGGTGCTGTGCAAGGTGCCGGTCGATATTCCATTGGTGATCGAATTGGCAAAAAAAGTCGAAGTGGGGCTCTATGCCCTGGACAGCTTTTTTTACCAGCAAGCGCCGCGAGCCGGGCTTTTCCTGGGATTCGGCGCAATCGAAACCCTGGACATCGACATTGCCCTGGACCGGTTAAGGGACATTTTGCAGCAGTTCGGCTGAGGGATTGGTCTGCGGCTTTATCCGGTGATTGGCTATTGGCGGCCTTGGGGTGCAGGCCTATCCTGATTGGGCGTTATCCCTCAATGAGCAGGATTCGTCCGGCCTGATTCAGGAGTGTGAGCAATGTCCAACGAAGTGATCAACACCGTAAAGGTGCAGGCTGCCGCCGGCCGCTCGGACGAACTGGGCAAGCAACTGCAAAAGATTGTCGACACCCTGCGCGAACTTCCGGGCTGTGATTCCTATATGGTCGACCGCTGCCCCGAGGACGACACCCGCTGGACGGTCAGCGCCCGCTGGCAATCGGAAGCGGCCATGCAATCGCATTTCAACTGCCCCGAAGTGCAAGGCTTTATCGGCCTGATCGACAGCCGCTTGGCCAATGCCGTCGACTTCAACAGCTTTCCAATCGTTTAAAAGCAAGATCAAAAGATCGCAGCGTTCCGCAGCTCCTACAGAATTTGCGTCCGCCCGATGTTTCAAGGGTGTACGCGATTCCAATGTAGGAGCTGCGGAACGCTGCGATTTTTTGATTTTGACTTGCTTGATTGGTCCCCTCACCTTCCCGAAAATTGGCCGTTTGATTGCCCGATAACGCGGCTTACTGTGGTTCCTGACGACTCACCACCACAGGTAATCAACCATGAATGCGCTTCGTTTTTTTGCTGCCCCTTTCGCCGCTCTGACGCTGAGCGTTTCAGCCCCGGCATTCGCCCACGACACCGCAGCCCCGTCAGAAAAAATTACTGTCCTGCAAGACCAGATGCTGAAAAACGTACCCGACAAAAAAGCCATGATGATCGAAGTCGACTACCTGCCGGCCAATCGTCCATCGCCCATAAACACCAGGGCACGGCCATGGCCTATGTGCTTTCGGGGGAGATCATTTCGCAAGTCAAAGGTGAAAAAGCGATCAGCTACAAGGCCGGCGAGTTCTGGTACGAACCGGCTGGCTCTGAACATTTGGTCTCGAAAAACGCCAGCGCCACCCAACCCGCCAAGCTGTTGGTGTTCATGGTGTTGGCGCCGGATGAGAAAGTGTTGATTCCTTTGGAAAACTAATAGCTGAGGTGGTGCTCGCGAAGGGGCCCGACCAGACACCAAAAAACCTCCAGACAAAAAAAAGCCCCATCTCTTTCGAGACAGGGCTTTTTCATTCAACGCCTATCAGGCAGCCGGTTCCAGCTCGGTGCTGACAGCGGCAGTCGCAGTGACAGGCACCACCGCTTGACCGCTCAACGCCAGGTCCAGCAGTTCGCGGTTGGCCACCGCGTACATGGCGTAGTCAGTGCCGCTGGCAGCACGGATTTCCACCAGCATGGCGCGCCAGCGTTCGATCATGCCTTCGTGCTCTTCCATCCACAGCGCCAAGCGTGTTTCCACGTCCTGGGTGCCGTCGCCCTGCTGCAGGACGGAGATGGTGATCGCACGTTGTTGCCAATCGACGTCATCACGGAACGCTTCACGGGCCAGGGCTTGCCAGTTGTTTTCAACCGGCAGAGCGCTGATCTGTTGCAGGTACCAGGTGATGTCCAGCGCACTGCCCACGGCGAAGTAGGCCTTGGCCACGTCGGCTGCGTCCTGACCGGTCACATCCGAGGCCTCGATGATCGGCAGCAAGGTGTACAGGTGAGTGGTGCCTGCAACCATGCGCGCCAGCAACTCCGGCACACCGGCTGCGACATACGCCTGATAACGCGCCTGCCAGGTTTCGCGGATTTCGCCACTGAGCAGATCGTCGAGCTTGAGGCCCAACTCTTTCAGATGCGGACCGAAGTGCGCGACGTCACGGGCAGCGTTCTGCTCGTTGCGACGGGCACGCAGGAACCAGCGCGTAGCGCGGCGGCCCAGACGCATCAGCTCATCCATCAGCTCCAGTTGTACGTCGGCCGAAACCTGGTAATCCAGGGCTTCGATCTGACGGAACCAGTGCGGGAGGTGGAAGATATCCCGAACTATTACATATGCCCCCGCAACATTCGCCGGGCTCATGCCGGTCGACTCTTTGAGTCGTTGAACGAAGGTGATGCCCATGTGGTTGACCAGATCGTTGGCGATCTGGGTGCTGACGATTTCTCGCTTCAGACGGTGACGGCGCATGGCGTCAGAGAACTTGCTCACCAGCGACGGCGGGAAAGCGGTTTCCATGTCGCGCGTCAGGTAATCGTCGTCCGGTACCTGGGAGTTGAGCAGCGCTTCCTTGAGGTCGATCTTGCTGTAGGAGATCAGCACCGACAGCTCGGCACGGGTCAGGCCGTGGCCTTCCGCGAGGCGTTCGTTGATCGCTTCTTCAGCCGGCAGGAACTCGATGGCGCGATCCAGCTTGCCGCGGCCTTCCAGATCGTTCATCAAGCGCTTGTATTCAGCAATCCGCACGAAAGCACGGCGTGCCGCCAGGGACAGGGCCTGAGTCTGCTTGTAGTTGTTGCCGAGCACCAGGTTACCGACTTCGTCGGTCATGCTCGCCAGCAACTGGTTACGTTGCTTATCGGTCATGTCACCGGCGTGTACCACTTCGTTCAGCAGGATCTTGATGTTCACTTCGTGGTCGGAGCAGTCCACACCACCGGCGTTGTCGATGAAGTCGGTGTTGGAACCGCCGCCATTGAGGCCGAATTCGACACGACCCAGCTGAGTCATACCGAGGTTACCGCCCTCGCCCACAACTTTGCAGCGCAGTTCGTTGCCGTTCACGCGCAGTGCATCGTTGGCCTTGTCGCCGACATCGGCGTGGCTTTCGCTGCTGGCTTTGACGTACGTACCGATACCGCCGTTCCACAACAGGTCTACCGGTGCCTTGAGCAAGGCATTCAGCAGTTCGGTCGGGGTCAGTTTGTCAGCCTGAATATCGAAGCGCTCTTTCATCTGCGGGGAAATCGCGATGCTTTTTGCGCTGCGCGAGAAGATCCCGCCGCCTTCGGACATGATGCTGGTGTCGTAGTCCGACCAGGCCGAACGTGGCAGATCGAACAGACGCTGACGCTCGGCGAAGCTGTTGGCAGGCTCAGGGTTCGGGTCGATGAAGATGTGCAGGTGGTTGAAGGCAGCGACCAGTTGCAGCTTTTCGGACATCAGCAAGCCGTTACCGAACACGTCACCGGCCATGTCGCCGACGCCAACCACAGTGATGCTGTCTTCCTGAACATTGATGCCGCGCTCGCGGAAGTGGCGCTGTACGCCGACCCACGCGCCCTTGGCGGTAATGCCCATTTTCTTGTGGTCGTAACCGGCCGAGCCGCCGGACGCAAAGGCGTCGCCGAGCCAGAAGCCGTAGTCGATGGCGATACCGTTGGCGATGTCGGAGAAGGTCGCAGTGCCTTTGTCCGCCGCCACTACCAGGTACGGGTCATCGTCGTCATGACGCACGACGTTGGCCGGCGGTACCAGCGCGCCGTCTTTCAGGTTGTCGGTGATGTCCAACAGGCCCGAGATGAAGATGCGGTAGCAGGCGATGCCCTCGGCCGCAATCTCGTCACGGTTGCCGCCCAGTGGCAGGCGACGCGGCAGGAAGCCGCCCTTCGCACCCACCGGCACGATGACCGAGTTCTTCACTTGCTGGGCTTTTACCAGGCCCAGGACTTCGGTACGGAAGTCTTCTTCACGGTCGGACCAGCGCAGACCACCACGTGCAACGTTGCCGAAGCGCAGGTGCACGCCTTCAACGCGAGGCGAGTAAACGAAGATTTCGAACTTCGGAACCGGCTTCGGCAGCTCTGGAATCTGGTGCGGGTTGAACTTGAAGCTGAAGTAGGACTTGTTCTGACCGTGGGCGTCGGTCTGGTAGAAGTTGGTCCGCAGGGTCGCTTTGATCAGGTCCAGGTAACGACGCAGGATGCGGTCTTCGTTCAGCACCTGAACATCGTCCAGTGCTGCCAGAATCGCGTGTTCCAGACGTTGTTGCTTGTCTTCCAGATCATCGCTGGTCAGCTTGCGCGCCAGGTAGAAACGGGTCTTGAACAACCGGGTCAACTCGCGAGCGATGTCGGTGTGGTTGTTCAGGGTGCTGGCGATGTAACCCAGGTCGAAGCCCAGACGGATCTGCTTCATGTAACGGGCGTAAGCACGCAGCAGCGCCACGTCGCGCCATGGCAGGCCGGCGGTCAGCACCAGGCGGTTGAATGCATCGTTCTCGGCATCGCCACGCACGATGTGGACGAAAGCGTCCTGCAAGGTGTCGTTGAGTTGCTGGATGTCGAGTTCCAGGCCTTCGGCGGCGGTGAACGCGAAGTCATGAATCCAGAATTCACGGCCATTGTTGTGACGCAGGCGATACGGGAACTCACCCAGCACGCGCAGGCCGAGGTTTTCCAGGATCGGCAACACGTCGGACAACGCCAGTGGCGTATCGGCGTGGTACAGCTTGCAGTGCAGCATGCGCTGACCGGAGACCTGGGCCAGCGGCTGATAGAAGCTCATGACCAGCGGATTTTTTTCGCTCAGGCTCAACAGGTGCTGCATGTCGACCACAGCCGAGTGGGCTGCGAAACGCTCGCGGTAACCGGCCGGGAAGCCTTTCGGGAAGTCGGCCAGCACGTTGGTGCCTTGGGCTTCGCCGAAGCTCTCGACCACCAGGCTTGCGTAGTCGTCCTGCCAGCTGCGGCAGGCCTGCACCACTTCTTTTTCCAGCAGAACCGGATCGATGTCCAGACGGTTCTTCGGATCGACCCGCAGAATCAGTTGCACACGGGCCAGCACGGACTCGGAGAAGAAGGTCCAGAACTCGCAGTCCGAGGCTTTCAGGCGATCCATCAGCACTTGCTGGATCTTCTGGCGCACTTCGGTGGAGTAGATGTCGCGCGGCACGTAGGCCAGGCAGTAGCAGAAACGGCCGTACGGGTCTTTGCGCAGGAACACGCGGATCTTGTTGCGTTCCTGGATCTGCACGATCGACATCACGGTGGTGAACAGCTCGTCCACCGGGGTCTGGAACAAGTCATCGCGCGGCAGCACTTCAAGCACCTGGGCCAATTCCTTGCCCAAGTGAGCCTTGGCCTGGAAGCCCGAACGCTGTTCGATGATCTCGACCTTGCGACGGATGTAAGGAATGACCCGCACGCTTTCGCCATACACCGAGGAGGTGTACAGGCCCATGAAGCGGCATTCTTTAACGACTTTGCCATCGGCATCGATCTGGCGGATCGACACGTAATCCGGGTACGCCGGACGGTGTACGCGGCTTGGGTGTGCAGCCTTGGCGAACGACAGCGGCGTCGGTTCGCGCAGGTAGTTGACGGCGTAGTCTTCGATGCGCAGATCATCGACGGTCAGGCCGGCGCGCAGCAGTTTGGTCAGGCCGAGGAACGAGTTCTGGTCATATTCGATGTGACCGCCGTTCTGATCTTCGCCCACCACGAACTCTTCGTAGCCCAGGAAAGTGAAGTGGTTGCCCACCAGCCATTCCAGGAAGCTCTTGATTTCGGACTTTTCGTCGGCGTTGATGATGAACTGGCTGTTGTCGATGCCTTGGATCAGCTCCTGGACCTTGGCTTTCATCGGCTCGAAATCGGCGACCGCGACGCGGACTTCACCGAGAACCTGCTCCAGCTCTTTGGTCAGGACATTCAGTTCGGCCGTGTTGGCGCAACGGTCGATTTCCAGGTACATCAGCGATTCTTGCAGAATGCCTTCGCCCTGGGTGCCTTTCGGCAAGATTTCCAGCAGCTCGCCCTTGCTGCCGCGACGCACGCTCAGCACAGTGGTTTGCAGGGTATGAATGCTGTAGCCGCGACGGTTCAGCTCGGTACGCACCGAGTCCACCAGAAACGGCAGATCGTGGTGCAGCACTTCGACCGCGGTGTGGGTCGACTGCCAGCCGTGGCGTTCGTAATCTGGGTTGTAGACGCGCACTTGCGGATGCGCGTGATCGAAGCGCTCAAGCAGGCGCCACGCAGAAAGGGTGCAGCCGGCGAGGTCGGACAACCGACGCTGGGTCAGCTCGTCCAGGGAAATAATGCCGAAAAATTGTTCAGCGAACAGCGCCACTTGTGGCAGTGCCTGTTCACTGATGTGCTGCGCCAGTGCCGCTTGCAGTTGGTGCTGGAAGTCGGCTTTGCTGGCTGCGGTGAAGAACGCCATCTGTGGTACTCCGCTTGGGCTTGTTATTGATGGAAGCGTCGCGTGCAAACCCCTTTCGGGGCAATCCGTCACCCTGTTCCTGATTCTCGGGCAGAGGAAACAGGATGACAGGTGGGTGAAGCTGGACGAGACACTCAGGTCACATTCACCTTCCATTGAATGGGCATCTGCAAAAACGACTGCGCGATCTATAGCGCACTGCCTTTACGGGTGCTCATCCGTAGCGCAGCTTAACGAGTGCAGCAAGGGCTGTGCTTGCAGCGCTGCGACATATTCGGTCATCGGCACGTAAACGGCGGTCCATGCCTCGAACAACACTAGCAGTCGTGCAGAAAAATGGGCGTTTTATGCCCGGTTCTACGGCACATCCGTACCAGAAATGACCAGTAACACCCCGAATGCTCACGACACATCTTCTGACACTCAGCCGAGCAGAAATTCCCGAGGGCTGGCAGAATTGTCTTTTGTTACGTTCACCACGCTCGCCGAGCCAGGATTTTCCCATGCAAATGACAACTGACCTCTTGATCGTCAACCCGTGCGACGAAGAAGAAGACAACTTGGCCATGCTCTGCTGCAACAGCGCCGAGGGCGAAATGTTCCTGATGAGCCGTTTTCCGGACGAGGATGAGCTGGAGATCATCTTCCACGACAAGCCTTCGGCCCTCAACGGGGTGAAAGTCACTCTCAGCCCTGACCGCCTGCTGATCGAAATCGCCGCCGCGGACGCCGATGTGCTCGATGGCGAAGATTCGCTGGAAATCCTGCACAGCACCGATGCGCAGGATCTGGCTGAAGTGGAAGAGACTTTGCAGAACATCCTCAAGGGGACTGGTACTTATATAAGCCAGCTCTGAGTTTCAGGGTCTCTGAACGGACGCCTTCGCGAGCAAGCCCGCTCCCACATTCGATTGCATTTGTCCTGGAAGAACGCGGTTAACTGTGGGAGCGGGCTTGCTCGCGAAGAGGCCAGCCAGATCACCACCCTGTCCCTCGCCTACAAATTTCCAACAATTTCGCCCGTCAATTCCCGCACTTTGCACAAAATGCCGTTAGTCGCCGCACCCCGCGATGGATTAAAGTAACGCCCCCAGCCCTGGCGTTATTCGAACGTCTTCGGTCACCCTTTCCAGGAACAGTCATCGATGGAACATCGTGAAGCGCTGCTCGCGCTGCGAACCTTTCTTTCAACGCAGATTCTCGGCCAGGAAAAACTCATCGAGCGCTTGCTCATCGCCTTGCTCGCCGACGGCCACATGCTGGTCGAGGGCGCCCCGGGGCTGGCCAAGACCAAAGCCATCAAAGAGCTCGCCGAAGGCATCGAAGCACAGTTCCATCGCATCCAGTTCACCCCCGACCTGCTGCCGGCCGACATCACCGGCACGGAAATCTATCGCCCGGAAACCGGCAGCTTCGTGTTCCAGCAAGGCCCGATTTTCCACAATCTGGTGCTGGCGGACGAAATCAACCGTGCCCCGGCCAAGGTTCAATCGGCCCTGCTCGAAGCCATGGGCGAACGCCAAGTCAGTGTCGGGCGCAGCACCTACGACCTGTCGCCGCTGTTTCTGGTCATGGCCACGCAAAACCCCATCGAGCAGGAAGGCACCTACCCGCTGCCCGAAGCCCAGCTCGACCGTTTCCTGATGCACGTGAAAATCGGCTTCCCTGACGCCGCCGTCGAGCGCCGGATTCTGCAACAGGCTCGCGGCGAAGCGCTGCACGGCGAAACCAAACCTGAACGCCGAGTCAGCCAGCAGGCGATCTTCGCCGCGCGCAAGGAAATCCTCGGGTTGTACATGGCCGACGCCGTGGAGGAATACCTGGTGCAACTGGTCATGGCCACGCGCACGCCGGCCAAGTTCGACCCGGAAATGGCCGAATGGATCGCCTACGGCGCCAGCCCGCGTGGCTCCATTGCCCTGGACCGTTGCGCCCGGGCTCACGCCTGGCTGGCCGGTCGCGACTTCGTCAGCCCGGAAGACATTCAGGCGGTGCTGTTCGATGTGTTGCGCCACCGCATCATTCTTTCCTTTGAAGCCGAAGCCGCTGGCATCGACCAGGACCGGGTGGTCCAGCGGATTCTCGACGTCGTAGCCGTCGCTTGACCCCGATGAACGCCCCCCTGCCGCCCGAGCCGGGCATCCGTGTCAGCCTCGCCGAGCTGATCGAGATGCGTCATCGCGTGCGTGAAGTGCAGCTGTTTTCCACGCCGAGCCAGCGCAGCCCGCTGATCGGCCTGCACCACTCCAAGCTGCGCGGGCGCGGGGTGGACTTCGATCAGGTGCGGGTCTATCAGGCCGGTGATGATGTGCGAAGCATCGACTGGCGCGTCACCGCCCGTACCCAGGAACCCCACACCAAGCTGTTCCATGAAGAACGCGAGCGACCGATTTTCATCATGGTCGAACAGAGCCGCCGGTTGTTTTTCGGCTCCGGCCTGATGTTCAAATCGGTGCTTGCCGCCCAGGCAGCGAGCCTGATTGGCTGGGCAGCGCTGGGCCATAACGACCGGGTCGGCGGGCTGGTGTTCGGCGACGACGAGCACTACGAGATCAAACCGCGACGCAGCAAACAGAGCCTGCTGCAATTGCTCAACCGACTGGTGCGGGTCAATCAGTCGTTGCACACCGAACGCGAGCCGGACCGCGACGCCTTCGGTATTGCCCTGCGCCGCGCCCGGGAAGTATTGCGCCCTGGCAGCCTGGTGATCGTGATCTGCGACGAACGCGCCTTGTCCGACGGTGCCGAGCAGCAGTTGAGCCTGTTGTCACGCCATTGCGACCTGTTGCTGCTGCCCGTGTCCGATCCGCTGGATCACGCCCTGCCCGCTGCCGGGCTTTTACGCTTCGCGGAACGCGGTGCGCAATTGGAACTCGACACGTTGAATTTCGACTTGCGCCAGGCTTATCGCGCACAAGCTGAAACGCGCATCGCCCGCTGGGAGCTGCTGGCGCAGAAGTTGCGGATATTGCTGATGCCTTTGAGTACCCAAAGCGAAATGGTCGAGCAACTGCGCGAATACCTGAACCCTCAACGTCCGGGGAAAGGTCGATGAGCAGCCTCGATCAGCTGCAACCGCTGATTTCCCCGCCACCGATCGGCTTCTGGCCGCCGGCGCCGGGCTGGTGGCTGCTGCTGTTATTGCTGCCATTGATCGGTTTCGGCCTGTGGCAGTTGCGCCGTTTCATTCCGAACAAGCGCCCTGTCGTCCGCGCCGAACAACCGCTGGACCCGGTGCGTCTCGCTGCGCTGGCCGAGCTCGCCCGGATGCCCAAACCCTACGACGGTGCCCCGGCCGGTGCCTGGCTGCAGCAACTCAACGGGTTGCTCAAACGTCTGTGCCGCAACCACTACCCCTACAGCCAGAGCCACACCCTTAACGGGCGTAAATGGCTGGCATTCCTCGATAACCGCTGCCCGGCCGCTGGCCTTACGCGCTGGATGGTACTGGTGGAAGGCGCCTACAAACCCGAATGCAAACTCGACGACAAGGCCATCGCCGGCCTGACTCAAGCCGTCGACACCTGGATTCGCAAACATGTTTGAGTTCGCCTGGCCGTGGATCTTCGCCCTGCTGCCCCTGCCCTGGCTGATGCGGGTGCTGCTGCCGGTCGCCGACAGTGGCGAACCGGCGCTCAAAGTCAGCTTCCTCAGCGACCTCGAAGGCCTCGCTCGCCGCCGTGCCCGGGCGAATCTGCCGGCCTGGCGTCAACAAGCCCCGTTCATCCTCATGTGGCTATTGTTGCTGATCGCCGCGGCGCGTCCGCAATGGCTAGGCGAACCCCTGCCGGTTGCCGCCAGTGGCCGCGATCTGCTGGTGGCGGTGGACGTGTCCGGCTCCATGGACTTCCCCGACATGCAGTGGCAGGACGAAGACGTCAGCCGACTGTCACTGGTGCAGCATTTACTCGGTGATTTTCTCGAAAGTCGCGACGGCGACCGGGTCGGCTTGATCCTGTTCGGCAGTCAGGCCTATCTGCAAGCGCCACTGACTTTCGACCGGCACACCGTTCGCGTGTGGCTCGACGAAGCGCGAATCGGCATCGCCGGCAAGAACACCGCCATCGGCGATGCCATCGGCCTGGCCCTCAAACGCCTGCGTCAACGCCCGGCACAAAGCCGCGTGCTGATTCTGGTCACCGATGGCGCCAACAACGGCGGCGAGATCGATCCGCTGACCGCCGCACGACTGGCGGCCAACGAAGGCGTGAAAATCTACCCGATCGGTATCGGCGCCGATCCGGAACAAAGTGGCACCCTGGGATTCCTGGGCATCAACCCGAGCCTGGACCTCGACGAACCAGCCTTGAAAGCCATCGCCCAAGCCACCGGCGGCCAGTACTTCCGCGCCCGCGACGGTGAGGAATTGCAGGCGATCAAGCGCACCCTCGACAAACTGGAGCCGGTGACCCAGCAACCCACTCAAGCCCGCCCGGCCCAAGCGTTGTATCACTGGCCTCTGGCGATGGCGCTGCTGTTGAGCATGCTGCTGGTGATCCGCGAGCGCTGGCCGGACAACCCGTTGCAACGGCTGTTTACCAAGAAGCTGTTTTTGCAAACGCAACTGCCCGACTGGCGTCAGCGGCTTAAACGCCTGCGTCTGCGGAGGCGCCGATGATTGCGCTCTGGCCGCACTGGTTCCGCCCCTGGTGGCTGCTGTTGTTGCCGTTGCTGGGCTGGTTGCTCTGGCAACTCTGGCATCGGCAGAAACGCGCCGGTCGCTGGCAAATGATTCTGCCGCCGGCCTTCCATGCCGCGTTGCTCAGTGGTGGCAGCGGTCGAGAAAGCAAACTGCCATGGGTCGCTCTTGGCCTGGCCTGGGTGCTGACCGTGCTGGCCCTGCTGGGGCCGAGCTGGCAGCGCGTCGAACAAACCAGTCAGAAACCCGCCGATCCGCTGGTGGTGTTGCTTGAGCTGACCCCGGAAATGCTCGCCACCGACGTCGCACCGAACAGACTGGAACAGGCCCGGCGCAAACTGTTCGACCTGCTGCAGAACCGCAGCGATGCCCAGACCGCAATCATCGTCTACGCCGGCAGTGCCCACACCTTGGTGCCGCTGTCGGATGATCTGTCGACCAGCCGCAACCTGCTGGACGCACTTAAGCCGTCGCTGATGCCCCAAGTCGGTCATCGTGCCGATCTGGCGGCGGCCAAGGCCCTTGCGCTGTTGGATCAGGGCGCCCTCGGCCAGGGGCGGATCCTGCTGATCGGTTCGTCGCTGACGGAACAGGAACGCCAAGGGATTCGTCAGGCGCTGGACGACAAGTCCACGCAATTTCTGATGCTCGGTATCGGCACCGCCGAAGGTGCGCCGGTCGCGCAGGACGATGGCAGTTTCCTCAAGGATGACCAGGGCGCAATTCTGGTGCCCCGTCTGGACGGCCCCAGCCTGAAAGCCTTTGCCAATGGCCTGGGCGGACGTTATCGCCAGGCGCGTCTGGACGATGCCGACCTGCGCGGTCTTGGCCTGCTCGATGGCCCACGGGATCTGCGCAACGACGGCCAGACATTGCGCCTCGACACCTGGGCCGATCAGGGCTACTGGCTGCTGCTGCCGCTGTTATTACTGGCCGCCTGTGCCGGGCGCCGGGGTTGGCTGTTCTGCCTGCCGCTGCTGTTCCTGTTGCCACAACCGAGTTACGCCTTCGATTTCGAAGACTTGTGGCTGCGTCCCGATCAGCAAGGCCTGCACTTACTCAAACAAAAGCGCCCGGCCGAGGCCGCGCAGCATTTCGAAGATCCGCAGTGGCAAGGTGTGGCGCTCTATAACGCCGGCGACTACAGTGGCGCCGCCCAGCGGTTTGCCCAAGGCAACGACGCCCACGCCCACTACAATCGGGGTAACGCCCTGGCCAAAGGCGGTGAGCTGGAAGCGGCGCTGGATGCTTACGATCAAGCGCTGGAACGTCAACCGGATCTGCGCCCGGCCCTGACCAACAAGGCACTGGTGGAAAGCCTGCTCAAGCAGAAAACCTCAGCGCCGCCCGTCGAGCCGGACAAAACCGCCGATGGCAAAACCGAAACCATCACCCAGGAACCGCCGCCGGGCAGCGCCACCCAACCCAGCAATGGCGAGCCGAAAACCGACGCCGAGCAAACCACGCCGGACGCCGAGCAGCCGCCCACGACGCCACCGCAACCGGGTGCCAATGAAGTCCCGGGCAGCGAGTTGGGCGATGAGCAAAGCACCACGCCACCGCGGCGCCCGGCCAGCGACATGATTGAAGGCGAACAGCGCCAGGCGCTGGAGCAATGGCTGCGCAAGATCCCGGATGACCCCGGCGAACTGCTCAGACGCAAATTCTGGTACGAACTGCAACAACATCAGGATCAGGAAAAAACTCGATGACCCGCTTCACCGCCTACTTGCTCGCATTGTTGCCGGCCCTGTTGCTCTGCACCGCTCAGGCCCAGGCTGCGGAACTGGTCGCCAGCGTCGATCGCAGCCGCCTGAATTCCGGCGAGACGGTCGAACTGATCCTGGAAACCAGCGACGTGACCCAGTTCGGCAAACCCGACCTGACCCCTCTGGAGCCGCTGTTCGAAGTGCGCGGCACTCGCCAAGTCAACCAACTGAACACCCTCAACGGCAACACTCAGGCGACCACGCGCTGGATCATCACCCTGCTGCCCCGGCAAAACGGCAGCGTGGTGATTCCATCGCTGCAACTGGGCGACGTCCAGAGTCAGCCGATTACCGTGCAAGTGATCGAGAGCGAAGCGCAGGACAGCAGCAACACACTGGCGCCAGTGTTCATTGAGGCCAGCCTCGACCAGAACAGCGTCTATGTGCAGGCTCAGGCGATCCTGACCTTGCGCATTTACCATTCGGTGTCGCTGTACGACGACAGCAGCCTGACCCCGTTGCAGATTCCCGATGCGCGCATCGAACAGCTGGGCGACTCGCGCACCTACGAAAAAGTCATCAATGGACTGCGCCATGGCGTGATCGAAATGCGTTATGCGATCTACCCGCAGCAAAGCGGTGAACTGGTTATTCCAGCGCAGATGTTCAGTGCAACCCCAGTCGATACCCGACCGTCCCAAGACGCAACACCCCAAGGGCCAAAACCGGGCAAGCAGATGCGCGTCAAATCCGCCGAGATCCCGCTGACGGTCAAGGCCAAACCCGGCACGTATCCAGCCGATGTGCCCTGGCTGCCGGCCCGCAGCCTGAGCCTAAGCGAAAGCTGGAGCCCGGAACCGGATAATGCGCAGGTCGGCTACTCGCTGACCCGCAGCCTGACCCTGAACGCCGAAGGCCTCGCCAGTTCGCAACTACCACCGTTGCCCGCCACCGAGATCAACGGCCTGCGGCGCTACCCGGATCAGCCGGTACTGGGCAACCAAAGCAGCGAACGCGGCTTGATCGGCAGTCGCGAGGACCGTGAAGCCCTGGTGCCGACCCGCACCGGCAACATTGATTTGCCGAGCGTTGAAGTGGTCTGGTGGAACACCTTCGAGGATCACCTTGAACACAGCAGCCTGCCGGCCCGTACACTGCAAGTGGCGAGCAATCCAAGCCTGATCGTCGATACCCCGGCGGGCAGCCCGCAGGTAATGTCCGGCGCCAGCAACGAAGTCCTCTGGTGGTGGAAACTCAGCACAGTGATTCTGGCCTGCACCACCCTGCTGGGCTTCGGCCTCTGGTGGCGCGCCCGCTGGCAACCGGCGATCCTGCGAGCGGCGCAGACCGGCCCGAGCCCACGCACCTTGCTCGACGACCTCAAACGCGCCTGCCAGGCCAACGACACTCATGCCACCCGCCAGGCCCTCGATGCCTGGGCCCGACAACAACCGGAAACCCTGGCCGACATGGCGGCGCGTTTTGTGCCGTTGTCCGATGCGCTGGACGGCCTGAACGGCGCGCTGTATAGCGAAACCGGCCAGTACTGGCAGGGCGAAGATCTCTGGCGCGCGATTCGTGCAATCCCGACGGCCGAAGGGGTTCAGGATCTTGTAGGTGATACCGGGTTACCGCCGCTTTACCCGAAATAGAATCAAAAGATCGCTGCCTTCGGCAGCTCCGGGGGTGTACGCCATTACATTGTAGGAGCTGCCGAAGGCTGCGATCTTTTCTGCCCTGACACGGTCAACCCTGGCTTTTGAGATGGAACTCGGCGTCCAGATGAATGGCCTGTAAAAAAGCGCTGTCGTGGGAGACTACGATCAATGCGCCTTGGTATTGATTAAGCATCTGCTCCAGAGCGATTCGACTGGGCAAGTCCAAATGGTTGTCCGGCTCATCCAGCAATAGCAATTGCGGTGGCCGCTGTGCATATAACTGCGCAGCCAGTGCTATTTTCAGGCGTTCGCCGCCGCTCAACTGGCAGGCCTTGAGCGTCGCACGATCCGCATCAATGCCCATCTGCGCCAACCGGGTTCGCGCCTCGGCTTCGGGCAACTCCGGATTACTCTCGTAGAGCCATTGCACCGCGGTGCGTTCGGGGTACTGCAACCCGGCGTGTTGATCCAGCCAGCCGACATGGCAACTGCGGATGAGTTCGCCTTCGCTCACCGGCAGTTGGCCGGCGATCACTCGCAACAGGGTCGACTTGCCGCTGCCGTTGGCGCCCAGGATTGCCATGCGCATAGGCCCCGTCAGCGTCAGATTGATCGGCGCCGGGTAACCGAACGGGAGAATGACGTCGTTGAGCTGCACAATCAGCTTGCCATTGGGCACTACGCTTTCCGGAGACAACATCATGCGTTGAATGTCGGGCGCACACCGCGCACGGGCCTCGGCGATACGTTGTTGTTGCTGCTCCCGGGCCACCTGTTGATTGAGGCGCAATTTTCCCTGACTGTTTTCACTACGCTCTTTCTGGGCGTTGGTAATCAGCTTGGTCTGATTGCCGTCACGGGCCTGACGGTCGCCGCGCGCATTACGCCGTTGCTGACGCTCCATCTGCACGGCCATCTCACGGTGCTCGCGCTTGGCCTGCGCCCGCTCACCTTGCAATGCCGACTGGAGCGACTGCTGTTCTTGCTCGCGTGCCGCCGCATACTGACTGTAGTTGCCGCCATAAACCGCCAGCCCCAAGGGTGAAAGCTCGACAATTTCGTTCACGTGCTCCAGAAGGCCCCGGTCGTGGCTGATCAACACCAGGCCGTTAGGCCAGCGAGCGATCTGCTGCGCAAGCTTGTGTTGCTGATTAATATCCAGGTGATTGCTGGGCTCATCCAGAATGAGCCAGTCGGCTCCGGACAACCACGCCCCCATCAGCGCCACCCGTTGCCGTTCGCCACCACTGAGTGCGTCGGTGCGCGCGTCGGCATTCAAATGACCCAGACCGATCTGCTCCAGCTCCGCCTCAAGGCGTGTAGCGCAATCCCACTGATCAACCGCCAGCGAATGGTCGTGATCATCGACGCTGCCTTGGGCAATGCGATCCAGCGCCGCCAGAATATGGTCGACCCCGGCCAGTGCGGCAACGCTGGGATAGCGCTCGGGTTCCAGTAACTGTGCCACGGCATAAACCCGGCCTTCGCGATGGATGATGCCGCTGGTGGGCAGTTGCTCCTCCGTCAGAAGCCGGCCAAGCAAGGACTTGCCACAGCCATTGGCACCGACGATGCCAGTGGCCTTGGAATTGAAAGTGTAATTCAAGTGATCGAACAGAACGCGCCCGTCAGGCAGGTTGTACGACACTTGATCAAGTTGAAGTAACCGCTGAGTCATGACGCTTCCTTAAACAATCGGCCCGATAGGCACTGAACCACTCCCTGATGGTGCGCAACAGCACCAGACGTTTCGTTGGCAAATGTACATCGACCACACACACTGCGTCGAAATCGAAATCTAATCGAATTAGTCACCAATAATCTGGAGCCCCAAAGTCTGTCGGCTTCTCAGGTTTTTGCCAGTAACCCACCCCTCTTTCGCTGCTGTCATTGTTCTCGCAGCCATCACATTATTTTCTACGGAGTACGCCTCGTCAGGTCGGAACCTTCGACAACGATCCGACTTAACGGACGCGTCCTACGCCAAACATAGATTCGTCTGACATCACCAATTCGTAGTTCCACGCAAAGTCCGTGTCTTCAGATAGACATAAGGACATGTGGATGTTCAGCGCCGTCAACCCCGTCGTTTTCACACTCGACATTGAAGGTTTCCCCCACAACCTTCAGGTACTCGAGTTCCGCGCCAGGGAGCGCGTTGCGCTGGCCGCTGACCTGGCCCAGCGCTGGGCCAGCCAAGGAGGCCACCCATGACTTCACCCGCCAACCTCGCCGCAGCGGCGGCCTCCAAATCCCCCATCGGCTCTCTGGGTGCCTGCCCCTTGCGCCAAACCCATGTGCAGCTGCTGCCTTTGCGTTATGGACTGGTGGAAAAGCCCCTCGACCCGAGTGCCGAACTGAAGCTGCCATATGCCCTGACGACCCGCCCGCTGGGCATTCGCATGCTGCGCGATGGCTGGTTGTACGTCATCGACAGCGTGACCGGCCACCTGCACGAGTATCAGGTGCTCGACGGACTGGTCAGCGCCTTGCTGCACAAGGGCGCCAAGGTCGACAGCGATCAGCGCACGCCCATCGAAGAGCGTCCGGCGTTAGTGTTTTCAAGGCGCAGCACCCTGCATGTGACCTTCGCCGAAGTGCAGTGGACGGCGGCCAAATGCGCACAAGTGCTCGACAGCCGTGACGAACGCGAGCACTTCATGCAGGCCGTCGATCTCGGCCCGGTGCATTGCCAAACCGGCGGCGAGCATCTGTTGACGGTCGCGCAAGGCAAGCAGTGGCTGGCAGAGATTGCTACGGTACTGGTCCGGCAGGCCCAAGCCACCCAAGAACGCTCCGACCTGCAAGCCGAGTCGCCGGACGCCGTTCTATTGCCGACGGTGCACGTCAGCGATGCCCCCGCGCACGAACGTGAACCGTATCTGTGGGAACAGCCTCGGCGCTTTCGCGAGGCGCACATTGGCGAGTTTCTCGGGCGGGT
>NZ_JYLB01000018.1 GCF_001042905.1 Pseudomonas lini
GAAGTGATAGGCCGGCCGGTAGGCCGCCTCGCGGTGCTTTTGCGGTATTCGCCCCCTCGAGAGGCCGAGTGGAGGTTCTGCGCAGTGGGCAACCCGGCATGGATGCCGGGTTAGCCGCCCCCGGCCATGGATGGCCGATGGCGGCGGGCCCACGGAGCAGGACCGGAGCGAGGGCATGGCGAGCCTAGGCGAGGCACCGAACGAAAGGGGCAAAAGCGCTTGGTTACTTGGCGCTTTTCCAAGTAACCCGCTGTAAGAGCGGAACCAATAGCAGCCGTTACCGCAGAAACGGATATACACCCAAGCCCAAGCCCAAGCCCAAGCCCTAATGCGAAGTCCCCTCCACAAACTCAATCTTGTTCCCCACGTTATATTTACCCGACGGCTTGTTCATCGGCAGTCGCTTGATCTCCTTAAGGGTATTGCTGTCATACACAATCAGCGCGCCATCGGTGGCCCAGACGCTCAACAACAAGTAGCGACCATCCCGAGTGAACTCAACATGGGCAGCCGTCTTACCAGGCATCGGGCGCAAGGTGTGGGCGATTTCCAGAGTCTGTTTGTCAATCAAATGGATCGCATCGTTATCAGGCCCGAAGAACACGTCAGTCCAGGCATACCGCGAGTTGACATGACTGCGCATGAAGAACCCCGGCCCCAGCGTCGGAATTTCCTTGATCAGTTTCCAGGTCTTGAAGTCGATGACCGAGATCAGACCCTTGCTGATGTTCGGCGTGGCGAACACCCACTCACCATTACGTTTCCAGTAGGTCCCGGACCCCAGGTGCGGCATGCCCGGCAGCGGTATGTCGGTGACCACCTTGCCACTGTCGAGGTCGATCACCTGACCGCCCTTGGCCTTGCGCGACGTGGCCAGCAGTTGCTTGTAGTCCGGTGAAAAGGAAAAGTCGTCCAGCACATCCTCGGCCTGGATGCGTCGTGGTTCGAAGTCCGGTGTGCCGGCGCTCGACAGCTCCCAGACTTCCTTCACATCCTTTAGCGCCACGATGAAACTGTCTCGTGGCGGGGCGGTGTAGACCGCGCTGACCCGTGACGCGGTGCCGTCCTGGCCGATTGCCGGGATGGTTTTGACCAGCGACAGATCGCGGGCATCGAGCACCACCAGATTACCCGGCAGATAGTTGCCTACCAGAACCCAGCGGCCATCCTTGCTCACCGCCAGGTTGCGGGTATTGAGCCCGGCGCGGACCTCGGCGATCAGCTTCAGGTTGTGCAAGTCATACAAGCTGACCCAGCCATCCCGTGAGGCCACGTAGACGAAGCGCCCATCCGGCGAGAACTTCGGCCCGCCATGCACCGCAAAGTGCGAAGCAAACCGCGCCAGCACGTCGAAACGATCGCCGTCGAGGATGTCGATGTGATGGTCGCCGGCTTCCACCACCACAAACAGGTTCAGCGGATCGGCGCCATGCTGGGGCGTGTCGGGCAGTTTGCTGATATCGGCGAGAATGGAATGACTGCCGCGAATGTCGTCGTTATTCCAGGTGGGCGGGGTGGCGGGTGGTTGCTGAAGGTAATCAACCAGCGCGTCGATCTGTGCCGGACTGAATACGTTGGCATACCCGGTCATCTGACTCGCGGGCCGACCGTTCTGAATGACGCTGCGGATTTCATCGGGTTTGATCCGGCTCAGACTTTCCGGCAGCAAGGCCGGCCCCGTACCGCCGAAACGGTTGGCGCCATGGCAGCGCTGGCAATGTTGTTGGTAGAGGTCGGCGGCTGCGTCGGAGGATGGAACCGTTGCGCCGGCATGGGCCGCGCCGATCCATAACAATGGGGCAAGCAGCATGCGCCTCATATCGCCACCTTAGCGTGGCGTTGCAACACGGGAGCGGCGTAAAAGCGCGCCGGGTATTCCTGCTGTTGGGTGGCGAACAGATCGACTACTTTGCCGATCACTGTCAGCGTCGGAATACCCGGTGGGCAATCCAGCGCCAGGGTCGGCAACTGGTGCAGCATGCCCCGCGCGACGTGCTGGTCGGGACGTGTGCCATTGCTGATCAGCGCCGCCGGTGTATCGGCGGCCATTCCGGCTTCGATCAAGCGCTGGGCGATAATTCCGAGATTCGATAACCCCATGTAAAACACCAGGGTCTGGCTACTGTCGGCGAGGCTGCTCCAGGGCAATTGCAACTCACCATCGCGCTGCAAATGCCCGGTGATGAATCGACAGGAGTTGACCAGGTCCCGGTGGGTCAGCGGAATGCCCGCATAAGCACTGCAGCCGGAAGCGGCGGTAATGCCCGGGACTACCTGGCAGTCGATGTTGCGTTGCAGCAGATACTCCAGCTCCTCGGCGCCACGGCCGAAGATGAACGGGTCGCCGCCCTTGAGCCGGACTACGCGCTGCCCCTGATCGGCGAGGTCGGCGAGCAGTTCGTTGATCTGTTCCTGGGGCAGGCTATGGCAGCCGCTGGCCTTGCCGACGTAATGCCGGGCGCAGGTGAGGGGGATCAACGTCAGCAGCTCGGGGCTGATCAGGCGGTCATAAACCACGGCGTCGGCCTGCATCAACAGGCTCCAGGCACGCAGGGTCAGCAAGCGTGGATCACCGGGGCCGGCGCCGACCAGAGCCACTTCGCCCGGTCTGAACGGGGACGCAAGTGCGGCCGGTAAAACAATCGATGGGTGCATGGGACGTCCTTGGTTCTTCATCAGATTGGCCGGCCCCATCCTTTGCCAGATGGCTCGCCAGGCGGGTGCTTCAGTGCATGACGCAAGGGATGGTCATTAATGGCGGCATACCGATTTCTTCATCGCTGAGGTGGCAACCGGGGTCCTGGCCCCAAAGGTCGCCTTCGGCCCAGGCGCGGGTGCGGGTATTGCCGTTGCAGATGTTCAACCAGCGGCATTGGCTACAACGGCCACCGACGGCGCGCGGATGCACACGCAGCTGCTGCAACAAGGCGTCCGGCTGGTCCAGCCAGAGCGTGCGAAACGGCGTTTGCCGGACATTGCCCACCGAGTGCTGCCACCAGTAGGTGTCGGGGTGCACTTCGCCGGTGTTGTCGATGTTGGCGATGCCGATGCCCGAGGCGTTGCCGCCCCAGGCCCGGAGCATGTGTTCCAGGCGCGGGTAATGTTCGGGTAGATGCAGGCCCACCCATTGCAGCAAGAGAATCGCGTCGGCATCGTTGTTGCCGCTGACAAAATCGCTGTCGCGGCCCTGCTGGATATCTTCCCAGGCCCGTTCGAAGATCAGCGTCATCGCCTCGCGGCTCATCTGCTGCCGGGCGTCGAGCTTGCGGCTGCGTTTGCCGCGACCGCTGTAGTTGAGGTGCGACAGATAAAACTTCTGCACGTCGTACTCGCGCATCAGCGCCAGTAACTGGGGCAGTTGTTGATGGTTCTCTTGGGTCAGGGTGGTGCGCAGGCCGACGCGAATCCCCTGTTCACGACATAGGCGGATCGCCCGCATGGAGCTGGCGAAGCTGCCCTTGAGTTGGCGGAACGCATCATGGGTGGCTTCCAGGCCATCGATGCTGATCCCGACATAGTCGAAATTAGCTGCGCGGATTTGCGCGATGTTCTGCTCATTGATCAGTGTGCCGTTGGTGGACAACGCGACAAAGAAACCCTTGGTGCGGGCGTAGGCGCTGAGCACAAACAAATCGTCGCGCAACAGCGGTTCACCGCCGGAAAGAATCAGCACCTTCACGCCGGCGTCGTGCAGATCGTCGATCACGGTCAGCGCGGCGGGCGTATCGAGTTCGTCGCGAAAGACGCTGTCGGCGGACGTGGCGTAACAGTGTTTGCAGGTCAGGTTGCAGCGCCTGAGCAGATTCCAGATCACCACCGGCGGTCGGTTGCTGCCCGGTGGGCTGGTTCTGGGGGCAGGCGCCTGGCCGATCAGGGCACGCAGGTATTGGCTGATCCTCAACATGCAAATCTCCTTGAGCAAACGCGTGTTCAGCGTGGCACTGGCGGTAGCCGCAAACCGGTTTTCTTCAGGATGCGACTGCTCACCAGCATCTCGTCGGCGGCGCAGGCGTCGCCCAACAAGTAGCGCAGGTGTTCGCGGTAGCTGTCGATTTCCTCGCGGCTGCGGCCATGGACCATGGCGAACAGGTTGTAGCGCCACGCGGTTCGTCGCGGGCGTCGATAACAGTGGCTGACAAAAGGTTGTGCACCGATCAGCGCGCCGAGGCGCGGCATGTCCGTGTCGCGTACATCCCAGACCGTCATGCCGTTGTAGCGATAGCCCAGGCGATAGTGATTGGGGACGGCGGCGATGCGTCGGATGGCGCCCTCGGCCTGCAAGCGCTTGAGCAAATCCAGGGTGGATTCGATGCTCAGCTCCAGCTGTTCGGCGAGCCAGGCCCACGGGTCGTCCAGCAATGGCAGGCCGGCCTGGGTCAGCTCGATCAGACGGTGCGCCAGGGTGTCTTCAGACCGGGAAGTACAGACCGACATGGTAGGTCTCCTCTTTGGGCAAGTTGAGCAGCGGCAGGCCGATCAGGGTTTCGATGTGCTGCAGGGTCTGCGCAATACCTTGTTCGGTCGGGCAACCGAGCACGAACCACATGTTCCAGACGTGTTCGCGTCGGTAGTTGTGCGCCACTTCAGGCAGGGCCTGCAGTTGCTCGGCGACGTCTTCGAAGCGCTCCTCCGGCACCGCCAATGCGGCGAGGGTGAAGGCGCCGCCGAGGCGTTCGATGTCGAACATCGGGCCGAAGCGCGTGAGCATGCCGTCTTCCAGCAATTCATGGAGGCGGTCGAGCAATTCGGTACTGCTGCTCTCCAGTTCGGCGGCCAGTGCCTGCCACGGGTGGCGCACCAGCGGCAGGCCCAGTTGCAGGCGGTTGATCAGCCGACGGTCGAGGTCATCCATGGGTGGGGGCTCCGGTAGGCGAGGGTGCGAAGCGTCCACCGCACTGTTTGAACGCGTGAGTGCTGAACAGCAGTTGGTGGGGCAGATCGCTCAGCAGGTGTTGTTCCAGCAAGGTCTGGATCTGCGCTTCGACCCGCTCACGTTGGCGCCCATGAACCATGCAAAAGAGGTTGTAGCGCCACTGCGGCAGGCGCCGCGGCCGTTGGTAGCAGAGGGTGATGCCGTGCGCCCGGCCCAGGCGCTGGCCGACTTCGTCGATCAGCGCGTCCGGAACATCCAGCACCAGCATGGCGTTGGCGGTAAAACCCAGCGCGCGATGGTTGAGCACCAGGCCGACCCGGCGAAACAGTCCTTGCTCGAGCCACTGATGCATTTGCGCGAGCACCTGGTTTTCGTCGGCGTCTATCCGTTCGGCGAGGGCCTGATAGGGGCGCGATACCCGCGGCAATCCGCCTTCCAGATGCCGACGCAGCGCCAGTGCCTGTTTGGGATTCAACCCCGGTGTCATGAGCTTTCTCCCAGCGCAAAACCGAGGTCGATGCGGTAAGCGGTCAACATCGGCAGATCCAGCGGCATGAGTCCGGTGTCTTTCTCAAGTTGTTCGAGAACGCGTTCGATGTGTTGGCGATCAGGGCCGGTCAGCACAAACCACAGGTTGTAGAAATGCTCCCGCGCGTAGTTATGGTTGACCTCGGGGTATTGGCTGACGTGCTCGGCGACCTGTTGCAAGCGTTCGGCGGGTACGGCGAGGGCGGCGAGGGTGCTGGCCCCGGCGCGGCTGTGTTCGAACACCGGGCCGATCCGTGAGAGGGTGCCGGCCTGATCCATTTCTTCCAGACAAGCCATCACCTGGCCCACGCGACAACCGAGAATCCGCGCCATCTCTTTGTAAGGTTCCGCGCACAGCGGCATGCCGTGCTGGAAGCGGTCGATCAGTTGACGGCTGAGCAGGTCGAGGTTCATTTCAATAGCCCATTTTTTGCGCGCGACTGCTGAAGAAGATGCCGCTCGGCGCGGTGGCGGGAAGGGTGCTCAGTTGCTTCAGGCTGTACGGGTCCCAGACCTGAACCTGATCGCCATCGCGTAACGACAACCACAACTGATCGCCTCGCGCGGTGAATTCCATGTGCAGCACCGCTGGCCCTGGCCGCAGATCGGCGACCACGGCATGGGTTTCGCTGTCGATGACTTGAACCCGATCGTTGTCCGGGTAGGCGAAATTGACCCACAGTTGTCGACCGTCCGGCCGCGACGTGACGAACACCGGTTGGCCAGCCACCGGAATGGCAGCGGTCTGCTTCCACGTGCGCGAATCCATCACCAGCACCTGGTGACGGCCAACGGCGGGCACGAAGGCCTGGTGATCGGCGACGGCCCAGCCCTCAAGATGCGGCATCTTGTAGACGGGCAATTTCGCCTGGCCGCGTCCGTAATCACCGAGTACTCGCTGCACCCCGCGCTCCGGATGCCAGAGGTCGAGTTGCGCCATGCCGTCTTCGCCGAACAGTCCCGCCATGTAATAGCGACCCTCCGGGGTGACCAACGCGTCGTAGGGTTGCTGGCCGATGTCGGTGAAGCGGCTGATCCGGGGCGCGTTGCCCTGACTGAAATCGGCGGTCCAGATCTCGCCGGTATCGAACAGGCTGAACACAAAACGCTGACCGGGCGCGTCGACCAGGCCGACCACCCGTGAGCGCTTGGTGCCATCGGCCAGGGGCGTGGCCGGAATATCGGCCATCAATTGCAGGGTTTCGGCATCGAATACCTTGACCCCGCCGGGCACGTAGTTGGACACGGCGATGAGTTTGCCGTCCTGACTGATCGCGCCGCCGATACTGTTGCCGCCCTGTATCACCCGTTGATCGATGCGTTGGGTCAGCAGGTCGATCTTGCTCAGCCCGCCGTCGCGACCGAACACATAGGCATAACGCTGGTCGCGGGAAAACACCACCGAGGCATGGGACAGATCGCCCAAACCCTCGAGTCGGGCCAGTGCCTTGCGGGTGTCGCTTTCGATGATTTGTACGCTGCCGGTGGCGCGCTCCACCACCACGCCCAGATCGCCGGTACCACGCAACGGTGGCTGAACACACGCGGACAACAACAGCCCGGTCGCCGCTAAAAGCAGGGTTGAACGGATCATGGTGCGGGATATCCCTGGAGAAGAAGATCGACCAGCCAACGGATGTCGTCCGGGCTGAGCAGCGGGGCCCAACCGGGCATCGCGGTGCCGGGGCGGCCTTGGGTGACGGTGGCAATCAGGCTGTCCCTGGACTTGCCCGCCAGCGTTGCGCGGGTCAGGTCGGGACCCAGCCCGCCGGTCATGTGCAGGCCATGGCAGGCGCCACAGTCCTGGGCCAGCAGGTGTTCGAGTTGTGCCTGACGCTTGGCATCAGGCGCGGCAACCGAGGTTGCGCAAATGAGGAGGAGGGCCGCCAGAATCGCAGCGTGTCGATAAACCTTCATGACGCCCTCCCGTTGGCTATTTGAGACTCAGGACCCAGGTTGCAAGTGTCTTCGCTTCTTCATCCGTCACCGGGTTGGCCGGCATTGGCATCGGGCCCCAGTTGCCTTGCGTACCGTTCTTGATGTGGCTGGCCAGGGTGTCCACGGCCCCGGCCACGCCAGCGTTCTTGGCCGCGACATCCTTGAGCGCCGGGCCGACCAGCTTGGTGTCGATGGAATGGCAGGCGGCGCAGGGTTTGCTCTTGAACAGCGCCGGCCCGTCCTCGGCAGCCATGGCCGGCTGCACACTCAGCGCAGCGGTCAGGGCGAACAGTGAAAACAGAATATTTTTCATGGGGATTCCTTGCATTGATGGAGCTCAATAGATGTCGTGTTGGGTGTTGTAGACGTTGAATTTTCCGGTGGGTGTGATCAGTCGTTTGTCCTTTATGACTGATTTGAGCTTCAGCGTTTTGTCGTCGATCACTACCAGCGCCGATTCCTCTGACTGACCGCTCCACACCGAGAACCAGACTTCATCGCCGGCCTTGTTGTATTCCGGCTGTACCACCCGCATGGCGCCTTGCTTGATGCCGGCGTACTCGGCAATGGGCAGCACGGTGTAGCCGGCGTCGAGTTTGTCGATGTTGAACACTGCCACCGACTGGCTCAGCTTGGCGTCGGGGTTGAGGGTGGTGTCGACATACAGGTGACGGGAGTCAGGGTGGGTTTTGATAAACAGCGATCCGCCGCCCTGGCCCTTGAGTGAGGCGACCTGTTTCCAGGCGTATTGCGGATGTTCGACCGGGTCGGTGCCGATCAGGGAGATGCCGTCATCACCGAGGTGGCTGGTCGCCCAGACCGGGCCGTAGGTCGGGTGGTTGAAGTTGGCGCCGCGCCCCGGATGAGGGGTTTTGCCGACCTCCACCAGGGCTGCCAACTTGCGATCTTTGGAGTCGATCACGGCGACTTTGTTGGAGTTGTTGGCGGCGGTCATGAAGTAGCGGTGCGTGCTGTCCCAACCGCCGTCATGCAGGAAGGGCGCGGCATCGATGTAGGTGATGGTGAGGTTTTTGATGTCCTGGTAATTGACCAGCATGACTTTGCCGGTTTCCTTGACGTTGACGATGAACTCCGGCCATTCGTGGGAGGCGATGATCGCCGCGACCCGGGGTTCTGGATGATATTCCTGCTTGTCGACGGTCATGCCGCGGGTCGAGACGATTTGTTTGGGCTCCAGGGTTTCGCCGTCCATGATGGTGAATTGCGGCGGCCAATAGGAGCCGGCGACGGTGTATTTGTCTTCGTAGCCCTTGAACTTGGAGGTTTCCACCGAGCGCGCCTCGATGCCCACTTTGACTTCGGCGACCTTGGTCGGCTCCACCGGCCAGAGGTCGATCATGTCGATCCGCGCGTCTCGACCAATCACCAGCAGGTAGCGACCGGAGGCAGAAATGCGCGAAATGTGTACCGCATAACCGGTCTCGATCAGCTTGACGATTTTCTTGCTGTCACCGTCGATCAGGGCAATCTTGCCGTCATCGCGCAACGTCACTGAAAACAGGTTCGGCAGGTTGAGTTTGCTCAGTTGCTTCTTCGGACGATCCTCAGGCTTGACCAGCACTTTCCAGGTTTTCAGCGTCTCGGCCATGCCCCATTCAGGCGGCGTTGGCGGTGCGTGCTGAATGAACTTGGCCATTGACGTGATCTGATCCTTGGTCAGCGCATTTGACGTCCCCCAGTTCGGCATGCCCGCCGGTGAACCGTAGGTAATCAACGCCTCCAGAAACGGTTGCCCGCGGGACAGGGTAATGTCCGGTGTCAGCGGTTTGCCGGTGGCGCCTTTGCGCAGAACGCCGTGGCAACCGGCGCAACGCTGGAAGTAAATTTCCTTGGAAGAGTCGAACTCGGCCTGACTCATGTCGGGCGCTCCGGCGGATTTGACCATGAGCGGGCTGGGCGCAGCGGCAGCGGGCTCGTTGGCTCTAGCCGCGTGAGTCACCGCAAGGGCCAGCGCCGAACACAATGTGGCGACAGTCAGAGCAAACGTTTTTCTATTGCTGATCAGCATTCCATTTCTCCTCAGGCAAGACCTTTGCGATGTGCTGAAACGGCAGCGCAGAACGCAGGTTCTTAGTGCCGTGCAAGGCTATGCCCGAGCAGGCCAATGCTCGCTTGACCGCGATCAAGTTTGCCGACCATGTCACTTGCCAGGTTGTCGCAGGGGCCCGTAGCGTGTGGTTTGAATCCGCTTTTGGAACAGACAGCCCATGGACCGAATCCAGTCTTGCGAACCCTTCTATCAACCGCTCAACAATGAGGAGGCGCTGTTCGAGCAAGCCTGGCGACACGGCATGCCGGTGCTGATCAAAGGCCCGACGGGATGCGGCAAGACCCGCTTCGTTCAGCACATGGCCCATCGGCTGAAACTGCCGCTGTACACCGTGGCCTGCCATGACGATCTGAGCGCCGCCGACCTGATTGGCCGCCATTTGATCGGTGCCCAAGGCACTTGGTGGCAGGACGGGCCACTGACCCGCGCGGTGCGTGAAGGCGGCATTTGTTATCTGGACGAAGTAGTCGAGGCGCGCCAGGACACGGTGGTGGTGTTGCATCCGCTGGCTGATGATCGTCGCGAGTTGTTCCTGGAACGCACCGGCGAAGTGCTGCAGGCGCCGCCGTCATTCATGCTGGTGGTGTCGTATAACCCTGGCTACCAGAACTTGCTCAAAGGCATGAAACCCAGCACCCGACAACGCTTCGTGGCGATGCGTTTCGGCTATCCGCCGGTGGCCGATGAAGAGCGCATTGTCGCCAGGGAAGCGCAGGTAGACAGCGCACTGGCAGTGCAAGTGGTCAGGCTGGGGCAGGCCCTGCGAAGGCTGGATCAACATGACTTGGAGGAGGTTGCCTCGACGCGGCTGCTGATTTTCACCGCGCGAATGATCCGCTCCGGCATGAGCCCGCGCGAGGCGTGCATGGCTTGCCTCGCTGAGCCGCTGAGCGATGATCCGCTGACGGTTGCGGCGCTGATGGACGTGGTTGATGTCCACTTCGGCTGAGGTCAGACGCGTTGTGCCGGGTCACTTGCCGGGTGATCTGGCGATGTGGTTTTTCATTCTGGCCGAGCTGTCGGTGTTCGCCATCCTGATTCTGGTGTTCGCCGTGACTCAGGCACTCAAACCGCAGCTGTTCGGTGAAAGCCGTCTATTGCTCAACACCTCTACCGGCCTGGCGATGACCCTCAGCCTGCTCACCGCCGGGCTGTTCGCCGCTCTGGCTCAGGAGCAGGTCAAGCGCTTTCGGTCCCGCCACGGCGCTGTCTACCTGCTGGCAGCGTTGCTCGCCGCCAGTGTCTACGTGGTGTTGAAGATCACGGAATACCGGCACTTGCTGGCCTCGGGGCTGGGCATGGAGCACAACACGTTCTTCACCCTCTACTGGATCCTCACCGGTTTTCATTTTCTCCATGTACTGCTCGGCATGGTCATCCTCGGCTGGCTGGCCGAGCGTTGCCGTCGTGGCCTGTACAATGCCGCCAACCGCAGCGGGCTTGAATCGGGTGTGCTGTATTGGCACATGGTCGATCTGATCTGGGTCGTGCTGTTTCCGCTGGTCTACGTTCTGAATTGACGGAGGTTCTGATGTCGGCTTCCAGGTTTTTGCTGGTCTGCTGGGCCGCGCTGGCCACGTTAAGCGTGTGCACGGTGGTGCTGGCACAGATAGGCGCGACGTGGCTGCTGTCGGTGGCCATTTTGCTGGTGGCGGTCGGCAAGGCCTGGCTGATTGCCGATGGCTTTATGGAAATGCGCCATGCCCCGCGATTGTGGCGGCGGTTGATGGTGAGCTGGGCGTTGGTGTTGGCAGCCGTTGTAGGGCTGACGCTGGTGTTGGTCGGTTAATTCACCTGAAACAACTCATGCCCGACGTTTGTCCGTCGGATTCAAGCGCTGCACTTCAGCAAAGATTTCGGTAATCGGTCGACGAGGTTGGCGTTTGTGCAGCTGTCGGACCTGTTCGCTAAGGCGCAGCAGTTCTTCGCTCGGCTTGGCCCATTGCTCTTTCGGCAGCGGTTCGGACCATTGGCGCATCACTTCGGGCAAGGCGTGCGGGGCCATTTTCTGGAGGCGGCGGACTTCCCATTCGGTCAGGTGGTTGGGAATCGTCCACAGCGTCATCACGTGGTACAGGTACCAGAAGAAGCCGGACACTCGACCCCGTTGGCCGTCGCGGATTTGCTGATGCATACGCGCACGGGCGTTGTGGAAAGTGTGCAGGCCTTCGTGGGGCGGATCGTTCGGGCCTTGCAGGTCTAGCGGGTCCTGGATGGCTTTGAGGTCGTGGATTTCGTATTCCATGTAGCCGCGGATGGCTTCCCAGTGGCTGATGGCCAGGGACAGACCGAAGCAGGGAAATTCGACGCTGGTCAGGGTCTCGCCGTGCTGGAAGCCGATGCCCATGCCGTATTGGCGGTGGATGCCGTATTGAGTGGCGCCTTGGGCTTCGATGACCCAAGCGGAGAGGGATTCCCAGGGGACGAAGACGGGTTCGGTGGCGTCTTCGGGCATGGAGCAGACTTCGCGGCGTTGGCGGTTGAAGCGGGTAGGGATGATGGCGGCGCGTTTGTTGTGATAGTGGAGCCAAGTGCAAAGGAGGATGGCTAAGGCGGAGAAACCGGTTACTAGCGCGTAGCCATAGCCTTCATCGAATATGCCGGTCACCGAGTCCCAGATATCTTCCCAGCCGTAACCAAAAATCACCCCTAGGAACCCGGTAAATAGCGGAAACAGGAATGCAATCGAGAAGGCAACGCTGAATGGTCCACCTAATACGACCTGCCATGAAAACACTTGCGGTGAACCCAGTCCGAAGTCCATGTACACGTCATTCATTTCCCCGATATGCGGACCGTGCGGCGGCAGCGGTGTCGGCAACGGCAACGGCGCGAGATAGGTGATTCTCCCACTGGGAAACGGCTCAACATCGCCGGCTTTTCGGGATTGCTCAAGGTGCGGCGTAGGCAGGGAGCTATCAATCTTGGTGGGCATGGTCGGCCAGCTCCAGCAGATGGGTTTCAACCAGCAATAACGGTGGATGCTCGGTAACGGATTGAGGGGCCAACGCCGGAAAACGGCCCTCACCCCGAGGGTTCAGACGAATGACCCGAATGTGAGAAACCCACGCGCCGTTGGCGTTCAAGGTCTGGATACAGATCGCCAGCTCCAGTGTTTCGGACGCCGGGGTAAATTCGGAATCAGGATCCGAGGGATATTGCAGGCATAACACTAACCGATCAGGCTCTGCTTGCACGATGCGCAGGCTGCTTGCGACTTCCTCACTGATGACGTCCTTGCGTTCGCGCGGTACTCCACGACTGTGGAGGGGAACGGAAAGACGATGGGCGCCGATCCCCAGACGATGAGCCGCTTTGCCACTCCGGATTAGTTCCGGGTGTTTTTCCTGGTAGTCGAGCAGGTTTTTACGGCTGTAACAGCTCATGCGCGACATTTGTCCGTCGGATTCAAGCGCTGCACTTCGGCAAAAGTTTCAGTGATCGGGCGTCGCGGTTGGCGTTTGTGCAGGGCGCGGACCTGTGCGCTCAGGCGAAGCAGTTCTTCACTCGGTTTCGCCCATTGCTCTTTTGGCAACGGCTCGGACCATTGGCGCATTACTTCGGGTAAGGCGTGCGGGGCCATTTTCTGGAGGCGGCGGACTTCCCATTCGGTCAGGTGGTTGGGAATCGTCCACAGCGTCATCACGTGGTACAGGTACCAGAAGAAGCGGGACACTCGACCACGTTGGCCGTCGCGGATTTGCTGGTGCAGGCGTGCGCGGGCGTTGTGGAAGGTGTGCAGACCTTCGTGAGGCGGGTCGTCGGGACCTTGCAGGTCTTGCGGGTCCTGGATGGGTTTGAGGTCGTGGATTTCGTATTCCATGTAACCGCGAATCGCTTCCCAGTGGCTGATGGCCAGGGAAAGGCCGAAACAGGGGAATTCGACGCTGGTCAGGGTCTCGCCGTGCTGGAAGCCGATGCCCATGCCGTATTGGCGGTGGATGCCGTACTGGGTGGCGCCCTGGGCTTCAATGACCCAGGCGGAGAGGGATTCCCAGGGGACGAAGAGCGGTTCGGTGGCGTCTTCGGGCATGAAGCAGACTTCGCGGCGTTGGCGGTTGAAGCGGGTAGGGATGATGGCGGCGCGTTTGTTGTGATAGTGGAGCCAAGTGCAAAAGAGGATGGCTAAGGCGGAGAAACCGGCAACTAAGGCATACCCATAGATGGCCAAGAATAAATCAATGACAAATTCCCATGTGTATGCGAAGTCATATCCGAACATAAGGCCCACGCAGCCAATTGCTGGTGGGATTAGGAAGGCGATCATGAAGGCACCGCTGAATGGCCCACCTAATATGAGCTGCCATGAAAACACTTGGGGCGATCCCAAGCCAAAATCCATGTACACCTCATTCATTTCCCCGATATGCGGACCGTGCGGTGGTAGCGCTGTCGGCAATGGCAACGGCGCGAGATAAGTGATTCTCCCACTGGGAAATGGCTCAACATCGCCGGCTTTTCGGGATTGCTCAAGGTGCGGCGTAGGCAGGGAGCTATCAATCTTGGTGGGCATGGTCGGCCAGCTCCAGCAGATGGGTTTCAACCAGCAATAACGGTGGATGCTCGGTAACGGATTGAGGGGCCAACGCCGGAAAGCGGCCTTCACCCCGAGGGTTCAAGCGAATGACCCGAATGTGAGAAACCCACACGCCGTTGGCGTTCAAGGTCTGGATACAGACCGCCAGCTCCAGTATTTCGGACGCTGGGGTAAATTCGGCATCAGGATCCAGCGGGTATTGCAGGCATAACACCAACCGATCGGGTCCTGTTTGTGCGATGCGCAGGCTGTTTGCGACTTCCTCACTGATGACGTCCTTGCGTTCGCGCGGTACACCACGACTGTGGAGGGGAACGGAAAGACGGTGGGCGCCGATCCCCAGGCGATGAGTCGGTTGACCACTTAGAGGCGGTTGAAAATCGTTAAGCTTTAGCCCTGGCAGCACCAAATGAATGTCTTTTGGCTTGGCCTTTAACAGCAGGTTTTTCAGCCAGGAGTCATGCTCATTCGGGCCCAGTTGTGTATACGGGGCGTGAAGCAAATAGGCCAGATAACGCTGATACTCATCCAGGGTATGGTTGCCACGTGTCTCGGAGTCCAGGCTCCAGGGCGTGGTTTTCAGCCATTTGTCGTGGGCGCTGAGGTTGTAGCGGTTGTACAGCCAGGTGCCGCCCAATTCCAACACAGTGAACAAGGCACCGGCCAGATTGAAGCGGAAAAACACGGTTGATAGACGGGTACCCGCAGCGGCCCACGCGGCCGTTCTTGCAGCAGTGTTTTTTGCGACTAACACGTTAAACGCAGCACGGCCGGTGTGACTCAAGCCATAGGCATTGACGGTCGTCATACCGGCCGCCCCCGCTGTCGCGAGCGCTGCACTTTTCTGCGCAGCAGCATTCCCGCTACGCGTCGCCTGTTGCCAATTCTGGTGGTGGTTGATGAGGCTGACCATTGAAGACGCAAAACCAAAAAGATAGGTAAAGAAACCCAACCCAACATGCAGCTTGCCCATTTGCACATGTACATTCTGCAAAGCATGGTGTTGAAGGCCCGCGATGAGTGCAGCGCTACGTGCCTTCAATGCGGTATCAGCCAGACTCTGTGCAGCCGTGAATCCAGCTGCACCTGTAGAAAGGACCGAGTTGATCAACGGCGCTAACTTACGCTGATCCCGCGATTGGCCAAACGTCTCCCTTATCACCGAAACCAAATTCACCCCCTGCACCAAAAACACCAACAACCCCATCCCCTCGCTCCGAATCAACGTCCCATTCGGCACCGAGCTAACCCCCAGCCGAATGTCCTTCAGCAAACTCCGCACCTCCAACTGCTGCGCCGGCGGAAACACCACCGTCACTCCCGCCCGAGCCTGCGTCGCGCCGTACAGCCGAACCGACTGATCCGGCAACTCCGCAATCGGGCTCAACGCCCCGGCCAACCGGCCTTCAAGTTGCGTCAACTGCCCACGCACCCGCACGATCTCGCCCTGCAACTCCACCGCCCGTGGAGTCTTGTGCCCCTGGCGGTTTTTGTTGTGGGTGAGCTGATTACGTTCACGGGTCAGGGTCTTCAGGTAATCGCGCTCCCTGAGCAGTTCCTTGAGGTTGGTTTGCAACGCCGCGTGTTCTGCCGGGCTGGCGACGGTGAAGGTCACGCCGGTGGTTTTCGCCGCATCGAGGATCCGCCCCGACAAGGCCTTGGGCAGGCGCCGGAACAGTTCGTCGAGGTCGGGGATTTTTTCGCCCGACAAGTCAAACCCTTCCAGCGCCCGGCTCAAGCCCAGGTTCAGCGCGGGGCTCAGGCTGTGCTGGGCTGCGTCCGCGACGGCGCGGGTGTGTTCGGGCAAGTCGTCGAGGGCCGGCAGGTGCGGTTGTTCGATTTTCTGCAACTCGCCCAACCAGTGCGGCAGGTTGTTGAACACGCCCATACCGGCGTTGAACAACGTCGTGTATTGCGCGGCTTGTTCAGGTTGTAAGCGAAGGGGCAAGGTGTAGAACAGTGGCCGGGTCAGCTCGGGGTGTTTCTCCAGATAATCGAGGAGGGCTTCGCTGGCGT
>NZ_JYLB01000019.1 GCF_001042905.1 Pseudomonas lini
GAACGGAATTTTTCTCTAGGTGCTTTTTTAGTGAGGCTGCACTACCCGACGCGATGTCTGCGTGAATGGCTAATAAAGTCTTGATGTTCTTTTCATAAGTTTCTTCTGGGTTGTTCATTTAAAAAATACCTTTTGACATTTGAGCACCCATATTTTTCAATGCGTTTTGGACACTGGCCAGCCCGCCGACGTCCGCTTTCTGTAGTATTTCATAGACTTTTTTGGCGCTGGCTATCGAGTGATTCCCTCCACCATTTTGGGCCCAGGTGAAGTTGCGCGGGTCGTTGTTTAGACCAATTTTGTGTTTGGCCAGAATTTTTTGCGAGTCGGTAATGTACTTTTGATTTTGAGCTTTCCAGCTTTTTGGAGCTTTTTCGCGGACGATATGATGGTAATGCGGCTTTACCATACCCTTAGGTGCAGGCCCCATCGCTCTCTTCTGTGAGGCGCTGAGTCGACAAACTTCCCACCCCCACGGATCCACCCACCCAATCGGATTCGGTGCGTATTGATAGAGGTTGAATCCCCCCACCAACCCAATCGGATCCGGCGTCGTAAACCGCCCCACATCCGGATCATAAAACCTGAACGTATTGAAATGCAGCCCCGTCTCCCGGTCCAGGTACTGCCCCTGAAACCGCAGGTTCTGCTCTTCGATGTAATACGGCTCGCGCACCTCTTCTAACGTGTTGCCCCACACCCGATAACTCGCCTGCCAGACGTTGTGGCCGTCCGCCTCGGTGAGCTGTTCCGGCAGGCCGTTCAGGTCGTTGTGGTAATAACGGATTTTTTGCAGCGGGCCGGTGCCGTCGACACGGGCCAGCGGTTCGTAACCTTCGTCTTCGTAGAGGTAGAGGCTGGTCTGTTGATGGCGATGCTCCTGCAACAGACGCAGGCCGTCCCAGGTGAAGCATCGTTTCCGTGAATGTTGGGCTGGGTGGAGCCGCCATCTTGGATGGTAATAAATAACCCTAGAGTACGGCCGCCTCTCGAATGCTCTGAGTCTTCAAGTGTGGGTAAATACTTGCTCGTCAAGAGTTTGATCTCGTCAATCATTCCTCAGGATAAATTTTCAGTTTGCTATTGTCCGTAAGTACTTCAAAAATGGTTAGGGAATCACCTGCGTGATTGATCTCATAAAATCTTTCCGTGAAGGTGCTTCGCCATATTTTTTCAGTAATCGAAGTGATTTTATCGGCGTTATATTTATAAAGGGTTTCGAAGTATTCTCCCGTGTTGTTCAAGCAGTAATGCCCTGTAGCTTTGTCATTCAGAAACTTAATAAGGGAAACCGAGTCAAGGTTGGCCTCTAGGTTGCCGTTTAGCTCACTGCCGAATGTAAGCTCAAGGATTTGATCGGCCTCATGCAAAAAAAATCTTCTATAAACAATCCATTGCTTTTTAATTGTTACGTATTTCGCAAATTTCAACTCACCTATTATGTTGTTATCTTTATTTAAGAAGTAACATTGCCTGTTTTTGTCTGGCTCGGAATCTTTTTTTAGAAAGCGTCCAGGCTTACATCCCTGGAGCTCCGACATATAGGGGGCCGGCGAATAGGAAGGCATGATCCCCATGCCCCAGATTGTCGTTTTGTAGTTTTTCTCCATAGACGATATAAGCTCTGAGTATTTATCCTTATATTCGTTGAGTCGTGCGCATAAAAAGTCCTTCATGGGGGAATCTCCTACTTTGCTAATGGAAAAACCTTTCCACCGTTGAGCTCCAAGTTGAGTTTATTTAAACCCGACTCGAATCCAGATTTTGTGTTCGCCCCTTTCAGGGTTTCCCATACGTGTTGTTTATACGCATTGCCATGTACGCCTTCCCCGGCATGAGCGGTTGCTGTTGTATTTGGTAAGCGGGACTGTGGGTTTACAGGTAGCCATATACCATTTTCTTTCTGATTTATGTCAATACCAAGTCTGTCCATACGTCTTCTCAACCAGCGCATACGCACATCCTTCGAATTAGACATTACTATATGGTGGGCTCGATAGTTTGAGTTTGGCGCTTTACCCAAACGGCTTCCAAGAACTTTAGCATCGCTCGAGCAACTCAGGCCCAGAGCGTCTATCCAAGTGAATGGGTTAGGTGAGTACTGATAAAGATTGAGTCCCCCCGCCAACCCAATCGGATCCGGCGTCGTCAACCGCCCCACATCCGGATCATAAAACCTGAACGTATTGAAATGCAGCCCCGTCTCCCGGTCCAGGTATTGCCCCTGAAACCGCAGGTTCTGCTCCTCAATGTAGTACGGCTCGCGCACCTCTTCTAACGTGTTACCCCATACCCGATAAGTCGCCTGCCAGACGTTATGGCCGTCCGCCTCGGTGAGCTGTTCCGGCAGGCCGTTGAGGTCGTTGTGGTAATAACGGATTTTTTGCAGCGGGCCGGTGCCGTCGACGCGGGCCAGGGGTTCGTAACCTTCGTCTTCGTAGAGGTAGAGGCTGGTCTGTTGATGGCGATGCTCTTGCAACAGACGTAGGCCGTCCCAGGTGAAGCGGGTTTCACCGAGCGGATAGCCGTTGGTGTCGTGCTCGGTTTTTTCGATGCGCCGGCCCAATGGGTCGTAGGTCATCCTGAGCACGCTGCCGTTTTCATTGCGCACTTCAATCAATCGGCTTTCGGCGTCATAACCGAAGCGCTGCAGTCCCCGTTTAGCGCTGCGTTTTTCGATCATCCGGCCAAACGCGTCGTAGCGGTAACGCTTGTCCTGATAGGTCAGCAGTTTGTTGTGCACCACCAGTCCGGCGCCGGGTTGCGGGCTGTCCAGCAGGTTGGCGGCGGCGTCGTAGGCGAAGGTTTCGCGCTGGCCGTGCAGGCTGTCCTGGCTGGCGATGATGCGGCCAGTGGCGTCGTAGTGCAGCAGTTGGCGGTGTTGCGCGGCGGGTTGTTGGTCGAGTTTGCCGATCAGGTTGTCGGCGGGGTCGTACTCGAAATGTTTCTGCACGGCGGCCGGCATCAGCGATGGCTGGCTGGTGTGTCGGCGTTGGCGTGAGCGCAAGCGCCCGCTGCGGTCGTATTCGCTGCGGGTGCTGATCTGGCCTTGGGTGCGCAGCACTTCGCGGTGCAGGCGATCGCGTTCGAAGTCGCTAATGACCTGGCCGTCGAGGTTGATCTGATGCAGGTGGCCGCTGCCGTAGTACAGACGATTGATCCAGCGGCCGTCGGGCAGTTGGGTCTGGATCAGGTTGCCGAGTTCGTCGTAGTGATAGTGCAGGCTGCCGGTCGTGCTTTGTTCTTCGAGCAGCTGGCCGAGGGCGTCGTAGGTGAAGCTCAGGGTTTATGCGTTGCCCTGGCGATGAGCCGGCCGACAGCGTCGCGTTCCGATGCACGATGGAGTCCAGGGGCGTCTCGGGGACGATGGCCAAGCCGTTGCCGTAAGACGCCGGAACAGCCGTTATCGCCGCGATGTTATCCAGCCGGTCATAGGTGTAGCACTTGGCGCTGTCTTCAGGTCCTATTGAGAGTGTCGTCAATTTTGCAGAGGTGAAGTCAGAGCGACGCTCTTCCAGCTTGCCTTACGTTTTTTCTCCAAGAGCGAGGCTAAGGCATCGCCTTCAGGGGGGCCCTTTTTTGTCAGTTTTAGAGGAGTCAGAACGTAGAGTTTTACCGAATCCTCATGATCTTCAATTTCTGCATCGCCGGTAGTGTTCCAAATTTTATCCACGACAATGAGCGCCTCAATATCCGCTGGCCAGCCCAGCTGACTAAAGGCTTTATCCGTTCGTAAAATCACCTGACCCTCGGTTAAAGGCGAGTCTTTGAGGGTTTTTTCAGACAACACAGTCAGTACCGCCTGAGGGAACATCCAGGGGCTATCGATGGCAAATCCTTTTTTGGGAAGGCGCCAGCTTCCGGGAAGACAGATAAAAAGTTCTGTGCGTGGTTTTTCAACAAAAAGACCGACTGTAAACAAGAGTTTAAAGTCGTTTTTGTTCGCGATGCAGCTGACTCTGAAATTTACTTCCAATGATCCGGATTGAGGGATTAGTTCTTTAGGTAATACCCAGCCAGCGGTCCTGCACACAAAATCGATAATCCCTGCTCCAGGCAGAGTTTCTTCATCAGGCGCCTTTTCAACGGCCGAGATAGCGCCTTGTGCTTTCAGGCAGTTGAAAATTTCAGGGAAGCTCCAGCTCTGAGCTAAATCGAGGGCTGTTCGATTGAGCTTGGCATGTAATCTATTGACGTCCGGATGGTACTTGAGCAGGAGGTCGACTGTTTCTTTTTGCCCGAAAGTGACTGCGGTTATCAGTGGAGATGCAACCGAGAGAGGAGAGCCATTAACATCAGCTCCTGCCTCCAGAAGCCAGCGCACTGTTTCTAAATGTCCATTTTTTGCTGCCAGTGCAAGCGCCGTAGTATTGCCTGAGCCAGCAGTGGGTTGGTCTAGGTCAATGCCCAAATCAACTAACAATGCACACACTGCAACCTGGTTTCTCTCTGCGGCATGATGCAGAAGTCCTGGATAGCTCAAAAGATCATAACGTGGGGGGGCCAGCAGCTCTGGATGAGCGTCTAGCTGGGCACGTAAAAGCTCAATATTCCCCGTCTCTATATGAGCATAAAGTTCTCGGACAAGAGGGGCATTTGTTCCGTATGTTTTTTCTAGGCTAGTCATCTAAAAATTCACCATTTCTCATTTTCTCGCCCATCGCATTCAGCGACTCAATCACTTTGCTTTTTCCGCCTTTTCGGGCCTCTGCGAGTGTTCGTGACACTTTGCGGGCACTAGCGATTGTGTGGTTCCCACTACCATTGGGAGCCCATACGAAGTTGTGAGGGCTGTCATTCAAGCCGATACCAAATCTCTTTAGAACACCCTGAGCATGGGCCACATATCGGCGATTGCTGTCTGTCCAATTTTTGGGCGCCTTTTCGCGCACAATATGATGGCGATGCGCGGCAGTCATGACGTCAGCAGTGGGTTTGTCTCCCATTGCTTTTTTATCTGCCTTAGACAGTCTGCATGTTTCCCAGCCCAACGGATCGGTCCATCCGATGGGGTTTGGCGAGTACTGATAAAAATTTAGTCCCCCATCCAACCCAATCGGATCCGGCGTCGTAAACCGCCCCACATCCGGATCATAAAACCGAAACGTATTGAAATGCAGCCCCGTCTCCCGGTCCAGGTACTGCCCCTGAAACCGCAGGTTCTGCTCTTCGATGTAATACGGCTCGCGCACCTCTTCTAACGTGTTGCCCCATACCCGATAAGTCGCCTGCCAGACGTTATGGCCGTCCGCCTCGGTGAGCTGTTCCGGCAGGCCGTTGAGGTCGTTGTGGTAATAACGGATTTTTTGCAGCGGGCCGGTGCCGTCGACGCGGGCCAGGGGTTCGTAACCTTCGTCTTCGTAGAGGTAGAGGCTGGTCTGTTGATGGCGATGCTCTTGCAACAGGCGCAGGCCGTCCCAGGTGAAGCGGGTTTCACCGAGCGGATAGCCGTTGGTGTCGTGTTCGGTCTTTTCGATGCGCCTGCCCAACGGGTCGTAGGTCATCCTGAGCACGCTGCCGTTTTCATTGCGCACTTCAATCAATCGGCTTTCGGCGTCATAACCGAAGCGCTGCAGTCCCCGTTTAGCGCTGCGTTTTTCGATCATCCGGCCAAACGCGTCGTAGCGGTAACGCTTGTCCTGATAGGTCAGCAGTTTGTTGTGCACCACCAGTCCGGCGCCGGGTTGCGGGCTGTCCAGCAGGTTGGCGGCGGCGTCGTAGGCGAAGGTTTCGCGCTGGCCGTGCAGGCTGTCCTGGCTGGCGATGATGCGGCCAGTGGCGTCGTAGTGCAGCAGTTGGCGGTGTTGCGCGGCGGGTTGTTGGTCGAGTTTGCCGATCAGGTTGTCGGCGGGGTCGTACTCGAAATGTTTCTGCACCGCTGCCGGCATCAACGATGGCTGGCTGGTGTGTCGGCGTTGGCGTGAACGCAAGCGGCCGCTGCGGTCGTATTCGCTGCGGGTGCTGATCTGGCCTTGGGTGCGCAGCACTTCGCGATGCAGGCGGTCGCGTTCGAAGTCGCTGACCACGTGGCCATCGAGGTTGATTTGATGCAGATGACCACTGCCGTAGTACAGACGGTTTATCCAGCGGCCATCGGGCAGATGGGTCTGGATCAGGTTGCCGAGTTCGTCATAGTGATATTGCAGGCTGCCAGCCGCGCTTTGTTCTTCGAGCAACTGGCCGAGGGCGTCGTAAGCGAAGCTCAGGGTTTGTGCGTTGCCGTGGTGGTCGGTGAAGGTGACGGCGGTGAGCTGGTCCAGTGGGTCGTAGGTGTATTCAGTGCGGCCATCGTCGGTGACTTTGGCGATCAGCCGGCCGACAGCGTCGCGTTCCAGTCGATGAACGATGGGGGCCAGGGGCGTCTGGGGGACGATGGCCAAGCCATTGCCGTAAGGTGCCGGAACAGCCATTATCGTCGCGACGTTATCCAACGGGTCATAGGCGTAGCGCTTGGCGCTGCCGTCGAGGTCTTGTTGTTCGGTCAGCCGATCGCCAGCATCCCAGGCAAACCGATAATTTTCGCCGTTCTCATTGGTCAGTGCTTGCAGCCGCCCATAGCTGTCATACGCGAATTGCACCTGCCGGCCGTGGGCGTCGGTGCGCTGACGCACCTGGCCGCGACGATTGTGTTGATAGAGCGTGGTGTGCCCGGCCGGGTCGGTATAACCGGTCAACTGGCCGCTGACGTCGCGCTGATACTGCTCGGTGCGCCCGTCCGGCAATTGGCTGCTGAGCAATCGCCCCTGGGCGTCGTAGCTGAACTGGGTGCGTTCGCCGAGGGCATCGGTGATGGTTTGCAGATAGCCCCGGTTGTCGTAGTTGAACCGCGTCGGATAACCCGAGCAATCGATGTGCTCGACCAATTGGCCAAACGGGTTCCAGCGCAGCTTTTTGCTTTTGCCGGTGGCATCGATGATCTCGACGACCTGGCCGTGGGTGTCGTAGCGGTATCGGGTGATGTGGCCCAGCGGATCGGTCTCGGCGATGCAGTTGCCGCGCTGATCGTAGCGATACTGCCAGCTGTTGCCGGCGGCGTCGGTGTCCACCAGCGGCAAGGCCCAGAGCTCCAGCCATAAGGTCGAATCGCTGCGGCCCAGCGGGTCGGTTTCGCCGATCAGGTTGCCGGCGTCGTCGTAGCTGAATTGATACTGACCGCCCTGCGGGTCGGTGGCGCTGAGCAATTGGCGCTCGTCGTTCCACTCGAACTGCCAGGTCTGGCCGAGGTTGTCGGTGTATTCGGTGATCTGGTGCTGGGTGTTCCAGCGTCGTGTACTAATGCGCTGCAAGCCATCGGTAATGCGCGTGACACCGGCGCCGAGGTCATAGTCGAACTGATAAGCATCGCCCTCGTCGGTCCAGTGCCGGACCACGCGCCATTCCTTTTCCTCGATGTAAGCCCATTCATAGAAGCAACGCAGGCCTGTGGGCAACTGGTGCTCGACCATCCGTTGTCCGGTGTCGTAACTGAAGCGCCGTTGCACCTGACCGGTGGCGTCGCGCACTTCGGCCAAATCGCCCACTGCGTCGTAGCCGTAGCTGACGAGCACTTCGCGGCGTTGGTCGGGGTACAGGCGTTCAACCCGAGCTACGCGTCCGCCTTCTTGAATCAGCTCGACCTGCACCAGATCAAAGGTGTCCCGCAGCCGGACAAGCTGCCCGACGTCGTCATAGTCGAGATGGATGCGGTTGTCGTTGCGGTCGCCCAATTGATCAAGGCGCAGCAGCGCTGTATTGCCCGGCGTTGGATTGAACAAGCGGTAGATGCCGTCATCGCTTTCAATCAACAACTGCCCATTCACATGCCGCCGAACACTAAGCCCTTCACCCGCGCTGAACACCGCGCCGCCCAGGGGGATCGAACCCATGTCGATGCGCCGGCCCTGTTCGTCGGTGAAGACCAGCGTTTCCCCGCCCTCCGGGTGAGGCAGGATTTCAACCCGCACCTCGTAGGACACACTCCAACCCGCCCCGAACAACCCATCACGACGCTCGTCACGGCTGTTGTAGAAGCGCTGCCAATCCATCGGCAAGATGCCCGGCAATACGAAATCCAGCTCTTCATCGCTACCCAGCACCTTGGCCCCGGTCGCCGCGTGCACCGGGTTCGATGAGCCCATGGCGGCGTTGGCCATCGCCCCCATCGCGCTGCTGACGGCCATCGACGTCGCGCCACCGACCAGCATGCACGGCAGGTTACTCAGGAATTTGCCCTTGCCGCCCTTGAGCATCAGCAACGCGGTGACCGCCAGCCCCACGCCCGGGGTCTTGCCGCTGCGGATCTCGCGTACCACCACCGACCCGCCACCAATGGTCACGTTGGAGGAAATCAGCCCGGAGCCCACGACCTTGGCATCGCAGGTGCTGCGGTCGCCACTGCGCACGGCGGGCTGACCGTTGATGGTGACCTTGTCCGAGCCCTCGGCCATGAACTGCGGCGGCATCGGCGGATGCTTCATGCAGACGAGCAGGTCCAGCGGCTTGGGCACCGCACCAGGCGCCGGGGTGGCGACGGTGGGGCGCCACATCTGCGAGAAGAAGCTTTCGGCCATGTCGAGGTAACTGGCTTCGGCTTCAGGCTCGGGTATTTCCAGCTCGGTGCCGGCCGGCGCGACATGGGACGGAATCGCCCCGGCGGCTCGTGCGGCGGGAATGTTGTTGATCAGGGTGTTGGTGGAGCCGGTGAGAATATTCGCCTGCACCGTGGGCGGAAACAGCGCATTGCTGAAGCTCTCGCACAGGTTACTCAGGCCCTTGTCGGCCCCGGTCTTGCTCATGGCGAGGCCGACGATCGTGCCCACCACCAAGCCGAGCACGATGCAACCCAACCCGCCGGTGACGACGGTAATGCCGGTGGCCGCGACCACGGCGGCGGTGGCCACTGCGGTAATCGCGATGTTGGCTGCCACCTCGAGCACACCGCCGAGGATGTCGGCCATCATCGAGGTGTGGTTGAGTGCATCACCCAGCCGGGCGGCCCAGAGCGCGTCAGACATGCGGGATGTTCATCCGGCATAAGCGTCTGACGGCTGTGTAATCTTTGAGCTTGTGGCGCAATTCGATGCCTTCCATTGCACGTTTTTCCCTTGTCGGTTACGGCATGCGCATTAGCGCAGTCCTCAGGCGTTTGATCAGCTTGGGATTCTTGAGGCAATCGGCTGGCCTAAGGTTATCCAGGGCGGGCACTTTTTGCTCGATCCACCACAACCCTTCTTTTACCGTAGAGGACGACCGCCATATCGAGATTGCCATCCAATGCTTTCGCCAGCGTGCGGGCATTGTCGTCGAGATAGTTCTCTTCATACAACCGCACAAAACTGTGCCAATCGGTATCGCCGGGGTATTCGTCTTCCAGTTGTTCCATCTTTTGCGCTCATTGGCCGGTCAGATCCATGGCCTGAAGATTAACCATAAAAATAATCAAAAAACCGTTCGAAGTTTTCTTCCCCAAGTAGGGGGCTGACTTCCTTTGTGAGTAATTTCACGAACTTGCTGGAAAGTTCGTCATCATCGTTATAGATCTCAAAGATTTCGAATTTGCCGTGGACAACCTCAATCAATTTGGCAAAAGCGAAAAAGAAATCAGCCAATGAGTCGGCAATTTTGAAAGGCCAAGCCACGTCATAGCTGGCAAAGACAGGCGTACCCTCAATGTCGGTAACGGCGATGACAGGTTTACCGCCTCCGATATCATCCATAAATACTACAAAACTGGCTGGCCAGCGTGGGTTGAGCTGCGACTTGTTTGAATTGCCATCCCACTTGTAGCCCACTTGGTCATCTTCAAGGGTGTTCAGGTCAAAAAAACGTATCGAAGTCAAACCTGTCTCTATCTCTACACCCACAGGTTCGTAGTTGTCATAGAAAAAATCAGTTTCGACAGAGCGTTCAAGCGTTTGCGGCCATGTGGCGTTGACTTGGCCATTCTTTTCGAAGCTGCCATCTAACTGCAACTTCTTGTGGATACGGCGCAGCTCTATCAATGCCTTTTCCAACGCGCTCATGTTCGTTATTCCGAATAAAAACTCAAGTGACGTATTCAGGTTTGTTCCTCGATGTTGCCTAGGGCGAGGAAGGAGGCACAGAAACCGCTCCACTTTTCTACAGCGTTATCTCTGGATCTGGAGCCGGAATGACCACACTCGCCCAATTGGCCGTACGTTTGCGTTGTGTCAGAGCACGCAATGCTTCTGCGTCAGGTTCGCCTTTTTTCGTGAATTTGACAGGTGCCAAAACATAGAGCATCACCTTTTCATCGTCGGGGATCGTCTCTTTTTCAGTTTTCGTATCCCAGGCTTT
>NZ_JYLB01000001.1 GCF_001042905.1 Pseudomonas lini
ACCCGCCCGAGAAACTCGCCAATGTGCGCCTCGCGAAAGCGCCGAGGCTGTTCCCACAGATACGGTTCACGTTCGTGCGCGGGGGCATCGCTGACGTGCACCGTCGGCAATAGAACGGCGTCCGGCGGTGACTCGGCTTCCTGTTCCGCACGGTCTTGTGCGGCTTGGGCCTGCAGGACCGGATCGGTCGCAATCTCTGCCAGCCACTGCTTGCCTTGCGCGACCGTCAGCAGATGCTCGCCACCGGTTTGGCAATGCACCGGGCCGAGATCGACGGCCTGCATGAAGTGTTCGCGTTCCTCGCGGTTGTCGAGCACTTGCGTGCATTTGGCCGCTGTCCATTGCACTTCGGCGAAGGTCACATGCAAGGTGCTGCGCCTTGAAAACACCAGTGCCGGACGCTCTTCGATCGGCGTGCGCTGATCGCTGTCGACCTTGGCGCCCTTGTGCAGCAAGGCGCTGACCAGTCCGTTGAGGACCTGATATTCGTGCAGGTGGCCGGTCACGCTGTCGATGACGTACAACCAGCCATCGCGCAGCATGCGAATGCCCAGCGGGCGGGTCGTCAGGGCATACGGCAGCTTCAGTTCGGCACTCGGGTCGAGGGGCTTTTCCACCAGCCCGTAACGCAAGGGCAGCAGCTGCACGTGGGTTTGGCGCAAGGGGCAGGCACCCAGAGAGCCGATGGGGGATTTGGAGGCCGCCGCGGCGGCGAGGTTGGCAGGTGAAGTCATGGGTGGCCTCGTTGGCTGGCCCACTGGTGGGCGAGGTCAGCGGCCAGCGCAACGCGCTCGCCGGGGGATTGCAGCGACGGCGTATGCAGCAATCGGTTGATGTGCGGGTGCTGATCGAGCGGTGAGCCATCCAGCGAGGCGATGACGTTGGCGTAGTGGAAAAGCTCGGATTGGCTGCTCAAGCCCAAAGCGCCGGCCTCGGCCTCCAGTTGCTCCAGCATTGGCCAACGCTGGGCCACGGTTTCGCCGCCATGGCGATCGGGAAAGTATTTGAGCAAATGGGCGTCGAGCTCGAGCAACATGCGGCGCCGATCAACCCGGTCCAGTGCTGCATTGAGTTCAGGGCTCAGGCGATAGGGCGTGGTCAGTTCCGGGCATTCGGGCAGTCGCGGTTGATGACGCTGCCAATCCGCGCTGACGCTGTCAGCCATCACCACGCAGACAATGGGACCGAACAATCGCTGATTGCCGCTGCCGAACAACGCCTGCGCCACTGCGGCGTCTGCCAGTCGCAGCAAGACCGGCATCCCCTCTGGCAATTCAACCGTCAGCAGTTTGCGCAAGTGCTCAGCGACGGCGTGCGCCGAGTCCCGGCTGAACAACAGTACGCTCGATTCCTCGTGTGCGTGCTCCAGATAAAACTGGACAAGGGGCTCGTCAGGTCGTTGAACGGCCACCAACAGCGGCGAGATATCCCGCAGCGCAGTAAACGACGGGCAGTCATACAGCGCGACGGTACTGGCGCCGGGACTCAATTGTTTCAAGCGCTGCGGCAAATCGCTGAAGGTCGTGCCGTCCAGCAACAGGAAAGCCTGTTGCTCGCTCCAGGGCAGGTCTTCAGGCAGGGAAGTCGAGAGGCTCATGCTTGGGCGGCCTCGCAAATCAGACAGCGCGAGGCGCGGGTTGAAATCAGCGCATGGCGTTGCCGGGCCGCGTCGAATGTCACTTTCAGCAAGGGCAAGGCGCCCGGTATCAGAGGCTCCGCCGGCATGCTCATGGGCCGGGAACCACCCTGCAGAATCGGCACGCTGCTGAAAATACCTTCCGGCCCCAGCGTCAGCCATTGACCGCCACCCATGAGCGCCAGGCGCGTTCCGCCATTGATGACGATTTGTTGCCCGGCGCTGAGGTGAATCTCTTGCAGGGCGCTGAATTGCTGACTGGTGACCCGAACATGCTGATCGCCAAGGACCAAAAGGTGGTCATTCTGTTTGAGTTCGGTCAGGCGGTTGCCATGGGTCAGGTGATGTTCTTCGCCGCGCAGGTCGTGGCTGGCGAGGCCGCCGATAACCACGGTGCGTTGGTTGTCGACTTGAATGCGTTCGTCATTGAGGACCAACTGCACGAAATCGCGCTGGGCTCGCAGGGCAATCTCTTCGGCGCCTTTTCGGTCCTCGATGCGCAGTTCGTTGTAACCGCCCCCACCGGGGCTGCTCTGACTGCGAAAAATGCTACGGGTATGCTCGGCCGGCAAATCCAGTGGTACCGGTGTCGCGGCGTTGGGCAGGCAGGCAACGACGACGGGTTTGTCTGGATCGCCATCAGTGAAACCCACCAGCACTTCCATGCCGACTCGCGGGATCTGTACGCTGCCGTAACAGTCATGGGCCCAGCCAGTGGCGACTCGCAGCCAGCAACTCGATTGTTCGTTGTGCCGGCCGTCGCGGTCCCAGAGCAACTGGACTTTGACCCGACCGTACTGATCACAATAAATCTCTTCACCGGGCGGCCCCGTGACGACTGCATGCTGATTGCCCGTTATCCGAGGCTTGGGGTGTTCAAGGGCCGGTCGGAATACCACGTCCCACGGTGTGGCGACAAAGTGGTTACGGTAGCCCTGACTGAAGCCATCCTGCGGATGACTGTCGGTGATCGACTCTTCCAACACTTGGGGTTGTAAGCCGACATGCTCGACTTCAGTCAACAACCACAGGCCATTGCGGTCAGCGCGTGGGTGCTCGGTCATCTCGACAAAATGGCCGCTGCGCATAGCGCTTTGATCACTGCGCCCATCGGCTCGCCGGTAATCGGCGCGGTGGCGCTCCAATGCCCGATTGGCCAGATGTTTACCACGGTCTCGATGGGTGAACTGGCCTGGAAAGGTGTAGTCCTCAAGGTGCGGCTGCGGCGGGACTTCAGTTTCGCTGTCCAGTTGCAGGCGCGGTTTTTCGAAGTCGTAATCACGCCGGCTGATGTGGGTCGGGCGGGTATTCAGGCGCAGCTTGAATTGGTCAATCACCGGCGCTTCGGCGACCATACCGCTGTCTTGCCTGTACGCGGTTGACTGGTCTGGTTTCGAAAAGCTGGTCTGATCGTCGCCGAACACCAGCACATGCCCATTAGCGCTGTGCTGAAAGTGAAAGTGCAAACCTTCTTCCTCACACAGCCTTTGAACGAAGTGCAGGGCCGTCTCGTACTGAACGCAATACAGCCGTGGCCGGTACTCGGCGCTCAACTGAAAGCGCCAGGTATCGGCCTGCATTCCTTGGTCTTTCAGCACGCTGGCAATGATTTGCGGCACGCTCTGGTGCTGAAAAATACGCTGGTTGTGGCAGTGGGTGAGATAGGCGAGGTGGGGCACCAGGGTCATCTGATAGCGGGTCAGGCGTTTGCCTGAATCGCCTTGGGCGATTTGATAGACCTGCCCATGAATGCCGGCGCCGTCAGGACCGAAGCGCAGAAAAGCCGAGCGATGCATCAGGTCGTCGAGGTCGAGGTCGGGGCGTTCGCTGACCAGTTCGAGATTGACTTCGTAGGGCTGGTTGAGCGCTTCCTTGGCGCGGAACTCGAGTACCTGAAGGTCGTGGGGAAAACCTTCAATGTCGAGTGTGAAAACGACGGGTTCGGCGGCGCTGAACATCCACATGTCCCTGTGTCTATTTGAATACACGGAACTGTGCGTGGATCGACAAATTGGTGATGTCAGACGAGTCCATGTTTAGCGTAGGACGCTTCCGTTAAGCCGGATCGTTGTCGAAGGCTCCGACCTGACGAGGAAAGCTCCGTAGGAAACAAAGTAAAGTCGCGAGCAGGCATCGCCACCGGTGAGCTTTCTGGCGCCAATACCCGACCAAAACCATCTGCCTTTCTTGATCGCCATCAAGCAGGTTTCAACCCTTCGCTTCCTATCATGGGCACGCCAAGCAAAGAGGAAGCGACCATGTCAGAGACCTTCACCAAAGGCATGGCCAGGAATATCTACTTCGGGGGAAGCATCTTCTTCTTCCTGATATTCCTGGCCTTGACCTATCACACGGAACAGACCTTTCCAGAGCGCAGCAATGAAGCGCAGTTAACTGAATCAGTGATCCGCGGCAAGACGGTCTGGGAGCAAAACAACTGCATCGGCTGCCATACGCTGCTGGGCGAGGGCGCCTACTTTGCGCCTGAGCTGGGCAATGTGTTCCAGCGGCGCGGCGGGGAGGCGGGCTTCAAACCCTTTCTGCATGCCTGGATGAAAATGCAGCCGCTGGGCGTACCGGGTCGGCGAGCGATGCCGCAGTTCAAGTTGAGCGAGCAGGAGGTGGATGACATCGCCGAGTTCCTCAAATGGAGTTCGAACATCAACACCAATGGCTGGCCGCCAAACAAGGAGGGCTAAGCGATGAGCATTGCTAATCCGCATCTGAAATTCGCCTCGCAAGCCGTGGCCAAACCGTACTTCGTGTTTGCCCTGATGCTGTTTCTCGGTCAGGTGCTGTTCGGTTTGATCATGGGCGTGCAATACGTGGTGGGAGACTTTCTGTTCCCGATCATTCCCTTCAACGTGGCGCGGATGGTGCACACCAACCTGCTGATCGTCTGGCTGCTGTTCGGCTTCATGGGCGCTGCCTACTACCTGATTCCGGAAGAGGCCGACCGCGAACTGCACAGTCCGAAGTTGGCGATCATTCTGTTCTGGGTATTCGCCGCCGCGGGCGTGTTGACGATCCTCGGCTACCTGCTGGTGCCTTATGCGGGCCTGGCCAAACTGACTCACAATGAGTTGCTGCCGACCATGGGCCGGGAGTTCCTGGAGCAGCCGACCATCACCAAGATGGGCATTGTGGTGGTGTGCCTGGGCTTCCTTTACAACATCGGCATGACCCTGCTCAAAGGTCGCAAGACCACCGTCAGCATGGTGATGATGACCGGGCTGATCGGCCTTGCGGTGTTCTTCCTGTTCTCCTTCTATAACCCCGGCAACCTGGCCCGCGACAAGTTCTACTGGTGGTGGGTGGTGCATCTTTGGGTGGAAGGCGTGTGGGAACTGATCATGGGGTCGATGCTCGCTTTTGTCCTGATCAAGATCACCGGTGTCGACCGGGAAGTCGTGGAGAAATGGTTGTACGTGATCATCGCCATGGCGCTGATTACCGGGATTATCGGCACCGGTCACCACTTCTTCTGGATTGGTGCGCCTGAGGTTTGGTTGTGGGTCGGTTCAATCTTCTCGGCACTCGAACCGCTGCCGTTCCTGGCCATGGTGATCTTCGCCTTCAGCATGGTGAAGAACCGTCGCCGGCAACACCCGAACCGCGCCGCCACACTGTGGGCCAAGGGCACCACGGTCACCGCGTTCTTCGGTGCGGGCGTCTGGGGTTTTCTGCACACCCTGGCACCGGTCAACTTCTACACCCACGGTTCGCAACTGACGGCGGCGCATGGGCACCTGGCCTTCTACGGTGCTTACGCGATGATCGTGATGACCTTGATCAGCTACGCCATGCCGCGGTTGCGCGGGTTGGGTGAAGCCGCTGATGAGCGTTCACAGACCTACGAAATCTGGGGCTTCTGGTTGATGACCTTGTCGATGGTGATGATCACGCTGTTCCTCACCGCTGCCGGTGTCGTCCAGGTTTACCTGCAACGCTGGCAGGCCGACGGGATCGCGTTGCCATTCATGGCCACGGTCGAACATCTGCAGGTGCTGTTCTGGGCGCGTCTGGGTGCCGGTCTCGGGTTCTTCGCCGGGCTCGCGTGTTACCTGTTCAGCTTCAAGCAGCGTAGCCGCGCCGCGTTGCGCGCCCCGGCTGCGGTGGTTCCTTCATGAACCGGTGTAACGGCTAGAAAAGGTCGGCCCGGCTGATACAGCGGGCCGTTTTTTTGGTTTCCAGGAAGGGCAAGCATCATGGCGTTTACCGTCGAACTGGAAGAGTGGGTAGGCAGTGTCTGGCATCGTTTCATCACCCGGCGCGCCAGCCCGGACTTCCCTGAAGCACGGGTTGAATTGGCCAGCCAGCAACGCCCGCTGGCGCTGTTGTTTCGTGCCATGGGCGGTGCCAATGGCATTGGTGTGGAAGCCGCCAGCGACCGCGATCTGCTGTTGCGCCGAAACGTGTTGCAGCAGATCGCCGGCACCTGCAAACAAGTACCGTTGGCGTGGTGTGACGCGAGTAATTTGCGGCTGCCATCGAGCCTGGCGGTGTTTCCTGAAGTCGCACTGAACGAGGAACTCTATCGCTGGCTCGCATTGCTGGCGGCACAGGCCGGGCAGATGCGCCACTGGGGGCGGGATAATCAGCGCTGGACGCAACAGTTGTTGCGGCGCTATCCCGCGCTGCGTGCTCGTTACAAACGACTGGTCGATGCCCATCTGCAATTGCGCCCCGATCCGGCCTCGTTGAACGCCAGCGAAGCGGCATTGGAACGGGCGTTATGCCAGGCGTTGCGCGAGCCCGGCAGTGTCGAACATTTCCCCCGCAGCGAACGGGCCGCGTGGCCGCTGCCGCTGTGGTTGTACCCGCCACAAAACCTCGCCAGCCCGCAGGCTGCCGATCTGGGCGATGAATCCGAAGAGTCTTTGACCACGCCACCCGGCGAGCAGAAAGGCGGAAGCAAACGAGCCAAGCGGATCGATGAAAGCAGCCGTGAAGGCGGGTTGTTAATCGTGCGCCTGGAGAACCTGTTCAGCTGGACCGAGCACGTCGACCTGGATCGCTGGTCGGACGACAGCGAAGACCCGGACGCGGCCAGAGTCGCCGAGGACCTGGACGAATTGAGTCTGTCGCGCACCCGTCTGCGCAAGGGCGGCGGTCTCAAGCTGCACCTGGATTTGCCACCGGCCGATATCGACGATATTCCCCTCGGCGAGGGCATCAAGTTGCCGGAGTGGGACTACCGCAAACAACAAATGCAGGACAGCTTCGTCAATCTGCAAATGATGGTGCCCCGCGACTGTGAGGCACAGCCATTGCCTTTACGGCTGAAGGCCTCGGCGCACCGCTTGCGGCGCCAATTCGAGCATCTGCGTAATGACCGCCAGTGGTTACGCCAGCAACCTCAGGGCTCAGAGCTCGACATGCAGGCCTGGCTGGATTTTCACGTTGAGCGCGAGCATGGCCAGTGTGCCGAACGCGGTCTGTTCATGGAGCAACGGCAGACCCGCCGCGACCTGGCGTGTCTGTTGCTGGCCGACGTGTCGATGTCCACCGACGCCCACCTGAACGATGAGCACCGCGTCATCGATGTCATCCGCGACAGCCTGCTGCTGTTCGGCGAAACCTTGTCGGTGCTGGGTGATGATTTCGCCTTGTACGGGTTTTCCTCGCTACGTCGTCAGCAAGTGCGCATGCAGGAACTCAAGTCGTTCACCCAGCGTTATGACGACAACACCCGAGGTCGCATTCAAGGGCTCAAACCGGGGTATTACACGCGCATGGGCGCCGCCATTCGCCAGGCCACGCAACTACTGGGCACGAGCAAGCGGCGCAGCAAACTGTTGCTGCTGCTCACGGATGGCAAACCGAATGATCTGGATTTGTATGAGGGCCGCTACGGTGTTGAAGACACCCGCGAGGCGGTGCTGGAGGCGCGGCGTCAGGGGCTGACGCCGTTCTGTATCACGATCGATCGCGAGGCCGGGGATTACCTGCCGTACATGTTTGGCGCCAATGGCTACACCTTGATCCGTCAGCCTGAGCAGTTACCTCTGCGCTTGCCGCAGTTGTACCGCCAGCTGACTCAACCGTGATGTCCTTGGCCACCTGGGTACATGTAGCAACTGCCGAGCCTGCAAAGCGCAGACTCTGTGGCGAGGGGGCTTGCCCCCGTTGGGTCGCGAAGCGGCCCTAACCTGGTGATCACGTTGTGGCAGATAAAACACACTGGCTGTTTTTACGACTGCTTCGCAGCCGAACGGGGGGCAAGCCCCCTCGCCACAGGTGTGGGATTGAAAATTGCGGTATGGCATCAGGAGATGCTGCGCGGCAGCCAGAAAAACATCGTCACGCAGAAGATTGTCAGGCCGATGCAGAACCACTTGAATCGGCGCAACCGACGTTGCGCTGCAAGTACGGCCAATGCCGGCAGGGGCATGCCGCATTGGCGGCACTCGATTTCTTGTGGTGGGTTGGCGTGTTGGCAATACAGGCAGACGGGCATGGCACTCACTCGAACTGTTCCAGGCGCAAGCGATCAAGAATGGCGATCTGACGGCCGTCCTGAGTGATGATGTTTTCATCGATCAAGCGGCGAATGATCCGCGAAAAGGTTTCCGGCTGGATCGACAGATGCCCGGCAATCAGTTGCTTGGCCATCGGCAGCTCGAATTGGCTGTCAACGGTTTGCTGGCGCACCAGTTGCGTCAGCAGATAGCGCACGACCCGGTGGGTGGCGTTTTTCAGTGACAGGGTCTCGATTTCGTTGACCCGTTGATGCAAGCGAACGCAGAGCTTGCCCAGTAGTGCAAAGGTCAGCCGACTGTTGCTCTGCAGCAGGCGCATGTAAGTGCTGTTGGATAACCGGTAGAGCTGGGTGGGGCAGATCGCTTCGGCCGAGGCCACATAGTTCGGGGTGTCCATCAGCATCATCGCCTCGGCGAAGGTTTGTCGATCGCTGATGACCTCAAACACTTTCTCCTGCCCATCGGGTGTCAGCCGGTAGATTTTCACCGCGCCGGCAATGATGAAATAGAACGAATCGGCCGGCTCACCCTGACGGAACAACGGCTCGCCCTTGTCGATGCTCAGCAAGTGGCTGGTACTCATCAGTTCATCCAGCTGTTCTTCGTTCAACGGCTCGAACAAGTGATGACTGCGCAGAATCTGGTGATGGACGCGATGAAGCACCATGAGAATTCATCCTGAAAATAGAGAAGGGGGATCAGGTCAGACGAGACCCAGGGATACGCCGCTGGCCAGGGCCAGGATTGAGGTCAACACAACAAACCAGGCCAGTGGCTGGATGACTTTTTTCATGACGACTCCGGGTAATCGAGAGGGATCTAGGATTTTTAAAAGGTTGCCCATGCTGAGCAAGACGCGGGCCAGGCTTGGAGGGCCCTGCTTATTGGGGCTCTCAGGCGTGAGGGTAAAAAAGACTATGCTGTGTAGGGTTTAAATAACCCTCAAATGGTCATTTTTACCCTGACGACCGATCACCTTTGTGGCGAGGGGGCTTGCCCCCGTTCGGCTGCGCAGCAGTCGTAAAACCGGCTGAGGGGTTCTATCTGACGCGCCGGGGATGCCGATTCTGGGAGCGCTTCGCACTCCAACGGGGGCAAGCCCCCTCGCCACAGGGCCACCATGCTCCCAGTCCAGACAGGTTCGAATGAGCATCGGGGCACGTCCCTTGCACACTTGATCTATGACAAAGGCAATGAATCGGTAATACCCGATGATTGCCCATGGATTTACCTCGGCGCGTGCGGATTGGCGCCAGGTCAGCAAACAGGTAGAGGAGTGGCTTTATGCAAGTGCTTGACCGCCGTAAAGCGATGGCAATCGCGCCGCTGTTACGGCTGGCCTTTCGGCCGTTTTTCCTCGCCGGCTGCCTGTTGGCGGTGCTGGCCATTCCGCTGTGGCTGGCGGCTTTTGGTGGTTCGATTTCCGACTGGCAGCCGGCAGGCGGTTGGCTGGGCTGGCATCGGCATGAATTGCTGTTCGGGTTCGGCTTGGCGATTATCGCGGGCTTTCTGCTGACGGCCGTGCAGACCTGGACCGGTCGCCCCGGCCTCAGCGGTAAACCGTTGGCCGCTCTGGCGCTGCTGTGGTTATTGGCGCGCGTGGCCTGGCTGGTCAATGCACCGTGGCCGTTGCTCGCGGTGCTGGAACTGGCGTTCCCGTTGGCGGTGGCGGTCCTCATGGGCTTCACCTTGTGGAAGGTGCGGCAGAAACGTAACTACCCGATTGTGGTGGTGTTGCTCTTGTTAGCGGCGGCCGACGGGTTGTCCCTGTACGGCCTGGTCGAAGGACATGAAGGCTGGCAGCGCCAAGGCGTGCTGACCGGCATTTGGCTGGTGGCGGCGATGATGGGGTTGATCGGTGGGCGGGTGATTCCGTTCTTCATCCAGCGTGGCCTCGGCAAGGTCGATGGCGTTACCCCTTGGCCCTGGCTGGATTGGCTGCTGCTGATTGGCTCGCCCCTCGTGGCGTTGTTATATGCCGTCGGACCTGCGCTTGCCCCCAATCTCTGGGTGGGCCTGTTGTTCGCCGTGTTGACCGCAGGGCATCTGGTGCGCCTGGTTCGCTGGCATGATCGCGCCCTCTGGCACGTGCCGTTGCTGTGGTCGTTGTACCTGGCTTATGGCTGGTTGGCGGTGGCTTGTTTGGGGATGGCGCTGTGGCATTTCGGCGTGCCGATCAACCCGAGTCTGGCGGTGCATTGCCTGACCATCGGTGCCATGGGCGGCCTGGTGCTGGCGATGATCGCCCGAGTCAGCCTCGGGCATACCGGCCGTGCGCTCGAGCCGCCATCGGGGATGACCCTGGCGTTCATCTTGCTCAACCTCGCGTGCCTGAGCCGGGTCGTGTTGATCGAGTTCTTTCCCTTGCCGGCATTGTGGTTGGCCGGTCTGTGCTGGGCACTGGCGTTTGCGCTGTACGCCTGGCGCTATGGGCCGATGCTGCTGCGGGCCCGGGTCGACGGTCATCCTGGATGAGCACGCGAACTGACAGAGGCGGGCGCTGATGTATCCCTTTTTACTGGTCACGCATTTGCTGGCAGCGATTGCCTTCATCGGCACACTGTTTTTCGAGGTGGTCATCTGGCATCGAGCGCGCCAGCAGTTGGCGGATACCGCGCAATCCACGGCGGATCAGGCGATTGCCGTGCGTTCGCGCAAAGTACTGCATGGCGTAGTGCTGTTGTTGTATGGCGCCGGCATCGGCCTGGCGTGGCAGTACCGAGGCGCATTGAGTCAGCCGCTGGCCAGCAATTTTGGCACGTTGTTGAGTCTGAAAATTATCCTGGCCCTGAGCATCATCGGCCATTACTTGCTGCTGGCCTATTGGCTGACCCACGCGCGCCTGACCGCGACTCGCGCCAGCTGGATTCGCCGCAGCATCCTCGGGCACATGGTGTTGATCGTGATCCTGGCCAAGGCGATGTTCTATTGGCATGGCTGATCACAAGCCGTTCCGGATAAACAAAACCCGCTTCAACCGGTGGGCTGGCGCGGGTTGGGTGTGACAGGCAATTGATCAGTGACGAGGGTTCAGGGCGTTGATGAACAGCACGTTGTTTTCCAGATGGATGTGTTGCATCAGGTCGTCTTTGAATTCCAGCAGCCCGCGATAGAGGGCGCGCCAGGTGTTACAGGCATCGGCAGGCGGGATGATGTGATTGGTCAGGGCGAGCATTTTTTCCAGGGCTTCGCCATGTTGATCATGTTCGAAGCGCAGCACCTGGATCGGCGGCGCCGCTTGAGCACCGATGCCTTGTTGCAGCATCGGGAACAACACCTGTTCTTCCTTGAGCATGTGGCCTTCGAGCTCTTGTTGCATGTCGGTCAGAAGATCGGCCAGGCCGTTGGGGCAACTGCTGCGCGCACCATGGACCTGCTCGACGCGGCGGGCCAGGCGGATCAGTTCCGGCAATTGCTCGCGGTGGCGGGCGTGGTAGCGCGCCAGAAGGTGGGCGATCAACAGTTCCAAAGGTTCGTTACGCCAGTCGTGCTGGGTTTCACCGGCGTCTTGCAGAATGTTCAGGGCGTCGGCAATCAGGACCGGATCGAGGTTTTTGCCAAGGGCCGCTTCACGCAGGCTTTTATGCCCGCCGCAACAGAAGTCCAGTTTGAAGGTGTGGAAGATCCGGGTGGCACCGGGAATGTCGCAGGCCAGTTGGCCGAGGCTTTGTTCCAATAGGGTCTGGCTCATCAGGGTTCCTTGTTTGGGTTTCAACGGTTCTCCAGGTCCATTGCATCCGGCATGCCATATTTAAGTGATTGAAAAACATCGATTAATTTTTAGTTGTGGTGATAGGCACCCTGACGCTTTAGGGTGAATCCAACCATAGAGGGTGATTACTACCATGCTGCGAGAAAGCCTGGCAGCCGACCTGATCGTCGAGTTGCCCAATGCCGTGCGGTTGCAACGATTGGTCCAGACCCTGCGCGAATACTTCAACAGTGGTGCCGTAGGCTTGTTGCGTCTGGATGACGACAGCCTCAGGCCCGTGGCGACAGTGGGGCTGGTTCATGAAGCGTTGGGGCGCCGGTTCGTCATCGCCCAACATCCCCGGCTGGCGGCAATCATGGCGTCGCGCGAGCCGACCTGGTTCGAACCCGACAGTCGCCTGCCGGACCCCTATGACGGCTTGCTCGATAACCACGTCGGCGAACCGCTGCCGGTGCATGACTGCATGGGCGTGAGCCTGTATGTCGAGGGGCGGATCTGGGGTGCGATCACTCTCGATGCGCTGCACGCCGGGACCTTCGACAGCCGGGCGCGGGAAGAGCTCAAGCGCTGTACCTTGCAGATCGAAGCCGCCGTGCGGGTCACCCGACTGGAACAGGAAAACCGCAGCTTGCGCCTGTCCCGCAGCGATCCCCAAGACTTGCGAATGCCGGTCGAGGAGGGCGAGATCCTCGGGCAGAGTGAGGTATTGCATCAGTTGCTCAATGAGCTGGATGTACTGGCCGACTCCGATCTGCCGGTGTTGCTGTTGGGCGAGACCGGCGTCGGCAAAGAGCTGTTCGCCCGGCGCTTGCATCGTCTTTCTAGGCGCCACCACAAACCGCTGATACACGTTAACTGCGCCGCTTTGCCGGAGTCGCTGGCAGAGAGTGAGTTGTTCGGGCATGTCAAAGGCGCGTTTTCCGGCGCCACCAGTGACCGTGCCGGACGCTTTGATGCCGCCAACGGTGGCACGCTGTTTCTCGATGAAGTCGGTGAATTGCCATTGGCCGTGCAAGCGAAGTTGCTGCGCACCCTGCAGAACGGCGAAATCCAGCGCCTCGGCGCCGACAAGCCGCTGCACGTCGATGTGCGCATCATCGCCGCCACCAACCGGCACCTGCCGGACAGCATCCGCGACGGCTTGTTTCGCGCCGATCTGTATCACCGGCTCTCGGTGTATCCGGTGCCGATTCCGCCGCTGCGCGAGCGCGGTAATGATGTGTTGATGCTGGCCGGGCATTTCCTTGAACTCAATCGGGCGCGGCTCGGCCTGCGTGGTTTGCGCCTGTCGCCGGCGGCCGAGCGCGCGCTGCTGCTTTATACCTGGCCGGGCAATGTGCGTGAACTGGAACACGTGATCAGTCGGGCCGCGTTGAAGCAGCTCAGTCGCGGTACGAGTCGCGCGTTGATCATGACGCTGGAGCCTGAAATTCTCGATCTCGACAGCGCGATGGCGGCATCGGGGGCGGTGGTCGAACCATCCCCGGACGTTACGGCTGATCTGCCGTTCCAGCCCTTGGGCGAAGCCGTCGACGATTACCAGCGCAAGAAAATCCTCCAGGCCCTGAGCCTGTCCGGGGAAAACTGGGCCAGCGCCGCGCGAATCCTGGAAGTCGACCCCAGCAACCTGCACAAACTGGCGCGGCGGCTGCGTCTCAAGTAGGCGACAGTGTTGATGGCGGTCAAGGTGGTCTCGCGCAGTGCCTCGCACACTGCGTAAAACCTTCCGGAGATCACCGTCATGCCGCTTTCCCTGGCTCAGATGCGCCGTAACTACACCCTTAATGGCCTGCAAGATGAGGCTGCGCTGGATGATCCGCTGGCGATGTTCCGGCAATGGCTGCAACAGGCCCGCGACACCGAGTGCGCACCTGTCGAGGCCAATAGCATGGTGCTGGCGACGGTCGACCCTGAAGGACGGCCGCACTGTCGGGTTCTGCTGCTCAAGGGGTTGAGCGATGAAGGTTTTACTTTTTTCGGCAATTACCAGAGTGATAAAGGTCAGCAACTGGCCGCCAATCCCTATGCCGCGATGACGTTTTTCTGGCCGGGGCTGGAGCGTCAGGTGCGTATCGAAGGGCAGGTGTCCAGGCTCGATCCGGCGTTGTCGGATGCGTACTTCGATTCTCGCTCCATGGCCAGTCGCCTGGGTGCCTGGGCTTCACCGCAAAGCCGTCCGCTGGCCAGTCGCGCAGCGCTGGAATCGATGCTGGCGGAAACCATCAAGCGCTTCGTTGGCCAGACCGTGTCGCGTCCCGAGCATTGGGGCGGCTACTGCCTGCACCCTGAACGTCTGGAGTTCTGGCAGGGGCGGGCCGACCGCTTGCATGATCGACTCGATTACCGGTTGCGTGATGGTCTGTGGAAGCGAAGCCGGTTGGCGCCTTAAGCCCCATTGCGCAGAACCTGTAGCGACGGAGGACAATGTGGGAGCGGGCTTGCTCGCGAATGCGGTGTGTCAGTCGACATTAATGTTGTTTGACACACCGCATTCGCGAGCAAGCCCGCTCCCACAGGTTTTGTGCCCGGCACATTCTCTCTATGTCCCCGACGAGGTACCTCCTTGGAGGAATAGGCTCGCTCACCATTCCGGTTCAGGCTTCGGGCCATACCCTCATCTACGGGAAGACCTGGATATGGCCCATCTGGCGCAACGCACGTTTGAACCCCTGAACATCGCCGTACTGACCATCAGCGATACGCGCACTTTTGACACCGACACGTCGGGGCAGACCCTGACGGATTTGCTGCAAACAGCCGGGCATGTGTTGATCGATCGTGATCTGGTCAAGGACGACATTTATCAGATCCGCGCCACCGTTTCCCGGTGGATTGCCGACCCCAAGGTGCAAGTGTTGTTGATGACCGGCGGCACCGGTTTCACCGCTCGCGACAACACACCGCAAGCGGTCTTGCCATTGCTGGACAAACATGTGGAAGGCTTCGGCGAATTGTTCCGTCAGGTGTCTCTGGAGGAAATCGGCATGTCCAGCCTGCAGTCCCGGGCACTGGCCGGCATGAGTAACGGCGTACTGGTGTGTTGCGTTCCAGGCTCGCCGGGTGCCTGCCGGACTGCCTGGAACAAGATTCTGCTCGAACAACTGGACAGTCGCACCGGCCCGTGCAATTTCGCCCCGCATTTGAAACCGCAAGCGCAGCGGGTCATCGACGCCTGCGGGACGCGCCCATGACCGGCCGGGTATGCGACATCGGCAAGCTGATGCCGGTGGACGAGGCCATCAGCCGTCTGCTGGACCAGGCACCGCCGCCGCCCCTGGCGCAAATGGTTCGTCTGGATCAAGCCATGGGGCGGGTGCTGGCGGCGGACATTCATTCCCCGGTGAACCTGCCGGCCTGGGACAACAGTGCCATGGACGGCTATGCCCTCAGGGCGGCTGACTTGCCCCAGGCGGGTGGCTCTTTGTCGATTGGCGGGCGCATTGCGGCGGGGGATCAAGCGTGCACGCCCTTGCTCGCGCAGCAGGCGGTGCAGATCTTTACCGGCGCGCCATTGCCACCGGGCGCCGATACCGTCGTGCCGCAAGAGCGCTGTCGGGTCGAGGGCGAACACGTCTGGTTCCCGCCTGTATCCGTTGGCGACCATGTGCGCAAGGAGGGTGAGGAAGTTCGCTGCGGGGATCTGCTGCTCAAGGCCGGTAAACGCCTGCGCGCACAAGAACTGGGGTTGCTGGCTGGCGCTGGTATCGCGCGGGTCGAGGTCTATCGGCCGTTGCAAGTGTGCCTGCTCAGCAGCGGTAACGAACTGCGTGAACCGGGTGATCCGTTGGCGCCGGGGCAGATTTACAACAGCAACCGGTATTGCCTCGCCGCGTTGTTGCGCGGCTGGGGCGTCGAGGTGCACGACTATGGCGTCATGGTCGATGAGTTGGCAGCCAGCCGGCATGCCTTGAGCCTGGCGTCTTCGGAGTGCGACTTGCTGTTGAGTTCCGGTGGCGTGTCGGTGGGCGAGGAAGATCACCTCAAGCAGGCGATCGAGGAACTGGGCAACGTCGATTTCTGGCGGCTGGCCATCCAGCCGGGCAAGCCACTGGCCTTTGGTGAAGTGGCCGGCAAACCGTGGATCGGCATGCCGGGAAATCCGTCGGCGGCGCTGATTACCGCGTTGGTGGTGGTGCGTCCGTTCCTGCTCAGGGCCCAAGGCGTGACTGACGTACTGCCGGTGCCGTTGGCCGTGCCAGCCGGGTTCGACTGGTTGCAGCGTAACAAGCGTCGGCAGTACCTGCGGGCCAGATTGACACCCGGCGCCGACGGCCAGTTGAGCGTGGAACTGCACCCTCAGCAAAGCTCGGCGATGTTGACCGCCGCGTGCTGGGCCGATGGCCTGGCGGTGATCGAGTGCGAGCAGCAAGTGCTCAAGCACGACAACGTAATGTTCCTGTCCTTCGCCGACCTGATGCATTGATGGCAATTGATTGCCGTCAAGGCCGTGCCTGCCGGTCTCGCTAGACTGGCAGCGCCTTTTTCGATCGCCCCGGACCCTCGAGTCATGGGCATCAGGCGATGGCCCGGATGCGTTTTTTCATGAGGATTACCCATGCAACTGGTCTGCCCGGCAGGGAACCTGCCTGCGCTTAAAGCGGCGGTGCGCCAAGGCGCCGATGCCGTCTATGTCGGCTTTCGCGATGACACCAATGCCCGGCATTTCGCGGGGCTGAACATGGACGACAAACAGTTCGACGCCGCGGTCGCCCACATTCGTCAGCATCAACGCAAACTCTACGTCGCGGTCAACACGTACCCGCAGCCCAAGGGCTGGGAGCGCTGGCAGCGGGCGGTGGATCGTGCCGCCGATTTCGGTGTGGATGCGCTTATCGCCGCCGACCCCGGGGTGCTCAACTACGCCAGTCAGCGTCACCCGAAACTGGCGTTGCACCTGTCGGTCCAGGGCTCGGCGACCCATGCCGCCGCGCTGGAATTTTATGCGCAGCGCTACGGCATTCGCCGCGCGGTGCTGCCGCGAGTGTTGTCGTTGGCGCAAGTACGTCAGGTCGCTGCCAGCAGCCCGGTGCCCATCGAAGTGTTTGGCTTCGGCAGCTTGTGCATCATGGCCGAAGGGCGTTGCCATCTGTCTTCCTACATTACCGGCGAGTCGCCGAACCTGTGCGGTGTCTGTTCGCCGGCCAAGGCGGTGCGCTGGAGCGAAGACGCCGAAGGCTTGAACGCACGGCTCAGCGAAGTGCTGATCGATCGCTACACCCCTGACGAACCGGCCGGTTACCCGACCTTGTGCAAGGGCCGTTTCCTGGTCGGCGGCAAACGCTTTCATGCGCTGGAGGAGCCCACCAGTCTCGACACCCTGGACTTGCTGCCGGAACTGACGGCCATCGGCGTCGAAGCGGTGAAAATCGAGGGCCGCCAACGCAGCCCGGCCTATGTCGAACAAGTCACCCGCGTCTGGCGCGCGGCACTGGACGCCCATCGTGGCGCGCCGGGCAGTTTTCGGGTCAAGGAGGAATGGCGTCAGGTGCTGGCCGGTTTGTCCGAAGGCAGCCAGACCACTCTGGGTGCTTATCATCGATCATGGCAATGAGGGATTCGATATGAAACTCAGCCTGGGACCGGTCCTGTTTTATTGGGACAAAGAGCAACTCGGCAACTTTTACGCCGAGATGTCGGCCTTGCCCCTGGATGTGATTTACCTGGGGGAAACCGTGTGCTCGAAACGTCGGGCTTTTTCGCTGGATCAATGGCTGGGTTTGGGCCGTGAGTTGCAGGAGTGCAGCCAGGCCCAACTGGTGCTTTCCAGCTTGACGCTGATCGAAGCGGCGTCCGAACTCTCCAGCCTGCGCAGGTTGTGCGACAACGGCCAATTGCTGGTGGAAGCCAACGACATGGGCGCGGTGCAATTCCTGGCCGAGCGCAAGTTGCCGTTCGTGGGCGGGCCGGCACTCAATCTGTACAACGGTCATACGCTCGTGCAGCTTCTGGACTGCGGAATGACCCGTTGGGTGCCGCCGGTGGAATGTTCGGCGGCGCTGATTGGTGATGTGATCGAACAGGTACGCGAACTGGGCCATGCAGTGCCGGAAGTTGAAATCTTTGCCTATGGGCATTTGCCGTTGGCCTATTCCGCCCGCTGCTTTACGGCTCGGGCGGAAAACCGGCCCAAGGATGACTGCCAGTTTTGCTGCATCAACTACCCCGACGGCTTGGCGCTGACCAGCCAGGAAGGGCAGGCGCTGTTTACCATCAACGGTATTCAAACGATGTCGGCCGAGGTGACTAATCTGCTGGCCGACTACTCCGGGCTAGTGGCCTGCGGTGCCGATCTGTTGCGCTTGAGCCCTCGTGCTCAGGGCATGGCCGAAGTGGTCGCTGCCTATCAGCGGGTTCGGCTGGGCGAGACACCGCCGTTGTTCGTCGAAGGGTGCAATGGTTATTGGCATGGCCAGGCCGGCATGCTGCGTGTCGAGGAGGTCGGTCTGTGTTGAATCGAAAAAAGTGGCTGTTGAAAGGTGCCGATCGGTTGTTGCCGCTGGTGCGCCGGGTGCCTTTTGCCGTGCAGCGTCTGGCGTTGCAGCAGGCGCTGAATCGTTGCCTCGCCGGGCCGTTGCGTGATGGTGAGTTTGAAGTGCTGCGAGGGCGTTGGTTGTGTTTGCGGATTCCGGATTTGGGCTTGTCCTGGTATCTGACGCTCAGTGGTAAAGGGTTGCGGATTGCCGAGCACGCTACGGCGCATGTGACGATCAGTGGTAACTGGCGGGAGTTTTTGCTGCTGGCGAGTCGTCAGGAGGATCCGGATACGCTGTTTTTTCGTCGGCGTTTGGTGATTGAGGGGGATACGGAGTTGGGGTTGGCGTTGAAGAATCTGATCGACAGTCTGGATCCTGATGTGTTGCCTGTTTGGTTGTGGCGCAATCTGGAGCGGGCGGGGAAGGGGTTGGCGGCGGGATGACCAATACAGATCAAAATGTTCGCAATGTTTGTGCTCCACGCATAACCCTGTGGGAGCGGGCTTGCCCGCGATAGCGGTAGAACAATCGACTTCAATGTTGAATGTGCCACCACCAGGGCTGAGTACATATCCATTTCTGCCGTAACGGCGGCTTATGGTTCCGCCCTTACGGCGGGTCACTTTGGAAAAGCGCCAAAGTAACCAAAACGCTTTCGCCCCTGACGTACGGCCCTTCGCCTAGGCTCAGGGTACCCTCACTCCGGTCCTGCTCCGTGGGCCCGCCGCCATCGGCCATCCATGGCCGGGGGCGGCTACCGCGGCATCCTTGCCGCGGTGCCCACTGCGCAGAACCTGCGCTCGGCCTTCCGACGGGGCAGGTCAAGATCAACATCAAAAGCCAAAGCAAAGCAAAGCAAAGCAAAGCAAAGCAAAGCAAAGCAAAGCAAAGCAAAACAAAACAAAACAAAACAAAACAAAACAAAACAACAGGAGCCGTTCCCACGCTCTGCGTGGGAATGCCGCCGGGGACGCTCCGCGTTCCGCTCGCGACGCAAGACTTGAGTCCTGCGCACTGGTGACGCGGAGCGTCACGGGATGCATTCCCACGCGGAGCGTGGGAACGATCAGGTGTACGCGCAGGTGTTGAGGAAGCAGGCCGGCCGGTAGGCCGCCTCGCGGTGCTTTTGCGGTACTCGCCCCTTGGTTACTTTCGCGCTTTTCGAAAGTGACTCGCTGTAAAAGCGAAACCAATAGAAGCCGATACCACAGAAATGGATATGTACTGAGCCAAAAAACAGCCCAGCGAGCAGACGCCTTCGCGAGCAACCCCGCTCCCACATTTGGATTTTCGTTGGCCCTCAGGCCATCGTTCCCTGCCGGCCTACATGCTGGCGAGCATCACTGGCAATCAACTGCCTGATCCCTTCAAACAGCTCATCACTCTGCGCCTGCGTGCAATCCTCACCCTGGCGTTTACGCAGCCCGTAATGGCTGAGAATCAGATGCACATCAGCATGCAGCCCATGCTGCTTCAAGCAGTTTTCAACGCATTGCAACGGGCAACCATCCAGCGCGAAAATCCGGCGCCCCGAGCGTGCCTTGTTGACCAGCGCCGCGACATGCCCGCCAACACCGACGATGCAGGACATTTCAGCCAGGCCGCTGCGGTCCAGTCGCACGGCCAGGGTGTTGGCCAGTTGGGCGACGTTGGAGCAACCTGAGCAGGAGTAAACCAAAGGCAGGGTTGAACGGGGCATTTGCACTCTCCGTGGGTGGACTCTGCCAGTGTGCAAGGTGCATGGCATTGCGCCTTGATGACGGTCAATTCCGGCTATTGGAAAGCCGCCAGCTCCTCTTCAGCGAGAATGCTGATATGGCGACGCTCCATGGCGATCAGGCCGCACTCCACCAGTCGATGCAAAATCCGCGAGAAGGTTTCCGGCTGAATCCCCAGCTTCGACGCCACCAGGCGTTTGGACACCTGCAAGACAATCAAACCGGTGACCGGGTGGCGTTCCTGGAACAGAAAATTGATCACCCGACGGCTCGCGCTGGCCATGGTCAAGGTATCGATGTCACGCAGACGCAGGTGCAGGTGAACGCTCATGCTCGCGAGGATCGCCAGACAGACTTTCGGCTGGTCCTCCAGGGCATTGCGGTAATGGTTGCCCTCGATACTCACCAGCACGCTGTCCTTCAGGGCCGTGGCGCTCACCGGGTAGAGACGGGTCTGGCTGAACAGCAAGGCTTCGGCAAAGGTCTGGCCGGGCTGGATGATCTCCACCAGGTTTTCCTGGCCTTCGCCGGTGAGCCGGTACAGCTTGACTTGGCCGCTGACCAGCAGGAAAAAACGCCTGGCCGGATCCCCTTGGTGCATGAGGGTGCTGTGACAGGCCAGGCGCTTGAGCATGGCCAGGCTGCAGACTTCCTCGAAGACTTTCTCCGGGAGCTGGCTGAACAGATGATGACGGCGCAACGTTAAAACGATGGAAGGGTGGGTCAGCATGGCGTACCTCCGCTGACCGTCATAGTAGAGAGCGCAGGCCAAATGACCTATGCCTCTGCAGGCCTACCTCCAAGGAGGCATGCCCCTCAGCCCGCACTGCGCAGATGCTCCATGGCCCACACTGCCGCTTCTACCCGCGAGCGCAAACCGAGTTTGTGCAGCAGGTTTTTCACGTGGACCTTGACCGTCCCTTCGGTGATGCCCAGCTTGTGCCCGATGACCTTGTTGCTGAAGCCGCTGGCGATGGTTTTCAACACTTGGCGTTCACGCTCGGTCAATTCCACCACGGCCTGGCGCGGCGGCGAGCGCAGCGCCTGGGCCATGACTTGAGTCAGGCCGGGGCTAATCACCAAGGCGCCGTTCAAGGCATCGCGGATGTACTGGATCAACAGTTCGGGTTCCATGTCCTTCAGCAGATAACCGTCGGCATCCAGGCGCAGTGCATCGCGAATATCGTCTTCGGCGTCCGACACGGTGAACAGCAGCACTTTGCCGGTGTAGTGCATTGCCCGTAATCGGCGCAGGGTTTCAATGCCATTCATTTGCGGCATGTTGTTGTCGAGCAAGACCAGATCCGGTCGAAGCGGCTCAATCAGGCCGAGTGCTTCTTCACCCTGGCTGGCTTCGCCGACGATCAGGAAATCATCTTCGAGTTCGAGCATCTGACGAATGCCGTGACGCATCATCGGGTGGTCGTCTACCAGCAGGATTCTGTGTTGTGGGGACGGGTTCATGGGGTGCTGCCTTCTGTTTGCTGCCCGAGAAATTCCGGGTGGAATTCCAGTTGGACACGGGTGCCTTGGGGTTCCCTGGAGATGATCTGCAGCTGGCCGTGCAAGCTGCGAGCCCGCTCATCCATGATGTTCAGGCCGTGGTGTTCGCGTTGGTCGACGTTGCCGCTGAAGCCGCGACCGTCGTCTTCGACCGACAACCTGACTGTCTCGCCGTCTTGGCGCAGTTGTAGCCAGGCGTTTTGCGCATGGGCGTGGCGCAAGCAGTTGGAGAGCGCCTCGCGGGTGATCTGCAGAATGTGGATTTGTTCGCTGGCCGATAGCTGAAAGGCCAGCGTGTCGACGTGCAGGTGCACCTGAAACTCCCCGCGGCGGGAAAATTCCTCGGCGGTATCCTTGAGTTCCTGCACCAGTCCCGCATCGTGAATCTGCAAACGAAAAGTCGTCAGCAACTCGCGTAACTGGCGATAGGCATTGTTCAGTCCCTCGCGCAACTCGGCGGTGACGGTTTCCAGGGTCTGGGTCGGTTCGCCACGGCGCATCAGGGTCTGCATGCGGCTGACTTGCAGCTTCATGTAGGACAGCGCCTGGGCCAGTGAATCGTGCAGCTCGCGGGCGATGATCGTGCGTTCTTCGAGCAGCAGCAGGCGATGATCCTGTTCCCGTTGGCGCTTGAGCGACAGTGAGGTGCCGATCAGGTTGGCCAGGGCCTGGATCAGTTGGGTTTCCCAGGCTTGCATGGAATGCCCGTCGACAAAGTGCGCCTTCAACTCACCCAGTTCACTGCCCTGGTTGCTGATGCTGAAGGCTTGCGGATTGGCTTTATGGTGCTTCTGGCAAGTGGCGCAGTCGCTACTGGCGCAGACTTCGCGGATATTCGCGCCATGCAGGGCCAGTAGCTGTTGGGCCGGTGCCTGCAGTTGGCCTTGCAGACACAGCGACAGGCGCAAGCCGGGCAGGCGTTGCTGGAAGCGTCGAATCAATTCATCGAGGCCTTCGGCATTGGCCAGGCGTGTGGCCAGGCTTCGGCTGCTTTGATACAGAAGCTCCAGGGCGGCATTGGCTTGTTGCAGGTTCAGGGTTTTTTGCCGGACCTGACTTTCCAGAGTGCGGTGCGACTCTTCGATCGTTTCGGCCATGGTGTTGAAACTGGTGGCCAACTGGCCCAGCTCGTCCTGGGACTGATGGTTGACCCGCACCTTGAAGTCGCCGCGACGAAAGCGCTGGGTTGCGTCCACCAACTCCTTGAGGGGCGTGACGACACCGTACTGCAACTCGTACAACCCGATCAGCAGGACAATCATGGTGGTGAACAAGGCCATGCCCTGGATCGCCTGTTGCCAGCCCTGCTTTTGTTCACTTTGACGCTGCAACAGATTGACGAACTGGTTCAGTTGCTCAACGAAGGAATGAGCCTGGACTTGAAAGGCTGCCGCATCACCGCGCTCAAGTGCCGGGCGTAAATCCTCGTTCCATTGTTGCTGGATTTGCCCATAGCTGACTTGCAGGGCGGCGGTCGGGCCATCTTCCAGCACGGCCTTGAGTGACTGGCTGGTGAGACGGGTTTGCAGGCTGTCGGTGATAGCGGCGATTTCTGAGGGCGTTGCCCCCGCGGCCAGTTTCCAGCTCAGGTGATAGGTCTCCATGCGCACCGAGCCTGCGGTGTTGATGGCGGCGGCATCGCCCTGGCTGAACCAGGCGATCAGCCCGGCGCTCAACGAACTGGCGAGCGCCAGCACGGCGATCAGGATCACCGCCAGCCCGGCGCGAGCGGGCAGGGAGCTGCGCAACCAGCGCATCATCGGCGCAGGTCCCGGAAGAATTCAGGAAAACAGAGCATGTGCAGCACCAGAGTGGGGTTTTGCCGCCGATCCCGGGCGCGCTACCTCTAAAGAGTTGTCGACTGTTCCTTGTCAGCCAAATCGACGGTGGAAAACCTTACGTACCTGATAAATAAAGGGTTTTAAGGTTTCCCTGAACTACCTCCTTAGAGGTAGACCGCACAAGCATAGGCCTATGCCCCCATGGGCTTCGTTGACATGGATCAAGTTTTTGCGGGGTTGGCCTCTCTAGTCTGCCGGCATGGCTAACTGACTGGAGAGCATTGTGAACCCACCGCGTGTACGACAAGGCTTGGTGCTGGGCATGAGCACGCTGGCCTTCACTGTGTGCTTCATGGTCTGGATGATGTTTGCCGTGCTCGGGGTACCGATCAAGGAACTGCTCCAGCTCAACGAAACCCAGTTCGGCTTGCTGGCCGCGACCCCGGTGCTGACCGGTTCGTTGGTGCGTTTGCCGCTGGGTTTGCTGACCGACCGTTTTGGCGGGCGCAGCGTGTTCTTCCTGCTGATGCTGGCCTGCGTCGCGCCGCTGTATTTGATCAGTCACGCCACCGCCTACTGGCAGTTCCTGGTGCTGGGCTTGTTCGTCGGCCTGGCCGGCGGCTCGTTCTCGGTGGGGATTGCCTACGTCGCCAAATGGTTCGACAAGGAGAATCAAGGCTTCGCCATGGGTATCTTCGGCGCCGGTAACGCCGGGGCTGCGGTGACCAAGTTTCTCGCCCCGGCACTGATTGCAGCTGGCAGCTGGCAACTGGTGCCGAAAGTCTTCAGCGCGATCCTGTTTATTACCGCGCTGTTGTTCTGGTTTCTCAGCGCCGAAAACAAGGACCACCACAGTGCCACCGGCGCCACCTTGCGTGAGCAATTGCGCTCGCTGAAAGACCCTGCGGTGTGGCGCTACTGCCAGTACTACTCGATCGTCTTCGGCGGCTACGTCGCCCTGGCCCTGTGGATGACCAAGTACTACGTGCAGGAATACGGTTTCAGCCTGCAAAGCGCGGCGCTGCTGGCGGCCTGTTTTTCCCTGCCTGGTGGCGTGCTGCGCGCCGTCGGCGGCTGGATGTCGGATCGCTGGGGTGCGCAAAGCGTGACCTGGTGGGTGTTGTGGGTCAGCTGGATCTGCTTGTTCCTGCTCTCGTATCCCCAGACCCAACTGCAAGTGCAGACCATCAACGGCCCGGTGGATTTCCACATCGGCCTGAGCCCTGCGTTGTTCACCGTGCTGCTGTTCGTCATGGGCATCGCCTTCGCGTTCGGCAAGGCCTCGGTCTTCAAATACATCGCCAATGACTACCCGAAAAACATGGGCGCAGTGTCCGGCATCGTCGGCCTCGCCGGTGGCCTGGGTGGCTTCGTGCTGCCGATCCTGTTCGGCGCCCTGGTGGACCTCACCGGCGTGCGCTCTTCCTGCTTCATGTTGATGTACGGCGTGGTCTGGGTCTCCCTCACCTGGATGTACTTCAGCGAAATACGCAAAAGCCCGGTGCTGGGTAAAGCGCCGCTGCTGACCCCGTCCCCGATTTCCAGCATTGCCCTAGGAGAAGAACATGTCCGTTCTGCAAAAGCCTGACAAAGGCCCGGTCATTCATGACTGGCGCCCCGAGGACCCCGCGTTCTGGGGAAGTAGCGGCAAACAGACCGCCACTCGCAACTTGTGGATTTCCATTCCTGCGCTGTTGTTGGCTTTTGCGGTGTGGATGGTCTGGAGCACGGTGATCGTGCGTTTGAACGCCATCGGCTTCACCTTCACCACTGACCAGCTGTTCTGGCTGGCGGCGTTGCCGGGGCTGTCCGGCGCGACCTTGCGCGTCTTCTATTCCTTTATGGTGCCGATCTTCGGTGGCCGTCGCTGGACCGCCCTGAGCACCGCGTCGCTGCTGTTGCCATCGATCTGGATGGGCTTCGCCGTGCAGGACCCGAGCACCTCGTACAGCGTGTTCGTGTTGATTGCCTTGCTCTGCGGTTTTGGTGGCGGCAACTTTGCCTCGAGCATGTCCAACATCAGCTTCTTCTATCCCAAGTCGCAGCAGGGGACAGCCCTGGGCCTCAACGCCGGGTTGGGTAACCTGGGCGTTTCGGTGATGCAGTTCTGTGTGCCGTTGGTGATTACTTTCGGGGTGTTCGGCTTCATGGGCGGCTCGCCGCAAGCACTGCCGGACGGTGGTCAGTTGTGGCTGCAGAACGCCGGTTTCATCTGGGTGCCCTTCATTGTCCTGGTGACGGTGCTGGCCTGGTTCGGCATGAATGACCTGTCCAGTGCCCGGGCTTCGTTCAGCGAGCAAGCGGTAATCTTCAAGCGCAAACACAACTGGCTGATGTGCTGGTTGTACCTGGCGACCTTCGGTTCGTTCATCGGTTTTTCCGCCGCGTTTCCGCTGCTGATCAAAACTTCCTTCCCTGACGTGATTGCCTTGAAGTTTGCCTTTCTCGGTCCACTGGTTGGCGCTCTGGTACGGCCATTGGGTGGCTGGCTGGCCGACAAGCTCGGTGGCGCGAAAGTGACCTTGTGGAACTTCGTGGCGATGATCGCGATGGTCTTCGGCGTGATGCACTTCCTGCCGCAGAACGGTACCGGCGGCAACTTCTACGGCTTCCTCGGCATGTTCATGCTGCTGTTCATCACTACTGGTGTGGGCAACGGCTCTACCTTCCGCATGATCCCGGTGATCTTCCGCACCCAGCATGAAAAAGCCTCGGCCGGGCAATCGCCGGCCATCCGCGAACAGGCCCTGAAGAACGCTGGCAAGGAGTCGGCCGCAGTGCTCGGCTTCAGTTCGGCCATGGGCGCCTTCGGTGCGTTCTTCATTCCCAAATCCTTCGGCTCTTCGATGGCCCTGACCGGCGGCCCGGAGATGGCCTTCTACATGTTCGTCGGCTTTTACCTGAGCTGCATCGTGGTGACCTGGTGGTGGTACGCGCGCAAAGGCGCCGCAACACCCTGCTGAGACGACCCGAATTCAACCATTGCGTGGGCGGGGCACAGACTCCGCGACAAAGCCTGAGAGGACTACACCGTGAGTCATTTACTGGATCAATTGCGGTTTTTCAACCGTAAGCAAAACGAGTTTTCCGACGGTCATGGAGAGACCCGCAAAGAGTCTCGCGACTGGGAGAACGTCTACCGTTCGCGCTGGCAGTACGACAAGATCGTGCGCTCCACCCACGGGGTGAACTGCACCGGCTCCTGTTCGTGGAAGATCTACGTCAAGAACGGCCTGATCACCTGGGAAACCCAGCAGACCGACTACCCGCGTACCCGTAACGACCTGCCGAACCATGAGCCCCGTGGCTGCCCGCGTGGTGCCAGTTACAGCTGGTACATCTACAGCGCCAACCGGCTCAAGTACCCGAAAATCCGCAAGCCGTTGCTCAAGCTCTGGCGCGATGCGCGGCAAACCATGGCGCCGGTGGAAGCCTGGGCCAGCATCGTCGAGGACAAGGTCAAGGCCGATTCCTATAAAAGCAAACGCGGCATGGGTGGCTTCATTCGTTCCAACTGGGAAGAAGTCAACGAGATCATTGCCGCGGCCAACGTCTACACCATCAAGCAATACGGCCCGGACCGGATCGTCGGCTTCTCGCCGATTCCGGCCATGTCGATGGTCAGCTATGCGGCCGGTTCGCGTTACCTGTCGCTGATCGGCGGCGCCTGCCTGAGTTTCTACGACTGGTACTGCGACTTGCCACCGGCCTCGCCGATGGTCTGGGGCGAGCAGACCGACGTGCCGGAATCGGCCGACTGGTACAACTCCAACTACATCATTGCCTGGGGCTCCAACGTCCCGCAGACCCGTACTCCCGACGCGCACTTCTTCACCGAAGTCCGTTACAAAGGCACCAAGACTGTCGCGATCACTCCGGACTACTCGGAAGTCGCCAAGCTCACCGACCTGTGGCTGAACCCTAAGCAGGGCACCGATGCGGCGCTGGCCCAAGCGTTCAATCATGTGATCTTCAAAGAGTTCCACCTGGACAAACCGAGCGCCTATTTCACTGACTACGCCAAGCGCTTCACCGATCTGCCGGTGTTGGTGCTGCTCAAGCAAATGGTCGACAAGGCACCGGGCGCCGGTTACCAGCCGGACCGCTTCCTGCGCGCCAGCGACTTGACCGACAACCTCGGCCAGGAAAACAACCCGGAATGGAAAACCATCGCCCTCGATGTCAGCGGCGAACTGGTGTCCCCTCAGGGCTCCATCGGTTATCGCTGGGGCGAGAAGGGCAAGTGGAACATCCTGCCCCGTGAAGGCGGCGAAGGCCGTGAGATCGATCTGAAACTGAGCCTGATCGGCGATGACGTCGCCGAAGTGGCGTTCCCGTATTTTGCCGGTGAGTCTCACGAGCACTTCCAGCACGTGGCCGGCGATGCCGTGCAATACCGCCGCGTGCCGGTGCATAACGTGGTGCTGGCGGACGGCAGCGTGGCCAAAGTCGCCACCGTGTTCGACCTGTCGGCCGCCAACCTGGCCATTGATCGCGGCCTCGGTGGCGAAAACGTCGCCAAGGATTACGACGACGCTTCCGTGCCCGGCACCCCGGCCTGGCAAGAGCAGATCACCGGCGTCAGCCGCGAGAAAGCGATCCAGATTGCCCGTGAGTTCGCCGACAACGCCGACAAGACCAAGGGTCGCTCGATGATCATCGTCGGCGCGGCGATGAACCACTGGTACCACATGGACATGAACTACCGCGGGCTGATCAACATGCTCATGCTCTGCGGGTGTGTCGGCCAGACCGGTGGCGGTTGGGCGCACTATGTTGGTCAGGAAAAACTCCGTCCGCAATGCGGCTGGCTGCCCCTGGCGTTCGGCCTGGACTGGAACCGTCCGCCTCGCCAAATGAACGGCACCAGCTTCTTCTACGCCCACAGTTCGCAATGGCGCCACGAGAAGATGAGCATGCACGACGTGCTCTCGCCGCTGGCCGATAAATCACAATTTCCCGAGCATGCCCTGGACTACAACATCCGCGCCGAACGCGCCGGCTGGTTGCCCAGCGCACCGCAACTCAACACTAACCCTTTGCACATTTGCCGCGATGCAGCTGCGGCCGGCATGGACCCGAAAGACTACGTGGTCAAGTCGCTGCAGGACGGTTCGCTGCGCTTCTCCTGCGAACAGCCGGACAGCCCGGTCAACTTCCCGCGCAACATGTTCATCTGGCGTTCCAACCTGCTGGGCTCCTCGGGCAAGGGCCACGAGTACATGCTCAAGTACCTGCTGGGCACTAAAAACGGGGTGATGAACGAAGACATCGGCCAGGTAGGCGATTGCAAACCCGAAGAAGCCGAATGGGTGGACGAGGGCGCCATCGGCAAGCTCGACCTGGTCACCACGCTGGACTTCCGCATGTCCTCGACCTGCGTCTATTCCGACATCGTCTTGCCGACCGCGACCTGGTATGAAAAAGACGACATGAACACCTCGGACATGCACCCGTTCATTCACCCGTTGTCGGCCGCCATCGACCCGGCATGGGAATCGCGTTCCGACTGGGAAATCTACAAAGGCATCGCCAAGGCGTTTTCCAGCATGTCCGAAGGGCATCTGGGCGTTGAAAAGGACCTGGTGACCATCCCGCTGATGCACGACAGCGTCGGCGAACTGGCCCAACCGTTTGGCGGCACCGACTGGAAAAGCGACGGCGTGGCACCGGTGCCGGGCAAAAACGCACCGAACCTGCATGTGGTGGAGCGTGACTACCCGAACATCTACAAACAGTTCTCGTCCCTCGGGCCATTGCTGGAAAAACACGGCAACGGCGGCAAAGGCATCAACTGGAACACCGAAGACGAAGTGAAATTCCTCGGTGAACTCAATCACAAAGAAGGCGATGCCGGTATTAGTCACGGCCGTCCGAAAATCGACACGGCCATCGACGCCGCCGAAGTGATTCTGTCGCTGGCGCCGGAAACCAATGGCCAAGTGGCGGTCAAGGCCTGGGCCGCGTTGTCGGAATTCACCGGCATCGACCACAGTCACCTGGCGCTGTCCAAGGCCCACGAGGCGATTCGTTTCCGCGACATTCAGGCACAGCCGCGCAAGATCATTTCCAGCCCGACCTGGTCGGGTCTCGAAGACGATCACGTCAGCTACAACGCCGGCTACACCAACGTTCACGAAGGGATCCCATGGCGCACCATCACCGGTCGCCAGCAGTTCTACCAGGATCACCCGTGGATGCAGGCGTTCGGCGAGCAACTGATGAGTTATCGCCCGCCGGTTAACACCCGCACCATCGAAGGAGTGAAAGGCAAGCGCAGCAACGGCCACAAGGAAATCGTCCTGAACTGGATCACTCCGCACCAGAAGTGGGGCATCCACAGCACCTACAGCGACAACCTGCTGATGCTCACCCTCAGCCGTGGCGGGCCGATTGTCTGGCTCTCGGAGAACGACGCGAAAAGCGCCGGTATCGAGGACAACGACTGGATCGAGTGCTTCAACGTCAACGGTGCACTGACCGCCCGGGCGGTGGTCAGCCAGCGCGTCAAGGACGGCATGGTGATGATGTATCACGCACAGGAACGGATCGTGAACGTGCCAGGTTCGGAAACCACCAAGACCCGTGGCGGCCACCACAACTCGGTCACCCGCGTCGTGCTCAAACCGACCCACATGATCGGCGGCTATGCCCAGCAGGCCTACGGTTTCAACTATTACGGCACGGTCGGTTGCAACCGCGATGAATTCGTCGTGGTGCGCAAAATGTCCAAAGTCGACTGGCTCGATGGTTCAAGTGGCGATGACCTGCCACGTCCGCTGCCGACCGATATCGAGGAGAACTGAGATGAAGATTCGCTCACAAATCGGCATGGTTCTGAACCTGGACAAGTGCATCGGTTGCCACACCTGTTCGATCACCTGCAAAAACGTCTGGACCAGCCGCGAAGGCATGGAATACGCCTGGTTCAACAACGTCGAATCGAAACCCGGGATCGGCTACCCGAAAGAATGGGAAAACCAGGACAAGTGGAAGGGCGGCTGGATCCGCAACGCCAACGGCACGATCAACCCGCGCATCGGCGGTAAATTTCGCGTGTTGGCGAACATTTTTGCCAACCCGGATCTGCCGAGCCTCGACGATTACTACGAGCCCTTCGACTTCGATTACCAGCACCTGCACACCGCGCCGCTGGGCGAGCATCAGCCCACTGCACGTCCGCGTTCGCTGATCTCCGGCAAGCGCATGGAAAAAATCGAGTGGGGCCCGAACTGGGAAGAAATCCTCGGCACCGAATTCGCCAAGCGTCGCAAGGACAAGAACTTCGACAAGATTCAGGCGGACATTTACGGCGAATACGAAAACACTTTCATGATGTATTTGCCGCGCCTGTGCGAGCACTGCCTCAACCCGACGTGCGCCGCGTCGTGCCCGAGCGGGGCGATCTACAAGCGTGAAGAAGACGGCATCGTCCTGATCGACCAGGAGAAATGCCGTGGCTGGCGGATGTGCATCAGCGGCTGCCCGTACAAGAAAATCTACTTCAACTGGAAGAGCGGCAAGTCCGAGAAATGCATCTTCTGCTATCCGCGGATCGAAGCCGGGATGCCGACTGTTTGCGCCGAAACCTGCGTCGGGCGCATTCGTTACCTCGGTGTGCTGCTGTATGACGCCGACCGCATCAGCGAAGTGGCGAGCACCGCCAATGAGCAGGACCTGTACGAGAAACAACTGGAGATCTTCCTCGACCCGAACGACCCGGCAGTGATTCGTCAGGCTCTGGCCGATGGCGTACCGCAGTCGGTGATCGATTCAGCCCAGCGTTCGCCGGTCTACAAAATGGCCGTCGACTGGAAACTGGCACTGCCGCTGCACCCGGAATACCGCACCTTGCCGATGGTCTGGTACGTACCGCCGCTGTCGCCGATCCAGAACGCCGCCACTGCCGGCACCGTCGGTATGAACGGAGTGATTCCGGACGTCGACAGCCTGCGTATTCCACTGAAGTACCTGGCCAACCTGCTGACCGCCGGCGATGAAAAACCGGTCAAGCGTGCGCTTAAGCGCTTGCTGGCGATGCGCGCCTACAAACGTTCCGAGCAAGTCGATGGCGTTCAGGACCTGCAAGTACTCAAGGATGTTGGCTTGAGCGTGGCGCAGGTCGAGGAGATGTATCGCTACCTGGCGATCGCCAACTATGAAGACCGCTTTGTGGTACCGAGCGCGCACCGTGAAGACGCCATGAGTGACGCCTTTGCCGAGCGCTCCGGTTGCGGCTTCAGTTTCGGCAGCGGCTGCAGCGGCAGTTCCGACACCAACATGTTCGGTGCGAAGAAAGCCAACCGCCGCGACATCCTGAAAACCGTCCAGTTGTGGGAGGAATGAGCATGCAAATTCTCAAAGTGATTTCGCTGCTGCTCGATTACCCGACCGAGACGCTGATTGGCGGTCGCGACGAACTGGAGCAAGCGATTATCCAGTCACGGGAAATCAGCCCCAAGCAACGCGGCGCGTTATTCGAATTGCTCGAGCTGATCTGCGGCAATGACCTGATGGACGGGCAGGAGCACTACGGTGCGCTGTTCGGCCGAGGTCGCTCGCTGTCGCTGCTGTTGTTTGAACATGTGCACGGCGAATCCCGCGACCGTGGCCAGGCGATGGTCGACATGATGGCGCAATACGAAGAAGCCGGTTTTGCCATCGGCGTCAAAGAGCTGCCGGACTATATCCCGCTGTACCTGGAGTTCCTGTCCACCCGCGAAGACATCGAGGCCCGCGAGGGCCTGGCGGATGTTTCGCACTTGCTGGCCTTGCTCGCCGCACGCCTGGAAGAGCGCGAAAGCGCCTATGCCAGTTGCTTCCGCGCGCTGCTGCAAATCGCCGGGGCCGAACCGCATCAGGCGGTCGCCGACCTGCGAGCGCAGGTGGCTGCGGAACCGCGCGACGACTCCCTCGAAGCCCTCGACAAGATCTGGGAAGAGGAGGCCGTGGACTTTCTCCAGGCCGAACAGCAGGACCGTTGCAGTGGACTGCCAAGCGCACCGGGCAAGGCTCGGGAAGAAAGCGCGGTGCCGTTGCACTGGGTGGATTTTCAGCATGAAGGGTTGGCCGCCGCGCCAGCCAAGGAGGTCGGTAATGTCTAAATGGAATCTGTTGTTGTTCGGGATTTATCCCTACGTCGCTTTGGCCATTTGCCTGATTGGCAGCTGGGCCCGCTTCGACCTGTCGCAATACAGCTGGAAGGCAGGTTCGAGCCAGATGCTCAACCAACGCGGCATGCGCGTGGCGAGCAACCTCTTTCACATCGGTGTGCTGTTCGTGCTGGCCGGGCACTTCGTTGGGCTGCTGACGCCTGCGTCGGTCTATCACCACGTGATCAGCACTGAGAACAAGCAGTTGCTGGCGATGGTGTCCGGTGGATTTTTCGGCTTGTTGTGCCTGATCGGCTTGCTGATGCTGGTCAATCGGCGGCTCACCGACCCTCGGGTACGTGCCACCTCCAGCCCTTCGGACATCCTGATTTTGCTGGTGCTGCTGGCGCAGTTGCTGCTCGGTCTGCTGACGATTGCGGCGTCCACCGCGCATATGGATGGCTCGGTAATGGTGATGCTCGCCGATTGGGCGCAGAACACCGTGCTGTTGCGGCCGATGGAAGCGGCGGCGGCCATCGCGCCGGTCGGGCTGACCTACAAGCTGCACGTGTTTCTCGGTTTGACCCTGTTTGTGCTGTTCCCCTTCACCCGTCTCGTACACATGATCAGTGCACCGATCTGGTACCTGGGGCGTCGTTATCAAATCGTTCGTCAGAAGTACTGAGGAGACAGTCATGTCAGGTGGATGTGGATGTGGTGGTGGTAACGGCGGCAGCGGTGGCTGCGGATCTTCGAAAAAAGCCCGGGACGTTCTCGACATCGCGCCAGTCGCAGAGGCGCAGTTTGAAGCACTCCCGGTTGAGCCTGCGGCTGCCGATGACGCCCCGGCGCAGTTGATCGCCAGTAGCGAGCAGGAGTGGCCGATCATCAGCGTCAACGAGGTGTCGATCACCCCGGAAGCGATGGCCCAGGAGCTGCAATATCATCCGGCCGAAAGCCGCGAGGAAGCGGTGTACCTGGCCGCCAAGGCGTTGGTGATCCGCGAGTTGTTGCAGCAGCGCATCGCCGAACTCGGCGTGTCGATGGAGATCGGTGCCGGCGAGAACGAAGAAGAAGCGGCCACGCGCTTGTTGCTCGAACGCGAGGTGCACGTGCCTCAGTGCGATGAGGAAACCAGTCTGCGCTACTACGAAAACAATCGTGGGCGCTTTCACAGCGCACCGTTGCTGGCGGTTCGGCACATCCTGCTCGAGTGTGCGCCGGATGATGTCGAGGCGCGCGCCGTTGCGCATGATCAGGCGGAAGTTCTGCTGCAACGTCTGGAAGATTTTCCCGGCAGTTTCGCCGAGCTGGCCGTGAAGTATTCGGCCTGTCCGTCGAAGGCTCAAGGCGGTTCCCTGGGGCAAATCAGCAAGGGCCAGACCGTGCCCGAACTGGAGCGTCAGCTGTTCACTCTGGCGCCGGGCCTGGCCAGCAAACCGCTGGAAAGTCGCTACGGCTGGCATGTGGTCAGTGTCGATCAGCGGATCGAAGGCATGCCGTTGCCCTATGAAGTGGTGTCGACGGCGATCCGTACGCAGTTGCAGCAAGGCGTCTGGCAAAAAGCGCTGGTGCAGTACCTGCAAACCCTGATCGGTGCGGCGGATATTCGCGGCATCCACTTGCAGGGCGCCGACTCACCGCTGGTGCAGTGAGCATCGAGGCAAACCGGGAGATGTGATGAACGCTGTAATGCAGGATGGCTTTGGACGGCAGATCGATTATCTGCGGATGTCGGTGACGGACCGTTGTGATTTTCGCTGTGTGTATTGCATGGCGAAAAACATGACCTTCCTGCCGCGTCAGCAGGTGCTCACGCTGGAAGAGTTGCAACGTCTGGCAACGCTGTTCGTCGGGTTGGGCGTACGCAAAATCCGTCTGACTGGCGGCGAACCGCTGATTCGTCCGGGCATTGTCGAACTGTGCCGCAACATCGCCGCGCTACCCGGTTTGCGCGAACTGGTAATGACCAGCAACGGCTCGCAACTGGGTCGTCTGGCCCGGCCATTGGCGGAGGCGGGGGTCAAGCGTATGAACATCAGCCTCGATAGCCTGGACGGGCAGAAATTCCGTGCGATCACCCGCATCGGCGATCTCGATCAGGTGCTCAACGGCATTGAGGCAGCACGGGACGCGGGGTTTGAACGGATAAAGCTCAACTGCGTGGTGATGAAAGGGCGCAACTTCGATGAAGTCCCGGCGTTGGTGCAATACGCCATCGATCAGCGCATCGATATCAGCTTTATCGAAGAAATGCCCTTGGGCGACGTCGGACGTTCCCGGGGCGAATCGTTTTGTTCCAGCGACGAAGTGCGGGCGCTGATCGCCAGCCAGCATCGGTTACTCGACAGCACTGAAAACAGCGGCGGACCGGCGCGCTACGTGCGCCTGGAGCGCCATCCCGATACCCGGATCGGTTTCATTTCGCCCAACAGCCACAATTTTTGTGGCAGCTGTAATCGGGTGCGGATGACTGTTGAAGGGAAGCTGTTGCTGTGTCTGGGGCAGGAGGACGCGCTGGATTTAAGAGGATTGTTGCGGCGTTATCCGCTGGATGATCAGCCCGTGATCAATGCCGTGCAGAAGGCCTTGCGCGGCAAGCCGTTGCGCCACGACTTCAGCCCCGAAGGGGAGGTGCAGATAGTGCGGTTCATGAACATGAGTGGCGGTTGAGCTGTCTTGCACGATTCAAAAAATACAACCAATCCATGTGGGAGCGGGCTTGCCCGCGAAGAGGCCATCACATCCAACATCAATGTTGACTGATAGACCGCCATCGCGGGCAAGCCCGCTCCCACATGGGACCCGCGCTTGTCACAGATTCACCGCCAAATCTTGATATCGATCAATTGCAGATCAGCCCTTTGTCCGTAGTCTTCACTGCATGTTGTGTTTGTTTGCCTATAAACATCTATATGTAGTATCTGGAGGCCGAATGCAGAGCACGCTGATCTCAGTAGGATGTAACCGCTTGCACAAGCGCGATGGCAGTCTGGTCGCCTTCGATGCCGACAAAATCCGTCAGGCATTGATCGCTGCCGGCAAGGCAACCGGGGAGTACACCGAGGTTGAGGTTGAAGGTTTGCTTCAGGCGGTACTCGCTCGGCTGGACGGACTGCCAAGGCTGCATGTCGAGCAGATCCAGGACCGTGTCGAACGGGTGTTGATGGACGCCGGTTTCTTCTTCGCCATGCGCGCCTACATCGTCTACCGCGAACAACACGGACGTTTGCGTCGCGACCGCCGGACCATGGTCGAAGTGGCGACTTCGATGAACGAGTACCTGGACCGTGAAGACTGGCGGGTCCAGGCCAACGCCAATCAGGGCTACTCACTGGGCGGGCTGGTGTTGAACGTATCGGGCAAAGTCACTGCCAATTACTGGCTGGACGAGGTGTACAACGAGGCCATCGGCCAGGCACACCGCGAGGCGGATTTGCATGTGCACGACTTGGACATGCTCGCCGGTTACTGCGCCGGCTGGTCGCTGCGCACTCTGTTGCACGAGGGGCTCAACGGTGTGCCGGGGCGTGTCGAAGCCGGTCCGCCGAAGCACTTGAGCAGCGCGCTGGGGCAAATGGTGAATTTCCTCGGCACCCTGCAAAACGAATGGGCCGGTGCCCAGGCATTCAGCTCGTTCGACACCTACCTCGCGCCCTATGTGCGCAAGGACCAGCTGAGTTATCAGGAGGTGCGCCAGGCGATCCAGGAGTTCATCTACAACCTCAACGTACCCTCGCGCTGGGGCACCCAGACGCCGTTCACCAACCTGACCTTTGATTGGGTGTGCCCGCAAGATTTGCGTGAGCAGATACCCGTCATCGGCGGGGAGGAAATGCCGTTTGCCTATGGCGACCTGCAAGTCGAAATGGACCTGCTCAACCGCGCCTACATCGAGGTGATGCAGGCTGGCGATGCGAAAGGGCGAGTGTTCACCTTTCCGATCCCGACCTACAACATCACCCATGATTTTCCGTGGGACAGTGAAAACGCCGACCGCTTGTTCGAGATGACCGCGCGTTACGGTTTGCCTTACTTCCAGAACTTCCTCAATTCGGATCTGCAGCCCAATCAGGTGCGCTCGATGTGCTGCCGGTTACAGCTGGATGTGCGCGAGTTGCTCAAGCGCGGCGGCGGTTTGTTCGGTTCGGCGGAACAGACTGGGTCACTCGGCGTGGTGACCATCAACTGCGCGCGGTTGGGCTATGTGTTCAAGGGCAACACCAGTGGTTTGTTGCAGCGCCTGGACACACTGATGGAACTGGCGATGGAGAGCCTGGAGGTCAAGCGCAAAGTCATTCAGCACCACATGGATGCCGGTTTGTACCCGTACACCAAGCGTTACCTCGGGACCCTGCGCAACCATTTCTCCACCATCGGCCTCAACGGTATGCATGAAATGCTGCGCAATTTCACCGGCGACGAGGAGGGCATGCACACCGAACAGGGCCGCAAGTTTGCCCTGAATATGCTCGACCATGTACGCGCTACGTTGCTGCGTTTCCAGGAAGAAACCGGTCACATGTACAACCTGGAAGCAACACCGGCAGAAGGCACCACTTACCGCTTCGCCAAGGAAGACCTCAAGCGTTATCCGGACATTCTCCAGGCCGGCAGTGTGCAGGCGCCGTATTACACCAACTCCTCGCAACTGCCCGTGGGCTACACCGAAGATCCCTTCGAAGCCCTGGAACTTCAAGACGAACTGCAATGCAAATACACCGGCGGCACGGTCCTGCACCTGTACATGGCCGAGCGAATTTCCTCGACCGAGGCCTGCAAGCAACTGGTGCGAAAAGCCCTTGGCCGCTTCCGCCTGCCATACCTGACCGTGACTCCGACCTTTTCCATCTGCCCGGTGCACGGCTACCTCGATGGCGAACATGAGTTCTGCCCCAAATGCGACGAGGTCCTGCTGCTGCAAGAACAGAAGGCCGGCGCCGCTCATTGATTTCGATCCACTCAACCGCAAGGAGCTTCACCATGACTGCATCGCAAACACTGCCCCAGGCTCAACGTCAACGCTGCGAAGTCTGGACCCGGGTGATGGGCTATCACCGTCCTGTGTCGGCGTTCAATCCGGGCAAACAATCGGAGCACCTTGAGCGGGTGCACTTCACTGAAAGCGCGGCACTGGCCGGGCGCCAATGAGTCGAATGCTTCGGGTCGGGGGCATGGTGCCCCTGACCACTATCGACTATCCGGGACAGCTCGCCTGCGTGCTGTTTTGCCAGGGTTGCGCCTGGCGTTGTCGTTACTGCCATAACCCGCAGTTGATCCCGCCTCGTGGCACAGACGAAGTGGATTGGCGGCGGGTGTTGGCGTTTCTGCAACGGCGTCAGGACCTGCTTGATGCCGTGGTGTTCAGCGGCGGTGAACCGACTCTGCAGGACGGTTTGCTTGGCGCCATGGATGAAGTGCGGGACATGGGATTTCGCATCGGCTTGCACAGCGCCGGCATCAAGCCGGCCGCGTTCGCCAAGGCACTGACCGGTGCGGATTGGGTCGGTTTCGATGTCAAGGCGTTGCCCGAGGATTGCCAGGCCATCACCCGGGTCGAAGGCAGCGGGACCGCCAACTGGCGCAGCCTCGAGCATCTGCTGGCCAGTGGTGTCGACTACGAATGTCGCACCACCGTGCATTGGCATCTGTTCGAACCGGCGCGTCTGCTGATCCTGGCCAAACGCTTGAATGCGCTTGGCGTCAAACGCTTCGCCGTGCAACTGGTTCGCACCGAGCGGATGTTCGATCCGCTGTTGCCGAGCGTTTCGGCTCAAGCGTTGCTGCCAGAGTTGTGGGAGGCCATGCGCGAGTTGTTTCCAGCCTTCGTGTTGCGGGGGTAACGGGGGCTGGGGAACTCAAGCCCAGCCCCAGAATTGCAACCACCAGCCAAATCCCACCATGCCTTCAGCCAGGAGCAGGCAAGCGATGGCGGACCCGCGTCGCACCTGGGAAAGACCTTCGCGGCTCAGCCGTTTCCAACCCAGTAGCAGGCTCCAGCCCATCGCGGCCAATAACAGACAGGCCCTGGCCGGTTGCACCCACTCCAGCAGCAGACCTTCATAACGCAGTAATTTGACGGTGGTGGCCGACAGCCCGAGAAACAGTCCGGCACCCCCCAGGGGCGTGAGTGTCAGCGCCAAGGGCCAATACAGTGTGCGATCTCGCGCCAGTCGGGCCGTCAGGCGCAGGAGCAGCATCAACGCCGTGCCGAGCACGATCGAACTCAAGCTCAGGTAAGCGACGATACTGAAACCGTCGAGCCAGCTGAAGCTGTCGTTGAGTTGCGGGTAATGGGTCAGCAGCCACCAGGGAGCATTGTCCTGCAGGGCCCAGAGTTGGTTGTGTTCGACCAGCCACTCGGCCAGGGATTGTTTGAGGGCGACAAACCATGGGCTGACCGTCCACTGAAACGCGCCCATGGCCAAACCGATCACGCCGAACAGCAGCAAGCGCGTATCCCAAGGGGACAGCGTCTGCGCCGTCGCGTGAAGAATCTCCTGATTGCTGGAGCGGGCGATCAGCTGAACGGCCCCGCGTTGCCCGCTGCAGCGTCCGCAGGCGTGGCAATCACTGGCGCCTTGCAGGCGGCGGATGTCGAGCAGGGGGGCGCAGTTGGGCGGCGGCAGGCGTGGTGCGGCATTTTCTAGCCAGCGTTGTTCATCGACCTGAAAGTGCACCGGGGCGAGCCGGGCGAGTAGGGCGAAGACGCCGCTGACCGGGCACAGGTAACGGCACCAGACTCGCTTGCCCCGGGCGAACAACAACCCGACGACGACCGCTGCGACGGTCGAACCGCCCAGAATCAACAGCGCGGCCTGGGCGTAGTCATAGACGCTGATCAACTGGCCGTAGAGGGTCGTCAGGCAGAACGCCAAGGTAGGCCAGCCGCCCCAGCGCAACCAGCGCGGCACACCCAGGCCTTTACCGTAATGGCTGGCCCATTCGCTGAGCGAACCTTCCGGGCACAGAACGCCACACCAGAGTCGGCCGAAGAACACCATCGACAGCAACACGAACGGCCACCAGATTCCCCAGAATAGAAACTGCGCGAGCAAGGTCAGGTTGTCGAGTATCCGTGCCTGGCTGTCCGGTAGCGGCAACAGCACCGGGGTCACCAACAGCACCGCATAAAACACTACAACAGCCCACTGTGCTGCACGGATGACGGGCGCATGACGACGCATCCCGTCGCCCAGTCGTTGGAGCCATCGATTGCGCCGGCTCAGGTCGGGCATGGCAGGTTTTCCGCAGTCCGTTGCCGTAGCCAGCCGCCGACGGCCAGCCAATAACCGACCCACACCAACAAGGTCAGGCCACTGGGGCTTGCCCGATAACCGGCGAACCCGGCAAGGAAGCCACCCAATCCATGGCTGTCGCTCAGCAACGTGCTGCTGTCCCAAAGCGCTTCGCCAACGAGGCTGTAAACCACGTCCGGCAAATCAAGGGCGAGCAATTGGCCGCCGATTCGCTCGGTGCCGCTGACCAGCAACGCCGCGCCGAGCATGAGCAAGATGACTTCGCTGATGGCAAAAAATCGTTGCCATGAAATGAATCGGCGACTGCTGTGCAGCAGCGTAATGGTCAGCGCCGACATCACCAGCCCCAACACGCCGCCGACGGCGAACAAACCGAGCTGCGGACCTCGCAACCGGGCACCGGCGCCATAGAGAAATACCACCGTTTCGCTGCCTTCGCGGCTGATCGCGAGCATGGCCAGCAGTAATAGACCTGCGCCACCTTGTCGAGCCAGGTGGCTATCGGCGTGTCGTCGCAAATCGTGATTGAGGCTGCGCCCGTGACGACGCATCCAGCTCACCATCTGCACCATCAACAAGCTGGCAACCAATGCAAGTGCGGCCTGGAACCATTCACTGGCTGACCCGCTCATGGCCTCACCGGCAAACAGAATCAACACCGCCAGCAGGCCCGAGAGCATCAACCCCAGCACCACACCCGCCCAGAGGCATTTGACCAGACGATTAGGTTGGCCTTGCTGGCTGGCCCAAACCTGGAGAATACCGATCACCAGTAACGCCTCGACACTTTCGCGCCAGACGATGAACATTGATTGATTCATGGAAGCTCCGTGCGCTGACAGGTTATTTCGCGAGGATGCCGCCTTCGGGCAATTGCGGATTGAACTCATCGAAAAAGGGGTAGTGACCGGGCCTCAGGGGGTGAATGACCACGAAGGTCGTCACACCCGGCGACAGGACTTTTTCAACCCGCAACGGCGTGCTCTCGAACTCGGCCGGACCTTGGCCGACGTTCTTCAGAACGATCTTGAAGCGCTGTCCGGCCGGCACCTCCAGCAAGGCCGGCGTGAAGTGGCCATCGCGCAGGATCAGCTCAAAGCTCGGCAACTCGGCATGGGCCGTCAACGGTGCAACTGTTCCGGCGACAATCAGCCAGGCAAGATGCAGGCGCTTCATTCAATAGCCGCCTTTTTTACCGATGCCGGCGTAGATGAATTCGTAGTGCAGTTCGCAACGTTCGAACCAGGGAGCGACACCGGTTTCCTTATCGGTGTGGCGCCCGAGGGAACCATGACCGCCGGGTGGCAGGACGGTGAACGTCAGCTGATATTTACCGGGGCCAAGCAGCTTCACATTGTCGCCATAGTGCGGACCGTCATTGGCCACCATGGCGTGAAAATCGCCTTTGACCTCGGGGTCGCTGCCGTGTTTTTTCAGGTTGAAAGAGACGTTCAGGTAGGGCACGAAACTGCCTTCCTGAAAGCCCTGGCGATTGTCCGCGGTGGCGCGAATGTCAGCTTCCAGGTGGACGTCGGAATCCGCGGTGGCGCGCATCATCCCCGCAGGTGCCATTTCTATCGGCTGCAAATACACCGCCCCGACTTCCAGCCCGGGACACAACTGGGGTTCCCCGATCGGGTATTCCTTGGCGTGAGCCAGTGGTGTGAGCAAGACCAGGGCGAGTGATAGCGAAAAAGGGGTACGCATAATAGCTTCCTGAACACTGACGAGTAGGAGCCCGAGTCTAGGAAGCTTTGCTGCGAACAATAATGATTGTTATCAAGTTTTGCGCAATTAAACGGTTGGCTCGTCACGTTGGCGAAATCGCTGGGCGCGCTCAACGCTGTGGGTCATCTGTGCCGCCGCATGAACGGTCAATGGATGCTGGGTAAAACCGGGTCTGGGGGAAATGTAGTCGGCCATTTCCCGGGCAATGGCGAGCTGGCGTTCCGAGCCTTCTGCCAACAGCGCGATGACCAGGTTTTCCAAGGCAATCACCCGGACACGCAAGTGAACCAGTTCGGCGTTGGTCAAGGCGGGCGGGGCGGTAAACGCGTCGCCATCGATGGATGTTGCGGCGTTTTGATCGTCCCATGTCGACAGGGTTGGATGGTCTGGTGCCCCAACGCTTGGGAAAGGATTTTTATTGAGCATGAGCGACGTCTCCAAGTCTGTTCAGCCGTTGGAAGCTTAGCTGCAGGATCGCGATGGGGGGAGGGAAGTCGCTTGATGTCGATTCTTGATATGTATCAAGGCTGGCGTTGCGCAAGGGCTGTAGGTTGGAACGACGCCACTCAATGATCGGAGATCGGCATGGCCAAGAACTTCCCCGTCAACCCCAAGCACCCCGAGCGGATCTGTTGGGGATGTGACCTGTATTGTCCGGCGAAGTCCCTGGCGTGCGGCAATGGTTCCGAACGGACGATGCATCCGGCGGAGATGTTTGGAGAGGATTGGCACGTGCCTGGCGACTGGGGCCTTGATGCGGTCATTACTACAGACAAGGTGGTGGATGATTTCCAAACACTGCCCGATGATGTGCTGCGAATAAACCGCTTTTCGTAGGAGCCAGGCTTGCCGGCGAAGGCGCTCTTAAGGACGCCTTCGCCGGCAAGTCAATATCAAGCGTGGGTGATGGAAAGGTCGCTGATGATGCACACCGAACCGTCTTCGGGGTCGGTGGTGTCGGAGTAATCGATCTGGTTGTACACACCGCCGTGGAAGGCCAGCGTTTTCGTGTCCCAGGTGTTGTCGAGGCGCATGATAGCGGAGGTCGATTTGACGCCGTTACAGCTTGCCGAAACGGAGACCGCGCCATTCGAATTGGCGTGAATGTTGATTTTGAAAAGTGCCCCGAGCGGCACGTTTTCCAGAACCGTCGTGTTCACCGGGTCTTCTTGAAGATAACTCGACCGGAACCCCATGGTGATGCGGCCTTTGTTCCAGAACACTTTTACAGGTGGTCGCTCTGAACCCTGCACATGAATCTGGCCGATCACGACCTTCTGCAGCGAGTTGACTTTCGTCAGCCGCATTTCTTGTCGGTTCCAGTGGTCAGCAGCGCTGGCGAACAGCCAATAACCCGGCTCCTTCCACTCGCAGCGGGTGCGGTGCGTGCTTTTGCTCGAAGCGCCGAGCGTCGGAGCCGTCATTTGCAGCGAGCCATCTGGAAGCATCGAAACGACTTCCGGACATTCAAGCAGTGCCCGCCAGCCGATGAGTTCAAGCGCGATGGGGTTGGTGTCGGAGATAGGAAGCGGTGTAGCGATTGTGTAGTTGCTGATGTCTACGGTCATGGTCATTTCCCTATTTCATTTGATGTCACCCTGTGCTCAGTTGAGCCTTGCGTTTGATGTAGGCCTACATCCCACTGCCCACTCAGTGAATGGGCAGAAGTGATGCTTTCGCTGTTGCTCGCGCCGCGACTTTTGATGCGGGTGGTGTTGTCTTGGCTTGAAGGTAAAAGTAGCAGCGCTTATAATTTTAGTAAATAGCACTGCTAATAATATTTTTAACGGACATAAGAAAACCCGCGCTAGGCGGGCTTCATTTGGTAAAAAACGGGTCTACGGTTTGACTCAATCAGCGGGCAAACATCCCCCACCAGAACACGTGGCCCAGGATCACGATTTGCTGCTCCTGGATCTCTGCGAAGGTGTAGTCCTCATCCGGATGCTCGTCGCGATTGAAGCTGCGCAGGCGGATGCCCGTCGGTAGGCGGTAAACCTGCTTCACCCGTAGCTGACCGTTGTGGTTGATGGCGTACATGTCGCCGTCAACGATATCGCCCAGTGAGCTCTTGCCGACGTTGATGCCCACGGTTGCGCCGTCACGCAGCACTGGCAGCATGCTGTTGCCGCTGACAACCACGCACTTCGCGTTGCTGAACTGAACGCCGTTATGGCGAAGGTCCTTCTTGAAAAAGCGCAGCCGGGCAGTGTCGCTTTCCTCAATCACGAAACGGCCTGATCCGGCCGCCAGTTCCACTTCGCGCAAGAAGGGAACGTAGACCTCATCGTCATCCAGGGGAGTGTCGTCATCCCAAGGCTGGATGTCCGACATCAATACGCTTGGCTGGATGCGTTCGGAAGACTGGACGCTGGCAACGGTCGACATCAGGCGTGGGCTCACTTCGCTGGCATCGAAGCGCAAGGCTTTTGCCAGTTTCAGAAGTGCCTCGACGTTCAGTGGAACCTTGCCGGTAGCGTACTGACTGAAGGCGCTTTGGCCAGACCATCCGCAGGCCTCAGCCACATCCGCTTGAGTGAGATTTGATCCAGCCGCTTTAGCAGAAGACTTTCGCTGGTCGTAAATAGCCTTGAGCCTGGTGCTGTCGGCGACTTCTTCAGGGGTAAGGGGGCGGCGTGTTTTCATGGCGACAAGAGTATTAGCAGAGCTGATGTTTCTGCAAGTAGTGCTGCTGGTAGTTTCCGACTGACAACAGCAGTTCTGCTGCTATGCTCGGCTCTCGCCGTTACACCGCATGCACGATCTACAACCTGCATGCGCATGCTCCAGGCGGCTGCTCCACAGTGAGCCATCAAATGTTTACGGCTGGCGTGCCATCGGTCGCGCAGCTTGACATGCGCCGCTCACTGCGCTCGCTCGGGACCGGATAGCGCCGGTCCCTTAACCAAACGTTAGGCACTTATCCCGTTACGGAGCACATTAGATATGTCAAACATCGTCGCATGGACCCTGTTCGCCTTGGGCGTCTTCCATATTCCATTCGGTATTATCAAGTTCAAAACGGCATTCGCCGCCGCTGTAGACTCTGGCTTCGTTGACCAGTTCAGAGCGCACGAAGATCGGCGTACTGCCCTCTGGTTTACCCTGCTGGGGCCGCTTTTTATGCTCGCAGGGCAGACAGCGATTCACGCCGTAGCAGTCGGCGATCTCGCGCTACTAAAAATTGTTGGAATCTATGTGTTTGTGATCTCGATCATTTGCGTCATTGCTGTTCCAGGATCCGGGTTCTGGGCAATGCTGCTGGTTTCTCCGCTGATCATCGCGGCAGGGTATGGCTTGTACGCCTGACAAACGGTTCAAGTCGTTCGCTTCGCTGATCCGTAGCGCACGACGAACCGCTAGCAGATCTTCCCGATCAGCGCGGGCGAGGAGACACTGACGGGCTCGACCATCTCCCCATATCCGGCGCGTCCATCTCTGCCTGAGTGCAGCTCAAGCGCTTCGCTCGTTCCCGGGTCGACCAGATTTCGCCGCCCGAATCTACTGGTCTGCCCTGCAATTTGAGAACGAACTTTTGGCCTTCGATTACGTTGCTCGTTCCCGCGCACTCCCAAACGCGCTGCTTTTCAGATGTGGGCATGGGCGCATCCAGTCTCGCCTGAGCACCTTCGGAAAGCTGGGGAGGCTTGCCGACGCAACCTGCAAGGGCAAGCGCTAGTAGTACTGGGGTGAATCGCATTTAAAATCCTTTTAATTTGTTTGTATGCTTTCGAAGCCGTACAACCTCAGGGTTGCTCAGCCTCAGCACTTTCGATGGCATCCAGTGATCGCCGGATAGCTGATCACTTGGCGGGTTGAGATTTTAGCTGCTTCATCGACCATCGCACCACATCCCTGCCAGCATCGTCACCAGAGGCCCAAACCGAGGCGGAAACGAACTCCATGACCAGCTCGTCGCCGTCAAAGCGCCCGTTAAAGGTCTGAGTGGCCGTGGCTTGAAGAATGCCCTCACTGCTTCGGTTGACGATGTGCCGCTCGCCCTTTAATTGGTCCCCCAGGCGCGTGTATAGGGTCGGATTGTCTACCCCGGGATGGTCGTGGGTGTAGTAGGCCAATCGCTTCATGACAACTTCCTGAGTTTCCGTGGTTCGCCACCAGATGAAGTGACTATCATCCTTAAAGTAAACATAAACGTGATATCGATAGTGATCGGGATCTTCTTTTTCTGCGTACCAAAGGCCATCGGGCACCTGGTAGCTTGGGGCTGTGGCGCAACCTGAAAGAAGCAAGCCTATAAAGAGCGAGAGAAGTAGCTTTTTCATAAATTCCATTTCAATTGATGTATCGGCGATCGGTAGCTAGAATTCAGCCGCGCGCGCCATAGAACTGGTTCAGCGCTATCAGTTCAAAAACAGCCACCAGCACGCAGAATGCAACAAAGCCGCGGGTGAAGACCCTACGAGGCTTTTCGTAAGGCTGGAGATTAGCGAGACCACCGAGAAGGTCGGATAAAAATTCGAGCAGCGTTTCAATGAAGAACCCTGCGGCTCTCTCCAATCCTGATCCGATCGAGCGCCCTGTTTAACGCATCCAAGGCATCGAGGAGGGCTTTCGCCTCAGCTTCCCGGCCATCGCCCCAGAGGCGTTCAGCCATTTTGTTCAGCGCCTGGATAGAGCGCTCAATGTCAGCAGCCGTCGCTGCTTTGCTTTCCTGATGTTTCTTTGGCATTGATCAACCCTTCTTCAGGTAGACCAGCTTCACGCGGAGCTGACCGTTGTGGTTGATCGCGTACATGTCGCCGTCGACGATATCGTCTGCATGAGACCGGCGCGCTCAGCAAGCTCGGTCTGGTTTAGACCTGCATGGCGACGGGTGGCTTTGAGTCTTTCTTTAAATTCCATCCGCGAAGTATTACGGGCGCTCCCATACCCTTGCAAGTCGGTATTCCATCACCGTGCTATATGGGTATTCCCGTATCGAGAGGCATCATGAACGCTATTCAAGGGCCTCGTTGACTACTTCGTTGGCGGGGCGCGGTCCTTGGTCCACTGCGGCCAGCATCCCCAGCGCACCATGTCGGCTTGCAGATAAAACGGGCCGAGTTATGGAACACAATGCCGAGCGGAAAGATTTTCACCAAACCCCAGAAACGACAAAGCCCTGAATAATCAGGGCTTTGTCGGTACAAATATGGCGGAGGCGATGGGATTGGAACTCATGGACCTGTTACAGGCGACGGTTTTCAAGTTCGAAGGTTAATCCTTGTATTTCAACACCTTAAGATTAATTAATGCTCTGGAGGCCTCTGAAATCAAGGGGTGGAAGTTTATTTGCGGAAACGAATTTGGCCGGTTTTTTGGCGTTCTGGGTGGGATCGCCCTAAATTTCGTAGCTGCAACCGAGAGACTGCGCTTGGTCGAAAGCGGCCTTCAGTCTGAAGTGGGATTTGGAGCCAGCCCTGGTCAGTCGTGACGGGCAGAAAACGGCCAGAAGCGGTCTTTCACGACGGCCATTTAAGACGTGCGGACGACCCATCAATGCCAGAGCTCACGATTGTTCCAGTAAGGCAAACCATCTATTGATAGTGCACCCAAAAATGTTTTGGTCACTTCAACATCACAAGTACCCGGAAATATCAGCTTACGCCTCCGCTTACATCCGGTGATGTTCCAGCAAGAAGTCCACGAACAATCGCACCCGCGCCGGCATTGCCGCCCCGCCGACGAACACCGCATGAATCGGTTCCTGGTCCCCGGGGTTCCAGGCTTCCAACAGCGGAATCAGGTCGCCGCGCTGCAGATCCTCGCTCACGCTGAACTCACCGATACGTGCAATGCCGGCACCTACTCGCGCGAGTTGTGCCAGCGCTTCACCACTGCTGCATTCGATGTTGCCGCTGACCTTCAGGGAAAACTCTTTTCCATCGCGGATGAACGGCCAGTTGGGTTCGGCACGCCGGAAGTTGAAGCGCAGGCAGTTGTGCTGTAACAGGTCTTCCGGTTCCTGGGGGATGCCGTGGCGCTGCAGATACTCGGGCGATGCCACCACTACCTGGCCGGTGTCGCCGATCCTGCGCGCGGTCAGCGGGCTGTCGGGCAGATGGCCAAAGCGGACCGCGACGTCGGCCTGCCCGCCGAGAATGTCGACCAGTTCGTCGCCGAGGGTGAGGTCGACGACGATGTTCGGGTAACGGGCGCTGAATGCTGCAACCAAGGGAACGATGGCCAGCCGCCCATGGCCAAGGGCGGCACTGACCCGCAATCGCCCCCTGGGTACGCCCTGGTCGGCGATGGCTTCTTCGACCTCGTCCATGTCGGCCAGGATACGCCGGGCGCCGCGCAGGAACGCTTCGCCCTCGGCAGTGAAGGTGATCGCTCGGGTGGTGCGCAACAGCAGGCGGGTGCCAAGACGTTGCTCGGTACGCGCGATGATCCGACTGACTGCCGAGGGTGTCAGGCCCAGTGCACGCGCGGCGGCCGACAGGCTGCCTTCCTGCGCCACGGTGGTGAACACGCTCATCTCACCTGACCTGCCGTTGAAATCCACTTGTGCCTCCTGCGCAAAGGTGATTGCCAAAAATGCTATCTACCGTCGGAAAAGACTGGATCGTAGCATTAGCGGCATAGATAAGGAGCCTTCCATGCGTATCAATCCACCACTTGTCGCACTCGCCATCGGTGCCTTTGGCATCGGCGTAACAGAATTCGCCCCCATGGGCATGTTGCCGGGTATCGCTGCGGATCTGGGCGTTTCCATTCCCGCCGCCGGTTTGCTGGTCAGTGCTTATGCGCTGGGCGTATTGCTCGGCGCACCGCTGATGACCCTGACCACCGGCAGGATTCCCCGGCGCTATCTGCTGATCGGGCTCATGGCGATTTTCACCTTGGGTAATCTGATGTCAGCTCTTGCCACCGATTACTACAGCCTCATGGTCGCCAGGGTGGTGACCTCACTGAACCATGGTGCATTTTTTGGCGTTGGCTCCATCGTCGCCGCCAGCGTGGTCGCCCCGGAGAAACGTGCCGGGGCGGTTGCGGCGATGTTCATGGGCCTGACCCTGGCGACCATCGGCGGTGTGCCGCTGGCCGCCTGGTTTGGTGAACTGTTCGGTTGGCGCACCGCTTTCTGGGGAATTACCGGCCTCGGCGTGGTGACCATGGCCGCGTTGTGGTTCGCCCTGCCTAACCTGAAGACGCCGCAAAGCGTCGGTGTAATGGCCGAAATTCGGGTACTGGGGCGTGGTCCGGTGCTGGGCGCGTTGGCCCTGACCGTAGTCGGATCGAGCGCAATGTTTACCGTCTTCACTTACATCGCGCCGATCCTCAGCAGCGAGACCAATAGTTCCACCGCCTACATCACCGCCATGCTGGTTCTTTTTGGTGTGGGGTTGACGCTGGGCAATATGTGGGGCGGCAAGGCCGCCGACCGCTCGATAGATCGCACCTTGATCGTCTCGCTAAGCGTTCTGATTCTCGTCTTGCTGGCGTTCACCCTGCTGATGCGTTGGACGGTACCGGCTGCTCTGGCCATCCTGATATGGGGTATCGCCAGTTTCGCCCTGGTGCCGCCGCTACAGATGCGCGTCATGGAAGCAGCGAAGGACGCGCCCAATCTTGCCTCTGCGGTGAACATTGGCGCCTTCAATTTTGGCAACGCGATTGGCGCAGCGCTGGGCGGAGCGGTGATCAACGCTGGTCTGGGTTATCCGGCGATTTCCCTGGCCGGAGCGGCGATGGCTGCTCTGGGGCTGCTGATGGTGTTGGCTTATGCCTGGCGTTCCAGAACGATTGAAGCAGCAGTGGTGTGACGAAGATGAGGGGAGTGGTTCATTACCATCGATGAGTGGCGGCAAGTGGTAGAATTGCTGCCCTTGGCGAGGGGCGGCAATCGGTCAATTTTAGCCATTGCTGACCGGCAGCTTCGGGTCGACTGCAGCCCTTCACGACAAGCAGAAATCGGCCCATTGCTGCCCGTCACGGCGTGTTTGTTCTAGTAACTAGATCAAGTGGGATCACGTAAAGGCCAATATCAGCGCAGCCGCGACCTGATGATCGACTGGGTCACGCGCTACTTCCCCACCGGAACTCGGGCCAGCTGGCCCCAGGGCGATTTCATGCTCTGGGTGGAACTCCCGGAAAGTTTCGACACGCTGCGCTTAAACCGGGCTTTACTGGAATAAGGTGTGCAGATTGCCGTGGGCTGCATTTTCTCGGCATCGGGCAAGTACCGTAACTGTCTGCGAATGAACTTCGCTTCCAGGGCAACACAGGAAATCGAACAGGCGGTGCGCACGGTCGGCGCCACAGCCATACGCCTGCTGGATGAACTGGACGCTGAGTCGTAACCATTGGCGGGCTCCCGAGGTCAAAACTACACCCGTCGAGGTTGAGGACGAGCCCCATGCCCATGTCCCGGTTCTTCCCCGCCATGTTGCTCGCACTGCTGCTCGCTGGCTGCGCCACCACGCGCTTGCCCCACGACTTCAGCGAGGCAATACCCGCCAGCGATTCGGCTTTCGGGCGCTCGATCCAGGCCCAGGCCGCCCAGCATGAGGGGCGCTCGGGTTTTCGCCTGCTGCCTAACAGCAGTGAAGCGTTCCGGGCGCGCGCCGAGTTGATCCGCAATGCGCAGAAAAGCGTCGATCTGCAGTACTACATCGTGCATAACGGTCTCAGCACCCGGGCACTGGTGCGTGAAATACTGCTGGCAGCCGATCGCGGTGTACGGATACGCATGTTGCTCGATGACACTGCCAGCGACGGCCAGGAAGAAGTAATCGCTACCCTGGCCGTGCACCAGAACATCTATATCCGTGTCTTCAACCCTTTGCATCTGGGGCGCAGCACCATGGTTACCCGAACCATGGGCCGTCTGCTTAATCTTTCCCAACAGCACCGGCGCATGCACAACAAACTGTGGCTGGCCGACAACAGCGCAGCCATCGTCGGCGGACGCAACCTGGGGGATGAATATTTCGACGCCAAGCCCGATCTCAACTTCACCGACATGGACCTGCTGTGCATCGGCCCGGTCGCCGAGCAGTTGGGCCACAGCTTCGATCAGTACTGGAACAGCGCCCTGAGCCAGCCGATCAGTGACTTCCTGCTCAACAAGCCAACAGCCGAAGACTTGCTCAAGAGCCGCCAACGCCTGGAACAATCGCTCCAGACCACACGTATCGAGAACACAGCCTTGTACGACCACCTCATGACCTACCGGACACAACCGCAACTCGAGAATTGGCGAAAGCAGCTGATCTGGGCCCATAGCAAAGCGATGTGGGACGCCCCGAGCAAGGTACTGGCCGACGACGAACCGGCCCGCGCGCTATTGATGGCCACACAACTGCGGCCTGAGCTCGATAGCGTCAGTAAGGAGCTAATCATGATCTCGGCCTATTTCGTGCCCCAAAAGCCGGGCATGCTCTACCTCCTCGGGCGTGCCGATGCCGGTGTTGATGTGCGCCTGTTGACCAACTCACTGGAAGCCACCGATGTGCCGGCGGTGCATGGCGGCTATGCGCCCTACCGCAAGACCCTGCTCGAACATGGCGTGAAGCTTTATGAGGTGCGGCGCCAGCCGGACGACCCCAGTGGCGGTTCTTCCTTTGGCTTCAGTGGTGGCTCGGACTCCAGCTTGCACACCAAGGCCATGATTTTGGACAAGCAGAAGGTGTTCATCGGCTCTTTCAATTTCGACCCGCGTTCAGTGCTGTGGAACACTGAAGTCGGGGTGCTGGTCGACAGCCCTGAATTGGCCGGCTACATGCGCAAGCTGGCGCTTGAGGGCATGGTGCCAGCCGTGAGTTACCAGGCCCGCCTGGAAAACGGAGAAGTCGTCTGGGTCACCGAAGACGACGGCCGCCTGCATACCTTGCATAAGGAGCCCGGCGGTAAATGGCGCAGCTTCAAGGCCTGGCTCAGCGACAAGATCGGCCTGGAGAAAATGCTCTAGATCGAAGCCGGCGCCTCGAAGGCATTGCGCTGCCGCGCCAACAACATCAGACCCAAGGCGCCCGCGGCCATGACGCAGGTATTTGCCACACGGGAACTTGATATGTCCGACAACGACTTGAATTTCATGACCCCGTTTTGGCTCGTTCAGGCCTGATGGCAACAACACACAGCACTCTGTCCTCACAGCGGGGGCTGCGGAAACGATCCAGAAGCGCTGTGACAGAAGCTGCGTACCCAGAAACGACAAAGCCCTGAATAATCAGGGCTTTGTCGTACATAAGATGGCGGAGGCGATGGGATTCGAACTCATGGACCTGTTACAGTCGACGGTTTTCAAGACCGCTATTTAAAGCCGCTAAAACCTTGGCCTGTAGCTCTTTTTCGTTACAGTACTTTTGTTTTTCGGCCCCTCTGTAGACCGCATTCTACAAGGGGCGAATTTTGAGTTTTGTAACGGGTTTTCGGGCTATTTTGATGGCTTGGCGATGGCGCCGATGCGGCGGTAAACGCGTTCCGTGATGTCGCCCTTGGTGTGACCCAAGAGCAGGCTCGCATCACCGACGTCGAGGATTTCTGACGCGGCTTTTGGTCTGATATCACGAAACTGGAAGCTGCCGATTTTCTCGACCAGCAGCGTGTCGCCAATCTCGTCAGCCTCTTTTTTGGCCTTTTCACGCGCCTTGTCCCACCGGTCGCGAAGCATCTTCGCGGTCATGCGCTTGCCGCGCGCACTCACAATCAGGTAGCTGCAGATGTGCTGGGCATTGCGCTCGGCCATCTTCGCGATCAGCAGCCCCAAGCTGTTCGCCTCGTCGCCGTCAGTCATCTGGATACGCAGCTTCTTGTGTGTCTTGTTCTGCTGCACGCCCAAATATTTCCCCTCGACATCATCCTTCCTCATGACCAGAACATCTGCCGGCCGTTGCCCGGTGAGATAAGCCAGGTCCATCGCGTCTTTCAGCTCTTGAGCTGCCTTCTTGTAAACAGCATCCCAAACCACATCATTCGCGTAATAGTCCCTGGGCGTTTCCTTGTTTTTGCGCACGCCCTGGCAGGGGTTCTCCTTGGTCGTCAGCCCCCATTCCCGGGCGATATTGAAGATGTGGGAGAGGGTGGCGATCTCACGATTAGCCCGCACTTTCGCTGTCCGTGCATCCCGGTACCCGGCAATCGTGGCCGGGGTGATCGAGTCGATGGGGGCGCTATCGAACATCGGTCGGAGCTGCTTGATCTCCGCCAGATTGTCTTTCTGGGTGCGCGGTGCTTTTTTGGAGACGATGTCGCGGATGTACCGGTCGAAGATGCCCTTCATGGTGCGCAGATCGAGCGGCTTTTCCTTGGCCTCCAGTTCTGCCCATTTGATCCTGGCCAGGTCCAAGTCTTTGCCCAGCGGGATCGCCTTACCAGTCAGGTCCAGGTAGTAATAGGCAATCCAGTCCTTTCCGCTTTTCCGTTTCCGCGTCCACTGATACATCCGGGGCGGCAAGTTGCGTGTTTCGGCCTTGCGGGGTCGCATATCAGTTCACTCGTGAGAAGTCGGGCGTCCATGCCGGTGCCGCCGGCGGGGGGTTGGGGTCAGCGATGGTGGGCGTGATCATGCCCAGCTTCATGCGGGCGTACATGCGGCCAACCAGTGGGCGTTTTCCGCGACTTTCGACGAATACCCATTGACGATCAATCAGCCAGCGCCGCTGGTAGGACCTGGCCTTGTAGCCGGTGAGCTCTGCAAGCTCCTCGTCCGAGAGAATTTCATTTTTCATAGCGATGCTCCATGCCGCGCGGGGCAGCAGAAGGTGGGGAATGGGTTAGCGGTAGGCGTGGAATCGGCGGCACTCGTTGCATTTGCGCAGCTTGCGAGCGGTGGGCGTGGATTCCGTTTGAGAATCGGACATGAGTGATCCTCGCTCGCTCATCGGCAAGCTTGTATATTGAGTAGATAGTCAAAACGGAAAGCACAGAAGGTGACGGTGAATAGTTTTTTTCTTAGGGAAAGCGTGCTCTTGGCCGTCCTTCCTTTGGTTTCATTTGTAGGCGCTTTGTTGTTCGAGGTTGGTTACGCCGGTGAATTTGGCTATTCCTACTCTTTCATTTCAATTGATTTGAAAGCAATGGTTGTCTCTCTGGCGTGCTCAGTTGTTGTATTGATTCCCGTACTTTTATTCACTATTGGTGTGTTCAGGATAATGACTGACCCGTTGAAAGAGGTGAGGGTGCTGGGGTTGGAGTTTCTTATACCCGTAATAGCACTCATAGGTGTCTGTATTACAGGGTTTAGTTCGAGGATGTTTATCCTGTTATTTATCTCGTCTTTAACTTTTGCTGTCTCAAAGTATGCCTTTATTGTACTTAAAGGGTTGAAGTATGGGCTCAAAGGAGCGCTGAGTCGGGCTGCGGAATCCGAGGGGTTGACTGATCGCTCAATCCTTCGGGAGGGATTAACAAAGCTGGATTTAGGAAATAAATGGATATTCCATATTTCGCTTGCCGTGGTTCTAGTTCTTTTAGCATTTATGGTGCGTGGGGCGGGTCAGGGTTTTGCGCAGTGGAGAAGTGATTACCAAACAGTCAATATGAATGGAGGGGAATACGCTATCCTTTCAGCATACGGTGATTTGGTTGTTTTAGGTGGTATATATGATGACCAATTCAATGGAGTGATTTCGATAGTCCCTCGAAACTCTGAAAAACTTGCTGAGTTGCGAAATGCGTATCTTCCCAGTTATTTGCCAGGTCTCTGTGCGATCGGGAAGTGCAATGAATAAACGCAGTACTGCATCGGCTTCTTCCAGACAATCTAGATTATGCCGCCGATGTAGTAGCACTGCGCAGTCTCACCGATCACCTGGTAGGTATGCAGTGCACCTCAAGACCTTCTGGCCCAATAGAGTTGATGTAGCGATAGTGCTCTGGCCGAGCCTTCTTCATTTCTTCAGGCATAGCGATTCCTTGCCGCTATAGCGACTGACTTTGATGGTGGAGGGAGTTACCGCTGTTCGGCGGCTGTTTTCAGCGCCGGACCGTCGACGACTTCGCGGTATATATCTTCCGTCAGTTTCGAGCTCTTTCAGGGTGTTGCGCTGACCATTTCGATCAACTCGGCATTCGTAGAATGAGTAATTGTTAGCAGGGTACGGTTATGGTTGAAGGCTCTTAAACGGGGGGAATAAAGCCCGCCGAAGCGAGCTTATTTTAATGTGTCTGGGCGAGGGGGGAGTTAAGAGCGGCTGTAAATTTCTTTTGTGAAATAGTCAGCACTTTTTTCAACCTCGGATTCAACCCATTCTCGCGAAAAAGAGCCACTATGCTTCGAGCTTTGAATGATACAGTCTTCAAAGCTCAAGCTTTCGGAAATGATGCCAGTTTTAATAGATGAAGGCTGCACTATTAAGCCAGCCAATCCGGCGAACCTATTTTCCTTGTCTTTCACTTTGAAACCTCCATTAGTGAAATCAAATGTCGCTCGATGTACATAGACAGTATTTTTGCAACTGTCAGAGTGAAGACTTTATCACGTTCCCAAGAGAATTGGTTGACGTGGTTGCTGGTAAATACTAGCACACCTAGAGGTTTATTTCCACCAAACACATTGTAAGAGTCCTTTACCGGTATGGAAATGAATGATCTATAATTCTTTTTATCAGATTCTATTGCAGCGCTATCTGATAGCTCGGAGCTTGTCGTTATATCCTGACAAATTTTTGCCTCACCTTGAATATAAGCAAGGCCGACATGTCCGAAGCCTGGCTTCCAACGCCTATTGGAGGTAGAGAGTCTATTGTCGTGACTACGCCATTTTATGAAAAGGTCCTCGCTTTCCTCATCGTACATATAAAGTGCAAAGTTATAAAAAGCGTCGCTTTTGTATCCAAAAAGTTGTGTGCGATTGTCTACTAAATGCCAGAGAATTCGATTGAGCCCTACTTCCCAGTCTTTGAGTCCTTGTGCGAACGGGTAATCGGCGGGACGAGACCTGACTTCATCAATCAAAGATTCAAGCTCTACTGTCATTAAATATGTAACGCTTTGCTGGGTTTTGGATACCTCATAAACAGCTTTGGCTTTTGGAATTATTTCCATCTTGTATTGTCGAGTGTCTTCCAAGGCCTCTTCAACAGCTAGGGTTGTAGATTTTCTGTTGCCAGCATAAAAAATTATTATTGCAAAAACTATGTGGATTGCGATTGATATTGAGTAAAGTGTTGTTTCGGTTGGAGTGAAGTCTTGATTTGCAAATAATTTGCTCGCAAATAGTCCGATTACCAATGGTGCAATTAGTGTCATCCATGTGTTAGCACAAAATATACTAGCCGATACAATGCTATCTTCGATATTTCTATTTTCTTGGTTTACTTGTTTTAATTCCATTTATAGCAACTCTGCTGATTCATCCGCGATTGTATGGTTTATGAGCGCGATTTAGTCAAGGTCTAGAGAGGAGGTGGTGTAAATTTTTATGCGTTTACCGATCCAGTGCACCACTGGTATGGCCTTGCTGTTACCGATCGCCTTATAGCGCGGGCCGTCCGGGCATTCGCTGGCAGGTTTGTCGCGCCATGGGATCAGCGTGTAGTTATCAGGGAAACCTTGGCAACGCTCCCATTCGATGACGCTTGTTCGTCTAATGCCCTCGGGCTCCAGTACATATGCCTCTCGGTCATCGAGAGAGCCTCCGCCCTGCGCCGTGAGAGTAGGATGAAGTGCCGACTTCTCCTCCCGTCCCGGCGGGATATCCCTGCGAGAGCCTTCGCGCTCAAAAAGTACCTCGGTGGGATCGAATCCATCTCGAGCACTTGCGACAACGAACACACGACGGCGTCGTTGGGCCAAGCCGAAATATTGGGCGTCCAGGACCCTCCACGCGATTGTTCTTTTGGGTCCATACACACAACCAGCGTCCGGCCATTTTTTCCCTGAAGGCTGCAGTTCGCAGTCTTCCCCAGCAAGCGCGCCAAGAAAGCATCCGAAGGCGTTCCCTTTGTCGCTGAGGACGCCTGGGACGTTTTCCCAGACAAGGACACAGGGCGGCTTTCGGCGGCCGGCGCGAACATAGTCAGTTGCATCTGCGAGCTCCACGTATTTGATGGTGAGGGCGCCGCGCGGGTCGAGCAGACCCTGACGCATGCCGGCGACACTGAAGGCCTGGCACGGGGTTCCGCCGACCAACACGTCCGGCGCGGCGATCTTGCCGGCCAGCACCTGGGCGCCGAGTTTGGTCATGTCGCCGAGATTCGGCGTGTTTGGGTAGTGGTGGGCCAGCACTGCGCTGGGGAAGGCCTCGATCTCCGCGAACCAAGTGGCGCGCATGCCTAGCGGGTGCCAAGCCATAGTCGCAGCCTCGATGCCGCTGCAAACGCTTCCGTAAGTGATGGGCACAGTGGCACCTCGTCGGTATAGTTTCGAAAATTTTGACAGGGACTGAAAAATTGAACTATTTCGAATATCGAATCGCGATATGGAAGCAAGAGCGCAGAATTAAGAACTTGGAAAAAGATGAGCCTGAGCCGCATCCTGATCCTGAGATGGGTAGTTCAAGTGACTACTACACCCACCTTGCACTTGCTAATCAGTGGTTGGCATGCATCGAAACGAAGTACTACCAGAGCAAAACAAGAAAAGCTTTGGTGGATATGCCAGATCTTTCTGATCCGACCATGTATGGGCGGATCGAGTGGGATTACGATGAGGCTGAAACACCCTATCTGACACAGAAGGGATTCAAACAAGTGCGTGCAGACTTGAGAGCAGATTTTAAACTCAAAGTTGATGTATTGGCGCCAATCATTTCAACAGTGACCGGATTGCTTGGTGTTGTTGTAGCCATATTGGCTATTGTCTACGCAAAATGAATTGCCGCTATAGTTCGAGGCGTTCAGTGCAATAGGTGAGGCTAGGTCAGGCGGCCGCCGTCGACGCCAGCGAGTAATCCATCCACGAAAGCTTGGTCGCCGACTTCCGCCTCAGGTCGTTTTGCGGCACCTTGATCTTCGCCCTGATGATGACGTCGCGGCACCGCCCCAACTTGCGGATACGATCTGCATAATCAGCGGCGTACTGAGGGGCATCGAACATGCTGCTGAGTTGGGCGACACGCTTGCCGTCCATGATCTTGATTACGCGATCTTCTACAGCCTGGAGCCACTGGCTCATTGAAAGCTCGACCCGTAGGCCCTTCTCAATTTTGAAGTCGCGAACCTTGCGCTTCGCCTCTTCGCGGGCGAAGTGTTCATTCATCCCGAATACGGCAAATGCGCTCATGGCGTTACTCCAAGCAATCGAGCGCTTTCTGCAGCAGCTCGTTAGTGGAAAGGACACGCTCATCCGGGTTCATGGCGCGGCGGATGAACTCGCAGGCTGTGGACGCTTGGCTGTGCAGTTCGTTGATTTCATCTTCAGTGTCTTCTGCGCGGCTTTCGAGCATGCGAACGTCTTCGCGCAGCTCATCCCGCTCAGCACTCGGATCAATGCTGTTGTCGGCAATGCGGCGGGCGAGTTCGGTAGCGGCACCAGGATCAAGCGCTGCGTAGTGCAAGAGCTCGTCGTCTTTCAAAGCGTTCACGGGGATGCTCATCGGCAATCTCCAGTCAGACGCCTGCCTCGTCGGCTGGCGTGATTCGTTGAAGTGGGCTATTGGTTTATGTTCGATGCAGTCTGACGGGAGACTGACATGAGATTGCAAAGCGATATCGATGCACTCGCGGCGATCGAGGAAGACGCCCGAGCGATGCTGAAGCGAATAGGAATTCCCGACGACAAGCAGAAACTGGAGGTCGTCATTTGCTTGCGGCAGATCATTGAGCTTGCAACCTACCGGAAAGAGATCGACCGATTTACAGGACCTTCAGCGCAATAGGTGAGGGTGGGGCAGGCGGTCTCCTTCACCGCCTTGTCGGGTATAGGGATGGTCGAAGTCCTGAAGGGAGGATGAATCTATTTCGACATGGTGTTGTGGGAGTTACCACTGTTGTTAATATTTGGATTTAAATCGTACACTTGGTCTTTGCTTTCTTTCTCACCAAGTTTTGGATTTTTGTCGTAATTTGGTGGGTCGTTACACCCACATTGATAACTCGCGGAGGAGAAATTGTTAGTTGCATTTGGTGTGTGTTGACACCACTTTATCGAATCGCAAGCAAACGATTGAGTCGTAACGGATAGCAATAATGCAGCAGAGACTAAATATAGTCTTTTCATAGAAGTCCTTTTTTTCTATGTTGATTAAATATGGGTTCCGAATAACCCATGGCTATAAAAGTAGAGCTAGAGATTGGTTTTGTCTAGAAAGGTGCCGCCCTCCGTGGCCGAATGCGACAGGTGGTATGAGTACTTCTTTGCGCTGAGCTAGGCTTTCAATGCTCAACTTCACGAACGGAGTTCGCGATGGTTATTCGGAACGTTACTAACGACGCAAAGATTGCTGCGGCAATTGGATGGAGTAGGGAAGACGTTAGCCTGTTTATTGTTCACGTTGAGCCAAAGGCTGACGGTTCGGGCTACATTCTGTGGCCTCATCAAGACATGCTTGGCGGACCACGACTTAAGCCTGTACGCCTCGGAAATAAATGGTTGATAGACACAGGGCCAATAGATCTGGAAGAGGAATATCACCAGCTTCCGTGACCGAATGCGAGGTATCGGTAGGGCTCAGGCAGCTGCGCGCTTGAGTTGATCGGTCAGCTGAGTCGGCAGGCTGCGCAGCGTCAGAGTGCCGCCGGCTTCGTCGAACTCGACTTTTGATCCCAGAAGGTGTTGCTCGAAGCTGATCGACAAGCCATCGATGCGGCCGGTGAAGCGCCTGAATTTGTTCAGGGTCTTTTTGTCCGGCAGAAGTGAAGCCGACAGGCCGTAATCCTTGTCGCGAATGAAGTTGGCAAACGCCTTTGGCTGTGCGTCGTCGAGCACTTCGGACAATTCATCGAGGGTAAGCGGTTCGCCGAACTTGGCCTGGGCCATCGCGTAGCTGACCAAGGTGTTGGTCTTCTCTCGGGCGGATTCCTCGCCGAGGTCTTCGCTTTCAACGAAGTCGCTGAAGGCCTTGAGTAGCGTTCGGGTTTCGCCCGGGCCGTCGACGCCTTCCTGCGCGCCGATGAAGTCGCGGAAATACTCGCTGACCTTTCGGCCCTGCTTGCCCTTGAGGTACGAGATGTATTGGCGCGACTGTGGGTTGTTCTTCCACTCGCTGAGGTTGATTCGAGCGGCCAGGCGGATATGGTCCAGGTCCAGGCGCTTGACCGTCATCAGGTGCAGCTCCTCAGTCATGGTCACCGCTTCGGTTTCCTGCACCAGGGCAATGATCAAGTAATCGGTCAGGCCTTGCTGGTAGTGGCAGAAGAGGGCGTGCCCGCCGGTGGTTAGGTTCGATTCTTCCATCAGCCTGGTCAGGTGCTCGACGGCGGTGATGCTGAAGTCGAGGAAGTCGGAGCCGCCAGCCAAGTATTTGGCGAGCCAGCCACGGAGTGGGTACGCGCCAGATTCAGCGTGGAAGAAACCCCAGCCTTTGCCGGCGGTGGTGTTGTAGCTTTCGTTGAGCTGGCTCATCAGATCGTCGCGAGCCTGGCTCTCGACCTGCTCTGCACCGCCGAGGAACAGAACGGCCGGGAGGCCATCGGGTTTTTTGTCGATCTTGTGGATTGCGCTATGGAGTACGGGCATTGCAAATACCTCGGGTAGGCGCCGCCCTCCGTGACCGGAAATTGGCAAAAAGTGGGGTCGTGGGCTATTACTTGATGGACACTATTTTGAAGAAAATAGCTCGAGGAGTTACGGTTTTGTTTACGAGGTGCAAGTGGAAGTTGAAAGTCTAGTTGTATAGCAGTTTCGGTCGGGCTGGTGTGGTGGTCAGGCTTTGTTTGGAATTACTTACTATGACTGAATATGTTGGTGTGCTTGTTGGGTAATCTCACTGATTAATGCGAGGGATGATTTATTATGCTGCCCAAGGAAATGGCGGAAGCTTTGAGTTTTATAGTCAAAGAGCTTAATAGGAATAAAATAGAATACATGGTTATCGGAAGTGTTGCAGCGTGTCTTCATGGTGCAATAATGAACAACCCTCCATCGGATGTAGATATTCTTGTTACGAATTATGGTAAGGCAATGGCGTTATTCAAAAGCTCAAATCTGGCCAAAATAGCAATTAAATATAATGGGGTTGATTTCGAGATTATTAATAATTCCGACGGGGATTTTGGGATTTCTCAAAAATGGGCCATGGAGCTACATTTGGATTCTCCTAATATATCGGTGTGGGTTCCAAATTTGTATGAGACTCTTACCTCTCTCATTCTTAGGCCGGGGATTAGAGAAAAGGAACAGGAAGCAGTTATGAGTTTGATGAAATTAAAAGGGGATAGCCTTGGTTCTGAAAAATACGAGAAAATAGCTTCGCTTTTTGAAAAGAAGTTTGATCTTACGTTGTCAGCCTCCTCCAAGAAGGAGGAAGAGGAGGAAATTGTTGTTGATTTTTCTGTTGCTAGTTCCTCTTCCTCTAGCAAGAATATCTAGAGTGTTTCTTAAACTTTGACGATAAAGTTTTCCGAGTTATCGATAATGTGCATCCTGAGCCGGATCGACGATTTCATCTTCAGGCTCATCGGTGTCGCGATGAATCTTGGCCAAGCTCTGGTTCCGAAACATCCGCGCCACGTTTTCGCTTATCTGAACTTTGTGGCGCGGACTTTCCATCGCTTGGAATGACAATGTCGGCCCGAGCGCATGAGCGTTCAGAATCAGGTTCTGTACGGCCTCGCTCATTTCCTCGATGCCGTTCCAGGCCATCAGCTCATCAAGCTTCTGCCGGGTGCCGAGCCTGACCCGGTGCCGCAGTTCCTTCTCGTCGTATTCGATCCGCTTCTCGGCGGCCTTCGCCGATCGCTCTTGTCCACTCTTGGCCATGGCCAACCTCTTCTATGCCGCTGGTCGGCAGCGCCAGCCAGGTTTGTCGTTTTCGTTGTTGGGTGCGGAAACGTCTCACGCTGCTACCTTGACCTGATTCCAGGCTCCGACCGCTTCAAAAATCCGCGCTGCGTGAGCCTCGTCGAGCGATAGGGATTCAGGAATAGCGATCCAGCCAGAAGCCACCATCTGGCTTTGATTGGCTGAGTCGCGCAATTTCTTGTAGCAGTGCTCGATCACGTCTTCCAGATGGTCGGAGAGGTACACGCCGTCCGGCGCCACCTCTATCGACTTGCTGTAACGATCGCCGCGAGCATCAATACAGAGAGCGCTGAGGTAGATCGTCCAACGGTGGGGGATGCTGCACACAGCCTGGCCAATCTTCCCGGGAGCGATGTTCTTCAGCGATTTGTAGTTGATCATGCCCTGATGGCCGCTGGGGTCGATGTTCACCACCGCAACGTGGTTGGTGGCCAGCAGAGAGCGACATGATCGGTCGATGCGCACCCTGAGGTTGTGCGGTTTGCGCTTGCTCATAATGAGTCCGCCATTTTGCGCAGTGCTCGGCGCTCCGCCCGGTTCAGCGGCCTGGGTTTGCGCTTGAGGATGGTGTCGGGGTTGATTTTCTGTGATCGGGGAGGCGGTAGCGGATTGCGCGGCGGGCTTTTCAGTTCAGCGATTTGCCCGCCGGCGGCCAAAAAATCGGCGATCCGGTTAGAAATTGATTCCGTATTCTGCCGCTGCTGCTCGACCAAGTTGAGGTGGTTGCTGATCATGCTGACCTCACTTTATGCGGATCGAACTGTCGCCACGCTCAAGGTGCGCCCAGACTGGTTCTTCGATAAGTTCATGCTCGGCGTCTTCGCCAGCGTCCATACGCTTTCGCACCGACTGATTGTGGTCCCGGATTTCTTTGAGCTTGGCCGCGATCGCAGTCTTGTCGGGCGTAATGCTGGATTTCACTGATGTGAGCTCGTCCGGCACGGCGTCCTCGTTGTCCACGATCACTTTCTCTTTGCCCAAGGCCAGGGTGATAGTGAACAGCGGTCGCTTGATTGACTTGATGTTGGCTGCTTCCATGTTTCGGCGCAGGTAGTCGCTGATCTGCGTGACGCTGTTCGATTTGACACGCTTTAGCTCGGCCAAGCGCTCAATCTCTGTCTCGATGGCTGTCACGTCGCTTTCGATGTTGCGGCGCAGCATGACGATGTTGTCGGCTTTGATGTTGAAATCGCCCTGGATCTCGTCCATCGCGTATTGCAAGGCCTCTTTCAGGCCTTCGTCGTCGGTGTCGGCCATTGCCTGGAGTTCGGCGAGCTTGCCGGTGAGCGCGTAGAGTTGCGTCATGCTGCTTTCTCCTTGCCCTGCTCGAGGGCGGACTTCCGCTCTTCAAAAGCACGAGTGATGCGTGCGATGAAAGTCGGTTCGTTGCGGCGGGTTGCCTCGCGGATATATTTCACGTTCAGCGTCTTCAGTTCATAGAGCGTTACTGCCTTGCCAATTGTCTCGACCGCTGAATTTAGCCAATCAAGACGCTCCTGTTTTTGGCGCAGGATTTCGGCGTCTTTATCAGCGGCATCCTCAAGGCGCTCCTCATCCTTCAGTTGCTCGACGTAACCGGTATCGTCAAACATGCCCAAGAACACGTCGGCGCTGAAACCGAGCATGGACAGAGATTTTTTGATGGCGTCAGTGAGAGACTTTTTCGGCGCCTCGCCATCTGTTGTTGTGCCGTACTTCGATTTGTAGAGGTAGCGGGTGCAGCCGTACTGCTCGATCTCGCCACGCTTGCCGTCCAGTTCAAACCAGAAGCGAATCTTGATGGTGTGGTTGAGTTCTCGGCCCAGCACCAGGCGCTTATCGCCTTCTCCGCTGATCATTTCGGAGCCTTCGTCAAAGCGCTCTTCCATCACCGACCAGCCGAACCCGATACCGACAGGTCCAAAAACTTCGGTGGCCTTCATGATCATTGCGGTGCCATTGAGGCTGGTAATCTTCTGTCCGCCAACCTCGGCCGCTTTCGTGTAACGGGTATCGGTCGTGCTGACCTTTTCCCATATCTGCATGTTCGTGGACATCATTTGTTCCTCCAGCCGTCAGCGCGCTTGACCAGGTCCTTCAAGGAAGCCGCCGGAAGCCTGCTCATGTATTTTTTGTTGTCGCGGTACCATTCTTCCAGCGCTGCTTTGGGCGTCTGGATGGACACGACGTGGGTGACCTGTTGCTTGTATGTGGTCGAGTTTGCAACTTGCGAATAGAACGCGCCGCGCACGACCACGGTGTTGGTCATACCCTGCTTGATCAGGGTGTTCAGCTCTTCCTGGGATTGAACGGCAATCGCGCCCGGGTGCTTCTGCTGGAAAAGCCTGTAGCAGGCTTCCCGCACAAGCTCGGTGCTGCCGTACTCGACGTATTCAACATCAGGGATACCTTGCTCGATCTTCTCTGCTACCTCGTCGAGTCGGCCGGTATCGATCCAGGCGTTTTTCGATACCTGTTTCAGATCCCAGCCGCTCACCGTTTGGCGGTCACGCTCAAGCTGCAAGTACTCAGGAAGGATGTCGTAGCCGTAGGTCAGATCTGTGTCGCACACGAAAAGCGTGCCTACATACAGCTTTCCGGGCCGTGAAGGGAGGATGTGGCCGTACTTGGTGCCGATAACGTCGCTCATTGACGGTTGCATGCGGAGGCACATGCCGCGAATTTCCGCTTCGTCGTCCTCTGTCAGGCCAGAAACTACGAATTCAACTCCCTGATTCTGCCGGTGCGCTGGGCTTTCGTTGATGCAAAGCACCTCAGCATCGAACTGGTCGCTATGCCGGAACTCTGGCACCCATTGCTTGTTGCCGTTGAGCACCTTCACGTCGTAGCCGTTGCGGGTCAGCACCAGCAGAGCGATCTTGTAGCCCTCGCCGAAGCTGCCGATCGCGTCAGATCGATCAGCTTTGGACGTGCTGCCCAGCACTAGGGTGCTGGCTTCCAACCTTGCAAAGCGGCTGGTGATGAACAGCTGGCCGTCGGCAAAGGCGTATTCGAAAGGTGACTCGCTGTCCAAGGCATTCTGCACCAGCTCACGGATGGCTTCTTTCAGGCCCCAGTGACGGACGTAATCGCGAGACAGCGGGAGTTCGTAGGACTTTGAGCGAATTCGATCTGCAATAGCTGCGAGCATGACTCTCTCCCGCGCCGTGCCGTTGCCGGGGCGCTGAATTTGAAGTTGTGGATTATTGAGTGACGCGATCAGCGAGGGCGCTGAGCAGCATCAGAAAGGCAAAGACGGTGAGAGCAGGGAAAGAGCCGCGCCAGATCAGCAGGCGCCGCGCCCGCTGGCGGCTGGTCAATGGAGGAACCTGTGAGCGACTTGCGGTGGCTGGCAGACGCTGGATGCGTCTCGGATGCCGTTGTAGGCCAGCATCACTACTACCAGGCCGGCGGTGAGCAGCCAGAAGATTGGCTTCATGACCGAACTCTCACCGCAATCCGACCGCCCTTCATGGTTGCCGCCAGACGCTGAGGAAGATTCGCAACGCGCATTTCCCGCGGCTTACCGATCACCTCATTGAAGGGGAGGCCGAAGCCCAGCAAGATTAATTTCGATTCGATCTCGTCGAGCTGCTCATCAATCAGCGTTTTGACTGGTGATGTCGTCATCGTGCCTCCTTGCGCTGCTTGCAAATGTTTCGCAGCCGCTTGCAGTAGTGGTTGAATTCGTCAGAGGTGATTGCGCCATCGGTGAATAGGCGGGTGATCAGTGCCTGGACCAAAAGACTGATGTCCTCTTGGCCAATGGGTGTGGCCACACCGTCGAGCGCCTGATCAATCAGGATGTGCGGGCTCACAGTTCATCGTCCTCGGCCTTGGCTATCAGCGCGTCATCGGCAAGGGGGCGAAGCAGGCCCTCGGCAATTTCGCCAAGCTTGCCCAGCGGGTGGTCGCTGTTGCCAAGCAGCTCGGTCACAGCGGTCTTGTCAGTGCTCCCAATCGCCGCCCTGATCAGCAGCCAACCCAGTGCCGGGGTATGCACTTCGCTATCGGCAAGGCGGTTGTTCACATACTCATCCACTGCCAGGGCGAACTCATCAGCGGTCACGCCTTGCGGAGCGTGCATGCGGCGTTGGAACGACACGCTGCAGCCGCGAAGAAGTTCTTCGGCCGCGTTGTAAAGCCATTCGGACCGAGCGTCCTCATGCGGGCTGTGGCTCACTGGAGGCGGCTTGCGGTGGTGTTTAGGCAAAGAACTATGCGGGGTGTTCATGATCGCCTCCAGATCGGCGAGATGGATTAGGGCGAGGGCCGCCCTGCATCCTTTTTAAACATATTGACCGTGAGGCCATTCAGGGTGATCCATCGGGCTTTAACCGGTGGTCGTCCAACAAAACTCGGCTGCACTCATCCGTTCCGCTGGTTGCCGTTGGGCGCGGAGGGGAGTGCATGTGGGTAGATTCGAAAAGTAACGTGTAGAATCGCTGCGCCATTATTTAGGGAGCGAATGAATGCAAAATTTAGTGCTAGGCCAGGTAGTACGACTGAAGAGTGGGGGGCCGAGAATGACCATTGAACAGATAGGGGACTTTTCTGCTGGCGGATTCGGCAATGGACCAAGAAACGGAGCTAAGTGCAGCTGGTTTGATGCAAGTGGTAAACGTCATATAGAGAATTTTGCAATGGACTCTCTGAAAAGAGCAGATTGAACACTGAGGGAAAGTCATTCGACTTTTGATCGTGTTCTGTTGTTTTTTTTCTGAAGTTCCGCATGTGTGGGCTGTGGTCTTTAGCGCTGGCTGATCTATGTCGCGATCTTTTTGAAGGTGCTAGCTGTCACCACCTTCTCTTCCTCGACACACGAGAGGTCGTAGGCTTCGCTCATCCACTCGATGGCATCCGGCTCAGCATGTTTGCCGCCGCCGTAGTAGTGCGTCCAGCCGACCCATGAGCCGTCTGGCAGCTGGGCAGCGACCGATTTGGCTTCGTAGTGGCGGCCGCCGTCGCACGGGATACCCGTCTCAACATCGCCGCAGCGAGTCTCGTTTCGGCTATCCCAGTGCTCCCCGGCATCCACTAAGGAGGCATAACCAGCATCCGCATCGGCGCCGGTCATCGCGGCGTAATCCAGCGCTTCCTTTTGCTGCCAGCGCGCATCGAGCGCCAGGATCAGGAATTTCATTTTCTGTTCCGGTGTCATCGTCATTCCTCGGTTGTTTTCCCAATGCACCCGTCACCAGGTGCATCAGTGAAACTTTCCGCCGTGACCCGCTACTGGCGTCGGTCATTGGCTATCTCAAATTGTTCTTCCAGCCGCGGGCCTTTCGGCTTGTTCTCCCGCTGGATAACTGTTCTTGGCGTTTTACGCTGCACGCCCGGGTCAGTTGCCAACCCTCTGAACCGTTGAGGCCGGTTCATCGCTGCCTTTGAATCTGGGCCGGTGGTGATCCGGCAAGGTGGAACGTGAAGCGGCATCGCTAAAGAGCGGCGCAGCTTTCGCTGCTAGGCCGGTAATGCGTTGGCTTGAGATGAATTTAAGCAAGCTGAAATTAGCATGTCAAGCATGCTGAATTAATAAATTCAGATTGCTGAAATGTGTGGGCGATAAAAAGCCCGCTCAGTGGCGGGCTCATTTCAGGTTTCGCAGTACTTTCGCCATCCGATTCTTACGGCGCCGCTCTCAAGGCGCTCCATACTTACACCGCTGGTCTCTTCAATCTCCTGAATGACTTGCTGCCATGCTTCAGCGGGTTCTGCTTCAAGTCTGGTCACGGTTATGGCCTGTACCTTTTGAACGCCGGGCGCAGCTATCAGGCGTTGGATGCGCCGGCCAACCAATTCATATGAGTCTCTGGCTTGTGATACGGGTGACGCGATTTTTGACATAGAAAGCTCCTTGCTAATAGCTGTATGTATGTACAGTATTGTTCCTGCCATATTTTGGCAAGAGGCATGTGCGGGGAGGGGGGCGCATTTTCTCCGGGCACAAAAAAGCCCGCGTTTGGCGGGCTCATACTCTGTTGCGTTATATCAGGAGGAAGTCGACTCGATCAGTCTGGTCATTGAGCCTTCAGCCTGGCCAAGCCTTGGTTGATGTGCCCTGCATTGTCGCGGATCGTATCCAGCGCGCCGCGGACGTTACCGCCTATCTCGATCGAGCCCTGGCTCTCAATCAACAGCGTCAGCTCCATAATGGCAGCCTCCAGGGCGTGTTGATTTTCATGCATGCGCTCAAGGACATCGGGGAGAGAGTATTCGGGGGTAGGCATGGCTTCGACTCCATTCGAGGGAGCTGAAAGCGTAGCAGCGGAGGAGGGGAATGAGAAAGCCCGGCGTTGCTCGGGCTCATGTCACTTTCAGTGCACGCTCTCATCCGTCTTGAGCAGCTCAATAATCGCCCTATCCATGGTTTCCGCATTGAATCTCAGATCGCCAACACGAACCCTCAGCTTCTGCGCAGTCTCTGTTGCACCTTCCTTTTCCAGCCAGACCGCGATCTCCTCAAAAGCTTCGCCGATCATCATCTGATTCAATTGAAGGCTGGCCAGCACGGCTGGAACGAGTTTTGGGTGGACCATGGTTCATTCCTCCAATAGGCATTGGGCGCACAAACAACAAAAAGCCCGCACGTGGCGGGCTCTCTGTCGAAGGGGGGGGTGATCCGACAGCTATCAGCTATCAGCTATCGTCAGTGTAGATGGCGTCTGCGGGGGAGCAAGGCGGAATGCAAAAGTCTGGCGCTCTGTTAAAACCGACGCACTAAACGACTGGAGCTGGCTATGAAACGGATGATTGCAATTCTGATAATGATGGGGGCGCTTGGCGGCTGCGCATCAGGATCGGTATGGAAGGCGACTGGCTCGACTGATGAGTTCACCGACAAGACGACGATGATGGTCACTTCAGGTGATTTCTCAGCCGGGACCTCGATCATCACCAGCTCGCTGAAGTTTTACCCGGTCATTCGCAAGGAGGGTGGTGAGCTCTACGTTGGGCTGATGTCTGGCGGCCGTTATAAGATTCCAGTCGGAACGATTCAGATGAGGATCGATCAGAACGAGGCGTGGACCATAACCCCTCAAGAAACTCCTGTTTCAATGGTCCCTGCGATGCCCGAGATTGCCCTAGGTCTTCCGGCGGAACAGCAAGAAATGATCAAAAAGGCGCAGGCTCAAAGCGTTGAAAATGTCTACAAGATGATGAGCCCATACACCGTAGCTGGTGGCGCCAAAGCCAGGTCCATTTTGAAGCAAATGCTTGCCGGGCAAAATATGAAATACAGAACGGTCGGCATTAACCAAGCCGCATCGACCACGGGTGAGATTGTTCTGGATGAATCCTTAGCTAGCTCTTTGAGGCTTATTGGCGTAAATCCTGACAGCTTATAAACCTGTTGAGGCGTAAGACGGAATGAAAAGCCCGGCGCTGGGCCGGGCTTTTCGTTATTTACTTGGCTGTGCTGGTGTCGGTGCAGTTGAGGGGGATGTTTCAGGTTTCAACGTGCTGCTGTCTTTTCCTGACTGAATGGCTGCCAGGGTTGTTTGCATGGCGCCCAATACGTTCGCCTGATTTGCGTAGTAAGCACCAACAAGAATGGCCACCACTGCAAGGAGCTGCACGGCTACCGCCGCCCAGTAGTTAGATTTCACTGTAGCTGCCTGACTGGCAGCGGCTTCAGCTCCTTCGGCAGCCTTTGTTACACGATCTGCAAGCAATTCATAGCGCTTGTCCCGCTCCAATTGAGCCTTGTCGCGCTCAGCCTGAGCGGCAAGGAAACCTTCGATTTTCGCGGACACAGACTCAACCCGAGCATCCATCTTTACCTCGATGGTCTCGAGCTTGGCATTGAATTCTTCGCGAGTAATATCGTTCATGCGTTGAGTATTGCTCACTGTGGCTGGAATGTCAGCAGGCACCACCTCATCCTTTGGCGAGGGAGTGTTGAATGTGCTTACTAGCTCCAGATGGGCTTTCATTGCGTCAGGTGTACTGAACCTACTACTCAAAGTCAGCCTCGCTTACCTCTTCGAGGTCTAATTGCTCCGGCTCCGGGTTCTCATCGATCCACTCCCGCACCTTTCTGGATAGGTGATGCCTTACAAAGCCGCACTCATTGCAATAAATTGCAAATGTTGAAACTTGGCTTGGTTTCGGCCCGTCACGGAGGGGCGTCGCGAGGCGATACGTGCTTCCGTTTTTTGAGGAGCCGATCACCGTCCAACCTTGAAAGCTACAGGCTGGGCAGGGCGAATCTAAAGTCTTCGCTTCCAAAAAGCGGACAAAGTCATGAGCCGATACTGCAAATTGTCTTGTATTCTGAATTTCGTCTTCTGACATCCTGGTTCACGCCTCTAATTGTGTCCTGGGGTGTTAGCACCCTTCGAGCCTCGCCTCTACTCCATCTCCGACTTATCCCGCACAATCCTTCCCGTCTTCACCTCATCGGCGTAAGCAGTCAGCCGATCCTCATCGGCATGGAATACAGCGCACATCCTCAGCACGGCCTGTGCGTCCGCCTCGTTACCAGCCTGGCTCAACCGCTCGGCGATTCGCATCAGTTCTACCGCTGACCACTTCAGATCGGAGGCGACACCCTGGAGGTCGCGCTTTAGGTCCTGCTCAAGTTTGTTTAGCTCCATGGCCCCAACGACGCGCCAGATGATCGGCCGCAAATAGTTGTCCTGACAACACTTAAACCCGGCGGATATCCGAAAAGGTTTGCATGCACACAATTAGCTAAAGGTTGCTCTGATCTTTCTATTCAAAATTTCTGAAGCGCCCGCACAACAACCCCGACGATCCGACAGTCTTCATTGAACGGCTCGATTCGCCAGGCTGGGTTCAACGGCTTCAGGAACAGTTTCCCGCCGTCATTCACCAGCTTCTTGAAAGTGGCTTCGTTACTGTCAGGCAGTTTGGCGATCACCAGCTTCCCTGGTGTTGCTTCTGCCTCAGTGTCCACTAGGATCAGCGTACCTTCTGTAACGCTTTGGCCGACAGGCGACGTCATCGAGTCGCCTTTGACCTCGAGCCAGAACGCGGCGCCCTTCGAGTCGTACTCGGAGAATTCATAACGATCGGAGAAGCCTGCAGGATAGGGCTCAACTGCTTCAGCCCAAGCGCCGGCGGCGACCCAGCTGATAACCGGATAGCGATAGGACTCAATAGGCTGGCGGGCTTCTCCGATGTTTGAGTCGACTTTCTCTACCTCGTTACCCTCGCCGATGGCCAGCCACTCGGCACGAAATCCGGTGGCCTTTGCAAGTGCATACAGGTTCTCCGGTCTGAGGCTTTTGCTCTCGCCGGTAATCCATTGGGTTACAGCAGAGTTTGCGACGCCGCAAAGCGAAGCAATTTCACCCTTCTTTTTCCCACTGAGCGCGATGGCCCGGGCAATACGTTCATGTCTTTCCATGGACCCAATATTAAGTTAACTGAATTTAAGCATGCAGTAGCCAGAAAACCTCATTGACGCAATAACTTAAGCATGCTGAAATTGCGAGAAGCTCGAACGAGGATGCGCAATGAATACGCATGAAGTCGCCGAATTCTTCGGCAGCAAGACAAAACTGGCAGCGGCGCTGGGCATCCGGCCGAGCGCCGTGACCATGTGGGGGGATTCCATTCCAGAGTCCCGTCAATACCAGATTCAAGTTCTTTCCAAGGGCAAGTTCAAGGCGACCAAAAAGGAACAAGCTGCTTAGCGATATCCCTGTCCGCCGATCCATTGAAGCCAGATTAGAAGAGAGCAGTCCCTATGGAAACGTCCAGTCCAAGACACAGCGTGCAAACCCGTGACCAGGTGCTTGTCGCGCATGCAGCAAACCAGATCGCCCGCACCAGCCTGAGCCAGGACGATTTTGCCCAGGCGCTGAGTCGGGAAATTTACCTGATCGTCCCCGTCACGAAGATCGAATTGGCAAAAGTTCCTGATTTCGACGAACTGGCGCGCATGAACGACGTGGGTGAATTCGTGAAGGCAACCGGTCGCTGGCTCAAACGCGTTCAGCGCTGGCTGTCTGGCGAACAGGAGATGCCGTCCTGGCTGGAAGAGTCGTGGGTGAATGCGCTGGAGCCTGAGTTCCGTGATCACTGCATCAACGAACTGGCTGGCCGCCACGGGCTGATAGGTGCCCGCCAGATGACCAGCGACCAATGTGCGAACAAAAGCTTCGGCGCGCTGATTCGCGCTTTGGGCGATGTGATCGACACCGGCAGCGACGTCTTTGACGACCAGGTGATGTGCGAGGCGGATTTGCCGCACCTGCCGGCATTCGCCAAGCAGTGCCGCCAAGTTGAAGCGCGGGCAGGGGAGCTGGGCCGGAAGGCTGAAGCGCTGCTCACCAAGCACCGACCGAATTTGAAAATTGCCTGAATCCCGGGCACAAAAAAGCCGACGGAGAAGGTCGGCTGATTCGCAAAACTAGAGAGGGCCGATTATGCAGAGACAACCCAATTCAAGCAATACCCCGAACCATGTCGCGACACGTTTTGTAAATTCCGAAAACGTGTCGCGTACCACAATGTCCTCCCGCGAAATTGCAAATGTCACCGGCAAGCGCCACGACAACGTGAAGCGCGACATCGTGGCAATGCTCAAAGACCTGAAAGTAGATGCACTCAGTTTTGAGGACATCTATCTGGACGGCCGCAACCGGGAACAAGTGCAGTACCTGCTTGATCGCGAGCACACTGACTGCCTCCTTACCGGCTACAGCGCTCCGATGCGCATGAAGGTGATTCGCCGCTGGCGTGAGCTCGAACATGAGCAGGGCGCCCGCAATCAGGTCCTGCGTAATGGCACCAAGGTCGTTGGCGAGATCGCCATCATGGAGTGCTTCACGCGCCTACTGAAGCCGGCGCCGTCCAGCCAAATGATGATGCTGGTCAAGATCGCCGCGAACAATGGCCTCGACGCACAATTCCTTCCTGGCTACGCCATCGATGCCGCACCAGACGCCACCGGTGGTAGTTCCATGCCGACCAAGGCCGTCACCGCACTGATCAAAGATCACGGCATCGCCAGCACCGCAGCAGCCTTCAACCGGGCGCTGGCCGCCAAGGGGGTCCTCAAGCAACTCCAGCGTAAGAATTCCAAACAGGTAATGGTCGACTTCTGGTGCGTGACCGACAAGGGCATGACCTACGGCAAGAACCTCACCAACCCACAATCCCCCCGCGAGACGCAGCCTCACTGGTACGTCGATCGTTTCCTCGAATTGGCAGCACTGGTCGGGAAGGCCTGAAATGCAATACACCGTCACGATCAATCAGGCGAAGGCGTTGGAGTGGGGGCTTAATTCTAAGCAAGCCCTGCTGTTCGCTTTCGTCTACGAGTGCCCGAGCTGGGCCAATCCAATCAAGACGGATACCGGGATCTACTTCGCGTTGAGTAAGGCCAAGATCGTTGATGAACTGCCGCTGCTCACTGATAAGCCCGACACCGCTTACCGCCTGCTGAAGGCCTTAAGAGACGCAGGCTTGATCGAGCTTTCCAGCACGTCGAGCATCACTCTGGTCCGCCTGACCGAGAAGGCCAAAGAGTGGAACCGTAAATTGGATGGGTCGGAAAAATATCCGACCTCAGATGCACTCGATGGTCGGAAAAAAATCCGATCTACCTCGGATAAATCTCCGAGCAAGGTCGGAAAAAAGTCCGGGCCAGGGTCGGAAAAATCTCCGACAAATCAGGGTACCAATAATCAGGATACCAATCAGGTAACCAGTAATCAGGATTTGCAGGACGGCTCGGACAAGCCGAACCGGTCCGGCGGATTGGTTTTGGTGGTTGACCGCATCGTAGCTCCACGGGTTGAAATCCCCGCTGACATGCCGGGCCCCAAAGACCAGACCTGCAAGACGTTCAAGACCTGGGCGAACTACGCCATGTCCTACCGCAAGCGCTACAAAGCCTGGCCTGTCTGGAACGCCAAAGTGGGAGGGCAGGTGGGTTTACTGATCGGCCGACTCGGTATCGACGTCGCCCACAGCGTCGCTGCGTATTACCTCGGCATCAACGACGCCCAGCTGATCCGCAAGTGCCATAGCTTCAACGAACTGCTGGCCAACGCTGAGAGCTACCACACCCAATGGGTCACTCAGACCCAGATCAATGGTCGCACTGCCCGTCAGCAGGAAGACACCCAGGCCAATATCAACGCCGCGCAAGAAGCTGCCCGGAACATCCGCGAGGGAGGGCCGCGCAATGCTTTCCTCTGACGAACGCGCACAGCTCGCCGGCGCAATCTGCGCCACCGCCGAAACCCTAGGCCAGACCATCAGCGCTACGGCTGCGGAGTTGATGGCAGATGACCTCGCCGTCTTTGCCCCCGCTGATATCCGCAAGGCGCTTCAGGCGTGCCGCCGAGAATTGACCGGCAAGCTGACCCTGGCGGCGGTATTGCAGCGGGTACAGGCCGCCGATGGCCGCCCGGGCAAAGATGAGGCGTGGTCTATCGCCCTGACCGCAGGCGACGAATCCGAAACAGTCGTGATGACCGCCGAGATACGCCTGGCGATGGTCGCTGCGCAACCGATCTTGAGTCGCCGGGATGTGGTCGGTGCCCGAATGGCTTTCAACAGTGCCTACGAGCGCCTGGTATCTGCTGCCCGGGCTGAAGCCAAACCGACTACTTGGAGCGTTTCCCTCGGGCTCGATCCGGCACGCCGGGTCACAGCGATCGAGTCAGCAGTCCGTATGCAACTGATCACCCAGCAGACGGGTACCCAGTACCTGACTGATCTGCGCATTGCTCCCATCACCATCGATGGTCAAGCCATCGCTGGACTAATCACCGGTTCTACCGCGGAGCCGTCTCCGCATCTGCGTGAGAAGCTCGCTGAAGTGCGCCAGATCGTCAATGCGGCGAAGGCCCGACAGAAGCGCGAGCAGCTCAAGAAGGCACAGGCAGATCGGGTCGACACATATCTACGCAAGCGCAAGTTCCGCGCGGCCATCGCTGCCGCGCAACGCAAGGAGGCATCCCGTGGCTGAACTCGCATTGATCCGCACCGCCCAAGGGCTGGTACCGGCCACCGAAGCCGACCGTGAAACCGTCCAGAAGTGGAAGGCTGGCCAGATCATTCACGGCAAGTTCACCCGCATGCGTAACGGCAAGTTTCACGGCAAGTTCTTCTCGATGCTCGATTTGGCGTGGGAATACTGGGAGCCGGTCGGCGGACTGATCCCGCGCCAGGAGATGCGCGGCATTCGAGGGCTCGCGAAGTTCTTCGAGGCGCAAAGCGGAAAGCCGGGGCAGCTCTCGCACGCGGTTGCGGCTTACATCACCGGCCTTGAGTCAGCGCGTGCTGAGCGCTTCCCGGCAGTAGACAAGAGCCGCGAAGCCTTCCGTGAGTGGGTGACGATAGAGGCCGGCCATTTCCACCTGGTGCACACGCCTGAGGGAATCCGCAAAGAGGCCAAGTCGATCAGTTGGGCAAACATGGATGACACCGCTTTCGAGCCACTTTACCGCGACGTCTTCAACGCCTGCTGGCGGTTGGTGTTGTCTGCGCACTTTGAGAATGAAGCTGACGCGCTTTCTGCTGCCGATCAATTGGGGAGTTACGCATGAGAGTCGCCCTCAAGGAAGTAAAGGCTAAGAAGTGCAAGAACCCGGTCTGCGGCGTGAGCTTCAAGCCGTCATTCTCCACGGCGCAAAAGGTGTGCAGCTGGACGTGCGGCCTAGCTATCAAGGAAGTGAACCAGGAGAAGGCCCGCAAGTCGCTGGCCCAGGTCGAGCGCAAAGAGATCAAGGTCCGCAAGGAGAAGCTGAAGAGTAGGGCGGATCATCTGCGGGAGGCCCAGGCGGCGGTGAACGAGTTCGTGCGCATGCGTGACGCTCACCTGCCGTGCATCAGCTGCGACTCGCGCCCGAGTGATCACGACCTGATCACCGGCAGCCGGTGGGACGCCGGGCACTACAGGTCGGTTGGCGCGTGCCCGGAACTACGTTTTGAGCCGCTGAACATTCACCGGCAATGCGTGAAGTGCAATCGAAACCTGTCCGGCAACGCCGTTGAATACCGCATTCGCTTGGTGGTGCGTATCGGTGCCGAGAAGGTTGCATGGATTGAAGGGCCTCACGAGGCGCGCAAGTACACCGTGGAAGAGATCAAGGCCATCAAGGCCGAGTACCGGGCAAAGACAAGAGAGCTGAAGGGGAGAGCGGCATGACATATCGCAACGTGGTATCCGCAGTAGTTCGGGCGCTCGCCGCCGAAACCATCAACTCCGCCGGCGGCTGCGACTTTGAGCCGAAGGTGCAGTGCGCCAAGCAGAAGGGAGAGATCGTTGGCAAGGAGGCTGCATTCCTCACCGACTGCTGGGTATTCGGCCGTCTGCACAAGTCGCTGTCGGCTGCCCACTGGCGGGCGTTGGTGGCAAAGTTCTCAACGCACGCAGAACGCAAGCACGCCGCTATTACCGAGCTGACGAAGGTGATGCGTTCGCCAGCACCTGAGCGCTTCTTGCATTGTGCCGTGGTCACTTGGGCATTGCCGAAGTTACCGGGCGTGGATGGGAAGCGCTCGACCAATGTGCTGCCGGCCAGTTGGTATGAGATGGACAACTGGTCGGATGAACCGCATCCGATCAAGACTCAGGAGCGGTGGCGCCGGGTTATTCGCAAGGCTCTGGAGCAAGCCGTGGACGCTGCTTTGGTCGAGGCTCAGCACATTCTTGAGCATGAAGGCCTTCTGATGGCAGAAGCTGCTTGACGAACATTGCTCCAATGAGCCAGTATGTGTCCATTCTTTGGTTCTGCGCGAGTAGGAATCAAGTACCGAGCGCTTAGCGGCGCCGGCTGGCTGTTTATGTTGGGTTGGGGTGCAGTGGTTTTGTTAATGTGGTACCTGCAAGCTGTAGTCAATACATCCAATCAAACTGAGCAGTCCGGACAAGAAGGAGGTGATCGTATGGTGAAAAATCTGAAGGTTTCTGTGAGTAACTTCGCGGCAAATGCTTCAACCGCCTATTACGTAAACAGCCTGTCGGCGATTACCATTCAAGCTCCTTGACGATTTCAAGGCTGCTTATCTAGATATACCGCACTGCTTGTCCGGTGCAACCAATTCAAAAAAACCCGCCAGTTAACGCTGAGCGGGTTTTTTATTGCCTGAAATTCACATGTAGCCAGGACAGCCCTCGGGAGGCCTGGGCGCTGCTAGCCGGTAGTTCAGTGCTACGAGAAAACACCGGCAGCCCGCGCACCCTGCACACCAATGCTTGCGGGGTAGCACGAGACTGAATCTACGAGATCGATGCAATTGGGTGTCGACGCAGTGAAGGACTTTGGAGGACAGGCGTGGAAAGACACGCACACCTATTTCTGGCCTCAGCATCTGCTGGGGCCTTTTCGTTTATAGCTCCCTGATAGGGGAGGAACCTGAGATGCCACATATGCCAGAAAAAGACCCGTCGTTCTGGGTGTTGGTACTGACCGCCCTGAGAGAGAACGGCCTAGCCATGGGGCTGACCTTCGCCCTGACTTGGCTCCGCATTCAGTACGACGGCAAAGAAACCAAGCCTTGGCGGCAGATCATCGAGGCAGCACTCGGCGCACTGATCGTTATGGTGGTTGGCCTGACGGTCAAAGAGTTCGGCTTCAGCATTGCCTGGTCATTTGCAACGGCTGGCTTCATTGGCGTGCTCGGTGTTGAGCAGGCCCGTCAGCTCGGTAAGCGCTGGGCTGAAAGAAAGGCTGACGAAATCTAATTCGCGACACGTTTCGTGAATATTCAAATCGTGTCGCGACATGCGACGAGGAAAGCACCATGGACAACCAGCACAAGAAAATCACCGGTTACCGCGACCTGAGTCAGTCAGAGATTGACGGTATGAACTCCATCAAGTCGCTTGAAGCTGACGTGGGTGAGTTGTTCTAGCAGATCTGTCAGATTGAAGACGTTGACTCTCGCCTGTTGGCTCTGGCCAAGACGAACCTGCAGCAAGGCTTCATGTGGTTCGTGCGGTCGATCGCTAAGCCTGCCGATCCGTTCGGCTGATAGCGTTGGCGCTGGGGTTCTGGATCGCGGCGAAAGGTTGAATTGACTGGAAGGGATGATTTCGCACCATACTCTGCTTCCAACCATATGGGAGTGAGTAATGGAATACCCCGAAGTCACATCTCAGCAGCGAGATTCGATAATTTCCCTTGCTTCGGATGCTGAAGTAATCAGGAAATTTGCAAGGAGCCTAACGGACAGGCTTATCGCGGTGTTTCGCGATTCCGAGGTCAAGTATCACCTTGAAGTAGAGATCGATCCTGATACGGAATCGTCTCTAGGGCACCTCCTGATAAAATCAGCTTTTGGCGACGCAAGAGGTCGTTTGGCTTTTTTTGTGGATGACTCTGGAATTCAAGGCGAATACCTGTTTGAGAAGCGTGGCGTTGATCCTTTCGGTAGGCCTGCATGGTTCGAGGCTTGGAAACTGCTAATTCAAAAAGACGGTCTAGTTTCTCCTGGCGGTAGCAAGACAGGACAGATAAACGCAAGGAATTTTTTTGCGACTACGCAAGATAACCAGATGTATGAGATCGCGAGATCGTTGATCTATCGTTTAGGCCTAAAGGTCTCTTAACCCACCGTTTTGAGCCCCGTGAGTGCGGGGCTTTTTTATGCGCAAAATATGTTCATGACAACCAAACGTTCCGGCTGGGAGACAATCGAGCGCGTCCTACCGGTTATTCGTCTTTGCGCTAAGGGGTGGCAAGATCAATCGCTGCCCTTGTTGCTAGTGCAAGTCCTTTGCTTAATGCGTCGTTGGTTAGTGATTTGATGGCTTCAACCATCCCTCCTTTCGCAGCTGCTTGCAGGCTTGCGCCGATACTGTCACCTGAAAGCGTTGAGGGGGTGGCTTTCAGTGCCTCCAATGCTTTCGCGGTCAAGGTGCAACCTAGAAACATATCGTGCGTCTTCGAAATATCCTCATAAAAGGATATGTAGCCCGACTTGATGAGCCACAGAACTGTTGCTGAAAAGAACTCCCCTCGAGCCATCAACTGGTCCATGCCCTCTTCACTATCGACGGGATCTACGACTATTGCATCGGTAAACGCTTCATCGGTTAAGTCGACAGTCATCGGAAAGTCTTCGTAGAGCACGGCAAATATGCGCCCAGTGAGCTGATCGAAGCGTTCTATGTTGGTCATTACTGGTCCTCGGCGAATGCGGTAGCTAACTCATTACCTGTATCCAGTTCCCATTTCAAGCACAGGACAACCATGGATAGGCCAATGCCACCGGCGTCGCTCCTTGAGCTGTCCGAGCTCTCCGACTTCGGTATCCGCCTTGCTCCATCCCCTGAGGTATGGGAATGGCTGAGTGCCGAGATCCTTGCCGACACCGGCAGCATTCACAACGAAGACCATGCTCATCTGATCGATGCTGACATCCGAGTGATGTGGGCATCGGCTGCATTCAGCAAGAAGGGTCGCACGGTCGTAGGTCAGGCCGAGCAAGTGGCGTTCCGTGCGGGTGGCTGGCAGAAGGCCCGGATGGAGCAACAGATGATGGATTGGTTCGGCGATGTGCCGGCCTACATCATTACGTTGGCCGCTGATTACTGCGCGCAGTGCTCTGACGCTGACTTCTGCGCACTGGTTGAGCATGAGCTGTACCACATCGCCCAGGCGAAGGATCAGTACGGCGTTCCCAAGTTCACACAGGAAGGCCTGCCCAAGCTTGAGATGCGCGGACACGACGTCGAAGAGTTCGTAGGTGTGGTCCGTCGCTACGGTGCGAGCCCTGACGTTCAAGCGTTGGTGGATGCTGCAAACAGTCCTGCTGAGGTGGGGAAATTGAACATATCGAGGGCCTGCGGAACCTGTCTGCTCAGATCGGCCTGACCCCTGACAGACCTAAGACGGAATTTACCCTATGGCAGCCCTGAACAATGAGGTGAAAGGCTTCATGGTTCAGGCCTTGGCGTGCTTCGACACTCCTTCCCAAGTTGCAGCCGCTGTCCGAGAAGAGTTCGGCATTGAGGTTACCCGTCAGCAGTGTGAGGCCCAAGACCCAACCAAACGTGCAGGGAGAGATTTGGCGAAGAAGTGGGTGACGCTGTTTCACGACACCCGCAAGCGCTTCCGCGAAGAGACGGCAGAGATTCCGATCGCCAACCGCGCCTTCCGACTCCGCGCCATGAACCGATTCGTGGAGAAGGCCGAGACGATGAAGAACATCGGCTTGGCCATGCAGATTCTGGAACAGGCTGCGAAAGAAACCGGCGACATGTACGTCAATCGCAATCGAAAGGACGAGCCTGACGACGAGCCGGCAATCCCGACCCGCATTCAGGTCGACGTGGTGGATGCGAGGAAGCCGGATGCCGAGCCTTAATGTTCCGCAATCGAAGTTCCTCCTGTTGCCCAACAAATTCCGCGCATTCGTTGCTGGCTTCGGCTCAGGGAAGACCTGGGTCGGATGTTCGGCACTGTGCAAGCACTTCATGGAGTGGCCCGGCGTCAACGCTGGCTACTTCGCTCCGACTTACCCGCAGATCCGGGACATCTTCTACCCGACGGTTGAAGAGGTGGCCCATGACTGGGGACTGAAGACCAAGATCAACCAGGCGAACCATGAGGTTCACATTTACAGCGGTCGGCAGTATCGCGGCACTGTAATTTGCCGGTCGATGGAGAAGCCTCAGACCATCGTCGGTTTCAAGATCGGCCACGCCCTGGTGGATGAGCTCGACGTGCTGACGTCGATCAAGGCTCAGCAGGCCTGGCGCAAGATCATTGCCCGGATGCGTTACAACCTGCCGGGGTTGAAGAACGGCGTCGACGTGACCACCACGCCGGAAGGTTTCAAGTTCGTCTTCCTGCAGTTCGTAAAGCAGCTTCGCGATAAGCCGAAGTTGAATGAGATGTACGGTCTGGTGCAGGCGAGCACGTTCGACAACGAGCTGAACCTGCCAGACGACTACATCCCTTCGCTGATGGAGTCGTACCCCGAGCAGCTGATCCGCGCTTACCTGAATGGCCAGTTCGTCAACCTGACGTCTGGATCGATCTACCACGCATACGACCGCAAGCTGAACCAGTGCTTCGACACCGTGCAGGCCGGTGAGCCGCTATTCATCGGCATGGACTTCAACGTCGGGAAGATGGCAGCGATCACTCACGTCAAGCGCGACCAAGGTTTGCCCCGTGCAGTCGATGAGTTGATGGATGGCTACGACACGCCGGACATGATTCGCCGGATCAAGGAGCGCTACTGGCGTCACAACGGCAACGACTTCGAGAAGACCTGCGAAATCAGGATCTACCCCGACGCCTCAGGTGACTCGCGTAAGTCGGTCAATGCCAGCATCACCGATATCGCCATGCTCAAGCAGGCAGGCTTCGCGGTCATCGCGCCAGCGGCCAACCCGCCTGTGAAGGACCGGATCAACGCCATGAACGCCATGTTCTGCAATGCGCAGCGCGAGCGGCGTTACCTGGTCAACCCGTTCACCTGCCCAACTTACGCTGACGGCCTTGAGCAGCAGGTCTGGGCGCCCAACGGCGAGCCGGACAAGAGCCAGGGCAATGACCACGCTAACGACGGCGGCGGTTACTTCATTCACCGCGAGTACCCGATTATCAAACCGGTCACCGCTATCAAAATGGGATACGCCCGATGAGCAACGACGCTTCCTTTAAGCGGCCGGACTACATCGAAGCGCTGGACCGCTGGGCGACCGTTCGCGACGTCTGCGCAGGGCAGCATCGAGTGGTGGATCGTCTTCCGTACATCAATGCTCACGACAAGTCGCCAGAGAATCAGGATCGTAACAAGGCATACCGCGAGCGAGCGGTCTTCAAAAACGCAACCGGCCACACGCGAAACGGTTTGCTCGGCCTGGCCTTCCACAAAGACCCAACGCTCACCGTGCCGAAGAAACTGGAGTACTTGCAGGACAACGCCAACGGCTCCGGTGTGAGCATTTACCAACATTCGCAAGGCACCCTTGAGAAGGTTCTGGAGGCTGGCCGGCACGGCTTGTATGTCGATTTTCACCAAGACGCCGGTGCAGGTGGCCATGCTGTAATCCTGACCTACTGTGCCGAGGACATCATTAATTGGCGCACGGGCATGGTTGACGGCCACAGCGTGCTGACGATGGTGATGCTGCGCGAGACGCTGGAAGTTGAAGACGGCTTCGGTTTCAAACTGGTCGAGCAGTTCCGTGAGCTGGCGCTTGAGGCTGATGGATTTGTTTGTCGGGTATGGCGCAGGACCGGCCCGAAGGGTGGTGGACCGCTGGAGGTTTTCGAAACCTTCAAGCCCGATGGTGTCACCGGGCGTCTCAAGGAGATCCCGTTCACCTTCGTCGGCGCGCAAAACAACGATCCTACAATCGATGAATCGCCGCTGTACGACATCGCGATGATCAACCTGGGTCATTACCGCAACAGCGCCGATTACGAAGACAGCGTCTTCTGGTGCGGCCAGGCTCAGCCGTGGATATCCGGCCTTGATGAGCAATGGCGCGATTGGATGGAGAAGAACGGCGTTTACGTCGGCTCTCGCGCCCCGATGATGCTTCCAGTCGGAGGCGCATTCGGTTATGCGCAGCCACTACCAAACACGTTGGTCAAGGAAGCCATGGCCGACAAGAACCAGATGATGATCGAGTTGGGTGCTCGCATGGTTGTCGCTTCACTGGCAACCAAAACGGCCACTGAGTCCCGCGGCGATCAGTCTGCGTCGACATCGGTGCTGGCCGGCTGCGTGGCGAATGTCAGCGAGGCCTATACCCGGGCGATCATGTGGTGCGGCCAGTACATGGGCGTCACCGACAAGGTCGCTTATCAGGTCAATCAAGAATTCGTCGAACTGACGGCTGATCCGCAGATGGTCACGGCCTTGGTTGGCCTGTGGCAGAACGGCGGATTCGCAAAGGCCGACCTGCGGGCCTACCTGCGCAAGCTGGGCTTGATTGCCCCAGAGCGCACAGACCAGCAGATCGATGGCGAGCTTCATGAGCAAGGCGATGGCCTGGGCTTGGATGACGAGGTAACACCAAATGGCGGCAAACCAAGCAATCCTTGACGCCACGATCCGGCACGCGGTCTTCCTCGAAAAGCTTAAGGCGGGGGAGGTTGGCAAGTTCGCGCCTTTTCTCAAGGAGTTTGATCGCTCGATCCGAGATCGACTCACCCGGTCAGATATGACCGAGTACAACGTCAAGCGCCTGGAGGCATTGCTGAAGGAGGTCGATAGCCTGCTGTTGGGAATCTTCGACCGTTACAGCACGCAGCTGAACCTCGACCTGATTGACATTGCCAACTACGAAGCCGAGTTCGAGGCGACCAGCCTGGCTAGGTCCGCGCCGGTCGGCGTGTCGCTTGATGTGGCAGCTCCGACGGCGGCAGCTATCAGGACGGCGGTGCTAACGAATCCACTCAGCGTGCGCGGCACCGGGGGCGGGAAGCTGCTGAAGTCGTTCATCAAGGGCTGGACTGTTGCCGAGCGCGACCGGGTTACCGGGACGATTCGACAGGGCTTTTTCGAAGGGCAGACGAACTTCCAGATCATCCGCAATATTCGCGGCACGAAAGTGGCGGGGTACAAAGACGGTGTCCTGGCAACGACCAGTCGCAACGCGAGCACGGTCGTGCATACCGCGATTCAGCATGTGTCGTCGCAGGCGCGTATGGAGGTGGCCAAGGCCAACACCGATGTGGTGTCCGAGATTGAAATAGTCGCCACGCTGGACAGTAAGACCAGCCAGACTTGTCGTTCGATGGATAAGCGACGCTTCCCGGTTAACTCAGGGCCAAGGCCGCCCTTTCATCCGAACTGCCGGACCACTTTTATCCTGCGGACTAAGCTCAGTGAAATGTTCGCCGAGGGCGCTACACGGGCTTCGGTTGGGGCAATTGGCGCAGGACAGGTAAGTGCGAGCCTCGACTATTACCATTGGCTTCAGCAGCAACCGGCGACGTTTCAGGACGTGGCGATCGGTCCGGTACGGGCCAAGCTGTTCCGAGAGGGCGGGCTGAGCGTCCAGCGCTTCTCTGAGCTGCAGCTTGATCGCAACTTTTCGCCGCTGAACTTGGCGCAGATGAAGTCGCTTGAACCTCTGGCCTTCGAGCGAGCTGGGATCTGAGTCATTCACATTTTTGTCGCTGATTATCCAGTGCGTTCAGCGCGTCGTAAAAAGCGGAGTGCCATTTCCCAAAGGACTCGTTAATTGTCCCCATTGCGGTGTCCTCGTCGAACTGGCGCATTGAAGCCAGCGATCCGACGCGTACAGAGTTGGAAATCATCAGCGACCTGAGTCCAAGTTCCGGCGGGGCATATGCGGATATCACAATTCCTGCCTTGATCAACGGGCCTGCATTTTCCGCAAGCTCTTGCTTAGTAGACGTTTTTGCGAAAAGCGAATAGTTGAGTAGATCACCCATCGCTGCGAGAAAACTCTCTCCTTTTTCACGAAGTAGTTTTTCCTGAATATCAATCCGCTGAATGCATGCGCTCCTCTGGCTCAGGGATGCTGTTTGATAGCTAGTCAGCCAGGTAAATGTGCTCGTGGCAAAGACCCCAATCAGGGTGCAAACGACGGGAAATATGATGCTGAATTTGCTGGTATTGGTCGGCTGGTTCATTGGAGTCCTTTCTGAGTACTTGGCTGCGCTAATGCAAAAGTGAAAACGAGATTCTATTTAAGTATGCCCGCATTAAGCGGGCTTTTTTATGCCTGCGAAGCGGGCAGACCAAACCCAAGGGGTGCATCAACGTGGCAGAAGAAAACGAAATCGACCTGGAAAACCCGGCAATCAAGGCCGCTATCGCGACTGCCGTTGAAGCATCCGTTTCCGGACTGAAAACCAAGAACACCGAGCTGCTGGGCAAGTTGAAAGACACTACCGGCAAGCTGACCCAGTTCGAAACCCAGTTTGAAGGCATCGATATCGACGCCGTTAAAGGACTGCTGAGTCGGGCCGGCCAAGACGAAGAAACCAAACTGCTGACAGAGGGCAAGGTGGACGAAGTCTTCAACCGGCGCACTGAGCGCCTGCGTGGCGAACAAGACAAGCAGTTGAAGGCCATCACCGCGCGTGCCGAGAAGGCCGAAGCATTCGCCGCGAAGTTCCAAGGCAAAGTCTTGGGCGACTCGGTGCGCGGCGCAGCACTGAAAGCCGGCGCTCTGCCGGAAGCAACCGACGACATCATCCTGCGCGCCAAGGGCGTGTTCTCACTGAATGAAGAGGGCGAAGCGGTCGCCGTCGATGAGTCTGGCCAGACCATCCTCGGCAAAGACGGCAAAACCCCACTGACTCCGCTCGAATGGGCGGAATCATTGCGCGAAAGCGCGCCTCACCTGTGGCCAAGGGCTTCAGGGACACAAGCCCCGGGCGGGGGTGGCGGCCAGGCTGCATTCAAACGCTCCGAAATGACCTCCGAGCAAAAGCGCGATTACCAGCGCAAGCACGGCCAAACCGCATTCCTGCAATTGCCCAAGTAAGGGGATTCATCCATGGCTACAACCGTTAACAGCGACCTGGTCATCTACAACGATGAGGCGCAAACCGCATACCTGGAGCGTGTCCAGGACAACCTCGATGTGTTCAACGCCTCGTCCAATGGCGCGATAGTTCTCGACAACGAGCTGATTGAAGGCGACTTCCGCAAGCGCTCCTTCTACAAAATTGGCGGCTCGCTGGAGCATCGCGACGTCAACTCCGTCGGCAAGGTACCGCCAAGAAGATCGGTGCCGGCGAAGCCGTGGGCGTCAAGGCTCCGTGGAAGTACGGCCCGTACCAGACCACCGAAGAGGCGTTCAAGCGTCGCGGTCGCCCGGTCGATGAGTTCTCCCAGATCATCGGTGCCGATGTGGCCGATGCAACCCTGGAAGGCTTCATCCAGTACGCCACCGCAGCGCTCCGTGCTGCTATCAGCTCCAACGCTGGGATGGTGGTCACAGCCAACATCGAAACCGACGGCAAAAAGACCCTGACCCGCGGCATGCGCAAGTTTGGCGATAAGTTCGGTCGCATTGCCCTGTGGGTCATGCACTCCAGTGCCTATTTCGACATCGTCGATGAGGCCATCGCCAACAAGGTCTACGAGGAAGCCGGTGTCGTGATTTACGGCGGCCTGCCGGGCACCCTCGGCAAGCCGGTACTGGTGACCGACACAGCGCCGGCGGATGTGATCTTCGGCCTGCTGCCGAACGCTGTGGTGATCACTGAATCCCAGGCACCGGGTTTCCGCTCGTACAACGTGGACGACGAGGAAAACCTCGGGATCGGCTACCGCGCCGAGGGCACCGTCAACATCGACGTTCTGGGTTACAGCTGGAAGGATGCGGTCGGCGGCGCGAACCCAACCTTGGCAGCCGTAGGTTCGGCGGCGAACTGGGTCAAGCACTCCGACAGCGACAAGGTCACCGCTGGCGTGATGATCACTCTGACGACCACTCCTTAACGCTACCCATGACAGCGGCCAGCGATGGCCGCTACGGAGATTTCCATGGAACTCATCTATTCCACTCAAAGCTCTGGCTTTGATCCAGATAAGCGCTATCGCAACCCGGAGCATTTCGATCGCCCGGAAGCGGGCGTGACCGGTGTTGTTGTCGTCGGCGAATGGCCGAAGGTGGTTTCGGCCTACGAGAATGTCGGTGTCGAAGTGGCGCTGAAGGAAGGCGACCAGAACCTGGTGCAGATTGTTGGTGGCGATAAAGGTGAACTGGAAGACCTGATCGGCAAGCTGCGCGCTGAAAGCGACACAGTCCGTGCTGTTATCGATGGTCTTGAAGCTGGTGAAGTTGAAAAGCCAGAAGCCGGTGAGCTCGCAATCCGCCTGTTTTATGCGCTCGACGGCATCCGCCTTCAGATGGTCGAACTGGGCGGTGCGCGTGATGATCTTGCAGCGGAAAACGAGAAGCTGCGCGTCGAGCTCGAAGCGCTGAAGGCGGGCGAGAGCCAAGAAGTCGAAGCCCTGAAGGCTAAACTCGAAGCCGCTGGTGTGACCTACCGGGCCAACGCCTCGAAAGAATCCCTGGAAAAGCTCGTCGCCGACCTGACCAAGGCGTAATACTGCAGGCTACCGGTATCCCGGTGGCCGATCATTCAAAATTCAATCCAGCGAGTTGATCCATGACACTCATCATCGAGGACGGCACCGGTAAGCCAGACGCCGAAAGCTATGCAACTGCCGAGGACTTGGCCATGTATGCCGAGAAGTTTGGTGCGACCATTCCTGTGGACGAGATTTCGCAGGAAACGTTGCTTCGCCGGGCCGCCTTGGTGATGGACGGCATGACCTGGAAGGGGCGCAAGATGGACAGCGATCAGGCTCTGGCCTGGCCGCGCCGCGGGGTTGAACTGGATTGTCAGATCAAGCCCGACAACTACCTACCGGCTCGCATCCAGTACGGCCAGATGGCCTTGGCCGCCGAGATCCATACTGACGACATCGACCCGATCGACAAGCGCAAAGGTGCAGTGACGCTGGAGCGTGTTGAGGGCGCAGTAACTCGCGAGTACGCCACGATTTCCAACACCAGCGGCCGACTGTTGCCGGCGGCACCTGATCGGCCGAGCGCTACGCAGTTTGCCGACTACCTACAGAAGCGGGGCCTGTTCGCCGTCCGCGCATAGCTGAAACGGAGCCTCGATGGCCTTCTACGACGAAATGGCCGTGATGGCTCTGGAGCTGATCACAGAGTTCGGCCAGCCCGTGACCATCCGGGCAACCACTGTCGGCGAGTACGACCCAGACGCCGGCAGTGCACCGCCTGACACCGTCACCGAGCAGACAGCCCAAGGCATCCTGCTCGACTTCACCGGTCAAGAGTACCAGAACAACAGCCTCATCAAGCAGGGCGACAAGAAGCTGAAGGTCGCCGCGCAGGGGCTGGCGTGGGTGCCGGACCTGTTGAACAAGGTCATCGTTCAAGGTCGCACCTGGTCAATCGTTCCACCGCTGAAAGAGATCAACCCGGCCGGCACGCCGATCCTGTACGAACTGCAGGTGCGGTCATGAGTCGCGCCGGCGCCGGTCAGTCCGGCAGCTTTGCCTTGAGTCTGGCCGAGTTTGCAGCCCAAGCGACGGAAGCCATCGACGTCAGCCTGCGCGAGATCATCATCGAGGTCGGCAGCAGCGTTATCCGCATGTCGCCGGTGGGGAATCCTGATATATGGGCGCAGAACACTGTGGCCCGTCAGTACAACAAGGCCGTAGACGATCACAACAGCGATTTGCGCAGCGATCCGGCCAATCTGACGAAGGCGGGGCGGCTCAAGCCTGGGTGCAAACTGAACGATGGCATGGACATCGTTGCCCCTCAGGGCTATGTCGGCGGACGATTCCGGGCCAACTGGCATCTTTCAATCGATGTGGTCGAGAAAGTCACCTTCGATGAGGTTGATCCGAGCGGCCAGGAGACGATTGCTGCACTGGTTTGGGCGGTGAGCGATTTCACCGCCGGACAGACTGCCTACCTCATCAACAACCTGCCATATGCCATCCCGCTCGAGTTCGGGCATTCGACCCAGGCCCCCGGCGGCATGGTCCGCATCACCGTGGCCCGCTTCCAGCAGATCGTGCAGGAGGCCATCAGGAACAATCAGGTATGAGCCATAACATCATTGCCTCAATCTACGAGGCCAAGCTGATCGCCTGGGCGAAAGCGTTGCCGGTACCGCTGAAGGTCGTCGTCGAGAACGAGGCCTACACGCCCGTCGACGGCGCCACTTACCTGAAGGCCTTCACGCTACCGGCGGACACCGCGAGCAACACGCTCGGTGGCGACCACAAGCTGTACACCGGCGTGTTTCAGGTCAGCATCGTGACTCCATCGGGCAAGTATCGCGGTGCGGCTGGTGCGCTGGCCGACCAGATCGCCGCGCTGTTCCCGCTGTACGAGCGGGACACCAAGGGTGCCCTGACCGTCGTCACCATGACACCAGTCGACCCCGGCCCTGGAATTCCAGACGACACGACCTTCACTGTACCGGTCTCTTTTCAATACCGAGCCGACACCAACTAATCCGCCCCTTGGGCAACCCAGAACCCGCCACTGCGCGGGTTTTGTCATTTCTGCAAAGAGGAAAACCCATGAGCGTCAAGATTCCCAACGGCACCACGTTCGAGATTGCTGCCACCCTGAGCACGGCGAAAGCGTTCACTGCCATCTCCAACGCCAAGCCCGCAGTGCTGACCGCTGCCGCTCACGGCCTGGCCAATGGCGACGTGATCGTCATTGATTCGGCGTGGGCGAAGCTGAACGGCCGTCCTGCGCGAGTGATTGATTCCGATGTGGGCGACTTCGCGGCCGAGGGCGTGGATACCACCAGTGTCAAAAACTATCCGGCAGGCTCCGGTGCGGGATTGGTTCGTGCTGCGTCCGGCTGGACCCAAATCGCTCAGATCACCGAGCCGACCGCAAACGGCGGTGAGCAGCAATTTCTGACTTACGGCTTCCTCGAAGACGACGATGATCGCCAACTGCCCACCACCAAGTCGGCCAGCAGCATGACGCTGCCAGTAGCGGATGACCCTGCTCAGGCATACGTCGCCGTGGTGGAAGCCGCCGATGAAGACAAGGAGCCGCGCTTGGTCCGTGCAAACCTCCCGGGTGGCGCGACCATCTACTACTACGCGTATGTGTCGATCACTGCGACCCCAACGCTGAGCCGCAACAACATCATGACGCGGACCATCACGCTGTCGTTCGCCTCCCGTCCAACACGCTACAACGCCTAAGGGGATCCCATGGCAAAGTTTTCCATCGCGCCGAAGCCGACGTTCACTGTCGATGTGGCGATCCCTCAGGTGGGCGGCAGGCCCGCAATGGTTCCGTTCACCTTCAAGTATCGAGACCGTACGGCCCTGGCCGAATTGTTCGACGCCTGGAAGGAGAAAGCCGAAGCCTTGGGCGAGCGCTTCAAAGACACCCAGCCATCTCTCACCGAAATCACCGCAGCGGAAGTGGATCAGGGTGTCGAGCAGATCAAGGACCTGGTTGTGGCATGGGGCTTCAACGACAAGCTCAACGATGAGTCGATCACCGCTCTGGTGAAGAGCTGCATCGGTGTTTCGGATGCCGTTGTGAAGGCCTACAGCGAAGCCTTCGGCAAGGCCCGCCTGGGAAACTAACCGCCGCTGCCCGTGCGCTCTATGAGTCCGACGGTTCCGCCGAACAGATGGCCCTGTTCGGCTTTTCACCAGAGGACTACGACGAAACTGTCGAGGTCTGGCCGGACAACTGGAGGTCGTTCCTCGTGATGGATTCGATGGGAACTCAGTGGCGCACAGGCGCATGCGGCGCAACCGGGCTCGATTATGGCGTTCTGCCCAATGTCATGAGGCTCGTCGGTGTTCCCGCGAAGGATCGACCCAGCGTGTTTCAGGACATTCGCGTAATGGAATCGGAAGCCATCGCCGTCATGGCTGAAGCTCGCGACAACAGCCCGTGAAAACGGGCACTTATTCAAGGTGAGTCGATGAACATCGCAGAACTGGGCATCAAGATTGACTCAGCTGACACCGCCCGGGCCGCTGTCGAACTCGACAAGATGACCAAGGCCGGCGATCGAGCGGAGCAGTCCGCCGTCGGCCTGATGAAAGAGATGGAAGCGCTGGAGAAGTCGTTGTCGAAGGGCGCGACCACCACGCAGGAACTGGCAAAGCAGCGCGAAAATCTGGCGAAACTCACTAAGACCGGTGCCTATGGCGAGGCCGAGTTCACCAAGATCACCGCGCAGCTCGACAAGCAGCAAGCGGCGCTGGCCAAGTCCACTTTGGATGAACAGAAGGCGCTAAACAGCCTGCTCGGCGCGATCGACCCCGCCCGTGCGGCCATGGACAAGCTCGATAATCAGGTAGAGCAGCTGGGCAAGCATCTCGATGCCGGCCGCATCAGTCAGGACCAGTACAACTCGGCACTGGGCAAGCTGAACGGCAACTACGCATCACTGGAAAAAACTGCCACCGGTTTCGACAAGCTGAAACTCGGCACTCGCCAGGCTCAGGAAAACGTCGTTCAGCTCGGCAATGCGCTGTCCTCAGGCGACTGGGGCAGTGGTGTACGCGCTGTTGCTCAGTTGGGCGCTGGTGCGGGTGCATCGGCTGCTGGCCTGCTTGCCATTCTGGCGCCAATTGCCTTGGCTACTGCTGCCGTCGGTGGGCTGGCCGTTGCCTACTACAAGGGCAGCAAAGAGCAGGACACCTATACCAAAGGCCTGGTGCTCACCGGTAACGCCTCTGGCATGACCGCCAGCCAACTTGGCGAGATGGCGCGGCAGGTCAGCGCGACCGTCGGCACGACTGGCCAGGCTGCCGAAGTGTTGGCGCTGCTGGCCGGCAACGGGAAAATCGCTGGTGAGAGCTTCGGCGGCATTGCCCAGGCTGCCGTGTCCATGAACGAGGCGACCGGCAAAGCCATAAAAGAGACGGTTGCTGAGTTCGAAAAGATCGCAGACGAGCCGGTCAAGGCGTCAGCCGCGCTGAATGAGCAATACCACTACCTGACAGCTTCGGTTTATTCGCAGATCGCCGCTCTGGAAGAGCAGGGCGACCATGCCGGCGCCGTGAAGCTGGCAACCGAACAGTACGCGGATGCGATCAACGAGCGCACTCCGAGGATCCTCGAAAACCTGAGCTTCTGGGAGAAGGGTTACAACGCTGTCGCGCGAGCTGCGGACAACCTGAAGAACCTGGGGCGGCCCGATATCGATGCCGACATTGAACAGGCCCGGAGGAATCTGGAGCAAGCGCAATCGGGCAATGTGGGTGCCTTCCAAAACCAGAAAGAGATGGTTGAGCTCTACAGCAATCAGCTGAACATGCTGGAGGACCAGAAGGCTGCAGCAGCCGACATCGCCAAATACGAAGGCGATCAAGCCAAGGCTCAGAAAGACGCTGTGTCTGCGATGGCTAAAGTCGATGCCCTGACGAAATCGTCTCTGACCAACGAGCAGAAGCGCGCCGAGGCAATCAAGGAATACAAGAAGCAGCTCGACGACATCCGCAAGACCAGCCCGAACGATCCACGGCTTGATCCGGCCGCGGTCGCCAAGAACATGGCGAACCTCAACGACAAGTTCAAAGATCCGAAAGGCGCAGCAGGCAGCGTCGACCTGACGGGCTTCAACAGCGCAAAAAATGTACTCGCCGAAACTCAGGCCTACTACAAAAACGCTGATAAGGAACTCGAAGCATCTCAGCGGGCCGGTGTTATCTCGCAGGCCAGCTACACCGAGCAACGCGTCAGCCTGCTGAAGCAGGAAGCCGTCGAAGTAGCCCAGGGATATGAGGCGGAAATCGCGGCCCTGGAAGCAGCCAAGACTAAAAAGGGAACGACCGCGGCGCAGATCATCCAGATCGATCAAAAGATCTCGGACGCACGCAGAGCGATGGTCAAGGCGCAGCAGGAGGCGGACAGCCAGCTTTCGATCATTGCCACCAACGCAGATGGTCGCCTGCGCAAGCAGACTCTGGCCGTCAAAACGTATACCGACGCCTTACAGCAACAGATCGAGACGCTTCGACAGCAGGGGAAGCGTGCGGCCTCAGGATTGGGGCAGGGCGATCGACAGCGTGGGCTGACGGATCAGCAGAACGGAATCGACGATCGCTTCAACCAGCAAAGCTTGGAGTTGGCAAACCAGTACGGCGATGGCCCGCGCGGTATGAGCCTCGACGAGTACACCCAGAAACTGGCAGCACTCAAAGCTACACAGCAGGATCTGCACGACACCGTTCAAGCCAATTACGACGAGATGACGGCAGCCCAAGGTGACTGGAGCGTCGGCGCAACGTCGGCATGGCAGAACTACCTGGAGTCGGCTCGGGATGTTGCCGGGCAGACGAAGAGTCTGTTCACCAACGCCTTCACTTCGATGGAAGACGCAATCGTCAACTTTGCTATGACTGGGAAGTTGTCGTTCGCGGACTTTACGAAATCGATCTTGGCGGACATGGCGCGCATCGCCACTCGGCAAGCCAGTTCCGCGCTGCTGGGCAGCCTCATCGGCGCAGGTGCGAGTTACTTCGCCGGCGGTGCGGGATCAACTGCGTCAGCAGGATCGACTCAGGCGGGCTACAGCGGCGACCTATCTGGCTTCACACCGGGCAGCATTCAGGCCGATGGCGGCGCCTGGTCGTCCGGTGTGCAGTTGTTTGCCAACGGCGCAGCTTTCACCAATAGCGTTGTGAGCAAGCCAACAGCCTTCGGCATGGCCGGTGGCGATATCGGTGTCATGGGAGAGGCCGGCGAGGAGGCGATCATGCCGCTGACCCGGACTGCCGGTGGTCAGCTTGGAGTGCGAGCTTTGAGTGGTGGCGGCAGCGGATCGACCATCAGTATCAACGCACCTGTCACCGTGGCGATTCCGGATCGCAGCTCTGAAGGAATGCAGCTCGACCAACAGGCGCTTTCGCAAAACCTCCAAACGCAGATGAAGGCAGCAGCAGAGAGAGCCGTGGCCGAGTCGTGGCGTGCTGGCGGCGTGAGTTTCCGCAACGTTAACGGGAGAGCCTGATGGCGATTGAGACATTCACCTGGCCAACTCAGCACGGTGACGCACCTGAAATTACCTATCGGGTGCGCACTGCGCAGTTCGGCGACGGCTACAAGCAGGAAGCCGGCGACGGCCCGAACAACAAAGAAGACTCCTATCCGATCACCTACAGCGGCCAAAAAGCCAAAGTGCTGGAGATCATGGCGTTCTTTGACCGGCACGCTGGGGCGAAGGCATTCCTCTGGACCACGCCGCTTGGTCAGCTTGGTCTGTTCACCTGCAAAAATCCCGTCCCCACTCCGATAGGCGGCGGGGTGTTCAAACTCACGGCCACCTTTGACCGTGCCTTCCAACCATAAGGGGCAACTATGCCGCTGATCAGTGACATCCAGGTTCTTGAGCCGGGCAGCGAAGTACTGCTCTTTGAGTTGGACGGTTCGGACTACGGTGCGGACGTGCTGCGCTTTCATGGGCACGCGATTCCGTACACGCCTGCGGAGCTTATAGCCGCCGGAGCCGATGCCGATCTGCTTCCCGCGAAAGCGATCTGGTGGCAGGGCAACGAGTACGGCGCCTGGCCAATGCAGATCGACGGCATCGAGGCTAATGGTGATGGCACGGCGGTACGGCCAACGCTGTCGGTCGGCAACGTCAATGGGCGCATCACCGCGCTCTGTTTGGCGTTCGACGATCTGCTCGAGTTCAAGCTGACCATGCGCCACACCTTGGGCACGTACCTGGATGCGGTGAACTTCCCGGCCGGTAATCCGACGGCAGATCCAACCCAAGAGACGATCGAAGTCTGGTACATCGACCAGAAAACGAACGAGGACGGGGAGACGGTCAGTTGGGAGCTGGCCAGCCCGGGCGACGTCGGCGGCGAATCCATTGGCCGACAGGCTACGACGCTGTGCCACTGGTGTCTCACCGGCGGATACAGGGGGCCGAATTGCGGTTACACCGGCGGGTACGTCACGAAGGACGGCGTGCCCACTGATAACCCTGAACTGGACGAGTGCGACGCCACGCTGGGTCGGGGTTGCATCCCGCGCTTCGGCGACGGTAATGCCTACCCATTCGGTGGCTTTCCTGCCGTTTCCCTCATCGCCCGGAGCTGACCATGCGCAACCATATTTTGAGCGCGATCCAGGTTCACGCGGCCGCCGAGTACCCGAAAGAGTGCTGCGGTCTGCTGCTGGGGATTGGGCGCAAACAGCAGTATTACCCGTGCCGAAACATCGCATCTGAACCCAACGAGGAATTCCGGATTGACCCGGAGGACTATGCAGCGGCCGAAGACATCGGCGAAGTAATCGGCATCGTCCACTCGCACCCGGATGCCACCAGCCGGCCTTCACCGCGCGACCTAGCCATGTGCGAAGCGACCGCGATGCCCTGGCACATCCTCAGTTGGCCAGAGGGTGACTTGCGCACGGTGATGCCAGCCGGCGCCGTTCCGCTGCTGAAGCGTCCGTTCGTGCATGGCGCTTGGGATTGCTGGCAGGTCTGTGCGGATTGGTATCAGCGTGAGTGGGGACTTGAGTTCGAAAGCTTTAAGCGTGCCGATGGCTGGTGGGAAAGCAAGGATAACTCCAGCCTGTACGAAGCGAACTACGAGGCAGCCGGGTTCTACAGAGTCGATCAGCCGCAGCGCGGCGACATGATTGTGATGGAAGTAGGGCGGACGGTTTACCCGAACCATGCCGGAATTTTTCTCGGCGCCGATCCAGCACTGCCCGGCGAGGATGCCGCGACGTTTGGGCCTGGGCCATTCCTGCTGCACCACCTGTACGGCAGGCCGTCCGAGGTCATCGTTTTCGGTGGTCCGTGGCTCGATCGAACGCACCTGGTCCTTAGGCACAAGATGCAAAACAACCAACATAGCGCGGCATGGCCGCAGGAGAAGGACATGCAAGTCAATCAGAGCTACGTGCTGAACATTCAAGATTTATTTACCGTCTCCAGCGGCGCGTTGTGCGGCGCGGAGATCGTCGTCGCTATACTCGACGGTGATACTGAAATCGACCGCTTGAGCTTCAAGGGCAAAGTGGGGCCGGGCGGTGACGGGTATAGTCGCAGTTATAGCGGAAAACCGGGGCTAAGAGCTGATGTAGTCGCCGGCGTTGGCCAGATCTCCTTCACAGAGGTCCGGCCATAAAAATCAGCCGCGAGGCTCATCCTCAATTATGAACTCATCAGTGCCCGGCAGATGAGTGACGTAGGTCGCCTTGTATCCCTCGCCGAGGGTTGATGCTCTCGCCTCTGCAGCATCTTTAGTCGGGAATGCCCCTAAAAAGATTGAAGGACTTTCGCGAACGACTCCCCAGGTGAAGATCCATCCTTCTTTTCGTGGGTCTTTTCGTTGACTACTCACATTGACCTCCCGGTCATAAGCGCGCCGAAATTGGCGCAATCCAGTCCTTGGGCTTGCAGGCAGAGGACTGGGGAATCCGTTGCGATGTGGTGATTTAGTCATTCCAGTCTTTGATGATGTAAAGATCCGGCTTGCCGTCTGTTCTTCCCGGTGCGAAGTCGAAGATAGCGCTGCTGGAACTCGTTGGGTTGTGGAATCGAATAGTTCCAGCCCATGGATTTTTCGAAGTGATTTCAACGCTTCGATGCAAGTGCTTCAAGTCGGGGTAGCGCTCATCAATCGCGACTTTAAGAAGCTGAGAGGTCTCGGGGGTCATCACTAGGTTGATGGTCATATCAATATCCGTTCCGATGGAGTCATAAGGCTACTATCGGTGGTCGGAGGGGCGTTACTGAGGATTTGTACAGGAAAGGGCGTGTCTGCGAGAGCGTTATTTATCCTGCAATGAGGCGCACCATTTCGCACATCTGCGCTGGTTTGGCTGACCAGAATTCTGGCGAGTGATCAAGAAGAATGGTGATCATGTCCAGCGTATCCAAATGGGTGGAGGTGATGGGGGCTTTTACCGGAAGTAAAAAACCCGCAACCCAAGTTGTATCCACTCCCCATGAGTTAAAAGCTTCATGGATCATCATCCTGGCTCCAAACAGATCAAACGGATCCTTCTGAGCATCTTCTATTCCTCGCCGAATGATGCTGATGCGGTCAGGAACTGTTAATGACATCGGGTACCTCATTGCTCTGGCGATAAAAAGCCTAGGCGGGACCGGGCTGCTTTATTCGGGTGGAAACTTGGAATGCTCTTCGGCGACCTCAGCGACAACTTCATCGAAGCTTTTCGTCACGCCTTTGTTTTTGTTCAAAGCCAATTTGATGGTGGAGACAAGGATGACTTCCAGTGAGACATCCCGCGAATCAGCTTCTTGTTCCAGCTCCTCGACCATGTATTTCGGTAGCGCAAATGGCGTCGATTCACCTGTGTCGATGTTTTGCAGCTGTAACTCGATGGTTTCGGGTTCGTCCTCGGATGCCTGGATATCCGACACCTCAACGTTGAGAGCTTTTGCGAGCTTCACCAACGCAGTCATGCGGGGCTTGGATGTGCCAGTTTCGTATCTGGCAATCTGGGGCACACTCATGCCGCTAGCTTTTGCCAGATCCTTTTGGGTCATGCCTGCATCAGCCCTAAGTCGTAGCAGTCGAGCAGGAAAGCCAGCAGGTGCGCTCATACAAAATCCCATCAGTTAGCCTCTAGAGACATACTTTAAACGATATTAAATGATATTGACAGAATGACTGGTTTTGCGCTTGAATGATATCAAGTGATTTGAAGTGATGTGTTTTGCTATCTTCTGATCATAAAAAACCCCAGCTGGCGGGCCGGGGTTCAGGTGTGAGTATTTTCTGAGGACATTCACGTGATTAATGCTACCGCAATTCCAATAGAAAACAATGTCCAGAGCCGGACTGCGCAGATTATCCCGTTCAAATTTGGTAAGCAGCAGGTTCGAACGTTGCTAATCGACGACCAGCCATGGTTCGTCGCAGCCGATGTTTCATCTGCTCTGGAGTATCGCATTGCAGGCGATATGACCCGCAATCTGGACGAGGATGAAAAGGGTACGCAGATTGTGCGTACCCTTGGTGGTGAGCAGGAAATGCTGGTTATCAACGAATCTGGCCTGTACTCGGCGATCCTTCGCAGTCGAAAAGTTGAGGCGAAGCGTTTCAAAAAGTGGGTGACTGCCGAAGTACTCCCAGCAATCCGCAAGCACGGTCGGTACGAAGATCACGGCAAAATGACCATGCTGATGGAGCAGCTCAGCCTGGGCCAGTTCAATATCATCAAGGGAGTTATTCGGGACAAGGCTAAAGCGGTGCCAACTGAGAACCGTCAGAGCTTCCAACTTGTCATGCACAACCGCCTGCATACACGCTTCAATGTGGCACGCACTGAGCTGATCCCCGCGAGCGAGTTCGAGTCGGCCTGCAGCTTTGTCGCCGCATATGCGATCGAGGGCGAGTTCCTGGGTCGGGAAGGGAAGGGTGTTGAACTTCCGACCGAGCTTTCACCGACGCAGCGTTTCATCGTCTTCACCGATGGCGCTGGCAATCGGCAGATCCAGCCGGTTCCTATTGATGCGTACGTGATGTCGCCGATGCAGTTTCTCGGTGCTATTGCTGGAGAGAATGGCATTCACGTTCCACCAGCAGCTCTTTTCGACTTTGCTTTGGCGGCGATGGCCAGGCTGAAGTGGAAGGTGGCGGCATGAGTGCGCTGATGACGATTCCATTTCATGGCGTAAACTTAATGCTGGTCGATCTCAACGGTCAGCCCTACGTGCCAATGCGCCCAGTTGTAGAGGGCATTGGGCTGGATTGGGGAGGTCAGCATAAGAAGCTGACTGCGAACCCTGCGCGCTGGGGTGTCTCCGTAACGGAGATACCTTCAGCGGGGGGGATCCAGCAGGTCGCTTGCCTGCCATTGCGTAAGCTCGCAGGATGGCTTTCGACCGTTCAAACCGGTCGAGTAAAAGACGAGCGAGTTCGGAACAAAATTGTTGAGTATCAAAATGAATGCGATGACGCGCTCTGGAAATATTGGAATGACGGGCATGCAGTCAATCCGCGATCACATCCATCGGCAGCCAATGACTCGACCGTAGAGTTTGGTAGGCTTGCACTGGCTCACCTGCCGAATCTCGACGATACCAGTAAACAGGCTTTGCTCAGCCACATTTCAGAGCTTGCCTTCGGGCAGCGTTTGATCCCGCTACCCAAGGTCGAAGAAAGCCTGAAGCTGGCGGGTGAGGTGGGGCAATTGTTCGGAGTCAGCGCACAAAAAATCGGTCGGCTTGCTAACCAGCACGGTCTGAAAACGGACCAGTACGGCGAACTTAGACTCGACAAGTCGAAGTACAGTGATCGGCAGTGCGAGACCTTTTTCTATAACAGTGCAGCAGTTGACCGTTTCCGGGAGATTCTCGGCGAAGGTTGAGACGCAACAGCCAGGGACGGTCTACCCCCCTCGATCAACGAAGAACCCCGCCCATGCGGGGCTTTCGTGTTGCTCGCATGTTGGTGATAAAGTCACGTCAAACTCAAGCGAGGGAACGACGTGAAATTACTCATTGGTGCGATGGCTGTCGCGTTGCTGGCTGGCTGCGCCACTTCCCCTACGCCGTCGAGCGAGGCGAGGGAGGCCCCGCCAAGTCAACTGATAGCCTTTCAAAAGAAGCCTTCGGGTTCGTTTGGCGTGCTTCAGGTGATTCGTGACTCCGGACATACCGGCAGCCTGTGTTCAATGGCAGTGTTCATTGATGGCAAACAGGCAGCCAAGCTTGATCCAGGGCAAAAAGCATCGTTCTATTTGTCTCCCGAAACTGTATCGGTAGGAGCTGCTTACACTGGGTCTGGTATTTGCTCAATGGGCGCCGAGCGGGTAGAGCGCGAAGCGGCCGTAAAAGATGGTGCCGTAAAGAAATACCGAGTATTTACTGGCGGTGATGGGCAGATAGATATTCTCCCTACAACGTTTTGAACATGGCCGCCTTCGGGCGGTTTTTTATTGGGCGGAGAAAATTATGTCGGCAGCTATCACGTACACACCAACGACAAAAGTATTGCTTTCAGGCTCGTTGGCGAAGAAGTTCTTTCGCAGTAAATCCTACCTCTTGGATGGTGGATCTGCTGTAGAAGTCTTTCGGGCGCTTAATGCAACGATCGATGGTTTCGCCGAAGAGATAAAGCGGCTTGAGCGTTTGGGGCTGACGTTTGCGATATTTCGCAACCGCAAAAACATAGGTACTGACGACTTGGATCTCGGCGGCACGAGAGAAATTCGCATTGTTCCTGTGATTAGCGGGAGTAAGCGCGCTGGCGGATTGCAGACAGTCCTCGGTGCTGTGCTTGTTGCGGCTGCCTTTGTTCTTTCGTTTACGCCGTTTGCGGCTGCATCTCCCTTTCTATACCAGGCAGGTGCAGCTCTCGCGATCGGAGGTGTAATCCAAATGTTAAGCCCTCAGGCGAGCGGACTATCTCAAAGCGCATCCCCTGAAAACCTGCCTAGTTATTCTTTTGGCAGCGCCAAGAACACCACGGCCAGCGGCAACCCGGTGCCTATCTGTATCGGCGAACGCCGGTGGGGCGGCATGATCATTTCCGCCTCGATCTACGCCGAAGACAAAGTGTAAGCAGAACACAGTGAGCAGGCCGCCCATGAGGCGGTTTTTTTATGCCTGGAGGAAAGCATGGGCGCAGCACAGATCGACATACACGGCGAGAAGGGCGGTAGCAGCAAGCCGAAGTCGCCGACCGAGGCCAGCGACAGCCTGCGCTCGACCAACCTGGCCAAGCTGCTGATCGCCGTGGGCGAGGGTGAGTTCGACGAAACCCCGACCGACTACGACATCTACCTCGACAACACCCCGATCCGGGACGGGAGCGGCAACTACAACTTCCCCAACGTGAAGTGGGACTGGCGCCCGGGCTCCGTGGATCAGACCTATATCCCGGGCATCCCATCGGTTGAGAACGAAACCTCGCTGAACGTCGAGCTACGTAGTGACTCCCCTTGGGTGCGCTCGATCACCAACATTCAGATGTCGGCCGTGCGTGTGCGTTTTGCGTGGCCAGCGCTCCAGCGCCAGGATGATGAAGGCAACATCGTCGGCTACCGCATCGAGTACGCCATTGACGTAGCCACCGACGGCGGCGCCTATCAACAGGTGGCAGTGGATGCCGTGGACGGCAAGACCACCACGCGCTACGAGCGCTCTCGGCGGATCGACCTGCCAGACGCCACCACCGGCTGGCAGATCCGCGTGCGGCGCCTGACGCCGAACCAGAACAGCAACAAGATCGCCGACACCATGCTGATCGCCGGTTTCACCGAAGTGATCGACGCCAAGCTGCGCTACCCGAACACCGCGCTGCTCTACATCGAATTCGACGCCGAGCAGTTCACCAATATTCCCGCGGTCACCGTGAAGTGCCGGGCACGCCGCTGGCAGGTTCCGAGCAACTACGACCCGATCGCCCGGACCTATACCGGCACGTGGGACGGCAGCATGAAGCAGGCCTGGACCAATAACCCGGCCTGGATTACGTACGGCATCTGTACTGAAGAGCGCTTTGGCCTGGGCAAGCGCATCAAGTCGTTCATGGTCGATAAGTGGGAGCTGTACCGGATTTCGCAGTACTGCGACCAGCTGGTACCGAATGGTCTCGGTGGTGTTGAGCCACGCTTCCTGTGCGACATGAATCTGCAGGGCAAGGCGGACGCCTGGTCGCTGCTGCGCGACATTGCCGGCATTTATCGAGGTATGACGTACTGGGCGCAGGGCCAACTGGTGATGCAGGCCGACATGCCGCGCGCGCAGGACTTCGACTATGTGTTCACCCGGGCCAATGTCATCGACGGGAAGTTCTCCTACGGCAGCGCCTCAGCCAAAACGCGATATACCCGCGCCTTGGTCAGCTACGACAATCCGGCGAACAACTATGACACCGACGTCATTCCGTTCGCGGACCTGGATCTGCAGCAGCGCCTGGGCGACAAACCGACCGAGCTGAGCGCCATTGGCTGTACGCGCGCCTCTGAAGCCCAGCGCCGCGGCAAGTGGGCGATCCTCAGCAATAACCAGGACCGTACCCTCTCGTTCAAGACCGGAATGGAAGGCGTGATTCCGCTGCCCGGGCACATCATCCCGGTGGCGGATTCGCTGCTGGCTGGTCGCGAGGTGGGCGGGCGTATCTCTGCGGTTGCTGGCAGAGTTGTGACGCTCGACCGTGACACCCAGGCCAAGGCTGGCGATCGGTTGATCATCAACTTGCCCGGCGGGCGCGCCGAGGGTCGCACCGTGCAGAGCGTCAACGGCCGCGCCGTTACCGTGACCACCAATTACAGCGAAGCGCCACTGCCGCAATTGCAGTGGGCACTGGATGCCGATGATCTGGCAATCCCGCTCTATCGAGTGCTGCGGACCAAGCGCACTGCCGAGGGTGACTTCGAGATCAGCGCGCTGCAGTACGAGCCGAGCAAGTTCGCTTACATCGACACCGGTGCGCGGCTGGAAGAGCGGCCGATCAGCGCAATTCCGATCACCGTCGTGCCGGCACCAGCCAGCGTCACGCTGACTTCTACCTCTGTAGTTTCTCAGGGGCTCGCCGTGGCCACTATGACCATCACCTGGCCCGCGGTGAACGGCGCGGTTGGATATGACATTGAGTGGCGCAAAGACAGCGGCAACTGGATCAAGCTGCAACGCACGGGCATGACCAGCGTTGACGTGACGGGCATTTACGCCGGCGCTTACGTGGCACGGGTGAGAGCGGTGAGCGCCTTCGATATCTCGTCGATCTGGCGCAACTCGATGCTCACCCAACTCAAGGGCAAGGAGGGCTTACCGCCGGCGGTGTCACACCTGACTGCCACGCCGCTGCTGTTCGGCATCTACCTGAAGTGGGGGTTCCCGGCCGGGGCCGAGGACACTCAGCGCACGGAGATTTGGCACAGCCAGACGACCAGCCTGGAAGCGGCGACAAAGCTGACAGACCTGTCATATCCGCAGAGTGACTTCTCGATGCTGGGGTTACGCGCGGGCGTGACCTTCTACTTCTGGGCGCGCCTGGTGGACCGGATTGGCAACATCGGTCGATGGTATCCGGTGGGCATCGGCGTGCAGGGTCAGTCGAGCGCTGATGCTGCGGCGATTCTTGAAATGATCGCTGGGCAGATCGGGCGCACGGAGCTTGGCGAAGACATCCTGGACGAGATCGACAAAATCCCGGGCCTTCAGGCTCAGATTGACGCGCTTGATGGGCTGAAAGGCTACGACCCGGAAGCAACCTACAGCGAATACGATCTTGTGGTTGTCGGAAAGCGGATCTATCAGGCGACCGGCGACGTCCCACTCGAGACACCGCCACCGAACCCGGACTACTGGCTCGACGTCGGACAGACAGTGCAGACGGCCAACGGGCTTGCTCAGCAGGTCGCGACCAATACCGCCGAAATCACCGAGCTTGACGGCGTGGTCACTGCGCAGGCGACAGCGTTCCAGGCTCTGCGAGCTTCCTTTCGTGATGACGATGGGGAGGGCGACCTGGCGGATGCGCTGAAAGGCTGGTCCAGCACCGCTGCGATCGCCACGGAAGAGAAGGTGAGGGCATCCGAGAATCTGGCCAGCGCGCAGAAGATCAGCAGCCTGACCGCCGCTGTTGGAGAAAATGAGGCCAGCGTCACGGACCTGAGGCAGGTTGTTGCCACCGACAAGGAAGCCACTGCTACTGCGATCACCCAGTTAACGGCTGTGGTGGGTGAAAACACGTCAGCCATTCAGGAAACCGCCGAGGCCTTCGCCGACATGGACGGCAACTTGCGAACAATGTGGTCGGTGAAGATGTCGGTCACCGCCAATGGGCAATATGTCGCGGCCGGCATTGGACTGGGCATCGAGAATGTGGGCGGGGTATTTCAAAGTCAGTTCCTGGTGAGCGCTGACCGATTCGCCATCGTCAACACCATCGCCGGCGGCGCCATTTCCGTGCCGTTTGCGGTGCAGGGTGGCCAGGTGTTCATGAACTCGGCCTTCATTGCTGACGGCACCATCACCAATGCAAAGATTGGCAGCTACATCAGTTCGACGAACTACATCGCCGGCCAGCAGGGATGGATTCTCAATAAAGACGGGACGCTCGAAATAAATGGAATCGTTCCCGGGCAAGGGCGGCTGGTGATCAACTCTCTGAATGTGTCGGTCTACGACGCGAACAACGTGCTCCGCGTACGACTCGGCTATCTGGGGTAGAAAAATGGCTTATGGAATGCGCATTTGGGGGCCAGATGGATTGCTTCAGGTCGATGAGAACTCTTTCACTATGCGAGTCGTTCACAGCAGCTTGGTGACCGGGAGCAACACTATTGCCTTTCAAACCATCTCTGTTCCCGGAGTCACGCCTGAGAACGCCACTGCTTTTGTAGTCCCGATAGGCGCGTACTCGTCGCTCGACAAACAGCTCGAAACAGAGGTGATTTCCGGGGGGGTTAATGTGTACAGCTATATAAGGGGAAGGGGGCAATACAGCAATAAAACCGGAATTACCATGCGGCTTATTGTTATAAGGTTCTATTAAATGGGCTATGGATTAACATACACAAACAACAGTAATGTTGTGACCATTGACTCTGAATTTACAAGGCTGGTAGTTCTTGCAAAGGGAACATATCTGCCGACAGAGGAATCAGGCTTAGGATCCACCACGCACTTCCCTGCGACAATTACGAGCCAGGAACCTCCACTAGTATTCGTTCGGCCCTCGGGAAGTACCGGCGTGGCCGGCCTATGTTTGATGCGAGTCAACGGTTCGCCAGGTGCGTGGACGGGTTTCTATGTCAGAGCTTATGACATCAACACATCGCAGCCAAACGGGACTTATTTTGTATGCGGTTTCGCAGCAAGTCCGGTAGCGCAATATGGAATGCGCCTTTGGGATGGAAACGCAAAGCTGCTTTTTGATTCCGATACACCATATGCACGCTTTACACGTTCATTTCAAAACTGGGCATACATTAAGACCGACTACACAGCGCAGGGCGTGCCACGAAATTATTATCGGGTTGATTTCAATTTTCCCGCAGGCGAGCACATGTTGATCAACACATTTGGAATGAATATGTTGAATGATGGCGTGCAGAGTAGGCAGCTTTACTGCTGGTGGGATTTTTCAGGTGGGAACTTGTTTGCCTTGACCGTTGGTCTTGGTAATCCCTTCGCCTTCTTCCTGCCAGCAGTATTCGCCAAGCTCGGCGTATAAAAACTCTTCAAAGGAAAATAATCGATGCCTTGGTATAAAGCCGGGACGGTTTCTGTCACCCAAAATTCCAATTCAGTGATCGGCACCGGCACTGCGTTTATTGCAAATAGCCGGGTCGGTGATGGCTGGCGCGGTCCAGATGGTGGCTGGTATGAGGTGACCAACATCGCCAGCGATACGGCGCTGTCGATTGATCCACCATATCAGGGAGCGACTAATGCAGCGGGTGTCTACGCGCTGGCCCCCCTACAAGGGTATGTGAAGGATTCCGCTGATGCGTTGCGGGCGCTGGTGAATCAGTTCGGCGGTGTGCTTGCCGTGCTGGGCACTACACCGACGCTCGCTGGAATCCGGACAGAGCTCAACCTGACTGACACGGACGGATTGCCTGAAGGCTCAAACAAGTACCACACCGAGGCGCGCGTGCGCGCTGCAGTGCTTACCGGCTTGGTGACTACCGATGCCACCGCTATTACCGCGGCTGACGCCTTGCTCGTGGCGCTCGGGAAGCTGCAAGCGCAGGCCACGGCGACAGCGCAATCCCTCGGAGGGAAAGCGGCGAGCGGCTCGAACAGCGACATCACGTCGCTTTCTGCATTGACCACAGCACTCAGTATTGCTCAAGGCGGCACAGGAGTTAAGACGATTGCTGCGCTGCTCACCGCGTTGCAGGCCGCGGGAGCATATGGGCGCAACAATATTGTTGGAACGGTTTCTGACGCGGCTGGCGTACCGAATGGTGCAATTCTTGAAAGCGGATTCATCAACAGCTGTTATTACGAAAAGCGCGCTGATGGGTCTCTGCTTAATCGTAAACAGGTGACCATCGGAGGCGGAACGGCGGCAAACGGCAGCATATTCAAAAGCGTTAATTTCGACATGGGGCCATTTGCCTATCCATTCGTGGGCGACTACGAGATGTTCGGGTACGGCATTTCCAGTGCGAGCGGCGGAGGCTGGGCGGGTCAACAGTTGTTCGGGTCGGCGTCTACTTGGGGCCAATGGGCGGCTTATCACCCAGTCTTAATTTCTGGATCAACCAACATGATCATTGCTGTAGTTGCACATGGGAGATGGAAGTAATGAACATCACTTTGTACGGACAGCGCTACGACGACGAGCCATTCGAGTTAATCAAGCAGGGCGACAGTCTGTTGATCAATGGTGAAGAATTTGATCTATCACCTCTGCCAGAAGGAGGATCTTTGCCTGGCTCGGCGGTTGACTCGCAATGGTTTGCGCTGGGGCAGATCGAACGTGTGGGTGGGAACATCCAGTTGTCACTACTCTATCCGATCCCCGCAAATTTCAGTCCTGAGCAATCCACTCCTAAGGTCTTGGGAAACCCACCGGATGGCCCGGTATCACTACCCCAGCCGCTGCCCGAACCTGTTCTACGAGAGGAGGCTGGCGAATGAACATTGACTGGTCGAAGTTGATAACCATGGAAATGAAAGACGCCACAGCTGCCGCATTGGTGTTGGCCAACGCAAAATCAGAACTGGCAAACCGTAACACTGCTGCCGTCGTACAGATCGCGCGTATTCAGGACCGCATCGAGACCCTTGGCTACGGCATTGACGCCGGCGAGGCAACAGAAGAGGACGAGGTTGAACAGGCAGCGCTAATGATCAGCATTGCATCATGGAAATCGTACAAGTTCGCCCTGGGCAAGGTCACGAAACAGCCGACTTGGCCGGCCGCTCCGGTGTGGCCAGTTGAGCCAGCCATTCAAGTGATCGAGGCTGACCCCGAGGCTCGCCCATCCGGAACGATGTAGCTCGCAGCACTTGCACTACGCACCCGCCATCGAGCGGGTTTTTTTTGCCTCGAAGAAACCTCTGATCATTCGCCCGGGAGCAGTAAATGAACATAAAACGCGGCGACTCATTTCAGGTCGCCTTGGTGGTGAAGGTGAGCGGAGTGCCACAAGACCTGACCGACTGGCAGGTTCGCGCATCCATAGGGACCTCTTCCCGGTTCATTGCAGAGCTCGCTGTTGAATTCACTGACAGGGCTGCCGGTGAATTCACCTTGAGTGCCGAAACCGCGACGTGGCCGACAGGCGCGCTCAGCTTCGATATCAGGTACACGACTGATGCGGAACAGATCCTCACGACGGATCCGGTTCGCGTCTTCGTCGCAAAAGGTATAACCGAATGACGATAACCACCGAAATCACAGTGGTTAGCACCGCAGAGCGGATCACTATTACGACCGAAGGGCAGTTGCGCGGTCCCGCTGGTCGTGCCGGAGTTCAGTACAACCTGAGCACTTGGGCATATACGCAAGCCTTTCAAGCCGTGACGGCCACCCGTGACGCGAACGGCGCGATTGTTACAGCCATCATCGTTTGGCCAGATGGTGTAGCAGGCGTGTTCACGACTGACGTTGCCAGCACTGCGTTCCCCGGCGCCATCGATGCTTGGCACGCCACCTATGCCAGTACTCCGAGCAAGACCATCACGCAGCCTGCGGTTACCCGAGATGCAAGCGGCGCCGTCATCGCTCAGCCGGCGATCACTATTTCTTGAGGGCATAAGCCTATGGGCGTTCTTGATATTCCGGGTATGAGCAGGGCGCAGGCTGACCGGTTCTACTCGCGCCTCTCCGTGATCGGCGGCATCGAGGGCGACAGCCGTGGCCAGCGCAACTCGTCGGCCAGTGCCCTGGCCACCCGTCTCCACTCCTACGGTTGGGTGCACCATGCATGCGGGCTGATGCGCCAGTGCGTGACCTTTCCAGTGGAAGCGAACTGCGCGATCGGCGGCAGCACTACTAAGGACATACTGGACCGTAGCCCAGAGTCCATCGCCAAGTGGCTGTCGCTGGGCGTCACGTTCGTGGTCCTGTTCATGTCGCGTAATGACCGGGTGGCTGTGCCGGCGATAAGCGCTGAGCAAAGCATCATCAACATGACGGAGATCGAAAAACGCATCCGAGACGCCGGGATCACGGTGATCTGGATGACCGATATCCCGCCAACCGATGCCCAGGCCGTAGGCGCCCCGGTGTTCACCCCGGATCAGGTAGCGGCCCACCACGCCTGCATCAACTGGCAGCGCTCGCGGCGGTTTCAACGTGGCGTGCTTGTCTGCGACCTCTCGCAGTTCGGTTGGCTGACCACCTCGACGCTGGGCTACGCCGTGCCCGGCTTCCTGCCGGACCACACCCACGTCGGCCAAGAGGGCAGCACTCGCCACGGTCAGGCCCTGGCCCGCGTGCTGGCGACGATCTTCCCGATCACCGACCTTCGCCCCTATGTGAATATCTCGGGGGCTTACAACGCCACCAAGAACCCGGGCGGGATCATCAATGCCAACCCGTTGACCGTCGGCGTAGGTGGCACGATCACAGTCGCCACCGGCACCTGTACCGGCGTAGTCGCCGACGGCCACGGCGTGCAGCACCTGAACTGCACCGGCGTCACTACCTTGTGCTCGAAGGAGGACATCGTAAACGCGTCCGGCATTGTCGAGCCCTGGCAGAAGCTGGTGATCACTGGCACCCCGACCGAATCGGCGCCATCGGTGGAGTTTCAGAACAACGTCGGCGTGGCTAATTTGTCGGGCGGAGATGTCATTGAGGCCTATTGCGAATATGACGCGCCAGCCGGGAACACCGGGTACTCCTCGATCTTCTTCGGGCTGCGCCTGGCGCACACCGCGTCGACCGTGATCGTCGTGTGCGAGGACGGCGGCCTGGCATCCGGGGAGACGGCGTTTGTTGGCGACTCGCTGGCGCACCCGTCGTACCTATTGAAGACCCCACCGCTGACCGTACCGTCGGGTGTAACGCTGAACTCGCTGCGCACGCGCGGCACCGTCGTGCTTCGCCAGGGTGTGCCGGCCAACGTCACAGTCCGGTTCAGGTCGGTGGACTGCCATAAAGTCATCAATGCGTGAGACGGGTTTGTATTCGTCCGATATCGACATCAACCCTATTGAGATACTTGCCCGCCAAGCCGCGGGCTTTTTTTCGTTTGGAGAAAAGTTATGACGCCTACCGAAAGAGACCGCGACGTCCTCGCCCGCACCTTGTGGGGTGAGGCCCGCGGCGAAACCTTGGCCGGCCAAATCGCCGTGGCCTGGACCATCCGCAACCGCGTGAACGACGGCAGAGCTAAGTCGTGGTGGGGTGAGGGTTATGCCGGTGTGTGCCTGAAGCCGTACCAATTCAGCTGCTGGAACAAGAACGACCCGAATTACCCGTACCTCTGCGGGAGCAAGTCGATCCCTGCCGCTGGGTTCGCCCGGGCGCAAAAGGCAGCCGACTTGGTGATGTCCGGCGCAGAGCCTGATTCTACGGGGGGAGCGACCCACTACTACGCGACCACCATGCCTAAGGCTCCGACCTGGACTGTGGGAGCGAAACAGACGCTGAAGCTCGGCCACCACGTCTTCTTCAAGGATGTGCCATGAGTCTCGTGACGTGGAAGTTGTCCGGAGTGATGTTGCTGATGTTGCTCACGGCTGGCGGTGTCTGGAAGGTTCAGGACTGGCGCTACGGCAAGCAGCTTGCCGAGCAGGCCGGCCTGCATCAGGACGACTTGACCGCCATCAGCAATGCAGCCGCCGCGCAGGTCAGCGCCGATCAGGACAAGCGCCTGGCGCTCGAAAAGCGCCTTTCAGCCAGCGAACAAACCCACTACAGGAAATTGAGCGATGCACAAAAAGACCAGGATCGCCTGCGCGATCGCCTTGCCACTTCTGATTTGCGGTTGTCAGTCCTCCTCGATGCGGGTTCAGCCGGTAGCTGTTCAGTGCCAACCGGTACCGAAGCCCGCTGCATGGTTCATGGAGCGGCACGAGCCAGACTTGACCCAGCGCATGCTCAACGAATTGTCGCCATCACCGACGCAGGCGACCGAGGGCTGATTGCATTAGCTGCTTGCCAGGCGTTCGTAACTGCTATATCTGCACCAATGCATCGTTAGCTTTAAAGGGAGAAAAAATCCTCCGTTGATGATAATTTCCTCCAAAGGAAATTTTCAGAGAGGAAGTAATGAAAAACAATAAAACATTAATTTTTATTTGTTTCGTTTGGTTGTTTGGTGAAGTTGCAAAGTGGGCGCTTGGGCAATGGCTGACTGTGAATGTAACTGATGGTGAGATAACAAGGATTAAGGTTGTATTGAATGTCGTGCTGTCCTATGTTGCAGGGTCGTTCGGTTTGGGGGTGATAGCTGGTGCGGTGCTTATCTCTATAATGAATTGGTCGGTTTTACCAAACGTTATGAAGAAGATTAAGAGTATCTTTGTAACCTCAAACGATAGTGAGGCCAGAAGCACCGAATCTTTGGGGGAAACGACAATCTATAATTTGGGTGGAGTGGGCGCGACTGGCAGCGGAGGCGGTGGCGGCGGTGGCGGGGCGATAGGAGAAAACTCTGTTGGAGGCAGCGCGGGAGATGGTGGGGATCAGTATATAACCGTTATTCCGGCTGAGCTTATGTCTGCATTACACTCAGGTGACTTGAAAATGGATGTTGAAGTGGGAGAAGGTGGACGACCAGGGAAATTCCCGGGGGAGCACGGTAGAGATGGTGGGCCTTCTGGCATTCGTTTTACTTCAGCTGATGGTGCGACTTCTAAATTCTTTGGCGCCGCAGGGGGTAGTGGTGGTAAAGCTGGTTTCATACGCCCGCCTGGGGCTATAGATCTGAGTGAAGACGATATCGACTCCGGTTTCCGATCTACCACGTTTATGCTTGCTGATGCGCTTCACATAAAAAATGGCTTAATGTATGTCATGGGTGGATCGATAAATTCATATACCGTTCCATCCTTACCTTTCGATATTTCGGCTTTTATGATTAACGTGTTTTCCGCTGGTCAACTGCCCGATAGTTCTCCGCGGCTATTGTTTTATGCTATTGATGATCCAAGTGGAGTTGAGGTTTCATTTGGGTCGATAGTAATTCCAGCCTCGGAAAGCAGAGGGGCTTTAAGCTTGTGCGATTGGCGCAATATTGAATTTATTGCATCAGTTCCGGGGGTTTGGATAATTAGAGTTTTATCTGGGAGTTACGAATTGTCTCGCTTGCCGATCGAAATTAAGTGTGAGGGTTACGCCGCTTAACGATTGGCTATTCTCACATGGTCATGCCCTCGGATCGCCGATTTCAGCTTAGTCGGTGGGGCGTCGACTGTGGGTAGGTGTATCCGGTCAGTTCTTGAAGTTTTTGTTGGTAGCCGGCCAACTCCCGGTCCTTCATCATCAGGATGCTGTTCGAGGCATTGAGGAGGTCGGAGTGTTTCCTGCTTGTATCGGCAAGCTCTGCTTTCAGCTGCCTGATCTCGGCTCGAAGTCGACCACACTCCTCGAACGCGTCTGCATGCATTTGCACCAGGCCGAAGATATTCTCCCTGGCTTTGCGGAGCTGCGGGTTCAGTTCCTGGACTTCGTTTTCCAGCATGCGCGCATAGTGTTTGATGGTTTCCAGTTCGGTAGGGCATCCAAGCCAGTCGCTGGTGTCTTCGATGTCTAGAGGATCCACGGGGAGGTGCCTTTTGTGTTCTGTCTGGATATACAGTAGTTGAGGCGTGAAGGACGGGCGAGGGTAGAGCGACGAGCTGTAGGATTTGGGGGGATGTACGGTCGGCAGGACGCCGGAAGAAGGGGAGAAAAGCGGAAAGTTTTGTAACGGTTACCAAATGGTTTTGTAACGCCTTCAAAAAAATAGGACCCAGCCCAAGCCTCAGAAACGACAAAGCCCTGAATAATCAGGGCTTTGTCGTATAAAGATGGCGGAGGCGATGGGATTCGAACTCATGGACCTGTTACAGTCGACGGTTTTCAAGACCGTTGCCTTAAACCACTCGGCCACACCTCCGTTTGCGTTGCGGGCGCCATAATACCTGAATGAAACACACTGTCAAACTCTCTGCATGGCTTGTTACAGAGCGTCTGTTATGATCTTTGCGACTGAACGTTTCAAACCCAACAGGAGTGTCGCCATGCGCGAACAGGATTACGCAGTTAATAACAGCGTGCAGGCTGAGCAGCTAGAGGTTAGCCGCGTCCTGCGCAACACATACGGCTTGCTCGCTCTCACCCTCGCATTCAGCGGCGTGATGGCGTTTGTCGCGCAGCAGATGCGTGTCGGCTACCCGAATATCTTCGTGGTGCTGATCGGCTTCTACGGCCTTTTCTTTCTCACCAACAAACTCCGTGACTCGGCCTGGGGCCTGGTGTCTGCGTTCGCGCTGACCGGTTTCATGGGTTTCCTGCTCGGCCCGATCCTCAACCGTTACCTGGGTATGCAGGGCGGCGCGGAAGTGGTCAGTTCGGCCTTCGCGATGACCGCGCTGGTGTTTGGCGGCCTGTCGGCTTATGTGCTGATCACCCGCAAGGACATGAGCTTCCTCGGCGGTTTCATCACGGCCGGTTTCTTTGTGCTGCTGGGCACGACTCTGGCAAGCTTGTTCTTCCAGATCAGCGGTCTGCAACTGGCGATCAGCGCAGGTTTCGTGCTGTTCTCGTCGGTGTGCATTCTGTTCCAGACCAGCTCCATCATTCACGGCGGCGAGCGTAACTACATCATGGCGACCATCAGCCTGTATGTATCGATCTACAACCTGTTCGTCAGCTTGCTGCAACTGTTCGGCATCATGAGCCGCGATGATTGATCGCCAGCCTTGAGTAAAAAACCCGCTTCGGCGGGTTTTTTATTGTTCGTGATTTGGCTCAGTTCGTGGGTTTCAACAAAACAGCACTCAAGCCATCGGCGGCAGCCGGCGCTTGACCGGGGTCTTCTTGACGATGGCGGTGTTGGTTTCGGCGTGGCTGTTGAGGCGGTCGAGGAGGGTGTCCAGTTGTTCCATCGAGCGCACATGCAGGCGGGCGATGAAACAGTCGTCGCCGGTGACTTTGTCGCACTCGGTGAATTCGGGGATGGCCTGAATCTGTCGCTCCACTTCCTGTAACTGGCCTGGCAACGGGCGGATGCGGACGATGGCCTGGAGTTGGTAGCCGAAGCATTTGGGGTCGATCTCGACGGTGTAGCCCTTGAGCACGCCACGTTCTTCGAGGCGGCGCAGGCGCTCGGCGACACTGGGCGAGGACAGGCCACTGATCTGTGCCAGGGCCTTGAGCGAGCGGCGTGAGTCTTCCATCAGCGCGCTGATCAGCACTTGGTCGATGTCGTCGGTCATGGCGAATCCCCTGATAGGCAATCGGCTGAATAAGCCTTGATAAAAAAGGCAGAAGCCGAGTTTAGCCTGCTTTTTGCGCTGGAGAAGCCCCCCGGTGGATTGGCATACTTTGGGCTCAAACACGGGAGGTTGATGATGGACAAAACACTACGTCGCGGCTCATTCGAAATGACCGCCGCCATGCTGATTTCCGGGACCATTGGTTGGTTCGTGCTGGTGTCCGGGCAACCGGTGCTGGATGTAGTGTTCTGGCGTTGCGTGTTCGGCGCCGGCACGTTGTTGCTGATTTGTGCGGCATTCGGTTTCCTGCGCCCCGGCATTCTGACCCGCACCACGTTCTTGCTGGCCGTGCTCAGCGGCGTGGCGATTGTCGGCAACTGGGTGCTGTTATTCGCGTCTTACTCCCGCGCCTCGATTGCCATTGGCACGGCAGTTTATAACGTCCAGCCGTTCATGCTGGTAGGGCTTGCCGCGTTGTTCCTCAACGAGAAGATCACCCTGCAGAAACTGTTCTGGCTGGGCATTTCGTTTCTCGGAATGCTGGCGATTGTCAGCGCACATGGTGAGCAGGGTGAGGGCGGCAACGATTACCTGATGGGGATTGCTCTGGCGCTGGGGGCTGCATTTCTGTACGCGATTGCCGCGCTGATCATCAAACGCCTGACCGGTACACCACCGCATCTGATTGCGTTGATCCAGGTCTGCACCGGCGTGCTGTTGCTCGCGCCCTTTGCGCATTTCTCGGCGATACCGCAAACCCCCAGTGCCTGGGCCAGCCTGGTGACACTGGGCATCGTGCATACCGGTTTGATGTATGTGTTGCTCTACGGCGCGATTCAAAAACTGCCGACAGCGCTGACCGGCGCGCTGTCGTTCATCTATCCGATTGCAGCGATTTTCGTTGACTGGTTCGCCTTCGGCCATCGCCTGGAACCGCTGCAATGGATCGGTGTCGCCGCGATTCTGTTGGCCGCCGCCGGGATGCAACAGGGTTGGGGTCTGAAGCTTCGGCGGGTGGCGGCGCAATAACAGACCTCAGAAGATGTAGTCAGTGGTCAGGAAGCTCGAGTTTCGTCCGCTGATGATCTCGCTGAGAAGCTCTTTGCTGCTCTCCTGGAATTTGGTCGCCACCAGGGTCCGAATCGAAAACACTCGCAGCGCATCATGTACCGACAGCGTGCCTTCGGCGGAGTTCTTGCGACCATTGAACGGATAGGTGTCAGGACCGCGCTGGCACTGGGCGTTGAGGTTGATCCGGCCGACCTGGTTGGCGAAGGTGTCCACCAGTCTGCCGACCGCCACCGGGTTGGTGCCGAAGATGCTCAGTTGCTGGCCGAAGTCGGATTCCAGGACGTAATCGATCACGGTGTCCAGATGACGGTAGGGCACGATCGGTACGACCGGGCCGAACTGTTCTTCTTGGTAGACGCGCATCTGCGGTGTCACCGGGTACAACACGGCCGGGTAGAAGAATGATGCGCGGGATTCACCGCCATTAGGATTGACCACGGCTGCACCTTTGCTGACCGCGTCCGCCACCAGCGTGTGCAGGTAATCGACCTTGCCTGATTCCGGCAATGGCGTGAGGGCCACGCCGCTGTCCCACGGCATGCCGGGTTTGAGGCTGGCGAGTTTGGCGTTGAATTTTTCGATGAACGCCTCGACCACATCTTCATGGACGAAGAGGATTTTCAACGCAGTGCAACGCTGGCCGTTGAACGACAGGGAACCGGTGACGGCTTCGCTGACCGCGTTGTCCAGATCGACCTCTGGCAGAACGATGCCGGGGTTCTTCGCATCCAGGCCCAGCGCCGCGCGCAAGCGGTGAGGCCTTGGGTGGAGTTTTTTCAGGTCGCTGGCGGCCTTGTTGGTGCCGATGAACGCAAAGATATCGATCTTGCCGCTGGCCATCAGCGCACTGACGGTTTCGCGGCCGCTGCCGTAAATGACGTTGATCACCCCGGCCGGGAAGCTGTCGCGGAACGCTTCGAGCAGCGGGCGAATCAACAGCACGCCAAGCTTGGCCGGCTTGAACACCACGGTGTTGCCCATGATCAGCGCCGGAATCAGCGTGGTGAAGGTTTCGTTCAGCGGATAGTTGTAAGGCCCCATGCACAACGCCACGCCCAACGGCACGCGGCGGATCTGGCCGAGGGTGTCCTGCTCCAGTTCGAAGCGGCTGGAGCGGCGGTCGAGTTCCTTGAGGGCGTTGATGGTGTCGACGATGTAGTCGCAGGTGCGGTCGAACTCTTTCTCCGAGTCCTTGAGGTTTTTGCCGATCTCCCACATCAGCAACTTGACCACCGCCTCGCGCTGTTCGCGCATGCGAGCCAGGAAGGTTTCGACGTGCTGGATACGCTCGGCCACGCGCATGGTCGGCCACAGGCCCTGGCCGCGATCATAGGCGCGGACGGCGGCGTCGAGCGCGGTCAGTGCGGTGTCGGCATCGAGCAGCGGCGTGCTGCCGAGGATCACTTGTTCATCGCCATTCGCGCCGCTCAGGTATACCGGGCTGCGAACTTGGGCGAGGGGGCCGGACCAGGTTTTCAGTTCACCGTCGACCAGGTATTCGCGCTGTTCGGTCTGGCCGTTGAGGCGGTACTTTTCCGGGACGTTGTCGGCGGAGGGAAACAGGTTGCCAAGGATTTGTGCTGTGGTCATGTCGCTACCCCGTCTGGATTGGGTGATGCGGATAAGGTGTTATCGCTACGTTCCGTTATTAGGTCAAGGCCTGATCAGCATAGCTGAATCGTTTTACCAAGATCGCAACACATTGTCATGACCCGCTGATCTTTTGACCTGAGCGCACACAACTGAGCATCCCCCGGTTAAACTTCACGCTCTTTCTGAAGGAGTTCATATGAGTTATTACCAGCCGGGCATTCTCGCCACCCCTGTTCCGCCTCAAGCTCGTCATATGTTCTTCGCCCTCGAATCCGCCGAGGCACTGCCGGCTGCGCTGGATAACCTGATGCGCCTGGTGGACGGAAAGTCGGCGGTGGTCGGCTTCGGTGAATCCCTGGTCAAGGCGCTGCACGCGCAGATCGACGGGCTGCGTGCCTTTCCTGCGCTGGTCGGTGTCGGCGTCGACAACCCGTCGACCCAACACGCGCTCTGGTGCTGGCTACACGGTGTTGACCGTGGCGAACTGCTCAATCGCAGTCATGCGATCGAAGCCGCGCTGGCACCGGCCCTGCGTCTGGTGCAGATGAACGAAACCTTCCGCCACATGAGCGGCCATGACCTGACCGGTTACGAAGACGGCACCGAAAACCCTCACGACGAAGCCGCTGTCGCGGCCGCATTACTGAGCGAAGGCGCGGACGGGCTGGTCGGTGGCAGCTTCGCCGCGATCCAGCAATGGCAGCATGACTTGAAGGGCTTTCACGCGATGCCGTCCCACGAGAAGGACAACATCATGGGTCGGCGCCTGAGCGACAACGAAGAACTCGACGACGCGCCGATCTCCGCCCACGTCAAACGCACCGCCCAGGAAAGTTTCACACCCGAAGCCTTCGTGGTCCGTCGTTCGATGCCGTGGATCGAAGGCGATCGTGCCGGCCTGATGTTCCTGGCCTTCGGTTTTTCCCTCGACGCGTTCGAATCCCAGCTGCGGCGCATGAGCGGTCTGGAAGACGGCATCACCGACGGTCTGTATCGCATCAGCCGACCGATCACCGGCGGCTACTACTGGTGCCCACCGCTCAAGGACGGTCGCCTCGACCTGCGCGCACTGCGCATCGGTTGAACCTCAAGGAGTGTCTATGAGCGTGGTGCGCTGGGGCATGATTGGATGCGGCAGTGTGGCCGAGCGCAAGAGCGGGCCGGCGTTCTACAAGGCGCCCGGCTCGGCGCTGGTGGCGGTGATGGGGCGGCGTTTGGATGCGGTGACCGATTACGCCGCGCGCCACGGCATTGCCCGGGCCTACACCGACGCCGACGCATTGATCAATGACCCAGAGGTGGACGCGGTGTACATCGCCACGCCTCCCGACAGCCATCACGCTTACAGCCTGCAAGTGGCTGCCGCTGGCAAACATTGCTGCGTCGAAAAACCGATGTCGCTGAATGCCGGGCAAAGCCGTGAGATGCAAAAGGTCTTTACCGAGGCCGGATTGCACTTGTTCGTTTCTTATTATCGACGCTCGTTGCCGCGCTTCCAGCAGGTGCGGCAATGGCTGGAGGAGGGCCGGATCGGCGAAGTCCGGCACTTGACCTGGACGTTGACCAAAGCGCCTTCACCGAGCGACCTTGGCGGCACAGACAACTGGCGCACCGACCCGGCGATTGCCGGCGGTGGTTACTTCGCCGACCTCGCCAGTCATGGCTTCGACCTGTTCCAGTACCTGCTAGGCGACATCGTCGAAGTCGCCGGTTTCACCGCGCATCAGGCTGGCCTCTATGCCGCCGAAGACGCCGTCAGCGCCAGTTGGCGGTTTGCCTCCGGGGCGTTGGGCATGGGCTGCTGGAATTTCGTGGCAGACCGTCGCGAGGACCGGGTGGAGGTGATCGGCAGCCAAGGCCGGATCAGCTTTTCGGTGTTCGACGAACACCCGGTACAGCTTGAAGCCGATGAACACCTCAGCCTGAACATCGAACATCACGACCACATCCAGTGGCACCACGTGCTGGGCATGAACGCCCACATCCGTGGTGGGGCTCAGCACCCGGCGCTGGCCGAGCAAGCGTTGAAAACCGATTGGGTGATGGACCAGATCCTCAAGCGCAGCTGAAGAAATAAATCAAAAGATCGCAGCCTTCGGCAGCTCCTACGGATGTACGCTTTCCCCTGTAGGAGCTGCCGAAGGCTGCGATCTTTTGATCTTCGCGTTTTGCGCGAATCTAACCTTATGCCCAAACAATATTTCTCAACCCGCGCACCGCCTCTCTAAGATCACGTCATAACTCGTTATAACAAGTGATCTTCCATGACTGATAGCGTTCTTTCCCTCAGCAGCATCCCGCTGCACACCCAACTGCGTGATGTGCTTCGCGCCCGGATTCTCGACGGCGAATACCCGCAAGACAGCCAGATGCCCTCCGAAAGCGAACTCGGCACCTTTTTTAAAGTCAGCCGCATCACCGTGCGCCAGGCTCTCGGCGATCTGCAAAAAGAAGGGCTGATCTTCAAGATTCACGGCAAGGGCACGTTCGTGGCCAAACCGAAAACCTTCCAGAACGTCAGCACCCTGCAAGGCCTGGCCGAGTCCATGACCGGTCGCGGCTACGAGGTAATCAACCGCCTGCGCAGCTTCAAATACATTGCCGCCGACAAGCTCGTCGCCGAACGTTTACAGGTGACCGAAGGCGGGATCGTGGCGCAGATCAAACGCGTGCGGCTGATCAATCGCGAGCCGATCTCGCTGGAAATCACGTATCTGCCCAAAGCCATCGGCGAGCGGCTGGAGAAGGCCGACCTGGTGACTCGCGACATTTTCCTGATCCTGGAAAACGACTGCGGCCTGGCCCTCGGGCACGCCGATCTGGCCATCGACGCGGTGCTGGCCGACAGCGACCTGACCCAGGCGCTGAACGTCGAAGCCGGCTCGCCGATCATGCACATCGAGCGTCTGACCCATAGTGCCGATGGCCAGCCCCTGGACTTCGAACACCTTTACTACCGCGGCGATGCCTTCCAGTACCGCTTGCGGATCGACCGGCAAAAAGGGGATCAGGTATGACCCATAGCTCCATGACTAGCAGCCCCATGATTAGAAAGACTCTCGAACAGGAATACGACATCGTCGTGATCGGCGGCGGCACTGCCGGGCCGATGGCGGCGATCAAGGCCAAGGAGCGCAACCGCGATTTGCGCGTGCTGCTGATCGACAAGGCTAACGTCAAACGCAGCGGCGCAATCAGCATGGGCATGGACGGGTTGAACAACGCGATCATTCCCGGACACTCGACACCGGAGCAGTACACCAAGGAAATCACCATCGCCAACGACGGCATCGTCAATCAGGCGGCGGTGTATGCCTACGCGACCCACAGTTTCGAAACGATCGAGCAGCTGGACCGCTGGGGTGTGAAATTCGAGAAGGACGAAACCGGCGATTACGCGGTCAAGAAAGTCCACCACATGGGCGCCTACGTGCTGCCGATGCCGGAAGGGCATGACATCAAGAAAGTCCTGTACCGCCAGTTGAAACGAGCGCGAGTGAGCATCACTAATCGGCTGGTCTGCACGCGCTTGCTGACGGACGAGGAGGGCGCGGTCAACGGTGTGATGGGCTTCGATTGCCGTACAGCCGACTTCCATGTGATCAAGGCCAAAGCGGTGATCCTGTGCTGCGGCGCCGCCGGGCGTCTGGGTTTGCCATCCTCGGGTTACCTGATGGGCACCTACGAAAACCCCACCAATGCCGGCGACGGTTACGCCATGGCTTATCACGCCGGGGCCGAACTGGCGAACCTCGAATGCTTTCAGATCAACCCGCTGATCAAGGATTACAACGGCCCGGCCTGCGCCTACGTCACCGGCCCGCTGGGTGGCTACACCGCCAACAACAAGGGCGAGCGCTTCATCGAGTGCGACTACTGGAGCGGGCAGATGATGTGGGAGTTCCACCAGGAACTCGAAAGCGGCAATGGCCCGGTGTTCCTCAAACTCGATCACCTGGCCGAGGAAACCATCCAGAACATCGAAGAGATCCTGCACAGCAACGAACGCCCGAGTCGCGGCCAGTTTCACGCCAATCGCGGCACCGATTACCGCACGCAGATGGTCGAGATGCACATCTCCGAAATCGGTTTTTGCAGCGGTCATTCGGCGTCCGGCGTGTGGGTCAACGAGAAAGCCGAGACGTCGGTGAAGGGTTTGTACTCGGCGGGTGACATGGCGGCGGTGCCGCACAACTACATGCTCGGCGCGTTCACCTATGGCTGGTTTGCCGGCAGCAACGCGGCGGATTTTGTCGTCGAGCGCGAGTTTTCAGCGCTGGATGCGGATCAGATCGAAACAGAAAAGGCTCGGGTTTATGCACCGCTGGAGCGCGAACATGGTCTGCCGCCGGCTCAGGTCGAGTACAAACTGCGGCGCTTCGTGAACGACTACCTGCAACCGCCGAAAGTGACCAAGAAGATGCAAATCGGCCTGCAACGCTTCAGCGATATCCAGCGCGATCTGGATCAGATCAAGGCCCACAACGCCCACGAACTGATGCGCGCGATGGAAGTCAGCATGATCCGCGACTGCGCCGAAATGGCCGCCCGCGCTTCGCTGTTTCGCGCCGAAAGTCGCTGGGGGCTTTACCACTATCGGGTCGACCACCCGCAACGCAATGACAGCGAGTGGTTCTGCCACTGCCACCTGAAGAAGGGCGATGACGGCGCGATGACCAGTTTCAAGAAAGCCGTCGAGCCTTACATCGTCCCGCTGGACGCCGAAGAAATGCAGGCCTACGACCGGCTGCGGGTCGGTGCCTTTGCCGCCTGAGCACCACCCAAGAGAGAAACCGCCAATGGCCTGTCAACCCCAGGAAATCTTCTTCCGCTCCAATGCTCCCGTCACGGTCGACGAGGATAAATGCATCGCCCACAAAGGCTGCACCGTGTGCGTCGACGTCTGCCCGATGGACCTGCTGGCGATCAACCCGGCCACGCAAAAGGCCTACATGGCGTTCGACGAGTGCTGGTACTGCATGCCGTGTGAAAAGGACTGCCCGACCGGGGCGGTGAAAGTTGAAATCCCGTATCTGTTGCGCTGAGTGTGGACACAGATGGCATCTCCATTGATAGATCGGACGCCTTCGCGAGCAAGCCCGCTCCCACAATGATTTGTGCTGTGCCTCAGATTTTGAAAACTCCAAAGAACCCTGTGGGAGCGGGCTTGCTCGCGAAGAGGCCAGCCCAAACAACCACAAAGCCATCCGGCAACCCCCGGACGCTCGATTCAAAACACCCCTCGTTTCCCACCGCGCCCTGATCGTGGCGGAGACGAACATCCTATAAATGATTCGAGGGGATACACCTATGTTGCGTGCAGCATTTGCCGGTCTGGTACTGGCCTCATTCACCTTGTCTGCGTCGGCCGAAACCATCCGCATCGCCATCGGCACCCAGGACACCACCATCAACTGCGCCGCCGGCGGTCTGCTGATTCGCGAGCTCGGTCTGCTGGACAAATACCTGCCCCACGACGGCCCCTACAAGGACGCCCAATACGACGTGCAGTGGAAGAACTTCACCAGCGGCGCGCCCCTGACCAACGAGATGGTCGCCGGCAAACTCGACTTCGGCGCCATGGCCGATTTCCCCGGTTCGTTCAACGGTGTGGCGTTCGAAACGGCGGGCAAGCACAGCCTGTTCATCAGCGTGCTGTCGGGCAGTATCAAGGGCAGTGGCAACGGCATCGTGGTGCCGAGCGCATCGGGCGTGCAGTCGTTGGCGGAGCTCAAAGGCAAGACCATTTCCGTGCCGTTCGCGTCCACTGCCCATGGCATGTTGTTGCGCGCCGTCGCGGCTCAAGGCTGGGACCCGCTCAAGGATGTGAACATCATCGCCCAGGCGCCGGAAGTCGCCGGTTCCGCACTGCAGGCCGGCAAGATCGAAGCGCACGCCGACTTTGTGCCATTCGCCGAACTGTTCACCAGCCGCGGTTTCGCTCGCAAGATTTATGACGGTTCACAGGCCAACACGCCGACCTTCCACGGCGCCTTGGTCGACCAGAGCTATGCGAACAAGTACCCGGAAATCGTCGTCGCCTATCTGCGCGCGAGCATCGAGGCCAATCAGTTGCTGGCGGCGGAACCGGAGAAATACAGCGAGCTGATCGCCAAAGTCACCGGTGTCGATGCCGAGGTCAATTACCTGTTCCACGGTCCGCTGGGCGTACAAACCCGGGACCTGAGCTGGAAGCCGGAATACCGTCAGGCGGTGGGCACGGCCATCGATACCCTCAAGTTGTTGAAGAAGGCTGATCGTGGTCTCGATCTGAATACCTTCATCGACGACCAGTACATTCGTGCCGCGTTCAAGGCGTCGAAACTGGACTACACCGCGCAACTGGCCAACTACGCACAAGCACCTCTGAAGGCGGTGGATGCGCTGGACGGTAAAACCATTACCGACTTCAGCCACGTGGCGGAAATCTGGGTGCGTGGCGAGCCGAAAGTCCGCCAATACGCCTCGGCGGAATCGGCTTTCACCGCGTTAGCCAGCCTGAAGCAGGAAGGCAAAAACATCCGCGCGGTGTATGCCCAGGCCAGTGACAGCGGGATCAAATTGCTGGCGGATCAGGCGTGGTTTGCCAGCGATGCGAAAGGGCGCCTCAGCGCGTTCTTGCTCAAAGGCCAGGCCCAACAATTCGCCACGGCCCAGGGCGGCAAAGTCTTCGACTTCACCGACGCCACCACCCAGGCCGTCGCCGTTCGCTAACCCCGATCCTCTGTACCCGATGGCTCGCGATTTAAACACGGTCAATGTAGGAGCTGCCGAAGGCTGCGATCTTTTGATCTTGTTCTTCGGTGGCTTTGAAACCGCCAAAAGATCGCAGCCTTCGGCAGCTCCTACAGGTGATGTGTTCGCCATTGGAAATTATGTATGTCCCGATCATTTTCACGCTGGCTCCCCCGGGCCTCCTCATTACTGCTTTGCCTGCTGTTCTGGCAACTCGCCGCCACTCACCACTGGAACCTCGGTCTGGTCACCTTCGCTAACGTCCCGACACCCATGGCAGTCATCGAAGCAGCCCTCGGTCTAGGCGATTCCGGCAAGCTCGCTCAACACCTGAGCAGCAGCCTCGGCCGGGTCTTCGCCGGTTACCTCGCGGCGCTGATCATCGGCATCGCTTTGGGCCTGGCCATCGGTCGTTCGAAATGGGCCGAAGATTTATTGCTACCACCTCTGGAAGTCCTGCGCCCGATTCCGGCCGTGGCCTGGATTCCCCTGGCGATCCTGATGTTCCCGTCGTCAGAGCTGTCCATGGTTTTCATCACCTTCACCGGCGCGTTATTCCCGATTCTGCTCAACACCGTGCACGGCGTCGAAGGCGTCGACCCGCGATTGATCGCCTCGGCGAAAAGCCTCGGGGCAGGGCGTCGGGCGATTCTGCTGGAGGTGATTCTGCCGGGCGCCGCGCCGAGCATCATCACTGGCCTCGCCATCGGCATGGGCACCTCGTGGTTCTGCCTGGTGACCGCAGAAATGATCTCCGGCCAGTACGGCATCGGCTACTACACCTGGGAGTCCTACACCATTCAGAACTACGCCGACATCGTGGTCGGCATGTTGCTGATCGGCGTACTGGGGATGGGCAGCAGCCTGCTGATCAAACGCTTGGGCGGGCTATTCACGCCCTGGCACCGACCACGAGGAAAAGCCTGATGAGCGTGATGCAAAGTCCTGAAGGGCGGATCGACATCCACCAATTGTCCATCGTCCTCGGCGAATACAAGCAAGCCTTCGAAGCCGTGCAAGGTCTGGATTGCCAGATCGAGCCGGGGCAGTTCGTGTGCATTCTCGGGCCGTCCGGTTGCGGTAAATCGACCTTGCTCGGCGCGCTGGCCGGGCACCTGCAACCGCGCAGCGGTACGTTGAGTGTCGACGGTGCGCAGGTCTCGGGGCCATCGCCGCAGCGTGGCATGGTCTTCCAGCAACACACGCTGTTCCCGTGGCGCACGGTGCGCGACAACGTGGCTTTCGGCCTGAAAATGCGCGGCATCGGCAAAGCCGAACGCCATACAGCGGCTGACGAAATGCTCGCCCTGGTAGGCCTCGAAGGCTTTGCCGAGTGTTGGCCGAATCAGCTCTCCGGCGGCATGCAGCAACGGGTGGAAATCGCCCGGGTGCTGATCAATCGTCCGCGCCTGTTGCTGATGGACGAACCCTTCGGCGCCCTCGATGCGCTGACCCGGTTGAACATGCAGGAGCTGCTGCTGGACATCTGGACGCGAATTCGCACCACCGTGGTGTTCGTTACCCATGATATCGACGAAGCGCTGTTCCTCGCCGATCGCCTGCTGGTCATGAGTTCGCGTCCGGGCCGGATCATCGAAGACCTGCGCCTCGACTTCCCCCGGCCACGCACCACCGAACTGGTGACGAGCCCTGAATTTTCCCGCTTGAAGCGTCATTGCCTCGAGTTGCTGCGTCACGAAGACGGTCGGCAGTTACCGCGCCTGAACCCTCTCGGACTTCCTCCTGAAAACCCACTGCCGCGATTTGCCCTATGACCTCTCTATTCGATGTAACCGATAACGACGACATCCTTGCCCTGCAACCGCGCCTGACCGATGACGACCCTGGCGTGCGCCGCATTGCGCTGATCGAGCTGGCCGACCTCGAAGAACCGGATGGCTTGCTGTGGCTGGTCAATCGACTGGCCGAAGACCCGACCGAAGAAGTGCGCGCCGAAGCCGCGCGATTGCTGGAAGCCTGGGAGGATGAATCGGTGGTCGAAGCGCTGTGCCAGGCGCTGACCGACCCGTCGCTGGCAGTGCAGTCTGCCGCTGCGCAAAGCCTCAGCCTGCTCAAAAGCGAAGCAGCGGGGAGGGTGATTCTGCCGTGGACCGGGCATGCCGATATCAGCGTGCGCGTCGCGGCTTTCAGGGCCTTGCGCGAGTTGCGTTTTCCCGAGGCTGCCTCCGCGGCATTGTCAGCGTTGGACGATAGGGACGCCAATGTCCGGCGTGAAGCGGTCGGCGTACTCGGCTGGCTCAAGCAACTCGATGCGTTGCCTGCCTTGGCCCGACTCGCCAGCTACGACCCGGACACCGAAGTCCGTCGCGCCGCCACTGGCGCCCTTGGCCTGGCGTCTGACGCGCAAGTGCTGCCAGCCTTGCGTCAGGCGTTGCAGGACCAAGCCTGGCAAGTGCGCGAAGAAGCCGCCACCACATTGGGCAAGGTCGGACACGCCGACGCCGGTTCTGCCTTGGTCGAAGCCTTGAGCGATGATTACTGGCAAGTCCGCCTGCGCGCCACCCGCAGCCTTGGCCGTTTGCGTTACGTTCCGGCGCTCGAAGCGTTGATCGAAACCCTCGGCCATCGCATCAGCAATTTGCGCAAGGAAGCCGCCCTGGCCCTTGGCGAATTGAACGATCAAGGCGCCATCGCCGCATTACAGGCGGCGCAAGATGACGGCGACCCGGAAGTGCGCAAAGCCGTGCGCATTGCGTTGAGTCAGCTGCAATGAACCCGGTGGCGATTGGTAATTCCAAGAGCAAACAACAGCTGCGATTGAACTGGCCGGATGGCCGTGAGCAGGTACTCGATCACACCGAACTGCGCCGCCAATGCCCGTGTTCGCAATGCCGGGCATTTCGTCTGCAAGGCCTGACGGTGAAAGTGGATGAGCGCATCCGCGTGGTCGAACTCAATGCCCAGGGCTACGGCCTGCAACTGATCTTCAGTGATGGCCATGAGCGCGGCATCTACCCGTGGCCCTACCTGTCCGGGTTAACCCCACCCCCGTAGGAGCTGTGTAGGAGCTGTCGAGTGAAACGAGGCTGCGATCTTTTGATCTTGTTCTTTAAAAACACATCAAAAGATCGCAGCCTCGTTTCTCTCGACAGCTCCTACAAGTGCTTGTCAGGAAAAACGCAAAAGAGTACAAATGTACTCCATGACGACTTTAACTCCCCGCCGTACCGCCATCCTGACCTTCATCCGCGATCGAATCGCCGAACACGGTCAGCCCCCGAGCCTCGCTGAAATCAGCGAGGCCTTTGGCTTCGCCTCTCGTAGCGTGGCGCGCAAGCATGTGTTGGCGCTGACCGAGGCCGGTTTTATCGAGGTCAATGCGCATCAGGCGCGCGGTATCCGGCTGCTGAATCAACCGCCGCGGCCCGAGTTGCTGGACGTTCCGGTACTCGGTCGAGTGGCGGCCGGTGCGCCGATCGGTGCCGATGCCGAAGTCCACAGCCGTTTGCTGCTTGATCCGTCGATCTTCTCGCGGGTGCCGGATTACATGCTGCGGGTGCAGGGCGATTCGATGATTGAGGACGGCATTCTCGACGGTGATCTGGTGGGTGTGCGGCGCAATCCCGAAGCGGTCAACGGTCAGATTGTGGTGGCGCGGCTCGATGGCGAAGTCACCATCAAGCGTTTTGAGCGGGTCGGCGATTCTGTTCGCCTGTTACCGCGCAACCCGGCTTACAAGCCGATCATTGTTCGAGCCGATCAGGATCTGGCCATCGAAGGGGTGTTTTGCGGTCTGGTGAGGCAAGGGTGATGGGCGCCGTCGTTGCGTTGGATACGCTGTTCAATGGTGGCCAGGTCTGGAAGGGCCGGCCTGCGCCACCGGCCGTCAGCCCACAACCCACCGGGCATGCGGCGCTGGATGCGGCATTGCCCACGGGCGGCTGGCCGGAAGCGGCGCTGACTGAAATCCTGCTGGCCGGGCAGGGCGTGGGTGAGTTGCAACTGGTGTGGCCGGCGCTGGCGCGGCTGTCGGCGGCGGGGGAGCGCATCGTGCTGGTGGCGCCGCCTTACGTGCCGTATCCCCAGGCCTGGCAGAACGCCGGGGTTGATTTGCGGCAACTGTCGATCATCCACGCCAGTGAGCGCGATGCGCTGTGGGCGGCGGAACAATGCCTGCGTTCGGGCAGTTGCGGGGCGGTGTTGTGCTGGCCGCACAAAGCCGACGATCGGGCATTGCGACGTTTGCAGGTGGCGGCGGAAACCGGTCAGACCCTGGCGTTCGCCTATCGCTCGATCAGTGAAGCCATCAACCCGTCGCCAGCGGCCCTGCGCATCGCCATCGACGCCAAACCTGCGCAATTGCGGGTGCTCAAGTGCCGGGGCGGGCTGGCCCGTTCGGCGCCGATTGCCTTTGCCGTCGGGCATTGAGGTTGCCATGCGCTGGGTTTGCATTCTCTTCCCGCAATTGGCGCTGGACGCGGTACTGCGTCAGCGCCCCGACCCCAACGAACCGCTGGCGCTGCTGACCGGTCCGGCCCAGCGTCGGGTGCTGCAAGCGGTCAACGGTTCGGCGCGGGCGCTGGGCTTGCGGCCCGGCCAGTCGATGACCGCCGCTCAGGCCTTGAGCAAAGGTTTTGTCACCGCCGAATACGACGCAACGGAGATCGAACACTGGCAGCAGTTCCTGGCTGCCTGGGCCTATCGGTTCAGCTCTCAGGTCAGCGTGCATTACCCGCGAGCCGTGGTGTTTGAAATCGAATCCAGCCTGGGCTTGTTCGGGCCCTGGCCGCAGTTCGAGGCGCGGTTGCGGGCCGAACTCGGCGAGCTGGGGTTTCGTCACCGGATTGTCGCCGCGCCCAACCCGGTGGCGGCGCGGGTATTGGCCAACGTTTATGACGGTCTGGTGGTGCCGGACAATGACGCTTTGCAGCACCACCTGGGGCAGTTGCCCGTTGACCGGATCGCTCTGGAGCCAAGCGTTGCCACGGCACTGTCGCGCATGGGGCTGCGCACTTTGAGTCAGGTGCAAACGCTGCCACGACATAGCCTGGCCCGGCGTTTCGAAGCTCAGGTGCTCAAGCATCTGGACACCCTGTTCGGCGAGCGACGGCTGGCGCTGGCGTTCTACCTGCCGCCGGACCGTTTCGATGTGCGCATCGAGCTTAATTTCGATGTGCAATCCCATCAGGCATTGCTGTTTCCGTTGCGCAGGCTGACCGGCGATCTGGCGGCGTTCCTCTGCGGGCGGGACAGCGGTGTGCAGCGTTTTGACCTGCACCTGGAACACGCCGGGTTGCCAGACACGCTGATCAAGGTCGGCCTGCTCAGTGCCGAGCGTGATCCGGCGATGCTGTTCGAACTGGCCCGGGGGCGTCTGGAACAGGTTCAGGTCGAGGCGCCGGTGCGCGGTTTTCGTCTGCGCGCCGAAGAACTACCGGCCTTTGTGCCCCAGTACCAGGAACTGTTCGATGATCGTCCGCAGCAATCCTTGCCTTGGGAGCAACTGCGCGAACGCTTGCGCGCGCGATTGGGAGATGACGCGGTGCAAGGCTTGCGGTTCCAGGCCGATCACCGGCCGGAATGCGCGTGGCAGGCTAGTGTCGACAGCCAGGCCTGTGGGGGGCTGCCTGCCGTGCAACGCCCGGGCTGGCTACTGACTGAACCGCAGGCAGTACACGAAGGTTCGACGCGCATCCTCATGGGGCCGGAACGCATCGAGTCAGGCTGGTGGGACGGCGACGACGTGCGCCGCGATTACTACCTGATCGAAACCCGCTCCGGTCAGCAGGGCTGGGCCTATCGGGTGGTGGGTGAAGACGGTCCGTTGTGGCTGCAAGGCTGGTTCGCATGAGTGGCGACTATGCCGAACTGCACTGCCTGTCGAACTTCAGTTTCCAGCGCGGTGCTTCCAGCGCGCTTGAGCTTTTTCAACGGGCGAAAAAGCAGGGCTATCAAGCGCTGGCGATCACCGACGAATGCACGCTGGCAGGTATCGTCCGCGCCTGGCAGGCGGCCAAGGCTGTGGAGTTGCCGCTGATCATCGGCAGTGAAATACGCATCGAAGACGGCCCGAAACTGGTGCTGCTGGTGGAAAATCTCGAGGGTTACCAAACCCTGTGCCGACTGATTACCCGCGCCAGACGCCGCACGCAGAAAGGCCAGTATCAGGTGCTGCGTGAGGATTTCGGCGAGCCGTTGCCGGGACTGTTGGCGTTGTGGGTGCCGGACGCCGTCGATGACTTTGAGCAGGGCCACTGGCTGAAGCAGACCTTCGCCGAGCGCCTGTGGCTGAGCGTTCAATTGCATCGCGGGCAGGACGACACCCGGCGACTGGCGGCGTTGCTGACCCTGGCACGGGAACTGCGGATCCCGGCGGTGGCCAGCGGCGATGTGCACATGCACGCCCGCGGCCGGCGCGCCTTGCAGGACACCATGACCGCGATCCGCCATCACCTGCCGGTGGCCGAGGCCGGGTTGCGTCTGCACCCTAATGGCGAGCGGCATCTGCGCAGCCTCGACGCCTTGCGCGATCTCTATTCGCAGGCACTGCTCGACGAAACGCTGAACATCGCCCGGCGCTGCACGTTCGACCTTGGTCAGTTGCGTTATCAATATCCCCGGGAGCTGGTGCCTGACGGTCAAACGGCCACGTCCTGGCTGCGGGCGTTGGCTGAAAAGGGTATTCGGTGGCGCTGGGAAAAAGGCCCTAAAGCCGAAGTGTTGGCGCAGATCGACAAGGAACTGCAGCTGATTGCCGAGTTGGGGTACGAAAGTTATTTCCTGACGGTTCACGACATTGTGAATTTCGCCCGCAAGCAACACATTCTCTGTCAGGGGCGCGGTTCTGCCGCCAACTCGGCGGTGTGCTACGTGCTGGGCATCACGGAAATCGATCCGGAGCGGAGCACGCTGCTGTTCGAGCGTTTTCTCTCCAAAGAGCGCAACGAGCCGCCGGACATCGACGTGGATTTCGAACACGAGCGGCGTGAAGAAGTCCTGCAGTACGTGTTTCAGCGTTATGGTCGGGCCCGCGCGGCGTTGACGGCGGTGGTCAGCACTTACCATGGGGCCGGCGCAGTGCGCGATGTGGCCAAGGCACTGGGTTTGCCGTCGGATCAGGTCAACGCCTTGGCCGACTGTTGCGGCCACTGGAGTGATCAGGCGCCGCCGGTCGAGCGCCTGCGTGAGGGCGGTTTCGACCCCGACAGCCCGGTGTTGCGCCGGGTGCTGAGCCTGACGGGGCAGTTGATCGGTTTCCCTCGGCACCTGTCCCAGCACCCTGGCGGTTTCGTGATTTCCGAACAGCCCCTGGACAGCCTGGTGCCGGTGGAAAACGCCGCCATGGCCGAACGCACCATCATCCAGTGGGACAAGGACGATCTGGATGCGGTCGGGCTGCTCAAGGTCGATATTCTGGCGCTGGGCATGCTCAGTGCGATTCGTCGTTGTTTCGACCTGCTGCGTCGGCACCGTGGCCGTGACCTGAGCCTGGCGACGGTGCCGGCCGAAGACCCGCAAACCTACGAGATGATTGGCCATGCGGACACCATCGGGGTGTTCCAGATCGAATCCCGGGCACAGATGTCGATGTTGCCAAGGCTCAAGCCCAAGAATTTCTACGATCTGGTGATCGAGGTGGCGATCGTTCGGCCGGGGCCGATCCAGGGCGGGATGGTGCATCCCTATCTGCGGCGGCGTAAGGGCGAAGAAGAGGTGATCTACCCGTCGAAAGAACTCGAAGCGGTGCTGGAGCGTACGTTGGGCGTGCCGCTGTTCCAGGAGCAGGTGATGCAGATTGCGATTGTCGCCGCCGACTACAGCCCCGGCGAGGCCGATCAATTACGCCGTTCCATGGCAGCCTGGAAACGCCACGGCGGACTGGAACCGCACAAGGAACGCCTGGCGGACGGAATGAAGAAAAACGGCTACACGGCGGAGTTCGCCGCGCAGATTTTCGAGCAGATCAAAGGCTTCGGCGATTACGGCTTTCCCGAATCCCACGCCGCCAGTTTCGCCTTGCTGACCTACGCCAGTTGCTGGTTGAAATGCCACGAGCCGGCAGCCTTTGCCTGTGCGCTGATCAACAGCTGGCCCATGGGGTTCTACAGCCCGGATCAGATTCTTCAGGACGCCCGCCGGCATCATTTGCAGATTCGTCCGGTGGACGTGCGGGCCAGTGACTGGGATTGCAGCCTGGAACCGATCACCGACGCGCAACCGGCCATTCGCATGGGGTTGCGGATGATCAAAGGCTTTCGCGAGGACGATGCCAGGCGCATTGAAGTCGCACGGTCGAAAGGGGCGTTTGCCGACATCGCCGACCTTGGCGAACGGGCGCGACTTGATGCTCGCGCCCAGGAGCAACTGGCCGATGCCGGTGCGTTGCGCGGGTTGGCCGGTGACCGGCATCGGGCGCGTTGGGAAGTGGCGGGGGTGCAGAAGCAGCTCGGCTTGTTTGCCGGTTTGCCGAGTCAGGAAGAGCCGGCGGTATCTCTGCCAAAACCCACCGTGGGCGAGGACCTGCAAGCTGATTACAACAGTGTCGGCACCACCCTCGGCCCGCATCCGCTGGCATTGCTGCGGGGTGAATTGAAAGCCCGGCGTTGCCGCAGTTCGAAAGAACTTATGGATGTCGAGCACGGCCGACCGGTCAGCGTCGCCGGGCTGGTCACCGGCCGGCAACGCCCGGGCACTGCCAGCGGCGTGACCTTCGTGACGCTTGAAGACGAGTTCGGCAACGTCAACGTGGTGGTCTGGCGTGACCTGGCCGAACGGCAACGACAGGTATTGGTTGGCTCGCAATTGCTCAAGGTCGATGGGCGCTGGGAAAAGGAAGGCGAGGTGCGGCACCTGATTGCCGGACGCTTGAGCGACCTGAGTTCATTGCTCGACGGTATCCATGTGCGCAGCCGGGATTTCCGCTGACCCTGATCATATGCTCCTACAGAAGCAATCACGTTCGCCGAAATACGGCCCCGACAAGAGCCGCTCGAGAATAAGCTATACCTCTATGAAACCATTGGCGTCGGCGGTGCTCGAAACAAACGGGCGCGCACCGTCTTCTCATGCCGTTGCACTGCCTGAAAACATGTCACTCACAGGACATAGGCCAGTCGATGCAGTTTCTAGACAATAGCCACGGATGTACCGGCTGGAGCGGCGAAATGGCCGGACGCATTCGCGCGTTCGACTGGAGCCTGACCGAGCTTGGAAGCATCGATACCTGGCCCGGGAGCCTGTGCAGCGCGGTGCAGTTATTACTCGCCTCACCCCTGCCGATGGTGATGCTGTGGGGGCGGCCCGGTTACATGATCTATAACGATGCCTACTCGAGATTTGCCGGTGGGCGCCATCCTTACCTGCTGGGTTCCCCGGTGGAGTTGGGCTGGCCAGAGGTCGCCGAATTCAATCGGCACGTGGTGGACACCTGCCTTGCGGGCGGAACCTTGTCCTATCACAACAAAGCCCTGGTGCTGTTACGTGACGGCGTACCCGAAGACGTCTGGATGGATCTTTACTACAGCCCCGTCGCCGATGACGACGGGCACCCCGCCGGGGTCATGGCGATGGTGGTCGATACCACTGACCATGTGATTTCCGAGCGCCGCCGCCAGGAAGCCGAAAGCGCTTATCGCGCCGACAATGAAAGAGTTCGCCTGGCGCTCAATGCCGGGGCATTGCTCGGCTCATTCGTCTGGGACATCAAGGCTAACGTGCTGTCTGCCGACGAACGCTTCGCCCGCACATTTTCCTACCCGCCCGACCAGGACCTGGCCAACCTGCCACCGCTCATCGCCGAGATGCAGATTCACCCCGACGACCGCAGTTGGGTTCAGGAGCGGATCAACCAATCGGTGGAAACCGGCATACCCTATAACGCCGAATACCGGGTTTTGCGTCCCGATGGCAGTTACCTGTGGGTGCTTGCCAGCGGGTGTTGCGAGTTCGATGAGCAAGGCGAGGCGTTCCGCTTTCCCGGGGTATTGATCGATATCCACGAACGCAAGACCGCCGAAGAGTCCTTGCTCAAATTCACCCGCAACCTGGAGCAGCGAGTCGCCGACGAAGTCGAAGCGCGGCTGGCGGCCGAAGAGCAGTTGCGCCAGTCACAAAAACTCGAAGCCATCGGCGGTCTTACCGGCGGCGTGGCCCATGACTTCAACAACCTGTTGCAGGTCATCGCCGGCAACCTGCATTTGCTGGCGCGTCACGAGCCGGACAACGCCAACGTGCAACGCCGGGTCAGTGCGTCGATTGCCGCAGTCGAGCGCGGTGCCAAACTGTCTTCGCAATTGCTCGCATTCGCCCGTCGTCAGCCTTTGTCGCCGGCGGTCTGCGATCCACGGCAGATCTTCGAAGGCCTGGGGGAATTGTTACAGCGGGCGCTGGGGGAAACCATCCAGATCAAGATGACGGCGCCTGACGATCCCTGGCATTTCTACGTGGACCGCAATCAACTGGAAAACGCCATTCTCAACCTCGCGATCAACGCCCGAGACGCGATGAACGGCGAGGGGACCATTGCCCTGAGCGCCGAGAACATTGCCCTCGACCACAAGTTTTGCGCGGGCAAAGGCATCGTCGCTGGCGACTATGTTTGCGTCGCGGTGGCTGACACGGGTGTCGGCATGCCGCCTCAAGTGCTCGCACAGGCCTTCGAACCATTCTTTACCACCAAGGCTGACGGCCAGGGTACCGGCCTGGGTTTGAGCATGGTGTTCGGTTTCGTCAAACAGAGCGATGGGCATATCGAGATTTCCAGCGTCGTCGGACAGGGCACTCGGGTGCAGCTGTATTTCCCGCGCAGCCTGCGCCCGTTGCCCGGTGAAACAACGCGCCATGATCTGCTGCACCGAGGCGGGCACGAAACCATTCTGGTGGTTGAGGACAATGAAGCAGTGCGTGGCTCGGCGGTGGACTTGTTGTGTGAGGAGGGCTATCAGGTCCTGACTGCGGCCAACGGTGACTTGGCCATGCAGATGTTGCTCGATGGCGTGGCGGTGGACCTGATCTTCACCGATGTGGTCATGCCCGGTCTGATCAAAAGCTCAGACCTGGCCGCTTGGGCCAAGGTGCAGAACCCTCCGGTGGCGGTGCTGTTTACCTCCGGGCACACCCGGGACATTATTTCGCGCAATCACCAACTCAGCTCCGACACTTATCTGCTGAGCAAACCCTATGGCCCTGAAGCACTGTTGAGCATGATCCGCAGCGTGCTGGGTGGTTGATTATTGTGGCGAGGGAGCAAGCTCCCTCGCCACAGGTTCCACACCTGGCATCAAGGCTTGGGATTATTTGTCGGGATGAGCGGCCTGGAGTTTTTTCGCCATACCCAGGTGTTTTTCCAGCGCCGGCAACATTTTTTGTGCAAAAGCCTTGAGTTCGGTGGCGCCTTTGGTCTTGTCGTCCGTCACTGTGTTGGCTTCTTTTTTGAACCGTTCAATGGCTTCTTCGTGAGCCTTTACCTGATTGTTTGCATAGGCGTTGTCGAAGGATTCATCGCGCCAGTCGAGAATTTTTTCCTTGGCCTGTTTGACCAACGTCGTCGTGTCCGGCACCTCAATGTCATGTTTTTTCGCCAGTGCCGCCAGTTCATCATTGGCTTTGGAATGATCGGTGATCATCATGTTGGCAAACGCCTTGACGTCAGCCGATGAGCTTTTTTCCAGGGCCAATTTGCTGGTTTCGACTTCCGCGATACCACCGGCAGTGGCGTCATCGACGAAGTCATTGGAGTCGGCAGCGAAAGCTGTGCCCATGCTGGTGCTCAAGGCAACGGCCAGGGCGAGGTGACGCAGATTGAATCCGTCCATTGGTCATTCTCCACTCAGGTTTATATGGGCGATCCGGATGATCGTTAATCAATGGAGGCCGGCTTTCGAACAAAGGTTTTATCGCATTTGCGACAGGACGACGAACGGACACCGCTGGTCTGATAGACGGTCGACAGAACAGGGCAAGCGAGGTCATTCTGATAGCTGGTGAGCGCAATCGATCGCGTTTGCTACCGATTAACAAACGGAGGTGTTCCATGCCGGTGACTCATGATCTGTATCAGGATCTGAAACTTTCAAAGGAAGAAATCCAGCAAAAACGCACCAAGGATCCGTTACTGGATTCACTGATCAACAAGTATTCGCAGGCGGACGCCGAGGTGTTGAAGGCCGAGTCCGCACAATCAGATGCGCCCAGCGATGAGGCACTGAAGAAACTCAAAGAGAAGCGCTTGCAAGTGAAGGACAAGATCGTCCAGCAACTTCAGACACGGTCCTGAGGCGTTATGTCGAGTCCCGATGACCAGTGACTGAACAATTCAAGATCAAAAGATCGCAGCCTTCGGCAGCTCCTACGCCGGCCCAATGTAGGAGCTGCCGAAGGCTGCGATCTTTTTTTGGCTGCCACGCCCTATTTTAATGCCGTACTCAACGGCAACCGCGCCATGTGCCGCGCTTTCAGCGACCCCAGATACAACCAGTCCCCATACTCGCGCACGGTGGTGATGGGTGAGTAGTTGCCGCTGCTGGCGTCCTGCAGGTTGGCAATCACTTTGCCGTCGAGGTCCAGTCCGAGGACGAAGGCGCGTTTCTCCACCGGTTTGGGCAGGACCGTCATCGCGCGCACGATCATTTTGCGTACCAGAGGGTAGGGCGCCGTGGCGTCGAGCAGCGCATTGCGCGGTGCATACAGCGCCACCCAGAAACGGTCGCGACCATTGAATGCCAGGTTGTCCGGCAGCCCCGGCAAATTGTCGATGAACAGATCGTGGGTCCCGGCTTTCGGTCCGGTCAGCCAATAGCGGCTGATGCGATAGGCGCCGGTTTCGTTGACCAGCACAAACGCATCGTCAGGCCCCAGGGTCACGCCGTTGGCGAACTCCAGCTTATCCAGCAAGACCGTCGTCGTGCCGGTCTGGAAGTCATAACGCAGCAAGCGACCGTCGCCGCCGTGCTCGATGATCGCCTCGCCATCCTTGCCGTAACCCCAGCGGCTGGAAGCATCGCTGAAATAGGCGTAATGCCCGGCCTTGTCGATGGTCACGTCATCGGTAAAACCGAAGGGCACGTTGTTGGCCGTGGTGCTCAATGCAATCAACCGGCCTTGAGCATCGAGCGACAGCAAACCTTTGACCCCATCGGCGATCACCAGCAAACCATTGGGGTGTCGCGCCAGGCCCAATGGCCTGCCACCGGTATCGGCCAGCACCTTGGTGGTTTTGCCGTCGAGGCTGGTGCGAATCAACCGACCGTCATGCAGGCCGGTGATGAGGACGTCTTCCTCCAGCAGCAACGCCTCTGGACCGTCGATGTCAGCGGCGCCGACACGTTCCACGCCTTTGAGGCGCTGATTGTCTGTGTAGATGCCATCGATGAGGGAGGGCGCCGGTGACGGTGTCCAGGCGATCGGCTGGACTTTGGTCGGTAATAACAACAGGAAGCCGCCAACCACAATGATCAACAGCAACAATAAATGGCGAAATTTGAAAGTTCTTTTCACGCGGTGACTCCTGTCGAGGCCAGATGTTTTTGCGCCATCTCGCGTAATGCCAGCATCGATTGCGCTGATTCACGCTCGATGCGCCGCTTGAGCAACAATCGATTGGCGATGCGCATTCCTACACCGCTGAAGCAATATTCCAGGGTGCGGACAAACCGCGTGCCGTCGCCAAAAGCCTCGCACTCGTAAGTCACCACCAGCGACAGTCCATGATCGCCCCAAGCCCGAGCGCTCCAGCGGCGACCGGGCAGGTATTCGTCGACCTCCCAGCGCAAATGCCCCTCACGCCCGCCGGCCCGAATGTCTTCCTCGAACCGCGCACCGGCATACAGCGGGCCGCTCTGGCCATCGACCTTGAGGGAGGACGGATGCCACTCCGGCCAACGTGTCGCGGTGCTGGCGTAGGCGAGCACGGCGAGCGGATTTCCGGCGATGTCGACCACGTGCTGCAGACGGGTGGGCGTTCTCGTCAGGTGCGGGGACGCTTGCTCCGGTTCCCAGTACAAGGTTCCGAACAGGTAATCCATCAGTGGAAACACGATATTGAAATTGCGCTCCTGCATCAGCTCACGGCGATGGTGCAGTGCGTGCAGACGGCGCATCTGGCGGATCCACGGCAGACGTGTCAGCGGGTTGCCGGGCGGTAGATGTTCGCAGGCATGAAACACTTCATAAGTCAGGTAACCGAGGACCATACAACCGCCGAACAACCCCGCGACGTTGCCGTTGATCTGAGCCAACAGCCACCAGGCGGGCGTGGTGGTGACGAGGGTATGCAACACGATCAGCCAGGCCGGAAACAGAATCACCCGCCAGTCGCGGGCACTGTCGTAGGTCATATGGCCGGGGGTGAAAAAGCTGTGATGGTCGCCGGCGTGACGGGCGTAGAACATTCGCGCCAAGCGCTTTTTGTGGTGCCCCAGATGCCGATGCACGACGTAGACGCCGAAGTTGAAGAACAACAGGGTCAGCGGCACCGCCAGCCATTCCAGGGGGTGTACCTGATGCACGGTGCTCCAGAACGCGCCGATGGCCAGCAACCCGAACAGCAGCACAAAGGCGCCGTGCAACCAAGGGTTGTAGAGCGGATGAATGTCGGCACGGTAGCGCGCGCGGAATGCTTCGGTGGTCTGCCTCACTGCGTTCACCTGTGGTTATTGTTATAACCAGCAGATTAGTCGATCCCACCGCAGAGGCTGGTCCAACCTTGAGGACACAAGCGCCATGCTCCGGTGCAAGACGCCTGGCGTCAGGTCAATGGGTTCCAGCGCTGGGACCAGTCATCGTCCGTCTTGATCACTTCGCGCAGCAAATCGAAGGCTCGTTGCAAGGTCGCCGAGTCGCGGTCCCGGGAGTAGACCAGGTAGGTCGGATAGCTGAACTCCGGAGCTTTGGGCACTGGCTCCAGCACGCCGCTTTCCAGATAGCTCTGGACCACGCGGGTACGAAAATAGCCGCTGCCGCCGTTTTCCAGGATGTATTGCAAGGCCAGCGGTCCGAGGTTGAAGCTCAAGGCCGCCTTGGCTTTTTCTGGCAGTGCGGCATCGTGCTGACGACGAAAGTCCGGGCCCCAGTCGATATACACATAAGGATCGGGCTGTCCGGCCAGGCGTACCAGGATGAGTTTTTCTTCCAGCACCTGCTCGACTTGCAGGCGTGGCCAGTACTCGGGCTGATAGACCAGCGCCGCATCCAGCACCCCCAGCTCCAGTTGGCGCAGGAGGTTTTCGCCGTCACGGATTTCCATGCGCAGGGCGTGGCTGGGGATTTTCTCGCGCAGTTCGCCGGCCCAGCTGAGCATCAACGGGTTGCACAGACTGACTTCGCCACCGATGTGTAGCACGTCGCGGTAGCCCTCGGGCAGCGGCAAGTCCCGGCGCGCCGCTTCCCAGGTCTGCACCAGTTGATTGGCGTAAACCACAAAGGCCTCACCGTTCGGCGTCAGGCGCGCCCCGGCGCGGTTGCGCACGAACAGCGTGCTGCCGAGCTGACTTTCGAGCTTCTGCACGCGGGCGGTGATCGCGGTCTGGGTGACGTGCAGCTTTTCGGCCGCCGCGGCCAGGCTGCCGTGGCGGACGATTTCCAGAAAGGTGCGGGCGAGGTCGATGTCCATGGGCAGGTCGATGTGGGAGGTGCGGGCATTGTAAGAGCAGGCGCCGCTAGCGGATAGAAATCAAGATCAAAAGATCGCAACCTTCGGCAGCTCCTACATTGATCGATGTTCATCCACGGTATTGTGACGAGCTCGGTCAATGTAGGAGCTGCCGAAGGCTGCGATCTTTTGCAGGCGCTACCGATCACCCGACCAATTCAACATCCCGCGCAGTCGCCCACTGCGCCACCAACCGCTGCGGCGTGCCACACGCCTTGCGCTTGAGCACAAAATTTCGGCACTTTTCGGCAAACTGTTTGCGGTTCTGCACCATGTCCAGCTGCATATCTTCCAGCTCGGCATTGCGACAGTGCTGCATCAGTTGATTATCGAGCTGGCTTTTACGCTCGCGCACCGCCTGATAAGCCGGATCACTCAACGCACCATTGGCCCGCTGCAACAACCACAGGCCAAACTCGTCGGGGCAGCGCGGGCCGATTTCCTGGACCATGCCCAGTTGCAAGGCCTGGGTGGCGCTGATCGGCAGGCAATCTTCCGTGAGTTTTTCCGCCATTGCCTGGCCGACAGCGCGAGGCAGGCTGTAGGTCCAGTACTCGGAACCGTACAGGCCCATGGTTTTGTAATGGGGATTGAGCACGATGTCGGATCGGGCGAAGACAATATCGGCAACCAGCGCCAGCATCACGCCGCCAGCTCCGGCGTTGCCGGTCAAGCCGCTGACCACCAGTTGCCGGGCGCTGAGCAGTTCCTGGCAGACGTCATCGATCGCCTGAATATTGGCCCAGGCTTCCAGCCCCGGAACCGCTGCGGCCTGGATCACGTTGAGGTGCACGCCGTTGGAGAAACTGCCGCGTCCACCCTTGATCAGCAGCACTTGGGTATCCCGGGACTTGGCCCAGCGCAAGGCTTCCACCAGTCGCTGGCACTGTTCGGTGCTCATCGCGCCGTTGTAAAACTCGAAGGTCAGTTCGCCGACATGGCCTGATTCGCGATAGCGGATCGGTTGATAGGACTCATTGTTGAAGGGCAGGGAAGCGATCGACCAATCAAGGGTCGGCACTTGCGCCAGCTGTTCGGCGAGCACATGCCGGGCCGGACGTTTGAACGTTTCTTCACCGGGCTGGGGTTTGTGTCGCAGCGAGCCGATCCACAGGCTGGTATCACCGGTCGCCACCAGCACCGCATCGTCATGCACCGCGAGAATCTCCCCCGGCGTGCCGCTGCGCGAATCCAGGTGAGCGTCATACAGGTAATACTGACCGCCGGCCAGGCTCGCCAATACGCCGGGCTGGCCATCGGCCGCATCGATGCAGCGTTTGATAAAGCGTGAGCTGTCGTGCCAGCTGAAGGATCGGTCAGCTTGCTTCATGTTCGGCTGCAAGCGGCCAATCACATGGCGTTGGCTGTAATCCAAGGGCACCGGAATGAAACCGGCGATGAATTTTTCCACGACTTCGCGGATGCAGGAGATCGCCGCATCGCTGACGCGCCCGTTGTACAACTCGGATTTGCGCAAGCCTTGGGGAAGGTTGAATTCACAGGTGGCCCAGACCGGCCCGGCGTCCAGTTCCTCCACCGCTTGCAACGCTGTCACGCCCCAGCGGCTGAGTTCACGGGTGATCGCCCAGTCCAGTGCACTGGCGCCACGGTCGCCGACGATACCCGGATGAATGATCACCACGGGACGCTGGCGGTTGCTCCACAACTGTTGCGGTACCCGGTCCTTGAGGAACGGGCAGATCACCAGATCGGCGCCGGAGTGTTCGATCTGCTCGCACACGGTGTCTGCATCGGTGAATAGCACCACGCTGGGCGAGTGGCCGGCCTGACGCAAGTCCAGCCAGGCCCGTTGGGTCAGCCCGTTGAAGGCTGACGCCAGCAGAATGATTTTCAATGACCGCATGATTGACTCTTCCTTGAGAATGACGGGCCAACAGGCTCCCAATGAGCCGTCCGTGGCCTTCGATGGAAGCGTGATGGTAGTGATTGTGCGGTGGGGAACAACTGATCGAGGTCAAGCTTGTGTCAGTGGGTGTTTCATTGGCGGCCGAGCGGCTTATTTCTGTGGGTGAGTGGATCCTGATTTCTTTATTGCTTCAAATGTATGTGGGGAATACTGGGGCTGAAGATCAAAAGATCGCAGCCTGCGGCAGCTCCTACAGGATTTATATTCACCGAAATATTGCGGGTGAACATCAATCCTGTAGGAGCTGCCGCAGGCTGCGATCTTTTCTTTTTCAGAACGCAAAACACGAACAGCCAAACGCCCCCCAGAACCCTTGAAAGTCACTGACCGGCGCCGACGACAACCGCGCCCGCTCATGGCTGTGGGCATGCACCGCGCAAGCGCCCACACACTGGTGCACTTGTGCGGTCAGCGGCGCCAATGGTTTCCAGTGTCCCGGTACATTCACCACGGGCGACCACTCAGGCACCACCGGAATTGGAGGTGGCCCCAGCTTTTCGAACTCGACGCTGCCATGGACGATCTTGCCGTCGACAATGGTCAGCACCGACTCGATCCATTTGATGGCTTCGTCTTCGATGTGAAAGTAGTCCGCCGACAATGCAATCAGATCCGCCAGTTGCCCGACCTTGATCTGGCCTTTCTTGCCTTGTTCGGAGGAAAACCAGGCGCTGCCGTGGGTGAACAGTTCCAGCGCCGTATCGCGGCTCAAGCCTTGCGGGTACAGCGCTAGCCCGCCGACGGTGCGGCCGCTGACCAGCCAGTACAGCGAGGTCCAGGGGTTGTAGCTAGACACGCGCGTGGCATCGGTGCCCGCGCCCACCGGCACACCCTCGGCCAGCATGCGCGCGATCGGGGGTGTCGCTTCGGCTGCTTTCGCGCCGTAACGGTCGACAAAGTACTCGCCCTGGAACGCCATGCGGTCCTGGATGGCGATGCCGCCACCGAGGGCTTTGACCCGTTCAATATTGCGTGGGCTGATGGTTTCGGCGTGATCGAAGAACCACGGCAAACCGTCGAATGGAATATCCCGGTTGACCTTCTCGAACACGTCGAGCATGCGGCTGATGGATTCGTTGTAGGTGGCGTGCAGGCGGAAGGGCCAGCGTTGTTCCACCAGATGCCGCACCACCGGCTCCAGCTCCTGTTCCATGGTTTGCGGCAGGTCGGGGCGGGGTTCGAGGAAGTCTTCGAAATCCGCTGCCGAGAACACCAGCATTTCCCCGGCACCGTTGTGCCGCAGGAAGTCATCGCCCTGACCGTAATGGGAAGTGCTGGTCCAGTTTTTGAAATCGGTCAGCTCTTCCTTGGGTTTTTGAGTGAACAGGTTGTAGGCAATGCGCACCGTGAGTTGTTGGTCCTTGGCCAGTTGCTGAATGACTTGATAATCGTCCGGATAGTTTTGATATCCGCCGCCGGCATCGATGGCGCTGGTGACGCCCAGCCGATTGAGTTCGCGCATGAACTGACGGGTCGAGTTGACTTGATACTCCAGCGGTAATTTCGGTCCCTTGGCCAGGGTCGAGTAAAGGATCATCGCATTGGGTCGGGCGATCAGCATGCCGGTGGGGTCGCCGTTGGCATCGCGCTGGATCTCGCCACCCGGCGGGTTCGGCGTGTCGCGGGTATAGCCGACCACTTTCAATGCCGCGCGGTTGAGCAGGGCGCGATCATAGAGATGCAGGACGAACACCGGGGTGTCCGGCGCGGCCTTGTTCAGTTCTTCAATCGTTGGCAGACGCTTCTCGGCAAACTGGAACTCGTTCCAGCCACCGACCACTCGCACCCATTGCGGCGTTGGCGTGCGATCGGCCTGATCCTTGAGCATGCGCAAGGCATCGGCCAGGGACGGTACGCCTTCCCAGCGCAGTTCGAGATTGTAATTCAGACCGCCACGGATCAAGTGCAGGTGAGAGTCGTTGAGTCCGGGAATCACCGTTCGGCCATGCAGGTCGATGATCTGGCTGCCGGGGCCTTGGAGCGCCATGGCCTGGGCATCGCTGCCGACCACCACGAAGCGTCCGTCCTTGATCGCGACGGCACTGGCCTGGGGTTTCTTGCGGTCGACGGTGTGCAGGCGTCCGTTGTACAGAATCAGATCGGCCGGGGCATCGGGCATGGTTTTACTCCCTGCGAATAGTGGGCTGACCCAGGCACCGACGGCGCCTGCCGTAAGGCCTTGCAGTACACGGCGACGGTTGAATCCGTCGCGGTAGTCAGGTGGGCTCATGGCAGTGCTCTCCACAAAATTCTTCCAAAAGAAGTGAGGGCAAACAGCCGATGTCTGACGCATGCGGCCAGAAGGAATATAGACCGCAAATCCGCCAGCGGCCTGTTTTAACTACCCGACAGATCGGTTAGATTTCCCGCCCGGCTCAAACATGGACGTAGACGATGGCGAACGCTGCCGCTCGATCCAAACGACAAGGACAACTGTTCAGTGACATCTCTTAAAGTCGGTAACCCGAAAGGTCTCTTGGTGGCGGCGCTGATAGCCATTGGCCTGGTCGGGACTTATCTGTACGCCAGTCAGGGCAGCAGCACCCCCGACACCGTGATGATGACGACTCGAGCCACGGGTGCTAATGGGCCAACGTTCGATGCCACGAAGTGGTTTCGCAATGGCATGTATGTGCCCCAAGAGCTGGAGGGCAAGTTGAATCCGTTCATCATGACGCGCAGCAAGCCATTTGTTTTCACGGCCAAGGACAACGAGTTTCTGATTCAGGCGGCCATTGAGGCGCTGGAGGATGTTCAGCCTGAAGTGAATACTCAACCCGTTTGGGATACATGGCCGGTGCTGACCCGGCGTGTGCGTTACACCTACAGCGTCTTCAGTGCCCCGGATAAGCCGGCGGATCTTTACAATCTTTACCTGCAGGTGAGTTATCGCAAGTTTGTCATCGGCGTTCAGCTCGACGGAGATGACGGCAACCTCGTTTATGACGGTGAGGTGGTGGAAGTAGACGACACAAACGAAGAGCACGAAGCCTACGTCAAAGTATTCGAAGAAATGGATGACGCCGGGACTCGCTGAACGCTGAAACGACGAATCCCGCCATTTAAGCGGGATTCGTGTGCAGCCAGAAAGGCTCCCGAGAGCGGGAGCCGTTGTCTTAGCTCGGGAACAGCTCGGACAGTTTCATGGCCAGCATCATGTCGCCTTCAGCACGCAGTTTGCCGCCCATGAACGCTTGCATGCCGTCGGTCGAACCGTCAACGATGCCTTCCAGGGTTTCGCCGTCCATTACCAGAGTGACCTGGGCGTCCGGGTTCTCGCCTTCTTGCAGTTCGCAGGTGCCGTCTTTGACGATCAGCGAGAAGTTCTTGGTGTCGTCAATGCGGAAACCGAATACCAGGTCCAGACCGGCAGCAGCGGCTGGGTTGAACTTGGCTTTCATTGCTTGTACGGCATCAGCTACGGAGGTCATGGTTCGATCCTTTCTTGGGTAATTAGAGCTGGGTGATTACAGCCAGGGTCACAATAGTCCGGACTCAGCGAAACGTGATGAGTTCCGGGGCCTTCAGCAGTTGCAGGTGTGCATGACTGTTGAAGGAAGCCAGGGCCACCTCGCGACCACGAAACTTAAGCAGGTTGAGCGAGGTGTTGACGATTTGCCAGTTCAGTTCAAAGGCCTGCTTTGCGGGCATTTGCGTAATCAGGTGGAGCAGGGCAGTGATGGTGCCGCCGGAGGTGAACACGGCGATTTTCTGGGTATTGTCGGCGTGTTCGAGCAATCGATGCAGACCGGCCTGCACGCGTTCGACGAAACCCAGCCAGCTCTCCAGCCCCGGTGTGTCGTAGGTGCCGGCGAGCCAGCGCTCGATGATCAAGGCAAAGATGCGTTGGAATTCAGCACGGTTTTGTGCGGCGTTGCGCAGGATATCCAGCGCTTGGGGCTCGTCATCCAACATGGCCGGCAGCAGGGCGCGGATCACCGCATCGGCGTCGAATTCGTTGAAGGCGGAATCGATTTCCAGCACCGGCACCGGCATCCCGACGGCGGCGAATTGTTCCAGCGCGCTGTTGGCAGTGTGTTGCTGGCGGCGCAGGTCTCCCGACAGGCAGCGATCGAAGCTGACACCGAGTTCAGCCAGGTGCTGGCCGAGGAGTTCTGCCTGGCGAATACCGGTCGGCGACAGGACGTCATAGTCGTCTGCACCGAAGGAGGCCTGGCCATGTCGAATCAAGTAGATGCTGCCCACGTCCGCGTCATCCCGGTACGTTGAAGGTTTGGCGAGGTTATGAGGATGGCGGTGAGCTGTCAATGAAAAAACATACGCTTGTTTGAAATGCCCGTTACAGGCTTGTTGCCAGAGGTTTCACGGCTGGTCGTCAGGCTGGCGGATGGGTATGCTGGAGGTATCCCGCGCGTGTTTAACCCGCGCATTGATTGAAGGAGTCCCTGTGGAGCTTTTGTTCGAGTACGCCATTTTTCTGGCCAAGACCGTGACTCTGGTGATCGCCATTCTGGTGGTCCTGGCCAGTTTTGCGGCGTTGCGCAGCAAAGGTCGACGCAAGTCGGCCGGGCAGCTGCAAGTCAGCAAACTCAATGATTTCTACAAAGGGCTGCGCGAACGCCTGGAGCAAACCTTGCTCGACAAGGATCAGCTCAAGGCCCTGCGCAAGTCCCAGGCTAAAACCGAGAAAAAGCAAAAGAAGACACCCGAGGCCAAACCGCGGGTGTTTGTGCTGGATTTCGACGGTGACATCAAGGCGTCGGCCACTGAGAGCCTGCGCCACGAAATCACCGCGCTGCTGACCCTCGCCACGCCAAAGGACGAGGTGGTGCTGCGCCTGGAAAGCGGCGGCGGCATGGTTCATAGCTATGGCTTGGCGTCTTCGCAACTGGCGCGGATTCGTGAAGCCGGCGTGCCGTTGACCGTGTGCATCGACAAGGTCGCGGCCAGCGGCGGCTACATGATGGCGTGCATCGGCGAGAAGATTATCAGTGCGCCGTTCGCGATCCTCGGCTCGATCGGCGTGGTGGCGCAGTTGCCCAACGTCAATCGTCTGTTGAAAAAACACGACATCGACTTCGAAGTACTGACGGCCGGCGAGTACAAGCGCACCCTGACAGTGTTTGGCGAAAACACCGAGAAGGGCCGGGAGAAATTCCAGGAAGACCTGGACATCACCCATCAGCTGTTCAAGAACTTCGTTTCGCGCTATCGCCCGCAACTGGCCATTGATGACGTGGCCACCGGGGAAATCTGGCTAGGTGTCTCGGCCTTGGACAAGCAACTGGTGGATGAGCTCAAGACCAGCGATGAATACCTTGCCGAACGAGCCAAGCAGTCCGAGCTCTATCACTTGCATTACGCCGAACGCAAAAGCCTGCAGGAGCGCATCGGTATTGCGGCCAGCGGTTCGGTTGATCGCGTGCTGCTGAACTGGTGGAACCGGTTGACCCAGCAACGCTTCTGGTAAGCCCCCTCGCGTAATCGCTTACGCCGGACACAAAAAAGCCCTGAACCGGATTTTCGATTCAGGGCTTTTTGTTGTACGCGTACTTAGCGGCGACGGAACAGCGGCAGCGGTTCGTCGGTAGCAGCCTGATAGGTCACAGAGAAGTCCTTGAGACCTTCCAGAGCTTCGTACGGGTCTTTATCGGCGCGGATCGCAAAGGCGTCGAAACCGCAGCGGTGCAGGTAGAACAGCTGGTCGCGCAGCACATCGCCGATCGCCCGCAATTCGCCTTTGAAACCATAACGGTCACGCAGCAGACGGGCGTTGGAGTAGTTGCGACCATCAGTGAAGGCTGGGAAATTCAGGGCGATCACCTGGAAATTTTCCACGTCGTCACCGATTTCTTCCGCTTCTTCATCGGCATCCAGCCATACGCCCAGGCCGCCATCGCGGGCCTTGAGCATGCGGCTGTGCTCGCGCCACAGCTGCAACGGGACGATCAGGTCGTCGCAGTTGCTGATCTCGTCGATGTTGAAGTCCTTGGGCAACAAGTGCCAGGTTTCGTCGACGACTTCGTTGTTCTTAATTATTCGCTGCATAGACGCGCTCCTTGAAGAGGTCGATGCCGATACGCTGATAGGTGTCGATAAAGCGCTCGTCTTCGGTACGTTGTTCGATGTACACGTCAATCAGCTTTTCGATCACGTCAGGCATGGCTTCCTGTGCGAAAGACGGGCCGAGGATTTTGCCCAGGCTCGCATCGCGACTGGCGCTGCCACCCAGGGACACCTGGTAGAACTCTTCGCCTTTCTTGTCCACCCCGAGGATGCCGATGTGGCCGACGTGGTGGTGACCACAGGCGTTCATGCAGCCGGAGATGTTCAGGTCCAGCTCGCCAATGTCGAACAGGTAGTCCAGGTCGTCGAAACGGCGCTGGATCGATTCGGCGATCGGGATCGATTTGGCGTTGGCCAAGGAGCAGAAATCGCCGCCCGGGCAGCAGATGATGTCGGTCAGCAAGCCGATGTTCGGCGTGGCGAAACCTTGCTCGCGCAACTCGCCCCACAGGGCGAACAATTGGCTCTGCTCGACATCGGCCAGAATGATGTTCTGCTCGTGGGAGGTGCGCAGCTGACCGAAGCTGTAACGATCGGCGAGGTCGGCAACGGCATCGAGCTGCTTGTCGGTGATGTCGCCCGGCGCAACGCCAGTCGGCTTCAGGGACAGGGTCACGGCCACATAACCCGGCTTCTTGTGGGCCAGGGTATTGCGGGTGCGCCAGCGCGCGAAGCCCGGGTGTTCTTTATCGAGCTCGGCCAACGCCAAGGTCTGGTTGTCCAGAGCCTTGTAGTCCGGATCGACAAAGTGTTTGGCCACGCGATGCACTTCGGCGTCGGTCAACGTGGTCTGGCCACCGCGAAGGTGTTCCATTTCCGCGTCGACTTTCTGCGCGAACACTTCAGGCGTCAGGGCCTTGACCAGAATCTTGATCCGCGCCTTGTACTTGTTGTCGCGACGGCCGTAGCGGTTGTACACCCGCAGGATGGCGTCGAGGTAGCTCAACAGGTCCTGCCATGGCAGGAATTCGTTGATGAACGCGCCCACCACCGGCGTACGGCCCAAGCCACCACCGACCAGCACACGGAAACCCAGTTCGCCCGCGGCGTTGTGCACCGGCTCAAGGCCGATGTCATGGACTTCAATGGCCGCACGGTCGGACGTCGAACCGTTGATGGCGATTTTGAACTTGCGCGGTAAATAAGCGAATTCCGGGTGGAAAGTAGTCCATTGGCGCACAATTTCGCACCACGGACGCGGGTCGATCAACTCATCGGCCGCGACACCGGCGAACTGGTCGGTGGTGACGTTGCGCAGGCAGTTGCCGCTGGTCTGGATCGCATGCATCTGCACGGTCGCCAGTTCAGCCAGGATGTCCGGGATGTCTTCCAGGGCCGGCCAGTTGAACTGCACGTTCTGCCGGGTACTGATGTGGGCGTAGCCCTTGTCATAGTCGCGGGCAACTTTGGCCATCATTCGCGTCTGGCGCGAAGTCAGTTGGCCATAAGGCACCGCCACACGCAGCATCGGCGCGAAGCGCTGGATATAAAGGCCATTTTGCAGGCGCAGGGGGCGGAATTCTTCTTCGCTCAGCTCGCCTGCCAGATAGCGTCGGGTCTGATCACGGAACTGCTTGACGCGGTCCTCGATGATCCGCTGATCGTACTCGTCGTATACGTACATATAAGTCCTGTTCTCAGGCTTGGGCCGGTCGGATCCAGTTGCGTTTTTCGCTTGCTGAAGTCTCCGATACTGCCTCGGCAATTCTGCGCGCACGGCCGCGCACTCCCAACGGAGCGGAGGCAAGATACCAGTTTGCAGTTATGCGCAAAAGTGATGTTTGAGTATATGTAAAGAACCAAAACGACTAATGAAACTCACGGGAGCAAAACCCACATTTGTGGTGCGGGCAATCATCGTCTTAACTGTGCTCGAGTCTTTATGCAATCACCGATAAAACCGACAAGAGGCGATGCAATGAGCAACCCAACCAAAGCAGGGAAAAGCGATAGCACGGTCGATGCTTGGGCGATTTTGTTCCTGATCATCCTGGTCGTGGGAACGGCAGTGTTCTGGGTCAGCCATCAATAAACGACCCCGTCCGGGCCCGGCGCCGACGATTGTCGGACAAAATCCGGAATAAGCACCGTTCCAGGGAACTTCGCTGGCTATAATGCGCAGCGGATTTTCGGGGGCTCGGACGTTTAATGTTGAAGTTCTTTTGTGGGGTAGTGCTGGCGCTTGGTACGGTCTTGGGACCGTGCGCCCAGGCCGCGTCGGTATTGTTCCTCAATCCCGGGACCTCCCAAGAGGTCTTCTGGGTCAGTTACTCGCAGTTCATGCAGGCCGCCGCCAAGGACCTGGGCATGGATTTGCACATCCAGTATTCCGAGCGAAACGCTGAAACCACACTCAAACAGGCCCGCGAAGCCCTGCAAGGGCCGAATCGGCCGGACTATCTGGTGTTCGTCAACGAACTGTATGTCGCGCCCGAAATCTTGCGCCTGGCTCAAGGCAGCGGTGTGAAACTGTTTTTGGTCAACAACGGCCTGACCGCAGACCAGATGCGCCTGCTCGGCGCCCAGCCGGACAAGTATCCCGACTGGTTGGGCAGCCTGGTGCCCAACAATGAGGAGGGCGGCTACTTGATGCTCAAGGAGCTGATTCGCCTGCATCGCCCGGTCGCACCCGGTCAGATCATTGATCTCGTGGCCTTTTCCGGCCTGAAAATCACGCCAGCCGCGCAACAGCGTGAGCAGGGCATGATGCGCGCATTGGCCGAACACCCTGAAGTGCGGTTGCGCCAGTTGGTCTACGGCGGCTGGACCCGCGAGCGCGCCTATGAACAGGCCAGGTTATTGTTCAAGCGTTATCCGCAAACGTCGCTGGTCTGGTCGGCCAACGATGAAATGGCCTTTGGCGCCATGCAGGCTCACGCCGAAACGGGCGGCCAACCCGGCAAGGACGTACTGTTCAGCGCCGTCAACAATTCACCGACCGCGTTACAGGCGCTGTTGGAAGGGCGGTTGAGTGTGCTGTTGGGCGGGCACTTCACTCTGGGTGGTTGGGCCCTGGTGCAACTGCATGACTATGACCAGGGGGTGGATGTCAGCCAGTACGGCGGGCGCGACCGGCAAATTTCGTTGTTGCAGCTGATCGATCACGCACAAGCCAAGCGATTGCTGGCGTTGAGTGCTACTCAGGACTACGGCGTGGATTTCCAGAAACTCTCGGCCAAGGGCCGACCCACGTCGTATCGCTACCCGTTCAGCTTGCAAGCCCTGATGCACTGAGCCGGTTCAGATACCCGCCAGGTGCACCACCAGTTTGACGATGCCAAACAGCGTCAACGCGAACACTGCCGTGAACAGAATCCCCAGAATCACGAAATGACTCGGCTTGCCGTGGGTGAAATCCCGGGCCCGGTTCTTCCCGCTCTGCACCCCGAACGCCGCCGCCATGACGCTGTGCAGCATCTGCCAGAAGGTCGGCGGTTTGTTGTTGTCGACTGGATCGTCCATAAATCCCTCGTCTCTCAGTAAGTCCTCAAAGCATAGCCAATACGGCGGTGCGTGTTATGGCTGGCCTGCCTGCGGATCGACGCATTTGGTAACCAGTCTTCGTCAGTGCAATAACTATCTACCGCAGCTGTGGCTTGCTGAAATGGTGTCCTGTCGCTCCACTTCTCAGGAGAGGCAGTATGCCTACCCATCTCCCCACTTCGTCCACTTCCCACAGGCCCTTGATTCGTAAACATTTGGCTTCAGGACGAAGCAGTATTCATCGTGAGCTTCTTGAACAGCTGGCGCCCGACTGGTTGATCAATGCCACGCCAGCAAGACGGGCTGCAATAAAGGCGACTGGCACGCTCCCACCGGACTGGTATCAGCGCGCGTCCATCGGGCAACAACGGGCGCTGAAGGAAAGTTTCGACGCCAGTTTTGCTTCGCAGGCTCGACTGGACAAGACGATGTCGTCGCTTCAAGACATCGACAGTTTTGCCGAGCTGATACTCACCAAGGCCCTGAAGGACCGTCTTGGTATTGAGGTAGACGTCAACAAAACCCTGGTATGTCTGAGGCAACCGCTGGAGGTCAGCGACCTTGAAATAGAAGTCGCATCGTTCGAAGTGTTGAAGCTTTCTTTGTTACAGGCAGCACTACATAACTTCGAAGCATCCGAGTGCGAGGAAGGCGCCTTTCATCGCAGGTCCGGGTTTGTTGTCGAGACATCGACCCCTGGCACGTTCCAGGTCGCTGCCGTCAATATGACGGTCAGGCAGTTCCTGTCGCTTTGTCGCCAACTGGATATCGGAGCGCAGTATCAAACCTGTGTGCAGGCGTTTTTCCAACCAGCGGATGCGCAGAAGGAAATGACACTTCGCAGGCAGTTCATTGCCAGTCAGAAAGCGGCATTGAGGGCAGCTGCCGAACTGGCCCTGCTGAAAAAGGATATCGAGCCCGACGATTACACGATGGTCCTTTCGATCATTAATGGCGAAGTCCATCCCAGGCTGGGTAACAAGTCAGTCTGGTTTCGGGATTTGAGTTTGATGAAGCGCAGGATGACAGGCTGCGTCGTGTTCAGTATCAGCGAGCAGTACCGCTATACCAATGAGTTCATCGTTTACATTCCCCATGATCCAGAGCACCCGCTCAAGCGCTACACCTCTGCGCAGTTGCGTGAAGAGTTCAAGCGACAGTTCACGGCTCGAGGTACATCGTCGTCCAGCAGCGGTGGTCCGACGGCTCACCAGCGTTTTTTCAGCCAGTTCGTGGCCTACGCCGACCGCCCTTATTACTTCAGTCAGTTCACCCGTAAAGCCGCGGACGCTCCAGCCGATCCCTTGCATTCCATCTGGGTGAAAGTCGCGCAGTACATTCCGCCGCTGTCCAGCATCGTTCGTATCAAAGAGTTACCGCCTGAGCGTTCGGGCAAGCGCGAACCGGTTGAAGACCCTTATCTCAACCCTTTCGGGATCATTCGGGAAGGCGTGGCTGGCATCTGGTCCGCCAACACCGACCTCTGGGCTTATCTCTACGAGCAAAACCGGAAAAAGGTCATCGCCGATGCGCGCAGCCATGCGGTCCCAACGGCTGATGTCGATGCACGGGTACGGGCAGAAAAGCTCAATCATTTGCTGGAAATCGGCATGCTGGGATTGAACATGGTGTCGATGTTCGTACCGGTGCTGGGCGAGATCATGCTGACGGTGATGGCCGGTCAATTGCTTTACGAATCGTTCGAGGGCGCAATCGAGTGGAGCGAAGGCGATCGCACCGCAGCCAAGGCGCATCTGGTCGATGTGGCCGAGAATCTGGCGCTGATCGCCGTGATGGCCGGTGCAGGCAAAGGGCTGGGCAAGCTACTTGCGGTGAAAGCCGAACCTGTGGTCGAGCAACTGGAGCCAGTCCAGTGTGCCGACGGAGAAACCCGATTGTGGAAGCCGGACCTGAGTGCCTATGAGCGTCATGTCGCGCTGGATCGCAACTCAGGCCCTGATAGATTGGGACAGCACCGGGTGAACGATAAAACCTACATCCGGCAGGGTGACAAGGTCTATGAAACCACCTTCGATCAATCGCTGAAAAAATGGCGTATTAAGCATCCGACTGATACACACGCCTGGCAGCCGGTACTCGAGCACAACGGGCAGGGTGCCTGGCGTCATTCGCTGGAGCGTCCGCTTGCGTGGGATCGTCTGACCCTGTTACGGCGCATGGGCCACATCACCGAGGCGTTTACTGATGAGCAACTGCTCACAATCGCTGACGTTTGCGGTGTCGATGACAATACCTTGCGCAAAATGCACATGGATCATCTGCCCCCGCCCCTTGAGCTGGCAGACGCCTTGCGGCCTTTCAAAGCCGAACATGGCGGCGGCGGGCAATTAATCAATAAGTTACAACGTGCCTGCCCAGGGCTTGGCGAGTCCGCAGCGCAAAGGATTCTGCTGGATGCCAATGCCGAGGAACTCTCACGTCTGAAAACGACGCCTCGAGTTCCGTTGAAAATGCTCGAGGAGGCCCGTTGGTATGCACAGCAGGGGCGTCAGGCCCGGGCCTTCGCCGGTCTGCACCTGGAGAGCATGGTGACGGCTGACAGCCAGTGGCTCGCACTGCATGCACTGGAACAATTGCCGGGCTGGACCGGCGAGGTGCGCCTGGAGGTTCGCGACGGCCACATCAACGGCCCGCTCATTGATGGCATTGGCAATGAAGCGGCCCCCCGTCGCAAGTATGTCGTTAAACGCGGGCCTTCTTATCAAGCGTTTGATGAACGCGGAGAGGCGCTCAACAGTGCACCCGCCAGTGGCGACAACTTTTTCGCCTCGATCATGCACGCTTTGCCCGATGAGGTCCGCCGCGCATTGGGCGTTCCACAGGTGAGTCAAAGCGCCAGCCTGAAGCGGGCGGTTATCGACTCGGCCATCGAGCATCGGGCTGAGTTGTCGCAACGGCTGGAAAAACGCACCGGGCACAGCAAGACATTCAAGCCGCCCGTTCGTGTAACAGAGCGCAGGGTGGGGTATTACGCCAGCGGGCGCGGGCAAGGCTTGAGTCCTTCGCTGGTCGCCCGGGTTCAGGATGTCTATCCGGCGCTGACCGACCAGCAAGCCAACGGATTTATCCTGGCGCAGTTGCGCTCGGGGAAAACCGACGCCCAGATTTATAGCCTTTTGCAGGCACGTCTGCGGGAGTGGGAGACGCTCGAGTCGACGCTCGATCAATGGGTCGGCGAGCCAATACCGGAATCGGTTTTGCAGTCCATGCTGGGAGGCAAGGCCTCGGTCGCGCAGAACATCAAGCAATGCTGGCGCAACTCGCCGCTGGCTGAGGAGCACTCCCGCTACAGGTTGCTTGATGTGGTCTGTGATGACCCGATCCCTTCGTTGTCGGCGGATTTCTCACATGTGCATGATCTGTATGTCCGGGGCCAATGCATCACTGACGCCAATGTCGATGCGCTTCTGGCAAATTTTCCCAAGCTGAAAAGACTGCGGATCAATGCCACGGGGTATGAGTTCAGTAACGTACCCGAGGCGTTGAGCGCGATGCCGGACCTCACTGGGCTGAGCCTGTATTCAGTCGCTCCCTACGCGGTGGACATGCCGTCCAGACTGAGTACGTTGACGACGCTTGAAGAACTCAGTGTTTTTTCCTCGGGCTATGCACCGCTAACAGTAGATGTCTCGCGCTTGCGCAATCTGCGCAGGCTGGAAGTCCTGGCACCTGCGATGTTTGAATGGCCTGCGGGTGTGTTTGAACTTCCCCAGCTTGAGCGTTTGGATCTCGGTGGGACAGGCATCAGAGCCTTGCCCGACGGCATTTTCGAGGGGCATGAAAAGCTCTGGTCCGGGTTGTCGCTGGACTGGTCGAACTTCCTTCGTGAAAACTTCAAGCCGGCCTATGAATACGTCAAGAGTCACCCGGAACACCTTGTTGATCGCGAGGAAATGGTCAGGGACTACTGCAAAGGTGAGCTAAGACGCCTCGGCGAGGGGATCAACGAGTCCTTCGAGAGCATGTTCAGTCAGTTTGTCCAGCAATGGCAGGGCGCCGAGACGAGATTCGAAGCCATCGAGGCGTTGAGCCAGGAATACAGCGTGCTTGACCGGCAACTGAATGATTGGTCCCACCGCGCGATGCAAAAGCCAATAGTGATCAAAGACGTCATGGGGCGCGCGCGGGTGGCAACTACCCTTAGAGCCTGTTGGCGCAACGGTGCATTTAAACGCTATGGCTCGGCCGTAGAGGCCTCGGTGCTCGATTTGCCGAATCTGGAACTCAATGATCTTCCCGATTTCCCCGCCAATGTTTTCCCTCATGTACAAACGGTGCATCTGAATGGGGCGAGAGTACCTGCCGAGCAGATTCGCGGTTTTTTACACGGGTTTTCCGACGTACAAAAACTCGATCTGAGTGGCAGCGATTTGATCGAAGTTCCGATTGCGCCCGGCGACCTTGGGAAGTTGAGTCATCTGGATCTCTCCAACAACCGGATTGTTGTCGATTCAGCGGTTCAGCAAGGTTTTGACGGGCTGCAGTCGATCGAATACCTGGATTTGCGCAACAACCCGCTGCACTCGCTGGACGTCAGTGCAATGACTCGCCTCAAGGCCCTCGGTTTGCGGGCGACAGATTTGCAGGAGTGGCCGGCAGGGGTGCAACACCTGCCGGATCTGACCTGGCTGGATTTGCGTGACAGCCAAATCTCCTCGCTGCCAGCGCAGCTATCGGATGAGAGGCTGCTCACGACCAATCTGACCGGCACGCCTTTATCCCCACCAAGCGTCGCAACGCTCAATGCAGCCCGGCAGCGCATGGAGGTTGCCAAAGGCCTTCCTGTCGGGGCTCTGGAACGGTTCGATAGGGAAGAGGTGCCACAGGATTTCCCGCCGTCCGAGAGCGGGAGTTCGATCGCACGTCATTTGCTGCCGCTGTCAGAAACTCCAGCGGGAGAAGGGGATGCGGTTTTGGTAAAACGCCTGCAACGGCTGAAACCGACACTCGCCGATGATGACGCATTGCAAGTGATCGAGCAGATGCGAGAGCGCGGGGCCGCGGACGTGCAAATCAGCGAGCGACTTGCCGGATGGGAGCAGACGTTTGAAGCGCTGACGCGCCGATTGAATGGCTGGCTATTTACCTGGGGATCTCGCGGTGCTGGCTGGATGACGTCGTCCAGCACTCGCCGGCTGGGTGCTTTGCGAATTCTTGAATGCTGGCGCGAAGGCCTGACCGGCACGGATGCTGTTGCCGATGCCGTGTTGAATCTAAATGGTCTGCAATTGGGCGAACTTCCCGAGCTGCCGGCATCATTCGATCACGTCGGCACGTTGAACCTGACGAGTGTGAAGCTTACCGGGCAAGGCTCTGATGGGTTCCTCAAGGCGTTTACTCAGCTGAAATCGCTGGAGCTTAATGGCAATGAACTGGAGGCCGTTCCTGAGCCGGTCCAGCACATGGATAAACTTGTGCGACTGGAAATGTCCTCAAACCGGATAAGCGATACCGAACACTTGTATGCCTCATTGAGCAATCTGGAACATTTGCAGTGGCTGGATCTGAGCTACAACGAACTGGAGGCCTTTGATGTCGGCGTTTTTGAGGTATTGGAGACACTCGATCTGCGCAACAACAATTTGACCGAATGGCCGGGCGGCGTGCTGGATGCCAACCGCCTCAGAACCCTGAACCTCAGTGGTAACGACATCACGTCGATTCCAGCGCAGGCTCTGGATGGCAACCACGACGTGCTGCTGGCCGGTACAGACCTGAGCGACAACTACAACTTGTTGCTTGAGAGTTTTGAACGATTGAGGGCTTATCGCGATGCGGGATTACACGACACCGTGCTGGGGTTTTCACGTGCTGATCTTGATGAGTTGATTGATGACGCCCACGGTTACGGCGAAGGCAGCAGTGAAAGCATCGAGTCGGATGAAGAACTCTCTGATGTTGCGTCTGACTCAGAACAAAAAACACCCTGGCTAGCCAATGCTCCACCTGAGGCGTTGGCGAGTAAAACCGAGATATGGAATCAACTCGCGGCAGAGCCGGACAATGCTGCGTTCTTTCATCTACTTTCGCGATTGCAGGATACGCAGGAGTTCCGGGTGGCGAACGCCGATCTGACGCGGCGGGTGTGGACTGTGATGGAGGCCGCCGCCAGCAACACCGAACTTCGGGAAATCCTGTTTGCCAGTTCCGCTACCCATGGCACCTGTGTCGACGGTCGAATCCTCACCTTCAGCGGGCTGGAAAGCACAGTGTTCACACACAATGCCTTGCTCGATATTCCTGCCGGACGCCTGGGTGCGAAGGGCGAAGCACTGTTGAAGTTGTCCAGGCAGTTATTCCGCCTGGACAAGGTAGACGAGTTGGCGACGAGAACCGCCGCTCGTACCGGTCAGGATGAGGCCGAGGTGCGCCTGGGTTATCGAATCGGCCTGACGGATGGATGGGATGACGGCCTGAGCCTGCCTGGGCAACCAAGACATATGACCTATGCCTCAGGAGTAACACCCCAACAACTGGCGGACGCTCGCATTGAGATCTCCAATGCAGAACGGTCCGATGGGTTTTTTGCAGACTTGATCCAGCGAGATTGCTGGGTGAGCTACCTCAAGGAGAAATACCCTGAGGTCTTCAAGGCACTCGATGAGGTGGACATTCAGGAGGTGGATGAAGATGGGATTGATAGCGCTGACGACCCTGCATTCTTGAGCCAGCTTTTTGATCACGCGGCGGCGCGCAACGCGAAGATGATCGACTTGTCCCGTAAAGAGGTCTCGGAGCTGACGGATGGAGGATCTCCGCCGGGGACATCGCCCCGTCTGCCGGGCGCTTCAATCAGCTAAACAAGTCTTGCCCAAAAGGCCCTCGACACCGGATTGCCCGGCGTCGGGGGTTTTTCAGCGGATGACTCAGTTGTCGTAACCCAGATTAGGCGCCAACCAACGCTCGGTCACGCTCAATTCCTGACCTTTGCGCGAGGTGTAACTCTGCACCTGATCCTTGTCGATCTTGCCCACGGCGAAGTACTGCGCCTGTGGGTGAGCGAAGTACCAGCCGCTGACCGCTGCCGCCGGGAACATGGCGTAGTGTTCGGTGAGGAACACGCCGCTGCGGCCGGCCTTGAGCTCTTCCGCTTCCGGGTCCAGCAGTTTGAACAGCGTGGCTTTCTCGGTGTGATCCGGGCACGCCGGGTAGCCCGGAGCAGGGCGGATGCCGGTGTATTGCTCTTTGATCAGCGCCTCGTTGTCCAGCGTCTCGTCCTTGGCGTAGCCCCAGTAGTCTTTACGCACCTGTTGGTGCAGCCACTCGGCACAGGCCTCGGCCAAGCGGTCGGCCAAGGCCTTGACCATGATCGAGTTGTAGTCGTCGCCCGCATCCTGATAGGCCTTGGCCACTTCTTCGGCGCCGATCCCGGCGGTGGTGATGAAGCCTCCCACGTAGTCGGTCACGCCGCTGTCTTTGGGCGCAACGAAGTCGGCCAGGGAGAAGTTCGGTTTGCCGTCGGTCTTGATGATCTGCTGGCGCAAGTGATGCAGCTTGGCCAATGGCTTGCCGTCATCGCCGTAGACTTCGATGTCATCGTCGCGCACCTGATTGGCCGGCCAGAAGCCGAACACCGCACGGGCGCTGATGAGTTTTTCGTCGATCAGCTTGGCGAGCATTTCCTGGGCATCGGCGTACAGCGCGGTGGCGGCTTCACCGACCACTTCGTCCTTGAGGATGCGCGGGAACTTACCGGCCAAGTCCCAAGAGATGAAAAACGGCGTCCAGTCGATGTATTCGGCCAGCACCTTCAGGTCGATGTTGTCCAGCACCTTGGCGCCGGTGAACGTCGGTTTGACCGGTTCATAGCTGGCCCAGTCGAACTGCGGTTTCTTGGCGATGGCCACCGGGTAGCTCAGGCGTTCGGTACGGGCACTGCGATTGGCAGTGCGCTCGCGAACGTCGATGTATTCCAGGCGAGTCTTCTCGACGAAACCGGCCTTCAGTTCCTTGGACAGCAACTGCGTCGCCACGCCCACGGCGCGGGAGGCGTCGGTGACGTAGATCACCGCGTCGTTGCTGTACTTGGGCTCGATCTTCACCGCCGTGTGCGCCTTGGACGTGGTCGCGCCACCGATCATCAACGGCAGATGGAAGTCCTGACGCTGCATCTCGCGGGCCACGTGAACCATTTCGTCCAGCGAAGGCGTGATCAAACCGGACAGGCCGATGATGTCGCATTTCTGCTCTTTGGCGACCTGCAGGATCTTCTCCGCCGGCACCATCACGCCGAGGTCGACGATGTCATAGCCGTTGCAGCCCAGCACCACGCCGACGATGTTCTTGCCGATGTCATGCACGTCACCCTTGACCGTGGCCATGAGGATTTTGCCCTTGGCTTCCGGTTTGTCGCCTTTTTCCAGCTCGATGAACGGGATCAAGTGGGCCACGGCCTGTTTCATCACGCGGGCGGATTTCACCACCTGCGGCAGGAACATTTTGCCGGCGCCGAACAGGTCGCCGACGATGTTCATGCCGGACATCAGCGGGCCTTCGATCACTTCGATCGGGCGAGCAAAGGACAGGCGCGACTCTTCGGTGTCTTCCACGATGTGGGTGGTGATGCCCTTGACCAGCGCATGTTCGAGACGCTTGTTGACGTCCCAGTTGCGCCACTCTTCGGTCTCGGCTTCCTTGACGCTGCCGTCGCCCTTGTACTTGTCGGCGATGGCGAGGAGGGCGTCGGTGCCTTCCGGGGTGCGGTTGAGGATCACATCTTCGACGGCGTCGCGCAGTTCCGCCGGAATCTGGTCGTAGATCTCCAGTTGGCCGGCGTTGACGATACCCATGGTCAGGCCGTTGCGGATCGCATACAGCAGGAACACCGAGTGAATCGCCTCACGCACCGGATTGTTGCCACGGAACGAGAACGATACGTTCGACACGCCGCCGGAGGTGAGGGCGTACGGCAGTTCGTCGCGGATGTAGGCACAGGCGTTGATGAAGTCCACAGCGTAGTTGTTGTGTTCTTCGATGCCGGTGGCCACGGCGAAGATGTTCGGGTCGAAGATGATGTCTTCCGGCGGGAAGCCGACTTCGTTGACCAGAATGTCGTAGGAGCGTTTGCAGATTTCTTTCTTGCGCGCTTCGGTGTCGGCCTGGCCGGCTTCGTCGAAGGCCATCACCACCACTGCGGCGCCGTAGCGCTTGCACAGTTTGGCGTGATGAATGAACTGCTCGACGCCTTCTTTCATGCTGATCGAGTTGACGATGCCCTTGCCCTGGATGCACTTGAGGCCGGCTTCGATCACTTCCCACTTGGAGGAGTCGATCATGATCGGCACGCGGGAGATGTCCGGTTCACCGGCAATCAGATTGAGGAAGGTCACCATGGCCTTCTTCGAATCGAGCATCCCTTCGTCCATGTTGATGTCGATCACCTGGGCGCCGGCTTCGACCTGCTGCAGGGCGACTTCCAGGGCTTCGGTGTAGTTGTCGTCACGGATCAGCCGTGCGAATTTGGCGGAACCGGTGATGTTGGTGCGCTCGCCGACGTTGACGAACAACGAGCTGCGATCGATGGTGAACGGTTCCAGGCCCGAGAGGCGGCAAGCCTTGGGAATGTCCGGAATCTCGCGCGGCGCATAACCGGCCACCGCTTTGGCGATGGCTTCGATGTGGCCCGGCGTGGTGCCGCAGCAGCCGCCGACGATGTTCAGGAAGCCGCTTTGGGCGAATTCTTCGATGACCTTGGCGGTTTCCGATGGCAGTTCGTCGTACTCGCCGAATTCGTTCGGCAGGCCGGCGTTCGGGTGCGCCGACACGTAGGTGCTGGCCTTGTTCGACAGTTCTTCCAGGTAGGGGCGCAGTTCACTGGCGCCCAGGGCGCAGTTCAGGCCGACGGAGATCGGCTTGGCGTGGGCCACGGAGTTCCAGAACGCTTCGGTGGTCTGGCCGGAGAGAGTGCGGCCGGAGGCGTCGGTGATGGTGCCGGAAATCATGATCGGCAACTCGACGCCCAACTCTTCGTAAACACCCTGCACGGCGAAGATCGCAGCCTTGGCGTTGAGGGTGTCGAAGATGGTTTCGATCAGGATCAGGTCGGCGCCGCCTTCGATCAGGCCTTTGGTGGCCTCGGTGTAGTTTTCCACCAGTTCATCGAAGGTCACGTTGCGGTAGCCGGGGTTGTTCACGTCAGGCGACAGCGAGCAGGTGCGGCTGGTAGGGCCGAGCACGCCGGCGACGAAACGCGGCTTGTCCGGGGTTTCCAGGGTCTTGGCGTCCGCCACCTTACGCGCCAGGCGTGCGCCTTCTACGTTGAGTTCGTACGCCAGGCCCTGCATGCCGTAGTCGGCCTGGGACACTTGGGTGGCGTTGAAGGTGTTGGTTTCCAGAATGTCGGCGCCGGCATCCAGGTAGGCTTTTTCAATAGCACCGATCACGTCCGGGCGCGTCAGCACCAACAGGTCGTTGTTGCCTTTTACATCGCTCGGCCAGTCGGCGAAGCGTTTGCCACGGTAATCCTGCTCCTCGAGCTTGTAGCTCTGGATCATCGTACCCATGCCGCCATCGAGAATCAGGATGCGCTCTTTGAGGGCGTGCTTGAGAGCTTGAAGGCGAACGCTGCGATCGGACATTTGGACTACTCGGTAAGGCCATGACGAAGGGGCGGGATAATAACAAACCTGTGCGCTTTTGGAGCATGTGCGGGTTTTGCATGAATATCGTTCATGTTGGTGCGCGGGCCACACCGGTAGAATCGCGGCGTTTTCTCATGATCAGGACCAGGGATATGTCGTATCGCGTCGTCACCAGCCTATTGATGCTGTTTTTAAGCGGGGGCGCCGCTGCACAAGGTCCGGATATTTCCTACGTCCGCGACATTCAACCGATCTTCACCGAAAAGTGCGTGGCCTGCCATGCCTGCTACGACTCCGCCTGTCAGCTCAATCTGGGCAGTGGCGAAGGGGCGGCCCGAGGCGCGACCAAAGCGCCTGTCTATGATGGCGAACGCCGTCAGGCCGCAGCACCGACCCGGCTGTTTTATGACGCCTTTGGCAAACGTGCCTGGCAGCAAAAGGGCTTTTATTCGGTGCTTGACGCCCAAGGCAGCCAAGCGGCGCTGATGGCGCGGATGCTCGAACTGGGCCACAAAACCCCGTTGCAACCCAACGCCAAGTTGCCGGAAGACATCGTCCTGGGCCTGAACCGGGAGAACATGTGCGCCATGTCGGCGGAGTTCGACGGCTACGCCAGCTCCCATCCGAAAGAAGGCATGCCGTTGGCGGTCACCGGCCTGACCGATCAGCAATACCAGACGTTGCAACGCTGGCTGGCCTCCGGCGCGCCAATCGATGAACAGGGCCTGGTACCCAGCGCCAAGGAAGCCTTGCAGGTGGTGCAGTGGGAAAACCTGCTCAACGCGCCGGGCGCCCGGGAGAGCCTGGTCGGGCGCTGGTTGTTCGAGCACTGGTTCCTGGCGCACCTCTATTTCAAGGACGGCGAGCCGGGGCATTTCTTTCAGTGGGTGCGTTCGCGCACGCCAACGGGGCAGCCGATCGACCTGATTAACACTCGCCGTCCGAATGACGATCCGGGCACTCAGGTCTATTACCGTCTATGGCCGGTGCAAGGCGTGATCGTGCACAAGACCCACATCACCTATCCGCTCAGCGCGGCGAAGATGGCGCGGATCAAAAGCCTGTTTTACAGCGGTAACTGGCAGGTCAACGCGCTGCCGGGTTATGGGCCGGAGCGACGGGCTAATCCGTTCACGACCTTTGAGGCCATTCCGGCTCAGGCGCGTTACCAGTTCATGCTCGATAACGCCGAGTACTTCGTGCGCACCTTTATTCGTGGCCCGGTCTGCCGCGGCCAGATCGCCACCGACGTGATCCGCGATAACTTCTGGGCGCTGTTCCAGGCCCCGGAGCATGACCTTTACATCACCGACCCGAACTATCGCGGGCAGGCCACGCCGTTGCTGGCGATGCCGGGGCAGAACGATGACGTCGGCAGTGTCCTGAGCCTGTGGCGTGACTACCGCGACAAACGCAACGAGTACGAAGCCTTGCGCCGGGACAGCTACGCCGACCTGCCGGCACCGAGCTGGTCGACCCTGTGGGCCGGCAATGACAACGCTTTGCTGAGTATTTTCCGGCATTTCGACAGCGCCTCGGTGAACAAAGGCCTGATCGGTGACGTCCCGCAAACTATTTGGCTGTTCGATTACCCGTTGCTGGAACGCACGTATTACCAGTTGGCGGTCAACTTCGATGTGTTCGGCAACGTTTCCCATCAAGCCCAGACCCGGTTGTACTTCGACCTGATTCGCAACGGTGCCGAGCAGAACTTCCTGCGTCTGATGCCGGCCGACTCACGGGACGGCTACCTCGACGATTGGTACCAGAACGGCGGCAAGTTCAAGATGTGGCTGGATTATGAGTACATCGATAACGACAAGCCAACGGCGCTGACGCTGGACGAAAAGGACCCGAAACGCGATTTCACCCAGCAATTGTTGGCCCGGTATGGCGAACTCAACGCCAAACCCGATCCGATCAACCGCTGCGATGGCGCTTATTGCTCGCGGCCGAACATCGGTCTGGCGTTGCAGAACGCCGAACAGGCCTTGAGCCGCCTGACTTCACGCCCGGCCGCCGGTTTGAAAGTCATCGATCTGTTGCCGGAAGCCACGATGTTGCGCATCGAGACCCAAAGCGGCAAACGCGAGGTCTACAGCCTGCTGCGCAATCGGGCCCACAGCAACGTGGCGTTCCTGCTCGGTGAGTCGCTGCGCTATCAGCCAGGGCTCGACACGTTGACGATTTATCCGGGTGTACTCAGCAGCTACCCGAACTTCGTGTTCAACATCCCGGCCGGGCAAGTGCCCACGTTCGTCGACGCGATGGAGAATGCCAAAGACGCCGCCAGTTTCGAGAAAATCGTCGAACGCTGGGGTATTCGTCGCAGTCATCCGCAGTTCTGGCAGTATTTCCATGATCTGAGCCGCTACATCCACGACACCGACCCGGTGGAAGAGGGCGTGCTGGACATGAACCGCTACGAGAATCTTTGAAAGTCTGCAATTCAATGTGGGAGCGAACTGTGGCGAGGGGGCTTGCCCCCGTTTGAGTGCGCAGCACTCACAAGATTTTCGGTATGTCAGAAATTTTGGGGCTGCTTCGCAACCCAACGGGGGCAAGCCCCCTCGCCACAGGTCGCTCCCACAGTGATCAGTGCATCTTTCCCGACAAAAATACTAGGACTTTGTCCGGCGCGATGATTGGCGTAAACTGCGTCCAAGCCTGCGAGGAGTTTCCATGACCGCTATTACCATTACCGACGCCGCCCACGATTACCTGGCTGATCTGCTCTCCAAGCAGAACACCCCGGGTATTGGCATCCGCGTCTTTATCACCCAGCCTGGCACCCAGTACGCCGAAACCTGCATTGCCTATTGCAAGCCGGGCGAAGAAAAACCTGAAGACACGGCGCTTGGGCTGAAAAGCTTCACCGCGTACATCGACCACTTCAGCGAAGCATTCCTGGACGATGCGGTAGTCGACTATGCCACCGACCGTATGGGCGGCCAACTGACCATCAAGGCGCCAAACGCCAAAGTACCGATGGTCAACGCTGACAGCCCGGTCAACGAGCGCATCAACTACTACCTGCAAACCGAAATCAACCCGGGGCTGGCCAGCCACGGCGGTCAGGTCAGCCTGATCGATGTGGTCGAAGACGGCATTGCGGTGCTGAAATTCGGCGGCGGTTGTCAGGGCTGCGGCCAGGCAGACGTCACCCTGCGCGAAGGCATCGAGCGCACCTTGCTCGAGCGTATTCCTGAGCTCAAGGGCGTTCGTGACGTGACCGACCACACGCAGAAAGAAAACGCCTACTACTAAGGTGTTCGCTGCAGAAACGAAAAAACGGCACCCGTGAGTGCCGTTTTTTTATGGGCGATCGATAACCTGTGGCGAGGGGGCTTGCCCCCGTTGGGTCGCGAAGCGGCCCTCTACATTTTTCAGATACACCGAGTTGTCCGGTTTTACGACTGCTGCGCAGCCGAACGGGGGCAAGCCCCCTCGCCACAGGGTGTGGTTGGCTCAAGGGCGGTATAGATGCGCATGCCCCGCGCGATACAGCGACGATTCACTGAAATGATCGCTGCCCAGCACCCGGCCCACCAGAATCAGCGCCGTGCGGCGAAATCCCTTGGCTTCAACCTTCCCGGCAATATCCGCCAGCGTCCCCACCACCCAATCCTGATCCGGCCAGGTTGCCCGATGAATCACCGCTATCGGGCAATCGGCGCCGTAGTGCGGCAGCAATTCGACGAGGATCTTCTCCAGATGATTGACCCCCAAGTGGATCGCCATGGTCGCCCCATGCTGCGCCAGACTGCCCAGCTCTTCACCGGCCGGCATGGCGGTCTTGTCGGCGTAGCGGGTCAGAATCACGCTCTGTGACACGTCCGGCAAGGTTAGCTCGGCACCCAAAAGGGCCGCGCAGGCGGCGGTGGCGGTGACGCCGGGAATGATTTCGAAAGGGATGTCGAGTTCACGCAAGTAGCGAATCTGCTCGCCAATCGCGCCATACAGGCTCGGATCGCCGGAATGCACCCGGGCCACGTCCTGGCCGTTGGCATGGGCGGCCTTGACCAGCTCGATGATCTGTTCCAGGTGCAATTCGGCGCTGTTGACCACCTGTTCGGCCCGGTGACCCTCCAGCACAGCGGCAGGCACCAGGGAGCCTGCATAGATGATGACCGGGCAGCTACGAATCAGCCGCTGGCCTTTGACGGTGATCAGTTCCGGGTCGCCGGGGCCTGCGCCAATGAAGTAGACGGTCATCGTCGTTTCCTGTCAGAAAAAGGGTATGGGCACGCTTCAGATGAAGATTGCTCATGATCGAAGACGGGGATTATCGGGGATTTTACGCGGCGCTGGCCAATGCAAGGGTGGCCTGGGCGTATTTTTGTCGTGGAATCAGCAACTTTGCCGGTGCCTGAGCCAACTGTTCGGCCAATGCCAGCGCGGCACTTTCCGCTACGCCGTAACAGCCGGTGCGTTCGAACGCGATGTCCGAGTGGTGACTGAGTTGCGGTTCATAACCGGCCAATTGTTCGCTGCTGAAATACATCAACGGCAATGCCAGCTGTTCGGCCAGTTCGATCAGGGCGGGCTCTTCGCGCTTGAGGTCGATGCTGGCCAGGGCCTTGATCTCACGAAGCTCGATTTGATGGGCCTGTAACGCCTGATCAAGCAGCGCCCGCAGCGTGCTGACGGGGCAGCCGCGCTGGCAGCCCAGGCCGACCACCAAGGTCGGCGCTGCGCTGACGTCAGTCATGCGGAGTATTGGCCATCGCTTTTGCGGCGGAACAACCAGGCGCTGATCAGGCCCAGGGCCAGCCAGAACGCCATGTTGGTCAGCTGCGAAGCGATTTTGAACTGCGCTTCCAAGGCTTGCGGCGCCAGCATCGAATGCACTTCCGGTTGTGGCGCGCCGATCACATGAGGCACAGCCAGAATCGCCACGCCGAGGATCTTCATCAGCCAGTGACGGCTGAACACGATCAGTGCGATGCCGACAGCGGTGGATGCTGCAGTGCCGATCCACCAGATCTGTCGTTGCGCCAGATCCGCCGCGGCAGTGCCCGGCAGCTCAGGTGGCAGGCCGAGAGTTGGCGCCAGCACGAATGTCGCATAACCGGCCAGACCCCAGAGCAGGCCCTGAGAGGTACGGCGTGGAGCGCGCAAGGTGTAGAGGCCCGCGAGCATCAAAGCGAAACCGACTGCTACCACCAGATTGCCGCCGGTGGTCGACAGCACGCGCTGCCAGCCGTCTTCCGGCTCCCAGGCTTCGGCATCGTGGGTGTGAGCGGTGACAGCACCCGCGGCGTGCTCGTGGATTTCGACAGCGGCCGGCTCGGATTTTTCGTAGGTCTCGGCCTGCAAAATCAGCGGGGCCACCCAGAAACTTTGCAGCAGGGTCAGCAGCAGGGCGGCCAGCAGCCCGCTGAAACCTGCGGTTTGCGCAATACGCTTGATCATGTCAGCAGGTCTCAATGGCACGGAAAGGCGGAGCTGTGACGGGTGTCGTGCGCGGCGTTGTGCACCGCTTCGATGTGCGAGAAACCGGCGAAATACACAAGACTGGCGCCAAGGATCGACGCACAAAAAGCGGCGGTCAGGCGTTGGCTCAGGGTAGTGGTGGTGCTGATGGTGCTCTTTTTATCGGTGTTGCTGCCGGTGCTGCTGATGATCGACATGGCGCTTCCCTCTGGTCTGTCAGCGGGTGAATAGAGCGCATGAAAACCTCCGCACGCCGGGGCACGCAGAGATTTCGAACAGCGCCCGCCCACCGCGGGTTTGTTATTCAGTGAACGTAAAAGTCACTTTGTGTTGCGGGCCGGTCTCCGGGCTCGCGAGGGGCAGGGCTTGCGCCGACACCTGCAAGCATCACCTTCCCATGCCGTATGACAGGCACAGTGGATCTGACGCTTCACTCGCTTACCGTTGCGGGGGCAGCACCGGACTGACATGGCTTTGAGTAAAGCACATGATTCACCGGTTTCCCGTTTCACCCTGTGAAGGGCACCCGTAACAAGGCGTGTAGGAGAGCATGGGCGGGGGTTGGGCGTCAATTGGCATGGGTTCTCAACTCGGAACCCAGTCGCCTGCATCGCGGGCAAGCCACGCTCCCACATTGAACCGAGTTCTTCCATGGGAATGCGGTCAAAAGTGGGAGCGGGCTTGCTCGCGAAGGGAGCGCCGCAGATGTCATGTGGACATTGACCCGCCCCCACACGATGCGTAGCCTTGCGCTTTCGAGGTTCTTCGGCGTTTGCCGAAGCTAAGAAGGGAACGCGGTCGATGCCGCGGCTGCCCCCGCAACTGTGAACGGTGATGTTCGCTGCCACGCCACTGCAAGCCCTGATCCCTCAGGTTCGCGGGAAGGCGCAGCGAATGCCAGGCCAATAAGGCCGGCACACCGTCAGCCAGGAGACCTGCCTCGAAACGAATTCTCACTACAACCGGGCGGGGTGATCCGGTGGCGAAATCTTCCGCGCGCATTTGCAGCAGCGGTCGTCGTCCCGTATGCCCGCCACCTTGCCAAAGGGCATCCGATGAAAACACTGGCCAAACTCCCCGTCACCATCGTTACCGGCTTCCTCGGCTCGGGCAAAACCACTTTGCTGCGCCACATGCTCGACAACGCTCAGGGTCGTCGCATCGCGGTGATCGTCAACGAGTTCGGCGAGCTGGGCATCGACGGCGAAATCCTCAAGCAGTGCTCGATCGGTTGCACCGAAGAAGAAGCCAACGGTCGCGTCTACGAACTGGCCAACGGCTGCCTGTGCTGCACGGTTCAGGAAGAGTTCTTCCCGGTGATGCGCGAACTGGTCGCTCGTCGCGGCGACCTCGACCACATCCTCATCGAAACCTCGGGCCTGGCCCTGCCAAAGCCTTTGGTTCAAGCCTTCCAATGGCCAGAAATCCGTAGCGCCTGCACGGTTGACGCGGTGATCACCGTGGTCGACAGCCCGGCCGTTGCAGCTGGCACCTTCGCTGCGTTCCCGGATCAAGTGGATGCCCAGCGCAAACTCGACCCGAACCTGGACCACGAATCGCCGCTGCACGAGCTGTTTGCCGACCAACTGGCCAGCGCCGATCTGGTGATCCTCAACAAGGCCGACCTGATCAGCGCTGAAGACCTGGCCCGCGTGCGCCTGGAAGTCGCCGAAGAACTGCCGCCGGCGGTGAAAGTCATCGAAGCCAGCAGCGGTCGTCTGCCACTGGACGTGCTGATCGGCCTCGGTGCCGGTTCCGAAGAACACATCGACAGCCGCCACAGCCATCACGATCATCACCATGAGGGTGAAGACGGCCATCACGATGAGCATGACCACGACGCGTTCGATTCCATCTCGATCGAGCTGCCGCAAGCCGACGAAAGCCTGCTGATGGATGCGCTGACTCAATTGGTGGTCCAGCACGGCATCCTTCGGGTCAAAGGTTTTGCAGCAGTGCCGAACAAGCCGATGCGCCTGCTGATCCAGGGCGTGGGCACGCGCTTCGACAAGCACTTCGACCGTCAGTGGGGCGCTGAAGAAGCGCGCACCACCCGTCTGGTGTTAATCGGTCAGGACCTGGATGCCGCTGCGCTCGAAGCGCAATTGCGCGCTGCGCTCAGCGTTTAAACCATGCACCTGCTCAGGACCCAGCCCGGCGGTTTCGTGTCGGATGACAACATTGCCGACCTTGGACAAACCCCCGCCGAGCTGGTGATCCTGTGCAGCGGCGATTCCAGCCTGGCGTTGCTCGCCGAAGCGGCGCAGCAGTTGCCCGACGATTACCCGAGCGTGCGCCTGGCCAACCCGATGCAGGTGCAGAATCACGCCTCGGTCGATCTCTACGTCGACGAAGTGCTGCGCCACGCCAAGGTGATTCTGATCTCGCTGCACGGTGGCATCGCCTATTGGCGTTATGGCATCGAGCGTCTGGTGGAATTGTCCGAGCGCGGCGTGCAACTGATTCTGGTGCCGGGGGACGATCGTCCGGACCCGGAACTCAGTGACCTGAGCACCGTAACTCCGCAAGACCGCGACCGGCTCTGGTACTTCCTGCGTCAGGGCGGCATGGCCAATGCGCTCGACCTGTTTCGCTGCCTGGCCAATCGCTGGTTGGACCGTGATTACGCCTGGTCCGAGCCGCAAACCCTGCCACGCACCGCGATTTACCACCCGCAAAAAAGCCCCGCAGAACTGAAGGATTGGCAAGCCGACTGGCAAGCTGATCAGCCGGTGGCGGCAGTGCTGTTTTACCGCTCGCATTTGCAGGCGGCGAACACTGGTTTCATCGATATTTTCTGCCAGCGTTTGCAGGCGGCGGGGTTGAACCCGTTGCCGATTGCGCTGGCCAGTCTGAAAGAGCCCGGCTGCCTGACGGTGGTTGAGGACTTGCTGGATGAAGTCGAGGCGGGGGTGATTCTCAACACCACTGGTTTCGCCCAGTCCAGCCCCGAAGCACCCCATTTGCGGCCGTTTCGCCGCAATATTCCGGTGATCCAGGCGATCTGCGCCCAGGACAATGAACCCGGTTGGCGCGCCAGCGAACAGGGCCTCGGCCCACGGGATCTGGCGATGCACATCGCGCTGCCAGAACTGGACGGGCGGATCATCAGCCGGCCGATCAGTTTCAAGGACCTGGCCTGGCGCAGTGAGCGCAGTCAGTCCGACGTGGTCTGCTACCGGCCGCAACCTGAGCGCATGGATTTTGTCGCTGAACTGGCACGGCGCTGGATCGATCTGGCGCGGGTGCCCAATGGCGAAAAACGCATTGCCCTGATCCTCGCCAACTACCCGACTCGCGACGGGCGCATCGGCAATGGCGTTGGCCTGGATACCCCGGCCGCTGCGTTGAATATCCTGCGGGCCTTGCATGCCGAAGGTTATCCATTGCCAGCTGAACTGCCGGACAGCGGCACCGCGCTGATCCAGCAATTGCTCGGCGGCGTCAGCAACGACCTCGACACCCTCGACCAGCGCCCCTGCCATCAAAGCCTCGCGCTGGACGACTACAACCTGATGTTCAACGCGCTGCCCGAGGCCAATCACCAAGCCGTGCTGGAACGTTGGGGTTCGCCCGAAAACGATCCAATGTTCCGTGGCGGACGAATGATGATTGCCGGTCTGCGCTTCGGCCTGACTTTCGTTGGCATTCAGCCGGCCCGGGGTTACCAGGTCGATCCAAGTGCTGTCTATCACGACCCGGACCTGGTGCCGCCTCACGGCTATCTGGCGTTCTACTTCTGGTTGCGCAACACCTACGGCGCTCACGGCGTGATCCACGTCGGCAAGCACGGCAACCTCGAATGGCTGCCGGGCAAGGGCGTCGGGCTGTCGGAAAACTGCTGGCCGGACGCATTGCTCGGGCCGCTGCCGAACATCTATCCGTTTATCGTCAACGATCCGGGCGAGGGTGCCCAAGCCAAGCGTCGCACCCAAGCGGTGATTATCGATCACCTGATGCCGCCGCTGACTCGCGCTGAAACCTACGGTCCGCTGCGTAATCTCGAATTGTTGGCCGACGAATATTACGAAGCGCAATTGCTCGATCCGCGCCGCGCCCGGGAGTTGCAGCGCGACATTCTGCAACTGGTGCGCGACACGCACATCGACCGTGAACTGCAACTGGACGAAAAGCTCGACAGTGACGCCGACGCGGCGATCTGGTTGCCGCGCCTGGACACGTACCTGTGCGACTTGAAGGAGTCGCAGATCCGCGATGGCCTGCACGTGTTTGGCGAATCGCCGGTCGGGCGGTTGCGCATCGACACCTTATTGGCCTTGCTGCGTATTCCTCGCGGCGATGGTCGCGGGGCGCAATCGAGCTTGCTGCGGGCATTGGCCAAGGCGTTTGCGTTGGGGTTTGATCCGTTGGATTGTGCGTTGGCCGAGCCGTGGACCGGACCACGTCCCGCGGAACTGCAATTGCTTAACGATGAACCCTGGCGCACCGCCGGGGATACCCGTGAACGCCTGGAGCTGTTCGCCACTCAACTGATTTCGCATACGTTGAACCAGCCTCAAGCCCAACCCGGCCCCTGTGGGAGCGGGCTTGCTCGCGAAAGCGGAGTGTCAGTCGACATTGATTTGCCTGACACACCGCTTTCGCGAGCAAGCCCGCTCCCACAGGAAGCAAGTTGGTCGGAGGTGAACGCGATCATCGACAGCCTGCGCAACGTCGTTGCCCCACGTCTGGACGCCTGCGGCCCGGCAGAAATGCGCGGTCTGCTCGACGCCCTCAGCGGCCGATTCGTCCCCGCCGGCCCTAGCGGTGCGCCAAGTCGCGGCCGTCTGGACGTGCTGCCCACCGGGCGCAATTTCTATTCGGTGGACGTGCGCAACCTGCCAACCACCACCGCATGGCGCATCGGCTTCCAATCCGCGAACCTGATTCTTGAGCGGCACTTGCAGGACCACGGCGATCACCTGCGTCAGCTCGGCCTGTCGGTCTGGGGCACCGCGACCATGCGCACCGGCGGCGACGACATCGCCCAGGCCATGGCGCTGATGGGCGTGCGGCCGGTGTGGGCGACTGGCAGCCAGCGTGTCGATGACTTCGAAATTCTGCCGTTGAGTTTGCTGGACCGGCCACGGGTGGATGTGACCTTGCGCGTCTCCGGATTTTTCCGCGATGCCTTTGCCAACCTGATCCGGTTGTTCGATGCCGCCGTGCAAGCGGTCGCCGCGCTGGATGAACCGGACGATCTCAACCCGTTGGCGGCCAAGGTCCGCGCCGAGCGGCAAGCGCTGCTGGAATCCGGTCTGGATGAAGACGCGGCGCGACGGCAGGCCGGCTGGCGCATCTTCGGGGCCAAGCCGGGTGCTTACGGAGCGGGCGTGCAAGGCGCTATCGACGGTCGTTTGTGGCAAAGCCGCGAAGATTTGGCCGAGGTTTACCTGAACTGGGGTGGCTACGCTTACGGTGGCTCTGACGAAGGCACCGCCGCACGCGAACAATTCGCCCAGCGCCTGAGCCAGGTGCAGGCGGTGCTACAAAATCAGGATAACCGTGAGCATGACTTGCTCGATTCCAACGACTATTACCAGTTCCAGGGTGGCATGCTGGCGGCCGTCGAAAGCCTCAGTGGTGAAGCGGCGGCCAGTTATCACGGCGATCACAGTCAGCCGGACTTGCCGAAGATTCGCACGTTGAAGGAAGAGCTGAACCGGGTGATCCGTTCCCGTGCGGCCAATCCGAAATGGATCGACGGGGTCAAGCGTCATGGCTATAAAGGCGCGTTCGAACTGGCGGCGACAGTCGATAACCTGTTTGCGTTCGACGCCACCACGCAGTTGATCGACGATCACCAATATGCGTTGCTGGCGGACGCCTATTTGCTTGATCCAGCGACTCGGGAGTTTGTCCGCGAACACAATCCCCATGCCTTGCGCGACATGACCGAGCGCATGCTCGAAGCGCAGCAGCGGGGGATGTGGAAAGAACCGGGCGAGTACCGCGAGGCGCTGGAGAATTTGTTGCTGGACATCGAAGAAGACGGGTAACTCTGTGGCACCGCTAACCTGTGGGAGCGTGGCTTGCCCGCGAAGAGGTCCTAACAATCAACATTGATTTCGACTGAGCGGGCGCCTTCGCGGGCAAGCCACGCTCCCACAGGTACAAGGTGTGCCTGCCACCGACCATAACTGAGATTTGAAAATGACCGACACCCCCCATTTCCCGCTCTCCGCCGTGGTCGGCGCCGATGACTTGAAGCTCGCGCTGTACCTGACCGCCATCGATCCAAAAATCGGCGGCGTGCTGATCGAGGGCCCGCGCGGTATGGCCAAATCGACCCTGGCCCGAGGCTTGGCGGACCTGTTGGCCAGCGGTCAATTCGTCACCTTGCCCCTGGGTGCCACCGAAGAACGATTGGTGGGCACCCTCGATCTCGACGCGGCCCTGAGCGAGGGGCGCGCACAGTTTTCCCCCGGCGTACTGGCCAAAGCCGACGGCGGCGTGTTGTATGTCGATGAAGTCAATCTGCTGCCCGATCACCTCGTGGACTTGCTGCTCGACGTGGCCGCCAGCGGCACCAACCTGATCGAGCGCGACGGGATTTCCCATCGGCATTCGGCGAAGTTTGTGCTGATCGGCACCATGAACCCGGAAGAGGGCGAACTGCGCCCGCAATTGCTCGACCGCTTTGGCCTGAACGTTGCCCTCAGTGGCCACACCCCACCCGCCGGGCGCGGTCAGATCATCCGTCGTCGACTGGATTTCGACAGCGACCCGCAAGGGTTCTGCGCCGAGTGGGAAAGCCAGCAACACGCACTGCGCGAGCGTTGCCAAAAGGCGCGCTCGGCACTGGCGAATATTCCCCTCGACGATGCCGCGCTGGTGCAGATTACCGAGCGTTGTTTCGCTGCCAGCGTCGATGGCCTGCGGGCCGATCTGGTCTGGCTACGTGCAGCTCGGGCTCATGCGGCCTGGCGCGGAGCGAATGCCATTGGCGAAGAAGATATCGACGCGGTCGCCGAGTTTGCCTTGCGCCATCGCCGTCGCGAACATTCACCACCGGCGCCGCAACAATCACCCGCACAGCCGGCTTCCAATCAGAATCCCAACCCAAGCGAAAGTCAGGGCCAGTGGGGCGAAATGCCTGCCCAGGCGCTGCCGGTCGGCGCACGACGTGAAGTGCCGAGCTGGCCAAAAAAGCCCTAGGCATTCGCCCTCGATCAGACGCGGGGGCGAATGCCAGACCCCGCGCAGGACGGCTGGATCACGGCAGACAGGGCAAGCGTCACGCAGCCCGTAGCGGATCGATCAATTGGCCCGGCACCTTGCTCAATGGCCGACCGCGTCAACGCGACGATGTGCTGTTTCACCTGCGCACCCGCAGTCCTCATGAATTATGGCTGGTAATCGTCGACGCTTCGGCCTCGACCCGACGTCATCTGGCATTGAGCGATGCCAAGGGCTTGCTGGCGCAACTGTTCGACGATGCCTATCGACAGCGTGTGCGCCTGGCTTTGCTGACCGCCAGCGGCCATGCGCCGAAGTGGCAGGTGCAAGGGTTGAAAGCCTCCGCTGGCTTGCGCGACTGGCTTGACGGGCTCGGTGCCGGCGGCGGAACGCCGATGCTGGCGGCGCTGGGTGAGGCGGGGCGTTGGTTAGCAGCACGGCAAAAGCGTTTTCCGGCTGAACAGCAAAGGCTGTTGCTGGTGACGGATGGGCGGGTGAAGGAATGGTCAACGTTGCCGGCGCTGGAGTGTCCGGGGTTGCTGATCGACATTGAGCGCGGACCGATTCGCCTCGGACGGGCTAAAGTGTTGGCGGATCAACTGCAAACGCATTACCAGCATATCGATGATTTGTAGCCGAAAAGATCGCAGCCTTCGGCAGCTCCTACAGGACGTGGGTATAGCGGGTGCATCCGCGAATGATGGGTGTGCAACAATCAATGTAGGAGCTGCCGAAGGCGGCGATCTTTTGATCTTCACAGGAGTGACCCATGCGCGTTCTAGCCCGCAACGATCAGGACGATTTTCGCGTCAAAGCCTACGCTGGCACCAACGGCGTGTTGCTGGCGATCGATCTGGCTGAGCACCGTCGCAAAGGTCTGCTGGGGTTCGCCATCGAAAAACAGCAAGGCAGCAAACCCTGGTTGTTTCTGTTCAACAGCCTGACCTTCCCCGGCAAGGCTCATACATTCCCTCAGTTTCGCGCCACCCCCAGCGATACCGCGCCGTTGCAGAAGTTTCGCTGGGCCGACTACGCGGTCAATCCGGGTGTGACGATCCATTATCGGATTCACCTGGCCTACGGCACCGCCGATGCGCCGCAGTTGGGTGAGTTTCTGGAAGTAACGCTCACCACCGACAATGGCCTTCCAGCGGACCAAAACGTCATCTTCAATCGGGCGGTGGCCGCGAGTCAGGCCTTCCAGCGCAAATTCGCCGATGTCGATGCGTTGCTCAGCGCCAACAAAAAACTGCCCATCGAAGCCTGGCCCGACGCGCCGCGACAATGGCTGGAAAACGGTCTGCTCGCACGTTTGTTGGGGTTCATCGAACGGGCCGAGGATGGCCAATGGGCGTTGGACATCGCGATCTACGAATACCAGTTGAAGGTGATCGTCGATGCGGTGAACGCCGCCTTCGAGCGCGGCGTAAAGGTTCGGGTTCTGTACCACGCCCAACCGGACGAAGACACCACAGCACTGAACGAAGCCAGCCTGGAAAAAATCCCGGCGGCGAACAAGCGCGGGCGAGTCACGCACAACATCTTTCACAACAAGTTCATGGTCCTGAGCCGGCTCGACGCGGCGGGGCAGCATCAGCCCGAAGCGGTACTCTGCGGCAGCACCAATTTCACCGCCAACGGCGTTTATCGTCAGGCCAACGTTGTGCATGTGCTGGACGATGCTCGGGTTAGTGCCAGTTATCTGCAAACCTTCGAGCAAGTCTGGGCCACGCCAGCAGACGTCGGCGCCACCCGGGAATGGCTCACGGAAAACAATCCGATGCAGCCGGAGCAGGCGCTGTTCGCCGGCTTTTCACCGCGCTCGGGCCAGGGCGATTTGCGTGAGTTCGTCGAAATCATCGAGTCAGCCAAAAAAGACCTGCTGTTTGTCACGGCGTTTGCCTTGCCGGACGAAATACTCAACGCCTTGCTCGGCCAGCCCCACGACGACATCTTGCGTTACGGCCTGCAAAATACCGCCAGCAGCATCACCGGTTTCCACGCCGACCGCACCGCTCAATTTGCCGCCACCGCGCTGCTCAATACGGGTCTGGAAGGCTGGCTCAAGGAAAACATGAAAGGCCAGAAGGGCAACCTGCTGGTGCACACCAAAGCCATCGTCGTCGACTTCACCACCGACACACCGACGATCATCAGCGGCAGCCACAACCTCAGCGCCGCGGCCAGCAACGGCAATGACGAGAACTACCTGATCATCCGTGGCGACACCGACCTGGCCGATCGTTACGGACTGGAACTGCTGCGCTTTTACGAGCATTACCGGTTCCGCTACTTCGCAAAGAAACTGCAACTCAAGCAGGTCCGACCGTTGGCTCCGGATGACAGCTGGACCGATGATTATTACCTCCAAGGCGATCTACGCATGTTGTCGCGGTTGCGCTTTGCCGGACGATAAACAGCCTGACGGGTCGCTGTAGGAGCGAAGCTTGCTCGCGAAAGCAGTGTGTCAGGCGACATCAATGTTGGCTGTGCCGCCGTCTTCGCGGGCAAGCCACGCTCCCACAGGGTTTGCGTGTCACCGGCATCAGGGCCTGCTCGCGATAGCGATTTGTCAGACGACTCAAACATGACTCACAACCGTGCATTCAACAGCCCCCGTGCCCGAGGCGCTGTGCATAAAGTGCTGAAGGTTTTCTGCAACCACGGCAAGTCGTGGCGGGGTTTGCGGGCAATCTGTTTGGGCCTGAGCTTGCCGATGTGCTTTTTGAAGTTTTCTTCCAGGGTTTCCCGGGTTCCAATCCCCTTGAGCTTCTTCAGTAATTTCCCTTCCTTGTAAAACAGCACGGTGGGTGTGCCGGTGACATCCGGATGCCTGGGCGATTCGCCGGTGTTGAGCATGTAGATTTGCGCGTGATGCCGATAGGGCTCTGCAATCTGACGAAAAACCGGCTCGGCCATTTCGCAGGCGGGACAGTGTTGGCTGCCGAAATACAGGATCACCGGGCGCCAGGTTTTCAGCGCCTTGCGGTAGACCGCAGCCATGGTCGTGTGGGTGGTCATCGAGCTCATTGAAATCTCCTTTTCAAAGACAATCGAAGGCCTGTCGACGTTAAAGGAGGCGAGCAGGTGGGGTCTACTGTCAGAAATTACAGGTGGGGCTCCTGCTTCGTTTTGAATCGCTATGGCTTCAGATGTGGTGCAAGTACTCGAGCGTTGTGTCCCACGGTAGCGTTCTCTTATTTGTGCGTTTCGTAACGCCTTCCTGGCGCTAACGCGCATCCATCTGATTCAAAACACTTTTCAATTCTCCCGAGATTCGGCCCACAACCTGTGGCACACTTTCTGCTGTCTATTCCGTTGTTACATACTAAGTTCCGGTATAGCGGAATAAACATGACCTGGAGTGCTTGCCATGCATCGCCGACCTTCGTTGTTTAAAGCGTGTGTTTTTCTGTTCGCGGCTTCGGCCGCTGTCATGGGTGTCGCCCAAGCGGCAGACAGCAAGCTCGACAGCGTGCTGGCCCGTGGGAAGTTGATCGTGGGCACGGGCAGTACCAATGCGCCGTGGCACTTCCAGGGAGCGGATGGCAAGTTGCAGGGTTTTGATATTGATATCGCGCGGATGGTGGCCAAAGGGTTGTTCAACGACCCGAGCAAAGTCGAGTTCGTGGTGCAGTCGTCCGATGCGCGGATTCCCAATCTGCTGACCGACAAGGTCGACATGAGTTGCCAGTTCATCACCGTGACCGCCAGCCGCGCCCAGCAAGTGGCGTTCACCCTGCCGTACTACCGCGAAGGCGTGGGCCTGTTGTTACCGGCCAACAGCAAATACAAGGAAATCGAAGACCTGAAGGCCGCCGGCGACGGTGTGATCGTGGCGGTGCTGCAGAACGTGTACGCCGAAGAACTGGTGCATCAGGCGTTGCCCAAGGCCAAGGTCGATCAGTACGACAGCGTGGATTTGATGTATCAGGCGGTGAACTCCGGCCGTGCCGATGCCGCGGCCACCGATCAGTCGTCGGTGAAATACCTGATGGTGCAGAACGCTGGTCGCTATCGCAGCCCGGCTTATGCCTGGAGTCCGCAGACTTACGCATGTGCGGTCAAACGCGGCGATCAGGACTGGCTGAACTTCGTCAACACCGTGCTGCATGAAGCCATGACGGGCGTTGAGTTCCCGACTTACGCCGCGTCGTTCAAGCAGTGGTTCGGTGTAGACCTTCCGACACCTACGATCGGTTTCCCCGTCGAATACAAATGATCCCGTGAGAGCAGGGCGGTTTTAAATCGCCCCGCTCAAGGTACTGCTGACCATGAACTATCAGTTGAATTTTGCCGCCGTCTGGCGCGATTTCGACACCTTGCTGGCGGGGCTCGGTCTGGGTCTTGAGCTGGCGCTGGTGTCGATCGCCATCGGCTGCGTGATCGGCCTGCTGATGGCGTTTGCTTTGCTGTCAAAGCACCGCGCATTGCGGGCGCTGGCGTCGGTGTATGTGACGGTGATCCGTAATACGCCGATTCTGGTGTTGATTCTGTTGATCTACTTCGCGTTGCCGAGCCTTGGCATTCGTCTGGACAAGATCCCGTCCTTCATCATCACCCTGTCGCTGTATGCCGGGGCATACCTGACCGAAGTGTTTCGCGGCGGGTTGTTGAGCATTCCCAAGGGACTACGTGAAGCCGGCCTGGCCATCGGGCTCGGTGAATGGCAGGTCAAGGCGTACATCACCGTGCCGGTGATGCTGCGCAATGTGCTGCCGGCCCTGTCGAACAACTTCATTTCGCTGTTCAAGGACACCTCGCTGGCGGCGGCGATTGCCGTGCCGGAGCTGACCTATTACGCGCGCAAGATCAATGTCGAGAGCTACCGGGTGATTGAAACCTGGCTGGTGACCACAGCGCTCTATGTTGCGGCCTGTTACCTCATTGCCATGATGCTGCGTTACCTCGAGCAGCGTCTGGCGATTCGCCGATAGGAGGCCCCCATGTACGAATCCCCCAGCTGGTTGCATGAGTTATGGGTGGCGCGGGAAGTCCTGTGGCAGGGTTTTCTGACCAGTGTGCAGTGCTCGGCGCTGGCGATTTTGTTGGGCACGCTGGTCGGCATCGTTGCAGGTCTGGTGCTCACCTATGGCTCGGTCTGGATGCGCGCGCCGTTCCGGTTTTACGTCGACATCATTCGCGGCACGCCGGTGTTTGTATTGGTGTTGGCCTGCTTCTACATGGCGCCGGCACTGGGCTGGCAAATCAGCGCATTCGGGGCCGGCACCCTGGGGCTGACACTGTTTTGCGGCTCCCACGTCGCGGAGATTGTGCGCGGTGCATTGCAGGCGCTGCCCAGTGGCCAGATGGAAGCGAGCAAGGCCATCGGCCTGACGTTTTACCAGGCGCTGGGCTACGTGTTGTTACCCCAGGCGCTGCGGCAGATCTTGCCGACCTGGGTCAACTCGTCCACCGAGATCGTCAAGGCCTCGACGCTGTTGTCGGTGATCGGCGTTGCCGAATTGCTGCTCAGCACCCAGCAGATCATCGCCCGGACGTTCATGACCCTGGAGTTTTACCTGTTCGCCGGTTTGCTCTTTTTCATCATCAATTACGCCATCGAATTACTCGGCCGGCACATTGAAAAGCGGGTGGCCTTGCCATGACACAAGCTCAAGTTTCGACACAGGATCAAGCGCTGCTGGACATCCACGGCCTGCACAAACAATACGGCCAGCTCGAAGTGCTCAAGGGCGTCGACTTGACCATGCAGCGCGGCAACGTGGTCACGCTGATCGGCTCCAGCGGCTCGGGCAAGACCACGCTGCTGCGCTGCGTGAACATGCTCGAAGAGTTCCAGGGCGGGCAGATTCTGCTCGATGGCGAATCCATCGGCTATCACGAGGTCAACGGCAAGCGCGTGCGGCACCCGGAAAAAGTCATCGCCCGGCATCGAGCGATGACCGGCATGGCGTTCCAGCAATTCAATCTGTTCCCGCACCTCACCGCGTTGCAGAACGTCACCCTCGGGTTGCTCAAGGTCAAAAAGTTGCACAAGGATGAAGCCGTGGTGCTGGCGGAAAAATGGCTGGAGCGGGTGGGGCTGCTGGAACGTCGCGACCATTACCCCGGTCAGTTGTCTGGTGGTCAGCAACAGCGCGTGGCGATTGCCCGGGCGATTGCGATGAACCCGAGCCTGATGCTGTTCGATGAAGTCACCTCGGCCCTCGATCCGGAACTGGTCGGCGAAGTGTTGAACGTGATCAAGGGGCTGGCCGAAGACGGCATGACCATGCTGCTGGTGACCCACGAAATGCGCTTTGCCTTTGAAGTGTCAGACAAGATCGTGTTCATGAATCAGGGGCGGATCGAAGAGCAGGGGCCGCCCAAGGAACTGTTCGAACGCCCGCAGTCGCCGCGTCTGGCGGAATTTCTCAAGAACACTCGCTTTTAACTTTTTCAAGCAGGAGAAACACTCATGAGCATTACTCGTTACGGCACCGGCAGCACCGCCGGTGGCGGCCAGCCCCGTCCTTTCGCCCGCGCCGTCGAAGCTGATGGCTGGCTGCACGTGTCCGGCCAGGTGCCGGCGCTGGATGGTGAAATCATTGTGGGCGGCATCGTCGAGCAGACTCACCAGACCATGAAAAACCTGATCGCGATTCTGGAAGAGGCCGGTTACGGTCTGGAAGACGTAGTCCGTACCGGGGTGTGGCTGGAAGACCCACGGGATTTCTGGAGTTTCAATAAAGTGTTTTCCGAGTACTTCAAAAGCGAACACGCCCCGGCCCGAGCCTGTGTGCAGGCGAACATGATGGTCGATTGCAAGGTCGAGATTGATTGCGTCGCGTACAAGAAAAAGACCTGAACCGAGGCGCGCCCATCGCGGGCAAGCCCGCTCCCACAGGGATGGAAGGTGTGTCTGCAATCTGTGGCGGCACATAGAACCCTGTGGGAGCGTGGCTTGCCCGCGAAGGCGGCCTAACAGTCGCCGCAGCACTCTGGTTAAACTCCCGGCATATTAATGGGAACCACTAACATGACCGAAGACACCATCAAGCGCCGGGCTCGCGGTCTGGACCGGGCGTTCGACATTCTTGATTTCCTCAAGGAAATCGGCCAGCCCTTGCGCCCGAACGAAATCGCCAGCGGCATCGGCAGCCCGAAATCCACGGTCTACGAATTGGTCGCGTCCTTGTTGGAGCGGCGCATTCTTGAACCTGTGGGCAAGGACGGTCACGTTTACCTCGGTCGTCAGCTGTACTTCCTCGGTCAGGCGCATCTGCGTCATTTCGACCTGACCCGCGAGGCCGATCTTGCCTTGCAAGAGATCGTCAGCCAGACCCGCGAAACCGCGCAGATGTGCCTGCTCAACGGGCGCAAATACACCGTGGCGTTGATGAAAGAGGGCGAGCGGCATTTCCGCATTTCCTCGGACATCGGCGAGAACGCGCCAATCCCCTGGACCGCTTCCGGGCGCCTGTTGCTGGCGCATCTGAGCGATGAGCAGATCGTCGATTTGATCGACCCCGACGACTTCATCCTCCCCGGCGGTGAACACCTGCCGCTGGAGCGGTTTCTCGAGGAAATCCGCCAGGCCGGAATCGATGGGTTCTTTTCCTTCGATAGCGTCGCCGACACCTTTACCCATTGCTTCGCCGCCCCGGTGAAAGACCCGAACGGCGTGGCCATTGCGACCCTGTGCATCGTCGCCCCACGGGCCGATGCGAAGAGCAATTACAACGACTATCGCCGGGTGCTGATCGACAGTGCCAACAGCCTCGCCCGGCGTATCAACGAATAACAGCGGCTGCCTGCGGCCGCGAATGTGAGGAGTTCGACCATGTCTTCTGCCAAAAATACTGCCGCCGTGGAAAAGGGCTTTGCCCACACAGGCGCCAATCTTGTGCGCGACGTCAGCCTGCCTGCGCTGGTGCTGCACCGCGAAGCGCTGGAACACAACATTCGCTGGATGCAGGACTTCGTCAGCAACAGCGGCGCAGAACTGGCGCCGCACGGTAAAACCAGCATGACCCCGGCGCTGTTTCGTCGCCAACTGGACGCCGGTGCCTGGGGCATCACCCTGGCCAGCGCCACGCAAACCCGCGCGGCTTACGCCCATGGCGTGCACCGGGTGCTGATGGCCAATCAATTGGTCGGTACGCCGAACATGGCACTGATCGCCGATCTGTTGGCAGACCCGACCTTCGATTTCTATTGCATGGTCGATCACCCGGATAACGTCGCGGACCTCGGCGCGTATTTCGCTTCGCGCGGTGTGCGCCTGAACGTGATGATCGAGTACGGCGTGGTCGGCGGTCGTTGCGGCTGCCGCACCGAAGCCGAAGTCCTGGCGCTGGCCGAGGCGATCGCAGCTCAACCGGCGCTGGCATTGACCGGTATCGAGGGTTACGAAGGGGTGATTCACGGCGATCACGCGGTGAGCGGCATCCGTGAGTTCGCCGATTCCCTGGTGCGTCTGGCGGTGCAGTTGCAGGACAGCGGTGCGTTCGCCATTGCCAAACCGATCATCACGGCGTCGGGTTCGGCCTGGTACGACCTGATCGCTGAGTCGTTCGAAGCGCAGAATGCCGGCGGGCGTTTCCTCAGCGTGCTGCGCCCCGGCAGTTACGTGGCCCACGACCATGGCATCTACAAAGAAGCGCAATGCTGCGTGCTCGACCGTCGCAGCGACCTGCACGAAGGTTTGCGCCCGGCGCTGGAAGTCTGGGCGCATGTGCAGTCATTGCCGGAACCGGGTTTTGCGGTGATCGCCCTCGGCAAACGCGACGTCGCCTATGACGCCGGTCTGCCGGTGCCGTTGCTGCGTTACAAGGCCGGTGTGGTGCCGGCGACCGGCGAGGACGTGAGTGCCTGCAAGGTGACGGCGGTGATGGATCAGCATGCGTTCATGACCGTGGCGCCGGGGGTTGAGTTGCGGGTGGGCGATATCATTTCGTTCGGTACTTCGCACCCGTGTTTGACATTCGACAAGTGGCGCATTGGGTGTTTGGTGGATCAGCAGTTGAATGTCATCGAGACCATGGAAACGTGTTTTTAAGGTTCCAGACCGAGGTGCGGCCATCGCGGGCAAGCCCGCTCCCACAGGGATTTGTGAGTTGCCACAGATTGCAATCACACCAATAAATCTGTGGGAGCGGGCTTGCCCGCGATGACGGCCTACCAAACAACATCGCAATACCAGAGACCCCACAACGATGAGCAGCATCAACACCCTGGGCCCCAACACCCCGCGCATCGCCCTGATCGGTGAGTGCATGATCGAATTGCAGCAGCGCGCCGATGGCACGCTGCAACAAAGCTTCGGCGGCGATACCCTGAATACTGCGGTTTACCTGTCCCGAGAGTTGGGCAAGGGTGCCGAGGTGGATTACGTCACCGCCCTGGGCGATGACAGTTTCAGCGACGCGATGTGCCAGAGCTGGGCCAGCGAAGGCATTGGCCTGGAAATGGTCCAGCGTTTGCCCGGTCGCTTGCCCGGCCTGTATTGCATCCAGACCGATGCGGCCGGCGAGCGGCGTTTTCTCTACTGGCGCAACGAAGCGGCGGTGCGCGATTGCTTTACCACGCCGGCCGCCGCGCCGATTCTGGCGGCGCTGCCGGATTACGACGTGTTGTATTTCAGCGGCATCACCCTGGCGGTACTCGGTGAGCAGGGGCGGGAAAAGCTTCTGGAAACCCTGATCGAGGCCCGGCAACGGGATGCGCGGGTCGTGTTCGACAACAACTACCGGCCACGCTTGTGGGCGTCGATTGAAGAGGCACGGGCGGCTTATCGCAGTGTTCTGCCCTATATCGACCTGGCGTTGCTGACGGTTGACGACGAGCAGGCGCTGTTCGACTTTTCCGATTGCGCGGCGGTGTTTGCCGCTTATGAGCAGATGGGCACGCCCGAAGTGGTGCTCAAGCGCGGCGCCGAGGCGTGTCTGATTCGCTGTGATGGAGAGTCGTTCGAAGTGCCGGCGCAAGTGGTCGAACGGGTGGTGGACACCACGGCGGCGGGGGATTCGTTCAGCGCGGCGTATTTGGCTTGTCGGCTCAAGGGTGGCAGCCCGGTTGAGGCTGCCGAGGCTGGGCATCGGTTGGCGAGTCGGGTGATTCAGGTGCCTGGGGCACTCATTCCCGGAGATTGAAATGCAATCCCTGTAGGAGCTGCCGAAGGCTGCGATCTTTTGATCTTGATCTTCCCGGGAGCGCTGAAAATCAAGATCAAAAGATCGCAGCCTTCGGCAGCTCCTACGGGATTGTGTGTATCAGGGGGAGGGAATTAGCCCAGCTTCCAACCCATCAATCCCGGTAAAACACCTGCACCAGGTGATACCCGAACTTGCTCTTGATCGGCCCATGCACCACTCGCAGCGGTTTTTTGAAGATCACCGCATCGATCACGCCGACCATCTGCCCGGGCCGTACTTCGCCCAGGTCGCCGCCGCGTTTGCCGGACGGGCACGTGGAGTATTTCTTGGCCAGCACATCGAAGGCTTCGCCCTTGGCGATGCGTTGTTTGAGCTGCTCGGCTTCTTCCGAGGTTTTCACCAGAATATGGCGGGCTTGGGCTTTCATTGAGGCGTACCTTGCAACGGTGGTGGCTATGTTGGTGCCAGCGTGGGGCGCGCGATTATGCCTTAACTCAGTCCGCTTGGCCGATCATCGTGCGAATCTTGTTGGCCAGCAGGTCAATGGAAAAGGGTTTGGCCACCATGTCCATGCCTTCCTCCAGGAAACCCTGGCGTTCGGCGGCTTTCTCCGCATAACCGGTCATGAACAGCACCTTGAGGCCCGGGCGGTGCTGACGCGCGATTTCCGCCAGTTGCCGACCGTTCATGCCCGGCAACCCGACATCGGTCACCAGCAGATCGACCCGCAGGTCGGATTCCAGCAAGGGCAGGGCGGCCTTGGCGTCTTCGGCTTCATGAGCGTGATAACCCAACTCGTTGAGCAGGTCGAGCACCAGCATGCGCACCGCCGGATCGTCTTCCACCAGCACCACGGTTTCACCGGCAACCGCTGCCGGTGTTTCGCCGGTGATCGGCACCAACGTGTGTTCCGGCACCGCGACGTGCAGCCGTGGCAAATACAGGCGAACGCAGGTGCCCTGGCCCGGCAGGCTGTGAAGGCTGACGTGCCCGCCCGACTGCTGGGCGAAGCCATAGATCATCGACAGTCCAAGGCCGGTGCCCTGGCCGATGGGTTTGGTGGTGAAGAACGGGTCGAAGGCCTTGGCCAACACTGACGGGGTCATGCCGGCGCCGTTGTCGCTGACGGCAATCATCAGGTAATCCCCAGCCCTGACCGGTTCCAGAGGGGTAATGTCGCTACCGTCGAGGTGAACGTTGGCGGTTTCGATCAGGAGCTCGCCGCCTTCGGGCATCGCATCCCGGGCATTGATGACGAGGTTGAGCAGAGCGTTTTCCAGTTGGCTGACATCAGTACTGACCGGCCAGACTTCATCGGCCAGCTGCATTTTGAGTTCGATATGATCGCCCTTGGTCCGGCGGAACAAATCTTCCAGGGAATGCACGAGCTGGTTGGCATCAAGCGGCTTGCGATCCAGCGACTGACGCCGGGAGAACGCCAGCAGGCGATGGGTCAGGGCGGCGGCGCGGTGTGCCGAAGACACCGCGGCTTCGGTAAAACGCCCGATCTCGGCGGCACGCCCGTCGGCGATGTAGCGCTGCATCAAATCGAGGCTGCCGATGATCCCGGTGAGCATGTTGTTGAAGTCATGGGCGATGCCGCCGGTGAGCTGTCCCACCGCTTCCATTTTCTGCGCATGCCGCAAGGCGTCTTCGGCGCGCTCGCGCTCGAACATCTCGTTCTGCAGCCGCTGATTGGCTTCGGCCAGTTGTTGAGTGCGGGCGCTGACGCGTTCTTCAAGGGTTTCGTTGAGGTTGCGCAGGGCTTCTTCGGTCTGTTTGCGCTCAGTCTCGTCGATCACGAAGATGTAAAAACCATTGACCGCGCCGTCCGAGCCATGACGTGGCAGGTAGTTCATCAGGGCCTGGCGGGTGCTGCCATCGCGGTGAGCGGCGCTGATGCTGAAACTGCAAGCCTTGCCTTTCAGCGCCTCGGCAATGTATTCGGCGCGCAGGGCATAGGCTTCGTCGCCCAGCACTTCACGGATGGTGCGGCCGTAAAGCTCCTGGGGCGTCAGGCCGTACCATTCCAGATAAGCAGCATTGTTCAGGCGAAAGCACTCCTCACTGTCGACGTAACTGATCAGGATCGGCATGGCGTTGATGATCAGTTGCAGCTCGGTCTGGCTCTGGCGAAGGGCTTGTTCGATGTGTTTGCGTTCGGTCAGGTCCAGCGCGGCGCCGAGGAAGCGGATGGGCCGGCCATGATGGTCCTTGTAGCAGCGGCCTCGGGCAAACACCCAGCGCAATTGGCCGTCGGCTTGCAGCAAGCGATACTCCTCGGCGTACTCGCTGCCATGAGTAATGCAGTGCTTGATGCTGCGGGCAATCATGGCGCGGTCTTCCGGGTGTACGCCGTGGAGGTATTCGCTGATGGGCAACTGGCTGGCCATGGTCGGGTCGACGCCATGCAATTGGGCGAAGTGGGCATCGGCGATGAAACGGTCTTCGCCGATGTCCCAGTCCCAGGTGCCGACGGCATCGGTGGCGGCCAGCGCCAGTTGCAGGCGCTGCTCGGTTTCCTGCTGGGCCTTGAGGCTGGCGGCGGAGCGTTGTTCGAGTTCCAGGGCGATGCGGCGGCGTTCGTTGGTTTCGATGGCCGTGACCAGAATCCCGGCAACCTCGGCGCTTTCATTGCGAATGGGGCTGTAGGTCAAATCCAGCCAGAAGTCGGAATCTCGCCCGTCGCGCTGCAAGGTAAAGCGCTGTTCGCTGTAGGTCCGCACCTGGCCCTGTAGGACTGCGCTGTAAATCGGGTCGGTGAAGTCTTTCAGTTCTGGCCAGATCTGGTGCGTCGGTTGTCCGAAAGCATGAGGGTGTTTGCTGCCGGCGAGGAAGGCGAAGCCGTCGTTGTAGATCTGCGTAAGCTGCGGGCCCCATAGCAACAGCATCGGCATGGGCGAGTGAATCACAATGTCCACGGCGGTGCGCAGGCTCTGTGGCCAGTGATCGGCGGCGCCCAGCGGGTTGTTTGTCCAGTCCAGTCGAGCAATCAAGGCCTGGGAGTCGCTGGCGGTCGGTGGTGCGTTCATTACAATGTCCTGCGCGTCAGTCGGTGTGGCGGCGTCTACTATCCTTGCAGGGCGGTAGACGCTTGATGATCCGTTTTGGGTCATTTTTTCAATTGAATGCTTCGCGGGTGTTTTTTGCCATGGAAATCGATGCACTGTTGCAAATTCTGGCCAGCCGCAATGGCTCCGATCTTTACCTGTCGACGGGCGCGCCTCCCAGCGCGAAATTTGACGGTGTACTCAAACCCTTGGCCGAGTACCCGTTCAAACCCGGAGAAATCGCCGCCATTGCCGCGTCCATCATGGACGCCGAACAGCGCCTGGAGTTCGACCGGGAACTGGAAATGAACCTGGCGCTTTCCCTGGCCGGCGTCGGGCGCTTTCGGCTCAATATCTTCAAGCAGCGCAACGATGTGTCTATCGTGGCGCGCAACATCAAACTCGACATTCCACGCTTCGAAGACCTCAAGTTGCCTGCGGTGCTGCTCGAAACCGTCATGCTCAAACAGGGGCTGATATTGTTCGTCGGTTCGACCGGTTCCGGCAAGTCAACCTCGCTGGCGGCGCTGATCGATTACCGCAATCGCCACAGCAGCGGCCATATCATCACTATCGAAGACCCGGTCGAGTTTATCCATCGACACAAGAAGTCGATCGTCAACCAGCGTGAGGTCGGCGTAGACACCCGCAGTTTTCATGCAGCGTTGAAAAACACCCTGCGCCAGGCGCCGGACGTGGTGCTGATCGGCGAAATCCGTGACCGCGAGACTATGGAGCACGCGCTGGCGTTTGCCGATACCGGTCATCTGGTAATTTCCACTTTACATGCGCACAACGCCAATCAGGCGCTGGACCGCGTGATCAACTTCTTCCCCGAAGAACGTCGGACGCAACTGCTCCATGACTTGGGCAATAACCTCAAGGCCTTTGTTTCTCAGCGCCTGGTGCGGACCTGCGATGGGCAGCGCCGGGCGGCGGTGGAGATCATGCTGGGAACGCCGACCATCGGCGACCTGATCCGGCACAATGAGCTTTCCGAACTCAAAGGGATCATGGAGAAGTCTTCAGAGGTGGGTATGCAGACGTTTGATGGGGCGCTGTTCGAGCTGTTTGCCGAGGGCGCGATCGATGAGGCAGAGGCGTTGAAACATGCGGATTCGGTGAACAACTTGCGACTGCGCCTGAAAATGCACGCCGAGACTACGCCCGGGCCCCATACACCGCCGGGGGAATGGGGATTGGTGGACTAGCGCCGGCAACGACGATCAAATGTGGGAGCGGGCTTGCTCGCGAAGACGATTTCACATTCAACATGGATGTTGGCTGATAGACCGCTTTCGCGAGCAAGCCCGCTCCCACAGTGGATCTACGTTTCAATCATTCAATTCAGGGCGGTCACGAAACTGCTCCAGTGCCTCGGGATTGGCCAGTGCATCGGTGTTCTTCACCTTCTGGCCGTGCACCACATTCCTCACCGCCAGCTCGACCACCTTGCCGCTGATGGTCCGCGGAATGTCCGTCACCGCGACAATCTTCGCCGGCACATGCCGTGGTGTGGTGTTGGCGCGGATGACCTGGCGAATCTGTTGTTGCAGCGCTTCGTCCAGTTCGACACCGTCGCGCAACTTCACGAACAGCACCACCCGCACGTCATCCTGCCATTGCTGGCCGATGGCAACGCTGTCCAGCACCTGCGGGACTTTCTCCACCTGACGATAGATTTCCGCCGTGCCGATGCGCACGCCACCAGGGTTGAGCACCGCGTCGGAGCGGCCGTGGATCAGCATGCCGCCGTGAGGCAGTTGCTCGGCGTAATCGCCCTGGGCCCAGACGCCGGGGAACAGGCTGAAATAGGACTTTCGCAGTTTCTCCCCGTCAGGGTCATGCCACAAACCGATGGGCATGGCTGGAAAATGTCGGGTGCACACCAGTTCGCCTTTTTCCCCGATCACAGGCTGCCCGGCGTCGTTCCAGACTTCGACCGCCATGCCCAGGCTCTTGCACTGCATTTCGCCACGGCGTACCGGCAGCACCGGATTACCGATCACAAAGCACGAAACGATGTCGGTGCCGCCAGACATCGAGGACAGGCACAGGTCGGACTTGAACGCGCGATAGACGTAATCGAAGCTTTGCGGGGATAGCGCGGAACCGGTGGACAGCACGGTTTTGAGGCTGCTCAGGTCATGACTTTCGCACGGCTTCACGCCGTTGCTTTCCAGCGCGGTGAGGAACTTGGGGCTGGTGCCGAAGACGTTGATGCGTTCGTCGTCGATCAGGTCGATCAAGCGCTCCGGGCCTGGATGAAACGGCGAGCCGTCATACAGCACCACGGCGCTATCGACGGCCAAGGCCGAGACCAGCCAGTTCCACATCATCCAGCCGCATGTGGTGTAGTAGAACAAGCGGTCGCCGGGGCCGAGATCGGTGTGCAGACCATGTTCTTTGACATGTTGCAGCAGCACGCCGCCGGTGCTGTGAACAATGCACTTCGGCACGCCGGTGGTGCCGCTGGAATAAAGGATGTACAGCGGATGGGCGAAGGGCACGGGAACGAATTGCGGCTCGCCGCCCGGGTCGTAGAAGTCGTCCCAGAGCGTCACGTTGGCCTGGCTGCAGAAATCCTCGATGCGCGCCTGGGGGCGTGCGTAAGGCACAACGATCAACTGCTGCAAGGACGGCAGTTGCCCAAGGATTTCATTAACCTTGGCTGTCTGGTCGATGTCTTTGCCGGCGTAGCGGTAACCGGCGCAGGTGATCAGCACTTTCGGCTCGATCTGGCCGAAGCGGTCGATCACCCCATGGGTGCCGAAGTCGGGTGAAGAACAGGACCAGATCGCGCCCAGGCTGGTCGTCGCGAGCATGGCCACCAGGGTTTGCCAGGTGTTCGGCATGCACGCGGCCACGCGGTCGCCGAGGCCGACACCGGCAGCTTTCAGGCCGTTTTGAAAACCGGCGACATGGCTCGCCAGTTCGGCCCAGGTCAGTTGTTCCCGTTGGCCGTTTTCGCCGATGGCCACTACCGCCACGGCATCGTCGCGACGGCGCAGCAGGTGTTCGGCGAAGTTCAGCGTGGCGCCGGGGAACCACTGGGCGCTGGGCATTTGTGCGCCTTCTATCAGCACCGCGTCTGGCTGATCGTGAAAACGAATGTCGAAGAAATCGACGATGGCCTGCCAGAAAGCTGCCCGCTGATCGATGCTCCATTGATGGAGGGCAGGATAGTCGGCGATCTCAAGGGTGTGTCGCTGATTGACGAAGCGCCGGAAGGCCTCCATGCGGGTCTTGACGATGCGCTCGGTGCCGGGTTGCCAGAGGATGTCGGACATGGCTTGGCCTCTCTCGTTCCCGCGCTCTGCGTGGGATGCCTCAATGGACGCTCGGCGTCCGCTTTGGGACGCGGAGCGTCCCGGGCTGCATTCCCACGCAGAGCGTGGGAACGATCATGCAGGCTGGCGGGTTACTGCGCCAACCACCCACCATCAATATTCCACGCCGCGCCACGCACCTGGCTACCGGCCTCGCTGCATAAAAACAGCACCAACTCACCCAGCTGCGGCGGCGTCACGAATTCCAGCGACGGCTGCTTCTCGGCGAGCAAATCATGTTGCGCCTGCTGCGGGTCGATCCCGGTCGCGGCGCGATCATCGATCTGCTTCTGCACCAGCGGCGTCAGCACCCAACCCGGGCAGATGGCATTGCAGGTGACGTTCGTCGTAGCGGTTTCCAAGCCGACCACCTTGGTCAAACCGATCACTCCATGCTTGGCCGCGACGTACGCCGCCTTGCCCACCGAACCGACCTGGCCATGCACCGAGGCGATGTTGATGATCCGTCCCCAGCCCTTGGCGCGCATCCCCGGCAAACTCAAGCGGGTGCTGTGAAACACGGACGACAGGTTGATCGCAATGATCGAGTCCCAGCGCTCCACCGGAAAATCTTCCACCGACGCCACGTGCTGGATGCCCGCGTTGTTGACCAGGATATCCACGCCGCCGAACTCACGCTCGGCGTATTCAATCATCTCGGCGATCTGCACCGGGTCGCTGACGTCGGCCGGGTGATGGCCGACCTTGCCGCCGAATTGTTCAACTTCGGCAATTATCCTGGATGCGTCGCCGAAGCCGTTGAGGATCAGGTTGGCGCCAGCCTTGGCCAGGCTCAGGGCGATTCCCAGACCGATGCCGCTGGTGGAACCGGTGACCAGTGCGGTCTTGCCCGAAAGAGTCGTCATGAATACCTCACACAATGCCAGTGGCGTAGAAAGTACCGATCACCACAAAAACAGCGAGTGTCTTGATCAGCGTAATACAGAAAATGTCTTTGTAGGCCTCGCGGTGGGTCAAACCGGTAACCGCCAGCAAAGTAATCACCGCGCCGTTGTGCGGCAGGGTGTCCATGCCGCCACTGGCCATCGCGGCGACCCGGTGCAGCACTTCCAATGGAATATTGGCGGCGTGGGCGGCGCTGATGAACGTCTCGGACATCGCCGCCAGGGCAATGCTCATGCCGCCCGACGCCGAACCGGTGATGCCGGCCAGCAGGGTCACGGTAATCGCTTCATTGACCAGCGGGTTGGGAATGCTTTTGAGCCAGCCGGACAACACCAGAAAACCCGGCAGCGAGGCGATCACCGCGCCGAAACCGTATTCCGACGCGGTGTTCATCGCCGCCAGCAGCGCGCCGCTGACCGCACTTTTACTGCCTTCGGCCAACTTGCCGCGAATCGTCTGAAAGGCGAACACCAGCACCATGACGATGCCTACCAGCAAGGCTGCCTGAACCGCCCAGATCGCCGTCAGTTTGGCGATGTCGGTGGTCACCGGTGCTGCCATTCCCGGCAGCGAGAGGCTGTGAGTCTTGCCGTACCACTCTGGAATCCAGCGGGTGAACAGCAGGTTCATCAGGCCCACCATTAACAGCGGCGACAGTGCGATCCATGGATTAGGCAGCTTGATGTCCGGCGCGGTTTCCGGCTCGTTGCGCAGCTCGGAACCATAACCCTCACCCCTGCGCTGGGCCTTGTTGCGTTGGCTCTGAAGGAACAGCATGCCGGCGCTGAACACGAAAATCGTGCCGATCACCCCCAGCCACGGCGCCGCCCAGGCGGTGGTGTTGAAGAAGGTGCTGGGGATGATGTTCTGGATCTGCGGCGTGCCGGGCAGGGCATCCATGGTGAACGAGAATGCGCCGAGGGCGATGGTCGCCGGGATCAGGCGTTTGGGGATATTGCTCTGGCGGAACATCTCTGCGGCAAACGGGTAGACCGCAAACACCACCACAAACAGCGACACGCCGCCGTAAGTGAGCAGGGCGCAGACCAGCACGATCACCAGCATCGCCTGGCGTGTGCCGAGCAAGCGAATGGCCGCTGCGACGATGGAGCGCGAGAAGCCCGACAACTCGATCAGCTTGCCGAACACGGCACCGAGCAGGAACACTGGGAAATACAGTTTGACGAAGCCGACCATTTTTTCCATGAACACCCCGGTGAAGACTGGGGCAACGGCGGAAGGGTCGGTGAGCAGGACGGCGCCGAGGGCGGCGATCGGGGCAAAGAGGATAACGCTGTAGCCACGGTAAGCAGCCACCATCAGCAGCGTGAGAGCTGCCAAGGCAATGATCACACTCATGGTGTGTCTCCTGGATTGTTATTTTTGTAGGGTGAGGCTTTGTGGGGAGGGCTATAGCGAGTTTCGTGCCATAAGATTAAGTTATTGAAATATAAGATTTTATTATGATTTTTTTGAGCGCTTGGAAGACTGCGGTCTCTATTTTGAGACGTGCAGCGCCCAAAAAGATCGCAGCCTTCGGCAGCTCCTACAGGGGAACGCGGAAATTCACTGTAGGAGCTGCCGAAGGCTGCGATCTTTTGATCTTGAAAATATATCTACCAATGGAGACCAATGTCTCTTTATGTAGACTCGGCAATCCCCAACGCCACCATCTTCTTGTACAACGTCGACCGCCCCAGCCCCAACCGAGCCGCCGCGTCGATAACCTTCCCCCCGCATTGCGCGAGGGCGGATTCAATCAATTGCCGATCAAACCGTTCGCGAGCCTCACTGAAGGTTTCATGGGCAACCGGCTCGATGGCTAGGGGCGCCACACGCTGCACCGGGGTAAAACTGCCAATCGCCGCGCGGATATCCGCTGCGTTCAGCATCAAATCATCACTGAGCAACGCCGCGCGCTCCAGCACGTTGCGCAGTTCGCGGATGTTCCCTGGCCAGGCGTGTTGACCCAACAAATCCAAAGCTTCGGGGTTCAGTTCGTGCTGACTGCGCAGCTCCTCGAGGATCGCTTCGCTGAGGGCCGGCAGGTCGTCGAGGCGATCACGCAGGGGCGGGACCTGAATCGGCAGCACGTTGAGGCGGTAATACAAATCGGCGCGAAACTCGCCGCGTTTGATCGCCGCTTCCAGATCGGTGGAAGTGGCCGCGATCACCCGCACATCGCTCTGGATCACTTCATTGGAGCCCACCGGCTCGAACTCCTTTTCCTGCAACACTCGCAGCAGTTTGCTTTGCAGTGGCAGCGGCATATCGCCGATTTCATCGAGAAACAGCGTGCCGCCCTGAGCGATTTGCAACTTGCCGGTGCGGCCCTTGCGATCGGCGCCGGTGAATGCGCCGGGGGCGGTGCCAAAGAACTCGGCTTCCAGCAGTGACTCGGGAATCGCCGCGCTGTTGATACTGACGAAAGCTTTATGCGCCCGAGGCGAAGCGCCGTGGATCGCCTGGGCCAGCAGCTCCTTGCCGGTGCCGGTTTCGCCGAGCAACAACACCGGTGACTCGGCACTGGCGCTGCGCCGGGCGCGGCGTTTGACTTCCAGGCTGGCGGCGCTGGTGCCGATGAAATGGGCGAAGTTGTACTTGGTCTGCCGCGCCCGCAGCAGCGAGCGGGTCGAGGCCAGTTCTTCCTGCATGCTCAGGTAGCGCTTGAGCATCGGCGACAGGCTGCGCAACTCGTCGAACAGGGCAAAACCGATGGCGCCAATCACCGCGCCGGCATCGTCGTGAATCGGCAGGCGCATCACCACCAGCGGTTCCTTGGGGGTGTCCTGCATGTCCAGCAGGATGGGTCGTCCGGTGCGCACCACGTCGCGCAACAGGCTGCCGGGGATCACGCTTTCACAGGCCCTGCCGATCGCACCTTCGGCCGATTCGAGGCCGAAACGCCGGGCATAACGCTCGTTCATCCAGACGATGTTCGCATCGCGGTCGACAATCACCGTGCCTTCGCTCGATTGCTCGATGATTTCGAACAGCGAGCGGATCGCCAGGGTGCGAACGCGCTGGTAGTCCTTGAGGCTTTCGGTGGTGTTCATGGGGGCTGATCCTGATTAAGTATTGCCTGTGCTGGCCCAATCGCGGGCAAGCCCGCTCCCACAGGATTTGGGGTTGCCGCTGAATTTGGGCACGACATAAAACCTGTGGGAGCCGGGCTTGCCCGCGATGGCCGCGACGCGGTTCATCGGCGTACACGGGATTATGCCCACCCCGGACGCGCCGCCGCCAACAGCTCTTTGGTATACGGATGCTGCGGCGAGTCGAACACGTCGTGGCTGGCGCCGCTTTCCACCACTTTGCCGTCCTTGATCACGATCATGTCGTGGGCCAGGGCGCGCACCACCGCCAGGTCGTGGCTGATGAACAGGTAAGTCAGGCCATGTTTCTCCTGAAGCTGACGGAGCAGGGCGACCACTTGTTTTTGTACCGTGCGATCCAGCGCCGAGGTCGGTTCGTCGAGCAGGATCAGCGCCGGTTTCAGCACCAGTGCGCGGGCAATGGCGATGCGCTGGCGTTGGCCGCCGGAGAATTCGTGCGGGTAGCGATGACGGCTTTGCGGGTCGAGGCCGACTTCTTCCAGCACCCGGATCACCTGGGCTTCGCATTCATCCGGGGTGGATTGGCTGTGCACCTCAAGACCTTCACTGATGATCTGCGCCACTGACATTCGCGGGCTGAGACTGCCGAAGGGGTCCTGGAACACCACCTGCATTTTCTTGCGCCACGGTCGCAGCTGCTTTTGCGTCAAGCCATCCAGGGCCTCACCCTGAAAGCGAATGCTGCCCTGCGAGTCGAGCAAGCGCAGGATCGCCTGACCCAGCGTGGACTTGCCCGAACCGGACTCGCCGACGATGCCCAACGTCTTGCCGCGCTGGACGTTCAGGCTGATGCCATTCACCGCGCGCAGGTAAGTTTTTCGCTGAAACAGGCCGCCACCGAGGGCGAACTGCACCTGCAAATTATCCACTTCCAGCACTTTTTCGCGCTCGTCCCGGGGCAGGGCTTCGCCTTCCGGTTCGGCGTTCAGCAGCACGCAGCTGTAAGGGTGTTTCGGCTCAGTGAACAGTGTTTCGCAGGGTGCCTGCTCGACGATTTCCCCGGCGTGCATCACACACACTCGCTGAGCAATGCTGCGCACCAGATTGAGGTCGTGGCTGATCAGCAGCAGCGACATGCCGAGCCTCCGTTGCAGGGATTTGAGCAACAGCAGGATCTTGCGCTGCACTGTCACATCCAGCGCAGTGGTCGGCTCATCGGCGATCAGCAATTCCGGCTCGCAGGCCAGGGCCATGGCGATCATCACCCGTTGCCGTTGACCGCCGGACAGTTGATGGGGATAGGCCTTGAGCCGCTCTTCGGGCTTCTGGATGCCCACCAGTTGCAGCAACTCGAGAATCCGCGCTTGCGCCGCTTTGCCGCCCAGTCCTTTATGCAGCAACAGGGTTTCGCCAATTTGTTTTTCGATGTTGTGCAGAGGATTGAGGGAGCTCATCGGCTCCTGAAAAATCATCGCGATCCGGTTGCCGCGCAGCTCGCGCAAAGTCTTGATGTCAGCGCCGATCAATTCCTGGCCGCGATAGCGAATGCTACCAGTGGTTTCAGTGCCGGTCTCGGGCAGCAGTTGCAGGATCGAGTGGGCGGTCACCGATTTGCCGCAACCCGACTCGCCGACCAACGCCAGGCACTCGCCGGGGCGGATGTCCAGGCACAGGTTGCGCACCACGGTCTGGCCGCTGAAGGCCACGGAGAGGTCACGGATTTCGATCAGGTTGTCACTCATATCAACGGTCCGCTTCATGATCGTGATCAAGATCTAGGGTCAAAGGCATCACGTAATGCCTCGCCAATGAACACCAGTAAAGAAAGAATCAGCGCCAGGGTGAAAAACGCTGTGAGACCCAGCCACGGTGCCTGCAGGTTCTGCTTGCCTTGACCGATCAATTCGCCCAGGGAAGCACTGCCAGCGGGCATACCGAAGCCGAGAAAATCTAGCGCCGTGAGGGTGGAAATCGCGCCGGTCAAAATGAACGGCAGATAACTCAGGGTGGCGTTCATGGCGTTGGGCAGAATGTGCCGCACGATTACCTTGCGATCGGTCAGCCCCAGTGCACGGGCGGCCTTGACGTATTCCAGGTTGCGTCCGCGCAGGAACTCGGCGCGCACCACGTCCACCAGGGCCAGCCAGGAAAACAGCGCCATGATTCCCAGCAGCCACCAGAAATTAGGCTCGACGAACCCCGACAGAATGATCAACAGGTACAGCACCGGCAGCCCCGACCAGACTTCCAGCAAGCGCTGACCGAGCAGGTCGACCCAGCCGCCGTAATAGCCTTGCAGCGCACCGGCGGCGATGCCGATCAACGCGCTGATGAAGGTCAGCGCCAGCGCGAACAGGATCGACACCCGCGCGCCGAAAATCACCCGGGCCAACACGTCCCGGGCCTGATCGTCGGTGCCCAGCCAGTTGACCTTCGACGGTGGACTCGGCGCCGGTTGGTTGAGGTCGTAATTGGGTGTGTCGTCGCTGAACGGGATCGGCGGAAACAGCATCCAGCCGCCGTCCTTGTGAATCAGCTTTTGCACGTATTCGCTGCGGTAGTCGGCTTGAAAGGGCAGTTGCCCGCCAAATTCCTGTTCGGTGTGGCGTTTGAATGCCGGGAAATACAGCGAGCCCTGATAACTGACCATCAGCGGTTTGTCGTTGGCGATCAGCTCGCCGCCCAGGGTCAGCAGGAACAGGCCGATAAATAACCACAGCGACCACCAGCCCCGGCGGTTTTTCTTGAAACGCTCGAAACGGCGACGGCCCAGCGGCGAGAGCTTGAACATCAGGCGTTCCTCGCGGCGAAGTCGATGCGTGGGTCGACCAGGGTGTAGCAAAGGTCGCCGATGAGTTTTATCAGCAGGCCGAACAAGGTGAAGATGAACAGCGAACCGAAGACTACCGGATAGTCCCGTGATACCGCGGCTTCGTAACTCATGCGGCCCAGGCCATCGAGGGAAAAAATCACTTCGATCAGCAGCGAACCAGCGAAAAATACGCTGATGAAGGCCTGCGGAATCCCCGACACCACCAGCAGCATGGCGTTGCGAAACACATGGCCGTAAAGCACCCGACGTTCACTCAAGCCCTTGGCCCGGGCGGTGACCACGTATTGGCGGGTGATTTCATTGAGGAAGGAGTTCTTGGTGAGGATAGTCAGGGTGGCGAAACCGCCGACCACCAGCGCCGTCACCGGCAGCACCAGGTGCCAGAAGTAATCGGTGATTTTGCCCAAGGTCGACAGTGACTCGAAATTGTCCGAGACCAGGCCGCGCACCGGGAACCAGTTCAACGAAGTACCGCCGGCGAAGACCACGATCAGGAACATCGCGAACAGGAACGCCGGCATCGCATAACCGATGATGATCGCGGTGCTGCTCCAGATATCGAAATGGCTGCCATGGTGCACAGCCTTGCGGATGCCCAGAGGGATCGACACCAGATAAGTGATCAGCGTGGCCCAGAGCCCGAGAGAAATGGTCACTGGCATTTTTTCCAGAATCAGGTCGGTGACGGTGGCACCGCGGAAAAAGCTCTTGCCGAAGTCGAGGCGGGCGTAGCTCTTGAGCATCAGCCACAGGCGTTCCGGCGCCGGTTTATCGAAGCCGTATTGCTTTTCGATCTCTTTGATCAGCTGCGGATCGAGCCCGCGACTGGCACGCGAGCTGCCCAGCACGGCTTCGCTGGAACCGCCGCCGACATTTGCGCCGCCGATGCCTTGCAGGCGCGCGATGGCCTGTTCCACCGGGCCACCCGGCGCGGCCTGGACGATAACGAAATTGACCAGAAGAATGATCACCAGTGTCGGAATGATCAGCAGCAAGCGCCGCAGTACGTAAGCCCACATCAGTGCGGTCCTCCGGGCTTGCCGCGTTTGATGAGCTCGGCAGTCATCTGTTGGTTGGTCAAGGGAGTGGAACTCACTTCCCACCAACTCTCGATGGCTTCGTCATTGCTCGCCTGTACAGAGGGAATGCCGAAGCGGTTCCACCACACAGTCGAGCTGCCTGGCGGGTAATAATTGGGAATCCAATAGAAGTTCCATTGCAGGACACGGTCCAGGGCATGTGCGTAGCGCAGCATGTCAGCCTTGGTGGTGGCGCGAACCAGGCCGTTGACCAGCGTATCGACCGCCGGATTCTTCAGCACCATGTAGTTGTTGGAACCGGGATCGTTGGCCGCCGCCGAGCCAAAATAATTGTACAACTCGTTGCCCGGCGACGTGGTGACCGGGTAGCCGGTGACGATCATGTCGTAGTCCCGGGACATCAGGCGGTTTACGTACTGGGAGGCGTCGATGCGGCGAATATTCAGGTCGATGCCGATTTGTTTCAAGGTGCGCTTATAAGGCAGCAGCAATCGATCCATACCGTTCTGGCTGATCAGGAAGGTGAAGCTCAGCGGTTGACCCTGGGCATTGACCAGTTGATCGCCATCGGGTTTCCAGCCGGCCTGTTCGAGCAGTTTCAGGGCCTGCAACTGTTTATCGCGGATCACGCCGCTGCCATCGGTTTTCGGTGCTTCGAAGACCTGCGTAAAGACCTCGTCGGGAATCTGCCCGCGCAGCGGTTCGAGAATCGCCCGTTCACCTGTGTCAGGCAGTTGTCGTGCGGCGAGGTCGGTATTGGAAAAGTAGCTCTGCTGGCGGATGTAGAGTTCGCGCATCATCTGCCGATTGCTCCACTCGAAATCCCAGAGCATGGCCAGGGCCTGACGCACGCGGCGGTCCTGGAATATCGGGTTTTGCAGGTTGAACACAAAGCCCTGAGCCGTTTGCGGTGCCTCTTTGGCCAGGTGGGCTTTTTGCAGGCGACCGTCGCTCAGGGCCGGGCTTTCGTAGCCGATGGAATAGGCGGTGGCGGAGAATTCGCGGTTGTAATCGTAGGCGCCGCCACGCAGGACCTGACGGGCAACGTCGGTATCGCCGAAATACTCGATGCTGAAATGATCGAAATTGTAGAGGCCGCGGCTGACCGGTAAATCCTTGCCCCACCAGTCGGCGTTACGCTCGAAGGTGATGCTACGCCCGGAGTCGACCTTGTTCACGCGGTACGGCCCGCTGCCCAGCGGTGGCTCGTAACCACCGCCGCTGGCAAAGTCGCGGGTTTTCCACCAGTGCTCGGGAAATACCGGCAAAGTGGCGATGTCGAGGGGCAGGGTGCGGTTTTCGTTGCTCTTGAAGTCGAACCGAACGGTGAGTGGCGACTCTACTTCGACGCCTTTGACGTCGGCGAATTGCGTGCGATAGCGCAGGCTGCCCTGGGTCATCAGCAGGTCGAAGGTATAGCGAACGTCTTCGGCGGTAATCGGCTTGCCGTCGGCGAAACGGGCCTTCGGATTCAGGTAGAAACGCAGCGACAGTCCGTCGTCGGAGCGCTCCATCTGTTGGGCGACCAGGCCGTAAACGGTATAGGGCTCGTCCAGCGAACGCTGGGCCAGAGGCGAGTAGATCAAGCCGTCGATCTGCGTGACACCCGTGCCCTTGTCGATGTACGGCAGCATATGGTCGAAATGGCCGATTTCCATCGCCGAGCGACGCATCGTGCCGCCCTTGGGCGCGCGCGGGTTGGTGTAGGCGAAATGGCTGAAGCCCGCGGGATATTTCGCCGGTTCACCGTACACGGTCAACGCATGTTGCGGTGCAGCGTTCACACCGGCGGCGCCCAACAACAGGGCCACGGCAGTGAACAATAAAGTGGGGAAAGCCAGTCGCATTGTCAGCCTTAGAGCCGGGTGGTCGATAACCACAATTTGTACGCTAGCGGCGCGTCCCTCGCCAGCCGTATCACGTAACGAAAACACAACGGCCCACCAAAAGGCGGGCCGTTGTGTAGCAAACTCAAGCGTTGATCAGTCCTGACGGCTGGTCACTTCCAGCAGGTGGTAACCGAACTGGGTCTTGACCGGGCCTTGCACCACGTTGATCGGTGCGCTGAAGACTACGGTGTCGAATTCCTTGACCATCTGGCCTGGACCGAACGAACCCAAGTCACCGCCCTGGCGGCTGGACGGGCAGCTGGAGTTGGCTTTAGCGACTTCGGCGAAGTCGGCACCGGCCTCGATCTGGGCTTTGAGTTCGTTGCACTTTTCTTCGCTGGCAACCAGGATGTGACGGGCAGTGGCTTTGGCCATGGGAAAATACTCCATTCAATGTTCAATAAAGTGCGGAGCCTACCGGATTCAGTGGGCTATTTCTCTCTCAAAGTTCCGTCTTTATCGCGTGACATTGTGGCATCGCTTAAAGGCCGGCGTTTCTCAAGCGTTCGGCATGCTGTACGTACAGAGCGATCGGGTCGATACCCTTGCGGACCTGACCGGTTGTCTGGCCGAGGCTGTCCAGATGATCCAGCGGATAGTCCGAACGGATCACTTTACCCAAGTGGGTGCTGAATCGGCCGACCATGCCGTCATTCTGCTCGGCTTCGGTGGTGAAATAGTGAGAGAAGGCGCGGAGGAACCCGTGCAGCGGATTGAGTGCATGGAGCCCCTCATTGAGAATGCTTCCTTGCAGGGTGCCGCTCCAAGAGTAGTAACGCACGCCGTTCACCAATTCGCGACCCTTGCCGCCCCAGATTTTCGGTAACCCTTGAGGGTACTTGTCATTGAATGCGCCAACGCCTTCGGTGGTCAGTGCATTGAGTGCGGCGATGGCGTTCTGCGGCAGGTGCCGGTTGCCACTGAGCAGCGACAGGAAATCGGCGAACAGAGTGGCCACCGCTCCGGCAACATGCTCCGGCAGGCGCCCGGGCGTCAGTGCCTTGCGCAGGAAGTCGGCCAGTTCCGAGCCATGGTTCGGCCCGCTGACCGATGTCACCGAAGCGACCGCCTCTGGCGCCAGCGCCCCCGCATACCGTGCAGCCAGTGCGCCCTGACTGTGACCGATCAGGTTGACTTTGCTTGCACCGGTTCCTTGCAATACCCGGTCGATCTGCGCCAACAGTTGTTCGCCGCGGGTTTCATTACTGTGGGTGGCTGACAGGTGTGGGATGAAAACCCTCGCGCCGGCACTTCTCAGGGCCAGTTTGACGTCATGGAACAGTTCCAGGTTGCCGATGCGATCGAAGCCGAAGAGCCCGTGGGCCAGCAGGATCGGATACTGAGTGGTTGCATTCCGTAGCATGTACATTCCTTTTTCGCAGTAGGTCAGGTGTGTGCTCAAGGGCGCACTCTAAAGCACACCACCCGCTCGGCGATGTATGAAAAAGCCGCTGTAACCTGATGAAAACGGAATAGAAATTGTACGAAAACTCGAATGAGCATGAGGTCTTGGTCGGAATATCCGGACATCTTTTTAACGATGACTGCGAGCTTCCTCGCAATGACCTACCGCTGAAACGTCCTTTTACCGTGCAAGCCGACGCAATTGTCCGGCAGCGCGAATCAGCACCGCGGGTTTCAATAGGCTTCGTTCGATGCCGACCTCAAGGCGGCATTTATTCCAAGGACTGGAGCGTTGAATGACTACTTGTAAAGCAGATATCTTGAATGTTGTAGAGCAATGCATGGCGGCACCACAGTTGGATCAGGCGTATAACGCCATCCTCGATCCATCTGACAATAAGGCCATTATTACTGTCTCTCCTTACCCGGACATGGCCTGCGGAGACAAACTGGTCATGTTCTGGTCAGGTATCGATTCCGAGGGTGTTGCGTATCGGCATGAGGTATCGCGTTTTGTCAGCGAAGCTCAGGTGGGCAGGGCGATTGTCTTTTGTGTATCGGCCACACATATCGCCGCATTGGACGGCGGGTCACTCGAGGTTTATTACGCTCTCTACACTGCGCGCCTTTGTGAACCTGTGGAGTCCGGGCGTTTATACCTGAGCGTCGGTGATGCCCGGTCAGATTTGCTGCCTGTGATTGTGAACGATGCAGTGGGCGGCACACTCGATCCGGACCGAGTCGCCCAGGGTGCACGCGTAACGATCAGGCCGTATGCCCGGATGGCGGCTGGAGATCGGGTCTTGCTGTCCTGGGCAAGTGTTACGCCACAAGCGAGCTTCAATGACACATTGAGAATCGAGTCCTTTGCAGTGGGCGGCGAGTTGTCGTTCTGGGTAAATCCCGACTGTATTGCGCTCAATCTCGGGGCAGCCGTTACGATCGGCTACTGTGTCGAGCAGAAGGGGCAAGCGTCACGTTTCTCGGAGCCTGCACAACTGTTGATCGGCCCGTTGGAGCGAGAACCGCTTCTGCCACCTACCGTGCTGGAAGCCGACGAAGGTTGGCTGGATGTGCAAGATGCGATCGATGGTGTCACCGTCGTTATCGACAACGCTCAGGCCGAAGAGGGAGAACTGGTTTATCTGAAATGTGACGGTGAGCATTTCAATCACCGCGATGATCGTGAAGTCTCCAGGGAAATGGCCGGTCAACCGCTGGTATTTATCGTTCCCTACAGGTTTTGGCGCGAGCATCAGGACTTGACGATCCGAGTATCTTATTCGGTCGAGCGTCTCGACGATGTGAGCCAGCAGTCCGAAGTCACGTTGGTGCAAGTGCACTCGTAAACCGGTTTTAACGTCGATCGCCTTCCGGTTTTCGATTGAAAACCGGAAGGCGGGGATGGGTCACTTTGGCTGTTGAGTAAGGCGCTGCGTACGAAGTCGCTCGGCTGCCTGCAGCAACAACTGTTCCGTTCCGGTCCAGCCAAGGCAGCCGTCCGTTACCGACACCCCGTAACGCAACGACGGGCTCAACGGTTGGCAGCCTTCGAACAGATGGCTCTCAATCATCATGCCGACCAGCGAACGATCACCTTGCAGGCGCTGTTCGAGCACGTCGTTGAACACGGCTGGCTGGCGCAATGGATCTTTTCCGCTGTTAGCGTGGCTGCAGTCGACCATGATCCGTGCCGGGATCTTCAGTCTGGTCAAATCGCTGTGCACTTGGGCGATGCTGTCGCGGTCGTAGTTCGGCCCGCGATGGCCGCCACGCAGTACCAGGTGGGTGTCGGGGTTGCCCGATGTCTGAATGATTGCGGGGTGCCCTTGGCTATCGACGCCGAAATGGCGATGCGGGTGGGCGGCCGAGCGCATGGCGTCGCTGGCGACAGTCACACCGCCATCGGTACCGTTCTTGAACCCTACCGGCATGCTCAGGCCGCTGGCCATTTCCCGGTGGATCTGTGATTCGGTGGTACGGGCGCCAATCGCGACCCAGCTCAGCAAGTCGTCGAAGTAGCCGGCGGCCATCGGTTGCAGCAGTTCGGTGGCAACGGGTAAGCCCAGTTGGAGCATTTCGCGCATCAATTCGCGGGACAGCGTCAAACCGCCCGCCATGTCATCGCTGCCATCCAGATGCGGGTCGTAGGCCAGGCCTTTCCAGCCGATCGTGGTGCGGGGTTTTTCGACGTAGGCGCGCATCACCAGCAGCATTTCATCGCTGACTTCGGCGGCCAGCCGGGCCAGGTTGGCGGCGTATTCGAGGGCTGAACGGGGATCGTGAATCGAGCAGGGGCCGACGATGACCAGCAGACGGGAGTCTTCACCGTTGAGGATCGCGCGAACCGCCTGACGGTGGTCGGCGACTTGCCGGGTCAGGGCATTGCTGAGGGGTAATTGCTGTTTGAGTTGCAATGAGCTGGGCAGGCGCAAGGTCAGCGCTTCATTGGCAGGGCTCAGGGTGGACAGCGGCAGAGCAGAGACGGACGAGTTCATATTCGGGCTTCCTGGGCTGGCGGCGGGTTCGTTCCCGCGCGCTCGGCCCTACTGGGGTGTTCGACAATTGGCCGGATTGGCTGCGTGTGTGTGCTTGCCACCTGTGGGTGACCGATCGGAGGCGGCAGGCTGTCCCGAGCGGAGGCTGGTAAATCGCCAGGCGGTAAAACTGTCGTAACGGTAATAAGTGGCGTAGTTCATGTCGTGAATCCTCAAATTGTCTGGTTGACGCTAAAAATGTATGCAGCTAAATGCAGGGAGCTGAAAAAACAAAACCCCCGGTCGGGGAGCCGACCGGGGGTTGAGAGTTCTCTGGTGGCGACCCGTTTAAAGTGGGCGCCGTGTGGGTATCAGGCGCGCCAGTGGCTAAACCAATACCCAAAATAAAAGCTGACCGAAGCACAAACGTCATTCGCCCGGGCAGCCGCAACCGAGCGCGGGGCGCTGGCGGTACGAAGCGGTGAGAGGGCGTTGAGCATGGTCTGTCTCCGATGAATGCACCGAGCTTACTAGAGGCCGGTACGCGGATTCAATCAGAAAATGCTATCGATGATCATGGGCTTTTCTATCGCTTGAGTACGTCGGGGGTTGTGACACACTTTGCGCTGCGCCCAACTACCACAACGTCACAAGGACGAACCATGACGACACTGACCATTGCCGCCGCTCAATCGATTTCCATCGCCGGTGATCTTGCCGCCAATATGGCCTGGCATCAGCGCTTCATGCAGGTTGCTGCGGAGCAGGGCGTGCAATTGCTGGTGTTTCCGGAACTGTCGCTGACCGGGTACGAACGCGGCCTGGCGGCGGAGCTGGCCATAGCGCCAGGCGCCGATGTGTTGCAACCGTTGCGCGATTTCGCGCGGGAAGTCGGTGTGACCAGTGTCGTTGGGATGCCGATTCGTCTGTCGGACGATTCGCCGGTATTGATCGGTGCGCTGGTATTGGGTGCCGACGGTTCGCTTGGTGTTTACAGCAAGCAGCATCTGCACCCGGGTGAGGAAGTGGCATTTGCCCCGGGAGCGGGCGGTTCGACATTAAAGATCGGTAGCGACACCGTCGCGCTAGCGGTATGCGCCGATTTTTCTCATGCCAGCCACGCGGCAGCCGCGGCACTGCAGGGCGCTGACCTTTATGCCGCGGGCGTGTTGATCACAGAAAACGGCTACGCTCCAGATACCGCACTATTGCAGGGCTATGCTTGTACCCACTCGATGGCGGTACTGATGGCCAACCATGGTGGCGCAACGGGTGGCTGGGAGTCGGCAGGGCGCAGTGCAATCTGGGCGGCGGACGGGATGTTGATTGTGGCGGCGCCGGGTACGGGGAACCTTATGGTCGTTGCACGTCGCAATGCTGATGGCTGGAAAGGGCAAATCGTCGCTGTGGCGGAGGCTTGAATGGGTTTCGAATTGCGTCCGGCAACGTCTCGGGATCTGGACTTCGCTCGTGACCTGACTTGTCGAAATATGCTTCGGTACTACATCCAACATGAGCTGTTGTGGCTGGACGAGGCCTTTGATGTCGCCTGGGAGGGACGCGAAAACTGGCTGATTGTGCGTGATGACACATTGATGGGGTATGTCAGTCTGAGCCGTGACGCCAGAGCCTTGTATATCCGCGAATTGCATTTACTTGAGGCGTACCGGGGGCAGGGCGCCGGTTCCTGGACGATCGATCAGGTATTCGCCATGGCGTGCAAGGAACGACGCCCGGCATTGCGTCTGACCGTCTTTGAAAATAATCCGGCAAAAATGCTTTACGAGAGAAAGGGTCTCAAGGTGGTCGGTCAAGACCAGTGTTTCCTGAGAATGCAGCGTGATATCAATGAACTGCATCGCTGAAACACACTGGCGGCAAGCCTCGCAAGAAGAATTGACACTTTTTATATGCTGCTTGCCGCTAGGTCTGCCAGTTGCTTTTTGCTAAGGTGTCCGACAACCCAATAAGACCAAATCGCGAGGTGTCTGCTTGATTAGGGGGCTAGTAGTCGATGACCATGATCTCGTTCGTACAGGCATTACACGAATGCTGGCTGACATCGATGGCCTGCAAGTAGTCGGCCAGGCTGAGTCAGGGGAGGAATCCCTGCTTAAAGCGCGTGAGTTGAAACCCGATGTGGTGCTGATGGACGTCAAGATGCCCGGGATCGGCGGTCTTGAAGCCACGCGCAAATTATTGCGCAGTCATCCGGACATCAAAGTCGTCGCGGTCACCGTGTGCGAAGAAGATCCGTTTCCTACCCGGCTGTTACAGGCAGGGGCTGCGGGTTACCTGACCAAGGGCGCCGGATTACCGGAAATGGTCCAGGCCATTCGCCTGGTGTTTGCCGGGCAACGTTACATCAGCCCGCAGATTGCCCAGCAATTGGCGATCAAGTCGTTCCAGCCAACCAATGATTCGCCCTTCGACGCGTTGTCGGAGCGGGAGATCCAGATTGCGTTGATGATTGTCGGCTGTCAGAAGGTGCAGATCATTTCCGACAAACTGTGCCTGTCGCCAAAAACAGTGAATACCTACCGTTACCGTATTTTCGAGAAGCTTTCGATCAGCAGCGATGTCGAGTTGACGCTGTTGGCGGTTCGTCACGGCATGGTTGATGCCAGCCTCTGAAAATGACTGAAATCTTCGATCCAAGTGCTTTTCTGTCGACGGTCAGTGGGCGGCCGGGCGTCTATCGCATGTTCGACAGCGATGCGCGGCTGCTTTATGTCGGCAAAGCCAAAAATCTCAAGAAGCGCTTGGCGAGCTATTTCCGCAAAGCCGGTCTTGCCCCCAAGACCGCCGCGTTGGTGGGCCGTATCGCCCAGGTCGAAACCACCATCACGGCCAATGAAACCGAAGCCTTGCTGCTTGAGCAGACGCTGATCAAGGAATGGCGTCCGCCTTACAACATCCTGCTGCGCGACGACAAATCCTACCCTTACGTCTTTCTCTCGGATGGCCAGTTCCCACGCTTGAGCATTCATCGGGGGGCGAAAAAGGCCAAGGGCAAATATTTCGGCCCTTATCCCAGCGCCGGTGCGATTCGCGAAAGCCTGAGTCTGCTGCAGAAGGCTTTTTTTGTTCGTCAGTGTGAAGACAGCTTCTACAAGAACCGTGCCCGACCTTGTCTGCAATACCAGATCAAGCGCTGCAAGGCGCCGTGTGTGGGGCTGGTGGAGCCCGAGGTGTACGCCGAAGATGTACGCCACTCGGTGATGTTTCTTGAAGGGCGCAGCAACGCCCTGGCGGACGAGTTGTCTGCGGCCATGGAGGAAGCGGCGGTCAACCTCGAGTTCGAGCGCGCCGCCGAGCTGCGTGACCAGATCTCTTTGCTGCGTCGGGTCCAGGACCAACAGAGCATGGAAGGCGGGACGGGCGATGTCGATGTGATTGCGGCGTTCGTCAACCCAGGTGGTGCCTGCGTGCACTTGATCAGCGTGCGCGGTGGCCGGGTGTTGGGGAGCAAGAACTTCTTTCCGCAGGTGGGTATCGAGGAGGACGTTTCCGAAGTCATGGCCGCGTTTCTCGGCCAATACTTCATCAGCAGTCCCGAGCGCGACTTGCCGAGCGAGCTGATCGTCAATGTGGTTCACGAAGACTTTCCGACCCTGATCGCAGCCATCGAAGAGCTGCGCGGTCGCGAATTGACCATCAGCCATCGAGTGCGCGGCACCCGAGCCCGCTGGCAGCAATTGGCGGTCACCAATGCCGAGCAAGCGCTGGGCGCACGTCTGGCTAACCGGCAACACGTTGCGGCACGTTTCGATGCCCTGGCCGAAGTGCTGAAACTGGACGAGCCGCCGCAACGTCTCGAGTGTTACGACATCAGCCATTCCAGCGGCGAAGCCACCGTGGCGTCCTGCGTGGTGTTCGGCCCGGAAGGCCCGATCAAGTCCGACTACCGCCGCTACAACATTGAAGGCGTTACGCCGGGCGATGACTATGCCGCGATGCACCAGGCCCTGACCCGACGCTTCAGCAAGTTGAAGGACGGCGAGGGCAAGTTGCCGGACATCCTTCTGGTCGACGGCGGTAAAGGTCAGCTGTCCATGGCCCGTGACGTGCTTAACGAACTGGCGGTGCCCGACCTGATTTTGCTGGGCGTTGCCAAGGGCGCGACGCGCAAGGCCGGTTTCGAAACCCTGTACCTCAATGACGCGGCTCATGAATTTACCTTGCGCGGCGATTCCCCCGCGCTGCATTTGATCCAGCAGATACGCGACGAAGCCCACCGTTTCGCCATTACCGGGCACCGCGCACGTCGTGGAAAAACTCGCCGTACGTCTACGCTTGAGGGCGTTGCCGGTGTCGGACCGACACGTCGACGCGATTTGTTGAAACATTTTGGTGGATTGCAGGAGCTGTCTCGTGCCAGCATCGAAGAGATCGCCAAAGCACCCGGAATCAGCAAAAAGCTCGCAGAGTTGATTTATGCAAATCTGCACAGCGAGTAGAATGCCCAACTCACCTCGTAGCCAGTTGTGCCGATGAATATCCCTAATCTGATTACCGTTCTACGCGTCCTGCTCATCCCGATCTTCATTTTGCTGTTTTACTTGCCTTACCACTGGAGCTATTTGGCGTCCGCTTCGGTCTTTGCCTTTGCCGCCGCGACCGACTGGCTCGACGGGTATCTGGCCCGACGTCTGGAACAAAGCACACCGTTCGGGGCCTTCCTCGATCCTGTTGCGGACAAGCTGATGGTCGCCGTTGCCCTGGTTCTGCTGGTGCAAGAGCATGGCAACCTGTGGCTCACGCTGCCGGCCGCCGTTATCATCGGTCGCGAAATTGTCGTCTCGGCACTGCGCGAGTGGATGGCCGAACTCGGTGCCCGCGCCCATGTAGCGGTGTCGAACCTGGGCAAATGGAAAACCGCCGCGCAAATGCTGGCGCTGGTGATCCTGCTGGCCAATCCGTCTAGCTTCAGCTTCTGGGTCCTGATGGGGTACGCCTTGCTGCTGGTGTCTGCTGGTCTGACGTTATGGTCCATGGTCCAATACTTGCGGGCTGCCTGGCCGCATCTGAAGACGGACGTGGAAAAGAAATAAACTTTTTTGAATCAAGGGGTTGACGGGGCATCTGGATTCTATAGAATGCGCCTCACCAAGACGCGGGAATAGCTCAGTTGGTAGAGCACGACCTTGCCAAGGTCGGGGTCGCGAGTTCGAGTCTCGTTTCCCGCTCCAAATATTGCGCTACGGAGTTCCACTGAATTCTGTAAGTGATTGAAATCAGGGCCTTTAGGCCCTTTTTTCGTTCCAGCGGGAACCACTGAAATCCAGCACTATCCGGTGCGTTTAAGTCCAGAATTGAGTCCAGAATTCTGACGAGCACTGAATCGGTTTGTTGCTGGAGCAGTTTGCGCAACGAGACGAGCATCTGGCCCTGACTCTGTTCAGGAGCTCGCGATGGCACTCTCAGAAATGACAGTTCGGCACGCCCGAATCACCGGTAATGACTACACCCTCGGCGACAGTGATGGTCTCACACTCAATGTGACGGCCAGAGGCGGCAAAGTCTGGCTCTTCCGCTACTACTGGGCGGGCAAGCAGAAGCGCATGTCCCTCGGTAGTTATCCCCAAATTGGGCTTAAAGAAGCCCGTACCCGTCGTGATGAAGCCCGTACCTTGGTTGCCCAAGGCATCAATCCCTATGAGCATCGCAAACAACAGCGGCTTGCTGTTCATGCTGCGAAGGAGCACACCTTCGAGGCTGTGTTCAATCAGTGGGTGGAGTTCCGCAGGCTGAGCCTGAAGGAAGGGCGTCAAAGCACGCTCTCGCAGATATTGAGAATCTTCAATAAAGACGTCCTGCCCAGCCTGGGCGGGCGGTCTATCTACGATATCAATCGTCACGATCTGCTGGATTTACTGAGCAGGATCGAACAGCGCAAGGCCTTAACGACCGCCGAAAAATGCCGGACCTGGTTCAACCAATTGTTCCGCTATGCGCTGGTGAAAATCGAGGGGCTGGAACACAACCCGGCTTCAGACCTTGATGTGGTGGCACTTCCCAAACCTCCTGTTACGCACAATCCATTTCTCCGAATGGACGAGCTCCCAGGATTGATGGTTGCTCTTCGAAATTACGGTGGCGCCAGCCAAACGCGGCTTGGCCTTCGGTTGTTGCTGCTGACCGGTGTCCGCACGGGCGAGTTGCGGTTGGCGACACCAGACCAGTTCGATCTGGAGAAGCGCTTGTGGGTCATACCGGCGGAAGTGGTGAAACAACTCCAGCTAGCGATGCGGAAGCCAGGTAAGCAGATTCAAAATGTGCCGCCGTACATTGTCCCGCTGTCGGTTCAGGCGCTGGAGATCGTGCGTCACTTGCTGGACCAGGTTGTCCCCGCACAGCGCTACTTGTTTGCGCATCGAAGCGACCTGAGCAAGCGCATCAGCGAAAACACGCTGAACGGCGCGTTACGCCGGATGGGGTACGCCGATCAACTCACGGGTCATGGGATGAGGGCGACGATCTCGACGGCGCTGAACGAGATCGGCTACCCGAAGGTGTGGGTGGATGCTCAGCTTTCTCATGCTGATCCGGATAAGGTGAGTGCGGCTTACAACCACGCGGAGTACGTCGAGCAGCGCCGGACCATGATGCAGGATTGGGCGAACCGTCTGGATCTATGGGGGCAGGGCCAGCTAAAAGCGGCAAGTTCTCCGCTGACTATTCGTTTAGAGGGGGCAGCTTCGTTACCTTCGTTGGAAAACGCGAACGCAAACGCCGTTCTGTACAACAGCGGCTCCCCCGCGACGACCGTCCCAGTCTCCACAATGTCCATCAGCAACGAACCGGTCCTTAATGCGGCTCAGCATCCACCTGTCCTACCTGCTCCAACGCAGACTGGACAGCTGCGCGAACCCCAGGTATCAGACATACAACGTCAGCGCGCCGAGATGCTCGCCACTTATGAAGCTTCGAGTAGTCTGCCGCTGCTTGTCTTCGCCAAGCTGGCAGGCAAATCCCGAGATCAGATCAACCGCGATATCAAGGCTCGGCACCTGCTGTCTCTGAGCCTTGGGAATCGCGGTCAGCGCATTCCTGATTGGCAGCTTGATCCACTGCGGCACAAGTTGGTACTTGCTGCGTTAGCGCGGTTTCCGGATGTTGATGGGTGGAGGCTTTATGGCGCCCTTTGTAAACCTCATGAGCGATTAAAAGGTCGCGCGCCAATCGATGTGCTTACTAAGGAGAATTTCGATGTAACCGCGCGGATCGTTTGCAGTGCCCTAGGCTCAAGCTGAGGTGCTGTCTCGTGCGGTGATAACGAATGTGGCTGCTTCCTTGGGGTCATCTAGCGCTACTCCTGAATGCGTGGACTACACACGTCGCCTGATGTTTCGGAGTTGGTCGGCTAGAGGATTCTATTGCGCAGGAAGACACCATTTGGCAATATCCCGTTCCCGCGTTCTCTTATCAGCTCTCCATCCCTCTCATTTGGGGGCTGTGTTTTTGAGGGGCGGGTAATCACCCGGCTTCGTGCCGGGTTTTTTATGCGTTCGGCAGATACGGCCGGCGGATAAACATGGAATTAATCTACCCCTCGTATAGGGTGCTAGGGGTCGAGTGTTCGAATCACTCCGTCCCGACCATTTAATTCAATGACTTAGCCGAACTCTAATCAGTTCGGCTTTTTCATATCTGAAAATTACTCCCACATTTACTCCCACGGATATCGTGGATCTCGGTATGCCGTCTCAGATGGCGTTCGAGAGTCTGAAGATGCGAAGACATTCATCAGTGGGTTGCCTATCTGGACATTCCGCAAGGCAAGCTTCGGGTTACGGCTGTAGGGAGCGCGGAGCTTTCTATTGCTGGTGAGGTGATCCGGACAGTCGCTCAGACTCCGGTAGAGTCATCGGATAGCACATGCTTCCCACGGCGGAGGTTCTTTTCGATGGGGGCTATCAACTTCCTGGTGATGGAAGCTCGGGCCGCGATCACACGCATTAACCTAATTGCTAGAGCTATGGATGCCGTCCTTACGTGATTGAGGTTGATGCTGAGCCCGTCGGAAAGCTTGATGAATCCCAAGCCTGTAAATACAGTCAAGGTCGTTATATCCGAAAAACATTTTGACTTGGCTCTAGGAAGGTATTTTCAGGCGGAAAAAATTCAAATGTGCCCCCAATTTTGCCCCAGTGCATCAGGTTCGCGAGTGGCGATTTCCGACAGAGCCAGATGGATTCAGATGGCTTTCAGTAGTTCATAAGTGCGGGGGAGTGGCTCACGCTGCCTACCTCTCAGTCGGGAATGACCAGCGGCGTTGGATGGGGCTGTCTACAGTGCTGCGTATCTTTCAGTCCGACGCTGATTGACCTACGAACAATTGGATATTTATACAGCTGTTACGCAAACTCCGACGATTTGCACCAAAAATAGTCTCCGATCTTGTTTACCGGTCCCGTCAATCACGTTAACTTGCGGTAACGCTGGCACAGTGCCGCTATCGGTCATCCCTGACTAGATCTCACTCGCGCGCACGGCTGCTCAGCTGGTGCCTACCCTTATTCAGGGCGGGATCATTGATCGCGCGCAGCAACCGCAAGAGGATTCTGCGGTTTAGTGTTTGTAGGAAGTGTTATGGATGGCGTGAGCTTCAAGCAGGTAGACCAGTATGCGCTGTGTTGTGTCGAGAATTTTTCTGATGAGCTTAAGCTCGCGCTGAGGGAAAACCTCACCCGTATCTGCCATGGTGCTGATCAGGCCAGCAAGGACAGGGCGATCTACAAATACTCTGCGACGATTAAGCACTTCTGGAACGAGCGCTATTCCAAGAAAACTTGGGAAACCCGGATTGGTATGCTGGGTGAGCTCCTGTCTCACGTCATCATTCTGAAGCTCTTCCCCAACTTCGATGTGGTCTCCCCGTTCTTCAATATGGAAGAGAAGAGTATCCGGAAGGGCTTCGATCTCCTCCTATACGAGACCTCAACCAACAACGTCTGGATCACCGAGGTCAAGTCGGGCGGCAGAGGGGCGGACAAGACTTCTTGCTCGGCCACAAGTGCGCAATTGCGTTTGGCTCGGGATGACCTCAAGAGGCGTTTGGCTGAGCCGGAGCTCAATCACTGGCTTAACGCGATCAATGCCGCGAAAAATGCGATCCACAACAAAGCTAATTACCGGGACTCGGTTATTGAGATCTTGGAGATGGAAGGTGATTTGGCTGAAGAAGACGGGGCGAGTGCTTCGGACAACAATGTGTTTCTGGTCTCTGCCCTGTTCAGCGAAGTGTCCCAGGCTATCGCCGAAAATACCGTGTCAAATTTCACCACCAAGCTGGTAGCTGAAGCTGTGTTCAAAACGGTGTGGGTGCTGTCCCTCCACAAAGGCACCATGGAAAAGCTGGAAGAGTTTTTGAGGCAGGAGGCGGAGCAGTAGCATGGAAGAGCTGACTATCAGGAAACTGGGCAACACCAAGTTCAAGGATCTGTATTTCCAACTCCTCAAGGGAGACGAACTGGGTAACACAGAGATTGTGAAACTTTTGGCGATCGCCGTGCTGCTCCTTAACCACAAGACCCTCGAAATTCGGCGTCTCGGCTACCGCATTATCCTGTTTTACGGTAACGCTTCGGGTCAGTACCAGGCGCTGTACGATGTTGCACTCAACAGTGGTCTGCACCCTGTCTCAGCAGTAATCAGCAGCTACTTTTCCGAGGATGATCACCGCAGCGAGTCGTTCATCCGAAACATCGTGGGCAGCTACATCGATACCTTCCGTGATCAAGGCATCGTGCTGACTGAGCAACAGGATGCCCTGCGGACATTTGTTCAGTCGGAGTACCGTAAGTCGTCAGTCGTGGTTGCTCCGACCAGTTACGGTAAATCTGAGCTCATCATCCAATCGGTGAGGGAAAATCCAGGGCAGCGGATCCTGATCCTCGTGCCTTCTAAGGCTCTGCTGGCCCAGACGAAAAAACGGTTGATCTACGCGGACATTGAGGGGCTGGGCAAGGTGGTGACCCACCCCGAGATGTATTCGGTTGAGCGGAAGAACAGGGCATTTGTCCTGACCCAGGAGCGGCTCAACAGGCTCTTGAACGAGAACGCCGGGCTGAGCTTCGATATGGTCTTCGTCGACGAGGCCCACAACCTGCTGCAGAGCGACCGCAGAAGTGAATTACTGGCTGCCATGCTGTGCATCCTGGGGGCTCGTAATCCGGAAACATCATTCAAGTTCCTGACTCCCTTCCTATGCGATGAACTCAATGTCCGTGTGCGCTTCTTGGACATGATCCCGAGCGGATTCAAGATCGACGAGTACATCAAGTCTGAGCGCTTCTACATTAAGGATTTTAGGGCAGGGAGGGGCCAGACGAAGCTCAAGCTCTACGACCATTTCCTGAATGACTGGATGGAATTCGATCGGAGGTATGCCAACTGCTTCGAGCTCATCAAAGGCGAAGCACTGTCCAAAAACATCGTTTACGGCAACAGGAAAAAAAGCATTGAGTCATTTGCGGTTGAACTGGCAGCCGTGCTGCCGCTCGTAGATTGTCCGCTGATCCAGACCGCCTGTGCCGAGCTAGAAGAGCTTTTTGACCGACGCTACAAACTGATCGGCTGCCTGCGCAAAGGGGTTATGTACCACCATGGTTCGATCCCTGACACCATCCGTCTTTACTTGGAGAACCTGTTCAGCAGCTCCAAGCAGATGAGGTTTTTGGTCTGCAACTCCACGCTTCTGGAAGGGGTGAACCTGCCGATCGAACGACTCTTCGTCTTTGATTTTTTCAAAGGGAAGCAAAAGCTGACGCCATCTCAATTCAAGAACCTGGTCGGACGCGTCAACCGGTTCAGTGAGGTCTTCGCGCCTGGAGCTAAGGCTGCGTTGAGAAAGCTGGAGTCCAGCATCTACCTGTTGGGCGTAAATGGCTACACCCGCGACAATGCAGCGCTTGAGACTTTCTACGATAAATCCGTCAACGTTACAAAGGTGGTCAAGGACACTGTCAGCAACGTTCTGCTTGAAGCCACCAAGATCATCGATGGGAAGGTGTCGGTTCTCTACGACGACGCCGTGGCTCGTCTTGAGAATCTGCATCCTGGCGTGGTTAAAGATCGAGAGTGTCGGTACGTTACCACTCAGGTGGGCAAGCTCCTAATCGCGAACAGTGTCAGTGAAATTGACGTGTTCTCAGAGGAGGAGGCTATTGAACGGAAGATCAGGCGAGGCATCGAGGCGAACGGCGTCATCAACACCGTTGACCGGCTGATGCTTGCGATCTCCAAATCGTTCGTCGATCACTTCGACAACAGCCGAGAGTACAGCGACCTGGTGCGTCTCAAGCAAGAGCCTGCCCGGAATTTCTACGCCATGATCCTGGATTGGAAGCTGAAGAAACTCAGCGTCAAGCAGACGATCCGACAGACGCTCGCGTACTGGAAAAAGCTGGTCGAGACTAGCCATAGCGATCACGTGTTCGTGGGTAAATGGGGTGATACCAAATATCGCGACAGCAAGTACGAGAACTGGGTAAGGATCTCCCAGAAGGATGACGGCGAGCGTATTAACCTGGCAATCGTCCGTCTCAAGGACGAGGACGATTTCTTCGACAACAAGATCTTCAAGTTCGTCGAGGTGCTGAATGGGGTAGGCGCCCTGGATCCAGGGTTCTACAAACTCATCAAATACGGCACTGCGGATGACACCAAGATCAAGCTCATCCGCGATGGTTACAGCCATGGCCTGGCGGATCTGATGCTCGAACGGTATCCCGAAACTGTGCGTGCGACGCTCGGCGGCGAGATCGAAGTGAGCCCTCGCCTAGTCAACATGATGATCACCAACGAGGAAAGCGATCTGCTGATTTTTGAAGCCAAGATGAACCTCAAACCCATCTGATTGAAGATTTTGGAAGCGCCTGCGAGTTTGATCAGGATAGCGTAGTGAGTCGGGTACAGCGATGAGTCGAGATTCATCCCGACATTGGTCGAGGCTAGCCGTCCGTGCTCCTTAGTGATCGGCACGGCTGAGTGCACGAGCTTCGTCAATTGAAGCCTTTGGGATCTCTCAGGAACTCTTCGGCGATGTGCAGTGCGCTGATGTGCTGTGCATGGACGATGGGATTGCCGCATGAGCAATCTGTGGTCTGCGCTTCCCGTGTCCACACTCCGCTTGCCTGCCTCCGATATGTCCAGCCCGTGATGAAGCCGGCGCCGCTCAGTCGGAGCCCTGGGTGGTTGACGGTGAGTTCACAAACCTCAAATAGGTCGGGCCCGCGAGGTATGACGCCGACGCCCTTCTGGTAGAGCGTCAGGTGATCTAGGGTTGGATGCTTGATCAACGTGTCTGCTTCGAATGCTACCGTGCCATTCTCGTTGATTAGCTTCTCGATTTCAGGGAAGCGAAGGGGCTTGCTCGGGTCGGCTGAGCCATAGAGCACCATGTCCGGGATTTCGACGAAGATTCCACTGTGAGGGTTACCATCAATCGAATCCTGGGTATCCAGAATCCTTGCACCACGATAGAACGCCGTTTGCGCACCTGCGATTTTCACTAAGCTTGGATGGTACTCCGGAAGCTCCAGTGCTCGCTTGAACGCAGGCAGATTTTTGAGGCTTGCTTCAAACTTGATCTCCTCCCACGGCAAGCCCAGCAGTGATCTTAAGATCGGATCGTCTGCGGGAGAGGGGAAGAGCGTGTTCGTGTCGGTTAAGCCACGGGCAGCGGCATACGCCTGCAGAACGTCGCTCGGGACAGTGATTTGTGCGAGATAGCAATTCTGTGGAATCGGATTGTGCAGAGGGCCAAGAAGCCAAGCTGACTGAGCCACGGTGCGCGGCCTGTAGCCCTCAACCGTCAACGTAGCCAAGTTGACTAGGCCTACATGATTGGCGGCCTGCTTACTGAGCACATACAGATGGCCAGTGCCGATCACAGGTGCATAGCGGGCCATGCGCTTTCTGACCATCACCGCCACCTCGTCACAGTCCTCGCACAGCTCCAGCGTGGTTGCTTCACTGTATTTGTGGCTGGCGAACCATGCGGCTACGGCTGCACTTGAAGTGCAATCGACGTAAAACGAACGCCACCCGTAGTGCTGAAGGAGGGCCTGCTGGTAGGCAAAGTCTGATCGGTGCTGGGCGATGTAGGCATCCAACACGCCTTGGGAGTAGCGACACCACTTGAGCATTTCGCTCGGTATGCACCCCTTCCTGTCGAAGGACGTTCCTATGGAGGGGGCTCCCACCTCACCGTAATGGGAGATCTGGCCACGAAACAAAATATCCTCACCGAAGGTCCCAAGGAGCTGGTTTAACTCGTCGACGCTATTCGCTGCATATTGCTTCAAAGCTGCCTCCCTCGCCGATAGCGTATGGCATTGTTTTTTACCAGTGCTTTGTAGTTTCGTCGCAAAAAGTTGCGTAAGTGCGGACTGTCTCCTGAAACACTTCGACAGTACTCATATCGGCACGATGATTCGGCTGCGGGCAACGCACACGTTGTCTTTCACCGCATAGCATTCCACGTAATGGTCGCCTTGGAAGGTTGAGTGCTCGGTGATTTGATGGTGGCCGCTGTCGATACGGATTTCCCCGCGAATCATGTTCCGCTCGATGGCCTCCGGGCCGAGATTCTTCACCTTCCAGTAGATTTTATAAGGTGGCGGCACATCGATCTCGGCTACCCAAAATGTCAGCTCACGCTGTTTCGGGATCCGGTAGGTCATAACGCGTGACATGAGGTTGCGAAGTCGGTCACCCTCATTTTTGACCGAGCAATCGATACGAAGGGTGTACTGGATGTCGAGGCTGAATTTTCGGCCAATGAACTGTTCGCCATTTTTGACGCGATTTTCCGCTATCGCCTGCTTCTTTTCCTGCTCGACATACTCTGGGAAATGTTCGCCAAAGACAGTGCTCCACCGCTCATGGGCAACCTCAGCATCGTCCAGAGCCTCCTGTAAACGCCTCAGGGCCTTCTTGGCTTTGGGGTGGAAGTTACCTGACTTCGTGACGATCGAGCCGCTTCCAGGCGCACGCCATTGCTCCTTGTCCTCGTCGATATCCACCAGGTATGCGAAGAAATCCCGAGTCATTTCGCCGTAGGCGGAATAGGAGTTGGCGTCGTAGTCTGCGGTGTTCTTGAGGAACTGGTAGCAGAGAGTGTCGATCATCATCCCTTTAAGCGGCACGCCGTGGTCGTTCTTCCAGGCCCGCACCATTTTGCATAGGCGCTTGAGGTTATGGTTTTTGGCCTGGTTCAGCGCGTTAATCTCATCGATTTCAGCGACCGGGTTGCAGGTTTCCCAGTTGCCCCCGTCATTCGCATCCGGATAAGTGTAGCTATCATCCTCATGCTCGAACGCAGGTAGCACCTCGACCACGTAATCCGTGAAGTTGATCGACACTACCTGCTGCTGAGCCCTGACCTCATGATTAGGAAAGCGCTCCTTCAGGGCTAGGCGTATCTCTCCGAGTAACGCCGACTGTTTGTTATTTTCGTAACGCTGGAAGCGATCGTAGACCGACCATGGCAGCACGAACGCCATGTCCAGATCGCTTACGCCGTGGACGGCGGTATGGCGACCGTACGAGCCGACCTGGCGGCAGTGGAGGATGTCTGAGGCACTGTCGTAGTATTTTCCGTTCAGTTTCTCGGTGATCTGCCGGTAGCTTTTGGAGATCTCGTCGGCGTTCTTGACGGCCAGGTTTCTTCGAAATTGCTCAAAAAGCTCTTTACTCATGGGTGCAAGCGTCCTTTAGGGAGAGCAGAAGATCTGGATGCGCGGCAAGCCATGACCCGCCGGCATAAGCGATCAGAACCACCACAATTAGCGCGTAAACGGAAAACGGGATCTTGTCCCTGAAAAACGAAAACTCACGGTGCTCAGCGATCCAGTCGACCTGTTGATCCCAGAAGAATTTCTTGTGAGCAAGCCAGCCTGAGAACAGGATGTGCTTTCTCTGACAGGCTGAGCGGAAATCGGTGGTGATTTGATCCAGTTCGGCTTGATCGGCGGAGGTGAACTGGTGATTGGATTTGCACCGGGCAGACATGCTCTTCAGCTGATCCAGCAACTGCGTCAGCTTGTTCCCAGCCTGGAAATACTGCTCTTTGGTATCGCCGTAATAGGTGATGTAGAGGCTGCAGATGCCGATCACCGTAATGAGCGCCGAGATGTGTTTTGCCGCCAAGAAATCGATGTAGAGCGCTAGCACGCCAATCACCAGGGAGATCAGGCCGATCCAGCCTGGAGCTTTCTCCACAATGTCGTAGGTGGAGAAGTGAAGTTTGGCGGAGTACCCGACGTCATAGGCCTTCTCGGCGATCAACTTCAGCGCAACCTGCTCATCCATATAGCTTACCTGCAGAGAGTCTCATCAGTCGCCTGCTACCGCTGAGAGAGGTATATAGATGGCCCTGACGTCGCATGTTGCGCTGGGCGTGGTAATTCGGCGTTCCAGCGCAAGGCGATCCGTCAGGTGCCGGGGTGGATTTTAGTCATGTTATGTCATGTAATGGCCACTATATTTATCTTCGAGCACCAAATCCGAGAAGGAGCTTGCTTTGGTCGATGCTACGGTTGTTGAGCGCGTTCTCTGTGTAGTAGATAGATGCCTGAAGGCCCAGTTTCCCGATGACTACTACAAACGATGTTTGTATGCATCTTTTGGTGTGCACAGTCTCTTGCAGTCGCTGGGACATAGCCCTGAGGTGCTGGGGGGTAGATTTTCAGCCTTTGTGGTTTCGCAGGATCAGCGAAGGGGCTTCGTTCACGGGTATGCATCTGAGTCCGGCGAGCATTCTCATTATTGGGTGGAACTCGATGGCTCGATTATCGACTTGGGTACGTACTACCTACCTGCGGGTGCAGGTTTCTTAGCGTGCGAAATGCCGGCAGTATTTTGGGATACAGCGTACGCTTTTCCGAAAGGACTGACCTATGCACCCGAAGCCAGCTATGCATCGTCGGAGGTAGCCCAGCTCGCACCGCATATCATCGAAAAGATGGAGCCGTTCCTTGCGGCCTGTCACGCCCGAATGGGGAGGCCTTTGGTTAAGCCGAAAATTGGGAAGTGGCTCGTGATCTCGCCTTCATCCATCCGGAGGGCCGCTCGCAAAGGCGATCTATGGGCACGAGGTGTGATTCGGTATGAATCTCTGCCAGAAGAACGCCTATCCATCTGAGACTTGTTTTTTCCACCCAGCTCGGTTGATGGTGAGAGCAAAACAGGAGACTCAATGGATCGCTAAAGGTGAGCTCTTCTGTAGCCATACCGTCATCAAATACAAAGTCATTTGTGTTTGACAATTCCTTCGGTGCGAATGCGCGCTTTTGGCTGTGAGCTTGGCACGAGCCTAGCTCACCAATGATTTTCCGTGGGAAGCCAGCATCGAACCAGGCGTTGCGAGACTTCAGGACTGCGTGGACAAACATCCTTACTAGTGATCATCTGCGGGTTCAGGGATGAGATAGAAAGGGGGCGAAGAGAGACGGAGCCCCCCCTGGCCGACCCTGTGTCAAACCGGGGCACGCTGTCATAATTTCACCGCGTCGGTGTAGGCTGTAGTATGCGGTCTCTCAAACTGCAACGGCGTCACAGTATTGTGGCCGGCCATGAGTTCGGCAGTCCTAATACTCGCGGTGCAGAATGTCGTAGGATCCAATAGATTTCTATGGAAATCTAAGCATTTACGATTTTAAGAAAAGGATTATCGGCCGGCACAATATTGAACAACAACGCCGGGGTCTCGAGCAAATAACCTTTAAGATTTGCTTTCTTCCGAGGACCTTCGACATGACAGATCCAGATGTTCAAGCCATCGTCTCGTTTCCTGTGGACCTTCAGTTTTTCGAACTGCTTCTGCACCCAACGCCATTCTTCAATCTCTTGATCGAAATCCTGTGAGATACCAGGAAACTCCTGCACATAGCGTTGGAAGAGACCTGGTGTGACCAATAGCACGCTGCCGCTCACCGTGTGGATTTTAGCCTTGCTGTCGTTGATGATCAGCTTGTGGCTCTGGATGCCTTCCTTGACCCATTTCAGGAATGCCCGACCGGGGTTGTCCGAAGGGGAGCTTCGGATTTCAAGAGCTCTTTCGGGTGGTGATTCAGGAGTCTCGGGCTCTGCCAATTCGAACATATTCAGCAACGTTCCGAGGTAATCGGCATCCATCGCTAGTGAATCTTCCAGCGATTGGTTTTGATGTGATCCTGTTCCGCCTGCCTTGGGCACTGGTGGTGATACCGGAGCGTCAGTCGGGTGGTCATCGACTACCATGGTCACTGTTCCGCTGAAAATTTTGGGCCGGTCTTCGTTTCCCCAAATCAGTGCGGGTTGAAGGCGCAGAAAGGTGAAACTCTGCTGCCAATTTCCCTGTGCCACAAGCGCGGTCCAGATGGCTTTGCCTTCCGGCGTGGACTCAACCAATCCATGCGATTGCAGCTCGTCAAACACCGCGAGATTGGACGAGGGAATCCCTTCAATCGATTGCGACAGCAGATAGGCCCGGAGCTTGTCTGTGACCGTCTTGCTGACGAGCCAGAGTGCGTCCTGGGTCAGCCATCCCGCGGCACCTGGCTGGTTGAGTTTCAGCTCGTTCAGAACTAGATGACGCAGTCCGCCGATCAAGTGATGTTGCAGCGAATGAATCGGTGCTTGCAGCGCCTTGTTCGGGTTACCACCGATGTTCTGCGCAGTAGAAACGCGGTCGGCCTGCATCACCAACTCACCGAGCACGCCGGCACGTTCGTACTGGCCCGCCAGGACATACAGCAGGTTGGCCCAGAGCGATGGGAACCCACTGAGCCAATCGAGGATCGGGCAGTCAAGAATCTGGGTATAGATCAAGCCTGCGGCCGCGCCGTGCAGGTGGTAGTCGCGACCCTTGAGGTAGCGAAAACGATACGGCTGATCCAGGGATCCCTGCCAAGGATGCCAGACACGGCCATCCTGGCGCTCGACCAGCAGGTCCACGGCGATCTTGCCAATGTCATGCAGCAGGGCACCATAGGCGATGCCAGCAGACCAGGCGTCGGTCTGGGCGGCTTGGTCTTCGGGCGCAGCACCCGTGGGGAGCAGATAGGACTGACGCAATTTCAAACTACAAGCGACCAGCTCCAATCCATGGTCGAGCATGCCGCCAAGATAAGCATGGTGGTGCGTCTCGCTGGCTGGAAGCTGCTGGACCAGCTCGGCGTATCGATGGATCGGATTTATATAGAGCTGGCTGAATTGCGGATGGGAGAGGGCGGTGTACTGCCAAATGCGATCAAGCAACTGGCGGCGGTGCTCGGCTGCTAACAAGCTCTGGGACGATTCGATGGGCAGGTACCCATCGGCGACGTTTCCGGTTGGTGGAGGAGGAGGCTTTTGCCTTTTGTGCCGAAACAGACTGAGCATCATGGTCCTCCCGGGAACTGGCAGAGTCAGTGGCCTTTTAGCCTTTTCGGATAGGGCTCTTACCCTTGAATCCCCATTCCCCTTCCGACCCTTGCTTGTCCTTTTGCCGTGTACCCCTTTATGCGGCAATCGGAATATCGATTTGTCCTGGTGCCGTTTTGTTGGATGCGCATGCTGGTACGAAAAAGGAAAGTGTCGGTACACTGCGGTGCGAATTTTATCGGGTCTTGCCATGAACCTTACTGACGCCACGCTCATACTGCTGCTCGCAGCACGTATCCATGGAACAGACGAAGCCGTCAGGGCCTCGGCGAAGAGCGTGGTCAAGAAGCTACCGCGCAGCAAACGTGACCTTATCTACAAGGTGATCGACAGCCGGAGTCCGCTCGATCTGGTGGATTACCTGGCGGAGAATCTGGATACGTAACGGCGTACTGCGGTTACGGGGTTACCTCATGTTCTTTGCGTCAGAGCTCCGCAGTGTGGGGATTTTTCTGGGCATAGAAAAAGGGTCCAACTCGTGTTGGACCCTATGAAGCGTTTGCAGCGGTGAGGTGACGATCAAGCGCCATCGTTCATGCATCGCGAGTCATCCATTACCGTCTGCTTCCGTTGCTGCTCCAGGTTGAGCACATACTCCGAAGCGCATCGGGCCTGGCCACTGGCGCGGAAAATCGCGCGGTTGTCAGCCTTGAGCAGGCCGAGCCAGGAGTCGATATAGCCCTCGTGCCGAAGCTCTCCCCGTATACCGGCGTAGGCACATAAAAAAGCGGCCCCCATTTCGGCGATCAACTCTTCAAATGCATAACCTGGCGAGCCGAATGGGCAAGGTGTGGTCACGCCTTCACGCTGCAACCGAGAGTGGTGCCCGGTCCAGTGCGTCAGCTCGTGAAGCGCGGTGGCGTAGTACCCACCCTGATCGTGAAATTGCGCTTTTGTCGGCAGTTGGATGAGATCCCTGATTGGGTGGTAAAAGGCTTCGTCGGCAAATCGATGAATGATATTTGCGCCCGAACTTCGCAACAAACTTTCTGCAGCAGCGTTGGGGAAGAAGGGATCGCTCGGTTCCGTCTCGATTAAAGTTTCGTTGAGCGTTTCGAGCCCTTCCGTTTGCTCGATGTTGAACAGAAAATGTGTCCTGAGAATGCCGAAGTGAGCGACCTTGGGCTGACCGTTTTCATCGAGTACGGGTTGGCCTGATTCGGTCTGTTCCTCGCGCTCCATCGGTTTGTAGAGCACTGCCAGAGTGCTGTGCTCACCCTTACGGATGTGCCCGCCGGCTTTTTTGGCTTGATTGAAGGTCAGCCAGCGATCTTGAGTGAACCCCTGCAACCTGGCCTCGGCCCAGAGCAACGGTAAATTGATGCCCGAATAGGGACGCTGCGTAATGGCGTTGATGGGATAGGGCTGGTGATGAGCGACGTCAGTTGAGCCATTTGAGGACCAGGGTTTGATCCAGGGCGCTACGCCTTGGTCTAACGCGGTAACGATCTTGTCAGTCACGTCTTGGTAGATGTTGCGCATGGCATTTTCCTCGGAGAAAACGGAGGAACGCCTTTCCCGTCGGGAAGGGTTCCCCGGTGGGTATTGGTTGGATTGGTGCAGGACTGCGTATAGCCTGAGTTGGATCAGTGGCCAGGTATGGCCGTTTGCGTTTAGCGTTGCTGCTCTTCCGCAAGCGCTATCAGTAAGGCGTTAGGTTGGTCTGATGCCTGAAGTAGGCTGAGGCTCAGTTGCAGCAATGGTTCATGTTCTGCATCACTCACTGAGCCGAGCTTGGCTATCTCCAACACCACGTAGGGTGCGTTTGGATCGGCCAGGTGAGCTTTGAAGGCTGCGCGTACGATGTTGCTCAGCCTATCGAGCTGCAGTTTTTCAGGATGATTTGAACCATCGAGCAATACTGCGTGTTGCCACGCGTCTGGAGTGAACACAACGGGCAAGCGCAGAGTGTTCAGTGCTTCGCTTGTGAGTGAGTCGGACATGGGGTGCCTCCGTTTATAGCGCGAAGAAACCTGTCCCATAGGGGGAAAGAATTCCCCGCGGTGGGTTGAAGAAAAACAAGAGGGGTTAGGACGAGCCGAGCTCGAAAGACGCTCGGGAGAGCAGTAGGCGTTCATCACCGTGAAGCGTGACCGTGCGAGCCACCGAACGCTAATCGCACTTGGGGGGAACCATCACCGGAGTGACGTAGCTTTGAAGGCTCTGGCTACCTGGGAAGGTGCTGTCGATAACAGCGATCCGTACCCTCTATGTAGCTGGATGATATAGATGGGTCAACGGCCATAGAGGCGCTGGTGCACGAGCTGCGTCTTCTGTCTTCCAGTGAAGAGTTTTTCGACCGAGTAAGCTGATAAACGGTTAAGCATGGGCGGTTTTCAGTAGTAGTCTGTAATCTCGATTTCCACAGGAACACGCTCAGAAGAGGGCGCAACCATGCCGGCTCAGCAGCCACTTCAGATCTCCCGCGCACACCGCTGGGCATATGCATGCGGTATGTCCGTAAAACGTGTTTATCGCAGGTTGAAAGGATTTGAATCTCGTGTGGCTAAACGTGCGGTGGCGACAGGTATGCCTGCGGGTGGGCTATTGGTTCGTGGGAGCTTTCTGGTTACGAAGCTGGCACTCATCCTTGGGTTGCTCTTTATCGGTTTCTGGTTGGTAGCTTCTGTCGTAACGATGATTGCTGTGATTGGTCTCCTATTGTCCAGGGCTGCCATTGATGGGGATCTTGAAGGCAATGATCCAGGTCCAGACTTTTTAGGGGCCAACTCCTATCTAGGCAATTACGACGACAACGGCCATTACATCGGGCATTCCAAATCATCGAGTAGTGACGTCAGATGATCCTTTTCGTAGCTCCCATCAACTGATCTGTGCCTTTGCTTGCCGCGCCATGCGCTGCCTTGCTCGCACTTCCTAGCATCCCTTCAAGGCTGCTGCCAATTGAGTAGCCTGCCCAGCTCATGGCAACTAGAAATAGTCCTGGCAGAACCAAGAACATCGCCCCCATCACATACTCAATCACCTGTGCCGTGACGGTCCCGTCCATAAAACCGGATGTGGGCAGCGACAGCAGCACCTGATTGGACGCCGACACTTGGTTGTACAAGATATCGAGCATGCTGGAGTCGACCCAGCGGGCCAACTCCCACCAGAAGGTCAGCATGTGCAGCGTGAACAGCGCGAACGTCACCGTCATGACGGTCTTTAGCTGGTAGGTACTGACCAGCAGGATCAGTGGCAGGCTGATGATGACGCCCATGATCAGGAAAGCCTGCACCATGGGCAGGGCGGCGCGTAGCGCATTCATCGCCGGGAAGTTGCTGAAGGAACCGAGGGCCAGCCCAGTGTTGGTCGCCAGGTTATTGAGCCCCTGATTGATCGACCCTCCGCGAGCACTGGAGCCATAGTCCTGGTACACCTGTCCGGGCGACATGGACATCGATTGTTGGCGCGGGCTGACCAGTTCGCGCAGGGTGGCATCCTCGATCTCGTTGCTTGAGCGGCCAGTCCACCAGCCTTTCAGCTGGGTCAGCAGCGAAGGATCGACTTGCTCGATCAAGCGCGCTCGCAACCCGATACCGCTATCACTCCACCACTGTTTGCAAGTGGGGTAGCCTGCGCCATTCTCCAGCCGTGGCAATGAAACATCGCGGGTTTCATCATAGGGCCAGCTGACACGCGGTGTCCGTGAGCGATCGATGTCGTAGTAGCCCGGAGTGTCGAGAAAATAGCTTGAGCCGACCCAGGACGCATCATGACTTTGTGCCTTGTCCAACTGCGGGCGATTGGTGAACAGCCGAGAGCGGGAATAGCCGTAGCAGTCGCGAGTAAAATCGGCGACTTCCTGTAGCAACACTTGGTTATCAATGCGAGAACTGTCGATCTCCATGCGCATCTGTCGGATGTCCGGTGCGCAGGGAATGGAGGCGGTGGCCGCTGCGGTCACTCCTTTACTCAAGGCGTGCACCAGAAACCACCAGATTGGCACGTTGGCAGAGCGTTCTCCGATGGTGTTGAAAGTGGTACCCCAGGCGGTTTCCGCTGGCTTGGCCACGCTGACACCGCAGCGTTGGCTCGCTGCATCGTCGAACGCCATTGAAGCGAGGTTTAGCGGAAAGACCGGCGCGCAGCCGAACAATACGACAATGTAGGCCAGCCAAAGCCGATTCTCGATTCGAGGTACCGAGAGCAATCCTTTGTTGCCTTCATCCGCGCCTTGCTGACGGGCCGACAACCATTCTTGCAAGATGATTGCACCAAAGGGGGCGGCGAACAGGCCAGTATCGGACAGGACGTTCCAGATACCGTTGTTGATGATCCATGCCAGGAGGGAGAGGTAAAACTCCAGGTAGCTGTTGGCGCTCATGAGCATCGTGGTGACCTCACAATCGAGTGAGCTCGACGCAGGTAAAGAGCAAGAGCCCTAATGTCCCGACGCGTTTCACGCGCAGTCGGTCCTGTGGTCGATGTCGGTAGCGCCTCAGCAGGTCCCACCAGAGTGCAAAGAGGACGCCGTAGAGCAGGACACGCCACCACCCCAGATAAGGCCGTATCGATTCCAAGGCTTGCTGCCAGGCCCCGAAACTGCCCAGCGCAGTGCAGCCGATCCAGGCGATCAGTGCGGCGGTCAGGATCATCCCTGCGGCGATTCCTAGACTTGCAAGTAAAGTGAATAGCCGTGAGCGTTTCATGGCTCACTTGTGCCTGGCATCAGCGTCGTTGAGTCGGCCAGGTTCGGGGTCGCCTTGCTCGACGATGCGTGACGCATCGGCACCTCCGGCATGTCGATCGAGCACGAGGCTGGCGGTATTGGTAGTGAGCATCTGCCGGACCTGCAACTCGGTTTGTAGCAGGCGTATCTCGCGCTCCAGTGCGTCGATGTCTTTCGTCAAGGCCGTTTGGGCCGGTTCGGCGGAAGCGATGTTAGGTTCGTGGCTGCCTGCCAGCAGCGTGCGCAATAGCAGGAGCGCTTTGTCGAGTACGCTGGACAGGGCCGTCTCACTGGCCAGGCGCCGCGCCAGGAGTTCCTGATCAGGATCGTCGCGCAGGGCTTCGATCACACCACGAGTCACCGGCAGCATCGGGCTGGAGGCTTTGCTCAGATTGTCAGGGTTCGGCGGCAGAGATCCGGACAGTAAGCCTTGCAGGGTTTTGAGGTGTTCACTGTAGGCCTCCTGGATCAGCGGCGTCAGTCCGCTGCCTGCGGTAGCCCGCAGAGTCTCGCAGGTGTCGCAGGTCGCGACTTCGGTCTCGCCCAACACGCGAACAGCCCATTCGGACTCCTCTTGCGGTGAGGTCCATGCCTGGCAAATAGCGCCGCCCAGGCAATCACTGTTACTGATCGAGGTGTTGTCATCCACTGCGCGGTTATGCAGCAGGTTATAACCCGCGCGCACCACATCGGAGGTTGCCCGGATGGGTGTTTGTCCGCTACCTCCAGCCTTCTGCCCGCCGACCCAAGACACCCCATTATTGCCGTTACGGGCCTCGGTGTTTTTCACCGCGGCCACCGCATCGCCGCCGGTTTGTTCGAGGTTGCCCTGCATCTCCTGGTTCTTGGCCAATGCGCCCCAGCCGGCTTGACCGACCTTATCCGCCATCTTTTCGGCCATGGCCTGGCAGGTCAGCTTGGAACGGTCGAAGTCAATACGTCCTTGCATCACCCCGTTACTCAACAACTCATAAAGCCCGGGGTTGGCGCGCTGGATGATCAACGCCGGCAGCGACATCACCGCTTGGGTCGCGTTCTGCACGATGCTGCCCATGATCTGCTGGAAACCTTCGGTGACGCCGTTCAACTGGTTTTGCAAGGTGTTGGTGAGGCTCATGTTTCCGCACATCATGTTCGCCTGCCAAGATCCACCGACACCGAGTCCGTTGGGGCGATAGAGCGAGCTCGGCGAGCCCGCTGCCGAGCCGCCACCGATGGTGTACATCACCCGGTCGTCGAGCACTTCTCCTTGAGTGCCTAGACGGTAATCGTCCTCGGCGGCGTGGGCATGCGCGGCCACGGCGAGCAGTCCGCAGAGCAAAAAACTCATCGGGCCCAACCATGGTCCTGCAAGAAGCCGACTCATGAAGCACCACCTTCGAAGTCGATGCTGAACAGGAAGGTCTGTCCCTCACGCTTGCAGCAGCTATAAGGACGCCACAGCGACCAGGCGTAGCCACCATCCGCGCTCTGCACCGGATCGCTGGGGAAGATGGCACATGTGGGTTGAACCACGGGGGAGAGCAATTGCCATTTGTGGGTCGAAGCGTCGTTTTCAACGATTGGGCCAGGCGGCCAATAACCATCGCGTGGTACGGGTGTGAGCGGGACATACACGTGCGGTTGCCAGTTGCGGGTAATGACGTCACCCGCTCGCTGCGCCATCACCGCAGCGGCTTTGAAGTCGTCAGGTTGCACCAAAAATCCTTGCCGGGGATAGACGTTGCCCCACATGTTTCCCGCGAGCTGACGACCGATTTCACGGATTCCCGGCACGAGTGACTCGGGGTAGAGGCTTTCCGGGATGCCATGACGCCAGGCCAGTGAGTCCCAAGTGCTCAGGTAGTAGGGTATGAACGCCGTGGCACCGCTGGCGCAGGCGTAGCCGGATTGCGAGGCCAGTTGCGTGGCGGCCCAGCCACCTGGATGACCGATGGCATCAACGTTTTTGAAACGAGGCAGATTATCGCGCTGGGTGTTCGGCGTGATCAGGTTACCGCCTCCTTCTGCACCACTGATAGGAGAGGATAGGGTGGCCATCTCGGTCCAAGGATTGGCACCGGTGGTGGCATAGCTCGAGACCACCAGCTCAGGAATGAAGTGACGAATCTTGGTTGAGGTTTTAACCGTGCAGCCGAAGGGGGTGCAGAGCAACCAAAAGCAGATGCCGACGACCTTATATTCAAGGCAGTCCGGAGAGAGCACGGAGGCGGTAATGCTGCCAGTGTCAAGCGCTACGCTTGGCCCGGATGCCAGCAGAATGCTCAGCACCAAAGGATGCAACTTCTGGGGCGAAATGTGCGGGTAGGCAGCAGACATGATCCAGGCTCTGGTTGTATGGCCTGGACAGGTTCAATAATCGAGAGAGGGGTGTCAGTGAGAAAGCCGAACGTTGGATCGTCGGTTTACAGCGACCTTCTAGATCAGCAGAGGGTCATTCAACGCTCAGCGTACGAGCAAGCGCGTCAGACTCGATGAGCAGCTGATCCGTTTTGATCTCGAAAATGTTGGCGAGTTTGCAGAGGACCAATAACGACGGGTTGCCTACCCCTCGTTCGATTTGACTCACATAGGTACGATCCACCTCGGCCATGAGCGCCAATTGCTCCTGGGTAAGGTTCTTCACGCGTCGCATCGAGCGGATGTTTTCCGCGAGTTGCAGACGGAGCTGTTCGTAGTCTTGAGTCATGCGCGCAAACTGCGCCTTGAGGGACTCTCAATCCACGGGATATAGTCTACATTGGCTCTGATTCGGGCTTTTTTGATGCTTAAGCCGAGTGTCAATTTTGTTTCTATGCTGCTTAGAACAGACCGAGCATTAATAAATAATCGAAAGCTAAGGTGTCTATGGACGAAAATTACGTTTCAATTCCGGCGGCGGACGGCTGCCCGAGCCTTTTGACACCATGGGGCAGCGAATTTGCGCCTATGATCGAACGTGGCGTGCAATGCGCCCAGGCCTGGCTTAATACACCCGGTGACGTACCGCTGTGGTGGGAACTGGCGCAGGCACGGAAGACTTGTCCGGCAGGAGACTCTCAGGATGCTTTCGAAGCAGGATTTTTATTGAGAATTCAGCAACGGCTTCAAGGCGTTTTACCGTAGCCGTGCGGCTCCAACCCTGACGATATGGCCTACACGGGAAAATTTACTGGAAGGTATGGTTCCAGGCTCCATTCCTCTAGAATGGAGATCTGACAGAAGTGGCGTTGATCTGTGATAAACAGATTTACGTAGCTAGGATTCTGATAAGTGCAGATTCTGCACGCTCTGAGAACGTGGAGCGCGATATGAAAGCCGACCAAGTGTTGAGTGACGATCTGGTGAGCCGACTGGAGGGTAAAATCCCAGCCATGGCTGAAGGTGCGATCAATACGGCCTATATCAACGCGCTGGCGGCCGGACGCAGCGTGATGGAAGTGATGGACGGCAAGCTCGTTGAGACGACTGCCGACGGTAAGCACAAGGTTATTCGAGTGGCCAAGCCCAAGCATAAAGTGACCTTGGGCGGGATTATCAAGGTGCACCGCAGCTCATGACCGTCCCTCGGCTGAGGGTGTTTGCCGGCCCTAATGGTTCCGGTAAAAGCACAATGAAAAGTGCCGTCCCTTCCCACCTGATTGGGATCTACATCAACCCGGATGAAATCGAAAAGGCTGCCAAAGAGGGCGGACGCCTGGAATTCAGCGATTTTCAACTGGAAGTCGAAGGCGACGAGGTTCTCGGCTTTATCAAGGCGCACCGACTGATTCGGTCGACCCAGCTCGTTGAAGAGGCATCCAATATAGACTTCAGCAATAACGGCCTGAATTTCCAGTCCGTCGCGATGAATTCCTATTTTGCTTCCGTGCTCTCTGATTTCATGCGGCACAAGCTCCTTGAAGCCCAGTTGTCTTTCACCTTCGAAACGGTGATGTCTAGCGAGGACAAAGTCGCTTTTATGCTTAAGGCAAAAGCGTCGGGATATCGAACCTACCTCTACTTTGTCGCCACTGAAGATCCTGACATCAATATCAACAGGGTCAAGAACCGTGTCGCGGCAGGTGGGCACCCAGTCCCCACGGAAAAAATTGTGCAGCGCTACGGTCGTTGCCTGAACCTATTGCCAGCAGCCATCGCAGCCTCGAACCGGGCTTATATCTTTGATAACTCCGGCGCTGATCTGGTGCTGCTCGCTGAAGTAACGGACGGGACTGATCTTGAATTCAGGGCTGATGAGATCCCTGACTGGTTCATGCAAGCCTACGTGGAGAAGGTTTTCAAGGATTTGCTGCCGGGTTGATCGAAACCTAGGATCAGCTCCGTTTCACTTAATTCCTCGCATCCTATCGATCCGTTCAGCTACCCGGTAAGCCGCCTCCAGTTCCGAGCAGCCGGTGCTCTGCATCAGTGTCCGGCGTTCGGCTTTTTCCTCGGGCTCCGTCATGGCCAGGGCGAGATAAAGACTTGGCGGCACGGCCCGAAACAGCGTCTCGAGCTTCTTCGATAGCACGACCCCCTCAGTGTATTTCCCCGGCTCCTTACTGGCGGAGAGCAGCAAGGCTTTCTGTGCCGGCGTGAGTTTCTTGAACCGTGCGATTTCTTCGATTTCCGCGGGCGGCATGTTCAAGCAAATCCACCATTCGATCATGTTGAGCATGGTCTGCGCGGCGGTGGGGAAGTCGGCAAGGTTTTGCGTCGCCAGCCAGAACCACGCGCCGAGCTTGCGCCACATCTTCGTGCCCTTGACCACGAAGGGTGCCAGCAGCGGGTTCTTGGTGATGATATGGCCCTCGTCGGTGACCATGATGATCGGTCGGCCCAGGTACTGGTCTCGTTCGGCAAGGTTATTCACGGTGTTCATCAGGCTGATGTAGATGATGGACATCTGTGCCTCGTAGCCTTCGCGAGCGTAAGTGGCCAGGTCGACAATGGTCACATCGCTCTCGGGCCAAGGTGTGCCTTCGCGATCGAACAGTTCACCCTCGAAACCCTGGCAAAACAGGTCCATGGACTCGCCCATTTCCTGGGCGCGCTCACGACGCTTCTCCGGCAAGTGCGGGTCGGCGGCGACGCGCAGCAACGCTTCGCGCACGTCGCGGGTCAGTACCTGGCGAATCGCCGCGGCACAGGTCTGCGCCGCATCGAGAATGCACTCGCGGATCAGACTGCGATCGGCTCGACTCAGGCGGGCTTCTTCCTTGGCCTCGCCACCGGTGATCATCAGTCGGGCAGTGATTTCCAGTTCGCCGAGCACATCGCGCTGGTCCTCACGACTGGCTATCGCCTCATCGTCCCATTCGTCGATCGACAGACTCGCCATCTGATCCGGTTGCTCGACCAGGCGCCAGGCATCGGCAAAGGGGGCAAGACTGACCGAGGCACCTGGTTTCAATTGGACCTTATTGACTGACAGGCCTTGCGTTGCGAAGTAGTCGCCCTGCAAGCCGAATGAGTTACCGGCCTCGACGATAAACAGACGAGGACGGTACACCGCCATGACCTGCATCAGCAGGGTGACCAGGGTGGCCGACTTACCGGCGCCGGTCGGACCGAACAACAGCAGATGGCCGTTCATGGCCCGGTCTAGACGTGACAACGGATCAAAACTCAACGGCGAGCCACCACGATTGAACAGGGTGATGCCTGGGTGGCGGGTGCCGGTGCTGCGGCCCCACACCGGAACCAGATTCGCCAGGTGCTGGGCAAACATCAGGCGGGTGTACCAGTTGCGCGTGTCGCGGGCCGGGTTGTAAGCCATCGGTAACCAACGCAGGTAGCTGTTGCAGGCGGCGACTTCATCGCCTTCGCGTACCGGTTGCAGCCCCGCGCCCAACAGCGCGTTGGCCAGGCTGACCGAGTGCTGGTGCAGTTGCTGTTCGTCGTGACCTCGCAAGTAAAATGCCAGGGTGCCGCGGTACAGCTTGTGCTGGCGACCGATGATCGCACGAGCCTCTTCGACATCCTGACGGGTTTGGGTCGAGGCCAGGTTTTCACCGATGGCTTTGCGGGCCAGGCGGTTCAACTGATCCTCGAGTACATCCTGTGGTTTGACCACTAAGGTCAGACTCATCACCGTGCCTTCGGGTAACTGGTCAAACAATGCGTTCACCGCATCACCCTTACGGGTTTCGCCCGTGAGCTGACCAATCGATGGTGCGCGCCGCAGTTTGTCCACCACCATCACCCGGTGGGGCTGATCATCGAAAAACCAGAACCCGTGCTGCACATCCGAGCGCGGTTCGTTGAAGAACAGTCGCTCGGCAAAGTCATGATCGAAGGGCAGTTCCAGCGACTCGCCATCGTCTAACTCCGGATAGGCCACGCGGCGGTAGAAATCCTCGGGTGCTTCATTGGTGAGCCTGGGCGCAGGATTGAACCAGGGCACTAACCAGGCATACAGACCTCGGCCATCGACTCGCATCGATTGCACCCCGCACGCCTGCAACGAAGCCGCGATACGTTCGCAAGTCTGTTGCAGGGATTGCACCGGGGTGAGTCCCGTTTCCTCAGCGCCAGACTCAAGCCAGCGATAGACAACCAGGCGCACCCGACGGTTGTTACCGCGCCACGGCAGGCGCGTGACTGCCTTGTCCTCGAACAATCCTCCTGGCTTGGCGATGGCCTTCAGGTGTCGGCGAGTAAGTTCCAGGTACGCGTCGGTGAAAACCGTGCCTCGCGCGCGGTCCTGAATATAGCCTGTGAGCCGGGTCAGAAAGGGAGTGAAGTCGTTGTCGTCCTGGCAGAAAAACTGCGCCACCCAAGGCGCTTGATCCCGCTCGTCAAAGCTATCCTGCAGGGCATCCTCAAGGGCATCGCGGGTCGCCATCAGCCAATCGGGTTCGCGCCCTTCGGTGCCGATGGGCAGTAACTCGAACACCGCACCCACCGAGTGATTGTCCTCCAGCAGAAAACACTGCTCGGTGTCGAGGTATTCGACCCAAGGCAGATGATCGGTGAAGCTGGGGTTGTGTGCATACAGTGCAGCTTCATCGGCCAAGGTGGCACGAGGGCGCAATCGGTGGCGCCAGGCTTTCCATGCAGAAGTGCGGCTGCCCAAATCGCCGGTACGCACTACAAGTCTTCCTGACGTTCACCCGGCAATGCGTACTGCACCCGTTGGTAGAACGGAAAGACTGTCGAGTAGCCTGGGATCGGTGCCTGCTCGGTACCACTCAGGTGCGGGTACACGTACAGCACCAGATCGGGATTGGGCAGGCGAGGGAACAGATTGCGGATCTCGTTCGCTGCTGTACGCGTGTAGGGCTCCTGGAGAGCAACGGAGAGATCTGCTTGAGCCAGCGGGCGGCGTAACTGTTGCCGAGCATCCAGCAGCTGCTGCTGAGTACCCTGTGAGCCGGCGCCGTTCCATATGTCCAGCATGGTTTGCTCACCATGGGGCAGCAGCGTCTCCTTGTCAGTGGAACACCCTGTGAGGACCAAGGAAAACACGCTAATCCAGGTCAGGCAGAGAAACGTGGTCTTTTTCATGGCGAACGCTCCGGCCCTTGGGCTCGTAGTCGATGGTGATCTCATGGTCGAGGTGCAGCGCGACTTGGGCGGCCGGTGGCACGTACACGGCAGCAAAGGCCTCGCCATACAGCTTGTTGACCCACTCACGGATGTCGCTGACCCCACCACTGAGAATTGAATTCAGCGCGCTATTGCCACTGCTGCTGGCGACCCCGAGCGTACTGCCGCCCGAACTGATCACGCTGCTGTTGTTCTGCTCATCCCCGAGCAAGGCGGCGACACCGGCGCCGGCGGCAGTGATCAAGCTCTGGCTGCCGAGGTACTGTTGAGCGTTTGAGCGGCGCTCACCAGCGATGCAAGGAATGCCATACGGATCGGACAGGTAACCGAGTCCGCCACGAATCTTGTCGGTGTCCGAACTCTGGGCGGTGGAGGCGTTGCGGCTGGCTACTGCCTTCGGCTGAGGCACCGTGCGGATAGTGCCGTCGGTAAACACAAAGGTAATTGACTCGACCTGTCCGCGCACGCACGACAGGGTCCAGTCACCGGACGCCGTGCCGCTCATAACGGCCCCCGCGACGTCCGGCAGATCGATGCCGTTGGCGGTCAGGTTCTCCGGGCCAACCAGCGCCTTGAAGGGGTAGGGATCATTCACGGTGCCGTCGACAGGGACTCTGCCGATCAGCGCGGTCATGGCGACCGAACCCATCAATATTGCGTTTTCGGGAATGGTGTAGACCGGCTTCGCGCCTTCGGTACGATCAGCGGAGCGTGTCAGGTCACGTTCACCCTTGGTGACCTGGCGTAACTGCTTCTGGCTGCGGTCGATGGCATTGTCCTTCAAACCCTCCAGTGTGTTGAAGGCAGTAGGCAGACTCAGGGCGGACGCGGTCTTGGTTTTGCCCTGGGGGGCGGTGGACAGAGCATCCGAGGGCTCAATCCACTGCAGTGCATCATTGGCAGAATGCTGCCGTTCGAACTGGGAGCCGTCGCCCGGCTCAAGCCCCAGTCCGATAGGCATATCCTTGTCTTTGCCGGTCAGCCCCGACAACTGCTCCTGCAATTGCGTCAGCAGACCGCGAGCCTGACGACTGTCTTGTTCTGCTTTGAGTCGGGCCTCGTTGGCTTGTCGGCGGCCTTCGTCGACCTGTTGGGTCACACTGCCAAGCGCTGTTTGGATTCGCGAATCAACACTGTTTTCCCTGTCGCGCAGGCGGTTGTTTTCCGCCTGCAGCGAATCGTTGTGTTTCTTCAAACCGAGCATGTCGCTACGCATGGCCTTCACTTGGCCGATCAAGGTGGCGACCGTATCGCGTGGAGTGTCGCCCGCAATGCCGAGCGATTTGGCTTGCTCGGCGGATAACTGAATATTGCCCTGATCAACTGGGTGCTCTGGAGAGGAGGTACTACCCGCTACCCAGGTTTTCAGGATGATAATAGCCACGCCCAGCAGCACAGCTGGTACTAGCCATTTAAGTAAGGCGTTAGCTTTCATCGTCGGCACCTTCCGAAACAGACAGGAGCATCACGGCGTGTTCAAGACCGGCACCGCGGGTGACGAGGTAGGCAACCGTAGTGTCTTCGGCGCTGCCGACAGGTCCGAGGAAGGTGTGCTGGAATGCCGCGGCGAATAGCTTGGCCTGAAATCGACGTGGATCGAGTTGCACCGTCTTTGATCCACGATTGCGTAACTTCACCGCCGTTACCCAGTAATCATCGAGTCGCCAGGCGGCGATGGGAGTGCTGGATACGTTCTCGGTCGGCAGCAGGGTTGGCAGTTCGGTACGCAGCTTGAGCGGGACGCGACGCACACCCGGCAAGGACTCCACGGTGCGCAGCGGCGCGTATAGGCTTTGCGCGGCGTAGCGCGTCAAAGCGACTGGGATTGGCGTACGTTCTGGAACAGGGACAGTGCTCGATTCAGCCTCGGTAGGCTGCCGCTGAGCATTCTTGAGAATACGCACGGGTTCCAGCGGTTGATCGCCAGGCGTGGCTGCAATGTCCAAGAGGATGATTTCGCCCGTCGCGACCGATTGCAGTTGTAATCGGGTAGGTGCAATGGCTTCTGACGCGCGCAGGTACAGCGTTCCGCCGGTAGATTGCACGCGCAGCTTGCCGGTCAGAGTTGAGGGTACGCCGACTCGGACATCCTCTCCGATAAAGACCACCCGCTCCTGATTGATCACCAGTGGGACTGCGAGAGGGAGGCGTTCCCAGCGCATCAACTCGACGGCCTGCGCTGCAACTCCCCATAGCATCAGTGCGATGGTGAGCCCCAGGGTAGAAATCCGCGTCATGGCTCACCTCCAGGCAGAGCGATTTTTTGCGGCGTGCCCTGATAACAGTCCAGTGCAAGCCCCCACTTATTGCGTTCGGGGTCCAGATCAAAACGCACCACGCGTAATGGATAACGCACCACCACCCGTTTCACCGGTTCGGCGGCGTAATACTCATCGGCGTTGAGGTCGAGGGTGACCAGCCAGCTGTCGCGATCGAGTTGCTTGACCCTGAGTTCCGGATCTTCGCTGTAGCCTCGGCCCAGAATTTCGTAGACGCCACGCACCCGCTGGCGGAGTTCGCCGGCGGCCTTGCGGTATTCGTAGTCGCCGTCGAGGAAGGTCTTGCAGGAGGGTGTCAGATAAGACTGCAAGCCATAGATAGCGCGGCGATAGTCCTTCTCGCCATCCGAGGGCCAGCGGTTGAGCTGACCGAAGATGTACAGGGCAAAGGCATAGACATTCTCTGAGGGGATATCCCACCACTTGCGCGTGCTGCCCGAGCGTAGATCCGGGGGGACATGCACGGTCAGATCGGTCGGTGCCGAGCGCCAGCCGTACCAGAGTCCGGCACAGAGCAGGGCGAGGACCATTACTGCCAGACGCAGGCTGAAGATATGGGCCTGTTGCGCGTCCACCTTGTTCCGAAAGCGACTCATGGTTGCCACCGGGACAGGGCTGGGCGCAGTCGACACGAACGGCGAACCGTCCAGGCGCCGGAGTGCAGGATCAAAGTCCCTCCACCCAGGCGCCAACGGCTGGCGATTATCCATTCGAGTTTGCGGTACAACCAGATCTCGGGGCGAGCCCGTTTGGCTCGACGCAGTAGCGTGCCACCGGCAAATAGCACCAGCGCCATGCTTGCGATCATGCTGGTCGGCGCCACGGCAATGGAGGCGGTGGCGATCGCCAGAGGAACACCCAGCACCAGGCCAACGAGTGCGCCGGCACCGAGCGCCACCCACATCTCATCGTTGGTTAAACCGCGTAATACGGCAGGATTACGATTGAGCCGTTCGGGTAGAAAGACCAAGGTGCCGTCGGCAAGGCGTTCGATAGTGTCGTTCATGCCAACCTCACAGAATCGCGGCAGCCTTGGTCAGGAACCAGATGATAATTACCACCAGCAGGGCTCCGATGCCGACTACGGCGCCGAGGTCTTTCCAGGTCTTGCGCTGGTTCTGCACGTCGGCATAGACGGTCAGCGAGTGCCAAGCTACGCCGAGAAAAGAGAGCAGGGCGATCAACAGGCCGAGCAGGATGCCGCCGTCGTAGGCGTAGTTTTTGATCGTCTCGATCAACCCGGATCCTTCGCCGCGCGAAGGGGCTTCCATGGTCGGGAGTTCAGCAAAAGCCAGGCTTGGACCGAGTACCAGTAGCAGACCGATCAAGCGCTGGCTCGCACGATCGCGCAGGTTTTTTTTCAGGGGGACAAGGCACTTGAGCATGACGGTGATCTCCTGGGTTATGACAGGGTGAAGAACATCAAAACAAGCAAGGTGAGAAGTACGCGCGCGACACTGCCGCCGAAGGCACCGAAGCGCACACTGCCTGCCGCCCAACCCCTGTAAGCCGTCCACATCACCCAGGCACACCAGAGCAAAGCCAGGACGAGAACCAGGGACAGCCACAGTGTGGAACTGTTTTGTGCCGAGAAACCGGAGGCGTTTTGGAAGGCAGCGGTTTGGGCGTCAGTCATGCTCATGGGGACGGCTCCGCGGCCGGAGTATCGAGGCGGTAGTCACCGACCAGCTCACCAGCATCGCTAGGTTGAGCGCGGGTAGGAGATAGATAGCTCTGCACACCTTGGCGGATACGCTGGATATCCTCAGCCAGGCGGGGATAGTCGAAGCGGTAGCGTTCATTCGGTTGAGCGCTGCCTGAACTCTCGGCTTGAGCAGCTAGACGTTGGATAATATCCAGCTGCTGCTGGACCATGCTGAGCTGACCCTGTTCATGTCCAGATGCGGCATAGCTGCTGCTATAGACGGCAGCTAACGAGAGTAGTAAGCAACGAAAGATGGTCGTCGGCATGATGCTGGCCCTTATGGATCTGTGAGCAGAATCAAGTCAGAGAGCATTTTTTTCAGTAAGAAAACTGAGGTTTGATGAGTCGCTTTTCTGGTGAAGGACAAGCATGTCAGCATTACAGATATAGTGATTTTTGACTTTCGATGTGTGAGAGGGGCTACGCTCGAATTTTCCCCAGGAGAACAGTCATGTCGCCACAGAGTGCCCAAAGTGCCCGTATGCTGCTCGTCGCTCGGGACCTATCATGTCCCCGAGAGCGATTCGGGTGTCCATCACTAGATGCCTAACATTGTTAGTTAGCTTTGCAGGGATACGTAATAAAGTGTGCGTGTATTTATTATTCGTTTGTTGGGATTGATTTGGTGGCGAAGTGGAAAATTTTATAACTCCTGTTGTGTCCTTGGCGCGGAAGAAAAAACTTACTCATCCGACCGAGCGTAGGCCTTTTGATACGGATCAATGGCTTGATGCTTACAAAAAGTACAGCGGCGGAAATCTTATCGATAAGTCGTTATGTGAAGGCGCTGGTTGGTTGGCGACGCATTTCTCAAGAGTGTATGCGACGCGAGACTATTATAGATTAAATAGTAGCGATAGCTTGTCTGGAAAAGAGCTATTGCATGCACATTTGGCAGGCGCAAATTTTTCATTCGTACTGCTGACTAAAAAGCAGATGCGTGATTTTTCGCCCGACGCTGTGCCTACGATGGAAACTTATTTGGACTACAAAACCGATCTTACTTTGAGTGGGGTTGAGGTTAATGCAAACCAATTGAATATGTTCAGGTTGGATAGCTTATGCTCCCCAATTTATGAAATTCTACATGCTCGAAAAGATTTGGGCGCGTCAGTGCGTGGCGATGCGGAGTCTTCGAGTGGGTTGCCGAAGTTGGACTTTGTTGTAAATGAGTTTCGTTGCTCTCAGCTGTATTACAACGGTGTGGTGATGTGGCAGCAATTACTTTATGGAGAAGCCTTCTTCGCTTATGATTTACAGCGCAACAGGATCCTTATATCGCAGTTGAATGACTTGGGTAAAATGAAAGCTATATGCGACTATCGCAGAGAGCATCACCAAGCAACAATGGCGCTAGAAACACAAGGTGTTGCGTACAATGCGCTATTTTGGCGCGGTTTGAATTATCCGAAATCGTTATTGAAATACGATGGTGTGTCAGGTGTTTCTATCGCGGCAGCCGAAGAGCTAGGTGAAGGTGCGGACTGTTTTATTAGATATAAATGGGCGGAGCCTTATTTGGTTATTGAACCTCATCTCTTTGAATTGGTGAAGGTTCATCGCTCTAAGGGCGTGACTGATCAAAATTATTCTGTTCGTGATGTGCTTGTAGTGTGGTTTCACTTGGCCGTCCTAGCTCGGCAGAGAGTCCTGGCGGCAAGCGAGGAGAATCCGGATAGCTGGGCGCAATTGCTCGAACATAGCACGTGGCTTGATCGAAAAAATCTAGTGAATGCGTTGGTAGTTGTTACTGAGATGTCGGAAGAGGTTGTTGAGGCGATCATAGAGTTTCTGACTTTTAAAGCTGTGGATAGACAGGATGATCTTTGGACGAAGCCTATCCTTCAAGTGGGCGGGGAGGTTGCTCTTGCGATATCTGCGTTGATGAGCGCAAGCCTGCGCAGAAATGTAGATACTTGGCTTAGGCTTGTTGATCCCAAATCACATTTGAGAGGAAAATATTTTGAAAAATATTTAGAGGGTGTGATGGAGGAGTGCAGATCGAGTAATGACGTTATGCGTCATAATTTGAGTTGGACTGGTTCTCTAATGCTAAAGTATGATCGAGAACAAGTGCGGGAAGAGATTGATCTGACATTTAGTTTTGGTAATGTTTTAGTGGTGGCAGAGCTCCGGAGTCGTCGCACGCCGATCACTCCGCTTGATTATCATAATGCACTCTACGAGGATGGGGGGATTTTCACAAAGGTCGAGCAGGCCGAGCGGAAGGCCGCGTACGTTCGCAATAATCTAGCTGATTTTTGTCGAGACTACTATCCGAGGCTGAGCGAAAAAATAAATTCTGTCATGGTCCTTCCCATGGTTATTGTAAATGATCAATTTCACGCCGGATTTCCATGTGGTGAAACCCCGATTTTAGATGAGCATTTACTGAAGCATTTTTTGAAGGACGGTACGGCGAAATTTTGTGGCTCGCATGATGATCGTTCTAATTATCGTTATGGGGTGGTATTTTACGAAAATTTAGAGGAGGCGGAGTGCAACTTTCTAAGCTATGCGTTGCACCCAACCATAATTGAAACGCATCAGGCGTGCGTTGAGCAAAAAAGTACTCTTTATTCTTTGATGCCCGACGAGCCTGGTATTAACTGGTTGAGTTATGAGGTCAAGGAACCAGGCAGAGAGAAACAACTGAGAATTCTCAAGAGCCTAAGCGTCGGTAAATTTGTCCAACGGTATTGAAGTCATTGACCCAAACGAAGACACATATCTCCGTTTGGGGTGATTTTGAGTGATTAAAGGTAGCCTCTATTTTTAGTGCTTAGCCTCAGAAAATGCATTGGATGCATCATCTTGGAAATTTCATGCGCCACGAAGGGTGGTCACCTCTAACTTTTCCAGAAAAAGGGCGAACTAAACACTTACAGATACTTTTTGAATGTCGTCGCTGTAATCGCTAATGTTGCTCCGAGTATTACTGCGCAAGGCAAAAAAATAGCGATGGGATTGAGCGAAAAGGGCAGGGACAGGTAAATGATCCACGGAATAATCAGCAGTGGCATCACTGCTCGCTTAGCTCTGTGATACACAAAGCTGCTTTCTCGTCCGGCTCCAAATTTGCGTAGGTCGCGACGCATCAAGCCATCGATAAAACCAGTAAACGAAGCCAACATAAATAATGGAGTGACTAGGACCAGAATGGTCAGGCGCACCACGAAGATAAAGGTCACATACACTGCCGCCAGCACGAAATCCTCAATGCTCATGTAGATCAGACTGGTCCGGCTCCAGAAGCCCTCACCCTGGCTCGACGCGCGCGCCTGTTGGGCAAAGTCCGCAAAACCAGTCTTGACCAATAGCCATTGCTTGAGGAAGTCCAATATCTGGACGATGGTCTGCCCAGGTTGCTGGACGATGAGCGAAAATCTGAAGTGTTCACTCAGCCAGCGCAGTTCGTTCGTCAACATGGCTTCGCTGTGCCGCCACCCCTGATCGCCCCAGAAAAAAAGCAGGCCAGCCCACTCGATTAGGATCGAGAACAGCAATGAGGCAATGAGCAATCCGATGATGCGCAGGATCAGGCCGATCGCGGAGATGATCAATCCAGGGCGTTGAATCGGTTGTCGCGGCGTGTTCTGAACGGAGGTCGCCATCGTTCACTCCATTGCGCGCTGCAGTGTCGGTATCGTCACGACGTCTGCTGGATAGTTTTTTGCTGTATCGAAACCTGTGGCAGGCCGGACTATCCCATCTGCTCCAGATCGAAGTTGGTTGTTGGGCCGCCACCGCTTGCGCTCCACCATTGCCCCGCTTGCTCGTTGTAGGTGGCCCGCATCCGCTGGGTGAGCTCAAGCAGGTCCTTTGGCATGGCATCGTCGTTAGAGGGTTTTGGCAACGGCATGCGGACTTTCCAGAGCTGGCCACCGGCCTGGAAGGAGAACATCTGCCCCTTGGGCAAACTGACGACATGCGCTGGCTCGATCAGCGGCACACTGGTGCTGCTGACGCGATCCTGCGAGGACGAAGTGAAGTCTGTATTGGCTTCAGGATCGGAGGTGTCTGTAGCGCCCGAAACAAGGGTCTTGGTAAGCACGTTGACCTTGGGTAGCTGCTGGGTGAGCAATTCAGCGGTGGCGGTCTCGCGCACACGGAGCATCTGCAGAGTGTTGAAGTTGCCGATCACTTGGCCGGCTTTGGCCCGATTACCGATTCGCGCTTCAATATCGCTGAGGGTCTGGGTGTAGGCAGTTACCTGGATGCCGGCGCCACCGCCCTTGTTGATTAGCGGGATGAACTCATCGCCCATCAACTCGTTGAACTCATCAGCGTGCAGGTTGATCGGTAGTTTTTCGCTGCTACTGCCCGACTGAGGCAAGCCATGGTCGATGCCATGCTTGTAGATATGTCCGGCCACCGAGACCAGATCGGCGAACATGGAGTTGCCCACAGCTGCGGCGACTTCAGCGTCGGTCAGGGCATCGAGGCCGACATAAACGATTCCTCGCTTTCGGATGATCTGCATCCAGTCAAAGATCGGTCGTGGGTCATTTAGGTCTGTGTAGTCAGGGGCCAGCAACTGGGCCGTCTTGCCGGTGGTGAGTTTTTCCAGTAGCGGTAGCAGCGAGGCGACGATTTTGTCGAAATAGGTACGGTCGTAACGCACCGCTGAACGCAATCCGTCCATTACCGGATCAAATACTCGCTTCACCGCCAGATATTGCTCGATCGCTACCACACGCTTTTCGCGCCCGATCATATGCCGGGGAATGTTCTTCTCGGTGAGCTTGCCTTCAAGCTGGACAATCACTTCCCACGCCTTCGGGTCGATCTTGGCGAAAAACTGCTGGGCGTACTCGATGAACAATGCGTCGATGTTGACCACATGCCGTTGGATTTGCAGGTAGTCTGGACGTCGACCCAACTCGATCAGAGCCCGGGCGATGATGTTGACGAAACGCCAGGCGAACTCACGAAACGCCGCCGAGTTACCTTCACCACTGAGTTGCCCTGCGATGCGTGACGCCACTTCCGAGATGCGTCCGAAACGTCCTACGGCGTTGTAGCGGGCAGAGATCTCTGGCCAACCCAGATGGAACACATAAAACTCTTTCTCCCGACCGGCGCGTTTGGCTTCGACGTACATGCGCTTGAGCAGGTCGGCATCACCCTTCGGATCGAAGACGATGACCACCTCATGTTCGATGCGATGAATGTCTTGAGTGATGTAAACCTCGGCGAGCCGGGTCTTGCCAACGCGGGTAGTGCCCAGCACCAGGGTATGTCCGACCCGTTCACCTAATGGCAGACTGACTTCTGTTTCGTCGGGCTCGACCCCGTGCAACAGCGGCGAGCCACCGACCGGTGGTAACGGGCGTAACGGATTGAAGGCATTGTCCCAGGCTGTGACACGCGCCAGTGTTGAGAGTGGAAACGGTGCGTGCTCCAGGCGACGTTCGAGTCCGCGGGCCAGACGGTAGTGTGTCGGTTGGTCGACATAGTGAGCGACCGCCGGATCCTGAGCCTCGACCAAGCGCTGGGTGTGCAGGCGGGTCCAGCGAAAGCCGCGGCCCATGAACAGACGTTTGCGGCTGACCGGAATCTGCCGGCTGGTCAGTTCGTAGCGAGGCAGCCGACGGATATTGCGCCGATAGCGCAACACCTCCCAGGCTTGTCGCAGTCGGATCAGACCGAACAGGGTATAGGCCAGCGCCGCAGCCAGCCCGATCTCGGGTGAGAGGGCCACAGCCCAGGGCGAGTACACGCACAACACCGCGGCGGCGATGCAGATCGCTACGGTGTACAGCTCCGCCGCTGGCCGGAGCTTGGACTCCATCGCATGCTCGGCCATGACCTGACTCACTGTTCCAATGAGGTGGCGGTGATTAGGACGGGGTAGTGCTCAATCTGCAGGCGTGTGGCGACGTCGTTGCCGTTGACCGGCAGAATGGTGATGTCCGGAGCGGCTGCTCGAATTCGGGCCAAAGCTTCGGTATCGGTTACTTCAACCGCTAGACCTGCCGCGCCCATTTCCTGCAGTTCAGTCGCGCGTTGACGCAACCAAGCCAGTGACTGGGGATCCTCACCCACCAGGAAAAATGGCCGTAAGCCCGGCATGTTCAGGGCGCGAGACGTGATTTGGCCGGGGCTCAAGTGAGAGCTGCGGACGGGTAGTATCCAGGCTTCATCGGCAAAAGTGGACAGGTCCGCATGCATGGCCCGATTAGGCTGGATCTCGTTGTTTATTGGCGGCCTGGCGACCTGAAAATGGAGGCGGGTGAAGTCGCTAGGCTGATCCTCGGCTACGGTCAGTTCCGGCTGGGCGAAAGTAGCCAAGAGCAGGATGAAATAGCAGATAAGGGGTATTCGCTTCATGGTGGTGTGCCCTGTTTGAAGGAAACCTGCAATCGTTCGAGTTGTTGGGAAAAGCCGGCGCGGTAACGCGCGGCCGGCGTTCCTCCTGCCGGGCGGTGATAGCGGCCGGCTGCTGACACCCAATCACCGGTGACGGCGTGATGCTCTTGCAGCAGCGCGGCAGTCACGGCGAGATTTCGGTAGGGATCGAGGGCTTCGCAAGGGCTGGGGAAACGTTGTCCGTGGTAACCCAGGTTGGTTTGTCCAAGACCGACATCAACTCGCTTGGCGTCATGCCGGGCGAGTGCTTGAAGCAAGGCGTGACAGGCGGCCGCTCGGGTGGTGAATCGGTAAGGTATTCCTGCGATGTTCAGGGTCCAGGGCCAGGGCAGCAGTTGATCACGGACGCGGATACCACTCTCCTGCAGCGCAATCGCGAACAGCACCTTTGAAGGGATGCTGGCGTCATGCGCCGCTAGTTGATAGGCAGGCGGCGGAAGTTCGTCAGCCTGGGCTGCGAGCATCGTCAGCATGAGCGCAAGTCCACTCAGTCTAAGCGTTGCCATTGTCCGTTCACCTGTTGAAATGTGGCGGGCAATGGCCCCGCAGCACCCAGGCTGAACCAGCGATCTCGGTCATGGTTCAGGGTAATCTGCCGGCGCTGAACCTTGGCCGGATCGATGTCCGCTTGCCGAGCCCAGCGACGGACGCGTTCATCCTCGCCCTGGCTGCCCACCATGTAAATATCAAACGCCGTATCACTGCTTTGCAGACGCTGCGCTTCAGCGGTGCACGCTGGGCAATGGTCCTCGACAAACAGAGCTTGGCGCGGCTCTACCGATGAGCTGGCAGGGGACGGGGATGCCATACCCTGGATCGGCAACAGCCCCGGAAACAGCTTGGCCCAGGCCGCGGTGTAAGCATTTTGGTAGGCCAACTCGCGCTCGGCACGTTTGGCTTCCAGCGCTACCTGCAATTCGGCATAGCGCTGACGCTCCTGGTCGTTCTCTGCTTCGACGCCGAGTGCAGTCAGCGGATCGAGATTCGGGCTCCAGTAACCACGCGGGCCGGCTTGGATCTGTTCGAAGCGTGTCCATTCCTGCTCCGTGAGCCCCCAGCTTGTCGCCTGTTCAGGGTGCGAGCGCCCCAGCGGAGTGGACTGTGTGTCCTGGACCCGTGACGGTGTCGTGACAGGGTTACCCATCGCAGCGCCCGTGCTAAGCAATGAAACGAGACAGACGACAGGGGACAGTAGCGCTCGGTTCATGATCGTTTCTCAAGGGAGTTGCACGGTCTGGTCTGGCTGAGTGGGCACCGTGAAGATGGCCGCGTTCGGCTCCAGCGCCTTCAGCTGCCATGTGCCGAGCTGCTCGCCGTTGTGCAGCAACCGGATATCTGTGAGCGAGCGACTATCAGGAGGTGAGACGGCCAGAAAACGCTCGCCACCGCGAGATTCAACACCCAGCATTGAGAATGGCGGTGAGAGCGGGACAGGTTTGGCGCGAGCGGCTTTATTCGGCTTGGCCGAGGAGGGCGTTGGTGGTGGGAGTGGTGGCTGGGTCTTGATGTCCAGGAGTTGCTGCTCGACGTGCTCAAGTCGTGCGCGTAGCGCGATCATGTCGGCTTCGGTGGCGCGGTCTGCCAGACCGTCGCGTAGCTCCTGTATCTCCTGCGCCCATTGATCCAACATCGGATCGAGGGTATTGGCCTGTTGCTCACCGGTATCGACCATTTGCTTCAGGTCTTTCAGTGCGTACTGCAGCTTCTCCTGTGCATCCATGAGGGTGCTTGAATCACGTTGCAGGGTATCCAGGGTCTGTAAGCGTTGGGCGTTCGCATTTTCCAGCTCGGTCACGCGTTGATACTGGTTATACAAGCCACCACTAAGCCCGGAGACCGCCAGACAAAGGGAGCCGACAATGAGAGTTTGAAATGTCGAGGCTTTCATGGGCGTGCCTCCGACTGATGGGACGAGGTTGGTGTGACCCGCACCTTGCCAGCATCATTTTTCTCCCGTTCGAAGCAGACCGAACGGCTGACCTCATCGGTCGTGAGTTGCCATGCGGGGCCTGCCAGCACTTGTAGCGCGTTGCGTAATGAGATCGGGCCGAGTCGGTAATGGGCGGCGGGCAGAGCCCGGGTAAACAGTATTTTCACTGGTTCTTCGGCAGGGCAGAGCGAATAACCCGAGCGCTGCAGCACGTATTGCATTGCTTCCTGTACCGAAGGATTCAGGTTGGACGGAATGCTCACGTCAACGATTTGAGCGAGAAGATCACGTTGTTCCGTGGTGGGCTCGGTGCTGACCAGCGTATAGCGGCCATAGCGGAGCTCTGACGGATGGCTTTCGTCGGCTGGGCTCCTCGATAACTGGGGTCGATTGGAGCCACCGTCAATCTCTGGATGAGTCGGCAATGGGGTTGGGATTGGTGCGGTGCAGGCACTCAACAAGCCCAGCAGGCAGACAGGCGTGAAAAAACGCTCCATGGAAAAAACCTCATGTCAGATTCCGTGCAGAACCTGACATGAGGTGAAGGAGTCATTCAGTGAGAAAGTTGATTCAAGGCGAGTCGTGTTAACGCCGAAGGCATTGCTACTCATCAAAAATGGCTAGCCCATCCAAGACGGCAGCGTCGGGGTCGAAAATCAACAACCTCACATCCGCTAATGCCGCCAGATACAGTACGTTGACCAAGGCCTCTGGCGTACCGGCGTCGAGCTGCTCTTGCCTCAGCGAAGAGTAAGGATTGCCCTCGATCTTCACCAAGTTATCGTCGGTCCAGGGCGTGCCGATCAGCTTACATCCGACGCCATTGCAGTCTGGCAGGGCAAAGGGTTCAAACAGCAGTCCGGTTGGCTTGGAGTCGAAATTGCCAACCCAGCTTTCCAGGTGGCGCAGCGCTTCGTCAGTGAGGTGTGCGGTACTGATCTCCCAGGCTCGACTGTAGTGTCCTGTGTCGAAGCTCAAACGATGGACCATGGCTTGGGCTTCTTCCAAGGAGTACAGGTCACCGACATGATGTCGTTCGTTGAGCATTTCGCCAGTCACGGCATAGATCACTTGCCGCACCAGCCCGGTGGACTGGCAGCGTTCATTCAATTCATCCGGAATGGATTGACCCTCGCTGATCAGAGCGAAGTCGTCATTGAACAGGCAGGGAAACAGTTCTAACGCATCGTCGGGCAGGTGGGCTTGTGCGTCATGTACGGGGCGAAAGCAGGGAGGGCAGTCGTTTGCGTAGGTGATCTGTAGCAGTCGTTCAATATGCAAGTAGTCGTAGCCGCGAGCAAATGGGTTTGATGTTTCCAGCAGAGCTGGGGGTTGGGGTGAAGGGTTCATGAGGGTGCTCCAGAAGGAAATGAACAAGGCGTCCGAAGACGCCTATTGGGGGGTTAAAGCCAGCCATGCTCGGCAAGGGAGAGAGGACGACCTTCGCCTACGATGAAGTGATCCAGTAAGCGCACTTCGATCAAATCCAAGGCCTCTTTCAATCGTGCGGTCAAGGCGCGATCCGCCAGGCTGGGTTCCGTGCAACCGGAGGGATGGTTGTGAACAAAAATCGCGGCTGCTGCGTTATGCGCTAGGGAGCGCTTGACGACTTGGCGGGGGTAAACGCTGGCGCCATCGATGCTCCCGTGAAAGAGGATCTCGAATGCCAGAACGCGATGGCGAGCATCGAGAAAAATCACACCGAAAACCTCATGCTCTTGGGGTGCGATATGCAGTTTTAAGTATGAGGCCACGGCGTCAGGTGACGTCAGGTTGGGGCCGCGGGTGAACAGCCGACGATCCAGAATGTGCAGCGCTTCGTCGATCAGCTGGTTTTCCTGGGCGATACGATCAGCCTCGACATCCGAGGCTTCAATCAGGGTGAGCTGGGTGTTCATGAGGTACCTCCGAAGGGAACAATCCGGGGGTACACACCCGAGGGGAGTGTTGTCCCCGAGGTGGATATAGAGTGACGGGCATTGCCCGATGACGCGCTGTTTACAGCCGAGTGAATCGGTGGCGTTGTCCGTGCAGATGTGAGTCACAACCGTCGCAGGGCAACGGAGAGAAGGTTCTTATTCCCCGGCCAGTTTCGGGATCGAAGTCGGCACTGATGGGCATTAGCCGGACCAGTCCAAGATGGATACCGGCGATGCGTTTCTCGATCTCATCGGTCGTGTAGTAGAGCGATAACGTGCTGTAGTCCTCGTAAGCCGCAGCGAACAGGCAGTCGTCGCAAAGCCAGAAGGATTCCATGTGGGGTCTCCTGTGCTGATTGAAGAAAAGGCGCTCGATTGAGCGCCTTAATGTAAACATCGTGAATTGTTCAGGCGGGCTGAACAGTGCGTGTGGTGACACGGCGGGCCGTGCGGGGTGCAGATTCAGATTCAATCCTGGACTCTGCTGGGTTGTCGGTATCCTCAGCTTCGGCATCAGCCGACGTTGGGGATGGCTCACTGTTTGGCGCTTGCTCAGCTGGTGCTGTTGCCTCCTGCCTGGCAGGCGCTTTGTATTCGAACGTGCCGTTGACCTTGATCCAGTCGATGTACAGCAGACGACCTTTCAGGCTAGCGCCCGGTTGGCCTTGTTTATCGCCTTTCTCATAGAGAAATGGGTCGATCCACAGGTCGCCGATACGGAACGACAGCAAAACCTTTTTCTCGGCTTTGACGGCGTCCATATAGAGACGAATCAAGCGTTCAGCTTCGCCTCCAGCGACTTTGCAGTCGAAGCGAGTGTACTCGACCGCATCTGTGGCACCGTGCAGGGCGGCGATATCGCAGGCCATGAACGGCTGGCCACGGCGGACTTGTACTTCACGAACACGGTTCAGGTAGCCGATACCGATGGTGTGCAGATTGAAGTAAGAGGTCGCTTCTTGGGATTGGTTGGCGTGGGCCATGGTGGTTCTCCTTTCAGGGGAAAACGGCGACGCACGACCCCTGACGGGGAAGTGAGCCCCGTCAGGGTGGGTAAGGTGAAGGCAAGCGATGACGACACGCCACCGGCAAGCCAATGACAAACAGAACGATGCACCGTGGGAATAGCGGTGCAGCAAAAGAGAATCCGCAGCAGCGGTCTGCGGACCTGGGGTAGTAGGCATTCATCACCGCTGAAGCGGCAATCGTGCGAGCCTCCGAACGCTGATCGCACTTGGGTAAACCACCACAAGCGTGGCGTAGCCTTGAAGGTTCAAGCTACCTGGGCTGGGCTGTCAACGACAGCGAACCACACCCTTTGTATAAGCCTGTCATAGGGGAGCGTCAAGACGCCGCAAGCCGGTTTTTTATGGCCGGAATACAGTGGAAATTACTGGACTGAAGAAAGTGAAGAGTGGGCCTGGCTGGGGGCCAGGCGAGGAATAGAAAAGCCACCTTAGGCGGTCTGACGCAGTCGACAAGCTCCTCGCAAAACTTGATTTACCTGCGCCATGACCCGCCAACCGACCCTTGTCGTGGCCTGGGTCGGAACACGCTGGCACGCATCCGCGCACAAAGGGTGCCCAGTGATTCCCCGGCGGGCTCCGGGACTGAATATGATCGCCGAAGCGGATGACCACTGTTGCCTTGGAGGCAACAGTGGTCATCCGCCACCACGATCAGGCCGAGCACAAAACGGGAATGAAAAATTCCGCAGAAGAGAAGGCTCCGAACTCAAGGAGTTCGACCGAGCTACCCGGAGCGAATCGGTCTTGGGTCGCCGTTGGCGATGATCCTGAGGCACTACAGCAGAGAGGGGGAGATGACGTCAAGGCAGAGAGCCTCCCCTCAAAGGCCCGGATATCGAATACCAGCGCATAAGCTCATTTGTTGGCGAGATGAGCAGCCAGTTGTTCGACAGTAGCCAGGATAAAGGCACGGTCGCTTTCTTTCAGTCCACGCAGCAAACCCGCGATCATCTGGCCTTGGTCATTGGGGCGATTGCTCGACTCCGTCAGCAGTTCATCCATCCGGCAGTCGAAAATATCTGCTAACTGCATCAGCTTGACCACGGAGAGCTCCACCACGCCTCGCTCCAGGCGCGAGATGGCTTCACTGCCAATCCCCAGGCGTTCAGCCACCTCTTCCTGGGTCAGATTACGCTGGGTTCGGTGCTTAGCGATCATGCGCCCGATTTGGGCTTGGGTCGGATGTTTATGTGCCAAGTGATGAGTTCTCCAGTTCAACCCGAATGGTTGAGCAAAGACCCGTTGACATGAACATCCTTAAAGGTTGTGTATCGACTTGTAAGGTTGCTATATTGGCTGAAATAGCTGTGTAATGCGACGAGGGTTCTGTTCCTCCAGGGTCAGACTCCAAGATGGCCATTGAGAATGAACGGTCTGATAAGGACAAGCTGAGGATTGGTTGAGCATGGAAGAGGAGAGCAAGGATGTTATGGATCGGATCTGGGAGCGAACACTGGAGCTGTTCATCAAGATTCATGATTGCCCTGAGAATTCCGAGCATTTCGACAGCCTTGTCCATTGGCTCAACGAAGATCCTGCTCACCTGGAAGCGTTCAACGAACTGGGGCAGATATGGATTGCGACAGGTCTCGCCTTGGCCCGTGAAATTGGACAACCACTAAGTGAGTTGGAGAGGGATCAGCCGCCGTTAATGATGCACTGACCCTTACATCGCCCCAACACTCATATTGATCTCCAATGGCGCGTCACGGGCGACGCGTATCTTTTCTGATGGGCACAGTGCCCTTACAGTCCGGATAGTGCGAGCATGACCAGAACGGCCCTGACTTTCCCTTACGCCTGAGCATTGAGGCATCGCAAATGGGGCAGACCGGACCGGCTTCGATAGGCATGGCTAAAGTAAGTGAGCCGCAGCTTGCGACCAGCTGCGCTATCCAATTCACTTGCTTGGCGACGAACGCATCCAGGCTCAGACGTCCCGCTTCGATTTCGTCCAGAGCCTGCTCCCAGATCGCGGTCATACCCGGATCAGTGACTGCAACGGGTACCGACTCGATCAGGGTATGGGCCGCCGCCGAGGCTATTAAGGCGCGTTTTTTCTTTAGCAAATAACCACGATCAATCAATCCCTTGATGATGCCGGCTCGTGTGGCTTCGGTACCGATACCGGTGGTTTCCCGAAGTTTCTGTTTCAGGCGTGGATCGTTGACCAACTTGGCCACATTTTTCATGGCCTTGATCAGATCGCCCTCGGTCAGCGCTTTGGGAGCGGCGGTGCGCATGGACTTGAGTTCGACGTCGTCCACGGCGCAATGAGTACCCTGTTGCAAGACTGGTAAAGCTTGGGCCTTTTGATTGGGCTCATCCTCCTCGGTGTTTTCGTAGAGCAAACCTTTCCAACCCTGAACCAGGATCTGTTTGCCAACGGCGGTCAGTCGTTCTTCACCACACTCCAGTTCTACGTGGGTCCGATCAAACTCATGATGTGGAAGAAACTGCACAAGGTAGTGGCTGCGAATCAGTTCGTAGACTTGGCGTTCTTGTTCGGACATCCGCGCAAGGTTCGCCAGCTCGCTGGTGGGGATAATGGCGTGGTGCGCGGTGACCTTGGCATCGTTCCAAACGCGGGAGTGCAATGATTGATCGAGGCTTCCGAGCGCAGGCCGTAGTGCGGGATCCGTTTCGAGCAGGGCATCGAAAACTGTGGGTACCTCGTTAAACATACTCTCTGGCAAATAGCGGCAATCGCTGCGCGGATAGCTGGTGGCTTTGTGCGTTTCATATAGGGCTTGGGCTATGTTCAGGGTTTCTTGAACGCCAAGCCCCAGCTTGCGTGAACAGACTTCTTGCAGTGTGCTCAGGTCGAAGGGTAGGGGTGGCGCTTCGCGGAAATGCTCAGTCTGCAGCGAGAGTACTGTGGCGGTTTTACTGCTGAAGATCGCTTCGACGGTCTGACTGGCAAGCGCCTGCTCTAGGCAACGGCCGGCCTCGTCACTCCCTGAGCTGGGTGGTAACCACGACGCGATGAATGGTTGTCCCATTGAGGACAGGTGCACATCCACTTCCCAGTAGGGCTCCGAGACGAAGCTGGCAATTGCACGATCTCGATCGACCACCAGACGCAAGGTGGGTGTCTGTACGCGTCCAACGGACAATACGCCCTCGTAGCCCGCCCGCCGTCCGAGAAGGGTGAACAAACGACTGAGGTTCATGCCGATCAGCCAGTCAGCCCGGCTGCGGGCGAGGGCTGAGTAGTAGAGTGGAAAAGTCTCCTGACCAGACTTGAGCGAGGACAATGCCTTGCGAATCGACGCCTCATTGAGTGCCGACAACCAGAGGCGTTGAACGGGGCCTCGGTAATTGCAGAGTTCCAGTAGCTCGCGGGCAATCATTTCGCCTTCTCGATCGGCATCGGTGGCGATGACAACGGTGCGAGCTTCGCTGAGCAGACGTTTGATGACGTTGAACTGTGCCGCTGTCTTGGGCTTGACCTCGACCTGCCATTGCTGGGGAATGATCGGTAGGTGGTCCAGTGACCAGGATTTGAGATGCTTGCCATAGGCTTCGGGTGGGGCGGCCTCAAGCAGGTGGCCGACACACCAGGTAACGGTTATTTCGGGTCCGATCAGGCAGCCATCACTGCGCCGGTTGGCTCCGAGAACCTTGGCGATGTCACGACCTTGGGAAGGTTTCTCGCAAAGAAAGAGGCGCATAGAACTGCTCCGGATTGAGTTCGGAGCAGCGTTGTTGGAAACAGTAATGGCGAGATATGGGAAACCGGATTGCTAAGTTACCCATATTAATTTTGACGGGAAGCCAAGAACCGGAAAACTGCCAGGTCAGCAGTCATCAATAAGTACAGATTTTACCAATGGCACCCTTTAAGGTTTTCGCGCAGGATCTCAAGCAATGCGGAGTCGTCGTCAGGCTCTCCTGTGATAAGAAATGCGGCTCCTGGGACCGGAAGCATTTCAAGTTTCGGGTGAGTCTCCCAAGACCAGAACCTTCTGGGTAAAAGACCGGTAGGTCGGGCAATGGCGAGAAACGCCACGTGATCAGCCAATTCAAACCTGTGGTCCAGTTCAGAATAGGATTGCGCAATACCACAGTGTGGGCAGCATGAGACGTGCTCTTTGACTCCTCTTTTTTTGAAGTGAATCAGCTTGATCCTGCACATATCTTGAATGTGCCTGGTCTTGCGATGGATCGTGGAGACGATTTTCGGCATCTGCCGTACTAGATCCTCAGTAAATTCCGGGTCTAGTAAACAGATGTGAATTTTGCAGCTCCAGCACCGCTTTCGATGGATTCTGATGTGGTGAAGGGAGGTATTCACTTCGTGCTCAATGAATCTGAGTTTTCCCGTGAGTGCTCCTTGAATAAATTCAGGGAAGTCGATGTCTTGCTTTTCGATGGATACGAGGTAGGTGCCAGTACTGTCGGGAGACTGACGCTTGCACTCAAATCGAGGAAGTGCTTTGGTTGGCTTGCTGATGTGATGACGATACGCTTTCTTGGAAATGTCGATCCAGATACAGCGAATACCTGCTTCCACGTAGACTCTCTGACGCTCCTCGTAGTCGACATCACGCTGTGTTGATCGTTGTATTTCGACAGCCACCTTGGTCTTGCCATTCGGATGAGTACAAAGAACGTCAGCCCGATAGAATTTGCCGGAAGCTGTTACCCCTGACTGCTCAGGAAGTGCAGACCAACCCGCGGCTGTGGCAGCAAAAAGCGTTTTAATTTTAAGCATGACATGATCATCGCTTTCGCCGCCTGTTTGACTGAGTTTGCGCTCACCTGGCTTGTGGGAAAAGAAACGATGCCCAAGCCGTGAGACCTTGAGCACCGCTCGGCTTTTGGTCTCGGGCATGAAGAGATCCCGGGATTTGTTCAGTGCTTCGGTTTTCCATTCTTCGTCCGTTAGGAATACCGAGACAACGGGTGTCCCATCCAACCTATAGGCAAGCAGTCCCACAGTGCGTATCCATTGCATGATGTCGATGGGGCAATGGTACCTCGTACTGTTGTATCGCGCAGGGGCGCAATTACATACCTAGTTACATCATTTATTGACCAATTACTCTTTACGTTTTCTGGGTTTTGACGTCGCTGACGAACTCTGATTGTTGGTCCGCTCTGCACTTTGCTCGACCTGTTTTGCAGCCGTCGTCTGTTCACTGGATCGTTCCCGCATGACCACGTTCTGCACGCGATGAGGCAGGATGCCGACTCGACGGGCTTCGATTTTGAACGTCACCCGGGCGTTATCTTCGGCGTCCTCCCACTCATCGCGCACTGTCCGGCCTTCGACCAACACACGCATACCTTTCTGGTACAGCGTACTCCAGTGTTCAGCCTCGCGGTGCCAGAGCTCAACTGGCGCCCAATAGCCGCCACGATCTTCATAGCTACCCTCGCGTGGCACCGGGTTGTCGAAGTACACATTCAGCCGTAGCAAACGCCGTGGCTCGTCATTACCTGATGGAAATTCCTGAAACTCTGGCGCACTGCCAATGTTGCCTTCGCCGACAAAAAAAGTACTCATCCTGATACCTCCACTGCGGTTGTGAGTTGGCGCAGTAGCCGTTCGGCACTGGCCATTTTGATCGCGCAGGTCGATGCCTGGCGGTAGAGCGAATGCACCACGCTCATCTGCAAGTTCAGTGCAATGCGCTCGCATTCGAAACGGTGCAATCCCTCTCGTACGATCTGCGGCAGTGCTTGGTTGGAGATCTGGCGTTCCCAGACCGCAACCCCCATACGAGCGAAGTCACGGGTACGCCAACGCAAAAAGGTGCTGCCCGCACTGGTGTTCTGCAGCACCAATCGAATATTCAGCAGTGAGTAAGGAGGTTGTCCGGCTTGCTGCACCACAGCCTCCATCAGGTGACATAACTGCGCCTCGATTTCCCTCGCCATCTGCGCCAGGTGTTCCAGCTCCCCCTTACCCTTAAATGGTTTTAAAAGGCCTTTTAGGGAGGCAGCGTGTTCGAGTTGTCGATAGGCATCCGGTGTCAATGCTTCGCGGGGCAATGGTTGAACGGGTGTCATGGGACTCATGCTTCGTCCTCCGGCCCATTCACTGCCGCAGATGGGGCTACCGCGTCCTCCATCAACGCATCAGCGTCATCCACTGGCACAGCGCCACGACGAATGATCGGTGGCGCGAACTGGGAACGGCGATGTCCCTCAAGGATGTCCATGGGGGGCAATCCAAACTTTTCCATGGCCGCCAGTGCGCGGGCATTGTTTGCGGCCATGTCATCGCGTGTGACACCGGCAAGTCGATAACGCTGTGCCTGGCCGAACAGGCTGCGCAGCAGATGGGCACCGTCGTCGATCCAGGCTTCCATGTCTCTGCGACCAATCAAGGCGGTGTGATGGGCCAATAGGGTGTGGCGCACCAGTGTGTCGTAGTCAGTCAGCAGGTAGACGGCGAGGAATCCTAGTTGGCTGCCGATGTACAAGGGCAAGGTGACGGGGTGGATATTGAGGTTATCGCTCATGTCGATCTGCGTCGGCAGGTCCCGTCTGATCTGATCCAATTGTTGGGTCAGTTCCAGCATCCCAGCCTTAGCCTGCAGCAGTTTTTCTTCGAGCTGCACGATAGCCCAATCGGCATAAGGGTCGTCCTGCGCTGCGGCTTGTTTGATCAGATTGGTGACGCTGATGTAGCCGGCCATGCCCATGATCGAATGGACGCCTTCACGTGCGGTTCGACCTTGCCAGATACGGGCGGCGTGGTGGGTGTGCAGTGTCAGGGTGATGCTGCTGCGCAATGAGCCCAGGTTGAGCTGATAGTGATCGGCCACGGTGTTGTCCTCGCATCTGCTTGGACGGGAACGTTGCGACAGATAAAGGTCTAGGACAGCAAAAAAGCTGAATGCGGTCTGTTCGGTTTGGTTCGAGAGGGCTAATTTCCGAGACGCTCGACACTGATGCCAGTGGCATCAAATCTACCGACGTCCAGGGCGTTTGCCGCGCAGCTGGCGCAACTCATTCAGGCATGCTTGGGCAAGGGCAGAGGCGGGTTCGCCCCGTTTTCTAAGTGGGCGTGACGGGACGGGTGGCGGTTCTGCAATAGGTAGCGATTCAGCCTGACCGGCCCAAGGACGAAACTCGCCTTTCAGCGCTCGCTGGATCAGGCTCATCAGATAGGCCGCTGGTTTGCGGATACCACCGGCGGCACATCGCGCGCCCGCTTCGTTGAGCACTGCCTGTCGATCCGCTGGTTTAAGTTTGCCCAGCGCCACGGTGACCGCCTGACGTTCGCTTGGGCTCAGCTGCAGAGGATCGGGCCAGTGCAGGTTATCCACCGCTGGGGTTGCTCGCGGTACAGTACAAATACTTTCTTTTAATACAGTACAAGCGGCGTTCGGATTCCGAACGGTGCCGGAAACAGTGGCGTTCAGACCCGGTTCGGAATCCGGACTAGGTTTCACTCGATTCCGAACGCGGTGATCACCTGCCAGTTCGGAATCGTGTAGCGCTTCATCGGTTCCTTGATCCAATCCTTGATGTGTCCAATGTTCGCTCCAACTGTCGAGCCGGGTGGGGAGTCGACCCAGGTCGATATCCGTGTCTTGGTGGATGTCTTTCACAATGTGCTGCGCGACAATACGTACAGCTTTGGTCGCATGATCGAGGGCATTTCCGACCAGCTCTAGATAATCCTGATCCAGCTCCATGGCTTCGGCGGGAGTTAACGGTTCATCGTGCAGGACATACAGAGAACCTTGTAGGCGCCCGCTGAGCTGATCGCGGCCACGACTCACCAAGCTAAGCCAGCGCGTCAACCTAAGCATCGTAAGGACGCGAGCGATGGTTTCGCGGGAGGCTGATACACCATAGGGAACGCTCGACAGGTAAGGTTGCAGATCTTCATAACGCGGGGTGACCACTCCCTGGCCCTGCAGCATGAGTCGAAATACTTGCCATGCATTACGTTCCAACGGAGTCAGCCGACAATCCAGCAGCAGGCGACGCGGCACGACTTCGTGTGATTGGCCGCTGAAAAGAAAGCCAGCCTGAAGGGCCTGGTTGGAGGGTGGTTCCGTGGTCGGGCGTGCGGGCCAGTGTTCACTCAACTGTTGGGTGCATTGCTGCAGAACACGCTGCCAGCGACTGGAAGGGGTGGTATTCATGTTCCGTTGCTGTAATGGTCGATCTGCTGCCAAACGATGGCCAAGCTAATCTGTTGCTCCTCCGCCAACATCATCATGGCGTCGAGCTGATCCTCAGCACCGTCCTGAGCGCGTAGCTGGCACCAACGCTGCCAGAGCGCATGTTCCTGCGCTTCGCTCAAGTTCTGAGGGCGGCCCTTACGGGTTTCTATCTTGAGCAGACGTCGGCGCAGGGCGGTTTCCGAATGCGCCAAGCCAAAGCATTGATACATGATAGTACTGCTGGCACCGAGCTTGAGCGCTCGGTTGATCAGGCGCTCGTTCTGTTCGTCGCGTTCGGCCTGGTCGATCAAGCGATGTAGCACCGACGAATCAATCTTGATCTCAACCCAGGGGACGGTGGCATGGGCCAGGCGTGACAGTGTGGTGGGCGGTAAGGATTGCAACAGGTAAATGTCCTCTTCACCCAGCCCGAGTGCTTTGCAGCGTTGCAGGTTACCCAGGCGCAACTCGTGAAGGACCTGAGTCAGCATGGCCTGGTTGAGCACATTGAAGGACAGGTTCATAGCTCCTCCCTTGGTGAGCCGCCTTCAGCGGTAAGCGTCAAGTCGATCAAGCGTCGAGCTAAGCGAATGAGGCGATACAGTTTGATTAAGAGACCGTCGGGCAGACGCTCCAGTCCTACGTCCACGGCGGGACGATCTGTCAGCGGGAGTTCATAGACCCCCAATAGCAGTTGCCCGAACAAGGCTGAGGGCAATTGCTTGCGATCCTCCCAGTTCACGTCGTCTTGGGCACGCAGCAGGGCCAGGAGCAATAGGTGAACGCCGGTTGCACGAGGTGCTGCAAGATCAAGTTGCTCGATATTCAGGGCGAAGCCCAAGCCATACTTCTGATCGATGATGCTCTCGGGATGTCCTGCATAGGCCGCCATTTCCCGAGCCAGTCCGGCAATGGCTAAACGTAGTTGTTCGGGGGTATCCAGTGTTGGTGCGATGATCCAGATGTCGTCGATCGTGCAGGTTGCGACGTTCGGTGTTGGTTCGGTGGCAGTGTCGCGATCAATCTGTTCGCGAATTTTTTGGACACGTGACGGAGGGCTGACTGCTGATGCGACATTCGTTTCGGGCAGCGTGAGCTGCTCGTCTCGCGCTGTTTCGGTCCGGGTTCTAGTTTCAACTGATGGGGGGCGGGACTCGGAGGGGGGAGGTCCTGCCGCGGCTTCATCAACGCTCGGCAGGTGGCTGTTCTCTGAAGGCGTGATGACAATGCCAGGCCGTTGTGTGGCGCTCAGCTCCAAGGCCAACATGCGGTAGGACTGTCCGAGCAAGCGGCTCATACGTTCGAGCAGCTCATCCTGGATTTGCTCAAGATCGAAAGACTCGGGATCGGCATCAAATTGGCTCAAGGTTTCGAGCCAAAACTCGGGGAACGCAATGATGTCGGTTGGATAACGATTCCAGGTTCGTTCAGCCTGGCTACGCAGACCGATCAAACGTTCAATTTTGGGTTTACCCAATCCGGCATACAGGGTTTGTGGAATGGCGGGCAGGAGGTGTTCGAGGGTGTCGAGCATCCGGCTGATGTGCGGCTGTGAAATGGGGTAGCCCCCAGCGGCAAGACGGCGCGCCAGCTCTCGTTGCGAGAGTGTCGCTCCATCTAGTTCGAACATGGTTTTGAGTTTGGCTACCGCCAGAGCACGCTCAATGAAGGTGAGTTGGCCGTGCAGATCGCTTTCAGCCAGATGGCCGAGCAGGGCGGTGATTTCATTGCTCCAGGGGCGGAACAGGCAATGAATGCGGAAGAAGCGTTCATCGCGGGTTTCCTGCCACAACTCGCCGAGAATCGCCAAGCGCGTATTACCGCCGTTGCGGATGATGAAATAGGTTTCTCCCGGGCGGCGGGTAATCGGCGGAGGTTGATCCAATCCGCGTTCACGGATGGACGCCTTGATATCGTCGTACAGCGGATTACGAATGAAGCGCGGGTTGTGTTCGTAGGGGCGTAGCTGCTCCAGCGTGACCAGCATAGGCGTGTCGATGAGTGGATCGGAAAGCCGCTCCAGTTCTGGACCCCGAGGGAAGTGGTCTTGATGCAGTTTGTCGGTGATCTGCTCCTGATTAAGCTTTTTCATTTGAGCAACCTCAGTCAACGCTGGTTGTACAAATTGTCGTCGACCTCGAACTTGACGATCTCGGCAGTGCCCGAACCTTCGAAATGGTGAGAAAGCTCTGCGAGGAGCCATCCTATGGCCGAGCGCCCACCCTGCAGGCGAAAAACTACGGTGCAGTACTCCTCGCAAGGTGGGTGGTTTAGTCGAAGAGGTGGTTGAACGATGATGGGAAGGTGATCCAGCATAAAGAGACTCCTTGCCAAACACCGTTGGCCTCAAGGTCAATCAAACTAAAATGACTTGGCGAGAGATACCGGCTTGGCGACTCATTTTATTGAGCCTCCTCGTACCTGCTTACTGTAGAGATTGCTGTGCTCCACTCCGGAAATAACTCGATGGCCAGCGCTTGCATAGTTTCCAGTGCCGAGGCTGAGCGTCGTTTACCTGACCGGCGCGTCTCAATTCGGTGTACGGGCAGACCGAGAGAGGCGGCATTGAGATACGCCACTCGGTCTGGAACTACGGTGTCTAGAACGAAGATGTTGGTAGCCCCAGCGAAGGTCTTCCGCAGACCGCAGATGATCATTCGAGTGTCCATCCGAAGGGCGTTCACTTGGTTCAGTAGCAATCGCAAGGGGGGTGGTGAAATGCCCAAGTGGCGGAACGGTTCGAGTTCGCTGAGCAACTTCAAGGTGCCACGACGTAGCTCGCGCGCTGCGAGCATTTCCGGTGTGATGGGAGAAAGGGCGAGATCGGATGCCAGGACGGCCATCTCCAGTAGCACGCTACGTGCGCCTTGGGTGTCGATCAACAGCAGGTCATAACGGGTACGGAAATGGTCGAGCAAATTGTGCAGCCGTAATCGCCCGTCCGGGGCGTGAAGTAGCAAGGTACTCAGTCGGCCTTGGTCATCGTTCGAGAGGATCAGATCGAGACCGACGACCTCGGTCATGGAGATTATCTGCTCAGGATCTGTTTGATTGAGTGCAATGAGTTCGTACGCACCGGCGGGGGCCTCGTGGTTCAAAGCGTAATAGCTCGAGAGAGTGGGTTGACTATCCAGATCGAGCAGCAGGACGCGTAGGCCAGCATCCGCTAGCAGACCGCCAAGATTGGCAGCCACTGTTGTTTTTCCCACTCCACCTTTGGTGGATACCACTGACACCACACGCATGACATCAGGCCTGCTGCGCCAAACGTTCAGTGATCCACTGTTCGATCTCCAGTGAGTCCCAGCCTACGGCACGCAGTCCAATGCGTTTGGCTTGAGGGAAGTTACCTTCTTTCATCAAGTGATAAATGTGCGCCCGTTTAAACCCGGTTTTCCGCTCCACCTCTTCACGCCGCATGATGTGACGTTCGTTAATGGATTGAGGCGCTTCAGCTATGGGGAAAGGTTGGCTGGGCATAGTGGTCACTCCTGGCGCGGGTTGGCGCATAGTGGGAAGTGACCTGAATTGAATAGCACTGATGGGAGAGTGTCATTGCATTGCAATAGATAAGATTGCAATGCAATGCTTCAATTCCGAGAAAGGCTACGTCTTGCCGCAGCAAATTTTTTATCCAGGGAGCGCTTGCTCAATCCTGGAACACCTTCAAAGTGCGCAGTGATTGAGTCAACTATAGCGGCTTGCGACTTGAAGACAGAGTTAGGTACTCCTCCTGGTGAGGACCCAAGAAGGGTTTCGATTAAAGCTCCGATGGCGCACAGATATCCAGCCTCGCTACGGTCATTCAGCTCGCCTTGCGTCTCGACTAGATCGTGTAAGCGTTCCCTTTCTAAGCCTATCGCCTTGAGCTCCTCCAGGAGGGCCGCATGAGCGAGCTCTATCGCCCTAAGCTTGACTTCGAGGGCGTCTCGATCAGCTCGCAGCGTCAAGTAGGTATCAATACTTATTTTTGAATCATCAGGCGGCTTTCTTCCAAATAGAAAAGCGGGGTGTTGGTCTGGATAATAGTGAATCATCCAATATTTGAGATCCGTATGCCTGACAGTTACGAGTCTGCAGTCGATAGGGCTGTCTGGCCGAGTCGTCACACCGAAATAACCATAAGGGATCTCGTTGTTTCGTATGGCATCGAGAATTTTCCCTACATTGATATGCAGACATGGCCATTGTGGAAATTGCTTTGACAGCAAACCTGGACAATCCCAGGCGCTGTCTAGAATTTGAGCCTCGTGATCCATCAGCCCACACCAGCGTATGGCAGCATCAATCGGCCGGTAAAACGATTTTTCCCATGGATTGAAACTGTGAGCTGTGTACATGCTAGCGGCCTCATCCGGGATGCAGAACCGCTAGGTACCTTCTTAGACGCCTGTACTGGCCTTTGCTTCCTTGCGGTGCCTGTCTCTTGGTTCAGATCGGTCCCTTGATAAGCTCCGTCCTTATGATGGTCTAGGGAGATCTAACGAAGAGCTTTAGCTATTATTAACTTCCATTTGTTGGATAGCCCTATGATCCAGAACCGCGGTGAGATTTTCAGGAATGGAAGACAGTGGCTGAGAAGCCTAATTGCGAGGCTCTTATGTAACGATCTCACATTCTGAATGCGTCCAAACGGGTCTTTTTGATCATTAGTTGTTCGTGAATAAATGTTGCGCAACCTGGCTTTATGAGGTTGCGGCTTCGCGCGGAGATAATATCTGGGCAGGATTCTTGTTAAAAGTTGGTGAGACAGAATACTGCTATGCACGAAAATGATAAATTGGGAATGTATAGGGCCGCAGATCCTCTGTAGCAATAATGCGCGACAAGGATGCGTTGGCATTACCTGTTGTGCAGGCCTACGAGCAGACGCGCGGTGTATTCACTAAGCTACCATCGCTGTAAGCCACCGTCTGCCCAGCCGCTGACAAATATATTCGTTGACGCTGCACGCAAGTGGAGAGTGCAGGCATCTGCCATCTCCACCGCTACCGCTACCGTTGGCTCAGAGGAGCAGGCCCCCCGACGCCTCTATGCGTTGCCCGGTAATCCAGCCGGTACCTTCGCCAAGCAATGCGGCGACTACAGAACCGATGTCATCCGGGCGCGCATTACGACCCAGTGCGGTCATGCCAGCAAATTGCGCGTTCAGGGCCGAGTCATCGCGCAGAGCGCCTCCGCCGAAGTCTGTTTCCGTCGCGCCCGGCGCGATAGCGTTAACGCTGATCCTCCGCGAACCTAACTCTCTGGCCATATAGCGCGTCAGCACGTCGACGCCGGCTTTCGCTGCGGCGTAGGCGGCGTAGCCGCTCACTGTGAAGCGGGTCAAACCTGACGAGGTGTTAAGAATGCGTCCGCCATCCTCTATCAGCGGAAGCAATTTTTGGGTCAAAAAGAACGTGCCTTTGAGATGAGTGTTGATCATGAGGTCGAACTCTTGCTCGGTGGTGTCGGCAACCGTCGCGTATGTACCACCACCTGCGTTGTTGATCAGGTAGTCGAATCGATCGCGCTGCCACTTTTGCTGCAGCGTGGTTTTCACATCGTTTGCGAATTTAGCAAACGTACCTGCATTGCCGACATCAAGGTGCAAGGCTACGGCGCGACGACCCAAGGCTTCGATTTCGCTTACAACTGCCGCAGCTGCGTCTGCACTACTCAGATAGGTAATGATCACATCGACGCCATTTTCGGCGAGTTTCAAGGCATTACTCCGTCCAATTCCTCGGCTGGCACCAGTAATAAGGGCAATGCGATCTGATTTTTTAGTCATCGTCATACAGTTCTCGGAAAAGATTCGGAGGTCAGACTTTACGGTTCTGAAGAGCGCGAATAAAGTCGGGAAAAATTAACCCTCTGTTCATCTATAGAGAACAATCGACGATGGAGTTGAATGATCTACGGGTTTTTTGCCGCGTTGCCCAATTGGGCAGTTTTACTAAAGCGGCCGAGCAGCTCGGTGTTGCCAAGAGCCGGGCTTCTGCCATTGTGCGGACGCTGGAAGCCGATGTGGGTAGCCGGCTATTGCAACGCAACACCCGCAGCGTTCGGTTGACGCCTGATGGCGAGCTGTTTTTCGAGCGCTGCAGAGAACTGCTGAGGGAGTCAGATCATTTGCAGGGGATGTTTCGGCCTGCTGCCGGAGCTTTGCAAGGTAGGGTGCGTCTCGATATGCCGAGCTTATTTGGGCAGGAGCTGGTAATGCCGCATTTGCGGGAATTGCTGTCCGCGCATCCGCTGCTTGATCTCAGAATCAGTATCAACGACCGTCGGGTGGACATGATACAGGAGGGTGTTGATTGCTTGATCAGGATAGGCCCGCTGCCGGATTCGGATCTGGTCGCACGAAAATTAGGCACAATGAAGGCCTGCAATTTAGCCAGTCCAGCGTACTTGCGACAGTATGGTGTGCCGAGTTCACTCGCTGACCTCGCTGGTCATCGTGTTATTCACTACGCAAATAACTTGCGTAGTGAAGAGGCTGCTTGGCGCTATGCGGTAGATGGCGAGGTGCAGTCAGTACCCATGGTCAGTGCACTCGCCATAAACAGTGGCTCACTCCTGCTGGCGGCCTGCAGAAACGGGTTGGGCATCATGCAAGTGTCCGTACCGGCAAGCCAGCGCCTGATCGATAGCGGGGAGCTGGTTGAGGTACTGCCAGAGTTCAGGCCGCCCCCGATACAGGCTTCGTTGCTTCTCCCTCATCGTAGGCACGTTGCTCCGCGCGTGGAAGCAGTGCTGAACTGGCTCACTCAGGTGACCCGGCCCTATATGCAGGAGCGAGCGTCTTAAATACTGGAAGCGTAAGCACTTGCGCGACTAGAGCCTGACGCGAGGGCTCCCGCCGTTAGAGGTTTGCCGTTGTTGCGAGTGTCATGTGTGCGGTGACATCTTCGCAACGAGGTACCTGGCCCAGATGAAACCATCCTCAATCGTTTGCGTACTGATATGGCGCAGGGACTGGCCGGACGCAGGGCGTTCATCCGACTGGCCGTGATATTCAAATATGCTTGGTACCCCGCTCAAACCATCTATTCCTGGGTAAATCAAAAGGCTGATCTCATCGATCAGACCGGCCTTCAAAAAGGTCCCATTGATCACGCCGCCACCTTCGAGTAGCAGGGTCTTCAATCCAAACTGGGCGCCTAGCATCGCTAACGCTTGCTTAAGGTTTTCACAATGAGGGCCTGCGAAGAGATAGGAAATGCCCTGGTTTCGCAACGCCTGCAAATAGGCATCCGATACCGAGTCGCCGAGAATGGAGATAATCCGATGCCCGCCATCAATGGTATTCGTCTGGTAGTGCAGCTTCCCGGAGGGGTCAATCACGATCGCAACCGGGTCCCCTGGTTCATGCGCTATGTTGTGGTCCCGCAGACCACCGCTGTGTTTCCCTACAAACGGTGGTCTTGAAGAAATACCATCAAATGCTTCCATGGTCTTTCGGCCTATGATGAAACCGTCGCCGCCTAGGCGGGCGGCAATTCGCTCGTAATGATTGCTAATCGTTTGCTCACTGTCCCCATTGGGTAGAGATGTCCAACGAGAAGACACGAGGCGCCCGTCCACCGAGCTGATCATGTGGCATATGATTCGAGGGGGCATGAACTATCAATTCCATAAAGCTTGGATAAGTGGCTGATGGCCATTTTGTTATTTTTTGCGTAATACATAAACTCGCCACATGGCGTAGAGCGGTATGAAGTCCAGGGATTTCTGAACACGGAAACCGGCCTGTTCAAACTCTGCCTCGACAGTAGTAGCCGGCAACACGAACCGATTTTGGTAACCGTCCTGTTCTCCTTTGTTGCGACGACGCACTTCGGTACGCTTGCGTTTCCAAGCCTTGAAGTTGCCGTCCACCCATAGTGAGATAATTACGCTGTCGCGAGTAACGCGTTGAAACTCACGCAGAATCGCGAGTCTGTGCTCCGGGGCGCCGATGTGGTGCATCAAGCGCATGCAGAATATGTTGTCGACCGCGTTGTCCGGTAAATCGATAGCAAAGGCAGAGGTCTGCAACGGGCGAACCCGTTTCACCACCTCCGCCGGTTGGGCGATGGTTGCGACCTTCAACATCGACTCAGAATTGTCTGCGCCGATGATCACGCGACCAGGCTTTTGCGCCAGTAACGGCCAGAAACGCCCGGCCCCACACGGCAAGTCCAGCACCAAGCCAGGCTCGCCAGCGGCGACCAACGCACTACGCGCCAATTGCTCGTCGCGTTTGTGGGATAAACGGCGGGCCAGATTGTCCTGATGCTTGAGTAAATAACTCTGCGCGTGCTTATCGTCGTACTTTTCGGAAAATTCAAGCTTGATCGGATCGGGCATCAATGGGGCTCCATTTGTTGCGGCAGAAAATTCCAGAGGGTATGAGTTGGGATCCTCATTCTGGTCTGGTGCGGTCATGGCAGTGGCCGGGGTATGCGCGCCTATGGGAGCTTCAGGTCATTCAAAAGAAGCCTTATGACTTCTATCAGGACGGGCGTGGAACCTATTGACGATAAGGCAGGGGACCGCGCAACCGTGGCATGATTTTACGACAGGGATGACGAAGAGCTAGCTGCGTGACTGCATATGACCATGAGCTGAATTGATGGCTGGGCGTCAATATCATCATTGCGTCGCCGGTGAGGTTGAAAGGTCTCATTTCTGGTCTCAATCGCTGCGACGTATGCCAGTTTTACTCAGCTGATAACTTACGAGTATTCATTCTTGACGACCTCAGCTTTGAACGAAAGACGGCTCGGGACGCCGACAGACGAAGTAAGCAAAGAAATTTGACGGATGAAGAGAACAGTTTGGCGGTTGGGGGCGGCACACTGCTTTTCACCTTCGGGGTTTCCGCAGATGGAGCAGGCCCGACTTGCCGGGCGCCAGATCAAAAACTTGTAATAACTGGTGGGGGAGCGTTTGTTGCACCTGGGCCACGAACACTGGTGCGGGTTCAACTGGCTAGTGGTGGACTGGTCCATCTGGCTCAACCCGCATGTGTACTCTATCCACTGCGCCTTGAGCCCCGTCACCTGACAAGATGGCTGTGTTCAATGCGAATTTCAGCGTCAATGTTGCATGCGGTATGACAGCAAGTTGTTCACTTCTTCACGACTAGGCGCGTAAGCCCCTGCATGTGAGCAAGACACCGACGCACAAGCCGCGGAGAACTCCAATCGTGCACGCGGCTCTTGGATGCCTAGAAGCGTCGAGGCGAGCCAGCCGGCCATACTCGAATCTCCGGCACCCACTGTATCCGCGACCTCAACGGCGATCGCGGGCTGTTCAAACTTTAGGTCGGTGTCATACAACACCATGCCTTTCGCTCCACGGGTGAAAAGAATCTGGGCACGAGTATTCATTGTCCGCAATTCTCGAAGGGCCTGTTCTTCGTTCAATCCAGGGTATATCTGACGAAGATCCTCATCCGAGAGCTTGATGATGTCTGCAAGCTCCACCATGGCCGGGAAAGTCAGCTCGCGGTAGCGGGTGTCCATCAGGTTGCGCCAGTTCGGGTCATAGCTGATCAGCTTGTCTTCTTCCTTCACCCTCCTGGCCACCTCAACAAGCCTGTCCCCCAATGGCTGACGGGCAAGGCTGATACAGCTGAAGTGACAGAGTCGAGCGGCATCCAACCAACCTGCCGGGAGTTGGTCCACATCAAAAAGTAGATCGGCCTCGCCCGCAAAGAAATACCGGGGAGGGTGGCTGGAGGGCACGATAGCTACCAGAGGGGCAGCGTCAACTCTCTGGAGGAATCTCATGTCCAGGCCGGCAGCCTTCGATTGCTGTGCGAGCTCATCGCCCAATGAGTCGGTACTGATCGAGCCGGCGAATGCAGTGGGCACGCCGAGGCGGCTCATTGCGCGGGCCACGTTCCAGGGCGCGCCACCTGGATAGCCCTGCCACCGTCCGGGCGAGTGTTGAACCACGTCGGTCAGTGCTTCACCAAACACAACAACGCTCGGCAATTGCATATTCATTCTCTCTTGTATCGGGCTGGGGGCACTATCGTGCGTCACATCGACAGGCGCGGTCTCACCGCACCTGCGTGATCGGTAGCGATGGGTGAAGACTGTCTCGGTTGAAGAGCTTCACGGCAGTAGTACGCCGGTAGTCGCTCGGGGTCTGATGCATTTCATGACGGAAGTGGCGATTGAAATTGGAGACGTTTTCGTAGCCTACCTCGAAGCAGATTTCGGCGACCGAGAGCTGTGTCTGGACGAGTAGTCGACATGCACGCTGGATGCGCAGCTTGCGCATCAGGTCCATGAATCCGTGGCCAGTGATTCGTTTGAAAAAGCGTGAAAAACCGGCCTCGCTCATCCCAACTCGCTCGGCGATGACAGATAGCCGGACGTCAGACGTGAGCTCATTGATCAAGTAGTCGAATGCCTGATTAATTCGCTCCGAGCTGCGCTCGTTCAACGAAGGCGAGTAGCAGGCGCTGGCCAATACCCGAATTTCTCGCTTTGGCGCCCTTGCGAGGGTGCCTATCAATTGCAGGAACATGATCAGGCGCTGAAGCCCCGTCGCCTCGCCGATTCTCTCAAGCAGCAAAGCGGCCTCGACGGCCGTCCCCCCAGTAAACTCGATCCCACGTTGTGCCAGCTCAAATAGCGTTTTCAGCTCTGATAGCTCAGGTAATGAACCTTGGAGGTCGAGCAGGGCAGCACCGTCAAACTGCAGAACCACGTCGCGGCCTACGAGCTGTTCCCCCGGCGCGATATCTCCCATCCAATCATGGGGAAGACCTGGGCCAATCAGTGCGACATGTCCTGCGGTGAAGGGCCCGATGTAATCCCCAGCCAAAAGCTTGCCACTTCCTTGTCGAATCAGGTGGATTTCATATTCCGGATGGTGGTTCCAGCGGGCGAGGGCGTATGGATAGTCGTGCTCGTACCATCGAAAGCTCTGATCGGGTTCAGGAAGGATGACTTCAAGGTCGGCTGGTCGGTGCTCGAACAAAGCAGCGCGGTTATCAGGCATCTCGTGCCCCTTTTTATAGTTATGCGGTGGATCGAATGCGCCAACCATACGCCGAATTCGTCCGGGGCTGCTAGCCCAACTATTGCAGCTTGTTGATACTTTTTTAACCCTCGTGGCTGCCGGTTGTCGCGATCAAAAAAGTATCGATTCGGCGTCCGCGATTCGTTTGAGGGCGGGGCGGGTAGGTGGTCTAATCAATTCGCCCACCACTGCAATGCGGTCTTGTTTTGCTCACAAGTGGTGAACAACAACAATAATAGCTCCGGTCATCTGGCTTGGAGTGGAGAGCCCCATGAAGATTACGAATGCGCTAATTCTTTCTACTGGTCTGTCATACGCCCTTGCCAGCCATGCCGCTGAGACGCTGACCATCGCGACGGTCAACAACGGTGACATGATCCGAATGCAACGGCTATCCAAGGTCTTCGAGCAGCAGCATCCCGACATCAAACTGAACTGGGTCGTGCTCGAAGAGAACGTTCTGCGTCAGCGCCTGACCACTGACATTGCCACTCAAGGTGGTCAGTTCGACGTGTTGACGATTGGCACCTACGAGACCCCGATCTGGGGTGCCAAGAACTGGCTAGAGCCGATGAAGGACCTCCCGGCCGGCTACGACGTCGACGATATCTTTCCTGCCGTGCGTCAGGGCCTTTCCGTTAACGATACGCTCTACGCACTGCCGTTCTACGGCGAAAGCACCATCACGTATTACCGCACCGATCTGTTCAAGGCTGCAGGGCTGACGATGCCGGGGCAGCCGACCTGGTCGCAACTGGGCGAGTTCGCTGCCAAGCTCAATGATCCTTCGAAGGATCAATATGGCATGTGCTTGCGTGGCAAAGCTGGCTGGGGCGAAAACATGGCCTTGCTTACCACGATGGCCAACGCCTTCGGGGCGCGCTGGTTCGATGAGAAATGGCAGCCTGAACTCAATGGTCCTGAGTGGAAGGCAGCCGCGACGTTTTATGTTGATACCCTGAAGAAATACGGCCCTCCGGGAGTATCCAGTAACGGGTTCAACGAAACACTGGCCCTTTTCAACAGTGGAAAATGCGCGATTTGGGTTGATGCAAGCGTGGCTGGATCTTTCACCACCGATAAGGAGCAGAGCCGGGTGGTGGACAGCGTAGGTTTCGCTCCTGCGCCTACTGAGGTTACCGACAAGGGGTCCTCGTGGTTGTATGCCTGGTCATTGGCAATTCCTGCCACCTCCAAGCACAAAGAGGCCGCCAAATCGTTCGTTACCTGGGCCACCTCCAAAGAGTACATCCAGCTAGTTACCGATAAGGATGGCATCACGAACGTGCCACCCGGTACACGCATCTCGACCTACAGTGACGCTTACCTCAAGGCCGCGCCGTTTGCTCAGGTAACGTTGCAAATGATGAAGCACGCTGACCCGTCGCAGCCTTCAGCCAAACCTGTTCCGTACGTGGGCATTCAATACGTGGTGATCCCCGAGTTTCAGTCGATCGGTACATCTGTAGGCAAGCTTTTCTCCGCAGCATTGACAGGACAAATGTCGGTTGAGCAAGCGCTGGCTTCTGCCCAGTCCACAACCGAGCGCGAGATGAAGCGTGCGGGCTATCCCAAAAAATAAATAGCCCCTTACCTCCGCCGGCTTAGCGCCGGCGGTCACAGCCGCACAGGTAAATAATCATGAACACGTCCATTATTCGAGCCCAGCTTGCGGCCTCGGCGCCATCACGCGCACGCCGTTTGATCAATCCAGGATGGTTTCTGGTGTCGCCATCGGTTGCACTTTTGTTGCTCTGGATGATCGTGCCGCTGGCCATGACCGTTTATTTTTCGGTGATCCGGTACAACCTGCTAAATCCAGGGGAAAACGAGTTCGTTGGCCTGGAGAACTTTGCCTATTTCGTGACAGATTCGGGTTTTCTTCCCGGAGCGCTTAACACGTTGATATTGGTGGGCAGCGTGTTGCTGATCAGCGTGATTTTTGGTGTCTTGATTGCAGCCTTGCTTGAGGCAAGCGAGTTCTTTGGACGCGGCATAGTCAGGGTGCTGCTCATTTCGCCGTTTTTTATCATGCCGACCGTGGGTTCGCTGATCTTCAAGAACCTGATCTTCCACCCTGTCTCCGGGATCCTCGCGGCGGTATGGAAGTTCTTCGGGGCACAGCCCGTCGATTGGCTAGCTCATTACCCACTCTTCTCGATCATCGTCATCGTTTCCTGGCAGTGGCTGCCTTTTGCGATCTTGTTGCTGATGACAGCCATGCAGTCGCTCGATCAAGAGCAGAAAGAGGCCGCTCGATTGGATGGGGCGGGTGCCCTGGCCATCTTCTGGCATCTGACCCTGCCACATTTGGCCAGGCCCATCGCGGTGGTGGTGATGATCGAGACGATTTTCCTGCTGTCGGTATTTGCAGAAATCTTCACCACGACAAATGGCGGACCTGGGTTCGCTTCGACCAACCTCGCCTATCTGATCTACAACCAGGCGCTGGTGCAGTTCGATGTGGGCATGGCCTCGGCCGGTGGTCTGATTGCGGTGGTGATCGCCAACATCGCGGCGATTGTGCTGGTGCGCATGATTGGCAAGAACCTGACCGACAAAGCCTGAGGACAACGCCATGATGACGCTTAAACAATCCCGGTCTCTGCAAAGCGTACTGCTCGGCACCTTGGCCTGGGTCACCGCTTTGCTGTTGTTCTTTCCGATCTTTTGGATGGTGCTTACCAGTTTCAAGACCGAGATCGACGCCTTCGCTACGCCGCCACAGTTCATCTTCATGCCTACGCTGGAGAATTACTTGCACATCCAGGAGCGCAGCGACTACTTCCACTTTGCGTGGAACTCGGTGCTGATTTCCTTCTCCGCTACAGCGTTGTGCATGCTGATCGCGGTGCCGGCGGCCTACTCGATGGCGTTCTATGAGACCAAGCGCACTAAGCAGACGCTGCTTTGGATGCTATCGACCAAGATGCTTCCTCCAGTTGGGGTGCTCATGCCTATCTACCTTCTGGCGAAGGGGGCGGGGTTGCTGGACACCCGGATCGCGCTGATCGTGATCTACACCCTGATCAACCTGCCCATCGTGGTGTGGATGATTTACACGTACTTCAAAGACATCCCCCGGGAGATTCTGGAGGCGGCCAGGCTGGACGGCGCGACCCTGGGGCAGGAGATGCTGCGCGTGCTGCTGCCCATCAGCAAGGGTGGGCTGGCGTCGACCATGCTGCTGTCGATGATCCTGTGCTGGAACGAGGCCTTCTGGTCGCTCAACCTGACGAGCTCCAGCGCCGCACCTCTGACCGCGCTGATCGCTTCCTACTCGAGCCCTGAGGGTCTGTTCTGGGCGAAGCTTTCCGCGGTTTCCACATTGGCCTGCGCACCTATCTTGATCTTCGGCTGGATCAGTCAGAAGCAATTGGTTCGTGGGCTGTCTTTTGGCGCCGTCAAATGACGACGTCGAGCATTCAATGATTTCGCGAAGGCTCCAATTTCATACAGGACTTTACGCATGGCTACTTTGAAAATAGAAAATCTCAAGAAAGGTTTCGAGGGACTGTCCATCATCAAGGGCATCGATCTCGAGGTTAAGGACAAGGAATTTGTGGTGTTCGTAGGGCCGTCGGGGTGTGGCAAGTCGACCCTGTTGCGCCTGATTGCAGGTTTGGAAGACGTCACGAGCGGCACGATCGAGCTCGACGGCCGAGACATCACTGAGGTGACTCCTGCCAAACGAGACCTGGCCATGGTATTCCAGACCTATGCTCTGTATCCGCACATGACGGTACGCAAGAATTTGTCATTTGCCTTGGATCTGGCCGGTGAGAAGAAGCCGGATGTGGAAAGGAAGGTCGCCGAGGCCGCAAGGATTCTCGAACTTGGTTCTCTGCTCGACCGCAAGCCTAAGCAGTTGTCAGGTGGTCAGCGCCAACGAGTCGCTATTGGGCGTGCGATTGTCCGAAACCCGAAAATTTTCCTTTTCGATGAGCCACTGTCGAACCTTGATGCTGCGCTGCGTGTACAGACGCGCTTGGAGCTGTCCCGACTGCATAAGGAGCTGCAGGCGACCATGATCTACGTGACCCATGACCAGGTCGAAGCCATGACGCTCGCCACCAAGGTCGTTGTGCTTAACGCTGGGCGGATCGAGCAGATTGGTTCGCCGCTCGAGCTCTACCATCACCCTGCCAACCTGTTCGTTGCCGGCTTCCTTGGGACACCAAAAATGGGATTCTTGCAGGCGACTGTGCATGCCGTGCATGCATCGGGGGTGGAGGTTAGATTCGCCTCTGGAACCACTTTGCTCATTCCACGCGACAGCAGTGCGTTGTCGGTCGGGCAATCCGTGACGATCGGGATACGGCCGGAGCATTTGACCCTGGGCGCTGAAGGCCAAGTGCCGGTCACGACGGATGTCACCGAGCGCCTGGGCAGCGATACCTTCTGCCACGTGAATGTCGATTCAGGAGAAAGCCTGACGGTACGTGTCCAGGGGGATTGCGAAGTGCCGTACGCCGCCCGGCGTTATCTCACCCTCGATGTCGCTCATTGCCATCTATTTGATGAGAGCGGTCTTTCGGTAAGCCCTGCGGCATCACGCGCGGCCTGACTTCCATCACGCGCGCTCTTTCGATGAAGCGCGCCACGAACCACAAAGGTAGATTCAATGAAACGTCTCGAAGGTAAAAGCGCTTTGATCACTGGTTCCGCGCGCGGTATTGGACGCTCGTTTGCCCAGGCCTATATCGGTGAAGGCGCTACGGTCGCTATCGCCGACATCAATTTGGAAAGAGCTCAAGCGACGGCCTCCGAGCTTGGGCCGCAAGCTTACGCGGTGGAGATGGACGTTACCCGCCAGGCTTCCATTGATGCAGCGATCGCCGAGGTCGTTGCCCACGCAGGAAAGCTGGACATCCTTGTGAACAATGCGGCGTTGTTCGATCTTGCACCGATCACCGAGATCACTCGGGAAAGCTATGACAAGCTTTTTGCAATCAATGTCAGCGGGACGCTGTTCACGCTTCAGGCAGCGGCGAAGCAGATGATCAGTCAGGGGCATGGCGGTAAGATCATCAACATGGCCAGCCAGGCGGGTCGCCGCGGTGAGGCGTTGGTAGGCGTCTACTGCGCCACCAAGGCGGCCGTCATCAGCCTTACACAGTCTGCTGGCCTTAACCTCATCAAGCACAAAATCAATGTCAATGCGATTGCCCCGGGGGTTGTCGATGGCGAACACTGGGACGGTGTCGACGCGCTCTTTGCCAAACACGAGAACCGACCCCTGGGTGAGAAGAAGCGGCTCGTCGGTCTTGAGGTTCCGTATGGAAGAATGGGGACGGCAGAGGATCTGGTAGGAATGGCTATTTTCCTGGCAGGCTCGGAGAGCGATTACATCGTCGCACAAACGTACAACGTTGATGGCGGGAACTGGATGAGCTGAGTGCAGAAGGGTGTTCGGGTGACAGGAGAGCGGCACATTTTTCGATCACCCGGCGGTTCGATTCAGCTTCCTCGCGATCACGCTGCCCGACTCATGAGAGCCCGGCAGTGTGATCCACCGGCCGATTATTGAGGTGGGTGCTAGCAGCAAGGTTTCTTGCTTATCTGCGCGGCCACCTGTGCTCTGCGCTACAGGCCGAGGAGGCGGCGCAGTTCCGGTGCGGTCAGATGGGCGCGGAAACCCGGCCTGCCGGGCTGGAACGAGGCGGAGGCTGCCAGGTTGCCCACGACGACTGGATCGCAACCAGCATCGCGTACCAGGTCGGCGGCGACCCGCAAGGCCTCGGCGTCATCTCCGGCGATGGGCATGCCAATGCGCCCGCCCGCTCGTGAGGCAGACGTTGCCACCACGGTGGCATCGACGGCACTGAATGCGCGTACCAGTCGCGCGCCGGTCATGTACTTCGCGACGGTTTGAGCAACGCCCAGGTTGTGCGCTTCGCGGTATACATCGCTGCTGCTTGTGCCCCAAGGATTGGTGGAGTCCAGAACGATCTTGCCACGGTAGGCACTGTGCAGGTCTCGCCCGACCTGGGGCAGCGCTTCAAACGGAATAGCCAACAGAAGCACGGTGCCGAATTCCGCTGCCACCATCGGCAGGCCGGCCGAAGCGCGTGGCCCTAACGCCTCAACCATGTCTTGCAATTGCTCTGGATGGCGGGAAGAGAACATGACCTCATGTCCAGCCTCGACCCACAGCCGACCTACCGTGCCGCCCAGCGATCCGCTACCGATCACGCCGATGCGTGTTGGCGCGACCGCAAAGGCGCGACTCGCGGGGATGAGCCAAGGCAGAGCGGCCAATACGCCAAGGGATTTCACTATGGAGCGGCGGGTAGACTTCATGTCCTGTCCTCAATCAATGATGGTGAGACCGTAGCATCGCGCTGTTCCTGCTTCAGGTGGGTTCGTCCCAACCAGACACTCAAGCCCAGCCAGATAGCTGAGAGGGGGACCGAGATCATGGGAATCTGCGCCAGGGTCAGGCCAACGCCCATCAGGCTTGCGTATCCCCAACTGGCGATTTGGTCACCGCCACGATAAACGACCGTGTCGATGAAGTTCTTGGCTTTGTAGCGATCTTCACGTGTGCTGGAGGTAAACAGGATTTCCCTGGCGGGTCTGGCCAGTGCGAAGTTCGCTACCCGGCGGGCGACCTGCGCGGCCACGATGACTGCGACGCTAGGGCTGGCGGCCAAGGCAGCGAAGCCGAACAGGCTGACCAGCGGCAGGACACACAGCGTTGCCACGATGCCCGCGGTGGCGATCATCCTGCCGGTGATGAACAGCTGGAATACCAGTGTGATCGCATTGACGATCAGGTCGATATTGGCAAAGAACGCCGTGCGGGCCGCACGATCAGGGAACGAGGACTCGGCGATGCTGGCCTGCTGAAAATACAAGAAAGTCGACGTGACCGAGTACAGCAGAATGAATAGTGCCAACCCGACCAAGTAGGGCGAGCGCAACGTGTGGACCATGCCGGTAAAGATGCCGCCACCCAAGGGCTGGTCCGGGTTTTCTTTGAGCGTGGTGTGGCTGAACATCGGAGCAAGGCGAGATAAACGGCGTGATGCAAGTACCGCCACTTCCAGAAACAGGATGGCAATCACCATCAGCCAGGAGCGGTCCAACTGTTGGATCAGGCTGGAAGTGATAGCCGAGCCCAAGAGGCCGCCAATCGTTGCTCCTGCCGCGAGTAGCCCGAACAGCCGTTTGCCCTGCTCGCTGTCGAAGATATCCACCATGAAGGACCAGAACACCGAGACGACGAACAGGTTAAACACCGAGACCCAGATGAAAAAGGCACGTCCCAGCCACACCTGCCACTGTGGATCGGCGAGATGCAGCAGCAGTGCAAACAACATCAGGTTGGCAGCGAAGAAGCGATAGGCCACGACGATGAACTGCTTGCGTGGCAGTTTGCGCACGGCCAGCGCGAACAGCGGGCTGGCTACCAGCATCGCCAACAACGTACCAGTGAATAGCCAGGGCAAGTTCTGGACCCCGCCGGCCACACCGAGTTCGTCGCGGATCGGTCGCAACAGGTAATACGCCAGAAATAGCGCGGTGACGTAGAGCATCGACCACAGGACTGCGGGTGCTTCTTCGGGGCGCACCTTGGCCTGGCGCTGCAACAGCGATAAGGGAGATTGCACGACTTACTCCTCCCTGGCTCCAGCCGCGAGCTGAGGCGGAGTCTTCGCTGCGTCGTCTTCCCACCATGCCGTGAACGACTGCGCACGGCCGTCAAGGTAGACCGTGCGGCCGATTTCGGGCGTCCACAGCGCGAAGGTTTGCCCCTGACTGGCGACTTGCATGCGCTTGAACGGATCATCCCAATCGTGAGGGGCGATGGAGAAGCGGCCCACATGCGTCTGCATCAGCACTCGGGCGCGCAGGTCCTTGGCTGCCTGCGCGGCCTGTTCCGGATTCATGTGGACGTTCGCCCAGCGCGGATCGTACTGACCGGCATCAATGGCGACATAGTCGAACGGACCCAGCCGCTGGCCGATCTCGGCAAAGTGCGGGCCATAACCCGAGTCGCCACTGAAAAACAACCGCTGCTCAGGAGACAAAAGTGCAAAGCCGACCCACAGCGACTGATCGCGGGTAAAGGTGCGTCCAGAGTAGTGTCGAGCTGTGGTGACGTGGACTCTGACGTTCGGTGTTAGCGCGATGACTTCGTTCCAGTCGGCTTCACGTACGACTCCCATGTCGTAGCCCCAGCGCTCGAAATGCGCGCCTACACCCAACCCCACGATAACCTTTCTGACTTTGGGCTGAAGCGCCTGAACGGTTGGATAGTCCAAGTGATCGTAATGATCGTGGCTGATCAACAAAGCGTCGATCTCGGGTATGTCATCGGCCGTGTAGAGGCTGGTGCCCTCGAATGCCTTGTTCACTTCGGGGATCGGCGCGGCGTAAGTGCTGAACACCGGATCGATCAGGATGCGTTGTCCGCCCAGTTGCACGAAGTAGGAGGAATGGCCCAGCCAAACGACTATATCCTGTGTAGGGTCGAGTGCTTTGAGGTCGGTCTTGACGGCGGGAATCGGGCTTGGCGGTCGAGGCTGCCCCTCTTGCCCGAAAAGGGTCTGCATCCACATCGATATCTCGGATTGGTCCGTGGTCTTCATGGGCGTGTCGATCTGGTTGCGGAACACTCCGTCGGCATGATTGGGCGAATGTTCGATGCGCGTCAGCCGCTCGCCGCTGGGCAGGTCGCCGAAGACCGGCTGCTGTAAATAGGCGAAGGCGCCAACGATGCCTAGCAGAGCGATACCGACAACGGCCATGAGAAAACGACCCCAGAATAATTTCATGCAGTAGTTACCGTGGAGGTGGTCACGACAGGTTCGTGCCGCTGGCGCGCGTGAGTTCAGCCAGCAGCAAGTCTTGGAATCGGGAGTCTTGGACCGCGGAATGCGGCTGTTCGCGTCGCTGATGGTGCCAATAGCCGCCGCTGGTGAGTGCCTCAGGGTCATTGCTGGTGGCAAGCCATTCCTGGGTCAGGTGTCCCAGGCGCAGGTCGTCAGGTGCGTTGGGACCTCCCATCTTCGTTGGGACCCAGCCCGGATCGACCGCATTACTGAGGACGTCGGGGTACAACCGCGCAACGGCTGCTGCGAGTGCGGTTACAAAGAGTTTGCTGTCCGAATAGCTGCCTGTGGGGGTGCTGCCCGACCAGTCCAATCCCGTCAGGCTGGCTCGTCCCCCCCTATGCATGCTGCTGCTCAGGTAGATCAGACGCTTGGGGCGCTGAATCAGGGCCGTGAGCATATAGGGGGCGACGACGTTGACGACTAGCAGTTGCGCCCCGCTGAGGATGCCAGCGTTGTGAACAATGGCATCCATCGCGCCGATGGCATTGACCTGGCGGGCAAGGTCGCGAACCTGTTCAAGATCGCCCAAGTCGCCGACTGTCGCGATGGCGCCCTGGTCCACCAGTTCTTGCACGGCAGACAACCGGGCAGGGGAGCGCACATGCACGACAACCTCGTGGCCTTGGGCAAGCAGGGTCTTGGCGGTGGCATGGCCCAGTCCATCGGCCGAGCCGGTAATGAATACGCGGGCTTTGCCGCTTGCATTGTTGTCCCGTTGTGCGTTGGACGCGGGAGCCTCCCTTCGGGAATTGGTTGGGGCCTCTGCCCAGGATGCCGTTGCTTCCAGAAGTGAGCCTGCGATCAACGCCGAACCCAGTCCGGCGCCTCTGATGAGAAAGTCTCTACGATCCATGCACGTCCCCTCGGGTCGCTTCGCGCCTCTCATCCCAAGCGCCATGGCGATCGCTCGCGCTGAATATAACGAAGGGTTGGTTAAAAAGAGGTTGTTAATGTAACCGGCCCCCTTCGGCGCCACTAGCTAATCAGTCCTTAAAGGGGCTATAAGGCCTGCTAATTAATGATTTATGAGAGACTTGGGCGATGGTCAGACGTAACCTCAATGATCTCTTATCGTTCGTAACGATTGCCCGTGAAGGCAGCTTCACGCGGGCAGCTTCCGTACTGGGCGTGACTCAATCTGCCCTCAGCCAGGCAATGAGCGGGTTAGAGGCCAGGCTGGAGATTCGCTTGCTTACACGAACCACCCGTAGCGTATCGCCTACGGCAGCGGGCGAGCGTTTACTAAAAGCCATTGGTCATCGCTTTGACGAAATCGAGGCAGAACTCGACGAACTGACCGAGATGCGCGATAAACCCGCCGGCACCGTGCGCATCACCTGTGGTGAGCACATTCTTCGAGCACATTTGCTTCCCAAGCTCACGCCGCTTTTGCTCGATTATCCGGATATCAAGATAGAGTTCGATATCAATTATGGTTTTCGAGACATCGTCGCCGACCGTTTCGATGCAGGCGTGCGTATGGGCGATACCATCGACAAGGATATGGTTGCGGTACCCATCGGTCCTCAACTGCGCATGGCCGCTGCGGCCTCCCCGATGTATTTCGAAAGGCATCCAACGCCCAAAAATCCACGGGACCTGCTAAAGCACAGTTGTATCAATCAGCGTATGCAAACAGCAGGGGGGCTATACGTTTGGGAGTTTGAGCGTCGTGGCCAACCGTTAAACGTACGAGTGGATGGCCAGCTCGTTTTCAACACCTCTCCCAGCATGGTGGATGCAGCCTTGGCCGGCCTGGGCATCGCCTATCTTCCTGAAGAAGAATTCGCACCGCATCTGGAAAATGGCCGCCTGGTTCGTGTGCTGGAAGATTGGTGTGCTCCCTTCCCGGGGTACCATTTGTATTACCCAAGTCGCAGACAGCCATCGCGGGCCTTCACGCTGGTTATGAATGCACTGCGTGTGTAAGGACGATTGATAAATCTCATTCATGACTTCAATCGCTGCAAGGTATTTCAGTTTTTCTGTCAGCTGATACCTTCTGGCGGGAAAGCAATTTGGCTGTCAGATCAATTCGGGTCGGGGGTAGGGCGTGCCCCGCAGCCCATCGGAGCAAAGTGGAGCAACTATGAAAATACGCATCGATGTTTCAGGCGGTCCGGTTACGGCAACGCTCGACAACAACGATTCCTCCATAGATTTCGTTAAACAGCTGCCGATGAAACTGACACTGGACGACTACGCCTCGACCGAGAAGATCAGCGTCCTGCCCAAGCCATTATCGACACAGGGCGCGCCAGCTGGCTTCACGCCTTCGGTGGGTGTTATTGCCTTCTATGCGCCTTGGGGAAATCTCGCCATTTTTCATAAAGGCTTCAAGTATTCGAGCGGCCTTATCAAACTCGGCAAGATTGATTCCGGCCTGGAAGTACTCGCGCGCCCTGGGTCCCTTGAAGTGACGATCACCTTGGTCGATGAGTGATACCCCAAAACAGTCAGAACCACGCCGGCAAAAACTGTCTGTGGCGTAGGGGGCGGGTGAGGTCCTTTCGTTCATACGTTTCACACCAATGGCAGAGAACTCATGCAGCTGACTCGTGCCAACTTTGGCGATTTTATCTACTTTTTAGCCGTTGCCCGCCATTCCAGCTTCAGTCGTGCGGGTGTTGAAGTAGGGATAAGTGCATCTGCGCTGAGCCATGCGATCAAGGGGCTGGAGGCGAGATTGGGGGTTCGTTTGCTCAATCGCACGACCCGCAGCGTCACCCTGACGGCAGCCGGTGAGGAGCTGCTGGCATTGATAAGCGAACCTGTCGACAAAATCGACCAGGCCATTGAACTGTTGAATAAGTTCCGTGATGAGCCCACGGGTCGTATACGGCTGAATGTTTTCAGTGACGCGGCGCTCCTTTTGTTGGCACCCGTTTTATCGACATTTGCTCATCGTTATCCCGATATCGAAGTGGAAGTCTCAACCACCAACAGTATGGTGGACATTGTTGAAGGAGGCTTCGACGCTGGGATCAGGTATGGCGCTACCGTACCTGAAGGCATGATTGCCCAAAGCCTTTCTCCCCCTGTTCGATGGGTCGTGGTAGGAACCCCCGATTACCTCGACCGATGTGGCATGCCGTTGCACCCAGAGGATTTGAAACAGCACAGTTGTTTAAGGTTTCGGCTAGGCAACGGCCGGATGTACAACTGGGAGTTTGAGAGAGAGGGTGAAAAATTAGAGATCCCAGTGTCCGGTAATGTCGTGCTGGATGAGACGCGGATGATGCTCGCCATGGTCACCCAGGGCGCCGGGCTGACTTATTGTGCCGAACCCATTGTCGCGCCGCTTATAGCAGAAGGAACGTTACAAGTGGTTTTGGAGGATTGGGTCAGTGTCGGTCCAGGCTTCCATATCTATTACTCAAGCTACCGGCAGGTGCCGATCACGCTACGTTTGCTGATCGACTTGATCAGAGAGTTGCGCCCGCTTGGATAGTTGGCGATCGACAGCGACTTCGCCGGATTCGCTTTGGGAGAGATATCTGATATGTCCAGTTTGAACGCATTGCTCGATGCCATCCAGGCCGAGCAGAACGAGGGTCGAGAGTCTGTACTCGCCACCGTTGTGAAAGTCGAGGGTTCGGCGTATCGCCGTCCGGGGGCGCGCATGCTCGTTTCACAATATGGACGTCCGGAGGGCACTATCAGTGGTGGCTGTCTGGAGGCTGATGTGGTGCGAAAGGCTTGGTGGCTAAGTGAGTCGGGCCCTGTGATTCGTAGCTACAGCACGGCCGAGGCCACAGACGAAGAGGGCGGTGAAGAGTCCCTTGGTTTTGGGCTGGGCTGCAACGGCAAGGTGTATGTGTTGTTTGAGCGAATACCAGCTGCAAAGCAATGCGCTGTGCTTGATGCGTTACGCAAAGTAAGAAACAACCAGAGACCCGTGGCGATCGCAACGGTAATAGCAGGCTCACGCAATAGCCGTGCAGATGTTGGAGACCGTGTGTTCCTGGAATCTGGCGCAGCGCCCTTCGGGGGACTCTACCATCCTGCACTGAACGAGCGAATTACCGCTGATCTGCGTCTCACATTGGACCAGCAAAAATCTACGCGGCAACGCTATACCGAAGGCTACGCAGAGGTAGAGGTTTTTCTAGAATACGTCGCGCCACCACCGCGTCTGATGATCTTTGGGGCGGGCCATGATGCGCAGCCGTTGGTACGGATCGCAAAAATCTTGGGGTGGCATGTCACCGTTGTTGATAGTCGCCCACATTTTGCCCGTCCGGAACGTTTTCCCGAAGCGGATCGGGTGTTGAGCGCCGATATAGGCGGGCCTTTCGAATTTCGAAAGTTCGTGGAGGGGGCGTGTGTGGCGGTGATGTCCCATAGCCTGAGCCAGGATGCGCATTGGTTGAAAGGCGCGTTACAAGGTAATCCCCGTTACATCGGTCAGCTCGGGCCGCGTGATCGGACCGAGCGTCTGCTTGATGAAATAACGCGACAGACAAACAGCCTGCCTGCGCTGGACCGATTGCACTATCCAATGGGTTTGGATTTGGGTGGAGACACCCCGGAAAGTGTGGCGATGGCGGTGCTTGGGGAGATGCAGGCCGTCCTGAATGGGCGAGCGGGTGGAAGTTTGAAGTTGCGGACGTCAACGATCCACGAAACTTGTCAGCTTGAGCCCAGATTTTCCCGTGAGTTATCCATGGCAGAGTCGTAGAGGACTTGAGTTGGAAGGTCCTGCAGGATATGAGCCTCGCCGATGCGCTGCACGCATTAGAGGCCAAAGCTGATAAAAACTCACTAATCGAAATACTGTCCTCCGTTAATCACTGGATATAGAGCGTTGTGAGTAATATGCAAAATTCTGAAACCATTTTATTGCTGAATATCACTCATTGGTGATTTCAGTAAAGTCGGGCTAATCCTCAGGCCCCTCGATTGTTAGCATGCCTACATAACAATCCAATGCGCAGCGCATTGGCTCGTCGGGTTTTATTTGACCCGGTCAATAAGCTTGATCTTCGCACCGCGCCTCTTGCGCGTACTTGCCGAACTCTTTCTCCCCATTGCCGTCAGCAGCTGTTTCAGCCTGTGCTGCGGCAGTTTGCAAACTCATGCGCGCATTTTTCAGCGCGATGTTCGAGGAATTTATGCCATTCAAGCCCGTCTTTCCTGCTTTGGTGACCGCCATTGCTTTTGCCACGATGCTCAGTGGATGCAACAAGGAGCAGGTTGCTGCTACCCCGGCGCAAGCCCCTCAAGTCAGTGTGGTGACCCTGAAACCTCAGGCTGTGACCTTGTTTAACGACCTGCCCGGGCGTACCAGTGCCTACCGACTTGCTGAGGTTCGGCCGCAGGTGGATGGCATCGTCCTGAAACGCTTGTTCAAGGAAGGCGCAGATATCAAGGCTGGTCAGCAGCTTTATCAGATCGATCCATCAACTTACGAGGTGACGCTCGCCAGTGCGCAGGCCAGTTTGGAGCAATCTCGCTCGCTGACCACCCGGTATCGGCAACTGATCGATGAGCAGGCGGTGAGCAAGCAGGAGTATGACACTGCTCGATCTCAGCAGATGCAGGCAGAGGCACAAGTCAAGGGCGCCCAGATCAATCTGAGATATACCAAAATGTTCGCGCCCATCAGCGGGCGAATTGGACGTTCGGCTGTGACCGAAGGTGCGCTAGTTTCTAATGGCCAAGCAGCCGCCCTTGCGATTATCCAGCAACTCGACCCCATTTATGTCGATGTCACTCAGCCTTATGGCGAGGTGCTCAAACTGCGTCGGGCTCTTGAAAGCGGGCAGTTGCAGAAAACTGCTGATAAGGCTGCGAAAGTTAGCCTGACACTTCAGGACGGTAGCCAGTACCCGCTGCAGGGTTCGCTGGAGTTTTCAGAAGTCTCGGTCGACGAAGCAACCGGCTCGGTCACCCTGCGCGCCGTGTTCCCCAACCCTGATCACTTGCTGCTGCCCGGGATTTTTGTGCATGCGCGGTTGCAGGAGGGGGTCGCCGAGCAGGCCATTCTTGCTCCACAGATTGGTGTGACCCGGGATCTCAAGGGCACCCCGACCGCCATGGTCGTTACCGCCGATAACAAAGTCGAGCAACGCCAGCTCAAGGTTGGCCGCACCGTCGGTGCGAATGTGCTGGTGGAAAGCGGTTTGAGCGCCGGAGACAAAATCATCGTCGAAGGGCTTCAGTTCATTAAGCCGGGGAGCTCCGTGGTCGCTCAGGAAGCGATGACAGATGAGGCGAACAGAGCCCCTGTAGCGCTAAACACCAGCGCTAAGGCGGAGTAGACCATGTCGAAGTATTTTATTGATAGACCGATCTTCGCGTGGGTGCTTGCACTGATCATTATGCTCGTTGGGGCATTGTCGATCCTCAATTTGCCGATTAATCAATACCCTGACATCGCACCACCCGCTGTCGCGATTCAGGTTTCTTATCCCGGTGCTTCCGCGCAGACAGTGCAAGATACCGTCGTGCAAGTAATCGAGCAGCAGATGAACGGCATCGACAATCTGCGCTACATCTCTTCGGAGAGTAATGCCGATGGCAGCATGCGAATCATCGTGACCTTCAACCAGGGTACCAACCCGGATATTGCCCAGGTTCAGGTGCAGAACAAGCTGAACCTGGCCACGCCGCTGTTGCCGCGTGAAGTGCAGCAGCAAGGCCTTCGCGTCACAAAATTCCAACAGAATTTCATGATGTTCATCGGTCTGGTTTCCACCGATGGAAAACACACCAAGGAGGATCTATCCAACTACATCGTCTCAAACATCCAGGACCCGATTTCGAGGACTTCAGGTGTCGGTGACTTTCAGATTTGGGGCACGCAATACGCCATGCGAGTCTGGCTGGACCCGGCCAAACTGAACCAGTTCCAGTTGACGCCAGTCGACGTGACCGAGGCGATTGAGGCGCAGAACGTACAGGTAGCTTCGGGCACGATCGGTGGTCTTCCTGCGCGCAAAGGTACGGTGTTTACCGCAACTATCATCGGCAAGACGCGACTGCAGACCTCCGAGCAATTTGGTGACATTTTGCTTAAGGTCAATAGCGACGGCTCCCAGGTGCGCCTGAGTGATGTGGCTGATATCAGTTTGGGCGGTGAAAACTACAGCATCAACGCCCAAGCCAATGGCAAGCCTGCCTCGGGTATCGCCATCCGCTTGGCCACAGGCGCCAACGCCCTTGATACCGCCAAGGCGATTCGCGCCACGGTCGACCGACTGAAACCATTCTTCCCGGCCGGAATTGAAGCGGTGTACCCGTATGACACGACGCCGGTGGTCACCGAATCCATCAGCGGAGTGATGCATACACTGGGCGAGGCGGTGGTTCTGGTCTTTCTGGTCATGCTGCTGTTTTTGCAAAATCTGCGCGCCACCATCATTACGACTTTGACAGTGCCCGTTGTGTTGTTAGGTACCTTCGGCGTCCTTGCCGCGGCCGGTTTCTCTATCAATACCTTGACCATGTTCGGCATGATCCTGGCGATTGGATTACTCGTCGACGATGCGATTGTGGTGGTTGAAAACGTCGAACGGGTGATGGCGGAGGAGCACCTGTCACCCAGGGAGGCCACGCGCAAATCGATGGGGCAGATCCAGGGAGCGCTGGTGGGGATTGCCTTGGTGCTTTCGGCGGTGCTGTTGCCCATGGCTTTCTTTGGTGGCTCCACTGGCGTGATCTACCGGCAGTTCTCGATCACTATCGTATCGGCCATGGCGCTTTCGGTATTTGTTGCTTTGGTATTCACCCCGGCGCTTTGCGCCACGCTGCTCAAACCAATCGATCCGACAAAGCACGGTCAGCCCAAGCGCGGTTTTTTTGGATGGTTCAACAGACGGTTCGATGCCTGCGTCAACGGATATGAGCAGGGCGTAGGCCAGATCATCCGGCATAGGGTGCCGGGCTTTATGGTTTACCTGGTAATCGTCGCCGGCACGATCTGGATGTTCGCCCGGATACCGACCTCGTTCCTGCCCGATGAAGATCAGGGTTTGATTTTCACGCAGGTGCAGACGCCGGCCAACAGCTCGGCTGAGAGCACGCAAAAAGTGCTTGATCGCATGACTCAATACCTGCTGGACAAAGAGCACGGAGAAGGTAAAGCCGTTGCTACAGTTTTCACCGTTAACGGCTTCAACTTTGCGGGCCGCGGGCAGAATTCAGGGATTGCGTTCGTCAACCTGAAGCCATGGGATGAACGAGACAGTGACAATACTGTGTTCAAAATTGCCCAGCGTGCCCAGCAAGAGTTCCTGAAGTACCGCGACGCCCTGGTATATGCGGTGGTTCCGCCATCGGTACTGGAGTTGGGTAACGCCACCGGCTTCGATTTCTACCTGCAGGACCAGGATAGCGTGGGCCATCAAAAACTCATGGAAGCGCGCGGCAAGTTTCTTGAGCTGGCTGCCCAGAGCCCGGTCCTCGCCGGTGTTCGCCCAAACGGCTTGGCCGACGAGCCACAGTACCACCTGACCATCGACGACGAGCGCGCGCGGGCGATGGGTATTTCTCTGGCCGATATCAACACCACGCTGTCAGTGGCATACGGCAGTAGTTATGTGAACGATTTCGTTGATCGCGGCCGAGTTAAGCGGGTGTACGTACAGGGCCAGCCTGACTCGCGCAGCACCGCAGAGGATCTGAGTAAATGGTTCGTGCGTAACAACCAGGGTCAGATGGTCCCGTTCTCGGCATTTGCGAGTGCAGAGTGGATCTTCGGCTCACCAAAACTGTCACGCTACAACGGCGTCCCTGCCGAGCAAATTCTTGGGACTCCCGCCCCGGGTTACAGCTCTGGCCAGGCGATGGCGGAAGTCGAGCGAATTGCAGCGCAACTGCCGCCCGGCGTAGGCATCTCTTTTACCGGGTTGTCCTATGAAGAGCGTCTTTCAGGGTCACAAGCGCCTGCTCTGTATGCGCTGTCGATTCTCGTCGTGTTTCTATGTCTGGCGGCACTCTATGAAAGCTGGTCGATTCCGATTGCGGTCATCTTGGTCGTGCCTCTTGGGGTAATCGGCGCGCTGATGGCCACGGCATTGCGGGGACTGTCCAACGACGTGTTCTTCCAAGTGGGTCTGTTGGTGACGGTGGGGTTGGCGGCGAAGAATGCGATCCTGATCGTCGAGTTTGCCAAGGAATTGAATGAGAAAGGTCAACCGTTGCTTGAAGCGACGGTCGAGGCTTGTCGTATGCGTCTGCGTCCGATCGTCATGACGTCCTTGGCATTCATTCTCGGTGTGCTGCCTCTGACCATTTCCAGCGGAGCCGGCTCGGGCAGTCAACACGCCATCGGCACGGGGGTGATCGGCGGCATGATAACGGCCACCGTTCTGGCGATTTTTTGGGTTCCCCTGTTCTTCGTTTCCGTTTCAACCTTGTTTAAAGGCAGCCGCAAGAAGCAGGACGAAACTGCTATGCGTGAGGAGGTAGGCCAATGACTCGCTCCTTAATCGGTCTCGCGATCACTGCCGCTGTTCTGAGTGGTTGCTCGCTGATCCCTGAGTATCAACGACCGCAGGCACCGGTTGCGGCGCAATATCCGCAGGGTCCTGCCTATCAGGCAACCAGCGCTGCCGACCAGGCCGCTGTGGAGCAGGGGTGGCGCGAGTTTTTCCACGATCCGGCATTGCAGCGATTGATCCAGACTGCCTTGATCAATAACCGCGACCTGAAGGTCGCGGCACTGAACGTTGAGGCGTACCGGGCGCAATACCGAATCCAGAGAGCTGACCTGTTTCCGGCGATTGGCGCCAACGCCAGCGGAACACGACAGCGACTGCCGAGTGCTCAGACGCAGTCCGGTCAGGCCAGTATTTCCAGCCAATATGACGTCAACCTGGGAATCAGTTCGTACGAGTTGGATCTGTTTGGTCGCATCGCCAGTCTCAGCCAGCAGGCATTGGAAACGTATCTGTCTACCGCCCAGGCCCGACGCTCGACCCAGATCAGCATCGTTTCGAGCGTGGCCAATGCCTACCTCACCTGGCAAGCTGACCGTGAATTGCTCAAGCTCACCGAGAATACATTGGGCGCCTATGAAGAGAGCTTGCGTCTGACCGCTCGGAGCAATCAGGTGGGTGTGGCTTCGGCGCTTGATCTCGCACAGGCGCGTACTTCGGTGCAAGGTGCGCGGGCGAGCCTGGCAAACTACCGGCGCCGAGTGGCCGAAGATGAGAATGCGTTGGTGCTTCTTCTTGGCACAGGACTGCCCGCCGATTTGCCGGAGCCGCAGTCCTTGGATGGCGATCTGCTCGCCAACGTACCGGCCGGTCTGCCCAGTGATTTACTCACCCGTCGCCCCGATATCCTTGCCGCCGAGCATTCGCTATTGGCCGCTAACGCTAACATCGGCGCGGCGCGGGCGGCGTTTTTCCCTAGCATCAGCCTTACGGCAAATGCCGGCACCTCGAGCGCGAATCTGGATGGGTTGTTCAAGAGCGGCTCAGGCAGTTGGGCGTTTACCCCTACCATCAGCTTGCCGATTTTCAACGCAGGCGCGTTACGCGCCAGCCTGAATTACTCGGAGATTCAGAAAGATATTGGCGTGGCCAACTACGAGAAAGCTATCCAGACCGCTTTCCAGGAAGTCTCCGACGGATTGACCGCACGTAAAACCTACGTCGATCAGTTGCAGGCACAGAAGGATCTCGTTAGCGCCAGCCAAGATTATTATCGCCTTGCCGAGCGTCGTTATCGAATCGGCGTGGACAGCCACCTGACCTTTCTGGACGCGCAGCGCTCGCTGTTTAGCAACCAACAAGGGCTGATCAACGATCGTCTTGCGCAGTTGCAGGCTGAAGTGAGCTTGTATCGTGCACTGGGTGGAGGATGGAACGAGCGGGGCATGCACAAACTCTGAGGACGACGACTAAACAAAAACGCCCGACGATAGGCCGGGCGTTATTGTTTTAGCGTGGAGTGAAACTGTCATGATCGCTGTGTACTTAGGTGGCGCCTCGCTGTCACCTGCTCTGCGGGAAATTACAAGCAGGGCATTTTGTCAGTTTGAGCCAAGGTATTGCCTTTACTGTCCATAAGTTCAATCTTTACCTCTTTTCCCGCACTACTTTCCATCAAGGTGTAACGTTCGTTCGGTAAAAAATTGTCATAGGATAGGGTGGCAACACAGCGGTGTTGGCTTTCCTGGTAGCCCTTGGTAACCACCCCAAGTTCCATCGTATGCGCCCCTGGCGATACTTTGAAATAAGTCAGGTTCTCTGCGCGTTGTGTATCCAGGCGTCTGGCCAGCATTTCATCACCGATCTGCTCGTGAAGGTTGACAATGGATTCGCCATCCTTAAGCGTCGGAAGTTCAGTCGCACAGCCAGCCAGACCGGTGATTAAAATGATGGAAACTGTTAGTTTTGCAAGGTTCATAAATGTCCTGAATTCTTTGGGGTCCGAGAATAGCTATAAGCTTGTTCTGTACCGTTAAATAGGTGATGTTTTAAATAAGCTGTTTCAGCCTAATAGCGCATTGGCTTGGGAACGTGCGCCCGTTATTGTTTCTGCAGATGACGCAAGATGATCGAGGACGGCAAGGACTAAGATGCCTACTCGATATCTGGAATGATTTTGTTGTCGGTATGGGGATATTCTACAGGCTATTTTTTAATTGATTAGCCTGTGAGCTATTGATGCAGTGCTGAGCTTTATTCACCAATGATGTGCCATCTGTGACGCCGAGAACTTGAATCCCTCAGGTGTGTCGCACGTGGTATTTTCTGCGCGTCGGACGTTACCGTTCGAATCGATCGTCGATCAGTCAGTCATTTCTGTCGCTGAGACGATCAGCCCTTAACGATGAGGCGCGAGTTTCGGTCATTGCGAAAGGCCAATTGTTCGATGGTTTGCGTAGCGTGCTCGGCGTCTTCACGCGCCTTGAGAATCACCCCGTGATGTTCGGACTTGCTGCACACCGGGTCGGCGTTGCTGGCGTCGCCCGTGAGCATGAACGCCTGGCAGCGGCAGCCGCCGAAGTCTTTTTCTTTTTCATCGCAGGAGCGGCACGGTTCGGGCATCCAGTCATAACCGCGGAAGCGGTTGAAGCCGAACGAGTCGTACCAGATGTGCTGCATGCTGTGGTCGCGCACGTTGGGAAATTGCACCGGCAGCTGGCGGGCACCGTGACAGGGCAATGCCGTGCCGTCCGGCGTGACGGTGAGGAAAATGCTGCCCCAGCCATTCATGCAGCCCTTGGGGCGTTCTTCGTAGTAGTCCGGCGTGACGAAGATCAGCTTGCACGGGTTGCCTTGCGCTTCCAGCTTGGCGCGGTATTCGTTGGTGACACGCTCGGCGCGTACCAGTTGCTCCCGGGTGGGCAGCAGGCCGACGCGGTTGAGCTGCGCCCAGCCGTAGAACTGGCACGTGGCGAGTTCGACGAAGTCGGCTTCCAGGGCGATGCACAGCTCGATGATGCGATCGATCTTGTCGATGTTGTGCCGATGGGTCACGAAGTTCAGCACCATCGGATAGCCGTGGGCCTTCACCGCCCGGGCCATTTCCAGTTTTTGCGCGAAGGCTTTCTTCGAGCCGGCCAAGAGGTTGTTCACCTGCTCGTCGCTGGCCTGGAAGCTGATCTGGATATGGTCGAGGCCGGCCTTCTTGAAGTCGCTGATTTTCTGCTCGGTCAAGCCGATGCCGGAGGTGATCAGGTTGGTGTAGAAACCCAGCTTGCGCGCCTCGCCGATCAGCTCGGCCAGGTCCTGGCGCACCAGCGGCTCGCCGCCGGAAAAACCCAACTGCGCGGCGCCCATTTCTCGCGCTTCGCGGAACACCTTGAACCATTGCTCCGTGCTCAGTTCCTTGCCCTGCTCGGCGAAGTCCAGCGGGTTGGAGCAGTACGGGCATTGCAGCGGGCAACGATAGGTTAGCTCCGCCAGCAGCCACAGCGGCAGGCCAACGGCAGGCTTCTCAGGCAAGGGTGATCCAGTGCTCAGCACGGGCGACCTCCATGAATTGCTCGATGTCGTCACCGAGCTCAGGCACACCGGGAAATTGTTTGTCCAGTTCAGCGATGATTGCCGCCACATTGCGCTCGCCATCGATCAGGTCACCGATCAGCGCTGCGCTGTCGTTCAGCTTGATCATGCCTTCAGGATAGAGCAGCACGTGGCCTTTCTGGGCCGGTTCGTACTGGAAGCGATAGCCGGGGCGCCAGTTGGGTTTTCTGCTGCGATCGAAACTCATAAGGCAATTCCTTTGTGCCAGACCCGTTGGTCGGTCACGGCGTGATAGGGCGGGCGGTTCAGTTCGTAGGCCATGCTCATGGCGTCGAGCATGCTCCAGAGGATGTCCAGTTTGAACTGGAGAATCTCCAGCATGCGTTCCTGCCCTGCGCGGGTGGTGTAGTGCTGCAAGGTGATCGCCAGGCCATGTTCCACGTCACGTCGGGCCTGGCCCAGGCGGGTGCGGAAGTACTCATAGCCGGTCGGGTCGATCCATGGGTAGTGCTGGGGCCAACTGTCCAGGCGCGACTGGTGGATCTGCGGGGCGAACAGTTCGGTCAGCGAGCTGCTGGCGGCTTCCTGCCAGCAGGCCCGGCGGGCGAAGTTGACATAGGCATCCACGGCGAAACGCACCCCGGGCAACACCAGCTCCTGGGAACGCAGTTGATCGGGGTCCAGGCCCACCGCCTGGCCCAGCCGCAGCCAGGCTTCGATGCCGCCGTCTTCGCCGGGCGCGCCGTCATGGTCGAGCAGGCGCTGAATCCACTCGCGGCGGATCTCCCGGTCCGGGCAGTTGGCCAGGATCGCGGCATCCTTGAGCGGGATATTCACCTGGTAGTAAAAACGGTTCGCGACCCAGCCCTGGATCTGCTCGCGAGTCGCGCGGCCTTCATACATTGCCACTTGATACGGGTGATGGATGTGGTAATACGCGCCCTTGGCGCGCAAGGCGGCTTCAAATTCTGCGGTGGTCAATGGTGTGTCAGTCATTTCGGGCGCTCCTACAGTTCGATACTCATGCCGTCGTAAGCGACTTCGACATTGCGTCGCACCAACTCGGCCCGCTCGGGGGAGTCTTCATCGAGGATTGGGTTGGTGTTGTTGATGTGGATCAGCACCTTGCGCTGCTTCGGCAAATGCTCCAGCACTTCGAGCATGCCGCCCGGACCATTCTGGGCCAGGTGGCCCATTTCCCGGCCAGTGCGGGTGCCGACGCCACGGCGTTGCATTTCATCGTCGTCCCACACCGTGCCGTCCACCAGCAGACAATCGCTGCCGGCCATGATCTCCAGCAACGACTCGTCGATCTTGCCCAGGCCCGGGGCATAGAACAGCTTGCCACCCGTGCTCAGGTCTTCGACGATCAACCCGATGTTGTCGCCCGGGTGCGGGTCGAAGCGATGCGGTGAATAGGGCGGTGCGGCGCTGCGTAATGGCAACGGGGTGAAGCGCAGGTTCGGGCAGGCCGGGATGGTGAAAGACTGGTCGAGTTCGATACGGTTCCAGCTCAGCCCGCCGTTCCAGTGGGTCAGCATGTTGAACAGCGGGAAACCGGTGCTCAGGTCTTCATGGACCATGTCGGTGCACCAGACCTGATGCGGGCAGCCTTCGCGCAGGCTGAGCAGGCCGGTGGTGTGGTCGATCTGGCTGTCCATCAGGATGATCGCGCCAATGCCGGTGTCGCGCAGGGCCCGGCCCGGCTGCATCGAGGCAAACGCCTGGAGCTGGGCGCGAATGTCCGGAGAGGCGTTGCACAGCACCCAGTTCACACCGTCATCGGACAGGGCGATGGACGATTGGGTGCGCGCCTGGGCCCGCAGGCTGCCGTCGCGAAAACCTGCGCAGTTGGCGCAGTTGCAGTTCCACTGGGGGAAACCGCCACCGGCGGCAGAACCTAGTATCTGGACGAACATGGTTGCTCCATCATTCTGGAACCGAAAATAAAACGCCTCGGCAGACCGAGGCGCTGTCCATCAGGTACAAACTTAACGGTTTGCGAAGTACATGGTGACTTCAAAACCGATACGCAGGTCGGTGTAAGCAGGTTTGGACCAAGACATGAAAGTACTCCTATCAAGTGATGAGACGTTTGTCAGGTACATATTTCTGAGTTTGGTTGGGATCATTTTTGCAGCGTTCCAAGGCGCGCCCAACCCACGACGCCGTGTTTCGGTTGTCATACCTCGTCTTTTGCTGCCGTACGGTCGGATAATAGGACAGCTTCAGGAAACTGCTCCAAGTACGAGAACGAGTGACTCGACAATTTAGCAACCAGGGCAACGAAGCACTTCGCGAACGATTGAACTCGATTCTGCAGGGCACAAAATGTCATTGTCGTGCTCTCCCATGTTTGTACGAAAATAAAGTGCATTGGGAGAACCCCCTTACAGGCTGGTCTCGAATTTCAAACCGGCCACCCACGCATCCCTGACCTCGCTGACTCCGCCAGGATTGCCTACAAATTGCAGGTTGGGGCGCACGGTCAGCCACTTGGTCACGCCAAAGCCATAGTAAATTTCCATGTTGGTTTCTGAGCTTTGCGTTGGTGTATAGCGAGGGTCGTCATAATCGCTGACACCCGCCCGGTCATTCAGTTGCTGCTGATGATCTGTGAAGCGGTTATTCACATGGAGACTGGCGATGGCGACGCCGATTTCGTCATTCGGGCGAGATTTGAAGGGGGCCGTGTAGTAAGCGCCTACTTGCGCATAACGATCGATCATATTGGTGGCTTTGTCATGCACGGTGGCATAGGCAAACACCGTCAGCCCGCGAGCGGCGAAGTCCGGATCTTTCCAGACTTGTTGTTGCCCGGCAATCCATGCGCCGTATTTACTGTCGCGGGATTTGGCTATGCCGTTTTCTTCTGTGTTGACGTCGTTTGCGTCACGGCTGCTGTAATATGCCCCTACGCGATATTCCCCTGGCAGCCGTCCGGCTCCCAGCGACGTGGTATGGACCAGCTCGACAGGTACCAAGGTACCCTCATTACCGCTGCCGCTGAGTTTGAAGCCGTTACCTATTTCCAGGTAGGACGGGTTCTGCTCGTACGCACCGATCTGCGCATAAGTGTTATCGCTCAACGCGACCTTTACGCGGCCCGCCCATTGAGTGATTGGCCAGTTATAAATGATATCGCCGGCCCAGTTACCCGGCTGCGCGCCGCAGAACGCCAAGTTCTGGAATTTGCAGGGAAAGCTGCCGAAGTCCTCGCCAAAATTCATGCGGCCCAGTTTGATATCCAGCCCGCCGTCAAAGAACTTCTGACGATACCAGAGTTGCGTAAGCCGCCAGGTCTGGCCGCGCCCGTATACCTCTTGAACCTGACTGATGCCGCCTACCCGAGGATCGGTGATGACATCATTGGTGAGATTGCGCCCGTTACGATCCGATATCGTGAATTGAAAATCAGCGCCTTCCCAACCGAGTATTTTCTCAAGGTCAAAATTGCTCATCAGTGCAAGTTGGTCGGTATACCGCGCCGTGGTGTGCGAATCATAGCCACCGGCCAGATTCGTCGCGGCGTCGCCCGTGTAGAGCACGTTAAAGGTATAACCCTTCTCCAGTAATTCTGAGCGTAGGCCGCCCCAGTCTCCCAACATCCAAGGGGATTCAGGACTGAAGGCTTCTTGTGCATGACTGTTGGCCGCTCCGCAAAGCAGCAGCAATGCGACGGAAGTATTAAGCGTGTTGCAGTTCAAATGAGTGGTCATGATAATCTCTGCTTTTGTTTTTATTAGTCAGATAATCGAACACATCTTCAGGTTGATCCTCCGCCCGGAAGAGCATTAAAGAATGTCTGCAACGGGTTGATCCCAGCGAAGAGCGACTGGAGTCTGGGTTTGTAAAGGCGTCGAGCTTGACGTGACACACGGTAAGTTGATGAAAAGACGGGACCTAACTCATGCCTCGTCTGTTCTTGCGAAACAGCTCGGTAATTTATTTGAGCATCGGTAATGCTCTCCTTGTGATTGCTATGAAGGTTGCTTTCAACTTAGCGGCGCCGATGATGCCGTCGGCACGCTCTTGAAAATACCGGTCATTCGCCGGCCGCACTGATCGGGTTGGGTTGGCGTTTTTCAATGGTGTATTTCAGCAACGCAGCGCTGCGGAATATGCCGTGGGCGAATTTGCTATAGGGCATGGTCAGAAAGAACGCCATGACCAGACCTAGGTGGATCGCAAGCAACAAGCCCAACGCGCTGGTTTCGCGCCCGGCAAGCAATGCAAGACCGCTAGCGCTGACCAGGAACAGAAGCGCGATGAAGCCACGATCCATCGGTTTCTGATTCTCGTCCCCTTGTTGCGGGTTACGCCGCAGATTCATCCAGAGCAAACCTGCTGGGCCGATCAGCAGACCTACGCCACCGAAAATGCCGAGTAGCACTGGCAGGCTTAAAACCGGGTAGGGGGCCGACCAATCCAGCAAAAAATGATAGAGAGTGGCAACGCCTGTGGCTGCGAAGCACAGCATGAACCCATAGAAGGTGAGGTGGTGAAAGCGGCGGCGCCATAGGGTGAATGCGTCGTCGGCGTTGTTGCAGCCTTCCCCATGTCCGCCGTCCAGGTATTTGAGTTGTGCGACGTTGGCGCCGGCCTCCAGTGCTGCACTGGCTTTCAACGGCAGAGGTGCCTCGGCGGGTGAGATTTCGCGCCAGAATCGACGCACGCCGATGCCCAGGGCCAACACGGCAAAACCGAACACCGCGCTGAACATCAGTGCCAACGTGTTGTGTGGGAAAATCCCGTAGAAGTTACCGCCTGGCATGGCAACGAACAGGTTGCCCATGATCATCAAGGTAAGCGACAGGAACAGCGCCAACCCAGCGCCTGAAGCCAGCCCCAAGGTAAGGCCGTTGCGTTGGTACAATTTACCCAGTGGCTGCGGCCAGGCGTAATTGGTGTAGGTTTCCAGCCGTACCTTGGCCATGGCTTTGGGTACGTTGACTGCAAATTCGTGCGGGGCAGCGTATTGACAGGCCGACAGGCACGCGCCGCAGTTGTGGCAAAGGTTCGCCAAGTAATGAATGTCGGCCTGGCCGAATTCCAGATGCCGGGTCATTGCGGGGAATACGGCACAGAAACCTTCGCAATAGCGGCAGGCATTGCAAATGGTCATCTGCCGTTCGACTTCGGTTTCCTGCAGGTTGAGGACCGGGATCAGTTGGCTGGATACCTGGGGATCAAACAGCTGCATGTTGAAGCTCCGAGTTCACAGGAGAAAGACCAAACCCCGCACAAAGCGCGGCCTGTACGCCGGCGATTCGTCCGAAGGCGGTACCGATGGCCATGCCAATACCCGCGGTATAACCCTTGCCCAGTACGTTGCCAGCCATCATTTCTCCGGCGACAAACAGGTTCGGGCTGGCCTTGCCATCAAAGTGCACGGCGGCCGTTTCGTCGGTCGCCAAGCCGAGATAGGTAAAGGTGACACCTGGCTTGAGGGGGTAGGCGTAGTAGGGTGGTTTGGTGAGCGGCCTTGCCCAGTGAGTCTTGGCGGGAGTAAGCCCTTCGGTATGGCAGTCATCGAGCGTGGTGTGGTCGAACGTGCCGACATGGCAAGCGTTGTTGTAGTCTTCGATGGTTTTAACGAACTGCGTTTGCGGCAAGTTCAACAGGCGAGCAAGTTCTGGCAATGTCCGTGCTGTGGTTCCAGGGAACACCGGCGGCATGAAGCGGCCAAGTGCCTGTTGGTCGATAATCGAGTAGGCCTGCTGGTTGGGTTGTCCTGCAACGAGACGGCCCCAGATCGCATAACGTTTGGGCCAGAAATCCTCACCCTCATCGTAAAACCGTTCGCCATCGCGGTTGACAACCACGCCCAGGGATACGCAGTCGATGCGGGTACAGATACCGCCGTCGTAAAGCGGAGCCCGTGCGTCGATGGCCACCATATGCGCCTGAGTCGGGTCGCCGACTGCATCGGCGCCAAGATCGAGCATCCGTCGCAACAACACACCAGTATTGAAGCGGGTGCCGCGAATCAGGAAGTTGTCCGATGGCCATTCACCGCGCTCGTTTTGCCCCCAAGCCTCCCGTAGCCATTCGCGGTTGGATTCAAACCCGCCAGCAGCCAAGACGCAGGCGCGTGCTTCGATACGCTCCGCTGGCAATCGTTGTCCATCTACCTCGCGTTCGGCCAGGTGAGCTGCGACGAAAGCACCGTTTTCCAGTTCTATGTCAGTGACCTGAGCGTCATAACGGATCTTCACGCCCAGGCGTTCGGCGCTGCGAAAGTAGGCATTGACCAGTGCCTTTCCGCCGCCCATGAAAAACGCGTTGGTGCGAGCCACATGAAGAGCACCCGACAAGGGCGGCTGAAAGTGCACGCCATGTGAACGCATCCAATCACGGCAAGATGACGAGGCACGAATGGCGATGCGCGCCAGTTTCTCGTTGGTAAGGCCACCGGTGACTTTAAGCAGATCCTGCCAATATTCTTCTTCGGGATAGGCATCGACCAGCACATCCTGAGGCGCATCGTGCATGCAGCGCAGGTTGCGCGTGTGCTGCGAATTTCCGCCGCGCCAGACTTTCGGCGAGCCTTCCAGCAGCATCACGCTGGCGCCTGCCTCTCGTGCCATCAATGCGGCACATAACGCAGCGTTGCCGCCACCTATCACCAGAACGTCGACCATCGTATCTCCTCGATTCACTGGCAGGTCGAAGTGACTGCCGGCCAGTGGATTAACCATAGGGATGGGCTTATCGCCGCGAAAGGCGGATTTAGAGGTGAGGGCTTCAGTTTTAGTGAAGGGTGATGTTTCTGTGCAGGGGGATATGTGGCGGGCGTTACCACGCTCCCTGAAATACAAAGCGCCCGATGCAAATGCACCGGGCGCTTTGATAGTGAAATGGATATAGACCCATTTCAGAGACAGGCAGATTTACCCAGTCCAAGACTTTGGAGACAGGTCACGATGGACCGGCTCCTTAGTTGATCAGCTATTGTCAGCCGTCATTACTTGCCGTCTGGAATTGCAAAAGCAACCAGCTTCGAACCAGGCTTCGTACGATAATGCGGGCGCCCACCCTCGGCGACCACCACAAATTGCCTTCCGCTGACCGGACTGCGATAGGTCATGGGCGTAGCATTTGCGCTGGTGGCCAGGCGGCTGCTCCACAGCTCCCGACCGGTGGCGGCATCCAGGGCACGGAACGTATGCTCTGCTGCGCCACCGATAAATACCAGGCCGCCACGGGTCGTCACGGCGCCACCGGCGGTCGGTGTACCGATCGGGATGGAGACCAGGGTCGGCAGACCGAACGGGCCAATGTCACGCGGTGAGCCAAATGGCTTGGACCAGATGAGCTTGCCGCTGACAAGATCAACAGCGCCAATCAGGCCCCAAGGCGGCGCATTGCAAGGAATGCCAAGCTGCGAAAGGAAGTTGACCCGATAAGCACCGTATGGCGTGTCAAGCATAGGCTGCTCGGCTTGTCCCCCTGCGTCCAGACCAGGTGCAATCTTGAAATTGCGTTGCGTTGCTTCTTCGCGTGTTACCAACTCGATTCGGTCAGGGACCTGAGTCCAGTTGACGATCATCAGCCCGCGATCAACGTCCAGCGAGATGCCATTCCAGTTCACACCACCCATTGAACCGGGATCGATCAAGACATTCTTGTCGAGCGTGATGGGCGTGAACTGGCCCTCGTAGCGCGATTGTTTGAACATGATCCGGCAAACCATCTGGTCGATCGGCGTCGCCCCCCACATGTCTTTTTCGCGCAGTTGAGGCCCCCTGAAAGCAGGGAGCTCGACAGAGGCAGGTTGGGTAGGGGACAGCCATTCGCCTTTGGCAATATCACGCTGAGGCACAGGCTGTTCTTCCACCGCCTTGATCGGCTCGCCAGTCTCGCGGTCGAGCACGAAAATCTCGCCGCGCTTGGTCGGTTGGATCAGTGCTGGCCGCATGCCCTTTGCGGTAGGCCAGTTCAACAGGGTGGGCTGAGAGGCGACGTCATAATCCCAGATGTCGTGGTGCGTGGCCTGGAATTTCCAGCGCAGCCGACCCGTCTCCGCGTCGAGAGCGATCACCGCACTGGAGATGTCCTCGTCATAGGGACGGCGCTGGCCACCGTAAGCATCAGGTGTCGCGTTGCCCACGGGCAAATAAATCAGGCCGAGCTTCTCATCCGCGCTGATGGGGGCCCAGCTGTTGGGCGTGGAAGGCGTGTAATACTGTCCTTCAGGTGGCAGGCCGAGGCGATTCGGCGCGCCGGCATCAAAAGCCCAGGCGAGTTCGCCTGTCACCGCGTCGAAAGCCCTGATGACGCCCGACGGACCACCCCAATATTGCCCGTCGGGGATGCCGCCACCGACGACAATCTTGCCGCGGATAACTTGCGGTGCCGAGCTGACGTAGAACAAGCCATGTGGGTAAGGTGCGACGCCCTTTGTCAGATCGACCGCGCCGTTGTTACCAAACCCTGGGCAATATTCACCGGTTTTCGCATCCAGTGCCACCAGCGTGGGGTTGTGGCTGGGGGCGTAGATGCGTTCCGAGCAAAACCCATTGGCGTCAGGCACTTTGTAGTACGCCACACCCCGACAAGGTTTACCTGACTGCGGTACACCGTTGGAAATGTCGCGGCGCCACAATTCCTTGCCGGTTTCCGCATCGAATGCATGGATGCCGTTATTGCCATCACACGCGTACAGGGAACTACCCATCATGATGGGGGTGCCTTCGATCGCGTTGAGATCGCCGTTCACCGGCGCCATGTCGGCTTCCCAGACTTTGACCAGCTTCGAGACGTTGGTTGTGTCTATGTCGGCAAGCGGGCTGAAGCGGGTCCCACCCTGGTCATTGCCGTAGGCTTGCCAGTCGGTACGTTCGTTGTTGGCCATTGGCTCAGGCAGTTTCGCTGGCGCCTGCGATTGCAAGCCGCGTCTCAACATCGGAAAGTCCGGCGCGTCAGGTCCGAAAGCGTGACTGACGCTCCCCAAGGCGATTGCAGCGGCCAGGCCGCCGGCAAACGATGGCCAGCCGCGTGGAAGCTTCCGGGTGTTCGGCGCAGGCGTGAGTCGGGTGAAATGCGGTAGCAGAAGTACTGCGCCGAGAACGAACGGACCAATCAGTCGGGGCGCCAGCTGCCAGCCGTTAAAACCCACTTCCCACAAGCTCCAGGCCGTGGTCCAGACCAGCATTGCGGCATAGACCCAAATCCCTCGCGCATCGCCGCGCCAGAGAAATACAGCGCTTGTGATGAAGGCCAGTCCGGTGATCAGGTAGTACGCAGAACCTGCGTCCGCAACCAAGATGACACCGCCAATGGAAAGGGCCAGGCCGAGTATCAGTAATACAATGGCAAAGATACGACACACCCATCGTGAAGCTTTCGTCGTATCGCGCTTGGCATTCAAAGAGTCAGGCTCTGCGCCAATAGGGGTCATAAGGGTTTCTCCATGTGATCAATAGGACACACGTGTTGGGAACAAGCATTGAGGCGGCTCATTTGAATGACGCCGGAGGCAAGCCATGGGTGAACACCTTGGCGCTGAATATTGTCGCTCCTTGCCCCTTATCTCCATCACTGGTGACGGAGTACAAGGTGTTCGTATTGGGATCAATGGCGAGGCTAGTCGATAGCAGGTTGTGCCCTTGTTCGCGCCCCGGCAGCAGCACCTGGCCAATCGGGATACCGATCTGGTTAAAGACCATTACACGACCTTGCCCATAGATCGCCACATAGACATTGCCATCGGCGTCGACCCGCATCGAATCGGGGGAGGGCCCCGTGAAACGGTAGGGGATGGACGAACTGATGGTGGCGATGGTAGTAGCGTTGGCCAGGTCGATGCGATGTAGAAGGTTGCGGCCAAATTCGGTTGCCCACAGCGTTTTTCCGTCTGGACTTAGCGTAACGCCGTTGGCCATCGAGAGATGCGGCAAGACGACAACAGGAGGCGAAAGATCGGGAGAAACGTAATAGATCCCGCCCTTTGGCTCGGTCGAGATACCTTTGAAATCACTGAAGTAGAAACCACCCTGTTTGTTGAACGCCAAGTCATTGGGCATGAATCCGGCGTCTTGCGCGATGATGGTTTGCATTCCCGTGCCATCGGGTTTGACCGCGAAAATCGCGCCGAGGTTGCGGTTCAGATCGAGAGCCGCGATGAACAGACGTCCGTCGGGATGAAATGCCAGTCCGCCAGGGGAGAGGTTCTCTATCGTGGCTACGATTGAAAGCTGTTTGGTCGGCGAGAGGCGAAGTACGCGTTTACCCGAAACATCACAGAAAAGCAGGTTGCCCTCGCGGTCAAATATCGCGCCTTCCAGTATCCGACCTTCGTTGGATGCTTTGAACCAGGTTTGAGCAGTAACCGTTGGAAGGCCTCGTTCCGATACTGGAATGGGTACAGGGCTTTGTGTCTGCTTGTCGTAGGCCAATGCTGAAGAGGCGGGGAGTTGTCCAGCGTATGCGCCTGTAGCGATGCCGGCGGCGCCGATAGCCAGACAGGCCAGCAGGCTGCTTAGCTGGAGCTTTCTGAGCACTCCAGGGACACGAGCGCTGCTTCTTCTATCCGAACGTTTCCTACCGGCATGAATGCTTGTCGTGTTGATCGCTGTGTGCACCGCAGGCATGTCGAGTTGTGTCAGCGTGGGTAAAGCGGTCGTAGCGAATAGCCGGCTGGGGGGCGCGCCGGATATCGGCGCGACCAGCCCTTTGAAATTGAACGTTACGCCAATGCTCATAACGAACTCCATTGTGCAAAGCCTTTTACTCCCCCTCAGGGGCGTAGACTTGTTTATTGTTTGATAGGGTGAAGCTGTGTTTCTTGCGCGCTAACGTTGGGCACACGACCAGCGAATGTCAGTCCGCCGGAGGGAACCCCTACTTCAAATCTCTTCCCGTGGGTACTGGAGCACGAGGACCTCGGCACCTTCGCCACCTGCTTGGATCTCGAACTTTTCCTCAATTGATTCCACGACGATCATGGACCAGAGAGGAAGCTCTTCTTCGCCATGCAGCACGCTGCCGTTTCCGACGAAAACGTAATAACCGGATGCAATACCAGGGGGCGGACCGTCCACTTTCATACCAGCGCCCAATCGCAATACCTGAGCGCGCAGCCCATCTGCCTCATCTTCAAAAAGCAGTTCCCAACTCGCTTCTTCGCGGGCCTGCATCACAGGGGCAATGGAGAACTTGATGGGCTCGGACGTCAGGTGCCGGCGTTTGCTTGGACGCAGTTGCTCTCGGTAGCCAGGTTCACTCAAATAGACCGGTTGGGAGTTTCCGGTGTACATCCGCATGGCAACGAAGGACAGCCCTTGCGGACCCGCCACGATCGGTCCGTAAGCCGTGTGATGATCTTTGAACTGGACGGTGAGCGGTTCAAGTACCTGCCCGCGATTACCCAGTGTGCCACTGCCAGCGATGAACAACTGAAACATCGACACCCCGTGGAAATGAGGCACTACTGCTTCGTGTGCTCTGAGTTCAGACATTGTCGCCTGGGGGCCTGGGGCCCGCTCTTGAGAGCTCCGCGGGCCAAAGAAGGTCGTTCCCCAATGCTGGTTTCCGGTACCGGGCGAAACGATAACGCTCCGATTTGCAAGGGCGTCTGCCCCACTGCGCGTGTAAATCATCACCAATGCTCCTATTGAATCTGCATGTATGCAGGACAAATCAACCGTCCATACGAGGCCGTAGCGTGCCCTCGGTCGACGCAAAATCATACTAGCATGTGTTTTGATAATTAGCACAAGTTTCAATGAATGGAACTTTTGCGTAACGGCTGCGTGCTGGGTTAGCGCCGGTGCAAGCTTGTGTAAGATGGTGTTTGTAGTTTCATTCATTGAAACCTATTCCAAAAATAATTGACTTTCGGCTGGCTGCGGACGACAGTGCATCGTGGCAGCTCTGCTTTTGGGGAGAGCAGAGAAACGACTGCATCTCTTTACCTCGTCTCCCGATTTTCGATAGCGATCAAGGGCTTCAGTACCGATATGAATAATTACAAAAACTTGCTTGAACCACGTTCGATTGCGGTTGTAGGCGTGTCGGAGGATGCGGGACGTCCCGGCTCTCAGGCTGTGAGAGCTCTGATGAGCAATGGATATACCGGCACGATCTATCCAGTGAATCCAAAATACGAAACCTTTGAAGGTTTGAAGTGCTATGGGTCCGTTGCTGATATCGAAGGAGATGTCGACCTCGTAGTGATTGGTGTCCCAGCGCAGGGCGTTTTAGCCGTGCTGGAATCGAGTGCGCAGAAGAAGGTTCCTTTTGCGGTGGTTCTGAGCGGTGGCTTTCGAGAGAGCGGTCCGGAAGGGGTTCTCCGAGAGGAGAAAATGCTCGCGATTGCCCGGGCGGCGGGCATGCGTATCATCGGGCCCAACTGCCTCGGTTTTGCCAACATCCATTCTCGTGTCTACGCCGCATTCGGCAGCATTACGCGTGAACCGAAACTCGAGAAAGGGTCGGTATCGCTGGTGACGCAGAGTGGGGGATTCGGCTACAGCATCGCCCTTGCATGCGCCGAAGCCGGGATTGGTTTCCGGCATGTCATCGCGACGGGCAACGAAAGTGATGTCAACACGGTACAGCTCATTGAGGCGCTGCTTGATGATGACGAGACACACACCATTGTTGCCTATATCGAGGGAACCAACGACGGTCGTGCGCTGTTGGAAATCGGCCGCAAGGCTACGGCGCGCGGCAAGCCGATCCTGCTGTGGAAGGGGGGCGTCACCGAGCAGGGCGCACTAGCGGCCGCATCGCATACCGCCAGTATGACGGGTGTCTATGATTTCTATCGTGCCCTGTTCAAGCAAACGGGGATCGTCGAGATCAGAGAGATCCATGAAGCAGTGGATTTCCTCAAGGCATTGGAAAGCAAAAAATACCCGGACAATGGGGGTGTCGCGGTGATGGGGGTATCGGGCGGGTCTGCGATCGTATTCGCAGATGCGGGTGAGCCTCAAGGTCTGACCTTGTGTGAACTGGGTAACGATACCCAGCAAAAGCTGCTGGCGGTCGTGCCTAACATCGGCGCCGTCCATAATCCAATCGACCTTACCGCAGGGTATTTTTCAGCGGCCAATGCGCAGAAGTTGGAAGCCGCTGTAGGCGCGACGCTTGAAGACCCCGCCGTAGGATCGCTTTGCATTAACCTGGCAACCACAGGCGTCTCCGGCAGCCTGGCGGCAGCCCAGGTATTGGCTCGAATTGCCGCGTCGGCGTCGAAGCCGATCCTGGTTTTTTCCTCAGCCCCCAGCGTTCAGATTGCAGAGGCGCTGCGTGTATTCGCTGATGCGGGAATTCCGGTGTTGCCTTCGCCGTCGCGAGCCGCCAAAGCTATCGCAATGCTGATGCGATTCAAGCGGACTCAATCGCGCATTTTGCAGATGCAAGAGGATGAGGGGCTCAAAGTAGAGCGAGCTTCTGTACCGCTTAGCACCGCCGTTGGCAGTCGGTCATCGTTGTCCGAGGTCGAGTCCAAGGAAATGCTGCGTTCCATCGGGATCCCCGTCACAACCGACCTGATCGTGAAGGGTTTTGACGCTGCGCTGTTCGACAAAGTCAAAGCGCCACTAGTCGTCAAGATTGTCTCTGCGGACATTGCGCACAAAACCGAAATAGGCGGCGTAAAGGTCGGCATTCGGACCGCCCAGGAGCTTGAGTCAGCGATCGAGCAGGTGTTGGCCAATGCGCAGCGGCATGTGCCTGCCGCCTACATTGAAGGTGTCCTCGTTTCCGAGATGGTGACAGGTGGCTTCGAACTGATTGCCGGGGTGGTCAAGGATCCTTCATTTGGCCCAGTGGTGGTAGTCGGCGCAGGTGGGATTTATGCGGAAGTACTGAAGGATTCCGCGTGTCGAATCGCTCCTTTCGGCCTGCCAACCGCTATGGAAATGCTCGATGAACTGCAATGCAGCGTGATCATGCGCGGGGTTCGGGGCGCGCTTCCCCTTGACGTCGATGCTGTTGCCCGCGCGTTGGTGGCGTTATCGCAGTTTGCCTGGGAGCAGCGCGGCGATATAGCCGAAATCGACATCAATCCAATGTTTGTATTGCCCCACGGTGTGATTGCCGCGGACGCCTTGATTGTGCGCGGTTAATGAACCGCCCCCAAGCTTGTCGCGAGAAAGAGCAATGTACAAAACATTCTGTAAAGGGGTGAATCGCTATGAATGACAGCCTGTCCGCCACATTGATGCATCGGGTCAATGTGAAGCCTATCGACCGCACGTTCGAGGTGCAGCAAGACGATACGATACTTGCTGCCGCCCTCAAAAGCGGGTGTCAACTGCCCTACAGTTGTCAAAATGGCATCTGCGGAACCTGTCGGGCCAAAGTACTCGACGGGGTGGTCGATCATGCGGGGTCCAGCATGGCGATACTTTCCAACGAGGACCGGCAGCAGGGCTACGCGCTCCTGTGCCAGGCAAAGGCTTTAACCGCATTGACGATCGCCTGCGAGGTGGTGGAAGCAACACAAGACATCCCTATTCGACGGCTTGTTTCCCGTGTCGATCGTCTCGAGCGCCTGGCCGAGGATGTGATGAGAATTCGCCTGCGCCTTCCTGCCAAGGAGTCTTTCAGGTTTTTGCCTGGGCAATACATCAACGTCGTGATGCCAGGCGGTATTCGTCGCAGTTTGTCGCTGGCAAACGTGCCCGACGACAACGTGTTGGAATTGCATCTCAGGAATTACGGTGGCCCGTTTAGCCAACACGTTTTCAATGTCATGAAAGAAAACGACCTGGTGCGCCTTGAAGGCCCGCTAGGTACTTTTTTTGTGCGTGAAGACAGTAGTAAACCAATGGTCTTCGTTGCCAGCGGCACAGGGTTCGCACCGATCAAAGCCATGATTGAGCGCGAACTTGAAAAAGCATCGAGTCGTGAAATAACGCTCTATTGGGGCGGGCGAAGGGCCTCGGATCTGTATTTGAGTTCCGTTGCCGAGGCTTGGGCGAAAAGTCACAACATCACGTTCATACCTGTCCTGTCAGAAGCACACCCCGACGATCTATGGGAAGGCCGGGTCGGCTTTGTTCACCGTGCAGTCATGGAAGATTACGAGGATCTTTCCCAGCATCAGGTCTATGCCTGTGGAGCGCCCATCGTCGTGCAATCGGCAAGGCAGGATTTTGTGGCGTTACGCAACCTCCCCGAGGAAGAGTTCTTCGCGGACATGTTTGTGTCGGGACAAAAGGCTGCCCAGTAGAACTCGTGTCGTGTGTCTCGATTGAAAATAAAAACAAGCACGTGGAGGAAGATGTCCGTGGATGAACTAGCCAGCGAGTTGACGGTTGAGCGACATGAGTCGCTCCTGTGGATCACTCTGAATCGTGCCGCCAAGGCGAATGCCATGACGGTGGATATGATGGAGCGTGTGACGGCTGCACTGCAGGCAGCCACTGATGACCCGCAGATAAACGCGGTGATGCTGACCGGCTCTGGCGAGCGCGTGTTCTGCGCAGGGGTCGATATTCGTGAACAACCGGCGGACGGTGATACGGCACGCCAGCGTGAACGAAGGTCGTTGGCGTTGGCGGCGCTGCAGGACGCCGTGATGGACTGCCCCAAGCCAGTTGTCACAGTGCTCAATGGTACCGCGACGGGAGGTGGCGCGATGCTTGCGCTCTTGGCAGATGCCTGTGTCGCCGTCGATACCGCGAAACTGTCGCTGCCCGAAATTGATTTGGGTATCGCCACCTTCTCGGGTGCGAACATTTTAGAGGTCATCGGCGGGCGCGCTTTGGCGCTTGATCTGATTCAGAGCGGCAGGGCGATGAAGGCTACCGAAGCATTGGCGAGAGGGCTGGTCCGCGAGGTAGCCCTGCGAGACGAACTCCATTTGAAAGCTTCGGCGCTGGGGCAGGCGTTGGGGGCAAAGAACCCGCGCACGTTTGCCGAAAACAAGCGGTGGCTCAATCGTTCGCTGAGAGCTGCATTGTTGCAGGCTCGGGACGAGCATGCACGACACCGTGCACTGGCTCAGGCCGAGCAATAGCGCAGCGGGCAACGAGTGTGGTTTTGCACGGGCGGCGTGTCCATATCGAACTGAGGGAATATGATGTCTGATCTAGAAGTCAGTACCGTTGGCCGGGTCATGGTAGCCAAGCTAAACCGGCCCGAAAAAAAGAACGCCTTGAGCGAGAGCATGCTGGATTCACTTCGCGCTGCATTGCTGGCTGCCGATGAAAATGATGACATCGGTTGTTTCGTTATCACCGGTGCCGGTGATGCATTCTGCTCCGGAGGCGACCTGGGCCGTCGGGCCGCCGAAAGCGCAGAGGGGGATCCAACGCCGCTCGAGCGTAAAATCAGATTGCAAAAAGTCACCCACCAGGTGGCATTAGCGATCGAGAACTTTGAAAAGCCACTCATCGCGGCGGTAAACGGCGCGGCGGTGGGGGCGGGCATGGATCTTTCGTTGCAGTGCGATATGCGTTTCGCATCAGAGTCGGCTCGATTTGCTGAGGCTTATATTCGTGTTGGCCTGATCCCTGGAAATGGCGGCTGCTATTTGCTGCCGCGCATAGTCGGTACCGCGAAAGCCCTGGAATTATTATGGACGGGCGATTTCGTCAGTGCTGAGGAGGCGTTGGCATTGGGCATCGTCAACCGAGTATTCAGTGATGACGAACTCATGCAGCAAACGCTGGATTTTGCTACACGCCTGGCGGATGGCCCTCCCATCCAGCAACGCAGCATAAAGAAGCTGCTATACCAATCGCTGCGGACTGATTTGCGGACGAGCTTGGAGTCGGTGGCTGCGCAGATGGCCGTGGTGCAATCCACGGATGACTACAAGGAGGCCATCAAAGCTTACAAGGAAAAAAGGAAACCGCGTTTTATCGGCAAATAGCGTGTCGTGCCTGGACCGACCGGTCCAGGCATCGTTGTGATAGTGGAGGTGTCCGATGGAACTGCGTCAACTGCGCTACTTTGTCCGGGTAGTTGAGTGTGGAAGCATGGGGCGAGCAGCGCTTGAACTCGATGTTGTCACCTCGGCCCTCAGTCAACAAATCAGTCGACTGGAGAATGAACTGTCCGTTCGGTTGCTGCTAAGAAAGAAGAGCGGCGTGCAGCCCACCAGCGCCGGATTGGCATTCTGGCATCGAGCACAACTGGTGTTGCGCAACGCAGAGGATGCGGCCCACGCGGCCAGGACTGGACGGTTCGCCGGGCATGTCACGGTGGGATTGGCTCCATCCACCTCAGGCGTCGTTGCACTGCCGTTCATGGAGGCGATGCGAGAGCGATACCCGGATATTTCCCTTCGTATTGTCGAGGCGTTATCGGGCAACCTGGAGCGGATGCTGAGTGCTAGACAGATCGATCTTGCGATATTGTTTGGCGCTGATCATGGGCGCAGATTCAGCACTCAACCGCTGGTAAATGAACGTCTTTTCGCTATTTCCGCAGCTGACTTTTCCCTGGTCCGCAAGAGTGAATCGCTGTCAATCAGTGAGCTTTCCAACGTCCCCCTTATATTGCCCGGCAGTACGCACGGCCTCAGGGCGCTGATAAACAATGCTTTTGAAAGAGAAGGCTGCACGATGAACGTCATCGCGGAAATCGACGGGCTTGCGATACTCATGGACGCGGTGGGGGCGGGCTTGGGGATGACGGTGCAACCTAGCGCGGCACTTGCAAGGCATGATAAAGACCGTTTCGATACGGTACCCATTTCCGAGTTCAATTTTACCCGCTTGAATCAAGTCGCCAGTTTGTCGGACGATGAGTTGTCGCCGGCGGGTTTGGCAGCACGTGTTGTTTTGGCTGACGTCGTTCGCACGTTGGTTTCGGATAAACGTTGGCTGGGCACGCAACTGGTAACGGTGCCCGACTGAACAAGGCGCGGTAGCCAGCCGTCTCGATGTGGCTCCGTTCTCGAGTTCGGTGGGTGGAACTGAAGTTGGCGAGTGAAATAGCGTCATGCTAGTATGTTATTTTGAGACTGATTCTCGTTTGTTGGCGAATGAAGCATTTCGTGTCGAGGAGGATCGTTACGATCAACGATTTTGATGGGGTTTTTCAAGAATGATGCGCTCTGTGCAACGTATCTTGGCAGTTTTCGAAAGCTTTAGTTCAGACCGCAGCAGCCTTACGCTTCAAGACATTGCAGACCGTATCGAGCTACCGAAGTCGACGACGTTTCGTATTGTCCAGAGTCTTGAAAAGGCTGGCTACCTGGTACGTCTCGAGCAGCAATATTGCTTGTCCTTCCGGTTCACGCGCTTGGCTGGCCTGGTAAAAAGTACCCTGGGTATTCGTGAGATCGCTCGACCCGTATTGCAAGAACTCGCTGAGCAGACTGAAGAAACAGTCTCCATCCATGCGGTGAGTGATCGCAATCGAGTCTGTCTCGACTCGGTCACTACCAGCTCGGCACCGTTGCGCGCGGTGGTCCAGGCGGGTGAACAGATTCCCTTGTTGGTAGGATCTGCTTCAAAGGTCTTGATGGCCTATATGCCCAAAGCCCAGCTCACCCCGTTAGTCAAAAATGTTGCCAAAGCGACGAAGCGCACCAATGGCGCGGTGCTTGAAGAGTTCGCCATGATCCGGGAGCAGGGTTATGCCGTTTCCCATGGGGAACGGCTGTTAGGCATCTCGGCGATCTCGGTACCCATCAAGGACGTCAATCAAGAAGTGCACTATTGCTTGTCGGTGGGGGCACCGACTGTCCGAATGAACATGAATGAAAAGGAGTTTATCGAGTTGGCGGTCAAAGGTGCTGAAGTCATATCGCGACAATTCGGTGGAGAGGTGGCCTTGCCCGCGCCTACATCCGACTGATGATGTGCGCCTGGCCTCAAGCCTGGACTTCTTGACAGCGGCTCATCGCGAGAAAGAAACGCTCCGCTGGTCACTTCCATGCGAATGGACCAGTTGGGACTTCCAGGCGAACGACGACGTTTCACGATTTGAAGCGCCCCACCAGACCGTTCAGCTCATCTGACAGACTCGACAACTTGCCGGAGTCATCCTGTGCAGAGTTGGCCAAGCTCTCCACCAGCCGAGCCTCGTCATAAATCTGCTGGATATGCCGATTGATCTCTTCGGCCACGCTATGCTGCTCTTCAGCGGCGGCGGATATCTGCAGGTTTTGATCCCTTATTTCATTGACCGACAATTGGATGCCTTCAAAGCTGTCCCGGGTGCTTTCGATGGACGACACACTGGCTCGCGAAAGCTCAAGGCAACTTCCCATTTTGCCCATCACCTCCTGGGTCTTGCTGCCTAGGGCGCCGAGCAGTTGCTCGATTTCGCCGGTCGAATCGGATGTGCGTTTGGCCAGTGCTCTGACTTCATCTGCCACCACTGCAAATCCTCGACCTTGATCACCCGCCCTGGCGGCTTCGATGGCTGCATTCAGGGCCAGCAGATTGGTTTGCTCGGCAATGGCGCGAATGGTGCCAAGGATCTGGTTGATGCTGCGGCTGCCGGCTTCGAGCTCTGTCATGGACTGCGACGACTCGGTCAGACGGCGTCCCAGGCGATTCACGTTGTCCGTGGTGATCTCGATCTGCTGCTTGCCCTCCGCCACACGGCGATGTCCGTTCTCGGCGGACTCTGCTGCGCCGCTGCATGAGCGGGCCACCTCATTGGCGGTTGCGACCATCTCGTTGAACGCGGTCGACACCAATTCCACCGCTTCGCGCTGTCTCCCGGCGGCCTCGTTCATGTTGTTGGCAACCTCGCTGTTAACCCTCGAGGCATTTTGCAGATTGCTCGATGCGGCGCCGATGTGTTGGATCAACTGACGTATGGCGGTGAGAAACTTATTGAACCAGCCTGCCAGCTCAGCGGTTTCGTCGTTACCCTGAAACTCTAGTTCGCGACGCAGATCTCCCTCGCCCTGTGCGATCGATTGCAGTCCGGTGCTGACCTGGCTGATGGGTTTGACGATGGACTTGGAAAATGCCACGGCGACCAGGGCAAAAATGACTGTCAATCCTCCCACGATGAGGGCGGTGAGGTAGGTCATGCGAGTGGCCGCGCTCATGACTTCACTGCGCTCGATCAAGCCGATATAGCGCCAGCCAAGATCAGGCGACGTCCAGACGTTGGCCATGTAAGGGATCCCATTGAGTTCAACCTCGGTTGATCCCTGCGGGGTGGCGGCCAACTTTGCATAGGCCTCGCCCAGGTCCTTGAGCGGCTTGAAGCTATGCGTTGTGTCGCGGGGGTCTACCAGTACGACGCCGTCCTCGATCAACATCACGTAGCCGCTTTCGCCAAGCTTGATGCTTTTGACCAGCTCGGTGAGGTTTTTCAAAGACACGTTCACGGCTAACACACCTTTGACGATGCCATCGCTCGTGATCATTGCCCTGGCTGTCCCCACCAGTGCTGCATCTTCCTTACCGTAATCATAAGCCGGGTAAAAAGCGGGTGTTCGTACGGTTTTGCCAGGGCTCGCCATCGCCGCTTTATACCAGGGGCGTGAACGTGGATCGTAGTTGGCCAACTGAGGATCATCTGGCCATTTGGCATAGGAGCCGTCCTCCAGGCCGATGGAGAGAATCGCCGCGGACGGGTGGGCTGCGCCGTAATGAGCAAACCTTTCGATCAGTTGCTGGGCCGCAGGAGGCAATGGCCGGCTGGCGGCATCACCGGTCTGATAGTTCTTCAGCGCGCCAACCGATACATAAACTGGATCGGTTGCCATTTGATCGACATTTTGCAGGCTGGCCTCGAAAAACTGGCGAATGTTGCCATCGATCTGGCGTATTTCCCGCGTACTGCCATCCATAAACTGATCAGCCGCTAGCGTTCGCGTGTTGGTCACGGAAACCGCTGCGACCAGGCTCACGGGTATAAAGGCGACCAATACGAACGTCAGCACAAGCTTGTTTTTTATTTTCATTGTGAAGCCCATAAACAGGGAGGACGGGCAAACGGCCAATTTCACGCGGTAGTCGCCTTTACACCCGACTCTGCTCGGGTGCGATATGTTCGGCGGCTCCGCCGATGAAGCGGACTGTTTTCAGTCCGCACACATCTTGAGCCGCTCACCGATCAGTTGATTGCAAAAAGGGTTATGTAGAGAGCTCTTGCCGCATTGTCTTCTGGGGCTGCGGTAGTTCACTCGCCTTGTTGCTTGCCTTGTTGCCCACTGAGGTGCGCAGGTTTATTCCACGAGTCTCAGGAACAAACTGAGTTGTGATCAGACAGAGCACGGCAATCAACGTGACGTAAAAGGCCGGCGCCAGCGGGGAGCCAAACGCCTGGGACAGGTACGCAGCGATCAATGGGCACGTTCCGCCGAACATCGCGACACTTGTCTGATAGGAAATGGCGTGTCCGGTTGCACGGAACGATGTCGGGAAAAATTCCGCTGCGGCCACAAAGCTGGCTGCCCCATAAATCCCCAATCCGGCAGCGAGGAGTGTTTGCCCGGCCACGGCGCTAGCGAAAGAACCCGAGGCAGCCAAGTACATGGCCGGATATGCCGAGAGCGCTATCCATGCCGCACCAAATGTCAGTACTCGCTTGCGGCCAAACCGATCACTCAATAAACCTCCTAACGGAAGTAGGGCTGAAAGTACGATGACGGCGATGGCGTTTGAGATCAAAGCCGAGGTGGAATCCAGCTTTCCGACCTCAATTAGAAAGGTGTACATAAAGCCGAGCAATAGGTAAGCCCCTACCGAAAAAACCGGTTGGACCATGAACACGTGCAACATACCCCTCAATCCACCGCAGCGAATGGCCGCTATCAGCGGATTCTTCTTGATTTTGCTGGCTTTACTGGCCTGGCGGGCTTGCTTGTACTCTTCAGGCTCATCGATGTTGCGGCGCAGCCAGAACCCGACCACTCCGATAATGCCTCCAAGAAGGAAAGGGATGCGCCACGCCCAGTCTGAATACGCTTGATCCCCCGCTCCAAGCTGGAGTGCGACGACCAAACCGGCCACGACGGCGTTGGGCAGGTGAGAGAAAATCAGCGTGAAGCCAAGCCAGTATCCTCTGCGATTCTCCGGTGCCGACTCGACGATGTAGCTGGTCGAGCCGGTCGTTTCGCCACCCAGTGCCAAGCCTTGTGCGATTCGACAGAGCAACAGCAGTAACGGTGCGGCGATCCCGATGGTTGCGTAGGTCGGAAGCAGCCCGATGATCGCGGTGCCTAGTGCCATGAGCCAAACGGTCATCGCCATGACCCTGATACGGCCAAGGCGGTCCGCCAGATAGCCAAACATCAAGCCACCCAGGGGGCGGGCTACGAAGGCCACTGCATAGACTGCGAACGTGCTCAGAAGCGCGGCAGTTCGATCTGAGCCGGGAAAAAAATGGACGGATAAAATGGGTATTGAGAACCCGAATACAGCGAAATCGTAGATCTCACCGAAGTTCCCGATAGCGCCAGCGGCTAGCGATCGCCGAGAGCTGGTCGTTTTCGTCTTCGTCATGCGTCTTCTCCTGTGACAGGATGGTTTTTATTAGTTGATGCAAAGCTGATGCATCAAGACTGCAGGATGAAACAGTGTTGCTTCGCCATCAGGCCTTAGAGATGTTCGAGGCGTGGATCAATGTTGCGTTTTCGCCGGATGAATCGTGGTAGTCAGCGAGCGTAACGTTTGTGAAAAGCGTTTCTGCGATGACGCAATCCGCTAACGGAGGTTATGTTAGAAAGACGCGTGTTGCTGGGGTTTAAAAGCAATACGCGTTCACTATTTGTTAATAGGTTGGCGAGGTTTGCCGGGCCAGGCAGGTAGCCGAGCGTGGGCTTGTTTCCTGCAGAAGGTGCCACTGGCTTACCGCCGCATCAGGACAGATTTTGGTTTTCATATAGACCTCGATCGATTCCACGCTCACTATTCGTGAGCCGCCAATCAATTGCAGTTGGAGGAGGGCTTGAACTGAACCGCGGAAATAGAGCTGTAGAACGTGCTCAAGTCTTTTATCGGGACGGGTTCGCTGATCTGATGATCCGCTTGCTCGAAGAGGCTTCGTGCAGCATTGGCGATCAACATGGGAGCGCCAAGATCGTTGCCGCGCAAACAGGCCGCTTTGAGGATGGTTTTTTCGCTCGAGAGTGCCGTGTTATCCAGGGCGTGACTGGATAACAATTGGGTATAAATAGAGCGAGAGGATTCACTCCATCCCGATGTCTTTTCCAGGACCAGTGCCATGTCTTCCAATGCCAGCCCATATCGCAGGCCTGCCGCCGTGCATTCATAAGTAATCGCGCTGCATAGCGATGCGATCGCACCTGTGACCAGCTCGATGGCGTGATCTTCAGGGCACGCTTGAGGGGCACCATCCGTGTTCGGCGTCACGGCATCGCCGTCGTACAATTTTGTCGCCGCCATGCTTTCGATGAGCCCGACCATGTCTTCGAGCTGCGCGTTTGGCCCCAAGGTGTTGGTTCCGATTTGCAACAATGCCCTGACCAGAGCGGTTAGCGGCATCGGGACATCCCTGGACATTCCCAGCGCGACGGCTTGATCGACGTCTTTGAGCATCAAAGCGAGGGCGAAATTGGTGGAGGGTTTTCCCTGGGCGAGCGCGGGCAGCATCCTGTCTGTGGTTTGATTTCGCGCTTTGTTGCGGTTCAACACGTCCGCCATCAGGGGCAGTGAAAGGCCGGCTTTTTTGCCCATGGCCACGACCTCAAGGGTCCCTAGTCGGCAGCCAGCATTCATGGCGTTGTTGACCATTTTCATGGCTTGGCCGTCGCCGACCCTGTCGCCACAACGATAAATCGTTTGGGTAATAACTTGTAAAACGGGGAGGGCGCGCTCGTATACCGTATCCGAGCCCGCAACCATCAGCGTGGCTTTGCCTTCGGCAACGACCAGCGGACTTGCAGACACCGCAGCATCCATCATGTCGATACCGCGTTCGGCCAGTTCTTCGGCCATACGTCTGGTCTCACCCGGAATGCCACTTGTCTGATCAATGATCAGTGTCCCCGGCACCAATCCGGCCGCGAGGCCGTTTGGACCGAACAGCGCAGACCTGACGTCCGAGCTGCGTGGCAGGCACAGGAAGATGACGTCACACCGGCGAGCCAGGTCGGCCGCCGTGGGCGCGACGTCGGCGCCCAGTTTCTTGAACGTGTCGACGGCGGCCGTGTTGATATCCCACACGCATAACGAGTGAGACAGGAATCGACGAGCGAGTTGACTGCCGAGGGCACCGAGTCCGATGTATCCGATTTTCATTGCCTGTCGCCTCTCTTGTGACCATTCAACCGACGCATGCGGCGTATCGGGGGAATGGTGCAGATACTTTTATTGTCCTGGGGTGCGATGAAAGCGTATTGCCTGAACGCTAAAGCAATGAACCGATCATGCCGCCATCAACGCTGATGCTCGATCCAGTGATGAAACCCGCCTGTGTGGATGCGAGAAACGCGACCACGCCACAGACCTCGTCTTGCTCCCCCATGCGGCCGAGCGGTGTGAGTTTGCGGCGTGCCTCTGCCTGCTCCGGGGTGTACGCGGCGGTGCCGGTGCGGTGCGATGTGTCGATCAATGCCGGCGCTACACAATTGACAGTGATGCCGCAAGAGCCCACCTCGTTCGCGAGATGTTTCATGTACGCGGTGACGCCGGCGCGAAAAACGGTTGAAAGGCTATGGTGCGGCATGGGCTGCTTCACCGATGCCGAGGTAATGGCGATGACGCGACCCCATTGTTTCTTGAGCATCTGAGGAACCATTTCCTTGGCGACCTGGATGGTCCCCCAGAGTTGATTTTGATAGGCCTCTTGCCACCGTTCCTCTTCAGTTTCGTCGAGCGTCGCCCGCAGCGGATTGGGGGCTCGTCCCGTGTTCAGGACGAGGATGTCGGTGCCGTTGAATGTAGCGTTCACCGTGTCGGCGAGGCGCTTTACATCAGCGGCGACGCGCATGTCGCCGGGAACCGCGACTGCACGCACGCCGTGCTTTGCCGTTATTTCCTGGGCGAGGGCGGTCAGTTTGTCCGCCGAACGTGCAAACAGCACCACATGAACGCCTTCGGCTGCCAGCGCGTGAGCAATGTTTTTGCCTAAACCTGCGCTGGCGGCGGTGATGACTGCCACTTTTCCGTTGATCTTCAAGTCCATGATTTACTCCGACACGATGATTTCATTGCCTTCGACGCTGAATCGATGTGGCATGTCTTCGGAGGCCCACTCCAGGTAGGAAAGCACTTCCTGGAATCGAGGATCGTCGTGATTCAGCACTTCAGGCCGATACCGTGCGTCCATGACCATCGGAAGGAACGAAACCTTTTGTATGCCGTCTTTGGTCGCCACTGCTTTGGCGAGCAAGCTCAACGTACAGGCCTTGCCGTAGGGCATAAAAGGATATTCGGGATCGAGGTCCGCGTGATTGCGAACCGCACCGTGAGACCAGGCGGGCTCGCTCCATGAAGGCGCGGGAAACGACTTGGTCATTGCGAACACACCGAGACTGTAGAAGACGGCTTTGCCCTTATACATCTCGATCGCTTTGGGAATATGCGGTGCGTGGCACACCACCATATCTGCACCTGCATCAATGGCAGCATGGGCTACGGTCACCTGGTAATCGGAGATCACGCGAGGCAGCCGGATGACGCCGGAGTGAAAAGCCAGGATAACGACGTCTACCTCACCTTTCAGCTTCTTGATGTCCTCGACCAGGTTCGCCAGGTCGCTGGAGTCAGGTTCCGTGCGAATGCGAACGGGCTGGTGGGGACCTCGTGTTTCATAGGAGGTATCGACCTTGATACTGGTCACGCCAGGTTTTTGCAGTCCTGCCTCGCTGCCGGCAGGACCGAGCGAGGTATAGCCCAAGTAACCGACCTTGATGCCGTCGTGTTCAATGATGGCTGGACGTCGTGCTTCTTCCAGATCCCGACCTGCGCCTGTCACCTGGATGCCGCGCGAGACAAAAAAGTCCCGGGTATCCACGAGGGCATCCGGGCCGCTGTCGTAGCTGTGATTGTTTGCCAGAGTCACCGCGTCGAACCTGCCATTGGTGAAAATAGCAGCCATTTCAACGGGCTGACCGACTTGAGGGGCATGGTCTGCGCGCACGGTGCGATCCGAGTAGGTGCGCATGCAGTTGATGAAACGCATATCGGCCGAGGCAAGAGTCGGCAGGACGAGTTCTGTGTACCCCTCCACCGGGAAGCCGTCTTTCGCTCCATGCGTGGGGCCGCAGTCCCCGCCGATCAGTATGGTGGCGTTCGATGTCATTTTTCCCTCCTATTATTTTTGTGGGAAATTTATGGTTTCGGTCAATGAAACAGATGCTGCTAGATAGAACTAATAATAGCACCGCGAAAACGGCATGACCACGATTTGTACAGGCATCATGTCGTTGGATAAAAAGTCAGTCTGGATTTTCGTGGTTCTGATGATTGGAACAGGTATCGATAATAAGAACATGTGATAGTATCGATTTTGACATCCGTCCGGGCGCAGGCGTTACCTACCTGACCGTCTCTATGGCAGGTCGAGGGTCGACACCTGTTCAGGAAAACGACGTTGGTGCCAGTCTACTATTTGAAATTATTAGTTAGTTCAATCGCTTACATGAAAATAAGAGAGGGCGGAAATGGCAAGCTCACTGGATCAAACGCAGGGGCACACACCGGCAGGGCGGCTTGCCGGGAAAGTTGCTGTTGTTATTGGTGCTGGACAAAGCCCGGGCGAAGGCATGGGTAACGGTCGAGCGGCGGCCATTCGATTTGCGCGTGAAGGGGCGCACGTCCTGGCCGTTGATCGGCAAATCGAGTCCGCTGAGGAAACTGCGGCGATGATCATTCAGGAGGGCGGTTCCGCTGCAGCATTTTCTGCGGATGTGACCCGGGAACACGAGTTGGCCCTTGCCATGCAGATGGCAAAAAAACGTTGGGGGTCCCTGGACGTCCTGCACAACAATGTGGGGGTCAGCCTCGCCGGTGGTGACGGCGACTTGATGGACATCACCGAAGATCAGTTCGATAACATTTGCCGTATCAATCTTCGCGGTACCGTCTTTGCTTGTAAGCACGCAGTAGCAATCATGCGTGAACAAGGGGGCGGGGTTATCGTCAATGTGTCATCCGCGGCGGCATTGGGTAAGTATCCCTACGTAACGTACAAGGCTACAAAAGCGGGTGTCATTGCTTTCACCGAGCAGTTGGCGCTTCAAAATGCCCCTTATGGGATCAGGGCGAACTGCATCCTGCCAGGCTTGATCTCGACGCCGATGGCGGTCGAGGCGCGTATTCAAGCGTGGAACCAGACGCGTGAGCAGGTCAGCGCGGAGCGCAACGCCAAGGTGCCGCTCGGCCGCCAGGGAACCGCTTGGGATGTTGCGAACGCGGCCCTGTTTCTTGCGTCCGATGAAGCCAATTTCATCACGGGTATCTCATTGGCGGTGGACGGCGGCCGGTTGCTCAATCGTATTTAATCGTAGTCCCCCACTGCTGGCAGTGGGGGACCATCGGCGCATTACCGCTCAATCAACGTAGCCCGACAATACCCATCCAGTACTGAAGTTGATTTCCTGACGTCTCGACATCAACGCTTCGAGCGTACTTGAGATGCCCGTCATCACCTATCCGGAATATCGACAGTGTCGCGGGCGTTACAGTCAGCCCTTTTTCATCATCGTATGCGGCCAAGGCCTTGATACTCGCCGTGACGAGCAAGCGGCCACTGGGATCACAGGCAAATGTTCGGACGTGAAAGGAACGAGTGTCCACATGCTGAACAAGTGTGGGCTCGCCTGTTTCAGGGTTGATAGCGTAGACGGCTATGTTGTTTTCACCTCCGGAGAACACTGGGTGCCCCTGGTGGGAGTGCGTCGCATCTGCGCGATTTACCAGGTAAACAAACTTCCCGCTTGGATGGACATGGATTGCACCGGCGAGTTGTCGCGGGTGCACGTGCTCAGGGGTTCGCAGCGTTCCCCGCGTGAAGGCTGGCTCGGCCTCGATCCGGTCACCGTCATGTCGGAACATGTAGAGACGGTTGGTTCGCTCGTCGGCTGCGTAAAGCCATGGATGCGTCGGATGAAAGTCGACATGCCGCGGGCCGAAGTCATGGCCATGATTCGGCGCAACCACATCGCTCATTTGGAGATGTTCTTCAGTTAGCCGAAATGAACGGAGTGCCCCGGGATCTTCCAGCTTGTCTGTCGTTGCGTTATTGCCGCGGTCAACTACCAGGACGTGTTTGGCGGATGGATAAAACATGACCTGGTGCGGATAGACCCCAAAGTCGGTGTTCGGATCCTGAGCCTGGCAGCTGCCAATTGTGCAGTCTGCGTTGATGCGGTGCACAGTCAATGAGCCGCGCTTGAAATTGTGGGCATTGACGATAAATCGTCCCAGGGGGTCGATACACAAATGTACCGCTCGGTAGGGAAGTCGCGCAGGTAAGCCGTGAGTGTTGAGTTGCCCGTCAGGTCCCAACGAGTAAGCGCTGACGTGATTGTGATGGGACTCCACCCTCGGGCCACCGTCGCTTGTTGAGACATACAGGAAGCCGCCGGATGGATGAGGCCATGCGTATTGCACCTTTGAGGCCACAGTGACGCTTTCCATCCTGTGGAGCGTTGCGCTGTCTACGTCAATCATATAGCGCGTGATGACATCACCTACGGCGCTGTAGAGTACGGCGCGGCTGCTCATTCAAGCCTCCGAATGGTCAATGGTGAACATGGGAACGGACATGCCGCTTTCTGATTCTTTAAACGCGACCCTGACCCGCTGCCCGATGCGAACACTGTCCAGATCAACATCGACAATGTTCGTAAGCATCATCAGTCCCTCGTCGAGGCGCACATAGGCAATGCAGTACGGTGCTGATGCGCCACGTCGTGTGATGCTGAAGGTGTAGATCGCCCCAGTCCCGCTTGCGGTGATCCATTCGACATCGGTGCTCCAGCAAAACGGGCACAACGCACGAGGATAATGATGCGGTTGATGGCAGGCATTGCAGCTCTTCAAGAGCAGACGCCCCTCGGCCGCCGCGTCGAAATAGGGTTCATCACCGGGGTTCAGGATGGGGTCGCTGATGGGGCGTTCTGTGTAGGGGGTCGACATGTTTTTACTCCCTTTCCATGATGACGGTGGCTGCACCGTGCCGATGACCTATCGCGCCGCCGATGCCGGTGGCGAGGGCTAGCGAACAGTTGGGAACTTGCACCTTTGGATGAGCCTCGCCTCGAAGCTGTCGTACGGCTTCGATTATTTTTGTGATCCCGCCGCGATTGGCGGGATGGTTGTTGCACAGGCCGCCGCCATCGGTGTTGAACGGCAACTTGCCGATGCCCGAAATAAGGTTGCCGTCCGACACGAATTTTCCGCCTTCGCCTTTTTTGCAGAATCCCAGGTCTTCAAGTTGCAGGATGACGGTGATGGTGAAGCTGTCATAGATGGAGGCGTACTGGATGTCGGCCGGCGTCACACCTGCCTCTTCGAAAGCTCGAGGGCCGGTCCACGCGGCGCCGGTATAGCTCAAGTCGAGGCGTCCACCCATCTGGTGTTTAGTGGATTCACCGCAGCCAAGTATCCGTACCCGTGGTCTGTTGAGGGCCTTGGCAATCTCCGGGCGGGCAACGATAACTGCGCCGCCGCCGTCGCTCACGACGCAGGAGTCGAGACGCCGCAGGGGGTCAGAAATCATCGGCGATGCCAATACATCTTCGACCGAGACCACTTTGCGCAACATCGCCAGAGGGTTGTGTTGCGCATGATGAGAGGCAGCGACCTTGACCCAGGCCAGTTGCTCGCTGGTTGTGCCGTACTCATGCATGTGGCGCATCGCACACATGGCATAGAGGTTCAACGTGACTGGGTTATAGGGCATCTCGAATGGCGCGTCCGGTAGATTGACGCCTCGTACGCGCGCCTGTATCCCAGAGATGCCTTCAGAGTTGGGGCGACCGGCCAGTGTAATCAGCGCCACGTTGCATCTGCCCGCTGCTATTGATTCTGCAGCGTGGGCGATATGGGCGAGATAAGAGCATCCTCCCATATCGGTCGAATCGACATGCCTCAGCTTGTCCAGATTCAGGTAGTTGGCCATCGACCATACATTCCCGCCGGGTGCATCGCCCGCGCAGAAATATCCGTCGATGTCATCTTTGCTTAATCCCGCGTCTTCAATTGCTCCTTTCGCCGCCTCCGCATGTAGCTGCGCCACCGAATGATGGGGGGCCTTGCGTAGGGGGTGCTCATACGCTCCGACGATGTATGCCCTGCCTTTTATTGTCATCTCTAGGGTTTCCTCAGTGCATGAAGATGAAGCTCGAATGTGCTTTCCGGTACCTTCGTTCAGGGGGGGGGCGGCCCACCGTAAAAGACAAAAGTAGTATGACGCAAAGTTTCGATCAGTGAAATCTGTGCTGATTATCAAAACTCATGCTACCATCGATTCAACGTTGTTTGGAGCGCAGGATGGCGCTGCACTCAAATTTCCGGGCCAAACCAGGATGCTCATTGGATGCGAGCGGTCGCGGGGTAGGGGCAGGCCTTATTTTTTTGAGACAGGAAGATGAGATGAGCGAAAGCCTGATGGTCAGTTACGAAGTCGAAGGCGTTGTGGCCGTAATCACAGTCAACAATCCGCCCGTCAACGCCCTGACTCCCGAGATGAGAGGGAGCATCATTGACGCCGTTGCCCATGCGAACGCCGACCCGGCTGTCGCGGCGATCGTGTTGATTGGGGGCGGTCAGAATTTCATCGCGGGTGCTGATATTCGACGGTTCGGCAAGGCGAGAACAATCACTACCCGCATGAGTGCTGCGGCACTCGACGCCAGCGCCAAGCCGACTGTCGCTGCTATTCATGGATATGCGCTGGGAGGCGGTCTCGAGCACGCCCTCGCTTGCCATTACCGGATTGCATTGCCCACAGCCAAGCTCGGATTGCCCGAGGTCGCTCTCGGGTTGATACCGGGAGGCGGCGGTACGCAGCGATTGCCGAGGCTGGTCGGGGCTGCCGTAGCCACCGATTTGCTCGTCTCCAGCCGCCATGTCCATGCCGCCGAAGCATTGAAGATCGGGCTTATCTCCCAGATTGTTCCAGGAACACAAAGCCAAGAGCTTCGTGACGCCGCCGTAAGCTATGCAAAGGCCGTGGCGCACGCTCAACCGCAGCGCGTACGCGATTTGGTGCTCGAACCGATGGATGCGACAACCATGGATGTGCTGCAAGCGGCACGACGTGAAGCAGCCAAAAAGTCTCCTCACAACAAGGCGCCACAGTACGCGATCGACTGTATCGAAGCAGCTTTCAGCCTGCCGTTTGATGAGGCTTTGGAGGTTGAGAGCCGCTTGTTTTCTGAGCTGGAGGGTTCTGATGTTGCCAAGGCACTTCGCTATGCATTTTTTGCTGAGCGTGAGGCTGCCAAGGTCCCGGATGCGCCCCCGGGTTTCAAGCCTGTTGAAGTGAGGTCCGCTGCGGTGATCGGCGCGGGAACAATGGGCGCGGGTATTGCCATTTGCTTCGCTGACGCAGGCATTGTGGTGAAGCTCCTGGAAGCGAGTGCCGAAGCACTCGACAGGGGCCTGCAGCGCATACGTGACATCTACGCCGTAAAGGTCAAGCGCGGACGCATGACCGTGGAAGAGATGGATGCGTGCCTTCAGTTTGTCCAGCCTGTCTCCCACTACGAAGAGATCGGCGACTGCGATGTTGTGGTTGAAGCGGTGTTTGAACGGATAGATCTGAAGAAGGACGTATTCACCAAACTCGATGCCGTGATGAAACCTGGCGCGCTGTTGCTGACGAATTCGTCCGCGATTGACATCAACGTCATGGCCAACATGACAAGCCGACCGCAGTACGTCGCCGGCGCTCATTTCTTCGCTCCCGCGAACGCGATGAAACTGTGCGAAATCGTGAAGGGCGATCAAACCTCGATCGAGACAGTTGTGCGGGCCATGAAGATGGGCCGCGATCTTAAAAAAGTCTGTGCGGTCTCCGGGACGTGCGATGGCTTCGCGGCAAATCGCAGTCGCGCGCCGCTGGTCACGGAAATGATGCTACTGCTTGAGGAGGGAGCACGCCCTGAGCAGATCGACAGGGTCATGGTTGAATTTGGCTATCCGATGGGGCCGTTCGCTGTGAGCGATCTGTCCGGTCTGGATGTCAGCTATGACACGCGCAAGCGTCGCGCGGCAGCTGACCCTCAATACAGGAAGCTCCATGTCCCGGATCGGATGGTCGAGCTGGGCCGCAAGGGCCAGAAAAATGGGGCCGGATGGTATCGCTATGAAGAAGGTGGCCGCACACCTCGTCACGATGAAGAAGTGATGCGGATCATCGCGACCGTCGCCCATGAGCTTGGCACGCCTCAGCGTACCTTTACCGACAGTGAAATCCTCAAACGTCTGTTATTCGCCTCGATCAACGAGGCCTGCAAGATCCTGGATGAAGGCAAGGCATATCGAGCCAGTGACATTGATGTCATGTGGTTGTACGGCTTTGGATTTCCTCGCCATCGAGGAGGGCTGCTGTACTGGGCTGACACGATCGGGGCCAAGGAAATCCATCTGCAAGTGCAGCAATGGCATGAGCAATACGGCAGGCGTTGGACTCCTAGTCCGCTGCTGTCGAAAGCGGCCAATGAAGGGCTGTCCCTGAGAGAGCTGAAATCAGTCATATGAAAAGCACGGCAACGATGGCCGTGTGCGGCCGGTAACGGTTGTTCTTTTAATGAAAGCAACGCCCTGGTTGCTGTCCCCCAAGGGTTACGAAACGCTTCCCATGGTCGGCAAAGGGGCCAACAAGTAGAAACGAAACGGAAGAAAAATCATGAGCAGTGACACGTCCACACAAGCCTTGTCCGAGGGCGAATTCAAAATTTGGCAATGCATTTTATGCGGCTTCATGTATGACGAAGCCGAAGGTATTCCGGAAGAGGGCATACCTGCCGGAACTCGGTGGGAAGATGTTCCCCAGGATTGGATTTGCCCTGAGTGTTCGGCGACGAAGCTGGACTTCGAGATGGTCGAGATTTGATTAATAGCCTTTCCGGCGCAGTGTTTTTTTTGGTGATTGAGGGCGATATCAACCGAGCCCCTTGGCGCCAAATGTAGAGGGAATTCAGATGTCCATTGAAACCAATAATAATGTCATCGCCGATGCTGATCATCCGCGCGTCGGCCTCTTCATCGACGGTGAATGGATTTTCGACCGCCCCTCTTGCTTTGAAGTGTTGGACCCCAGCACCGAAGCATCGCTCACCAGCGTTCCTGGGGCCACGACCGCTGACCTGGAACGCGTGTTGGCCGCCGCTGAGCGGGGGTTCAGAATCTGGCGGGACACACCAGCGGCTGAGCGTAATATCATCATCAGTCGTGCCATCGCAGGCGTGCGTGCACGTTCCGAAGAAATCGCGCAGATCATCACCCGAGAGAACGGCAAATTAATTGCAGATGCGCGTGCGGAGGTGGAGCGTTCGGCGAGCTTCTTCGATTGGGACATGGCACAGGCCCTGCGAGCCTACGGGACCATCGTTCCGGGCGAAGCCCAAATGCAGAAATCGATTCTTCGTCAGCCAATCGGTCCAGTTGCGGCGTTCACGCCATGGAATGTGCCGCTGAGCGCGCCGTCGCGAAAGATCAGCGGTGCACTGTGCGCCGGGTGCTCCATCATTTTGAAAGCCCCAGAAGAAACCCCTGGCGCGGCAGTAGCCATGGTTCAGTGCTTCGAGCGAGCCGGTTTGCCCAAGGGCGTATTGAATCTGGTGTTTGGCAACCCGGCGCTAGTGTCCTCGACCCTGATCGAGTCGCCAGTGACCCGCATGGTGACCCTGACGGGGTCGGTGGCAGTCGGCAAGCATTTGAGCCAGCTGGCGGGTGCGGCCATGAAGCCGGTGCTGATGGAGCTCGGCGGCCATGCCCCGGTCATCGTTTGCGATGGGGTCAATGCCGCGGAAATCGGCAAGATGGCACTCAAGAGCAAAATTCGGATCAACGCTCAGTGGTGTGCTGCGCCAGGTCGTTTCCTGGTACACGAGAGCATCTACGACGAGTTCGTCGCTGCGTTTGTGGCAACCGCCGATCAGGTACGTGTGGCCAACGGCATGGATACAAAGTCTGACATGGGGCCGGTCACCAGTGTCCGGCGCCTCGCCGCGATGCAGCATTTTGTCGATGACGCATTGGCGCGTGGCGGCAAGGTTGCCGTGGGTGGGCATCGTGTAGGTGAGCGTGGTTATTATTTTGCGCCGACTCTGCTGGTCGACACTCCACTGGATTGCGCCATCATGACCGATGAGCCTTTTGGTCCGGTCGCTGTCGCGGTTCGTTTCTCGACCCTTGAGGAGGCCATCGAGATTTCCAACAGTCTATCCGTGGGTTTGGCTGCTTTTGCGTTCACCAATTCACTGGAACAGGCTGAACGATTGAGTCGTGAGCTGGATGTTGGAGTCCTGTCGATTAACCATTTCGGTGCGCCGGATCCTGACACGCCGTTTGGCGGTGTGAAGGACAGTGGTATTGGAAGAGAGGGGGGGCCGTGGAGCCTGGACTCCTACATGGTCAGCAAGACCGTGCTACAGAAAACTGCTCGCGTTTGACTCAGTGCCCCCAGTTTCCGTGACGGGCGTTGGGGGCTTTGGCTTTATTTGATGATCAAGGCCAATCCAGTGACCACTTGGATTCATAGGAGCATTCACTGAGGCAGGCATTTCCTGAAGCAGCTTCCTGCTAACGTCGGAGTTTTTTTGATACGCAAGGCATCAATGCGCCTTCGCAAGAACGCATCCGACTAAGGAGTCTGGCCATGAGTGCCCATAGTGGTCGCCTGCCTATGATTGGGCTACTTGCCCTGTCCACTACAGCGTTTCTCACCATTCTGACCGAGACGATGCCGGCAGCGGTTCTGCCTGCGATGTCGGAGAGCCTTGAACAGCCCCCCGCTGGTATCGGTTTATTGGTTTCCATCTATGCATTGGCCTCCGCTGCAGCCGCAATCCCCATTGTGGCGCTCACTCGAAGTATGCCTCGCAAATCGTTGTACATCATGCTCGTGCTGAGCTTTGCAGTGGCTAACGGTATTACCGCCATCTCGACGTCTTATGCGCTGACGGCCGCGTCACGGGTGGTGGCTGGCCTGGCCGCAGGAGTTGTCTGGCCGGTCATCTGTGGTTATGCCATCCGCTTGGTCGATCGCAAAGACATGGGACGGGCTGTCGCGATTACCCTGGCGGGGAGTACCGTGGCCATGGTCGCCGGTTTGCCCTTGGGTAGCATGCTGGGTTCATTGCTTGGATGGCGTTTCAGCTATGGATTGCTTTCGCTGCTCGCGCTGCTTGTCATCGTTTGGGTTTTGCTGGTCGTGCCGCCCATGCCGGGAGAGGAGCGCAAGGACGGCACTTCGATTCATGACGTCATTCGCACCCCGGGGTTGAGAGTGATCTTGCTGTCGGCTTTTTGCGCGATCCTGGCTCATTACACGCTGTACACCTATATGGCGCCGCTCGCGGAAAAAACCAGGCTATCGGGCGGGACCGCTCAGGGCCTGTTTCTGTTCGGTACGGGCGCCATCCTGGGCGTACTGATCGCCGGACGTTTCGTCGATACGAGGCTGCGGCTTATAGCGACCACCGCGTTGACGTGCACGGCTGTGACGATGCTTGTGCTGATAGCGGCTCCGTATCAAATGATCGCTTCGGCTGCGATATTTGTGTGGGGGGCTTCGTTCGGCGGCATGCCTACTGTTTTCCAATCAGCGACGGGGCGGGTGGCAGAAGATAATGCGGAGCTGGCAACGGCGATATTGACGACCATCTACAACTTGGGGATTTTTGGCGGAGGTGCCGTAGGTGGTTTGTTCCTAAGCTACTTCGGGATAGTAAGTCTCTCGGGTTTTGCGCTGCTCATCGTTAGCGCTTCCCTCGTGGTGGTCATGGGAGGGAGACGTCACGCCTTTCCACGGCAGTAAATTATTGCGGGATATATCTCCCAGGAAGAGCGCGCGGCGTAGATGCAATCCTCACGACTGCGTTTCATTGCTGCCTTATGCTCAGTCGGCAGTCACCGAATCGCGACCCGGCGATGTTCGAGTGATGCCGTTCTGTTTATCGCGATACCTCTTAACTCGTTGTTTTCATGGGGGCCTTCTTGATTCGGCGACATCTGTCTTTGTAGAACTTGCCGCTCATGGCTTAGCCACCGTTGTTCAACGGGACTCGTGGTGGCGCAGTTCAAGCACGAGCACTGTTGAGAAAAGTTCATGAGCGTATCAACAAGGTGCCGTATAGCCAGCGGCCGATGCCGGGGCTAGGTTTGTCTCGCTGCTGCAGCGGAAATGCTTTCGTTGGATGCGGGACTTGAACGCGCGCACCACAGGCATTGCACGCAGTCGTAATTTAATTTTATTACCCAAGCAAAGCAGGGCCGGATATGAATATCGCCGCAGTTAATACCTTGGAGATTCGAGTGATCGAAGAGGTTGACCAACACTTTGAACAGCGTTTAAAGGCGTACGCGGAGACTTTTGAAAAAGTACACGGATGCCTGGGCTATAGCGTGATTCGTAGCTCCAGCGATCATGGTTTGTGGGTCTTCAGTGGCTACTGGAGCGCGGCATCGATGATGACTGAGCACTTTGAGAGTGAGTCGATGACGGCGTTGGTCAATCATTTGGTAACGTCCTGTTCCAACCTGACGTTTGCCAGTTTCACGCCCCAAATCGGAAGGGGACCGCACGATGAAGCTTGATGAAGCGCTATTTACGGCGATCGATCTCAATGCCTTGTTCATTCTCTTGGTGGTCTATCGCGAGCGAGGCGTGACGCGGGCAGCCGAACGACTGAACGTAAAGCAGCCAGCGGTGAGCAATACGCTGGCGAAGCTGCGCGTCCACTTTAAAGACCCCTTGTTTATCCGACGTTCGAAGGAGCTAGTGCCCACGGCCAAGGCCACCGAAATCGTGCGGGGGTTGGCGCCGGCATTGATGAGAATCCAGGACGTTATACGTCCCTCTGGAGGATGATCGGCAGTACCGTCCCTTCTTTTTTTGAGTACCCATTTCAATCAGGAGCTTATCGATGAGAATAACGTTTGCCGTGTCAGTGCTGAGCGCAACCTTAATGATTTCAAGTTGGTTGCACGCTGCCGATGAGCCTGAGAATACGATGCAAATTGCCAGAAACGGGGAGCAACCTTCTGTCCTGGGCTCGTCCAGCAATTTCGTCGGCACCGTCAGGGTTGATCCATTATTTGCAGCGCGACCGCCATCGAGGGTTACGGCAGGTGCTGTAACCTTTCAACCAGGGGCCCGATCAGCTTGGCACACTCATCCTGCGGGCCAGAATCTGATCGTCACCTCCGGCGTTGGATGGATCCAGCAAGAAGGGGGTGAGAAAATCGTCATCAAGCCTGGCGATGTGATTTGGACCCCTCCGGGTGTCAAGCATTGGCACGGGGCCACGAATTCCACCGGCATGACGCATTTGGCAATTCAAGAGGTACAGGACGGGAAAAATGTCGAGTGGCTGGAACCGGTTACTGATGAGCAGTACGGGCACTTGCAATGAAGCCCTCCAGGCATCTGCGGTTCCACGCAGTCTAGTTTGAAACTGGGATGGAAAAGTCGACAACTAGGTTTGCATTATTCTGTTACATTGATGCTTGGCGCAGTGGGTCGCCGGTATCTTTTTTGTTATTTATTGAAGGGTAGGTCGATGAGCCTCCCGGACTCCGTGGGCGGTCCCTGAGCTGCCGCTAATAAAATCGTCAGTGCACCAGTCCTCGGTCTCAGGCGATTCGACCTCTATTAATTACTTTTATGCATGGTGCCATTCAATTGGATGTGGTGTTTTTCGGGCAGCGCCTCGAATACATTGACGTCGACGAATTGATCCTTTGTGGGCTTAGACGTAATGCCATGAAGGGAAGTGCCCAGCATAAAAGCCCAATGCCTCGTTCAGCGTAGCTGGCCAACTGGATTGGACTCTACTGGCGTTCATCGAGCCTGGGTCAGGCCGCAGTCGTTCTGGATGTCCACACATCGGTTCTTAATTAGGAACAACACCATGAAGAAATTTTTTTTAACGCTGGCCCTGCTGGCTAGTTCGTTTACTGCGATGGCAGCCGATATGTCCAACGGCGCGAACAACTTTTTCAAGAGTGATAAGGTGACTGAGCAGAAGGTATCCTTCAATAATCAGTACCGCATGAAAGTCGTTGGGAATCTGTATGTGCCGAAGAATTTGAATAAGGCCAACAAAAGCCCTGCGATTATCATTGGCCACCCGATGGGTGCGGTCAAAGAGCAAAGCTCAAACCTTTACGCTCAGAAACTCGCTGAACAAGGCTTTGTGACCCTTGCGATAGACCAATCATTCTGGGGCGAAAGCGAGGGACAACCGCGTAACGCCGTGGCGCCGGATATTTACTCCGAAGCGTTCAGCGCAGCGGTCGATTACCTGGGAACCCAGTCGTATATCGATCGTAACCGCATCGGCGTTCTCGGTATCTGTGGCAGCGGCAGCTTTGTCATCAGTGCGGCAAAAATCGATCCTCGGATGAGGGCGATTGCCACGGTCAGTATGTATGACATGGGCGCAGCCAACCGCGACGCGCTCAAGCACTCGCAAACACTTGAGCAGCGCAAGCAGATCATCGCAGAGGCGGCTGAGCAGCGTTATGTGGAATTCACCGGTGGCGAAACCAAGTACACCGGCGGCACCGTGCATAAACTGGACGCGAACACCCATCCCATCCAGCGCGAATTCTTCGATTTCTATCGCACGCCTCGCGGTGAGTACACCCCGGCCGGGTCTTCGCCTGACGTGACGACGCATCCAACGCTGACCAGCAACGTGAAGTTCATGAACTTCTATCCGTTCAACGATATTGCGTCGATTTCGCCTCGTCCTATGCTGTTCATCGCAGGTTCTGAAGCACACTCGCTGGAATTCAGCCAAGAGGCTTTCAAGCTGGCGGGTGAGCCTAAGGAATTGGTCATCGTGCCAGGCGCAGGCCACGTGGACTTGTATGATCGGGTAAATCTCATTCCGTTCGACAAGCTGACTTCTTTCTTCCGGACCAACCTGAAGTAACCCATCTTTGAAGCCGCAACTGCCCGGTTTGCATAGGATGTTGTGGCTTCAAGTCTGAACGTAGGTCGTAGTGCGCATCGCTCGACTTGCCCTTGGTGGAACGTTCATCCCTTGAGTCTTCATGGCTCTTTCAGGCCCTGCACGCTGTGCAGGGCCTTTTTTTTATCCGTCATGACTCGTGTCGCAAGGCGGCGATCAATAAGGTCATAGCCCCTGAGGGTTGCCTACGGCTTGGGTAATAGAGATGAAGTCCTGTCCACAGGGGGCACCAGTCCTTCAGTACCGGAATCAGGTGGCCGGCCTTGACGTAGGGCTCGGCGATGTCTTCAGGTACATAGGCGATACCCAAACCGGCAATGGCTGCGTCAAGGCAATCATAAATGCTGTTGTAAATCAGCTGACCGTCAACCCGAATGTTAAGCTGTCGACCATCCTCCCCGAACTCCCAAGGCCACAATCCACCATGGGTGGGAAGACGTAGATTGACGCAATTGTGCTGCATCAGGTCTTCGGGTGTCTCTGGTTTTGGGCGACTGGCGAAGTAGCGCCTGGTCGCTACTGCGGTAAATCGCATGTCAGGACCGATGCGTACGGCGATCATGTCTTGGGCCACCGCTTCACCCAATCGAACGCCGGCATCGAAACGATCCGCAGCGATGTCGATGAGTCCATTGTCTGCGAACAGCTCGACTTTTATCCCAGGGTATTTCGGTAGGAATTTCTTTAGCTTTGGCGAGATGATCGATCGGATGGCGTGATCCGATGCGGTGATGCGTACGGTCCCGGTTGGGCTTTCGCCCAGTTCTGACAATGCCAGTAATTCAGCGTCTATCTCTTCGAAGCGGGGACCGACCGTTGCCAGTAGTCTTTCACCGGCTTCCGTTGGCGAGACTGAGCGGGAGTTGCGCGCGAGCAAGCGCGTGCCCAGATTTCGCTCCAGTGAGCTGACGGCATGGCTGACCGCCGATTGAGACAGGCCAAGATGCGCCGCTGCTCGAGTAAAACTCTTTTCGCGGGCGACGGCAATAAAGGCCATCAATCCACCAAAGGATTGCTTAAGGATGTCGTCTTGCATGGCTTGAATGATCTTTGTGAGTGCGCATGAACAATAACATTCTGGTGCATTGTTCGCAGAGCTTACAGCGCGCAGGCCTTGCTATGCGCTGAGATGGTCGTGGTGAGGCTGCAGGGCTATTCCCGATCGTCGATGTGGTCGATCTGTTTGAAGCGTTCAATCAAGAAGTCGATCAGGTGCCGGACTCGTGCCGAGAGATGCAGTTGCTGCGGATAGACTGCGTAGACGTCAGCATGGGTGGGCATATGGTTTTCCAGTACGAGGCGCAGTCGTCCGCTACGCACATAACGAGCTATATCCCATTCGGCTCGGAGCAACAACCCATAGCCCTCCAAGGCCCAGTTTAGGGCAACCTCACCGTCATTGCAGCACAGGGCGCCGTGTACCTTAATATTTTCTGTGCGTTCGCCGTTAGCGAATCTCCACACGCCGTAGGGCGATTCATTCTGGCGAATAAAGATGCAGTTGTGGTGTTGCAGGTCCGTCAATTTTTGCGGCGTTCCATACTTTTCGAGATAGATAGGGGAGGCGCAAAGCAGGCGGCGGTTGGAGGCTATTTTACGTGCGTGGAAGGCAGCGTCTGGCAACGTGCCGAAGCGAATGCCCAAATCAAAGCCATGAGTGGCCAGATCCAAAGGATGGTCGCTGATCTCAAGCTGAATCTCCACTTCCGGGTACAGGGCGTAGAAGGCGGCCAAGGCGGGTCCGATATGGCGACGGCCGAAACCGAGCGATGCATTCACCCGTATCAGGCCCTTGGGCGTAGCGCGACGGCTGCTGACGAGCTGTTCTACCTCGTCGATCTGGGTCAGGATGCGGGCGACGTGGGTGTAATACAGCTCACCTTCTGCAGTAAGGCTCATCGATCGTGTAGTTCGATTAACGAGCCGCACCCCCAACCTTTTCTCCAGCGCGGAAAGTCTTTTGCTGATTGCAGGAGGGGTAACGCCAAGTTCTCTGGCGGTTGCGACAAGGCTGCCTTGTTTGGCTAGCAAGTGAAAAAAAGCCAGGTCTTGAGCATTGTTCATGCTTGATTCCAAAGTGTCTTCTGATAAAGAACGGCCGCCACGGTGCCAGGTCGCGGCCGATCTACCAGGTCACTTGATGAAGCGAACCTGAGCGTTGATTTTATCGATGATTGCACCTTTGCGTTCGTTAAATCGCGCTTTGTTTTGTTCGAAAAGGTTATTGCCTTTGGTGTCGATGGAGATGATCAGCGGACCGAACTCCCGAACCCGGTTAACCCAAAGGGTTTCCGGCATGCCAAGATCCTGCCATTCAGCCCGTTCGATCTCCTCCACCTTGGTGGCCGCAAGGACCGCACAACCGCCAGGGAATACGGCATGTACGGCCTTGTTCTCCAGGCAGCCTGCGGTGGTTTCGGGCCCCATGCCACCTTTGCCAATAATCATCTTGACGCCGGTTTCCTCGATGAACTGCTTTTCGAATTTCTCCATTCGCATGCTGGTAGTTGGGCCAATGGACACCATCTCAAAGCTGCCATCATCTTTTTTACGCACAATGGGGCCCGCATGGAAGATTGCCCCGCCGCGCAAATCTACCGGTAGTTCACGTTTGAGCTCGATGAGGCGTCGGTGAGCCACGTCGCGGCAGGTGACCAATTGCCCAGTCAAGTAAACCACGTCGCCGACATTGAGCTCTGCGAGATCTTCGTCCTTGATAGGTGTGTTGAGGACTTTAATCACAGGACTACTCCTTCATGGGAGAGGATGTCGTAGGACAGGTCGGCATTGATGCGGATTTTGCCGCGGCGATGTGCCCAGCAACCGGTGGAGACCGCAACGCCGATGGTCGATGGATGGCGCGCTGAAGACTCGATGTTCACACCCATCACACTGCTGTTGCCGGTCAGGCCCTGTGGGCCGATGCCGACCTCATTGAGGCCTTCCTCAAGAAGCCGTTCCATCAAGGCTGCATTTTCGTTGGGATGGCTGGAGTCGACTGGTCGCAGGATGGCCCGCTTGGATAAACGGGCGGCTGTCTCTACGGAGGTGGACACGCCGACGCCCACCAGCAACGGCGGACAAGCGTTCACACCGCGGGAGGTAATGACGTCGAAAACAAATTCCGTTACGCCTTCGTAGCCTTGACCAGGCATCAAAACCTTAGCGGAGCCCGGTAGTGTGCAACCGCCGCCAGCCATGTAAACATCGATCATTGCGTAATCGGCGTCCGGGATAATCTCCCAGTCAAGCCACGGAATTTTGGAGCCCGTGTTGGTCCCTGTGTTCTTTTCGACGAAGGTCTCTACGGCGTTATGACGTAGCGGGCCTTTGATGGTTGCTTCCAGAGTTGCATTTTCCAGAATGTTTTCAAGTTCCCCCAATAGCGGGAACTTGGCACCTGCTGCGATGAAGTACTGAATCACGCCGGTGTCCTGGCAGCTCGGTCTGTCGAGCTTGTCAGCATAGTCCTGGTTTTCCGCCATGGAGTCGTAGACGGCGATGGCCAGCGGATTGGTTTCCGCTGCGCGCAGTTGGGCGGTCTTCTTTTTTACGTCGGTCGGCAAGCGCTTACCAATATAGGCAGTAAACTTGGCCATGACGTCAGTCAACGATTCAACGGCTGCTTCTTTATCCACTTCTATTTTCCTCATCGCATCACTAGGCTTATTGGTTTGTATGGCTGGTGGGCCTGTTGAAGAGTTTCTAATTATCGTCGGCTGCTTAATCGAGAGTTAAACCAGCGCGTTGTGCTGGTTTAACTCTTTCATCTGGGTTCAGATTTGGATTACAAGCTGGTCTCAAACTTCAAACCTGCGACCCAAGCGTCCTTGACTTCACTGACACCGCCGGGATTACCAACAAACTGGATGTTGGGGCGCACGGTCAGCCATTTGGTGACGCCAAAGCCATAGTAAATTTCCATGTTGGTTTCTGAGCTTTGCGTCGGCGTGTAGCGAGGATCGTCATAGTCGCTGACGCCCGCCCGGTCATTCAGTTGCTGCTGATGATCTGTGAAGCGGTTATTCACATGGAGACTGGCGATGGCGACGCCGATTTCGTCATTCGGGCGAGATTTGAAGGGGGCCGTGTAGTAAGCGCCTACTTGCGCATAACGATCGATCATATTGGTGGCTTTGTCATGCACGGTGGCATAGGCAAACACCGTCAGCCCGCGAGCGGCGAAGTCCGGATCTTTCCAGACTTGTTGTTGCCCGGCAATCCATGCGCCGTATTTACTGTCGCGGGATTTGGCTATGCCGTTTTCTTCTGTGTTGACGTCGTTTGCGTCACGGCTGCTGTAATATGCCCCTACGCGATATTCCCCTGGCAGCCGTCCGGCTCCCAGCGACGTGGTATGGACCAGCTCGACAGGTACCAAGGTACCCTCATTACCGCTGCCGCTGAGTTTGAAGCCGTTACCTATTTCCAGGTAGGACGGGTTCTGCTCGTACGCACCGATCTGCGCATAAGTGTTATCGCTCAACGCGACCTTTACGCGGCCCGCCCATTGAGTGATTGGCCAGTTATAAATGATATCGCCGGCCCAGTTACCCGGCTGCGCGCCGCAGAACGCCAAGTTCTGGAATTTGCAGGGAAAGCTGCCGAAGTCCTCGCCAAAATTCATGCGGCCCAGTTTGATATCCAGCCCGCCGTCAAAGAACTTCTGACGATACCAGAGTTGCGTAAGCCGCCAGGTCTGGCCGCGCCCGTATACCTCTTGAACCTGACTGATGCCGCCTACCCGAGGATCGGTGATGACATCATTGGTGAGATTGCGCCCGTTACGATCCGATATCGTGAATTGAAAATCAGCGCCTTCCCAACCGAGTATTTTCTCAAGGTCAAAATTGCTCATCAGTGCAAGTTGGTCGGTATACCGCGCCGTGGTGTGCGAATCATAGCCACCGGCCAGATTCGTCGCGGCGTCGCCCGTGTAGAGCACGTTAAAGGTATAACCCTTCTCCAGTAATTCTGAGCGTAGGCCGCCCCAGTCTCCCAACATCCAGGGGGACTCGGGATTGAAGGCTTCTTGCGCCTGACTGCTGGTCGCTCCGCAAAGCAGCAGCAGTGCCATTGATATCTTGTTCCGTGTAGTGCGGTTCGAGTGGGTAATCATCTTGATCTCTGCTTTTGTTTTTGTTGGTCAGATAATTGAGCGCACCCCGCTGTCGACCGAATACTGAGTATCGGCCTAAGGGTGTTGTGCAATGGCATTGAGTGGTACGACGCGTCTAGTGTTTTTCGGCGATAGCGACCTCTAGGGTTATTAATTGGATATTTGGGGGGCGAAACGCTTAGCTAAGCGGGCTTGGGAAGACAGGCAGAAGATTTTAGAAGTGGCTTTGATGGGGCAGGGCGCAACAGCTCATAGGGGGCAAGAGAACGTGTGCTCATATTTACCTTGGCCATGGAGCGACTCTCCGATTCTGATTGTTATGGAGAAGATTCATTCGTGACTTCGTTATAAATACCTATGAACTTTCACGCTGTGCTGGCTAGCGTTATCGAAAATTCTCAGGTCGGCGTCCTACAGCCGAGTTCAGCTGGATTCGCGCTCATGGGCCCTTGATGGTCGGTCAAGAACGGAATTGATCAGTCAGCATTGGGCATGCGCCCAAGCAGCAATGCTCGCTTTGCTCGACATCAGACTGTCACCTGCCATTCGCTTGCGTCGTTGTGGCAAATATGCACATGGTGGGATTTTTAGTCAATATGGTATTTTTTGTCTGGTTTCCATTTTTAGCGGAGAGTCTGAGGTTTTTATTGACCATTCAGACAAATAAATCTATTAACTGATTGAATTAGATACATTTTATAACATGTAAAATATCAGGCTGATGCCTAAAAGCTAATGCCTGTGCGTTTATTTTTTTGAAAAAATCTTATTGTGGGATTTATTTGATTAAATTGAGATGTGAATTCATGAGCTAAACCACAGTGAGCTCGTCGTGGCGCGTCTAACCCAAGGCGCTCATTCGTTGGAGATGCGTTGTCAGCGCAGAGCACAGCCTGGCATGCAGTGGCTGACACCTGGCCGAAACGGATTTTTCAATGATGCGCAAGAGTGCTAGATGTGCGGCAGCCATACGCTGCCGCCTCTTGGAGAAGGGAAGGGGAGGAGCAGAGCCGCGGACGCTGGCTTCTGCGCTGGAGATCGTTGCGGTGGGGCTCAAGTCTATAACGTTATCCGACGATAACTGCCCAAGCGAATAATCAATCGGGCCACAAAAGCCCCCGTCAGGATCACCGCAAACAGCCGTAGGGTTTGCATGGCCAATACCAGTCCTACATCGGAGTGCGTGTCCACCGCGATGATTGCCATCGTATCGAGCCCTCCTGGGCTCGTGGCCAGGTAAATCGAGAGGAAGTCCTTGTTCAACACTGCTGCCAACAGCCATGCGGACAATGCGCACAAAGCGATCATCAGGAGCGCTCCCAGTATCATTGCCGGCAATCGCCGCCAGACGTATTTGACGGTCATTCGATCAAAGCGCAGGCCAACGTAGCAACCAATAGTGCCGTAGGCGATAGCGAGTAACCAGCTGGGCAGGGTGATATGCAACAGGCCACTGATCTGTAACGCTCCGCCCAACATCAGCGGCATCAGCAGCGCACCGGCCGGCAATCGATTTCCCAACGCCACACCGATTAGTAGAGTGACGATTGTGAGGCCCAGATGCAGCAGGCCGAAGCTTTGCAACGCGACGTCTGCAGCATGCACCTCGCTTCCTCCGACCGGTGCTTCCAGCAAGTTGCTCACCAACGCACCGATCATTACCACGCACACCACGCGCACATATTGCATAGTGGCGACCACTCGAGAGTCGGCGCCATATTCGTCAGCCATCAAGACTATGGCAGAAGCTGCGCCTGGCGATGTACCCCAAGCTGCGGTACTGGCCGGGATGCCCATCCACACCAACGCAAGCCCCACCAGCGCGCTAAGGCTGACCGTCACCACGGTCGCAAACAGCATCATTGGCCAGGACTGTGCTATCGAAACGAGTACGGCGAGTGTCATCGAATGAGCGACAAGAATGCCGATGCAGCCCTGGCCAAGCTTGAAGGCGTAGCGGTGCAGTCGAATGCTCGCACCGCATACGCCGAACATGATGGCAACCAGCATAGGCCCCAGGAATTGGCCTGCGGGCACCTCTAGAAACCTCAGCAACTGACCGCCCGCTCCAGCCAACAGTGCAAGCGCCAACCATTGAAGCGGCGCGGGGTAGATATGCAGGGAAAATCTGGCAGAAGAAGACAAGAGTCGTACTCCAAAACGCTGGTCGCCGCGGGGGCGTGGCATCGCTATCGATGTGCTGATAATTATTGATACCTGGTTTGATAAAGTCTATTTTCTAATATCGATTGATTGATAACTTTGGTTGATGGATATGGACCTGCGTGATCTTGCCTATTTTGAAATCATCGCCGAGTTGGGGCACCTGGGCCGGGCTGCGCAAAAGCTCAACCGCAGTCAGCCTGCGCTGTCTAAAAGCATCCAGCGGCTTGAGGAGTCTCTAGGGACCCGGCTGTTCGAGCGCGATGGGCGGCGGATTAAGCTCACCCCAGTGGGAGAGTTGCTAAAAGTGCGTGGCAAACAGCTGCAGCAGAGCGTTGCCGAAACCCAGCGAGAAATACGTGATTTTGCAAACGGTGTGATGGGAAACATCCGCTTGGGGTGCGCAGCCTCCATGGCTGATCACCTGCTTCCACACCTGACCGCGACACTGCTTTCGCGTGCGCCGCAGATCACCTTGAACTTGGTGATCGGCCAAGACGATTTACTGCGCGAATCACTGTTCTCCGGGAGGCTGGATATGGTGATTTGCCCACAATACGAAGCGGATCCGTTACTGCAGTTTCATGCCTTGTTTGACGACGAGGCGGTGGTGGTCGCCAGCCGTCATCATCCGTTATTCAGCGCCAGTTATGAGTTACGCGATTTGTGTCAGTACCAATGGGTGTTGCCGGCCTCCACTGTGCCGGCGCGGCGTTGGATAGACAATGTGTTCCAGTCCAGGGATCTGCCTTTACCTCAGGTACAGATCGAAACCACCTCGATCTCTTTGTTGCCACGCCTGATTGGTGAAACCAACCTGCTGAGCTTTCTAGCCAGGGAGACCCTCGAAGACGTCAAGGGGGTCACGCACCTTCGTGAGGTGAGACTGAAGGAGACCACTATGAAACGTACTATCGTCGTTTTTGTCCGCGCGGGCGCCTATTTATCGCCGGCCGCACAAATGTTGCTGAGTGTCCTTAAAGACGATGGAACCATTTTATTGGGCTAGCGGATGCTATTGGCAGCCGCTTGCCTCGATCGGGCCTATCAAGCCGGCGAGGACTGGGTGAGCCGCTCACCGTTTCCAACCACCAGTGCTGCCAGGATGAGCAGTGCGCTGCCGCCGATTAGAGGGGCAGCCACCGACACATGATCCAACAGGCTCCCGCCGAACGCGCCGCCGACCATGATCGCCATCTGAATAGCTGCAACCATCAACCCACCGCCAGTTTCTGGCTCATCGCTCACCTCTTTGGCCAGCCAGGTCGACCAGCATACCGGGATGGCTGAATACAGCATCCCCCAGCCAAACATCATGATGGCGGCGGCCGCGAAGATGTATCCAAGCTCGGCCAAAGCCACCGTCATGACAGCCAGGGCCACTGGCAACCAGCGCAACAGTTGGAAGAGAAACTGTTTTTCCAGCAGCCGACTGACGAGGTATGTACCTCCGAAACCGGCGATACCCAGGCTTAAGAGCAAAACCGACAGTTGGGTCGAGTCAACGCCAGTGACTTGTTCCAGAAATGGGCGCAAGTAGGTGAAGGCGGTAAACGTACCACCGAAAGTCAGCATGGCGGCCAGCAGACCGAACATTACATTTCTGCGTTTCAGTACGCCGAACAGCCTGGAAAGGGGAATGGTTTTTTCTGGCTGCATCTTGGGCAAGCTTTTGTATTGCCAGATCACGTTAACGATGACAATCGGCACCAGCGCAGCGAACACGAAGCGCCATCCCAAATGGCCTCCCACGTAAGCCCCAATCGGCGCGGCAAATGCAGCGGCCACCGAATGCCCCATGTAAATCATGCCTAAGGCTTTAGGCACCGAATCCTCGGGGACTATTCGCAGGACAGTGGCAGTGGATAAAGCCCAGAAACCGCCGATGGCGACCCCCAAGAAGGCTCGGGCAATCATCAACCAAGTGAAGCCAGGCGCCAGAGCGATGACTACCAGCGAAACAAGCATCAGCACGGTCATTGAAATCAGGACATGACGTCTATCGAAGCGTCCGGCGATAGAGGCGATGCAGAGGCTTGCCACCACCGCAAAGAAACCGGAAATGGAAATCGCCTGTCCAGCCATCCCTTGAGAAGTATGAAGGTCGTTGGCGATTGGAGTCAGCAGACTCACGGGCATGAACTCTGCCGCGATCAACAGAGCGACGCAGAGTGTCAAAGACCCCACGGCGCTCCAGATCCGGCTGTCGACCTGGGCCGAAGTAAAAGTTGAGGTAGTCATCGTTGTTCCCATGAAATAGCCAATACACAACGCCCCAAACGATAGGGGCACTGCGCAAATGGACGAATGAATGCAAGGAAATTGAGAACGCCAGGGATTGACCCGGCGGGCGATGGGTCACTGCCTCATCGCGAATTGTTTGAGGTGGAATGATAGGGTGCTAAGGATGATCTGTAATGATCTGAAATCCGAAAGCACCTATGAATGCTGGCGAATAATTCAGCTGCGTAAAGGACGCATATTCAGCAATCAGTTCGGCTTCGATTTCCCTCTGTCGGAGTTCTACAGATTGAAGCAGACGTTCCCTGTCTCTGTGATGGAAACACTGCGGCTCGTTCGTGTGAGAAGGCGAACGCCAACCCAGGCTTCCTTCTCTGGATGCTACGACTGAGCGCCGATTGAGTTATTCCTGTAATTCGCTTTGGGCATTTCGGTAGGTTGTTCAAGACACTTCCCGGATTGGGAGCATCACTTGCACCTACCGGAACACAGTTAAGATTCTGATTCGTAACTCAAGGTTATGTATGTAGTGATTTTGAGTCGACTCTGCTTCTTTTTGCGCTCCATATAATTGGCTCACGACCCCGCCTGGCCAGTCCGGTATGGCGGGTTGCAAGAGCCAAAACAAGAGCGGAGATGAAAATGAGCGCGTACAAAATTGCTGCAGTTCCCGGTGATGGCATTGGTGTTGAAGTCATTGCAGCGGGCGTCGAGGTGCTCGAGGCACTGTCAAAAAAATCCGGTTTCGATTTGCAGTTCAAACACTTCGATTGGAATTCGGACAATTACCTGAAAAACGGTTACTACATCCCTGAGAACGGCCTTGAGGAATTGAAAACATTCGACGCCATCTTCTTTGGCGCTGTCGGTGCGCTTAATGTGCCTGACCACATTTCTCTCTGGGGCCTGCGCCTGCCGATTTGCCAGGGCTTTGACCAATACGCCAATGTGCGTCCAGCCCGTGTGTTGCCAGGGGTAAAAAGCCCGCTGATCAACGGCGACCAAATTGATTGGGTGGTGGTCCGGGAAAATTCCGAAGGCGAGTACTCCGGCAATGGCGGTCGTGTCCACCGTGGTCTGCCAGAAGAAGTGGCGACTGAAGTGTCTGTCTTCACGCGGGCCGGTGTTGAGCGTATCCATCGCTTTGCTTTCCAGCTGGCACAGAGCCGTCCACGCAAGCACCTGACGATGGTCACCAAGTCGAATGCCCAACGCCACGGTATGGTGTTGTGGGACGAGATTTTTTACGAAGTGGCCAAGGATTTTCCGGACGTAAAAATCGACAAAGAGTTGGTCGATGCGGTGACGACTCGCATGGTTCTCAAACCTTCGACCTTGGACGTCATCGTGGCGACCAATCTGCACGCCGACATCCTGTCCGATCTGGCTGCGGCGTTGTCCGGTAGCCTGGGCATCGCTCCGACGGCTAACCTTAATCCTTCACGCAAGTTTCCATCGATGTTCGAGCCGATCCATGGCTCTGCCTTCGACATCACTGGCAAAGGCGTGGCCAACCCGATTGCAACGTTCTGGACGGCAGCGATGATGCTCGAACATCTGGGTGAAGTGGACGCCGCAAACCGCTTGATGTCGGCCATCGAAGCGGTGACTGAAAGCGGCCTGCATACACCTGATCTCGGTGGTAAAGCCACTACTCGGCAGATCACCGACGCGGTACTTGAACTGATCAATCGCTGATTTCACTACTGGTAAAACTGCAGCCGGAAGCCAAGGGCGGATCATCGATCCGCCCTTGGCTTATCCGCAGTTTGATTTATATGCTCCTCGCTCAAGTCTCCACTCGCGTCCCTCTTCAGACAAAACGCAAATGCGAAGTCAGCCCCTGGCATCGACGAGTTCTATATCGGCAAAAACCGCTGGGACGCGTTGATAAGCTCAGAGATATATGCGGCGGTTTCGGTTTCGGTTTCGGTTTCGGTTTCGGACGAAACGGGGCGGCGGCCAGGGGCGGTTTGGGGCGGGCGTCATTTGGGTTCTGGCGAACGTGACGCTGGGCCATGAATGGCGTCGCTGCCGAACCATAAGGCCCGGCAGCGAAATCTCAATGCGACGATGTGTGGGCTTCAGATTCCCGCAGTCTGACCACCGTCAATGACCATGGCATGGCCGGTGACGAAACCTGCCTGTTCGGAGCAGAGCCACAGGACGGTATTGGCAATTTCCTCGGGGCGACCCATACGACCAATCGGTTCCTGTGCAATCACGCGAGCGCGGCCTTGTTCGGTATCACCAGTGAAGCGAGAGATCATATCGGTATCGATAATTCCAGGGCACAGGGCATTCACTCGAATACCTTGGGAGGCATGTTCCAGAGCTGCGCATTTACTGATGGCGGTGACGCCGTACTTTGAAGCGCAGTAAGCCGATTGCCCTTGGATCGCCAATACTCCGGCCCCAGAGGAGGTGTTAACGATCGCACCGCCTCCATTCGTCAACATGATATCGATCTGGTGCTTCATGCACAGATAAACACTCTTCAGGTTGACCGCGAGCACGCGGTCCCAGAGGTCTTCGTCGATGTCTTTGAGCTTGTTCACGGGTTGCTCGATGCCGGCGTTATTGAAAGCGCAGTCGAGCCCTCCAAAAGTCGCCACGGTTTTATCCAGAGCCGCTTTGATACCCTTGCTGCTCGTCACATCGCAGGGGATGGTGAGGACCCGACCACCAAACGCTTCGATGAGTGCGGCGGTTTCTTGTAGACCTTTTTCTGAAATGTCTACAGCCGTAACGCTGGCACCGGCTTTGGCGAATGCGATGGCCGTGGCGCGGCCGATGCCGCTACCGGCGCCGGTAACAAATGCAACTTTGCCGGTATAGGTCCCTGCGGTAGATAGGGTCATGGTGCTGTCCTCTTGATTTGTTTTTTACTGAAGGGTTCGAGCAGAGATTGGGGCCAGTGCCTCGCCTTCTGTTACAGCGGCGGGGCACCGGTCTCGGTCATAGGGTCACTTGGATTTGGCTTTGCTTCGGCTGTTGCCAACGGTGTATAGCGCGGCAGCACCAATGAGCACGATGCCCTCGATCAACCCCTGATAATTCGCCCCCAGATTCAAGATGTTGAAGCCGTTGGTGAGCGAGTAAAGCAGCAGTGCCCCAGCCAGGGTTTTAATAACACTGCCGGCGCCGCCAAACAGCGAAGTGCCGCCCAGAATTGCCGCCGCGATAACAGCCAATTCAGCACCACTCAGGGCTGCGGGGTTGATGGAGCGCAGGCGGCTCGCAAAAAGGATCCCGGCAAAGCCCGCCGCGGCGCTGCACAACACGAAGGCAACCAACTTGTAACGGACAACATTGATACCGGAGAGGCGGGCGGCTTCGGCATTGCCGCCGACGGCGTAAAGGCGACGGCCTACCATGGTGAAACTCAGCGTCACCCAAACGATGGTGGTGAAAATCGCCATGTAGATGACCGGTTTCGGCAGCATGATTTTGCCCCCGGCGCCCCAGCTCATTGCTAGCAGGCAGAGGCCGCCCAGAGCCATTCCGAGCATGGCTGGTGTCAAGGGTCTCGCCGCTTTTCGTGCCCGCACCGCTTGCAGGGCGCTGATGCCGAGCAGTACCGCACCCAGGAGGATTGCAACCACGCCAGCGTCCAGGCGACCCGACTCGAACGCTTTCATGGCTTCGATGACTTCGGGTTTTTGCACAGACAGAGATTGGCCGTCAGTGAAAATCAAAACCGCGCCGCGTAGCGCAGTCATGGTGCCGAGGGTAACAATAAAAGCATTGATACCCACGAATTGCACGATGGACCCGTTCAGCAAGCCGGCGCAAATGGCGACCGTCATCGAAAAGGCGCAGGCGGGCCAGAAGCCCAGCTGATCGGCGAAACCGATAAGAATCGCGGCCGAAAGCGCCGCGACCGACGCGACTGACAAATCGAAATTACCGCTGATCAATATGACCGTCATGGCCACGGCCATAATGGCGATGAGTGAGGACTGATAGACGATATTGGTAATGTTCAAAACGCTGAGATAGTTGGATTTCCCCAGGTAAGTCGTGATACACGATAGGCCAACCAGCAATAGCAGCAATGCATAATAGACACCCATTTCACGCAGGCTGAAGAGGCGTCGCCAATCAACCTGACGATAGACAGGCGCGGGCGGTGGCGGTGTTACATTTTGACTGGCGAGCCGCACCGGTTCGATTTTTGGTTGAGTTGTTGTACTCATTGTTTTTATCTCTATAGCTAGATTGTCCATTGCTCAGTGACCTCTGCTTTCAGGAGTAACGCATTTACCGCCAGCGAGCAGGAGCAGTTCATGTTCCGATGTTTCATGGACGGGGCGCTCCGCGACACAGCATCCATCGCGCATGACGATGATGCGGTCACTGACGGCGAGCAGTTCTTCAAACTCTGACGACACGACGATGATGGCTTTGCCTTCTGCGGCAAGCCGACGGATCAGGAAGATGATCTCGGTCTTTGCACCGATATCGATGCCGGCGGTTGGCTCGTCCAAAAGAAGCACCTTGACGTCGCTGAATAACCACTTCGCGATCGTCACCTTCTGGGCATTGCCGCCACTGAGTTCGCTGACGAGAATGTCAGGCGAACTGGCCTTGATGGAGAGTTGTTGGATGGCATCCCAGCCACGGTTCAGTTCACGTTGCTCGTTGGGAAGGCAATTGAATGCCGACACGGAATTCAAGGCGGGCAGGGAAGTGTTACGCCAGATCTCGAAATCCGGTACCAGGCCCTGCTTTATACGATCTTCCGGCACCAGGCCTATGCCTGCTTTCACGGAAGCCCCGGTGCTGCGCCCAATCTCCCGGCCATTGAGTATGACCTTGCCTGAGGCATGCGGGTCGGCGCCGAATGCTGCGTGCAGCAGTTCGCTTCGACCTGAGCCCAGAAGACCGGCTATCCCTATGACCTCGCCTGCTGCGAGTTTCAGCGATATCGGGTGCAGCTTGCCCGAGGAAGAGACGTTCTGCAGTTCCAGCACGGTTCGGGATGGATCGGCGCAACTGTTGCGTTGAGCGGTCGCACGCGCTTGTTTGGCAATGGGTTTGCCGACAATGGCTTCGGCTAAAAGATTTTCGTCCAGATCGCAGGTGTTGGCTCGCATGGCTGCGACCCCATCACGCAGGACCGTGACGCAGTCTGTCAGAGCTATGACTTCGTCCAGGAAGTGCGAGACGAAGAGAATCGCTTTGTTTTCTACTTTTGACAGGCGGCGGACAGTGTCATAGACAATTTCCCGCTCCTCTGTAGCCAGAGAGGCGGTTGGCTCGTCCATGACAATCAAGTCCGCACCCGTGGCAAAGGCTTGGTAAATCGCTGCCATCTGGCGCTGACCTATCGAGAGGTCGCACACCTTGCTATCGGCATCCAGTCTGTAGCCGACGCGCTGGCAGAGCTCATCAAAGCGCTCGCGCATCGAATTGGGATAGCGCCACGTGCCGTTCTTTCCGAGAAAGACGTTTTCGATCACGGAGAGGGTGGGCACGAGCGGTATATGTTGGTGGATGGTGGCTACGCCCATGTCGTTGGCCACCTTTGGACTCGCCCACGTCACTGGCTTGCCGCGCCAGACAATTTCACCGCTCGTGGGAGCATTCGCGCCGGACAGGATCTTTATCAGGGTCGACTTGCCAGCGCCGTTGGCGCCAAGCAATCCGTGAACCTTGCCCCTCGCAATGTCGAGATCGACGCCGCGCAGTGCGACAGTCCCGTTTGGGTATTCTTTCGCAACCCCTTGGAGCCGCATGAGAAGCGTTTCTTGATGAGTCATCTCGATAATCCGTTTTTGTTCTTTGTTATCGGCTTATATAAAGCGGCTTACCACTTGTCGGGGCAGGCGTTGAGCGTGTCTTTGGTCAGCAATGGCAGGTCGTAGGTCACGTACTTGCCTTTCGGTGTTTCCGGATGGGTCACAGACTCATAAAGAGACTTGAAGAGAAGTTCGCCGAGCAGCTTGGGACGCACACAGACCGATGCATTGATTTCGCCAGCCGCGATCCCGGTAGACCCGACCTTGGAACCGCCCCCTGTTGCGACCAGGGCGATTTCTGAACCTTGGGCAGCCAAGGCGCGTGCGCAACCAATGGCCATGTCCTCGGCCTGACTAAAGATGAGGTCGAGGTCTGGATGGGCAGTCAGCATGTTCTGGCAAACGCGCTCGCCCTGCTCAGGCGTCCAGTCGGTGGGCTGAGACGCAACAATTTCATATTTCGCGCCGGCTTTTTTCAGGCCCGTCTTGAAGCCCTCGGTGAGCTGCTTGACCACGGCGTAGCCAGGTACGCCTTCGACGACTGCGATTTTTGCGACACGGTCTTTAGGCAACAGCGTCGCTGCGTGCTCACCGGCCACTTCGCCAGCGCGGATGTCATCAGTGGTAACCAAGGCAACAAGTTGTTCGTAGGGCTTGTTGATCGCCCGTTCCTGAGGGTCACCTACCATCACGGCAACCGCAGCCACGGGAATGTCGTGGTCTACGATCTTGTCGACGAAAGATTGCGCCACCACCGAATCCAGGGGCAGAAAACCGATAGCGTCGACGCGCTGCGCGATCATGTCGTCGAGCGCATTGCCCTGCTTCTCGACGCTGCCTCGCGGGTCGATGATGACTGCTTTTACGCCGGCAGCTTTGGCTGCGGCTTCGAAGCCCTTAGCGGTCGCTACGTTGTAGGGATAGGCGAGGTTGCCTGGAACATAGCCGAAGGTCAGCTCGGCAGCGTTACTGACGGTGGCAGTCACTGCCAGGACGGCGGGGATCATGTGTTTGAAAAGCGCACGGATAGCGTGGTTTTGGCGCACGCTGAAATTCTTATTCGGCATTTATAGCTCCCTGAAACTTGTCGAAACGTTGTTGTTTTTGTGTTTTGCGTCAGGTCTTTCTTGGTTTTGCCTTGGTAAAGCACGCATTTCCAATCACGAAACTCAGAGGGCGAACCGCCGTGATGCGCACGACACATTCATCCGATCTGCAGGCGCTTTTGCGTGAATACCTGCCCTACCGGTTGGAGGGTGGGTTTCTCGCTAGGCACATTCGAGTCAATTTTGCGTTGCTCAAAATCAACATATCCCTGATTGTGGGATTGCGCAACAGATTTTGATTCGATCATTTCCTGGTTCGGGTCTACCGTCTGGCGGGGCACAGCGCCGCGCCGAATCGCTGCACCATCGGAGCGCTCGCTATTTGTAAGAGGCGGTTGGCGTCGGGAGTCCTACAGTCATTCCCAACGATTAAGGTGCCAAGCCTTGGGAACAGGCAACCCAATCATGTTTTACGATCACACCGAAGCACGAGTGATGTGTGGCTTCAGGCGTCTCGCCGGGCCTTTGAGGACAATGATAATGAGCCGTCCACGATGCCGATAACCTACGCAGAACTCACCTGTTTGCAGGATTTACAGGCCAGCTTTGGATGTCTAGAAATTAATTAATCCCATTTATTGACACAATTTTTATTGTTCGATAGGGTTTGTGACAGCAGGTGGTTTTCATTGGGCTTCGCTCGGTGGTCTGCACAGATCGCATTCGCTCTACCGTTTTTCATCTAAAAATAAAAGAAAGGGCAGGCAGAACATGCAAGAGCTAAAGGCGCATCGCTTCGCTGATGATTTCGTCTTCCTTGAGGCTCCTCGGTGGTACGACGGTTGCCTGTGGGTGCCAGACGTCTTTGACTCGATTCTCTACCAAGTCGACGTGAGCGGGCGCCGGCTTGTGCTGAAAGACAATTTGCCACCGCGGCCTAATAGTCTCGGATTCCTGTCTGATGGAACTCCTCTTATCGTGTCATCCGTCGCTCGCCAGATATTGAAGCTGGTGGATGGAGAGTTGCTTGTACACGCTGACCTCTCGAAGTGGGCCACTGGTGATTTGAATGATTTCGCGGTGGCCGACAATGGCTGTCTCTATGTCGGCAATTTTGGCTATGACCTGTTCATGGGCGAAGAGAAGCGCGAAACCTCTCTCCATATCGTCGAGCTGGATGGCACCGTCAGCCACGGTAGCGATGGCGTCGAATTCCCCAATGGCGCGGTAATTCTTAATCATGGGCGAACGCTGGTGGTCGCAGAAACCTGGCGCGGCCGGCTGACGGCATTTGATCGTGCGCTGGATGGATCTTTGTCCAATCGCCGGCTATTTGCCGACATCGCAGGACGAGAGCCGGACGGTATGTGCGCCGATGCAGAAGGCGGTGTTTGGGTTTGCTCGTTCAATACAGGGGAAGTTTTGCGGGTCTTGGAGGGAGGGGAAATCACACATCGTTTGCATTTCCCAGGTAGCGCCGTTGCCTGCGAACTGGGCGGTGAGGACGGCCATACCCTCTTTATTACTACCTATGATGGCACGATCCCTGACCAGCAAGCGCGCAAGCGACTTGGGGCGCTTAACCAAGTGCAAGTCGACATTCCTCGTGCTGGATCCTGAACAACGAAGCCAGATCGGCTGCTGATATCAACGGTTTGCGGTTAGGGCATCCCATGGTTGAGCCCGGGCAGGCATCGCCTGTTCGTTGCTACCAGGTTTGAAAGAGCGAGGAATAGGGTCAATGCAGATTTATGATTACATCGTTGTCGGTGCTGGATCTTCCGGCTGTCCGGTTGCGCGCGGCTTGTCTGACGACCCACAGAACAGCGTCCTGCTAATCGAGGCGGGTCCCGCGGCAGATCGTTTCTGGGTCAACACGCCGGCAGGAATGGGCAAGCTGTATTTTAACAAGCTGTTGAACTGGAACTTTCGCACCGCGCCGATGGACAAGCTCCAAGGGCGCGAAATGTACTGGCCTCGAGGCAAATTGCTCGGTGGATCCAGCTCCATCAACGGCATGGTATTCATTCGCGGGCATCAGAAAGATTTTGACGGCTGGCGTGCCCTGGGCAACCCAGGCTGGGGCTATGAAGATGTTTTGCCCTACTTCAAAAAAATGGAGAATTTCGAGCGGGGCGGCGACCGATACCGGGGAGCGAATGGTCCGCTATGGATCAGCGATCCGATCGTCAAGGAAAAGAGTAGCTACGACTTTATAGAGGCCGCGAACCGTATCGGCATCCCGGTGACCGAGGACATGAACGGCGCTGTGCATGATGGCGTGGGTTTCATGCAGCATAACATCCAGGACGGACAGCGGATGTCGACTTACCGGGCATTTATCGAGCCGGTCATTGAACGACCGAACCTGACGGTTCGAACCGGATGCGAACTGCAGCGCGTTTTATTCGATGGACGCACCGCCGTCGGCGTAGAGGTTTTGAAGGGCGGTCGTTTGGAAAGGATCTATGCGGCGCGTGAGGTGATCTTGTCAGCGGGTTCACTGAAGACTCCGCAGATGCTCATGCTATCGGGTGTTGGCCCACGGGCTGAACTGGAAAAGCACGCGATACCTGTGGTCCTGGATTCCCCGGGGGTGGGGCAGAACCTGCAGGATCACTTCTATATTCACACAGGTTGGCGTTGCACCCCAGACAGTTCGTACAACGCCAATCTCGTAGGCCTGCGAAAGTACTGGGAAGGCTTTCGTTACCTGATGACCCGCAAAGGTTATCTTGCCCTCGGCTCTTCCCAGGTCGCGGCGTTTGTTAAAAGTAGCCCGGACGAGGACTATGCTGATCTCCAAATCAGCTTCAGGCCCATGACCTTTCAATACTTCCCTGACGGCACGGTTGACGTTGAAAAGCATCCTGGCCTCGGGGTGTCGGTCTATCAGTTGCGTCCCAGCACCACGGGAACAGTGACGTTGCGTTCGACCAACCCGTCGGACCCGGCCGATTACACACCCAATTTCCTGAGCAGCGATTACGACGTCAATGCCGTGATCAGTGGTGTGCGCTGGATACGCAAAATCATGAACAGCGAGCCCATCAAGTCCCGGGTGGTCGCCGAAGAACTGCCGGGGCCCCATGTTCGTACGGATGAAGATATTTATAACTACCTGGTCGAAACCGGCAACTCGGCCCACCACCAGGGCGGCACCTGCAAGATGGGTAACGACGCCATGGCGGTGGTGGACGAACGACTGCGTGTCCGTGGTATCGAGCGACTGCGGGTGGTAGATGCTTCGATCATGCCATTCATCACGTCGGGCAACACCAATGCGCCGTCCATCATGATAGGTGTGAAAGCCGCCGACCTGATTCGTGAAGATGCGCTGGCGCGCCGCGCAAGCAGCTCCCTGGCCGAAACTAATTGAGCGAGTCGGTGAACACCGTGTCGCCACTTGCAGAGGAAAATCCCATGTCCACAGAAACTCAAAGTCACGTCGCCGATGCTACGCATCCGCAAGTTGGCTTGTTCATCGATGGTGAATGGATTTTTGATCGTCCATCATGTTTCGAAGTCCGCAATCCAAGCACCGAAGCCGTGCTCACTACGGTACCCGGCGCCAACTCCGAAGATTTGAAGCGCGTATTGGTCGCTGCGGAGCGGGGGTTTAAGGTATGGCGAGCGACGCCACCGGTTGAGCGCAACCTTATTATTGCTCGTGCCATCGCTGGCGTGCGTGAGCGCGCCGAGGAAATCGCACAGATCATTACCCGTGAGAATGGCAAGTTGATCGCAGATGCGCGGGCCGAAGTTGAACGCTCGGCGAGCTTCTTTGATTGGGACATGGCGCAGGCGTTACGTGCTTACGGCACCATTGTTCCGGGCGAAGCGCAGATGCAAAAGCTGATTCTACGCCAACCGATCGGGCCGGTAGCTGCCTTCACCCCTTGGAATGTGCCGCTTAGCGCGCCAGGTCGAAAAATCAGCGGCGCGTTATGTTCGGGTTGCTCGATTATCCTGAAGGCTCCGGAAGAAACGCCTGGGGCGGCTGTCGCCATGGTTCAATGTTTCGAGCAGGCCGGCTTGCCCAAGGGAGTCCTGAATCTGGTGTTTGGTAACCCCGCCGAGGTTTCCCTGGCGCTGATTGACTCTCCAGTGACTCGCATGGTCACGCTGACTGGCTCGGTCGGCGTGGGGAAACACCTCAGCGCCTTGGCAGGAGCCGCTATGAAACCGGTGCTGATGGAGCTTGGTGGTCATGCGCCGGTGATTGTCTGTGCTGGGGTTGATGCGAGCGAAATCGGCAAGATGGCGCTCAAAAGCAAGATCCGTATCAATTCTCAGTGGTGCGCCGCGCCGGGACGTTTCCTGGTTCACGAAAGTCTTTACGAGGAATTTGTCGCTGGGTTCGTTGCAGCGGCGCAGCAGGTGCGTGTCGCTGATGGGCTAGACCTCAAGGCAGATATGGGACCCGTCACCAGCGGGCGACGGCTGGCGGCAATGCAGCATTTCGTCGATGACGCGCTCGAGCGCGGTGGCAAGGCTGCCGTGGGTGGTCATCGCGTCGGTGATCGTGGCTACTTTTTTGCGCCAACGCTGCTGGTCGATACCCCGCTCGATTGCGAAATCATGCGCGAAGAGCCGTTTGGTCCGGTCGCGGTGGCCGTCCCGTTCAAGACCCTTGATGAGGCGATCGAAATCTCCAACAGCCTTTCCGTGGGCTTAGCCGCGTTTGCTTTCACCAATACTCTCGAGGAGGCCGAGCGGCTGAGTCGCGAATTGGACCTGGGAGTTCTGTCGATCAACCATTTCGGTGCGCCGGATCCCGATACGCCGTTCGGGGGTATGAGGGACAGTGGGATTGGTCGAGAAGGGGGGCCGTGGAGTCTTGAGTCCTACATGGTCAGCAAGACAGTGCTGCAAAAGACGGTCCGCGTCTAAGCAAGGGGCCCCAGCTTGTGATCAGCGTACGGGGCCGTGATTTTGGTTGCAGCGACGGGAGACCGTTTCATGTCAGAACAGATATTCAATGCGAAACACGTGGCCATAAGCGCCGACATCGTCCATCACTTCTCTGCATTGGCGGCCGGGCTGCGTTACGAAGACTTGCCTGAGGCCGCACGCGAAGCCGCGAAGAAAAGCATTCTCGATACCTTTGGGGTAATGCTCGCCGCGAGCGGGATGGAGCCTGCGGTATTGGGGGTCATCGAGGTGGTCAAGGAGTCTGCAGGTACCCCCCAGGCGTCGATTCTGGGCTTTGGGGGGCGCGTCCCAGCGACGATGGCGGCCCTGGCCAACGGGGCGCTGGCGCACTGCCTGGACTACGACGATCAAACACCTTGGGGGCAGCACGCGGCGAGCTCGATCATTCCAGCGGTGTTTGCCTTGGCCGAACGTAAGGGGGGCGTGACTGGCAAGGACATGATTGCCGCCGTGGCTGCCGGGCAGGACATCTTTGCGCGACTGCGGTGCAATGTCGGTTGGAAGAAAGACTGGAACCTGTCCACTGTTATGGGGGTGTTTGCTGCCACCGCGGCTGCCGGGCGCGTCATGGGCTTCAATGCGAAGCAGACCGCCAACGCCCTGGGCATCGCCAGTATGCAGTGTTCGGGCATCATGGAGATGGTGTGTGGTACGGGTAGCGACCTGCGCGGCTTATATGCCGGCTTTTCGGCCAAAGGCGCAGTGCTAGCAGCGCTCATGGCGGAAAAAGGCGTGCCTGGTATCGATTGTCTTTTTGAAGGCGGGTACGGGTTTTTCAACACCTATTTCGACGGCCGTTACGATCGAGACAAAATCCTTGAGGATATCGGTGTCGACTACAAGGGTAGCGTCACCTTGTACAAGCGCTGGCCCTCGGTGGGTACCGCGCACAGTCATATGAAAGCAATTATCGACATTGTTTCGGACAACGATCTTGCGCCCGACGATATCGCCGAAATCCGGTTGTTCGTGGGCGACTATCACGCGCTCATGTGCGAGCCGCTGGACGTACGCAAGGCGCCGGCGACGTTGGCGGATGCGAAGTTCAGCCTACCTTTTCTCGTCGCGGTTGCAGCTGTGCGTCGTGGCATGAGTGTGCTGGATTTCACCGAGTCGGGCCTGCGTGATACGAAGGTCCTGGCCACCGCCAACAAAATTTCCTTGGTCGCCGATGCGTCACTGGACTGGAAGCTGGAACTGCCACTAGGGCGTGTCGAAGTGGTAGCAGCGGATGGTCGTCGCTGGGAAAGGTCCGGTACCCATATTCCCGGTAATGCGGACAACCCAATGACCTGGGCCGATCTCTGTTCGAAATTCGCCGAATGCGCAGCGGTCGCGGTGAGTCCGTTGAGCTCTCACAGGATTGCAGAAGTCCAGCGGCTGGTGCAGTTACTGGAAGACGTCGAGGATGTTGCCGAGTTGATGCGCACGTTGCAATGACGGGTTGATACCTGCGCAGCCTATTTTGAAGAACCACAAAAATGAGGTCCGTACGATGGAAAGAGTGCACTGCGTAGCTGTAACGCTGGCCAAGCCTGAACATCTGGATGCGGTAAAGGCGGCGCTTGAAGCGTTGATCGAGCCTGTTCATCAGGAAAAGGGCATGATCCAGTATGAAATGTACTGTGATCGCACTGAGCCGAGACGCTTCGTGTTCATCGAGGAATGGGAAACCTACGAGGATTTCGAGGCTCATGTGCACGCACCGCATGTGAAAGAGTTTCTGCGAAAAACAGAAGGTTTGATCGAAGAAAACTTCTTTCATCCTTTGTCCTTCCACAAATAGGCAACAGGTCAAACGAGCCGTTAAGGGCAAGCCCGATGACGTTCAATCGTCACTTCGGGCTTTTCCTGTGTATCTCGAATTTTATTCATATTATGGGATTAAAGTTTTTGTTGTTTGTCTGTTTCTTGCTCGATCCTACAATTTGAGACTATGATCAAAAGCCAGCGCACTCCGAATTGCGCGCAACGCAATCATGGTTTTCACGGGGGCCTGAGGTATTCCGAGGGACCCTTTAACGTAGGATAGAGTGGGTAATGGACATAGAAGCGCTTCAGGGGGAAAACCCGGCCATTGAAGACGAGAGAGAAGAGCATGCTCGCGACGGCGCGAGCAGTCTTACAAAGATGCTCAGCATCCTCGATCTGTTCAGTTCCAATCAGGCTGTGTTATCGACCACTGCCATCATCGAAGCACTCGAAACCTCTCGGTCTACAGGGTATCGCTACATCAAGGCGCTGCACTCTGCAGGTTTGCTAAGTACCGTTGGAAATGGCAACTACGTATTGGGTTCGCGCATTATCGAGCTGGACTTACAAATCCGTAATACCGATCCGCTGCTGCAGGCCAGTAAGGGTGTGCTGGAGGAATTGGTCGATACGATCGGTCACTCGGCGCTCTTGTGTACGGCGTTCAGGGACTCGGTGCTATGTATTCGGGAGCATCGTGCGCCTCTGAGTCCCGAAAATCGCTTTCGACGTGGGCAGCGCAGGCCACTGTTCCAAGGCGCCGTGTCCAAGGTCATCCTTGCTTATTTCCCTCATCATCGGCTCAAAAGCCTTTATAGCCGTGCGCAACCCGATATACAGCGAGCGGGCCTAGGCGACACATGGGAGGAGTTCCGGAGCACGCTCAGCAAAATCAAAAAAGACGGCTATCTCATCACCAAGGGCGAATTCAATCCCGGTGTCTATGGTGTGGCGGCGCCTATTATCAATGAGAGCAATATCGTCTTGGGCAGTATTGGCGTTGCTTGGGATGAAAAGGAGCGGCGCGATGTCGACGTCAAGCGTGCGGTGGTATCTGTCAAGCGCGCGGCGCGAGAGATCTCCAGTCGCCTTGCCCAGGCAGAAGTAAACATCTAGCCGTTCCAACTCAGAGTGAATGGTCTCTCCGACCAGCCAAGGTCATCCTTCTTACGTGAATCCAGGCGCCTGATTCTGGCCGCCTGGATGGGTCGTTACCACTAAGAGAGTTTTGCTCGTAAGCCACCGTCTATCGGTTTACTTCCCTCCCACTGATCGCTTTTCCCGCCCTCCGGAACACCGAGTCTTCGGTGCGCCATTGCGTGCTTGCACCTGTTTTTAACGTAGTCAGACAGGATCGTTCCTGTCTGATCCTACGATATTGAACTCGACGGCAATAAAGTCAGCTATAGATTTATTGTTGATTTATCCCACTATGCGAGATAGTTTTATTATGCTGTGCGGCATTTCCGCGCACCTTTGCAAGGGCGCAAACCAGCAGAAAGGAGAATGGCAGTTGAAGACCTACGCACATTGGATTGATGGAGCTTACCAAGAGCCGGCGGGGCGCGAATGGATGGACACCCAGGACCCTTATCTGGGCGAGGCATGGGCAAGAATTCCCCTGGGAGTGGCAGTTGATGCCGACGCGGCGGTGTCTGCGGCCAAACGCGCGATGACGTCCGGGCCCTGGGCAAGCATGAGCGCAACCCAGCGTGGAAAAATCATGCGGCGTATCGGTGACCTGACCTTGGAGAATGCTGATCGTCTAGCCGAACTTGAGGTGCGCGACAACGGCAAGTTGCTGGCGGAAATGCGCGGCGCGATCAGCAACGTGGCGGAGATTTGGTATTACTACGCGGGCCTTGCCGACAAGATCCAAGGCTCCGTGATGCCGATCGAGAAAGAAGGCATCGTTGCGATGACTACCCGGGAACCGGTTGGGGTGGTGCTTGCGTTGACTGCTTGGAATGCGCCCTTGAATTTTTTGGCGCTTAAGTGTGCCCCCGCATTAGCCGCAGGTTGCGCAGTGGTGGTTAAACCCTCGGAGTTTTCTTCGGTCAGTTCGCTGGAGTTCGCAGCGCTGACCAAGGAAGCCGGTCTGCCGGACGGCGTCCTGAATGTGGTCACAGGCTTGGGCCTTGGCATTGGCGCTCCGCTCGTTGAGCACCCCGACGTTGCGATGGTCACCTTTACCGGATCTGACGCAACGGGCGCCAAAGTTTACGAAACCGCGGCTCGCCACATGAAACGAGTCGCTCTGGAGCTGGGCGGCAAATCACCCAATATCGTTTTCGCCGATGCGGACCTGGAGCTAGCTGTGGCCGGAGCTGTCTCCGGTATCTTCGGCGGCGGCGGCCAGATGTGCACGGCCGGCTCCCGGCTATTGGTTCAAAATTCTATCTTGGAGGCTTTTACCGAGCAGTTAATTGCCGGTGCGCGTTCGGTAAAATTGGGCAATCCGATGGACCCGGCCACCCAGATGGGACCCATGTCCACCGCTCCGCAATATCAGAAAGTGCTCAATTACATCGAGATAGCCAAGGCAGAAGGAGCGCGCTGCGTATTCGGCGGTCAGCCTGCCAGTGGGCCGGGCATTCGCGGCGGTCAGTTCGTCGAACCGACGATTTTTACCCACGTATCCAATTCGATGCGCATTGCTCAGGAAGAGGTATTCGGCCCGGTGCTGTCCGTCATCGGCTTTGAGGACGAGGCTGAAGCTGTCTCCATCGCCAATGACATTGCTTATGGGCTGACAGCTGGGGTGTGGACCCGTGACATTGGTCGCGTGTTTCGCATGGCCAAGGCGCTCGAGGTCGGAACGGTCTGGGGCAACACATACCGCACCTACAGCTACACGATGCCCTTCGGCGGCATGAAAAAGTCCGGCATAGGACGGGAGATGGGCATCGAGGCGGTGGATGAGTTCCTCGAAACCAAAAGCCTGATGATTTCCATCGCAGATGCACGCCCGCAAAACAACTTCATTCCGCGTTGAGCCGGCTGATAGCAGCATGAGCGAGTGACGACATCAGCGCTCATGACTGTTTGTCCTTACAGAACAAAAAAGGAAAACAAGAAAATGACCGATAAGGCTTCTCATCAATCCAGCCACGCCCGTCTGGACGGACGGCGAATCGTAATCACTGGCGCTGCATCGGGTATCGGGCGAGCGACAGCGGAGCGCTTTCTAGCGGAAGGGGCCAGCGTCGCGTTGCTTGACAGGAATGGCGAGGCATTGAACGCGGCGTTCAAGGGCAGGGGCCATTGCTTCGCTGTCGATATCAGCGACGAGAAGGCTGTAGCGCAAGTCACTGAGCAAGCGGCGCGGGACATGGGCGGTATCGACGGCGTCGTCAACGCCGCCGGGATCATGGGCAAGGGCTCCATCCTTGAAGTACCTGCCGATGAGTTTCGTCAACAGATCGAGATCAACCTGGTGGGCACCTACATCGTTTCGCGCAACTGTCTGCGATGGATGACGGATGAGCCCTTTGCAACGATCGTGAACATTGCCTCAGCGGCGGGCCTGCTACCCAATGCGCCGGGCCTTACCGCCTATGCGGCATCCAAAGGTGGAGTGATCAACCTGACACGATGCATGGCAGCGGAGTTGGCGCCACGGGTGCGGGTCAACAGCGTCTGCCCAGGCATGGTGGACACGCCGATGGCGGACGGCTACCGGGCCAACGTCAGCAATTACGCACTCAAGCGTTTGGCCGATGCATCGGAGATCGCCGCGGCCATCCTCTTCTTGACCTCTACGGAATCTTCCTACGTCACCGGTACGGCGTTGGCCGTTGACGGTGGTCGTTCCTTTCATTGAGAGGTAGCGACATCAGGGCACGTGGGTGCCGGCTGGCAACGTGCCCGCCAGCTGGATCGATCATCAGTGAGTGAAGTATCCCTGGATGCCGTCTTTCGCGATGGAAGGCGGCCGTCTTACGGTCATCACAAGGACAATAAAAATGGCAGGTACAGACTCCTTTGGCCAGACGGCCGACTCATCTCCGCGTTACGCAAAACCTATTGAAGAACAACATCCGATCCGCCCCTCGGACGCAACCTTGTCGGCTGAAAAGGCTCGTCGAAAATCGCTGATTCGAGGCGTGCTGGGGGTTTCGTTCGAGTATTACGATTTCGTCGTCTATGCGACGTTCGCTCCTTATTTTTCCAGGTTGTTTTTCCCTCAGGACAGCGCGCTTGCCGCGTCGCTCAATGTGCTCGGCATTTTCGCCATCGGCTTTCTCGCGCGGCCGGTTGGAGCGATGCTGGCCGGCAGACTGGCGGACCGTTTCGGACGCAAGCCGATCATGCTGTGCGCCTTGATGCTTGCCACCCTGGGCAGCTTGGTCATCGCCTGCGCCCCGACCTACGGTTCCATCGGGGCCACTGCGGCGTTTGTGCTTGTGGCGGCTCGGCTGATGCAGGGGCTTGCCCATGGGATGGAGAGTATCTCGGCGTTCGTCTATGTGGGCGAAATGGCCGACCCTAAATGGCGAACGCTGCAGAGCTGCGCTTATCCGATCGGACTGATTCTTGGCATCATCCAAGGAACGCTGTTCGGCGCGATCCTCAGCTCGGTCCTCAGTGCAGAAGACATGCAGGGCTGGGGCTGGCGCATTCCCTTCGCGATTGGCGTTCTGTATGGGCTTTTGACGGTATTCCTGCGCCACGGAATGGACGAATCGTCCACCTACGAGGATGCCAAGCACCAGGCGAATCTCGAGGATAACGGCTATTGGCGAAATGTCTGGCGATACAGAAAGACGGTGCTGATCTTGTTCCTGATCTGGCCCGCCAATTATGTCGCTTCATACACCATGCTCGTAACCTTTGGCGATTACGCCATCACCATGCTTGGGGCCAAGCCAAAGGATGCCTATTGGGCGGTCCTCGTCGCGCAGGTCATGTACCTGTTCATGTTGCCCGTCTGGGCTTATATCTCTGACCGTCGCGGGCGGCGCTTCAACTACACAGTTGGATTCGGGGCCATTTTCCTGCTCGTTTACCCGCTACAACATTTTTTACTGGGTCCAAGCTTTCTGCAGATTCTGCTGCCCATGGCGATCGGCTTGTTCTTCTTCGCGGCGGTGGCCTCCACTGAGGTCGCCTTTATGAGTGAACTGGTCCCCAACCGGGTCCGGGCCCAGGTGATCAGCATTCCCTCGTCTGTTTCAGCCGTCATATTCGGCGGAACCGCGCCCTACATGAAGTCATGGCTGACGGCATATGTTTCGCCCAATGCCTTTATTTTCTACTTCATGACGCTGGCACTTATCGCGGTGTTGGCTGTGCGGTTTCTGGTGAAAGAAACCCGCGGGCGGGATTTGGCAAGCTGAACGAAGAGGAAAATTCTTGGGACCGTGGTGTATGTCAAAAGCGCTTACGTCCCTGTGTTTTATTCACTCATATCCAAAGTACGCAGGCCCAGGCACTCCACTCCAAAAATAAGTACAGAGGTGTTGTTCCATGCAGAAATCGACCTTAGTAGCCCTTGCCATAGCGCTGACTTCCAGATTGTCACTGGCAGATAATTCGGACACCTTACCCACGTTGAACTACCCGACCCAGGGCCAACAGCTCTACGCCACAGCCGCAGCAGAAAAGGATCTGCTTACAATCACCGCGCAGCCTTGGTTCAAAGTGACGGGAGAGGCATGGCAACTGGAAGGACCCGCCTTCGATCGCCAAGGCAATCTGTTATTTGTGGAAGTATTAGGCGGACAGGTACTGAAGGTCGACACTCAAGGCCAGCTTCAGGTGGCGGTGGCGAAAAACGCGCGTGGTTCTGCGGGCCTCGCCATACACAAGGACGGGCGCTTGTTTGTCGCCGGGCTGGGGAATTACGTCGATACAGGCAATCTTACGGTCTACGATGCCAACGGTAAAAAACCTGAGGTGATTATCGACGCGAATAAGGGTTTCCTGGTCGATGATCTGGTATTCGATGCTCACGGCGGCTTCTACTTTACCGACCTTAAGGGCACCTCCACGGAGCCCACTGGCGGCGTATATTACGTACCAGCCGATCACAAGAGCATTGTGCCAATCCTGCCTAATATGGCGAACGCCAACGGCATAGCTCTCTCTCCGGATGGGAAGAGATTGTGGGTCACAGAGTTTGGTACGGGGTTGCTGCACCGCGTTGAGCTAAAGGACGCACAGTCAATTGCGCCGTTCGGGGCGGTGGTGGTTTACCGCTTCCATGGGCCGTCGCCTGACTCGATGAGGGTGGATGCAGACGGCAACGTCTATGTCGCGCAATACAGTCAGGGGCGCGTACTGGTACTTAATCCCAACGGTCTACCAATCGGACAGATTCTGCTACCGGGTAGAGAAGCGGGGCATTTCCTGTTCTCTACCAGCATGGCTCTCAAGCCAGGCACCCGGGAAGTGTATCTTGTGGCGAACGACGGTGATCGGGGACAAGGGTCGATGATTTTCCGGGCGCGAGGGTTTGCGCAGGCACTTCCACTGTTTTCCCATCAGTAAAGGGGGGCATGAGCTGGAAGCGGCTTTGTTGAGTGCCCGCTTCCAGTTTGACTAGCGCCCAAGTGAGTGGGTAAACAGCAACTTGGTCATGCTTTAGCGTGGGATGAAATTGTTACCCGGACGCGCATCTGCAATCGAGATCATGAGACTTTTCGTCTCCAGGAACTCGTCGACGGCTTCGATCCCCATTTCGCGACCGATGCCTGAACGCTTCATGCCTCCAAACGGCATCATGTAGCTGTAGGTGCGGTAAGTGTTACCCCAGACGGTTCCAACCTCCAGTGCTTTGGACATCCTGAACAATCGTCCAGTATCGCGCGTCCAAACGCCTGCAGCCAATCCGTAAGGGATGTCGTTCGCGATCGAAATAGCTTCGGCTTCGTCTTCGAAGGCAATGACGGACAAGACTGGACCGAATACTTCTTCCTGGGCGATACGCATACCGTTTGAAACGCCGACAAATATTGTGGGCTCGACAAATTGGCCGCCCGTGAGGCCGGGTCCGGTTGCGGGCTTGCCACCCAGAATGCAATGCGCCCCTTCGCCCAGGGCGATCTCGATGTATTCCAGTACTTTTCGGTATTGTGGTGCGGTGGACATGGGACCCATTTGGGTGGCTGGATCCATGGGGTTACCGAGCCTCACGGACCGAGCGCTTTCGAGCAACCGCTCAGTGAAGGTTTCAAGAATCGAACTCTGCACCAACAGGCGTGAGCCTGCCGTGCACATTTGACCTCCGCCACCGAAGATACCGGAAACCGCCCCGGCAACGGCCAGCTCCAGGTCAGCGTCTTCGAAGACAATATTAGGCGATTTACCGCCCAGCTCCAGGGCGACTCGTTTCATATGGCGAGCAGCAGTTTCGTATACCTTTGTCCCGGTCAGATCAGAGCCGGTGAAGGTGACCATCGCAACGTCCGGGTGCTCGACGAGGGGCGCGCCGATATCCGAACCAAGTCCGGTTACCACATTGAGGACGCCATCCGGCAATCCGGCTTGCCTGGTCAGTTGGGCAAATTCGAGGGAGCTGATCGAGGAGTATTCGGAAGGTTTTACGACTGCAGCGCAACCGGCTGCCAACGCGGGGGCACATTTGAGTGCCTGGAAGTTCAAGGGGGCGTTCCAAGCGGTCAACGCAAGCACCACCCCAACCGGTTCCCGGGTGGTCATTGCGACTATTCCCGTCTTCTCGATCGGCATCACGGAGCCCTGGATTTTGTCGGCGAGCCCCGCGTAGTAGTACCAGATATCCGCGACGCTTTTTATCGCCCCCCGCATCTCGGCGAACAGTTTGCCGTTGTCACGTACTTCGAGCTCCGCGAGCAGATCAATATGTTCTAGCGTGAGGTCGCCAATACGCCGCATGATCTTGCCACGTTCGGTTGCGCTCATGCGTGCCCATGGGCCCACTGTCATGGCGCGTTTGGCACATGCGACCGCAGCATCCGCGTCGGCAGCAGAACCCAGGGGAATTTTTGCCCACGGCTCGCCGCGATAAGGATCGACACTGTCCATCCATTGCATGCTCGTCGGATTTCGATAACTGCCGTCAATCCAATGCGCGTAAGTTTTCACGAAAATCTCCTAACTGAGTGACGTTTCAGGCTGTACGGCCGGGACATGATTCGTGCGCGTTCGGTTGATAAACAACACGATTGCCACGGCGCTCAAATTGATGCCCGCCAGGATCAGCAGGCCCACGGTGAAATCACCGGTGCGGTCGCGGAAGAAACCCATGATGGCGGGACCCGTGAAGCCTCCTAAGTTGGCTATCGCATTAATGGCGGCGATCGCGCCGGCAGCGAATTTCGTGGGGATCTGACTGAAGCACAACGACCAGAATGGCGAGATCGAAGCCCAACAGCCTATCGCTGCGCAGGAAAAAGCCGCCATCCGGGCAAGGGGATCGCTCAGCAACGCCGCCGCCGTTAAACCCAGCGTTGCGAGTACGATCGGGGCGGCGGTATGAAAACGACGTTCCAGCCTGGCATCGGATCGTTTTCCCCACCAGATCATGGCGATTGCGGCCAGAGCATAAGGCACGGCAGAAATTAATCCGGTCTGCAGATCGCCAAGGCCAAATTCCTTGATGATCCTGGGAAGGAAAAAGCTTACGCCATAGGCGCCTACGACGATCGCGAAGTTGGCCAGCCCCAGCAGCAGAACCCGTGCGCTGGTCAATGCACGAAACAGGCTGTCATGGGGCAAAGGAGGGCAGGCGTCGGCATCCTCGGCCAGACGTGCAGCCAACGCTTGTTTCTCTTGAGGAGATAGCCAGGTTGCGTCGTGGGGGCGATCGGTCAAATACCGAAGAACGACGAACGAAAGAACAATCGCCGGCAGCGCCTCGAGAAAGAACATCCAGCGCCAGCCTGGAATGCCGAGGGTTCCGTCGAGCTCCAGAAGCACACCGGAGACCGGCCCCCCGAGTGATAGCGATATTGGAGCTGCGCACAGAAACGTTCCCATAACCCGGGCGCGATAACGGGCGGGGAACCAGAGTGTCACGAAGTAAGTGATTCCTGGGAAAAATCCTGCCTCTGCTGCGCCTAATAACAGGCGCAGAGCATAGAACTCCGTATCTGTGGTAACGAAGGCCATGGCCCCGGACATCAGGCCCCAGGTAAATAATATTCTCGCTATCCAACGTCGTGCACCATAGCGGGCCAGCATCAGATTGGAGGGGATCTCGAATAAAAAATAAGTCAGGAAAAACAGCCCGGCACCCAGCCCAAACGCGGCAGCGGTGAGGCCGATGTCTTTGCTCATGTGAAGTGCGGCGAATCCTACGTTTGCGCGATCCAGATAAGCGACGAAATAGCAGACAATCATTAACGGCATCAGTCGCCGAAATGCCTTTTTTGCCGCGGTGTCATCGGCAGTTGTCATGGTGTTCTCCCTTATTATTCAGCGTTGTTCTGCGCAGCGCCTGGATTGCTTAGGTCTTCTAAGGCTCTTTTTGGGGCCGCGATTCGCATGCGTATTGTTCGCCGGGCTGACGGCACTCTCCCTGCGTTTCTGATAGATAAACGCCATCGGGAGGTGCCGGTTTTAGCCCGGCGTTACACCGGCGGAATGCAGGCGGTCTGGCCTCCGTCGACGCTGACCACCGCTCCAGTCATGAAGCTTGCGTCATCGGTCAGCAGGAACGCGGCGACTGCTGCGATCTCTTCTGGTTCGCCTTCGCGACCGATCGCGTGCGCTGCTCGAATGCGCTTGGTCTTCTCGGGGTCTTCGAACATATAGGCGGTGAACGGAGTGCGGATCATCCCAGGTGCAATGGCATTCACGCGGATTCCGAAGGCTCCGAGTTCCGCGCCCATGGTGCGGGTGATGCCGGAAACGCCAAACTTCGACGCGACATAGGGCAAACGATTCGGAACGCCGAGGATGCCGGCACCTGAGGAAATGTTGACGATCGCGCGCGGGCTCTTGTCGTCTCGGACCGCGCGTGCGAAGGCTTGGCACATCAAGAACGTGCCATCCAGATTCACCGCCATCACTCTCTTCCAGTTTTCCAGATCGCAGTCGAGAACGTTGCCGACACCTTTGATCCCGGCACAATTGATCAGCCCATGCAGGTTGCCCAACTTGTTTTGAGCTTCAGCGACAAATGTTTTCGCCTGCTCGGGATCAGATACATCGAGTGCTGCTGCGTAAACCCGCTCGGGTTCATCGAACCGAGCCGCTATATCGTTGATTCGAGCCTGATCGATGTCCGCGATTGCGACGCTTGCACCTTCGTCGTACAAGCGTTGCACGCAAGCCGCGCCAATCCCGCTGGCTGCGCCCGTTATCAGAACTGCTCTGCCTTCGAACCGTTTCATGAATGCACCTCTTATTGTTGGATGAGTGACTAGATTTCAACGTTGGGAAAAGCAGTCGAACGTCCGGCTGCCGAGGAGGAAGCCTTTGCGGTTAGCTCAGTGCGTTCAGCAATTTGGCGCAGTCGTCCAAAGACTCCAGATTTCGCGCCATCTGCACAGCCGCATCGATGGCATCCGGTGCCACAGGATGTGCAGCGACCGAAGCGCAGTCCCGGAATTTTGAAATCAGTCGATCCCAGGACAATGGCGTTTCCGGGCTGCCCGGGACGTTGTCGCCCTTGCGTTGCAGCCGTCGGCCGTCGCGCATGAGGATTTCCAGGCGGCCATCGGGGATCGTCACTTTCCAGTCCAGATCACTGTCCTCAATCGGAACGATTTTTTGCGCTAAAGCGAGCACTTCCGGATCGGCCAAGGCTGCCGAATTGAAATCGCTGATTCGGATTTCCCCGCGTGCCAGGGCCAAGGCAACGCAGTAAGGAAGACTGAATTTCGCATCCACGAGAGTTTTCGGGGCGCGGCGCACGTCGAGGGGAGTGCACATGCGCATATGGAAGTCGCCCACGTAGGCGTAGATCTGCTCGATCTCGCTGGCCTTGAGGGAATGTTCACGCATCATTTCAATCGCTGCGTGAATATAGGTATGCACGTTGCCGACCGCAGGCCAGGCTTTGTAGATCATCGAAGCGCCAAAAAATGTCTTGCCCAGTCCTTCAACCATTTTGGCGCGATCATATTCGCCGCCGAAGTAGACGTTGAAAATGCCGGCCTTGCCTTCGAACAGATCGTTGATTCCAGTTATCCCTCGCTCCGCCATCAGCGCTGCAAGCACTGCGCCTTGGGCTGTGAACCCTGCGTACATGCCGCGCAGATCACTGCCGATACCGAAGATGACTTCCATTGTCCCGGCAGACTGCATGCTCGCAATGCCGAGGGCATGAGCAAGTTGTTTTGCATTCAGTCCCAGAATCTGGCCCGCAGCTGCGGCGGCGGAAAACACTCCGAGGACAGAGGAGAGGTTCCAATCCTGCTTCCAGCGCACGTTGCATCGCAGCCGGACGAAAAGGTCCTCGCCCAGGGCTACCGCAGTGATCAGGTCCATGCCGCTGACACCGCCCTTGTGCTGTGCGATGGCGAGGACGGCAGGTACCACGGAACTGTCAGGGTGCGCACCCCATGGGGTCTGGTTGTCGTAATCCAAGCAGTGGGCCATTACCCCGTTGGCGAAGGCGGCCATCGGGGCAGGAACTTTGCTGTTGAATCCCAGGACGGAGCAGTCTGGACGTCCGCCGCCGTTCAGCACGATATCGGCTACGCCTTGGACTGCAGGCTCCATTCCGCTGCCGGCAAGGATGACGCCCAAGGTGTCCAGAATGGATTTTTTGGCCGCCTCAATGGCTTCAGCAGGTAGATTTTCATAGCGGGTATTAGCGACATGACGCGCAATTTCATGGCTTAAATCGATCGTTGACATAGTGGCGCTTTCACTCGGGGAAATTGTTATTGGGACCTTCCTTGAGCACCTGTGCAGCCCGTCCGTGGGCTTAGTGAGCGCCTTCAATCTGCCGGTGAGACTTACAATCAACAAGCAATGAATTACGGACTATCATTAAGCAAAACTGGATAATCAAAGGGCCGCCCGATGCCGCATCCACGTTTCACCCCGCGTCAGCTGGCTGCGTTCGTTGCTGTGGCGCAGGCAAGAAGTTTTCGCAAAGCTGGTGAGCAACTGAGTCTTTCAAGTTCTGCGGTCAGCCAGTTGGTAGGTGATCTGGAGTTGGCTCTAGAGCTTCGTTTATTTGATCGAACGACGCGCAGCGTCGTCCTTTCCCCGGCAGGTAGGGAGTTTCTTCCTTCAGCCACGAGCGTTCTCAAACACATGCAATTGGCACAGAACGCCGCTGACGACATCTGCAACAGGGCTTCAGGTGTCGTTCGGATTGCAGCTCCACTGATCATGGCCAGTTCGGTGCTTCCAGCGTTGATCAAGGAGTACACCCGGACGCGGCCTAAGCTTGTAATTCGTATACGCGACGCACCCGTGGATGGCCTGGTAGATAGGGTGAGCAATGCAGACGCCGATTTTGCTATCGGCGCAGATCAGCCGGCGGGAGATGACATTGTGCGCAAGGATCTTTTCAAGAGTCCCTGGGTGCTGTGGTGCTCGGCAAGCCATCCGCTCGCGGGATATCAAAGCATTCCGTGGAGCCAGTTAAGGCATCAACCGCTTGTTGTCGCGGGTCGCGACTATGAACGCACCGTCGCGCTCACTCACGGGGGACAGTTCGAGCAAGGACGAATCATCCCCGTGGACATTGTCGAGAATGTCAGTACGGCGTTGGGGATTGCAGCACAGGGCATGGCAGCCACACTGGGCCCGGCATACGTGGGATTACTGGCCCGACTACTCGGGTTGACGATGCGGCCGATTGTTCAGCCGGAAGTCACCAGGCAGGTGTGTATTTACCATTCAAGCACACGTGCGATGTCTCCGGCAGCACAAGGTTTCTGTGAGTTTTTGGAGGAGCAGCTCAAAGGCAACGACGAGCTGGGGGTAGGAGGCGTTTGGCGATTGAGGTGACGCGTTTTCGAGGCGAACATGAGCCTTCGTGCATCACGAATTGGCAGGGTTGATATGTGGTCAGCAAAATAGCCGTCGTAGGGCTTCGGGCGCATAACGCGCCCGTGCTTTTAGAGAATGGCGAGGCCTATTGGCTTACAGGCCGCCCAGCGCCATGTATTTAATTTCGAGGTATTCCTCGATACCGTTATGGCCGCCTTCCCGACCCAGGCCGCTTTCCTTGACACCACCAAAAGGTACTTCAGGGGTGGAGATCAAGCCTTCGTTGATACCGACGATGCCGTACTCCAAAGCTTCCGCCACACGGAAAACGCGGCCCAGGTCTCGGGCGTAAAAGTAGCTTGCCAGGCCAAACGGTGTGTCGTTGGCGAGGTCGATGGCTTCTTTCTCCGTCGAGAATCGGAACAGCGGGGCGACCGGGCCAAAGGTCTCATCGCGGAAGATCAACGCATCTTTCGGCACATTGGCCAGCACAGTAGGTTGGAAGAAGTTGCCACCCCTTGCGTGTCGGGCACCACCAGTGATGACCGATGCTCCTTTGGCCAGGGCATCGTTGATGTGCTGTTCGACCTTGAGCACTGATGCCTGGTTGATCAGCGGTCCTTGGGTGGCTCCCTCTTCCATGCCATCCGCCACGAACAAGGCTTCCACGGCGACTTTCAATTTTTCGGTGAAGGCATCGTAGACGCCATCCTGAACCAGAATGCGGTTCGCACATACACAGGTTTGGCCGGTGTTACGGAACTTGGACGCCATGACGCCTTTGACCGCCTCATCCAGGTTCGCATCGTCGAAAACGATGAAAGGCGCATTGCCCCCGAGCTCCATGGATGTTTTCTTGATGGTCTTGGCGCATTGCTCCAGCAGCACACGGCCCACTTCGGTAGATCCGGTGAAAGACAGCTTGCGTACGATCGGGTTGCCGGTCAGTTCGCCACCGGTCGCACCTGAAGGGCCGGTGATGACATTACAAACGCCTTTGGGCATGCCGGCGCGCTCGGCGAGCGCTGCAATGGCAAGGGCAGAAAAAGGCGTCTGCGAGGCGGGGCGAATAATCCCGGTGCAGCCTGCCGACCAGCCGGGGCCAGCTTTACGGGTGATCATCGCTGACGGGAAATTCCACGGCGTGATCGCAGCGAAAACCCCGATCGGCTCTTTGGTGATCAAGACACGCCGGCCCGGCACGTGCCCAGGCATGGTTTCGCCATACACGCGGCGCCCTTGCTCGGCAAACCACTCCAGGAAACCAGCCGAATATTCGATCTCTCCCTTGGCTTCCGCCCAGGGTTTGCCTTGCTCGGCCGTCATGATGGTAGCCAGGTCGTCTTTGTGGATCAGCATCAGTTCGCCGATTCGACGAATGATTGCGCCACGAGCCTTGGCAGTCATGGCGCGCCAGGCCGGGAGCGCTGCTCCGGCGGCCTCGATTGCCCGGCGGGTTTCTTCCGCGCCCATGGATGGGACAGTGCCTACGAGCTCACCTGTCGAAGGATTGCGTACCTCAATCACGGCACCGCTATCGGCGGACACCCACTGACCGTTGATGTAGTTCTGGTTTCTCAGCAGCTCAGGGTCGTTGAGGGTGATCTTATTGTTTGCATTAGACATTGGAGTATCCCTTGAATAATTATTTGCAGTCCTATCCGACCGCAGCGCTGTTTACGAGCTGCTCACAGCACAAGCCGCGCGGCTATCGTCTTTAGAATTGCGGGAAGACCACACAAAGCAGCTCGGTTGGTTCGAGCGCGCGCATGGCGACGGGACCTTCGTTTGCCAGCAATTCAAAGCCGGTCTCAGGGCCATATTCATCATTGCCAACGGCGAGTCGGCCTTTTGTGAGATAGAGAACCTGGAGGGAAGGGTGCTGGCCGGCCCCGAACACAGCGTTTGCGTCCAGTCGAACAAAACCGATGCGCATGTTTCGTTCGGTAAAGGTGCCGAGCCACTTGACCGAGACACCTTCCGAACCTTCTGGCAGCCAGTCAAAGGCATCGGGGTTCATTGCGATCACATCGGTATAGCGAGGCTCGGCGAACTGCAATTTGCGCCCGGTCGCATGTTCGAAGCAGGCATCGGAGCCGTCCATGCTTTGCTCGTTGCCGTTCTCATCCTTCCAGTAGTAAAGGCCTTTCCTGAACTCGCCTTTCTCGTTGAGGATCGCATTTGTCGCTTCACGCTGGGCGACGCTCAGGTAGCCGAAGCCGCTGGCGCCGCCGAGTTGCAGCACGAGCGTCTCAAGCCCCTCGGAACGATCTTGAGGACCGTAGGGAACGCTTTCCGGGAAGTAACCCACCCAGCCTTGTTTGAGAAACTGGTTCTCGCCGTAAGGCAGGACGCCTTTGATGACGTAGCGGATCTGATCGAAATTATGACGATGGCGTGGCGTTCTCCAGCCCCCGGAGCCAGCCCGACCCATGTTCAAGTCGTAGTTGTTGGGTGAACCGTCTTCGCCAAACAGCAGATGCTTTTGCGCGAGCTTGCCTTCACGCATGGTTCCAACCATTTCACTGTTCGTGTCTGCAGCCTTGCCTACTCGCATTTTTCATTCCTCGTTTAACTGAATGTTGGTCGTGGCTGGATTATTCAATCCTGTCAGCGGGATGTTTTTCGGCGCCCGTGTAGTGATGGGAACCCCAAGATCGATTTGTGACCACGGATTAAATATATCCCGCACTGTGAGATATGGTCAAATTTTGAATTGGGCGGGAGGACAAGCTGGCGTTGTCGGCTTTTTCATTGGTGCTTCACGGTAGAGATGAGCTCTATAAAGGCGGTATGAGCTGGAGTAGGGACGTTAATAAAGCTTTTTTAGTCGGAATCCTAGGATGTCGATTGGCTTGACAAATCCCACAATTCGACATAATTCTATTCGCAGGTTGGTGGTTTCATCGTTTTGCATCAATCGTCGATGACCGGGACTTTTGGGGGGAGGGCGGGCAGTTGCCGGTCAGCCCCCTTGATCAGCGGTTGTGGGCGAGCAGGATGTTTGGGTTCTGCCAGGGCCAAGCGTGACTCACAACAACTTAAAAAAAGGTCCCTGTGGCCTCACAAAAAATTCAATCCAGGAATAGACATGAGCGAATCATCCATTACCCACGCCCCCGCCGACTCCGGCGTTCCGCTGCAGGCCCGTGATTTCAGCGTCAAGGAACTGGTTGTGATCATCACCGGTGCGGGCCAGGGCATTGGCCGAGAACTGGCCCGGCAGTACGCGGCGGCAGGTGCCTTTCCGGTTATCGCTGATCTGAATCTCGACAAGGCGGCTTCGGTCGTGCAAGAAATTGAGGTCGCGGGTGGTCAGGCCTTGGCAGTGCAAGTCGACGTGGGTGACAAGGCCTCGGTTGACGCCATGGTCGCGCAGGTCCTGAAGGTTCATGGGCGTATCGACGTCTTGATCAACAATGCATCCATTTTCGCAGCCTTGGAAAAATGCGCGTTCGATCAAATTCCATATCAACAATGGCAGAAGGTCCTGCACGTCAATATCACTGGGACCTATCTGTGCGTATGCGCCGTTGCTCAGGCCATGCGTGACGCGAAATTCGGCCGAATCATCAATATTTCCTCAGACGCCGTGCCCCGCGGCACGATGAATTACCTGCACTACGTCACGTCGAAATCGGCGCTGATCGGCATGACCAACTCGCTTGCTCGAGAGCTCGGACCACACGGCATCACTGTGAACTGCATTCGTCCCGGTAGCGTTGCCACGGAAGTGGAGCGGGTCGCCAATCCCACAGTTGAGCTGCGTCAGCGCGCGGCGGCCTTGCAGTGCATTCCCCGTGGAATGCTGCCCACCGACCTTGTCGGAATCATGTTGTTCCTGGCCACCCCGGCGGCGTCGTTCATCACCGGCCAGACCATTGCCTGTGATGGCGGCTACACCCACAGCAGCTGATTCCAGACGCTCGCCGCATACCAGTTGGAGGCACCCGCAAGATGAAGGATTACGCCAAGTTCTATATCGACGGTGAATGGGTAGAGTCCGCAACGCCCCATCGGCAGGAGTTGATTGACCCGACCACTGAAGAGGTGTTTGCGACAGTCGCCATGGCGACAGTTGAGGAGGTGGACACCGCGGTTGCCGCGGCTCGACGGGCATTCAAAAGCTACTCGCAGTCTTCCCTCGATGAGCGTTACGACCTGATCAACCGCATCATCGAAGCCTACGAACTGCGCGTCGATGATTTTGTCCTCGCCATTGCGCAAGAGGTGGGTATTCCTCGTAGCGCTCGGGCTCAGGTCATGGGGCCAATCGAACACATGAAGGTGGCTCGGGACCTGCTGAAAACCTACGAGTTCGAAGCTCGGATTGACAACACGATCGTTCGCCGCGAACCCCTGGGCGTGTGTGCGCTGATCTCACCGTGGAACTGGCCAATTCAGACAACCGTCATCAAGTTGATCTATGCGTTGGCCGCTGGTTGCACGGTCGTGTCCAAGTCCAGTATCAATTCTCCGGTCAGCGCTATTTTGCTGACAGAGGTGCTGGATGCCGCGGGCGTACCCAAGGGCGTTTTCAACATGCTCAACGGCTCGGGGCGAGTGATTGGCGAGGCGATGTCGAGGCATCCCGATGTCGACATGGTTTCCTTCACGGGCTCGACCGGTGCCGGTGCGCAGGTAGGCGAGGCAGCGGCACGCACCATCAAGCGCGTGTGTCTGGAGCTGGGCGGGAAGTCGGCGAATATCGTGCTGCGAGACGCCGATCTGGAAAAGGCCGCACGTTGGAACGTACAGCGTTGCTTCTTCAATACGGGGCAATCGTGCCACGCACCGAGCCGCATGCTGGTGCATGAAAGCCAAGTGGAGCAGATCATTCCGTTCCTGGCTGACGAAGCAAACCTGTTCCGTCTAGGGGATCCGCGTGATCCTTCCACAACGATGGGCCCGATTGTCAGCCAGGCTCAATTCAATAGCATTCAGCGTCACATCCAGGCGGGAATCGATGAAGGTGCACGGTTGATCGCTGGCGGTCCGGGACGCCCCGAAGGCTTTGAGCGTGGCTTCTTCACTCGCCCTACCGTGTTTGTCGACGTGACGCCGGACATGAGTATTTGCCGCGAAGAGATTTTCGGACCGGTCCTGGTGGTGGTGCCCTATTCCTCCGAGGCGCAGGCACTGGAAATCGCCAATGACTCGCCTTATGGATTGGGTGGCTATGTATTTGGCGGGGACCGGCGCAAAGCCTATGAGTTTGCCAGCGGCCTGCGGGCCGGGCGTGTTTGCTTCAATGGCGCGGCGACTAACTCTTTGACCCCAATGGGGGGTTACAAGCAATCCGGAATCGGTCGCTCGATGGGGGTATTTGGGTTGGAAGAGTACCTGGAAATCAAGTCGGTCTATGGCTTTGAAGAAGAGGCCGCGACGCTACCGTCATTGAAGGCCTGATACCCATGCTCCATCCAGGGCCACGGCACTACTGTGCACAGCCCTGGCAATAGTGCAGTGCTTGCCTATGAATCTTTTCAGAGAACAAAAACATGAATGCTTCGAATGCGTCACTCAGAAACGGGGTCAAAGAAAAGCTCGCCAGGGGCGAGACGGTGTATTCGATGACATCTCGGCTCGTCAGAACCTTTGACATCGCCAGCATTGCCTATACGGCAGGTTTCGATTCGATCTACATCGACATGGAACACAGCAGCTATTCCCTGGAAGCTGCTGGGCAAGTATGCATGGCGTGTCTCGGTCTGGACGTAACTCCATTCGTGCGCGTGCCCAGCACAGACCCGCACTTCATCGCGCGCGTGCTTGACTCCGGCGCCTTGGGCATCATTGTTCCAAGTGTGCAGTCGGCGGAAGATGCCAGGGCTATCGTACGAGCGGCCAAGCATGCCCCGCTGGGCGAACGGTCGGTGGCCGGCGCGCCGCCGCAATTTCACTATCGATCCCTGCCCGCAGTAGACGCTACGCAGCAACTCGACGACGCGACGATGATTATTGCCATGATCGAATCGTTGGAAGGTCTTGAAGCGGTTGAGGAAATCGCAGCAGTAGAAGGCGTCGACATCCTGCTGGTGGGGGCCAACGACCTCAGCAGCGCCCTCGGTGTGTCTGGCGAGATGGACCATGAACTGGTGCGTAACGCCTACAGGCGCGTGTTGAATGCCTGTCTGGCGAACAATAAGGTTCTCGGTGTAGGAGGGTTGGGCAGCCGGCCCGACTTGATCAAAGAGCTCGTGGCGTTGGGCGCACGATATGTTTCAACCGGCAACGACATCTCATTTCTTCTCGCGGCGGCGATACAGAAACGCCAACAGTTTGCATAACCCGGCTGATCTGCAGCTAAGCCTCAACAACTATCGGTACTGCACGAACGTAGGGTGACTCAAGGCGTCCGTGCGTGATGCCTTGATTCGCCCGCTGGAGTGCGTGCAGCGGAGCAGAAGAATGAAAGTTTGCATTTACGGAGCCGGCGCTGTCGGCGGGCATATTGCAGCGAGACTTGCTGAGGGGGGAGCCGAGGTTTCTCTGGTCGCTCGGGGAGAGCATTTGGCTGCTATCCGCGCAAATGGATTGCGCGTGGAAACAAAGGATGGCGTTTTCGTGAGTCAGCCAGTGGCCACCGATGATCCCTCATCGCTGGGTCGACAGGACGTCGTGATTGTATCGGTCAAGGCACCAGCGCTTCCCGGGATTGTGGCAGGTATCAAGCCATTATTGGGCGATGAAACGTTGGTGTTGTTCGCCTTGAATGGCATTCCCTGGTGGTACCTGCAAGGCCAAGGAGGAATGCTTGAGGGGGCATCACTTCCTCGGATCGATCCGCAATCGCTCCTGACGGCTGCCATTGCCCCCGAGCGCGTAGTGGGTGCGGTCGCTTATACCGCTTGCACGGTTACCGCGCCGGGAGTGATCAAGGCGGAAAATCCACGTAACCGGCTCATTCTCGGGCGCCCGGATGGGAAATCGGATGCGCGCCTGGATGCTTTGGCCGAGTGTTTGATCAGAGGGGGGCTGGAAATTGAAGTCACCGACAGGATACGGGACGCTATCTGGACTAAGCTGGTCATCAATCTGACGGGTGGATCGCTGGCCATTCTGACTGCGTCGACGATGAAGCAAGCCCTGGCTAGCCCAGCAATTTCGAAAACTGCCCAGGCTATGGCAAACGAGGCTGCCTCGATTGCTCGGAAGCTGGGATGCGACCCGGGAGATGTCGAGGAGGGGCTTCGTCGATTGGCCGTTTCGACGCATAAACAAAGCATTCTTCAAGACCTCGAGCTGGGGCGCTCAATGGAAGTCGACACGATACTCAGGGCCCCGCTGGAGCTCGCACGGCTGGCTGATGTCGAGACGCCTGCGCTTGATCTGGTGGTTGACCTGGCTGTGCAGCGGGCGAAAGCCGCCGGTCTGTACGACAACTAAGTTCGGTAAAGCCCGCGCCGATGCCCGGCGCGGCAACCTCATTAGTGATTGGTATGAGTCGGTCTCTACTGATCGGGACCTGCCCCTGAGTGCCCCTGCATGGCACTTTCAGATGCGAAGAAGGAAGAGGCTCAGAGCGTCGGTGACTATCCGGGGTACCGTAACTCATCGATTAGAACCTGCATCGCCCGAGACTTCTCGCGCTCGCTTGAGTAGTAAAGGTGCAGTCCCGGAAATGTTCTCCACCAGGCTTCCATGACAGGGACCAGGGTGCCATCAACCAGATGGGGATGGGCGATGTCCTCGGGAACATAGGCCAGTCCGAAACCCGATACAGCGGCATCCAAAATCTGATTGATGCCATTGAATACGAGCCTGCCTTTGACTCTCGTATTGATTTCCTGGCCGTCTTTTTCCAGCTCCCACGCGTACAGGCCTCCACGTGTTGGCAGGCGCATATTTATACATTCATGTTCCATGAGGTCCTGAGGTCTGGTGGGCATGGCACGAGACTCCATGTAGGACGGCGCGCCCACCATTACAAAACGCATGTCGGGAGCGATACGAACGGCTTCGATCCCGTTTGCCAATCCGTCCCCGAGCCGGATGCCAAAGTCGAAATGGTCGGCCACGATGTCCGTCAAGCCATAGTCGATAACGACTTCTACACTTATTTGTGGGTATTTCGGCAGGGCTTGCGCCAATTTCGGCCAAAGAACCGTTTCGATGACATGGTCGGTTGCGGTGATGCGAATGTTACCGGCGGGGGTGTCGCCAAGTTCGGCCACGGCGATCAGTTCGGTTTCGATTTCCCGTAACCGCGGTTCAACGGTATTGAGCAGACGTTCACCGGCCTCGGTAACGGATACGCTGCGGGTCGTTCGAGTGAGCAGACGTACCCCGACCCGAGCTTCCAGTCTCTGGATGCTATGACTGAGCATCGATTGAGAGATTCCCAGCTGGGAGGCCGCTCGCGTGAAACTTTGCTCTCGTGCAACTGCAATGAGCGCGAGCAGGTCGCTGTAGTGTTCCTTTGCCATTCATCATTCTCTGCGTGGGGGCGAATACTGTATCAGCTCAAGCGCCCGCGCCAAGGATCTATGTTCATGAGCTGGCCATGCCGATCGTGTAGGGGATTAATCAATTTGGATCATACCTCTATTCGCCGTCGAGCCTTTCACCCGAACGCCATCCGTGTTTTTAATCGAAAAAATAGCAAGAGGCCTTTCATGAGAATCGGAATCCTGGGCTCCGGCCGAATGGGCAGTCATCTGGGCACCATGTTCGCCCGGGTTGGCCATGAGGTCTCCTTCAGTTACTCGCGTAATCAGCAGAAACTTTCCGATCTGGCTGCGTCGGCAGGTAAAAATGCACAGGCCAGCACACCGGCAGACGCGGCATTAAATGCTGACTTGGTCCTCCTGGCTGTGCATTGGCTTCAAGTGCCTGACGTCCTCAGCCAGGTGGATGACTTGAGCGGCAAAATCGTCATGACCTGCTGCAATCCTTTAAACGAAGAGGACACCGAGCTTGTCATCGGCCACACGATTTCCGGTGCGGAAACGCTGGCACAGATGATACCTGGGGCCCATGTCGTTGCGGCCTTCCAGTCGACGCCCAGTGAAGTTCTGTTCGATGTGTTCGCGGCCAGGGGCGAGGCGTTACGTCCCAGTTTGATCTTCTGTGGCGAGGACGAAGCCAGTAAAGCCACAGTTTCGGATCTTATCAGTCAGGTGGGCTTTGATCCGGTGGACGCTGGGGCTCTGAAGGTTGCCCGTTATATAGAGCCTTTCGCGATGCTCTCCGCAGTGTTGGCTTACGAAACGGACCAGGGGCCCGAATGGGCTTATCGCTTCGAGCGTTTTGACAGGTTGTTCAAAGGCACTTCCCGCGTCGGGAAATAGCGGGAGGAGCGGGTACATGCAGATTTATGATTACATCGTTGTCGGTGCCGGTTCTTCGGGCTGTCCGGTTGCGCGCGGTTTGTCTGACGATCCCCGGAACAACGTCCTGCTTATTGAGGCGGGACCTGCTTCAGATCGTTTCTGGGTCAATACGCCCGCGGGAATGGGCAAGCTCTATTTCAATAAGTCATTGAACTGGAGTTTCCGCACCTCGCCAATGGAGAAGCTTCAAGGGCGTCGGATGTACTGGCCTAGGGGCAAATTGCTCGGTGGATCCAGCTCCATCAACGGCATGGTATTCATCCGAGGTCACCAAAAAGATTTTGACGGCTGGCGTGCCTTGGGCAACCCAGGCTGGGGGTATGAAGATGTCTTGCCGTATTTCAAAAAGATGGAGCACTTTGAGCGGGGCGGCGATGAATATCGCGGAGCGAATGGTCCGCTATGGATCAGTGATCCGGTCGTCAAAGAAAAGAGTAGCTACGATTTTATAGAGGCCGCTAACCGTATCGGTATCCCGGTGACCGAGGACATGAACGGCGCCTTGCACGATGGCGTAGGTTTCATGCAGCACAACATCCAGGACGGGCAACGGATGTCGACTTACCGGGCATTTATCGAGCCTGTCATTGAACGGCCGAACCTGACGGTTCGAACCGGATGCGAGCTGCAGCGCGTTTTATTCGAGGGGCGTACCGCTGTCGGTATAGAGGTTTTGAAGAGTGGCCGTTTGGAGCGTATCTATGCGGCGCGCGAAGTGATTCTGTCAGCAGGCTCGCTGAAGACACCGCAGATGCTGATGTTGTCCGGCATCGGCCCAAGGGCTGAACTGGAAAAACACGCAATTCCCGAAGTTCTGAATTCCCCAGGAGTAGGGCAAAACCTGCAGGATCATTTTTATATTCACACAGCCTTCCGTTGCACCCCAGACAGTTCGTACAACGCCAACCTCGTAGGCCTGCGAAAGTACTGGGAAGGCTTCCGTTACCTGATGACCCGCAAAGGGTATCTTGCCCTTGGCTCTTCCCAGGTCGCGGCGTTTGTTAAAAGTAGCCCGGACGAGGACTACGCTGATCTCCAAATCAGCTTTCGGCCCATGACCTTTCAATACTTCCCTGACGGCACGGTTGACGTTGAAAAGCATCCCGGGCTCGGGGTGTCGGTCTATCAGTTGCGTCCCAGCACCACGGGAACAGTGACGCTGCGCTCAACCAACCCGTCTGACCCGGCCGATTACACACCAAATTTCCTGAGCAGCGATTACGACATCAATGCCGTGATCAGTGGTGTGCGCTGGATACGCAAAATCATGAACAGCGAGCCCATCAAGTCTCGCGTGGTTTCGGAAGAGTTGCCGGGGCCCCACATTCGTACCGATGAAGATATCTACAACTATCTGGTCGAAACCGGCAATTCGGCCCACCACCAGGGCGGCACCTGCAAGATGGGTAACGACGCGATGGCGGTGGTGGACGAACGACTGCGTGTCCGCGGTATCGAGCGACTGCGGGTGGTGGATGCCTCGATCATGCCATTCATCACGTCGGGCAACACCAATGCGCCGTCCATCATGATTGGTGTGAAAGCCGCCGACCTGATTCGTGAAGATGCAATGGCTCGCCGGGCAAGCAGTTCGCCGGTCGAAACTGTTGGTTGAATCGGCGGGTACCGTGTTGCCACCTGTCACGAAAATCCTCACCGAATAACAACAACTGGAGGCACCAGCAAGATGCACGATTACGCGAAGTTTTATATCTACGGTGAATGGGTAGAGGCCGCGACCTCCCAGCGCCAGGAATTGATTGATCCGACTACCGAAGAAGCGTTTGCCACGGTCGCCATGGCGACCGTTGAAGAGGTGGACACTGCCGTGGCCGCAGCTCGGCGTGCATTCAAAAGCTATTCGCAGTCTTCCCTCGATGAGCGTTACGACCTGATCAACCGTATCATCGAAGCCTACGAATTGCGCGCCGATGATTTTGTACAGGCCATTGCGCAAGAGGTGGGTATTCCCTGCAGCGCCCGTGCTCAGGTCATGGGGCCAATCGAACATATGAAGGTCGCTCGCGACCTGTTGAAGACGTACGAGTTCGAGGCGCGAATTGGCAATACGATCGTTCGCCGTGAACCCCTGGGTGTCTGCGCACTGATCTCGCCTTGGAACTGGCCGATCCAGACAACCGTCATCAAGCTGATCTATGCGCTGGCCGCCGGTTGTACAGTCGTATCCAAGTCCAGTATCAACTCTCCGGTCAGCGCTATTTTGCTGACAGAGGTGCTGGATGCCGCGGGCGTACCCAAGGGCGTTTTCAACATGCTCAACGGCTCGGGGCGAGTGATTGGCGAGGCGATGTCGAGGCATCCCGATGTCGACATGGTTTCCTTCACGGGCTCGACCGGTGCCGGTGCGCAGGTAGGCGAGACAGCGGCACGCACCATCAAGCGCGTGTGTCTGGAGCTGGGCGGGAAGTCGGCGAATATCGTGCTGCGAGACGCCGATCTGGAAAAGGCCGCGCGCTGGAACATTCAGCGCGGCTTCTTCAATACTGGACAATCCTGCCACGCGCCGAGTCGCATGCTGGTGCATGAAAGCCAGGTGGAGCAGATCATTCCGTTTCTGGTCGACGAAGCAAACCGATTCCGTCTCGGAGACCCGCGAGATCCCGCCACGACCATGGGGCCGATTGTCAGCCGGGCACAATTCAACAGCATCCAGCGTCACATACAGTCGGGCATCGATGAGGGGGCACGGCTGATTGTTGGCGGACTGGGGCGCCCCGAAGGCTTCGAACGTGGCTTTTTCACCCGTCCGACCGTGTTCGTCGATGTGACGCCGGAGATGACTATTTGCCGGGAAGAGATTTTCGGGCCGGTCTTGGTGGTGGTGCCTTATTCCACCGAGGCGCAGGCATTGGAAATAGCCAATGACTCGCCTTATGGGTTGGGTGGCTATGTATTCGGTGGGGACCGGCGCAAGGCGTATGAGTTCGCCAGCGGCCTGCGTGCCGGGCGTGTTTGTTTTAACGGTGCGCCGACTAACTCGCTGACGCCTATGGGGGGTTACAAGGAATCCGGCATTGGCCGCTCGATGGGTGTTTTCGGGTTGCAAGAGTATCTGGAAATCAAATCGGTCTATGGCTTTGACGAGGAAGCCGCAGCACTGCCGTCGTTGAAGGCCTGATACGACTATCCAAAACCAAACGCTGCCGCACCGATGATTGGCGCGGCACGCCTGCTGTTTGAAGAGAGTATTTATTCATCTGATTAATAGCACCTTGCGAGCTTGCTCACGTGGTTCGCTTGCTGTGCCACGGACGAGCCCAGTAGGGTAAGGCTCGTCTAAAAAAACGACGTTGCAGTTGTTGTTATTGCGAATGGTCAGTTGCCAAAGATTATCCGCAGGTCGTGCTCGGCCAGGTTTTTCACACTGTTTTCAATCGAGGCATTCTTACAATGGAACTCAACGTAAATGGCACTGTGTATGAGGTTGAGGCGGATGCGGATACACCATTGTTATGGGTGATTCGCGACGATATCGGCCTGACCGGAACCAAGTACGGGTGCGGTTTGGCGCAATGCGGCGCCTGTTCGGTCATGGTGGACGGCGTGCTGCTTCGCTCATGCGTTACACCGGTTGAAGGTGTAAAGGGCAAACAGATTCGCACAATCGAAGCCATTGAAGACGACGAGTTGGGCAAACGCGTAGTGGCCGCCTGGGTCAAGCATCAAGTCGCCCAGTGTGGCTATTGCCAGTCTGGCCAGGTAATGGCCGCCACTGCGCTGTTGCAGCGCATTCCCAAACCTTCCCAAGCCGATATTGCTGCCGCCATGACGAATCTCTGCCGTTGCGGCACTTATAACGCGATCAAGACTGCTGTCGATGAGCTTGCTGGTGCTTGAGCACGCGCAATTCGACTGAGCTGCGACGTGCCTGGTGACAATGCCGACGGCTAATCCTGACCACCTTTAATGGAGCAGGGATTGGTCTGCTGCCAGGCCGAGCATTGAATGCAAACACAGGGGAACACTATGTCAAAACTGGATGATTCAATCGCCGAGCGCGGCGTACTCTCCGACGCGCAACCTGTGAACGTCTCTCGCCGCCGTTTTTTGCAGGCATCGGCTGGCGTCACGGCGGGTGCGCTTGTTATCAGCTTCGGAATTCCCCTTGGCCCGTTGCGTGCTGCCGAGCGTGCCCAGGCATTGCTGCCTGGCGCCCGTGTACCGGCGTTCCTGGAGATTCGTCCGGATAATACCGTTCGCCTGCAGAGCCCCTTTATCGAGGGTGGGCAGGGTATTTTCACGGGCATGGCACAGGTCGTGGGTGAGGAGCTCGATATAGATCCAGCCAGCTTTCTGGTGGAGAACGCGGCGCCCGGGAGTGACTTCAAAGTCATGGAAGGTGGCATGCGCTTCACGGGTGGTAGCCGGTCGATGCGCGCGAGCTACATGACCATGCGCCGACTGGGCGCATCGGCGCGCCTGATGCTATTGCAGGCCGCGTCTTCCCACTGGAAGGTTCCTCTGGCGCAGCTAACTACCGAGCCAGGGCGGGTCATTCATGCCGCTTCCAATCGATCGATCACCTACGGTGAACTCGCGCCGCTAACGCTCGATTTGCCCATTCCCGATCCGCAAACCGTTACTCTGCGCGACCCTGCCACATTCCGCTGGATCGGTAAGCCGGTCCAGCGAATAGACGTCTACGACAAATCCACTGGTAAGGCGCAATACACCATCGATACTCGTGTCGAAGGCATGCTCCACGCCGCGGTACAGCATGCGCCGCGCCTGGGTCTGCAAGTGGGGCTGGTGCGCAACGAGGATCAGATCAGAAACCTCAAAGGCGTGCATTCGGTGCACCGTCTTGAAGGGGCAGTGGCGGTGGTTGCGCAACGCTGGTGGGTGGCCAAGCGTGCCGTCGAGGCTCTGCAAGTGGAGTGGACGGAGCCGGGTGGCGATTCAACCGTGCGCTACATGCCGGCTAATTTCGACACCCAGGCCTATGCGGAGCAACTGAGTAAAACCACCGACGCTGGGGATGAGGCCGAACGTGAGGGCGACCTGCAGCAAGGGCTGGCCGGCGCCAAGAAAATCGTCAGCGCGACTTATCATACCCAATACCTCAACCACGCCCAGTTGGAGCCGCCCTCGGCCCTGGCGCGCTTCGGGGCTGAAGGCAATCTCGATTTGTGGCTGCCGAACCAGGCCCCGGATTTGTTTTTGGCCGACGTCGCCAAGCGCACCGGTCTGGACCCTTCCAAAATCACTCTCCACTCTCCGCTGCTGGGTGGCTTTTTCGGCCGGCATTTTTTATACCCGAATGCATCACCTTACCCTCAGGCTATCCAGCTGGCTCAATCCACAGGTCGACCGATCAAGGTGATCTGGAGTCGCGAGGAAGAATTTTTGCGTGACGTGCTTCGTCCTTCCGCCGTAGTGCGCTTTCGCGCCGGCCTGGATGAACAGGGCATACCGGTGGCCTTTGAAGCAATTAGTGCCACGGAAGGGCCAACCGAGGGTATCGCTAACAAACAAGGAGACAAAATCGACCCGACCGCCGTCGAGGGCCTGGCCGGTAAAAAATACGCCATTGCGCATCGTCGGATCGCTCAACTGTACTCGCAGACCCCCGTGATGCTGGGCTACTGGCGTTCAGTCGGGAACTCCATCAATGACTTTATGTATGAAGCTTTTCTGGATGAAGTGGCGGATGCCGGCGGTCAAGATCCCTATGAGCTGCGGGCCAAGCTGCTGCAGGGCAACGATCGGTTAAGCCACCTGCTCAAGACAGTGGCCGACCTGTCCGGGGGGTGGAAACGAGGGCCGTTCACGGCGCAAGACGGCACCAAGCGAGCGAGAGGCGTTGCAATGGCATCGCCATTTGGTACCGAAACGGCGGTGATCGCAGAGGTTTCCATCAGCAACGGAGCCGTGAAGGTTCACGATATCTGGCAGGCAATCGATCCGGGTAGCATCGTCAATCCCGCCATCATCGAGGCTCAGGTCAACTCAGCCGTGGCCCTCGGCTTGTCTCAAACCCTGATCGAACAAGCCATCTACAAAGGTGGCACGCCGGTAGCGCGCAATTACGACCTCTACCGCATTCTCACACCGGAGATGATGGCCAGGGTCCATGTCCGCGTGGTTGAAAGTGGCGCGCCAATGGGCGGAATCGGCGAACCGCCTCTGCCTGCGGTGGCACCGGCGGTTGCTAACGCCGTCTCGCGACTGACCGGTCAACGAATTCGCAGCATGCCTCTATCGCAGTACCGCTTCGACACCTGATGAGGAATGGCTCGTGAATAAAACTATAAAGTATCTGCTGCCAGCAGGCATCGTCGTGGCAGCTGGCTTGGGCTGGTTTGTCAATCGCACGCCATCTTCGCCTTTTGCTGATGAGACAGCTCCCCCGTCGACAGATGCACAACTTGTCCAACGCGGTGAATATGTTGCCAGGCTGAGCGACTGTGTGGCCTGCCATAGCACGCCAAAAAGTGCGCCGTTTGCCGGTGGGTTAGAGATGGCGACCCCGATGGGGTCGATCTATGCCACCAACATTACCCCGGACAAACAAACGGGCATCGGCAACTACAGCCTGGCCGACTTCGATCGCGCAGTACGCAGCGGAGTCGCGGCTGACGGACACAGGCTGTATCCGGCTATGCCGTATCCATCCTATGCCAAGCTCAGCGATGATGATGTGCGGGCGCTTTATGCGTTCTTCATGGCCGGCGTTAAGCCGGCGCAGCAGCAGAATCAGCAAAGCCACATCCCCTGGCCGCTCAACATGCGCTGGCCGCTGGCTTTGTGGAATACCGCGTTTGTCGATGACGATGCCTATCAGGCCAAGCCGTCAGAGGATGCGCTGTGGAACCGCGGCGCCTACATCGTCCAGGGCGCGGGGCATTGCGGTAGTTGCCATACCCCACGAAGCTTGACGATGAACGAGAAGTCGCTGGATGAAAGCAGCGCTACTTTCCTCAGCGGTTCGCTGCTCGATGGGTGGTACGCGCCGAGCCTGCGCCAGGATCCGAACACTGGATTGGGTCGCTGGAGTGAGCAGCAAATCGTCGACTACCTGAAGACCGGACGTAACGCTCACAGCGTGGTCGTGGGCACTATGGCGGAAGTCTTCAACAACTCGACGCAATACATGTCCGACCCGGACCTGAAAGCCATTGCGCATTACCTGGTGTCGTTGCCGGGCGACCCAAAGCGTGACGGGCCGCCATGGAAGCCATCGGCCACACTGGCGGCTGAACAATCACCACCCTTGTCGACACCTGGGGCAGCCAACTATATGGCCAAGTGCAGCAGTTGCCACGGCAGTGACGGCAGCGGGCAGGCGCCATGGATACCTCCTTTGGCAGGCGCATCTTCGTCGATGGTGAAGGAAAGCGCTACGAGCATCAATGCCACCTTGAACGGTTCCGAACGTGTCGTTGCCAATGGCATTCCGGATTCGTATCGCATGCCCCCGTACCGCAACCAACTCTCTGATCAGGAAGTCGCCGATGTACTGACTTTCGTTCGCACGTCATGGGGTAATCAGGGAGGCGCAGTGAAGGCTGACGAGGTGAAGGAACTGCGTGAGCGAACCAATCCGGCCAGCAGCAACCCGATCATCCTGCAGATGCGTTGAGAGAGTAGGGCGAGGGTCCCGCCAAGACCCTCGCTATAGAAACGAAGTGAGTCGGCTATGAGTTACGAGTTTGTGTTCGTTCGTTCGATTGTGTTGACGATCATCATAGGCTTGTTTCTCCTGGTGACTGGTCGCGCCGCCCGCAAGCGGGGTTGCATCGTGGCGTTCTGCGTATTGGCTGCCGCGGTACACCTTATTTGGTGGTGTCTACCCGAACTCAAAGGTGGATGGAGCGAAGCCGGTCGCTGGCTGGTCAGTGCGTGGGTCGGTGCGGTGCTGACGGCCTTGTTCCTGACTCTGCCCGTCGGGCTGTTTCTTGTTGCGCGTGGCCTTCTTGGACGGCGCTCGACCGTCGGCATGCGCGTTCCTCTGACTTTCGTCGCAGTTTCACTGATCGTTGGGATTGGTGTGAGCTTCGGCACCGTCGGAGGCCCAGTGGTTCGCGAAGAAGTGGTCCATGTGAACGGTCTGCCCGAAGGTTTGGACGGACTGCGGGTCGCTAACATAGGTGATGTCCACATCGGGCCTTTCATCGTGCCCGAGGACTTTGCCCAGGCCATCGACATCGTCAATTCGCGTAAGGTGGACTTGCTGGCGATTACGGGTGATCTCATCGACGATCTCAGCCAGCTGGAGCCGACGCTGGACGCTTTGGAGAGAAGTGACGCGCTGCCTGTGCTCTCCATCCTGGGAAATCATGACAAGTACCCTAACGAAGCCGCCGTAGTCGCCGCCTTGCGTGCGCGCAACCCTCGTATCCAGGTACTCATCAACAACAGTGTCGTAGTGCACCCGCGCGGCGTGCCGTTGCGCATTGCTGGCGTAGATTACCCGCTCGCCTCGGATGGACGTCACATGCTTCCGCGGGACGAGCAGGATGCTGCCATGCGCAGGTTCGCAGACCTGGCGTTCGCCGAGGCGTCGCCTGGCGATACGCTCATTGCGCTGTCGCACCATCCTGAGTTCTTTCCCATTGCTGCCTCGCGTGGTGCGGTATTGACCCTGTCCAGCCATACACACGGCGGACAGGTACGACTTTTCGGGCGGCCAGTAATCGTCGCTTACGACTATATGCATGGAATCTATCGTGATGGCGCAGCGTCTCTTGATGTGACCTCGGGACTCGGCCACTGGCTACCCTTGCGTATCGGTGTGCCGCGGGAAATTTCGATCATTACGCTTCGTCGGGCATGATCCAAGCGGAACTCGAGTCAGGAGAGGCGAGAGGCTCGCATCAGGAGACGGGCGCCGCTTTCGGCGGCCGGGCAGTTCAGGGAACGTTGTGACCAGCCGCTCGGATAAGCCCGTACCATTCGGGGCGGGTGAGCGGGATATTCGAGCCCGCGGCTGCCTCGACGAGGCGCTCGGGTCTCGTGGTACCCAGCACTACTTGGATGCCGGCGGGGTGACGGGTGATCCAGGCTGTTGCGATTGCGGTCGGAGTGACGTCGTACTTCTCAGCCAATCGTTTGAGTTCGGCATTCAGCTGCGGGTAGTCGGGAGAGTCGAAGAACACCCCATCCTGAAAAGCTTTCTGGAATGGAGACCACGCCTGCAGTGTGATCTTGTTGATCCTCGCATAGTCGACGATGCCGCCGCCGTCACGAGTGATTGAGTCGTCGAAGCCGGTCATGTTCGACGACAGGCCCTGAGCGACGATCGTCGAATGCGTCACCGAAAGCTGGACCTGGTTCGCCAGGATCGGCTGAGTCACGGCCGTCTTGAGCAAATCGATCTGACGGGGAGTATGGTTGGAAACGCCGAACGCGCGAACCTTGCCGGTGGACTCCAGATGGTCGAACGCGCGGGCGACTTCTTCCGGCTCCACGAGTGCGTCGGGACGGTGCAGCAGTAGCACATCCAGGTAGTCGGTACCTAACGCTTTCAGCGACCTCACGGCCGATTCCACGATGTGCTCGTACGACTGATCATAGTGCCACGGGTCGTCAACGATACTGGTCTTGGACTGGAGGAAGATCTGCTCGCGCTCAGCGCTGCTTAGTCGCAGCGCCTCGCCGAACCGGCGCTCGCACAAATGCGGGCCACCGCCGGGATGGTTGAATCCGTAGAGGTCCGCGTGATCGAAAAAATTGATGCCCGATTCGCGCGCCGTGGTGTAGAGCGCGCGGATCTGGTCATCGGTGCTGCCGGCGATGCGCATCATGCCCGCGACGACGTTGGGAACCCGAGTGTCGGTTGATCCTAGTGCTACGGTCTTCATGAGAGCTCCTTATCAGGGCAGTGGTGGGCTGTCGGACGCCTTGCGTGACTGCAATGCATTCACCAAGGCTGGTTCGCGGGGCCAACTGTGAACTCGTTGATTGTCGTGTCATCGGGCTGGTCGATTGCGAAGGCGACAACGTTGGCGATCCGGTCTGGAGAAATGCCGTACTTGTCATAGATGTCCTGCATCTGGTCTAGCGCCTGCTTATCGCTGATTGTCGCCAGCAGTTCAGTGTTGACTGCGGCCGGGTAGATCGTCGCGGTGCGAATGTTATTGCCCTCCATGGCGGACTCCATGCGCAAGACTTCCATGAAGTCGCGCACGAACCACTTCGTACCGCCATAGACGGCGCCGCCCGGATAGGCCTTGAGCCCCGCCACCGACGAGGTGGTGATCACGTGCCCGGACTTCTGTGCCAGGAACACGGGCAGCACGGCCGCTACGCCATTCAGAACACCTTTCACGTTGACATCGATCATCTGGTGCCAGTCTTCGGTCTTCAGGGCGGACAGCGGCGAGTTCGGCATCAGCCCTGCGTTCAGGAAAATGACGTCCACACGGCCGAATGTTTCTTTGGCCAGTTGAACGATGCGGTCGTTTTCCTCTTGCTTTGTCACGTCCAGCATCTGATAAACCACCTGTCCACCGCTCAGGAGAATCTCGTCCGCGATCTGCTTGAGCTTGTCTTCGCGTCGCGCACCGAGCACGATTTTGGCGCCTTTGCTCGCGAGCAGCTTGGCGGTTGCCTCGCCGATTCCGGACGATGCGCCGGTGATGATGACTACTTTGTCTTTGATCATGATTTCTCTCTCTGGATTCTGGCTGCGAAGGAGACGCAGCAGATGATGAGGCGGTATCTCAGGTCGGTGTTGAGCGTGGGGCGACTACTTTGTCAATGCACGCTGCTCTTGGGAGAACACCACCCGAACATCGCCACGGCCGAGCGCCTGGGCCAGGCCAGTCGGATCGTCCACGCGGCCTAGACGGGTGTATGAGTAAGCTGAGTCGAAGGTCTTGTAAAAGATGACCACGGTGCGCGATCCCCAAAGCATAAGGTCTCCGTTGCGGATCGTGCCGGGCCGGCTCTCACTGGTGGGCAGCGCGTCAGGCAGCTCTTTTTTCTTCTCGTTTCCGTGGAGGTCCTCCATGTCCAGTGTCAGCGGCAGCGTGGCGGCGAACGCGCGAGTGGCCTCGTTGTCGGCCAGTGTGATGGCGAAGCGACGTTCCCCGACGGTCATCCACAGGCGTGATTCATCCGATTTCTTGGGTGCTTGAGTGACATCCTGCTCAGCGGCCACGGGCAGCGCAGTGCTGGCGGCGTGGGCAGGATGGCCGCTGCACAGTGCAAGGAGAAGCAACGGCATTCCAAGCTGTTGCATGGCCCGCCGGTGCCAGGAATGCCTACGGCTTGCAGCGCCAAGAGAGGAGAGAGCGCCGCCTGTACCGACGTCAACGGTTTTGCCCTGCATGTTGTTCTCCTTTGCAATGCGAAAAATGGGCCAGACGCGTTGCCGCGCCTGCACTTGAATTCGTAGGTTTCGAGCGCGAATTAGCGCAGCAATATGGCGCAGATGCTCCTCAGCGAGTGGCCTATTGCCAGTTCTGGTTGCGATCCTCACTGGAAAGTCAGAAGTGCTGAGTGGCATGAATCCATACCGTAGGGCGCGTCATCCCGCTCAGTCGCATCCAGATGCATTGTCCGCCTGGATGCGACTGCCTCAAGACGTCAAGCGGCGCGTGCCGCCGTGGCCAGGTACTGCGTGAAGAAGGTCGTCAGCTTGTCGAAAGGAATCACGTCCACACGGTCATACAGATCGGTGTGGCTGGCCTCTGGAATGATCATCAGCTCCTTCGGCTGCGCCGCGGCCGCGTAAGCGGTTTCGCTGAAGTAGCGCGAGTGGGCGCTTTCACCGTGGATGAACAGGACCGGGCGTGGAGAAATTTCCGCGATGTAGGTCAGGATCGGCATGTTCATGAACGACAGGGGTGTAGTGATCGTCCACGAGTTGCCCGAGTTGACCGCGCGCGGATGGTGTCCGCGGGTCGTGCTGTAGTAATCGTGATAATCGACCATGAACTGCGCTTCACCACCCCTCAGTTCGTTGTAGGGGGGCTGGTATGCAGGGGCCCCATTTTCCGCGTCGACCCAACGTTGTGCGCTCAGTTGTTCGAGCCCTCGCGTGCGCTGTTCGAGGGTTACGCTATCGTTGTAGCCCTTGGACATGACGCGGGTCATGTCGTACATGGTGCTGGCGACAACCGCCTTGACGCGTTTATCCAAGGCCACGGCATTCAGCGCCATGCCACCCCAACCGCAGATGCCGATGACGCCAATCCGCTCGCGATCAACGGAGGGTTGCAGGCCAAGAGCATCAACTGCCGCGCTCACATCCTCGGTGTTGATGTCTGGCGAGGCAACGTTGCGCGGCTCACCGCTGCTTTCCCCGGTGTAGGATGCATCGAAGGCCAGCGTGACAAAGCCGCGCTCGGCCATGGTTTGCGCATAAAGCCCGGAGGCCTGCTCCTTCACCGCGCCAAACGGGCCACAGACGACAATAGCTGCCAGCTTTGCGCTGGCGTTCTTCGGTTGGTACAGGTCGCCCGCCAGGGTGATGCCATAGCGGTTCGTGAAGGTGATTTTCTTATGGTCCACCTTGTCGCTCTTGGCGAAAGTCTTGTCCCATTCCTGTGTCAGTTGCATGAGCTTGCCTTACATGTAGTTGAGATTGTTCCTGCCAGCCTGAATACCCGTCGAGCAGCAGGGCTTGTCGTCGGCGTAGGCGTCATAGACTTTTATAACCATGGGGAATATTCGTTTCGCAAATGGCGTCGCGCGTCGGGATTGGCTTTGCCAACTAATGTATGCCTGTCACTGCCCCAAAACATCCCATGAAATTGCAAGCATCTATGCACGCTATTGGATAATCGCGCCCCCAAGTCCCAGGCGGTTCGAAATGGAAACCTACCCCGATGAGTTCATGCTTGTTCGAATGACATATCACCACGCTGCGATGACCATTGATCATCGAGTCCCGTACATGGAAGTATTCGGTCCGTCTGCATCAGCTCAGCCTCGCTTGATGACCGGCGGAAAACCCGCCGCAGGCTGCGTTGGTCGCCGATTCGAGTGACTCGGTCTGGGACAGGCGATGGACGAGACCTTGTAGAGGACATCCGCCAAGTGCTTAACGGACGTGAAAGCTTGTTTGGTCAAGGCTTGTTGGGCTGCGTCGAAAGAGAGATCACAACCTCTGTTTCCGTTCCGGCGCTTCCTGCGGAAGCTGCTTCTAAACCCGTTCTTCAGGTCTGTAGGGGCAAGAGACCATTTGAAAAATTAGCCGCTGGCCGAAAAGTAATACTTCATCCAGGTTGTGGGCTGGTAGGTTTTTCCAAAAGAAAAAATGCGGAGCCCTGAATCGGTAACAGTAATCGTCTCAAGCATGTTACTTAGTTGTGAGTCGTGCTCGCTCGTAGTTGAGCGGGCACTAAATCACTGTGTTGATGTGCCATCGAAGCGCGGTGATTTCTTGCATTGCGTACTTTTATTCATAGGGCCTAGCACGTGGCTGCATGATTGAGCCCACTAAGCTCGTGATACTTTCAAACCATGTATAGGTGTATAGGTAGCCATTACGCGATGCCCCGTTAATAGCGCTTTTTAGAGCCAAGATGGCTGGAGAGTTATGGAGCTTCAGATTAACGATAAGACCTATCAGGTCGAAGCTGAGGGCGACACAGCCTCTGCCGTGGGTGATTCGTGACGAAATCGGTATGACGGGAACAAAGTATACCTGCAAAGGGGATTACGGGTGTGGTCTCGCTCAGTGCGTCGCTTGTTCCGTCTTGATCGACGGCGTTGTGGCGCGTTCCTGTGTCATCCTCATTGCAGGTATATACGGCCGCAAGATCACCACGATTGAGGCGATAGATCAGGATGATGTTGGCCAACGCGTCGTCGCCTCTTGGGTCAAACACCAAGTGGCACAGTGCGGTTATGGCCAGTTTGGCAAAGTGATTGCAGCCCGCAATCGTTCGGGCAATGCCCTGACCCCCAGATCGGGATGAGCGGAAGGGCATGCGCAGGCACTTTTCGTCGCTTCGACAGGCAAGCCCTGATCTACGAGCATAAACGTCGCCAGCGTTTGGAAGGCATGACTGACACTCGGCATTTGCCGCAGTATGTCTTGCCCATTAAGCGCCAAGCTATCTCCGGCCAGCGTACTTTCAGGTCGGCACGGTAGAAATCAAAGAAGCCTGCACCCCGTTGAGGGGGTGCAGACAAAACGCGTCGCAGAGCATCACTCTGGAGCCCGGATGCAGATTCACCATCACCTCGCTGTGCAGTTTTGCCTGGGGGAATAGGATCGTCGCCACCTGTACTGCTTCTTCGCCGAGCCGCGCGGCCGGCGGCAACGTAATGTTGCTGGTCGGTGCGTATAGAAGTCTTCAGCGCCGTAGCGACTTCGCACAAGGTTTAGGGTAAAGCGTTAAATTCGTTACAGAACTCTCCACCCCGCACTCCGGAAGAAATTTCGATGAACGAGCGACATCCTCACTCCAATAAGTCTTTTCTCGGGCCGCTCGTACTGATCGCGGCGGTGGTTGTCGCCGTCGGCGCCGCGTTCGCATACACAGCCGGTTGGTTGACACCCGCACGCCTCACGCCGACCAAGATCGTCGAGGTGCTGGCGCCGCCCGCCGGACCGGCGCTCGGCTTCCGCCGCGCCCATGCCAAGGGTATCTGCTTCACTGGTACCTTCGAGGCCAACGGCACTGGCAGCGATTTGTCCAAGGCACAGATGTTCGCCGCCGGCACCTATCCTGTGACCGGCCGCTTCAACCTCGCCTCGCCCGACCTCAAGGCGCCCGATGGCAGCGCGCGCGTGCGCTCCCTGAGCCTGCGCATCCGAACGCCCGACGGCCAGGAGTGGCGTTCCGCAATGATCAATGCGCCGTTCTTCCCAGTCGCGACGCCGCAGGCCTTCTACGACTTGCAGGTGGCTTCCGCCGACAAGAGCCATCCGGATGCGTTGAAGAGCTTCGCCGCTGTGCACCCCGAGATCGGCGCGTTTAGCCAGTGGGCCGGCAGCGCGCCGTTCACCAGCTCGTACGCGGAAGACCGCTACAACGGCATCAACAGCTTCGTCTTCACCAACGCGCAGGGCCAAGACCAGGCCGTGCGCTGGTCCTTTAAGCCGGCCGCCAAACCTGTGTTGGTCTCGGGCGACGAACTCAAGAAGCGCGAGCCCGATTTCCTGCTGGCAGACATCACCGAGCGCGTCGCGAAGGCGACGCAGCGCTGGGCTATGACGGTCATGGTCGCCGACCCGGGCGACCCGACCGCCGACCCGAGCAAGGTTTGGCCGGAAGATCGCCGCAGCGTCGGCGTCGGCACCCTGTCGGTGACGAAAATTGAGCCCGAGGCCGATGGCTCATGCCGCGACATCAACTTCGATCCCACCGTGCTGCCGGCCGGCATGCGCACATCCGACGACCCTTTCCCCGCCGCACGTTCGGCCGCTTATTCGGTCTCGTACAACCGCCGGACCGCCGAAGAAAAAGACTATCCGCGCACCCCGTCCACCACCACCGCCGGAGCCAAGCCATGAGCCAAGTCAACCAGCAATTCGCACCGTTGCAGCGGGCGCTTCATTGGGGCATGGCGATCTGCATCCTCGCGATGCTGTTCATCGGCGTCGGCATGGTCTCGACGATCACGCCCGCGTACCTGATGCTGGTCTCGATCCACAAGCCGTTGGGCATTGCGATCCTCGTGCTCGCGGTGCTGCGCCTGATCGTCCGCTGGCGCCTTGGTGCGCCGCCGCTGCCGCGTGACATGCCCGAGCCGATGAAGCTCGCCGCCAAACTCTCGCATGTCGCGTTCTATGTGCTGATGCTCGCGATGCCCTTGCTTGGCTGGGCCATGTTGTCGGCGGCGGACTACCCGGTGCTCGTCGCCGGGCTGCGTCTGCCCGCCATCGTGTCGCCCGACGCCGGCCTGCACAGCTGGCTGTGGAACGCTCACAAGTTCCTCTCGTTCTGCTTCTTCGCGCTGATCCTGCTGCACCTCGGGGCCGCTCTGTTCCACGCGCTGGTGCGACGCGACGGCGTGTTCGAGACCATGGCGCCATTTCCGGTACATCCGTCGGTCGACGGCAGGGTCGTGACCAAGTGCGCTGACTGACGCAGGCTCCGTTACCACGGGCGCCGTGGCGCACGCGTTCTCGGTGGGGCGAGATGAAATACCTCAGTGGGCATGTACTGTGGGACCACGACCTGCAGTGACCGTCGAGCTGGGAGGCTGGCACGAAGTGACGCTGACCCTCGCCGGATCACCGAGCTTCATAGAGATGTTCGTCGCCAAGTTCAGCGAGCCGCCGACTTGAGGTGCCTTGCCTAAACACCTGGCGTCGAAGCCTCCCGCCATTGGCGTTCGGACGCAGGGGGGCGCTTTCACGATGCAGAAACTTCGGCGCATGAACGGGATCGCAAAAGCAGAGAAATATCTGGATGCACATGCGTAGCACAAAGATTTACTAATTTATATCTTTCTTCGTAGGGTGTGCTAGCGGCTGTCAAATCAACCATTGGAACAGACATGAATCTGAAACTTGAGTGGGTTCTGGTCCCAGCATTTCTTGCCATGGGTTTTGCTGCCAGCGCGCTGGCCGCCGAGGTGCGGGCTGAGCGTGTGGCAACCGGATTGGAGAATCCCTGGGCAGTGGCCTTTCTGCCGGCACATCGCTACTTGGTGACAGAACGGCCGGGCCGGCTTCGGGTGGTTGGTGCCGATGGGAGCATCGGCCCGCCGGTTGAGGGGCTGCCGGCGATCGCGGCAGGCGGGCAGGGCGGGCTGCTGGATGTCGTGACCGACAGTGCTTTCGACGTGAATCGCATGGTCTACTTCTGCTTTTCCGAACCGGCCGCTGGTGGCGCGGGCAATAGCACGGCAGTGGCACGCGCGACGTTGTCGAGCAACATGGTGCGCCTCGACAACCTGCAGGTGATTTTCAGTCAGCGACCGAAGGTGAGCAGCTCCGCGCATTTCGGCTGCCGCATCGTCGAGGCGAAGGACGGGACGCTTTTCGTCACGTTGGGCGAGCGTTACAGCCGGAAGGAGGATGCGCAGGAACTCGATAACCACTTGGGCAAAGTGGTGCGCATCCAGAAGGACGGCGCGGTACCGGCCGACAACCCTTTCGTCGACCGCGCCGGTGCCTTGCCGGAGATCTGGAGCTATGGCCATCGCAATAGCCAGGGCGCTACGCTCGGTCCGGACGGCCGCTTCTGGATGAACGATCACGGTCCGCAGGGCGGCGACGAGATCAACGTTCCGCTGGCGGGGCGCAACTACGGCTGGCCGGTCATCACCTACGGCGAAAACTATGGCGGCGGGAAGATTGGCGACGGCCTGACCGCCAAGGACGGCATGGAGCAGCCGCTGCATTACTGGGTGCCCTCGATCGCGCCGTCCGGCATGGCCTTCCTGACTAGCGACCGTTATGGGCCGGCATGGAAGGGCAATCTCTTCGTCGGTTCGCTCAAGTTCGGTTACCTCGACCGTATCGAACTGAAAGACGGTAAGGTCGTGGCCGAGCACAAGTTGCTGGAGGACGGGCATGCCCGTATTCGGGATGTCAGGCAGGGCCCTGACGGCCTGCTCTACGTGCTCACCGACGAACAGGATGGCAAACTGCTGCGTCTTCAGCCGCGCTGAGCGCCATCAGGGCAGGCATTGCGCAGCTGCAGCGTCGGCAAGCCGCGACGCCTGCCCGCAACCTCTTCGACGGCTTGCGCTCGCCGCCTCCCAAGGAGGAACTCGGCGATATCAAGCTGATCGTCGAGAACGATACCAGCCAGGTCGGTTCTGTGGGGAAATGTGTTTCAGGATCTCGACACCAGCGCTGGAAACAGAAGCGAGAAGCCCATTCAGGGTAACAGAGAGGCCGTCAACTCACATTTTCGAACCAGGCGGGAGCGTCCCAGGCCTTGTATTGATCACTCCAACCGCCAACCGTTCAGGTCAAGACCTCCTCTGGAATAACCTCATCGAAGAAATCAGCTGGGTTTGCGCTTGCTCTGATACGAATGCAGGAGCTCATGGAACATTCCATTGACGGTGCTTTCAGGGGGTAAGACTGTACCGGCAGAAGGTGACAACCGCCGATAGGTCTGCCAAGAGGAGGATCATCCTGCGATAACGCTCCCTGACCTATGTCCCTTAGAAGTCCATGGTCAGCCCCGCGTAAACGGCGCGGGCATCGAATGCGGCGTGCAGTGATTGATCCACTCCAACGCTGGTGTCATACCAGACTTGGATCTTGAAATACTTCAAAAACAAGTCCAGAATCAAGTCCATTCCTGCTTCAGGAATAACAGAAACCCTATAGATTTCAATGGGTCGGACGCCAGATACGAGTCTCGTTTCCCGCTCCAAGCATTAAAAAATGGATCTCTGAAAAGAGGTCCATTTTTTTTCGTCCAAAGAAAAGTCTTTCTTTGACTTTTTGCCGCGCCCACCCCGAAAACACTCAGATCCAGCCCCAATAGGCGCATTTTCCAGTACATCAGTCCGGTTGGGTCATGCGCTAGCCCCTACGATGACCTCGCTTATCGACTGGGCCGAACTGCGTCACGTCACGATGCCAAACGGGTCGAAACCAAGGCCTTATAGTGCCTTTGAGGCAACACGCGCCCCTGAGTCGTCTCGCTGCCAACCGCCACCCAATGCTTTGAACGTGGCCACTGCAGCGCGAGCCGATTCAGTTTGTGCCTGGGCTCTGCCATCAGATGCCGCTAGGAGATGTTCATCTGCATCCAGCACTTCGATCAAGCTGACCACGCCTTTTTCATAGGCGGCAAACGACGTCGCTCTGGCTTTCGCATACGCCGACTCGCCCTGGGCGAGTCGGGTCGATTGTTGCTCGCGGTTGATCCGTGCCGAAACAGCGCTTTCCACATCTTCGCAGGCCCGCAGAACGGACTGGCGGTAAGCGGCCAGGGCTTCGGCTTCCTGGCCCTTTGCCAAATCAATCTGGGCGTTGATGCGGCCAAAATCGAACAGCCGCCAGCGTAATCCCAGTGCCGCCGAAGCCTGACTGGCGCCGTTGCTGAACAGGTTTGCGCTGGATACCGAGGTAGCACTGCCGAGCAGCGCAGCCACAGACAGTTTGGGGTAGTACTCGGACATGGCTTCGCCGATGCGCGCGCTGGATGCCGCAAGACGGCGCTCAGCGGCGATCAAGTCTGGACGCCGACGCAGCAGGTCGGCCGGAGAGCCCATGTAGGCGAGGCCTGGCACATCAGGGATGGGCGCCAGCTTAGTCAACTGCGCGCTATAAGTGCCCGGTGCCTTGCCCAGCATGACATCCAGCGCGTTCATTGCCGAGTCAAGGCCAGCTTGCAGTACCGGCAGGGTTGCCTGCGCTTGATTCAGCGCTCCTTGGGTCTGGTTCAACTGCAGTTCAGCTGCCAATCCTTTTGCATAGAGGTGTTCGATGGTGGTGAGCAGTTGTTGTCGCGTGTCTACTTGATGCCGGGCAATTTCCAGGCGTGCTTGAAGGCCACGGATGCTGATGTAAAGATCGGCTGTCTGCGCGACCACCGCCAGGCGTGTGGCAATCGCTCCGGCTTGCGAGGCCTGATAATCGGCGAAGGCGGCTTCTTTACCTCGGCGCAGCCCGCCAAACACATCCAGCTCCCAGCCGGCATTCAAGTTCGCCTCATAGGCACTGCCGTAGCGATTATAGGAAGGGTCTGAATTCAGCAATTGGCCCAACGGAGTCTCCAATGACTGACGGGCGCGGGCCGCTTGACCGTTGACGGTAGCTGAAGGCAGGAGGGCTGCGTTAGCTGCTCCCAAACCGCCGCGAGCCTGCTCGATCCTTGCGTTTGCCTGGGCTAAATCGAGGTTCTGTTCAAGTGCTCGATTTATCAGCTGACTGAGTATTGGGTCATTAAATGCGTTCCACCAAGCGGCGAGATCGGCATTTTCGGCGGCCAGTTGTCGTGCCTTGGACGTTTGCGCCGAGAAATGCTCGGGCAATTCCACGCTGGGTTTTGAGTAGTCGGGGCCCACTGCGCAACCTGCAACCATGCCCAAACACAGTAAGACGGCGAAACGAGGAGGAGGGTGCATGCGATACCTGCGAAAGGGTCGGTTTGTGACGATATTACAATTTGGTCACAAGTTGTCAACCACCTTTAGGATGAGTAAGCTGCTCGCATGAATCAGCCATCCGTTTCTTCGCCCAGCGCCCGTGGCCCAGCCGATCACGACATTCGAGACCAGATTGTCGCGGCGGCCAACGAGCATTTCAGTCAGTACGGTTACGGCAAGACAACGGTTTCTGACCTAGCCAAGGCCATCGGTTTTTCCAAGGCTTACATCTACAAGTTTTTTGAATCCAAGCAGGCGATTGGTAACGCTATCTGTACCAATTGCCTGACGGAAATCGTTGCAGCTGTGGAGCAAGCCATCAATGCAGACGGCATCTCGCAGACTGAGCGTTTTCGGCGATTGGTCAAAACCCTGATCGCCACAGGTGTGAGCCTGTTCTTTAATGACCGTAAACTCTATGACATCGCGGCGTTCTCCGCCTCGGAGCGCTGGCCGAGCTCGCAAGTCTATGACGCTCAGATCAAGAGCTTCGTGTTGCAAATCGTGCGTGAGGGGCGAGAACTCGGCGAGTTTGAACGCAAGACACCGCTGGACGAGACGGTAGAGGCGATTCATCTCGCTCTGCGGCCCTTCATCAATCCTCTGCTATTGCAGTACAACCTCGATTTTGTTGAAGAAGCCCCTTCGCTCATCTCCAATCTTGTTCTGCGCAGCCTGATGCCTTGAACCTCTGCTGACGGATGCGCTGCGCATCCGTATCAGCGTGTGCGCCTAAAAAAACTGGATATCAAGCCTCTTTGCCTTGCTCTGATCAAGTGGGCGATGTTCATTCGTCTTGGTAGTGACTATTGACATAATTGGTCACTTGAATAAGCATGGGGCATCCGCTACTGAGAGGTCTCTATGATCCCGCGCCCCCACCTGTCATTCATTTTCATTGGCTTGTTGCCGTTTGCCCTAGCGGCCTGCAACGCGGCCACGCCTGCCGATCCTCGCCTTCAAGTGCCCTTGGTGCGCATCGGCGTGGTTCAACCCTCAGCGCCTGCGGCACGGGTATTCACCGGTGTCGTCGCGGCTCGAGTTCAGAGCGATCTCGGTTTTCGGGTACCTGGGAAGGTCTTGGAGCGTTTGGTGGATGCTGGGCAGAGTGTCAAGCGCGGGCAGCCCCTCATGCGCATCGATGCCAACGACCTGACGCTGACCGCGAGGGCGCAACAGGAATCGGTGCTGGCCGCTATGGCCCGAGCCCGGCAGGCCTCCGATGATGAGCGTCGCTACCGTGATCTGGTGTCCGTCGGAGCGGTATCTGCTTCAGCTTACGCAGGGTTTAAAGCGGCTGCCGACTCGGCGAAAGCCCAACTCAACGCTGCCCAGGCCCAGGCTGATGTGGCGAAAAACGCGACCGGTTATTCGACGTTGCTGGCGGATGCTGACGGGGTGGTAGTGGATACCTTGGCGGAGCCGGGGCAGGTGGTTGGTGCAGGTCAGGTGGTGGTGCGTGTTGCCCACTCAGGGCAGCGCGAAGCCGTTATCCAGTTACCCGAGACGCTACGTCCTGCGCTGGGCTCGGCGGCGACGGTTGAGCTATACGGCCAGCACCAGACTGCAGGTAAAGCGCGTTTACGCCAGTTGTCCGACTCTGCCGACCGACAGACCCGAACGTTTGAAGCGCGTTATGTGCTGGAGGGGGGGCTCTCCAACGCCACCCTGGGTTCGACGATCTCGGTGGTTATCGCTGACACGGATGTTGCTGATGCCAAGGAATTACAGGTGCCCATGGGGGCCCTCTACGACGCCGGTAAAGGCCCGGGGGTCTGGGTGGTGGGCGGGGAACCTGAGCAGGTGGCATGGCGCCCGGTCAAGGTTCGCAGCCTGAGTAACGAGGCCAGCGTGCGCGTGACGGGTGATCTGCAGGTGGGTGATCGTGTCGTCGCATTGGGTGCGCACCTATTGAATGAGGGAGAGAAAGTCAGGACAGAACTTGCCGGTGCCACGCAAAAAACGGTGGTTGAGGTGAGTCGATGAGCGGCTTCAATCTTTCGGCGCTGGCCGTACGCGAGCGCTCGATCACCCTGTTTTTGATCCTGCTGATTTCTGTGGGTGGGTTGTACGCCTTCTTCAAATTGGGGCGTGCGGAAGACCCCGCATTCACCATTAAACAAATGACGGTGGTCACCGCCTGGCCTGGGGCGACGGCCCAGGAGATGCAAGATCAGGTGGTAGAAAAGCTGGAAAAACGCATGCAAGAGCTGCGTTGGTACGATCGGACCGAGACCTTTACCCGGCCCGGCTTGGCATTCACTACGGTGTACCTGCTCGACAGCACGCCGCCCTCAGCCGTCCAGGAGGAGTTTTACCAGGCGCGCAAGAAAATCCTGGATGAGCAGAAGGGGTTGCCGTCCGGGGTGATCGGCCCGATGGTCAATGATGAGTATTCCGATGTCACCTTCGCGCTCTATGCGCTCAAGGCCAAGGGCGAGCCGCAACGTCTGTTGGTGCGCGAAGCCGAGAGCTTGCGCCAGCGTCTGCTGCATGTGGCGGGTGTGAAGAAGGTCAACATCATCGGTGAACAGGCCGAGCGCATTTTTGTCGAGCTGTCCTACGAGCGTTTGGCGACACTGGGCATTTCCGCACGAGACATCTTCAGTGCGTTGAACACGCAAAACATGATAACGCCGGCCGGCTCAGTTGAAGCGAAGGGCCCACAGGTTTTCATCCGCCTGGATGGCGCGTTTGATGACCTGCAGAAGATTCGCAATACCCCACTGACGGTGCAGGGCAGAACCCTCAAGTTGTCCGATGTGGCTGAGGTCAAGCGCGGTTATGAGGACCCTGCGACGTTCCTGGTACGCAACAATGGCGAGCCCGCATTGTTGCTCGGCGTGGTCATGCGCGATGGCTGGAACGGTCTGGACCTGGGGAAATCGCTGGAGGCTGAGGCGACAGCGATCAACGAGCAAATGCCTTTGGGCATGAGCCTGACCAAGGTCACGGATCAGGCGGTGAATATTGGCGCGTCCGTCAACGAGTTCATGGTGAAGTTTTTTGCTGCCCTGGGCGTGGTGCTGCTGGTGTGTTTTCTCAGCATGGGCTGGCGTGTTGGCGTTGTGGTTGCCGCGGCGGTGCCGCTGACCCTGGCGGCCGTGTTCATTGTCATGGCGGCCACGGGCAAGGACTTCGATCGAATTACCCTGGGCTCGTTGATTTTGGCGCTGGGGCTGCTGGTGGACGATGCAATCATTGCCATTGAAATGATGGTGGTGAAGATGGAGGAGGGCTACGACCGAATCAAGGCCTCCGCTTATGCCTGGAGCCACACGGCCGCGCCGATGTTGTCGGGGACGTTGGTGACGGCGATCGGCTTTATGCCCAACGGTTTTGCCAAGTCGACCGCTGGTGAGTACACCGCGAACATGTTCTGGATCGTTGGCATTGCGCTGATCACTTCCTGGGTGGTGGCCGTGGTGTTTACCCCTTACCTGGGCGTCAAACTGCTGCCGCAGATCAAGGTGCCTGAAGGCGGGCATACGGCGATTTACGGTACACCGAACTACCAGCGTTTCAGGCGCCTGCTGGGCGGTGTGATCCGCCGCAAAGGCCTGGTGGCGACATCCGTCGTGGGCTTGTTCGTTGTTGCGATTCTGGGCATGGGCGTGGTCAACAAGCAGTTCTTCCCAACGTCCGACCGACCTGAGGTGTTGGTTGAGGTGCAGATGCCTTACGGCACCTCTATCGAACAGACTGATGTGGCGGCGGCCAAGGTCGAGGCGTGGTTGGCTCAGCAGCCGGAGGCCAGGATCGTCACCGCATACATTGGCCAGGGCGCGCCGCGCTTCTACTTGGCGATGGCCCCTGAACTACCCGATCCATCCTTCGCCAAAATCGTCGTCCTGACCGCGAATCAGCAAGAGCGTGAAGCGCTCAAGCTCCGCCTCAGACAAACCGCGGCCGATGGCTTGGCGCCTGAAGCTCGGGTGCGGGTAACGCAGTTGGTATTTGGTCCTTATTCACCGTATCCGGTGGCCTTCCGGGTGATGGGCGCCGACCCCGCGGTGTTACGAGATATCGCCGCGCAGGTGCGTGCGGTCATGAGCGCCAGCCCCCTGATGAGGACCGTCAACACCGACTTGGGCGAGCGCGCACCGGCACTTCATCTCACGCTGGATCAGGATCGCCTGCAAGCATTCGGCTTGACCTCGAGCGATGTCGCGCAACAGTTGCAATTCCTGCTAACGGGGGTGCCTGTCACCGAGGTGCGTGAGGACATTCGTGCTGTTCAGGTGGTGGCTCGTTCCGCTGGGGAGACGCGTCTGGATCCGTCGAAAATTGCCGCCTTCACGCTGACCGGCGCTCAAGGCCAGCGCGTGTCGCTGTCCCAGGTAGGGGCGGTGGATGTGCGCATGGAGGAGCCCATCCTGCGGCGTCGTGATCGGACGCCGACCATCACCGTGCGCGGTGACGTGGCTGAAGGTCTTCAGCCCCCCGATGTCTCCAACGCCTTGATAACGCAGTTGCAGCCGATCATCGAAAAACTGCCGGCGGGCTACCGCATTGAGTTTGCTGGCGCGATCGAGGAGTCGGGTAAAGCAAACAAGGCATTGCTGCCGTTGTTCCCGATCATGATCGCGTTGATGTTGCTGACCATCATCATTCAGGTGCGCTCGATGTCGGCAATGATGATGGTGTTCGCCACCGCGCCTTTGGGCCTGATTGGAGTGGTGCCAATTCTGCTGTTGTTCCAGCAGCCGTTCGGGATCAACGCCTTGGTGGGATTGATTGCCTTGTCAGGGATTCTGATGCGCAACACGCTGATCCTCATTGGCCAGATTCACTCCAATGAGCAAGCCGGCCTGTCGCCTTATGACGCAGTGGTCGAAGCCACTGTGCAGCGCGCGAGGCCCGTGATTCTCACGGCGTTGGCGGCGATGCTGGCGTTCATTCCGCTGACCCATTCGGTGTTCTGGGGAACGCTGGCGTACACCCTGATTGGCGGTACGTTTGCCGGCACCGTGCTGACCCTGGTGTTCCTGCCAGCGATGTACGCCCTCTGGTTCAAGATCAAGTCTGAAGCCTCACAGGAACTCTCGACACATGTACGTCCTGCCTGATTGAGCGGGCAAACGTTCGCGAGGGCGAGCGTTACGCCTTCTCAAGGCTGGCCGAAGACAATACGAAATCATGGCCCTGATAAACGGGGTCATGACGAAGAGCGGCCGATGTGCCTGCGCCCGCTAACGTACTTGGCCGTTATGGATCGCCGGAGGAAGATATTGCGCCGGTGGTGCTGTTCCTCGCCAGCAAGGATGGGCAATTTCTGACGGGATACAGCCTGACGCCGGACAGTGGCCAAATCATCGACAGCGCACGCTGATTTACCGTCCAGCCTGTGAACGATTGCTCCACCGGAACCACAAGAAACGCCTTGGCGTGTCTTGTGGTTTTTTCATGCGATGTTCACCGATGCAACCGGCTCCCGCGTGGCTGCGCGTGCAGCCAGGAAGGCAAGAGCAGCCGCCACGCCCAGCAACGCGGCGCTCAACTCGAAGGTTGCTCGATAGCCGCTCGAGTCAAACACCAGCCCGCCAACGGTTGCACCCGAAGCAATGGCCAGTTGAATGATCGCCACCATTAAGCCGCCTCCCGCTTCAGCAGCCTCTGGCAATGTTCTGGCCAGCCATGTCCACCATCCCACCGGGGCCGCCGTTGCAACCAGTCCCCAGAGACCCAACAAGACAGTAGTGGTCGCCGCCGAGCTGCCGAATGAAACGAGCGCCAGTGCGATCGTTGCCATCAAGATCGGTATGACGATGAGGGTGCGATGCAGGCCATTTTTCAAGAAGGCTTCAATCAGGAAGGTTCCCGCGAGGCCCGCCAGACCGAGGACGAGCAACATCAGCGAGAGCATGGAAACACTGGCGTGCGTGACCGTTTCAAGGAACGGGCGCAGGTAGGTAAACAGCATGAACTGACCCATGAAAAAGACACTGACCGCCACCATGCCTAACGCGACCGGTAGGATTTTCATCAGCCTGAAGACATTCCCAGTGCCTGAACCACTTTGCGACTTCATCGCCGGGAGGCTAAACAGAAGCCAGACAGAGGCGATTACCGCGACCGGGATGACGCACAAGAAGGCACCGCGCCAGCCGATCAACTCGCCAAGGAAACTGCCCAACGGCGCTGCAATCACTGTTGCCAGAGCGTTGCCGCCGTTGACGATTGCCATGGCGCGAGTGATCTGGTCTTCAGGCACCAGGCGCATGGCGGTTGCCGCCGACAGCGACCAGAAGCCGCCTATCGCTACCCCGATCAACGCGCGGCCGATCATGAATACCCAGTAATTCGGCGCGAAAGCGACCACTGTTCCCGAGACGATCATCAGCACAGTCAGAGACAACAGCAGAGGTTTGCGGTCGACCCGCGCCGCCACCGAAGCGATCAGGAGGCTGGCGAACAGCGCAAACAGCCCAGAGACAGAAATGCCCTGGCCCGCTTGCCCCTCGGTGATATGCAGATCGGCGGCAATCGGCGTCAGCAGGCTGACGGGCATGAATTCCGACGCCACCAGCACGAAGGCTGCAAGTGACATGGCGAATACGGCGCCCCACGACTGTTCGGCTTTCCGGGGGACGGGAGAGTGGTTGGTCATTGATTGAATCCTGTCATGCGCGAAGCGTCGCGGCCCCGTGAACGAGGCCGCGAGAGAGAGCCGGTGCCCGGCCAGGGCGCCGATCAGGCTACTTCAGGTTGCTTTTGAAGAACGAGGTCAACTTGGCGAATGGAATGAGGTTGACTCGGTCGTAGAGATCCACATGCCCGGCATCAGGAATGATGAGCAGTTCTTTGGGTTCGGCAGCGCGTTTGTAGGCGTCCTCACTGAACTCGAGTGAGTGGGCCTGGGCGCCAGCAATGAACAGCAGCGGGCGAGGGGAGATCGTCTCGATGTCGTTGAACGGATAGAAGTTCATGAATTTCACGTTGCTGGTCAGCGTCGGCATGGTGGTTGTCTGCGCCGACGCACCGGCAGGCGTAACCTCTCCTCGTGGAGTGCGGTAGAAGTCGTAAAACTCGTCACCCACGGCGTTTCCGGTCAGTTTGAGTGGTGAGCCGCTGGTATAGCGGGTCTGGCCACCCTGGAACTCCACGTCGCGCTGCTGCGCCGCCTCGCGAATGATCTGCTGGCGCTGTTCAGCCGTTACACCGTGCTTGAGACCATTACGATTGGCCGCGCCCATGTCGTACATGCTGACGGTGGCGATGGCCCTGAGACGCGGATCAATCTTGGCCGCGCTGATGGCGAAGCTGCCGCTGCCACAGATGCCGATAACACCGATACGCTCACGATCAACAATGGGTCGAGTGCCGAGAAAGTCCACGGCGGCACTGAAGTCTTCGGCGTAGATATCAGGCGAGACTGCCTGACGAGGCGTGCCCTCGCTTTCACCCCAGAAGGATAAATCCAGCGACAGCGTGACAAATCCCTGCTCGGCCATTTTGGTGGCGTACAGGTTTGCACTCTGTTCCTTTACCGCGCCCATGGGGTGACCGACGATGATGGCGGCATTTTTTGATTTCGGGTCGAGGCCCTTCGGAGTGAACAGATTGCCCGCCACGTTCATACCGTACTGATTCTTAAAGGTGACCTTCTCCACCGTCACTTTTTCGCTTTTGTAGAAATTCTCTGCGCCGTTCGACCTATCGGCGCCCATTGAAGAAAAAGAGGTAACAAGCAGCCCGAGGGCAAGCAAAATGCCTTTCACTGGATAGTCCTTTCGATTGAGTGGTTATTCGCTGGCGTCTTTCGCTTGGCCAGCCAATGTGGCGTTGTCGATCACGGGGAACGGCGAATGATCTGCAAAGGCTCAAGGGGTTTGTCGCCCGCATGAGCACCATAGGCTTGTACAAGCATGGGAGAGTCCTCGATGGTGTGTCGGATGAACATTCTCCCGCTCTGCCCAGAGGCTCTGTAGTGCAATCCGCTGGATTACTTGCTTGATTCTATGAGTCTGCGTTCTATTGCAGGACGCTTGCGTGTGGGCGAGTTAGAGTTCAGCGAAGAGGTACGAGACGAACATGATGACCCAACACGAAACCGCCGCATCGCCCCAGGAGGCGCTCGCCCAGATCATTGGCTCGCGGGTCTTGAAACCCGGTGACTACGCAACCTCGATTGCGGGCCTCGGCTTCTTCAGGCGCGAACACCCGTCGCCGCCCGTTGTTTGCATGGTCGAACCGAGCATCATTCTTGTCGCCCAAGGCGAGAAACAGCTGTGGGTAGGCGGTGAGGGTTATCCGTATGACACCTCGCGTTTTCTGGTCACCTCACTGGATTTGCCGGCCAACTCGCAGGTGCTAGCGGCGAGCCCGGAGCAACCGTGCCTGGGGCTGACGTTCAAGCTCGATTTGCGCATGCTGGCAGAGCTGATTGCGCAGAGTGACCTGCCGCCCACCCGTGAACGTTCAGTCGCGAAAGGGGTAGGCATCGGTTCAGTGACCGCAGCCATGCTGGCGCCGTTCGAGCGCTTGTTGGCGCTGCTCGATGAGCCGGAAGCTATTCCTGTTCTCGCCCCTTTGATCCAGCGTGAAATTCACTACCGTCTCTTGAAAAGTGATCAGGCGGGCAGGTTGCGGCAAATCACTTCTGTCGATGGCCAGGGCTATCGAATCGCCAAAGCCATCGATTGGCTGAAGTTGAATTACACCTTGGCCCTTCGCGTCGACGACCTTGCCGCCCGGGTACAGATGAGCACGCCGACCTTTCACCACCATTTCCGTCAGCTCACCGCGATGAGCCCATTGCAGTACCAGAAATGGCTACGGTTGAACGAGGCGAGGCGCTTGATGCTCAACGAGCATCAGGATGTATCGAGCGCGGCGTTCAAAGTCGGCTATGAGAGCCCTTCGCAGTTCAGCCGCGAATACAGCCGACTGTTTGGCGTCGCGCCTAAACGAGATATCTCAATGTTGCGAGGGGCAGGCTAGCGACAGGGTGAGGTCATTCAAAAATGGTGGTGGGTTCACGGCAAACACCTTGCGCTGCGTTTTATGGATGACCGCCAAACCATGGAGGTTGGAATGAGCCAACTCCAGACCTCCATGCGTCGCGTCTTTTTCCGCCCGAAGATATTGTTTTTCTCAGGTTGGAAAGAGACGTAGTGGCTACTGCGCATTGTTTGCGTGACTTTGTCCCGGTTCGATGCCATCCACGCAGCCCGACGCCAACCCGCGAGCTTGAAACATTTCTAAACACACTTGTATAAGAAATGTTGTACGACGTCTTATCTGTTGTGTTCGACTGCGCTCGTTCTCACAAAAAAAATAAATGGAGATACCCTCTATGACGAGCATTCCTTCCGTCGAAGGCCAGGCTGCGGCGCCCGCTCAAAACCGATTTTCCCGAATTCTCAAACTGCTGGGCCCCGGAATCATCGCCGTACTGTCCTGGCTGGGCGCTGGTGACCTGATCACGTCGTCCGTGGCCGGTGCCAATTACGGTTACGCAATGATGTGGGTGCTGGCGGTCTCTCTGCTCTTGAGATACCTGATCGTCAACATCATCGCTCGCTTCCAGTTGTGCAATAACCAGGGCATGACCATCCTGCAAGGCTATGCGCAGCTGAATCCCTTTTTCGCCTGGTTCATGCTCGTCTATGCCCTGCTGATGGGGCACTTGATGAACGCCTACATGATCAAGGGGGCGGGTGAGTCGCTGGCGATGCTGTTGAAAATCGACCAGCCACTGCTGTGTTCACTGGCGGTGGTACTCGCGGTGTGGATGCTGGTGGGTCGAAATATTTATTCGATGATCGAAGGCGTGATGAAGGTGCTGCTGGCGATCATGACCCTGGCCTTTATTGCCTTGGCCGTGATGTCCGGTCCCGATGTCGTCGGCATCGTCAAAGGCACCATCGGCTTCAGCATCCCGCCGGATGAGGGCGTGCATGGCGCGCTGCTGGTGGCGGTATCGGTTATCGGCGCGGTTGCAGGCTCCATTGCCAATTTCGTGCATCCGTATGTCATGCGCCAAAAGGGCTGGACAGGGCCGCAGCACAAGCGTGTTCAACGTAACGATTTGCTGTTTGCAGTGTTCGTCGGGATCGTCATCAACCTGGCCATCTGGATCGTCGGCGCGGAAATCCTGCGGCCCAACGGCATTGAGGTGAAGACCTTGGGTGACTTGGGCACGGCGCTGGAAATCTTCTTCGGCCCGATGGGTTGGTACGTGTTCTTTATCGGCGTGTTCGCGACACTGTTTGCCAGTATTTCCGGCAAGACCACTGCATTCCCGATGCTGATTACCGATGCTTTCCAACACGTTCTCCCCAAGCGTCGCGAGAAGTACGGCAAAGAGTTTCATCATGATCCGATGCATAAATGGTTCATGCTGTTCATCCTCGTGACGCCATTGATCTGGTCACTGCCAGGCATGCCGGACTTCGTGACCCTGACCATTGGTGTCAGCGCGTTGAACATCATTGGCTTGCCGGTCATTTCCCTGGGCCTGCTGATCATGTCCAACCAGAAGAAGCTGCTGGACAAGAAATATCGCAACAACCTGTTTGAAAACATCGCGCTGCTTTTTGCTACAGGCCTCGCGCTGTGGGTCGCCTTCCAGTTGGGCGTCGATCTGTTTACCTGACACCCTGCCGCCGAGGGGACGCAACGTCTCCTCGGCGGCCAACGTTCAGTCAGAAAACACGGCTATGCCTAACATTTCCTGAAAATAAAGCATCCGGTGTTCCTTTCTCGACTTTCTGGCTGGTCAATTACGGCGACGAGAGTAATCCGTCGTATGCCGATCTTGAAACATCCTCGCTTTTGGGTTGAAAGCGCGCCTGAAAAGATTCGGTTAATTGCGAAGTAATCGAGCGGTCGCACTGACAAAAACCAGCAGAACACTCACGCAACCCAGAGCGAATGACAAGGTGCTTAGATGGGCGACTGCTCCGATAAATACGGGACCGATCAGAATGCCCGCGTAGCCCATCGAGATGACAGCGGGGATGGCTACCGCCTGTGGCATCCGTTGCTGGCGGCCTACAGCGGTAAAGAGCACTGGGACAATGTTTGAGCATCCAGCACCGACCAGAGCGTAGCCAATCAAGGACGCGACCCAACCTTCGATCCCAAGCGACACCACCATGCCTGCGGCTGCGCAGAGTCCGCCAAGTGCAACGACGCGCACACCGCCAAGTTTGCTGACGATGGCATCTCCTGTCAGGCGGCCCACCGTCATCGCAGCGGCGAAGGATGCGTAGCCCAAACCGGCGATGCTCGGCTCTAACCCTCGGCTCGAGACCAGGAAAACCGCGCTCCAGTCGAGGATTGCGCCTTCAGTGAGGAAGACGATGAAACAGAGCGCTCCCAAAAACAGCACGATACCCCTGGGCACCGCGAACATGGGTCCACCCCGTTCAGTGCCATAAGTCAGAAAAGCAGGCGCAGCCTTGTAAAGCGCTCCCAATACTGTGGCAACGATGCAGAGCGCAGCAATCAACGGATGCAGGCCCAAGGTCAGCAGAGCGGTCATCGCCCCGGCGCCCAATATGCCTCCGACGCTGTAAAGGCCATGGAAGCCGGACTGAAGTGCCTGCCCGCTGTTTTTCTCGACGATGACGGACTGTATATTCATGGCGCAATCAAGCATGCCCATGCTGGCACCGAAGATAACGACAGCGATGACCAGTCCAGGCAGCCACGCCACGGTGCTCAACAGCGGAAAAACGGCACACAAGACAATCGTCGCCCAGATTACGACCGGTCGGCATCCATAGTGTGCAGTGAGATACCCAGCGAAGGGCATGGCCACAATAGATCCACCGCCCAGGCCAAGCAGCAGCAACCCCAGGCCACCATCGTCCAGACCAGCGCGGGCTTTAACCAATGGGACCAGAGGCGCCCATGCGGACATGAGTAAGCCCGCGATAAGGAAGGCGATGCGTGTAGACATCCGCTCGCTGTGGTTAGCCGTGGGTACCAATATCGGCGATGGAGCATTCATAATTCTCGGTAATCCTTATCGATGACGCTCGCCATCGTTTACTCGGCTTAGACGGTGCGGGTTTCGTATGTTTGTCGCGTGCCCGGGTTTCGGAAAACTTAGCGCCTGCGCTCATACGTTGCTCTGTAACTGCTTGGCGCAACGCCAAAGAAGTCACGAAAGCGCATATGGAAGTTGGCGAAACTACAGAAGCCGGTCGCAATCGCGATATCGGTGATCGGCCGATTGCTCTGCAGAATAAGCTGCCGCGCTCGAGTCAAGCGCAGCTCAAGGTAGTAGCGTGTGGGCGTCGCACCCACAAAACGGCAGAAGCGACGCTCCAATTGTCGTCGGGAAATGTTCACACACTCAGCCAGTTCGTCGATCGATAGCGGCTCTTCGATGTTCTTTTGCATCAGTTCTAAAGCGAGCTTCAGGGTTTGTGGCAAGGTGGGATCAGAGTCAACTATGACGGTCGATATCCCTGAGACTTCAGAGGTTTGATCGCAACTGAGTATTTCCTCGACAGCATGGGTCAGCGACACGTCTTGTTTAGCGGTGATGAGCTCCAGCATCATGCGTAACGAGCTGCTGGCGCCGGCGCACGTGATACGGTTTTTGTCTATTACGTGAGTTCGACAAGAGACCAGCACCTTGGGAAAAACATCCTCCATCATCGCTCGCCCGTCTGGATGGAAAGCACACTCGACACCATCCATAAGCTGAGCTTCCGCCAGGAAAAATGCACCGTTCCACAAACCGCCCATGGTCGCGCCAAGAGAGGCGACGTTACGTAGCTTGCGACGTAATAGCGGGTCGCTGATCAGTTTGACCCGTAAACCCCCGGCGACAATCAGAACGTCGATACGATCCGGTAGTTGTGAAAGCTCCAAGTCTGCTGAAATCGCAATACCCAGATCGCTCATCACCAGACGGCTCCTGATGCCGACAGTCAACACCTCAAACGCTGGTGTCTCGCTAATCAGGTTGGCGGTCACCAGCGCATCGATAGCGCCGGTGAACGACATCATCGAGAAATTGTTCAAAAGCACGAAAGCTACACGAGTCACTGCCTGCGGCTTTACTGGTTTCTCCGCCGTATAGGAGTACCCCATGTTTTTGTCTTTGAGCACGCTCTCGAATACGAATGGCATAAATCCTCTTTGACACCTGAACGACTAGCCAAGAAACCGTTGCGGAATCCAGGGAGCGGTTTTTGTAGCGGACAGCAACAAATCAAAGAACGATTGGCAGTCATCACTACCGGGCAATGCTTCAACACTGTTCTTGATGGCATTGCTGAGTGTGGATCCCAGACTGTCATCAGCCAGTAAATGGTATTTAGCAGCGAATTCGTCGCTCGACATAGGGTTGCCGGGGTCGCCCTTGGCTGTCGCGGTTGGGCTCGTAAGACACGTGCCGTCTTTCAGGGTAACCGTGACGCGGGACAGAATTTCCTCCGGGAACCTGGTGGACAGGTCAGGCGCCTCATGAAGGGTTATTTTCGCGCTGATACTCAAGATGTCTGGCGCATGAATGGAATCCCCGGTGACCTCTTTAGGTCCCAGCTTGCCGCGAACGATCAAGGCAGCCAGCGGGAACGCTAGCGCATACTGGGCCTCGTCCGCATTCTTCGGAAAATGCCCCTGCAAACACACAGACTCGTGGAACGTTTCGACATCAATGGTCTCGATCAACTCCGCAGTGATGGCTGGATGTGCTCGCATCAAATCGGTCATGGCCGTGAGTGCCGGTTGCGCCCAGCGACATACCGGCCACGGTTTGAAATATTGCTCGTCGATTTCCCAGCGGGTTCCAATGTCCTGCCAGAAAGTGGAAATCTCCAAAGGTTCAACGGTGGCGGCAGGAGCGCCAGTGACACCGAGCTGCGCCATCAGTAGTGCGTTCAGTCCGGCATACGCCCCGGCGCCGTGAGCATCACGCAACATCGTCGGAAAGCTCACCAGGCGCATCATCGGGCACCTGGGGCCAAAGTATTCCGCGATACCCAGCGCATGACGGAACGTCGTTTCATCAAGCTTCAGCAAGCGGGCGCCAGCGCAAACGACCCCGATCCCGGAAAAGGCGCCTGAGGCATGATATTCAGGGGCAGTGGCCATCAATGCCTGGCCCGCCCGCAAAGCGGTCTCGTAACCGATGCACAGTGCGCTGAGGAATTCTTCGCCACTGATGTCTTTGCCCTGACTGCGATACGCGTCAACCAATGCAACAATGGCCGGGACAACGGTTGCACCCGCATGCCCCTTGGAGGTGAAGTGACCTTCATGTGCATCCAGGCTATCAACGCAGAAACCGCCTGCATACGCGGCGCCCAATGGATGTACGGCTCTGCCGTCGAACCAAAGGCGGCTGGACAGCTTGTTGGCAGAGTAGTGGGTGTCTGCGTAGGTTTTGAGCATCACGCTGGTTTGATTGTCGCGAGCACCGGCGGCCACACCAATGATGTCGAGCAGGCAAGTTTTAACCAACTCGCGTGTATGCAGGGGCGCGTCCTTGTAACTGAAATTCTGGACGAATGAATACAACTGCATTTCATGATTCCTGAATGATGAACGCCGAAACGGATAAAAAGTTGCCCGGGGCAGGGCAACCTTTTATGCAGATTTAAATGAAGGAACTATTTTTTTGCGGTGGCGGTATTAGCCGCGGCTCGTGCGTCTGCCAGCCAGCTGTCGTATTTCGCGCGATGGGCCGCGATCCATTCTTTGGCGTGACGAGTAATGTCAGCTGCACTTTTTTCACCATTGTGCATTTTGAGATTTTGCGCGCTTTCATCGTCGGTAGTGATCTGCATTTCAGACAGGAACTTCACGGCAGCCGGATTTTTCTCGGCGAACTCTTTGTTAATAACCGCTTTGACACTGTCTACAGCGAAACCAAGGTTTTTACCATTAAAGGTAGTGTTGACATCGTTTTTGCCACCTGGAAGATCCGTACGCGGCACGGTTAACCAGACAACATCTTTGCCTTCGACCAGAACACCGGAGATCCACTGAGGTACCCAGGTGTAGTAGAGAATCGACTTACCTTGTTTATAACGAGCGATGGTGTCCGCCATCAGGGCAAAATAGGAACCCTGGTTATTTGTGACGGTTTTTTCCAGGCCATAGGCTTTCATATGGTGCGCAATGATGAGCTCACAGCCCCAACCGGGATTGCAACCTGTCAGGTCGGCTTTACCGTCGCCATTACTATCGAACAGCTTGGCAATTTCTGGTTTTTTCAAATCATCGATAGTGGTGATGTGATACTCATCAGCCGTTTTCTTATCGATCATATAGCCCTGCAACACACCCGGCATAATGTCGCCGGTTTTCACCATCGTCTCATCGCCGCCGGCCTTCTGGTAGAAAGATTTGTGCAGTTCCTCCCACAAATGCACTGAGAAATCCGCGTCACCATTGGCAAGCGCAACCATCATGGTGGAGTACTCGGTTTCCTTTGGTGTTTCAACGTCGTAGCCCAACTCCTTGAGACCCGCCATTGCAATCTCTCCGCGAAACCGCTCCTCGGCGATTGACGGAAAGATCGGGGTGATGGATACCCCTTTTCCGGGCTCCTGCGCCGTTGCGGCCGATGCAAACACAGGTGATACCGCTAAAACTAAAAGCGCCACAGAATGAATGAATTTCTGTTTTATTCCGAAGGTTGTGAAGTTCATTATCGTTTACCTTGGCTGGGTTACTAAGTTGGCATTTCTTTTTGTTCACAACGCGCCGCTAAGCGGGTTAACTTTCTTTGGGACTAACTTCTATTTTTGTAACAGTGTTTTTTCTCTTCAGGCGATAAATGACACCCGCCGGGCCGGTCTGGTACCAGTGTTCACCTTTGGTTGCCCTGTTACTGCGTTCGCCCATTGCCTGAGTCAGGCGGTCAAGGAAAATCGCCAGCAATACCAGCCCCAATCCACCGACGGTTGCCAAGCCCATATCAAGGCGACCAATCCCGCGAAGCACCATCATCCCCAACCCGCCCACCGAAATCATTGATGCGATCACCACCATGGAAAGTGACAACATTAATGCCTGATTCAGGCCCGCCATGATCGTCGGTGCAGCTAAAGGAAGTTGAACCCGCCTCAGCATCTGGCGTGGGGTGCATCCGAATGCCCGGGCGGCCTCAACCTTGTCTTCCGGTACCTGGCGAATTCCCAGATTGGTGAGCCGCACGAGTGGTGCTACCGAAAAGATGATCGTGACCAGTACGCCCGGTACGTTGCCGATACCAAACAGCATCACGACGGGTACCAGGTAAACAAATGCGGGCAGCGTTTGCATGGCGTCGAGTACCGGACGCAGAAGCATCTCCAGTCGGTCACTACGGGCACACAAGACACCTAGTGGTATGCCAATAACTGCGCAGAAAAACAGTGAAGTGAGCACCAGAGCAAGGGTAATCATGGCGTCATTCCACACGCCGATCACGCCTAATAGCGTAAGAGTAACAAAGCAAAGAATACCTATTCTTTTTCCGCCTACCTGCCAGCCAAAGAGCGTGGCGATAATAATGAATATTGACGGAGGAATGGCCAGTAGTCCGTACTGAATACCATTAAGTACCTGGTCGATTGGCCATCTTATCGAGCGGAATACCTCGCGGAAATTCTGAACCATATAATTAAGGGCAACTTCTACCCATTGGCCCAAAGGGACGTTGATGGATTGAAACGGGTCTAGAAAGCTGAATTCGTTCATGCTAATCACCTGAATGTCCGAGCCTGGCAAGCCAGCGAGTAGAGCCTATTAGTGACGGCTCATTGTCTGGAGCAGTAGGCTCTTGGAGATCGTGCCTTTGAACACACCCTGGCGATCCAGCACGGCAACCGGATTAACTGCATCGGCAACGATGTGGAAGACGTCCTGCAGGAGTACATCGTCGCGTAGCGTAGGCGTGGATTGATCCATGGCGTACGGATGCTCTGCGCAAATTTTGGCAACATCACCCGCCTTGAGGATCTTCGAGGCATCAAAGCCTTTGAAGAAAGCCCTGACGTAATCGTTCGCGGGGTTGCAAAGCAACTCTTGCGGGGTACCGATCTGAACTACCCGACCACCCTCCATGATCGCAATGCGATGGCCGATGCGAATCGCCTCGTCAATGTCATGGGAGATGAAGATGATGGTGCGATGCTGTTCTGCCTGCAGGCGGATCAGTTCGCCCTGCATTTCGTGGCGAATCAACGGGTCAAGTGCCGAGAAGGCTTCGTCCATCAGCAGGATGGCGGGGTCGTTGGCCAGCGCTCGGGCCAGGCCTACCCGCTGTTGCATACCGCCGGACAGTTGGTGCGGATAGCTGTAGGCGTGGCCATCGAGCCCCACCTGTTTAAGTGCCTCGAGAGCACGCTTATGCCGTTCACTTTCCTCGACGCCCGAGATTTCCAGGCCGAAAGCAACGTTGTCGATAACACTCATGTGGGGCATCAGGGCAAACGACTGAAACACCATGCTCATGTCTTTGCGACGAACGCTGAGAAGATCGGCGTCCGACAGACCAGTGATTTCTTGTCCGTTAAGATGGATCGTTCCGGAGGTTGGCTCGATCAGTCGATTGAACAACCGCACCATCGTCGACTTCCCGGAACCGGAAAGCCCCATGATGACGAAAATCTCTCCACGTTTTACGGAGAAACTGGCATCAAAAACGCCAACGACTTGACCGGTTTTGCTGAAAATTTCACTTTTATCAGCACCGCGAGCCAGCATCTCCATCGCGAGCTTTGGCTGAGTACCAAAGACTTTGTAAATGTTTTTTACCGAGAGTATCTCGTCACCAAGACTCATAACCCCTCCTGCTGCAAATACGACGTAAGATCAAGAGTTTAGATATACGTATCTTAATCAGTTAAGACGGTGCTTATAAGGGCAGTCAAGCTGGGAGAAAGGTTGGGAGTTAGTCATTGTGACCATCCTCTTTATTATGTGATGTTTATTATTCTTGTTTTATCGACGCTGAATTGGGCAGTGCCTTGAGTGACAAGTTATTACCTAATAGAGTCAGCGTCTAACAACATTTCTTCCGGCCAATCAATAACGTCATGTTATCAATTAATTAGTCGTATCAATTTACGACTGCGACAGTGCTGGTTGCGAAGGGGACTGCCGCTGGCCCTGTCTTAGACCCTCTGTTTCAGCTACGCTCCAGCATAGGTTCTAGGTGGAAACCCTCTTGCCGATCTCGTCCCTAACGGCCCTCCCAAGGGCCCCGAACCGGATATTCAATACTCTAGGTTATGGTTAAGCACATCGATCCAGACATGACGCTGCTGAAAATGCCGTCTCTGAAAGCAGTGAAGTCATTCGTAGCCGCCGCCAAATATCAGAGTTTTACGCGTGCGGCTGAAGCGCTGTGCGTTACTCAAGCGGCAATTAGCCGTCAGATTCGGGAGCTTGAGGCGTACCTTGGGGTGGATCTCTTCAAGAGGGTGGGGCGAGCAGTCGAGTTGACGGAAGCCGGATCCATCTTTTTTGATGCGGCACAGTTATCTTTCGTCAACATTTCCCAGGCGGCGGAGCGCATTCGCACCAACAATGCAGGCAAACGCACGTTGACGCTTTGCTGTTCTCCCGCGTTTTCAGCCCTCTGGCTCGCAGCGAAGCTACCGGGGTTTTTTACCAAGAACGCAGACATCGACCTCAATCTGGTAACCACTCAAAACTTTTTATCGATGGAGCCGGGTGTAACTCCGGACATCTTCATCACCAAAATGGCCAGGATTCAGGATGGCTACCGCAGTTATCCGTTGTTTCATGACGTCATCTACCCGGTGTGCACACCTCGTTACAAAGAGGAGCACCCTGAACTGTCCAGCCTGGAAGGATTACGCGACGGGGTTTTGCTAAACCTCAGCCCCTATGGCAGATCCCAGGTAGCGGAGCACGTTGACTGGGGCGTTTGGCTGGCTTATCACGATGTTGATATCGAGAAACGTCCCCACGACAGCCCTCACGTCTTCAACGCGAACGACTACAACCTGGTAATCAGCATGGTGTTAACCCACCAAGGCGTAGCGCTGGGATGGAATCACCTGGTCGAAAACCTGATCGAAAACGGCACGCTGATTCGTCCGATCGAAGAAGAAGTGGTTCTCCATGAAAGTCAGCACTATCTGACATTTCGTGAAGACCGGATCAATGACGACGCCTGTTGCCGGCTACGCGACTGGATCCTCGCCCAGTTTTCCTGAGCTGTTTAGAAGATAGGAGCACTGGCGGAGCAGTGACTCGGATGGCGTGGATGTACCGGTGGTGATCATTCGTGGTTCTCACCACCGGCAGTGTTGCCCTTAGCCGACAGATCTTAACGGGATCGTGTCATTGAGCTGCTCAAGCATCGTTTTGCAGTACCAATCATCAAACTGACATACACCAATTTCGCTGGCCACCGACAATGGACCCGGCTCGTAAGCAGGAGAGCTGACGCCAACCTGTGCGCCTTCAACCAAGGTGCGATCCTGGTCATTGGTTGCAAGCCAAACCTTGGTCAGGCGATCGATGTCGTAGTCGACACCTTCCTGCGCGTCCTTCTTGACGAGCCATTTTGTAGTGACCATTGTCTCGCCCGGACCAAGGGGCAGGACGCGGAAGCTCAGCGCGTGATCGCCCAGAAAGTGGTTCCAGGTTGATGGGTAGTTGAAATAAAGCAGCGCACCGATGTTGGCTTCACCGGTTGTGTCCAACCGGCCAGCGACCGCAGGCTTGCCATCCATGGTGTAGCTGACGGCCCCGGAAAACAGGGGGATGCGCGTCATGCGGAAACGACCTTCATCATCCATGACCAATCGGCTAGGCAGACCTGCCGCCTCGCAGCGATCCCAGTGCTCTTTGAGTTCGAGATCTTCATCGCCGCCGGCGCCGCCCACTGATGGGTTGTCCACGAATGAGTGCATCAATTCCGGGTGAGTGCAGTCGCAGTGGTAGCACTCACGGTTGTTCTCGAAAACCAGTTTCCAGTTGCCTTTCTCGATGATGTTCGACTCAAACGCGACTTTGCAGTCGTCCAGATTATGAGGCGCAACGAAAGGGGTGACGGATTTTCTGAACGAAGAAAAGTCTGGGGCGACGTCAGCAACACACACATAGATGTATGTTTCGACGACCTCACAATGCACGGACTTCAACCCATGCTGAGACTTGTCGAAATCGTCCCCCATGTTCCCGGCGAACAGCAGGCGGCCATCCAGTTCGAATGTCCATTTGTGGTAAGGGCACACCAGCTTGGCGACCTTGCCGCTTGCTTCCGGGCACACCTTGGAACCGCGATGACGGCAGGAGTTGTGGAAGGCCCGAATCTGTTTGTCTGCGCCACGGACGACCGCGACGGGGTAGTCGCCGACTTGCAGCGACAGGTACTGACCCGACTTCTCCAGCTCAAATGTGTGCCCTGCGAAGATCCAGCTTTTGTGCCAGATCTGTTCCAGATCCTGCCTGTAAACATCTGGGTCGCTATAGAGGGCACCTGGCAGCGCATGGTCAGGCTTGCGCTGCGCAATAAGATTTGAAACTGCCGATTTAGTGCTCACGGTCAACACACTCCAAAATACCAAAGGGACGACAAAAGACCATTGTTTGCATCAATCTCGATATTAGGTAACGCCATTTCGCCAATAAAATATCGCTGTTGTAAAGACTACGTCTGCAATCACACCCCAACAAGAAACTTTTACGCTTATCAATACATAAACAAATGTTATCGATCGATAGCGTAGCGTTAAGATGCTATTCGTAACCAATTGAATTTAAAGGATAAATATTTTTCGACTCTGTGCGCTATATCGCTTTAAAGATGTCTGCGCGGGGAAGACACGCTATTGACCACTCTATTGCCCCATGCCAGTCTGGATTCAACAGCTAACGGTACTTAGTCAGTAAAACAACCTCTGGCGATCTCGTGTTTGAGCATTGGCAACTGTCCCGTGAAAACATGGAGATTTTTATCGCGCCTCAAGGCATCAAAGCTGACGCGCTCGTTGATCTTCCACCTAACTCGCATTCGGAGCATTTATCTTGAAATTTGAAGGTATCTATACGCCAGCAGTAACGCCTTATAACTCTGATGGGGAGATTGACTGGAATGTGTACTCGGAAGTTTTGGAGTCGCTGATTGAGGCGAAGGTGCACGGCATTGTTATCGGCGGGTCGACCGGCGAGTATTATGCGCAGACTTCGGAAGAACGCACCGAGTTGGCGGCCTACGCCAAAGATGTGATTGGCACTCGGGTGCAACTGATCGTCAGTACCGGGGCGATTCGCACCGAAGATGCGGTTCAGTACGCCAAGGATGCGAAATCGATCAAAGCGGACGCGATTCTCGTCACGTCCCCACCTTACGCGCTGCCAACCTCACAGGAAAACGCGATTCACGCGCTCACTATCGATCGCGCAGCGGACTTGCCGATCATGCTTTACAACTATCCGGGGCGCATGTGCGTTTCGATGGATGAAGAATATTTCACACGTGTCAGTCAATCGAAAAACGTCATCGCCATCAAGGAAAGTTCCGGCGACATGGGCCAGGTGCATAGGCTGGCCCGGCAGTTCCCCAACATCGCCTTGTCCTGCGGATGGGACGACCAGGCCCTCGAATTTTTTGCCTGGGGCGCCCGCAGTTGGGTGTGCGCAGGTTCCAACTTCCTGCCCAAGGAACACGTTGCGCTTTATGAAGCCTGCGTGATCGAAAAGAACTTCGACAAAGGCCGTCAAATCATGTCGGCAATGATGCCGCTGATGAATGCGTTGGACGGTGGCAAGTTCGTGCAATCGATCAAGTACGGCTGCGAAGTTGCCGGATTGAAAGTCGGTAACGTGCGCCTGCCATTGCAGCCACTTGAAGCGGACGAAAAGCAGAGTTTCGCATCGGTCATTACTGAACTCAAACGTAACGTAGCCAACATTACTTCGGGAGCCAGCCATGGGTGATCTTCTGAGCAAGGCCGAATATGCCGCTTTGGCCAAAGACATTTCGTTGCCATCCAAGGCGTTCATCAATGGCGCGTTTAAACCCGCGATCTCGGGCAAAACCTTCGCCACGAACAATCCGGCGACCGGTGAGTTTTTGACCGACGTCGCAGCTTGTTCGTCCGAGGATGTCGACTTCGCGGTGAGCAATGCCAAGGAGGCCTTTGAGGATGGACGCTGGAGATCTATTTCTCCTCGGGAGCGCAAAGCTGTTCTGTTGAAGTTTGCAAACCTGCTCGAAAGCCATCAACACGAACTGGCCGTCCTCGAAAGCCTCGATAGCGGCAAACCGGTCAGTGAATGTCAGTTGGTCGACATCCCGGACACCATCCACACGATCCGCTGGCACGCAGAACTGATTGACAAGATTTATGACAACACCGCCCCGGTGGGCAGCGACGCGCTGACCATGGTAGTTCGGGAGCCGATCGGCGTGGTGGGCTGCGTATTGCCCTGGAACTTCCCGCTGCTGATGCTGGCCTGGAAAATCGGCCCGGCGCTCGCTGCGGGCTGTTCGGTCATCGTCAAACCTGCTGAACAAACCTCGCTGACCACGTTGCGTGTCGCTCAACTGGCGTTTGAAGCCGGTATACCCGCTGGTGTACTGAACATTGTGACTGGCACGGGCAAAGAGGTCGGTGAGCCGATCGGTTTGCATAACGATGTCGACATGGTGAGCTTCACCGGCTCCACCGCGACCGGCCGCCGCTTCCTGCATTACGCCGCCGATTCGAACCTGAAACGCATCGTGCTTGAGTGCGGCGGGAAAAACCCGGCCGTGGTGATGGACGATGCCCAGGATCTGGATCTCGTCGCTCAGCATGTCGTCAACGGCGCGTTCTGGAACATGGGCGAAAACTGCTCCGCGACGTCACGTCTGATCGTCCATGCGTCTGTTAAAGACGAGCTGCTAGAGCGCATGGGCGCCTACATCCGCGAATGGAAGATGGGCGACCCACTCGATCCGGAAAACCGCGTAGGGTCGCTGGTCAGCCCTGAGCATTTTGCCAAAGTGAAGTCGTACCTTGAGCACGCCGCCGCCGGAAAGCTTGAAGTTGTTTACGGTGGCGCGACCAAAGATGGTGCCTTTGTAGAGCCAACGGTGATTGACGGTGTCGGTCGAGACAACCGTCTGTTCCAGGAAGAGATCTTCGGCCCGATTCTCTCGGTCACCACCTTCAACACGATCTCCGAAGCCATTGCCCTGGCCAATGACACGGTATACGGCCTGGCGGCCTCGGTTTATACCGGCAGTCTGCGTCGGGCGATCAAGTTGTCGCGTGAAATTCGTGCCGGCATCGTCACCGTGAACTGCTTTGGCGAGGGCGATGCATCGACGCCTTTCGGTGGCTACAAGGAATCCGGGTTCGGCGGTCGGGACAAATCCATTTTTGCCCATGACCAGTACACCGAAATCAAAACCATCTGGATCGATGTGTCTGATCGGTCGGATGAAGAGACCGAAAAATGAGCACCCATACCATCAAGCGCCTGCCGGTAGACACCGGGGTTTCAGGTTGGGAGGCGATTTCCGCACGCACTGCGCCTGTCCGCATGCTTGATGGAAACGTGACGGCGGACTGGCTGATTATCGGGGCCGGGTTTGCCGGCCTGTCCGCCGCTCGCAGACTTTCACAGCTGCACCCGGGTGACAGCATTGTTGTGGTCGATGCGCATGAAGTCGCCAAGGGGCCGTCGGGCAGAAACTCTGGCTTCATGATCGATGTGCCGCACAGTCTGTCGTCCGGGGAATACTCCGTGGCGAGTGAGTCTGCAACGGCGCTGGAGATTACGCAAAATCGTTTTGCGATTGCTTTTGCCGCTGAAGCCGCGCGGGAGTACGGCATGTCTGCCGACACGTTCGACCCTTCCGGGAAGATCAACGCGGCCGCCACTGAGCGGGGATTGAAGCTGAACGTCAATTACGCTCAATCCCTTGAACGCATTGGCGAGAAGTTCGAGATGTTAGATGCCGCGCAAATGCGCGAAATCACCGGGTCCACCTATTACCACGGTGGGATCTACACCCCCGGCGCAGTGATGATTCAACCCGCGCAATACATTAGAGACCTGGCAGCAGGGCTCGAAGGGAAAATCACGCTGTTCGAACGCTCTCCGATTATTGAATTGACCAAGCAGGGAAGTGGTTGGATCGCTCGATCTCATAACGGGACGGTGCAAGCACCCAAGGTCATTCTTGGGGTCAACGGCCACATTGAAGACTTTGGCCATTATCAAGGACGCCTGTTGCACGTCTTCACTTACGCCTCCATGACAGCGGCGTACAGTGATGATGCATTCAGGAAAGAGGTGCCGGGCAAAGCCAGGTGGGCGTTGTTGCCGGCGGATCCAATGGGCGCGACCGTTCGCAAGATATCTTCAGACGGTCTCTCGCGTATTGTCATTCGGACAAAGTTCACCTATGACCCGAGTATCCAGGTCACTCCAGAGCGGGTAGCTGCGGTGGCCAAAGAACAGCGACATTCCTTGGATGCCCGCTTTCCCGAATTGAAATCCACTGCGTTGGAGTTCAGCTGGGCCGGCCGCCTGTGTTTGAGCCGTAACAGCGCCGCTGCATTTGGCGAGATCGAAGAAAACCTGTATTCGGCTTGCTGCGAAAATGGGTTGGGTACTGTGAAAAGCACCCTGGCAGGTGTGATGGCTGCGGAGTTGGCGTCGGGTACGCGTTCGGAGTTTCTCGATAGCTTCAGTCACGCACCAGGCCCCAGCAAGCTACCCCCCAAGATAATAACGAAGCTGGGTGTCAGTTCGGTTATTCGCTGGCATGAGTTTTGGGCCGGGCGAGAAGGTTAACAAGTTAAGTCGTCGGCTTTTCCAATAAAGGCCGTTTAACAAGTCACTACTAAGGGATGGCAAAGGCCGTATAGCCCAAGGGTTCCAGCTCGCATAAACAGTTTGGTCACGGCGTCAGCGGTTGGTTCTTCGATGCGCAGATTCAACCGTGGTTTGCACAAAGGCTGCTTTTTTTAGTGTAAGCGAGGCGTAAAGTGATCGAACGGCGAGATTTCAGCGGGTGTATGAAAGGTGAAAACCTGCGCTATCTGGAAGAGACTCGGAGTGAGCCGACAGCTCATGCCCGGGCAGGATTTTTACTGCTCGAACACTTCTCGTTGCCTGCATTTACGCAAGCGCTCGATACGATAGTCACCGCCAACCTTCTGCATCCCACGTCGTTCTCTTCACGAACCTTCGGGTTGCAAGACGGTGAAGTAACCAGCGACCTTGGCCTGGTCATTCGGCCTGATTCGCGTCTGGAGGTCGCAGCACTTAAAGACCTCAATTTGTTGGTCGTATGCGGCGGCTACCGCACGGAACTCAAAGTCAATCACGAGCTGATCAGCCTCCTCAAAACAGCATCAGAGTTTGGTATCACACTGGCCGGACTGTGGAATGGGGCGTGGTTTTTGGGCGTGTCAGGTTTGCTTGAAGGGTATCGTTGTGCGATTCATCCCGAGCACCGACCTGCACTCGCAGAAATTTCAAAAGTCACGCATGTCACCAGTGAAGCATTTGTCGTGGATCGAGACAGGCTCACGGCGTCGAGTCCAGCGGGTGCTTTTCACATGGCTCTGGAGTGGATCAAGGGGCTGCACGGCAAGGCGCTCGTCGAAGGCATCGAAGACATTCTTTCTTTCGAAGAGTCGCGGTATCGGCGCATCAAACCGACGCAGAACATCTCGTTGAGCGCCCCCCTCAAAGAGGTGGTCAAACTGATGGACGCCAACCTGGAAGAGCCGTTGCAAATGGAGCAACTGGCGGCCTATGCCGGACGTTCCCGTCGACAAATAGAGCGTTTGTTCAAAGAACAACTGGGTAGCACACCGCAACGGTATTACCTGGAATTACGCATTACCGAAGCACGGCGATTGCTTCAGCACACAGAGCTGTCTCAGGTTGATGTGCTGGTCGCATGCGGCTTTGTTTCACCGAGCCATTTCAGCAAATGCTACAGCTCGTATTTTGGTTACCGGCCTTCGAGAGAAACGCGGCTGGTGAAGTAAAGAACGCCTGTTCACACGCTAAGGAGGAGGGCATGACCGAGGTGCGATTGAAGAGCGATCAAACAAAAAACACGGCGTACTTAACTACGCCCACCGTTGCCGTTAGTCCTGGGGTCGCAAGGCCCCAACTCGGGATTTTTTTATGCCTGCTTTCAATGCTTATCTTTGCGAGCCAGGACGGACTAACCAAGGTGCTTGTCAAAGACTTCCCGGTTGCCCAACTGGTCATGATGCGCTATTGGGTGTTTGTCGTTTTTGCCCTCGGATATGCCGCCTACCAAGGTAGGGGCAAAGAGTCATTTCGCAGTAAGCACCCTTGGCTCCAAATCATTCGAGCGCTGTTAGCCGTGGGTGAAACCATACTGTTTGCAGTGGGGCTACGATATTTGGGCCTGGCCGAAATGCATGCGCTCTATGCCGTATTTCCGCTGATGGCACTGGCATTGGCGGGGGCCGTGCTTGGGGAGTTCATAGGTCTGCGGCGCTGGATTGCCGCCGCCATAGGGTTCACCGGAACACTGATCATCCTTCGACCAGGCGCGGGCGTTTTTGAACTCGCGGCGCTGATTCCCCTGGTGGCTGCTTTGGCGTTCGCGGTGTTCAACGTACTGACGCGCCGGATCAGCCAGCACGACTCCTTTGCGACGAACATGCTCTTTATGGCAGGTGTGGGTGCGCTGACGATCACATTTGCGGGGCTACCCGCCTGGGTTGCTCCGACTCTGGTCCAGGGCCTCTTGTTGGGGATCCTGTCATTGACGGGCGTAGTCGCTCAGATTCTTTTCATTCAAGCACTGAAATACGCGACCGCTTCTACCCTGCAGCCTTTCAACTATGCGCTTCTGGTGTTCGCCACTTTGATTGGGGTGATCGTCTTTGCCGAGCGCCCGGATACCTGGGTGGTTGTCGGCGCAGCGTTGGTGATTGTTGGGGGGCTGTACGCGATTAAAGCGAAGGCGTGAACAGATGGTGCAACGGAAGTGGGGGAGTGACTCCTCCGTCGCAAGTCGGGCTGATTCGATCAAAACGGCAGTGGCAGTTTCGCCGTGCGCCCCCCATCCACCACCAGTACTTGCCCGGTGATAAAGGTAGCCGTGCCCCGCAGACCCCAGGATTGGGCATCACGATCAATCGGGACGTCGTCGGTGAACCCGTAACGGTATATCGCTGAGTTGATCTCCAGCAGCGCGGGGCATGAAGTACTTCGTGCGCCGCGTTTTTTTGTGTGGAGTCCGTGCCTTTTCTGCCAAGGGATCGACTCGGGTGCTCGCAAAAGCACAGCAGCCACAAAATATGTTAATCCGAATAAATGTTTTATTGACTAAAAAATAATATCGGGTAATTATTTTCCTGCATCTGCTCTCACGCAGAGTCATTTTCAGGGTCAACCCGATGAGTCAGAACACCGTGCCTTCACTGGCCAGTCTTTACGTCGAGACTAATGGATCGTCATTCGACGCGCGCCAGGCGCCTTTGCTTATGCAGGGCTTCCCGGCAGAGCCGCAACGCCGCGTCACCTGGAACAACTGGATGCGCCCACCGTTCAACCAGTGGGGTTTCCGTAATCTGGCGCGCCTGCGTCCCTCGATTGATGTGCAGGCGGGTTCCGGGCCAGTCAGTACTTTGCAGGAAGCACCACAAGCGTTGGATGAGCTGCACTTCGACAGTGAGTGTGGCCTGAGTGTCAATGTCATCGATCACTTGGTGGCCAGTCAGACCGATGCCTTTTTGGTGATGCAAGGCGATACCGTGCTGTTCGAGCGCTACTTCAATGGTCAGCGTCCCCGGGACCGGCACATCATGTTCTCGGTGACCAAGTCACTGATCGGCACCCTCGGTGAGCAACTGGTCTGTGACGGTGTACTCAACCCAACGTTGCCCGCAGCGTATTACGTGCCTGAATTGGTGGGCAGCGCGTTTGGTGATGCCACCGTACGCCAGTTGTTCGACATGGCGGTGGGCATCGATTACAGCGAGGTCTATGACGACCCCAACTCGGAGAGTTCGCAATACGGCTATGCCTGCGGTTTTCAGCCCGCACCTGCGCAGTACGCCCAGTTCGAGTCGCTGTACCAATACCTGCCGTCTCTAAAGAAACGCGGCACCCACGGTGGCTTTTTTCATTACGTGACCGCTACCACCGAAGCCTTGGCCTGGGTCATGGAGCGCGCCTCGGGCAAGGCCTGCGATCAGTTACTGCAAGACATCTGGAGCCAGTTGGGGTGTGAGCGCGACGGCTACTTCATGGCTGACCCTTGGGGACGTAGCGTTGCCGGCGCCGGTTTCAGCGCGACCTTGCGAGACATGGCGCGATTCGGTCGGCTGCTGGCCAACGATGGCCGACATAATGGTCTGCAACTGCTATCCGCCGAGACTGTCGCACGCCTCTTCGCTGGCGCCGATCCGGCGATCTACGCCAAAGACTCCGACTTCTCGCAATGGACCCCCGGCGCTTCCTACCGCAGCCAGTGGTACGTCTTCAACGACCACAGCCAGGCGATCATGGCGGGTGGTATTCACGGCCAATACCTGTTCGTCGATAAGCCGTCCGGTGTGGTGATCGTCAAGCAGTCATCGCTGACCGACGCTGTCAGCCAGTTCGATGCTGACAGCGTGCGCATGCTGCGTGCCATCGCCGCGCAACTTAGCCACTGAAACGCCCCATAAATACAAGAAGTTTGCGTCCTGTTCGCCTGGCTCGGCCAGGTGTTGGCGGCGCTCTGCGCCGCCATTTCACTGCCCTGTAACAACAATAATCACACAGGAGCTTCATATGGTTTCGATGACGCGTTTCTCTCGAGCGCTCTTAGCGTTCGGCTTACCCCTGACTACCCACGTGGCGCTGGCGGGCTACACCTTCGAGGACGGCAACCTTAAGGGCGAGGTCAACTTCACCGCCGGCGGTGCGACCCTTTCCACTCGTAACGTCAACTTCGGCAGCGGCCGCGTCGATGTGCGCAGCGGCAAAAATGGCGGAACGAAAATCGACTGGCAGGAGTTCTACGTAAAGCCAGGTATCAAGCTGGACTATTCGCTGCAGCCTGACTTCAGTCTGCTGGCCGGCGGCTCGCTCGTGGCGGCGACCACCTTTGGCGATGGCGATGCCGGCGGCTTTACGCGCAGCTCTGATGGTGATGTGGCCGCCGAAGAACTCTATGGCGGTTTCCGGGCCGGGGAGTGGACGCTGACTGCCGGACGCCAGAACTACATGATCGGTACTGGCTTCATCGTCATGGACGGCAACCTTGACCAGCTCGACGACGGCGCCTACTGGCTTGGCCCAAGAACCGCCTTCAAGGATTCTGCGATCCTGGCCTGGGATCATGGTGCGTTGAAGGCCCAGGCTTTCAGCTTGCGTACCGACGATGATCTGGGTGACTTCCGCATGACGGGTGCCAACCTGGATTACAACCTCGACGACCAGGTGACGCTGGGTGCCATGGCGATGAAGGTCAATGCGCTGGGGCCCAAGGGCAGTACGGCCCCTCGATTCCGGGATGGGATGCTGGTGTACAACGTAAGGGCACTCAATGCCAAGGTGCCGGGGGTTTCCGCCCTGACGCTCAACGCCGAATACGGGCTGGAGAAAGGCAGCGGCGAGGGCGTCGATTACGATGCCAAGGCTTGGTATGGTCAGGCGGACTATGCCTTCAATACCTTGCCGCTGACGCCGGTCATCGGCTATCGCTACGCCAGTTTTTCCGGCGATGACAACCTCACCGACAACCGCCAGAAAGCCTGGGACCCGTTGAGCAAAGGCTTCATCGACTGGAGCACCTGGCTGGTGGGGGACATTGTCGGCAACTACCTGCTGTTCAACAGCAACGAAAACGTCCAACAGTTTTCCCTCAAGACCCACCTGAACGAAACCGTGACCCTCGGCGCGATTCACTATCAGTTCTGGCTGGACGAGAAAAACTACATGGGGGCACCCGTCAGCGATCGGCGTTTTGCCGATGAGAGTGTGGTTTTCCTCGACTGGACCCCGACGCCGTCGTTCTATACATCGCTCTCCTATAACTGGGTCAAGCCGCTGGCCGCTGCCAAGCAGGTGTTCGGCGATGATAAAAAATTCAGTGCACTCGAACTTTATTTCACCTACCGCTATTAAGTGTCGCGAGCCAACGCGGCCGCGTAGGAGTGTTTCACCATGAACAAGAATGTACGCAACACCCTGTTGTCCGTTGCGCTGTCGTTGCTGACGGCGGGCGTTTCACTGGCTGAAGAGCGCACGGTGCGGATCTATAACTGGATCGAGTACTTGCCACCGGAGATCCTCAAGAGCTTCCAGGAGGAAACCGGGATCCGTCCGATCTACGACGTGTTCGACAGCGTCGAGACGCTGGAGTCAAAATTGCTCACCGGCAACTCTGGCTATGACGTGGTCTACCCCGGCAGCGCCAACCTGAGCCACCTGATCAAGGCGGGTGCCGTCCAGCCTCTGGACCGCAGTCAGTTGCCGAACTGGCAGCATCTGGATCCGGAGTTCATGAAATCCCTGGAGACGGTGGGTGATACGGGCAACCGCTATGCTGCGCCATACCTTTGGGGCACCACGCTGATCGGCTACAACGTCGACAAGGTTCAGCAGATTCTGGGCGCCAATGTGCAGATGAATACGTGGGACATGATCTTCAAGGAAGATAACCTCGCCAAGCTAGCCAGTTGTGGTGTCGGTTTTCTCGATGCGGCCAACGAAATCGTGCCCATCGCCTTGCACTACCAGGGCCTCGATCCCAACAGCCAGAAACGCGAGGACTACCCGCAGGCTCAGGCGACGATGATGAAGATTCGTCCTTACGTTACCTACTTCAACTCGTCGCGCTATGGCATGGACCTGGCCAACGGTGACATCTGCGTCGCCGTGGGCTGGTCGGGAGGCATGGCGCTGGCCAAACAACTGGCCGATGCCGCCGGCAAGGGTGTCCGGGTGGAAATGGCGTTGCCCAAGGAAGGTGCGCCGATGTGGTCAGACGTGATGATGGTGCCGACTAACGCCCCCCACACCAAGGAGGCCCACGAGTTCATCAACTACATCCTGCGCCCGGATGTGATCGCCCGGATCAGCAACAAGATCGGTTACCCCAACCCGAACAAGGATGCCACCGCGCTGGTGAACGCCGACATCCGTAATAACCCCAACATGTATGTGCCGGACGAAGCGCGCAAAACCCTGTTCGCTTTGCAGCCCATGCCGCCAGCCGTGGAGCGGATCCGCACTCGCACCTGGACCAGCATCAAGACCAATCGCTGATCATCGTGGCCCGGCGCTTTTTGTGCCGGGCTCGACAGGAATCTTCGGAGCTGCGCCAACCTGTAACGTGTGCTGACTCTGCGCGTCGATGGGGCGCTTTTCTCAGGCCCGCATACCGTAAAAGAGCAGCTCGGTGATATGACGAACCTGAGCGGAATGCGACTCGATATCCGGCTGCTCCTGGTTGACCAGCCTGAACAACTGCAGGTGTGAGTAGTCGTTCAACAAAAAGGCGGCCAGGTCTACGTCGAGGTCGGCGCGGAGTTTGCCGGCCTGCTGCAACTCTCTGAGCAATCCGCTGATTTCAGCCCTGAGCGCATCGTTCATGGCGCGATAGCCTTCGGGCAGCCCTTTGTCGCCGCCAAACAGGATCAATGGCAGCAGTTCCCGCCAGAGGCTGGGGTGCATGACTTCCAGGGCGTAACCGGTCAGCAAGCGTTCCAGATAGCACAGAGTGTCGACTGGATCCTCCATTTCAGGGATCTGACTGCGGGTGTCCTTGAGTGCACGCTGGTCGGCGTCGTGCAGGATTTCCAGGATGATTTCCTGCTTGTTGCCGAAGTACTTGAACACGGTGGGCGCCGACACCCCAGCCTGGTTGGCGATCTGTTCGATGGTGGTGTTCTGAAAACCCTGACGCTCAAACAGTTCGATGGCTGCCTTGCTGATGGCTTGGCGTCGTTCGACTTTCTGACGTTCACGTAGTCCGCTCACGGGAGATCCTGTCGCTATGAAAAAGGAGGGGCGGATGTCGCCCAATCATCCATGCAAAATACTTAATCGAGTAAAACTTTTAAAGCGCTAATTTCTGTAGTGCGTTCTTTCGTGGTACGAAAACTTTGGAGAACATTCGGTGAAATTATTTGTTACCTGGATACCGTTTTTCCCCTGTTTGGGGCGCGCTGGGCCATTTCGTAGCACTCGGTGAGTACTACGCCGATCTCAAGATCATCGGTTTTTGAATCGAAACTCCTTCCTGATTAATAACTTGAGGCAGTTCCAAACAGACTGGCACGGATTCTGCTTTTTTGAATATATGGATAATTGGATACAAAACTGCAAAAGGTGACTTTATGCAATTCGCTCCCACCTATGTTGAACGTCAGCCCCTGACTGCCGAGGAGGAGGCTTATAACTTTCTGCTGGAAGCGATCTGTGGGGGCCGTTATCGCAAAGGCGACCGGCTGATCGCTGAGGACATTGCCAGCGAAATCGGCATGAGCCGAATGCCGGTGCGCGAAGCCTTTCGCCGTCTCGATGCTCAAGGCCTGGTGACATTGCGGCCTAACCGCGGGGCCATTGTCAGTGGTCTGGATTTCGACGAACTGCATGAGGTTTTCGAGATGCGCAGCGCCCTCGAGGGCCTGGCCATCCGCGTAGCCGTGGCCAAGATCGGTGAGCGTCAGCTGGCGGCGCTGGAACGCATGTTGGATGAAATGGATGACTACCGCGACGAAAGCGCCGAGTGGGTCAGGCTTCATCGTGCCTTCCATGAATACCTGTGCAGCCTCAGCGGCCGTCCTCGGTTGATGAAGCAGATCTCGGCGCTGTATTCGCTGATCGAAGCGCCTATGCGCCTGTGGTTGCAACACAGCGAAAAACCCCTGAGCGCTCGCCAGGAGCACGCGGTGATCCTTGACGCCATCCGCTCAGGTGATGCCGACCGGGCCGAGGCCGTGGTGCGCGAGCACATCGAGGGCACAGTGCCGGCGCTGACCCAGTTTCTGCAATCGGAAAAATAGAATCGGGCTCGAGCCCGACCGTGTTTTGACTTTGAGTACTGCCCCGTTACTAAACAACTGGAGTGTCTCGTCATGCATAAACGCCGTGTGTTGCTCGCTGCTGTATCCCTGGGACTCTGCGCACAGTGGGCGGTCGCCACGCCCCAGGTGCCGGAGCGACTGCAAAAGGCCGACAAACTCACGTATTGCTCGGGCATGGATTCACCGCCCTTGGTGTCTTTCGATGAGGCGCAAAAACCCAGGGGCCTGACGGTCGATCTGGGGCTGGAAATCGCCAAGCGCCTGGGGGACAAACCGGTGCAATGGCGGGTCATTCCGTTCTCCGGGTTGCTGCCGGCACTGCTCGCCCAGCAGTGCGACATGATCGTTGATCAGCTGTTCGACAAGCCCGAACGGCGGGAGGTGATCGACATCGTCAACTACATGTATTCCAGCCAGTCAGTGGTAGTCCCCAAAGGCAATCCCAAGGGCATCAAGACCCTCGATGGACTGTCCGGGCACAAGGTGGCAGTACTCAACGGCTCAACGATCAAAACCTTACTGGACGCCGAGAACGAAAAGCTGACCAAGGCTGGCAAGACGCCGATGAAACTGGTGGTTTACAACAGCGACACGGACGCCTTTCAGGCGCTGCGCATCAGTCAAGTGGACGCCTACGGCACTACCGTGGAAACCGCTGGTTACTACGCAACTATGGCGCCCGATATGTTTGAGGAAGGGGTGCCGGCCTTCAGCCGGATTCTGACCGGTCTAGGGATTCGCAAGGATGATCCGCAGCTCACCGCGGCGGTACAACAGGTCATCAGTGACATGCGCAGCGACGGCAGTTACGTGCAGTTGCTGAGCAAATGGCATGTTTCCAGCGACACACTCGACTGAGGCGAACGCTCGATGAACTTCAATTGGGATGTGTTCTGGCAATACCTGTTGCAGCCCAGCGGGGTGTACCTCACCGGACTCTGGCTGACCTGTCTGATCAGTGTGCTGGCGATGGCGCTGGGCTGTGTACTGGGGTTGGCGGCGGCGTTGATGCGTCTTTCGCACAACCCGTTACTCAACCTGCCGGTGCGTTTTTACGTGTGGCTGATGCGCGGTACGCCGCTGTTGGTGCAGATCGTCTTTCTATACACCGCATTGGCAGCCGGCGGGATCTTCCGCTTCGAAGACGTGGAACTGTTTGGTTTGGTGGTGCCGGGCAACATCCAGGCCGCGATCATCGCCCTGGGCCTGAACGAAGGCGCCTACATGGCCGAGATTATCCGTGCGGGGATCGGCGCCGTGGACAAGGGGCAGTACGAGGCCGGGCGTTCGCTGGGCATGACCTTCGCCAAACTGATGCGGCGAATCGTTCTGCCTCAGGCGTTCCGGGTCATCGTTCCGCCGTTGGGCAACGAGTTCAACGTGATGCTCAAGAATACGACCCTGGTCAGTGTGATTGGCGTGCAGGAGTTATTGCTGAGTACGCAAATGGTCACGTCGGCGACATTCCGGGTATTTGAACTGTATCTGGTGGTGGCGATTTATTTCCTGCTGCTGACTACCCTCTGGGGTTTCTTCCAGCGTTGGTTGGAAGCGCGTTTCGGACAGTCCGATCGACCCGTGCCGCCGGCGGCTGGCAGCCGCATGTTCGGCCGCGGCACGCTCAAATTGCTGAGGGGGCGTTAAGCATGGCGCACAAAAGTGAAGAACTGATCATCGAGGCCCTGGACATTCACAAGTCCTTTGGTGACCTGGAGATTCTCAAAGGGATTTCCTTGCAGGTGCGGCGCGGTGAAGTGGTGGTATTGATCGGCGCCTCGGGTTCGGGCAAGACCACCTTTATCCGCTGCATCAATCTGCTGGAGGACATTCAGGGCGGGCGCATTCGCGTCAACGGCCGTGCCATGGGGTATCGCGAGCGCGCCGACGGCAGCCTGGTGCGCGACTCCGAGCGCAACATCGCTCGCCAGCGTAGGGACATCGGCATGGTCTTCCAGCGTTTCAATCTGTTCCCCCACATGACCGCGCTGGAAAACATCATTGAGGCACCGATCCAGGTGCTGGGTGTGCCGCGCGCCGCAGCCTTGGAACAGGCCCGGGCATTGCTCGCCCGGGTCGGTCTGGCGGACAAAGCCATGCATTACCCGTCGATGTTGTCTGGTGGACAGCAGCAGCGCGTGGCAATCGCCCGGGCGCTGGCGATGAAGCCTCAGGCCATGTTGTTCGACGAGCCCACCAGCGCCCTCGATCCGGAAACCGTCGGCGAGGTGCTGCAGGTGATGAAGCAGTTGGCCGATGACGGCATGACCATGGTGGTGGTCACCCATGAAATGGGTTTTGCCCGAGAAGTCGCTGACCGCGTGGTGGTCCTCGATCAGGGCGAATTGATCGAACAGGGGCCGCCGGAGCAGATCTTCAGTCGCCCGACACACCCGCGAACCCAAGCCTTTCTCAGCCGCGTGCTGTGACCTTCTCAGTCGGGTCGTTTTTCACCCGGCAATGGAACCGGACACCTGCGACCAATGAATCTTTGTTTGGAAGAACTTTTGCCATGTTGAAATTTTCTGCCCACGAGTATCCCTATCCGTCGCAACGTCAGAGTGTGTTTGCCCGCCGCGGCATGGTCGCGGCTTCCCAGCCACTGGCCGCCGAAGCTGGCATCGAGATCATGCGCAACGGCGGTAATGCCATTGATGCAGCGATCGCCACGGCGGCAGCGCTTACTGTGGTGGAACCCACCGGCTGCGGCTTGGGCGGTGACGCCTTTGCCCTGGTCTGGAGCAAAGGCCAATTGCACGGACTCAACGGCAACGGCCACGCACCGGCGGCACTGACGATCGATGCCGTCAAAGCGAGTGGTCACGAGCAGATGCCGCTTTATGGCTGGACGCCGGTCACGGTGCCGGGTTGCCCTTCGGCCTGGGCGGAGCTGTCCAGACGTTTCGGCAAGCTGCCCTTTGCCGAACTGCTGCAGCCTGCCATCAGTCTGGCCCGGGATGGCTTTCCACTGTCACCGGTGGTCGCCCAACAATGGCAGACTGCTCTGGATGAATTCAGCTCCCATCGAGACCCAGTGCTCGACGTCTGGTTCGACACGTTCCTGATTGATGGCCGTGCGCCCAAGGCCGGTGAATTATTCCGCAACCCGGCGCAAGCCCGAACGCTGGAAGAACTGGCGGACAGCGCTTGCGAAAGCCTCTATCGCGGCGATCTCGCTCAGCGTCTGGATGCCCATTCTCGCGCCACCGGCGGCTACTTGCGAGCCAGCGACCTGCAGGATTATCGCGCCCAATGGGTGGACCCGATCAGCATCAACTACCGCGGCTACGATGTGTGGGAAATTCCCCCAAGCGGGCAGGGATTGGTGGCCCTGATGACCCTGAAAATCCTTGAGGGCTTTGACTTCGATCACCGAGACAGCCAGCAGACATGGCATCGTCAGTTGGAAGCCATGAAGCTGGCCTACAGCGACGGCCTGCATTACATCACCGATCCGCTGCACATGCGTGTGGCCGTGGCTGACCTTCTCAGCGATGCCTATAGCAGCCAACGTCGCGAACAGATCACCGATCAGGCGCGTGAACCCAATCCGGGCGATCCCCACGCCAGCGGTACGGTGTATCTGGCCACGGCGGATGCGGAGGGCAATATGGTGTCCTTCATCCAGAGCAACTACCACGGTTTTGGCTCCGGTGTGGTACTGCCAGACAGCGGCATCGCCTTGCAGAACCGCGGACAGGAATTCAGTCTCGACCCTGACCACGCCAACTGCCTGGCACCGGGCAAAAAAACCTTTCACACCATCATTCCCGGTTTCATCAGTAAAGGTGACGCACCGGTGGGACCGTTCGGCGTCATGGGTGGCTACATGCAGCCCCAAGGCCATGTGCAGATGGTTATGAATCTGGTGGATTTTGGCCTCAACCCCCAAGCCGCGCTGGACGCTCCGCGGTGGCAATGGTTGGGCGATCTGAAGGTCGGCATCGAACACGGGGCGTCTCGGGACTTGGCCGCTTCGCTGGCACGGCGCGGACACCAGATTCAGGTTGATTGCGACCTGATCAACTATGGCCGAGGGCAGATCATCATCCGTGACCCGGACACCGGTGTGCTGTGCGGCGGCACCGAGCCGCGAGCCGATTCCCATATCGCCGTTTGGTAGCCGTCAGTTCGGCTGCTCGAAAACAGTTTCCCATCGAAGCGTCTCGAAAATGTACGTTTATGTACATGCCGTGTACGCCACAGATCCTGAGGTGTACAGTGGGGAAGAATTTTTAATAAAGGTACAACCCGAATGTCACAGACAGGAAGGGCGAAAACCAAAGCGCAGGACGCAGGCTGGCGAGGCTCCGTAGATGGTTGGCTGGACGCCGCCTACGATGCTCTTAAAGAGTCGGGTGTGGATGCTGTGCGGGTGATGCCGCTGGCCAAACGCTTGAATTTGTCTCGTACCAGCTTCTACTGGTTCTATGAGGATCGGGAGCAGCTGCTCGCGGCACTCTTGGCTCGATGGCGGGACAAGAACACCGGCGGTATGGTCAGCCAATGTGAGAGTTACGCAGAGAGTATTTCCGAAGCGATTCTCAACGTCTTCGAGTGTTGGGTGAACCCTGAGCTGTTCGACTCGCAATTCGAATTTGCCGTGCGCAGTTGGGCGCTGCAATCGGACGAGGTCACGGCTGAAATCGCTCTGGCCGATGAGGCGCGGATGAATGCCCTGGCTGCCATGTTCCGACGGTTTGGCTACGACGCAGAGGGGGCCGATGTTCGGGCCAGGACGATCTACCTCACGCAAATCGGCTACATCTCCATGAAAACCAATGAAGATATCGTCGTTCGATTTCGACGGATTCCTCAGTACGTGAGCGTGTTTACCGGCAAGGTACCGAAGCGGCGCGAGCTGGACCGCTTTTATGGAAAGTTCGGCTACGCAGAAAAAGAGCCCGGCGTTTTCGTTCCTTTGGTTGATACCTTCGAGGAGTCCACTGCCGATGGAGAATAGAACTCTGGGCATCATTGGGGGCACCGGCTGGCTCGGGCGCGCAATCGCCGAGGCGGCGCTCGATAGCGGGTTCATCGGGCCTGACCGTTTGTTGATCTCGAACCGCTCCGGCGTCAGCACCTTCGAGCCTGGCGTGAGACTGCTGGCCGACAACCAACAGTTGGTGGACCTCAGCGATATTGTCGTGCTGTCTATCCGGCCGGAGCAGTTTCGCGAACTGCTGATCAACGCCCGCGGCAAGGTAGTGATTTCTCTGATGGCCGGCGTTCCGGCGGCAGCCATCAGCGCGGCAACCGGTGCGGATGTAATAGTGCGGGCCATGCCGAATGCGGCCGTGGAAATCAGGCAGTCGTTCACGCCCTGGTACAGTGTCGGAAAGCTAGTTGAACACGACCGCCAGTGGGTGCAGCGGCTGTTCGAGTGCGTAGGTTCGGCGGACGAAGTGCCTGAAGAAGACTGTATTGATTACCTCAGCGCGTTGTCCGGGACTGGGCCGGCCTTCCCGGCAATGTTGCAAATGGCACTGACTAATCAGGCGGTGGCTGCGGGAATTCCTCTTGTCATCGCGCAGCGTGCTGCACAAGGCGTGGTGGTGGGGGGCGGCCAGATGCTTGCCAGTCGCGATCCGCGGCAAATGATTGAGTCGTTGATGGCTTACCGTGGCGTGACGGCAGCAGCGCTGCAGTCGATGGCCGATCAGAACATCGAGTCGATTGTGGGGCGGGCGGTGCAGGCAGGCGCTGAAATTGCCCGCAAAGGCATGTAGCCGAAGAGATAGGCAATGAAGGCCCTTTGAAGGGCCTTCATGGCTTCAGATTTCTTTCACCAGGCGCAAAGCGTCATAGATGGCCGCGTGGGTATTACGGGCCGACACCGCATCGCCGATCCGGAACAGCTGGAAGCGTCCTTCGGGGTTGGTGACGATGTTCTGCGCCGTACCGGCGATCAGGTCATGCTGCTCTACCGCGCCGCCATTGGTGGAGAGAGGACGCAGGTCGAAGTACAAGTCGTCCAGGGGAAGGGTGCCGTGATTGACGACCACCTGATCGACCACGCGCTGCTTGTGGACCTGTCCGTAATCACTGCCAAAGGTTGCAACGAGCCCGCCATCACGTTTTTCCACGGTATCGACCCGGTAGGTGACGGTGAAGGTGACGTCCAGGTCCTGCAGGCTGCGCATGTAGGGCACCAGGTTCATGGCCATGACTTCAGGTGCAAACGAGCGGTCAGGTGTGACGATCTCCACGGTCGCACCGCTTTGCGCGATGACCTCGGCAGCCTGCAGGGCGGCATGATCCCCAGCATCGTCGAAGATCAGTACGTTGCGACCGGGCTTGATGTCACCGGAAATGATGTCCCAGGTTGAAACCACGAGTTCGTTGCCTTCGCGGAGCACCTCGGTATCAGGGAGGCCGCCGGTCGCAACGATGACCACGTCAGGCTCGAAGGCTTGCACGGTGTCAGCTTCGGCCCAGGTGTTGAAGTGAAACTTCACCCCGAGCCGTTCGCATTGCGCCATGCGCCAATCAATGATGCTGATCATCTCGCGACGACGCTCGCTCAGCGCAGTCAGACGAATCTGCCCGCCAGGTTGGTCAGCCGCCTCAAGCACCGTTACATCATGGCCGCGCTCACCGGCGACCCGCGCCGCTTCCAGCCCGGCAGGGCCGGTACCGACCACCAGCACCTTGCGCTTGACGGCGGCTTTGGGGATGTCATGGGGCATGGTGGTTTCGCGGCCGGTCGCCGCGTTGTGAATGCAGTAGGCCGCGCCGCCCTGGTAGATGCGATCCAGGCAATAGTTGGCGCCCACGCACGGGCGAATGTCTTCTTCGCGCTTCTCGATGATTTTGCGCACGATGTGCGGATCGGTCATGTGCGCACGGGTCATGCCCACCATGTCCACTTTGCCCGAGGCGATCGCGTAGCGCGCGGTGGCGACATCGGGAATCTTCGCAGCGTGGAAGGTCGGGAAGCCTGTTGCCGAACGGATCTCGCCAGCGAAGTCGAGGTGGGGTGAGTTGCGCATACCCTGAATCGGGATGACATCGGTCAGCCCCGCATCCGTATCGATGTGGCCGCGCACGACGTTCAGGAAGTCGACCAGTCCGCTGTCCTTGAGCATGTGAGAAATCTGCATGCCCTCGCTGGCAGTGAAGCCCCCGGGTAATTCTTCGTCACCGGTGTAGCGAACCCCGAGCAGAAAATCTTCTCCGACCCGCTGGCGGATGCCACGCAGGATGTCGAAGGTAAAGCGCATGCGGTTTTCCAGCGAGCCGCCGTAAGGGCCGTCGAGGTCATTGGTCAGCGGCGACCAGAACTGGTCCATCAAGTGCCCGTAGGCCTGAAGCTCCAGACCATCGAGACCTGCCGCCTTCATGCGTTCCGCGGCGTCCACATAGTCCTTGATGATCCGCTCAATGTCCCATTCCTCCATTTTCTTCGGGAAGGAGCGGTGCGAAGCCTCGCGACGGTGTGACGGCGACACCACCGGTAACCAATCGGCCTTGTCCCAGCGGGTGCGACGGCCCAGGTGAGTCAACTGGATCATCACTGCCGCGCCATGTTCGTGGCACTCATCGGTCAGGTCCTTCAACCAACCGACCACTTCGTCCTTGTAGGCCAGCACGTTGTTGAACACCGGCGGGCTGTCTCGGGAAACGGCAGCGGAACCGGCAGTCATAGTCAGTGCGACACCGGCTTTGGCGCGCTCCACGTGGTAGGCGCGGTAGAGATCCTTGGGCATGCCGTCCACAGGGTAGGCCGGTTCATGGGAGGTGGTCATGATCCGGTTTCTGAGGGTCAGATTCTTGATTTTATAGGGTTGCAGCAAGGGATCGCTGGACATCGTGGTGCGCTCCAAAGTGGGCTTCATCAGACTCGATGACTTAAAATTAGGATAAATGTACACCTGTGTCAACGGCTGATGACATAGGTGTACATTTTGCTTGCATGCCAGAAAATCCAGGATTAACATCCGTCAAAACCCGGGCTGATTTGATTCGTACGCGCCTGGTTGCCATCGCATTGAGCGGTCAGTGCCCGCGGAGTGATGAACGTGCGCGCAGCGGCAAACCGCACTCGTTGAGGCGGACGTAAAAGTGGGTGTTATAGGTGACGGTTCAGGTGTGATTCAGTGGAATTGAAGAGGGCACAGTCGTGCTTTCCAAATTTTCTGCCTTATTGATATTTCGGAAAGGAGAGCATAGGTGACAGAGTTATTTGATATTCGTCTGGCTAGCAAACAAACAGCGTTCACTGAAATTCCAGTCATAGATATATCGCTGCTCATAAACGGCGAAAATCCGCTGAGTGTGGCAAGCCAAATAGGTGACGCATGCGAAAAGGTGGGTTTTTTTTATATAAAAAACCATGGCATTGACCAGCAGTTAATAGATGAGATGTATGCGCTTACCAAAAGCTTTTTCAAGCTTCCTTTTGAGGAGAAGAACAAGCTTAATGTCGTGAATTCCGGGCTCACGCTACGTGGCTATATTCCGATGTACGCGGAAAACGTAGACCCTGCTAATACCCGAGATTTCAAAGAGTGTTTTGATTGCGGAGCTCATTACGATGAGGTCTCTCCATTTTTTGGTCCTAATCAAATGCCGTCTGTACTGCCGCAATTTGAGAAGGTTGCCGAAGATTACCATTCCTCTGTGTTGGCGCTCGCGCGAATGCTTATTGGCGGGATCGCGCTGAGTTTGGGTTTACCACAAGATTACTTTGAGCATCTTCAGCGCAAGCCCATCACTATTCAGCGAATTTTGCGTTACCCGCCCCAGATCGGAAGGGTTTCTCAAGAGGAGATTGGTATTGGGGCGCACACGGACTACGGTTTCTTGACTGTCCTGTCTCAAGACGCAGTTGGCGGTTTGCAAGTCAGGAACCGTGCAGGGGAGTGGGTTACCGCCCCACCCGTTGAGGGCACTTTTATCGTCAACATTGGTGATCTGGTTCAAACCCTCACCAACGATCGCTACACCTCGACAATGCATCGCGTCATAAATACCAGCGGCCTGGAGCGTTATTCAATACCGTTCTTTATTGATTTGGATTTCGATGCGCTAGTTGAGCCCGTGCCAACCTGCGTGAGTGAGGCTCTACCCGCAAAGTATGAAGCGTACACTTGTGGCAAACACAAATTTAAGCGTTTCGTAGATAGCTATGCGCATCTGAAAGGCGAATAGGGAGTTTTCAATGTGCATCCTATACATGGCCGACCCTGCCGATGCGCAGAAATGGCGAGATTGCCTGTCCCTTTTTACCAATCCCCCGATGTCATGAAGAGGAGAAAACGACCCAAAGCAGACACTTGCTGATCATCCCCGGGTCGTTCACGCTCATACCTGATCCATAGCCTCGGTCACCCCCCGATCCTCACCCAGGAACCCGCCACTCTGATGGTGCCACAGCCGCGCATAGATGCCGTTCCTGGCGAGCAATTCGGTGTGGGTGCCCTGTTCGATGATGCGTCCATCGTCCATGACAATAAGTCGATCCATCGCCGCAATCGTGGACAGTCGATGGGCGATGGCGATGACGGTTTTGCCCTCCATCATTTCATCGAGGCTTTCCTGAATGGCCACTTCGACTTCCGAATCCAGCGCGCTGGTAGCCTCGTCAAGTAGCAGGATCGGGGCGTTCTTGAGCATCACTCGGGCAATCGCGACGCGCTGGCGCTGGCCGCCCGAAAGCTTGATGCCGCGCTCGCCCACCAAGGTGTCGTAGCCGGTGCGCCCTTGCCGGTCGCTCAGTTGGCTGATGAACTCATCGGCCTGGGCATTGGCCGCGGCGCTGCGGATTTGCGCGTCGGTCGCGCCGGGACGGCCGTAGGCGATGTTGTCGCGAATGGAGCGGTGCAGCAGGGAAGTGTCTTGGGTGACCATGCCGATGGCGCCGCGCAGGCTGTCTTGCGTCACGTGCGCAATGTCTTGCCCGTCAATGCGAATCTGCCCGCTGTCGACGTCATAGAAGCGCAGCAGCAAGTTGATGAGCGTGGATTTGCCCGCGCCGGAGCGGCCCACCAGGCCGATTTTTTCGCCCGGACGAATGTTCAGGCTCAGGCCATCGAGCACTTGGCGTTCGCCATTGTAGTTGAAGCTCACGTTGTCGAAGGTTACCGCCCCGCCGGAGGTCACCAGCACGCCCGCGTCCGGCGCATCCTGCACCTTGGGGCCGCGGGTAAGGGTTGCCATGCCATCCTGCACGGTGCCGATGCTCTCGAACAGCGAGGTCATTTGCCACATGATCCAGTGCGACATGCCATTGATACGCAACGCCATGGCGGTGATTGCCGCCACAGCGCCTGCGCCGACCTCACCCTGGTGCCATAGCCACAGCGCATAACCACCTGCTGCCATGATCAACGCCACCACCAATGCCTGGTTGACGATCTCGAACTGGCTGACCAGGCGCATCTGACGGAAGCCGGTTTGCTTGAAGTCCTCCATCGCAGCACGTGCGAAGTGCGCTTCTCGATTGGAGTGGGAAAACAGCTTCACCGTAGTGATGTTGGTGTAGGCGTCCGAGATACGCCCGGTCATCATCGACCGCGCATTGGCCTGTTCCTGTCCGACTTTCCCCAAGCGGGGGACGAAGTACAGCATGGCCAGCCCGAACAACACGATCCAGGCAACGAAAGGCAGCATCAGTTTCAGTGCGAAGCCGCCGGCCAGTGCGATGATCGCGATGAAATACACCCCGATTCCGGGTGCGATCTCGATAAGGGTGAACAGCACGTCGCGCACGGCCAGCGCAGTCTGCATCACCTTGGTGGTGACCCGGCCGGAGAACTCATCGGAAAAGAACGAAAGGCTTTGCCGCAGCATCAGGCGGTGGAAGTCCCAACGCAATCGCAACGGCAGATTGATCGCCAATATCTGGTGCTGCACCATGGTACGCAACGCCACCAGCCCGATGCTGGCCAGCATTACGATGCCCATGCCCCACAACACGCGACTTTCCTGCGCCGCCGCATCACCACCAGCCTGCCAGGTCGAGAGCAGATCCACGACCTGACCAAGGAAAGAAAACAGCCAGGCTTCGTAGATCGACACTCCGGCACTGAGCAGCGCAAACGCAAGAATATAGCCGCGGGCGCCCCGTGTGCACGCCCAAAGGAACCGAGCCAGGCCTTCGGGGGGCGGTGGTACCTCGTCGGGCGGGAAGGGGTCGAGTCTTTGTTCAAATACGCGAAGCATGGTGGTCTCCGAAACGATCAAGTTAAGGAGATTCTGCCATTTAAAGGTTGCTTTGAGGGTTATGTAGAGTGGAGGGACTCAGACAATGTTTAAACTCCCGGTATCTATGGTAACTACCGCATCCTTGTCCGAGCGATTGGCCTACCGCAACGAGCGATAGGCAATGGGGTCGATGTAAGCCGACTGCAGGTCCCGCTCCGGGATCTCCCAGATGATTTGCTTTGGCGGCGTTTCTTTGGAGGCCGGGTTGTTGAGGTAGCTGTTTGCCGCGCCAGAGAACGCTCCGCCGTCTTTGGCGAAGTTACCCACGGGGGCACCCAGTGCCTGCTGCAGAAATCCTGCGAAGTTGGAGTTGCGTGAGAATGAAGTGCCGATGAGCACGGTGTTGGGGAGGTCGGCATCGCCGAAGAGGTCTGCCTCAGCATCAGGGCTGTCGGCTGAAGCAACGGGAAGTTCGTGGGTGCTGGTTTGGGCGACCATTTCGGGTGCGGGTTGCCATTTGAGCGGCAGCCAGTCGATGCCCGCCAGATGGACCAGATCGCCAGGTCGTACCGCGAGCGGGGCATGACTTTCGTTGAACGATCTGCGTGGCGTTGCGCTGATGCCCAGGGTCTTCAGGCGCTGGGTGATGGCCTCGGCCGCCGCCTTCGCGCCGGATTCACTCCAGTGCGTATCGGTACGCAAAAAGGCATTGGCCCCCAGCGGCGTTAGCGCACCGGTGAGGTCCAGACTCGACACGCCAGCCACATCCAGCTTCGAGGTCCAGGCCTGGATGCGCCCTTCGAGAGCGGCTGGGCGGTGCAGTGCACAACGCTGCTCAGCAGCGATGCGGCTCTTGTCTGGAACGATGACCACCAGCAAGCTGATGTCACGTTGGGAGAGCTGCTGTTTCAGATCAATCACCGCCTGGACTTTGGCATCGGCATTGCGCTGCGCTAGATGATCGACCTTGAGCTCATCGGCCAAAAACAACCAGTCAGGACAACCCGAGCGAACCCTCGGCCCGGTGTCACCGAGGAGCAGCCAACTGACACCGCGCTCCAGCTTGGCGAACGTGGTGGGAAAGGCGGCTTTCGACAGCGACTTGGCGATTTTATGGGTGATAGCTCCGTCAAGAATCTGCGTCACCGATAATCCCGGTGGTAGCGGCGCTATTTGCCCTGACCCGATCAGCCAGCCAGAGGACAGCAGCCCGACGAACAGGAGTATCAGCAGAGATGCGCCTGCCAATGGACTGGTGCGTGCGACCGGATCGTCCGGTTGAGCAAGCGTAATGGTGTGCTCTGGCGTCTTCATCAGAATTGAAAGTACAGAAAGGGTACGGTTTCGCGACTGGCGGTCAGCGCGAACGACAGCATGAAACCGACAATGGGCCAAAGGGCGAGCGCTACGCCGACCCGGTGTTTTTCAGCGTAAGGGCGTAGCAGCGGTGCGACGATACTCAGCACACCCAACAACCCCGCGAGGCCATGGATCGGGCGCAGGGTCGCGGACAGTTCCTCACTGAGGGCAATGCCCTGCAGCCCGAACTGTCCGGCATACAGGTTCAGTGCACTGTGAAAGTCAGGGGCGCGGAACAGTGTCCATGCCAGGCAGACGAACAGCAGTGTCAGCCCATGGGAGAGCACGGGAGGTACAGGGGGCAGGGAGGAGCGGTTCCAGGCACGATCAACACACAACGCAATGCCATGGGCGCAGCCCCACAGTAGATAATTCCAATTGTCGCCACCGTGCCAGAGGCCGGCGATGGCCATGATCAGGAACAGGTTGCGATAGGTTTTCCAGGGGCCGTGGCGATTGCCACCCAGCGGGATATACAGATAGTCACGCAACCAACTGGACAACGACATGTGCCAGCGGCGCCAGAAATCCTGGATGCTGTTGGCCAGATAAGGATGGTTGAAGTTCTCTGGAAAGTGGAAGCCCAGCATCAGTCCCAGACCAATGGCCATGGAACTGTAGCCAGCGAAGTCAAAGAACAGCTGCAGGGAGTAGGCCAGGCAGCCCAGCCAGGCGTCAGAAAAACTGGGGGTCTGCACATTGAACGCCACGTCGACGACGGGCGACAGGGTGTCGGCCACCAGTACCTTCATACACATCCCGACCATGAACCGGCGTGCACCCAGCGAAAAGTTCTGCGCGTTGAAGGAACGCCGATGCAACTCGCGCCGGACCCAGTCATAGCGAATGATGGGGCCGGCGACCGAATGGCCGAACATCGAAATATAGGTCGCGTAATGGATGAAGCTGCGCTCGACCGGCACGGTGCGACGATGCACATCCACCAGGTAGGAAATCGCCTGCAGCACGACAAACGACAATCCGGCCGGCATGATGACCCGTTGCCAGGACAGGGGCGCGGCTCCGGACCAGACCATCGCTTCGTTCAATGTGCCAGCGACAATGTTGGCGTACTTGTACCAGCAGAGCATTGCTGTGTTGAGCACGATCAGGGCGACAAGTATTCGCACACGGCCCTTGCTCTCCTGTCGCCAGGCATCGATCAATAAGCCACCCACCCACGCCGTGATCGTCAGCATCACATGCACAGCGAGGAATCGTGGGCTCAACCAGCCATAGAACAGCCAGCTGCCGATCAGTAGCGTGACGTTGCGCCAGGCGGCTGGGCACACTGCATAAGTGCACAAGAACAGCGGCAGGAACAACGTCAGAAACTCGAGAGAGGCAAAAACCATGGTGGTGGCGAGATCCGATCAGTGGGCCAGGACGTCAGTCGCGAGCAACAGGTAAGGACCATTTGCGCCAGGCAGCAGCACAACGCTGTAGCGCTCGCCGGCCTTGAGCTGGCCCAAGTCAAGTGGGGCGCCGACGTTGGTTTGGGCGCAGACCAATTGAACCGACAGGCTGACCGGGTTGATGGCGCGGCGTTGCACGCTGCCGTCGGCCACCTCCTTGAACAGGTCGGCATTCTTCCCCGCTGCGCGTAAACCGGCCTGGGGGCACGCTGGATCGGCGCTGATAAACGCCAGCGAGGCTCTCAGGCTATTGAAGTCGTCGGGTTGCTCACGGATGACGACCTGGCGGAAACCTTGAGCGTTGTCTGGCAAAGCGATCACGCTGGCGAATTCGCCTGCTGCCACCTGGATGTCCAGCGGCTGGCTTTTACCGTTGCGTTCCAGGATTCCCTTGATCGGCTGGTTGGCGGGCACGGGCAGGTAGTCGGACACGGCATTCGAGCCATCCAGTTTGAGGCTGGCCCGCGAGCCTTCGGCCAGCAGCTGCAAGGGGCGGTCGGCGGCGTTGATAAAGCGCAGGAAGGCCGAGTCCTGATCCGGGCCCGTCGGGTACAAGGCAATGTCGGCGGCCTGGGCGTGCAGGCTCAACAACAAGGACAGGGCAGCGGCCAGCTTTGCTCGATTCATTTTCCGGCTCCTTTGCTGGCGAGGCTGGCGGCGGGCAGTTTGGCCAATGCAGTGCCGATGGCGGTGCCCCATGCTTGATATCCGGCGACGGTGAAGTGCTGCCCATCGGTGGTCATCCACTGCCCGGGTTTGGAGAACGCCAGCGAATCGATGTAGGTGCAAGGCGCAACGTTGGCGGCCAGAAATTGGGACATCAAATGGGTGCGCAGATCATTTTTTTGGTACATGCCACCGGCTTTGCCCCAGGCCGGGCCCACCCAGGCGCAACGGGTCCCGGTGGCCGCGATGGCCTTGGCCAGGCCGGTGACGCTTTGCCACGCCCAAGCCTTCGGAAACACTGGCTTGTCATAGGACGCCATGGTGTCGCCGATGACGAGTACCACCAGGTCGGGCTTCTCGGCGGCGATCAGGTCCTGAATCGGTGTGGTGGTTGCCTCGCGCCCTTTGATCACGATCTTGTCGTTGCCTTTGCGCTCGGCGCCGCAGTCGACCTTCTTGCTGATCAGCCAATCGCCGGCGCTGGCACCGCAGGCACCGATGGAATGAACCTGGGCGCCTTGGCGAGTCAGGTTGTCGTGCAGCGGCTCCAGCAAATGGTCCGCGAGGCTCATATGGCTCTCCCCAAGAACAAGGAGGGACAGGCCGGCAAGGGCAGAAGTGGGCATCGAAAACTCCAGAATGATCAGTTGGAATAAGGCGAGGTGTACGGGCTGACCGGCAGGCTCATGGGGCCGCTGATCTCCTCGAACTGGTAGCGCAAAGACAGGGCGCCGCTCAGTTGTTGGTAGTCGCGGGCGTTGTCCACTCCCAGGTTGGCGCCCAGCAGGAAGTTCGAAGCGACCTTGTATTCAGCCGCCGCGGCGACGCTGTAGCCGATCCCGGTTTTGTTTTGCCCTTCGTAGCGCAGGCCCGAGGCCGCTTGCAGGGCTTTGTCGTTGGGGAAATAGTCGGCGCTGTCCTGCTCGAAATGCTGCACGCCGACCGAGCCCTTGACTTGATACGTCAAGCGCCCGGTGCGTTGTGCCCAGGTCACTGGCACGCCCAGGGCGAAGAACGTCTGCGGGCTGAAATAGCCGCCGTGGCCGTAGGTGAAATAGTCCTGATTGTTGGCGTAGCTGATGCCGGTCATGCTCAGGCCGACGGTCAGCTTGCTGTCCGTTGCGTTTTGCAGGTACCAGTACACACCGCTGCCCAGTTCACTGCGGCTATTGGACTCGACATGGTTGCCCAATAGCTGGTGCCAGGAGGCGTAGCCATAGACGCCGACTTCGTTGTCGTCAAAGCTCAACTGGCCACGCCCGCCATTGGCGGTCACGCCGCCCCAGGACTGCCCGCTGCGTTTGTCCGTGGTGCCGGCAAACGAGGTGACGCTGTCAGTCACCGGACGCCGGGAAACGCTCACGCCGTAACGGACATTAGAGGAGTCGCTCACCGGGCGATCAATGCTGATGCCACCAGTGGCGGTGCTGTATTTGAAGCCGAGCGGGGTGGTGCCGAGATCAGCTTTGAACCCATCCGCGGGCCGTTGAATAGCGACGGAAAGGCCGACACCTTCGGCTTTTTGCGAGCCGACGCCGTCGCTCTGCGCACCGCTACCAAAACGCGACAGCGCGTCGCTGCTGACGCTGCCGGCGTTCAGCGAGACCGGCGTCACGCGCAGGGCGACGCGGCTTTCATCCAATGGGATATTGATTTCCAGCGGTGTCTCAATATCAGTCAGTTTGCTCAGCCCCGACTCACTGTTGTTGCTGCGAATGCTCACGCCCTGGGTGACGTAGGCACTGCGCTCCTGAAGGATTTTATTCAGCGCCAGTTGCGCGGGGCTGATGTCCTCGCTCACCCGTGCTGCGCGCGGCAGCTGCGACTCGAATCGATTGCTCGCCTGCTGCGGACTTGGCAGGGCGTCGATGCCAAAGGGGCTGTGAGATCTCACGCTGCCCGGCATCTCCTGAACCGGTGGCGGGATCGCTGCCAGCAAGGTGTCGCGACTGACTTCGTTACGTGAACCCGACACCCCGGCAAAAGGGTTGGGCGCCACCGTCGAACCGGCCAGTTGGCCGCTCTGGCTTCTGCGTTTCTCGCTCTGTTCAATGGCCACCGCTTTGCGCAGCAGATCGGTCGCCGTGCCGGTCTTGCCCATGTTCTGGTAGAGGCGGGCGGCCTCTGTCAGCGTTTGAGGGTTGCCGGATTCAGTCTTGAGCAGCTGTTGCAGTGCCTGTTCGGCAAAGGCACTGTCATGTGCCAATACCGCGGCGTCGGCGGCACCCAATAGCAGTTGCGGGTCGTTCGGCTGACGTTGTAACAGCGGTTTGTAGAGTTCGAGGGCTTTTGCCGTGTCGCCGTTGGCCGAGTACATTCGCGCCAGCGCCGCGATGGCAGCGCTGTCACCGGGACGTTGCGCCAGTGCAGGCGCTAGCGTGTCATAAGCGCTGGCCAGATTGCCTCGTTCACGCAGCTGGTCAGCCTGGCGGATGCGATAGAGATAGAGCAGGTCGTCAAAGCGCTTGCGAGCCGGCGCGTTCAAGGGCCTGTTCTGAAGGTCGCGCAGAATCTCGTTGACCTGTACGTCTTCTCCGGTTTTAAGCAGGACAGCGGCGTATTGCAGGATGAAGTCCGCCGAGGGCGCCGTGGTGTTTTGCAACTGGCTGCGCATGAGGGCCAGCGCACGGGTTGGCTCGCCGATGTCGACATACGCCGAGGCCAGGCTCGCCGTGCGATCTGGACTGTTGTTGGCCATCGGCTGGATACGATCGAGCAAGGTCAGGGCTTCCTGGCGCTGTCCGCGCTTGCCCAACTCGATCGCCTGGCTGAGTTGCAGGTTGAGGCTGACATCAGCGGCCAGCGCTTCCATGTCCGGGGTGCGCTGGTCGGGGCGCAAGCGTCCCAAGGTTGTCTGGGCGGCTTTCCACTCACCCATTTGCACCGACAGCAAGGCGCTGACGTAAAGCGCATCGGCATTGTCGGGATGGGCCTGGAGCATGGCGCTGATCAGGTCCCGAGCCTTTTGCGGTTCGCCCATCGCCAGGTTCAGGCGGGCCAGGGCGAAACGTGTCCAGATGTTGTCCGGTTCGTAGCGCAGCGCGTCTTGCAAGGCGTTGCGCGCAGCGGGCAGGTCGTTGCGTTGTTCGGCGAGTGCGGCCAGTTGCGTCGCGCGCAAGGCTTGCAGGCGCGCGGACTGGCCGATCTTTGCCTGACCGGTGGCGGGCAGGCTGTTGATCAGTTGCAGGGCTTCATCGTTCTTGCCGCTCTTGAGCAGCACATTGACCAGCCCTTCCAGTGCCTGAGGGTCGTCGCGGCGCTGGATCAAAATCTGCCGATAGTTGCGCTGAGCATCATCGAACTGGCCCGCGCTGGCCTGAATATCCGCCAGGGTGAGGCGAGCATCGACCCCGTTTGGATTCAGCCGCAGCGCCTGGTTGACCAAAACCTGTGCCTGGGCTGTCTGGCCTTTGGCCTGGGCGTCGCGGGCCTGCTGCAACGCCGACCAGTAGCGCACTTCGTTCAGCGCAACTTGCCAGCGGCTGCCGTCGTTTTGTCGCGTGGCCTGACCCAGGAGTTTTTCCGCTTCGGCCAGTCGGTGTTGCTGCTGGCGAATAACCCCAAGGCCGCCCAGCGCGTCAGCATCCTCGGGCCGGGTTTTCAAGCGCGCTTGAAAAGCCTGTTCGGCGGTGGCTTGATCGCCTTCTTTGAGCGCCTTCAGACCGCGCGCGACTTCGGCGGGCGGTTGCCATTCCTTGCTGGCCGTCGTTGCCACCTGTTGCTTGCCCTTGTTCATCTGCGCGCGGATTTCCACGTCATCCGGATGCGTCTTGAGGTACGCCTCGAACAACGGCACTTGTGCCGGATTGGGCGGACCGATCCAGGTCAACGCCAGGCGCCAGCTTTCGTCGGCATCACCGGCAATGTCGGCACGCTGGGTCAGCGCGGCCAGGGCGCGGATGCCCTCGGCACGGCTGTCTTCACGGCGGACCAGATGCTTGGCGTAAAACAGCGCGACGATCGAGTCGTTGGGCATCTCACGTTGCAGGCGCTGGAATCCGCCGCGTGCTTCAGACCAGTCCGCCTGATTGAAGGCAAGGTTGTTGTAATACTCGCGGCCGATCGTACCTTGGGGTGGACGGCCATCGAACAGCGAGCGAAACACGGCGCTCGCCTTGTCACGCTCACCGGCATCGACGAGGCGCCGAGCCTCTTCCAGGCGCTGCTGGTTCTGCGGTTGGGCCACGCTGATGTCCTGCGCCAATTGCAGTGCCTGCCGAGGCGGTGGCTGGATGGCCTGCAAGCGGGCGAGGTATTGCTGCGCCTGTTGTGGCTTGCCCTGTTGCACGCCGATCAAGCCCAGGCCATACAGTGCGTCAACCTGGACCGGGTCCAGCAGCAAGACTTTCAGCCAGACTTCCGCAGCGCGTTGTGGGTTGTTGTGCTGCTGCCAGTACTGCCCTTGCTCGACGAGTAACGTCTGTGGCGTCGGACTTTGAGCGTGGGCAGCAGCGGCCGTCCATGCGCTCATGACGGCGATGGCTAGCGTGCGGTGGTGCGCGTGCATGCGGTCTCCCAGGAGAGTTTCAGCGTTCCGTCTTCCCGGAATCGGTAATGTTTATCTGCCCATCCGAGGGCGAACAGGCTGAGCATGAAGTTGTAGTAACGCGGCGGCCCGGCATCGGCATCAGGCATGGCCAGCGCCTCGTGCAAGGCGAGTTCGACGCGGCGCCGTTGCTGATCGGCCAGCCCGGGTTGGCCCTTGGCCTCAAGGTAGGGAATCAGTGCGGCCCAGAATCCGAACGGGCTCTGACCCTGAACACTGCCGTGGAGAACCTGGACTGTTTCCGGGGGGGAACCCGTCGCGAGAGTGCTGCGGGCCATGCCGTCCAGCCGTTTGAGCAGGAGCGCTGTCAGCGGTTCGGAGGTATCACTCATGCCCAGCCAGAGGTACACGCGAATAGCATCGTAGCTGCCCGTGTCGCCGTGGATCGGGTCGCTTACGAAGGCGCCCGATTGCGCTGAAGTGCCTCGATAACCGACCCAGTCAGCGACGAAGCCGTGGCGGCTTGATTGGGCAATCATCGTCGCGGTGTTGTTGGCAATCGCTTGCCAGGGCCCCGAGGGTGCCTCCTTGGCCAGCCGTCGTAACAGTGGCAGTGGCAGGTAGCTGGGGTTCAGGCGCCAGAGAGCGTCCGGCTGGACGAAGCCCTGTGGTCCAGGCAACACCATCGGGCCCAGCCCGGGGAGCCTGACGACCAATTGCGCTTCAATCGTCGCCATCAGGTGCAGGGCGTCCTGGTGATAGTCCGGCCGATGCCACAGGCGTGCGGCTTCGAGCAGGGCATAGGCGATCCACAGGTCGGCGTCGGCGGCCGAATTGGCGTCTTGCAGGCGCCACTGACCGTCCGTGCCTTGCCCCCATAACCAGCCCGGCAGGCGTGTGGCGGTGGCGGAGCCTGCGAGGTTGGCTGAGGTCCAGCGCCAGAGTTTGTCAAAGCGTGGCTGATCGTTGCCGATCAGTGCGAAGAGCATGCCGTAGGACTGCCCTTCAGAAGTGCTGTGATTGTTCTCCAGGCTCGATTCCAGAACCCGGCCGTCGGCCTGGACGAAGCGCGTTGCATAGGTTTGCCACAGTGGCCAGGCTGGAAGCTCACAGGGGGTTGCGGCCGCTATCCCAGGCGCCAGCAGCGCCAGCGCAAGCACAGCGCTCAACCTGCGCGTGTTACCGCGCAGGCAATGGCGAAGTGAAACACCCCGGCTGCTCATGGACGACACAGGCATGCGCGGCTCATTGACCAAGACGACGTTTGGCCCGTAAGCGCAGGGCCAGGTAGGCCATCGAAGCAAGCAGCAGGATCCCGAGGAGAGTGAACAGCATGAGCGCCATTACGTTTTGCGAGAGGTACCACTGCAGGTAGCGCAATGGGCCCAAGCTCCCGACGTAGTAATCCTGCTCGGCGACCAGCGACTCGACATGCTTGCCCCTGACCACCACCAGACTGCCTTGCAACTCGCGGGCGTTTTCTTCGCTGCTGAGCAGGGCGTTGGTTACGTCGGCCAAGCCGTTTGGCCTTGCGCTGGCGATAAACACCACACTACGCCCACTCTTGAGCGGCGATTCGAATCCAGTCAGATAAGCACTGCCGTCGTCAGCGGTAAACCTGAAGCTGTTGCGCGCTTCACGCAGATTGGTTTTCGTATCCGGGCTGATCCAGTTGCGCAGACGCAAGGGCAGGTCAGACAGTTCAAAGTACTGCGCAGCATCTTCGCCCTTGGCCGGCAGCAGGCTTTGCCATTTCTCCAGCAGCGGCTGATTGTTGCCCGAGGCGAGCACCAGCAAATCCCGGTCGCTTTGCTCGGCTATCTGGTCGGCGTGGACTACCTTCATGCCGGTGGCCGGATAACCGGTGGAGTCGCCGAAGCGGCCCAGCAGGGTCAGGTAGGCGCTCAGATCGGCCGGGCCTGGCTCGTTGGGCAGGATCACCGATGTTTCAGAAAGGTCGGCCATGCGGGTGAACGGGAAGCCACTGTCCTTGAACACCCCAAGGTTGGGCATGGCCATGAAATGTTCGTATTGGCTGAGGTCCAGGGTCGAGTCTGGGTCGATCACACCGCGCATGTTGTCGATGATGATGTCGCGGCATTCGCCCTGTTTGATGTAGTCATACATGAAGCGAAATTGCAGGCGCGATTGTAGGGCTACGGAATTGAGCGGCAACAGCATGCGCGATGTGCGGGCCAGGCTGTCGTCGGTTTTGAGCATTGCCAGCAGGCTGTCGCTGTTGCCGAGTTTCTCGATCGAGGGCAGATCGATCGACTTGATGAAGGTATCGTTGAAGTTGACCAGCAACGAGGAATTGGTGGAGACCGGTTGCGGCGTATAGCGGTATTTCAGGTCAAGTTGCGCACCAGGCTCACGCCAGTTGAACAGGTCGGGTGGCAAGCGCAGCGCAACCGTCATTTGCCCCGGGTTATAACCCGACACATTGAGTTCGGCGGGCTTCGCCAGTTCACCCAGGCGAACCGGGCGATCGGAGGGCAGCCAGTTAGGCGCGTCGTACGGTCGGCGTGGCTTGAGCGAGTCGATCCGGTCGATCACTACGCTCTGCCCGGAGAAGGCCGAGCCACCGAGAGCCAGCGCTGTCGCGGCGACCTTGAGATCGGCGCCATCGCGCCCGGAGACGATCAACAGTTTGCCCTGAGCATCATTCGGGTTGCTCACGAGTGTCAATGTCGGCCCCGTGGCCTCTTTGATCGGTAAGCCACTCAAGGCCGTTGATTCGCTGCCGCTGACAAACACCACGGCGTTGCCTTTGGCCGGCAGGCTGGAGAGGCTGGCGGGGAAGGTTGCGCCGCGGTAGCTGGCCAGGGCGCCAAACCAGGACGACAGGATACCGGCGGCCTCAAGCTCAGGGCCGCCCGGGCGCCCGGTGAACACGAAGGGCAGCTTCAGGAGCGAGGCGTCTCGACGATCGAACAGGGGCAGCGGCAGAGCGGACAGGTCGTTGGGCTGTTTAATCGAGGACACCTGGAGGCTCAGCTGACTCTCGTTGCCGATCCTGGCCCACAGGCTGGAGTGCAAAGGGTCTTCACATTGCATTGTGTAGTGACCGATGAACTGCAGGCTGAGCCGGTTGAATTCGGTGATGGTCTGCGGCGGAATCTGCACGGTCCGGGTCTGCAATTTACCGGCCTCTTCCTTCGGGAGGGGCAGGCTGGCGGCCACTTGATCGTTGACCAGCACATTGATCTGCGAAAGGTCGGCCAGCAGCGCCGGTGAGTAGCTGTACTGCAGCGTGACCTGCGCCGCCGTGACGACTTCATCGGCGCGTACATCGAAGTTCACACTGTCGGTAGCCTCCACGCCTTTAAGGGTCATCGAATAGCTTTTGCCCAGGTCCTTGAGGGTGCGGGTATAGCTGTTGCCCGGGGCATCGGTCCCGGGTAACGCTGCGACCGGCATCACCGCCGGCTCTGTGGCGCTGATTTGGGCGGCAGCACTCAATGCCCAGCCGCTCCAGCCCACTAGCGAGCAGGTGATCAGCATGAGTGAGCGACGAGGAAGAAAGGTCCGGCGAGTGGAAGGCTTCAAGATCGTTGCGTATCCGCGGTGGAGTCGATAGGTGATGGAGCGTCCGGGCGTTTGCGCAGCAGCGCCTGGCTGTCCTTTAGGGTTGCAATGAACAAGCGCAGGATGGCGCGCAAGCCAATGCTGCTGACCTCGCGCAACGCCGACATTGGCGCGTCGAGGCGACCGTTACCCCACGTGTTGGCCCAGGTGTCGGCCCGTGAAAAGGTCAGTCGCACCAGCTCACTTTGCTGGCGCAGGGTCAAAGCCTCGAATTGCACGCCCGCCACGTTGTCGTTGCTGAAGACCGTTTTTGCGGGAAAGAGGCTTGAGGGCGGTGTGCGCAGAATGCACAGCCGCAGCTTCTCATTGACGTTGAGCAGAGCCTGCGGTGGCAGTGCCAGACCCACGCCGTTTTGTGAGAAGTCCCGGGTTATGCAATCGAACCAGGTGCCGTCTTCGCGATAGACGCGCACGGGCAGATCCGCGGGCACCCTGGGTTCGTTGCGCACCTGAGAGGATTCAGTGGCCACCGCCACGGCGGTGCTGACGATGACGATGTTGTACACGGTCCAGGCCAGGTTGATCAGCAGGGTAGTGGCCTCGGCAGAATCACTCCCGATCAGTTTCACCACGCCGATCGCCAGACCGATCATATTCAAGGTCAGCAGGACGATATAAGGCCGCGCGAGCTTCCAGTTGAAATAGTCCTTTTCGATGGTGCCGCCCTTGTCGGTCACGTTGAATCTGCCCAGCGAAGGGCTGATCAGGGCCAACAGCACCGGTCGCATGATGTACCAGGCCAATACCGACTCATACACTTCGTTCCAGAAGGAATGGCGGAAGCGCCCCTGGATGCTGGAGTTGGTCAGGCTGGAATGGAAAATATGCGGCAGTACATAGACCGTGACCATCAGCGCCGAGGCATGGAAAATCTGCGCGTCGAAAAATAGGTAGGCCAAGGGCGCGGTCAAGAACACCAGGCGGGGCAGGCTGTAGAAAAAGTGCATCATGGCGTTGAGGTAGCAGATGCGCTGCCCCAGGTTCAGTCCTTTGCCAAACAACGGATTGTCGGTCCGAAAAATCTGCGCCATGCCCCGCGCCCAGCGTATGCGCTGGCTGATGTGTCGGGAAAGGCTTTCGGTGGCCAGTCCCGCCGCTTGTGGCACGGCGAGGTAAGCGGTATTGAAACCACGGCGATTGAGCTTGAGTGCCGTGTGCGCATCCTCCGTCACGGTTTCGGTGGCGATGCCGCCGACTTCCAGCAAATGAGTCCGCCGGATGACCGCGCAGGAGCCACAGAAGAAGGCCGCGTTCCACAGGTCGTTGCCGTCCTGCACCAGGCCGTAGAACAGCTCACCTTCATTGGGTACCGAGCGAAAGGTATCGAGGTTTTTTTCGAACGGATCGGGTGAATAGAAAAAGTGCGGCGTTTGCAGCAACGCCAGGTTCGGGTCCTTTAAAAACCAGCCCATGGTGATCTGCAGGAAGGAGCGGGTGGGCACGTGGTCGGCGTCGAATATGGCAATGAACTCGCCATCGGTGACTTTGAGTGCCTCGTTGAGGTTGCCGGCCTTGGCATGTTGATTGTTGTCGCGGGTGATGTAGTTGACACCAATCTGCTGACAGAAAACCTTGAACTCCTCACGGCGTCCGTCATCGAGCATGTGCACCCGCAGTTTGCCCTCGGGCCAGTCAATGGCCTGAGCAGCGAGCACCACCAGTTTGACGATACCCAATGCTTCGTTATAGGTAGGAATGAAGACGTCTACCGTCGGCCATTCTGCGGGCGGCTGTTGCAGAAACTGCGGTTTGCGGCGCAACGGCCAGGCGGTCTGTACATAGCCGAAGACCAGGACGAGCAAGGCATACAGTTCGGCCAGCACCAGCCCGTAGCCAAATACGGCATCCTGCCAGTTGTCGAAGTCCAGGGTGTCGGACAGGCGCCAGTACATGTAACGCAACGAAGCGATCAGCGAGAGGGTGATCAGGGTCAGGATCGCCAGACGCCCGGCTTGCTTGCGGATGATCAGGCTGGCGGCAAAACAGACGGCGGCAAACGCGGCTTGGGAATACAGATTCAGCGGCGCAGTGAGGATACCCAGCACCAACGATGCTGCGACCAGCCCGGCTGAGACCTTCAGGCCTTGGCGCCAACGCAGGGGCCATCGACTGACGCGAGCCTGGAAAGTATCCAGTAGCCCCTGCAACCACCACGTCTTTGCAGGTAGCTGATTCAGCTGCGCGGTCATGGCGTGCCCTGCTGGCTGGAAGTATCCGCGAAAAGCAGGGCATGGACCGCGCCGGACAGCGAAAGAATGTCCTGGCAGCCAATGCTCTCAGGTGCGTACTGGAGGGGGTCCCGACCATAGGCCAGCGACTCGTTGAATTGGTGATCGAGGCGAATCGTCCCGATCAGGTCAGCGCCGAGCCGCCGCAGAAACAGCACGCCCATGTCCCTGCTGAACGAGCGCGAGTCATCCCGTTGGTTGAGCACATACCGGTGCCGCTGCGCGCGTCGTCGGGTGGTTTCCAGCCACTGGGTCATGGTGTCCAGTGCCAGGTAGGAGGCCGCGTCGGCCACCGTCATCACCAGCACCAGATCGGCGGCGTCGAGCGCCTGTTGCGAATAGACGGTCGCACCCGAAGGCGTGTCCAGGATCACGGTATCGTTTTCGCTGAGGTCCATTGACGCAAGGTGCTGATTCAACCAGTCAGCATCTTCAAGCATCAACTGCCTGAGCAAGCGGCGATCGTTCATCTCGCCAGTGCCGAAGGGCAGGCACTCACTGTCGCTAAAGCCCGGCAGACGATGAGCGCCCCAGTCTGCGTCTTGCTCTTTGAGCTGGATCAGCCCGGGAACCTGTCTGGTGATACCCAAGTGGCTGGACAGCGCGTTCTGAGGGTCCAGATCAATCGCGATGGTTCGCCCGCCAGGGCGCCGAAATGTTTTCGCGAGGCCAGCGGCGACGGTGCTTTTACCCACCCCACCATTCGCTGAAACGATAGCAATGACCTTCGCCTTGGTCCGCCTGCGAGTCGTTTCTGGCAGACCGTCTCGACGAACCTGGTTGAGTTCACGCAACAGGTCGCTCAATCGCTGACGGTCACCGGTAGCAGAACTCGCAGGTGGCTCGGTCAGGGGAGGGGATTTGGGCGAAGGTAGCGAGAGGACAACATTCTTCACGGGCTCGACCGGCGCGCCAATCAATAAAGAAGGCTGTGGCTCGTTCAGTAGAAACACAGAGGGCGTTGGTGTTGGTGTTGGGGGAGACAAGGCCACCGACGGTCCTGGCTCAGCCAGCGCAGATGTAACCGGATCGTCTTTGAAATCTTTATAGTTCGGTTGTATTTCCTGGTAACTCTGCGCATTGGCGCCAAAACGTGTAAAGAGTTTCGTAATATCGTCTACATATTTCATGCGTTGTACCAGGAATGAAATAACTCAGAAACTCAGCATTCCATTAACTTGACAAAGTTGATGTGTCGTTTTGGCGTTGGCAGAGTGCCATTAATCTAGGGTGGCTGCGTCTGAGTGTCAATGAATGTTATAAAAAGTCAGGGAGGCTTGTTAATGTTAATAGAGTGTTATTAAAGTGTTATGTTGTTTGTGGGAAGTGTTAGTGTCGGTGCGTCAAGATAATGACTTTCACAGTCAGGTGCAGTGTGATGATTGGTGATGGGTTTATTTGTTGGGGGGAATAACTTTCGGCGCGATAGAGTTTGAGTATGGATTGCCTTCGATGATTTGATGCTGGGTTATGTATTAAAGAAGTTGACTGATGGGTTTGAAAAAATGGTGGTGCTTTAAATGATACTTTTTCGTATAAGGCAAGCTATTTCAGAGATGGCAGGCATTACATGCAGACTGGCTCTGGCCGTTGAAAACCTGGTCGCAATATCTGATTGCCGGACCGGATAGGGTGTAAATCAGGTTGTAGCCAACTTCAGACGCTCGAAACGCCTGACCGATCTGGATTTGTCCGTTTTTGCCAGATGTCGAGCTATGGACGCTAGTTTGCGAGAGCAGTAAGGGCAGCTCCGGGTATGCCTGTTTTCAATCAGCGCCGACAGTTGTGAGTTGACCGGCGAGCTCGACTCCATCGCGGCCAGTCCAACGCCATTAATACAGTCAGCCTGATGACTGCTGTTTCGATGGGTTGTAGATAGAACTCGGTAGCGTGGCTTGGAATCACCGAGACTCGTTTCCCGCTAAAAATATGGTGCCTCAGAGTACTATTGAGTTTTGTAAGTGATTGAAATTATGACCTTTTAGTTTCTTTCGTTTCGGTAAATTCCGCCAAAATCATCAAGCAAAAAAAAGCCGCCTAAAGTGGCAGCAGAAAAAACAGCAGGCGTTGAGCAGCCTGAGTATCGCCTTCGGAAGGTTACAAAACGATGACGAATTTTTATGCATCGAAGACGGCATTTCGTCATCGTGAAGACCAGGCAGCATCCAATGGCGCGGCGCCCCGCTATGCATCATTCTGAGCAGAACTGACTGACGGCCGTTTAAGGTGCCGGTGACGCTGGCTCCTGGATCCAATTAAGGACGGCTCAGCGAACTGCGCTCTCTGCTCTTTCGATATGTGGCAAGTGAAGGCACAATGCGCATCCTTTTTTTGGCTGGCCTTGCCGGAGGCCTCGAAATGATCAAGACGCCGTACTACCTCATCGACAAACAAAAGCTGCTGGCGAACATGCAGAAGATCGCTTACGTGCGCGAACAGTCCGGGGCGAAGGCCCTGCTGGCACTCAAGTGCTTCGCCACCTGGTCGGTATTCGATCTGATGCAGCAATACATGGACGGCACTACGTCGTCGTCGCTCTATGAGCTCAAGCTCGGTCGACAGAAGTTCGCTGGCGAGACCCATGCCTACAGCGTGGCCTGGGCCGACGACGAGATCGAGGAGATGCTCGACAACTGCGACAAGATCATCTTCAACTCCATTGGCCAGTTGCAGCGCTACACTGAAGCTTCAGCAGGCAAGGTGCGTGGTCTGCGGGTCAATCCGCAGGTGAGCAGCTCGGATTACCTGCTAGCCGATCCGGCGCGGCCATTCAGCCGTCTGGGCGAGTGGGATCCGGTGAAGATCGAGCAAGTTATCGAGCAGATCTCGGGCTTCATGTTCCACAACAACTGCGAGAACGCCGACTTCGGCCTGTTCGACCAGATGCTGTGCACCATCGAAGAGCGCTTCGGCCATCTGCTGCACAAGGTCGAGTGGGTCAGCCTGGGCGGCGGTATTCACTTCACCGGTGAAGGCTATGCGATCGACGAGTTCTGCGCGCGGCTCAAGGCCTTCTCGCAGAAATACGGCGTGCAGGTCTACCTGGAACCGGGCGAAGCTGCCATCACTCAGAGTGCGTCGCTGGAAGTCACCGTGCTCGACACCCTCTACAACGGCAAGCACCTGGCCGTAGTGGACAGCTCCATCGAGGCGCACATGCTCGATCTGCTGATCTATCGCCTGAATGCCAAGCTGGCGCCCAGCGAAGGCGAACATACCTACATGGTGTGCGGCAAATCCTGCCTGGCCGGCGACATTTTCGGTGAGTACCAATTTGATCGTCCTCTGGCCATCGGCGATCGGCTGTCGTTCATCGACGCAGCGGGTTACACCATGGTCAAGAAGAACTGGTTCAACGGCCTGAAAATGCCGTCCATCGTAGTGAAACAACTTGACGGTAGTGTCGAGGTGGTTCGTGAGTTTGGTTACAACGACTACATGTCCAGCCTTTCGTAAGCTGGCTGAGAAGGAGAGAGAGAAAAATTGAAGAAGAACGTGCTTATCATTGGTGCAGGAGGTGTCGCCAAGGTGGTGGCCCACAAGTGCGCGCAGCACAACGATGAACTCGGTCGTATTGCTATCGCGTCGCGCAACATCTCCAAATGCCAGGCCATCATCGACAGCGTCAAGGCCAAGGGCAGCCTCAAAGAGCCCGCTGACATCAAAGCCTTCTCGCTGAACGCTATGGATGTCGAGGCGACCAAGGCGCTGATCCGCGAAACCGGATCGCAGATCGTCATCAACGTCGGTTCTGCCTTTCTCAACATGTCGGTGCTGCGTGCCTGCATCGATACCGGCGTGGCCTACCTGGACACCGCCATTCACGAAGAACCAGGCAAAATCTGCGAGACGCCGCCCTGGTACGGCAACTACGAGTGGAAGCACCTCGAGGAATGCAAAGAGAAGAACATCACCGCGATCCTCGGTGTGGGCTTCGACCCGGGTGTGGTCAACGCCTATGCAGCGTTGGCACAACAACAGTATTTCGACCGTATTGATTCGATCGACATTCTCGACGTCAATGCCGGTTCCCATGGCAAGTATTTCGCCACCAATTTCGATCCGGAAATCAACTTCCGCGAATTCACCGGACAAGTGTGGAGCTGGCAGAACAGCCAGTGGACCAGCAACACGATGTTCGAAGTCAAACGCACCGACGACCTGCCGGTTGTAGGGGCGCAGAATCTGTACCTGACCGGCCACGATGAAGTGCACTCCCTGTCGAAGAACCTCGGCGTGCCCAACGTGCGTTTCTGGATGAGCTTTGGCGAGCATTACATCAATGTGTTCACCGTACTCAAGAACCTCGGCCTGCTCTCCGAGCAACCGGTCAAAACCGCTGAAGGCCTGGAAGTCGTGCCGCTGAAAGTGGTCAAGGCCGTGCTTCCTGATCCGAGCTCGCTGGCGCCTGGCTACACCGGCAAGACCTGCATCGGCGACCTGGTAAAAGGCACCAAGGATGGTCAGCCGCGCGAAGTGTTCATCTACAACGTCGCCGACCACGAAGAAGCCTTTGCGGAAACCGACAGTCAGGGCATTTCCTATACCGCTGGCGTGCCACCTGTGGCAGCAGCCCTGCTGGTCGCCCGTGGCGAATGGGATGTGCAGCGCATGGCCAACGTCGAGGAGCTGCCGGCCGAGCCGTTCCTCAAGGCGCTGGATGTGATGGGCCTGCCGACCCGCATCAAGGATGAGAATGGAGACCGTCCCTGGAGCTGAAACGCCCTGAGGCGTGCAAAATACAGGTGAGTCTTGTATTGCGCTCCAAACGCAAAAACGCCGCTCCTTGAGCGGCGTTTTTGTTTGTGCGTCATTTGCTGGGCTCGCCCTAATGCCAGTCAGTTAAGCGAGTAAGCCGCTTTTTTGTAGGAGCCAGGCTTGCCGGCGAAGGCGTTCTTAAGGACGCCTTCGCCGGCAAGCCTGGCTCCTACAGGTCCGATTTTCCCTTAACTGACTGGCATTAGGGCTTGCCCCGGGTTAATCGCAATCACCCCGTTGCTCAGCCACCAACAGCAACGACTGCGGCACAGGACTTTGCGGGTGCTGCGGCTCCTGCAGGCCGGCCAGCTGAAAACCGGCCATGTCCAGAGCATTGAGCCAACTGGACAACGTGCGGAAGTACCACGGCATGGGTTGCCACTGCCCCTTGAACCCAGTGAAGGTCTCTTCCCGCCAACCATCCTGATAGTCACCCGCCGCCGCGGTCCACGGATGCAGTGTCTGGATCACCAGCGCGCCGCGAGGGGCGAGCAGGGCGTTCATGGCGGCGAGCAGAGGGATGATGTCCTGGTGCAACAGGGCGAAGTTGGCGCAGATCAGGTCGTAGTTGCTGCCGATGTCCACCTTCGCCTCCACCAACTCTTCATAACTCGCCAAATGCACCGGCGAAGAGCCCGACGACCGCGCCGCGTCGACCAGCGTCGCATCGCCATCCACACCGACCGCCGTGATGGCCCGTTCAGCCAGCGCCCGCAACAGCCAGCCCTCGCCGCAGCCCAGGTCGAGCACGCGCTCGGGTTGACGGCCTAGCACCGCCAGCAGGATTGCCTGGTCGGTGACCTTGAGGCGGCTTTCGATGGTGCCGGCACGGATGGCCTCGATCCAAAAGTGGGCGTTGTGGTGCCAGCTCTGGAGGAGGGTGGATTCGGGGGCGGGCATTTCGATGTCCAGAGTTGTTGGGTGGATGAAGGATAGGACAAATGCTGGTGTAAAAAATGCAACCTGCCGATACCAGGGGTATCGGCAGATCGGGTTTGCCGCTCAAAAGCCTCAGTAAGGATTACAGTGTTGCGCTATGGCCTTGGCCTGGTCGACGTATGGCCGCTTCGGTTCGAGGTTCCACTCGGGCTTGTTCCTGACAGGCTTGCCGTCGAAGGTTGCCGCCAGATGACAAACCATTTGCCGGCGGATTGACCCACCATTGACGCTGTATTGCCTCCATTGCTCATCGTTTTTGTGCTTGTTGTACAACTCAGCAAACATTCTGTCGGTCTGATCGTCCTTGATAGCGCGGCCGCAAGCGGTGGGCACTACCTCAAGTGACCACGTGTCGGGCCCGAGTTTCGGATCGTCGCGTCGTAACCAGGTGCTTGACTCGATGTACTTGTCACAAAATTGTTGCGTGGGTGGAGGCGTGGTTCTGGCGCAGGAGAAGGTGGCCTTGCTAACCGGCGTTCTTGGAAAATCAATCTTGATGACGTTGCGATCCTTTCCTGTCTTGTTTTTATAGTCCCGCTGATTGGCCAAAGCATCATTCAAACCACGTTGATCGCTGTAGAAAAAGGCCAGAATCGGTAGTTCGTCATCTTTCGGGTTACCCAGGCGGAATTCTGTCTGGGTTTGAAACTCACGGGTGTTGATGACTTGCCGAGCCCCCATAAAGTTTCGAAAAGCGTCTACCCGATCCTTGCTGCTCATGGGGTTGCGCATATTGAAGCCACATTGCAACTGGTCCTGCTTCCTGTCGTTGTTGAACCTGGTGAAATGCGCGACCCAGGTGTTAGCGCTAGTGATAGGCGGCGCCATGGCCTGGCATACTGCCTCTGTCTGGCTGGTGTTCTTATTGTTGCCACAGCCTCGGTCATCTCGAAAATCGGTCCAGGCGTCGTTAGGAAACGCACAGTAGACATGCACCGGAGTCTCTGGATCGCGTACTTGATCTATCGGGGTAATGAGGTAGCCGTTCTGAGTACTCATGCCAGGATCTTCATAGCTGATGCCATCGGCACGCATCCAGGAAGCGGCAAAAGTACCCAACTCCTTGGCTTTCGGGCTTGGATTCCATACATCCCATTTCTCCCCCTTCGCCGGGTTGGCTCGGTGAGTGCCCCTGACCAACAACCCCGAACAGTCCGACGCCGGATCCTGCCTGCAACTATCGACTGTGTTGTTGTACAACGTTTCAACCCGTTTCAGCGTCTCCTCGCATGATTCGGCGTTGGCCAATGTCGTTTGCAAGAGCAACGGAAATATGAGTAATGGAGTGATCCTGTTCAGACGTTTTTTCATGGCGCTACTTCCTTGTGGTTGGAGCCGATAGCCGGCGCGGGCGTCCATGCCGGTGATACAAAAAACACAATGGTTCGCTGCACGCGCCGGCCTCTTTCGCCGACGACTTGCGCGACCTTGCGCAGACAACGGCAGCGCCCTCGGGCGAGGGCGCCACAGCACTCCGGCCATTCAACGCAGGATTGGGTTGCAACCTGCGGCCCGGGTCTCGCTGTCAGATAACGCAGGCCTGAAAGGCTCGAGATTCCACGGCGTCTTGCTGCGGTAGTTGACCAGCACGCAGTTCAATTGCTGGCGCATGCTGCCGACGGAATTTTCATTGTCGCGCCAGTTGCTATCCGCGCCCTTGAGGGCGAACAGCTGGTTGTACAAAGCCCCGGCCTGCTCGTTGGGCAAGGCGCGGCCAGCCGCTGTGGGCACCACGCTCAAGGTCCATTCGTCCTTGCGGGTGCCCGGGTCGTAACGCTTGACCCAAGTGGCTGCAGCGATGTAGCTGGGCGCAGGCGCAGCCGGCATTGGCTGTGCACCACCGGCAACCGTCAGGTCTATCGCCTGGTCGGCGGCGACATAGCTGAAACGCTGCTCCGCAGGCTTGGTGAAGTCCAGCCGCAGGATCGGCACGCTGTAGCCCTGGGCCTGGAGTTTCTTCTGGAAGTTGCGCGCGCTGTTCAGGCCGTCTTCCGGTTTCGGTGGTGCCTGATCACCGCGGGTGGCGAAGTTCTGCGTGCTGTTGACGTTGTAGATGAAGGCATCGATGTACTTCATGTTTTCGCTGCCATCGTTGGTCGCCGAGGCATTCTTCAACATGAACTCGTTGACCTGGGCACTGAAGGCGAAGGGATCCTTGTGAGTGGTGTTCGGCCGGGACTCGTGGACCCGGATCATGGTGTTCCAGTCGCTGGGTTTTTCCGCGTTCCAGGAGCACTGGCTGTATTGGATCGGTCCCTTCATCAGCCCGGTGTATTTCTGGGTCCATTGCTCGGCGGTGCTCACCGAGGCTTCCGCGCAGGTGCCGTAGGCGAGGGCGGAGTTGCGATTGTTCATCGCGCTCTGGGCCGCACGCGGTGGCTCGCGGCTGTCGAAGAAGCCGCAACCGTACCACTTGCGCTCCGGCCCGGTACCGCCATCGAAGGCGTAGATGCAGGTCCAGCCCTGCTCCTTGACCGGCAGGCTCAAGGCCGCCGCATCGGTTGGGGTGCGCAGGATGAAACCGGCCGGGTGGATGAGAATCCGGGTGCTCAGGTCCTTGCGGATCCAGGAGTAGGAGGTCGCACCGATCTTGATCGCGTAGGGGCTGTAGTCCCAGGGGTTGAAGGGGCCGTCGTTGACCATGCGCAAGGTCACGCCGCTGCAGTAGTAGTGACCGCGTGCGGCACCGGTATCGGGTTCCTGGCAAGCGTCCTTGAGGGTGTTGTAGTTGTGGTTGATGCGGTTCAGGGTCTGCAGCGGATCGAGCGGCGGCTGGGCGGCAACCGCACAGAACGCCAGGGGCAGAGTCCAGGCCAAGGTAAAAGACGAACGAACGGACGGGTACATTGTCGACACTCCTTGTCGCACGAGATGATTTCCTTTAACTCACCAAAGTAGTCAACTCAGCCATTGCGGTCAAACCAGTACTTTCTTCACAGGCTTCAGCATCGATGTGATTTACAGGTGTTGAGTCTTGGAGGTGGTGCGCTAGATTGACGTCGTGGGGGCGCTTACAACGGCGAGATGTGTCGAACCTGTTTAATTCTCTCTGACATAGGGCGCAAGCCGGTGAGACTCTGCGCCGAAGCTTTTCACCGGCTTGTCGTAGCGACGCCTTGCAAGGCGCCGATCTGTGTACCGCTTAGAACCAATAATGCAGGCCGAGCATTAATGACTGGGCGCTATAGTCAGTGCTCACATCGCCTTGGGGCAGGCCCTGAATGTCACCGAAGTGCGCATCGCGAGTCTTGAGGTATCGATAATCCATGGACAAGGACCATTGATCGGTGAGCTCGAAACCTACCCCGGCTCCGAGTTGAAAGGCCGATACGGTGTCGCGATGGGTGCCGCCGAACTGGACGCCGCCGGCTTCCAGGCCACTGACCGTCAGGGTGGTGTAGCCCAGACCGCCGCCAATATAGGGGGTGAACCGGCTGAAGGGTGCTGGCAGGTTCAAGACGTCATACCAGAGGTTGGCCATCAGGCTGGTGGCTTCTTCTTCGCCTTTACCGTCGATGCTCCCGCCGCCTTCGTAGACCCGGTTATTGAACTGGGTCAGGGTGTTTTTACGGTAGCTGATTTCCACTTCAGGTCTGAGCCCGATGGGAAATCGCCAGCCCAATGCCAGTCCGGTGGCGAAGCCGGAGTGTAACGGCTGGTTGAACTCCATCTCGACAAAATCGAGGTTGTTCTGGTTAAGGTCCTGCGGAGCAACCCAGTTCAGGCCGCCCATGACACTGATGTAGGGGCCGAGCGTGTCGGCGGAACTGGACTCCGGGGCGATAAAACCCATGCCAATGACGCCCATCACGAGATACTGAGGTTTTTTTAGTAGGTTCATGCTCGGTCCGAAGTGTGCCGTTATCGATAAGTAAGCGAAGCGTGTTCGGGAGCGAGCGTTCAACACTCTCCTCCCGGGATATTTCATACTCGGTGCAAATGCGCTCCAGGTTTTTCGAGCCCTGGGGTACTGATGGCATTCGCTCGTTGTTCAGCCAAAGTGCACAGGTTGCCCAGTGCGGTGGTCATTGCCGCGGTCAGCATTTTGCGTAGCAGCCCACGGTATAAAAAACTCAAGGGGCCAGAGATCTTCGCGCTATGGATGACCTGGGTTTCATTCGGGGAAAGCCTGCGCATCTGGTGATCGAATTCAAGGTCGATCCAAAGCAGTCTTGCCGTGTTCCGATAGCTTTCATGCAGACTCACCGCCTCTAGTTTCAACGGCATGTTCAGGCCATTTTTGAGGATGCATTTGCCTCGCGTCCCAGGTTGAAACGGGCCATTGAGTTCACAATGGCTGACGTCGGTATCCCATAACGGCGCTTCTGAAAAATTGCTCCAGATCTTCCATATTTCAGCGGGCGGCGATTTGACTATGACTTGCACTTTGACATCGTTCACGGCGACACCTTGATTGTTGGGGGCACGGTCATGCTGGAGAGTGGGATCAATTCAATGTCTCAGGCTGCGGGTACGGATTGACTCAGCACTTGAGCTGTAATACTGGCTTGACCGATTTTTTCGCCCCGGTTGAACAGGTCGATATAGATGCGGTTGGTTTTGAACGGCTGATGTTGCGCGTCAAAACCGGCTTGCGGTGCCAATGACAGCGGACTGCTCCTGGGGATTGGCCGATCCAGGGTGAAACTCAAGGCCAGCAGGTTCATCGGGGTCTTGAGTGGAATCCGCAGATAGCTGTGGGCAATCTGCATGTAGCACTGGCGGGCAACTTCGAGGAAATACACCATCGAATAGTGCTCGGGGTCGCCTTCCTGGAAGAAGTGCTCATCCGGCAGCTTGAGCGTGTCCACGCTCAAGCCCTGAGCGATGCCGCTCATGTCACTGACGATGACGTTTTCTTCTCTGGCCTTGTGCAGCAAGGCCTTGTCGCGGCAGCGAGTGGCCGTGAACTCGCCGGCGGGCAATGTCTCGAACGCCGAGCTGTAGGCCATCCCAAGGATGCAGGTGCACATCAGCTTTCCGGCCTGCATGACCTTCGCATTGAATACCTGGGGGTCTTCGCCGTGTTCCAGATGCAGATCAATCACACCCTGCTTTTGTACGTATTGCTGGAACTTGATAGTCAGGGTTTTGACATAGGCGACTCGTCCACTTAATGGTGGCATGGCGAGTTCAATCAGTTGCAACACACCCTCAAGCAATAAAATGCCGGGGATGTGATCAAGCGGGTGATCGAAGAAGTAAGGGTGCGCTTCATTCACCACAAGCTGGGCCTGCAGTGACTGAGGGCCTCGCTGGACGTTGGCGATCACGATGTTTTCCGGGCAACGTTGCCAGTGCGCCGGGCGCTGGACTTCAGCGCCACGGTGCAGGGTGAAAAGGCCCTCCATGGCGCGAACTCTGACACGCAGCCCTGCGAGGAGGGTGTTGGTCAGCATGTCGCTGAGTTGCAGCACGTCGACGCCGTCGTGTTGAGCCTCGCGGACAAGGCTGACAGGGCGAGCAGGCGCGATGACCTGCTGCAGTTCGTGGGGTGCCGAGTGAGCAAAGCGCAATGTGAAGGGATGCTTGATGGCAGGCGTGGTTTCGGCCGCCGCCGGGCTCCATTCCTGAAGCTTTTCAGTAAATAACCACATCACTGCCTTGCCGGCTTCGCGAACCTCGATCACCGTGTGAGCCGATGCACTCAACATCACCGCCAGCAGGGTTTCGATGCCGCTGGCTTCAGCCAGGAAGCCGGTAATCTCTTGCAGTGATCCGCTTGCATGAGTCGCATCAGGCTGCAGCTCGCAGACTTCAATGTTCTGGTAATGACCGCGCTCTTTGCCCAGCAGTTGGCAAGCCTCATCCAGCGAGTTCGCGGCATGGGCGAGGACCGCTGCGCGGATCACCAGCAAAGGTTTGTCGCTGGAATCCGGTTGATAAGGACGCAGCGCAATCAGCCCCAGTCCTTCACCTTGCACGGTCGCCGAGTGTCGGGCGCGTTCGATCTCGATTTCAGCACTGATAAAGCGTCCTGCACCGAGCAAGAGAGTGGTTATGCCCTCCTTGAACCATTGCCGGGATGCCAGCAAGGTTTGCCAGAACAAACCCGGGGTGCCAACCAGTGTTTGATGGAAACCCTTGAAGTCAAAAATCTGCGCCGGGTAGCCGGACAACATATTCGGCAACATGGTTGCCACGTCCGTCACCTCCACGCCCGGTGGCATGCCTTGAGCCTGGCCGTAGAAGTTGTGAGCGCTGCTATACGCATTGCTGAAGCGTTCGCCACCCATGTTGCAGCACATGACCATCGCAGTGCCGGATGAGCCGGCCACACCCGACGGCAAGCGTCGCAGTAAATGGTTGACGCGATCGGTGATCAACAGCTTGAACGGATCGACATGGGCCAGAGGCTTGGGGCCCATGCCGAAACCGTCGATGTCGATGACGCGATCCTGCGCCAGGAATTTTCCCAGTAAAGGCTGAGCTGGCGCAGCGGCGTAATCAACGAAGCGCCCATAAGGGAAAATGACGGAGGGTGCTGCTGGCTGATCGAGCTGTTGCTTGAATGACTGCAATGAGCAATGACTGCCAATCGCCGCTTCAGCCTCGACAATGGCCAGGTCCAGCATCAACACGCCGGGGGCGGCTAAAGGGACGGCCAGGGGGGCGGCAGGGTGGTTGTCGGGAATGTATTCATCCACCACCAGATGCGCATTGGCGCCGCCAAAACCAAAGCTGGAGATGCCTACCCGGATTGCCGACTGACGATCAGCAAGGGGTTGTACCTGCTCTGTGGCCAGTTGCAGGCAGGTCTCGTCGACTTTTGCGCTGGGACGGTAGTCGGGCTGAGGCGGAATACCTTTGTGACGCAAGATCATCAACGCCTTGGCGAGCGAAGCGCCTCCGGCGGCGGCCAGCGGGTGACCGATGACGGACTTGATCGAACCGATGGTGATTTTTTTGTCGTCTGTGCGGTGGGGGGCAAAGAAGCTGTTCAATGAGCCCAGCTCTGTCGCATCACCCAGCGGTGTACCGGTGCCATGGGTCTCGATGTAATCCACATCATTGGGATCAAGACCGACATAGGCACGCTGGTAAGCCGTGTACTGGGCCTGTTTGCCAGGCGCAAACACTGAGCCTTCGGCGCCATCGGCGGAAAGTCCCAATGCCCGCAAAACGCCCAGTGGGCGGCGCTGCGCAATCAGCGCCTGGGATAGGGGTTCGACCAGAAAGGCGACTGCACATTCGCCCGGCACTATGCCGTCAGCGTCCTGGCCGAACGCCTGCATTTGGGCCCGGGAGGAAAAGGCGGTCAACTGCGAGAACCCCAGAAACAGCGCCGGTGGCAGCACGGTGTTCAGTGCCATGACAATCGCGTTATCCGCCTGTCCGCTATTGATCAGGGCCTTAGCCATATCGATTGCATAGGGGAACGAACTGCAGGCGGTGTCTACCGATAACGCCGGGCCACCGAAGGCAAAAGCTGCTGCCAGTTCAGCAACTTGTTCACCCGGCGTATAGCCTTGGAATGAATGGCCCCTTGGTGCATCGGCTTTTTCGGACATTCCTGTGACGAAATAACTCTCGTCACTCCAGGACGTCGCGACCACCAATGCGGTGCGTTCCTTGATCAGTGCCGAGCCTTGTCCGGCAAGCTGGGCGAGGAGAGTCTGGAGAACTTTCTTACCGATGGCGACCTGCCGTCCTTCATGCCTTGAAGGGATTGATAGGTCATCGGTCAGGCAAAAAGCACTGTCCAGGTAAACGCGATCCTTTTCTCCTGCCTTTGCTGAATAGATTGACGCCTTATTCAGTTCCCAGCGTGTCAGCATCGAATTGACAGGAGCGATCTGTCCTTCGCAGAGCAAGTGCCAAAGCGCATCCGTTGACGGTGCCCCGGGAAACTCGCCAGCCATTGCGCTGAAGCAAAAATCGCCCTCTGTCGTTACCGCGCCACTCATACCCTATCTCCTGATTGCCAAATGCCGGGTGATCTGTTCGATCACCCGGATTCCATGCCATTTTTTTACCGCGGCTCAGTGCTCAGCTCAGTCTTGTCAGAAGCGACAAGGCGTCCTGCGGCGTACGACGCGACATCAGCGCTTCACCGGCAAACTCGCTGGCGGAACACTGTTGCGCCATTGATTGGCAGAGTGTTTCTCGGGCGAAACCGTTGAGCCCCAACTGTGCAAAGGGCGTCTCAATGTCGATCGACTGTGGCGCGTCCGGGATCAGGGGTGACAGGGAGTTGAAAAGCAGATCGCTTATCTGCCCTTGGGAGTCCGTTGTGGCAGGTGATTGCACTTCGGTGGAGAGTGTTGATGTCGACTCAGGGGTGGCCAGGGCGGCTTTAATAAGGGTGATTGTTTCCTGCGGGAACTTGGCGTTGGCCAGCTCAGTGCTGTTGGCCTTGAGTTGCGGCCACAATGCGACAACCGACTCAAGGAAGTCCAGCTGCACCAGGGAGTCCAGGCCCAGGCTTTCGTAGCTTTGCTTTTGGTCGATCTGGTCAACCGTAAAACCGGTGATATTCGCCAGTTGCTCAAGTACCCATGCTTCGATATCCATGCCAGGCGCCTGCGGATTGGCTTCAAGCCGCGCCAGCAAGGCGGTAGGGGTGGGGGCATCAAAGAGCAGTGAGGTGAGCTCTTTCTTTTCCGGGAAGTGCTGGGCCAGGGATTCGAAAATATCGACCAACCCCAGAGAGTCGATGCCCAGACTCTCGAAACTTTGATCAAAGTCGATTTGTTCTTTTTTGAATCCAGTGACGGAGCTTATTTCGGCGCGCAACCATTGCCCGTAACTGAGTGCAGGTGTTTGTTCGGCAACGGGCGCCGCTGCCTGTATTACCGGGTTCGAGTGCACGGGTTCCAGCACCGGAAGGTTTTTATTGACGGGGGCTTCAATCCCGTGGGCATAAACGCCCTCGAGAACTTGTTGATGAGCATTGAAGTAATGTGCCGTGACAGATTCGGCCTGCTCCAGCAGACGCATCAATATTGATTCTTTTGCTACATTGGATTCGCAAAGTGAATCAATGATCTTTTCTGAAAGAGAGAAATAGCTATGAGCTATTTTTCCATTGGACACGATGAATTCCTGCACAACATCGTTGAGTTGGAAGCGCATGAGGTTCTCCTAACCAAAGTCGGTATATGTTTTCTATGAATAAGAAATCAAAAGTCATGGCCCACGGGTGGGCCTTGTGTAAATCAATGAACCAAACTGGCAGTAGCCATATAGAGACTTAAAGTTGGAGTTGCACTGCGTCGATCTCGGAAGATGTTGTTTTTTTGGCGCCCTTGAGCAGCCCGGATCTTACGTTCAGATAAGTGAAGAGCGTCATTGCATCAGCCCCCTGGAAAGCGATGTAGCCATCAGGACGAATCAGCATCAACGTGCCCTCTTTGGCATGGTAACGCTTGTGCAACCGCCAATCGGGGTCCAGCAATGTCGAGTGCCAGGAAGGCAACTCGGTGCTATTCAGTGCATCAATAACGCAATAAGCCTTGATGCCCGGGTAGTCCTTCTCCACCGACTCGGCCAGCGAGTAATAGCCCGGTAATAAAGGTGAAAACTGATCGGCGGCGCTAAAAATCAACAACGTGAACGTTCCGTGGAACAAGTCGATCAAGCGTTTTGGTGGCATGCCTTGCAGTTGCCACAACTCGACATCGGGAGCCAGTTGACCTGCGCGAGGCACAGAGGCCTGAAATTCGGGTTTCTTGCCTTTTTTGTTCCAGTTCTTGCGCTGCTTTTTCGTCAGCGATTCTTGAATGTAATCACTTTTGCCGTAGTGGTACTGATGACCGGAAATCATCGAGGGCAATTTGCGCTGAACCTTGCGCCTGTTGCTCAGCAATGGCAGAACATTGTCGCGCAGCCAAACGAGGGCGCGATGCTTGACGGTAATCAGTCCGGTCAGTCGGTGTGCCGTGTTCTCGACTTCCAGGGCAACCGGGTAGCGCTCTTCGTTGTAGCTCTCCAGCAATGATGGGTCCGCCAGGCCCTGATCGACATAGGCCATTTTCCACGCCAGGTTATAGGCTTCGGAAACCCCCAGGTTCATCCATTGCCCACCGATCGGGCTGCCGATATGCGCCGAGTCGCCTACCAGAAACACGGAGCCTTGCTGCATTGACTGCACGCGGCGATGTTGAAAAGAGGCGATGGTGGTCGATGAAATATTGGACAGCGTCATCTTTTGCCCGCGTCCTTCGCACAACCGCTGAAAGTTCTCCAGACTCAAGGAAGGGCGCTCACCTTCTGGTGGCAGGTTGTAGGGCATCTCGATGAAAAGTCGATAACGGGATTGGTCGCTGATTGGCGCGACCGCCACATAACCGTCCTGTGCACCGAGGAAGAAAGCGCCTTCGTCCTTACTACCAGACCACTCGATATCGGCATCGGCGAGCATGAAGAATCGGTCGTAGGACGATCCTTCGAAGGTCATATCAAGACGTTTTCTAATGTTGCTGCGAGCTCCGTCGCACGCGACCACCCAACGACTGGAAAAGGATTCGTCGCTGCCGTCCGCATGATGAAGCGTCATCTGTACCGATCCCGGCTGGTTTTCTATATCGACCAGTTCGGTATTCCACTCAACATCTGCTCCCAACGTATTCAGTCGCTCGAGCAGAATCTTCTCTGTCTGCGGTTGTGGCAGGCTGAGGAGTAGGGGATAGGTAGCATCCAGGTTGGAGAAGTTGTAGTTCAGTACCCGTTTGGCGTTCGACTGCACCGAAAACTGGTTGATAGTGAACCCGTCGCTGATGGCCTGATCGGCAACGCCCAGATCTCGAAAAATTTCCAGGGTTCTGGAGTGGATGGCCATCGCTTTGGTAGCGGTCGAGGGGCCGGCATTCTTTTCAATAATGCGAAAAGAGACGCCCCACTTTTTCAGCATGATTGCCAGGGACAGGCCAATAGGGCCGGCGCCTACGATCATAACTGTCGGGGTGTTACCGGGTTGCCTGAAGTGCTTGGGGGCCAAAGTGCTCAGCGTGTTCATCTGTCAGTACCAGTTTCTGTAGAAGGGAGAGTTGGCAATGCCGAGAAGAGCATCGTCACCTGATGAATCTCCGTAGGCATAAATGTAAAAGTCATCAAGATTGCTCAGACAGCCTTTGAGCCGTGTGACTTTTTCTCTCTCAACACAGTTGGTACCTGAGATCCCTCCGGTCAGTTTGTTCTTCGAAGTCGCCAGGCGGGTGCCGCAGATATAGTCAAAACCCGCTGCCTGACCCCAGGGAATCAGGTAGTTTTCCGGCGAATTGCTGACCAGCGCAGTGACATGTCCCATGGACTGATGCCATTGCAGCCGGCGCAGGGCCTCGGGCCTGAGCCAGAGCGGTAGCTGCTCGCTAATGAAATACTTGGCATGCTCGCGTTCTTGCTCTACTGACAGTCCGCCCAGATAACAGGCGATGAACGCCAGTCGGGCTTGCATCAACGGCGTGATGCCAAGGATCACACTGAGCATTTTGGGCAGCAGGGGAATGATCCTGAGCCAGAACGATTTGGTGCCCACGATAAAACGCATGTAGCGCCAGAACGTATGTCTGTCGGTCAATGTGCCGTCAAAGTCAAAAACGGCCAGTACCGGTTGTGTGCCATTAGCTTGCATGAATCTCTTCCTTGAGAGAGATGATCTCGATAGTTTTGGGCAACTTGAAGCCCGAGAGGTAGCGCGAGAGCAGGGTAGAGATAGCGCTCTGGGTCAGGCCGCCGCTCCCTTCAACGCACAGGTGCAGTACGTTGACCTCCTTGTTGTCCGGGACGATGTAAGCTTTCGCGCGCACCACGTCCGGATGCTTCAGGGCAATGGATTCGATTTCCGTCAGGTCGACCATTTGCGCTTTGATCTTCGAGATTCGCAGGCGTTGGCAATAGAAGAACACATGTCCATCGTCGTCCCGCCAGACCAGATCCCCCGTGTGTAGCCAGCCATCACGGAAGAACCGGGCATTGGCGTCCTCTGCGTCGTTATAGCCGTCAATCACCATCGAGCCGCGAATCAGCAGTTCGCCAATACGTCCAGGTGCGACATCCCGCCCCTCGGCATCGATAACCCGCAGTTCTACGCCACTAATCGGTTGGCCCATGGCGCCGCGATGGACCTTGCCAATCGAGCTCTGGACGATCACCGGCATGCTCTCGGTCAAACCATAGCCTTGCAGCACCGGATTGCAGCCCAGCAGCCTGCCCAGTTTCTCGGCTTCGTCCGCCGGTAAATGGCTGCCACCCGAATAAATCATCAGTTGTGGGTGCATCGGCAAAAGCGCGCCTTTGCGTTTGGCCAGTCGCGTATTGAAGTAGCGAATGACGTCGGGCACCAGGCAGGCAAAGGTGACCTTATGCTCAGACAAGACTTCTGCCAGATCCCTATTGAGCAGGGTGTTGGTCATTAGCAGGGTGGCGCCCACGCTCAATGGAAAAACCATCATCACGGACAGTCCGAAGATGGCATACAGCGGCAGCGTCACCAGATGAACGGACCCGACGCCTTGAAGATGAAACTGCTCATGCAACCCATCGCTCGATTGCGTCAGGTCAAGGTAGCGGTGAGAAACGGCCAGAGGTTTACCGATGCCCCGATAGGTGAACTGTACCGAGACAATCGGATTACCTTCGGGCAATAACAAGGGCTCGGTCTGTCGTGGAAGCCGAGAATCCGCCGTTGCGTTGTCGGGCAGGGGCGATGACGGCTCGCTTCCGGCGTTCAACACCAAGGAGTGACGAACGCCGTAGGCAGGCTGAAATGTCTCGCTATGCTGTTCGAACAGCGTTTCGGTCGTCACGACCAGCGTCGGCCTGGCAAGGCTGATGACGCTGGTCATTTCGAATGACGTCAGTTTGTAGTTGAGAATGACCGGAACCGCACCGCGCCCGATGATCGCCAGATAGTAAGCGATGAACTCCACCCCATTAGGTAGAACAAGCGCTACTTTGTCGCCCGGCAATACATCCAATGCTGTGAGGGTGCCATTGCACTCTTCAGCCTTTATTCGCAACTCGCGGTAAGTGACGGTATCTTCTTCCGCATCCAGATTTCGGATAGCAATGTGGTCGGGGAAAGACTTTGAAAAACCGACGAACCGATGCAGAAAACCTTCTTTATATGAAAGGCTTTTCATTTACCAACCTCTCTCAATCCTTGAATTTATGGTTAGACAAAAAAGTACTACAGAGGCAGGCTATATATGAATTGTTTCAATTAGGCATCTATGTAGTTATTTTTCCGATACCAGTCCAGGGTATCGGTCAATGTTTCAGCTACGGGGCGGAACTTGCACTTCAGCTCATTTAAGCTTTTGTTATGGCTAAAATGGGTGCGCCCTTGTTCTTGCTCGATGAGTTTGACAGTGGAGGTACTGATGAGTACCGGTTTTTTTGTGATCCGGTAATAACCTTCATAGATCAACGCAATGACACGCAGCATGAATAGTGGCACTTTGCGCTCGGGCGCTTTTACGCCGCTGACACTGGCGAGCGCCTGGAAAATGCTTTTCATGTCCATGTGATTGCCGGCTGCCAGGTAGCGTTCTCCGGATCTGCCGTGTGTGATTGCCGCAAGTTGATGCTCCGCCACATCTCTGGCATCGACAACGGAAAAACTTCCAGGCAGTACGCCGGGCAATTTTTTTCCGACAAAGTCGAGCAGGAACTGTCCTGATGAGGTGGGGCCGATATCACCGGGGCCAAACATCCAGCCTGGCAATACCATGGCGACAAACATGTCCGGGTGTTGTGACAGAAATTCCTGAACTTTTTGTTCAGACAATATTTTACTCAAGTAGTAATCGTCAGCCTCCAATTCACTGCGAGACATTGTTTCATCGATCACTTGATCTCTATCGCCCTTCAACACCGCAATCGAGGAGGTATGGACTGCACGACGAATACCGGCGGCATAAGCGGCTTGCAATAATTGCTCGGTCCCCGTCACATTAGTGTCATACAGTTTCTGCCAGTGCTTTCCGCCTTTGTAACTATCGCGGAAATAGGCAGCTGTATGAAACAAGGCATCACAGCCTTGCAAGGCATGACTGAAGGCATCGACATTGAGCATGTCGCCTTCGACAAGTTCAACAGGCAGGTTGCCAAACTGCTTCTTGGCTTTTTCGATGGAGCGAACCAGCGCTTTTACTTTGATATTTCGCTTTAAAAGCGCATGAACCACATTATTACCGAGCAGGCCTGTAGCGCCTGTAACAAAGGCATATTCCATTAAAATCCAGCTCCTGTGGGGTAACCTTCTGCTGCATTGAGATTGATGTCACCGGGCTCGATCTTTGATCAGGCGTTGGTTGCATCAACGGCGGCAAGTAAAAACCATTCGGTATCTGAAAATCAAGCGGTATTTAATGGCGCCGGAAGGTTGACGTCCTTGAACCCCGACCAAAAATACGAAGATCCAGCGGTTTAGAGCGTTGTCGACAGCAGGCATTCACCCGGATCGAGCGGATCAAGGTCATCGCAAGACATGTCAGTCACCCCTCGATTGCCTCCTGGGGGAGTCACAAGGCACGAAAAATCATCGATGCAGCCCATCTGGAGTTCCCCCTCCCGTCGGCCCGATGCATGGCATTTACATGGCACTCCTTAAAAGTTTATACACAAAGTTATTAATAAGGTCTGGTATAAGATATGATAGTTAATACAGGTTTTGTGCAGTGAGTGTGTCAGATATGTTCCATTCAGTTACAAATAGATTTTTTGTTTGGCCAAAGGAGCCGAGGCGTGATTAAAAAGAGATTAGGTCGAGAAGAAAGTCAGCAAGTAACAAGAGACAAATTATTCGATACTGCCACTGAGCTTATGGTGAGAAAAGGCTTTCACGCCGCCAGCGTCAACGCTATTTCCGAGGAGGCCGGTTTTTCGAAGGGCGCCTTCTTTTCAAACTTTACAAGTAAGGCGGACTTGCTTCTGCAGTTGACTCAGAGGTTTAAGGGAGTTGAAATAAATCGGTTGAGTGTTACTTTGACTTCGGGGTATTCATCGGAAGAGTTGACCCATGGATTGAATGCCTATATTGACACGCTTAAAAATAACACCAGCTGTGCGATTCTTGATGCTGAGCTGCAACTAATCGCCTTGCGCGATGAAGAGTTCTCAAAGCATTACTACGATCTGCATCAGGAAAACAGTGAAGCCTTGGGCAAGCTGATTACCATCATATTTAATCATGCAGGCAAGAAGCCTCCTTTGGCGTATGCCGATCTTGCAAGGACTTTCACCGCTTTGTCGGAAGGTTTGATACTGCAAGGACATAAAGATCCGGCCTCTGAGATAAAGCTGGTGTTGAACTCGCTTATCCAGACAGCCGAGCCTTTATAGAAGGCTGCCATACCTTGGGATATATACGTTATTCGCATGTCCGAGGCTCAGACCTCGGGCAGGATGCGAATAGGCCCCTCTGTGTTTCAGGGAATGACTAGTCTGTCGTAATAGTACACATGCAACTCGCACGTCCCATGACAAATTCTCCTGTATTTCTTGTTCTAGAAGCCGAGTGCCCGGTGCCGTCAAGCACAGGAGGCAAAGATGAGTTTCTTCCCTAAAGATCATCGATCTAGTCCTTTACGCACGACGCGAAGATCGTCCATTTTCACGGAACTCTGAATGGCGAGGGCGATGTTCGTCACTTCCTTTCGGATCACTATCCTTATCTGGTTCCGGGCGTCGGGCGCTTATCGTCTCATGTGTGCGTTTTGGTGCCAGCAACCGCTCGATGGCGCCACTCACCATGTTTTCCATCAGGTTATCGCGCTCTTGTTCATCCAGCGAATAGTGCGTCAGCCAACTGGGCGCGCTGTTGAGCAAGGCGGCAATGGCATGACTTGCGGCCATCCGGCCCTGCTCACTGAGTCGGAGTCGGATGCCGAGCATCAGCAGCAACTTGCGTTCGTACTGCTCGCGCAGTTGCCGGACCCGTTCCTGTTGCTCTTCATTCAGGCAGCCGCCGTCGCGCTCCACCAGACGAAAATGCCAGGGCATTTCCTGATGCAGATTCAGGTGCGCGCGGATCAATTGGTTGAGTCTGTCGCGTTTTGCCGGGGCCGTTTGTTCGATGCGTCCCAGAGTGGCGAGCAGCTCTTCGTAAAATTCCTCGATCAGGTCGAGCAGCATGTGCTGTTTGCTGGGGTAATGGTGATACAGCGAGCCCGGGGCGAGCCCCAGGCAGGTCGCGAGCTCACGCATGCCGACCTGACCGAAACCCTTGCTGGCAAAGAGCTCCAGCACCTTATCCCGGTATTCGGCGAAGCGCGAGCAACGCTCAGGCGTAGGCATGGAAACCGCGCCCCGTTTTGCGTCCCAGGTAACCGGCGGCGACCATTTCCTTGAGCAGCGGAGCGGGGCGGTATTTGCTGTCGTTGAAGCCGTCGTAGAAGGCTTCAAGGATGGCCAGCACGGTGTCCAGGCCGATCAGGTCCGCCAACGCCAGCGGGCCGATCGGCTGGTTGCAGCCCAGGCGCATGCCGGCGTCGATGTCTTCGGCGCTGGCCAGGCCTTCCTGAAACACCAGGATCGCTTCATTGATCATCGGCACCAGAATCCGGTTGACCACGAAACCCGGACGGTTGCCCGCGGTGATTGCGGTTTTGCCGAGTGTGGTCGCCATGTCCAGCGCCAGGGCGTGGGTGGCATCGCTGGTTTGCAGGCCACGAATCACTTCAATCAGGCCCATTACCGGCACCGGGTTGAAAAAGTGCAGGCCGATGAAACGCTCAGGCTGGCTGACGCTGGCGGCGAGTTGAGTAATGGACAGCGACGACGTGTTCGAGGCGATCACACAGTCGGCGCTGACCTGCGCGGCGATTTGTTGCAGCACGCGCAGTTTCAGGTCGAGGTTTTCGGTGGCGGCTTCGATCACCATCTGCACGTTTTGCAGGCCGTTGTAATCGGTACTGGTGCGAATCTTGTCGAGGGCGGCGAGCTTTTGCTCGTGCGTCAGCGTGTTTTTGGCGACCTGCCGATCGAGGTTTTTATCGACGGTCGCGATTGCCTTTTTCAAGGCACTCTCGGAAATGTCGATCAAGGTCACGTTGAAGCCGGCCACGGCGCAGACTTGCGCGATGCCATTGCCCATGGTGCCGGCGCCGATGACGCCAATGTTCTGAAGATTCATGCGCATGTCCTTATCAAACCCGCTCGAACAACACGGCGATGCCTTGGCCGCCGCCGATGCACATGGTCGCCAAGGCATAACGACCTTGGCAGCGATGCAGTTCGTGAATGGCTTTGGTGGCGATGATCGCGCCAGTGGCGCCCACCGGATGGCCCAGCGAGATGCCCGAACCGTTGGGGTTGACCTTCTGCGGATCGAAGCCCAGCTCTTGCGCTACGGCACAGGCCTGGGCGGCAAAGGCTTCGTTGGACTCGATCACATCAAGGTCGGCAACGGTCAGACCGGCGCGCTTGAGCACCAGGCGGGTGGCGGGAATCGGTCCCAGCCCCATCATCGAAGGTTCAACGCCTGCATGGGCATAACCCACCAGTCGGGCCATAGGTTTGAGGTTTTGTTCCTGAACAGTTTGGCCTGTGGCCATGATCAGTGCGCCGGCACCATCATTGAGGCCGGATGCGTTGCCGGCGGTGACGCTACCGTCCTTTTTGAAGGCGGGTTTCATGCGGCTCAATTGCTCGGCATTGACCTCGGCCCGTACGTGCTCATCCGTGGCAAACGAAACCGTCCCTTTGCGGGTCGCAATTTCGATCGGCACGATCTGCCCGGCAAAACGCCCTTCGGCGATCGCCCGGGCAGCACGCTGCTGGCTGAGAAGCGCCAATTCATCTTGGGTCTGGCGCGTGATGCCATAGTGCTCGGCGATATTTTCAGCGGTGATACCCATGTGGAAACCGGCAAACGGGTCTTGCAGCGCCCCAAGCATGTAGTCGACGGCCTGCATGTCGCCCATTCGTGCGCCCCAGCGCGCCTGCGGCAACAAGTACGCGCCTCGGCTCATGGACTCGACGCCACCTGCCAGCGCAGCGCCCGCATCCCCCAGCATCAAACTTTGCGCGGCACTGATAATCGCCTGCAAACCCGAACCGCAAAGGCGGTTGACGTTGAAGGCGGGGGTCTCTTTCGGCAGGCCGGCATTCATCGCTACGACCCGGGAGATGTAGGCATCGCGCGCCTCGGTCGGGATCACATGTCCCATCACCGCATGGCCGATGTGCTCGGGCGCCAGGCCTGATCGTTCGATAGCGGCGCGGCAAACGTCGGTTGCCAACTGAATAGGCGACACATCCTTGAGTGAACCGCCAAAGCCGCCGATGGCAGAACGGACGGCGCTCACTACAAAAATATCGGAATGGTTCATGTTGGCTCTCTGAATAGGTCTTTTTTGTTGGGCACGAGTCTAGAATCAGCAGCGCCACTGGCCTATGCCAAAACTGTTCAAGGGTGATGGCGTTTTTTGCCATGTTCAGATGTGATGAGAGAGGCATTCAAATGCGAGAAACGGATTCGGTGGCGGTTTACTTCATGTACCCCATGATCCATGCGCTGCGCGAAAAACCGCAGCGTCTGCGGGCAGTACTTGAACAGGTGGGCATTGATCCGGCACTGTTGGATCAGCCGACGGCACGGGTGCCGGCCACGGCGTTCGCCGCGTTATGGCTGGTGCAGATTCGTGAGTTGAACGACGAATTTTTCCAGTTGGACTCCCATGGTATGCCGCCGGGCAGTTTTGCCTTGATCTGTCGGGCATTGATTCAGGAGCCGACGCTGGAAAAGGCCATGCGTCAGTGCCTGGCCAATTTCGCCCTGTTCCTGCGTGATTTTCGCGGCACGTTGAGTGTGCGAGGCAAGCGTGCGGTCATCAGCTTGCAGACCCGTTCGCAGGACAGCGAGGTCAGCCGGTTGGGCGAAGAAACGTTTCTGGTGTTGATGATCAGTCTGCTGTGCTGGCTGGGCGGGCGGCGCATTCCGATTGATCGTGCGGACTTTCGTCATCAGCGTTTGTCGCTGCGTGATGATGCGATGCTCTGGGGCCCCAACCTGACCTTTGGCACCGAACGCACCGAAATCGAGTTCGCCAGTCACTACCTGCGGCTGCCGGTGGTTCAAGACCTTGCCTCGCTGAAAGTGTTTTTGCGCACCGCACCGCAATGGCTGGTGATCCGCTTCCGCAACCAGCATGGGCTGGCGTCGCAGGTGCATCAACGCCTGCGCCACAGCCATTACAGCGAATGGCCGACCTTGCAGGCCTTCGCCCTGGAGCAGCACCTGAGCCCCAGCACCTTTCGCCGGAAGCTGGGAAGTGAAGGCTGTTCGTATCAGGAAATCAAGGATGAAGTGCGGCGCGCGGTGGCGTTTGAACGGTTGCGCCAGAGCAAGGCGAGCATCAGCGATATTGCCGAACAGTTGGGATTTCAGGAGCCGAGTGCGTTTCATCGGGCGTTCAAGAAATGGACGGGGGAGAGCCCGGGGCGGTATCGGGTGCGGTTTCAGGAGTGAGCCCTGCTCGTTGGGTCACGGCAAGCCTTTAATGGTCTGGTTTTGAGTGCCGAACTGCGCAAGAGAAAGAGCGCTTATGCGAGCCCATACGACTGGCTTTGCATCTCTCGTTCAAGAAAATCGATGAACGCGCGCACCTTCGCATTCAAAGCCGATCGCTCGGTGACGCAGGCATAGATGTGCATCGGTTCAGGCTCTGCGCAAGCTGCATTGCGATTGCCCGACTCGAACAATGGCAGTAGTCGGCCGCTGTCGATCAATGGCTGAGCGACGAAGCTGGCGAGGCGTGCGATCCCGCCGCCGTTTACAGCAATCTGCGCGATCGTATCAATATCATCGCAGACGAAGCCCGGATTGACTTTGGCTTCGAAACGGCTGCCATTGAGTACAAAGGTCCAGGGCAGAAAACGACCATCAGTTGGATAGCGAAAGACAAGGCAAGTGTGTTGCTTCAGCTCCTCTGGTGTTGTCGGCATGCCCGCGCGGTCGAGATACGCGGGTGACGCGCAGAACACGAAAGGACGCGAGGCGATACGCCGGGCGATGAGCTGATCGTTCAGCTGCGCTTCAATACGGATGCTGACGTCGACGCCCTCGAGCCGATGATCGACGCTGCGATCCGTACTGATCAGTTCGATGTTGATGCGCGGGTAGGCGTCCTTGAATGCGGGCATTAATGGCGCGAGTACATGCCGACCAAATGCCGCCGTGGTGGCGATGCAAAGCGACCCATGTGGCTTGGTTTCGACCGTGGCAGCTTGCGAGGCGAGATCAATATCGCCCGGAATGTGGCGCACCTTCTCGAAATAGCGGGTGCCGCTTTCGGTGAGCGCCATGCTCCGGGTCGTACGAGAGAGCAGGCGCACGCCCAAGTGGGCTTCGAGCCGCGTGATGCTCTGGCTGACCGCCGCAGCGCTCATGCCTTGGGCACGGGCCGCCGCCGCGATGCTGCCGTTTTCTACCACACGGATATAGGTATTGATCAAACCAAGAATATCCATCGGGTGCCCTTGCTCGATTCGTTGATTTTTCTTAAGAATGATTCAAGCGTCACGCGTCTACCGGCGCGTTCGGCAGCTTGCTAGGTTAGCCGCTCTCGCCACTCAAGATCGACAAGGCTCAAATCGATGACCGATAGAACAGCTAGAAATACTGCACGTTTTCGCTTGCCTAAACACGCGACGCCTTACGTCTTTGCGCTTTACATGGCCACTATCATGGCGTTTCTCATGTGTCTCGTCATCACAATCGCTGAATTCGGAATAGGCGAACATTACATGGAAAATGTGATGAATGCGTACCAGGTGGCAATGCCTTCGGCGTTCGTCTGCGTGCTCGTCGTGCGCCCAATCGTTGCCCGACTTGTGGCGTGGACCGTGCAGACTCATTGAGAGATCTGGTCAACGAAGTACGGCCTGTCGGTGCCGACCATCGGATTTGCCATAAGTGAAGGAGGGCGCACGACGAAGTGCTATTTGGCCAGTAACCGGCACCACAAACCTCTCATCAGCCCCGCGATAAGGGCGACAGCACGTCATAGCGCATCCTGGCGTCGTCGCCGATCGCTTGCGCTCCTCACCGTCGAGTCGTTGCCGCGGGTTGAAGCGATCCGGCCAATGGCTACGCACAGTCGTTTCGCATGATCTAAGCTCCACGAGGTATGGCTTTTCGAGCAGGGGTTGCAATGCGAAGCACACCTGAAAACAGCCTGAAAAATGCGTTGAAAGCCTGTAGAGACAGCTTCATTTCTGTCGGTTTTTTCAGCTTTTTCATCAACGCGCTAATGCTCGTGCCTACCTTCTATATGCTTCAGGTGTATGGGCGGGTGATGGCCAGCGGAAGCCTGACAACCCTGGCAATGCTGACGCTGATCATGACCGGGCTGATCATCACGCTCGGCTCCCTGGAATGGATCCGTTCGCGCATCATGGTTCGGGTCAGTACCCGGCTGGATGTGTTGCTGAGTCGCCAGGTCTATAAGGCCAGTTTCAAACGGGCTCTGGACAGTGGCGGGATGGATGCCTCGGCCCAGTCGCTCAACGACTTGACGGGCCTGAGACAATTTCTCTCCGGTAACGGTTTGTTCGCCTTCTTCGATGCACCCTGGTTGCCTATCTACATCGCCGTGATGTTCATGTTTCATCCCTGGTTTGGCTGGGTAGCGACGGGCAGTGCGCTGCTGTTGTTATTGCTCGCGTTTATCAATGAGAGGCTGACGGGGCCGGCGCTGGCCCAGGCGAACAAGGAACATATCGGCGCGACGCTCTACACCACGAAAAATCTGCGCAACGCTGAAGTCATCGAATCCATGGGCATGCTTGAAACCCTGATGGACCGTTGGGGACTTCGCCAAAGAAACGTCCTGTTGCTGCAGGCCGAGGCAAGCGATAGAGGTGCCATCGTCAGCACGCTTTCCAGGACCTTCCGGATTCTGGTGCAATCACTGATTCTTGGCCTGGGGGCGTACCTGGCCGTGGACCATCAGGTGGGGGCGGGCGTGGTATTTGCCGGGGCCGTGCTGCTAGGGCGCGCATTGGCCCCCATCGATCTGATCATCGGCAGTTGGAGGGGCTTTATTGCGGCTCGCTCGCAATACGGCCGTCTCAACGACATCCTCGACAAACAACAGGCTCAGCCCGAACGCATGTCATTGCCTGCGCCTCAGGGGCACGTGCAGGTGGAGAATCTGGTCGTCGCGGCACCTGGCTCGAGAACCCCGATCATCAACAACATAAGTTTCAGCGTACCTGCCGGCTGCGTTGTCGGCATCATCGGTCCAAGTGCCGCGGGCAAGTCGACCCTGGCCAGGGCACTGATAGGGGTATGGGCGCCGCTGTATGGCGTGGTCCGGCTCGATGGCGCTGACATCAGCGCGTGGGACAAACATGAACTTGGGCCGTATATAGGCTACTTGCCCCAGGACATTGAACTATTCGAAGGCAGTGTCAGCGAGAACATTGCCCGCTTCACCGAGGTCGACTCGGCGAAAGTCATTCAGGCTGCCAGGACCGCTGGCGTTCACGAAATGATTTTGCTGTTGCCCGATGGCTACGACACCGTCATTGGCAGCGAGGGCCTCATGCTGTCGGGAGGGCAGCGCCAGCGCATCGGACTGGCCCGTGCCCTGTATGGCAGCCCGCGGCTGATTATTCTCGACGAGCCCAACTCCAATCTTGACGAAGTCGGTGATCGCGCCCTGGTGGCAGCCATCCAGCAGCTCAAGCAGACCGGCGCGACCCTGTTTGTCATTACCCACCGAACCAACATCGTGTCGCAACTTGACCGACTCATGGTGATTAACGCAGGGGTTATCAGTCTCTACGGGCCACGCGAGCAGGTACTCGCCGAACTCAACGCACAGAGACAGCAGGCACAAAAGCACGCCATGTCGGCAGGCGCCAGCATGGCTTCGGTCAAAACCAGCAAGGGTGATGCCGATGAACCCTACGATGCCCAGTCGTCAAATTGAAAGCTTCGCCGGCCTGCCGATATCCGACCGTAAAGTACGCCGCCTGGGCATTGGTATTGTTGGGGTGACCTTCGGCCTGTTCGGCACCTGGGCGGCGCTTGCGCCCCTCGACGGTGCCGCGTACGCGCCGGGGGTGGTCACCGTGCAGACTTACCGCAAAACGGTCCAGCATCCTGAAGGCGGCATCGTCAAAGCGGTACTGGTCCATGACGGTGACATCGTCAAGGGTGGTGATCCGCTGATCATTCTTGATGATGCCCAGTTGCGCTTCGAATACGAGATATCCCGAGGTCAGCTGGTTGCGACCAGAGCCATGGAGGCAAGGCTCAGGGCCGAGCGCGACACACTGTCGGCGATCAGCTTTGGGGAGATAGCCGATTCCGAGAGTCTGCGAGGAGTGGAAGCGCGTCAGGGCGAGACGCAGGTATTCAACGCCCGGCAGGGCTCGCGGCTGGGCCAGATTGCGGTGTTACGCGAGCGCATTGGCCAGTTGAATCAACAGATCAAGGGACTGGAAGCGATGATTGGTGCCAAGGTTCATCTGGAGAAATCCTACAGCGGTGAAATCGTTGAATTGACCGACCTGCTCAAGCAAGGGTTCGTTGACAAACAACGTCTGCTCGATCAGGAGCGCAAGCTGGGGATGCTCAGGTCGGAGGTGGCTGATCACCGGTCCGCTATTAACAAGACTCGTCTGCAGATCAACGAAACTCAGCTGCAGATACTGCAAATCGACAAGGATTTCAGTACCGAGGTGGTCAAGGAGCTGGCCGAGGTTCAGACCCGGATGTACGACCTGCAAGAGAAAACCTCGTCCCTGGAAGACCGGCTCAGTCGTATCGTCATCCGCGCACCCGACGCGGGCATGGTGATTGGCATGACGGTGCACACCATTGGTGGTGTGGTGAGCCCGGCGACGCCGTTGCTGGATATTGTTCCATCGGTTTCCGAGCTGGTCATCGAGGCCCAGGTGGCGCCAGTGGATATTGATCGTGTCGCCATCGGCAAGCGTGCCGATATCCGCTTCGGCGCGTTCAATAGCTCGACCACTCCCGTGATCGAAGGCGAGGTCAGCAGCGTATCGGCTGACCGGCTGGTCAACGAAAAGGCCGGGACTGCCTATTACCTGGCGCGGGTTCGGGTAACCCAGGAGGGCGCGCGCACCTTGGGTGAGCGCAAGTTGTTGCCTGGGATGCCGGCGGACGTATTGATAATCACCGGGGAACGCACGCTGTTGCAGTACTTGATGCAGCCGGCTCGCGATGCCATGGCTCAATCGATGATCGAGGAATAACCATGAGCGCGTCGGCAGTTCTGCTGGGCGGTGTGTTTATGCTTGCAGCGGGTGCCGCCCTGGCGCAAACCATTGCGGCAACGCCGACCGGGGTCAGCGCCTCGACGTTTTCCACCGACCTCATGCAGTTGTATCGTGAGTCACGGCTGGAAGATCCGCGGGTATTGGCCTCCTATGCGCAAGCGCAGGCGGGTAAGGAGCATCAGCGCGAGGCTATGGGTGCGCTGTTCCCGCAGGTATCGCTCAATGCCGGGACGAATCGGATTCATCAGGAGAGCGACCTGGTGGAGCAAAGTTACGATAGCGAAAACTACAGCCTGGTGCTGCGTCAATACCTCTACAACAAGACCGCGTGGGAGAACTACCAAAAATTCAAAAGCCTGGCCAGGCAGTCCGAATCGCAAGCGCTGGATGCCCAGGCCGAAGCCACGGTGGACTTGGCGGAGCGTTACTTCACCGCGTTGGCGGCCGAAGATGAACTGGAGTTGGTGAGGGCGGAGCGTCGAACCACGCAAAAGAGTCTGGACCGAGTCAATGCGTTGTACGAAAAGCAGCTGGCAATGATTACTGATCAGCTCGACCTCAAGGCCCGGGTAGATTTGCTGGCGGCGCAGGAGCTGGATGCCCAGAACCAGGCCAGTATCAGTCGCGAGGCACTGGCGGAGATCGTCGGCCGTCCGGTCAAGGAGAAGCTCAACCGGATTCGCGATGACGTGCAACTACGAGTTTCGGCGCAGAGTCTGGAAACCTGGGTGCGCGAGGGTATAGCGCTAAACCCGGCGCTGAAGGCCAACGAAAGCGGTGTCGAAGCAGCGGGCGCTGCGTTGCGCAGCGGCAAGGGCGGGCACTATCCGACCCTGAGCCTTACGCTGAGCGCGCAGCAGACCAACGAGGGCTACAACAATGCCCTGGCGCCGCGCACCGACAGTTATGTCGCCGGTATTGGCGTGCAGGTGCCGCTGTACAGCGGCGGCTCTACCTCGGCGCGGGTCCGTGGGCTCTACCAGGATCAGATTACCGCCGAACAGGAACTGGAAGCGATCCGGCGCCGGGTGGTCAAGGAGATCACCAGCGCTTACCTGACCGCCAATTCGAGCGGAGAAAAAATCAGTGCAAGCCGAAATGCCCTGGCCTCGGCCCAGTTGTCCAGAGTGGCGGCAGAGAAAGCGCTTGATTACGGAATGGTCAATGCCGTCGATGTACTGACCAGCGTACGCAACGAATTCCGGGCTCGTCGTGACCTGCTCAAGACGCAATACGAGTTCGTCACCAATGTCCTCACGCTCAACCGCTGGGCGGGAAAGCTGCCTGCCGAAAGTGTCGAAAGCGTTAATGGCTGGTTGAGCCCCGGCAGCTCCAGCCAAAAGCTCACATCCCCCTGATCCCCGCAATACCGACCGTGTATCCCCATCCCGACTGACCGCCAATTTGAGCCATAACCTCCAGCAGTTCAGGTGGTGGTTGCTGTGGCGTTGTCGCAAAAAACTCGAGCACCGCAGTCGCTGTTGCCCGAGCGCACCGGAAGGCAAAAACCACGAGTGGGAGAGCTTTCCCATGGCTCTGCGAGGTGAGCTTCGCCGAAAAATTGACGTCATAGTTTATTGCGTGCTTGCTTTCACACCATTCGTCGGTTAATTGACGATTTTGATCGGAATCAGGATTGCTCGCAGTTCGCCTGGCGCAAGCCTAACACCTTGATTTCTTAGGGGGAGGGCACCCTTGGGAAGATCGACCGGGCTACTCGCATGAAGCTTGAGTCGACGACTGGCGGATGGGCGTGCTGGCAGTGTGCTGGTCTGGCCTAGACTCAGTTGAACAGATCGAGGGAGCACATCAATCATGCGCAAGCTATTGATGATTATTCCTATTTATGTTGCCTCGATGGCTTTGCCCGGCTTTTGGAAACGTCCGCAACGCCTGCCGGTGAAGCCAGTGGAAGTGTCCCCCAGGGATGAATAGCCGGGTGGGCACCATTAGGCCTGTCGGCGCTCGCATCTGTCCTTCGATCACGGTGGTCAGGTGAGGGAGCTGCTGATCCATGAAGGCCAAGGGAGGGAGGTCAGAGTTAATCTTCAAGGGAGTCAGGAACGTATGACGACCCACAAAAAACCAATACGCGTGATGCTGATCGATTGTCGTCCCCTCGTTCTCATGGGCCTTCAAGATTTGATCAATGCCAGGAAGCCTCAGATGGAAGTGAGCGGCCAGGCCACCACCTATACCAATGCGCTGGATCTTGCCGATCAGTTGCGTCCCAATGTGATTTTTTTCAGTTTCTTTCCAGATGCGCTGAACCCATTGGAGGTCGTTGCGGGGCTCACCCGCAGCGCCGAAATGAAAGTGCTGGTGCTCAAGGGCCTGTACGAAGCCGTCCCTGTTGCCCAGGCAATAGAGGCGGGCGCACGCGGTATCGTGCTGGCGGAAGACCCGACGGAATCGATCATCCAGGCCATCATCACGGTCCACCACCGCGACACCGGAAAAGATAGAGCCTGGGCCGGTGGGCTTTCAGGCTATTCCGCGACCGGGAATATTCACTTGAAATGCAATCTGGAGCAGGCAAAACAGGCGCGGCTGACGCTGCGCGAGAGGGAACTGATTCGCGCCATTGTGGGGGATCCGTCCGCCAAATACATGAGCATCGCCGGGCGCCTGGGCATCAGCGAACACACCGTGCACAACCACCTCAGCAACATTTATCAAAAGCTTAATCTGATCAACCGTATCGATTTGCTGATGTATGCGCTGAAGCACGGGCTCATCAACAACGAAAAACCACCCGAATCCACGTGGGTGGAACTGGATTTGGTTGCACGTCGAAACAAGACGATCTGACACCCTCTGGCGCGCCTGAGCCGACACTGTATCGCCGTCCTTGTCGGTGGCCTGCCATAGGGTGTTCAAGTTGATGCGAGCGTGCGGATTTCCTACTGGAAGTGCAAAAAGATGCGAGGGTGGCTTGTACCACCCTCGCATCTTTTTACGCGCGTTTCTCAGACGCTGCCGTAAACAATGTCGCTACTCAGAAGATCGACCCCGACCAAGGTGATGGTCGTGACTTGTCCGCCCGTTTCGGCAACCGTGACGATGCTGTCTGCACCGCTGATGTCGATCGATTGGACAACCGCGCTCTGGTCGCCGTTGAGCACCAGGGCGTCTCGCAGGTTTGCGTTCGCATCGAAGCCGGTGACCTGATACAGGTTCTCATCGACTGACAAATCGATGTTGAAGGCATCACGCTCACCGCCCGTACCCACCAGCGAGAAGTCGAAGAGGGCGTCGACCGCGTCGTTGGCGAACAGGTTGGCGTCAAACGTACTTGTCGCCGAGTCACCATCCTTGTCCGTCAGCGTCGCGTTGAACGTCAGCTGGACATCGCTGGCCAGGCTCTCGCTCTCCTGAATGAACTGGATCGTCGGGATCTTGATCTCGCCTCGGGCCATCGTGAGCTGAACAGCGTCGATCAGATTCGTGCCATCGCTCTCAATGAGGAAGGATACCTGTCCGCCTGCCTCCGGAGTCAGGGTGTTCACTTCGATGAGGTTCGAGAACGTGCCATCCTCGTAGTAGGCCCTGTAGTACAGGTCCTCGGTCGCCGTGTTGTAACCTCCCACGGAGTTGTCGATGAAGACCCTCATGCCCGTCAGCAGGCTCTCCGGATTGACGACGAAACTTTCGTCGTCAACGCCGATTGCCGCCAGGTTGTCTCCCTGGAACAGGTTGTTGGCGACGCCGATGCCGGCCGTGCTCACGTTCATGGCCGACGGGTCGATGTACGAGGGCAGGGGGTTGGTCTGTATCTGGGCTTCGGTGGGGTCGGGTTCCCCAAGGCCGATACCGGTCAGGATGTCCGAAGTGGACGCAAGTGCCTTCGCGGAAAAGAACACAACCTCCTCAGATGGCGAAGGAATAGTCGGTGGATCCTGCTCTGGAATTAACAAGGTGCGCACTGGATCCGGACCTCCGGCACCGAGCGCGCCATCGGCAGTGCTGAGCACGATCTCCGAACTGAAGCCTTGCACCAGATCCAGTGCATAGCGGCCGTCGGCATAGGCGGTCAGCGTGTAGTCGACGCTGGTATCCGCTGTGGCGGCGTTGTTGTCGAAATCGCCGGTCAACGTCCCTGCGAATTGGTACGCGCCATTGGCGTCCGGTGAGGGCACCAGCTCGGTGAGCGTGGCGGTTCCGGTGGTGGTCGTGTTGTCTGGTCTGACGAGGGTGAACTGGCTATTCACCGAAATATCCAGACCAGCCGCACTCAGCCCGTCGGCACCGGCCGACTTGCTCCAGAACCCGGTTTGCGGCAGGACGCTACCGGTACCGATCAGGTTACCGAACGCGAGTGCCGGGCCATCATCCTTGAACACCAGGTTCGAACCGATGTTGAGGGTCGCCTGGGCGCTGTCGCCGTCGCCATCGGTTTTGGTCGCCGTCAGCGTCACCAGGTTGTCCGCCGACAGACTCGTCGAATCATCGGGATCGGTCGCGTCGGGATGCACCACCGCGCGGCTCTGGTCGAGCGTGACGTCACCATTGGCGGCGACGCTGACCGTGAACACCAGCAGGTTGGTGGTGGCCGTGCGGCCTTGCACCACACCGCCGTTGAGCGACAGGTTGACCGCCTCACCGGTGGCCGTGTCGGTCAGCCCGGAGGCTCCCGCTACCACGCCCAGCGCATAGGTCAGCGTACCCGCGCCATCAGCGCCAAATGTCGAGCTGAAGTTGGCGGCGAAGTTCTGAGTGGCGTTGGTCGCCAGTACCGTTTCGTCGACCGTCAGCGTTGGTTCCTCACCGGTGGTGCTGATGCTCGGTCCGTCGTCCTTGAACACCAGGTTCGAACCAATGTTGAGGGTCGCCTGGACGCTGTCGCCGTCCCCGTCGGTAGTGGTTGCCGTCAGTGTCACCAGGTTGTCCGCCGACAGACTCGTCGAATCATCGGGGTTGGTGGCATCGGGATGCACTACCGCGCGGCTCTGGTCGAGCGTGACGTCACCATTGGCGGCCACGCTAACGGTGAACACCAGCAGGTTGGTGGTGGCCGTGCGGCCTTCGACCACGGTGCCGTTGAGCGACAAGTTGACCGCCTCACCGGTGGCGGTGTCGGTCAGCCCGGAGGCTCCCGCTACCACGCCCAGTGCATAGGTCAGCGTGCCCGCACCGTCAGCGCCAAACGCCGAGGTGAAGTTGGCGGCGAAGTTCTGCGTGGCGTCGGTCGTCAGCACCGTTTCGTCCACCGTCAGCGTTGGCTCCTCGCCGGTGGTGGTGATGCTTGGCCCGTCGTCCTTGAACACCAGGTTCGAACCAATGTTGAGGGTCGCCTGGACGCTGTCGCCGTCCCCGTCGGTGGTAGTTGCTGTCAGCGTGACCAGATCGTCCGAGGTCAGACTCGTCGAATCATCGGGATTGGTGGCATCGGGATGCACCACCGCCCGCTGTTGATCGAGGGTGACGTCACCATTGGCGGCGACGCTGACCGTGAACACCAGCAGGTTGGTGGTGGCCGTGCGGCCTTCGACCACGGTGCCGTTGAGTGACAGGTTCACTGCCTCGCCGGTGGCGGTGTCGGTCAGCCCGGAAGCCCCCGCCACCACGCCCAGCGCATAGGTCAGCGTACCTGGGCCATCAGCGCCAAACGCCGAGGTGAAGTTGGCGGCAAAGTTCTGCGTGGCGCCGGTCGCCAGCACCGTTTCGTCCACCGTCAGCGTTGGCTCCTCGCCGGTGGTGGTGATGCTCGGCCCGTCATCCTTGAACACCAGGTTTGAACCGATGTTGAGGGTTGCCTGAACGCTGTCGCCGTCCCCGTCGGTGGTAGTTGCCGTCAGCGTGACCAGATCGTCCGAGGTCAGACTCGTCGAATCATCCGGGTTGGTGGCATCGGGATGCACCACCGCCCGCTGTTGATCGAGGGTGACGTCACCATTGGCGGCGACGCTGACCGTGAACACCAGCAGGCCGGTCGTCGCCGTTCGGCCTTCGACCACGGTGCCGTTGAGCGACAGGTTGACCGCCTCACCGGTGGCCGTGTCGGTCAGCCCGGAGGCTCCCGCTACCACGCCCAGCGCATAGGTCAGCGTGCCCGCACCGTCAGCGCCAAACGCCGAGCTGAAGTTGGCGGCGAAGTTCTGGGTGGCATCGGTTGTCAGCACCGTTTCATCGACCGTCAGCGTCGGCTCCTCGCCGGTGGCGGTGATGCTCGGACCGTCATCCTTGAACACCAGGTTTGAACCGATGTTGAGGGTTGCCTGAACGCTATCGCCGTCCCCGTCGGTGGTGGTTGCCGTCAGTGTCACCAGGTTGTCCGCCGACAGCGTCGTCGAATCATCTGGATTGGTGGCATCGGGATGCACCACCGCCCGCTGTTGATCGAGCGTGATGTCACCATTGGCGGCCACGCTGACCGTGAACACCAGCAGGTTGGTGGTGGCCGTGCGGCCTTCGACCACAGTGCCGTTGAGCGACAGGTTGACCGCCTCACCGGTGGCCGTGTCGGTCAGCCCGGAGGCTCCCGCTACCACGCCCAGCGCATAGGTCAGTGTACCCGCGCCATCAGCGCCAAACGCCGAGCTGAAGTTGGCGGCAAAGTTCTGGGTGGCATCGGTGGTCAGGACCGTTTCGTCGACCGTCAGCGTCGGCTCCTCGCCGGTGGCGGTGATGCTCGGACCGTCATCCTTGAACACCAGGTTTGAACCGATGTTGAGCGTCGCCTGGACGCTGTCGCCGTCCCCGTCGGTGGTGGTCGCCGTCAGCGTGACCAGATCGTCCAAGGTCAAACTCGTCGAATCATCCGGGTTGGTGGCATCGGGATGCACCACCGCCCGCTGTTGATCGAGGGTGACGTCACCGTTGGCGGCCACGCTAACGGTGAACACCAGCAGGTTGGTGGTGGCCGTGCGGCCTTCGACCACGGTGCCGTTGAGCGACAAGTTGACCGCCTCACCGGTGGCCGTGTCGGTCAGCCCGGAGGCTCCCGCTACCACGCCCAGCGCATAGGTCAGCGTACCTGGGCCATCAGCGCCAAACGCCGAGGTGAAGTTGGCGGCAAAGTTCTGGGTGGCGTCGGTCGCCAGCACCGTTTCGTCCACCGTTAGCGTTGGCTCCGTGCCGGTGGCGCTGATGCTCGGCCCATCGTCCTCGAAGATCATCTTGGAGCCGATTTCGGCGATCGTAGTAGAGGCTTCGCGCAGCGTGAAGCCGCCGATATCAAAATCGGCGTGGTCATTGCCCCTGGCGTCGAGCGCCGCCCCGTTTTCGATGAGTACGCGGTTGTGATCCGCCGTGGTGGTGTATTCAATCTGGTAGCCGGCCAAAACGCCGGTGATGGTTGCAACCCCACCAGAAAAGCTGATGCCAATGGCCGGATCATTCACCGATCCGTCCGAATTCTCGATCACCAGCCCGGTGCTGATGTTGATGACGCTGACATTGGTGATGGCAACCGGCGCATCGCCCGTATAGCCGTTGATGAAATTCACGCCAGGTTCAGCAGCGGTGCTGAATGCGCTGATTTTTACCACGGCACTCTTGCCGCTTTGCAGCTGCACGACGTCGAAACTGGCCGATGTCGCATCGTAGACGCTGGTAAAGTCGATGTTGGACTCAACATCGGCTTCGGTCTGACTGAGGTTGGGAACGGTCACATTCTGCCTGGCACCCGTGACGAACGAAAAGCGGATGCCTTCCTGTTCCGTAATCATCTGGCTGTTGGTGCCGATGGTGGTCGGGCCCCCCCCCTGGCTGGTATTGATCGTGTCGCCAGTGTTTATATTGGCGCCGCTTGACTGGTCAGCGGGGTTCTTGCCGGTGGCGATGATGGTGGGATCCGTGATCCGCACGACACCATCGACCGTTTCAGTTGTCGGGTTCAGTTTCGTGAACATCAGGAAGAGGTTCTGGCCGGAGGGCGCACCGGCCAGGCTGAATCCCAGGTCCTGACTGACTCCGATGAAAACCTTATCCAGCAGATTGAGCGAATCATCGGGGTTCGTAGCATCTGGGTGCTTGAGTGGTTGGTACTCCACGGTCCAGATCTTGCCGCCCGTGACCGGCGATCCGGTTTCTTCAATGTAGGCAGCGAACACGATCGCGCCATCTGCGCCCCCGGCTCGGCCCAGAAGGATGTTGTTGTCCGTATCGGTATAGAGAAGGATGCTGGTGCCATCGAGGGTGTCCAGTCCGCTGTCCACGCCATTAAGCGGTGCGCCAGCGCTGTCGACGAAGCGGATATCGGTAATGCTTCCTCCGCCGGTGAAAGTGAATGCATTGCTGCCTGTGTCGCCCGCGGCACCGGTATAGCCACTCAAAGCTGCACCCGTTGCGGTACCTGCTCCAAGTGCGGTCAAACGGGTAGAAAAGGAAGAGGGCAGGGATGCCACCAGAATGTCGTTGTCGTCAGCGTCGCCTGCAGGGGTTGGAGTGGCGGTGGCGTTCTGTAACCCGGCCGTTTCGTCCAGCACAACGTCCTCGCCGGTGATTGCAATAGCCATGATTGTTCTCCCGAGCAATTGCGGTCATTGAGGTGTGACCATTGACCTCTACAACTATGCCCAAGCGCCGGGAATTGCACATTGGCCGATACTCCCAAGCGCAATGGGAGTTTCGGCCTAGTCGTCCTCGTTGGTGGTCTGCTGCAGGGTGCCCAAGGTGATTCGAGAGTGCGGATCGCCTATTGGAACTGCAAAAAACAATGCGAGAGTGGCTTGCGCCACCCTCGCATTTCTCACGCGCACGACGCCTCAGGCGCTGCCAAGAACGATGTCGCTAGACAGAAGATCAACCCCGACCAAGGTGATGGTCGTGACGTCTCCGCCCGTTTCGGTAACCGTCACGATGCTGTCTGCGCCACTGGTGTCGATCTGAACAACGGCGCTCTGGTCGCCGTTGAGCACCAGGGTGTCTCGCAGGTTTGCGTCCGTATCGAAGCCGGTAATCTGGTACAGGTTTTCATCGAATGACAAGTCGACGTTGAAGGCATCAAGCTCATCGTCCGTACCCACCAGCGTGTAGTCGAAGGCGCCGGCCAAGTCGTTGGCGAACAGGTTGGCGTCAAACGTACTTGATGCCGAGTCCCCATCCCTGTCTGTCACAGTCGCGTTGAACGTCAGTTGGATATCACTGGCCAGGCTCTCGGTCTCCTGAATGAACTGGATCACCGGGATCTTGATGTCGCCTCGGCCCATCGTGAGCTGAACAGCGTCGATCAGCAGCGAGCCCTCCTGTTCAATGAGGAAGGACACCTGTCCACGGGGCTCTGGAGTCAGTGTATTCACCTCGATGAGGTTCGAAGTCGTGCCGTCTTCGTAGTAGATCCTGTAGTACAGGTCCTCGGTCGCGGTGTTGTAACCCGCTACAGAGTTGTCAATGAAGACCTTCATGGCCGTCACCAGACTCTCCGGATTGACGACGAAACTTTCATCGGTAGCGCCGATTGCCACCAGGTTGTCTCCCTGGAGGACGTTATTGGCGACGCCGATGCCGGACGTGCTGACGTTCATGGCCCTCGGGTCGATGTACGAGGGCAGGGGGGTGGTCTGTAGTTCGGCTTCGGTAGGGTCGGGTGCTCCAAGCCCGATACCGGCCAGAATGTCCGTAGTCGACGCAAGCGCCTTCGCGGAAAAGAACACAACCTCCTCAGATGCCGAAGGAATAGTCGGGTCATTCGTATCTGGAATTAACAATGTGCGCACTGGGTCCGGACCGCCGGCAGCGAGCGAACCATCGGCAGTGCTGAGCACGACCGTCGAACTGAAGCCTTGCACCAGATCCAGTGCATAGCTGCCATCGTCAAAGGCGGTCAGCGTGTAGTCGACGGTGGTATCCGCCGTGTCGGCGTTGTTATCGAAATCGCCGGTCAACGTCCCAGCGAATTGGTACGCGCCATTGCCGTCCGGTGAGGGCACCACTTCGGTGAGCGTGGCGGTCCCGGTCGTGGTCGTATTGTTTGGCCTGACGAGGGTGAACTGGCTATTCACCGAGATATCCAGACCGGCCGCATCCAGCCCATCGGCGCCGGCCGAATTACTCCAGAAGCCAGTTTGCGGCAGGACGCTACCGGTCCCGATCAGGTTGCCAAAGGCGAGTGCTGGGCCGTCATCTTCGAAGATGATCTTGGAGCCGATTTCGGCGGTCGTAACAGCAGTTTGGAGCAGCGTGAACCCACCGATATCAAAATCGGCGTGGGTATTGCCCCTGGCGTCGAGGGCCGCCCCGTTCTCGACGAGCACGCGGTTGTGATCCTCCGTTGTGGTGTATTCAATCTGGTAGCCGGCCAAAACGCCGGTGACGGTTGCAACCCCACCAGAAAAGCTGATGCCAATGGTCGGATCATTCACCGATCCGTCTGAATTCTCGATCACCACCCCGGCGCTGTTGAAGACGCGAACGTTGGTGATGGCAACTGGCGTATCGTTCGCATAGCCGTTGATGAAATTCACGTCAGGTTCAGCAGCGGTGCTGAATGCGCTGATTTTTACCACGGCACTCTTGCCGCTTTGCAACTGCACGACGTCGAAGCTGGCCTTTTTCGCATTGACGACGTCGGTAAAGTCGATGTTGGACTCAACATCTGCTTCGGTCGGACTAAGGTTGGGAATGGTCACATCCTGCCTGGCACCCGTGACGAACGAAAAGCGGATGCCATCCTGTTCCGTAATCATCTGACTGTTGGTGCCGAAGGTGGTCGGGTTAGCCGCCTGGCTGGTAATGATCGTGTCGCCAGTGTTTATATTGGCGCCGCTTGACTCGTCTGCGGGGTCCTTACCGGTGGCGATGATGGTGGGATCCGTGATCCGCAGAACACCACCGACGTCGACTACTGTCGGGTTCGCCTTCGTGAACATCAGGAAGAGGTTCGCCCCGGAGGGCACACCGGCCAGGCTGAATTCCAGGTCCTGACTGGTTCCGACGAATACCTTATCCAGCAGATTGAGCGAATCATCGGGGTTCGTACCATCTGGATGCTGGAGCGGTTGGTACTCCACGGTCCAGATCTTGCCGCCGGAGACCGGCGATCCGGTTTCTTCGATATAGGCCGCGAACACGATCGCGCCGGTTGCGCTCCCGGCTCGGCCCAGGAGAATGTTGTTGTTCGTGTCCGTATAGAGAAGGATGCTGGTGCCATCGAGGGTAAACAGTCCGCTGTCCGCGCCATCAAGCGGTGCGCCAGTGCTGTCGACGAAGCTGATATCGGTAATGCTTTCTCCGTTGGTGACGGTGAACGCATCGCTGCCCGTGTTACCCACGGCACCGGTATAGCCACTCAAGGCCGCACCTGTTGCGGTACCTGCCGAAAGTGCGGTCAAACGGGTAGAGAAGTCTGAGGGCAGGGACGCCACCAGAATGTCGTTGTCGTCAGCATCTCCCGCAGGGGTTGGCGTGGCGGTGGCGTTCTGCAAGCCGGGTGTTTCGTCCAGCACAACGTCCTCGCCGGTGATTTCAATAGCCATGATTTTCTCCCGAACGATTGCGGTCATCGAGGCCTGACCGTTGACCATAGTTCGCAACTATGAGCATGCGCAGGGGGTTGCGCATTGGCCGATACTCCCAAGCGGGGTGGGAGTTTCAGACTACTTGGGAGGGGGAACAGCACGAGGGCGTTAAGAAACGGAGCCGCCTATTCCGTTTGCGAATGAGGACATGCCGCAAGGCTCGTCTGGCCTTGGCTCAGGGACCGCAATGGCCCAGTAAAAAAACGGCCTGGCCCCTTGTGGGAGCCAGGCCGTCCTGTCTCGCGCGTGCACCTCTTCTTAGCGGATCAAAGCACCAAATCTGTCGGTGCCAGGTTAGTTACTCCCACCAGTTCGATCACAGGATTTTCGATATCAATCGTCTGGACAGCGGTGAAATCGCTATCTCTATCGACGACCTGGAAATCCAGCTCTAGATCAAGGGTAGCGGGTGTAGTCGTGGTGGTGGAGAAACCAGCATCGATGATCTTCAGCGGATTCGTACTCGTATCCTCCGCAATCGTGTTTCCAGGCCCCATCAGACCAACGACCGGCTGTGCGGAAGTGCTGCTTGCGCCATCGGCACCGACATTGCGATTCAGATTTATCGCGCTGCCCGTAAGGCCAGCATCATTCGAAAGAATCTGAATACCCTTGATGAGCCAGTTATCACCGGTCTGAATGTTGAAGTCATTACTTTCAACAATCAATAGAGCATCATTATTGTCCAAAAACGGGTCGTTCGGATCGGCAGGGTCGTTGGCGATAAGGGCCTCGTACTTGGTTCCAACAAGATCGGAGTTGTTTGTATCGTTCTCGTACACATCGCCTTGGTCGACGTAGATGGCACGTGTTGTAGTGATGGAGGAATCATTTGCATCAGCAAGACTGACGATTAGCAAAAGATCATCGCTTTCAGTCTCGTATCCATCGAACTTGATAAAGAAATCGGTCGCGTAACTAAAATCGTCGGCGCCCAGATCTCCTTTCGGATCAGTCTCGAAGAAATTGATGTTGGCCGCTTCACCTGCCTGGATCGTGTTTCCGGAGACGCCCAGAGCAGTGCTGGACAAGGTTACAGCGGCAACCGAGCCGCTCACAAGCTCACCCGCCACCACAGCAGTATTGCCGCCGGCACTCAATGGTGCCTCGAAGCCCGTGATCTGGATGAAGAAACCTTCCCCAAGCTTCCCGGTGGCCACAGGTGATGGGCCACTGGAAGGGATCGTGCCATCCATGTCATACGTTTCGTACCCAGTGCCTTCGCCCAGCGTGACGTCTTGCGTCGTTTGCAGCGCATCCATCTCGAAGGTATAGGTGTCATTGACTTTGTCAAACACCAGCGTGCCTTCCACCAGTTCAGGCGTGGTAGCAGCACTCCGATCGTGATCGTATTTGAACGACACGTTAAACGTGGCAGTGTCGAGATTCTCTGAAGCCCAGGTGACCGTTGGATCAACGATCGCAACATCGTTCGCCGAACCAGAGAGGGCGAGGTTGGCAAAATCACTGTCCGCTGCCGAAGAGTAGGTCGGCCCGCGCTTGTCCGCACCTATCGAGTAGGCGAAGTCACCCGAAAAGGTCCATGACGTCGCACCCAAATCGGGATCGGCATCCTGCACAGGGGCTGTCCCTATAACGGGCGTATCGTCGTCGACATTGATCCCCAGCGTGCCATCGGCCGTATCGCCATCACCATCGGTCACCCGGTAGTTGATGGTGAACGCCTGGTTGTTCTCGGTCATGCCTGCCGCATGGAGGATCGGGTTGTTTTGCGCCACCGTGTAGGCGCCCGTTGCCGCGACCATCGTCAGTGTCAGCACCGTGGTCGTGCCCTGTTTGACCAACAGACTGGTGCCATCGGCCACATAGGTGAAGCCTGTGGGCGCTCCGCTGGTCAGATAGGCCACTGTGCCGGCCCCGTCCTGACCGAAGTCGAGGCCCAGAGTGCCGCTTGTGTTAGCCGAGTCTGCGTCGTCGTCCGTGCCGTCAGCATTGCCACCCGTGAGCGCATCGTCGTCGAGCAGCACCGTGCTGTTGGCTGACACCGCTGGTCCGTCGTCATCGAAGTTGATGTCGTTGCCGATGCCAACGCTGTCGGTGCTGGTGTCACCGTCGCCGTCGGTCACCGTCACCACGGCGTTGATCAGACCGGCCAGATCGACTTGGTCGTCATGGGCCGCCGCCGAGCTGCCGGCGGTGGGGTGCGTGAGCGAAACATACTGCGCCACCGCCACGTTGCCGTCCTGCAGCAGCGCAATCGCGAACGCCGCCGGATCATCGACCGTGACCGCGCCATTGGCCACGTCATAGCGGCCGACAATCAAATCGCCTTCCTTGAACAGCTTGATGTCCTTGCCATCGGTGGTGTTGAGCAGCGAGTCAGTGCCGTCGCCGCCGACAATCGCCAGCGACAGCACTTTCGTACCACCCTCCTGGTCCTGGCCAAAGCTGCTGAGCGCCGTGGAGGCCAAAGGCGTGGTACTGATCGCGAACTCCGTTGGATTCAAGTCCGTGCCCTTGTTCACCACTTCCGTGTCGAACAGCGCCAGAACCGCCGCCGCGTCGCTGTCGTTATCCTGGTTGCCGGCCGTCTCGTCGATCGTCACCGCGCCGCCGCCATCGGCCACATCCGCGCTCGGCCCGTCGTCGTCGAAGTTGATGTCGTCGCCGATGCCGACGCTGTCGGTGCTGGTGTCGCCGTCGCCGTCGGTCACCGTCACCACCGCGTTGATCAGGCCCGCCAGATCGATCCGGTCGTCATGGTCCGCCGCCGAGCTGCCGGCGGTGGGGTGCGTGAGCGAGACATACTGCGCGACCGCCACGTTGCCGTCCTGCTGCAGCGCAATCGCGAACGCCGCCGGATCGTCGACCGTGACCGTGCCATTGGCCACGTCATAGCGGCCGACAATCAGATTGCCTTCCTTGAACAGCTTGATGTCCTTGCCATCGGTGGTGTTGAGCAGCGAGTCGGTGCCGTCGCCGCCCACAATCGCCAGCGACAGCACTTTCGTCCCTCCCGCCGCGTCCTGGCCAAAGCTGCTGAGCGTGGTGGTGACCAAAGGCGTGGTGCTGATCGCGAACTCCGTTGGATTCAAGTCTGTGCCCTTGTTCACCACTTCCGTGTCGAACAGCGCCAGAACCGCCGCCAAGTCGCTGTCGTTATCCTGGTTGCCGGCCGTTTCGTCGATCGTCACCGCGCCGCCGCCATCAGCCACATCCGCGCTTGGCCCGTCGTCGTCGAAGATCATCTTGGAGCCGATTTCGGTGGCTGACGTGCTGGTCTGCAGCACCTTGAAGCCGCCGATGTCGAAGTCGGCGTGTGTCTTGTCGCCGTTCTTGGCGGTCAGCAACCCGGCGTTCTCGATCAGCACGCGGTTGTGGTCGGTCGCCGTGCCGTAGGTGATCTGCGCGTCGGTCGGAACACCGGTGATCAGCACCGTGCCGTCGGCGTTGTAGGTGATGACGGCGGTGCTGATAGTGACGCCCGCGAACGTTTTCACGGTGACGCTGCCGTTGGTGATCGCGACCTTTTCACCGTCGTCGTTGGCGTAGCTATTGATGAAGTTGACGCCGCTCTGCGACCCGTTGACGTTGTCGGCGTTCTTGAAGGCGGTGAGCAAGATCTTCGCGGTCGTGCCGCCCGTCTCCTGTACGACCTGGAAGGTCGCAGCGCGGGCACCGAAGTACTGGGTGAAGTCGATGTTCGCTTCCAAACCCGCTTCGCCCGGGCTCAGGTTGGGGATCGTGACGTCCGCCCTGGCACCGGTGACGAAGCTGAAGCGCAGGCCTTCCTGTTCGGTGATCGCCTGGTTGTTGGTGCCCAGGGTCGTGTTGCCGCCGCCCTGGCTACTATTGACCGTGTCGGCGCTGGTGATGGCAGCGCTGCTTGCCGACTGATCCAGCGGATTCTTGCCGGTGACGATGATCGAGACACCGGGAATCCGGCCGTTCACATCGGCCGTCGCGCCCATGGTCGTGAACATCAGGAACAACTGCTGACCCGACGGCGCCCCAGCCAGGCTGAAATTCGCGTCCTGAGTGGCTCCGATGAAAACCTTATTAAGCAGATTGAGCGAATCATCGGCGCTCGTAGTATTTAGATGCTTGAGCGGTTGGTACTCCACCATCCAGATCTTGCCGCCCGTGACCGGCGATCCGGTTTCTTCAATATAGGCAGCGAACACTATCGCGCCGGTTGGGCCCCCGGCTCGGCCCAGAACGATGTTGTTGTTCGTGTCCGTATAGAGAAGGATGCTGGTTCCATCGAGGGTATCCAGCTCGCTGTCCAAGCCATTGAGCGGTGCGCCGTTACTGCCGACGAAGCTGAGATCAGTAATGCCTGCTCCGGGGTCAACACTGATGGTAAACGCATTGCTGCCCGTGTTGCCCGCGACACCGGTATAGCCACTCAAGGCCGCACCCGTTGCGGTACCTGCACCAAGTGCGGTCAAACGGGCAGCGAAAGTTGAGTTCAGGGACGCCACCAGAATGTCGTTGTCGTCAGCGTCTCCCGCAGGGGTTGGGGTGGCGGTGAGGTTCTGCAACCCGGTCGTTTCGTCCAGCGAAACGTCCTCGCCGGTGGCCACGACGCTCAGAGCGTTGGCGGTAATCGACGTTGTCAGCAATGAGTTTTGTTCGTCAAGAGTCATGACTTTTTTCCCGGGCAGATGCGGTCATCGAGGCCTGACCGTTGACCTTTGGTCGTCACTATGGCTAAGCGCCACGGATTGCGCATTGCCCGATACTCCCAAGCGGGGTGGGAGTTTCGGACTACTTGGGAGGGGAGACGGGATGGCGCGAAGGGGCCGCGCCTCTTTTAATGGGAAAGGCTGACTTTAAGCGGACGGCAGATGTGGCCAACAAATGCCGGCCGGTTCCTGATGCCAGTCAGTTAAGCCACGGAACCTGTGGGAGCGGGCTTGCTCGCGAAGACGGCGGCACAGTCAATATTGATGTCGTCTGACACACCGCTTTCGCGAGCAAGCCCGCTCCCACAGGGATTTCGCTTAACTGACCGGCGTTGGGCCGCTTTCTCGATTTTGATAGCGCTCACGCGTTTAACGATGCGTGTTTAAAGACACTCCGTGTTACTTCCCGAAGGGCTACAAGACCTTGCGCCGTTACCTACGGTTAAGACAGAATCCGCCGGCTTGTGCGCCGATGGCCCGGGCTCTATCGTTTCCCTGTCGCTGAATAACAGCGATCGGGTTTGGTAGCCCGGTTTCGTATCACGGCGCATCGCGTCACCTATTATGGTGGTCATGCGCGGGGTCCTTTCGAGGGCGCCGGGAACTGATACGACCGGTCTACCAACCCGCGTATGGCCACCACCCTTCGTTGGTAGCGAGTGTGATGGCTCTTTTTAATAAACTCGTATCAGGAGTTTGATTTATGTTCAAAGTTACGCCCAACCCACCGGATACCGATCCGGCATCCCCGTACGAATCCCTCGATCCAAAAAAACTCAACGAAGCCGCCGAGCGCGCCCTCAATTTCTACCTCAACCCGGCAGCGATCATGAACAACACCCCACGCAAACCCAGCACCATGTACATGGTTGCGCCGGATGTCGACCATGAAGCCTTGCTGGTTCAAACGTGCGAGAACCTGGCGTCGGCCAGTGTCATGGCCAGCAACATCGCTGCATTGGTGGAGGGCACCCACCGCAATACCCTGCTGGCGCTTCAGCAAGTCGTCATGCTGGCTGAACTGGCGGTGAATCGAATGCTGGATAACTTCGTTCCACCCAAGTAATCACTCAGCCCTTTACCGAGAGGCTTGCCCCTCGGTAAAGGGTTTTGATGGCTCACAACGACGTCCTGACCACCAATGGACAATCAACCGGCTGGGCGCCCGAGACCTCCAGGGCCTCGATCAGGTGCCGGGCGGCATTGCGACCGATCTCGTAGTACGGCAGTTGCACCGTGGTCAGCGGCGGGAGGAACAGTTCGGCGATGCCGATCATGTTGTCGTAACCAAGCACGGCGACATCGGCGGGAATTTTCAGGCCACGGCCCAACAACAGCTGATAGGCACAAAAGGCAATCCGGTCGTTGCCACAGATCAGAATATCGAACTGGGGGCGACCCTCGATGATGTGTCGGTCGAGGATGGCTGCGGTTTCACCATAGGCGTCATGATCGGAAAGGTCGTATTGCAGGAGCGCGTCAGGCGCCAGGCCGAATGCCTGACAGGCACGCTGCAAGCCTTTTTGTCGCAAGCCCCAGGCCAGACTCTGTTTTGGCAGATTGATGCACAGAGGGCGCCGATAGCCCTGGCTCAACGCGTGATGTACGGCTCGATACTGCCCCGTTTCGTCGTCTGGCACATAACTGACCAGGTCACTGTCATTGGCCAGGCAATTGGCGAGTACCAAGGGTTTGCTCTTCAAGCGCTCGGGAATGCTCACTTGGCGAAACCCCATGGCGCTGAAGATCAACCCGTCGGGACGGTGTGACAACATCAGGTCGATGTTCTGGTCGGTGGGCGGGTTGCTCAACAGGTTAAGGATGAACACATTCCAGCCCGCCTGCTGCGCGGTCTGTTCGATGGACAGCAGCAACTCGACCGCGAACGGTGTGGTCGCGGTGTCCAGTGCGAACACACCGATGGTGCGCGACTGGAGGTTGTCGCCGCGCATCTTGCGCGCCGACAGGCTCGGTACGAATTGCAGTTCGTCAATGGCGCGACGCACCCGCTGAAGGGTTTCGGGGCTCAGTTTTTCCGGATTATTGAGCGCTCGAGAAACCGTCATCAGGGATACGCCGGCCAGCTGTGCAACGTCTTTCACTGAAGTCATGCGAGGCGAGGCCGGTCAGGTTGACGCAGGATCATGACACAGGGCTCGGGCTTCTCGCGACTCGAATGACGCCGCTCATAGCCATCCCGAGGCCAGAGGCCATGCCTTGGGAATCGAGACACGTCCGCCACTCCCGCTGGCAAACAGCTTCACTCCCAGACTGTCGGGCCGCGGATAGAGGCGACTGCTGAAGCTGAAGCGGCCGTGTTCGTCGAACACCTCGATGGAGGAGCGATCGAGAAACACGCGCAATTCCAGTCGCTCTTGTGTCGGGTCTATCGACACGCTGCGCTGACCGGTGACTTGCGCACCCGAGCGGCTGCGGTCCAGCACCAGACGCCGCAGCAATGCATCGTAGTAAAGCAAGGTCTCTTCATGGTCATCGTCGCTGCAACGCAAGGCGATTCCGAGGTGGCCGTCGCTGCAACCGCGCAAATCCAGATGCACATGGATTTCGAGCATGTCGCCATTCACTTGCGGCACGCACCGGGTTCCCGACTCATCCCACCAAGGCGTACCCGGCAATGGCGCCTTGCGCAGAGCGGTGAGCTCCCGTGCCGGATACACGCAAAGGCGATCGCCGTGCAGTTCAAGTTCGCGCGGTAAACCGAGCATGCCGCACCAGTGATGGGCCTGGCTCGGCATCGGGCTTTCCCACATGTCGAGCCACGCCCACAGCAGGCGCCGACCATCGGCAGCCACCAGCGTTTGCGCGGCATAGAAATCGTGGCCGTTATCCAGCTCGATAAAAGGCCCGCCGGTGAAGTGCCATTCGCTGTCGAGTTGGCCCACTCGATAACCGGTCTGGTACTTGTTCAGCCGTTCGTAACCCTCGGGTTGCATGCCTTGGGGGGAGTAGAGCAGCACATCGCGTCCGTTCAGTCGGAACAGATCCGGGCACTCCCACATATAGCCATCGCCCTCGCTGCCGCTGGACACATAGTCGAGGAATTCCCAGGTGTGCAGATCCGTGGAACGGTACAGCGGGAGCAACGGCACATCGCCCAGACGCGCGCCGGCAATCAGGTACCAGCAGTCATCCTCCTGCCACACCTTGGGGTCACGAAAGTGCATGATCGTGTCTTGCGGCGCGGTCTCGATGACGGCGCCATGCTTGACGAACCGGATGCCGTCGGTGCTGGTGGCCAGGCACTGGACTTGGCGTATCGAGCGCTCGTCACCCACTTCCCCCAGCCAGGTGTGCCCGGTGTAGATCAGCGCCAGGGTGTCTCCACACACCACCGCGCTACCGGAAAAACAACCGTCGCGGTCGAAGTCATCGCCGGGCGCCAGTGCAATGGGCAGATGCTGCCAATGGACCAGGTCGGCACTCTTGGCATGCCCCCAATACATCGGGCCCCATTTCGCGTCGAAGGGATGGTGCTGATAGAACACGTGGTATTCGCCACGAAAGTACACCACCCCGTTGGGGTCGTTCATCCAGCCCACGAGAGGGGCAATATGATAACCGGGTCGATAATCATCGACGACGCGAGACAGACCCTCACGCAGCGCATGCTGCGCAATATCAAGGGCAGCGGACATTGGAACACTCATGGAATTCAAAGACACAGTCATAGGGCGCGTGCTCGTACCGGGCGTTGTGAAACGCCATCCGGCAGGGTTTCAATGGCGTGTGGGTGACGGCTCAAGGCCGCGCCGTCGGCGTCGAACAGGTGCAGGTTGTCGATGTCCAGCTGCAGCTCAACCCGATCGCCTGCCTGCCATCCGGCGCTGACTTCGCAACGACAGATCAGTGGTTCCTCCTGGCCTGTCTCGAGGTGCACATAGGTTTCGCTGCCCAGGTATTCGACGGCGGTCACGACCACGCCGGCGGTTCCATTTGCCGCCTTGAGCGACAGGTGCTCTGGGCGAATCCCCAGGGTCAGCTGCGTACCTGCCACCAGCTTCGAGCTGTCGAAGGGCAGGGACGTGATACCCCATACGAAGGTGTCGACCAGGCTGGTTTCGCCTGGCGTTTGCAGGCGTGCCGGCAGAAAATTCATCCGGGGCGAACCGAGAAAACCGGCGACAAAGCGGCTGGCCGGGCGCTCATAGAGTTCGCGCGGTGAGCCGACCTGTTCTACGCGACCACCATTGAGCACGACAATTTTGTCGGCCAGGGTCATCGCTTCAACTTGATCGTGGGTGACGTAGATCATGGTCGAGCCGAGTCGAGCATGCAGCCGGGCGATTTCGTTGCGCATCTGCACCCGCAAGGACGCGTCCAGGTTGGAAAGCGGCTCATCGAACAACAAAATGTCCGGCTCCCGCGCCATGGCTCTGCCCATGGCCACACGCTGACGTTGCCCGCCGGACAGTTCCTTTGGCTTACGTTGCAGCAGTTTGTCCAATTGCAGGATTTGCGCCGTTTTCAGCACGCGCTCGCGCAGGCTGGTCTTTTCCGTCTTGGCCAGTTTGAGGCCAAAGCTGATGTTGTCGTAGACGCTCATGTGCGGGTACAGCGCATAGGACTGAAACACCATGCCGACGCCACGCTCGCGCGGCTCCAGGTCGTTGACACGACGCCCGTCGATCAGCAGGTCGCCGCCGCAGATCGAATCCAGCCCGGCGATCAGTCTTAGCAGGGTCGACTTTCCGCAGCCCGAAGGGCCGACGAACACGACGAATTCACCCGCTGCGATTTCCAGGTTGACGTCGCGAAGAATCCGCGCGCCGCCCAATTGTTTGTTCACGTTGTCCAGTTTCAATTTGATCACGATGCTGTTCCTTGTCTTTGTTGGGCATCAACCCTTTAACGCGCCGGCAGTGAGACCGGAAACGATTCGGCGCTGGAAGATCAGCACCAGAATCACCAATGGGACGGTGACCACCACCGAGGCGGCCATCAACAACCCCCAAGGCAACTCATGGGGGCTGCCGCCGGAAATCAAGGCGATGGCGACCGGTACCGTGCGTTGGGTGTCGGTAAGGGTGAAGGTCAGGGCAAACAGGAACTCGTTCCACGCTGCGATGAAGGCCAATAAGCCAGTGGTGACCAGTGCGGGCCAGAGCAACGGCAACAGCACGCGGGTCAGCGTGACCCAGGGCGAGGCGCCATCCATGATTGCCGCTTCTTCCAGTTCATGAGGCAGTTGCCCCATGAACGTGGTCAGCACCCAAACGGTGAAGGGCAGGGTGAAAATCGTGTAGCTCAGAATCAATGCCCAGGAGGTGTTGTAAAGACCCAGTGCGCGGATCACTTCGAACAGCCCCGACAGCACCGCGACTTGGGGAAACATCGACACGCCAAGGACCATCATCAAGACGGTGCCACGGCCACGGAACTTCACCCGGCCCAAGGCATAGGCGGCGGTCAGGCTGAGGAACAGCGCCAGTGTCACCACGCTAAGCGCGACCACCAGTGAATTACCGATAGCTCGCAGGAATGAGGCTTGGCTGAGCACTGCCGCGTAATTGGAGAAGTCGGGGTTTTTGATCCAGTAGCTCACCTCGAACAAGGCGCTGGATGGCTTCAGCGACGTGACGATGGCGTAGTAGAAAGGGAAAACCGCATAGAGCAGTAACACCCCGATCAGGCACCAAAACCCGAGGCGCAACAGCGCTTTTTTCAGTAGGCGCAGGCTCATGACCGGACCTCCAGTTGACGACGTCCGAGGTAGAGATAAAGCAGGGCGATGACCGCTACCACCAGAAACAACAGCGTCGAGGCCGCGCTGCCGTAACCGACGTCCTGGAACTCCACCAGGTGCTGACGGGCATACACCGACATGCTCATGGTGCTCGATGAGTTCGAGGTCAGCACATAGATCACGTCGAATACCCGCAGCGAGTCGAGGATGCGGAAGATTGCCGCCACCAACAATGCAGGCATTAATAGGGGAAGGGTGACACGCCAGAACACTTTCAGCGGATGAATGCCATCGACCCTCGCGGCTTCGTAGCAATCGCTCGGCAACATCTGCAAGGCCGCCAGCATCAGCAGCGTGACAAACGGGACGGTCTTCCAGACGTCGACGAGGATCACTGCCCACATCGACAGGTCCGCATCGGCCGTCCAGGCCAGGGGCGCGTCAATCAGGCCGAGGCTCAGCATCAGGTGATTGATGATGCCGAACTGGTCGTTAAGCATCCATGACCAGATCTTTGCCGAGACAATGGTCGGAATCGCCCAGGGAATCAGAATCATCGCCCGCACCAGAGAACGTCCGGTGAATTTGATGTTGAGCAGCAACGCCACCAACAGTCCCAGTACGACTTCCAGTCCCACCGACACCACGGTGAAATGCAAGGTGTTGCGCACCGCGTTCCACCATTGTGGATCGACCAGGATGCCCGACCAGTTGGTACCGTTGTGGAACAGATAATTGCTCAGGCCGATGAAGGATCCGCCACCGGTGTCCGACAGACTGGCGTCGGTCAGGCTGAACCAGAATGTGCGCAGTAGCGGCCAGGCCGCCACCAGGGCCAGGCACAGCAACATCGGTGTCAGAAACAGCCAGGCGGCGCGTACCCGGCGTCGTTGTACGGGCGTTTCCCTGGTGAGCAGAAGCTCGTCACAGGGGACATGGGTAGTAGAGACAGACATGGTGATTTTCTTCCTTGTGGCTTACCAGTTCCGGCGTTTGATGCGTGTGAGTTCGCTTTCCAGCTCGGCCAGCGCCTGATCGACAGGCAACTCGCCCGCCAGCACGCCATGCACTCGATCGAAGAACGCATTGGAGACCCGTGGATAGCGATCGGCGGTTATTGAGGCGGGGCGCATGACCCCATCGTTGAGAATGCTGTGCAGCTGAGCGTAATAAGGCATGGCCGCGAGCAATTCGGGGTCTTGATAGAGTGACTCGATCACCGGGTTATAGGCGCCTATCAGGGCGCGGCGTTTTTGCTCTTGGGCACTGGTCAGGTAGCTCACCAGTTCTGCCGCAAGTTTTGGATGGGCGCTGTAACGCGATACCGCCAGACCCCAGCCACCGAGGGTGGATGCATGGGTGCCGGTCTCGCCGCCACGGGGCAGGGGAGCGACCCCGACCTTGTCTTTTACCGCACTGTCCTGGCTTTGCACCAAGGCCCAGACATACGGCCAGTTACGCATGAACAGCGCATTGCCCGACTGGAATACGCCCCGGCCTTCTTCCTCGGTGTAATTGAGTACGCCACGCGGGGAGATGTCTCCTACCCAGCTTTTCGCCAGGGTCAACGCCGTTCTTGAGGCCTGGCTGTTGACCACGATGTCGCCTTGCGGATTGACCAGCCCGCCTTGCGGTTGGCTGCTGATCCACTCCAGCGCATTACACGTCAGGCCCTCGTAGGCGCGCCCCTGAAAGATGTAACCCCAGGCATTGGGATTCCCGGCAGTGCGCTCGGCCTGTTGAATATTCCGGGCGGTAGCGGTCATTTCTTCCCAAGTCTGGGGAACCTGTTGGTTGTACTTCTCGAGCAAGTCCTTGCGGTAATACAGCAGACCCGAGTCGGTGAACCACGGCATCGTCACCAGCCGTCCGTTCACCGTGGCGTTATCCACCTGTGCCTGGAAGTAGCCTTGTGTTGCGTTGGCAGGAAGCACCTCGCGCAGATCCATCAGATGTTTGGCCAGCATTCCCGGCCACACCATATCGATTTGAATGATGTCGATGTCGCTGGACTGCGCACTGAGGATCTGTTGGTAGAACGACAACCTCTCGGTTGCCGAGTTAGGTGTTGAGACCACCTCGACGTGGTTGCCGGTCTGTTTCGACCACGCCTCGACAGCCTCCTTGCAGAGTTGTAACTCCGCCCCCACCGCCCCACACGAGATCGTCAAATCGGCTGCGCTCGAGAGGGATGGAAGCCCGGCAAAAAGGGTGAGCAGTGCTGCTGGAAGGAGAGATTTCAGCTGTTTCATAAAGCCCTCTTTATTTTTGTTTTAAGAAAAGTTAACGTTAACATCGCCAAATGTAGCAGCGTATTTGCGATGAGGCATCCTTTTTTTCATGGGTTTGGACAATTCAGAATTCATAGGAAAAAGGTCAGTCGCGGCAACAGAACAATAAAAACAAAACAGGGAAACCCACATGCAAAAAGCATCAAGCTGGCTACTCGCAGGCGTGCTCGGCACCTCGGCGGCAACCTCTCAGGCCGCGACTCTGGAAGAGCGCATGGCCGCGTTTGAAGCCCGTGCCAGCGCCGCGGAAAAACGTGCAGCCGCAGCTGAACAGCAAACCCAGGCACTTGCCAGAGAATTGCAGCAGATCAAACTGGCTACTCCCGCCTTGCAGTCGGCGGCGTCTACTGCAGCAGCCACTGCGGCGCCCACTTTGGATACTCGACTGGCAAAACTCGAAGCCCGTCAGCAAAGCATGGAAAAGCAGGACAGTAGCGGACACCTGACTGACGGCTTCAGCTTCAAGGGCTACGCCCGTTCCGGATTGCTGATCAACGATGGGCTGGGTGGTGGCCGTGGCGGTCCTTACACAACCCCTGCCGGTTCAGTCGGTGGCGCAGTCGGGCGACTGGGTAACGAAGACGATACTTACATGCGCATAGACCTGTCGAAAGAGCTCTATGCGCAGAACGGCACCCGTTCCAAATTCACGGTGTCCATCGCCGACGGTGTGGAGAGTTCCAATGACTGGACGGCCGATGAGAGCAACCTGAACGTGCGTCAGGTATTTACCGAACTCGATCATCTCGCCGCCTTCAAGGGCAACTCAGTGTTTGAAAATTCCACTCTGTGGGCAGGCAAACGATTCGACAGAGATAACTTCGACATCCACTGGCTGGACTCGGACGTCATCTTTCTGGCCGGCACCGGGGGTGGAATCTACGATGTGCAGATGAACAAGGACTGGCGCTCGAACTACTCTTTGATCGGGCGTAACTACGGGGATTTCAGTGAGGGCGGTGTCAATGCCGATGTGGAAAGCTACATCCTGACCTCCAACCAATACTTCGATAATGGTCAATGGCAGTGGATGTTCAATGGCATTGGCTCGAAGAAAAACGACTTTGCCACCCGCACCAATGAGGCGGGCCTGGCGCCGGCGGATTCCGGCTTGCACAGCATGCTGGCCAATCACCAGAAAGACTTTTTCGGCAGGGAAGGCTTCTTCAAAACGGCACTGCTCTACGGGCAAGGTCTGGGGGCAGAGGTCAAGAACATTGGCTCGGATGGCGAACTGATCGACGACGCCCGCGCGCTGCGTCTGGCGGTTTATGGTGAGACGCCCATTGCCCCCGGCTGGCGCATCGGTCCTAGCTTGTTGGCCGAACAGAGCAAGGACAGGTACGTCAAGGGTGACGATTACCGCTGGATGACCCTGAACGTGCGGTTGGCCAATGAAATCAACAGCAATTTCGAGATGGCCTACGAAATGAGCTGGCAAACCATGGACCTCGACCCCAAGGGCTACATGCAACGTAATGCGGTCGACGGTAACTTCTGGAAATTCACGATCGCCCCGACATTCAAACCTGACGTTGGAGACCTGCTCACACGCCCCGAATTGCGATTGTTCGCAAGCCTCATGAACTGGTCTTCGGACCTGGACAGATACAGTTCCACAGACAACTTCGGCAAGTCGGACTTCAACGCCGGTGGTGTATGGCAGTACGGCATACAGATGGAAACCTGGTTCTGATTTCTGCTTCATCTGCGACAGGCCGAACCTGTAGGAGCCAGGCTTGCCGTAATGCCTGTCAGTTAAGGCGAAATCTGTAGGAGCGAGGCTTGCCCGCGAAGAACGATGACGCGTAATACCTGAAAAACCGCGGTGCATTCTTCGCGGGCAAGCCTCGCTCCTACAGAAATTTCGCTTAACTGACCGGCAATCCTGGCTCCTACGGGACAGCTCTTCCACGCTGAATCTCGATGGGCGGCTCGATCAGTTGCAGTTCGAGCGCACCCGAGGCTGGCACGAAGCGCGGGCCGGTGCTTTCAGGCGTTGCCCGCAACCTCCAGGTGCGCTGCACCTTCGCCAGTTTGGCGACTCCTGATCCCAGGGACCAGCGCCGGCAGACCTTCTCCAGCTTGAGTGGGTAAAGGGTCAGTTGGTCGCCTTTGAAGTGCATGCGCAGGAAGCATTTGTGGTCGGCGATGCACTGCGAGGAAAAAACCGCCTCGCTATGTAGCCCCCAAAAGGTGTTGCCCATCACCATCCATGCACCGAACAACAGGCCTCCCAAACTGCCGCCGAGCACCAGTGTCTCCGCCAGGAACAACAAAACCTGGTGCAGGTTTTCTACCTCGAGCTGCAAGTAGTGGATGTTGACGCGGCCCATGAGCCACAGCAGTCCGATCGCCAGTCCCAGATGAAGTACCCCGTGAGCAGCGCCGATGGCATAGGCGAGCTTTCGGGTGCGCTTGACCCCGGCGGCTGAGAACACTGCGCAACCCAGCACAATGATCACGGCGAACATCACTGACGAAGGACTGTGTGACATGACCAGGAGCAGGTGTCGCCACACTTCGCTGATGTTGGAAATAGACGCTTGGAGGTCAGACAACACGTCCATCAGGCTGCGGTTGCCTCGTGCCGGGTGGGGCACCGTGCTGGCGCTTTGTACCATCCAGTCAAACAGCAGGTACAAGATGGCCAGCATGCCGCAGAACGAGAGATTGCGGGTAGGTAGCCGCCATGCCCGATTACGCAGTTGCTCGGAGGTTTTTTTGTCCGGGTAGACCGCCGCCAGCTCGTAGTGCTGCCGGGTGCCGCCAACGTTGATCGGCTTGGGCGGATCGGGAAGCTGATGTGTGGCATTCAAGAAGGCGCCACCGCCTCCGCAGGTGATGCGCTGCGGCGCCTGGGTGCCAGCTTTTGGCTGGTAGCGCGCGTAATGGTGCGAGTCTCCGGCCAAGACCACCGCCAGGTGATCACCCAAGAGTTCCTCGATCTCGCGCAGGCTGCGAAAGCGCGGCGTCTGGGTTTCGATCGAGGGCAAGGCCTTGCTCTCCTCGCGTGCCAGCCGTTCGGCCTCATCCACCCAGCTCGGCTCAGGTGTACAGAGGATCACGCGATCGCCTGGCTGCAGTTTGGCGTGCATCTGCTCGAAGTATTGCTTCTGCTGTCGGTCGATCATGGACTCAAACTGCAGATCCAGGCCCCAGATCCACCAGCCATGGGGCAATTGCAGCACGTAGTAACCGGTGCGCTGGCGGGTTTCCCAGGCGCCGATGGGCTTCTGCTCGCAAAACAGTTGGGAGAAACCGCGCAGACCGTCATACCAATCATGGTTGCCGGGCGTCGCCAATATCCACGGTGCACCCGGCTGCCGCACGGGCTGGTCCTGGTCATTAGGGCGCTCCTTGGGTACCGGCGCGGGAAATGCGGCGCGGAAGGGATCAAGGAAGCGAGTGCGGTAGCCGTTGCGGGCCGGTGTGGGATAGACCTGATCGCCGCCAAGCAGCAGCACATCACCGCGCGGCAGCGAGAGCTGGTGTTCCGGCAACTCGACAGCATGGCTGACGCACAGCGCCATCGAGTAGGTGGAGTCCCAGCCATCGCCGGTATCGGCCAGATAATCGATCCATACGTCACCGTCGGCAGCCACCTGGATAGGCGGGTTAGAGTCCCGAGGGTTGAGCATGGCCAACACCTCACGTGGGTCCGCGAAGGCACCCATCGTGGTGGCGACAGCCGTTTGCAAGCCCGTGCGCATTAGCTGCAACGGGCCTAGCCAGTTGACCATCGCCTCCTGGGTATAAAGCTCGATGCGGCTATTGAGCGTGGGGGATTGGGTGGGACGGGTCATGGCGAGGGGCGAAGAGTGCGGCGTAGGCGCCTCTCCAGCGCGAAACTCAATCGATTGCTCCTTCATCATTCAGCCTCCATTGCTGTAACGAGTTCAGGTACCTCAAAAGGGTGATCTTTTGTCGGTCGATTCAGAATAGGTCAGTTATGCGATGGCCGCCGGTTCATAGCCTGAAGGAGAGACTGTCGTGAACCGTTCCCGAAAACGTTGTTTCTACCGGCCCGATGAGAAAGACCGGTCCCACGCCATCCCATCGAACCGTTACTGTGCCGCCATCACATTCAACCTCAACGCAATGGTCTAACAAGCCGCGACGAATTCCGTTAACCGCGGCGCCACAAGAGCAGGAGCCTGAACCGAGCGGAATGCCACCGCCGCGCTCCCAAATGCGCAACCGAATGTGCTTTCGGTTAATGATCTGGACGAAATGCACGTTCGTCTTGAGGGGAAACAGAGGGTTGGTTTCAATGGTCGGTCCGAGGGTCGCTATATCAACGGCGGTTAGGTCATCGACAAAATAGGTGCAGTGCGGATTGCCCATGCTGGTCGCTGCTGGGTCACCCGCCAGTGGTAAAACAGCAGTATCCAGTTCCAGGGCCAGGGGAATATCCGACCAGCCGAAAAGCGGTTCCCCCATGTTCACGGAAATCGCGCCGCTTGAGGTTCGTTCACACGTGAGCAGACCACGGTTGGTTCGCAGCGCTATCGAAGTAACATTTGATTCACGCATCAGCCTATCCGCGGCACCACGCGTTGCGCTGCCACACGCATCCAGCGTGGAACCATCGGCGTTCCAGAACATCAAGCGCGCCGCTGCATCATCGCAATCGAGCACCACCGCGAGTTGATTGAATCCGATTCCTCGGTGCCGATCACCCAATCGCTGAGCCAGGGCACTTGTCATTGGATTGGCCGAATTTCGCGAGTCCACAATGACGAAGTCATCGCCATTGGCGTGCATTTTATGAAAACTCAGCGGCATAAAGAGATCCTGTCGACCAGGCATGGGATGAGTTGACGTTTAAAGGCCACCCAGCCCCATTCGCATAGAAATGGACCCGCCAGAATAGCGGGTCCGAAAGGGGGATCAGAGTTTCGGCAACTGCCCGATGCGCCCGAACATTTCGGTCACGATCTGCAGGTCCAGCAGGAACTGGTCGACAGTCTTGAACTCGTTGTCGTTGTGGCCGGTGTACTTGACCTCGGGCCTGGCCAGACCGAACTGCACGCCATTGGGCAGCTCATGGACCGAGGTGGCGCCGGCCGAGGTGCCGAACTTGTGTTCCATGCCAAGGTTTTCGCTGGCCACGGCCAGCAGGGCCTTGACCCATTCACCCTCGGGGTTGCGATGCATCGGCTCGGCGATCGAGTAGTCGAAACCCGCTGCAATGTGGGTCTTCTTGCTCCAGGCGCCAAGCTTGTCGGCGATTTCGGTCTTGAGCACTTCAGGGGATTTGCCCTTTGGCACGCGCAGGTTGACCGCGAGTTTGATGGCTTTTTCATCCATTCCGACATAGGTCAGGGATGCGGTCAGCGGTCCCATGAAGTCATCGGAAAAACCGACCCCCAATTTGCCTCCCAGGTAGTCCAGTCCCCAGTTTTCGGCGGCGTAGCGGGCGGCGTCGGTAATGTGGTTGTGTTTGAGCGCAACCTTCCCGTCGAGGCTGTTGATGAAGTCCAGCATCCTTGCCACCGGGTTGACGCCTGACTCGGGTTCGGAGGAGTGGGCGGAAACGCCGGTGACCGTCAGCTGGACGTCCTTGCCGACGACCTTGGCGACCACCTCGAAGTCGCCGCCATTGCGCTTGGCATAATCGCTACCTGCCTTCTGCAGGCTGGCGGCCAATTCGGCGGGCTTGGCAGTCACCAGAGTGGCGACCGAAGTCGACGGAATCTGGTTGGTTGCCAGGCCGCCGGTCATTGCGGTGATTTCGGCGCCTTTGCCCTCTGCGGCGCGCCGAGGGAAACTGGCCATGACGGTGCCGTAGCCTTTCTCGGCAATCACCACCGGATAGCCGCCATCCAGCGCCAGGTTGTAGTTGGGTGTCGGGTTGTGTTCGAAGTAATAGGGGATGGCGTCGCCCGTGGTTTCTTCGGTGGTGTCCACCAGCAGTTTGAAATTCCTGGCCAGCGGCAGCTTCTCTTCCTTGATGATTTTCATGGCGTAGAGCGCCACCACGATGCCGTTCTTGTCATCCTCGGTGCCCCGGCCATACATGCGGTCGCCGACCAGGGTGACCTTGAACGGATCGAGTCGGGTGCCGTCTTTCAGGACCCAGTTCTCTGGGGTTACGGGCACCACATCGGCATGCGCGTGAATACCTACGACTTCATCGCCGTTGCCTGCGAGGGAAATCTCATAGACGCGGTTGTCGATGTTGCGAAAGTTCAGGTTGAAGGCCTGGGCAAGGCCCTTGAGCTTGTCGGCGATCTTGATGAATTCGGGATTATCGTGCTGTTCAACGCCGTCCACGCGGAAGGTCGGGATTGCCACCAGCTCGCGCAGGGTCTCGGTGGCCGCATTGCCGTATTTCACCCGTGCATAGAGGCCAAGCAGGCGATGGATTTCGTTCTGTTGTTCAGGGGTAAGGGTCTTGTTGCTCTGGAAGGCACTGATTGCCGGGCCGAGATCGCTGGTTTTGGCAAGGTCGCTCTTGGCCAAGCGACTCAGGAACTGCCTGAAATCGGTTACTGATGCGTCACTGAAAGTCTTGAGGATGGTCGCGCTCTGTTGCGCAGTGATGTTGGCGTGCGCTGACGTGGTGAACGACGAAAGGCTGGCCAGCATCAGGGTTGTCGCGGCCAGGTGCTTGAGTGATAAATCCATTGTTGAGGCATTCCTTTGCAGGCAGTTTGTGAGAAATATCTGGTCGATGAGTCAGAAACTTTCCCAAACTAACACCACGAGGGAGTGGTACGGGAGTCCCGGAAGTGGAATCTGTCGCACAAAAATGCAAAAGCGACGCAGAAATGAAAAAAAACGGGAAGCGAGCAAAGCGCTTTTTGTAGGAGCCAGGCTTGCCGGCGAAGGCGTCCTTAAGAGCGCTTTCGCCGGCAAGCCTGGCTCCTACAAAAAAAGGCATTGGGAAACTTTCATGTGTTCAGAGGCACCTCAACGCAACTCGAAGGCATTTTTTGCACCCGGCTGGATGCTGCTGCCCAAGCGTGCGCACTCGCGGGAAAGGGTGTCGTGCAGCCATTGACGGTCATCACCTTCGGCGCGACAGATGCGAAAGCGACAGAGGCGGGTGGGGATCAACTCCAGCGACTGCAGGTGCCCGCTCGGGTCCAGCGAGGCAAAGTACAGCAGCCCCAGGTCGCCGCGAAAGGCTGTGTGGCCCTCGATGCCTTCGTAATCGTTCAGCAGATCACCGCAGCCATAAAGAATCAGATGTTCGCGATACACCTCAATGCCCTTGATGTGGTGCGAGGAATGCCCATGCACCACGTCAACTCCGGCCTCGTCGATCAAGGCATGGGCGAACCGGACCTGCTCGCGCGGGATATCGAACCCCCAGTTGCCGCCCCAATGAATGGAAGCGACCACCAGATCCCCCGGTTTTTTGCTTTCGAGAATCCGTTTGGCCACAGGGCGCAGGCTTTGCATAGTCAGATCTTCCAGCCGCGCCACGCCCGTTCGCTTATCCGTGGCGGCCCAGTCCGGCGGTATGCCACTGTCGGGTGCGCCGAGGCCAAACACCAGCAAGCGCCGTCCGCCAGACTGCGGCAGCACGGCAGGCGCTTCGGCAGATTGTCGGTTGTGCCCGGCGCCGGCGCTGCACATGCCGTTGCTCGACAAGGTCTCCAGCGTATCGGCCAGGCCGGCTGCTCCCCAGTCCAGCACATGGTTGTTGGCCAGCACGCAGCAGTCGATGCCGGCTGCACTGATGGCCGGGAAGTTCTCCGGGGTCATGCGGTAATTGATGCCCTTTTGCTCCGGTCGTCCACGGCGGGACACCGCAGTTTCCAGATTGATGATGCGTGCATGTGGCTGGCGAAGTTCAAGCTCATCTAGCGCAGCGCCCCACACATAGGTGAAATCGACGGGGAGGGGGATCGGGCCATTGAGTCTTTCTGCCAGCCGGACGTAAACGCCGGCATTCTTGACGTAGTCTTCGTAAAGCCGCGGATCGCCAGGATGTGGCAGTACGGAGTCGATGCCGCGGGCGGTCATGACATCGCCGGCGAGAAACAGCTTCAGTGTGTCGGTAACAGCTGCCATGGCACCCTCCAGGATCAGGAGTAAGCATCTGTTTTAAAACAAATATATTTTTGTGTTGGCCTTCCCAGACGAAGCGAAAGTTGATAAATTCCCGCCCGTTCTTGCAGCGGCCCTTACAGGGCTTGTCCACAAGGACAAATCAGAAAGAGAGTGCCGAGCACTCGCCGCAACAGATACAGGGGCGTCGCCAAGCGGTAAGGCAGCAGGTTTTGATCCTGCCATGCGTTGGTTCGAATCCAGCCGCCCCTGCCATTTTCCTTATACTCATCCAAGTATGGCCTCCGCCGGCAGGTATTGCGGGAGTCCCGGATGATTGTCTTTACAGAAAACGCCAACGCCGATCCGGTCCGGCGTTTTTTTATGCCAAAAAAAATGGACCTCTTTTCAGAGGTCCATTTTTTTTCTGGATCAGTCTGGGTTGCGCTGGAGCTGCTTGCTTCAGCACAACTTATTCCTTAGTTCTTCACCGTTTCCTCAAGAGAGAAACGCCCCAGTGGATTCTGCTGGAAGTGCTCGATGTTCTTGCGCGAAATATTGATGTACGGACTGTAGTAGAGGTCGATCCAGTTGACGTCCTGTTTGGCGACCTTCTGTAAGTCGACGTACATCTGTTCACGCTTGGCCGGCTCCGCTTCCACTCGGGCAGCCGACACCAGATTCTTGACCTTGTCGTTCTTGTAGCGGGTCATGTAGTTCATGTTGGTGTCGTGGCCCAGAACGAAGGTGGTCTTCTGGTCCGGGTCAAGGATGTCGTTGGTCCAGTACATCACAGACAGGTCGTAGTCACCGTCCACCAGCATCTGCCAGCTCTGGGTGGGGTCGACCTTTTGCAGGGTGGCGGTCACACCGACGGCCGCCAGTTGCTGCTGAACCAGCACGGCAATCTGCTCATCGGCTTCGTTGCCGGCGTTGACGACATAGTTCAGCTTCATGCCCGCTGCGCCGGCATCGCTGAGCATCTGCTTGGCCTTGGTTGGGTCGAATGGACGCTTCAAGTTGTCGGCGTAGTGGTAAAGCGAGCCCTTGGGGATGTAGGAGTAAGCCTCCTGGCCATGGCCGAAGGTGACGGTATCGACCACCGATTTTTTGTTGATGGCCATGTCCAGTGCCTGACGCACTTCAGGCTTGCTCAGTAGCCCGTGCTCATGGTTGATCAGCAGGTGATCTTCCCGAGTGGAAGGGTCGGAGTGGATGGTCAGGTTGGGGTCCTTGCGCAGTGCATCGACTCGCGAAAATGGTACGAAGATCGCGGAGTCCAGTTCGCCTGCCTGCACCTTGAGCATCCGGGTATTGTCGTCCGGAATGGAAATCCACTCCACGCCATCCAGGCTGACCTTGTCGGCCTGCCAGAAATGCGGGTTCTTCTCCAGCTTCACGCGGTCGCCGCGCAGCCACTCCTTGACAAAAAATGCCCCTGAGACCACAGGCTCCTGAGCATAGGCATCTTCGCCCATACGGGTCATGGCCTTCTGCGAGAGAACCGACACGGTCGGCGAGGCCAATTGCGAGAGGAACGGTACCGACGGGGTGGTCAGGGTGACGACTAGGGTACGCGGATCGGTCGCTTTTGCCGTGTCGATCAGTTTGTAGGCATCGCTCCACAGCGAGGCCTTGTTATCGCGAGTGCGCAACAGACTGAATGCCGCATCATCGGCCGTGATTGGCGAGCCGTCGGAGAATTTCGCCGCGCGCATTTTGAAGGTGTAGGTCAGGCCATCGTCGGAGACTTTCCAGCTTTCAGCCAGGCCGGGTTCCATTTTGCTGCCGGCCTTGTCGACCCGGATCAGTGTGTCGTAGACATTGGAAAACACCCAGGTATCGCGGTTTTGCGCGCTCTTGATCGGGTCGAACGTGGTGCTTTCTTCACGGCAACCGATGGTGAGTACGCCGGCCGCTTGTGCAATGCCGCTGGCAAGGGTGCAAGCGGTCAATGTGGCTGCGGCGAGCAATTTCAAATGCCTGGATCGCATGGTCAAACTCCTTCTTGATGAGTACGTTGTTTTTAAAGCAGAGGCTCCTCGAGTACGCAGTCGTAACGGCGAGCGTCGAGTTGACGGGTAGGGGGCGCCACCTGGCTACAGGTCGGACGAACGTAGCGACAGCGCGGGTGAAAAGCGCAGCCGGATGGCAGCTGCAAAGGGCTGGGCGGTTCACCGGGCAAAGGGTCGGTGGGTAGCGCCCGGGCCGGATCGATTTCCGGAATCGACTGGATCAGTGCGGCGGTATAAGGATGTCGCGGGGAGCGAAATACTTCCTCCACGGGGCCTTCTTCGACGATCTTGCCCAGGTACATCACCGCCACCCGATCACAGAGCCGGCGAACGATCGCCAGATCATGGGCAATGAACACAATCGCCAGGTTCATGCGCTGGCGCAGCTCCAGCAGCAGGTTGATGATCTGCCCCTGGATGGACACATCCAGCGCGGCCACGCATTCATCGGCGACGATCAGGCGCGGCTCCACGGCCAGCGCACGGGCGATCCCGACACGCTGGCATTGGCCGCCACTCAAGGCGTGCGGCTTGCGCGAGGCTAATTCGGGGCGCAGACCAACCAGAGTCAGCAGTTCATCAACTCGGGCGGCAATCAGTGGCTCCGGCACTTTGCGCTGTACCCGGAGCACTTCTGCCAGAGTCTGGCCGATGCTCAGGCGTGGGTTGAGAGCGGCGTAAGGGTCTTGAAAAACCATCGCCGTCTCATGACGCAGCCGCTCTATGTCGACCTTCCCGGCGTGGGCCATGTCGACGCCATCGAACAGCACCTGCCCGGCGTAAATCTCGTTGAGGTGCAGGATCGCCCGTCCCAAGCTGCTTTTGCCGCTACCCGACTCGCCGACCAGCCCGAGCGTTTCTCCGGCCGAAAGGGTCAGCGAAACGCCGTTGACCGCTGTCAGCCATTGCCGGTTCATGCCCAGAAAACCAGTGCCCGGAGCGGCGAAGCGCACCTGCAGATCCTTGACCTTGAGCAGGGTCATGAGCGGTCTCCGACGGCCAAGGGGTAATGGCAAGCGATGCGGTGTCCATGGCTGACGGGCTGCAAACTGGGCATCAGTGATGTGCATCGGTTGCCGATTTGCTGGCAGCGCGGATTGAAGCGACACCCTTGGGGCAGGGCATCGAGCAGGGGCGGTTGCCCGGCGATGGTTTTGAGCAATGCGTGACCGTGACTGGTGGCCGGCTGACAGTCGATCAATCCAGCGGTGTAAGGGTGGCGCGGATACGCCAGCACCTCGTGTTTGTTGCCGTGCTCGCACAAGCGTCCGGCGTACATCACGGCAATCGAGTCGCAGGTCTGGGCAACCACCCCCAGGTCATGGGTGATCAAGATGATCGACAGGCCACGCTGGTCACGAAGATCGAGCAGCAGGCGCAGGATTTGCGCTTGCACCGTAACGTCGAGGGCGGTGGTCGGTTCGTCGGCGATCAGCACGTTCGGGTTGCACCCCAGTGCCACGGCGATCATCGCGCGCTGACGCATGCCGCCGGAAAATTCGTGAGGGTAACTGTCGACTCGTTGCTGCGGATCGGGAATACCCACTTGCCGAAGTACGTCGATGGCCTGGGCGCGGGCTTCGCGTTTGCTGGCGCCTTGGTGCAGACGAATACCTTCGCCAATCTGCTCGCCGATGCGCATCAACGGGTCGAGATGGCTGCTGGGGTTCTGGAAAATCATACCCAGCTGACGTCCACGCATGCGACGCATGCCAGCCTCGTCCAGGTGCAACAGATTTTCCCCGGCCAACTGCACGCTTGTGCCTTCGACTCGCAGGTTTGGCGACGGCAGCAGACGCATCAAACCCCGACAAGCCATGGTCTTGCCGGAGCCGCTTTCGCCCACCAGTCCGAGCACTTCACCCTCGGCCAGGTCAAAGGACAAGCGATCCACCAGGGTCACTTCGTGCTCACCCTTACGGGCGATGACACTGAGCTCCTCGACCTTCAGCACGGGCGCACTCATGAGCGTTTACCCAAGTGTTCGGCAACAGCGTCAGCCAGCAGGCTGAAGCCCATGGCCAGGGTGACGATCGCCAATCCCGGGAAGGTGCAGATCCACCACGCGGAAGTGATGAAGCTCTGGCCCTCGGCGACCATCGTGCCCCACTCGGCGGTCGGTGGTTGAACCCCGAGGCCGAGGTAACTGACCGCCGCGCCGTTGAGCAGTACCAGCACCGCATCGGACATGGAAAACACGATCGAGCCGAACATCGCGTTCGGCAGCAGGTGCCGAAACAGGATGCGCCCATGACCGAAGCCGAGGCTTTTGGCGGCCAGGGCGAAATCGCTTTCCTTGAGTATCAGGATCTGCGAGCGGATCAACCGTGCGTAGGACACCCAGCCCACCAGGGCCATGGCGATATAAAAACTCATCAGGCCGGGGCCGAGGATTGCCATGATCGCCAGCATCAACACCAGGAACGGGAAGGCCAGGATGATATCGATCAGGCGCATGCAAAACGTGTCGAAACGCCCGCCGATATAGCCAGACAAGGCCCCGACGCAGGTGCCGATCAGAAACGGAAAAATCACCCCGATCACCGCCAACTGCAAGTCGATGCGGGCTGACCAGATCACTCGAGACAAGACGTCGCGGCCAAAATTGTCGGTGCCGAACGGGTGGGCCAGATGCGGCGCCAGCAAACGAATATCAGTGTTCTGGGCGATTGGATCAAAGGGCGCGATCCAGGGCGCGAAGATCGCCAGCACCAGCCAGCCGAGCAGGATTGCCAGGCCCAATCCCATTGCCAATCGAGGGTTGCGCAAACCCAGGCGCAGGTTCAGTCGGGGAATCGTCGTTGCCTGACTGCTCATCGGATTTTCACGCGTGGATCGATGGCTACCGTGATCACATCTGCGAGGAAGTTTACCGCCACGGTGGCGCAGGCCAGCACCATTGCCACGCCCTGGACCACCATGTAGTCACGGGTGAAGATGCCCCGGACCAATAACTGGCCGATCCCGGGAATGGCGAACAGACTCTCGATGACCACTGTGCCGCTGATCAGCCAGCCGATGTTCACCGCCAGCAGGTTGACGGCGGGTACGAGCGAGTTGGGCAGTACATGGCGACGAAACACCGCGTCTTCAGACAGACCGCGAGCCCGAGCCGCCGTGACATGGTCGGCTTGCAGCTCCATTAGCATGCTTGCCCGCAGATTGCGTACCAACACCGCCGATAACGCCAGGGCAATGGTCAGGCAGGGCAGGACCATATGGTGCAGTTTGTCCAGCCAGGAGCGGCCGTAGCCGGAAACCGGGAACCAGCCCAGTTGCACACTGAATAGCAGGATCAACATGATCCCCAGCCAGAACGCCGGCATGCCGAGGCCGGCGGTGGTGAACAGGCGGATCAGGTTGTCGCCCCAGCCGCCCTTGTTGCGGGCCGCAACGGTGGCCAGTGGCACCGCGATCAACATTGCCAGCAGCACACTGCCAAGCACCAGAAACAGCGTGGGTTCGATCCGCGTGCTGATCAACTTCAAGGCGTCGACCTTGTACAGCAATGACTGGCCGAGATCGCCGTTGAACAGGTTTTTCAGAAAGTAGAAATATTGCATCCACAGCGGCTGATCGAGGCCGAACTGAGCGCGAACCCTGAGCAGCCCCTCCGGCGTACTGCGCGAGCCGAGCAGGGCGCGCGCCGGGTCGCCGGGAATCGAGCGCACCAGCACAAACGTGATGAGACTGATGCCGAACAGCACCGGCAGCAGTTGCAGGGGCCGTGACAGGATGAAACGGTAACGCGACAGATTCATCGACTAACCTCGGTGCCGCTGGAGGAAATCCAGCAACACCGGAAAGTAGGCGTGAGGTTCTTCGTAGAAGGGCATATGGCTGCTGTTGGGGAACACATGCAGTGCAGCATCCTTGAGCGCCATTTTCATGCGCATGGCACAGGCCGGCGTCAGTTCGTCGTGCTGGCCGGTGGTAATCAATACCGGCATGGTGAAATCGGCCATTTCCTGCAGACGGTTCCAGTTTTTCAGGTTGCCGACGTAGAGAAACTCATTCGGCCCCTGCATGGTTGTGTACGGTCCCATGTTCCAGTCGCCCAGCGAGCGCGTGACCGGCGCCGGCCACTCGTCCAGGCGGCAGACATGGCGGTAGTTGAGAAGGGTGATCGCCGCTTGGTATTGAGGGTGATCGAGGGTGCCCATGGCTTCATGGCGCTGCATCATGGCCACGGTTTCGCTGCCCAGAGCGCCGCGCAGACGCTCCAGTTCCTGAGACAGATGCGGGATATCGCCTACCGTGTTTTCCAGAATCATCGTTTTGAGTGCGTGAGGGTGGTAAATGGCATATTCGATTGCCAGCCAGCCGCCCCAGGAGTGCCCCAACAAGTGCACCCGGCCCAGGTCGAGGGCCTGCCGGACGGTTTCCACCTCAGCGACATAACGGGTGATGTCCCAGAGGGATGGGTCTTCGGGTCTGTCAGACGCCCCGGTGCCGAGTTGGTCGAAGGCGACAACGCGCAACCCCTTGTCCTTGAGCCAGCCATGGGCGTCACGCAGATAATCGCAGGGAAGCCCCGGGCCTCCATTGAGGCACAGCAGGACCTCATCGCCCTCGCCAAAGCTGTAAACCACCAGATTGTGGCCGTCGACTTCAACGTTTATTTGTTGGTCCGGTTCGATTTCACGCCACATCGCACTCTCCCTTTATGATGCTGGCCGGTTCGCACGCTGACCAAATCACTCAACCCTACTGAGTAAGTCATGCGTCCAAAAGCTAGTATTTCTTATAGGTTTTGTCTGGCAGTCCCTCGCCGAGGCGTGGCATTCTACGTGCTGAATTTCAGGATTGAAATTAATTAGGGAGCGCAATGGATGCAGGCCAAGCTATCAGACCTCAATCCCCGTCTGTTGTCGGGCAAGAGCCTGGATGAGCAGATGGACAACGCCATGCTATTGGCCGAGGAGCTTGGCTTTGATGCCTTGGTGTACGACTACAGCCCGGTGCCGCTGGACCATGAAGGCAAGTTGATCACACCCGCGGTGCTCAAACTGCGCAACACGCCAGCTGATTGGCATGCGCGTTGGTGTACAGAGGGTTACTACCAGATCGACCCTGTCCAGCAGGTAGCACTCAATTGTGTTTCACCCTTTGTCTGGTCTTACAAACCCGGGACTGACACCTTGCTGGAGCCGGTCATCAGTCAGCGCCATGCGCCGGTGGTGAATTATCTGGAGGACGCGCAGATGACCTGTGGTGTGTCGGTCCCGATTCATCTGCCCAGAGGCGGCTTTGCCTCCTTGACCGGGTTGCGTACCGGCAACAGCAGTGTCCTGTGCGATGCCCGGCGGACCCTGGCGGATTTCAGCCTGATTTCCCATGCCTTGCAGGAAGCGGCCTATCCGTTGCTTGGCAAGGAGGCTCACACGCCTCCCATTCACCTGACCAAACGTGAACGCGAGTGCCTGAAATGGGCGGCTGAGGGCCTGACCGCCGGCGAGATTGCCAGCCAATTGAATCGCTCATTGGCCACCATCAGCCTCCATCTGACCTCGGCCATGCATAAACTCGGGGCCAAGAATCGGGTCCAGGCCGTGGTTCGGGCAACCCACTATCGATTGCTCGATAGCTGAAATAGGGCAGAAACCTATTTGTTTCTCTAGTTATTTCGAGGATCTGATCCCGGTATCGTGTGCCGTACGGTTTTTCAGGGGCGGCATGAAGAAATGGAATCTATCGGAATACGTGAAGGCTTCGCACCTTTTGGTCCTTATCAGACCTGGTACCGCGTCACGGGTCACTTCGACGGTAAGAACACGCCGCTGGTGATTCTGCATGGCGGCCCGGGCTGCACGCATGATTACGTCGACGCTTTCAAGGACATCGCCGCGAGTGGCTATCCAGTGGTTCATTACGATCAACTGGGTAACGGTCGCTCGACTCACCTACCGGAAAAAGACGCCTCGTTCTGGAATGTAGCGCTGTTTCTCGATGAACTGGACAACCTGCTGGATCATCTGGAAATCAGCGACAATTACGCGCTGCTGGGGCAATCCTGGGGCGGCATGCTCGCCAGTGAACACGCCGTACGGCAACCTGCGGGGCTACGGGCCTTGATCGCCGCCAATTCCCCTTCGGATATGCGCGTCTGGGTTGAGGAAGCCAACCGTTTACGTCAATTGTTGCCTGCCGGCGTACATGAAACATTGCTTGAACACGAACGGGCAGGGGATTTTCAAGCGGTCGCCTATCAGCAAGCGTCGAGGGTTTTTTACGACAACCATGTGTGTCGCGTCCTTCCCTGGCCGGACGAAGTCGCGCGTACGTTTGCCCAGGTCGATGCCGACCCCACCGTTTACCATGCCATGAGCGGGCCGACGGAGTTTCATGTGATAGGCAGCCTGAAAAACTGGACCATTGTCGACCGCTTGCGGCACATCAACGTGCCGACGCTGGTGATCTCCGGTCGCTACGACGAAGCAACACCGACGGTGGTCAGACCTTATCTGGAGCAGATCCCGAACGTGCGTTGGGCGTTGTTCCAGAACTCCAGCCACATGCCCCATGTCGAGGAGCGGGTCGCCTGCATGGGGACGGTAGTGAGGTTCCTGGATGAGTGTTTGCACGGGACGATGGTTGGCGATCGCAAGCTTGAAGAGCTGACGCCCTGACCTGTGTCCTTCCTGCTGCTGAGGCGGCCTCATGGGCCAGCTTCAGCCTGTGCCATATGCGGCACCGCAGGTATCGACTACAACGTGGAATTCGGCAACGCCGATGTCACCTCGTTGACGTATCCCTGCGCTATGGTTTATTTCCCGCTGCCTTCCAGCACGACAGTTCTTGTAGGTGCCGCAGAGGCCCTGGCTTAGAGCAGCAAACCCATCAAGGATGCTTTGACCGCTGCTTCGGCTTTATTCGAGGCTTGGAGTTTGCGCATGGAGTTGACCAAATGAAATTTCACGGTTCGCGTGTCGATATTCAGAATAATGCTGATTTCGACATAAGTTTTTCCCATGGCCGTCCATTTCAGGGTTTCTTTTTCGCGTGCGGTCAATGGCTTGTACTTTTCAGGTGTGGATTTTTCGGCAAAAAAACGCGTCATGGACTCATGCACTAACTGAGTCAACCAAATTAATTTAGTCTCTTTGCTCTCCAACTCTGCCGTGGAAATATATTCAGCGGAGCGGGAAACAGAGAGCAAGCCAATAGTGTTGTATTCGCGTTGCGAAGAAAGGCACCAACCATGATTGAGGTTGTAATGTCGCGCTTCTTCCCAGAACTCCAGTTTTTGACTTTGCTCTTCCGCGGACCAGCGCATGGGAATGGAGCGTGTCAGCCCGTGTTCAACGGTCGGGTCCTGAGAAAAATAATCGTCGGCTACATATTTTTTCTCCCAGGCACCAGGGTAGTTTGACCGTAGAAAATATTGTGGGGGGGCTGGGGCTAACGGTGAGTGGGTTTTTAATCCATAGGAACAGAACTCGAAACCCAAGTTGGAAGTTATTTTAATCAGTTCATTGAATAATTCATTTTCAGAAGTACAGCCAGAAATCAACTCTATGAAATATTCGCGCCAGTCATTCACCAATATTACCTTCCGTGGTCAGCGCTCTTAGTGAGAAGAGCGGGGGGCTTATCATACAGGATCGAAGCGCTGCAGGAAGGATGGCCTGAGTTGTAATTTCTTGAATACAATGGCAGCACCTCGCCAGGTAGGGTCCGTAGCACAGATGAATGCCTCGCAAGGGGGGCGGAGTGTCAAGCTTGTGAAAAAAAGGTTAGTTATTTCATATGTTTTTTTGGTACGGAGGTACTAGAGAATCAGGGTTTGGAGTGTCTGAAATTTTTTACGTTCGATATAAAGATGTCACCATTTTCAACTCGCCGGAGAGGACAAATTAATCATCATTGAGCGATCAGTGCTGCTCGTCATGGGATGTCGCTTTAATTAACCTGCCCATTCGGGCAGCTACTAACATAGGTCTCGGTTTGTTGTACTGGCGGACTGAATCTGATCCTCGGGGCGAGGCTCGATATTCTGGATCGGGCAAAGGCTTTGAGTCTGTCTCTGGTGGGGGCCTATCAATTGGCCGAACTGGCGAATGGCGTCCTGGCCCACGGTTTTGGATTGATGGTGTGTGTTGATGATGAAGGCTTTTATGGTGTCGCGCTGATCGAACGTACTGATGTTCGGGGCGGTCTTTTCAGTGGCTCAAGTGATTTAGGCAAGGTGGATAAGTTATGATTTTTTTTGTGCGGTGGCTGTTGGTGTTGCTGTTCATTGTTCTGAGTTTTCCCTTTTTATGCTTGTTCATGTTAGTCAATCCTTTAAAGAACAAAAACCTGCATGTGGCCTGCCGGTCATACACAGTGATCAATAAAATATTCTCGGTTCGCGTCGCTGTCAGTGGATTCGACACCATCTCCACCGCCCAACCGTATATCTATGTGGCAAACCACCAGTGTAATTATGATGTTCTGATTGTTGCTGAGGCGCTTAAACCAGGTACGGTTATTGTCGGTAAAAAATCACTTAAGTGGTTGCCTCTGGTCGGGCAATTGTATTGGCTGACGGGCAGCCTGTTCATTGACAGGAACAGCCCTCGGGCGTCGATCCAGAGTCTGCGCAAGATCTCCAAGAGCGTTGTTGCTGACAATACTTCCCTCTGGATCTTTCCTGAAGGCACCCGAAACAAAGGCGGGGATATGTTGCCTTTCAAGTCGGGAGCCTTCCGGGTTGCCAAGGACATGGGGGTGGGTATCGTTCCAGTAACGATCAGTCCTGCTGTTGGGGACGTGGCTTACAACTCATTGCGCTCTACTGAAGTCAGTATCGTAGCCCATCAGCCCATCGAGGCGGATGTGGTCGCGAGCATGACTACCAAAGAGCTGGCGAGTTACACGCGTGAGATTATCAACAAGGGGCTTCCGATTATTTAGAAAAAAAAAGGACCTCTGAAAAGAGGTCCATTTTTGTGTCAACGAACTATCTGTCTGTGGCGTCCCCGCAATAGCCTCTGAAAGCCGTCGTCATCCCTATCCAAACCGACGACTCATGCAGTGGGGGCTCCGCTGCGGGGAAATGAATAGAATATTCAACCATGATTAATCGCAAGTGTTCGATAGCTTCCAGGTATTTAAGATCGGCCTGTCGTCTTTTCTTCTGATATTGCGTGAACTGTTCGACGTCCATGTTGGGCTGGTCGAGAAGATCAAGGGCGGTGTGGCTCAAGTGATAGGCTTCGCTGAACAGTTGTTTGTTACGTTCAAGCGCCAGGTTTAGGCAGGCTATCGCTTGATCGGAAGTCATCGTACCGTTCATTGCTGCGACCTCTTTTATGAGTGTGTTCCCGGTTTTTGGGTAGTGCAGTGCAGGAGTCAGGCTATTTGCCGCGACGCCACACCTTGAGGTAGTCCACGCTGAAGGTGGAGGGCAGGTCGGCGTCGTCGACAACACCGAACCACTTCCACATGGCCTCGCTGTCAAAGACGATCTCCATCGGGAAAAACCAGTGGGTGTTCTTTGCCTCGCGTACCAGGACGCCGTCTACGTACCAGCGCAACGTGTCGGGCTGCCAGTCAAAACCGTAGACATGGAAGTCGCTGGCCAGCCGCCAAGGGCTGATCCAGTTGCTGCCATCGCTCAAATGCTCGGTGCTGTGCGGCGTGGCCCAAACGTGGGCGTTCATGTTGTACATGCGGTCGAAGGAGGCGTTTTTGGTTTTGCCACCGATTTCGAAGATGTCGATTTCCGTGGCGTTATCGGCAAGCCCCGTCCACGCGAGCCAGAAGGCGCTGGAACCTGCCGAGTCCATCGGTTTGGCCCGGGCTTCGTAGTAACCGTAAAAACTGCGCTCGATCGTACGGACCATCGCCGAGCTATAGCCTTCATAGCCGAGTCGTACGTACTTTTGCGGCAAGGTGTCCTTGCGAAATACGATGTTCAGATGGCCATCGCTCAAGTAGGCATTGTCCGGCTTGAACAGCGCCGGCTTACGCCCGAGCGATTCAGTGCCTTTAGCATTGTTGACGTGCCAGCGACTGGCATCAAGGGTCGCACCATCGAAGTCGTCGCAGAATCGTGGGTCCAGCCTCCATTGGCCGACATTGCCCTGATCGGACAGCGGCAGTTGGGCGTTGATCTGTTTCGGTGTTGTGCCCAGAGGGCCGACACGGGTCCAGGTATTGGCAGCCTTGGGCATGGCGACAGACCACTTGTTCGCCAGATACTGAAACACGCGCTGCCGTTCCTCGAGCGAGGCCAGGCGGCGGTCGTACACCAGTACTTCGGCGATGTCGCCGCGCAGGTCTTCGGTGCTGCCGACTACGTTGCGCCCCACCGCGTAGGGGCCGATGGGCACGTCGTTGAGTTCCAGAAAAAACAGGGTCGGCTCATAGGCGGTGGGCTGATGCACGCTGATCGCGAAATTCGGTGCCACGTTGTCGTTATCGGCGATTTGCGGGCGCGAGCTGAACAGCCGTTGCCAGGTCTCACCGCTGCTTTGTTCAGTCAGTCTGCGTGACACGACCAACACAGTAACGGGGCCTTTTGCAGCGCGAATCGTCTTGCCGAGGAACGCCGAAGCGCCACTGAAACGCACCACGGAATGACCATTCATGGCGTTCTCCACGCGCAGCGGCAGCGCGGTGCTTGCTGCATCGTCTACGGTAACGTCGTTGGACTTGCCGGACTTGTCGTGCCAGCGCAAGAGACGACCGTGGGCATCGAGGGTCATTTTCGAGGCGTCGGCGGCGTCGAGCCACAGCACCAAACCATCGGCAAGCGGCTGCGGGGACGCTCCAGGTGCGTGGCAAACAACCGCTGCCAGGACAATCAGCAGAACATACCTGGACATGGGCCTTTTGCTCATACCCGTTGCTTTAACGCAACGGTTGCCAATAACTCGGACTGGGCGTGGTAGCCATGCGGATTACGCAGCTGCCATCGCCAGGTGTCGATGATCATCCGCACCAGGTCGCGCTGTGCGTACCAGCCCAGATCACGCCCGGCCTTGGTGGGATTGGCCCAGCATTCAGCGATATCGCCGGCGCGGCGCGGCGCGAATCGGAAGGGGATGCTAATGCCGGTGATGTCCTCGAAGGCACGGATGATCTGCAGAACGCTGTAGCCAATACCGGTTCCCAGGTTCCAGACATGGACGCCATTTCTGCTCTGCAACGCTTGCAGCGCTTTGAGATGGCCATCGGCAAGGTCGACCACATGCACGTAGTCGCGCACGCATGTTCCGTCGACGGTGGGGTAGTCGCTGCCGAACACCATCAATTCGGGCACTCGCCCCATCGCGACTTGGGTCAGGCAAGGCAACAGGTTGTTGGGCCTGCCGTTGGGGTTTTCCCCGATCTGCCCGCTCTCATGCGCGCCGATCGGGTTGAAGTAGCGCAATACAGCGATGCTCCAGCGCGGATCCGACAGGCATAGGTCGGTGAGCAATTCTTCGATCAGGAGCTTGGTGCGACCGTATGGACTTATCGGTTTGCCGGTGCCCAGGTCTTCAATGATCGGTATCTGCCGGGGGGCGCCATACACGGTGGCCGATGAGCTGAACACCAGTTTGAAGACTTCGTGTCGGGCCATCGCATGGCAGAGATTGAGCGTGCCGACCACATTGTTGGCGTAATAATCCAGTGGCTTTCGAACGCTTTCCTCGACGGATTTGAGACCGGCAAAATGCATCACGGCGTCGATATCGTAGCGGCTGAAAATGTCGTCGAGCAGCTTGGTGTTGCGAATATCGCCTTCAATGAAATCGACCCGTGTCTGGGTCAAACGCTCCAGACGCGTGAGCGATTCGCGGCAGCTGTTACATAGATTATCGAGCACCAGTACCTGCTGGCCGGCGTTGATCAGGGCCAAGGTGGTATGGGAACCGATGTATCCGGCTCCGCCTGTAATCAGCGTGGTTTTTCCCATGATAGGGCGCTCCGGTCACAAGAAGACTGGACAAGATGGGGAGTGCGGTCCGTGCGGTCCGTGCGGGTCGTGTGGTTCCTGGGTTCTTGCGGGATGCGGGATGCGGGAGAGGGTGCACATATCCGTTTTTGCGGTCATGGCCGCTGGCGGTTTCGCTTTTACAGCGAGTCACTTTCGAAAAGCGCGAAAGTAACCAAAGCGCTTCTGCCCCTTTCGTTCGGTGCCTCGCCCAGGCTCGGCATGCCCTCGCTCCGGTCCTGCTCCGTGGGCCCGCCGCGATCGGCCATCCATGGCCGTGCGCGGCTAACCCGGCATCCATGCCGGGTTGCCCACTGCGCAGAACCTGCGCTCGGCCTCTCGAGGGGGCGGTGCGTCAACATCAAAAGCTGCAGGCGAGCTAACGCACGGCCTGTTGAGTGGTGAACAGCAGAGCGGATGTGCGTTGGTTGGGGATGTGTTCTGATTTTTTGTGTGCTGCGATGATGGCGGCACATTCAACATCACATTGACTGACCTGCCGCTATCGCGGGCAAGCCCGCTCCCACAGGATTTGTGTCGTACACAGATTTTATATATGCCCGCTCCTCCTGTGGGAGCTGGCTTGCCTGCGATGGCGGCCTGTCAGCCGACCAGTCTTCCCCCGAATGTACCCACTCCAAGTGTGTGCGAGCCTGCTCGCGAAGCTGTTGATCTTGCCGTTGCCGTTGCCGTTGCCGTTGCTTTGGCTTTTGATCTTGATCTGCCGCCCCTTTCCCAGAGGCCGAACGTAGGCATTGCGCAGGGGGCACCGCGGCAAGGATGCCGCGGTAGCCGCCCCCGGCCATGGATGGCCGATGGCGGCGGGCCCCCGGAGCAATGCCGGAGTGAGGGCATGCCGAGCCTGAGCGAGGCACCGAATGGCGGGGCAGAAGCGCTTTGGTTACTTTCGCGCTTTTCGAAAGTGACTCGCTGTAAAAGCGAAACCAATAGAAGCCGTTACCGCAGAAACGGATATGTACACCATCAAAAATCCCATCGGCTATCAGGCCGCCTTCGCGGGCAAGCCTCGCTCCTACAAAGGGGCAACAATCGCCAGCCAACACAACCGCAGAAACGGATATGTACACCGACACCAAGCTTCGATGCGTCGATCAGAGCATTCAACGAGCAGTGAACACCGATTTGAATTCTTGCGGCCATCGTGGGTGCAACGCGCTATAGGCCAGCGCATAAGTGAGCGTGCCGATTCCGATGTTGGCGGCCAGATGCCAATAGCCCCGAAAATCCAGGTACGGAGAAACAAGCACCACGGCGGCGGCCATGATGAGCGAGGCGATCATGCTGCGATAATTGGATTCGATGAATACTCGCCAGCCATAACCTATTGCCGTGTTCAGCCCGCGGACCTGCAGGGGCGTCATGATCACCATCCGCGCCAGCAAGGCCACGGCGGCAGCCATGCCTGCGTAGAGGTGACCCAGGCTGTAAACCAGCGCCAGCGCCAGCAGGGTGGTTGCCAATTCAGCCTTGACGATCAGGTGGGTTCGATTGACCGCCACCAGGGCTGTCATGGCGTACATGGCGGTGTTGCCGATGGCCGCCGTGCAGGCAAGTACTTGCAGCAAGGGAATGGCGTCTGCCCATTTGGCGCCGAATATCAACAGGATGATGTCCTCGGCCGTTAACGCGATACCGACGAACAGTGGCGTGAGCAGGAACCCGCTGATGGCCGTCGAGTCGCTGATCACCTCGATCAACCGCGCAGTATCGCTTCCGCGCCGGGCGAACACCGGCAGCGCATAACTCAAGAGGCCGTTATAGATCGCCGAGCGAGGCAGATCGATGATGCGCATAGCCATATTGAACATGCCGACGGCATGGGCGCCGGCCGTAATGCCAAGTACCACATTGACGCCGCGCTGCAGCGTCTGCGAACTCATTACGTTGATGGCAAGCGGTGCTCCGGCCGTCAACAATTCGCGCAGGAAGGGTCCGTCAATGTAGAAGGCAATCCGCCGGCGGTTTCCGAGCATCAATACGACGATGGAAACGAACTCCATGATCAGCGCTTGAGCGATCACGGCCCAGGCGCCAAATCCCCAGAACGCAATGGCGATTCCCCCCACACCGCCGGCCACTTTGCCCAATAGCGTGCGCGAGGCCAGCATTTTGAAGTTGCCGGTGCGGCGCATTTCCACGACATAGACCCGCGCCATCATGGTGAAGAGAATTTTCACCGAGGCGACCGCCGTCATCCATTGCAGCACCGAGGATTTCGTATACAGCATGGCCGCGAACGATATGACGACGATGGAGGCCAAGCTGATCAGCACCGCGAACCAGAAGGCCGTGCAAATATGTTTTTCTTCCAGACGCTCCAACCGTACCAGCGGATCTTCGAGCATTGACGAGTAGAGGATGGCGAACATCTCGACGATCACAATGATCACCGTGCCCACACCCAGCTCTGCCGGCGACATCAGCCTGGCATACGCAACAAAGGTAATCATCGACAGGAAAATCAGGCCGAATTTCTCGGTGAAAATCCAGATCAATTTAACCAGGCGGTGATTGGCCATGGCGGATGCCGGCTCAATGAGCGGTGGTTGACGCAGCTGGCTTGCGCAATGATCGGACGCACGCGTAGAGGAAGCGCAATGTCGGTTTACCGTTCCTGAAGATCAGCGTTTGCCAGGAGTACTCCAGCATTCGCCGGTACACACCGATCACCTGGGCATGCTCGCCTCTGCGGGAAAACAGTTCGAGAAAGTCGCTGTGGCTGCCCAGCGCGAAATCGATCCGTTGCTGCTTGCTGAGCTGCGCGCCAAACTGGGCGAGGTACGCTTCGATGAACCTGATCTTGTACGGGTAGTACCTTGTCGGTTGCGCGGTCATATTGGCGCTGTTGACCATGCGCTGCAGCAGCACCTCTGGCACCGTGTGGACCTCCCAGTGTTCGGCGATCCGGGTCCACATGAAGCGGTCTTCGGAGTAACGCAGGCTGGCATTGAAGCCACCGAGTTGCATGATCACGTCGCGTCTGGCCATCGCGGAGGACACGCCATTGAGGACGTTGGCGCGGATGAAATCGTCGAAATGCCTACCGTTTTTTTGCCGGTTTTCCAGTATTCGCTTTCCGTCGCTGTAATCGTTATGCACGTAGCAATCTACCAGCCCCACCGGCCGTCCCTGACGAATCAGTTCGTCAAACAGTGCCACTTGTTGCTCCAGTTTTTGCGGATACCATCTGTCATCGGCATCGAGAAACGCCACAAAAGTCTCTTCACAGTGCTGCAGTCCGTGGTTGCGGGCACTGGCTTGGCCTTCGTTGGCTTGGTGCAACAGCGTCAGGCGAAACGGCGCCGCGAAGTCTTTGACCCGTTGGGGGCCATCATCGGTGGAACCATCGTCGATGACGATGACATGATCGGGCAGTCGCGTTTGCCCGGCCACGGACGCCAGTGTTTGCTCAATGCTGTCGGCGCCGTTGTACATCGCGATTATGACGCACACTGAATGGGGTGAAGGGGGGGCTTGGTCTGGCACGGTTATTTCTCCTCTTGTTACGCCTTGGCCGAGTCGCGTGGTAATGCCTTGCCAGGCGGACGTTGACGCAGGGTTGCCGGTGACAACTGGGGGTATGTCACGTGGTGATGCCGAAATGAGAGGGCCAGAATGCAGAACACCAGAAACTCTGCGCTGCGGTAGTTGGGAACGACGTACGCCACATAGTTAGTGAGCATGAACGATCCGATGATGACCATTGCGCTGGCGTGAAACCGTGGCGACTGATCCGCCACCACGGCCCGGTAGTGTTTGATCAGCGCTTCGATCAGCATGAGGATAAGCGCTGTCAGCTGAATGACGCCGCCGTTAAGCAAGGTTTCCATGTAGCCGCTGTGGGCATTGCCGATATAACCCCAGCGGTTGATGAATGTCTCGGCGCCCGGGCTGGACCAGAAGGCGCCGAAGCCGTAACCCTTGAGGAATTCGGCATCGATCAGCGGAGCGAGCAGGCCCCAGATCAGCGTGCGATCGGTGAGTGAGTCGTCACGCCCGATCAGCCCCAGCAGCAGCGTGTAATTGCCATAGAGAAAAAGGCAGATCAGCAAATAGATAAATGTCGTACCAAGGAATGCTGTCAGTGAGCGATTGATGTGCATGCGGATCAGAGTGAGGAAGTACCAATAACTGACTGTGCCGGCAACAATCAGCGCCAAGGCCGTGGCAGATTGGGCCAGCGCAATCGCGATCAGCGAGAATATCGAGTAGAGGATGGCCCAGGGATTGCGCTGACGAATCATCGGCAGCAGTAACAGAATGGCGATAGCGTTGATCCGGGCGCCGGCATTCTTTTCCGGGAAAATCCCCTTGAACGCACCATCGCGAATACCGCCGTCAATGAAAGCGATGTCAGGCCTGAGAAGTCCCAATATCAAGCCGAACAACGCAGCGGCACCAATGATGCAGCCGAGCATGAAGGCGATTTTCTCGAGGCTGTAGTTGTAGGCGATGAACCCTGCAAAGAACACCACGCTGATCAACGCCACAAAACGTTTGAAACTCAACATCGGGTCGTGGGACCAACTGATCGAAACAGCCAGGCCGAGTATGAACAGCAGCAGGAAGGCATTGTTCCGGTAAAAGCTTTTGCTGATGAAGACCTTGTTGCGGATGAAGAAGAACAGCGGAACCAGCAGGGTGATCAGGCCGCAGATCTGGTTGACCACGTTGCCTTCGAGGTCTTTTTCGGCTGCACCCAGATTCGACACATCAGCCAACCCGAAAAAAAATCCGATGACCTGGATGTAGAACAGCACGCCGAACAACGTGAAAGCGTCGCGCAGGGTGGTGTACCTGACTTCCAGTTTGTTCATGACGACAGCCCTGCCAATGCATCGAGATAGGTTTTTGCGGCGCGGGCACTGATGAAGCGTGCCGCAGCATCAATGCGCGCCTGACGGTTTGCATCACGTGGCAACGTCAGTTCCACGGTGATCGCCTGCGCCAGTGCATCAGGGTCGTCGACCGCCACCAGCGGTGCAATCGCGCCATTGTCGAGAATCTCTTGCGGGCCATAAGGGCAGTGGGTCGATACCACCGGGGTGCCCGTGGACATGGCTTCGACCAGCGCGTTGGGGCTGCCCTCGAAACGCGACGACAACACAAAGCAATCGGCCGCTGCCACTTCCGCCAATGGATCGCTGGTATAGCCCGGCAGATCGAAGCGGTCGGCCACGCCCAAGGCGACGGCCTGTTCGAATAACTCGGTTCTGAGCGCGCCTTCGCCGAAAATGATCAATCGAACATCGGGATCGGCTAATCGGGCGAAGGCATCGATCAATACGTCAAAGCCTTTTTGCCGTGCCAGGCGACCTACGGCGACAATCACCGGGGTGGTTTTTTTCAGCAGCCAGCGGTGATTCGGACGTCCCGGCGCCTTGTCGCGAAAGTCGTTATCGAGCACCGGGTTATCGGCGATGGTGACATCCTGCGCACGGGTGATGGTGGTGTCGACCAGATCCTGGGCGACACCGCGCGAGACGCAGATCACCGGATTGGGGATGAGTCGGTACAGCAGCGGTGCCAACAGATACGCGGTGCGCACCGCCAATGCGGGGTTGACGTGTTTGTCATGAGAAAACGCATTGCGCTCACTGACATGCAGGCGCGCCAGAGTACCGGACAGCGTGGCCGCGGCGATGGCTACCACGTTGACGTGGGTGAGGGCAGCCAGTAGCGCGTCAAAGCGGTTTTGGCGAAGAAAGCGTGCCAGCGCCGGCACCGCCCTGGAACTGCGCGCACTGTGCAGCTCGACGCGCTTGACCCTTGGGTCGATGCACGCCGAGTTCACACCTGTATCGGTGAGCATCAGTAAGGTCACGTCATTGCCTGCGTCAGTCAGCGCACCGGCGAGGCGCACCATCATTTTTTCGGCGCCGCCCCCGCCCAGGTCCTGCAGAATAATCAGCAGCCTTTTCATTGATTCCATACCTGGTAGTACGCCTGCGCGGCGTATTGGCTGGTGTACTGTCGGATGGCGTCAGCGGCCACCTGACCGCTTGGCGCAGCATGGCGTTGCGAGGTCACGCTGCGCAGCATCCCTTCGGCCAGCGCCGGTACATCATTGACCTTGACCAGATCGCCAAGGCGGCCGTTATCAAGCAGTTCCCTGGGCCCGGTTTCGCAGTCGCAGGCCAACACTGGCGTGCCCAGCGCCAGGGCTTCGATCAGCACGGTCGGCAAGCCCTCATGAAACGAACTCAGGATCAGCAGTCGAGCCTGCCTGATCAATGGGTACGGATTGCTCAGGAAACCGGTGAAATGCACACGATTCTCGATGCCCAGGCGGCCAGCCTGTGAGGTCAGCGCGGCGAGTAACGGGCCATCGCCGATGATCACCAGATCCGGCAGCGCGGCGCTGCGCAAGGCCATGGCATAGGCGTCGAGCAGCAGGTGGAAACCCTTCGGTTCCACCAGTCGGCCCACCGCTAACCAGAACTCGGCCGGCAACCCGGTGAGCATGGGCGTCTGTGCGGCGCTGAGCAGTTGTTCGGTGACCACTGCATTGGGGCAATAACGGATGCGCTCGCGACCCCAGGGCACCCGCTCGGCGAGGGACTGGCGCAGCCCGTTGGAAACCGTCACTACCCGGCCGTTGCCACAGAGGTACAACGCATAGAGCAGACGCAGGGTGGCGGGACTGATTTTTTGTTCGCTGCAATCCAGTGCGGCATGACGGCTGTAGATGACCTTGCATGGGCTACCCAAGGTGGCAAACCAGGTGCAGAGGTTGGCTCGTTCCTTGGCGGCGATGAGGTGGGTCACCTGTTCGCGACGAATAATCCGCCGCAGCAATACGATGGACTTGATCAGACCGACGATTCCATTGCCACCGCCATTGAGCGTGGCAGCCCCTTCATCGTCCGGCGTGTCGCCGTTCATGACGAAATAACTGACACGCTGGCCATCCTCGAGAAACTGTCTGGCCAGGCGTTGCTGAACACGCTCCAGGCCACCATCGGGCTTGAAGTCCTTGAGGATGAACAGGATATGCATGGTTATTGCTCAGTGATCAATGTGCATTGATCAAGGCGCTCAGGATAAGTGACATTGATGGTCACTTCCCGCCGAACGATCTTCACCAATAGATGAACAAAATTGGTCGGGTAGTCGATCAGGTAGCGTTTGATGGTGTGCGGTTCGCAGTACATCCGATAGAACGCGCGCAGATGCAGGCGGTTGATCAGCTCAGGGTAATAATCATGAGTGGCCGTGGCTTCTTGGCGAATGAAACCACCACAGGTGAATGCCACACCGGTGAAGCCGGCACGCAGGGCATCTTGCTCGAACTGTTCCTGCAGCCCGGCGCCCAGGCCTACGATCAGGATGTTCGCTTCACTGCGGCAGATGTCTGTTTGAATGCACGCGGCCTGCGGCGCGTCGAAATAGCCGTTGTGATGACCGGCGATAATCAGCGCCGGGTAGCGAGCCTTGATCTTGTCGATGAACAGGTCCAGTTCGGCTTGCCGGGCACCGACAAAATAGAGGCGCTTGCCTTGTTTCTCGGCGCAACTGAACACAGAGTCGGCGATGGACGTGAAGTCGAAGCTGACCCGGCCGATCGTGCGGCCGGTGATGCGCGACATGAAGGTTGACATCAGCATGCCGTCGCAAAAATAGGCGATGGACGTCGGGTGTCGGTCGAACAGACTGCCGACAGACGCAAAATTGATGAAGGAAAATGCCTTGTTGGCGTCCAGCAGAGTGGGTGCGTAATGGCCGATTAATTCCAGGTCGATCATTGCCTGATACCTCAATAAATATCTTTTGAGAACAACGTAAAAGGGGTCTTGACCAGAATCTTGATATCGAGCCACAGCGACCATTGGTTGATGTAGTTGAGGTCCTGGGCGACGCGCTGCTGCATTTTTTCCAGCGTCTGGGTTTCACCTCGATGCCCGGTGATCTGGGCCAACCCGGTGATGCCCGGCTTGAGGCGATGACGGGCCATGTAGGCGCGAACCTTGCCGGTGTAATAAATGTTGTGCGTGACCGCGTGCGGTCGCGGGCCGACCAGGGCCATTTCACCGCAGAGCACGTTGAACAGTTGCGGTAACTCGTCGATGGAACTACGGCGCAGAAAACGCCCAAGCGGGGTGATGCGGTCATCCTCGCGGGTGGCCTGACGGACTTCGTTGTCGTCGTGCAAACGCATCGACCGGAACTTCCAGACCTTGATCACCTCAGCGTTACAGCCGTAGCGATTTTGTTTGAACAACACCGGGCCGGGCGAGGAAAGCTTGATGGCTGCCGCCACGATCAGCAGCAAGGGGCTGAGCACAATAATGCCCACGGCGGCCAGGCTACGTTCGAACAGCTCTTTGCAGAGCAGGCTGCCGGGGTGCGAACTGATAAGGCTTTCATTGAGGTAGATGGCCGGCATTCGCTCTATTTCCGAGATCGACTGATTGAGCAGCACCATGCTGCCGAAATCGGGGATCCAGACCACGTCGACATTCATGTCCAGAAGATCGATGTACAAGGCTTCGATGATGGCGGCTTGTGCCATTGGCAAGACGATGTAGACGCGGCGTACATGTAGGCGGGTGATAATTTCGCGAATCTCGTCGATGCGTCCCAGCAGCGGCAGAATGCTCGGGGCCGGGCCGGTATGTTCGGCGGTTGCAATAAAACCCAGTAGCGGTACGCGATTGCGTCTGGACAGTTTTCTCGCCAGCTTATGGGCGGTCGGACACGTCCCGATGATCACCGCGCGGCGCTCGTTGCAGAGCTTGTGTGAATGCAGTCGGGCCAGGTAATGCAGGGGCAAAAAGCTCGCCGCCTGGACCAGATATCCCAATACGGCCCAGACAATGATCACCTGACGCGAGAAAATCACGCTGGTCTGGGTGACGAAGGCAATGCTGATCAGCACGGCCAGCAAGATCATCCAGGCCGCCAGCAGCCGAGCAAGCCCTGACAACCACTCATGACGCTTGTGGTAAACCTGCATGACGCTGTAGATCGGCACCGAACCTAGAACGGTGAGAATCATCAGAACGCGGTATTCGCTGGTGAGGCTGCCGACTCGCCCGTACACGAGCAACACCAGCAGCAGGTTGACCAGGGTGAGTGCGCACAGCCATTGGCCCCAGAAGGTCAGACCTCGACGGCGCGTCATTTGAGCGGTGTAGAGCGATGTCATCGGCTCAACCTCCGGGCATGGGTTGGACTTCGGCGCCGAATACTGCACGCCCTCGTTCCCGCACGCTGGTATAGCTCGACTGGAATGAAGCAGCTTTTGGTAGATGTTTGGAGGGAGACTACTGGACAGACAGGTACAAGATTTTACCTGGACATGTAGTCGTAGTTCTGGAACGTATCGGAATGGCTGTAGCCCTGTTTGCGGGCCTTGCTCAAGTCAACCTGGTTAAGCACCACACCGAACACCGGCGCATGACTCTGCTGCAGTATCGCGAGGCACTTCTGCACCTGGCTGACAGGCGTGCTTTGGGCCTTGATCACGTAGATCACCGCATCCGAATGCTTGGCCAGCAACAGTGCATCGCTGACCATTTGCGCAGGCGGGGAGTCGATGATGATGCGTTGGTACCGCGACTTCAGCGCCTCTAGCATGGGGGCCAGGCGCGGCGAGCTGAGCAGATCCAGCGGTGGCGGTGACAGCTTCCCGGCCGGCAGCATGTCGAGATTGCCGACAGTGCGGATGCAGTCCTCGAGCCGCGCAGTGCCTGCCAGAACGTTGGCCAACCCCGGGCCGTCCGCCGGAAAATCGAAGTTGAGCGACAGGCTGGGTCTGCGCATGTCGGCGTCGATCAACAGGACACGTTCCAGCTTGGCGAGTGAGTAGGCCAGATTGTTGGCGATGGTGCTTTTACCTTCATCGGCCATGGTCGAGGCAACGAGAACCACATGAGACGGCATGTCGCTGCTGTGCAACATCAACCAGGTGCGCAGGTTACGAATGGTCTCGCAGAAACGCGGATGGTCGTTGTCGTCGAACAGTCGCGCGAGTTGCCGGCGGCTTTTCCTCGTGACCAGCGGCACCACGCTGAGCAGGGGAACGTCAAGCGTGCTTTCGATCGCTTCGTCGGTCTTGAAGGTTTTGTTAAGGGTTTCTGAAAGTAATGCCAGCACAACACCGATCAGTGCCGCCACGATGGCAACAATCGCTACAATCAATGATTTACGAGGCTTGCTCGGTTCCAGAGGAACAATCGCAGGGTCGACGATGCGCGCCTTGGTAGCGTCCATGTCGGCCGTGGCCGTGGTTTCTTTCAAACGGGTGATGAAGGTCTCATACAGCGCGCGGCTGCTGTCGACCTCACGCTGAAATTCACGCAGCTGGAACTCCTTGCGCGAAATGTCCTGTATCTGCGCCTTGTTGCTGTTGAATGATTTACGCAGTGAGTTTTCACTGGTTCGGGCTAGCTGGTAATCCTGTTCGATGCTAGCCACCACCTGTCGAACCTGCAGGCGCAAGCTGTCGGTGGCCGTACGCAACTCGGCGCGCGCGGCGGCCAGAGTCGGGTGTTTTGGACCATAGCGCCCGGACAGTTCTTCGACCTTGGCTTGAGCCTTGGCCTGTTGCGCCTGGAATTTTTGCACCAGAGGATTGCTCAAGACGGCCGGCACACTGGACAGTTTGCTCAGGTTGCCATTGCTCAAGGTCTGTACCTGGCGGAACCGGCTCTCGGCTTCTGCCAGGTTACGGCGCGCATCGATCATGCGGTTGCCGGTCATTTCCAGTTCATTGGCGCTGATGGTGGCGACACCGCCGACGCCGCCGACGTCAACCAGGCCTTGTGCTTCCCGATAGGCCTGAAGTTTGTTTTCGGCACTGCGCAGGTTATTACGCAACTCGATCAGGCGTGAATTCATCCAGCTGGTATTGGTCTGTGAGGACCTCAGATTGTTGTCGAACTGGCTATCGATGAAGCCTTGGGCAATGGCGTTGGCGGTAGCGGCAGCCAAACCAGGGTCGGGCAATTCCACTTCTATCTTGATCAGCTGGCTCTTGCCGACGAATTTGACATGGGTACGCCGCATCAGATCCTGCGTGACTTGATTGAAGACATCGGCTTCGGAGGGCCTCACCTGCACGGGTATAAAGCGGCCCAGTACTGGCAGCCATTGGTCCAGTTCAAGCGCGGCCAACCATCGCCGTGGCGCAAACCAGGACTTCGGTTGCTGACGTGGATCAGTGACCGGATGAGTGGTCAGGCTCAGCTTTTTGACTGCGCGTTCAGCCAAGTCCCGCGATTGCAAGAGTGCCAGTTGCGTCTGCAAATAGTCGACGGTACCGGAGCTTGAATCCGTGACTTGCTGAAATGTCAGCAGCGGGGGCGTTTTTTCTTTGATCAGGAGGGTGGTGCTACCGGTGTACTGCGCAGGAATGAACGACAGCGTGGCCATCGCCAGTACACAGCCGAGCACTATCAACCCGCCGATTTTCCAATGGGCGCGCCAGATCACCCTCCAGTATTTGAGCAGGTCAATGGTGTCCTTTTCCTCGCTGTACGGCTGATGCTGCGGCACATGCGGCTGGATCGGACGCTCGACATATAGGCTTGGGCTGTTATCCATGATTAGAAAAAGCCTTGTGCAATGGAAATGGTGTCACCGGGGGCGATGGCGGTGCTGCGCGTGACCTTGTCGGTCAGTGGTGGGGAGCCATCGCCGCGCACGATGGTCACCCGTTTGATCGAGGCTCGTTCAGTCAGGCCGCCGCCCAGGGCGATGGCTTTTTCCAGCGTCAAGCCGGGCTCGAACGGATAGCTACCGGGTTTCTGTACCTCTCCATTGATGTAGAACGAGCGGTAGACGATCAGGTTGACGCTGACCTTGGGGTCGACCAGGTAACCTTGCTTGAGCCCATCGACGATGATCTTTTCCACCTGATTGGGCGTAAACCCCTTGGCGGCAATGTCACCCAAAAATGGATAGGAAAACATTCCGGCATCGTTGAGACGGATTTTCTCGAAGCTCAGGTCCCGCTCACCGAATACCGTGATGCGCAACACATCGCCGGCTGCCAGTTTGTACTGGGTGCCGGGGTCTGCTGCAAAAGTCGCGGGCAACAGCCATGGCAAGAACAACAAGCCAAGCATTCGGGCGTTCATAGGGAAAACCTCTTAAAGACTGACGTTGAAGCTGAGCAGGAAAATGTTGCGTTCAAAACTCTGATTGTCGACATCGGAGTCATCGTTGCGGTAGCGATAGCCCAGCTCGATATCCAGCCAGCGGCGCATTGCGTACTCCACGGCGAGGTTGTAGTCACGAAGGTCATCGGTGCGGTCCTGCCCTTCGTATTCGTAGCGGGCCAGCCCGACTTCGGCCACCGTGGTGATGCGTTCGGTCCAGCCATGACGCCAGCCGACCAGGGCCGAGGTGGTCTTGACGGCATCAGCACCGTCGTCGCCCTCGGCCATGGCCTGGCGGGCAACAAACGAGAAGGTCGAATAGGTTCGTGGTTTCCATCGCAGATCCACCTGCCAGGTCGGGTTACTGAGGTCATCGACACTGCTGTCATCAAAGTTCTTGCGCTCATAACCAACGCGGACTTTACCGGTGGTGCGTGCGGTGAAGTCCCATTCGGCACCGGCAAGCACCGCATCGGATGTGCTATTGAGGCGGCTGTTGGATCGGTAATCAAAGTCGGTATGGTCGTATTCCAGCAATCCACGTGTATTGCTGCCGATGCGGTGGTACCAAGTGGTGGTCAGGCCAGTGGTATCGCGCTCTTTGTCGTCGTTGATGCCTCCCGAATTGTCGTAGCGAAGTTGCGCATAACTGGCGCCCAGATCGATCTGATTGGCAGCGCTTCTGGCGCCATAGGTATAGAGGCCATTGACGCGGTTACTGCGAATCTTGTCATTGATGCCATCGACAGCGGTCGACGTCGTGCGCTCGTATTTACGTGCTTCCGCGTCAAGTTTCAGGCGATGGCGATCCGTGAATTCCATGATGCTGTTGAGGCGCACGCGTTGTGCCGTATTCGAAGCATCCGAGTCGTCATGATAAATGTACCGGGTAGGCTGCCAGATAAGTCGGGTGGCACTGTTGCGGTCTTCAGCCTTGAGTTCGAAAGTGGGTGCCACTTTGGTCACCATGGATGACTGCGCGCGCTCCAGTTCGCGGAAATTGTCATCATAACTTTCTGAAAACAGCAGGGTAGGGGTGAAGTCGAACCCATAAATATCAATGGACTGGGGATCGAGACTCCAGGCCGTTCCGGGACATAAATAGATCATGATCAGCGCGAAAGGGCCGCGGGTCTTGAGAGCCATATCATTGCTCCTGGGGGTGAGTTCAATGACTATAGACCGGAAAAATAGTGGATGAGTGTGGTTGTGTAATGCCGGTAGCTATCAATGATTTAATTGTGGGGGAAGAGTTTGTAAGTTTAATTAATAACTGGCCGGGGAGTAGTAAAGACACAGTATGCTGGAGCGGCGTAGGTTGTTGTGAAGTGCGCTAGTTAATAGCCGTAATGATTTATTTATAAATGAGGCCGGGGTCGCTCAATGTCAGTCAATGGCACGCCAACCTGATGTTCTCTATTCAAGAAGTGCAGAAGAATCATGACTCGTTCGTCACCTAACATGCTCAGGAAAATACCTTCAAGTGTCGACAGGGGGCCTCGGGTTATTTGCAGCGTTTCGCCAGGCTTGAACGGTTGGGGAGTGTGCGATTCTGGTGGTTTGAAACACCGGGCGCGCAGATGTTCGATGACGTCGTCCGGTACCGTTGCCGGGCCGTGATTGAAATCGACGATGCGGCTGACCCCGCGGGTAGAGCGCAAGGGCGCCCATTTGTCGTCACGGCTCAGCTGAATGAAAAGATACCCCGGAAAGAGAGATTCAAGCGATTGATGGGGTTTGCCATGAATCAGGCGCTCGCTAATAATTTGCGGGCAAAATATGACGTAGTTTTGACGCAATAAATTGATTTGAGCCCGTTCATCCTGACGCGGCTTGCACTGCAAAAGATACCAACTGGAACCTGGGGTACTCGTCAGCATTCTGGCAAGCTCCGGAGTATTGGTTAAGCATGCCTGTTCGCATCAGCAATGCCACTGCGCTTCCAATGTTCTATAGAGAATGCGGAATCGCGAAGGTGTTAAGTCAATGGAACAGGTGTATCAATAATGAAGCATCTAATGCACAAGTAGAGTTCAAGTCAATAATCTGGCGCGAGCGCCGCTTAGTGCAGAAGATTCTCTTCGCCGAACTGCACTCAAGCAGAACTCTGGATCGAAAAGTGTAAACGTAACTTAACGCTATAAGTGATATCGTCGCGTCATCAAAGGAGGGTTGTTTCTTTGCGATGGCCAAAGCTACCGCAGGGTCCGAACTCTCGGTCCTTTGAAAAACAAACACTTTCGATCGTGAACTTGAACGCAGGGGGTGACGTATATCTATTAATGGAGTTACATCTTTTGTTATACGTCGACCCTCTTAGGTATCGACCACTCCAGACGGCCTGTCAAATGTCACTAGTCAAAAATATAGCCTTCTGTCCAATAATCTACTAAGGCGCTTCAACCCATTGTTTTAACAAGTTATTTTGTTGGTGGCGTCCTGCTGAAATCGGGTACAAGACTTCACTCAATGTCGGCGAACCGCGCACGGCTCGCCTCAGTTCTTCATGGTGATCCCCGAAGGAGTCTCTATCGATCTTCGCCAAACCCAATGATTGCCTTGGTTTCGAGGTACTCTTCAAAGCCATGGACACCATACTCACGACCATTACCAGATCGCTTGTAGCCACCGAATGGCGCCATTGGATCCCAGGCAGGGTAATTCAGGTGCACTTGTCCGGCGCGGATACGAGAGGCGACGGCACGTGCAAGATCAAGGTTCTGAGCCTGGACATGGGCGCCTAACCCATAGACCGTGTCGTTTGCGATAGCGATCGCCTCATCGACTGTCTCATAGGGAATGATGCACAGCACTGGACCAAAAATTTCTTCCTGGGCAATCCGCATGGCGGAATCGACCTCGGAGAAAACAGTCGGTCGGGTGTAGAAGCCCTTTTCATAACCCTGTACGCGTCCGGGGCCGCCGCACACGAGTTTTGCGCCCTCATTCAGGCCTGCTTCGATCATTGCTTGCACCCGGCTGAACTGGGCGTCGTTGGCTATGGGGCCGAGTACCGTCTCTTCCGAACGCGGATCACCGACGATGATTGCATTGGCGGTTGCTGCGGCCAGCGATTCGACCTCTGCCAGTCTGTCTTTTGGGACGATCATTCTTGTCGGGGCGCTGCAGGATTGTCCGACGTTGCGAAACGCAGACATCACGCCCAGCGGGACGGCTTTGGCGAAATCGGCGTCGGGAAGCAGAACGTTCGGGGACTTGCCTCCCAGTTCTTGCGTAACGCGCTTCACCGTATGGGCGGCCGCCTGTGCGACCAGCGCGCCTGCGCGGTTTGAGCCGGTGATCGAAATCATATCGATATCAGGGTGCGCCGCCATGGCTGCGCCGACCTCGGAACCACTTCCATTCACAAGGTTGAACACGCCCGGTGGAAGGCCTGCGTCATGCACCAGTTGTGCAAAAAGAAGGGCGCTCAGTGGCGACAGTTCGCTGGGTTTCAGGACCACTGTGCAGCCGGCAGCAATAGCCGGGGCGACTTTTGCGGTGATCTGATAAAGCGGCCAGTTCCACGGAGTGATGAGACCGCAAACGCCTATCGGTTCGTGTTCAATCGCGGTGCTGCCTTCAACGGTTTGGAAACGATAGGTGGACAGCAAATCGCGTGCGACCCGAACGTGTTCGGCCGCGAGTGGCACTTGCATGGCCCGGGCGGAACCGATGGCAGCGCCCATTTCCAGAGAGATCGCCTGCGCGAGCAGTTCTTTTCGTTCAAGGATGAGGTCATAGATCTTTCCAAGGAAAAGCGCGCGCGATGCTGCCGAGGTGGCAGACCAACCAGCCAATGCTGCACGAGCCGCAGCGACTGCCCGATCAACATCCTCGGCAGACCCTTGCGCGACGTGCGCAACAACCTCTTCAGTTGCCGGATTGACCACCGGCAAACTGGCCGGGATTGCCGGGGAAGACCAACAACCGTTGATATAAAACTGGTGAGACGTTTGCGGATCAACGCTGTAGCCATTCGAAGATTGTGTTGTCATCCAACTAGCTCCTTAGAGCGGTAATAGGCACTGCAAGCAGCAGAGGGCGGTCATCAATAAGCTAACAAAGCGGCCCAGACAAAATGTGCCGTTCTTTAAGTTTGCAAGGGATAATCTGCTGTATCTGCGAGGCTAACTTTGCATCAACGTCACTTGACCCGGTTACGCCAGTGCCCCGTAGCCGCAGAGCAAGAGCGCGAAAGGACCGTCCCGCACAGTCTGCTGAACGAGTCCTGTAAAACGGTGGTTTGTACCAGGCAGCCTATATTTTTAATAGTTTATGCATGGTCGCCTGGTGTTGTAATAAATCCGTGATGCAGCATTGCGCCGATGCCTCCCGAACGGAGCAACTGCTTGCCTTGGTCGCAATCCTCAGCGAATGGCCGGCGCACCAGCGACCCCGGCCCTCAATGGACATCCCTAAAATGCCTGCACCTTTAACTCCCGTAGAGACGAATTCTGTACTTGCGACGGACGCTGACGTTGTCGTGATTGGCGGCGGCATTGTCGGAACTTTTACTGCCTATTACCTGGCCAAGCGCGGCATGAAGGTCGCACTGGTGGAAAAAGGACGCATCGGTGCTGAGCAGTCGAGTCGAAACTGGGGCTGGTGCCGTCAGCAAAATCGAGACGCCCGTGAGCTGCCGTTGTCGACCAAAAGCCTGGAGCTGTGGGAGCAGTTCGCAGCAGAATCTGGTGAGGACACAGGATTTAGACGATGCGGCTTGCTCTATCTCAGCAACAACGAGAAGGAACTGGCTGGCTGGGCACAATGGGGTGAATTTGCCCGTACTGTCGATGTAAAAACCCATATGCTGACCGCGGAACAAGCTGCTCAACACGGCCGGGCGACCGGTAAACCCTGGAAAGGCGGGGTCTTTGCGCCTACCGACGGTATTGCGGACCCATCTCGTGCGGCTCCGGCGGTTGCACGGGCCATCATTAAACTTGGCGGCACTGTGCACCAGGGGTGCGCAGCACGTGGCCTCGAGACCGAGGGTGGCCGGTTGTCTGCAGTCGTCACCGAGAAGGGCGCCATTCGCACGAAGCTCGCTGTGCTTGCCGGAGGCGCGTGGGCCTCCTCTTTCTGCCGTCAGTACGGCATTCGGTTTCCCCAGGCAACCATTCGCCAGACGGTGTTGTCGGTTTCCCAGGGCGCCAAAGAGATACCTGATGCGCTCCACACGGCTGACGTCTCCATGACCCGTCGCTCCAATGGAGAGTTCACACTGTCCATCAGCGGTAGTGGGCGTGTTGACCCCACCCTGCAACTTCTGCGTTTCGCCCCGCAGTTCCTGCCAATGTTCCAGCGCAGATGGCGCAAGCTTGCGCCTGGCGGCCTGCAAGGCTTCCAGTCGGGTCATGAAGGCTTGGGCCGCTGGCGTTTGGACCAGCCAACGCCGATGGAGAGGATGCGAATTCTTGATCCGAAGGCAGACGCATCGATTGTTGAATTGACTTACAAACGCGCAGTAGATCTGGTCCCGCTGCTGAAAGCGTCGTCGGTCACCGGAGCCTGGGCAGGCTATGTGGACAGCACGCCTGACGGCGTCCCGGGAATCGGCGAGATGGTGACCCTCCCTGGCCTGGTGCTTGCGGCCGGGTTCAGTGGCCATGGCTTCGGCATCGGCCCTGGGGCAGGCCACTTGATCGCCGACATTGTCAGCGGCAGCGACCCCTTGGTTGATCCTCGACCCTATCACCCGGACCGATTCCAGTCTTCGGCGTGGGGCAAGGTCGCGGAATTCTGAAAATGGGCCGCCTACCGATGCAGATCTAATCAAACGGCTGCTCGGCACAGGCCCGAATGGGCCCTGTCACTCACTCGTAAAAACAATAAACGGGCGCATTCCTCAGGGGGATGCGCCCGTTCTCGTTGCGCAGGCAGATTCTGCCGCATGTTGGGTTCCGAGTCGCTCGCCGGTGTGCCATAACGGCCCACAAAGCTCAGAAAAAGGGGGGCAGCGCCCGAGTCTGGAGCGTCCCGCACAGTCTGCTGAGCAAGCCCTGTAAAACGGTGGTTTGTGCCAAGCAACCTATACTTTTAACGATTTATGCAGGGTCTCTTGGTGTTGTAATAATTTCGTGATGCAGCGTTACCCCGATGCTTCTCGAACGGAGTAACTGCTTGCCCCGTCATGACCTCAACCATCATTCAGGACTGCACTCATGAGCTTTCTTCGACCCAAGTTTATTACCTTTGACTGCTACGGCACGTTGACCAACTTCCAAATGGGAAACATGACGCGCGAGCTGTTCGCCGACCGTGTCCCTGCCGGGCAAATGGATCAGTTCGTCAAGGACTTCTCCGCCTATCGTCTGGATCAGGTGATGGGTGACTGGCGGCCGTATGATGAAATTATCAAGACCTCTCTGGCGCGGGTCTGCAAACGTTGGGGCATCGAGTACAAAGGCGAAGGCCAACTTTATTACGACGCCGTACCGACGTGGGGGCCGCATGCCGACGTGCCGGCTGGCCTGGCGAAAATCGCCGACAAGATTCCGCTGGTGATTTTCTCCAACGCAATGGACGAGCAGATCATGTCCAACGTCGACAAGCTCGGCGCGCCTTTCCATAAAGTCTTCACCGCCCAGCAAGCTCAAGCCTACAAGCCGCGCCTGGCCGCCTTCGAGTTCATGCTCGATAACCTCGGCTGCGGGCCGGAGGACGTTCTGCACGTATCTTCAAGCTTCCGCTATGACCTGATGTCGGCCCACGACATGAAGATCAAGCACAAAGCCTTCGTTGCCCGTGGTCACGAACAGCCGGCGAATGCGGTCTATGGCTACCACCAGATCCCCGATATCGGCGGTTTGGCCGGTTTGGTCGGTCTCTGAGTCTCAGGGCACTCTTCAAGGCAAAAGGGGATAGACATGGGCAGTGAGTCCTATTGGCTCGATACCGCACCGGTATTCACCGGTGCCCAGCTCGGTGCGTTGCCCGGGCAGGTCGATGTGGCCATCGTCGGTGGTGGTTTCACCGGCCTGGCGGCGGCCCGGGCCCTGGCCTTGAAGGGGGCCAGTGTGGTGGTGCTGGAAGGTGGGCGGGTGATTGGCGAAGCGTCAGGGCGCAATGGCGGTCAGTGCAACACCGGCGTTGCCCAGGACTACGCGGCGCTCAGCGCCAGCCTCGGCGCTGATAAAGCGCGAGCCTATTACCTGGCCTATGAAAGCGCCGTGCAGAGTGTCGTCTCGCTGGTAGAGCAGGAGCAGATTGCCTGTGACCTCAAGCGCAATGGCAAGCTCAAACTGGCCGCCAAACCGATGCATTACGAAGGCTTGGCGCGCACCTGCGAACTGATTCGGCGGGAGGTCGATGCCGAAGTTGAATTGCTCTCTGCGCAAGAGGCCCGTGCTGAAGTCAACTCGGCCCAGTTCCATGGCGGCTTGCTGCAGCGCAACGGCGTGCAGATGCATGTCGGGCGCTTCGGTGTCGGTCTGGCCGAAGCGGCCGCACGTCACGGTGCGTTGATCTTCCAGGGCGTGTCGGTGACGGACTGGAAAGCCCGTGCCGGCGGCTATCAGGTCAACACCACCAAGGGTTCGCTGCACGCCAAACAGGTTCTGCTGGCTACAGGCACGTGCCAGCAGGGCGGATTGGGCTGGTATCGGCGGCGGATCGTGCCGGTGGGCAGTTTCGTGATCGCCACCGAGGTGCTACCGCAGGCCCTGATCGACAGCTTGCTGCCGGCACGGCGTTCCTATGTCACCAGCCGCATGATCGGTAACTACTTCCGCCTGACGCCGGACAACCGCTTGCTGTTTGGCGGTCGTGCGCGGTTTGCCATGTCTGACAGCGTTTCCGACGCCAAGAGCGGCAAAGTGTTGCAAGCGGCGATGGTGCAGATGTTCCCGCAGCTGGCTGGCGTGAAGATCGACTATTGCTGGGGCGGGTTGGTGGACATGACCTCTGATCGGCTGCCCCGGGCCGGCCAGCATGGAGGCGTTTATTACTCCATGGGTTACAGCGGTCATGGCGTACAGATGTCGGTGCACATGGGGCAGGTCATGGCCGAGGTCATGGCCGGCAAGGTCGAAGCCAATCCCTGGCGCGAACTCGACTGGCCAGCCATTCCCGGGCATTTCGGCAAGCCCTGGTTCCTGCCCTTGGTGGGTGCGTATTACCGCCTGCAGGACTACCTGCACTGAGTTCAAGGTATTTGCTTTACGTTTCAACCACACACGATTAATCGCGAGCACTCGAGCCTTATCATTTTTCGAAAGGTAGAACTGACATGACTGACAACAAAAACAGTATCGACTCCCAGTTGATCACAGGGAAAGAAAGTCTGCGCATTTTCGAAGGGCTCAATCGCGGCATGTCACGCCGCAATGCATTGCAAATGCTGGGGTTGGCAGGGGTGGCCGTCGCGGGCGCCGGCAGCCTGTTCGGCGCCGCCGGCAAGCTGTTTGCCGATGATGAAGCCGCAAGCCCTGGCAAAGGCAAACCTGGCGGTCGTATCCGCGTCGCAGGCTCGTCCAGTTCCACCGCCGACACCCTGGACCCGGCCAAAGGTTCATCGTCCACCGACTACGTGCGCCATTACATGTTCTACAACGGCCTGACGCGGTTCGACAGCCATATGGTGCCGCAACTCGAGTTGGCCGAGCGTATCGACACCACTGACGCCACGCTCTGGGTGATCACCCTGCGCAAGGAAGTAGTCTTCCACAACGGCAAGCCTCTGACCGCCGCCGACGTGGTGTTCTCTCTGTTGCGGCACAAGGATCCAATCACCGGTTCCAAGGTCCTGCCGCTGGCGTCGCAGTTCGCCGAAGTCAAAGCCAACGGCACCCATGAAGTGCAGATACAGTTGAGCGGCCCAAATGCTGAACTGCCATCGGTGCTTGCCATCTCTCACATGTTGATCGTTCCCGAGGGGACGAGTGATTTCAGCCAGGGCATCGGCACCGGCCCGTTCAAGGCCAAAGAGTTCAAGCCTGGAGTGCGTTCGATTGGTGTGCGCAATACCAATTACTGGAAACCCGGTTTGCCGTATCTGGACGAGATCGAATTTATCGCCATTGCCGACGAGCCGTCACGGATCAACGCCCTGTTGTCGGGCGACGTACAAATCGTCAACGAAGTTAACCCGCGTTCAACGGTTCGTATCAAGGCCAGTACCAAGCATCGGGTCGTGGACTCGCCGTCGGGTAACTACACCGACCTGATCATTCGTCAGGACCAGTTGCCAGGCAAAAGCCCAGAGTTCACCGAGGCCATGAAGTTGCTGCTGGACCGGGAACAGATCAAGTCGGCGATATTCCGGGGCTACGCCAGGGTCGGCAACGATCACCCGATCGCACCCGGTGCGCGCTTCTACAACGCCGACCTGCCACAACGTGCCTACGACCCGGAAAAAGCCAAGTTCCTGCTCAAAAAGGCCGGTATGGAAAGCATCACCATGCCGCTGATGTGCTCGCCTGCCGCGACCGGTTCGGTGGACATCGCTGTGCTACTGCAGCAGTCAGCCAAACAGGCCGGGCTCAAGCTCGACGTCAACCGCCTGCCGAGCGATGGCTACTGGTCCAACCATTGGGCGAAGCACCCGCTGAGTTTCGGCAACATCAACCCGCGGCCCAATGCCGACATGCTTTTCTCGCAGTTCTTCCAGTCGACAGCACCCTGGAATGAGTCCGGCTGGAAAAACGAACAGTTCGACCAGCTGCTGGTACAAGCCCGAGGCGAAACCGACGAGGCCAAGCGCGGCAAGATGTACGCAGACATGCAAACCCTGGTGCATGAACACAGCGGCATCGGCGTGCCGGTGTTCATCAGCAACATCGATGGCGCCGATCAGCGAGTCAAAGGTTATGGCACCAACCCTCTGGGTGGTTTCATGGGCTACATGTTTGCCGAGCAGATCTGGCTGGACGCTTGATGAAAGTCGGGTTTTTGCTGCAGCGATATTGCATGAGGATAGGGTGATGAATAGCAACACACTGTGGTTGATCGGCCGGCGCCTGGGCGCGGCGATCGTGACCTTGTTGATTGTGTCCATGGTGGTTTTCGCCATCACGGCGGTGCTGCCGGGGGACGCGGCGCAACAGTCTCTGGGGCAGTTCGCCACGCCGGAACAAGTGGCAGCCTTGCGCCTGAAAATGGGGCTGGATCAGCCTGGTGTGTTGCGTTACCTGCACTGGTTGATGAACTTGCTCAGTGGTGACATGGGGCTGTCCGTCTCCAACGCCATGCCGGTCAGCGAGTTGATGGCCGGGCGGGTGCCCAACACCCTGATGCTGGCGGCCGCCACGGCGCTGGTGTCAGTACCGGTGGCGTTGATCCTGGGTATCGGTTCGGCGATGGGGCGGGGCGGGCGCATCGACAGTTTCCTCAGCTTTTTGACCTTGACCATGGTGGCGGTGCCGGAGTTTCTGGTGGCGACCCTGGCGGTGCTGATTTTCGCGGTGAACCTGGGCTGGTTGTCGGCGCTGTCCTACGCCAGTGACATCACTTCACCTTGGCAATTCATGCGCACTTACGCATTGCCGGTGATGACGCTGTGCTGCGTCATCGTCGCGCAAATGGCACGCATGACCCGGGCGGCGGTGATCGATCAGCTCGACAGTCCTTACGTGGAAATGGCCCGGCTCAAAGGCGTGAGCAAGATTCGGATCGTCCTGCGCCATGCCTTGCCCAATGCCATCGGCCCCATCGCCAATGCCATCGCCCTGAGCCTTTCCTATCTGTTGGGCGGGGTGGTGATCGTCGAGACGATCTTCAACTACCCCGGCATCGCCAGCCTGATGGTCGATGCAGTGACCAACCGCGACATGGCATTGGTTCAAGCCTGCACCATGTTGTTTTGTACGGCGTATCTGACGTTGGTGCTGATTGCCGACCTGTGCGCGATTCTTTCCAATCCGAGGCTGAGAAATCAATGAACAATCTCATTGTGAAATCGCCGGCTACTAACAAATTGGCGCTGGGCAAGGTTTCCCACGGATCGTCCTGGCTCGGCCTGATCGGCGCCGCGATGTGTGTGATCTGGTTGCTGGTGGCCATCTTCGGTCCGTGGCTGGCGCCGCATCCGGTGGGGGAAGTGGTCTCTGATAATGTCTTCGACAACCTGAGTGCTGCTTACCCGTTCGGCACCGATTACCTGGGCCGCGACATGCTCAGCCGAATCCTCGTCGGCGCACGATTCACCGTTGGCCTGGCGTTGATAGCCGCGGTAATGGCCAGCGGGTTGGGGACCAGCTTTGCGTTGCTGTCGGTGGTTTCACCCAAGTGGCTGGATGAGTTGATCAGTCGCCTGATGGACGCCTTCATTTCGATCCCCAGCAAGATGCTGGCATTGATCATGGTCTCGGCCTTCGGCTCCTCGGTCACCTTGCTGATCTGCACGGCTGTATTGAGTTTCACCCCGGGCGCGTTCCGTATCGCCCGCAGCATGGCGGTGAATATCGAAGCGCTGGAATACGTGCAAGTGGCCCGTACTCGCGGCGAGCGTCGGCTGTACATCGCCTGCGTGGAAATCCTGCCGAACATGCTCAACCCGGTGCTGACGGACCTGGGCTTGCGCTTCGGTTTCATCGTCCTGCTGCTCAGCGGCATGAGCTTTCTGGGCCTGGGTGTGCAACCGCCGGATGCCGACCTCGGCTCCCTGGTGCGCGAGAACATCGGTGGCCTCAATCAGGGCGCACCGGCCATCGTGATTCCAGCCCTGGCCATCGGCACGCTGACCATCGGTGTGAATCTGTTTATCGACCGGCTGTCGTCGCGACGTAGTCGACGTTCGGGAGGCCATTGAAATGAGCGAATTAATTCGAGTCCAGGACCTGCGAGTGGTCGCCTGTGGCGAGCTCGGTGAGGTGGAAATCGTCAAGGGCGTGAGCTTCTCCCTGGAAAAAGGTGAAGTGCTGGCGTTGATCGGTGAGTCTGGCTCCGGCAAGACCACCATCGCCCTGGCGTTGCTCGGTTATGCCCGACGCGGTTGTCGTCTGTCGGGCGGCGTGGTGCAAATCGGCGAACACGACATGCTGGCGTTGAGCGAAAGCGAGCTGCAAGGCCTGCGCGGCAATCGGGTGTCGTACATCGCGCAAAGCGCTGCGGCGGCGTTCAACCCGGCGAAAAAACTTATCGACCAAGTGGTGGAGGGCGCGTTGATTCATGGTCTGGGCAGCCGGGCTGTGCTTGAGGCCAAGGCCATCGAGTTGTTCCGCGACCTGGCCCTCCCGGATCCCGATCGCATCGGCCAGCGCTACCCCCATCAAGTCTCCGGCGGGCAACTGCAACGGGTGATGGCGGCCATGGCACTGATCAGCGATCCGCTGCTGGTGGTGCTCGACGAACCAACGACGGCACTTGATGTGACGACCCAGATCGATGTGCTGCGTGCCTTCAAACGGGTGGTGCGCGAACGCGGCGCGACGGCGGTCTATGTTTCCCATGACCTGGCCGTGGTCGCGCAAATGGCTGACCAGATCGTGGTGCTCAATGGCGGCGAGATCTTCGAACAGAGCGCCACGGCGCCGTTGCTCAACGGCCCGGCCCATGAATACACCCGCAGCCTGCTGGCGGCGGCGCGGCCGGACACGACGATTCGTCCGCCTTGCGGCATCGCCGAAGAGACGCCGCTGCTGACCATCCAGGGCCTGACCGCTGGTTACGGCAACAAGAACGCGCAAGGCATGCCGGCCATTCGCGTGCTGGAAGACATCGACCTGACGGTTCGCAGAGGCCAGGCCATCGGCGTGATCGGTGAGTCGGGTTCCGGCAAGTCGACCCTGGCACGGGTGGTGGCCGGATTGTTGGAGCCCGCACTTGGCGGTCTGACTTTCGATGGCCAACCCTTGGGTGGCAGCCTGTCGTCGCGCACCGACGAGCAGTTCCGACGCATTCAAATGGTCTTCCAGAATGCCGACACCGCACTCAACCCGATGCACAGCGTCAGCACCATTCTGAGTCGTCCGCTGAAGATGTATTTCGGCCTTAAGGGGGCCGCGTTGCGCGAGCGTATTGGCGAGCTACTGGATCTGGTGCGCTTGCCGCGAACCATGGCCGAACGCCGCCCGAACGAACTCTCCGGCGGGCAAAAGCAACGGGTCAATCTGGCCCGGGCCCTGGCGGCCAAGCCGGATCTGATTCTGTGCGACGAAGTGACCTCCGCGCTGGATACCGTGGTGGGGGCAGCGATTCTCGAACTGCTGCGTGACCTGCGTCAGCAACTGGGGGTGTCCTATCTGTTCATCAGCCATGACATCTCCACCGTGCGAGCGCTGTGCGATGACATTGTGGTGATGTACAGCGGCCACAAAATTCAGGCCGGCAGTCGCCAGTCGTACGCTGAGGCGCCGTTCCATCCCTACACCGACCTGTTGATCCATTCGGTGCCGGAGTTGCGCCAGGGCTGGCTGGAAGGCTGCGGAACAACGACCTGCGGCACGCTGCCGCCCATTGGTGCAAAAGCCAATGTGCCTGGGCTGTGCACGTTCCTCAATCGTTGCCCGGTGCGGGTTGACGGCCTGTGCAATTGCGTCCCGCCGGACCGTCACTTGATTGTTGGCGGCAGTGAAGTCCTTTGTCATCACGACAGTGCCGAGTTGCTGAAAACCCAGAAGGATTCAAACAGCATGACCGCGGGAGCCTATGCATGAACGGGCGTTTCGTCAGGCTGGCCGAACAGGGCCGGCCCACCGTCAAACTGCAGGTAGACGGCAAGCCTATCGAGGCACTGCAGGGCGATACGCTGATGGTCGCGTTGCTGACTCAGGGCTCGGCGTTGCGCCAATCGGAATTCGATTCGGGTCGCCGCGCCGGATTTTGCCTGATGGGCGCGTGTCAGGACTGTTGGGTCTGGACCCGCAGCGGCGAGCGTCTGCGCGCCTGTTCCAATGAGGTCCGTGAAGGCCTGGATATTGTCACCACCCAACCGGAGGCGATATGGCCACTGCGCGGCTGAACACTCAACGAGTCGTGATCGTCGGTGCCGGGCCGGCCGGCATACGTTGTGCCGAAACCCTGGTCGCCGCTGGTTTCAAGCCCATCCTGATTGACGAGAATCGCCGGGATGGCGGGCAGATCTATCGTCGCCAACCCGAAGGCTTTACCCGCGATTACGCCACGCTGTATGGCACCGAAGCCGCCAAGGCCAACGACCTGCACCAGAGCTTCGACCGCTTGCGCGGGCAGATTGACTACCGTGCGGACACGCTGGTGTGGAACCTGACGCCGGGGCAACTGTGCTGCGTCAGCCAGGGCAAGCACTCGACGGTGGATTACGACGCCCTGATCCTGTGCACCGGCGCCACCGACCGCTTGATGCCGATCGAAGGCTGGCAATTGGCGGGCACCTATAGCCTGGGCGGAGCGCAGATTGCGCTCAAGTCCCAAGCTGTTTCCATCGGCCACCGCGTGGTGTTCATGGGCAGCGGGCCGTTGCTGTATCTGGTCGCCAGTCAGTATGTGAAAGCCGGGGCCAAGGTCGCGGCGGTGCTCGACACCTCGCCGTTGAGCAAGCGAATCGGCGCATTGCCGAAGCTGATGGCGCGTCCCGGACTGTTGTTTACCGGGATGAAACTGCTGGCGCAGCTCTATCGAGCGAAGATCCCGGTGCATCTGGGCATTTCGCCGCTTCAAGTGCTGGGCGATGCGGCCAATGGTGTCAGTGGCGTACGGGTGCGCACGGCGCGCGGCGAAACCTTGACGGTGGCATGCGATGCCGTGGCGCTGGGTTATCACTTGCGTCCGGAAACCCAGTTGGCCGACCTGGCCGGTTGCCGTATGCGCTTTGACGAGGCCTCCAGCCAATGGTGGCTGGCCGTCGATGAAGATGGCCGGACCTCGGTCAGCGGTGTATATGCCGCCGGCGACGGTTCGAAAATTCGCGGTGCCGATGCCGCCGAGCACGCCGGGAGACTGGTGGCCATGGCGCTGCTGGAGGATCTGCAGCAACCGGTGAACGCCGGATTGCGCGACGAACAACGGCACGCGCTGGCGGTAATGGATCAGTTTCGTCTCGGCCTGGCCCAGGCGTTTCCCTGGCCGGCGGCGCAAGCCAAAGCGTTGCCGGACACGGCCATCGTCTGCCGCTGCGAAATGATCAGCGCGGGCGAATTGCGTGCAGTGGTCCGGGACAAAGGTGCGTGTGAAGTCAATCGGGCCAAGGCCTTCAGCCGGGTCGGCATGGGCCGCTGCCAAGGGCGTTATTGCTCCCAGGCCGGGGCTGAAGTGATTGCCGCGGCCGCCGGTGTTTGCGTGGAACAGGTCGGTCGTCAGCGCGGTCAGGCACCGGTCAAACCCCTTTCGATGCTCACCGAGGAGGTGTCGCCATGACGGTACAGAAAGCCGATGTCGTGATTGTCGGCGGTGGCATCATGGGTTCGGCAGCGGCGTTTTTCCTGCGCCAGCGCGGGCAGTCGGTGATTCTGCTGGAACGCGACCAGATCGGTCAGTACGCCAGCGGCGTGAATTTCGGCAACGTACGGCGCCAAGGCCGATTCCTCGGCCAACTGGAACTGGCCAATCGCTCGTATGGGCTCTGGAAGCGTCTGCCGGAGCTGATCGACGATGACCTGGAATTCATCGCCAGCGGGCATTTGCGCGTGTGTTACCGCGAAGACGAGATCGCTGAGCTGCAAGCCTACGCAGACGCCCCTGAGGCGGAGCAACTGGATTTGAAGATCTTTCGTGGCGACGAGTTGCACAAGCGTTTTCCGTTCCTCGGCCCGGATGTGAAGGGCGGCTCCTACGCCCCTCACGATGGTCACGCCAATCCACGTCTGGCGGCCCCGGCGTTTGCCCGGGCAGCACGACGTCTCGGTGCGCGGATCGAAGAGCGCACTGAAGTGGCCGAGGTGCAGAAGGTCGGCGGCGAGTTCAGCATCAGCACCACCGATGGCCGCCAGTTCAGCGCTGAGCGCCTGCTGATTACTGCCGGCGCTTGGGGCCAGAAACTCTCGGCGCAGTTCGGCGAGCCGGTGCCGCTGAACACCCTTGGCCCACAGATGGCCGTGACTGAACCGGTGCCGTACGCCTTGCCGACGGTGATCGGCGTGTACACCAAGATTCCCGAGGAAGTGATCTATTTCCGCCAAATACCTCGCGGCAACATCATCATTGGTGGCGGCTATCGCAGCGAACCCGACATGCTCAACCGCCGGGCCTATGTCGAGCCGCGCAGCATTCTCAATCAGATGGATCAGATGCGGCGTCTGCTGCCGGGTGTCGGCAACCTGAACATCATTCGGGTCTGGAGTGGTATTGAAGGTTACCTGCCTGATTCCCTGCCGATCATGGGGCCAAGCGGCACCGTTGATGGCTTGTTCTATGCCTTCGGTTTCTCCGGCCATGGCTTCCAGCTCGGTCCGGGCGTGGGCGACGTGATGGCCGAACTGATCAGCACCGGTAGCACCAGCACTTCGATTTTACCGTTCTCCATCAACCGGTTCGCTTCTTCAGCCGAGCAACGGAGCAAGGCCTCATGAAACCCCGCGTACTGGACATTCTCAAGCGTCTGATGGCCTTCGACACCGTTTCTTCTGAGTCGAACATGGCCTTGATCGAGTACGTGCGCGATCTGCTGCTGACCAAGGGCATCGAGTCGTTGATCGTCAAGGACGAAAGCGGTAAAAAAGCCAACCTGTTCGCCAGTACCGGTCCACGGGAAGTGCCGGGGATTTTGCTGTCCGGGCACACCGATGTGGTTCCCGCAGCGGGACAGGCCTGGACCTTCCCGGCGTTTCAGGCGACGGTGCAGGACGGACGGATTTATGGCCGTGGCAGTTGCGATATGAAGGGTTTTATCGCGCTGGCCATCGACGCCATGCTCGATGCCGCCGACCATTCATTGAACCGGCCATTGCAACTGGCGCTGTCCCATGACGAAGAGATCGGTTGTGTCGGTGTGCGGCGTTTGCTCGACGTGCTGCACCTGGCGCCGGTACGGCCGTTTTTGTGCGTGATCGGTGAGCCGACCAACATGCAGTTCGTGCTCGGGCACAAGGGCAAGGGTTCTTACCGCACTTATTGTCGCGGCCTGGAAGCGCATTCCTCGCTGGCGCCGCGTTCGGTCAATGCGATTCACGTGGCCTGCGATTTCATCGCGGCACTGCGTCAGAGCCAGCAGCAACTGCAAGAGCAGGGCGCCCAGGATGCGGATTACGACGTGCCTTACAGCACTGTGCATGTCGGGCAGATTGTCGGCGGCAAGGCGCTGAATATCGTGCCAAACCTGTGCACCCTGGATTTCGAAGTGCGTAACTTGCCGGCGGACGACCCGGATCAGTTTCTGGAGCAGATGCGCGAGCGTGCCGAAGTGATCGTGCGCGAAGCCAAAAAGCTGTCCAGCGTGGCGGATATCGAAATTGAAACCCTGAACGTCTATCCCGGTCTCGATACCCACCCGAGTGTCGAGGCGGTGCGCTTTCTGAAAAACTTCGCCGCCCCGGACACCGGCACTGCCAAGGTTTCCTTCGGCACCGAGGGCGGGTTGTTCAAACAGCGGCTGGATGTGCCGGTGGTGGTCTGCGGCCCGGGCTCGATAGAACAGGCGCACAAGCCTGACGAGTTCATCGAGATCAGCCAGATGGAAGCCGGCGAGCGCTTCCTGCAAGGGTTGTTGGGCTCGATGCGGCTTTAGAGTTCCGCTTCCCGATTTTGATCGGTGTACATATCCGTTGCTGCGGTCACGGCTGCTATTGGTTTCGCTTTTACAGCGAGTCACTTTGGAAAAGCCCCAAAGTAACCAAAGCGCTTTTGCCCCTGTCGTTCGGTGCCTCGCCTAGGCTCGGCATGCCCTCGCTCCGGTCCTGCTCCGTGGGCCCGCCGCCATCGGCCATCCATGGCCGGGGGCGGCTAACCCGGCATCCATGCCGGGTTGCCCACTGCGCAGAACCTCCTCTCGGCCTCTCGAGGGCGCGGTGCCTCAAGATCAAGAGCTGCAAGCGAGCTAACGCTCGGCCTGTTGAGTGGTGAAAGGCAGAGTGGCTGTGCGCTGATTTTGGATGTGCTCTGATTTTTTGTGGGAGCTGGCTTGCCTGCGATGGCGGCGGCACCTTCAACATCACATTGACTGACCCACCGCTATCGCGGGCAAGCCCGCTCCCACAGGATGTGTGTCGTACACAGATTTTGTATATGCCCGCTGCTCCTGTGGGAGCTGGCTTGCCGGGTTGCCGCATCGCTGCGATGGCGGCCTGTCAGCCGATCAATCTTCCCCCGGATGTACCCACTCCAACTGTGGGAGAGGGCTTGCTCGCGAAGCTGTTGATCTTGCCATTGCCGTTGCTTTGGCTTTTGATCTTGACCTGCCGCCCCTTTCCCAGAGGCCGAACGCAGGCGTTGCGCAGGGGGCACCGCGGCAAGGATGCCGCGGTAGCCGCCCCCGGCCATGGATGGCCGATGGCGGCGGGCCCCCGGAGCAGGACCGGAGTGAGGGCATGCCGAGCCTAGGCGAGGCACCGAATGGTGGGGCAAAAGCGCTTTGGTTACTTTCGCGCTTTTCGAAAGTGACCCTCCGTCAGGGCGGAACCCTAAGCGGCCGTTACCGCAGAAACGGATATGTACTCCCAATCACCAGGCCCCGACAGTGAATCCCACGACAATATCCATCACCCACCAACAGTAGAGCCTGCCGTCGAATACCGATTTTCAGCATTCGAAGGCTGCTGGGGCGGCGCTTTCAGCATCCTCGTCCGGGACGACCCAATAGACTGAAGGCTGTCTCGGAACAGGACTCGATACCATGCTCAAGAATCGCCTGAAAGACCCCAGCCTGCTGGTAGAACTCGCTTACATCGACGGTCAGTGGATCAGCGCCGACAACGCCGCTACCCTTGACGTCATCGACCCGGCCAGCGGCCAGTTGCTTGCTCGCGTACCCGCGATGCAAGGCAGCGAAACCCGACGCGCCATTGAAGCCGCCGACCGCGCCTGGCCGGCCTGGCGCGCGCGCCCGGCGGCAGAACGGGCGGCGCTGCTGGAGCGCTGGTATCAGGCCATGATCGACAACCTCGACGATCTGGCGCTGATCATGACTTGCGAACAGGGCAAACCGCTGAATGAAGCCAAGGGCGAAATTCGCTACGGTACCGGCTTCGTCAAATGGTTCGCCGAAGAAGCTCGACGGGTCTACGGCGAAACCATACCGGCACCTAGCGGCGACCGCCGCTTGCTCACGCTCAAACAGCCGGTCGGGGTCTGCGCCGCGATCACCCCGTGGAACTTCCCCAATGCAATGATCACTCGCAAGTGCGCGCCGGCCCTGGCCGCCGGCTGTACGATCATTGTCAAACCTTCGGACCTGACGCCACTGTCGGCGCTGGCGCTGGCCGTACTCGCCGAACGGGTCGGCATTCCGGCCGGGGTGTTCAACGTCGTCACCGGCATGCCCGCCGGCATCGGCGAAGAACTGACTGGCAACCCGACGGTGCGCAAAATCTCCTTCACCGGTTCCACCGCTGTCGGTCGGCTGCTGATGCGCCAGAGCGCCGAACACATCAAGCGCTTGAGCCTGGAGTTGGGCGGCAACGCACCATTCATTGTGTTCGACGACGCTGACCTTGAGCAGGCAGTGACCGGCATCATGCTCAGCAAGTTTCGCAACGCCGGGCAAACCTGCGTCTGTGCCAACCGGATTCTGGTGCAGGACGGTATCTACGAACGCTTCGCCCAGCGCCTGGTGGAGGAGGTGGGCAAGCTCAAGGTCGGCAATGGCCTGGACGCCGACGTGACCATCGGCCCGCTGATCAATGCGGCGGCGGTGAGCAAGGTCGCTCGGCATATCGACGAGGCTTTGAGTCAGGGAGCCCGTCTGCTCTGTGGCGCAATCCCTGAGGGCGACAGCCAGTTCGTCCAGCCGACGGTGCTCGGTGACGCCCATGCCGGGATGTTGCTGACCACCGAAGAAACCTTCGGCCCAGTCGCACCGCTGATGCGCTTTGCCACTGAGGAAGAGGCGCTGGCCCTGGCCAATGCCACGCCTTATGGCTTGGGCGCCTATTTCTTCACCCAGGACTTGCGCCGTTCATGGCGGTTCGGCGAGGCGCTGGAGTTCGGCATGATCGGTCTCAACACCGGGCTCATTTCCATGGAAGTCGCCCCATTCGGCGGTATCAAGCAATCGGGCCTGGGCCGTGAAGGCAGCAAGTACGGCCTGGATGAATACCTTGAAGTCAAAGCCTTCCACATCGGCGGGCTGTGATCCGGTTACCGTTTTGAACAGACATTGAGGAGCCACGATTGATGAGCAAACCATTCAGAATCGCCGCGATTGCCGGCGATGGCATCGGCAAGGAAGTCTTGCCGGAAGGGCTGCGGGTACTGGAGCAGGCCGCGAAAAAATGGCAACTGGACTTGAGCATCGAAGTGCTCGACTGGGCGCATTGCGATTATTACCTGGAACACGGGCAGATGATGCCCGCCGACTGGTTCGAACAGCTCAAGGGCTTCGACGCGATTTACTTTGGCGCCGTTGGCTGGCCGGACAAGGTGCCGGACCATATTTCCCTGTGGGGTTCGTTGCTGAAGTTTCGCCGTGACTTCGACCAATACGTGAACATCCGTCCGGTGCGGCTGTTTCCCGGTGTGCCGTGCCCACTCGCCGGACGTGAAGCCGGGGACATCGATTTCGTGGTGATCCGCGAGAACACCGAAGGCGAGTATTCGTCGGTCGGCGGCAAGATGTTCGAAGGCACCGAGCATGAGTTCGTGCTGCAAGAGTCGGTGTTCACGCGGCGCGGCGTGGACCGGATTCTCAAGTTCGCCTTCGATCTGGCCCAGACCCGGCCGCGCAAGCGCCTGACGGCGGCGACCAAGTCCAACGGGATTTCCATCAGCATGCCGTACTGGGACGAGCGCACCGCATTGATGGCTGCGAAGTACCCGGACGTCACCTGGGACAAGCAACACATCGACATTCTGTGCGCGCGTTTCGTGCTGCAACCGGATCGTTTCGATGTGGTGGTGGCGTCGAATCTGTTCGGCGACATTCTGTCCGACTTGGGACCGGCCTGCGCTGGAACCATCGGCATCGCACCCTCGGCCAACCTCGATCCGGAGCGACGCTTCCCCTCGCTGTTCGAGCCGGTGCATGGCTCGGCGCCGGACATCTATGGGCAGAACATCGCCAACCCGATTGCGATGATCTGGTCCGGTGCCTTGATGCTGGACTTCCTGGGCAATGGCGATGAACGCTATCGCGCGGCCCATGACGGAATTCTGCAGGCGATCGAACAGGTCATCGCCCAGGGGCCGATCACTCCCGATCTGGGCGGGCAGGGCTCGACCCAGGATGTCGGTAGGGCAATCGCCGCGTTGCTTTGAGCCGAGGCAACAACTGCTCAGCAGGAAGCTTTATTCATTCTTGTGTCTCACCCTTTTAGCCCGTCCACACTGCGGGCTTTTTTTTGCCTATCGCCCTCGTGTTTAACCTGCCTTTGCTGTTGCGAAGGAGGTAACGAAGGAGGGGGCGCGGAATGTGAGGGACGTCTTGAATGCGGATGTTGCTGATGGTTTTACTGGAGTGCGCGCTGCACCTTTACGAATCCTTGAACGTGCGTGCCTGGACGTCAATGGACTGGCCCTCGGGCTCCTCAGTGACTGGCTTATCGTCGCCCATGGATTTGCGGAACCCCCTGATCGTATCTCCGATATCCGCCCCCAAACCTTTCAGACGCCTGGTTCCGAACAACATGATCACGATCAACAGGATGATCAGGAGTTTCCCGGTACTGAAGCCACCTAATCCCATTGTCTGAACTCCGCAAGTGATTGGTCTGTTTTGGTGGGGCCGGCGGAGGAGAACTCATCTGCCGGCGCTAACGTGGTTCGAGTTATTTGACGACGTAGAACTTGCGCACATAGACGCTGCTATTCCAGGCGCATGGGGCACCTCGGGGCACGAACACCGTATCGCCACTGTTGACCGTCAGATGGGTCCCGTCTGCTACCTGGAGGGTGACGCTGCCTTCGAGCAGGTGCATTAGCTCATGCAGCAGGTGCGGCCTCGCCTTGCGGGTATAGGGTGTCGAGTCCCAGACGCCGATGCGCAGGTCAGTCGCTTCTTCGACGAACAAATTGTTCGAGCGACATTGTGGTGCCGGGGTCAGCAGAATTTCTGCACCCGGTGGTGTCGAGGGAGAGAGCAGGGTTCGCTGAGGGAGAGGCGTTAGCCCGATATTGCACGCCTCAACAGGCTGGGTATCGGCGCAGAACGCCCAGATAGAGTCGGGTTGCGCCTCGATCTGAATCGAGGTGCCGCGGGCGATCACCGCGCTGTCACCAGGATTGAGTTGGAGCGAGTGATCCTGGCTCTGCAGGACAACTTGTCCCGCGTGCACCACGATCATTTCGCTGTAGGGATAGTCATCGACGCTGAATTGTCCGCTCGCCTGGACCACACCGGCAGCAATGTCATCCGCCCCGACATAAGCAATCTGTCTTTCGAAAGGATCGTTGGCGCCCAACGAACCAGGGGTAAATTTTGTTAGAACGGGACTGCCGTCGGCGTGTGCCAACAGCACTGCAGTGGGCTCTAGCATGATGCTGTTTCTCCAGGAGTGTGCATTGTGAAGCGTTGGATGTAACGGAGGGGTTTGTCAGCCGATGGCCTGAGTCACCAGCGCAAACTGGTGCACTTCGCCGATCGCCTGCGGTGGGGTACCGCGAGCCATTTGTGCGACGGTGTCGACGTGCTTCAGCCCGGCCTCTTCCAGCCAAGGGGCCAGACCGCTGTCGGACGGTATATCCATGCGCACGAAGGCGTCCGGCACGTGGGCCAACAACAGCGCGATCAAGTGCTTGGCCTGCTCTGGATTTTCTGCGATGACCGGGCCGATACAGCGACCACGGCCGAATGGGCGTAGCAGGGCGAAAGCACGCAGCTGACCATCGCGCTCGATACCGACCGAGTGTTCGACAACATCGAACAGATCATTGAGTACGGCGTGTCTGTCCAGGCCGCTGCCGGCGTTGGCCAGTTCAATCTGGACGCTCCGATCGGCTTCGGTCAGTGGGCGGCAGCGCTCACCGGCTGCCAGGTCATTGGGTGCAGGAACCCGAGCGAGCCCTTGATGTTGTTGAATATGTCCAAACTCAATGAACCCCTGGCTGGCATAAAGCGGGGCGCCGGCCAGCGTCGCATTGAGCACGGCGGTACGCGATCCGCAAGCCTCGAGCGCCAACTCCATCAGCTTGCGACCTATACCCTGGCCCTGGTACTCATCACTGACGATCACCAGGCCGATGGTGGCGTAATCTCCCTGCGGACAAGTGAACGCGGTACCGATCAGACGGTCTGCGTCTTCTACGACAAAACCCTGCGCGATGCGCTGCAACATGGCCCAGTCTTCCAGGCGGTGGGGCCACTTCAACTGCACGGACAAGGCATGGGCCGACGCCACATCGGCTGAGGTCATGGGGCGATAGATATAGGCTGGGCGTTGCGAAATGGACATGGCAGGTCTCCATTGACAGGGCGCGTAATCGGTCGGATTTCTGCGCGCAAAGTATTGGTATCTCACCTGCGGCGAGGCCTGACAAGAGCCTCCAATTGATTCGGCAGATTCCGTCAGCGACGGCTCCGCAGACCACAGTTACTGCTCAAATGAGAATCAGGATCGGCAGCAAATACCGGGTCGGTTTTCAGGATGCAGGTCGAAGCGAAAGACATTCCTGATGGTTACATTGCTTAAAAAAAGACGCCCGGATGGGTAATGCCGATCTGTTAAGAAATTTGAGCGACGAAATTCCTGTGGGAGCGTGGCTTGCCCGCGAAGAATGCACCGCGGTTTTTCAGGTACTACGCGTCATCGTTCTTCGCGGGCAAGCCACGCTCCCACAGGTTCTGCGTCTTAACCGACTGGCATTAGTTCGAATGGGCGCCTCAAGGCTAAGGAGCGAGGAGGAGGCCTTTAAAAAAGCCGGCCGGCCCACGAGCTAAACCGGCCGGGAACAGCCGTTACAGAATGCTCAGCGGGTACTCGATGATCAGGCGGACCTCGTCGATATCGCTGTCGAACGAGGTGGAGCGGTGGGTGGCCTGACGCAGGCGGAAGGACAGGTCCTTGGTCGCACCTTCCTGGATTACGTATTTGGCTTCCAGATCGCGTTCCCAATGTTTCTGGTCGTCACCCACCTTGTTGGCGTAAGCGCCATTCGGATCGGCCTTGGTGCCATCGATTTGATCGCCTTTGACATAGCGGGCCATGAAGCTCAGCCCGGGTATGCCGTAGGAGGCCATGTTCAGGTCATAACGAGCCTGGACTGAACGCTCGTTGGGGGCGTTGAAGTCGGAGTACTGAACCGAGTTGGCCAACCAGATTGAATCCACACCGATGTAGTCGAAGTACTCGTCGCCATCGATCTTCTGGTAGGCCAGGGTGAGCTTGTGGGCGCCCAAGGAATAAGCCGCTTTGGCTGACCAGCTGGTGGTGTCGATCTTACCGGCACGCGCTTCGCCCTGGTCACTGGTCTTGTAGGCCGTCAGACCGAAATTGAGCGACTGCTTGTCAGCCAGGGGAATCGTATAGGAGGCACTGCCGAAGTGTTGGCGCCAGACATTGACGGCCTCACTGGTGTACGCCTTCAGGATGAGGTTTTCGTTGATTTTATAGGTGCCGCCGACGAAGTCGACGCTGTCAGCTTCGGTCCCTCCGTAGGTGGTGAACAGGCCGTCATCGGAGTTGGTCGAATTACGATTGTTGAAGGCGGTGAAATGGCCACCCTCGAGGGATAAGGCATCGAACTCATTGCTGGTCAGTTGAAAACCGGTCGCGGTTTCCGGCAGCAAACGGTTGTCGCCGGTGGCGAATACCGGAGCGGTCGGGCGTTGTTCGCCGTACTTCAGCACGGTCAAGGAAATGCGCATCTTCACTGCGCCGCCAATCTTGCCATAGGAGTCCGGCACGTCGGCTTCGTTGGTGCGGTTGTTGCTGATCGGCAGCAGGCCGTTGCCGACCCGACCGCGGCCGGTGTCCAGCTTGACCCCGCCGTAGGCGAAGGCATCAGTGCCGAAGCCGATGGTGCCTTGGGTGAAACCGGAGGCGAAGTTGAGCATGGCGCCGTGTGCCCACTCCTCGCGATAGCCGTTGCGTTCGCTGGACGGCAACGAGCCATTGATACCCTGGCTGTTGCTGCCGCCATGGCGGAAGTCGCGGTTCATATAGAAATTACGGTTGAGCAGCACTAGGCTGCTGTCTTCAATGAAGCCCTTGGCTTGCTGTTGCTGATCCGCTATTGCCAGTTGCGCGGTGGCGGCAATGACCGCCAAGGAGAGAGCGCTTTGTTTTGCGATGTTCATCGCTTACCTCATTTGATCTTATTAGTATTCGTTGCCTGTACGGCAGGCAACGTTCTGCTCAGGTGAACACTGCGAAGCAAACCGGGAGAACCCTGGATCTTGTCGATCACTGCACGGCCGGGCTGCACGCAGCGGTGGCTGTATCGCAGCTACGGCGGAGCCTGGCAATGGGCTGCAGTCAATTCGGTAGATTGCATAAGTTGCGACTTCACAGGCCGCAGTTATTGCTCAAACGAGGGGTAAGGCCGGCAGTTAGTAACTTCGCTTGCGGTCAACCTGGCCAAGCATTGACTCACCGCGTTGATGCCGACGGATGTTCTCCAGCAGCACGCTAAACGCGCTTTCTGGCTGAGTCATTGCAGCGATATGCGGTGTCAGCAATATCTGCGGATGGTGCCAGAAGGGATGATCCGGCGCTGCCGGTTCCTGTTGCAGTACGTCGAGCACCGCCGCGCTGATCTGGCCGCTGGCCAGAGCCTCGAGCAGATCCTCTTCTACCAGATGCCCACCGCGGCCCATGTTGACCAAGGCAGCACCATTGGGCAGGTGCTGGAATAACTGACGGTTGAGAATCCCTTTGGTCTGCTCGGTCAGTGGCAGGACACACAGCACGATGTCGCACTGGCCGAGGAAGGCCGGAAGTTGTTCGGCACCCGCAAAGCAGTCCACTGCGTCGATGTGATGCTCGCTGCGTGCCCAGCCCGACAAGGCAAAGCCAAAAGGCTGCAACGTGGCCAGAATCTGTTGAGCTTGTGTGCCGAGCCCCATCACGCCCACTCGACGTTTGGCTGCCGGTTGCAGCAGGTGAGCCTGCCAGCACCGGGCCATTTGTTGCTGGCGATAACGGAGCATATCCCGGTGCAGGCTCAGCACCGCAAAAGTGGCGTATTCGCACATGCCCCGGGTGATGCTCGGATCGAGCAGACGGACCACCGGCAGGCTCGTGGGCAAGCGGTCAAGGTCAAGCTGATCGACCCCGGCCGACAAGGCGAACAATACCTGCAGGTTTGGCAACAAGGTGTCGAGATCGTCCGGCGCCTGCCACGCCGCCAGGTAGCGAATATCCTGCGGATCGCCGATGTCTGGCCAGGCACGCCATTCGATATCTGGAGCGTGCTCGGCGAATAGGCGCTTCCAATGTTCGCCGCGCACCGGGTCAGCTTTATAGAGCAGGGCCATGGGTCAATTCTCGCATTAAATAGGGAGCATCAAGCATGCCCGAGTGACAAAGCAGGATATGTCGAAAGACTCTGCGTAAACACACGACGCTGCGTTGTAGGGGGCACCTATCGGCAGATTCCATGGGGCTGGCCACCGCTGAAGGATTCTGCTGTTTGCCGGGGTGAAAACAGCCGATCCGAATTTCTCAGAGGCCAAGTTCGGCTTAGACAATTGCGTCGAAAGCTTAACCTGTGAAACACGTCGCAGCCGCTTCCCGGTTGCCAGGCCCACTATGAGAGATGCCAATGAACAGTAAAGTCGAAGAAACCCCGAGTTTGCTCCGTCAACGCGATCAATTCGTGCCCCGGGGTTTGGTCACCGCACACCCGCTGGTTATCGATCGTGCCCAGGGTTGCGAGATGTGGGACGTGGACGGGGCGCGTTACCTGGACTTCGTCGGCGGCATCGGTGTGTTGAACATCGGTCACAATCACCCGAAGGTGGTCGCGGCGGTGCAAGCCCAATTGCAAAAGGTCAGCCATGCATGCTTCCAGGTAGTGGCCTATAAACCCTATCTCGACCTGGTCCAGCGTTTGTGCGAGTTGGTCGGTGGTCGCGAAGCCTATAAGGCGGCGCTGTTTACCTCCGGTGCAGAGGCTGTGGAGAACGCGGTGAAGATCGCTCGCGCGCACACCAATCGCCCAGCGGTCATCTCCTTTCGTGGCGGTTTCCATGGACGCACGTTGCTCGGCACGACCTTGACTGGCATGAGCCAACCCTACAAGCAGAACTTCGGGCCCTTTGCTCCCGAGGTCTTTCATACCCCGTACCCGAACGCCTATCGCGGTTTCACCAGCGAGATGGCCCTGCAAGCCCTGAACGAATTGCTGGCGACTCAAGTCCCTGCGGACCGGGTAGCGGCGATCATCATCGAGCCGGTGCAGGGCGATGGCGGCTTCCTCTCGGCGCCGCCGGAGTTTCTCCAGGCGCTGCGGGCTCTGACCGAACAACATGGCATCGTGCTCATTCTCGATGAAATTCAGACCGGCTTCGGCCGCACGGGCAAATGGTTTGGTTTCCAGCACGCAGGCATTCAGCCGGATCTGGTCACAGTCGCCAAGAGCCTGGCCGGTGGTTTGCCGATATCGGGCGTGGTGGGTCGTGCGCACATCATGGACGCGCCATTACCCGGTGGTCTCGGCGGTACTTATGGTGGTAATGCCCTGGCTTGCGCGGCGGCGCTGGCGGTGATCGACGCCTACGAACAGGAACAGCTACTTGCGCGCGGTGAGGCATTGGGCGAGCGTCTGCGTCAGGGCCTGCTGCGCTTGCAGGCACGTCATCCGCGTATTGGTGACGTACGTGGCACCGGTTTCATGTTGGCGATCGAACTGATCAAAGACGATGAGGCCCGCAGCCCCGATGCCGAACTCACCCAGCAACTGATCGATCAGGCCAGGGTTGGCGGGCTGTTGGTGATCAAATGCGGCGTGTACCGTAATGTGCTGCGCTTCCTCGCGCCTCTGGTCACCGAAGAGGAACAGATCGACGAAGCGCTGGCGATTCTTGAGGCAGCATTGTTACGCGTGTTGAATTAACCTCAGACTTCGGTTGGCGCAGCATCGCTGCGTCAACCGGAGCGTTTGGAACGCATGGATTGTTGAATGCATCATGGGAGGCTACACACCATGTACCTGACTGATTATCGTGCACTGCTGATCGATTGCGATGATGTTCTGGTCGATCGGGATTCGGGTATCTGGACGGCCCTGCAACCGTTGCTCGAAAACCATTCGGACAGGCTGGACAGGGAAGCAGTATTGGCTGCGTTTGACGAGGCGGTGCGTACGCTCTATCCACGTTTTGCAGAGTTGGGTTTCAGTGGGTTGCTGTGCTTCGCCCATCGTCAGTTGGCAGAGCGTTTCGGGCTCAAGGCCAGTTGGGAGGAGGGGATGAGTTTCGCCCGATCGGTGGGCAACTGGTCACTGTTCGAGGACGCACCCGGCGCCATGTTGTACCTGCGCAAGTTTTATCGGCTGCTGGTGTGCTGCGATCGTGATGCCGCGGATCGCGAACAGCTCTGTGAGCGTTTGGGGATTACGCCCGAAGATTTGCTATCGCGGGTCAGCAATCCGTTAGAGGACAGCGCCTGGCTGCAAGCCAACAAACTGAAACCTGAAGATATCCTGCAGGTTTCCAGACCTCCTGCCGAGCCGCCAAAATCGGCGGGTTTGTGCCTGATCTATCGTGATCACGGGAATGATACCCAGCAATGTCCTGCGGATTTTTGCATCAATAGCATGGCCGACCTGGTCGCTCAGCATCAGCGATCGTTACACCGCTGATTTTGCTATATCTTTGGACATCGGAACGGCAATCACGAGGTACGCGATGGAAGGTTTGATCAAACTAGACCGAATTGATATCAGTATCCTGGTTGAACTGCAAAAAGACGGCCGAATGACTAACGTCAGCTTGGCCGATGCAGTGGGTCTGTCGTCCAGCCCATGTTTGCAACGGGTCAAGCGGCTCGAGTCGGCCGGCTATATTTCCGGTTACAGAGCCCATCTCAATCTTGCCAAGATCACCGACTCGGTCACGGTATTTACCGAGATCACGCTCAGCGACCACAAGCGGGAGGACTTCGCCAAGTTCGAGTCCAATATCCGTTTGGTCGATGAAGTACTTGAGTGCCATTTGATCAGCGGTGGTTACGATTACCTGGTGCGTTTCATGACCTGCAGCATCCAGCATTATCAGGAAGTGATGGAAGGTCTGCTGGACAAGAACATCGGTATCTCCAAGTACTTCAGTTACATCGTCATCAAATCGCCGGTCCTCAAAGATGGGGTTCCGCTGCGCAGGCTATTGCGTCACTGAGGCCCGGCCATGAGCGCAATTAATTTTGCTCTCGCACCTGTTTTACCGAGATAAAACGTATCAGCAGAGAATGGGAATTGATATTATTCGTCATCAATTCTCGCCGAGCTCCTGATGTGCCCGGCATCTTCTCAAGGTTGTCTGTCGATGCGTCGAACTCTCGTTTCTCTGTGTGTGATCCAAGCTATTTCCCAGACCGCCTGGGCTGAACAAGCACCGACTGATCCTGCGTCAATAGAGTTACAAGCGATCGACATCAACGCCACATTGGAAGAACAGGCTCAAGGGCCGGTTCAGGGTTATCGAGCAACCCGTTCGGCCAGTGCGACGCGCACAGACACTCCGATTCATGAAACCCCACAATCCATCAGCGTTGTCACCAAGGATGTCGTGGAGGACCTCGGCGCGACCCGTCTGCAAGACGCGCTCGATTACGCCGGGGGCGTGGGTCGTGCGAACAATTTCGGCGGCCAGGGCCTGACCACTTTCACCGTGCGTGGCTTTACCACCGGTGAGTTCTACCGCAACGGTTTCCCGATCAACCGCGGTTATCCGAACATGCCCGATGCCAATACCATCGAGCGCCTGGAGGTCCTGCGCGGGCCAGCCACCACGCTGTATGGCCGTGGCGACCCGGGCGGCACCTTCAACGTGGTGTCCAAACAACCCCTGGCCGAACGCACCGTCACCCTGGGCAGTCAACTCAACGATCAGGGTATGCGTCGCGGAACGCTGGATGCCTCAGGACCGCTGGACGATGAAGGGCGACTGGCCTATCGGCTGAACGTGATAGGCGAGGGTGGCGACACCTTCCGTGATCACGTCGAAAACGAGCGTTACGGTGTGGCGCCGGTGCTCGGTTGGCAGGTCAACGACACCACCCGCATCACCTTCGAAGGCGATTTCATGCGCAACAACGCGCCGCTCGATCGGGGCGTGACTCGCTATCGCAATCAGGCCGGCGTTGCCTCGCGGGATACTTTTTTCGGTGAAAAGGATATCGGCAAGCTGCACAACGACAACAACATGGCGCAACTGCGTTTCGAGCATTTCCTGAACGACAACTGGACCTTGGGTGGCGGCACGCAATTTCTCGATGGCAGCCTGCAAGGCAATGCCATTGAAGGCAACGGAGTCGCTGCCGACGGCCGAACGCTGGGGCGCAATTTCAACTATCGCAAGCTGGAGTGGCAAGACCTTGATGTGCAGTTGAACCTGACCGGGCATTTTTCCACCGTTGGGTTCGACCACACGTTGCTCACGGGCATCGAGTATGAGGATTACGATTACAAGTCGATCATCCGTCGCTCCAGTGGGGCGGTGAGTGCCTACCCCATCGACATCTTCAATCCGGTCTACGGCCAGCCGCGTCCGGCGCTGACTCGCACCACCACCCACGATCAGGAAAACCTCAAGACCTATGCCGCTTTCGTGCAAGACCAGGTAACGCTGACCGAGCGCTTGAAAGCTTTGGCAGGCGTACGTTTCGAACGCTTCGAACATGATTACGACAACAAACTCGTCAACGGTGTGAGCTGGACCAACAGCGACAACGCTGTCACCCCGCGTCTTGGGCTGATCTACGACTTGACCCCGACCGTGGCGATCTATGCCGACACGGCGCGATCCTTCAAGCCCAACAGCGGTGCCAGTCGAACGGGTGGCGGCTTCAAACCTGAAGAAGGCAAATCCTACGAGGTGGGTGTCAAGTGGCAAGCTCTGGATCGCCAGTTGAGCGTGGATGCCGCGGTTTATCAGATCGAAAAACGCAACGTCCAGACCAACGACCCGGTGGACCCGAACTTCAAAGTTGCGGCGGGTGAAGTTCGCAGCCGTGGCTTCGATCTGAATGTGGCGGGCAACCTTACGCCAGAGTGGCGCATGATCGGTGGCTATGCCTATGTGGATGCCGAAGTCACCCAGGACAACGACCTGAAGTCAGGCACCCGCCTGATGAACATTCCGCGCAACAGTTTCAGCCTGCTGAACGTCTACGAGTTTCAGGACGGCGGCCTCAAAGGACTGGGCCTGGGGCTGGGCGCCAAGTATGTCGACGAGCGCGCCGGCCAGACCGCGGCCAATGCCTTCTCCATGGACAGCTACGAGGTGTTCGACCTGCTCAGCTTTTACAAAGTCAACGAGCACCTGCGGCTTAACCTTGACCTGAAGAATGTGTTCGACAGCGACTACGATGAAGGCGCCTTTGGCAACGTTTACGCCTATCCGGGGGCGCCGAGAACCGTGCAAATGGGTTTCTCGTACACTTTGTAACAGGTAGACAGGTCGCGCCCTTGTTATGAGGGCGGCTAGTTTCGGACGACATTTCACCAGGCGCGTTACGCGCAACGCATGTCGAAATCAGACTCATAAGTGGCGCATTCGGGCTATTGGCTTTCAAGACAAGACGCGTAAGGTGGCGCGTCACTTCACGGTCGTGTACAGCCGTGATGCCTGATTTAGAAGCTCAGGAGCGTTTGAGGTGCGCCGCGTTCGGACGCGGCAACAGGGAGAAATGATGATCGCCTGACCCTCAGTCAGTACGCCCTAACGTCGATCACCAGAGAACAAAAAAACAATGAATAGCCTGAACTCCAAAGATTCGAACGGACAATTGGCGCAGGGTTTCAAGCCGCGTCACGTCACAATGCTTTCTATTGCGGGGATTATCGGCGCAGGTTTGTTTGTTGGCTCCGGACATGCCATCGCTGCCGCAGGGCCGGCAGTATTGCTGGCTTATCTGTTTTCCGGCCTGTTGGTCGTTCTGGTCATGCGCATGCTGGGCGAAATGGCGGTTGCCAACCCGGACACCGGATCTTTCTCTACCTACGCCGACCAGGCAATCGGGCGTTGGGCAGGCTTCACCATCGGCTGGCTGTATTGGTGGTTCTGGGTGCTGGTGATACCGATCGAGGCGCTTGCGGCCGGGCATGTATTGAATCAATGGTTCCCGCAGATCGATACCTGGTTGTTTGCCTTGCTGTCGATCATTTTGTTGGTGGTGACTAACCTGTTCAGTGTGTCCAAATACGGTGAGTTCGAATTCTGGTTTGCGATGGCCAAAGTCGTGGCGATCATTGGATTCATCGGCCTGGGTTTTGCGGTGTTGATGGGATGGATTCCAGAGCGCGAAGCCAGCGGATTGAGCCGACTCATGGAGGAACATGGCGGTTTCGCGCCCAACGGCTTGTCAGCGGTTGTAGGGGCATTCATCACCATCATGTTCAGCTTCATCGGTACGGAAGCGGTGACCATCGCTGCGGCTGAATCCAGCAACCCTGCGCAGAACATCGCCAAAGCTACCCGCTCTGTGATCTGGCGCATCGGGGTGTTCTACGTGCTGTCCATTTTCGTGGTCATTTCAGTGGTGCCCTGGAACGATCCGTTGTTGGCGTCGGTGGGTTCTTACCAACGAGCGCTTGAGCTGATGAATATTCCCCACGCCAAGCTCATGGTCGATATGGTGGTGTTGATTGCCGTGGCCAGCTGCATGAACTCGTCGATTTATATTGCCTCACGCATGTTGTTTTCGCTGGGCAAGCGCGGTGATGCACCGCAGCCGCTGAAGGTAACGTCGTCGGCGGGCGTGCCGAGGGCTGCAGTGATCGCCAGCACCGTACTGGGTGCCGGTGTGACCTTGTTCAGCTACTTCATGCCCGCCGGCTTATTCCAGTTTCTGCTCGCCAGCTCCGGCGCCATTGCCTTGCTGGTGTACCTGGTAATCGCCGTGTCGCAACTGCGCATGCGCAAGATTCTGCTTCGGCAGAACGTCACGCTGACCTTCAAGATGTGGTTGTTCCCCTGGCTCACCTGGTTGGTCATCGCCTTCATCTGCGCAGCGTTGGCGGTGATGATGGTGACGCCCGAGCATCGTATGGAAGTTTCTTCGACCATCGGCCTGGCGCTGGTGATTTCCTTTATCGGCCTGGTGACCGCGCGTCAGCATGGGCAGCAGGGTGCGATGCCGGCGGAAAGCGCATAGTCAGCCATTTCAGCCTAAACCTGTTGTTGCCGATCGTCATGGCGACAAATAGCTCCGCTGTATACGCGCCAGAGTGCCGTCAGCACGAAGCGTTTCAACCGCCTTGCGCAAGTCTTGCACCAGTTGAGCGGAGCAAAGCCTGGAGCAAGCCAGATAGAGCTCCGCTCTGCTCATGACGGGGCTCATGAACAGCTTGCGTTCAGACACCTTCGGCCAGATGTATTGACTCTCGGGAACGCCATTGAACCAGGCATCAATGCGACCTTTCAAAAGCATCTGCGCAGGGTTGTCGCCAATGGTCAGCGGGTAGATCTGCTCGTCGCTGAAGCCTTGTGCACGCAGGATTTCCTCCTGAGCGCTGCCCAGGCCGACACCGATCACCCGGTAGGTTTTTTTCGCTTGGGCAAAGCTGCTCACCGGCCGGTCGAGGCTGAAAAAAGCGCGCTCCATGGGCATGATTGACGTGATCCAGGTGAAGCGATCTTCGCGTTCCGGCGTGCGAGACAAAGGGGCTATCAAAATATCCTGTTTCTCGCTGACGTATTTCTGCGATCTGGCCCAGGGAAGCACATGGACATGAGCGACATAGCCGGCGTTGGCAATGGCCGTCAGAACGGCTTCTCCGACCATTCCGTGACCCTTGGCATCATCGACAAACGTCAGTGGCGGCGCGTCCGGGATATACAACTCAAGCGGTAATGTCACGCCAGACGCGTTACCAGCAACAAGCAACGATACCGACAGACAAAACCTGCAAAGCGCTTTTGTATTGGTAATTAATACCCATGAGCTCTCGCTCATGGTTGACAGGTCAGGCATTGAACGTGGAAGGGCGCCACAAATCACCAGTTGGTCACAGGGAGGATGGGTCTACCGGTCGTTGTTGCATATTGGATACGGTATCGCCCCGCATTCTACGCAAACTTGAGGTCAGGACACATCTTCCCCCAAGTGCCGAAGGAGGAAGGCGCTGATCTGGTCCAGTGCCCGGCGGGCTTCTTCGAGTTGATCGCTCATGGTCTGGAAGACATGAATCATTCCCGGCCAGACGTCCAGCTGTACCGCCACTTCGGCGCTGGCCAGGCGGCTGGCGAGCCGGGTTGAATCGTCCAGCAGGCATTCCCGGCTGCCCACCTGGATCAGCACTGGCGGTAGGCTCCGAAGGTCGCCGTATAGGGGGGAGGCCAGCGGATTCAGTGGCTCGGCGCCCTGCAGATAGGTGTCGGCCATAAGGGTCTTGCCAGCAACCGGGCCGAGCAATGGATCTCGAGTTTTCTGCAAGTTCCAGGACTCACCGGTCTGAGCCATGTCCACCCAAGGCGACATCACTACCGCAGCCGCGGGCAGCGGCAAACCCGCGGCCTTGGCGGCCAACATCAGAGCCATGCACAGACCGCCGCCGGCACTGTCGCCGGCCAGCACCAGGTGTTCGGCGTTCACACCGTTTTCGAGGAGTGCACGGTAGACATCCAGAGCGTCCTCTACGGCGGCCGGGAAAGGGTGTTCCGGGGCCAGGCGGTAATCGATGCAAAGGGTACGAATTCGGCTGCGGGCTGCCAATTGGCTGGTGAACGGGCGATAGGCTCGGGCACTGCCAAATGAGTAGCCTCCGCCATGCAGATACAGCAACACAAAGTCGGGCCTGGCATCTGTGGGAATGGCCCAAAGCCCACTGACGCTGGCCAGATTGGCGGCTTCAAAGGTCACGCCCTCGGCACAGGAGCCGGCGCCGAAGAGTAGTTCGGCCTGTTGCCGCTGCTGATCGACAGTCAGCGAGCTGAGGGGCGGCAGTTGGCTGAGTTGTTCAATGATGCCGTCGATGTTGTTGTTATTGGGCATGTGGACTCCGGGGCGCGTGTTATGAGGCAAACAAGTTAACTTCAAACATAGTTAATTGTCATAACTATATTGGCAAGATAATTTCGTTTCATCCTCATCTACGACGGGTAGTCGTTGCTACGCCTGCACTGACTCAGCCGGAGTCAGGCCGATGCCTGTCGGTACTTCTTCAGCCGGTAAGCAAACTGCGCACGACTCAACCCCAACAATCGCGCGGCGGCGGCCAGATTGCCTTCGCTCTTTTGCAGCGCTTCGTCGATCAGGCGCGACTCCAGTCCTTCAATGGAGAAGCCGTGTTCCAGACGAGCCAGGGTTTCCAGCAAGGCCGGGCGAGGTTGCGTGTTGGCGGGGTTGGGGTCAGTGGCTGCGAGGCTGCCATTGCCGTCCAGAGAGTAAGCCTCCTGCGGCATGGGTTCGTTGCGAAACAGGTGAACCAGATCGATGGCTTGACCGTCTTCGCTGGCGATCAGGCCGCGCTCGACCAGGTTCTGCAATTCCCGCACGTTGCCGGGAAAGTCATAGCGCAACAACACTTTGAGCGCGCGCATGGTCAGCCCGGCGGGCTTGCGGGCGTAGGCCTGGCAGAAGCGCCGCAGGAACGCGTTGACCAGCAACGGTATGTCGTCACGACGTTCGCGCAATGGCGGCAACGTGATGGGGTAGACGTTCAGGCGGTAGAACAGGTCCTCGCGAAAGTCTCCGGCCGCCACGGCTTTGCGCAAGTCGACATTGGTGGCCGCCACCACCCGGACATCGACCTTGATCGGCTGGCTTCCACCGATGCGTTCGATCTCACGCTCTTGCAATGCACGCAGCAGCTTGCCTTGGCCCGGTAGGCTGAGGCTGGCGATTTCATCGAGAAACAGGGTGCCACCGTGAGCGCGTTCGAAGCGTCCAGGGCGCGAATGGGTCGCGCCGGTATAGGCGCCGCGTTCGACACCGAACAGCTCTGCCTCGATCAGATTGTCCGGGATCGCGGCGCAGTTGAGGGCCACGAAAGGTGCTTGGTGGCGTGGGCTGAACTGGTGCAACTGACGGGCGAACAATTCCTTGCCGACTCCCGACTCACCACTGAACAGCACCGTGGCAGGCGTCGGCGCAACCCGCTGCAAGGCGAGCGTTGCGGCGTTGAAGGCGGCGCTGGCGCCAATGGGCTTTTGCCCGCCGGGCATTTCGCTGTCGTCATCCTGGGGCGCGGGCGCCGGGGCCGGACGCTGCTTGGGGGCGACGCTGGATGGCGTAGCGGTGAGGTAACTCAGGTCCTGTTCGACATCGCCCCATTGCTCGGCGGTCTTGCCGATCACCCGGCAGCTCTCATGGCCCATGCCCCGGCACTCGGTTTCACGGAAGATCACCAGACGGCCGAACAGCCCGCTGACATAACCGATGGCATAGCCCAGTTCGGTCCAGCACACCGGATCCTGGCCGATCCCGTAGGCGGCGATATGTTCGTCGGCCTCACAGGAGTGGTGCCAGAGGAATTCACCTTCGTAGAAGCCTGAGTCGGCGTCGAATTTGAAGTGCAGGGGTTCGACCTTGGTCATGCCTTCGAGTGTGTGCAGGCGCGTGCCGGCCGAGAAAACCGCCGCGGCATCGGCGTCTGGCCAGCGCTCGCGGATCAATCGTGCATCGCGTGCGCCGGACAAATAGCCGGTGCGGGTAAACAGACCGCGGGTCTGTTCCAGTCCCTGGCGCTCGATAATCTCCCGTCGCAGCGCGCCGAAGGATGAACTGTGCAATAGCAGCATGCGCTGGTCGTTGAGCCAGATACGTCCGTCAACCGGGGAAAAGAACAGGCATTCGGTCAACTCGGCCAGGGTCGGTGAGTTGCCCTCGGTCAGTTGAGTGCTGTCTCCTCGGGGCGAGAAATGTTCCTCCTGCACCGCGAGATGAGGAAGCAGCGAATGGGGATTATTCATTGTTATATGCCCCTGAGCGAGTCGACTGATCGAAATGATCAATTAGCAAAACAGTTATTAAACATAACTTTATCATTTGGACAAGTGGCCGGGCGTCGACCGAGCGCCCGACGGCTTGCCCTATTCGTTGATGCTCCTCTCAAACCTTCAGACCAGAGCCTTCGCCACCTAAAACGCGTGGCGACAGAGGAAGTCGGCACAGCCCTTGCTCTAGTGCTTTCACGACGCTGCATCGTTTTCGCGAGGCCGCGTCAGGCAATTACAAACACAAGAGCCGGGAGACCGAAATGTCGGTAAGTGAACCATCTGATTTTCTGCGGGACGCACTGTGGTGCGAACGCATCTTCAATGGCGACTGGATACGTCCATTGGGCGGCGTCAACAGAGTCATCGAGCCGGCCACCGGCGAGGTACTGACCGTCACAGGATTAGCCGATGCAGCGGACATCGCGTTTGCCAGCCTGACCGCCGCCCGTGTTCAACCGGCCTGGGCGGCGTTGGGGCCACGGGAACGCGCAGAGATCTTTCGCAAAGCCGCAGCCCTGGCCCAGCAACATTTTGCCGAACTGGCGCTGTACATCGCCCGGGAAAGTGGCGGCAGCCTGTTCAAGGGTGAACATGAGGTTCGCGAGGCGATCGTCTTGTTGCATCAGGCTGCCGGTCTGCTGTCGCAACCCCATGGTCTGGTCCTCCCAAGCGAAGCGGGGCGTTTGTCCTATGCGCGCCGGTTGCCCCATGGCGTGGTCGGGGTGATCTCGCCGTTCAACTTTCCCCTGGTGCTCTCCCTGCGTTCGGTGGCACCGGCGCTGGCGGCCGGCAACGCGGTGGTGCTCAAACCCGATCCGCAAACCCCGGTCAGTGGCGGTTTCATCATTGCCCGGTTGTTCGAGGCGGCCGGTTTGCCAAAAGGGTTGCTGCAGGTTTTACCGGGCGCAGCAGTGGCCGGTGAGGCCCTGTGCCGCGACCCGCATGTTCGGATGATCGCCTTCACCGGTTCGACCGCGGCCGGGCGCAAGGTTGCGGAGGTGGCTGGGCGTCATCTGAAAAAAGTCGCCCTGGAGTTGGGCGGCAAGAACTCGTTGATCGTGCTCGAAGGTGCCGATCTTGAATTGGCGGCGAGCAATGCCGCCTGGGGTGCCTGGCTGCATCAGGGGCAAATCTGCATGGCCACCGGACGCATCCTGGCCCATGAATCGATCGCTGAAGAACTGGTCCGCCGGCTGGCAGAGAAAGCCCGGGCGATCACGGTCGGCAATGCCGCTCGTGGCGAGGCGGTATTGGGGCCTTTGATCAACAAACGACAGTTGCAACGCGTGCATGAAATCGTCACGGAGAGTGTGACTGCCGGGGCAAAACTGCAAGCCGGCGGCGAGTTTGAACGGTTGTTCTACCAACCCACGGTGCTTTCCGGCGTGCGCCCGGGCATGCGCGCATTCGACGAGGAAATCTTCGGCCCGGTCGCCACGGTGGTGAGTTTTACCAGCGACGATGAGGCCATCGACCTGGCCAACCGCACCGAGTATGGCTTGTCCGCAGGGATCATTTCGCCTTCGGTCGGGCACGCGATGGCGATTGGCGAGCAACTCAATTGCGGTCTGCTGCACATCAACGATCAGACGGTGGCCGACGAGTGCATCAACCCGTTCGGTGGGCGCGGCAGCTCGGGCAATGGCGGCAGCGTGGGCGGTCCGGCCGATTGGGACGAATACACCCAATGGCAATGGGTGACGATCAAGGATAAGGCGCCACGCTATCCGTTCTGACGGACAGGACCAGGCCGACGAGGTCGGGCGAGTACACAAAAATAATAAGAGGACTCAACATGAAACTCGACAACAAGACGGTGCTGGTGACCGGGGTCTCCTCGGGTATCGGCGCCGCCACTGCAAGCCTGCTGCGCGCCCACGGCGCCCACGTGATTGGCGTCGATCTGAAGGCCCCGCACATGACCCTGGACGGTTTTGTCCAGGGCGATCTGAGCAGTGCCGAGAACATCGACCGGCTGTTGCCACAGCTACCGGCACGGATCGACAGCCTGTGCAATATCGCTGGGGTGCCAGGCACGGCAAACCCGCAATTGCTGGCGCAGGTCAACTACCTGGGGCTGCGTCACCTGAGCAGCGCACTGCTGCCGCGCATCACCGCTGGCGGCAGCATCGTCAATATCGCCTCGATCCTCGGCGCCGAGTGGCCGCTGCGCCTGGAACAGCACAAGGCGCTGGCACGCATCGAAGGCTTCGCCGCCGCGCAGGCCTGGCTGGCCGAGCACCCGGTACCGGACGAGACCTGCTACCAGTATTTCAAGGAAGCCTTGATCGTCTGGAACTATCTGCAGGCCCAGCCCTGGTTTCTCGAACATTCAGTGCGCATGAACAGCGTGGCGCCGGGCCCGGTCTTCACGCCCATCCTCGGTGACTTCGTGAGCATGCTCGGTGAAGCACGAACCCAGGCCGATGCCCATCGCATGAAACGCCCTGGTTATGCCGATGAGGTGGCGGCGGTGATCGCATTCCTGTGTGCCGACGAGTCGCGCTGGATCAACGGCGTCAACCTGGCAGTTGATGGCGGATTGGCCTCCACCTACATCTGAAACCATGTGGTGAGGGGGCTTGCCCCCGTTGGGGCGCGCAGCGGCCCTGAATTCAGTACTGGTTTACGACTGCTTCGCAGCCGAACGGGGGCAAGCCCCCTCGCCACAAGTGCAATGCCAAAAATAAAAATAATGAGGAGCGTCCATGGACAACGTTAAACGTTGCTTTCGTTTCAAGCATTGCGCCCTGTTCCTGGCGTTATGCAGTGCAGGCGTGATGATCGAAAGGGCCGAGGCCATGCAAATGGACCTGGGCGATTCCGACTGGAAACTGCGTTGGGACAACACCATCAAGTACAGCCAGGCCTGGCGTCTGCAAGGTCAGGACAGCCGATTAGTTAACGCACCGACCGCCAACGGTCTGTACCCCTCGATCCAGAGTCAGGGCGATAAAAACTTCAGCCGCGGCCTGGTCTCCAACCGTCTGGATCTGTTTTCTGAAATGGACCTCAGCCGGCAAAACTACGGGCTGCGTGTGAGTGGCGCGGCCTGGTACGACGATATCTACAACCAGGACACCGACGACAGCGAGCAACCGCATTTCCTCAGCGAGACCCGCAAGCTCCATGGTCGCGACGCGGAAATTCTCGACGCCTTCGTGTTCCTGCGCGGTGACCTCGGCGAAGACTCCCAGGGCGTGGTGCGTCTGGGCCGGCACAGCCTGATCTACGGTGAAAGCCTGTTCTACGGCGGCAACGGCATCGCCAATGCCCAGGGTCCGACCGATGTGGTCAAGTTGCTCAGCGTTCCGGGAACCCAGTTCAAGGAGATCCTGCGTCCGGTCAATCAGATCTCTGGACAGCTGCAGATCAACCCGCAGTTATCGGTGGGCGCTTACTACCAGTTCGAGTGGGAGCGTTCCAATCTGCCCGGCGCCGGCAGCTACCTGAGCGATGTCGATGCCATCGGTTACGGCAGCGGTTCGCTACGCGAAGTGTTCGGCAACGACACCGTGAATGGCGGCGATCTGAAACCGAGGAACTCGGGGCAGGGCGGCATGCAGATTCGCTTCAAACCGACCGGGACCGAACTGGAACTGGGTTTCTACGCCGCGCAATATCACGACAAAGCCCCCATCGGCCTGTATGCCTACCTCGACGGTGCAGCCGCGGCGGCCACCGGGCTGCCGATCCTGAGTTCCTATCGTCAGGTCTACGCCGAAGATATCAAGACGGCCGGCGTCAGCTTCTCCACTGCCTATGGGCCGTTCAACTTTGCCGGTGAAACTTCGGTGCGCTGGAATGCGCCGTTGGTGAGCAACCTGCAGGTGGTGACCCCAGGCATGGAGGCCGATGGCGGCGATGACGCACTGTTTGCCCGGGGCAAAACCGCTCACGCCAACCTGTCGGCGATTTACCTGCTATCGCCTGGTGCTTTTTGGGATGGCGGCTCGGCACTGGCCGAACTGGCGTGGAACCGCACCCTGAGCGTCACCGAGAACGCCGCGGCCCTGGATTCCAACACAACCCGCGATGCCACTGCGTTGCGGGTACTGGTGGAGCCTGCGTACTTCCAGATTGTCGACGGGATCGACCTGACCGTGCCGATCGGCATGGGTGTGGTGCTCGATGGGCGCTCTTCGGCGGTTAACAAGTCGGGCTTCGGCAATACCCATTCCGGCGACTGGAGTGTCGGGCTCAAGGCCACGTATCTGCAGCGCTGGGATGTCGGCCTCAACTACGTGAACTTCTTCGGGGCGCCGAAAGCCGGGCTGCGCGAGGACGGCAATTTCAGTTACGGGCAGTCGCTGGCCGACCGCGACTTCGTCTCGCTCTACGTGAAAACCTCATTCTAATAAGGTGGATTCGCCATGCAGAACAACGCTTTCCTGAACACTTGCGTCCTCACCCTGACCCTTGCAGGCATGAGCCTGGCGCAAGCCGCGGTGTCGCCTGAGCAGGCTGCACGTTTGAAGACTGAACTGACGCCCCTTGGCGGCGAGCGCGCCGGCAATGCCGATGGCAGCATCCCGCCATGGAACGGCGGTTACACCAAGGTCGCGCCCGGCTACAAAGCGGGTGACAAACGTGCCGACCCATTCGCCGGCGAGAAACCACTGTATTCAATCAAGGCCTCGAACATGGAGCAGTACGCCAGCGGATTGGCCGAAGGCACCAAGCTCCTGCTGAAGAAATACCCGGACTATCGCCTGGACGTATACCCGACCCATCGCTCGGCAGCGGCCCCGCAATGGGTGTATGACAACACCGGCAAGAACGCCACCCGTGCCACGCTGGACGTGGAAACCGAAAAAGTCGCCAGCGCTTATGGCGGCATCCCGTTCCCGATCCCGGACAACGGTGCGCAAGTGTTGTGGAACTACCGGTTGTCCTGGCAGGGCGGTGAGACCATCAGCGCACCTTTTGATACCTGGCTGATGACCGCCGGTGGCAAGAAGGTCCAGGCGACCCGAGCCCTGTTCAGCTATCAGTTTCCCTACTACTCCGAAAGTGGCAGCCTGGAAAACTTTGCCGGCAAGTACCAGGTTGGCAAGCTGCTGACCGAACTGCCGTCCTCCAAGGCCGGCGAAGGCCTGATGACCCATTGGGACATGGACCCGGCCAACCGTGCAGCCTGGCAGTATCTGGTCGGCCAGCGCCGGGTACGCCGAGCGCCGAACATCGCCTACGACACCCCGGACTTTGTCACCTCTGGCGTCGGTCTGTTTGACGAAGCGTTCATGCTGTTCGGGCCTACCGACCGCTACGATCTCAAGCTTGCGGGCAAGAAAGAACTGATCGTCCCCTACAACAATAATCGCGCCGGCCTGGCCAAGAGCGACGATCTGGTCAAACCGAACTTTCTCAATCCGGATCTGGTGCGCTGGGAGAAGCATCGGGTCTGGGTGGTCGAGGCCACGCTCAAATCCGGCAAACGTCATGTGGTGCCGCATCGGACCTACTACGTCGACGAGGACTCCTGGCAGATCCTGATGGTCGACGGCTATGACGCCCAGGGCAAACTGGGACGGCAGATGTATTCGCTGACGCTGCTGGCGCCGGACCTGCCGGCGCTCACTGCGCAAGTCATGTGGGGCAGCTACAACCTCGATACCGGCGCCTACTTCCTTAACGCTTCGAGCAACGATCTGGCGGTCCAGTACCAGACGATCGCAAAACCTTCAGCTTCCTTTTACACACCGGACGCCATGGCCAACGAAAACATGCGTTGAACCATGGAGCGCCGTGGCGGGCGAGAAGCTCGTTGCGGTCGCTGGCAATTTTCCAGGCGGGATAAAGACATGAACGTTGAAAAAATCTTTGCGAGTTTCGGTCTGCGATGGAGTGCCGGCGCGCTGGCGTTGTGTCTGTTGGCGAGCACGTCCATGACTGCGCAGGCCGCGACATTCGCGGTACTGCAGCAGCCGGCACTGCCGACCGCCAAGGCCGCGCGCGCGGTATTGCTTGGATTGGCCCGGGCTGGCGAGCGCCTGGTGGCGGTCGGCGAGCGCGGCATCGTGCTGCTCTCGGATGACTCTGGAATGACTTGGCGCCAGGCCCGTGTGCCGGTCAGCGTCAGCCTGACCGCGGTGCAATTCGTCGACGCGGAACAGGGCTGGGCGGTCGGTCATCTGGGCGTGGTGTTGCACACTGAGGACGGTGGCGAAACCTGGCACAAGCAACTCGACGGTGAGCGTGCCGCCGCGCTGGCGGTGCAGGCCGCGGAGCGCGATGCCGATCAGTCAGGCGGCGCCAGCAACCTTGCGCAGGCACGGCAGATGGTGGACGACGGGCCGGATAAACCGTTTCTCGACCTGTACTTCAGTGACCGCCTGCATGGCTACATCGTTGGCGCCTATAACCAGATCTATCGCACCGACGACGGCGGGCGAAGCTGGCGGCCGTGGATGCAGCATGTGAACAATCCGCAGGGCCTGAACCTGTATGGGATCCGCGCTTCGGGTAACGACCTGCTGCTGGTGGGCGAGCGCGGCTTGCTGTTGCGTTCGACCGACGCCGGGCATTCGTTCCAGCCTCTGAAATCACCTTATGAAGGCAGCTTCTTCGGTCTGCTCTGTACCCGCGGCGGAGCGTTGATTGCCTATGGATTGCGCGGCAACGCCTGGTGGTCCGAGGACCGTGGCAGCAGTTGGCGACGCCTCGACACCGGCATCGAATCAACCCTTGCGACAGCCATCGAGCTGCGTGACGGCAGCTTGCTGTTGGCCAGCCAGAGCGGTGAATTTTTGTTCAGCCATGACCAGGGTCGCAGCTTCGACAAGCGCCAGAGCCGCAGCGGCGGGACGGTCGCTGCCGTGCAACAGGCAGCCGACGGAGGTCTGGCCAGCGTCGGTTTGAGTGGCGTGGCCACTGACCAGGATCCGCGGGCTTCCGCCAAACCTTGAAACTTCACGGTGTAGCGCTATCGGGCCATGGCCCGTGCAACAGGAGTCAGACTTGAAAGACGACAAAACCCAAACCGTGATCGGCCGCCTGGAAGACTTCGACCAGGCGTCGGGCAATTTCGCCGAGCGAATGATCTTCAACCATCGACCGTTGGTGATCCTGCTGTGTCTGCTGGTGACGCTGGTGCTCGGTTGGCAAGCCACGCGCATCGGTATCAATGCCAGCTATGAGAAAACCATCCCTACGGGGCACCCCTATGTCGCCAACTTCCTGGAGAACCGCAGCGAGTTGAGCGGTCTGGGCAACTCGTTGCGAATCGCTGTGGAGGTCAAGCAGGGCAGCATCTTCACCAAGGATTACCTCGACACCCTGGCCAGGCTCAACGATGAGCTTTATCTGCTGCCGGGTGTCGACCGCCCCTACATGAAGTCGTTATGGACCCCGACCACGCGCTGGACCGCAGTGACTGAGGAGGGGCTCGATGGCGGCACCGTGATCCCCGATGATTATGATGGTTCGGCGAGCAGTATCGAGCAGGTGCGAACCAACGTCGCGCGTTCCGGTGAGGTCGGCCAATTGGTCGCCGGTAACTTCAAGTCCAGCGTGATCTTCGTGCCGCTGCTCGAAGTCAGTCCGCAGACTGGCAAAGCCCTGGACTACGGTGAGTTCTCCCGGCAGCTGGAGGCGCTGCGGGACAAGTACCAAACCGATGAACTGCGAATCCACATCACCGGTTTCACCAAAATCGTCGGCGATCTGATCGAGGGGCTGACCCAGGTCTTGTTGTTCTTCGTGATGGCGGTGTTGGTGACCGTGGTGGTGCTTTACGGTTACACCCGCTGCGCGCGCAGCACTCTGGTGGTGGTGACGTGTTCGTTGGTGGCTGTGCTCTGGCAGATGGGCCTGCTCGCGATGCTTGGGTATGAGCTGGACCCGTACTCGGCGCTGGTGCCGTTTCTGGTGTTTGCCATTGGCATGAGCCATGGCGCGCAGAAGATGAATGGCATCATGCAGGATGTCGGTCGTGGCACCCACCGGGTAGTGGCCGCGCGTTATACCTTCCGCCGACTGTTCGCCGCCGGTATGACCGCTTTGCTCTGCGATGCGGTGGGCTTTGCCGTGTTGCTGCTGATCAATATCCGAGTGATTCAGGACCTGGCGATCACCGCCAGCCTCGGCGTGGCGGTGCTGATTTTCACCAACCTGATTCTGCTGCCGATCCTGCTCAGCTATATCGGTGTCAGCCCGACAGCGGCGCAACGCAGCCTGAGTTCGGAAACCGCCGAGCTGCAAGCACAGATCAAGCATCCGTTGTGGCGTGTGCTCGATTTGTTCACCCAACGTCGCTGGGCCATTGGCGCGATGCTGGGCGGCCTGCTGCTGGCAGCGTTTGGTTTTGCCGTGAGCCTGAACCTGAAGATCGGTGATCTCGACCCCGGTGCTCCGGAGTTGCGGGCCGACTCGCGCTACAACCGCGACGCGCTGTTCATGACCCAAAACTATGCGGCCAGTTCGGATATTTTCGTGATCATGATCAAGACGCCGGAAGATCAGTGCACGCGCTACGCCAGCCTGTCCGCCGTGGACGCGTTGGCCTGGCAACTGGAGCAATTGCCTGGCGTGGAGTCGACCACTTCAATGGCGGCGATGAGCAAGATCGCCACGGCCGGTTACAACGAAGGCAACTTCAAGTGGTATGAGCTGATCCCCAATGACGGTGCGCTGGGCGCCGTGCAGACCCGGGCACCGCGGGAACTGTTCAATCAGGGCTGTTCGATGCTGTCGCTGTACGTTTACCTGTCCGATCACAAGGCCGATACCCTGAATCGTGTGGTGGAGGCGAGCGAGGCCTTCATCGCAGCGCATCAGGTGCCCGAGGTCAAATTCATGCTGGCCGCCGGCAGCGCCGGGATCGAAGCCGCGACCAATATCGTGGTGAAAAAATCCATGCACGAAATGCTGTTCTGGGTCTACGGCGCGGTCAGCCTGCTTTGCCTGCTGACCTTCCGTAGCTGGCGCGCAACCCTTTGCGCGATGCTGCCGCTGATGCTCACCTCGATTCTTTGCGAGGCGCTGATGGTGGGGCTGGGCATGGGCGTAAAAGTGGCGACACTGCCGGTGATTGCACTCGGGGTGGGGATCGGCATCGACTATGCACTCTATGTGTTGAGCGTGATCCTGGCGCGAATGCGTGCCGGTGACACTCTGGCCCAAGCCTATTACCAGGCGCTGTTGTTCACCGGCAAAGTGGTATTGCTGACCGGCATGACACTGGCGGTCGCGGTATCGACCTGGGCCTTCTCGCCGATCAAGTTCCAGGCCGATATGGGTATCCTGCTGGCCTTCATGTTCCTGGTGAACATGCTTGGCGCCTTGATCCTGCTGCCGGCTCTGGCCTGGCTGCTGCTGCCGCAGAAGGTCTTCGCAAAAAAGCCTGAGGCGAGTGTGCTTGTGCAGTGGGTCAAGGAGGGCTGAAGGGCTCGGCACGTTGGACCCTGTGGGAGCGGGCTTGCTCGCGAAGGCGGAGTGTCAGACGACATCAATGTTGCCTGTGCCGCCGCCTTCGCGAGCAAGCCCGCTCCCACAGGTCTCGCGTTAACTGACAGGCATCAGGCTTTGGCCTTTTCCATCGATACAGTCAGTGGGGTCGAACGGGCAATCACGCTGATGATGGTCAGTGCTGCAATCACCAACCCGGGGGAGGTCGCCAGCAATACCCCGGTGGTGCCGGCTCCGGCTGCCAGAATCTGCCCCGCGGCCAAGGGCCCGGCAACTGACCCCAGGCGACCGATGGCCACTGCCGCGCCGACGCCGGTGGCACGCACCGAAGTGGGGTACGACGGCGGTGCCAGCGCGTAAAGCACCAGTTGCGCAGCCATCACAAACAACCCCGCGGCAAACCCGGCGATGCCCATAGGAACAATACCCACCGACAGGCCGACTCCGGCCAGCGCCACCAGCAACCCGGCATAGACAAACAGCACCACCTTGATGCCGTTGCAGCGATCCAGCAGCACTCCGCCGAGCAGGGAGCCGAGGGCGCCGCCGATATTGAACAGCATCTGCACCAGGCCCGCCTGGGGTTTGCTGAATCCCTGTTCCAGCAGCAGTGATGGCAGCCAGTTGAGCAACATGTACATCACGGTCAGGGTGAAGAAGTAGCTCAGCCACAGCGCCAGGGTGACGCGAGCCCGGCCTTCGCCAAACAGTGCCTGGCCGGTTGAAGCGCGCGCCACATTGACAGTCCCTTGCTGCTGGCGAAAGGCGCTGGACTCGGGCAACAACAGGATCATCAGCGGCACCACCAGCAACGGTGCGAGACCGCCGATGATGAAGGTCGCCTGCCAATGATCGGTGAACAGCATGGCGACCACCGCCGCCAGTGCTCCACCCAACGGCACGCCGGCATACATGATGCTGATGGCGGTACCACGGCGTTGTTCACCCACGGCTTCGGCGCACAGGGCAATCAGGTTGGGCAGGGCGGCGCCCAGGCCCAGGCCGGTCATGAAGCGCGCCAGCAGCAGGCTGGAGAAAGTGCTGACATAGGCAGTGCTGAGCGAGAACACGCCGAACAGCAACACGGCGCCGATGAGGATTTTTTTGCGACCGATGCGATCGGCAATCCAGCCGCCGAAGAAGGCGCCGGGCAGCAAGCCGATGATGCCGGCACTGAACACCCAGCCCATCATTTTCGGGTCCAGGGCAAAGGTCTGGCGCAGGCCCGCGGCGGCAGTGCCGGCAGCTTGCAGGTCGAAGCCTTCAATCAATGCAACGATAAAACACAGGGCGATGGTCAGCGTCGTACGACGTGATGGGGTGTCCATGGCGAACCTCATTATTGTTTTTGTTGGTGTGCTGACGGGGGAGCGCGAGCCTGCTCGCCTCAAGCGATGACAGGCTGGAATTAAGATTAACAAAGATAACTAAAAAATGAACGGTCAAGGATGTTCGCTAAAAAATGACGTTTATTCCATTGAAATCAATGTCATGACGTATGAGTGAAGATTTATCTAAAAAATAGATAATAATATTAATGTTCGATTATCGGTCATTGTGGATTGACGCCACCCCTCGGCTGTTTCCATTCTCTGGCCTGAGATCCCTGGAACAACCCTGGCGATCCCGTTCAAAAAACAACAACAATAAGTGGACATCGAACATGCCAACGCTCCCTTGGAACCCCCTTGCGGCGACTTCAGCCTTACCTGTTCGCGCACCTTGCCTGGTCCTGTTGGGTTTGAGTGTGATTGCCACCCCGGCGCTGGCCGAAGGCTTCATCGACGACAGCCACGGCACCTTGACCTTGCGCAATTACTACCTGGATCGCGACTACAAGGATGATGGGGCGAAAACCGCGGCCAGGGAATGGGCTCAGGGTTTCATCATGAATGTGGAGTCGGGCTTTACCCCGGGGGCTGTCGGCTTCGGCCTGGATGCCCGCGGGCTGATGGGGGTGAAGCTGGACTCGTCGCCGGACCGTAGCGGCACCGAGTTGCTGCCGGTGTCCAGCAGCGACAAGCGCGCGGCGGACGAATATTCGCGCCTGGCCATGACCGCCAAGATGCGTTTTGCCCAGACCACGGTGAAGACCGGTGATGTGTCGATCTTCCTGCCATTCGCTTTCGCTAGCCCGTCGCGGCTGTTGCCGCAGACTTTTCGCGGCACTATCCTCAGTTCCAAGGACATCGACGGACTGACCCTCAACACCGGCTACATCGATCGCATCAACAAGCGTGATTCCACCGATTACCAGCCGATGAGCATCGCCTCGCCGAACCGGCGTTTCAATGGCGCGGCCACGTCATCGCACATGGCCTATGTTGGCGGCGATTATCAGGTGAACAAGGACCTCAGTCTGCGTGCGTATCACGCCGAAGTGGCGGACCTGTACCAGCAGAATACCCTGGCCTTGCTGCACAATCTGCAGGTGGGCGAGGGCACGCTGACCACCGATCTGCGCAGTTTTTTCAGCGACGAGGATGGCAGCGCCAAGGCCGGCAAGGTGGACAACCGCAATTTGTCGGCGCTGTTCGGTTATCGCTTTGGCGGTCATCGCCTGAGCCTGGGCTATATGCACGCCAGTGGAGATACAGCGACGCCTTATGTGTCGGGCACCGAGTTGATGGGCATGAGTGAGCTGACGATGAGTTCGGACTTCCTCAATGCCAAGGAGCGAACCTGGCAAGCGATGTACGACTATGACTTCACCGCCGTCGGGGTGCCCGGGCTGAAGAGCCGGCTGCGTTATGTGCGCGGTGACCATATCGAGCTGACGGCGCTGAATGCCGACGACCGCAAGGAGCGAGAATTCCAGATGGAGCTGGGGTATGTGATCCAGAGTGGCCCGCTGAAGAATGTCGGACTGATGGCGCGCAAGTCGATCTATCGCAATGACTTCCCCGCCGGCGCGGCGTTTCGCGATGAAAACCAGACCCGCTTTCTGGTGCTTTACACCGTGCCGATCTGGTAAGTCGTTTTTACCTGCCTGAGTATGCGTTTCTTGATTTTTATGATGTACATATCCGTTTCTGCGGTAACGGCTTCTATTGGTTTCGCTTTTACAGCGAGTCACTTTCGAAAAGCGCGAAAGTAACCAAAGCGCTTTTGCCCCTTTCGTTCGGTGCCTCGCCTAGGCTCGGCATGCCCTCGCTCCGGTCCTGCTCCGTGGGCCCGCCGCGATCGGCCATCCATGGCCGTGCGCGGCTAACCCGGCATCCATGCCGGGTTGCCCACTGCGCAGAACCTCCACTCGGCCTCTCGAGGGTGCGGTGCCTCAAGATCAAGAGCTGCAGGCGAGCTAACGCTCGGCCTGTTGAGTGGTGAACAGCAGAGCAGATGTGCTCTGATTTTTTGTGGGAGCTGGCTTGTCGGGGCGCCGCATCGCTGCGATGGTGCCCTGTCAGCCGACCCATCTTCCCCGGATGTACTCACTCCAACTGTGGGAGCTGGCTTGCCTGCGATGGCGGCCTGTCAGTCGACCAATCTCCCCCGGGATGTACTCAGTCCAACTGTGGGAGCGGGCTTGCTCGCAAAGCTGTTGATCTTGCCGTTGCTGTTGCCCCTTTCCCAGAGGCCGAACGCAGGCGTTGCGCAGGGGGCACCGCGGCAAGGATGCCGCGGCAAGGATGCCGCGGTAGCCGCCCCCGGCCATGGATGGCCGATGGCGGCGGGCCCCCGGAGCAATGCCGGAGAGAGGGCATGCCGAGCCTAGGCGAGGCACCGAATGGCGGGGCAAAAAGCGCTTTGGTTACTTTCGCGCTTTTCGAAAGTGACTCGCTGTAAAAGCGAAACCGCCAGCGGCCGTTACCGCAGAAACGGATATGTACTCCAAAACACCAAGCCCCAACAGCAAATATCTAGCTCAAGAGATGTGTAGAGACCCATGCTGCCATGAGGCCGGCCGTTCCCCAGGAACGCGCCGGCGTTGGCGTTTCAGGCCTGGTAGACCTTCTTCAGCAACCTGAGCAGTTCTTCGCGTTCCTGGCTGTCGAGGTTGGACGTTGCGTCCATGTCGCTCTCGGCAGCGATCAGTTTCAGCTCCTTGAGCAGGGCCTCGCCGGTCTTGCTGAGAAAAATCCCATAGGAGCGCTTGTCCGGTTTGCAGCGCACCCGCACCGCCAATGCCCGGCTTTCCAGTTTGTTCAGCAGTGGCACCACTTGCGGTGGCTCGATGGTCAAGGCCTTGGCCAGATCGGCCTGCATCAGCCCTGGGTTCTGGTCGATGATCGCCAGGGCCGAAAACTGGGCCGGTCGCAAGTCGTGGGCCGAGAGCCGACCAATGAGGTTCTGGAACAGTTTCAGCTGCGCCCGGCGCATGGCGTAACCGATCAGATCGTCCAGGGCGGAATCCAGCGGTGCCTGGGGTTCGGCGCTGTCGGCAGGGGCCTCGGGGGCGGCGGCAATCTTGGAAGACTTGGCCATTGCAGGGTGAATCCTCAGCTGGCGGTTAAGAAGACTATCTAGTTTGCCGAGGTTGGCCGGGGATAGCCATGACCTCTTTCAGATCTCTGGGCGTTGCGCCTGTTTTCGGGACGAAAAATATTTGGTTAATTTAATTAATAGTTAATTGACATAACTAATATTGGGGTTTAATTTTTACCCATCGTCAAGCCAAGAACAAGAGAGCATCGCCATGAGCAATTACGAAGGTCGCTGGACAACGGTCAAAGTGGAAATCGAGGAAGGCATCGCCTGGGTCATCCTCAATCGCCCGGAAAAGCGCAACGCCATGAGCCCGACATTGAACCGCGAGATGATCGACGTTCTGGAAACCCTGGAGCAGGATCCAGACGCCGGTGTGCTGGTGCTGACCGGTGCGGGCGAAGCCTGGACTGCGGGCATGGACCTCAAGGAATACTTCCGCGAAGTGGACACCGGCCCGGAAATCCTTCAAGAAAAAATTCGCCGCGAAGCTTCTCAATGGCAATGGAAACTGCTGCGCATGTACGCCAAGCCAACCATCGCCATGGTCAACGGCTGGTGCTTCGGTGGCGGTTTCAGCCCGCTGGTGGCCTGCGACCTGGCGATCTGCGCCGATGAAGCGACCTTCGGCCTGTCGGAAATCAACTGGGGCATCCCGCCAGGCAACCTGGTGAGCAAGGCCATGGCCGACACCGTGGGCCATCGCCAGTCGCTGTACTACATCATGACCGGCAAGACCTTTGGCGGGCAGAAAGCCGCCGAGATGGGCCTGGTCAACGAAAGCGTACCCCTGGCGCAACTGCGTGAAGTGACGATCGAGCTGGCGCGTAACCTGCTGGAGAAAAACCCGGTGGTGCTGCGGGCGGCCAAGCACGGCTTCAAGCGTTGCCGCGAGCTGACCTGGGAGCAGAACGAAGATTACCTCTACGCCAAGCTCGATCAGTCGCGCCTGCTGGACACCGAAGGTGGCCGCGAGCAGGGCATGAAGCAGTTCCTAGATGACAAGAGCATCAAGCCCGGTTTGCAGACTTACAAGCGCTGAAACCCGGCATTGAATCAGGGCGAGCTGGCCGGGCGATCGAGCGTCCGCCAGCTGTTCGCCCCGGCGCCCAGGCGCTACTGTGAGCCCCTCGAACGTATTCCCGATAAAGACAATAAAGAGGAATCACCATGCTGGACGTGCCCCTGCTGATCGGCGGCCAGTCGTGCCCCGCCCGAGACGGACGAACCTTCGAACGGCGTAATCCGGTGACCGGTGAAGTTGTGTCGCGCGTTGCCGCCGCCACCCTGGAAGATGCCGACGCCGCCGTGGCTGCGGCCAAAGCGGCATTTCCCGCCTGGGCGGCCCTGGCCCCCAATGAACGACGCACCCGGTTGTTGCGTGCGGCCGAGCAGTTGCAGGCCCGCAGCGCGGAATTCATCGCGGCGGCCGGTGAGACCGGCGCCATGGCCAACTGGTACGGTTTCAATGTGCATCTGGCGTCCAACATGCTGCGCGAAGCCGCGTGCATGACCACTCAGATCACCGGCGAAGTCATTCCCTCCGATGTGCCCGGCAGCTTCGCCATGGCCTTGCGTCAACCCTGCGGCGTGGTGCTGGGCATCGCGCCCTGGAATGCCCCAGTGATCCTCGCCACCCGCGCCATCGCCATGCCGTTGGCCTGCGGAAACACTGTGGTGCTCAAGGCGTCGGAACTGAGCCCGGCGGTGCACCGCCTGATCGGTCAGGTGTTGCAGGACGCAGGCCTCGGCGACGGCGTGGTCAATGTCATCAGCAATGCGCCCCAGGATGCCGCGGCGATTGTCGAGCGGCTGATCGCCAATCCCGCGGTGCGTCGGGTCAACTTCACCGGCTCGACCCATGTCGGGCGTATCGTCGGTGAACTGTCGGCACGTCATCTCAAACCGGCGTTGCTGGAACTGGGAGGCAAGGCACCATTCCTGGTGTTGGAGGATGCCGACCTGGATGCGGCGGTGGAGGCTGCAGCCTTCGGCGCCTTCTTCAACCAGGGACAAATTTGCATGTCCACCGAGCGTCTGATCGTCGATGCAAAGGTGGCCGATGCCTTTGTCGCCAAGCTCGCGGCGAAGATCGCCACCTTGCCCGCCGGCAACCCCAACGTCGAAGGTTCGGTCCTCGGTTCTCTGGTGGACAGCAGCGCCGGTGAGCGCATTAAACTGTTGATCGACGATGCCCTCGACAAGGGTGCCACCCTGGTTACGGGTGGCCAACTGGAAGGCAGCATTCTGCAGCCGACCTTGCTCGACGGCGTCACCGATGCCATGCGTTTGTACCGCGAAGAGTCCTTCGGCCCTGTGGCGGTGGTGTTGCGTGGCGAGGGCGATGAAGCACTGTTGTGCCTGGCCAACGATTCCGAGTTCGGTCTGTCGGCGGCGATTTTCAGCCGCGACACCGGGCGCGCTCTGGCTCTGGCCCAGCGGGTCGAGTCGGGCATCTGCCATATCAACGGCCCGACCGTGCACGACGAGGCGCAGATGCCCTTCGGCGGAGTCAAGTCCAGCGGCTATGGCAGTTTTGGCGGCAAGGCGTCCATCGAGCATTTCACCCAGTTACGCTGGGTGACCTTGCAGAACGGACCGCGGCACTACCCGATCTGAGCATCCGTCGCACCGTCGGGCGACGAACGCTTGAGAGCGATCGTCGCCGGCGTGCAGGCAGACATAACAATAAAGAGGCTGCAGCCACAGGCTGCCATGCCCCGGTTGAACGCATCGCTGCGAGCCGGTGGCGTGCCTTGATGGAGGACAAGCACGTGAGTTCCGAATTCAGATCGCCACCCCAGACCGAAGCCAACGCGCCGCGCTATCGCCAGGTGTCCATCGGTCATCCTGCGGTCGAGGTCAGCGAAGAGCAGGGCATCCTGCACATGCGCTCCCTGGAACCCTTGGCCAAGTTGCCTGTACGTTTGCTGGATCGCCTGGTGCATTGGGCCCAGGTGCGCCCGCAACAGACCTTTATCGCTGCTCGCCAGAACGGCGGCGACTGGCGCCGGGTGAGTTACGCCGAGATGCTGACCAGCGTCCGCGCCATTGCCCAAAGCCTGCTCAGTTATGGGCTGTCGGCCGAGCGACCGCTGGCGATCCTCTCGGGCAATGACATCGAGCATTTACAGATTGCCTTGGGCGCGATGTATGCCGGGATTCCTTACTGCCCGGTTTCTCCTGCCTATTCGTTGTTGTCCCAGGATTTCGCCAAGCTGCGGCATGTCTGCAATCTGCTGCAACCGGGTTTGGTGTTCGTCAGCGACGCCGCGGCCTATCAGCGGGCGATCGATGCGGTGCTGCCGGCCGAAACGCCGCTGATCACCGTGCGCGGTCAAATTCCTGGCCGCAAGCAGGCGAGCTTTGCCAGTCTGCTGGAACAATCCGGCAGTGCCGAGGCCGATTGCGCTTTTACGGCTACCGGGCCGGACAGCATCGCCAAGTTCCTGTTTACCTCAGGCTCCACCAAGCTGCCCAAGGCAGTGATCACCACTCAGCGCATGCTCTGCGCCAACCAGCAGATGCTGTTGCAGACCTTCCCGGTGTTCGGCGAAGAACCCCCGGTGCTGGTGGACTGGCTGCCGTGGAATCACACCTTCGGCGGCAGCCACAACGTCGGGATCGTGCTGTACAACGGCGGCACCTTTTACCTGGACGACGGCAAGCCGACCGTCCAGGGGTTTGCTGAAACACTGCGCAACCTCAAGGAAATATCGCCCACCGCGTACCTCACCGTGCCCAAAGGCTGGGAAGAACTGGTCAATGCGCTGGAGCAGGACGGCGAGTTGCGCGAACGTTTCTTCTCGCGCATGAAGCTGTTCTTTTTCGCTGCCGCCGGTTTGTCCCAGAGGGTTTGGGATCGCCTGGACCGGATCGCCGAACAGCATTGTGGCGAGCGCATTCGCATGATGGCCGGGCTCGGCATGACTGAGGCGGCACCATCCTGCACGTTCACCACCGGGCCTCTGTCCATGGCCGGCTACATCGGCCTGCCGGCACCCGGTTGCGAAGTGCGGCTGGTGCCGGTGGACGGCAAACTGGAGGGGCGTTTTCGTGGGCCGCACATCATGCCGGGTTACTGGCGTGCGCCACAGCAGACCGCCGAAGTGTTCGACGAGCAGGGCTTCTACTGTTCCGGCGACGCGTTGAAACTGGCCGACGCCCGCGATCCGCAACTGGGGTTGATGTTTGACGGGCGCATCGCCGAGGACTTCAAACTGAGCTCCGGTGTGTTTGTCAGCGTCGGCCCGTTGCGCAATCGCGCGGTGCTCGAGGGCTCACCCTATGTTCAGGACTTGGTGGTGGCCGCGCCGGACCGCGAGTGCCTGGGTGCGCTGGTCTTTCCCCGTCTTTACGAATGCCGACGTCTGGCCGGTTTGAGTGCCCACGCCAGCGATGCCGAAGTCCTGGCCAGCGCGCCGGTGCGTCAGTGGTTCGGCGATTGGCTGCAACGGCTCAACCGCGACGCCACCGGCAATGCCAGCCGCCTGGAATGGATCGCGCTGCTCGACGAACCCGCCTCCATCGACCGCGGTGAAATCACCGACAAGGGCTCGATCAACCAGCGCGCGGTGCTGCAGTGGCGCGCCGACAAGGTCGAGGCTCTGTATCGCGGCGAGGATGCTTCTATCCTGCGTGCCGGGCGATAACAAAGCTTAGGATCAAAAGATCGCAGCCTTCGGCAGCTCCTACATGGACCGTGTTCACCGCGATTATCGGGGTTGAACGCGAACCTTTAGGAGCTGCCTCAGGCTGCGATCTTTTGCTTTATTAAACCATCCGCCGCAACGTCTCCTTCAAACCTTGCGTTACTATGCAGACCCACCTTTTCTGGAAGTTGCCTGGATGAGTAAGCCCGGTCAAACGGTGCTGGTCGCGTTGCGCAAGATGATCGCCTCGGGCGAGCTGGCGGCTGGCGAGCGCTTGATGGAAATTCCCACGGCGCAATTGTTCGGTGTTTCGCGAATGCCGGTGCGCATGGCATTCCGCACGCTGGAGCAGGAAGGCTTGCTGGTGCGCTTTGGCGGGCGCGGGTTTCAGGTGCGTTCGGTCAGCCCCGATGACATTGCCGGTGCGGTTGAAGTGCGAGGTGTACTCGAAGGCCTGGCGGCGCGTCAGACCGCCGAGCGCGGGCTATCGGACGAGGCCCGCGCGACCCTTGAACAGTGCCTGATGCAAGGTGATCAGCTGTTCGACAAGGGGTTTGTGACCATCGAGGACCTGGAGGTCTATCACGATCTCAACATGCGTTTTCACGAAGTGATTGTCGAAGGCAGCCACAACCCGGCGATCGCCGATGCACTGGCGCGCAACGATCATTTACCCTTTGCTTCGGTAACAGCCCTGGCAGTGGACCGCAACGACATGGTCCGGGAATACCGACGCTTCAACTACGCCCACATGCAACACCATTCGGTGTTCGATGCCTTGGTCAACCGCCAGGGCGCGCGTGCCGAAGCAATCATGCGCGAGCACGCCAACGCCACGTTGCGTTATGCCGAGATCTTCGGCTCAGCGACGGCCGAAGAGCGGATGAAGGTCATTCTCCGCTCGGAATAGGCGCGATTCTTTCAGATATCCAGCACCAGCAGCGGCGTTTTCGAGCGCGAGCAGCAAGGGGTGAACTGATCGTTGCAGGCCTGTTCATCCTCGGTGAGGAACAGGTCACGGTGTTCCGGCACGCCCTCCAGAACCCGAGTCAGGCAGGTGCCACAAATGCCCTGTTCGCAGGAAATGGCGATCTCGATGCCCTGGTTTTGCAGCACCTGCACCACGCTCTTGTCGGCCGGCACCTCGAAGACCTGGCCGCTGCTGGCGACCTTGATCGAGAAACTGCCATCGGCATCAGTGTCGACAGGGTTGGCGGCGAAGTACTCGCGATGCAAGCATTGCTCCTGCCAGCCTTTGGCCTTGGCCGTGTTCAGCACATGCTGCATAAAACCGCCGGGGCCACACACATATAAATGAACATCGCTCTGAGGCATGGCCAGGACCTTGGCCGCATCCAGCGCAGTGTCGGGTTCCTGATCGAAATGCAGGAACACCCGGTGGGCAAAAGCCGAGTGTTGCAGGCGTTCGACAAAGGCCGCGCGTTCTCGCGAACGGGCGCAGTAGTGCAGCTCGAAATCCGCTCCACTGTGGGCCAGGCGCTCGGCCATGCAGAGGATTGGGGTAATGCCGATACCGCCGGCGAAGAGCAGGCTGCGCCTGGCTTCATGGGCCAACGGAAACAGGTTGCGCGGCTCACTGATAGACAGCCGCGTGCCGGGGTGTATCTGCTCGTGCATGGCCAGTGAACCCCCGCGAGAGGTCGGATCCTTGAGCACGCCGATCAGGTAGCGATGGCGTTCTTCGGGGTGGTTGCACAGGGAATATTGCCGGATCAAGCCGCCAGGCAGATGCACATCGATATGCGCGCCGGCGCTGAAGGTCGGTAGCGGTCGGTCATCGACACTGGCCAGCTCATAGCTGCAGATGTCCTGGGCTTCGTTGTTGCGCGATACCACCAGCACTTCGATCATGCCATTGACTCCTGCGGCGCTTGTTCCTGAGCGATCAGGCGCTCCAGAACACGGCGCGACTGCACACCGCCGGCGTCGATATTGAGCTTGAGCAAGTTGCGCTGGGGGTGGCTGAGCAGGTTCTGTTGCTGGCGTTCGAGCATCTCCAGGTCCTCGCTGAAAATCTTGCCCTGACCCTCGCGAATGCTCGCGGTCAAGGCTTCATCCTGCGGGTTGAAATTGCGCGCCATGCCCCAGAAATACCAGATCGAGGTTTCGGTTTGCGGCGTGATGAAGTCGACGACGATGCTCGACGCCTTGAACTGTTGGGGGGCGTGATAACCGCCTTTGCCGGCATGGGCCACACCGACTTCGATCAGCACATGACTGGGCGGGGTGAAGCGGCAGATCTGCCAGCGGTCCACTGGTACATCGTCGGCCAGGTTGTTGCCGCGCAGAGCCATGCGCCAGAAGGGCGGCGCCATGATGTTTTCCATGTGGCGGGCAGTGACCACCTCGTCGCCATCGACCGTGGTTACCGGCGGTGCTTCGTCGATTTCCTTTTGGCCGATGCTGGACGCGTGAACGTAGGTTTCGTGAGTCAGGTCCATCAGGTTGTCGATCATCAGGCGATAGTCGCACTGGATGTGGAACAGGCCGCCGCCGTAGGCCCACTCATCGCTGACCGCCCATTCCAGATGATGGATCAGCGCCGGGTCGGCCAACGCCTGATCGCCGGGCCAGACCCAGATAAATCCGTAACGCTCGACCACGGTGAATGTCTTGTTGCACGGAAAGCCGCGAACCCGCTGCCCGGGCATTTCCACGGTCTTGCCGTCGCAGCCCATCACCAGGCCGTGATAGCCGCACACCAGATTGCCGTTTTCCACATAACCCAAAGACAGCGGTGCGCCGCGATGGGGGCAGAAGTCCTCGACAGCTGCCACCTTGCCTTCATGCCCGCGGTAAAAAACCATCTTTTCACCACAGATCTGACGGCCTAGCGGCTTGTCGGCGATTTCATCGGGCGTACAGGCGACGTACCAGGTGTTCTTGGGGTACATGGAGATTCTCCAAGGCTGTTTGTTGTTATTTAGTGGATCCATTAATGGTGATTTATGGGGTTTTTGTCAAACTAATTCTGTTTGTTAACGATTTAGTGGATCCATTGATGGTTTTCTGACCCTCTGGATCAGCGCAATCCGAACTTCGTGATACCGACCACAAATAATCTATACAGCGGATCAGTAACTCGTTAGTTAATAGTACGGAGGGTATTTACTGGAAATACGTCGCATCATACAATGAGAATCATTACTACTAACTCATTGAGCGCGACGTCTTGAGCCATCCTCACCCCTTTGCCCGCCGCAAGGTCTTCATGAAACACGCGTTGCCGACACTCTCCTGCGTTATGTTTGCCAGTCCTTTATGGGCACAGCAAGCCATCGAACTGCCGACCACTGATATTCAGGCGAGCCGCGTCAGCCAAGACACGAGCTACACCACCTCCCAAGCCAGCACGGCGAGCAAAAGCAATGTGCCGATCAAGGAAGAGGCGCAATCGATCAATGTGGTCACCCAACAAACCCTGGCCGACTATCAGGTGCGCTCGCTGGCCGACGCCATGAAGTTCGTCAGCGGCGTCAGCCAGGGCAACACCCTGGGCGGTTCCCGGGACTCGCTGGTCAAGCGCGGTTTCGGCACCAACGATGACGGCTCGATCCTGCGCGATGGCGTGCGTTCCAATCTGGGGCATAACTTCAGCACCACGACGGATCGTGTCGAAGTGCTCAAAGGGCCTGCTTCGATGCTGTACGGCGCGCTGGAGCCCGGCGGATTGATCAATGTGATCAGCAAGAAGCCTGAATACACCCAGAGCACAACGCTGAGCGGCTCGGCCTATAGCGAAGGCGGCGGCACCATGGCGGTGGACACCACCGGGCCGATGGGCGATACGGGCCTGGCCTATCGCCTGATCGCTGAACGTGGTCATGAAGATTATTGGCGCAACTACGGCGTGAATGAGAGCACGTTGGTCGCACCATCGCTGAGTTGGACTGGCGACCGCGCCAGCTTGACGCTGAGCTACGAGTACAACGAATACTCCAATCCCTTCGACCGTGGCACCGTGTTTACCAACGGTCACCCGGCGGACATCGACTACGACAAGCGCCTCGACGAAAAGTGGGCCAAAAGTGTGGGCATCCGTGAAACGGCCACCGCGCGTTTCGAATATCAGTTGAATGACGATTGGAAAACCCGCGTTACCTACGGCTGGAACAACGACCGCTACAGCCTCTCGATTGCCCAGCCGAGTTCGTTGACCGGCAACAATCTGCGACGAGCCGCCAACGGCGCTCACTACGACGATGAGACCCGCTACGCCAGTTGGGATTTCATCGGCCAGCAAGAACTGTTCGGCCAACGCCATGACCTGCTGGTCGGCGCGGACACTGAAGCGTCCGACCAATTTCGCGGTAAAACCTACCGTAATACGGCACGGTCAGGCTTCGACATCACGTCGCCGGTTTATGGTCGTCTGGCGGAGCCCAGTCTCGTCAGTGCTGCCCAAAGCGACTTGAGCAACCAGCTGACCTCAAGCTCCGTGTACTTCAAGGATAACTGGCACCTCGATGACCGCTGGATCCTGGTCCTCGGTGGTCGCCAGCAGCATTACGATCAGTACAGCGATCAAGGCCGCGGCAGCAGCTACACCGTCAACCGCGACGATAACGGCGATGCCTTCGTGCCGTTTCTGGGCCTGGTCTACAAAGCCACCGATACCCTGTCGCTGTACGGCAACTACAGCCGTTCGTTCAAGCCCAATACGGAAGTCGACGATGCTGGCCATACCTTCGATCCAGAGGAGGGTCGCAGCTACGAGGTCGGCGCAAAGTACGATCCGCTGCCGGGGCTGAACATCAACCTTGCGCTGTTCGACATCGTCAAGAAAAACGTCGTGACCACTCAGACGCTCAATGGCGTCAGCCTCTCGGAGGCGGCAGGCAAGGTCGGTTCACAGGGCCTGGAACTGGACATTACCGGGCGTGTGGCCGAGCGCTGGGACCTGATCGGCACCTACGCTTACACCCACACGGAAATCCTCGACGATCCGGATGACGAAGGTCACCGCCTCGCCAATGCGCCGAAGCACACCGCGAGCCTGTACCTCACGCATCACTTGAACATCCCTGCGGAGTTCGGCGCTTGGCATACCGGTGCCGGCGCGCGTTACGTCGGCGAGCGTGCGGCGAACAACGCCAACGATTTCTGGCTGAGCAGCTACACCGTGGCCGATGCCTTCGTGCGCTGGGAATCGCCGATGTTCGGGTACAAGACTTCGCTGCAGTTCAATGTCGACAACCTGTTCGACAAACAGTACTACCCGTCCTCCACCGGCAGCCAGCTGCAGGTCAATGTCGGCGAGCCGCGCACAGCACGCCTCAGCGCCAGTGTGACGTTCTGACCCTGTGCATTGACGGCGATCCTTGGGCTTGTGTCGAGCCCAAGTAGCCGGCGCAACCCAATTCAAAATGTGGGAGCGGGCTTGCTCGCGAAGGCGATGTGTCAGTCAACATCAGTGTTGGCTGACCTGACGCTTTCGCGAGCAAGCCCGCTCCCACAGGTTCCGTACCATCAGGCTTCGACCTCTTCTTTCGTTCCGGTGACTCAGAAGTTGATCGAGGCACTCAGCCGCGCGGTCAATGGCGCGCCCTGGAACAGGTAGCCATCGCCCATGTACTCACCGGCATCACGCCAGTAGCGTTTGTCGAACAGATTGTCCACGGTCAGGCGGAACACCGTGTCGTAACCGTCGATGCGCGTGCTGTAGCGGCTGCCAATGTTGAAGATGGCATAGGCACCGGTCTGCACTTCACCCTGGCGGTTGGCGTACTTGCTGGCGCTGTACTGCACCCCGCCGAGTAGCGCCAGGCCATCGAACCAGGGCAGGGCATAGTCGCCGTAGAGGTTGGCGCGCAGGGTCGGAACGTTAATCGTCTGGTGGCCCTCATAAGCGGGCGTGTCGCTGTCGGTGACCCGCGCGCGGATCGCCGCGACACTGGCAGAAATCTGCAGGCGCTGGCTGGCCCAACCATTGGCCGAGAGCTCCAGTCCGGTGTTCTTCTGTTCGCCCTGTTGGGTGAACGTGAACGTACCGTCGTCATTCGGTCGCGAGTACTGGTAGGCCTGACGGATCTGGAACAGCGTCGCGGCCAGGCTGATGCGCTGCCAGTCGTATTTGATGCCGGCCTCGATTTGTCGCGATACGGTAGGCGCGAGGATTTCATAGGCATTGGTGGTGAACCACGCCGCTTCGCCGCCCAGGGACAGGCCCTTGCTGTAGCGGGTGTACAGCGACAGGTTTTGCAGCGGCTTGTAGATCAGTGCGGCCTGGGGCAGGAACACATAGCGCTGGGTGTGCCGGGTGGTGTCGCCCTGGCTGTCGAAAGTCTCTTCATCCAGGCGCACTTCGCGCCCGCCGAGCACGGTCTGCCATTGCTCGTTGAAGCTGATCCGGTCATTGAAGAACAACCCGTACTGACGGCTGTCCAGGCGTCGATAGGAGTCGTTGAGCGGCCCGTCGTAGCGGGCAAAATCAGCCGGCTCGCTGTTGATGTTGGCACTGCCGATCATCTGGTTGATGGCGTCGCGCTTGTCCACTACACGGCGGAACGCACTAGTCCCGACGCTCAGTTCGTGACCCAGGCCGGCGGTTTCGAAGCGGCCGCTGAGGACTGCCTGCACCTCATCGTTGCGACGGGTATCGTCGGGGCTGCGGAAATCGTAAATGTCGTAGTCGCCCTCGGGGCTGAAGTAGTTCGGCACTGCCGCGCTGGCGCAACTGGCGGAGCCGTAGCAGCCCCAGGCGAACGAGCTGTAGTCATCGATCACCACTCGGCTGCGCGAGGCGCTGAGGCTGCCTTTCCACTGATCGCTGAAGCGGTATTCGAAGTTGCCGTTGAGGTTCAGCGCATCGGTGGTGACCGGCTTCGAACCACTCTGGTGTGCCAGCAGCTTCTTCGGCGAGGCGTGGTGCGGCAGGCTGGAACCGCCGAGCAATTGATAGCCCGGTGCCGAGCGCTGTTCCTTGGTCTGGTACTCGGCGTCCAGTTGCAGCAGCGCATCGGGGCTGATGTTCCAGTCGAAGGCCAGCGAGGCGAAATCGCGCTGGCCGTTGGTGTGTTCGACGTAGGAATGCAGGTCTTCGTGTGCCAGATTGGCGCGCAGGCCGAACTGCTGTTCGCTGCCGAACCAGCCACCGACATCGGTGGCCAGGTAACCGCTGCCGCGATCATCGGTGGAGACGGTGACCGAACGCACATCGGCAGGCCGCTTGGTCACGTAGTTGACCAGCCCGCCGGGTTCGCTGACGCCGCTTTGCAGACCGGAAAGGCCCTTGAGCAACTCCACTTGCTGTTTGTTTTCCAGCCCGACGTTCTGCTCGCCGGTGATGGTGCGGCCGTTGATCTTGTAGCTGCTGGCGGAGTTGAGGGAAAAGCCACGCACCACGAAATTTTCGTAGTAACCGACCGGCGCGTAGCTTTCACCCACCGAGGCGTCGTTGCGCAGCACTTCGCTGAGCAGGCGCGCCTGCTGATCCTTGATCAAAGCCTCATTGACCACCGAAATCGAGGCTGGCGTATCAAGCAATGGCGCCGCCTCGAAACCACCGACCGAAGCGCTGTCGGCCTGATAACCGGAGGTGTCTTCGCCGGTGACGGTCACCGCCGGCAGTTCGGTGGCGGCCCAGGCTGAAGGCATCGCACAGACCAGCAGCAGGCCCAGGTTCAGGGGGTTGAACGCGAACCGCGGGGCGGTCACTCCCTCGCGGGAGGTCCGGTAAAGCATATCCATGAAAACTCCTCGACGACCGCACTCCCTGGCTGGCGAATACCGGGCATAAATGCCCGGGTACGCTTCAGGAAAGAGTCGGTTAAAACTGGAAAAGGCGATGTGTGCCCTGAGGGCTGGTAGTGCATGACCCCTGGCGCACACGACAATCAGCGCGCAGGGGCACTTTACGGTGGGTCAATGCTCTTTGGCTTTCCTGATCCTGATCAAAATAAACAGCAGGACGCAGAGCGCGAGCGGGGTCATGGCCAGCAAGGCGTCTCTCGCGGAAATGTCCGCGCCCATGACGTGCAGCCCCGAGTAGAACAGCTTGAACAGGCTCAACAAGTAATAGGTGATGGCGATAATCGACAACCCTTCGACCGCGCGCTGGATTTTGATTTGAGTGTCGGCGCGGGCGTTCAGGCTCTTCAGGATTTCCGAGTTCTGCTCTTCCATTTCGACCTGCACACGGGCCTGCAACAAGTCCCCGAGGTTGGCCACGCTTTCGGCCAGTTGCTCCAAGCGTTGTTCGGTGACCGCGCAGTATCTGACCGTGGGTTTGAAGCGTCTTTCGATGAAGATACCCAGTCGCTGGCAATCACCCACGTGGCTTTCGCGCAGTTCGCCCAGGCGTTCGAAAACCAGCTGTGCATAGGCTTGGGTGGCGCTGAAGCGGTGTCGGGTTTTTGCGCTGCTGCTGACTACTTGCGCCGACAGGTTGGCAATGTCGGTGAGCAACGCTTTCGCATTTCCGGTATCGGGGCCGGCGTTACGTTCCGAGAGGTTTACCAGGGTCTTGTCGAAGACGTTGAGCTGAGTGCTCAAGGCTTTCGCGGTGATGAGTGAAAGCGAAGCCATCATTCGGTAGGTTTCGATTTCCAGCAGGCGGCGGATCATCCGTCCCAGCCGATACGCATTCAGGCGTTTGTTAATGAACAGGAAACGGTTGGTGCCGTCGGCGCTCAGGCGAAAATCGCTCCAGACCGTCGCATCGCCACCACCGATGCAAGAGCCGCTAGGATCTTTGAATCCATAAACAGACAGATCGCCAGAAAAGGACGTATCAGTGCGCACCACAATCTGCACAGCGTTGATCATGTGCTGCATGAAGGGTTCGACCCGGTCCATCAAGGCTCTGGGGGGCGGGCTCCAGCATGGCTCGTGACTGGAGGAGGGCACCACCAGCGTCAGCGTCAGGAACTCCGCGTGCCGCTCCCACTTCAAGGCATGGCCCTCCAGCTCGGTGATGCCCTGGGCCGCATCCGGGTCGACCGGGCCGGGGCAGCAGCGACTCAGCAGAGTGTCGCACTGCCCGTCATTCGCCAGAAACGCCATATGAAACACATGGGCGGGCTCGTCGAAATACAGAGAAGGGCGCGCGTGCAACTCGTTGTGCAGGATCAGTCTTTGCGGATGCATGCTGTTTGGGCCATGTTGGAGTTGTTTGTTCTTGGGACAGGATGACGAATACCCGAGTCACAAACAAAACCTGACGATTGCCCAATGCCAGTCAACCAAACCACGGAACCTGTGGGAGCGGGCTTGCCCGCGATGAGGGAGTGTCAGTCGATATTAATGTTGCCTGATACTCCGCCTTCGCGGGCAAGCCCGCTCCCACAGGGAATGCGTTTAACTGACTGGGTTCACGTAGTCCTTAACGCTGTACAGAACGCACGAATAGCCTCGCAGGCCTGGTGCAACGAAGCATCATCCAGCGCATAGGCAATGCGGATGTAGGGGCCAAGGCCGAACGCACTGCCATGCACCACCGCCACATCGGCTTCGTCGAGCAGCGCATGGACGACATCTTCGTCGGTGTGCAGCACGCGACCGGCGGGCGAGGTGCGGCCGATCAGCCCTGCGCAAGAGGCGAACGCATAGAACGCGCCCGCCGGGCTCACGCATTCCAGCCCCGGCGTGTCGTTCAGCAGCGCCACCATCAAATCGCGACGGCCCTGGAAAGCGGCACGGCTTTCGCGGATGAAGTCTTTCGGCCCCTCAAGCGCGGCGAGTGCGGCTTGTTGCGAGACAGAACTCGCGCCCGAGGTCTGCTGGCCTTGCAGCTTTTCCATGGCCTCCAGCAACCAGCGCGGCCCGGTGGCAAAACCGATGCGCCAGCCAGTCATGGCGTAGGCCTTGGAGACACCGTTCATGGTCAGGGTTCGCGGTGCCAGTCGTGGCTCCACCTGGGCCAGGGTGTAGAACGCTTGATCGTCAAAGATCAGGTGTTCATAGATGTCATCGGCCAGAGTCAGCACGTGGGGATGATCCAGCAGCACAGCCGCCAGGGCACGAAGTTCCGCCTCGCTGTACACCGCACCGGTCGGATTGGACGGTGAGTTGAGGATCAACCAACGGGTCTGCGGGGTGATCGCGGCGGCCAGCGCCGCAGGCGTCAGTTTGAAACCGGTCCCGGCATCGCACGTGACGATTCGCGCTTCACCGCCGCACAGTTGCACCATTTCCGGGTAACTGACCCAGTACGGCGCCGGCACGATGACCTGATCGCCCTCGTTGAGGGTCGCGGCCAGGGCGTTGTAGATCACTTGTTTGCCACCGTTGCAAACCAGCGTGTCTTGCCAGCTCACGTCCAGACCATTTTCGCGCCGGAACTTGGCCGCCACCGCTTCTCGCAACGAGCGCACACCGGCGACCTGGGTGTAGCGGGTATGGCCATGCTCGATGGCGTGAATGGCTGCTTCACGCACATGTTTGGGGGTATCGAAATCCGGTTCGCCGGCACACAGCGAAATGATCTTCGCCCCTTGTGCCCGGCGTTCCGCCACCCGGTCCATGATCCGATAAGTCGCCGAGGGTTGTGCGCTGGCCAGGCGTTGGTTGAGGCGCTGAATGTCGGTGCTCATGCCCGGGTTCTCCAGTCGGTCAGGTTCATCAGTTCCAGCGTGGAGCGGCCTTCGGTTAGCGCCTGCATCATCTGCGCTTCCTTGTTCGCACGCGCTTCGCCTTCTGCGAGGGTACGTGCCGCATCGGCCTTGGGGATGATGATCACGCCGTCATCGTCAGCCACCACCAGATCGCCCTGCGCCACAAAAGCACCATTGAAATTGAACGGTTGTCCCACCGAGGGGGCGCTGGCCTTGACCGTGCCTTTCACCGAGATACCACGGGCGAATACCGGGAACTGGCGTTTCTTCAACGCAGCGATATCGCGTACGCCACCATCGATCACCAGACCCACCACGCCAGCCGCTTCGGCCGCCACGGTGAGCACCTCGCCCCAGTAACCGGCGATGAAGCCGCCGGTGCCCACGACCAGTACGCTGCCACGGGGTACGCGCTCCATCGCCAGATGCAGCGCCAGATTGTCGCCCGGCGAACATTCCAGCGGGTAGGCGGGGGCGGCGATGAAGGCGCCGTCCCAGATCGGGCGGATCGCACTGTCGACTGCGCAGGCCAGATGGGATGCCTCATACAGTGTCGAGCTGCCCAGTACTTTTGCCCGCGCGCGAAAATCCAGGGGGAAGGGGAGCGTGGTCATCAGACTTTCCTCTGCAGGTTGTGGTAGCCCAGGGCGGCCCGGGCTTCTTTAAGGGTTTTGCCTTGGCTGATCAGGGCGCGAATGTCGTCTTCGACCGATTCGATCTGACGGGCACACGCCGCCACTTCAGCGGCACGGGCACGAGGCACGATCACCACGCCGTTGGCGTCGGCGACCACGATGTCACGGGAGCAGACCCGCGCTGTACCGATGGACACCGGCTGGTTGACCGACTGCACTTGCACGCGGTCTTTGCCGGTGCGCATGAAGCGCCCTTTGCTGAAGATCGGGTAGCCATCGCCCAGTGCTTTGTTCACATCACGGCACACCCCGTCGATGACCGTGGCGGCGATCTGTCGGGTGCCGGCGTACTGGGTCATGATGTCGCCCCAGACGGTGCAGTCGGTGCGGCCGCCGTTGTCGATCACTACTACGTCGCCGGGCGCGACGTCTTCGATAAAGTCGCCCACCGTGCCCGGTGGGACACTGGCCGAGACGTACTGCACGGTGAATGCCGGCCCGACGATGACCTTGCGGTAATTGTCCAGCGGTGCCACGCCGAGGCATTGACCGGGCAGTCCGAGTTTGTCCAGCGCATCGGAGACGCCAGGTGTGTCCAAGCCTTCAAACAAGGCGACCAGTTCTTTGTCTTCAAGATTCATCAGGCGTGCTCCACATGGATCGCTTCGAATTGGGTGTCGTGCATCACCTCGGCCACCGAGCGACCGCTGCGCACGGCCTCGACCATGCCGTCCTGGCGGCGGGCGATGCGCTCGCCGAGATCGATGACCTTTTCGATATAGGTTTGGGGGACGAATACGGTTCCGCAGGTGTCGGCAATGACATAGTCATCCTCACTGACGTCGACACCGGCTACCTTGATCGTCACCGCGGCATCTATCTGCACCACCCGGTTGCGCGCGCTGATCATGGTGACCCCACGGCCATAAACCGGGTAACCAATCGCTTCGCTACCGTCGATGTCGCGACTGAAACCGTCGATCACCGTGCCGCGCACCTGCTTGCCGGCCGCCGCGTTGGCGAGGATGTCGCCCCAGCAGGAAATACCCTCGATGCCGCCGGCGATCACCAGCACACGATCGTCGCTGTCGATCTGTTCAACCACCGGGGTAATCAGGTGCACGGTCGGTGCAGTGTCGGACTTGGGCGCCAGCAACACGGTACTGGCGCGGCCGACGATCTTCGGGCAGTTCCACAGCGGGCGTAGCCCCACGGTGGCGCCCGGCAGGCCGAGGAAGTCGAGTGCGTCGGAAACCGTGTTGGTGTCCAGCGCCGCCAAGCGATCCAGCAAACTCTTATTGATCATGGGAAAGCCTCAGTGGTGACGGAGGCGCCCAGTGTCAGCGAGACAATTTGATAGGTATATTACTAATCACAGAAGCGTTACATACGTTAAACCTATGGATTAACCATGATCAATTTCCGCTTGATTCGTCACCTCTGGTTGTTCCTGGCTGTTGCCGAAGAACAGAATTTCGGCCGCGCCGCCAAACGCCTGGGCATGTCCCAGCCGCCGCTGAGCGAGCAGATTCAAGTGCTGGAGCAGGCGCTCAAGGTCAAGCTGTTCGACCGCTCGCGGCGCGGGGCGAAGCTGACTCCGGTGGGGGCCGCGATCCTGCCGGCGGTGCGCAAATTCGCCGAGCAACTGGAGCGCCTCGAACTGGCCGTGGAAGAGGCGGTGGCGGGGCAGTCAGGGATGCTGACCGTCGGTGCGATTTCCACGGCGATGTTCGATGTGTTGCCCGGGTTGATCGAGCAACTGAAGATCGATTACCCGCACCTCACCGTGTCCGTGCGGGAAATCGACAGCGTCGAAGCCGTGCCTGCGCTGGAAGCCGGGGACATCGACCTGGCCTTCGCCCGTCTGGACGGTGACTTGGGGGCCTCGATCAAGTCGCTGCCGCTGACCGAGGATCGCCTGGTCGTGGCTTTGCCCAGCGATCATCCATTGGCTTCGCGCAAGCGCATCAGCCTGTCGAGCCTGGCCACTGAGCCTCTGGTGATGTTTTCCCGAAAGGTCAGCCCGGTGTACTTCGACAATCTGATCGCGACCTGTCGCGCCAGCGGTTTTTCCCCGCGCGTGCTGCATGAAGTGCGCTCCGTCGCCTCGCAAATCGCTTTCGTCAGTTGTGGGCAAGGCATCGCCCTGGTGCCGGCGTCGCTGAAAAAACTGGCCCCCGATAATGTGGTGCTGCGACCGCTGAGCCAGCCGCTCAATGTGGTGACCACTGCGGTGGCCTGGAACGCCGATCGACCCAATCCGCTGGTGGAGGAGGTGGTTGCCCGGCTCCGAAAGAGAGTTTGATAGGTTTGACCTATGACGGTATTCCCGAATGAGGAATTTACAGAAGGCCCGATCCCCCTGAAATTGTCGGCCTTGCTGGCGGCAACTCCGGCCCGGCGGTCACTTTTTCGCTCAAGGAATCCATCACGTGTCCACACCCGATACCTTCACTAAAGTGCATATCCCTCTGACGGTGGAGGGCGTCGAGCTGAACATCGCCACCCTTCACCGCGACGGTGCCTTGGCGCCGATTGTGTTCCTGCATGGGTTTGGCTCGACCAAGGAAGACTATGCCGACATCGTGCAGCAGGCCGCATTCGCCGGTCATCCTTTCGTCGCTTATGACGCACCGGGTTGCGGCGAAAGCCAGTGCGGCGACCTTTCGCGGATTTCCATCCCTTTTCTGCTGAAGACCGCGTTGCAGGTGCTGGAGGATTTCGGTATCGAACGTTTTCATCTGGTGGGCCATTCCATGGGCGGACTGACCGCACTGATGCTGGCTCATCAATGCCCGGACCGGGTGCTCAGCTTTGTCGACATCGAGGGCAACATCGCCCCGGAGGACTGCTTCCTCAGCCGGCAGATCGTTGATTACCCGGCGGACGATCCCGAGGTGTTTTTCGCCGCCTTCATCGAACGCGCCCGGCACGCGCCCGCTTATGCCAGTGCGCTTTATTCCGCGAGCTTGCGGCACAAGGTTCGTGCCGCAGCGGTGCGCGGGATTTTTGAGTCGATGGTCGATCTCTCCGACAACGCCGACTTGATGGGCAAGTTCTTCGGCCTGCCATGCCCGCGCCTGTTCATGTACGGCGAGCAGAACGCGTCATTGTCCTATCTGTCGCATATCCAGGCCCAAGGCGTGCGCTTGGCGCCGATTGCGCAATGCGGGCATTTCCCCATGTATTCCAATCCGATCGCGATGTGGCAACAGATCGCCGATTTTCAGGCGAACGGCCATCGCGGATGAGTCCGGCACGAGTTGTACAGCACCGTTGTGAACTATTCTTTTCAAGTGGCCCCTGCAATGCCTCATTCAAGGAGTTGATATAAATCAACGCTTAAGAGGCTTTAATGGCGGAGTCTGGGCCTGATGCCGAATTCTTGAGCCGGCGTCGAGGATCAACCTGTCTGGGAGTCAGATCATGAGCCAGTATCAACGGTTATTACTGATCATCAACCCGCTGCTGCGCCATTCGCCTGCGATAAACCATGGCGCCGCCCTGGCCAAGGCTAGCGGGGCGAGCTTGCACATTGCCGGCCTGATTCCCTCGTTGGACATTCTGTCGCTGCTCGAAGAAGGCGACCGCAAAATGGCCCGGGCGACCTACCTGCAGGAGCACTGCGACTGGCTCGATGAGCAGGCGGAAAAGATGCGAGGCCGGGGGATCGAGGTGACAACCGAAGTCGCATGGGCTGACAACATGCGCCAGGACATCCTTGACCACGTCACGCAGATGCAGCCCGATCTGTTGATCAAGCAAGTGCAGCATGAACCCGTGCTCAAGCGCGCGTTCTTCACGCCGCTGGATTGGCGTTTATTGCGCCATTGTCCGGTCCCGGTTTATCTGGTTGGGGGTGAATGCCATGCCTTGCCGCAGAAGGTAGTGGCCGCGGTTGACGTGTCAGACACCGAGCCTTCGAACAATGAACTCAATGACCGGATCATCTTGCAGGCTTCCGGCTTGGCGTTGCAGTGCAATGCCGAGTTGCATCTGCTGTACGCGTGTGACATTTCGGCAGCTTTTCTGGCGGACATGGGCGGCGGTCTGACGCTCGCGGAGCTTACCCGGGAGTTGCGCAGCGACCTGGAAAAGTCTTTTCTCAAATTGGCCGCTCGGTTCGGTGTGCCCTCTGACTGTCGGCATTTCATTATGGGGCACCCTGTCTCGGTGCTGAGCGAATTCGCCCACCAGCATCAGATGGATGTGGTCGTGGTGGGCCGGACCCAATACCGTGGTCTGGAACGGCTGCTTGGCAGCACGACCGAACATATTCTGTATCAGGTGCCTTGCAGCATTCTGGCGGTCTAGGGGCAGGCTCCCCAATCGGAATGATGGCCGCCGTCAAACGAACGCCCGTTTTTGGGGCTCCCGCCCCGGGGAGGTTTTCAAATGACTAGTCCTTCATTGCAAACCATCTTGCATGACCGGGTGGATGCCGGCCGAGGCTTGGTGGAGCCGTTGCTTAAGTACGCTAAAAGAGCCGACGTCATCGTCCTTGCCTTGCCCCGTGGCGGCGTTCCGGTCGCCTATGAAGTGGCCACGGCCCTGGAGGTTCGCCTGGACCTGATGCTGGTGCGCAAGTTGGGAGTACCAACCCACCAGGAATTCGCCATGGGCGCGATTGCCAGTGGCGGCATACAAATCGTCAATGACGATGCGCTGCGGGCTAACGGTATTGATCAACGCACGCTCGATGGCGTGGTTGCAAAGGAAACGCAGGAGTTGTTGCGTCGCGAGCGGGTATACCGGGCATCGCGCGCACCTGTGGCACTCAAGGATCAGGTGGTGATTCTGATCGATGACGGCCTGGCGACAGGGGCGACGATGATGGCCGCGATACAGTCCGTGCGCCTGCAAGCGCCGTCTCGCATCGTCGTTGCCGTGCCGGTGGCACCCCTTGAGACGGCAGAGGCGTTGCGTGACGAAGTGGACGAGCTGATTTGCCCGCTGATCCCTGATTGGTTGATATCGATCGGCCATTGGTACACGGATTTTTCGCAGACATCGGATGAGGAAGTCATCGATCTTCTGCATCGGGCGTGGCAGAGAGAGTCCGGCTCGGGCGACTCATTTCAGAACGGTTCCGGTATTTGAGCCGTTGCCTGGCGTGGAGCAAACCACGTCAGGCCTTCAAGTAATCCTGACGTTCACGAATTGCCACGGATCGGATTCATCGGTCTGCTCGGGCATCAGTGAGTGACGTCCGGTAAGCGGCGTCCAGTCGGAATAAATGCCTTCTACATTGCCCAGATACGGCATGCAGATCTGCAGAATCTCCCTGAAGGGCAATTCATCCGGTTCGACGATGCCGCGTTGAGGATTGCGAATAGCCCAGATCACACCGGCCAGCACGCCCGCCGTCACTTGCAGGCTGGTGGCGCTGTTATAGGGGCATAGAGCCCGGGCTTGCTGGATCGATAGGCGCGAGCCATACCAATAACTGTTTCTGGCATGCCCCATCAGTAGCACGCCGAGTTCGTCACTGCCGTCGAGGATTTCATCATCGAGCAGGCGCTCGCCGCTCTGGGGTTTCCAGTTGCGCTCGGCAAGTTCATACACCGAGAGCAGGGCATCGTCACAGGGCCGATAGGCGTAGTGGACGGTCGGCCGGTAAGTCGGTTGCCTTCCCTGGCCAAGGGTCAGGTAGTTGGCAATCGACAGGGCTTCGTTGTGGGTCACGAGCAGCCCATGGGTTGGCCCCGTCGAGGGTGTCCAGGTGCGAACCCGCGTGGAGGCGCCGGGGCGTTGCAGATAGATCCCGGCCTGGCACCCGAAGGCGTGGTAGTAGCCATCCTCGGGAAGCGCTTTTTCATGGCTGCCCCAACCCAATTCCGCCGGTTGGCTGCCTTCACTGATGAAGCCGTCCACTGACCAGGTGTTGACGAACTCATCGGCGATTTTGTGTTGCGATGAATACTGCGAATCGCGTTCGGCGATGTGGATGCAGCGGATATTCAGTCGGCTGGCCAGTTGCGCCCATTCTTCGCGATTAGCGGGCAGGGGCGTTGTGTCACCCAAATCTTCAGCGAGGTTGACCAGTGCCTGTTTGACCAGGTGAGACACCAGCCCTGGGTTGGCACCGTGGGTCAACATGGCGGTGGACAGACCTTGCGCACTTTCACCCCGAAGCTGAAGTGCCGCTTCTCTCAATGCATAGTTGGATCTTTCGGACAGGGATTTGTCGGGGTCGATATAACCGCCTTCCCACGGCTCGATACAGGTGTCCAGATACAGCACGCCTTTACGCTGGGCGAACTGAATCAGGGACAGGCTCGATACCCCTACCGAAAGGTTGAGCAGGAAATCGCCAGCGCTCAAAAGAGGGTCCAGCACCGCCTCGTAATTGCTCTGGTCCAGTTGCTCGGCTTGGTGGGAGACGCCGAATTCCTGCGCGAGCAAACGTCCATCTTCACCAGGGCTAAGGATCAACAGTCGCTGCGGTTCAAGCTCAAGATGGCGCAGTAGCAGCGGGAGTACGCCTTTGCCGATACAGCCAGAGCCGATCATCACCAACCTGGCATTGAAGGGCTGAATGACATGCTCAAGATCTGACATCGATTGCCTCCACCGCCTGACAGCGCGTTCGCCGCGAATGACCTGTCGATAATCACGACGCTCTTAACTAGAGACTGCAACGCTGACTTAAAACTCAAAAAAGTTTCGGACTCCCTCAAGGTGGATCAACTGCCCCATCGAGACCGAAAAAAACTCATGGAAATGAGGCGAACTGCTGGCCCCCCGATGTCCGGTTCGTTGTCAAACTTGCTTTCTTTTCAGAAGGTTAGGCATTGGCGATATGCGGACTTTGGTATGGATGGCTGCAACGTTTGCCCTGGTGACTCTCTCGCTTGAGGCTCAGGCAAAGGACCTGAGCAAGAACAGTCGTTTCGTCTGCAGCTGGGGCTCGGACATAGCTGCTGGCGCACAGGCGTCAAAGCTTTCCGGGCTCACGCTTTACGGGGCACGCAGGAAACTGCAAGCGCGCAAATTTCCCCGGCCGTGGATGCGCATGACCGCCATGGGGATCACGGAACAAACCTACAACAGTCCCTCCCGTCTCAAGCCTGCCGACATCAAGCAAACGTATTACGAGCAATGCATCAAGCATGAATTGGCGCAACGGTAGGCTGGGGGCGGCTAATCGTAGGAGCTGCCGAAGGCTGCGATCTTTTGACTTTGGCGTCTGTTCAGGCAACGAGTCGCCCGTTGGAAAGATCAAAAGATCGCAGCCTGCGGCAGCTCCTACGGGGGTTCCCTCGTAACATACGCCGACAACTCACAATCCCCATCCCTCTCTGACAGCCTTTCGAATCCCTTCCAGCAACATCGCAAACGCCGGGTTGTCGTTGTTTTCGCGCCAGATCAAATGCAGCTCGCTCTGCACGCCTTCCCCCAGATCGATGTCGCGAAACACCACGTTCTTGAACACGACGCTGGTGGCGCAACGCGGCACCAGGGCCAGGCCCATTCCGGCGTTGACCAAGGCCAGGATGGTCAGCGACGAGCCGAGCCACTGCACATATTCCGGGGCGACGCGGGCCGAGCGGAGCATGCCGGTCAGCAGTTCGTTGAACGGCGGGTAAGCCGCATGGGAGTACATAAGGAAGGGTTGTGCGTCCAGGTCTTTGACGGACACCGTTTCGGCGCTGGCCAGCCGATGGGTATGGGGTACGGCCAATACGAAGGGTTCACGCACCAGGCATTCGGTGGCATAGCCCGGCTCCAGCAACGGCGCGCGAACGATGCCCAGATCGATCCGGCGGGTGCGAAGGGCCTCGTGTTGCTGGTAGGTATTCATCTCCGACAGATCGATTTTGACCTGAGGCTGTTTGAGCCGCGCTTCAGCGATGACCTTGGGCAGAAATTCGTACACCGCGCTGCCGACGAAACTGATGTTGACCGTACCGATGTCCCCTTCGGCGAAGCGTCGGGCGGTCACGGCGGCTTGCTGAGCGCGCTCCAGCAGGTTCTGCGCCTCGATGAAAAAGGCACGGCCGGCGGCGGTCAAAGCGACGCTACGCGTGGTGCGGTTGAATAACTCGACGCCCAGATGGTGCTCCAACAATTGAATCTGGCGACTGAGGGGAGGCTGGGTCATGTTCAACCGTTCGGCGGCCCGGCGAAAGTTGAGTTCGGTGGCCACGGTAGTGAAGCAGCGCAGTTGCGTCAGTTCGAACATTGATCTAATCCGGGTATCAATCGAGTGCCAAGTTAGATTAGACGGGATCAATAGGCGCGTCCATGATCGTTTCTCCCCTAAAAAAACAATGAACGGGAGTCGCCCTTGAATAACCATCAGAGTCCGCCGGACCCGACCGTCCTTGCCCGAGCAGCGGCCAAGGTCAAGCGTCATGTACTGCCGCTGTTCGTGGTGATGTTCATCGTCAACTACATCGACCGGGTCAACATCGGCTTCGTGCGCAGCCATCTGGAAACCGACCTGGGCATTGGCGCAGCGGCCTATGGATTGGGCGCCGGGCTGTTTTTCATCGGTTACGCCATCTTCGAAGTGCCGTCCAATATGTTGCTGCAACGCTACGGTGCCCGCGCCTGGCTGACGCGCATCATGTTCACTTGGGGTGCGGCGGCGATGGCCATGGCCTTCGTGCGCGGCGAAACCAGCTTCTATGTCCTGCGCTTCATTCTCGGCGCCGCCGAAGCAGGGTTTTTCCCCGGCATCATTTATTACTTCACCCAATGGCTGCCATCGACCGAGCGGGGCAAGGCCATGGCGATCTTCCTCAGCGGTTCGGCCATTGCGTCGGTGATTTCCGGTCCAGTGTCCGGCGCGCTGCTGCACGTCAACGGTCTCAGCCTGCATGGCTGGCAGTGGATGTTCCTGATTGAAGGCTTTGCTTCCATCGTGCTCTGTGGGTTTGTCTGGTTCTGGCTGCAATCCCATCCACGCGAGGCGAAATGGCTGAGCGTTGAAGAGAAGGACGCGCTGGTAAGCGCCATTGCCCTGGAACAGCAGGCTCGCGAAGCCGTGCAGACGGTCAAACCGTCGATGTTCAAATTGCTGGCTGACCGGCAGATTGCCCTGTTCTGCTTTATCTACTTCTCCATCGCCCTGACGATTTATGGCGCCACGTTCTGGCTGCCCAGCATGATCAAGAAGATGGGTAACCTCGGCGACTTCCAGGTCGGCCTGTTCAACTCGATCCCGTGGATCATCTCCATCCTGGCGATGTATGGCTTCGCCGCTATGGCCAGCAAATGGAAATACCAGCAAGCCTGGGTGGCGGTGACGTTGGTGATTGCCGCGTTCGGCATGTTCATGTCCACCACCGGCGGGCCGATCTTCGCCTTCGTCGCCATCTGTTTTGCGGCCATTGGTTTCAAGGCGGCTTCAGCATTGTTCTGGCCGATTCCCCAGGGCTATCTGGATGCGCGTATCGCCGCGGCGGTGATCGCCCTGATCAACTCCATCGGCAATCTCGGCGGCTTTGTGGCGCCGACCGCATTCGGGTTCCTGGAACAGACCACCGGCTCCATCGAAGGCGGCTTGTACGGCTTGGCGGCCACTTCGCTGGTGGCGGCCGTGGTGATCTTTTTTGCCCGCACGGCACCGCGTGGCGACACGCGCCGCTCGCTCACCGCTAAACCGGTCGACGCCGCAGCGCCAAAAAATCCTGTCAGTCATCAAGCCTTGAATACCGAGCCAAAGGGAGCTGCCTCTTGAAAATCAAACGCGTCACCGTCACCCCCATCGCCTTCCGTGATCCGCCGCTGCTCAATGCCAGTGGCATTCACGAACCCTTCGCGCTGCGTTCGATCATCGAGATCGAGAGCGACAATGGCTACATTGGCTTGGGCGAAAGCTACGGCGACGCCCCGGCGCTAGCGATTCAACAGCAATTGCAAAGTCAGCTGATCGGTCTCGACCCGTTCAACCTCAACCAGTTGCGCGCCATCGTGCAGGCCACCGTGGCGGCAAACAAAACCCAGAGCATCGCCGGGGCGGAACTGGCGCCCGGCTCACATGCCAGCAAAGCGGTGAGCAACGCGTATTCGGCATTCGAAGTGGCGTTTCTCGATCTACAGGCGCATTCCCTGAACGTGCCGCTGGTGGACCTGCTGGGTGGGGCGATTCGTGATGAAGTGCCGTTCAGCGCCTATCTGTTCTTCAAGTACGCGCAACACATCGATTCACCGTACAAACCGGACAGCTGGGGCGAAGCCCTGAACGAAGAACAGATCGTCGCCCAGGCCCGGCGCATGATCGAGGCCTATGGCTTCAAGAGCATCAAACTCAAGGCCGGCGCACTGCCGCCGGAGCACGAAGTGTCGTGCATCAAAGCGCTGAAAAAAGCTTTTCCCGGTTACCCGCTGCGCATCGATCCGAACGGCAACTGGTCGCTGGAAACCTCGATTCGCATGGCAGAACTGTTGGGCGATGACCTGCAATATTATGAAGACCCGACGCCAGGCCTCGACGGCATGGCCGAACTGCACAAACGCACCGGCCTGCCGTTGGCGACCAATATGGTGGTCACGGATTTTGATGAGTTCCGCCATAGCGTGGCGTTGAACAGCGTGCAGATCGTGCTCGCTGACCATCATTACTGGGGTGGCCTGCGCGACACTCAGGCGCTGGCGAAAATGTGCGACACCTTCGGCCTTGGCGTGTCCATGCATTCCAATTCGCACCTGGGCATCAGCCTGATGGCCATGGCACATGTCGCCGCCTCGGTGCCCAACCTCGATTACGCCTGCGACACCCATTACCCCTGGCAGGAACCGGACGAAGAGGTGATCAAGGGTGGCAAGCTACCCATCGTCGATGGCTGCGTGAAAATCACCCGTGCGCCAGGGTTGGGCCTTGAGCTGGATCACGATCAATTGGGCAAGCTGCATGATCAATACCTGACCTGCGGCATTCGTCAGCGCGATGACGTGAAGCAGATGCAGCGTTACAAGCCGGAGTGGAAGACGATCAAACCGCGGTTTTGATCGCGCATTACCTGACAAACCGGCAACTGTCCCTTCGCGCTTCAGCCCGCCCGACTGGCATCAGGCGCGAAAGGCAGTTAGAGCCGCTCATGTGTTATCCGGCGCCAGAAACCGTTGCTCGATGGCCTCCGCAAACGGATAGTACGAAAACCACGGCCTGGCTTCGTCAATCACCCGTTGAAATGACGGTCTCTGTACCAACCGCTCGAAATAGGCGCTCAAATGCCGGTAATCGTCGGGGAATGGCACGAGCGTTCTGGCATAGAAAAGTGCCGGGGCCGCGGCGCAATCGGCCATGCTGAACGCCGGGCTGGCCACCCAGATTCTGGACGCCATCCGGCGATCGAGCATGCCATACGCCGTCTCCAGCGTGGCCCGTTCTCTGCTCAAATCACCGTTGGTCGCGTGTAGCCGATCACTGACAATCTGTTGCATCGGCACTTGTACATAATGGTCGAAGAAACGATCCCATAACCGGACCTCCAGTGCGCTATCCCAATCGTCTGGGACCAGGCGGTGCTTACCTGGATACTGTCGATCCAGGTACTCGATGATGATGCTGGACTCCGGCAGATTCCGCTGGTGAACAGGGTCGCGAATAACCGGGAACTTTCCGATTGGCCACAATGCCAGAAGTTCTGCGCTGTCGGCAGCGTCCCCGAGATCGATGATCCTTCTCTCGAACTCGGTGCCGTTTTCGTAGAGCGCGATGAGTACTTTGTGACAGAACGACGCCAGCGGATGGTAGTAAAGCGTCAGCGACATCTTTCAACTCCTCATTTGATGTGAGGGGGCGAGAGCCCTGGAACTGATGAAGGTGGGGCAATGAACAATCATAGGCGGATGTTGGCAATGCGTCAGGGCCGCCACTTTCAAGCGTGCGTACTTGCACATGGGAAAATCCCTGCTTAACTGAGCCACTGGTCGGTTTGTGACTTGTTAGTCATGGCGTTCATCTCAGCGCCCTTGTACCGTTGTCGCTGGTTCTTGCTGTCAGGCTTGCCCGGAGGAAGCCGGATAGCCATTCACGCTGTGTGATGATCCAATTTGTTCAAGGAAGAGAATGACATGATGCTGAAAACCGCGATCGTCGAGATTGGCAAGAAGTACAAGGTTTATACCGAGCATTATCTCAACGCCACCGCCGACAAGACCATTATTCTGGTCAATGGCTCGCTGGCAACGACCGCATCTTTTGCCCAAACGGTGCGCTACCTGCGGCCACGCTTCAACGTAGTCCTCTACGATCAGCCCTACGCCGGTCAATCGAAACAACACAACCTGCATGACCAACCGATCCGCAAGGAAGACGAGGCCGCAATCCTGTTGGAGTTGATCGAGCACTTTCGTGCGCAGCATGTGATGTCCTTTTCCTGGGGCGGGGCGGCGACCTTGCTGGCGCTGGCGCAGCATCCGCGACGAATCGAAAAGGCAGTGATCAGTTCATTCGCCGCGCGAATCAACACTCCGATGCGCGATTACCTGGAGAGCGGTCGGGATTTTCTCCAGGCGTGTGATCGGCGCAATGTCGGGCGCTTGATCAACAGCACCATCGGCAAGCACCTGCCGTCGCTGTTCAAGCGTTTCAATGAGCGCCATGTCAGCAGCCTGGACGAACACGAATACCAACAGATGCATTTTCACGTCAATGAGGTGCTGACCCAGGACACTCACTGCTACGTTTCCTGTGCCGATGCCATCGAAGTTCCGCTGCTGTTTATCAACGGCGAATGGGATGAGTACACCTCGGTGGAAGACGCTCGTCTTTTTGCCGCTCATAGCCGTCAGGCTCAGTTTCAGACCATCAAGAACGCCGGGCACTTCCTCGATATGGAACACCCAACGGCATGGAGTGACACCCAACAAGCCTTGCTGGGCTTTCTGCAACCGGTCGCCAAGATACCGAGCCAGCCCCGTGACCTGACATTCAGTGGCAAATCGTCAGTGATTCCGCCCCTTCAGTCAGCTAACTGGGTGCGGCTTTAACTGACGCAGCAACTCGATCTGATCTGCTGGGACCAGGGTGCGCAGGGCTTTATACAGCGCGCGGGTTTCAAGCAGGTTCCAGACGCGCAGCATGGTTTCCAGGGCATCCAGTGGCTTGCTGATGAAGTCTTTGGCGCCCAGGGCCAGCGCGCGCAGTCGGGTATCGCGGGTGGCGTCGGCGGTGAGCACGAGGATCGGCAGGTATTCGCCGGCCGGGATGCGCCGATTGAGCTGTTCCAGTACCGCAAAGCCGTCGAACTCCGGCATGTGCAGGTCAAGAATCACCAGATCAGGCTCGAAGCTGTTGAACAGGTCCAGGGTTCGCAGCGGCTGAGTGCTGCTCAGTACATTGGTCAATCCTTCGCGGACAAGCAACTGCTCCATCAAGTCGAGGTTGGGCCGCTGGTCGTCGATGATCAGAATGCGCAGGTCAGTGTTCACACAGGCTCCGGTAGATGCTGGTCGAGATGGGCGAGGAATGAAGGGATGTGAATCGGCTTGGTCAGCACCGCCGTCGCTCCCGCCTCCAGCAACGCCAGATGAGTGAGGTCGCTGGCATCGGCGGTAATCATCAGCACTGGAATGGCACGGGTGATGGAAGACTGGCGCAAGCGTTGCAGAACATTGAAACCATCCAGATCCGGCAGCGCCACGTCGAGCAAAATCAGCTGCGGCGCATGTTGACGGGCCAGATCCAGGCCCATTTGCCCCTGCATGCTTGAGAGCAATTGGATATGCGGTCGTCGGTGCAGCAGGGTTTCGATCAGGGCCAGGCTTGAGAGGTTATCTTCGATGCACAGCACTTTACCCTGGTAATCGGGAGCGGTGAGGGCGGCCGTGACGGTTGGGTGACTGATTCGTGAAACCGGTGGTTCGGTGACGGGTTGCAGGCGCACAAAGGGCAGTTCCAGGGTGAAACTGGAACCTTCGCCGGGCTGGCTTTTGACGGTCAGGCTGCCGTTCATCATTTCCAGCAGGCTCTTGCTCAAGGCCAGACCCAGGCCGGTACCTTCCACGTTCGGATCGGTCTCCAGGCGCTCGAACGGCTTGAACAGTTGCTCCAGTCGATCGGCCGCAATGCCCTTACCGGTATCGCAGACCGACACGGCAATTCGCTGCTGAATGACCCTGACTTCAATGTGCACCTGGCCCTGGGGCCGGTTGTATTTGATCGCGTTGGACAACAAGTTGAGCAGCACCTGAACCAGGCGTTGCCGATCGGCGACGATTCCGCTGTCGGCGGCCAGTATCGGCAGCTCGACCAGTTGGATGCCGGCGTCGCAGGCCATGGGCGAAACCAACGTCAGGGCTTCTTGCAGCACCACCGCCAAGGGCACGGCTTCAACGTTGAGTGGCAGGCGCCCGGCCTCGATCTTGGCGATGTCCAGCACCTCGTTGATCAGGGTCAGCAGGTGTTGTCCGGCCCGCAGAATGTGACCGATCTGTGCCCGCTGCCCTTTGGACGAGTCCATATCCAGCAGTTGCGCGAAGCCGAGAATGGAGTTGAGCGGGGTACGCAGTTCGTGGCTCATGCGCGACAGGAATTCGCTTTTGGCGCGGCTGGCGCGTTCGGCTTCTTCGCGTGCGGTGCTCAGTGCTATCTCTGCCACGCGGCGATCGGAGATGTCGCGGGTGATCTTGGAGAATCCGCGCAGGGCGCCACTGCTGTCGTATTGCGCGGTAATCACTACGCTGGCCCAGAAGCGGCTGCCATCCTTGCGGCAACGCCACGCCTCTTCCATGTAATGACCGTCGCGAGTGGCCTCGCGCAGCGCCATGTCGGGATGCTGCGGGCACTCTTGCGACAGATAAAACACCGAGAAATGCTGGCCGACGATTTCCTGTTCCGTGTAGCCCTTGATCCGTTCGGCGCCCGCATTCCAACTGGTGACGAAGCCTCGTGTGTCGAGGGCGAAAATACCGTAGTCCTTCACCCCGTCGATGATCAGCCGCAAGCGCTCTTCGTTATCGCGCAACGCCCGTTCACGTTCAGCCAGCAACAGCCCGGCTTCGACCAGACGTGTGCCCAATTGACCAATCTCATCGTTCTCCGGCGGTTGCGGCAGTAACGGCTGACCGAGTGCCAGCCGTTGTGCGTTGCCCTGGACCTGTTTGACCCGGGCGACGATGCCCTTGGACAGGAACAGCACCGCCACAATGGCGCCAAACAACCCGCACGCAGCGGCCAGCAAGGTGGAGAACAACAACCGCTGTCGAGTGGAGGCGGCCGCTGCGGTGCGCTCGGCCAGCAGCGTGTCTTCAAGGGTACGCATGGCGCTGATGCGTTCGCGCAATTCGTCGAGGATGTGCTTGTTGTTGATCAGGATGGTGGTGATCGACTCGGGTGTGGCGTTGCGATCATCGAGCAGCTCAACCAGGCCTTCGACCTTGGTGTCGATCAACGGGGTGATCACTTCCAGATGTTTGCGCACCCGCTCATCGCGAACGTTGCTGTCGAGCCGCTGCAGGGCAGATTCGATCAAGGGCTTGGCTTGCCGATAACCTGGCAGGAAATCCTCGCGGCGAGTCAGCAGATAACCACGTACGCTGGCGGCGGCCTCGGCGAGCAGGGTGTGCACGGCCTGAATGTCGCCTTGCACCAGCAGCACTCGGCGCACGTCCTCTTCCGCGCGTGCGGTCTGGCGTTCGGTGATGTAGATCAACACCAGCGAGAGCATCAGGATCACCAGCGGCAGGGAAATCACCACGAGGGCTTTGCCGCGTAATGGCAGATCGGCCCAGCGGCGCGCGCTTGATACTTTCATGACTGGGTCACCAGACCGAGGGCGATGCCACGAACGGCGGCCTGGGTTCGGTCGGCGGCGCCGAGTTTGCCGATGACCCGTTCTACGTGGGCTTTGGCCGTTCCCGTGGTGATGCCCAATTCTTCGCCGATTTCGCGATTGCTGAAACCGCTGGCCACCAATCCGAGGACCTGGCGTTCGCGGGCAGTCAAGGTTTCGGCAGGCGCGGCGCCACTGGCGTTGCGTTCGGTCATGCGCCGTAGCAGACGTGCGCTGACCGCGCTATTGAGGGCTTCCTCACCCGCCGCGACGCGTTGCAGGGCGTTGATCACTTCATCGCGGCTGGCGTCTTTGAGCAGGTAGCCCACGGCACCGGCATTCATCGCCGCTTCCAGGTGATCCGGGCTGTCGTCCATGGTGAAGATCACCACTTTCAGGGTCGGCAGGCGCTGTTGAAGAATCCGCGCGGCGCCCAACCCATTGAGCACGGGCATGCGAATGTCGAGGATGACGATGTCGGGCAGCAGGCGTTCACAAACGTCCACCGCTTCTTGACCATCGCGGGCCTGGCCGACCACTTCGAATTGCGGATGGCCCGCCAGAAGCGCGACGAAGCCGGTTCGGGTGACCTCATGATCGTCCGCCAGAACCAGACGTAAAACTTCAGTCATTGAGCTGTTCCATTGAGGTCGGAAGGGACGGTGGCGCGCAGTTGTGTTCCGCCGTGCGCATGGCTGACGCAGGTGAAATCACCGCCCAGCAGGCTCGCGCGTTCCTGCATCGCCGCGAGCCCCAGATGTCGGGCGCCGCAGGTGTCGAGTCGTTGCTCCATGGCAAAACCTTGGCCGTTGTCGTCCACCCGCAGCGAGGCTTGTCCTTCGTGCAGTTCCAGCGCAAGTACGACGTGGCTGGCCTGTGCATGTTTGAGAATATTGTTGATGCCTTCCTGGGCAATCCGGAACAGGGCGATCTCCACCTGGCTGGGCAAACGTGCTTCGCAACGCGTGCTCCAGTTCACTTTGATCCCGGCGTCGCGCAGGCGATCTGCCTCTTTGTCGACCGCCTTCAGCAAGCCAAAGTCGTCGAGCACGGTCGGGCGCAGGCCGCTGATCAATTGCCGGCCTTCACCCACGCAATGCTGGGCCAATGCAAGAATCGTCTGTAAGTCCGCACCGAGTTCGTCCGGCAGAGGTGGGCAGCGGCCGGCAAAACCTTGCAGGCGCTGATGCAGCCCGGCGAGGGTTTGCGCCAGACCGTCGTGCAGGTCGTAAGCCATGCGTTTGCGTTCGTCTTCCTGCGCTCTGAACAGCCGATGCACCAGATCGGACATGGTGCGCTCGCGGGCGACCAGTGCATCCAGCAACCGCTGGTTTTCCAGGTGCGCGGCCAGCAGGGTGGCGAGCAATTGCAGGGATTCGATGTCCTCGGTGTCCGGTGCACTGATGCTGATACTGTTGGCCAGCACCAACGCACCGAAGGCCGCGCCATCGCCACCGCGCAAGGGCACTCGCAGCACATTGGGCAGGATCGCGCTCGGCTGCTCCTGCCATCGCGGAGTGCGCATCGCGGTATCGGCGAGGTGTTCGAGGCTGTTTAAACGATCACGGCTACCATGACTGGCGGTGGTCCTGACCTGCGCATCCACGTCCCATTCCAGCAATAGCGCGTGGTCCATCGCGAGGAAGGCACAGGCCCGTTGCAGCACCCGTTGACGCATGGCTTCAGGGGCCAGTTGCGTCAGTTCCTGGCCGGTATCCACCAGCAGCCGCAGACGCGCCGCGCGACTTTGCGATTGCCGATATTGGGTGCGAATGGCCAGGGCGCTACCGGGGTCATGATCATGAATTTGCATGGGCGGGTTCCGGCGCAGACACGCCCGTTCGGGCAGGGGCGTCATTAAACCTTGTTAACGGGGCAGGGCGCTATCTGCCGAATGGCATAGGCAAATGACTCCGGTTGGCCGATGGCGGGCGACGTTTCGAGCGGCACAGTGGGGCCATCGACCACCATTGGAATAGCGCAATGAAATTCAAGACCTCAACCATCGCCCTGTTGTTCGCCCTGACCGCCCCGTTGGCCCAGGCGTTGGAGGCAGTGCCGTACGTCTACAGCAGCGTGGCCGAACAGCCCGGTAACGTGAAGGATCGCGAAATCGCCGCACTGTTTGATCAATGGAATAGCGCGTTGAAGAGCGGCAATGTTCAGAGCGTGGTCGACCTCTACGCGCCGAACGCAGTGCTACAGCCGACGGTTTCCAATAAGGTGCGCACCACGCCCGCGCAGATCAAGGACTACTTCGATCACTTCATGGCGCTCAAGCCGGTGGGCCAGATCAACTACCGTGAGATCCGTCCATTGGGCGCCAACGTGGCCATGGACAGCGGCGTCTACACCTTTTTCCTGACCGAGGCCGATGGCAAGACCCGTCAGGTACAGGCGCGTTACACCTTCGTTTATGAGCAAGTGGGCGGTCAGTGGAAGATTCTCAACCACCACTCTTCGGCGATGCCGCAGGCGCAGGTGCTGCACGCCGGGAAATAACTACGTCTTCGATGGCCAATCGCAAAAAATGTGCAAGACACAGCCCAATGTCAGTCAAGCACAATCCCTGTGGGAGCGGGCTTGCCCGCGATTGCGGTGTATCAGTCAACATTGATATCGACTGACTCGCCCTCATCGCGGGCAAGCCCGCTCCCACAGGAATCGCGCCTTAGCTGACTGTGCGTTGTGTCAGTTCAAAGCCAGGTCGTCCTCAGGCTGCTGCCCGCGGGCCTGCGCGGTGCGTTGCAACTGGCTGGCGATCAGGGTGTTTTTCAGCAGATAGGCAATGGTCATCGGCCCGACGCCACCGGGCACCGGGGTGATCGCACGGGCGACGGTGCGGGCGCTGGCGTAATTGACATCGCCCACCAGACGGTTGCCAGACTCGTCGGCGATGCGGTTGATGCCGACATCGATCACCACCGCGCCGGGCTTGAGCCAACTGGCGTCGATCAACTCTGGCCGACCCACCGCCGCGACCACGATATCCGCCAACCGGCACAACGCCGGGGCATCGACGCTGCGCGAGTGCACCACGCTGACCGAGCAGTTGGCCTGCAACAACAAGGTCGCCATCGGCTTGCCAACAATGTTCGAACGGCCGATGACCACCGCGTGCAAGCCGCTCAAGTCAGCACCGCAGGTTTCGTGCAGCAGGCGCATGCAGCCGCTGGGCGTGCAGGGGGTCAACACCTCCATGCCTTGCACCAGCCCGCCGACGTTTTCCCGATGAAAACCGTCCACGTCCTTGATTGGATCGATGGCATGAATCACCGCCTGCTCATCGATAGGCACCGGCAAGGGCAGCTGCACCAGGATGCCGTTCACCGAGGCGTCGGCATTGAGTTGCGCAATCAGTTCCAGTACCTGGGCCTGGCTGGCGGTTTCCGGCAGACGGTATTCAAGGGAGCGGATACCGACTTCCTTGGCGCGCAGCAGTTTATTGCGTACATAAACGTGGCTGGCCGGGTCGTCGCCGACCAACAGGACCGCCAGGGCGGGATAGATTTGCTGGCCGGCCAGGGCCAGAACCTCTTCCCGGACCTCGTCGAGAACCTGGGCAGAAATGGCTTTGCCGTCGATATCGCGGGCAAGTGCAGGGGTGCTGCTGGTCAAAAGAGTCACCGTTGTCTGATTAAAAAGGGGTGAAGTGATCATCAAGGCGTCTTTGCGCACCGATGATCCATCAGAGACATGCAGGCAAGGGCGCTCAGGCTACCAGTTGAGGGCAGGCCAATACCACCGCAACACCGGAAGATAAGACAGGCAGGGGATCGTGGGCAATCTGTAGGAGCTGCCGAAGGCTGCGATCTTTTGATCTTGATCATCGTTATCGATAAAAGATCGCAGCCTGCGGCAGCTCCTACAGGGATCGCATTCGATCCTCCTTGCGGGTCATGATCAGGCTCAACAGCACCGAAGTCAGAATGATTCCGCCGACAACGGCCAGCGACCATTCAACCGGCATGTGAAGCCACGGCATCAGCGTCATCTTGGTGCCGATGAACACCAGCACGATCGCCACACCGTATTTGAGCAGGTGGAAGCGGTCAGCCATGTTGGCCAGCAGGAAGTACAGCGCCCGCAGGCCCATGATCGCGAAGATGTTCGACGTGAACACAATGAACGGATCGGTGGTGACGGCGAAGATCGCCGGGATGCTGTCGACCGCAAACATCAGGTCGCTGGCCTCGATCAGCACCAGCACCAGAAACATCGGCGTCGCCCAGTGCCGACCGTTTTTCAGCACAAAAAAACGCTCGCCATGAAACCTGCTGGTGACGCGCAGATGGCCGTGTATCCAACGCAGAAAGGGGTTGTTATCGAGGTCAGGTCGCTGATGGGCGAATAGCAGCATCTTGACCCCGGTGATAATCAGGAACACACCGAACACATACAGCAGCCACGCGAACTGCGACACCAACCACACGCCGGCGAAAATCATCGCCCCACGCAACACGATTGCCCCGAGCACACCGTACAGCAACATCCGGCGCTGCAACTCCGGTGGTACAGCGAAGTAGCCGAAAATCATCACGAACACGAACATGTTGTCGATCGACAGCGACTGCTCGATCAAATAGCCCGTGAGGAATTCCAGAGTTTTGCGCTGGGCGATCTCGGGCCCGAACTCGCCATTCAAGTACCACCAGAGCAATCCTGCAAAGACCAGCGCCAGCGCGCACCAGGCAATCACCCAGCACGATGCCTCGCGCACCGATACCCGATGCGCCTTGCGCCCGCCGAAGACAAACAGATCCACGGCCAGCATGGCGATGACGAAGAGGATAAAGGCGACCCACATCCAGAGTTCGCCGATGTTCAGGGGTTGCATGTCGTTCTCACTGTCTGGACGTGTTCTGGAGCCGACAGAGTCATGCTAGCGGGGAGATTGCAGTGAAGAAAAATCGAATATTCTTCACTGACAATTCGTTATTTACGAAGTGTTGCTGACAAAACCTCAGCAACGCTCTCAATGCATCATGCTGTGATCCTGCATGCCGAGCGCCCGAGCGTCGGCGTCAACCTTGATTGTCTCTTTTTCGCCCTTGGCGTTTTCCACGGTCAGGGTCAGGGGCACTTTGTCGCCTTCCTTAACCTGGGCCGTCAGGTCCATCAGCATGATGTGGTAGCCATGGGGATCAAAGCTCACTGATTTGCCAGCCGGCAGCGCGACGGACTCGACCTGGCTCATGCTCATCACATCGTCTTTCATGCTGGATTGGTGAATTTGCACGGTGTTCGCGACCGGCGACTGCACGCTGAGCAGTTTGCTGTCGCTGTCGGCCTGCAGGGTCATGAAGGCGCCGGTCGAATGCTGGCCGGCCACTGTCGCGCGAACCCAGGCGTCGTTTACCAGCGTTTGGGCGGACACCTGCCAGGCCATGCCGATCAGGGAAAGGCCCAAGGTCAGTTGTTTGATACGTTTTGTGCAGAACGAAGTCATCAGCAGACCTCCATGACGGTGAGCAGGTCTTCTGCACACTCTTTAGCGGTAAGGGACGCGGACAGCCCCAGGCGCAAAGTGCCTCGGGAGTCGAAAACGAAGCTGGTCGCGGTGTGGGAGAGGGTATAGGTCGAACCGCTCGGGATCTTTTCAAAGAACACACCGAACTCCTTGGCGGTGGCGGCGGTTTCTTCCAGCGTACCGTGCAGCGCCTCGAAACTTGGATCGAAGGCTTTGACGTAGGCGTCGAGCATTTGCGGCGTATCGCGTTCGGGGTCCAGAGTGATGAAGATCACTTGCAGGCGTTCGCCATCGCGGCCCATCAGTTTTTTCGCCTGTGCCGCACGGGCCAGCGTCGTCGGGCAGACCGCCGGGCACTGGGTGAAGCCGAAGAAGATCATCGGCATCAGGCCACGGTAGCTGCCCAGCATCCGGTACTCGCCCTGGGCGTCCTTGAGCTTGAAGGTACGCCCCATGATCTTGTCGCTGAGGTCCTTGCCGTACTTGAACGACAGCTTGCTGCTGTCATCGCACCCGGCGAGCAGGCCAAGGCTCAACAGGCTCATGCCTTGCAGGACCGTGCGACGGGTATACAACGTACTCATGGAAAAAAGCATCCTGTGTAGCGACCGGGAATCTACAGTGGCTGATCAATCGATGAAAAAAGCGCAGGGATGTTAACAAACTGTTGCCCTGTGGCGCTCAATCGATGGCCAACCGGCATGCGCCAAAAGGTCGCGGTCTCGGGATACGTGGAAATACAAATGACGCGTGTATGACATATGGCAGGCAGCAAGCACCGAGAAACCTGTGGGAGCGGGCTTGCTCGCGAAGACGGCGGTACAGTCAACATTGATGTCGCCTGATACACCGCTTTCGCGAGCAAGCCCGCTCCCACAGGGGAATGGAGCTCACACTTCTATTTTATCCAGTACCCGGTTCGCCGTGATCTCCGCGATCATGATGCTGTTGGAAATGCCCAGCAGCGCGTGACGCGATTCACCTTCCAGATGATCGACCAACTGATGGACCATCACATCGACCGAGGCCAGCGTCTCGACCAAAAAAACCGCCAGGGTTTCGGCCGTGGCCTCCGGGTTCACGGAAAACATAGTACTGGGTGTACGCGCGGTGGCTTTGATATCGGCATTCGACGGGAAGTGGAAGTCGAGGGCGCGTTTGGCGGCCTCGTTGAGTTCTTTTGAATCGGGTTCGTACGGGGATATCGGATCGGTGTTCGGCGGATTCGGTGAAGGCTTTATCATATGCTGAGTTTCCTAATGGTGTGCCACCCCTCTTGCGACTAAACGAAAGGGGAGGCAGCTGCACGCAGGTTAGTCGACCGGGAAACTCAGCAATCCGGCGCGCCCGAGGGCGCCCTACGTACAGCCACCATCAAAGTACAGGTCAATGAAAAACCTGCATGACAGATGCACGCACAACCGAGTTAACACGGGCGACTAAACCCGACCACTGATGGGCAGTGGCACGGAAACAATAGAGGCCAGGAGCAGGGCGCACAAGCCGGCGGATTCTGGCGTAAGCGTAGGCAACGGCGCAAGATCTTGTAGCTTGCAGGAAGTAACCTTCATGGTTTTTAAACACGCGCTTTCCGGCAATGTTGAATAATCTGACGCGCACGTCCTACAAGCGGTAAAAGCCTCGAAAGAACCGCTACATGCACTTTTATAAAGCGCGATGCCATAAAAACGTGCGCCTGCCGCGAACGGTGCCCTGAGTTTTCCCCTTTGTCCTCTGTTACCAATGATCCGTGCAACCACGTCTGAAAGACTGTCTTATTCCTGCCAAAACACGTCTATCCCGCGATCGCCAAGCCTGTTTGCCGATTGTTCAGTCGCAAGTTTTACAACGCAAATGAAGCATCGACCCACCGACTGGCACAAAGGCTGCATTGATCCCCTCAGGTCCATCGAAAACAGATGGGCAGCCCACTCGATCAACGAAGATCGATCGGCCGAGCAGGTCGTGGGCAACATCGGTGGATCAGGCGAAGGCGCCAGGTCGAACACCGCGAAGAACAGGCAAAGACGCCTGAAACCGAGAGGTTTCAGGCGTTTTTTTTTGCTTTTTTTAACCGTGATTGGCTTTGGCTGGGTGCTTACTATGAATTCCAATGTTGCCGCGTTGAACAAACTGCAAACACTGATCGTGATCGGCAATGGCATGGTCGGACATCATTGTGTCGAGCAGCTCATCGAGCGCGGCGCCCTTGACCACTATCGCCTGCATGTCTTCAGTGAAGAGCCGATGCGCGCCTACGACCGGGTGCATCTGTCCGAGTATTTCGGCGGTCGCGATGCTGAGTCGCTGGCCCTGGGCGAAGCCTCTCTGTACCAGACGCCGGGCGTCACCCTGCATCTGGGCGTGCCGGTGCTGGAAATCGACCGTGACCGTCGTCAGGTAATCACCGCACAAGGTTGCGTCTCGTACGACAAACTGGTTCTGGCCACCGGGTCTTATCCGTTTGTGCCACCTATTGAAGGTGCAGAAGGCGACTCGCGCCTGGTGTATCGCACCCTTGAAGACCTCGACGCGATTCGTGCCGCAGCGGCCAATGCCCGGCGTGGCGTGGTGGTCGGCGGTGGCTTGCTCGGTCTGGAAGCCGCCAACGCCCTGAAAAGCCTGGGCCTGGAAGCGCATGTGGTGGAATTCGCCCCGCGCTTGATGCCGGTGCAGCTGGACGAGCAGGGTGGCTTGGCGTTGAAAGCGCAAATCGAGCGGCTCGGCGTGGGTGTGCATCTGTCCCGTGGCACGCAGTCGATCAGTGCTGGCGAGCAGTACCGCTACCGGATGAATTTTGCCAATGACGAATTCCTCGAAGCCGACCTGATCGTGTTCTCCGCCGGCATCCGCGCGCAAGACGCGCTGGCCCGCCAATGTGCGCTGGACATCGGTCCGCGTGGCGGCGTGGTGATTGACGATCAGTGCCTGACCAGCGATCCGAATATCTATGCCATCGGCGAGTGCGCCGCCTGGAATGGCAGCCTCTTCGGTCTGGTCGCCCCGGGTTATCAAATGGCCCGTGGCGTCGCGTCGCTGCTGTGCAACCAAGTGGCGGAGCCGTTCCAGGGCGCCGACATGTCGACCAAGCTTAAACTGCTCGGCGTCGACGTCGGCTCCATCGGCGATGCTCACGCCCAGACGCCGGGTGCGCGCAGCTATCAGTTCATCGATGAAGCGACGGCCAGCTACCGCCGCCTGGTGGTGGATGCGGACAGCAAACGCGTGCTCGGCGCGGTACTGGTCGGCGACAACAGCTACTACGACACCTTGCTGCAATACATGCAGAACGGCATTGCCTTGCCGTCGGAACCTGCCAGCCTGATTCTGCCATCGTCCACCGGTGCGCCAACCCTGGGCCCGGGCGCGTTGCCTGAGGCAGCAACAGTGTGTTCGTGCCATAACGTCACCAAGGGCTCGATCTGCTCGGCCATCGACGGTGGCTGCACCGACTTGGGCCTGCTCAAGTCACAGACCAAGGCTTGCACCGGTTGCGGCGGTTGCGCGGGGCTGCTCAAGCAAGTGTTCGAGCATGAACTGATTGCCCGTGGCGTCAGTGTCGACAAGAGCCTGTGCGAACACTTCGCCTACACCCGTCAGGAGCTTTATGCGCTGGTGCGGGTAGAAGGGGTGATCACCTTCGAAGAACTGTTGGCCAAGCACGGTCGCGGTCACACCGGTTGCGACGTGTGCAAACCGGCGGTGGGCTCGATCCTCGCTTCGTGCTGGAACCAGCCGATCATGGACGCCTCGCTGGTGCCGTTGCAGGACACCAACGACACCTTCATGGCCAACATGCAGAAAAACGGCACCTATTCGGTGGTGCCGCGCATCGCCGGCGGCGAGATCACGGCCGACAAGCTGATCGCGATTGGCGTGGTGGCGAAGAAATATGACCTCTACACCAAAATCACTGGCGGCCAGCGGATTGACCTGTTCGGCGCGCAGTTGCACCAGTTGCCGGACATCTGGTCCGAGCTGATTGAGGCCGGTTTCGAAACCGGGCACGCCTATGGCAAATCGACCCGCACGGTGAAGTCTTGCGTGGGCAGCACCTGGTGCCGTTATGGCGTGCAGGACAGCGTGAAAATGGCCCTGACCCTCGAGGATCGCTACAAAGGCCTGCGCTCGCCGCACAAGCTCAAATTCGCGGTCTCTGGCTGCACCCGTGAATGTGCCGAGGCGCAGAGCAAGGACGTGGGCGTGATCGCCACCGAAAACGGCTGGAACCTCTACGTGGCCGGTAACGGCGGCATGCGTCCGCGTCATGCTGAGCTGTTCGCCACGGACCTGGACGATGAAACCCTGATCCGTTACATCGACCGGTTCCTGATGTTCTACATCCGCACCGCCGACAAATTGCAGCGCACCTCGGTCTGGCGCGAAAGCCTGGAGGGCGGCCTGGATTACCTCAAGGACGTGGTCATCAACGACAGCCTGGGCCTCGGCGCGGAACTCGAATCGCAGATGCAATTGGTGGTCAACCGCTACGAGTGCGAATGGGCCAACGTCCTTAAAGACCCGGAAAAACTCAAGCGCTTCCGCACCTTCGTCAACGATCAACGCCCGGACCCGGACATCCACTTTGTTCAGGAACGCGGTCAGCGCCGGCCGATCATGGCCGCCGAACTCAACCTTATCCCTGTCACCGAGGAGAATGCCTGATGAGCCAGTCCACTACCCAGCGTGTCGAAGCCCCTGCAACCGCGGCCAATGCTCAGGCCTGGCAAGCGGTGTGCCGCCAGCAGGATCTGGTCAGCAACTCCGGCGTCGTCGTCTGGCTCGACGGCGCGCAGGTGGCGCTGTTCTACCTGCCACAGGCCGTAGGTCGCACCCTCTACGCCATCGACAACCATGATCCGCAATCCGGCGCGAACGTTATCGGCCGTGGACTGATCGGCAGCCTCAAGGGTGATCTGGTGGTGGCCTCGCCGATCTACAAACAGCATTTCCGTCTTGAAGACGGCAGTTGTCTGGAGTATCCGGAACAGCGCCTTCGGGTATGGCCGGTGCGCCTGAACGCCGGCGTCGTGGAAGTCGCGGCGGCTTGATTGCCGCCCTGAACCGTATCGGAGAACGTTGATGAAGACAGCCGCACAGTTGCTCAAACTGAAAATCGTGCAAAACCAGCAGGTGCATAGCATCGCACCGGATGAGATGGTCCTCGACGCCCTGAAAATGATGGCCGAGAAGAACGTCGGCGCGTTGCCCGTCATCGAAGACGGGCAGGTGGTCGGCGTCATCAGCGAGCGCGACTATGCGCGCAAGGTGGTGCTACAGGGCCGTTCTTCGGTCGGTACGCCGGTGCGCGAGATCATGAGCGCGCCGGTGGTGACCGCCGACAGTCAGCAGAGCATCGAGCGCTGCATGGCGGTCATGACCGACAGTCATTTGCGCCATCTGCCCGTGCTGGAGAGCGGTGAGCTGATCGGACTGTTGTCGATCGGTGATCTGGTCAAGGAAGCCATCGTCGAGCAGGCCGATTTGATTCGGCAACTGGAGCACTACATTCGCGGGCACTGAGCACGCTGCGTCGCCGAATCACAAAATCAAAACGCGATAAGGGCATACCACAGGTCGTAAAAAACGGCTCAAACGGAAATAAGCCTAAGTAACCGGTTGGAACAGTCGATAACCCCAAGAGCAAAGCAAGTCAGCCGACCATGCAGATGCCGCCAGGGGAATCATCGAATGTCCATAAAGTTGCGTTTGTTTTTGTTGATCGGCACCAGTTTGCTCACCGCCCTGATCGTGAGCCTGGTCAGCTATCTGGGAAATACCCGGATGGCTGAAGCGGTGAGTGACAACGAGGTCAGCATGACCGCGCTGCGCAACCACCTCGAAGCCGACATGATGCACGATGCGCTACGCGCGGATGTGTTTTCGGCAATGTTGGTCGGCTTGGGCAAAAGCGACAGCAGCAAAGCAGAAGTGCGCAGCTCCCTCGATGAGCATGCGGCGCATTTTCGGGAGATGCTCGGCGACAACCTCAAGCTGCCGGTCAACGCCACCCTCAAGGCAGCACTGGACAAGATCAAGCCCAGCCTTGATACGTACATCAGTGCCGCCGAACGCATTGTCGCGCTGGCGCTGGAAAATCCGGATACCGCACAGCAGCAACTCGGCACGTTCAATACCGCGTTCAGCCAACTGGAAGACCAGATGGGCGCTCTCAGCGAGCTGATCGAAACCAGCACCCAACAGACCAGCGCGGGCACTGCGCAAGCTATCAGCAGTGCCAACTTCACCCTCGGCACCGTCCTCATTGCCAGTTTGTTATTGCTGCTCGCCCAAGGGCGCTGGGTCATCCTGAGCATCATGGGGCCGTTGCAGATCGCCAGTCGCATTGCCGAGAGCATCGCCCATGGCAATTTGAGCGAACCTATTGTCGAGCCCACCCGCAAGGACGAAGCCAGCACCTTGATTCGCAGCCTGGCGACCATGCAACGCGACCTGCGCGGCATGATCGAGGTGGTTCGCAGCAACGCCCATGGCGTGAGCGGCATGAGCCAGCAACTGAGCAGCGGCTGCCATCAGGTCGCGGGCAGCAGTCAGCAGCAAAGCGTCGCCGCCAGCACCATGGCCGCGGCCGCCAGTGAGATGACCGCGAGCATCGAAGAAATCACCCGGCATGCCGAGCGCGCACTGGATATGGCCAATCAGGCCGAGGAGCTGGCCAAGGACGGCGGTCGGGTGATCCATCAGGTGGTCAGCGACATGGACGGTATTGCACGTTCGGCGCAGCAATCGGCCCAGGTGATTCGCACTCTGGACAAAGAGTCCGAGGGGATTTTCAGCATCATTCAGGTGATCAAGGGCATCGCCGATCAAACCAACCTGCTGGCGCTCAACGCCGCCATCGAGGCGGCTCGCGCCGGTGAGCAGGGCCGTGGTTTTGCCGTGGTGGCCGATGAGGTGCGCAGCCTGGCGGGCCGCACCAGCGCCTCCACCCAGGAAATCGCCGCCATGGTCGCGCGCATCCAGCAAAGCACCCGTGAGGCGGTCACCAGCATGGAGGCGGGCGTCGCGCAGGTCGACAAAGGCATGGCGGTGACCGCCGACGTCGAGCGTGCCATCCGCGAAATCCTCCAGGCCACGCTCAGCACCACTGAGCTGGTCAATGACATCAGCCGCACCATCGGTGAGCAGAGCCTGGCCAGCAACGAAATTGCGCACCAGGTGGAAATGATTGCTGGCATGTCCGAAGGCAACAGCAAGGTCATCAACCAGACCGCCTCGACCACCGATGAGCTGTCCACCCTGGCAGGCCAGCTCTCGCAATCGGTGGATCGGTTTCGTCTTTGAGGCATTGGCTGGCCCTGTTCCTTGGGCCAGTCAGCTCATCCAGTTGCCGCCATCGACGTTATAAGTCTGTGCCACGATGTACTCGCTCTCGTTTGATGCCAGGAAGATCGCCATGCCGACAAGATCGTCTGCCGTGCCCATGCGTCCGAACGGGACTTCCTGACCCGCCAGTTTTTTCTTTTCCCCGAGCGGCCGGTTTTCATATTTGGCGAACAGCGCATCGACGCCATCCCAATGCTCGCCGTCCACCACGCCCGGCGCGATGGCGTTCACGTTGATCTTGTGGGGAATGAGATTGAGACCGGCCGATTGCGTGAGGCTGATTACCGCCGCTTTGGTCGCGCAATACACCGCGACAAGCGCTTCACCGCGTCGACCGGCCTGACTGGCCATATTGATGATTTTGCCGCCGTGGCCCTGGCGGATCATCTGTTTGGCCGCGGCCTGCAGCGTGAACAGGGTGCCGGACACGTTGATCGAGAACAGCCGCTCGTAGCTGTCGCGAGAAATCTCCGCAATCGGCGCGAGATCAAACAGTGCCGCGTTGTTGATCAGGATATCGAGCTTGCCCGTTTTCGCGACGACCGCGGCAATTGCACTGTCTATCGATTGCTGATCGGTCACGTCCATTTCGACCGCATAGGCATTCGGCCCCAGCTCGGCAGCGGTGGCTTGCGCGCGTTCCAGGTTGATGTCTGCGATCGCGACCGTAGCGCCTTCGCGGATATAGGCTTGCGCGAACGTTCTCCCGATACCTCTGGCAGAACCGGTGATAAGGGCGCTTTTTCCTTCCAGACGTTTCATTTTTTCCATCCATTCATTAGTGCTAGAGAGACGCCCTCGTTGAGGGCATTAAAATCGGTCGTTAGTCTGCGAAGAACCCTGTGGGAGCGGGCTTGCCCGCGAAGGCGGCGTGTCAGACGACATCAATGTTGAATGTGCCGGCCTCTTCGCGGGCAAGCCCGCTCCCACAGGAATTGCATCAAGTCGTTGCTACTTGGGATAACCAGCGCGCTTCATCTCGCGTTCGGTAGTTTGCTGGGCCGAGGCCAGAGCCTGCTCAACCGGCATCTGCCCGGTGAGCGCCGCAGACAGCAGCTTGCCGACCGAAGTGCCGATGGCCTGGAACTCAGGAATGGTCGCCGTTTCGGCCGCCTGGCAGAGCAGGGCAGAGGACAGGCCGGCGGACAGAAAAAACGCGCTTGGAATGATCTTCATCGTGTTCTCCGCTCTGCGCCTTGGGCGGCAGAAGCTCTTATTGTTGTTGTAGTCCTCGGTGCGAGTCATCGCCGCAACGGGATGACCACAGGATTACAGCAACCCAAGCGGTGAACAAATGAACGGCATACGCGGCACTGATACTTTTTTAACCACGCAGGACCATGGAAAAAAAGTATCAGTGCCCGCCATCCAGCGCGCTAGGCGTGCTACCTGTTTAGGGGGAATCTGATAACAGCGCCGTAGAGTTTCGAATCAGCTTCGACTCGTCCCGGACTTCGCGGTAGCTTTGATAAAACCAACGAAAATGGAATCGCCAGGGTGATGAACCATCACGTAACCGCAGACAAGCCACCAGCGCTTGAAGTCATTCTGAACGAGCCCCAGCACAGCTTTCGTTGGTATGAGCATGACTATCCCTTCGACCTTGCGCGCTGGAACCATCATCCGGAATTCGAGATCCACCTGATCCGCGAAGGCAGCGGACGGCTGTTGGCCGGTGACTACATCGGCTTGTTCGAGGCCGGCCATGTCGCCCTGATCGGTCCCGGCCTGCCTCACGACTGGATCAGCGACCTGGGCAAAGGGGAGGTGATTGCCGGCCGCGACGTCGTGTTGCAATTCGATGGTCAGATGCTGATGCAACTGCGCGACAAGGTTCCTGAACTCAGCGAGTTGCAAAGCCTGTTTCGCCAAGCGGCCCAAGGCATTCAGTTTCATGGCGTTACCCGCAAGAAAGCGGCCCGACTGCTGGAAGACATGGGCCAGTGCGAAGGATTGCAGCGATTGTGCCTGTTCCTGTCGTTGCTGCAGTTACTGGCATCGGCCCCCGAAAGTGAAAGACAGACGCTCGCCAGCCTGCAATATGCGCCGATGCTCGACGCATTGACGGCCCAGCGCATGAGCATTGTCTTCGACTACATCCTCAACGACCTCGCGGATGAGCTGCGGATGTCCGTCATCGCCCAGCGCCTGGACATGAATGAACCGGCCTTCTCCAAATTCTTCAAACGCGCCACTGGCCATACCTTCGTCGACCTGACGCGCAAACTGCGCGTCCAGCGCGCTTGCCGTTTGCTGGTGCAAAGCAGTTTCAGCGTTGCGGATATCTGCTTTGAAGTGGGATATGCCAACCTGTCGAATTTCAATCGACACTTTCGGCATGAAATGCAGGAGACGCCCAGTCAGTATCGACAGCGGTTGCAACGGGTGGTGGCGGTCAGTCATTAAAGGGCACAAGATCAAAAGATCGCAGCCTTCGGCAGCTCCTACGGATGTACGCGACCCATGTAGGAGCTGCCGAAGGCTGCGATCTTTTAAAGTTGACGGGACGGACCTTGAATTATTTTCCTCCAGTTCTTGACATGCCTTTCGAACCAGTCCAGAATTGCGTCCATTCCTGCTTAGGGAAGACGAAAACCCCTTAGATTTCAAAGGGTTGGAAGCTAGATTAGAATCTTGTTTCCAGATACGAGTTTACACGTTTGGTGTCGTGCTACTGACATCAGATGTTTGAGGCCGAATAGCAAAATGGTTATGCAGTGGATTGCAAATCCACCTACGCCGGTTCGATTCCGACTTCGGCCTCCACTTTAAACGAGCTCCGTAGATCCATGATCTACGGAGCTTTTTTATTTCGCAGTCCTGCAAGATTTAGTCTTGAAAAGGATCTTTGCGAACTTGCTTCACCGGAGCGGGATGTATATATTTCCCCCTCTGTTGCACAAGCGTCAGAACTGCCAGATCGTTATTGGTCAGTCTTCAGACCGCTTTACCGCGCTACCGCCCGAATGGCGAAACTGGTAGACGCATGGGACTTAAAATCCCCCGCTCGTAAGGGCGTGCCGGTTCGATTCCGGCTTCGGGCACCATCTAAAATCAAGGGTTTGCGGGCGAAAGCTAATGCAAACCCTTGTTTGTTTCTGGTCCGCTATTGTGGAGTTGGTCCGCAACTCACTTGGTTGGCGAAACTTTTTTGCCCTTGCGGTTGCGTATGTACTGCTCTGTCACTCCAGCGGCCTCCCTGGCCATATCAAACCTCTTGCACAACATGGCCACCGTTACTCGCTGGCCGATTAAATAGGTCAAGTCCATTTTCGTCACGCAGGCCAGCATCGGCGTCAGATGATTGCTGCTAGCGTCTGGCTGCCGCCGGCATGAGTGGTGGTCATGTGCATCACGGAACGACTTGGCGGCCGGATGCACCCGCCAGTTCGCACCTGCATACTCTCCGCGCTTTCGGGATCAGCTACAGTTGATAGATCATTCAACGGAGGTGCGTATGAGCATCACTGTCTGCGTCGTATGTGGAGATACCGCCGAGAAGGCTTATCCAGTAGGCAGTTTTGATGAGTTTAAATGTGCGAGTTGTGGCTATTACTCAGTCAATCGGCAGTTGATTGAGGAGATGGAGGCAGCAAATCAGGTCTTTGATACTGAGCGCACCCAGCAATATTTGATGATCCACTCTCGGCAGGGCCAAGTGCCTGCGATTACGCGTGTAGAGACTACAAAGCATCGACTGATTGTGGAGAACGCCTGAAAAAGCTCGCCGACAGGGTAGTGTCACTCATCGCCGAATAACTCGGCCCGGAGTATGGCGGGCTGGTCACGCAGCACTGCACTGATTGGTCAGGCAGCGTCCGCATCATCTCGATGCAATCGCCAACCAGTATCTGGTGGGAAAGGATCATAATTGGTTTCCAGTCAGGCGCCGGGCCTCGCCGGCTGGCATGAAGTGTATTTGTGAGCTATTGGTTGATGGACCGGCGTGAGGCCGGATTGAGGAGAGTCGATATGGCTTATTGGGATTCGTATGGTTATCCAGAGGGCGACCCAAAAGTGTGGATCACGTTCGGCCCGCAAAAGGATGGTCCGCCGCAGGTGGCGTTTCTCGGCCCTATTCAGCCAGAGGGTGATAGCCCCAAAGCGGTCGAGTACTACCAAGAGGTGGCAGGGCGCTGGACTGACGAGCTTGCAGCCCATGAAGAGTTGGACAAAATAGCTCAAGCACTCATTGAACAGAAACGTCTGTAGCAATAAGAGAGGGGTTAGCTGCGCGCGTGAGCTGATCGGTGAGCTGGCGGGGAAGTCCGCGCAGCGTCAGCGTGCCGCCAGCTTCGCAGCAGTGGTGAGTCCGGCTGACACTGTCTGCCTGACGCACCGCAATTTCTGATTCTACGACTGCTTCGCAGCCGAACGCAGCCTTCGGCAGCTGCTACAGATCCACATCAAACACTACTTCTCCGTCCATTTCCCACCACCGGTTTCGCAATCGATCTTGGCCTGCGGCAGGTTCTCGATGCTGTAGTAATACGTGATGACTTGGGCATTGTCGGGGATGTTCAGCGGTTTGCTGTTCTTGTCCTTGCTGATGGATTGAGGGTTGGCCAGCGCCTCAGGAGTCAATGTGCCCAAGCAGGTGGCCCGATAGCGATCGCCGCACTGTGCGACTTTTTTCTTGGTGCTGGTCAGCATTTCCTTGCTCTCATTGCTGCAGGACCAATCTATAGAGTCCACGGGCATGCCTTCGTACTCATAGCAGGAATGTGTTTCGATCACGGGAACTGAAGGGCTTTGCGATCGGGTTTTGACGTCGCACCCTTGCGCCATCGCCCACGTCGGGCACAGGCAGACGATCAGAAGCAGAAGAAGTCTGTTCATCGGTATTTCCTCTCCTATAGCGCCCCGTATGGGGATCAGGAGTCAGCTACACGAATGGCTGGCCGGTGAAACCGCGTGGCAGTCTTTGCAAACCGGGCATTTCGATCAGCCGCTGGGTCCAGGCTGCGCGCCAGTCATTGGCGGTGTGGGTGGCTTTGGCCTTGCGTGCGGCCCGACGTGCAGCGTTGCGTTCGTCTTTGCGTGCTTCTTTGAACGCATCGGTGTTGCGGCAGCTTCTGCATTTCACGCGGGTCAGTACGCTGCTTGAAGTCAGGTTGCTGCCTTTGTGTCCGCAGGCCAGGTGCCCGCCGACTTTGAAGTGAGTGACCATGGGGTATCTCCTTCTCGATATGTAATCGTTCGACAGACGGGCGAGGGCGTTCGTTCGTTATATAGCAGGCAAAAAAAGGCCCGCATGCGGGCGGGCCAGGGGATTTCTTGAAAGGAGTGGATGCACTGTAGGGGATGAGTTGTGAAGGCCGTGTGAAATGGGAAAAGACACAAACAAAAAATCCCGGCAAATTTGGCCGGGTGGGTGTGTAGCGCAGACAGGTGTAAGCCTGGTGACGATGATGATCACCGATCAGGCGTCCTGACTCGGGCTCAATCCCTGGTTTGAGTATCTTGGTCGACTCATCTGAAACGAGGCAGCGGCGGCTCGACAGGTTTGAGTGAAGAGAGCGCGCTGCGAATCTGCGGCGTGTCTTTCTCGATGTCATTCAGACGATCGCGAATCCTGAGGGCTGTCGGATGCCCCCCTTGATTATCAACCCAATCGGCGATTTCCTTGCATGCAGCGGCAAGGCGCGCCTGACGGGAATCAAGCAGGGTAAGCAGGGTGGTGATGGACTCTTTCTCGGACATGACATACACCTCCGTTCAAAGAAATCGGGTAAAGGGCAACAAAAAGCCCGCGAGGAGCGAGCTTTCTGCCGATGGGTCGCTGATCCTTCAGCTCCTCTGAGTATAGACCCAGATAAGAAGCCCGCAGAATTCGCAAGAATCGTACGCAAGGTGTTGCGGGCAGCCGTAACGGTGCGCATCTCGTCTTCCGGTTGAACTGAACAATCCTCATGACTTTATTGCAAGATGCATGTGCTATGGTTGTGTGCTCAAGCATTAATCATCTAATAACCAGAAGCCACCATGAATAACGATCAGCGAACCGCTCACCTCATTTACGGACCGATTGCTGCAGGAAAATCAACCTTTGCCCGCACACTTGCCACAGAGGTCAACGGTGTTCGCTTCGCCATTGACGAGTGGATGCAGGCGATGTTCGGGGCTGACGTGCCTGAACGAATGGACATGTCGTGGGTCATGCCTCGCGTGGCCAGATGCCAGGTCCAGGTCTGGTCAGTCGCACAACAAATACTTGGCACCGGAACAGATGTCATTCTGGAGCTTGGCTTGCTTCAAAAAACGGATCGGGATTCGATCAAGTCGAAGGTTGAACAAGCGGGGCATGTGGTGCTTTTCCACTTTGTCGACGCCCCACTGCCAATTCGCAGACAACGTGTGCTTCGCAGGAACGCGGAGAAGGGGGAAACTTATTCGTTCGATGTGACACCGGGGATGTTTGGGGCTATGGAGTCCTGCTTTGAGTATCCGACCGACAGTGAACTGTCGGACTCGCACCTTGTGCGAGCACCGCAAGAATGAGCAGAGTCGTGAATACAGATGACAATGGCAGTGCGGACGCAGGACTTGAGTTTTGCATCAGATTGTCGCGCGCCTATGCCAATTTGACGCGGCGCCTTGATAACGTGTTGTCCGGCTTGCACGGGCTCAGTTTTGCCGATTTCATGACCCTTTATTACCTTGAACGCGCGCCGGGTGGCAGGCTGCGTCGAGTGGACTTGGCTGAGCGCCTGGGCTTGACCGCCTCCGGTGTCACTCGCAGCTTGCTTCCCCTGGAAAAATTGGGCCTGGTATCACGACAGCCTGACCCGAGGGATGCACGAGTGGGCTACGCAACACTCACAGATTCGGGGCGCCAGCTCTTGGGCCATGCAGTTACGTCGGTCCGCACTGTTGCACAAGATGCAACCGAATGGGTTGCATCAGAACAGATCGAGGCGGCATCAGCACTACTCGGGCGACTGGCAGGGATGAACTCGTCCAATAGTTAGAAGCGCCAGGATTGGGGCAGTCATTTCGAATTATGCGGGCGCCGAAAATGAAACGAACCGGCTTCAGGCCTGCCGGGACTTCGGCGAGCTGACCGCGTTAAGCCGCCGACATTCGCGCGCGGCGTCCTCTTCAAGATCGAAGCCGTCACCGATGAAGCCGCGAGTGCGGGTATCGGCGATGCGATACCAGACGGCAGCGTCGGGGGGTGGGTGATCGGGTTCTCCAGCCCGGCGACCATGAATAATGATCTTGTTGCAGCGTTTCACAACGAAAATGTCTTCCATGGCGTCACCGAAGCTATTCGTATTCAGATCAAGCATAGAAGCCCTTTGCAATCACGCAAAAAAAGGGCAGGTCAGTTCGTCGGTTTAGTTCGCATGGAAGAGGTCTTACGGTGTTTCGGCCGTCTCGATAAGTTTATCCAGAAGCACAGCCAGCGCGACTTCTTCGGCCCTGAGTCTTTTACGTCCCCTCGATCGCGGTAGTTCAGATAATGCGCCCCGCATGAAACCATCGACGACCGCCGGATGGATGTAGCACTTGCGGCAAACCGCCGGGGTATTGCCCAACTGCCGGGCGACGTTCTTGACCATTTCCACCACATGCCGCTTCGCGTCGGCTTCCGATTCCCACTGCAACTCGCGCAGCACCGCCAACGCCAGTGCACTGCCGGCCCAGGTGCGGTAGTCCTTGGCGGTGAAATCGGCGCCGGTCAGCGTCTGCAAGTAGGCGTTGACGTCGGAGGAGCTGATGGTATGCCGTTCGCCGTTTTCGTCCAGATACTGAAAGAGGTTTTGCCCAGGAATCTCCAGGCAACGTTTGATAATTCGCGCCAGGCGCCGGTCTTTGACGGTGATCTGGTGCTCGATGCCGCTCTTGCCACGAAACTGGAACAGAATCGCGCTGCCGTTGACCTCGACATGACGGCTGCGCAAGGTCGTCAGGCCATAGGAGCGATTGTCCCGGGCGTATTGCGTGTTGCCGACCCGGATCAGCGTCGCATCGAGCAAGGTAATCACCGTGGCCATGACCTTGTCGCGGCTGAAGCCGGGCGCGGCCAACAGAGTTTCAAGCTGTTTACGCAGTTTCGGCAGGGCCTGGCCGAAGTCCCGCAAGCGCGAGTATTTGTCGGCATCGCGCACTTCCCGCCAGCGCGGGTGATAACGGTATTGCTTGCGGCCGCGAGCGTCGCGGCCGGTGGCTTGCAGATGGCCGCGCGGGTCGGGGCAAATCCATACATCGGTGTAGGCGGGCGGCACCGCGAGTGTATTGAGGCGTTTGATTTCATCCGGATCGGTAATGCGCTGACCCGCCGGGTCGAAGTAGCAAAACTTGCCGCGCAGGAGCTTGCGGGTGATGCCGGGCTGGCTGTCATCGACGTAATGCAGGTCGGGCGGCAGAACATCGGGCAACGCGGTATCTGGCATGATGGGCAATCCTGGGCGACGAATCATGGGTCGTTAAGCCATTGACCGCGTACCGTTGCCGGGGTGCCGACAGATTTTATGCCAGCACCGCCACCGCTTTGATTTGCGCCCAGAGTTGCTGTCCGGGGTGCACGCCTAACTGATCCCGGGAATAGCGGGTGATCCGCGCCAACAGCGGTGTACCGGCCGCGTTCAGGCGGATCAGTACGTGAGCGGCGTTATCGGCGCCGATTTCACTGATCACCGTGACCGGCAGGCGATTGAGAATGCTGCTTTGCTCGACGCCTTGCAGGCTCAGGCTGACATCCCGCGCCTGGACCTTGCAGCGCAGTGCCTGGCCTTCAGCCATCGGCGAATGGGCGACCCGAATGCTCAAGTCCGTGTCGGGCAGCTGCAAGGTCAACAACTGATAATCGGCGTCATAGGCGCTGACGTGTCCTTCGATCACCACGCCGGCGTCGTCGCCCAGCGCCAGTGGCAAATCGAGCCGGGCCAGGGTTTCGCCGATGGCGCCGCTGGCCAAAGCCTTGCCGTCGCTGAGCAGGACGAGGTGGTCGGCGAGCCGCGCGACTTCATCCTGAGAATGGCTGACGTACAGCACGGGGATGTCCAGCTCATCGTGCAGCCGTTGCAGGTACGGCAGGATTTCGTTTTTCCGCTGGGTATCGAGCGCCGCCAGCGGCTCATCCATCAGCAATAATTTCGGGCTGGTGAGCAGGGCGCGAGCGATGCCGATCCGCTGGCGCTCGCCGCCAGAAAGGTTCTGCGGATCGCGGTCCAGCAAATGGCCGATCCCCAGCAACTCAGTGGCATGCGCCATGTCGACCCGGCGCTGTTGGCGAGGGATGCGCCTGAGGCCGAACTCCAGATTGGCCCGCACCGATAAATGCGGGAACAGGCTGGCTTCCTGGAAGACATAACCCAAGGCGCGCTTATGCGGCGGGACGAAAATCCCCTTGTCGCTGTCCTGCCAGACTTCATCATTCACCTGAATAAAACTCTGTTCGGCCCGCTCCAGGCCGGCGATGCAGCGCAGGCAGGTGGTTTTGCCCGAACCCGAATGGCCGTAAAGCGCCGTCACTCCGCGGCCGGGCAGTTGTAGGTCCACATCCAGGGCGAATCCCGAATAATTCAGTTTCAAGCGCGTATGAATCATCGATCAGCTCCAGACCGCTTTGGTTTTACGGCTGGAGTAGAGCGCCAGCAATACCACAAACGAGAACACCAGCATCGCCCCGGCCAGCCAATGGGCCTGGGCGTATTCCATGGCTTCGACGTGATCGTAGATCTGCACCGAGACCACGCGGGTCTTGTCGGGAATGTTGCCGCCGATCATCAGCACCACGCCGAACTCGCCGACGGTGTGGGCGAAACCGAGAATGGCCGCGGTGATGAAACCGGGGCGAGCCAGCGGCAGAATTACACTGAAGAACGTGTCCCAGGGATTGGCGCGCAAGGTGGCAGCCACTTCCAATGGTCGAGTGCCGATGGCGGAAAAAGCATTCTGCAGCGGCTGGACCACGAACGGCATCGAGTACAGCACCGAGCCGATCACCAGCCCCGCAAAACTGAAGGTCAGGGTGCCAAGGCCCAGCGATTGGGTGAACTGACCGATCCAGCCGTTCGGGCCGAGCGCCAGCAACAAGTAAAAGCCGATCACCGTGGGCGGCAGCACCAGGGGCAGGGCGACGATCGCCCCGATCGGGCCGCGCAGCCAGGACCGGGTGCGCGACAGCCATAACGCAATCGGAGTGCCGATGATCAACAGGATCACGGTCGTCAGGGACGCCAGTTTGAGAGTCAGCCAGATGGCGGAATAATCGGCACTCGATAGCGTCATTTAGAGTTGGTAACCGTAGGATTTGATAACAGCGGCGGCTTTCGGACCTTTGAGGTAGTCAACCAGTGCCTTGGCGGCCGGGTTGTCCTTGCCCTTATTGAGGATCACCGCGTCTTGTTTGATCGGGTCATGCAGATCGGCCGGGACGATCCAGGCTGAACCGCTGGTGACTTTGCCGTCTTTGTAGATCTGCGACAAGGCCACAAAACCGAGTTCGGCGTTGCCAGTGGAGACGAATTGGTAGGCCTGGGTGATGTTCTGGCCTTCGACGAGTTTGTCTTTAACCTTGTCGGTCAGGCCCTGCTTGGCCAGTGCCTGAGTGGCGGCCAGGCCATATGGGGCGGCTTTCGGGTTGGCGATGGACAAATGCTGATACTGATTGTCGCTCAGCACCTTGCCCTTGGCGTCGACGTAACCGTCCTTGGCCGACCACAGCGCCAGGGTGCCGATTGCGTAAGTGAAGCGCGAGCCTTTGACCGTGTCGCCGTCGGCCTCGAGTTTTTGCGGAGTGGTGTCGTCTGCCGAGAGGAACACTTCGAACGGCGCGCCGTTCTTGATCTGGGTATAGAACTGGCCGGTTGCGCCAAAGGAGGTGACCAGTTTGTGCCCGGTGTCTTTCTCGAAATCGGCCGCGATGGCCTGGATCGGCGCAGTGAAGTTGGCAGCAACGGCGACCTGGACTTCATCCGCCTGGGCGGAGCCGAAAACGAACACGGTGAACAGGCACGCGGGGGCAATACGTGAGGCACGAATGATCATGAAACGGCTCCGTGGTAGGCGAGATGAAACGCTATATAGCGGAATATATAGCGAATCGCCTGTAAACGGAACTTGTCGGGTGCAGAGAGCGGGTTGGCATTGAGTGCTGCTAAGTGCGGAACCTGTGGGAGCGGGCTTGCTCGCGAAGGCGGTGTGTCAGGCGACATCAATGTTGACTGTGCCGTCGTCTTCGCGAGCAAGCCCGCTCCCACAGGTTTTGTGTCTAGTGAGTCAATTTGGCCAACGCTTCATCCGCCAAACGCCGAGTCAGCGCTGCCGAGGTCATTTCAACGCCCAGCGTGAACGCCTGACCGGCCCAAAGGCTGCTGAAATCCGCCTCTGCTTTCGCTCGCAATGGCATCAACGCACCGCCCGCCAGGGGGAACACCGGCGCTTTGGCGCTCATCGGCCCCAGCTCACGCATCACCCGATTAAGAATCCCCCGCGCCGGGCGTCCGGTGAAAATGTTGGTAACCGCCGTCTCGCTTTCCTTGGCCGTGCGCAACGCCTTTTGGTGAGACGCGCTGACCTTGGCCTCCGGCGTGAACAGATAAGCCGTGCCCACCTGGACCGCCGAAGCGCCCAGCACAAAAGCCGCCGCGACGCCCCGTGCATCTCCAATCCCGCCCGCCGCAATGACCGGCACTTTCACCGCATCGACGATCTGTGGCACCAGGGCAAAGGTCCCCACTTGGCTACTCAGGTCATCACTGAGGAACATCCCCCGGTGGCCGCCGGCCTCGTAACCCATGGCGATGATCGCGTCGCAACCGTGCTGCTCCAGCCAGATGGCTTCTTCGACGGTAGTCGCCGAGGAAAGAACTTTCGCCCCGGTGGCTTTTACCCGATCCAGCAGCGACTTTTCCGGCAGGCCGAAGTGAAAACTCACCACTTCAGGACGAAACTCTTCGAGCACTTCGCAGGCCGCATTATCGAACGGTGCGCGATTGGACACCGGCGTCGGCGCGTCGAAATCGACCCCCAATTCCCGATAGTACGGTTCCAGCAGGTTCTTCCAGTCCTGGGCGCGCTGCTCATCGGGCGGCGGAGGTTGATGGCAGAAGAAGTTGACGTTGAACGGGCGCTGGGTGTGTTGGCGAATCGTTTTCAGCTCCTCACGCAACTGCTCGATGCTCAGCATCGCGGCGGGCATCGAGCCCAGGCCGCCAGCGTTGCTCACCGCAATCACCATGGCCGACGTCGTCGCGCCGGCCAAGGGGCCCTGGATAATCGGCTGTTCGATCCCGAGCAGGTCAAGAATGCGGGTGTCTGGCCATTGACTCATGTGCAGTGTTCTCCGACGTCGGTAGAAGCGAATTTGTATCAGTAATGACTGACACAAGGCCAGTCGAGTTTGAGGATTGGCTTAAAGTCGGCTACGGCGATGTGTTTTCATGTGCTATTTCAACAGCACGACAACTGAGTGATTCCATCGGGAGGCAGTGATGTTCAAAGGCATTTTGATCGACAAGGACGACAGCGGTTACCGGGCCACCTTGCAAGAGATCAACGACGATCAATTGCCTGAAGGCGATGTGACCGTGCGCGTGGCGTACAGCACGTTGAACTTCAAGGATGGCCTGGCGATCACCGGCAGCAGCCCGGTGGTGCGCAAATTCCCGATGGTGCCGGGGATCGATCTGGCAGGCACTGTCGAAGTCAGCGGTCATCCGGACTACAAGGTCGGTGATCAAGTCCTGCTCAATGGCTGGGGTGTGGGTGAAGGACATTGGGGCGGATTGGCGCAGAAAGCTCGCCTGAATGGCGACTGGCTGATCCCGCTGCCCAAAGCGTTCACCGCAGCGCAAGCAATGGCCATCGGCACGGCCGGTTACACGGCGATGCTGAGCATCCTGGCGCTGGAGCACAACGGCGTGAATCCCGGTCAAGGCGAAGTGCTGGTGACGGGCGCCAACGGTGGCGTCGGCAGTTTCGCCATCGCGCTGCTGAGCAAACTCGGCTATAGCGTGGTGGCGTCAACTGGCCGCACCTCTGAGCACGAATATCTCAAGCAATTGGGCGCCAGCGAAATCATCGATCGCGCCACGTTGTCGGAGCCGGGCAAACCGTTGGCCAAGGAGCGTTGGGCGGCGGTGATCGACTCGGTCGGCAGCCACACGCTGGCCAACGCTTGCGCAAGCACTCGGGCCAACGGCACCGTCGCCGCCTGCGGTCTGGCACAAGGCATGGACTTCCCTGCCTCCGTCGCGCCGTTCATTTTGCGCGGTGTGACCCTGGCCGGCATCAACAGCGTGACCCAGCCCAAAGCCAAGCGGATACTGGCCTGGAATCGCCTGACCAAGGATCTGGACTTCGCCTTGCTGCCACTGATCAGTCACGAAATCGGCTTGAGCGAAGCCATCGACGCAGCGCAGCGCCTGCTAGCCGGCCAGTTGCGCGGCCGGGTGGTGGTCGACGTCAATCGTTGATCGTCTTGGCGCCAATCAAACAGACACACTGTAGAAACAAGGAAATAGCGACAATGGATGTAAAGCTACGTGAAGTGCTGCCCTTTAGCGTCTCGGGTTTGCAGGTGCGAACCCTCAATGTCGCAGAACAGCAGCCAGATACCGCGCGTATCGGCCCTATGTGGGAACGATTTTTCGTTGAGGACGTTTTCGACAAGATCGCCCACAAACAGCCGGATTCGTTTATGTACGGCGTCTATTCCAGCTACGAGTCCGACGCTTCGGGCCACTTCGATGTGACCGCGGGTGCGGCGGTTACCGCGCCCTCCGAGGACTTTGCGCAGATTCAAATTGAGGGTGGCGATTACCTGGTGTTCAGCGCCAAAGGGCCGATGCCCGACAGCGTCATTCAGACGTGGGGCCTGATCTGGGCTTACTTCGAGGATAACCCGCAGGTTCGCCGCAAGTTCGCCACGGACTTCGAGGTCTACACCGGCCCGGAGACCGTGGCGGTCTATATCGGCATTCAGGACTCAGCCGCGTTTTCGCGTTCCAGCAACTGACGCTTGCGCTCCACGCCCCAGCGATAGCCCGACAGGTTGCCGTCGCTGCGCACCACGCGATGGCAAGGGATCGCTACTGCCAGGCTGTTCGCGCCACAGGCCTGGGCCACGGCGCGCACGGCTTTCGGTGCGCCGATGCGCTGAGCGATATCGGCATAACTGGCGGTGCTGCCGGCGGGAATCTCCCGCAGCGCTTGCCACACCCGTTCCTGAAACGCCGTGCCGCGTACGTCCAGCGGCAAGTCCAGGCCGAGCGCCGGGGCTTCGATAAAACCCACCACTTTAGCGATCAACTGCTCGAACTCATGATCGGCGCCAATCAGGTTGGCGCGGCGAAACTTGTCCTGCAGATCACAGACCAATTGATGCGGGTCGTCCCCCAACAGAATCGCGCAGACGCCGCGCTCACTTTGCGCCACCAGAATCGCCCCGAGGGAACATTGGCCAACGGCAAAACGAATGTCGTTGTTCTGCCCGGCCGCACGGTAATCGCCGGGCTTCATGCCCAGCACTTGATCCGCCGCCTCATAGAAACGGCTGTTGGAGTTGAATCCGGCGTCATACAGCGCGTCGGTGACCGTGCCGCCGTCCGCCAGGCGTTCGCGCACCTTGCGTGAGCGATGGGCCGTGGCGTAACCCTTTGGCGTCAGGCCGGTGATGGACTTGAACACACGATGGAAGTGGAAACTGCTCAGGCCGGCCGCGTCCGCCAGTTCATTCAATGCCGGCAACGTCTCGGCGGACTCGATGTGACGGCAAGCGGCGGCCACGGTCGTGGCGTGCTGTGCGGCGACGTCGCTTTGATCCTTCGCGGCCCGTTTGCTGGGACGATAACCTGCCGCCTGAGCTTGCTCGGCGGTGTCGAAGAATTCTACATTCTGCGGTTTCGGCAAGCGTGCCAGGCTGCTGGGGCGGCAGTAGATGCCGGTGGTTTTCACCGCATACACAAACTGCCCGTCGGCGCGGGGATCACGCGCGACCACGGCGGCCCAGCGAGGATCGTTTTCGGTGGCGATATTTTTCGAATGAGTTGTCATGGCTTCATGTCCGTTGACCCGTTTCATGCAGATTAACCAGCCGACAGAGACGCCACACTCCGGGTCTTGCGGTCGAATTCAACGGTTTCATCCAGCGGTACGAAAGGTGAAGTTGATCCGTTGTTCGCCCAGCTGAGGGTGATAACCCTCCTTGATCGGCAATACGCCGTGATAACGCAAACGGTCCACGCCGCCCCAGACCACAATATCGCCGTGCATCAGCGGCACACGTTGGCTTTTGGCGCTGCGTTCGAAGCCGCCGAACAGGAATGTGGCCGGCAACCCCAAGGACACCGACACAATGGGTGCCGCGTAGGAACCTTCGTCTTTGTCCTGATGCAACGACATCCTGGCACCAGGGACATAGCGGTTAATCAAGCAGGAATCCGGTACGAAATCCATAAACCCTGCCTCTCGCGCCGCCGCTTGCGCCAACTCGAAAAACACCTCGGGCATTTCAGGCCAGGGCAGGCCGGTTTGCGGATCGTTGCGGGTGTACTTGTAACCGCTGCGATCGGTGGTCCAGCCCCAGGTGCCGCAACTGCTCAGTGCCACCGACATGGTAAACCCCCCGGGTGTGACCATCTGCCGAAAGGGCGCGGCTGCCAGAACCGCCTCCAGCGCCGGCAGCAACCGGTCGAACCACGGCAGGGCGAAGCCTCTAAGCACGTAGGATTGTTCGCCGATTTGCTCGCGCCTGGGTTGTTGCTCGGGTTCGGCATCGGCAAACAAATCGAGGGTGATCGGGCTCATGGGGTCATAACGCATCGTGAAAGATGATTCCAAGGGTATGCCGTTTTCCACTGTGCAGGCGACTCACCCCGTGACGCATGGTCACCCGGTAATAGCCGCGAACGCCTTTTACCGGGCGCTGATTCACGGCAAAAATCAACGCGTCGCCTTTCTTCAGGCCGATGACTTGCGGGCGTGACTGCATCCGTGGGCGTTGTTCGGTCAGCACAAATTCACCGCCGGTGAAGTCTTCTCCCGGTTCTGACAGAAGAATCGCCACTTGCAGCGGGAAGACGTGTTCGCCGTACAGATCCTGATGCAAACAGTTGTAGTCCTGCGGGCCGTATTGCAGCAACAAAGGTGTTGGACGTTCCTGACCGGCGGCATGGCAGCGTTGCAAAAATGCTTCGTGCGATTCGGGGAAGCGGGTCGGCAGGTCCATGCATTCGTGCCAGCGATTGGCGATTGGAACCAGTCGAGGGTAGAGCGCGCTACGCAACCGGGCCACCGGATCTGGCAGCGGGTACTTGAAGTACTTGTATTCACCACGGCCAAAACCGTGGCGAGCCATCACCACTTTCGAGCGAAAGGGTTCGGGCCGGTCGTACAGGGCGCTTATTTCATCGCAGGTCTCAGGGCTTAAAAACGACCTGATAACGGCGTAGCCATCCTGGTCGAGTTGCTGCTGCAGCGCGTTCCAGTCGAGGGCATCATTGTGAATCGGGTCGGTAAACAAGGGGTCTGACTCCTTGACCAAAAGGTCGAGGCGGCCAGTTTAGTGAGCGTTGCGGGAGTGGACACTCCGGCGCTTGCGGTCGAATTCGAAAGGGGAGCAGACGTCCATGTTGTCGCTCCAGATCGCTTTACAACGCTTTGCTCACGCTGATCTCGCTGATGACATCTTCAGTCTGGCCATGAATGACGTCGAGTGCAGCCTTGGCTTCTTCTTCCGTGCCGTTCTCCAGCTGGGCGAATTCAAAGCGGCGCTCGCCGTTGAGTTTGTATTTGATGACGTATTTGGTCGTCTGGGCCACGGTCATACCTGCCTGTTTTCGTGTGGGCTCAGCTCAGTTTCGAGCTGGAGCGGCGGATGATCTTGATCGAGTGCGTCAGGCTCGGCTTGCGGGTCACGCTGATCGGCCGACGGGTGACCATGTCGATGGTGATGTTCCAGAAACCAGTGCTCGGCGCAGTGATGCGGGCCGGGAAGGTGTCGAATGCGCCACCGTGGTAAGTGTGACGGCCGCCATTCTTGAAGCTGCGGAAGTTGGCGTCGTTCATCAAGCGGATGTTGCACATTTGGGAGCACTGAATGACGACGATGTCGTCTTCGTTGAGGTGCTCGCGCTGGTGGATAAATTTCATGAGGCGCCTCCAGAAGGGCTTTTTCTACAAAATCAAAACGATAGCATGGGCGATTAGCGCAGTTTATCAGCCCGAACAGGTTATTATCCGGCTGTCGGGGTGCGCTTTGACAATTAAAAACAGTTATTCGGAATTCTATGAGCGATAAAAGCAATGAGCCTCGGAGAAAAACAGTATTTGTGCTGTCGGAGGGTCTTTATCGGAGGTTTTGTATGAAGTGGGGTGTTCTGGTCGTGCCGTTGGCATTGGCAGTGGGTGGATGTGCGAGTGTCTCGGACATCAATGAGTCGCTGCCCACTATGAGCGTGATTTCAGGCAAGAAACCCCATGAGTACGCGCAGTGCCTGGTCCAGAAACTGGCCGAAAGCCGTGGAGCGCTGCAAGTCGAGCCGCACAAGGAAGGCGTGCGGGTTATCGTGCCGCAGAAGTTCTCCTCGGGGCCGGCAGCGGTATTTGAAATTGAAGACCGCTCCGGCGGCAGCAGCATCAAGCTGCATGAACGCATCTCCAATGTGCCTTTGCGCCCATGGGATGTGCGCAATGCCGCCACCGCGTGCATATCCGGCTGATAAACTACCCCCGGTCAGCATCGATGCCGTCAAAGTCGCGCTTTGACGGCATTGTCATTTCTGGAGTCAAGCATGAAGCGAGAGCAGGTGCGGGAGCGCCATGCAGAGGGTCATATCTCTGCCACCCACGTGATTCAGAACCCGGCAAATCCGGGGGAGTGGATCGTGTTTTTCAAGAAAAGCGCCGGGCGCAGTTTTTTCCTGGTGGATGACAACGATGAAGTCGAGTCCTTCAGCCGCCTCGACGATTTGATCGAGACCGTGCGCGGGCTCGGGATCAAATTCGCCGAAATCCATATGTAGGGCAGGGGGAGCTCTAATGCCGGTAAGTTAAGACACAGAATCTGTGGGAGCGAGGCTTGCCCGCGAAGAATGCACCGCGGTTTTTCAGGTATTACGCGTCATCGTTCTTCGCGGGCAAGCCTCGCTCCCACAGGATTTGCGTAGCTCAAGTGTCTTAACTTACCGGCATTGGGAGCCCTACTTGCAGACCACCACCACGCTGCGATTTTTGTAGTTGCCGACGTCGACGCCCAAGGTCTTGTCGCTTTCCTCAGGCGAAGGTGTGCCATCGGTACCGACAATCCGATAGCCGGTGCCGGCGCAAGAGGCATCGGCTTTTTCGTAGCAGGTGGCCCAGGAATTGGCCTCGCCGGAGCAATCGATGGTCAGCCCCTGTTCACCATTGTCCAGGTAGGTTTTTTCAGCCGAGGCACAGCCCGCCAAGGCCAGAACTGCAAACAGCGCCAGTATCGTTTTCATGAAATCAGTCATCGGGAAGGGAAGGGCTGGCGCGAGGGTATAGCGAATGGCCATTTCGGTACAGATAAACCCATCACCGAGTCCCCGTTCAATGCTCGAACGGCATTTGCCGGGGCCGGTCCTGGTCATTTCTTGCGGCGGGGGCTCCGGACTGGCGCTGCTTCACGGGGCGCGGCCGGGGCAGAGCGGTCGTCCTGGAACACCGCAGCCACTTCCACCGCCATCGCCTTGCTGGGCAATGGGCCGGCGACCTGTTCGCCGTGGTAATTGACTATCCACCACTGACCGTCCTCGTCCTGGCTGACCGAATAACCGTTTGCGTTTTGTGCTGCCGACATATAACTGCCTCGTTGGCGGGATCAAGGCGGCCATGATACGTCAAATGCACGCAAACGGCGCTCATGGGCGTAGAGTGGGACCGCTCGAACCGTCGAACCGGAAGGCGATTGAACTATTCGCCGGTTTATTTCTCTATGATGGCATCGGTTAGCCAGCGCGGGGCATTGTAAGGTGCCCGCCGCCTGATTAGACTGCGCCGAAACTCGAACACACAGCCCTTTCAAGGACTTATATGATCAAGAAATGCTTGTTCCCAGCAGCCGGTTACGGTACTCGCTTCCTGCCAGCGACTAAAGCCATGCCCAAAGAAATGCTGCCGGTGGTAAACAAGCCACTGATCCAGTACGGCGTCGAAGAAGCACTGGACGCCGGGTTGACCGAAATCTCCATCGTCACCGGTCGCGGTAAGCGCGCCCTGGAAGACCACTTCGACATCAGCTACGAGCTGGAAAACCAGATCAAGGGCACCGACAAAGAGAAATACCTGGTCGGTATCCGCAAGCTGCTCGACAACTGCTCCTTCTCCTACACTCGCCAGACCGAAATGAAAGGCCTGGGCCACGCGATTCTGACTGGCCGTCCGCTGATCGGCGACGAACCGTTCGCCGTGGTACTGGCGGATGACTTGTGCGTAAACCTGGAAGGCGACGGCGTACTGACCCAGATGGTCAAGCTGTACAAGCAGTTCCGCTGCTCGATCGTTGCCATTCAGGAAGTCGATCCGCAAGAAACTCACAAGTACGGCGTGATTGCCGGTGAGATGATCCGCGACGACATCTACCGCGTTCACAGCATGGTTGAAAAACCAAAGCCTGAAGATGCGCCGTCGAACCTGGCGATCATCGGCCGTTACATCCTGACCCCGGACATCTTCGACCTGATCGAACAAACCGAGCCAGGCAAGGGCGGCGAAATCCAGATCACCGACGCCCTGATGAAGCAGGCACAAAACGGCTGCGTCATGGCCTACAAGTTCAAAGGCAAGCGTTTCGACTGCGGTGGCGCCGAAGGCTACATCGACGCGACCAACTTCTGCTTCGAGAACTTCTACAAGACTGGCAAGGCTTACTGATAGCGCCTGAGCTGCTTGTATTGAAAAGCCACCTTCAGACTGTGTGAAAACACACGGGTGAAGGCCCAAGCAAACGCCCCGACTTGTTCGGGGCGTTTGCTTTTGTGTGGGTGACAGGAAAAAAGGCTCTACGCCGATCAACACTTAAATGTCTGTCGAGTCGGTGAGGCTGATCGTACAGATCAGGATTACGGCGAATTCAGAAGCAGCCTACGGAGAGTTTCAAATATATTGGGCAGTCGTTTGAGCACGTTTTTTCATTGCTGAACTGATTAAATCCTCGCCAAGGAAGCGCGTAGGAAACGTTTCACGGGCGCATTGAAAAATGTCCCGTGAATTTTTTTGTGTGCAGTAAGGAGTTTTACCCATGGCATTAATAAGTGAGGCGACACACCGCGGAGCGAGATCAAAACGTTGGTTAGGCCTAAGCGTGCTGATGCTGCCTGTGTTGCTGGTGACAGTTGATAATACGGTGCTTGGATTCGCGCTACCAAAAATTGCCGAGGCCCTGCGTCCAAGCGCTAGCCAGCAGTTGTGGATGATCGATGCTTATTCGCTGGTCTTGGCGGGATTGCTGGTGTCGATGGGCAGTCTGGGAGATCGAATCGGTCATCGTAAGTTGTTGCTGGCCGGGTCTTTGGGTTTTGCCATTGTGTCGGTGCTAACCGCGTATTCCGATACCGCCACGCAACTGATTGCCGGGCGAGCTTGTATGGGCGTTTTCGGTGCAATGCTGATGCCCTCAACGTTGGCGTTGATACGTTCGGTGTTCGAGGATCGAGAAGAACGCAGGCTAGCAGTCGCGATCTGGGCAACGACGTTGACGGTCGGCTCGGCACTCGGTCCTTTGGTGGGCGGGGTATTGCTGGAGTTTTTCAGTTGGGGGTCGATTTTCCTGTTGGCGGTGCCCGTGTTGGTGCCACTGCTGGTATTGGGGCCATTGTTGTTGCCCGAATCCGAGCGAGATGCTTCAGGACCGTTGGATCCGATAAGCATCCTGCAATCGATGGTAGCCCTTGGTGCCATTGTTTATGGCATTAAACACAGCGCCAGTAATGGTATCGACTGGATGGCGCTGACAACATTTGCAGTAGGCGCAGTTGCAGGCAGGATGTTTGTGCGTCGACAGTTACGTCTGCCAGTGCCGTTGATGGACCTGAGTTTGTTCCGCAGTGGCACCTTTAGCGGCTCTGTCGCGATTAATTTGATGAGTCTCGCGTTTCTCGTCGGTTTCGTATTCTTTACCACTCAGTTCCTGCAGATCGTTCTTCAGATGTCGCCCTTGAGTGCTAGCCTCGCGTTGGTCCCAGGTCAGATCATGGCGATTGTAGTGGGAATGGCGGTCGTGCCTGTTGCACAGCGATTACAGGTGCATGTGCTGATACCGATTTTGATGGCGTTTGCTGGAACGGCGTTTTTGCTGGTCGCCAGCATGGGAAGTAGCCTGACCGTTCTAGTGGTGTCTTTTGCCTTGCTGAACATTGGCGTGGGCGCGATCGCGACGGTGTCCAATGATGTGATTTTGTCAGCCGCACCACCAGCAAAGGCTGGCGCCGCGTCGGCCATTAGCGAAACGGCCTATGAAGTGGGCGTAGTTTTGGGGACGACAGTGCTCGGCGGTCTCGTCACTGCCCACTATCGCGGTGCATTGCAGCTTCCGGGGTTTCTGACCGAAGTGCAGATGATTCTGGCGAGTGAAACGCTATCTGGCGCCCATCATGTGGCGGCAGACTTGTCGGGTGATCAAGCAAGAGAATTGATGACGCAGGCGGGAAGGGCATTCGAAGGTGGGATTAGTTTGGTTTCGTGGGTGACGTTCGGCTTGGCACTCATGGCGATTTTGATTGCTTGGCGCACTCTGCGGACACCAAAAACGCAATCTGCAAAGGGCCATTGATCGAAAGCGGAGGTTGGGCCGCGCATCGCACGGCCCGAGCATTTCAGCGCAAAGCTTGATCCACGGCCGCCCGCAGGTATGCTGGTGACCTGCCAAGGAGATAGAAATGGCCTACGATTTTGACCTTTATGTGATTGGTGCCGGTTCCGGTGGTGTGCGGGCTGCGCGGTTTGCGGCCGGTTTTGGCGCGAAAGTCGCCGTGGCCGAGAGCCGCTATCTGGGCGGTACGTGCGTGAACGTCGGCTGCGTGCCGAAAAAATTGCTGGTCTACGGCGCGCACTTCGCCGAAGACTTCGAGCAGTCGCAAGGTTTTGGCTGGACCCCGGGTGAGGCGAAGTTCGACTGGGCGACGCTGATCGCCAACAAGGATCGCGAGATCAATCGCCTGAACGGCATCTATCGCAATCTGCTGGTCAACAGCGGCGTGACCTTGCATGAGGGGCACGCGAAAATCGTCGATCCGCATACCATCGAGTTCGATGGCAAACGCTACACCGCCAAAAATATCCTGATTGCTACCGGTGGCTGGCCGCAGATCCCGGAGATTCCGGGGCACGAGCACGCGATCAGTTCCAACCAGGCGTTCTTCCTTAAAGAGCTGCCAAAGCGCGTTCTGGTGGTTGGTGGTGGTTACATTGCGGTGGAGTTTGCCGGGATTTTCCACGGGCTGGGTGCCGAGACCACGCTGCTGTATCGCGGTGATCTGTTCCTACGCGGCTTTGATGGCGCGGTGCGCAAACATTTGCAGGAAGAGCTGACCAAACGCGGCATGGACCTGCAATTCAATGCCGACATCGAGCGCATCGACAAGCAAGCCGATGGCAGCCTGACAGCCACGCTCAAAGACGGTCGTAAGCTGGAGGCAGACTGCGTGTTCTACGCCACCGGTCGGCGTCCGATGCTCGACAACCTGGGGCTGGAAAACACCGGCGTCAAACTCGACAAGAAAGGGTTTGTCGAAGTCGATGAGCAGTATCAAACCGCAGAGCCATCGATCCTGGCCCTAGGCGATGTGATCGGGCGAGTACAGCTCACGCCGGTCGCTCTGGCCGAAGGCATGGCCGTGGCGCGACGCTTGTTCAAGCCCGAGCAATATCGCCCGGTGGATTACAAGATGATCCCGACCGCCGTCTTCAGCTTGCCGAACATTGGCACTGTCGGCCTGACCGAGGAAGAGGCGCGAGAGGCCGGGCACGATGTGGTGATCTTCGAAAGCCGTTTCCGGCCAATGAAGCTGACCCTGACCGAATGCCAGGAACGCACCTTGATGAAGCTTGTGGTGGACGCCAAGACTGACAAAGTCTTGGGCTGCCACATGGTCGGTCCAGAGGCCGGCGAGATCGTGCAAGGATTGGCGATTGCGCTGAAGGCGGGCGCGACCAAGCGTGATTTCGACGAAACCATCGGCGTGCATCCGACGGCCGCCGAAGAGTTCGTCACTATGCGTACGCCAGTCGCGGGTTAATCGTCCTTATGCGAGGCTGATGCGTCTGGCTCTGTCGCAACGGCAGCGGCCAGGCGCGCACTTTCATCGAGGCTTGCCTGCAACTTGATCAGTTCAACTTCCAGCGCTTTGTTGATGTGCGACTGTTCATCGATGTTCTGCTTGAGTGACTGGCTTTCCAGCATGGCAATGCGCAAGCGTTCCTGGAGGAGGGTGCGCTCGCTGTCGATACGGTTGACCTGTTCCAGCAGCTGATCCTGTCGGCTGTTGGTGTGCTTGAGTTGCTCTTGCGACAGGCTCAACTCGCGCAGCGTTCCGCGGTTTTCCGTCAACAAGCGCTCGTTGTCGCGATGCAATTGGGTGATTTCATCCTGGCGTACCAGTGCGCTTTGCTGCGCCTGACGCAACTCCATCTGAATCTGCTGCACCTGACCTTCGTGGCGGCGCTGTTCCTGCTCGCGCTGGTCTTTGACGGCGTTGCGGTAGTGTTCCAGTGCCTCGCGGGCATGCAGGTGCTTTTCTTCCAGTGAGCGGATCTGCTCGTCCTTGTCCTGCAAACGTAATTCGAAATCTGCCAACGCCTGATTCAGTCCGGCGTTGCGGGTTTGCTCGCTTTGCAGCATGGAGCGGGTGTCTTGCAGTTCTGCCGATTCCTGAGTCAGCGCCAGGCTTTGAATTTCGTATTGCTGGTGCAATTCGGTATTGGCCTCGCGGGCCTCGTGCAACTGGGTTTCCAGCTCTTTTCGTTGTTGCTCGAACTGTGCGCGCGCCTGGTCGATGGGTTCTTGCGCCTGTTCTTTCAGGCGTTGCGCCAGGCGCGACACCAGACTTGTGAGCTCATCATCGATAGGTTCGGAAGGCGCTTGCTCGGGCTCGGCGCCGTCATCGAGCTCCTTCATATAGCGATGGATTGTGGTTTTTGAACCGGTATTGCCCATCTCGATCCGCACCGCATCAATGCTCGGGTGTTCGCCCCGGGCGAGGATTGCCGAGCGTGCCGCCTGCACCAGTGCCTTGTTTACGCCGCCACGTGCCATGTGTTCTCCTACGATTTGATACTGTGGTACGTACCACTAATATGCGCAATGTACCATGATATGAATAGAGTTTAAATTCTGTGATTTATCATGCGGGATATACTGGTATTACCCCGTGTGATGCGCTGTAATCCGGGTTTCGCCCGCCAGAGCGGTACGTTTTCGAGAGCTGAGCCCATGACTGATCTGGATCGCTACCTGCAAGCCGCCACGCGCGACAACACCCGTCGCAGCTATCGTGCGGCCATCGAGCATTTCGAAGTCAGTTGGGGCGGGTTCTTGCCGGCGACCGGCGATAGCGTGGCGCGCTATCTCGTGGCTCACGCAGGTGTGCTGTCGATCAATACCTTGAAGTTGCGCTTGTCCGCGTTGGCGCAATGGCACAACAGTCAGGGTTTCGCCGATCCCACCAAGGCGCCCGTTGTACGCAAAGTGTTCAAGGGCATTCGCGCGCTGCATCCGGCGCAGGAGAAACAGGCGGAGCCGTTGCAGCTTCAGCATCTGGAACAAGTGGTTGCCTGGCTGGAGCAAGAAGCGCAAACCGCCAAGGCGCAGGGTGATCAACCGGGATTGCTGCGGGCACGGCGCGACACGGCGCTGATCCTGCTGGGCTTTTGGCGCGGTTTCCGTAGCGATGAGTTGTGCCGCGTGCAGATTGAACATGTGCGGGCCAGCGCCGGCTCAGGCATCACCCTCTACCTGCCTCGCAGCAAGAGCGACCGCGAGAACCTCGGCCAGACTTACCAGACGCCGGCCTTACAGCGCCTGTGCCCGGTGCAGGCCTACATCGAATGGATCACTGAAGCAGCGTTGGTCCGCGGGCCGGTGTTCCGGGGTATCGACCGCTGGGGCCATTTGAGCGAGGAGGGCTTGCACGCCAATAGCGTGATCCCGTTGTTGCGCCAAGCCCTGGAGCGCGCCGGCATTGCGGCCGAGCACTACACCAGTCACTCCTTGCGTCGTGGCTTTGCCACCTGGGCCCATCAGAGCGGTTGGGATTTGAAGTCGTTGATGAATTACGTGGGCTGGAAGGATATGAAGTCGGCCATGCGCTATGTTGAAGCCAGCCCGTTTCTCGGGATGACCCGTATCGCTGAAAAGCCGTTGGCGCCGTAGATCACGTTTTCTTCTATTAATACTGTCGGCTAATAGCGAAAACCAATCAGCAGCATCAGGTTTGCCAATGAGCCAACCGGCGATCGACTGGGTAGGATTCACCTCATCAACTTCTTAACCCCTGACGGAGAGTCATCGATGCCTATCATCAACAGCCAAGTTAAACCGTTCAAAGCTGACGCCTTTAAAAATGGCGACTTCGTAAAAGTGTCGGACGCTGACCTGAAAGGCAAGTGGTCTGTCGTGTTCTTCTACCCAGCTGACTTCACCTTCGTCTGCCCGACCGAACTGGAAGACCTGGCTGACAACTACGCCGAGTTCCAGAAGCTGGGCGTCGAAATCTACAGCGTTTCCACCGATACCCACTTTGCCCACGCTGCCTGGCACAACACTTCGCCAGCGATCGGCAAAATCCAGTACACCATGATCGGCGACCCGACTCACGCTATCTCCCGCAACTTCGACGTGCTGATCGAAGAAGCAGGTCTGGCTGACCGTGGCACCTTCGTGATCAACCCTGAAGGCCAGATCAAAATCGTTGAACTCAACGACGGCGGTGTAGGTCGTGACGCTTCCGAGCTGCTGCGCAAAATCAAGGCTGCCCAGTACGTTGCTGCTCACCCAGGCCAGGTTTGCCCAGCCAAGTGGAAAGAAGGCGAGGCCACTCTCGCTCCGTCTCTGGACCTGGTCGGCAAGATCTAAGTCTGTGACGCGCTTCATCAGGGCGGCACTCCGCACCTCCTAAGTAAGCTGCACCGCCCTCAAAAACGCCCGGGCGAGATTCGCTCGGGCGTTTTTTTATGTCTTATGATTAAAAAGGAAATCGCCCGTATGTTGGACGCCAATCTTAAAGCCCAGTTGAAATCGTACCTGGAACGGGTCACCCAGCCGATCGAGATCGTTGCCTCCCTCGACGACGGTGCGAAATCCCAGGAAATGCTCGCATTACTCAAAGACGTTGCCAGTCTTTCCAACCAGATTACGTTGCTCGACAACGGTAACGATGCGCGTAAACCATCGTTCTCGATCAACCGCCCAGGGGCCGATATCAGCCTGCGTTTCGCCGGTATCCCAATGGGCCACGAATTCACATCCCTGGTGCTGGCCTTGCTGCAAGTCGGCGGCCACCCTTCGAAAGCCAGTGTTGAAGTGATCGAACAGATTCGTTCGCTCAAAGGCGAGTTCAGCTTCGAGACTTACTTCTCGCTGTCCTGCCAGAACTGCCCGGACGTGGTCCAGGCATTGAACCTGATGGCTGTGCTGAACCCGAACATCCGCCACGTCGCCATCGACGGCGCGCTGTTTCAGGCTGAAGTCGACGAGCGCCAGATCATGGCCGTGCCAAGCATTTACCTGAACGGCATCAACTTCGGCCAGGGCCGCATGGGTCTGGAAGAGATTCTCGCCAAGATCGACACCAGCGGCATCGAGCGTCAGGCCGAGAAAATCAGCGCCAAAGAAGCTTTTGACGTATTGGTCGTCGGCGGTGGCCCGGCCGGTGCTTCGGCGGCGATCTACGCTGCTCGTAAAGGCATTCGCACCGGTGTGGCGGCTGAACGTTTTGGTGGTCAGGTGCTCGACACCATGGCCATCGAGAACTTCATCTCCGTGCAGGAAACCGAAGGGCCGAAACTGGCTGTGGCACTGGAAGAACACGTCAAGCAGTACGACGTGGACATCATGAACCTGCAACGCGCCGACAAGCTGGTGCCGGGAAAAAATGGCGAACTGCACGAAATCCATTTCACCAGCGGCGCCTCTTTGAAAGCCAAGACCGTAATTTTGGCGACCGGTGCAAGGTGGCGTGAAATGAACGTTCCCGGTGAGCAGCAATACCGCAACAAGGGCGTGGCGTACTGCCCGCACTGTGACGGTCCACTGTTCAAAGGCAAGCGTGTGGCGGTGATCGGCGGCGGTAACTCCGGCGTCGAAGCGGCCATCGACCTGGCCGGTATCGTGTCCCACGTGACCCTGCTGGAATTCGACGTACAACTGCGTGCCGACGCGGTGTTGCAGCGCAAGTTGCACAGCCTGCCAAACGTCACCGTGATCACCAGTGCGCAAACCACTGAAGTGACCGGCGATGACCAAAAGGTCAACGGCCTGCGCTACAAGGATCGTCAGTCGGACGAGTTGCGCACTGTCGAGCTGGAAGGGATCTTCGTGCAGATCGGTCTGCTGCCTAACACCGATTGGCTCAAAGGCACCATCGAGCTGTCGCCGCGCGGCGAGATCATCGTCGATGCTCGTGGTGAAACGTCGATGCCTGGCGTGTTCGCAGCCGGTGACGTGACCACAGTGCCGTACAAGCAGATTGTGATTGCGGTAGGCGAGGGCGCCAAGGCTTCCCTGAGCGCATTCGATCACCTGATCCGCACATCGGCGCCTGCATAAGCGCCGACGCTGAAAACACAAAACCCCATGAGCGATCATGGGGTTTTTTGTGTCTTGCACATTCCCAATGTGGGAGCGGGCTTGCTCGCGAAAGCGGTGTGTCATTCACCGGTGATGCTGGCTGACAGTCCGCCTTCGCGAGCAAGCCCGCTCCCACAGGGGATCTGCGGTGGGGCTTACATCGGTGCAGGCTGAATGATCTCGACCCAGTAACCATCCGGGTCCTTGATGAAGGCCAGGCTCTTCATGCGACCGTCGTTCAAGCGTTTCTGGAAATCGCAGCCCAGCGCTTCGAAGCGTTCGCATGCCGCGCGAATATCTGGCACCGAAATGCAGATATGGCCGAAGCCGCGAGGGTCGGTGTTGCCATTGTGATAGGCGAAATCCGCGTCGTTCTCGGTGCCGTGGTTGTGAGTCAGTTCGAGAATGCCGGGGATCGATTTCATCCACTCGGTGCGAGCCGCGGCATCGGCCGGGATCTGGTTTTTATCGACCAGCGCCAGGAAATACAGGCTGAACTCGGCTTCCGGGAAATCGCGTTTTTCCACCAGCGAAAAACCCAGGACACGAGTGTAGAAATCCAGCGACTGGGTGATGTCCTTGACCCGCAACATGGTGTGGTTGAAAACAAATTTCTGGGTGGCGATGTCGGGTTGGGCGGTTACACCGGGAAATGTATTGAGTTCGTGCAGGCTCATGAGGCCCTCCGGGAAATTAAGCGGGGCTAAGAATACTTTCAATGATACGCAAGGGCCCCAGCATCGCCAAACCCAAACCGCAGGCTTGCCTGACAGCCGGGTGAGGCTCAGACTTTACGGCTCAATTCGTGAGTGTTCATTGCAATGACCCGATTCTGTCAATCGATGTTCGTCCTGATGTGGCTGCTTTCAGGTGTTACCCCCGCTTATGCAGAGGCTCCGGTCGTGACCTGGCCAAGCGGATGGACCGTCGAGGTCGTTCCGCAAGAGGAGGCCAAGCCGCAGGTTTCCCGGCAACGCGCGGTAAAAAACGATCAGGAGGGTACGCCGGTGATGGTGATGGAGTTGACCATGACGCAAGTGGAAACCGGTCACCAGGTGAACCTGGAAGGCGTGCTGCTGGAAATGCGCAAGTCGGTGCAAAAGGACTTTTTTCAGAGTGGGTATCAGAGCGTTTGCACTAAAATTCACCCGACTACCTTGAGCCGGCTATCGGCGCTGGAAACTACCTGCACGATTACGCAGAATGGTCGACATGTGCTGTCTCAAACATTGGTTGCTGCGGTAGACGCCGATAAGGCCTATGTTCTTTCCTATGCGGGGCAGGCAGAGGTTTATAAGGCAAGTCAGGACGACATAGCAGCTGCTCGAAATAGCTTGAAACTTTAGTTTGAGGGTTTGCGTATCAGTAGATTTCAGCGTGTTCGGCATTTTTTAGATAGCCAAAGGGATTAAGCATAAAGTTGGACGATATGTAACGAATTGATCGGCGACTATCGTTGCATTTAGACGCTATCCATGAAAAAGCCCTGCATTGGCAGGGCTTTTTTATGATCGCGAGTGCTTAGCCACGCAGCCAGGAATCAACGGTGGCGGCACCGTATTGTTCCTTCCAGGCTTTCAGGCCGCGGTGGTTGCCGCCCTTGGTTTCAATCAGTTCACCGGTGTGCGGGTTCTGATAGACCTTGACCACGCGAGCGCGGCGGGTTTTAGGTGCTGCTGCCTGCTGCAGGCCGGATTTCGCCGGGTTCGGATCGAGGATGGCGATGATGTCGCGCAAGCTCTTGCCGTAGGTTTTCATCAGCCCCTGGAGCTTTTCTTCGAATTCGATTTCTTTCTTGAGCCCGGCATCGTTCTTCAGCGATTCCAACTGCTTGAGCTGTTCTTGAAGGGCCTTTTCAGCTGCACGGAATTCAGCGAGTCTGGACAATATCTTTACTCCAATAGTGTGTTTGGCTGATACCAACCGCAAACAAAGCTATAAGCCAAGAGCCTTGAAGCGACTCGGTGATAATGGCTCACCTGCCAGTTCTGCACAGGTATGAAAAATTGTAGTAGTTAATTGGCCAAGAGTAAATCCTGACTTTTTCTTCATGTAACAAGAGTAGTCTTTTGATTCAATTTGGTGCGTATCATCATGATCTCGGTGCTTAAAGTGGTTAGTTAATGATCACTTAATGCTCTAATGAAATCTGCGCCGGGCATCGGCCGGCCAAACAGATAACCCTGCAGGTAGTTCACGCCGTGGGCCGTCAAATAGTCACTTTGTTCTACGGTTTCCACGCCTTCGGCGACGATACCCAGATCGAGTTTGGCCGAGAGTTCGATGATGCTGTCCAGAATGTGTCGGGAGAGGGCGTCGACGCCAATCATTGCGACGAAACTCTGGTCGATTTTCAGGAAGTCCACATTGAACTGACGCAAATAACCCAGGCTTGAGTGACCGGTGCCAAAGTCATCGATCGCGATCATCACGCCCAACCCGTGAAGTTGCTCGAACAATTGCAAGGTGATGGGTGTCGGCTCGATGAGTTCGCGTTCGGTCAACTCCAGCACCAGGTCGACGCTGCCCGGTGCGAAAGCGCTGAGGAATTCACGGCAGTCCTCAACCAGCTCAAGATCCCGGCAGTGACTGGCGGTGATGTTGATGCCAATGTGAAATGGCCCGTTGAACGATGCCGACAAGGGTGCCAGCAATGCGGAGGTCTGTCGCATCAAGGAGCGAGTCATCGGCACGATCAACCCGGAGTGTTCGGCAAACGGGATGAACAGATCAGGGCGCACCAAGCCTTCCTTGGGATGTTTCCAGCGCATCAATACTTCGGCGCCGGACCACTGCTTATTGTCGCCATGCACCACGGGCTGAAAATACGGAATGAACTCTGCTGCCTCCAGCGCCCGCTGCATTTCACGGCTGGGCGATGTCGAGCGCTTCTGCAGGACATGGCCGATCGAGCTTGAGACCACACCGAAAAACAACAGCAGACTGAACAATGGCGGGTACTCATTGCGCATGTAACGCCAGGTTTCTCCTTCGGAAAAACCGGCGGTCACCGTAAAGGCATAGCGCGCAGACGTCAGCGTATTTTGCGCGACTGGCAAGATGGGCAGGGCATCGCCGTGAACCTTGCCGTCGGCGGACAACCAATAAGGGCCGACTCGCAGCATCAATTGTGTTTTTCGACCGATCAGGCGTAGCACGTGACTCAGGTGATAACCGTTCAGGGTGGTCAATGCGCCCTGGCTTCCTTCACTGAGCCGATACACCAGTAATGCGGTCTCAGGCGTGACAGGATTACCGTTCATAAGCCATAACTTGCCATGTGTGTAGTCGCCGGGATTGACCTTTTCCTGATAGTCACCGAATAACGAACTGCAATAGAGGTTGTTGTTCCACACAAGGTTGGTCGAGCGCACAAAGGGCCGTCGGGTGACCTGTTCGCGCAAGGCCAGTTTGACGTCATTGCAGTTTTGGCCGGCCAGCGGCAATAGCTCTTGCGCCGCTTGGGCGGTGTTGTCGAGCATCAACTCGAATTGGCGAATGGCTTCTTCGCCAGTCAATTCAGTACTTTGCTTGAGGGTACGTTCAGCCTGCAGATAGAGAATGGCGACTCCCAGCAACACCGGAAGCAATCCGCTCAAAACAGTGAAAACGATCCGGGTGCCACGTTTACGGCGGCTTTTGACGTTCAGTGGCATTCGCAAATCCATCGCGATAAAAGAGGGCTCTCAAAGGCTGGCAGGGCGACGCGCCTCCTTAAAGCGTTCAGCCATGATAGATGGCCGACGGCACTTATGCCGCCTGACGATCATTCAGACTTGAGGCCAGTTTGATAAAGGCCAGCGTCGCAGGTGATGACTGACGCTGATCGAGCACCGCCAGCCCGACCTGTCGGCTGACCGGTGGCGACAGCGGTTTTTTCACGTAGCGGTTGTCGTTGTCGTCAGGCAAAGAGCCTTCGGCGACAACGGTCAGGGCATCGCCACGGCCGACGGTGTCCAGCGTGCTGATCAATTGCGAGCAGCGATAACGGATGTTCGGCGTCAACCGCGCCGCACTAAATAGGCGCGACACCAGTTCCGAAGAGCCGGCTTCGGTCAGCACAAAAGGCTCGTGGCATAAATCGCTCAAACTCAAGCTGTCGCGACCGGCCAGCGCATGGTCGGCAGGTAGCAGCGCGACCATCTGATCTTCGATCAGCCTAAAAGTATCGAAACGTTCCTGGGGCAACACCACGAAGCCGATGTCGATACGCCGTTCTTCCAGCCACTGGATCACCTGGCGATCCGGCCCTTCGTCGATGTGAACCTCGATGCCCGGGTGGGCGGCGCGGTAATGTTGAAGGATCTTCGGCAACAGTTTGATCGATGAAGTCGGACCGAACGAGCCAATGCGCAAGGTTCCGCGTTTCATTCCGCGAGCATCGGCCGCCTCCTGGCGCAACGTGTTGGCCAGCCCGAGCATCGCCCGCGCGCGCAGTAATAGCTGCTGGCCGATGTCACTCAGCTCGACCTGGGACTGATGCCGACGCAGCAGTTCGACGCCCAATTCCTGTTCCAGCGACTTGAGCGCGTGGGATACCGCGGATTGGGAAATCTCCAAACGATGGGCCGCCGCCGTGAAGCCGCGCAGTTCGGCCACCAGCGAGAAAATCTCGAGTTGAGTCAGGGTCATGAGTGTTTACTCATTTTACGATGATCGTGGATTAGTTGAATGATACGCCATGTGCCTGATTTCTGATGGTGGAGACTTATGACTACGTGTGAACAGACCCTGGCGAATTCCTCGGATGTACCGGTTTATCTGAAACTGGCGGCTGTCACCATGATCTGGGGCGGGACGTTCGTCGCCGGGCGATTTCTGGCTGACAGCCTCAGTCCGTTATTGGCCGCGAGCCTGCGGTTCTTGCTGGCGAGCGTGGCGTTGCTGCTGTTTTTGTTGCTGGCGCGCGTGCCTTTGGTGCGTCCCAGCCCTAGACAATGGCTGCAACTGACGCTGCTGGGGTTTTTCGGGATCTTCTTCTACAACCTGTGCTTCTTTTATGGGCTGCATTACATCAACGCGTCACGGGCGTCGTTGATCGTGGCGTTGAACCCGGCGGTGATCGGCCTGGCGTCGTGGCTGTTGTTCAAGGAGCGACTGAGCGGGGCGAAAGTGGCCGGTATCGCGATCTGCATTGCCGGCGCCAGTCTGGTGATCGTCAGTCGCAATCCGCAATTGCTGGCCGGTGGTACAGATGCCTGGATCGGCGATCTGTTGATCTTCGGCTGCGTGCTCGGCTGGGGCATTTATTCGCTGTTCTCCAAAGGCCTGAATCAAACGCTGGGGCCGGTGCAGACGGTGACGTACTCGATTTTGCTGGGCACGCTGATGCTCTGGGTGACCACTGCCGTGCGTGGTGAGCTGAGTGTCGCGGCGCTGGTCGAACTCGGCACGCAACAATGGTTGAGCCTGATGTACCTGGGCGTACTGGGGTCGGCATTGGCCTATATTGGTTATTACGACGGTATCCGCAAAATCGGTGCGACGCGTTCGGGTGTGTTCATCGCCTTGAACCCGCTGACCGCCGTTCTGTTTGGCGCGTTGTTGCTGGGCGAGCAATTGACCCTGGTGATGTGCCTGGGCGGCGGGCTGATCCTGGCGGGGATTTTTCTGTGCAACAAACCGCTTGCACAGGCTGCGAAAAGGGGGATTTTATAAGAAGGATGGACAACTGATTTACGCTGTGTAGAATCGGGTTACGCATATAAGAATAATCGTCTTCTGGCAGCAGAAGCCTCGCCCGTAATAGCCTTGGGTCGACAATGAAGATATTTGGGTTTCAATTGATCTACGGTGACTTCCTCGCCCGCAGCGTGCGGGGCATCTCCTGCGCGCCACCCGCCGGTCTCAGCATTGCTAGCAACTAACGATCCGTTAATTGATAAGAAATGATGAGGCGCCAAAATGGCAGATTTATACGAAAACCCAATGGGCCTGATGGGCTTTGAGTTCATCGAATTCGCATCGCCGACCCCTAACACCCTGGAGCCGATCTTCGAGATCATAGGCTTCAGTAAGGTCGCGACGCACCGTTCCAAAGACGTGCACCTGTATCGCCAGGGCGCGATCAACCTGATCCTCAACAATGAACCGAACAGCGTGGCGTCGTACTTCGCGGCCGAGCATGGCCCGTCGGTATGCGGCATGGCGTTCCGCGTCAAGGATTCGCAAAAGGCCTACAAGCGTGCCCTGGAACTCGGTGCCCAACCGATCCACATCGAAACCGGTCCGATGGAACTGCATCTGCCAGCGATCAAAGGCATCGGCGGCGCGCCGCTGTACCTGATCGACCGTTTCGGCGAAGGCAGTTCGATCTACGATATCGACTTCGTATTCATCGAAGGCGTGGATCGCAACCCGGTCGGTGCCGGCCTGAAGATCATTGATCACCTGACCCACAACGTGTATCGCGGTCGCATGGCCTACTGGGCCAACTTCTACGAGAAGCTGTTCAACTTCCGCGAAATCCGTTACTTCGACATCAAAGGCGAATACACCGGCCTGACTTCCAAGGCCATGACCGCGCCAGACGGCATGATTCGTATCCCGCTGAACGAAGAGTCCTCCAAGGGCGCCGGGCAGATCGAAGAGTTCCTGATGCAGTTCAACGGTGAGGGCATCCAGCACGTGGCCTTCCTCAGCGATGACCTGATCAAGACCTGGGATCACTTGAAAAGCATCGGCATGCGCTTCATGACGCCGCCGCCAGACACCTACTACGAAATGCTCGAAGGCCGTTTGCCGAACCACGGCGAGCCGGTCAACGAATTGCAAGCGCGGGGCATTTTGCTGGACGGTTCGTCCGAGTCGGGCGACAAGCGTCTGCTGCTGCAGATCTTCTCGGAAACCCTGATGGGCCCGGTGTTCTTCGAATTCATCCAGCGTAAAGGCGACGATGGTTTCGGCGAAGGCAACTTCAAGGCGCTGTTCGAATCGATCGAACGTGATCAGGTTCGTCGGGGTGTGCTCTCCACTGATTAACCCGTTTCAAGCGTGAAAAAAGCCCGGTTGTTGACCGGGCTTTTTTTTAGATCAAAAGATCGCAGCCTTCGGCAGCTCCTACAGGTGCGTGTTCATCCGCAAATATCGCGGCGAGCACGGTTAATGTAGGAGCTGCCGAAGGCTGCGATCTTTTGCGTTATGGACGTCGATGACGCATCAAATGCTTGAACCCTTCAAACACCAACACCAGCACCGCCAACCAGATCGGAATATAGGTCAGCCATTCGCCGGCCTTGATACTTTCCCCCAGCAGTAACGCCACGCCGAGCAACAGCACCGGCTCAACGTAACTCAACAACCCGAACAGGCTGAACGGCAGCAGTCGGCTGGCAATGATGTAGACCACCAGCGCCGAAGCGCTGATCACCCCGAGCAGCGGGATCAACAGCGACAGCCACGGATGTTGATCAAACACGCCAAAACCTTGTTCACCGCCCTGCACGAACCAGAACGCCACCGGCAGCATCAACGCCATGTCCAGCCACAGCCCGCCAAGGTTGTCCGTGGCCAGGCGCTTGCGCAGGATGAAATAGATCGGATAGCCAACCACCACCAGCAAGGTCGCCCAGGAAAAACCACCGACCTGATACAGCTCGTTGAGCACGCCGAGGCTGGCGAAGAACACGGCTATTTTCTGCAGATAGGAAAGACGCTCGCCATAGGCGATTCGCCCGGTCAGGACCATCGACAGCGGCAACAGAAAATACCCCAGCGATACATCGAGGCTATAGCCGTTGAGCGGTGCCCACATGAACAACCAGAGTTGCAGGCCCAGCAGCACTGCAGAGCCAATCAGCCCGACAATCAGCTTCGGCTTGCCAGCCAGCCGCCGAACAAGCTCGACCACGCGCTTCCATTCGCCGGACACCACCATGAACACAGTCATGCACGGCGCGGTCAGCAGCATCCGCCAGCCGAAGATCTCCACGCCGCTCAAGGGGGAGAGCAACGAGGTGTAGTAATACATGACGGCAAACAGCACTGAGGCCGAAACCGATAGAGCGATACCTTTAGACAAACTGCCCTCGCGGGTTGACGGTCAAACGGGCCGCGCAGGATACGTGGTTTTTGTGCTGAATATTGGCCGCATGATCAATATTTCCAACATTGTGGTTGAATGTTGCATCGCTATCGCAGGCAAGCCAGCTCCCACAGGGTCTGAGCCAAAGCATAGTCAGCAGACAGGAACAAAACCTGTGGGAGCGAGCCTGCTCGCGATAAATCTCAAGCCGTGCGCGGTTTACGACCTGACACAAAGTGGCTCACGTCATTGAACCCCGGTGTCGACGCATGCCCCGGCGTCACCAGCGAATCAATAAACGCCTCATCCTCAGTCGTGATCTTCACCGCCAGCGCCTTGGTGTATGCATCCCATTGTTGCTCAGTACGAGGCCCGACGATGGCAGAAGTCACGGCGCCATTGTTCAGCACCCAGGCAATCGCGAACTCGACGATGCCCACGCCACGGCCCTGGGTGTATTCCTGGATCTGCTGGGCAATGCGCAGCGACTCAACCCGCCATTCGGTTTCCAGGATGCGCTTGTCCTGACGGCCGGCGCGGCTGTTGGCGTCCGGTTTCACGTCCGGCGCGTACTTGCCGCTGAGCACACCGCGTGCCAGCGGACTGTAAGGCACCACGCCGAGTCCATAGTTTTGCGCGGAGGTGATCTGCTCGGTTTCCGCCTGACGGTTGACGATGTTGTACAGCGGCTGGCTGATGACCGGCCTGTCGACACCGAGTTTGTCGGCCACACGAATCACTTCAGCGATGCGCCAGCCACGGTAGTTCGACAGGCCCCAGTAGCGAACCTTGCCCTGGCGAATCAAATCGCCGATGGCCGACACCGTGACTTCCAGCGGTGTGTCGTGGTCTTCGCGGTGCAGGTAATAGATGTCCAGATAATCGGTGCCCAACCGCGTCAGGCTGGCATCGATGCCGTTGAACAGGTGCTTGCGGCTGAGGCCGCTGCGGTTCGGTACGCCGTCCACCGGGCCGAAACCGACTTTGGTGGCGAGAACCCATTCGTGGCGGTTGCCGGCAATCGCTTCGCCGACGATCTCTTCGGAGCGGCCGTTGGTGTACACGTCCGCGGTGTCGATGAAGTTGATGCCCTGGTCCCAGGCCTTGTCGATGATTCGCAGGGAATCTTCGGTGCTGGTCTGTTCGCCAAACATCATGGTGCCCAATGTGAGGGTCGACACCTGTAAACCCGAATGACCCAGCGTGCGATAGCTCATGATGAAATCCTTTTACCGGTGGGAAAGGGTCAATCAAATACCATAAGCGCTGCATGTATCAATCTGAATTATCAACGCAGGTCCATGGCTGACAGCCAACCAACGGGGTGGCGCCTGATGGGCTGCGTACAGCTCACGCATTTTTTCCATGTCACGCACAAACCAACTGTTCAGCCAATGTCGGTACTGCTGTTGGATCGTGCGATGGTGGGCGGGGTGATCCAGGAGGTTGACGACCGCGTGAGCGGCCATCATCCCGGACATGATTGCCTTGAGCACGCCATGAGAGGCTCCTGGATCAATTACAGAGGCCGCATCGCCGACCATGAAGTAACCGGCCCCGGCGCAATGGCGACAGGCTCGCCAGGTGACATCCACACCTCGTATTTTAGAGAAGTCATGCAGGTGCTCGAACGCTGACGGTGGTTGTCTGTTCGTCGGTTGACGACTGTCGAAGTTCAAGCGAGTCCAGGTGTACGAATCGGCGCCGATTTGCGCGATCCAGTACCAGCCATCTTTATCCGCAATGATATGGGGCGTCTCATCACACACAGCAGATGTACCCCGGGCATAACCATACATCGCGAGCAATCGCGGTGAAAACGCCAGACGTTCCAATGCCAATTGCCGCGCAAGCCAGCCATTGCCGCCGCTGGCGTCAATCATGTACGAGCAAGGGAAAACACCTTTGTCTGTTTCTACCCCGATCACGGAGTCGTCTTTGCGGATGACCTTTTTGGCGCGGCAAGGTCGCACGACGGATACACCTGATGCCTGAGCCTGGCTGAGTAACAGACTGTCGAACAGGCGCCGGGGGATTTGAAAGCCACGCCATGGATTATCGGGCTCGCCACCGAAAGCATTGAAATGACGTTCTGTACCCCATTGCACCCAGTTTCCGGTATGCCGAATAAAACTCCCCTGCAAAATCTCATGGGCTATACCCAGTTGTTGCAGCAACGGTTCGATTCCGGGAGGCAGGGTTTCACCGGGCCGATCACGGCAAACGGCTGATTGTTCAAGTAACGCCACGCGCAAACCATGTTGTGCGCAGAAAATCGCGGCGGCGCTGCCTGCCGGGCCGGCACCGACGATCACAACATCATGCTTACTCAAGCTCTGTAGCCTGCCATGAACCTTGCTCGCGCTTTATCAGGAGCAATGTCGGGCTGACAAACAGATCAACCATTTCAAGGATTTCGGCATGACGCTTGGTGAAGTCGTCCGCCGGTGTCGTCGTGGTCGCTCTATCATTTTTATAGATTCGATAGAAATGAACAGACGCTTGCAAACAAGTCCCTGTCTCTGACTCGGCCTGTTCCAGTTCGACATTGGGGCGTGTGATTTTCATGAAAGACAACACGGACCACTGTGCTTTTTCCGCTCGTGTAACAGCGCCTAGAGACTTGAAGGCGTTGTGCATGGACAAGATACGCGCCTGGTAATCCTCGGCAGTGGTTTGTGCCGGGCGGTGTACCGATAGCAAGCCGGCGAGGGCGTTTTTCGTATAGTCGGTGAACGCGTAGTTGGTGTATTCCACGACCCGCTTACCGTCGCCAGCTTCAATCAGTTGCGGGCCGTTAACGCCATCCCATGAGCCGCTTTCCTCATCCGTTAACGGTATGATCGGAACCCAGCTGGCAGTGGGTTCAAAAGCTCTTGAGTTATCTGGCGACACGGAGGGCCAATAGCCGCCTATCGAAGCGCAAATCCGGACATCTTCAGTGAAGGGGCTGCCTAGTTCGTAAGCGCATAAGGACTGGGGGCGCGGCCCGCCACCTCCGGGGCCACTGATTTCCCAGCCCGGACTCAAGCTTCCCGCCGCGGCGTCCGCTAGCCAAGTCTGCCGTTGTGCAGGCGCGGCATCAGCGCTGGCTGACTCCGCTTCATTCAGAGGGTGCGAGATAATGGCGGTGATTCCTTTATCTTCGAGCTGGAAGTGTCCACCCCGCAAGTCGGGATTACCAGCCGCTCGCGTGTTTGAAAGCACTCTCAGGCTTTGGCCAAAAAAAGGCTGGGGAAATTCCTGAAGGTTGCTCCACTCCAGCAGTTGGCGCTGAGTGTATTCAGGGTAAAAATCAGGAGCGGCAACCAGTGAGTAAGCCACGGCATTGCTTATCCCGGCAGTCTCCAGTTGCGGGCAAGCGGCACGAACCCAACCTTCGGCGGTGAAGTCGATAAAGTGCAAGGCTTGATAGCCGCCGTCTTTAACGATCTGCACGACGTCAGGCTCTGAATTCAAATCATGGATCGATCCATCGTCACGCCGCTTATAGCGTCGATTAATGATGTATCCACGAAAATTGGGGTTTTGCGGAATGGAAAAGAACACGTCCTTACCTTCATACGTGGCTTTTTCCACCAGCCTCGTCTTGGGCACGGGGGTCAACAGGCCTTTTCCGTATGCCTGTTCGTTCGCCCACTCAACAAGATCATCGGTGATGACAAACGGTGGTTTTGAAATGTCTGGTTCCTGCCAGCCGGAGTCGGGAAACCTAAGGTGAAATCGGCGGAGTTTTTCATTGATTTGATAGAACGCCATGTCCACTGCCAACTCCAGGCCGGCAATGCATTCAGGGCCGTCAAACAGTTTGTGCAGGGGAACCCAGAAATCCTGTGTGTCATCGTTGGTTTGAAACGACTGCGGCCCGAACGAATGTTCATCGCCTTTTTTCTGCATCGCGATGTAAGGGTAATAGCGCGCCGGCGTTACGCAGATCGCTTGCGGATCGTTTTTCATCCACGGCAGGAAACCACGTCGCATCGGGTCGTAAACGGCGGGTGCGGTACCTGTGCGAGCAATACCTGTACGCGAGAAACACAGGTCGGCATGTTTTCGATGAACCGTATCTGGTTTCGTTCGGTATTCAGCGGCAAAAACAACAATGGCCAGCGCTGTTCCTTCCCCGGCCTGTTGTTGAAGACCCGTCAGAGACGGCGGTTCTACGCCGTAAACATAATCTAAAACCGTTTCTATTTCGGCCGCGGTCGGGTACAGCTCTAACGCCTTGCCATTCGGGTCGGTGATGACATTGGGTGAGGCGAGTGCATGGAATAAAAGACTGCGAGACGGGTTTCTGGCTTCAATGCCACGTTGCCCGCTTAAAGAGAAATCTTCGAAGCCTTTAGCGGTTCGGTCCACCGTCAATGTTCTTTTCAACTCGGCTTCTAACGGACGGGCCTTGATATCGAGTGCATGTCGTAATAGAAGTGCGTGCCAACCCTCATCGGTCGCCAAGCGTGCACAGACACCTTCGACGGCTTCGAGCAAACTCATGGTGGGCCCCTGTTGTCGTGCATTTTGATTACACAAACTCGGGGCTTGAAGGCAGGTAAACGAGCCGGTCCGATACAGCTTTGCGATGTAATGGATCAGCTTAGTTCAGTAAGTTGAACGCGCAAGAGTAATACTGCGTGATTGAGCAAGGTGCCGAAGCAGCGTTTTTTAAGGATTAAACGGAGATGTTTAATCGACACCTCCAGATACTCACTCAGGCTACACATCCTTGCGCCGTTGCCTACGACTACGCCAGAATCCGCCGGCTAGTGCGCCTTGAGCCCGGGCTGTATCGTTTTCCCTGTCGCTGAAAAACAGCGATGGGGTTTGGTAGCCCCGGGTGACGTAAGGTGCATAAGCATCATGATTCGCAGCGTTTATTCGACTCTGCTTTATGGTGGTCATGCACAGGGCGCTTTCGGGCGCGCCGGTTTCCTTACGTCCCGGTCTACCAACCTGCGCATGGCCGCCACCCTTCGTTTGGTAGCGAGGGTGATGGCTCCTTCTTTTATGGCGTAAGGAGTTTCATCTATGTTCAAACCAACACCCAATCCACCGGAATCAGATCCGACATCCCCCTACGAATCCCTCGATTCAAAAAAACTCCACGACGCCGCAGACCGCGCCCTCGATCATTACCTCAAGCCCCCCAAAGAACCTGCCCGCAAACCCAGCAAAATGTTTATCGTCGCACCGGGTGTCGATTCGGAAAGCCTGCTGGCCCACGCCTGCGAATCCATGAAATCGGCGAGCATGATGCTCAGTGATTTCGCCGCATTGGTGGGCGAACCCTATTGCAGCACGATGCTCGGGATTCAACAGGTCGTGATGAACGGAGAGCTAGCGGTCAATCGAGTGCTGGATAACCTCGATCCGCAGGGCTAGCGCTGTGATCGTTCCCACGCTCTGCGTGGGAACGATCATCTAGCCCTTTTAAACCCGCAACGTCCGCGTCATGCGCAACGCCAGCAAACTCCCACAAACAATCACACCTGCCAGCAGGTAAAGCGCCGCATCGGTCGACCCGGTGCTGTCCTTGACCCAACCCACCAGATACGGACTAAGAAAACCCGCCATCTGCCCCATGGAGTTAATCAACGCCAACCCACCGGCAGCCGCACCCGCGCTAAGCATTGCGGTCGGCACCGGCCAGAACATCGGCAGGCCGGTGAGGGCGCCCATGGTGGCGATGGTCAGGCCGAGGATGGCGATGGCCGGGTTGGCGGCGAAGTTCACCGCAATCAGCAGACCCACCGCGCCCATCAACATCGGCACCACCAAGTGCCAGCGGCGTTCTTTGCGCAGGTCCGCCGAGCGGCCGACCATCAACATGAACACCGCCGCCAGCAGGTACGGAATCGCACTGAGCCAACCAATCACCAGGTTATCGCTGAAACCCAGATTCTTGATGATCGACGGCAACCAGAAGTTGATCGCGTAAACACCGCTCTGGATGCAGAAATAAATCAGGCCGAAAGCCCAGATCGCCGGGTTCTTGAACACCGCCAGCAGCGAATCAGTAGCGGTTTTCGGTTTGCTGGCCAGGTCTTCAGCATGATCGGCCTCAAGCACCGAGCGCTCGTAAGGGGTCATCCACTTGGCGTTGGCGTAGCTGTCGCTGAGCAGGAAGTAGGCGAGGGCGCCGAGGATAACGGTCGGAATACCTTGCAGCAGGAACATCCACTGCCAGCCGGCGAGACCGCCCTGGCCTGCGGCAAAGTGAGTGAGAATCCAGCCGGAAAACGGGCTGCCGAGCAGGCCGGACACCGGGATCGCCGACATGAACAACGCCATGATGCGGCCACGACGGAACGTCGGGAACCACTGTGAAAGGTAGAGCACCACACCCGGAAAGAACCCGGCTTCGGCGGCACCGGTAAACAGGCGCAGGGTGTAGAACTCGGTCGGTGTGGTGACGAACAGCAGGCAAGTCGACAACGTGCCCCAGGTGATCATCATCAGCGCGATCCAGCGTCGCGGGCCGAATTTGGTCAGGGCCAGGTTGCTCGGTACGCCGCAGAGTACGTAGCCGATGAAGAAAATCCCGGCGCCGAGGCCGTACACGGTTTCGCTGAATTTCAGTGCGTCGAGCATCTGCAGTTTGGCAAACCCGACATTCACCCGGTCGAGGTAATTGAACAGGTAGCAGATGAAGATGAAGGGGATCAAACGCAGGGTAATGCGTTTGTAGACGGCTTTTTTGTCGTCAACGGTGGCCAGGGTAGCTGCGGCGCTCTGTGACATGGCGGGCTCTCTCTTTATTATGATTTTTTGCGACGCAAGGGTAACGTTGATCGCCCAGTGAGTCTCGGCCACCCCTTGGGTGGTTGTCTTTGTGCCTGAGCACAGGGTTTACGACCAAGGCCTGTGCGGGTGAACAACCCGTTCCATCACGTTTTCAAGGAACCGCGCAATGTTCGAACTCGATCACGACCTGGCCCAGGACATCGTCGACCGGGCGATGGCCATCCTGCCGTACAACGTCAATGTCATGGACAGTCAGGGATTGATTCTCGGCAGCGGCGAACCGGAGCGCATCAACACCCGTCACGAAGGCGCGCAACTGGTGTTGGCCAACGGGCGCGTGGTCGAGATCGACGCGCAGACTGCGATTCATCTCAAAGGCGTGCAACCGGGGATCAACCTGCCGCTGTTGCTCGATCAGCGTTTGATTGGTGTGCTGGGCATCACCGGCGAGCCTGAACAATTGCGCACTTACGCCGAACTGGTGCGAATGACCGCCGAGATGCTGGTGGGCCAGCGCAATCAGCAGGCCGAGCAGCAATGGCGGCGCCAGCGTTGCGATGATCTGTTGGCGCTGTTGCTCAGCGAGGCGGGGGATTCGCCGCGGTTACTGGACGAAGCGCAGCAACTGGGGCTCAAACCGCAATTGACGCGAGTGCCGTATCTGTTCGAGTTGGGCATGGAACACGGCCCGGGCCAGACCGTCGAAGCGCTCAGCGCCTGGTTGATGTCGCGTTATCCGGACAGTTGGTGCGTGAGCTCGGCCAAGTCATCGTTGCTGTGGTGCCGACCGGCAACACCCGCGATCGAGAACGAGCGACTGCTGGAGAAGCTCGATGGCCTCGGCTGGAATATTTTGCGCATTGCCGTGGGCGGGCAGGCCGATGGATTGTCGGGCTTGCGCCGTTGCTATCGTCGGGTCGGTGATTTGCTGGCCTACGGGCGTGATGTGTTGCCGCACTCGCGCTTGCTGACGCTGAACCGTTATCGATTGCCGGTGATGCTCTGGCGGCACCGCAATGACGATGCGCTGGATGAACTGCTGCGCCCGCTACGCAAAGTCATCGCCAAGGATGGCAACGGCCAATTGCTGGCGACGCTGCGCAGTTGGTGCGAACACGACGGCCAGAGCCAAGCCTGCGCCGATGCCTTGGGTATCCATCGCAACAGTTTGCGTTATCGCATGGAGCGGATCGCCGAACTCAGCGGCGTCGACCCGCTAAAGCTGGACGGAATGCTCGCGCTTTACCTCGGGGTCCAGCTCCTTCCCCAAACCGATTGATACACACGAACCCAACTCCTGCGCCAAACCGACGGATACGCACGAATCCCCGTAGGAGCTGCCGAAGGCTGCGATCTTTTGATCTTGCTCTTCTCGGGCTCGCTGAAAATCAAGATCAAAAGATCGCAGCCTTCGGCAGCTCCTACGGGGATCGTATGTGTCAGCCGATCGCGGGGTCGTGCGGGGGAATCGATAGGTGCGCGCGCAGTGGATTTTGTGAAAATGAACAATAATCCACATGCCCGCTTGTGCAGCGGACCGGCGTTATTGTGCATGGCGGCTGGCAGCATGGACGCATTGGAACTGGAGAATTCGCATGAAAATCGTCATCGCCCCCGATTCGTTCAAGGACAGCCTGAGTGCCCAAGGTGTGGCCGACGCCATCGCGTTGGGGTTGGCGGAAGTCTGGCCGGACGCACACTTGCTCAAGTGCCCGATGGCTGACGGTGGGGAAGGCACGGTCGAGTCGATTCTGGCCGCGTGCGACGGCGAACTGCGTCGTACCCATGTTCGCGGACCGCTGGGCGCCACGGTCGATGCCGCCTGGGGCTGGTTGCCACAGAATCACACCGCAATCATCGAAATGGCCGAGGCCAGTGGCCTGCAACTGGTTCCGCCGAACCTGCGCGATGCCTGCACCAGCAGCACTTACGGCACCGGTGAATTGATCCGCGCCGCGCTGGATGCCGGCGCGCAACGGGTGATCCTGGCGATTGGCGGCAGCGCCACCAACGACGGCGGCGCCGGAGCAATGCAGGCTTTGGGCGTGAAACTGCTGGACGCTCAGGGTCAAACTCTGGTGCCGGGCGGTCTGGCCCTGGCGCAATTGACCCGTCTCGATCTGAGTGGGATCGATCCGCGCCTGGCCAAGGTGCGCTTCGACATCGCCGCCGACGTTAATAACCCGCTGTGCGGCCCTCAGGGGGCCTCAGCGATTTTCGGCCCGCAGAAAGGCGCGTCGCCCGAACAAGTCGAGCAACTGGACCAAGCCCTCGGGCACTTTGCCGAACTCTGCGCGCAAGCCTTGGACAAAGACGTGCGCGACGAACCGGGCAGCGGCGCGGCGGGTGGATTGGGGTTTGCCGCCAAGGCGTTTCTCGGTGCTCAGTTCCAGGCCGGGGTGGAAGTGGTCGCTGAACTGGTGGGTTTGGCCGAGGCGGTCAAAGGCGCCGACCTGGTGATTACGGGTGAAGGTCGTTTCGATGCCCAGACGTTGCGCGGCAAAACCCCGTTTGGCGTGGCGCGCATTGCACGGCAGCACGGCGTGCCGGTCATCGTCATCGCCGGTACCTTGGGCGAGGGGTATCAGGCGCTGTACGAGCATGGCATCGATGCGGCCTTTGCCTTGGCCAGCGGACCGATGACATTGGAGCAGGCTTGTGCCGAGGCGCCGCGATTGTTGCGTGAGCGCGCCCGTGATATTGCGCGGGTGTGGCGGGTGGCGGCCCGCAAGGCCTGACCAATGCCAGTCAGTTAAACGCAATCCATGTGGGAGCGGGCTTGCTCGCGAAAGCGGTGTGTCAGGCAACATCATTGTTGACTGTGCCGCCGCCTTCGCGAGCAAGCCCGCTCCCACAGGTTCTGCGCTTTAGCTAACGAGTGTTTCACCGCTGAAACACTCCTGCCTCCCTTGAAAATATTTCTCCAACCCCCTGCAAAAAACCTCAACCCCGGCCGATACAACGTATAGGCGCACACAAACCAACTACAACAGTGGCGCCAAACTGCAAGGTGCGCGCGCCATCGCCCGCCCGAACAGTGATCACCGCAAGGATGCTCGCCGCCTCAATTACCGAGATCATCCTATGTCATTGCGTAATCTGAAAATCGCGCCTCGAGCTTTCCTGGGTTTCGCCTTCATTGCCTTGCTGGTGATCGTGCTGGGTGTGTTTGCCGTGAACCGCATGACGGTCATCCGCCAGGCCTCTGTTGACATGGAAGCAACGCAGTTGCCCAGCATCGGGTTTCTGGGAAACATGACGGAAAATGTCCTGCGTCTGCGGATTCTCTCATTCCGCGTACTGGTCAACCGTGATCCGGCGGCGTTGCAGGAAGCCCAAACCCGCATCGGTGTGCTCGTCGACAAGGTGCGCACTGCCCAAACAAGCTATGCCGCCTTGCCGGCCAGCCCTGAAGAAGCCGCGCTGTACAAAACCTTTGCGACAACCCTCGACAACTACATGCAGGCCCAGAGCCAGATGCTGGAGCTGTCGCGACAGAACAAACTCGATGAGATGCGCACCCTGATCAATACTCGGATCAAGGAAGGCACCGATCAGATGGGCGAGCAACTGAACAAACTGGTAGCGCTCAACGCCGTCGATGCCAAAACCGCGTCGGCCAAGGCGGGCGAGCACTACAGCGAAGCCTTTATCGGCATCGTGACGGTGGCGGTGATGGCTTCGATGCTGACCGTGCTGCTGGCCTGGCTGTTGACCCGCAGCATCCTCACGCCGCTGAACCGTGCGGTGCTCGCGGCCGAAACCATTGCCGGCGGCAACCTGAGCAAGGTCATCGAAGTCGACGGCAACGACGAACCGGCGCGTTTGCTCGGTGCCTTGTCCGCCATGCAGGCCAACCTGCGCAAAACCATCGAACAGATCGCTGGCTCCGCGACGCAACTGGGCGCCGCCGCCGAAGAGCTCAGCACCGTGACCCAAGAAGCGTCCCGTGGCCTGCAACAGCAAAACAACGAAATCGAACAGGCGGCCACGGCCGTCAACGAAATGACTGCCGCCGTGGAAGAAGTGGCGCGCAACGCGGTGTCGACCTCCGAAGCGTCGAACCAGTCGACTCAGGCCGCTCGTGAAGGTCGTGACCGAGTGGTGGAAACCGTCGACGCGATCCAGACCATGACCCACGACGTGCAAAACACGGCGTTGATGATCGAAGGCCTGGCGGCTCAGGGCCGCGACATCGGTAAAGTGCTGGACGTGATCCGTGCCATTGCCGAACAGACCAACCTGCTGGCCCTCAACGCCGCGATCGAAGCCGCCCGTGCCGGTGAAGCCGGACGTGGCTTTGCGGTGGTGGCGGATGAGGTTCGGGCGCTGGCTCATCGCACCGCGCAATCGACCCAGGAAATCGAGAAAATGGTCGCCGGCATCCAGAACGGCACCGGCGAAGCGGTCTCGTCGATGCAGCAAAGCAATCAGCGCACCCAAAGCACCCTGGAAATGGCCCGCGCTGCGGGTGTCGCACTGGAGCAGATCACTCAATCGATTCAATTGATCAACGAACGTAACCTGGTGATCGCCAGCGCCTCGGAAGAACAGGCTCAGGTGTCCCGTGAAGTCGACCGCAATCTGGTGAACATTCGCGACCTGGCCACTCAGTCCGCCGCCGGTGCCAACCAGACCAGTGCCGCCACCCACGAATTGTCGCGATTGGCGGTTGATTTGAACGCGATGGTGGCGCGTTTCGTGATTTGAGATAGGGTTGAAACTGGAACTCGCGCGTTAGGAGAAGTACATGCGCTATTCAGCCTTGACCCAACGAATCGCCGGTGACGGAGCGGCAGCCTGGAAGATTCACGATCGAGCGCTGGAATTGCGTGAGCAGGGCGTCGACGTGCTGTTGCTGTCGATCGGCGATCCGGATTTCGACACGCCGCTGCCCATCGTCCACGCCGCCATCGACAGCCTGTTGGCTGGCGACACCCATTACTCGGATGTACGCGGTACCCGCACACTGCGCAGCAGCATCGCCAGCCGTCATCAGCGGCGCAGCGGTCAGGAGGTGGATGCCGACCATGTGATCGTGCTGCCCGGTGCGCAGTGCGCGGTGTATTCGGTTGCCCAATGCCTGCTCGATCCTGGCGACGAAGTGATCGTCGCCGAACCGATGTACGTGACCTATGAAGGTGTGTTCGGCGCCTGTGGCGCCAGCGTGGTGCCGGTGGCGGTGTGTCCGGAGAACGGCTTTCGGGTCGAACCGGCAGATGTTGCGGCGCTGATCACCCCGAAAACCCGCGTCATTTTGCTCAACAGCCCGAACAATCCCTCCGGTGCCAGTCTGTCGTTAAAAAGCTGGAAGGCGCTGGCGGCGCTGTGCGTGCGGCATGACCTCTGGCTGATCAGCGACGAGGTCTACAGCGATCTGTTGTATGAGGGCGAGCACATCAGCCCGGCCAGTCTGCCGGGCATGGCCGAGCGCACCGCGACCCTCAACAGTTTGTCCAAATCCCATGCCATGACCGGCTGGCGAGTAGGCTGGATGATCGGCCCCAAAGCGCTGGCCGACCACGTGATGCATCTGTCGTTGTGCATGCTGTTCGGCCTTCCGGATTTCGTCCAGAACGCCGCGCAAGTAGCGCTCGATAAGGACTTGCCGGAAGTGGCGCTGATGCGCGAGGAATATCGCCAGCGTCGCGATCTGGTGTGCGCGAGGTTGAGCAGTTGCCCGGGCATCCGGCCGATCAAACCCGATGGCGGAATGTTCGTGATGGTCGATGTGCGCCAGACCGGGCTCGGTGCTCAAGATTTTGCCGAGCGGCTGCTTGAAGTGTATGGCGTGTCGGTGCTGGCCGGTGAAGCCTTCGGGCCTAGCGCGGCGGGGCATATTCGCATTGGCCTGGTGGTGGATCAGGTGAGGCTGGCGGATGCGTGCCAGCGGATTGCGTCGTGTGCGGCGGATTTGTTGCAGGTGCGGCGGGCCTGAAGAAACGCGAAAAGATCGCAGCCTTCGGCAGCTCCTACCCTGGAATGAGAAACCCTGTAGGAGCTGCCGAAGGCTGCGATCTTTTGATCTTCAGCCTTTCCAGGCCCCAACATTCACCAGATTCGCCGGCCGCTCCCCAGCCAACGCCGCCAACAGATTATCCACCGCACACCGGGCCATCGCCTCCCGCGTCTCATGCGTCGCCGACCCAATGTGCGGCGTCGCCACCACGTTGTTCAACTGCAACAACGGCGAGTCCTGCCCCAGCGGCTCCCGCTCGAACACATCCAGCCCCGCCGCGCGAATCCGCTTCTGCTGCAACGCCTCGATCAGCGCTGGCTCATCTACCACCTTGCCCCGGGAAATGTTGATGAAGATCGTCTCCGGACGCATCAGGGCGAATTGTTCAGCGCCGATCAACCCTTCGGTTTCAGCAGTCAGCGGCAACGTCAGGCAAACGAAATCGGCCTGCTGCAACAACTCGCTCAGGCTGCGGTATTGCGCGTTGAATCGCTGTTCCACCGCCGGTTTCGGCGAATGGCTGTGATACAGAACCGGCATCCCAAAACCGAAATGCCCGCGCTGCGCCAGCGCCTCACCAATGCGCCCCATGCCGATGATGCCCAGCGTCTTGCCATGCACATCGCTGCCGAAATGCGCCGGGCCAATGTTGCGGTTCCACTGGCCGGCGCGAACCATGTTGGCCAGTTCCACCACGCGCCGGGCGGTGGCCAGGATCAGCGCGAAACCTGTGTCGGCGGTGGTTTCGGTCAATACGTCAGGGGTGTTGCTGAGCAGGATTCGCCGTTCGGTCAGGTAGTCGATGTCGTAGTTGTCGACGCCGACGGACACGCTGGCAATGGCTTCCAGATTCGGCGCCAGATCCAATAATCCGGCGTCCAGTTTCAGACTGGCGCCGAGCAACCCGTGGGCGCAGGGCAGGGCCTGGCGCAGTTTTGCCAGACCCTCGGCGTCGAGGTTGTCGATCAGCGTCACCTCGGTCTGCTCATGCAAACGAGCCATCAGCAGCGGCGAGAGTTTCTTGTACAGCACAACCTGCTTTTTCATCGTCATCATCTCTACATCCAATCAAGAATGAGCCGCCACTGACCGGGGCACAGCGACCCGGTCACTGGTGCCGGGTTTGAGGAAAATTGTCAGCACCACCGACAGCAGCAGGGCGCCGCTCATCAGCAGATAAGACGCACCGGGCGATCCGGTGGAGCTATTCAGGTAACCCACCAGATAAGAACCACCAAACGAACCGAGTGCGCCCATGCTGTTGATCAACGCCATGGCGCCACCGGCGACGTTGGCCGGGAGGATTTCCGGGACGATGGCGAAAAACGGCCCGTAGGGGGCGTACATGCAGGCGCCGGCAATTACCAGCAGCGTGTAGGACCACCAGAAATGTTCCGCGCCCAAAGCGTAGGAGCCATAGAACGCAATCGAGGCGATCAGCAGCGGTGGCCAGACGAAGCGTTTGCGCTTCTGCAGTTTGTCCGAGCCCCAGGACACCAGCAGCATGCCGATCACTGCGGCGAGGTACGGCAACGACGACAGCCAACCGGCTTCGATCATGTCCATCTGCGCGCCGGCCTTGAGGATCGATGGCAGCCACAACACGAAACCGTAGACGCCAATGCTCCAGCAGAAAAACTGCAACGCAAGGATGATCACTTTCGGCGAGCGGAAGGCTTCGGCGTAGTTTTTCACCGCTTTGATGCCGACCTGTTCAGCGGCCAGGGCACTTTCCAGGTCCTGCTTTTCCTGGTCGCTCAGCCACTTGGCCTGAGCCGGACGATCATCGGCCAGCCGCCACCAGATAAACGCCCACAGCACCGCCGGCAGTCCTTCGATGATGAACATCCAGCGCCAGCTGAAATGCTGGATCAGGTAGCCCGAGACCACAGACATCCAGAGCATGGTCACCGGGTTGCCGAGGATCAGGAAGGTGTTGGCGCGCGAGCGTTCGGCGCGAGTGAACCAGTGGCACAGGTACACCAGCATCGCCGGCATCACCGCGGCTTCGACCACCCCGAGCATGAAGCGAATCACGATCAGCCAGTAGGCGTTGGAGACGATCCCGGTCAAGGTCGCCAGGCCACCCCAGAGGATCAGGCTGACGAAAATCAGTTTCTTCACGCTGTGCTTCTGGGCGTAGATCGCGCCAGGGATCTGGAAGAAGAAGTAACCGAGGAAGAACAGCGCGCCGAGCAGGGACGACAGCCCGGGGGTGATCATCAGGTCCGCAGCCATTCCAGAGGCGGCGGCAAATCCATAGTTGGCGCGGTCCAGATACGCCAGGCTGTAGGTGATGAAAACGATCGGCATGATGTACCACCAGCGGCGGGTGGCCAGTATTGCGGTTTTCATAGTGATGCTCCTGAGCTTGTTGTTTTTGTCGCAGCAGGTATCGGTTTTAAATCAGTTTTTTGCGGTGATTGTTATTGCCTCTTCGCGGGCAAGCCTCGCTCCTACAGGATTTGCGCGGATCCCTGTAGGAGCGAGGCTTGCCCGCGAACGGCGTCCTCAAATTCGGCGAACATTTCGACTCGGCTGGGCAACCCCTCCATATCCCCACGGCTCTGCACCGCGCGGCTTCCGATCCAGTTGGCACGCTGCACGGCGTGGGCAACGCTGTGGTTTTCCAGCAGGGCGCTGATCAGGCCGACGGCAAACCCGTCACCGGCACCTACCGTATCGACCACCGTCTCCACCGGCACGCCAGCAACGAAACCTTCATCCCGCCGGGTTCGGTAATACGCGCCGTGCGGCCCGAGCTTGATCGCCACAATGTCAGCACCCTGGTCGAGGTAAAACGCCGCAATGTCAGCGGGGTCTTCAAAACCGGTCAGCAAACGCCCTTCGCTCAAACCCGGCAGCACCCAATGGGCGAGGGCGGCGAGGCGGTTGATCTCGGTGATCATCTGTTGCTCGCTGGCCCATAGACTCGGGCGCAGGTTCGGGTCGAACGACACGCTGCGCCCGGCATTACGCATGCGAGTCATCAGCTCGAAGGACATTTCCCGGGCCGATGCCGACAAGGCCGGGGGAATGCCGGTGGCGTGCAAGTGCCGGGCATTGAGCAGTTGCGGCGCAATGGACTGCACCGACAAATGACTGGCCGCCGAGCCACGGCGGAAATACTCGACAACCGGATCGCTACCATCATCGGCGCGAGACTTGAGTTGAAAACCGGTGGGGTGCGCCGGGTCGACCTCGACATGACTGCAATCCAGGCCTTGTTTTTCCAGCGTATCGATGACGAACCTGCCGAGCGAGTCCGCGCCAACCCGGCTCAGCCAGGCGACGTTAAAACCCAACCGCGACAAGCCAATGGCGACATTGCTGTCGGCCCCGGCAATGCGCTTGTGGAACTGGCCGACGTCAGCCAGCTCGCCGTTCTGCTCGGCGACGAACATCGCCATGGTTTCACCGAACGACAGAATATCGATCTCAGACATGAGCAGACTCCAGGCGGGATTGACCGAGGCGGGCGAGGGCGGCGACATGCTCGCTGGTCAACTGCACCAGGTCATCGCCTTGCAGCGGATACTCCGCCGCGCGCATCACACCGTGATCCATGTGCTGCAGCAATTGGCCCCACAGATGCAGATCGCTGGCGGCCGGAGGCACCGCCACCAGTTTGCCGTCGGCCCGGCGCGCCACCGCTTTGCAGTGCACGTAGCCGACATGTCGACCGAGCAACCGCGCAGCGCTGGCGGCGGATTGGTCCTGCCATTGCCAGTTGCCGATATCGAAGGTCATTTTGATCGGCAGATGGTGTTGCTCGACGTCGGCGAAGAAGCACTGGAACGGTTCGATTCGGCCGCCGTGCAAGGTCTGGTCGTTCTCCACCAGCAGCTTCACCGGGCTCTGTTGCAACTGCAGCGCCAGTGTTTGCAGATCATTGTTGTCGGTGAAATAACCCAGGGAGACTTTCAGCCATTTGGCACCGAATGCCTTGGCGCGTTTCAGGGTCGAGAGCAGTTCCGGGTTGGGTGTCGACTGCCCGGCCAGCCACAATTCCATCGGCGAGGAATACACACTTTCGAGACCCCGGGATTGCGTGGCGTCAGCCAGTTGCGCGGGGTCTTCGAGGGTCAGCAGCTCTTCGCGCCATTCGATGTGCGTGGCATGGGCGGCGGCCAATATCTCGACAAAGCTACCTTGGCCGCGTTGGCGTACAAGGTCCGCGCCGTAGCTGGACAGGCTGATGGAAACGGGTGGTTTGTTCATTGTTATTCACCTCTGAAACCGGTTTCATTTTTGGTCAAAAAAAACTGACTGCTTTAAGGATGTGTTGTTCTTTCGGGCCTCTTCGCGGGCAAGCCCGCTCCCACAGGTTTTGTGAACGCCACAGATCCCTGTTATTTGGTCAAAAAAATATTCATGTGAGTTGTGGGGTGGTCTTTGGGGCTCCATCGCGGGCAAGCCCGCTCCCACAGGTTTTGTGAACACCCCAGATCCCTGTGGGAGCGGGCTTGCCCGCGAAGAGGCCCGAACATTCACCAAAGATTCCCCAGGGTCGACCCTCGAACAATCAGCCGCGCCGGAAAATCCAGGTTCCGCACCGGCCCATCATCCCCACGCAGTCGCTTGAACAAACATTCAAACGCACTCGCGCCAATCTCCGCCGTCGGCTGGGCGAGGGCGGTAATCCCGCTGCCCACCAACGGATACCAATCCAGATCATCGAGGGCAATCAGCCCGACATCCTCGAACAGGTTGCACTTCAATTCACGCAACGAATGGGTGCTGGCCAGCGCGGCGATACCGTTGGCACAAAACAGCGCTTTCGGGCCAGGGCCGGGAGTTTGCAGAAAGGCTTTCAAACGAGCGGTCAGATCGCCGCCAGTTTCAACCACCGCGCCCGAGAGCGCCGGACGCTGCTCGATCTGCGCCTTGAAACTGCTGACCCGCTCGATCCGCGAACTGGTGCCGTCATAAGGTTCGGTGACCATCAGCACATCGCGATAACCGCGTTCTTCAAGGTGGGCAACTGCCATCTCGACAGCGGCCGGATTATCCAGCCCCACCAGATCGCTCTCGAGCTGATCGACCTTGCGATCCACCAGCACCATGGGCATTTCCCGATGCAGTTCGCGCAGCTCATCGCGGTGATGGCCGAGGGTGTTCACGATCAAGCCTTCGATGTTGTACGAACGCAGCAACGCCAGGTGCTGACGCTCCTGCTCGTCATCGCGATCGGTGTTGCACACCACCAGGCTGTAGCCGTGCTGACGGCAAGCGGTTTCCACCCCGTGCATCACGGCAATCGAATAAGGGTTACGGATATCGGCCACCAACATGCCGATCAGACGGGTGCGCCCACGCTTCAGACCGCGAGCCATCTGGTTCGGGCGATAACCCAATTCGCTGATCGCCTGCTCGATGCGCTGGGCAATGGCATCGGAGAGCAGGGCACGGTCGTCGCCGATGAAACGCGAGACGCTGGCCTTGGAGACGCCGGCGTGTTCAGCGACGTCGAGCATGGTCACACGGCTGCGTTGGGCGGCGGAGAAGTCGTTCACGGTTTTTAACCTTGTTATTGGTGTTTGTGTAGATGGCTTTGAAACCGGTTTCAGAAGACACCATTCACAAAGAGCCGTCAAGTCAGAGGAACCTCAGTGCGTAGGAAAAAGCCGACGAACGGTGGCTTTACCTGTCAGATATGACAGTAGCCATGCGCTTCAACTCGGCGCTTAATTTTATTCAGCACCAGAGAATACTTTCACGAGGACTTGTGACATGGCGCCCAGTAAACCACTTACATTCGACGCGCCGAAAGTTACTGGTGTGGCTGATCCTGATGTGGATCCGGAGGGGTATATCCCACTTCCATTGCTGCTCACGGGCATTGATGTGGTAATCCCCTTGTGGGACGAACCGGCATCCAGACCGGGAGAACGGGACATTCTGACCGTTCGGTTTTTACAACCAGAACAGCCGCCGGTAAAAATAGAAAATACCTACGAGCCAGCGGATATGAAACCAGAATTCATTATCCATATCGGTCCGGAGTATCTGCGGAATAATGGGCAAGGTGAGTTGTGGTATGAACTTCTTGATACTGCTGATAATCCATCATTTTCAATTCGTCGGCGACTGACCATTGATCATACTCCTATTAAAGTCGATCTTGAGGAAGCCGCTTTTTCTCATGTAAACGCTTGGGGTTATCTAAATTGCGACACTGTTCCTCCACTATGGGACGGCGTCACAGTCAGTGTTCCAAAGCTCGCGGATTTTAATGTCGGAGATCGTTGCGAGGTGCTCTGGAAAGGCTACTCAAGTCTTAATGGCAGTGGTCCTGAACTCAGTGAGGCTAGAAAGAGCGTCATACGTCCAGCTTTAAGTGATCAAGATATCCGCGAAGGGTACTCCTTGGTTATCGAGCCTTACGGCACTCATATAAAACCGATGGTGAGCAATGCCTCTGCGACTATTGAGTACCGGGTATATCGCGGCATGAGGCTTGTAGGGATATCAAAGGTCGCATTGGTAAAAATAGACAGGATCAGACCTGGCGAAGAACTTCCGTGCGGGCCTTGAGTGAGCATGGAAATAAGTGGAGAAGGCAGAGGCGCACGAAGTGATTATTCCTGTCTGAATTCGTTGCGCTCTCAATTATAAATGTATGGAGACGGTTAAAATGAACGCAATAGTTGAACAGGCCATAGTGTCAAGAAGAGCAGTGCTTCAAGAAAAATACACCAGAGCAGGCGATGCCCTCGCGGATCCTCCCAAGCCGGTTACCTTCCCAGCACAAACATTGTTGCCCGACTTACGGATACCCATCGCTGACTTGCTGTCGCCCTTGAAGTACGTCGTTCCCCAGCCATTGCTAGAAGACGATGAAGATTTTCTACAACCTCAGATTCGTAAATTAGGAGATGCTACCTGGATAGATATTGCTCCCGGCCAATTTATTGAGTTGGGCCCAGTGGCTGACAGGGATTGGACAGTGCCGTTTGAGATTGCAGTAAGCTTCTTGATAGAGGCACTCACGCCTGAGCCCCCTACTGAATATGAAATGCGATACATCTATTGGGCTGGAGGAACGAACGACGGTATATCGGATAGAACTCTGTACACGATTGACCTGACATATCCCTACAAAGTGAAAAGTCCGGCATCGGACCGTACGCCGGGTGCACCAACGTGGCCTGCCGATCTGGGCCCGACCGTCCCGATCGATGAAGCTTATCTTGAAGGCAAGTCTGGGATCCTTGTAAAGCCTGCTACTTCTCCCACTTATCATGAGACTGATATTTACAAGTTCTACTGGGGGCCTGCACCTGATCCGGATCGTGACCCGCCAGTGTTTGAAGGCGCATTGAACACTTTAAGGGAGGCATTAATTCCTGCCGATGTATTTAAAAATGGGGATGAGGGTGCCAATCAGCTTATATACAGAGCGACAGACTTGCCGGGGAATGTGGGAAAGAGATCAAATTTCAGCCAGCGGAATGTAGTTTTTTTGCCTGACCCGGACCCTGACACGGTCTTGCCTCCAGTGCTTCCTTTGGCGAATGGTGAAAGTGGCGATGATCTGATCGATCTGGCTGACACTCAATTCGATGCAAGAGGTGTGCAAATCGACGTTATGGTACCGACGCCAAACGCGCCAGGTGACACAATCGTTGCTTACTTGGGAGGCAAACCTGTTGGTCCAGAGCAAAGAGTGGGAGCTGAAGTTAAATTAACATTTTTTGCGAGCTATGATCTTGTAAAAGAAGTTTATGGCAACACCGACGGGACGGTAATTATAAACGTTAGCTATAAAATGTTTCGAGGTGTCCGTGAGATAGCCACAAGTAATGTCGACATAAAGTTTGATATTTCATTCATTGGCCCTGATCCAATTCTTATCGGGTTGGAAGCGCCCAGTCTGACAACGACAAACGGTAGCACTGATGAAATATTGGAGTCGGACTTCGGCGACAATGGAATACAGATTCGTATTAAGATTTTTGATGCTCCTCCTACTGAAGAGGGCTGGCTGATTGATGTTTTCTATAATGATGTCAAGATCGGTTCACCTATTCCTTTGACAACAGGAGAGGAAGGCACCACGCTTTCTGTGCCACTGCCTTGGGCGACCGTGCTTGCCCAACAAAGTGGCACCAAAATCTTGCGTTACACATTGTATACGCCAACCGGTGTTAATCCGACACAGTCCCGTACCAAGGATATCGTTGTAGAAGAATTTCCAATTGAAATGGCTGCGCCGGAAGTATTAAAGCTTGCAGGTCCACTTAAAAGAATTGGTTGCACCACTTTGAACTTCCCTTCGGAGCTGGATCCAGGGGATGGGACTGCCAGGCGAAATCTATTGGTGCGCGTGCTTAAAAATCAATACACGGTTGATGGTGAAACAATTACTCTGAAATATTATGCATACACCACTGACCCGGCAGTGCCAATTCCTGATACAGATGCCGAAGCTACGTTCGAAATTTCTGGCACATATCCTGACGATGGCGCCCTCATTAGTATAGGTGACTACATGGAAGACTTCAGACCGGCACACGCTGCAAATGCCAGAATCACCTATACAATTTCGCGCGGAGGTGCAGGAAATAATCCAACACCTGAATCACTGGCTGCTGTTCATCGGTTGGATCTGGATAATAGTGAGGGCCAGTTCTGTGAAGAAGTGCATCCTCTTCCATAGATAAAGACTGGCTTGTAACAGTGCGACGGGAGAAAATACCCGTCGTACTGTTGTAATGCATTTGCATACGTTTCAAGAAAAACTCTGAAGGAATTTTCGCGTATTAAATTAGGATAAATCCTACAGAACTTTGTGAAATTCCCAGATAGCCTAGCGACCCTCAAATAGCTGGCCCGCTCATCTCCGAGAGTGCCCAGCGCTCGAGTTTTATTCAGGCAGGTGTCTACTATGCGAGGCAAATCTTCATTTATTTCCAGAAATTCAACCGGGTATACATTGCTGTGTCCTTCGTTGCTGGCGTGCTTCACTTCATTTGCAATCGCTGCGCCTGTCGTTGGGGGAAATGTAACTATTAATGGCGGCACACCAGAAAGTTGGGACCTTAGCCAGAGTGCAACGCTGACAGTCAATGGCGCGCAAACGCTCAGCATCACTTCCGACAATTCGACACTAAACGTAAACACCGGTGGCACTACTCAGCAGATTTCGGCCAGCAATGGCTCAAGCGTCAATCTGAGCGGGGCGACCGTTTCAGGCGTCGGCGGTCTCGCCGCTGTTCTGCTGAGCAACAGTGACGGCACTATCGACAACAGCACTATTACTGGTAATCGCGTAGGACTGCAGGCGGTTCGTAATATCGCTACTCCGACCGGCTCCAGGGTTACCGTGACAGGCAACAGCACCATTAGTGGTGTGACGGGGGGCGCCCTGGTCAGTGCCCATAGCACTCTGGACGTCACCGATTCAACCATCCAAGGCACCGGTGCCTCGAGTTACGGGCTTCGGTTGCGCAGTGGGCAGGCCGCCGCCAGAAACAGCACAATCGTTGGTGGGCAAAACGGTGTACTCATCGATCTTGACCCGAATGACGTTCAACCCACCGTACTTGTCGTTGAAAACACGACCGTTCAGGGGAACACCGGTTCGGCGATCCTGGTTGACTTTGCCAATGCCGCGACCTCGACAGCGACCATCTCCCTGAACAATTCCCGCTTGCTGGCGGGCAACGATACTCTGTTGGATGTGAGGGGTGGTGCCAATACCTCCATGACCGTTAATGGCAGTACGTTGACGGGTAACATCGTTACCGAGCAAGGCAGCACCACCCACCTGACTTTACAGAGTAATTCGGTCTTGACCGGTCGCCTTGAAAATGTGACCAGCACCACCATCAATGACAGTTCCAAATGGGTACTGGTGGATGACAGCCAAGTCCAGAGTCTTATTCTAAACAACGGCGGTTCAGTGGTTTTCGGCGCTGATAACGCATTCTATCAATTGAACGTAAATAACCTTTCAGGCAATGGCCGCTTCGTAATGGGCACAGATTTCGCTACGGGCCAGACAGATTTACTGAATGTCACAGGGACCGCCACTGGCAACCATGAATTGTTGATTGCCAGTAGCGGCGTAGATCCGGCCGCCGGCCAGCCTATTCGCGTGGTTCAAACCACGGGTGGCGATGCACAGTTTTCTCTGGTCAACGGCGCGGTCGATCTTGGGGCGTTTTCCTACGGGCTGGCAAAAAGTGGCAATGACTGGATTCTCGATCCGAGCACCCGCACGGTCAGCCCAGGCACACGTTCGGTACTCGCGCTATTCAACACCGCATCGACCGTGTGGTTAGGCGAGTTGACGTCGTTGCGCACCCGCATGGGGGAGTTGCGATTCAATGGCGGTAAAGCGGGCGCCTAGGGCCGCACCTACGGTAACAAGTACAACATTGCCGATGGCTCTGGCGTCGGGTACCAGCAAACCCAACAAGGTTTCACCCTGGGCGCAGATGCGCCGCTGCCTGTCGGAGACGGCCAATGGCTGGTGGGTGTGATGGCCGGTCACAGTAAATCCGACCTTGACCTGAACGCTGGCACCTCAGGGAGTGTGGACAGTTACTACCTGGGCACTTACGCCACCTGGCTCGATCCCCAGACCGGTTATTATTTCGACGGCGTGTTGAAGGCAAACCGTTTTCGCAATGAAGCGAAAGTTGGTTTGAGCGATGGGGGCCGGGCCAAGGGCGACTATGACAACTCAGGGCTGGGAGGCTCCATCGAGTTCGGACGCCATATCAGCTTCGCCAATGGCAACTTCCTTGAGCCCTTCACCCAATGGTCTGCGGTGGTCATTCAAGGCAAGGACTTTTCCCTGGACAACGATTTGCAGGCTGAAGGGGATCGTACGCGTTCCTTTATCGGAAAGGTGGGGGCTACCGCAGGGCGAAATATTGCACTGGAGCATGGGCGTGTATTGCAGCCTTACCTGCGCGCCGCGTGGGCTCATGAGTTCGCGAAGAGCAATGAAGTTCAGGTTAACAATAATGTCTTTAATAACGATCTGTCCGGTTCTCGGGCTGAGTTGGGTGCCGGGGTGGCTGTCTCGATGACGTCAAATTTCCACATGCACGCGGATTTTGACTACAGTAACGGCCGGAATTTTGAGCAGCCTTTTGGTGTCAACGTTGGCTTTCGTTATAAGTGGTAAATAATTCTGTTGGATGATTATTAAAAAGGAAGCCTAGGCTTCCTTTTTAATGTTTGGATCAAACGGTTATGCAGCTAGACTCGACATGGTGATGTTGCCCTTTGCCGAAAAGACCACATCCATAGTCAACTCTTTAAGAACATCATCGTCCCGATTTTCAACGATGACGCTCTTCAAATCGCCGGAAAAAATGCCGGTGGAGTCGTCATATTCCAGCTCGGCTGTTCCCTCGCGTTGGGTATAAATAACAGGCTTGGCTGGGTCGCTATTGTCAGCGAAGGTCAGTCGTACGCGATGTGAATTCGGCACCAGGTCGTAGGTGTCATTGGCAAGGCCCTTGGAAAAAGAGAGGGTGAGTTCTTTTGTCGTGTAATCCGGTTCCGAGTCGCGTTGCCGGGCAAACATGACGTAAGCCTCGCCATGAGGTAGCGGGAAAAGGCGCTCCGAGAGTTCCACCAGACCTGCGTTAAATGCTTCTGCGTTGTTTATCATCCCGGTACAGGTACCGGCGTTAACTGCTTGTCTTTTTCTTTGCGTGATCATGTTCATCAATACGGTCTCCATAGTCATGACAAGATATCCCGCTATTAAAGATAACTTCCGGGATGATGTATCAAACCGCTAATGGACCTGCCCTGTAAACTGTCAGACTTAGCAGTTTACAGGGCGCCATTAATGTGATTTTTATCTGGGGTATCGGTGACGCCGATCAGATGGCTGTCATGCCTGTGCGGGGGGAGTGCCTGGAAGGTTTGCAGGGGGAAGGGCAAAACCGTCACCCTGAGGCTGACGGTTTATCGATGCGATGGACATCAGGGCTTGGGAACGTTGTCTTTAATACTGAACTCACCGTTTACCAGAATCTCCTTCCCGTCCTCGTTGAAATACGCAATCAACGTACCCTCGGCATGGCCTGTTCCGGGCAGCGATTTGAACGAGAGGCTACCCCTGATGGCTTGCAAGAACCCGCCGTGGTGTGGCCTGAAGTAAGTGACCCAAACGTCATTGTTGTCCTTTAACTGGTGCTCTTTCCCCTCCACGTTTGTTTTGATAAATAGCGCGATATGGGATTGGGTTGGCGGAACCTTATTGTCCATATTCATGCGGCCGACGATCTCCCAGTAACCGACTGGATCAAAGGGGATCTCTTTACGTTCGATGCCCACTGTATCGGCATTGAAGGGGCCCCACTCCTGGCTGGCGGCCTGGAAGGTTCCGCTACCGGTGAGCGAACTACTGTGCTTTACGCCGTCGGTGATCCCCGTCAAATCGAACTGACCGGCACTGATCTCGATCGTAGGGGAGCCAGCCCTGGATTCGAACTGAAAATCACCTTCCATTTGGGCCGTTTTCCAGTTGTAACTCATTTTGAGTTGGCCGGACGCTGATCCCCATTGACTTCCGCCTTCAGGCGAAAATTGTTCGTAGTTTGCCCGGGCTTGAGTGTTCAATTCCGGATTCATCACTAATGACAAGTCAAACTCCGATCCATCATCGGGAATGCTGGCGGGTAAATACATTGAAATGTATCGCCAATTACCATCGGGCAGGTCCATACGTGCCTTGACATAAAACCGCTGAGGGTACTTCACGATGGCGAAGTCACTCGATCCTTCGAAACGTTCGTCGAAGTAGTCAATGCTGGCCGACATGGTGCCGGTTGTCTGGCGGGGAATTTTGCTGTCCATCACTCTGTGCTCCTTGGCCCTTTAGCCGTCTGGCAATCCACTGAAACCAGTGGAAAACCACAGCGTATGAGCTATGAGCAACCAACGTAACTGTCAGAGTTGATAGGGGTAACCGGCCGCTTTGAAGCTTGCGCACAATCAGTTTCAGCCAAACAACCCCGCCGCAATATTGATCGAAAACCCCAAAATCGCCGTATTGAACACAAACCCGATCAACGACTGCGCCAGCACGATCTTGCGCAACTCCCGCGTGGCGACGCCCACATCGGCCGTCTGCACCGCCACGCCGATGGTGAACGAGAAATACAGAAAGTCCCAGTAATTGGGGGGGGTCAACTCTTCGGCAAAACGCAACGCCGGTTCCTTTCCGTTCCAGGTGTAATACAGCCGGGCATAGTGCACGCTGAAAATCACCCCGATCAGCAACCATGAGCCGATCACGGTCAGCGCGGTGAAACCGTAGCGCAGCAGTTTCCGGGTGGTTTCCAGGTCCCTGCTGCCGGCGAGGTCGAAGGTGATGGTGCCGAGGCTGGCCAGTGCGGCGATGCACACCAGTAGCAACACCAGGCCGGCGTTTTCATCTTCGACCTCGGCAATGCGTTTGACGTCCGGGGCCTTGGTCCGCATGGTGAGCCAGAGCATCAGCACCAGATAGGTCCAGACCCCGGCGTTCCAGCCGATGAGGATTTTGCCGAGGATCGAATCGGCCGGAGCCAGAATACCTACCGCGACGCCGAGTGTGGCAGCGGCGGACAGGCGAGGGTGGGTGCGGGCGAGGAGGTTCGATGTGTCGGTTTTTTTTCAAACACGATAGCCCCAACGCCGTCCATTATGACCACAACGATAAGGCCGATAATTCCCTGCAGGAGCGAGCGATGCGGCGATCCGACTTGTCCGGTCAGTCAATATCTCTGTTTGTCTTGATCAACTAATTCCAGCCACTTCGATAGGTGCAAAAAATGCATCTATCGAGGTGTCCGGTGGCTGGCGGTTGTTGATGCGATAGACATCAGGACTGAGCGACTTCGTCCTTGATGTCAAACTCGCCCTTTACCTCGACAGGTTCCTCCTCACCTTGCTGGAAGAACCCAGCTAACTTCCCCTTCGCATGGCCGTTGCCGGGCAACGAGGTGAAACTGAGGGTACCCTTGACAGATAGATGGCCGCCACCGTGATCTGGCCTGAAGTAATGGACCCATACGTCATCGTTTTTCTCCAAGTCGTGTTCATAACCGGGTATGTCCTTTTTGATAAACAGCATGATATGGGATGGGAGCCCTGGAAACCCATCGTCCCTATCCATTCGCCCGATGACTTCCCAATAACCGACGGGATCCCCAGGCAGCTCTTTAGATTCGATGCTCACCTGATCGGCAATGAACTTGCCCCAGGCACTGTCGGCGGTGAATGAGCCGCTGTCGGTTCGCTGGTTGTTCTCCCTGACTCCGGCGGTTATGCCAGTCAAATCAAAGTTGCCATTGGTCACGGTCACCTCGATCTCGTCCGCGCCAAACACGCCTTCATACCAGAAGGATCCATGCATTCGGGCGGTTGCCCCGTCGTAGCGTATTCTCAGTTCCCCGGATCGCGACCCCAATTGGATTCCAAAATCTGGGGTAAACCGGTCGTAGTTTGCCCGTGCCTCAATGTTCGGTTCCGGATTCATTTTTAACTGCAAGACAATTTCTGACCCATCATTCGCAATATTCGCCGGTATCCACATTGAAAGGTATCTCCACTCGCCATTGGGCAAGTCCATACGTGCATAGAGAAAAAAACGGTCGGGATACTCTACGATGGCGAAGTCACTCCCTCCGACGAACTCTTCGTCGTAGTAGCTGATGGTCGCTGACATTGTTCCGGTGGATTGGCGGGGCTTTTTGACGTCCATTACTGTGCTCCCTGGCTGTTGAGCCATTGGTCCATTCACCGGGCTGGATATCCGGCGGGAGTCTCAGCATAAGGATTAGGGAAAGCCGGCGTAACTGTCAGAGTTGACAGGTGTATCAGCCAAACAATCCCGCCGCAATATTGATCGAAAACCCTAAAATAGCCGTATTAAACACAAACCCGATCAACGACTGCGCCAGCACGATCTTGCGCAACTCCCGCGTGGCGACGCCCACATCGGCCGTCTGCACGGCCACGCCGATGGTGAACGAGAAGTACAGAAAGTCCCAGTAATTGGGGGTTTTCAACTCTTCGGCAAAACGCAGTGCTGGTTCCTTTCCGTTCCAGGTGTAATACAGCCGGGCATAGTGCACGCTGAAAATCACCCCGATCAGCAGCCATGAGCCGATCACGGTCAATGCGGTGAAACCGTAGCGCAGCAGTTTGCGGGTGGTTTCCAGGTCCCTGCTGCCGGCGAGTTCGAAGGTGATCGTGCCGAGGCTGGCCAGTGCCGCGATGCACACCAGCAGCAACACCAGACCGGCGTTTTCATCTTCGACCTCGGCGATGCGTTTGACGTCTGGGGCCTTGGCCCGCATGGTCAACCAGAGCATCAGCACCAGATAGGTCCAGACCCCGGCGTTCCAGCCGATGAGGATTTTGCCGAGGATCGAATCGGCCGGAGCCAGAATGCCTACCGCGACGCCGAGTGTGGCAGCGGCGGACAGGCGAGGGTGGGTGCGGGCGAGTAGGGGCATGGAAGTTCACTTTGACGGCGCGTCTCTGCACCATAGCGCACGCGACACCGCTTTTGTAGGAGCTGCCGAAGGCTGCGATCTTTTGATCTTGATCTTTAAAAGCAAAGTCAAAAGATCGCAGCCTTCGGCAGCTCCTACAGGTGGAATCAGTGCTGCTTGGTGGATTTACGCACCAGTTTCATCACCACCACAAAGAACACCGGTACGAACACCACTGCCAGGGTCGCGGTGATCATCCCGCCGATCACCCCGGTGCCGATGGCTTGCTGGCTCGCCGAGCTGGCCCCGGTGGCAATTGCCAGCGGTACTACGCCAAGAATGAATGCCAGCGAGGTCATGACGATTGGGCGAAGTCGCAGTCGTGCGGCTTGCAGGGTGGCGTCGATCAGGTCATGGCCTTCGTCGTACAGGCTTTTGGCGAACTCGATGATCAGGATTGCGTTCTTCGCCGACAGGCCAATGATGGTAATCAGCCCGACCTTGAAGAACACATCGTTGGGCATCCCCCGCAGGGTCACGGCCAGTACTGCACCGAGTACACCCAGCGGCACCACCAATAGCACCGACGTCGGAATCGACCAACTCTCGTACAGCGCCGCCAGGCACAGGAACACGATCAGCAGCGACAGCCCGAGCAGAATCGGTGCCTGGCTGCCGGACAAGCGTTCCTGCAACGACAACCCGGTCCATTCCTGACCCAACCCGGCCGGGCCTTGCGCCACCAGCCGTTCGATTTCCGCCATGGCTTCGCCGGTGCTGTAACCCGCCGCCGGTTCGCCGGAAATGCTGATGGCCGGGTAACCGTTGTAACGGGTCAACTGCGCCGGACCCTGAGTCCAGTTGGCCCGGACGAAGGCCGACAGCGGCACCATTTTCCCTGCGTTGTTACGCACGTGAATCTTCAGTAGATCATCGACCTGACTGCGTTGATCGCCTTCGGCCTGGACCACCACCCGTTGCATCCGTCCCTGGTTGGGGAAGTCGTTGATGTAGGCCGACCCGACCGCCGTGGACAGCACGTTGCCGATGTCGGCAAACGAAATGCCCAAGGCGTTGGCTTGCTTGCGGTCGACTTCCAGTTGCACCTGCGGCGCTTCGGCGAGGGCGCTTTCGCGCACGTTCATCAAGACCGGGCTCTTCTCGGCGGCGGCCAGTAATTGGCTGCGCGCCTGCATCAGCGTGGCATGGCCGAGACCGCCACGGTCTTGCAGGCGGAACTCGAAACCGCTGGACGTGCCGAGGCCATCAACCGGCGGCGGCAACACCGCAAAGGCCATGGCGTCCTTGATCTGACTTAGCGCGATGTTGGCGCGGTCGGCAATCGAACTCGCTGAGTCATCGCTACCCCGATCCGACCAATCCTTGAGCGTGGTGAACGCCAGCGCGGCGTTCTGTCCACTGCCGGAGAAGCTGAAACCGAGAATCACCGTGCTGTCGCCGACGCCCGGTTCGGTGGCGTTGTGCGCTTCGATCTGTTCGACCACCTGCACCGTGCGATTCTTGCTCGCGCCCGGTGGCAGTTGAATGTCGGTGATGGTGTAACCCTGGTCTTCCACCGGCAGAAACGAGGAGGGCAGACGACTGAAGCACAACCCCAGACCGATCAGCAGCACGCCGTAGATCAGCAGGTAACGGCCGGTGCGTTTCAACGCATACGCGACCCAGCCCTGATAGCGCTCGGTGAGTTGTTCGAAGCGTCGGTTGAACCAGCCGAAGAAACCACCCTTGGCGTGATGCTCGCCCTTGGCAATCGGCTTGAGCAGCGTCGCGCACAGCGCCGGGGTCAAGGTCAGGGCGAGAAATGCCGAGAACAGGATCGAGGTGGCCATCGACAGCGAGAACTGCCGGTAAATCACCCCGACCGAGCCCTGCATGAACGCCATCGGAATGAACACTGCCACCAGCACCAGGGTGATGCCGATGATCGCCCCGGTGATCTGCTTCATCGCCTTGCGGGTCGCGTCCTTGGGCGACAGGCCCTCGGTGGCCATGATCCGCTCGACGTTCTCCACCACCACAATCGCGTCGTCCACCAGAATGCCGATGGCCAGCACCATGCCGAACATGGTCAGCACGTTGATCGAGAAGCCCAGCGCGAGCATGGTTGCAAACGTGCCCATCAACGCCACCGGCACCACCAGCGTCGGAATCAGCGTGTAGCGGATGTTCTGCAGGAACAGGAACATCACCGCAAACACCAACACCATTGCCTCGACGAGGGTGTAGACCACTTTGGTGATCGAGACTTTGACGAAGGGCGAGGTGTCGTACGGAATCTTGTACTCGACGCCAGCCGGGAAGTAGCGCGCCAGTTCGTCCATTTTCGCCCGAACCAGCGTCGCGGTGCTCAGGGCATTGGCGCCCGGCGACAGCTGCACGCTGACGGCGGTCGATGGTTTGCCGTTCAGGCGCGTGGAAAACTGATATTCCTGACTGCCGATCTCGACCCGCGCCACATCGCCGATGCGCACGGTGGAGCCGTCAGGATTGGCCTTGAGCACGATGTCGGCGAATTCTTCAGGCGTCGATAGCTGACCTTTGACCAGAATGGTCGCGGTGATTTCCTGCGTGGTACGGGTCGGCAAGTCGCCGATGCTGCCCGCGGAAACCTGAGCATTCTGCGCAACGATGGCGGCGTTGACATCGGCCGGGGTCAGGTTGAAGCCAAGCAGTTTCTGCGGATCGATCCAGATCCGCATCGCCCGTTCGGCACCGTACAACTGCGCCTTGCCGACGCCGTCCAGACGCTTGATCTCGTTCATCACGTTGCGCGCGAGGTAATCGCTGAGCGCCACGTCGTCGAGCTTGCCGTCACTGGAGGTGAGAGTGATCAGCAGCAGGAAACCGGCGGAGACTTTCTCCACCTGCAAACCCTGCTGAGTCACCGCTTGCGGCAAGCGCGACTCGACAACCTTGAGGCGGTTTTGCACATCGACCTGCGCCATTTCCGGGTCAGTGCCTGGCTGGAACGTGGCGGTGATGGTGGCGCTGCCGAGGCTGCTCTGGGATTCGAAGTACAGCAAATGGTCGGCGCCGTTGAGCTCTTCCTCGATCAGGCTGACCACACTTTCGTCCACGGTCTGCGCCGAAGCGCCCGGGTAGGTGGCGAAAATTTCGACTTTCGGTGGCGCGACGTTGGGATACTGCGCCACCGGCAACTGCGGGATGGCCAGCGCACCGGCCAGCAGGATGAACAGGGCGACCACCCAGGCAAACACCGGGCGGTCGATAAAGAACTGCGGCATAAAAAAGCGTCCTGCTTACTGACCAGAAACCTGGGCAAGTGGAAGAGGGGTGTCATCTATCTGGACTTTTTCACCGGGGCGCGCATGTTGCAGGCCTTCAGTGACGATGCGGTCGCCGGGCTTGAGACCGTGGGTGACGATCCAGCGATCGTTCTGCACGGCGCCCAGTTCTACCGGTTGCTGGCCTACGCGCTGCTCGGCGTCGAGCAGCAGCACTTGGGCGATACCGGCGCTGTCACGCTGGATGGCCCGTTGCGGCACGCTGATGCCTTGCTGAATGAACGCTTGCTCCAGACGCACGCGAACGAAGCTGCCCGGCAGCAAGTCGAGATCCGGGTTGGGAAACTCGCTGCGTAGAATGATCTGGCCGGTGCCCGGGTCGACGGTGATATCGGTGAACAGCAACTTGCCCGGCAGCGGGTAGAGGCTGCCATCGTCCTGAATCAACGTGGCTTTGGCCTGACCTTGGCCCACTTCCTTTAACTGGCCGGAACGGAACGCGCGGCGCAGGTCGTTGAGTTCACGGGTCGATTGCGTCAAGTCCGCGTGGATCGGGTTCAACTGCTGAATCAGTGCCAGCGGCGTGGTTTCGTTCTGCCCGACCAGCGCGCCTTCAGTCACCAGCGCTCGGCCGATGCGCCCGGAAATCGGCGCCGTGACGGTGGCGTAACCCAGGTTCAGTTTCGCCCGCTCCACGGCGGCTTTGTTGGCGGCGACATCGGCGGCGGTCTGCCGGGCATTGGCGCGGGCGTTGTCGTAATCCTGACCGCTGATGGCGTTGCCTTCGATCAATTGGGCGTAACGCTGCTCTTGCAGTCTGGCCTGGAACGCATTGGCCTCGGCCTTGCGCAATGCGGCTTCGGCGCTGTCCAGGTCGGCCTTGAACGGCGCCGGGTCGATACGGAACAAAACGTCGCCTTTTTTTACGTCGCTGCCTTCACGGTAGGCCTGCTGCAACACCACGCCGGCGACTCGGGCACGGACTTCAGCGATGCGTGGCGCGACAATCCGCCCGCTCAGTTCGCTGCTGATCGACAGCGGCCGCGCTTCAATGGTTTCGATCCGCACGGTGGCCAGCGGCGCCTGTTCTTCGGCGGTCGAGGACTGGTCACAGGCGCTCAGCGTCAACGCCAATGCAATCAGGCTGAGCCGGGCAAGCAGATTCTTTGACATGTAAATACCCCAATAATGACCTCCCGTATCCTACGGGGGGCCGACGAGGGTAGCGGTGAAGCTTTGTAGGCGCTGTGTGAAATTGTGTAAGGGTTTTGCTCATGGGCGCGTGAGGGCGTATATCCTTGGCGCCTTGAAATTTATTGCGACAGATGTACCGCTATCGCGGGCAAGCCCGCTCCCACAGTGGTCGGTGATGTTCACAAAATCTGTGTCCACATCAAATCCCTGTGGGAGCGGGCTTGCCCGCGATGACGATCTATCCGGCGCCACTGCACTTTCTGGAAACACCCCATGCCCAACATCCTCCTGGTCGAAGACGACACCGCGCTCTCCGAACTGATTGCCAGCTACCTGGAACGCAACGGCTATTGCGTCAGCGTGATCAGCCGTGGCGACCATGTGCGCGAACGGGCGCGGGTCAATCCACCGGACCTGGTGATCCTCGATCTGATGCTGCCGGGGCTCGACGGTTTGCAAGTCTGCCGCTTGCTGCGCGCCGATTCGGCGACTTTGCCGATCCTGATGCTCACCGCCCGCGACGACAGCCACGATCAGGTGCTGGGGCTGGAGATGGGCGCCGACGACTACGTCACCAAACCTTGCGAACCACGCGTCTTGTTGGCCCGGGTGCGGACTTTGCTGCGCCGCAGCAGCCTCAGCGAACCGATGACCGCCAACGACCGCATTCTCATGGGCAATCTGTGCATCGACCTGTCCGAGCGCACCGTGACCTGGCGCGAGCAACTGGTCGAGTTGTCCAGCGGCGAATACAACTTACTGGTGGTGCTGGCCCGGCATGCCGGCGAAGTACTGAGCCGCGACCAGATTCTGCAACGCTTGCGCGGTATCGAATTCAACGGCACCGACCGCTCGGTGGACGTGGCCATCTCCAAGCTGCGACGCAAGTTCGACGACCACGCCGGCGAAGCGCGCAAGATCAAAACCGTATGGGGCAAGGGTTACCTGTTCAGCCGCTCCGAGTGGGAATGCTGAGTCGATGTTCAGAATCCTGTTTCGCCTCTACCTGGTAACCATTGTCTCGTTCAGCGCGGCGATCTACCTGGTGCCGGACCTGGTGATCCAGGTCTTTCATGAGCGCTTCGTAACCTACAACCTCGATTACTCCCGAGGTTTGCAAACGCTGATTGCCAAGCAGTTTCGCGCCGTGACTTCAGAGCAGTGGCCGGCACTGGCCGCCGAGATGGACAAGGAGTTCCAGCCGCTGAACATTGTGCTGGCCCGCAACGACGACGCCGAATTTACCCTGGATGAACGTGCGCGCTTGCAGCGCGGGGAAAACGTCGTGCGCATCGGTGACTGGGGCTGGCGTACTCTGGCGGTGGCACCATTGAACGAGCAGATGGTGGTGAAAATGGTCGTGCCGCCGGACCCGACGGACGTCAGTTGGTTGTACTGGAGCATCAACGTACTGATCGGCGCGACCATGCTCGCCTGTCTGTTGCTGTGGTTGCGACCGCACTGGCGCGACCTGGAACGCCTCAAAGGCACCGCCGAGCGCTTCGGCAAGGGCCACTTGAGCGAGCGCACGCAGATTTCCCCCAGTTCCAACATCGGCAGCCTGGCCCACGTGTTCGACACCATGGCCGGCGACATCGAAAACCTGCTCAACCAGCAACGCGATCTGCTCAACGCCGTGTCCCACGAACTGCGTACGCCACTGACGCGGCTGGATTTCGGCTTGGCGCTGGCGCTGTCCGACGACTTGCCGGCTACCAGCCGCGAACGTCTGCAAGGCTTGGTCGCGCACATTCGCGAACTGGATGAGCTGGTGCTGGAATTGCTGTCTTACAGCCGATTGCAAAACCCGGCGCGGCTGCCGGAACAGGTCGATGTGTCGCTGGATGAGTTCATCGACAGCATCCTCGGCAGTGTCGACGAAGAACTGGAATCCCCGGAAATCGTTATCGACGTGCTGCTTCACGGCCAGCTGGAACGCTTCTCGCTGGACCCGCGATTGACCGCCCGGGCGATCCAGAACCTGCTGCGTAACGCCATGCGTTATTGCGAAAAACGGATTCAGATCGGTGTGCAGGTGTGCGCCAAGGGCTGTGAGATCTGGGTGGATGACGATGGCATCGGTATTCCGGAGGAAGAGCGGGAGCGGATTTTCGAGCCGTTTTATCGGCTGGATCGTAGTCGGGATCGCGCCACTGGCGGATTCGGGTTAGGCCTGGCGATCAGCCGTCGAGCGCTGGAAGCACAGGGTGGCACACTTACCGCGCAAGCTTCACCGCTGGGTGGGGCGCGGTTCAGGTTGTGGTTGCCGACGCCGGCCTGAATCCTCACGCGATACGGCAAAGTGTCAAGATCAGACCCTTCACCGGGTAAACTCGTACTCTTCCTACATGCTTGCCCATTGCGGCTTTGCAACAATCCCTGCTTTCATAAAGCAATCTTCGGGAGCAAGGATGACGCGTTACAAAACGCTCGTGCGTGGAGTGATCGGAAGCTGTCTGTGTCTTGTCAGCATTTGGGTGGTCAGCGAATGCGCCAGAGAGCAACAACCCGAACGGGGCATCACATGGTTGCCGATGTGCGAGGACTTGCCCGCCGGAGGGCTGGACTCCGAAGTCGTGGCGAGGACGCAGTGCGGCATTGTCACCGTGCCGCTGGATCACTTGAATCCCGACCTCGGCAGCCTCCAACTGGAAATCACCCGTGTTACCGCCCGACAACCGCAAGCACGCGAAGGCGCCATCTTCACTAACCCTGGCGGGCCGGGATCCAACGGCAACGATACCTTCACGGTGTTACTGGCTTCAGTCTGGAAGGGGTACATCGACAAACCCGAAGGCGAGCCCTACAGGCACCTGACCAATGCCTATGACCTGATCGGCATTACGCCGCGGGGGCAGAGCCGCGCGAGGGACTCGCAACTGAGATGTCAGTCCGAAGAACTGATCGTCACCCAGGGTGACATCAGCGAAGACCGCAGCCCTACCAATCTTGCGGCCCTGCACCACAACATCGGTGTACTCGCACGCGGTTGCGCGAGCCAAAGGCTGGCGCCCTATATCAACACGGAACAAACCGCGCGGGACATGGAGTTTGTCCGCATTGAGCTGAACGAAAACAAACTCCATTATTTTGGCAATTCCTACGGCACCTGGCTGGGTGCCTGGTACGCAGGCCTGTTCCCGAAACAGGTTGGCCGAATGATGCTGGACTCCAACATGGACTGGACATCAACCTTCCAGAACGCAAGTTTGAGTATTGCGCCGCAGAAGGAGCGAATCTTCAACCATTTCGTCGCTGAGCACGCCGCCAACAATCCGCAGACTTATCGCCTGGGGAGCACACCGAAAGACGTACGCGAGGTGTTTTTGAACCTACTGCCCGCGGTTCGAACAGCGCTGCGCTCCGACAGCCAGTATTACAGCTCTCCTGAGCACCTGATGGCGGCGCAAACCCTCAGTGACTGGTTGAACATCATGCCCGACGCCGACGAGGCCGAACTGGAGATGCGGGCGCAAGCGCATCGCTTCAGTCCGGATGAAGAGGTCGATCATTTTGCCAGGCAAGCCTTCAATGATGTGCTGTTCATCACGCGCCAGCCCGTTCTGTGGAATGGTCTCGCGCCGGGCAAATTGAACCTGTCTGCTGCCGACTCTGTTCGCAGCACTGTGTTGTGCAATGATTCCCCCTCTGCGAATGCCGCATTCTGGCAACGCAAGGAGGACATCTACGCAACGAAATACCCGATAGCAGGCAACTTCTTTCTGGCCAGACATTGTGCTGAGTGGAAGGGCGGACATCCGCCTGCAGCGCCTTTTCGCAACGTCGCGCAGGCGGACAGCATTGTGATGGTTCAGGCTGAGTTCGACGACCAGACACCGCGAGCCGAGGCGTTCAATGCGTTTGCCCGTTTCTCCAACACCCATATGGTTCTGCTCAAGGGCGCCTACGGCCATGGCGTATCTTTTGCCGACCTCAGTGCCTGCGTAAACCGGTATGTCGGCGAATACCTGGCGTACGGCCGCAAACCCGAACGTCTCACGCTCTGCGAACCGGATGATTGAATCCGTCGGGCTGAAAACATCCAGGGTGAGTCGCCAATCCTGCCTCCGTGATGTGACTGAAGACATGTAGGGGGCCGCTTCGCGACCCAACGGGGGCAAGCCCCCTCGCCACAGGGGATCACTAGCCGCAGGAGCCGAGTATTTCGGTTGATGGAATCAACCCGACCCCAGCCACTTGCATCCGGTCAATGGCTGCCGCCAGCGATCCATCCAGATCAATCGCCCGACACGCATCCATCACCACAAACGCATTGAACCCCGCCGCCCGCGCGTCCAGCGCAGAGAACATCACGCAGAAATCCAGTGCCAGCCCGACCATGTAAACCGTGTCGATGCCGCGCTCTTTAAGGTATCCGGCCAAGCCTGTGGTCGTGGTTCGATCCGCTTCCAGAAACGCCGAATAACTGTCGATGTCCGGATTGCAGCCCTTGCGGATGATCAATTGGGCGTGGGGCAGGTCCAGTTCCGCGTGGAACTCGGCGCCAGGTGTGGCTCGCACACAATGCTCAGGCCAGAGCGTCTGCTCGCCGTAAGGCAACTGGATCACGTCGTAAGGTTTGCGACCGGGGTGGCTGGATGCGAACGAGGCATGGCCAGGCGGGTGCCAGTCCTGGGCGATGATGACCTGTTTGAACTGCCGGCCGAGTCGGTTGATCAAGGGCACGATCAGGTCGCCCTCCGGCACCGGTAATTGACCGCCGGGGATGAAGTCGTTCTGTACGTCGATAACCAGCAGGGCTGCACGTGAAGAAATTGGCATGGGTGGGGTTCCTCCTTGGAAAGTCAGGTGCAAGCATAGTGACAACTTTGCTCGCGTGCTAAGTCGGATTTATTAAATGGCTGCGTTTGTGACAGTGAGGGGCAGTTGGATCGGCGGTGTGGCCTTCGCGGGCAAGCCTCGCTCCTACAGGTTATGTGTCGGTCGCACGTTATGTATCCGACACCATTCCCCTGTAGGAGCGAGGCTTGCCCGCGAAGAGGCCGGTCCAGACGCTAAAGAAGCTGAAGCCAGTCCCGCATTTGGCCGAACCGCTGCCTTACTGCCGGCACTGATGCCTTGTTATAGTTCGGGCCTCATATTCTGCCCGGTAAAGGATCACTGCCATGTCTCAATACACCGCCTTCAGCGTCGAACTGGCCGATAACATCGCCCATGTGCAGATCAACCGCCCGGAAAAGATCAATTCGATGAACGCCGCGTTCTGGAGCGAGATCATCGAGATTTTCCAGTGGATCGACGATACCGACGAAGTCCGGGTGGTGGTACTCAGTGGTGCCGGCAAGCATTTTTCTTCCGGCATCGACCTGATGATGCTGGCCGGTGTGGCCAATGAGCTGGGTAAGGATGTCGGCCGCAATGCGCGCCTGCTACGGCGCAAGATCCTCGCGCTGCAAGCCTCGTTCAATGCCGTCGACAACTGCCGAAAGCCGGTACTGGCGGCGATTCAGGGTTATTGCCTGGGCGGCGCCATCGACCTGATTTCCGCCTGTGACATGCGTTACGCCGCCGAGGACGCGCAATTTTCCATCAAGGAAATCGACATCGGCATGGCAGCCGATGTGGGCACTTTGCAACGCTTGCCACGGATAATCGGTGACGGCATGCTGCGTGAACTGGCTTACACTGGTCGCACCTTTGGCGCCGACGAAGCGCGCACCATCGGCCTGGTCAATCGCGTCTACAGCGACACCGCCAGCCTGCTTGAAGGCGTGATGGGCATTGCCCGTGAAATTGCCAGCAAGTCGCCGATTGCTATCACCGGCACCAAAGAGATGATCAGCTACATGCGTGACCATCGCATCGACGACGGCCTCGAATACGTCGCCACCTGGAACGCCGCCATGCTGCAATCCACCGATCTGCGCGTGGCCATGGCCGCGCATATGAGCAAACAGAAACCCGAATTTCTGGATTGATTAACCATGACTTCACGCTGGACCACCGCAGTACTGGACACCGATCAACCCGGCGGTTGGGCCGTGGCACGCAGCCCCGAAGGCTTTTTGTTCGATGACAATGGCGCACTGTTTCCACGCGAATGGCTCAAGCGTCAGGACCTGTCGATTCTCGCCGAGCATGGCATCGGTCACCTGGATGGCGAACCGGTCTACCTGCTGGAGCTGCGCAGTCACAGCGACGTGCCGGGCTGCAACTGGAAAGGCCTGCGAGCGTTCATGCTCGAGGGCGATCACACCGTCTACAAGGTTCTCGGTTATGCCGCGCAAATCGGGACCTGGGCCCGTGAACACCGCTTCTGCGGCAATTGCGGGCAGGTGATGAGCCAGGTGCCGCGTGAGCGGGCGATGTACTGTGAACCGTGTGATATACGCCACTATCCGCGCATTTCACCGAGCATGATCGTGCTGGTGACCCGTGGCGACGAAGTCCTGCTGGCTCGTTCGCCGCGCTTTGTCACCGGGGTCTATAGCACCTTGGCGGGTTTTGCCGAGCCGGGTGAGTCGGCCGAGGACTGCCTGATTCGCGAGGTCCGCGAAGAGGTGCAGATCGAGGTCAAGAACATCCAGTACATGGGCAGTCAATGCTGGCCGTTCCCACATTCGATGATGCTCGGTTTTCACGCCGAGTACGCCGGGGGCGAGATTGTCTGTCAGGAAGACGAGATCGAAGACGCCCAGTGGTTCAACGTGCACGAGCTGCCGCCATTGCCGGCGTCTCGCTCGATTGCCCGTTACCTGATCGACGTCTACGTGGCGCGGCGCTTAGGCCACGCTGAACCAGTGCTGCCAAGCTAACCGGACGGTCAAGCCGAGTACCACGGTGATGAACACCGGGCGAATGAACTTCGCACCGCCGCTGATGGCGGTGCGCGCGCCGAAGAAGGCGCCGACCATCACCGACAGGCCCATGCTCAGGCCGATGATCCAGTCCACCTGCCCGGAAAATATGAACACCGACAGCGCTGCGATGTTGCTGACGAAGTTCATGCTGCGCGCCACGCCGCTGGCCTTGACCAGGTCGATGGGGTACATCAGCAGGCTGCTGACGGTCCAGAACGCCCCCGTTCCCGGCCCGGCCACGCCGTCGTAGAAACCGAGGCTGAAGCCTTGTGTCGATTGCCATTTTTTCTTGATCGGTGCGTCGCTGTCCAGCGGCGCCTTCGGTGTGCCGCCGAACAACAGATAAAGACCGCAAGCGAAAACGATCACCGGCAGCATCTTGTTCAGCCATTCCGCCGGCAAGTAATGAGCGACCACGGCGCCGGTGAGAGCACCCACCAACGTGCCGACGATGGCGTGCGTCCATTGCCGAGGATGGAACAGCTTGCGTCGGTAGAAAGTGAAACTGGCAGTGGCCGAGCCGAAGGTCGAACTGAGCTTGTTGGTGCCCAGCACCAGGTGCGGCGGCAGGCCGGCGGTCAGCAGCGCCGGAGTGGTCAACAGACCGCCACCGCCGGCGATGGCGTCGATGAAACCGGCAATGAAAGCGACGAGGGCCAGAACGGCCAGGGTAGTGAGGTCAACGCTGAGTTCGAAAGGCATGGAATGGGCTTATTCGGCAGGGCGCAGGAAGAGGGGCTGCGAGGAAGGCCGGTATCTTACCCATATCCAAACTCTGCGGCGACCGGTCTGGCGCAATGCATGCGCATGATCGGGTACGGCCCAATTGTCATGGCTGCACACAGTCTCTGTAGGAGCTGGCGAAGCCTGCGATCTTTTGATCTTGATCTTGAAAAAACAGAGCAAAGTCAAAAGATCGCAGGCTTCGCCAGCTCCTACAGGGATTGCGTGCAACCTTAGATTTTGTGCTGCGGCCCATTACCAATCTGCCACACAAACGGCGGTTCAGTCCCGTTAATCGCCCAGTCCCCGACAATCCGCGCCTTGTAGATCACCGGATTGTGCGATGACACGGTCCGCGCATTGCGCCAATGCCGGTCCAGCGATTTGCCTTCACGAACATCCGAAGCGCCCAAGGCATTGAACAGCGCCGTGGTCGCGCGCTGGATCAATTCCGAGACTACTACCTGAGCCTTGGCCGACTCAATCTCCGCTGCCACATTCGCCGCGCGCTCCAGCGCTTCATCCCCGGAGAACCGCGCCAGATAAGCCCGTTGTGCCGGTTGCGCAGCCTTCAACGCACTGGCTTCGGCGGCATACACCCACGCCGCCACTTCACCCACCACCTGCTGCACTTGCGAATCCTCGCTGACCCGTTGTGCATTGCCATGGCTGTAGATGCGTTTACGCTCGCGCACCTGATGCGCCACATCGCGCAACGCGGCACGGCCAATCCCGGCCAGGGTCGCCAGCAGCACCAATTGATAAAACGCCGTCTGGTATTTGAAGCGGGTAGCGAAGTCGATGATGTTCTCGGCGTCCACTTCAGCCTCGATAAACCGCGAGGAGCCGCTGCCCGTGGTGCGCTGGCCGAAACCGTCCCAGTCATCGCTCTGCACAATTCCCGGTTGGCGTGTGCGGACGGCGGCGATCACATCGCCGCCGGTATCGCTGCGCTGGGCATAGACGTCGATCCAGTCAGAGAAAATACTACCGGTGCTGTAGAACTTCTCGCCGTTGAGCCGCCACCGATCGCCGTCGGGCGAGACCTTGGTGATCACATCGCCGATCGCCACGCTGCCGATTTCGGTCCAGGCATTGCCGGCGATGTCACCCTCGACAAAGCGTTTGAACCACAGATCCCGGCCCGGCCCCGGCGGTGAGTTCAAACGATCCTCGGCAAAGGCGAAATGCCCGCGCAAGGCCTGGGGCACGTTGGAATCGGCTTCGGCCAGTTCGATCAGCAATTCGAACAGCTGTGGCAGCGACGCGCCGCCACCGCCGTATTCAACCGGGACCCGCGCCGCGCCGAAGCCAGCCTCCTTGAGCCATTGGATCGGTTCGTAAGGCAGGCTGCGGCTTTGTTCGCGCTCAACGGCACCGGCGGCGATGCGCTGGAAGATTGGCCGAAAACGTGCGGCCAGCGCTTCATAGTCAGTGCCGATGGACAGCGGGTTGATTACTTGATGTTCGGTCATGGGACAGCTCCTTGGAACGGCAGTGAGTGCCATAGGGGATTGCACGGTCCATGCCGAAGCTCGCAGACCCTGGTTTATTGGATGTTGTGGATTTCGGCGTGGCCTGAATTGTTGCTGTGCCAACAGTGCATCAGCAAATTGTTTCAGGTGCACCCGGATCCCTGTGGGAGCGGGCTTGCTCGCGAAGGCGGTTTAACATTCAACATCTTTATTGGCTGGCATACCGCTTTCGCGAGCAAGCCCGCTCCCACAGGGATCTCGCTCGACTCAAGACGGTAGTGTCACAAATCGTGATTCAGCGCTGGCACGGTTGCTGCTCTGGCCTCAGGACTTCCCTGAAAACCCGAGGACACGCCAATGAGTCAGCAAGCCGTCAAATTTGCCTACTGGGTACCGAACGTCAGTGGCGGGCTGGTGGTCAGCAAGATCGAGCAGCGCACCCACTGGGGCATCGACTACAACCGCAAACTGGCGCAACTGGCCGAAGAGGCGGGGTTCGAATATGCCCTGACCCAGATTCGTTTCACCGCCGGTTATGGCGCCGAGTTCCAGCATGAATCCGTTGCCTTCAGCCATGCGCTGCTGGCCGCCACCACAAAATTGAAAGTCATCGCCGCGATCCTGCCGGGGCCATGGCAACCGGCGCTGGCGGCCAAGCAACTGGCAACCATCGATCAACTCACCAACGGCCGGGTGGCGGTGAACATTGTCAGCGGCTGGTTCAAGGGCGAGTTTCAGGCCATCGGCGAACACTGGCTGGAGCACGATGAACGTTATCGCCGCTCCGAAGAATTCATTCGTGCATTGAAGGGCATCTGGACCCAGGACAACTTTACCTTTCGCGGCGACTTCTACCGCTTCGACAACTACAGCCTCAAACCCAAACCGCTGGGCCAGCCGGAAGTCTTTCAGGGCGGCAGCTCCCGTGCGGCCCGGGACATGGCGGCGCGGGTTTCGGACTGGTACTTCACCAACGGCAACACCCCCGAAGGCATCAAGGCCCAGGTCGACGACATTCGCACGAAAGCGGCTGCGAACAATCATTCGGTGAAGGTCGGGGTGAATGCTTTTGTCATCGCTCGCGACACCGAAGCAGAAGCACGGGCGGTGCTGGCGCAGATCATCGATCAGGCCGACCCCGAAGCCGTGAACGCCTTTGGCGATGCGGCGAAACAAGCGGGCAGGGCATCGCCCGAGGGTGAGGGCAACTGGGCCAAATCGACGTTTGAAGACCTGGTGCAGTACAACGATGGCTTCAAGACCAATTTGATTGGCACGCCACAGCAGATCGCCGAGCGGATCGTCGCGTTGAAAGCAGTGGGCGTGGATTTGGTGCTGGCGGGGTTTCTGCACTTTCAGGAAGAGGTGGAATACTTCGGGAAGCGGGTGTTGCCGTTGGTGAGGGAGCTGGAGGCCAAGTCTCAGTTGAAGCAGACCGCCGCGGTAGCCTGAACACCACAAAAGCCACTGTGGGAGCGGGCTTGCTCGCGAAGACGGACTGACATTCAACATAGATGTCGACTGACACACCGCTTTCGCGAGCAAGCCCGCTCCCACATTTGGACTGTGTGAACCTATAGGCCCAAGTCCGACAAGCCCGGGTGATCATCCGGCCGGCGGCCCAGCGGCCAGTGGAACTTGCGGTCGCTTTCCTTGATTGGCATGTCGTTGATGCAGGCGTAACGGTTGAACATCAAGCCGTTCTCGTCGAACTCCCAGTTCTCGTTGCCATAGGAACGGAACCAGTTGCCCGAGTCGTCATGCCATTCGTAGGCATAACGCACGGCGATACGGTTGTCGCCATGGGCCCAGAGTTCCTTGATCAGCCGGTAGTCCAATTCCTTGGCCCATTTGCGGGTCAGGAAAGCTTTGGCTTCTTCGCGGTTGTGAGCGAACTCGGCGCGGTTACGCCACTGGGTGTCCAGGGTGTAGGCCAGGGACACCCGTTCCGGGTCGCGGGAGTTCCAGCCGTCTTCGGCCAGGCGAACTTTTTCGATGGCCGATTCACGGGTAAACGGCGGCAATGGCGGACGAACTTCGGCAGTAGACATATAAAGTCTCCCTATCAAATTAACGTTCAAGCACGTTGTCGGGCTTATTAAAAGTGTTACAGGTCCAATAACTTTCGCGCCATGCATTGCGCATTATCGGCGGCACTGTGATCACCCATCACAAGCGCTACGGTAATGGCACCGTCGATCAGGATCAGCAGCTGTTTGGCCAGCGTCTCCGGGTCGTGTGCGCCATGTTCGGTACAGAGCTTGCGCACGTAGTCGAGCAGCTTCTGTTTGTGGTCTTTGGCGACCAGGCGAACCGGGTCTTGCGCATCGCCGGTTTCGCCGCTGGTGTTAATGAATGCGCAACCGCGAAAGCCTTCGGAGTCGAACCAGGTCTTGAGCACGGTAAACAGGTTGAGCAGCCGCTCGGCTGGGGTTTGCGCCTTGCCGACTTCGCTTCGATACCAATTCATCCAGCGCACATCGCGGCGTTGCAGGGCTGCGACGGTGAGCTCCTCCTTGTTGGCGAAGTAGCGGTAAATACTTTTTCTGGAAACGCCGGCGGTTTTCACCAGAAGATCCATGCCGGTGGCAGCGATGCCACTTTTGTAGATCAACTTTTCGGTGACATCCAGAATGATGTCGCGTGTGTCGTTGCTAGTGATTTCGTTCATGTTGCGAACAGTAGAATGATCGTTCTTCTTGGTCAATAAATTATTTTTGGCGACTGTGAAATTGCCTTCGCGGGCAAGCCTCGCTCCTACAGAGGAATGCAATCAACCGTAGGAGCGAGGCTTGCCCGCGAAGAGGCCATTACAGACAGTAACAAGACCCAAACCCATCCATGGTGTAAGCTCTCGGACTCTTCGGATTCGACCCTTTGCGAGCCCTATGCCGTCGCTTTTCAAACGCTCTCTGCTGCCTAAACTGCGCAGTTTTCCGCTGACCGCCGATGCCGTCACCATCCTCTCTGGCGCCGCCGAGTTCCGTCGTTGCCTGCTGGAGCAAATCGCCCAGGCAACCCAGCGCATCTATATCGTCGCGCTGTATCTGCAACAGGATGAGGCCGGGCAGGAAATCCTCGATGCCCTGCACGCCGCCAAACTGGCGCGCCCGGAACTGGACGTGGTGGTGGTCGTGGACTGGCTGCGTGCCCAGCGCGGTTTGATCGGTGCCGGCAAGCAGCCGGGCAACTCGGCCTGGTATCAGGAAACGACCCGCACCCACGAAAGCGTGGTGCCGGTGTACGGCGTGCCGGTGCAGACCCGCGAGCTGTTCGGCGTGCTGCATTTGAAGGGCTTCGTGATCGACGATTGCGTGCTCTACAGCGGAGCGAGCCTGAACAACGTTTACCTGCACAAATTCGACAAGTACCGCTTCGACCGTTATCACCTGCTGCAGAATCATGCGCTGGCCGATTCGATGCAGCACCTGATTCAGCATGGTCTGATTGCCTCAAAAGCGGTGCATCGCCTCGACCTGCCAAACCTGCCGACCACCCGCAGCCTGCGCAACGATATCGGTGACCTGCGCAGCCGTCTCAAGCACGCGGCGTACGACACCACGGTGGGCAGCACGGCGAAGGGCGGTTTATCGGTCAGTCCATTGCTCGGTGTGGGCAAGAACAACCCGTTGAGTCGGGTGATCTGCGAGCTGATCGCCAGCGCTCAACATCAGCTGACCATCTGCACCCCATACTTCAACCTGCCGCTGGCAGTGACCCGGGAAATCAATCGGGCGCTGGCGCGGGGCGTGAAGATCGACATCATCGTCGGCGACAAAACCGCCAACGACTTCTACATTCCGCCGAGCGAGCCGTTCAAGGTCATCGCGGCGCTGCCATACCTTTACGAGATCAGTCTGCGACGCTTCGCCAAGCGTCATCAGCGCAGCATCGACAACGGCAAGCTGAACCTGCATTTGTGGAAGGATGGCGACAACACCTATCACCTCAAGGGCATGTGGATCGATCAGCGCTACACCTTGCTTACCGGCAATAACCTCAATCCCCGAGCGTTCCGACTCGACCTGGAAAACGCGTTGCTGATCGATGATCCGAAAGGTGAATTGCTGGAGCCGCGTGGCAATGAGCTGACGGAGATTTTCCGGCACACCAGCCGCATTGAGCGGTATCAGGATCTGGAAACATTGCCGGATTACCCGGCGGGAGTGGCCAAGTTTCTCAAGCGTGTGAGTCGGGTACGGATCGAGCGGTTGTTGTATCGGATTTTGTGAGGGTTAATACGGCGGGGTAGGTGTGGCGCCTGCCCAAATGCCATCGCGAGCAGGCTCGCTCCCACATTGGAATTGTGATCGACTCAAATCCAATGTGGGAGCGGGCTTGCTCGCGAAAGCGGTGTGTCAGGCGACATCAATGTTGACTGTTATGGCCCCTTCGCGAGCAAGCCCGCTCCCACATGGATTCAGGCTGCCCACAGGGATCTGCACCGGGCTGATGGCTGCGCTAATATGCTCACCACTCACACAAGAACAAGGCTCGCCACGGTCAATGTCGGAAAAAGACACCATCTCCATTCAACTGGTGCGTGAAGCGCTGTTGCAAAGTTGCGCCCCGGGCGCTGCCACCGAAGAGGTGTTGAACAAGGTCGGCATTGATCCGGCGTTGCTGGAAACCACCGACGCCCGTGTTCCGGCCACCGCCTATGCACGGTTGTGGCGCTTGCTGGCCCGGCGCGGGGACGATGAGTTTTTTGGCATGGACCCGCGCAAGCTCAAGTCCGGCAGCCTGGAGTTTCTGTGTCGCTGCTCGATGGTCCAGCCGAGCCTGGCCACCGGGTTGACTTCTGGCCTGAGCTTCCTGTCGTTGATGCTAGAACGCATGCCCGCGCAACTGGTTCGCCAGCAAAGCCTGGCGGAAATCGTCCTGTTGGAAGACGACGAAGACCCGCGCCGCGCCTTCACCTATTTCACTTACTGGATGATCGTGCACGGCGTGGCCTGCTGGCTGGCGGGGCGGCGGATTCCTATCCTGGCCATTGAGTTGCGTTGCCCTGCGCCGGATTTTTGTGATGACTATCGGGTGATGTTCTCCGAGAACCTGCGGTTCGACCGGCCGCGCACGCGGATGATTTTCTCGGCCGATTGCCTGGATTTGCCGATCAAGCGCAGCGCTGAAGAATTGAAGCGATTCCTCGCCCATGCGCCGGCGAACATTCTGGTCAAGTACCGCGATCCGGAGAGTCTGGCCAGTCGGATCAAGCACGATCTGCGGCAACTGCCTGCCGAGCATTGGCCGGAAACCGAGGCGCTGGCGCAGCAACTGTGCATGTCGGCCTCGACCCTGCGCCGCCGCCTGGCTGAAGAGGGGCAGACGTATCAGGGGCTCAAGGACAGCGTGCGTAAGGAACTGGCCATTGTCTGGTTGGCCGAACCGGCTATCAGCTTCGCCGAAATCGCTACTCGTTTGGGGTTTGCCGATGCGAGTTCGTTCTACAAGGCGTTTCGCAAGTGGTCGGGGTCTAATCCGGGGCATTATCGGAGTTTGATTCTTAACGAAGCCAGTTGATCCGGATTGTGTGGTGCCTGAGCCGGCGCCATCGCGGGCAAGCCCGCTCCCACAGTGATATGCGATGACCATAAATGTTGTACACGCCGCAAAACCTGTGGGAGCAGGCTTGCCCGCGATGGCGTCCGTCCAGGCGACGCATCCCTTGAACCTTGGCCAAACCAGTCACACAATTTGATAGCTTTGACCATTGTCCCGCGCCCCGCGCAGAGCGAGTATTTCCCTGTTATTTACGGTTCCCCAACCTAATAAAAATACACAGGGATTCTGGCAATGCGCGATTACTTGTCTGCTACGTCACAGTTCAATTATCAGCACACCGTCGATGCCGCGCTCACAGGGTCGTTGAGTGCGCTCAATGCCTGCGTCGAGTGTTGCGACCGGCATGCCTTGCCGGGGCGCATCGCGCTGTTCTGGGAAGGCCGCGACGGTGCCAGCGCGACCTACACCTTCAGCGACTTGCAGGACAAAGCCGCTCGGTTTGCCAATTTCCTGCTGGCCCAGGGCGTGAAGAAGGGCGATAAAGTCGCCGGCCTCCTGCCACGCAACATCGAGTTGCTGATCACCGTGTTCGCCACCTGGCGCATCGGCGCGGTCTATCAGCCGCTGTTTACCGCCTTCGGCCCGAAAGCCATCGAACATCGCCTCAACAGCTCCGGCGCCGCCGTCGTGGTGACCGATGCGGTCAATCGCTCGAAACTCGCTGAAGTGGCCGACTGCCCGACCATCGTCACCGTCGGCGGCCCCAAGGGCCAGGGCATCGTGCGTGGCGACTTCAGTTTCTGGGCCGAACTGGCCAATTATTCTTCCGAGTGCGAACCGGTATTGCTGACCGGCGAAGACCCGTTCCTGCTGATGTTCACCTCGGGCACCACCGGCCCGTCGAAAGCGTTGTCGGTGCCGCTCAAGGCAATTGTCGCGTTCCAGAGTTACACCCGTGACGCGGTAGACCTGCGCCCTGAAGACGCATTCTGGAACGTCGCCGATCCGGGCTGGGCCTATGGCATTTATTTCGGCGTCACCGGGCCGATGGCGATGGGGCATCCGATCACCTTTTACGATGGCCCGTTCACCCTCGAAAGCACCTGCCGGGTGATCAATAAATACGGGATCACCAACCTCACCGGTTCGCCGACCGCGTATCGCTTGCTGATTGCCGGTGGCGACGAGTTCGCCCGCTCGATCAAGGGCAAACTGCGTATTGTCAGCAGCGCCGGCGAGCCGCTGAACCCGGAAGTGATCCGCTGGTTCGCCGATAACCTCGGCGTGGTGATCCACGACCATTACGGCCAGACCGAACTGGGCATGGTCTTGTGCAACCACCACGGCCTCGATCATCCGGTGCACGTCGGCGCTGCCGGTTTCGCCTCGCCGGGTCACCGCATCGTAGTGCTGGATGACGAATACAAAGAGCTCGGCGTCGGCCAGCCAGGAATCCTGGCCATCGACCGTACCCAATCGCCGATGTGCTGGTTCGGCGGCTACGAAGGCGCACCGACCAAGGCCTTCGTCGGCAACTATTACCTGAGCGGCGACACCGTCGAGTGGAACCCGGACGGCAGCATCAGCTTCGTCGGCCGCAGCGACGACGTGATTACCACCTCCGGCTATCGCGTTGGCCCGTTCGACGTGGAAAGTGCGCTGATCGAACACCCGGCGGTGGTCGAAGCGGCGGTGATCGGCAAGCCCGATCCGGAGCGCACCGAGCTGGTCAAAGCCTTCGTTGTGCTCAGTCCGCAATACCGCGCCGAACCTGCGCTCGCCGAAGAGTTGCGCCAACACGTGCGCAAGCGTCTGGCGGCGCACGCGTACCCCCGTGAAATCGAATTTGTCAGCGAATTGCCGAAAACCCCAAGCGGCAAATTGCAGCGCTTTATCTTGCGCAACCAGGAAATCGCCAAGGCTCAAGAGGCCACCGCGAAGAACGTTTCAGCTTGAATCCAAGGAAACAATGATGCAGATCGAAAACAAGGTTTTTCTCGTCACCGGTGGTGCGTCCGGTCTCGGTGCCGCCACTGCTGAAATGCTGGTGGCTGCTGGCGCCAAAGTGATGCTGGTGGACATGAACGCCGAAGCCGTCGCGGCCCAGGCTGCACGTCTGGGCGCGCAAAGCGTGGTGGCGGATATCAGCAATGAAGCGGCTGCGCAAGCGGCGGTGCAGGCGACGGTCAAAGCCTTTGGCGGCCTTAATGGTCTGGTCAATTGCGCCGGCATCGTTCGTGGCGAGAAGATCCTCGGCAAGAATGGCCCCCATGCACTGGCCAGTTTCAGCCAGGTGATCAACGTTAACCTGATCGGCAGCTTCAACATGCTGCGCCTGGCAGCGGCGGCGATTGCCGAAACCGAAGCCGACGAAGACGGTGAGCGCGGGGTGATCATCAACACCGCTTCGGCCGCAGCCTTCGACGGCCAGATCGGCCAAGCCGCGTATTCGGCGTCGAAAGGCGCGATCGTCAGCCTGACCTTGCCCGCCGCCCGTGAACTGGCGCGCTTCGGCATCCGCGTGATGACCATCGCCCCGGGCATTTTCGAAACGCCAATGATGGCCGGTATGACCCCGGAAGTGCGCGAATCCTTGGCCGCCGGCGTTCCGTTCCCGCCGCGCCTGGGCAAGCCGAGCGAGTACGCCGCGCTGGTCAGGCATATCATAGAAAACAGCATGCTTAACGGTGAGGTGATCCGTCTCGACGGTGCCCTGCGCATGGCCGCCAAATAAGGAGGATTAAACATGACACTTTCCAACGATCCGATTGTTATTGTCAGCGCCGTCCGCACCCCGATGGGCGGTTTCCAGGGCGAGCTGAAAAGCCTGACCGCGCCGCAACTGGGCGCCGCAGCTATTCGTGCTGCCGTCGAACGCGCCGGTGTTTCGCCTGAATCCGTCGAAGAAGTGCTGTTCGGCTGCGTGCTCTCCGCCGGTCTCGGCCAGGCCCCGGCGCGGCAAGCGGCACTGGGCGCCGGGCTGGATAAATCGACCCGTTGCACCACGCTGAACAAAATGTGCGGCTCGGGCATGGAAGCCACGATCCTGGCCCACGACATGCTGATCGCCGGCAGTGCCGATGTGGTCGTCGCCGGCGGTATGGAAAGCATGTCCAACGCGCCATTCCTGCTGGACCGCGCCCGCAGCGGTTACCGCATGGGCCATGGCCGGGTGCTCGATCACATGTTCCTCGACGGTCTTGAAGACGCCTACGACAAGGGCCGTCTGATGGGCACCTTCGCCGAGGATTGCGCCGAAACCAACGGCTTTACCCGTGAAGCTCAAGACGCCTTCGCCATCGCTTCGACCACCCGCGCGCAACAGGCGATCAAGGACGGCAGCTTCAACGCCGAGATCGTGCCCGTGCAGGTGATGGTCGGCAAAGAGCAGGTGCTGATCAGCCACGACGAACAGCCGCCGAAAGCCAAACTGGACAAGATCGCCTCGCTGAAACCGGCATTCCGCGATGGCGGCACTGTGACCGCGGCGAACTCCAGTTCGATCTCCGATGGCGCTGCAGCATTGGTGCTGATGCGCCGTTCCGAAGCAGAGAAACAAGGCCTTAAACCGCTGGCGGTGATTCATGGTCACGCTGCATTTGCCGACACGCCGGGGCTGTTCCCGGTGGCACCGGTGGGCGCGATCAAGAAACTGATGAAGAAAACCGGCTGGTCCCTGGACGAAGTCGAATTGTTCGAAGTCAATGAAGCCTTTGCGGTGGTCAGTCTGGTGACCATGACCAAACTGGAAATCCCTCACGAGAAGATCAACGTCCACGGTGGTGCCTGCGCTTTGGGCCACCCGATCGGTGCGTCTGGCGCGCGGATCCTCGTGACCTTGCTCTCGGCCTTGCGCCAGAAAGGCCTGAAACGCGGTGTTGCAGCGATCTGCATTGGCGGCGGCGAAGCCACGGCCATGGCTGTGGAATGCCTGTACTAAGGCCCGCATGGCTTCTGTAGGGGCAATTACATTTTTAAGGACTTGGCATGATTCCCAATGACGAACAACTTCAGATCAGCGACGCGGCCCGGCAGTTTGCCCAGGAACGGCTGAAACCGTTCGCCGCCGAATGGGACCGTGAACATCGCTTCCCCAAGGAAGCCATCAGCGAGATGGCCGACCTGGGTTTCTTCGGCATGCTGGTGCCGGAGCAGTGGGGCGGTTGCGACACCGGTTACCTGGCCTACGCCATGGCCCTGGAAGAAATCGCTGCCGGCGACGGCGCCTGCTCGACCATCATGAGCGTACACAACTCGGTGGGTTGCGTGCCGATCCTCAAGTTCGGCAACGACGACCAGAAAGAGCGCTTCCTCAAACCGCTGGCCAGCGGCGCGATGCTCGGTGCGTTTGCCCTGACCGAACCGCAAGCCGGCTCCGACGCCAGCAGCCTGAAAACCCGTGCCCGGCTGGACGGCGATCACTACGTGCTTAATGGTTGCAAGCAGTTCATTACTTCCGGGCAAAACGCCGGGGTGGTCATTGTGTTTGCGGTGACCGACCCGAGTGCCGGCAAACGCGGGATCACGGCGCTGATCGTGCCGACCGATTCGCCGGGCTATAAAGTCGCGCGGGTCGAAGACAAACTTGGTCAGCACGCCTCCGATACCTGCCAGATCCTCTTCGAGGATGTGAAAGTCCCGGTGGCCAATCGACTGGGCGAGGAGGGCGAAGGCTACAAGATCGCCCTGGCCAACCTCGAAGGCGGTCGTGTCGGCATCGCCTCGCAATCGGTGGGCATGGCCCGCGCCGCGTTCGAAGCGGCCCGTGATTATGCTCGCGAACGCGAGAGTTTCGGCAAGCCGATCATCGAACACCAGGCGGTAGCCTTCCGGCTAGCGGATATGGCAACCCAGATCGCCGTCGCCCGGCAGATGGTGCATTACGCGGCGGCGTTGCGCGACAGCGGCAAACCGGCGCTGGTGGAAGCATCCATGGCCAAGCTGTTCGCTTCGGAAATGGCCGAGAAGGTCTGCTCCTCGGCGTTGCAAACCCTTGGCGGTTACGGTTACCTGAACGACTTCCCGCTGGAGCGGATCTACCGCGACGTGCGGGTGTGCCAGATCTACGAAGGCACCAGCGACATTCAGCGCATGGTCATTTCGCGCAATCTTTGAGAAGGAGTCCCCTCTGTGAGCAATAAAGAGCTGAACTACGAAACGATTTTGCTGGAAACCCACGGCCGCGTCGGCCTGATCACCCTCAACCGTCCGCAAGCCTTGAACGCGTTGAATGCGCAAATTGTCAGCGAATTGAACCACGCCCTCGATGGTCTGGAAGCCGATTCGAACATCGGTTGTATCGTGCTGACCGGCTCGAAAAAAGCCTTCGCCGCCGGTGCCGACATCAAGGAAATGGCCGAGCTGACGTATCCGCAGATCTACCTCGATGACCTGTTCAGCGACAGCGATCGCGTGGCCAACCGCCGCAAGCCGATCATCGCCGCAGTCAACGGTTTCGCCTTGGGCGGCGGTTGTGAACTGGCGTTGATGTGCGACTTCATTCTGGCGGGCGACAACGCCAAATTCGGTCAGCCGGAAATCAACCTCGGTGTGTTGCCGGGCATGGGCGGCACCCAGCGCCTGACCCGAGCCGTGGGCAAGGCCAAGGCCATGGAAATGTGCCTGAGCGGACGTTTGATCGATGCGGTGGAAGCAGAGCGCTGCGGCATTGTTGCGCGCATCGTGCCCGCGGATGAGCTATTGGAAGAGGCGCTGAAAGTCGCGGCGCTGATTGCCAAGAAGTCGCTGCCGATTGCGATGATGATCAAGGAAAGCGTCAACCGCGCGTTTGAAGTCAGCCTGTCGGAAGGTGTGCGTTTTGAGCGCCGGGTGTTCCATGCGGCGTTTGCGACGCAGGATCAGAAGGAAGGGATGGCGGCGTTTATTGCCAAGCGGGAGGCGGAGTTCCAGGGTAAGTGATGTAGCGTTCTTGCGGACGCTTTCGCGAGCAAGCCCGCTCCCACATTTGATCTCGGGTGTTCACAAATGCCGTGTACACCGCAGGACTAATGTGGGAGCGGGCTTGCTCGCGAAGCTTTTAAGGCTTCAAACCAGGTAGTGCTTGAGCTCCCGGGCAATCACCATCCGCTGTATCTCGCTCGACCCTTCATAAATCTGCGTGATCCGCGCATCCCGGTAGTAGCGCTCCACCGGGTAATCCTCCAGATACCCATACCCGCCATGAATCTGTATCGCCGACGAGCAGACCTTCTCGGCCATTTCCGAGGCAAACAGCTTGGCCTGTGAAGCCTCCGACAGACACGGCTTGCCAGCACTGCGCAACCTTGCGGCGTGGAGGATCAGCAAACGCGCGGCGTTCAGCCGGGTGTGCATGTCGGCCAGCATATTGGCGATGCTCTGGTGTTCGATGATCGGCTTGTCGAACTGCACCCGATCGCGCGCGTAAGCCAGCGCTGCTTCGAACGCCGCACGGGCGATGCCCAAGGCTTGCGCGGCGATGCCGATGCGGCCGCCTTCGAGGTTGGAGAGGGCGATGGCCAGGCCTTTGCCGCGTTCGCCGAGCAAATTGGCCTCGGGAACGGTGCAATTGCTCAGGGTCACGGCGCAGGTATCGGACGCACGGATACCCATCTTGTGTTCACTGCGGTCGACGATAAAACCTGCGGTTTCGGTCGGCACCAGGAACGCCGAGATGCCGCGCTTGCCCAGCTCCGGATCGGTCACGGCGAACACGATTGCGAGCTTCGCCCGTTTGCCATTGCTGACGAATTGCTTGGCGCCATTGATCACCCACTGGCCGTCGCGCAGTTCGGCGCGGGTGCGCAGGTTGTGGGCTTCGGAACCGGCTTGGGGTTCGGTGAGGCAAAAGCAACCGATGGCCTGGCCGCTGGCGAGGTCTGGCAACCATTGCTGTTTCTGCTCTTCGGTGCCGTAGTTGAGCACCGGCCCGCAGCCCACGGAGTTATGGATGCTCATCAGCGCACCAGTGGCGCCGTCGCCGGCGGAAATCTCTTCCACCGCCAAGGCGTAGGCGACGTAGTCGACATAAGTGCCGCCCCATTCCTCGGGCACCACCATGCCCAGCAGACCCAGTTCACCCATCTTCGCTACCAGACCGTCATCGATCCAGCCGGCCTTTTCCCAGGCTTGTGCATGGGGCGCGATTTCGCCGCGGGCAAAATCCCGGGCCATGTCGCGGATCATCACTTGCTCTTCGCTCAATTCGATATCGTGCATGACTCAGCTCCCACTCTGCTCGAACCCGGTGAAAAAACTCGCCACGTGCTCGGCGTCCAGCGCCTGCAGGGTCGGCGGATTCCAGCGCGGGGTCTTGTCTTTGTCGATCAGCAAGGCGCGCACGCCTTCAATCAGGTCGCCGCGTTCGAACCACTGGCGATCCAGGTGCAGTTCGAGGGCGAAGCACTGTTCCAGGCTCAGGTGCCGACCGCGCCGCAGCATCTCCAGGGTCACGCCCATGGCCAGCGGTGAGCGGCTTTCCAGCAAGTCAGCGGTGGCCGTGGCCCACTCATGGCTATCGGCGACGGTCACTTCACGCAGTTGTTCCACCATACTCGGCACATCGGGCAGGGCGAAGAAGTGATCGATAGCCGGCCGCAACGCCGCCAATGGTGCAGCCGGCAGTTGTTGCACGGCGAGTTTCGCCAGCAGACCTTGAAGGTCCTTCAATGGAGTCTCGTGCCATTCGAGCTGATCGAGTTGCTCGTCCAGGGTGCCCAGCTTGTTGCTTTCCAGGTACCAGTCTGCCAGGCCGCAATAGAGCGCATCGGCCGCACGGATTTGCACGCCACTGACACCTAGGTAAATACCCAGCTCACCGGGAACACGCGGCAGAAAATGGCTGCCGCCGACGTCCGGGAAATATCCGATAGCCACTTCCGGCATCGCCAGACGGCTGCGCTCGGTGACCACCCGCAAATCGGCGCCTTGCACCAGCCCCATGCCACCGCCCAGCACAAAGCCGTCCATCAAGGCCAGGACCGGTTTGCGATAGTGATGGATGGCGAGGTCGAGGGCGTATTCCTCGACGAAGAAGTCTTCATGCAGGGTGTCGCCGCTTTTGAAACTGTCGTACAGCGAGCGGATATCGCCGCCGGCACAGAACGCTTTCTCACCAGCGCCGCGCAACACCACCGCATGCACCTGCGGATCCTGTGCCCAGGCATCGAGCTGCTGTTGCAGGCTGCGAACCATGTCCAGGGTAATGGCGTTGAGGCCGGCGGGACGATTGAGGGTCAGGTGACCGATGTGATTGCGCACCTCGGCCAACACTTCGTTTTGCGTGGCATCCATGGGCTGTGTGGTCGGGGATGAAACCTGAGCAGTCATCACTAACTCCCTGCTTTTATTGTTCTTTATAGAGAAGCTCGCGCGCGAGCGATGCTGGATCGTATCAGTGCAAATTTGTGATGTACAACCGGGATACGTGCAGGTGCTGTTTGCATTTTTACCTTAAAGCCAAAACAAAAGATCGCAGCCTTCGGCAGCTCCTACGCAATCGATGTTCAACGTAGGAGCTGCCGAAGGCTGCGATCTTTTGATCTTTCTTTTGATCTTCAACCCTTGCTGGAAAATACATCCCCGATGCTACGCCGCTTGGCATGCAATTCACTGGCATGGATCAGTTGTTCGAGGTCTTCGGGGGTGACGTCGTAAAAGGCCTCCATGTCGGCGAGGGCCAGTTTCAGATCCGCGGCAGTGATCGCCTGGCTGTCGGGGAGGGGCATCATCGGCGCCGGTTCGGCGGGACGTTTTGGGTAACGAATGCGCGTCAGATTGTTGTACGCCAATGCGCTGAGCAGCATCGTCGAGGCACTGAGCATCACCGGGCCGAGGGCTTTCCATTCCAGGGCGATGGTCGCCGGGTCCGCCACCACCAAAAGCAACGCCAACGCACCGGCCGGTGGGTGCAGGCAACGCAGCCAGCACATCAGAATCAGCGCCATGCCTGCCGCGAGGCACGCGCTGCCCAAGGTGCGTCCGAGTACATGAGCGACCAGCAGTGAGACCACCCCGGCGCTCAAGTAGCCGCCAAGAATCGACCAGGGCTGGGCGAGGGCGCCTGAGGACACAGCAAACAGCAATACTGCGGATGCACCCAGCGGGCCGATCAGGTGCTGCGCCACTTCCATGCCAAATACCTGACTGCAGAGCCAGACGCTGAACATCGTCCCCAGCGACATGCCGATGGCGGCGCGGCTCCATTCTGAAGGACGGGTATTGATGGCGGCAGGGAACCAGCGAGCAAACATGAGGCAAACAATCCGTAAAAATCGAGGCAAAAAAAAGGCTTAGCTGGGATACCCAGAAAGCCCTTGAAGTAGTTCCAACTATTGGGGGAGGAACGCCGCACAGTGTGCCGATCATTCCTGATGCTGACAAATTCATATTAATGCAGTTTCAATGCATTATTTTTGCAGTATTGCCACGCGCCGACCGCTCATGAAGCAGAGAAAACCGCCCATTGCCGTCAACGCGCTCAAGGCATAGAACATGGTGGGTGCGGGCGTGTGCATCAGCAGATAGCCACAGATCACCGGGCTCAGCGCACCGCCGAGGGCCGCGAGGTTCTGCGCGCCGTAATAGCTGCCGCGCAGTTCTTCCGGGGCCAAGGTGTCGACAAAGAGGAATTCGGCGGGGTAAATGATCATTTCGCCGAGGGTGAAAATGAACATCGCCACGCACCAGCTCACCAGGCTGTCAGCCAGGCTGAAACCGATCAACCCGAGGATGAACAGGCTGGTGCCGCCAGCAATCCAGTAACGCAGTTGTTCACGTTTGAGGAACCGTCCGATCTGATATTGCAGCAGGATCACGCTGATGGCGTTGCAGGCGAGCAGGGCAGCCATGGTTTCCAGGGCACGTTTGGTGTCTTGCGTGACCAGCAGGTATTGCGACAAGTACAGGGTGAAACGACCGTGCACCACGGTGCTGAGCAGGCAGCCGCAAGTGAACATGATCAGCGTGCGGTCGTTCTTCAGGGTGATCAGGGTTTTGAGGAAACTCTGGGGCTGGCCGATGGCGGGTATCTGGGCCGGGTCTTTGGGAATTCCGCTCATCAGGAAAATACTGAAGAATGCGATGCCGCCGGCAATCAGGAATGGCGCTGTTGGCTGCACCCCGGCGATTACCACACCGAGCATGGGGCCGGTGGCGTAGCCGATGTTGGTCAGCGTGTAGCGCAGTGAAAAAGCCTTGGCGCGCTGGCCCATAGGCAGGTTCTCGCTGAGGATCGCCTTGGACCCGATCAGGAACAGCGCCGAGGCGGTTTCGGTAATCACCAGGGTGGCGGTGGTCAGGTAAAGGTTTTCGGCGAAGGTCAGCAGCACAAAGCCGATGGCACTGGAGAGCATGGCCAGGATCAGCAGCCGGCGTTTTTCGAGGCGGTCGATGATGTAGCCGCCGTAAAGGGCGAGCAGGGTGGCGATGAACACCGCGATGCCCAGCAACAGGCCGACGTCCTGTTGGTTGAGGCCGAGTTTGTTGCTCAGAAACAGGGTGAGCAACGGGCTGGTAATGGCGCGGCTGACGACGATGGTCAGCGAAACGATCATCAAGCGGCGGATAACGAGGGAGTAAGTGGCCACGGTGGGGCAAATGTCCTTATTAAGATTCTGTAGTGTCCGACACAAGACCGAGTCGTTGCCAATCGCGGGCAAGCCCGCTCCCACAGGTTTTGTGTCGATCATTTAATCGTGGCTCGACGCGAACCTTGTGGGAGCGGGCTTGCCCGCGAAGAGGCCAGCACAAACAACGCATACTCAACTCAGCCACCGCTCAAGCGCCCGAACCGATTCCAGCTCTTCAAGTCGCCACAACTGCGCAAGCAATTCTTCCGCCCGCTGTCGCGGCATCACCCGCCCCGCCAGACTGAAAAACTTCTCCTCCAGCGCCTCATCACTCAACCGATTGCCCGGCGCACCCAACGGCACCTCAACACACAGGCTCGCTTGCCGACCGTCCACGGTCTGCAGGCTATACGTCCCTATGTAAGAGCTGCCGCAGGCTGCGATCCTTTGATCTTGATCTTCAACAACATCGAAACCACCAAAAGATCGCAGCCTTCGGCAGCTCCTACAAGGGAGGCGTGTGCAGCAGGACGTAATCGTTTTTATCGAAACGCCCGCTCAATATCGGCGCCTGGGCTCCCAGCGGTGTGCCTTGCAGAGCGTGGTAGTCGCTCCGATCCATCATCAGCCAGGCCGGTCCTGGCAGCGCTTCGAGTTCTTGAATTGATTCGGTGAACACCGGTTGCAGATCCTGCTCGATATTGACCATGAACTTGATCGCCTTGGCGTCTTTGCCCATGCCGTGCAGCACCAGCGGCGCCGGGTCTTTCTGAACCTGTGCGAATGCCGCTCGGCTGAAGGTTTGCGTGTCGTAAAGCTGACGCTCGACCGGTTCGAACACCAGGATGTAAACCGACCACAGCGCCAGGACTGCGCAACCGGCCAATAATTCGGCCCGCCAGCGAGATCGGAACCACACCACTAGCGCGATGATTTGCAACGCGGCAAGCACGATCAGGACCGGAACAAAGGCAGCCGGTGGCGTTGGCAGACGCCGCTGCGCGATCAGTAATCCGACGATCAACAGCCCCGGAATCAGCAACCACAGCCCTTGCATCAAGGTCCGCAACCAACCGAACACCCGACCTTGCGCCACCTGAAACGGATACGCCGCAATGATCGCCGCCATGGGCAGCATCGGCAGCAGGTAGCGGGCCTTTTTCGCTTGGGGAATCGACAAGCCAATCATCACGATCAACCCGGCCGCCGTGCAGTACTGCAACAGGCGCAATGCCGGACCGGCCTGCCGTGGATTCGTCAGCCAGACCGCGGCCAACACCAGCAACGCCAGCGGATAGGCGAGCGCATAGTTACCCAGCGAACGGGTGAAGTAATACAGCGAACCGCTGGCCCCTTCGCTGCCATCCATACGCCCCAAGAACTGCATGTGCACCACGTCCTGCATGAATGCCGGTCCGCCGCTGGTTTCGGCCAGCCATAGCAGCACGCCGACACACATCGCCAGCAACACGGTCGCCAGCAAGCCGAAACCGAACAACCGTGACCATTGGCGATTGAGCAGGTAATAACTGCACAGCATGCCGGCAGGAATCACCAGCCCGATCGGCCCGCGAATACCGAAGCCCAGCAGCAACAAGGCAAGCAGTAACGGCAACCGACGAGGCATCGCAAAATGATCGGTGGCGTACCCCAGGTAGAACACCGAAAACGCGACGGCCGCCAGCATCAAATCCTGGGAAACGGCACGGGTTTCAGTGACAAACGTACTGGTCAGCAACATCAAGGCGATGCTCAGCAGCGCCCAACGTCTGGAGTACGGCGTGAGCAACCGGTACATCAACGTGACGATCACCGCGGCAGCGATGGCGCTCGGCAACCAGGCGCTGAGGCTGTTGACCTGCCCGAACGGCAGGGACAACAACCAGATGAACAGCGTCGAAACCGCTGAATAATCGGCATAGGGCTGGCCGTAGGTAGTCGGAAAAACCGATGGCCCGTGGCGCAGCATCTCCTGGGCGAACAGCACGAACCGTGAGTCGAAACCGATCGGCGCTTGCTGATAAACCCCGGCGATGAACAGCATTAGCGCCAGCAGCCCAACCCCCAGGGACTGCCGACGAATGCCGGGCGAAACCGTGTTCACGCCACGACCGAGGCCGCAGGCCATTGCTGATGGGGAATCGGCAGGTTGCGCGATTCACCGCGGCCCATCGGGAAGTACAGGAAACCGCTGCGGGCCAGGCGCTCGGCGTCGTACAGGTTGCGCCCGTCGAAGATCACCGGCGCGTTAAGCCGTTGCTGGATCAGGTTGAAGTCCGGCGCCTTGAACTGCTGCCACTCGGTGCAAATGATCAAGGCGTCGGCCCCGGTAAGAACCGATTCTGGTGTGCCCATAAGCATCAGCTTAGATTCGTCCGGGTAAAGGTGTTGGGTTTCCTGCATGGCTTCCGGGTCGAACGCCCGCACATGAGCCCCTGCAGCCCACAGCGATTCCAGCAGCACCCGGCTCGGCGCGTCGCGCATGTCGTCGGTATTGGGCTTGAAGGCCAGGCCCCACACGGCGAAGGTCCTGCCACGTAAATCGCCTTTGTAGAAGGCGTTGATGCGTTCGAACAGTTTGTGTTTCTGCCGCTGGTTGATGGCTTCCACCGCTTGCAGCAGGTCGCTGGAGCAGTGGGCCTGTTCGGCACTGTGAATCAGCGCGCGCATGTCCTTGGGGAAACACGAGCCACCGTAACCGCAGCCGGGATAGATGAAGTGATAACCGATGCGTGAATCGGCGCCAATGCCCAGCCGCACTGACTCGATGTCGGCGCCCAGGTGCTCGGCCAGTTCGGCGATCTGGTTGATGAAACTGATCTTGGTCGCCAGCATGCAGTTGGCGGCGTATTTGGTCAGTTCGGCGCTACGCAGGTCCATGAACATGATGCGGTCATGGTTGCGGTTGAACGGGGCGTAGAGGTCGCGCATCACGTCGCGCACGTCATCGCGTTCACAGCCGATGACAATGCGGTCCGGGCGCCGGCAATCGGCCACGGCCGAACCTTCCTTGAGAAATTCGGGGTTGGAGACAATATCGAACTGTAGCAACCGACCGACTTTGAGCAGGCACTTTTCGATATGCGCGCGCAGCGTATCGCCCGTGCCCACCGGCACCGTGGATTTCTCCACCAGAATCACCGGTTGTTCACGGTGACGCGCCACCGCTTCACCCACCGACAGCACGTAGCGCAGGTCCGCCGAACCATCGTCCCGGGACGGCGTGCCGACAGCGACGAACAGTACCTGGCCATGTTGCACCGCGAATTTTTCGTCCGTGGTGAACTGCAGCCGTTTGGCTTCCAGGCTCTCACGCACCAGGCTGGCCAGCCCCGGTTCGAAGATGCTGACGTGGCCTTGTTGCAGCAGCGCGACTTTTTCCTCGTCAATGTCCATGCACACCACGTCGTGGCCGACTTCAGCCAGGACGGCAGCTTGCACCAGGCCAACGTAACCGCTGCCAAATACACTGATTTTCATGGAGCTCTCCTGATAGTGGGCGTGTGAGCGGGTCGCGAGTTGATGGTGACGACACCGAGGATGACCAGCGCCACCCCCAGGGTTTTCGAAAGGCTGAAGGTTTCGTTGAACACAGGCAGGCTGGCGGCCAGCACGTACACCAGCGCGTAGCTGATGCTCAGCAGTGAATACGCCCGACCCAGGGGCAAATCCCGCAGGGCGGCGAGCCAGGTGAACATCGACACGGCATAGGCGAGGATGGCGGCCAGCACGACGGACACGGCGGTCGCATCGACGCTGCCGTTGCTCAAGGCGCTTATCAACTGTTCGGGATGGGGCAGGCGGGTCATGCTCCAGCGCATGCCCAACTGCGCGGCGCTGCCCAGCAGCACGCTGGCCAAGGCGAAGACGAGTCCGCGACGCAGGCTCATGCGTGTTGCCCCAGCAAGACCACACCCGCGATCACCAGCGCCACGCCCAACCAGTGACGGCGGTCGATGGTTTCGTGGAAGACGAAGCGGGCGACCAATGTGATCAACACGAAATTCAGGCTGAGCATGGGATAGGCGACGCCGACTTCGAGGCGTTGCAACACCAGCAGCCAGACCAGCAAGCCCAATCCCAGAGAGGCGAGCGCCAGCCACAGCCACGGCGAACGCAGCTTCTCACCCCAGCCCGACGCCTTGCCGCGCCAACTTTCCACGGCGTATTTCTGGGCGATTTGGCCCAGGCAGGTCAGCAGGCAGGCAGTTAAAACGAGCAGCAGGCTCATGACGCCTCCTGAGGAAAGATCAGAATCACCAGGTTGCCTTGCTCATAACGTTTGCCATCCTTGGGCAGTCGTTCGATTTCTTGCAGCTCGCCATCGCCCTTGACCCGCATCACCACGCCGACCGAACCACTCTGGCGGGCTTCGCGCATCCACTGTCGAACCTTGTCCGGGTCGACTCGCTGCTTCGCTGAATCAGGATAGGCGAGGCCATATTTCAATTCGCCTATCGTGTTGTACAACGCCACGTCGGGGCGTTTCAGGCGCCAGGCCAGGGCTGAAGCGGCGCCCAGGTCATTGCTCAACAGCTTGCCGCTTTGCGCCAGTTCCTCGGCGTGTTCGAGGACGAACTGATCGGGCATCTTGTTTGCCACCACCGAATCGGGCATCCCGGCCGGCAGCACGCCGATCAGCAGCAAACTGCCGAAGGCCGGTGCCGCCCAGCATTGCAACGGGCGGAACGCTTGCAGCAGGTTTGCCATGATCCAGCCGATCAAACCGATGAACACCAGCACCAGGTTGTGCAGTTCATGGGCGTACAGCGGGTTTTTCAGTTGCAGCCAGACCAGCGTAATCAGGGTGATCAGGCCCAGCGTCAGGTTCAGCAGGCCATTGATCCCCAGTACCCGGCCCTGTTCCAGCTTCAAATGGTCTGCCAGTGCATGGCCCAGCAACAATGCGAGGGGCAGCAGGCAGGGCAAGATGTAGGTCGGCAATTTGCCGTTGCTCAGGCTGAAAAACGCCAACGGCATCAGCAGCCACAGCAACAGGAAAGCGATGCCTGCCTGATGCCGGGTCTGCCACGCCTGTTTCAGTGCCGTGGGCAGCAACGCCGCCCACGGCAGACTGAACGCCACCAGCAACGGCAAATAGAACCACCACGGTGCGTCATGCTGGGCGTCATCCCCGGCGAAGCGACGAATGTGTTCATGCCAGAAGAAGAACCGCCAGTAATCGGGTTCCTGCGCATGCACCGCCAAGGCCCACGGCAGGCTGACCGCGATGGCCACGACAATCGCCACCGCGCCGTAAGTCAGCAGCTCGCGCCAGCGTTTTTGCCAGAGCATCCAGGGCAGGGCGATCAGCACCGGCAGCAGCCAGGCGAGGAACCCCTTGGTCATGAAGCCCATGCCGCAGGCCAGCCCCAGCATCGCCCAGCCGAGCAGACGCGGGCCACGGTTGACGCTGTCCAGCGCAAACCACAAAGCCACCAGACTCAGGTTGACCCAGAAAGTGAATTGCGGATCGAGGTTGGCGTAGCCGGCTTGTCCGGCGACGATGGTAAAACTCATGTACAGCAGCGCGCAGGCGAAGCTCTTGCGCGGCTCGTTCCACAGCCGTCGGGCGATCAGATAACACAGCCACACGCTCAACCCGGTGCTCAGCGCCGAGGCGATACGCACACCAAACAGGTTGTCGCCAAATAGCGCCTGACCAATGGCGATCATCCAATAACCGGCCACTGGCTTTTCGAAGTAACGCAGGCTCATGAAGTGCGGCGACACCCAGTTACCGCTCAGGAGCATGTCCTGGCTGATCTGGGCATAGCGTGTTTCGTCGGGAATCCATAAACCGTGAGTACCCAGTGGCAGCAAATACGCCAGCGCCAAAACGACCAGCAAAAACGGCAGTGTCCAGCGCTGGCTCATGCGCCTTGTACCCCCAGCCAGCCTTCACGGCCCTCGAGGGTGCCGCGCGCGACATGGCCCATGGGCAAAGTGGCGGGAGCCTCGGGCAGCAGATTGCCCAGGGGTTGGAAGTGAATGTCCTGCCGACGCGCTTCGGCCAGCAGTTGACGGAAATCGTTGGCCATTAGAATCCCTTCTACTTCGGCATGGATCGTGTAGACGTTGAGTGTTTGCGGGGTGAACCGCTCAAGAATGAACGCGTTGAAGTCCTTGGCCGCGACAGCCGAGCCGACCACCTCGTCGAAGGTCGGCAGGTCCACGGGAATCTGCGGTGTGCCTGGACTGCCATCGGCCAATGTTGGCCGGAACAGGCGCTGGCCCCGACAATCGCTGTTGTAGCGAAAGCCGAAAGCCTGCTTGGCCTCGATCACTCGCTCGTCCGCCCGCCAACCGGCAGACGCCGAGCACTCGACTTTTTGCCCGAGGATGTCGTTGAGGCTGTCGACGCCACGGCGAATCTGCTCGATCAACTGCGCCTCGCTCCAGCGCCCGGCATTGGCCTGCCAGCCATGGTGATCCCAGGCGTGCAGGCCGACTTCATGCCCACCCGCCAGGGCCTGACGCATCAGGTGTCCGAGGTCTCGGCCAATGGGTTTGCCCGGCCAAGCGGTGCCGGCCAGCACAATGTCCCAGCCATACAGGTCGGCGGCGTTGGAACGCAGCATCTTCCAGAGAAACTGCGGGCGGATCAGGCGCCACAAGTGGCGCCCCATATTGTCTGGCCCGACACTGAAGAAAAACGTCGCCTTGACCTGAGCCTCATCGAGCATGTCCAGCAGCCGCGGCACCCCCTCACGGGTGCCTCGGTAAGTGTCGACATCGATTCGTAGGCCTGCCTGCATCAGCATGATTCTTCTGTAGATTGCTCCGCCCGTTCGAGCATGGCCTCGCGCAAGAAGAAATCCAGCGTGTTGCCAATGGTCTCGCTCATCTGCACCGTTGGTATCCAGTCAAGCAGACGTTTGGCGTTGGCGATGCTCGGTTTGCGATGAGACACGTCCTGATAGCCAGTGCCGTAGAAGGCTTTGCTTTCGATATCGCGGAAGCCGGCGAACGGCGGGAAGTTGTTGCGCAGCGGGTGCGCCTCGAACTGGCGCAGCAGTTCTTCGCCCAACTGACGAATGCTGGCTTCGTTGTCGGGGTTGCCGATGTTGATGATCTGGCCGTTGCAGGCGTCGTTCTCGTTGTCGATGATCCGCGCCAGGGCTTCGACGCCATCGGCGATGTCGGTGAAGCAGCGTTTTTGCTCGCCGCCGTCGAACAGACGAATCGGCGTGCCTTCCACCAGGTTCAGGATCAACTGGGTGATGGCTCGGGAACTGCCGATGCGCGCCGAGTCCAGCCGGTCCAGGCGTGGGCCCATCCAGTTGAAAGGACGGAACAGAGTGAAATTCAGGTCTCTCTGGCCGTAAGCCCAGATCACCCGGTCGAGCAACTGCTTGGAGGTCGAATAGATCCAGCGTTGCTTGTTGATCGGCCCGACCACCAGGTTGGAGCTGTCTTCGTCGAAGTTGCCGTCCTGGCACATGCCATAGACTTCGGAGGTCGACGGGAAAATCACGCGCTTGTTGTACTTGACGCAGTAGCGAACCAGTTTCAGGTTCTCTTCGAAGTCCAGTTCGAACACGCGCAGCGGATTGCGGGTGTATTCGATCGGCGTGGCAATCGCCACCAGTGGCAGGATCACGTCGCACTTCTTGATGTGGTACTCGATCCATTCCGAATGGATGCTGATGTCGCCTTCGACGAAGTGGAAGTTCGGATGACTGCGCAGCCGCTCAATGGCGTCCGAGCCGATGTCCAGGCCGTACACTTCATAGCGGTCGTCACGCAGCAGGCGTTCGGACAGGTGATTGCCGATGAAACCGTTGACGCCGAGGATCAGCACCCGGGTGCGACGTGGCCCACGGCCCGATTCGGCGCCACGCAATACCGAACCATCGACCAGCCCCAGTTCGTTGGCCAGTTGCGGGCCGCTCAAGTACAGACCGTTGTCATTACGCTGGCCGGCATTGATCACCAGCGAGTCTTCGCCACAGGCGATTCGCAATGGATCGACGCTGATGACCCGGCCCGGGGCCAGGCCTTCATTGTCCTTTGCCACGTCCGCGCTCCAGACAATCAGCTTGTGCTCGCCCACCGCGCAGAACGCGCCCGGATAAGGCTGGGTCACGGCGCGGACCAGATTGAACAGCTGTTCAGCGGGTTTGTTCCAGAGCAGTTTGCCGTCCGCCGGGGTGCGACGGCCAAACACCGTGGCTTGGGATTCATCTTGTGGGGTTTCACTGACTTTGCCCTGAAGCAGCGCCGGCAAGGTATCGCGCAGCAGATCGGTGGCAGACACGCGCAATTTGCCGTGCAGGATCAGCGCGGTGTCGCTGCGCTCGATCGCCACCCGTTGCTGAGCGATGATCGCGCCGGCGTCGGCACGTTTGACCATGCGGTGCAGGGTCACGCCGGTTTCGGTTTCACCGTTGACCAGCACCCAGTTGGCCGGTGCCCGGCCACGGTAGCGAGGCAACAACGAACCGTGCAGGTTGAACGCGCCTTTACTGGCCGTGGCCAACAGCGGTTCGCTCAACAGATTGCGGTAGTAGAACGAGAACAGGTAATCGGGGTTGAGCTGGCTGATGCGTTCGATCCACAGCGGATGGTTGGCGTCTTCCGGGGCGTGCACCGGGATGCCTTTGCGCGCGCACAGCTGCGCAACCGAGCCGTAGAACGCGTTTTCCTTCGGATCGTCGGGATGGGTGAACACGGCGGCAATCTCGTAACCCGAGTCGAGCAGGGTTTCGATGCCGGCACAGCCAATATCGTGATAGGCGAAGACAACAGCTTTTGCGCTCATGAGAGAACCTGATCTGAAGAAGTGGAAGTGAGGCCGTCGACGGTGACTACGGGAGCAGGGGTAGAGGGGTGGCTGCGCAGAACCTTTTCGATGAAGAACCGTGGGCGCGCCCGGACGTCGCTGTACATGCGGCCCAGGTACTCGCCCAACAGGCCCATGCCGATGAACTGCCCACCGGTGAAAACGAACAGCACCGCAAACAGTACAAACAGCCCGTCGCCGGCCCACTCGGCGCCGAAGACCAGGCGCAGGACGATCAGCATGACGGCGAACAACAAACCGAGGCCGGCCATGCCGAAGCCGACGATGCTCAGTAATCGCAGCGGTGTGGTGGTCATGCAGGTGATCAGGTCGAACATCAGGCTGATCAGGCGCATCGGGCTGTATTTGGATTCGCCGTGTTCGCGCTCGGCGTGGGTCACCAGAATTTCCGTGGTGTGCCGGGCGAAGCTGTTGGCCAGGATCGGGATGAAGGTGCTGCGTTCGCGGCAGGCGAGCATGGCGTCGACGATGGTCCGGCGATAGGCGCGCAGCATGCAGCCGTAGTCGCTCATGGCGACGCCGGTGGAACGCTGCACGGCGAGGTTGATCAGCTTCGATGGCCAACGACGCAAGGCAGAGTCCTGACGATTGTTGCGCACCGTGGCGACCACGTCGTAACCCAGTTCGGCCTGAGCCACCAGCCGCGGGATTTCTTCCGGCGGGTTTTGCAGGTCGGCGTCTAGGGTGATGACCACATCACCTTTGCACTGTTCGAACCCGGCCATGATCGCTGCGTGCTGGCCGTAGTTACGATTAAGAATGACCGCCACCACCGGGCTGCACTCGCGACTGGCAGCGTCCTCGAGGATCTGCGCCGAGTTGTCGCGACTGCCGTCATCGACCAACACAATTTCGTAATCCTGATGCAGTTGCCGGCACGCCGCTTCGGTGCGCCGGAGCAACTCGGGCAGGCTGTCTTGCTCGTTGTAGACCGGGATGACGATTGACACGCAACGGATCGGATAAGGTTTCACAGGCTTTTGTCCAATGTGTTTTCAATGGCGCCGACAACACGATCGACGTCATCGGTGGTCATGTCGGGGAACAACGGGATCGAACACAGCCGCGCCGAATTCCATTCGGTGTTAGGCAGGTAGATGTTGGGGAAACGGCGGCGGTAGAAGGTGTGCAGGTGCGTGGCGATGAAGTGAATGCCGGTGCCGATGTTCTGTTCCTGCAAAGCCTTCATGAACGCCTCGCGGTCCAGCCCGCAACGTTCGGTGTCGATGCGCAGAATGAACAGGTGCCAGGCGTGCTGCTGCGCATACGCCGGAATGGCCAGCGGTTGCACCGGCAAGCCTTCCAGGCGTTGCAGATAGGTCTGGGCCAGCTCCGTGCGCTTGGCGTTGATCGCGTCCAGACGCTTCAATTGCACCAGGGCAATGGCCGCGTTGATGTCGGCCAGGTTGTACTTGAAGCCAGGCTCAATCACTTGGGCCTGAGGTTTGCGGCCGTGGGTCAGGCGGTCGTAGGCATCCACGCCCAAGCCATGAAATTTGAGCATGCGCACTCGAGCGGCCAGGGCTTCATCGTCGCTGACGAACATTGCACCCTCGGCGCAGGTCATGTTCTTGATCGCGTGGAATGAGAAGATCGCCGTGCCTTGGGCGCCGACGTGACGACCTTTATAGAAAGTGCCCGCCGCATGCGCAGCGTCTTCGATGACGGCGATGCCGTGTTTGTCGGCCAGCGCGTAAAGCGGATCGAGGTCGAACGCGGCTCCGGCGTAATGCACCGGAATGATTGCCCTGGTGCGCGGCGTGATTGCCGCTTCGATGCTCGCCAGGTCGCTCATCAACGTGTCGCGATCAACGTCGACGAAAACCGGCGTCGCGCCGAGCAGGCAGATCATGTTGGCGGTCGATACCCAGGTCTGGGATGGTGTGATGACTTCGTCGCCGGGACCAATTCCCAATGCCAGTAACGTGATGTGCATCCCGCCGGTGGCTGAAGACAATGCGACGGCATGGCGACAGCCGACATAGTTGGCGAAGTGCTCTTCCAGTTGCTGGTTTTTCGGCCCGGTAGTGATCCAGCCGGAGCGCAGTACTTGTTCTACCGCGGCTATTTCTTCATCGCCGATACTGGGGCGGGAGAAGGGGAGAAACGCCTGATTCATAGTAATCTCCGGGCGAACGAAGCCCTTCAGCGAAATCGCCGAAAGAAGCGTGTTTTCAAAGGCTTAGCCGATAAGCCAAGAAGCCATCAATTGACTTTGCCGGCCATGACCGGCAGCGTGACGGCCCCGCGGGCTCGTCGAATGAAGGGAAGGTTATGCCCGTTTTTGTCAAAGGAACATGAAAAAGCGGTGGGCGAATCGTTTATCTGAAGCTCATACAGCCACTGTTCAGACTTGTGCCGTTTATCCCGTTTTTTAGCGTAAGAGCGCGACAGAAGTGCCGCGCTTTATATTAAGTAGATTTCATTGTTTAGTTATTTTTTTGAACTTTATTCATTTTCAAGGCCGTTTCATTGATTGACTTACCTGCTACTAAATCCATTGTTTCCAAAGCCAACCCGTTGACCCTGTATCTGGCGCGTCTGGCGCCGTCCAGCCAGTTGACCATGCGTTATGTATTGCAGGACGCCGCCGACCGTCTGGACTTCGAAGACATGAACATCGAAGAGATTCCCTGGCATCAACTGCAGCCCGAGGATGTCGTTGCACTGGTGGCGACCTTGCGCGAAGACGGCTACGCGCCGAATACCTCATCGCTGTACGTTAATGCGGTGCGCGGGGTGATGAACGAAGCGTGGCGCATGAGCCTGATTAGTCAGGAGCACTTGCTGAAAATGCGTTCGGTCAAAGGCATTGCCGGCACGCGACTGTCCCAGGGGCGCAACCTCAAGCGCACCTTGATTCGCGACTTGATGGAGGTCTGCGCCGCCGATCCACGGCCACAAGGGCTCCGGGACGCGGCAATCATCGGGATTCTGTACGGTTCGGGGATGCGCAAATCGGAATCGGTGAATCTGGACCTGGCCCAGGTGGATTTCACCGAACGCAGCCTGTGCGTCACCGCCAAGGGCAACAAACAGCTGATCAAATACGCGCCAGCCTGGGCCTTCGCCAAACTGGATGCGTGGCTGGAGTTGCGGCGTTCGCAGCTAAAGGAGGGCGAGACGGATGATCCGTTCCTGTTCAACCGCATCCGCCGTGGCAGCCACATTACCCGCGAGCGCATCACCAAGCATGCGATCTACTACATCGCCCGGCAACGCGGTGCGCAGGTCGGGGTGAAAATCATGCCGCACGATTTCCGGCGATCGTTCATCACCCGAGTGATTGAAGAGCACGACCTGTCGATCGCGCAGAAACTGGCCCATCACAGCAACATCCAGACCACCGCTAATTATGATGTGCGCGACGACAATGAACGCCGGCGGGCGGTTGATCGCTTCGACCTTTGACGGCGGGTTTCAGACGATATCGTCGATCAGAATGTGGCTTTGGGCACGACTGCATTTTTCGATTCGCGCTTCGACCTTGTAGACCTCGCGCAGCATCTGCTCAGTGATCACTTCATCGCTGGGCCCGCTGCCGTGGCTGGTGCCGTTGGCGATGACCAGCACCTGATCGGCGAAGCGCAGGGCTTGATTCAGGTCGTGGATCGCGATGAACACGATCACCTCGCGTTTGCGCGCCAGTGCGCGCATGAAGTTCAACACTTGCACCTGTCGATGCATGTCGAGGGCGCTGGTCGGTTCGTCCATTAGCAGGATTTCCGGCTCGCGCACCAGGGTTTGTGCAATCGACACCAGCTGTTGCTGGCCGCCGCTGAGTTCGCCGAGGTTACGAAAAGACAGTTCGGTGATCCCCAGTGCGCCGAGGATTTCGTCCACCAGTTTCAACTCGTCATCGTACACGACCCAGCCAGGCGTCAGTTGTTTGCGTGCCAGCAATACTGACTCGTAAACCGTCAGGCGGGCGCTGGCATTCAGGCCTTGCGGCATGTAGCTGATGCCTTGTGCGCCTTTTTTCGAGTCTTGCAGAATGACTTGGCCTGGCCCATCGATCAGGCCGGCGATGCGCTTGAACAGGGTCGACTTGCCCGCTGCGTTGGGCCCGACCACCGCGACCACCTGGCCACCGGTGAAGGTCGCGGTGGTCACGCCGCAGATGATCTCGCGCTGACCATAGCGGGCGCCGAGGTTCTCAAGCTGGATCTTCACCATGAGTTTTTCTTCCCGCTGAGAATCAGAGATATGAAGAACGGCACGCCGATCAGCGAAGTGACCACGCCGATGGGAAATATCGCGCCCGGGATCAGGGTTTTACTGACCACTGAACTGGCGGACAGAATCAGCGAGCCGGTCAGCAGCGAGGCGGGTAAAAAGAACCGCTGATCTTCACCAATCAGCATCCGCGCGATGTGCGGCCCGACCAGCCCGATAAAGCCGATGGTGCCGACAAATGCCACCGGAAACGAGGCGAGCAGGCTAACCATGATCAGCGTTTGAAAGCGCAGGCTGCGCACGTTGATCCCGAAACTCGCGGCCTTGTCATCGCCCAGGCGCAGGGCGGTCAAAGCCCAGGCACGTTTGGCGAAAATCGGCAGGGTGATCAGGATCACCAGGCAGATCACCCCGAGTTTTGGCCAGGTGGCTTTGGTCAAACTGCCCATGGTCCAGAACACCACCGCCGCGACCGCTTGTTCGGTGGCGAAGAATTGCACCAGCGCCAACAGCGCATTAAAGGTGAACACCAGCGCAATGCCGAGCAGCACGATGGTTTCTGCAGTCACGCCACGGCGCATGCTCAGGAAGTGGATCAGCAGCGCGGACAGCATCGCCATGATGAAGGCATTCACTGGCACCATGTACTGCGCCGCCAACGGAAACAGCGCCACGCCGAAGGCCAGGCCCATGGCCGCGCCGAAACTGGCGGCGGCGGAAATACCGAGGGTGAAAGGGCTGGCGAGGGGATTGTTGAGGATGGTCTGCATCTGCGCGCCGGCCAGCGATAACGCCGCGCCGACCGCCACCGCCATCAGCGCCACCGGCAGACGGATTTCCCACATCACCACCCGCACTTGCGCCGATGCGGTGTCCGGTGAAAACAGTGCATTGAGTACTTCGCTCAAGCTGTAACTGGCGGGGCCCAGGGCCAGATCCAGCAACACGCTGCACACTAGCAACACCACCAACGCCGCGAGAATCAGCCGTTTGCGCAGCACCAATTGACGATACGTGTCGCGTTGTACGATCTGCGCTTCGCCCAAGGAGCTCATTGACGGCTCTCCTTAAGGCTGACGAAGTAACCCGACTCGTACGGTACCGGCAGGAATCGCTCATGCAGTTCGCGAAACGAGGCGTCGGGATCGAGGTCGGCAAACAGTGTCGGGTGAAACCATTTGGCGAGTTGCTGGATGGCCACGAATTGGTAAGGGCTGTTGTAGAACTGGTGCCAGATCCCATGAAACGCTTGGGTGCCCTGAGCCTTGATCCCGGCATAAGCCGGGCGCTGGGTGTACCAGGCCAGTTTGCGTCGGGCCTCTGTGAGGTCGGCGCCCGGGCCAACGCCGACCCAACGGCCGTTGGGCGCAAAGGCTTCCCAGTTGGCGCTGGTCACGACCACCTGATCCGGGTTGGCGACAATCACCTGTTCAGGGTTCAACTGGCCAAAGGTGCTCGGAATGATTCCTTTGGCGATGTTCTTGCCGCCGGCCATCTCGACGAAACGACCGAAGTTCTCGTTACCGAAACTCAGGCAGCAGTCGTCGGTATAACCGCCGATGCGTTCGATGAACACGTTCGGGCGCGGCGCTTGGCTGGCCTTGATGACGTCGGTGACGCGGCGGATCTGCTGGTTGCGAAAATCGATGAACGCCTCGGCGCGCGCTTCCTTGCCGAACAGCTTGCCGAACAGGCGCATGGTCGGTTCGGTGTTGGCCATCGGGTTGTTGCGAAAATCGACATAGACCACCGGAATGCCTAGGGCGTCGAGTTTCTCGATGTAGCGGGCGTCTTCAGTGGCGTGTTGGGCTTCGATGTTGAGAATAATCACGTCCGGCTGCTGGGAGATGGCTTGCTCGATGTCGAACGTGCCGTCTTCAAAGCCGCCGAAGGTGGGGATCTTCGCGATGTCGGGGAATTTGCGCAGGTAGGCGCCGTAGGTGTCCGGATCAGATTGGATCAAATCCTTGCGCCAACCGACGATGCGCTCGATCGGGTTCTGCGTATCCAGCGCGGCGACCAGGTACAGCTGACGACCTTCACCGAGAATCACCCGTCTGACTGGAAGGTGAACCTTGACCTTGCGTCCCAGCAAGTCGGTCACCGTGACTGCTGCAGGGTCCTGAACCGCGGCAACCGCGTTGCGCGGCGCCAGTGAAAAAAACAACGCCACGCCCAGCAGTCCTGCCAATAGCAGGGCAACGAAGGCGTGGCTGTGTCGATGAACAGATGCCATGGTTGAAGCCTTTACAGGGTCAGCCCGAGCAGCGGCTCAGGCCACTGCTCGGGCTGAACGTTTTCAGAAATCGACGGTGGCCGACAGTTGCAGGGTGCGCGGCGAACCTTGGGAGAAGGCGCCGTAAGACGCGACACCGGACCAGTACTCACGATCGAATACGTTCTGCACCGTCGCCCGGAACGTGGTCGGGTGTTCCGCGATGCGCGTGGCGTAACGCGCTCCGACATCGAAGCGGGTCCATGGATCGAGTTCCTGGGTGTTGGCCTGGTTCACGTATTGGCTGCCGGTGTAGATCGCGCCGCTGGTCAGCGTCAAACCTTCGACCCACGGGGTGTCCCATTCGGCCCAGAGGTTGGCCTGAACCTCGGGTACGCCCACCGGTTTGTTGCCACGGTTGGCGGCAGTGCCGGTTTTGGTCAGTTCGGCGTCGAGCAAGGTCACGCCACCGAGCAGCCGCGTGCCCTGGGCGATTTCACCGAACACGTTCAACTCCACGCCACGGTTGCGTTGTTCGCCTTCCACCGAGAACACGCCGTTGGCCAGTTCGCCGCTGGGCTTCTTGATCTGGAACAGGGCGAGTGTGGAGGTGAAGGTACCGTAGTCGACCTTGACCCCGACTTCCTGTTGACGGGAGATGTAAGGCGCGAAGATTTCACCCGAGTTCGAGGCCGTGGCCGGTGCGATGTCGCCTTTGCTCAAGCCTTCGATGTAGTTGTAGTAGAACGAAACGTGATCCCAGGGTTTGACCACCACCCCGAACAGCGGCGTGGTTTCGCTTTCATCGTACGAGGTGGTGACCACACCGGCGGTGTTGTAGTTATCGGACTTGATGTTCTGCTTGCGCAAGCCGAGGGTGACCTGCAAGCGTTCGTCCATCATCGACAGGGTGTCGGCCAGGGCCACACCGGACAGTTCGGTCTCGGAGACTTTCAGCGCATCGGGGCTGGCAATCGACGGTTTCGGACGGTCGACCGGGTGATACATGTTCGACAGAACCGCCGGCCCGGAGTTGATGCCCCGGGACAACTCGTCACGGTAACGGGTGACTTGCACGGTGGTGCTGTGGCTGATCGGGCCGGTGTCGAAGCGCAGGCGGGCACCGGCATCGACGGTGTAGCGCTCGACTTCGAATTTGTAATAGCCGGGAACCGACCGCGTATCGCCAGCGCTGTTGAGGATGGTCGGGGTCTGGTCGGACATTCGCGCGACATCCGACTTGCCGCCGCCGGCGTGGGCGAACACGGTCAGGGCGTCGTTGAGGTCGTACTCGGCGCCGAGCAGGGCCGATTTGTCACGGGTTTCAGACCAACCCCAGTCCTGGCTGACGTTGGTACGGCCATTGGCTGCGGAAGGAATGTCCACGCCGGAAGCAATGAGGAACGGCCGTGACGCGCCGTCGAACTCCTCCTTCTGGCTGATCAGGTCCAGGGTGGTGCGCAGTCGCTCACCCTGATAATCCAGCGAGATCGAACCGATATCGACATCACGGGATTGATCGTCGATGGCGGTGTCGCCTTGCTGGGTGCTGCCGTTGATGCGCACGCCGAACTGGCGTTCCTCACCGAAGCGCCGACTGACGTCGATGTGCCCACCGATCTGCGAGTCCATGGCATAGCCGGCGGTGAACCGGGTCAAGTCTTCATCGAGAGAGCGCTTGGGCACCACGTTGATCACGCCACCGACGCCGCTGTTGGGTGACATGCCGTAGAGCAGGGCGCCAGGGCCTTTGATTACTTCGATGCGTTCGGCGTACTCGGTGAACACCCGATAGTTGGGGGCCACGCCATACACACCGTCGAACGCCAACTCACCGAGGTTGCCTTCACCCACCGGGAAGCCGCGGATGAAGAACGAGTCGACGATGCCGCCGGTCTGGCCTGTGGAGCGTACCGAGGAGTCGCGCTCCAGCACATCGGCCACGGTGACCGCCTGCTGATCCTTCATCAGTGCCGAGGTGTAGTTGCTGACGCTGAAGGGCGCGTCCATCACATCCTTGTTGCCCAGCAGACCGAGGCGCCCGCCACGAGCGACCTGACCGCCAGGATAAGCCGGCGGCAGGCTGTTGGTACGAGCGTCGATGCCGTTGACCGTGGTTTCGTCAAGGGTCAACCCGCCTGCACTGTCGGCCGGACGCGGTGCCAAGGTGTAGCTGCCGTCATTGCGCGAGACGATTTCCAGGCCACTGCCGGCCAGCAATCGGCTGAGCGCTTCCTGCGTCGAGTAAGTGCCCGACAGGCCCGGGCTGGTCAGGCCTTCGGTCATCGAAGGTTGAAACGACAGGGCAATGCCGGCGTCGACGGCAAATCTCGACAACGTTGCACCCAATGGCCCCGGCGCGATGTTGTAGGCACGGGTGGCGGTGGCATCCTGTTGTACCGGCGCGGCGGCGGAGGCAAACGGGCTGGCGACACCGGTCAGGGCAAGGCTTAGCAACGCGCTACGGACAGCCAGTTTCAATGAGCGATCCGAACACTGAGGGCGTGCAACGAACATGGAGTGATGACCCTTTCGACGAGGTTGAGAAGTTCTTCCTTCCCTAGCCAGTCGAGATCAAAAAAAGTATCACCTGCGCCGCAATTTTTTTTGCGGGGCGTTTTTGCAAAGCGTTTTGGCGAGACTTTTTTCGAGCTTAGGCAGGAGAAAGCGTGACCCAATAGCCGCTTAAATGTCCGGTGGCGATCACCGGGTACGTTTGCACGAGCATGTTCAGGGTGCGTTGGGTGTCGCTGATGGGGAAGGCGCCTGAAATGCGCAGATCGGCAATGCCCGGGTCGCAGCGTACGAAGCCTTTGCGATAGCGCGCCAGTTCGGCGAGGAAGTCGGCCAGACGTACGTTGTCAGCCATCAACATGCCTTGAGACCAGGCGCTGACGGCGCTGTCCACCGGGTTCAACCGGCCAAAGGCTTGCGCGGAAAAATCGGTGCGTTGCCCGGCATTGACGATTAATGGGGCGACGTGGCTGTCACGGGGCAATTCGACTCTGATTGCGCCGTCCAGCACGGCAAGGTGGGTGCGGGTCTGCCATTCGCGAACGGTAAACCGTGTGCCCAAGGCCTGCATGCGCCCCTGACGGGTGCTGACCAGAAAGGGCCTGGCCTGGGGCAATACATCCGGCGCGGTTTGCACCAGAATTTCGCCTTCGCGCAAGTTGATCAGTCGCTGGTTAGCGTCGAACAGCACGTCGATGGCGGTGTCGGTGTTCAGGGTGATGCGCGAGCCGTCGGCCAGGGTCATTTCACGACGTTGGCCCACGGCAGTTCGGTAGTCGGCCGTCCATTGCTGCGATTCCATCAGCTTCCAGCTGCCCCAGCCGGCGGGGAGTACCGCGAGGATTGTTGCCAGTTTTGCCAGTGCGGTGCGTCGTTCCGGATTGCTTGGGCGGTCCAGCGCCGACATCGCAAGCGACGGCGGCAGCCCGCCGAGCTTGCTTTGCAGCAATTGCGCACGAGCCCAGGCGCGATGCCGTTCGGGGCTGCTGACCCGCCAGCATTCCCACTCGGCACGCTCGGTTTCATTGAAGTCGCTTTCGCTCAGACGCATCAGCCACTCGGCAGCTTCTTCGAGAATTCGCGGATCGATTTGCGCGTCACCGTGGCGAGTCGACATTCACTCCACCAGCATCAGGCATTGTACGAAGGCCTGCTTCATGTAGCGCTTGACGGTAATCAGCGAGACGCCCAGTTGCGTGGCGATGTCCTCGTATTTCAGCCCGCCGATTTGCGACAGCAAAAACGTACGTTTTACCAGCGGCGGCAGCGAGTCGAGCATCGCGTCGATTTCGTGCAGGGTTTCCAGCACCATGAAGCGCAGTTCGGGGGAGGGCACTTCAGGCGCGGGCAACAACGCCAAGGCATCCAGGTAGGCGCGTTCGAGCGCCTTGCGCTGATACCAATTGACCAGAATGCCCTTGGCCACGCAGCTCAAGTAAGCCCGGGGCTGCTCAATAACCGCGACCCGGGAAGCAAGTATGCGAGTGAAGGTGTCCTGTGCAAGATCAGCCGCATCCATGGCGTTGCCCAGTTTTTTGCGCAGCGTGGCGTACAGCCAGCCGTGATGGCCGCTGTACAGGGCCTCGATCATGCGCAGATGATTGTTGTGGGTCGCGGGCAGGGTATCGCTCATGGATGATAATTTTTAGCGATTGAGAAGTATTCCCAATGCTAGGTTACTGTGGCCCTGCGGCGCAAGAGGCGCCTTCAGGATCAATCGCCGGGAGGCACCTGGCTCGGCTGCATCACCACCGGCCGATAGCGCAGGGCGATAATCGGAATCAGCGCAACCATGTAGGCCAGGCAAACAAACAGATAGGTGTACTGCAAGCCATAAACCTGGCTGAGCAAACCACCGGCCGAGATGCCCGCGATGGAGGCGAATTGCGCGGTGCTTTGGGCAATCCCCAGCACATAACCCTGCTGTGAGCTGTCGGCGGTTTTCGAGATCAGTGCCATCAGCACCGGCGTCGTCGCCCCCAGCAGCACGCCCCACACGAAGTAGGCAATGACAAACACCGCCGGGTTGCGGGTGATGCCGGCCATGGCGGTCAGGCCGATGCAACCGATAACAATGTAGGTGATGCGGTGCAGGGTTTCCTGCTGGCTACGGTGTTCGAAGTAGCGCGACCACGGCGTCGCCGAGATGATGAAACCCAGGGCCAGCAAGCCGTAGCACAGGCCAACCACCGAGTTACTGACCTCGAATACCGAGCTGACATACAGCGAGAACGAAGTCTGCGGCAGCATCCGCGCCAGCAGCAGAATCCCCATCACGCCCAGCAACGACAGCAGCGGTGAACCTTGCCACACGCTGCGTGAGCGGCTGACTGGCGCCGCGGCATCCACCACCGGGGTTTTCTTCACTGGCGGCACATCCGGCAAGGTCACGGCCGCCACCACGGTGCAGATCGCACAGAGGGCCGCGGCAATGATATTGATCCAGAAAAAGGTCGCGTAATCGAGGATCAGCCCACCGGCCACGGCACCGAGCAACGAACCGACGTTGGTGGATATTTGCAGGATTGCAAACAGCCGCGCCCGACGTGAAGGCGCTTCGATGCTGACGCCGTAAGCCTGGGCCGGGGCGATGTACCCGGCGAACGCGCCCTGCAAAAAGCGCAGGAGCAGGATCACCCAGATATCGCTGAAGAGGGCCAGCCCAAGCTGGGTCAATGACAAACCGGCCAAGGCGCGGATCATCATCAACTTGTGGCCATACCGGTCGCCGATACGGCCCCAGAATGCACTGGTCAGAATAATGCCCAGCATCGGCCCGACGTATACGGCGATGCTGGCGAAGCTGAACACCGACTCCGACGACGTCAGCCCACGCAGGTGGACGGGCCAGAACGGCCCGCTCATTTCCATCGCGCCCATGGAGATGAGCTGGATCGCGAACAGAAGATAAATCAGGACTCTTACGCTCGAACCCTGAAGGGTACCTGTATGGGACATCGGTCAGCCTCGGTGGTTGGACGGCATCCTACGTGCTTTGCCATCGAGGGAAAACCACACCGGCATTTCTTGCGCATTCGCTACTTGACCGACGGACAGCCCTGCGAAGCGCCCATTACGGATTGGCTAATGGCAGCAGCTAACCGTTTCACATTGTTCTGATGGGCTACCACCAGATCGTCGATGCTCGGGCCGGAAGGGGTCTGCAATGTGCTGCGACAGGTGACCATTGCGGCATCGCCGTTGCCGAGACTGCGCAGGCGCCATCTGACGTCGATCAACGCATATTGGCCGGGAATCGAATCAAAGCGCTGAACGTCCAGACGCAACGACACTCTGCGTTGCAGGTTATTGTTGACCAGTTGATCGACAAGGGCGCTGCGTAGTTCGTCCACCAGACTCGCGCCCCACCATTCTGTTTCGAGGATTGCGAGGCCGGCGTTGCCCTGACGAATGACGATCTGCGGGCGGTCGACCTGGGGCGGCACGGTGATCGCTTCGATCTGAACTTCCGCGCCGCTGCTGCTTGCGACGCCCGGTTGGGCCGGGGTCAGGGTGTGGAACCGAATCGGCTCGCTGCTGCACGCGGTGAGCAACAACAACGCGGTGACCAGCGTGATCTTTAGCGAAAAAGCCATGGTGTTGCTCCTGTGGTCAGTTGCGCGGTGGCGGCTGCAAGTCTATCGGCGCGGCATTGTCGGGACGGCCGCGAATCAGCGATTCCGGGTTCCGGCCCAGATAATCCGAGAGTTCACGCAACGAGCGTGACATGCGCCCGAGTTCGTTCAGGGTGTCGTTCAGTTGTTCCCGTTGCGGCGAATCGTCGGCGAGGGTCGAGCTGGCCGATTGCAAAGTCTTGCTGACGTCCGCCAGGGTGGTTTGCACGCCGGGCAGGGTCCTGGCGTTGAACTGTACGAGGCCCTTGCGCAGTTCGACGAGGTTGCTGTCGAGATTGCCGGCGATGCGTTCGATTGGCAGCTGATTGATCTTGTTGACCATGCCTTCCAGTTTTTCCTGCAACTGCTCGAGGCTGCCAGGAATGGTTGGAATAACGACGGGGCGGGCGGTTGGGTCGAACACGACTTTCTCGGCTTTGGGGTAGAAGTCGAGCGCGATGTACAGCTGACCGGTCAACAGATTGCCGCTACGGGCCTGGGCCCGCAGGCCGTTTTCGATGAAGCTGCCCATGAGCTTTATGCTAGCGGCTTCGTCTTCAGGATTATGCTTCAAGGCCTCGAGCATTTTTAAATGAGCCTGGCCGAGGCGTTGCGGGTAGATCACGATGCCGACATTGAGCGGAAAGCTGCGTTTTTTTGCGTCGAAATCCAGATTGATCGACACGACTTTGCCGAATTCCACGCCGAGAAACTCCACCGGTGCATCGATCTTGAGCCCGCGCAAGGCCTGATCGAAACGCAAGCTCAAGTACTGCCCCTTACCGTGGGGCGGGGCGAGGGCGGTTTGCGGATCCTCGAACAGGTCGAAGGTCTTATTCTCGCTGGCCGGCTGATCGTTGGGGCTGTATTCCGGTGCGCGAAACGCGATGCCGCCCACCAACAAGGACGACAAGGACTCGGTACTCACCGCAAAACCGTTGGCGCCGACGTTCACATCAATACCACTGGCGTTCCAGAACCGGGTGTTCTCGGTGACGTAGGCGTCATTGGGCGAGTGCACGAAGATTTCGATGTTCACCCCTTTGCCGTCGGCATCGAGCGCATATGCGACCACTTGCCCGACCGGGATCTTACGGTAGTAAACAGGGGAGCCGATATCCAGCGAGCCGAGGTCCTGAGTGTGCAGCATGAAGCGTTTACCCGGTTCGCCATAGGTAATGGGCGGCGGGTTTTCCAGACCAATAAAGTGTTTGGAACGGGCATTGGCCTGGCCGATGTCGGCGCCAATGTAATCGCCTGACAGCAGGGTATCGATGCCCGAGACGCCACCGGCACCAATGCGTGGTCGCACGACCCAGAATTGCGAATCTTCGCGGGTGAAGCTTTCAGCCTGTTTGTCGAGTTTGATCGTGGCGTTAACGCTTTTTTGATCGTCGCTCAGCTTTACTTCCGACACATGGCCGATGACCACATTGCGATACTTGACCTCGGTCTTGTTGGCCGTAAGGCCGCTACCGGTCTTGAACGTGACAGTGATGGTCGGGCCTTCCTGCATCACGTTGTGTATCACCAGGGAGATCCCCACCAGCACCGCAACGATCGGCACGATCCACACCAGCGAAACGCTGAAGCGACGGGTTTTGATACTGGCCTGGCCAGGGGCTTGCGGCCCATCAGTGGCTTGCGACTTCATCCGTGAGCTCCTCGTTTTGTGGTTTTTCCCGCGCCTTATCCCAGATCAATCGCGGGTCGAAACTCATCGCCGACAGCATGGTGAATACCACCACCAGACCAAAAAACAGAATGCCCAGGCGCGGTTGAATATCGCCCAGAGCCTGGAATTTAACCAGTGCGGCGACCAGCGCGACCACAATCACATCGAGCATCGACCAGTAGCCGATCAGCTCGACGAAACGGTAAAGCTTCGAACGCTCCTTGCGCGCCCAAAGGCTGCCGCGTTGCACCGTGATCAGCAGCAGGGAAAGGGCAACGAACTTGATGCCCGGTACCGCGATGCTGGCGATGAAAATAATCAGGGCAATGTCCCACGCACCATGTTCCCAGAACTCCAGCACACCGCTCATGATGGTGCTGTCGGAACCGCTGCCAAACAGGCTGGTGTTCATGACCGGCAGCAGATTGGCCGGGATGTAAAACACCAATGCGGCCAGCAGATAGGCCCATGTGCGGGTCAATGAATCGGCTTTACGGGCATGCAGTGGCGCGCCACAGCGTTTGCATTCATGAGGGTTGTCGGTGATGTCGCAAGCCAGGCCGCAGCTATGGCACAGGCACAGATTGAGTTCGCTGGCGAGCGGTGGCCTGTTCATAGGATGTCCCACAGTTCACGGACATCGCGCCCGGCGATGCGAATCAACAGCAGGCTGAGAACGGCCAGGGCAAACAGGCCGATGCCGGGGATGACATCCAGCAACCCTGCGAGTTTGAACACCGCGACCATTGCGCCCAGCAGGCAGACCTCGAGCATGCTCCAGGGCCTGAGGGTTTCCAGCCAGCGCATGCACACTTTGAAACCGGGCGAGCGCCGATGTACGAGGGCGAAGCTCAGGACCCAGATCAGCAACACCAGTTGAAAAAGCGGCGCGATGATGATGGATATCGCCGCCACCAGCGCAATAAAGGTGATCGGCCCCTGGCTCAATGCCAATACCGAATCCCACAGCGTCGCACTGTTTTTCAGGCCCTTCATGCTGATGCTCATGACGGGATAGAAGTTGGCGAAAATCCACAGCATCGCCGCCGTGAAGGCCAAGGCCAGACGCTGCTCCACTGATAACGCGTTATAACGCTGGAGCACGCCGCCGCAGCAGGTGCACAGGGCTTTTTGATGTTTGGCGAGCGTGACTTTTTCATACACGCAGTCGCAGTGCTCGCAGATGATCAGTTGGTCAGTCGTAGCCATAGGCCGCACTCGCCAGGAGACAGGAAAGTCAGAGCACCCCCTCAATATAGAAGTGACTCGCGATTGAGCAAATTAAAAGACTGATCAAGGCAGGCAATGAGTTCCCTGTAGGAGCTGTCGCAGGCTGCGATCTTTTGACTTTTAAAAGCAAGATCAAAAGATCGCAGCCTGCGGCAGCTCCTACGGGGGAGTTAGTCAACCGGGGAATTTCCGGCAGCTCCTGTAAGGGTAGTCAGCCGAGCAATTCGCGCAGGCGATACCAGAACATGCCGAGGGCCAGCAGCGGTGAGCGCAGGGCTTTTCCACCGGGAAAGGTCATGTGCGGCACGGCGCTGAAAACGTCCAGCCCTTTGCTGTGCCCGGCATGAATCGCTTCGGCCAGTAACCGTGCGCACCAATGGGTCACGTTCAAACCATGACCGGAATAACCCTGGGCGTAGAACACGTTCGGGTACTGGCTCAAGCGTCCGGCTTGGGGAAAGCGGTTGGCGGTGATGCCGATCATGCCGCCCCATTGATAATCGATGCGCACGTCCGCCAACTGTGGGAAGACCTTGAGCATTTTTGGCCGCATGTATGCGCCGATGTCCTCCGGATCACGCCCGGAATAATGGCAGGCACCGCCAAACAGCAAGCGTCGATCCGCCGAGAGCCGATAGTAATCGAGGCCGACTTTCTGGTCGCACAGCGCCAGGTTCTGCGGGATCAGTTGCGCGGCAACCTCAGGCGTCAAAGGCTCGGTGGCGATGATGTAGCTGCCCGCCGGTAAAACCTTGCCGCTCAGGTGTGGTTCGAGTTCTTCCAGGTGTGCGTTGCAGGCCAGCACCAGACTGCCGGCGCGTACCGTGCCGCCAGCGCATCGAACCTGCACGGTGCTGCCATGGATCAACTCCAGCACCGGGCTCTGCTCGAATATTCGCACCCCGAGAGATTCGGCAACGCGCGCTTCGCCAAGCACCAGATTCAGCGGATGCAAATGCCCCGAACCCATGTCGATCAGGCCGCCGGCATAAACATCGGAGCCCACCACTTGTTGGCGGATCTGCTCGGGGCCAACGAGGCGGGTTTCATGGGTGTAACCCAGTTCGGCGAGGCTTTGCAGTTCCGTTTTGAACGCCTCGAACTGCGCCGGGGTGTTGGCTAGCTCGCAGAAGCCCCAGCGCAGGTCGCAATCGATCCCATGCTCGCGGATGCGGTTGCCCACCAACTCCACGGACTCGATGCCTGCACGCTCCAAATAACGCACACCTTCCTGACCGACATATCGGGCGAAACCGCTGACATCGTGACCGATGCCGCGAATCAACTGCCCGCCATTACGCCCGCTGGCGCCCCAGCCGATCCGTCGGCCTTCCAGCAAAATCACCGAAAGCCCGCGCTGCGCCAGTTCAATCGCGGTGTTGACCCCGGTAAAGCCGCCGCCCACCACGCAGACATCGGCCTCAAGATCCGAGTCCAGCGTGGGGTAGGGGGTCATGCCCTTGGCCGATGCAGCGTAATAGGAGTGAGCGTGTTTGTTGTCGTACTGATTCATTGGTTGGACTTCACTTTGCTCCAGGAGCGGGTCATCAGACGCATGATCGGCTGGGGCGGGGTGGTGGAGATGTAGAGTTTGTCGAGGACTTCCTGAGGAGGATAGACCTCTGGATTATTGACCAGCTCGGGGTCCATGTATTGCTTGGCCGCCGGGTTCGGATTGGCGTAACCGACCGAGGCGCTGACCTTGGCGATTACCTGCGGATCCAGCAGGTTGTTGACGAACGAGTGGGCCTCTTTCGGGTTGCGGGCGTCGGCGGGAATCGCCAACAGATCGAACCACAGATTGCTGCCTTCCTTCGGGATCGAGTAGGCGATGTTCACGCCATTCTTCGCTTCCTTGGCACGGTTCGCCGCCTGGAACACATCGCCCGAATAGCCGAACGCAACGCAAATGTCGCCATTGGCCAGGTCCGACACGTACTTGGACGAATGGAAATAGGTGATGTAAGGCCGGATGGTCAGCAGTTTGGCTTCGGCCTTTTTAAAGTCCGCGGGATTTTCGCTGCGTGGGTCCATGCCCATATAGTTCAGGACCGCCGGGAACACTTCATCGGCCGAATCCATCATCGACACGCCGCACTGACTGAGCTTCTTCAGGTTCTCTGGCTCGAAAAACACCGCCCAGGAATCGATGCGATCGATGCCCAGCACTTGCTTGACCTTGTCGACGTTGTAGCCAATGCCGTTGGTGCCCCACAGGTACGGTACCGAATGTTCATTACCCGGATCGTTTTTTTCCAGCAAAGCCAGCAATTTCGGGTCGAGGTTTTTCCAGTTGGGCAGCTGCGAGCGATCCAGTTTGAGAAACGCGCCGGCCTTCACCTGGCGTGCGAGGAAATGGTTGGAGGGCACCACCACGTCATAACCCGTGCGGCCGGCGAGCAGTTTGCCCTCCAGGGTTTCGTTGGAATCGAATACGTCGTAGATCACCTTGGTCCCGGTTTTCGCCTGGAAGTCGGCGAGGGTGGTCTCGCCGATGTAATCGGTCCAGTTATAGACGCTCACGCTTGGCTGAGCTTGTGCAGTGGCGCTGAACAGCAACGCCAGCGCGACCGGAACCACGGATTTCAATAGACGCATATCGACACCTCTTTTAGTTATTGGGTTTTTGTGGGAGCGGGCTTGCCCGCGATAGCGGTCTGTCAGTCAACGATGATGTCGAATGTGCTGGCCTCATCGCGGGCAAGCCCGCTCCCACAGGGGACTAGACACTGAGCAGCAGGAACTCGCGCTCCCAGGAGCTGATTACCCGCTTGAAGTTCTCGTGCTCCGCACGCTTGACCGCGACGTAACCCCGCACGAATTTGCTGCCCAGGTAGCGTTCGATGGTTTCGCACTCTTCCATGCGCGTCAGTGCGTCCTCGATGGTGATCGGCAAGCGCAGGTTGCGGCGTTCATAGGCGCGGCCTTGTACCGCTGCGCTCGGTTCAATGCGTTCGACCATGCCCAGATAACCGCACAACAGGCTCGCGGCAATCGCCAGATATGGGTTGGCATCAGCGCCCGGCAGGCGGTTTTCCACGCGCATGGCGTCCGGGGTGGAGGTCGGTACGCGCAGGCCGACGGTGCGGTTTTCTTCGCCCCATTCGACGTTGACCGGCGCCGAGGTGTCGGGCAGGAAGCGGCGGAACGAATTGACGTTGGGCGCGAACATCGGCAGCACTTTGGGAATGTACTTTTGCAAGCCGCCGATGTGGTGCAGGAACAGCTCACTCATCTGCCCGTCGGCATCGGCGAAAATCGGCTGGCCAGTGGCGATGTCCACCACGCTTTGATGGATATGCATGGCACTGCCGGGTTCGTCACCGATGGGTTTGGCCATGAAAGTCGCGGTGACGTTGTGCTTGAGTGCCGCTTCGCGCAGGGTGCGTTTGAACACGGTGATCTGGTCCGCCAGATCGAGGGCGTCACCGTGACGGAAATTGATTTCCATCTGCGCCGGGCCGTCTTCGTGGATCAGTGTGTCGAGGTCCAGGCCCTGGAGCTCGCACCAGTCGTAGACGTCTTCAAACAGTGGATCGAACTCGTTGGCGGCGTCGATGGAAAACGACTGGCGACCGCTTTCCGCACGGCCCGAGCGTCCCAGTGGCGCCTTGAGCGGCAAGTCCGGGTCTTCGCAGCGCTGGGTCAGGTAGAACTCCATTTCCGGCGCGACAATCGGCTTCCAGCCTTTGTCGGTGTAGAGCTTCAGGACTTTTTTCAGGACGTTGCGTGGCGACAGTTCGATGGGATTGCCGAACTTGTCGAACGTGTCGTGGATCACGATGGCAGTCGGCTCGATGGCCCATGGAATGACGTAAACCGCGTCGGCGACGGGCTTGCAGACCATGTCGATGTCGGCCGGGTCGAGCAGGTCGTAGTAGATGTCATCGTCGACAAAGTCCCCGGTTACCGTTTGCAACAACACACTTTCCGGCAGGCGCATGCCTCGCTCATGCAGGAACTTGTTGGTGGGTGCAATCTTGCCGCGAGCAATGCCGGTCAAGTCGCTGACCACACACTCGACCTCGGTAATCTTGTGATCTTTCAGCCACGTGAGCAGCTGATCGAAAGGGACATTCATAAAGACCTCGTTGTTGGTTTTATTGACGCCGGGGAAAGCGGCTTCATCCACCGAACACTTCCCCTGTGGCGCGTTGACGACTATCTTGGGTGAGCCTTGCCGTTCCATCTATCCACTTTAAACAGCACAAAGCGCACCAAAAGAGTGCGTAAGGCGCCCCATGACAGCGTGCAATCCGTTACAGGTTCAAGCGTTCAACACCGCCGACGTGGCCGAGCAAATCCGCGCCACACCGGGTTGGGTGCAGCACTATCAGCAGATGTCTCCGGGGCATTTTGCCGGGCGGGTGCGCTATCTGGACCTGCAAGGCGTAGAGATTTACGAGGAACAGATGAACACCCGCGTCGAGCAGAATTTCAGCGCCCCGGAAGGCGCGCTGGCGTTCTGTTTCGATCGCAGCGACAACTCGCTGTACGTGCTGAACGGTGAAAGCCGCAACATCTGGATCACCCCGGAGAACTACCAGGAGATCGCCGTGGTGTTCGGTCCGGAATTCGTTCAGCGGCATGGCCTGGACGTGGCGCGGCTCGAAGGTTTGTTCATGTCGCAGCTCAATTCAGGCCAGAACGCACTGTTCAGCCGCTGGTTGAGTGGGACGTTGACGCGGCTGACGCAGACGCTGGATCCGCCGAGCAAAGAGGCGTTAACCCAGCAACTATTGGAGGACTGTTTGTACATCCTCGATAACGCTTGTGTGTGCCTGGATCGCGCAGGTTTGCAGCGTCGGGCGGAAGAGCGAACGATCATGAAGCGCGTCGCCGAATGGGCCGCCGATACACCGGAAGAAACCCTCAATTTGCTGGAGCTGTCCCAGGTGGCCGGGGTTTCGCTGCGTCAGTTGCAGCATGCGTTCAAGGCGTATACCGCAATGACACCCACGCATTGGCTGCGCTTGCGTCGACTCAACAGTGCGCGCCGCGAATTGCTCAGGCGAACGGCCGGGGAAACGACGGTCGCGCAAGTGGCGATGGATTGGTCGTTCTGGCATTTGGGGCGGTTTTCCAGCAGTTATCGGGCCTTGTTCCAGGAACTTCCCAGCCAAACGCTGGCCCGCAAACACTGTGGACCGTGTCGGAGGTCATCATGAGTCGGTTATCGTCTTTCAGCCTGTGTGTCCTAATGTCGATGGTCTATACGCAGGTGCAAGCCGAAACGGTCGTGCCCTTGAACGGGCAGAACTCGCAACAAGTCCAGCTGGATATAAGTGATTGCAGCAACGTCACGGCGAGCCAGAGCACCTCAAGCCCGCCACCCTCGGAGGGTGCTGCGGTGGATGCTGCTGCCGGGGCGCCGGATGCGGAGGTACGAGGACGTCAACATGACGAATTTTATGAGCCGGTCGAGGACGTGAAACAGCACTATCACGGCTGCCTGCAAGGACGGGGTTATCAGGTCACTCCGTGAGCTGAGTGACGCCTGGATTGCGCTGCCGCCGATCGAGTAAATGAACCATCAGCAAGGCATAGAGCGTGAGGGCGATAAACAATCCCATGCGTACGACGAAGGCGGTATAGACGTCTTTCCCGGCAAGGCTGTCCTGAACCGATTGACCCAGCAGGATGATCAGTGTGATCAGGCTGTTGAGCCAGAACCCCGGGGTTTGTCGGGTCGGGCTCAGGGCATAGAGCTTGCGTGCCAACAGCAAGCCGAACAGGAGCATCCACAGAAAGAACATCCACAGGTGCACAAACAGGCTGAGCGCGCACCAGAACATAATAGCCAACAGCCCGCCCATGAAGGTCGAGCCGAGCAGTTCATGAGCAGCGTTGCGCGCCGTTGTCGTCGAACTCTGCTGACCAAGGCTGACCGCTTTCAAAATGATCGGCAGGTAGCTGGCCGGGTCGATCAGTGCCAACAGGAACGCCGGTATAACAATCAGGGTCGCACGCAGTGCAACCCGGCCCACTTCCTGCGCAGGCAAAGCGCTGGCGGCGGGTGGAGAGGGGGCATTGGCCGGGTCGGGAAACAACCAATGACTGAACGCCACGACGATGACGGCGAGGATCAAGCCCATGACCAAGGCACCAATGACCATCATCGCCAGATCGAAATCGGCAACGCCGGCCGAGGAAATCATGGTCAGGCCAATGATCAGGAAAGTCATGATCAAGGTGTTGCCGCCGCGCAGGCCAAAACCAAAGGCCAGGAACAAACTGACTCCAATCAGCAGCACGCCGGTAATCGGGTAATAACGCAGGATCGGAATCAACAACAGGCCGACACCAGTGGTTAACATCGCAGCCAGTGCGAGAATCAATCCGGCCTTGAATGGCAAAGGCCGATTGAGCGAGGCCAATAGCAACACGGCGAGCACTGGCGAAATAAAGGGGATCGGCAGCGCCAGGCCGTAGCTGATGGCCAGGCACAGCGCCGTGCCGGTGGCGAGACGCAACGCCCGTTGAACACGAGGCGTGCGCTGAGTAGGCGCGCCCTTAATAGGCATAGCTCAGCCAGCTCATCAGCCCCACAAACAATCGGCCGAGCAGATTCAGCGGATTGTCTTCGGTAGGAAACGCCATCACTTCAGCCTGCCCACCGGCACGGATGGCGCGACTGTCGAACAGCGTTTTCCTCGATTCCTCCGAAAACTCGATAATCACCGGAAAACGCTGGGCCGGACGCAGCCAGTCACGACTGTTCTGCACACTGGGGAGGCTGCCGGGCGCAGTGGTCTGCCCCACGCTGACGCCGTAGCCGACACTGCGCACACGGCCGTCGAAAACCTTTCCCGGCAGGGCATCCAGAACGATCGAAACAGGGGTGTCGACCTCGACCAGGCCGAGGTTGTTTTCGGTCATGTCCGCGCTGATCCACACATCATGGATGGCAATCAGGGTCATGACCGGGCTGCCGGCAGTGGCGAACTGTCCGACATCGGTGCGCAGATCGGTAATCAGCCCCGCTGACCGTGCGCGTATCTGCGTGTTGGACAAGTCCAGTTCGGCTTTTGACAACGCCGTGGCAGCGCTACGCAACAGCGCGTTGTCGTCCTCGCTGCCGCCTTCCTGTTCCCGTGCCCGCTGGACTTCGGCATGGGCTGCGGCGACCTGACTGACGGCCTGTTCACGGCTGGCCCGAGACACCTCAAGCAGGCGCACGGAAATGGTGCCGGGGTCTTCGCGGTACAAACCTTCAAGACGCTGATTGTCCTGTCGCGCCTTGAGTTCATTGGCCTGGGCGGCGCGCAAATTGGCTTGAGCCGAAGCAATACCGGCGGTGCTGGCACCGATCTGGCGGCGTGTGGACTCCAGGTCTGCGCGGGCGCGGTCGACGGCTATTTGATAGGGCTGCTGATCCACTTCAAACAACACATCGCCCGCTTTGACGTCCTGATTGTTGCGCACATTCACACGGATCACCCGACCGGCCACTTCGGATGCCACCGGAATGACAAAGGCGCCCACCCGAGCCTGTTGCGTATACGGCGTGAACCGGTCAGCCAACAAGTACCAGGCCAGGCTCAATACGATCAGCAGCATCACCCATTTGATGCCCTTTTTTGCGGGATCGGCAGCAGGCTCTGGCGCCTTGGGGGAGGGTGCCTCAGTGGAGGGCGGCGAGGGTTCAGTCATCGGCTTTGACCTTCTGGCACAGGATAGGATGCTTGCGAAGGGGCCGGCTCATTCAGCAGGTTACCCCAGTCGGTGCGTTGTTCCATTTGCTGGCGAGTTTCTTGATCGACTGTCGTCTGGGCGCTGTACCAACCACCGCCAAGGGCTTTGTACAGGGCGATCAGGTTGCTCACCGCATTACTGCGGCTCAGCAGGTAGTTGTCCTGCTGTTCGAGCAATGCGCGTTGAGCATCCAGCACGCGCTGGAAGTCCGAGTAACCTTCCCGGTATTGAGTGCTGGCCAGGCTCAACGAACGCGCGGCGGCGATCTGTGCTTCACCCAGGATGCGCTCGCGCTCCAGTGATTTGATCAGACTGCCGGCGGCATCATCGGCCTCCCGTGCGGCCTGGCGGACTTTGTCGCGATAAACCTCAATCAGCTGCTGTAACCGCGCATCTTGTACACGCACGTTGTTGCTGATCTGGCCGTGGTCAAACAGGTTCCAGCGCAAACTGGGGCCGCCGATCAGGTCCAGGCTGTTGGAGGTGCCGCTCAACGTGTCGGTGGTCCAGACGATGCTGCCCAGCAAGGTCAGCGACGGATAGAAGTCGGTTTCCGCTACACCGATCAGTGCCGACTGGGCCGCGACATTGAGCTCGGCGGCGCGCACGTCCGGTCGACGCAACAACAGGTTGGCCGGCACGTCTTGCAGCACGGCTTGGTCCACCAGCGGGATCAGCCCTTCATTTTCGAGCAATTGGGGCAGGGCACTGGGTGGCCGGCCGATCAGCACGGCCAACGCGTTGCGGGTGCGCAGTACTTGCGCCTCAAAATCCGGAATGCTGCTCAAGGTGCCCAGGTATTGGGTCTTGGCTTGTTGCAAGTCGAGTTCGGCGCTCTGGCCACTGTTGAACAGTTTCTCGGTGATCTCAAAGTTGCGCTTCTGCTGTTGGGCGTTTTCGCGGGCAACGCGCAAACGCGCTTCGGTGGTGCGCAACGAAAAGTAGGTATCGGCCACCTGAGCACGCAGCAGTACAAGTACGTCTTCATAGTTGGCTTGAGCCGCAAAGTAACTGGCATCGGATGACTCGATGGCTCGACTGAAACGCCCCCAGAAGTCCAGTTCCCAGCCAACGTCAAAGCCCGCGCTGTGTTGCCAGAAGTGGCTGTCTTGCGGGTTGTTGCCGCCGGACTGCTGGCGGTTGAAGTACAGGCTGTCGGCGCTGGCCTGTTGCAGTTGCGGATAGCGTCCGCTTTGCGCAATGCCCAACCGCGCACGGGCTTCCATGACGCGAAGGCCGGCAATTTTCAGGTCTGAATTGTGCGCGTCCGATTCGGCGATCAGCGCGTCGAGGACCGGGTCGGCGAACACTTGCCACCACTGGCGAAGGTCGGGATTCAGGCTTCGTTGGCTGGCCTGCTCAAGCGCGGGGCTGCTCCAGAGTTTTGTCCAGGCTTCGCCCGGGTGCTGAAAATCCGGCCCTAGACGGACACAACCGCCAAGGCCAAGGGCGACCAATAGAAGCAGAGGACCTGAGCGCGTTAGCATCGGTGCACTGATAGTAGATCTTGGGAAAACGTCATCCGAACATCCCTGGCATTGAAATGGCGTTGGTTACCGGTTCGCTTAGGTTAGTACAGCCCGGACAAATACAAGGTCATGTTGAATGATCATAGGATCGACCAACTGCTACGCTTCTGAAGATCTATTAATTGCGGCCAGAAAAGAAGGTTAAGAAGACCATGAGCAACCCTCAGGATGACAATGTACCCAGCTCCACCGGATGGCGTTTCAAAGTGGGCATCGCGATTATCTGTTTGATGCTGGGATCGTGGCTGATGGTGCCTCTCGCTGCCGCGGCGGATGTATCAGGTTCAAAGATTGCGGCCCTGACCGGCGTTTTATTTATCAGTAACAAAATTCTGTTGATTCTCGCGATTGCGATCATGGGCAAAGCCGGCTTTCAGCAACTCAAGCGCAGCCTGTTTGGTTATGTCTCCGCGCTTGCACCGGCGACAGACGTGGAAGTAGGCCCGGCTCGCCATAGAATCGGTCTTGTAATGTTTTGCCTGCCGCTGATCTCGGCATTTCTCGAACCTTACATAGACACTCTTTGGCCGGGGCTGAGACCGAATCTCTGGCAGCTCCAGGCGCTGGGCGATGCCATGCTGATCGGCAGCTTTTTCGTACTTGGGGGAAATTTCTGGGACAAGGTACGCGCGTTGTTTATTCGCACGGCACGTGTCGTTAATACGAGTGCGGTGTGAATCGCCTCTAGCGCGAAATGATCCCGTGATCGATCGCGTACTTTACGAGGGCCGCGGGTTTGTCGATGTTGAGCTTGCGACGGATGCTCAGGCGATGGGTTTCTACAGTCCGGACACTGATGTCCAGTTCGCGAGCCATTTCCTTGTTGTTCAGCCCCTGAGCCATTTTGTACAGCACCTGGCTTTCGCGCGGAGTCAGCTCGTTGTCGGTACTTTTATCGGCAATGAGCCGCTGTGCGATTTCGGCACTGTAGAACGTCCCGCCACTGACAATGGCTTCGATCGCCGCAATGATTTCCCGTGAAGGCGCGTTCTTCAGCACATAGCCGCTGGCACCCGAGCGAACGGACTCACTCACGTATTCATAGTTGTCATACATGCTCAGCACCAGCACCTTGAGCGACGGGTACTGACTGCGTAACAACCGCGTCAGCTCGAGGCCATTGATGTCCTTCAGGCTGATGTCGACCAGCAACAGATCCGGCTGGCATCGTCCGACCATCTCGATGGCGTCGACGCCATTCTCGGCTTCTCCCACCACTTCCAGCTGCGCCATGACCGCCAGCAGCGATTTGATTCCGTCGCGGACCAGGGAGTGATCGTCGACCAGGGCGACGCGGATCGGGTAGGGCAGGTTCATCGCAGGCATTCACTCTAATTGTTATGGGTTGAGTCAGCGTTCTGTACCGGGCAGTTTCATCGGCAGCAGCACGTCCAGCTCACTTCTTCCCGGCATCGATGTCAGGTCGAATCGACCGCCAAAATGCTCGACACGTTCACGGATGTTGCGCAGGCCAATGCCAGCGTGACTACGTTCGACCTGGGCGACGTTGAAACCGACACCGTCATCGACCACCGTCAACCGTACGGACTTTTCACAGCCGTGCAGGGTAATGATGACGTTTTTTGCCTGTGCGTGGCGTTCGATATTGGTCAGGCCTTCTTGCACGATGCGAAACAACGAGACGGCAGCGCCATCGACCAGGTGACAGTCGAATTCGTTATCGTCGAAGGTCACGACAAGACCGCTGCGCTGTTCGAATTCTGCGGCGAGTTGACCAATCGCCGCCGGCAGGCCGAGGGTGTCGAGCAGCGACGAGCGCAAGTCGTGAGAGAGGCTGCGAACCTCGCCAATCGCTTCCCCCAAGCGCTCCGTGGCGTCTCTTAAAATGCTTAAGCCCTTGTCTTGTCCATTCTCCAGCACATGGCTGGCCAGTTCGAACTGAAACTTGATAGACACCAGTAGCTGACTGATGCCGTCGTGCAGCTCTCGGGAAACCCGCGACCGTTCTTCCTCCTGCAAGCTGACGATGCGTTGAGTCAGGCGCTGGAGTTTCTTGTCGGCGAGGCGATGTTCGCTGACGTTCAGCGTCATGCCGCTGGCGAACACAAACAGCACCGCCACAAGGGCCACCGCGGCAATCGCCAGCATGGTTTTGCGAATGCCCTGTGCCACTTCGGCGCGTGCTTGTTGGGTGGCGTGTTCGACGTCTTCAAGGTAGATGCCGGTGCCGAGCATCCAGCCCCAACGATCCAGCATTACTACGTAGGCGAGCTTGTCGGTCACTTGGCCGGAAGAGGGTTTGTTCCAGGCGTAACGTTGAAAGCCTTCGCCGGATTGCGCACTTTTGAGCAACGCCTGGATCACGGGTAAACCGTGAGGGTCGGTCATGTCCCACAGGTATTTGCCCACCAGCTCTGACTGGCGCGCGTGCATCAGACTGCGGCCCTCGCGGTCGTAGACGAAGAAGTAGCCGTTGATGCCAAAGCTGAGCTTGCGCAGTTCTTCGAGCACTTGTTGTTGCGCGCGCTCATCGCCCCGACCGTCGTCGTACAGCGGCGCGATCAGACTCTGCGCCATTTCGACGTAGTTTTTCAGTTCTGCGCGCTTACTGGCCAGAATGCTGTCTTCGATCAGTTGCGCCTGTTGATCACCCAGTTGGCGGTTCAGGGAAATCACCAGCGCGCAGATGACCGCGATCGCCAACACCAGCGGCAGAATCCCGAGCGCGACGATTTTGTGTTTGAGCTGCATCTCTACTCCTGGCCAGACCGATGGAAGGCGAAGGCCCGGCATCATATGCCAAAGATACGTGCCTCCAGTAGCAGTGCTGGACGGAATGACCTGCGGCCGTCATGAAACGCAAAAAACTGTGGGAGCGGGCTGTGGCGAGGGGGCTTGCCCCCGTTTGAGTGCGTAGCACTCACAAGATATTTGGTACATCAGAGATTTTTTGGGGCTGCTTCGCAGCCCAACGGGGGCAAGCCCCCTCGCCACGCCCGCTCCCACAGGTTTTGCATTTCAACGGACGGATCAGCGGTGTCTACGTAGAACTACGTAGACGCCACGTACGTAGTAACGCGGATTTATTTGTCGACAGCATGGGCGGATATTGGGCCCGCTCCGCAATGCGGACACAATTATAATAATTACCGCCGCAGCCACTGGTTGTCGGCAGGAGACACGCTATGCCCCGTCTGGCTAAACACCTCGCCTGGTTTGCCGTGGCTGTCTTGGGAGCGTTTGCGCTAAGTGTCGTGGCCCTGCGCCGCGGCGAAGCCATCAACGCCCTCTGGATCGTAGTCGCAGCAGTCGCTATCTATCTCGTCGCTTACCGCTATTACAGCCTGTTCATCGCCACCAAGGTGATGCAACTCGATCCCAATCGAGCCACTCCCGCCGTACTCAACAATGATGGTCTGGACTATGTGCCGACCAACAAACACGTACTCTTCGGTCACCACTTCGCGGCCATCGCTGGCGCGGGGCCGCTGGTCGGCCCGGTATTGGCGGCGCAAATGGGCTATCTGCCCGGTACGCTGTGGCTGATTGCCGGCGTAGTGCTGGCCGGTGCGGTTCAGGACTTCATGGTCCTGTTCCTGTCCACCCGCCGCAACGGTCGTTCTTTGGGCGATATGGTCCGTGAAGAAATGGGCCGCATCCCCGGGACTATCGCGCTGTTTGGCTGCTTCCTGATCATGATCATCATCCTCGCGGTGCTGGCGCTGATCGTGGTCAAGGCCCTGGCCGAAAGCCCGTGGGGGATGTTCACGGTGATGGCGACCATTCCGATCGCGATGTTCATGGGCATTTACATGCGCTACATCCGCCCAGGCCGCATCGGTGAAATCTCGGTGATCGGCGTGGCATTGCTGCTGGGTTCGATCTGGCTGGGCGGACAGATTGCCGCTGACCCGGTGTGGGCCAAGGCCTTTACCTTCACCGGCATCCAGATTACCTGGATGCTGATCGGCTACGGGTTCGTGGCCGCTGTGTTGCCGGTGTGGCTGATTCTGGCGCCTCGCGATTACCTGTCGACCTTCCTGAAGATCGGCACCATCGTTGCGCTGGCGATCGGCATTCTGATCACCATGCCCGACCTGAAAATGCCGGCGCTGACCCAATTCATCGACGGCACCGGGCCGGTATGGAAGGGTGGGTTGTTCCCATTCCTTTTCATCACCATTGCCTGTGGCGCGGTGTCGGGTTTCCATTCGCTGATTGCTTCCGGCACCACGCCGAAGCTGCTCGCCAGTGAAGGCCATGCCCGTTACATTGGTTACGGCGGCATGCTGATGGAGTCCTTCGTGGCCATCATGGCAATGGTTGCCGCTTCGGTGATCGAACCGGGCGTGTACTTCGCCATGAACAGCCCCGCAGCCCTTGTCGGCTCGGATGCTGTTTCGGTGGCTCAGACCGTCAGCAGTTGGGGCTTTGCGATTACCCCGGAAGCGCTGCAAGCAGTGGCCAAGGACATCGGTGAAACCACCATCCTGGCCCGTGCCGGCGGTGCACCGACCCTGGCGGTCGGTATCGCGCAGATCCTGCATCAACTTCTGCCGGGTGAAAACACCATGGCATTCTGGTACCACTTCGCGATCCTGTTCGAAGCGCTGTTCATCCTGACCGCGGTCGACGCCGGTACCCGTGCCGGACGCTTCATGCTGCAGGACTTGCTCGGTTCCTTCGTGCCGGCGCTCAAACGCACCGAGTCCTGGACCGCCAACCTGATCGCGACCGCCGGTTGCGTGGCAATGTGGGGTTACCTGCTGTACCAAGGCGTGATCGACCCACTGGGAGGCATCAACACCTTGTGGCCGCTGTTCGGTATCTCCAACCAGATGCTGGCGGGTATCGCGCTGATGCTGGCGACCGTCGTGCTGATCAAAATGAAACGCCAACGCTACGTCTGGGTGACCATGCTGCCAGCGGTTTGGTTGCTGATCTGCACCACCACCGCAGGCTTCATCAAACTGTTCGACGCCAACCCGGCAATCGGCTTCCTGGCACTGGCGAAGAAATACAGCGATGCCCTGGCCAACGGTCAGGTCCTCGCGCCGGCCAAGAGCATCGAGCAGATGCAGCATGTGATCTATAACGCTTACACCAACGCAACGCTGACCGCGCTGTTTTTGCTCGTGGTGTTCAGCATCCTGTTCTTTGCGCTCAAGGTTGGTATCGCCGCCTGGGGCACCAAAGAGCGTACGGATAAAGAAGCGCCATTCCAGGCTCTGCCGGATGCTTGATGGAGGAGGGTGCCCATGTTCAATGACCTGAGTCGCCTTGGTAAATACCTGGGTCAGGCTGCCCGCTTGATGGTTGGAATGCCTGACTACGACACTTACGTTGAGCATATGCAAACCAAACACCCGGATAAGCCGGTGATGAGCTACGAGGTGTTCTTTCGCGAACGTCAGGAGGCTCGTTACGGAGGCGGGAATGGACAGACTCGCTGTTGTTGATTGATCGCAAAGCTCAATTCTGAAGTTGCTTCATACTCTAATCGAGTGCCTGAAAAACCCGGCTGATAAGGCCGGGTTTTTTATTGCCGTCGTCTGTGCAATTGTCTGAGGCCAGTTTGGATCGCGGAGCGAGAGGCGTAGGATCAAGCCGGCCTGTGGCGCGCGCGGACCTTGAATCGGACCTCGAATGTGCCGTCGCCTGCCTTGAACCGAGTCTGAAAAACCCGTTGACACTCACAAATTGTTACACGTAGGATCCGGGGTCTTCAGGGAGCAACAACTGGGTCATGGAATGACTGGTCAGCCGTAATAGCATGCGTGCTACAGGCACGTCCTTCGACAAGTCTTCCTGCATTTCCCGCGGGAAAGCATCCCTGTTATCTGGTTGTGATTTGCCTCTGACCAGAGGGCCGGTTTTCATTCGATTAGTGAAAGACAGCGCTATCTCGACAGAGGGGTTTCCAACGAGCTGCTGAACATTTGTCGTATGCAAGCCTGCCTCTGTGTTGCCCGCTTGACGTTTACCGCCGCAACCACTCTGTTCGCCTTGCACGTTCAAGGCGGCAAGCCCCAAATATTCAAAAGGAACTGAATATGTTTGTTCGTAGTATCCGCGATGTTGAAAAAACCGATTTTTTCGTCGAGTGGGGCTCAGGCACCAGCCACCGTCTGCTGACAGAGCAGGACGGAGTCGGCTTCACCCTTTGCCACACTGTGGTTCGAGCCGGTACGGAATCGCTACTTCATTACCGCAATCATCTCGAGGCTTGCTATTGCATCGGTGGTGAGGGCGAAATCGAAGACATGGAGGGCACCATCCATGCAATCCGTCCGGGAGATATGTACGTTCTGGACAAACATGATCGTCACTATCTGCGTGGTGGCAAGTTCACGGACCTTATTCTGGTCAGCGTTTTCAATCCTCCCCTCGCAGGAACCGAGCGCCACTCAATAAACAATCAGAGTGCCTCTTCGTACTGAGTTCCGAAATGGACTATCTGTTCGACGGGACAGTCGTTTCCAACCAACGAGTAACGAGACGATAGGGGCTTTTTCAGACCTGTTGAGTGACTGTGCGGAGTTGATGATATGAAATTGTTCAGGCCGTTGCTTCAGCGGCCCGTAGCCTTACTGTGGGGAGGGTTGGCGCTTTCTTCAATCGGTGACGAACTCTTCGCGATTGCCATCGCCTGGATGGCGGTGCAGATCGCTGGAACCGATGCAAGCTGGCTCAGTGCTTTACGCGGTGCTGCCGCGTTGGCAGGTGCTTTGCTGGGGGGGATATGGGCAGAGCACTGGGACCACCGTCGCACGATGATCGGTGCCGACCTGGCGCGGGCCGGGCTTGCCTTGATTCCGGTGCTTGCTTGGGGGTTCGGCATCATGAGTCTGTGGATGCTGGCGGTTCCGCTCATGCTCATGATGATCGTCAACTCGCTGTTCGAGCCGGCGCTACGCGCCAGTCTTCCGCGGATTGCCGCGGCGCCGGACCAGCTGCAATCGGTCAACGCGCTGTTCGATGCCATCATCCGGGTCGCCCGGGTGATCGGGCCAATGCTGGCAGCGGCGATTACGCTGCTGATTCCGATCGAGCATCTGTTTACCCTGAACAGCATCACCTTCCTGATCTCCGCGTGGGCGGTCATGAAGTTGAGCAAAGCGCTGCCGCGCCAACCCGCAAAGGCAACAAGCCGGCGTGCCGGATTTACCGCCGGTTGGAGAAGTCTTGCGGGACGCAGCCAGATGCAGGCGGTGTATGTGTGTGCGGGACTGGGCAATGTTGCCTGGAGCGTGGGTATATCGATCGGCATGGCGCTGGCAGTCGTCAAATACGATATCCAGGGATTCGGCGTACAGGGTTTTGCTGCCTACGGCCTGATCATGGGGGCTTACGGGGCAGGGAACCTGATCTCCATTTTTGTTGTGGGCAATCTGCAGATCCGCCGCTTGTATCACGGGTTTACCTTCGGTTCCGTGGTCAACGGCCTGGGCATCGCGATCATCGGTGCGGCCGTGCTGTACCTGCCACCGGAACACGTCCTGACGGGGATGATGGTCGGCGCAAGTCTTGCGGCACTCGGCGGGCCACTGATCGACATCTCATTCATTCTGCTGATTCAAACCCGGTTCAGGCAAAGCGAAATCGCCGGGCTGGCACGGCTGCGTTTTGCGGCGCTGGGCGCCTCGATTCTGATTGCCGGTGCCTGCGGTGCTGCGCTGTATGCCCGCTTTGAAACCGGCCTGGTTATTGTCGGCGCCGGGATTTTCGAAGTGATCGTGGGGGCAATTGTGCTGCTCGCCCCCAAGGATAACGAAGTCTTACAGGCGAACAGGGAAGACGGCTCTTCGTCGTCATCCTTGGCGGATGGTAGCGAGGTGGCCCGATGAAACAGTTCCATGACTATGTAAAAGACCACGCCGAGCGAACGCCGGACAAGATTGCGCTGACCATCAGTGGCCGAAAGATCACCTACGGAGCATTGGACGAACTCGCCTGCGTGGTAGCCCGGCAGTTAGTGGGCACGGGGATGGCAGCGAGTGATCGGGTCGCACTTCATGCACCCACTTCCATCGAAACCATCGCCTGCGCGCTGGGCGTCATGAAAGCCGGATTCGTCCTGGCGCTGATGCATTACGGTATCGCCGCCGAAAAACTGATCCATCAACTTAACGATATCAAGGCAAAGACCTTGATCGTACCGGCAAGTGCTAGCCTCGTTGAGTTGACCGGGAAGGTCCATTTACAGTTCGTCTTGCACATGGGCGATTGGCACACCAGCCGATTTGCCGGGTTGAATGAAGCGTTCCCGGAGTGTGATGGGGGGCTTGAGGGCAGTGAAGTCCGCGTCATCTTTCACACCAGTGGTTCGACGAAAGACTCGAAAGGCGTGGCGGTCAGCAACAGCAATATGATGGCGGCCTACACGGCGGTTTCCAGTTATCTGGGGGACTTCGCGGATGCGGTCATTCTGAACTTCTCACCTCTGCATTTTGATTACGGCTTTTACAACATAATGATGCCGTTGCTCGGCGGTGGTCATTCGGTTTCCGAAAATGCACTGCCTGAGCAGCCGGAGCATTTGCTCGATTTGATTCAACGCCGAGGCATAACCGGGATGCATATTCTGCCACCCGCCATTCACTACCTCTTGCAGGCCGACCCCGACACGTTTCAACCGCAAAAAATCAAATCCCTGAAGTACATTGCCAGCAGCGGGCAGGCGTTGCCACCCAAGCATATACAGCTATTGCGAGCGCTCCTTCCAGGCGTTGCCGTTTACTCCATGTATGGCCTGACGGAGTGCAAGCGAGTTGCGTATTTACCTCCAGAGCAACTTGATCAACGCCCCGGTTCGGTGGGTAAGGCGATTCCTGGGGTCAAGGTGTTCCTGGTTGACGATGCCGGGCAACTGATTACCCGGCCTGATTGTGTGGGAGAGCTTGTAGTCGCGGGTGATCTGGTGATGCTCGGTTACTGGAACAAGCCAGAACTGACCCGCCAGGTCGTTAAAAACAATCTGTTCGGTGAAACGCGGGTTTACTTCACCGGTGACCTGTTCAAACGGGACAGTGAACAGTATCTCTACTTCGTGGGTAGAAAAGACAACGTATTTACGCGGCGGACTTTTCAGGTAAACCCCCGGGAAATCGAGCACGTTATCGTCGCCCATGAGGCTGTGAGCGAAGCGGTTGTCATTGCCTTTCCCGATGAAGTGGCCGGTCAGGTTCCAAAGGCCTGCGTGGTATTGAAAGAAGGCCATGAGTTGTCCGCTGATGCGCTCATCCAGTACTGCGCCACGCAGTTGGATTGGTACATGGTGCCCGCCATTGTCAGTTTTCATGCGGCGTTGCCCCGTAACCTCAACGGCAAAACCACGGCGCATCTCCTGGCCGCCGGCGCTATAGCCATTTAATAAATACTCAATGCGTAAATGGAATTACGGAAATGACCACTGATTCAAACCCTGCGTTTGTCGATTCTGCCATGAACAAACTGGCCGATTATTTTGACGATCTGGCCAACGGGAGAGTGCAGGTGCCCAAGCAGCCTGTGACAACGAGAATACGCGAGCGTATCCAGGACGATGATGTAAGGGCCTACCATGATTTGCTGGTGACGCAGGCGGGTCCGCTTTTTTCGCACTTCCTGGCCAGTGTGCCGGGGATTGTGGAGGAGCTTTCGCGCATCGGTGTGGCGCTCGACCGATATACCCGTGAGCGACGAAAAAAAGACGAGCGGAACTTTTCCCTGTGGGAAATCGATGCGTTTGACGGGAGCAGTGCAAGAGCCTTGGCGAAGTATTCCAATGGGGCCATCAGAACCCTGACCAATTCTCCGAACAAAGCCAACCAGCAACATTTCGACGCCCACGCCGACAAGGAAATCTCTGCGTTTTATTCGGGGTCATTTCTTCAGATCACAGAGGATATCGTGGCGGATTCCTTAGGCGTCGACAGCCCGTTTTTCGGGGTCGACTACCTCTATGAGATGGCGGCCTTTCAGTTCTATGGCAGAAACAGGGATGAGCACCTGAGGTTCGTTTCCCGCTTTTTGCGAGAGGATGGCCTCGCTTTCTTCCTGGAAAAATGCAATCAGAGCGACATCCAAGAGTATGAGCGACGCGAGCGGGTAAAGGACGAAAAGCACAAGTCTCATTATTTTTCCGAGGCGCAGATAGCCTGGAAAAGGGAGGCCATGTTAGTGCAGATGGAAAACGGTCAGATCCTTTTCTCTGATTTCGTCGAAGCCGCGTCCCGCTATTTTTCTCATATTTATGTCATCTGGAACGGCACCAATTTCTATGAGTTTGTGGCGTCCAATGACGAAAACAGCATCAGCAGGTTCATCGAACTGCTAGGCGAGCCCTTTATCCCCGAAGGTTTCTGCTTCGAGTCTCCGGTTGTCAGGAAACTTTCCCGTCCCTAATGCTGATTGTCGAGGTAACGAAGTTCATGGACTGGATGGCTAACCTGTCATTGGAACATCATGAAACCTGTGATCGCGCGCGAAAACTGCTTGGCCGGTGGCGGGCCCGTGCCGCTGAAACCGAACAGGCTCGCTGTATTTCGCCGCAGACGGTGGAGGAATTGCATGCAGAAGGACTTATGCAGTTATTTGTGCCTGGACGCTATGGTGGGCTGCAACGCGACTGGCCAACCCTGGTTGAAGCATCCCGAATTGCCGCACGAGCTTGTCCGTCGACCGGTTGGATGATCGGCCTGGTGGGCAGCCATGCGGCGATTGTCGGGCGGCTTCCTCCCGCCTGTCAGGAGCAGGTCTTTGCCGATGGACCCGGGCAGATCATAGCGACTGCTTCCGTGTCCAAAGAGGTCTCGATCCTGAAGCAAGATGGTGGTTTTCGTATCGACGGAACATGGCGTTTCAGTTCAGGAATTGATCATGCCAACTGGGTGATCGTGTCCGGCAAGGATCCTCGTGACGGCCAGACGCTGTTGTTCACGCTCCGGGCGGATCAGGTTCAGGTCGAGGATGTCTGGGATGTCGCTGGAATGTGCGGTACCGGATCAAAAGACCTTCGGCTGGATGATGTCTTTGTGTCAGATGTTTGGGTCGTCTCGCAATCCGAGTGTTTCGGCCCGGCACCGACAGGCGCCAGGCACAATCCGGACGGCTACCTGTTTGATGTGGAGTTCATTCCGTATCTGGGCAGTCTGCATATAGGCCCGGTGCTTGGCTGTGCGGAGGGGGCCTATGATGATTGCATTGCAACACTGCGAAATCGCGGGGACTCTAAGGCGGACGCCGTTTCAAGGGCTCGGCCAATACTGCTGGAACGACTTGCGGAAAGTGCTGCGCAGTTGAGCTGTGCCAGGCACCTTTACCACGCCATTGCCTTGTTGTTGCATGACGCCGGTGTCGCTGGCAGGTCACTGTCGGTGCAAGAACTGCTCACCCTCAAGCGAGATCGCGCGTATCTGGTTCGGTCATGTGTGCAGGCCGTTCAGCGGCTGGTGCAGCAAATGGGGACTGCGGTGATTTTCGAGGCGAGCCCGGTGCAGCGACACTGGCGTGACCTTCAGGTGATGGCGTCCCATCTGGATGTGAATTGGGATACCGCAATGCTCGCCTATGGAGATTTTGCGATGGATCATCACCCCTGTGATCCGGCTATGAAGGGTTAGGCTGCGGGGGATTGTCATCGGCTGAGCACCTCAAGCGTCGACCCTGCCATAGAAATAGTAACGCAAGCAGGTCAGTGCTTTTTAGCCAGTCGGATGAGGGCAGAAGAGCCGGGAGGGAAGGGTGGTAGAGCGAAGGTCCAAGTAGAAACTGTATGCGGCTATTGAGACAATTAATCAGCTCTACTAAATGGTTATTTAGCATAGTTATAATCTATTAGATGTATGGCTGTTATAGTTTTGGTATTTTATGGGAGGGCAATCTACATGACCATCAATGCATTCGATACTCACATTCCAGACGCTGAAGCAGTGATTGCTGCATTGGCTCTGGAGCCTCACATGGAAGGCGGTTTCTACCGAAGAACCTTTCAATCGGATCACCACGCTATGGTCGAGATCAATGGGGGTAAACGTCATTTGATGACTTCAATTTATTACTTGCTGACCAAGGATTCGCCGATCGGTCATTTCCACCTGAATCAATCGGACATCGTTCATTACTACCATTTGGGAAACCCGATTCAGTACAGCCTGATTTTTCCAGACGGCACGTTGAATACTGTGGTGATGGGCAGCGACGTTATTGCCGGGCAATGTTTGCAGTTGCATGTACCGGGTGGCGTCTGGAAAGCTTCGCAGCTTATGAATGGTTTGGCGGAATACGGTTTGATCAGTGAAGCGGTTTCACCAGGGTTTGATTTTGCAGATATGGAGATGGGCAGCCGGCAGAAGCTCGGAGTGCAATTTCCCGAGCATGCGGAGCTGGTTGGAAAGCTGACGCAAGGATGAGGGCTTAGGCGAATCCAGGGCTTCAAAATCTGCGTGCAACCAGGCTAATCCTGAAATACATTGTTGCGTGTAATGTATATTATGTTAAATGCTGTGTCAGGACGGAACTTCTACTAAAGGTTCTTTCAAGCTACCAATCCCCGATCCCTGTTTGAGCCAACTCAATACCCCGGCTCCAGCAATCGACGCTCGAACCGTCTGATCATATATGACCCACCCCGGGAAGCTTCGGCTCAGAGCTCGATGACAGGCACCCAGATCAAAGCATCAGCCGGCTACCGCTGCGGCGACAAACCAGCTAACGATCTATATCTACGGCTATCTCAACCGCATCAAGGCCGGCGCATCGAAGGACTCTATAGATCTCAGAAATCACCTGCATCGTTGCGTCTTCGATCGTTCCTTCATTACGGCATAAAACCCAGCCGTGATCTGCAATCGCTCGCTCGAACGCCTTGGTACAAGCGACATGTTCTTCCAGCTTATGGAGCACAGTACTGCTCAGCCCGCGCCGTCGTGCCGCTGCCCTCGCCCATGAGATTTCAGGGGCGGTGACAACCCCGACATGCAGGTCTGGCACTTGCACGTTTCGATCAATGTTCAACTGTAGAATCTCTGCAAACGGGACTATCCGGCGAAACGCGGCATCAGACGGATACCAGCGATCGATCAAGATGATGCTGCCTGGTGGCTGTTTAGCCAGCACGTGCCGGGAAATCCAGGTACGGCTATCAGCAAAGCGCTCACAAACCTCCAACTCCAAATCCCGGGTGGGATTTCTGACGAGCTTGTTAACGAGGGCCATTGTTTCACCCCTATAGGGATCGCTTTTTTTCTCGCAAAGTCGGATCACCTTTTTGTTGTCTGCCCTCAGTACTTTCGTAACGGCCTCCAACAGTGTGGTTTTGCCGGCTCCCTTGGGCCCATCTAGAGAAACAAACAGCGAACGATTCATTCTTCACATAACGATTGAAATACGGTTTTTTTTGCCCGGCTCGTTCGCTGGAACCGCTTGGCGCGACTACGCGAATCGAGTGGAGGGCCCTTATGAACAGACATTGATGAACACTCTAACCCGGTTTCTGGCTAACGGGCCTCCATGCCCATCAAAACACCACCCTTATCCGGAAAAACAGGGCTTGAGCGCAACGCCCTTCACCTGAAACAGATATAGGTGAAGGGCGTTGCACCAATGGTTCAGCCAAGGTGGGTCGTGCCGGGCTTAGCGGGATGCGAGAACACCATTCAACTTCGCCACTTGCGTAGCCAATGCGTCCATCAGATCTGGCGACAAGCAATCATACGGTTCCAGACCGAGCGCGCGCAGTTTTCCGCGGATTTCCTTCATGTCCTCCGGTGGGGTGCCGGTTTCGATGATCGACGAAACGAAAGCTGCAAAGCCCGGTGCAGCCCACCCTTTTTGCGGGGATAGCTCGGTATGCACAAAATCCAGGCCATAGAACGCGTGGTCTTTATTTTCGATGCGGCCGTACATATGTGCATGGCACTCTTTGCAGGCATGTCGTTGAATAGTCGCGCTCTCGTCGACGATAACCAGCTTCTCAGCGTTCGCGGTGACGCTGACTTTATCGCGGGGAACGACAGCAACGACCGCGAATTTCGCACCTGTGGGCTTCCAGCATTTGCTGCAGCCACAGGCATGATTGTGCAGGGTCTGGGCGTCAATCCTGATTTCAACCTTATCAGTCGGACACAGGCATTGCAGGGTGCCGCCAGAGAAGTTTGCAGAGCTTGGCTCTATTCCGCTGTCCAGCGAAGGATGAAGCTTCAATTTGCTCACGATAAACCTCCAATATCAGGGTGGTATTGGAACTGGACCTGGAGCCTGAGCTCCAGGGTGCGGATCAGTATTTGATAGTGCCCTCATGCATCAGATCGAAGGCCTCATTAATACGTTCAAGTAGTATGGTACGAGTGGCGAAGGGAGCCAGATCGATTTCGCGCGTTCCGAGATGTTCACCCGCCTTCCTGTAGACCCAACCTCCCCCTTCATTGAAAACCCGCAATGGCAGGTTCCTTCAACACCTCGGCATGAATATCAATACCCATGCCGAGGCACATCCCATGATCGAACCTGAACCACCGTCTCCGCGAGCCCGTTCCCACAGGCATCGCTCGCTACCTGAGTAAGCGTCAACAGAACGTTATTTTTTCGAAACACCTCAAAATATCTCGCAACCGCTAATCAGTTAGTCCGGTTTTTTGACACTTCCCCGATACGCGGTCACAACTTTTGCCCTCCGTTGGGTCATAACACGGTACCTGTCGATGGAATATTGGCATTTACCGAGGTTTTCGCCTGATACGGAGATAAGCTCATGATTTTAAATGTACAAAATTTTGGCGCCAAAGGAGATGGCATCACTGACGACACAGCGGCGATACAAAGTGCAATTGATGCGGCGGCCGCTGCAGGCGGGGGGCAGGTGTATATGCCCACCGGAACTTATATCGTTTCGGGCGGTGAGGAACCCTCCGACGGTTGCCTGATGCTCAAGAGCAACGTCTACCTGTACGGCGACGGCATGGGCGCAACCACCGTCAAGGTGGCTGACGGCTCCGACACCAAGATCACGGGAGTCATCCGCTCCGCCTATGGCGAGGAAACTCACGACTTCGGCGTCAGCAACCTCACCATTGACGGCAACCGTGACAGCACCACCGGCAAGATCGACGGCTGGTTCAACGGCTACATTCCCGGCGAAGCAGGCTACGACTCCAACGTTACCCTCGACAGCGTCGAGATCAAGGATTGCTCCGGGTACGGTTTCGACCCCCACGAGCAGACCGTCAACATGGTCATCAAGAACAGCGTGTCCCACGGCAATGGCCTGGACGGCTTCGTGGCTGACTTCCTCAGCGACAGCACCTTCGAAAACAACATCGCCTACGACAACGACCGGCACGGTTTCAACATCGTTACCAGCACCCACGATTTCACGCTCACCAATAACGTGGCCTACAACAACGGCGGCAATGGCATCGTGGTGCAGCGCGGCAGCGAGGACATCCCCTCCCCCAGCAACATAACCATCACCGGTGGCGAGGTGTACGGCAACGGCGCCGAAGGGGTGCTGATCAAAATGTCCAGCGAGGTGACGGTCAGCGGCGTCGACATCCACGACAACACCAGCGCCGGGATACGCATCTACGGCAGTAACCACGTCGAGATCATCGACAACACGCTCACCAACAATTCCCTGGGCAGCCCCGTACCGGAAATCATCATCCAGTCCTACAACGACACCTTGGGCGTGTCCGGCAAGTACTTCAACGGCAGCGATAACTCCATCCAGGGCAACATCATCATCGGCAGCGACCTGTCGACCTACGGCGTCGCCGAGCGCAACGAAGACGGCACTGATCGCAACGCCATTATTGGCAACACCATCAGTCACACCAGCAAGGGCGCCACGCTGATCTATGGCGACGGCAGCTACGTCAGCGCCACGGTGCCGATGACCACCGTGCAAGGTACGGCTGGCAATGACATCCTGTTGGGCAGCGCTGCCAGCGAGATTTTCTACGGCGCTGCCGGCAACGACACCATCAATGGCGGGGCCGGTGGCGACATTCTGGTGGGGGGTGCAGGCATCGACAAACTCACCGGCGGTACCGGCGCCGATACGTTCCGTTTCGTCGCTCAGTCCGACAGTTACCGCAACGCAACCACAAGCTTCGATGACACCATCACCGACTTCGATGTCACTCAGGACAAGATCGACCTCGCCGGCCTCGGTTTCACCGGCCTGGGCAATGGCCGTGGCGGCACCCTGCAGGTCAGCTACAGCGCCAGCAGCGACCGCACCTACATCAAGGACTACGATGCCGACGCCAGCGGCAATCGTTTCGAGCTGATCCTCTCGGGCAACCTCGCCAGCACTCTGACAGCCAGCAATTTCATCTTCAATCGTGTGCTCACCGGCACCAGCGGCAGCGACTCGCTGCTGGGTAGCGATTCGGCCGACACCCTCCTCGGCCTGGCGGGCAACGACAGCCTCAGTGGCGGCGCGGGCGACGACAAGCTCGACGGCGGCGCAGGCATGGACACCCTCACCGGCGGCGCTGGAGCGGACATCTTTGTGTTCTCCAATCGCCTGGACAGTTACCGCAACTACAACACCGGCGGTGCCAACCTTGGCGACCTGATCACCGATTTCGATATCACCGCCGACAAGATCGACCTCTCGGCCATAGGTTTCACCGGCTTGGGGGATGGCAAGAACAACACCGTGTACGTGGTGCTCAACAGTGCCGGCACCAAAACTTACATCAAAACCCTGACCGCCGACGCCAATGGCAACCGCTTCGAAGTGGCACTCGACGGCAACTACCTCGGCAAGCTGACCAGCGCCAACTTCGTCTTCGCCTCGTCGTCACCGACCAACCAGGCGCCGGTGCTGGCCACGGCGTTGCTGGATCAGAACGCGACCGAAAACACCCCGTTCAGCTACGCGGTGCCGGCCACCAGCTTCACCGATCCGGATAATGACAGCCTCAGCTACACCGCGACCCTCGCCGATGGCAGCGCCCTGCCCGTGTGGCTGAGCTTCAATGCCACCAACCTGACCTTCACCGGCACGCCGACCAGCACCGCGTCCGGCAATTACAACGTGCTGGTCAAAGCCACGGACCCGGCCGGTGCATCGGTCAGCGATAGCTTTGCCCTGGTAGTGGCCGATGCGCCCGCCAACACCATCACCGGCACCAACAACGCAGAAACCCTCAACGGCACGGCGGGCGCAGACCTGATCCTCGGCCTCGGTGGCAACGACACAATCAAGGCCGGCACCGGCGCGGACATCGTCGACGGCGGCGCCGGACGCGACTCGCTGTACGGCGGCGATGGTGCCGACACCTTCCGCTACGCCAACGTGCTCGACAGCTACCGCGACTACGACACGGGTGGTATCACGGCCACCGACACGATTTATGACTTCACCGTGGGCGTCGACAAGATCGATGTTTCAGGCCTGGGCTTTGTCGGCCTCGGCGATGGCCGCCATGGCACGTTGTACATCACCCTTAACGCGGCCGGCGACAAGACCTACATCAAGTCCGCCGAAGCGGATGCCGATGGCAATCGTTTTGAAATCGCCCTCAACGGCAACTACCTCAACACCCTGACCGCCAGCGACTTCGTGTTTGGCGAGAGCACCCAGCAGGACATCCTCTACCTGCCCACCCTCGGCCAATCCAATGCGCGCCTGCTGCGCATGACGGAGGACGACAATCAGTCCGGCACCTCGATGCTGGTCAACGACCTGGACCGCTACACCCCCTATGACGTGCGCAGCCAGTTCACCGATGCCAATGGCAACGGCATCGACATCGCGGTGGGCGGCAGCACGGTCACCGGCCTGTCGACGCTCAGCACCGAGGAACTCCAGTTGTGCTGGTGGCTGACCGACACCAACCAACCCGGGGCTGCGCTGTTGCGCGCCGTGACGCTGCTGCGGGACCAGCGCACCGAACTGCAATCCATCGATAACGTCACTATGGGCATCATTTGGGGCCAGGGCGAGGAAGCCGCCCAGGAGATCGGCCGCGCCACGGACAAAGCAGCGGCAGCAGCGGCCTACAAGGCCGCGACCCTGAAGGTGTTTGATTACCTGCATGCCCAGTTCGGCAACTTCAACGTGTACATGATGGAAACCGGTCACTACGAACAGGACGCGGCGCGTGCCCGTGGTTATTCGGAGGAGAAAATTGCCTCCATCGTCGAGGGGGTTGGCTATGTCCGCGCCGCCCAGGAAGCCATCGCCGCCGAGCGCGCCGACGTCAAGCTGGCGGTGGACTACACCGACCTCCCCTTGCGCTACGAGGTCGATCCGCTGGCGTATCCGGACGACGTCTGGCACCTGCACGAGGAGTCGGCAGAGATCGTCGGCCAGCGCCTGGCCGACTACATCGCCAATGACCTTGGCTTCCAGGGCAACCCCAACGACAACAACAGCGTGCAGGACATCTTCGACAACGCTCAGAACATGATTTCCGGTACCGACCAGGCGGATACCCTGGTGGGCAGTTCGGGCAACGACACGCTGGATGGCCACCTGGGCGCCGACACCATGACCGGTGGCAATGGCAACGACGTCTATGTGGTCGATAACGCGTCCGACCGCGTGGTGGAAACCAACACCTCGACCTCGCAGATTGACACGGTGCAGGCCTCGGTCAGTTGGACCCTGGGCGCCAATCTCGAGAACCTGGTGCTCACCGGCGTGTCGGCCATCAACGGCACCGGCAATGAGCGGCACAACTTCATCACCGGCAATGCCGCCAATAACGTGCTCAATGGTGCCGTCGGGGACGACAGCATGAGCGGCGTCGATGGCAACGACACCTACTATGTCGACAACGCCGGCGATACCGTGATCGAGATCAACAGCAATGCGGCATCTGGAGGAATCGACAGTGTGCACAGCAGCTTGGCCGCCTATACCCTCGGCAACAACGTCGAGCGTCTGTATATCGATAGCACTGGCGCGGCCAATGGCACGGGCAACGCGTTGGACAACACGCTGTTCGCCGGAACCGGCAACAATGTGCTGGACGGGCGCGATGGCAATGACACGGTGTCTTTTGAACGCGCCCTGTCCGGCGTGACCGTAAACCTCTCGACGTCAGCGCAACAAAACACCGTGAGTTCCGGGCTCGACACCTTGAAACTCTTCGAAAACCTGACGGGAAGCGCCTACGCCGACAGTCTGTCGGGCAACAGCGCCGCGAACGTTCTGAATGGTGGTGCGGGCAGCGATACGCTGGTGGGCGGTTCGGGCGATGACCGGCTGATCGGCGGTGCAGGCACCGACAACCTCACCGCTGGCACGGGCGCGGATACCTACGCGTTTGGTGCTCTGTCCGATATGGGCGTCGGGGCTTTGCGTGATGTGATCAACGGCTTCAAGAGCACCGAGGGCGATCTTCTGGATTTCACCGGCCTGGACGCCAACCCGCTGACCACCGCTGTCGACGCGTTCACCTTCATCGGCAGCAACGCCTTCGACCCTGCCGACGCCACCGGCCAACTGCGCTTTGCCGATGGCATTCTCTACGGCAGTGTCAACGCCGGCGCCACCCCCGAGTTCGAAATCCAATTGGTGGGCGTACAGGCGCTGCATGCCAGCGATTTCACAACCTTGGGTTAGGCCACATCCTGTGGGAGCGATCATGCCCGCTCCCACAGGGAATTTGCAGAGGCCATCGAACGCGCCTATCGGGAAAGTTCACAGGCCATTACAACCATCCCAATTTCAGCCAAGTCAGTTTTGAACGGGATCTCACCGATTTTTTGGAAACCGAAACCCTCATAGAAGCGCCGCGCATTTGAATTGGTCTTGAGCACGTCAAGCCAGAGCAAGCGTTCTCCGCGCTCTATCGCTCGGTTGCAAATGAAGCGCAGAAGCTGTTTCCCATACCCTCGCCCTGCTTCGGATTTGAGGAAGTAAATCTTTTGAAGCTCCACGCCCACTTCGCCAGTTAAAGGCGCAGGTGCCGACCAGTTAATTTTGGAAAAGCCTACGACCCTACCGCTTTCGTCTGAGGCTATAAGCCACAAATGGCTAGCGGATGATTCGAGTGATTGGCCGAGCGCGCTGGGTGAGAAGTCTCGATTGAGGAAGCCCTGCATACCGGCGAGAGACCAAATGGCCGAAAAATGCTCTCGGTAGGTCTTACAGCCGACTTCACGTAGAACATCGAGGTCGGCTTTGGTAGCTTCACGAATGTTGATCATATTCCTCCCTGGTTTATCGCATGGAGCGTTTGATGGGAGCTCCCTGCGACAAAATTTGCATTAGTTGCCAAGGGCCAACCTGAGCTCGGTTCTCTCGACACCAAAGCAGAGGCTCAACCCATCTCATTGATGCAGACCACTTTGGGTTGCGTCATGTCCTCGTAGGCAAATCGAACACCTTCTCGCCCCAGACTGCCGTACTTGAAGCCACCGAAAGGCATGGCATCAAAACGATAATCGGAAGAATCATTGATCATCACCCCTCCGGCTTCAATTTGCCGCGCCAATTTCAAGGCCTTGGAAAGATCACGGGTGAAGAGTCCCGCATGCAAGCTGTATTCTGGCGCATTGGCCAGAGCAACGGCGTCATCCAGATGGTCAAAAGGCTCCAGGATGACCACCGGTGCGAAGACCTCCTGTTGCCAGATCCGACTGCTATGGCTTACACGCTCCAGCACAGTTGGCGCATAGCTTCCCACTTGACGATGGTGTCCGCACAGAAGAAGAGCCCCCTCGGCCAGCGCCTCATTCACCCACTGTTCGGTGCGACGAGCCGCCTGCTCCGTAATCATTGGGCCAACATCCGTTGCTCGCTGATCAGGATCGCCAAGTACCAATGCACGCGTTTGGCTGACAAAACGCTCGCGGAAATCTTCGTAGATTGAACGGTGTACGAGGATGCGCTGCGTGCCGATGCAATTCTGTCCTGCTGCCCAGAAAGCACCTGATACACAAGACTCTACGGTCGGTTCAAGATCACAATCTTCGAGCACGAGAACCGGTGCATTTCCCCCCAGATCCATGGCCAACTTCTTCAAGCCTGCACTACGAGCAATGGACTCTCCAGTGGCAAAACCACCTGTGAAAGAGATCATCCGTACTTCGCGCAGCTCCACCAGTGCTTTACCCAGATCGACGCCTCCCGTCGCCGGGGTCACCACGGACGGAGGCAGACCCGCCGCCACCAGACACTCAACCAGCTTGAGAGCTGACAACGGTGCGAGCTCTGAAGGTTTCAGAATCACTGCATTGCCACCGGCGATGGCCGGGCCCAGTTTATGGGCGACCAGGTTCAGCGGATCGTTGTAGGGGGTGATCGCGACGATAAGTCCCAACGGTTCGCGAGTGAACCAGCCTTGGCGCGATTCTGAGCCTTCATATGCCTCAAATGGAATCACTTCCCCGGCGTTACGACGAGCCTCATCCGCCGATAGCTTCAGCGTGTTCACACAACGCTTCACTTCCTTCTCTGCTTGTCGCAGCGTCTTTCCGGCCTCTGCAACAATGAGTCTGGCAAACGCTTCAGCCTCAAGTTCCACCCGCCTAGCCGCTTCCTCAAGGACGCGTGCACGAAAGTGACGAGGCATTGCCGCACTCTCACGCACGCCAATTCGCGCACGCTCCAGCAAGCCAGGAACAGCGGTTGCATCGAGGCAAGGCACGCTTCCCACCAAGCGACCATCGAATGGACTGAACACATCAATCTGTTTGGCATCAACAAGCTGGATACTGGCCATGCTGGATACACTCATGACGACTCTCCTGTTACTTGCCGTGGGTGGTATGGATGGCGATGATGTCTGACAGCAGCGCGAAGGCAGTCTCGGTACGTCCTGCCCCAGGACCGGATACCGTAACGGCACCCAGCAATGCCGTGTTGAACGACACCGCGTTGGTGGCACCGCAAATACCGGCGAGAGGATGCGAATTCGGCAGCAGTCGAGCCTCCACACTCGCCCGAACCGAGCCATCAACTTCGCGACTTGCAGAGCCGATCAGCTTCCAACTGGCACCGTTGGCGCTTGCCTGAGCGATGTCTTCTGGGCTGATGCTGCTGATCCCCGAGCAAGCCACATCGCTGACGTTCAATCGAGCATTGAGCAGTTCGTTGGCGAGGATCACTACCTTGAGGCGGACGTCAAACCCCTCTACATCAGCAGTTGGGTCGGCCTCGGCGTAGCCGAGTTGTTGAGCCTGAGCAACTGCGTCGTTAAACGTCAGGCCGTCCTTCATGCGGGTCAGCACGTAATTGGAAGTCCCGTTCAGGATGCCTTCAAAGCCTTGAACCTCTGCACCTGCCAGCGCCTGTCTTGCCAGACGAATCACCGGCGTACCGCTCATGACCGAACCTTCGTATTCGAAGGCAACACCATGACGACGGGCCAAATCCTTAAGCTCAGCGCCGTGCAATGCAATGGGCCCCTTGTTGGTGGTCACAACATGGATGCCGCTTTCCAGAGCCCAGCGGCAGAAGGTAGTAGCGGGCTCACCATCGACAGGGTTAGTGAAGGTGGCTTCAGCAATCATGTCAGCACCGGAATGCTTGATGACGGTTTCGTTTAACGCCTCAGCGGTGCCTCCAGGCAGATGAGCGAACGCCCCCTTCTCGATAGGCAGAGCGACCAACTGCTTTGCATCCAGCCCCTCTTTAGCAACGATGGAACCAAGAAAAATATCAGTCACACCGACGATTTTGATCCCAAAACCCAGCGATGCTTTCCACTCGGCGTTGCGATCTGCAATCAATTGAGCCAGGCCACGGTTGACGCCACCAAAACCCACCAGGGCAATTTTGTATTCAGTCATGAAAGCAGTCCTCTTGGATGTTGTTCGACAGGAACATCGTAAGAGTCGGGCTTTGGCAGTTGAATATGGCAGAGTGCTGTATTTGTTGGTCATTCTGCCCGTACAGGAAAACGAGGTGTACAGAGGCAGAAAGCCTGATGCCGGTAAGTTGGAGCGACGAAAATCCTGTGGGAGCGTGGCTTGCCCGCAAAGAATGCACCGCAGTTTTTCAGGTACTACGCGTCATCGTTCTTCGCGGGCAAGCCACGCTCCCACAGGTTCTGCGTCTTAACTTACCGGCATTAGGCAGAAAGCCCCTTTTTTTGTGTTCAGAACACTGCAGAAAGAACGAATGAGGTGACGGTGTTTTCCACCCCAGGCATCGCCGAGATTTCCTTCCAGACGAGGTGGACGCGTTCGGGTGAGGCTGCATTGACTCGAAGCATCAGATCAAACTCACCACTCAAGACTTCACACTGAACCACCTCGGGGAGCGAGCGCAGCGCGGCAAGTACCTCTTCCCCACGCATGCGGTCGTAGCGGTAGACAAAGATCACGGCACTGATCAGCGATGAAGGCCGTCGGGAATCACCGAGACGCACCGTATACCCCTGAATGGCGCCGTCTCGCTCAAGACGCTCAATGCGCTGTCGCACAGCATTGCGAGACAAGTTGACCTTGGCGCCCAGCTCAACATGGGCGACTCGAGCATTCGCTGTAAGTTCGGCGAGGATGCGCTCATCCAGCGGATCCAGAATGCGCTTCATACCTGCCTCTGCTGCGCCAACAAGAGGGCTTGGCACAGACCCTCCAGATCGCCTTTAGCCAAGTAGGGTGGCTGAGCGGAAATGTCGGGAGTCGTTGGCACCTCTCCCCGCCAGACACCTAATTCGGACAATAGGACCGCAGACTTGGCCGGAGCAATTTGCCCAAAGGTCACCATCGGAGCCCCCAGGCTGCGCCGATGAATTCGGCCAGCCAGCACACCAACAGCGGTATGTGGATCGATTGCAGACCCGGTTTCACGGAACAACTTGACGACTTCGTCGCGAACCTGTGATTCGTCTACCGCATAGGAATCGAACAGCACTCGGGCCCGGAGCCACTGCTGGTTGCCAATGCTTAACTCGCCGCAGTCCTCAAAATGCTCCATCAGCGCCTTCACTGAGCCCCCATCGTGCCCATACAGCTCCCAGATGAACCGTTCCAGGTTGGAGAAAAGAGAGAAATCCATCGCGGGAGATAACGTACGGTTACTCACTCGGGTCGAATAGCGATTGCGATGAATGAACTGGTGAAGTGCATCATTACTGTTCGTAGAAATGATCACCTGGTTGATGGGTAATCCCATTTTCTGGGCAAGGTAGCCGGCGTAGATCTCAGCAGAGCTGGCCGCTGGAACGCTGAAGCCTACAGGACGTGTCCCTGCGCCCAGCTGCAAGGCCGCGTGGAAATAAAAAACGATCTGTGCGAGGACACCGACCCAGTTGGTGGAGTTGAAACAGACCGGTATTACCCCCTCTAACGGCCAGTCACGCAAGAGCCGGGAGACCAACGTCTGGCAGTCGTCGAAATTACCGTCTACCGGGAAAAGCTGAACCCGCTCTGGGTCCGCCGCTTGCAGGGCAGAGAGTTGTTCAGCCGGTACCCCATTGCGCGGATACATAATCGCCATGCGAGTGCCCGGGCAGTTAGCGAATGCCTCAAGCGCCGCCAGCCCGGTATCACCATTGGTCGCACCGACGATCAGCGCCTCGCCACCGACCTCACCCAGGAAATGCGCCACCAAACGCGATTGCAGTTGTGCAGCGAAGTCTTTGGAAGAATGGGTCGGGCCATGAAACAGCTGGAGTATCCACTCGTTATGGCCAATCTGCTCAAGCGGCGTAATAGCGCGATGATTAAAGTTCCGATAGCTGTCGCTGAGCAAGGCACGCAACGTGCTTTCGTCCATGGAAGAGCCAACGTAGGGTGAGACCACTCGCCAGACCAGCTCATCGAATGGCAGCCACGACCAACTGGTAATCTGCTCCTCAGTGAAGACAGGCAAACTTGCCGGGACATAGAGACCGCCATCTTCGGCAAGCCCCGACAGAACCACACTGCGAAAGTCCGCCCGCACTTCACCGCCGCGTGTGCTTACGTAATACATGGATGACTCCGAATTACAAAGGGCGGTGGGCTTGAGCCACCAGCCATGTAGAAAAAGTCGCGGCATCAGGCGAGAGCACCTCGGCCTGCTCGCGCACTAGATAAAAGGACTCGCTGGCTTCAATTCGGTGACTGAAGGGAGCAATCAGGTGCCCACTCTTGAGCAAGTCTTCCACGACGGAAGACCGCGCCAAGGCAACGCCCTGACCCAGTTCCGCCATGCGGATTGTGGAAATCAGTGTGTCGAACTGAAGACCACGGGAATAATCGACATCGTCTGCACCCACCCGCTTCAACCAGTAACCCCAACCTTCCTCGTATCCCAATACATGTAACAAAGAATGGTTCATCAAATCGCGAGGCTCACGTATCGGTGAGCTGGCCATGAGCTGTGGCGAGCAAACGGGCTGGAGGATGTCCCACGTTAATCGCTGAGCGTGCAATCCCGACCACTCTCCGCATCCCCAGCGAATCTCCAGGTCATCCTCTCCATCGGGTTCCTTCACCCAAATGTTGCTGATATATCGGATATCGATTTGCGGATACTCTCGACAAAAATCTGCGAGCCGAGGGGCCAACCAATAGTGAAGGAAGGAAAGGCTGCCACGCACCTTCACATGCCTTCGATTGCGCTGGCCAAAAATCTCGTTTGTACCCACTGCAAGACGACTGATCGCGTCTTGAACTACCGGCAGGTACGACTGCCCTTCTTCCGTCAATCCAAGCCCTCGGGGCAGGCGCTTGAATAGCGCCACACCGAGATGACACTCCAACTGACGGATCTGCTGACTGACTGCACCTTGAGTCAGGTGCAGCTCCTCGGCTGCATGGGTGAAGTTCAAATACCGCGCCGATGCTTCGAATGCCCTCAGCCAATTCAGGGGCGGTAGTGATTTTTGACTCATCGGCGCAACCTCATCGGGAATTAACTCTGCTCAATCATTGCCTGAGCTATTCACGCTGCGCCAGCGGAATGATTGACAGCCGCGGCTAATGCCAACCGCTCTTCCCGCTTCTTGCGAGTGATCCAATAAACAAAGTAGCACCACGCGATAAACGGAAGACCGAAGTAAAGCGCCACTCTCTGCTCAGGATCAAAAGCAATACCGACACAGGCCAGCAAGCAACACAACAGCGCACCAATGGGAACCCAAGGGTAGCCGCGCACCCGGAAATGCAGATCTTCAACTCGTCCGCCATTGGCCACGTAATGACGTCGGAAGGCGATTTGGCTCGCGGCGATGCTCATCCATACGACCACGACTGCAAGGCCCGAAATCGACACCAGGGCCAAGTAAACCGTGTCAGGGGCAAGCACACTGCTTAGCAGAGATGCCACAGCACCCGCCATACTCAAAACAATCGCGTTAACCGGTGTGCCCCGGCGCGAAAGCCTGGCGTAGCGCTTGGGCATGTGCCCTTGATCACTCAACGTCCAAAGCATGCGCGAAGCTGCATACAGCCCCGAGTTAGCGGCGGAAATCAAGGCGGTGAGAATGACGAAGTTCATAATGTCAGCTGAGTACGGGATGCCAATCAGCTCAAACACCATCACGAACGGACTTTCAATGATTCCCGCCTGCTCGCGGGGCAGCAACGTCGCCAGTACGAAAATCGTACCCACGAAGAACAGCGCCAAACGGACTACTGTCGTGCGGATCGCCTTGGGAACGCTTGTCTGAGGGTCCTGCGCTTCACCGGCGGCAATCCCGATAAGCTCAGTCCCGGAAAATGCGAAGGAGACAGCTAGAAGTGTCATCGCAATGGGTAAGAAACCCGTCGGGAAAAGCCCTTCACGGGTAAAATTCGAGAGCCCGACACCCTGCAAGTGCTGTACTTGGAAGAGACCGAAAATGGCCGCACCACCAATGACAATAAAAGTAATAACGGTCAAAACTTTGATGAGTGAAAGCCAGAACTCGGTTTCTGCAAACAAACGAACAGATGCAACGTTGCTTGAAAAGACCGCCATGGCAAAAAGCGCGCTCCAGATCCAGACCGGTGTATCAGGGAACCACCGAACCATCAGGATACCCGCAGCCGTAAACTCAGAGCCAATAGCGACCGCCCAAGTGAGCCAGTACAACCACGCCACGGTATAGCCCGTGCCTGGGCCCAGGTATCGAGTTGCGTAACTACTGAAAGATCCGGTTTCTGGCATCTGTACCGCCAACTCACCGAGACAGACCATTACCAGATACACCATCACAGCACCGATGATGTAGGCAATCACCGCGCCGAGCGGCCCTGCCTGATTAACGGTGTAACCGGAAGTAAGGAATAATCCCGTGCCGATAACACCGCCCAACGCCAACATGACAATGTGGCGGCTCTGCATTTCTTTCTTGAAGTTTGATTCTGGATCGGGCTGATCATTTTTTACTTGAGTGGTCATCGCTATATTCTCATGAAATGTTCGGACAAATTTCCTTGTCACTGGCTATTAGGCAGCACCATTAATTTGTCGCTAGTTGTTATTGTTTTTACTATTCATGAAGAACTGTCCGACCCTGCAGTCGGCAGTCTTATCCGAGTTCAGGTTCCCACCTCAGTGAAACGCTCGGTGTTATCAGCGTGGTGATGTGCATGATTTTGTTTACTGCGAACTAACGTGAACGCTTGTTTAAGATCAGCCAACAAATCGGCCGTCTCTTCAATACCCACGGAGACCCTGACCAAGCCCTCGGAAATTCCAAGTGCTTCGCGTTCCTCCAAGGTGTTTTCTACGTGACTGGTTGTTCGTGCCGGCCCGTAGATGGTTTCCACCGCGCCTAAGTTACCCGCCCGATGTGCATACTTAAGCAGTGGTAACAAACGAGTCACCGTGTCCATGCCTCCCACCAGCACGAAGCTGATGATTGCGCCGAATCCGCGCATCTGCGAGCGAGCAATGACATGACTTCGATGTTGAGGGAGTCCCGGATAGTTCACAGACTCCACCAATGGCTCGGAGCATAAATACTCGGCCAGTACTTGCGCGCTCGCCTGTTGCTGGCGCAAACGCAAAGCCAGAGTCTTGATACCCCGGATGATGAGATAAGCCGAGAAAGGATCCAGCGAGGCCCCATTGATTTCGCGGTAATGGCGAACTTTAGACATCAGATGCTCGGTGCCGCAGACCACACCGCCAAGCACATCGCCATGACCGGATAGAAACTTGGTAGCACTGTGCACGACTACATCAACCCCGAGTGCAAGGGGGTTCTGATTCAAAGGCGTCGCGAACGTATTGTCTGCTATGACCAAAGCCCCAACACGCTTCGCCGCCGCCACGAGACGTCGAATATCCAGGACTTTCAGCGTTGGGTTCGTCGGGGTTTCCAGATAGAGAACATTGCAGCCTTTAGCGATCTCATGCTCAATAGCTTCGGTGTCGAGGGTATCGCAAAGCGTGACCTCGACGCCCATGCGAGGGAGAAACTCTTCAAAGATCTTGTTTGTGCCACCGTAGCTGTCGCGGGTAGAAACCACACGTTGACCACAGGACAGGAAGGTATGCAACACACCACTGATTGCAGCCATCCCGGTGCTGAAAGCGACAGCCGATTCTGCGCTTTCAAGCTCGCAGAGTTTGTGTTCCAGGACAGAGACAGTCGGGTTGCTCATGCGGCTGTAAATGAAGCCAGGTTCTTTACCCAACGCCACGTCATACCATTCATCGATATCTTGGTAACCGTAGGCGGCGCTGACGACGATGGGAGTCTGGGTAGCGTTGTAGGGATGCTGAACTTGCTCCCCTCCCCAAACCACTCGTGTCCCCATACCAGCACCCTGGCTTTGGTCGGGCTTCATCTTGTCATCCATAAATTTATCTCGCATCGATGAAACACTAAGGTGTTCCGGTTGGGCTTGCGATGACTATATGGAAGGCTTGACCGCGTGAAAAATCATGTTATCTGGGGCTAAGGGGGGCTTTTTTTAATGGATGATCGATATGAAAGGGCCGTGAGAGCACGCTAAGTTAATGCGACGATTACAGGACGCTTGATGTCCGCGTAAAAAAGGTTGAGGAGGCGCAGGTAGATCTACTCTTGACCCTCCGTAACCACCTTCCAACTGTCATCTGGATCAAAGCGCTTCATCGACTGCGCCAACTTGTCACCCTCGGGTCCCAAGTCTTTTTCGAACACCTGTCCTTCATGACTGATCATGAAACTCATCACCCCGCTGTCATCGTACTTCGCCGGCCAGGCGATCAGTGCAAAGCCACGACTCATCTTGTCACCGATCAGGTAGCTGTAGGCGCCACCAGGTGCCGAAGGACCTTGGCCATCAAGGATGCGGAAGTGGTAACCATGCCAGTCTTCGCCGGCAATGGTTTTGCCGAACGCGGGCCCCACCGGGCTGATCTGACCACTATCGTCGTCCGCCCAATAGAGTCCGTCGTGCTCGCCGGCGGTGCTGAAGATTTTCTGCGCATAGGCGAGTGCGCCGTCACCGTTACGATCTACTGACGCATAGTCCATCTGGGCGTCGTGATAGGCCAGAACCGATTGCAACGCGGTGAGTTCGTTGCGGCCAATTCGACGTGCACGGACTTCGGCGCTACCGGCGTTGAGGTCGAAGCGCCAACCGTTTGCGTCTTTTATCAGGGGTATAGGCAGCGTCCAGTGGTCACTGCCGACCGCCAGGAGTGCCTTGCTGTCGCTGGTTTTTTCAATGCTGTGTTGCTCGTGGTATTGCTTCAAAAACGCATCCACATCTTTGCGCTCCACGCCTTCGCGCGGGATGTAACTGCGCCATTCATTACCCAGCAACGCTGTCAGGCGTGCCTGATCGGCGTGTTCCGTGCCCAGTGCTTCGACGAACGCTTGAGCGGCCTTTTCTGGCGTTGGAAAGGCCTGCTGTGCCGTAACCATGCACGACCACGCCAAGCCGGCAGTTATCGCCAGGACCTGAGGGAGCAAGCCCGTGAGTGCCTTCACTCGAGGATTGTTTTTCAACGACGGCCCCCTCTTTGACGCGCGGGTGGACTGGAGGGGCGACTGACCTGATGGCCGGCCGATCGCGAGGCACTGGGGCGCTGGGCGGATGCCTGGCTGGTCCGGCCACGACTGGCTTGTGCGTTGGTCTGGGACGGTGAGCGCGCGCCGGCGAATGCATTGTTGCGGGCACTGCCCGTACTGGCGGACGGCCGGTTTTGCGTAGTTTGGCGCGCCTGTGAGGTGCCCTGTGCGCGCTGATTCACCTGAGCGGTCTGTCTGGCGGGCGGCCGACCCTCCCGAGTGTTTCTGGCAGTGCCCTGGCTTCTGTCAGTCGTCCTCGGCTTGTCTGCACCTGCTTGCATCCGATTACCGGCCGAGGTTCCAGACTGGGCTTCGCGTGCTCGATCACGGGCTTCGCGGTTGCTGGTGGCAGGTCGTTCGATACCGTGCTTGTCCATTGAACTACGGGCTTTTTCACGCGCCTGGGCACGTTGGGCATTGTCTCCTCGATAAGCCTCACGCTGATTGGCACCGCCCAGTTGTCGGCCGTACTGTTCGCGGCTTCTGGTGTCTCGATAGGGAACGCCATCGCGGTGAACGGTGTTGTGCTGCCACTTGTTCTGATTATTGGTGATTTGGTTGTTGCGATTGATGTTGTTGTAGCGATCGATGTCGATGTCGATGTCGTTGTTGTCCCAGTCACAATCACCCCACAACGAGCCGATGATCGCCACGCCGGTACCAAACGCCAGCCCGGCCAGCAATGCCGAACCGGGGTAATAGGCTGGTGGCGGTGGATAGTACACGGGAGGCGCCGCAGGATAGGGCCAGGTGCCGTAGGTGGTTGTCGGGTTATAACTGGGTACGTAAACCACCTGCGGATCGGAGGGCTGAATGATGATGGTGGAGGTGCTGCTGGCAGGGGCCGGTGCGGCAGACGTGGGGGCCGGGGCCGCAACAGCCTGAACCGTCACGTTCTGATATTGGTTGCTCTGCAGGTTGCCTGCGGCTTGCGCCTGATGACGCAAGCGTTGCACGCCCCCCATGACATCGTCGGGCTGCGCCAGGAAGGCATCCCCCAGACGTTGTACCCAGACGGGATCCTGTCCCAGCGTTGCCAGGACCTGGGGGAAGGCGACCAGCGCCTGCACACTCGGATCCCAAGGCTGGCTCGCCACCTGTTTTACCGCATCATCGCCCTTGGCCTCCGGGTGTGCTTTAGACCAGGTCACCGCTTCGGCGACTTCCCCGGGGTACGTGGTGGCCATCAGCACCTGTGCCAGCAGTGGGTCCGGGTAAAGCGCAATGGGAGCCAGCATTTGATCCAGCTGCTCCTGGGTAAACACGGCATCTTTGGCCGCCGCGGTGACGGGCGCTGTATCGGCAGCGTTTGTGGTCGCGCTCGCATCCAATGGCTGCGCCAGGCAGTAAGGTCCACTCAAAAACAATACAGCTGACACCGCGTAAAACAATGGAATGCGCATTGCACCCCCTCTGTGATCAGGCAGACTTGAGCGCCTTGATAGTACCGCCCGTTCAAGGGGTTATCTGGTAGCCCCGTTGCTGCATGCAACTGCTGTAGGCGGAAGCAGTGGCAGCCGGTTCTGCCCGGCGATCCTCACGACGATCCTGACGTTGCCGGGATCCACCTACAACCGCACCTGCCACAGCAGCATCCTTGGCTTTGTTCTGTCGGTATTCCTGTTTGACATCGTCGTCTACCTTGTCATAAAGCTCGTCATGCTGACGACCGCGTGCTCCGGCAACCGCCGCACCGGCAACGGCACCAGTAGCCGCACCACGGGCACGTCCGCCTGATTCAGATGCTGAGCTGGTGCTTGCTGTGCTGCTGGCCTGAGCCTGGCATGAACTAATGTCCTGCTGAATGATTTCGGGAGACTGCCCTTTGAGCGGCGTTACGGTCTCGGCTGAAGCGCAAAGGCAGAATACCGAGACAATCGTAGCCAGACAGGGTGGGATGGATTTTTTCATAAAGACTCCACTGCTATCAGTGTGCTTTGGATCTTTTAGTCTAGCTCAGCATCTGGGCGACCAACCCTGAAACAATGTTCTTATGATGCAACCTCTAATTCCTTTTGTACTTCTACTCCCTCGAACGGGTGTGGCAAGTTTTGAGCACTGACTTACACTGCGATACACCCAATGCGAACAAATGACTGCTTAACGGATCGATAGATCCCACAGCAATCCGGGCATCACGTAATGATCAAGCCAACATGAAAACGATCATGGCCCTTTTCAGCTGTCTGCTCGCTGCCAGCGTGTGCGCGGCGACGAGCACCTGTGCCAATGCCTCACCTGCTTCGCCAATCATCCACACCAGCTTCGACTGCGCCACGGCAAGGGCATCCGTCGAAAAGCTTATCTGTCGCGATCCACAACTAACGCAGATGGATATTGAACTGACGCGTCTTTATCGCCTGGCGCTCACGGATGATCATTCAGTACCGCGCCCAGACAAAGTCATGATCGACCAGCAGTTCTGGGTCGACGCCCGCAATCAATGTGCCTCCGAGACTGCGCCCAAGACGTGCGCGATCCGAAGTTATGCCGAGCGCGCGCACCAGCTGCGCCAAGGCTCGGCAATTGCGAGAACCAAGGATCCAGACAGACTCACCGAAGGCCCCCTGGCTTTTCGTTGCGCAGGGTTAAACGCGTTGATTACCGCCACTTTCTTTAACACCCAGCCTGGTGTCGTGTACCTGAAATGGGCGAACGCTTCGATCACCCTGAACCAGGTGCAGAATGATTCGGGAACCCAATACACCGGCAAGGATTCCCAAGGGAACTACAGCTTCTGGCAAGACGGTAACGTGGTGCTTTTCCAGAAGCCAGGCTCAGGGGAAATGAGTTGTACGGCCGAGCCGATCGGCTGAGACCGTCTTTCACGTACTCGGCGATTTATGCCACGGATAGCCTTTGGCACTGAGTTCAAAGGCGTACTTGAACAAGCGCTTCATGTACTCGCCATCGAATTTATGGAGGCGAGAAATGCGGAAGTCGGAGCCGATGTACGCCAGATTGAAATCCGCTCCATCCTGCTGGGCAATTCGGTAAATTCGATCCAGATCGCTGATCCCCTGATTCTGGATCAATGCGCTGATGGCTCGACCGCCGATGTTCAAGGTTCGGCGCTTGGTTCCGGACCATTGCAGTTCCAGTTTGCCATTGCGAATCACATAGAAATGCCGTTCACGCCGCAAACGCGCCCCGGGCACTTGGTTCAGCGCCATCACGGTGCCGGGTGGGTAAAGGAACACCTGCGTAAGGACACCTCCGTCCACGTGCATTTCCTGAAACGGGTGGCCGTTAACGTCCACATCAATCATGACGGGTGAGACGGCTCCTGGAATACTCATCGACGCGACCATGATGTTGCGAAACAGCTCAAGCGCTCCCGGTGCCTGGCTGGAGGCAATAGCCCCCATGTTCCAGGTGACCGGACGGCCTGAATCAAGGTCGGTTGTGCCGATCATCAGGAGCCGTCCCTTGGCGTATTCCGCCGCGATCGCCGCGAGAATCTCGGCAGTGACGTGCTGTGCAATGAGCCGCGACAGTGGCTTGCTGTGCGCCATACCATCGCTGGTAAGACGGGTCAGCATATTACGCGCATGGAAAATGTCTTTTGGACCGACTGCATTGCAGATACGCACAATGACCTCGTCGTACTGGGGCCCCAGGTAGGCAAACGGGGCGACCAGGGCACCAGCGCTAATGCCGGTGACGACTTTGAACACAGGTCGAGACCCATGCCGGGTCCATCCCGCAATGATGCCCCCGGCGAATGTGCCGGCGTCGCCGCCGCCCGAAACGGCCAGCAGATTTGCCCGCGGCAGGATATCGTTCGGTAGCCCTGCGCTGGCGAGCGCCTCAGCCTCTCGAAGGTTGGCCAAGCTCACATCCCGAATGAACGGCGTCAGGTCCTGGTCCAGCCAGTAGCGAGCATCTGGAATGCCCGGGATCAGCGCTTTTTCCGTTAACGTTGGCGGCACCGCATCACGGCGTTGCAGGCACGCTTGACGCAACATGTTCAGGGTTGAGGCGCTAGGTCTGAGCTGGAATGGTTTCAACACGCCTCCTCCGGCCCCTGCCAGTGGCAGAGCCCCATGACCAGTCTCAATGGCGAGTGGCCTGAACATCTTTCATGCTAGCGCAAGCTCAGGCAGTCATAACGTTGGTGGGACGTCCGGTCTGCCCTGCGGATGATCCTCCCCCCATAGACGCTCATTAGAAAATGCGAGCAATCACCGCAACTTCAGCGGATCGACCAGTTCAGCGGCGATGGCCATGCCCACCAGGTCCGGCAAGGTATTGGCTTGCATGCGTTTCATCACCCGCGAACGATACAGATCGACGGTTTTCGCACTGACACCCAGTTGCTCAGCGATCTCGCGGGTGGTGTAACCCTGGACCAGCGGCAGCAAGACATCGCGCTCCCGTGGGGTCAGGGTCAGCAAGCGCGCCTGCAAGGCATCGTACCCCTGATTACCCGAGCGGCTTGCCGCGCAGTTGCTGAGCGCCTGTTGCACGCTGTCCAGCAGCAATTGTTCGTTGTAGGGCTTCTCGATGAAGTCATGAGCACCCGCTTTGAAAGCGCGAACCACGATCGGCACATCCGCGTGCCCGCTGACGAAAATGATCGGCAGGTTCAGCTCACGTGCGCGCATCTCTTCCTGCACGTTCAAACCGCCCATGCCGGGCATGCGAACATCGAGCAGCACGCAGGCATCAAGACTGGCATCACAGGCATTGAGAAACGCCACGCCACTGGTAAACGGCAAGGCTTTGAGCCCTACCGACTCCAGCAACCAGACTGTCGAATCGAGCATGCCTTGGTCATCGTCGACCACATACACCACGTGCTCCGTCGCACCTGCCATTACGTTATTCCTGTTGTTGTTTTATTGGGCCGACCAGCGGCAAGCGGCAGCTCATCAGCAGCCCGACAGGTTGGCGTCGGGCCTGTAATTCGCCACCAAAACCTTCGATGATGCTGCGACTCATGGACAAGCCAAGCCCCAGGCCATCGACCTTGCTGGTATAGAACGGGGTAAATATCTGCTCCAGTTCGGGCTCGCTGACGCCTGGCCCCTGGTCTTGCACACTGATTTCCACGGTTGCACCACCGCCCTGCCCCGCAGCCATCACGATCAGCGAGGGTTGCCCCGGATGTTGTTCGCGGTTGGCATCGATGGCATTTCGCAAGAGATTGAGCAGGACCTGCTCCAGCAGCACTCGGTCGGCATAAATCGGCGGCAGATTATCCGGTAGGCGATCCTCGATTGTCACTTGGCAATTGCTCGCCTCCCAGGCGCATAAACGCACGGCCTCGCGGGCGACCTCGGTGAAATTCAAGGCCTGCATGCGGCGTTGCCCCTTGCGCAGAAACGCCCGCAAACGTCTGATCACTTCTGAAGCATGAGTGGCGTGATGGGTAATGCGCTCCAGCCCTTGCGCCACTTTGGCGGCGGCCTGGGGATTGGAGTCCAGCGTCTGTAAATAGCGCTGGCTGGCATTGGCGTAATTGACTACCGCAGCCAATGGCTGGTTGATTTCGTGAGCGATGCCCGAGGCCAATTCACCCAGGGTGACCAACCGCGCGGTGTGCGCCAGTTCGTCCTGATGACGGCGCTGCTGCACTTCACGCAGTTCACGCTCGGTCATGTCCCGCGCCACCAACGAGTAATAGCGCTCGCCGCCGGCCGAACGGTGCGCCAGCAGCACCAGCGATACCGGCACTGAAGTGCCGCCTGCCGGTGGCTGCAATCGCGCATCGGTGCTCCAGACACCGTCGCGCTCGGCGCTGCTCCAGCCATCACGCTGCAGACGTGCCAGGTCGCCGCTGGCGAACAACGTTGCCAGGGCTGGCATCGGTTGTTGCTCGTCGATCCCCAGGATGCGCCGCGCCGCTGGATTGAGGTAAGTGACTTGCCCCTCGGGGTCGATGAACAACACAGGATCGGTGTTGGCCTCGACGACTTCCGCCAGGCGTCGCTTGTTCTCCTCGGCGAGCACCCGGGCGGTAATGTCCCGGGACACGCTGACCACTTCCACCACCGTCCCGGTATAGGTCTCACGAATCGCCCGGCTGGCGGTTTCAAACCACAGGTAATGCCCATCCCGATGGCGAATCCGATACGTCATCGTGTGATAACCGTCCTGCTCCAGGGCATCCCGCGCGCGCTGCACCAAGCTGGCCAGGTCCTGACCATGGAACAAGCCTTGGGCCATTTGCCCGCGCAACTCCTCCGGCCAGTAGCCGAGCAGTGTCCAGGACGCCGGCGAGGCATCGAGAAAGCGCCCATCCGGTGTGTGTCGGGAAATCAGGTCAGTGGTGTTTTCAATGATCAGCCGGTACAGCCGCCGTGCCGTGGCCGCTTCACGCTCGGCCAGCACTTGTGCCGTGGCATCGCGACACCGGGCGAGCACACGGTTGTCCTGGGGATCGGGGATAAACGTCCAGATCAGGATCTGCGCTTCGAATTGGGCTTCGACACCTTCGATGGCGCGTTGCTGGTCCAGGCAGGCGCGAACCAGCACCCGGTGATTGACCGGCAGAAAACCCAGCACATCGGTCAGCGGTTTTTCGGCGAGCAGTGCCAACAGCGCGGCATTGAATTCCAGCGGCCGGCCCTGCGCATCGAGCAACAGACTCGGTTGCGGGTCGTGCCCCAACAGCGGTGAGCCGCGCAGCATGCCGTTGACGCTGCTCAGCAACGTCGTCAGCAAGTCCTGCACCCAACCCAGCCAATCAAGGCTCACGCCCTCGCACACTTCCACCAGCAACAAACCCGCCTGCCCCGGTTGCAACGCCAGATCAAACACCTGGCCATGGCTGATAGCGGCCCGGCGCAGTCGGCCGGCCAGCCAACAATCGAGTTGACGTACTTGCGCCAGATCCAGCCGCCCCGCTGCGGCCAGCCGGTCAAACAACCGCTGATCGCTAGCCAGCGAAGGGTCGCCCAGCCCCGGTGGAAAATGCTGGGCGGCGCCCTCGTGGCTGTAAATCCGCGCATTGGGTTGCCAACTCAAATAAACCGCCCGGCGCACCTCGGGGCAATCCTGCAGCGCACGGCACAACGCATCGGCCCGGGCGGCCAGAGACACACCCTCGCGCTGCAGGCGCAACCAGCTGTGCAATCGAACGGGAGTCAGGGTCATCACAGGTCCGCTTCGTTGGGGAAGCCAAGGATATACCGGCCTTGGCGGTGTCACTGTATTCATTTAGATCCGAAAGAATCAAATATAGTACATATCCCATATGACGTAGGTTGTACTTCCATATCGTTAGCTGAATGTTATATAAAGCAAGCCGGACATAAAAGGCGACCTCAGCGGCTACGCTGCAAGGTCACCTATAGAGCTAACAATCAGCCACCGAGTACCCGTACATGTCGATCTATGAACAAGGGCTAGGCCCTGCGGCTGTCAACCATATTGCCTTGTCTCCGCTCAGCTTCATCGAGCGCACCGCCAGCGTTTACCCGCACTATCCCGCCGTCATCCATGGCTCGATCCGCCGCACCTGGGCGCAGACCTACACCCGCTGCCGCCGTCTGGCCTCGGCGCTGGCCGGTCGCGGCATCGGCAAGAACGACACCGTGGCGGTGATGTTGCCCAACATTCCCGAGATGCTCGAGATGCATTTCGGCGTGCCGATGATTGGCGCGGTGCTCAACCCGCTCAACGTGCGCCTGGATGCCGAAGCCATTGCCTTCATGCTGCAGCATGGTGAAGCCAAGGTGCTGATTACCGACCGTGAGTTCCATGATGTGATTCACGCGGCGATCGGCATGCTGGATCACCCGCCATTGGTCATCGACGTCAATGATCCGGAATACGGCGAAGGCCAGGCTGTCAGCGATCTGGACTATGAAGCGCTGTTGGCCGAAGGCGACCCTGCTTTCGCCTGGCAGTGGCCCGATGATGAATGGCAAGCCATCTCGCTGAATTACACCTCCGGCACCACCGGCAACCCCAAAGGCGTGGTTTACCACCATCGCGGTGCCTACCTGAACTCATTGGGCAACCAGATGACCTGGGCCATGGGTAACCATCCGGTGTACCTCTGGACCTTGCCGATGTTCCATTGCAACGGTTGGTGCTACCCGTGGATCATCACCGCCATGGCCGGTGTGCATGTGTTTCTGCGCCGCGTCGATCCACAGAGAATCCTCACGCTGATCCGCGAGCATCAGGTCACCCATCTGTGCGCTGCGCCGATCGTGCTCAATGCCTTGGTCAACATGCCGGAATCGGCGAAAGCGGCGATCGATCATCCGGTCAACGCGATGGTCGCCGGCGCCGCACCGCCGGCCAAAGTGATCGGTGCCGTGGAGCAAATGGGCATCAAGGTCACCCACGTCTATGGTCTGACCGAAACCTATGGCCCGGTGACGCTCTGCGCCTGGCATGCCGAATGGGATGAGTTGCCGCTGGACGAACGGGCGCAAATCAAATCCCGTCAAGGCGTGCGCTACCCGACGCTCGAAGGCGTGATGGTTGGCGATTCGAAGACGCTGGAGCCGACCCCGCGAGACGGTCAGACCATCGGTGAGATCTTCATGCGTGGCAACACCGTGATGAAGGGCTACCTGAAGAACCCGACCGCCACAGCCGAGGCGTTCGACGGCGGCTGGTTCCACACCGGCGACCTGGCGGTGTGTCATCCGAACGGTTATGTCGAGATCAAGGACCGACTCAAGGACATCATCATTTCCGGCGGTGAGAACATTTCCACCATCGAACTGGAAGGTGTGCTCTATCGCCATCCAGCCGTCATGGAAGCGGCCGTCGTCGCCCGTCCCGATGAGAAATGGGGTGAAACGCCCTGTGCCTTTATCACATTGAAGGCTGATCACCAGGACGTTCGCGAGGCCGACATCATCAGTTTCTGCCGCGAGCACCTGGCCGGTTTCAAAGTCCCACGCACCGTGATTTTCACCCTGCTGCCGAAGACTTCAACCGGCAAGATCCAGAAGTACGTGCTGCGCGACAGGGCCAAAGCGCTCTAACCGAATCGACGTTGTACCCACCCAGCGGCAGGTGTTTTACCTGCCGCTTCGGGCTCGTGCAGGCTGAATTTGGCCCTGCCCCTGACCTACACACTGATAACAAAAACAATGTGGAGCCACCCATGATCGACATCCATTCAACCGATACCCAACGCTGTGAACGCATTCGGTCCAACCCCAAATTCCTTCAATTGGTGAGCAGCCGTTCGCGCCTGGCCTGGTCGCTGAGTGCTGCCGTGCTCGGCACCTACTACGCGTTCATGCTGGTGGTGGCGTTTGCCCCGCAGTGGCTGCACGCGCCGATCGCCGAGCATCGGATGTTGACCCTGGGCATGCCGGTGGGCGCGGCGATCATCATTTTTTCCTGGCTGCTGACCGGTTGGTACGTCTACAGCGCCAACACACGTTTCGACGCACTGGGCGCCGCCATTCTCGAGGAGAGCAAGTGATGACTCTGCTGCGTAAACTTCTCCTCGCCGCTGCCGGGTTGTTGCCGGCTTCCGTTGTGCTGGCTGCGCCCGCGCTGGGTGCAGTGGAAAAACAGCCGCTCAACCTGCATGCGATCGGCATGTTCTTCGTCTTCGTGCTGGGCACGCTGGCCATCACCTGGTGGGCGGCGCGGCAAACCAGATCCACGTCGGACTTCTACACCGCGGGCGGTGGTATCACCGGGTTTCAGAACGGTCTGGCAATTGCCGGTGACTACATGTCCGCCGCTACGCTGCTGGGGCTGTCTAGCCTGGTGTTCGCCAAGGGCTACGATGGCTTCATCTATACCATCGGCTTCTTTGTTGGCTGGCCGATCATCACCTTCCTGATGGCTGAGCGCTTGCGCAACCTGGGGCGCTACACCTTTGCCGACATCGTGTCCTATCGCCTGGACCAGAACAAAGTGCGGATCTTCGCCGCCTTCGGTTCGCTGACCGTGGTGTGTTGCTACCTGATCGTGCAGATGGTCGGCGCGGGTCAGTTGATCAAGTTGCTGTTTGGCCTCGACTACCCGGTAGCCGTGGTGATCGTCGGCGCGCTGATGCTGGTTTATGTGATTTTCGGCGGCATGATCGCCACCACCTGGGTGCAGATCATCAAGGCCGTGCTACTGCTTGCCGGCGGCACGACGTTGGCATTCATGGCCATGTCGCAGTTCGGCTTCAGCTACGAAACCCTCGCGGACAAAGCCGTCCAGGCGCACGCCAGTGGCTGGAACATCATGGGCCCCGGTTCGATGCTCGCCGACCCGATCAACACCGCCTCGATGTCGCTGGGCCTGGTGTTCGGGATTGCCGGCCTGCCGCACATTCTGATGCGTTTCTTCACCGTGCCTAACGCCAAGGAAGCGCGCAAATCGGTGTTCTACGCCACCGGCTTCATCGGTTTCTTCTTCCTCGTGGTATGCACCCTGGGCTTCGCCGCGATGGTGATCATCGGCACCGACCCGCAGTACTACGTCAATGGTGAAGTCGGCGGCGCCTTGATTGGCGGCGGCAACATGGTCGCCATGCACTTGGCCAAAGCGGTCGGTGGCAATCTGTTCTTCGGTTTCCTCTCGGCCGTTGCTTTCGCCACCATCCTTGCGGTGGTCTCCGGGCTGGCCCTGGCCGGCGCTTCGGCGATTTCCCATGACCTCTACGCCACGGTGTTCAAGAAGGGCAAAGCCAGCGAGAAACAGGAAATGCGCGTGACCCGCATGGCCACCGTGGGCCTTGGCATCATCGCGATTCTGCTGGGCATTCTGTTCGAGAAGATGAACGTCGCGTTCCTGGTGGGCCTGACCTTCGGCATCGCTGCGTCGACCAACTTCCCGGTGCTGATCATGGCCATGTACTGGAAAGGCTTGACCACCAAAGGCGCAATCATCGGCGGTTTCGCCGGGCTGATCTGCGCGCTGGTCCTGGTGATCCTCTCGCCAGCGGTCTGGGTCACCGTGCTCGGCCATGCGCATGCGATTTTCCCGTACGACCACCCGGCGCTGTTCTCCATGCCATTGGCGTTCTTCGTGATCATCGTAGTGTCGAAACTCGACCGCAGCGCGCGGGCCGACAAGGAGCGTGATGCTTACGCCGACCAGTTCGTTCGTGCCCAGACCGGCCTCGGCGCCGCCAGCGCTTCCGCCCATTGATAGAAAGGGCACGGCCTGCTCAAGCGGCGCCGTGTCCATCGCACACCCTTTTGAGGTTCACGTTATGCCCGAATTCAACGCCCCGCTGCGCGACATGCGCTTTGTATTGCATGAAGTGTTCGATGCCCCGGCCTTGTGGGCACGCCTGCCGGCATTGGCCGACAGTGTCGATGCCGCCACCGCCGACGCCATTCTTGAGGAGGCGGCCAAAGTCACCTCGCACCTGATTGCGCCACTGAATCGCAGTGGCGACGAGGAAGGCGCCCAGTGGGTCGATGGCCAGGTCAGCACGCCAATCGGTTTCAAACAGGCTTATGCCACCTACATCGAAGGCGGTTGGGTGGGCCTGTCGGGCAACGCCGATTTTGGCGGCCTGGGCATGCCGAAGATGCTCGCCGTGCAGTTCGAAGAAATGCTCTACGGCGCCAATTCCAGCTTCGCACTGTATTCGGCGTTGAGTTCCGGTGCCTGCCTGGCGCTGGATGCCCACGCCAGTGACACCCTGAAAAACCTCTACCTGCCGCCGATGTACGAAGGCCGCTGGGCCGGTTCCATGTGCCTGACCGAAGCCCACGCCGGCACCGATCTGGGGATTATCCGCACCCGCGCCGAACCCCGGGCCGACGGCAGCTTCAGCATCACCGGCAGCAAGATCTTCATCACCGGTGGTGACCAGGACCTGACCGAAAACATTGTGCATCTGGTGCTGGCCAAACTGCCGGACGCACCGGATGGGCCGAAAGGCATCTCGCTGTTTGTCGTCCCCAAAGTGCTGGTCAACGCCGACGGTTCCCTCGGCGATGCCAACGCCGTGAGTTGCGGTTCGATCGAACACAAGATGGGCATCAAGGCCTCGGCCACCTGCGTAATGAACTTCGACGGCGCCAGCGGCTGGCTGGTCGGCGAAGCCAACAAAGGCCTGGCGGCGATGTTCACCATGATGAACTACGAGCGCTTGTCCATCGGCATTCAGGGCATTGGCTGCGCCGAAGCGTCCTATCAGAGCGCCGTCACCTATGCACGTGAACGTGTTCAGAGTCGCGCGCCGACCGGTGCCATAGCTCCGGACAAAGTGGCCGACCCGATCATCGTTCACCCTGATGTGCGCCGCATGCTGCTGAGCATGAAAGCCATGACCGAGGGCGGCCGTGCGTTCGCCAGTTATGTCGGGCAGCAACTGGACTTGGCGAAATTTTCCGATGACGCCAAGGAACGGGACAGCGCGCAAATCCTGGTGGCGCTGCTCACGCCGGTGGCCAAGGCGTTCTTCACCGACACCGGCCTGGAAAGCTGCATCAACGGCCAGCAAGTGTTCGGCGGCCATGGCTACATCCGCGAGTGGGGCCAGGAACAATTGGTCCGCGACGTGCGCATCGCGCAGATCTACGAAGGCACCAACGGCATTCAGGCCCTGGACTTGCTTGGACGCAAAGTGCTCGGCGATAAGGGCTGCGCGCTGCGCCAGTTCACCGGCGAGATCCGTCATTTCGCCCATCAGCCGGATGCGCCCTACTCCGTTCAACTGTTCGATTCCGTGCAGCGCCTGGAAGACCTGAGCGACTGGCTGCAGGACCAGGCGACTACCAATCGCAACGAAGTCGGCGCTGCTTCGGTGGAGTATTTGCACCTGTTCGGTTACGTCGCTTATGCCTGGCTTTGGGCGCGCATGGCGCAGGTTGCCAAGCAAAAACTGCCCGAAGATCCAGGGTTTTATGGCGCGAAAATCGCCACCGCCGACTTCTACATCCACCGCTTGCTGCCGCGCATTCTGAGCCTGGAGCAATCCATCCGCGCGGGCAGTGCCTCCTTGTTTGGCCTGAGCGCCGAACAGTTCTAACGATTGAACCGCACGCGGCGCCACGCTCCTCTCTTTTTGGCGTTCGCGTTTTTTATTGATAAGCCCTCGCCCACCTGGTGAGGGCCGCGGGACCTGTCTTTCCATAATAAAAACAAAGGGGCTTCACCATGGACCGCAACACCCGCATCCTCGCTACCCGATTATTGCTGGCCGGCGGCGTCATCAGCCTCTCGGCCCCCGCCGCTGCTGACTTTGTCAAAGACAGCGAGGCCAGCCTGGAGCTGCGCAACTTTTATTTCAATCGCGACTATCGCCAGGACAACGCCCCGCAATCCAAACAAGAGGAATGGGCGCAAGGTTTCCTGCTGCGCTATGAATCGGGATTCACCGACGGTTTGATCGGAATCGGCTTCGATGCCATCGGTCTGGTCGGCGTCAAGCTCGATTCCAGCCCCGATCGCGCAGGCTCCGGCTTGCTCAAACGTCACCGCGACACGAGCAAAGGTGCGCAGGACGAGTACGGCGAACTGGGCCTGACGGCCAAAGTGCGTGCCTCAAAAAGCACACTGAAACTCGGCACGCTGCTGCCGAAACTGCCGACGGTCTTGGCCAACGATTCACGGCTGTTGCCACAAACCTTCAAGGGCGGTCAGTTGACGTCGCTGGAACTCGAAGGCCTGACCGTGGATGCCGGGCGACTGACGCAGGTCAGTCAGCGCGACTCCTCGGACTACGAGGACATGGGCATCACCCGCACCGGCGCCAAGGGCATCACCACACGTCATCTCGATAGCGACAGCTTCGATTTCGCCAGCCTGAACTACAAATGGACCAGCAACCTCGCCACCGGCTACAGCTATGGCCACCTCGACAACTTCTACAGCCAGCACCTGGTCAACCTGACCTACGTGTTGCCGGTCACAACCGGCCAGTCGCTGAAGATGGATCTGCGCTTCGCCCGCTCCACGGACGACGGTGGCAGTAATGTCGATAACAATGCCATCGGCGCGATGTTCACCTACAGCCTCGGCGGGCATGCGTTGGGCCTGGGTTATCAAGGCATGAACGGCGACACCGGCTATGCCTACGTCAACGGCACCGATGCATTCCTGGTGAACTTCGTGCAGATCGGCGACTTCGCCAGCAAGGACGAAAAATCCTGGCAGGCACGTTACGACTACAACTTTGCGGCGATTGGCGTTCCGGGGCTGAGCTTCATGACCCGTTACCTCACCGGCGACAATATCGATCTGGGCGGCAACCGCCCGCAAGGCAAGGAATGGGAACGTGATACCGACATCGGCTATGTCGTGCAGAGCGGGCCATTAAAGAATGTCGGGGTGAAATGGCGTAACGCGACAGTTCGCTCGACCCACTTTGGCAGCGACCTGGATGAAAACCGCCTGATCGTCAGCTACACCTTGTCGATCTGGTAACTCAGTTCTGGTTACACAAGGGGGGACTCGCTTGACGGCGCAGTCTCCTTTTTGCTGCTGGATTTGTGCTGTGATGGCGGGCCTCTTCGCGAGCAAGCCCGCTCCCACATTTAACCGCATTCTCATGGGAGACTCGGTCAAGTGTGGGAGCGGGCTTGCTCGCGAAGGCGGCCTGAAGAACACCAATGATGATTGTAGGTTAAGATGCCTGCAAACCAGGCCCGCCGCGAGACGCCCGCATGACTGATACCACCCCACGCCTGATCAAGAAGTACCCCAATCGCCGACTGTATGACACCCATACCAGCAGTCATCTGACGCTGGCGGACATACGCCAATTGGTGGTCGATAAAATTGCCTTTCAGGTGGTCGATGCCAAGAGCGGCGAGGACCTGACGCGCAGCATCTTGCTGCAAGTGATTCTGGAAGCCGAAAGCGGCGGTGAGCCGATCTTCACCAGCGAGATGCTGATGGGGATTATCCAGTTCTACGGCCCTTATCAGGGCGTACTTGGCAGTTACCTGGACAAAAGCATTCAGACCGTAATCGACATCCAGTCCCAGACCGGTGCGCAATCATCCGAAGCCTGGAGCACCTTCATGCACCAGCAAGCGCCAGTGATGCAGGACCTGATGCGGCAATATGTCGACCAGTCCAAGGCGCTGTACCTGAACACCCAGAACCTTTTCGGCATGTTCGGCGGCAAGCCCGGTGCCGATGGCGGAACGAAAAAAAATGGCGATGGGGAATAAACCCATCGCCATTGGTGCCGCTGGCTTGACGTGACTTACTTGTTACCACTGTTAGGCTTGGCGCTAGCTTCCGGGGCAGCTTTAGTGCCCGCGGCAGTCGCTGCCTCGAAACCACTCTGAGCCACATCGGCAGCCTGTTTTACGGCTTTCTGTGCGCTTTCGAACACAGTACCGGCATTCGCCAGACCCGACTTGAACGCGGCCACAACTGGCTCGGAGCCGGCCGGTGCATTCTTGCTGATCGTTTCAACGAACTCATGCATCTGCTGGGTGCCCGCTTCGACCTGACTCGAGGTCAATTTGGCGATGTCCGACTGAGTACCGACGATCAATGCTTGAACCTGACGATTGAACTCGGCCAGGCGTTCGGTTTGCGCGCTCGGCTGGGTGAAAGAAGCCTGCAGCTCGGCGAAGCCTTGTGGATCACGGACGGCCAGCAGCTTGCGAACACCTTCGAAGTGCTCTTCGGTGGAGTCGCGCAGTGCCTTGAACTGCAACTGGCTGAGCTGTTCAACGCTGGCGAACACTTTGCCGCTGATTTGCTGCAAAAGGTCAAGGTTGGCTTTCTGAGCGGTTTGCAGTTTTTCCGAATTGAAAAAAGACATGCTTGAATCTCCTGGTACTGGAAGGCCCTGATGGGCCTGAGGACGCGATAGCGATCCGGCCAGTCATCGCGTTAGCCTTGATATTGCAGTGCACAAAACTATTTGGCAACGCCTATTTTGTGCGGTGCAAAATAAACATTGCTAACCCCCTCCTTATTCGCTGTAGACTCCTGCTCATCGAACGGCCAGCCTAGCCCTCTTTAACTAAAGGGTTCAGATGCGCAGGTTCCCATGCATAGCAGCAGGAGATCACCATGGGTCAGGAAGTAAATATTGCGCTGCAAGATGAAGAGCGTAGCGACCCCGCTGGCTTGTTCGAACACCTTAATCATCTGCAACGCCTCAATACCCACAACGTCCTCGATGCCGTGCAGAAGCGCCAGGCAAAAACCTTCGCGCCTTTAAGCCTTGGGCAACTCAGACTGCCGACACCGGCTGACTGGCAGGAATACTTCACTGACCTTGGCCAGCGCAGCGTGCTGTTCTGGGACACCTTGCGTCAGCGCGGCGACAATACCCTGGCCCACGAACGCGCCGGGTATCCACTGCTGCTCAAGTTCAATCATGAAACGCTGGTCGCTGGTGAAGACCTGCCTCGTACGGTCAACTATTCGTTGTTGCGAATTCTCGGCGGCCCGGGGCAACAGATCGACAGCAAAAAACAGCCCGTGATCATCATTGACCCCCGCGGCGGTCACGGCTCGGGGATCGGCGGTTTCAAACAGGACTCGGTCATCGGCGAAAGCCTGAGAGCCGGCCATCCCACCTACTTCATCGCCTTCAGTCACTCGCCACGCCCAGGGCAAACCCTTGCCGATATCACAGACGCCCAGGCACGGTTCATCGAGGTCGTCAGCACCCGGCATCCGGACAGCGCCAAACCTGTCGTCATTGGTAACTGCCAAGCGGGCTGGGCGTTAATGGGCCTGGCGGCCACTCGGCCAGAGTTGCCGGGGCTGATCATCGTCAACGGCGCGCCGTTGTCGTACTGGGCCGGCGTCAATGGCCGCAATCCGATGCGCTACACCGGCGGTTTGCTGGGCGGTGGCTGGATGGCGCGCCTGGGGAGCGACCTCGGTAATGACCGTTTCGACGGCACCTGGCTGGTGAGCAATTTCGAAAACCTGGACCCGGCCAACACCTATTGGGACAAGTACTACCACCTGTTCAGTGAAGTCGACAGCGAGGCCGCACGCTTTCTGGATTTCGAACGCTGGTGGGGCAGCCCGACCCTGCTCAATAGCGAAGAAATCGAGATGATTGTCGACGACCTGTTCATCGGTAATCAGCTGTCCGGCGGCCTGGGGCGCAAAAGCAGCGGGCTTGACCTCAAATTGATCGAAGTGCCGGTGGTGGTGTTCTGTTCCTATGGCGACAACATCACCTCCCCGCAGCAGGCGCTGGACTGGATCACCGACGTCTATCCCAGCGATCTCGCCTTGCAAAATGCCGGACGCACCATCGTTTACCTGCGGCATGCGAGCATCGGTCACCTGGGCATCTTTGTGTCCGGTGAAGTGGCGCGGCGTGAGCACCGCGAGTTGCTGGGTGCGGTCGAAGCGATCAATGCGCTGCCGGCCGGGCTGTACGAAATGCTGATCGACGACCTGCCGGAGCACTCGGCGACGCCGTATACCGTGCGTTTCGAGCCCCGGCGTATCGCCGACATTCATGGCCAAGTGCAGCCGCCCCGTGATGACGATCGCGAATTCGCGCTGGTGCAGCGCGCATCCGCCATCAACAACAGCGTGTACGACGAATTCATACGCCCATGGTTGCGCCTGCTGATCAACGAACCGAGCGCCGAAATGCTGCGCCGCGCGCACCCTTTCCATCAGCAGCAAGTGGCCTGGAGCAGTTTGAACCCGGCGCTGTGGTGGCTGACTGGCAGTGCCGCCCAAGTGAGCAAGGATCGTCACCCCGCCAGCCAGAGCAACCCGTTGCTGGTCTGGCAGGAACTGTTTTCCAACCAGGTGCAGGACGCCTTGAACGGCTATCGGGACCTGCGTGATGCGGCTCACGAAATGTGTTTCTACGGCGTGTATGGGGCACTCAATAGCCTCGCCGGCAATGCACCCGGGCGAAATCTGCAGGAACACGCCAAGCAGCACGACCAGGTTCTGATCGAGCGTCTGCAGGATGCCCTGCCCCTTGGCGGTCTGATGGAAGCCTTGATACGGATTTTGTTCCTGCTGGGCCGCGACAGCGACGAACCGGGCAAGGAAAGCGTCGAGAAATTGATCCTGCAACTGCAGGTGCTGCTCCAGGACTACAGTGCCAAGCCACTTGATTTGCGCGAAACCCTGCGCCTGCAAAAACTGCTGGTCGCCACTCATCCGCAAGAAAGCCTGCACAGCCTGCCCTTGATGCTGATTGAGGCCCAAGAGCGCCAACAAGTGCTGGCGGCCGTCGCCGACTTACTGCCGCAACTGCTGACCAGCGGCGCAAACAACCCATGCTGGTGTGAGCTGCACACGCTACTCGACGTTCCGCTGCCAGGTTTCAGCCTGACCCAACCACCCGGTGCCGCCGATGCTATCGAAGTGAAAGTCCCGGCGATAACGCCAGAGCCGATCAAGCAAGCCAACCCAGTGGTCATCCCGGTGCTCATCCCTGAGCCGATCAGGCAGAAAATCCCCGCAGTGACCCCTGACCCCATCGCCAAGGTGGTGAGTCCGGTGCGCAAACCTGCCAAGGGCAAGAAAGCCGTAAAAAAACCTCCGGTGAAATAACGTTGAACGCTGACGGAAGGCCGTGTCAGACCAACGTGGCCTCTTTGATCTCGAACGATTCATCGGCCCGATATTGCCCCGGCGTCATGTCAAACCAGCGGCTGCAGGCTTTGTTGAAGCTGCTGTGATCATGAAAACCAAGGAGATAGGCCACGTGCTTCATATTGAAGTGGGAATGACGCAGATAGAAATCAGCCAATTGCCTGCGTATGGCATTCAGCACGTCCTTGAATTGGGTGCCATCTTTTTCCAGAGCGCGTTGTAGGGTTCGCTTGCTGATGTTCAAAGATGCAGCGATCGACTCCATGTCGCACTGCCCCTGCCCCTGACTCAAGCGCTCGGTAACCAGCGCCCGAATCCTGCCGACAACGGAAAAACCAAACAGCAGGTCCAATTGCGCCTCGGCAAAGCTGTCATGCAACACCGCCAACGCTTCATTGGCCATGCTCAGGGGGCGCTGCAGCTCCTCCCCGTCGAACACAATGCTGTCGTAGGCCGCATCGAAATGCAGCTCACAACCAAACAGGCGACGGTGTTCGGAGGTGTCTTCAGGTTCGGGATACGTGAAATCCACACTCAAGGGCTGCATTGATTTGCTGCCTGCCAACCAACGGCAGATCCCCAGCAATGACGCCAACCCGGCATCACTGTATTGGCGTGGTTTGACTGAATCGCTTTGTTGATGGTCGAGGCCGGACAGTCGATAGTTTTGCTGTTCCGGTAGAAGGAAAAGGCTGAATCCGGTGCCTATCAACGGACTGAAGCGAACCAGCCGTTCCAGCGCTTTTTTCAGATTGAGACTGGACATCATGGTGTAGCCGACAATCTGAAACGTGCCGGGATTGAAGTTTCCGTAGGCTTTCAGACCGATGTCCGGATCACCCGAGGCCTGCGAAGCCAGATCCCATAATCGATAAATCGCCCTTCGCTCGCAAAACGCTCCAGGTTTGTTCGCGAGCTTCATGTCTAGTCCAGCCTCCCGACACAGACTGGCAACATCCAGCCCTTGAGCCGAGAGCGTATTCGCCAGCACGCTGGCATAGCCTGAACTCATTCTGTACATGGCGTCCTCAATGACCTGTGGAACCGAACATCCTGTCCAGAGCCATAACTGATCTGCGATGAATCAAAGACTAACGGGTTCTTCAGTTGCCAATATTGATCCCAGTATAGGTAACCCGCGTTTTTCGCCACCCGGCATTCACCGGGGCATGGCACCGTTGGACACCAGACAGTCACCTCTCAACACTTCCGTACACCCGGCCAATGCCGAACAATCCCCTATCTTGCAACGCAAAACAAAGAAAGGAATGGATTGTATGAAGTCGCTTGGTCGTATTGCGTTGGTCACGGGTGGTATGGGTGGGATTGGCACTGCGATAAGCCAACGCCTGTACAAGGAAGGATTCAAGGTCATCGTCGGCTGCAGCTCGGATTCCGCCCGCAAGAACGAATGGATAGCGACCCAATTGGCAGCGGGTTATGAGTTCGAATGCATCTTTGGCGACATCACCGATTGGGAGTCGACCCGCAAGGCCTTCGAGATGGCAAGAGAACAATTCGGCCCGATCGATGTGCTGGTCAATAACGCCGGCATCACTCGGGACGCGTCCTTTCGCAAACTCACTCCAGAAGACTGGAACGCGGTGATCGGGACCAACCTCAGTGGCTTGTTCAACACTACCAAGCAGGTGATTGAAGGCATGTTGGCCAAGGGCTGGGGAAGGGTCATCAACATCTCTTCGATCAACGGTCAGCGCGGCCAGTTCGGCCAGACCAATTACAGCGCGGCCAAAGCCGGTATCCATGGCTTCACCATGGCACTGGCCCGGGAAGTCTCGGGCAAGGGCGTGACCGTCAATACCGTATCGCCCGGCTACATCCAGACCAGCATGACCGCGGCCATCCGCCCGGACATTCTCGAGACCATGATCGCAGCCACACCGGTCGGGCGCCTTGGCCAACCCGAAGAAATCGCTTCGATCGTCGCCTGGCTGGCGTCCGATGAATCGGCCTACAGCACCGGTGCCGACTTCTCGGTCAACGGCGGCATGAACATGCAGTAAGCCTGTCAGGGCATTGATGCCCTGCTCCCGCTCGACAAAATTTTGATGAGGTCATGCATGAACGAAGTCGTAATCGTTGCCGCTACTCGCACCGCCATTGGCAGTTTTCAAGGTTCACTGTCCGCCATCCCAGCCACCGAATTGGGCGCGGCGGTGATTCGTCGCCTGCTCGAACAGACCGGGATCGACGCTGCGCAGATTGATGAAGTCATCCTCGGCCAGGTGCTGACTGCAGGCTCGGGGCAAAACCCGGCACGCCAAACCGCAATCAAGGCCGGCCTGCCCCATACCACCCCTGCCCTGACCCTGAACAAAGTCTGCGGTTCAGGCCTCAAGGCGGTCCAGCTCGCGGTTCAGGCGATCCGTTGCGGCGACGCCGAACTGGTGATTGCCGGCGGTCAGGAAAACATGAGCCTGGCGCCCTATGTTCTGCCCAAGGCGCGCACTGGCCTGCGTCTGGGACATGCGCAACTGCAAGACAGCGTGATTCAGGATGGTTTGTGGGATGCCTTCAACGACTACCACATGGGCATCACTGCCGAGAATCTGGCGAATCAATACAGTATCAGTCGCGAAGATCAGGACGCCTTCGCGGCGGCCTCGCAACAGAAGGCCTCCGCCGCCATCGAGGCGGGTTACTTCAAGGGTGAAATCACCCCGATCCCGATTCCCCAGCGCAAGGGCGAGCCGCTGGTCTTCGACACCGATGAACAGCCGCGTCCAGACAGCACGCTCCAGGCACTGGGCAACCTCAAACCCGCGTTCCAGAAAAACGGCAGTGTGACCGCGGGCAACTCGTCGACCCTCAATGACGGCGCCGCCGTGTTGATGCTGGCAAGCGCCGCCAAGGCCCTGGCGCTGGACTTGCCAGTGCTTGCGCGTATCAAGGCGTATGCCAGCGTCGGGGTGGACCCGTCGATCATGGGCATCGGCCCGGTGCCCGCTACCCGTCTGGTCTTGACGAAAGCCGGCTGGAGCCTGGACGACCTGGACCTGATCGAAGCCAACGAAGCGTTCGCCGCGCAGTCCCTGGCTGTCGGCAAGGAGCTGGGCTGGGACATGAGCAAGGTCAATGTCAACGGTGGCGCCATTGCCCTCGGTCATCCGATCGGCGCGTCAGGCGCGCGGATTCTGGTGTCGCTGGTACATGAACTGATCCGTCGCGATGGCAAAAAAGGTCTGGCCACCTTGTGCATCGGCGGCGGTCAGGGCGTCAGCCTGGTCATCGAGCGTTAGAAACACAGGCTGAGTTATCAGACGCGGCGCCGACGTCCGGCGCCGCGTTTTTTTCCGTCCGGTTTATTCATGTGGGCAAGGAGTTCCATGGACAACGCGCATACCTTAAACACACTCTGGTCGGGCCAGGTTCCGTTCATTGCTTCCTTTGCAGTGCAACAATTAAGGCTCTGGGTCAGCACCAATCCCTGGTTTACCGGGCAGGACTACAACGCCTGGTTCGAGCTGCCACGCGAAACCCTGGACAGCCTCCAATCGGACTACCAGCAACAATGGTGTGAACTCGGCCAGCGTCTGTTGACCGGTCAGCCCTTCAGCTTCGAAGATCGGCGTTTCGCCAGCGGCAACTGGAGCCAACCGCTGTTCGGTTCCCTCGCGGCGTTTTATCTGCTCAATGCCGGCTTTCTGCTGAAGCTGCTCGATCAGCTGCCGATCGACGGTAAAAAGCCGCGTCAACGCTTGCTCTATCTGGCGGAACAAGCCATCGCCGCCGGCGCGCCGAGCAATTTTCTGGCCAGTAACCCCGATGCGCTGCAACGGGTCGTTGACACCCAAGGAAGCAGCCTGCTCACAGGCCTGATGCACCTGGCCAGCGACCTGCAGGAAGGCAAGATGCGCCAGTGCGACGCCGGCGCGTTCAAAGTGGGTGTCGACCTGGCAAACACCCCCGGCGAAGTGGTCTTCGAGAACGAACTCTTCCAGCTCATCCAGTACTATCCGCAAAGCGAAACCCAGTACCGGCGCCCGGTATTTATCGTTCCTCCGTCAATCAACAAGTACTACATCCTCGACCTGCGCCCCGACAATTCGATGGTTCGCCACCTGTTGCTGCAAGGCCACCCGGTCTTTCTGATGTCGTGGCGCAACTTCGACCAGGAACACGCCGGCACCACCTGGGATGACCTGATCGAAACCGGGATTATCAAAGGGCTGCAGCTGACCCGTGAAATCAGCGGCGAGCAACGGCCCAACTGCGTGGGATTCTGCATTGGTGGTACGTTGTTGAGCTCGGCGCTGGCCGTGTTGGCGGCCCGTGGCGACAAAGAGATCGCCAGCGTGAGCCTGCTGACCACCTTCCTCGACTACCTCGATACCGGCCCCATCGACATCTTCGTCGACGAGCAATTGGTGGCTTATCGCGAGCGCACCATCGGCGGCCTCAATGGCCCCATCGGCCTGTTCAAGGGCGAGGACATGGGCAATACATTCTCGTTGCTGCGCCCCAATGACTTGTGGTGGAACTACAACGTCGACAAATACCTCAAGGGGCAGAAATCGATACCCCTTGACCTGCTGTTCTGGAACAACGACAGCACCAACCTGCCCGGGCCGATGTACTGCTGGTACCTGCGCCATACCTATCTGCAAAACGATCTGAAATCCGGCGAACTGGATTGCTGCGGGGTCAAGCTCGACCTGCGCGCCATCGATGCCCCGGCGTACATCCTCGCCACCCATGACGACCATATCGTGCCATGGAAGAGCGCTTACGCCAGCACCGAGCTACTGTCTGGAACCAAGCGTTTCGTGCTCGGCGCCTCAGGGCATATCGCGGGGGTGATCAACCCACCGGCCAAGGAAAAACGCCATTACTGGACCAACAATCGCGTCACCAAGAACCCTGAAACCTGGTTCAAGAATGCCCAGCAGCACCCAGGTAGCTGGTGGAACGACTGGTTCGTCTGGCTGGCCGAACACGCTGGGGAACGCCAGCCTTCAGTGCTGAGCACCGGGAACGCGCAACACCCGGCACTTGAGTCGGCGCCGGGGCGTTATGTGATGCAATGAGAGGAGCCAGTCCGGGCAGCCAGGCTCAGGGGAAATGAATTTCTCGGGCTGGACGCTTCAGAACCCCCTTACTGCTTTGTCCTCCCCGCAATGGCGATACGACTGGTCGTTTTGACTTCACGCAACGCAAGACTTGACTGGATAGAGGCGATACCGAGTTGTCGCCTCAATACGCTCTCGACAAAGTCACTGTAGCTATCAAGATCCTGAGCCAACACTTGCAGAAGGTAATCGGCATCCCCGGTTATCTTGTGACAAGACAAGACCTCCGGGAGCTGCATGATGACGGCTTCAAAGGCCTCGGGGGTGTGGTCAGTGTGCGTGGCAAAGCGGATATGCACGAACGCCATGATATCCAGCCCCAACTTCCTTCGATCGAGGTTTGCCTGGTAATCCTTGATCACGCCCTCCTCTTCCAATCTCTTGCGCCGCCTCCAGCATGGAGTAAGGCTTAGCGAGAGGCGCTCACTCAACTCGGCGTTGGAAATGCTGGCGTCCTCCTGCAACAAAGCCAGGATGGAAAGGTCGGTATCGTCAAGCAATGCGCGATGGGTATTTTTTTTCTGCATGGTGCCATCCACGGGAAAATAATCCCGATTACGCTAGCAGAGCGAGAACAAAAAGCAAAGAAAGTGCATCCGTACCAGAACAAACTATTGGCACTGGACCACCACGACGGATGCGTATAAATGCTTACAGTTTTCAGCGATTCCCATCGCTTGCACCATGGGACCGAATTAAAGGACGGCGTTCTCAAACCTTCTTTCGAACAGCCAAGCCGAGCGGATACCGTTCGCGACCGAGTCCAGCACGTTGGGCTCGGCGATATCATCGTCCCGCGAACGTTTGACCGGGCGTGCTACGTCAATGCACACAGTGAGCGCTATGTCTCCTTTCTGGAAACCGCGTGGTCCGAATGGACGGCAACCGGCCGGGAGCACGACGCCCTTCCCCTGGTCTGGCCGGTGCGCGACTTGTCCAATGAACATGTCCCCGCGTTCATTGACGGCAAGCTCGGTTTCTTTGCCATGGATGCCGGCTCGCCGATCACCGCGACCACCTGGCAAGCCGTCAAAACCAGCGCGGACATTGCACTCACTGGACTGTCGTTGATCAACGAAGGCCACAACAGCGCCTTTGCCCTGTGTCGTCCACCCGGACACCACGCTGCTCGTGAATACATGGGAGGCTACTGCTACCTCAATAACGCGGCCATTGCCGCGCAACATGCACTGACTCAAGGTGCTAAACGTGTCGCGGTGCTGGACGTCGACTTCCATCATGGCAACGGAACGCAGAACATATTCTACGATCGCAACGATGTGATGTTTGCTTCCCTGCATGGAGATCCGTCGGTTTCCTATCCTTATTACTCGGGTTTCAGTACCGAGTGTGGAGCAGGTGCCGGTGAGGGTTATAACCTGAACTACCCTTTACCGAAAAACACCACCTGGCATAGTTATCAAAACGCCTTGATCCATGCCTGTAAAAAACTTCGTAACTTCTCGCCTGAACTCTTGGTAATTTCCCTGGGCGTCGATACGTTCAAGGACGATCCGATCAGCCACTTTCTTCTGGAAAGCCAGGACTTCTTTGGCATGGGTGAAATCATCGCCACTGTCGGCGCACCGACACTCTTCGTCATGGAAGGCGGATACATGGTCGATGAGATCGGCATCAATGCGGTCAATGTACTTCATGGGTATGAGAGCAAACAATTCTAAGTTTCAGCAGCCTAGACAACTTCCCTCAACTTACAACTCAGAGAGAAACATAGATGACTCTATTCATAGACGTTGATCATGCCGCCACGCTTTTTGGCAAGATCGGAATTGGTCAGGCCATCACGCAAATGGCCAGCTACATCAAGGCTGATTACTGCCGCTGGGCTGACTTTGATAAATCCCCACGCACCGCCAATCACTCCATTTGCGGGGTGATCGAACTGATGCCGACTGACGACGGCAAACAGTATTCATTCAAATACGTAAACGGCCACCCAGGAAATGCTGGCAACAACCTGCTGACAGTCATGGCCTTTGGTGTATTGGCGAACGTCGATAGCGGATACCCCGCCGTCCTCAGCGAACTCACCCTGACCACCGCGGTTCGCACAGCGGCAACGTCCGCGCTGGTAGCCCAGTCCCTGGCACGCAAGGGTTCGACACGCATGGCCATTATCGGCAATGGCGCCCAGAGCGAATTCCAGGCGATTGCCTTTTATGAAATGCTCGGGATCAACGAGGTGCGGATATTTGATATCGATAGCGCCGCTTCATTGAAATTGAAACAAAACCTGGAAAGCTATACCGGCATTAATGTCACCGTAGCCGCCTCGGTGCATGAAGCTGTCAAAGGCGTTGATATCATCACCACGGTCACGGCGGACAAGGCCTACGCGACAATCTTGACGCCCGACATGATCGAGCCCGGCATGCATATCAACGCGGTTGGCGGTGACTGTCCCGGGAAAACCGAACTTCATGCCGATATCCTGCGCAACGCCCGGATCATTGTCGAGTTTGAACCGCAGACGCGCATTGAAGGCGACATTCAGCAACTGGACGCTGACCATCCTGTCATCGAATATTTCCGCATCGTTCGGGATAACGAACCAGGCCGGGAGCATGACACGCAAGTCACAGTGTTCGACTCGGTGGGATTCGCTCTAGAAGACTTTTCCTCACTTCGTTATTTGTATGACCAGGCTAGGAAATACGCGATCGGTGAGAAAATCCATCTTGTACCCATGCCGGCCAATATTAAAAACCTGTATCAATTGATTGATGAAAGCTCCGATCTTTCATCAGCATCGTCCCCGCAAAAACACCAGCGAGCAGCAAGTTAAGTCACACGATAGCTCGCTATCAAACCAGGTGGCGAGCCACGAACACCTTACTGATTAACCGATACTGCAACGTTTGAACCATCATCCTGATGTATGGCGAACTCACAACAATAAAACACACACACTATTTCTCTGCCAAAACTCAAAAAACATAAAATCAAGAGGTTTTGTGATGAAATCAGATACGCATGAAATAACTGAACAACCCGCATTGCAGCGCACGCTCAGCAATCGCCACATTCAACTAATGGCCATGGGCGGCGCCATTGGTACGGGGCTGTTCATGGGTTCCGGCAAGATCATCGCCCTGTCCGGCACCTCGATCATACTTATCTATATGATCATCGGTCTTTTTGTTTACTTCGTCATGCGTGCCATGGGAGAGCTGCTTTTATCTAACCTGAACTTCAAAAGCTTTGCTGACTTTGCCGGGGCCTACCTCGGCCCGCGTGCGGCCTTCTTTCTCGGATGGTCATACTGGTTGAGCTGGAGCGTGGCCGTTGTGGGAGATGCAGTGGTCGTTGGGGGGTTCTTTCAATACTGGTTCCCTGATGTACCGGCCTGGATCCCCGCCATCGGCATGATGCTTACCCTGTTTGCCTTGAATGTGCTCACCGTCAAACTGTTCGGCGAGGTTGAATTCTGGTTCGCGATCATCAAGATAATCGCCGTCGTCGCGCTGATCTCCGTCAGTGTGCTGCTGATTGCCACCTCCTTCGTCTCACCCACGGGAGTCACGGCTTCCCTGACGCACCTGCTGGACATGCAGGCCGCCTTCCCCAACGGCCTGTTCGGCTTCTTCGCTGGCTTTCAGATGGCGATCTTTTCGTTCGCGGGTACAGAGTTAATCGGCACTGCGGCCGCCGAAACCAAGTCGCCCGAAAAGACGTTGCCCAAAGCCATCAATTCCATACCGCTCAGGATCATTCTTTTTTATGTTCTGTCCCTGGTCTGCATCATCGCGGTGACCTCATGGCAGCAGGTGTCGCCCAACAAAAGTCCTTTTGTCGAACTGTTCCTGATCGCGGGTTTTCCAGCGGCGGCCGGTATTGTGAACTTTGTGGTGCTGACCTCTGCGGCGTCATCCGCCAACAGCGGCGTCTTCTCGTCCAGCCGCATGTTGTTCGGCCTGGCCGACCTTGGCAGTGCACCCGGTATCTTCAGACGGCTATCGAAAAACAGTGTCCCGCTCATCAGCCTGGCCTTCACGACCTTTCTGATGCTGCTGGGGGTCCTGCTGCTGTTCATCATCCCTGAAGTCATGACCGCCTTTACCATCGTGTCGACAGTGTCGGCCATCCTGGTGATCTTTACCTGGTCGACCATCCTGGCGTCCTACATCGCTTATCGCAAAGCAAGACCCGATCTTCATGCGCAATCGCGGTACAAAATGCCTGGAGGCGTGCCGATGGCGTGGTTCTCCCTCGCATTTCTCGCATTTGTGCTGTGCTTGCTCGCCCTTCGGCCAGACACCCGTCTTGCACTGTGCGTGATGCCTGCATGGTTCATTTGGTTGGCAATTGCCTACCAATTCTCGCATTTCAGGAGCAGGGACCAGGTCAGTCACGCGGCGGGGTAACTTCTCAAAGAATGATCCATTGCCCACCAAAACCTGCACGCCAAAAAAGTCCCGTGACCGAATGAGTCACGGGACAAAAAATGGGTTCCCAATAGTTGCGCCGCGCTATCGCGGGTCAGCTCAGCTCTTGATGGTTTCAGGAAGCTTGGCGATCACCTTGATCTCGAACTCAAAGCCATACAACCACGTGACCCCGACAGCGGTTAATGTCGGGTGCGGTGCGTTACCCCAGAACTCCGGCACAACTTTCCAGATCGTTTCGAACGTCTCTTGCGGATCGACGATGAAGACCGTTATGTCAATCACGTCGTCGAAGGTGCAACCGGCAGATCCCAGGATCGCATTCAGGTTGTTGAACGCGAGCCGAACCTGAGTCTCCAGGTCGGGCTCGGGTGAGCCGTCTTCGGTACTACCGACTTGCCCCGAAACGAATAAAAAGCCATTGGAGCGGATAGCCGGCGAATAGCGATTGCGCTCATAAAGCGCTTGGCGTCCGGGCGGAAAAACAACATCACGCTTGCTCATGAAGTGCCTCCAGCAACGGGTCAAAGACGACCCGCAATTAATGATGAAGAGACTTTAAGGACTTGTGCCTGCCCGATAAACGAGCAACTGTAGCCATCACTGTTTGTAAAACCCAAACAATCCAATAGATATCCGGGGCAGAATTGGACCGTTTCGATGCGATGCTGGCATTTGCTCGGGTGGTGGAAACGGGCAGCTTCACCAAGGCGGCCGAAACACTGCATATGAGCAAGACGAGCGTGACGCAACTGGTGCAGCAGTTGGAGGCCCGGTTACGCGTCAAATTACTCAACCGCACGACGCGCAAGGTCAATGTAACCGCCGATGGCGCCGTCTATTACGAGCGCGTGGTACGGCTGCTAGCCGACATGGACGATGCCGAAACCAGCCTGTCCAGCGCCTCGGCCCTGCCCCGGGGCCGGCTGCGAGTGGATGTGCCCAGCCCGTTGGCCAGCATGATTCTGGTGCCGGCGTTGCCTGCATTTCATGCTCGATACCCTGACATCCAGATCGACATGGGCGTCAGCGATCGCATCGTCGATATGATCGGTGAGAATGTAGATTGCGTTGTACGCGGCGGCGAACTCACCGATCAGTCTCTGATGGCCCGACGGGTAGGCGACCTGCAGTTGGGCGTTTTTGCGGCGCCGAGCTACCTGGAGCGCGTCGGTACGCCGTCGCATCCGCAAGAGCTGGAGGATTCGCATCATCGTGTCGTCGGTTTCCTGTGGGCACGCACAGGCAAAGCCGTGCCTTATGCCATGCGCAGCAATAGTGAGAGTGTCCATATCAAGGGTCGCTATGTGTTGGCGGTCGACGATGGCAACGCCTACATCGCGGCTGGTCTGGCCGGCCTCGGAGTGCTTTGGCTGCCAGACTACATGTCCAAAACCTACGAAGCGCGCGGTGAGTTGGTCCGTTTGTTCGAAGATTGGCGCCTGGATCCGATGCCGATCTACGTGGCCTTTCCGCCGAACCGGCATATCAGCTTCAAGTTGCGCGTATTCATTGATTGGGTCGCTGAGTTGATGGCGCAGCACGCGCCCATCATGAGTCGTGAGGCGACAGGAATCTGACCTGGATAAAACCAAGCCCCGCCATAAGCGGGGCTTGATGTATTTCACACGGCATCAGGGTTTACGCCCGCCGCCGGGATTTTGCCCGCCACCAGGGTTTTGCCCACCTCCTTTTCTGCCTGCATCTCTATCCTTGTCGTCGGCAAAGTTGCCCGAGCGGCCTCCTCCCTGTTCGCTGCCGGAGCGATTGGTATCGCTGGATTGACGGCCCCCTGAGGCCTGTCCACCTTTTTTGCCAGCGTCGGAGGGACGTTGCGGATCATTCATCATCCCGCCACCCGACTCCCCGCCTTTTTTGCCGGCTTCGGAGGCTTTTTGAGGGTCGTTGGCAAAATTGCCAGGGTTTTTGTTACCGGTGTTAGCCATTTTCGTTCTCCTCATTGTTTCTCGCGAACCTTTGTAGGCTCGTCTAATTCCGAGGTTTTCCGGGGTTGAAAGTTTGAACTGATGCGGCATTCTTGCGACCAACGGATTGGGGTTATTAGTTCCGGAAAACTCCTGCTGCGGCGACTAATGGGCGTGCGTTAAATGAGTATAAAAATGGGCTTTGCTTATACAAATTGATGAAAGAAAAGAGCGTTGAGGTCTGGCATCATTCAAGCAGTTACGCTTAATCATCAGCTCTCACATTTATCCCGTATGGAGGTACGTCGATGACAGAGCACATCGTCCACTTTCATTGCCAGATTGATCAGGGCACCATGGAGCGCTTCAGGGACTGCTGCCTCGACGCGATCGACCAAGGCGCCTCATCCTTACTGCTGAATCTCTCCACCAGCGGCGGCAGCACCAACTTTGGCTTCGCCCTCTATACCTTCCTTAAATCCCTGCCGGTGCCGCTATGCGCGATCAATGCCGGCAACATCGAGTCGATGGGCATCATCATGTTCCTCGCCGCCGGCCGACGGATCACCGCGCCCCATTCGCGGTTTCTGATTCACCCAATGAATTGGTACTTCCCCCAAAGCTCGGTCGACCATCAACGCCTGCGCGAATACCTCTTGAGCCTGGATAACGACCTCGCACGCTACGTGCAAATCTTTGCCCTGGAAACTGCCCACGCGGAGACCAAACTGGATATTTTTCATTGCCTTTCAGCGGAAGAGAAAGTCATTGCGGCGCATGAATCCCTGGCCTACGGAATCGCCCACGAAATGCATCAGATGGTGTTTGCCGATAACGTCAAACACTGGAAAATCAGTGGAGGCTGACGCATGAGCTTTTGGTCACCGATGAGTCAGGTGCCAGAAACGGGGTGAATCTCCAGCGTCATTCCGTCACTCAACGTGAGTTTCAAATCCTTGATAGTGCCAGCCACACGGTCCTTGAAAACCGGTGTCTGATCTTGGAGTCCCGCCTGTTCAAGGCGTCGACAAACCGGGCTCGACGGGACGTCTGTGCATCAGACCTCCCGCCTTGCCCTGATGCCTGTCAAGAAGTCCCCAACCCACGCGACAGGTCGGCTGAGGTTTCGGACGTGGTCTTGCGCATCTCGCCCGTTTCTCCAGCGATTGCCTCGTGGGGCTCCGTGGTTTCCATCACCTTTTCGCGCACCGCCTCATAGCCCTCCCGTGCTTGCTGTTTGACCTTGCCGGTGAGGCTTGCGCTGGTCCTGCCCAAATAACGCCGCTCTGTCGCGGTGGTTGGTAGCGCCGCGCCCAGCAACGCGCCCACCGCCATACCGACCGCGGCCATCATCAGTGGTTGCTCCTTGAGCAGATGACTGAACTGGTCGCCCATTTCATGGGTCCTGCGCGCCAGGCGATCACTGGTGTCATGGACAGCGTGACTGAGGTGATCGGTCTTCGCATGCAGGCTGTCGCTCAGGTGCGCGGCCTTACCCTTGACCGCCTGATAGCTGTCCTTGAGCGAATCGGTGGTGTCGTGCAGACGCTGTCGGGCGCTGTCCATGCCATCGGTGAGCCCTTCGGCCAAGTCATCGGCCCAGTCGACCTCCGGCTCGACGCGATATTCCCTGGGCGTTGGCGGACGATTCTGGCTCATCATCAACCACATCAGCCCGACCGAGGTCAGCACGGCGGGCACGGGGTTATTGCGCACACTGGTGCCCAGATTGGTCAGGAAGGTCGAGCCGTTGCTTTGCATCAGCAGCAGTGCCTGATCGAACATCTGGCCGGGGGTAAACTTGCTTTCCAGCGCGTCGACGATATGCCCGATGTTCTCCCGTTGCGCATCGATTTCACGCTCGATGGTTTCCGGGCTCTTGGCCGCTTCGGTTTCGAATTCTCGGTTCATGACACTTTCCTCCGCAGGGCTTCCTGGTCTTTGTTCAGCGCGTCCAGGGTGCGATCAGGCTTGAAGTGGGAAGGCTCGAATTGTTTTTTGCCTGCCTGCAACATCACGAACCCGATGACCATCACCACGACGCCGACAATCAGCGCGGCCAGCCAGGGCGCCATCACCAGGCTCAAGGCATAGACGACCGCCATCAGCAGAATGATGAACCCGGCGAGCAGCACAATGGCGCCGCCGGCGACCCCGGCAATCCCTGCTTTCAATGTCGTCAGGCTGGCCTGCAATTCCACCTTGGCCAACGCCAGCTCCTTGGTGAATAACGCCGGTACTTCCCGAGTTAACTGCCGCAATAAACCGACCACGGAAGCGTCATGATCGGCCGTCGTGACCGACGGTGTGACGGGTGGTGTGGGTTGCAGTTCTGGATCGTTTCTGTTCATCACCGTTCTCCTGTGAAGGGGCTGGACCCCGGCATTGAGAAACTGTCGCCACGATGGTCGGGCGCACTCGGCGAGGACGGCGTGATGCTAGAGGCCAACCCGGGCGACAGCTCGCCTCCGGGCGGCATCGACGTTTCATAAAGTCCTTGCGAGCCATCGCCAGTGAACGTGGCTGTGCTGCTCTGGGAAGCAAACTCACGGTCGGTTGTTGTCGGCAGGGTCGCCGTGCCTGCTTTCAGGAATCGTGACAAACCGAACCCCACCGCGATACTGCCGACAATGAACAACCCCGGATTGTCGCGCGCCAGGTCAGCGCCATCGTGCAGAAGCTCTTCGGCACTTTTGCTGCGCAGTTTTCCCGCCAGGCTGCTCATGCTGTCGGCCATGTCTGCCAGGTAGTCGGACATCCCAAACGTATCGTTTGTCCTGATCTCGGAAACGACTGACTGGGCGCCTCTGGCCAATGCTTCAATCTGATCCGCTGCGGTATCGCGGTACTGGCCGAACTGCTCATCGGCCTGATGCCGTGCACCGCCTATCGCTTCGGTAACCTCCTCCTTTAAATGCTGAAAGTTTTGTTCGGAGCCTGCGGGATCCCGAGGGGCATCCGGTTGTCCGGTTCTGCTGTCTGGAATAGTCATGTCATCCATCGCCTTCGTAATGAACACGTCAGGAAGTGACCGCGGGGGTGTCCGCGGTGGTGCTTCATTGCAGATGACGAGGGGGGCTGGCGGGGAGTTCCAAGCAGATGATGAAGTGATCAAAAGCGCACTGCGGAACCGGGCACCCAATACACTGGCAAAGATTACCGGGGGAACTACAGCTTCTGGCAAAACGGCGACGTGATCTGTTTCCAGAAGCCAGGCTCAGGGGCAATGAGACTCAAATCAGCGTCTTGATCACGCGACACTCAAGCGATTTCTACCCTGCGACTTTGCCGCGTAAAGTGCGCGGTCTGCCCGGTCGATCAGCGCCTTTTCATCAGGGTCGCTATTGGCAATACACGTCGCCACTCCCAGGCTGACGGTCACGATACCGAACGGGCTCGACAGGTGCGCAAGTCGCTCGGCAGCGATATCCGACAGGATCGCTTCGGCAACCGTGCGAGCTCCTGATTCGTCCGTATTGGGCATCACAACGGCGATTTCTTCTCCGCCATAGCGAGCAGTCATGTCACCTGGGCGACGTACGCAGTGCTTAATCGCCTGGCAGATGACGCGCAGGCATTCGTCTCCGGCGAGATGTCCGTAGTGATCGTTGTAGCGTTTGAAAAAATCCACATCGATCAGAATCAGTGACAAAGGGCTTCCCAGTCGCTTGGCGCGTTTGAATTCGATATCCAGAAACTGATCGAAATGACGGCGGTTAGCGAGACCGGTGAGCTTGTCCTCGCTGGCGAGAATCTCCAGTGACTGGTTAAGCTCGATCAGCGCGGTCTGGGTGACAAGCAATTTGTTCTCCGCCCGAATCCGCCGGCTGATGTGGGAAATCAACCTGCGCCCCAACGCGACCAAGAGTCCCAGCAGCACCAACACTACAGCGACAGATTGTTTTGTCTGACTCAACCACGCTTGCATCGCCTCGTCCTGCCCCACCGCTACCGTCGTCACGAAGGGATATTGGTCGCTTCTCTTGAACGCATAGAGGCGATGGGTACCATCGACTTTCGAAGCAAAGTCCACGGTGCCTGATGAAGTGTTGCGCAGGTATTCGGAAAATATTGGCGCGTGAGACAGGTCGCGACCGATGTCTTCCACCTGAAATGGATACCTCACCAGCAGGCGCCCTTCGGATGAGGTCAGACTGATCGCGCCGAATTGCCCCACGTGAATGCTTCGATAAAGTTTGAGGAAATGCTCGAGGCTGATAGTCGCGGCGATCACCCCGGCAAAACTTCCATCGGGATGATCGATGCGTCGACTGACCGAAATCACCCAAGCACATGTGGCTCGGCTGAGAATCGCCGGGCCGATAAATATGCCGCGATCCGGAACGTCGCGGTGATGCTGGAAGAACGCACGATCGGCGTTGTTACTATTGGGTAAAAACGGCCTGCTGGTCGAGAATATCCAGTCCCCCTGGGCGTCATACAGCACCACGCTATTCAATTGCGGGAGTGTATCCATCTCTTGCTCAATCAACATGTTCAGCCGTTCGAGCTGCTGCGGGCCGCTGCCGTCTTTCTCGATCCTTTCTGTCAGGCCCAGCAGTAGCACTTCACTTTGCTTGAAGGTGCCCTCGGTGTACGTGTTGAGTGCATGGGTCAGATTCAATGTGTCGGTTCTGATATCACTCAAGGTGTTCTGTCGGGCTGTCCATATCTGCCAGGCCGTCAGCAGCGCCACCGATACACACACCAGCAAGATCAGGAAAGTGGCAAGTCGTAGATCGCGTTTCAAGGGAGTACCGGGTGGTTGAATACACTTGTGTCAAAGGCTTGCGCATTATAGAGGGCTTTCGCACGGCACTGCTGATGCATGGAAAGGTCAGACCTGACGAATGTCGCCTTGCGCCGGGAATGCCTCCGCCCTCAGCTTCTCCATCACCAGCTCAATGAACGCCGATACCGCCAACGGCAGATGCTGTCGGCTGGGGTAAAGCACGTGCAGGCCAAAGCCGGCGCGCTGGTACTGTGGCAGCACCCGTACCAGTCGCCCCGCCAGAAGATCGAGCCTGGCAATCGTCGGCGGTAACAGCGCGATGCCCAGACCGGCCACTGTAGCCTTGCGAAGCGCCTGAGCCGTGTTGCCGTTAAAACGGCTGGCGATTTGCACCTCTTCCTCCACGCCATCTGGCCGGCCAAGACGCCAAGTGGTTAAACCACTGGGGTGGCCGAAGCTCACGCAATCGTGATTCACCAGATCCTGCAGCGTACCGGGCATACCGCGCGCAGCAATGTAGGCAGGACTCGCCACCAGCCCCTCGCTGCCTGCGCCGAAGAGCTGACGCCCGACGTAGCCTGAGTCTTGCAGAGGGCCACCGCGAAACGCGACATCGATCCGCTCGGCGATCAAATCGGCACGGGCATCACTGAGCACGAAATCAAGCCGCACCCGAGGATAAGCAGCGAGAAAATCGGCCACCCATTCCATCGGGAAGAAGTCGAAGAAGTCCGCCGTCGCCGCAACACGCACCAAGCCGCTGGGTTCCTGGCTGCCCGTCATTAACTCATGCCCGGCCTCGATCAGCCCGTCCACCGCACCCACACAACGCTCGTGAAAAGCCTGCCCGGCATAGGTGAGTGTCAGCTTGCGCGTGGAGCGTTGCAGCAGCCGGGTATCGAGTTGCGTCTCGAGCTGCTGGACACGCCGGCTTACGGTGTTGGGCGGCATGCCCAGCCGCCGCGCCGCTTCGGCAAAGCTGCCGCTGCGGACCACTTGGACAAACAAGGCAATGTCATTCAAGTCGAGCATAAAGCGATAATTCCAGCAAAAAATGGACGAGCCCAATCCAATTGTGCCATCTAATCAATCAATCCGGACACGCTTATCCTCCTTGCATCGTTGCAGTTAGCCCTTTAACTGCGCAAACCACAGGCAAGGACATCGTTTTCCATGACTAATACTTCATCCCTCTCCCCTATTCAGAAACGCATCCTTTGGGGCGTTCGCATTTTTCTGGCCTTGACGTTCGCCGCGGCCGGCATCGCCAAACTGGCCGGCGTGCCGCAAATGATCCAGGTGTTCGACGCGGTCGGTGTTGGTCAATGGTTCCGCTACCTGACCGGCACCATTGAGGTGGTTGGCGCTGTATTGCTGCTGGTCCCTGTCACGGGCTTTTACGCGGGGTTGCTGCTGACGGCGACCATGGCTGGTGCCTTGGTCACGCATCTCTTCGTGATTGGCGGCAATCCCGCCCCTGCCCTGGTGCTGCTGGCGATGTCTGCCTTCGTGACTTGGCGTCAGAAGCCCGCAGCCTGGCTCGGTGCAGCGAGCTGAACCATGGGAACAGCGGCCGACTCAAGACTTGAGGAAAATCTATGAACAGCATCGTCGCAACGCAGACTCGCACCATCGTCCACCTCACATCCGGCAGCACTCACGGGCCGATCACGCGGCTGATGAGCCCTGGCGACTTGGGCCAGTTGTTGAAGCCTTTTGTGTTTCTTGATCTCTTCGGCTTCAAGCCTATAGGTGGGCAGAAAGGTTTCGGCATGCACCCGCACTCAGGGATCGCAACGCTGACCTACATGATTGAAGGCGGCGTGGCATACGAAGACACCACGGGCAAAACCGGCATGCTGCCCACTGGAGGTGTGGAGTGGATGAGTGCCGGTAATGGCGTGTGGCATGACGCTACACCGGTCAGTGACGGCTCAATATTGGGCTTCCAGCTCTGGGTCGCCCTGCCCGCTTCGCACGAAAACTCTCCGGCGGAAAGTCTCTACCTGGCGCCCTCACAGATCCCGCAAGAAGGCCCGGTGCGTGTGCTGCTCGGACGTTACGGCGACGCGAAAAGTGCTATTGCGGCACCTGCCGACATGAACTACCTCGTGGTGCGCTTGAAAGATGGAGAACAATGGCGCTACACCCCTCCCCCTGGCCACAACGTGGCGTGGCTGGCGGTTAATGCCGGTCGGCTGGATGTGGGTGGTCCGGTCGATGCTGGCGAACTGGCGGTGTTCGAGGAGTCAGACCAAGCCATCGACTTCGTGGCGCGCGGCGACACCTCTTTCGTGCTGGGCTCGGCGGTGAAGCACCCGCACGATTTGGTGCTGGGCAGTTATTCGGTACACACCAGCAGAGCGGCGCTGGTTCAGGGTGAGGCTGAAATTCAGCGCATCGGCGCGCGTTTACGCCATGAGGGGCGGCTGCCCTGGCATTTGCTGAATGCCATCTCCGCATCTTCAGTAAAAACCTGCTAAGTTGTACGACGACAGATGAGATGCACAACTCATCTGTCGTCCTTGCACCCATAACAACAAGGTATCACCCATGAAAAAAGTGAAACTGCTTATCGGTTTTTTATGCCTGTTCAGCGGCTACGTGGCGGCCGCCCCTTCACCGGGCGAGAAGGATGTTGCCGCAGCGGTAGACCATCTAACTCAAGCCATGCTGAACAAGAACGTTCTCCAGCTGCAAGCGCTGACCGCCGAGAACCTCACCTATGGGCATTCCAGCGGAAAAATCCAGGGTAAGAAAGAATTCATTGCCGACATCAAAACCGGCAAAAGCGCATTTAAAACGCTAGAGATGCAGAACCAGACAATCACCGTCTCGGGTGATGTGGCGTTGGTCCGCCATCATTTTTCGGCGCAGGCCATCAAGGGCACCGAGATCGTTCCCACGGAAATCGAGAACTTCCAGATCTGGCAAAAACAGAAAGGCAAATGGCTACTGGTAGGACGACAAGCGTTCCGTTTCTGAATTCTGCTTGGCAAGGCAGTCAATAGGCGTTGGCTGCTTTAAAAGATCGCAGCCTTCGGCAGCTCCTACGGATATGCGTACGACTTTGACTCCTCGGGTGTACCCGGTCGGCGTAGGAGCTGCCGAAGGCTGCGGTCTTGAGGCCCCATCGCGAGCAGGCTCCCACATTTGGCCGCGTTCTCAGGGTGGATACGGTTCAGTGTGGGAGCGGGCTTGCTCGCGAAGGCGTCCGTCGCTACACCGCTAAACAGCAGTCTTGAACCCCTCCTCCCGCTGCAACGCCCGAGCCTGAATTACATCCAGTATTGCGCAACCTTCGCGCATCAGCAGATGCACCGCACGGGTGATGCGGGTCAGGTCGCAGTCGGAAATACCTGTGAGGTTGAGGCTGGACAAGGTGTCGGTCAAATCGCGAACCACGGTGAAGCGGTGCATGGCGCAGGCGGCCATGTCACTGAGCTCTTTGTGGGTGTTGATGAAGAGCACCGGGTTATCGGCGTCGTAGGTGTCGATGGGGAGGTAGCGTGGCATGACTTGATCGAACATTGAGGTAGCTCCTGATTAATGAGTTTTCCTGGTAATCGACCGGCCAAGATCGTCGCGGAATCTGTCGCGAGCCGGAACTATAAAGGGCCGTCTTGGAGCGCCGCAACGAGAGACTCTGTCAGAAACTTCCGAAAATTTTGTGGGTTACTCAATGATCGTTCCCACGCTCTGCGTGGGAATGCAGCCCGGGACGCTCTGCGTCCCTTCCAGAGTCGAACGCGGAGCGTCCGTTGAGGCATTCCCACGCGGAGCATGGGAACGATCTACATGGGGATTCTTGAGCCATGCTCCCAGGGCAAAGCATCATCAAACCAGCTCGCGAAGCGCTCAATCATCCTCATGCAATTTGATGCCGCGCTTATGCAGCAAATACGGAACCAGCAGCACCAACAGCGTCAGCACCAGGACCGACGCCGCAATCGGTTGCGTCACAAATATCATCCAGTCGCCCTGGCTGATGGATAAGGCGTTGCGCAGTTGTTTTTCCGCCATCGGGCCCAGCAGCATGCCGACGATCACCGGGGCGACGGGGAAATCGAAACGCCGCATCAACACCCCGGCCCAGCCGATGGCCAGCATCAGAAACAGGTCGAAGGTTGAGTGGCGCATGCCGTACACGCCGATGGTGGCGAACACCAGAATGCCGGCGTTCAGGTACGGTCGTGGAATCTGCAAGAGTTTGACCCACAGCCCCACCAACGGCAGGTTCAACACCAGCAGGATGGCGTTGCCGATGTACAGCGAAGCCACCAGCGTCCAGACCAGTTCGCCCGAAGTCTGGAACAACAGCGGCCCCGGTTGCAGGTTGTAGTTCTGGAACGCGGCCAACAGGATCGCCGCCGTGGCGGAGGTCGGTATGCCCAGGGTCAGCAACGGCACCAGCGAACCGGTGGCGCTGGCGTTGTTGGCCGCCTCCGGCCCGGCGACACCCTCGATGGCGCCCTCGCCTTTGCTGGCCGCGAACTCTTTCGGGTACTTGCTGAGTTTTCGTTCAGTCGAATAAGACAGGAACGTCGGAATTTCCGCGCCACCGGCCGGAATCGAGCCAAAGGGAAAACCGATCAGAGTTCCCCGTAACCAGGCGGGAACCGAGCGTTTCCAGTCGGCCCGGGTCATCCATAACGAGGTCAAACGGTGTCGGGCGGACGTTTCTTCCTTTTGGTAAAGCACGCTGTACAAGGCTTCACCGACGGCAAACAATCCCACCGCGACGAGTACCACTTCGATGCCATCGACCAGTTCGGGCACCTCCATGGTGTAGCGGGCAATGCCCGAGGTCGAGTCCAAGCCGATCAAGCCGATGGTCAGCCCGATGCCCAACGAGGCGAAGCCGCGCAGCATCGACGCACCGAGCACCGCCGACACCGTGGTGAAGGCCAGTACCAGAATCGCGAAATACTCCGCCGGCCCGAACTTCAGCGCCAACGTCGCAACAAGGGGGGCGAACAAGGTCAGCAAAATTGTCGCGATGGTGCCGGCCACAAATGAACCTATCGCCGCTGTCGCCAACGCCGGGCCTGCCCGTCCGTTGCGGGCCATGAGGTTGCCTTCCAGGGCCGTGACCATGGAGGACGACTCCCCGGGCGTGTTGAGCAGAATCGAGGTGGTGGAGCCGCCAAACTGAGCGCCGTAATAGATACCGGCAAACATGATCAGCGCGCCGGTAGGATCGACCTTGGCGGTAATCGGCAGCAGCAAGGCGACGGTCAGCGCCGGGCCGATTCCCGGCAAAACACCGATCGCGGTGCCCAGCAGACAGCCAATAAAACCCCACATCAGATTGATCGGCGCCAACGCGGCACCGAAGCCGGTTGCCAGACTCGAGAGAATGTCCACCTTGTCGACCTCCTTCGGCCCGGATCAGATCCAGGCGTTGACCAGGGGCGGAAGGGAAACCCCTAGCCCGGCGGTGAAAAGCCAGTAAATCGGCAGCGTCAACGCGATGCCTATGGCTAGGTCCCGCACCGGGCTGCGACTGCCAAAACCCCTTGCCGAACAGGCAAACAGCAATGAGGCGGCCAATACGAAACCGATGTAGGAAATGAGCAAGGCGACGCCCACCAGCCCCGCCGTGACCCAGGTTGCGCCGAGCTTGCCGCCGGGCTGAGCCTGGGTAGTCTCGTGATCGTCGGAAAGGTTGCGAAAACCACCGGTGAGCGCCTGATAGCACATCAACAGACCGACGACGCCCAGAAACGCCGCGACGGCGTAGGGATAGACGTAGGCCGCCATGATGACGAAGCCCATCTCGGCAGGAAATCGCGAGGCGCCGAACGCCAATACCGCGCTGATGGCGACGATACCTAAACCAATCGCCAGTTGGGCCGGCATGACTCTCCAGCGCCCGGCCATCTCAAAGCAGCCCGACCTTGACCAGCATCGCGCGCAGGCGCCCATGTTCTTCTTCGACGAATTTGCCGAAGTCATCCCCGGTCAGAATGCTTGGTGACCATGCATTGGTTTTTACGTTTTCTTGCCAGACAGTGCTTTTGGTCGCGGTCAGGACGGCTTCGGTCAGTTCTTTGCGCTGTTCAGGCGTCAGGCCCGCCGCGCCGTAAACGCCACGCCAGTTGCCGATTGTCACGTCATAGCCACTTTCTTTGAGAGTCGGTGCATCGATGCCTTCAACGCGGCTGGGCGCGCCGATGGCGAGTAAGCGGAACTGCTTGGATTGCACGTATTTGGCCAGCTCGGCGTAGCCGCCGGTGATTACCGTGATGTGGCCACCCAGCGTTGCGGCAACGACTTCGCCGCCACCCGCGAAGGCGACGTAATTCACCTTATTGACGGGGACGTCCATTTTGCTCGCCAGTTCGGCGATGCCAATGTGATCGATCGACCCCTTGGAGCCGCCACCAAACTTGATGCTGGACGGGTTGGCTTTGAAGTCTTTGATCAAGTCGTCCAGGGTTTTGTACGGGGAGTCGTCACGCACGGCAATCACGTTGTATTCGGTGAACAGCCGGGCGATCGGCGTCACGTCCTTCAAGGTGATTTGCGGTTTGTTCTGCTCGATGGCCGCGACCATGATCGCGCCGACCACGATCAAAGCATTCGGGTCGCCCTTGGTGCCGTTGGCAAATTGCGCCAACCCCAGGGTGCCGCCCGCGCCGCCCTTGTTCTCAAAGGTGACGGACTTTGCCGTTTTGGCCTCGACCATGGCTTTGCCCAAGACGCGTGCGGTCTGGTCATAACCACCACCGACCGAGCCCGGGGCCATGAACTTGACGGTGTCCAGCGCAAAAACCGGTGATGCGAGCGCGGCGGCGGTAACTAAAACGGCGAGGTTGCTGCTGAATCGACGGGCCAATGCAAACATGAGTCGTCTCCGGATAGCTGTTCTTGTTGTTTTCGATCAGGGAAGAGCCCCTGTTCGTTGAACATGCGTCTGGGAATAAGCGTAGGTCATAGTTGTGTTTGTTGGTGTGTTTTCCCTGATGACAGTCAGCGGAACCTGTGGGAGCGGGCTTGCTCGCGAAAGCGGTGTGTCAGGCGACATCAATGTTGACTGTGCCGCCGTCTTCGCGAGCAAGCCCGCTCCCACAGGGATTGCATTGCCTGTACCTATGTCTAAATGGCGGAAGGCAGCCGGAGTCGAACCTGCCCGGGAACGGATGCCGTCCCCAACCGGGTTTGAAGCCCGGCCGCGCCACCGGGCGCGATTGCCTTCCTTGAACTCAGTCTTCTGTTTGTTGGGCCAGTGCATTGTCGAGCCGGATATGGCGCCGATCGCCAAAACGTCGGGTCAGGCCGATCCGGTCGAAGTACTCAAGAATCTGAATGCTGCGTTTGCGCCCCAGGCCCACGGCATCGCGAAATGCGGCGACCTGAATCACCGGGTCATCGCTTGCCAGTTGCACCAGCATAGCCGCCAATCGGCGCACCAGTGTCTCGGTAAAAAACAAGTCACGAACCACTTGATGCACCAATCCTAGCCGCGCCATCTTGCGCAGCAGCAGGCGCACCGCGGCCTCTTCATGCCCCGTCGCTTTAGCCAGATCACGCACCCACGGCGGATCGAAACCCGCCTGTTCGAACAGCGGCTGCAAATGTTGCCACAGGGTTTCGTCATCCTCGCTCAAACGCACTTGGTGATCGGGCAAGTGCAGCCAAGGGCCGCTGGCGACAATGGCCCCACTGGCCAGCAATTCGTCGAGCAGACTGATAAAGGTTGGTCGGTCCAGCGCGGTGCCGGCGAAGCGACGCAGGCGATCCCTGTCCGGTCCCATTTGATCCGGTTCGAGTTGATGAAAGCGTGCGAGGTGTTCCAGCAGCGGTGCTTTCAGGGCTTCCCAGCGGGCAGCGCTGAACAGTAACGGTCCCTGCCGCGTCTCGATCAAACGCACGTCATCGGGCAACGTCCAGCTATCGCGCGGACGATTGAACTGACGCTCCAGACGCTGCGGATCGAGCCCGGTGTCGCTGTTGGCCAGCAGCGCAGGCAGTGCGTCTTCCAGGCTGTTCGTGGTGGCCAGCGTTTGTAGCTGGGCCAATCGTTCGGGGCTGCGGCGGTGTCGGGCCGGGGCGAACGGGTCGAGCACCCGGCCACCGCCCAGGGTGCGTTGAGCACTTTGGTCACGCAGGATCAAGCGATCGCCCTTCACCGCCAGCACCGGCGCGTTCACCAGCAGTTGCGCGAACATCTGCTCACCCGGTGCCAGGCTACTGCCCTCCAGCAACGCCACTCGCCCGGTCACGTCCTGAGTGCCGAGATGCACGTGCACTGGCTGAAAGTGCTCGAAGCTTCGCGCCTCGCTGACCAACAAGGTCATCTCGATATCCAGACGCTGGGTCGGCGCATGCAGCCATTCGGCCAACAGCCAGTGGCCCCGGTGAATCTGCTCCAGGGCCAAACGGTCGGCACTCAGGTTCAGCGCGACTCGCTGCCCGGCCGTTGCGCTGTCAGCCGCCTGATTCTGCGCATGCAGGCCTCGCACCCGTACCGGTTTGCCTTGCGGACTCAACATCAGCGTATCGCCCACGGCCACCTGGCCGGACAACGCGGTGCCGGTCACCACAATCCCTGCACCGGCCACGCTGAAAGCCCGATCAATCGCCAGGCGAAAACCGCCGCTGACGCTGCGTTGCAGGACTTCATGTTGCGCATCCAGCAAGGCCTTACGCAGTGTCTCGATACCGTCGCCGGTCACACTCGACAGCGCGATTTGCGGCGCGCCGGCATAGGGGCCAGGTATGAGCAATGCTTCGATCTGTCCCCGGACTTCTAGCACCCGAGCAGGATCGACGCGGTCGCATTTGGTGATAGCAATCAGTGCCCGAGGGATGCCCAGCAACTCGACAATCGCCAGATGTTCGCGGGTCTGCGGCATGACACCGTCATCGGCCGCCACCACCAACAACACCAGATCAATGCCCTGAGCCCCGGCCAGCATGTTGTGGGTGAAACGCTCGTGGCCGGGTACGTCGATAAAACCAGTGAGGGCGGCGTCCGGCTCCAGCGCCGCGTAGATATAGCCGAGGTCGATGGTCATGCCGCGTTCGCGTTCTTCCCGGCGACGGTCGCCGGCCTGGCCGGTCAATGCCTGGAGCAAGGAGGTTTTACCGTGATCGATATGCCCCGCCGTGCCGACAATCACCCGTCCCGGCCCTCCTCCTGCAGTTGATCGAATTGCGCCAACTGATCGAGTTGCGCCATCCACGCGGCTTCGTCGTCCAGTTGGCGCAGGTCCAGCCAAAGCGCATCGCCGTCAATGCGCCCGAGCACGGGAATCGGCAGCCGACGAAACGCTGCCTCCAGCCCCAGCAATCGCCGCCCGCGCAGACGTTTGGAAACGTTGGGCCGCAGGCATAACGCAGCGCCAGGTAAGCGAGCCACCGGTTGGCTGCCGCTGCCGATCATGCCCAGCGCCGGCACTGCGCTGACGCTCCAGCCGTCACCCAACACCTGCGCCAGTGACGGTTGCAGGCGTTCGGCCTGGGCAAAGATGTCGGCCTGAGGCCGGGTCAGCAGGCGCAAACTCGGCAAGCGTTCGGCCAGCCGATCAGGATCGCGGTACAGCGCCAACACGGCTTCGAGGGCGGCCAGGGTCAATTTGTCGACCCGCAAGGCACGCTTGAGCGGATTCTTCTTGATCTTCGCGATCAGGTCTTTGCGACCGACAATCAAACCAGCCTGGGGACCACCGAGTAATTTGTCGCCACTGAAGGTGACGATGTCCGCACCATCGAGCAGTGCCTGACGCACCGTCGGTTCGGCGGGCAATCCCCAGCGAGTCAGGTCCAACAGACTGCCGCTGCCCAGGTCTTCCAGCAGCGGCAGCCCGTGACGGTGAGCCAGCTCCGCCAACTCAGCCGTAGGCACTCGGGCGGTGAAGCCTTCAATGGTGTAATTGCTCGCGTGTACACGCATCACCAAACCACTTCGCGGACCGATGGCGGCCTCGTAATCCCGCGCATGGGTGCGGTTGGTGGTGCCCACTTCGTGAAGCTTGACCCCGGCGCGGGCCATGATGTCGGGTATGCGGAAGGCGCCGCCGATTTCGATCAGTTCACCACGGGAAATGATGCCTTCCTTGCGCGCGCCCAGGCTGTTGAGCGTCAGCAACACGGCGGCGGCGTTATTGTTGACCACGGTTACCGCTTCGGCACCGGTCAGCTCACGGATCAACCCTTCGATCAAATCATCGCGGTCGCCGCGCTTGCCGCTGCGCAGATCAAATTCCAGATTGAGCGGATAGCGGGCGGCGAGCTGAACGGCTTCGATAGCCGACTCCGGCAACAACGCGCGCCCGAGGTTGGTGTGCAGCACCGTGCCGGTAAGGTTTAACACCCGGCGGACCTGGCTGCGATGCTGGATCGCCAGACGCTCGCCTGCCCTACCCGCCAATACGTCGGGGGCTATTTCAACGGCATTGAGTTCACCCTTGAGCACCGGTTCGCGCAGATCATCGAGCAGTTGCCGCAGGCCAGCCAGCAGCGCGTCACGCCCATAACGCTCGGCCAACGCCTGACAGGCGGGATGGCGCAGCAAGCTGTCGATAGAGGGCAGCCGCAAGGCTTGGCTGGCGGAGGTTGCGGACATCAGAGGCTCCCGGAAGCGAATGACCGTCGCGTCTGAGTGTAGTCGCTGAGCTCACTGCCCAAGGGGGCAAGCTCAGTCGCCTCCGGTGCGTGGGTATCTTTCCGATTTTGATGGTGTGCATATCCGTTGCTGCGGTAACGGCCGCTGGCGGTGCCTCAAGATCAAGAGCTGCAGGCGAGCTAACGCTCGGCCTGTTGAGTGGTGAAAGGCAGAGTGGATGTACTCTGATTTTTTGTGGGAGCTGGCTTGCCTGCGATGGCGGCGGCACATTCAACATCACATTGACTGACCCACCGCTATCGCGGGCAAGCCCGCTCCCACAGGATTTGTGTCGTACACAGATTTTGTATATACCCGCTCCTCCTGTGGGAGCGAGCCTGCTCGCGATGCTGTTGATCTTGCTGTTGCTTTGGCTTTTGATTTTGATCTGTTGCCCCTTTCCCAGAGGCCGAACGCAGGCTTTGCGTAGGGGGCACCGCGGCAAGGATGCCGCGGTAGCCGCCCCCGGCCATGGATGGCCGATGGCGGCGGGCCCCCGGAGCAATGCCTTCGTTATGGCATGCCGAGCCTAGGCGAGGCACCGAATGGAGGGGCAAAGCCTTTTGGTTCCTTTTCGGCGTTTGGAAAAGGGACTCGCTGTAAAAGCGAAACCGCCAGTTGGCGTTACCGCAGAAACGGATATGTACACCATCAAAATCCCAGTCGGCTATCAGGCCGCCATCGCAGGCAAGCCAGCTCCCACAATTTGATCGGTGTACATCTGCAAGAAACAGGTCGGCGATCAGACCACCCTTCGCAGGCAAGCCAACTCCGACAGCAACGGCAACATCAAAAGATCGCAGCCTCGCTTCGCTCGACAGCTCCTACAGGGAAATGCGTGGGACCCGCCGTCAGGGCGGAACCCTAAGCGGCCCTTACCGCAGAAATGGATATGTACTCCCAACACAAAGCCCCAAGCCCCGCGTAGAAACCTATGCCCCTGGTGCCAACATCAAATTGGGCGATAGGCGCTGGTAACCCTCCTCCTCCAGGCGCATATCCAGCATCAGGCTGGCCAAGTCCGCCGAGAGCGCTTCGGCTTCGGCATCGTTTTCCAGGTAGATCAGTTTCAGATAACTGTTGCAGCCGGGGCAGACTTCCGCCCGCAACGGCGCCTGATTGGCAGCATGACGGTCATCCTCGAAGCTGATGTATTGAAGCCCCTTGCTCTGTTCGCAATACACGCACTTGACCCGCACCGCATGCCATTCGCAGGCACACAACGAGCACACCAGATAACGTAAACCGTTGTATTTGCCGCGATGACGAATCACTCCGGCCATCGCCGGCGAACCGCAGGCCGGGCATTGACTAAGACTGTCACCGCGCTTGAGTTCAAGATCAGGCGTGCTCAACAGCCAATGACTCCAGGCCGCTTGCAGCGCTGCACCGAGGAACGGCACCAGTTCTGCCGGCAGCATTGAATACTGGCCGCTGACCAAGGCAATTGCCCACGCTTTGAGCAGCCCCGGGTTGGCGCTGCGCAAAGTCGCCACGGCGTTTTCTATCGCCGTTTGTGGCGGTGGCTGATAGCGTTGCAGCAAGGCTTCGAGATACGGTAGCCAAACATTTTCGCGCACCAGACTGTCGGCGGCGAACGGTGGCAAGCCATGTTCTACGCACACCCGAAGACGTTCGGGATCGGGCATGGCGGCCACGGGCGGATCGTCCATCAGGTTCTGCTGAACGTGGCACAGCCCCGCGATCAAACGCAGGTAGTCCGCCATGGGATGCCCGTCGGCCAGGTGTTCCAGACGCAGCGCGCGCAAGGTGAACAGGTTGTTCGGTGGCAGGTACAGAAACGGCGGTGAGCTCGCCGCCGCTTCTATCTGCCCAGGCTCGAGGATCGTGGCCAAGGGGTCATCCTTTTTTGGTGATCGGTCGCTCAGGCGTTTCGTCACCGGTCACTTCCCGGTACCAGAGTTCATGGTGTTTTTTCGCCCAGGCGCGGCTGACCCTGCCACGCACCATGGCGTGGACCGAGCCGCGAATCCAGATACCGGCATAGACGTGAACGATGATGCTCAGCACCAGGATGAACCCCGCCAGCGCATGCAGCAGCATCGCCCAGCGAATACCGGTGATGCCGAAGTACGCGCTGAACCAGGCACGCCAGATCACCAGCCCGCTGAACAACAGCACCAGCATGCAGATCAGCAACACCCAGAACAGTAGTTTCTGCGCCGGGTTGTATTTGCCGATCGGCGGCACGCCCTCCTCATCGTTGCGCATGACAGTCCCGACGCGCCTGAGCCACAACCGGTCGTTGGCGCTGAAGTAATTCGCCCGCCAGAAACTGAACACCAGGCCGAGGAACAGCACAAACATCGCCACGCCCATGTACGGATGCAGAATGCGCGTCCACGAACCGCCGCCAAACAGGTTGCTGAGCCAGAACAATCCCGGATGGAACAAGGCCAGCCCCGACAGCGCGGCCATGAGAAACAGCATCGCCACCAGCCAGTGATTGGTGCGCTGGTTGGAGGTGTAGCGCAGGATCGGTTTGTCGTTCATGGCCTGTCCTCCCCGCCGGGTTTCGTCGGATCAAAGGTGTGCACCGATGGATCGAATTCATGCACCGCTGGGTCGACGATGACTGGATGTTCGTCCTCCTCGACCAATTGCGGCCCAACGCGCACGTAATGGAAGAAACCGGCCAGCACTGCCGCGCCCATGGCCAGCAACGCCAAGGGTTTGCTCAGGCCTTTCCACAGGTCGACCAGCGGACTGATCGCCGGGTGATCCGGCAACCCGGCATACAACCTCGGCGTGTCGGCATGGTGCAGCACATACATGACGTGGGTGCCGCCGACGCCTGCGGGGTCATACAAACCGGCGTTTTCGAAACCGCGACTCTTGAGGTCGACGATACGTTCGGCGGCGTGTTCTTTCATGTCTTCCTTAGTGCCGAAAACGATGGCGCCGGTCGGGCAGGTTTTCACGCAGGCCGGCTCCAGCCCCACCGCCACCCGGTCCGAGCACAGCGTGCATTTATAAGCCTTGTGATCCTTTTGCGAGATGCGCGGAATGTTGAATGGGCAACCGGTGATGCAATACCCGCAGCCGATGCAATGGTCCTGATCGAAGTCGACGATGCCGTTGGCGTGTTTGATGATCGCCCCCGGGCTCGGGCACGCCGCCAGGCAGCCTGGCTCGGCGCAGTGCATGCAGCCGTCCTTGCGAATCAGCCATTCGAGGTTACCGGCGTCGGTTTCATGCTCGGTGAAGCGCATCAAGGTCCAGGTGTCTGCGCTGAGGTCTTGAGGGTTGTCGTAAGTGCCTAGGTTGTGACCGACATCGTCGCGTAGCTCGTTCCATTCCGAGCAGGCGACCTGGCAGGCCTTGCAGCCGATGCACTTGGTGGTGTCGATCAGCTTGGCCACTTCCTCTTGCGTGCGCACCGAAGGCGGCACGGTGGTGGTGGCCGAACGGGCGATGATGTCTTGGCTGGCCATTTAGACTTTCTCCACGTTGACCAGGAATGACTTGGATTCCGGGGTCTGTGTGTTGCCATCGCCGAGGAACGGCACCAGGGTGTTGGTCAGGTAACCGTGACGGGTGGCGCCGGTGAAGCCCCAGTGCAACGGGATACCGATCTGGTGCACCACCTGATTGTTGACCTGCAGCGGACGAATCCGCTTGGTCACCACCGCCACCGCTTCGATATGCCCGCGCTTGGAGCTGACCCGCACCCGGTCACCGGCAGCAATGCCTTTCTCCTTGGCCAGCACCTCGCCGATTTCGACAAACTGCTCAGGCTGGGTCACGGCGTTGATCGGGCAATGCTTGGTCCAGAAGTGGAAGTGTTCGGTCAGCCGGTAGCTGGTCGCCGCATAAGGGAAGTCCTTGGCCTGCCCGAGGGTGTCCCAGACTGAATCGAAGATCCGTCCGGCCGGGTTGCTGGTCGCCTGCTTGTTGTTGGGGTGCATCGGGTTGATGCCAATGGGCGTCTCGAACGGCTCATAGTGTTCCGGGAACGGCCCTTCGTTCATCTTGTCGAGGGCGAAGAAACGCGCCACGCCTTCGGGGTTCATGATGAACGGGTTCATTCCGGCTTCCGGCGGTGCATCGGCCTTGTAGTCGGGCACGTCGGTGCCGGTCCAGACCTTGCCGTTCCACCACACCAGCCGCTTGTTCGGGTCCCACGGTTTGCCTTGAGGGTCGCAAGAGGCGCGGTTGTAAAGGATCCGTCGGTTCATCGGCCAGGCCCAGGCCCAGCCCAGGTTCTGCTTCATGCCGAACGGGTCGCTGTTGTCACGCCGGGCCATCAGGTTGCCCTGCTCGGTCCAGCTGCCGCAGAAGATCCAGCACCCGGACGCCGTGCTGCCATCGTCCTTGAGTTGGCCGAAGCCGGACAGTTGCTGACCGGTCTTGATCACCGCGCCCGAGGCGTCAGTGACATCGGCGACGGCGTAACCGTTGAATTCCCGGGCCAGCTCTTCCGGTGTCGGGTCATCGGGTATCTTGTAGGGCCAGTCGAGCTTGAGGATCGGCTCGGCCCAGGCACCGCCATTGGCCTGGTAACGCTTGCGCAGGCGCAAGAACAGCTCGGCCATGATCTTCACGTCCGTGCGCGCCTGCCCCGGGCCATCGGCCCCCTTCCAGTGCCATTGCAGCCAGCGACCGCTGTTGACCAGCGAACCGTTTTCTTCGGCGAAACAGGTGGTGGGCAGACGGATGACTTCGGTCTGGATCTCGGCCGTTTGCACATCGTTGTAAGGCCCGGCGTTGCGCCAGAACTCCGAGGTTTCGGTAGCCAGTGGGTCCATCACCACCAGCCATTTGAGTTTGGCCAGCGCCTTCATTACACGGTTCTTGTCCGGCAAAGCGGCGATCGGGTTGAAGCCCTGGCACATGTAGCCATTGACCTCGCCCTTGCCCATCATGTCGAACATTTTCAGGATGTCGTAGCCGGGAATGTCCAGCTTGGGCAGCCAGTCGTAGCCCCAGTTATTCTCAGCGGTGGCATTGGCGCCGTACCAGGCTTTCATCAGGCTGACGTGGAACTTGCCGTAGTTCTGCCAGTAAGACATTTGCCCCGGACGCAGCGGCTTGAGTGCGCGCTTGGCGATGTAGGCGTTGTAATCCTGTTCGGTCTCGGCCGGCAGGGTCAGGTAACCGGGCAACAGGTTGGACAGCAAGCCCAGGTCGGTCAGGCCTTGGATGTTGGAGTGCCCGCGCAGGGCGTTGACGCCCCCGCCCGGCATGCCGACGTTGCCCAGCAGCAGTTGCACCATGGCCGCGCTGCGGATCATCTGCGACCCGGTCGAGTGCTGGGTCCAGCCCAGCGCGTAGAGAATCGTCATGGTTTTGCCCGGTTGCGAGCAGGTGGCGATCTCTTCCCAGATTTTCTGCATCGCGTCCACGGGCATGCCGCAAACCTGACTGGCCAGCTCCAGGGTGTAGCGGCTGTAATGCTGCTTCATTAATTGATAGACGCAGCGTGGGTCTTGCAAGGTCGGGTCGACTTTGGCGAAACCGTCCTCGCCGATTTCATAGCCCCAGCCGGACTTGTCGGTGTAAGTGCGCTTGCTCGCGTCGTAACCGCTGAACAAGCCGTCCTCGAAACCGTAGTTGGCCTTGACGATGAACGACACGTCCGTATAGGCGCGTACATATTCGTGCTGGATCTTGTCTTCGGTCAGCAGGTAATTGATCAGCCCGCCCATGAAGGCAATGTCGGTGCCGGTGCGGATCGGTGCGTAATAATCGGCCACCGAGGCCGTACGGGTGAAACGCGGGTCGACCACAATCAGCCGCGCCTTGTTGTGGGCTTTGGCTTCAGTCACCCATTTGAAACCGCAAGGGTGCGCTTCGGCGGCATTACCACCCATCACCAGAACCAGATTCGCGTTGGCGATATCGGTCCAGTGGTTGGTCATGGCACCACGGCCATACGTCGGGGCAAGACTTGCCACCGTCGGGCCATGTCAGACACGTGCCTGGTTATCAAACCCCAGCATGCCGAGACTGCGAATCACCTTGTGGGTGATGTACCCCGCTTCGTTGGACGATGCCGACGCCGCAAGGAAACCGGTAGTCAGCCAGCGGTTCACCGTTTGCCCCTGGGCGTTCTTCTCGATGAAATTGGCGTCGCGGTCGGCCTTCATCAGGTCAGCGATGCGATCCAGCGCTTCATCCCAGGAGATTCGCGTCCACTCCGTGGTGCCGGGCTTGCGCACCTGCGGGTACTGGAGACGGCTGGGGCTGTGAATGAAATCGAGCAGGCCTGCGCCTTTGGGGCAGAGGGTGCCGCGATTGACCGGGTGGTCGGCATCGCCTTCGATGTGGATGATGCTCTGGGCGACATTCTTCGCGTTGTCGCCCTGGCTGTACATGATCAAGCCGCACCCGACCGAGCAGTACGGGCAGGTGTTGCGGGTTTCATGGGTATGGGCGAGCTTGAAATGACGCACTTGTTCGGCGAAAGCGGGCGTCGGGGCCATGCCCAGCGCGCCGAGGCTTGAGCCCGCAAGGCCGAGACCAGCGACCTTGAAGAACTGACGACGGTTGAGGTCCATCGTGCACTCCTGATCAGGTGGAAACCCGGTGCGTTGGCCGGGTTTTTCTAGACGATCACGGTGACGGCAACGGAACTACCGCCACTTTAAACTGTAGACAATGCTGTTTTGTGCTGTGGAAAAACCGACCGTCGGGTAATACCGCAAGCCAGCCGGACACACAATTAATGTGGAAGCGACCTGTGGCGAGGGGGCTTGCCCCCGTTCGGCTGCGAAGCAGTCGTAAACCCTATACATGCGATTTGATTTTGAAATGCCGGGGGCGCTTCGCACCCCAACGGGGGCAAGCCCCCTCGCCACAGGTCGCTTCCACAGAGGTTGGCGCTTATCATGGCCGCCGGATTAACCCCCTGCCTTTTATGAGACTGAGCATGACTTTCGATTTTGATCAGGTGTTCGACCGCCATGGCACCGGCAGTACCAAGTGGAGCCGCTACCCGGCCGACGTGTTGCCGATGTGGGTCGCCGACATGGACTTTGCCGCGCCGCCAGCGATCATTCAGGCGCTGCAACAACGCCTGGAACACCCGATGCTCGGTTACAGCGTGGCGCAGGATGACTTGCGTGACGCCATCGTCGCCGACCTGTGGCGCAAGTACGCCTGGCGTGTGCAACCTCAGGAGCTGGTATTCCTGCCGGGTATCGAGTCGGGTTTCAACATGGCCCTGCATGCGCTGGTTCAGCCGCAGCAGAACGTGGTCGTGCAAACGCCAAACTACCCGCCGCTGCGCCATGCACCGAGCCACTGGCAGCTGAACAAAGTCGAACTGGACTTCGACGCGTTGACTGATGGTACGTATGCGACGCCGCTCGATGCCTTGCGCGAGGCGCTGCAAGGGGGCGGCGCGCTGCTGCTGAGCAACCCGCATAACCCGCTGGGCAAGGTCTTCCCGCGTGAGGAACTGCAAGCGGTCGCCGACATTTGCCTGGAGCAGGACGCCTGGATCATCTCCGACGAGATCCATTCCGAGTTGTGCTTCGACGGCCGCGTACACATTCCGACCGCCTCGCTCAGCCCAGAAATCGCCAAGCGCACCATCACCCTGATGTCGGCGAGCAAGGCCTACAACATCGCCGGTTTGAAGACGGCGTTCATGATCATCCAGGACGCGACACTGCGCCATCGGGTCAACAACGCCCGCTGCGGCATGGTCGACAGCGTCAACCCGCTGGGCCTGGAAGCCACCCGCGTCGCCTACCGCGAAGGCGGCCCGTGGCTGACCGAGCTCATGGCCTATCTGCAAAGCAATCGGGATTATCTGGTGGAAGCGGTTCGCACGCGGTTGCCGGGTGTGACCATGAACATCCCTCAGGGCACTTACCTGGCGTGGCTCGACTGCACGGCGCTGGGGCTGGATGACCCGCAGCAATTCTTCCTCGAGCAGGCCAAGGTCGGGCTGAGCGCAGGGCTGGATTTTGGCGATAACGCCCAGCAGTTCGTGCGCTTGAACTTCGGCTGCCCGCGAGCGCTGCTGGAGGAAGGGATCGCGCGGATGGAGCGTAGTTTGCGTAACCGCCAGGCCTGACACCCCAGGTTGATACCGAAAACCCGATGCCTGTGCATCGGGTTTTTTATGGGCGATAGGCGCAGTATCGAATCCCGTTCAAGGCGTTATGCGCTCCATGCAAGCCTTGATGAAGGCTTCCCGCTTCTGATCGTCCGGCAGCTTCATGAAGTTTTTCGGCTCGCAATTTTTCTCATTCACTTCGTATTTGCTTTCACAGCCTGCGAGACATGCCAACGATAGTGCCAGTGCAACGAGCGATTGAGTATTCATGAGCAACTCCTCATCGAGTTTCTTGCATCGCATTGAGCCTAACTCATGAGTTGAGTGTATGCAGGAACAGCGAACTCTCCTCTTGCGCTAAACCCGTCGGAAGTCCAACCGAACTCAAGACAAAAGACCGGGGTCAACCCTCAACGAGTGCTTGTGGCGCTTGAGTCTTTTGCCTTGAACAGAGGAGATTTCCCGATGACTGACTATCCAAAACCACCCTTCCCGAAACAAAGCCAGCCAGTCCCCGGTGTTCAAACGAAAATGGACCCTTACCCCGATTGTGGCGAGCAGAGCTACAAAGGTTCGGGTCGGCTGGAGGGCAAGATTGCCCTGATCACTGGGGGCGACAGCGGCATCGGCCGTGCGGTGGCGATTGCATTCGCCCGGGAAGGCGCGGATGTGGTGGTTGCCTACTTGAATGAAACTGAAGATGCGCAGGAAACCGCGCGCTGGGTCGAACAGGCCGGTCGTCAATGCCTGCTGCTGCCTGGCGATGTGGCGCAAAAAGCGCACTGCCAGGCGCTGGTGGACAAAACGGTCGAGCGCTTTGGCCGGATCGACATTCTGGTCAACAACGCCGCGTTCCAGATGACCCACGAAAACATCGAGGACATCCCGGACGAAGAATGGGTGATGACCTTCGATGTCAACGTCACGGCCATGTTCAGGCTTTGTCAGGCCGCGCTGAAACACATGAAGCCCGGCAGTTCGATCATCAACACCAGTTCGGTCAACTCCGACATGCCCAAGCCGACATTGCTGGCCTACGCGACCACCAAGGGCGCGATTGCCAACTTTTCCGCCGGCCTGGCACAGATGCTGGGACCAAAGAACATCCGGGTAAACAGCGTGGCGCCGGGGCCGATCTGGACGCCGCTGATCGTCTCGACCATGCCCGAGGAAGACGTGCAAAACTTCGGATCGCAAACCCCGCTCGGCCGTCCCGGTCAACCGGTGGAAGTCGCGCCGATCTATGTGCTGCTGGCCTCGGATGAAGCCAGCTACATCACCGGGCAACGGTATGGCGTCACGGGCGGCAAGCCGATGCTCTGAAGCTACTAGCGTGGCCTGCGTTCGGCCCCTGTAGGAGCCAGGCTTGCCGGCGAAGGCGCTCTTAAGGACGCCTTCGCCGGCAAGCCTGGCTCCTACGAAAAGCGGTTCATTCGCTTAAGTCAGGGCTCTTGAGCAATCACCGAAATCTTGCCATTGCGCTCGATGATGGCGAATTTGATCTGCTCAAGGGTTTCAATGCCCTGGCTCGAACGCGCAGCCTCCATGACATCTGCTTCCACCAGTCGCGCATGGCGCAGGCGTTTGTGCAGAAGTTTGCCGTTTTCGACAATGATCGTCGGCCCGCCATCGATCAGCCGCTGCACCCATTGCGAGCGCTGTTTGAGCAGTGAAAGCCCGACGTCAATGGCAATCAGCGTGATGATCACCAGTATGGAATTGGTCAGGGAAAAATCATTGCCCAGCAACGCTTGTTGGGTCGCCTCGCCGATGATCATCAGCAGCACGAAATCAAACGTCGTCAGTTCGGCCAGCGAGCGCCGACCGGCGATCTTGAACAGCACCATCAACGCCAGGTACATCACGGCCGCGCGCAATACCGAATCCATAAGTCACCTAAGGGAAAATGAATTGATCCACCTTGACCGAGGCCGCACCGGGCGAGGCGATATGGCTGCGGAACAGACCCAGCCCCTCGCCACGCAAGGTCAGGTAAAGACTGGCCTGCCCTTGCGCGTCCGTTTGTACCCACAGTTTCATGCCCTGCTCGCCACTGAGTGCACGCACAGGCTCTGGTTGCAGGGTTTCGATTTCGAAGCCCTCCAACAGTTTTCCGGTCAGTTCCAGCTCAACCGTGGCATCCGGCCGGCCGATCACACTGACCTTCATCGGATTGGTCGAGCCATGACGGTGGAACATTTCGTACTCCACCCGTACCTTGCCATCGCTGCCGTGAACGTCCCGGGAGCTGAGCGGGCCACGCGAAAACAAGCCGAGCAAGGCCAGCACCACCAGCAGTACCATCACGTACCAGCCCCAGCGCTCGAATCGCCAGACCTTGACCTGATACGCCATGTCTTCGCGCACCGGAAAGTCGCGGCTGTGGTATTCGGTGCGGCGAGATTCGTCTTTCATTGATTTACCTGATCTTTTCACCGCTCATATTCACCAGCTAGCGCACGTTTATGAAAAAACGAGATCCGCTTCAAGGCATGTTCTGCGGCCAATAACTGGACCTTGCTGCGGGATCCGTAAAAGCGATGCTGTTGAGTGAATACACACTTTCCTTGCTCAGTCTGGTAGGCCCAGGCAAAACAGACGGTGCCTGCCGGAATCCCGTCTACATCCTCTGGCCCCAGGATACCGGTGGTGGCCACGGCGACGTTGGCGGTGCTGTCGAGCAAGGCGCCCAAGGCCATTTCGCGAGCGACTTCACAACTGGTCAGGTTGAAGGTTTCGATCGTATGGGGGCTGACGTTAAGTAAGCGTTGCTTTGCTTCGGAAGAATAGACCACGTAACCGCTCTCGATCAGGTCCCCGCTGCCCGGCACTTCGGCCAGCAAGGTCACGATCTTTCCGGCGGTACAGGATTCGGCGGTCGTCAGTCGCAGGTCGTGTTGGCGCAAATATTCGACGACGGTTTGGCTGACGTTCATGACAAGGCATCCAGGCAAGAGGAACTGCTCGGTTGACCTTCGACGCTGGCAAACATTCCCTCGGGCAGACCGCCCATGCCCCCGATAAAAAATGAACCCCCGGCGATGGATGCACCTCAATACTTTTAGGGGCCCCTATGCCGGGCCGCTTGCTATCTGGAGGTCGTCATGTCCGCACCTTTCGTCAGGCTGTTCACTCAGCCCAATTTCGTCTGGACAGATATTCGCAAGGAAGAGGAAGCGCATCCGCGCCATTACCTCGCTCATTTGCTGTTGCTCGCCTTGATTCCCGCCGTATGTCTGTTCATCGGGACCACCTACGTCGGCTGGAGCCTGGTCGAGAACGAAACGGTCAGGCTCACCACCACCAGCGCCCTGCAACTCTGCGGGCTGCTGTACCTGAGCATCATTGTCGGCGTGGTGCTGATGGGGCTGTTCATCCGCTGGATGTCGCGAACATTCGACTCACGCCCCAACGTCAATCAGTGCATCGGTTTTGCCGCCTATACCGTGACCCCGTTTTTTCTCGCGGGTATCGCCGGGCTGTACCCCAGCCGCTGGCTGGCGATCACGGTGCTGGGGGCCGCCTCTATCTATTCGACGTTCCTGCTGTTCGTCGGCTTGCCGATTTTCATGCACGAACGCAGGGAGCAAGGCCTGCTGAATGCGGCGAGCCTATGGGGTGTCGGGCTGTTGGTACTGGTGACTATCCTGGTGGAAATGATTTTGCTCTGGTCCAACTATCTGAGACCTGAGTACTTACGCGTGACCGGCGTTTGACTGTCCTGAGCCCGCGATCCTTCGACGGTCTACGGCACACCTCCGAGAACCGGGCATGAGCTTCATTGTATGGGTGGCGGTGTTGGGGGCGGTGCTGCTGACCCTGGCACTGACCTCGTCCTATCTGCGCTGGATGCCGGTGACCACCTCGGCGGTGTGCCTGGCACTGGGCGTGGCGATCGGTCCGGCGGTCCTGGGCTTGCTGAAGCTGGACATCAAGGACGCGGCGATCTGGATGGAGCACCTGACGGAAGTCGCGGTGCTCTTTTCGCTGTTTGTCTGCGGACTCAAATTGCGCCTGCCGCTGAAGGATCTTCGATGGCGGGTGGCGTTCGGCCTGGCAGGACCGGTGATGATCTTGACCATCATTGGCGTCTGCCTGCTACTGCATTACGGTTTTGCCCTGGCCTGGGGGCCGTCGCTGCTGATCGGGGCGATTCTGGCCCCCACCGATCCGGTACTGGCCTCGCTGGTACAGGTCAACGACGCCAGGGATTACGATTCGGTGCGTTTCGGGCTCACCGGTGAGGCGGGGCTCAACGACGGCATCGCCTTCCCCTTCGTGATCCTCGGTTTGTTGTTTGTGCAACAGAGCGGCAATAGCGACGCCTGGCTCGGTGAGTGGGCATTGAAAAGTGTGCTGTGGGCCGTGCCTGCCGGTTTGTTCATCGGTTACTGGATGGGCCATGGCATCGGTCGCTTGACCTTGTCGATGCGCATCCGCAATGCCGACAGCACGATTTCTCCCAACGATTATCTGACCCTGGCCCTGATCGCCCTCGCTTATGTCGCGGCCGAGGAGATACATGCCTATGGCTTTTTGTCGGTATTCGCCGCCGGCCTGGGGTTGCGGCAGGCCGAAGTCAAATCCACCGGCGACGCGCGGATCCCCGCCGAGCATCTGGTGCAACCGGTGGTCGGCCACCAGAACGTCGAACCTGCGGCTGCCGTCCACGGCGACGTGACGAACTTGGCAGAAACCCAAGTCGCGGCGGGCATCATGATGGGCGACATGCTGGCATTCGGCAGTCTGGTGGAACGCGCCATGGAAGTGTTTCTGGTCACCCTGCTGGGCGTGGTGCTGGTGGGCCATTGGGATTGGCGAGCGTTGGTGGTTGCACTGGTGTTGTTCTGTGCCATTCGCCCCTTGTGTGTATGGCTCATGCCGTGGGGGCGCTTGCTCGACGGTCGCCAGCGGCTGTTGATCGGCTGGTTCGGGATTCGCGGGATCGGGAGCTTTTATTACCTGTTCTACGCCTTGAACCATGACCTCGGTCCGGCGGCGGCGACGCTGTGCACCGATCTGACATTGTCGGTGGTGGCGCTCAGTATTCTGGCGCATGGCATCAGTACTCAACCGATGCTGGCCCGTTATGAGCGGCGCAATCAGAAGGACGTCTGACGGTTTCCTTGGCGAAACCATTCCTTCGGTCAACCTGCACTGAACAGCAATGGATATTCATGCAGGTTGCACGACAAACGCCATCTCAAATCAATTACAACCATCTGTTTTTACTGGCTTTTTATGGATTTTTGAAACAGGCACGGGAAATGCTCCAGCAGTGTGAGCGACAACGGCAGGAAGACCGTTTGCGCCTGACCCGTGACTAAACAAGAGGTTTGACCATGAACGCCATTGACCTGTTGAAAGCCGACCATGAACGCGTAAAAGGCATCCTGGCCCAGTTGAGCGAGTCCACCGAGCGTGGGGTTAAAAAGCGCACTGAGTTGCTGGCCAAACTGGAAATGGAAATCAAGATCCATACCCGTCTGGAAGAGGAAGTCTTGTATCCGGCGTATAAAAAAGCCGGGGGCAAGGAACAGGACGTGATGTATTACGAAGCCAAGGAAGAACATCGCACCGTCGATACGCTGGTGCTTCCAGACCTGAAAACCACTGATCCTTCCACCCTCGAATTTGCCGGTCGAGTGAAAGTGGTCAAGGAGTTGCTGGAACATCACATTGAAGAAGAGGAAAAGGAAATGTTTCCTCAGGCCAAAAAGCTACTGGGCAAAACGACACTCGACGAATTGGGTGCGGAGATGGAAAGCCTGAAAGCCCGCTACAAAAAAGAGCTGGGCGCGCCCAATCTCGCTGCTTGATAGCGGTGAGTTAAGACGCATACCCTGTAGGAGCGAGGCTTGCCCGCGAAGAATGCACCGCGGTTTTTCAGGTATTACGCGTCATCGTTCTTCGCGGGCAAGCCTCGCTCCTACAGGATTTTCGCTACCTGACTCACTTCATCGCCAGCGCAATAACTTCCACCAGATTAAGTTGGGTAAAAGGCTTCGACAGGCGCGGAAGTCTGGCCGCGAAGCCTTCCAGGCGCTCGGCGTAACCGGTGGCGAGGATGATCGGCAGATGTGGCCTTATCACCCGAATAGCCTGTGCCAGTTGCTCGCCACTCATCTTGGGCATGACCATGTCCGTAATGACCAGATCAAAGTCGTGCTCGCAGTCGAACAGCCCCAGTGCCTGTGCACCCGACGCTGCACTGATCACCCGATGACCCAGGTCCTCAAGCAACAGGCTGGTACTGGTCAACACCAGACTATCGTCGTCCACAACCAACACACACAGACGAGGCACCCGCGACATGGCTGTCTCCTCGGTAGCGGGTTCAGTGGTCGAGTTGGCTAGCGCAACGGGTAACCAGAGTTCGGCAGTGGTGCCGACGTCTTTCTGGCTTTTCAAGATGAAGCGCCCACCCAGTTGTTCAGTAAACCCGTGAACCATCGACAACCCCAGGCCAGTGCCTTTGCCGACACCTTTTGTGGTGAAGAAAGGGTCCATTGCTGACCCCAACGTAGCGTCATCCATGCCCTCCCCCGTATCCGTGACACTCAGGCAGACATAGCGGCCTGGCGCCAGGGACAATTGCGGCTGATCGTGGATTTCTTCGGTTTGGGCGCTGATGACAAGTTTTCCACCGTCGGGCATGGCATCGCGGGCATTGGTCGCCAGGTTCAACACCGCCAGTTCGAGCTGATTGACGTCGGCCATGGCCGGTTCAAGTTCAGGCGAAAAGCGGGTTTCTATGATTACCGCAGGCCCCAGAGAGCTGCGCAACAGCCCGGTAATCCCCTGTATCAGCGTCGGTATCTCGACCGATTCGGTCTTGAGTTCCTGACGCCTGGCAAACGCCAGCATACGCTGGGTCAGGGAAACGCCACGCAAGGCGCCTTGAGTAGCGTTGTCGAGCAAACGGGTAATTCTCGGGTCGTCTACCGCACGTTTACGAACGATTTCCAGATTGCCGAGAATAACGGTCAGCAGATTATTGAAGTCGTGGGCAATCCCCCCGCTGAGCTGGCCGATGGCCTGCATTTTCTGCGCCTGAAACAATGCTTCGCGGGTTTTCTCAAGTACCTGTTGGGCTTGTGTCGCTTCGGTAATATCCCGAGTGATCTTGGCAAATCCCAGCAACGTGCCGGTGTCGCCCCTGATCGGGTCGACCACGACATGTGCCAGAAACCGCGTGCCATCCTTGCGCACGCGCCAGGCCTTGTTTTCGAATCGCCCCTCGCGAATCGCAATGTCCAGCGCCCGCTGCGGTTCACCGGCTTCGCGGTCTTCAGGGGTGTAAAACAGCGAGAAGTGTTGGCCGATGATTTCTTCAGGCCGGTAACCCTTGATTCGCTGGGCCCCCAGGTTCCAGTTGGTCACACGTCCATCCGGGGCGAGCATGTAGATGGCGTAGTCGGTGACGCTTTGCACCAGCAGTCGGAACTGCTGCTCACTTTGTTTGAGGGTTTCTTCGGCCATTTTGCGGTCGGTCAGATCCCGGGTGATCTTGGCAAAACCCAGCAATCTGCCCGACGGATCGAGAATGGGATCGATGATGACGTGGGACCAGAAATGCGTGCCGTCCTTGCGAACCCGCCAGCCTTCGCCCTCGAAACGTCCTTCGCGAATGGCGGTATCAAGGGCGCGTTGAGGCAAACCGGCCTTGCGGTCCTCTTCGGTATAAAAACGCGAGAAATGCTGACCGAGAATTTCCGCTTCCTCATACCCTTTGAAACGCTTGGCGCCAGCGTTCCAACTGGTGATGATGCCATCGGGGTCAATCATGTAGATCGCGTAGTCGATCACAGCATCGATCAGCAGACGAAAGCGCATCTCCTCGATGCTATTGATCCTGGTCCGGTCATCGCTCATGGATCCCTGTCCTTGTTGTTGTTCTTCTGGAGTATGCGACAAACCGCAGGTTTGGAAATTCAAAAAAACGCGATCTTTGGGGGCGCTACACAGCAGGCTAAAAAAGCGCCGGTTTCATCGACCACCAGCGCGGCAGCAATTGCTTGACCTTGCTCTCGCCAAACCGGTCATCGATCAGCATCACTACCCCTTGATCCTGCTGAGTGCGGATCACTCGCCCTGCCGCTTGCACCACTTTCTGCACGCCAGGAAACAGGTAGGTGTAGTCATACCCGGCACCGAAAATCGCCGCCATGCGCTGTTTCATCTGTTCGTTGACCGGATTCAGTTGCGCCAGCCCCAAGGTGGCAATAAATGCACCAATCAACCGCGCGCCGGGCAGATCAATGCCTTCGCCGAATGCGCCACCCAGCACCGCAAACCCTACGCCCTGACTATGGACGGTGAATTGATCGAGAAACGCCTGACGCGGCCCTTCCCCCATTCCCCGGGACTGCGACCATAGCGTGATGTGCGGATGCCGCTCGGCCAGCAACTGTGCCACTTGCTGCAAATAATCGAAGCTGCTGAAAAACGCCAGGTAGTTGCCGGGGCGTTGGGTGAACTGTTTGGCGATCAGCTCGACGATAGGCTCAAGGGAAGCCTGTCGGTGGACATAGCGGGTCGAAATCTGGCTGACGATGTGCACTTGCAGCTGTTCGGCGCTGAACGGCGACTCCACATCAATCCAGACCGTATTCGTCGGTGTTCCCAGCAAATCGGCGTAGTAATGCCGAGGGCTCAGGGTGGCGGAAAACAGCACGGTGCTACGCGCAGCAGTCAGGCGTGGGCGAATGAAAGCGGCGGGCACCACGTTGCGCAGGCATAGCTGCGACAGGTTGCGCTTGCGCTCGAGGTCGCGTTTGCTGATGTCGAACAGGAAATGCTCATCGAACAGTTCAGCCACGCGGCCGAATTGCAGCATGTCGAAGTAAAAACCCTGCAAGCCGCTGTCCAGGCCCTGAGGGTGATCGTTCAGGTAGTCGCCGATGCTTGCGCAGCATAAGGACAGCGCCTGAAGCAGTTTTTCCGGGGCTTTGTCGTAGGCCTGATAGGGGCTCAGTTGCTGATCATGCAGGGCATTCCATTCGCGATTGACCCGCTGCAAGGATCTCTTCAGTGGCTCAGGCGCGGTTTTTCGCACGCTGTTCAACGTCGCCTGGTCAAGGTTGGCGCTGTACATCTGCCGGCCGCGCTCCACCAGATTGTGGGCTTCGTCCACCAGCACCGCGACTTTCCAGTTATTGGCCTGGGCCAACCCAAACAGCAACGCACTGAAGTCGAAATAGTAGTTGTAGTCGGCGACCACCACGTCCGCCCAGCGGGCCATTTCCTGGCTCAGGTAGTAGGGGCAAACCTCATGCTGCAGGGCGACCTCGCGCAAGGCGCTCTGGTTCAGCAGGCTCAGTTGGCTGGCGGCCTGACGCGCGGCCGGCAGACGATCATAAAAACCCTGGGCCAACGGGCACGACTCGCCGTGGCAGGCTTTGTCCGGGTGCTCGCAAGCCTTGTCCCGGGCGATCATCTCGAGGACTCGCAACGGTGGAGCGTCGGCGCTGTCGAGGATGACCTGAGCGGCGTCCAGCGCCAATTTGCGCCCCGGGGTTTTCGCCGTGAGGAAAAACACCTTGTCCAGTTGTTGCGGCGCCAGCGCCTTGAGCATCGGGAACAGCGTGCCAACGGTCTTGCCAATACCGGTCGGTGCCTGGGCCATCAGGCACCGACCGGTGCTGACAGCCTTGAACACCGACTCAGCCAGATGCCGTTGCCCGGGACGAAAATCGGCATGGGGAAATGCCAACCGTTGTGCCGCCAGATTGCGCCCTTCGCGATGGGTCATTTCCTGCTCGGCCCAATGCAGGAACAACCCGCAGTGGTGTTCGAAGAACAGCTGCAAATCGGCGGCGCTGAAGGCCTCGACCAGACAGGTTTCCTTTTCGCTGACGATGTCGAAGTACACCAGCGCCAGATTAATCTGCTCCAACTGCAGTTTCTGACACATCAACCCGCCGTAGATCTTCGCCTGCGCCCAGTGCAATTGGCGGTGGTTGGCCGGTTGCTTGCTCAGGTCGCCACGGTAGGTTTTGACCTCTTCGAGGCAGTTTTGCGCCGGATCGTAGCCGTCCGCCCGGCCCTTCACGGTCAAGGTTCGATACTGGCCCTCAAGCGCGACTTCATTCTGGTAACCCTCGCTGCGCCGTGACGCCACGGTGCGATGCCCGACGATGCCTTCCAGCGCAGTCGGTGACGGGGTGAAGCGCAGGTCGAGGTCGCCGACCTTGGCGGTGAATTCACACAGCGCCCGCACCGCAATGCTGTAGCTCACGCGCCCTGCTCCGCCCATTGCACGTAGCACACGGCGATCGGCATCTGGTGCTCGTGACAGAACTCCAGCCAGCGCAATTGATTGTCTTGCAACCGATCGCCGGGGCCTTTGACTTCGATCATCCGGTAGGTTTTGTCTTGCGGCCAGAACTGGATCAGGTCCGGCATGCCGGCGCGGTTGGCCTTGATGTCGAGCAACAATCGATTGAACCAGTGCTTGAGGTGTTCGGCGGGCAGACAATCGAGCGCCTGCTCCAGCAGTTCCTCGCTCAGCGCGCCCCAGAATACGAACGGTGACTGCACGCCCCACTTGGCGCTGTAACGCTCGCGAACCGTTTGCAAATAACGCCCGTCATCGAGTTCGGCGAGGCAGGTCTGAAACAGCTCCGCGCGCCGTGCATGAAAGTCCTCGTTGAGCAGGTCCACCGGCCCGCGCTGGAACGGGTGAAAAAACGCCCCCGGCAACGGCGCGAAGATCGCCGGCCAGCACAGCAGCCCGAACAGTGAGTTGATCAGGCTGTTCTCGACGTAATGCACCGGCGCGGAATCGTCTGCCAGGTGCGCCTGAACGTAAGACTCCACCGACAACGCTGGATCGTGCCGGGGCAGTTGCAGGTCCAGACGCTGCATGGCCCGAGGGGCTGGTCGCTTGATCGGCGGCCCGCCCAGTTTGCGCCGCAGCCTGGGCAGCACACGCGATAGATGCTGATGCTCGGCGGCGCTTTCAGGGGCTTGCTCGGCGTGAGTGGCCAGGTCCATCGCCAGTTGGTATTCAGCACAGCGCTCCAGCACGCGAATCAGCCGCAGACGCGCGCCGGGGTAGGCGCATTCGCGGTAGAGGCTCAGGGCGGTGGAAAAATCCGCGACGCGCTCGCAGTGCTGACCGATCTGGAACAGCAGTTTGCCCCGACGTTTTTGCAGCCAGGGATTGCCGAGCTGCAGCCCGTTGATCTGCTCGACAATCGCCGCCACCTCTTCACCGGCCTCGAAACGCTGCTGACAGCTGTGCAGGAACAGGCAGGCATCGACATCCTCGCGACTGCGCAACCCTCGGGACTCGGCGCAGAACTCGACTTTTTCGTAGGTAAAGATGCCCAGGTCAGCCAGCACGAACTCCGACCAGTCCTGGTAAAGGTTGCCGAAGAACATCAGCCGCAGCCGGTCGCACAGGCCCATGACGGTCAGGCTGAACAACCGGTCATTCAATGCCGGGCACCACTGGGCAAAACTTTGCGCTTCGGGAAACTGCTCGCTCAGGGCCGGCAGCCAATCGGTCTTTTTACCTTTGGGCTGATCGATGGCGCTGCCAAAGCACTGGAGAATCTCGGCCTTGAGCAGCACCTCGAACAAGTCCTCGATGTGCAATGACGACTGCTCATCGACCCAGCCCGATGCCAACAGCGGCGCCGCAGCACTGTCGATGTCGCCGATCTCGACGTAACTCAGTTTACCCGCCCTGAAATGCACGCCCTTGCGCATCACCAGTCTGACCAGCAAGGCCTGGGACTCGCGGGGCAGTCGATTGAAGTCGCGGATGAAATCCTGTTCTTCGATGCTGAGTACATCGGCATAACGATGCTCAAGCCAATCAAGCACTTGCATGAAGTTGTTCAAGTAATAGAACGGGTCGTCGAGAGGATTTACAATCACGGGCAAAAGGGCCATGGCAAGCGAGTACTGGTTATGCGTACAGATACCAGCTATGCCCCACCCGGTGCAAATGGAAAAGGATCAGTGGCGACGCTATTCGGCAATTTTCGGGTGACCATCGAACTTTCTGCCATTCCATCGCACCAACCGCGTTAGAGGCACAGTGACGATCGATCTCGAGCGAGGCGTTCGTGCTGTTTTTTTTGAGTGATGGAGAGGTGTGTATGAATATCAAGACTCTGGGTTTACCCCTGGCAGTAGCGGCCTTTCTGGCCCTGGCCGGTTGCTCGACGCCAACGGTCGTGACCCTGCAGAACGGCACTCAGTATTTGACCAAGGACATGCCGAACACCAAGACCGAGGATGGATTCTACGAATTTGAAGATATTTCCGGGGCGAAGGTTAAAGTCCGGGCCGATGAAGTGGCCACGGTTCGCAAGGAAGACTGATTTCCTGGTTGCCCGCGTTGTTGTCAACGCGGGCAGCCAATCAGAGATATTTGAGAATCGCGATGTCGCGACGGCGCTGCTTGAGATTGGCGAACCAGCGCGTCGGGAAGAACAGCAACACCCCGAGGATCACGCTCCACAGCCAGACCATGGGCAGGTTATCGAAGCCATAATAAGTGCCCTGATTGGTGCCCCAAATCGCGACGGCCACCAGGTACATCGCCTTGAGCACGTACAGGTGCAGCAAATAGAAAAACATCGGCGCACCGCCGTAGATCGCCAAGGTCGCGGTGGACCAGCGATCCTGGGCTTTCTCGAACAACGCCAAAAGAATCAACCCCAGGCCAAGCGTCGGCATCAGGAACATCAGCGATGGCGGGTACTTCTTCGCGCTCAGGAAACTCATGAAAGTGCGCAACGACTCACCGGTTTGCACCCAAGGCTTCTCGCCATAAACATTCAAGTAGCGGATGAACACGAAGGCCACCAGCAGGCCGACGCCGACTTTCAGTAACCGCGAAATCCGCTCGGCCGGTTCCATGTCCTTACCGAACCATGGCCCGATGGCCCAGCCCAACAGAATCACCCCGATCCACGGCAACACCGGATAGGTCGTGCGAGCCCGAGTGAACTCGGTGATGTCGATGAACACCCGCTGATGCAGGATCGACCACGGCACGTAGAACGGCGACTCCGGCCCTACGGTCACGCCGTCGAGCAGGTTGTGCCCGGCGACAATCGCTACCCCGAGCACGATCAACCAACCGCGCTTGAAGTGCAGCAACCCGGCGAGCGCGATCATGCAAATGCCGATGCACCAGATCACTTGCAACCACAACGTCTTGGGCGGGAACTCGGCGTTCCAGGCGAAGCACACGAACGTAAGCTCCAGAAACACCAGGAACAGCCCGCGCTTGAGCAGGAACACCGACGTCTCGTTGGCCGTGTGTTTCTGGCTGTAGAGCCAGGCCGACAAACCGGTGAGGAAGATGAACACCGGGGCGCAGATTGTGCTCAGCAGTCGGGTGAAGAACAGGTCCGGGGTAACGCTCAAGGCGTCGATCGGGTCGGTCACCTGACGGTGCAGCAAAAAGGTTTCCCGCACATGGTCGACCAGCATACAGAGCATGACGAAGCCGCGCAGGGCATCGATGGCGAGCATCCGGCTGGTGGTTTTTGCAGCGCTGGAGGCAAGCGCAGAAGAAACACTTCCCGCCTGCCCGGCCACGCTTGTGGATAGGGTCATATCAGTCACTCATGTGGTGGTCAGTGGGCTCGGCTCTGTTTCTTTAGCCTGGCAACGCCCGTTTCGGTCATTGCTCAGTGAGTCCCTGGAATGCTGTTATCGCAGGAGAAGGACGGCCCTGCGCGCCCGATCAGTCGTTCCTGCATCCGCTGGCAACGCTCCCGTTCCTGCTGCATTGAACGATCAATGCTGATATTGCCGGTCTTCTCCGGTTGTTTGCCGTCGCCCAGGCGCACTGTCACCCAAGGCTGTTCCGGCTGGACCTGAAAGCGGCTTTTTTCTTCGATGGGCTTGGCGGGTTTGGTGGTTTCGATCGCCGCCGGTTTCGGCAGTTGATCGGAGGTGACCCCGTAACGGGTCAGAATCGAGCTTTGAGGCAGTTCTGCGGCGGCGGTTGCCGATAACAAGGCCAGCGCCAAACCGAAGGTGAACCTCTTGCTGTTACTCACGTTGCAAAATCTCCTGTACTCAATGGCGGCATGCAGCACCTGCGTTATAGTATAACGCGCGAATGGGCTGATGGTTTAGTGCCAGTTCCTGTTGGTGCAGGTATTGGAGTTCGAGGGTGACCGACGGGTCACGTAGACAGGCAGGTTTACCGCGTTATCGTTCATCGCGGGCAAGCCCGCTCCCACAGGGATTTGATGCGGACACAGATTTTGTGAACATCACCAACCACTGTGGGAGCGGGCTTGCCCGCGATAGGGCCCTGACAGGTGCCCCGCTAAACTCAGGCGATCACAATCCCGCTACCGGACAAACTGTCCAGCCCGACACCCACCAGGGTCACCGAATCACTGCCGAACGTCAGCAGCGTATCCTGCCCCACCGCCGTGGCATGGGCCCGATAATCATCGTTCGGCGAAACGCCCTGAACCCCGAGGAACACCAGTTTGTCGTTGGCTTGATAACCCACCACCCGGTCCTGGCCAAACGCGCCGCTGAACAGGAACGTATCGACTCCGCCGCCCGACTCCATCAGGTCGTTGCCCGCCCCGCCGACAAACACGTCGTTGCCGGTGCTGCCGAGCAAATGGTCGTTGCCATCGAAGCCAAACATCCAGTCACCCGTTGCGTGCGCGTTGAGGGTGTCGGCACCGATCGTGCCCTTCACGCTTGAGGCGTACTGGGTCAGGTTGCCGCCGGACGCAAGGCCATTGGCGGTGACGCTGTGGGTCACGTCATCCTTGAACACGCCCCAGAGAAAACCCGGCTCCTTGGTGACGATGCTGCCGATGTCACGGGTGATGCTGATGCCGCCATTGGCGTCGCGCACGTACAGGTTGCCGGCACCGTCATTGGCGAAGACGAAGTTCTTCACCGACTGCTGCAGGTCCAAAACGTTGCTGCCCTTGCCGCCCAACAGAATGTTGTAGCCACCGCCATCGCGGAAGGTGTCGTTACCGTCGCGGCCTTCCAGGTAGTCGTTGCCCTTGCCGCCCTGGATCAGGTCATTGCCGTCGCTGCCGATGATGAAGGTGCTGCCCTTGTGGGTTTCGGCGTTGCGGTTCAAGTCCTGGACCCAGGTGTTGCTGCGCGCCGGGTCCGAGAGGTTGGCGACGATGATGGTCGAGTCTTTGCTGGTCAGGTCGTAGAACGTCGACTCCATCACCCGGTTCATGCCGTCGCCGTAAGCGGTTGGCAGGTGCGAAATCCAGGTGGGAATGTTGAGGATCGAGAACGGCAGCACATTCCACGCCGTCGAGGCGTAGTGGTCGTTGAAGCTGACGATGTTATCGGTCGTCGAATCCTTGGCGGCATCGTGCACGCCTACCGAGGACAGGTTGAACGACGAGCCATCGAGGGCACGGAATACCGGATCGTTTTCATAACCGATGTTCAGCACTTTGTCGGTGCTGCTTTGGGTCGGCGAGGCGTAAGCGATGTAGTTGGAGTCCTGGTAAAACCCGGACCACTTATCGCTGCTCAAGTCCGCCAGGCTATTGACCGCCAATCCGCCGAGGCTGTGGCCGCTGACCAGCACGTCCTTGCCCGATAAGCCATTGGCCTGGGCAAATGCTGCAACGTCAGCGAGCAAATTGCCGAAGGCTTCGCCCGCGTAGTTTTTTGCGTAATCCTTGGGCCCTAGCGCGGCCATCAGATCGTTGATCACGTCGCCGATGGAGTCGCCGATCTGGATTTCTCGCGGGCCGCTGGTGCCGCGAAAGGCGATGCCGATTTCGGTGAGATGCCCCTGGGCGTCGTACTTGCCGAGGATCTCCACTTGGGCGCTGGTGTAACCGGCCTTCTCGCCGAAGAAGGTTCCACGAGCGTCGGTCTTGCCGTCATAGCCCAGTTGCGCGGCGGTGATCGGCGTCCAGCCGGCCTTTTGCACCGCTTCAAGTGCGGCTTTCTCCGAGTCGGGGTTCCACGGGATGCCGGGGATGACGCCCTGGGAATCGGTGCCGCCGATCAGCGCGGTGACCAGGGTTGCCGGCAAGCCCAGGCCGAAGCCGTTCTGCTGGTAACCGGTGGCGAAACCGTTGTCGAGGTTGTGATAGGAATACAGCGTGATCGCCATGGCGTCGCTGAACAACGCCTTGGAGTCTGCTGTATCGAAGTTCTTGTAGTCATACACACCCATTGGTATTGCCTCTCTCTTTGTTGGAATTGTCAGAGATAGCTCACAACCAGGACGCCTCACTGACGAGGCGCCCCGGAGCATTCAGTGCATGCAGCCTTTACGCAAACGTAATTCCCGAAGCGGAGAGATTATCCAGACCTACGCCCACCAGCGTTACGGCGTAATCGCCAATCTTGAGCACAGTGTCGTTGCCGGCCTGTGATGCGTGCTGAGTGAAGTCATACCCCTGCCCCGCGCCCTGGACGCCCATGAACACCAGTTTGTCGCTGCCTTGGTAGCCATTGATCGCGTCGAAACCGAAGGCGCCGCTGAACAGGAAGGTGTTGCCGCCCCCCGAGGCATGCATCACGTCATTGCCTGCGCCACCGACGAAGGTCACGTCGCTTTTGTCGCTGCGCAGCAGATCGTCGCCGGCGTTGCCGAACAGCCAGTCACCGTCGACGCTGGCCACCAGCGTGTTGCCGTAGGCATCGCCGTTGATCGAATGGTTGTAGTGCGTCAGTTCGCTGCCATGGAGCAGGCCATTGGCGGTGACGTTGTAGGTGATGTCCTTGCTCCCCCACCACGAACCCGACTCCCTGCTCACCAGCGCGCCGATGTCGCGGGTCATGCTGATGCCGCCGTAGGCATCGCGCACATACAGCGTGCCGTCGCCGTCATTGGCAATGCTGAAGTTCTGCAACGGCTTCTGCAGTTCGAAGGTATTGCTGCCCTTGCCCCCCAGCAGCAGGTTGTAGCCACCGTCATCGCGGAACCGGTCGTTACCGTCACGGCCTTCGATGAAGTCATTGCCCGCGCCGCCCTTGAGCAAGTCATTGCTGTCGGTGCCGATGATGAACGTGCTGCCGGTGTGGGGTTCACCGCTACGGCCCAAGTCCTCGCCCCAGGTGCTGCCTCGAGACGATTCCGACAGGTTGGACACGATCAGCGTCGAGTCCTTGTCGGTAAGGTCGTAGAAGCGCGAGTCGATCACCCGGTTCAAGCCGTCGGCGTAGCCCAATGAACCGTGGGCCGACCAGTTCAGCGGATTGAGGATGCTGAACGGCACCAGGTTCTGCGCGGTGGAGGCGTATTGGTCATTGAAGTTGACGATGTTGTTGGTCGCCGAATCCTGATGACCATCGTGCTTGCCCAGCGAGCCACTGCTGAAGGTGGTGCCGTCGAGCACTCGAAACACCGGGTCATTCTCGTAGCCGATGTTCAGCACGTTGTTGCCGGTGGCGCTTTGGGTCGGCGAGGCGAACGCAATGTAGTTGGCGTCCTTGAAGAAACCGCCCCAATTGTTCCCGCTCAGCTCCGCCAGGCTGTTAACCCCTAACCCGCCGAGGCTATGCCCGCTGACCAATACGTCCTTGGCACTCAGGCCATGGGCAATGGCAAACGCGGCGACGCTTTTCAGTAAAGTGTCGAAGGCGTTTTTCGCGTAGTTCGTCGCGTAATCCACCGGACCGACCGCGGCCAACAGGTTATTTTTCATGTCGCCGAAGGTGTCGCTGTACCCCAGGCCACCGGTGCCACGGAAGGCGATACCGATGCCGATCAGCTTCCCTGCCCCATCGTATTTGCCGAGCACTTCGGCTTCAGCACTGGTGAAACCTTCCTTCTCGCCATAGAAGGTGCCTTGAGCGCCGACGTTGCCCTGATAGCCCAACGCTGCCGCGCCAATCGGCGCCCACGCGGTCGCCGGCAGTGGCTGGCCGGTGGGCGTGTACGCGTAGAGCGTCAGCGCGATCGCATCGGAGTACAGCGCCTTGCCGGCCTCACTGCCGGCATTTTTGTAATCAAACAGTCCCATGTTCCTGCTTCCTTAGCGTCAAATCAGAACTGCCAGTCCAGGGTCAGGCCCACACCGTGGTCTTTTTCCCGAGAGCCGAGCAGCCCGTTGTAATCCAGGTTCAAACGGGTATCGCGGCCCAGCGCCAATCCGGCACGGGCACCGACCACCGCGGCATCGCGGTCCATGGACACGCTTTGCACGCTGAACGCGGTGTTGCCGTTGACGAAGGCCAAGTGGTCTTCGGAACGGGTGTTGCTCAGGTTGTGCTGCCAGCCGAGCGTGCCGGACAGTTCCAGCTGTTGCTGGTCGGACAACGCAATGGCTTTGCTCGCCCGCAGGCCAAGGGTCGAAAGCACCACGTCGCGGTTGTTTTCACCACCCTTGAGCGCGGCGGCATCACCTTTTTCGCTGAAGCTTTCAGTGTTCAAGTGCACGTAAGCCAAGTTAACGAATGGCTCCAGAGCGATCGGTTGCAGGTCCAGGCGATACGCCGCTTCGGTGAACAGCTGCGCGGAGGTCGCATCGCGTTTGGATTTCTGCTTGCCGCTGACGCCGTTAAATTGCAGGTCACGTTTAACGTCGATGCGATGCCAGCTGTAAGCGCCACCGACGCTCAGGCGCAGCGCGTCGATTTCATGGCCCAGGTAGGCACCCAAGTGGTAGCTGTCGACCGAGGCTGACGAATGTGTGCCGTCGCCCATGCTCAACGAACTGTCGCTATAACCGGTGACGAAACCCAGTCGCGTATCTTCAGTGATCAAGCCATCGACACCGGCCAGCAGCCCGCCGATGGAGCTGTTGGAACTGGCGTTGTCATGCCCGCCATCGCTCTTGCCCCAGGCACCGAGCACTTTGAGCCAGGCGTTGCTGCGGTCATCGGTGGGTGCCGCGGCGTCGAACAGATCGTGCTCGCGCAGACGCTCGCCGACTGCATCACGCAGGTAACGGCTGTCATTGATCAGCAGCGTGCCGATTGCCGGATGAATCTCACCAGAGAGTTGCTGGAACGCTTGTTGCGCGACAGCGGCGGTCGGTGACAGCAGCAGGGTTTCGTAGAGCGGATTGCCGGCGCCCAATTGCTCGGCGGCAGCGGCCACGGCGCGTTGGTTCGGAGTCCGCCCGGCGCTGGTGAAGGATGTCGCGTTGCGCTCCACAGCCAATTGAATGCCGCTAGCCGAGTAGTCGAGAGTGCCGCCGAGGAACAGGTAGTCCGGCACCACCGCACCGAAGCGCCCTTCGATTCCGCCGGCCGCCTGCAGAATGTTGTACTGATTGCCGAGCAGGGATTTCGCTTCGCTGGTGGTCAGCAATGTCGGGCTGTTTTCCAGGGACAGGCTGACCGTTGCGCCTTCGATGATCGCCTTGCCGCTGGCGATGATCTGGTCGCTGCTGGTGGGCGACAGCTCTACGGCGTAGGTCGAGCCGGGCTCGAAAGTCACGTCGCCCGCCACCTGCAAGGTGCCGATGGAGTTGCCGGGCGCCACGGTACCGCCACTTTTCGCGGTCAGCGCCGCGATGCTGCCGTTACCACCGAGGATGCCGCTGTCATTGACGGTGACGGCCGACAGCAGCGAACCGTTGATGGCCAATCGGCCCTGATTGACCAGGGTCGGGCCGGCGTAGGTGTTGGCGCCGGTCAGCACCAGTGTGCCGATGCCCTGCTTGGTCAGGCCACCATGGCCGGAAATGTCGTTGCGCCAGACGTCGAGTCCACAGTGCACGTCATTGCACACACGCTCGGTGGGTTTGCCGGCATCGATGATCGCGCCGATACCCGGCAAGTCCGCGACAAACTGGCTGGAGCCGTAGGCGCCTTCGATGCGGAACTCCTCGGGAATGTCCTGCTCGGTCACGAACATCGCCGGGCCATCGATGCCTTTGCGCAGGTTGATCATGCCCCAGCCGTACAGCGAGTCGACGCCGGGTGCACCGAGGTCGGTGGCGGTGGCGCGCAGCACACTGGCGACTTGCGCGCCGGTCATATACGGGAAGCGTTCCATCAATACCGCCACCGCGCCTGCAACGTGCGGCGCCGCCATGGAGGTGCCGTTGTAATTGGCGTAGCCGGTGGTCAGGTCAGCGGCATTGGTGCCGCTGATGATCGAGCTGTAGATCCGGCTGCCCGGCGCCGACACGCAGAAACTCGCGGTGTAGCCGCAGCGCGACGAGAAGGTGCTGATGTTGTAAGGGTCGGGGCTGCTGGTGTCCGGGTTTCTCTGCAACGCGGCGACGGTCATCCAGTTCGGCGCGATCTCAGGGACGAAGTAACCGAGGCCGGCGATGGCGTCCGGGTTGTTGAGGTTGTAGTCGTTGCCAGCGGCGAAGATCGTCACGATGCCACTGCGGGCCGCCGCGATGGCGCCGTCGTAGGCACCGCCGGGTTTGGTCCCCAGCAAAGTCTGGATTTCGTTGAATTGCAGTTGTGCGTCCTGCACGGTGAAGTGCGGATACGCCGGATCCCGACCACCCAGGTCGAAGCGGTCGGTGATGCCGATGCCCCAGCTGTTGTTGATGATCCGCGCGCCGCTGGCGATCAGGGCATCCCAACCGGCCTTGTACACCGCGCCGTCATTGCCACGAATGATCCCGTCTTCCGGGCCCGGGTCGCCGTTGTCGGCGCTGATGATTTGCGCGCCAAAAGCGACGCCGTGCATCGGGCCGCCATCGCGACTGCCCGCGGCAATCCCGCCAACGTGGGTGCCGTGGGCGCCGAGTTTGCCGTTGGAGCCCACCGAGGGCGAACCGTCATAGAGAAAGGTATCCCCGGCTTTGACCGGAATGTACGGGTCGGTGTATTCGCGGATGCCGCTGGTGACCAGCGTGATCACCTTATTGGCCCCGGAAAACTCCGGGTGCAAGGCGTAAACCGGTTGATCGAAGATCCCCAGTTTCACCCCTTTGCCGGTGTAACCGGCGGCGTAGGCATCCTGAGCATTAATCGCCCCCAGGCCCCAGTCGGCGTTGAACTCCGAGCTGCGCCAGCTATCGGCATTGCCTGTCCTGCCGTTTTCCACGTAGGGGTCCGCGTGTGCGGTGCCCAGTGTGGCCAATGCGCAGAGCAAGGCAATATTGTTGTACTTATTATTCATCGAACTACCGTCCTTAGTTGTGTTGCCAAAATCCTTGTGGCCAGGGGGCGCGCGCCTCAATTCCTGTAGGAGCGAGGCTTGCCCGCGAAGGCGGTGTGTCAGTCAACATCAATGCTGCGTGTCACGGCCCTTTCGCGGGCAAGCCTTAATGCCGGTCAGTTAAGCGAATGAACCGCTTTTCGTAGGAGCCAGGCTTGCCGGCGAAGGCGCTCTTAAGGACGCCTTCGCCGGCAAGCCTGGCTCCTACAGGTCCGATTTACCCTTAACTGACTGGCATTAGGGCAAGCCTCGCTCCTACAGGGGTTGCGGTGTTCCAGCCCTTGACCGCATTAAAACTGCCAATTGAGACTCAGCCCGACGCCGTGGCTCTTCTCGCGGCTGGCCAGTTGGCCGGTGTAATCAAGATTCAACCGAACATCCCGGCTCAAGGCCAGGCTGGCATGGGCGCCCACCAACGCCGCATCGCGAACCAGCGGCGAGCTTTCCACCACGAACGGAGTGCCACCGCTGGCAAACGCCAGGTGTTGCTCGGAATCGGTATTGCTCAGGTTGTGTTGCCAGCCGAGGCTGCCGCTCAGGTCCAGCTGTTGCTGACCGGACAGCGTCAGCGTTTTCAGCGCGCGTACGCCCAAGGTGCTGAGTACTGCGTCACGCCGGTCGCCGCTGCTTTTGAGCGCGGCGGCGTCACCTTTTTCGGTGAAGCCCTCGGTATCGAGATGCACGTAAGCCAGATTGGCGAACGGTTCCAAAGCCAGTGCTTGCAGGTTCAGGCGATAGGCCGCTTCGCCGAACACCTGAGTGGTCCCGGCATCGACCTTGGCTTTCTGTTTGGCGCTGACGTCAGCGTATTGCAGGTCACGTTTGACGTCGGCCCGATGCCAGCTGTAGGCACCACCGGCACTCAGACGCCACGCCCCCATTTCGTGGCCGGCATAGGCACCCAAGTGATAACTGTCGACCTGCGCTGATGAGTGAGTTCCAGAGCCCATGCTGACCGAACTGTCGCTATAACCGGCGACCAGGCCGACACGGGTTTGGTCATCCACCGCGCCATCGACACCCGCCAGCAAACCGCCAATCGAGGTGGTGTAGCCGGCAGTGTCGTGACTGTCATCGGTCTTGCCCCAGGCGCCCAATGCCTTGATCCAGCCGTTGTTTCGGGAACCGTTGGCTTCATTGAGACGCTCACCGACCGCATCGCGCAGATAGCGACTGTCGTTAATCAATACCGATCCCAGCGCCGGGTAGATTTCCCCCGACAATTGCTGGAACGCTTGTTGCGCCGAACTGGCGGTCGGCGACAGCAGCAGGCTTTCGTAGACCGTGTTACCCGCTCCAAGCCCTTCCACTGCGGCGGCGACGGAACGCTGATTCGGCGTTTGCCCGACGCTGGCGAAGGTCGTGGCGTTACGCTCCACGCTCAGCTGAATGCCGGTCGCGGCGTAATCAAGGCTGCCGCCGATGAACAGGTAGTTGGGCAGCACCGCGCCGAACTGGCCTTGAATCCCTCCCGCCGCTTGCAGGATGTTGTACTGATTGCCCAGCAGGCTTTGCACTTGTTGGGTGCTGAGCAAGGTCGGGCTGTTTTCCAGGGACAGGCTCACGGTGGCGCCGCTGATCGTGGCCGTACCGCCGGCAATAATCTGGTCGCTGCTAGTCGGCGAGAGTTCGACGGCATAGGTGGAACCCGGCGCAAACGTCACATCACCGCTGACCTGCAACGTACCGATGGAATTACCGGGCGCCACGGTGCCACCGGCGTTGGCAGTCAAGGCAGCGATCCGTCCGTTCCCGCCGAGGGTGCCACTGTCATTGACGGTGACCGCCGACGTCAGCGAGCCGTTCACCGCCAGCAAACCACCGTTGACCGTCGTCGGGCCGCGATAAGTGTTGTCGCCAGTGAGCATCAACCGCCCGGCACCGGACTTGATCAGGCTGCCTTCGTAGACTCGGTTGGCGGCAGCGGAATCGCGCGCTGTGCCCACTGCGTAATCGGTTTGATCCTGCTGACTGGCGCCGACCGGGACACCGTTCTCCCAGCCCTTGTCCTTCAATGTCTGTTGCCAGGCGCTGCGTTCGGCGGCGTCTTCGGCCTGACGCTGAATCAACGCCTTGTCTGAAATGTCATTGCTCCAGACATCGCTTTGCCCTGCCCCCAGATTGGCGTCAAACGACCCGAGCAATTGCCCCGGCCCGCGCATCGCCCTCTCAAGGTTGGCCACACCCCAACCGATGCGCGCGCTCGGTGCCTCGGTGATCGAACCGTCGAGCTGGGTCGCGGTGGTCAGCAGCACCTCCAGCGCCTGCTGATTGTTCATGTACGGATAGCGCTCCATCACCAGCGCCAGTGCCCCGGTGGCATGCGGCGCGGCCATGGAAGTGCCGGACTTGATCGCGTAACCGCCGCCGGGAATGGTGCTGTCGATCTTTGCGCCCGGCGTGGTGATGCACCAATACTTGGCAATCCCGCACTGGTTGTATTTTTGCTGATTGCTTTGATCCAGCCCCGACACTGCCAGCCAGTGGCCTTCCAGATCCGGCTGAAAATAGGGCAAGGCCGAACGCACGCTGGCATTCGGGTAGCCGCTGTTGCCGGCGCTGAACACGTTGATCACGCCGCGCCGCGAAACGTCGGCGGCGGCATCGAGCCAGGTGCCTTTGTTCCAGTGCTGGGCATAGGCGGCGTGCAGATCGTCGAGGGTTCGGTAGCTGACGTCCGGCGGCTGGCTGCCCCAACTGTTGTTGATCGCGCGAACACCGGCGTCCGCCAGGGCGTCATAGACTGCTTTGAAGTAGCGAGGATCGGGGGTGGGACCGAACAGGAAACTGTCGTTCTTGTTGGTGTTGCCGACATAGATTTGCGCGTTGTACGCCACGCCGTGCATGCCAGTGCCATCCCGCGAAGCGCCCATGGTGCCGGTGACGTGGGTGCCGTGGGAGTCGTTGTTTGTGTTGAGCGTGCCGTTGACGTTGAATGCTGAGCCGTCGACATAGCTGCCACTGGCGGTCACTGCGTGATAACGGTCGGCGGCAAATTCGGGATGGCTGGAATCGAAACCGGAATCCAGTGCGCCGATTTTCACGCCCTTGCCAGTGATGCCGGCGGCATAGGCTTGATCGGCCTGCATGCGCGCCAGGCCCCAATCGCGCTGGAACTCCGTCGAGCGCCAACTGGCGGGATCGCCGAGGGTGCCGGTTTCCAGGTAAAGCGCCTGGGCTGAGCCTGGTACTGATGAAATCAAGAGCAATAGCGTGCCGACCGACATCGGCTTGTTCTGTACGTCCATGTTCATGACTCTCGCTTTTCTTGTTTTTTGTAGGAGCTGCCGCAGGCTGCGATCTTTTAGTGTCAGCAAGACACCGGAAGATCAAAAGATCGCAGCCTTCGGCAGCTCCTACGGGGATGTGCGATTTACCTTGGGTGTTACTGGGTCCTCGCGCCTTGGCCGAAAGCCTCATCCACCTTGGCCAGGTCCTGCTCGCTCAAAGTCCCGGCGTAGTAGTGCAACTTGGTCCAGGCCATCAAATAGTCATAACGCGCCTGGGCCAGATCCCGGCGGGTGGTGAACAGTTGTTGTTCGGCATTCAGCGCATCGAGGTTGACCCGTTCGCCGCCCAAAATGCTTTGCTTGGTTGAAACCACCAGCGCTTCGGCCGACACCAATGCCTTCTGATAAGCCCGCAATTTATTGACCCCCGACAAGCAGGCGCTGAACTGACGGCGCAACTGAATCAAGGTTTCCCGGGTCTTGCCGTCCAGGTCGTACTCGGCCTGTTCCATGGTTCGGCTGGCTTGCCGGGTCGAGGCCGAGACCCCGCCGCCGGCATACAGCGGCACATTGACTTCAATGCCGATGGTGTTGGTGTCGTATCGCTGGTTGTAGGTGTTGCCGCTTTCCGATTCGTTCTGGCGCACCGAGGCGTAGGCACTGACTTTTGGCAAGTGGCCGGCGCGGTTGCGTTCGACCTCGTAGCGCGCCACTTCCACCGCCTGGCGCTGGGAGGCCAGGTTCGGGTTATTGGCCACCGCCATCTCGTGCCAGGTGTCGTAATTGGCCGGTTGCAGGGTGAAGGTCTGGAAGTTCTGATCCAGCGGCGTCAGGTCGCCTATGTCGATGGCCTGCACGCCAATTAGTGCGCCCAGTTCACGCAGGGCCGCATCCTGTTCGTCCCGTGCCTCGATTTCCTCGGCGGTCGCCAGTTCGTAACGTGACTCGGCTTCGAGGATATCGGTGCGCGTGCCCTCCCCTTGGCGGAACATCTGCTCGTTTTGCTGAAACTGCTGTTCGAAGGCTTTTTTCTTGGCCCGCGCGATATCGATCTGGTCCTGAGCGAACAGCGCCTTGGTGTAATTCTCCAGTACGCGAACCAGCAATTCCTGGCTCTTGCCGCGAAAGTTTTCATCGGCGAACAGCGATTGCGCCACGCCTTTGCGATACGCCGCATAAGCCTCGTAGTCGAGCAGCGGCTGTTGCAGCGTCAAGGTTGAGCCGTAACTGGTGTAGTTGCGGTCCTCGGTGAAGTCGGGTCTCCCCTCATTAATCTGAGTGACCTTGGAGGTGTTACGCCCCTTGTTGTAGTTGTAACCAATCCTGGGCAGCAGCCCGGCGCGGCCGATGGTACGGTTTTCAAGGCCCGCATCGCGTTCCTTGATGGCGCCGAGAAACACCGGATCATTGCGTAACGCTTGCTCATAAATGTCGAACGGCCCCATGGCCATCGCGCTGTTGCACGTCAGCAACGCCACGGTCGCTGCGAGCAAAGAAAACTTATTCATACAGCCGAACATCCTTATTCCTCGGTCAACGCGGAGCCTGCCCGGTCGAGCAGCGGTTTGAACAAATAGTTGAGGAGTGAACGTTCACCGGTACGCACGAACATTTCCGCAGGCATACCGGGCTTGATCACCAGACCGTTGAGTTTTTCCATGGCCTGGTCACTGACGCTGCTGCGCAGCACGTAATACGGCACGCCGGTTTTCTCATCGACCATCTGGTCGGCGGAGATCAGGCTGACTTCGCCGGGGACTCGCGGGGTACGGCTCTGGTTGAACGCGGTGAACAGAATGTCCACCGGCAGGTGCGTGCCGACCTTGTCGATCAGGTTGATCGGCAGGTGTCCTTCCACTTCCAGACGGGTGCCTTGCGGGACAATCTCCAGCAGGGTGTCGCCCTGACGTACAACGGCGCCTTCGGTGTGAACCCCAAGGTTGACGGCGATGCCATCGGCGGTGGCGATGATTTCGCTGTGTTGCAGGTCGAAACCGGCGGAGGTCAGTTGCTCTTCCAGGGTCACGCTTTTGAGCTGCGCGTCGGCCAGTTGGCTGCGGACTTCCTTCTGGTATTCCTCGCTGTGCTGTTGCAGTTTCAAGCGGGATTCAAGGATGCCCTGCTCCACCCGGCCGCTTTCGCCAGTGTTCTCTGCCAACTGTTGCTGCACTTGCGACAACTGACGCTGGTAATCCATCAAGCGGTTGCGCGGAATGTAGCCGTTGTCCGCCAAGGGCTGAAGATTGCTCAGCTGTTGTTGCAGGGAGCTGGCCTGAGCCGTCAGGTCGGTGCGCGCGCGGCGCATGCCGGCCAGTTGCGCGCTGGCGCCTTCGATGTTGGCGCGCAGGGCGGCTTGCTCACGGGAAAACGCTTCGCGACGGCTGCTGAACAATTGCCGTTGGCCTTCGAGCACCAAGGCCAGGCGCGGGTCCGGATCGTTGCTCAATTCGGCGGGGAAATTCACCTGCTTGAGGTTGTCCCGTTCACTCTGCCAGCGCGCCAGGCTGGCCCACGCCATGCGGTATTGCGCCTGCAGCGATTGCACGTCGGCCGCGACCTGGGTCTGGTCGAGGCGGAACAGCGGCTGGCCCTGCTTCACCACCTGCCCTTCGCGCACCAGAATCTGGCTGACCACGCCGCTGCTCATCGATTGCACGGCTTTGCGCTTGCCCGAGACCACCACGGTCCCCTGCACCGGAATGCCTTGATCGAGCGGCGCGAGGCTCGCCCACGTGAAGAAACTACCGGCACCGACAATCGCCAGAATCCAGCCCATGCGGGCGAAGAAACGTGCGTCGCGCTCAGGACGTTCGGCGATGTAGTCGTGTTCCATCGTCGCTTCGCTGTCGTCGTTCATGCGTGTGCTGCTCATACACCCGAATTCCTTGTCGTGGGCTGATACTGCCGGCTCATGCTGAGCCCGCCCGGTGCTTGCGCGGGTTTTTCACGTTGCTGTTCATGATTGGCGGACTGGGCGCCGGACAGCGCCTTGAGTACCTCCTGGCTTGGGCCGAAGGCCTGCAAGCGACCTTCGTTGAGCACCAGCAACTTGTCGGCTTGGGCCAGCGCCGAAGAACGATGGGTAACCAGAATCACGCTGGTGCCTTGGGCCTTCATCTGCGCGATGGCGCCGGCCAGTGCCGCTTCGCCGACGGTGTCGAGGTTGGAATTCGGTTCATCCAGCACCACCAGACTCGGATTGCCATACAGCGCGCGAGCCAGGGCCACACGTTGCTTCTGGCCACCGGACAAGCCGCTGCCGTCCTCGCCAAGCACGGTGTCGTAGCCTTGCGGCATGCGCAGAATCAGTTCATGAACGCCGGCCTGTTGCGCGGCTTCGACCACTTTTTGCGGATCCGCCTCACGGAATCTGGCGATGTTTTCGGCGATGCTGCCGCTGAACAGTTCGATGTCTTGGGGCAGATAACCGATGTAGGGGCCGAGGTCGTCGCGGTTCCAGCGATGAATGTCCGCGCCGTCGAGGCGCACCGTGCCGCCGAGCGTTGGCCAGACACCGACCAGCACCCGGGCCAGGGTCGATTTACCGGAACCGGATGCCCCGAGCACGCCCAGCACTTCCCCGGCACCCAGGTTGAAATTGACCATGTGCAAAGTCGCTGCTCGTTGCCCTGGCGGGCCGGCGCTGACTTGTTCAAACGTGATCTGACCTTTCGGCGCCGGCAGCGCCATGGCCTCCTCAGTCGGTGGAAAGGCTTGCAGCAAGGCGTCGAGACGGCGGTAAGCGAGTTTGGCGCCGCTCCACTGTTTCCACACAGCGATCAACTGATCGATGGGGCTCAGTACCCGGCCCATCAGGATGGAACCGGCGATCATCATCCCGGCGGTCATGTCACCTTGGATCACCAGCAACGCGCCCAGTCCCAGCACCAGGGATTGCAGGCACAGGCGCAGGGTTTTGCTTAGCGAACTGATGACCGCGCCGGTGTCGCTGGCCTGATTCTGCAAGCCGAGAAAACGCGAGTGCACCTGGAACCAGCGCTTGCGCAAGACCCCGAGCATGCCCATGGCCTGAATGGTTTCGGCGTTATGCAGGTGACTGGTGGCCAGTTGGCTGGATTTCTGGGAAAACCCCGCGGCTTCGCCCAAGGGCTTTTTGGTCATCGCCTCGTTGAGGCAGGCCAGCCCGATCAGTAGCACCGCGCCTGCGGTGGCCAATACGCCGAGCCAGACGTTGAACAGAAAGATCACAAACAAATAGACCGGAAACCACGGTGCGTCGAAGAAGGCAAACAGCGCCGGGCCGGTGACGAATTGGCGAATATGGGTCAGGTCGCCCAGGGATTGCCCCGCGTTGCCCTCGCCCTTGAACAGGTTGCGCTCGAAAGCAGCTTGATACACCCGCAGGTTGAAACGCCGCTCCAGTTGGCTGCCGATACGGATGACAATGAAGCTACGCACGATCTCCAGCAGGCCGATGAAAGCGAAAAATCCGACCACCATCAACGACAACATCGCCAGGGTGGTTTCGTTTTGCGAAGACAGTACCCGGTCATAGACCTGGAGCATATAAATCGACGGGACCAACATCAGCACATTAATCAGTGCGGTAAAACACCCGACGCTGATCAGGATGCTTTTATAGTCGCCCAGTGCCTTGAATAACGGTGCGGTGCCCGGGCTCTTCGCCATCTTCATTGGTTTTTCCTGAGGTATTAACCCTCACCTACTTGGCGAGGTTCCAATTAACTGTCCGCACATGGCCGAGACATTCTTTTGCCGGTTATCGCTTACACATTAATAACAACTCTTTGTGTTCTTTAAAGAGTTCCGGTTATTTAATGACTGCTGATAACGGCAATAACGAATTTTATATTCAACACCTGACGCCGGTCCGGCATTGTTCACTTTTGCGCTGCGCGCTCGAGCGTAATGATCAGACCTGACTTCAAGGCGCTTTTATAAAGCCCCTCATTCTGTCGGCTGAAAAACACAATTCTTGAGCCTTCTTTACCGGTCACGGCAATGCCATCCGGCTCCGGGAACCAGCCGATCGCCGACTCGTTCAGCCAGGCGCCGAGGCAGTCGGCACCCTCACCCAGGGTCTGGTCCGATTTGAGCTCGATCGAACAGACATTCGACGGTTTGTCCTGCAGCGCCTGGGACTCGGGCGAGTCTTGCGCGGTGTTCAAGGTGGCCTGCCATTTCCCGGCGAGTTCCGACGGATCGGCTAATTTCAGGCTGCGTGCCATGGCTACATCTCCAAGAAACATCATCAGCGTCGCCAACAGCCACGCGGTTGCTTTGTAGGTAAAAACGTTCTGGATCATAGGGCGTTTTACTCTGGATCGTCGTTCAAGGGACAGAGAGCGGCGCATCAAACGCCGCCCTCCTTTTTGCCTTGAATCAGGCCACGATGTCCGAGAATGCCGCCTGGCCAACGGTGCTGACCAGGAAGTCAGCCACGCCGTGCCCGGAGAAGTCCACCGACAACAGGCTATTGCCGCCCGAAGTGGTCAATACCGCATCGCCTGCCGCACCGGTGAACGAGTTCACGAAATGCAGGCCCGCGCCTTTGGTGATTCCGGTCAGGTCGATCTTGTCCAGGCCACTGACAAAATCGAGGATCTGGTCGACCGCACCTGGCTTGGAGTCGCTGCTGGCCGCGAACACAAAGGTGTCCGAACCCGAACCGCCCCACAGTTTGTCCGAACCGCCCGCGCCGAAGAGGATGTCGTTGCCGGCACCGCCTTTCAGCTCGTTGGCGACGGTGTTACCGATCAGCAGGTCGCTACCCGAACCGCCAATCGCGTTCTCGACGGTGACGCCTTTGGCAATGGACACGTTGCCCACCATGCCGCCAACATCGGAGAACGAGGCTTCATTGAGGTTGATCTTCTGGTTTTGGGTGAAACCGGAGAAATCCAGGGTGTCCTTGCCGCCCGCATCCCAGACCGAGAACACGACTTTGTCCGACGACGAAGACGCGCTCAGGAAGTCGCGACCGGCGTTGGAGTTGAAGCCGTAGGTGGTGTCACCGGTACGGGTGGTGGTGTTGGCACCGTAGAGTTTCTGGATGGCAGCGATATCGTCCATCAGCGGACCGGACGCATAGGCTTCCACCCCCCCCTTGCTGAAGTTCTGGTCGGTATTGCTTTCACTCCAGTAACTCATGAGGCTGTAACCGCGGGTGTCTTCCCCGTAGGTCGCGTCGTTGTAGGTCGGCGCACCTTCACCGGCGTTGTAGTCGCCAGGGTGAGCCAGGCCCAGGGAATGACCGATTTCATGGGTCAGGGTCTGACGACCGTAGTTGTTCAGGTCCGGCGTCTTGTTGACGTTGTAGCCACTGCCCGTCAGATACCACGAAGTACCGTCATAACCTGGACCGGTGCCTGGCAGGTAGGCGAATGCTGCCGCGCCATCCTGCCCACCACTGTAGTTACCGAAGGTCATGTGACCGTCACCGCCAAAAGACTTTTCGGTGAAGGTGACATTGGCCACGTCGGCCCAGGATTGCATGGCGAGTGCGGCCTGTGCTTTCTGTTGCGCGCTGAACTGACTGAACCCGGTGATACCGTGCTTGTTCATGGTGCTCGACGAGGCCGAGGTCAGGAACGTGTAGGTGAGTTCGATTTTGCCGCTGCCGTCCTTGTCCTGGTAGGCAGCGCCGTCACGCAGCAGCTGGGTAGCAGCCTCGTCGACGGAGAAGGAGGGTTTGCCATTGACCGTGAGATTGCCACCCCGATCATACTGATGGCTGAAACTATCGATCTGGTTGTAGGCGGAACTTGGTGCAGCCAGCGCTGGGAATGGCGCAAAGCCCTGTTCGGCAAGATCAATAGCGTTGTCTTTTACTTTCGACATAAACACACTTCCTTGTTTAGCAATGGAACAGTTTTTGTCCGATACGACAATCTCTGGCGAGATCGTCCTATCACTCGCCCAATGAAGGCGTATAAAAACTGACACAATTCGAAATCAAACGTCTACATTTTTTTTGACGTCAAATTGAGTCGCTCCGGCGAACTCCAGTAAACAGTGCGCGCGCTGTCGAAATATAGTTTGCAGTTAAAGGTTTTAGCCGGATTGTCTGACAATCTGCTATCTAAATATTAAATATGGGTAAGTTGTTTTTCTGTAGATGAGTTCTCATTTTCGGACTTATTAATATAAGTGCCAGCGCATTGCCATCAAATAAATTAAACGATCAGTTAGTTGCGATAGTGCTGGGCAAGTCTATCTCTGCGTTTCAGGTTTGGGACGGTTGAGCGAAGCGCGCCCCGTCTATCGGGGGCGCAACGCGCAATCAGAAGATCAAAACGCAGGTCTTGCGCACGGCTGGCAACTCAGAGCGTCGCCGTTTAGTGCATGAAACCCTCCATGAACCCCGCCACCCGGCTGGCCAGTTTGCGTCGCCAGGGCGCGGTGGCCGGGTTGGCCAGGGTCTGGTCTTCGTGGACGAAGCTGCGGATGATCGCGTTGTAACCCAGCCAGCGGCAGGGCTCGGGTTCCCAGGCTTTGAGCGCGTCGAGACCGCCCTGAGGAATAACCCACGGCTGGCGGACCAACTCGGTATCGCGCTGAAGAATCAGGTCGGCCAGGGTTCGCCCGCCGAGGTTGCTGGCACCGACACCCTCCCCGCCATAACCGCCGGACACGGCGATGCCGCTGGCCTGATCGCAGAGCATGTGCGGCTTGAAGCGCCGAGACATACCCAGGTTGCCGCCCCAGGCATGGGTGATTCGGACGTTCTTGAGCTGCGGGAAAAGTTCACTGAACAGGTAGCGCCGCAACTCTATTTCGCTGGTGGTCAGGTCGAAGTCACGGCGCAATTTGCCAGCAAATTGATAACCGCCACGAGCACCGAACACCAAGCGGTTATCCGCCGTGCGCTGGCCATAGGTGACTTGGCGGCTGCTTTCACTGAAGGCCTGACCATGGCTGAGGCCGATTTCGTCCCAGGTCGCGGCGGACAGCGGTTCGGTCGCCACCAGCAAACTCTGGACCGGCAACTGATAACGATCCAGCGGTGGCAATGTGGCCGCATACCCTTCTACCGCCGGCACGATCCAGCGGCTGCGGACCTGAGCCTTGGCGGTACGCAAACTGCCCGACTGCCATTGAGTGACCGGGCTGTTCTCATAAATGTTGATCCCCATTCGCTCCACCGTCCGTGCCAGACCTCGGACCAACTTTGCCGGGTTAATGGTCGCGACGTGCGGTGCATGGATACCGCCATAAGGTTTGGCAATTCTGATCTGTTGCGCCAATTGCTCGGGACTGAGCCAGCGGTAGTCGTTTTCGGTCAGCCCTTGGCGGAAGAGCGTGTCCAGATAATGGCGCAGGCTGGCTTCCTGCTCTGGATAACGCGCAGCACAGTAAAGCACCCCGCCTTTGCGATAATCGCAGTCGATACCTTCTCGTTCGAGGACGATTTCTACTTCATCAGGGATTCCGTGCAGCAGATCGAAAGAAGCGCGGCGCTGTTCGGCCGGCAAATCGGCAAGCAAGCGATCTTCGCCCGGCAGATTGCCCATCAACCAGCCGCCATTACGGCCCGACGCGCCGAAACCCGCGATGTTTGCTTCGACGATGGCAATGTTCAACCCCGGTGCCAGACGCTTGAGGTAGTACGCGGTCCAGAGCCCGGTGTACCCCGCGCCAATGATGGCCACGTCGACGTCCAGATCCTGTTCCAGCGCCGGGCGCGCCAGCAATGGCTCGTCGAGTTGATCCATCCACAAACTGATCGTGCGCCACGCCGACATGCAAGACTCCGCCACTCAAAACTTCGATGGCGTCGATCCTAGTGCGTGGGGTCAGGGATTGTCTTGCGCGCGTGCCCGCAAAGAAATTTGTTTGGCGTAAGCCTTGGGCGACAGGCCGGTGTGGCGGCGAAAACAGCTGTAAAACGCCGACAACGAATTGAAGCCAGCCGCGAAGGCCAGTTCGTCGATACGCAGTGGCGGTGTGGCGGCGTCCAGTGCGGTAAGCAAATGCTGCAACCGCGCCTGATTGACGTAACGGTAGAAGCTTTGGCCCAGCACCTGATTCAGCAGATAGGAAATCTGGTTGCGGCTGTACCCGCACTCCTTCGCCACCCGTTGCAGATCAAGCTCGGGATCCAGATAAGGTTGCTGGCGCTGGAAGTACTGCAGCAAATCTTCGGCCATGAAACTCAGCTGCCGCGGTGACAGCCCGAGTCGACTGACCGCCGGGCGCAGGTTGCGGGCGGTTTTGCCGGTCGCTTGTTCGTGTACGAGCGTGGCGTATTCATTGACCCGCCAGATCAGCCCGTCACGTACGGTAATTGCCTCGCTGGTCCGAAACGACACCAGTCCCTCGCCGCCGCGAAGGGTGATGCGGTACTGAATAAACGCCGTGTCGTCGTCCAGGCGAATACGGTCCGAATGCTCCAGGGCTTCATCCGGATCGCGGGGCATGCTGTCGCGCACATACTCGCGCAACTCATCCAGCCCCATCATGCGGTTCTGGAAAAAATCGTTGTACTGAATATCCGGATGATAAAGCGCCATGACGCCATCCAGATCCCGGTGCTTCCAGCGCAGGTGGTAACGCATGACCGTCTCGCCCGTGACCTGGGTTTGCAACGGAGCATCATCATCGGCGTGCATAAAGGACTCAATGAGAAAAAACCGAGCTTGCCGAAGTTCTCGCCAGGCTTCAATGCCCCCGTGGAATGCCCCGGCAATATTGGCCTGTCGCCACAAAATCGGTGTCTCGTGATCTGCGTCAAAAAAAAATGAACCAATCGCTAAACGGACTGAAAAAATCCACATGACTTTCACATCTGGATGCTACTTTTAAAGACAGTCACCGGTTGAGCCATTGAAGGCTCTTCCCTCCTAACATGAGCTAAAGGAAGCGCTCGATGATGAAGGTGGGCAACACATGAATAAAGCGTCTTTCAGCAAGGTCACTTTTCCAAATGCCTGCCAGCTGATGCGCTGGCATTTTCATCCCATGGGTTTCGAAGCGACCATGGATGCACCGGGCAGTATGGTTGCCCGGCTGTTCGACCGCGCCAGTGGCGAAACCATGATCGCCATTGCCGGTATTCCTTGCGCAACGGTCATGAATGCGGCGGATGTAGAACGAATCATTGAAGCTGTGGAAGATGAGCTGGAGGCGTTCATTCCGCCGGAGGCTCTCAGGAGTTATGCCTGATGTGTAGGAGCTGCCGAAGGCTGCGATCTTTTGATCTTGCCCTTGCCTGAACCCGATCAATCAACAAAGCCAAAATCAAAAGATCGCAGCCTTCGGCAGCTCCTACATGGATAGTGTTTAACCGACCTTCGTCAGGGCCTGCGCCAGATCAGCGCGCAGGTCTTCGACATCCTCGACCCCCACTGACAAACGCACCAGCGCATCGCCGATGCCGAGTTGTGCCCGGGTTTCGACGGGGATGCTGGCATGGGTCATGATCGCCGGATGCTCGATCAGGCTTTCCACCCCGCCCAGGCTCTCGGCCAAGGCAAAGATCCGCACACTCTCGAGGAAGCGCTTGGTGCCAGCCAGGTCGCAGTTCAAATCGAGGGAAATCATTCCGCCGAATCCACGCATTTGCCGCCGCGCCAGTTCGTGCTGCGGGTGCGATGGCAGGCCTGGATAATAGACACGCGCCACCTGCGGCTGACGCTCCAGCCATTGCGCCAGCTCCAGCGCGTTGCGGCAATGGCGCTCCATGCGTAGCGCAAGGGTCTTCACCCCGCGCAACGTGAGAAAAGCATCGAACGGCCCGGCGATAGCCCCCACCGCGTTCTGCAGAAACCCCAGGCGCTCAGCCAGTTCAGCGTTCTGCCCGACCACCGCGATGCCGCCGATCACGTCGGAGTGACCATTCAGGTACTTGGTCGTCGAGTGCAGCACGATGTCGAAGCCCAACTCCAGCGGGCGCTGTATCCACGGGCTGGCAAAGGTATTGTCGGCCACACAAATGATGCCTCGCTCGCGACAGGTGCGCGCGACGGCGGCGAGATCAGTCAGGCTCAGCAGAGGATTGCTCGGCGTCTCGACCCAGACCATCCGCGTGTCGTCCTGTAGCGACGCCTCGAATGCAGCCAGGTCAGTCAGATCGACGAAGCTGAAACGATGCCCGGCACTGCGCTGGCGCACCTTGTCAAACAGGCGGAATGTACCGCCGTACAAGTCATTGCCAGAGACGATGTGGGCGCCAGCATCGAGCAATTCGAGCACGTTGGCGATCGCCGCCAGCCCGGAAGCGAAGGCGAAGGCTTGGGTACCACCCTCGAGGTCCGCCACACAACGCTCCAGCGCAAAGCGCGTCGGATTATGCGAGCGCCCGTAATCGAAGCCCTTGTGCACACCCGGGCTCTGTTGCAGATAGGTGGAGTTGGCATAAATCGGCGGCATCAGCGCCCCGGTGGACGGGTCCGGCGTCTGTCCGGCATGGATCACACGGGTGGCGAAGGCACGTGGTTTGGCGGTTTCATCGTGCTGACTCATGCAAGGGATCTCCGCAGGTAATTGAGCATGTCGACGCGGGTAATCAGCCCGTGGAAACCCGAGGCGTCGGCGATCATCGCCACCAATCCACGGTCGAGCTTCGCCTCCAGTTCAGCCAGACTGGCGCCGGGTGGCAGGATTTCCAGCTTGTCAGTCATCGCACTGCTCACTGCCATACGGAAGTGCGAAGCGTCTTCGTGCACGCCAAGCAGGATATCGGACTCGTCGATCACACCGACCAGCCGCTGCCCGTCCACCAGCACCGGCAGTTGCGACACATCCGCCAGGCGCATGCGCTGGAACGCGGTGAGCAGCGTGTCGTCCGGGCCCACGCTGACCACCCGGCCATCCTCGAAACGCCGCGCGATCAGGTCACGCAAATCACCGTAGCGCTTGCGCGCAAGCAGCCCCTGATCGTTCATCCACTGGTCGTTGTAGACCTTCGACAGGTAGCGGGTGCCGGTGTCGCAGACGAAACTGACCACCCGCTTCGGCTCGGTTTGCTCGCGGCAGTAACGCAATGCCGCCGCCAGCAATGTGCCGGTCGAGGAGCCGCCGAGAATCCCTTCCGCGCGCAACAGTTGACGCGCATGATCGAAGCTTTCCTCGTCGCTGATCGAATAGGCCTTTCGCACGCTGGACAGGTCGGCAATCGACGGAATGAAGTCTTCGCCAATACCCTCCACCGCCCAGGAACCGGGCGTACCAAGGGTGCCGCTGCGGCTGTATTCGGCCATCACCGAACCGACCGGGTCGGCCAGCACCATTTCCAGATTCGGTTGTACGCGCTGAAAGAAACGGGTCAGCCCGGTCAACGTGCCGGCCGAACCGACGCCGACAACGATGGCATCCACATCATGCTGAGTCTGCGCCCAGATCTCCGGAGCAGTACTGCACTCGTGGGCCAGCGGGTTGGCCGGGTTGTTGAATTGATCAGCGAAGAAGGCGTCGGGAATTTCCTGCGCCAACCGCGCAGCGACATCCTGGTAATAATCGGGATGACCTTTGCCGACGTCGGAACGGGTGATGTGCACTTCGGCGCCCATCGCCTTGAGGTGCAGGACCTTTTCGGTGGACATCTTGTCCGGCACCACCAACACCACCCGATATCCCTTGGCCCGACCGACCAGCGCCAGGCCCAAACCGGTGTTGCCGGCGGTGGCCTCGACGATGGTGCCGCCGGGGCGCAGGCGCCCATCGCGCTCGGCGGCGTCGATCATTGCCAGGCCGATGCGATCCTTGATCGAGCCACCGGGGTTTTGCGATTCGAGTTTGAGAAACAGCGTGCACGGACCGGTATCGAAGCGGCTGACACGCACCAGCGGCGTATTACCGATCAGTTCGAGCACGGCAGGACGGGAGTCGTTCGGCATGTCGTCACCTCGCTGCTTGTATCCGCACTGGATGGACAGCGACCTGCGGCGAATCATTGCGCGCCAGTCGCAAGCAAAGCCTCGCCTTGGACCATAGGCCGGGATTACGCCCCCCGCAACTTTTCGCAGCCAGTCGGTACTGTCTCTGGCTCAAGACTCTCTTAAATCAGGCCGGCACTTTTCCCTGACGATGATCCGCAAAAAACGCCTTGCCCTTGCCGATCCGGTCGGAGGCCTTGGGCATATTCGCAGCCGAGGTATCCTGGCCATCGACATACCAATAGCAATGGCTCACTGCCCGGGTGATGCCCACGTAAGCCAGTCGCAGAATCTCGTCTTTCTGTGCGCTGTCGTAAGCTTCGCTGTCGCCAGCCTTGCCGAGCCCGGCCATGCGATAGACCTGGTTCTTGTAGGGTGAACTGGTCAGATGCTGGCAATCGCCCAGCAGAAATACCGCATCCGCCTGCAGGCCTTTGGCGCTGTGATAGGTCAGTTGTTTGAGCCGTCGGGCGTCGTATGGCAAGCTAGAATCCACATTAACTACAGACTGAATATGCTCTTCTATCAACAACTTATCGCTGCTTTTTCGATAAAGCATCAAGATCGAATCGCCTTTTCTGTAGTGCTCGATCAGGTGCTGGGCCATGCCCTGGTCATCCCGATCGAGCACATTCACCGGCAGCAGTGCCTTGGGTTCACCGCTAGCCTTGGCCTTCTTGCCAGCGATCGCCGGAGCCGCGCGGACGATATGCTCCGCCGCGTCGATGATGTGCTGATGGCTGCGGTAATTGTCGCTGAGCATCACTTTGGTCGTGCTCGGCGACGGGAATTCCTTGTTGAATTCCATGAAGTAAGTCGGCGAGCTGCCGCGCCAGCCATAGATGGACTGCCAGTCATCACCGACACAAAGCAATGACGAACGCTGCGCGCCGCGCCCGACATGCATGGCCGGCCCGCGACTGCGGATCTCCGCCAGGCTGGCGCGAATCCACGAAACGATCTGCGGCGACACGTCCTGAAACTCGTCAATCATCAAGTGCGACATTGGCCTGAGCAGCTCATCGCTCAGCAGCTTGAGATTCTCCGGCGAATGTTCACTGAACAAGGCGAACATCCGGTTGTAGGTCATCACCGGTGGCGATTGATCCAGCAGATGATCTTCCAGCGCTCGCCAGAACAGACTCAAGGCCTCGAAGAAGAACCGGTCCGGGTCATCCTTGGCGAAACTCATCTGGCCCACGGCATTCGGCACATCCAGGCCGAGGTTTTCAATAAACCCGGCCGCTGCGACAAAACAGTCCAGCAACGGCGCAGAACCGAGCTCGCCCTTGACCTTGTAATCGAAGCCCGGCCCGGCGCTGGCGTCCCCGGCAAGCGATGCCAAAACACGCTTTGAAGATTCATAACTGTCTAGCCATATCAAAGGCTTACGACAGAAAGCTTGAAACAGGGTGCGCTTTACTGCCCATTCTGCGCGCACTGAAAGTTTGGCATTCGGACGGCTGACCAGGGGATTTTCCCGAGGATCGAAACCCAGCACCACCCAGGCATCCAGCGTCGGAATGTAGCCGTGGCAATGAAAGGTCGAACCGTTGATATCGAAGGTCTGACGATTCGGTTCGATGCCCTTGATCGGCCAGGCACCGGCGCGAAACCACAAGTCCTCAATGGTGTCGCACAGTTCTTCATCGCGCTTGGCGGCGAGTTCAGTCACCGCCATGCGCTTCTGCACGTCTGGGTGATCACGCTCCAGTTCCTTGAGCTGCAAGGCATGACGCGACAAAGGCTTGATCAACTCGCGGAAACGCTCATCGCGGCTGTACAGGCTGTGATAGCAGGCATTGAGTTGCTGACGCTGGGCATCGTTGATGCGCAAATCGAAGGGGTTGCTGTCGACCTCCTCATCGCCGCCTTGCACGCGGTGACTGAGGTTTTCGAAGGCTTGCAGCCGCTCGAAACCCGGCAGGCTGCGAACAATCGGCAGGATGCGCGAATGGAAAGTGCGCACCAGATCGCGCGCTTCCTTAAGGCTGATTCCCCGGCCCCAGACTGCAAACAGCTCGATCAGCTTATTAATGAAGTCCTTGCGCGATTCGCGGGTGAAGGTCACCACGGTCATCGAACTCAGCTCAAACCCCAGGTAATGGCTGAGCAGCAGAATTCGCAGCACCAGGGTAGTCGACTTGCCCGCGCCCGCGCCGGCGATCACCGAGGTCGAGGGGGTGTCGCTGAAAATCATCTTCCATTGGGCGGTGCTCGGCTGGGCGTGCGCGGGCAGTAATCGCGCCACGTCGGCCTTCATGCGCTTCTTCAGCTCAGCACTCAATGGCAGCCGCCAATCGTCGAACAGATTGTCATCGACGTTGGGCGGTCGATGCTCGGTCGAGCGCGAGTCGCGAATCAACAGAACCTGCCGACCTTCCTCCAACCCCTCGAGTTTGCCTTCCTTATAGCCGTACTCCACACCGGCGCTGTGGCCACTGCGAAAACCGTCGGCTTGGCCGTGCAGCCAGGACGCACGGTGTTGCGCGCGCAATCGGGTAAGGCCATGGCCAAAGAACCGGGCGGCCAGGCGCTTGAGCAGTGGCATCTCGGCCAAGGGACGAAGTTCGGGGGGAAGATCGGGGGTGTGTTGCGGCACGCTGACGGACTCCAGAGTGTGAGGCTGTTGAGGGCTATGGTGTCTGCATTTTCCGTTGAGTTCTAGTGAAATGCTTACAGGTCATTGGCTTATGCGATGAAGTGAAGGCTGGGTGAGAATGTTTCGAGGATATTTGATATCAATTAATTCGATTGTATTGAGGCATTTTTTACGCTTTTTATCGATTAATACCTGATAGATGATGCTCGCCATCAACCACCGGTTCTCGTTTATGGCCCTATGCGTTCTGCCCGAATGACGAACCTTTCAGGAGACGATCATGCTTGAACTCAGACCTTTCAACTCGCTGGGCGGCGCACACCATGGCTGGTTGGATGCCCATCACCATTTTTCGTTCGCCGAGTACCACGACCCCAAGCGCATGAACTGGGGCAACCTGCGGGTGTGGAACGATGACGTGATTGCCGCCGGCACCGGGTTCCCGCAACACCCGCACCGTGACATGGAAATCATCACCTACGTTCGTGAAGGCGCGATCACCCACCAAGACAACCTCGGTAACAAGGGCCGCACCGAAGCGGGCGACGTGCAGGTCATGAGCGCCGGCACCGGAATCGCTCACAGTGAGTACAACCTGGAAGCAACCGAGACCCGGATCTTTCAGATCTGGATCATCCCCAACGAAGTGGGTTCGGCCCCGTCGTGGGGTGCCAAGCCGTTCCCCAAAGGCGAGCGCGAAGGTTTCGTGACCCTGGCCAGTGGCAAGGCCGGCGATGATCAAAGCCTGCACATTCGCGCCGATGCTCGTCTGGTGGCGGCGAATCTGAAGGCCGGTGAGTCCGCGGAGTATCAGCTGGAGAGTGGCCGTCGGGCTTACTTGGTTCCAGCCACTGGGGTCATTGAAGTCAATGGCTTGCGTGCACAAGCTCGAGACGGTGTCGCGATTGCCGATGAGCAGGTGTTGCGCGTGACGGCGATTGAGGACAGTGAGATTGTGTTGGTTGATGTGGCTTGATGCGGTAAATGCAGGGCAAAAAAAGGGGGCGACCGTTAATGGTCGCCCCTTTTTTGTGGTTGAAATCCTGGGTAACTGTAGCGACGCCTTCGCGGGCAAGCCTCGCTCCTACAGGAATAGTGTCGTTCACATGGGCGACTAACTTCTGTAGGAGCGAGGCTTGCCCGCGAAGGGGCCGTCACCTATTTCGCAGAAATCGCGCCATCCACCAAGGTCTGAGCTTCCGCCACCAACAGCTTCAGGTGATCGTCACTGACAAAGCTTTCCGCGTAGATCTTGTAGATATCCTCAGTGCCCGATGGCCGCGCCGCGAACCAACCGTTTTCGGTCATGACTTTCAGACCGCCAATGGCCTGGTCGTTGCCCGGTGCATGGCTGAGGATGCTCTGGATCGCTTCACCCGCCAACTGAGTCGAGGTGACCTGATCCGGCGACAATTTACTCAGCAACGCTTTCTGCTCGGGGTTCGCCTTGGCATCGACCCGTACCGAGAAAGGTTCGCCCAGTTCATCGGTCAGCGCGCGATAGGCCTGGCTAGGGTCGCGGCCCGTGCGAGCAGTCATTTCGGCGGCCAGCAATGCCGGAATCAAGCCATCCTTGTCGGTGCACCAGACACTGCCGTCCTTGCGCAGGAACGACGCGCCAGCACTTTCTTCGCCACCAAAGCCGAGGGAGCCGTCGAACAGGCCATCAGCAAACCATTTGAAGCCGACCGGCACTTCGTACAGGCGACGGCCCAGGCGCTTGGCAACGCGATCGATCAAGCCACTGCTGACCACGGTTTTGCCCACGGCTGCATCGGCGCGCCACTGTGGACGATTCTGGAACAGGTAATCGATCGTCACCGCGAGGTAGTTGTTGGGTGCCAGCAAACCACCGGACGGGGTCACGATGCCATGTCGGTCGTGATCCGGGTCACAGGCAAAGGCCACGTCAAAACGCTCTTTCAGTCCGATCAGACCTTGCATGGCGTGGCTGGACGATGGGTCCATGCGGATCTGCCCGTCCCAGTCGACGGTCATGAAACGGAATGTCGCATCAACTTCTTTATTCACCACCTCCAGGTCCAGGCGATAGTGCTCGGCAATCGCCGACCAGTAGCGCACCCCTGCTCCGCCCAGCGGATCGACGCCCAGACGCAGCTTCGCATCGCGGATGGCGTCGAAGTCGATCACGTTGATCAGGTCAGCGACATAGGTGTTGAGGTAATCGTGACGATGGGTGGTGCTGGCCTTCAGGGCCTGCTCGTAGCTGATGCGTTTGACGCCAGCGAGTTTGGCCGCCAGCAGCTCGTTGGCCTTGGCTTCGATCCACTTGGTGATATGGGTATCGGCCGGGCCGCCGTTGGTAGGGTTGTACTTGTAGCCACCGCTTTGTGGCGGGTTGTGGGACGGCGTGATGACGATGCCGTCCGCCAGGCCGGAGGTGCGCCCACGGTTGTAGCAAAGAATCGCATGGGAAATGGCCGGCGTCGGCGTGTACTCGTCGCCTTCAGCGATCATCACCGTCACGCCGTTCGCCGCCAGGACTTCCAGGGCACTGGCACCGGCCGGCGTGGACAGCGCATGGGTGTCGATCCCGACGAACAGTGGACCGTCGATGCCTTGGGCTTCGCGGTACAGGCAGATCGCCTGACTGATGGCCAGAACGTGCCATTCGTTGAAACTCAGATCGAACGAGCTACCTCGGTGTCCGGACGTGCCGAAGGCGACGCGCTGGGTAGAAATGGCTGCATCGGGCTGGCCGGTGTAATAGGCCGTCACCAGTCGCGGGATGTCGACCAACAGTTCTGCCGGTGCCGGTTTGCCCGCAAAAGGACTGAGTGTCATGCAAAACCTCTGAGAAAGAGTGGTTCGGGATTAGAACGCAGTTTACTGACTGTTTGCCCTTGGCGCGATGTTATCGATTGTCAGGTTCCGGGGAGGATTTTGCCTCGGCTCAGTCGATCGACTCCAGGCGCAAGGCATCTCCCAACAGTCCCAGTGCGTCGGCGAGGTCATGGTGACCACCGAAGGTATGACTCAGGCGCAAATGCTGCCCATGCAATCCTTGCAGGCTGAACAGTTCTCCCGGCGCAATCACCACATGCTGCTTGAGCAAACGCTCGAACACTCGATGCACATTGACCTGACGCAACGAGCGGATCCAGATCGTCGCCCCACCCTGGGGTTCAACGAAGTGCAGCGCATCGGGCAGACGCTCTTCAAGCAACCGGGTCATCTGCACCATGCGTTCCTTGAGCAGTCGACGCAACACCAGCAGGTGTTGATCGATGCGCCCGTTGCTGTACAGCCGCGCAATGGCTTTCTGACGAATCAGCGACAGACGGAAAGCGCGTAGCAGAAAGTGCCGTTGCAGGTCGACGCGCAGCCGTCGCGAAAGCACATAGCCATAGGGCGCCTCCGACCCGATGATTTTCTCGAACGTGGAAAACACGATCAGCCGGTCAGGGTCCAGCAGATCGCGAAACCGCAGGCCGTTCGGCTCGAATTCGAGTTCGCCGTAACAATCGTTTTCCAACACCCAACTGCCATGTCGTTCCAGCAGCCGTGCGGTGGATTGCCTGTTACTGTCAGGCGCCACACTGCCCCGGGGCATGTTCAGTCCCGATGAAAGCATCACCAGCCGCACCCGCTCGGTCTCAAGCAAATGGTTCAACTGCTCAAGATCCAGACCACCATCGGCTTGCAACGGCAATTCGATCACCTTCACATCCGCGCCCTGGAGCAGGCGCAGAATCACCCAGTCGCACGGCGACTCGACCACCACCACCGCATCTTTGAGACCAAGGGCGGCAATCAGTATTTCCAGGACTCCCCGCAGGTCGGCGCCGATATAGACATCATCGGCATGCCAGCAGCGTGTCGGCGAAGTGGTGTAGCGCGCCGCCAGGGCTGTGCGCAGCTCCAGTTCGCCGCAGGGTTGCGAAGACGGTTGTGGCTGGCGCGGATACTGGCGCAGCAGTTCTCGCTCCAGCAATAGCAACGGGCTATCCAGGGGTTGTAATGACGCAGGCTCATCGGCGCTCAGCACCAGCATGCCGGGACGTCTGGCATTGACATAAACCGTTTCGAGCAGGTCCTTGCCGCTGCCGGGAATGCCGATTGAGGACACGGGGAGTGCGTAATAGCCGGACTTGGCCACTGAATAGACGCGCCCTTCCTTTTCCAGCAGCGAATAGGCGTACTGGATGGTCGAGATTGACACACTCAGGCGGTGCGCCAACTGTCGCAATGAGGGCAGGCGTACTTGCACGTCACTGCCCGGCTCATTGATCAGGTTAGTCAGGTAACGGTACACCGCCTGGTACGCAAAATCGGTATCTCGTGGTCCTTTCATGGGTAACGGCCGAACAGGTTACAAACGTCGTGAAGCATCCTTGCCGAATCCGTCAAACCTGGCACTTTCACCGGCCCGTCGACCATTCGCCAGCCACGGTTGTTTCACTGTCAGGTTCCACGACTTCAGCTTGCCCACCCACGTCGCCGCTTTCCATGCCGAGCCCCCTGCCCTCATCCCGAACCACCGGGGCCATGCGGTAAAGCGTACCGATCAGACTCACAGGCAACCCGCTGACATCGACCATCCACTGCAGAACCTGCTCGGGTGCCGGGCCGCCCTGCATTGCCCGGTGCAAGTCCGGTAACGCGACGAGCATACCGGGATGGCACTGACGAAGAAAATGCTCAAGCGCCGCGCCGTTATCAACAAAAGGCGCGAACAGCAGGCACACCAGCTGAGCCTCGCTCAAACCGAGGTTCTTTTGTGCTTCGACCGCCGCCAATGCGCGCTGGTCGGTCATTGTCATCGGGTTGCCGAAGGTCTCCATGGCCTGTTCGCAAAAGCGCTCCGGCACTTGTTTACGACGCATCATCACCAGCGCCCGCTGCAAGAACTCGTTGACGCCCGCCTCGTAGGTACGACCGTGTACAAAACACGCTTGCAAGCCACGAAGATGCGCGGATATCGACAGGCTGACGTAGTCGTTATCACTGAGATGGGCCGACAACTCGTCAGGTTGAAACCCGAGGAAATCGGTGAGCAACGGCCAGCGCTCTTCCAGGTTGCTGACCAGCATGTCGTTAATATCGATGAAGGTCGTGCGGCGACATTCTTCAAAATGCTCGGCGGGACGCCACGCCGCCTGGGCGGACTCAGGATAAAACTCGCGATAACAATCGTTGCCCAATTCATCGAGCCGCTCGAACAGGCCCTCGTAACCCGTTTCATGACAGCCCGACGCCTTGAGCCCAGCCTTGACCGCTGCACGATTCAATCCCTCGAGAAACTGCTTCTGCCGGCGGGGCGTATCGCTACTGACCAATGCATCGACCCCCTGGTCCCAGCGGGCGATTTGTCCGTAAAACTCCCCGGTCGCCAGGTACCCGTCATCCCACAGATCAAGCGGCCCGTCCCAGGCACGGCGGTGCCCGACCATCAGCAGATTAAGCCGATTCGACTCGCGACCGGCTTCGGAGATCGGCGCCAGATGGTTGAACGGCTGGACTTCGCGATTATCGACCATCAACACTTCGACCCGGGGATCGTCGTAGAGAAACAACGCACTGCAGCTGCGATGGATGTTTTCCAGGGCCGTCGAGGCCGCACCGTTCGAGCGCAAGGTCGCCACTCGCAGCTGAAACGTCGCCGGTGCCCGGCCGGCGATACTCAGTTGCGCGGCGCGCAGTAGCGCCAAGGTGTAGCAGCTGTCGCGGGACCCGGACTGGATCGCCAGCACCTTGTAATCGCCGATACGTTCCATACCTCCTGCGGACATCACCAAACGCTGAATCATCAGTTGCAATGCCGTGCGCTCGGCGCGAGAAAAAAAACTCAGTAAACGCTGCAGCATTTGCTGATAAACATAGTTCATTGCCTGATCATGGGTAGCGGTCATCATTATTTACCTGTGACTCATAAGTTCAATGCCACGCAAACAACGAGGTGTATTGCGCAATAGGTATCTGTCATGAAGAAAGTGCCGGGGCGTTGTTCAAATGCTAGCACTTAAGCACGGTGTAATTATTTGAAATAATTGCATGTCACGGGTACCCCCAGGACATCAGGATCGCCGCAACGCTCGGTAGAATGGGCGCCCTGCGCTCCCGCGCGCTTTCCTAGGAAATTTCCGACAGCGTCCCACAGACACTTAGCACAAGAAATAAAGAAAGAAGTTGCCCATGAATGTAAGACAACTGAGCGACGCCGCATTATTTGTTGAGCATATATTACCAGCGCGCATTGAGGAGTTTCAGCCTGATACACGGCCATGACTCTTTCCTTGAGATGAAATTAATCATTCAATTATCAGGGCTTATATAATGATTAGAAGATACAGATCGAGAGCAAAAACCAGTTCAGTTGCTGAACCGGCCCACCGACAGATCGATGGACGTCTCATTTGGGAGTGACTACCAGCAGAAGAGTCCGTGCTCTCACGGACTCTTGCAGAGGAAGGGCTCAGGCAGGTTCGACCTGAAGGGCAACCCGTTCGCGGCATGGGCATTCGTCCATATAGCGGTGGGCTTCGACAAATTCGGAAAACGGGAACACCCGGGTCTTGAGCGGCAGCAGCACACGATCCGCGGTCAACTGGTTGATATCGCGCAGGGCACGTTGCAGTGCGGCCTGATCCTGGATGATGCCCAGCTCCGGTTTGCCGGTGAAGTTACCGATGCAGTGTACGAAGAACTGAATGTTCTTCTGGAACGCTGCACAGGCCGGGAATGGCGTCTGGTTACCCCCTTGCAGGCCATAGAGCACCAGACTGCCGCGAGGTGCGAGCACATCGCCGAGCAGCGACATCTGCGGCCCGCCAAGGCCATCGAACACCACATCGACGCCGCGGTTATCGGTGATCTTGTTGATCTGCATGAGCAGATCCTGTTCCTCGGTGACGATGACTTTTTCGGCGCCCAGGGACAGCAGATACTCACGCTCATCCGCGGTTTTGGTCGCGGCAATCACTCGCACACCGAGGGCTTTGCCCAGTTGTACGAACGACGGCCCGGCGCAGTGGCTGGCATCGGTCACCAGGGCAAATTGCCCGGGTTTGACTCGCGCCAGGTCGGCGTAGGCAAAATAAGCGATCAATAGCGGCGTGTAGTGCACGCTGGCTTCGATCGGGCTGAGCACGTCCGGGTAACGGGTCAATGCCGAGCGCGGCAGAACGATCTGTTCGCCGTAAACCGGGTAGTCGTTGGGACTCTCGGCCGGGAAGCTGGCGACCTTGTCACCAACGGCCAGATCATCGACGCCTTCGCCGACCATAGTGACCACGCCAGCCATTTCATGGCCAAGGCCTGAAGGCAGACGAGCATGGGACGAGGCCAGGTTCTGGCGCCAGAGAATGTCGTACCAGCTGATGCCTATCGCTTCGACGCGCACCTGCACTTCGCCCGGCGCAGGCAGAGCGGCCGCATGCTCTTCGCATTTGAGCACCTCGGCTGGACCAAACTTGTGAAAACGGATCGTGCGGGACATCGCAAACCTCGTCAAAGTAACCTCTAATGCCCTGAACTCTATCTGGGCTTTCTACCCAAGACCATCAGTGGCTATTAATAGTCGACATGCCTGTCATTGATTCCGCAGCGACGGCGACACCATCCAATGCCGTAAAAACCGAAGCAGCCTTTCAGAAAAAACTGAATTACTCTGTGCAGAGTACCAGCCTTTGCCCGTAAGATTCACGCCGGCCATTGTTCTCATAAGGCCGCTCACGTCAAGTTTGCTGAATCTGCCAGGACTCCAGATGAATCGTAATGACCTGCGTCGTGTCGACCTGAACCTGTTGATCGTTTTCGAAACACTGATGCACGAACGCAGTGTGACCCGCGCTGCGGAGAAACTGTTCCTCGGCCAGCCGGCCATCAGTGCGGCGCTCTCGCGCCTGCGCGGGCTGTTCGACGACCCGTTGTTCGTGCGTACCGGCCGCAGCATGGAGCCTTCCGCCCGGGCGGTGGAAATCTTCGCCCTGCTCTCGCCGGCCCTGGATTCGATTTCCACCGCGGTCAGTCGTGCGGCGGAATTCGACCCGGCGACCAGCACCACGGTGTTCCGCATCGGCCTGTCGGATGATGTTGAATTCGCGCTGCTGCCGATGCTGCTCAAGCGTTTGCGCGCAGAATCGCCGGGGATCGTGCTGGTGGTGCGTCGGGCCAATTACATTCTGATGCCGAGCCTGCTGGCTTCGGGCGAGATTTCCATCGGCGTCAGCTACACCGCTGACCTGCCAGCCAACGCCAAGCGCAAAGTGCTGCGCCGCAGCATGCCGAAATTGTTGCGAGCCGACACCATGCCGGGGCCGTTGAGCCTGGATGATTTCTGCGCCCGCCCCCACGCTTTGGTTTCATTCGCGGGCGACCTGAGCGGCTTTATAGATGAAGAACTGGAGAAACTCGGGCGCAAACGGCATGTGGTGCTGGCGGTGCCGCAGTTCAATGGGTTGAGCACACTGATCAGCGGCACCGATATTGTTGCGACCGTGCCTGATTACACAGCTGAAGCGTTGACCGCGGCGGGTGGTGTGCGAGCCGAAGATCCGCCGTTGCCGGTGCGCAGTTTTGAATTGCACATGGCTTGGCGCGGGTCACAGGATAATGATCCGGGTGAGCGGTGGTTAAGGTCGCGGATTCAGATGTTCTTTGGGGACCCTGATAGCCTGTAATGGAATTCCACCAAAATCCATAAAACCATTTAATAACAAGGTGTTATAGATAACTCAGTCCACTGAACCCAATGGATTTCAGAGCTTATGGGGGCATAATTAGGGGCAAATATCGACTTTTAAAAAACGGTGCCCCCACCGATGCCCCCAGATAACGCGCCTGTTTTCAGACGAAAACTCAGCGATGCCTTCCCGCTCGCTGACCGAACCCGGCAAACACGCCGACGGCGAAGTCCCTGGTCTCTACTTGGAGGTGAGGGCGTCGAGCAAGGTCGTAAAATCCCCTTCCAAGTCCTGGCGCTTAAAGTATCGGCTGCACGGCAAGGAGAACCGATTCTCGATTGGTGCGTACCCCGACATCGGGCTGAAGGAGGCGCGCGACATTGCCCGCGGTGCATGCCGTGACGTGGCTAACCACATCGCCCCGCTCAAAGCCAAGACCGCCAAGACCGCCAAGATCGAGACACAGTTGCTCAACGAAGAGCGCACCTTCGGCTACGTGGCCGAGCATTGGTTGGCATTCAAGTCTGCCGAACTGGTGACCAAATCCATCGCGGGTTTCCGCGGAGCTCTGAACAACCACATCTTGCCTGCCATTGGCAAAAAGCCAGTCAGCGAGATCAAGCTGGAGCACATCACCACGATTATCACCGAGCTGCGGCGCCAGCGCACCATCGCCATGGCTCGGCGCGTGCGCCCCATCATCCGTGCAATTTTGGGCTTTGCCGAGGGGCGCGGCTGGGTGGAGCGCAACGTGGCAGTCAGCAACATCGAGGAGTTGAAGATCCGCCACGTCGTCACCAGCAACCCGGCGATCGAAAGGCCAGCCGACCTAGGCAGGTTTCTGCTGCGACTGGATGACTGCAGCAACGGTAGCGTTGCCACCGCAATGCGCTTGCTGGTCATGTTGTCGATCGACATGATCAATCGGAGTCGCCGAACATTCTGACACTGCGTCCCGCACATCGGCGCCAAGTTTGCCAGATTGGCTTATCCGATACAGGTGATCTGCTCCGATTCCCAACTCCACGCAAACCTTGTCAAAGCTGGCTCTTTGAGCCGGATCATTGGGTAAATCAGACAACTGCCAGCCCAGGTCAACACTCTGAATGCTGACAATGCCACCTTCAATTTGCATGCGCCGTGATTCCATTTCATAGCCGTAGTACCAGAAGTTTTGCTCCGAAGAGCCAGGCACGCCTTCATGGAAAAGGGCGGTCAGATAGGGATCGTGGTAGTAGCTATTCATCTGCAATTTGTGAAGCATGCAGATGCTGTAACCATTCGAGTGGATTGAGTAGCGCCCCGACTTTCCAGAGCGCATCACCGGGTATTTGACTAGGTTGTAGCGCCAATCCAGGAGTTCGCTTTCCTCGCATGCGAGGATGAAGTCCTGCTGAACTTGTTGAAGGCTGGCTAGGTCATGGTGGTGTTCCGCCACCAGATCCAGCAGCGTCATCACTACATCGATCAGGTGCTTTTCCGGTTTACCCGTAAAGATCTTCCACCAAGGTTTCAAATGTGTAGAGCTGCCAAAATCGCAGAAACTGTAGCCTGCCCACCTCGGAGCTCTGCGCGAATAGTCGCCAATGGCAAGCAACGCCCCAGTAATGGCCAGCAAATGCTCATCGGTGTCGAAGAGTGCGTGGAATGCCTCGGCCCGTTCTAGCAGAACGCTTGAGTGCGTGGTCGGCTCCAGGTCGAAAACAGCTATGCAACCGCGAAGCAGCGGGTGGTCTTCCAGATTGTGGAGCGTGGTGCGCAGCTCAGGAAAGGCTTCCAAGAAGATCGCCTTGCGCCTTTCATCCGCTCGCTGCAAAGCGTTAAAAGTAGAAACACCTTTGAGGATGCCATTCACAACGATGAGTCGAACATCAGCCAAAAGCCCAGGCATTTCCGGTCTACGGATATCGGACGCCTCGATCACATTGCGCACTATGCGGATCCTCCGAGGAAAGTCTTCGGTGTGCTCGAGTCGATGCAGTAAGACTGCGGACAGATGAAGTGTATGGGACAAGGTCCATTCACTTGAGCCGCAAGCGGATCAGTTGATGGTTCTCCCAGTTCATGCTAGTGGCGTGGCCCGGCGCGCCAAAGCGCGCGACGAACTCGCGGCCGGCCGCCGCGCCATACTCGCTCAGTTGCAAGATGCGACTCTCTGACATCGCGAGATTCAGCAGTTCATCCAGCTTGTTGCGGTTCGTGAATTTCCGGAAAACCAACGAGGCGACTGTGCAACATCCTTGCGGTACGGTGTTGCACTGCCCGCGTTTTTTTTACCGCAGTGTCCTTCACCCGTTCTTTTGAAGAAGCTCGACGGCTATTCCGACACCCAGTACGTCGTCGTCTCGGCCCTGGAGTGCAGAGATAAGGACCGATGTCGGCAGCCCTTGTGGGTCAACTCCAGAGGGAATGGCCAGTCCTGGCATATCGAGGAAGCTGCCGATCATGGTGTAGGCCAGGGTTCGCAGATTAGTGGTGGCGAACAGTGCATCATCTGCCTCCAGCGCAGCGAGCGGTGGAGCGACATGTTTGACGGTCGGCATCAGCAAAATGGCGCCGTTGAGTTCCTCACTGAGTTTCTGCATCAACTCGCTTCGCAACAGCCGAAGCTCGGCTTCGATGGTGGCAGGAAGTGCTGCACTGACGAGCAGTCGGTTGCGAACTCGACGATCCAGCCGTAAACCGTCCGGACTTTCCACTATCCCCCCAAGCAAGCGCCAGGCTTCAATGGCCCCCAACCATCCCAGATGTTTGATTGCCTCGCGAGTCCGGCTAACCGAAGCCAGAGCCCTGTAATGAAGATGGGCCCCCGCGCGCTCAAGCAGATCCAGAGTGGCCAGGAAATTTGCGCGGACCGCAGGCTGGAGCTCTGGGTCTTCGAGAATCTGAGTTTCCACTACGAAATGAACGTCCCTTAGGTCAACCGAGGGGTGGCTCGGCCCGGATACGCCACGCATAAGCCGATCCAATGTCACGCAGTCCTGCACGCTGTGGGCAAAGCAGCCCAGGCTGTCGAACGTGACTGCCAGCGGATGAATCCCGCTCATGTCGTATCGATGACTGGAGCCTTTGAACCCTGTCAGGCCGTTGAACGCCGCTGGCACGCGAATGGAACCCGCCGTATCAGTGCCGATGGCAACGCAAACGATACCCCGTTGAACCGCAATCGCTGACCCGGATGAAGAGCCGCCAGGTGCTCGCGCCTCTAGCGGTTTGAAATCCGCCGTGGGCGTGCCGTAATGCGGGTTCAGGCCCAGGCCCGAGTAAGCGAATTCGGTGAGGTTGGTTTTGCCGATCGGGATCATGCCAGCGTTGCGCAGCCGAGCAATAACCGGCGCATCCTGCGTCACTGGCGCCAATTCGTTACGGGTAAGGGAGCCTGCGGTGGTACGGCTACCAGCCACGTCGATGAGATCCTTCACCGCGAATGGAATGCCGTCCGCAGCATTTAACGTCTCGCCCTGTTGCCGGCGCGCCATGGATTGCCGTGCCGCTGAGAGCGCTTGAGATTCGAGCAGGGATATGAACACATGTTCTGCCATCTCATTCTTGCGCAGCGCCGCGTGGACCAGCTCCAGTGCACTGACATTGCCGTGCTTCAGCGCTTCGATTGTCTCGCTCATTGTTCGCATGGTGACTCTCACTCCGTTGAGATGGCGAATCGAACTGCCAAGGGGCGGTCGTTTTCTCTCGGTCAACCGCTCAGAACATCGATGCGCCTTTGGACTTGGCCAGATAACGCCCCGGTGAATCCCCTAGGTTGCGCCGAAATACCGAGGTAAATGCGCTTGGGCTGCTGTAACCCAGATCAATCGCCACTTCGGTGATAGATGAACCATTGCTTAGTCTGGAGGTTGCTTCCAGCAAACAGACTTGTTGCCGCCAGAATACAAAACTCATGCCGGTCGCTTCCCGAAAACTTCGCGTGAATGTTCGCCGGCTCATGCTCGACCAACTGGCCATTTCACTGATGGAAATATTCTGCGTGGGGGCATCCAGGAATCGATGGCACGATAGGGCCAGTCGAGGTTCCGAAGGCAATGGTGCGCTCAATGGAAGCTCCGACATGGCGCCGATTTCATCCACCAGCAGCGACTGTACGGACTGGCTTCGGATATTGGGCGCTTGCTCCGGGTCGATGGCCAGCGCCGCTTCCAACAGATGCCTGAGCAACGGCGAAACATCGTAGACCTGGCAATGCCCCGGCAAACCAGCACGACTGGCAGCAGCCTCATCGAGGTAAGTATTGATCATGGTGACGTCGCCGCGCATATGCATTTCATGCGACACGCATGCGGGAACCCAAAGCGCTCTTTGAGGCGGGACAACCCAATTCCCCAGATCGGTGAACATCTTCAACGCGCCCGTCGAGGCGTACGCAAATTGACCACGACTGTGCGTGTGCCGCGCGAAAACAGTACCCGAAGAGTACTTGCGCAGGTTCACCACAGCATCGGGGCTTCCATGCTCGTAGGGATCCAGTGTTTGATTTATCGACATGGCCCGATTTTGACAAAAATAGACCTGCTTTAGCAAGCAGGCCAAAATTTTGAGTCATAGAATCGCATCTCCAAAAATGGGGCAATTCGAAGGGAGATTCGAATGACGGTTGTCAGGAACTACTTGGATGTCAGAGTAGAGGGTGCTGTTCTGCTGGTAGGTTTGAATCGACCGCAAAAGCGCAATGCCATGTCACTGGAAATGATGCACGAACTGCGCGAAACATTTTCCAACATCCCCGATGGAGTGGGTGCTGCTGTGATTTACAGCACCAGTCAGCACTTTTGCACCGGTCTCGATTTATCTGAAATCAGAGACCTATCAGTCATCGACAGTGTGCATTCTTTCCGTGAATGGCACGCTACGTTTGACCTTATCCAATTCGGTAAAGTACCGGTGATTGCCGCCATTACAGGCGCAGCCATCGGGGGCGGGCTGGAAATTGCCACGGCTTGCAGTCTGCGCGTAGTGGACGACAGTGCCTTCTTCTCTCTGCCTGAAGGCATGCGTGGCTTGTATGTGGGCGTTGGTGCTTCGGTCCGCTTTCCAAGGATTGCCGGCATTGCCCTGATGACCGACATGATGCTCACCGGACGCACGCTTTACGCTCAAGAAAGCTATGAGCGCGGAATTGCCCAATACCTGGTGCCCACTGGCCAAGTACTTGATAAAGCCATCGTATTGGCGAACAAAGTGGCAAGCAACTTACCAATGACCAACTACGCAGTGACCCACGTCCTGCCGAGGATTGTCGATCAAAGTCAACAAGATGGTCTGGTCACCGAGGCGCTGATTGCCGCCGTAGTTTCATCGGATGCCCGTACCCAGGATCGTCTTGCTGACTTCCTCGACCGTAAAAATAACAAAATTCAAACTGCCCCCACCCTGTAATCCCCGTACGTGATAGTTGCCGAAGCATTCGGCAAGCCCATGGATGGCCATAAAACAATTGTAAAATTGGTGAAAAATGTTTCAACATAGTGTTCAAGATGACCTATATCGAAGCAATGACAGTTCTGACGAACGACTGATCAAAATCGAACGAAGCTGGCACAAGCGAGCACAGATAAAACTCGACTCTCAACGCCCCGAGATCAAACTTGATCTTAATGCTCCTGACTTTCTGGAAACACTGCTTCCTTTCTACGAAGACAGTAACTATAGGCAATACCCTGTTGAATTGAAGTTACTCATTCTTTCGGCTGGGTGGATTATCTACAATCAGAAAACGATAGCCATTGAAACCGAGATTATTTGTCCATCGTGCATCGATTTGCTCCACCTTGGTCCGCGACTTAGTTATGCGAGCGCTGCAACAATTTCCGAGACTCTGGCGGACGAAGCTTTTCATACGTTGTTCTCAATCAACATGTGCGAACTGGCCATTACCCAACGTGGCATGAACATCAAATGGCCGGAGCTTGAGTTGACACGGCATCTGAACCAGGTTCAGGGCACCCTGTCGGAGGCCGATTTCAAAGTCTATCGCCTGGCCTTTTCTCTGGTCTCGGAAACGTTCATCAGCGATTACCTGTCCGACCTGAGTGACTCGCCGCAGATACAACCCGTGTTCCGCCACGCCGTGGCACTCCATAAAAAAGACGAAGTGGTCCACAAACATATCTTCCCAATGTTTGTGCAGCGGATATACGCTGACTTTTGTGAACGTCAAAAAAAGTTGTTCGCCGAGGGCACCGCCAATGCCATTCGTATTTTCCCGATGCGGGAAATAGCCGCGTGGCGAAACATCCTTCCGCAACTGCTTGAGTTACACGGCGATCATTCGTTGTCATTGCCCACTCAGTTCAAGGAATCCGGCGAAGCTGATTACTCCGCCATGCCAGACATCCTCAACTCGATCGGCGCTCAATTGCCAGCCGGGCACACGAGCCCGAGCGTTGCAAAAGAATCTTGAATTGCAGTCTAAACGTCATCTAACTTTTAGCCGCTTATAAAATATCTAGAGTAATTCATATGTGTGGATACATTGGGGTCTTCTCCAAGCAAGCGCGTGCTTTCAACCCGAACATGTTCGATGCCGCCCTGCGAGCGATTCATCACCGTGGCCCGGACAGTTCGAGCCAATGGTTTGACCCGCAAGGTCAAGCAGCCTTCGGTTACGTGCGACTAGGGCTGGTCGGGCTTGGAAACGGGACTCAACCCATCGTCGCCGACGAGGGCGACCTGGTAATGATGGTCAACGGGGAGTTCTACGACTATCAACGGATTCGCAAGGAACTGGAAAGCGTCGGCTGCCGCTTCAAGACATCGTCGGACAGTGAAATCGCGATGCACCTGTACCGTCGACACGGCGTGCGCGGTCTCAAGCAATTGCGTGGCGAATTTACCATTTTAATTTTCGATCGCCTGCGCAAGATGCTGTTTGCCGTGCGTGATCGCGTCGGGGTCAAACCGCTGTATTACACCGAGCATGAGGGGGCCTGGTATTTCGCCTCTGAAGTGAAGGCCTTGCTCGCGGCCGGTGTTCCGGCGCAATGGGACCATGAAGCCTACGCCAACCGGGGCTTCATCCTGCGAGACCGGACGCTTTTCAAGAATATCCGCAGCGTAAAACCGGGCTGCTGGATCATCGCGGACAGCAGTGGCCTACAAACCGAACAGTATTGGGATTGGGACTTCCCTACGAGCGACACGGCTGGCAGCAACCAGTCTGAAGCCCAGATGATCGAGTCCCTGCGCCATACCATTGAAGAGTCGGTACGTCTGCGACTGCACGCTGACGTACCGGTGGGCGTGTGCCTGAGCGGCGGCCTCGATTCATCGGCCATGTTGGGGATCGCAACCGAGCTGACCGGCAAACCTCTGGAGGCGTTCCACCTGTCTTTCGAAGGCGCAGAAGGTTTTGACGAACGCGAGTACGCAGAAATAGCCGCCCAGCATAATCGGGCCAACCTGCATGTGTTGTCGGTCAACTCGTCCGACATGGCCGATAACTTCGAAAACGCCCTCTGGCATGCGGAGATGCCTTTCGCCAATGCCCACAGCGTCGCCAAGTACCTGCTGTGCAAGTTTGTTCAGAAACAAGGCATGCGTGCTGTACTTACCGGTGAAGGCGCCGACGAGGTTTTCGGCGGTTATCCTCATTACCGACGCGATATGGTGCTCTACAACCATGAGCATCAGGACCCGGGCGTCATCGCTGCATTGGCTAAACGCCTGCATGAAAGCGAAAACCGCTACCTGGAAGGCGGCACCGGCGGCGTTGACTGGGTACACAAGGAGCTAGGTCACGGCGTGTCTTGGCTCGAAACCCAGGCCGCGCTGTTTAGCCCGCTTGCGCAACTGTACAGTGATGACTTCCGTGAGCGTTTCTGTGACGTGGATGCCTATCGCCAGTTCTATGACCGTTTGAGCCCTAGAGCTCTCAATGGTTGGGAACCCGTGAACCGTTCGCTGTACATGGTCGCCAAATCCAGTCTGCCCAACGTGGTACTGACCTCCCTGGGTGATCGCATGGAAATGGCTGGCAGCCTGGAAGGTCGTCCGCCTCTGCTCGATCACCGGGTGATCGAAGCTGCGTGCCGTCTCCCAGTCTCGATGAAAGTCCGTGGCGCCACTGAGAAATACGCACTGCGTGAGGCTATGCGGCCATACGTTCCTCAGGCCGTGTATGACCGTAAGAAACAGTACTTCCGTGCACCACCTGCCGCCCAGAGCCCGCAGTCGAAACTGTATGAAATGATGCACGACGTACTCAACGGCCCGGCACTGAGCCAGGTTCCATTCTTCGACCCGGTCAAGGTTCGCGGCCTGCTGGCCAAACTGCCTTCGCTATCACCGGCACAGCGTGCATCGGCAGATAACCTTCTGATGGAAATCACAGGGCTTTGCCTGATGCAAAAGCGGTTCACATTGAACTGATTGGAATGCGGCATACCGCTACCGCGGTATGCCGCTTAACGTGAGGCTAGTAACATGCAGAAAAAACATTTGGTGCTGGCGATATTGGTCACCCTGGTGTGGGGAGTTAACTTTCCAATCACCAAGCTGGGATTACGCTCGATCGATCCCTTTGTGTTAACTGGTATACGCTTTGCACTCGCCGCCATACCCTTGGTGTTCTTCATAAAACGCCCCGCCATCAAGTTCAGCTATGTCGCCGCCTACGGCTTCATTTTTGGATTGGGTATGTGGGGCGTGATCAACTATGGCATTCAGGTCGGCGTCAGCCCCGGTATTGCTTCGCTGATCATCCAGCTCAGCGTGTTCTTCACCATGGGTTGGGGGGCGTTACTGTTCAAAGAGAAGCTTCGCGGTGCTCAGTTTCTCGGTGCGCTGCTGGCATTGGTTGGGTTGGCAGGCATCATTTCTACCCAGCAAGGGGAGCACGCGATACTTGGAGTACTGCTGATTGTGCTGAGTGCCGTCGCATGGAGCATCGGCAACGTCATTATCAAGAAATCCGGTGTCAAAGAGATCTTTTCATTTATGGTCTGGGCCAGTCTGTTTCCACCCATCCCACTCTTCTTCATCGCCTGGCTCATGCAGGGTGCCGCGCCCTTTGAGAACCTGCAAAGCAGTCTCGACCTGACGGCTGTGCTATCGATTATTTTCCAGGTTTATCTGGCCACACACTTTGCCTATTGGGGATGGAACTCGCTGTTGAAGCTTTATCCTGTTTCAACAGTGGCACCGCTATCGTTGCTGATTCCGGTATTCGGCATCGGCAGTTCGATGCTGATTATCGGCGAACACATCTCGACACCTAACTTGATTTCAATTGCGATCATCATTTTGGGATTGGCAGTCGGCCTCTATCGTAAGTCCCCTGGCACAATCAACGCCGCCCCGGCTGCGCAGTCGGGTCAATGAATTATTCACAGAAAGTCGCAGTGCTGCAGGCAGCCGCAGCATCTTGTCGATGATGCGTGACGACGGTGAGCAACTGAGCCGGTTCAAGGTGCGAGGAAATTGCTGGGACATGCGCCGATGGAGCGTGTGTTCCGGAGTTTGAAAACCGAATGGATACCAACCACGGGTTACCGAACGGCCCAAGAGGCCCAACGCGACACCAGTCATTTCTTGATGCATCGGTACAACTGGATTCGGCCCCATCAATTCAACGCTGGGCTCGCGCCAGCTCAGGCCGAGAAAAAACTTAACGTCGTGTCCGTGATTAGTTGACTACTACACCCACCCGTTCTTGGATAAGAGCAACACAAGGAATGATGAAAATGAGTTATCGATTTTCTTCCACGGATAGGGAGGCACCTTCTTGCTTGGGTCAATCGCCTTGGCAACGCTCTCAATTTCCGGAAAGCCTGGGAACCTGTTTTACTGACTATCTGACGTTCGAGGACGGCTTGGCTGTAGCCTACTCCAATTTCAATCCCCACGATGATTTAGTGGAAACCGGCTCGTTTGAGGGTGAGCGCTCCTTGACGGTGGCGATTGCTCTTTCGGGACAATCAAGTAGTACCGGCAAAGACGGGCAGCGTTTCGACTTCATCTGCGGCCATAGCACCGTCTCCACCTATGGTAGTTTGCGTGGCGAGCGGAGCTATCCGGCCAAACAGGCTATCCGCCAGTTACGTCTGATCGCCAAGACGCCGCTGCTACAGCGGTACGGGCTGGAATACTTGCTCGACGGTACTGTTAAAGACCTGTCGGCCAAAAAACTATTCTGCGGCAAGTATGGCGCGGCCACGCAAAGGCTGGCCGACTCGCTGGTTCACCTGCACGACCATTCTGGAGGGCTGCTTGATATCCACATTACCGCGCTCGGGCTATTGTCCGAGCAAATCCGACCGTTTGCACCTGCACCAACTCGCACCCAGAGCAGGGTCAATTCGAAAGATCAGGACGTGATGCTGAGTGCGCGGGATATCTTGATGAGCCAATTCGACCGGCCATTAACCGTGAGTTATCTATGCGCTACGCTGGGCACCAACGAATTCAAGCTCAAAGAGGGGTTTCGTAAGGTGTTTGGTACCAGCCCGCACCGTATGCTAACAGACATCCGGATGAGGAAGGCCTGGGAACTTCTGGAGGCAGGGATGTATGTTTCCACAGTGGCATACAAGGTCGGGTTTCAGCACTTATCGAGCTTCAGTACTGCGTTCGAAAAGTATTACAAGCTCACACCCAAGTCATTGCTGAGTGCAAGACGAAAGGTGCATGAACCGAGTGACTCCTAGTGAGCTGAGCGATTAATCCATTAATTTATTTTTCATCACGCTCAGCTTCGCTTTATACGCCGAGCTAATGATGATCTCAGCCGTTTTATTTCATGTGAACGGCTTGGCTGAATGCTCATTGTGAGCCTCGATAAATTGGTTGGTCACTGCCTTCAGGTCCGCAACGCTGGCGAAAGCGCCCCGGTACAGCGCTCGTCTTTCCAGTTGCGCGAACCAGCCTTCCACAGCATGTTGGGCTGATTGAAAACTGCCCCAATAAAGGTTGTCAGCTTTCAAGCCGCTCAATATCAGGAGTCCGGCGTCTGAGACGCTGGGCGTAGGAACACAAGCGGGTGACTTCAAACACCTTGCACAGCCAAGCAACCGGCTCGTGGACGCTCAGCTGGTCAATCAGCGCGAACGCTCGTGATCTTCGCGGTAGCCTTTTTTAATATCGATTTTTCCCGTTCAAGGCGAGCGATCCGGGCTTCCAACTCCTGGGTTTTCTGCTGTTCCGGTGTCAGCGCTTTGCTCTGTGGGGTAACGCCTTGGCATTCCTTCTGAACTTGATCAACCCAACGGCGCAAGGCCGATTCGCCGACATCGAATGAACGGCTGGCTTCGATGAAACTGTAGTTTTGCTTGAGTACGAGGTCGCGGCCTCGCGTTTGAATTCAGCGGAAAACACACGGCGTTGCGGTCATCTGACACCTCGGCTTGGCGAGCATTCTCGCCGAAATGGGTGCCGGTTTTATTAGACCACCACAGGGGATCCGAAATGCCAAACAGATAATCCGGATCACCAAATAAGTGTAACAAGATTTAATCGCACTGACATTTTATAGTGGCCCGACCTTAATTAGTGCCTCTTTCGGCCTTGGCTATCACATGAGTTATGCCCCCGAGGCGGTGCTCTGCACTGTTTTCGTTGCCTTGCCTGTCCTTGCCTGCCCTGCGGTAGTGTTTGTAGAGACCTCTTCGGATATCACCGAAAATGCAACCGTCATTGCCCTGCCCTCTGTGATCGCGAGTGCCGACAAGATCGAGCGACCACTGGAAATGGTACCGGCCAGTGTTGCGGTGATTGATTCGGTGTCTCTGTTCACTCACTGGAACGTACCGCTCAGCGGTGACCGGAGCGTCTCGGCAGGCGCGCGTATCGAGCGTATGTCGGCGGACATAACCCCCACCGGCGTCGATCACAGTAGCCGAGGCTGGACGTACGTCTCTCCCAGGCTGAGTCTGCATTACCAGATCCCCCCCTCCAACCAGTGGTACATCAGTGCTAGCCGTGGGGTACGCGCAGTTGGCTACAACATCTTTGTCTCGAGTCTGAACTACCCCTCTTATTCACGGGAGGATATCTGGTCTTACAGAACTGGGCTCAAAGGCTTGGCTCTGGACAAACAGTTGCGTTACTCGCTCGCCGCCTACGTGATGAAAGTCGACAACATGCAGATGCAGCCGGCAGTGGGCGTGATCTACACCGCCAGCGCCGCCAAGGTCACGTCCAAGGGCGTGGACCTTGACCTGGACTGTCTACTCGGCGGCGGCTGGCAAATGACCGGAGGACTGGCCTTCAACCACACTACCTACGACAGCTTTCAGGACGGCGCGACCAACGGCACATCTGAGACTCGGCGATGAATACAGCTTCCTGGTTGCCACGACAATTGTTGACTCATTGGCTCAATCTGGCACTGACGGTGCCATTGATCTATCAGCTCATCGGCCTTCCGCTGATGATGCGCGAACACGACTGGAGCGGCACGCAGATAGGTTTGATGCAGATGACGGGGGTGCCGTTCGTGCTCGCCATGTCAGTCAGCCTGTTCGGCACTTGGGTCGATATGCCGGTCAACGCACTGACGATCCGAATTCTGCCGCAGACTCAGCACATGCAGGCTGGTGCGATTCGTTCGACAGCTACCTGTCTGGGTGCAATCGTCGGCGGTGGTCTGATGCTGATCTTGTACAACCACATGGGCTGGGCCAGTCCGTTCTATGCAGCCGGCCTCAACACCCCTCCCCCCCGAAGGCCACGACATGTCGATGCCACGGACAAGCGCCCGGCAATGGCTGGAGTGGTCTTAGGTGCCCCGGCACCGCGTCTGGACCGTACTACTGATATTTTATTTCCCGTTGATCGACACCGTATGGGTGTTCCTCAAATCACTGAAGCTCGACCAGGGTTTCAGCCCGGAACGCATTGCACAGTTGGTCGGCGTGGGCGGAGGGATAGTGGCTGCTGTGCCCAGTTTGGCTGGTGGCTACATATCGTGCAAATGGGAAGTACGCGTTGCGTTGCCTTTGTTTGATGCTTGCAACCTGCTGGCACTCGGGATGATGGCGGCAAGCACGCTGCCGGGCTGGAGCCCTGACGCAATGGGTGCCTCGGACGGCCTGGTATTCGGCCTGATGATGTACCACGTACGGCCAGGGTTGTTGGCGATGGATTACGGCATCCAATCGAGTCTGTTCGTGATGAGTCGCACCTTGTTGCCAATACTGGCCGGCGTATTGCTGGACCATTTGGGCTATTCCAGCATGTTCGCCTACCTATTGGCCTCCCTTGGCCTAATGCTGGCGTACCTGCTCGGCTGGAGCCGTCGCGCACAGGCTGCTCCAGACAGCCTGAAGCCCCGCACACAGCCGGCTGAATAATACACCGTGACTTCTTCAAGGAGACTACCAGATGCAACAGCTTGAAACGCTGGGCGCTATCGCCCAACTAACTCCCATTGAGCGTGTCCGTGAGGTCGCGGCACAGCACGCGTTAAACGCTGACCAGCAATGCTTGCTGGCCCAGGAAGTAGTCGATGCATTGACGGTCGCCGGTTTTGCACGTTACTTCGTGCCAAGGGAACAGGGCGGGCAACCTGGCACTTTTGCCGACCTTTCGCATCGGGTCATGACGCTGGCCAAGGCATGCCCTTCCGCTGCCTGGTATGCCGTAATCCAAGCGGTAGCAGGACGCATGGCAGCGTATCTTCCGGTAAAGGCGCAAAGAGAGATTTGGGGGAACAGCCAGGATGTGCGCATCTCTGCCTCGTTCCGCTCTACCGGTAAGGTGGAGGCCGTCGAGGGTGGCTGGCGCTTGACGGGTACATGGCATTACCTGTCGGGCATTGACTTCGCCAATTGGGCCTTGCTGTGCATTGAGGTCGATGATGGGGAGCAACTCTTTGCCGCGATTCCCGCCGACACCTGGGAGGTGCTCGACAATTGGCAAACTCTGGGTATGCGGGGCACAGGCAGTCGCTCGATCAACTTGGACGGGATAATTGTACCGGCCCACATGACCTTTGCTAGAGCCGATCTGCTCAGGGGCTGTTCTCGCCATGCGCAAGGGCTGCAATACCAGGCCTCACCGATTGCCGCCGACGCCCAGTTGTTTTTGGCCTGTGGTCTTGGGGCTGCATGGCATTGCCTCGAACAGTGGCGAGACAGTCTGCCCGCCGAGGCATCGGACGAAACGGCCATGGCTTATGCCAGCGCAGAGAGTGCACTGAAGGCTTGTGACCTGTTGCTGCACAACAGCTGCCAGGCGATTGACCAAGGCAAATTGCCGCCACTGCAAATAGGACGTTGCGCCCGCGATGCGGCCTTCGCAGCGCAACTGCTTCTGGACGCCGTCAACCGTATCTTCCGCTTGAGCGGCGCACAAGCTCACTACAGCAGCAACCTGATCCAGAAAAGCTGGCGTGATGTGCAAACGCTAACTTCGCACATTGCGTTGCGGCCCGACTTCAACTTCATCAGCTATACCCGGCATGTCTTGGCGAACAGGTCATAGCTTACCGTCCACGATTACACCCCCAAGGTCCCCCCCACGGAACCAGTAGATGTCGAGGCTCATACCATGCAGGACTACAAACGACTGAAAGGGTTCGCTGACAACCTGGAGTTGCGTCGGATCAATCGCACAACGGTCGAGAATTACATGCGCATGAAGGGTGCCGAGAGACTGCAGCGCCACACCTTGTTCAGTGAGGATGGCTGCGGCGGAAACTGGACCACCGAAACAGGCGTGCCCCTGATTTTCCGGGGCTGGAATAGCTTGGCACGACTTGCCGAGTGGCTCGAGAAATGCTTCCCCGACTGGGAATGGCACAACGTACGGATCTTCGAGACCGACGACCCGAATCATATTTGGGTGGAGTCCGACGGGCGCGGCAAGGTGCTTATCCCGGGTTATCCGGAAGGCTATTGCGAGAACCACTACCTCCACTCTTTCGAACTCGATAACGGCAGGATCAGGCGCAACCGTGAATTCATGAACTCGGTGCAGAAGTTTCATGCACTAGGAATACCCATGCCGCAGATAAAGCGTGACGGCATTCCCACTTAGACATCAAAGGAGTATTGATAATGTTTGACACAATCAGCCAACCCGACTTCAGTGACGCGTCCGAACTTCGCGAGAAGAATCGCACCACCGTCGAGACCTACATGAATACCAAGGGTCAGGACCGCCTGCGTCGACATGAGTTGTTCCTCGAGGACGGTAGTGGTGGTTTATGGACTACCGATACCGGCGCACCGATTGTGATCAGCGGCAAACATAAACTCGCGGAGCATGCTGTCTGGTCGCTCAAATGTTTTCCCGACTGGGAATGGTACGACATCAAGATATTCGGTACCGACGACCCCAATTATTTCTGGGTCGAGTGCAAAGGTCACGGCAAGATCCTCTTTCCCGGCTACCCCGAGGGGTACTACGAGAACCACTTCCTGCATTCCTTCGAACTGGATAATGGCAAGATCAAGCGCAATCGCGAATTCATGAATGTTTTCCAACAGTTGCGCGCGCTGAGTATTCCGGTACCCCAAATCAAGCGCGAAGGCATTCCTACTTAATCACTCAGGAAAGTGATCGCATCATGGAAGATATACTGAAACGGGTTCTAAGTTGTGAAGCGTTCCAACAGCCTCAATGGAGCGAGCCCTCACAACTGCATGACGCGCAGGCCTACCTCAGGGACAGCGCGTCACTGATTCGAGTAGAGGACATCCTGGTGCTGCGCGCCACATTGGCGCGTGTAGCGGCAGGCGAAGCAATGATCATCCAGTCCGGTGACTGCGCCGAGGACATGGATGAAAGCGCTCCCAGCCATGTAGCCTGCAAAGCCGCGGTACTGGACATCCTGGCCGGTGCGTTCCGGCTGGTGACCCAGCAACCGGTGGTACGGGTGGGGCGGATTGCCGGGCAGTTTGCCAAGCCCCGTTCCAACAACAGCGAACGCATTGGCGATGTCGAGTTGCCAGTATATCGCGGCGACATGGTCAACGGCCGCGAGGCCGTCTGCGGCCATCGCCAGCATGATGCGCAACGCCTGGTTCGAGGCTATCGCGCCGCGCAGGACATCATGCAACACCTGGGCTGGAAAGAACCGGCAGGCCAGGAGCAACTCAACGGCTCTCCCGCCTGGACCAGCCACGAAATGCTGGTGCTCGACTACGAACTGCCACAACTGCGCCGGGATGAACAAGGCCGGGTGTTTCTCGGTTCGACGCATTGGCCATGGATCGGCGAGCGTACCCGTCAACTGACGGGTGCCCATGTGGCACTGCTCAGTGAAGTCCTCAATCCGGTAGCGTGCAAGGTTGGCCCGGACATCACCCAAGACCAGTTGCTGAGCCTGTGCGAGCGCCTGGACCCCAAACGCGAACCTGGCCGGCTGACCCTGATTGCCCGCATGGGCGCCCACAAGGTCGCCGATCGCCTGCCACCTCTGGTTGAAGCGGTGCGCCACGCCGGCCACAAGATCATCTGGCTGAGCGACCCGATGCACGGCAACACCATCGTCGCGCCCTGCGGCAACAAAACCCGCATGGTGCAGACCATCACCGAGGAAATCACCGCCTTCAAGCACGCCGTGAACACGGCCGGGGGCGTGGCCGCTGGCCTGCACCTGGAAACCACCCCTGACGACGTCAGCGAGTGCGCCTCCGATGCCGCCGGCCTTAGCCAGGTCGCCAGCCACTACAAAAGCCTGTGCGACCCGCGTCTGAATCCGTGGCAGGCCATTACTGCGGTGATGGCCTGGAAAAACCTGCCCTCCTCCACCCTTGCCTCCCTTTGACTGGAGTTTGTCGCCATGACCGGCATTCCATCGATCGTCCCTTACGCGCTGCCTACTTCCCGCGACCTGCCCCCCAACCTCGCACAATGGCGCATCGACCCTGAACGCGCCGTGCTACTGGTGCATGACATGCAGCGCTACTTTCTGCGGCCCTTGCCCGACGCCTTGCGTGAAGAAGTGGTGAGCAATGCCGCACGCATTCGCCAGTGGGCTGCCGACAACGGCGTGCCGGTGGCCTACACCGCCCAACCCGGCAGCATGAGCGAGGAGCAACGCGGGCTGCTCAAGGACTTCTGGGGCCCAGGCATGAAGGCCAGCCCCACCGACCGCGAGGTGGTCGACGCCCTGACACCCAAGCCCGGTGACTGGCTGTTGACCAAGTGGCGCTACAGCGCGTTCTTCAACTCCGACTTGCTGGAGCACATGCGCACCAACGAGCGCGATCAGTTGATCCTGTGCGGGGTGTACGCCCATGTCGGAGTGCTGATTTCTACCGTGGATGCCTACTCCAACGATATCCAGCCCTTCCTCGTTGCCGACGCCATCGCCGACTTCAGCAAGGCGCACCACTGGATGGCTATTGAATACGCTGCCAGCCGTTGCGCTATGGTCATCACCACCGACGAGGTGGTGTCATGAGCCAAACTGCCGCCCGCCTCATGGAGCGTATCCTGCAACCGGCCCCCGAGCCGTTTGCCCTATTGTACCGCCCGGAATCCAACGGACCCGGCCTGCTGGATGTGCTGATAGGGAAAATGTCTGAGCCACAGGTCCTGGCCGATATCGACTTGCCTGCCACCTCGATCGGCGCACCTCGCCTGGATGTGCTTACGCTGATTCCCTACCGCCAGATTGCCGAACGGGGCTTCGAGGCAGTGGACGATCAGTCGCCGCTGCTGGCGATGAAAATCACCGAGCAGCAATCCATCGGTATCGAACAGTTGCTGGGGTTGCTGCCCAACGTGCCGATCCAGTTGAACAGCGAACGCTTCGACCTCAGCGACGCGAGCTACGCCGAGATCGTCAGCCAGGTGATTGCTGACGAAATCGGCTCAGGAGAAGGCGCAAACTTCGTGATCAAGCGTACCTTCCTGGCCGAGATTAGCGAGTACGGCCCGGCCAGTGCGCTGTCGTTCTTTCGCCATCTGCTGGAGCGGGAAAAAGGCGTCTACTGGACCTTCATCATCCACACCGGCAGCCGCACCTTCGTCGGTGCGTCCCCCGAGCGCCACATCAGCGTCAAGGATGGGCTCGCGGTGATGAACCCCATCAGTGGCACTTACCGCTATCCGCCCGCCGGGCCTAACCTAACAGAAGTCATGGACTTTCTGGCCGACCGCAAAGAGGCCGACGAGCTGTATATGGTGGTCGATGAAGAGCTGAAAATGATGGCGCGCATTTGTGAAGACGGCGGCCACGTCCTCGGCCCTTACCTCAAGGAAATGGCACACCTGGCCCACACCGAGTACTTCATCGAAGGCAAGACCCGTCGTGATGTACGGGAAATCCTACGAGAAACCCTGTTCGCCCCCACCGTCACCGGCAGCCCACTGGAGAGCGCCTGCCGGGTGATTCAGCGCTATGAGCCGCAAGGCCGCGCGTACTACAGCGGCATGGCTGCACTGATCGGCAGCGATGGCAAAGGCGGACGCTCCCTGGACTCGGCGATCCTGATTCGCACCGCCGACATCGATAACAGCGGCCAGGTGCGGATCAGTGTGGGCTCGACCATCGTACGTCACTCCGAACCGATGACCGAGGCCGCCGAAAGCCGGGCCAAAGCCGCCGGCCTGATTGCCGCACTGAAAAACCAGCAGCCCTCGCGCTTCGGCAGCCACCTGCAAGTGCGTGCGGCATTGGCCAGCCGCAATGCCTACGTCTCGGACTTCTGGCTGATGGACAGCCAGCAGCGGCAACAGACCCAGGCCGACTTCAGTGGGCGCCAGGTGCTGATCGTCGACGCCGAAGACACCTTCACCTCAATGATCGCCAAGCAACTGCGGGCCCTGGGCCTGGTGGTGACGGTGTGCAGTTTCAGCGACGACTACAGCTTTGATGGCTACGACCTGGTGATCATGGGCCCCGGTCCCGGTAACCCGAGCAGTATCCAACTGCCGAAAATCGACCATCTGCACGTTGCCATCCGTTCCTTGCTCAGCCAGCAGCGGCCGTTCCTCGCGGTGTGCCTGAGTCATCAGGTGTTGAGCCTGTGCCTGGGCCTGGAGCTGCAACGCAAGGCCATTCCCAACCAGGGCGTACAAAAACAAATCGACCTGTTTGGCAGCGCCGAACGGGTGGGTTTCTACAACACCTTCGCCGCCCAGAGCTCAAGTGACCGCCTGGACATCAACGGTATCGGCACCGTCGAGATCAGCCGCGACAGCGCGACCGGCGAGGTACATGCCCTGCGTGGGCCGTCGTTTGCCTCCATGCAGTTTCACGCCGAGTCACTACTGACCCAGGAAGGCCCGCGCATCATCGCCGACCTGCTGCGCCACGCCCTCATCCACACACCTGTCGACAGCAACGCTTCGGCCGCCGGGAGATAACCATGCACAAATACGTCATCATCGACGCCTTTGCCAGCGTCCCGCTGGAAGGCAATCCGGTCGCGGTGTTCTTTGACGCCGATGACTTGCCGGCCATACAAATGCAACGCATCGCCCGGGAGATGAACCTGTCGGAAACCACCTTCGTGCTCAAGCCACGTAACGGCGGTGATGCACTGATCCGGATCTTCACCCCGGTCAACGAGTTGCCCTTCGCCGGGCACCCGCTACTGGGCACGGCCATTGCCCTGGGCGCTCACACCGACAATCACCGGCTGTACCTGGAAACCCAGATGGGCACCATCGCCTTTGAACTGGAGCGCCAGAACGGCAGCGTCATCGCCGCCAGCATGGACCAGCCGATACCGACCTGGACGGCCTTGGGGCGCGACGCCGAATTGCTCAAGGCCCTGGGTATCAGCGACTCGACCTTTCCCATCGAGATCTATCACAACGGCCCGCGCCATGTGTTTGTCGGCCTGCCAAGCATCGCCGCATTGTCGGCCCTGCACCCTGACCATCGCGCCCTGTCCAGCTTCCACGACATGGCCATCAATTGTTTTGCCGGCTCGGGACGGCGTTGGCGCAGCCGGATGTTCTCGCCGGCCTATGGCGTGGTCGAGGATGCAGCCACGGGCTCCGCTGCCGGGCCCTTGGCGATTCATCTGGCGCGCCATGGCCAGGTCGAGTTCGGCCAGCAGGTCGAGATTCTCCAGGGTGTGGAAATCGGACGTCCTTCGCTGATGTTCGCCAGGGCCGAGGGCCGCGCCGATCAACTGACGCGGGTCGAAGTCTCCGGCAATGGCGTCACGTTCGGACGGGGGACCATCGTTCTATGAACAGTTCAGTACAAGGCAAGCCGCTGCTGGGTAAAGGCATGTCGGAATCCCTCACCGGCACTCTGGATGCGCCGTTTCCCGAATACCAATCACTGCCCGACGAACCCATGACCGTGCTGCGCAACTGGCTGGAGCGCGCACGCCGCGTAGGCATTCGCGAGCCCAAGGCGCTGGCGCTCGCCACAGCCGACAGCCAGGGCCGGCCCTCTACGCGGATCGTGGTGATCAGTGAGATCAGCGAGCGTGGTGTTGTGTTTGCCACCCATGCCGACAGCCAGAAAGGCCGTGAACTGACGCAAAACCCTTGGGCTTCGGGGGTGCTGTATTGGCGCGAAACCAGCCAGCAGATCATTCTCAATGGTATCGCCGAGCGCCTCCCGGAAGAGCGCGCCGACGCCCAGTGGTTGAGCCGCCCGTACGCAACCCACCCCATGTCGGTTGCCTCGCGGCAGAGCGAAGAACTCACCGACATCCAGTCCCTACGTACGGAAGCTCATCGTCTGGCAGAAAGCGGCGGCCCGCTACCGCGTCCGCCGAGCTACTGCCTATTCGAGCTGTGCCTGGAGTCAGTTGAATTCTGGGCCAACGGCAGCGAGCGGTTGCATGAGCGGTTGCGCTATGACCGCAGTGCAGAGGGATGGAGACACCGGAGGTTGCAGCCGTAGAGACGGCGTCGCAAACGGCTATGCATTTGCTCCGACGTTCCTTGCTCGCTCCAGCGTTGAGACCTCAACAGTAACTCGCGAGGCCATAGATCACAACCAAAACGAGAAGAGACCGAGTGGTAAAGAGCTCGCATCCGAAACGCCAAACAGAGAATCCGGATTACCAAAGCCTGTAACGAGATTAGTTCCTATCCGAATCTTATACTGACTATAGAGCGTTGTCCTTGATCCAACAGAAGACAACAGGCCAATACTTACAGCAAGAGTCAGACATTATTGAGGTCGCTATCATGCTAGATCTGCAAAACAAGCGTAAATATCTGAAAAGTGCAGAGGCCTTCAAGGCTTCACTGCGCGATGACCGTACTGTTATTTATCAGGGCGAGGTGGTTGAAGACGTTACCACGCACTTTTCAACTGCCGGCGGGATATCGCAAGTTGCAGAAATCTATGACGAGCAATTCAAGGGTGAGCACGACGACATTCTGACTTACCTTCGTCCCGACGGTTACCTAGCCTCTTCTGCCTATATGCCGCCCAGAAACAAAGAAGATCTGGCGCGGCGGCGGCGTGCGATCAAGTACGTTGCGCAAAAAACCTGGGGTACCCACTGTCGCAGTCTGGACATGATCGCCAGCTTCGCAGTCGGCATGCTGGGACATCTCCCAACGTTTAGAAAAAAATGCCCTGAGCATGCTGAAAACATTGCTGACTACCATGACTACGCCGAGCGCAACAGTTTGTACTTATCTGAGGCCATCGTCGATCCACAGGGCTATAGGGCACGTACTCATGGTACCGACATCCACCTGCCGCCGCCCGACCGTGCAGTGATGAGAATTAACAAGCAAAATGCAGACGGCATCTGGATCAGCGGCATCAAAGGCGTGGGCACGGTAGCGCCGCAGTCCAATGAAATATTTGTCGGCAGCTTGCACCCCGCAGTGCCTGACGAGGCCTTTTGGGCTTACGTGCCGGCCAATGCACGGGGCGTGAAGATATTTTGCAGAGAGATCGTCTCCCGGCCACAGGCTTCTGCCTACGACCACCCACTCACCTCCAAAGGTGAAGAGGCAGAGGCGATGGTCGTGTTCGACAACGTGTTCATCCCGCGTTGGCGGATCATGGCGGCGAACGCGCCGGAACTGGCCAACGCCGGTTTCTTCAACCTGTGGACCTCATACAGCCATTGGTACACCCTCGTGCGCCTGGAAACCAAGGCCGACCTGTATGCCGGACTTGCTAAAGTGATAATGGAAGTCTTGGGGCTTGAAGGTATTCCGGTGGTACGCCAGCGGGTCAGCGAGATCGTGCAGTTTTCAGAAATACTGAAAGGCATGTGTACCGCCTCTATCGAAACGGCCGAGATGTCTGACGGCGATATATTGCTCCCGGGGCCCAACGCACTGGCGGCCGGGCGGGTATTTGCCATGGAGAAATTGCCTCGCGTACTGCATTTACTCAGAGAGTTGTGTGGGCAGGGCTTGATCCTGAGGTTCAATGAAAAAGATCTCGATGCCGACGCTGCGTTTGGCCAGAAATTCTCGTGGTTCCTTGACACGCAAAACGTTGGGGCCAAACAAAAAAACCTGTTGATGAATCTGGTATGGGATGTGGCGGCCAGTGAACACTCCACACGCGCATTGGTGTTCGAGGAGCAACACGCACTCAGCGAACCACTGCTGCGTGATCGCCTGGTGCTGGACTACGACTACCGCGAAAGTACAGGTCTGATACGACGCATGGTTGGGCTCAGTGCCTGATAGGTTTAATTCCTTCGGGCAGGCGGAGCGTAACGTTTAATTCGCGACGCCTGAACACCGCGATTTATCTGCTTCGCACAGCCCCCATAACTCCCGGCATCACTTCAATTTACAGCCTTCAGCGGCAGTGAACAGACATGCCGACTAAGAACCATCCAGATGAATACAGCAGGAGTCCGGTCATGACGGAACAAACACGCATTGTGCGCGAGGTCAAACTGCTCGGTTACAACTCGGGCAAACTCAAGGCCGAGCATTTCGCTGTTGTCGAAACCGCAGGCGCAGAGCCCGGCCCAGGGCAAGTGCTGGTACGCAACCGCTGGTTTCGAGTATCTATCTCCACCCGTTTGATGGCCGAAGCGGGCACCGAAGATGTGAAAGGTATTCCATTCCCGCCGCTCAACCCTGGCGACACACTGGCCGATGGAGCTATTGGCGAGGTGGTACGAGCCGGCCCCGGGGCCGGCCTGAGCGTAGGCAGCGTTGTAATGCATCCGCTGGGGTGGAGGGATTATGCGGTGGTGCCGGCCGAACAGTGCAGGCTCATCGACAGCCCCGTCGTTGATCCCGCCGCCTGGCTCGGGCATGGCTGGACCGCCTACGCCGCGTTGGTCAAAGCCATCCAAGTGCGCCCAGGCGATACTGCCTTCGTCACCAGTGGCGCAGGCGCCATTGGCTCCATGGCTGGGCAGATCGCACGTCTACTGGGGGCAACGAGAGTCATCGGCACCACCAGTAACCAGGAGAAAGCTCGGTGGATGCAGGCTGAACTGGGTTATGACGCAGTGGTCACGCGCGACGGTGGTTCGGTCCGTGAACAACTCGCCAAGGTTGCGCCAGATGGCATCGACGTAATCGTCGACATGGTGGGCGGCGAGCAACTGGCCGCAGCGCTCGAGATCGCCCGACATGGTGCGCGCTGCGTGCTACTCGGTGCCGTGTCGGCGGAGCTGAACCCGCACAACGCCACCTTGAAGGCGCTGGTCGAACTGGACACCTTCCAGCTTATTCTCAGGGGGGTGACGATGCGTGGTTTCAGCGCCGATGAAGAGGCGCCAGAAATGTTCGACGCCTGGATACGGCAACTGGCGGATTGGCAGCGCGAAGGGGGCATTCGTACTACCCACACAATGGTCAAAGGCCTGGACCAGGCCCCGCTGGCGTTGCAAGAAGCCTGTGCGGGCCACCTCAAGAGTCTGGTACTGGTGGAGCTGGAATAGTCATGGACACTTCAATTGCTTCTCCACAGGTCAATGCCACCGCTGCGCAATCATGGCTGCTGTGGGCAGGTTTTATCTTGGTGTCGCTGAACCTGCGGCTGATCTTCACAACTGTCGGGCCATTGCTGGAGAACCTGCAACTGGGCTTTACTTCCACCCTATTGGTGACGACCTTGCCGCTGGCGCTACTGGGCATTTTCTCCATGGCCGGCGTGAGACTGCGACAATGGCTGGGAGAGGAACGTGCACTGTTTTTCGCGCTGATATTGTTAAGCGTTGGCTGTAGCGTCCGCGGGCTGGGTGAGGTTGGGCTGATCGTGGGTACCATCGTGGGCAGTGCGGGTATTGCAGTGATGAACGTGATCATGCCCGTGCTTGCCCGCAAGCGCTTCGGACCACAGCGCATGGGTATGGTCATGGGTGTCTATGCGCTGATGCTGGGGGCCGGCGCTGTGCTGGGCGCTAGTGCGTCGCTGCCGCTGTTTCAATTGCTGGGGACTGATCAGGCCTCTGCTTTCCACTCGCTTGGCCTGTGGGCCGTTCCGGCCTCGTTGGCGTTGCTACTGTGGTTGCCGCAGTTGCGTCACGCCGGGCCGCATAGGCCTAGCGGTGGGTACACAGGGTTGAGTGTGAATGTGTATCGCAATCCCACGGCCTGGGCAATCACGCTGTTCTTCGGACTGCAGGTGCTCAACCTATTCGTGTTCCTGCCATGGATGCCCACGCTGCTCAAGGATCGTGGCACTAGCTTGACCACTGCGGCACTGATCTTCTCGCTCTCGCAACTGAGCCTGATGGTCGCAAGTTTTGTTACTCCGCTGTTGGCTGCGCGTACCCAGGACCATCGCCTTTACATTGCCTCAATCATACTACTGTGTCTGGCTGGGACACTTGGACTGATGTATGCACCGCTGGGTAGTTCAGTGTTATGGGCTTGCCTGCTCGGTTTCGGACAAGGAGCTGGCCTTTCGCTGGGAGCTTTCCTGTTTGTGGGAAAGGCCAGTAGCATTGACACAGCAACGCGTATTTCGGCCATGGCGCAGACCGTGGGCTATCTAATTGCCGTCGCGGGGCCTCTTGTGGTGGGGGCGATCTATCAGCGCACAGGAGACTGGAACCTCCCGGTGCAAATGCTGGCGGGCATTTTACTGATTGAATTGGTCGTGGCGTTGCCGGCTGGGCGCAATGTCAAGGTATGAGTCCTTATGGAATCATAAATTTCTGCGCGTCCTTCGGTCGATGGCTTCCAATAACCTCGCTTATCGGCAACCACAATGGCACCTCAAGCGACATCTTGTCGCAAATAAGTCCGTACGACGCGCAGTTCGATGAGGCTCAGCAGAAAGGTTATGCCGAAGCGGATCCTGCCCTCAATGTGAATAGAGAAAACGCAGCGCAAAAACATACTTTGTTCAGTTCACTGACTTCTGGTGGGCCGGTTAATTTTGCAACGGTCGATATAGGTGCGCCGGCTAGGCTCGGTACTGGGTGTCGATAGCTCCGACGCTGGTGCTGAATACATCTAGGCTGGCACCTGTTATCGGTTCGATAAACGACATCATGTCACCGACGATTCGGCTCAACCCTCTTCTGAGGTGCCGGTGATGTATAGATCGTGAGTGCGATTTTCGCCCACTTGGTCGATCTTGCTTAAAGCCCGCAAATTAATAACTACGTGTATCTGCCGAACATGGGCTTAAAACGGAACTCAATCGAGGACAGGCCGCCCCCTTCTGCCAACACCAGGCAGAGCGGCGTTTACTTCTGGATGAAGGTCGTCGAAGAAAAAGTTGGATTGCTGGCCAAAGTCAGTTCGATATTTGCCCACCCCGACGTGTCGCTCAGCGTCATTTTCCACAGCTAGGGCGAGGGCGGTCTGATAGACATCATCACGGATTAGGTACGGAAGGTGCTGTCCGCGTTGCCGGGGGCAACCGTTTCAGGCCAACAGATCGTCATCCCTCCGGCGCTGGACGAATGAACCTCCGCCGATGAAATAACCAGGATTTATAGAACGGAGCTTCACTTGAATAGACTCATTGCGTGCCAGATTCAGGACGTCAATCGGCTGGCTGCCGACATCCTTGCTATCACCCTGGTACTGGATGCCGACAGCTTTTTCTATCGTCCAGGCCAGCATATTGATCTGGTTCTGGCTGATGGGGCGCGGCGAAGTTTTTCCATCGCCAGCGGCACCTGCACTTCAGGCACGATTGACTTGCACGTCCGGGAAGTCATGAGTAGTCAGTTCATTGCCAATGTGCTGGAGACTCGTGGCAGACAGGGCTGTTTGGCCATTGCCGGCCCTTTTGGGGAACTCTACTACCGCGGCGCACCCGAGGCGCCGGGCTCGGAGATCATTCTGATAGCCTCGGGGACCGGGTTCAGCTCAATCAAAGCTATCATGGAAGCATTGATTAAGACCGGATCGCCGCATCCGGTACACCTTTACTGGGGCGGTCGCTGTGGTGCCGATCTCTACCTGAGGTCGTGGGTTGAGCAGGTTATGAAGGTGATGCCTAACCTGTCGTTCATTCCCGTGCTGAGCGCCCCTCAGCCAGAAGACCAGTGGACCGGGCGTAGCGGGAAAGTGCATCAAGCAGTCATGGCCGACTTTCCTGATATGCATAATTGCCACATCTACGCTTGTGGTGCCCCTGCTGTCATAGAGTCCGCTCGAAGAGATTTCAGTGACTTCTGTGGCCTACCAAAGTCGCAGTTCATCGCGTAGTGAATAGCCCCTGATTTTATAGACGCATCTGACGGGCAGTTTTTGGTCCAGGCTTGTGTAAGAACGTAGGCCCTGTTTTTAAGTCCGCGTCTCTACGTGAAATCTCACTGTGATTGGCAGGTCAGAGGTACTGAAACTTTCGTAGAAGCTCGGTTTTCGTTCTGATTCAGACCTTCAAACCTGCTCTAAAACGTTTTCACACAGCCCGGGCCGTTCTCTACCGTTCGCGACAGAGGTTGGCCTGGGTCTGCTGTGACCTGTATTGAATGATCGGTATCGACTCAACATGGTCATTGACCGGTCTACAAAACCACCGAGGGTTCAGCCCTTTCCGCTTATTACGCCATGAGACTCGGCGACATCTAATTACACTCAACAAATTCGTAGTCACACATCACGATTTTGCATCTCTCCGCATTAAGCATCCCTCCAGACTCGACAGCTCACCATTCAAGCAGGTCCGCATAGGCGACCTGCTTGAATGGGCTCTATGCCCGTGTAATAACCTCAAGGAACCCTATACATAACCACTCAATGCCCACGTTGTCACTCCACCGTTGTCATCACCAAAGATTTAGCTAGGAAAGTCGGCGCCCTTATCGGCACCGTTGGTGGTGCCGCCCAAGGGGTCATGGGCGCCATGGGTGCCGAGGTTGGCGCAGTCATCGGACTCATTGCCGGCCCTCCTGGGATCGCCGTTGGCGGAATAGCCGACGCCATTCTTGATGGGATTGGCTGCGGGGTTGTGAATTTTGGGCCTGCAAACCAAAACGGCTAGCTATGGCTGGCCCGACCTTTCAATCGCCGAGCGACGCTCTGAAGTCGTACGCTGTCATGGCCCTAAGGCTCGCCCTAATACTCACGTTTACAAGGACGGCCCTAGTCCCTTCGTGAAGCGTAAGCGTCCGAACTACACCGCCTTGCATCTCAGACCTTAATCCCCTTCAACCGCCGATTGACGCGCTCACACTCAAAAACCGTTGGATCGAAGCTATCGCCATGCCACTCCAACATAGCTTCATGCTCTGGGTGGTTGGGATCTGCCATCACTTCAAGGAATTCCGTATACCCTGGCCAACCGCCTAGAGCCTCATTCAGATGTTTTTCGGGGATCCGGATAGCCTGTCATAAGCCACGCCGAGCGTTTTACCGTACGCAGAGTCATTAACGCCCGGGTATTGGACTGCCTGGGCGTTTTACAACGCGTTTTCGCCTTAGCGAGTCAGGGCTCGCAATGCGGCTCGGTTGAGGCAACCGGGGCTTACGCAGTAACAGACTGATTTCATCGCAGCTGACCGCGCGGCTGAAAAAGTGGCCCTGAATTTCATCGCAGCCGTTTTCACGCAGGAAGGTTTGCTGCTCTTCGGTTTCGACACCTTCGGCAATGACCTTCAGGTTCAGTTTGTGCCCCAGCGAAATCACTGCGGTGGCGATGGCTTTGTCGTTCTCGTTGTCGGGCAGATCGCGCACGAAAGACTGGTCGATCTTGAGTCTCGCGATCGGGAAACTTTTCAATGCTGCGAGGCTGGAGTAGCCGGTGCCGAAGTCGTCGATCGAGAGACTGATTCCCATTGATTGCAGTTCCTTCATTTTGCTGATGGCTTGCTGAAGGTCTTGCATGATCAGACTTTCGGTCAGCTCCAGCTCAAGGTACATCGGTTCCAGTCCGGTTTCTTGCAAGGCATGCCTCACCCGGTCGATCAGGTCCCTTTCGATGAACTGGCGTGCTGAAATATTCACCGACATGGTGATCGGCGGACAGCCCGCATCCTGCCAGGCCTTGTTCTGTCTGCACGCGGTATGAATCACCCAGTCGCCGATAGGCACGATCAACCCGGTCTCTTCGGCCTGCGGAATGAACTTGACTGGAGACACCATGCCGAGCTCGGGGTGCTGCCAGCGGATCAGTGCCTCTACGCCGATAATCTGACCTGACTGCAAATCCACCTGTGGTTGGTACAGCAGCAGGAACTCGTCATGGTTGAGTGCGTTTCGAAGCCCGTCTTGCATGGCGAGCTTGCCCTGATCCTTGTTATTCATCTCGCTCGTATAGAACTGGTAACTGTTGCGACCCAGCTCCTTGGCCCGGTACATGGCGGCGTCCGCATTGCTGAGTAACGTATCAGTATCGCTGCCGTCGGCAGGATAGGTGGCCAACCCCATGCTGCAGGTGACATGAAGTGTATGTCCGCTGAGCTGAATCGGCCGCAGGATGGCTTCCTGGATTTTGTGCAGGGCTGGAGTAACACCGTCGATGTCTGAGAGCTGGTCGAACAGGATGATCACAAACTCGTCGCCACCCAGTCGCACGACGGTGTCGGTGCGGCGTACGCATTCCAGCATGCGCTGGGCGACGGTTTTCAGCAGTTCATCTCCAGCACTGTGCCCAAGGCTGTCATTCACCAGTTTGAATTTGTCCAGATCGAGAAACACCACCGTCACCAGCCGCTTGTAACGCTGAGCATAAAGTATTGCCTGCTTGAGACGGTCTTCGAGCAGCGTGCGATTCGGCAGCCCGGTCAGTGCGTCATGGTCGCCCATATAGCGAATGCGCTTTTCGGTGAGCTGGCGTTCTATCGCAATGCCGGCAAGAGGTGTCGCCATGTTGATCAGTCGCGTCTCTGCCGAGCTCGGACTGCGTACGGTGTTGGAATACAAGGCAAACGTGCCCAATACCTTTCGCTCGTGGGACAGAATCGGCGTCGACCAGCAGGCGCGAAATCCATAGGGCGCAGCGACTGAACGGTACTCCTCCCACAGCGGATCCAGCTCGATATCCGTGACGATGACCGGCTCTCGCCGATACACCGCGGTGCCGCACGAACCGACGTTCGGACCGATCGCAATCCCGTCAATGAGCTGGTTATAGGCTTTCGGCAAACTGGGCGCAGCCCCGTGCAGCAGGTGTTTGCCATCCTCATCCAACACCAGGATGGACACCATCATCCCCTCCAGTTGGGACTCGACCAGGTGAGCCAGGCTTTCGAGGACTTCCGCAAGCTCGGTGCTCCTGGCGATCAGCTCCAGGACATGACCTTGTCCGGTACGGATGACGGCTTCTTGCTCTAATCGGGTGTTTTGCAGGGCGAGCCGCTCTGTGGCGATACTCAATTGGACCGTTCTTTTTTCCAGTTGAAGTCGGTCCTTGAGGAATTGATTCACCGCGCGAGCCATGTTGCCGATCTCGTCCTTCCCATGTTCCGCCATCATCAAATGCGTTTTGTCAGTGTGTTCCTGACGCAATTGCCGGCTTATTTCATTCAGGCGCACGAGCACATGACGCCCCATGAAGACCCGGGTCACGAACCAGGCGAACACCAGGCTGGCGCCCAACATGATCAGCACCCATTGCTGGCTACGATTTGAGGCCTCGACCAGGCGCTGCAGGGCTTCGCGATAGTCTTCGGTGTAAGCACTGGATTGCGCACGGGCCACCGCGACCAGAACCCCGGCCTCATTCTTCAGTTCCTCATTGAAACGCTGTATGACGTTGTGCTGATTGATGAGCCTCAGGCGCAGGGAGAAGAGATCGGGCGTCTGCACATCAGCGTCGGTTAACTTGCCAGCGGTGCGTGACAGGCGCTCATAGCGGATCCGCAGCCGTTGCACGGCATCACTGTCAACAGCCTGCGGCAGATCGAAAAGCAATACCGCCAGTTCCAGGCTGGCCCGGGTCTGCGTCGCGGTTAACCGGGCGGTGTGATCCTCCATGGTTTGCTCGAAGGTGACCTCGGTCTGCAGCAGGCTTTCTCGCAGCTGCGCAACGATGTTGGCGGTATTGCGGAACATCTGACTCGACTGATGCATGTCGAGTATCGCCACGCCACTGTTCGCGGCAGTCAGCTGCTGCACCAATTGATCAAGGGCCTCAAGCTGTTCGACGGTCGCCGCATAGCTTGAACGCAGGGTATCGGGGGATCGGGTTGTCAGAAGCTGATCGGTCTGGCGTTCGATCAGCAAGGTACGCTGCAGCATGTCTTGCCCATCTTGCATGCGGACCAGTCGTTCATCCGCCAGCTGGCGGGTGGCGCTGTTTGACGTGCGCAAGGCGTAGACCGCAGTTGCACCACTCGCCAGGATCAGCAGCGCCAGCGTCAGAAACGCCAGGGTGAACTGTGCGCGCAGCGATTGCGGCAATAGCTGGCGTCCGAGCCGGGAAGTAACGTCCAATGTCAGGGATTCCATTGGTGGCGATAGATGTCTCGATAGCCATTGTCAGGGTCGTACTGGAATTTCTTCCCGCCGTCGAAGGCGATATTGTCGGCATTGACCAAGTGAATCGGCGCTACGAAGCCGCTCACCGGCTGACCTGCAAACAGCCGGTTCAATTCATCCATCACTTGCCAGCCATGCAGGTTGAGCGGCTCGGCCACGGTAACGGTCTGGTAGGTTTTTGCCTGTATGCGCAAGAAAGCCGAAGCGCTGCCATCACCGGCAGACAACAGACTGATGCCGTCACTGGGTATTGCGGCGCTAGTCAATGAGGCAATCGAGTAGTCGAAATAGATATCGTTGATGGCCAGCGTGTGGGTCCAGCGCTTGCCATAGCGCTGAAGCAGTTCCTTGGTGACCGCCGGCATCTTCTCGCCACTTTCGGAGATCGCGACATCGCGCACTTCCAGCAACGTACATTCCCGACAGGCCCGAATGACGTTTTCCATGGCCTTGGCTTTCGCCATGGCGATGCTGTACTTGGAGTCGGTCAGGATGACCACGCCGGCGCGTCCGTTTGACTGTGCCACTGCCGCCATGGCCGTGAGGCGAGCCACTTCGAGCGGGTCGGTCGTGACGTTCATGGCCACCGGCGTGCCGTCAATCGGACCGGGGCGTGCCCCGGCGTGCCAGCCAACCACCGGCACCTCCCTGTTGGCGAAGAGGATCAGCGCCGCATTGTTCTCAAGGGCATCGGAGCCGCACAGAATGAGGCCGTCGGGTTTCGCTGCCAGGGCATCGGAAAAGGCCTTTGCGCGCCCGGCCGATGATCCAGCGCCATCGAATATCTTCAGCGTCCAGCCCATCGCCTTGGCTGCCTCGCGAGCGCCCTGCGCGACACCGACAATTCCTCCGTTACGCAAATCTTCTGCGACAAGGGCGATGCTCTTGCCCCGCGGGGCTTGCGGGCCGGATTCAGGGCCGCTCCAGCGAACGGCTTCGAGGGTGGCCCTGGAAACGATTTCCTGCGCTTGAATCACCGTAACCGTGGCGTTTTCGACAGCGTATCCGGGAGCTGCCGTGAGAAGACAGAAAACCGTAATTGAAGCCATCCAGAGTAGCCAGGGCCTGAATAACCAGAGCCTGATCAGACAGGTTCGATCACCGCATGTGATGCCGGGTCTGGAGCCGATGGCGCGATCATAGTCTGGCATGGCGTCCCTTTTTGCCAAGAGTGCAGCGTTCACTATCCGAAAGGATAGTCGGTTCTGCTGCCATCAGGTCTTTTGTGGGTAAAGTGCGCGAACTTTAGTCCTGAACATTCAGGAAATGGGACAGGTCCATGGCAGAAAAACAAGGGACGAAGGCCAATTGCATCATTGACTACGCTGGTTTGATTTTTGAGCCGCGACACGGTTTCAAGCCAATCCCTTACACTCCCTGCAACACTGAATTGTCATCATTTCATTTGATAGCCCACTAACGGAAGGTGCATGCTAGAGGGCTCGCTTTGAGCTTATATCATTCCGAATGATAGTTACCTTCGGTTCATTCGATTCGTGCCATACAACCCCGCCAAGCATCATCCGTCCATCTCAATACATTGGCGGATGAATCCATGGAACATTCACTCAAACATTTGCGCTTCCCCTTGGCCCTGTTGGCCGTGCTGGTGATGAGCGCTTGCGGCAAGACTCCGGACGCTGCCGCCACCATGCCCGCGGCCAAAGTCAGCGTGGCCAAGGTGCTGGAACAACCGGTCAACGAGTGGGACGAATTCACCGGGCGCCTTGAAGCGCCGGAAACGGTAGAGATTCGTCCACGGGTTTCCGGCCAGATCGATGATGTGGCCTTCACCGAAGGCGCGCTGGTCAAGAAAGGCGATTTGTTGTTCCAGATCGACCCGCGCCCCTTCCAGGCTGAGGTCCGCCGCCTCGAAGCCCTGGTTGCCCAGGCTCGCGCCACCGCCACCCGCAGCGAAAACGAATCCCAGCGCGGCGAACGCCTGCGCACCAGCAACGCGATTTCCGCTGAACTCGCCGACTCGCGCACCAGCGCGGCTCAAGAAGCTCGCGCCGCCGTCGGTGCCCTCCAGGCCCAACTGGACCTGGCCAAACTGAACCTGAGTTTCACCCGCGTCACGGCGCCCATCAGCGGCCGCGTAAGCCGTGCGGAAATCACCGCTGGCAACCTGGTGACCGCCGATACCACCGCGCTGACCAGCGTGGTGTCCACCGACAAGGTCTACGCCTACTTTGACGCCGACGAGCGTGTCTTCCTTAAATACACCCAGCTCGCCCGCCAAGGCCAACGCGGTGCAACCACGCCGGTTTACCTCGGCCTGTCCAATGAAGACGGCAACCCGCACCAGGGCCAGATGAACTTCGTCGACAACCAGGTCAACCCGAAGACAGGCACCATCCGCGGTCGTGCGGTGTTCGACAATAGCGACGGCACCTACACCCCGGGGCTTTATGCACGCCTGAAACTGGTGGGTAGCGGCACTTACTCCGCGGTGTTGATCAACGACGAAGCAGTCGGTACCGACCTGGGTAAAAAGTTCGTGCTGGTGATGGATGCCGACAACAAAACCGCTTACCGCCCTGTCGAGCTGGGTCCGAAGATCGAAGGTCTGCGCATCGTGCGCAGCGGCCTGAACAAGGACGACACCATCATCGTCAAGGGCTTGCAGCGGGTTCGCCCTGGCTCACCGGTCACCCCTGAGGTGATCCCGATGGCCAGCGAACAAACTCTCGCGGCTCTCGCACAACAACGAAAAGCGCTGGAAGCCAGCAACCTGCCCCAAATCGCACCTGCCAAGGTCGCGCCGGGTGCGGTTGTGAAAGTGGCTGCTGCGACTCCACGCGGTTAAGGGACAATTACTCCGATGAATTTTTCCCAATTCTTCATTTCACGGCCGATCTTCGCAGCGGTACTGTCGCTGCTGATCCTGATCGCCGGCGCCATCTCGCTGTTCCAGTTGCCGATCAGCGAATACCCGGAAGTCGTGCCACCGACCGTTGTGGTGCGTGCCAACTTCCCGGGTGCCAACCCTAAAGTCATCGGTGAAACCGTGGCCGCTCCGTTGGAGCAAGCCATCACCGGCGTCGAGAACATGCTGTACATGTCTTCGCAGTCCACCGCCGACGGCAAGATCACCCTGACCATCACCTTCGCTTTGGGCACTGACCTGGACAACGCGCAGGTACAGGTTCAGAACCGCGTGACCCGGACCGAACCCAAACTTCCCGAGGAAGTGACGCGCATCGGTATCACCGTGGACAAGGCTTCGCCCGACCTGACCATGGTTGTGCACTTGACCTCGCCGGACAAACGCTACGACATGCTCTACCTGTCCAACTACGCCTTGCTCAACATCAAGGATGAGCTGGCGCGTCTGGGCGGTGTCGGTGATGTGCAGCTGTTCGGTATGGGCGATTACTCGCTGCGGGTGTGGCTCGATCCGAACAAGACCGCTTCGCGCAACCTGACCGCCACCGATGTGGTCACCGCGATTCGTGAACAAAACCGTCAAGTGGCGGCCGGTGCCCTGGGCGCTCCGCCTGCGCCGAATGCCACCGCGTTCCAGTTGTCGGTCAACACCCAAGGCCGTCTGGTTTCCGAGGAAGAGTTCGAGAACATCATCATTCGCTCCGGCGAGAACGGTGAAATCACTCGCCTCAAAGACATCGCTCGCGTCGAACTCGGCTCCAGCCAGTACGCCCTGCGTTCCTTGCTGAACAACCAGCCGGCGGTGGCGATCCCGATCTTCCAGCGCCCTGGTTCCAACGCGATCCAGATCTCCAACGACGTTCGGGAGAAAATGGCCGAGCTGAAGAAGAACTTCCCGGAAGGCATGGACTTCAGCATCGTCTATGACCCGACGATCTTCGTGCGCGGCTCCATCGAGGCGGTGGTTCACACCCTCTTCGAAGCACTGATCCTGGTTGTGCTGGTGGTGATCCTGTTCCTGCAAACCTGGCGCGCATCGATCATCCCGTTGGTGGCGGTGCCGGTTTCGCTGATCGGTACGTTTGCCGTGATGCACCTGTTTGGCTTCTCATTGAACGCCCTGTCGCTGTTCGGGCTGGTACTGGCCATCGGTATCGTGGTCGACGATGCGATTGTGGTGGTGGAAAACGTCGAGCGAAACATCGGGCTCGGATTAACCCCTATAGAAGCCACCAAACGTGCGATGCGCGAAGTGACCGGCCCGATCATTGCGACGGCGCTGGTGCTGTGTGCGGTGTTTATCCCGGCTGCGTTTATCTCCGGGTTGACCGGGCAGTTCTATAAACAGTTCGCCCTGACGATTGCGATTTCGACCGTGATCTCGGCCTTCAACTCGCTGACCTTGTCGCCGGCGCTGGCCGCCGTATTGCTCAAGAGCCATGACGCACCGAAAGACCGTTTCTCCAAGGTTCTGGACAAGATCTTCGGTGGCTGGTTGTTCCGTCCGTTCAACCGCTTCTTTGACAAGGCCAGCCATGGTTATGTTGGCACCGTGGGCCGGGTTATCCGCAGCAGCGGTATCGCCCTGCTGGTGTACGCCGGCTTGATGGTGCTGACCTTCTTCGGGTTCTCCAATACCCCGACCGGTTTCGTACCCGGCCAGGACAAGCAATACCTGGTGGCCTTCGCGCAACTGCCGGACGCCGCGAGCCTGGACCGTACCGAAGACGTGATCAAGCGCATGTCCGACCTGGCCCTGAAACAGCCTGGCGTGGAAAGTGCCGTGGCCTTCCCGGGTCTGTCGATCAACGGTTTCACCAACAGCCCGAACGCCGGCATCGTGTTCGTCACCCTGAAGCCTTTCGACGAGCGCAAGGATCCGAGCATGTCCGCCGGTGCGATTGCCGGTGCATTGAACGGTCAGTACGCCGGGATTCAGGAAGCCTACATGGCGATCTTCCCGCCGCCGCCGGTACAAGGCCTGGGGACCATTGGTGGTTTCCGTCTGCAGATCGAAGACCGGGGCAACCTGGGCTATGACGAGCTGTACAAAGAAACCATGAACATCATCACCAAAAGCCACAGCGTGCCGGAACTGGCTGGCCTGTTCACCAGTTACACCGTGAACGTGCCGCAGGTCGATGCCGCCATCGACCGGGAAAAAGCCAAGACCCACGGCGTGGCCGTCAGCGACATCTTCGACACCCTGCAGATTTATCTGGGCTCGCTGTATGCCAACGACTTCAACCGCTTCGGTCGCACCTATCAGGTCAACGTTCAGGCTGAGCAGCAGTTCCGCCTCGAATCGGACCAGATCGGTCAGCTGAAAGTGCGTAACAACCGTGGCGAGATGATCCCGTTGGCGACCTTCATCAAGGTCAGCGACACCTCGGGGCCGGACCGTGTGATGCACTACAACGGCTTCATCACCGCTGAAATCAACGGTGCGGCAGCCCCCGGCTACAGCTCCGGCCAGGCCGAGAAAGCCATCGAGAAACTGCTCAAGGACGAATTGCCCAACGGCATGACCTACGAGTGGACCGACCTGACCTACCAGCAGATTCTGTCCGGCAACACGGCGCTGTTCGTGTTCCCGCTCTGCGTACTGCTGGCGTTCCTGGTACTCGCGGCTCAGTACGAAAGCTGGAGCCTGCCACTGGCGGTGATCCTGATCGTTCCGATGACCCTACTGTCGGCCATTACTGGTGTGATTGCCTCGGGTGGCGATAACAACATCTTCACCCAGATCGGCTTGATCGTACTGGTGGGACTTGCGTGTAAGAACGCGATTCTGATCGTCGAGTTTGCCAAGGATAAACAGGAAGAAGGCCTCGGCCCGCTGGCAGCAGTGCTGGAAGCTTGCCGTCTGCGTCTGCGGCCGATCCTGATGACCTCCTTCGCATTCATCATGGGTGTTGTGCCTCTGGTTTTCTCCAGCGGTGCCGGTGCCGAAATGCGTCATGCCATGGGTGTGGCGGTGTTCTCCGGGATGCTCGGGGTGACCTTCTTCGGCCTGTTGCTGACGCCGGTGTTCTACGTACTGATTCGCAACTTTGTGGAGCGCGGTGAAGCGCGCAAAGCCGCCAAGGCGCTGAAATTGGAAAAGCAACTGGAGGCGCAACAATGAGCCTGAAAGCCTTCCTGCCGAGCCTTCTGGTACTGGCCCTGAGTGCCTGCGCCGTCGGCCCGGACTACAAAACCCCAGCTACGGAGGCGGCCAACATCACGGCCGCCACCGATGGCAGCGCCGGTCAGAAGAATTTCGACCGTGCACGTTTCGAAGGCATCTGGTGGCAGCAGTTCGACGATCCAACCCTCAACCAGTTGGTGACGCAATCCTTGCAAGGCAACCGTGATTTGCGCGTGGCCTTCGCTCGCTGGAAAGCGGCCCGGGCAATTCGCGACGACGCCAGCAATGACGCCATGCCGACCATCACCAGCCGCGCGAGCAGTGATCTGGCCAAAGGACAGATTCCCGGCCAGACCACTAAACGCGTCAGCAGTGAACGCTATGACCTGGGCCTGGACATGGCTTGGGAACTGGACTTGTTCGGTCGCATCCAGCGCAACCTGGAATCCAGCGACGCTGAACAGCAGGCGGCCGAAGCCGATCTTTACCAACTGCAAGTCACTATGATTGCCGAACTGGTGGACGCCTATGGCCAACTGCGCGGCGCGCAACTGCGGGAAAAGATCGCTCTGGCGAACCTGAACAACCAGCAGGAATCGCGCAAGATCACCGAAAGCCTGCGTGATGCCGGTGTCGGCGATCAGCTGGACGTGGTTCGCGCCGATGCTCGCCTGGCGTCTGTCGAAGCCAGCGTGCCGCAACTGCAGGCCGAACAGGTGCGTCAGCGCAACCGCATCGCCACCCTGCTGGGTGAGCGTCCGGACAAGCTGACTGTCGACCTGAGTCCAAAAGACTTGCCGGCAATCGCCAAGGCCCTGCCGATCGGTGATCCGGGCGAACTGCTGCAACGGCGCCCGGACATCCGCAGCGCCGAACGCCAACTGGCGGCCGCCACCGCTCGTATCGGCGTAGCCAAGGCTGACTTGTTCCCACGGGTCAGCCTCAGCGGCTTCCTCGGCTTCACCGCCGGGCGCGGTTCGCAGATCGGCTCCTCGGCAGCCAACGCCTGGGCACTGGGCCCAAGCATTACCTGGGCGGCGTTCGACCTGGGCAGCGTGCGCGCCCGTTTGCGCGGTGCCGATGCTGAAGCCGAAGGCGCCCTGGCGACCTACGAGCAGCAAGTACTGCTGGCGTTGGAAGAGTCGGAAAACGCCTTCAGCGATTACGGCAAACGTCAGCAGCGCCTGATCTCGCTGATTCGTCAAAGCGAATCCAGCCGCGCCGCCGCGGACCTGGCCGAGATTCGCTACCGCGAAGGTACCGAGGACTTCCTCGTGTTGCTCGATGCTCAGCGTGAGCGCCTGGCGGCGGAAGACACCCAGGCCCAGGCCGAAGTCGATTTGTATCGCGGCATTGTCGCAATCTACAAAGCCCTTGGCGGCGGTTGGCAACCAGAGACGGTCGCTAGCAAGTAACGTTTTAAAGAGCTCCTTTGGTTGGCCGCAACCAACCAATTCTTTTGCCCCGCGCCTCATTCGGTCGCGGGGCTTTTTTTTGGCTGCACACCGTGCTGGAGGCATTCGCAGAACCTGTGGGAGCGGGCTTGCTCGCGAAGAGGCCGGTACATCCAATAGATATTCTGCGGCTGACACACCGCATTCGCGAGCAAGCCCGCTCCCACAGGGGGTTAGTGGGTTGCTTTGCTATCGCCGTTTTCCATGATGGTCACGGTAGCCGTGGTCCCGGCACGCAGGCGGTTTTTAGCGACATAGTCAGCATCGATCTGAATCCGCACAGGCACCCGTTGCGCCAGCTTCACCCAGGTGTAACTGGGGTTGATGTTGGCCAGCAGGCGACTGCCGGGGGAGTTCTCGCGATCGGCGATAGCAAAAGCGATGCTTTGCACGGTGCCGCCGAAGGTCTCGCCACTCATCAACTCGACCCTGACCCGGTCGCCCTCCTCGATTCGTGGCAGCTTTGTTTCTTCAAAGTAGCCGCTGACATAAAACGAGTCGCTGTCCACCAGCGCCAGCAACGCCCCTCCGGCAGTGGCGTAATCGCCCTGACGAGTCAGCAGGTTGGTCACGTAACCGCTGACTGGCGCTGCGACCCGCGTGCGCTGCAAGTCCAGTTCGGCTTGGGTCAATGCCGCGATCGCCAGTTGCACGTTGGCTTGGGCCAGGCCCAGATTGGCCTGATTGCGCAACAGTTCCGCCTGCGCCACAGCCACTTCGGTACTGGATTTCTCCCATTCTTCGCCGGAGATCGCGAAACCCTGTTTGAGGGTTCGACGGCGACGCTCTTCGCTCTGGCGCTGCCTGAGCAGCGCTTCACTGGAGACAATCGTCGCTTCAGATTGGCCCAGTGTGGCTTTTGCGACTTCCACCGCGCGCTTGGCATGCTCCACTGCCAGCGTATAACGAGCCGGGTCGATCTCCAGCAGCAACTGGCCTTTCGTAACATGCTGGTTGTCTTGAACACTCAGGCTGACGATGCGCCCCGAGACATCGGCGGACAACGTCACCACATCGGCGCGAACCCGCGCGTCCCGAGTCCAGGGCGCGCGGGTGTAATGTTCCCAGGCGAACCAGCCAAGCACGAAGGCCAGCAATACCACCGCCACAGTCACGAGTCGGGCAAGGATCTTCTTCAAGGCATCAAGCTCCCATCACCAGAATCAGCGCCGCGCAAACGCAGGCATACAGCGCGCCTTCGAACAAGGCCTCATGCCAGACAAAACGCAGCACGCCAAAGCGGCGCAAGATCCAGTCCAGCAGCAGGAAAATCGGCAGGGCCAGCAGTAACGCCTGGGCAATCGGCGGCAAGTAGACACCACCCAATTCAAAATCAATGGGCAAGGGCTGGCTCTCCTTCCGTTTGGACGGGTTGAAAGTATTGGCGATGTCGCTCCAGAAACGACACCACGATCAACAACGCCACGCGCATTCTGAACACCGACCACAGGTGTTCATGAACGTCTAAATGCAAGTCGTCCATTTCATCGCCCAAGACACGCAAGTTTCCGAGCAGCTGCTCAAGGTCAATTCCGGGCCGCCCGGCGATCAATCGGCCTGTCTCACGCACGGCAGCCAGCAAACGGTTTTGCTGGTCTGTACTCAGCAACGTGTTGCTTTGCCCCTGTTGCCTGAGCTGGTTCAAGGCCACACCCAGCGCCATGCACCCAAGGCTGACTTCGAACAGCTCGCTGGAGTGCTTGTCGTTGGTAGCCGGCAATAATCCCAACATCATGGTCAGGCGATCGACCATACGGCTTTCAAACGCAAATTGTTGTTCATCGGTGGCCGGCGTCTTCAGCAAAGCGTAGACCTGCTCGCAGTTTTCATTGAACAACCGGCGTATCCGCAAAACGGGTCTGAACGGGAAGATCAAGGCGTAGACACTGAGCGCCAGCGCGGAGGCGCTGATGTATGCACCGGCAAACTCGAACCACTGAACGGCACTGTTTTGGCCGATTTCTGTGTTTTGCGGACCCAGCAGCAGAATGGTCGTCAGTCCAAGACCAATGCCTGTACCAGTGGTTGACGGACTGGCCAGCCCCACCGCGACGGCATACAGCAATGGGGCAAGCAACAAGGCGAGTAACTCGAAGTCACTGATCATCGGTATCAGCATGAACAGATAGAGCGCCGACACCACCAAAGCCAGCCCCTGCCCCCTGGCAAAGCTTTGCGCGGCTAGCAACGGCCGCGGAAAAGTCGCCATCAGCGAACAGAGAATCCCCACCACAATCATCCCGCCACGGGCTCCGTCCCAAGCGGTCTCGATCCAGATCAGGCCGGCCACAACCAGCGCGGTAAAAGCCCGGATTGCATTCATTGCCGCCAAGGTGAAGTCCAGATGCAGCGGATTTTCCTGGCCACGGAACACGCAACTGGCTTCACGCCCTTCCTGAATCGCGTCGCTCAGTTCCAGAATCTGCCCCAGTTGCTCCAGCATCCGTGCCTGCTCCCAGCGCAGTGCCCAGGCCAATGAACGCAGCGTGGCAGGCATCGTCTCGGTGAGTTGTTCGGCCTTGTAGGCCTGGTCCTCGAAACGCTGTTGCAGCGCGGCGAAATGGTGCCGCTCCTCGGTCGACAGTGAACGACCTTGCAGGGCCAGTTCATCGAGAAACGCCAGTTCTTCGGCGCGCAAACGCTGTATCTCTTCCGGCAATGCTCCTTCCCACCGTTCGGTGAGCAGTAGTCGCTGGTGACGCAGGGCCGTCAACCGCGAAGTCAGCAGCACCAGCTGATTGCCAAGCAACTGCACCAGACTATTGGCGCTGCGCAACCGTGGCGCATCGTAATATAAATGCCGACGTACCCCCTCCAGAGCACTGATTGCGCCGAGCAGTTGCATTTGCCGCCGATGGAAATCGGCCTCGCTTTCTTCGGTTCGGATAACGGAAGCAGCGTGGGTCGCGAGCAGCTTGATGACCTGATCGATCTTGGCGAAGTAATCCCGCGCCACAGCTTCCGGCCGCGCCGTGAGAAGGCTGACCACGCACACGCAAGCCACGGCCAAAAGCGTCTCGGTCACACGAGTGACGGCCAGCAGGAACGTGCCTTCCTGATCGGGCACCGCCAGCAGCGCCACGACCACCGCCGTATACCCGCTCAGAACAAATGCCTGGGAACTGGTGTAGCGCAACAACGTGCCGCCGGCGGTACAGAATGCCAACCACAAGGCCAGGGTGAGGATGAAAGGCAGGGGCGCCTGGGGAAAGATCGCCATGATCAACACCGCCACGACTGCTCCGAACGTGGTGCCGATGACCTGGCCGAAACTTCGGGCCAGGGCCATGCCGCCCAATGGCTGGCTGACGATGACCACCGCCATGATCGACCACTTGGGCTGTTCAAGGTCGAACAGGAAGGCCAGATACAATGTCAGCAGCCCGGCCACAATGGTCCTCAGGGCGAACAGCAGTACCTCTCGTCCGGGGTTGAGTATCGCCTTGAAATATTGAAGCAGTGGTTGCATGGGAGCGCTCATTGAGTCATCTCCAGCAAGCGTAGTCATTGCTTCAGTGCCTCGGCAGGTTTCGGTGTCGACAAAACCTGTAGGCAAATTCGCCGACGACTACCTGCTGAATCAAGCTTGGGTTTGACTCACGGCCCGGCCTGACCGAAGCTGGTGGCTTTGCAAAAGCCCAGCTCCCGGATTCCTGCATGCCTCAGTCCCGCCGCTACTTGCTCATCAGCCTCTGCGTATTGCTTGCCCTCGCCCTCGCCTGGTTTTTCCTGCGTAGCACGACGCCTGTGGTGCCGGCGGCGATCAAGCATGGCTACAGCGAAGCACTGGCCCAGGCACGCGCGGGTCAACCGGGCGCGGCGCGGGTGCTTTATCAGCAATTGGGCCGCCCTGACCTGTCGGCCAAGCGCCGTGTCTGGCTGCATGCCGAACTGCCCAACTACCCAAGCCCGCAAGCCCTGAAACTGGCGGATGCGGACCTGCAACATCCCTCGGCGGATGTGCGCATCGCAGCGATCAAAAGCATCAGCGGGCTGGTACCCAGTGGGCAGCGCAGTCTGTTGCTGGGACCTTTGCTCGATGACAGCGACCCAAGCGTCCGGTTTGCGGCGGTCAATGCCTTATTGGGTCTGACGCCGGATGAACTGGGGTTGTACTTCGGCCCCTTGGAGCAAGCCATCGATGCCTGGGAGCAGCGCCTAAAGCGTCAGCCGGAAAGCGCTGACACCCAGTACCAACTGGCGCGCCTACACTTGCACAATGCCGAGCTGAAGGATGCGCAGCAGGCCTTGGAGCGCACGTTGCAACTGGCGCCCGGCAACCTGCCGGCACTGGTGATGCAGATCGAAGTGCTGGATAAACAGGGCCAAAGCGATGCCGCCAGGCAATTGTTGGCGAAACAGTTAAAGGCCCAGCCTGACTCGGCCTACCTGCAACATGCGCTGGGGCTCTGGTTGCTGCATCACGGGCAAAGTGAGTTCGCCCTGCTCGGGCTGTCCAAAGCCGTGGAGCTTGAGCCGGACAACAAGGATTACCGCTACGACCTGGCCACCACGCTGCACAGTGAGCAAGAATTGGAAGCTGCGCAGAACCAGCTACAGGAAATCGTCCAGCGCCACCCGGCCGATCGCAAGGCGCGCGTGCTGCTGATCAACTACTGGAAGGAAAGCGGACAGTTGCAGAACGTGCAGATCCTGTTGGCACAGCTGGAGCAGCTCAATCCCGACGATCCGGCGTTGCAGCAAGGGCTTTAATCAAGATCAAAAGATCGCAGCCTTCGGCAGCTCCTACAGGCTGCGATCTTTGCTTTTTTGTACAAGAACCACACACAAACACAAAAGGTTGAACCGCCGTCTCGGCGAAAGGTCAAGTGATCAGGCAGTCTATTTCGGCGCTTCCAGCCTGCTGCCTCGTTTCCCCTAGTCATGAGAGGGCATTTCTTGTCTATATCTAACGAGTTGATCAGTGCAAAAGCTGCCACCGGTATTGAAGGTCTGGATGACATCCTGGCCGGTGGATTGTCTCGCGGCCATGTGTTCTTGCTGGAGGGTGAACCCGGAACCGGCAAAACCACCGTCGCTTTGCATTTTCTGTTGGCTGGCGCCCGTGCCGGCGAGCGCTCGTTGTACATCACCTTGTCTGAAACCGAGCGCGAGCTGCGTCAGGGGGCGTTGTCCCACGGCTGGGAGCTGGATGAGAACATCCACATCTTCGAGCTGACGCCACCAGAAAGCCTGCTCAATGCCGAGCATCAACAGAGCCTGCTGTATTCCTCGGACCTGGAGCTGGGCGAAGCCACCAAACAGATTTTCGAAGCGGTCGAACGGGTCAAGCCGACCCGCGTCGTGGTCGACAGCCTGTCCGAAATCCGCCTGTTGGCCCAAAGCTCTTTACGCTACCGCCGGCAGATTCTGGCCATCAAGCATTACTTCGTACGCTACGAAGCCACGGTGCTGCTGCTGGATGACCTGACCACCGAAGCCCTCGACAAAACCGTGCACAGTGTAGCCCACGGGGTGATTCGTCTCGAAGAATTGACGCCCAACTACGGCGCCGAACGCCGGCGCATCCGCGTGGTGAAGTATCGCGGTCAGAAGTATCGTGGCGGTTTCCATGACTTCACCCTCATGGGTGACGGCGTGCATGTCTTCCCGCGCCTGGTGGCGGCCGAACATCGCGGGCGTTATATCCGCCAGCAGTTGACCAGTGGCATCCCGGAAATGGATGCGCTGCTCGGTGGCGGTATCGAGACGGGCTCCAGCACCCTGATCCTCGGCCCGGCGGGTACCGGCAAATCACTAATCTCGATGGTCTTCGCCGCTGCGGCGGTGGCCCGTGGCGAAAAGGCTGCATTGTTCATCTTCGATGAAGAGCTGGGGCTGCTGTTCGAGCGGATGAAAAACATCGGCATCGACCTGAAGGCCCTGGAAGAAACCGGCAACCTGATGATCGAGCAAGTGGACGCCGCCGAATTGTCCCCCGGCGAATTTTCCTACCGGGTTCGTCGTTGTGTCGATGAGGGCAATATCAAAACCGTGGTGATCGACAGTATCAACGGCTATCAGGCGGCAATGCCCGAAGAAAATGCCCTGGTGCTGCACATGCATGAGTTGCTGCTGTACCTCAATCGCCAAGGCGCCGCGACGTTCATGACTGTCGCTCAACATGGGCTGGTGGGTGACATGCAGGCCCCCGTCGACATTACCTATCTGGCCGACACGGTCATTCTATTGCGCTACTTCGAAGCCCTGGGCAAGGTTCGCCGGGCGATCTCGATCATCAAGAAACGCACCGGCAGCCACGAATCGACCATCCGCGAGTACCGCATCAGCAGCCAGGGCATGACCATCGGTGAACCACTGGATGCATTCCAGGGTGTATTGCGTGGCGTGCCCACTTACCTGGGCGCGAGCAAGCCGCTGCTTGAGGAAGATGCCCAGTGACGGCCATGGAGGCAATGTCCGAGCGTGCGATCATTCTTGCACCGTTGGGACGTGACAGTCAGATCGCACTGATGATGCTCAACGAGGCAGGGTTCGACGGGGTCATCACCCGGGATCTGGGCGCGTTGTGCAATGAACTGTCGCTGGGTGCCGGCCTGTTGGTGATTGCTTCCGAGGCCTTATTGGGCGCTGACCTTGAACCACTGCTGGGTCTGATCGAGCAGCAACCGGCGTGGTCGGATCTGCCGATCGTACTGCTGACCCACCACGGTGGCCCGGAGCAGAACCCTGCGTCGCGACTCGGTTCGCAGTTGGGCAACGTGACCTTTCTCGAGCGGCCGTTTCATCCGGTCACGCTGATCAGCCTGGTCACCACGGCATTGCGCGGGCGACGACGGCAGTATGAAGCCAGGGACCGGTTGATTGATCTGAGCCAAAGCGAACTGCGTCTGCAAAACACCCTGGAAACCCTCGAGCAACAGGTCGAGGAACGCACCGCGCAACTGCGCCACAATGAAGAGGTGCTCAGGCAGTCGCAGAAAATGGAAGCGGTCGGCCAACTCACCGGCGGTATTGCCCACGACTTCAACAACATGCTGACCGGCATCATCGGCAGCCTGGAGCTGCTGCGTCGACGCCTGGCCCGGGGACGCACCGAGGATCTGGACAGTCTGATCGATCTTGGGGTGACCTCAGCCAACCGCGCGGCGGGCCTGACGCATCGTTTGCTGGCATTCTCCCGACGCCAGTCGCTGGATTCAAAACCCGTGCAGATGAACACGCTGGTGGTGTCCATGGATGAACTGTTACAGCGCAGCATCAACGAAAGCATTCACCTGGAAATGCAGCTGGATGAGCAACTGTGGGTGGCCGAGGCGGACCCCAACCAACTCGAAAGCGCCCTGCTCAACCTGGTGCTCAACGCCCGGGATGCCATGCCCGACGGCGGAAAGCTGCTGGTCAAAACCTCCAATCAACATCTGGATACGGGCTTTACCGAGGCACACAACAATCTGCAACCGGGCGATTACATCGTCCTGAGTGTCACCGATACCGGTTGCGGCATGCCGCAAAGCACCATCAACCGGGCCTTTGATCCGTTCTTCACGACCAAACCCATCGGCCAGGGCACGGGCCTGGGCTTGTCGATGATTTACGGTTTCAGCAAACAGTCTGGCGGCCACGTCAGCATTCAAAGTGAAGTCGGAAAAGGCACCACGGTCAGTCTGTTTTTGCCGCGTTTCAGCGGCGAACTGCTCCAGGACACCCAAGTCGATGCCCAACACGCTCCTTACGCCCGGGACGGCGAAACCGTGCTGATCGTCGAAGACGATCCCGCCGTGCGAGTCCTGGTCAGCGCCGTTTTGAGTGAATTGGGCTACGCCTTAGTTGAAGCGGGCGATGCCGACAGCGCCGTGCCGATTCTCGACTCCGGTCAGCGAATCGACCTGTTGATCAGCGACGTGGGACTGCCGGGCATGAACGGCCGGCAACTGGCGGAAATCGGTCGGCAGTACCGGCCTGATCTCAAAGTGTTGTTCATCACCGGGTATGCTGAACACGCCGCCGTGCGCGGTGGCTTTCTTGATCCCGGCATGCAGATGATCACCAAGCCGTTCACCTTCGATTTATTGACGGCGAAGGTGCGGGAGATGATTCGGGTCTAAGACGCTATCCGGACAATCACACCTTGATCGCACGGCACAGCCGCTCAGCTTAGACCCCGATTTGAAGCCTGTCAGCTGTCAACTCTGATAGCTATTCAGTGCCGTTCCTCCTTGATTAACTCTCCTCTGAAGTCCGCAGCACGACCTCTGGTGGGTTGCTCTGCGCTCGCCTGCCACGCGCAGGTCACATCAAGGGATGGACAGGCAATGAAGGAAATCATCGCACTGATGTTTTTGGTTGTTCTGGCGGGCTGTCAGGTTCGCGAACAACAACAACAACAACAACAACAACAACAACAACAACAACAACAACAACAACAACAACAACAACAACAACCGGCCCCAACGGAACAGGCACCCATGGCGGTGCAAGCTGAGTCCGGTATCGCCAGCACAACCAACAGCGCAACGCAGAGTGGCGCAACGGTCGCGGCCAATCTGACCACGCAATACAACGACACTCGCCCCGATTGCGGCAAACCCTCAATGCCGGCCTTCCTCTGCCGGGGCGTGACGATGAGGTCTACGGTGCCGTCGAACGCCTACTCAAGCTGGAACCCCAGCCCCCACTCGCAAACCAGTGGAGGGGTATCTTTTTCGTATTTGAGCAAAGATGCCAAATTCACTGGCCTGGTGTTCGGGCAAAAAAACGGCTTCATCTTCTACCCGGTGCTGGCAAAACCGACGGGTACGCGGCAGATCGAAGTGCTGTGTTCATACCCGATGGATGGCGCAACTACACTGAGACTGGCGCCCGGCTGCGGTGCGCACCCCTACTCTCCCGACCGTAGCCGACGCTGCCAGACCATCGGAGTGACGACCGCCGAACAATGGCTCACAAACCGCATCTCTATTTCGGACATGTGCAGCTTCGACGTTCGCGATTCAATGAACCATTTGGGGGCAGACTCTTTCTACCAAACCATTCGAGCGCATCAGTTAGGCAATTTCTTTGCCGGACAACATGACTACATCGAATTGATCCTGGCAACATGGCCACAAAACATTCCCAACGAACTCCCCATCCAAGCGTTCTTCTACCTCGACGGCGGCCTGGCCGGAGCGCAGCACGACCAGCGAGACTTCTTCAACAAGACCGGTGGTCGGGTAATGCCCATCATCAGAATCACCTTGCCACGTAACGCTTCGGAAGACGCGCAGTTCATCTACAGCGCGGCGGATCAGGTCAAGTAAAGATCAGAACACCACGCATTGTGTGCAGATCACATTCAAGGGATGGACAGGCAATGAAGGAAGTCATCGCATTAATGTTGATGGTTGTTTTGACGGGCTGTCAGGTTCGCGAACAACAACAACAACAACAACAACAACAACAACAACAACAACCGGCCCCAACGGAACAGGCACCCATGGCGGTGCAAGCTGAGTCCGGTATCGCCAGCACAGCCAACAGCACGGCGATAAGTGGTGCAGCTGTCGCAGCCAATCTGACCACGCAATACAACGACACTCGCCCCGATTGCGGCAAACCCTCAATGCCGGCCTTCCTCTGCCGGGGCGTGACGATGAGGTCTACGGTGGCGTCGAACGACTACTCCAGTTGGAACCCCAGCCCTCACTCGCAAACCAGTGGAGGGGTATCTTTTTCGTATTTGAGCAAAGATGCCAAATTCACTGGCCTGGTGTTCGGGCAAAAAAACGGCTTCATCTTCTACCCAGTGCTGGCAAAACCGGCGGGTACGCGGCAAATCGAAGTGCTGTGCTCATACCCAGTGGATGGTGCAACCCAACTGAGGCTGGCGCCCGGCTGCGGTGCGCACCCCTATTCTCCCGACCGTAGCCGACGCTGCCAGACCATCGGTGTGACGACCGCCGAACAATGGCTCACAAACCGCATCTCTAGTTTGGACATGTGCAGCTTCGACGTTCGCGATTCAATGAACCATTTGGGGGCGGACTCTTTCTACCAAACCATTCGAGCACATCGGTTAGGCAATTTCTTTGCCCAACAACATGCCTACATCGAGCTGATCTTGAAAACTTGGCCACAAAATATTCCCAACGAACTCCCCATCCAAGCGTTCTTCTACCTCGACGGCGGCCTGGCCGGAGCGCAGCACGACCAGCGGGACTTCTTCAACAAGACCGGAGGTCGGGTGATGCCCATTATCAAGATCACCTTGCCACGTACCGCTTCGGAAGACGCGCAGTTCATCTACAGCGCGGCGGACCAGGTCAAATAATGATCAGAACGCCACACATTGTGTGCAGGTCAACTTCAAGGGATGAGCAGCCAATGAGAAATATCTTCGCACTGGTGCTGATGGTTGTTTTGGCCGGCTGTCAGGTTCGCGAGGAACAAAGAGGAACAGGAGGCGCTTCGCCAACCCGCGGCGCTACGGCCAATGGCGCGATGGTTGCGGGTGAACTGACCAGACGCTATCAAGACACCCGTGTCGACTGCGGCCAGGCCACGATGCCGGCGTTTCTGTGCTCAGGCATCGTGCTGCGCTCGACGGTGCCATCCACGCAATACTCAAGCTGGAATCCCAGCCCGCATTCACAACAGAGTGGCGGTGTGTCGTTCTCGTTTCTGCGCAAGGATTCGAAATTCAGGGATCTGGTGTTCGGCCAGATCAACGGGTTTATTTTCTATCCGGTTCTTGCTACCCCGCCTGGCATTCGGCAGATCGAGGTTCTATGCAGCTACCCCATCGACGGCTGGAGTCAGCTTCGAGACAAGCCGGGGTGCGGGGGGCACCCCTACTACCCTTTGGAAAGCCGGCGTTGCCAAACTTTGGGCATCTCGACGGCCGAACAATGGATGGCACATTGGCAACGCGCCCCTGCTCCGTCGAATGCCCCGGCTTATCAATGCAGTTTTGATGTGCGCGACAGCATGAACCACCTGGCGGCCGACTCCTTTTACCAATCCATACGCACGAGGAACATGCTCGGCGCAAGTTGGTTCCCTCAGCAAAACGAACTGATCCTGGCGACTTGGTCGCAGAATATCCCTCGAGAATTGCCCATCCAGGCGTTCTTCTATCTCTACACCCCGGGCGGGTTGGCCGGTGCACAACATGACCAGAGGGACTTCTACAATAAAAGTGGGGGGATGGTGGTTCCGATCGTGCAAATGGTACTACCCGCCTCTCCCAGCGAAGAGGCGCTGTTCGCCTACTATCCGGCTGATCAAATCGTTCCCTGACACCGAGGTACGATCAGGACAACATGTCCTGCATGATCTGTTGCAACACATCCAGATCGAACGGCTTGGCCAGGATCGGTGCTTTGCGGGTGATCGGGCTGTCGGTCTCGCGAATTTCCTGCGGATAGCCGCTGATGAAGATGACCTTGAGCTCCGGTCGCAACTTCACGGCGGGTTCGGCGATCTGCACGCCAGAGATTCCCCCCGGCAAGCGGAAGTCGGTGATCATCATGTCCAGATGCGGTTTGCTCGCCAGAATTTCAAAGGCCTGTTCGCCGTTTTCGGCTTGCAGCACCCGGTAACCCTCGCCCGACAAATAAGCAGACAGCACCATCAAGATCGAAGGGTCATCCTCGACGATCAGTACCACATCTTGTGCATCTTCACTCATGGATAGCCTTTGTTCGGTCAATAGCTGCTGATACGACCGTGCGGTCACTCAGAGGTTGCGTTTATCGGGCTGTTTTCCTGCAGCGGCAGACAAACGCGAAACAAGGCGCCTTCGCCAATCCGGCTCTCGACGGTGATGGAGCCACCATGGGCGGCGACAATCTGCTCCGAAATAAACAGCCCCAGGCCCAGCCCCGCTACGACGGCCTTGGCGCTGACCCGTTCGAACTGCTGAAAAATGCGCTGCTGATTCTCTTCACTGATCCCGATACCGCAATCCTGAACCTCAACCCACGCTTGCCCGTGCTGATTGTACACGCGTACGTCGATCTGGCTCTTGGCGCCATAACGCAGCGCATTGGTCAACAGGTTGGAAATCACCTGTTCAATACGGAACTCGTCCCAATTGCCCACCACGGGCTGCTCGGCCGTCAAGGTAACCGACGACTCCGCAGCCTCGACCTGTGGTGCAAAGTTTTGCAGAAGGTTGTTCACCAGTTGCACCAGGTCAAACCGACTGGGGCGAATCGACAGCTTGCCAGTACGGATCCGCGACACATCGAGCATGTCTTCGATCAGGCGAATCAGGCTTTTGATCTGCCGCTCATCGCGGTCGACCATGGCGTGCATCTTGTCCAGGGTGAAGGCCGCGGCGTTATCCCGAGCCAGGTGCATTCTGCGCAACTGGGTTTCGAGAATCAGGCCGTTGAGCGGCGTACGGACTTCGTGCGCCACGATGGACATGAAGTCATCACGCATGCGCACCGCTTGCTCCAGCTCATTCTGGGTGTTCTGCAACTGCTTGAGCAGCGCCTCTTGCTCCCGGCGACTTTGCTCCAAGGCTTCGACCTGATGCTTCATCGCTTTGCTCTGGCGATACAGGTCGACGAAGACATTGACCTTGCTCTTGACCGCGTGAACATCCAGCGGCTTGTGCAGGAAGTCTACCGCACCGCTTTCGTAGCCCTTGAACGCGTAATTAAGCTCGCGGCCGGCGGCACTGACGAACACAATCGGGATGTTTTTGGTTTTTTCCGTGCCGCGCATCAACTCTGCCAGCTCGAAGCCGTTCATGCCGGGCATCTGCACATCGAGAATGGCCAAGGCGAATTCATGCTGCAACAACAGCGACAGGGCTTCGTCGGCGGACAGGGCCTTGTAGACGATACGATCTTCACGCCTGATCAATGCTTCGAGCGCCAGAAGGTTCTCCGGCAGATCGTCGACGATCAGCAGTTTGGCCTGGACGGTACTTAACATGCGACTCCTTGCAGCTCGACAAGCAGGCGGCCGATGCCGTGAAGATCCAGCCGATGAGTATCCAGCACTGCCCTATTCATGATTTGCGATATATCCGTTCTGATTTGACCAATGCTTCAAACTGATTGCCATAGGCCGAAAAATCCAGGGTTTCCTTACTGCCCAGTGCCAGAAAGCCCCGATGACACAGAGATTCGTGAAACAAGCCAAATGCACGACCCTGTAGTTTTTTATTGAAATAAATCAATACATTACGGCACGAAATCAATTGAGTTTCCGAGAACACGCTGTCGGTGGCCAGGCTGTGATCGGCGAAAGTCACGTTGTCGCACAGGCTCTTGTCGAAAATGGCGTAGCCATAGGCCGCCGTGTAGTAGTCGGCGAATGAACGCTGACCACCAGCCTGCTGGTAGTTGTGAGTGTAGGCCCGAACATTCTCCAGTGAAAAAATCCCCTGCCTGGCTTTATCCAGCGAGCGCGGGTTGATGTCGGTGGCATAGAGAATGGTGCGATCCAGCAGCCCTTCTTCGCGCAGCAGAATCGCCATCGAATAGACCTCTTCGCCGGTGCTGCAACCAGCGATCCAGACCTTGATCGACGGATAAGTCTTGAGCAGGGGCACCACTTCCCGACGTAGCGCCAGGAAATGCGAAGGATCGCGGAACATTTCACTGACCGGAATCGTCAGCAATTGCAGCAGTTGCATGAACGCGGTCGGATCGTGCAGAACCTTCTCTTGCAGCGCCGAGATGGTACTGCACTCGAACTGACTCAACGCGTGATTGACCCGGCGCTTGATCGACGCGACCGAGTAATCGCGAAAATCGTAGCTGTACTTGAGGTAGATCGCCTCAATCAACAGGCGCAATTCGACGTCGGCATTGCGTTCCACTAAATGCGTTCCATCTTGGGTAGCCACACACGGATCAACGAAAACAGGCGATCCAGGTCGATGGGCTTGGCCAGGTAGTCGTTGGCGCCGGCGTGCAAGCAGCGCTCCTGATCGTCCTTCATGGCCTTGGCCGTCACCGCAATGATCGGCAACTTGCGCCAGCGCGGGTCCTTGCGGATTTCGAGGGTGGCTTCGAAACCATCCATCTGCGGCATCATCACGTCCATCAGCACCAGGTCAATGTCCTCGACTTCATTCAATTTCCCGATCGCTTCACGGCCGTTGCGACCAATGACCACGATTGCGCCTTTTTGCTCCAGCGCGCTGGTGAGGGCGAAGATGTTGCGTACATCGTCGTCCACCAGCAGCACTTTACGGCCCTCGAAAACCTTGTCGCGGCTGCGGGCGGTCTTGAGCATCGCCTGGCGCTCATGGGACAAACGGGATTCGACTTTGTGCAGAAAGAGCGTCACTTCGTCCAGCAACCGCTCGGGCGAGCGTGCGCCCTTGATGATGATCGAGCGCGAATACTTGCGCAGCTCGGCCTCTTCGTCCCGAGTCAGATTACGTCCGGTATAGACGATCACCGGCGGGAACGAGCAGATATCCTCGGTGGACATGCGCTTGAGCAAGTCGTTGCCGAGCATGTCCGGCAGCTTCAGGTCGATAATCATGCAGTCGAAAATCGTGCTGCGCAGCAAGTCGAGTGCGTCCTGCGCCAAGCCGACGGCGGTGATTTCGATGTCCTCGTCGCCGATCAGTCGGGCAATGCTGTCGCGTTGCACATCGTCGTCTTCGACCAGCAATACACGTTTGACCTTCTGCGTCAGTTTGGCTTCGAGGCGGGCAAACACGGCCTTGAGTTCCTCACGCGTGGTGGGCTTGACCGCATAACCGATGGCGCCCATGTGCATGGCGGCTTCGACGCGGTCTTCGACCGAAATCACGTGCACCGGGATGTGCCGGGTTTCGGCATGCTCTTTCAAACGCTGCAATACCGTCAGCCCGGAATGATCCGGCAGGCGCATGTCCAACAGAATCGCATCGGGGATGAACTGCCTGGCCAGGTCGTAGCCTTCGTCGGCGCCGTGGGCTACCAGGCACTGATAACCCAGTTCATGGGCCAGGTCGTAGAGGATGTGCGCAAAATTCGGCTCATCTTCCACCACCAGAATGCAGCGAGTGGCGAATGGCGCCTTGTTGCGATCATCGTCGAAACGCGGAATATCGACGGCGGCAATCAGCGGCATTGGCGCAGCAACCATGGCGCTTTTCGGCATGACAACCGGCGTGGCTTTCATGGTCTCGACAGGCGCATCGCCCGGTTCGACGTACTGCTGCGGCAACACCAGGGTGAACACACTGCCTTGCCCAGGCGTACTGGTCACACTGATCGAGCCGCCCAACAAGGTGGCCAGATCACGAGAAATCGACAAGCCCAGGCCGGTGCCGCCGTAACGACGATTGGTGGTGCCATCGGCCTGACGGAAGGCTTCGAAAATGCTTTCCTGCTGGTCCGGCGCAATACCGATGCCGGAATCGCGGACGATAAAGGCGATGCCATTGTCTGGCTGAGCAGCGACGCTCAGGTTGACCGTGCCCTTTTCGGTGAACTTCACCGCGTTGGACAGCAGGTTCTTGATCACTTGCTCCAGTCGCTGACGGTCAGTGAACAGCATCAGCGGTGCATCGGCCTGCAACTGCACCTGAAAATCCAGTTTTTTGTCCGCAGCCATCGGCTGGAACATGCCTCGCAGGCCTTCCACCAGACGCGCAACATTGGTGTTCTCCGGACGCACCTCAAGCTTGCCGGCCTCGACCTTGGAAATATCGAGAATGTCGTTGATCAGGTTAAGCAAGTCATTGCCGGCGGAATAAATCGAGTCGGCGAACTTGACCTGCTCGGCGCTGAGGTTTTCCTGCGGGTTTTCCGCCAGCAGTTTGGCCAGAATCAACGAACTGTTCAGCGGCGTGCGCAGCTCGTGGGACATGTTGGCGAGGAACTCGGACTTGTACTTGCTTGAGCGCTGCAATTCTTCGGCGCGCGCTTCGAGCTCAACTTGAGCCAGATTCAGTTCGGTGTTCTTCAGGTCCATGGCATCGCGTTGCGCGGCCAGGATCTGCCCCTGCTCGGCGAGTTGTTCGTTGGTTTGCTCCAGCGCTACCTGCTGGGTTTCCAGGTGGCCCTGGGATTCCTTGAGAATCCGCGACTGCTCTTCCAACTCTTCGTTGGCGGTCTTGAGTTCTTCTTGCTGAACTTGCAGCTCTTCGTTGAGTTGCTGGGCTTCGGCCAGCACTTCCTGCAAGCGCTGGCGATAACGAGCGGCCTCGATAGAGGTGCCGATGTTGCCGGCAATCAGCTCGAGCAGTTCGATGTCGCGGTCGGCCAAGGGGCGCAAGAAGCCCAGTTCGATCACGCCGTTGACCCGATCGTCGTCACTGGTCGGCACCACCAGCACGCTATGCGGCAGGCCTTCGCCAAGACCGGAGCTGATTTTGAAGTAATCACTCGGGACGTCGTCGAGACGGATCAAGCGCGCCTGTTGCGCCACCTGGCCGACAATCCCTTCGCCACTGTAGATCTGCTGCTCAAGCGCTTCCTGCTCCCGGGAGAAACCGTAAGACGCGATGCGCTTCAGGCCACCATGGTCCTCACGGACATAGATGGCCGCGACGGCGGTGCCCAGATATTGCGCGCAGAACTGCAGAATGTTGCGCCCCAACAGATTGAGGGATAGCTGCCCCAAGACTTGCTCGGCCAGTTCGGTCTGGCCATTGCGTAACCAGGCTTGCTGTTCAAGGCGCCGGGCACTGGCCTGTTGTCCGGCGAGATTGGCGCTGTAACTTTGCGACAGTTTGAGCAAGTCCCGACGGCCAATATAGGCCAGCAACCCGCTGATACCGGCCACGAACAGCAGATAAAGGGCGATGCTCCAAATCGTGGTTTGGCGCACTTCCTCGTTGCGAGTGGCGCGCAACTGCTGTTCCAAATCGATCACATCTTCGAATTGCTTGCGGATCTCATCGGTCAGCCGCTTGCCGCGTCCGGCCTTGACGGCGCCACGGTAGTCACCGCTGGCGCGCTGCAAATCGATCATCGATTGCGCGTAATGGGCCCATTCTGTCTGCAAGGCCTGGAGCCGACGCAGACGATCAGTCTGGACCGGATTGTCGGCTGTCAATTCGAGCAAGGTAGTGAGAGCGACGGCGATTCTCGGCTTGGCTGTCTCGTAGGGATCAAGGAAATGTTCATCTCCGCTGAGCAGGAACCCGCGCATGCCGGTTTCCAGATCGACGGTCAGCTTTATCGCCTCATTGGCATTATTGATCACCCGGTCGGTGTGCTGGACCCACTGGATCACCGACAACAAGTAGGTGATCAGCGAAACGAAGAACACCGCGCTGATGACGCCAACCCCCAATGGCAGGCTGACGTTGCGGCTCAGGAGTTTACGGAATCGTTGCTCATCAACCGAGGACGCAGAGGTCATGGGGAAGCCTTGTCGTACTGTTGAAAACCATCGAGTCTGCCCCAAAACGGTCGGGCTCATCCATTTTTCTGACATGTTTTGCGGCAAAAACCTGCATTTAGCTGCTCTGGGACAAAGGAGCGGTTATTCTCTGCGGCTCTTGTGCGGCTATTGTTTTTGTAGCGCGTCGGGAGCTTGCCGTGATTCGTCACTGACTCATGCAAGAACCCGGCGGTTTCGATCGTCCGGCAACCGCGAATTCAACCTTTGAGAGCCCCACTATGCCCGCTGACACCTCCACCATTCTAGTCGTAGAAGACGATGCCATCGTGCGCACGCTGATCGTCGATGTACTGGAGGAACTGGAATTCCGGGTACTTGCGGCGGATGGCTGTGAAATGGCGCTGGAGTTCATCAACGATGAAGACCAGGACATCGATTTGTTGATGACGGATGTGGGATTGCCGGTAATGGACGGTCGGGAATTGGCCAAACAGGCACGCATGCTGCGTCCAGAATTGCCCATTCTGTTCGCCAGCGGCTATGCCGAAAGTATCGAGGTGCCTGACGGCATGCATCTCATTGGCAAGCCGTTTTCCATTGATCAGTTGCGGGACAAGGTCAAAGACATACTCGTCCAGGCCTGACTTTTCTCGCGCCACGATTCTCTCCACTCTCTACCCGCTTCAAGGAATACCCGTCAATGAGTCAGCCCCGCGCAACCAAAGTCCTGGTGATTGGTTACGTCTGGCCCGAGCCCCGCTCTTCTGCGGCCAGTGGGCATGTCATGCAAATTCTCGATACGTTCCTGCAGCAGGGCTGGGACATTACCTTCAGCAGCCCGGCCGGCACCGGTGAACACCGTGCGGACCTGACCGCGTTGGGCATTCGCGAAGTGCCGATCGAGTTGAATAACAGCAGTTTCGACACCTTTGTCAGTGAACTTGCACCGGATATCGTGCTGTTCGACCAGTTCATGATTGAGGAACAGTTCGGCTGGCGAGTAGAGAAACACTGCCCCGACGCCTTGCGCGTGCTGGAGACCTCCGATCTGCAAAGCCTGCGACATGCCCGGCATCAGCGACTCAAGGAGCGCTTGAAGGCCAGCGACGACGCCGATGATTTCAGTGAGTTGTTCGCCCCGGCATTGCAGGAAGAGTTCGAGCTCATGGCCGATACCGATCTGGCAAAACGGGAGATCGCTGCGCTGTATCGCTGCGACTTGAATCTGATGATCTCCGAAGTGGAGATTGAATTGCTGGTCGAGCAGTTCAAACTGCCGCGCAATTTGCTGCACTGGTGTCCGCTGATGGTCGATCCGCCGAGTGCGCCGCCGCCAGCCTTTGAAGACCGTGCGCATTTCCTCAGTATCGGTAACTTCCGCCACGCGCCCAACTGGGACGCCGTGCTCTGGATGAAAACCACGATCTGGCCGCTGATCCGTGCGCAGTTGCCAGAGGCGAAACTGCATATCTATGGCGCCTATACGCCGCCCAAAGCCACCGCCCTGCACAATGCGGCCCAAGGGTTTCATGTGATGAACTGGGCAGAAGATGCCTTGCAAGTCATGTCCGCGGCCCGGGTGTGCCTGGCGCCGTTACGCTTCGGTGCGGGTATCAAAGGCAAGATCGTCGACGCCATGCTGTGCGGCACACCCAATGTCACCACCCCGATTGGCGCAGAAGCGATGCACCGCGAACAGCCGTGGCCGGGCGCCGTGACCCGAACCGCGCGTGAGTTCGCCGATTGCGCGGTTCGTCTTTATAAAGACAAAGACCTCTGGATGAGCGCCCAATCCCAGGGGCAGATGTTATTAGCCGATCGCTATCAGCCGTCGATACATGGCCCGGCACTGATCGAGAAGTTATTGTATTGCCAGCAACACCTGGCACAACTTAGACGGGATAACTTTACCGGTAGCATGTTGCGCCATCACCATCACAAAAGCACTCAGTACATGGCGCAGTGGATCGAGGCCAAGAACCGAAATCAATAACCAGGCCTCCAACTTTTACCGCAACTAACAAACAGAAATCCAACACTGTCAAAACACATACCTTGCATTAATCCCGCGATTGGATAATTACACTTTCATCGTTATAAATACGAACAAGCCGCCCCCTCAAATACATCAACATTAAAGGGCGGTTTTTCTATCAATCGATGCAAGGATGCATTTAATGAGCAATAGCACTTTAGAAAACTACGCACTCAATAACTGGATGACCGCCACACCGACCATTGACACTTTATCGCTCTGTGAACTGACTCTGCCGGGCACCCATAACGCGGGCTGCGACTGGAAAGCGTCCTACCCGATAATTCCCGGCGCCCATTGGCTGGCGTGCCAGCATGACTCGTTTTATGCCCAACTGAACAACGGTGCACGTGCGCTCGATGTTCGACTGGATTTCGACTTCGAGGCCACAGCGTTTGGTAAGTTCCGATTTCAGCACAACGGCTACCGCTCTTCCCGCAATTTGCAAATTCTCATCGCCGATATAAATCTCTTCCTTCGAGACAATCCCGACGAGTTTGTGATTCTTGACTTTCACGAACTTAAGAACGGAAAGCAGCCGTTTGACTACAGCCTCTTCAATACCCTGTTCCTAGGGTATTTGGGCAACAGGATTATTCCCGCTGGAAATATGCATCTGCCCCTTGGCGATCTCAAAAAAATCAGTCGTGATCAGAGAGTATTGGTCGCTGCCCCATGGGACATGGCGCTTGATCGAACCTGGTTTTGCAGCAAAATCGAGCACAAATGGAGTGGCATCGGTGATACAAATGTCGATGAACTGGAAAAACACATCATCGAAGTACTGAAAAGCCCTCCAGGCAAATGGGCGCCGTGGTCGCTTTCCGCAACCAGCTACGGCGCTCTCGGCGGCCCCGTAGACATTCATGCTCAACTTGACTCATGGTTTGATCCGGCAAAATCCGACTGGGCGGAAAAGTGCAACATTATCAACGTCGACTTCTTTGAAGAAACGAAGATAGTTTCTTATTGCCGAACCGTAAATCTTAAAAAAGCGAGCAATCGAATCAAATAACCCCTCACGCAACCGCGCCATCAGTTAGCTATATTTGAGGAGATATTTCTATCGCTGGCAATATTGCCAAGCACTCCTATGCTGGTTTATGAACTTGTCTTTATGACAGCCTGACAATCCAGAAGCGGCCCTTCGCCGCCTCTGGTTCACGAACCACTTCGCCCTACGGACGGGGCGAAGTCAACGCACAAGGATGAACCATGACTCACAGTGCAATAGGAACACTTGATAAACAGCGGTGGATGGGCAATGTTCTGGATATTGATCTATTGAAGCTGACCGACATTGTCTGGCCCGGTACGCACAATGCCGGCATGGACAAAAAAGCGCCCAACTATGAAGTGGTGGTCGGCAACTGGACAATCTGCCAGAACGATTCATTTGCCTGGCAACTGGCCAATGGCGCGCGGGCTTTCGATCTACGGCTTGGTTACACATTCGGCCCCGTAGAGCCGGTGTTTTACTTTCATCACAATGGGTTTCAATCCCATCGGATCCTCGATGAACTGATCGATGCGGTATCGAACTTCCTGGATCGAAATCCGGATGAATTCATCGTTCTGGACTTTCATCAACTTGGAATAGCGGGGAAACCCTTCGACTATCGAAAATTCAACGATGTGCTGGTGCGTCGCCTTGGGCTGCGAATCATCCCGCACAGCGACGCGTTGAAAACCGTGGGTGAACTCAAGCGCACCAGTTCACTGCGCCGCATCGTCATGGCAGCCCAAGGTGCGTCGGGGCTGGACAGACAATACTTCTGGCCGCGCATACCGCACAAGTGGCTCGACCAGACATTCACTGATACCAGCGAGCTGCGTAGCCATATCGCTACGACCCTTGAAGATGCGCCTTACGAAACATTTCTCTGGTCGCTGTCGGCGACCACCTATTCGCTATTGGGCGGCCCGCAGCACATAAAAAGCCAAATCAATGACTGGTTCAGTACAACGCGCGACTGGGTAACCCGTTGCAGCATCATTAACATCGACTTTTTCGACGAGTGCGAGATTGTCCGTTACTGCTGGAGCGCCTCCAGCATGAAAGCCGTGTATGGCCGTTCGTTGCATGAACGGCCCTGAACGATCAGCGTCGCAGGCTGGCACAGTGAGCCTGGAAAGAGGCATGATCAACGGGCGATAACAATAAAAGTGTCCTGACATGAGCCGACCAGCCAGAGTTACCGATCCTTCCTACGAATTGATGGACGACCATAACGGGTTGTCCATCATCTATCGTCAACACGGCTTCCCCTGCCCTTTGGTGCGCTGGCATTTCCACAAGGAATACGAACTGCACCTGATCGTCGCCAGCTCCGGCAAGGTGTTCATCGGTGACTACATCGGTAATTTCTACCCGGAAACGCTGTTCCTGACCGGCCCCAACCTGCCCCACAACTGGATCAGCCAGGTGGCCGAAGACGAAGTGGTGCCCAAGCGCGACATGCTGGTCAATTTCACTGACGAACTGTTTGAAAGCGGCCATCAGGTTTTCGCCGAGCTCAAGACGCTTGCACCCTTGCTGGAGCGCGCGCAGTACGGCATCGAGTTTCGCTGCAAGCGCACGATCCGCCAGGCCATGACCTTGATGCAGCGCATTGCCGACACCCAAGGCATGACCCGGCTCGGGTACTTTTTCATTCTGCTGGAGTTGCTGGCGGCGTCCGATGACTATCAGTTGCTGTCCGGTGCCACGACGCCGCAACTGGCCGATGAACACAATATCGACCGTACCAACCGGGCGGTGGATTACATCTTTGCCCATTACGCTCGGGACCTGCCGCTGGAAGAAGTCGCCGAGCACTTGGGGCTGACGCCAACCTACTTCAGCCGAGTGTTCAAACAAGCCACCGGGCGCTGCTTTATCGAGTTCGTCAATCGCCTGCGCATCAGCAAATCTTGCGAACTGCTGGCCGATGGCGATAAAACGGTGACCGATGTGTGTTTCGAGTCAGGCTTCAATAATATTTCCAACTTCAACCGACGTTTCCAACAGCTCAAGGGCATGACGCCGTCGCACTACCGGCGGTTGGCGGTGCAACGTTTGACTGAGCAAAACCACGGTTAAAAGCAGGATCAAAAGATCGCAGCCTTCGGCAGCTCCTACAGAATCACGCGATCCCTGTAGGAGCTGCCGAAGGCTGCGATCTTTTGATTTCGGCCGTATAAACCTGTACGGATTCAATCGGGATTAACTGCTAAAACACCGTCCTCTGCGCTTCCCGCATTGAACCCCAGTGCAAAAAAGTATCGGTCACAGTGCGATGGATGATTTGTCAGTCCATCGATTGAAGGCTGTAATCAGTGCACATTCTTCCTGCCTCGGAAGACACAAAAACAATAACTGTCCTTCTGTAACCCGCCGGGTGCAGAAAAGGAGTGCACGATGCAACCTTCTGTAAAAGCTCTGCTTGCTCTCACCTGCATGACCCTCAGTAGCGTCAGCCTCGGCGCCCAGACCCTGACCATTGCCACCGTCAACAACAGCGACATGATCCGCATGCAAAAGCTCTCGAAAACCTTCGAGGCCGAGCATCCGGACATCAAGCTCAATTGGGTGGTGCTTGAAGAAAACGTCCTGCGCCAACGCCTGACCACCGACATCGCCACACAGGGCGGGCAGTTCGATGTGTTGACCATCGGCATGTACGAAGCCGCGCTCTGGGGTGCCAAGGGTTGGCTGGAACCGATGAAAGACTTGCCGGCCAGCTACGCCCTCGACGACGTGTTCCCTTCGGTACGTGAAGGCCTTTCGGTCAAGGGCACGCTCTATGCCCTGCCGTTCTACGCTGAAAGCTCCATCACCTATTACCGCACCGACCTGTTCAAGGATGCCGGGCTGACCATGCCCGAACGCCCGACCTGGACTCAGATCAGCGAATTTGCTGGCAAACTCACCCATAAAGACAAAGAACAGTACGGTATCTGCCTGCGCGGCAAGGCTGGCTGGGGCGAGAACATGGCGCTGATCACCACTGTCGCCAATGCTTACGGCGCACGCTGGTTCGATGAGCAGTGGAAACCGGAATTCATCGGCCCCGAGTGGAAGAACGCGCTGAATTTCTACGTCGACACCATGAAGAAATCCGGCCCGCCGGGTGCGTCGAGCAACGGTTTCAACGAGAACCTGGCGCTGTTCAACAGCGGTAAATGCGCAATCTGGGTCGATGCCAGCGTGGCCGGCTCGTTCGTCACCGACAAGACCCAAAGCAAGGTCAGCGATCACGTCGGCTTCACCTACGCACCGCATGAAACCACCGACAAAGGTTCGGCCTGGATGTATTCCTGGGCACTGGCCGTCCCGACCAGTTCCAAAGCCAAGGACGCGGCGAAAACGTTCAGCACCTGGGCCACCTCCAAGGAATACGGTGCTCTGGTCGCGGAAAAAGACGGCATTGCCAACGTGCCGCCAGGCACTCGCGCCTCGACCTACACCGATGCTTACATGAATGCCGCGCCGTTCGCCAAGGTGACGCTGGAATCGCTGAAGGCCGCGGACCCGAGCAAGCCAAGCGCAAAGCCCGTGCCCTACATCGGCATCCAGTTGGTGACCATTCCTGAATTCCAGGCCGTGGGCACCCAGGTCGGCAAGCTGTTTTCGGCAGCGCTGATCGGCCAGACCACGGTCGACCAGGCCCTGACCGCCGCCCAGTCAACCACCGAACGAGAGATGAAGCGCGCCGGTTATCCCAAATAACCACGCAACCCATGTGGGAGCGGGCTTGTGTGGCGAGGGGGCTTGCCCCCGTTGGGTCGCGAAGCGGCCCCAAGGCTTTGCGACTGCTTCGCAGCCGAACGGGGGCAAGCCCCCTCACCACACAAGCCCGTTCCCACATTTGATCTTCATTCGCCTGTTCCTAATCGGTTCTATCGCCATGAATATTTCAACTGTCAAAGCTCACATGGACATCCCCCAACCGGTGCGCAAAAGCCGGTTGACCAACCCCGGCTGGTTTCTGGTCAGCCCCTCGGTAGCATTGCTGTTGCTATGGATGATCGTGCCGTTGGGCATGACCGTTTACTTTTCAATGATTCGCTACAACCTGCTCTACCCCGGTGAAAACCAGTTCGTGGGGCTGGAGAACTTCAGCTACTTTCTGAGCGACTCGGGCTTCCTGCCTGGCGCCACCAACACCCTGTTACTGGTGGGCAGCGTGCTGCTGATCAGCGTGGTGTTCGGCGTGTTGATCAGCGCGTTGCTGGAGGCCAGTGAGTTTCTCGGTCGCGGCATCGTGCGGGTGATGTTGATCTCGCCGTTCTTCATCATGCCCACCGTCGGTGCGCTGATCTGGAAAAACCTGATCTTTCACCCGGTCTCGGGGATTCTCGCCTACATCTGGAAACTGTTCGGCGCGCAGCCGGTGGACTGGCTCGCGCACTACCCGCTGCTGTCGATCATCATCATTGTCTCGTGGCAGTGGCTGCCCTTCGCGATCCTGATCCTGATGACCGCTATGCAGTCCCTCGATCAGGAACAGAAAGAAGCCGCACGCCTGGACGGTGCCGGCCCCATCGCGATCTTCTGGCACCTGACCCTGCCGCACCTGGCGCGGCCTATTGCGGTGGTGGTGATGATTGAAACCATCTTCCTGCTGTCGGTGTTCGCCGAAATCTTCACCACCACCAACGGTGGCCCCGGTTACGCCTCGACCAACCTCGCCTACCTGATCTACAACCAGGCGCTGGTGCAGTTCGACGTCGGCATGGCGTCCGCCGGTGGTTTGATCGCGGTGTTGATTGCCAACGTCGCGGCCATCGTGCTGGTGCGAATGATCGGCAAAAACCTGACAGATAAAGCCTGAGGCCTGCGCCATGACTCTTCAACAATCCCGCCGTCTGCAAAGTCTGCTGCTCGGCACTCTGGCCTGGGCCATCGCGATCCTGATTTTCTTCCCGATCTTCTGGATGGTGCTGACCAGTTTCAAAACCGAAATCGACGCGTTCGCCACGCCGCCGCAGTTCATCTTCATGCCGACGCTGGAGAACTACCTGCACATCAACGAGCGCAGCGACTACTTCAGCTTCGCCTGGAACTCGGTGGTAATTTCCTTTAGCGCCACGGCCCTGTGCCTGCTGATCGCGGTGCCGGCGGCCTACTCGATGGCGTTCTACGAAACCCAGCGCACCAAAGGCACGCTGCTGTGGATGCTCTCCACCAAAATGCTGCCGCCGGTGGGCGTGCTGATGCCGATCTACCTGCTGGCCAAGAGTTTCGGTCTGCTGGACACGCGAATCGCGCTGATCGTGATTTACACGCTGATCAACCTGCCGATCGTGGTCTGGATGATTTACACCTACTTCAAAGACATCCCCAAAGACATCCTCGAAGCCGCACGCCTGGACGGCGCAACGCTGTGGCAGGAAATGGTCCGGGTACTGCTGCCGATCGCCAAGGGCGGCCTGGCTTCCACGGTTTTGCTGTCGCTGATCCTGTGCTGGAACGAAGCGTTCTGGTCGCTGAATCTGACCTCGTCGCAAGCCGCGCCACTGACCGCGTTGATCGCCTCGTACTCAAGCCCCGAAGGTCTGTTCTGGGCCAAGTTGTCGGCAGTGTCGACCCTGGCCTGTGCGCCGATTCTGATCTTCGGCTGGATCAGCCAGAAACAATTGGTCCGCGGTCTGTCGTTCGGTGCCGTGAAATGAATGTCCCCGGATCCCTGATCTGACACAAAACCCTGTGGGAGCGGGCTCGCCCGCGATGACGTCGGCAAATTCAACCTGGATGTCGGCTGCTAAATCGCCATCGCGGGCAAGCCCGCTCCCACAAAAAGCTCACCAGGCGCAATTGAATTAACTCAAGCGGAGGCCCCCATGGCCAACCTGAAAATCAAAAATCTGCAAAAAGGCTTCGAAGGTTTTTCCATCATCAAAGGCATCGACCTCGAAGTGAATGACAAGGAATTCGTGGTGTTCGTCGGCCCGTCGGGCTGCGGCAAATCCACCCTCCTACGATTGATCGCCGGCCTGGAAGAAGTCAGTGGCGGCACCATCGAACTGGATGGCCGCGACATTACCGAAGTCAGCCCGGCCAAGCGCGACCTGGCGATGGTGTTCCAGACCTACGCCCTGTACCCGCACATGAGCGTGCGCAAAAACATGTCGTTCGCTCTCGACCTGGCCGGTGTAGCGAAAGCCGAAGTCGAGAAGAAAGTCGGCGAAGCGGCGCGCATCCTTGAACTCGGGCCGATGCTGGAGCGCAAGCCCAAGCAACTGTCTGGCGGTCAGCGTCAACGCGTGGCGATCGGCCGGGCGATCGTGCGCAACCCGAAAATCTTCCTGTTCGACGAACCGCTGTCCAACCTCGACGCCGCCCTGCGGGTGCAGATGCGCCTGGAACTGTTGCGCCTGCACAAAGAACTGCAAGCCACGATGATCTACGTGACCCACGATCAGGTCGAAGCGATGACCATGGCCGACAAAGTCGTCGTACTCAATGGCGGCAAGATCGAGCAAGTCGGTTCGCCACTGGACCTGTATCACCAGCCGGCCAACCTGTTTGTCGCAGGCTTCCTCGGCACGCCGAAAATGGGCTTCCTCAAGGGCAAAGTCACCCGCGTCAACGGCCAAAGCTGTGAAGTACTGCTGGACGCCGGCACCCGCATCACCTTGCCCCTGAGCGGGGCGAATCTGAGTGTCGGCGGTGCGGTGACCTTAGGGATTCGTCCGGAACATCTTGAACTGGCGCAACCCGGCGACTGCACCCTGCAAGTCACTGCCGATGTCAGCGAACGCTTGGGCAGCGACACCTTCTGCCACGTCCTGACGTCTTCCGGCGAAGCGCTGACCATGCGCGTTCGCGGCGATCTGGCCAGCCGTTACGGTGAAACCCTGAGCCTGCACCTGGACGCTGAACACTGCCATTTATTCGATGCCGACGGCGTGGCGCTGACCCGCCCACTGCGCGCCGCAGCCTGATCCGAGAGCATGCAATGAAACTGAATAAACAAAACCTCAACCGCCTCGCCCCCGAGGTGGCCCTGCCCGCCTACAGCCTGAGCGATACCCGCCAAGGCATCGCGCACATTGGCGTCGGCGGTTTCCACCGCGCGCATCAGGCGTATTACACCGATGCCTTGATGAATACCGGCGAAGCACTGGACTGGGCCATTTGCGGGGTCGGCCTGCGCGCCGAAGACCGCCGCGCCCGGGACGATCTCAAAGAGCAGGATTATCTGTTTACCCTGTTCGAACTGGGCGACGCCGATGACGCCGAAGTGCGGGTCATCGGGGCCATCCGCGACATGCTGCTGGCCGAAGACAGCGCCGAAGTGCTGATCGACAAACTCGCCGATCCAGACATCCGCATCGTCTCGCTGACCATCACCGAAGGCGGCTATTGCATCGATGACAGCAACGGCGAGTTCATGGCGCACCTGCCGCAGATCCAGCATGACCTGGCTCACCCGAACGCACCGAAAACCGTGTTCGGTTTCCTCTGCGCCGCTTTGGCCAAACGTCGTGCAGCCGGTACGCCCGCGTTCACGCTGATGTCTTGCGATAACCTGCCGCACAACGGCGCCGTGACCCGTAAAGCCCTGCTGGCATTCGCCGCCCTGCGCGATGCCGATCTGCGCGACTGGATCGAGCGCCATGTCAGCTTCCCTAACGCGATGGTCGACCGCATCACGCCGATGACCAGCACCGAGCATCGTCTGCAACTGCACGATAAACACAGCATCGACGACGCTTGGCCGGTGGTCTGCGAACCGTTTGTGCAGTGGGTGCTGGAAGACAAATTCGTCAACGGTCGCCCGGCCTGGGAAAAGGTCGGCGTGCAGTTCACCGACGACGTCACGCCTTACGAAGAGATGAAGATCAAACTGCTCAATGGCAGCCATCTGGCCCTGACCTATCTGGGCTTTTTGAAGGGTTACCGCTTCGTTCACGAAACCATGAACGACCCGCTGTTCGTGCGCTACATGCGCACCTACATGGACCTGGACGTGACGCCGCAACTGGCGCCGGTGCCCGGGATCGACCTGACCGAGTACAAAAACACCCTGGTGGCGCGCTTCTCCAACCAGGCGATTGCCGATCAGCTGGAGCGGGTGTGTTCGGATGGCTCGTCAAAGTTTCCGAAGTTCACCGTGCCGACCATCAACCGCTTGATTGCTGATGGGCAGGAGACCAAGCGTGCGGCGCTGGTGGTGGCGGCGTGGGCGCTGTACCTCAAAGGCGTGGATGAGAATGGCCAGACCTATGCAATTCCTGATCCGCGGGCGGCGTTCTGTCAGGCGCTGGTGGCCGATGATGTGTTGATCACTCAACGATTGTTGGAAGCTGAGGAGATTTTCGGGACGGCGATTCCGCGTTCAGCCGAGTTTGTGGCAGCGTTCGAGTGGTGCTGTAACAGCTTGCGGGAGGTTGGGGTGACCCGAACCCTCGAAAGAGTGCTCGCCGCCTGATCGTTCCCACGCTCTGCGTGGGAATGCAGCCCGGGACGCTCCGCGTCCCATTCAGAAGCGGACGCAGAGCGTCCATTGAGGCATTCCCACGCAGAGCGTGGGAACGATCTTCGGTAGGGTGTTTCCATGGCAAACCAACAATTATTCCTCGGCATCGACTGCGGCACCCAAGGCACCAAAGCCGTCATCCTCGATGCGCGCAGCGGCCAGGTCCTCGGTCAGGGCGCCGCCGCCCATAGCCTGATCAGCGGTGCCAACGGCCGTCGCGAACAAGACACTGCCCAATGGCTGGAAGCATTTACCCTGGCCACCCACCGCGCCTTGCTCGCAGCGAATGTAGACGGTCGGACGATCCTCGGCATCGGTGTTTCCGGCCAGCAACATGGCCTGGTGCTGCTCGACGATCGCGGCCAGGTGCTGCGCCCGGCCAAGCTCTGGTGCGACACCGAGTCCACGCCGGAGAACGACCGCTTGCTCGCCCATCTGGGTGGCGAAAAAGGCTCCCTGGAACGCCTCGGCATCGTCATCGCGCCGGGTTACACCGTGTCCAAACTACTCTGGACCAAAGAACAGCACCCGGAGGTATTCGCCCGGATCGCGCGCATTTTGCTGCCCCATGACTACCTCAACTACTGGCTCACCGGCCGTAGTTGCAGCGAGTACGGCGATGCCTCGGGCACCGGTTATTTCAACGTGCGAACCCGCCAGTGGGACTTGCAACTGCTGCGCGACATCGACCCCACCGGGCGCCTGCAAGCCGCACTCCCGGAGCTGATCGATGCCCACCAACCGGTTGGCACAATCCTGCCGGGTATCGCCGAACACCTCGGCATCAACCCCAAGGCGCTGGTCTCCAGCGGCGGCGGCGACAACATGATGGGCGCGATCGGCACCGGTAATATAAAGCCCGGCGCGATCACCATGAGCCTCGGTTCCTCGGGAACGGTTTACGCCTACGCCGAACAAGCGAACGTCAGCCCCGATGCCTCGGTCGCGACGTTCTGCTCCTCCAGCGGCGGCTGGTTGCCGTTGATCTGCACCATGAATCTGACCAACGCGACCGGCGCGATTCGCGAGTTGTTCGAATTGGATATCGAGGCGTTCAACGCCTTGGTCGCGCAAGCACCGATCGGTGCCGACGGCATGTGCATGCTGCCGTTCCTCAATGGCGAACGCGTCCCCGCCCTGCCCCATGCCAGCGGCAGCCTGCTGGGGCTGACCATGACCAACCTGACCCGGGCCAACCTGTGCCGCGCCGTGGTGGAAGGCACCACCTTCGGTTTGCGTTATGGGCTGGACTTGCTGCGCCAGAATGGCTTACAAAGCCGCAGCATCTGCCTGATCGGCGGCGGCTCGAAAAGCCCGGTGTGGCGACAGATAGTCGCTGACATCATGAATACGCCAGTGATTTGTACCGAACAAAGTGAAGCCGCGGCCCTCGGCGCAGCGATTCAGGCGGCATGGTGCAAGTCATGGGCAAACGGTCACGAAGACAGCCTGGCGGTCCTTTGTGAGCGCTGTGTGAAGCTCGATCTGGCCAGTGAAACCTTACCGATTGCAGCAAATGTGGCGGCCTGTCAGCAGGCCTACGAACGCTATCAACAGCATGTCGCAACCCTTTAAAGAGTGAACAATTATGTATTTGGTGTGTGGCGAAGCGCTGTTCGATTTCTTCAGCGAAGACGATGCCAGCGGTCTGGCATCCAAAGTGAATTTCAAGGCGATTGCCGGCGGCTCGCCGTTCAACGTGGCGGTGGGTTTACGCCGCTTGGGCGTGGACGCCGCGCTGTTTGGCGGGCTGTCGACCGATTACCTCGGCCGACGTTTGCAGCAAGTGCTGCAGGATGAAGGTGTTCGCCCGGACTACCTCGTAGACTTTACCGCGCCGACCACGTTGGCGATGGTCGCGGTCGGTGCCAATGGCTCACCTCACTACAGCTTCCGTGGCGAAGGCTGCGCTGATCGCCAGTTAAGCCTGGCGCATCTGCCAGAGTTGGGGCCTGAAGTGCGTGGTTTGCACGTCGGCTCGTTCTCGCTGGTGGTGCAACCGATTGCCGATACCTTGCTGGCATTGGTGCAACGGGAAAGCGGCAAGCGCCTGATCAGCCTCGACCCGAACGTGCGCCTGAATCCCGAGCCGAACATCGAGTTGTGGCGTTCGCGGATTGCCACGCTGGTGGAGCTTGCCGACCTGATCAAGGTCAGCGACGAAGACTTGAGCCTGTTGTACCCCGAGCAGGACCCTCAGCGCGTCATCGAAGGCTGGCTGGAGCATCGCTGTCAGTTGGTGTTCCTGACCCGAGGCGGCGAAGGCGCGACGGTGTTCAGCCGTGCCCACGGTTCGTGGTCGGTACCGGCCAGTTCGGTGAAAATCGCCGACACCGTGGGGGCTGGCGATACGTTTCAGGCAGCGTTGATTACCTGGCTGACCGAGCAGCAACTGGATTCGGTCGAGGGTCTGCAACAGCTGAGGAAGGAGCAGATCGATGCCATGCTCAGGTTCGCCGTCAGCGCCGCTGCCCTGACCTGCAGCAAGACCGGGCCGGATTTGCCGTATCGGCATCAACTCACCTGACAGTCCCGACCTGACACGGCACCCGTAGGAGCTGCCGCAGGCTGCGATCTTTTGATCTTGATTTTCGTCGGACTCACCGTCGCCAAAGATCGCAGCCTGCGGCAGCTCCTACAAGAGCCTGCGGCTTTCAATGAGGGTGCAGTCAGTTGCACAAGCCCATATTCATTGGCCGAAACCCTGTAACTAGGGGTTTTCCCTATACTTCGCCCCCCTGCACCTACGGCATTTGCGCCTTGAACATGGCACTTTAATGCTGCACCATCCGCGCCTGCTTTTTCAAAGGACGGAACTCAAGGCATGCTGGACGCAAACGCAACCCATATATCCCTCTCGCTCGAAGGCGTTTCCGTCGACCTGCAGGTCCTCAGCTTCGTCGGCCGCGAAGCCCTCAACCAGCCTTTCTGTTTCGACATCGAACTGGTCAGCGCCCGCCCCGACCTGAAACTCGAAGAGTTGCTGCACAAGCCCGGTTGCCTGACCTTCGGCGCCACCGGCCAAGGCAAGATCCATGGTCTGGTGTACCGCATCGAGCAAGGCGATTCCGGCAAAAGCCTGACCCGCTACAGCATCAGCCTGGTGCCGCAACTCGCCTACCTGCGGCACAACCATGACCAGCAGATTTTCCAGCAGTTAAGCGTGCCGAAGATCATCGCCCAGGTGCTCGAAGCGCGGGGCATTCTGGCCGACGCCTACAGCTTCCAGCTCGGCGCGATCTACCCCGAGCGCGTGTACTGCGTGCAGTACGACGAATCCGACCTGCACTTCATCCAGCGCCTGTGCGAAGAGGAAGGCATTCACTTCCACTTCCAGCACTCGACCAGCGGCCACAAACTGGTGTTCGGCGATGACCAGACGGTGTTCCGCAAACTCGCGCCGGTGAGCTACCAGCAAGACTCCGGCATGGCCGCCAAGAAACCGGTGATCAAGCGCTTCAACCTGCGTCTGGAAACCCGCACTACCCGCGTCAGCCGCCGCGACTACGACTTCGAGAAACCGCGACTGCTGCCTGAAAGTGCGGCCAAGACCGAGTTCGCCCCGGACCTCGAAGACTACGACTATCCTGGCCGTTTCACCGACCGCGCGCGCGGCAAGCAACTGGCGACCCGCGCCCTCGAGCGTCATCGCAGCGACTACCAACTGGCCGAAGGCAAAGGCGACGAACCGACCCTGGTCAGCGGCCACTTCATGGCCCTCAGCGAACACCCGCGCGCCGAATGGAACGACCTCTGGCTGCTGCTGGAAATCGTCCACGAAGGCAAACAGCCACAAGTGCTCGGCGAAAACATCACCAGCGACGTCACCCATAACAAAGACGACTTCCACCAGGGCTACCGCAACCGTTTCCTCGCCACCCCGTGGGCCGCGCATTACCGCCCTGCCCTGGAACACCCGAAACCGAAAGTGCTGGGCAGCCAGACCGCCATCGTCACCGGCCCGCCGGGCGAAGAAATCCACTGCGACGAATATGGCCGGGTCAAGGTGCAGTTTTTCTGGGACCGCGACGGTCAGTCCGATGACAAAACCAGCTGCTGGCTGCGCGTCGCCACCGGCTGGGCCGGCAACGCCTACGGCGGCATCGCCATCCCGCGAGTCGGCATGGAAGTGCTCGTCACCTTCCTCGAAGGCGACCCCGACCAACCGCTGATCACCGGCTGCCTTTACCACAAGGAAAACGTCGTCCCCTACGACCTGCCGGCGAACAAAACCCGCAGCACCTTCAAAACCCTCAGTTCCCCGGGCGGCAAGGGCTACAACGAGTTTCGCATCGAAGACAAAAAAGGCGCGGAACAGATCTACCTGCACGCCCAGCGCGACTGGGATGAAAACATCGAGCACGACCAGAAAATTCGCGTCGGCAATGAACGGCATGACACGGTCGAAGCCAACGTGTTCAGCGAGTTCAAGGTCGAAGAGCACCGCGTTACCCATCTGGATCGCAAGACCGAAGCGCGGGCGGACGATCACCTCACCGTCGGCGTGACTCAGCATGTGAAGATCGGCACGGCGCAGTTTGTCGAGGCCGGGCAAGAGATTCACTACCACGCTGGAGAGAAGGTGGTGGTTGAGGGAGGCATGGAGCTCACGGCCAAGGCTGGCGGGAGTTTTGTGAAGATTGATGCGGGTGGCGTGACGATTAGTGGGGCTGAGGTGAAGGTGAATTCCGGGGGTGGGCCGGGTGCGGGTACGCCTGCTGCGCCGTTGTTACCGGGGCCGATGAAGGTGGCGGATGCGGATACAGCAGGCAAGGCCCCTCTCCCCAGCCGTCTCAACGAGTCGGGTATCACGCCGTTGTGCGGCAAACAGAGCAACGGCGCTTGCAGCCGTAAGGATTGCACATGCATGTAAACACCATGAATTCCCTGCTGGCCGCACCTCGTTATGGATTCGAGTCGCTACCCAGGGAACAGTCCAGTCAGGTCCTGTGTTTCATCATCGATCGCGGACGCCAGCCCGAGGCGATGTCTCGTCTCTATCGCATCGGCGAACCGATGAATGCTCAGGCCTTGTTCAGCAGTACTGACTTTGCCGAAATCGCTGACGAAGGTCCGCTCTGGCTCACGACGCCTTGGGGTAGCCGATTGGCAAGCGAAGCCACGCGTCTGTGCGAAGAAAACTACTCGGGTATTGCGCTGGTCGCAGAAGATGCCAATCAGGCCCTCGCGCACGCGCGCTGGTTACTGCGAGCCAATGACGGTTCCGGTGGCCAAAGTCTGTTGAGCTACCACAAACCCAGCCTCTGGGCTGCGCTGGCCTACACCGCTGGTGACGCGGCCATTCAATTGTTCGGTCCTTGGCAAGCGGTGTACAGCCCTGCCCCCAGCCACTTCGGAAAAGAGCGCGGTGCGTGGCTGTCATGGACGGCTACATCGGAACTGAAGTGGCGTGGCGATGGCCCGGCTTACAACCTTCCCGACAACACAGCAAAGATTCAAGCGCGACTGGGATGGTTGTATTGGGTCGATGAGCAATATGTAGCGTTCGGTGAACCGGGCGACGATCGCATCAATGAAATTACCGAGAACCTGGACCTTTTGCTCAAAAACAACATCTACGAAGGTGATCATTTACTCAAGCTCGCCTCTATCGTCGATGGACCGCTGTTTGAAACCCGGCCAGAAGCCATGGCCATCCTGCAATCCAGGGAAGAGTCGTTCATCAAGGTTGAACAGCTGATGCAAACAGCATCCGCCACCCCCCAATGAACCCGACGCAACAACAGAACGGAAGCACCATGGAAATTACCAATCATTCAGTCAATCCTGGTGAAACGCTCGGCCAGATTGCCACTCGCTACAATACCGATGTTGCGCAACTGCGCCAGATGAATCCCTTTATTACTGACCCGAATGCCATCAAGCCGGGTTGGAATCTTAGTGTTCCCAAGAGTGCTCAGGCTGAAGCGGTTGCAAAACCAGCTGCCCCTTCAACGGCAGCTTCCCAACCTGCTCCAGCGGCCGAAAGTGCAAGTGCGCCTGGCCCTAAGCCCATTGACTTGGGGCCGAAAAAAGACTTTACAGAAACGTGCGCCCCCAGCTTCAAGGATCAGCCCAAGCCTTGTTCGAACACGTACGGCACCGCAATCTATGCAACCGATGAAGAAGAGTTTTGGTTACTGCCCGAGCGCGCCGCCTCCTCGATGAAGGAGGCGATGCACGCTCTGGAGAATCAAATTGCCCCGAGTAAATCCCGTGATGAGCGCCTCAAGGGATTAGATGACAGCGGATTACTGAATTACTTCCTTGAGCCAAAACTGAGTAATTTTCTCGAAGGCGAACAGCGCCAGAGAATGGAGGAAATTGAAGCTCAGGAACCGAATATCGAAATGGACCCAGGAATGGTCCTTCGCAGCCGACAAGAAGTAAAACGCGCAAAAGAAAAGGACGCACCAAAGGCCGAAACGCCGAAAACCGATCCTCAGCGCTCACGTATAGATCAGCTTCAGTCGGATATCGATACTCAGAACCGTATCCAGGATGATTACAGCGAGCTACGTAAGTTACGCAGCGAGTGGTTGGCGCTAAAAAAAATAGCTATTGCCGCCGCCGAAAAGAAGGGTCATACGTACGAGAACGGTACGTTGTTCGCTGCCGGGGCAATCGAGGCTCGCGCTCGCGTCCAAAATTACCTGGAGAAACGCAAGGCGCTGATCAGTGAGGGTGGCATCAAGCCACAGGCTCAGGAAGATGTCGCCAAGCTCCTTGAAACAGACAAGAAAAAGCGTGATGAACTGCAGAAGTGTTTATACACCTGCGAAGGTGATACATACGCCTACCTGGCGTGGAAGCATGGCGAAGCCAAGTCGTTTGCCTATCACGAATACACCGACGCGATTATCAAAGTAGCGGAATACGGGATCGCCTTACCTGAGTACGCACTGATCAGTGGCGATGACATCACTACAGGTATCGAGCAGTTCAAGTTATATCTCGATACGGAAAAACAGCAATCGGAAATCAATAACCGCTTGCGCGAAAAGTACAAAAACTGGATCGAAGCGACGGGTCAAAATGCCCAGGCCCCTGCCGGACTGGTCGAAGCCGAACGTGCCGAATGGGACCGTTTGCAAGTTGTAAAACAGGGCTTACACGAAAAGGCTCAACAAAAAGTCGCCGCTGACCCTATTCGACGTCACTTGTTATGGGAGCCTGAACAGTTTGAGCCTCAGCCGGTTGATCGGCTTGTCAAGGATGGCTTTCCGCTAAGGGAAGTCAGCACACTGGCAGCTAGCGGCACGCCGTTGAAGTGGTTCAGTTTGCTCAACCTCAAGGGTGCGCCAAAGCTTCTTGAGGAAGACCTGAAAAAGGTCGGCAAGAGCGCGAAAAAAATTCTTGAAGGCATCCCAAAGAACGGTAACGGTGGTGCAAGTAAAAACAGCGCGCAGAAGGTATTTGGCCAGTGGCTGGCAAGCCAGGGCGCACTAAAAATTGGAGATCAAGCCGGTGACTGGTTTGATACCAATGGTTGGTTCAATATCGACAAGTTTTACAGCTTCTTGCAAACCAACGGCTATAAAGTGACTCAGCTTGAGGATGCCGGTGCGCGAAAAGAATGGGGCGAGCACCTTAAACAGGTCGTATTCAAAAAGAGTGTTCGTGGTGAAGTGAGGCTTTTCGACAAGAGCCAGCAGGCGCAATTTGTCCGCTGCCTTGCGCCGCCGCAGAAAAAACTGCATGGCGAAGTGAAGCTGGAAGGTCCCTCCTTCTCTGCCGCTGAAGGCTTCAAGACGTCGGCCAGTGCGTCACTGAGCTTTGACTTGGCTCGAGGTGAAGTGGAACTGCTTAAAATCGACATGCCGACTCGCGAAAAAGCCAAGGATGTGACGGTCGATTACTATCTCGAAGGTAATCCTCAACTTCAGACCTTGAACCTCGGCCGTATGTCCTTCCATTTCGGTGCCCGTGCGTGGGGATACGCCGGTGCGTCGCTCATGCTCGCCGGCAGTATTGAGCTGTCACCTATAAACGGCAACGCCAAATATGGCGCGACACTCAGCCCTGTCAAACCGGCACAGCGCGAAGATGCCGAAGCAAAGGCTGAGCGGAAGACCCACGAAGAAACGATCAAAACCAAAGCCGACAATGGTGATACCAGCCCTACCCCAGACCTTGAACACAAATCCAAGGCTCTGACGGCTGTTGACACCAAATCAACTGGCCAAGTCATGTCCGGCAAGGCCGCCAACGTACAAATTGAAAATGGCATGGCCAACTTCAATCTGTTCGCCGGCGTTCAAGCAGGAATCGAACTGACAGGGGCTTTGAATTGGGCTCCGCCTAAAGCATTGGCTGCGTTGCGTGCAGGACCCGCAACAGGAATCAACAACAGCAAGGAGGCTACAAGCGCTAGCCAATGGCTAACGCTTGCCAACCTTAGTGGGTCGTTAGGTGCCGCCTACGGCGCGGGATTGCAAGGCAACGCTCAAATATCAGTAGATAAAGGCAAATTCATCCTCAATCTTAAAGCAGCTGTTGTCCTTGGGCCGGGTGTGAATGGTAGTTTCAAGTTTGAGGTGGGTTACGAGGCGGTTGTAGAACTCATCAATATTTATCGGCGTGAGTTGTATAAGGCCAAGGGGGCTTCTATTAGTTGGATTACTCCGGAGGCCGCAGAGCAAGCTTCTGCGCTGAACGTACTCGGCGCAGTTGGGTTGGATGTTGCAATGGTTTATATGATGGGGATTAACGTCATCATGAACCTCTATGAAGCAATGACCAGTAGCGGAAAGGGAGGACCTATTGCTCATACAATTATTGAATATCACAACCCAGAGGAATTGGAAAAATGGTTCGTTCAAGCGACGCCCGCAGCTTTAGGTCCTATATTCATGACGTTGACATCTGAGCCGAAAGCATTTGCCGTAACTTCGATCAAGGCGGGGGAAGGCGATCCAAGTGATGAGAAGCACGAATACAAAAGAGACGAGGCATATCTACTACAACAACAAGCAATAAGCAATAAGCAAGATAGTGAACTGGATAGGAAAAAACTCTAATGCTTCTGGCACATTAATCGAGGCCCAGCAACAGTTTGAAGATGCATGCAAAAGCATGAATAAATTTGGCGAGCTCTCAGAAAGCCCAGGGCAAGCGTACTGCGAAAACAAACATAAACTAGACAACTTTATGCAAGACCCCGTATTGAAATACTCTAGACAAGATAGCGACCAGATTCGAGCGATTTATATGAGAGAGAGCAAAAAACTGGGTCAACGCCTAGATGACCTATGTAAACTCGACCTTCATGAAAATAGCTACACCCCCATTAGCACCATAAAATACATCGGCTCATAAATCTCGAGAAACCAAGCATGATTTATTTAAAGTCATTTTTATACACAATATTATTCTCATTCTTCATTAGTTCTAATGCGCTAGCCGCACCTTCACAGCAGCAACTCGAAGAAAAAGAAAAAGGAATTATTCTTTACAACCAGTTCAAGACCATGTCTGCGATCCCTCATCTAAAAGTCGCCGCAGAAGCGGGAGATCATGAGGCACAATATTATCTTGGCGAAGCGTTGCGAAAAGTCAAAAGATACATCACGCCTGAGGCACAGAGCGCTTATGAAGCATCTGCACTTCAAGGCGATATATATTCAATGATCAGACTTTCTGGAAACAAGAACGATCTTTGCGTTGTTATGAAGAACTGTCCCGAAGGTCGAAAAGAACCAACTGAATGGAGAAAAATGGCCTTAGATGCTGCTGAAAAAGAAGCAGCCAAAGGAAACGCCGAGGCCATGTACCTGATGTTTCGCCTAACTGGTGACGACAAATGGCTAGAGCAATCGGCCGAGAAAGGGTACGCCTTCGCACAATATTACCTTGCAACTGGGTACCGTGATGGAAAGGGATTTTTCCTGCTTCCATCAAGCAGAGCAGAAGTCGTTGAGCGCTTAATGAAATCATCTGCTGAAGGCGGCTACCCCTTAGGCATGATGGGATATGTAGAGGCTCTTGCGCACAAAAAAGATTTTGAAGAACTCAGGTTCTGGAACGAAAAGGCAGCCAAAGCTGGATACGCAAGTGCTGTATTCGGATATGGTTCATATTTATCTAAAAACCCATCAGAGTTCGGATTCCCTTATGATCCGGTAAAGTCATATGCGTTGATTTTTATGCTGCTTGAACTTGACGGTGGTGGCGGCATGCAAGATTACGCAAACGACATACTCCCTGAAATTGCAGCAAAACTAACTCCTGAACAAATCGAACAAGCAAAGCAAATGTCGAAAGAATGGAAAGCAACACACCCGCCGCTCTCATATTTCCCAGATAAACTATGAAGCAGCGATCAGCAAGAACATTTTGCTTTATAGCCTTTCTCTTAGCAGGAATATCCTTACCAGTTTGCGCGCAGCTTACGAGCGAGCAGCAGTCTGCTAAGAGTCAAGGCACTGAGCTTTACAATCAGCTCAAGGGGGCTTCCGCACTTCCCTACCTACAAATCGCCGCCACAGCCGGCGACAGCGAAGCTCAATACTATCTAGGCGAAGCAATACGAAAAAACAAACGATATATCGATGCAGCAGCCAAAGAAGCCTACGAGGCTTCTGCTGAGCAAGGTAATATTTACTCAATGATTAGACTTGGCCAAATGGGAGGTGATCTTTGTGCAACTATGAATAACTGCCCAAAAAGCCAAAAAACCCCTGTGGAATGGCTGACAAGCGCAAAATCATTGGCAACTGAAGAAGCTGCACAGGGCAACGCAGAGTCGATGTATTTGATGTACGAGATTACCGGTGATAAAAAGTGGCTTGAACAATCAGCGGAAAATGGTTTCGCACTATCGCAATATTTATTGGCAACCGATTATCGTGAAGGAGGAGGATTTTTTCTATTGCCTTCAAGTCGGGCAGATGCAGTTGAACGCTGGATGAAAGCATCTGCGGAAGGTGGTTACCCTAGGGGAATGACTGGACTGGCAACAGCCCTATTCGAAAAAAAAGACCTTGAAGGCGCCAGAAACTGGACCGAACGGGCTGCTGCCACAGGATATGTGGAGGCCATTTTTAACTACGGCTACTATTTATCAGGAAAAAACTCCGATTTCGGATTCCCGGTAGATTTTGTGAAGTCGTATGCCTTGCTTTCGCTTTTTCTGGAACTTGATGGCGGCGGCGGCGCTAAAGAAGATGCAGAATATGTCATATCGAAAATCAGAGAAAAAATAAATAAAGCTCAATTAGACGAGGCAGATACTTTTGCGGCCAACTGGAAAAAAACTCACCCCGCTCTTTCATTTTTCCCTTTCAAACTAAGCCGCTAATCCATGAAACGAACATTAGCCATTGCTATTATTTTGATAATTTCAGTGGGAGCACATGCACAGACTTTCACAGATCTGCAGCAAGCTAAAAGGCAAGGCATTACACTTTGTGGAGGCGGCATGCAAGAGTTTGCAAAAGACGAACTTCCTGAAATCGCTGCTAAAATGACAGATGAGCAGATCGAGAAATCGAAAAAAACTCTGACCGAATGGAAAGCAACCCGCCCTCCGCTGTCGTTCTTCCCTGACAAACTATAAAAATAATGTCATGAAAATCTCTCTATTTGTCGCTTGCCTTGCAATCGGTACTTTCTCACAAGTCGGCGCTGGGCAACTTACTATTCAGCAACAGACGATCAAACCACAAAAGCCGCTACTGACGGAAAAACCCAAATCAGTAGAAGCGATGGTTTCTTTCAACCCGCAATCTGCCAAAATACAGGGCATTACGCTTTACAATCAATTCAAAACGATTTCGGCAGTGCCATTCCTTGAGTTAGCAGCCCAGGTAGATGATCACGAAGCACAATATTATCTAGGCGAAGCCATTCGAAAAAACAAAAAATATATGACCTCTGAAGCGCAGAGCGCTTATGAAGCATCGGCCCTCCAAGGCGACATATACTCGATGATAAGGCTTGCAGGAGAGAAGAATGATCTCTGCGTAGAGATGACCAACTGTCCAAAAGGTCGAAAGGAGCCAGGCGATTGGGGAAAAATGGCTTTAGATGCTGCTAGCGTAGAAGCTGCGAAAGGAAACGCAGAAGCCATGTACCTAATGTTTATAGTTACCGGCGATGATAAATGGCTGGAAAAATCCGCCGAAAACGGGTACGCATTTGCGCAATACTTTTTAGGGGTAAGCTATCGTGAAGGGCGGGGCTTTTTTCTACTACCATCGAATCGGGAAGAGGTTGTTGAACGCTTAATGAAATCTTCCGCAGAAGGAGGTTACCCTCAAGGCATGTTGGAATACGGAGCAATCCTAGCGGAAAAGAAAGACATGCAAGGGTTTAGACTCTGGAACAAAAAAGCGGCAGAAACTGGATACGCGACTGCAATTTTTGGATATGCATCAAACTTAGGAAAAGAATCATCTGAGTTTGGATACACCTACGACCCGATCAAGTCCTATGCATTACTTCACCTTCTGCTTGAGTTAGATGGTGGCGGCGGAATGCCCGACTATGTGAACTATGTACTTCCTGATATTTCCGCCAAGATGACTCCCGCTCAAATAGAGAAAGCAAAAATACTCTCTAAGGAGTGGAAAGAATCTCACCCACCACTATCCTTCTTCCCCGACAAGCTATGAGTTAACAAATGAGAGTGTATTTTTTCGTAGCCCTTTTTGCGATCGGAATATCTTCCGAGGTTTACGCTCAGTTTACTTCGGACTTGAATTCAGCCAAAGCGCAAGGCATCACACTTTATAATCAATTCAAAGCTGCCTCGGCAGTGCCATTCCTGGAATTAGCAGCCCAAGCAGGGGATCATGAAGCCCAGTATTATCTGGGCGAAGCGCTGCGAAAAAAGAAAAGGTATATTACACCTGAGGCACAGAGCGCTTATGAAGCTTCTGCACTTCAAGGCGATATATATTCAATGATCCGGCTTTCCGAAAATAACAACGATCTTTGCGTTGTTATGAAAAACTGTCCCGAAGGTCGAAAAGAACCAACTGAATGGAGGAAAATGGCCTTAGATGCCGCTGGAAAAGAAGCGACCAAAGGAAACGCCGAGGCCATGTACCTGATGTTTCGCCTAACTGGTGACGACAAATGGCTTGAGCAATCGGCCGAGAAGGGGTACGCCTTCGCCCAGTATTACCTGGCAACTGGGTACCGTGATGGAAAGGGATTTTTCCTGCTTCCATCAAGCAGAGCAGATGTAGTTCAGCGCCTAATGAAAGCATCTGCTGAAGGTGGCTACCCTCCAGGTATGATGGCGTATGTAGAGACACTTGCGAAAAAAAACGATCTTGAAACACTCAGATTCTGGTACGAAAAGGCTGCCAAATCTGGATACGCAAGTGCTGTTTTCGGATATGGTTCGTATCTATCTAAGAACCCTTCAGAACTCGGATTTTCTTATGAGCCTGTAAAATCATACGCCTTGATTTCCACCCTGCTTGAACTTGATGGTGGTGGCGGCTTGTTAAAATATGCCAAAGAATTATTGCCTGAAATTGCAGCAAAACTAACTCCTGAACAAATCGAACAAGCAAAGCAAATGTCGAAAGAATGGAAAGCAACACACCCGCCGCTCTCATATTTCCCAGATAAACTATGAAGCGAGGAAAGCCTATTGAAAGGTCACCTGATTGAGCCTGCATCAACCAGGTGACAGCAAAGTAGTAGAACAGGACGAGTTGATCATTTCAGTCAATTCAAAACCGTAACGCTACTTCCCTTCCTTACAGCTCGACCTCAGACCGGCGCCTTCCACCCCATCATCCGCTGCTGAGCAACCGTCAACAGATCGCAACCATCCTGAGTCAGCAGATAAAGTGCATGGGTAATGTGCGGAATGTCCTGAACATCGCCATGCTTGAAGCATTGACAGTGGAGCGTTTCAAGCAACTGGCTGGAAGCGCGGATGCGCTGTAATGCGGCTTCGAGAATGTCTTGGGGATTGGCTTCTGTGTCGATCACCAAGGGGGTTGAGTCGGTAATGCTGCTTTTGATTGAACGGTAGCGTTCGGGGAGTGGATTTATCGTTGGCATAGTAATTACTCGGCATAATTAGTAATCGCCAGCACCGTGACCAAACGATGGGTGGCGGCTGTGCACAGGCTTGGTCAACCGATAACGCCAAATCGGCTCGCCCGAAGGCGTCCCGCACACAGCCGCCATTACAACGCAAGACGAGACGTAGAAGTCCGCAGTGCGAATGAGGGCACAAATATGTGCGACGTTATCAGGTGACCAAACCTGTTCGCTGATTTTGCAGCGATGCCAAACAGTAATCGCTACAAGCCAAGCGCCGAAAGACGACAAGGCGCCCAAGCTTGTAGGATCGAGCCGAAGCTCCCTCAGTTTTTTTACCTACATGAAACCTCTGTCAGAAACCTCCTCACGACAGGCGGCATGCAACCCGGTTAACCATCGCTTAACCCCACGGTCCAAAGCTTTACTGGACCGCACGCCCTCAGCCCCGTCTGACGCCCAGTGCGGCAGGTTCGACGTTCTTCAGTCGAACTGGATTTCCCCCTGCACTGGAGCCCCATCATGAACATGCGAACACTACTGATAACCACCACCCTCGCCTGCACCGCGTTCGCAGGTTTCGCTCAGGCCAACGAGACGTCCTCCCAGGCCGTGCCTTATCACTACGGCATGCCGCTGCATGTGGGCAAGGTCATTTCCATGACCGAGCCGTCGACGCTGGACTGCAAAGTGGTCACGGCCAACATGAAATACGTCGATAGCGTCTCGGGCAAGCCTGCGGAAATCACCTACCTAAAATTTTCTGACGCGTGCAGTTATCAGAACTGACAGAAGATTCTGATTCGGCACTTGGCGGTAGGCCTGTGAGGGTTCAGACGCTATGCTTTGGCGTCTCCCTCACTGCCGAAAGGATTCGCCATGCAGATCTCGTTTCGCACGCTGTCGACGTTCACTGCCGCGCTTTGCTTTCTGCTGGCGCTGGTCTGGGGTTTGATGCCGCAATGGTTGCTGGCGATCTGGGGTATCGAGTATTCGTCCGGGGCGGGTTTTATCGCCAGGCGCAGTGCGGTGCTGTTCGGCGCGTTGGGAGTGATGTTTTATCTCGTACGGCAGGCACCGCCCTCGGCGGCGCGAAGCGCGATGTGCAGCGGCTTTATGGTGGGGTGTTTCGGTTTGGCGGCGCTGGGTCTCGGCGAATGGCTCAATGGTCATGCCGGGCCGGGTATTTTGCTGGCGATCCTGGTGGAATTGGCGCTGGGGCTGGGGTTTATCCAGACCCGGCGCGTATCGGTCGAACTGGGTGAAACGGCCGGTTAATGGGCTTTTGACGTCGGGTGCAACAGTTGGCTATGCCTGTTGTGCTCAAGGTCGGTGCGTAACTCGGCGATCAGGTTATTGATCTCCCGACACCCGTTCAGGCGCTGGGCGTCTATGCCGGTGACGCACAGGTCGAGATGGTCAGTCTCGACGTCCGAATACACCTTGACGGTCATCGACAGGTCCGGCGACAGCGTGCATTGACAGCGTTTCGGGAGAAAACTGCTTTCAACGATATTGCGTAGTTCCAAGGCAGAAAGAAACATGGCCACCCTCTCGCTTTGTGAGATTGCCAATCAAAAATCAATGTCGGTCGGAGCTCAGATCGCCCGTTCTTTTCGTCAGTGCGGGTTTCATCGTTCCAACGTCCGACCGTTTTCTTGTTTCAGCGCTGACTCAACAGGGATCGCGGTCAGCTCAAGACAGCTACAGCATAAAACATGCCCAGGATTTCGCTCTGCGCCTCGTCGGCAAATCAAGGGTTTGATGCGGGTGCAATAAAGTGACTCGTGCAAAATGCAAGAAAGGTCTGTTTCAAGGCCTGCATTTTGCAAACACCCCGATGGCGGGTTTGCATTGGGTGAGGACGGCAGTGAGAATACGGCCCATCCATTCAGTATCCGCTGACCCCACACACACGCAAGGAGGCATCATGGGTGCTTTGCCGCTTAACAGGACCGTCGGGCTGATAATTGCCGTTTTTTCGTCCGTCGCCCACGCCGCAACCCTCGAAGACGTCGCGCCGTATCCCAAGCCCGAGAGCGGTTTTACCCGCCAGGTCATTCACCTCGCCCCGCAACAACAGGAAGAGGGTTATGAAATCGAGATTCTGGCCGGCAAGACCCTGACCGTCGACTGCAACCGTCAGCGCCTGGGCGGCATGCTTGAGGAAAAGAACCTTGAAGGGTGGGGTTACCCGTATTACCGGCTGGAAAACGTCATCGGCCCGATGAGTACGCGGATGGCCTGCCCGGATGGCAAGAGCAAAAAGGACTTCGTGCCGGTGGTCGGTGACGGTTTCAAGCTGCGCTACAACAGCAAGCTGCCGATCGTGCTTTACGTGCCCAAGGACGTCGAAGTGCGCTACCGGATTTGGTCGGCGTCGAGCCGCATCGAGAAAGCCGTTCAGGAATAACCGCACCAGCCCTCACGCCGACACGCCGCTCAACGCGGCGCGCTCGGCCACATGCCGCAAACTGTCGAAATTAATGTTCGCTCCGGAATCGATAGCCACCAAGGTCTGCCCCCGTGCGCCGGTGCGTGCCACGTACTGCTTGATCCCCGCTACAGCCAAGGCGCCGGAAGGTTCGGTGATCGAGCGGGTATCGTCGTAGATATTCTTGATGGCGGCGCAGAGTTCGTCGTTGCTGACGGTCATTACCTCATCGACGCAAAACCGGCAGACCTCGAAACCATGGGCGCCGATCTCTGCGACGGCCACGCCATCGGCGAAGGTGCCGACAGTTGGCAGCACCACCCGTTCGCCGGCCTGCAATGCAGCCTGCAAGCAGGCGGAATGCTCCGACTCGACGCCGATGATGCGGATTTCAGGGCGCAGGTATTTGACGTACGCGGCAATGCCGGCGATCAAGCCACCACCGCCCACCGGAATGAAGATCCCGTCCAGCGGCCCTTGGTGCTGGCGAAGGATTTCCATGGCGACGGTGCCCTGCCCCGCGATTACGTCCGGGTCGTCGAAAGGCGAGATAAAGGTGCGACCGGTTTGCCGCGCCAGATCCAGCGCATAGTCCAGGGCAAACGGAAAACTCTCGCCGTGCAACACCGCATCGGCTCCCCGACTGCGGACACCCAGCACCTTCAGTTCCGGTGTCGTGCAGGGCATGACGATGGTTGCGGCAATCCCCAGTTCGCGCGCCGCCAACGCTACGCCTTGGGCATGATTGCCCGCCGAAGCCGTGATCACGCCAAGAGCCTTCTGTTCATCGCTCAGGTGCACCAGTTTGTTGTAGGCGCCGCGGATCTTGAAGGAAAACGTCGGTTGCAAGTCTTCGCGCTTGAGCAGGACCTGATTGCCCAACGCCTCGGACAAGGCCGGTGCCGCTTGCAACGGCGTGCGCACAGCGAGTTCGTAAACCGGCGCGGCAAGGATCTTTTTCACGTAGTGCCCAAGCAAGCTCTGCTGGGCGGGGGTGCTGTTCATGGTCGTCTCCTTGGTATCCGGGTTTACGCGGTCGGCGTAGGAGCTGCGGGCGCCCGGTAAGCTCAAAACCCAGGAGACAGAAAGTAAAAACCCGCCTCTAGGGCGGGTTGGGTGCTGCAGTCGTGAGCTAGCCCGCCAAATAAGGAATGGCGGTAATAATGCTTGGCTGGCAGCGCAATACGGTGGAAGTCATGGCTGGAAATTAGCCGGACGCTGATGGCAAGTCAATGGCCAATTTTCAAGGGCCGCTGTAAGCTGGCGATTCTGCTCATTGTCCCAAGGAAGGAAACCATGAAGTCTGTCGCCCTGCCCCTCATTGCTCTGCTCGCCTTCGCCGGCTACACCGTTTCGGTGATGCTGCAGGCCGAGCAGTCGTTGCTCGACTTCGGCATCAGCCTGATGTCGCGGCCCGATACCGCACAAGTGGTGATCGATTTGTACTTGCTGGCGACGCTTGCCGGTATCTGGATGTACCAGGATGCGCGCAAGCGCGGGCAGTCGGGGTTGTCGGTGGTTCCCTATCTGTTGGTGACGGCGATTTTTGTGTCGGTGGGGCCGTTGTTGTATCTGGTGGTGCGGGGGCTTCAGGAGTGGAAAACATCCGTCAGCGCGGCTCAAGAAGTCTGATCCAGGTTTGGTAGGAATGCATCATTACGGCAAGGCAGCATGCCTCAATGCCAGTAAGTCAAGCCACGCTCCCACAGGATTCTCGTCGCTCAAATTTCTTAACTTACTTCAACCCAACCTTGTACAGCACACCGTCCTCTTCATCAGTCAGTACATACAGATACCCATCCGGCCCCTGCCGTACATCGCGAATCCGTTTGTTGAGTTCACCGAGCAACCGCTCTTCGTGAACAATTTTGTCGCCATCGAATTGCAGGCGGATCAACTCCTGACTCACCAGCGCGCCGATAAACACGCTATGTTGCCAGGCCTTGAAGCGATCACCGTCATAGAAGGCCATGCCGCTCAGGCCGGGGGAATTTTCCCAGACATGGTGCGGGCCCACGGTGCCTTCGGCGGTTTCGCCCTTGGCTTCCGGGACCGGCAGGCCGGAATAGTTGATGCCGTGGGTTGCCATCGGCCAGCCGTAATTTTTGCCGCGTTCGATGATGTTGATCTCATCGCCGCCTCGGGGGCCGTGCTCGTTTTCCCAGAGCGTGCCACTCCAGGGATTGAGTGCCGCGCCTTGCGGGTTGCGTTGGCCGTAGGACCAGATTTCCGGGCGAACGCCTTTTTGCCCGACAAAGGGATTGTCCTTCGGCACCTTGCCGTCCGGATAGAGCCGCACGATCTTGCCTTGCAGTTTGTCGAGGTCCTGTGCCGTGGGCCGGTCGTTATTCTCGCCCAAGGTGATGAACAGATAACCGTCGCGGTCGAACACCAGTCGCGAGCCGAAGTGATTGCCAACCGATAGCTTGGGCTCCTGACGGAAGATCACGTTGAAATCCTTGATCGCCGTCAGGTCCTCGGACAGTCGTCCACGACCGACCGCCGTGCCGGCCTTGCCGCCTTCACCGCCCCCTTCGGCGTAAGACAGATAGACCATGCGGTCTTGCTTGAAATCGGGCGACAACGCCACATCGAGCAATCCGCCCTGCCCCTTGGCCCAGACCTGAGGCACGCCATTAAGCGGACCCGAGAGTTTGCCGTCGGCGCTGACCAGCCGCAGGTTGCCGGGCCGTTCGGTCACCAGCATCCCTTGGCGGTCGGGCAGAAACGCCAGCGCCCAGGGATGTTCCAGGCCTTTAACGATCGGCGTGAGCTCAAGGGTGCCCTGCTCGCTTTTTATATCCTGTGTCGGCGCCGCGAAAACGGGCGCCGTGACTGTAAATAATGCGCTGGCACAGAAAGTGGCCAAGAGGGTTTTACGCAACATGCACGATTCCTTTTGTCGTCAAAAATGGCTGGCAAGATCTCTGTCCTGCCGTTCAACGGTAGTTGCGATCCGAGTCCCGGGGCGGTGGATTGGGAATGAATTTCGGTTGGCTGGTGGGTGCCTGTCGATCTTGCGGATAGCGGTTGCCGATACCGCCGTTATCGAGCGTTGGCGGTCGTGGCACAGGCACCGTGTTCGGCCCGCGAATCACCGGGATGCCGGGTTGGGTGCCTTGCATGCTGTTGGGATTGGCCCGGCGAATCGGGCTGTTGTAGGGATTGTTGTTGGTGCTGCCCGGCAGGTTCTGCGCCAGCAGCAAGGGCGAGGACGGCGATGCGGCGTCTGCCAAAGCCAAAGGACTTAGCACGCCACTCAATGCCAGTGCGAGGACGCCGAGCACACATTGGTTCATGGGGACCTCTCTAAATGAGCGTGCCATGCTTCATGGATGAATAGAGCCACGCTACGCCCAGGGTCCGGATTTGTTAACCAAAACCTGCTCCACAAGATGTAACACGAGTTAACCGCACCGCCGATCCGCCCGCAGGACCGGGCCGCCGACGACTGAAACTTTTGCTCGGGCCCATAGGTCACCTGAACATCAATCGACTGACGAGAGCACGACGATGGCACGGGCAATCTGGAAAGGCGCAATCAGTTTCGGTCTGGTGCACATCCCCGTGGCGCTGGTCTCGGCAACATCTTCCCACGGGGTGGATTTCGATTGGCTCGACAGCCGCAGCATGGAGCCGGTGGGCTATAAGCGCGTCAACAAAGTCACTGGCAAGGAAATCAGCAAGGAGCACATCGTCAAAGGGGTCCAGTACGAAAGGGGGCGTTACGTGGTGCTTAGCGAAGAGGAGATTCGTTCGGCCCATCCGGTGTCGACCCAAACCATCGACATCTTTGCCTTTGTCGACAGCGAGCAAATCCCCCTGCAAAACATCGATACGCCTTACTACCTGGCCCCGGATAAACGCGGCGGCAAGGTCTATGCGCTGTTGCGCGAAACCCTCAGCAAAACCAACAAGGTCGCCTTGGCCCGCGTTGTGTTGCATACCCGCCAGTACTTGGCCGCCCTCATGCCGTTGGAGTCAGCCATGGTGCTGGTGAAACTGCGCTGGCCCGCCGAAGTGCGCAGCCTTGCTCAACTGGAACTGGGCAGTGAAGTGACCAAGCCGGATCTGGCCAAAGGTGAGCTCGACATGGCCAAACGGCTGGTGGAGGACATGAGTGCCGACTGGACGCCCGAGGAGTACCGCGACAGCTTCGAAGACAAAATCATGGCGCTGGTCGATACGAAGGCTCATGAAGGCAAGATCGAAACCGTGGAAACCGTTACCGGTGAAGAGGAGCGCAAGACGGCCGATGTCATCGATCTGACCGAACTGCTCAAGCGTAGTCTTGGTGGCAAGGGGGGCGGTAAAACGGCCAGCAAACCGGCCACCAAAGCCAAATCTACTGCGGAGAAAAAAAACACGAAACGGTCCAGCGGCTGAGCGACTCCTGGGACATCCATAAGTTTTGCGGTGGAAATACCGGCCTCTTCGCGAGCAAGCCCGCTCCCACATTGGATCTGGGTCGTTCACAGGACCAATGTGGGAGCGGGCTTGCTCGCGAAGGCGTCATACGCCTCAACACCTAACTCAGATCAAAACAAAAATCGCCAGCAACCCAGCAAAAACCGCCCATTTCTCCAGGTAGTAGCGAGTGCGGTTACGCTTCTTGAGCGCTTTGCCGCGCAGGCGAATCTTGTAGATTTTGGCGAACAAGCGGTTGATACCACCGACCTTGTCGCCGGCATCGTTCGGCGCACCCGCCGCCGCCATCACCGTGCGGCTGAACCAGCGGTTGAACGCCGTCGCCCAGCGATACTTCATCGGCCGCTCAATGTCACAGAACAGGATGATGCGGTTTTGCGCAGTGGTGTTTTCGGCGTAATGAATGAAGGTCTCATCGAACATCACCGCTTCGCCGTCGCGCCAATGGTAGTTCTCACCGTCGACATTGATGTAGCAACCGGCATCGTTCGGCGTTTCCAACCCCAAGTGATAACGGTACGAACCAGCATACGGATCGCGGTGACGGACCAGCTTCGAACCCGGCGGCAGTTCGGCGAACATCGCGGCCTTGATCGAGGCGATGCTTTGCACCAGTTCAGTGGTACGCGGGCAGAGCTTTGCGGCCGACGGGTGACTGTCGCCGTACCATTTGAGATAGAAACGTTTCCAGCCACTTTTGAAAAACGAATTGAAACCAACGTCGTCGTACTGATTCGAACGCTTGATCTCCCCAGCCTTGAGCAGATTCAGGCCTTCGGCGCGAATCTCTTCCCAATGAGCCTGCAAAGGGCTCAAGTCGGGAAAGTCTGCCGGATTGAGATAAGGCTTATTGGGTGTTTTCGAAAACAGATAAAGGAAGCAATTGATCGGTGCCAGAAACGTCGAGTGGTCGCTCAGTTGACGGCCAAATTTGTGGCGCACCTTACCGCGTAAGTGAACATACGCAATGGAGATGACATAAATAGCGGCAATGATAAGTTTCACGAAAATCGTCACACGTCAGAAATGAACAAACTGCGTCCCGATGGCGCGTTCTTGAGCCATGCCGTCGGTCGGCATGGGGTCGAAAGATGGCATTTTAGCCACACTTTGTAACTAATAGTTAACCTTCAACTGTGAAAATGTGTCCACGGATACCGCCAAAGCGCCGACGACCCAACATAGGAATGCACAGTAACGCGAACCGCCCACCCGATAGTAGCCACCTGCCACGCCACCATTCGTCGCATATGAAAATCTGGTGCGGAATACGCAACATGTCTGGCGTAGGCTTTGCACCGGTCGGACGTAGCAGCCCCGGAACGACGTAATTCTGACGCGGCGGCAATTAAATTAACACTTAAGGACTCCAGCGATACGCTTGGTCAGTCACCGGAGATGTAACGTGTCAACTCTCAATGAAATCGCAGCGAACCACGCGAGAATGGCTAAGGCAAAAGAAGAAGAGTCGACCGGACTGAATGAGCGGCACCTTCAAATAGTGGGAAGTTTCGAAATCCCATCTATCGATGAACAACAACACATTCCACTGCACCTCATTACTGGAGGGCAGGACAACCATCTCGGACAAGCCGCTGGCTACTTGCTCTGAGTCTCGACCTGGTCAGTCGCCGGCTTGTCGCACGCCGTTCAACGTGCGGCAAAGCCAGACTTTCCCGCTGAGCGACAAATAGTCATTGGCACCACTGCGACTCACAGGGGATTGCGTCGTTGTCGCCGTCCATTTTCATTCCTGGGCAATTTTTCAGAAAGTTTTTGGCCTCTGCGCACGAGGTCATCTGCGAACAATATTTTCGCCCATCACATTTGAATGGCGCTGAAACAGGCTTCGGCGCAGTCACGACGATAGAGACTTCTTTAGAGACTTCTTTGGGATTCGATAGTTGAACTGCAGCCCAGGACTGTAGTTCAGGGGAAAGCTTCCAAGCCAACAGACCAACAACGAGCATCACCAAAATCAGTTTCATTTTGATCCCATCCATGATGAGAGACTGTTTGCGTTCTCACGTTGCCTGCTTTCCAGCGTAACCCATTTATCCACTCACAGCGGGGGATGGCGGGTAAGAAGCGCGCCTTGGGTCAGGGGAGTATCTGCGAGCCGCTATCAGGTGATGGTCAGCGGTGATGACAACGAAACGCCAGCGCGCCCGGAAACCCGGCCCCTGACGAAGAAGAATAGACCCCTTCCCACCTTCTGCTGTCACGCATGGCATGGAGAGATGAGTCTGAATGGGTGCCCACCCTGACCAAGTGCTGGCCATTCAGCAATCCATCTGAAACACACGAGGCCGGGCAAGCGGTGCTGACTTTACCCAGAGCCACGCCAAGTGTCCCGAACACAACGCTGAACAAAAATAACATTGAGGTGGCCTCTGAGTTTCCCGGCCTATCCAGGATGAGCCCTCCTCAGACAGACCCCGGTTCTGCACAAACCGTGGCCGAACCTCAAAGAAGCGTGCGACACGTTATCGCCCACCGTACAACTGCCGTCACACTTATGCGACAATATGCGCAATGTCTGGCATGAATCCCGCCTTTTTGCCCAACAGCTTGGACACAGCGTCCAGATGCTGCTCTCGACTTATGCGCGCTGGTTGAACTCTAGCGGTGACTGGGGAGAGATGGAGTGAATCTCCAGAATGTCCCAGGAATGGCCCAAGCGCCAAATGCGCAGCTCGCAACCCATTGATAGGTAAAGTAATTGATCTCCACAGCTAACATCACGATGCAGTTCGGCGCCAAGCCGCTATTCGAAAACGTTTCGGTCAAATTCGGCGCCGGTAACCGCTACGGCCTGATCGGTGCCAACGGTTGCGGCAAGTCGACCTTCATGAAAATCCTCGGTAACGACCTCGAGCCGTCCGGCGGCCAGGTCATGCTCGAGCCGAACGTGCGTCTGGGTAAATTGCGCCAGGACCAGTTCGCCTACGAAGAATTCACCGTGATCGACACCGTGATCATGGGTCACGAAGAACTGTGGAAGGTCAAGGCCGAGCGCGACCGCATCTACTCGCTGCCGGAAATGACCGAAGAAGACGGCATGGCCGTGGCCGAGCTGGAAACCGAATTCGCCGAAATGGACGGCTACACCGCCGAATCCCGTGCCGGCGAGTTGTTGCTGGGCCTGGGTATTGGCATCGAGCAGCACTTCGGCCCGATGAGCGAAGTGTCCCCGGGCTGGAAACTGCGCGTATTGCTGGCGCAGGCACTGTTCTCCGATCCTGAAGTGCTGTTGCTCGACGAACCGACCAACCACTTGGACATCAACACTATCCGCTGGCTGGAAAACATTCTGACCCAGCGCTCCAGCTTGATGATCATCATCTCCCACGACCGTCACTTCCTGAACAGCGTGTGCACCCACATGGCTGACCTGGACTACGGCGAGCTGCGCCTGTTCCCGGGCAACTACGACGAGTACATGACCGTGGCGACCCAGTCCCGCGAGCAACTGCTGTCGGACAACGCCAAGAAGAAAGCGCAGATTTCCGAGCTGCAATCGTTCGTCAGCCGCTTCTCGGCCAACGCCTCGAAAGCCAAGCAAGCGACCTCCCGAGCCAAGGCGATCGACAAGATCCAGCTGGCCGAAGTCAAGCCTTCGAGCCGTGTCAGCCCGTTCATCCGTTTCGAACAAACCAAGAAGCTGCACCGTCAGGCGGTCATCGTCGAGCGCATGGCCAAAGGTTTCGACGGCAAGACCCTGTTCAAGGACTTCAGCTTCCAGGTTGAAGCCGGCGAGCGCGTGGCGATCATCGGCCCGAACGGTATCGGTAAAACCACCCTGCTGCGCACCCTGGTCAACGAACTGACCCCGGATGCCGGTACCGTGAAGTGGACCGATGCCGCGGAATTGGGCTACTACGCCCAGGACCACGCTCACGACTTCGAAGACGACTGCAACCTGTTCGACTGGATGGGCCAGTGGACCCAGGGCGGCGAGCAAATCGTTCGCGGCACCCTCGGTCGCATGCTGTTCTCCAACGACGAGATCCTCAAGTCGGTCAAGGTCATCTCCGGTGGTGAGCAAGGTCGCATGCTATTCGGCAAGCTGATCCTGCAAAAGCCGAACGTGCTGATCATGGACGAACCGACCAACCACTTGGACATGGAATCCATCGAGGCGCTGAACCTGGCGCTGGAGAACTACCCGGGCACGCTGATCTTCGTCAGCCACGACCGTGAGTTCGTATCGTCCCTGGCCACCCGCATCATCGAGTTGAGCGCCGACGGCGTGATCGACTTCAGCGGCACCTATGACGACTACCTGCGTAGTCAGGGTGTTTTGATGTAAGACGGCTGCAAGCTTCAAGTGAAAAGCCCTGTCCTGGTGACGGGGCTTTTTGTTTCGAACAAAAAGATCAAAAGATCGCAGCCTTCGGCAGCTCCTACACCGACCGGGTACACTCGCGATATTGCGACGTACTCATCAGCTGTAGGAGCTGCCGAAGGCTGCGATCTTTTGATCGTTAGCCTGCTTCCTTTTACTCCCCACCCGCGCCATGATGCAGTTCTCCTACCGCCGCCCGCGAAAGAGCTCTCATGCCTGTGCAGCAGCTGCCCCCGCAAAGCTCCATGGCGATCACCCTGCAGATCGTCTCCATCGTTTTCTATACCTTTATTGCCTTCCTCTGCATCGGCCTGCCGATTGCCGTGTTGCCCGGGTATGTGCATGAACAATTGGGGTTCAGCGCTATCGTGGCGGGGTTGACTATTGGTTCGCAATACCTGGCCACCCTGCTCAGCCGGCCCATGGCCGGGCGTCTGTCGGACAGCATCGGTACTAAACGGGCGATTGTTTACGGCTTGTCGGGGATTGCCTTGAGCGGCGTGCTGACATTGCTGTCGACCCTGCTGCAAGGTGTACCGTTGTTGAGCCTGATCATCCTAATCGCCGGCCGGTTGTTGCTGGGCATCGCTCAAGGGTTGATCGGGGTCGGCACGATCAGTTGGTGCATGGGCCAGGTCGGTGCCGAGCACACGGCGCGTTCGATTTCCTGGAACGGCATCGCCTCATACGGCGCCATCGCCATCGGCGCGCCGCTGGGCGTGGTGATGGTCGCTGAACTGGGGTTCGCCAGCCTCGGGATCGCGCTGTCGTTGCTGGCCCTGCTGGCCCTGCTGTTGATCCGCAATAAACCTTCAGTGCCGGTGATTCGCGGTGAACGTCTGCCGTTCTGGGCGGTGTTCGGCCGCATTGCTCCCTTCGGCGCGAGCCTGAGCCTGGCGTCCATCGGTTACGGCACGCTCACCACATTTATTACCCTGTATTACGTCAGCCTTGGCTGGACCGGCGCAGCTTATTGCCTGACGGTATTCGGGGTCTGCTTCATTCTGGCGCGACTGTTGTTCATCTCCAGCATCAGCCGTTTCGGTGGCTTCACCTCGGCTATCGCCTGCATGACCATTGAAACCGTCGGGCTGATCCTGCTGTGGCTGGCGCCCTCGACGGGTTACGCCTTGATCGGCGCAGGGCTGACCGGGTTCGGCCTGTCGCTGGTGTATCCGGCGCTGGGAGTGGAAGCGATCAAGCAAGTGCCCAATTCCAGTCGCGGAGCGGGTTTGAGTGCTTATGCGGTGTTTTTCGATCTGGCGCTGGCGATTGCCGGACCGCTGATGGGCGCAGTGGCGTTGAACCTGGGGTATTCGTGGATTTTCTGTAGTGCGGCGTTGTTGTCGATAATCGGGCTCGGTTTGACCTTATTACTGAAACGCCGGGCGATGACCTGATATCCACCCGATCTGTAGGAGCTGCCGAAGGCTGCGATCTTTTGACGTTGCTTTTAAGAACAAGATCAAAAGATCGCAGCCTTCGGCAGCTCCTACATGGACCGCATTGAATTTATTGATCCGCGGTTTGCATGCCGGCGCGGGTGGGTTTGCCCAAGGCATGGGAGAAGAACCGTCCGGCTTCGGAAATCATGTTGCGGTGAATGTCCTTGCGGTCGACGCCGTCGGCATCGGTACACAGTGCCGGCATGGTGGCGATCTGTTCTTCGTTGCACGGTGCCATGAATACGAAGTGCCCTGCCCCGGCCAGCAATTTGAAGTCCGGTGCGGTCGGCAGTTTGCGCGCAAGCGCTGCTGCATTTTTGTCGAACGCCACCAGTTTGTCGCCATCGCCGCTGTACAGCAGCACCGGCACATGCACGTCGGCCAGGGTATGGCGGCCGAACTTCAGGCTCAACGGCGCCATCAGCAGCAAGGCATGCACGCGCGGGTCCGCCACTGGCTGCAAGTCATCACGATCGACGATCAGTTCGCCTTGCGTGTTGCAGGCATCGTGATCATCCGGGCGCTCCTGGCAATAACGGCGCAGGCGATCCAGATCCGGGGTGGCGCCGGACAGAATCAGCGCAGTCTCACCGCCCGCCGAATAGCCAATCACCCCGACCTGCTGGGCATTGACGAAAGGCGCGAGCATCCGGTCGCCCAAGGTTGCGGTAATGGCTTCGGAAATCTGGATCGGCCGCCCATAAAGGTTGCTCAAGGTGCCGAGGCGGCTGTGGTCTTTGGAGTTGTCGCCGGGATGGATCACCGCCACTACCACAAAGCCCTTGCGTGCCAATGAGGTGGCGAGGTCGTGCAGGGCCAGCGGGGTTCCGGTGTTGCCGTGGGACAGCATCAGCATCGGGAAACGTCCGATGGCGACTTTGGTGTCTTCACCCGCTTCGACCGTGTAGCCCTCGAGCGTGCTGGAGTGTTCCTTTTCACTGGACGGGTAAAACGCGATGGCGCGCATCGGCTGCAAGTCCAGCGGATCAAGGAAGGTCATCTCATGGAAACCGACGCTCCAGTGAGGATGTGGCGCAGACGCGGCGTGCACCAAACCCAGACTGCCGAGCAGGCAAATCAGTAGCGTTGCACAAAGACGCACCATGGGATGCCCCCACCCTGTTACCTGACGGCAGATATTAGCCCTCGACTGCATAACCTGGGCCAGAAACGGATAACCGCCAGATACAAAAAACTCCGTACCTGGCCATCACGATGACCAGAATACAGAGTTTCAGGGGTATTGCCCGAGCTGTTTACGACTTTACGCAAGCCTTACGCGGCCGCGAACAATTGCTCGCTGATGTGCGCCTGAGCGTCGCTCATGGCTTTAGTGCGCACTTCATCACCGTAGGCCAGGCCATGGGCGCGGACGAACTCGATGTCGGTGATGCCGAGGAAACCAAACAGCACTTTCAGATAATCTTCGTGCGCAACACCGGTCGCTTGACCGGCATGCAGACCGCCGGCAGTCGAAACGATCACGACTTTCTTGCCGCCGCACAGGCCTTCAGGGCCGGCTTCGGTGTAGCGGAAAGTCTGGCCGGCCACGGCGATGCGGTCGATCCAGGCCTTGAGTTGGGTCGGGATGGTGAAGTTGTACATCGGCGCGGCAATCACGACCGCATCGGCGGCGAGGAATTCGGCCAGGGCCTGCGCGCTCAGATCGGCTTCGTGCTGTTGCGCGGCGTTGCGCAGTTCAGCGGCGGTGCCGGCGGCGACCAGGGTGGTGGCGGAGAAATGGCTGATGGCATCGGCGGCCAGGTCGCGGTAAGTCACCACAACGCCAGGCTCGGCGGCTTGCCAGGTTTTGACGACTTCGCCGCTCAGCTGACGGGAAGCCGAGTTGTCACCCAGAATGCTCGAATCGATATGCAGTAATTTCATGTGGGATCTCCAAGGTGAGGACCGCCACCGGCGATCTGATGGAGACAATCCTACCGACGAAACCAATAGATGATTAGTCGGCAACAATGCGATAGTTTGTCCCACTGATAGAACAGTCGAGCTTAAACCATGCAAGATCTCAACGACCTCTACTACTTCGCCAAGGTGGTCGAAGCTGGTGGTTTCGCAGCGGCCGGGCGTTTGCTGGGGATTCCCAAGTCGCGGTTGTCTCGACGCATCGCCGAGCTGGAAGAACGCCTGGGCGCGCGCCTGCTGCAACGCACCACCCGCCAACTCAACCTGACCGCCGTGGGCGAGCGTTACTTGCGCCATTGTCAGGCGATGCTGCTGGAAGCCGAGATGGCCGACGAAGCGGTGGCCAGCATGTCCAGCGAGCCCCGGGGACGCTTGCGAGTGTCCTGTCCCGTGGGATTGGCTCACCAAATGCTGCCTGGGGTGATCAGTAAGTTCCTGGAGAAATTCCCTCAGGTTCAACTGGACGTCATGCTACTCAACCGTCGGGTTGATCTGGTGAACGAGGGCATCGACGTCGCCTTGAGAGTGCGGGATCTGGGTGATGAAGATCCATTGCTAGTCACCCGCCGCCTGCGTCAGGCCCAAATGCTGTTGGTTGCCAGCCCTGGATTTCTGCTCGGCCGTGAAATCAATCATCCTGAAGACCTTAAAAACCTGCCCGTGCTCGGCGCCCTGGAAGCCGACCGCATGGTGCACATCCGCCTGCTTGATCAACTGGACAAAAGCTACGAGCTGAATCTCGAAGCGCGATTGGGCTGCGAAGATTTCATCGTGCGCAAAGCCTGCACCCTCAGCGGCCAAGGCTTTACCATGTTGCCGATGATGTATTGCGAGCAGGAGTTGGAGAACGGCTCGCTGGTGCAATTATTGCCCGACTGGTCATTGCCGGGCGGCTGGCTGCAAGCCGTCTACCCTCATCGACGCGGGGTGATGCCAGCCGTGCGTGCCTGGATCGACCATTTGATCGAATCATTCAATGCGTGCGGGGACAGACTGTTATGAAAGCGGGACGAATGAGCGAAGAGGACGTCGCGCAATACTGCCTGGCGTTGCCCGGTGCGCGGGAGGATTACAAGTGGGGTGGCGTGCGGGTGTTTTCGATTGCCGGGAACAAGATGTTCGCCTTGCAGAACCTGCGGGGACAGTCCCTGGCTTTCAAGGTCGACAAAGATCTGTTCCTGGGCCATTGCGACCGGCCGGGCATTCACCCGGCGCCGTATCTGGCCCGGGCCCAGTGGGTCATTATGGACACGCCCTACCCGCTGGGCACCGAAGAGCTGCAAGGTTTGCTGCAACGTTCCCACCAACTGGTGGTGAGCAAATTGCCCAAGCGCACGCAGGTCGGCTTGCTGCTTTAAAGTGCGTTAAAACAACGCAAACAGGTTAGCGCCAAGAAACAGCTGATCGATCCAGAACACCTGATGCATCAGCACGATGAGCCAGAACACCAACTGAAACGAGACTTTGCGGGTCTTGTGTCGAAACGCTTGCTGGGCCAGCAAGGCACCCGGCCAACCGCCCGCCAGCTCCACCGCGTGCAAGACGTTCTCCGGCGTGCGCCAACTGTCGGCGCGGGCCTTGTGCTTGTCGCTCCAGTACAGGAAAAACGCCAGCACGCTGACGATGCCGTAGGCCGCCAGGGGAATCATCGACACCCCGTGCAGCCATAGCGACACCGAGCCAAACAACGGCACTGCGCACAGCGCAACGAATACCAGCAGTTTCAGCCGCAGGTTCTGAATGGCGCCCCCGGACTTGCGTCCGGGGGTATTGTTGCGCGCACTGGAATCGTTCATGGCTTGACCGCTGTCCAGTCGACCCAGCCGAATTGCCAAGTGGCCAGGATCACCAGACCGAACGCAATGCGATACCAGGCGAATGTCGCGTAGCTGTGGCTGGCGATGAATATCAGCAAGGCCCGAACGGCGATCATCGCAAAGATGAAGGCGGTGATGAAGCCAATGGCGAACACTGGAAAATCAGCCGGCACAAACAGATTGCGGTATTTGTAGCCCGAGTACACCGCCGCGCCGACCATGGTTGGCATGGCGAGGAAGAACGAGAACTCGGTGGCCGTCTTGCGCGACAACCCGAACAGCAAGCCGCCAATGATCGTCGAACCGGAGCGCGAGGTCCCCGGAATCATCGCCAGGCACTGGGCGAAGCCGACTTTCAACGCGTCTTTCCAGGTGATGTCATCAACGCTTTCAGCATGCACTTCATGCTGGCGACGTTCAGCCCACAACATGACGATCCCGCCCACGACCAATGCGGTGGCCACGGTAATCGGGTTGAACAGGTACTCATGAATCAAGTCGGCGAAAATCACCCCCAATACCACGGCCGGCAGGAAGGCAATCAACAGGTTCGCGGTAAAGCGTCGGGCACTGGGCTGTGTCGGCAAACCGATGACCACGTCGAAGATCTTGCGGCGAAACTCCCAGACCACCGCCAGGATCGCCCCGAGCTGAATGATGATGTTGAAGGCCATGGCCCGCTCGCCGCCGAAATTGAGCAAGTCCGCCACAATGATCTGGTGCCCGGTACTGGAAATGGGCAAGAACTCCGTCAGCCCTTCTACAACGCCTAAAATCAATGCCTGAAAGGCCGTCCAAAGATCCATCAATCCCCCAAGAAGCAATACCCCCAGGCATGCTCCGTTAATATTTTTTGAGCGTTCACTGCGATCAGCGTAGCTGACATCCCGCGCGCACAAAGATCCCCACAAAACCGTAAAAAATCCGTGAAAAACAAACGGAAACTCAGGTTTTTACGCGCGGGGCCGAAATCCTATCAGACACGCCTCATTTACGCTGCCGCGTAATAGGACCTGAGTCGGATAGGCCCGATCGGCAAAGTGTGGTTGGATGCTGGCGATCGATTATTACAAGAACAAGAATCCGGAGTAACAGCGTTATGAACAGCTTGCGCAGTGTGTCGATCAGCCGACGCTTGTGGCTCATCTTGATCGTGGCCGTGGTGATGCTATTGACCTTGGGCGTGTTGATGCTCAAGCAGATTCACGACGATCTCTATCAGGCCAAGGCCCAAAAGACCCAGCACGTGGTGCAGACCGCCAGTGGCATCCTCACCTACTATCACGGTCTGGAAACCGCCGGCACCCTCACCCGCGACGCCGCGCAAAAACAGGCACTGAACGCCGTGCGCGGTTTGCGCTACGACCAGAATGACTATTTCTGGATCAACGATCTGACGCCGGTCATGATCATGCACCCGACCAATCCGAAACTTGATGGCCAGAATCTCTCGACGATCCGCGACCCCGACGGTTTCGCGCTGTTCAACGAGATGGTCGCCATCGCCAAGGCCAAGGGTGCCGGCATGGTCGATTACCGCTGGCCAAAACCGGGCGCCAGCGCGCCGGTGGAAAAAACCTCCTACGTGAAACTGTTCGAGCCTTGGGGTTGGGTGATCGGTTCGGGCGTGTACATCGATGACATGCAGGCCGAGTTTTATGCGCAGGTCTGGAAAGCCTCTTTCGTAGGCTTGGTGATTGCCCTGATCATGGCACTGCTGGTGATCATGATTGCCCGCAGCATCGTGCGCCCGCTCCAGGAAACCGTGAACGCCATGGCCAACATCGCCAGCGGTGAAAGCGACCTGACCCGCAGCCTCGATACCCACGGCCAGGACGAAGTCACGCAACTGGCCCGGCACTTCAACGCCTTCACCGCAAAACTGCGCCTGGTGATCAGTCAGCTGCAAGTGTCCGCTGGCGCGCTGGGCCAGTCTTCCAGCGAACTGGGCAACGATGCCGCGCAAGCCCAGCAACGCAGCCAACAGCAATCCCAACAAATGGAACTGGTGGCAACCGCGATCAACGAAGTGACCTACGGCGTGCAGGACGTGGCCAAAAACGCCGAGCACGCGGCCAGCGAAATGCGCAATGCCGAGTCTCAGGCGCAACAGGGCCAAGTCAATATCGACGGCAGCCTGCAGCAGATCGACAAGCTGTCTTCGACCATCGATCAAGCCGTGGAAGTGATTCGTACGCTGGCCGACGAAAGCACGCAAATCGGCAGCGTTCTGGAAGTGATCCGCTCCATCGCCGAGCAAACCAACTTGCTGGCCCTCAACGCCGCCATCGAAGCCGCTCGGGCCGGCGAGCAAGGTCGCGGCTTTGCGGTGGTTGCCGATGAAGTGCGCTTGCTGGCCCAGCGCACTCAGAAGTCCACTGCAGAAATCCAGTCAATGATCGAACGCCTGCAAAGCCATTCCGAAGCGGCGGTCAAGGTGATTGGTGACAGCAGCCGTGCGTCGCAACTGACCATCGAGCAGGCCGGCCTGGCGGGCGCCAGCCTGAATGCCATCGGCCAGGCCTTGCGCAACCTCAACGGGTTGAACGCCTCGATTGCCAGCGCGACCTTGCAACAGGCCCATGTGGTGGAAGACATCAATCAGAACGTCACCCAGGCAGCCGGGTTGTCCCACAGCACGGCACTGGCGGCCGAACAGTCGAGCGTGGCCAGCGTTCATCTCAAGGAATTGAGCGAACAGCTGAACGGGTTGCTGAAGCAGTTTCGGGTGTAACTCCGTCCCAGCATCCCCGCTGTCCCCTGTGGGAGCGAGGCTTGCCCGCGAAAGCGGTGTGTCAGGCGACATCAATATTGACTGTGCCGCCGCCTTCGCGAGCAAGCCCGCTCCCACAGGGATTGCGTTTGACCCGACTGACATTGGCAACCCTCTTTCCCCACAACAAGCCCATTCCCCACAATCCGGGTACAATTCACCCCCCTCATTTTTACGACACCAAGGAACCTCCATGTCCGGGCTTGAACTGTTTGCTGCCGCCCTCGGCGTGATTGCCGTCTGGTTGACGGTCAGACAGAACCCTTGGTGCTGGCCGATCGGCCTGGTCATGGTGCTGCTGTATAGCTGGGTCTTTTTCGAGGTGAAGCTGTATTCGGACATGCTGCTGCAAGTGGTCTACGCCGGTTTGCAGATCTACGGCTGGTGGCAATGGACTCAGGGGAGCGCGACTCATGGCAAGCGGCATGTCACCCTGCTCGATGGCAAATCCGTTGCGCTCGGGCTGGCCGTCGGCGCAGTCGGCAGTTTGCTGCTGGGCGCCGCGATGGCCCACTGGACCGATGCCGCCCAGCCCTGGCTGGATGCGGCGCTGACCGGCTTCAGCCTGGTGGCGCAGTTATGGATGGCGCAAAAACGTCTGCAATGCTGGCCGCTGTGGATCGCGCTGGACATCATTTTTGTTGGCCTCTTCGTCTATAAAGCGATGTACCTCACCGCCGGCCTCTACGGTTTATTCGCACTGCTGGCGGTGCACGGCTGGCGGACATGGCGCGCCGACCCGGCGTTGCGCACATGAAAGTACTGGTACTCACAGGGCCTGAATCCAGCGGCAAGAGCTGGCTGGCCGCCGAACTGCAACAGCAATTCGGCGGCGCGCTGGTGGGCGAATACGTGCGCTGGTTCATTGAGCAGGAGGCGCGAGACACCTGCCCGGCCGATATCCCCGAAATCGCTCGCGGTCAGCTGCAATGGGAGGACGACGCCCGCGCCCTTGGGCCACCATTGCTGATTCTCGACACTCACTTGCTGAGCAACATGCTCTGGAGCCAAACCCTGTTTGGCGATTGCCCGGCCTGGCTCGAACAGGCGCTGCTGGCTCGGCACTATGACTTGCACTTGCTGCTGTCGCCCGAGCAGGTCGACTGGACCGATGACGGTCAGCGTTGTCAGCCCGAGCTGGATGAGCGTCGGGCTTTTTTCAACGCCACTCAGGCATGGCTGGAGCAGCATCAACAGCCTGTTCAAGTGCTTCAGGGCGATTGGACTGAACGTCGGCTTCAGGCATTGCAAGCCGTCGCGTTACTGCTCGAGCGCTGATCTTCCTTATCGGAACCAACACCAAATCCCTGTGGGAGCGGGCTTGCCCGCGATAGCGGTGTATCAGGCAGAATCAATGTTGACTGTGCCACCGTCATCGCGGGCAAGCCCCAATGCCAGTCAGTTAAGCGCAATCCATGTGGGAGCGGGCTTGCTCGCGAAGACGGCGGCACAGTAAACATTGATGTTGCCTGACCCACCGCTTTCGCGAGCAAGCCCGCTCCCACAGGTTTCGCACCTTAACTGACTGGCATTAGGGC
>NZ_JYLB01000020.1 GCF_001042905.1 Pseudomonas lini
CCCTTTTTATTTATAAAGAAGGGTCAGCAAATTGCTTGGGTGTTATATGGTCAAGCCTCACGGGCAATTAGTATTGGTTAGCTCAACGCCTCACAGCGCTTACACACCCAACCTATCAACGTCGTAGTCTTCGACGGCCCTTCAGGGGACTCAAGGTCCCAGTGAGATCTCATCTTGAGGCTAGTTTCCCGCTTAGATGCTTTCAGCGGTTATCTATTCCGAACATAGCTACCCGGCAATGCCACTGGCGTGACAACCGGAACACCAGAGGTTCGTCCACTCCGGTCCTCTCGTACTAGGAGCAGCCCCTCTCAAATCTCAAACGTCCACGGCAGATAGGGACCGAACTGTCTCACGACGTTCTAAACCCAGCTCGCGTACCACTTTAAATGGCGAACAGCCATACCCTTGGGACCGGCTTCAGCCCCAGGATGTGATGAGCCGACATCGAGGTGCCAAACACCGCCGTCGATATGAACTCTTGGGCGGTATCAGCCTGTTATCCCCGGAGTACCTTTTATCCGTTGAGCGATGGCCCTTCCATACAGAACCACCGGATCACTAAGACCTACTTTCGTACCTGCTCGACGTGTCTGTCTCGCAGTCAAGCGCGCTTTTGCCTTTATACTCTACGACCGATTTCCGACCGGTCTGAGCGCACCTTCGTACTCCTCCGTTACTCTTTAGGAGGAGACCGCCCCAGTCAAACTACCCACCATACACTGTCCTCGATCCGGATAACGGACCTGAGTTAGAACCTCAAAGTTGCCAGGGTGGTATTTCAAGGTTGGCTCCACGCGAACTGGCGTCCACGCTTCAAAGCCTCCCACCTATCCTACACAAGCAAATTCAAAGTCCAGTGCAAAGCTATAGTAAAGGTTCACGGGGTCTTTCCGTCTAGCCGCGGATACACTGCATCTTCACAGCGATTTCAATTTCACTGAGTCTCGGGTGGAGACAGCGCCGCCATCGTTACGCCATTCGTGCAGGTCGGAACTTACCCGACAAGGAATTTCGCTACCTTAGGACCGTTATAGTTACGGCCGCCGTTTACCGGGGCTTCGATCAAGAGCTTCGCGTTAGCTAACCCCATCAATTAACCTTCCGGCACCGGGCAGGCGTCACACCCTATACGTCCACTTTCGTGTTTGCAGAGTGCTGTGTTTTTAATAAACAGTCGCAGCGGCCTGGTATCTTCGACCGGCGTGGGCTTACGCAGTAAATGCTTCACCCTCACCGGCGCACCTTCTCCCGAAGTTACGGTGCCATTTTGCCTAGTTCCTTCACCCGAGTTCTCTCAAGCGCCTTGGTATTCTCTACCCAACCACCTGTGTCGGTTTGGGGTACGGTTCCTGGTTACCTGAAGCTTAGAAGCTTTTCTTGGAAGCATGGCATCAACCACTTCGTGTTCTAAAAGAACACTCGTCATCAGCTCTCGGCCTTGGAATCCCGGATTTACCTAAGATTCCAGCCTACCACCTTAAACTTGGACAACCAACGCCAAGCTGGCCTAGCCTTCTCCGTCCCTCCATCGCAATAACCAGAAGTACAGGAATATTAACCTGTTTTCCATCGACTACGCTTTTCAGCCTCGCCTTAGGGACCGACTAACCCTGCGTCGATTAACGTTGCGCAGGAAACCTTGGTCTTTCGGCGTGGGTGTTTTTCACACCCATTGTCGTTACTCATGTCAGCATTCGCACTTCTGATACCTCCAGCAAGCTTCTCAACTCACCTTCACAGGCTTACAGAACGCTCCTCTACCGCATCACCTAAGTGATACCCGTAGCTTCGGTGTATGGTTTGAGCCCCGTTACATCTTCCGCGCAGGCCGACTCGACTAGTGAGCTATTACGCTTTCTTTAAAGGGTGGCTGCTTCTAAGCCAACCTCCTAGCTGTCTAAGCCTTCCCACATCGTTTCCCACTTAACCATAACTTTGGGACCTTAGCTGACGGTCTGGGTTGTTTCCCTTTTCACGACGGACGTTAGCACCCGCCGTGTGTCTCCCATGCTCGGCACTTGTAGGTATTCGGAGTTTGCATCGGTTTGGTAAGTCGGGATGACCCCCTAGCCGAAACAGTGCTCTACCCCCTACAGTGATACATGAGGCGCTACCTAAATAGCTTTCGAGGAGAACCAGCTATCTCCGAGCTTGATTAGCCTTTCACTCCGATCCACAGGTCATCCGCTAACTTTTCAACGGTAGTCGGTTCGGTCCTCCAGTTAGTGTTACCCAACCTTCAACCTGCCCATGGATAGATCGCCCGGTTTCGGGTCTATTCCCAGCGACTAGACGCCCTATTAAGACTCGCTTTCGCTACGCCTCCCCTATTCGGTTAAGCTCGCCACTGAAAATAAGTCGCTGACCCATTATACAAAAGGTACGCAGTCACCCAACAAAGTGGGCTCCCACTGCTTGTACGCATACGGTTTCAGGATCTATTTCACTCCCCTCTCCGGGGTTCTTTTCGCCTTTCCCTCACGGTACTAGTTCACTATCGGTCAGTCAGTAGTATTTAGCCTTGGAGGATGGTCCCCCCATATTCAGACAAAGTTTCTCGTGCTCCGTCCTACTCGATTTCATGACTAAGAGATTTTCGCGTACAGGGCTATCACCCACTATGGCCGCACTTTCCAGAGCGTTCCGCTAATCTCAAAGCCACTTAAGGGCTAGTCCCCGTTCGCTCGCCACTACTAAGGGAATCTCGGTTGATTTCTTTTCCTCAGGGTACTTAGATGTTTCAGTTCCCCTGGTTCGCTTCTTAAGCCTATGTATTCAGCTTAAGATACCTAACTTATGTTAGGTGGGTTCCCCCATTCAGATATCTCCGGATCAAAGTCTGTTTGCCGACTCCCCGAAGCTTTTCGCAGGCTACCACGTCTTTCATCGCCTCTGACTGCCAAGGCATCCACCGTATGCGCTTCTTCACTTGACCATATAACCCCAAGCAATCTGGTTATACTGTGAAGACGACATTCGCCGAAAATTCGCGATTAAACTCACAAATTTTACCTTAGCCTGAACAACACCAGTGAAAGTGTTATCCAGTCTATCTTTCTATCACATACCCAAATTTTTAAAGAACGATCTAATCAAAGACTAGAAATCAACATTCATCACCGTTTTGGTAGAATGCTCATTTCTAAGCTTTCAACAAACAGAAGCAGTAGTGGTGGAGCCAAACGGGATCGAACCGTTGACCTCCTGCGTGCAAGGCAGGCGCTCTCCCAGCTGAGCTATGGCCCCGTATTTCTACAGGCGTTTCCCACACAAAATTGGTGGGTCTGGGCAGATTCGAACTGCCGACCTCACCCTTATCAGGGGTGCGCTCTAACCAACTGAGCTACAGACCCAATTTCG
>NZ_JYLB01000021.1 GCF_001042905.1 Pseudomonas lini
GAACGGAATTTTTCTCTAGGTGCTTTTTTAGTGAGGCTGCACTACCCGACGCGATGTCTGCGTGAATGGCTAATAAAGTCTTGATGTTCTTTTCATAAGTTTCTTCTGGGTTGTTCATTTAAAAAATCCATTTTGTCTCTTTTCCGGTAGCGCGAGCCTGAATCACTCCTCGACGAAGTCGGGCGGGCTGATAAACGTAGAGAGGATCAGGTCAAAGAACGACGTGAAATCAGGCGCCAGGAAAAACAGATTTCCACAGCCGTCGCGTTCAGCGATATCAAAATCATTTTTGTCGTCACTTTCGTGTAAGTGAGTCCTGTCCCAGTAGTACAGGCCTTCCTTGCCAGCTTCTGCGATCCATACAAATGTATTTCCGCCACCGTCTTCACCGATAGCGATGCTGTTGTCCAGGAAGGAAAGCTCGTCGATAAACTCTTCGTTGAACGCCAGCAGATCATTGCTTTCTTCGTCGGGTATCAGGCCGAAAAGACGGTCGAAGGCGATGCTGCCTTCATCGACCTTATCGAGTGGCAGACTTACATAATCGGGAGCTGTCGCATAAAAGCCGTTTCTTTTTTTCAGGAAATCCTTGTAATCCGAAGGCAGTTTTTTTTGCAAACGCTGCTCAAGTCCCTGTATGTCCGCATCTGACAGGCCGGGTTTATATAAAAAAGGCATGGTTGCGCTCCTTGTTAAAGGCAGGATTTGAGGTTTTTGACGCCGCCAGAATGAGTAAACCGGTCCCCCGGTGTCAGGATAGTTGTCGCCTCTCCGAATATTCCTAAAAAAGCACATCGGGGGCGGAAAGAGACTGATCGTGCCGTACTATTCACCTGAACGCAGAGGTGCATTACTCAAGATGCTGCTTCCCCCGCTGAACCTGTCGATGGCCGAGGTTTCCCGGCGCGAAGGGGTCAGCGAAATGTCTTTGTACAACAGGCGCAAGCAGCTCAGTTCTGAAGGAAGTGCAGTGTCCGAAAACAAGCCGCTGACCGAGAACTGGTCAGCCGAAGCCAAGTTTGCTGTCGTTCTTGAAGCGAGCGGCTTGTCCGAGATCGACCTGGGCGAGTATTGCCGCCACAAAGGCCTTTACCCCGAGCAAATCACGGCCTGGCGACAAACCTTCATCACCGGCCAGAAATCGGAAAAGGGTAATCACCTGCATGCTGAGCGGGACCTAGGCTCTATCAATTGAGCCGACCTTCTCCGTATCGACCACTTCTGCACCTACCAGATTTAGTTCTTTAAGTGCAGTGGCGGCGTGAGGCGAAAGAAATACGAATCCAAGTAAAGTAACTTCATCGATACTAAAAAAATCTTTGCTGATATTTTCTTTGATTGTCAGGCTGATAATATTTTTGATTTCGCCGCTCTTTCGAAAATTAATCTTCGACTGTGTCTGATCGATCACGTCCACAGGCTCCTTGTCTATTCGTTGCTGGCGCATGAAAAAATATTGGCGCTGTGCGACCGAAACGCCCTTCGGGTTGACGATCTCCAGTTCTGCGATCTCCCATCGGGAAGTCTTGAGGGTCTGGAAGGCTTTCAGGACGCGCTCACTGACAACATGCCCCTCAAAGGCTGTGCAAAAGTCAAAGTCATAGCGCTTGTCCTTGGTAATCAGCACCAGCTTTTTCGGGAGGGGAGCGAGAGCTTCGTCGGGGCCCGCGTCGTGCCAGTCGGCATCCATCGCATCGTCATAGGCGCCAGGGCTGAACGACTCATGAATGACGCCATCAATGAAGGTGGGGCAGTTTTTGTCTTTATTGAATGCAAGGGTATAGAACATGAAAGCCTCTTGTCAGCAAAGTCGACCGGTGCTGGATTTGGTTCGAATTCTTCCTGAAACAGTCTTCTTGCGAAGGCTGCTTTGTAGTGATGAAATCTGTTGCTGTGCCTGTGCCTTGGTAATAAGTTTTACGTTATAAATACAATGGGTTTTTCAACCTGCCGAGTGGGTAGCCGTTGGTGTCGTGCTCGGTTTTTTCGATGCGCCGGCCCAACGGGTCGTAGGTCACCCTGAGCACGCTGCCGTTTTCATTGCGCACTTCAATCAACCGGCTTTCGGCATCGTAGGCTAAACGTTGCAGGCCCCGTTTAGCGCTGCGTTTTTCGATCATCCGGCCAAACGCGTCATAGCGATAACGCTTGTCCTGATAGTCAGCAGTTTGTTGTGCACCACCAGTCCGGCGACGGTTGCGGGCCGTCCAGCAGGTTGGCGGCGGCGTCGTAGGCGAAGGTTTCGCGCTGGCCGTGCAGGCTGTCCTGGCTGGCGATGATGCGGCCATTGGCATCATCGGATTCGTGGGGGGCATCATGTTTATGAGCCTGACTCTCTTTTTATAAGTTTTCCGCTAGTGAGTTCCAGATAATCTTTAATATTTCCATGGACTACTTCTATATTTTGGTTGACAGTAACTTTGTCAACAATTCCGCATAGGTAACTCCAGTGTCTACCAGTTTCACTGTGAAAGTAAATTACCCCCCACTCGCAGGGCAAAATATGCTGTTTAGAGTCGATAGATATTATGTCCCAGGTTATTCCGCCGAGGTTTGATATTTCTTTTCGGGTGGCTTCGTTAAAAACAATTATTCCGTCGTCGAGCCGTCCTTGTGAGGTGTTGCAATCAGGGCATCTATTAAGTTGAGGGTCGTAATTTGCATAGCAATTTTCGCATGTTTTGTATTTCATAATGGCCTCAACTATTTGATAGGGATGCTGGATGTTATGACCCCTGGTCCTGTTCCGCCTATGTGTGGGTCTGCATGGTCAGTAATTACGCGGATTTTTTGAGTTGCTCCACTTTGTGTTGACGTACCCTCAAATACTTTTCCTGAGAACCCTTCTCTATTGGAAATTACTTGGTTTGATGGGTTGTTGGCAACTTCTTTGGTAGCCTTGGCAATATCTCTATTACTCCATCCTGCTGGAAACAAAGAACCCTTTTGTCTGCTTGGTTTCATCGCAGAGTAAGGGAGTTGCTTAGGCGGCCCAACGTGTGGCGAGTGCCTTCTTAGTATGTGTCGGAGGGATCCAAATGAGAATTTATAGCCTTTTCCGCTACTGCAAGTGCTCAGACCAGCAGGGTCAATCCAAGATGAAGGATTCGGTCCATATTGATAAAAATTCAATCCCCCCGCCAATCCAATCGGATCCGGCGTCGTAAACCGCCCCACATCCGGATCATAAAACCTGAACGTATTGAAATGCAGCCCCGTCTCCCGGTCCAGGTACTGCCCCTGAAACCGCAGGTTCTGCTCTTCGATGTAAT
>NZ_JYLB01000023.1 GCF_001042905.1 Pseudomonas lini
TGTAGTGGTTCAGTTTTTTTAAACCATCGCGTAGGAGTATTAAGCCGCCTGTTGCTCGAACAGCGCAGGCGGCAAGTGGTTCGAGGCGGAGTGGCAACGGCGATGGTTGTAATGCGAGATGAATTCCATCACATCCTTCTCCGCTTCGAAATGATTCTGGTAGCCGTTTTCCGGCATCCAATCGTGCTTCAACGTCCTGAAATAGCGCTCCACTACCGCATTATCCCAGCAGTTGCCTCGACGGCTCATACTCTGAACGATCCGGGTTTCTGCCAAACAGGCAACAAATCGATCAGCGGTGTACTGACAGCCTTGGTCTGAGTGAAATAGCAGCTCAGGCATCGGGCGCCGTATAGACACTGCCAACCTCAGTGCTTTTGCAGACAGCTCAGCATCGGCCGTTCGTGAGCACGCCCAACCCACAATCCTGCGTGAAAACAGATCCATCACTACCGCCAGGTAAAGCCAGCTATTGCCAACTCTGATGTAGGTAATATCGCCTGCCCAAAGCGTATCTGGCCGGCTTGGATTAAAGCGACGATCAAGTATGTTCGGGGCTACGATCGCCGGCTTCGTGGCGCGGCGATAGTGGGCATAACGTGGCCTGCGTCGGTGCAGGCCAAAGGCATTGATCAAGGTACGCATTCGATAGCGGCCAATGAAAACCCCCTCTTTTCTTAGCTCTTTGCAAAGCCCACGAGTACCTAACGCCTCACGATGTTCTTTATGCAATGCACGAAGTTTGCGCCTCAGCCAACGCAGGCCAGGCTTCAGACGCTTGGATTTTCGTTTTATGTAATAACTGCTTCGGGCAATGCCAAGCACAACGCACATGCGCCGAATCGACATTGCACCTATAACGCCATCAATCATTTGGTTCGAGAGAACAGAACCTTTAGATGAGAGGGCAATTGCTTTTTTAGGACTTGGTTCTCGGCTTCAAGTAGCGCCAGTTTTGCCTGTAGCGACTCGATCAGCTCCTGATCCTGCAGTCGTGGAGGCTGCGATATTCCGTCCTGCTCCCGACGCCAACGTAAAACCCAGCGACGCAGGGCTGTAGGGCCTACCCCAGTAGCTTCACAGGCTTTAGGTACGGAGTAATGCATCTCCACAACCAAGCGAATGGCTTCTGCTTTTTCCTCTGACGTTACAACCCGATAACCCATGATGCTTCCTTAGATCGACGCTCCTACATCATGGTCTAAAAACATTCGACCACAACA
>NZ_JYLB01000025.1 GCF_001042905.1 Pseudomonas lini
CCGGCGTTGAACAACGTCGTGTATTGCGCGGCTTGTTCAGGTTGTAAGCGAAGGGGCAAGGTGTAGAACAGTGGCCGGGTCAGCTCGGGGTGTTTCTCCAGATAATCGAGGAGGGCTTCGCTGGCGTGGTCGCTGCGGCAGATGTCCTTGAGGCAGGCGTATTCGGCGCTGAAGGCCTGACCCAGTTGTTTTGGCTCGTGCGCATCGTAATACCAGGCCGAACGGTGGTAACGCCCGGCGCACACCAGCATCGTGCGGTCGGCGGTGATGCGCTCGAGCAGGCGGTTCCAGCGGCTGAGGTCGTCGCGGTGCTGAAACAGCTCAGTGTCCATGGCCTCCCGGTCGATGAAATCGTTGACCCCGCGCTTTCCGCTCAGTACCGGGCCTTCGAGCACGTCCCGGATGCGCCGGTTGTTCTCCTGGCCGAGGTTGATCAGGGTTTGCAGGTGGCGGTCGACGAAGTCGGCGGGGGCGGCTTCGAAATGCTGGCGCGTGTAATAACGCCGGTCCGCTTCTGCAATGGCGCGGTTTTCGGCCGTGAAATCGGGGGCGAGGCTGTCGAACCTGCTGATCTCGCGCGCGTGGTCTATAGCTTTATCGCGCAACTGCTCCAATTCCGGCGTTGCCGGTACATTCGAAGGCTCGATGTTGCCACCCTTGTTCAGGGAGTCGAGCAAGGCATTGCGGGTGTGTTCCCGATCCGGTTCGGGCAATTGTTCCAGATCGGCGAACAACGCCTTAACGCGTGGATCGTCGCTGACGTCGGCCAGTTTATCGACATCCGTGGGGCTGAGCTGGCTCAAGGATTCGATGTAACAAGCCAGCAGGTAATCGCGTTCGTTGTTGTCGGCATTGCTCCAGTCGTCGACCCAGCCGACCACGGTGTCCTGATACTCGGCCAGATCGCGCAGCACACCGAGGTCGTCCTGCACCACGAGGAACAGCGTGTCGTCCTGATAGGCCGGGCGCACCCGCCCGAGAAACTCGCCAATGTGCGCCTCGCGAAAGCGCCGAGGCTGTTCCCACAGATACGGTTCACGTTCGTGCGCGGGGGCATCGCTGACGTGCACCGTCGGCAATAGAACGGCGTCCGGCG
>NZ_JYLB01000024.1 GCF_001042905.1 Pseudomonas lini
TCAGAGCACGCAATGCTTCTGCGTCAGGTTCGCCTTTTTTCGTGAATTTGACAGGTGCCAAAACATAGAGCATCACCTTTTCATCGTCGGGGATCGTCTCTTTTTCAGTTTTCGTATCCCAGGCTTTATCCACGGCCACGAAAGCATCCACTTCGTCTGGCCAGGCCAGGTTGGCATACATGGCATCGGAACGACGAATCAAGAAGCCTTCCGACAAGGGGCCATCATCGAACGTGTGGCGAGCGAGCAGAGACAGCAACTCAACCGGAAAAACCCAAGGACTGTGGGGGGTAAAACCTTGCTGCGTAAGAGGCCAGTCGCCAGGCAAGCATACGAATAATTCGGTATGAGGACTTTTGGCAAAAAGTCCAATGGTGAAGAGTAACTTGAACTTGTTTTTGCCATCAATACAGCTGATACGCAGCTCCAGACCCTCTTCATTAGTGAAGGGGCTCAGTTGTGCGGGTAAAACCCAGCCAGCGGTGTTGTGCACGAAAGTGACTATAGAACCACCAAATTCCTCGGGCCGGCTTTCAACAATGTCCATGATACTGACCGCCCCCGATTTTCTTAAGGTGGACGCAATCTCTGTAAATCCCCAGGTATTGGCGATGTCCAATGGTGCGGTATTCAGCCTGGTGTGCAGTCGATTGATGTTGGCATGGTGTTCTATAAGAAGATTAACGACGTCCTGATGCCCAAAGGTAATCGCGTCAATCAGGGGGGTGGTTATGCTGTTAGGCCACCCATCCACCAAAGCACCGGCCTCAAGAAACCATTGGCATGTTTGTAGATGTCCATTGCCAGCGGCTGCGGCAAGTGGCGTGCTATTGCCGGAACTGACGGCAGGCTGGTCCAGCGCAATACCTAAAGACACCAATAAGCGGCAAATTTCGGTTTGACCCTGTTCGGCAGCCATGTGCAGCAGGGTCTCATGCCCATCAAGGCCATACATGGGCAGGTGCAATAGAACGGAATTTTTCTCTAGGTGCTTTTTTAGTGAGGCTGCACTACCCGACGCGATGTCTGCGTGAATGGCTAATAAAGTCTTGATGTTCTTTTCATAAGTTTCTTCTGGGTTGTTCATTTAAAAAAT
>NZ_JYLB01000002.1 GCF_001042905.1 Pseudomonas lini
CTACGACGTTGATAGGTTGGGTGTGTAAGCGCTGTGAGGCGTTGAGCTAACCAATACTAATTGCCCGTGAGGCTTGACCATATAACACCCAAGCAATTTGCTGACCCTTCTTTATAAATAAAAAGGGACACCAGATTGCGGTGTGTGAAGACGAAACGAACCGAAAGTTCGAGTAAAAACACACAAACTATCACATACCCATTCGCTGGAGCGTAAGCCGCAAGGCAAACGACCTGGCTACCGAATTTCTTGACGACCATAGAGCATTGGAACCACCTGATCCCATCCCGAACTCAGCAGTGAAACGATGCATCGCCGATGGTAGTGTGGGGTTTCCCCATGTGAGAGTAGGTCATCGTCAAGATTAAATTCCGAAACCCCTATCTGCGTATGCAGGTAGGGGTTTTGTTTTGTCCGCAGGAAAGTTCGTACAGCAATATCGGACCGCTCCGGTCTGATTGCGATGTTGCCCCGTCAGTGTTTATCGATACTGATTGCCAAGGCGCGGCATACCGTGGAACCACCGATTGCGATGGAGGGGTTTGCGTTGCACTTGGCTTGGCATAAGTGGCGGGATGACGACCGGAAGACTTCCATCCTCCGTATCATCACCCTGAAATCAAGGCACCAACTGGCTGTCCGCTCTCAAGACCCCGGTCTCACCATTGGCCACGAGCCAACGAAACAGCTCGGCCACAGACACCGTATGGCTGCGCTCTATCCAGCGCACCAACGCCGGGCCGTAGTGTTCGGTGTAGCGGGTGAGTACCAGTTGGCGACAGTCCGCTGACAAACGCAGGGTAATTTCCCGACAGTGCAGATTGGCCGAGTCGTCCCGGATCACCCGTTGCTGCAAAATCAAGCTATTGCTTTCAGAACCCATCGGCCGGTGCTCCTGTGCATTGAGAGGTGGTGTTCTCTGGCGAGCCTTGTTTGCCATCGGCCACGTAAGCAGCACGATGCTCGGCCACCACATTGCGCAACGCACTGTAGTAGTCCGGCAGTTTTTGCAGGCTATCGGTCAGCGGTAAGGCTTCTGCCCGACCATCGACGATGCCACCGACAGTGCTGATAGTGGACAGCGTCTCCACGGTATCGCTATTGCTGCCGAATGGATCGACCACAAAGCCGAGCACGCGGCCGGCGGCGTCGCGACTGTTGGAGGTCCCGAGCAATGGCAGCTCGATGATCGGACCGTTGCCGATGCCCCACACGCCGAAGGTCTGGCCGAAGTCCGAGTCGTGGCGCGGGATACCGGCCATGCCGGAGACGTCGATCAAGCCCACCACACCTACCGTGGTGTTGAGCGCGAAACGTCCCAGGGTATTGACCGAGCGCATCGGGTTGCCTTGCAGCAGGTCATTAATAAAGACCTTGGGCTCACCGAAGTTCGCCACAAAGTTATGCACACCGGTCTGGAAAAAGTCCGGCGTGTAGCGGTAGCCGCGCGCGACCGGCGCCAATGCGTAATCATCAACCACCCGGTTAAACGCGAAGACTCCGCGATTGAACGGTTCCGCCGGGTCGTACACTGAATAAGTGATATCGGCGCAGGCCACGTCGGTGGTGGACGGCGGCTGGTTGCTGCAACCCGTAAGTCCAGCAGCCAACACAGCAATTGAGGTGTTGCGGGCCAGCCAGGGAGCACACTTGAAAGGCAACATGGACGCAAGTCTCAGGAGGAATTCGCCGTGATGCTGAGCTCCAAGCCTTGCGCAAAGATGTCTGGTTTATTGCGGCGCTGACGCTTTATTGCAGAGTTGAAATATATGACGCGCGGCTGTGAATGGTTTTAGATGGCGGTTCCATTCGCCCCTTAAGTGACCTTCGGTGAACAGCCTTTTAATTGTGGACGACGACCTTGAAGTCCTTGATCTACTGAAAAAATTCTTCGTGCAGCACGGCTACAGCGTCGAGGTCGCCACAGACGGCGCGTCGCTATGGACGGCCATAGAGCGCCAGGCGCCGGACCTGATCATTCTGGACGTGATGTTGCCCGGCGACAGCGGGCTGATCCTGTGTCAGCAACTGCGGATTCGACACGCAATACCGGTGATCATGCTGACCGCCATGGGCGAACTCAGTGATCGGGTGGTCGGCCTGGAACTCGGCGCCGATGATTATCTGACCAAACCCTTCGACGCCCGTGAACTGCTGGCCAGAGTGCGCGCCGTGCTGCGTCGCGTGGACGAGCGCCGTCCGGTATCGCAGGAACGGCCAAGGCCGCTGATCGACTTTGCCGACTGGCACCTGGACGTCACTCGCCGTGAGTTGCGCTCACCGGACAACGTGATGATCCCGCTGTCGGCCGGTGAGTTTGACTTGCTGCTGGTCTTCGTCGAACACCCCCAACGCATCCTCACCCGTGAGCAATTGCTGGACTTGGCGCGCGGGCATCGCCATGAGGCGTTCGACCGCAGCATCGATGTTCAGGTCAGCCGCCTGCGGCGCAAACTCGAGCCCGACACCAAGCGCCCGGAAATGATTCGCACCGTACGCAATGGTGGTTACCTGTTCACCCCCAGCGTGACGCGGCGATGAGCTGGCTGAAGCGGATTCGCGCCCGAGACTGGCCGCAAGATACGGTTGCGCGCTGGATCGCGTTGACGATCATCCTGGCCATGCTCATTTCACTGGCGCTTAACGGGTTGTTTATCCAACTGGCCGGCGTGTGGGCGCGCCCGCCGCTGACCGAGATCGGTCTGCTGGAAAAAGCCGCGGCCATCGCCCGCCTCATCGAGGCCGCCCCGGCGCCACTGCGCAACCCATTGGCGCAAGCAGCCAACGAGAACGGCTTCACTGTCACTTGGCACCCTGATCGGCACGATCTCAACCTGCCGAAAGTGGACGATCCGAAGTCTGACATCGGCTCAACCATCCTGCAGCCGATGCTCAGAGCCCCTGACCGGCGTATCGAAGCCTATGAACCGGCCGACTGGACGGAGCACACGGAAGACGCGCATTACGCGCTGCTGATCGAGCTATCGGATTCATCATGGCTGATGTTCTCCGCGTCCTCGCGCAGTTGGGGGCTCGACGAAGCGCCACGCTACCTGATCGTGATCCTGCTAGTGCTGATCTCCACCGCACTGGTCGCGCTGATCGCCACCCGACGTCTCGCCACCCCTTTGCAGCGCTTCGCCGAAGGTGCCCGCCGCTTTGGCGTGGACTTCCGCGCACCGCCGATCGAACCGCTCGGCCCCCACGAAATCCGCCAGGCCATTCTCGCGTTCAACGCCATGCAGGCTCAGTTACAGCACTTCATCCGCGACCGTACGCAAATGCTCGCCGCCATCTCCCACGACCTGCGCGCTCCTCTGACGCGGATGCGCTTACGTGGCGAATTCATCGAAGACAGCGAGCAACAGCAACGGCTGTTTCGTGACGTGGATGAAATGCAGGCAATGATCAACTCGGCGCTGGAGTTCTTTCGTGATGATGCGCGGCTTGAACCGGCGACCCAGTTTGATCTGGCGGAACTGCTGCAAACGTTGCTTGATGATTACCGGGATCAGGGAGTCGACATTACGTTCAGCGGGCCGCTGCGGTTGGTGTACTTCGGGCGTCCGTTGGGGCTTAAACGGGTGATGACCAACTTGCTCGACAACGCTATCAAGTACGGCAGTGAGCAGGGGATTGAACTGATCCCGAGCGCTGGCCAAGTGCGGATCAAAGTACTGGATCGTGGGCCGGGCATTCCAGATGCCTGCCTTGAGCAAGTGTTTGTGCCGTTCTTCCGGATGGAAGGCTCGCGCAACAAAAGCACTGGGGGTGTGGGTTTGGGGTTATCGGCGGCGCGGGCGATTGTGCTGGAGCACGGAGGCGAGCTGACACTGCGTAATCGGTCGATGGGCGGGTTGGAAGCGTTGGTGGTGTTGCCGGTGCATTAGTCCCGAAAGACTCGCCTCGAAATGATCAAAAAACTGTGGCGATGGAGCTTGCTCCCGCTGGGTCGCGAAGCGGCCCCAAAGAAAGGGCTACTGCGCAGTCCAACGGGAGCAAGCTCCCTCGCCACAGTTTCAGCCAACAGGCCAAGGGGCAATCCTCCCCAAGGATCGTGTAAACCTAAGCCTCCCAGCCCGCCCCACTGACCGCAGCCTGCGCCAGTGGGTGCATATCCGCCCCTTGATGCGCCGTCTGCCAGGCCAGCAACTCCTTGCGCATGCCGGGCGTCCAGTACATCTGCAGGTGATTACGCACGCCGAGCACGGCCTGTTGCTGATCCGGTTCGCTGGCGAAGTACTGGGCGATCTGGTTGGCCATTTTGATCAGATTTTCAGTACTCATCGGCGTACCTCGGCTTTAGAGCCACGCGCCTGGCGGCGTTCGTCGAGCAGACGTTGTTGTTCGTCGCTGAATGCCTGATAGCGTTTTTGCCACTCGGAAGGGTGGTAGACGCGGCTGACTTCCACGGCGGTAACCTTGTACTCCGGACAGTTGGTGGCCCAGTCGGAGTTGTCGGTGGTGATGACGTTGGCCCCCGATTCAGGGAAGTGGAAGGTGGTGTACACCACGCCTGGGGCTACCCGTTCGGTGATCCGCGCACGCAGTACGGTCTGTCCGGCGCGGCTGCCAATGCCGACCCAGTCATCTTCGTTGATGCCACGGCTCTCGGCGTCGGTCGGGTGGATTTCCAGGCGGTCTTCGTGGTGCCAGGCGACGTTGTCTGTCCGCCGAGTCTGGGCGCCGACGTTGTACTGGCTGAGGATGCGCCCGGTGGTCAGCAGAAGGGGATAACGACTGTTGACCTTTTCCTCGGTGGGCACGTAGCCGGTGAGCATGAAGCGCCCCTTGCCGCGCACGAACTCCTCGATGTGCATGGTCGGCGTGCCGTCCGGTGCCGCGGCGTTGCACGGCCATTGCAGGCTGCCGTGGCGATCCAGCTCTGTGTAGCTGACATTGGTGAAGGTCGGCGTCAGGCTGGCGATTTCATCCATGATTTCTGACGGGTGCTGGTAACTCATTGGGTAACCCAAGGCGTTGGCCAAGGCCACTGTACCTTCCCAGTCGGCCTTGCCACCCAGAGGTTCCATGACCTTGCGCACTCGGGAGATGCGCCGTTCGGCGTTGGTGAAGGTGCCGTCTTTTTCCAGGAACGAGGCGCCTGGCAGGAACACGTGGGCGAACTTCGCGGTTTCGTTGAGGAAAATGTCCTGCACCACCACGCATTCCATGGCCGACAGCGCCGCGGTGACGTGCTGGGTATTCGGATCGCTCTGGGCGATGTCTTCGCCCTGGCAATACAGGCCCTTGAAGCTACCGGCCAACGCAGACTCAAACATGTTGGGGATGCGCAGGCCCGGGTCGGGTTGCAGGGTGACGTTCCAGGCCTGTTCGAACTGCGCCCGTACCACTTCGTTGGAGATGTGCCGGTAGCCGGGCAGTTCGTGGGGGAAGGAGCCCATGTCGCAGGAACCCTGAACGTTGTTCTGCCCACGCAGCGGATTCACCCCAACGCCTTCGCGGCCGATGTTGCCAGTGGCCATGGCCAGGTTGGCAATGCCCATGACCGCGGTGCTGCCTTGGCTGTGCTCGGTGACGCCCAGGCCGTAGTAAATCGCTGCATTGCCGCCGGTGGCATACAGACGGGCGGCGGCACGGATGTCGGCAGCGGCGACGCCGCAGATGGGGCCAAGGATTTCCGGCGAGTTTTCCGCGCGGCTGACAAACTCGCTCCAGCGGGCGAAATCGCTGCCCTCGCAACGGGCGTCGATAAAGGCCTGGTTGAGCAAGCCTTCGGTGACGATGACGTGGGCCAAGGCGTTGAGCATGGCGACGTTGGTGCCCGGGCGCAGGGCCAGGTGCAGTTCGGCGCGGGCATGCACCGAGTCCACCAGATCAATGCGCCGTGGATCGATGACGATCAGTCGCGCGCCTTCACGCAAGCGGCGTTTGAGCTGGGAGGCGAACACAGGGTGGGCATCGCTCGGGTTGGCGCCCATCACTAGGATCACGTCGGCCTGCATCACCGAGTCGAAACTCTGGGTGCCGGCGGACTCGCCCAGGGTTTGTTTCAGGCCATAGCCGGTCGGTGAGTGGCAGACCCGCGCACAAGTGTCGACGTTGTTGTTGCCGAAGGCGGCGCGCACCAGTTTTTGCACCAGGTAGGTTTCTTCGTTGGTGCAGCGGCTGGAGGTGATGCCACCAATGGAGTCGCGGCCGTACTTTTGCTGCAGTCGGCGGAATTCGCTGGCGGCGTAGGTCACCGCTTCATCCCAGCTGACTTCCTGCCAAGGGTCGTTGATGTGCTTGCGGATCATCGGCTTGGTGATGCGATCCGGGTGGGTGGCGTAACCCCAGGCAAAGCGCCCTTTGACGCAGGAGTGGCCGTGGTTGGCCTGGCCGTTCTTGTCTGGAACCATGCGCACCAGTTGGTCGCCTTTCATCTCGGCGCGGAACGAGCAGCCCACGCCGCAATAGGCACACGTGGTGATCACGCTGCGTTCGGGCTGACCCAGTTCGACCACGCTTTTTTCCATCAGGGTCGCGGTAGGGCAGGCTTGCACACAGGCGCCGCAGGACACGCATTCGGAGTCGAGGAAGTTATCGCCACCGGCGGCCGCGACCCGGGATTCGAAACCGCGCCCGGTAATGGTCAGGGCGAAGGTGCCTTGGGTTTCTTCGCAGGCGCGCACGCAGCGGTTGCAGACGATGCACTTGCTCGGGTCGTAATCGAAGTAGGGGTTGGAGGTGTCCTTCTGGTCCGCCAGATGATTCTCACCTTCATAGCCATAACGCACTTCCCGCAGGCCAACCTGGCCGGCGACGGTTTGCAGCTCGCAGTTGCCGTTGGCCGAGCAGGTCAGGCAGTCCAGCGGGTGATCGGAGATGTACAGCTCCATGACGTTGCGGCGCAGGGTGGCGAGCTTCGGCGTCTGGGTGTGCACGCTCATGCCTTCGCTGACCGGCGTGGTGCAGGACGCGGGATAGCCGCGCATGCCATCGATCTCCACCAGGCACATGCGGCAGGAGCCGAAGGCTTCCAGGCTGTCGGTGGCACACAGTTTGGGAATAGTGGTGCCCAGCAGCGCGGCGGCGCGCATCACCGAGGTGCCTTCGGGCACGCTGATGCTGCGGCCGTCGATGTTCACGGTGACCTGCACCTGACTTTCGCGGGCCGGCGTGCCTAAATCGATATCTGTATTCGGGTCGAAAAGAGTGATCATTGGTCGGCCTCCGAGGACTGCAGACCGAAGTCGGCGGGGAAGTACTTGAGGGCGCTGACCACCGGATAGGAGGTCATGCCGCCCAAGGCGCACAGCGAACCGTATTGCAGGGTGTCGCACAGGTCCTTGAGGATGATCACCTGCTCATCGCGACTGTTCTGGTCCGGCGCAGCCAGCAGGCGGTCGATCACCTCCACACCCCGGGTCGAGCCGATGCGGCATGGGGTGCATTTTCCACAGGATTCCTCGGCACAGAACTGCATGGCGAAGCGCGCCATGTGGGCCATGTCCAGGGTGTCGTCAGCCACCACCACACCACCGTGACCGAGCATGGCGCCGATGGCGGCGAAGGCTTCGTAATCCAGCGGCGTGTCGAATTGCGACGGCGGAACCCAAGCGCCGAGCGGACCGCCGACTTGCGCAGCTTTCAGCGGTCGGCCACTCGCGGTGCCACCGCCGTAGTCTTCCACCAGTTCGCGCAGGGTCAGGCCAAAGGCCCGCTCCACCAGACCGCCGTGACGAATATTGCCCGCCAGTTGGAAGGGCATGGTTCCCAGGGAGCGGCCCATGCCGTAATCGCGATAGAACTGCGCGCCCTTGGCCAGAATCAGCGGCACCGAGGCTAGGGTCAGCACGTTGTGCACCAGGGTCGGCAAGCCGAACAGACCCTGCAAGGCGGGGATCGGCGGCTTGGCGCGAACGATCCCGCGCTTGCCTTCGAGAGAGTCCAGCAGCGCGGTTTCCTCACCGCAGATATAAGCGCCGGCACCGACTCGCACTTCCATGTCGAAGGCCAGACCGCTGCCGCCGACATCGGCGCCGAGGTAACCGGCGGCCCGGGCGATGTCCAGCGCCGCACGCAGTGTCGCCACGGCCGCCGGGTATTCCGAGCGCACATAGATGTAGCCGTAAGTCGCTCCAACGCACAGACCGGCAATCGCCATGCCTTCGATCAGCAGGAAGGGGTCACCTTCCATCAACATGCGATCGGCAAAAGTGCCGGAGTCGCCTTCGTCGGCGTTGCACACAATGTATTTCTGCGCAGCCTGGGTGGCGCGCACCGTGCGCCATTTGATCCCGGCCGGGAAGGCCGCGCCGCCACGGCCACGCAGGCCTGAATCGAATACTTCCGTTGCGGTCTGTTCGCCACCGATGGTGACGGCTCTTTTCAAACCCTCGAAACCGCCATGATCCAGGTAATCGTCGAGGTACAACGGCCGGGTGATGCCGGCGCGGGCAAACAGCAGGCGTTGTTGCGTCTTCAGATAGGGCAACTCTTCCACCAGGCCCAAGGCCAGTGGATGAGAATACGGGTCGCCTTTCAAGGCTTCGAGCACTGACGGTACATCGGTAGCGGTCAGCGGGCCGAAGCCGATACGGCCTTGCGGGCTGTCCACTTCCAGCAGCGGTTCCAGCCAGTAGAGACCACGCGAGCTGGTGCGGTTTATCTCCAGAGGCACAACGTGTCCGCGGGCATGGGTGATAAGGGCTACCACAACCTCTTCGGCACCCACGGCACGGGCTAGCGAATCACTGGACAGATAGAAAGCCGGCATCATGCGTCCTCCCGGCAAGCGTCAAGCAGGGCATCCAGACGCTCGGCGCTGAGCCGCGCATGCACCTGACCATCCAGTTCCAGAGCAGGCGAGCAGGCACAGGCGCCGAGGCAATACACCGGGCGCAGACTGATATTGCCGTCGGCGCTGCTACCGTGGTCGTCCAGTTGCAGACGTTCGCGCAATTGTGCCGCGAGCTGCTCGGCGCCGCGGCTCTGGCAGGACTCGGCCCGGCACAGACGCAGAATATGCCGGGCCGGGGGCGCGGTGCGGAAGTCATGGTAGAAGCTGATCACCCCGCGAACCTCGGCCTGACTCAGGTTGAGGGCATGGGCAATCTCGGGGATGGCGGCATCGGGGATGTAACCGATGCCCTCCTGAATCTCATGAAGGATGGGCAACAGTGCGCCGGGGGAGCGTTTGTGACGCTCCAGCAGGCTGTTGACCATAGGCAGGTGCAACATCTCATCAGGCATACAGCATTCCTCACGATCACGGACAAACCAGGCGGTTGTCAGTTGTCCGAAAGTGTCGGCTGCGGCAGTCACACCACGTCACGGTATCGTGGCATTTTCAGGCCGTTGGCCAGGGCGCCCTGAGCGGGCATCTTGTTTGGGCCCGGCGCGGTCTTTGCCGCACCTCTTAAAGGGCATTAAGGCAGCTTGCCACGCTGCTTTTGATTCAACTGCACCAAAGCGACGTGTTCGGTTCTTTCTGCGACCTCTTATTGAGTCTAGATGAGAGTGGCGCGGGGCATTTACCCACGGGCCTGTCGATGCCTGATGTATATCAGGCGAAAGGGTAGGAAACAGCATCAGATCGGGGGGTATTACTAAGGTGCAGATGCGTTGACGTAGTGCGCTGTGCTGCCAACGCACAACCCCTGTGGGAGCGAGCCTGCTCGCGAAAGCGCCAGACCAGCCAACACCCACCAAATGTACTTACCCGGAAACCAAATACGACCACGTCATACCAAGCGCAACCGAGCCGGTAAAGAAACTGACACCCCCGGCAAACAGATGACGCAGGAACAGGTTTTCCGGCTGTTCCAGCCTGGCGATAAGCCAGATCCACATACCGACGAACGTGCCCAGCCCAGCCATGATCGAGAACAACATGAATGGAGCATCGGGAGAGCCAGCCCCTTCAGCGGAGCGAGTCAGAATCTCCACAACCATCGCGCCAATAAGGCCGCCCACGAACCCCGCCAGATTCGCCAGCCACAAATTCATGCTGCCACGACTACGCACCACCCAAACCCATATCCCAATCCACGCACCGTAAATAACCAGCGAATCGAAGAGCATTATTTATCCATCCCTGAACTCACATTTCGAAACTAACGGCGCTACCAGCCAACCACCAAACCCGGTAGGAGCAAAGCTTGCTCGCGATAGCGCCAGCCCAACCACTATTAATGCTGAAGGTGCACCGCAATCACAACCCACTCAGGCCAAACAATGCCAGCCAGCCCACCACAACCCCTGTGGGAGCGAGCCTGCTCGCGATAGCGTCAGCCCAACCAACATAAATGCTGAATCAACTACCACCATCACAAGCCACCCACACCCCGCAGGCCTCAACCACTAACCCTCAGCCTTCGCCCCCGCCCCTTTAGAGGCCGGCGCACAAGTCCGATCCCGAGGCAGCACCTTTACCGCATTATCTACCAACGCCTTGCTCATCGAAGTCAGATAATGCGCAGCCCAAGCGTGACGATCAGTGTCTCTGGCATAAGCAGCATCTTCAGTGAGTGCCTTGGCCAGGAACAGAAAATCGGAGGCCATGGACAACGCATCGCCGAGAGGAACACCGCGAGTGACATGAAACAGCGCTTGATCCGCGCAGTAGATGGCGGGTGTCAGGCCAATGGTTTTGAGTTCAGATTGTTCAGTCATTGGCCACCTCCGATGACGGAGAGACGGTGGGAGAGGGTGAACGGTGGGGAGTTACGCGATTGGGAATTGTGTTGAGGGAAAAGCCAAATGTTGTACGGATTTATGCTGCGCATTATCAGACTCCTTGATATGTGGAGCCGCCACGTTCGTTACCACACGAATGGGTGACAGCTGTGCGCAGGGTGGTAAACCGGGAATCAAGGAAACCGGCACGTCCGAAGACGTCCCACGCACAGCTGCCATAACTCACGCTTGCTGGCATAAAAAAAGCGCCGGCAATCGTGATGGGGGCGCTGTAGCGCCTTGAATAACTCGGGTTACCACACCCGGTCGCTGAATTGGCAGCGACAGTGGGAAGGGTATCGTGGAGACCTCATTCCTGCAACTTTCGAAAGCCCTTGCAGCGACGCATCAGAGAATATTCCTACCTCTATCTCGGAGTGGCCTGACTACAATCCGTAGCGCTCTGTTTTAGGCTGATCACAAGCGCACGCCATGCCTGCAGCAGATCGTCACAAACCCGCATAAACCCTGGTGTTTGCCGCGTTTACTGCGACGTACACGTTGACAGGGTCATCAGGCTACGGCAGCATTAATTCCAATTGCGCCCGATCCTCTGGTGCTGGCTTAGTCCGGCATTACGTTCGGGCCTTCTTGTTTCTGGAACATGGAAGTTGTCTAGCCCAGCCCCTCCGAAGCCGTTCCGTACATACCCTGATTTGGTTGCGTTGCTGGCCAGCAGGGGTATGCAGATCCATGACCCGTCTCGTGCAGAACGCAAGCTCGTGCAGTTAGGGTATTACCGCCTCAGCGGTTACTGGTACCCGGCGCGAGAGTTCAAAATGAACGGCCTGCAGCAAGACGTCTGCCCGGTCACGGGCAAGCCTCTGCGTCTGGACACTTTCCAGGCAGCCACCTCTTTCGACTCGGCCGTAGACCTTTACAAGTTCGATAAACAATTGCGAATGCTCATGCTGGACGCCGTCGAGCGCTTGGAGGTTCACCTCAAGACCGTAATGGCTCACGAGGTCGGGTATCACGACCCGATGGCCTACACCAACGCGAAATTCATTCTGAACAAATGGACTCAACCGTACACGGACCGCCGAGGTAATACGCGGAACAAGTGGACAGAGTGGAGCCAGAAGCAGCAGTCGCACATTGCGCGGAGCAAAGAGGACTGCATTCAATGGCATTTCCGAGCCGGCAAGTCCATTCCTGTTTGGGTCGCGGTGGAGGCATGGGATTTAGGGGATCTCTCGGAGTTTTTCGAGCTGCTCAATAGCAAGTATCAGAATCTCATACTCGCGCGCCTCGGCTTGAACAACGCCAAGATGCTCAGCCGATGGATGCAACAGACCAGCCATCTGCGCAACCGCTGTGCACACCATACCCGCATCTGGAATCAGGCTTCGCCTAACCCGTTAGCGGTTCCCGTTGAACCGTATTTTCAGACGTTGGGGCTGGATCAGTACGCGCTCAAGCGGCTGTACGGGTTGGTCGCGGTCATATGGTTTCTGCTGCAGAGAATCGCACCAGCCTCGACCTGGATCAGCGAAGTCGCGGACCTGATCGACAGCAAGCCTGCTATGCCGGGCTGCACCTTAAAAGCGATGGGGTTCCCGGATGAAACCGGATTCCCTCGGGAACTGTTCGGGATCTAGCTGGCTTCGGCGTAAGTCTATGGATGATGCCGCGGAAACGGCCCGCGTTGATGCGCCGATTGGGCGTTAGGGTGAAACAGGTGTAAACCTATTTCAGGACTAGACAAGGGCATTGTTGTCCAGCGTGGGTTTGGGCTCCCCTCACTGAATATCTTTCAAGTACTCCTTGAACGCGATAAGCGGTGCATCAAGTTGTTCCAACGTCTGCACACCGCGCAAATCAGCCGACAATCTATGTAGCTCGCGCCCCAGCGGTGTATCTACGCCGCCTATAGCGTCCAGCGCTAAACCCACGTAATGCGCCACTCTAAACTGGATACCCTCGACATCACCCCTGCGCACCAGCAACCCAAACACCTCCCTCTCATAATCACTCATGATCGGATCATCCCGCAGAATCGGACTTGCACCTTCTGTCTCATAAGCCAGCTTGAAGGCGAAAAGGGCAACGGTTTCCAGTGGCAATTCCATTGTGTGAGTCCTTGATTCGTTAGCCGAGCGGTTTCGGGTTGTGGTGTTGAAAAGCAAGATCAAAAGATCGCAGCCTCTGGCAGCTCCTACGAGGCGGCGGGGCAAGCTCACTTTTCTACAGATGAAAAAAAAGGCCTTGCAAAGCAAGACCTTTCTTAATTTTGGTGTCCGAGGGAGACTCGAGTGCCTCATATAAAACGTGGTCTGCAGACGGTTTATATGACTAGGGATACAGATAGGGATACATATTCGGTGGGGCTGGCTGCATTCGACCCAGGACGTAAATCTTGGGAAAACAAGGTCTCCCCTTCTTTAACCCTTAAGGCTGTCTTGGGTGCGACAGACGGTAGGTCGTGATTACAGTACCCAGCATGGCTATGATGCCCGCTAAGCATACTAGTGTCATCCCGGTGTTGCTGAGCATGAAAGTGAGTATTTCATTCATCCGTGGCGACTTCTGATCAATGCGTTCGAGGGCGGTAGCGCGCAGCTTGACCGCGATCTCAACCTTCATGGTTCCGTAGGCTGAGCGCTTGATGTTCTCTTCAATCTTGCTGTTGGGTAGCCCTTCAAAGGCATCTCTGTAAAACGCCACTGCGTCTTGGCAGTAGTAGTCCTTGTTGGCGTCATTGTTTTTACTAGCGTCAATACATACGTCGATGTAGTCCAGCGCTCGCTGATCACGGCTTTGCTTGTGCAACAGATTGTATTCGGTCAGGTAGTCATCCGTATTCTTGCCATAGTCTCTTACTAGCAGTGTGAGATAGACGAGATAGCTCCCCATTACCAGTATGCCTACGATCGCCATCAGCAAGAGTCTGCTCCATGGTTTCAACGCTGCCTTCCGCGCAAGCGATTTCGCGAGTTCGGCGCCGTCGGTCATGTCGTCGGTAATGTCTTTGATGTTTCCCATGATTCTTTCTTTCCTTGACTGCCGGCATGGCCGGCGAACGGGGGGCACAAGTTGGGCAGGTAGCGGACAGCGCACCGATGGACATTAGAGGGCAGGGCACTACCTACCGCAGGGGAGTTGGCTCAATCAGAAGAGATACACCTTGCAAACTAACCATCAGCTCTGACCACGAAGGCTGCTTTCCTATCGCGAGATCAGCATCCATTGGATGCTGAGTAGTGATAGTAGCGTTTTAATGGCCATGGCTCCAAATGGTTATGACGCTTGGCGGATACTCCAAGCTCACAATTGCCCACCACCTCTTCATGCCGCCATGCATCCTCGATGGGGCACCGGGCTTAACTCTTCTATGAGCGGACCTCTGCTTTCGAGGCTGCATGATGTTGGCCTCCCTAAAACTGCCGGGGCCCCTGAGGTTTTTTGCCAGGTACGGGGTCGGAAACCCGCGAGATCTTGTTAGCGGTAGTTTCCCCAGCTTACTGAAATTTCAACGTTGAAATTGAAAGGATCTTGAAGAAAAAAGGGCATCGTTACCATGTTGGTAAAGATGCCCTTTTGTGTTGCTGATAACGCACGCATGACGCTCGTCAACAGAGTCAACTCCGTCAACCTGTCAACCAACTTCGAAAATCCAGCCGCTAACACGAACGCGCGGGTTCTCTGCCCCGTACCCATTCGAAATGCCCAGGGTCCCCGGCGGGCGACCAAGCGATAGGGCAAATGCACAGGTGAAGACCAGCAGGTTCACCTGTTCACTAAGCTGTGCACTTTTCCGCTAACACGATCACGCGGGTTTCCGACCCCGTAATGAGTAAAAAACATCAGGGTCCCCGACGTGTTTTTTCAGGCTGCCGGAATCTTGCACTTGACAGCTTTTGCCAGACTTCTGGCGCTGAGGGCATCAAGAGAAAGGGGCATTGGGGGTCGCACGTTCATTCAAAAAATCGTGTGACAGGTGTAATTGGTGTAACGGAATCAGCTAATTAACTGATTTTAATGAATATTATCGGTGTTACACGTCGTGTGAGCTAAGCGTACACCTGCGTATCACTGGCAATCGGTGTAACACACGGATCCAGCAAAAAAAGCCCGCGCGTGAGGGTAGTTTGCGAGTGCCTCCGACGGGTAATATCGACAAAATCTTTGGAAATGAAGGCTGTCGTCAATGCTCAGCCATCAATCCAAAAGAATGTAGCGATTCTTCGGGATGCGGTTGATCGACGGCCACATGTGCTTGCATTCCAAATGAAATCAGAACATAAATGTCGCTTGTGAAAAACTAGCTCCGACTCAAAACGAGGCAGTCAGCTAAGTTAGGTAACTCTCTACTGTTAAAACTGAATAAGGATATCCAGATGCATGTACTACAACGTAAAGCCAAAACTACCGAATGCAGCAAGATTGACGCGCCGGAAGATGCTACATACGATTTTGAAGCGGGCGTGTGGCGTAACGAAACCGGCCTGGTTGCGTACGATCCAAGACATGCACAGAGCACAAAGAAAAACGACATAGAAACGGGTGAAGATCAGAAAGGCCAATAGCTCCATGTCAAATAACACGGCGAGTGTCCTCATCTTATCTTCCTTGTTAGATTTTCCTACTGATCGAATTTGCCACCATCTTACCAATCAAAAAGTTCCATTTTTACGTATTAATCGAGACGCACTGAATGATCTATCAATTACTGTTGATCCTATAAAGGGGGCCATGATTTGCCGTCATGGCCGCCAGTCGTGGTTTATTGATGAGTCTCTAAGATCCGTATGGTGGCGACAGCCAACCTTTCTTCGAAATAGTCCCAATGCAGCGTTACTCCTCGAGGAACAGCTGAAGCACTCCCAGTGGGAGGCTTTCATGCGCGGCCTAATGCTCTTCGACGATGCGGTATGGAACAATCATCCGGCAGCAACATATCAAGCTGAATCAAAACCCTATCAGTTGCGCAAGGCGGCAAAGCTCGGCTTTTCTGTCCCATTAACGATCATTACAAATGATAGATATGCCGAAGTGTCGAAGCTTATAAGTGAGGATATCGCGATAAAAAGCATCGATACATTACTGTTGCGTGAAAACTCTAAGCAGCACTTCGGATATACAACATTAACAACGTGGTCAGAGTGTGCTGACGAATTTCTTCATTTAGCCCCGGTAACATGCCAATCGATAATAACGCCAAAAATCGATCTGAGAGTAACTGTCATCGGAAATAAGCTGTGGTGTGACGAAATAAGAATGAGTGGTGATGGGATAGATGGCGACTGGCGTTTAATTAAAAAAGATGAGCTTGTCTTTCGGTCTTTTTCACTACCAACAGATATCGAAAAAAAGTGCTTTCTTTTAGTTAAAAATTTAGGTTTGCGCTATGGGGCTATTGACTTAGCTTTTTCGGAGGGGGTGTTTTGGTTTATTGAAATAAACCCGACTGGGGAATGGGGGTGGCTAGATCGACCAGGACGGGGAATTTCCGAGGCGATAGCTGCGGAGCTCACATGTCCTTCTATTTGACGCTTGAAAATCTACTTTTGCGATTCTCGCCAGATGCGATAAAGTATTTGATCGCGAATTCCAGAATAAAAAAGCAGTTGGATGATTGGGAGCACGCTCCAGAGTTCTCCGATATTAGGCGGCTTGAAGAAAACGTACTAAAAACATATATTGAAAGTGAGTGGGTTCGTGCTAAAGAGTTGGATGAAAAGCTTAATAAGCTGACAGCTTCTCTGTCCATTGCAGTTACTGTTGGCAGTGTTGTTGCGAAAGCTATATTTGACGGGCTGGAAAGCTCTCCGTTGAAAACAATAGCGCTAATACTGTCATCGCTATCAATGGCGCTATTTCTATTTGGTGCGGTTATCGGGTTTAACGGATTACGCCCAAAACCACGGTTTGGATATGGTGCAAGGTATCTGCGAATTCTCGCTGAAGGGGGACATGATGCAGTTAGGGAGATGTGGCGTGCTGCAAGCGGGTTTCAAGTCACAAACACTATCCGATCAAATCAAGCTATAGTTGCGATAACGTTCATTCGTAATGGGGTTGTATTCTTTACGTTGTCAATTTTTTTAAGTCTATTTGCTAAAAGTTCAAGCTCAGATTATTCAGTCGGTCAATTAAAGGAAAGTGTGTCTGTACGTTCGATGGCGGAAAGTGACCCCGTAGGAGACAAGCGCTTTTCTGAGGGGGAAGCAGAGTTTGAGCCTTCAATGACGGAAGGCGTGCGCCCTTTAGTAACCTTTAAATCTGTGGGGATAAGCGATCACGGATCATATTGTAATGTCTTGAGTCCGTTTGGATGTCCAGTATTAACTCTTCAGTTTAGATAATATGTAACCGCTCCATGAACTACACATTCAAAACTGCCAAGTGATCCCGGATGCTGTGCTCGTGATCAAACACGTTCGTAAAGTGTACGGTTGCCGCGACTGCGAGACGGCACCGGTCACAGCGGACAAGCCGGCTCAACTGATTGAAAAAAGCATGGCCAGCCCAAGTGTTCTGGCGATGCTGCTAACCACCAAGTACGTGGACGGTTTGCCGCTTGACCGCTTTGAAAAAGTACTAAGCCGCCATGGCATCGATATTCCACGTCAGACCCTGGCTCGCTGGGTTATCCAGTGCGGTGAGCACTTTCAGCCGCTGCTGAATTTAATGCGCGACAGCCTCTTGGCAGTTAGGTCATCCACTGCGATGAAACACGCGTGCAGGTGTTGAAAGAGCCTGATCGGGAGCCAAGCAGTCAATCCTGGATGTGGGTGCAAACCGGCGGCCCGCCAGACAAACCAGTGATCCTTTTTGACTACTCCACCAGCCGCTCGCAGGAGGTTCCAACGCGTCTGCTCGATGGCTACTGCGGCTATCTCATGACCGATGATTACGCCGGTTACAACGCGCTCGACGCGCAGGACGGAGTCGAGCGTTTAGGATGCTGGGCCCATGCACGCCGTAAGTTTGTTGAAGCGCAAAAAGTGCAACCTAAAGGAAAGACAGGTCGTGCGGATATCGCGTTGAAGCTGATCAGCAAGCTATACGGCATCGAGATCGCCTACAAAGAGAGTAGCGATGAGGGTCGGAAAAAAGGACGTCAGGATTTGAGTCTCCAGGTGATGAGTGAGCTGAAGGCCTGGGTGGAGAAAACGCTCCCATACATGACCACGCAGAATGCACTTGGCAAGGCTGTTACCTACCTGGCAAGCAACTGGAGCAAACTGGAACGGTACGTCGAGCAAGGCTACCTGCCCATCGACAACAACACCGCCGAGCGTGCGATCCGGCCCTTTGTCATCGGAAGGAAGAACTGGTTGTTCAGCGATACGCCCAAAGGCGCGACGGCGAGTGCTTACAGCCTGGTCGAGACCGCCAAAGCCAACGGCCAAGAGCCTTATGCGTGGCTGCGCCATGCACTGAAGCGCCTGCCACAGGCATCCTCGGTCGAAGATTACGAAGCCCTGTTGCCGTGGAACTGCAAGCCTCGCCCCCACAGCTAAACGCGCCGCCCACTTTTGACTAGGTGGGGTTTATGGAGCGCTTACGAAGATTGGGCGCAGTTATAGAATATCTTTCAAGTAATCCTTAAGCGCAATGAGTGGTGCATTAAGCTGCTCCAGCGTCTGCGCATGACTGAAATCAGCTGACAGCCGATGCAGTTCACGCCCTAGCGGCGTATCAACACCGCCTAAAGCTTCCATTGCCAAACCCACACAATGCATCACCCTAAACTGAATCCCCTCAACATCCCCCCGACGCACCAGCAACCCAAACACCTCCCGCTCATAATCACTCATGATCGGATCATCCCGCAAAATCGGACTTTCACCTTCCATCTCGTAAGCCAGCTTGAAGGCGAAAAGGGCAACGGTTTCCAGTGGCAATTCCATTGTGTGAATCCTTGATTCGTTAGCCGAGCGGTTTCGGGTTGTGGCGTTGAAAAGCAAGATCAAAAGATCGCAGCCTTCGGCAGCTCCTACGCGGCGGCGGGGCGAGATCACTTTTCTACAGGCGAAAAAAAAGGCCTTGCAAAGCAAGACCTTTCTTAATTTTGGTGCCCCGAGGGAGACTCGAACTCCCACTTCTTGCGAAAACGGATTTTGAATCCGCCGCGTCTACCAATTCCGCCATCAGGGCTCAATGGCGGCGAAGTATAGAGATGAGATAACCGTCGGTCAATCAGGTACATGGAGAATTTTTGATATTTCCGCTAGACTTCCCGGCCCTGCTAGACGAACCCCATCATGCGCGTTGCTGACTTTACCTTTGAGCTCCCTGATTCGCTGATTGCTCGCCATCCTTTGGCCGAGCGTCGCGGTAGTCGCCTGTTGACCCTGGACGGGGTCAGCGGCGCCCTGGCACACCGTCAATTCACTGATTTGCTTGAGCATTTGCGCCCGGGCGATTTGATGGTGTTCAACAATACCCGGGTGATTCCGGCGCGGCTGTTTGGCCAGAAGGCTTCCGGCGGCAAGCTGGAAATCCTGGTGGAGCGGGTGCTCGACAGTCATCGCGTGCTGGCCCATGTGCGTTCCAGCAAGTCGCCGAAACCGGGTTCGAAGATCCTGATCGACGGCGGTGGCGAAGCCGAGATGCTGGCGCGTCACGATGCGTTGTTCGAGCTGGGGTTTGCCGAAGAGGTGTTGCCGCTGCTTGATCGCGTCGGGCACATGCCGTTGCCTCCTTATATAGATCGCCCGGATGAAGGCTCGGACCGCGAGCGTTATCAGACGGTGTACGCCGAGCGCTTGGGCGCGGTGGCGGCGCCGACGGCGGGGCTGCATTTTGATCAGCCGCTGATGGAAGCGATTGCCGCCAAGGGCATCGAGACCGCGTTCGTGACCTTGCACGTCGGCGCCGGCACCTTTCAACCGGTGCGGGTCGAGAAGATTGAAGACCACCACATGCACAGTGAGTGGCTGGAAGTCGGTCAGGACGTGGTCGATGCCGTCGAAGCCTGCCGCGCTCGCGGTGGTCGCGTGGTGGCCGTGGGGACCACCAGCGTGCGTTCTCTGGAAAGTGCCGCGCGCGATGGCGTGCTCAAGCCGTTCAGTGGCGACACTGACATTTTTATCTACCCGGGTCGGCCGTTTCATGTGGTCGATGCCCTGGTCACCAACTTCCATTTGCCTGAATCCACGTTGTTGATGCTGGTTTCGGCATTCGCCGGTTATCCCGAGACCATGGCCGCCTATAAAGCCGCCGTCGACAACGAATACCGCTTTTTCAGCTACGGTGATGCGATGTTTATCACCCGTAACCCCGCACCACGTGGCCCCGAGGAAACAGAATGAGTCGCCAAAGTCGTATGTCGTTTGAGTTACTTGCTACCGACGGCAAGGCTCGTCGCGGTCGTTTGACCTTCCCGCGCGGTACCGTCGAGACCCCGGCGTTCATGCCGGTGGGCACGTATGGCACGGTCAAGGGCATGTTGCCGCGGGATATCACCGCTACGGGCGCGGAAATCATTCTGGGTAACACCTTCCACTTGTGGCTGCGTCCTGGCACCGAAGTGATCAAGAAGCACGGCGACCTGCACGATTTCATGCAGTGGAAAGGCCCGATTCTTACAGATTCCGGCGGTTTTCAGGTGTTCAGCCTGGGCGCCATGCGCAAGATCAAGGAGGAGGGCGTGACCTTCGCTTCTCCTGTCGACGGCGCCAAAGTGTTCATGGGGCCGGAAGAGTCGATGCAGGTCCAGCGCGATCTGGGCTCGGACATCGTGATGATTTTCGACGAGTGCACCCCGTACCCGGCTGACGAAGACGTCGCTCGCGTATCGATGGAACTGTCGCTGCGCTGGGCCCAGCGTTCGAAAAACGCCCATGGCGATAACACGGCGGCGCTGTTCGGCATCGTGCAGGGTGGCATGCACCAGGATCTGCGCATGCGCTCCCTGGAAGGCCTCGACAAGATCGGCTTCGATGGCCTGGCCATCGGCGGTCTGTCGGTGGGCGAGCCCAAGCACGAGATGATCAAGGTGCTGGATTACCTGCCAGGCCAGATGCCGGCTGACAAACCTCGTTACCTTATGGGCGTTGGCAAACCGGAAGATCTGGTTGAGGGTGTGCGCCGCGGTGTGGACATGTTCGATTGCGTGATGCCAACCCGTAATGCCCGCAATGGGCATCTGTTCATTGATACAGGCGTGCTGAAGATCCGTAACGCGTTCCATCGCCATGATGATTCGCCGCTGGATCCGACCTGCGATTGCTACACCTGCCAGAACTTCTCCCGTGCTTATCTGCATCATCTGGACAAGTGCGGCGAAATGCTGGGTAGCATGTTGAATACCATCCACAATTTGCGCCATTACCAGGTGCTTATGGCTGGTTTGCGCGAGGCTATTCAACAGGGTACATTGGCCGCCTTTGTCGATGCCTTCTACGCCAAACGCGGGTTACCTGTTCCGCCTTTGGACTGAGTTTTCTGACCCCAAGATTCAACATTTGCAACTGGAGTGCTAAATGAGCTTTTTTATCTCTAACGCCATGGCTGACGCCGCTGCACCTGCTGCTGGCCCAATGGGCGGCGGCTTTGAGTGGATTTTCCTGGTCGGTTTCCTGGTCATCTTCTACCTGATGATCTGGCGTCCACAGGCCAAGCGCGCCAAAGAGCAGAAAACCCTGCTGGGCAGCCTGCAAAAAGGTGACGAAGTTGTGACCACCGGTGGTATCGCCGGCAAGATCACCAAAGTGTCCGATGACTTCGTTGTTCTGGAAGTCTCCGACACCGTCGAAATGAAATTCCAGAAAGGCGCCATCGCCGCCACGCTGCCAAAAGGCACGCTCAAAGCGATCTAAGTTTCAACTTCTACTCAATCGACGGGGCGCGCAAGGCGCCCCGCGTCATAAGCGGGCGGCGTGATGCTGAACAAATACCCTCTGTGGAAATACATTCTGATCCTGGCGGTGCTGGCGATCGGTCTGATTTATTCCGCTCCCAATCTATACCCTGATGACCCGGCCATTCAGGTCAGCGGTGCAAGCACTGCACTGCAGGTTACTCAGGCTGATCTGGATCGTGTGAGCACCGCGCTCAAGGAATCCGGGATCAACGTCAAGGCGGCCACTTTGGCTGCGGGCGGCAAGGGCGGTCTGATCCGTCTGACCAAGGCTGAAGATCAGCTGCCAGCCAAAGACGTCGTGCGCAAGGCATTGGGTGATGACTACGTCGTTGCACTGAACCTGGCACAAACCACCCCGCAATGGCTGCGCAGCCTTGGCGCGCACCCGATGAAGCTGGGTCTGGACTTGTCCGGTGGTGTGCACTTCCTGCTGGAAGTGGACATGGACAAAGCCCTCGACGCACGCCTGAAAGTCTACGAAGGCGACGTCAAGAGCCTGTTGCGCAAAGAGAAACTGCGCTATCGCAGCCTGCCGCAAGTGGGCGGTGCCATTCAGCTGGGCTTCACTGATGAAGCGGCCCGCGAACAGGCCCGTGTGCTGATCCGCAAGAACTTCAACGATTTCGACATTGTTCCGGCCGACCTCAATGGCCAACCGGTACTGCGTCTGGCGATGACCCCGGCCAAGCTGGCGGAAATCCGCGAATACTCCATCAAGCAGAACTTGACCACGGTACGTAACCGCGTCAACGAGCTGGGTGTTGCCGAACCTATCGTTCAGCGCCAGGGCGCCAACCGCATCGTGGTTGAGCTGCCGGGCGTGCAAGACACTGCAGAAGCCAAACGTATCCTCGGCAAGACGGCCAACCTTGAGTTCCGTCTGGCGGCTGAGCCAGGCGCTTCGAAAGCCACTTCCGAATCGTTCGAGTTCCGTGAAGGCAATCGTCCTGCGGCGCTGATCGAGCGCGGCTTGATCATCACCGGTGACCAGGTGACTGACGCCAAGGCTGGCTTCGGCGAGCAAGGCACGCCAGAAGTGAACATCCGTCTGGATGGCCATGGTGGCGAGCTGATGAGTCGTGCGACTCGCAACAACGTCGGTCGCAGCATGGCGGTGATCTTCATCGAACAACGTCCTGTCACCACTTACGTCAAGCAAGTGGTCAACGGCGTCGAGAAAGACGTGCCGGTTCAGACGTTTAAAGAAGAGAAGAAGATCATCAGCCTGGCGACCATCCAGTCGCCACTGGGTGCCCAGTTCCGCATCACTGGCCTGAACGGCCAGGGCGAGTCGTCCGAACTGGCGCTGCTGCTGCGTGCCGGTGGTCTGGCGGCCCCGATGTACTTCGCTGAAGAACGTACCATCGGCCCAAGCCTGGGTGCCGACAACATCACCAAAGGTATCGATGCATCGCTGTGGGGCATGCTGTTTGTCTCGCTGTTCATCATGGCCATCTACCGCTTCTTCGGCCTCATCGCCACCGTCGCGCTGACGGTGAACATGGTGATGCTGCTGGCCTTGATGTCGCTGCTGGGTGCAACGCTGACCCTGCCGGGTATCGCCGGTATCGTGTTGACCATGGGTATGGCGGTCGACGCCAACGTACTGATCTTCTCGCGGATACGTGAAGAGATCGCGGCCGGCATGAGCGTGCAGCGGGCAATCAACGAAGGCTTCGGCCGGGCATTCACCGCGATTCTCGACGCCAACCTGACAACCTTGTTGGTCGGCGGGATTCTCTTTGCCATGGGCACCGGCCCGGTCAAAGGCTTCGCAGTGACTATGTCCCTCGGGATCTTTACCTCGATGTTCACGGCCATCATGGTGACCCGCGCGATGGTCAACCTGATCTTCGGCGGTCGTGACTTCAAGAAGTTGTGGATTTAAGGGGCTGCCATGTTACGTACAATCAACTTCATGGGCGTTCGCAACGTTGCGTTCGGCGTCACATTGTTCCTTACGGTTCTGGCTCTGTTCAGTGTCGCCACCAAGGGCATGAACTGGGGCCTGGACTTCACCGGCGGTACGCTCATCGAGCTGACCTACGAGCGTCCAGCCGACGTCACCAAGGTGCGTGAACAGCTGGTTACGTCGGGTTATCACGAGGCAATCGTACAGAGCTTCGGTGCGACTACCGATTTGCTGGTGCGCATGCCGGGTGAAGACCCGCAGCTGGGTCATCAAGTGGCAGAAGCGCTGCTGAAAGTCGGCGGCGACAACCCGGCGACGGTCAAGCGTGTCGAATTCGTCGGCCCTCAGGTCGGTGAAGAGCTGCGCGATCAGGGCGGCCTCGGCATGCTGATGGCGCTGGGCGGCATTCTGATCTACCTGGCTTTCCGCTTTCAGTGGAAGTTTGCGGTCGGTGCGATCGTATCCTTGATCCACGACGTGATCGTGACCATCGGTATCCTGTCGTTCTTCCAGATCACCTTCGACCTGACGGTACTGGCGGCGGTGCTGGCGATCATCGGTTACTCGCTCAACGACACCATCGTGGTATTCGACCGGGTTCGTGAGAACTTCCGGGTACTGCGCAAGGCCAGCCTGATCGAGAACATCAACATCTCGACCACGCAAACCCTGCTGCGGACCATGGCGACGTCGATCTCCACTTTGCTGGCGATCGCGGCCCTGTTGTTCTTCGGTGGCGACAACCTGTTTGGCTTCTCCATTGCCCTGTTCATCGGTGTTCTGGCGGGTACTTACTCGTCGATCTACATCGCGAACGTGGTGCTGATCTGGCTGAACCTGAGCAGCGAAGACCTGATTCCTGCTGCGGTGGCCGAGACGGAAGTCGACGACCGTCCATAACGGTTATCGCTTTTCCAGCTGTAGGCCGAGAAGGCGCGAGTATTGAACTCGCGCCTTTTTTTATGCTCCAAGGCTAGGAGAAGCGCGGGCATGTCCCGCATGTGATGGTCAGGAGGTTCATGTGAACAAGTCGATGCTGGTTGGTGCAGTATTGGGTGCTGTTGGAGTGACGGCCGGGGGTGCAGTTGCCACCTACAGCCTGGTCAAAAAAAGCGGCCCTGAGTATGCGCAAGTGCTGGCCGTTGAACCGGTCAAGACACAAATCAAGACGCCACGTGAAGTATGCAAGGACGTTGCAGTAACCCGGCAAGCGCCGGTGAAAGATCAACACCAGATCGCCGGTACGGTGGTCGGCGCGCTGGCGGGTGGCCTGTTGGGCAACCAGATTGGCGGCGGTACAGGCAAGAAAATCGCCACAGTGGCCGGTGCGGTCGGCGGTGGTTATGCGGGTAACAAGGTGCAGGAAGGCATGCAGGAGCGTGATACCTACACCACCACTCAAACTCGCTGCAACACGGTCAATGACATCAGTGACAAGGTTGTAGGCTACGACGTTCGTTATTCACTGGATGGCAAGGAAGGCAAAGTGCGGATGGATCGCGATCCGGGCAACCAGATTCCGGTCGACAAGGAAGGCAAGTTGATCCTGGGGCAAAACGAACCGGCTCAACAATAAGCTGAGCGCCTCACGCAAAAAAGAAGCATCCCGCAGGGGATGCTTTTTTTGTGCCTGAATTTTATGTTCACTGCCAACGTGCTATGAAAGACTCTTCATTTTTCGCGGCCTTACGCCTGCCTGTCTGAGACTCCATGCCTGCCATCGATCATCCCCTGATAGACCAGTTCCTCGACGCCTTGTGGCTGGAAAAAGGCCTTTCCGATAACACCCGCGATGCCTATCGCAGTGACCTGGCCTTGTTCAACGGCTGGTTGCAGGAAAAGGGCCTGGAGCTGATCAACGCCGGTCGCGAGTTGATCCTCGATCACTTGGCCTGGCGCCTGGAGCAAAACTACAAACCCCGTTCTACGGCGCGATTTCTTTCCGGTGTGCGTGGTTTCTATCGCTATTTGCTGCGGGAAAAGCTGATCGCGGTCGATCCGACCTTGCGCGTCGATATGCCGCAACTGGGTAGGCCATTGCCTAAATCCTTGTCGGAAGCCGATGTGGAAGCGCTACTGGCCGCGCCAGATCTGAGCGAAGCCATCGGTCAGCGTGACCGCGCCATGCTTGAGGTGCTTTATGCCTGTGGTTTGCGGGTCACGGAACTGATCAGCCTGACGCTGGAGCAGGTCAACCTGCGCCAAGGCGTGCTGCGGGTGATGGGCAAGGGCAGCAAGGAGCGGCTGGTGCCGATGGGCGAGGAGGCGATTGTCTGGATCGAGCGCTACATGCGCGATGCCCGTGGCGAGCTGCTGGGCGGGCGTCCCAGCGATGTGCTGTTCCCCAGTCTGCGTGGCGAGCAGATGACCCGCCAGACCTTCTGGCATCGCATCAAGCACCAGGCCAAGGTCGCGGGTATTGGCAAGTCGCTGTCGCCACACACCCTGCGTCATGCCTTCGCCACGCACTTGCTCAACCACGGTGCTGACTTGCGGGTGGTGCAAATGCTGCTCGGCCACAGCGATCTCTCGACCACCCAGATCTATACTCACGTCGCCCGCGCACGGTTGCAGGACCTGCACGCCAAACATCACCCGCGCGGCTAGCGCAGCTCCTGGAATGGAAATGCTGACCTGTGGTGAAGGGGCTTGCCCCCGTTCGGCTGCGCAGCAGTCGTAAACCGGGTTTCGCGGTCGATCTGATGAAATCGGGTGACAGATTTTGGGGCTGCTGCGCAACCCAACGGGGGCAAGCCCCCTCGCCACGGGGGCCTTATGTGGTAGGCTTTGCCGGTTTGTACGATGGGCGGTTATGACCCGGTGTTTCGGCACGGGTGTTCTGATCGTCCCATTTGTCCGCCTTCAGGAGTTCTCATGCGTCTGACCCAGATTTTCGCCGCCGCAGCCATTGCGTTGGTCAGCACCTTTGCCGTCGCCGATGACGCGGCCGACAAAGCCATTCGTAAAAGCCTGGAAAACCTCAATCTCGACGTGCCGGTCGAAACCATCACCGCCAGCCCGCTGCCAGGTCTGTACGAAGTCAAACTCAAGGGCAGTCGCGTGCTCTATGCCAGCGCCGACGGCCAATACGTTGTTCAGGGCTACATGTTCCAGCTCAAGGACGGCAAACCGGTCAACCTGACCGAGAAAACCGAGCGTCTGGGCATTTCAAAACTGATCAACAGCATTCCAGTGGCTGAAACCGTGGTCTACCCGGCCATCGGCGAAACCAAGTCGCACATCACTGTCTTCACCGACACCACCTGCCCGTATTGCCACAAGCTGCACGCCGAAGTGCCGGAGCTGAACAAGCTGGGTATCGAAGTGCGTTATGTTGCGTTCCCGCGCCAGGGCCTGGGCTCGCCGGGTGACGAACAACTGCAGGCCGTGTGGTGCTCCAAGGACAAGAAAGCCGCCATGGACAAAATGGTCGATGGCAAGGAAATCAAGGCCGCCAAGTGCGAGAACCCGGTTTCCAAACAGTTCGCCCTCGGTCAGTCGATTGGCGTGAACGGTACACCGGCCATCGTTTTGGCCGACGGACAGGTCATTCCGGGCTACCAGCCTGCGCCACAAGTCGCCAAACTGGCACTGGGCGCGAAATAGTTTCGCATCGTCACGGTCAGCCTTGACGATCATGGTCTGGCGGCAACATTGTCGGGCCATTAATAGAGAGCCGCGAGTATGCGGTTGTTTTCACGGCCGGCCTTGAGTCGGCCGTTTTATGGGGAGTTCACAGTGAAACCGGTCAAAGTAGGCATCTGTGGGTTAGGGACCGTCGGTGGCGGTACCTTCAACGTACTTCAGCGCAACGCCGAGGAAATTGCTCGTCGTGCCGGGCGTGGAATCGAAGTGGCACAAATTGCCATGCGCACGCCAAAGCCTCAGTTCCAGACGACCGGTATTGCGATTACCAACGATGTGTTCGAAGTGGCCACGAACCCTGAGATCGACATCGTTATAGAGCTGATGGGCGGCTACACCGTTGCCCGCGAGCTGGTACTCAAGGCCATCGAGAATGGCAAGCATGTGGTCACCGCGAACAAGGCGCTTATCGCCGTTCACGGTAATGAAATTTTCGCCAAGGCTCGCGAGAAGGGCGTCATTGTGGCGTTCGAAGCGGCCGTGGCCGGCGGCATCCCGGTGATCAAAGCGATCCGTGAAGGTTTGTCTGCCAACCGCATCAACTGGGTTGCGGGCATCATCAACGGCACCGGCAACTTCATCCTCACCGAAATGCGTGAGAAGGGTCGCACCTTCGAAGACGTACTCGCCGAGGCGCAAGCCCTGGGTTACGCCGAAGCCGATCCGACCTTCGACGTCGAAGGCATCGACGCAGCCCACAAGCTGACGATCCTGGCGTCCATCGCGTTCGGCATTCCGCTGCAATTCGACAAGGCCTACACCGAAGGCATCACCAAGCTGACCACCGCTGACGTGAACTACGCCGAAGCGCTGGGCTATCGCATCAAGCACCTGGGCGTGGCGCGCAGCACCGCGGCCGGTATCGAGCTGCGTGTGCACCCGACGCTGATCCCGGCCGATCGCTTGATCGCCAACGTCAACGGCGTGATGAACGCGGTGATGGTCAACGGTGACGCCGCCGGTTCGACCCTGTTCTACGGCGCCGGCGCCGGCATGGAGCCGACCGCTTCGTCGGTGATCGCCGATCTGGTGGACGTGGTTCGCGCCATGACCTCCGACCCGGAAAACCGCGTGCCGCACCTGGCTTTCCAGCCGGATTCGCTGTCGGCCCATCCGATCCTGCCGATCGAAGCCTGCGAAAGCTCGTACTACCTGCGCATTCAGGCCAAGGACCATCCGGGCGTGTTGGCTCAGGTGGCGAGCATCCTGTCGGAGCGCGGCATCAACATCGAATCGATCATGCAGAAAGAAGTCGAAGAGCATGACGGTCTGGTGCCAATGATCCTGCTGACGCACCGTGTGCTGGAACAGCACATGAACGACGCGATCACCGCCCTGGAAGCCTTGGAAGGCGTGGTCGGCCCGGTCGTACGGATCCGCGTCGAGCACCTGAACTAAGCCGTTATCGTTCACCGGGCTCGCACGCGGGCCCGGCATTGCGAACACTGTCTATTGGAGCCAGTCATGCGTTATATCAGTACCCGCGGCCAGGCACCGGCCCTGAATTTCGAAGATGTCCTGCTGGCCGGTCTCGCCACCGACGGCGGTCTGTATGTCCCGGAAAACCTGCCACGTTTCACCCAGGAAGAGATCGCTTCCTGGGCCGGCCTGCCGTATCACGAGCTGGCCTTCCGGGTGATGCGCCCGTTCGTGACCGGCAGCATCCCCGATGCCGATTTCAAAAAAATTCTTGAAGAAACGTATGGCGTGTTTTCCCACAACGCCGTTGCGCCACTGCGTCAGCTGAATGGCAATGAATGGGTGCTGGAACTGTTCCACGGCCCGACCCTGGCGTTCAAAGACTTCGCCCTGCAATTGCTGGGTCGTCTGCTCGACTACGTGCTGGAAAAGCGCGGCGAGCGCGTGGTGATTGTTGGCGCTACCTCCGGCGACACCGGTTCGGCGGCGATCGAAGGTTGCAAGCACTGCGAAAACGTCGACATCTTCATCCTGCACCCGCACAACCGTGTGTCTGAAGTGCAGCGTCGCCAGATGACCACCATCTTCGGCGAGAACATCCATAACATCGCCATCGAAGGCAACTTCGATGATTGCCAGGAAATGGTCAAGGCCAGCTTCGCCGACCAGAGCTTCCTCAAGGGCACGCGCCTGGTGGCGGTGAACTCGATCAACTGGGCACGGATCATGGCCCAGATCGTTTACTACTTCCACGCAGCCCTGCAATTGGGTGGCCCGGCGCGTTCGGTATCGTTCTCGGTGCCGACCGGCAACTTCGGCGATATCTTCGCCGGTTACCTGGCGCGCAACATGGGCCTGCCGATCAACCAGTTGATCGTCGCCACCAACCGCAACGACATCCTGCACCGCTTCATGAGCGGCAATCAGTACGTCAAGGAAACCCTGCACGCCACGTTGTCGCCGTCCATGGACATCATGGTGTCGTCGAACTTCGAACGCCTGCTGTTCGACCTGCACGGTCGCAACGGCGCGGCGATTGCCGGTTTGATGGACACCTTCAAGCAGGGCGGCGGTTTCAGCGTCGAAGAGGAACGCTGGACCGAGGCACGCAAACTGTTCGATTCGCTGGCCGTGGACGACGCCCAAACGTGCGAAACCATTGCCGAAGTCTTTGAGCAAACCGGCGAGCTGCTGGACCCGCACACTGCCATCGGCGTGAAGGCCGCGCGCGAATGCCGTCGCAGCCTGGATATCCCGATGGTGATCCTCGGCACGGCCCATCCGGTCAAATTCCCGGACGCAGTGGAAAAAGCCGGCGTAGGAAAAGCGCTCGAACTACCTGCACATCTTTCTGATTTGTTTGAACGAGATGAGCGTTGCACCGTATTACCGAACGACCTGAAAGCCGTGCAGGCCTTTGTCAGTCAGCATGGCAACCGCGGCAAGCCGCTGTAACCGGTAAAAGCTGTCACATTTTGAAGCCCGTCTCCTGACGGGCTTTCTCATTTCTGCATGCCACACTTGTCGGGTTTCGTAAAAGAAGAGCCGCCCATGAAGGACGGGCGAGACGATCACCAAGGAAGTGGCAATGCTGTTTTTCAGAGGGTTTAAACCAGCCGTGTGCTGGATGTTTTTATTGGGCGCCCTGGGCTTTGGGCAATGGGTAAAGGCCGTGCAATTGGCGACACATGAATCGCGGGAGTCAGCTGCCGTCGCACGCATTGAGTTGGACGCTCAGGAGCGGCAATGGATTGCTGAACACCCGATGGTTATCGTCGCGTCGGCGCAGTACCCGCTGTATCTGTTCAAGGATGAGCACGGTCACTGGAGCGGTTTGAACAACGATGTGCTCAACCGCATCAGCGCCATGACAGGGCTGCGGTTCGTTCATGAAGAGTCGTTTTCCACCGACCAACTGCTGGAGCGGCTGGAAAGTGGCGCGGCGGACATGAGCACGACGCTGGCAATGAATGACGAGCGCAAGGTGTTTCTGGATTTCAGCCATGCGTTCGGCGGGGCGGGCTGGGTACTCGTGGGGCTGGCCGGCACCCCAGCGTTACAGTCGCTGGAACAGCTTTCGAAAAGAGTTCTGGTACTGCCGGCCCGGCACGCCCTGGAGGGTGTGATTCGTCGTGACTACCCGGCGATCGAACTGCGCTCGGTCAAAACCTACGGCGAAGCCCGGGCACTGGTGGAAAGTGGCGAGGCCTACGCCACCATTGAAAACGAAATCGGAGCGCAGCTCTACCCCTCGGGCCGGCTCAAGGTCGGGCATGCGGTGGAGGGCAAATGGGAGGCTGATCATTTGACAGTCCGCAAAGGACAGCCGCAGTTATTGAGCATCCTCAACAAGGCGCTGGAGGCATTTCCACCCGCCGAATTACGCGCCATGCGGTTGAAATGGCTGAACGGAATCGCGCCGGTACACGCCCCTTCGGCCTGGCAGCGGATAACCCAGTGGGGTTGCTGGAGCCTATTCATCGTTAGTCTGTTCGGCTTGCTCTCATTGCTTTGGAACCGCCGGCTCGCTGCACTGATCAAGCAACGTCGGGACGCCGAGAAAGACCTCAATGACCAGCTCGCATTCCAGCACGCGTTGATAGACGCCATGCCCGATCCGATGTTCGTGCGTGATCTGGAAGGGCGTTTGATCATGTGCAACAAAAGTTATGAGGAGCGCTTGTCGACCCGTTTCGACCAGGTTCAGGGGCGACAATTGATCGAACTCGACGTCTTGCCCAAAGAGACCGCCGAGCAACTGCACGCCGAGTTCATGGCCCAGCTCGGTACTCACAAGACCCGCTTCAGCGAACGTCAGTTGACGTTCAAGGATGGCGTCAGGGACATCTACCAGTGGACGGTGCCGTTCTACAGTGCGGACGGTCAATTGCGAGGACTGCTGGGCGGATGGAGCGATATCGGCAAGCGTACGAGGCAGGCATGAAGGGTAATGCCAGTCAGTTAAGTGAAGGCCAAGACTTGTGGCGAGGGGGCTTGCCCCCGTTCGGCTGCGAAGCAGTCGCAAATCCGGTGCGTGCGGTGTGCTTGGCAGAATGAGGTTGCAGGTTTTAGGACTGCTTCGCAGTCCAACGGGGGCAAGCCCCCTCGCCACAGGTTTTGCACTTGACATCCTTCTTCACTGACTGGCATTTAGCACGGATCAGCTGTTTTTTTACTGTCATCTTTACCGTGCATGCTCTAACTACCAGAGGCGCCGGTGCGCCTGCCGTTGGAATCCAGAACTTTCTTCTCGGGCCTGTGGTCATTTACTGTGGACACGCCCCAGGCACTTTGTTTTCGGACTATTGAGTGGTGATCGAGATGGAAAGTATCAGTCTATTGCTCGGTGAGGCTCTAAGCCCGTATCTGGTCAAGTTGACCCCATCGGGTGCCCATGGCGAATGCCTGGTGACATTGAAGAGTACGAGCGGCGCTATCGTGGTCGAACGGGCGTTCAATCAGGCCCAGTTAACCGATAAACGACTACTGACGGATGTCGTCGACGGGCTGCACCGCGACGTGCTGATCGCTGAAGGACGTCTGGAGCCCTGTGTCATCGCGGCGTTGCGCAATGCTGCTCAGGACAAGATCCTGGCAAGCCGAAATTGAATTGTTTTTTGTGGGAACCTTCCTGCGCCAAGGTCAGTCAGACCATGTAACAGCAGGATCAAGCATTGTGCTCCGGTGCTTGTAGCTTGTTGCCACTGGTCTTTATGTAGGCCACGTTTAACCCCGAGTCGTCTCCCCACTTCTCGGGGTTTCTTTTTGCCTGCGATTTGTCACTGCGCGGCCTGATGCTCGAAAAAGGCCCTGGTTTCTTCCAGGTAGTCCTTGCGTCTTTGCGGATCGAGCCAGTCGGCGTACAGAGGGTCCAGGCGCTCGCGGGGCAGGGCGCGCAATAGCTTATTGATTTCACTGATTGCCTGTCGCCCCTGGGGCGTATTCGAGCAACCGATGTACCCTGACAGGTATTTGCCCGTGCCTTTGACCGGATAAAACTCTAACTGATCGTCGGCAATATGTTCCTGACGAGCCTGGTAGCGGATTTCCGGCCAGTAACCCAAGACCACCTGCAAACGACCCAGGCGCTGCATCTGCAACAGACTGCCGAGGGCGTTGTTGCCGTAGTGAGGCGCCAGCACACCGGGCGGTGCCTGTTGCAGCAGCGTGTCGAGGAACTGACCGTAACGGCGCTCGGCGACTACACCGACTTTCTCTCGACGGCTGGCCAACAGTGCTTTCAAATCGACTTCATCGCCAATGAGAAAGGGCTCCAGCACCGATCGATCTTCACGTCGAATCACCAGCCCATTGCTGACCGCCCGGAAAGCCGGAATGGAAAAGGCTATCCATTGTTCGCGCTCCTCGCTCCAGATCAGCGAAGGGTCGCAGGTAAAGGATTTTTCATGGAGCATTTGCATGCCACGGGCGCGATTGACCCGCATCAGGGTGTGTTCGTATTGCGGCATGCCGGCGATCAACAGCGGCATCAGTTGATCGATAACCCCCTGGCCTTTTTTCGGGCCTTCGAAGATCGTCACGGGCGGCAGATCGCGCAGCAGCCAGAGCAAATGTTCTTTAGGTTGCGCTTGGGCCGGGGACATCAGCCCCGCCAACAGCACGAGCGCCGTCAGCGCGCGACCTATGCCGGCGTAATCGATGACTGATGAAAGCAGGCGCTTCAGCTTAGATGGCCCCGTCTTCACGCAACCGTGCGATCTGTGCCGGGTCATAGCCAAGGTCGTGGAGTACTTGCTCATTGTGTTCACCCAACTGCGGCCCGACCCATTCGGAGCTGCCGGGCGTCTCAGAGAGTTTTGGCACAATGCCGGGCATCTTGAAGTCCTTGCCATCGGGCAGCTTGGCTTGCAAGAACATTTCCCGGGCCAGGTACTGCGGATCACTGAACATGTCTTCGGCACTGAAGATTCGGCTGGCGGGAACGTCGGCCTGGTTCAGTTGCTCGATCACCGCATCCAGCGGCAGTGAGTTGACCCATCGATCGATCACCCCGTAAATCTCGTCGCGACGGCTATCGCGTCCGTCGTTGCTGGCCAGCACAGGGTCGTTGGCCAGGTCTTCGCGACCGATGATCAGCATGAAACGCTTGAAGATCGCATCGCCATTGGCGCCGATCTGTACATGTTTGCCGTCGGCGCTGGTGTGAATGGAGGAGGGCGTGATGCCCGGCATGATGTTGCCGGTGCGTTCGCGGATGAAGCCGAACACGTCGAATTCCGGGACCATGCTTTCCATCATGGCGAAGATTGCTTCGTACAGTGCCACGTCTACCACTTGGCCCAAGCCGCCGTTGACCTCGCGATGACGCAAAGCCATCAGTGCGCCGATCACGCCCCAGAGCGCGGCAATCGAGTCGCCGATGGAAATTCCGGTGCGCACTGGCGGCCGGTCCTCGAACCCGGTGATGTAGCGCAGGCCGCCCATCGATTCACCGACCGCACCGAAGCCCGGCTGATCTTTCATTGGCCCGGTCTGGCCAAAGCCTGAGAGCCGCACCATCACCAGTTTCGGGTTCAGTGCATGCAAGACTTCCCAGCCCAAGCCGAGCTTTTCCAGCACGCCGGGGCGAAAATTCTCGATCAGGATGTCCGCTTCGCTGAGCAGCTGTTTCAGAATTTCCAGGCCGTCCGGGTGTTTCAGATTCAGGGTCAAAGACTTCTTGTTACGCGCCTGAACGAACCACCACAGCGAAGTGCCTTCATACAACTTGCGCCATTTGCGCAACGGATCGCCGCCGTCCGGGGACTCGATCTTGATCACTTCGGCGCCGAACTCGCCGCAAATACGCGAGGCAAACGGCCCGGCAATCAACGTACCCAATTCGATGACTTTCAGACCGGAGAGCGGTTTGTTGGAGAACGGCATGCTGAATCCTGTAGGACAAAGGCTGAGCGAGTGCAGAGTTTTAACATAGCAGACCGTCAGTCGCCCAAGGTTGATCGCCTTCAATTCGTTGATTGCCTGTTGCATCGGTTAGACTTGCCGCCTTTCCTCGTATCAAGAAGCCCGCTCATGGCCCAGCCGTCCACGACCTACAAGTTTGAACTGAACCTCACCGACCTCGACCGCAGCGTCTACGAGAGCGTGAAGCAGACCATCGCCCGTCATCCTTCGGAAACCGAAGAGCGCATGACCGTGCGGCTGCTGGCCTACGCCTTCTGGTACAACGAGCAGTTGTCCTTCGGTCGCGGTCTGTCAGACGTGGATGAGCCGGCACTGTGGGAAAAGAGCCTGGATGATCGTGTCCTGCACTGGATCGAAGTCGGCCAGCCAGACGCCGATCGCCTGACCTGGTGCTCGCGCCGCACCGAGCGCACCAGCCTGCTGGCTTACGGCAGCCTGCGTGTCTGGGAAACCAAAGTGATCCCGGCGATCAAAAACCTGAAAAACGTTCACATCGCCGCTGTGCCCCAGGAAATCCTGGAAACCTTGGCCAAGGACATGCCGCGCGTTATCAAGTGGGATGTGATGATCAGCGAAGGAACGATTTTCGTCACCGACGACCGTGGCCAGCACGAAGTCCAGTTGCAATGGCTGAGCGGTGAACGCGGCTGATTATTCGCCGCTGAACCGCGTTACCCGGTTTTATCCTACGTATTCAAGAGAAGCACCTGTCACCCCATGCGCATCGAACCTCGCCTGTTGCCCGACACCCTGCCATTCCTCGGTGATATTCCACCGCTGCTGACTCGCCTTTACGCAGCGCGGGGCGTGCAGTCCGAGGCTGAACTGGACAAGAGCCTGGCGCGGCTGATTCCCTACCAGCAACTCAAAGGTATCGATGCGGCGGTGGATTTGCTGGTGACGGCTCTGGAGCAACGTCAGCGGATTCTGATCGTCGGCGACTTCGACGCCGATGGTGCGACGGCCAGTACCGTGGGCATGCTGGGGTTGCGCCTATTGGGCGCGGCGCATGTCGATTATCTGGTGCCGAACCGGTTCGAGTACGGCTATGGCCTGACGCCGGAGATCGTCGAAGTGGCGCTGACCCGCGAGCCGCAACTGCTGATCACCGTGGACAACGGCATCTCCAGCGTCGAAGGCGTGGCTGCGGCGAAAAAGGCCGGGCTCAAGGTGCTGGTCACCGATCACCACTTGCCCGGCGATGAACTGCCGTTGGCCGATGCCATCGTCAATCCGAACCAGCCGGGTTGCGAGTTCCCGAGCAAAGCCCTGGCCGGTGTCGGGGTGATCTTCTATGTGCTGATGGCGCTGCGTGCGCGCTTGCGCAGCCTGGGTTGGTACGAGAGCAAGCCGCAGCCGAACATTGGCGAACTGCTGGACCTGGTGGCGCTGGGCAGCGTCGCCGACGTGGTGCCGCTGGATGCCAACAACCGGATTCTGGTGCATCAGGGGCTGGAGCGGATTCGCGCCGGGCGCGCGCGGCCGGGTATCAAGGCGATCCTTGAAGTGGCCAAGCGCGACCATTCGCGCATTACCTCCACCGATCTGGGCTTCATCCTCGGCCCACGTCTGAACGCGGCGGGGCGTCTGGATGACATGAGCCTGGGCATCGAATGCCTGCTCACCGATGACGCCGGCGCTGCCCGTGAAATGGCCGCTCAGCTGGATGGCATGAACCAGGACCGCAAATCCATCGAGCAGGGCATGCAGCGTGAGGCGCTGGCCCAGCTCAAGGATTTGCCGGTGGAATCGATGCCGTTTGGCCTGTGTCTGTTCGATCCCGAGTGGCACCAGGGCGTCATCGGAATCCTCGCGTCGCGTATGAAAGAGCGCTATTTCCGTCCGACCATTGCCTTTGCCGATGCTGGCGATGGCCTGCTCAAGGGCTCGGGGCGTTCGGTTCAGGGCTTTCACATTCGCGATGCCTTGAGCGTGGTCGCGGCGCAGCATCCGAACCTGATCAGCAAATACGGCGGCCACGCCATGGCGGCCGGCCTGACGTTGCCGGAAGCGAATTTTCCGTTGTTTGCCGAGGCCTTCGACGCTGAAGTGCGTAGGCAAATGCGCGAAGAAGACCTGACCGGGCGCCTGTTGTCGGACGGCACATTGGCGGTCGAAGAGTTCCACCTGGAACTGGCCCGCGCCCTGCGCCATGCCGGGCCTTGGGGGCAACACTTCCCGGAGCCGCTGTTTCATGGTGTGTTCCAGTTGGTCGAGCAGCGTGTTGTGGGTGAGCGGCACCTCAAAGTAGTGCTGAGAAGTGAATGCGGTTCGGTGAAGCTGGACGGCATTGCCTTCGGTATCGACCGTGATATCTGGCCGAATCCGACCATCAAGTGGGTTGAATTGGCCTACAAACTCGACCTCAACGAGTTCCGGGGGAACGAGACCGTGCAGTTGATGATTGCCCACATCGAACCGCGTTAAGCCCTTCGCGGGCAAGCCTCGCTCCTACAGACTGTGCATAACTTGTAGGAGCGAGGCTTGCCCGCGAAAGCAATTTCCCCTCACCGAATCCCTCGGAACCCTCCCTCATCCCCCGATGTCGACTAGGCTCTAAGCACTGCTTGATTATCCTTGTGACGTCTTGTCGAATTTTTTGCCCGCGGGGGCGGGTGCTGCACCCTTTTTCCTGTCACTCGTCGACTATTCAAACAGAACCCTGGAGCCTGCCCACTGATACGAGAGGTGCCCCATGAGTCTGCTGCTTGAACCCTATACCCTTCGTCAATTGACCCTGCTTAACCGCATTGCGGTGTCACCGATGTGCCAGTACTCCAGCGTCGATGGGCTGGCCAATGACTGGCATCTGGTCCACCTCGGTAGCCGCGCTATCGGCGGCGCTGGTCTGGTATTCACCGAAGCCACGGCGGTCACCGCCGACGGGCGTATCACCGCCCAGGACCTTGGCCTCTGGAATGATCAACAGATCGAACCCTTGCAGCGTATTACGCGCTTCATCGCCGCCCAAGGCGCCGTTGCCGGCATCCAGTTGGCCCACGCCGGGCGCAAGGCCAGCACGCATCGGCCGTGGCTCGGCAAGCATGGCAGCATCAAGCCGGAAGACGGCGGCTGGATCCCGGTCGGTCCTTCGCCGATCGCTTTCGACCCACAGCACACACCACCGAAGCAGCTCGATGAGGGCGAGATCGCTGACGTTATCCGGGCCTTCGTCGATTCGGCCAAACGGGCACTGACCGCCGGTTTCAAAGTGGTCGAAGTACACGCCGCCCACGGTTACCTGTTGCACCAATTTCTTTCGCCCCTGAGCAATCAGCGGCGCGATCAGTACGGCGGTTCGTTCGAGAATCGGATTCGGCTGGTGCTGCAAGTCACCGAAGCGGTGCGTGCGGTGTGGCCTGAAGAATTACCGGTGTTTGTGCGGGTGTCCGCCACCGATTGGGTGGAGGATGGCTGGAACCCCGATGAAACCGTAGAGCTGGCGCGACGCCTCAAAGATCTGGGCGTGGACCTGATCGATGTCTCATCGGGTGGTACGGCGGTTAACGCCGAGATTCCTACAGGCCCCGGTTATCAGACGCGTTTTGCCGAGCGCGTACGCAAGGAGTCAGGCATTGCCACCGGTACTGTAGGAATGATCACCGAACCGGCCCAGGCCGAGCACATTCTGCGTACCTGTCAGGCCGACATCATCTTCCTCGCCCGGGAGTTGTTGCGTGATCCGTATTGGCCGCTGCATGCCGATGACGATCTGGGCGGGCACAAAGCTATCTGGCCAGCGCAATATCATCGGGCTACCCATCGTGACCAGCCGATTCATGAATCGGATTTGCGTGATTGAATGTTGCTGTAAAAAAAAGCCCCGGTCGTGTTGATCGGGGCTTTTGCATTTTTGTGCCGAGAGGTTTGTCGTCTGTCCTGCCGCCTTCGCGGGCAAGCCCGCTCCCACAAGGATCGGCGGCGTACACAAATTTTGTGAACACCCCCATCACTGTGGGAGCGGGCTTGCCCGCGAAGGGGCCGGTTCAGGCGCCCACTTACCGTCAGGTGTACTTACGCTTCTCCGGCGCTGGCGGGAAATACTGGTACAACCAGGTTTCACTCAACGTCCGGTCATTGGTGCGAATGAACAACCGCAGCTCCACCGGAGCCACGCTGTCATTGGTCGGGTACCAGTCGAAAGTAATGCGGTAGCCCTTGATGTCATCCAGCACCAACACATTGAAGTCCTTCACTTCGCCGTTCGAGCAGGTCACCACCGGCTCGATCCCCGCGCCTGCGGGCAAGCGGTCCAGACCACCACCGGTGAAGTCCACGGCAAAGCGTCGCGCCCAGACTGGTGGGTAATGCTCGCCCGGCGCCCAGCCTTCAATGAAGCCTCCCATGCCCGAACGAGTCGCGTTGACCCGCGCCAGCGGCGTGCTCACCGGCGGCAGAGCGCTCCAGTAGAGCTTGTAGCCGTAGTTGAGGGAGTCCCCGGCTGCGACCGGTTTTTTCGGCGTCCAGAATGCAACGATGTTATCCAGGGTTTCGCCGGTTGTAGGAATTTCCAGTAAATCGATAGAGCCTTCGCCCCACGCGGTTGTAGGTTCTACCCACAAGCTCGGGCGTTTGCTGTACCAGTCGACGGTGTCCTGATAATTGGCGAACTCGTGATCGGTCTGCACCAGACCAAAGCCTTTCGGATCGGTGTCGGCAAAGGCATTGAATTGCAGGGTGGCCGGGTTATTCAGCGGGCGGCAGATCCACTCGCCATTTCCGCGCCACATCGCCAAGCGATCGGAGTCGTGGATTTGCGGGTGGATCGTGTCGCACATGCGCCGCTCATGGGTGCCGCAGCTGAACATGCTGGTCATCGGCGCGATGCCCAACTGCTCGATGGCGGTGCGGGCATTGACGTGGGCGTCGACTTCCATCACCACACGCTCGGCCTGGCAATCGATGTCAAAACGGTAGGCGCCGGTGGCGCTCGGCGAGTCGAGCAAGGCATAAACCACGAAGCGGGTGCTGTCCTTGTCCGGGGTCTCGAACCAGAACTTGGTGAAGTCCGGGAATTCTTCGCGCTTCTTGGCGTACGTATCGATCGCCAGGCCGCGGGCCGACAAACCGTACTGGCCGGTGGCATCTACCGCGCGGAAATAGCTGGCGCCGAGGAAGGACAACACGTCGTGCTGATCCAGCTCCGGGGCCTTGAACAGCTTGAACCCGGAGAAACCCAGATCGCCTTTGAGCTGTTTAGTGTCAACAGTGGTTTTTTCGTAGTTGAACAGCGACGGGCGGAAATGCACCTCGCGCGCCAACCGAGTCTTGGGATCGACGCTGTACATGCGCACTGGCTGCTTGAAACCCATGCCGACGTGGAAAAACTGTACGTCCAGCTGACCTTTCAAGTCCTTCCACAGCGAGTGATTGCCGTCGTAGCGGATCGCGTTGAAGTTCTGCGGCGTCATGGTCGCCAGCGTCGGCGGCAGCACCTGCTTGGTGTCTTGCCAGGGCTTGCCGGCGAGCTGTTTGGCCTGGTTCTTCAGCGCTTCGAAGTCGAACGCCACAGCATCGCCATCAGCAGCGCCGCTACCGGCCCAGGCGTTCGCCGCCAACAGGCCAGTGGCCGAGAGACCGGTGTAAGCCGCGATGGCCATGGAGGCTTTGAGCAAATTCCTGCGGTGCATAAGTACAACCTGTCGTGAACAATCCCGCGCCGTTCCTGGCACGTACTGGATCAGAAATAACGGTTCGGACATGCCTTGGCCAAACGCAACGGACTTTAGAACAGATGCCAAATAGCTTAAACCGTTCGGTTGCAGAGCAAAAATGATTGATGGCACAGCGACAGAGCGGCAATGAAACAAGACATGTCAGGTAACGTTTCTCACAGCACTTTCTGATTTATAGGGCATATCTGCTTTTTTCGACTAATTACTCTAAAAACGCTTTTCAGCGCCGATTTAATTTCTATTCTATGGGGCATGACCGGTTTCGGCCCTTCAGGCCGGTAGGTTCAGCAGGCACAAGGTGGCCGCTGAAAGTGATAGGGCGATGCGGTTTTGAAGTTTTCTCTGACGTATAGAAGGACATCGTCCATGTCGAAAGTACAAGGCATCACTGAAATATTAGGAATATTCCCCTGCCTGGCCACTGGTCGGCGAAGGCGTCGGCTCAGTTCGGAGGAGTTGAAGTTGGTGGAGCGGTATCGCGAGTTGTCGGAGAGTGACCGGATTGCGATGCGGTATCTGGTGGATGCGATGAGGAGTGTTTCGCGGTTTTGAGCGGAGGTGGTTACCGTGAGAGCCATTTGGCTTTTACGGAGTTAAGCCACCGGTGTCTGCCTTGGTTGTGCGGTGAGGCCTTCGCGGGCAAGCCTCGCTCCTACAGGGTTCGTCGTTTGATCGACACAAAACCTGTAGGAGCGAGCGGTGCGGCGATCCGACTTGCCCGCAAAGCTTTTAATGCTTGAACATCACATGCCTTACAACGGTGTAATCCTCCAACCCATACATCGACATGTCTTTCCCATAACCGGACAGTTTCTGACCGCCGTGAGGCATTTCGCTGACTAGCATGAAGTGGGTGTTCACCCAGGTGCAGCCGTACTGCAGGCGAGCAGACAGGCGATGCGCGCGGCCGACGTCCGCGGTCCAGACTGACGACGCAAGGCCATAGTCTGAATCGTTGGCCCAGGCGAGTGCTTGGGCTTCATCGGTGAATTGGGTGACCGACACTACCGGCCCGAACACTTCGCGGCGCACGATCTCGTCGTCCTGTTGCACGTCGGCCAGCACCGTCGGTTCAAAGAAGAAACCGTTGCCTTCCACCGCTTTGCCACCAGTGATCAAACGAATGTGCGGTTGCGCCATGGCACGCTCGACCAATCCGGTCACGCGGTCGCGATGTTGTGCGCTGATCAGAGGGCCCAGCTCCGTCGATGGATCGTCCTGTAAGCCGTACTTGATACTGCTGACGGCCGCACCGAGCTTCTCGACGAACTGGTCGTAGATGCCTGCTTGCGCGTAAATACGGCAGGCGGCGGTGCAGTCCTGGCCGGCGTTGTAGAAACCGAAGGTGCGAATGCCTTCCACGGCGACGTCGATGTCGGCATCGTCGAAGATGATCACCGGCGCCTTGCCGCCCAGTTCCATGTGCATGCGTTTGACGTTGCCGGCGGTGCTGGAAATGATGTTCGAGCCAGTGGCGATAGAGCCGGTCAGCGACACCATGCGCACTTTCGGGTGAGTGACCAATGGGGTGCCGACCGTAGGACCACGACCGACTACCAGGTTAAGCACACCTGCCGGGAAGATTTCCGACGCCAGTTCTGCCAGGCGCAGGGCGGTCAGCGGGGTTTGTTCCGACGGCTTGAGCACCACGGTATTACCGGCAGCCAGGGCCGGGGCGATCTTCCAGGCGACCATCATCAGCGGGTAGTTCCACGGCGCGATGGAGGCAATCACGCCCACCGGATCGCGGCGGATCATCGAGGTATGGCCGGGCAGGTATTCACCCCCCAGCGCACCGCTCATGCAACGGCTGGCGCCGGCGAAAAAACGGAACACGTCGGCAATCGCTGGAATCTCGTCGTTCAGCGCGGCGCTGTAGGGTTTGCCGCAGTTGTCCGACTCCAGTTTGGCCAGCTCTTCGCCACGGGCTTCGATGATGTCGGCGAGTTTGAGCAGCAGCAACGAGCGTTCTTTCGGCGTGGTTTGCGACCAGGTTTCGAAGGCGTTGTCGGCGGCCCGCACGGCGGCGTCGATCTGGGCTTCGCTGGCTTCGTTGATTTCTACCAGCACACGGCCGAGGGCCGGGTTGAACACGGCTTGGGCGGGGCCGTCGCCATTGACGAGTTGGCCGTTGATCAAGAGTTTGGTTTGCATGGCTATGTCCTCTTCGAAGCTGCTTTTGTTTTCCTGCTGAAACCGGCCCCCTGTGGGAGCGGGCTTGCCCGCGATGACTGACTGACATTCAACAGAAATGTCGACTGTAAGACCGCTATCGCGGGCAAGCCCGCTCCCACTGGATTCGGTTTCCACATCGGGAATGAGTTGTCCGTTATTTCCCGCCACTGCCCGCAACGCTTTCGCCACCACGGGTCAGGTAGTAGGCGCCGAGAATCGGTAACATGGTCACCATCATCACCAGCATCGCGACGACGTTGGTCACCGGCACGTCCCGTGGGCGGCTGAGCTGATTGAGCAGCCACAGCGGCAAGGTGCGTTCGTGGCCGGCGGTGAAGGTGGTGACGATGATTTCGTCGAACGACAGGGCGAACGCCAGCATGCCGCCAGCGAGCAACGCCGAGCCGAGGTTCGGCAGGACGATGTAGCGGAAGGTCTGCCAACCGTCGGCGCCGAGATCCATCGAGGCTTCGATCAAACTGTATGAAGTGCGGCGCAAGCGGGCGATGACGTTGTTGTAGACGATCACCACGCAGAAGGTCGCATGGCCGACGATGATGGTGAACATCCCCGGCTCAATCCCCAAGGTCTTGAAGGTCGCCAGCAGCGCGATGCCTGTGATGATCCCGGGCAGGGCAATCGGCAGGATCAGCATTAGCGAGATGCCTTGCTTACCGAAGAAATCCCGTCGGTACAACGCCGCCGATGCAAGGGTGCCGAGGACCATCGCAATCAATGTGGCGACGGCCGCGATTTGCAACGACAGCTTGATCGCTTCCAGCACGTCGGGCCGGGAGAACGCCACGCCGATCCACTTCAGGGTGAAGCCCTTGGGCGGAAAGCTGAACGCGGCGTCTTCGGTGTTGAAGGCGTAGAGGAAGATGATCAGGATCGGGAAGTGCAAGAACATCAACCCGCCCCAGGCGGCGATGCGCAAGCCCAGGGATGCCCGATCTTGAGATGAAGCATCAGAGCGCATCGAAAGCCCCCAGACGTTTGACGATGGACAGGTAAATGGCGATCAGCACGATCGGCACCAAGGTGAAGGCCGCCGCCATCGGCATATTGCCGATCGCTCCTTGCTGGGCGTAGACCATGCTGCCGATGAAGTAGCCCGGCGGGCCCACCAGTTGCGGCACGATGAAGTCGCCCAGGGTCAACGAAAAGGTGAAGATCGAACCGGCGGCGATGCCCGGAATCGACAGCGGCAGAATCACTTGCATGAAGGTCTGACGCGGCTTGGCGCCGAGGTCGGCCGAGGCTTGCAGCAAGGACGGCGGCAGGCGTTCAAGTGAAGCCTGAATCGGCAGGATCATGAACGGCAGCCAGATGTAGACGAATACCATGAACCGCCCCAGATGCGAGGTCGACAAGGTGCTGCCGCCGACGCCCGGAATCCCGAGCACCAACTGCAACACCGGCTCCAGCCCCAAGTGCTGAACGAACCACTGGGCCACGCCGCCCTTGGCCAGCAGCAAGGTCCAGGCGTAGGCCTTGACGATGTAACTGGCCCACATCGGCATCATCACCGCGATGTAGAAAAACGCCTTGGTCTTGCCGCTGGTGTAGCGCGCCATGTAGTAGGCGATCGGGAACGCCACGATTGCACTGGCGATCGACACGACGATGGCCATGCTCAGGGTGCGCAGGATGATGTCGAAGTTCGACGGCTGGAACAGTGCGGTGAAATTCGCCAGGGTCAGGTCGGGCGTGACCGCCATGGTGAAGTCATCGAAGGTGTAGAAGCCTTGCCACAACAACGTCAACAGCGAGCCGAGGTAGATCGCACCGAACCACAGCAGCGGCGGCACCAGCAGCAGCGACAGATACAGGTTCGGTCGGCGGTACAGCAAGTTCGAAAACCGGCGCAACGGCGAGCCGCTGGCCGGGGGTTGAGGAGCGGTCACGCTGTTCATCTCACACCCCGCCCACAACATTGTCGTGCAGCGGGATCATCGCCTCGCGCGCCCAACGAGCGCTGATGCGTTGTCCGGGTTGATGTTGTGTGCTGACGTCCAGCCACTGGACGTTGGCCTGGCTGATATTCAAGGTCTGGCCGTTTTCCAGTTTCAGTTCATAGCGGGTGGCGCTGCCTTGGTACTGGATGTCGTGCAGTAGGCCGCTGACTTCGATTTCATGGCTGGCCAGCGGGCCTTCGGCGAAACGTACATGTTCCGGGCGGATCGAAAAGGGCTGTGGATTGCCGCTCAACTGCTGCGCAAGATCGCCGCGAATCACGTTGGAAGTGCCGACGAATTCAGCGACGAAAGTGGTCGCCGGCTTCATGTACAGGTTGCGCGGTGTGTCGACCTGTTCGATGCGGCCCTTGTTGAACACGGCCACGCGGTCGGACATCGACAGCGCTTCGGTCTGATCGTGAGTGACGAAGATAAAGGTGATGCCGAGCTGGCGTTGCAGCTTCTTCAACTCGCCTTGCATTTGCTCGCGCAGTTTCAGATCGAGTGCGCCCAAGGGCTCGTCGAGCAGCAACACGCGAGGGCGATTGACCAATGCGCGGGCCAGGGCCACACGCTGACGTTGGCCGCCGGAGAGTTGCACCGGTTTGCGCTCGCCGTAGCCGCCGAGAGCGACCATGTCGAGGGCTTCTTCGGCGCGTTTTTGGCGTTCGGACTTGCCGACGCCTTTGACTTTCAATCCGTAGGCGACGTTGTCGAGTACGTTCATGTGCGGGAACAGCGCGTAATCCTGGAACACAGTGTTCACGTCACGCTGATATGGCGGCCGCCCGGCCGCCTCGGCGCCATGAATGCGGATGGAGCCAGTGCTCGGTTGTTCGAAACCGGCGATCAGACGCAGACAGGTGGTTTTGCCCGAACCGGAAGGGCCCAGCAGGGAAAAGAACTCGCCGTCCTGGATATCGATAGAAACCCGGTCAACGGCCTTCACTTCGCCGAACTGACGGGAAACGTTGGTGAACTGGACTGCAAGCGTCATGGTGCGGAGCTCCGAAAAGGCGCGCTTTCTATCAATTGAGTCGGGTGTTCCGTTAAAAGATCGCAGCCTTCGGCAGCTCCTACGGGATGCGCAGAAGACGCCATATTTGCGGTGCATGCCGTCGGCGTAGGAGCTGCCGAAGGCTGCGATCTTTTGATCTTTCTTTTGACCTCAAGGAGGGCTTAACGCCCACCCATAATCGCAATGTAATCCTGGGTCCAGCGGCTATAAGGCACGAACTTGCCACCTTCAGCCTGCGGGGTTTTCCAGAAGGCAATCTTCTCGAACTGGTCGAAACCGTTGGTCTTGCAACCTTCGGCGCCCAGCAGTTCGCTTGCCTTACACGCCTCCGGGACCGCCGGCAGCGAACCGAACCAGGCAGACACATCACCCTGGACTTTCGGCGTGAGCGACCAGTCCATCCACTTGTAGGCGCAGTTCGGGTGCTTGGCCTCGGCGTGCAGCATGGTGGTGTCGGCCCACCCGGTGGCGCCTTCTTTCGGGATGGTCGAGGCGACTGGCTGTTTCTCGTTCATCAGGCCGTTGACCTGATAGGGCCAGGCGCTGGACGCCACCACGCCTTCGTTCTTGAAGTCACTCATTTGCACAGTGGTGTCGTGCCAGTAGCGATGGATCAACTTTTGCTGGGCGCGCAGGAGATCGAGCACGGCCTTGTACTGGGCTTCGGTTAGCTCGTAGGGGTTCTGGATACCCAGTTCCGGCTTGGCGGTCTTGAGATACAGCGCGGCGTCGGCGATGTAGATCGGCCCGTCGTAGGCTTGCACCCGACCTTTGTTGGGTTTGCCGTCGGGCAGGTTTTGCGCGTCGAATATCACGCTCCAGCTGGTTGGCGGTTGCTTGAACACGTTGGTGTTGTACATCAGCACGTTCGGACCCCATTGATAGGGGGTGCCGTAAGTCTGCTTGTTGACCACATACCACGGTGCATCCTTCAAGCGCGGATCGAGATTCTTCCAGTTGGGGATCAGTGCGGTGTTGATCGGCTGCACACGTTTACCGGCGATCAGGCGCAGAGAGGCATCGCCGGACGCCGTCACCAGGTCGTAACCGCCCTTGGCCATCAGGGTGACCATTTCATCGGACGTGCCGGCGGTCTTGACGTTGACCTTGCAGCCGGTTTCTTTCTCGAAAACGCTGACCCAGTCGTAGGCCTTGTCGGTTTCACCCCGTTCGATATAACCAGGCCAAGCAACGATATCCAGCTGACCTTCGCCGGCGCCGACGGCTTTCAGCGGTTCGGCGGCCTGCAGGCTGGTGCTGGCCAGAAACGCCGTGGTGATTGCACTGAGCAGTGCGGTCTTGTGCACAAGCATGGTGAACCCTCTTCTTTAAATTATGGTCGGGGCGGTGTTGAACGGGGTGATGCGCCGTGAGTGGCTTGTTATTAGCTTAGTGCGCTTTGTGAGAGGCAGATTGAGGCCGGGCTGTCTTATGGATTTATCCAGCCTAGTGCGCGGTTTCACGGTCGACAAATCTCAAAGGCTGCATTCGATGAAATAGATTGTGTGGATGCGTTTCCGCCGGTTTACCTGACAGTGAGCAACATCTGGAAGCACTCTCATGGAGAGATGTCGGGCACTTTCGATCTAGGCTGGGGGCCTTAAAGATCCGGTTAACCCGAATTCGTGGAGGCAGCAAAATGAACACTCGTGGATTGCTCGATCAACTACTCAAATCCGGTCAGGACCTGTTGCAGAACAAGGCCGGCGGTATCCAGAACAAAGCGTCCAGCGGTGGTTTGGGCGGTTTGCTCAAAGGCTCCAGTGGTTCGGGCGGCCTCGGCAGTGTGCTATCCGGCGCCGGCGGCGGTGCTCTGGCGGCTGGCGCCATGGGGCTGTTGCTCGGCAACAAGAAGGTGCGCAAGGTCGGCGGCAAAGTGGCGATCTACGGCGGTCTCGCGGCATTGGGCGTGATTGCCTACAAGGCGTACGGCAACTGGCAGGCCCAGCAGGGCACCGCAGCCACAACCGAACCGCAAACTATCGACCGCTTGCCAGCGGCCCAGGTCGAGCAACACAGCCAGGCGATCCTCAAGGCGTTGGTCGCCGCGGCCAAGGCTGACGGTCATGTCGATGAGCGTGAGCGTCAATTGATCGAAGGCGAGTTCAGCAAGCTCGACAATGATCAGGAGCTGCAACACTGGCTGCACGCCGAACTCAACAAGCCGCTGGACCCGACCGACGTCGCCCGTGCCGCCAGCACCCCGGAAATGGCGGCTGAGATGTACATCGCCAGTGTGATGCTGGTGGATGAGGAGAACTTCATGGAGAAGTCCTACCTTGATGAGCTGGCGCGGCAGTTGAAGCTGGAGCCGGGGTTGAAGGCAGAGCTGGAGAAGCAGGTGCGGCAGGCTTCGGTGTAAGTCTTCAGGGCGCCTTCGCGGGCAAGCCTCGCTCCTACAGTGAATTGTCGAACACGACGCTGACCCGTAGGAGCGAGGCTTGCCCGCGAAGGCGGTGTGTCAGGCAACAGATTTTTGGTTCGTCAGGAACACGGCGTTATCGTTCTTCGCGAGCAAGCCCGCTCCCACAGGCCCTCGGCTATACTCCCTCGCAATTTGAACCGCACCGAGGACTGACTGTGAAGAACTGGACGTTGCGCCAACGCATTTTGGCGAGCTTTGCGGTAATTATCGCGATCATGCTGTTGATGGTCGTGGTGTCCTTTTCCCGGCTGATGAAAATCGATGCCAGCGCAGAAAGGGTCCGAACCGATTCGGTTCCCGGGGTGTATTTCAGCTCGATGATGCGCGGTGCCTGGGTCGACAGTTACAATCTGACCCAGCAGATTGTGGGCCTTTCCGGACGTCGCGAAATGACCTCTGCCGACCAGGCCATGTACAAGAGCTTCGAAGAGCGCTTGAGCGAGCAGATGGTCAACTACCGCAAGACCATTTTCAAACCGGACGATCAAGCCATCTTCGACGAGTTCGAAGCGCGTCATCAGACCTTCAATAAAGAAATGGCGAATGTCCTCGATCTCTATCAGCGCAAAGAGTACGAGCAAGCGCGTATTGCCCTGGAGCAAAAGCTCACCCCGGCCTGGGTCAATGGGCGCAAACAGTTGAACAGCCTCATCGAGCGCAATCACGAGATGTCTGAAGTAGACACGCTAGCCATCAGTGACGCAGTGACAGCCGCGAAAATCAGCATGGGCGTCTCGTTGCTGGTGGCGATCATCGTGGCCAGTCTCTGCGGCTTGCTGCTGATGCGCGCGATCATGGCGCCGATGAATCGCATCGTCGATATCCTCGAAATCATGCGCACCGGCGATCTCAGCAGTCGTCTGGATCTTGATCGCAAGGACGAGTTCGGCGCGGTGGAAACCGGCTTCAACGACATGATGACCGAGCTCACCTCGCTGGTGTCCCAGGCCCAGCGCTCCTCGGTGCAGGTCACCACGTCGGTCACGGAAATCGCCGCGACATCCAAGCAGCAGCAGGCCACGGCCACCGAAACCGCTGCCACCACCACCGAAATCGGTGCGACATCGCGGGAAATCGCCGCCACCTCGCGGGATCTGGTGCGCACCATGACCGAAGTCTCCACCGCCGCCGATCAGGCTTCGGTGCTGGCCGGTTCCGGTCAACAAGGCCTGGCGCGCATGGAAGACACCATGCACTCGGTGATGGGCGCGGCAGATCTGGTGAACGCCAAACTGGCGATCCTCAACGAGAAGGCCGGCAACATCAATCAGGTGGTGGTGACCATCGTAAAAGTCGCCGACCAGACCAACCTGTTGTCCCTGAACGCTGCGATCGAAGCCGAGAAGGCCGGTGAATATGGCCGCGGGTTTGCCGTGGTCGCTACCGAAGTGCGGCGCCTGGCGGACCAGACCGCTGTGGCCACCTACGACATCGAGCAGATGGTGCGCGAGATCCAGTCGGCGGTATCGGCCGGGGTCATGGGCATGGACAAGTTTTCCGAAGAAGTGCGTCGTGGCATGTCCGAGGTGCAGTCGGTGGGCGAGCAGTTGTCGCAGATCATCCATCAGGTTCAAGCGCTGGCACCCCGGGTGTTGATGGTCAATGAAGGCATGCAGGCCCAGGCCACCGGCGCCGAGCAGATCAACCACGCGTTGGTGCAGTTGGGCGATGCCAGCAGCCAGACCGTCGAGTCCCTGCGTCAGGCCAGTTTCGCCATCGATGAACTGAGCCAGGTGGCCGTGGGGCTGCGTGGCGGCGTCTCGCGATTCAAAGTCTGATGAGCGAGCTCGCGGTCAAACGCGGCGCGGTGATGCCGGTGAAACAGTCGTTGTTTCTGGTGTTCCGCATCGGCAACGAGCGTTACGCCTTGCAGGCTATCGAGGTGGCCGAAGTGCTGCCGCATTTGCCGTTGAAACCCATTCCCCGGGCGCCGGACTGGGTGGCGGGGGTGTTCGCCTATCGCGGCGCGGTGGTGCCGGTGATCGACCTCTGCGCCCTGACGTTCGGCCAACCGGCTCAGGCCCGCACCAGCACGCGGCTGGTGCTGGTGCACTATCGGCCGGATGAGGCGACGCCTGCGCAATTGCTCGGGCTGATTCTGGAACAGGCTACCGATACGTTGCGCTGCAACCCGGCGGACTTTCAGCCTTATGGCCTGGACAATCGCCAGGCGCCGTACCTCGGGCCGGTGCGCGAAGATGCCCAGGGTTTACTGCAATGGGTGCGGGTTGCCGATTTGCTCGACGAACAGGTCCGCGCCTTGTTGTTTCCCTCGCCGCCGTTGGACCTGGCGCAGTTTGAGGAGCAGGGATGAGCAGCGATCAAAGGTTTTTCGATTTCCTCAAAGAACGTATTGGCCTGGATGTGGGCTCGGTCGGCCCGGCGATCATCGAACGCGCGGTGCGCCAGCGCTGCACGGCAGCTCGGGCGCTAACGACTGATGAGTACTGGCACTCTTTGCTGGGCTCGCGCGACGAACAACAGGCGCTGATCGAAGCGGTGATCGTCCCCGAGACCTGGTTTTTCCGTTACCCGGAATCCTTCGCCACACTGGCGAAACTGGCGGCCAAACGTCTGGCGGCGATCAATAACATGCGCGCCCTGCGGATTCTCAGCCTGCCGTGTTCCACCGGCGAAGAACCGTACTCCATCGCCATGGCATTGCTCGATGCCGGGTTGGCGCCGCACCAGTTCAAGGTCGACGGCATGGATGTCAGCCCGCTGTCGGTGGAAAAGGCCAGGCTCGCGCTGTATGGCAAGAATTCGTTTCGTGGTCAGGACATCGACTTCCGCGAGCGGCATTTCATGGCTGAAAATGACAACTATCGCCTCAGCGGGCGCGTGATTGAGCAAGTGCGTTTGCAGGTCGGCAATCTGCTGGATCCGGCCTTGCTAGCCAGTGAGCCACCTTATGACTTCGTGTTCTGCCGCAATTTGCTGATCTATTTCGACCAGCCGACCCAGCAGCAAGTGTTCGAAGTGCTCAAGCGCCTGACCCACGTCGACGGCGTGCTGTTTATCGGCCCGGCGGAGGGCAGTCTGCTGGGGCGTTTCGGCATGCGCTCGATCGGCATCCCGCAGTCGTTTGCCTTCAGTCGTCAAAGTGCGCCCGAACCGCTCGCGACCTTCGTGCCGACGCCGCTGCCGCTTCCGGTGCAACAACCTGTGCGAAGCGTGACACCACCGCCAGCGCGCAGTCGGCCTTTCGCGACGGTGGTGCCTATGCCTCAGGTCGCCGCCACTCCTTCGGACGCTACCCCTTCAGACGCCGCCACGCTGCTGGCGAACATCGCCGCGCTGGCCAATGAAGGCAAAAGCGCTGAGGCCCGCGCCGCGTGCGACAGTTATTTGCGCAGTCACGAGCCGGTGGCGCAGGTGTTCTATTGGTTGGGCCTGCTCAGCGATGTCGCCGGCAGCGCTCTCGAGGCCCAGGGTTTTTATCGCAAGGCGTTGTACCTCGAACCGCAACACCCCGACGCGTTGATGCACCTGGCCGCCTTGCTGCAGTCCCAGGGCGACACGGCCGGTGCCAGACGATTACAGGCCCGCGCCGCCCGCAGCGAGCGCGCCGCTGACAGTGAGCGTAAACGATGAACGCCGCCGATACCTTGAGCGTCACCCATGAAGATGCCCAGGCCATCGACGACTGCTGGAACCGCATCGGTATTCACGGCGACAAGTCCTGCCCATTGCTGAGCGAGCACATTCATTGCCGCAACTGTGCGGTGTATTCGGCTGCCGCCACACGCTTGCTCGACCGCTATGCCTTGCAGCAGGACGACCGCGAGCAAGTTTCCACAGTGGCCGGGAGCGATGTGAAAACCCGCTCGCTGCTGATGTTTCGCCTCGGCGAAGAATGGCTGGGCCTGGCCACTCGCAGCCTGGTCGAAGTGGCGCCGCTGCAGGCGATTCACTCGTTGCCGCATCAGCGCTCCCGGGCGTTGCTCGGTGTGGCGAATGTGCGCGGTGCCTTGGTGGCGTGCCTGTCGCTGGTGGAACTGCTGGGGCTCGACGCCACCAGTGGCGCGGCATCCGGCGCACGGGTGATGCCGCGGATGCTGATCATTGCCGCTCACGGCGGGCCAGTGGTGGTGCCGGTGGACGAGGTCGACGGGATTCATGCCATCGACGAGCGCATTCTCGATGCGGCGTCTCAGTCCGGTACCCAGGCCAGCGCCAAGTACACCCGTGGCGTCTTGCAATTCAAAGGTCGCAGCCTGCGTTGGCTGGATGAAGAACAGCTGCTGTCCGCCGTGACCCGGAGCCTCACATGACCCCCGAGCAAATGCGTGACGCCTCTTTGCTGGAACTGTTCAGCCTCGAAGCCGAGGCCCAGACCCTGGTACTGAGCGCAGGTCTGCTGGCGCTTGAGCGTGATCCGACCCAGGCCGATTACCTTGAGTCATGCATGCGCGCGGCCCATTCGCTCAAGGGCGCGGCGCGGATTGTCGGTGTCGATGCCGGGGTCAGCGTCGCCCATGTGATGGAAGATTACCTGGTCAGCGCCCAGGAAGGGCGCCTGTACCTGCGGCCCGAACACATTGATGCATTGTTGCAAGGCACCGATCTGCTGATGCGAATTGCGACGCCGAGCAACGCTCCGGCGCCTGCGGATATCGACGCTTACGTCGTCTTGATGGGACGGCTGCTTGATCACATGGCGGCCACAGGTCCCATGACGCCGCCGATGGCAGAACTTCAGCTGGAACCGCCGACGCCCAAGGTTGAGCCGCCCATGTCGGCCACCAACGAAGCTCCCCCGGCAACGCCCGTCGAACCAGCGCTCATGGCTAAACGCTCCACCGAAAGTGGCGAACGCGTATTACGCGTCACGGCCGAGCGCTTGAACAGCCTGCTCGACCTGTCGAGTAAATCCCTGGTGGAAACCCAGCGGCTCAAGCCGCATCTGGCCACCATGCAGCGCCTCAAACGCATGCAGAGCAACGGCCTGCGGGCGCTGGAAAACCTTAACGTCCATCTCAAGGACCATGCCTTGAGCCTCGAAGCCCAGGAAGCCTTGGGCGATGCCCGTCGGTTACTGGCGGAGTCCCAGCAATTGCTGGCGGAAAAGAACGCCGAGCTCGATGAGTTCGCCTGGCATGCCAGCCAGCGTGCGCAGGTGTTGTATGACACGGCGCTGGCCTGTCGCATGCGGCCGTTCGCCGACGTGCTGAGCGGGCAAGTGCGCATGGTCCGCGATCTCGGCCGCGACCTTGGCAAACAGGTGCGGCTGGAGATCGAGGGCGACAAGACTCAAGTCGACCGCGACGTACTGGAAAAACTCGAAGCGCCGCTGACGCACCTGCTGCGTAATGCGGTGGATCACGGCATCGAAACCCGGGAACAACGGCTATTGGCCGGTAAACCGGAGGAAGGCCTGATCCGTTTGCGCGCGTCCCATCAAGCCGGTCTGCTGGTGTTGGAACTCAGCGATGATGGCAATGGCGTCGATCTGGAAAAACTCCGTCGCAACATCGTCGAACGGCAGTTATCCCCAGCCGAAACCGCCGCTCAGTTGAGCGAAGAGGAGCTGCTGACGTTCCTGTTTCTGCCGGGTTTCAGCCTGCGTGACTCCGTCACTGAAGTCTCCGGGCGCGGCGTCGGGCTGGATGCGGTTCAGCACATGGTTCGCCAATTGCGCGGCGCCGTGGTGCTGGAGCAGACGGCGGGTGAGGGCAGTCGCTTTCATCTCCAAGTACCGCTGACGCTGTCGGTGGTGCGCAGCCTGGTGGTGGAAGTCGGTGACGAGGCGTATGCCTTCCCGCTGGCACACATCGAGCGCATGTGCGACCTGGCGCCGGAGGATATCGTGCAGGTCGAAGGCCGGCAGCACTTCTGGCACGAAGGCCGGCATGTCGGGCTGGTCGCCGCCAGTCAACTGTTGCATCGCCCGGCGAGCCAGAACAGCGCGCAGACCCTCAAAGTCGTGGTCATCCGCGAACGCGAGGCGATCTACGGAGTGGCGGTCGAGCGGTTTATCGGCGAGCGGACGTTGGTGGTGCTGCCGCTGGACGAGCGCCTGGGCAAGGTGCAGGACATTTCTGCCGGAGCCTTGCTCGACGACGGCTCGGTGGTGTTGATCGTCGACGTCGAAGACATGCTGCGTTCGGTGGACAAACTACTCAACACCGGGCGTCTGGAGCGCATTGCCCGGCATGCCAATCAGGCCGTCGAAGCAGCGCGTAAACGGATTCTGGTGGTCGACGACTCGCTGACTGTTCGTGAGTTGCAGCGCAAATTGCTGCTCAATCGCGGCTATGACGTCGCCGTGGCGGTGGACGGTATGGATGGCTGGAACGCCCTGCGTTCGGAGGATTTCGATCTGCTGATCACCGACATCGACATGCCGCGCATGGATGGCATCGAGCTGGTGTCTTTATTGCGTCGCGATAACCGCCTGCAATCGCTGCCGGTGATGGTGGTGTCCTACAAGGACCGCGAAGAAGACCGCCGCCGTGGCCTGGACGCCGGAGCCGACTATTATCTAGCCAAAGCGAGTTTTCATGACGACGCTTTGCTGGATGCAGTGGTTGAGCTCATTGGAGGCGCGCGGGCATGAAAATCGCCATCGTCAACGACATGCCCATGGCCGTAGAGGCATTGCGCCGCGCTTTGGCGTTCGAACCGGCGCACGAGGTGGTCTGGGTCGCCGGCAATGGGGCCGAGGCGGTGCAACGTTGCGCCGAATACACTCCGGATCTGATCCTGATGGATTTGATCATGCCGTTGATGGACGGTGTGGAAGCGACCCGGCGAATCATGGCCGAGACCCCGTGCGCGATAGTCATTGTCACTGTCGACCGCGAGCAGAACGTGCACCGGGTGTTCGAAGCCATGGGTTACGGCGCGCTGGACGTGGTCGATACCCCGGCTATCGGGGGCGGCAATCCTCAGGACGCCGCCGCACCGCTGCTGCGCAAGATCATGAACATTGGTTGGCTGATCGGCGATCATAGCAATCGGGTGCGATCGGCACCGAGCTCGCACCGCCACTCGTCCTCGCGCCAGCATTTGGTGGCCATCGGTTCATCCGCTGGCGGGCCGGCGGCGCTGGAAGTGCTGCTCAAGGGCCTGCCACGAGATTTTTCGGCGGCCATCGTGCTGGTCCAGCATGTGGATCAGGTGTTCGCCGCCGGCATGGCCGAATGGCTGGCCAGCGCCAGTGGCCTGAACGTGCGCCTGGCCCAGGAAGGCGAACCGCCACGAAGCGGCACGGTCCTGCTGGCCGGGACCAACCATCATATTCGCTTGCTGAAAAACGGCACGCTGGCCTACACCGCCGAACCGGTCAACGAGATCTATCGGCCTTCGATCGATGTGTTTTTCGAGAGTGTGGCCAGTTACTGGAGCGGCGACGCCGTGGGCGTTCTGCTGACCGGTATGGGGCGCGACGGCGCGCAAGGACTTAGACTCATGCGCCAACAGGGCTACCTGACCATCGCTCAGGACCAACAAAGTAGTGCGGTGTATGGCATGCCGAAGGCGGCCGCGGCCATCGACGCGGCTGTGGAAGTTCGCCCACTGGACAAGATAGCGCCACGATTGCTGGAAATTTTCTCAAAATGACTATCATTAGCAGCAATTGTGGCCAAGGCAGTACTCAGGTGACCGCACATGAATGATTTACAGCTCGACGACTTCAAAACCGACGAAAACGCCGCCATGGTGTTGTTGGTGGACGATCAGGCGATGATCGGCGAGGCGGTGCGGCGTGGTTTGTCGAACGAAGAAAACATCGACTTCCATTTCTGTGCCGACCCGCACCAGGCCATCGCCCAGGCGATCCGCATCAAGCCGACGGTAATCCTTCAGGATCTGGTCATGCCCGGCCTCGACGGCCTGAGCCTGGTGCGCGAATACCGTAACCACCCGGCGACCAAGGACATTCCGATCATTGTCCTGTCGACCAAGGAAGACCCGCTGATCAAGAGCGCGGCGTTTGCCGCCGGCGCCAATGATTACCTGGTCAAACTGCCGGACAACATCGAACTGGTGGCGCGCATCCGCTATCACTCGCGCTCCTACATGACCCTGCTGCAGCGTGACGCGGCGTATCGCGCGCTGCGGGTCAGCCAGCAGCAGTTGCTCGACACCAACCTGGTGCTGCAACGCTTGATGAATTCCGACGGCCTGACCGGGCTGTCGAACCGCCGGCATTTCGACGAATACCTGGAGCTGGAATGGCGGCGTTCGCTGCGGGACCAGACTCAACTGTCGTTGCTGATGATCGACGTCGATTACTTCAAGTCCTACAACGACAGCTTTGGCCACCTCGAAGGCGATGAGGCGCTGCGCAAAGTTGCCACGGCGATTCGCGACGCGAGTTCCAGACCTTCGGACTTGCCGGCCCGTTACGGCGGCGAAGAGTTCGTCCTGGTCTTGCCCAACACCTCGCCGGGCGGTGCACGAATGGTGGCGGAAAAACTACGCCAGACCGTGGCCGGGTTGAAGATCCCGCACATTTTCCCGACCGAAGGTTCGTGCCTGACCATCAGCATCGGCCTGTCGACCATAATCCCGCAGCCGGGCAGCGATTGCCGGCAATTGATCTCGGCGGCGGACAAGGGGCTGTATCTGGCGAAGAACAATGGGCGCAATCAGGTGGGGATTGAATGAACCATCAGGTTCATTCGCCGCTAAAGCCGCCAGGCGGGCTGCCTTGACAGCTTCATTACGTTATACTCGTCGGCTTTCAAAAGTTCGCCAACGAGTGCTGCCCGCCATGGAAATCAACCCGATCCTTAACAGTATCAAGGACCTGTCCGAGCGCTCCGAAACTATTCGGGGGTATCTTTGACTACGATCAAAAGCATGAGCGTCTGACTGAAGTCAATCGCGAGCTTGAAGATCCGTCTGTCTGGAACAACCCGTCGTACGCTCAGGAGCTGGGCCGCGAGCGGTCGCTGCTGGCTCAGATCGTCGAAACCCTCGACGAAATGCACAGTGGCCTGGCCGATGCCAAAGACCTGCTGCTGATGTCCGCCGAAGAAGAAGACCAGGCCGCCGTCGATGACGTCGCCGCCGAAGTCGAGCGCCTGCGCGAGTCCCTGGAAAAACTTGAATTCCGTCGCATGTTCAGCGGTGAGATGGACGCCAACAACGCCTACCTGGACATCCAGGCCGGCTCCGGCGGTACCGAGGCTCAGGACTGGGCCAACATCCTGCTGCGCATGTATCTGCGTTGGGCTGACAAACGCGGTTTCGACGCGACCATCATGGAGCTGTCGGCCGGTGAAGTCGCCGGTATCAAGGGCGCTACCGTGCACATCAAGGGCGAATACGCCTTTGGCTGGCTGCGTACCGAAATCGGCGTGCACCGTCTGGTGCGCAAGAGCCCGTTCGACTCCGGCAACCGTCGTCACACCTCGTTCTCGGCCGTGTTCGTGTCGCCGGAAATCGATGACAACATCGAAATCGACATCAACCCGTCGGACCTGCGCATCGACACCTACCGCTCCTCCGGTGCCGGTGGTCAGCACGTTAACACCACCGACTCGGCCGTACGGATTACTCACGTACCGACCAACACCGTGGTCAGCTGCCAGAACGAACGTTCCCAGCATGCGAACAAAGACACCGCGATGAAAATGTTGCGGGCGCGTTTGTATGAGCAGGAAGTGCAGAAGCGCAACGCCGCTTCCCAGGCGCTGGAAGACACCAAGTCGGATATCGGCTGGGGTCACCAGATCCGTTCGTATGTACTCGATGCCTCGCGGATCAAGGATCTGCGTACCAACATCGAACGCAGCGACTGCGACAAGGTGCTCGACGGCGACATCGACGAATACCTGGTGGCGAGCCTCAAGCAAGGCCTGTAAGCCATGTAATACCGGATCGCCTGACAACGCGCGATCCCTGTGGGAGCGGGCTTGCCCGCGATCCCCAGCCGCAGGCTGGGGACAACGAACCTGATGGAATATTTAAAGACATGAGCGACCTACAACTCGACCCGCAAGCCCTGCAACAGGAAGAAAACTCCCTGATCGCCCTGCGCAAGGAAAAGCTTGCTGCCGAGCGCGCCAAGGGCAATGCCTTCCCCAACGACTTCCGCCGCGACAATTACTGCGAAGATTTGCAGAAACAGTACGCGGACAAGACCAAGGAAGAGCTGGCAGAGGCTGCGATTCCGGTCAAGGTGGCGGGTCGCATCATGCTCAACCGTGGCTCGTTCATGGTGATCCAGGACATGTCCGGGCGGATTCAGGTTTACGTCAACCGTAAAACCCTGTCCGAAGACACCCTGGCCGCGGTGAAAACCTGGGACATGGGCGACATCATTGCCGCCGAAGGCACCCTGGCGCGCTCCGGCAAGGGCGACCTGTACGTCGAAATGACCAGCGTACGCCTGCTGACCAAATCCCTGCGCCCGCTGCCGGACAAGCACCACGGCCTGACCGACACCGAACAGCGCTACCGTCAGCGTTACGTTGACCTGATCGTCAACGAAGAGGTGCGCCAGACCTTCCGCGTTCGCTCGCAAGTGATTGCGCACATCCGCAGCTTCCTGATGAAGCGTGACTTCCTGGAAGTGGAAACGCCGATGCTGCAAACCATTCCAGGCGGCGCGGCGGCCAAGCCGTTCGAGACTCACCACAACGCGCTGGACATGGAAATGTTCCTGCGTATCGCGCCTGAGCTGTACCTCAAGCGTTTGGTAGTCGGCGGTTTCGAGAAAGTCTTCGAGATCAACCGCAACTTCCGTAACGAAGGCGTTTCGACGCGTCACAACCCTGAATTCACCATGTTGGAGTTCTACCAGGCTTACGCCGACTACGAAGACAACATGGACCTGACCGAAGAGCTGTTCCGCGAACTGGCGCAGCTGGTTCTGGGCAGCACCGACGTGCCTTACGGCGACAAAGTGTTCCACTTCGGCGAGCCATTCGTGCGTCTGTCGGTGTTCGACTCGATCCTCAAGTACAACCCTGAGCTGACCGCTGACGACCTGACTGACATCGACAAGGCCCGCGCCATCGCCAAGAAGGCCGGCGCCAAGGTGCTGGGCTTTGAAGGTCTGGGCAAACTGCAGGTGATGATTTTCGAAGAGCTGGTCGAGCACAAGCTGGAGCAGCCGCACTTCATCACCCAGTACCCGTTCGAAGTGTCGCCGCTGGCCCGTCGTAACGACGAGAACCCGAACGTCACCGACCGTTTCGAACTGTTTATCGGTGGTCGTGAAATCGCCAACGCCTACTCCGAGTTGAACGACGCGGAAGACCAGGCTGAGCGCTTCATGGCGCAGGTCGCCGACAAGGACGCCGGTGACGACGAAGCCATGCACTACGACGCCGACTTCGTTCGCGCGCTGGAGTACGGCATGCCGCCGACCGCCGGTGAAGGGATCGGCATCGACCGTCTGGTGATGTTGCTGACCAACTCACCGTCGATCCGCGATGTGATCCTGTTCCCGCACATGCGCCCGCAAGCGTAAGTGTTTCAATTAAAAAGCCGCCGATAACAGGCGGCTTTTTATTGCCTGTCTGGTACAAACGTATCAATTGGTTACTTTTGACGTTTTAGAGAGGAATACCTGTCGTGAATCGTGCAATGGCTCAAGAAGGTGCAGCGGGTATCGCCACTGCGGTCGCTGAAAGTGTTCAGTACCAGGGCCGCAAGGCCAGCCGACAGGGCAGCGAACAGCGTCGACAGGACATTCTCGACGCAGCGATGCGCATTGTCGTGCGTGATGGCGTGCGGGCCGTGCGCCACCGTGCAGTGGCCGCTGAAGCGGGTGTGCCGCTGTCGGCCACTACGTACTATTTCAAGGACATCGATGACTTGCTCACCGATACCTTCGCCCAATACGTGGAACGCAGCGCGGCGTTCATGGCCCGGTTGTGGGCCAGCAACGAAGGTCTGTTGCGCGAGATGGTGGTCAGCGGTGATGGCACCCCCGAGTCCCGCTCACAGCTGGCGGACGATATCGCACGGCTGATGGCTGACTATGTTCATCGGCAATTGATCAATCGCCGCGAGCACTTGATGGCCGAGCAAGCCTTCCGCCAGGAAGCCTTGCTCAACCCGCGTCTGGCCTTGTTGGTGCGCTCCCATCAGCAAATTCTGCTGCAGGGCACCTGCCAACTTTTCGAAGTATTGGGTTCCCGTGAGCCACAACAGGATGCCAAAGTGTTGACTGCGATTATCGGACGGATGGAATATCAGGGCCTGCTCAACGACGCCGAGCCTGTTGCCGAAGAGGAAATGCTCGGCATCCTCAACCGCTACATGCATTTGGTGCTGGCGTCGGTGTAACCCCTTATGGGAACTCAACCCTGTGGGAGCGGGCTTGCTCGCGAAGGCGGTGTGTCAGACAACGAAGATGTTGAATGTTAAACCGTTTTCGCGAGCAAGCCCGCTCCCACAGGGATAGTGGCCATTTGAGGGCGGCGTGTATTCATAGGGAGTGTTGAATGAAAGCCTGGCGCGTCGTTGTGATCGCCTTGTCGATCCTGCTGCTCAGTGGCTGTCTGGTGACTTTCAAGGAGCCGCTGCCCGCCAGCGAGCCCGCGCCCAAAGGGTTGCTCGGCAAATGGACCAGCACCAACGCCTGGGGCGAGCCGATGAACCTGGAACTGACGCGCATCGGCGACAATCGCTATCAGGCGGTCAGCTACTTCAAGGCCAAGCCCCATGAGCGTGAAGCCTATCCCTTCACCGTGTCGCGCCATGGCAATCGCTGGTACCTGTCGGCGAAGGTGCCGGCGCAGTTCGGCGGGAACTTCACCATCACCGGTTTCGAACTCAACGATAAGCACGAACTGGTGGTCTACAACCTCGATCTCGAACAGATCAAACAGGCCATGGGCCAAGAAGCCCTCAGTGGCCAAGGCTTCCAGACCGACGACGGCGACGGGGTGTTGATCAGCAACAGCCTGGATCAGGTGTTCGCCTACCTCGATGATCCGGCCAATTCCGATGTTTTCGTCGAAGCGGTGCGCTACCAGCGCCTGGCCAAAACCAAATAAACCCAGCACGTAACGGTTTTACTACAGGAGTTTCGGGTGGACGAATACCAGCAGACGATACGCATTTTGTCCGATCGCATAGTGCTGGCGCAGACGCCGATTCGCGTTCTGGATGCGGTCAAGTGGGACGACAGCATTCGCAAGGGATTCTTCAAAGGCAAGGGCAAGGAAATGCCGGCCGTGGACCGCGACTATTACCTCAATCGACCGCTGGCATTTGATTCCAGCAAAGTGAAGCTGGAGTTCCAGAACATCGAGCGCGACATCACCCGCCAGCTCGGCCAGTTCAACCCGGTCGGCCAGATCATGCGCCGCATGTGCAAGGAATACCGGATGGTGGTGCGCATGCTCGAAGCGCGCGGCACCGAGGATTTCGGGCTGATTTCCCAGGAGTTGTATGGCGCGGCGTCCGATGCGTTTCACGCCGGTGACCCGACCCTGGCCGACCTGGGCCTGATGCTCTCCGATTACCTGAACAACATCGATGGCCGTGGCGACCTCAAGGACGAACCGAAACTTCTCACCGCCAAGGAAGCCGTCGACCTGCTGCAACATCGGTTGAACAAGGTGTTTGGCGAAAACGAGGAAACCATTCGGGTATTCGAATCCGACGGGATCGTCGCCGATGCCGCAGCCGGCGCCGACTACATCAAGATCCGCGCCGACGCGATGTTCAACGACCGTGATGTGCGTGCGCTGGAAGTCCACGAAGGGCTGGTGCATGTGGGCACCACGCTCAACGGCCTGAATCAGCCAATCTGCACCTTCCTGTCCAAAGGCCCGCCGTCGTCCACCGTGACCCAGGAAGGCCTGGCGATCCTGATGGAAATCATCACCTTCGCCTCCTACCCGAGCCGCCTGCGCAAACTGACCAACCGCACCCGTGCCATTCATATGGTGGAGGAGGGCGCGGACTTCTTGCAGATCTACGATTTCTTCTGTGAGCAAGGTTTCGAAATGGCCGAAAGCTATGGTAATGCCAGTCGGGTTTTCCGCGGCTCGGTGCCGACCGGTCTGCCATTTACCAAAGACTTGTCCTACCTCAAGGGCTTTATCATGGTTTACAACTACATTCAGTTGGCCGTGCGTAAAGGCAAGCTGGAGCAGATACCGCTATTGTTTTGTGGCAAGACCACGCTGGAAGACATGCGGACCTTGCGCCAATTGGTGGACGAAGGCCTGGTCGTGCCGCCCAAGTACCTGCCCGACCAATTCCGCGACATGAACGCGCTGTCGGCCTGGATGTGCTTCTCCAACTTCCTGAACCACCTGAGCCTGGACCGGATCGAAGCGGATTATTCCAATATTTTGTGAGCAACGAATCCCCTTGTGGGAGCGGGCTTGCCCGCGATGGCGGCTTAACATTCAGCTTTCATGTTGCCTGTGACATCGCTATCGCGGGCAAGCCCGCTCCCACAGGGTTAATTGTTGTCCACAGGATACTGTTCCAACCCCCTATTTTCGCGAGGCTTCACCGGATGAGAATCCTCGGCATCTTTTGCCTGCTCCTGGCCCTCGGCGGTTGCGACTCTCTGCTGTTCTATCCCGAGCCCGGCCAGCCGTTCACCCCGGGAAAAGCCAAACTCGAATTCCGCGACGTCACCCTGATCACCGCTGACGGCCTCAAGCTGCATGGTTGGTGGTTGCCGGCGAAAAAAGGTGTCGAGGTCAAAGGCACGGTGCTGCATTTGCACGGCAACGGCGGCAACCTGGCGTGGCATTTGGGTGGGAGCTGGTGGTTGCCGGAGCAGGGCTATCAAGTGTTGTTGGTGGACTATCGCGGGTACGGTTGGTCCGAAGGTAAACCGGCGTTGCCGGCGATCTATCAGGACATCGACGCCGCGTTCAAATGGCTCGACCAGGCCCCGGAGGTCAAGGGCAAGCCGCTGATCCTTCTCGGTCAGAGCCTTGGCGGTTCGATGGCTGTGCATTTCCTGGCCCAGCATCCCGAGCGCCAGCGGCAACTCAAGGCTTTTGTACTCGATGGCGTGCCTGCCAGCTACCGTGATGTCGGGCGTTTCGCCCTGAGCACGTCATGGATGACCTGGCCGTTCCAGGTGCCATTGTCCTGGTTGGTGCCGGACGGCGACAGCGCGATCCATTCCATGAAGCAACTCAACGGCGTACCGAAACTGATCTATCACAGTATCGATGATCAGCTGGTGCCCCTTTCCAATGGCATCCGACTGTATCAAGCTGCGCCGCCGCCGCGAGTGCTGCAACTGACCCGGGGCGGTCATGTGCAAACCTTCGCCGACCCGGTCTGGCAAAAGGTCATGCTGCGCTACCTCGAAGACCCGCAGCATTTCGACGGCCTGCGCCGCTTGGGTGAGATCCCCAATTACCCGGCACCCCCGAATTCTGAAGATGAACCACCAGAGAGTCCGTAATGAGTGAAGAACGTAACGCCATCCCGCTGATCATCACCGGTATTTGCAGCATCCTCGGCACCGTTGGCGCCCTGTGGTGGTACGGCTACCTGCACTTCGCCAAACCCGAAGATGCGCTACTGCTCAGCGACTTCACCATGCTCAAGACCGTGCCGGGCGAAGACTATAAAGTCTCCCTGCAACCGGCCCCGCAAGTGGCCCAGTGCATCGATGGCGTGCTGGTGCTGTTCGACACCGAACAGAAAGGCCTGACTGGCGTGCTGATCAACAGCAAGAAAAAAGCCGTGCGCTGCATGGGCGAGGAAACGCCGCAAAAACTCGAACAGTAAGTCTCGCACCCATCGGCAACGATAAACCCTTGTGGCGAGGGGGCTTGCCCCCGTTGGGTCGAGAAGCGGCCCTAAAACCTGCATTCGCGTTTTGTCGGTTATACCTTGGGGGATGGTCTCACGACTGCTTCGCAGGCGAACGGGGGCAAGCCCCCTCGCCACAGGGTGTTTGCCCACAGTGTTCAGCCAATTAAAAGCCCCGCCTGATCGATTCAGGCGGGGCTTTTAATTATCAGCGTGGTCAGCTTACTTGGCGCTGATCGCCGAACGCGGAATGACCGGCTGGTTGTCGTTGGAAATGGTCACTTCCACCCGACGGTTCATCGCGCGGCCCGAAACACTGGAGTTCTCCGCAACCGGGTATTCCTTGCCATAACCCTGGGCCACGATGCGTGCAGGATCGACACCCATCTTGATCAGGGCCACTTGCACCGAGGTCGCACGACGCTCGGACAGCGACTGGTTGTACGACGCCGAGCCGGTGCTGTCGGTGTAGCCTTCGACAATCACCTTACGGTCCGGGTTTTCCTGAAGGAACTGCGCCAGTTTGTTGATATTCACCAAACCGTTGGACTTCAGGTCCGCCTTGTTGGTGGCGAACAGCACGTCACCGAAGGTCACCAGCGTGCCGCGATCGGTCTGTTTGGCATTCAGGCTGTCTTGCAGCTGTTTGATCTGCTGGTCGCGGGCATCCAGACGAGCCTGGGCTCGTTGTGCCGCGGCATTTTTCAGGTTGTTTTCAGCGGTGCGCAGGGCGATGGTCTGCTTGGCCACTTCAACACGCTGATTGGTCAGGTAAGCCAGTTGGTCGACCTTGGCCTGGTCTTCCCTATCCAGGTAAGCCTTTTCGGCCTTGTCCAGGTATTCGCTGGCGTCTTTGGTTTCCAGCGCCGCAACTTTGCTGGCTTGCGGGTTGGCTTGCAGGCCGGTGTAGTTGGTACGGGCTTGTTCCAGGTTCGCGTTGGGCGGTGTGGAGCAGGCAGCCAGTGCAACGCTTGCGGCCAGGAGGGCGGGGATCATCAATTGTTTGCGCATAATGGTTCGTCCTTTCTATCGATAAGAGTTTCAGGTCTGGAAATCGGGATGCGCGCTTACTGCACGGTGCGCTGACTTTCCTGACGCAGTTCCTGAACACCTTTCTGGGAGTCCTTCACAGCTTGTTCGGCTTTCATCGCCTGGGCCTTGCGCTCGGCGACACGGGCGTCCCACTCGGCTTGCTCAGCCAGCATTCTGGCTTCGTCATACTTCTTGTCGTGCATGGCGATTTCGGCTTGTTTGAGCTTGTCCTGAGCGGCCTTCATTTCCACGGCGGCGAATTCGGTACCGCCAGCGCTGACGGCGTTGTTCACAGCCGATTCGGTCACGGCGTATTGCTCGCTCGGCGGGTTACCGGCGCAACCGGCCAGAACGAAGCTGCTGCCGATGGCCAGGGCCGCCAGTTTGAGACCGCGCAGATGGGTGAATGAGGATGGGGCAGTGCTGGTCTTCATGGTCTTCAACTCCATTGGATAACTCCTGAAAAACATCTGAATCCATCCTGGGCAAGGAGCCGCAACCTACAATTCCAGAGTGCTTTTTGAAACGGCCGTCCCAGGCGTGGTTATTGGGTTGACCCAAGGTGTTTTTCAAAAGTTCAGAGAAGATCGCCTATCGCCCGAAAAAACTTGATCGAGCGGACAAGGCTCTAAACCGGGAATTTTAGCGATAGATAGCGGTAAGCCCGAGCGTTTCATGGCCCGGGAATACGCAATTATCGAAGTAATATGCAAGCCAATGTGGGAGCGGGCTTGCTCGCGAAAGCGGCTTAACATTCAACATCTCTGTTGTCTGACACACCGCTTTCGCGAGCAAGCCCGCTCCCACACGTTCGGCGGCAAATTCAGTGTTTTTGCTTGTCAATCGGTCGATAAATCATGCAAATGACGACGGGACAAAGCGAGAAAACGCGGGGTCGGACCGACGTCTTCGTACAGCGGATCGCCTTCTTCGTCGGTGGCTACTACCGTTGACCCTTTCACATACGGAAAGCTCGCTTCGAGTTCTTCCAGCGCGGCGCCGATCAGCTCGCCGAGCAGTTCTTCGGGGTGCCGTTTGGGGTACATCTCGATAATCGCCGCCAGCCGTGCGGCGGCCTCCACGTCCAGACGAATCGTGTAGCCAGAGTCGGTCAGGCGACCCTTGGCGTTTTCTTCCCAATGCTTGGCGAGCTCGCGGATTTTCATAATGACCTCATTGCGCACCTGCTCGTGGCAGGCCGGGTGAGTGTCCGGCGGTGGCCGGCGGCAAGCCGTTGTACGGCTTATTGTTGAGACTGGCTTCAGTTGAAGTCCCTTGGTCGTCCGCTTGTAAGAAGCGCTGTACGACGGCACTCTCTATATCAGAGCCCTATATCAGAGCCTCTAATAACCAAGCATAGCCGCCCGGATTTTCGCTGGAGAATTGCTGATGACCGATATTGATGCACGCTTGCGCGAGGACGTTCACCTGTTGGGTGAGCTGTTGGGCAACACCATTCGTGAACAGTACGGGGACGACTTTCTCGACAAGATCGAGCAGATCCGCAAAGGCGCCAAGGCCGACCGTCGCGGTTCGATGGACGCCGAACTCAGCGCCAGCCTCAACCAGTTGAGCGAAGACGAGTTGCTGCCGGTAGCGCGGGCGTTCAACCAGTTCCTCAACCTGGCCAATATCGCCGAGCAATATCAACTGATTCACCGCCGCGAAGAGTCGCAGCCCGAGCCGTTCGAGGCTCGGGTATTGCCGGAACTGCTCGCTCGCCTGCTGAGTGCGGGCCATGACGCCGAGTCCCTGGCGCGGCAATTGGGGCGGCTGGAAATCGAGCTGGTATTGACGGCGCACCCCACCGAAGTGGCGCGTCGCACGCTGATCCAGAAATACGACGCCATCGCCGCGCAACTGGCCGCCCAGGACCACCGTGACCTGACCAGCGCCGAGCGCGAGCAGATCAAGACGAAGTTGCAGCGCCTGATCGCCGAAGCCTGGCACACCGAAGAGATCCGCCGTACCCGCCCGACACCGGTGGACGAAGCCAAGTGGGGCTTTGCGGTGATCGAGCATTCGCTGTGGCAGGCGATTCCCAACTATTTGCGCAAGGCCGATCAGGCCCTGCATGCCGCCACCGGCCTGCACTTGCCACTGGAAGCCGCACCGATTCGCTTTGCCTCATGGATGGGCGGCGACCGCGACGGCAATCCCAACGTCACTGCCGCCGTGACCCGCGAAGTGTTGCTGCTGGCGCGCTGGATGGCCGCCGATCTGTATCTGCGCGATGTTGATCACCTCGCCGCCGAGTTGTCGATGCAGCAGGCCAGTGACGAGTTAAAAGCCAAGGCCGGCGACAGCGCTGAGCCTTACCGCGCAGTGCTCAAACAATTGCGTGAACGCCTGCGCGCGACCCGTAATTGGGCCCACGCATCCCTGACGGCAACCACGCCAGCGTCAGCCGATGTGCTGCAAAACAATCGCGACCTGCTGGACCCGCTGGAGCTGTGCTACCACTCGCTGCATGAATGCGGAATGGGCGTTATCGCCGATGGCCCGTTGCTCGATTGCCTGCGCCGCGCGGTGACGTTCGGGTTGTTTCTGGTACGCCTCGATGTGCGCCAGGACTCGTCCCGCCACACGGCGGCCATGACCGAAATCACCGATTACCTCGGCCTGGGCCGTTATGAGGATTGGAGCGAAGAGGAGCGCATCGCCTTCCTGATGCGTGAATTGAACAATCGCCGGCCGTTGCTGCCGGCGTACTTCAAGCCGTCTGCCGATACCGCCGAAGTGCTGGCGACGTGTCGGGAAATCGCCGCAGCACCGGGGGCTTCTCTCGGTTCGTACGTGATTTCCATGGCCGGCGCCGCCTCTGACGTGCTGGCCGTGCAATTGCTGCTCAAAGAGTCTGGCGTATTGCGGCCGATGCGCGTGGTGCCGCTGTTTGAAACCCTCGCCGACCTAGACAATGCCGGCCCGGTGATCGAAAAACTCTTGCTGTTGCCGGGCTATCGCTCGCGCCTGCAAGGGCCGCAGGAAGTGATGATCGGTTATTCCGACTCGGCCAAGGACGCCGGCACTACAGCGGCGGCCTGGGCGCAGTATCGGGCGCAGGAGCGTTTGGTCGACATCTGTCGCGAACAGCAAGTGGAACTGCTGTTGTTCCACGGTCGCGGTGGCACCGTAGGCCGTGGTGGTGGCCCGGCGCACGCGGCGATTCTGTCGCAGCCGCCGGGGTCGGTGGCGGGGCGTTTCCGCACCACCGAGCAGGGGGAAATGATTCGTTTCAAATTCGGCCTGCCGGACATCGCCGAGCAAAACCTCAATCTGTACCTGGCGGCGGTGCTGGAGGCGACCTTGCTGCCGCCACCACCCCCTGAGCCTGCCTGGCGCCATTTGATGGACGAATTGGCCGCCGATGGCGTCAAGGCTTACCGTGCCGTGGTGCGAGAGAATCCGCAGTTCGTCGAGTATTTCCGCCAGTCCACCCCGGAGCAGGAGTTGGGGCGTTTGCCTTTGGGCAGCCGTCCGGCCAAGCGCCGCGCTGGCGGGATTGAAAGCCTGCGCGCCATTCCATGGATCTTCGGCTGGACCCAGACGCGCCTGATGTTGCCGGCCTGGCTCGGCTGGGAAGCGGCATTGAGCAAGGCGCTGGAGCGCGGCGAGGGCGAGTTGCTGGGGCAGATGCGCGAGCAGTGGCCGTTCTTCCGTACCCGCATCGATATGCTGGAAATGGTGCTGGCCAAGGCCGACGCCGATATCGCCCAGTCTTACGATGAGCGCTTGGTCGAGCCGGATCTGCTCCCTTTGGGTGCGCATTTACGCGACCTATTGTCGCAGGCCTGTGCGGTGGTCCTGGGGTTGACCGGTCAGTCGCAGCTACTGGCACATAGCCCAGCTACCCTTGAATTCATCCGCCTGCGCAACACTTATCTCGACCCGCTTCATCTATTGCAGGCCGAACTGTTGGCACGTTCGCGGCAACAGGATGTGGCCCAGGGCAGCCCGGTAGAACAGGCGTTACTGGTGTCTGTGGCGGGGATTGCCGCCGGTTTGCGAAATACCGGCTAAGGTTTTCATCGTGGGGGACAGGCACCCGGCGCGAGCGTCGAGTGCCTGCTGGCGAGCGGTCGAAAAGGTCTGTCACGCGACAGTTAATGATGGGGTTGCGACTTGGCTTACCTCTTTTCAAGGCATCCTCCCGGGCGGGTTTCTCCGACTTTCGGCGGCTTGTGTGGGCAGGGCCTGCTGTGTATCTTGATCAGCCTTTGGCCGTTTGGGCGGTCGCGATCCTATTTTTGAGATTGGCCCCAAGAGGCGAATCTGACGTTATCTATATAAAAAATTGAGGAGCACATCGATGCGCGTCATTCTGCTGGGAGCTCCCGGGGCCGGTAAAGGTACTCAGGCTAAGTTCATCACCGAGAAATTCGGCATTCCGCAAATCTCCACCGGCGACATGCTGCGTGCTGCCGTAAAAGCCGGTACCGAGCTGGGTGTTAAAGCCAAAGGCATCATGGATGCCGGTGGTCTGGTCTCCGACGATCTGATCATCGCCCTGGTCAAGGACCGTATCGCGCAGCCTGACTGTGCCAACGGTTTCCTGTTCGACGGTTTCCCGCGCACCATTCCGCAAGCTGAAGCGCTGGTAGAAGCGGGTGTGGAACTGGACAACGTGGTCGAAATCGCCGTCGATGACGAAGAAATCGTTCAGCGTATCGCCGGTCGTCGCGTTCACGAGGCCAGCGGTCGTGTGTACCACACCGTCTACAACCCGCCAAAAATCGCCGGCAAAGACGACATCACCGGTGAAGAGCTGGTGCAGCGCAAGGACGACACTGAAGAAACCGTGCGTCATCGTCTGTCGGTCTACCACTCCCAGACCAAACCACTGGTGGAGTTCTACCAGGGTCTGGCCGCTGATAAGGGCAAGCCGAAATACAGCCATATCCCAGGTGTTGGCTCGGTAGAAGCGATCACCGGCAAGGTGCTTGAAGCACTGAGCTGAAAAGTCTGATCGGCTTCATCTTCTACGGCCCGCTTGCGGGCCGTAGTTGTTTATACTGGCGCACTTTTTCTGACCTCTCTTACGGAAACATCGATGAGCACCTTGCTGGCCCTGGACACCGCGACTGAAGCTTGCTCCGTTGCTTTGCTGCATGACGGCAAAGTCACGAGTCATTACGAGGTGATCCCGCGCCTGCATGCGCAGAAGCTACTGCCGATGATCCAGCAACTGTTGGCCGATGCCGGCACCACGCTGCAAGCGGTCGATGCCATTGCGTTCGGCCGTGGACCGGGCGCGTTCACCGGTGTGAGGATCGCCATCGGTGTGGTGCAAGGGCTGGCGTTTGCGCTGGATCGCCCGGTGTTGCCGGTCTCCAATCTCGCCGTACTCGCCCAGCGGGCCTATCGCGAACACGGCGTCAGCCAGGTCGCGGCGGCCATCGATGCGCGCATGGATGAGGTGTACTGGGGTTGCTACCGCGAAACGGCGGGAGAGATGCGGTTGGTGGGTAATGAAGCGGTACTGCCACCGGAAGCCGCTGCGTTGCCGGCTGATGCCAGCGGCGAGTGGTTCGGCGCGGGCACCGGTTGGGGGTATGCCGAGCGCATTGCCGTCAACCTGAGCGGCCAGGACGCGGGCATGCTGCCCCACGCCGAAGACCTGCTGACGCTGGCGCGCTTTGCCTGGGAACGCGGTGAAGCGATCGTGGCCGATCAGGCGCAGCCGGTGTATCTGCGCGATAAAGTTGCGACGCCCAAAGCGCGATAATCCACGCCGTCCTTGTGGCTACAGGCCTTCTGTGGCGAGGGGGCTTGCCCCCGTTGGGTCGCGAAGCGGCCCCAAAAACAACAACCACATTCCCCGGATGCACCACATCGGCTGACTTGCGACTGCTTCGCAGCCGAACGGGGGCAAGCCCCCTCGCCACAATGAATGTGTCGGATTTAGCCAATCGTCAGTTTTCTACCCGCCGTTTTTAAACCTTTTCGCTTTTCTGTGTTCTAGTTATCACTCGGCAGTTTGCGAAGTGGGCTATGTGCCACTAAGCTGCCATCACTGATACCGGACATGTACTCATGCGTATAGACGGCGTTTCCTCCCAGTCCTACCCCATCAAGCGCAAGCCCCGCAAAGGCCCTGTGGCGGATGACGACTACGTCGATATCGACGGCGAGCTGGAATTCCCTACCGAAGAGCAATTGGCCGCCCGCGCCGCCAAAGCCTCTGCGCAACGCCTGAGCAATCTCCCCGCTCGTCAACAAGACATGATTTATCACCGCGCCATGAGCAAAAGCGCAGCGATGGCACTGGCCAGCTACCTGAGCACCGCCACTTTTGTCGATTGGGATGCGGATGTACTGGGTCTCGACCTGTACATCTGATGTTGCAGCCTTACTACCTCGGCTGCCCGTCCTGGAGTGAAAACGTCTGGCGCGATTACTTGTATCCACAAGACGCCAGGCCCGCCGAGTTTCTCAATCTTTATTCTCAAGTGTTCAACGCCGTGGAAGGCAATACGACCTTCTACGCGAGCCCCTCTGCCGCCACCGTGCAGCGTTGGGCCGAAACCATGCCTGAACACTTTCGCTTCACCGCCAAGTTCCCCGGCGACATCAGCCACAGCGGTGACCTGCGCGAACAATTGACCGCCGCCGAAACCTTCCTGCAATTGCTCAGCCCTCTGGGTGAGCGGGTTTCTCCCCTCTGGCTGCAATTGTCCAAAAGCTTCACCCCTCAACGCTTGTCCGAGCTGGCCGGTTTTATCGACGCGGTGGACCGGCCCTTGGCGGTCGAAGTGCGGCACGATGAGTTCTTCGCCAAGGGCGATGCCGAGCGGATGCTCAATCGTCTATTGCTGGACCGCGGTGTCGAGCGCATCTGCCTTGATCCGCGAGCGCTGTTCAGTTGCACCTCGACCGATCCTTCGGTGCTCCACGCCCAATCGAAAAAGCCCAGGGTGCCGCCTAGACCTGCTGCGTTTACTCAGTTTCCACAGGTGCGTTTCATCGGCCATCCTGTGCTTGAAGCCAACGATCCATTCCTGGTGCCGTGGGTCGAGAAAATCGCTGTCTGGATCGAAGAGGGCCGCACGCCCTATATCTTCCTGCACACAGCCGATAACCTGCTGGCGGCAAAACTGGCCCAACGTTTTCACGCACAATTGATGCTGCGTTTGCCTGGCCTGCCGCCGCTGCCTGAGCTATACAGAGAGCCCGCCGCCGAGCAACTTGGTTTGCTGTAGGAGCCAGGCTTGCCGGCGAAGGCGTCCTTAAGAGCGCCTTCGCCGGCAAGCCTGGCTCCTACGAAAAGCGGTTTATCTTTCCCCCCTTTTCAGGAGCCTGCCAATGGATGCGCAAACCCTTCGAGCCCAGGCGTTCAAAGCACTGCACGAACGCGAGGGCGCTTTTGTCATTCCTAATCCTTGGGACGCCGGCTCGGCGAAAATGCTCGCCAGCCTTGGCTTCGAGGCGCTGGCGACCACCAGTGCCGGTTACGCCTTTTCCCGGGGGCGTCCCGATGGTGGGTTAACGCTCGACGAGACCCTGGCAAACGTAGAGGCGATTGTCGCGGCCACTGACCTGCCGGTAGCGGTGGATCTCGAAAACGGTTTTGCCGACGCCCCCGCCGAATGTGCTCAAAGTATTCTGCGGGCCGCCAAGGCTGGTGCTGTCGGCGGTTCGATCGAAGATGCCACCGGGCGTGAGGACGGTCCGATCTACTGCTTCGAGCATGCCGTGGCGCGGATCGAAGCGGCCGTCGCGGCGGCCCGCAGTTTGCCTTTCCCCTTCGTGCTGACGGCGCGTGCCGAGAACTTTCTGCACGGCAATCCTGACCTCGACGATACCATTCGCCGCTTGCAGGCATTCGCCGAGGCGGGGGCCGACGTGCTTTACGCACCGGGCCTGCGCAGCGCTGAAGAAGTATTGGCGGTGGTCCGCGCCGTGGCGCCGAAACCGGTCAATGTGTTGATGTCCGGCGGGCTCAAGCTGACGGTCGAGCAGTTGAATGAAATGGGCGTCAAACGCATCAGCGTCGGTTCGGCCCTGGCCTTGGCGGCGTATGGCGAGTTCTTCCGCGCCGCCGAGGAAATCCAGCAACACGGGACCTTCGGCTTCACCTCCCGCTCGATGCCGTTCCAGAAGGCCAATCAATTGTTCAAAGGCTGACGATGCGTTTTCGCTGGGGGCTGTTGCTGGTGCTGTTGATCATCGGCGCTGCCGGGCTGAGCGTCTGGCGCGGCTGGGTTTCCATTCCCCCGCAATGGAACCCATGGGCGCCGTTGGACGTGAAGGCCGACCCGAACCTGCTGACCCGCTACAAACTGATGCGTCTGCGCGATGATCCGCAGTTATGCGACCAGGCCCTGAGCAGCTCCGGGTTACGTGTAAACCATCAGGCCGACAGCCCGGACGCGGCCTGCCCGTTGACCAACACCTTGCGTGTGCAAGGCGGCGATGCGGCGCTGAGCAGCAGTTTCCTCGCCAGTTGCAGCCTGGCGGTAGCGTTCGCCTTGTTCGAGCACCACGCCCTGCAGCCGGCGGCTCAGGCTGTCTACGGGCAGGCGGTGAAACGGGTCGACCATCTCGGCAGCTTTGCCTGTCGCAACGTCTACAACCGCGAAAACGGGAGGCGCAGCCAGCATGCCACGGCTGATGCACTGGATATCAGCGGATTTCGGCTGGCGGACGGTCGATTCATCAGCGTGCTCAAGGATTGGCCGAAGGATAATCAGGACGCGCGATTTCTCCATCAGGTCCGCGACGGCGCTTGCGACATGTTCAGTGTGGTATTGAGCCCGGACTACAACGCCGCCCATCGCAATCACTTTCATGTGGATGTCGGGCCGTGGTGGCGGTGTCGCTGAGGGTTATGCGGCGATGCGCAGGTTCTGCAGAACGATAGGGCGTGCCCAGCCGTTATCGAAATCGAATTGTTTCTGTTGTTCCACCAGCTCTTCGGGCGAGAACGGCGGGAACGGCTTGTCCAGCAGGTCGAGTTCGAACTCGGCGATCGGCAAGTGCAGCGGACGCGGTTGCGGTGCGGTGCCAGGCTCTGGCAGCGGTTGACCGGCAGTGAGCACGATCGGGCGTACCCAGCCGCTGTCGAAGTCCTGCTGTTTTTGTTGCGCGACGATTTCTTGCGGTGGGAACGGCGGGAACGGTTTGTCAGCCAGGTCCATTTCGAACTCGGCAATTGGCAAAAATAGTGGCTCGGGTGGGCGGACTGGTGTTTCCATCACATCACATTCGCGCTGGGAAATGATGTGCGCCAGCAGCTCGCTGCCGACGGTCGGTTCGACCGGGCTCTCGAGATCGACCGGTGGAAAATTCAGCGATTCAGGCAGCACTTCACCCGACTGTTCGGCCAGCGCTCGGGCAAAAAAATCCTGCCAGATGTGGCTGACGCCGCTCAGTGCCTGGGTGTTTCGCAGGTTGTAGTCGCCGTAGGGCGAGATAAAACCTGTGAATGTGGATTGAATGTCTGACATTTCTCTCGGTCGACGCTCAGCTCTGGCAAAATGCTCGATAGTTTGGTTATCGGCCGTTTTTGCCGATCATTAATTTTTTGAGCGTGTTTTCCCATGATTGAGCAACCTGCGGCCTGCCGCATCCATGTCGAAGCCTTGGGCGCGACCTTCCAGCCACAGGCCGAGCAATGGGCCGAGCGCCTGGGGTTGCCGTTGCAGGTGGATGACGGCGAGTTTGCCTTGCAGGTGGGCGAGCAGGGGTTGCAGTTGCAACAACTGGGGCCGGATGCACCGGGGCCGGTGCGGGTGGACTTCGTCGAGGGCGGCGCGGCTCATCGTCGGTTGTACGGTGGCGGCAGCGGTCAGATGATCGCCAAAGCGGTCGGCATCGCCCAAGGCGTGCGCCCGCGTGTGCTGGACGCCACGGCGGGGTTGGGCAAGGACGCGTTCGTGCTGGCCAGCCTGGGCTGCGAGATGAGCCTGATTGAGCGCCAGCCGCTGATCGGTGCCTTGCTTGAGGATGGCCTGGCGCGCGGCGCTGAAGATTTCGACGTGGCGCCGATCGTGGCGCGGATGCGTTTGCTCAAGGGCAATTCGATCGAGGTGATGCGCAACTGGGAAGGCGAGCCGCCGCAGGTGATCTACCTGGACCCGATGTTTCCCCATCGCGAGAAAACCGCGTTGGTGAAGAAGGAAATGCGCCTGTTCCGGCCGCTGGTAGGTGATGACCAGGATGCCCCGGCATTGCTCGAAGCGGCGTTGGCCCTGGCCAGTCACCGGGTGGTGGTCAAGCGCCCACGCAAGGCGCCGTGCATCGACGGGCCGAAGCCGAGTCATGCGCTGGATGGCAAATCCAGCCGATACGACATTTATCCGAAGAAAGCGCTCAAGCCCTGAGATCGTGTCGCCCCCATCGCGGGCAAGCCTCGCTCCCACAGGTTTTGTGTTGGGCACAATATCCGAGAACACCTCGGAACCTGTGGGAGCGGGCTTGCCCGCGATAGCGTCGGCCCACACACTACCAATCGATCAGGCTGACTCTGGCCGGTAAGCCCGCATAAACAACCCCACCACTTCCCGCACATGGGCTTCAGCCGCATCTCCGGTCACCGGCTCGCCGCAGCCATACAGCAACCGAAAATTCCCCGCGCCCTTGAGCAGGCAAAAGAAATGCTCTGCCGCATTGCGCGGTTTATCGATGCTCAACGCTCCGCTCTGATTAACCTTGCTCAACAACCCCTCCATGCCGTGCAGCACACGCTCTGGCCCGGCCTCGAAAAAGATCGCCGAGAGTTTCGGGTCCTGGCTGCCCAGCGTCATCATCAGCCGGTGCAGGTTCACCGATTCGTCGCTGTTGATCAGCTGATGAAAGCCGCGCGCGATGTTCAGCAGCACGGTTTCCACGGCAATGCCGTCCGGCAATTCAAAAAACAGCGTTGGCAGTTGCTCCTCGCACTTGGCCATCACCGCGGCGGCAAACAGCGTCTCTTTGTCATTGAAATGGCTGTACACCGTCAGCTTCGACACGCCGGCCTCGGCCGCCACGGCATCCATGCTGGTGTTGGCGTATCCCTTACTCAGAAACAGGATTTTCGCCGCGTCGAGGATTGCCTGGCGCTTGGCCAGATCCTTGGGACGGCCCGGACCGCTGGGTGTTGAAAGATTGTTAGACATTCTTCGCTTTAATACTGGACTGGTGAGTTTGCTATTAATAACATACTGGTCAGTATAATTATTCCAAGCACCATTAGCGAAAGGTCCTTCACCATGTTCCGCTATGCCTTGTCCCTCGCATTGCCGGTTAGTCTGGCTTTTTTATTGTCTGCGTGTGGCCATGAAGAGGCGCCTCAAGTCACCGTCCGCCCGGCCATGGTCGTCCAGCCAGAGCCCTCGGCTCAGGCCATGGAAAGTTATCCCGGAGAAGTCCGTGCGCGCTATGAGCCAGATCTGGCCTTCCGCATTGGCGGCAAAGTCAGCCGACGACTGGTCGAGGAAGGCCAGCGGGTCAAGGCTGACCAGCCTCTGGCGGAGCTCGATCCTCAGGACGTGCGCCTGCAACTGGAAGCCACCCGTGCACAGGTCGCGGCCGCCGAAGCCAACCTGAGCCTGGTGCGCGCCGAGCGTGATCGCTACAAGACCCTGATGGAGCGGCAGATGGTCAGCCGTTCGCAGTACGATAACGCGGAAAACCTCTACCGCTCCGGTGAAGCACGCCTCAAGCAAATCAAAGCCGAATTCAACGTCTCGACCAATCAGGCCAGTTATGCGGTGCTGCGTGCGCCGCAGGATGGTGTGGTGGCCAAACGTGCGGTTGAAGTCGGGCAAGTGGTGGCTGCCGGGCAAACCGTGTTTACCCTCGCCACCGATGGCGAGCGCGAAGTGTTGATCAGCCTGCCGGAGCAGAGCTTCGGTCGCTTCAAGGTCGGCCAGCCGGTCTCGGTGGAACTCTGGACCCAACCCGATCAACGTTTCCCCGGACGCATCCGTGAGTTGTCGCCCGCCGCCGATCCGAAATCCCGCACCTTCGCCGCCCGTATCGCTTTTACCGCGGGCAAGGTTCCCGCCGAACTCGGTCAGAGCGCCCGGGTGTTCATCCAGACCGCCGATGTGGTGTCGTTATCGGTGCCGCTGTCGGCGGTCACTGCGGAAAACGGTGCCACTTATGTGTGGGTGGTCGGCGCCAACAACACCTTGAAAAAAGTCCCGGTGCGGGTCGGTGCATTCGGTGAAAAAAACGTGCCGGTGCTTGAAGGCCTGAACGCCAGCGATTGGGTGGTGGCGGCCGGTGTTCATGTGCTTCACGACGGGCAGCAAGTGCGCCCGGTGGATCGCTCCAACCGCGTGGTCAATCTGGCGCACAAGGAGTAATCCCCGATGGGTTTCAATCTTTCCGAATGGGCGCTGCGTAACCGCCAGATCGTACTGTTCCTGATGCTCTTGCTGGCCGTCGTCGGCGCGTTGTCCTACACCAAGCTCGGCCAAAGCGAAGACCCGCCGTTCACTTTCAAAGCCATGGTGATTCGCACCAACTGGCCGGGGGCCACGGCCGAGGAAGTATCGCGCCAGGTCACCGAGCGTATTGAAAAGAAACTGATGGAAACCGGCGAGTACGACCGGATCGCTTCGTTCTCTCGCCCGGGCGAGTCTCAGGTGACATTTATCGCTCGGGATTCGATGCATTCGGTGGAAATCCCGGAGCTCTGGTATCAGGTCCGCAAGAAGATCAGCGACATTCGCCACACCCTGCCACCGGGCATCCAGGGGCCCTTCTTCAACGATGAGTTCGGCACCACCTTCGGCAACATCTACGCCCTGACCGGCGAAGGTTTTGATTACGCGGTGCTCAAGGACTACGCCGACCGTGTCCAGATTCAGCTGCAACGGGTCAAGGATGTGGGCAAGGTCGACCTGCTCGGGCTGCAGGACGAGAAGATCTGGATCGAGCTTTCCAACGTCAAACTGGCCACCCTCGGGTTGCCTTTGGCGACGGTGCAGCAGGCGCTTGAAGAGCAGAACGCGATGTCCACCGCAGGTTTCTTCGAAACCACCAGCGAGCGTTTGCAGCTACGGGTTTCGGGGAATTTTCAGACGGTCGACGAGATCAAGAACTTCCCGATCCGCGTAGGCGATCGCACGTTCCGCATTGCCGATGTGGCCAACGTTCGTCGTGGCTTCAACGATCCACCGGCGCCGCGCATGCGTTTCATGGCTGAAGACGCCATCGGCCTGGCGGTGGCCATGAAGGGCGGTGGCGACATTCTGATTCTGGGTAAAGCGCTGGAAGTCGAATTCGCCCGGATCCAGCAAAACCTCCCGGCCGGCATGCAGCTGCGTAAGGTATCCGATCAACCCGCCGCGGTGAAAACCGGTGTCGGCGAGTTCGTTCAGGTACTGGTGGAGGCGCTGGCGATTGTGTTGCTGGTGAGTTTCTTCTCCCTCGGTGTGCGCACCGGCATGGTCGTAGCACTGGCGATTCCGCTGGTGTTGGCGATGACCTTCGCCTGCATGTATTACCTCGGCATCGGCCTGCACAAGATTTCCCTCGGCGCACTGGTGCTGGCGCTGGGGTTGCTGGTGGACGATGCGATCATCGCTGTGGAAATGATGGCGATCAAAATGGAGCAGGGCTTCGACCGGGTCAAAGCCGCCAGCTATGCCTGGACCAGCACCGCGTTCCCGATGCTCACCGGTACGTTGATCACCGCCGCCGGTTTCCTGCCGATTGCCACCGCGCAATCGGGCACCGGTGAATACACCCGTTCGATCTTCCAGGTGGTAACCATCGCGTTGGTGGCGTCGTGGGTTGCCGCCGTGGTCTTTGTGCCTTATCTGGGGGAAAAACTCCTGCCCGATCTGGCGAAAATTCATGCAGCCAAGCATGGCATCGGCGACGGCCAACCCGACCCTTATGGCACACCGTTCTATCAGCGTGTCAGACGGCTGGTGGAGTGGTGCGTGCGCCGACGCAAAACAGTGATCGTCCTGACCATCGCGATGTTCGTTGCCTCAGTGGTGCTGTTCCGTTTCGTCCCGCAGCAGTTCTTCCCGGCGTCGGGGCGACTGGAGTTGATGGTCGATCTGAAACTGGCCGAAGGAGCGTCTTTGAGCAATACCGCCGAGGAGGTCAAGCGCCTCGAAGGTCTGCTCAAGGATCACGCCGGGATCGACAACTACGTGGCTTACGTCGGCACCGGTTCGCCGCGGTTCTACCTGCCGCTGGATCAGCAACTTCCGGCAGCGAGCTTCGCGCAGTTTGTTGTCCTGGCCAAAACCATAGAAGACCGCGAAACCCTGCGCACCTGGCTGATTGAAACCCTCAACGAACAATTCCCGGCCTTGCGCTCGCGGGTCACGCGGCTGGAGAACGGCCCACCGGTTGGCTATCCGGTGCAGTTCCGGGTCACCGGTGAGCACATCGAGGAAGTCCGCGCATTGGCCCGTAAAGTCGCGGCCAAGGTTCGAGAGAACCCACACGTGGTCAACGTGCATCTGGACTGGGAAGAGCCGAGCAAAGTCGTTTACCTGAACGTCGATCAGGACCGCGCCCGGGCGCTGGGGGTGAGCACGGCAAACCTCTCGGGTTTCCTGCGAAGTTCGCTGACCGGTGCCAGCGTCAGCCAGTACCGCGAAGACAACGAGTTGATCGAAATCCTGCTGCGCGGCACGGTGCATGAACGCACCGAACTGGCGTTGCTACCAAGCCTGGCTGTGCCGACTGACAATGGTCGCAGTGTGGCGCTGTCGCAGATTGCGACGCTGGAATACGGCTTTGAGGAAGGCATCATCTGGCACCGTAACCGTCTGCCCAACGTGACGGTTCGCGCCGACATCTACGGCAAGGAACAGCCGGCGACGCTGGTGCAGCAGATCATGCCGACCCTCGATCAGATTCGTGCCGAGCTGCCAGACGGCTATCTGCTGGACGTCGGCGGTACGGTAGAGGACTCGGCTCGCGGGCAGAACTCGGTGAAGGCCGGCGTGCCACTGTTTATCGTGGTGGTGCTGACGTTGCTGATGCTGCAACTGCGCAGTTTCTCACGCACGGTGATGGTGTTTCTGACGGCGCCACTGGGGCTGATCGGGGTGACGCTGTTTCTGTTGGTGTTCCGCCAGCCGTTCGGTTTTGTGGCGATGCTCGGGACGATCGCCTTGTCCGGGATGATCATGCGTAACTCGGTGATTCTGGTGGATCAGATTGAGCAGGATATTGCTGCCGGGCTTAAGCCATGGCAGGCGATTATCGAGGCGACGGTGCGGCGGTTCCGACCGATTGTGCTGACGGCGTTGGCGGCGGTATTGGCGATGATTCCATTGTCGCGAAGCGTGTTTTTCGGGCCGATGGCGGTGGCGATCATGGGCGGGCTGATTGTGGCGACGGCGTTGACGTTGCTGTTTTTGCCGGCGTTGTATGCGGCTTGGTTCAGGGTCAAGAAAGAGGTTGTGTGATCCTTTGATCTTGGCGACCTTCGGGCCGACCAATTTCTCTCAGACATACGCCGACCCATTTGTAGGAGCGAGGCTTGCCCGCGAAGGCAGTCCAGGCTCCTACACATATTTCAGATCCGTCTGATATTGAGTCAACCCAGGTGCGCTGTTGTACTCAAGACTCAATTTCGTGAGTTTCTGAGCCACCAATAATGAAAAAGCCGCCCACGCTGAAGGGCAGATCCGACCCGGTGTTCGATCGGTTGGGACAATCGCCCCACAAGGAACGCCTCTCGGACTATCTCGCGCTGCTCAAGCCTCTGGACGATCGGGGGCGTTATCTTCCATTTGATGAGTTGCGCTACCGTTGGGCGCCGGGGCTGGATTCGAATCTGTGCTGGGCCTTGGTCAAGAAAGCCCGAACCGCCCAATACGCAAGCCTTCTGCCATTGGGCGAGCCCACTCAGTGGGGCCAATTTGTGCTGACTCCATTGGCACAGAAAGCTATTTCTGCCGTCGACAGGAAAGCCACAACGGCCGCGCTGGAATACATGACCGGCCAGATCGGCGAGCGCGCGCATTTCAGCTATCTGCTCAACGATCTGATCGAAGATGAAGCCATCAGTAGCTGCCAGCTCGAAGGCGCGGCAACCACCACCCGTGTGGCCAAGGACATGCTTAAGCGCAAGCGCCTGCCGCGTACGCCGGATGAGCTGATGGTCATCGGCAACTACAAGATGATGAACTTCGCCTGGGAAAAGCGTTATGAACCCTTGAACGTCGAACTGATCACGGCGATGCATCGTGTTGGCGTCGAAGGTATCGATGACCCGCAATATTCACCGGGTGCTTTCAGGATCAACGATGACGTGGTGGTGCAGGACGGTGAGGGCAACACTGTTCATACGCCGCCCCCCGCAGCGGGACTCGCGTCACGATTGCAGGTGCTGTCGAAGTGGATCAACCAGTCTCACGACGATCCCAATCAAGTGGATTACCTTCATCCATTGATCAAAGGTATCGCGCTGCATTTTGCGCTGGGTTATGAGCATCCTTTTCGCGACGGTAACGGTCGGGTCGCGCGGGCATTGTTTTACTGGTTCATGTTCAAGAATGATTTCTCGGCCTTTCGCTACATCGCGATCAGTCTGTTACTGCGCAACGCGCCGGTGAAATACGGGCGCTCGTATCTGAATACCGAGGCCGATGATCTGGACTTGACCTATTTCATCGACTTCCAGTGTTCAGTCATCTTCCGGGCAGTCAGCGCTTTTACCGAGGCTTATCGAAAAAGCCTGGCCTATACCGAAGTCTTTGATCGATGGCTGCTGGAGTCAGGTTTCTTCGACCAGCTCTCCGAGAAACAGCGAGCCGTATACCAGGTGGCCAAGAGTGGTATGGCCAAGGAATTCACGGCGGTCAATGTGAAGGAGAATCTGAACTGCTCTTACAACACCGCATCGGCCACCCTGAACGGGTTGGTCGAGCTGAAGGTGTTCGAGAAAAGGAAGATGGGGCGCGAGTGGGTGTTCTTCCTGCGGGCAGCGTCGGCGACCTGATGTTCGTGGGAGCGAGCAAGCTCGCTCCCACAGGATCGGAGTTGAGGTTTAGAGCGTACCAAACACCTTCTTCGCCAAACTGGTCGCCGCCGCCGCAGGATTCTGGCGAATGGTTTCTTCCTGCTTGCCGATCATCTCGAACAAACCGTTCAACGCTTGCTCGGTCACGTAGCTTTCGATGTTGGCATTTTTCGCATCCAGCACGCCCAAGGTCGCGGCTTGTCCGGCGAATGCGTTGTACTGCTGGGCCAGGCCGACCTGGTCGGTGGCTTGTTTGACGATCGGCAGGAATTTGGTGCGGATCTGTTCGCGGCTGGTTTTGCTCAGGTACTGCGTCGCCGAGTCCTTGCCGCCGCTGAGGATCCCCTTGGCATCTTCCACGGTCATCTTCTTCACCGCATCTACCAGGATCGGCTGAGCCTGTGTCACGGCCGTTTCAGCCGCTTTGTTCATACTGGTTTCCAGTTGATCGACTTGATCGCCCATGCCGAACTGTTTCATTTTCTTGGCGACTTTACCCAGCTTGCCCGGCAGTTCGATTTTCACGTCCGGGTTGTTGCTGAAGCCGCCGGGTGTGCCGAGTTGTTTAACGGCCAGTTGCGCGCCTTGAGTCAGAGCGTCCTTGAGACCGCCGGTGGCGTCTTGTTGCGACAGGTCACTGAGAGACCCTGCCAGGGCGTTGGCGCAGATCATCAAGCCTGCGCACAGGCCGGCGAAGCGAAGGGTAGGGCGGAGCATGGCGGCTTCCTTGTTCATAAAAGAGAGTTAGCGGGCGGCGTCGACGCGGATTTTCAGGGGTTGCGGATCTTTGCCGTCCAGTTGCACCGCGTAATTTTCAGTGGTGATGAACATCAGCTCGCCATTGACTTCGATGCGGGCGCTGACCGAGTAGCGGTGGCCGGGTTTGACCTGCGCCGGATCGTAGCTCAAATGGAACGGCAACGGCACCTGGCCTTTGACCGGGCCTTTCTGCTCGTCGAGCACTACCGCCGGTGCGTCGGCCAGAGACACATCTTGCAAGCTGACGCTCAAGGTTGCACTCGGTGGCAGGGCGATGCGTTGTAAGTAGAACACTTCGCCGGCGAGGCTGGCGTTGGCGGTCGGTTGTGTCGACTGGCAGGCACCGAGCAGGGTAGTCAGCAGGACGAGAGAGAGTTTTTTCATCGAAGATCTCCGTATCGAAGGCGCCAGAAGAAGCCTGGCGCCTGTAGGAATTTAGACGCTCTGCGCTGGAGCCGCGACTTGGTCCGCCGCATCTTCACTGCGATGCAATGCCACCTGACGGATCGACAAACGAATCTCCGCCGGCAACACCCGTTTGGCCGCGCCTTCGGCCAGTTCGCCGAGCAGTTCGTGGTAGCTCAGCTTGCCGGTTTCGTCACGGCGCAGCACGTCGAGGTCCAGCATTGTCTGGATGAAGTGACGGAACAGGCTCTTGTCGAAGAACTCCGGGGCGTTCAGGCCGTGGAGGATCGACAGGCGTTGGGCCATGACCGTGCACAGGTCTTCCAGCTCTTCGGCGCTGATGCTGTTCTGGCCGCTGTTGAGCAGCAAGGAAACGGTCATGTAGAAGCGCTGCAAGGTCTGGGCGATGCTTTTCGACAGCAGCGTCAGCAGCACGAAATGCCGCGAACTCGGCGCGGGGCGCAGATACACCTCTTTCTCGAAACGCAGCAGGCCTTGCTCGACGAAGGCTTCGAGCCATTGATCGACCACGCCATCGAGTTCGTCCAGCGACCAGCGAATGAACAGCTCCGATTGCAAGTACGGATACAGTGCGCGGGTGTAGCGCAGGATCTGCTCGCGGCTCATGCGCGAGGTGCTCTGGAAGAAACTCGCCAGCAACGACGGCAACGCGAAGATGTGCAGCACGTTGTTGCGGTAGTAGGTCATCAGGACGGCGTTTTGTTCGTCCAGGTACAGAATCTTGCCCAGCGCATCGCTTTGCTCGGACAGCAGGTCCATGTCCTTCACGTGTTCGATCAACGCCCGACCGTCGCCCTCCGGCAGGGTGGTGTGCGAGGAGTAGGGAACCTTGCGCAACAGCGCCAGATACAGATCGAGCACCCGCGCCATGGCGCGATCGTCCAGGGCCAGACGGCTGGTGGACAGCAACGCCAGGGCCACCAGATTCACCGGGTTGATCGCCGCCGCTTCATTCAAATGCTGTGCGACTTTCTCGCCGAGGCGGTTGGTGGTTTCGTTCAGCCAGGCCGGTTTGAACTGCGGACCGAGTTCCTGTTGGCGCCAGTCTGGCTGTTCGCTGTCGAGGAATTCCGCCAGTTTGATCGGCTCACCGAAGTTGACCGCGACCTGACCGAAGCGCTGTTTGAGCGCGCCGATGACTTTGAAGATGTCGAAGATCGATTCTTTCTTCTTGCTCGCGCCACGCAATTCGCCGAGGTAGGTGCGGCCTTCCAGCACGCGCTCATAGCCGATGTACACCGGCACGAAGACGATCGGCATGCGCGACGAACGCAGGAAGCTGCGCAGAGTGATCGCGAGCATCCCGGTTTTTGGTTGCAGCATGCGTCCGGTGCGCGAACGGCCGCCCTCGACGAAGTACTCGACCGGGAAGCCTTTGGTGAACAGGGTGTGCAGGTATTCGTTGAACACCGAGGTGTAGAGCGGGTTGCCCTTGAAGGTGCGGCGCATGAAGAACGCCCCGCCCCGCCGTAGCAAACTGCCGATCACCGGCATGTTGAGGTTGATCCCGGCGGCAATGTGCGGCGGGGTCAGGCCGTTGCGGAACAGCAGATAGGAGAGCAGCAAATAGTCGATGTGGCTGCGGTGGCACGGCACGTAGATCACTTCGTGACCCTGGGCGACTTTCTGCACACCTTCGATGTGGTTGACCTTGATCCCGTCGTAGATCTTGTTCCAGAACCAGCTCAGCACCACTTCCAGAAAGCGGATCGCGGTGTAGGTGTAGTCCGAGGCGATCTCGTTGCCGTAGCGCAAGGCCTGGGCCTTGGCTTTTTCCGGCGAGATGTTCTCGCGCTCGGCTTCGTCGAGGATCGCCTGTTTGACCAAGGGCTGATTGAGCAGGCCTTTGACCAGGTTGCGGCGGTGGGAAATGTCCGGGCCGATCACCGCGGCTTTCAGGTTGCGAAAGTGCACCCGCAGAATCCGCTGGGCCATGCGCACGGTGCGCTCGTGGCCTTTGTTGTGATCGATCAGTTCACGCAAATGAATCGGCGCCGAGAACTGCACCCGGGTCTTGCGTCCCAGAATCATGATGCTCAGCAGCCGACGCAAACGCCCGGTGACCGCCCAGCTGTCGGCGAACAGCAGTTTCCACGGGCTCGACTCGCTGTCCGGCGACTGGCCCCAGAACACGCTGACCGGAATGATCTGCGCGTCTTCGGCGGCGTTCTGGCTCAGGGCGCTGACCAAGCGGGTCAGGGTCGGCGGCGCGCCGCGTTTGTCCTGACGGCCGAGCCAGTCGGGTTCCGGCGTCAGGTAAAAGAACGCGGCGGGTTCCACCAACGCACCCACCGATACCGGCAACACCGGGCGCGGCAGACCGGCCTTGCTGCATTCGGTATCGACCACGGCAAGGTCGGTCAGTGAAGGATTTTGCAGGACGTAGAACACCGGCCGGCTGCGGTCGAGGTTGAGGGTGAACGACGACTGATTGATCGTCTCCGAGCGAACCCAGAGGTACAGCAGTCGGCGCAGGGTGCCAAACACAAGACGACGGAACGGGGAACGGGTCATACGGCTTCTGCGTGAGTGAAAAAAACCGAGCGTTTGCTCGGGCGGTAGATAGTGTGCCGTATTCGTCGAAAATCGGCAAAAAAGCGCCTAAGTAAACTTGAGTTGAGAGTTTTGGCGTCTGTCATATACTCGGCCGTTCAAAATAAAAACAAGGGGGTAACTGGATATGGCTACGCGCGAAACTGGCAATGTGAAGTGGTTCAACGACGCCAAGGGCTATGGCTTCATTCAGCGCGAGGACGGGGTGGACGTGTTCGTGCACTACCGCGCGATCCGCGGCGAAGGGCATCGCTCGCTGACTGAAGGTCAGCAGGTTGAGTATGCGGTGGTGACAGGGGAGAAGGGCTTGCAGGCTGAGGATGTTGTAGGTCTGTAACCCTGGAAATCAAAAGATCGCAGCCTTCGGCAGCTCCTACAGGTGTACATATGACCCTGTAGGAGCTGCCGAAGGCTGCGATCTTTTTGGTTTTACGCGGTCTTTTCCAGCTTTTGGCTTTGCGCCAAAAGACTGTTGAACAAAGCGCTGGATGGATAATCACCTGTCAGTTCTGACAGTAGACGACCTCTTGCCCCAGACCTACCCTCACTCCACGTTCACCTGGATTGTTTTGTTTCCGGTGTGTTGCTCATGCGAGAGGGATACGGTCATGCGGAAGATCATCGCGTTTTTGCTGATGTTGAGTCTTGGTGGATGCACCACTCAGGATCCCTTCGATAAAAACCTGACTGAGCCCACCACTGCAATTACCACCTTGGCAGTGCCGCAACAGGACGATATTCAAAGTGTCTCGACCGCCCTGCCGTCAGTGTTCAAGGTGGTCGAAGCCCCGGCCGGCGAGCTGAATGCCGACACCTTGGGCGCCGAAGCCAGCGTGCAGGTGAGTTACCCGGCCATGGCACTTCGTGACACTGTCGGGATACGTCTGGCCGGTGTGGTACTGCGCGATGCATCGATTCAGACGGTCTCCACGGTGGGCACCCTGACGTTCAAGGTGCCCAAGGCGTGGGTGACCGAGAACCGCAATCGTACGGTCAGCCTGACTTTCACCTACAAAGTGGGCGGCGCTGGCAACCTGATCACTTCATCGCCGTTGAGCATCCGTGTGGTGGGCGCGCAGGGGCAAAGCGTGTTCAAAGTGGTCGAGGCCCCGACGGGTGAGTTGAATGCCGACACACTGGGCACCGAGGCCAATGTGCAGGTGAGTTACCCGGCCATGGCACTCCGTGACACTGTCGGGATACGTCTGAGCGGCGTGGTATTGCGCGATGCATCGATTCAGACGGTCTCCACGGTGGGCACCCTGACGTTCAAGGTGCCCAAGGCGTGGGTGACCGAGAACCGCAATCGTACGGTCAGCCTGACTTTCACCTACAAAGTGGGCGGCGCTGGCAACCTGATCACTTCATCGCCGTTGAGCATCCGTGTGGTGGGCGCGCAGGGGCAAAGCGTGTTCAAAGTGGTCGAGGCCCCGACGGGTGAGTTGAATGCCGACACACTGGGCACCGAGGCCAATGTGCAGGTGAGTTACCCGGCCATGGCACTCCGTGACACTGTCGGGATACGTCTGGCCGGTGTGGTACTGCGCGATGCACCGATTCAGACGGTTTCCACGGTGGGAACGCTGACGTTCAAGTTGCCCAAGGCGTGGGTGACCGAGAACCTCAATCGCATAGTGAACCTCACTTACACCTACAAGGTGAGTGGTACGGGAAGCCTGATTACTTCGGCTGCGCTACCCATTAAGGTCACAAGTACGATAAGTGACGGTGAGCGGGCTGCCATTGAGCTCAATCAGCAATATGCCACCACCAGCAATGTTTGCCCGGGTAACAAGGCGGCTTTTTATTGCAGCGGCGTGTTGATCCGCACGGTGGATGATTCCACAGCCTTTCGTGCCTGGAACCCGAGCCCGTCAGCCATCAACCTGGGTGGCGTTTCGTTCAGTTATATGAAAATCGGAATTGGCATGAATCGACTGCAGGGCAGCCGTACCCAAGGTCTGATCCTGGAGCCGGGTCAGTCCTTTACTGCCAATGGCGGCTATCCGCTTCAGGTGTTATGCGCCTTCCCTTACGACGGCGAGTCTCTGCGCCGAGGTTCGAGTGGCTGTGGGGTCAGTTCCGACTTTCCACAAAACAGCGGGTCGTGTGCTGCCCAGAACATCACAACGCTGGCGGCGTGGCGTACGCATTTTAACCAGTATAAAACCGCCCCTGACCGGTATCGTCATCAATGTGGTTTTGGTGTGGATCAGGCCGGGTTTGCCTTGAGTCTCACCGCGAGAGAAAACCCCGATGCAGAGACGCAAGCCTGGCAACAAAACGAAATTGTGATCAAGTTGTGGCCGCAAAACACATCCAATCTGCCGATCAAAGCGTTCTTTTATTTCCTCACTGCAAATCGGGCTGTAGGCGTTGAAGGGGCCAAGAATATCCAGCGGGATTTTTTCAAGACCACGGGCAGGCGCATTCCAGTTGTTCGGATTACGCCGAACGTCACATCGGGCAATATTTTCAGTTATTTTGCTGCGGATCAAGGGATCTAGAGGGACAGGGGGATTGAGTTGCCGAGGCCATGTTCGTCGTTGGACGGTCATGGCCTGTGGCTCATCAGGCAGTTTTCCAGGTGATCTCTTCCTCACCATCAACGCTGATCCGCATCCAGCGATCCGCCGTCTCTTCACCTTCTTCCTCAACCCAACTGCCCGGCGCGCAACGCACTTCGACGTTCAACGCGGCAAACGCAGCGCGGGCGCAGGCGATGTCGTCTTCCCATGGGGTCTGGTCGCTTTCCAGGTACAGGCTGTTCCATTTGCCGACAGCTTTCGGCAGCCAGGTAACCGGCACATTGCCGGCCTTGCACTTGTAGGTCTGGCCTTTCTGAACCCAATCGGTGCATGGGCCTAAAGCCGCGCCGAGCCAGGCTGCGATGGCCTTGTAGTCGATGTCGGCGTCTTTCAGGTAAATCTCGATATCGGGTTGGCGCATGGATGTCCTCACTGCGGGTCTGAAAAATCCATTCGCGGATTTAGCCGGTCTCAAGCCATTGCTCAAGACCAAAAAATTAAGAAATTATTGAAGCACGAAGTAATCGTAGCGCATCGACACGGTGACCTCGAACGGCTCGGCCTGTTCGATGACTGCCGCCCGGCGTTCGGCACTCGCGCGCCAACCGTGGGGTGTCATGGCCAACAGGTTCGCGCGATCCTGACCGTTAACCAGCGTCAGTTTGAACTCCAGGGTTTCGCTGTGTTGCAGCGCCATGCCTTCCGGCATCAATGCCAAGTGCTTGTCGTCGGTGTACTCGCGCACTTCGTCATACAGCCGTTCGCGCAATTCCATCAGATGGCCGCTGGTCGGCCCGACTTTCATCAAGCCGCCGCCGGGGCTGAGCAGGCGTTTGGCTTCTTCCCAGTCCAGCGGGCTGAAAACGCTGGCGAGAAACTGGCAGCTGCCTGAGGCCAATGGCACTCGCGCCATGCTGGCGATCAACCAGGTCAGCGCAGGGTTGCGTTTGCAGGCGCGTTTGACCGCTTCCCGGGAAATGTCCAGGGCGTAGCCATCGGCGTTGGGCAAGGCTTCGGCGATTTGCGCGGTGTAGTAACCCTCGCCACAACCGATGTCCAGCCAGCGTTGGGGCGCGTACTGCGCCGCCAGTTCCGCCAGGCGCTTGGCCACCGGCGCGTAATGGCCGGCGTTCAAAAAATCGCGACGGGCTTCGACCATCGCCAGGTTATCCCCAGGGTCGCGGCTGTTTTTGTGCTGCACCGGCAACAGGTTCAAATAACCCTGTCGCGCACGGTCGAAACGATGCCCGGCGGGGCAAGCCACGCCGTTGTCCACCGCGTTCAGCGGTTCGCTGCAGATCGGACACGCAAGCATCAGGCGAGCAACTTGATCAGGGTCTGGTAGTAGATTTCGGTCAGCACATCGAGATCGGCCGCCAGCACGCGCTCGTTGACCTGGTGGATCGTCGCGTTGACCGGGCCCAGTTCGACAACCTGAGTACCCATGGTCGCGATGAAGCGCCCGTCGGAAGTACCGCCGCTGGTGGACGCCTTGGTCTCGCGACCGGTGATGTCCTTGATGCTCGCCGATACCGCGTCGAGCAGGGCGCCCGGTTCGGTGAGGAACGGCAGGCCGGACAGCGCCCAGTCGATGTGCCAGTCCAGACCATGCTTGTCGAGAATATCGGCGACGCGCTTTTGCAGGCCTTCGACGGTGGATTCGGTGGAGAAGCGGAAGTTGAATACCGCCACCAGATCACCCGGAATCACGTTGGTCGCACCGGTGCCGGAATTGACGTTGGAAATCTGGAAACTGGTCGGCGGGAAGAAATCGTTGCCGTGGTCCCAGTGCTCGACGGCCAGTTCGGCCAGCGCCGGGGCAGCGAGGTGGATCGGGTTCTTCGCCAGGTGCGGATACGCCACGTGACCTTGCACACCGCGCACGGTCAATTTGGCGCCGAGGGAGCCGCGACGACCATTCTTGACCACGTCACCCACCAGGGTTGTGCTCGACGGTTCGCCGACGATGCACCAGTCCAGACGCTCCTTACGGGCGGCGAGGCGTTCGATCACAGCCTTGGTGCCGTGGTGCGCCGGGCCTTCTTCGTCGCTGGTGATGAGGAAAGCGACCTTGCCCTTGTGATCCGGGTAGTCGGTGACGAAGCGCTCAGCGGCTACGGTCATGGCCGCGAGGCTGCCTTTCATGTCTGCCGCACCACGGCCGCAAAGCATGCCGTGCTCGTCGATCACCGCGTTGAACGGATCGATCTGCCAGGCGGTTACCGGACCGGTCGGGACCACGTCGGTGTGTCCGGCGAAGCACAGCACCGGGCCTTCGTGTTTGCCGTGGGTCGCCCAGAAGTTATCCACATCTTCGATGCGCATCGGTTCCAGTTTGAAACCGGCATCGCCCAGGCGCTGCATCATCTGCTTCTGGCAATCGGCGTCAATCGGCGTCACGGACGGACGGCGGATCAGGTCGATGGCGAGTTGAAGGGTCGGCGAAAGGTCGGCGTGGGCCGTCATGGAAAGCTCCGATGTGTGCAGCACGATAAACCTGTAGGAGCTGCCGAAGGCTGCGATCTTTTGATCCTGATTCTGAAAATCAAAAGATCGCAGCCTTCGGCAGCTCCTACCGAGTGTGTTGGCATTGAAAAGGGCGATCATTCTAAAGCAAAACGGCGACCCGAAGGCCGCCGTTTGACGTTATCTAATAACGGATTACGCCGTTGCAGGTTCTGGCTTAGCCACCGGTTTTGGCAGCGACGACAGGAACGCCATGATCAGCGCCGCCAAGTATGGCAGCGACTGCACCAGCAACATGGTCACCCAGAAGCGCATGTCGTTGCTCGGCAAACCGTTCACCAGGAAGATCCCCAGCGCCGCGCCCCACAACAGCAACATGATGAACACCTCTTCGCGTGCTTCCGAAATGGCTACCCAGAAGCCGTGGTTATCGGCGTTTTTCGGCGTACGGAAGAATGGAATGCTGCTGGTGAAGAAGCCGTACAGCACCGCTTTGGCGATGGTGTGCGACAACGCCAGCCCTGCCAATGCCGCGCAGAACGCATCCTTCAGATTGACCCCGACCGCACGACGGTAGAGGAAGATGATCTTGCCGACCTTGAACACAAACAGCGCCAACGGCGGGATCGCGAAAATCAGCAGCGGTGGATCGACCCGTTGCGGCACGATGATCATCGCCGACGACCACAACAACGCGCCGATGGTGAAGAAGATGTTCATGCCATCCGCCACCCACGGCAACCACCCCGCGAGGAAGTGGTAACGCTGGCCACGGGTCAGTTCGGTGTCCTTGCCGCGCAGCAGGCTGGCGGTGTGACGCTTGATGATCTGAATCGCTCCGTAGGCCCAGCGGAAACGCTGTTTCTTGAAGTCGATAAAGGTATCGGGCATCAGGCCTTTGCCGTAACTGTCGTGGTAATACGCCGCTGACAGGCCTTTTTCGAACACGCGCAGACCCAACTCGGCATCTTCACAGATGCACCAGTCGGCCCAGCCCAATTCCTCGAGCACCGAGCGCCGGGTCATGGTCATGGTGCCGTGCTGGATGATCGCGTCACGGTCGTTGCGGGTGACCATGCCGATGTGGAAGAAGCCTTTGTACTCCGCGTAGCAAAGCTTCTTGAAGGTGCTTTCGTTCTGGTCGCGGTAATCCTGTGGCGACTGCACCACGGCGATTTTCGGATCGGCGAAATGCGGGACCATGTGCTTGAGCCAGTTCGGGTCTACACAGTAGTCCGAGTCGATCACCGCAATCACTTCGGCATCTTTGGCGGTGTGCGGAATCAGGTAATTCAACGCGCCGCCCTTGAAGCCAGCCAGCGGTGCCACGTGGAAGAATTTGAAGCGTGGGCCGAGGGTCTCGCAATAATCGCGCACCGGTTCCCAGACCGCCGGGTCTTTGGTGTTGTTGTCGATGATCAGGACTTCGAAGTCCGGATAGTCGAGGTTGGCCAAGGCGTTGAGGGTCTGTTTGACCATCTCCGGCGGCTCGTTGTAGCAAGGTACGTGAATCGACACTTTCGGTCGGTAGTCCGAATCGCCCACGACCGGCAGGAATTCACGCCGGCGTTTGTGGGTCCAGACCGCTTCGGCCAGTTCATGGGCCTCGGTCAGCAGAACGATAAACACCCCGAGTGCACCGAGGGCGAGCAGGAAGCCTACCGTCAGGCTGAACCAGGTGCTGTATTGCTGGCTGTAGTCATAACCGATCCACACCAGAACCGAACCGCAGAGGAACGCGATAAAGGTCAGGAAGGTGCGGCCGCGTTGACGCAGGGCCGAGCCGTCGATCATCAGCAGGGTCAGCGACAGCAATGCCAGCACTACCGAGCCGATGGCCAATACGCGCCATTGCGGGATCGCGACGACCGGGCCCTCGAAGTTGAATTTCTGCTGGCGCGCGGCGTTGAAAACGCCCCAATACGCGCCCACCGAACCTTCGTCACTGGCCTTCCACGGTTGGTCGAACGCTTCGATCACGAAGTAGTTGAAGCCCTGACGGTTGAGCTTGTTGACCAGCGTGCGCAGATAAATTGCCTGATCCGCCGGCGATGCATCGGCGCCACCGCGCATGCGGCCGTTGCTCGGCCAGCCGACTTCGGAGAGCAGCAGCGGTTTTTTCGGGAACATCTTTTTCAGGTCACGGGCGCGGTCGAGGACGAACTGACCGGCCTTGTCCACCGGAACGAATTCCCAGTAGGGCAGAATGTGAGCCGCGATCAGGTCGACGTGCTTGGCCAGGCTCGGGTTTTCTTGCCAGACGTGCCACTGTTCAGAAGTGGTGACCGGAACCTTTACGGCCGCGCGGACGCGATCCAGGATCAGGCTCAGCTCTGCTGCAGTGATTTCCTTACGGAAGATCGCCTCGTTACCGACAATCACACGAACCACGCTGCGCGAGGTATTGGCGATTTCGATGGCGCGGGTGATCTCGCGCTCGTTGCGCTCTTCGTCCGGGCTGATCCAGATCCCCAGGGTCACCCGCAGGCCGAATTCTTCCGCCAGTTTGGGGATGTTCTCCAGGGTGCCGTCGACCGAGTAGGTGCGGATGTTGTCCGTCAGCTTGCTCATGATCTCCAGATCGCGACGCATTTCATCGTCGGTCGGCCACTGGGCTTTTTGCGGGTACTGGCCTTGTTGAAACGGCGAGTACGAAAAGCCGGAGATCTGTTCAGGCCAGTTGGGGGCGGTGACCGGGCGATTGACCAGCGCCCAGAAGCCGGTAAACAAGGCTGCGATGGCGAGCACCACGACCAGGTTGAGTCCAAATTTACGCGATGACATAGCTTTTTCGGGTTCCAAAGGCTGTGGAACGAAGGAACGGTTGGCGGCCGGCTGCCAGGTGGCAGGGGCGCGCATCCTACACTGGAGGTTCTCTGACCGTACAGCGAACAGGGAAACGCCCGACATTGGGCAATCCAGGTCGACTTAAGTTCTTTGACCGGTGCGGTATAACCCAATTCCAATAAATTTGTAGTCAATTGAAGCCGTCAAGACTGCCGTCCATAGCCCAAAGGTGCTCTTGACCGCCGACGGCCCTATAATGCGCGCCGGTTTTTGGGGTAATGGTCATGAGTACAGAAGATCCGCGGTTTGCTGGCATCGCCCGCTTGTATGGCATCGAAGGCCTGGAGCGTTTGCGCGCGGCCCATGTGGCGATCGTCGGCGTTGGTGGCGTCGGTTCCTGGGCGGCAGAAGCTGTCGCCCGGTGTGGTGTGGGCGAGATTTCGCTGTTCGACCTGGACGACGTCTGTGTCAGCAACGTCAACCGTCAACTCCATGCGCTGGACAGCACCGTCGGCAAGCCCAAGGTCGAGGTGATGGCCGAGCGCCTGCGCGGGATCAATCCGGACTGCACGGTGCATGCGGTGGCGGACTTCGTCACCCGCGAAACCATGGCCGAGTACATCACGCCGAACATCGACTGCGTGATTGACTGCATCGACAGCGTCAACGCCAAAGCGGCGCTGATCGCCTGGTGCAAGCGACGCAAAATCCAGATCATCACCACCGGCGGCGCGGGCGGGCAGATCGACCCGACACTGATCCAGGTCTGCGACCTGAACCGTACGTTCAACGATCCGCTGGCGTCGAAAGTGCGCTCCACGCTGCGCCGCGACTATGGCTTTTCCCGCACCGTGACCCGCCACTACAGCGTGCCCTGCGTGTTTTCCACCGAGCAACTGCGCTACCCGAAACCGGATGGCAGTATCTGCCTGCAGAAGAGTTTTGTCGGTGATGGTGTGAAACTCGACTGCGCCGGGGGCTTTGGCGCGGTGATGATGGTGACGGCGACGTTCGGCATGGTCGCGGCGACCAAGGCTGTGGATAAGATTGTGGCCGGGGTTCGACGTCCGGCGGATCGGGTCAAATCTCAAGCTGAAACGTAAACCCGTGTAGGAGCTGCCGAAGGCTGCGATCTTTTGATTTTTCGTGATCACTGGCGCCGAAGATCAAAAGATCGCAGCCTTCGGCAGCTCCTACACGTCGCTCAGGCTCCTCATCCGCTGTAACACGGCATTGAGGCCATTACTGCGCGACGACGACAACTGCCGCGACAGCCCCAACTGATTGAACCACTCCGGCAAATCCACCTGTTGCAGCTCAGACGCGGACAACCCGTTGACCCGCGCCAGCAGCAACGCCACCAACCCGCGAATCAGTCGTGCATCGCTGCTGGCGCTGAACTGCCAATGACCATCCTGCAGCGCACCGACCAGCCACACCTGGCTTTCACAGCCATGCACGCGGTTGGCCTCGACTTTATCCACATCGCTCAACGCAGGCAGGCGGTCGCCCCATTGCATCAGCAACCGCGCCCGCTGTTCCCAACTCGCAGTCTTCTGAAAAGTATCCAGCGCCAGGACGGCATCGGCGGGCAAGGTCATCGCAACAACTCCAGGGCCTGATCCAGCGCTTCAAAAAAGCGCTCAAGGTCCTCGGAGTCGTTGTACAACGCCAACGACACGCGAATCGCCCCGGCCAGTTCAAAGCTTTTGAGCAACGGCATGGCGCAATGATGACCGGCACGTACGGCGATTCCCTGTTCGGTCAGCAAATGCGCCAGATCAGAGTTATGCACACCCTCGACGACAAAACTGGCCAGTGCCAGTTGCGGCTTGCCCAGCAGACGAATGCCGTTGCGCGCTTCAAGGCCTTTGAGCAAATAGTCATGCAGCGCTGCTTCATGGGCGGACACAGCGTCCTGATCCAGCCCGGCCAGATAATCCAGGGTCGCCCCCAGGCCAATCACGCTGGAAATCGGCGGGGTACCGGCCTCGAACCCCAGTGGTGCAGGGCGAAAGCGTGCGTCGTGGTAGTTGGCATCCAGCACCATTTCACCGCCGAACTGCCACGGACGCAGTTGCTCAAGCGCTTCATGACGGCCGAACAGCGCACCCAGGCCATCCGGCCCGTAGAGTTTGTGGCTGGAAAATACATAGAAGTCGCAACCCAACGCCTGCACGTCATGCCGGCCATGCACCACACCTTGAGCGCCATCGACCACGGTCAGCGCGTTGTGCGCTTTGGCCATCGCCAGTAACGCGGGCAACGGCTGCCAGGCGCCGAGCACGTTGGACAGCTGACTGACCGCCAGCAAACGGGTACGCGGGCCGATCAGGTGAACGGCGGCTTCAAGGTCAATCAAACCGTCGGCATCCAGCGGCAGGATCACCAGTTTCAAATCGCGACGGTGGGCCAGTTGCTGCCACGGCAGCAGGTTGGCGTGATGCTCCAGCGCGCTGATGACAATTTCATCGCCCGGATTGAAAAGATGTTCCAGGCCATAAGCCAGGAGGTTCAGCGCGGACGTTGCGCCGTGAGTAAAGATGATCTGCCCGCAATTGCCAGTATTGAGCCATTGCGCAACTTTGCTGCGGCTGTCCTCGAACGCCTGGGTGGCATGGGCGCCGGGCAAGTGTTGCGCCCGATGCACATTGGCCGCGCCATTGGCGTAGTAATGCGCCAAGGCATCCAGCATGGCTTGAGGTTTTTGCGTGGTGGCGGCGTTGTCCAGATAGGTCTGGTCCTGCCGTTGCAGAGCGGCGATGGCCGGAAAATCGGCGCGCCAGGGAGAGGGAATCATCATGTTGTTCGGCCCTGGTAAACATGGGCGGATGTACGCCTGACCTGATAGTCGGGTCTACGCCAGACCTGTGTAGGAGCGAAGCTTGCTCGCGAAGGCGTCATCACTGGCGCCAAAAGCTTCGCGAGCAAGCTTCGCTCCTACAGGTCAGGTGATCGTTCGACGCTCTGCTTAGTTGTGAGCGTGCAGCGCTTCGTTCAGTTCGATGGCCGATTTGTGGGTTTTGCACTCCACGGCACCGGTCTCCGAATTGCGACGGAACAGCAGGTCTGGCTGACCGGCCAGCTCACGGGCCTTAACGACTTTGACCAGTTTGTTGTGCTCGTCCAGCAGCGCAACCTTGGTGCCGGCGGTCACGTACAGGCCCGACTCTACAGTGTTGCGATCGCCCAACGGGATACCGATACCGGCGTTGGCGCCGATCAGGCAGCCTTCGCCAACCTTGATCACGATGTTGCCGCCACCCGACAGGGTGCCCATGGTCGAGCAGCCGCCGCCCAGGTCCGAACCCTTGCCGACGAATACGCCAGCGGAAACGCGGCCTTCGATCATGCCCGGGCCTTCGGTGCCGGCGTTGAAGTTGACGAAACCTTCGTGCATCACGGTGGTGCCTTCGCCCACGTAAGCGCCCAGACGAATACGCGCCGCATCAGCGATACGCACGCCGGCCGGTACCACGTAGTCGGTCATTTTCGGGAACTTGTCCACCGAGAACACTTCCAGCAGCTCGCCGCGCAGACGGGCTTCCAGTTGATGTTCGGCCAGTTCGGCCAGGTCGATTGCGCCCTGGCTGGTCCATGCCACGTTCGGCAGCAGCGGGAACACGCCGGCCAGGTTCAGGCCATGTGGCTTGACCAGACGATGGGACAGCAAGTGCAGCTTGAGGTAAGCCTCAGGCGTGGAGGTCAGCTGAGCGTCTTCGGCCAAAATAGTCGCGACCAGCGGCTTGTGGCTCTCGGCCAGACGGGTCAGCAGCGCAGCCTGGGCAGCGTCGACGCCTTTCAGCGCTTCAGCCAGTTGCGACGCCTGAGCGGTGCTGAAGGCGATGGCCTGATTGCCGTCGGTGTAGCCCAGAACCGGCGCAATGGCAGCGACCAGTTCGGCCGACGGGTTGAGCAGTGGCTGTGCGTAAAACACTTCCAGCCATGCGCCTTGACGGTTTTGAGTGCCGACACCGAAGGCCAGGCTGAACAGGGTAGTGGACATGTTGATACCTCTAACAAAATGGAACGGGCTGCCTTACTTGAGTGCGGCCGCGTAGATATCTGGCTTGAAGCCAATCAGGGTTCGGTCACCGAGATCGAGCACCGGGCGCTTGATCATCGAGGGTTGCGCGAGCATCAGTTCGATGGCTTTCGGCTGGTCGAGATCGGCTTTGCGTTCGTCGTCGAGCTTGCGAAAGGTCGTGCCTGCACGGTTCAACACCACTTGCCAGCCGTGCTCGTCGCACCATTGGCTCAGGTGTTCACGGTCGATGCCGACCGTTTTGTAATCATGGAAGTCATAGCTGACAGCGTGTTCATCGAGCCAGGTGCGCGCCTTTTTCATGGTGTCGCAGGCTTTGATGCCGAAAAGGTGCAACGTTTTGCTTGAAACGGTCAAGGATTTGCCCCCTTTGCAGGTGCTGAAAATAAAAGGTGACGGATTATGCCATGACCGGACGGTTTCGCGTCGGCTGTGGTCGGGTTTGTCTTTTTGACTTGGGTAGCCGCTGTTCCAGGCGACATGAGTGCAGCGGTCAGACTTCAGTCTAAACGGCAAATATGGCACTTCAATGCTGTCGGTTGCCTGAGGGGGCGCTGCTGATGGGGATCACCGGGTTTGCGCAAAGGGCTCTGCTGACCTTCATCGCAGTGAGGGTGATTCTATTGTCGAATTCATGCGCTCGAAGCCGAGGAGGCCGACCCAGTAAACTCCTGGCTCGCTGCTAATGCGGATATCACGATGATAAGTCCGCAGGGTATTGCACCGTGCGGACTTGAATTTTTAATGAGGCTTGGCCTGTTGGCTATTTTGGATAGAGCAATTTCATCAGGCGCTTATCTTTTTTGCTGAGCTTGCGGTTGATCGGGATTTCCCAGTCGCCCAGCGTCAATGTATTCGCCACCGGGTGGTGCATGATGGATTTTCTGTCGTAGGGGGTATAAATCGCATCGAGCGTGTTGAAGGGCGCAAACATGTTTCTGTCTACTTGTTGCCGGGTGAGTGGGTTCATTTCGCGGTTCTGATAAAACTCATACACTTTCGGTTTGTCCCAAGGGATATTCGCCTCTGGATGCTGGTGTTCATGCATTGCCCCCAGTGCATGGCCGAATTCGTGAATAACAATAACCTCGAAATCCTCATGTTCCGGTTTGACGCCCAGGTTCATGGTTGGCCAGTCGGGATGAATCAACAGCGCATCAGTACCCAGCATCGAACTGTTGTCGTTGTTTTTGGTGGCGATCCGAATGTCGCCTTGCAAGTCATCGACAAAATCAAAACTCAGGTTGATATACGGCAGCCACTGGCTGGCTGCGTTGATGATTTTCTGTTTGTGGTGCTCCTCTGGATTGTCCATGAAGGCAATTTTCAAAGTGCGACTATTGGCCCAGAGTTTTGAATAGTTGACCACCGAGCGTTTACGGCGATGGGTGCTGGAGGATCCGGCATTGGCAGGGCTCTCATTAATGGCAGCGTCATAAGCTGCTTGATCGTCTGGCCACTGTATAAGCCTGCAGTGTAGAAGGTCGTTCATCATTGACTTCTTCCGTGAAGTTCAGAGTAAAAGTTTATTAAGGCGCAATGAGGCGCCCTGCAACAAGACTAAAGTCCAGTCGGCAGGCGGGTGAGGTATAAAGTTATATGAGTTGTAACTTGATATGCGAAGTGCCCGCGCCAGATTGCCTGGCACGGGCATTCAGGGGTTACTTGTGGCGAGTAATGAAAGCGCGAATCCGTTCAGCCGCTTCTACGCATTCAGCCAGCGGTGCCACTAGCGCCAACCGCACGCGCCCGGCCCCCGGATTGACGCCATCCACGTCGCGGGACAAGTAGGAGCCCGGCACTACAGTCACGTGTTCCTCGGCAAACAGGTCACGGCAGAACGCCGCATCATCTCCATTCACACTAGGCCATAGGTAGAACCCACCGTCCGGGCGCTGTACATTCATCACCGGGCTGAGAATCTCCAGCACCGCATCATATTTCTCGCGATACAGCGCACGATTGGCGCGCACATGCACTTCATCATTCCATGCGGCAACGCTGGCCAGTTGGGTCTGAACCGGCATCGCGCAGCCGTGGTAGGTGCGATAGAGCAGGAAGCCTTTGAGAATGTCTGCGTCACCGGCGACAAAACCGGAACGCAGGCCCGGCAGGTTGGAGCGCTTGGACAGGCTGTGGAATACCACGCAACGCTTGAAGTCCTTGCGGCCCAGTTCGACGCAGGCGCTGAGCAGGCCCGGTGGCGGGGTCTGTTCATCGAAGTACAGTTCGCTGTAGCACTCGTCGGCGGCGATCACGAAGTCGTATTCGTCGGCCAGGGCGATCAGCTTCTTCAGGGTTTCGACCGGAATCAGTGCACCGGTCGGGTTGCCCGGTGAGCACAGGAACAGAATTTGGCAGCGCTTCCAGATGTCTGGTGAAACAGTGTCGAAGTCCGGGTTGAAGCCGTTTTCATCCAGGCATGGCAAGTAGTGAGGCTTGGCCCCGGCCAGGAACGCGGCGCCTTCGTAGATTTGATAGAAGGGGTTCGGGCTGACCACCAAGGCATCGTCGCCACGGTTGACCACGGTCTGGGTGAAGGCGAACAGCGCTTCACGGGTGCCGTTGACCGGCAGTACGTTGCGCGCCGGGTCGAGCCAGCCATTCGGGATGCTGAAGCGACGTTCGCACCACGCGGCGATGGCTTCGCGCAGGGCCGGGATGCCGAGGGTGGTCGGGTACACGGCCATCTGATCCAGATTGCTTGCCAGGGCTTCGGCGACAAAGCTTGGCGAACGGTGTTTCGGCTCGCCGATGGACAGCGCGATGGCGCGTTTATCCGGGTTTGGCGTGACGCTGCCGAGCAGGGCGCGGAGCTTTTCGAACGGGTAGGGCTGCAACTGGTTCAGAGCGTTGTTCATGGGGGCCTCGTTCAATGTGGGAGGGCTAATGTGGTGCAAGGGGGGGTGGTGAGGGGCAAGCCCCCTCATCACAACAAGCCCCTCGCCACACAAACTCGCTTCCACAGGGGAAAATTGTTGGTTCAGAAGCTGATTCGCGACAGTTTGATATCGGGTTCCTGGCTGACACTCAGCTGCTCGACGATTGCATCCTGCAAGCGGCTGCACAGCAACGGGTCGGACAGCGGCTGATTGTTCGCGTCGGTGATGAAGAACACGTCTTCCACGCGCTCGCCCAGAGTGGCGATCTTGGCGTTCTGCAACGACAGGTCGAACTCAAGGAAGATCGTGCCGATCCGTGCCAACAACCCAGGACGGTCGGGCGCACTGAGCTCCAACACGGTCACCGGACGCTGGGCGTCGTTGTGGATCGTCACCTGTGGCGCAAACGCGAAATGCTTGAGCTGGCGCGGCACCCGACGCTGAATGATGGTCGGGTAGTTGTCCGGGTTGCGCAGGGCTTCGGTCAGGCCTTCACGGATCTGTTTGACCCGTGCCGGGTTGTCGCCGATCGAGTCGCCATCGGTGTCGAGCACGATATAGGTGTCGAGAGTGAACTGGCTGCTGGAGGTGATGACCCGGGCGTCGTGAATGTTCAGATTGAGCTGGTCCATCGCCGCCACGGTCACGGCGAAAAAGTCGTGCTGGTCCGGTGCATAAATGAAGATTTGCGTACCGCCCTCGAACTCGCGCTGGGTGGTTTCCTTGATCAGCACCAGCGGGCCACCGTCGGCCGGCTGCTGCAGGATCGCATCCGTGTGCCAGGCCACGTCGCCGGCGGTGTGGCGCAGGAAGTAGTCATCGCCCAATTGCGCCCACAACTGCTCGACATCGTCCGGGTCGTTGCCGCCGCGTACCAGGATATCCAGCGCCGCGCTCTGGGTCTGGCGGATCTGCTCTTCACGATCCACCGGGTTTTCCAGGCCACGACGCAAGGCGCGCTTGGTCTCGGTGTAGAGCTGGCGCAACAGGCTAGCGCGCCAGGAGTTCCACAGTGTCGGGTTGGTTGCGTTGATGTCCGCAACGGTCAGCACGTACAGATAATCGAGGCGGGTTTCATCGCCGACGGTCTGTGCGAAATCGTGGATCACGTGCGGGTCGGACAGGTCCTTGCGCTGGGCGGTGGTCGACATCACCAGATGGTTTTGCACCAGCCAGACGATCAGGCGGCTGTCCCACACCGGCAACTGATGGCGCTGGCAAAAAGCTTCAGCATCCACGGCGCCGATTTCCGAGTGATCGCCATGCCGGCCCTTGCCGATGTCGTGGTACAGACCGGCCAGGTAAATCAGTTCGGGTTTGGGCAGTTTGGCCATGAGCTTGCTGGCCAGCGGGAATTTTTCCGACACCTGGGTGTACTGCAGCTTACGCAGGTGCTTGATCAGGTTCAGGGTATGCGCGTCGACCGTATAGATGTGAAACAGGTCATGCTGCATCTGCCCGACAATGAAACCGAACTCCGGCAGATAGCGCCCAAGGATGCCGTAGCGGTTCATCCGTCGCAGATTGCGGTGGATGCCGATCTTGCACTTGAACAGCTCGATGAACAGGCTGGTATTACGAATATCGTTGCGGAAGTCGTCATCGATCAGATGACGATTCTCGCGCAGCAGGCGGATGGTATCGGCGCGTACGCCTTTGATCTCCGGTTGCTGGGCCATCAGCACAAAGATCTCGAGCATGGCGAATGGCGTACGGCGGAACACGTTGTCGCTACGTGCCTCGATATAGCCGTCATGCAGCTGGAACCGCGAGTTGATCGGCTGCGGCGGCGCTTCGTCTTCGGGCGCGAGGATCACTTCTTCGAAGTGCTGAATGATCAGGTCACTGAGTTGGGCAATGCTCATGACCACCCGGTAGTACTGCTGCATGAAGTTTTCGATGGCTTGCTTGGCGTCATTGCCTTCGAAACCCAGTAACCCGGCAATCGTGCGCTGGTGATCGAACAGCAAGCGGTCTTCGGAGCGGCCGGCGAGCATGTGCAGGGCGTAACGTACCTTCCACAAAAACTCCTGGGACGAGGCCAGCAGGGCGTTTTCGCTCTCCACCAGGAAGCCTTCGCCCGCCAGGGCTCGCAGGTTCAGGGTGCCGTACTGACGACGGGCGACCCAGAGAATCGTCTGAATATCCCGAAGGCCACCGGGCGAGCCTTTGACGTTGGGTTCCAGGTTGTATTCAGTGTCGTTGTATTTGTGGTGACGGGCTTTCTGCTCAGCGCGTTTGGCCAAGAAGAATTCCTTGCTGGGCCACATGTGCTCGGTGCTGGTGACGTCCAGCATGCGCTGACGCAGGCGCTCAGGGCCGCAAATGGTGCGGCTTTCCATCAAATTGGTGACGACCGTCAGGTCGGCACGGGCCTCGACGGCGCATTCGTCCACCGAACGAACGCTCTGGCCGACTTCCAGGCCGATGTCCCACAGCAACGTCAGAAAGCGTTCGATGGAATCGCGAAAAATTTCGTGATCGGCGCTGTCCAGCAAAATCAGCAGATCGATGTCGGAATAGGGGTGCAGCTCGCCGCGACCGTAGCCGCCGACCGCCACCAGGGCGATATCGGCGTCTTCGCTCCAGTTAAACTGTTCCCAGGCTTGTTGCAGAATATTGTCGATAAACCAGGCGCGATCCTCGATCAGCCGGCGAATGTCCCGGCCACTGCGGAACCGCTCGTCGAGCACTTCGCGGGCCTGACGGATCGCCTTCTTGAAGGCAGCAATAGGGCTTGCCTTCAGGGCCAGTTCAGCCTGGAACTGGCCGCGGTCGAAGAGTTCGGGATCCACCTGCGGCATCGATTGGCTTTCCTTTCTATAAAGCTGGGAACGGAGCGAGCGGGATCAGGCCGAAACGCGCGGGATGGTGTCGTCGCTGCGCAGGGTGAAGATCTCGTAACCGGTTTCGGTCACCAGCAGGGTGTGTTCCCATTGTGCCGACAGCTTGCGATCCTTGGTAATGGCGGTCCAGCCGTCGCCCAGTACCTTGGTGTCGGCCTTGCCCTGGTTGATCATCGGCTCGATGGTGAAGGTCATGCCGGCTTTCAGCTCCATGCCGGTACCAGCGCGGCCGTAGTGCAGGATCTGCGGTTCTTCGTGGAACACCTTGCCAATGCCGTGGCCACAAAACTCGCGAACCACCGAGAAGCCGTTCTTTTCCGCGTGCTTCTGGATGACTTCACCGATATCGCCCAGGCGGCAGCCGGGTTTGACCAGTTCGATGGCCTTGTACATGCATTCCTGAGTCACCTGGGACAGGCGCTCAGCCCAGACCGGCACGGTGCCGACGTGGAACATGCGGCTGGTGTCGCCGTGGTAGCCGTCCTTGATCACGGTGACGTCGATATTCACGGTGTCGCCATCTTTCAGCGGCTTCTCGTTCGGGATGCCGTGGCAGACCACGTGGTTGATCGAGGTGCAGATCGACTTCGGGAAGCCCTTGTAGTTGAGCGGGGCAGGGATGGCTTTCTGCTCATTGACGATGTAGTCGTGGCAGATGCGGTCCAGTTCTTCGGTGGTGACACCCGGTTTGACATAATCGGCAATCATTTCCAGCACATCGGCGGCCAATTTGCCGGCGATCCGCATTTTTGCGATGTCCTCTGGGGTTTTGAGGGTGACGGTCATACAGGCTCTCTCTGCGCTCAATGGCGCCTTCTAAAACGAAATGGGCATTGCGCGAACAATTGTCGCGGCCCTGAAAAACACGATTCTATCAGACGATCAGCGCAAATCTGAGCCTCTGTGCATCGCTTCTCTCTATAGGATGGCGCATTCTGGGGGGATTCCAAGGCGGGGCTCAAAAGCATTCCCCAGGTTTTCAGAATCCGGGTTCCGTTTTTTTCTGCCTTGTGATATAAAATGCGCCGCTTTCCGGGGATACCCTGAAAAGCCTAAATCCACACACGTGTCGACACGATGACCTGGGTGCCTTCAGCTGAAGCTGCTGGTTGGTCATTGGGATACGTGGAGGCCAAACCCGACTTATTAAGGAACTATCATGTCCCAAGTCAACATGCGCGATATGCTGAAGGCCGGTGTGCACTTCGGTCACCAGACCCGTTACTGGAACCCGAAAATGGGTAAATACATTTTCGGCGCGCGTAACAAGATCCACATTATCAACCTTGAAAAAACCCTGCCAATGTTCAACGAAGCTCTGACTTTCGTAGAACGTCTGGCCCAGGGCAAAAACAAGATCCTGTTCGTCGGCACCAAGCGTTCCGCTGGCAAGATCGTTGCTGAAGAAGCAGCACGTTGCGGTTCGCCGTACGTCGATCACCGCTGGTTGGGCGGTATGCTGACCAACTTCAAAACCATCCGTGCTTCCATCAAGCGTCTGCGTGACCTTGAAGTGCAAGCCGAAGACGGTACTTTCGCCAAGCTGACCAAGAAAGAAGCGCTGATGCGCACTCGCGATCTTGAGAAGCTGGATCGTTCCCTGGGTGGTATCAAGGACATGGGCGGTCTGCCAGACGCTCTGTTCGTTATCGACGTTGATCACGAGCGCATCGCGATCACCGAAGCCAACAAGCTGGGCATCCCGGTTATCGGCGTAGTCGATACCAACAGCAGCCCGGAAGGCGTTGACTACATCATCCCAGGCAACGATGACGCAATCCGCGCTATCCAGCTGTACATGGGTTCGATGGCTGACGCTGTTATCCGCGGTCGCAACCACGTTGCTGGCGGCACCGAGCAGTTCGTTGAAGAAGCTCCGGCAGCTGCAGCTGAGTAATTGACGCCCTGGCGTTGACTCAGTAAGCAAAAAGGGGGCTTGGCCCCCTTTTTGCCACCTCGAAAACCATTTGTCGGCAGCGCAGCTACAGCATTTGTAACGTGCAGCGGCTAACAAGGGTGGTTCGGGAAGAATTGAACGCCCGTTCGATCGGGTGGAATGGTTGAAAACCTATCCAAGAGGAATTTGAAAATGGCAGAGATTACTGCAGCGTTGGTCAAAGAACTGCGCGAGCGTACTGGCGAAGGCATGATGGATTGCAAAAAGGCCTTGACCAAGGCCGGCGGCGACATCGAAAAAGCCATTGATGACATGCGTGCTTCGGGCGCCATCAAGGCTGCCAAGAAAGCAGGCAACGTGGCTGCTGAAGGCGCGATCGCTCTTAAAGAAGACGGTAAAACCGCCGTTCTGCTGGAAGTGAACTCGCAGACCGACTTCCTGGCCCTGCAAGACGACTTCAAGGCATTTGTTGCTTCCAGCGTTGAAAAAGCGTTCGCTGACAAGCTGACTGACGTCGCTCCGCTGATCGAAGCTCAAGAAGCCAATCGTCTGGTTCTGGTCGGCAAGGTTGGCGAAAACGTCAACATCCGTCGCCTGGCTCGCGTTGAAGGTGATGTTGTTGGTGGTTACCTGCACGGCAACAAGATCGGTGTCGCGGTTGTTCTCAAGGGCGGCAACGTTGAGCTGGCCAAGGACATCGCTATGCACGTAGCGGCCACCAACCCTGAATTCCTGCTGCCATCGGAAGTTTCCGCTGAAGCGGTCGAGCGCGAGAAAGGCGTGTTCCTGACCCTCAACGCTGACAAGATCGCCGGCAAGCCAGAAAACATTGTTGAAAACATGGTCAAAGGCCGTATCAGCAAGTTCCTGGCTGAAGCGAGCCTGGTTGAGCAGGCGTTCGTCAAGAACCCTGAAATCAAGGTTGGCGAACTGGCCAAGAAAGCCGGTGCAGAAATCGTTTCTTTCACCTACTTCAAAGTAGGCGAAGGCATCGAGAAGCCGGTCGACAACTTCGCTGAAGAAGTTGCTGCCCAGCTGGCTGCCGCCAAGCAATAAGACGGTTTTTTAACTGTCGCCCTGAAGAGGCTGCCCGCTCACGCGCGCAGCCTCTTTTCAGATGGGGTTGCCAATTTTAATTGGTTTCCTTTTGGAACTGGCTTACAAAGCCATGTTCCGATGGCGCTGAAGCAGTGCCAAGCTAGAGTGAACGCCAGCTGTAAACAGCTCGCAAAGAATTTTTAAAATACGCCGCAGGAGAGATTCGCAATGGCTCAGCAGGGCAGTGGTTATCAGGCTCGCTATAAACGCATTCTACTCAAGCTTAGCGGCGAGGCCCTGATGGGCTCGGAAGAGTTCGGGATCGACCCCAAAGTTCTGGATCGCATGGCGCTGGAAGTCGGCCAACTGGTCGGCATCGGTGTTCAGGTCGGTCTGGTGATCGGTGGCGGTAACCTGTTCCGTGGCGCAGCGCTCAGCGCGGCGGGCATGGATCGGGTCACTGGCGATCACATGGGCATGCTGGCCACTGTGATGAACGCCCTGGCGATGCGTGATGCGCTGGAACGTGCCAATATCTCGGCCATCGTGATGTCGGCCATTTCCATGGTTGGCGTGACCGATCACTACGATCGCCGCAAAGCCATGCGCCACCTGAACGCCAAGGAAGTCGTGATTTTTGCGGCCGGTACTGGTAATCCGTTCTTCACCACGGATTCGGCAGCCTGCTTGCGTGCAATCGAAATCGACGCTGACGTCGTACTCAAGGCAACCAAGGTCGATGGCGTTTACACGGCTGATCCATTCAAAGACCCGCATGCCGAGAAGTTCGATCATCTGACTTATGATGAAGTACTGGATCGCAAGCTGGGTGTAATGGACTTGACGGCTATCTGCTTGTGCCGCGACCACAAGATGCCGTTGCGCGTATTTAACATGAACAAGCCCGGCGCCCTGCTGAACATCGTACATGGCGGCGCTGAAGGGACCCTGATCGAGGAAGGCCAACAATGATCAACGAAATCAAGAAAGACGCTCAAGAGCGCATGAAAAAATCCGTCGAATCGCTGGCGCACAACTTCGGTCGTATTCGTACGGGCCAGGCGCACCCAAGCATTCTGGAAGGTGTGATGGTTCCGTACTACGGCTCCGACACTCCGATCAAACAGGTGGCGAACATCACCGTTAAAGACGCCCGTACCCTGCAAGTGGTTGCCTTTGAGCGCAACATGCTGGGTGCCGTCGACAAAGCCATCGGTAGCGCGGGTCTGAACCTCAACCCGACCAACCTCGGTGAGTTGCTGCTGATCTCCATGCCGGCCCTGACCGAAGAAACCCGCAAGGGCTTCACCAAGCAGGCTCGCGATGTCGCTGAAGATGCCCGTGTTGCGGTACGCAACATCCGTCGTGATGCGAACAGCCAGCTCAAGGATCTGGTCAAGGAAAAGGAAATCAGCGAAGACGAAGAACGTCGCGCTACTGGCGAAATTGACGATCTGACCAAAAAGTACGTGGCTGAAATCGACGCGAATTTGGCGCAGAAAGAAAAAGACCTGATGGCCGTATAAGGGTCACGTTTTAATGGATAAGACAAAGCAGACTGCGCCGTCCGCGGTGCCGCGCCATGTCGCGATCATCATGGATGGTAATAATCGCTGGGCGAAAAAACGCTTTATGCCGGGTGTCGCCGGGCATAAAGCGGGCGTGGATGCAGTGCGTGCGGTAATCGAGGTGTGTGCCGAGGCCAAGGTTGAAGTGTTGACCCTGTTCGCCTTCTCCAGCGAGAACTGGCAGCGCCCGGCCGATGAGGTCAGTGCCTTGATGGATTTGTTCTTCAAGGCATTGCGTCGCGAGGCCAAGCGCCTCAACGACAACAACATCAGTTTGCGCATCATTGGCGATCGTTCGCGTTTTCACCCGGAGCTTCAGGCCGCCATGCGCGAAGCCGAGGCGATGACTGTCGGTGCAAACCGCTTTGTCCTGCAGATCGCCGCCAACTACGGTGGTCAGTGGGATATCGCGCAAGCCGCGCAGCGTCTGGCCCGAGAAGTTCAGGCCGGGCATCTGCGTCCGGAGGACATTACCCCTGAGCTGTTGCAAACCTGTCTGGCGACCGGTGATCTGCCGTTGCCGGACTTGTGCATCCGTACCGGTGGCGAGCATCGCATCAGCAACTTCCTGCTGTGGCAACTGGCTTATGCCGAGTTGTACTTCTCCGACCTGTTCTGGCCGGACTTCAAACACGACGCCATGCGCAATGCGCTAGCCGATTTCGCTTCTCGCCAGCGTCGCTTCGGTAAAACGAGCGAGCAGGTCGAGGCTGGAGCCCGGGTTTAATGCTTAAACAACGAATCATCACGGCGCTGATCTTGCTGCCGATTGCCCTGTGCGGGTTTTTCCTGCTCGAAGGGTCCGGTTTTGCGCTGTTCATCGGGCTGGTGGTGACGCTCGGGGCGTGGGAGTGGGCGCGCCTGGCAGGTTTCGCTACTCAGTCGATTCGCGTCGCCTATGCGGCCGTGGTCGCGTTGGCGCTGTTTGTCATGCATATCGTGCCGGGGCTCGCGCCTTGGGTGTTGGGCGCTTCAGTGCTCTGGTGGGGCGTGGCCACGTACCTGGTGTTGACCTATCCACAGTCCAGTCAACATTGGGCCAGTGCTGCCTGCAAACTGGTGATCGGTTTGTTGATTCTGTTACCGGCCTGGCAAGGTCTGGTTTTGATCAAGCAGGAGCCCTTGGGTAACTGGCTGATCATGGCGGTGATGGTGCTGGTCTGGGGGGCTGATATCGGTGCGTACTTTTCCGGTCGGGCCTTCGGCAAGCGCAAGCTGGCGCCACAGGTCAGTCCAGGCAAGAGTTGGGAAGGCGTTTACGGCGGCTTGCTGCTGAGCCTGGTGATTACAGCAATCGTCGGTTTTGTGCGGGACTGGAGTTTCGCTCAGATGCTGATGGGCCTGTTCGGTGCCGCAATTATCGTATTCATTTCAGTGGTGGGCGACCTCACTGAAAGCATGTTCAAGCGCCAGTCGGGGATCAAGGACAGCAGTAATCTGCTGCCCGGCCACGGCGGCGTCCTGGACCGCATCGATAGCCTGACAGCGGCGATTCCGGTATTCGCCGTGCTGCTGTGGATGGCAGCATGAGCCGCCCACAACAGATTACCGTGCTGGGAGCGACCGGTTCGATTGGTCTGAGTACTCTCGACGTCATTGCCCGTCATCCCGAGCGTTATCAGGTTTTCGCCTTGAGCGGTTTCACTCGTTTGAGTGAGTTGCTGGCGCTGTGTATGCGTCATTCGCCGCGCTTCGCCGTCGTGCCGGAATCTGGCGCTGCCCGGGGCTTGCAGGAAGATTTGCGTGCGGCCGGTCTGTCGACCCGCGTTCTGGTGGGGGAGGAGGGCTTGTGTCAGGTCGCCTCCGATCCGGAAGTCGACGCGGTGATGGCGGCCATTGTTGGTGCGGCGGGCTTGCGTCCGACCCTGGCGGCGGTCGAGGCCGGCAAGAAGATTCTTCTGGCCAATAAAGAAGCGCTGGTGATGTCCGGTGCGCTGTTTATGCAGGCCGTGCGCAAAAGCGGTTCGGTGCTGCTGCCGATCGACAGCGAGCACAACGCGATTTTCCAGTGCATGCCACAGGATTTCGCTCGCGGGCTTGGCGCGGTCGGTGTGCGTCGGATTTTACTGACAGCCTCTGGCGGCCCGTTCCGGCAGACACCCATGGCCGAACTGGCCCATGTTTCCCCCGAGCAAGCATGTGCGCACCCGAATTGGTCCATGGGTCGCAAGATTTCGGTGGATTCGGCCAGCATGATGAACAAAGGGCTCGAGTTGATCGAGGCCTGCTGGCTGTTCGACGCCACGCCGTCCCAGGTTGAAGTGGTGATTCACCCGCAGAGCGTGATTCATTCGCTGGTCGACTACATCGACGGTTCGGTATTGGCGCAGTTGGGCAATCCGGACATGCGCACGCCAATCGCCAATGCCCTGGCCTGGCCAGAGCGAATCGACTCGGGCGTTGCGCCGCTGGACCTGTTTGCCATCGCTCGCCTGGATTTCCAGGCGCCCGATGAGGAGCGTTTCCCTTGCCTGCGCCTTGCGCGTCAAGCCGCCGAGGCTGGCAACAGCGCGCCGGCCATGCTCAATGCCGCGAATGAAGTGGCTGTGGCGGCCTTTCTCGACGGACGGGTTCGCTACCTGGAAATCGCGAGTATTATCGAGGAAGTGTTGAACCTCGAGCCTGTGGTTGCGGTAGATGATCTCGAGGCAGTGTTTACGGCCGATGCGAAAGCACGGGTACTGGCCGGGCAATGGTTGAGCCGTCACGGGCGATAAGTGCTGCAATACTTTGCCCCATGCAGCACTGATAGTTGCGGAGAAAATACATGAGCGCGCTCTATATGATTGTCGGCACCCTGATAGCGCTGGGTGTGCTGGTTACCTTCCACGAATTCGGCCATTTCTGGGTCGCGCGTCGCTGTGGGGTCAAAGTGCTGCGTTTCTCCGTGGGCTTCGGCATGCCGTTGCTGCGCTGGCACGACAGTAAAGGCACTGAATTCGTGATCGCCGCCATCCCGTTGGGTGGCTACGTGAAGATGCTCGACGAGCGCGAAGGCGAGGTCCCGGCCGATCAGGCCGATCAATCCTTCAATCGCAAATCTGTCCGTCAGCGCATCGCCATCGTCGCGGCCGGCCCGATCGCCAACTTTCTGTTGGCAATGGTGTTTTTCTGGGCATTGGCAATGCTGGGCAGCGAGCAGGTGCGGCCGGTTATCGGTGCGGTCGAGTCCGGCAGTATTGCCTCCAAGGCGGGTTTGAGCCCGGGCCAGGAAATCATGGCCATCGATGGCGAGCCAACCTCCGGCTGGGCCGCGGTGAACCTGCAACTGATCCGTCGTCTGGGTGAGAGCGGCTCCCTCCAATTGCTGGTCCGCGAACAGGGCTCCACGGTGGACTCACCCCGTGAGCTGGTGCTGGACAAGTGGCTCAAGGGTGCTGAGGAGCCAGATCCGATTCGCTCGCTGGGTATTCGTCCTTGGCGTCCTGCGTTGCCACCAGTCCTGGCCGAATTTGATCCGAAAGGGCCGGCGAAGGCTGCGGGCCTGAAGCCGGGTGACCGCCTGTTGGCCCTTGATGGCAAGGCACTGGACGACTGGCAGCAAGTAGTCGACATCGTCCGTATGCATCCAGATACCAAAATCATGCTGCGCGTCGAGCGCGATAGTGCTCAAATCGACGTCCCTGTGACGTTGGCCGCTCGCGGCGAGAGCAAGTCGCCCAGTGGTTATCTGGGCGCCGGGGTGAAAGCGGTCGATTGGCCACCAGAGATGATTCGTGAAGTCAGTTACGGTCCGGTGGCAGCGATTGGCGAGGGTGCCCGACGTACCTGGACCATGAGCGTACTGACCCTCGATTCGCTCAAGAAAATGTTGTTCGGTGAGCTCTCGGTAAAAAACTTGAGTGGACCGATAACCATTGCTAAAGTGGCGGGCGCTTCTGCCCAGTCGGGCGTCGCTGATTTCCTGAATTTCCTTGCTTATCTGAGTATTAGCTTGGGGGTTCTGAATTTGTTGCCCATTCCTGTACTGGATGGGGGACATTTGTTGTTTTATCTGATCGAGTGGGCGCGTGGTCGTCCCTTGTCGGATCGGGTGCAAGGTTGGGGGATACAGATCGGTATCAGTTTGGTGGTCGGGGTGATGTTACTTGCTCTGGTCAATGATCTGGGTCGACTGTAACGCTTCGCTGAATTGCGAATCTGCCGCATTTTGCGGCAGTTTTTATTGCCAGTTGGAATAAGAAAGGACTTCATGAAACGTCTGCTGCTAACTGCGGTTCTCACCGTATTGATGATCGCCGAAGTTCACGCCGAGTCCTTCACTATCTCTGATATTCGCGTCAATGGCCTCCAGCGGGTCTCCGCGGGTAGCGTCTTTGGTGCCTTGCCGTTGAACGTCGGCGAACAGGCGGATGATCGTCGCCTGGTGGAATCCACTCGTGCGTTGTTCAAAACCGGGTTCTTTCAAGATATCCAGCTGGGTCGCGATGGCAACGTCCTCGTCATCACTGTAGTCGAGCGTCCGTCGGTCGCCAGTATCGAGATCGAAGGCAACAAGGCGATCTCCACTGAAGACCTGATGAAGGGCCTCAAACAATCCGGTCTGGCCGAAGGCGAGATCTTCCAGCGTGCCACCCTTGAAGGTGTGCGTAACGAGCTGCAGCGTCAATACGTCGCTCAGGGCCGTTACTCGGCCACCGTCGATACCGAAGTGGTGCCGCAGCCGCGTAACCGCGTGGGCCTGAAGGTCAACATCAACGAAGGCACCGTTGCAGCTATCCAGCACATCAACGTGGTGGGTAACACGGTTTTTCCTGATGAAGACCTGATCGACCTGTTCGAGCTCAAGACCAGCAACTGGCTGTCATTCTTCAAGAACGATGACAAGTACGCTCGTGAAAAACTCTCCGGTGACCTGGAGCGTCTGCGTTCCTACTATCTGGATCGCGGCTATATCAATATGGATATCGCTTCGACCCAGGTGTCCATCACCCCGGACAAGAAACACGTCTACATCACCGTCAACGTCAACGAAGGCGACAAGTACACCGTTCGTGACGTCAAGCTCAGTGGCGATCTGAAAGTCCCTGAAGACCAGGTCAAGTCCCTGCTGCTGGTTCAGAAAGGCCAGGTGTTCTCGCGCAAGCTGATGACCACCACGTCCGAACTGATCACCCGTCGCCTGGGTAACGAGGGTTATACCTTCGCCAACGTCAACGGCGTGCCTCAGCCTCACGATGACGACCACACGGTCGACATCACGTTCGCTGTCGATCCGGGCAAGCGTGCATACGTGAACCGTATCAACTTCCGTGGCAACACCAAGTCCGAAGACGAAGTGCTGCGCCGTGAAATGCGTCAGATGGAAGGCGGTTGGGCTTCGACTTACCTGATCGACCAATCCAAAACCCGTCTGGAGCGTCTGGGCTTCTTCAAGGAAGTCAACGTCGAAACGCCGGCCGTGCCGGGCGTAGACGACCAGGTTGATGTGAACTACAGCGTTGAAGAGCAGGCTTCCGGTTCGATTACCGCCAGTGTCGGTTTCGCCCAGAGCGCCGGTCTGATTCTCGGTGGTTCGATCACCCAGAACAACTTCCTGGGTACCGGTAACAAGGTCAGCATCGGTTTGACTCGCAGTGAATACCAGAGCCGCTATAACTTCGGTTATGTCGACCCCTACTGGACTGCTGATGGTGTGAGCCTGGGTTACAACGCTTTCTATCGCACCACAGACTATGACGACCTCGATGTCGACGTGGCCAGCTATGCCGTAGACAGCCTGGGTGCGGGCGTGAGCGTCGGCTACCCGATCAGCGAGACTTCGCGCCTGACCTTCGGCCTGACCGCGCAACAGGACGATATCAAGACCGGCCAGTATACCGTTGACGAGATTTTCGACTTCGTTAACCGCGAGGGCGACAGCTACCTGAACTTCAAGGCTTCGGCCGGTTGGTCCGAGTCCACTTTGAACAAAGGCGTGCTGGCGACCCGTGGTCGTTCTCAGAGCCTGACTCTGGAAACCACCACCCCTGGCAGCGACTTGTCGTTCTTCAAGCTCGATTACCGTGGCCAGTTGTTCCAGCCATTGTCCGAAAACTACACCATGCGTCTGCACGCCGAGCTGGGCTATGGCGATGGTTACGGTTCGACCGATGGCTTGCCGTTCTATGAAAACTATTACGCCGGTGGTTTCAACTCGGTGCGTGGCTTCAAGGACAGTACTCTGGGGCCTCGCAGTACACCAAGTACCGGTAAAAACCCGGGGACGTCGGTCGACCCGGACCAGGATCCACTGCCATTCGGTGGTAATGTCCTGATCCAGGGCGGTGTTGAGGTTCTGTTCCCTCTGCCGTTCGTCAAGGATCAGCGTTCCCTTCGCACCTCGGTATTCTGGGACGTGGGTAACGTGTTCGACTCGACGTGCAAAGAGACCCGGAACGCTGACGGTTCGAAGTCCAATACGCAGTGCAACGACATCAGCCTGAGCAACATGGCCAGCTCCGTCGGTGTCGGCGTGACCTGGGTTACCGCACTGGGTCCTTTGAGCTTCGCGTTGGCCATGCCGATCAAGAAACCGGATGACGCTGAGACTCAAGTGTTCCAATTCTCCCTCGGCCAGACGTTCTAAGCGTCTGACCCAAGATAACGACAATGGATTTTGTAGGAGTGCATCGTGCGTAAGTTGACTCAATTGGTTCTCCTGGCGACCGTACTGGTAGCAGGTCCGGCTTTTGCCGACATGAAAATCGCCGTTCTGAACTATCAGATGGCCCTGCTGGAATCCGATGCGGCGAAAAAATACGCCGTGGATGCCGAGAAAAAATTCGGCCCGCAACTGACCAAGCTCAAGAGCTTGGAAAGCAGTGCCAAGGGTATCCAGGACCGTCTGATGGCCGGTGGCGACAAGATGCAGCAAGGCGAGCGCGAACGTCTGGAGCTCGAGTTCAAGCAAAAGGCCCGTGATTTCCAGTTCCAGTCCAAGGAACTGAACGAAGCCAAAGCCGTTGCCGACCGTGAAATGCTGAAACAGCTCAAGCCGAAACTGGACAGCGCTGTGGAAGAAGTCATCAAGAAAGGTGCTTTTGACCTGGTCTTCGAGCGTGGCGCAGTGATTGATGTCAAGCCTCAGTACGACATCACTCGCCAGGTTATCGAGCGCATGAATCAGCTGAAGTAACCCATGACAGCGACTATAAAGCTCGGCCAGTTGGCCGAGTTCCTCGGCGCCACTTTACGTGGCGACCCGAAGAAAGAAATTACTGGGCTAGCCACTTTGCAAGAGGCTGGCCCAGCTCAGTTGAGCTTTCTGGCAAATCCTCAATACCGTAAATACCTGGCTGACAGTCGGGCCGCGGCTGTATTGCTGAAGGCCGCTGACGCTGAAGGTTTTGTCGGTGATGCATTGGTGGTGCCGGATCCGTATCTGGCCTACGCGCGCGTTTCCCACCTGTTCGATCCAAAGCCCAAGGCGCCTGTCGGTATTCACCCGACAGCAGTGGTGGCAGCGGATGCAGTGGTCGACCCGGCGGCGAGCATCGGTGCTTTTGCGGTGATCGAAAGTGCAGCGCGTATTGGCGCAGGTGTGACTGTTGGGGCTCATTGCTTCATCGGTGCGCGCTGCGAAATCGGCGAGGGCGGCTGGTTGGCTCCGCGGGTCACGCTGTATCACGACGTGCGCATTGGCAAACGGGTAGTGATTCAATCCGGTGCCGTGCTCGGCGGTGAAGGCTTCGGTTTTGCCAACGAGAAAGGTGTCTGGCAGAAAATCGCCCAAGTCGGCGGTGTTTCGATCGGCGATGACGTGGAAATAGGCGTAAATACCGCTATCGATCGCGGCGCACTGGCCGATACCGTTATCGGCAATGGTGTGAAGCTCGACAACCAGATTCAGATCGCTCACAACGTCCAGGTCGGTGACCACACCGCCATGGCCGCGTGTGTGGGGATCTCCGGCAGCACCAAAATCGGCAAGCATTGCATGCTCGCCGGTGGCGTAGGGCTGGTGGGGCATATCGAGATTTGCGACAACGTTTTCCTGACCGGGATGACCATGGTGACCCACTCGATTACCGAGCCGGGTTCCTATTCTTCCGGTACGGCGATGCAACCGGCAGCCGAATGGCGCAAAAGCGCGGCACGTATCCGTCAGCTCGATGACATCGCGCGACGTCTGCGACAGCTGGAAAAGCGTGTAGGGGACGTGACCCCTGGCGGTAATGCTTCATCAGATGGCTGATACCATTTCCATATCAAGTGTGCACAGCCGCTAGACTGCCTCCCTTGATTTGCTAGAGGAGTGCGCGTCAGTCGCGCGCTCCCAATCTTTACATAGGCTTCCCCCCGAAATGATGGACATCAACGAGATTCGCGAATACCTGCCTCACCGTTACCCGTTCCTGCTGGTGGACCGGGTCGTGGATCTGGATGTGGAAGGCAAGCGCATTCGCGCCTACAAGAATGTCAGCATCAACGAACCGTTCTTTAATGGTCACTTCCCTGCGCATCCAATCATGCCGGGCGTATTGATCATCGAAGCGATGGCTCAGGCTGCCGGGATCCTTGGTTTCAAAATGCTCGACGTGAAGCCTGCCGACGGCACGCTTTATTACTTCGTCGGCTCCGACAAACTGCGCTTCCGTCAGCCCGTGCTGCCAGGTGATCAACTGATCCTGGAAGCCAAGTTCCTGAGCTGCAAGCGTCAGATCTGGAAGTTCGAGTGCCAGGCTTCGGTCGATGGCAAGCCAGTCTGCTCCGCTGAAATCATCTGCGCGGAACGCAAACTATGAGTTTGATTGACCCTCGCGCAATCATCGATCCGACGGCCATTCTGGCCGACGACGTCGAAGTCGGCCCTTGGTCGATCATCGGCGCAGGTGTGGAAATCGGCGAGGGGACAGTGATCGGGCCGCATGTGATTCTCAAGGGCCCGACCCGAATCGGTAAGCACAACCGCATCTACCAGTTTTCTTCGGTAGGCGAGGACACGCCCGATCTGAAATACAAGGGCGAAGAAACCCGTCTGGTCATTGGTGACCACAACGTCATCCGTGAAGGTGTGACGATTCACCGCGGGACCATTCAGGACCGTTCGGAAACGACCCTGGGCGATCACAACCTGATCATGGCCTATGCCCACATCGGTCACGACAGCGTTATCGGTAACCACTGCATTCTGGTCAACAACACCGCGTTGGCGGGCCATGTGCACGTTGAAGACTGGGCGATCCTGTCCGGTTTTACTCTGGTTCACCAGTATTGCCACATTGGCGCCCATAGTTTCTCCGGCATGGGTACTGCCATTGGCAAGGACGTTCCAGCCTACGTCACGGTATTCGGCAACCCCGCCGAAGCCCGCAGCATGAACTTCGAAGGCCTGCGTCGTCGCGGTTTCAGCGAAGATGCGATCCACGCGCTACGTCGTGCCTATAAGGTGGTTTACCGCCAGGGCCTGACAGTCGAACAGGCGCTTGCCGAGCTGGCCGAACCCTCGCTTCAGTTCCCGGAAGTCGCGGTATTCCGTGACTCCATCCAGTCTTCGACCCGTGGCATCACCCGTTAACCATGGCCAATTTGCGTATTGCGCTGGTGGCGGGAGAGGCTTCCGGTGACATTCTGGGTGCGGGCCTCATGCGTTCGCTCAAAGCTCAGCATCCCGCAGTCGAGTTCATCGGTGTCGGCGGTCCGCTGATGCAGGCTGAAGGGCTGACGTCATATTTCCCGATGGAACGCCTTTCTGTCATGGGTTTGGTGGAAGTGCTGGGCCGTTTGCGCGAGCTGTTGGCGCGTCGCAAGAAACTGGTCGCGGACCTGATCGCCGAGAAGCCGGACGTGTTCATCGGTATCGATGCCCCGGACTTCAACCTCAATATCGAACTCAAGCTGCGTCAGGCCGGGATCAAGACCGTGCATTACGTCAGCCCGTCGGTCTGGGCCTGGCGGCAGAAACGGGTGCTGAAGATTCGCGAAGGTTGCGACCTGATGCTGACGCTGTTCCCGTTCGAAGCTAAATTTTATGAAGAGAAGGGTGTGCCGGTGCGGTTTGTCGGGCATTCCCTGGCCGATGCGATTCCGCTTGAGGCTGATCGCGCCGCCGCGCGGGCCGAACTTGGCTTGCCGGATGGGCCGCTGGTCGCCCTGATGCCGGGCAGTCGTGGCGGTGAGGTCGGGCGCCTTGGTGCACTGTTCCTCGACACCGCCCAGCGCTTGCGGGCCATGCGCCCGGGCGTACGGTTCGTCATGCCCTGCGCGAGCCCGCAGCGCCGGGCCCAGCTTGAGGAGCTGCTGGCCAATCGCGATCTGCCGCTGACCTTGCTCGACGGCAAATCCCATCTGGCCCTGGCTGCTTGCGATGCGGTGTTGATCGCTTCGGGCACGGCTACGTTGGAAGCATTGTTGTACAAGCGGCCGATGGTGGTCGCTTATCGCTTGGCACCGCTGACGTTCTGGATTCTCAAACGGATGGTGAAAAGTCCCTACGTCTCCTTGCCGAATTTGCTGGCCCAGCGCCTGCTGGTGCCGGAGTTGTTGCAGGACGATGCGACGGTAGAGGCCTTGGCCCAGACCCTGTCGCCACTGATCGAAGGTGGCCAGGAACAGACCCGAGGCTTTGACGAAATCCACCGAACCCTGCGCTTGGACGCCTCCAATCAGGCAGCGGACGCGGTACTGAACCTGATTGGCAGAGCATAATGAGCAAAGCAAGCAAGCAGCTGGGCCTGGATTTTATGCTAGTCGATGAGCTTGAAGATCTGGTGGCGGGTGTCGATGAAGTCGGTCGCGGCCCGCTGTGTGGTGCGGTGGTGACGGCGGCGGTGATCCTTGATCCGAGCCGCCCCATCCTGGGTCTCAACGACTCGAAGAAACTCACCGAAGCTCGCCGTGATGCGCTTTATGACGAAATCTGCGAAAAGGCCCTGAGCTGGTATGTCGCTCGCGCTGAAGTAGAAGAAATCGACGAACTGAACATCCTTCACGCCACCATGCTGGCCATGCAGCGTGCCGTCGAGGGGCTGCACATTCAGCCGAAACTGGCGATGATCGACGGCAACCGTTGCCCGAAACTCTCTATGCGCGCCGAAGCGGTAATTCAGGGCGACGGCAAGGTGCCCGCCATTGCCGCGGCATCGATTCTGGCCAAGGTCAGCCGTGATCGAGAAATGGCCGCGTTCGAATTGATTTATCCGGGTTACGGGATCGGAGGCCATAAAGGCTACCCGACGCCCGTTCATCTGGAAGCGTTGGCCCGCTTGGGGCCGACCCCAATTCATCGCCGCTCGTTCGCCCCGGTACGCTTGGCGTATGAGGCACGGGAAAACCTGATTGGTAGTTAGTCGCAGGCTGATGTTTTACTCAAGGCCCGGTACAATCCGGGCCTTGTTGTCTTTACGTTTCTAGTTTCTAGACAGGATCACTATGCCGGCTTCATTCGTTCATCTACGCCTGCACACTGAATATTCCCTGGTCGACGGTCTGGTGCGGATCAAACCGCTGGTCAAGACTCTGGTCGGCATGAACATGCCTGCCGTGGCGGTCACCGACCAGAACAACATGTGTTCCCTGGTCAAATTCTATAAAGCTGCCATGGGTGCGGGGATCAAGCCGATCTGCGGCGCCGACCTGTGGCTGTCGAACAAGGATCCGGACAACGCCTTGAGCCGGATCAGCCTGCTGGCGATGAACGCCGTGGGCTATCGCAACCTCACCGAACTGATCTCTCGCGGCTTCATCGACGGCCAGCGCAATGGCTCGATCATCATCGAGCGTGAGTGGGTGGCCGAAGCCAGCGAAGGCTTGATCATGCTGTCGGCGGCCAAAGAGGGCGAGATCGGTCTGGCCATGCTCAGCGGCAACCCGGACGAAGCTGAAACCCTGGCTCGCGAGTGGATGGCGGTATTCCCGGATCGTTTCTATCTGGAAGTCCAGCGCACCAGCCGCCCTAATGACGAAGAACAACTGCACGGCGCCGTGGCCCTGGCGGCGAAAATCGGCGCGCCGCTGGTGGCGACCAACGACGTGCGCTTCATCAAGCAGGAAGACTTCGAAGCCCACGAAACCCGCGTTTGCATCGGTGAGGGTCGCGCCCTCGACGATCCGCGGCGTTCGAAGAATTACAGCGATCAGCAATACCTCAAAAGCGCCGAGGAAATGGCCGAGCTGTTCAGCGACTTGCCCGAGGCGCTGGAAAACACCGTCGAGATCGCCAAGCGCTGCAACATCGACGTGAAACTGGGCAAGCACTTCCTGCCCAATTTCCCGATTCCCGATGGCATGACCATCGACGAGTATTTCCGCAAGGTTTCCTTCGACGGTCTGGAAGAGCGCCTCACCGTTCTGCTGCCCAAGGACACCACCGAAGACTATGAAGCCAAGCGCCAGGTCTACGTCGACCGGCTGAATTTCGAACTGGATATCATCATCCAGATGGGCTTCCCCGGTTACTTCCTGATCGTGATGGACTTTATCCAGTGGGCCAAGAGCAACGGCGTACCGGTAGGTCCGGGTCGTGGGTCGGGTGCCGGGTCGCTGGTGGCCTATGTGCAGAAGATCACCGACCTCGACCCGCTGGAATATGACCTGCTGTTCGAACGGTTCCTGAACCCGGAACGGGTATCCATGCCCGACTTCGACGTCGACTTCTGCATGGACGGCCGTGACCGGGTGATCGATTACGTGGCCGAGAAATACGGCCGTAACGCGGTTAGCCAGATCATCACTTTCGGTTCCATGGCGGCGAAAGCGGTGGTCCGCGACGTGGCGCGGGTGCAGGGCAAGTCCTACGGCTTGGCGGATCGTCTGTCGAAGATGATTCCGTTCGAAGTCGGCATGACTCTGGAAAAAGCCTACGAGCAGGAAGAAATCCTGCGCGACTTCATCAAGGTCGATGAAGAGGCTGCGGAAATCTGGGAGATGGCGCGCAAGCTCGAAGGCGTTGTGCGTAACGTCGGCAAGCATGCTGGTGGTGTGGTAATCGCGCCGACCAAGCTGACCGACTTCTCGCCGATTTATTGCGACGAAGCGGGCGATGGCCTGGTAACCCAGTTCGACAAGGATGACGTCGAGGCGGCCGGTCTGGTGAAGTTCGACTTCCTGGGGCTGCGGACCCTGACGGTCATCGACTGGGCCCTGAAAACCATCAACCGCGATCGCGCCAAGGTCAACGAGCCACCGCTGGACATCGCGTTCATTCCACTGGACGACAAACCGACCTACACGCTGCTGCAAAAAGCTGAAACCACTGCGGTGTTCCAGCTCGAGTCGCGCGGCATGAAAGAGCTGATCAAAAAGCTCAAGCCCGACTGCCTGGAAGACTTGATCGCACTGGTGGCCCTGTTCCGTCCGGGCCCGTTGCAATCGGGCATGGTTGACGACTTTATCAACCGTAAGCACGGTCGCGCGGAACTTGCGTACCCGCACTCGGATTACCAGTACGAAGGCCTCAAGCCAGTCCTGGCGCCGACTTACGGCATCATCCTGTATCAGGAACAGGTGATGCAGATTGCCCAGGTCATGGCCGGTTATACCCTTGGCGGTGCAGACATGCTGCGTCGAGCCATGGGTAAGAAAAAACCCGAAGAAATGGCCAAGCAACGTGGCGGTTTCATTGAAGGTTGTGCCACCAACAATATCGACGCCGACCTGGCCGGTAACATCTTTGACCTGGTAGAAAAGTTCGCCGGTTATGGCTTCAACAAATCCCACTCCGCCGCGTATGGCCTGGTGTCGTACCAGACCGCGTGGCTGAAAACCCACTACCCGGCGCCGTTCATGGCTGCGGTACTGTCGGCGGATATGCACAACACCGACAAGGTCGTGACCTTGATCGAAGAAATTCGCACCATGAAGCTGCGTCTCGACGCGCCGGATGTGAATACTTCGGAGTTCAAGTTCACGGTGAATGACGAAGGCCGCATTATTTATGGCCTCGGCGCAATCAAGGGTGTGGGCGAAGGGCCGGTGGAAGCGATCACCGAGGCGCGTCAGGACGGACCGTTCAAGGATCTGTTCGATTTCTGCGCCCGTGTCGATCTCAAACGGATCAACAAGCGCACCCTGGATGGTTTGATCCGCAGCGGCGCGCTGGATCGTCTGGGCCCGTATTTCCATGACGAACCAAAAGCCTATCAAGCCAGCATCGACCAGAACCGCGCGGTCTTGTTGAACGCGATGGAAGGGGCGATCAAGGCTGCCGAACAAACCGCTCGCACCCACGACAGTGGCCACGCCGATCTGTTTGGCGGCCTGTTCGTCGAGGAAGACGCCGACGTCTACGCCAATCATCGCAAGGCCAAGGAACTGACCCTCAAGGAGCGCCTGAAAGGGGAGAAAGACACCCTGGGCCTGTACCTGACCGGTCACCCGATCGACGAATACGAAGGCGAGATCCGTCGTTTCGCCCGTCAGCGCATCATCGACCTGAAGCCGGCTCGCGATACGCAGACGGTCGCGGGCATGATCATCGCCCTGCGAGTGATGAAGAACAAAAAGGGCGACAAGATGGGTTTTATCACCCTCGACGACCGCTCCGGCCGGATCGAAGCCTCGCTGTTCGCCGACGCTTTCCATTCCGCGCAGTCGCTGTTGCAGACCGACGCGATGGTGGTGGTCGAAGGCGAAGTCAGCAACGACGACTTCTCTGGCGGCCTGCGGTTGCGGGTCAAGCGGGTGATGAGCATGGAAGACGCGCGCACCAACCTCGCCGAAAGCCTGCGCCTGAAATTGCATACCAAGGATTTGAAGGGCGATCAGCTACGCTGGCTGGGTGAGCTGTTCAAGCGCCACCGCGGCGCGTGCCCGATCACGATGGAGTACACCAGTCCCGACGCGAAGGCCTTGTTGCAGTTCGGCGAGACTTGGCGGATCGATCCGGCAGATGCCTTGATTCAAGCCCTGCGTGACCAGTTCGGGCGAGACAACGTCTTCCTCCAATACCGTTGACGGTCAGGTGTGTTTGAAGCACCTGATCTTGACCCGAATTTTTAATCTCGACCTGAACGCGCCTGTCCCTTAAGGTAGGGCGCGAATAGACAACCGGCCGGCCCAAGTTCTCTTGGAGGTCGACCCAAGACGGACGCCTATGAACCCGAATTTTCTAGATTTCGAACAGCCGATCGCCGACCTGCAAGCCAAGATCGAAGAGTTGCGCTTGGTCGGTAATGACAATTCGCTGAATATCGGCGATGAGATCTCCCGCCTGCAGGACAAGAGCAGCACGCTGACCGAAGACATCTTCGGCAAGCTGACCAGCTGGCAGATCGCACGTCTGGCGCGTCACCCGAAACGTCCATATACCCTGGACTACATCGAACACATCTTCACCGAGTTCGACGAACTGCACGGCGACCGTCACTTCTCCGACGACGCTGCGATCGTTGGCGGTGTTGCCCGTCTGGACGACCAGCCGGTGATGATCATCGGTCACCAGAAAGGCCGCGAAGTGCGCGAGAAGGTTCGTCGCAATTTCGGCATGCCGCGTCCGGAAGGCTACCGCAAGGCGTGCCGTCTGATGGAAATGGCCGAGCGTTTCAAAATGCCGATCCTGACCTTCATCGACACCCCGGGTGCTTACCCAGGCATCGACGCCGAAGAGCGCAATCAGAGCGAAGCAATTGCCTGGAACCTGCGCGTCATGGCTCGCCTGAAAACCCCAATCATCGCCACCGTAATCGGTGAGGGTGGTTCCGGTGGTGCACTGGCGATCGGCGTCTGCGATCAGCTGAACATGCTGCAGTACTCGACCTACGCGGTGATTTCGCCGGAAGGTTGCGCTTCGATTCTGTGGAAAACTTCCGAGAAAGCCCCGGATGCTGCTGAAGCCATGGGCATCACTGCCGAACGTCTGAAGGGCCTGGGCATTGTCGATAAAGTGATCGGCGAGCCATTGGGCGGCGCTCATCGCGATCCGGCTGCTGCAGCCGCCTCGATCCGCGCTGAACTGAGTTCGCAACTGGCGATGTTGAAGAAGTTCGATAACGAAGCGCTGCTCAAGCGCCGTTACGATCGACTGATGAGCTACGGTCTCTGATCTGACGTTGCTTTAATGTGGGAGCGGGCTTGCTCGCGAAAGCGGTATAACAGTCAACTGATGTGTTGAATGTTGAACCACTTTCGCGAGCAAGCCCGCTCCCACATTTGATTTGTGCGAAGTGATCGATATGAGTCAGCCCACGATTGATTTGTCTACCAGACTCCTGCGCAACCTCACGCCTTGGCGCACCGCCACAACCTGGCGCATCGCGTTCTCCGGTGGTCTCGACTCCACCGTCCTGCTGCACCTTCTCGCGCACCTTGCGAAAACCCAATCCCTGCCGATGCTGACCGCCATCCATGTCCACCACGGCCTCCAGTTTGCGGCTGATGCGTGGCCGGAACATTGTCAGTCGGTCTGTGATGCGTTGGGAGTGCCGCTGGAGGTCGTGCGTGTTCAGGTTGAACCCGGCGCCAGCCTTGAGCGTGCGGCGCGGGATGCGCGTTATGGCGCCTTCATCGCGGCGACTCATGCTGGTGAAGTGCTGCTCACTGGCCAACACCGTGACGATCAGGCGGAAACCCTGTTGTTTCGGCTGATGCGTGGAGCAGGGGTGAGAGGGTTGTCGGGGATGCCGAGTGAGCGTCCTTTGGGCCGGGGGCATCTGTTGCGGCCGTTGCTCGACGTCACTCGCGCCGAGCTTGAAGCCTACGCGACTGAATATCAGTTGAGCTGGATCGAGGATCCGTCGAACCAGGACCGCCAGTTCTCGCGCAATTATCTGCGTCATCAGGTGTTCCCCGTGTTGACCGCGCGCTGGCCGCAAGCGGTGGCGACCATGGCTCGCAGTGCCGCGCATCTGAGCGAAGCGCAGGGACTGCTCGACGAATTGGCGCAAATCGATCTGGCCCACGCCACCACGGTCAGCGATTTCGATTGGCTGGGTTTGCCGTCGCTGGAGCTGGCACCACTGGAAAAACTGTCTGATGCGCGCCAGCGCAACGCGCTAAGTCACTGGCTCAAACCGCTGACAACTTTGCCGGACAGTGACCATTGGTCGGGTTGGGAGAATTTGCGCGATGCGACCGGCGATGCGCGTCCGGTCTGGCGACTCGCGGCGGGTGAATTGCATCGCGCGGGCGGGCGTCTCTGGTGGTTGTCTGGTGGTTGGCTGCACACTCCGCCGTCGCCGGTATCTTGGGCTGATCCCTCGGTATCACTGGCGTTGCCGGATAACGGTGTACTCACGTTCACCGGTCAGCCCCCAGATGGCCCGCTGCAAATCCGCTATCGTGAAGGCGGTGAGGTCATGAATTTGCCCGATCGCGGCCACCGTGACTTGAAGCGTTTGCTCAACGAAAGCGGTGTGCCGGGCTTCGCCCGTGGCAGATTGCCGCTGGTCTACAGAGGCCAGCAATTGCTGGCGGTGGCGAACCTGCAGGGGCTAAATGGTGGTGAGCAAGGTGGCTGGTATTTGCATTGGCAGCCGCTGATCGAAGATCAAGGTTTGAGCTGAAAGGGGCTTTCCGGTAGACTACGCTCCCTTCTTGATACAACTTCTGTGGATTCGCCTGAATCGCAGGAGTTGCCGATTACCAAGCAGTCTTTGCTGGGCGATTCCAAAAAATGTGTAGCGAGCAACCTACCGGTGTTTCATCTACCGGTCTGTCCCAACGCGGCGGTTTTTTTGAAAGGTGCACTGTGATTAATGCAGGTGATCGGGGGCTTCGGCCTTCCTTCGCTTTCCCCGGCGGCTCGGACCGCTTTAACGCAGACTTCTAGGGTTTTTCATGACGCGCTACATATTCGTCACGGGCGGTGTTGTTTCTTCATTGGGGAAAGGCATTGCCTCGGCTTCATTGGCGGCCATCCTGGAGGCGCGGGGACTTAAGGTCACCATGCTGAAGCTGGACCCGTACATCAACGTTGACCCGGGCACCATGAGCCCGTTCCAGCACGGTGAAGTGTTCGTCACCCACGACGGCGCCGAGACCGACCTGGACCTGGGCCACTACGAGCGGTTCATCCGCACGACCATGACCCAGAACAACAACTTCACCACCGGCCGTGTCTACGAACACGTCCTGCGCAAAGAGCGCCGTGGTGATTACCTGGGCGCAACCATTCAGGTGATCCCGCACATCACCGACGAAATCAAGCGCCGGATCATCAAGGGCGCCGGCGATGCCGACGTGGCCATGGTCGAGATCGGTGGCACCGTGGGTGACATCGAATCGCAACCGTTCCTCGAAGCGATCCGTCAATTGCGTTTCGAAGTCGGCGCCAAGCGCGCGATGCTGATGCACCTGACACTGGTGCCGTACATCGCCACCGCCGGCGAAACCAAAACCAAGCCAACTCAGCACTCGGTCAAGGAACTGCGTTCCATCGGCCTGCAACCTGATGTTCTGGTATGCCGCTCCGATCACCCGATCGACATCTCTTCGCGTCGCAAGATCGCCCAGTTCACCAACGTTGAAGAACGTGCGGTGATCGCGCTGGAAGACGCCGACACCATCTACAAGATCCCGGGCATTCTGCACTCCCAGGGCCTGGATGATTTCGTCGTCGAGCGTTTCGGCCTGCAATGCGACAGCGCCGATCTGTCCGAGTGGGAAGCGGTGGTCGATGCCAAGCTGAACCCGGAACACGAAGTCACCATCGCGATGGTCGGCAAGTACATGGAACTGCTGGACGCCTACAAGTCGCTGATCGAAGCGATGAGTCACGCCGGCATCAGCAACCGCACCAAGGTCAACCTGCGCTACATCGATTCCGAAGACATCGAAAACCAGGGCACCGCGCTGCTGGAAGGCGTCGACGCGATTCTGGTACCGGGCGGCTTCGGTCTGCGTGGCGTTGAAGGCAAGATCACTGCCGTTCAATACGCTCGCGAAAACAAGGTTCCATACCTGGGTATCTGCCTGGGCATGCAAGTGGCCGTTATCGAGTTCGCGCGTAACGTCATGGGCTGGAAAGACGCCAACTCCACCGAGTTCGATCGCACCAGCGGTCACCCGGTCGTGGGTCTGATCACCGAGTGGGAAGATGCCACCGGCGCAGTCGAAACCCGCACCGAAACCTCTGATCTGGGCGGCACCATGCGCCTTGGCGCTCAGGATTGCCTGCTTGAGCCAGGTTCCCTGGTGCACGATTGCTACGCCAAGGACGTGATCGTCGAGCGTCACCGTCATCGCTACGAAGTGAACAACAACCTGCTGCCGCAAATCATCGAGGCCGGTCTGAAAATCTCCGGTCGTTCCGGTGATGGCGCGCTGGTTGAAGTGGTCGAAGCACCGGATCATCCATGGTTCGTCGCTTGCCAGTTCCACCCTGAGTTCACCTCGACTCCACGTGACGGTCACCCGTTGTTCAGCGGCTTCGTTAAAGCCGCTTTGACCCAACACCAGAAGAAGGCATAAACCTGATGGCGCAGAAGATCATCCGCGTAGGCAACATCGAGATTGCCAACGACAAGCCAATGGTGCTGTTCGGTGGCATGAACGTGCTGGAAAGCCGCGACATGGCGATGCAGGTCTGCGAAGAGTACGTAAAGGTTACTGAGAAACTCGGTATCCCTTACGTGTTCAAGGCCAGTTTCGACAAGGCGAACCGTTCTTCTGTGACCTCTTACCGTGGCCCCGGCCTGGAAGAGGGCATGCGGATTTTCCAGGACATCAAGCAAGCCTTCGGCGTGCCGGTCATCACTGACGTCCACGAGCCTGATCAGGCCGCGGTCGTCGCTGAAGTCTGCGACATCATCCAGTTGCCGGCCTTCCTGTCGCGCCAGACCGACCTCGTGGTCGCGATGGCCAAGACCGGCGCGGTGATCAACATCAAGAAAGCCCAGTTCCTTGCGCCTCAGGAAATGAAACACATCCTGAACAAATGCGTAGAAGCCGGTAACGATCAGTTGATCCTCTGCGAGCGAGGTTCGAGCTTCGGCTACAACAACCTGGTGGTCGACATGCTTGGCTTCGGCATCATGAAGCAGTTCGAATACCCAGTGTTCTTCGATGTGACCCACGCGCTGCAAATGCCCGGCGGTCGCTCCGACTCCGCAGGCGGTCGTCGTGCCCAGGTCACCGACCTGGCCAAGGCCGGCATGAGCCAGTCGCTGGCCGGTCTGTTCCTCGAAGCGCACCCGGATCCGGATAACGCCAAATGCGACGGCCCTTGCGCCTTGCGTCTGGACAAACTGGAACCCTTCCTGGCTCAACTCAAAGCACTGGACGAACTGGTGAAGAGTTTTCCGACGGTAGAAACCGCGTAAACCTCATTTCTCCGGTAAAGTACCGCACGATTTAATGCTCAGGCCCTCGGGCTTGAGCCTTATCGTCCGCAAGCCTGCCGTTGCCTGTTGCTTGCCGACGATAAAAGATTTCCTTCAGCTGCGTCGTTTTCGTCAACTTTGGAGTGTTTACAACAATGGCAAAAATCGTCGACATCAAAGGTCGTGAAGTTCTCGACTCCCGTGGCAATCCCACTGTGGAAGCAGACGTGCTTCTCGATAACGGCATCATCGGCAGCGCTTGCGCGCCATCCGGTGCTTCCACTGGCTCGCGTGAAGCACTCGAGCTGCGTGATGGCGACAAGAGCCGTTACCTGGGCAAAGGCGTTCTGAAAGCCGTCGCCAACATCAACGGTCCGATCCGCGATCTGTTGCTGGGTGCAGACCCAAGCGACCAGAAAGCGCTGGATCACGCGATGATCAAGCTGGACGGCACCGAAAACAAAGCGACCCTGGGCGCCAACGCGATCCTCGCCGTTTCCCTGGCCGCGGCCAAGGCAGCAGCACAGGACCAGGACCTGCCGCTGTACGCTCACATCGCTAACCTGAACGGCACCCCGGGTGTTTACTCGATGCCGGTTCCGATGATGAACATCATCAACGGTGGCGAGCACGCCGATAACAACGTCGACATCCAGGAATTCATGGTTCAGCCAGTTGGCGCCAAGTCTTTCTCGGAAGGTCTGCGCATGGGCACCGAGATTTTCCATCACCTTAAAGCTGTACTGAAGGCTCGTGGCCTGAGCACTGCGGTCGGTGACGAAGGTGGTTTCGCACCGAACCTGGCTTCCAACGAAGACGCTTTGAAAGTGATCTCCGAAGCCGTGGCCAATGCCGGTTACAAGCTGGGCACCGACGTGACCCTGGCTCTGGACTGCGCCGCCAGCGAATTCTACGAAGACGGCAAGTACAACCTGTCCGGCGAAGGCCAGGTGTTCACCGCTGAAGGTTTCGCCGATTACCTGAAAGGTCTGACCGAGCGTTACCCGATCATCTCCATCGAAGACGGTCTGGACGAATCCGACTGGGCTGGCTGGAAAATCCTCACCGACAAAATCGGCGAGAAGACTCAGCTGGTGGGCGACGACCTGTTCGTGACCAACACCAAGATCCTGAAAGAAGGCATCGATAAAAAGATCGCCAACTCGATCCTGATCAAGTTCAACCAGATCGGCACCCTGACCGAAACCCTGGAAGCGATCCAGATGGCCAAGGCCGCTGGTTACACCGCCGTGATCTCGCACCGCTCCGGCGAAACCGAAGATTCGACCATTGCCGACCTGGCTGTGGGCACTGCGGCTGGCCAGATCAAGACCGGCTCCCTGTGCCGTTCCGACCGTGTTTCCAAGTACAACCAACTGCTGCGTATCGAAGAGCAGTTGAATGGCAAAGCCAAGTACAACGGTCGCAGCGAATTCCGCGGTTAATCGTTAATTGGTAAAAAGACACCGGATTGTGTCGGAAAAATCGCAGCAGCGATGGATTTGCCACTAATCTGATGCCTTAAGAGCACAAGCCTGGTTCTTCCAGGCTTCGTGCTATCAGAAGCTTCAAAGTTTTGGCATGGCTGTCTTTTTTCACTGGATACCTGATATTCGATGCGCAGTCCCAATTGGTTGTTCCTCGTCTTGCTCTTGCTGCTGGCCGGCCTGCAGTACCGCCTGTGGGTGGGTAATGGCAGTCTGGCGCAAGTGGCCGAGCTGAAGCAGCAGATTGCGGATCAACACGCCGAGAACGAGGCGTTGCTGGAGCGCAATCGGGTGATGGACGCGGAAGTCAGCGAATTGAAAAAGGGCATGGAGACCGTTGAAGAACGGGCTCGTCATGAGTTGGGCATGGTCAAGGACGGTGAAACTCTTTACCAGTTGGCCCAATGATTAATTCGTTACCGGCCTTCTGGGCCGTGATTCCTGCCGCGGGCGTCGGTGCCCGTATGGCCGCGGACCGTCCCAAGCAATACTTGCAACTGGGCGGGCGCACTATTCTCGAACACAGCCTCGGCTGTTTCCTCGATCATCCTGCCCTGAAGGGGTTGGTGGTCAGTCTTGCAATCGACGATCCTTACTGGCCAAACCTGGCATGTGCTGCCGATCCGCGTATTCAGCGGGTTGAAGGTGGCGCCGAACGCTCCGGGTCGGTGCTCAATGCCTTGCTGCATCTGCATGCCCAAGGCGCTGACGATGAGGATTGGGTATTGGTTCACGATGCCGCACGTCCGAATCTGGCACGGGATGATCTCGATAAATTGCTCAGTGAGCTGGCCGACGATCTGGTGGGCGGTCTGTTGGCGGTGCCTGCGCGCGATACCCTCAAGCGGGTCGACCAGCATGGGCGCGTGCTGGAAACGGTGGATCGCAGCGTGATCTGGCAGGCCTATACGCCGCAGATGTTTCGCCTTGGCGCGTTGCATCGGGCGTTGGCGGACAGTCTGGTGGCGGACGTTGTCGTCACCGATGAAGCCTCGGCCATGGAATGGTCAGGCCAGGCGCCGCGCTTGATTGAGGGGCGATCCGATAACATCAAAGTCACTCGCCCTGAAGATCTGGAGTGGTTGCGCCAGCGTTGGGCGAACCGACGTTAAAAGATCGCAGCCTGCGGCAGCTCCTACAGGTATCGAGTACACCCGTTAATTCGCAGTGCACACGATCACTGTAGGAGCTGCCGCAGGCTGCGATCTTTTGATATCAAGCCCGATACTCCGGCCGTTCGGCCAACCCTTCCTTCAAGTAATCCACCAACTTGCGCACCTTCGGCGACAGATGCCGTTGCTGTGGGTAAAGCGCCCAAACCGCTGTGTTCGGCGGTTGGTGGGCTTCCAGCAGCGAAATCAATTCGCCGTTTTTCAGGTATTCCAGCACGTAGTAATCCGGCAACTGACACAACCCAACCCCTTGTAGCGCGGCATCCAGCACTGCCTGCCCACTGTTGCAGCGCCAGTTTCCCTGCACTCGCTGGGAAAATTCCCGCCCGTTCTGTTCCAGTTGCCAGATGTCCGAGCTGCCGATGAGGCAGTTATGCCGACTCAGTTCCGACAAGCTGTGTGGGCGACCATACCTTTCCAGGTAGGAGGGCGAGGCGCACAAGTACATGCGCCGTGGTGCCAGGCGTGTGGCGACCAATCTTGAATCTTGTAGACGACCGAGGCGGATGGCCAGGTCCAACCCTTCATGCACAAGGTCGAGCGGGCGGTTGCTCAGTTCGATGTCGACGCGCAGTTGCGGATACAGTCCCATGAAGCGAGTCACCAGTGGCACGATGAATCGTTCGCCGTAGGCCACGGCACAGGTCATGCGCAGCATGCCCTTGGGTTCGCTGGTCAGGTCGCCGACAGCGCGCAAGGCTTCTTCGCGACCGTCCTGCAAACGCTGGCAATGCTGCAAAAAAGTTTGCCCGGCCTCGGTCAGCGTGACCCGGCGGGTGCTGCGATAGAGCAAACGGGTTTGCAGACGCTCTTCCAGCCGTACGATTTGGCGACTGATATGAGAGGAAGACACCCCAAGGCGTTCAGCCGCAGCGGTGAATTGGCTGCACTCGGCCACGGCGACGAACTCATCGATGCCTTCCCAGCGGTTTTCGGACATCAGGATTATCCCTGTATGGCAATAATGTTTTGCTTTTGTCCTGATTATTCATCGTAAGCCGCTGTATTACACTCCTTGTCTTGTTTTTATTCACTGGAGAGACAGCATGATCAAGTCGCGCGCCGCCGTTGCCTTCGAGGCCAAGAAACCCCTCGAGATCGTTGAAGTCGATGTCGCCATGCCCAAGGCGGGTGAAGTCCTGCTGCGTGTAGTCGCCTCCGGTGTCTGCCATACCGATGCCTACACCCTCTCGGGCGCTGACCCGGAAGGTATCTTCCCGTCGATCCTGGGTCACGAAGGGGGCGCGGTGGTCGAAGCGATCGGCGAGGGCGTGACTTCGGTCGCGGTCGGCGACCATGTGATCCCGCTGTACACCCCGGAATGCGGCAAGTGCAAATTCTGTCTGTCGGGCAAAACCAACCTCTGCCAGGCGATTCGCGCGACTCAAGGTAAAGGCCTGATGCCGGATGGCACTTCGCGTTTTTCCTACAAGGGCGAAACGATTTTCCACTACATGGGCACCTCGACTTTCTCCGAGTACACCGTGCTGCCGGAAATCTCCGTCGCCAAAATTCCTAAAGAAGCACCCTTGGAAAAAGTCTGCCTGCTGGGTTGTGGCGTCACTACTGGCATCGGCGCGGTAATCAACACTGCCAAGGTCAAACCAGGTGACACCGTCGCCATTTTCGGCCTGGGCGGCATCGGTCTGTCGGCGGTGATTGGCGCGGTCAAAGCCAAGGCAGCGCGGATTATCGCCATCGACATCAACCCGGCCAAGTTCGAGATCGCCAAGCAATTGGGCGCTACCGATTGTGTAAACCCGAAAGACTTCGATCGTCCGATTCAGGAAGTGATCGTCGACATGACCGATGGCGGCGTCGACTTTTCCTTCGAGTGCATCGGCAACGTCCAGTTGATGCGTGCTGCACTTGAGTGCTGCCACAAGGGTTGGGGTGAGTCGGTGATCATCGGCGTGGCCGGCGCCGGTCAGGAAATATCCACCCGTCCATTCCAACTGGTGACCGGTCGCGTCTGGCGCGGTTCGGCGTTCGGTGGTGTGCGTGGGCGTACCGAGTTGCCGAGCTATGTGGAAATGGCCCAGACCGGCGAGATCCCGCTGGATACCTTCATCACCCACACGATGGGCCTGGAAGATATCAACAAAGCGTTTGACCTGATGCATGAAGGCAAAAGCATCCGTACCGTCATCCATTTCTGAGGTCGGTCATGAGCCTGGAAAATATCTCCTGTCAGAAAAGCTTCGGCGGTTGGCACAAGCGCTATCGGCACCGATCCGACGTGCTCGGTTGCGACATGGTGTTTGCCGTGTACCTGCCACCGCAAGCGGAGCAGGGTGGGAAGCTGCCGGTGCTGTACTGGTTGTCCGGCCTGACTTGCACCGACGAGAACTTCATGCAAAAGGCCGGCGCCATGCGCATGGCCGCCGAGCTGGGGCTGATCATCGTCGCACCGGACACCAGTCCTCGCGGTCCTGATGTGCCGGGTGATCCGGATAGCGCCTGGGACTTCGGCCTCGGTGCCGGCTTTTATCTTAATGCCACTCAGGAACCCTGGTCACGGCACTATCGAATGCATGACTATGTCGTGCAGGAATTGCCGGCATTGGTCGAAGCGCATTTCCCGACATCGGAAAAGCGTGGCATCAGCGGTCACTCCATGGGTGGCCACGGCGCGTTGGTCTGCGCGTTGCGCAATCCGGGGCGTTATCTGTCGGTATCGGCGTTCTCGCCGATCAACAATCCGATTGATTGCCCTTGGGGGCAGAAAGCCTTTTCCCGTTACTTGGGAGAAGACCGTTCGAAGTGGCGCGAATGGGATGCCTGTGCGTTGATTGCCGAGGCTGACGAGAAGCTGCCGCTGCTGGTCGATCAGGGTGATCGCGATGATTTCCTGGCCACCCAGCTCAAGCCTGAAGCTTTGCAACAGGCTGCCAAACTGGCAGGTCATCCGCTGACGTTGCGTCTGCAACCGGGCTACGACCACAGTTATTTCTTCATCGCCAGCTTCATTGACGACCACCTGCAACATCATGCGCGTGCTCTAGGCGCCTAATGTCTGACAAAGCAGGTAGAATCACGCCCTGACAAAAATCGGGGCGTTTTTTTATGCGTATTGGCCACGGCTACGATGTGCACCGTTTCGCTGAAGGCGATTTCATCACTCTGGGCGGCGTGCGGATTGCACACAGCTTCGGGCTGCTCGCCCATTCCGACGGTGATGTCCTGCTGCACGCCTTGAGCGACGCCTTGCTCGGCGCTGCCGCGCTGGGTGATATCGGCAAGCACTTCCCGGACACCGACCCGCAATTCAAGGGCGCCGACAGCCGTGTGCTGTTGCGTCACGTCGTCGCACTGATCCATGCCAAGGGCTGGAAAGTCGGCAACGTCGATAACACCATTGTTGCCCAGGCCCCGAAAATGGCCCCGCATATCGAATCGATGCGCGCGCTGATTGCCGCGGATCTTCAAGTTGAGTTGGATCAAGTGAACGTGAAAGCTACCACCACCGAAAAGCTTGGCTTTGTCGGTCGCGAAGAAGGCATTGCCGTGCACTCCGTTGCCCTGTTGCTGCGCGCATGAACGAACTGCAATTGCTCGGCCCGCGGGCCTATGGTGAGTCTCTCGGTACTGCTGTACTGAAAGCCACAGCAGAAGATTTTCAGGTCGATGAAGTGCTTGATATCCCCCTCAGTGGTGATGGCGAACACCTGTGGATCTGGGTGGAAAAGCGCGGCCTGAATACCGAAGAAGCGGCACGGCGCATTGCCAAGGCGGCGGGTGTGCCGTTGCGCACCGTCAGCTATGCCGGCCTCAAGGACCGTCAGGCGCTGACTCGCCAGTGGTTTAGCGTGCAACTGCCGGGCAAGGCTGATCCTGATCTGTCGGCGGCGGAAAATGACACGCTGAAAATCCTCAAGACCGGTCGGCATAAACGCAAACTGCAACGCGGTGCCCATTCGGCCAACGGCTTCACCTTGCGCTTGACCCAGTTCGCCGGTGACAAGGCGGCGATCGAAGAGCGTCTGCAACTGATCGCCAAGCAAGGTATTCCCAATTATTTCGGCGCCCAGCGTTTCGGCTTTGACGGCGGCAACGTGGTCGACGCCCGTGCCTGGGCGGCGCGTAAGGCCCTGCCAGAACAACGCAATGTGCGTTCGCGGCTACTCTCCACCGCCCGTAGTTTTCTGTTCAATCAAGTGTTGGCGGCGCGTGTCGCCGATGGCACCTGGCAGCGGGCTCAGGTAGGCGATCTGCTGGCATTCACCGACAGCCGCAGTTTTTTCCCGGCAGGTGAAGCCGAATGCAGCGATCCGCGTCTGGCGATTCTCGACCTGCACCCCACCGGCCCGCAGTGGGGCGAAGGTGACTCGCCGACGTCAGGCGCTGTCCATGAACTGGAACAGGCAATCGCCGCGCGCGAAGCGGATCTGCGCGATTGGTTGATTAACGCGGGAATGAGCCACGAACGTCGCATCCTGCGGCTGCCCATTGGCGGGTTGACGTGGCATTATCCCGAGCCTGACATTCTGCAACTGGAATTCGTCCTGCCGGCCGGATGCTTCGCCACCGTTTTGGTGCGTGAACTCGTCGATCTGGTGCCGGTGGGGCAGACGGACAGCCCATGCGTATTCTGATTTCTAACGACGATGGGGTAACCGCACCCGGTCTCGCCGCGCTTTATGCTGCGCTGGCGGATTACACCGAATGTGTGGTTATCGCCCCGGACCAGGACAAAAGCGGCGCCAGCAGTTCGCTGACGCTCGACCGTCCGTTGCACCCGCAAACTCTGGCCAATGGCTTTATCAGCCTCAACGGCACACCCACCGACTGCGTGCACCTGGGCCTTAACGGCTTGCTGGAGCTTGAGCCGGACATGGTAGTTTCCGGTATCAACCTGGGGGCCAACCTGGGGGATGACGTGCTGTATTCCGGCACCGTGGCGGCGGCCCTCGAGGGACGTTTCCTTGGGCGTCCTTCGTTCGCCTTTTCGTTCGTCTCACGGCAAGTAGAGAACCTTCCCACAGCCGCTTATTTTGCGCGCAAACTGGTAGAGGCTCACGCGGACCTTGAACTGCCACCGCGCACGGTACTGAACGTGAACATTCCCAACTTGCCGCTGGAGCACATCCGCGGTATTCAGCTGACTCGCCTTGGCCATCGCGCCCGCGCCGCGGCACCGATGAAAGTGGTCGACCCGCGCGGTAAATCCGGTTACTGGATCGCCGCGGCGGGGGACGCAGAAGATGGCGGCCCGGGTACCGATTTCCATGCGGTGATGCAAGGCTATGTTTCAATCACGCCACTGCAACTGGATCGCACCTTTAATGATGCCTTCAGAAGTCTCGATGGCTGGCTGGAGGGTCTGCGTTAATGGCTCGTGAACAAGACCATATTCTGCATCGCGGTATCGGGATGACCTCTCAACGAACCCGTGAGCGCCTGATTCAGCGCCTCTATGAAGAGGGAATATCCAACGCCAAGGTGCTGGAAGTCATCCGCCGCACCCCGCGTCATTTGTTCGTCGATGAGGCACTGTCTCATCGCGCCTATGAAGATACGGCGCTGCCGATCGGGCATAACCAGACCATTTCCCAGCCTTATATGGTGGCTCGCATGAGCGAGCTGCTGCTGGAAGCCGGTCCGTTGGACAAGGTGATGGAAATCGGCACGGGTTCTGGTTACCAGACGGCAGTGCTGTCGCAATTGGTCGAGCGGGTTTTTTCCGTGGAGCGCATCAAGGTTCTGCAAGACCGCGCCAAGGAGCGCCTGGTGGAGCTGAACCTGCGCAACGTGGTATTTCGCTGGGGCGATGGCTGGGAAGGCTGGCCGGCGCTGGCGCCTTACAACGGCATCATCGTCACCGCCGTGGCCACCGACGTGCCTCAGGCACTGCTCGATCAGTTGGCACCGGGCGGGCGACTGGTGATTCCGGTCGGCTCTGGTGAAGTTCAACAATTGATGTTGATCATCCGTGAAGAACAGGGCTTTTCCAGACGTGTTCTGGGGGCGGTGCGCTTTGTGCCATTGCTCAACGGGCCGTTGGCCTGAGCATTTGTTTAAGCGCGCTGAATTCTCTTCGATTGCCCGGGTCTTACAGCGGCATCGATTGGTTAAACGCAATCGTCTGGCAGCAAACGTGTGCGCGAAGCTAATCCGCTTCATTAAAGGTAAAGCCTGTTCGGCCCGTTATACTTGCGACATTTCGTGCCGGAGCACGGCAATCCATATTTTCAGCCACCACAAAGGGAGCGGCGGGTGAGTCTCACAGTCATTGCGCAGCGAATGGGTATAACGAGCTTTCAGCGTCTGGTGACTGGCCTTGTCTTGAGTACCTTGCTGGTTGGTTGTTCCAGCACCAAATCAGGTAGTGCGAGCGTCGTCGATCGCAACAACGCGGTCGCTCAGCGTCCGGCCGTGACCACCGGACAGTACGTTGTCCGCCCCAAGGACACCTTGTTCTCCATCGCTTTTCGCTACGGTTGGGACTACAAAGCCCTCGCGGCACGTAACAACATTCCTACGCCTTACACGATCCATCCGGGTCAGACGATTCGCTTCGACGGTCGCAGCGGTTCAACGCCGACGGCGGTAGTGAGTTCGTCGAGTTCCTCGCCTTCGTCGTCGAGTAAAACCACGGTGATTCGGCGCCAGGCAAATGGCGCGACGACCAGCACCACAGTGCTTGCACCGTCCGTCGCCAACAAGCCGGCACCCGCGCCACTGCCTCCTGCCGGCCCGGCCCCGACGGGCTGGGGGTGGCCTTCTAATGGCATTCTGATTGGTAAATTCTCTTCAAACGGTAGTTTGAATAAAGGAATTGATATCGCCGGAGATTTGGGACAGCCTGTTTTAGCTGCGTCTGATGGGACGGTGGTATACGCCGGGAGTGGCTTAAGGGGCTACGGCGAATTAGTCATCATCAAACACAGCGATACCTACGTCAGTGCCTACGGACATAACCGCAGGCTGTTGGTTCGGGAGGGGCAGCAGGTCAAAGTCGGACAGACAATTGCCGAAATGGGGTCAACGGGTACAGACCGGGTGAAACTGCATTTTGAGATTCGCCGACAAGGTAAACCTGTAGATCCGCTGCAATTCCTGCCACGTCGTTGATTTGTTAGCCAGCCTGTTCCGTCACGTAGAGGGAACAGGCTCCAGCGTTGCCAAGGATCAAGGCGCCGCTTGAGCTTGAGGTCGAACTCACCAAAGGACTATAACAATGGCTCTCAGTAAAGAAGTGCCGGAGTTTGACATTGACGATGAGGTTCTCCTGATGGAGACCGGCATCGCCACGGATTCGATGTCGAATGATGAAGGGGATGCACCACCTTCCGTTCGTGCAAAATCCAAACACTCCGCTTCGCTTAAGCAACACAAGTACATCGACTACACACGGGCACTCGATGCCACGCAGCTGTACCTCAACGAAATCGGCTTTTCCCCATTGCTCTCCCCGGAAGAAGAAGTTCATTTTGCGCGCTTGTCGCAAAGTGGCGATCCGGCCGGACGCAAGCGCATGATTGAAAGCAACCTGCGGCTGGTGGTGAAAATCGCCCGGCGTTACGTCAATCGTGGGCTGTCGCTGCTGGACCTGATCGAAGAGGGCAACCTCGGCCTGATCCGGGCAGTAGAAAAGTTTGATCCTGAACGTGGCTTCCGCTTTTCGACCTACGCGACCTGGTGGATTCGTCAGACCATCGAGCGCGCGATCATGAATCAGACCCGGACCATCCGGTTGCCGATCCATGTGGTCAAAGAGCTCAACGTGTACTTGCGGGCTGCACGGGAGCTGACTCAAAAGCTCGATCACGAACCCTCACCCGAAGAAATCGCCAACCTGCTGGAGAAACCGGTAGGCGAGGTCAAGCGCATGCTCGGCCTGAACGAGCGGGTTTCTTCGGTCGACGTCTCGCTGGGTCCGGATTCGGATAAAACCCTGCTGGACACCCTTACCGACGACCGCCCGACCGATCCATGCGAACTGTTGCAGGACGACGACCTGTCACAGAGCATCGATCAGTGGCTCTCGGAGCTGACCGACAAACAACGCGAGGTGGTCGTACGCCGCTTCGGCTTGCGAGGTCACGAGAGCAGCACACTTGAAGACGTAGGCCTGGAAATCGGCCTGACCCGAGAGCGGGTCAGGCAAATCCAGGTCGAAGGCCTCAAGCGTCTTCGGGAGATTCTCGAGAAAAACGGCCTGTCGAGTGAGTCGCTGTTCCAATAAGCAATTCGCTCAACCGGTAACAAATAGCCCCGACTGGTTTGGGGCTTTTTGTTGTCTGGAATATGGGAAGGGAGTTGTCGCCGACATCACCTCAAGTTTGTAGTCTCGTGTTGTAAGTCTTTGCTTACTCTTTCGTAAGTGTTCGTTATTTTTACACCCTGGCAGTCGTCTATTCGAGGTGTGATTCTTTTTTATCTTATTGATTTACATGATTATTTTTTTAGATTAACAGCATATGACAAGCGATTTGATCGGCTGAAGCCGATTGCTCTTGGTGGGGAATTCTCTAGTATCTGAACTGTGTCGACGGATAGACACGCCCTTCAAGGAAGAGGGGAACGGACATCGCAGGAAGCGGTTCATCAGGACGATGAAAAGGAACACAAGGAATAGGGAAAAAATGTGGGCGGGTCATACCGCCCCTTTTTTTGCCTGCAGAAAAGCAAAAAGGCCCACAAGGGGCCTTTTCGAGAACGCGGGGGTAATCAGCGTTCGAGGTCTTTGATCTTGCCTTTGACGCCATCCCACTCTTCGGCATCGGGCAACGATTCTTTCTTCTCGGTGATGTTGGGCCAGATTTCCGCCAGCTCAACGTTCAGCTGAATGAATTGCTGCATATCTTCCGGAACTTCATCTTCGGAGAAGATGGCCACGGCAGGGCATTCTGGTTCGCACAGTGCGCAGTCGATGCACTCATCCGGGTGAATCACCAGGAAGTTCGGGCCTTCGTAAAAGCAGTCCACCGGACAGACTTCTACGCAGTCGGTGTACTTGCACTTGATGCAGTTGTCGGTGACGACGAAGGTCATTTCTAATTTTCTCCTCAGGCGGCGGCAGCGGAGCCCCTTCACGTTGGGGTCGCCAGGTTTGGGAGCGATAGTCTGCAGGTCAGGCTATTGGCCTGCAGCATCCCAAACCGCGCGAGATTCTAACAGCTTGCAGGCAAGTGCGTTAGATCCGTGTCTTTAGTGTATAGAGCATTTCGAGCGCACGACGCGGTGACATGTCGTCCAGATCAAGTTTGGCCAGTTCATCCAGCACCGGGTGCGGCAGGCTGGCGAACATGTCGCTCTGCTGCGGCGTAACCGGTTTGCCTTTGATCGGCTTTGGAACCTCATGAGGCAGCGCTGTGGATTCCAGTCGGCTCAAATGCTCGCGAGCCCGCACGATCACTTCGCTCGGCACACCGGCCAACTGCGCAACCGCCAAGCCGTAGCTCTGGCTGGCAGGCCCAGGCAGCACGTGGTGCAGGAACACGATGCGTTCGTTGTGCTCAGTAGCGTTGAGGTGCACGTTGGCCACCAGCGGCTGGGCTTCCGGCAGCACTGTCAGCTCGAAATAGTGGGTAGCGAACAGTGTGTAGGCCCGCAGGTGCGCCAAACGCTCAGCCGCGGCCCAGGCCAGGGACAGACCGTCAAAGGTGCTGGTGCCGCGACCGACTTCGTCCATCAGCACCAGACTGCGTTCGGTGGCGTTGTGCAGGATGTTCGCGGTTTCGCTCATTTCAACCATGAAGGTCGAACGACCGCCCGCCAAGTCATCGCTCGAACCTATCCGGGTGAAGATCCGGTCTACCAAGGACAATTCGCAACTGGCCGCCGGCACAAAACTGCCGATATGCGCTAGCAACACGATCAACGCAGTCTGACGCATGTAGGTAGATTTACCGCCCATGTTCGGACCAGTGATCACCAGCATGCGGGTGTTGTCGTCAAGGCTCAGGTCGTTGGCCACAAACGGCGTGGTGAGGACTTGCTCGACCACTGGGTGACGACCCTGGGTGATGCGCATGCACGGCTCGCTGACGAAGCGCGGGCAGTTCAGGTCCAGATTCAGTGCACGCTCGGCGAGGTTGCTCAACACGTCCAGCTCGGCCAGTGCGGCGGCCGTGTCTTGCAAGGGCGGCAACTGGGCGATCAAGTCTTCGAGCAGCGCTTCGTAGAGCATCTTCTCGCGAGCCAGGGCGCGGCTCTTGGCGGACAGCGCCTTGTCTTCGAACGCCTTCAGTTCCGGGGTGATGAAGCGCTCGGCGCCTTTGAGGGTCTGCCGGCGAATATAATCCGCAGGTGCCGATTCGGCCTGCTTGCTCGGCAACTCGATGAAGTAGCCGTGAATCCGGTTGTAGCCGACCTTCAAATGCGACAGGCCGGTGCGGGCTTTCTCACGCGCTTCGAGATCGATCAGAAACTGCCCGGCGTTTTCGCTGAGCGATTGCAGTTCGTCGAGTTCGCTGTCGTAACCGGTTTTCAACACGCCGCCGTCACGGATGACTGCGGGCGGGTTGTCGATAATGGCTTTTTCCAGCAGCGCCGCCAGTTCCGGGTAGGTGCTGGTGGTCGTCGCCAGTTGGATGATGTGCGGAGCTTCAAGCTCGGCCATCGCTACCTGCAACTCTGGCAGTGCACCGAGTGCGTCACGCAGGCGCGCCAAGTCACGAGGACGGGCATTGCGCAGGCCGATTCGCGCGAGAATCCGCTCGATGTCACCGATTTCCTTGAGCTGCGGTTGCAGTTTTTCGAAGCGGTAACCGTCGAGCAGGCAAGTGATCGAGCTTTGACGCGCCAGCAATACGGTCAAGTCCCGCAGTGGACGGTTCAGCCAGCGGGTCAGCAGTCGGCTGCCCATGGCGGTCTGGCAGCGATCGACCACCGATTGCAAAGTGTTGTCGCGACCGCCGGCCAGGTTGGTGTCCAGTTCCAGGTTGCGACGGCTCGCGCCGTCCAACACTACAGTGTCGTCCAGGCGTTCATGACGCAGGCTGCGCAAGTGCGGCAGGGCGGTGCGCTGGGTTTCCTTGGCGTAGCTGAGCAGGCAACCGGCGGCGCCGATCGCCAGGGTCAAGTTCTCGCAGCCGAAACCTTTCAGGTCCTGGGTGGAAAACTGCTGGCAAAGACTTTTCAGCGCCGAATCACGTTCGAAATCCCACGGCGCACGGCGACGAACCCCACGACGTTTTTCCGCCGGCAGGTCTTTCGGCCAGTCGTCCGGGATCATCAGCTCTACCGGATTGACCCGCTCCAGTTCCGCCAGCAGGTTTTCCCAACCCTTGATCTCCAGCACGGTGAAGTTGCCGCTGGTAATGTCCAGCACCGCCAGACCGAACAGACGCTCATCACCCAGCACCGCTGCGATCAGGTTATCCCGACGTTCATCCAGCAGCGCTTCATCGCTGACTGTGCCGGGGGTGATGATCCGCACCACCTGACGATCCACCGGGCCTTTACTGGTGGCCGGGTCGCCAACCTGTTCACAAATCACCACCGACTCGCCGAGCTTCACCAGTTTCGCCAGGTAACCTTCCGCGGCGTGGTAAGGAATCCCACACATCGGAATCGCCTGACCCGCCGATTGCCCACGAGCTGTCAGGGTGATGTCCAGCAACTTGGCGGCCTTCTTCGCGTCTTCATAGAAGATCTCGTAGAAGTCGCCCATGCGGTAGAACATCAGCTGGTCAGGGTGCTGGTTCTTCAGGCGCCAGTACTGCTGCATCATCGGGGTGTGGGAGGACAGATCGGAGAGGGCTTTATTCATCGGAAATTCAGGAAAACTCGTTGAAAGGTGTAGGGCAAAGGAGGGGCATCGGCCCGGCTTTTCCGCGATGGGCGCAAGATTACCATGGGCGGTCTGCCTGACGCAGGCATGAAAGCCTCCCGGTTCCTTTATGCTGGCTATGCACGATCTATGCAAATCAGCATTTGTCTTCCGAAAAAAGATCAAGCACTATGCGCGTTATGCAAAAACGCAATGTTTCTACCGTCTTAAGAACGCTGCTCGATCAGCACGGGATCTCCCCCACGGAGCTTCACCGTCGCACCGGCGTGCCTCAATCCACTCTCTCGCGGATCCTCAGCGGGAAGATCGTCGATCCTTCGGATAAACATATTTCGAAGATTGCCGAATACTTCGCCGTGAGCACCGATCAGTTGCGTGGCCGCGCAGATGTCGCGCCTGCTGCCAACGCTGGGCGCGATGAATCGCATTCGGAACTCAAGGACATAAGCCTGTGGGACGACGATACGCCAGTCGATGACGACGAGGTGTCGGTCCCCTTTCTTCGCGAGGTTGAATTGGCTGCTGGATCAGGAAGATTCGTCATCGAAGAGAGCGAGCGCTCTAGCCTGCGCTTCGGCAAGCGTAGCTTGCGCCACAACGGCGTGCAGTTCGATCAGGCCAAATGCGTGACCGTGCGCGGCAACAGCATGTTGCCGGTGCTGCGCGATGGCGCCACGGTCGGGGTGAATGCCGGCAAATGCGGGATTGGCGACATCGTTGACGGTGACTTGTACGCCATCAACCACAACGGCCAGTTGCGGGTGAAACAGCTTTATCGCCTGCCGACAGGGATTCGCCTGCGCAGCTTCAATCGCGATGAGCATCCGGACGAGGACTACAGCTTCCAGGAGATCCAGGAAGAGCAGATTGTCATCCTTGGTCACGTCTTCTGGTGGGGCATGTACGCCCGTTAACCTCATCGCTGTCAGATAAAACCCGCTACCCGGCGGGTTTTTTTTCGCCTGCCGAAAACCGCCAACGCCTTTGTCTGCGGGGCTTTAATGCGCCAGTGCATTTGTAATGCATAAATAAATGCATTTATGCATTGACTGTATATGCATCCATGCATATTCTTTGTCTCAAGCCGCTCAACAAAGTGGCTCGAAACGAAGCTCTTTAGTTCCACAACAAAGGCAGCGATGAACCGGCCTCAACGGTTCAGAGGGTTGGCAACTGACCCGGGTGTGCAGCGTAAAGCACCAGAAGCAGTTATCCGGCGGGCAGGGACCGCGGTCGGAAAAACAATTTGAATGGACTCGTACCGCGCCAGTAGCGCCGAAAGGTCAGCTTCCTTTTTTGTGCACAGGATCAAAGGAAGGCGAAGGACCGCATTACTGAAAAGCCCGGCCAATACCGGGCTTTTTGGAATGCCTACCTGGGCAGGAACCGAAATGCCGGGATGCCGGCAATCAAAAAGGAAATGACTATGAAAAAGTACGTACGTGTCGTTGATGGCAAGGTCGACAACATCTTCGAAACCAACAACCCGATCACCGAAGAGTTTCCGTCCGATCAAGTCTGGGTGGATGTCACCGCATTGCCCAAGATCGATTATTCCTGGAACGCGGTGAACACAAACGGCGTCTGGACGTTTACCGACAGCGATCCGTGGGGCCAGCAGTCCGCGCTTGCTATCCAACTGCGCAGCGCAAGAATGCCACGTATTGAACGAGCCAATGCCACCCTGGCTTCTACCGCGCTGGCGTACAAGGTTGAGCTGGGTCTGGCCACTCCAGCTGATGAAGCCGGGTTGCTGGCGTACAAGCAGTTCTTCATCGATATGAGCAACGTCAACAAACAACCGGGCTACCCGCTGACCGTCACTTGGCCTGAAGTTCCATAAGCACGGTTGATGCATTCCACAACGTCTGCATCTAAACCAGGACCGTATTACTCAAAAGCCCGGCCCAGGCGCCTAATGCTGTTCACTGAAAAGAGTCTTGAATCAGAGAAACCTGTGGCGAGGGAGCAAGCTCGCTCGCCACAAAGGTACGCACGATCCAAGAGCGCGCCTGAATGAACAGCATTAGGCCCCGGCACCGGGCTTTTTGGAATGCCTACCTCAAGAGACATCGTTTGAACTCAACACACATCACTCATCAATCACCCCCAGGAGGCGTGACATGACAAACGAGCAACAAGCGTTGCTGGACATGCCGATCTGGCTGGTCATCGTTCTCGCCTTGGTGGGCGGGGTGTCCGGCGAAATGTGGCGAGCTGACAAGGAGGGCGCCCGTGGCTGGTCGCTGCTGCGGCGTCTGGCACTGCGGTCCGGGGCCTGCATGATCTGCGGGGTCTCGGCAATCATGCTGCTGTACGCGGCTGGCGTGTCGATCTGGGCCGCCGGTGCCTTTGGCTGCCTGACGGCGATGGCCGGTGCGGACGTGGCCATTGGGCTTTATGAGCGCTGGGCGGCCAAGCGGATTGGCGTTTGCGAAGTGCCACCGCGCGATACGTCTCAGGATCATTGAGACCCCAACCTGAAGGAGTGTCATCCACAGTGCATGCCGCACTGGCTCGCAAGGACGCGGGTTTCCCACAGCCAGTACCGTTCACTCAAACCCGCCGCCGCGGGTTTTTTATTGCCCGGTGAAAAAATATGAAGATCACGCCGATCCTCACGCAGTTGCGTGAGCAATGCCCAACCCTGGCCAATCGCGTGGCCGCCGGCATCGACCTCGCCACGCTGCAAGCCAACACCCCGCTGCAAACCCCCTGCGCCTATGTGGTGCCGATTGCCGATCTGGCGAGCAAGAGCCTCGCGCAAAACCTGATGCTGCAACCCATCCGCGACCGCTTCGAAGTAACCCTGGTACTCGACACCACGGACGCTACAAAAGCGCTGGATCTGTTGCATGACCTGCGCGCCGAACTCTGGCGCGCTCTGGTGGGTTTCAAGCCCGGCAGCGACTACGACGCCATCGAGTACGACGGCGGCGAACTGGTTTCCATCAACAGCAGCCGCGTGTTGTATCGCCTGCGCTTTTTTGCCGAATTCCAGCTCGGCCGCAATCTGCCAGGTCAACCGGCGGAGAGCTGGCACGAGCGTGAACTGGACGGTTTGTCGTCCTTTACCGGGGTCACCGTGCGGGTCGATGCGATCGATCCGGCGGACCCCAATCTGAAACGCCCAGGCCCCGACGGGCGCCTGGAACTGACTTTCTCTGGAGACGTAACCCCATGAGCAAACGCATCACCGTGCTACCGGCCCCCGGCCGTGTCGTGCCGGACCCGGAAGCGGGCGATCTGTTGTCCCTCGAGGGCCGTGAAGTGCCGGACAACGCCTGGTGGCGTCGACGTCTGGCCGATGGCGATATCACTACCAAAGCCGTGAAAGCGGCGAAACCACAGGGAGCCAAATAATGGCGATCGGATTCAGCAACATCCCCGCAGACATTCGTGTTCCGCTGTTCTACGCCGAAATGGACAACTCGGCCGCCAATAGCGCGTCGTCGGCCATGCGCCGCCTGATCGTTGCTCAGGTCAACGACAACATCGCGCCGGCCGACGTCGGCAAACTGGTGTTGGTGTCCAGCGTGGCGCTGGCAAAAAGCATTGGCGGCCAAGGCTCGATGCTCGCCTCGATGTACGAAACCTGGCGCAAGACCGACCCGATCGGCGAGATCTGGTGCCTGCCGCTGCACAACACTGAAGGCAGCATTGCCAAAGGCGTGCTGACCCTGACTGGTGCGGCGACTCAAAGCGGCGTGCTCAACCTGTACGTCGGCGGCGTTCGTGTTCAGGCGGCCATCGTCAACGGTGCCACTGCGGCGCAAGCGGCCACGGCCCTGGCGCTGAAAATCAATGCCTCTGCCGATCTGCCGGTTAGCGCTGCAGCGGTCGACGGTATCGTCACCCTGAGCGCCAAATGGACTGGCGACAGCGGCAACGACATCAGCCTGCAATTCAATCGCCTGGGCAAGAGCAACGGCGAAGAAACGCCGGCAGGCCTGACCTTGGCAATCACTGCCATGACCGGCGGCACCGGTGTGCCGGATCAAGTGGCCGCCGTGGCGGCGCTGGGCGATGAACCGTTCGAGTTCATCTGCGTGCCGTGGTCGGATCTGTCGACCCTCAACACCTGGCAAGCCGTCATGGATGACAGCACCGGTCGTTGGTCCTGGGCCAAGCAATTGTTCGGTCACGTCTACAGCGCCAAGCGCGGCACCCTCGGTACTCTGGTGGCGGCCGGTCAGGCGCGTAACGACCAGCATATGACTATCCAGGCGCTGGAGCCGGGCGTACCGCAACCGTTCTGGGTGCAGGCCGCTGCACTAGCTGCGCGCACCTCGGTGTTCATCTCTGCCGACGCCAGTCGTCCGACCCAAAGCGGTAGCCTGCCAGGTCTCGATCCGGCACCGGCAAGCGAGCGTTTCACTCTGACCGAGCGTCAGTCGTTGCTCAACTACGGCATCGCTACCGCGTACTACGAAGGCGGCTACGTGCGCATTCAGCGTTCGATCACCACCTATCAGAAGAACGCCTACGGCCAGGCAGATAACTCCTACCTGGACAGCGAAACCATGCACCAGTCGGCGTTCATCGTGCGTCGTCTGCAAAGTGTGATTACCAGCAAATACGGTCGGCACAAACTGGCCTCCGATGGCACCCGTTTCGGCGCCGGCCAGCCCATCGTCACCCCAAGCACCATTCGCGGTGAGCTGATCGCCCAGTACGCCAAGCTCGAACTGGAAGGCCACGTGGAAAACGCCGAACTGTTCGCCGAACACCTGATCGTCGAGCGCGATGTTCAGGACCCGAGCCGGGTCAACGTGCTGTTCCCGCCGGATTACATCAACGGCCTGCGCGTGTTCGCGCTGCTCAACCAGTTCCGTCTGCAGTACGACGACGCAGCCTGATCGCTGCCTTTGACTGTGTGATTTCAGCCCACCTCGCGTGGGCTTTTTATTTGAAGGGAGAAACACCATGGGTCAACTGATTGCGGGCACCTGCTACGTCAAAGTGGACGGCGCTCAACTGACCATCAATGGCGGCTGCGAAGCACCATTGATGGCCGTTAAACGGGAAACCGTCGTGCCGGGCTTCTACAAGGAAACCGACATCGCGCCATCGTTCAAAGTGACGGCGCTGCACACCGCGGACTTCCCGCTCAAGCAACTGATCGCAGGCACCGACATGACCGTCACCTGCGAATTCAGCAACGGCAAAGTCTACGTACTGGCCGGCGCCTACCTGGTTGAAGAGCCTGTCTCCAAAGGCGACGACGCCACCATCGAACTGAAATTCGAAGGCATCAAGGGGACCTGGCAATGAGCAACGCCGTGAAGCTTCACGTTGCGATCGAAGCCCACGGCGAGCCCTTGACCGAACTCAACCTGCGCCGTCCGACGGTGCAGGAAGTTCGGGCGATCAAGGCGCTGCCGTACAAGATCGACAAGAGCGAAGAGGTCAGCCTCGACATGGACGTCGCGGCCAAATACATCGCCGTGTGCGCCGGCATCCCGCCGTCGTCGGTCAACCAGCTGGATCTGGCTGACCTCAACGCGCTGAGTTGGGCCGTCGCGAGTTTTTTCATGAGTGCGGCGTCGGAGCCATCACCGACCTGATCGCAGTCGCCTATGACCTGGCCTGGTTCTGGAAGGTTGACCCCGAACAGATGATGGCCAGGCCACTGGATGTGCTCCGCGAATCGTTGGAGCACGCGCAACGGATCAATGCGATGCAGCAGGTGCAGTGATGGCAGACACAGAAACGAAAGAGAAAACGTCGGTGCTGCTCACGGGCATTGACGAACTGTCACCCAAACTCGGCGCCCTGCGGGCAAAAGTCGAGAGCTTCAAGAAAAACCTGGAGCAGACCGGCCTCGGCAAACTGGACATCAGCGGTTTGTTCAAGGGCGGTAGCGTGATTACGCCGTTCATGGATGCGATCAAGGCGTCCGACGCGTTCAAAGGCAAATTGACTGAGGTCAGCGAATCGGCCGAAGGCGTTGATTTGCCGAAGGCGCCGGCAAGCGCCACGCAAAACATGAATGTGTTCAGTCGATCGATGGAGCAGGTGTCGGTCGCGGCCAACACTGCCCTGCAGCCTGCCGTCGCTACGGTAACGGCAGGTCTTCAACCTTTGCTGGTTGGTTTTGGCAGTCTGCTCGATGACAACCCGAAGCTGGTCGAAGGGCTGGCGGCAGGTGCCATCGCGTTCTCGGCGATGCAAACGGCCGTGACCGGCGCGACGCAAGTGTTCGAGCTGATGAACATGGTGCTCAAGACCAATCCGATCATGCTGATTGCCATGGGCATTGCCGTAGCTGCCGGTTTGATCATTGCCAACTGGGAACCGATTTCGACGTTTTTCGCCGGGCTCTGGCAAAAGGTTGTCAGTTACTGGGCGCCGATCAGCGGAGTTTTCTCGGATATTTTTGATCGAGTGAAAGCAGTCGTGAGCGCAGGATTCGATTTCCTCAAGGCGTGGTTTGCCTGGACGCCTTACGGAATGATCCTGAACAACTGGGGGGCCGTTGTCGGTTTGTTTGCCGCCATCTGGGATCTGCTCATGGCACTGACCGTGCCGGTAAAGGAGAAACTGCGCAGCCTGTTCGACTGGGTGCCGCTGGATGCGATTGCCGCTGCATGGGATCAGGTGCCTGCCATATTTTCGGGCTACTGGGAGTCAATCAAGCTTGGGGCTCAGGAATTCTTTTCCTATCTCGGCGGCCTGTTCACTTGGTCGCCCTTGGATGCATTGAGCGAAACGTGGGCATCTGTGGTTCAGTTTTTCAGTGAAAAAGCGGAAAAACTCCGGGCCATTCTGGCGCCGATCCAGGAGATGCTCGGCGGTAGCTTTGGTGGCTTTATCGCCCAAATTACCGGCAAGGTCGAAGGTTTCACCGAGGTGCAAAAGAAAACCAATGCCGAAGGCAAGGGTGAATTTGCGCCAGCAGCGGCCTTCTTTGGTGACGCGTCCGAGCCAGCCTCGAGCGCGCTGACGGCTCCCGGCAGTTTGCCGATCAAGTCGCCGATGCAGCCCGGTTCTCTGACACAAAACTCCAGCACCCTGATCCAGCAAACCGCCGCCAACAACCGCACGCAACTCGAAGGCGGCCTGACCGTGCGCTTCGAAAACGCGCCGGCCGGGCTGCGTACCGATCAACCGCAAACCAATCAACCGGGGCTGTCGCTCAATTCGCGCATCGGCTATCGCTCGCTGTCTCTGGGAGGTTCCAATGAACTGGCGTGACCGATTGTTGCCGGCATCCTTTCGCGGTGTCGGTTTTTGGGTCGATCAGGCGAAAACCCCGGTCGGCCACAAGGGCCAGTTGCACGAGTATCCACAACGTGACCAGCCGTTTTTCGAGGGCCTTGGGCAGCAGGCGAAGATCCACGATCTGACGGCCTTCATCGTCGGCGCCGATTGCCTGGAGCAGCGCGACAAGTTGCTCAAGGCGTTGGAGCAGGGCAGTGGTGAACTGGTCCACCCGTGGTTGGGGCGGATGCAAGTCAAGGTCGGTGAATGCGACATGACCCAGACCCGCCAGGACGGCGGGCTGGTGACCTTTGCCCTGAAGTTCTATCCCGATCAGCCGCTGCAGTTTCCGACGGCCACGGTGAGCACGCAAAAGGTGCTGCTGTTGTCGGCGGACACGCTGCTGGGCTCGGCGGTGGCGCGGTTCGAAGAGGTCATGATCCGGATCCAGGCAGCGCGGATAGGTATCAACAATCTGCGCAACAGCCTGACCGAGGTGTATGACGTTATCAAGGAACAGCTCAAACCGTTGATCGAGGAGTACCGGCAGATCACGGCGCTGGTCAAGGCGGTCAAGGAATTGCCCAAGGAAGTGGCGGCGGAATTCAAGGGATTGCTCGGCGATATCAAATCGCTCAAGGACTCCGCGAAGGAGGGTTATCGTGGCGTGATTGCCGACGTGTCCCAACAGCTCGAAGCCATCCGCAAGGCCGATGCGCCGAAGCTCACCACTGGCAAGGACACCACCGCCGCGGCGCAAGCCATGGCCGATCTGGTGCAGGACACGTTGCTGGTCAAAGTGGCGCAATGGGTCGCCTCGATGCCAGTGGCCTCGACGCCGGTGAAACTGACCTCGCAGCCGTCGCTGGATCATCAGACGCTGCAGCCGGTCACCCGTCAGGAAGTGCCGGTCACCGAAGATTTGCAGTTGTTGCAAAAGGAGTTGAACGAAGCGATCCAACTGGCACTGAACAAGGCCAGCCCCGCGCACTATCAGGCCATCAACGATCTGAAGCAGAACTTGAATGCGCACCTCAAAGCGGTGGCGTCGTCCGGCGTGCGGCTGGTCAGTAAATCCTTTCAGGAGAGCTTGCCTGCCGTCGTCGTGGCCTATCGGCAATTCGCCGACGCGACGCGGGTCACGGAGGTGACTCAACGCAACGGTGTTGCCCATCCGGGGTTCCTGCCACCGAACGATGTGAAAGTTTCCGGGAAGTGAACCATGAACGACATGGATAACCGGGTCACCCTGACCGTCGGCGGGCTGGAATACGGTGGCTGGAAAAGCGTGGAAATCACGGCGGATCTGGAGCGCCAGTTCCGCACCTTTAAACTCAACATCACCTGGCAATGGCCGGGGCAGACCGTGGACAAACGGATCCAGCCCGGTGACGCCTGTGAAGTGCGCATCGGCCAGGATCTGGTGCTGACCGGGTATGTGTTCAAGGCCCCGATCAGTTACGACGGGCGGCAGATCAGCCTGAACATCGAAGGCAGTTCCTGCACCCAGGATCTGGTGGATTGCGCCGCGACCAACCGCCCGAATCAGTGGCATGAGCAATCGCTGTTGAGCATCGTCGAAGCGCTGGCGATCACCTACAAGGTCTTTGTGGTCAGCGAAATTCCCGAGACCGCCCGGCTCAGCAGCCACACCATTGTGCCGGGGGAAACGGTGTTTCAATCCATCGACCGCTTGCTGACATTGTTCCGGGTGTTTTCTACCGATGATGCCCAGGGCCGGCTGGTGCTGGCCCGGCCTGGCAGTGGTGGCCGGGCCAGCGACGCGCTGGAGTTGGGCAAGAATATTCTGTCGGCCAACGCGCCGATGGATTACAGCCAGGTGTTCTCCGAATACCGGGTGATCGGCCAGCACAAGGGCACGGACAAGAAGAGCGGGGCAGCGGTCAGCGAGGTTGAATCAGTGTCCGCCGACCTGTGCTACAAACGTCGGCGGGTCACGGTGATCAACGAAGGCATGCAGATCAATCCCGATCTCGCCTTGCAACGAGCCAACTGGGAAAGCGCCACCCGCGTGGGCAAGGCCAAAGCCACCACCTATCAGGTGCAGGGCTGGCGGCAATCGAACGGCGATCTGTGGCGTCATAACACGCAGGTCAGGGTCAAGGATCCGGTGCTGGGGTTTGATGACGACATGCTGATCTCGAAGGTGACCTACTCGCTGTCGGCGCAAGGTTCGGTCACCACCCTGCAAGTCGCACCGCCGCATACCTTTGACGCCAATCCCGAGCCTCCCAAAAAGGCCTGAGCCTTACACCGAACCCTGTGGGAGCGGGCTTGCTCGCGAATGCGGTTGATCATTCAACACTGAAGTCGACTGACCCACCGCTTTCGCGAGCAAGCCCGCTCCCACACTCGACCGCGTCCGACCTGATCATTGAAGGAACCCGAATGAGCCTACTGACACGCCTCCTGGCGCGCGGCACTGTCGTGCTCGCCAACTCGGCCACCAAGCTTCAATCGCTGCAAATGCGCCTCACCGCCGGCGAAGTGAACGATGACATGGAGCACTTCGAACCCTACGGTTTCACCAGCAATCCGCTGGCCGGCGCCGAAGGTATCGCCACCTTTCTTGGCGGTGACCGCTCCCACGCCATTGTGCTGGTGGTCGCCGACCGTCGCTATCGCCTCCAGTCCCTGGCCGCTGGCGAAGTGGCGATCTACACCGACGAAGGCGACAAAATTCACTTCAAGCGCGGGCGGATCATCGACATCGAAACCGCCACCCTGAACATCCGCGCCAGCAGCGCCGTGAACATCGACACACCGACCCTGACCCAGACCGGCAAGATCGTCTCCCAAGGCGATCAGATTGCCGGCGGCATCAGCCAGATCAAACACGTGCATGTCGGCGTTCAAGCAGGCAATGGTCAGACCGGCGTACCGGCAGGAGGGCAGTGATGTTGATCAGCCAAAACCTGCATGCCGCACTGACCCGCTCAGTGCTGATCAGCCTGTTCACCTGGCGCCGCGCTGCCGATGACGACGCCCTCGATGACGAAGAACGTTTCGGCTGGTGGGGCGACACGTTTCCCACCGTCGCCGATGACCGCATCGGTTCGCGGCTGTGGCTGCTGCTCCGGGTCAAGTTGACCCGACAAACCCAGATGGACGCCGAATTCTATGCCCGCGAAGCCCTGCAATGGCTGATCGACGACGGTCATTGCAGCGCCATCGACATCATTAGCGAACGTCTCGACGCCCAGCGCCTGAACCTGCGCACGGTCCTGACCCTGGCCGATGGCGAGCGCCTGGACATCAACCCTGATAACAGTTGGCAGGTGATCTATGCCGTTTGAAACCCCTTCGCTGCCGGTGCTGATCAAGCGCACCCAAAGCGACCTGGCCAGTGATTCGCTGCGCCAGTCCGATGCGCAAGTGCTGGCCCGCACCCTCGGTGGCGCCGCCTATGGCCTGTATGGCTACCTGGACTGGATCGCCGAGCAGATCCTCCCGGACAAGGCTGATGAATCGACCCTGGAACGGATCGCCGCACTGCGTTTGAACCAGCCACGCAAACCCGCCCAAGCGGCCAGCGGCAGCGTCAGCTTTACCGCCAGCGCCGGTGCCGTGCTGGATGTCGACACCCTGCTGCAATCGAGCGACGGTCGCACCTACAAAGTGACCGCCGCACGCACCACCAGCAACGGGTTCAACAGCACCACCATCGCCGCGCTCGAGGCCGGCAGCCTGGGCAATGCCGAGACCGGTATGACGCTGATTCCGGTGCAACCGATTGCGGGTATCGTCGGCAATAGTTTCAGCGTGCTGGCGCCAGGTCTCAGCGGAGGAGTGGCGCGGGAAAGCCTGGAGTCGCTACGTTCGCGGGTGATCCGCTCCTACCGCATCATCCCTCACGGCGGTTCGGCGCAAGACTATGAAACCTGGGCACTCGAATGCTCGGGAGTGACTCGCGCCTGGTGTCGTGGCGGGTTGTTGGGGCCGGGCACGGTCAGCCTGTTCATCATGCGTGACGACGACCCGCAACCGGTGCCGAACGACGAACAACTGGCCGAAGTTCAGGCCTATATCGAGCCTCTGCGCCCGGTCACCGCCGAGGTGCATGTGCAGCGGCCGGTTCAGGTGCCGGTGGTCTATCACTTGACGCTGACCCCCGACACCACCGCCACACGCGCCGCCGTTGAAGCGCAGTTGCGAGACCTGCATAACCGTGAAGCCGACCTCGGCCAGAAGTTGTTGATCAGTCACATCCGTGAAGCGATCAGCAGCACCAGCGGCGAAAACGACCACGTCCTCACCTTGCCTGTCGCTGATGTCGAAACCGAGCGCAATGAGCTGCTGACCTTCGGAGGTTGCGTATGGGGGGCATAAGAACTGCCGCGCAATACCACGCCCAACTGCGCAGCCTGCTGCCCAGCGGCCCGGCCTGGGACCCTGAACGGGTGCCGGAACTCGAAGAAGTCCTCGAAGGCGTCGCCCAGGAACTGGCCCGCCTCGACGCCCGCGCCGCCGACCTGCTCAACGAAATGGACCCGGCCGGCGTCAGTGAACTGGTGCCGGACTGGGAGCGGGTGATGAACCTGCCCGACCCGTGCCTCGGCGCTACGCCACTGTTCGATGACCGCCGCCTCGCGGTACGTCGCCGCCTGCTCGCGGTCGGCAGCCAGGCCGTCGGCTACTACCTCGAAATCGCCAAAAGCCAGGGTTACCCGAACGCCACCATCACCGAACTGGAAGCCCCGCGCATGGGACGTTCGCGTTTCGGTGCGGCGCATTGGGGCACCTGGGAAGCGCAGTTCATGTGGACGCTCAATACCGGTGGGCGATTGCTGCTGGGCCGGCGTTTTGGCGCCAGTTACTGGGGCGAACGCTTCGGCGTGAACCCGGGCTCGGCACTGGAATGCCTGATCCACCGCAGCGCACCGGCGCATACCAAGGTGCACATCAATTATGACTAGGGAGTAGAGGGATGGATTATCCGAAAAGCGTACCCAGCGTCGGTCTGGTCAATAGCCGGTTCGTCGATGAAAACCCGGTGGCCGGGACGCCGGGATCGTTGATCCCGGCAGTATGGGGAAACAGTGTGACCGAAGAGCTTCTGGCCGTTATTACAGCGGCCGGAATGACGCCATCCGAGAATGTTAACGATCAATTGCTAGCGGCCTTGAAGACGCTACTGAATTTGGCCAGTCCCATGTCTTCGCGGGTGACAGAAGTATCGACATCAAAGGCGTTGATGCCAGAAGAGTTGGGGCTGGTACTGATTAGCGCCAGTGCGACGGAGACGACTATTACCCTGCCGGCAGCAAGTTCGTTGTCAGGTGTTCGGGATGTCGTTGTTCGACGGACCGACAACAGTGTTAACCGCTTGGTAGTACAGGCCTCAGGTAATGATCGAATCAAGTTCCACACTCACTTGTCGCCAAACGGATACCCGTTTCTGGTTTTGATGGGGGCGGGTGATTGGTGGCACTTACGAAGCGATGGAGCGAGCAATTGGTGGCCCGTCGGGCGCTTCGATGCAACGCCCTTGGGAAGGATTGTTCTTGAGACGACAACCGCGTTCAGTCCGGGTGGTTATGGCGCGTTGAACGGCAGAGAATTTCTTCGCTCCGAATGGCCCTGGCTTTGGGATCACGCCGTTCAGTCCGGAATGTTGCGTGCAGAAGTTGACCGCGCCGGAGGTTGGAGCAGTGGCGATGGGATCAAGACGTTCCGCGCCCCGGAAGTCCGGGGTGAATTTGTCCGCGTCCTTGATGAACAACGCGGTGTCGATACTGCGCGCGCAGCCGGCACCTGGCAGACGGGTACCAACATCACGGGTGATAACGGCGCCGCTCCAGCGGTTCAGGGTATTGCCAACATCGCGACAGTAGGGGCTGACCCAACAACCTTTACCGGTCTCTGTTACTACGTATCAGCCACCATGACCGAGAATCTGGGCAGTACTTACTGGGGGATGACTCGCCCCAGGAACATTGCTTATCCAGGTCGATTGAAACTCATTTGAGGTGCATATGGCTTATTACTATTTAAATGAAAGTTCTCAAGAGTTAACCGGTCCCGTCGGGTTGCCGGTCATTCCTGGTATGGGCGTTGTATTGCCGGGCAATGCGATCGAGTTACCGGAAGTTCTGCCACCCGCTGAAACCGGTTATGTATGGGTCTGGCGTAACGGTGCCGCTTCGCAACTGATCGATTTGCGCAACCGCCCGGTGTATCGCAAAGACACAGGTGGACTTCAATTCTGGTACGAGTTGGGTCCGTTGCCTGATTTCCTGACTGTCAAGCCTCGCCCCGGCGAATACTATGTTTGGCTGAATGATGACTGGGCGCTGGACTTGGCTGCCGAACGAACAGGCAAAACCGCTCAAGCCGGCGCCGAGCGAGACAATCGTCTGCGTGAGATGGTTATTCGCGTCGCACCGCTGCAATACGCCTATGAACTGGGTGAGGCCACCAATGTTCAACTGGCCGTTCTGCAAGAGTGGAAACGGTATACGCTCAAGTTGATAAACATTGAACAGCAACCGGACTTCCCACTGATCATTGACTGGCCAGCTTCACCTGTCAGCGTCGTAGCCGTATAAATCCTGAAACTTATTAATAACTGGAAGTGCAGTCTTGTGCCGCCAGCACACGGCTGCCTGCAAAATACCAACGGAAGGATATACCGTGGATTATCCCAATAGCGTCCCCAGCGCCGGTCTGGTGGACGGCAAGTTTGTCGATGAAAACCTGATTGCGGGGACTCCGGGTTCTTTGATCCCAGCCAGCTGGGGTAACGGTGTCACTCTGGAGTTGTTGAAAGTCATCGAGGCTGCTGGCATCAAACCGTCAGAGGCTAGTAACGATCAACTGTTGACGGCGTTGCGCAGTAACAAGCTGTTTGTGACCGCGCCACAGTTCGACAGCGATCAGTCGGTCGCCACCACTGAATTTGTGACCCGCAGCGGTCTGCAGTTTTCAGGCTTCAACGTCTTTCCCGCGAGCGCTGCGCTGACCGCAGCCAACGTGGGCGGGGTGGCGAGTTTTGCCAGCGCCACGCCGATCACGGCGACGTTGCCGTCCATCAATGGACTTGCCCATGCCAGTACGATCCATGTCATCAACGCCGGAAACGGCGTGCTGACCATCAACCCGGCTGGTGTCGAACTCATCGAGACCTGTAACGGCACATTCGGGCCGGTCAAGCTCGGCCTTGGTGATTCCGCGCACTTCATCAAACTGGGTAGCGAGTGGCGCCTGTATGGGGGCTCGGTCAGCGACAAGTACGCTTCGTCCTTCTCCGGCGTCTACGGCAACGTCGGTTACCAGAAGTATCCCAGTGGCAACATTGAACAATGGGGCGTTGGCACCACGGATGCCAATGGCGATGTCTATATCACTTTCCCGATCTCGTTCCCGACGTCTTTTTCTTCGCTCGTCGCCACCCATGTGGGTGGCGACGGGGCGATGGTCATCCTGGTCGGGGGCACCGGGACCAAACAGGGCTGCCGCCTGAAAGTCCGGAGTTTTTCCGGTCAGGTGCAGGCGGGATGGAGCGTGAATTATTTTGCAAAGGGCTATTGAATGAACGCGTTCAATGTTTTGTTTAGCGCAAGTACCTGTGGTGTTTATGTTCCTGGAATCAATGCGTCGGATATCCCTTCCGATGTCATAGAAATCCCCCAGGCTTATTGGATTTCGTTACTCCAACAGTTGGCTGTAACCCCGAAAATGATTTCGGTGCGAGCCGATAACGGCTATCCCTTTCTTACGGATACACCACCTCTTGCGCCGGAGGAAGTCGCGAAGGCCGAGCGTCTTTGGCGTGATAGCCAGTTATCGGCCACTGACAGTATGGTCGCTCGCGACAGGGACGAACTGGAGGACGGTGGCGGTACAACATTGACCACCGATCAATACGCCGAATTGCAGGCCTATCGCCGTGCACTTCGGGATTGGCCGCAAGGGTCATTCTTTCCTTTCAGCGAGCGTCGACCCAGCGCACCACTTTGGCTGGCTGGATATCTTTGACACGACCTGAATATCACTACCGGTCATACATCTGCCAACGCGGTTTTTTCTGAGCGTTTCGATATGCGTGCGCTGGGTTTTTTCAGGTAATACAGGAATCAAGACAAATGGATTATCCAAAGAGCGTACCCAGCGCCGGGTTGGTTAACGGACAGTTTGCGGACGAAAATCCGATCATCGGTACCCCCGGTTCCTTAATTCCCGCGAGTTGGGGGAATGCTGTTACGCAAGAAATTTTGAACGCGATTAGCGAAGCGGGTTTAACCCCGACAGAAGATCAGAATGATCAACTGTCGAGGGCGATCAGGCAACTTTCAAAACCTGATCCTCTGCAACATTTTCCGGTTCAGGTCTATCGTAAAAACCTGCTGATTAACGGTGGTTTTGATATTTGGCAGCGCGGAGCTACGAATCTTGCGCCTAACACGGGAGGGTACGTGGCTGATCGATTCCGTTGCGACTGGAACGGAAATGCCGGGGTCAATATTTCCCGACAGGGTTTTGTATTAGGGCAAACCGAAGTGCCGGATGAACCACGATACTTTCTTCGGTGGCAACAAGTGACTGCCGGCACCGGCGCTACTATTCACAAGATTTCCCAGAATATCGAATCGGTCAGAACCTTGGCCGGAAAAACCGCCACCGTGTCCTTCTGGGCGAAATCCGATGCGGCACGTCCATTGAAGGTAAGCATTACCCAGTACTTCGGACCGAGCGGTTCGGAATCCGTTGAAAAAAACGTCGGTGATTTTCTGCTGACAACTTCATGGGCGCTGTATACCACGACCTTCCAGGTTCCCTCGCTCGCTGGAAAAATGTTGGGTAACACCAACAGTGACTGTTTGCGCTTGGCCTTCGACTTGCCGCTGAACGTATTGCAAACGGTTGATCTGGCGCAGGTTCAGCTTGAAGAAGGGCCAATTGCGACGCCGTTTGAATATCGCACTGCGGCCCAAGAGCTGATCAATTGTCAGCGGTATTACGAAAAGTCTTTTAATACCTGGCTCCCGGTGCAAGCAGGTAATGGTTCAAGTACGTGCTTGTCGACCTTTACTCAGATCCCGGCAGGGAATACCGGTCAATATGGAATGACGATTGGCTTCCTGGTACAGAAAAGGGCTCAGCCAACTGTGTTGGCGTTTTGTCCTGGAGATAACAGCAATCAGGTCTGGAACCTGACGCTGGGCAGGGCCTGTACAGGGACGACCCTTCAAAGCCTGACGAATCGAAGCATATCGTTTGCAACAGTTACCGCCGTCGGAAGCGTGCCGGGTCAAACGTTACAGCTTGAATGGACAGCTGACGCTGAACTATAGGAATCGAACACGATGAACTATCAACTAACCGTCAATGGCGTACTTCGTCTTTCTGACTCAGCTTTTATTCCTCAAGATTCGGGTAATCGAGACTGGCTTGATTATCTGGACTGGGTTTCATCGGGAGGTGAGCCTTTCCCGCTGGAATCGCTGCTGGTGAGGAAGGAAGCAGAGCAAAGTGTTTTCGGTTTTCTTAAACGGATTATCTGATTGGTACTCTATGACCGTTACGCAGCAACAACTAAAGATCGTTATGCCCAACGCCCGCACCCAAGCGGGCGTTTTCATTTCCGCCCTAAACACAGCCATGACCCAACGCAACATCAACACCCCCAAACGTATCGCCGCCTTCCTCGCGCAAGTCGGTCACGAATCGGGGCAGTTGCAGTACGTACGTGAATTGGGCAGCACTCAATACCTGAGCAAATACGACACCGGCAACCTGGCCACCCGTTTGGGCAACACTCCAGAACCCGACGGTGACGGTCAAAAATACCGTGGACGTGGCCTGATCCAGATCACCGGCCGCAACAACTACCGTCAATGCAGCCTCGGCCTATTTGGCGATGAACGACTGCTGTCTCTGCCTGAACTGCTGGAACAACCCCAATGGGCCGCCGAATCGGCAGCATGGTTCTGGGAGCAGAATGGCTTGAATGAATTGGCCGACCGCGATCAGTTCAACAGCATCACTCGCCGTATCAACGGCGGGCTGAACGGCTTGCAGGATCGTCTGGAAATCTGGGCTCGAGCGAGGGCGGTGTTATGCCAGCCTTCGGTCTGATCGGCTGGCGACAGATCGGTCTGCTGGTGCTGGTCGGTTGTTCGGCGGCGTTGGCCTGGCAGTTTCAGGATTGGCGCTACGGCCGGCAACTGTCCGAGCAGGCCAGGCTGCACGCCGAGACCCTTAATCAACTGACTCTGGCCGCTGCCACCCAGCAACAGGTCGAGCAGGACAAGCGTCTGACTCTGGAGCAGCGGCTGTCGGCCAGTGAACAAACCCATTATCGAGCGCTTAGCGATGCCGAACGTGATCAAGGTCGCCTGCGCGATCGTCTTGCCACTGCTGATGTGCGCTTGTCAGTTCTCCTCGATGCCAATGACGCTGCCTCGGCCTGTGCAGTGCCAGCCGCCTCCGGCACCGGCGGGGTGGATCATGGCGCCTCGCGAGCCCGACTTGACCCGGCGCATGCTCAACGAATTATCGCCATCACCAGCGCAGGCGATAGCGGACTGATTGCCCTGCAGGCGTGTCAGGCCTATGTCAGAGCCCTCGCTCGCTAACATTTTGATCGATCCTGAACCTTGCAAGCGTGATCGGCTCGTGTACGGTAGGCCTCATTCCGCTCGATCAGGAGAGAGTCGTGAAAGATATCACTCAGCTGGCCGCTGAACTTGGCAGACGCTTGCAGGTTCTCAATGCCCACGTCACCACCGCCGAATCCTGTACCGGTGGCGGGATTGCCGAGGCGATCACCCGCATTCCGGGGAGTTCAGCCTGGTTCGAGGCCGGTTATGTCACGTACTCCAACCGCCAGAAAACCCAGCAACTGGATGTCCCGGCCGAGTTGTTTCCAACCGTCGGGGCGGTCAGTCGCGAGGTAGTCGAGGCCATGGTCCGCGGCGCGCAGGAAAAAAGCCGGGCGCGTTTTGCCGTCGCCGTTAGTGGTGTGGCAGGACCGGACGGCGGTTCGCCGAGCAAGCCCGTGGGCACGGTGTGGCTGGCCTGGGGCGTCGGTGAACAGGTGTTCAGCGAGGTGCAGTACTTTCCCGGTAACCGTGACGAGGTCCGCCGACAAACGGTGAAGGCCGCGCTAGAGGGGCTGCTGCGGCATGCCGCAGGAGAAATCTCAAATCAGGGGTAGGCGATCCTGAAACGCTGTGGAATAATACTGGCTACTTATACAGGTGTTGGCCGTCAGGCCTTATTGATTACGTGAGGACTTTAATGGACGACAACAAGAAGAAAGCCTTGGCTGCGGCCCTGGGTCAGATCGAACGTCAATTCGGCAAGGGTGCCGTAATGCGTATGGGCGATCAGGACCGTCAGGCGATCCCGGCTATTTCCACTGGCTCCTTGGGTCTGGACATCGCGCTCGGCATTGGCGGTCTGCCAAAAGGCCGTATCGTTGAGATCTACGGTCCTGAATCCTCCGGTAAAACCACCCTGACACTGTCGGTGATCGCCCAGGCTCAAAAAGCCGGCGCGACCTGCGCATTCGTCGACGCCGAACACGCCCTCGACCCTGAGTACGCCGGCAAACTGGGCGTCAACGTCGACGACCTGCTGGTTTCCCAGCCGGACACCGGCGAGCAGGCCCTGGAAATCACCGACATGCTGGTGCGTTCCAACGCGGTAGACGTGATCATCGTCGACTCCGTGGCTGCTCTGGTGCCAAAGGCTGAAATCGAAGGCGAAATGGGCGACATGCACGTGGGCCTGCAAGCCCGTCTGATGTCCCAGGCGCTGCGTAAAATCACCGGTAACATCAAGAACGCCAACTGCCTGGTGATCTTCATCAACCAGATCCGCATGAAAATCGGCGTGATGTTCGGCAGCCCGGAAACCACCACCGGTGGTAACGCGCTGAAGTTCTACGCATCGGTTCGTCTGGACATCCGCCGTACTGGCGCGGTGAAAGAAGGTGATGAAGTCGTCGGTAGCGAAACCCGCGTCAAAGTCGTGAAGAACAAGGTGGCTTCGCCGTTCCGTCAGGCCGAGTTCCAGATTCTTTACGGCAAGGGCATCTACCTCAACGGTGAGATGATCGACCTGGGTGTTCTGCACGGCTTCGTCGAGAAATCCGGTGCATGGTATGCCTACGAAGGCACCAAGATCGGTCAGGGCAAGGCCAACTCGGCCAAGTTCCTGGCGGACAACCCGGAGATCGCCGCGAAACTTGAGAAGCAACTGCGCGACAAGCTGTTGACTCCAGCGCCGGACGTCAAAGCATCGCCAGTCAAAGAGACGGCTGATGACCTGGCTGACGCTGATATCTGATTGATCCGATGACCGCCGTACTCGATACACTCGTCGCGGTGCGGCGAACCGCAATGGACCTGCTCGCGCGACGCGAGCACGGTCGAGTCGAGCTGACGCGTAAACTGCGTCAGCGCGGCGCCCTCCCTGAAATGATCGACACAGCACTCGACCGCTTGACGGAAGAGGGCCTGTTGTCCGAATCCCGTTACCTCGAGAGCTTCGTTTCCTACCGTGCCCGTTCCGGTTATGGCCCTTTGCGAATTCGCGAAGAGTTGAGCCAGCGCGGCCTGCAACGTACCGACATCGAACTGGCGTTACGCGAGAGCGGTATCAACTGGCAGGAACAATTGGAAGACACCTGGCGGCGCAAATTTGCTGGGCACCTACCGATAGATGCCCGGGAGCGTGCCAAACAGGGCAGGTTCCTGAGTTATCGGGGGTATTCCATGGAAATGATCAGCCGCTTGTTCAGCGGCCGAGGGATGGACGATTGAATGAACGGCTCGCTATTTCGATAGCGGGCCGTTTTTTTTTGCCTCACGTTACCTTGGACGGTTCCCGTGTGCGTTGTTGCGCCTGGGGTTTGGACTGGGCCCAGTTTTCCGGCAGATTGATGTAATCCACTAGCTCCCGCAGACGGCCATGATCACGGGCGTTGAAGGTGAAGGCCAGTCGCGCCAGATGGCTGAACTGTGCTTCGTCGTGCTCCTCACCGCTGTAGGCGTGCTGATGGAAATGGTCGCTCAGGCACAGGTCGGCGAATGCCTCCTGCATGTGTTCGAGTGCCCGATCGCTGAGTTTGTGGTTCATGCGAATCACGAACTGATGCTTGAGCCAGCGGCTGGAGTGGAAGTTGCTGTAGAACTGATTGATCTGCTCCACTGCCTCTTCGGCACTGTAGACCAGACTCAACAGCTTCATGTCGGTCGGCAGGATGTAGCGATTTTCCTCCAGTTGATGGTGAATGAAGTCCAGCGCGCCTTGCCAGAACTTGCCGCCCGGCGCATCCAGTAGCACCACAGGCACCAATGGGCTTTTGCCTGTCTGAATCAGGGTCAGCACTTCCAGCGCTTCATCCAGCGTACCGAAACCGCCCGGGCACAGGACCAGCGCATCGGCTTCCTTGACGAAGAACAGCTTGCGGGTAAAGAAAAAGTGGAAGGGCAGCAGGTTTCCGGTGCCATTGACCGTGGGATTGGCATGCTGCTCGAAGGGCAGGGTGATATTGAATCCCAGACTGTGTTCCAGACCGGCACCTTCATGGGCCGCCGCCATGATGCCACCGCCGGCACCGGTGATGACCATCATGTCCGAGCGCGCCAAAGCGGCGCCAAGCTCTCGGGCCAAACCATACAGTGGGTGTTCTATCGGCGTGCGGGCCGAGCCGAAAACAGTGACTTTGCGTCGTCCCTTGAATTGCTCCAGCACACGGAAGGCATGTTCGAGTTCGCGCAGGGCTTGCAGGGTGATCTTGGCATTCCAGCGGTTGTGATCTTCCTGGGCCATGCGCAGCACAGTCAGGATCATGTCGCGGTAAATCGGGATGTTGGGGCTGTTGGGTGAAACCAGGTTGAGTTGTTCTTCGACCTTGCTGGTGAGGTCGTGGCCGCTTTCTTGAAAATGACGGCTCAGGAGGTCATTCGGTTGGTAAGGCATTCAACTTCTCCTTCTGCACAGAACCCTTGGCCCGACAAAACAATGTCGGCGCCGCGACACCCCTTGTGTCGCTGTCTGCCCAAGCCCATGCCTGGGCGCTCCACCTGACTCGTTTGCAATCGAGCCATCCATACGGGCTCTGCTTATCCTTGAATGAAAGAAACGTTCGCACAATAAGGCACGCAATGGGCAGCCCCTTTTCTGCCCTGAAAAAAACAACGTGAACACTATGAATTTAGACCCTCGCAACGATTTGCGCTGCCTGATCATTGCGCCGCAAAGTCTTTCCTGGCAACCGCTTATTGACCATTTGCAAGGTGCTTTCACCGCTCGTCTGAACGCAAGCCGTATGTCCTGCGCTCTGATTTACTAAGTTACAGGCGTGACACGACAACTTTGCGTCAATGGCAGGACGCAACGTTCAAGCAATTCAGGGATTTTTCGCGTGATCAACGACGATCAATGCGTGCAGGGAGGCGGGAAACCATGACCAGAGTCACTCTGGAGATCGATGCGCAACTGTATCGATTGCTGAAATTATCAGCCGAGACTAATCATTTGAGTCTCGAAGAGGAGTGCTGCCGGCGTCTGGAGGGCGGGGAGCGACGTTCGCGCTACTTGCAGGCGCTGTTGGCAGAACTGCGCGCCGAGGATGAACAGCGGCGCGCCAAATCCCGTTGATTACTTTTTCTTGGCCGGTGTGGCTTTCGGGCAATCCGATTCCTGGAAGCTTGCGGAGCCGACCGGGCGATTGGATTTCACTTCGGTGAAGTCGTAACGCATGATCGCGCCCTTGGCCATCAGCTTGCGGAACCCCTCGTTTCTGCAGACGGAGGCACCCAGCTGGAAGTACACGGCTTTCGGATCGGCGCGCATCTTGTCGGCGTGGCTGCTCTGAACACTCAGGTGGTTGATCAGTTGATTACCTTCGACGGTATAACCCTGATCCTGAATGTCTTCGTTGATCGCCCGTGGCGTGCCGACACTGCTTTGTACGGCGACGTTTCGCAGCTCTCTGTTCAGATTCTGCTCACTCAAGGACGCAGCCTGAGCACTGAAGGACGACGCCAGCAAAACGGCAGCGGTGGGAACGATAAGGCGCAGCATGAAACTCTCCTGGTTCAGTGACTGGTGGTTCGACCAGCCACGTGACTGTGCGTTCAGTGGCGGCGAATTATAGGGGAGCGCGCCTGGACGGTACAGGCTTGCGCCGGCCGCTCTGGTAAACTGCTGGCCTTTATTGCCTTGCCGAGTGCCGTTTGTGTCGAGTTTTCCTGTCTGCCGGTGTTGCCCACGATGAACCACGCTCCCAACGCGGTAGCCCGCTTGCGCGATCAGCGAGAAGAAGAGGGCATCAAGCCGATTCAGGCCCGTGGCTGGCGAGCAACCCGTTGCCGTGCCTGCCGTGTGATCGAGAGCCACTGCCTATGCGCCTGGCGCCCGCAAGTCGACGCCCGTAGCGGCGTGTGCCTGATCATGACCAACAAAGAAGTGTTCAAACCAAGTAACACCGGTTGGCTGATTGCCGATGTGGTGCGCGACAACCATGCATTCATCTGGTCGCGCACGGAAGTCGATGAACAACTGCTGGCGCTGTTGGCCGACCCACAATGGCAACCCTATCTGGTGTTTCCGGGCGAATACGTCGAGCCCGAGCGAGTGACCCACAGCGTCGAGGTCGATAGCACCAAGCGCCCACTGTTCATTCTGCTGGACGCCACCTGGACCGAAGCCCGGAAGATTTTCCGTAAAAGCCCCTATTTTGATGCGTTGCCGATTCTGAGCCTGCTTCCTGAGAAGCTTTCACGGTACCGATTGCGCAGGTCCACTCGCAGCGAGCACCTGTGCACGGCCGAAGTGGCGGCGCTGTGCCTCGATCTTGCCGGTGATACAGACGCTGCCTCGGCGCTGGACGCTTATTTTGATGTGTTCAGCCAGCATTACCTGGACGCTAAACATCAGCTGGATATGAATGTTGCAACACCGGCTCACGCCGAGCTGATGCCCTTTGTACAGCACGCGGCGCCCGTCATCTGCTGAGCATCACCCATACTGCAAAGAACCAGGCTCGCTGGCGGGGCCACGCAACTTGACCACCCCGGCTTCGCTGGGCATGCTTGGCGCCGATTAGGGCGCGGCCAAAGTTTGAAACGCTGCTTTTTTACGTAATTGGCGTTGAACGTGCCCTGTTGGTGCTGCTGCGTGGCTGCACCTCGAGTTGTTCTGGCGAGGCCTGAAATGCATCAGGCGTCCCATAAAAAAACAGGATCATTTGAAAAATGGCCACATACGAAATCCTGATTGCCGATGACCACCCTCTTTTTCGTAGCGCCCTGCATCAAGCGTTGACCCTGGGCCTGGGCCCGGATGTCCGTCTGGTGGAAGTGGCAAGCATTGCCGAGCTGGAAACCCGTCTGGACGAAAAGGCCGATTGGGATCTGGTATTGCTGGACCTGAACATGCCGGGGGCTTACGGTTTTTCCGGGTTGGTGTTGTTGCGTGGGCAGTACCCGCAGATTCCGGTGGTGATGGTGTCGGCTCAGGAAGAAGCGTCGATCATGGTGAAATCCCGTGAATTCGGCGCCAGCGGTTTCATTCCCAAGTCCAGTGATTTGAGCGTCATTCAGAAAGCCGTACGCGCGGTGCTGGATGGCGACGTTTTCTGGCCGCCCCAGGCCTTTGAAGCGGTCAGCGTTTCCGCCGAAGCCAAGGCTGCCAGCGAAGGCCTTGCCAGTCTGACACCCCAGCAGTTCCGGGTGTTGACCATGGTCTGTGAAGGTTTGCTGAACAAGCAGATTGCTTACGAGTTGAGTGTTTCCGAAGCGACGATCAAGGCCCACGTCACGGCCATTTTCCGTAAGCTGAATGTGCGGACCCGGACTCAGGCAGCGCTGCTCTTGCAACAACTTGAGTCAATTTCGAGCAACTAAGGGGCTACGTGTTCACGCTTTTTTGACTTTGCTTCAACTAGTTTTCCCACTCCTTTTTGGTCAGTTGCCTACTTTATGTCACCTTTCAAAGGCCAGACCGGCCTCAAACGCATCCTCAACGCCTCCGGCTACTCCCTGGACGGCTTGCGCGCGGCCTTCACCGGCGAAGCGGCCTTCCGGCAACTGGTGTTGCTCAACGCCATTCTGATTCCGCTGTCGTTCTTCCTGAACGTCAGCCGCGTCGAGCAGGCACTGCTGATTGCGGTTTGCCTGTTGGCGTTGATCGTCGAGTTGCTCAATTCGGCGGTGGAAGCGGCCATCGACCGCATTTCCCTTGAATTGCACCCACTGTCCAAGAATGCCAAGGACATGGGCAGCGCCGCTCAATTCGTGGCGTTGAGCATGATCGCGCTGGTGTGGGCGGTGATTCTGCTTTAAGCGATGGTGGGCAGGACGATCTCGTCGCTGCGCTGAACCCCAGCGGTGAACGCGCGGCACAGTTCGAGGAATTCGCGCATCGCCGAGGTCTGATATTTCTGCTTGTGCCAGATGAAATAGAACTGCCGCGCCAGGTCCAGATCCGGTGTTTCCACGGGTACCAGACTGCCGCGGCGGAACGCATCGCGCAGCGCCAAGCGCGAAATGCACCCAATCCCCAAACCTGATTCCACCGCGCGCTTGATCGCTTCGGTGTGTTCCAGCTCCAGGCGAATGTTCAGCGCACTGCGATGGTGTCGCATGGCCTGGTCGAACGTCAGCCGTGTGCCAGAGCCTTGTTCGCGGAGAATCCACGCCTCATGACTCAGCTCCTCCATGGTCGCGATGCCACGTTTGGCCAGCGGATGCTGAGGCGCACAGAACACCACCAGCTCATCTTCGACCCAACTCTGCACTTCGATGTCCGGGTGGCTGCAGTCGCCTTCGATCAGACCCAGATCAATTTCATAGTGCGCGACCTGTTGCACGATGTTGGCAGTGTTCTGCACATGCAGCTTCACCTGGCTTTCCGGATGGCGCTGCATGAAGCTGCCGATCAGCAGGGTGGCGAGGTAATTGCCGATGGTCAGGGTCGCGCCGACCGCCAAAGAGCCGAAACCGGACTTGCCATTGAGCAAGTCTTCGATCTCCTTGGCCTGGTCGAGCAGGGCCACCGCTTGCGGCAACAGCTGTTTGCCGAGGGCATTGAGGCTCAGCCGTTTGCCGGCGCGATCGAACAGCTGACAGCTGCACTGACGCTCTAGCTCGGTGATCGAGGTGCTCGCCGCCGATTGCGAGAGGTTGAGCGTCAGGGCAGCACGGGATACGCTTTCCTGCTGGGCGACGGCGACGAATACTTGAAGTTGACGGAGAGTAAATCGCATATCGATATAACCGATAACCCTTATCTTAATAATCCAGTTAACAGATATTGTCGCTGCCATTAGAATGCGCTGCAATTGCGCACATCATCGGCGCAGGCAAATCTCCAGGAGTCCCACGTACATGAGCAACATGAACCACGAGCGTGTCCTCAGTGTTCACCACTGGAACGACACTCTGTTCAGCTTCAAGTGCACCCGCGATCCGGGCCTGCGCTTCGAGAACGGTCAGTTCGTGATGATCGGCCTGCAACAGCCCAACGGCCGCCCGCTTATGCGTGCTTACTCGATTGCCAGCCCGAACTGGGAAGAGCATCTCGAGTTCTTCAGCATCAAGGTGCCTGATGGCCCTCTGACTTCCCAGCTGCAGCATCTGAAGGAAGGCGACGAGATCATCATCAGCAAAAAGCCTACCGGCACGCTGGTGCTGGATGACTTGAAGCCTGGCAAACATTTGTACCTGCTCAGCACCGGTACCGGTCTGGCGCCATTCATGAGCGTCATCCAGGACCCGGAAACCTACGAGCGTTTCGAAAAAGTGATCCTGTGCCACGGCGTGCGTTACGTCAATGAAGTCGCTTACCGCGAGTTCATCACCGAGCACTTGCCGCAGAACGAGTTCTTCGGCGAGTCGCTGCGTGACAAGTTGATCTACTACCCGACCGTGACCCGCGAACCGTTCGAAAACGAAGGCCGCCTGACCGACCTGATGCGCAGCGGCAAGCTGTTCAGCGACATCGGTCTGCCACCGATCAACCCGCAGGACGACCGTGCCATGCTGTGCGGCAGCCCGAGCATGCTCGACGAGACCAGCGAAGTGTTGAACAGCTTCGGCCTGAAAGTTTCGCCGCGGATGCGCGAGCCGGGTGATTACCTGATCGAGCGTGCGTTCGTCGAGAAGTAAGACGTTGTTTGGGTGACGCAGAGCGTCACTGGATGCATTCCCACGCGGAGCGTGGGAACGATCAGCCCCCATTGCCTGTGCAGGCAATGGGGGCTTTTTTATGCCCGACGCACGGGAATGACTTCGAGGACGCGGATTAGGTCAGGCGTGGGGTAATGCCAGCGCACATCCACATCCCAGAACTGCGCGCCGTATTCCCTTTCCGGTGCAGGAATCTGGTACGCCGGGCGTGGGTCTTGTGCCAGGCATTGCTCGATCAGTTCGACCAAGGGCTCATCAAGCCGCTGAGCGTGGCCATGAGCCTGTTGCAGCGCTGAGTCTGTCCACTGCACGGGAATCAGCGATGGCGGGGCGCTGGCGATGCTGTTGGACGCCGTGTCGATAATGTCGGCGTAGGGCACGTAAGGTTTGATGTCGAGAATCGGCGTGCCGTCGAGTAGGTCGATGCCGGAGATCCACAGTCGATTGGCTTCGACCTTATCCAGTTTGACCACCGATTGACCGATACCATTGGGCCGGTGCGTCGCCCGAGTGGCAAATACGCCCATGGATTTGTTGCCACCCAGGCGCGGAGGGCGGACTTTCAGGCGTGGCTTTTCTTCCAGGGCCTGATGGAACAGGAACAACAGCCAGACATGGCTGACCTGCTCCAGTCCCTGCACCGCATCACCCTGATCGAACGGCGCCACCAGCTCCAGCACGCCTCGAGCGGCCGGGGCCAGTTGCGGCTGGCGCGGAATGGCGAACTTCTCCTTGAAACAGGAGCGCACGAAGCCGATGGGGGAAACGCTGTAGGTCATGGTTTGGGGTCGAGGCGGAGTTGAGGCGGGCATGATAACCCGGCAGGCCTCAAGTCTGGTGGTGGCAGAGCCGGCCTCATCGCGGGCAAGCCACGCTCCCACAGGGTTCTCGAGCGAACACAGATGTTGTGTACGGCATAAAACCTGTGGGAGCGTGGCTTGCCCGCGATGGCCGCACCACCAATCTCAGAGACTGAATCCGCCATCCAAAGGAATAATATTCCCAGTCATATACGCCCCGGCCGTACTCGCCAGACTGATCGCCAAGGCAGCCATCTCTTCCTCCCGTCCCCAGCGCTTCATCGGAATCAACGCCGTGTCCTCGGCCAGCGCCTGCTCATCATTCCCAATATGCTGAGTCATCTTGCTCGGAAAACGCCCCGGTGCAATCACGTTGACGTTGATGTGCTGGCTCACCAACTCCCGCGCCAGAATCCGCGACAGTTGATGCAGGGCAGCCTTGCTCGGGCCGTAGGCATACGCCTGTTCGCCAAAGGACGAAATCCCGGCCACCGAACCAATGTTGATGATCCGCGCCGGATTCGCCGCCGAACCGGCCTTGCGCAGCAGCGGCAAAAATTGCTGGATGCAGTTGAACACCGAGGTCACGTTGAGCTGCATGACCTTTTCCCAGCCCTTGACCGGGTAACTCTCCAGCGGCGCGCCCCAGGTGGTGCCGGCGTTGTTCACTAGAATATCCAGATGGCTGATCTGTTCGCCCAACCGCGTGGCCAGTTGCAGCACACCTTCTTCAGTGGCCAGGTTGGCCGCCACTGCGTGGCAATGACCGAATGCGCTCAATTCATCAGCCGTTTGCTGACAGGCGTCGGCATCGCGGGCACACACGTACACAGTGGCGCCAGCCTCGACATAAGCCTTGGCGATCATTTTGCCGATACCGCGGGTGCCGCCGGTCACCAGAGCGGTGCGGCCTTGCAGGGAAAAGTAGGGATGCATGGCGAATCCTGAGAGCTGAGGGTCAATACACCCTAGTCGTCAGCCGCCAGAAGCGGAGCCACTATTTTTGCGAGGAATGAGGGTCTATACAGGCTTGAACTGCCACCGTCCCCGTAGGAGCACAGCTTGCTGGCGAAGGCGTTTTGAAGACCGCCTTCGCGGGCAAGCCTCGCTCCTACAGGGACCGCGGCGTTCGTGGGCGACTTACTGCGGGCGAACGCGCAGGGTCAGGCCCTTGAGGAAGTTGCGCAGCAGTTGGTCGCCGCAGGTGCGGTAGTTGGTGTGACCGAACTTGCGGAACAGCGCGCTCAGCTCAGGCTTGGACACCGGGAACTCGGCGGCCTTGAGGATGGCGTGCATGTCGTCTTCCTTCAGTTCGAAGGCCACACGCAGCTTCTTCAGGATGATGTTGTTGGTCACCGGCACTTCGATCGGCTGCGGCGGACGGCTTTCGTCCTTGCCGCGCTTGAAGATCACCAGGCCATCGAGGAAATGCGCCATGACCTCGTCCGGGCAACGTACGAAGCCTTCCTCGTCTTCCTCTTTCTTGTCGAGGTAGGTCAGCAAGTCTTCCAGGGACACGTCCATGCCGCCGAGCTTGATGATCTCGATGACTTTCTTGTCGCTGATGTCGAGCATGTAGCGCACGCTGCGCAGTACGTCGTTATGAATCATGGTGTGCAATCCTGATATTCAGCAGTGGGCGCCGCATAAACAGCGGCGCCGAAATGTATGGCGGCGTGAAAAGTCTTAGAACTTCTCTTTGCCGGACAGGTAGCGCCATTGCCCCAACGGCACTTTGCCGATGGACACGCCGCCGATGCGGATGCGGCGGATGGCGACGACCTTCAGGCCCACGGCCTGGCAAAACAGGGCGATCACGCCCGGTTGTGGGTTTTTCATCGCAAAACGCAGGCGGTTTTCGTTCTGCCAGCTGGCTTTGACCGGCGGCAGTTCCTTGCCCTTGTAGGTCAAGCCGTGGTTCAGGCGGTTGAGGCCGTGAGCCACCATGTCGCCTTCAACTTCCACCACATACTCTTGCTCGATCTTGGCGGAGTCTGCGGTGAGTTTGCGCAGGATCTTCCAGTCCTGGGTGAACACCAGCAGACCGCTGGCATTGGCCTGCAGGTCGGTGCTGGCGGTCAGGCGCAGGAAGTGGCCCTTGAGCGGGCGTTTGCCGTAGCGGTGTTCTTCGCTCAGGGTCTCGGCGCTGATGGTCGCCATGGCTGTGTCCGCGTCCATGCCCGCAGGGACGTTGAACAGAATGGTCACCGGCTCCGGCGCAGTGGCCTTGGCTTCTGGGTCGAGCTCGACTTTTTGGTTGTCGACCTTGAACTGCGGCTCGTCGATGACTTCGCCGTCCACGGTGACCCAGCCGCCCTCGATGAACAGCTCAGCCTCCCGACGGGAACAGCCGACGAGTTCGATGAGGCGTTTGGAGAGACGAATCGGGTCAGTCATGACAGGGCCGTAACAAAAAAGGGGTGGGCATTGTACCTGCCTGGCGCCGGTTAATCGCGAATCCATTTGCGCCGTGTGGCTTTTTTGTGGGAGCGGGCTTGCTCGCGAATGCAATTTGTCAGCTGACATCAATGTTGACTGACACACCGCTTTCGCGAGCAAGCCCGCTCCCACATTTGTTCCGTGTTGTGTCAGCCATGCTGTGAACTTTGCTGGTTTTGACGCAAACGCATGTGCAGCAACGGATAGGGTTGACCCATACCGTCGTGCTCGGAGCGGCCAATCACCTCAAAGCCCTGTTTGAAGTAAAACCCCAAGGCCTGCGGGTTCTGCTCATTGACGTCCAGCTCATCGGCGTTCAGGTGTTCCATGGCATAGCGCAGCAATTGCTTGCCCAGGCCCTTGCCGCGATGCGCCGGGTCGATGAAGAGCATTTCGATCTTGCCCGCCGCCACGCCGGCGAACCCGGTGATGCGTTGGCGCGAGTCTTTGGTGCAGATCAGCATCACCGCGTCGAGGTAGCGGGTCAGCACCAGGTTCCTCAGCAGGTCGATGTAGCTGTCGGGCAGAAAGTCATGCGTGGCGCGTACCGAGGCTTCCCACACACGGGTGAGTTCTTCGTAGTCGCTTTGTTTGGGTGTGTGAATGATTGAGTGTTGGCGCATGCTCGCTTGCCTCTGTTCCGTGGATGACGCGAGTTCTTTCTCTTACAAAACGATAGACGTTAAAAAGCCCCGCATCTCGTCAAGAGAGCGGGGCTTTTGTGTTTTTTGCGTTTATATCTGTTCAGCCCACAGGTCGTATTCGTCGGCGTCGGTCACTTTGCACCAGACTTTGTCGCCCGGCTTCAAGTTGCTGCCGTTGTCGATGAACACGTTGCCGTCGATTTCCGGGGCATCGAAGAAGCAACGGCCGACCGCGCCTTGCTCGTCGACTTCATCGACCAGCACTTCGATTTCACGGCCGACGCGCATTTGCAGGCGTGCCGAGCTGATGGCCTGTTGGTGAGCCATGAAGCGGTCCCAACGGTCTTGCTTGACGTCGTCCGGCACGATGGCCGCGTCCAGCAGGTTGGCCGGTGCGCCTTCGACCGGCGAGTACTGGAAGCAGCCGACGCGGTCCAGCTGGGCTTCGGTCAGCCAGTTCAGCAGGTACTGGAAGTCTTCTTCGGTTTCGCCAGGGAAACCGACGATGAAGGTCGAACGGATGATCAGGTCCGGGCAGATCTCGCGCCAGTTCTTGATCCGCGCCAGGGTCTTGTCTTCGAAGGCCGGGCGTTTCATCGCTTTCAGGACTTTCGGGCTGGCGTGCTGGAACGGGATGTCCAGGTACGGCAGGATTTTCCCGGCGGCCATCAGCGGGATCAGCTCGTCAACGTGCGGGTACGGGTAAACGTAGTGCAGACGCACCCAGACACCGAGGGTGCTCAGGGCTTCGCAGAGTTCGGTCATGCGGGTTTTCACCGGCGCGCCATTCCAGAAGCCAGTGCGGTATTTCACGTCGACGCCGTAGGCGCTGGTGTCCTGGGAAATCACCAACAGCTCTTTGACGCCGGCCTTGACCAGGCGCTGAGCCTCGTCGAGCACGTCGCCGACCGGACGGCTGACCAGTTTGCCGCGCATCGACGGGATGATGCAGAAGCTGCAGCTGTGGTTGCAGCCTTCGGAAATCTTCAGGTAGGCGTAGTGGCGTGGGGTCAGTTTGATCCCTTGCGGCGGCACCAGGTCGATCAGCGGGTTGTGATCCTGACGCGGCGGCACGGCGTCGTGCACGGCGTTGACCACTTGCTCGTACTGCTGCGGTCCGGTCACGGCCAATACGCTTGGGTGCACGTTGCGGATGTTGCCTTCTTCGACGCCCATGCAGCCGGTCACGATGACCTTGCCGTTTTCCTTGATGGCTTCGCCGATCACTTCCAGGGACTCAGCCTTGGCCGAGTCGATGAAGCCGCAGGTGTTGACCACCACGACGTCGGCGTCCTGATAAGTGGACACAACGTCATAGCCTTCCATGCGCAGCTGGGTAAGGATGCGCTCGGAGTCGACCAGTGCTTTCGGGCAACCCAGGGAAACGAAGCCAACCTTTGGATTGGCCGGCGCAGGAGTGGTGGACATGTCTAACCTCGGTGTTTTGGGACGCCTCCAGCCGAAGACGGCAAGGCGACAGACGGGCGCTATGTTGCGCCTCTGGTCAAAAAGTGCGCAATTCTAGCGGTGAGAGGCGCACTTGACCAGCTTTATGCAGGGAAATACGACGAGTGCTGCGCTATGCTTCGCGCCGTTACGCTTTACCGAATTTTTACAGTCAACAAAACGTCTGTAACGTGATGTAAAACAGCGCATGCTGCACGGCAAAGCATAGTGCTTCTTATAAGAAGTCCGAGTCTGAGTAGTAGGAGTTTTGGATGGGGCAGGCAAGTAGTCAGGCGGTCGCCAACGGGCACTCGGCGGCGAAGCCGATCGGCATGCTGGTCGCGGCGGTCGGGGTGGTTTATGGCGATATCGGCACGAGCCCGCTGTACACCCTCAAAGAAGTGTTCTCCGGTGGCTATGGCGTGCCCGTCAACCATGACGGCGTACTGGGCATTCTGGCGCTGATCTTCTGGTCGCTGATCTGGGTCGTCTCAATCAAATACATGATGTTCGTGCTGCGTGCCGACAACCAGGGCGAGGGCGGGATCATGGCCTTGACCGCGCTGGCTCGGCGGGCAGCGGCGGGGCATGCGAAGTTGCGTACCTTGCTGGTGGTCTGCGGGCTGATCGGCGCGGCGCTGTTCTACGGCGACAGCATGATCACGCCGGCGATTTCTGTGCTCTCGGCGATTGAAGGCCTGGGGCTGGCATTCGACGGCATCGACCATTGGGTGGTGCCACTGTCGTTGATCGTGCTGGTGGCGTTGTTCCTGATTCAGCGTCACGGCACAGCGCGAATCGGCATTCTGTTCGGGCCGATCATGGTCACCTGGTTTCTGGTGCTGGGCGCGCTGGGCGTGTATGGCATCAGTCAGCATCCAGAAGTGTTGCAGGCGATGAACCCGGTGTGGGGCGTGCGTTTCTTCATGGTCCACCCGGGCATGGGGGTCACGATTCTTGGTGCCGTGGTGCTGGCATTGACCGGCGCCGAGGCGCTGTACGCCGACATGGGCCACTTCGGTCGCAAGCCGATCGCCCGTGCCTGGTTCATTCTGGTGCTGCCGGCCCTGGTGCTGAACTACTTCGGCCAAGGTGCGTTGCTGCTCGGTGATCCGGAAGCCGCCCGTAACCCGTTCTATCTGCTGGCGCCAAGCTGGGCGTTGATTCCATTGGTGGGATTGTCGACGATGGCCACGGTGATTGCCTCGCAAGCGGTCATCTCCGGTGCGTTCTCCCTGACCCGTCAGGCGATCCAGCTCGGCTACATCCCGCGCATGCACATCCAGCACACGTCCAGTGCCGAGCAAGGCCAGATTTATATCGGCGCGGTGAACTGGGCCCTGATGGTTGGCGTGATTCTGCTGGTAATAGGCTTTGAGTCCTCCGGCGCATTGGCTTCGGCCTACGGCGTGGCGGTGACCGGGACCATGCTGATGACCACCATCCTGGTGTCGGCGGTGATGTTGCTGCTGTGGAAGTGGCCACCGATCCTCGCGGTGCCGGTGTTGCTGGGTTTCCTGTTGGTGGACGGTCTGTACTTCGCCGCCAACGTGCCGAAAATCATTCAGGGCGGTGCGTTCCCGGTAATTGCCGGTATCGCGCTGTTCGTGTTGATGACCACCTGGAAACGCGGCAAGCAACTGCTGGTGGAGCGACTGGACGAAGGCGGGTTACCGCTGCCGATCTTCATCAGCAGTATCCGCGTGCAACCGCCGCATCGAGTCCAGGGCACCGCCGTGTTTCTGACTGCTCGCCCGGATGCCGTGCCTCACGCGCTGTTGCACAACCTGCTGCATAACCAGGTGCTGCACGAGCAAGTGGTGCTGCTGACGGTGGTGTACGAAGACATCCCGCGCGTCCCGCCACAACGGCGTTTCGATGTCGATTCCTACGGCGAAGGGTTCTTCCGGGTGATCCTGCATTTCGGCTTCACCGACGAGCCGGACGTCCCTGAGGCCTTGAAGCTGTGTCATCTGGATGACCTGAATTTCAGCCCGATGCGCACCACCTACTTCCTCAGCCGCGAGACGGTCATCGCCTCCAAACTCGAAGGTATGGCCCGTTGGCGCGAGTTGTTGTTCGCCTTCATGTTGAAGAATGCCAACGGCAACCTGCGGTTCTTCAATTTGCCGCTGAACCGGGTGATTGAGCTGGGTACGCAAGTCGAGATGTAAGCCACATGAAAAAGCCCCCGTTACCGTAAGGTTTCGGGGGCTTTTTATTGACCGGGATTTGATCCAAATCCAACGAAGAACCCTGTGGGAGCGGGCTTGCCCGCGATAGCGGTATGTCTGGCACATCAATGTTGGATCTGCTGCCGCCATCGCGGGCAAGCCCGCTCCCACAGGTATTTGAGTGTCTGCTGGTGCCTTTACTTGCTTTCAGGCAGCTCTTCTTCAGATTCGGTCTTTGTCCGAGCCGGTCGCGGTGTCAGCACCTTCACCACATCATCAATCACTGCCTTGGACATAGCCGTCAAATAATGCGCGGCCCAGGCGTGGCGGTCGGTGTCTTTTATGTAGGCTGCATCCTCGGTAAATGATTTGGCGAGGAACAGCAGGTCGGAGGCTTGTGACAATGCATCAACGATGGGGACGCCGGCGCGGACGTTGAACAACGCCTGATCCGAGCAGTAGATGAGCGGGGTGAGGCCGATGGTTTTTAGTTCTGATTGATTGTTCATGGTCAACTTCCTTGATTTAAGAAGCTGCCGCATCCGATACCAAGCGAATGGGTGGCAGCTGAGCGCAGGTTGGTAAACCGGGGAATCAAGGAAACCGGCACGCTCGAAAGCGTCCCACGCACAGCTGCCATAACACAGGATCGCAGGCCAAAAAACGCCTGCAATCGTGTCGGGTGCGCTGTTGCGCCTTATTCCACCGGGTTACCAAGCCCGATCACTGAATGGTCAGCGACGTCCGGAGAGTATCCCGTCGAAGAAAAACGCAACAAGGCGGCAAAGTGCCCAAACGCACCCAATTGGCAAGATTAGGAGTTTGCCTACAAGGTCTGCGGGCGTCATCTGATATTGCGACACCTTAAGTAAACGAAACTAAACGTGGCGAGAGCATTCACAAGTCGTTCGGCTCATTTTTTGTAGGCATGGAAAAACGCAGGTTGGTAAAATTCGCGTTTTTTGCAGCTTGCTGTATGTCGAATTCGACGCGATACTCTGCGTAGAACTGTGTGTTCAAATTTGCATGAATGTGTAGAGAGGTGAGTATGACGGCATTACTGGAGCGTGCTGACCAAGCGATTTCGGTGACTGCAATGGTCAGGGGGTTCAGCGCGAGGCTAAAAGAGATTTCCAGCCGAGCCACTGAGCGACTGGTCATTTTCAAAGACAATCAGCCGGCAGCGGTCATTATCAATGTCGATGCGTATCAGGAGATGCTCGACGAGCTTGAGGACCTTCGGGTTGAAGCAGCGGCTCGGGAGCGATTGATCGGTTTTGATCAGGTCAAGGCCATCAGCCATGACGATATGCGGGCGCGGTATGCCAGGAAAGACTAAAGGAGCTGTGGATGGTTTGGGGCGTTATCTATCATCCGGAGGTCCAGAAGGATCTGGATCTGCTGGGAGCTGTGGCGGCGAATCGCATTCTTGATGTTATCGAAGAGCGGATTATCAATGGCGAGCCGGACAAGAGCGGCAAGCCCCTAAGAGCCAGTCTTGCAGGTTGCAGACGGATCCGGACAGGTGACACGCGGATTGTTTATCGAGTCGATGGAAAGGCGATCCAGGTTTTGATCGTCGCCGTCGGTGCGCGACGTGATGAAGAGGTTTACGACGCAGCAGAGCGTCGTCTCTAATTAAAAAGCCCCTGATGCCTTGCGGCCGCGGGGGCTTTTTTGTAGCCCTTTATCTGAGTTCAGCGCGGGGCTTGACCCAATGCCAGTCAGTTAAGGGCAAATCGGACATGTAGGGCCAGGCTCACCCGCTGGCTGATAATCTGGGGTTTCCCAGTGAAACCTGATCAATATCGAAAGGACTTGACGGTTCGATATTTCCAATGAGACAAGTGTCCACGTTTTATGGAATGTGGACACTTGGAGTTTTAGCTTCATGAAGAGTCAAGACATTTTGCTTTTGTTCAAGATGGCTAGCCTGCACGCCCAGGAAGAAAATCTCTTTGGGAAGATGGAATCTGAGTCGAGTTCGAACATAGTTGAGGAATTGTTGAAGCCCCAGCAGATAAATCGAATGTCGGCAGGGGGGCAGGTGGGGCAGCCGCTAGCCACCTACTCCGCTGATGGTGAAGAAACTGTGTTCCACCGCCAGGAGTTCAACTCAGCCTTGGGCGATGAGGATGGGTGGGAAGGGTGGTCGGAGCCTTTACCTTCTCCGCCGCTGGCGAGCTGGAGTGAAGGTTACTCGTTGCGTGCGTTGTCTGCGTCTCTTGGGCTAAGCAAAAGCGAGGTTTCAAACTCTATAGCCAGGTGTCGTGAGTCCGGAATTCTCACCAATGACTATGACACCGGGCTTCCGAAGGTTAATCGGCGAGAGCTGCTGAAAATCACCGAGCACGCTCTGAAATACTTTTTCCCCGTGAAGCCGGGCGCGATGGTTCGCGGTATTCCAACAGGCTTCGCAGCGCCAGCCCTGTCCAAAAGCATCAAGAGCGCTGGCGGGTTGATTCCGGTTTGGCCTGATGCACTCGGAACTGAGCGTGGTCAGGCGATAGAGCCGCTGTACAAGACGGTGCCGGAAGCGGTGAAGAGGGACAGAATCCTTTATCACTATCTCGCGCTTGCTGATGCGATCCGTCTTGGTGGTCCGCGAGAGTGTGGTGTGGCGGTTAACATTCTAAAAGCAGGGATGGGGCTGAAATAAGATGTCATCAAACGCTGATCACAATTATGAGCTCATAGAATTTGTTGCAGACGGCTTGGGAGAGGCGTTTCTCGCTGAGGTTGCCTTTGTCGGCGGTTGCACCACGGCCATGCTGGTCACTGATACTGCTGTGCTGGACGACATTCGTTTCACCGATGATGTTGACCTAGTGATCGAGCTGGCAGGCATTAGCGCCTGGCAACACCTCACAGAACGGCTGGCGACCAAGAACTTCAAGATCACCGGTGAGGATGAAGTCAACTGTCGTTTCCGCTTCAACGACGTCGTCGTTGACGTGATGCCTTCTGATCCCGAAGTTCTCGGATATGCCAACCGTTGGTTCGTGGAGGGGCTGGCGAGGGCCGATAAATTTACGTTGCCCAGCGGTACCGTGATCCAGATATTTAAACCGACCTACTTTCTTGCGACGAAACTAGAGGCTTTTAGCGGTCGCGGTGAGGGCGATCCCTTCCACAAAGACGTCGAAGACATAATCATCTTGATTGATGGTCGTACAGAGCTTTTGGAAGAAGTTCGCCAAGCTGAGTCGGAGCTCAAAGAATTCATCACGGCTGGAATTCGAGAACTCACGGTGCTCAGTGGTATCGACTACGTGATTGAAAGCTCGGGCTCGGTGCAGGCTAATCCGGGTAGAGGGCGAATCATTCACAAGCGCATGAAGGACCTGGGCAGCGCATGAGATACGGCACCAGATCAGTAATAGGGCGGACCAGGAAAGCCAATCATGACTGTGCTGGAGCTCTCTGCGATGGCGACAGAGGGCTATTCGTCATCACGGATGGTACGTCGAAACCCGGCAGTGGTCAGCTGGCTGAATGCTTCGTAAAAGGTGTTTTAGCGGCCTACCCGAAACACATGGATCGGGAGGGCGATATCACTGAGCGCGGAGCAGTTGAGCGGGTACTTGGTTCAGTGCTGGCCGAGCTTCACCCCGCTTTGTTTGCGGACCAGACAGGGGCCACGTGTTACCTGATCGGTTTCGCTGCTCATGGGAAGCTCACGCTTGCGTATGAGGGTGACTGTTCGTGTGGTGTAGTGACACCGGCAGGCACGATCGAGTGGATTACGCCGCCCCACTGCAAGGCCAATTGGAGGCGCGACCGTTCGCACAGTGAGTTGGCGCAAGATCCGGCTCGAAACTGGGTAACCCGATGCCTGAAGGTTAGTCGTGCTCCAAACCCTGACTTTGTTTTTCACCCATTGGCCGTCGGTGAGCGACTGGTGTTCGTAACCGATGGCTTCTGGGCAGAGTTAACGGAGTCGCAGCAAAGCAGCTTGCTGGCAGCACCGGATAGCGACTTTATCGCTGTTGAAGATGACGTAACGTGGATAGATGTTCAGCTTTAGTCTTGGAAGCACAGAGCATCGACATAAAGTCCGGCTAGCTGGTAGCGCTTCATGTTTGTACATGTAAAAAAGCCCCCGCAACCATAAGGGTGCGGGGGCTTTTTTGTGCGCGCGGCTCAGATCACTCTTGAGCAGCCGTCTCCTTCGCTTGACGCTTCTCGATCACATCCACCAACCGCTTGGCCAACGCCGGGTAGTTCTCGTCGAAGTGATGGCCGCCAGGCAGTTTCATCGCTTCGCCCACGGCGGTCTTGTCGGTGCAGCCGCTCTCGTCGACTTCTTCTTCGCCGTAGATGCACACCACTTTTGCCGGCGGCAGCTTGGCCATTTCCGGGCCGGTGGCGGCTTCTTTGCCGGCGTTGCCTAGCCAGCCTTCGACTTCGATTTCGAAGCTGCCGGTGCGGGCGAAGGCCAGCAGGATGATTGCGTCGACGCGCTGCTGCTCCGCTTCCGGCAGGCGGTTGTAGATGGCGGGCAATACGTCCGCGCCGAATGAGTAGCCGGTCAGGATGAAGCGCTTGGTGCCCCATTTCTGCCGGTAGTGCTGCATCAATTCGGTCAGGTCCAGAGCGCTTTGTTCCGGGCTCTTGTGCTGCCAGTAGTAGCGCAGGGTGTCGATGCCGACTACCGGGTAGCCGATCTTCGCCATCTCGCCGGCCACGTCGCGGTCCAGGTCGCGCCAGCCGCCGTCGCCGGAAAGGAACAGGGTGACGGTGTCCTTGGCCTGGCCGGCCGGGACTTCGACCACCGGGATCTGCAGGCCACCAGCGGCTTTATCGCCGCCAACGAGGATTTTGCGCAGTTCGTTGTTCAGCACTTGCGGCAGGTTGATGTCGTAGTCGCTGATGCTGGTTTCGGCATTGGGCTGATCACGTACGAAACCGGCACTGGCGTCGTCCGGGTTGTCGTTCCATGCCACGAGCCAGTGGCCGTGGGCGGCGCTTTTTGGCAGCAGGTGAGTGCAGGCGCCGGGCTTTTCCAGGGCCAGATCAACTGAAATGGCCTGGGCCTTGTCGTCCTTCTGCTCCGACAACCAGCGCCACGCGAGCACGGCGCCAGGGCCGATGCCGCTGACCAGAGTGGCCGGGCCTTTCAGTTCGCGCAGACCCGCTTGCAGGGCGCGGCTTTGCAGCAGGCAGTCCTTGGGCAGGATCACCTGGACGATCTGCGCCGAGGCGCTGCGGCTCAGGGTGGTCAATTGCTTGTCATTGAGTTTCTGGTCGTCATTGACCGCCACCAGCACCTGAGCCTTCGGCGTGGTGCCGGGGATGACGCGGGTCATCGCGGCGCCATCGGCCGGCGTCAGCCGTTCGAGGGTCGGTTCTGGTGCCGGGCGTTTCAGGTACCAGTAACCGCCACCGACAATCAGGGCCAGCACTACCAGTGTGGCCAGTACGTACCGCAGGGAGCGTTGAATCATCAGCGTTTCACCAATCCAGTCAAGCCACCCGCAATCAGGGCGGCAGTGTCGGCCAGGGCCACCAGCGGATCGAGTCCGGCGGGCACGGCCATATAACGGGGTTCCCAGTCGGGCTGGAACTTGTCTTTGAAGCGGCGCAAACCTTGGAAGTTGTACAGCTGCTCACCACGGCGGAATACCATCGAGCCCAGGCGCTGGGTCAATGGTGCGCCGCGCCGGGGTTGCAACCCCGACAACGGCACCATGCCCAGGCTGAAGCGCGCGTATCCATGATTTTTATAATGTTGAATCAGACCGACCATCATGAACTCCATGGTCAGCTTGGGGGCGTCGGGGTGCGCGCGCATCAGGTCGAGGCTGGCCAGGTCATGGCCGTAGGTCTCAAGCAGGTTGGCGAACGCCACCGGGCGTCCTTCGAAACGAATCACCGCGACACGGAAGTGCTTGAGGTAGTCATCACTGAAACGCCCGAGCGAGAAGCCTTTCTCGCGCACGTTTTTACCAGTCAGCCAGGCATCGGAAATCACCTTGAGCTCATCCATCGGCGCTTGCCCCGGCTCATGGATTTCCAGCGACAGGCCATCACGGGTGCCACGATTCCAGGTGTAGCGCAGGTCCTTCATCTCTTTGCCTTTGGCTTCGAGATCAAAGCGGTGCAAATCGACCCGGGCTTCTTCGCCGAGTTTGATCGCGGTCAGGCCAATGTCCATGTAGTACGGCAGGTTCTCGGCACGTACTTGATAAAACACAGGGCGGGCGTGATGGATATCGCACAGGTCGCGGAACTGCCAGATCATTTCCGCCCGTTGCTGGCTCGGGCCGATCGGGTCGTACAACGCTACCAGGCTGCGACCACGGCGGGCGTACATCAGAAACGCCTCGTCGTTGGGGTGAAACAGCAGCGCCTTGTCACCGGTCAGGGCCAGGCCGCCATCCGGTTGGGACGAGGCCATGAGAATCTTTACCGCGCGGTCCAGCTCATCGGGCGTTGGCAGATGGATCACCGGGCGCGCGGTGCGCAGCAGCCAGGTCAGGGACACCACCACCAGCAGGACCGCGGCGCCGAGCAGCGAGCGCAGGCCACGCGGGGCATCGGCGTCGAGGGTGAACTGCCACCAGAGTTGATGGCTGTAGGGTACGTCCTGATAGGCGAACAGCAGCAACCAGATCGACGCGCCGAGTACGCAGAGGCTGGCCACCAGGTACAGCGGCGAAAACGGTACTTCGGTCAGGCGACTGGGCCGATAGAACGAACGCCGGAAAACCCCCAGCAAACTCGCCGTCAGGGTCATCAGGCAAGCCTCTTCCCAGTCGAAGCCTTTAAGCAGAGAGAGCAGGGCGCCGACCAACAACAGAATGGTGGTCAGCATCCACGCGGCTGACAGGCGGCGACGCAACCCCTGAGCCAGCAGCAGGCAGAGGACACCTACAAGACTAGCGCCGAAGTGCGAGGCGTCGACCAAGCGATGCGGAATCAGAAAACCGATGTGTTCAAGGCGGGTATCGATCTCCGGCGTCACACCGGAAAACAGCAGCACCACGCCGGACAGGAACACCAGTACCGCCAGAATCGGCGCGGCCATGCCAGATGCGGCACGCAAGGACTGGCGCGATTGAAACAGGCGCTGGCCTTCGTTGACCAGCAGCAGTACGCAAGCCACCAGCAGCGGCAACACCACGTAGATCAGACGGTAGAGCAGCAGGGCGGCGGCCAGTGGTGCGGCACCGAGTTTGTCGGCGAAGGCAGCGAGCAAAATCGCTTCGAATACCCCGACACCGCCCGGCACATGGCTGAGTACGCCAGCGGCCAGGGCCAATAGATAGACCAGCAGGAACGCACCAAAGGGCGGCGCTTCCGGCAACAACAGATAGAGCACGGTCGCGGCGGCGGCCACGTCCAGAGCGGTGATGACTAATTGCAGGAACGTCAGGCGGCGACCCGGCAGGCGCAAGGTGCGGCGGCCGACCTTGACCAGCAGGTTGTCCGGGTAAGGCTGTTCTGGCAAGCGACGGCGATAGATGCCAATGGCCAGTACGGTGGAGAGCAGCAGCACGGCCACTGCAATCGCACCCAGCAACGTCTCGGAGAAACCCAGGGCTGCGGAGGCGGCGGGCAGGTTGCTGAGGGTGGCGAGGGCGGCCAGGGGCGGGAGGGCGCAGCCGAGCGAGAGACTGGCAAACAAGGTCATGTGCGCGACTTCCGAAGCCCCCACACCATGACGTGCATATAAACGGTAGCGAACCGAGCCACCCGATAACAGCGAAAGGCCGATGGCATTGCCAATGGCAAATGCGGTGAAGCCGCCCAATGCCAATATTCGCGGCGCCAGCGTCACGCCGGCATAACGGCTGGCCGACCATTCGTAACCCAGCAGAATGATGAAGCCGATGACGGTCGCGCCGAGTGCACCCAGCAAGGCCGGTTTCGGTACTTCCAGAATCGAGTCGTGCAGCGCGTACAGATCGAGTTCGCTCAGCAGGTGACGACAGGCAATCAGCGCGATGGCGAACAACAGCAAAGTGACTGCCAGCCCGATGGGCTGACGATATTTGCTGATTCGATCCAGCAAGCGCAGACGCTCGGCTTTGATCGGTTGTGTCGCAGTGACGGTGTCTTGTGAATCAGACGAGTTGGCGCGCATCAATCACCTCTTGGATTGTGCGCGACAGGATGGAGGTATCCAGCCAAGTTACCAATCCCTGTGGAAAAAAATAATCACAAATATTAACGCCTCTCACCGGATGTGGGCGATGGCGCGTCATTCAGTCGTAGGAAGTTTCATCTGTGGTTCAGCCTGCGCTGAACTCACAGTCTGGCGATCCCGAACGGCTCGCTGCACAGTGACAGATCATTGTTGCGAAAGGACTTTTTCAACAGATACAAAAAAGGCCACTCTTTCGAGTAGCCTTTTTTGATGTTTGGTTGCGGGAGCCGGATTTGAACCGACGACCTTCGGGTTATGAGCCCGACGAGCTACCAGACTGCTCCATCCCGCGTCTGTGTGGCGGCATTCTACAGGCGAACGCCGGAGTGTCAACCGTTAATCCCAGTATGGCTCAAATAAGTGTAAAGCGACGGTGAACGGTAGCAGGGGAGACCTAAGTTTCGGAATCAGAACGATTTCTTGTTTCTGCGCCGAAAGGCTAGACCGCTGATTTTTATAAAACAGGCGCGCACAAAAAAGGCCACTCTTTCGAGTAGCCTTTTTTGATGTTTGGTTGCGGGAGCCGGATTTGAACCGACGACCTTCGGGTTATGAGCCCGACGAGCTACCAGACTGCTCCATCCCGCGTCTGTGTGTCGGCATTCTACAGAGGATCGCAGGGCTGTCAACCTTAAATCTCGGTAAAACCTGTTCCTGTTCAAGCGCTTAGGTGAAAAAAGCAATGGCTGGCCGGTCTGAAACGCAGGCAGGGCAAGGCTTGTGGCTCTATCGAGAGGGCTCTTTCGATTGAGAAAATAAATTCCTCCGGCGCTTTTCCTACAAAGGAAAAAGAACATTCAGAGTACTGGTGCTATATACAGGTGTCAGTGAGATACTGCCGGTATGACTCACCAACACCTCATTTCTTCGCCATGAACACTGCTTTTATATGACGCAGCGAAAAATCATCCACGTCGATTGTGACTGTTTCTACGCCGCCATCGAGATGCGTGACGACCCGCGCCTGGCTGGTAAGCCATTGGCGGTGGGCGGCTCGGCGGATCGGCGTGGGGTGATTGCCACCTGTAACTATGAAGCGCGGGCTTATGGCGTACGCTCGGCCATGTCTTCCGGACATGCCTTGAAGCTCTGTCCAGACCTGACTATCGTCAAGCCGCGCATGGATGCCTATCGAGAAGCGTCGAAGGAAATTCATACGATCTTTCGCGATTACACCGACCTGATCGAGCCGCTTTCCCTGGATGAGGCCTACCTCGACGTGTCGGACAGCGCGCATTTTGGCGGCAGCGCCACGCGAATCGCCCAGGACATTCGCCGCCGGGTCTCCAATCAGTTGCATATCACCGTGTCGGCCGGCGTGGCGCCGAACAAGTTTCTCGCCAAAATCGCCAGCGACTGGAAGAAGCCTAACGGCCTGTTCGTAATCACACCGGATCAGGTGGAAGACTTCGTCAGTGGTTTGCTGGTGAGCAAGCTGCACGGGGTTGGCAAAGTGACCGCCGACAAACTCGGCAGGCTCGGCATCGTCGATTGCTCGCATTTACGTGAGTGGGACAAGTTGGCACTGGTGCGCGAATTCGGCAGCTTTGGCGAGCGACTCTGGAGCCTGGCCCGTGGGATCGATGAGCGGTTGGTGCACAACGACAGTCGCCGGCAGTCGATCAGCGTCGAAAACACTTACGACGTGGACCTGCCGGATCTGGTGAGTTGCCTGGACAAATTGCCCGAGTTGCTGGAATCCCTGAATGACCGCATGGCACGGATCGACAGCAGCTATCGCCCGGGCAAGCCGTTCGTCAAAGTGAAATTTCATGATTTTACCCAGACGACTTTGGAGCAGGCCGGGGCAGGGCGGGATCTGGGGAGTTATCAGTTGCTGCTGACCCAAGCCTTTAACCGTGGTGGGAAACCGGTGCGGTTGTTGGGAATTGGGGTGAGGCTGGAGGATTTGCGGGGCGGGTTTGAGCAGATGGAGTTGTTTGAGCGGTAGTTTTGCAGTGAATGTAATGGCGTCATCGCGGGCAAGCCCTAATGCCAGTCAGTTAAGCGCAATCCATGTGGGAGCGGGCTTGCTCGCGAAGACGGCGGCACAGTAAACATTGATGTTGCCTGACCCACCGCTTTCGCGAGCAAGCCCGCTCCCACAGGTACTGCATCGTCCTTGTGGGAGCGGGCTTGCCCGCGAAGCTTTTAAGCGTTTAATTCGGCCCTGGATCCGCCACCAATCGCCCGGCATCCTTGGTCAGCGACTTGAGGAATTCGGTCTGCAGCTCGGGATCGTTGCGGGTCAGTTCGATCAGGCTCTGTTCCAGCTCGCTGGCTTCTTCTTCCAGACCCAGTTCCGACAGACGTTTGACCCGGTGTACCCACTGGCTCACTTCGTCGTCTTCGAGGTCGTCGTAAATCAGCCCATGCGCTTCGAGCAGCTTGCCGCGCAAGTTGCCGCTGATCATCAGGGACGAGTCGGTGTGCACATCGTCCTTGTTGTCCTCGACACTGATCTGCAGCTTGCCCAGATGATTGAGGTCATGTTCAGCGAACGGGCTGTCCAGCAGGTTCAGGCGCAACACGCCGTTACGGTCAGTGGTCAGTTCGAAGGTGTTCTTGCCAGCCTTGACCTGCACCGGGCGCTCGCTCCACGGCAGGCTCGAGTATTCCGTGCGCTTGTCGCGCTGGACTTCGTCGATACCCGCCAGGTTCTGTTGCGCCCGACCATGGGACTGCGCGTTCATGAACGGGTTGAGCCCGGCGAAACCATAGCTGAGCCAGTCCTTCGTCACGGTGTCCGGCAGATTGCCGAGGGCGAACACGTTGACCACGTTCGCACCGACACCGGCCACCACGGCCACCGCGCCCAGCGGGATCTCGTAGACCTCCCTCCAGGGTTGGTAAGGCGTGTAGCGATCGTAGTGACGCGTGACTTCGAACTCGGTGACTTCGAAAGTTTTTTGCTCGTGGATTTTCACCCGACGTTGCGGCAGCTCAAGCACCTTGGGCTCGCCGACATCGATCTGCAGGCTATGATCGAGCAATTTGCGCTCGACCCGTTCCTCGTGCTCGCTACGTTGTGACATCTGATTGGCACAGCCGCTGACCAGCAGGGCGCCGCACAGGGCGGCGCCACCGAGGCCTAAGGTGTTTCGCTTGAACATGACGTCTCTATCTGGTGTCAGCGGCGGATACGGGCCTGGAGGAAAGACAACACGTCAGCGACCGGCAGCGCTTGCGCCTCGGCCTCTGTGCGGCTCTTGTATTCCAGATTGCCGTCGGCGAGGCCGCGGTCGCTGACCACGATCCGGTGTGGAATGCCGATCAGCTCCATGTCCGCGAACTTGATGCCCGGGCTGGTTTTCTTGTCGCGGTCGTCCAGCAGCACTTCGAAGCCGGCGGCAGTCAGTTCTGCGTAGAGCTTGTCGGTGGCTTCACGAACCTGTTCGGTTTCGTAGCGCAGCGGTACCAGAGCAATCTGGAACGGGGCCAGAGCATCGCTCCAGATAATCCCGTTCTCGTCGTTGCCCTGCTCGATGGCGGCAGCCACCACGCGGGATACGCCAATGCCATAGCAGCCCATTTCCAGGGTGACCGGCTTGCCGTTCTCGCCCAGCACTTCGCACTTCATCGCTTTGCTGTACTTGTTGCCCAGCTGGAAGATGTGCCCGACTTCGATACCGCGCTTGATTTCCAGGGTGCCTTTGCCGTCAGGGCTCGGATCACCGGCCACGACATTGCGCAGATCGGCAACGGTCGGAACCGGCAGATCACGCTCCCAGTTCACGCCGAAGTAGTGCTTGTCGTCGATGTTGGCACCGATGCCGAAGTCGCTCATCAGCTCGACGGAACGGTCGATGATGATCGGCAGCGGCAGGTTCAACGGGCCAAGGGAACCGGCGCCGGCACCAATGGCGTCGCGCAGTTCAGCTTCGGAGGCCATGACCAGCGGGCTGGCAACGCCAGGCTGGTTGGCGGCCTTGATTTCGTTCAGCTCGTGGTCGCCACGAATGATCAGGGCAATCAGTTTGCCTTGCTCTTCAGCGTGCACCACCAAGGTCTTGATGGTCTTTTCGATCGGCAGATTGAAGCCTTCGACCAGTTGCGCGATGGTCTTGGCGTTCGGCGTGTCGACCAGACGCAACTCTTCGGTAGGCGCGGCACGAGAGGTTTCGCGCGGTACGGCTTCGGCCTTCTCGATGTTGGCTGCGTAGTCGGAACCGTTGCTGAAGACGATATCGTCTTCGCCGGATTCGGCCAGTACGTGGAACTCGTGGGAGCCGGCACCACCGATCGAGCCGTTGTCGGCTTCAACCGGACGGAATTTCAGGCCCAGGCGGGTGAACACGTTGCAGTACGCCTGGTGCATGCGATCGTAGGTGATCTGCAGCGAAGGCTGATCAGCGTGGAACGAATAGGCGTCCTTCATGATGAATTCGCGGCCGCGCATCAAACCGAAGCGTGGGCGGATTTCGTCACGGAATTTGGTCTGGATCTGATACAGGTTGATCGGCAGCTGTTTGTAGCTGCTCAGCTCGTTGCGCATCAGGTCGGTGATGACTTCTTCGTGAGTCGGGCCGGCACAGAAATCGCGACCGTGGCGATCCTTGAAGCGCAGCAGTTCAGGGCCGTATTCTTCCCAGCGACCGGATTCCTGCCACAGCTCAGCCGGTTGAGTGCTCGGCATCAACACTTCGAGAGAGCCGGCGGCGTTCATTTCTTCACGCACGATGGCTTCAACCTTGCGCATCACTCGCAAGCCCATGGGCAGCCAGGTGTACAGGCCCGAGGCGAGTTTGCGGATCATGCCGGCGCGCAGCATCAGCTGATGGCTGATGACGACCGCGTCGGAAGGCGTTTCTTTCTGTGTGGCGAGCAAAAATTGACTGGTGCGCATGGTTGGCCGTTGTCGGTTGCTGATGACGAGAAATGACGGAACATTGTACGGGCGAGATCTGCTGGCGTACAGGAGTGCGGCCGGCTGTGTCGCAGAGGGCGATAATCTGCCCGCCCTCTGCGATGTTTCCGGCGTAAAGAGCCTACGATTCTTCCGCGACCTGGGTCGGAACCGGTTCCGGCGTCGGTGTCGGACCGGCGCGGCGGTTTTCCTGGAACCAGTGCAGCGCGATCAACAGCAGGGTCGGAACGCCCAGCAGGGCGGTGATCAGGAAGAAGTTGTGATAACCGAATTTCTCCACCATGACCCCTGAATAGCCGCCGATCAGGCGGGGCAGCAAGAGCATGATCGAGCTGAGCAGGGCGTATTGTGTGGCGGAGAATTTGAGGTTGGTCAGGCTCGACAGGTAAGCGACAAATGCTGAAGTCGCCAGGCCCGAGCTGAAATTATCCAGTGAGATGGTGGCGATCAACATCTGCAGGTCGGCACCCATATCCGCAAGCATCAAGAACAGCAGGTTGGTGCCGGCTGAGGTAACGCCGCCGATGAACAGGATAGGCAGGATGCCGAAGCGCACGATTAGCAGGCCGCCCATGCCGGCGCCGACCAGCGTCATGATCAGCCCGAAAATCTTGCTGACGCTGGCAATCTGATCCTTGGTGAACCCTTGGTCGATGTAAAACACATTGGCCATCACGCCCATGACCGTATCGGACATCCGATAGGTGGCGATCAGCCCAAGCAGCAACAGGGCTTGCCAGCGGTAACGCAGGATAAAGTCATTGACCGGGGTCAGCACTGGGGCCAAGCCACGGCGGCCCATGGCCGACAAGCACAGGCCGGTAAGCGTGATATAGAGGATCGCCCGCAGGAACGCGCGGTCTTCGAGCAGCAGGTCGAGCACGCTGGCGCCTTCGAACAGTACGCTGGCGAAGTCGGTGTTGTAGAGCTGGGTGAACAAGGCCGGTACGGACACCAGCAGTACGATCAGCACGAACACCGACGCCAGTTGGTGCACGAAGCTGTAGCGTCCGGCCTGCAATTGAGTACGTAGAGGCACCGGCGGTTCGCGCATGAACAGGGTGGTCAGCAGCGCCGGGACCATCAAGACGCCGAACAGCACGTAGGTACCGGTCCACGCCGCATGCTTGTAGTTGAAGCCAGTGGAGCCGAAGCCTTCGGCGAAGAACAGTGCGCCTGCCGTCGCCAGCAGGGCCGCGACCCGATAACCGGCCATGTAGCTGGCTGCCAGCGCGGCTTGGCGGGTTTCATCGGCGATTTCCAGGCGATAAGCGTCGACGGCGATGTCTTGCGTCGCCGAGGCAAAGGCGACGACCACGGCGATGGCGATCAGCCAAGACAGGTGCTTTTGCGGGTCGCAAAATCCCATGCCGATCAGGCCAAGGATCACCAGTGCCTGGGCCAGTACCAGCCAGGAGCGTCGTCGACCGAGCTTGCCGAGCAGCGGCAGGCGCCATTGGTCGAGCAGCGGGGACCAGACCCATTTAAAGGCGTAGGCCAGGCCGATCAGGCTTGCATAGCCGATGGTTTCGCGGGCAACGCCGGCCTCGCGCAGCCAGACGGAAAGCGTCGAAAACACCAGCATGTAAGGCAAGCCGGCGGCGAAACCAAGCAGCAACAGTACGAGTGTCGAGGGGCTGGCATAGGCGGCGAGCGCGGCGCGCCAGGTTTTACGGGGCATGGGCTGGAGTCTGCCTCAAGAGTTACGGAAACAAAGCGCGCACTCTAACCGCTGTGCTCTACCGGGCGCCAGCCATGGCGCTGAATATCAACACGATTGTTCAGGATACTGATGCCTTCCATGCGCAATCGGGCCCGTTGTTCATCCCCCGAAGGGCTGCCCACGGGCAGGCTGATCCGACCGCCGGCACCCAGCACGCGGTGCCAGGGTAATTTGGTGTCGCCGGGCAATTGGCTCAGTGTTCGCCCGACCCAGCGGGCAGCACGACCCAGTCCGGCCAGCTCGGCGAGCTGGCCATAACTCACGACTTTGCCCTCGGGCACTTGCGCCAGGGTCAGGTAGAGCGCCGTGCGTCGGATTTGCGCCGCGCTTTCGGTTTCTGCGTTTGAGTCGGTCACGTCCCGGGTTTCCTGAAAGAATGCGCAATTGACCGTCTGTAGAGTAAATCCAGGATCGCCCATTGAGAAATGAACTCAATAGAAAAAGTCGGGTCAGTCCTTGTCAGGGCCTTATTCATGAGGATAATGCCGACTTTTTTTCGCAAAGTTGAGCCTTCGATTCGCTTATGTTGTCCAGAACCTTGCTGTGCCTCGCTGTCGCCAGTGCTTCCACTCCCTTGCTTGCCGATACCGTCTGGTTGAAGAACGGTGACAAGTTGAGCGGCAAAATCACCGTCTTTGATGGTGGCAAGCTGCTGATTCAGACCGAGTATGCGGGCGCGGTCCCGATCGACTGGAAACAGGTCAAAACCCTGGAAAGCGATCAGCAACTGTTGGTCAAACAGGATGCCTATACCGGTGAGAAGGCCAAATCCCTGCACGCGGCAGAGGATGGCAAGGTCACCTTGGCCAACGGCGATGGCCCCAAGACCGTGGAGCTGGCCAGTATCCAGCAGATGCTCAAGCCCAAGCCGGTAGTTGAGGATTTGGTGTGGAAAGGTAATGTCGACATGGCGCTGGATTATCAGCGGGCCGAAAAAGATACTGATGATTATGACGTTGGTTTCAAAACCACCGCGCGTCATGGTCGGTGGCGTCATACGGCGGAAGGTGAGTACAACCGCGAGTTCCAGGATGACGTTGTCACCACTGATAACTGGCGTGCCGAATATTCTCTCGACCGATTCCTCACCGAGAAGTGGTTCTGGCAAGGGCGCGCGGTCTATAAACGCGACAAGGTCGAAGAGCTCGCCCGTCAGCGCACCATCGGTACCGGCCCCGGTTATCAGTTCTGGGATAACGAATTGGGCGCCTTCTCCTTGGGCTCGCTGCTGAATAACACGGATTATGAGTATTCCAACGGTCGTAAGGAGAACTTCTACTCCCTGGCGATGAAGTGGGACTACAACCGTTATCTGGTTGGCAAGAAGGTCGAATTCTTCACCAATGGTGAGGTCGGCAAGCCGCTGTCGGGCGTGGCGGATTACGCACTCGATGCCGAGGTCGGCCTGCGCTACAAAGTCACCGATTGGGCGTCGCTGAACCTGAAGGCCGAGAGAGATATCATCAGTGGCAGCGATGAGGCTGATCTGAGCAAGACTCGTTACACCGCTGGGTTTGGCGTGGCCTGGTAACACTGAAAGATCAAAAGATCGCAGCCTTCGGCAGCTCCTACAGAGGATTGATGTATGCCCTGTAGGAGCTGCCGAAGGCTGCGATCTTTTTTGTCACACAAAACACTCAGGCACAAAAAAGCCCCGCTTTTGAGGGCGGGGCTTTTTACTAAAGCAAGTACAAGTTAGATAACTTGAACTTCTTCAGCTTGCATGCCTTTCTGACCGCGGGTAGCGATGAAAGAAACCTGTTGGCCTTCTTTCAGGCTTTTGAAGCCGTCGGATTGGATAGCTTTGAAGTGAACGAACAGGTCGTCACCGGATTGTGGAGTGATGAAGCCGAAGCCTTTTTCATCGTTGAACCACTTAACGGTACCGGTTTGGCGATTAGACATGGTGTAACTCCTTGAACAAAGATAACTGCGACGCAGGAAGAACCCTGGCCGAGACTGAGTGCAAAGAGCAGGAAAAATTCTTGTAGATGGTTGGATCGAAATTCAACATATCGTGTAGAGATTCTCAGTGACACAAGCAGCACAGTGGCGCCACCTTAACCCTTTTTCCGGAACGTGCCAATGGTTCTTGCGAAGGTTTCTCTGTTTTCATGACTGACGGTGTATCGAATAGCGGTGAAGGCCCTGAATTCACGGGGGATCGTCGAGAATTGTTTCCCGGACTTTGAACCCGGAGCGCCTGCCCGGTAAGATGCCGGACAGAATTTTTCCACCTCGCTATTCAGGACACCCGCCATGAGCATCAAATCGGACAAGTGGATTCGCCGCATGGCGCAGGAACACGGCATGATCGAGCCCTTCGTCGAGCGCCAGGTGCGCGGCAGCGACGATAGCCGTGTGATCTCCTACGGCGTGTCCAGCTACGGCTACGATGTGCGTTGTACCAATCACTTCAAGGTGTTTACCAACATCAATTCGGCGATCGTCGACCCGAAAAACTTCGATGCTGGCAGCTTCGTCGACATCCACAGCGACGTGTGCATCATTCCGCCGAACTCCTTCGCTCTGGCCAGCACCGTCGAATACTTCCGCATCCCGCGTAACGTATTGACCATTTGCCTGGGTAAAAGCACCTATGCGCGTTGCGGCATCATCGTCAATGTCACGCCGCTTGAGCCTGAGTGGGAAGGTCACGTGACCCTGGAGTTCTCCAACACCACCAATCTGCCGGCGAAAATCTACGCGAACGAAGGCGTAGCGCAGATGTTGTTCCTTGAGTCGGACGAAGAGTGCGAAGTCTCCTACAAGGACCGTGGCGGCAAGTACCAGGGCCAGCGTGGCGTGACCCTGCCGCGTACCTGAGTCAGCCGTCTGACAAACCGTTGGAATTCCTGAGCGGGCGTACACTCTATGGAATGTACTGCTCCGATTCGCGCAAGGCGGATCGGGCCATCGCTCAGGAGTGCTTCATGAAGATCGATCCGCGAATAAGTGCCGAACTGGCAAGGCTTGAGCCCAATCAGGTTGGCATGCTGGCCTGGTCCTTGTTGGCACATCCGCCAGTCAGCATGGCAGGGGGCATCCCCGGCCAGCCTGATCCCGACACCCCCAACGAACAGCCGACAGAACCCGGAGAACCGACTCTTCCGGATGAACCACCACCCGCGCCAGTGGCCTGATATCTGTTAGCGAAATCCGCTTTTGTAGGAGCGAGGCTTGCCCGCGATGAAGGCAACTCGGTCTATATGATGACCGCATTATCGTTCTTCGCGGGCAAGCCTCGCTCCTACAGGACGGTGGGTTACTTGAGGTTGCCGCTGAGGAACTGCTTCAACCGCTCACTCTTCGGATTACCCAGCACATCTTCCGGCGCGCCTTCTTCTTCCACCAGACCCTGGTGCAGGAACAGCACCTGGCTCGAGACCTTGCGGGCGAAGCTCATTTCGTGGGTGACCATGATCATGGTCCGGCCTTCTTCGGCCAGGCCCTGGATCACCTTGAGCACTTCGCCGACCAGTTCCGGGTCGAGCGCCGAGGTCGGTTCGTCGAACAGCATGACTTCCGGTTCCATGGCCAGTGCGCGGGCAATGGCTACCCGTTGTTGCTGGCCGCCTGAAAGGAACGCCGGGTATTGATCCGCCACGCGCGCCGCCAGGCCAACCTTGTCGAGGTAACGTCGGGCACGGTCTTCGGCTTCTTGCTTGCTGCAACCGAGTACCCGGCGCGGGGCCATGGTGATGTTCTCCAGCACCGTCATGTGGCTCCACAGGTTGAAGTGCTGGAACACCATGGCCAGGCGGGTGCGGATCCGCTGCAGTTCATCTGCATCGGCCACGTGCATGCCGTGGCGATCCTTGATCATGCGGATGTTCTGGCCGTCCATGGTCATGGCGCCGTCGTTGGGTTGTTCGAGAAAGTTGATGCAGCGCAAAAAGGTGCTTTTGCCTGAGCCGCTGGCGCCGATCAGGCTGATGACGTCGCCGGTTTTGGCCTTGAGCGAAACACCTTTGAGCACCTGATGATCGCCATAGCTTTTATGCAGGCCTTCAATGGTCAATTTGTACATGGGGCATGCATCCTCAAGGCGAAAGTAGGTAGCCGCTGCGATAGGCTTCGGTGCCCGCGACGTGGGCGATTACCATGCCGGCAGTGGCCATGCGCCGCAGCGAACGGGCGTACATCAGCCCGGCGACGGAGCAATGAACAGGGGTGACGCGATCATTGATCGGGTCGATCACTTCGGCGATCAGTTGCCCGGCCTCCAGGTATTCCCCGGGCAGGGCCGTGAACACCAGCAGTCCGCCCACGGGTGTCGCCACCGGTTCGACGCCGGCCAGCGGTGTGGCCGGGTAGGGCAGTTCGGGTAATGGCGCCGGTTCACCGGCAATCGCGCCGAAATGAATCAGATAATCGATCAGCGCCCGACAGTCGAGGCTTGCCAGCGGGTGATTGACGTCACCTTGGCCGCGCAATTCGACGGTAACTGAAAAACTGCCCAGCGGAATCTCGAACTGCTCGCCGAAGCGCTCTTTCAGCTGCCACCAGAGCAGAGTGAAGCATTCATCGAACGACTGGCCACCCGAGTCAGTGGCCAGCAGGCTGGCTTCGGAACCGATGTAGCGCGCCAGCGGCTCGACCTGCGGCCAGGCCTCGGGCGTGGTGTAGAGGTGCGCCACGGCTTCGAAATCACAATGCAGGTCCAGCACCATGTCCGCATCGCAGGCCAGCCGTTGCAGGGTCAGACGTTGGGATTGCAGTTGAGTGCCTGCGGTCTGCCGCGCCAACGCCTTGCGCAGGCTGTCGCGGATCAGTTCGAGGTTACGTTGCGGATCGTCGCCGAGCAGGCCTTCGATCTCGTTACCGACTTCTTCACTCAAGTCGACGAACCAGCGATTGAAGTTCTGCCCGCTTTCCAGCTCGTAGCGGCCCAGTGGAACGTCCATCAACACCTGTTCCAGGCCGACCGGGTTCGCCACGGGCACCAGCACGATTTCGCTGCGCAGCCGGCCGGCGGCTTCCAGTTCCGCCATACGTTGCTTGAGGTGCCAGGCCACCAACATGCCGGGCAATTCATCGGCATGCAGGGAAGACTGGATGTAAATCTTGCCTTTGGCCGACGGCGGGCCGAAGTGGAAGCTGTGAATCTGTCGCACGGTCCCCGGCAGCGGGGCCAGCAGGTCATGAATCTGGTGGCGCATGTACGAGTTGTCCTAGTGAGTCGGCCCGAGGAAGGCCAGCCATCGGCGTTCGGCGAGACGGAACAGGCCGACCAGCGCAAAGGTAACGGTCAGGTAGATCAGCGCGGCGATGCCGAACGACTGGAATGTCATGAAGGTCGCCGAGTTCGCATCACGAGCGACTTTCAATACATCCGGGATAGTCGCGGTGAACGCCACGGTGGTCGAATGCAGCATCAGAATCACTTCGTTGCTGTAATAAGGCAACGAGCGACGCAGGGCCGACGGCATGATGACGTAGGCATAAAGCTTCCAGCCTGTCAGACCGTAGGCCTTGGCTGCTTCGACTTCACCGTGCGCCATGCTGCGAATCGCCCCGGCGAAGATCTCCGTGGTGTAGGCGCAGGTATTCAGGGCGAAGGCCAGGATCGTGCAGTTCATCGCATCGCGAAAGAATGCATCAAGAACAGGCTGGGCACGTACGGCAGCCAGGCTGTAGATCCCGGTGTAGCAAATCAGCAGCTGGATATACAGCGGCGTACCCCGGAACAGGTAGGTGTAAAACTGCACCGGCCAACGGACGTAGATCTTGGGCGAAACCCTGGCGATGGAGAGCGGGATCGACACCACAAAACCGATGAAGATCGACGCGCTGAGCAGCCACATGGTCATGGCCAGGCCAGTGATGTTGTAGCCGTCGGTATAAAGGAAGGGTCTCCAGTATTCCTGCAAGAGTTCGATCATCGTACGGCCTCCCGGGAACCGGCGGCGTAGCGGCGTTCGAGCCAGCGCAGGACGACGTTGGAGGCACTGGTGATCAGCAGGTAAATCAATGCGGCAAGCACCAGGAAGTAGAACAGTTGATAAGTGCTTTTCCCGGCGTCCTGCGCAGCCTTGACCAGGTCGGCGAGGCCGATGATCGAGACCAGCGCGGTGGCCTTGAGCATCACCATCCAGTTGTTACCGATGCCCGGCAGGGCGAAGCGCATCATTTGCGGGAACACCACGAGACGAAAACGCTGACCGCGTTTGAGGCCATAGGCAGTGGCGGCTTCGACCTGGCCCCGCGGTACGGCGAGGATCGCTCCGCGAAACGTTTCGGTGAAGTACGCGCCATAAATGAAGCCCAGGGTGATGACCCCGGCGCTGAACGGGTTGATCTCGATGTATTCCCATTCCATGAAGTCGGTAAACGAGGTCAGCCAGGTTTGCAGGCTGTAGAAGATCAGCAGCATCAGCACCAGGTCGGGCACCCCACGAATCAGCGTGGTGTAGAGCTGGGCCGGTACACGCACCAGTTTGACTTTTGACAGCTTGGCACTGGCACCGAGCAGACCGAGCAATACGGCCAACAAAAGTGACAACACCGATAATTTGATGGTCATCCAGGTGCCTTCCATCAGCAACGGACCGAAGCCCTTGAGGCTGAAGGCAGAAAGCCCCAAGTCTTGTAATAGGTTTTCGAACATAAATCAGCAACCTGATCGGGTAAAAAAAGCGCCCATCGCGAGATGGGCGCCGGGCATTATTTGCCGCTGTACAGATTCAGATCGCCAAAGTGTTTCTTCTGAATGGTGGCGTAGGTGCCATCGTCGTGTAACGCTTTGATACCTTTATTCAAAAGGTCTTTGAGGTCTTTGTTACCTTTAGAGATACCGATAGCTGTTTTCGACGGCAGCAATTCGCTGTCGACCGGCTTGCTGACTTCGTAGCCTTCGCCTTTTGGAGACTTCAAGAAGCCCAGTTCGGCTTGCAGCATGTCCTGGATTGCTGCGTCGAGGCGACCGGACATCAGGTCCGAATACACCTGATCCTGGTTCTGATAGGCCTGGGTTTTCACGCCAGCCTTGTCCAGCACGGCCTTGGCGTAGGCTTCCTGGATGGTGCCTTGCTCATAGCCGACGGTCTTGCCCTTCAGCGACGCAACATCTTCGCTCAGCCCGGAACCTTTCTTGAATACATAAGCGGTTGGGCCGGAGAACAGCTCGTCGGAGAAGTCGATGACTTTTTCGCGGGCCGGGGTGACGGTCATCGAAGAGATCACACCGTCGAATTTATTGGCCTTGAGGCCCGGAATCATGCCGTCGAAATCGCTTTCGACCCATTTGCACTTGACCTTCAGCTCGGCGCAGATCGCATTGCCCAGATCGATGTCGAAGCCTACCAGGCTGCCGTCGGCTGCTTTGGACTCGAACGGCGCGTAAGAAGGGTCAACGCCAAAACGCAATTCTTTGTATTCCTTGGCCAGCGCGGAGCCGGCAGCCATGCACAACGCCAGTGCAGAAAGGGTCAGCAATGCTTTTTTCATTATTCAATCCCTAAGAACCAATATGAGCGCTTGTGGCGCAGAAGTACTGTTACTGGAAAGCGTAAGACCTATTCAAAGTAGCAATTTCCGAACCAGAGTCCCGAACAAGCGTTTAAAAGGTAATACAAGAAGTGGCAAAGCGCGATCTGTGCACGAAAACGGGCATCGCCAAATCCCTGCGCCAGGGTGGTGCTGTAGGAGCGAGGCTTGCCCGCGAAGCTTTTGGCGTACCTGAAGACGCCTTCGCGGGCAAGCCTCGCTCCTACAGAGCAGGTTTCGCAGCCGCTGCAAAAGATCAGCCCACAGAAATCAGGTCAGGCGAGCAAATCCTGCAACGTCGCCAAGCTGTCAGCGTCCTCCACCGACTTGTCCTGCCGCCAGCGCAGCATCCTCGGAAACCGCACCGCAATCCCGCTCTTGTGCCGTTTCGACAGGGCAATGCCCTCGAATCCCAGTTCAAACACCAACGTCGGTTTCACACTGCTCACCGGTCCGAACTTTTCCACCGTGGTCTTGCGCACGATGCTGTCGACCTGACGCATTTCTTCGTCGGTCAACCCGGAGTAAGCCTTGGCGAAAGGCACCAGCGTTCGCTCGCGGGCAGAGGGTGGGCCATCCCACACAGCGAAGGTGTAATCGGTGTAGAGACTGGCCCGGCGGCCATGACCCTGCTGGGCATAGATCAGCACCGCATCGACGCTGAACGGGTCGACTTTCCATTTCCACCACACCCCCATGTCCTTGGTCCGCCCGACGCCATACAGTGCATCGTGGGCCTTGAGCATCATGCCTTCGACGCCCAGTCTGCGGGAGGCTTCTCGTTGACGGGCGAGGTCGAACCAGTCTTCACCGGTCAGCACGGGCGAGCTCAGTAACACCGGGTTTGCGCAGGTGAGGATGAGTTGTTCCAGCTGAGTGCGGCGCGTGGCTTGAGTCTGGTTACGCCAATCCTCTCCCTGCCATTCCAGTAAGTCGTAGGCCTGGATGACCACGGGTACCTCATCGAGGATTTTTTTGCTCAGCATTTTACGGCCGATCCGCTGTTGCAACAGGGCGAAAGGCTGCACGGAAGGGGGCGATAGCGATTGCGCGTCGAAGGTGTCCTCGGTACCCGATTGTGCAGCTTTCCAGGCGACGATTTCACCGTCGATCACCGTGCCATCGGGTAAGCCATGGACCAGGCTCTCCAGTTCGGGGAAGCGTTCGGTCACCAGTTCTTCACCTCGCGACCAGATCCACAAGCGCCCATCGCGCTTGACCACTTGAGCGCGGATGCCGTCCCACTTCCATTCCACTTGCCACTGGCTGGCCGGTCCGAGCAGGGTTTCGAACCGCTCGACCGGGTGCGACAACGCATGGGCGAGGAAAAAAGGGTACGGCTGGCCACCCCGTTGGGCATGCTCATTGGGTGATTCGGGGGCGATCAGCTTCAGGTAACTGGCGGCGCTTGGGCGGTTAGACAGATCGGTGTAACCCACCAGTCGCTGGGCCACGCGTTTGCTGTCGAGCCCGGCCATCGCCGCCAGGGCGCGGGTGACCAGCAATTTGGAAACCCCGACACGGAAACTGCCGGTGATCAATTTGATGCACAGCATCAGGCTTTGGCGATCCAGTTGCGCCCACAGGGCCGGCAAGCATTCGGCGAGGGTCTGCGGGGGGGCGTTACGCAGTGGCAGCAGTTTGTCTTCTATCCACACCGCCAGCCCGTCGGTAGAGGTGTGGAGCTTTTCGGGCAGCACCAGCGAAATGGTTTCCGCCAGATCACCGACGGCCTGATAACTTTCCTCGAACAACCAGGGCGAGAGCCCGGAAAACGCTGTGGCCATTTCCCGCAGCATTCGTACCGGCACCAATTGCCGAGGTCGTCCACCGGACAGAAAGTACACCGCCCAGGCGGCATCTTCAGGCGCGGCTTGGGCGAAATAGTTCTGCATCGCCGTCAGTTTGGCGTTGCTCGAGGTGGTGGCATCGAGTTCGGCATACAAGTCGGCGAAGGCTTTCATGCCAGCACCTCAGCGCTCTCGGGTTCGAGGACAGGGGTGTCTTCATCATCGCCGTACTCGGTGCTGAAACTCATGGCATCGAGGCCTAGTTCGCGCAGATGGCGCACCAGCACTCCAATCGAACCATGGGTGACGATCACGCGTTCGGCTCCGGTTTGTTCGATGGCCCAGAGCAGGCCGGGCCAGTCGGCGTGGTCGGACAGCACGAAACCGCGGTCCACGCCGCGCCGCCGCCGTGTCCCGCGCAAGCGCATCCAACCGCTGGCGAAGCCATCGCTGTAGTCACCGAAACGCCATATCCAAGGGCTGGCGCCAGCCGGAGGTGGTGCGAGGACCAAGGCCTTGCGCATCATCGGGTCATGTTTTTTTACTTCGCCGGAATAGATCGTTGGCGGTAAATAAATGCCGCTCTCGCGATAAATCCGATTGATGGGTTCAACCGCGCCATGGACCAGAATGGGACCGAGACTGGCATCGATGCCGTGGAGAATCCGCTGAGCCTTGCCGAAGGAATAGCAGAGCAGCACGCTGGTTTTGTCGGCTGCGGCGTTGGTCTGCCACCACTGATTGATCTCGGCAAAGATCTGCGTCTGGGGTTGCCAGCGGTAAATCGGCAAACCGAATGTCGATTCCGTGATGAACGTGTGGCAACGCACCGGTTCGAATGGCGCACAGGTGCCGTCGGGTTCGGTCTTGTAATCCCCCGAGGCGACCCAGACCTCACCGCCGTATTCCAGCCGTACCTGGGCCGAGCCGAGTACATGACCCGCAGGGTGAAAACTCAGTTTTACGCCGTGGTGCAGCAACTGCTCGCCATAGGGCAAGGTTTGCAGGTTGATGTCCTGGCCCAGACGCGCGCGCAGAATGCCTGCACCCGGTGCCGCCGCCAGATAATGTTGATTGCCACGGCGAGCATGGTCGCTGTGGGCATGGGTGATCAGCGAGCGTTCGACCGGCTGCCATGGGTCAATATAGAAATCCCCGGGCGGGCAGTACAAACCTTCAGGACGAGCGATAACAAGGTCCATATTGTTACCCAAATGGAGAGGCCTGTTAGCTAGGAGGTTTGCGCGAGACGAGAAGTTCTATTTATTTTTATGGGTGGTAAAAATCAAAAGCTCGCAGCCTGCGGCAGCTTTTGTAGGAACTGCCGCAGGCTGCGATCTTGTCTTTTGACTGACTTACTTACTTGCCAGGCGTCAGCGTCAACCGCGTCTTGCCATACACCTTGTCAAAGTTCTGCGGCTGCATCGGCAGGCTCATGTATTGCCCCTTGAGCCATGGATCGACGCTGTCGAGATAGTGCGGGCTGGCCGGGTTGCCGGATTGGCCGGTACCGTTCTGGCCCATCAGCGGTTCGGCCTGGCCGAAATCGACGATAAAGCGCATGGCCGGTGCCTGTGTGGTGTTGAAGTCCTGACCCCAGGTGAACGCGGCGGTGTTGAGCGTGGTGTGGTCGCCGCCGGCTGCCAGCGGACCGCGCACGGTCTGGCCACTGACGTTCTTCCACTCATAGCGATGCAGTTTGCCCCACTGCCAGGCTTTGTGATCGCCACCCAACTGGCTGTCACCCGCGCTGATTGCGGCCGCCAGGCTACGGGCGAGAATCGCCGGTTTGTCTTCTTTCTGCGAGGTGCGCAGGTCGTCCCAGAACGGACTGTCCTCACGGCTCAGCAGATGGTCGGCCTGAGCCGCGTAAGACAACTTGCCGTTGGCGATAAAGGCCTTCCACGCCGGGCTGCTTTCCGGGCCCAGTTCGTCGAGGAAAATCTGTTTAGTGCTTTCCTGCAGGAACAGCTCGTAAATCGCCGCGTCGGCGGAGGTCGGGCTGAGTTTGCCGTCGAAAGCCATCAAGCGTGTGTAAGCCTCGCGAGCCTTGCCGCGATCAACCTCCGGCAGCGCTTCGATGGCCTGTTTGAGTGGCTGAGCCATGCCCGGCGCTTCAAACATTTTCTTCAGCTTGGCAGCGAAGGTGGTGGTCTGGTCGTATTGCATGGCGATCACGCTACGAGTGTCGTGCTTGCCTACGCCCGCCAGTTCGGCCATGCGCTCGCCGCGCTCCGGCGCTGACCAGGAATTGGACAGTTGCATGCCATAGCCATGGGGAATGACCCGTTGGTTGGCGGTGCCGAGCCAGCCCTGAGTCGGGTCTTGGTCATACGGATGGAGCATCGGGTCGGCGTAACCGTCCCAGTCGTAACGACCTTCCCAGCCCGGCGACGGCAGCAAGCCTTCACCTTCGCGACGGTTCGGGTAGCGACCGGTGACTTGCCAGCCAATGTTGCTGGCATCGGCAAACACCAGATTCAGGGCGATGGCGCGTATTTCACGGCTGGCGTCCGAGGCCTTCTCGACGCTCTGCGCTCGGGACAGGTCGAAAAAGGCGTCCAGGGTTTTGTCGTCGGTGAAGTTCGGCGTCTGCAAAGCCAGGCCGAAACCATTCGCCAACGCGGTGCCTTGGGCGCTGTTGAGCAACGGCCCGTGGCGGGTTTCGTACACCGCTTCGCGAATCGGCTTCTGGCCTTTGACGAAGTAGGTTTCGTTACGCACGATCGCCGGCTGCCATTTGCCGCTGACTTCGTAGGAAAGGCCATTGCTTTGGCGTTTGATTTTTTCCAGGAACAGGTCCTGGTTGTCGCCCATGACCGTGGTCATGCTCCACGCCACTTTGCCGTTGAAACCACCGAGCACCATGGGTAACCCGGCAATGGTCACGCCGGATGCCTGGTATTTCGGCGCGCGAATCTGTACGTAACTGAACAGCGACGGCACGCCCAGCGGCCTATGGCTGTCGCTGGCCAACAGGCTTTTGCCGCTGCGGCTGCGTTGCGGGGCGATCGCCCAGTTGTTCGAAGACGTGGCGCCCAGCAGGTTCAAGTCGGACAGTTGACCGGTGGCTTTGCTGATTTCGCTCAGCCCCGGGATTTGCCCGTTGAGTTTGAAGCCCTGAAGTTTTTCGGCTTCAGCGACCGGCAGTTTTTCGTCAGGGGCGGACGGCGCAAGCCACGCCAGCTTGTCGGTACTGACCGTCTGGGCCAGCATCAATGAGGAAATTTCTTCCGGCAGGTTCGCCGATTGACTGAAATTCAGCAGGCAGAAAATCAGCGCCGAATCTTCCGGTTTCCAGTATTCCGGTTTGTAGCCAGTGGCTGCTAGGTCCGCAGGCAGTTTGTCGCGGTAGCGGAACAGGTAGGCGTTGACCCCACGGGCATAGACTTCGAAGAAGCGCTTGAGGCGCGGCGAAGAGGCCTTGTACAGCTCACCCGCGCTTTTCTTCAGATTGACTGCACGCATGTAGCGGTCGGCGTCGAGCAAGTCTGAACCGGACATCTCCGCCAGACGACCCTGCGCCAGCAAACGCAGAGTGACCATTTGGCTGATGCGGTCGCTGGCGTGCACGTAGCCGAGGGTGAACAGTGCATCGTGGAAGCTGTTGCTCTCGATCAGCGGCATGCCCATGGCATTGCGTCGAATCGAAACGTTCTGCGCCAAGCCCTTGAGCGGTTGCACGCCGGAGGCTGGCGGGAGGGTGTCTTGAGTGTTCCAGGTCTGACAACCAGTCAGGCTTAAAACACCGGCCACTGCTGCGGCAACGCCGAACCGGGGAAGAAAATGTGTGAGGGCTGGCGAGGCCATGGCAAAGCTCCTGCGGGGGTAGTGACGCAATAAAGGCGCTACGTTAGTGAGCAGGAGGTGGTCGCGCAAGCGGGGTATGGGGTTATTTCAACATTTGTCTGATAAACCACACACTCCCAGGCGATGCGTTACCTGTGGCGAGGGGGCTTGCCCCCGTTGGACCGCGAAGCGGTCCCAAAACCGACAACGGTGTTCTTCTGCAAGAACGGCGGTGATGGTTTCACGACTGCTGCGCAGCCGAACGGGGGCAAGCCCCCTCGCCACAGGGTTTGTGGATAGCTGAGGGTTTGTGTTTGCATCAGGATTTAGGCGGATTAACCTTGGCCACCAGCGCATAGGCCTTCACCGTCGCCGGGCGGTTCTGGATGTGGTTGAACCAGCGCAGCACGTTGGGGAAGTCTTCCAGGTTCTGGCTCTGCCATTTGTGAGAAACGATCCACGGGTAGATCGCCATGTCGGCAATGCTGTATTCGCTGCCGGCAACAAAGTCATTGTTGGCCAGCTGCTTGTCGAGCACGCCATAGAGGCGGGCGGTTTCGTCGATGTAGCGCTTGATCGCGTAGGGGATTTTTTCCGGTGCGAATTGGCTGAAGTGATGATTTTGCCCGGCCATCGGCCCCAGGCCGCCCATCTGCCAGAACAGCCATTGCAGCGCTTGCTGGCGACCGCGCAGGTCTTTGGGCAGGAACTTGCCGGTTTTCTCCGCCAGGTACAGCAGAATCGCCCCCGACTCGAACAGTGCCAACGGTTCACCGCCATCGACCGGCTCATGATCGACGATGGCCGGGATTTTGTTGTTCGGCGATATCTTCAGGAACTCAGGTTTGAACTGGTCGTTCTGGCTGATGTTAATCGGATAAACGTTGTACGGCAGGCCTACTTCTTCCAGGAATATCGAAATCTTGTGGCCGTTGGGGGTGGTCCAGTAATACAAGTCGATCATGAAGTACTCCAAATCAAGAGACATCGTCAGGTACGGACAGCGACCGTCGGCATCAGGTCGTCCTGTTTGCGTTTGATGGCTTGCCAGTAGCAAGAGGTGATGCTGAAGTGCGGGGAATTCAATGCCCCAGCAGGAGAAAAGTCAGCATGGAGCTCAAGACAAACGCAGCGCTGATCATCATCGATCAACAAAAAGGCATCCTGCATCCCAAGTTGGGCCGCCGAAACAATCCACAGGCCGAAGAGCGCATCCTGGAATTGCTGGGATATTGGCGCCGAACCGGGCGGCCGGTGATTCATGTGCAGCACCTGTCCCGCTCAGAGGATTCAGTGTTCTGGCCACAGCAGTCGGGGGTGGAATTTCAGGAGCGTTTTCAACCATCGATGGGTGAGTGGCTGATTCAGAAACAGGTGCCGGATGCCTTTTGTTCGACGGGGCTGGAAGCACGTTTGTGCGAGGCGGGGATCGATCAGTTGATCATCGTTGGCGTGGCGACCCACAACTCGGTCGAGTCCACGGCGCGAACGGCGGGGAATCTGGGGTTTGAAACCTGGGTTGCCGAGGATGCGTGCTTTACCTTCGACAAGGCGGATTTTTTCGGTAACGCCCATTCAGCCGAGGAAGTGCATGCGATGTCGCTGGGTAATTTGCATGGCGAATATGCGACGGTTGTGAGCACTGCGCAGATTTTGTAGGAGCGAGGCTTGCCCGCGAAAAGGTCACCACGGACATTCAGACAAACCGCGTCATCGTTCTTCGCGGGCAAGCCTCGCTCCTACAGAAGCAGTGCGTCAGCGCGTTATGCGCCGTGGCACTTCTTGAATTTCTTGCCATTGCCGCAAGGGCAAGGGTCGTTACGGCCGACATCTTTCAGGGCGTTGCGCACCGGTTCCTGGTGGGCGTGGCCGCAGTTCGGGCCGTGGACATGGCCATGGTCGTGATCATGGTGGTCGTGATGGTCGTGATGGTCGTGATCGTGGTTGCAGTCAGGGCCATGGACATGAGGTTGCTGGGTCATCGGGGTCACTCCGGAATTAAATCGGCGGCGATTATCACGCCATTACGTGCCAGGTGCACGTAGTGCGCGATGAATAAACCGGTTTCCAGTTCACCTTCCAGACGATAGGGAATGGGTTGGTCGGGTTTTTTCAGCAGCTTCACCAGGTCCCGGACTTTCGGCCACAGGTTGGTGCGGATCGGCACTTTAAAATAAGCGCTGCGTTTGGGGCCGACCGTGAACCAGTGTTCGTGCTCGCCTTCAGTCAGCAACATGTCCCCCAAGTGAATGCGATATTCCAGGGCACGCACCGTCAGGTCTTGGTCGTTGGGATTGTCGACGCGAAAATGCAGCAGGAATTTCTGCTCCAGTAGTTTGGCCCGGACCACTTCGACCTTGACCAGATGTACTTCTGGCTCTGGCAGATCGTTGTCGAAGTCGAACCACGACGCACAGCCGCCGAGCCCCAGAAACAGGAGCAGGGTGAGCAGCTGTAATGCGCGCCGCCGAGTATTCATGGTCGTGTTTCTCTCTTTGTAGCAGCTGTCGAGCCTGCGAGGCTGCGTTCGGCCGTCGACAGCTGCTACAGGGATCACCTCAAGCGCCGAAATACCCCGCGCAACACTTCTTGAACTTCTGCCCGCTGGCGCATGGGCACGCATCGTTACGCCCTGCCTTGAGTAACACGGTGGGGTCGATGAAATACCAGTGGCCGGCGTTCTGTACGAATGACGAACGTTCGCGGTGGCTGTGTTCGCCGCTGCTGTCGTGCCAACGAGCGGTGAAGGTGACGAAAGCATGCTCCGGCTGACCGCCGAAGACCTCGGCGCTTTCCACCTCCAGGCCCAGCCAGGTGCTTTGGGCGCTCCAGTCGCTGATTGACTGGCGGTCCAGGCCGGCCTGTTGCGCGGGCAGGGTGGTCGCCACCAGATAGTCGATCAGCCCCAGTACATAGGCGCTGTAGCGCGAACGCATCAAGACTTCGGCGCTGGGGGCGGGGTGGCCGGCGTGGTAATGGCCACAGCAGGCATCGAGGAGTGTGCCGCTGCCGCAAGGGCAAATGGATGTACTCATTGGGTTACCACCAATATTTCCCGAAGTTTTCCGGATTGGCCCAGAAGCGTGAGTTCAGCCAGTCGGGCACCTGTTTATAGTCAAGCAGATCGTAGGTAAACAGGGTCAGTACTTGATCATCGCGCTGGAAGCGTTCGCTGGCTTGCAGCGCCAGGGAGAAAAAGTCCGTCTCCTGCCAACCGCAGGCCGGCAAGTCGGCCAGCACCGCAATGCGACTGGCATTGAGGTTGCGTATCCCGCCGAGCAGATTCAGGCCGTCGCGCTTGGGCAAGTGTTCAAGACAATCGACCACCAGCGCCAGATCAAACCGTTGTGCTGCCTGTTCGGCGGGCAGTGGCCCTGGCGCAGCAAAGGCGACGATGCTGTCCGGGTGCGCGAGCTTGAATGCCTCAAGCGCGGGGAATTCGCTGGCGCCAATCAGCAACAGACGCGCCGGGGCGTAACGATCAAGCAAAGCGGCCAACGCCTGTTGGGGCGTGCGCGAAGAAATACCTGCAATCATCGAAGATCCTCAATCAGAACGCCAAGACTAGCCTGCCCCAACGTCCGGGCCTAGTGTCCCGTCTCGAGGGTTTAGCCAAAAAGCGCCGATCTTCCGTGAACATGGGGCAAAGCAGCAATGACGTATTGCTGGCGGAGATTAAAAGTCGGGTCTTTACTCCCTAGAATCGGTTTTAAGCCGATCCCTCAGGAGAAGAACTAGATGAGCATAATTCGGACAGCATTACCCTTGGTTCTGCTAACCAGTGTGTTGACTGGTTGCGCAGGTTTGCAGAAAACCGACTGGCCTACCTGTGCGGGTGTCGGCGGTGTTATCGGCGCAGGGCTCGGCGCGACCGAAAGCTCGGCATGGGCGGGGTATGGCGCGCTGCTGGTCGGCGGCACGGCAGCAGCCTGGTGCTGGGTGCACGGCGATGGCGATGAAGACGGCGATGGTGTGCTGGACAGCCGCGACAAGTGCCCGGGTACACCTAAAGGCGTGCAGGTCGATGCCAACGGCTGCCCTCCACCTGCGCCTGCGCCGGTGGTCGAAGAGGTGGCGGTGGTCAAGGAAGAAGTCATCGTTATCCGTGATGTGCACTTCCAGTTCGACTCGGCCAAGCTCACCCCTGCCGATAAAGACGTACTCAACACCATTGCCACGCGCCTGAAACAGGAATCCTCCAGCGCCCAACTGACCGTGACCGGGCATACCGACAGTGTCGGCAGTGATGCCTACAACCAGAAACTGTCGGATAGACGCGCCCATTCAGTGGTGGAATACCTGATTTCCCAAGGCGTGCCACGCAGCAGTTTCGTGTCTGTGACCGGTGCCGGTGAAAGCCAGCCGGTGGCCGATAACAAAACCGCTGACGGCCGTGCGATGAACCGGCGCACGGAAATCAAAATCAACCGCTAGGTCTCTCGCATTCCGTGGCTTGTACAGTCGCGGATGCGGGTCTTTACTCCTGTGTGACCGGTATGGGCCGGTGACACAGGAGCATTCACAATGAGCGTTCTTACAAGGACCGTCTTGCCGGTTCTGCTGCTTGGCAGTCTTCTGACCGGTTGTGCGACTCACAGCGATGGCACCGCCCCCCTCAATCAACGTACCTGGCCGATCTGCAGCGTCATAGGCGGACTGGTTGGCGGTGGTTTGGGTGCAATAGAAAGTAGTGCCTGGGCAGCGGGTGGAGGGGCGCTAGGGATCTTGACCGGTGGCCTGATCTGTTATGCCCAGGATGGCGATGAAGACGATGATGGTGTCTTCGATCGACGTGACCGCTGCCCCGATACACCTGCCGATACCCCTGTCGAACATCACGGTTGCCCGCTGCCGCAATACCCGGCCAGCGTGAAACCTGTTGAAACACCTGTATCCGAAGTCATCACCCTGAACGGTAACGTGCTGTTCGCTTACAACCAATCCGACCTGATGCCCGAAGCGCGCAGTGAGCTGGATTCGCTGATGGCCAAATTGCAGAACGCCGATGTGGCGAGCATTAAAGTCATCGGTCATACCGACAGCCAGGGTTCGGACGCCTATAACCAGAAACTGTCGGAACGTCGTGCCAGCAGCGTAGCGGCCTACCTGTTGAGTCAGGGGTTGGCGCCGGACAAACTCACCAGCGAAGGCCGGGGCGAAAGCCAGCCGGTGGCCGATAACGATACGGAAGAAGGACGAGCGCAGAACCGTCGCGTGGAATTGCACATCAATCGCTAAGCTCTGTGACTTTAAGCTCTGTGGCTATAAGCCGCGTGATAGAGCCGTCGGACCACGATCAAGGTGGGTCCGACGGCCAATCCGCGACCTTCGGGAAGAATTTTTTGTTGCCCTCTGGCTTATCCCGCGCGTAAGCCGTTACTGTGCGTGCAAAGAATAATTCTCAACGGGGGGGCGTATGAAGGTGTTTTGGGGGCTGGGGAAGTTGTTGACCCTGCTGTTCTGGCTGGTGGCGCTGGTCAATCTGCTCATACCATTTATTCATCCGTTTCACCTGCTGATCAATTTTGCAGGCAGTGTGTTGGCAGGCCTCCATCTTCTGGAGCTGGTGTTCTGCAATCGCAGCCTCAAAGGTCGAGCCCACCCTTGGCGTGATCGCCTGAAGATCGTCTTTTTCGGCGTTTTCCACCTGCAAACCATTCCGGCCCCGGCCGCTTCGAAGGCCTCCCATGCGTAAATTCTGTCTGCTCGCTGCACTTATCAGCCCATTGGCCTGCGCGCAGGTGGTGAGCGTCGAAACCAACTCGCTGATGCGCTTGCCCAACACGGCCAGTACCTTGCAACTGGAACGGCTGGAAGTCGCCGATTACGGCACCTTGCTGATTCCCTCGAACGTGACCGAAGTGACGGTCGGCGAGCTGCATCTGGGACGCGACGCGCGGATCGCCATTGTGCCGAGCGAGCAGGCTCTGGCGTTGAAGGTCAGCCGTGCCGAGTTGGCCGAAGGCAGCCAGATCACTGCGCGGGGCGCGCCGGGGACATACCTCAAGGCCGCTCGCTCCGGGCGCAATCTGGATTTGCAGATCAAAGCGTTGAACGCGCCGCAATTGTCAGTAGACGCTCGCGGTGGTGCGGGCGCTCCAGGTTTTGTCGGCCTCGATGGGGCTAATGGTCAAGCACCGGGTTGCACCTGGGGCCAGGCCGGTCGCGGCGCCGATGGCAGTAATGGCAGCGACGGCCAGCCGGGCGCACCTGGGGCGCTGGTTCGGCTGGAAGTGCCGCGTGATTACCCGACGGAGCAGATCAAGGTCGAGGTTGCAGGCGGGGTTGGTGGCGCGGCAGGGCCTGGTGGAAAACCGGGAGCGGGTGGCAAAGCCAAGGGCTGCGTCGTCTATAAAGCCGATGGCGGCAAGAGTGGTCGTCCCGGTGCCGATGGCCTGCCAGGGCCTGCGGGGGTGGCTGGTTCGGTGAGCATTCAGCGGTTGTAAGTCCTCAAGCGATCGTTCCCACCTGTGGCGAGGGGGCTTGCCCCCGTTGGGTCGCGAAGCGGCCCCAAAACCAGCCACCCCATTCTTTCAGAATGAACGCGGTGACTGGTTTACGACTGCTTCGCAGCCGAACGGGGCGATGCGGCGTTCCGACAAGCCCCCTCGCCACAAAAGCTCCCCCAAACTACATATTCCTCAAAACATCGGCCGAGCCGCCGCAATCGCCACCAGCGCCAACCCGACCAGCAGGTTAATCCCCACCAACCGACGAATCTTACCCAACACCGCCGCCCCCGCCGGCCAATCCTGAGTCGTCACCGTCGTGCGCAATTCCGGCAGCAGCAACGCCTGAATCCGGATAAACAGCGCCGTCATCACCACATACAATCCCATCATCACCTGCACATACCGCGGCGCCGCTTCAAATCCGGCGAACTGCAGATGAATCATGCCCACGCCACTGATCGGTAAAAGCACCACCGCGACCCAGACCCAGCGGAAAAAACCTTGAAACACTTCCACCCACAGCTTCAACCGGGCAGGGCCTTCCAGCGCCTTCATCGCCGCGGGGCGCAAGACCATCCAGGCGAAAAACATGCCGCCGACCCACACCAGGGCGGCCAGGACATGCAGGGTATAAACGATGCCAAAAGGTGTCATTGAGGTACTCCGTTCTGCGCGGGATTGATTAGCGGGGTATGATAGCGGCCGATCCGAACCACTGAAAATTTATCCAGCCTTTTTTGATGATCAGCACCGAACTCAAAACCACGATCCAGGGCGCCTACTCGCGTTTTCTCGAAGCCAAGAGCCTCAAGCCGCGCTACGGCCAACGCCTGATGATCGCCGAAATTGCCAAGGTCCTCGGTGCCATCGACACCGACGACGAAGGCCGGCGCAGTGGCGACCCCGCGATTGTCGCGGTGGAAGCGGGCACCGGTACCGGCAAAACCGTGGCCTACAGCCTGGCGGCCATCCCGACCGCGAAGGCCGCCGGCAAGCGTCTGGTGATTGCCACGGCCACCGTGGCCCTGCAAGAGCAGATCGTCTACAAGGATTTGCCCGACCTGATGCGCAACAGCGGGCTGAATTTCAGCTTCGCCCTGGCCAAGGGCCGCGGGCGCTACATGTGCCTGTCCAAACTCGACATGTTGCTCCAGGAAGGTCATGCGCAGACTGCCACCGCGCAGCTTTTCGAAGAAGAAGGCTTCAAGATCGAGGTCGATGAGGCCAGCCAGAAGCTGTTCACCAGCATGATCGAGAAGCTCGCCGGTAATAAGTGGGACGGCGACCGCGACAGTTGGTCGACAGCGCTGGAAGACGCCGACTGGGCGCGCCTGACCACCGATCACAGCCAGTGCACCAACCGTCATTGCCCGAACTTCGGCCAGTGCGCCTTCTACAAGGCCCGCGAAGGTATGGGCAAGGTCGACGTGATCGTCACCAACCACGACATGGTCCTGGCCGACCTGGCCCTGGGCGGCGGTGCCGTGCTGCCGGACCCGCGTGACACCATCTACGTATTCGACGAAGGCCATCACCTGCCGGACAAGGCTATCGGTCACTTCGCTCACTACACGCGTCTGCGTTCCACCGCCGACTGGCTGGAAACCACCGCCAAGAACCTCACCAAACTGCTGGCCCAGCACCCGCTGCCGGGCGATCTGGGCAAGTTGATCGAGCAGGTGCCGGAGCTGGCCCGGGAGATCAAAACCCAGCAGCAGTTCATGTTCACTGCCTGCGAGCAAGCCGCCGACTTCAAACCCGGCGAAGACGTCGAAGGTCGCGAGCGGCCACGTCACCGTTTCGTCGGCGGGGTGATTCCCGAGCACATGCGCGAAATGGGTATCGAGCTGAAGAAGGGCTTTGCCCGCCTGACCGACCTGTTCACCCGGCTCACCGAACTGCTCAAGGAAGGCATGGATGGCGAGGTCAACATCGGCATCGCCAGTAACCAGGCCGAAGAGTGGTATCCGCTGTTCGGCAGCCTGTTGTCCCGATCTTCGGGCAACTGGGAGTTGTGGACCGCCTTCACCGTCGAAGACCCGGAAGACAATCCGCCCATGGCCCGTTGGCTGACCCTGGCCGAAAGCGGTTCGCTGTTCGACATCGAGGTCAATGCCAGCCCGATCCTCGCGGCGGACATGCTCCGGCGCAACCTGTGGAACGTGGCTTACGGGGCGCTGGTGACCTCGGCGACCCTGACCGCGCTCGGCACTTTCGACCGCTTCCGCATGCGTGCCGGCCTGCCTAAAACAGCCGTCACCGCGGTGGTCCCGAGCCCGTTCCATCACGCCGACGCCGGCGTGCTGCGGGTGCCGGACCTGAAAGCCGACCCGCGTGACGCGCCGGCTCACACCGCGGCGATCATCCGCGACTTGCCGCAACTGGTAGAAGGTTCACGTGGCACCCTGGTGCTGTTCTCCTCACGCAAGCAGATGCAGGACGTGTTCGACGGTCTGGATCGCGACTGGCGCAAGCAAGTGTTCATTCAAGGCAACCTGTCGAAGCAGGAAACCCTGAACAAGCACAAGGCGCGGGTTGATGGCGGGGATTCCAGCGTGTTGTTCGGCCTGGCGAGTTTCGCCGAAGGCGTGGATTTGCCCGGTGCCTACTGCGAGCACGTGGTGATTGCCAAAATTCCGTTCTCGGTACCCGACGATCCTGTCGAAGCGGCCCTGGCGGAATGGATCGAGGCTCGCGGTGGCAATCCGTTCATGGAAATCTCCGTGCCGGACGCCTCGCTGAAGCTGGTCCAGGCCTGCGGTCGCTTGCTGCGGACCGAAGAAGACCGCGGCACCATCACCTTGCTCGACCGTCGCCTGGTTACGCAGCGTTACGGCAAAGCTATTCTCAATGCATTGCCGCCATTCCGTCGTGAAATTTCCTGATGCACCGGTGGGCAAATAGGCCCACCGCGTTGTCTACCTCACTGCCACCGCTTTTCCACTGGCCCATTGATGGTCGCTTGGGAGATCCACGTTCTTATGATTCGCCGTTCGCTGCGCCGGTCGTTACCTGCCGTTTTTGCCTTGATGTTCGCAGCTCCTTTGCTGGCGGCCCCTGCCGGCCAGCAGACGTTGTTCAACTTTGTGCGTCCCGCCGACGTGGTCCAGGTGGCGACCCAGGACGCCAGCCTGCCGCAATCCAACGCGGAGCAAACGGCCGAAGGCGAAGTGCTGCGCCGCGTGACCTTCAACCCGGTCGCCCAGCCGACGTTGCGCCTGACGCCGCAGACCGGTGCCTGGGACTGGTCGCAGTCGGGTGTCATGAGCCTGCGGATCCAGAGCGCGATGAACTGGGCCGTGACCCTGTACGTGAAAATCCAGAGCAATGATGGCAAGACACTGGTCAGCCGTATCGATCTGCCGGCCGGCCCTGCGCAAACCCTGCTGGTGCCTTTGGTTGCCAGTTCGCCGCTGAGCCAGGGGATGAAAGCCGGCCCGCCGATGCCGATCAACTTCGAAGGCCAGCGTGTATTGCTGGCCAGCAGCGCCGGTGAGCTGGACCGCAGCCAAGTGGTGTCAGTGACTTTGTCGATGGATCAGCCGAAAGTCGCCCAAAGCATCCTGCTCGAACGTTTCGGCGTGCAGGACGGCGAGGCTGTCACCAAGGCCGCTTATGGCGGTCTGGTAGACGCCTACGGCCAATCGACCAGGGCCAAGTGGCCGGAGAAGGTCAACAGCGACGAGCAATTGAAATCCGCTGCGGCCAAAGAACAGCAACAATTGAAAACCTGGCTGGCCGAGCGCGAGAAGCAGTCCCTGGACAAGTTCGGCGGCTGGACCAAAGGCCCGGCGTTCAAGGCCAGCGGCTTTTTCCGCACTGAAAAGCGTGACGGCCGCTGGTATCTGGTGACGCCGGAAGGGCATCCGTTCTATTCCCTCGGCGTCAACAGCGTGAACCCAAGCGTCAACCAGACCTACGTCGCCGGTCGCGAGTGGATGTTCGAATCCCTGCCCAAACCCGACGAGCCCCTTGCCAGCTATTATGGCGAAGGCGACAACCGTGGCGGCAATGGCGTTGATCAGGGCCGAGCCTACAACGCCGGTCGCTGGTACGATTTCTATGGCGCCAACCTGCAGCGTCTGTATGGCAAACCTTGCGCACCGGGCAGCGAGACCAAGGCTGGTGTTGCCGAAGCGGCCAAGGCCAATGCGGTCGAGGCGACGGCTGATAAGATCGCCGAGCAATCAGCCCCTCCTGCGGCGACCGAATCCGCGGCCGGGGTTGCCGACGCGGCCAAGACCGGCGCCGTTGAAGCGTCAGTCGAAAAAGCCGCCGAGCAAGCGACCACCGAACCCTGCAAAGTGGTTTTCGACGAACAACGCTGGGCCAGTCATACCCTCGATCGTCTGCAAGCCTGGGGTTTCAATACGCTCGGCAACTGGAGCGCGCCGGTGTTTGGCAACGCTGACCGAGTGCCGTACACCTTGCCGCTGTCGATCGTCGGCGATTACGCCAGCATCAGCACCGGCACCGATTGGTGGGGCGGCATGCCCGACCCGTTCGATCCGCGTTTCGCCATGGCCACCGAACGCGCCGTGGCCATCGCCGCCCGCGACCATCGAGACGATCCGTGGCTGATCGGTTACTTCGCCGACAATGAACTGGCCTGGGCCGGTCCCGGCGATGACCCGAAGGCCCGTTACGCGCTGGCCTACGGCACTTTGAAAATGACCACCGATGTGCCGGCCAAACGTGCCTTCCTCAAACAGCTGCGCGACAAGTACCGCAACCAAGCGGGGCTTTCCAAAGCTTGGGGCATTGATCTGCCGGCCTGGGAATTGATGGAAGACCCGGGCTTCGTGCCACCGCAGCCGAGCGCCGAATACCCGGAAATCGAAGCCGACTTCAAATACTTCCAGAAAGTGTTCGCCGACACCTACTTCAAAACCGTTTCCGACTCGCTCAAATGGCATGCGCCGAACCAGTTGTTGTTGGGTGGCCGCTTTGCTGTCAGCACCCCTGAAGCCGTCGAGTCCTGCGCGCAATACTGCGACGTGTTGAGCTTCAATATGTACACCCTGCAACCCCAGGACGGTTACGACTTCGCCAGACTGCGCAGCCTGGATAAGCCGGTGCTGATCACCGAATTCAATTTCGGATCAAAGGATCGCGGCCCGTTCTGGGGTGGCGTAACAGAACTGGCGAAAGAAGAAGACCGCGGCCCTGCCTACGCCAACTTCCTCAAACAAGCGATGAGCGAACCGTCGATTGTCGGGGTGCACTGGTTCCAGTACCTAGATCAACCGGTGACGGGTCGCCTGCTGGACGGTGAGAACGGTCATTTCGGGCTGGTGGGTATTACTGATCTGCCGTTCCAGGGCTTTGTCGAGAGTGTGCGCAAAAGCAACTTGTTGACCGTCGATCAACTTGGCAAAGAGGCCGAGAAGGCTAGGGCCGAGGCGGAAAAAGCTAGTCACGATGCCGAGGGCGGCAGGAAAGGTGAGGCAGGCAAAGGCCCAGGGGAGGGCGCTGGCCATGCGGGCGGACATTCCGCTAATGGCCATTAATCCCTGAGATCGCCAAGATCGCAGCCTTCGGCAGCTCCTACAGGGTGTACTCAACCTCACTGTAGGAGCTGCCGCAGGCTGCGATCTTTTGATCTTGATCTTGAATTGACCGCCCGGCCCGACCCTGTTCCCAAAACCCTCAAGGGCTGGAACAATGCGGGCCACTTTGTAGAGCGTTTATCCGGGAGAGTTGCGGGTGCAGATTCAGGGTCATTACGAGCTTAAGTTCGAAGCGGTGCGCGAAGCGTTTGCGGCACTTTTCGACGATCCTCAGGAGCGTGGCGCGGCATTGTGCATCCGCATTGGCGGGGAAACCGTTCTTGACCTCTGGGGCGGTACCGCCGACAAGGACGGCACCGAAGCCTGGCACAGCGACACCATTGCCAACCTGTTTTCCTGCACCAAGACCTTCACCGCCGTGACCGCGCTGCAACTGGTGGCCGAAGGCAAACTGCAACTGGATGCCCCGGTCGCCCGTTACTGGCCCGAGTTCGCCGCCGCCGGCAAAGAAACCGTGACCCTGCGCCACTTGCTCTGCCATCAGGCCGGCCTGCCGGCGCTGCGCGAGTTGCTGGCCCCTGAAGCACTTTACGACTGGCAGACCATGGTCGATGCCCTGGCCGCCGAAGCGCCATGGTGGACGCCGGGTGAAGGTCACGGTTATGCGGCGATCACCTATGGTTGGCTGGTCGGTGAGTTACTGCGTCGCGCCGACGGTCGTGGGCCGGGCGAATCCATCGTGGCACGGGTCGCGAAGCCTTTGGGGCTGGACTTCCACGTCGGCCTCGCCGACAAAGAGTTCCATCGCGTGGCGCACATCGCCCGTGGCAAGGGCAACCTCGGCGATGCCGCGGCCCAGCGCTTGCTGCAAGTGACCATGCGCGAACCGACGGCCATGAGCACCCGGGCCTTCACCAACCCGCCGTCTATAATGACCAGTACCAACAAACCGGAATGGCGACGTATGCAGCAGCCGGCCGCCAATGGTCATGGCAATGCCCGCAGCCTGGCCGGGTTCTACGCCGGTCTGCTCGACGGCAGCTTGCTGGAAAGCGAAATGCTCGACGAGCTGACCCGCGAACACAGCATCGGCGAAGACAAGACTTTATTGACCCGGACCCGCTTCGGCCTGGGTTGCATGCTCGATCAACCGGACGTACCCAACGCCACCTATGGCCTCGGCCCACGGGCGTTCGGTCACCCGGGCGCCGGCGGTTCCACCGGTTTTGCTGACCCGGAATACGATGTGGCCTTCGGCTTTGTGACAAATACCCTGGGGCCGTACGTCTTGATGGATCCACGAGCGCAAAAGCTTGTGCGAGTACTGGCCACTTGTCTGTAAATCACGCTTAAGGGGGCCAGGGCCGGAACCCGAAAGCCTTTGTGGTTTCAAAGCGCTGTTTATCCGGGCTAACCCGGTCTGATTTTTCATTACTTCATTTTGTGGATATCCAATGTCATCCAATAAAACTCTCGCCCTGGCCCTGTGCTTCGCTATCACCGGTTGCGCACAAACTCCACAAAATGACGCAGACGGCGGCAGCTGGTGGCCGTTCGGTTCTTCCGACAAGGTTGCGACCAAAGAGCCGGCCCCGGCCCCGCTGAAACCTGCTGCAACAGCCCCTGTCGCCAAGGCTGACAGTGCATCCCCTTGGTACTGGCCGTTCGGTTCCGATGACGCTGCCGACAAAGCGGCCAAACCGGACGTGAAGCCGGAAGTTAAACCTGAAGCCAAACCGGTCGCTGTGGCCAAGGCTGAAGCCGATGCCGGTGGCAACTGGTGGTGGCCGTTCGGCGGCAAGGAGCAGAGCACCGTCAAAGCCGTGCCAATGCCCGACCCGAAAGTCACCCAGGCCTGGCTCGACGACTACGAACCACGTCTGCGCGAGGCGATCAAGGACAGCAACCTGAAACTTGAGCGTCGCGAAAACGTGCTGGTCGTCACGGCACCGGTAGAAGGCTCGTTCAACCCTGACCGTCCGGCCATGCTGCTGCCGGTAACCCTCGGCCCGTTCACCCGTGTTGCGAAAATCCTCGAAGTCGATCCAAAGACCGCCGTGCTGGTACTCGGTCACAGTGATACGTCGGGCGCCGCACCGGCCAATGTGAAGCTGAGCCAGGAGCGCGCCCAGTCGGTGGCGGCGATCTTCCGTCTCAGCGGTCTGCAGCGTGATCGCCTGATGCTGCGCGGCATGGGTGGTGAGGCTCCGCGTGCCGCCAACGACAGTTCCGAAGGCCGTGCCTTGAACCGTCGCGTCGAGCTGTTGGTGACGCCGGCAAACACCATGGTCGCGTTGCTGAGCAAGTACAACATGCCGGCTCCTGCACCGGTGAAAACTATGATCGCTGCGCAAGACATCAAGCCAGTGGCCAAGCCTGTGACCCCGGCGCCTGCTGCGAAGAAAGCGGCTGTGCCGGCGACGAAAAAGGCACCGGCCAAGAAAGCGGCTGCCAAGGCTCCAGCCAAAAAAGCCGTGGTGAAAAAGACTGCGCCCGCCAAAGCCGCTGTCGACACCAAGAAAGTCGCTGTCGCCGATGACACAAAGAAGTGATTCGTTAACCAAAAGGAATGCGCCATGACCCGGCCCTTGGCAGATATGCGTCGCGACTACACCCGAGATGGCCTGACCGAGGCGCAAGCTCCGGCCGAGCCGTTCGCGCTGTTCCATCAGTGGTTTGCCGACGCGGTGAAAACCGAGCAGGTACCGGTGGAGGCGAATGCCATGACGCTGGCCACCGTCGATCAGGACGGTCGGCCGCATTGCCGCATCCTGCTGCTCAAAGGTTTGGACGAGCAGGGCTTCACCTTCTTCACCAACTACGAAAGCGACAAGGGTCAGCAACTGGCAGTCAATCCATTTGCGGCCATGACGTTCTTTTGGCCAGCCCTGGAGCGCCAGGTGCGCATCGAAGGGCGGGTGGTGAAGGTCACGCCTGAAGAGTCCGACGCTTATTATCAGGTTCGTCCTCTGGGCAGCCGTCTCGGTGCCTGGGCCTCACCCCAGAGCCGGGTGATCGCCGATCGCGGCGAACTGGAAGCGTTGCTCAAGAACACCGAGCAACGTTTCAGCGACACCCAGCCTCACTGCCCCGAGCACTGGGGCGGTTATCGCTTGCTACCCGAGCGCATCGAGTTCTGGCAGGGCCGTCCGAGCCGTCTGCACGATCGCCTCAACTACCGCTTGCAAGGCACCGACTGGGTTCGCGAACGCCTGGCGCCGTAAACAATCTACCGATCGGGATACCCTGCCGCAGCGGCCTCCAGCCACTGAGGCAGGTCCCGTCGCTTGATCTTCTGCGCTTGAGCGTTCGCCAGTTGCTGAAGCATGAAGGCTCTTTTCTGATCGTCTTTACCCGCCAGTGACAACGCCAGATCACGGTCCATCCAGCGTTTGATCCGCACGTACAACCACCAATGGAAGTACAAGCCGGCGACGGTCGTGACGACAATGATGAAGTAATCCATGAAAATCCTTGGGTCAGCGGCGCAGATTTTGTAATTTGACGCTACTGTGTGCTGAGTTCGAAAAAGCGCCTGTATCGGGCCTGAATGAAACCAATTTTATCCGGGTGAAGTCGTGACAGGCGTCAAGCTGCGGAGTTTAATGGATACCTGTCCTATGGAGTTTGATGCTATGCGTAAGTCTGTTCTGCTGGTTGCTTCCTTTTCCACGATGGCGATGTTGCTCACTGGCTGCCAATCGAGCTTGACCGGTGACTCCTACTCCCGTGACGAAGCGCGTCGCGTGCAGACGATTCGCATGGGTACCATCGAAGCCCTGCGCCCGGTGAAAATCGAAGGCACTAAAACCCCGATCGGCAGCGCCGCTGGTGCAGTCGTGGGTGGTGTCGGCGGTAGCGCCATCGGCGGCGGTCGTGGCAGCATCGTCGCAGCGGTCATCGGCGCTGTCGCCGGCGGCCTGATGGGCTCAGCTGCCGAAGAAGGCCTGACGCGCACTCAAGGTGTTGAAATCACCGTGCGCGAAGACGATGGCAGCATGCGCGCCTACGTACAACAGGTTCAGGAAAACGAAGTGTTCCGTGTTGGTGAGCGTGTGCGGATTGCTACGGTTGATGGGACTAGCCGCGTTACGCACTAAGCGGGAGCGAAGGGTAAAAGAAAACCCCGATCAGGTGACTGGTCGGGGTTTTTTGTTTTTTGGGGGCAGGTCAGGATGCGGAGCGGGTGCCGATGAAATATTCCAAGTCTTTTGGGAAGTCGACGTTGAGTAGATCCGCGATTTGTAGGATCTGGCTTACCGTCAGCTCAAGCTCCCCAGGTTCTATTTCTTCAGAGCTTTTTGACTCGGTCAATTGGGCCAATGCCTGGTTCAATTCATAGTCTTTGATGGTCAGTTCGAACTGCAACGAATCATCCTGTTTTTCATCGGGGTAAAAACCGGTGATGGATAGGTAGCGCATGGTTTTTTTCTCTTCAGTCATCTTGAGGTCCTTCTACCTGGCTTCGCATTTTTTCTGATCGTTCCCACGCTCCGCGTGGGAATGCATGTCGTGACGCTCCGCGTCATCAGTGCGCAGGACTCAAGCTTGGCGTGGCCAGCGGAACGCAGAGCGTCCCCGGCGGCATCCCCACGCGGAGCGTGGGGACGATCAGTATCGTTAGTCTTGGCAAAGTCCCATGTAGTACACCAAGTCTTCTCTGAAAGAGTCGCCAACCAGTTTCATAATCGTGCTGGCTTGAGCGGGGGATAATTTGTGCTCGCCCATGGGTACATCCCACAAGGTTGACCAGCCCATGACATTAAGCACCGCTCCCTCTAAGGCCTGCGGCACATCCTTTTCGTATTGCAATGAATCGTCCGGGTTCGGCTCGTCGAAGAAACCGGAGATTTCGATAAATACCATCCTTTTTTCCTCACCATTGCTTTGTCGATGTGCGTCTCTCAGGCTTTGCTTTACCAGTCTGCACGCCCGTTTTTGTATCGAATTCGCAAAGTGAAAGAGAGAAAAACCGATCAGGTGAGCTGGTCGGGGTTTTTGTGTCTGCTGCTTTCAGTTATGTAGATTCAATATCGTTAGTCGTTGCTACAGAGACCCATGCAGTACATCAGGTCGCCCCTGTATGGCGTGCTAACGAGCTCCATAATTTCTTTGGCTTGATTGGCGGTTAATTCGTGCTCGCCCATTGGCACGTCCCTTAGGGATGACCATCCCATAACATTAAGAACGGCCGCCTCTAAGGCTTGCGGTACATTCTTTTGATATTGGAGAGAATTATCTGAGTTTGGCTCGGGGAAAAATCCGGTGAGAGCTATAAATATCATTCTTAATTTCTCGATTGCTATTTTGTCGATGTGCGTCTCTCAGGCTTTGCTTTACCAGTCTTCTCGCCCGTTTTTGCATCGAATTCGCCTAGATGATCTCCGTCCCAGTTGTACACTTCGACGGCTCCGTGTTGATAGTCCCATTCATAAATACGTCTCTTACTTTCCCAGCGTTTACGATTTCCTTTCTTGCGAACCAGAACAGCATCTGGAAAAGCAGGTAGCACCTCTGGCGGCATGTGATAACCGTGATCGCCAGCCATAGGCCGTGAAATCACCACATATAAGGGCAACACCCCCGAATCCGCCGGAAACACAAGAATAAAATCCTTGTACTCAGGCGGATACACCGGATTCACGATGATGCTGTCAGCCGCTTTCGTCGGCGGATAAACCCAGATATGCGGCGCTTGCGGTGCGGCTTCCAGCGCGGGGATGCCAAGGATATTTGAACCGTCCTCGGCCGGTGTCCAGATCAGCTCGATCCCGTCCCCAAGATCAGCCACTTGCTGATTGCCGCGCAAGGTGAATTGCGCGACATCGACCATCTCCCAGTCACGGTTTTTGCCGGTATAGAAACCGTATCTCTTGAGACTGCCATCAGCCTGTTGTTCGACTTGCAGGCGCACGCGGGTACGGGCCTGTTTAAGGGCGCGCAGTTGATCTTCGGTGTAGAGCGAGCTGTCGCCAAGACTCGACGGTATGACCAGGGCCACCAAGCCTGCCAGGGTGGCCGCAGCGGTGCTGGCGGCAACAGCGGGCAGTGCGGCGAACGCTGAGCCGGTCAAAGCAAAGCTGCCGAAACCGGCCGGAATCGCAGTGCCACTGATTTTCTTGAGCGGCACGACACCGCTTTCATCAGCCTCGCGAGCGCCGAGCAGAACCAGTTCGCCGTAGTCTTTCAGGCTGTCTGTCGGAACAACGCCGGAGGGATTCGTATAGTCGATGATTGCATCGGGCAGTTTGCAGGATTTGGCGAACACGCATCCCGCGCGGACAACGTTGTCCTTTTTCGTAGCGACTTGAAGGCTATCTTCGAAGGCCTGCTGCCTTGCGAGCATGGCGTCGTAGGCATTTTGCCTGGCATCGCGCTCGGTCAGTTCGGTGGCCGTCATGTAGCGGTGGGTAACGTGATGCCCGTCGCCTGACGGTGGGTTTTGCACCCGGGGGATGTCCTTGTTGCCAGCCACTGATTGTCCTTTCATTCGTCCATCGGCAACCCCTGAAAGAGGGGCCGCTCGACGTTAACGAACGTGGCTAATCGTGGCTGTAGGACGAATCCTGAATGTCACTAAGAGGGTTCTCTAACGCCTCAGGATTGCAGCGCTGTGCTGCGTCGAAATCACTGTGAAGACGATGCCAGCGAGCGCACCTACAGGCAGGAAGTTCAGCCAAACGAAGTGTTCCGCGTGGGTGAGCGGGTGCGGGTTTCTACTGTGAGTGGTACGAGCCGCGTTGTGCACTAAGCGGGAACGGGTAAAACAAAACCCCGATCAGGTGACTGGTCGGGGTTTTGTTTTTGGGGGGGGCATGGATGGCGCGGGTTCTGACAGACGTCGTATGCTAGTCGTTTTCGATAGCTCGTTAGTCGTATGAGGTCAGAAATAATTCGAGATTTTTAGGCAGATCGAGTGAGCATGCTTTTTCTATACCGATGATTTGTTGTTCGGTAAGGCGATAGTCATGTAATGAGTCTTCGTCTGTCTCCCATCCCATGATCAGTTTGAGTTCGGTGGTGGAAATAGGGATCTGCTTCTCAAATGAAGGAAAATCCTCGCCTTTCGGAACCCCCATAATTAAATGCTTCATGGTTCTACCTTCCTTGTTGGATCTGCTGGTTTGTTCTGAGTGCCAGTTTCATGGTTGAACTCCCCCAAGTGTTTTCCACGCTTGTTGTACTTTTCAACGGCTCCATGCTGGAAGTCCCACTCGTAAATCGTTCCGCTTCTATCCTTCCATCGTGGGCGCAACCCTCCGCCACCTTTGATTGGGGTTTTTGGGGTAGCCCATTTAGCACCTGGAAAAGCTGGGAGAGAGTCAGGTTTTTGATGGTAGTTAAGCTGAGGCCTGCTCACCACAATATAAACCGGCAACACCCCCGAATCCGCCGGAAACACAAGAATGAAGTCCTTGTACTCAGGCGGATACACCGGGTTAACGATGATGCTGTCAGCCGCCTTCGTCGGCGGATAAACCCAGATATGCGGCGCTTGCGGTGCGGCTTCCAGCGCGGGGATGCCAAGGATATTTGAACCGTCCTCGGCCGGTGTCCAGATCAGCTCGATACCGTCCCCAAGGTCAGCCACTTGCTGACTGCCGCGCAAGGTGAATTGCACGACATCGACCATTTCCCAGTCACGGTTTTTACCGGTGTAGAAACCGTATCCCTTGAGACTGCCGTCAGCCTGTTGCTCGACTCGCAGGCGAACGCGAGTGCGGGCCTGTTTGAGGGATCGCAGTTGATCTTCGGTATAGAGGGAACTGTCGCCGAGGCTTGACGGGATGACCAGTGCAACCAGCCCCGTCAGCGTGGCGGCAACGGTGCTGGCGGCAACAGCGGGCAGTGCGGCGAACGCTGAGCCGGTCAAAGCAAAGCTGCCGAAACCGGCCGGAATCGCAGGGCCACTGATTTTCTTGAGCGGCACGACACCGCTTTCATCAGCCTCGCGAGCGCCGAGCAGAACCAGTTCGCCGTAGTCTTTCAGGCTGTCTGTCGGAACAACGCCGGAGGGATTCGTATAGTCGATGATTGCATCGGGCAGTTTGCAGGATTTGGCGAACACGCATCCCGCGCGGACAACGTCGTCCTTTTTCGCAGCGACTTGAAGGCTGTCTTCGAAGCCTTGCTGCCTGGCGAGCATGGCGTCGTAGGCATTTTGCCTGGCGTCCCGCTCCGCCAACTCGGTGGCAGTCATGTAGCGGTGGGTGACGTGATGCCCGTCGCCTGATGGTGGGTTTTGAACCCGGGGAATGTCCTTGTTGCCAGCCACTGATTGTCCTTTCGCTCGTTCATCGGCAACCCCGGAAGAGGGGCTGCGCGACGTTAACGAACGTGGCTAATCGTGGCTGTAGGACGAATCCTGAATGTCGTTAAGAGTGTTCTTTTTCGCTCAGGAAAACAGGTGTAGTGCTCTTGCGACTCGCCGCCGCCGTCACCGCATAACCGATCAATGCCGCCAGAATCGAACCGGTCAGAATCCCCATTCGATCCATCCCGGCGTATTCGCTGGCGCCAGGCACGAAGGCCAGGGAGCCGACAAACAGGCTCATGGTGAAACCGATGCCGCAGAGGATCGCCACACCCAGCACCTGGCCCCAGTTGGCGCCTTGGGGCAGGGCGGCGATGCCGATTTTCACCGCCAGCCAGGTCAGGCCGAACACGCCGACCATCTTGCCCAGCAGCAGGCCGACGGCGATGCCCATCGGCACGTCGTGGGTGAAGCTTTCGACGGTCACGCCGCTCAGGGACAGGCCGGCGTTGGCGAAGGCGAATAGCGGCAGGATGCCGTAGGCCACCCACGGATGCAGGGCATGTTCCAGGGTCAGCAGCGGCGAAGGCTCGGCGTTTTTCGTGCGCAGGGGAATGCAGAAGGCCAGGGTCACGCCGGCCAGCGTGGCGTGTACGCCGCTCTTGAGCACGCAGACCCAGAGGATCAGCCCGATGATCATGTACGGCCCGAGCTTGACCACGCCGAGTCGATTCATCCCGATCAAGGCCGCGATGCAGGCCGCAGCCAGTGCCAGGGACAAGGTCGACAGCGCGCCGGAATAGAAGATCGCGATGATGATAATCGCGCCCAGGTCGTCGATGATCGCCAGGGTCATCAGGAACAGTTTCAGCGACACCGGCACGCGTTTGCCCAGCAGGGCCAGTACGCCGAGGGCGAAGGCGATGTCGGTGGCGGTCGGGATGGCCCAGCCACTCAGGGCGGACGGGTTGTCGCGGTTGAGGAACCAGTAAATCAGCGCCGGCACCACCATGCCGCCAATCGCCGCCGCGCCGGGCAGGACGATTTGCGACGGTTTCGACAGCTGGCCGTCGAGGACTTCGCGCTTCACTTCCAGCCCGATCAGCAGGAAGAACAGGGCCATCAGGCCGTCGTTGATCCACAGCAGCAGCGGCTTGGCGATCTTCAGCGCGCCGATCTGAGCCACCACGGGTGTGTCCAGCAGCCCGCTATAGAGCCACGACAGCGATGAATTGTTGATGATCAGGGCGAGAGCGGCCGCGGCGATCAATAACAGACCGCTGGCAGCTTCCAACTGAAAGAAACGCGTGAACGTGCTACGCAGAGGCAAGGTCGCTCTCCATCGATGAATTCAAAAGGTGGCACACCCTAACCCGTACCGTTAGTTGTTAAAACAAAAGTTATATTCTTTTTTGTTATATGCCGTTACAACGCGGACGGTCAGCAAAGGCCTGAGCCTAGCAGTTGCCGGACGTATTGGACCTCAGCTGTATCTGTGCATGATGTAGGTTCTTTCCTAAGCTTGTGGGCTGAGCCTTGCGACAAGGCCGACTCTTTGCCTGATTCAACGAGAAAACCATCATGAGCGACAACCGACAGTGGGCCCGCGAAGCCATCCGGATCATCGAAGCCGACTTCCAGCGCAGCGCCGATACTCACCTGATCCCCTTGCCGCTGCCGGGGTTGCCGGGCATCGAGTTGTATTTCAAGGATGAGTCGAGTCATCCCACCGGCAGCCTGAAACATCGGCTGGCGCGCTCGTTGTTCCTCTACGCCCTGTGTAACGGCTGGCTCAAACCCGGTGCGCCGGTGATCGAAGCCTCCAGCGGTTCGACGGCGATTTCCGAGGCGTACTTCGCTCGAATGCTGGGCTTGCCATTCATTGCGGTGATGCCGGCGACCACCTCCAAAGAGAAGATCGCGCAAATCGCGTTCTACGGTGGCCAGAGTCATCTGGTGGACGATCCGACCCAGATCTACGCCGAGTCCGAACGCCTGGCTCGCGAACACGACGGGCACTTCATCGATCAGTTCACCTACGCTGAACGCGCCACCGACTGGCGGGCGAACAACAACATCGCCGAATCGATCTTCCAGCAGATGCGTTTCGAGCAGCACCCGGAACCGAGCTGGCTGATTTCCAGCCCCGGCACCGGCGGCACCACCGCGACGCTCGGCCGATACGTGCGCTATCGCCAGCACTGCTCCCGCGTGCTGTGCGCCGATGCCGAGCGTTCGGTGTTCTTCGATTATTACCAGACCGGCGATGCCAGCCTGCGCCTGGATTGCGGGTCACGGATTGAAGGGATTGGCCGGCCGCGAGTGGAAGCGTCGTTCCTGCCCAAGGTGATCGATGCGATGGTCAAAGTGCCGGACGCGTTGTCGCTGGCGGCCATGCATTACCTGGCGCAGCGTTTGGGGCGACGGGTTGGCGGATCGAGCGGGACCAACCTGATCGGCGCCTTGATGGCGGCCCAGCAGATGGTGGCGGCAGGGGAGTCGGGGTCTATCGTGGCGATTCTGTGCGATGGCGGCGAGCGCTATGCCACCACCTATTACGATCAGGCCTGGCTCAAGGCCCAGGGGTATGAGTTGAGTGGTTTGATGGATGCCGTGGCGGCGAGTGTCGAGCGTGGCGAGCCGCTGCCATCGACGGTACTACGCGCCAACATCTGACACACCGAAGACCAAATGTGGGAGCGGGCTTGCTCGCGAATACGGTTTCACATTCAACAGAGATGTTGGCTGATCCACCGCTTTCGCGAGCAAGCCCGCTCCCACATTTAAATTGGGTCACGCTTCGAGGCCGAGGATGTCTCGGGCCACTGCTTCGGCAATCCGAATCCCGTCGACACCCGCCGACAGAATCCCGCCCGCATAACCCGCGCCTTCACCCGCCGGGAACAAGCCCTTCACGTTCAGGCTTTGCATCGACTCGTTACGGGTAATCCGCAGTGGCGACGAGGTGCGCGTCTCGATCCCGGTCAACACGGCGTCGTGCAGCGAGTAGCCACGAATCTGCTTCTCGAACGCCGGCAAGGCTTCGCGAATGGCTTCGATGGCGAACGCCGGCAAAGCCAGGGCCAAATCGCCCAAGGCAACACCCGGCTTGTAGGACGGTTCGACGCTGCCCAACTCGGTCGACGGTTTGCCGGCAATGAAGTCGCCAACCAGTTGCGCCGGTGCTTCGTAATTGCTGCCGCCCAACACAAAAGCGTGGGATTCCAGGCGTTCCTGCAACTCGATGCCAGCCAGTGGGCCACCTGGATAATCGACTTCCGGGGTGATCCCGACGACGATCCCGGAGTTGGCGTTGCGCTCGTTACGCGAGTACTGGCTCATGCCGTTGGTGACCACGCGGTTCGGCTCGGAGGTCGCTGCCACCACGGTGCCGCCCGGGCACATGCAGAAGCTGTAGACCGAACGACCGTTGCTGGCGTGGTGCACCAGTTTGTAGTCGGCAGCGCCGAGTTTCGGGTGCCCGGCGTATTTGCCCAGGCGCGCGCGGTCGATCAGCGATTGCGGGTGCTCGATGCGGAAACCCACCGAGAACGGCTTGGCTTCCATGAACACACCACGGCCGTGAAGCATGCGGAAGGTGTCCCGGGCACTGTGGCCGAGGGCCAGAATCACGTGTTTCGAATGGATCTGCTCACCGCCATTGAGCTCGACGCCGACCAGTTGGCCGTCCTCGATCAACACATCGGTGACACGCTGCTGGAAGCGCACTTCGCCGCCCATGGCGCGAATCTGCTCACGCATGTTTTCCACTACACCGGTCAGACGGAACGTACCGATGTGCGGTTTGCTGACGTAGAGGATTTCTTCCGGCGCGCCGGCCTTGACGAACTCATGCAGGACTTTGCGACCGATGAATTTCGGGTCCTTGATCTGGCTGTAAAGCTTGCCGTCGGAGAACGTACCCGCGCCGCCTTCACCGAATTGCACGTTGGACTCGGGGTTGAGCACGCTTTTGCGCCACAGGCCCCAAGTGTCCTTGGTGCGCTGACGCACTTCGGTGCCACGTTCGAGGATGATCGGCTTGAAGCCCATCTGCGCCAGCAGCAGCCCGGCGAAAATCCCGCAGGGGCCGAACCCGACCACGATCGGGCGCTGGCTCAGGTCGGCCGGCGCCTGGCCGACCTCTTTGTAGCTGACATCCGGCGCCACGCTGACGTTACGGTCATCGGCGAATGTGTGCAGCACCGACGCCTCATCGCGAACGTTGAGGTCGATGGTGTAGATGAAGCACAGTTCGGAGGACTTTTTGCGCGCATCGTAGCTGCGCTTGAACAAGGTGAAATCGAGCAGGTCATCACTGGCGATGCCCAGGCGCTGCACGATGGCAGGGCGCAGGTCTTCTTCGGGATGGTCGATCGGCAGCTTGAGTTCGGTGATTCGTAACATGACGGGATCCGGTTCGCGGGGCGCACAACTGCGCCAAGGCGTTTGAAGCCCGCGATTATAAGCCTCAAAGGATGATTCCCGTGAGGCAAAAACGATCAGTCGTTACGTGATCCGCCGAAATACCCACAGCCGCGTTGCACTTGGCCATCGATGCGGAGTTCGGCGCTCATGTGCTGCACGCTGCCGGTGCTGCTGTCGACGCAGCGTTGCGGCGCGACCCAGAGCTCGATGCGCTGATTGTTGGCTTCGGTGCTCAGGTTGAAGCGACCATCGCCCAGTTGCTCTTCAACGTACGGCAGGGCCAAGGGCGGCTGGCCGGCGCGGTCGATGACCATGCCTTTGCCGCTGACTTTGACGTTCCACTCAGGGCCATGGCCGGCGGCGCGCAGAATCAATTGTTTGAAATTGGGATCGTCACACGCCGTGCCCGAGCGCTCGACGCGGTACAGCTGCCCCAGATCGAGCCGGCTATCGGCACCACTGGCAACGATCCGGCCACGCACGTCAGCAAACAACTTGCCCTGATCATCGGCCAGGGTCGCGGCCTCTTGCAGAACGCTGGTGCCGCCGGTGTCATTGACCACATAACTGCGCTGCTCATTGCACGGCTGGAACAGCAACTTGCCGTCGGCCGCCGTCAACTGGCCCTGCATGCGGGTCTGGCCCACATGGGAAGCACTTTCGCGCGGCCCATCAAGCAACTGGCAGGCGGCGAACAGCGGAAGCAGGGTAACAAGCACTAAGGAACGGGCAACACGCATCTTTGAGTCTCCTGACAAGTGTCGCCACGTTACTTAGCCTGACCGCTCATCACAACCCTGCAAAGCAAGATCAAAAGATCGCAGCCTGCGGCAGCTCCTACAGGGGGTACGCCGAGCCTTTTGTAGGAGCTGGCGAAGCCTGCGATCTTTTGATTCTGGCGGTTTAGCCGACGCGGTAAGTCTGGCCGGTCTGTAAGCCTTCTACGCTTTTGGCGTAGGCCAGCGCCACTTCGGCGGCGGGCACCGGTTTGAAACCACGGAAGTACGGGGCGTAGCTACCCATGGCTTCGACCAGCACGTTCGGGCTGACCGAGTTGATGCGCAGGCCGCGCGGCAGTTCGATCGCCGCTGCACGGACGAAGCTGTCCAGGGCGCCGTTGACCATGGAGGCTGAGCTGCCGGTACGAATCGGATCGTGGCTGAGGATGCCGGTGGTCAAGGTGAATGATGCACCGTCATTGGCGAATTCCCGGCCGATCAGCAGCAGGTTGACCTGGCCCATCAGCTTGTCCCGCAAGCCGAGCTCGAAATCTTGTTCGGTCATGGTCGCCAGCGGCACGAAGTTGACGCTGCCAGCGGCGCAGATCAGGGCATCAAAGTTGCCGGTCTGTTGGAACAATTTGCGGATCGAGGCGCTGTCACTGATGTCGACCTGGAACTCACCGCTTTTACGGCCGATACGGATGATTTCGTGGCGCTGGGACAGTTCATGGTCAATCGCCGAACCGACGGTGCCAGAGGCGCCAATCAAAAGAATTTTCATCGTGCTGTACCTGAATGGGTTGGATTTAAATATAAGTTTAGAGTGGTTTTTTCCATCGATAAGCGGGCTAATAGGCAACCTTTGGTTTTCAAATGGAAACAATCCGATGAGCGAAATGGACGATCTGGCGGCGTTCGCGGTGTTGATCGAGGCGGGCAGTTTCACCCTGGCCGCCCAGCAATTGGGTTGCAGCAAAGGGCAACTCTCAAAGCGCATCAGCCTGCTGGAAACGCGGTTTTCCGTGGTGTTGCTGCAACGCACCACACGCCGCTTGAGCCTGACGGCGGCGGGCGCGGCGCTGTTGCCGCAAGCCCAGGCGCTGGTGGTTCAAGTCGAGCGAGCGCGTCAGGCCTTGGCGCGGTTGAAAGACGACATGGCCGGCCCGGTGCGGATGACGGTTCCGGTTTCACTGGGGGAAACCTTCTTTGACGGCGCGCTGCTGGAGTTTTCCCGGCAATACCCCGAGGTGCAGATCGAGCTGGAGCTCAACAATAATTACCGTGACCTGTCCCGGGACGGTTTCGACCTGGCGATCCGCTCGGAAGTGGCCAACGACGAACGCCTGGTTGCCCGTCCGCTGCTGGCCTGGCACGAGATGACCTGCGCCAGCCCTGCGTACCTTGAGCGATTCGGTGAACCACTGACGCCTCAGGCGCTGGCTGAACACCGCTGCCTGCTCAACAGTCATTACAGCGGTCGCGAAGAATGGCTCTATCACCAGCAGCACGAGTTACTGCGGGTGCGAGTGTCGGGGCCGTTCGCCAGCAACCATTACAACCTGCTGAAAAAAGCCGCACTGACCGGCGCGGGCATTGCGCGTTTGCCGTCGTACTTGCTGCAAGAGGAATTGGCTGACGGGCGTTTGCGCTGGCTCCTGCGCGATTATCAGACCCGCAGCATGCCGATGTACCTGGTGCACCCGTATCAAGGTGGTTTGCCGAAACGTACCCAAGTGCTGGCGGATTATTTGATGGGTTGGTTCAAGCGCAGTGGTGAGGCGTTGGATCGGCTTCGACGGTGACTGGAATTTGTGTAATTGGATCGGCTGTAGCGGTAACGGCGATGGATGCAATTGGATCGACTAATGACGATCTGCGTAGGAGCTGCCGAAGGCTGCGATCTTTTGATCTTGCTCTTCTCGGAGTCGCTGAAAATCAAGATCAAAAGATCGCAGCCTTCGGCAGCTCCTACAGGGGATATCTATCCGAAGTTTAGCGGGCGTAACGCTTGGCAATCAGATGATCGATCGACAACTTGCCCGGCCCGGTCGCCATCAAGTACAGCAACACCGCAACCCAGGTGCCGTGGGTTGGATAGGCATCGGGGTACACGAACAGCTGAATAGTCAGCGTCATACCCAGCAGTGCCAAAGCCGAAAAACGTGTGGCGAAGCCGATCAGAATCAGCACCGGAAAGAAATGCTCGGCGAAGGCTGCCAAGTGCGCCGCCAGTTCCGGGGAGAGTAGCGGCAGGTGATATTCGCTCTGGAACAACGGAATAGTCGAGTCCGCCAGCCTTGGTACGCCGAGTTCAAAGGTGCCGTCGATCAAGTCGATGACCAGGCCTTCCACCTTGGTTTGCCCGGACTTCCAGAACACCGCGGCAATGGAAAAACGCGCGATAAAGGCGATCAGGCTGTGGGGGATTTTTTCCAGCAGCGCGATGGCGCGGGCGATGGGGTTCTGGTGGGTGTTCATGGCGATACCTTCTGGTGTAAATGGGTAATGACGTTGTGGCTGATCAGCAGCGCCAGGGTTTGGCTGAGGTCGAAGGCGGGCGCTGTCTCTAACGCTTGGGTCAGGGACTGGCCGTTTTGCAGGTTCTGAATGAAGGTGCCGGCGCCGTGGTCGATGGCGAAAACCTCAACCTCCAGACCATTGCGCAACACCAGCGCGTTTTGCCCGTGGTCGAGTTCGATCCCGGCCAGCGTCGCGTCCTGTTGATGCGCCGCCCAGATCGAGATCACGGCAAAAGCTGAAGTCAGCAGATTCAGGGAGGGATGAAACCCGACCGTCAGTTCGCTCAGCGCCTGCGGGTCCGACAGTGCGGCAGCAATCTGTTCATGGCGCAACGGCTGGGCGTCGGCGGCGTGATAGGCCTGAACGCGCAACCGCTCCAGCCGCGCCATGTCGGCCAGATAAGGCACGCTGGCTGCCGGTTCAAAGCGGTCAATGAACTCGGCGAAGTCCTTGCCGTAATCGTTGATGAGTGGGCCTTGAGGTGGGCAACGCTGTACATACAGCCCCGCCATCGCGCGGAAGAACTCATCGCCCACCAACTGCGAAACCACGGGGTAACTGTCGGCCAGGGCGTTGATCAGCGAGCTCTGCACATTGTTGCGATACACCGCGAAACGGCTGGCGGGATCGGCGCCATTGGCGCTGAACAAACCCTCGGGGCAGGGTCGTTGCGGATCGAGCAGGGCGGCGGCAAAAGCGGCTTGAGTGCTCATGGCCGGCCCCCCGCGCAATGCAGCAACTCATCGGCCTGACGGGCTTCGGCATGCAGCACGCTGAAGGCCGGTAACTGGTTGTCGCGCTCGATCAACGTGGCGATCGGGCCGATTCGTTCCAGTACTCGCTTGTACAGCGTCCACACCGCGTTATCGATGGGCGCACCGTGATCGTCGATGAGCAGACGATCGCCGAGGCTGTCGGTGTCTTCAGCAAACCCGGCCAGATGAATCTCTCCCACCGCCTGCAGCGGCAGCGCGTCGATGTAGGCCAGCGGATCCCTTTGGTGATTGATGCAGGAGACGTAGACGTTGTTGACGTCCAGTAGCAGGCCGCAGCCAGTGCGGCGAATGACTTCGCTGATGAAGTCGGCTTCATCGATTGTCGAGCGCTGGAACGCCAGATACGTCGCCGGATTCTCCAGCAGCATCGGGCGTTTGAGGGTGCTTTGCACCTGATCGATGTGCTCGCAGACGCGGTTCAGCGTCGGCGCATCGTAGGCCAGGGGCAGCAGGTCATTGAGAAACACCGGACCATGGCTGGACCAGGCCAGGTGTTCGGAAAAGGATTGGGGTTGATAGCGTTCGATCAGCGCGGCAAGCCTTTGCAGGTGCTGGCCATCCAGCGGACCTTCGGCACCAATGGACAGGCCAACGCCGTGTAGCGACAGCGGATAATGCTCGCGAATCAACCCCAGAAAATGATGAAACGGGCCGCCGGCCACCATGTAGTTTTCGGCGTGGACTTCGAAGAAACCGATGTCCGGTTGTGCACCGAGCACTTCACGAAAGTGCTCGGTCTTGAGCCCCAGCCCGGAGCGGGGCGGGAGCCCGGAAGATAAATAGTTCATGGTCGACACTCAGGCTGGGTGCTGATTACGACTTGGCTTTGTAGGCTTCCAGTTGGCCAAAACCGGTTGGCGAGGTTTGGCTCATCGTGGTGGTGCAGGTGCCCTTAGGGACGAGTTTCCAGGCATTGGCCTGGTAATCGGTTTTTGCAGTGCCGGCGCAAGTGGTGCCAGCGCCTGCGGCGCAATCGTTCTTGCCTTTCATGGCCACGCCGAAGCATTTTTCCATGTTGTCGTCAGCGGCATGGGCAGTGGAGACAGCGGCAATGCTCAAGGCAGAACCGAGGGCCAGAACCAGGGCGGTGGCGGACAGGGTGCGGGTGGTAGCAGTCATGATGTTTCTCCGAAATTGAGCTTGGATTGGCAAGCATTTGTGCTTGCTTACTGCTCTAGAGAAACGACAGGGCGATGCGTTACAGCCCCAACGAAAAAAACTCAAAAAAACACGCAGACCCCCGTAGGAGCTGCCGAAGGCTGCGATCTTTTGACTTTGATCTTTTCTGAAACACTGAAGATCAGGATCAAAAGATCGCAGCCTTCGGCAGCTCCTACGGAGATCTTCATTGTTGTGAGGTTTGTGTCAGGCATAAAAAAACGGCCGCGAAGGCCGTTTTTTTGTTTACCGCCAAGGCTCAACCACCAAGATACGCTTCGCGCACTTTCGGGTCGGTCAACAGCGCTTCACCTGTCCCTGTCATCACCACCCGGCCGTTTTCCAGCACGTAGGCACGGTCAGCGATTTTCAGTGCCTGGTTGGCGTTCTGCTCCACCAAAAACACCGTTACACCGTCCTTGCGCAGTTGTTCGATGATGTCGAAGATCTGCTGGATGATGATCGGTGCCAGGCCCAGCGATGGCTCGTCGAGCAGCAACAGCTTGGGCTTGCTCATCAGCGCACGGCCGATGGCGAGCATTTGCTGTTCGCCGCCAGACATGGTGCCGCCGCGTTGGGCGAAACGTTCTTTCAGGCGTGGGAAAAGTCCGAGGACCTTGTCCATCTGTTCCTGATAATCGCCCTTGTCGGTGAAGAATCCGCCCATGGCGAGGTTCTCTTCCACGGTCAGACGGGCAAACACCCGACGACCTTCCGGGACCACGGCGATGCTTTTACGCATGATGTGCGACGAGTCCTGGCCGACGAGCTCTTCGCCCATGTAGCGGATGCTGCCGCTGTGGGCTTGCGGCGAACCGCAGAGGGTCATCAGCAGGGTCGACTTGCCGGCACCGTTGGCGCCGATCAGGGTCACGATCTCGCCCTGGCGGACTTCGACGTTGACGCTGTGCAGCGCCTGGATCTTGCCGTAGAAGGTGGAAACGTTTTCGAACTGCAGCATTTACGCTTCCCCCAGGTAGGCTTTGATCACTTCAGGATTGTCGCGGATCTGTTCCGGCGTGCCATCGGCCAGGGGCGTGCCCTGGTTGATCACGACGATGTGGTCGGAAATGCTCATGACCAGTTTCATGTCGTGTTCGATCAACAGCACGGTGACGTTGTGCTCTTCACGCAACATGCTGATCAGCGCTTTGAGGTCTTCGGTTTCCTTCGGGTTCAGGCCGGCGGCCGGTTCGTCGAGCATGAGGATCCGCGGACGGGTCATCATGCAGCGAGCGATTTCCAGACGACGTTGCTGACCGTAGGCCAGGGTGCCGGCCGGACGGTTGGCGAACGCCTTGAGGTTGACCTTGTCCAGCCAGTACTCGGCGAACTCCATGGCTTCACGTTCGCTTTTGCGAAAGCCCGGTGTCTTGAACAGACCGGCCAGGAAGTTGGTGTTCAGGTGACGGTGTTGGGCGATCAAGAGGTTCTCGACCGCGGTCATGTCCTTGAACAGCCGTACGTTCTGGAAGGTCCGCACCACACCTTTGAGGGCGATCTTGTGGCCGGGCAGGCCTTCGATTGGCTCGCCGTCGAGCAGGATGCTGCCGCCGCTCGGTTTGTAGAAACCGGTCAGGCAGTTGAACACGGTGGTCTTGCCGGCGCCGTTGGGGCCGATCAATGCCACCACCTGTTTTTCTTTCACGCTCAGGGCTACGCCGTTGACCGCCAGCAAGCCGCCGAAGCGCATGCTCAAGTTGTCTACTTTAAGGATCTCACGGCTCATTTGCGCGGCTCCGCTCTTAATTTAAGTTCGGGGCGTTGCATCGGCAGCAGACCTTGAGGACGCCAGATCATCATCAGCACCATCAAGGCGCCGAACATCAACATGCGGTATTCACTGAACTCACGCATCATTTCCGGCAACAGGATCATCACCGTGGCGGCGAGTACGACGCCCAGTTGCGAGCCCATGCCGCCCAGCACCACTATGGCGAGGATGGTCGCCGACTCGATGAAGGTGAAGGACTCCGGTGTCACCAGGCCTTGGCGCGCGGCGAAGAAGCTACCGGCGAAACCGGCGAACGCAGCACCGAGGGTGAAGGCCGACAGCTTGATGACCGTAGGATTGAGCCCCAGCGCACGGCAGGCGATTTCGTCTTCACGCAGCGCTTCCCAGGCACGGCCCAGGGGCATGCGCAGCAGACGGTTGATGACGAACAGGGCGAACAGCGACAACAACACCGCGATCAGGTAAAGGAAGATCACCTTGTTTACCGGGTTGTAGGTCAGGCCGAAGTACTCGTGGAAGGTCTGCAGTCCATCTGCGGCAGTTCTATCGAAGGTCAGCCCGAAAAGCGTTGGCTTGGGAATGTTGCTGATGCCGTTCGGGCCGCCGGTGAGGTCGGTCAGGTTACGCAGGAACAGACGGATGATTTCACCGAAACCCAAGGTCACGATTGCCAGGTAGTCACCGCGCAAACGCAGCACCGGGAAACCGAGCAGGAAGCCAAACGTGGCCGCCATCATCCCGGCAATCGGCAGGCAGATCCAGAAGCTCAGGCCATAGTAGTGCGACAGCAGCGCGTAGCTGTAGGCGCCCACGGCGTAGAAGCCGACATAACCGAGGTCGAGCAGACCAGCCAGGCCGACCACGATGTTCAGGCCCAGGCCGAGCATCACGTAGATCAGCACCAGGGTGGCGATGTCCACCGCCCCGCGGGAGCCGAAGAACGGCCAGACCAGTGCACCCACGACTAACGCGATGATGATCCAGCGTTGAGTCGTCGGCAGGGTCAGGAAGTGACTGGCCTTGGCCGGCATCACCGGCAGGTTGGGCGAGGCTTTCCAGGCCGAGCTGATCTGCTGGTCGAACAGCACCCGCAAGAACATCAGCACCGAGCACACGGCAATGGTGATCAGCGTTGCAGTGCTGGTGCCATGGACTTCGAGGTTGATGCCGACAATGGTCAGTTTCAGACCGAGTACCGGGTAGGCAACAGCCCACACCAGCAAGGCGCTGAACAACGCCTGTTTAAGATTCCTAGTCATACTTTCTCAACCTCCGGACGGCCCAACAGGCCGGTTGGCCGGAACAACAACACCAGAACCAATAGACCGAACGCCACGACGTCCTTGTACTGGTCGCCGAAAATATCGGCACCAAAGGCTTCCGCCACCCCAAGCACCAGCCCGCCGAGCATTGCGCCGGGGATGCTGCCGATACCGCCCAATACTGCGGCGGTGAAGGCCTTGAGGCCGACCAGGAAACCGGCGTTCGGGTTGATCACGCCGTATTGCATGCTCAGCAGCACAGCCGCGATGGCCGCCAGTGCCGCACCGATGACGAAGGTCAGGGCGATGATGTTGTTGGTGTTGATACCCAAGAGGTTGGCCATCTTGATGTCTTCGGCACAGGCGCGGCAGGCGCGACCCAGGCGAGAACGGGAGATGAACAGCGTCAGGCCGAGCATGGCGACCAGGGTCACCACGAACACCACGATTTGCATGTAGGAAATCAGCACTTCATGTGCGCCACCTGGCCCGATGGCGAAGTTGCCAGGGATCAGGTTGGAGATGGATTTGTCCTTGGAGTCTTGCGCCAGCAGAACCGTGTTCTGCAGGAAGATCGACATGCCGATGGCGGAGATCAGCGGGATCAGACGGTTGCTGCCGCGCAGGGGGCGATAGGCGATCCGTTCGATGCTGTAACCGTAGGCACTGGTAACGACGATGGTCGCGATGAAAGCCGCGGTCATCAAGAGCGGGACACTGTCGAGCCCCATCATGGCCAGCCCGGCGATGGCGATGAACGCCACGTAAGAGCCGATCATGTACACCTCGCCGTGGGCGAAGTTGATCATTCCAATGATGCCGTAAACCATCGTATAGCCGATGGCGATCAGGGCATACGTGCTGCCAACGGTCAGACCGTTAACCAGCTGTTGGAAAAAGTGATAGATGTCAGGCATTACAGCGCTCCTAAAAACCTGATACGCATTTCACTGGTGGAGTCATTTTCCCGCTCGAGCCCCGTGGATCTGCATCCACTTCGAATTCGAGGTTTGCCAGCGAACCGCTGATGACGGTTTTGAGATTTTCAGGTGGGGAGACTGGCGGATCACGCCAGCGCGGCCCAATTACGTTCGTAAAACAAAGCCCACGGCACGCCGTGGGCTTTATTGGCAGTCAGTCAGGCCAAGGCCTTACTGAGGCGAAACTTCAGTTTTAGGTTTGCCGAAGTGCCACTGGTAAACCACGAATTTGAAGTCCTTCAGATCGCCCTTGTCGTCGAAAGACAGGTCGCCGGTCGGGGTTTTGAACGTGCCCTTGTGGATAGCTTCAGCCACTTTGGTGGTGTCTTCGCTCTTGGCGGCCTTGATGCCTTCGGCGATGACTTGCACAGCCGAGTAGGCCGGGAACACGAACGGACCGCTCGGGTCTTCTTTCTTGGCTTTGAACGCGTCAGCCAGGGCGATGTTGGCCGGATCCTGGTCGAAGGATTTCGGCAGGGTCACCAGCAGGCCTTCGGAAGCTTCCTTGGCGATCTGCGAAATGGAGTCGTTACCCACGCCTTCCGGACCCATGAACTTGGCTTTCAGGCCTTTTTCCTGGGATTGACGCAGAAGCAGACCCAGTTCCGGGTGGTAGCCGCCGTAGTAGACGAAGTCGACGTTGGCTTGCTTGAGCTTGGAGACCATCGAAGAGAAGTCTTTGTCGCCAGCGTTGATGCCTTCGAACACGGCAACCTTGACGCCTTTGGCTTCCAGGGTTTTCTTCACGGCGCTGGCGATGCCTTCACCGTATTGCTGTTTGTCGTGCAGAACAGCAACGATTTTCGGTTTGACGTGATCGGCGATGTAGTTACCGGCGGCAGGGCCCTGGGCGCTGTCCAGACCGATGGTGCGGAAGATCATTTTATAGCCGCGAGTGGTGATGTCCGGGCTGGTGGCAGCCGGAGTGATCATGATCACGCCTTCGTCTTCGTAGATGTCGGACGCCGGTTGAGTGGAGCTGGAGCACAGGTGACCAACCACGAACTTGACGCCGTCGTTGACGACTTTGTTCGCGACAGCAACCGCTTGTTTTGGATCGCAGGCATCGTCGTATTCAACGGCTTCGAGTTTCTTGCCGTCGACGCCACCCTTGGCGTTGATTTGTTCGATGGCCATTTTGGAGCCACTGAACTGCATGTCGCCGTATTGGGCTACAGGGCCGGTTTTAGGGCCGGCGATGCCGATCTTGATGGTGTCAGCGGCGAACGAATGGCTGGCAACCCCGGCCAGAACCATAGCGGCAAACAGTTTTGAAATCTGCTTAGTAGCCTTAGTCATAGTGCTCCACTCTTACTGTTGTAGTTTTTATAGTCCTGGCGCCGTAGCAGCAGAACCGGGTCAGATATCGTTGATATCCTCCGGAAAATGCCCCCGGCAACTGTACCGGTACAGTGTAGAGCGCCGATTGTTAGCCTGGGAAGCTGGCGCCAGGGGGCAAAACCTGAGGGTGTCGCTTTATTGAAAGAAAAAGACAGAATCACGGCGGGATGTTAGCTGGCTAATACTTGAGTTCAGCAGCATTCCCTGGCTTTCCTGCTTTTTTCAATCGGTAATGCAATTGCATCCGGGTTTTTCTGGCGCAATACCGACGTTATCATTCACGTCGATTTTCTTTGCGGACAGAAGCCCATGACTCAAGAACCTAGCACCCTCTATGCCAAGCTGCTTGGTGAGACCGCATCTATTACCTGGAAAGAGTTGGAGCCGTTCTTCGCCAAGGGTGCCCTATTGTGGGTCGATCCAGGCCTGGATTTGATCGCTGCAGCAGAAGCAGTGGCAACCGATGAAGGCGAGAAAGTCGCTGCCTGGCTGGCCGCCGACAAGGTCGCCAAGCTGTCTGAAACGCGGGCGCTGGATCTTTTCGAGCGCGATCCGGAGCTTTGGGCCGTGGTGGTTTCGCCGTGGATTCTGATCCAGGAAAGGGCGACGAGCTGAGTCTATGCACTTAATTGGTGCGCATCTTTGCCGGTGAAAAGTGTGTAGCCGAGTAGCGTGATGGCATGTTGCCGTAGAGAAAGGCCACAGAAGGGTCTTGGCGAGGGTGACGTAAACGTAACGGGAACAGTTTATTGAGCAGCCGATTGGCTGCTTAATTGTTTCTGGATGTTGGTAAATCGGTGGCTGATGCGGTGAGTATCAGACCGCTTTCGCGAGCAAGCCCGCTCCCACATTTAACCGGGTTCCTCCAGAAGGAATGCGATCAAATGTGGGAGCGGGCTTGCTCGCGAATGGGGTCGCCGCGGTTTAAGCCGTCTTGCCCGTATGGTTATTCAAGGAAATAACCTTGGTCTTGCCAATCCGGTGACGGTAAATCTCGCGCAGATACTTGATCGCCTTCTTCACGCAATCCCGGGACAAACGAATGTCATTGATCGAGACAAACTTGTCCTTGTCGTTGATCAGCTCGCGGTACTTCTTCTCGTACATCGGTTTGATCGCGTACCAGTTGGTATCGAGGATTTTCGCCGGGTTTTCGAATTCGTTGAGCAGCTCGTCGATGCGGTCTTCGTCGAAGTCTTCATTGATGATGAAGTCCAGGATCGAGTTATCCAGCGTCTCGTCGAAGCGGTACGGGTTTTTCGCGAAGCAGCGCTTGATGAAGGCCACGATCAGCGTCAGGAAGTCGTCCGACAGGCAAGGGCTCTTGGCGATCAAAGTGGTCAGCGACAGGTTGGCCGAGGCGCCGATCACCAGCGCATAACGCTTGAGCGTGGTGTTGGGGAACAGGCTGTTGAGGTGGGTCTTCAACCGGTTCAGGTCCATGTAGGACAGCTTGTAGTCTTTGGGCAGCGAAACAATCGACACCACCGACGAGCAATTCTTGAAGAAGTGCAGGTCGTGCAACGCGGCCGCGTCATAGCCCGAATTCTTGTACTGCTCAAGCGAAGCGCGATAGCGCTTGGACTCGATCGGCAGCAGGCTGATGCCTTCGATTGCCTGGGTGACCTTGTTGAAGTGCGGCAGGTCGATGGAGCGGAAGAACAGGTCGTCGATGTTCAGGCGCTGCGGCTCTTTCTCGAACACTTTGAACTTGTCGCTGCTCGGCGGCGGAGTTTCCGGCACCACGGACTCGGCGTAGGCAATTGCCACCGGGCCGGCCAGGCTCATGAACAGGTCGTTGGCGTCCAGGCGAATGGTTTCGCCGATGTCGATGCCGGCACGACGGAAATAGTTCTGGTCGTAGTCGGTAGTGACCGCCTGGGCTGTCAGAATGTTGAAGATCTGCTGTGAGATGTACTGGTTGGCGTGCTTTTCCATGGCATTGACATCAATGTTCTGGATGTTGCCGTCATCGCTTTCTTCGGCATAACGCATGATGTCGTTGGAAATCAGCATCATCGCGTTCCATGGGCGGATACGACCCATGACGCTGGCTTCACTGCTGTCTTCGTTGGCGAAGTTGTAGGAGAAGTCCCACTCTTCCGACAGGTATTTGCACAGCAGGCGACCGGCGTTGATGTGCAGCGCCTCGGACATTTCGCTGCGGTGATCGGAAATGTTCGGCAGTACGCAAATACCGCTGGTGAAGATCGGCTCGAAGACGAAGGAATGACCGCTCTTGCTGTCGTGCTCGTCCACAGGCTTGGTGTCGAACGTCTTGTTCATGTATGAGTGCTGCTGGGCCAGGCCGAACTCAGAGGCCATGCCCGAACCGGTACCGCCGCCGGCGCTGAAGATCGAGAAATACAGGCGCGACTGGTTGGCCTTGATCCCGCAGCTGTCGATCAGGTACGAGTGAATCATCTTCCAGTCAGGGCTGGAAAACCGCTGGGTGTCCTTGTTCAGGATGATCTTGGCCAGGTATTGGCCGAGGATCGGCGCGTTACCGGCGCCACCGGCGTGGACTTCCGACAAGTCCATGATTTTCATTTTGCTGTAGTCGCGCAAAAAGCCGCTTTTTTCGCCCTTGCGCGAGAAACGGATTCGACCGGCGATGTCCTTGTCCAGGTCGCCGAGCATCACCAGCGGCTCGACCAGAAACACCGGTTTGCTGGCCTTGTTCGTCCCCAGGCGCAGGTTATTGCGAATCCACTGCGCCGGGCTGTAGCCCTTTTCGGCGTAGCGTTTGTCTGGCGACAGGCGGTCTTCGTTGTTGAATTCGTTGAGGTAGAACTTGCGGGCGTTGTACACCAGCTCCGCCACGTCCAGCGCGATGTTCGAACCACAGCGGCCCAGGCCGATCAGGCACACCGACGGGAATTCCTGATCGCTGTGCTGTTCGTTGTCACCTTCCAGGTGCGGCGGGCGCGGGAACACCAGGTCGCGCAGGCCGTCGAGGTTGTCGAGGATACGGTCGGTATTGGTTTCGGTGAAGTACAGGTATTGCTGAGTCGCCAGCGGACGCGACGGGGTCAATGGCTTCGACGATGAGGGGCTGTTCGCCGCGGGGCTCAAGGTCAGGTCGGATACCGCGGTGGCCGGATTATTTTTAGAAGTCATTGTGCGCCATATACCTGGACTGGTCGGCTCGGCGACAAGTGTCATCGAGTCATCACGGAATGGGATCTCGCGTCTTTTTTTGCAGCGCGAATGTGGCCCAAGAGTCAGGGCCTGGGCCTGAACATCGCTCGGGGGGAATCCTTTCCTTATTCATGATGAATCGGCCAATATTCGACGATCTTTAATCAAAAAGAGGCTAAATGATGGCAACGTTACCTGCGCTGGGGTTTGCCGGAATCGGTCTGATGGGCTTGCCGATGTGCCAACGCCTGTTGGCGGCGGGTTATCCGCTGACGGTGTGCAACCGCAACCCGGCCAAGTGCGCAGCGCTGGTCGAGGCCGGCGCGCGGCAAGTGGCGACACCGGCCGAACTGTGTCAACACGCTGATGTGGTGATGCTGTGTCTGGCCGACACTGCTGTTGTACGTGAGGTGGTGTTTGGCCCGGCGGGCGTTGCCGAGCGTGCGAAAAGCGGACAGTTGCTGGTGGATTTTTCCAGCCTGGAACCCAACGCGACGCGAGAAATGGCAAGCGCATTGGCGAGTAAAACCGGCATGAGTTGGCTCGATGCGCCAGTGTCCGGCGGGGTGGTCGGCGCCGAGGCGGGCAGCCTGGCGATCATGGTCGGTGGCGAAGCGGCAGACCTTGCGCGCGTGCGGCCGGTGTTGTTGACCCTTGGCCAGCGTGTGACCCACATGGGCGCCGTCGGTGCGGGGCAGGTGACCAAGGCCTGTAATCAGATGATCGTGGCCTGCAATGCCTTGGTCATTGCCGAAGTGGTGGCCCTGGCCGAGCGTTCCGGGGTCGACGCACGCCTGATCGCCGAAGCGCTGGCCGGTGGTTTCGCCGATTCAAAACCGTTGCAGATTCTCGCGCCGCAAATGGCCGAAAGCCGTTTCGAGCCGGTGAAATGGCACGTGCGAACGCTGCTCAAGGACCTCGACAGCGCCGTAAAATTCTCCCGTGAACAAGGCTCGGCCACACCGATCAGCGGATTGGCCGCACAACTGATGCGCCTCCATGGGGGGCAGGGGTTCCTGGAAAAGGATCCGTCGACGCTAGTGCAGCTATACCGCGAGCCAGACTCAAAGGATTGACGTTGTGCATGTGCTTGCGCTGATTGATTTCGGCCAGCACCGGACGCAACTCGGCCAGCGGCACCGGGCGGCTGAGCAGGTAGCCCTGAACGAAATCGCAGCCATGGCGTTCGAGAAAATCGTACTGCTCGAAAGTTTCGACGCCTTCGGTAACGACCTGCAAATGCAGGGTATGGGCCATGACGATAATGGCCTGGACGATTTCCATGTCCTGGGTGGCCTTGGGGATGTCCTGAATGAACGAGCGGTCGATCTTCAACGTGTTTAATGGCAGGCGCCTGAGGTAGGCCAGGGATGAATAACCGGTGCCAAAGTCATCGATCGACAACGAGACCCCGAGGGCGCGAATCTGCCGCAGCAACACCAGGGTATTGGTGATATTGCCCATCAGCGCATTCTCGGTGACTTCCAGTTCCAGTCGATGTGGTGCCACCCCGAAGGCGTGCAGGGCGTGTTCGATTTCATTGGCCAGTTCTTCTCGCGCCAGGTTCAGGGGCGAGCAATTCACCGCGATTTTGAGTTCTTCGCAATCGTGTCGGGACAGCTCGCCCAAGTCCTCGCAGGCCTTGCGCAGCACCCAGTTGTCCAGTTCGGCGATCAGGCCATTGGCTTCGGCAATGGCGATGAACCGATCCGGCGTGAGCAATCCGTGAACCGGATGTTGCCAGCGAATCAGCGCTTCAAGTTTGGTGACCTGGCCGATTCTCAAGTCATAGATCGGTTGGTAATACAGCATCAGCCCGATGTTTTCGCGCAGGGCATGACGCAGTTCCTCTTCGAGTTGTAACTCCAGAGTGGCGCGGGTTTTCAGGTTTGAACTGAAAAAATGCAGAGCGTTACGACCGCAATCCTTGGACTGGTACAGCGCCAGGTCGGCGTTTTTCAGCAGTTCTTCACAGGTCTTGCCGTCTTCTGGAAACAGGCTGATGCCGATGCTGGTGGTCATGACCATGCGCCGTCCGGACAACTCGATGGGCTCCTTCATTTTCAGCATGATGCGTTGAGCCATTTGCCGCGCTTCTTCACGGTCGTACAGGGTGATGAGGATGCAGAATTCGTCGCCTCCAAAGCGCGCCACCACGTCTTCATGGCTGCGCACCGCGGCTTTGATGTGGCTGGCCAGGACTTTGAGCAATTCGTCGCCGGCGTCATGGCCGAGGCTGTCATTGATCCGCTTGAAGTGGTCGATGTCCAGGAACATCACCGCCAGCATGCCGCCTTCGTTGGTTTTCTCGATGAGTTTCTCGGCGAAGATCTGGTTGAAGCCCCGGCGGTTGATCAGGTTGGTCAAGGGGTCATAATGCGCCACCTGTTGCAGCGACATACGTGCCTGATCCAGTTGACTGAGCAGGGCGTTGACCCGCTGCAGGTCATGCTCCTTGTGTTGCAGCTTCTTGTCCGCCAGTGCAGCGCTGATGCTGCTGCCGATGATCAGCAGCGTCATCACTGCCACCGTCAGCCCCAGTTGCAGGTGATTGTTGTCGCTGGGCAGCGGTTGAAGGCTGCCAGCGGGCAGCACCAGGTTGAACGCCGCCATGCCGGTGAAATGCATGCTGACGATGCCGGCCCCGAGCACCAGGCTGGCGGTGCATTTGAGCAATTGATGAAGCACGCCGGCGCCGTCGCGCAGGTGACTGGAAATCAACAGGGCGGCCAGGCTGGCACCGATGGCGATCACAATGGAAAGCACGAACAGAACGGGTTGGTAGTAGGCCATCGCATTCGATCGCAGGGCGGCCATGCCCACGTAATGCATGGTTGCGATGCCCAGGCCGATCCATACCGCGGCCCGCAGGTATTGCCAGAAATTCAGCTGAGGATGGCTGAGTGTGTACATGGCCAACCATGAGGCGGTCAGGGCGAATAACAGCGAGAGCAGGGTAGTGGGCAGGTGGTACTGGATTTCGATCGGCGCCTGGAACGCCAGCATGCTGATGAAATGCATGGCCCAGATACCGCCCGCCAGACACCCGGCACCGACCCAGCGCCAAAGCCGTTGAGAGGCGGATTTCTCCACATGCCCGACCCGTTCGGTCATGTCCAGCGTGGCGAAGCCGGCTGTGCAGGCGACCAGATAGGCCAGCAACACCAGAAAAGGGTTATGGGTGCAATCGAGTATGACCTGCCCGCTCTCCGGTAGCCCGGTCATGAAATGCAAACCAAGCCACTCCATAGCATGCCCCATCTCTGAATCATCCTGGCCTGCGCCATGCGCGCTGGCGAATGCTTGCAGTATAGAGGCCTTGCACGCAGCGCAAGAGGTGGTGGCACATTAATGCCAATGTTTTTGGAATGGCATTTAGAACAATTGGAAATGAATTGTTGCATGGGCCGCATTTGGCTGCGATGGATGGGTATCAGCATTACGAATAATTACAGACAGCGCTGATGAGCCTGACTAGATTGACGGTTCCGGGCTCGAATGCGTTGGCAGTGAAGCCCCAATAACAATAAAGAGACGGACCCATGCAGAACTCGACCCAAGCGGCGAATGCCTGGCGCATTCTGTTCCTGCTGTTCCTGGCCAACCTGTTCAACTTCTTCGACCGCACCATCCCGGCGATCATCATCGAGCCGATCCGCATGGAATGGCACCTCAGTGACTTTCAATTGGGGATCATCGGGACTGCATTCACCATCGTTTACGCCATTGCCGGCCTGCCCCTGGGGCGATTGGCCGATACCGGTTCGCGCAGTAAGTTGATGGGTTGGGGCCTGGCGGCATGGAGCGGGCTGACTGCGGTCAACGGGCTGGTGGGCAGTTTCTGGAGTTTCCTGATCGTGCGCATGGGCATCGGCATTGGTGAAGCCAGTTACGCGCCGGCCGCCAATTCACTGATCGGCGATTTGTTTCCGGCTCATCGTCGGGCGCGGGCCATGGGCATTTTCATGCTTGGTTTGCCGTTGGGGTTGCTGCTGGCGTTCTTCACCATCGGCTGGATGGTCAAGGCGTTCGACAGCTGGCGCGCGCCGTTCTTTATCGCGGCGGTGCCGGGGCTGATCCTGGCGGTCTTCATGTTCTTCATTAAAGAGCCGAAACGCGGCGCGGCGGAAAGCGTGCAAGTGTCTCAGGAACGCGTGGACCGGCCGATCCGTCGAGTGCTGGCGGTGCCGACTTTCCTGTGGCTGGTAATGGCGGGGCTGTGCTTCAACTTCGCGACCTATGCCTGCAACTCGTTTCTGGTGCCGATGCTGCAGCGTTATTTCCTGATGCCGTTGCAGGACGCGGCAGTGGCGACCGGGGTGATCGTCGGGGTGACCGGGTTGTTCGGCCTGACGCTCGGCGGCTGGATTGCCGACAAGATTCACCAGCGCGTGGCCAATGGGCGGCTGCTGTTCGCGGCGTTCAGCCTGATCATTTCGACGGTATGCACGGCTTGGGCGCTGCATGCCGGACGGATCGAGATCGGGGTGTTTGTCGCGGTGTTCAGCCTGGGTTGGTTGTTCGCCTACACCTTCTATACCTGCGTGTACACGGCGATTCAGGACGTGGTCGAACCGCGCCTGCGGGCTACGGCGATGGCGCTGTTCTTTGCCGGGTTATATCTGCTGGGTGGCGGATTGGGGCCGGTGGTGGTGGGCGGTTTGTCGGATCACTTCGCGCACACGGCCATGCTATCGGCTGGCGCTGAGCAGATGACTGAAGCGTTCAAGGCTGTCGGTTTGCATGACGCGATGTATCTGATTCCGGTGGCGCTGTTCTTTACCATGGTGTTTCTGTTTTTGGCCTCGCGGTGTTTTGTGCGCGACGCCAAGCGGATGAAAGAAGGGTTAGTGGCGGTGGTTGAGCCTGTGGGTTCTGCGGCGACTGCATGATCGCCTTCGCGAGCAAGCCCGCTCCCACATTTGACCGAGTCCTTTCAGGAGAAATACGGTCGAATGTGGGAGCGGGCTTGCTCGCGAAGGGGCCATCAGCGACACCACAACAATCAAGCAGACAAAAAAAGGCCCGCATCACTGCGGGCCTTTTGTTTTTGCGGGACAGGGCAGGGTTTAACCTGCCACCAACACCCGAATCGCTTCCAGTCGCAGCGCGGCTTTGTCGAGCATGGCCAGGCCTTGCTCACGTTGCTTGCGCAGGGCTACCAGTTCGCTGTCGCGCACGGTCGGGTTGACCGCTTGCAACGCGGTCAGGCGTGCCAGTTCTTCGTCGGTATCGGCGGCCAGGCGACGTTGCGCCTCGGCCACGCGCTCGGCGTGACGCGGGGTGATTTTCTCTTCGCCGGCGTTGATCCGTGGCGTCAGCTGGTCGCGCTGGGCCTGGATGAACTTGTTGGCGCTGGCGCGGGGCACGCTTTCCAGTTGATCATTCAGGGTTTCGAAAGACACTCGGGTCGACAGGTCGTTGCCGTTGGCGTCGAGCAGGCAGCGCAGGGCGGCCGGCGGCAGGTAGCGGCCCAGTTGCAGCGAGCGCGGGGCAACCACTTCGCTGACATAGAGCAGTTCCAGCAACACGGTGCCTGGTTTCAGCGCCTTGTTCTTGATCAGCGCCACGGCGGTGTTGCCCATCGAGCCGGACAGGACCAAGTCCATGCCGCCCTGAACCATCGGGTGTTCCCAAGTGATGAACTGCATGTCTTCGCGAGACAGTGCCTGGTTGCGGTCGTAGGTGATGGTCACGCCTTCGTCGTCGCCCAGCGGGAAGCTGGCGTCGAGCATTTTTTCGCTTGGCTTGAGGATCAGCGCATTTTCCGAATGGTCTTCGCTGTCGATGCCGAAGGCGTCGAACAGGGTTTCCATGTAGATCGGCAGGGCGAACTGATCGTCCTGCTCGAGGATGTCCTCGACCAGTGCATCACCTTCGCCAGCGCCACCGGAGTTGAGTTCCAGCAAGCGGTCACGACCGGTGTGCAGTTCGGCTTCCAGACGCTCACGTTCGGCGCGTGCTTCGTCGATCAGCGCTTGCCACTCGCCGTCATCGGCGGTTTCCAGCAGCGGCAGCAGGCGCGGGCCGAACTGATGCTGCAAGGCGTTGCCGGTCGGGCAGGTGTTGAGAAATGCGTTCAGCGCTTCGTGGTACCACTGGTACAGCCGTTCTTGCGGGCTGGTTTCCAGGTACGGCACGTGCAGTTCGATGATGTGCTTCTGACCGATCCGGTCGAGACGACCGATACGCTGCTCCAGCAGGTCCGGGTGCGACGGCAGGTCGAACAGCACCAAGTGGTGCGAGAACTGGAAGTTGCGACCTTCACTGCCGATTTCCGAGCAGATCAGCACTTGAGCGCCGAATTCTTCGTCGGCGAAGTAGGCGGCGGCGCGGTCACGCTCGAGGATGTTCATGCCTTCGTGGAAGACCGTGGCCGGAATACCGGAACGTACGCGCAAGGCGTCTTCCAGGTCCATGGCGGTTTCGGCGTGGGCGCAGATCACCAGCACTTTGGTGCGCTTGAGCATTTTCAGGGTGTCGATCAGCCACTCGACACGCGGGTCGAATTTCCACCAGCGCTCTTCTTCGTTGGCGTCCGGCTGGGCCTGGAAGCTGACTTCCGGATACAGCTCGGCGTGATCGCCCAATGGCAGTTCGAGGTATTCGGCCGGGCACGGCAGCGGGTACGGGTGCAGTTTGCGCTCCGGGAAACCCTGCACGGCGGCGCGGGTATTACGGAACAGCACGCGGCCGGTGCCGTGGCGGTCCAGCAATTCGCGGACCAGACGGGCGCTAGCTTCGGTGTCGCCATCGTTGACGGCGGTCAGCAGGGCTTCGCCTTCGTTGCCGAGGAAACCGTGGATGGTTTTGTGCGCTTCAGGCGACAGGCGCCCTTTATCCAGCAGCTCCTGAACGGCTTCGGCCACCGGGCGATAGTTTTCGCTCTCGGCGCGGAAGGCGTGCAGGTCATGGAAACGGTTCGGGTCGAGCAGGCGCAGACGGGCGAAGTGGCTGTCCTGACCCAGTTGTTCCGGGGTCGCGGTCAGCAGCAAGACGCCGGGAATGACTTCGGCCAGTTGCTCCACCAGTGCGTACTGAGGGCTGACCTGGTCTTCGTGCCACACCAGGTGGTGCGCTTCATCGACCACCAGCAAATCCCAGCCAGCGGCGAACAACGCGTCCTGGGCCTTCTCGTCGTCCACCAGCCATTCGAGCGCAACCAATGCAAGCTGGGTGTCTTCGAACGGGTTGGCGGCATCGCTTTCGATGAAGCGTTCTTCGTCGAACAGCGCGACTTGCAGGTTGAAGCGGCGGCGCATCTCGACCAGCCATTGGTGCTGGAGGTTTTCCGGCACCAGGATCAACACGCGATTGGCGCGGCCCGAGAGCAGTTGGCGATGGATCACCAGACCGGCTTCGATGGTCTTGCCCAGGCCCACTTCGTCTGCCAGCAGAACGCGCGGCGCAATACGGTCGGCGACTTCACGGGCGATATGCAACTGGTGCGCGATCGGTTGCGCGCGCACGCCACCCAAGCCCCAAAGCGCGGACTGCAACTGGCGGCTGGTGTGTTCCAGGGTGTTGTAGCGCAGGGAGAACCAGGCGAGCGGGTCGATCTGTCCGGCGAACAAGCGGTCGCTGGCCAGACGGAACTGAATGAAGTTCGACAGTTGGGTTTCCGGCAGGGTGACCACTTCGTTCTGCGCGTTGAGGCCGTGGTAGACCAGCAGGCCATCGACATCGTCGACTTCTTGTACGGTCAGTTTCCAGCCTTCGAAGTGAGTGATGCTGTCACCCGGCGAAAACCGCACGCGGGTGAGGGGCGCATTCCGTAGCGCGTACTGGCGAGTCTCGCCAGTGGCCGGGTAGAGCACGGTCAACAAGCGGCCGTCCTGTGCCAGAACGGTGCCCAAACCCAGCTCGGCTTCGCTGTCACTGATCCAGCGTTGCCCCGGTTGATACTGCTGCGCCATGCTGCCTGACTCCCACCTTGAAAAAGCGGGCTATCTTAACGGAATGAGCCTTCAGGGCCAAAGGATTACATGCGCGTGCTGACTGAGGATGCGAACTTTTCGGGAGATGAAGATCAAAAGATCGCAGGCTGCGCCAGCTCCTACGGTGCCAAGCGGATCACAAGTTTGCGACCGATGGCTCAAGTCGCCATTCCCGCAGCCGACAGCCTGCTGACAGGAGACTAATAATATGCTGCCACCGATGCTCCCCTTGAGCGCCGTACCAATCACTTCACAGCAGGATCCGATTCGCCAGCGCCCGGATATTCCGCCTGTGGTGCCGGTGCAGGAAAGCTCCAACGAAAGCACCATCGACCTGCAAAAGCGCGACCCGGAAGAGGCGGGCCTGCAGCTGCGCGAGGAACAGCGTCGCAAACAAGAGCAGGAGCGCCGCCGCCGTGAGGCCGATGAGGATCCTGAAGAACACCTGGCGATTCCCGGTAATGAGCTCAATGCCGACAACACCGTACCGGTGGTGCCGTTGATGGAGGATCAACCACGTCAGGGATTGTGGGTCGATATTGAAATCTGAAGTGTCGGATCACTGGTCAGCGCCCGCGCCAGACCGCATTATTGGCGTAATCCTGTCGCCTTTGACCGGCAGTTGAATTCATTTCCAAGCGATGCACTGAACGCCATGAGCCAAGATGACAAGCTGATCGACCTCAACTCCGAACGCGCCAAGCGGGTTCATGACCTTAATGAAAAGCGCCTGAACGAAGTGCGCCAGGCGTTCGAGCAGGCGATGCCGTTGGGCAAAGCGAAGAAAAAGCCGAAGAACAAACCGAAAAAGCGTTGAAAGACCCTGCATCGGTTGATGCAGGTCAGTTATTTCCCTTCCTTTTACGCCCGTCTAGGGCGGCATTGATCCCGGTCAATTTTCTCTCCTGCCCGATTGGTTAACTTAGCCCCATCGCAACAGGGCAAGTGCAGGAGGCTAGTCATGTTTTTCGACAACGTGGTGATCGCCGGAGTGCTGACAGTCGGCCTCATGGTTCTGTTTTTTGCAGGGTTTGGATTTTTTATCTGGAAGGATTCGCATAAGCGCAAACCGTAGGTCTTTCTGGAGCAATGAGCACGCAAGGCATTTTGGGCGACTTCGGTCGCCCTTTTTTTTGTCTGCGAATTTCTATCGGGGTGTACATAGAACTACTGTGGGAGCGGGCTTGCTCGCGAAGAGGCCATGACATTCAACATCTATGTTGGCTGCTAAGCCGCCTTCGCGAGCAAGCCCGCTCCCACAGTGGATCGGTGGTGTACGCGAAAATTGCGGCAATAAAAAAGGCGCGAACCTCACGGAACGCGCCTTTTTTGGTAGCGGTGTATCAGCTACCCAGTGCCTTGGACGCCAGCCAGAACAGGCCGGCCGACAGGGCCACGGTGGCGGGCAGGGTCAGGACCCAGGCCAGCAGGATGGTTCTGACGGTGCCGCCTTGCAGGCCGCTTTTGTTCGCGACCATGGTGCCGGCCACGCCTGAAGACAGGACGTGGGTGGTGGAAACCGGCAGGCTGAAGATGTTCGCCGCGCCGATCATGCACGCGGTGGTGATCTGCGCCGACATGCCTTGAGCGTAGGTCATGCCTTGCTTGCCGATTTTCTCGCCAATGGTCAGTACCACGCGTTTCCAGCCGACCATGGTGCCCAGGCCGAGGGCCAGTGCGACCGCCAGAATCACCCAGAACGGGGCGTATTCGGTGGTGGTGGTCAGGTCTTTGCGCAGCTTGTCCAGATCAGCCTTTTCACGGGCAGCGAGGCCTGGCAGCTTGGCGACTTTCTTCGCGGTGTCGTCCAGGCAGAGCAGGTAGCGACGTACTTCGATACGACTTTCCGACGGCAGCGAATGGTAGTCGGCTACACCTTTAAGGGTGCTGAGCAAAGCTGAAATGGTCGGTTCGGTCTGTTGCGGGTTGCAACGGAATTTCTCCGGCAAATCGCCTTTCACGCTTTTACCCAGTGCCAGGAACTCGCCCAGGGATTCGCGGTTGCGCTCGTAGAACTGGCTCAGGTGCAGGGTCGCATCGCGAGTTCGTTCGATCTGGTAGGTGGTGCTGTTCAGGTCGAGAACGAACTGCGCCGGCACGATACCGATCAGCACCAGCATGATCAGGCCGATACCTTTCTGGCCATCGTTCGAGCCGTGCACGAAGCTGACAGCCATCGCGGAAATCACCAGCACCAGACGGTTCCAGAACGGCGGGTGTTTCTTGTCGTCGATCTTGCGGCGCTGTTCCGGTGTCTTGTGCATCTTGGACAGCGGGCGCCACCATTTAAGACCGATCAGCACCAGGGCTGCGATCAGGAAACCGGCCATTGGCGAGAACACCAGGGACGCACCGATATCAATCGCCTTCTGCCAGTTCACGCCATCGGCCAACGGAATATCGTTGATCAGGGCGTTGGCCAGGCCGACACCGAGGATCGAACCGATCAGCGTATGAGAGCTGGAGGCGGGGATACCGAAGTACCAGGTGCCCAGGTTCCAGGTGATGGCGGCGGCGAGCAACGAGAACACCATGGCCAGTCCGTGACCGGTGTTCACATTGATCAGCAGTTCTACCGGCAGCAAATGGACGATGGCATACGCCACGCCCACACCGCCCAGCAGCACGCCGAGGAAGTTGAACACACCGGAAAAGAACACCGCCAGATGAGGCGGCATGGCTTTGGTGTAGATAACAGTGGCCACCGCGTTTGCGGTGTCATGAAAGCCGTTGATGAACTCGAAGGCGAGGACAAAGGCCAGGGCGAGCAAGAGGCTCACAAGCACCCAAGCATCCAGTCCGCTGAATAAATCGATCATGAAGGTTTTCTGACCCGGTCGTAAGGGGGCGCGATTATGCCAGAAAAGACTGCTAATCGATGCACTTGCTGCTCATCGGTAACATTCTTCAACGAATTAATTGGTGGCAATCCCCCAAGCCCCGGGTTTTTTCAGGGTTTTACAAGTCGTTGAATTTACTTGGAAAGGCCGCAGCCACAGGGGGTTCTCCCGTCGGGGCGAGAGGCTTGAACGCTTGTGTGAAATATCTGAGAAGAGGGCCAGACAGGAGCCATTTGCCTCATTCAATGGATGAGGGGGACCGCTGCCCGCTTGTAGCGGGCGCGAAAAGCATCATCCATACAACCCGCTTTTAACGGGTGCAGACGCAGGCTCTTGAAAGGATTCAAGCCGAGGCGGTCATGGCTCTTCGGCTTTGAGTTCCTTTTCCATCTTCTGCAATTCCTGGGAGAAGGCCTGGTCCTGAACGGTGGCGCGTTTACGCCAGGGTTTGCGTTCGGGTTCGGGCTGAGCGGCGTAGGTGGTGACTTCCCCGCCGTAAACTTCCTTGTAACGTTGTTCCTGGCGCTCAAGTTCCGCGCGCAGTTCGTCTTTCGTCACAGTGCTACCTGATTGAGTTGGGATTAATTCTGGTGAAACGCGCTGCATCGATTTATTGACCACGCTCATTGAAGGGACAATGCCTGACACGGCATCGTTCCCTCGGAGCAATCAATACGTCCTTGTTGCAGGCGGCCACGGCACCAGAGAAAAACAGCTGACGTAGCATCAGTCTCCTGTTTCAGCGAGCGCGTTGGCGGAACATATGAAATGAGCGTCAGGCGCTTGCTGCGGACAGCGGCAATGGATATTGCGCTGCCGGTTGGCGGAATCGGCACGTAAAAAACCGGTCGCCACTGAGGTGTATTATAGCGGTCGATCCGAAGAACACTATCTCTTGAGAGTTAAAAGTAGTTCCTCGTGTGTGATTGTTTTGTTACTCGCAAACTTTTACCGGTAACTACGGTGCCGGTGATGCCAGTTACAGCGATGACTTTCTGGCGCCATTAAGCCGAACGAATTAGTACATCCGTGTTTCTTTAAATCGTGACCGAAAATAACAATCGTATTGCATGGGCTGAAAGCAGTATGGCTCACCATAAGCAACCACTGATTGCGATTATCGGCCCATGGTTCGATAATCGCCCAATCTTGGTGGCCGGTGGCTTGTGTGTCAGACCGGGAGCCGCTTGTAATAGTCGCTGATCCGTGTGGGAAACAACTGATATGAACGATCAAATGCGCAATTCCTTCGCTTCAGTGGCACCGCCGATCGTTGCCTCGCCCGCCAAGCGAATCCAGGCCCTGACCGGTGACCCGGATTTCATGACCTCCCTGGCCCGTGGCTTGGCGGTGGTGCAAGCGTTCCAGGAGCGCAAGCGGCACCTGACCATTGCGCAGATCAGCCATCGTACGGAAATTCCCCGCGCCGCTGTGCGACGTTGCCTGCATACCCTGATCAAACTCGGCTACGCCACCACCGACGGGCGCACCTATTCGCTGCTGCCCAAAGTACTGACCCTGGGCCATGCCTATCTGTCGTCGACTCCATTGGCGGTTTCTGCCCAGCCATACCTGGACCGCATGAGCGAGCAACTGCATGAGGCCTGCAACATGGCCACGCTGGAGGGCGATGACATTTTGTACATCGCGCGCTCGGCAACCACCCAGCGGCTGATTTCCGTCGACCTCTCGGTGGGCGGGCGACTGCCGGCCTATTGCACGTCCATGGGCAGGATTCTTCTCGCCGCGCTGGACGACACGTCACTGCGCGAATACCTCGACCATGCAGAGCTGCAAGCCAAGACCAGTCGCACGTTGCATACCCCCGAGGCGTTGCTCGAATGCCTGCAAGAGGTACGGCAACAAGGCTGGTGCATCGTCGATCAGGAACTGGAGCAGGGTCTGCGCTCGATTGCCGTTCCGGTGTACGACGCTTCTGGCCAAGTAGTGGCGGCGTTAAACGTCAGTACCCACGCCGGCCGGGTCAGTCGCAGCGAGCTGGAACAGCGTTTCTTGCCCGGTCTGCTAAGCGCCAGCCGTGATCTGAGCGCGCAACTCTTTGCCTAAGCTGTTCGATAAACGCACGGAGTCGCGTTTATCGAATTGACGCTCTTTCCCTTGGATCATTAATGTCGCGGCAGCGTCAGCCCCGGCTGGCACCTGTTCGACTGCGTTCTTTGCGTGGAATAAAAATAATGAACCAGCCTCAGTCTGCTGTAGGAAACTGCCTCGACGTGCAGTCCTTCATCAACACTCAACCCATTTCGCGCTACCAATGGCGGGTGGTGATTTTATGTTTCCTGATTGTTTTCCTCGATGGCCTCGACACTGCGGCCATGGGTTTTATTGCGCCGGCACTGTCCCAGGACTGGGGGATCGATCGCGCCAGTCTCGGCCCGGTGATGAGTGCGGCGTTGATCGGCATGGTCTTCGGTGCGCTGGGGTCTGGCCCATTGGCTGACCGCTTCGGGCGAAAAGTCGTACTGGTGGGCGCGGTGTTGGTGTTCGGCGCTTTCAGCCTGGCGTCGGCCTACAGCACCAACGTCGATCAACTGCTGGTACTGCGTTTCCTCACTGGCCTGGGCCTGGGCGCCGGCATGCCGAACGCCACCACGCTGCTGTCCGAATACACCCCGGAGCGCAAGAAATCCCTGCTGGTGACCAGCATGTTCTGCGGCTTCAACCTTGGCATGGCCGGTGGTGGGTTCATCTCGGCCAAACTGATTCCGGCCTTCGGCTGGCACAGTCTGTTGATGATCGGCGGGGTTCTGCCGCTGATCCTCGCTGTCGTCTTGCTGTTCTGGTTACCGGAATCGGCGCGCTATCTGGTGGTGCGCAACCGTGGCACGGACAAAGTGCGCAAGGCCTTGGCGCCGATCGACCCGACGGTGGTGGCTCAGGCTTCGAGCTTCAGCGTCCCGGAACAGAAAACCGTGAAGGCGCGCAATGTGTTTGCGGTGATCTTCTCCGGCACTTACAGCACCGGCACGTTGTTGTTGTGGCTGACGTACTTCATGGGCCTGGTGATTGTTTACCTGCTGACCAGTTGGTTGCCGACACTGATGCGCGACAGCGGCGCGAGCATGGAGCAGGCCGCATTCATCGGTGCGCTGTTCCAGTTCGGTGGGGTGTTGAGCGCAGTGGGTGTGGGCTGGGCGATGGACCGGTTCAATCCGCACAAGGTCATCGGCATTTTCTACTTATTCGCCGGGGTGTTTGCCTACGCGGTAGGGCAGAGCCTGGGCAACATCACATTGCTAGCGACCTTGGTATTGGTGGCCGGGATGTGCGTCAACGGTGCGCAATCGGCGATGCCGTCGCTGGCGGCGCGGTTTTACCCGACTCAAGGACGGGCGACCGGTGTGTCGTGGATGCTCGGGATTGGCCGCTTCGGCGCGATCCTCGGTGCGTGGATGGGCGCAACGTTGCTGGGCCTGGGCTGGAATTTTGAACAGGTGCTGACGGCGCTGGTGATTCCGGCTGCGTTGGCGACCACGGCGGTGGTGATCAAGGGCATGGTCAGTCATGCGGATGCGACCTGAGGGCGGGTTTCAGATTCTTCAGCGAGTCTGATGGCCTCTTCGCGGGCAAGCCCGCTCCCACAAGAATTGCGCATCAACCTGTGGGAGCGGGCTTGCCCGCGATGCTTTTAGGGATCGGTAGGGAGATAACAATCTGTTCGATAAACGAACACTCAGTCGATTATCGGATTGTTTGGCGTTTTCCAGGGGCTTACTCTTCAGTCATTCCGGCGCTGAACCTCGCGCCTTTTTCTACCACTGTCGGTTCATAACAAAACGGGAGCCTGCCCCATGGCTGAAATCCTTTCGCTGCATGACGCGATAAAGCAGTTCGTTAACGACGGCGATACCGTCGCGCTCGAAGGCTTTACTCACCTGATTCCTACGGCGGCGGGTCACGAAATCATCCGTCAGGGCAAGAAAGATCTGACCCTGGTGCGGATGACGCCTGACTTGATCTACGACCAGTTGATCGGTGCCGGTTGTGCTCGCAAGCTGATTTTCTCCTGGGGCGGTAACCCGGGCGTGGGTTCGCTGCACCGTCTGCGTGACGCGGTCGAAAGGCAGTGGCCGCATGCGCTGGAAATCGAAGAGCACAGCCACGCCGACCTGGCCAATGCCTACGTCGCGGGCGCTTCGGGCTTACCGTTCGCGGTGCTGCGTGCCTACGCCGGTTCCGACCTGCCGAAGGTCAACCCGCTGATCAAAACCGTCACGTGCCCGTTCACCGGCGAAGTGCTGGCGGCGGTGCCGTCGGTGCGCCCAGACATCACCGTGATTCACGCGCAGAAAGCCGACCGCAAAGGCAATGTGCTGCTCTGGGGCATTCTCGGCGTGCAGAAAGAAGCGGCGCTGGCCGCCAAGCGTTGCATCGTCACTGTTGAAGAAATCGTCGACGACCTCAACGCACCGATGAACGCTTGCGTGCTGCCGACCTGGGCCTTGAGCGCGGTCTGCCATGTACCGGGTGGTGCGCATCCGTCCTACGCTCACGGTTACACCGAGCGTGATAACCGTTTCTACCAGGCTTGGGACCCGATTGCCCGCGACCGTGAAACCTTCACCGCGTGGATCAACGAGTACATCCACGGTTGCGCTGACTTCAGTGAGTTCCAGGCCAAGCTGGCCGCTGCTTCGGAGGCCAAGTAATGACTTACACCACCAATGAAATGATGACCGTCGCCGCCGCCCGCCGTCTGAAAAACGGTTCGGTGTGTTTCGTCGGCATCGGCCTGCCGTCGAAAGCCGCCAACCTGGCGCGTCTGACTTCCTCGCCAGATGTAGTCCTGATCTATGAATCGGGTCCGATCGGTGCCAAGCCGAGCGTACTGCCGCTGTCGATCGGTGACGGTGAACTGGCGGAAACCGCCGACACTGTCGTCCCGACCGGTGAGATTTTTCGCTACTGGTTGCAGGGCGGGCGCATCGACGTCGGTTTTCTCGGCGCCGCGCAAGTCGACCGCTTCGGCAACATCAACACCACGGTGGTGGGTGACTACCATCAGCCGAAAGTTCGCCTGCCGGGTGCCGGTGGCGCGCCGGAGATCGCCGGTTCCGCCAAGAGCGTGCTGATCATCCTCAAGCAGTCGGCGCGTTCCTTTGTCGACAAACTCGACTTCATCACTTCGGTCGGTCATGGCGAGGGCGGTGATTCACGCAAGCGTCTCGGCCTGCCGGGCGCCGGTCCTGTCGGCATTATTACCGACCTGTGCATCATGGAACCTGAAGCGGACACCCATGAATTCGTGGTCACCGCGCTGCACCCAGGCGTGACCCGCGAGCAAGTGATTGCGGCCACCGGTTGGGCGATTCGTTTTGCCGATCAGGTGGAAAACACCGCCGAGCCAACCGATGTCGAGCTGACCGCGCTGCGCGATCTGGAAGCCCGCACCGCTGCAGCCCACGGCCAAGCACCCGGAGAAGCCTGATGCGTGACGTATATATCTGTGACGCCATTCGCACCCCCATCGGCCGTTTCGGCGGCGGCCTGTCGGCGGTTCGCGCCGATGATCTGGCCGCCGTGCCGATCAAAGCGCTGATGGCGCGCAACCCGTCGGTAGACTGGAACGCGGTAGACGAAGTGTTTCTCGGCTGTGCTAACCAGGCCGGCGAAGACAATCGCAACGTTGCGCGTATGGCGCTGTTGCTGGCCGGATTGCCGGAAACCATTCCCGGCGTGACCCTCAACCGCCTCTGCGCTTCGGGCATGGATGCCATCGGCACCGCGTTCCGTGCTATCGCCAGCGGTGAGATGGAGCTGGCGATTGCCGGCGGCGTCGAGTCGATGTCCCGTGCGCCCTTCGTGATGGGCAAGGCCGATGCCGCGTTTTCGCGCAACATGAAACTGGAAGACACCACCATTGGCTGGCGCTTCATCAACCCATTGATGAAAGCCCAATACGGCGTCGATGCGATGCCGCAGACCGCCGACAACGTGGCCGATGACTACCAGGTTTCCCGCGCCGATCAGGACGCGTTCGCCCTGCGCAGTCAGCAACGCACGGCGGCCGCGCAAGCCGCAGGATTTTTTGCCGAAGAAATCGTCGAAGTGCGGATTGCCCACAAGAAGGGTGAAAGCGTCGTTACACAAGACGAGCATCCCCGTGCCGACACGACATTGGAAACCCTGGCCAAACTCAAACCGGTCAATGGCCCGGACAAAACCGTTACCGCTGGCAACGCTTCCGGTGTGAACGATGGTGCGGCGGCGCTGATTCTGGCCTCCGGCGACGCGGTGAAGAAACATGGCCTGACTGCCCGCGCTCGGGTGTTGGGCATGTCGAGTGCCGGGGTCGCACCTAGGGTGATGGGCATCGGCCCGGTGCCAGCGGTGCGCAAATTGACTGAGCGCCTGGGCCTGGCGGTCAGCGATTTCGATGTGATCGAACTCAACGAAGCCTTCGCCAGCCAGGGCTTGGCCGTGCTGCGTGAACTGGGGTTGGCGGATGACGCAGCCCAGGTCAACCCGAACGGTGGCGCCATTGCCTTGGGTCATCCGCTGGGCATGAGCGGTGCACGCTTGGTACTGACCGCGCTGCATCAACTGGAAAAGACCGGTGGCAAGAAAGGTCTGGCGACCATGTGCGTCGGTGTCGGCCAGGGTCTGGCCTTGGCGATCGAACGCGTCTGACGCGTAGCAGTGACTAATAAGAACTGAGGAATGCTTCATGACTGACAAGCCTGGTTACCGCCGCCCGCAAGAGGGCACCCAGCCGGAGTACCTGCACCCGGCCTATCAATCCACCAACCTTCGCTCGCCGTCCAAGCCGTTGGTGTTTTTGCCTCATTCGCTGTCGGAAATCACCGGGCCGACCATTGGCGCCGATCGCATCGAGGAGCAGGACAACGACCTGACGGCGCAGCATCAGGGGGAGCCACTGGGTGAACGGATCATCATCCACGGCCGTGTGCTGGATGAAAACGGTCTGCCGGTGCCGGGGATTCTGGTGGAGATCTGGCAGGCCAACGCCGCCGGTCGCTACAACCATCCGCGCGACCTGCACGACGCGCCGCTGGACCCGAACTTCACCGGCACCGGTCGCACCGTGACCGACGCCGATGGCTGGTATCAGTTTCAGACCATCAAGCCCGGCGCCTATCCGTGGGGCAACCACCACAATGCCTGGCGCCCGGCGCACATCCATTTCTCACTGTTCGGGCCGAGTATTCTTACGCGTCTGGTGACCCAGATGTATTTCCCGGGCGACCCGTTGCTGGCCTACGACCCGATCTACAACTGCGTGCCCGATACCAGCGCCAAAGAGCGCCTGATCGCCAGTTTCGACCTGGAAAAAACTATCCCTTCCTACGCCCTCGGTTATCGCTGGGACATCGTTTTGCGCGGCCGCGACGCCACGCCGATGGAGAAATAAGATGACGCTGAACGCGACCACGTCCCACACCGTCGGGCCGTATTACCACATCGGCCTGACTTGGCTGAACCGCGAAGACCTGACCGTTGCACAGACCCTCGGCGAGCGCGTGGCGATCACCGGGCAAGTTGTCGATGGCAATGGCGACTTCGTCAATGACGCCATGCTCGAAGTGTGGCAGGCCAACGCTGCCGGCAAGTACGACCACCCCGAAGACGATCAAGACAAACCCCTGGACCCGAACTTCGAAGGTTTTGGCCGGGTGCCGGTGGATGCAGAAGGGCGTTTTCGATTTACCACGATCAAGCCGGGCACAGTGGAAGGCTTGAAAGGCACGACCCAGGCGCCGCATTTGGTGGTGCTGGTGTTTGCTCGCGGGTTGGTGAAGCACTTGTTGACTCGGATTTATTTCGACGGCGACCCGGCTAACGTGGCGGATCCGCTGCTGGAATGCGTGCCTGCTGAACGCCGTAGTACCTTGCTGGCGAAGCAGGATACTTCGGGTGTATATCAGTGGAACGTGATTCTGCAGGGAACGGATGCGGAGACTGTGTTTTTTGATTATTGAGTGAAAGCCGCAAACCTGTGGGAGCGTGGCTTGCCCGCGATAGCGTTGGGTCAGTCAACATTAATGTTGGATGTGACTCAGTCATCGCGGGCAAGCCCGCTCCCACAGGGATAGCATGGAACGGGATATTGCAACGCGTGTCTGGACTCGAAATGTTCACTGATACGTGTCGACAAAGTATTTGCACCACGACCGTTGATCTTTACGCGAGGGCCTGACCGGCCCTCGCCTGCAAGGACTGTTTATGAACCAGCGACCGGGCAATCAATTGTTCGATGCCTACTTCACTGCACGCGACATGCGTGAGGTGTTCTGCGATCAGGGCCGGGTTCAGGCCATGCTTGATTTCGAAGCGGCACTGGCCCGGGCCGAGGCACGGGTTGGCCTGATTCCGCAGACGGCTGTTGCGTCTATCGAAGCGGCATGTCGGGCCGAGCATTACGACTTCGCCGCGCTTGGTGAGGCCATTGCCACGGCAGGGAATTCGGCGATTCCGCTGGTCAAGGCGTTGGGCAAGCAGATCGCCAAGAGCAATGCCGAAGCCGAGCGTTACGTGCATCTGGGCGCGACCAGCCAGGATGCAATGGACACCGGCCTGGTGCTGCAACTGCGCCGCGCGCTGGAATTGATCGAAGCTGATCTGATGCAGCTGGGGGAAACCCTCGCTACCCAGGCCTGGCGTTACGTCGCCACGCCGTTGGCCGGGCGCACCTGGTTGCAACACGCGACGCCCGTCACCCTCGGCATGAAGATCGCCGGTTGGTTGGGGGCGGTGACGCGCAGCCGTCAGCGTCTGCTGGAACTCAAACCGCGCCTGCTGGTGCTGCAATTCGGTGGCGCATCCGGCACCCTCGCGGCCCTCGGCGAACAGGCGATGCCGATTGCCGAAGCCTTGGCCGTAGAACTGCAACTGACCTTGCCGGATCAACCCTGGCACACCCAGCGTGATCGTCTGGTGGAGTTCGGCGCGGTGCTTGGATTGATCGCCGGCAGCCTCGGCAAACTCGGCCGCGATATCAGCCTGTTGATGCAGACCGAGGCCGGCGAAGTGTTCGAGCCGTCGGCGCCGGGCAAGGGCGGTTCCTCGACCATGCCGCACAAACGCAACCCGGTGGGCGCAGCGGTGCTGATCGGCGCGGCGACGCGAGTGCCGGGTTTGCTCTCGACCTTGTTCAGTGCGATGCCGCAGGAGCACGAACGCAGCCTGGGCCTGTGGCATGCCGAATGGGAAACCCTGCCGGAGATCTGCTGTTTGGTGTCAGGCAGTTTGCAGCAAGCGCTGTTGGTGGCCGACGGACTGGAAGTGGATGCCGACCGAATGACGCGCAACCTCGACCTGACCCAGGGCCTGGTGCTGGCCGAAGCCGTGAGCATCGTGCTGGCGCAACGGGTCGGTCGCGACACCGCGCACCATCTGCTGGAGCAATGCTGCAAGCGCGCAGTGGCTGAGCAACGACATCTGCGCGCGGTACTCGGCGACGAGCCGCAAGTGACCGCCGAGCTGTCGGATGCTGAGCTCGATCGTCTGCTGGACCCCGCCCATTACCTCGGTCAGGCCCATACCTGGGTCGAGCGAGCGGTGGCTGAACATTTTGCGTTGACCTCTTGAAGGAGACTGCTGTGGCATTCGTACAACTCGCCGAGGGCGAACTGCACTACCAAATTCAAGGGCCGCAACTCGATGGCCCTATCGAGGCGCCGGTGCTGGTGCTGTCCAACTCACTGGGTACCGACCTGCACATGTGGGACGCGCAGATCCCGGCGTTCACCGAGCATTTTCGCGTGCTGCGTTTCGACACCCGTGGTCACGGCCAGTCGTTGGTGACGCCGGGGCCGTACAGCATCGAGCAACTGGGCCGTGACGTGCTGGCGCTGCTGGATGCCTTGCACATCGAACGCGCGCATTTCTGTGGTCTGTCCATGGGCGGGTTGATCGGTCAGTGGCTGGGGATCAATGCCGGTCAGCGTTTGAATAAACTGATCGTATGCAACACCGCGGCGAAAATCGGCGATCCGTCGGTGTGGAATCCACGGATCGAAACTGTGCTGCGTGACGGCACAGAGGCAATGGTTGCCCTGCGCGATGCGTCGATAGCGCGCTGGTTTACCGCAGATTTTTCCGAGGCTAATCCGGAAGTGGTGAAGCGGATCACCGACATGCTCGCGGCGACTTCGCCTGAAGGTTACGCGGCCAATTGCGCGGCGGTGCGTGACGCCGATTTCCGCGATCAGTTGTCCTCGATTCAGGTGCCGCTGCTGGTGATCGCCGGCACCGAGGACGCGGTGACGCCGCCGTCCGGCGGGCATTTCATTCAGGAGCAAGTGCGTGGCGCCGAGTACGCCGAGTTCTACGCCGCGCACCTGTCCAACGTCCAGGCCGGCGCTGCGTTCAGCGACCGGATACTGGCGTTTTTGTCAGCTCATTGAGGGGGTTGTTGTGGACGAGAAACAACGTTACGACGAGGGCCTGAACGTCCGTCGTGCGGTACTTGGCGACGCCCATGTCGACCGCAGCCTGAACGCGCTGACCGAGTTCAACTCGGAGTTCCAGGAGATGATCACCCGCCACGCCTGGGGCGACATCTGGACCCGCCCGGGCTTGCCGCGCCATACCCGCAGCCTGATCACCATCGCCATGCTGATCGGCATGAACCGCAACGAAGAACTCAAACTGCACCTGCGCGCCGCCGCCAACAACGGCGTGACCCGTGGCGAGATCAAGGAAGTGATCATGCAGAGCGCGATCTACTGCGGCATCCCTGCGGCCAACGCGACGTTCCATCTGGCTGAATCGGTGTGGGATGAGTTGGGGGTTGAATCGCGGGAATAACTGTCCACCACAACCCCTTGTGGGAGCGGGCTTGCTCGCGAAAGCGGTTTAACATTCAGCATTGATGCAAGCTGAGACACCGCTTTCGCGAGCAAGCCCGCTCCCACATTTGGTCTGTGTTTACAGCAGGCTGATCGGATAGCTGATGATCAAACGGTTCTCGTCGAACTCGTTGTTGCTGAAGTCGCGGCGGATGGTTGAGTTGCGCCATTTGACGTTGAGGTCTTTGAGCGTGCCGCTCTGCACGGTGTAGCCCAGTTCGCTTTCGCGGCCCCATTCCTTGCCGTCGCTGGTGGTTGCGGTGTGTACGTTGTCGCCGCTGATGTAGCGGTTCATCAGGCTCAGGCCTGGTACGCCAAGGGCGGCGAAGTTGTAGTCGTGGCGCAGTTGCCAGGATTTTTCCTTCGCGTTGTCATAGCTGGCGTTGTAGCTGTCATTGGCCAGGGTGCCGCCGCTGGTGCCGTTGACCCGCATCCAGGCGCTTCTGCCTGTGAGTTTTTGCAGGCCGACGTAGAAGGTGTTGCCGCCATATTTGGCCGAGAACAGGCCCGACCAGGTCTTGTTGTCCAGTTCACCAGCCCGGGCGCTGCCGTCATCCTTGCCGTAGAAGAACCCCAAATTGGCGCCGAATGTCCAGTCGCCCAGCGGTTGGGTGTGGATCAAGTTGACGTATTGCTGGCTGTAGATGTCCTTGAGTTCAGCGTTCCACAGGCCGATCTGAGTGCGCTTGCCGTTGAAGGCGTATTCACCGCCCTGGAAGTTGAAGCGGTCTGAGGTAAACGCCGTTTTGCCGGTCATCGACATGTCATTCATGCTGCTGTCATCGCGCGGGCTGTTGGCGCGGAACTGGCCGCCGTAGAGCGTCAGGCCGTTGATTTCCTTTGAGGTGATCTGGCCGCCACGGAAGGTTTGCGGCAACGAGCGACCGTCGTCCGAACGCAGGATCGGCAGCACCGGCATCCATTCACCGACCTTCACTTCGGTCTGGGACAGTTTCGCCTTGAACGCCACATTGGTGCGACCGAAGTTATCCGCCGGGCGACCATCGTGATCCAGCGGCAACAACTGCGTACCCCCGGTGCCTTTGCCGCCGTCGAGCTTGACCGAATACAACCCCAGCACGTCCATGCCGAACCCGACGGTGCCCTGGGTGAACCCGGACTTGGCGTCGAGGATGAAACTTTGCGTCCACTCTTCAGCCTTGCCCTGGGTCTTGGTCGGGTTGGTGAAGTTACGGTTGATGTAGAAGTTGCGCAGGTTCAGGTTGACCTTGGCACCTTCGACAAAACCGACTTCCTCGGCCATGGCGGGCAGGGCCGCACCGGCCAGTGCGATGGCGATCAGGCTGGGTAAGAAATACTGCGTGGAAGGCGTCATGGGCTCGGGTCTCTCTAATTCCTGGAGGTGAAACAGGGCGATGCCGCAACGTTCGGGTTGCAGACAAAAGATTCGAATTCAGAAAAGCGGGGCGAAGTCAGCCGGGCAGGGCAGGGCGCGGGGGCATGGTGTTGAACCTGTTGTTATTGGTTTTGTATGACAGATGGTGAGGTAAACGGACTAAATGGTTCAATCGGGGGAGGACGGGTTCTGGGCGATTATCGAACAGCAAAAGATCAAAAGATCGCAGCCTTCGGCAGCTCCTACATGGAATCGCGTACCTGCGTAGGAGCTGCCGAAGGCTGCGATCTTTTGATCTGGCTTTTCCCGCAGCCAACAAAAAGCCCACCAATCGGTGGGCTTCGTGTTTACCGCGCTATCAGAACAATTTCATCTTCGGCGCTTCTTCTTTCAACGGCTCGTTCTTCGCCGTCTGTTCATTCCAGCCACCACCCAATGCCTTGTACAGATTGACCGCGCTGGTCAGCTGCGCCAGACGGTCGGTGATCAGCGCTTGTTGAGCACTGAACAGCTGACGCTGGGCATCGAGGAAGGTCAGGTTGCTGTCGACACCAATGCGATAACGACGCTCGGCCAGACGGTAGTAGTCCTGGTTGGCGCTGACGAAGTCACGCTGAGCCTGCAACTGTTCGGTGTAGGTCTGGCGGGCAGCCAGGCCATCGGCGACTTCCTGGAAGGCCGTTTGAATGGACTTCTCGTAGTTCGCCACGCCGATGTCTTTCTGGATTTTGGAGTAATCCAGGCTGGCGCGCAGGCTGCCGGCGTTGAAGATCGGCAGGTTGATTTGCGGCTGGAACAACCAGGTGCCCGAACCGCCCTTGAACAGACCGGACAGGTCCGGGCTCAGGGAACCGGCATTGGCGGTCAGGCTGATGCTCGGGAAGAACGCAGCCCGTGCCGCACCGATGTTGGCGTTGGCAGCCTTCAGGTTGTACTCGGCCTGAAGGATGTCCGGACGACGTTGCAGCAAGTCCGACGGCAGGCCGGCCGGCACTTCGCTCAGCACGTCATCCGACAGTGGCTTGGCCGCTTGCAGATTGGCCGGGATACCGGTGCCGAGCAGCAGCACCAGGCTGTTTTCATCCTGGGCGACCTGACGGGTGTATCTGGCCAGTTGTGCGCGGGCGTTTTCCACCGAGGTACGCGACTGGGCCAGATCCAGCGCCGAGGCTACACCCACTTCGTTGCTGCGCGAGGTGAGCTTGTAGCTCTCCTCGAAGGCCCCGAGGGTTTCCTGGGTGAGTTTCAGCAGCTCCTTGTCAGCCTGCCAGGTCAGGTAGGCATTGGCCACGCTGGCCACCAGACTGATCTGCGTACTGCGGCGCGCTTCTTCAGTGGCGAAGTATTTCTGCAGGGCTTCTTCGCTCAGGCTGCGAACCCGACCGAACAGGTCGAGTTCATAAGCGCTGATGCCGACAGTGGCCGAGTAGGAACTGCTGATGGCCGCTTCACCGGTTTGCGAGGCCCGTGCCGGAACTCGCTGACGGCTGCCGCTGCCGGTGGCCGAAACGGCCGGGAACAGATCGGCACGCTGGATGCGGTATTGAGCCGCATAAGCGTCGATGTTCAGCGCCGCGACGCGCAGGTCACGGTTGTTCTCCAGCGCGGTCTGAATCAGCTGTTGCAGCGCCGGGTCGTGGAAAAACTGCTTCCAGCCCTGTTCGGCGGCGGCCTGGTTAGGCGCCTGGGCCGGCGAATACGCCGGGCCTTGCGGGTATTGGCCCGCCACCGGTGCTTCTGGCTGCTGATAATCGGGTATCAGCGAGCAGCCGCTCAGCACGAAGGCGGCGACTGCGATGGAGAGTAGCGACTTGCTCATTAGCCAGCCTCTTTAGAAGGTTCAATAGCGTCATCCTGGTCAGCGATTTTGCGCTGGCCCATGGACGACACGGTGACGAAGAACAATGGGACCCAGAAGATCGCCAGCACAGTGGCCGTGATCATACCGCCAATCACCCCGGTACCGATCGCATGTTGGCTACCCGAACCTGCGCCCGTGGAAATGGCCAGTGGAACCACACCGAGCACGAAGGCGAGCGAGGTCATGATGATCGGTCGCAGACGCATCCGGCAGGCTTCGATCGCGGCATCGCGCAGGCTACGTCCTTGCTCATGCAGTTCCTTGGCGAACTCGACGATCAGAATGGCGTTTTTCGCCGCCAGACCGATGGTGGTCAACAGCCCCACCTGGAAGTACACGTCGTTGGACAGGCCACGCAGGCTGGTCGCCATCAGTGCACCAATGATCCCCAGCGGTACCACCAGCATCACCGCGATCGGGATCGACCAGCTTTCATACAACGCCGCCAGACACAGGAACACCATCAGCAGCGACAAGGCATACAACGCTGGCGCTTGCGAGCCGGACAAACGTTCCTCGTACGAGAGGCCAGTCCAGGAGATACCGACACCAGCCGGCAGTTTCTTGGCCAGGGCTTCGACTTCGGCCATCGCTTCACCGGTGGAATAGCCTGGCGCCGGGGCACCGAGGATTTCCATCGCTTCTACGCCGTTGTAACGGGCCAGTTTCGGCGAACCGTAGATCCACTCACCCTTGGCGAACGACGAGAACGGAACCATGGTGCCGGCGCTGTTGCGCACGTACCACTTCTTCAGGTCTTCGGGGCTCATGCGAGCGCCAGGCAGGCCTTGGATGTAAACCTTCTTCACGCGACCGCGGTCGATGAAGTCGTTCACATAGCTACTGCCCAAGGCAATCGACAGGGTGTTGTTGATGTCGGTGAGGGTCACGCCCAGGGCGCTGGCTTTCTCATCGTCAATTTCCAACTGGTATTGCGGCTCGTCGTTCAGGCCGTTAGGACGGACTTGCGACAGGACCTTGCTTTGCGCTGCCATGCCGAGGAACTGGTTACGTGCCTCCATCAGCTTTTCGTGACCGATACCGGCGCGGTCCTGAAGGAACACGTCGAAACCGGTGGCGTTACCCAGTTCCAGTACCGCCGGTGGAGCGAAGGCAAATACCATGGCATCACGGAAGGTAAAGAAGTGCTGTTGGGCACGGGCCGCCAGTTTGAACACGCTGTTGTCGGCGTTACGTTCTTCCCATGGTTTGAGCATGATGAACGCCATACCCGAACTCTGACCCCGACCGGCGAAGTTGAAGCCGGTCACGGTAAACACCGAGGCCACCGCGTCGCCTTCGCCGCCTTCCTTGCTCGGACGCAGCAGGAATTCGCGCATTTCGTCCACGACCACTTGCGTACGCTGGGAACTGGAACCAGCCGGTGTCTGCACCTGGGCAAACAGTACGCCTTGGTCTTCTTCCGGGAGGAACGCCGTTGGAATACGGGTGAACAGCCAGATCATGCCAACTACGATGATCAGGTACGCCAGCAGATACGGAGCCTTGTGCGCGAGCATGTTGCCCACGCCGCGCTCGTAGCTTTTGACGCCACGGTCGAAACTGCGGTTGAACCAGCCGAAGAAGCCGCGTTTCGGCGTGCCGTGCTCACCTTTCGGAATCGCCTTGAGCATGGTCGCGCAGAGCGCCGGGGTGAAGATCAACGCTACCAGTACCGACAGGGCCATGGCCGAGACGATGGTGATCGAGAACTGCTTGTAGATCACACCGGTGGAGCCACTGAAGAACGCCATCGGCAGCAGTACCGCCGACAGAACCAGCGCAATACCGACCAGGGCACCCTGGATCTGCCCCATGGATTTCTTGGTGGCCTCCTTGGGTGACAGACCTTCTTCGCTCATGACCCGTTCGACGTTTTCCACCACGACAATGGCATCGTCCACCAGCAAGCCAATGGCCAACACCATACCGAACATGGTCAGGGTGTTGATGCTGAAACCGAACGCCGCGAGGATCCCGAACGTACCCAGCAATACCACCGGCACGGTCATCGTGGTGATGACGGTGGCGCGGAAGTTTTGCAGGAACAGGAACATCACCAGGAACACCAGCACGATCGCTTCGACCAGGGTTTCAACCACACCCTTGATCGACTCGGTCACCACCGGAGTGGTGTCATACGGGAACACCACTTCCATCCCTTCCGGGAAGAAGGGCTTGAGGGTGTCAATGGTATTACGCAGGGCTTTTGCGGTGTCGAGGGCGTTGGCACCGTTGGCCAGTTTCACCGCCAGACCGGAGGCCGGGGCGCCGTTGAACTGGGCGCTGATCGAGTAGTTTTCGCCACCCAGACCGACTTCCGCAACGTCGCCGACACGCACTTGCGAGCCGTCCTTGTTGACCTTCAACAGGATCGCCTTGAACTGCTCGGCGGTCTGCAGACGGGTCTTGCCGATGATCGTCGCGTTCAGTTGCTGGCCGGGCAGGGCAGGCAAGCCGCCGAGTTGACCGGACGACACCTGGACGTTCTGCGCTGCAATGGCGGTTTTCACGTCCACCGGGGTCAGGTTGAAGTTGTTCAACTTGGCCGGGTCGAGCCAGATCCGCATCGCGTACTGGGCACCGAAGACCTGGAAGTCACCGACACCGGCGGTGCGCGAAATCGGGTCTTGCATGTTCGACACGATGTAGTTGGACAGGTCGTCCTTGGTCATGCTGCCGTCGCGCGACACCACGCCGATGACCATCAGGAAGTTTTTCACCGACTTGGTCACGCGGATGCCCTGTTGCTGCACTTCTTGCGGCAGCAGCGGGGTGGCCAGGTTCAGCTTGTTCTGGACCTGAACCTGCGCGGTATCGGAGTTGGTGCCCTGCTCGAAGGTCGCGGTAATGGTCATGTTGCCGTCAGAGTTACTTTCCGACGAGACATAACGCAGGTTATCGATACCGTTGAGCTGTTGCTCGATCACTTGCACCACGGTGTCCTGCACGGTTTGTGCAGACGCGCCCGGGTAGGTCACCGAGATGGCAATGGCCGGAGGCGCAATGCTCGGGTATTGGTTGATCGGCAGTTTGAGAATCGATAGAGCCCCGACCAGCATAATCACCAGGGCAATCACCCAGGCGAAAATAGGACGGTCGATAAAAAATTTCGACATGGTTTACTCCCCTTTGCCGCCGACAGCTGTGTTAGCTGCCTGTGCGGGGGCCGGGCTCTTTATGCCAACATTAGTGGCTTCAGTGGCCTTGACTTCAACGCCAGGTCTGACGAATTGCAGCCCTTCGGTGATCACGCGATCGCCTGCCTTCAGACCGTCTTCAATCAGCCATTGGTTACCGACAGTGCGGCTGGCCTTGAGCTGACGCAGTTCGACCTTGTTGTCCGGGCCGACGACCAGTGCGGTCGGAGAGCCTTTGAGGTCGCGGGTCACGCCTTGTTGCGGAGCCAGAATCGCCGCGCTGTCCACACCGGCCTGCAACTGGGCGTGAACGAACATGCCCGGCAGCAGGGTGTGATCGGGGTTCGGGAACACGGCACGCAGGGTCACGGAACCGGTGGTCTGGTCAACCGAAACTTCGGAGAACTCAAGCTTGCCGTCCAGCGTGTACTGGCTGCCATCTTCGAGAGTCAGCTTGACCGCGGCGGCATTATCGCCAGCCTTTTGCAGACGACCGCTTTCCAGTTCGCGGCGCAGCTCAAGCAGCTCCACCGAAGACTGAGTGACGTCGACGTAGATTGGGTCCAGTTGCTGAATGACGGCCATGGCGTCGGTCTGGCCGTTGCTGACCAGCGCGCCTTCAGTCACAGACGAACGGCCGATGCGACCGGAGATCGGTGCGTAAACCTTGGTGTAGCGCACGTTGATCTGGGCGGTCTGCAGGGATGCTTCCGATTGCAGGCGGTTGGCCAGCGCGGTGTCGTATTCCTGACGACTGACAGCCTGTTCGTCGACCAGTTGCTTGTAGCGGTCGGAGATCGACTTGGTCGAACGCAGGTTGGCTTCGGCGCTTTTCAGGGTCGCGTCATAGACCGATGGGTCGATCTGATAAAGCTGCTGACCGGCCTTGACGTCGCCGCCTTCCTTGAACAGTCGCTTGAGAATGATGCCGTTGACCTGTGGGCGAACTTCGGCGATGCGGAACGCACTGGTGCGCCCCGGAAGTTCGGATGTCAGGGTGAAGGCTTGAGGTTGCAGGGTTACGACGCCGACCTGAGGGGCTGGTGCGGCAGGTGCCGCCTCTTCCTTTTTACATCCGCTGAGCAGCGATGCCAGGGCGACGGCAGTAACCAGAGCGGTAACAGCTGGCTTGAATTGCATGAAGATCCTCGGGTCAGGCGCGCACATTGCGCACAAGAAATGTGGAAGGTTAAAAAATTTTTGCCGGGTGGATAAGTAGCTTGCTAAGGAATATACTTACGTTCATGGTTGTTTGTAAAGGCCTTGGCGGTGTACCCACACGGTTACAAAAGCCGTTCAAAGGTTGGAATTGTAGGCCTGATGAGACGCCCAAGAGCGCTCGCCCCACTTTTATTCAGCTGATATTCAGACATCGCTGAAGCACCCTGATTGAGGTTTTACTGCCATGGTCCGTCGTACCAAAGAGGAAGCTCAAGAAACCCGAAGCCAGATACTCGAAGCGGCAGAAAAAGCCTTTTACGAGCGGGGCGTGGCACGCACGACGCTGGCGGATATCGCGACCCTGGCCGGCGTGACTCGCGGGGCCATCTACTGGCATTTCAGTAACAAGGCGGATCTGGTGCAGGCGATGCTCGATACCTTGCATGAGCCGCTGGATGAAATGGCCAAGGCCAGTGAAAGCGAAGATGAACTCGATCCGCTGGGCTGCATGCGCAAGCTGCTGATTCATTTGTTTCATCAAGTTGCCCTGGACCCGAAAACCCGACGCATCAACGAGATTCTTTTTCATAAGTGCGAATTCACCGATGAAATGTGCGATCTGCGCCAGCAGCGCCGAACGGCCAGTCTCGATTGCAATGTGCGAATTGCTCTGGCCCTGAGTAATGCGGTGAATCGCGGGCAGTTGCCGGAAAACCTCGACACTGCCCGCGCGGCCATCAGCCTGCATGCGTATATCGATGGCATCCTGTATCAGTGGCTATTGGCTCCCGACAGTTTTCAACTGCACACCGAAGCCGAGCGTTGCGTCGATACAGGGTTGGATATGCTGCGCTTGAGTCCAAGCCTGCGCAATTGAAACAAAATGCGTAATTGGATCCGTTTGTGTCAAGACTTGAAGCGGGGGGAAATGTCCCTGCTTCACTCGCCTTTCTGTAATGGGTGCTTTTATATACGTACGTTTGCCAGGTTGATAGGTAGCGAGCTACGTATTTTGTAGGGATTTTGTGTCGAGTGTGTGAATGAATGTTAACAACCCGGGCTACAAGGGCGCCGAGCAGCCGATAAAGGGTATCGCGCTGATCTGCCTGGCGGTTTTGTTGTTCGCCAGTCACGACACTTTGTCCAAGTACCTGTCCGGGTTCTATCCGATCGTGATGGTGGTTTGGGCACGCTACGTGGTGCACACCTTGTTGATGCTGGTGATTTTCGTGCCACGCAGTGGTTTCTCGGTGGTAGTGCGCACCCAGCGTCCGGGTTTGCAGTTATTACGCGCCCTGTGCCTGATCGGCACCAGCCTGTTTTTCACTTCCGGCCTGCGCTACATCCCTTTGGCTGAAGCCACCGCCGTCACTTTTCTTGCTCCTTTATTGGTGACCGCGTTGTCCGTACCGTTGCTGCATGAGCGCGTAACCCGCAATCAGTGGCTGGCGGTGCTGGGTGGATTTGTCGGCGTGTTGATCGTCGTGCGGCCTGGGGGTGCGCTGTTCACCCCGGCGATTTTATTGCCACTGTGCTCGGCCTTGTGTTTTGGCTTCTATCAATTGCTCACTCGCCTGCTCAGCGGTATCGACAGCCCGACCACCAGCAACTTTCTCACCGGCATTCTCAACAGCCTGATCATGACTGCACTGTTGCCGTTCTTCTGGAGCACACCGACGCTGCTGCATAGCCTGTTCATGATTGGCCTGGGCACTTGCGGCATGCTCGGTCACATGTTGCTGACCCAGGCCTTCCGCCATGCGGCGCCGGCGATGCTGGCGCCGTTCAGTTATGGGCAGATTCTGTTTGCCGGGATATACGGGTACTTGATCTTTGACCATGCCCCGGATGGTTTTGCCATCCTGGGCATCGCTGTTATTTGTGTGAGTGGACTTGCAGTTGCATGGGCTCAAAGCAAAAGAAGTTCCGCTTAGGTTCCGCCTGATGGCTTCAACTTGGCATTGTTATAATGGCTCCCATAAAATAGTTATAAGGATAAGTTTCACTTTTGTTATGAAGGTTTGAGAGGCACTTGATAGGTTCTGAGCCAACGGAAGTGGCGTAATACTCCCAAAATAATTCAACTCTCGGGATTCGGTGGCCAGCCGTTTGCCTGTGGCAATAACTCAGCGTCGTCTCAAACAGCGCTGTTTGTCGATAGTTGGTATATTTGATGTAGGTATCGAATATCTGTTTCTTGATGTCGTAATCGATATTGATGTCTTGCTTAAGATGAGGATCTCCTTCGAATATCAGGTTGACGGTCTCGTAAGGGAGGATCTTGTCGGGCCGATCCACGGGCGGATTTTCAGGGGAAACGTCATCAAGCCAGAAGGTTGTATCCGTAAAGTTTGTAATTTGCAGCATAAAAATAAGAGTGTTCGGATCTGTAGCGTCCATGCTCATGTTTTCCTTTTGAATTAGGTGGTTGTTGTGGAGGTTGTGCAACGTGTTCGTTGATGTGCGAAGACTAAGTGTCTTGTATTTGGTTGGCGACTCTTTAAGTGTGTGCAAATAAAAAAGCCCTGGCTCTTTCGAGGCAGGGCTTTATGTTATTTAAGTTATTTACAGAGCCGGATAATCGATATAACCCACCGGACCCTTCGCATAGAACAATTCCGGACGTGCTTCATTCAACGGCGCATCGGCCTTCAAGCGTGCTGGCAAATCCGGGTTGGCAATGAACGGCACACCGAATGCCACCGCGTCAGCCTTGCCGCTGGCCAGCCACTCGTTGGCGCTGTCCTTGGTGAAGCGTTCGTTGGCGATGTACGGGCCGCCGAAGGCTTCCTTCAGTTGTGGGCCCAGACTGTCGCCAGCTTCTTTCTCGCGCGAGCAGATGAAGGCGATACCACGCTTGCCCAGTTCGCGAGCGACGTAGGTGAAGGTCTCGGACAGGTTGTCGTCGCCCATGTCATGGAGATCGGCACGTGGTGACAGGTGCACACCGACGCGGCCCGCGCCCCAGATTTCGATGGCGGCATCGGTCACTTCCAGCAACAGGCGCGCACGGTTTTCCAGGGAGCCGCCATAGTTGTCGGTGCGCTGGTTGGTGCTGCTTTGCAGGAACTGGTCGAGCAGGTAACCGTTGGCGCCGTGGATTTCCACACCGTCGAAACCGGCAGCCTTGGCGTTCTCGGCACCCACGCGGTAAGCGTCGATGATGTCGGCGATTTCAGCGGTTTCCAGGGCGCGCGGGGTTGGGAAATCGGCCAATGGACGCACCAGGCTGACATGACCCTTAGGCTGGATGGCACTCGGCGCGACCGGTGCTTCGCCGTTCAGGTACAAGGGGTGGGAAATCCGGCCCACGTGCCACAGTTGCAGGAAGATTTTGCCGCCAGCGCCGTGGATCGCTTTGGTCACGTTGCTCCAGCCGCGCACCTGGTCGTTGGACCAGATACCGGGAGTGTCCGGGTAGCCCACGCCGATTGGCGTCACCGAAGTCGCTTCGCTGAGGATCAGACCGGCAGAGGCGCGTTGCACGTAGTACTCGGCCATCAGCGCGTTCGGCACACGGCCTTCGTCGGCGCGGCAGCGGGTCAGCGGCGCCATGATGATGCGGTTGGCCAACTCGAGGTCGCCCAGTTTGATCGGATCGAAAATAGTCGTCATGAAATAAAACCCTCGTTAAAGATCAGTTAGTAGCGGGGGCCAGTTCGGCATTGCCGCTCTGACGGAAAGTAATCAGGGTCACCAGAAGGGCGAGTACCGCCAGTGCGGCTGCCGCGAGCGGCACGCGGGTGAGGCCGAAGCCATGGGCGATGACGCTGCCGCCGACCCAGGCACCCAGCGCGTTGCCGACGTTGAAAGCGCCGATGTTCAGGGTCGACACCAGGTTCGGTGCCGCCTTGCCGTAGGTCACAACGTTCACTTGCAGGGCGGGTACGGCGGCGAAGCACGCGGTGGCCCAGAGGAACAGGGTGATCTCGGTTGGAATCACGGCAATGCTGGTCCAGGTCAGCACGGTGGACACGACTGCCATGGTGGTGAACACACCGATCAGCGTCGCCGCCATGCTTTTGTCCGCCAGCTTGCCGCCGATGATGTTGCCGACCGTCAAGCCCAAGCCGATGAGCATCAAGGTCCAGGTCACGCCACGTGGCGAGACTCCGGTGACCTCGCCCAACAGAGGCGCGACATAAGTGAACAAGGTGAAGACCGAGGCGGCGAACAGCGCAGTCATGCTCAGTGACAGCCAGATCCCAGCGCCTTTGAGGGCGCGCAGTTCGGCACGCATGTCGAGTTTCTCTTCATCGCGCTTGGCCGGCAGGAAGCGAATCAGGCCGATCAACGCAATCACACCGATCACCGTCACCGCCCAGAAGGTCGAACGCCAACCGGCTTCCTGACCGAGCGCGGTACCCAGCGGCACGCCGAGGACATTGGCCAGGGTCAGGCCGGTGAACATCAGGGCCACGGCCGACGCACGTTTGTTGGCCGGTACCAGACCTGCCGCCACCACCGAACCGATGCCGAAGAAGGCGCCGTGACACAACGCGGTGACCACGCGGGCAAACATCAAAACGTTGTAGTCACTGGCCAGGGCGCAGAGCAGGTTGCCGATAATGAAGATGCCCATCAACGCTACCAAAGCGGCCTTGCGCGGCAGTCTGGCGGTGGCCAGTGCCATGAACGGTGCACCGATGGCCACGCCCAGGGCGTAACCGGTCACCAGCCAGCCGGCGCCGGGGATCGACACACCGAGATCGGCCGCCACCTCGGGCAACAGGCCCATGATGACGAACTCGGTGGTGCCGATGGCGAAGGCGCTCAAGGCCAGAATGAGTAGCGAGAGGGGCATTGTCAGTTCCTTGTCGGAGCGCGAAGCTCCTTGTCGATGGCGTCGAGGAACGCCTGAATCACGTCCTCGTTGCGTTTGAAGAAGTGCCATTGACCGGCTTTCTGGCTGCTGATCAGTCCTGCCCGTTGCAAGGTCGCCAAATGGGCGGACACGGTCGACTGCGACAGGCCGCAGCGTTGATCGATCTGTCCGGCGCAAATGCCGTACTCATGGTTGTGGAGCTGTTCCGGGAACTGGACTTTGGGGTCTTTCAGCCAGATGAGGATGTCTCGGCGTACTGGGTGTGCCAGCGCTTTTATTATTTCGTCGAGGTCGATGGTCATGGTTTGGGCTCGTGATGAGTAAAACGCTATATCGCGATGAGGCGAACTTTAAATCGGTACTTCGCGATATACCAATATGATTTTGGTCTGATGACCGCATGAATCGGTATATCGGGTTATAACGATATGGATGTCGCAGTGTTAAGCTGCGCGCATGAACTATCTCGCACATCTGCACCTCGGTGGCCAGCGCCCCGGTCAAATGCTCGGCAGTCTGTATGGCGATTTCGTCAAAGGACGGCTGCAAGGGCAGTTCGATCCGGAGATCGAAGCGGCCATTCAGTTGCACCGCAGCATCGACGTGTTTACCGACCGCCATCCGCTGGTGGACATCGCCTTGTCGCGGTTTTCCCTCACGCGCAGGCGTTACGCCGGGATCGTGCTCGATGTTTTTTTCGACCACTGCCTGGCACGGGACTGGGAGTTGTACGCCGACCGTCCGCTGGCGCAGTTCACTTCGGACGTTTACCGGGTGCTGTCCGCCGAGCCGCAGTTGCCGGAGCGCCTGGCGATGATAGCGCCGCACATGGTGGCCAATGACTGGTTGGGTTCTTACCGGGAATTTGCGGTGCTGGAGCAGGTGCTGCGGGGGATTTCACGCAGGTTGACCCGGCCCGAGGAGTTGGCCGAGGCGATGCAGGAATTGCGACGATTGTATGAGCCGTTGAGCGAGGATTTCCGGTTGTTCTATCCCGAGTTGCAGGCATTCGCTGCGACACCGCGAATTTAATGTGGGAGCGGGCTTGCTCGCGAAGGCTGCTTCACATTCAACACATGTGCTGGCTGTCAAACCGCTTTCGCGAGCAAGCCCGTTCCCACAGGGGATTTGTGTCAGGCCGCGATCGCAGGGCGTAGCGGCTCCTGTTGTGTCTGCGGAATCGCCCCGAACAACGCCTTCTGCACCGCCTGCTGCGCTTCGAACGCCAGCGCAGCACGTTCCCGGTCCTGGCACTCGATCGGCTTGAGCAGATGAATTTCCACCTCACCTCGATCATTGGCGAACAAGCGCATCAGGTGCGAGAGCAAATCATCATCGCCAATGAACGGTGCCAGGGTATCGAGCTCGCCATCGCGCAGATAACGAATCGCCACCGGTTGCAGCGCCACTTCGGAATCGATCGCCGCTGACAGCAAACGACCATGAAATGTGCGCAGCGAGCGGCCATCAGTGGTGGTGCCTTCCGGGAACATCAGCAGCGGATGTTCCTGCTCCAGATGGCGCGTCATTTGTTTGCGGATCAACTGACTGTCGCCTGAACCACGGCGAATGAACAGGCTGCCGGCCTTGGCCGCCAACCAGCCCGCCACCGGCCAGGTGCGCACTTCGGCCTTGGACAGGAACGACAGCGGCGTGAGCATGCCCAGCAAAGGAATGTCAGTCCAGGACACGTGATTGCTGACCCAGAGCATCGGTGCCTTCGGCAATTCACCCTGCACGGTCACGCGAAAGGGCAGGGCATTGCTCAGCCGCGCCATGAAAAACCGCGACCAACGCTGGCGACGGACCATCGAATGGGCAATCCCCAGTCGCTCGAACAACCCGAAGAGACTGGCCATGCTCAAGCCCAACGTCACCACCAAAAGCACTCGCGCAATTCGCGCGTACACCCGCAAGCGGCTCATCATACAGCCGCCTTGAAGTGCTTGGCGTAGCGCGGGCAGAGCTCGTCACGCTTGAGCAGGATGAACACGTCGGCCACCTGGAAGTCTTCGTCCCAGCACGGCTCGCCACAGATTTTTGCGCCCAGGCGCATGTAGGCCTTGAGCAGTGGTGGCATTTCGGCGATGACGTTGGACGGAATATCCAGCGTCGGCAGTGGTTTTTTCGGCTCGGCGCGCAGGTGTTCGGTGCACAGGTAGCGTTCGCGCAGGCGCTGCATGATCGCGTGGGCCTGAATGCCGCCGTCCTGCATTGGAATGCTCGCGCAACCCATCAAATAGCTGTAGCCGCCTTGGTTCAGCACTTCGGCCAGTTCACCCCAGAGCACGGCGATAGTGCCGCCATTGCGGTAGGCCGGGTCGACGCAGGTGCGACCGATTTCCAGGATCGGGCCTTTCAGATGGACCAGGCCATGCAGGCTGAATTCTTCTTCGCTGTAGAACTTGCCCAGGCTGCTGGCCGCTGTGTGGTCGAGCAAACGGGTGGTCGCCACCAGGCGCCCGGTGTTCAAGTCACGCACGCCGATGTGGGCGCAGTGAACATCATAGTCATCCATGTCCAGACCCAGCTCCGCGCCTTTCAGCTTGGCGTTGAATTCGCCGCTGAACACGTTGAAGCGCAAGGCCTGGGCTTCCTGCAACGCCTCGGCGCCCACCAGGCGTTCGGCTTGCAGGCGGCGTTCATTGCCGGTGTCGCTGATGCGGGCGATCTGAGTCATTGTGAGTCTCCGTACGGGCTGGCCACCCGTCTTGGGTTGCAGCCGATCGACTTTCTTTATGCAGCCGTGTTGTGCAAAGTCAGGCTATGTAGCCCCGGTGTCATCGCCATGAAGCTTTGGTGATGCTTATATGACAGCCTTTGAGGAGCCTCTTATGCCCTGGCAATCCCTGTTGAATCGCCGTGATCGCCTGCCCGTCGACCCTGACCTGGGCGAAGGCTTTGCAACCTTGTTGCAACAATTGGGCGCGGTGTCGCCGTTCGAATTGGCGGTGGTCGGTGGACGGCTGATGGCAACACCGGGGCTGGCGTTTCTGGTGGGTTATCAGGCGGCGTTGCGCATGCTCTGGCCGAGCGCGCCGCTGAGCCTCGGCGCGTTATGTGCGACTGAACAGCGCAGTTTGCGGGTGGCGGACATGCAGACCCGGCTGCGCGATCTGCGTCTGAATGGACGCAAGGATTTCGTCACCGCCGGCGATGCCGCCGACTGGTTGCTGGTCGCCGCCCGCAGTGAAGAACCCGGCGAAGCGGCGCGCTTGAACCTTGCGGTGGTTTACCCCGGCGAACCGGGTGTGCGCCTGGAAAAGCTCGCGCCGATGCCACTGATGCCAGACATAGGTCACGGCCGGTTGTTTCTCGACAACGCGCTGTGTGAATTGCTCGCTGGGGATGGTTGGGACGCATACGTCAAACCGTTCCGCACCCTGGAAGACATCTATGTGTTGAGCGCCATGACCGCGTGGCTATACGGCGTCGGTCAAGACAGCGACTGGCCGCAAACCTTGCAACTGCGTTTGCTGGCGCTGCTGGCCGGGTGCGCGGAAGTCAGCCGCCAGGCACCGAACAATCCGGTCGGGCATGTGTTGCTGGGCGGGTTGTTTGCGCAGTTCGATGGGCTCAAGGCTGAAGTGAATCAGGCCCTGGCCGATGGCCCGCCACAATGGGCGGCGATGTGGCAGCGAGATCAGACCGTGATGGATCTGGCGGCAGGGGCGCGGGGGAAGCGGTTGGCCAAGGCGTTGGCGGGATCTTCGCTGGGTTGATGGGCCTCTTCGCGAGCAAGCCCGCTCCCACAGTTGATCTGCGGTGTTCACACATTTTGTGCTCACCACAAATCCCCTGTGGGAGCGGGCTTGCTCGCGAAGGCGGCCTCATTGGCGACGCAAATTCCAAAACTGTCATCAAGCTCGACTAGGCTCTGCAGGTTCATCCCTCCGAGCGCCCCTCATGTTCAAAGGCTTGTCCCTGATTGTCATGCTACTGCTCAGCCTCACGGCCCACGCTGAAAACTGGCCGGACGAGCAATGGTCGCCCGGCCCGAAAGTCACCGGTCCGGCACTTCAGGCCCTGGAGAGTTACGCCTTCCCGCCCCGCGACGATGCCACTCACCAAGGCATTCGCACCGATGCCTTGCTGGTAATCCGCGACGGTCAGTTGATCTACGAACGCTACGCCGGCCCGACCACTGCCCAAACGCCGCACCTGACGTGGTCGATCAGCAAAAGCCTGATGGGCGCGGTGCTCGGGGTGGCCTATGGCGAAGGGCTGTTCAAACTGCAGGACCCGGCGGTGAAGTTCTATCCTCCGCTGGAAAAACACCCCGGCATGACCATGGCCGACCTGCTGCACTGGGCCTCGGGCCTGGACTGGCAGGAAGACTACGAATACGCCCCATTGAAGTCCTCGGTGGTGGCCATGCTCTACACCCGTGGTCACCGCGACATGGCTGCGTTCACCGCCGACCATGACGAGTACGTCAAACCCGGCCAGGCATTCCGTTACTCCAGTGGTGACAGCAACCTTCTGTCCGCCGCGCTGAAAACCATCGTCGGCCCGGCCCGTTATCCGGATTATCCATGGACCGCGCTGTTCGAACCCTTGGGGATTCGCAGTGCGGTGTGGGAAACGGATGCCACGGGGACGTTTGTTGCATCGTCCTACGCCTATCTCACTGCCCGGGATCTGGCGCGGGTCGGCCTGTTGATGGCGCGCGACGGTCGTTGGCGTGAGCGGCAATTAATGCCCAAAGACTGGGTCGACTTCAGTCGTGAGCCTTTTGCCCGCTATCAAGCCAACCAGGATGAAGTAGTGCCCGGCGGACATTGGTGGCTCAATCGCACGGTGGATGGCGCGACCCAACCCTGGCCCGCTGCCCCCGGCGACACCTTCGCCGCGCTGGGCCATTGGGGCCAGGCGATGTACGTGATTCCCAGCGAAAAGCTGGTGATCGTGCGCTACGGCGATGATCGCGATGGAAGCTATCGGCACAACGAATTGCTCAACCTCGCGCTCAAGGCCTTTGCCATGCAGGTGCAGCCATGAGCCGCCGCAGTTTTATTCGCCGTCGGCCGTTCAGCACGATGTTGCTGGTGCTGCTGATCGTCTTGCTTGGCTGGATCTGGCAGGAGCGTGTGGCGCTATGGGCCTTCCCCGATATCATCAGCGCTTATACCGCCAAGGAATACTGCTCGTGCCGGTATGTGATGAACAATCCGGTGGAGTATTGCCAGAGCTATGTGAAGCAGTATTTGCCCACCAGTGGGTTCGTCGATGATGCTGCGAACAAGCGTGTGACGGTTGGTGGGATGGGGCGCAGCAATAGCGCTGTTTGGGTTGGCGAACGGCAGGGATGTCGGTTGATCCCTTGAAAAGATCGCAGCCTTCGGCAGCTCCTACATTGACCGCGTGCAACCCTGTAGGAGCTGCCGAAGGCTGCGATCTTTTGATCTTTTGATCTGTGCGGTTTGCAATGCGCCCACGGCCAGTTAAGGTTCGCTCAGGTTTATCTACCCCCCGAGTCTCTATGTTCAACCGCTTTGTCTGCAAAACCCTCGCTTTCCTGCTGCTGGCCGGTGTCACCGTGTCGGCCCAGGCCAATTGGTACCTGGACGGCGAGTCTTCGCGGCTGTCGTTCATTAGCACTAAAAACGCCAACATCTCCGAAGTGCAGCGCTTTCTGGTGCTGCACGGCAAGGTCGATCCCAAGGGCCTGGCGCAGGTAGAAGTCGAACTAGAGTCGATCAACAGCGGCATTCCGCTGCGTGACGAGCGCATGCGCAAGGAGCTGTTCGAGATCCAGACGTTCCCTGAGGCGCTGATCACTACGCAAATCGATCTGCGGCCGATCAACGACCTGGCGCCGGGTGCGCAACTGGAGTTGCGCTTGCCACTGACCGTCAACCTGCATGGCAAACAACACCGATACAACGCCGAACTGCTGGCGACCCGTCTTGATGACCGGCGCTTTCAAGTGGTGACCCTCGAGCCGTTGGTGATCAGCGCTGAAGATTTCGGCCTGGCCCCGGGCCTGGAAAGCTTGCGCAAGGTTGCCGGTTTGTCGGCCATCAGTCTGTCGGTGCCGGTGGGTGCGGTGCTGATTTTCACGGCGCGCTGAAATGCGCGGCGCAATTTTTCCGTGGCGCGACGGCAACCGCTTTGAACTGCTGATCGATGGCCCGCAGTTTTTTCCGCGAATGCTGGTGGCGATTGCCCGCGCCGAAGAACAAGTCGAACTGGAACTGTACCTGGTGGAGGCGGGAGCCTGCGCCGAGGCCATGGTTCAGGCGCTGGTCCAGGCTGCCGAACGCGGCGTGCGGGTGCGTTGCCTGTTCGATGACTACGGCAGCCTAGCCTTTACCCTGACCTTGCGTCAGCGCCTGATGGCCGCCGGTGTCGAGCTGCGTTTCTACAATCGCCTGAGCTGGCGACGCTGGGTGGGCAATTTCTATCGCGACCACCGTAAGCTGCTGCTGGTGGATCAATGCCTGGCGGTAGTCGGCGGCACCGGGGTCACCGATGAGTTCTGGACACCAGGTGAAGACACCAGCGAATGGCACGAAGTGATGGTGGAAATCGGCGGCCCGTTGGTGCTCGACTGGCAGTTGCTGTTTGACCGCCAATGGATTGCCAACCGCCATCGGCGCGCCTGGAAACCCACTGCGCACTTCGGTTTACCGCGCCTGCCACGAGTGCCGGCCATGGGCGAGGGCATGGGGCGGGTCGCTTATGCCGACGCCCGCCAACACCGCGATATTTTGCAATCGCTGGTTCGCGCACTGAACAGTGGCCAGCGCCGAATCTGGTTGGCCACGCCGTATTTCCTGCCGACCTGGAAAGTCCGCCGCTCACTGCGTCGGGCTGCGGCTCGTGGCGTTGATGTGCGTCTGCTGCTGACCGGGCCGCGCACCGATCACCCCTCGGTGCGCTACGCCGGGCATCGCTACTACCCGCGATTGCTCAGGGCCGGGGTGAAGATCTTCGAATACCAGCCGTGTTTCCTGCACCTGAAAATGGTGTTGATCGATGACTGGGTGAGCATCGGCTCGTGCAACTTCGATCACTGGAATCTGCGCTTCAATCTGGAAGCCAACCTCGAAGCCCTGGACCCCGGACTGACCCGGGCGGTGGCGGCGAGTTTCGAGAATGACTTTGCCCTGAGCCAGGAAGTCAGCCTCGAGGCATGGAAGCGCCGACCGTTGTGGCGGCGGGTCAAGCAAAGGGTATGGGGATGGGTGGATCGGCTGGTGGTGAATCTGCTGGATCGACGGGGCTGAATACATTCCTCCAAACACCCTGACCTAATGTGGGAGCGGGCTTGCTCGCGAAAGCGGTCTGACATTCAGCATCTTTGTTGAATGTTAAGCCGTCTTCGCGAGCAAGCCCGCTCCCACATTTGTTTTGCGGTGTGTCAGGGATTACAGCAACTCAAAGCTCTGCTGCGTCACGTCCTGGGAGTCCAGGCCGATCTGCACGTTGAACTTGCCCGGTTCCGCGGCGTACTTGAGCTGGGCGTTGTAGAACTTCAGGTCATCCTCGGTGATGGTGAAGTGCACGACTTTCTGTTCGCCGGCCTTGACCAATACTTTCTGGAAGTTCTTCAGTTCCTTGACCGGGCGGATCATCGAACCGGTCACGTCCTGGATGTACAGCTGCACCACGGTTTCGCCGTCACGCTTGCCGGTGTTCTTCACCACGACGCTGGCGTCGAGCTTGCCGGTCTTGTTCAGTGTGGTCGACGACAGCGCCATGTCGGTCAGGCTGAACTGGGTGTAGCTCAGGCCGAAGCCGAACGGGAACAGCGGCCCGGTGGTGTCTTCGAAATATTGCGAGGTGTAGTTGCCCGGTTTGCCCGGAGTGAAAGGCCGGCCAATGCTCAGGTGGTTGTAGTAGGTTGGAATCTGACCCACCGAGCGCGGAACGCTGATCGGCAGTTTGCCCGATGGGTTGTAGTCGCCGAACAGCACGTCAGCGATGGCGTTGCCGCCTTCGGTGCCGCTGAACCAGGTTTCCAGAATCGCGTCAGCCTGCTCTTTCTCTTCGAGAATCGACAGCGGACGGCCATTCATCAACACCAGCACCAGCGGTTTGCCGGTGGCTTTCAACGCCTTGATCAGCTCGCGCTGGGCTGCCGGGATGTTCAGGTCGGTACGGCTCGACGATTCGTGGGACATGCCACGGGATTCGCCCACCGCCGCCACCACCACATCTGCTTGCTTGGCAGCCTTGACCGCTTCATCGATCAACACATTGGCCGAGCGCGGATCATCCACCACTTCCGGCGCATCGAAGTTGAGGAAGTTGAGGTAATCGAGGATTTTCTTGTCGCTGGTGATGTTCGCGCCGCGGGCGTAGATCAGCGTCGACTGTTTGCCAAGCGCAGTGGTCATGCCGTCGAACAAAGTGACCGATTGCTCGGGACGGCCCGCAGCGGCCCAACTGCCCATCATGTCGATCGGCGCCTTGGCCAGTGGACCGACCAAAGCGATTTTTGCGGTTTTCTTCAGCGGCAGGGTGTCGCCCTGGTTCTTCAGCAACACCAGGCTGCGGCGCGCGACATCACGGGCCTCGGCGCGGTGCAGACGGCTTTCGGCGTAGGTGTCGACCGGGTCATCCTCGGCCTTGCCGATGCGCAGGTACGGGTCCTTGAACAGGCCCATGTCGTACTTGGCGGCGAGCACTTCACGCACGGCGTTGTCGATGTCTTTCTGTTCGATCTCACCGGCCTTCAACAGCCCTGGCAATTCCTTGCCATAAAGAGTGTCGTTCATGCTCATGTCGATGCCGGCCTTGATCGCCAGTTTCGCGGCTTCGCGACCGTCGGCGGCGACGCCGTGCTTGATCAGCTCGAAAATTGCGCCGTGATCGCTGACTGCCAGGCCCTTGAAACCCCATTCCTTACGCAGCAGGTCGTTCATCAGCCAGGTGTTGGCGGTAGCCGGCACGCCGTTGATCGAGTTCAGCGCGACCATCACCCCGCCGGCACCGGCGTCAATCGCCGCGCGGTACGGTGGCAGGTAGTCCTGATACATCTTGACCGGGCTCATGTCGACGACGTTGTAGTCGCGACCGCCCTCGACCGCGCCGTACAAGGCAAAGTGCTTGACGCTGGCCATGATGCTGTCGGCCGCGTTCGCGCCTGAGCCCTGGAACGCCCTGACCATTACGCCGGCAATCCGCGAAACCAGGTAGGTGTCTTCGCCGAAGCCTTCGGACGTGCGGCCCCAGCGTGGGTCGCGGGAGATATCGACCATCGGCGCGAAGGTGATGTCGAGGCTGTCAGCCGCCGCTTCCTGGGCGGCGATGCGCCCGGAGCGACCGATGGCGTCCATGTCCCAGCTCGAAGCCAAAGCCAGCGGAATCGGGAAAATGGTGCGGTGGCCGTGGATCACGTCATAGGCGAAGAACATCGGGATCTTCAATCGGCTGCGCATGGCCGCGTCCTGCATCGGACGGTTTTCGGCGCGGGTGATCGAGTTGAAGGTGCCGCCGATATTGCCGGCAGCGATCTCCTTGCGGATCATCTCCCGCGGCATTTCCGGGCCGATGCTGATCAGGCGCAACTGGCCGATCTTTTCATCGAGGGTCATTTGCTTCATCAGGTGGCTGATGAAAGCGTCCTTGTTCTCTATAGGTGCGGGCGTCGTGGCGGCCAATACGGTATGACTGGCCAGGCTGACGAACAGGCCCAGCAAACACAGCTTCTTCATGAATTGTTTTCTCAAAAGCCTAAACGGCAGTGAATACACGCCGGTCAGCCAAAATTTGGGGAGCGACTATTGTTGTTCAGGTAAATGCAGACACACTTGCGCAGCGTGTCAGTGCTGGGCATCTTTTAGCCCATTGGCTCGATGCAATCCAGTAGCGGCGCAGATTATGCCCCAAGAGCCGGGTCAGAGTTCGCGGGTTGTTTCATCAACGGAATGTGCAAGGGAGCATCAACCAGATGAATGTACGACACCATTATCGGTCGAGCCTGCAGGTTGCAGCCTTGATGTTGCTGACCACACTGCTGGCCGGCTGCGGCATCAACAATATCCCGACCCTCGACGAACAAGCCAAGGGCGCCTGGGGCCAGGTGCAGAACCAGTACCAGCGTCGCGCTGACCTGATTCCCAATCTGGTGGAAACCGTCAAGGGTTATGCCCAGCATGAGCAAGACACCCTGACCGCGGTGATCGAAGCCCGCGCCAAGGCGACGTCGATTCAGGTGGATGCCAGCACGCTGGATAATCCGGAAAAACTCAAACAATACGAGCAGGCGCAGAATCAGCTGACCGGCGCGCTGAGTCGATTGATGGTGGTGTCCGAGCGCTACCCGGACCTCAAGGCCAACCAGAACTTCCTGGCGCTGCAATCGCAACTTGAAGGCACCGAGAACCGCATCGCCGTGGCGCGTCGCGACTTCATCCTCGCGGTGCAGAAATACAATACCGAGATCCGCACCTTTCCCGGTCGCCTGTGGCACACCGTGATGTATAGCGATCTGCCAATCCGCGAAACCTTCGAGGCCACCAGCCCCGGCGCCGAGAAAGCGCCTGAAGTGAAGTTCCAGTAAGCGCCGGAACGGGCTTGAAGCGTCACCAAGGATGAGGTTGCCAATGCGCGTGTTGAAAGTGGGCCTGGTGCTGATGTTCTGGGTGTTTGCCCTGACGGCCCAGGCCGAGTTGAAGTTCCCGGAATTGACCGGTCGGGTGGTGGACAACGCCCAGATGATCGAGCCTGCGGTGCGCGAGCAGCTTGTTCAGCAGCTTAACGCCCATGAAAAAACCACCGGCGAGCAATTGGTGGTGGTCACGTTACCGGACTTGCAGGGCACCGACATCGCGGATTTCGGTTATCAGCTGGGACGCTACTGGGGCATCGGCCAGAAGGACAAGAACAACGGCGCGTTGCTGATCGTCGCGCGTGACGAGCGCAAGCTGCGGATCGAAGTCGGTTATGGCCTGGAAGGTCGTCTGACTGATGCGCAGAGTTCGGTGATCATCCATCAGGTGATCACGCCCGCGTTCAAGGCCGGCAACTTCAGTAAAGGCATCAGCGACGGGGTTGCGGCGATGCTGGTGGTGCTGGGCGGCAATCCGCTGGACGAGCCGTCGACGGTGTATGAATCGGACGGTGATCAGGAGAGTGATTTCGTTGGGCGGCATCCGGGGTTGTTCGTGCTTCTGCTGATGCTGTTCTTCCTGACGATCTTCGTCGGGCAGATGTTCGGTATTCTGCCAAGCGGCGGGGGCCGTGGCGGCTCGGGAGGCGGGTTCGGCGGCGGAGGTTTTGGCGGCGGTGGCGGTGGGGGCTTCAGCGGCGGCGGGGGCAGTTTCGGGGGCGGCGGTTCGTCGGGCGGCTGGTGATCACACTGCAGGTAAAAACAACAACAGCGAGCAGGCATTCATAAACATGGCATTACTGACTGAACACGAACAACGCAAAGTCGCCGAGGCGATCGCCCGGGTAGAGCGCGATACCGACGCCGAACTGGTGACGGTGCTTGCGGCCCGCGCCGACGATTACGCGTATATCCCGCTGCTCTGGGCCAGTCTGCTGGCGCTGGTGGTGCCGGGTATCGTGCATTACCTGACGGGCTGGCTGACCATGCACAGCCTGTTGCTGGTGCAATGGCTCAGCTTCATCGTGTTGTGTCTGGTGTTCCGTATTCCGAAAGTCACCACGCGCCTGATCCCGCGCTCGGTTCGTCACTGGCGCGCGTCAAACCTGGCGCGCCGGCAGTTCCTGGAGCAAAACCTGCACCACACCGTGGGCAGCACCGGCATGCTGATTTTCGTCTCCGAGGCCGAGCGCTATGTGGAGATTCTGGTGGATGAAGGCATTTCCAAACGGCTGGACAACAAGAACTGGGACGCGATTGTGGCGGCGTTTACGCAGCAGGTGAAACAGGGGCAGACGTTGCAGGGCTTTGTGACGTGCATCGAGGCATGCGGCGAGTTGCTCAAGGTGCATGTACCGGTGACCCATGTGCGCAATGAGTTGCCGAATCGGTTGGTGGTGTTGAGCTAAATAAAAAGATCGCAGCCTTCGACAGCTCCTACGCCGATCGCGGTTCCCTGTAGGAGCTGCCGAAGGCTGCGATCTTTTGATTCTGCACCGTTCGGCAAATAACTGCGTGTCCCGAACGGCCATCCCCCCTAAAATACCCACCATTCCCCGATCCGCACCGCCCGAGGCCGTTTTTTCCCATGTCTGTCACCGCCACTCCCGCCAGCCTCGCGCCGGATCATCACGCCCAGTTCATCGACCTGCTGCAAACCAGCCTCGACCAGAACGCCTTCATCAAACTGGTGCTGGCCAAGTACGTTGGTACAGAGGCGGATTTGCAGCGGCTGATCATCAAGCAACTGACGGTCAAGGATCAGTCGTGCCTGTCCTTCGTCTATCGCTACAAGACCCGCGACATCACCAAGAACCTGCCGCTTGCCGAAGGCGTGGCGACCATTGCTGCGTTGTTGCCTGCATCGTTCAAAAATGCGCATTTATTGTCATTGACCGATGAAGCCCAGCTCGAATACAGCAAAAAGGGCAAATCTTCGCTGTTCAAGAGCAAACCTCAGCAATTGCGCGAAGTGCCATCCGCCGAGCACAACCGCGAGAAGAACCGTTTCCTCGATCTGAGCCGGCCGTTTCTCAAAGACCTCGGCGTAACCAACGCGCAGCATGAGCTGATCCCGGCGATGTCGCGCAAGTGGAAGCAGATCAACAAGTTCATCGAAGTCTTCAGCCATGCGCTGACCTCGTCGCCGCTGGCGCTGGACAAACCCGTGCGGGTGGCGGATTTCGGCTCGGGCAAGGGTTACCTGACGTTCGCGATCCACGACTACCTGCGCAATACCTTGAAAGCCCAAGGCGAAGTGACCGGCGTCGAGTTGCGCGAAGACATGGTCAGCCTGTGCAACACCGCCGCCGCGAAACTGGAGCATCCGGGGCTGGTGTTCAAATGCGGTGACGTGCGCAGCGTCGCGCCGAGTGAACTGGACGTGATGATCGCGTTGCATGCCTGCGACATCGCCACCGACTACGCGATTCACACCGGCATTCGTTCTGGCGCTTCGATCATCATGTGCTCGCCGTGCTGCCACAAGCAGATCCGCCTGCAGATCCAGAGCCCGGCGCTGCTCAAGCCGATGTTGCAATACGGGCTGCACCTGGGTCAGCAAGCGGAAATGGTTACTGACAGTTTGCGTGCGTTGTTCCTGGAAGCCTGCGGTTACGAGACCAAGGTCTTTGAGTTCATCTCTCTGGACCACACCAACAAGAACAAGATGATCCTGGCGGTCAAACGCGCCGAGCCGGTTGATCCCGCCCAGCTGTTGGTGAAGATTCAGGAACTGAAGGATTTCTACCACATCAGCGAACATTGCCTGGAAACATTGCTGCGGGCTGACGGTTACCTCTGATCCTGTGGGAGCGGGCTTGCTCGCGAAAGCGGACTGGCAGCTAACTAAGATGTTGAATGTGATGACGCCTTCGCGAGCAAGCCCGCTCCCACAGGGGGTTGCACCGCCGTCTTGCGCCCCAACATCACCGTCACGATCACCCCGGCCGCGAACAGCCAGGTAATTGGCTCGACATGTTCACCAAAGAACAACGCCGAAAACGCGATCGTGAAGAAAATCTGCAGCAACTGGATCTGGCTGACCCGGGCAATGCCGCCCATGGCCAGCCCGGCGTACCAGGCAAAGAACCCGATGAACTGCGAAAACAGCGAGACATAACCAAACGCCCACCAGGTTTTGGCTGAAATCTCGCCCTGATGTTGCAGCGCCAGGTACAGCACCGGTCCGATCAGCAGCGGCGTCGACAGCACCAGCGCCCAGCAGATCACCTGCCAGCCGCCCATCTCCTTGGCCAACCGGCCACCTTCGGCATATCCCAACCCACCCACGGCAATCGCGCCGAGCATCAGCAAATCACCGGCCTGAATGCTGCCCGCGCCGCTGATCAGCGCATAACCGAGCACCAACGCACTGCCCAACGCGGCGCAGGCCCAGAAGGCTTTCGACGGACGCTCATGTGACAGCCACGCGGCATACAGCGCCACGCACAGCGGTTGCAAGCCGTTGACCAGTGCGCCGTGGGAGGCGGGTAACGTCTGCATGGCCCAGGCCGACAGCACCGGGAAACCAAGGATGACCCCGGCGATCACCAGCGTCAGGCCTTTGACCTGCTTCCAGGTGGGCCATTTTTCACGGTGCCACAGCAGCAGCGCTGCCGGAATCGCCGCAAACAGCGCACGGCCGAGGCCGTTGAGCAGGGGATGGAGTTCCTGCACGACGATCCGTGTGAAGGGCAGGGTCAGGCTGAAGATAACGACGCCAAGCAGGCCGAGGGCCATGCCGGTGTTTTCGCGCGAGGACATGATGGTGACCAGAGTTCAGGATGGCGGGAAGTGTCTTTATCTAGCCATAAACCGCAGGCGCTGCTCTGTTACAGATAGGCGCAGAGTTATCCGTACAGTTGGGGGTAATGCCCCCAACGTAGGAGCTGCCGAAGGCTGCGATCTTTTTATCAGCCGCGCCACATACCCAATCGCTTCACCCAATGTCCCCAAGGATCAAAGTCAAAAGATCGCAGGCTTCGCCAGCTCCTACATCGACCATGCACATCCGCAAATCAAATGATCTACCCCCAGGTGATCGGCGTAGTAGTCGGTTATTACCTGCCATGCAGATTAAGGACTACCTTGAATACTCCTGCATGCCCACGCATTTTCCAGAGGAGTCCTCCCCATGGCGGCTAAAAAAATTCTGATGCTGGTCGGCGATTACGTCGAAGACTACGAAGTGATGGTGCCGTTCCAGGCGTTGCTGATGGTCGGCCATACGGTACACGCCGTTTGCCCGGACAAAACTGCTGGCCAGACCGTGCGCACAGCAATCCATGACTTCGAAGGCGACCAGACCTACAGCGAAAAACCCGGTCACCTGTTTGCCCTGAACTTCGATTTCGCCAAGGTAGACGCCACGGACTACGACGCCCTGCTGGTGCCGGGCGGTCGTGCGCCGGAGTACCTGCGCCTGAACGAAAAAGTCCTGGACCTGGTGCGAGCGTTCGACAAGGCGGGCAAACCGATCGCCGCGGTGTGTCACGGTGCGCAACTGTTGGCCGCGGCAGGCATTCTTGAAGGTCGCGAGTGCAGCGCCTACCCGGCGTGCGCTCCAGAAGTGCGCCTGGCTGGCGGCACGTTCATCGATATCCCGGTGACGGAAGGTCACGTTCAAGGCAATCTGGCCACTGCACCGGCCTGGCCGGCACACCCGAGCTGGCTGGCCGGTTTCCTCGGGTTGCTGGGTACCAAAATCACGCTGTAACGAGGGACCTGTCCATGTGCGAGCTCTATGTCAAAGCCGATCCGATTCTCTACGAATCGCGCTCCCGCTCGCTGCGCATCTGCGGGGTGGTGACCACCCTGCGGCTGGAGAATCAGTTCTGGGACATCCTCAGCGAAATCGCCGAGGTCGACGGCATGACCACCAATCAGTTGATCGCCAAGCTGTATGAAGAGGTGATGGACTACCGCGGCGAAGTGGTGAATTTCGCCTCGTTCTTGCGGGTTAGTTGCATGCGTTACCTGAGCCAGAGACGGGTGCAGACACCTGAGTTGTCGGTGGTGCGGGCGGTGGTGAAGTAGGACGGTTTTGTTTAGACCTTACCGGCCCCTTCGCGGGCAAGCCCGCTCCCACATTAGACCGCATCCTTCTGAACAACTCGGTCAACTGTGGGAGCGGGCTTGCCCGCGAAGGGGCCGGTACAGGCGACAGAAATCCCGACTTGGTCTTTACTCTGAAGCGCGAAACCTCTCAATCGCCAAGGAGAAAAAGCATGTCTGGATGGTACGAAGTGAGCAAAACCAGCAACGGTCAGTTCAAGTTTGTATTGAAAGCGGCCAATGCCGAAACCATTCTGACCAGTGAGCTGTATACCTCTCGCGGTGCAGCCGATGGCGGTATCGCCTCGGTTCAGGCCAACAGTCCGCTGGACCAACGCTACGAGAAAAAAACCACCAAGGACGGTCATCCTTACTTCAATTTGAAGGCCGGTAACCACGAGACCATCGGCAGCAGCGAATCCTACTCATCCGATGCCGCGAGGGATAAAGGCATCGCCAGCGTCAAGGCCAACGGCCCAACCACGGTGATCAAGGACAAGACCTTGCCGGTGCTCTAAACACACCGCCGATTAACTGTGGGAGCGGGCTTGCCCGCGATGACGGCCGAACATTCAACGAAGAGGTTGGATGTACGATCGCTATCGCGGGCAAGCCCGCTCCCACAGTTGTTTTGTGTGTGGCTGAAAATCAGCGCAATGCGTTCAACAATCCCTGCAACTGACCGCGACCCGCTTCACCCAACGCAAACACCGGTAACCGCGGATCGCCCACTTCCAGCCCGGTCATGCGCAAACCGGCCTTGATGGTCGCCGGCAAACCGCCCTTGAGGATGAAGTCCAGCAGCGGCAACTGGCGATAGAACAGTTCGCGAGCCTTGCTCAGGTCGTTGGCCAATACGGCTTCGTACAAGTCGAGATTGAGCTGCGGGATCAGGTTCGGCGCCGCCGTGCACCAGCCTTTCGCGCCTGCCGCAAACGCCTCCAGCGCCAACGGATTGCAGCCGTTATAGAACGGCACCTGACCTTCGCCCAGCAGTTGCAGTTTGTGCATGCGCTGAATATCGCCGGTGCTTTCCTTGACCATGGTGACGTTGTCGACGGCGTTGAAAATCCGCAGGATCAGCTCCACCGACAGGTCGGTGCCGCTGGTGGCCGGATTGTTGTAGAGCATGATCGGCACGCCGATGCTCTCGCCGATAGCGCGGTAGTGGGCGAGGATTTCTGCCTCGCTGAGTTTCCAGTAGGACGCCGGCAGCACCATCACCACGTCGGCGCCGTGAGCTTCAGCGAAACGCGCGCGGCGTACGGCTTTGGCGGTGGTCAAGTCGGACACGCTGACGATGGTCGGGACGCGTTTGGCGACGTGCCGGAGGCTGAATTCGCTGACCTGATCCCATTCCGCGTCGCTCAGGTAGGCGCCTTCACCGGTGCTGCCCAACGGGGCGATGGCGTGGACGCCGCTGTCGATCAGGCGGTCGATGGAGCGCCCGAGCGCGTCGAGATCAACGCTTTCGCCATTGGCGGTGAAGGGGGTGATGGTGTAGCCGATGATGCCGTGAATGTTTGGGGTCGACATGGTGTCTCTCCTTTCAAGAATGAGTGGGATCAGTTCAGGCAATCGGCGTGTTGACGCAGGTTCTGCCGAGCGTAGTAGTTGAACGCGGCGGCGTGGCGCTTGGGCCTGGAAATCCAGTCATGGGCTTCGCGGCCAAGCTGGGGAAGAATCGGTTTGATCACCCCCGCGGCCATGGCCAGCAACTGCAACTTCGCCGCGCGTTCGATCAATTGCGCAATGACACAGGCTTCTTCAATGGTCGCGCCGGTGGACAGCTGGCCATGGTGGGAAAGCACAATCGCCCGCTTGTCGCCCAAGGCCCCGGCAATCAGTTCACCTTCTTCATTGCCCACCGGTACACCCGGCCAGCCTTCGAGAAACGCACAGTCGTCGTAGAGCGGGCAGAGGTCCATGTGCGAAATCTGCAGCGGCACTTCAAGCATCGACAGCGCGGCGACGTGAGTCGGGTGCGTGTGAATGATGCAGTTCACGTCCGGCCGGGCGCGGTACACCCAGCTGTGGAAACGGTTGGCCGGATTGGGCATACCGTGGCCTTCAAGCACTTCCAGGTCTTCGTTGACCAGCAGCAGATTGTTTGCCGTGATCTCGTCGAAACCCAGGCCCAGTTGCTGAGTGTAATAGGTGCCCACCTGCGGTCCACGAGCGGTGATTTGACCGGCCAGGCCTGAATCGTGGCCGTTTTCGAACAGAATGCGGCAGGTCAGGGCCAGCTTTTGCCGGTCGGTCCACGTATTATCCGCCAGGGTATTTTGCATCTGTGTCAGCGCTTGCTTGACCAGTTGCTCTTTGGGCAGTGCTAATGTCTTGGCCATGTCGGTGTCCTTCGGTGGATCATGCAAATGACACTAAAGAGGCTATATGACACTTTGTGTCATTGGCAAGGACAAATCGTTGCCTCCTTGATGGATTAATCGCTCCACATGTCTATCCGTTTGAAATTACTTAGAAAAAAGCTCGGCGTGACGCTGGAGGCCTTGGCCGAAAAGTCCGGCATGACCAAGAGCTATTTGTCGAAAGTCGAGCGCGGGTTGAACACCCCGTCGATCGCCGCCGCCCTGAAACTGGCCAAGGCGCTGAACGTGAAGGTCGAGGAATTGTTCTCCGAAGACAACGTCAGCCTCGACAGCTACAGCCTGGTGCGCAGCGACGAACGCCAGTCCCTGGCCGCCAACGACCACAGCCCGGGTTATGCGGTGCTGGCCCATCAGGTCAGTGAACGCAGCCTGTTGCCGTTCATCATCTACCCGCCGGCAGAGTTCACCGACAAAACCTTCAAGGAACACTTGGGGGAAGAGTTTCTGTTCGTCCACGAGGGGCAGGTGGAAGTGGACTTCATGAACGAGCGCGTGCTGCTCAATCGGGGGGATGCGCTGCACTTCAATGCGCAGAAACCGCATCGCATCAGGTCAGTGGGCGAGGTTCAGGCGCAGTTGCTGGTGGTGGTGCATAGCAGCGAGGAATGAGGTTGCTCTAAAAGATCGCAGCCTTCGGCAGCTCCTACACCGATCTATGTAGGAGCTGCCGAAGGCTGCGATCTTTTGATCTTGACTTAAACCTCAACCGGTACAGTCAGCTTGGGACTACCAAGTGCATGCGTCTTCGAATCAAAAAACCGCAGCTCCACGCCCGTCCCCTCGAACACCTTCGTGTAATGCCGCTTCTGATGCTGGATGAACGCCTTGCTGCGCGGGTAAATCGAGATCGCCGCTGTCTTTGGCTTCGCCTGGCGCAATGCATGAATGATGTGACTGTCCTGCTCGCCAAGGGCGTGCCCGAAGATGCACAGCCCATCGCCATGGCTCAGTAACTGGTCGTAGCAAAACGACAGGTAATCCGAGCTGCGAATGGTTTTGAGTTTGTCCTGGGTCGGACCTTCGGTGACGAACAGCGGTACATCGTCGAGGGTCTTGATCGTATTGTTGATGGCGAAACTGCCCAGCAACGTACCTTCGGTCGACATCAATTTACGCGCCGTACCGTCCTGATTGCGCACCAGATGCAGGCCACCGTGCAGGTACAGCAGCCGGGTTTTATCTGTCGCGGTGAGGCTCAGATCAAAACGTGGCTCGGTGCCCTGGAACAGATCGGTAATAGCGTCGGGCCGGTGCTGGACCGCCCAGTAGTTGAGCAAATCGTAATTGGTGGTGAACACCGTTCGATAGCTGCCCAGTTCTTGATTGATCGTCGCCAGCGTCGAGGGCACCACCAATCGCCAAGGGATGTGCACCGCATGCACGGTGTTGATCAGCGCTTCCTTGATCGCGTAATAGCGATTGCGCGGTGCGGCAGAGCTGACGGCCAATGCCTTGTTGACCCGGCTAGTGGTTTTCAGCGCCCCAAGCACTTGTTCGAAGCTGCGTGTCTGCATCGCGTCGAACACGCTCAGTTCGGATTGGCTCAGCGGCTTTTCTTCGACGGTCCGGGCGTTTTCAAACAGCGAGTCATAGCCGAAGTCGTCCCATACCGAACGACTGGCACCGTTACCCACCAGCAGGCCACCGAAAGAGGCGGTGGTGCGCAAGGCGTTCCAGTCTTCAAGTTGGGCATCGACATCCTGGAAATCGGTCATTGCGTTCGTTGTCTCAAAGCAAAAGGTCTGATGGACGGCGACTTTATCACGACCCGGACTTGAGCCAGATCAAGTTACCGCACGACTAATGGGTTGATCCTGTGCGTGCCCGCCAAATCGGCGCTGCCGATTCGGGTTCAGCCAGGAGACTCGCGCATGAGCAGTACGTTCTTCATTCCCGCTGTGAACATCATGGGCACCGGTTGCCTTGACGAAGCCATGGACGCCATTCGCAAGTATGGTTTTCGCAAGGCGCTGATCGTCACCGACACCGGGCTGGCCAAGGCTGGCGTGGCGACGATGATTGCCGGAAAACTGGCGTTGCAGGACATCGACTCGGTGATCTTCGACGGTGCCAAGCCGAATCCAAGCATCGCCAACGTCGAGCTAGGCCTGGGTCTGCTCAAGGAAAGTCGCTGTGATTTCGTGGTGTCGCTGGGCGGCGGTTCGCCTCACGACTGCGCCAAGGGCATCGCGTTGTGCGCCACAAACGGTGGGACGATTCGTGACTACGAAGGTGTCGATCAGTCGGCCAAACCGCAAATGCCGTTGATCGCGATCAACACCACCGCCGGTACCGCCAGCGAGATGACCCGTTTTTGCATCATCACCGACGAGTCCCGTCACGTGAAAATGGCCATCGTCGATCGCAACGTCACACCGCTGCTGTCAGTCAACGATCCGGCGCTGATGGTCGCCATGCCCAAGGGCCTGACTGCCGCCACTGGCATGGACGCACTGACCCACGCCATCGAAGCCTACGTCTCCACCGCGGCCAACCCGATTACCGATGCCTGTGCGCTGAAAGCCATCACCTTGATCAGCAATAACCTGCGCCTGGCTGTACGCGACGGCAGTGACATGATCGCGCGGGAAAACATGGCTTACGCGCAGTTCCTCGCTGGTATGGCGTTCAACAATGCGTCCTTGGGATATGTCCACGCCATGGCCCACCAGTTGGGCGGGTTCTACGACTTGCCCCATGGTGTGTGCAATGCGGTGCTACTGCCTCATGTGCAAAGTTTCAACGCGCTGGTCTGCGCCGACCGCCTGACCGATGTTGCCCGCGCGATGGGCGCCGACATTCGCGGGTTCAGCCCGGAAGAGGGCGCTCAGGCAGCCATCGCGGCCATTCGCAACCTGGCCAAGGACGTGGAAATTCCCGCCGGTTTACGTGAGCTCGGTACCAAGCTCACCGACATCCCGGTTCTCGCCAGCAATGCCATGAAAGACGCCTGTGGACTGACCAATCCACGGAAGGCGGATCAGCGGCAGATCGAGGAGATTTTCCGCAGCGCGTTTTAACCAAGGCATCGGTTCGGACGCAAAGAACGCTATGCTGCGATCTCGTCCGAGCCGACATTGCCGAGTGCCTGATGCTGCAAAAAAGCCTGATCCGCCGCCTCGACCTGATCACTCTCCAACTGTTCGTGGCTGTCCATGAAGAGGGCACCTTGACCCGTGCCGCGGCTCGCGAAGCGATCGCGGTGTCGGCGGCCAGCAAGCGCTTGATGGAGTTGGAGGTGGCGCTGGGCATCAGCCTGTTCGTGCGTCAGGCCAAGGGCATGACGCTGACGCCGGCCGGTGAAACCCTGCTGCACCATGCCCGGCAGATGTTGTTCAACGTCGAGAAAATGGGCCTCGAACTGGGCGAGCATAGTCACGGTGTTCGGGGCTATGTGCGGATGCTCGCGAACCTGTCGGCGATCATTCAGTTCCTGCCCGAAGACCTGCGAGATTTTTCCGAGCGCCATCCGCAGGTCAAGACCGACCTCGAAGAACGCCCCAGCAGTGGGGTGATTCAAGGCGTGCTCGATGGCGTGGCAGACCTCGGGATTTGTTCCAGCGACAGTGACGTCAAAGGCCTGCACAGTGTTCTTTATCGCCGGGACAAACTGATGGTGTTGATGCCGGCCGATCATCCATTGGCGAGTCGTTCGACCCTGGCTTTTGCCGACACGCTGGGCAGCGATTACGTCGGCTTGCACGCCGCCAGTTCCATCAACATGCGCACCCATGCGGCCGCGCGCAAGGCTGGCAAGGTGCTGAGGCTGCGGATTCATGTGCCGGGGTTCGATGCCATGTGCCGGATGGTCCAGGCCAACATGGGCATCGGCATCCTGCCGCAAAAGGCCTATGAGCTGTTCGGCCGGGCGTTGGGTTTGCACGCGGTGCCGCTGACGGATGACTGGTCGGATCGTGCGTTGATTCTGGTGGTGCGTGATGAAGCGATGCTGTCGCCGGTGAGCCGGATGTTGTTTGAGCAGTTGCGCGGGGTGGTCTGATAGTTATTTGTCGGGTTGGCGGGCCTCTTCGCGAGCAAGCCCGCTCCCACACGTGCTTTAAGCACTCCGGGCATTCAGCTTGCCACTCCACCGCTCTCACCCTCAGTCTAATTCCTGCCCAAGACACAAGCGGGCTTGCTCGCGAAGACTGACTTGAGGTCGCGGCAAACCGTCCATCGAGCATTCGCATTTCGCGAACGGTCGTTGCCAACTGAAGGTTGGATTCCTTGCCCCTCGGTCCTCTAGCCTTGGCTCATATTCCAAGAACAAGAGGTACCCCGCGATGACTGCCCCCTTGAGTGCAATCAAAGTGATCGAGATCGGCACACTGATCGCCGCGCCATTCGCGGCGCGCATGCTCGCCGAGTTCGGCGCCGAAGTGATCAAGATCGAAGCCATGGGCCAGGGCGATCCCCTGCGCAAATGGCGCAAGCTGCACGAAGGCACTTCGCTGTGGTGGTACCTGCAATCGCGAAACAAGAAGTCCCTGGCGCTGAATCTGAAATCCGCCGAAGGCATCGAATTGGTCAAGCAACTGGCGACCGACGCCGATGTGCTGATCGAAAACCTGCGCCCCGGTGCCCTGGAAAAACTAGGCCTGGGCTGGGACGTGTTGCATGCCCTCAATCCCAACCTGACGCTGGTGCGCATTTCCGGTTATGGCCAGACCGGCCCGTACCGTGATCGTCCGGGTTTCGGTGCGATCGGCGAGGCCATGGGCGGGATTCGCTATACCACCGGCACCCCCGGTTCACCGCCGGCCCGAGTGGGTGTGAGTCTCGGCGACTCCCTGGCTTCGCTGCACGCGGTCATCGGTGCACTGATGTCGCTGCTGCGAGTCAAGACCGGGCAGGGCGGCGGGCAGGTGGTCGATGTGTCTTTGGCCGAAAGCGTGTTCAACGTGATGGAAAGCCTGGTGCCGGAATACGACATGCTGGGCCATGTTCGTGAGCGCAGCGGCGGGGCGTTGCCGGGCATCGCGCCATCCAATACTTACCTGACTGCCGACGGCGCCTACGTGGTGATCGCCGGCAACAGTGACCCGATCTATAAGCGCCTGATGGCGGTGATCGGTCGGGTCGATCTGGCCGAAGCGCCGGAGTTTGCGCATAACGATGGCCGCGCCGCCAAAAGTAATGTGCTCGACGCCGCCATCACTCACTGGACCAGCAGCCTGCCCATCGATGAAGTGCTGTCGGCCCTGGAAGCCGCCGAAGTCCCGGCCGGTCGCATCTACTCGGTAGCCGATATCGTTGCCGATCCACATTACCAGGCGCGGGACATGCTGCTCAGCGCCGAACTGCCTGGCGGCGCCACGGTGAAGATGCCGGGCATCGTACCGAAAATGTCCGAGACCCCCGGTGGCGTGAACTGGTCGGGACCGAGTCTGGGTCAGCACACCGATGGCATCCTCGCGGGGCTGGGCCTGACTGACCAGGATATCGAACGGCTGAAAGCTGAAGGGGTGGTGCAATGATCACTGATTACTCCGAGACTCTGATCGTTCAGGAAGTCTCTCCTCGTGATGGCTTGCAGATCGAGCCGACCTGGGTCGAAACCGTCGACAAGATTGCGCTGATCGATCAGTTGTCGCTGGCGGGGTTTAGCCGCATCGAAGCAGGCTCGTTCGTTTCGCCCAAGGCCATTCCAGCGCTGCGCGATGGCGAGCAAGTGTTCAAGGGCATCGCCCGACGGCCAGGCGTGATCTATGTCGCATTGATCCCCAACCTCAAAGGCGCACAACGAGCGCTGGCCTCGGGGGCCGATGAGCTGAACCTGGTGATGTCCGCCAGCCAGACCCACAACCTGGCGAATATGCGGATGCGCTGCGAGGCGTCATTGGCGGCGTTTGGCGAGATCGTCGAATTCGTTCGCGGCACCCAGGTGCGGCTCAACAGCAGCATTGCCACGACCTTCGGTTGCCCGTTCGAAGGCAGGATCGATGAGGACCGAGTGCTGCAGATCGTCGACGCCTATCAGGAGCTCGGGATCCAGGGCATTACCCTGGCTGACACCACCGGCATGGCCAATCCGCGTCAGGTCGATCGGCTGGTGCGCAGAGTCTTGCAGCGGGTTTCGCCAGCGGATCTGACCCTGCATTTTCACAACACTCGCGGCCTCGGTCTGTGCAACGTCCTGGCCGCTTACGAGGCCGGAGCCCGTCGCTTCGATGCGGCCCTCGGCGGCCTTGGCGGTTGCCCGTTTGCGCCGGGGGCTTCGGGCAATATCTGCACTGAAGACCTGGTCAACCTGTGCGATGAAATCGGTATTCACACCGGCATCGATCTGCCGTTGTTGCTGAAGTTATCCCGAGGGTTACCCGCGTTGCTGGGCCATGAAGTGCCTGGGCAGTTAGCCAAAGCAGGACGCAATTGCGACCTGCACCCGACACCCTCCTGAACCCACCACGAACCCTGTGGGAGCGGGCTTTTGTGGCGAGGGGGCTTGCCCCCGTTGGGTCGCGGAGCGGCCCCAAAAATGGGACTGCTGCGCAGTCCAACGGGGGCAAGCCCCCTCGCCACAAAAGCCTCGCTCCCACAAAAAAGCGTCCACAAGACCACCTCAACCAGACAACAAAAACAATCGGGACTCCCTCGTGAAGTCCATCTGGAGAAACACTATGAGCCTCAATGTACTGGAGGCGGGCGCGAGCCCGTCCGTTAGCCACGACGCCGAAAAAGCCCTGGTCCGCAAAGTCGCCTGGCGACTGATGCCACTGATCATGGTTTGCTACCTGTTCGCGTTTTTCGACCGCATCAACATCAGCTTCGCCAAGTTCCAGTTGCAGGCCGACCTGAGCCTGAGCGATACCGCTTATGGCCTCGGCGCCGGGCTGTTTGTGGTCGGTTACGTGATCTTCGAAGTGCCGAGCAACATGATGCTCTACAAGGTCGGTGCCCGGCGCTGGATCGCCCGGATCATGATGTCCTGGGGTGTCGCCACGGCGGCCATGGTCTTCGTCAACAGCGAATGGCAGTTCTACGCCTTGCGCTTCGTGATTGGTGCGATGGAAGCGGGTTTCGCGCCGGGCGTGCTGTATTACCTGACGCTGTGGTTCCCGCAGCACTATCGCGGGCGCATCACGTCGATGCTGTTTCTCGCGTCGGCGTTTGCCGGGCTGGTTGGCGCACCGTTCTCCGGGCTGGTGCTGCAACACCTGGATGGCGTCCTTGATATGCGCGGCTGGCATTGGCTGTTTCTGCTCGGTGGCGTGCCTTGCATCGGCCTCGGTTTGTTGGTGCTGACCTTGCTCAAGGACCGCATCGAAGACGCCCATTGGCTGACGTCGTCGGAAAAGAAACTGCTCGCCAGCCGTATCGCTCACCACGAACCGCACAAGAGCGGCGGTTCCTTGCTGGCAGCCTTGCGGATTCCGGGTTTCCTGATGCTGGGGCTGATTTACTTTCTGATTCAGGTAGCGTCCTACGGCTTGAATTTCTGGGCACCGCAACTGATCCGCAGTGCCGGCACCGAGAGTCCGGTGATGATCGGCTTGCTGACCGCCATTCCCTATGTCTGTGGCGCCATCAGCATGGTGGTGATCGGGCGGTTGTCCGATGCCACCGGCGAGCGGCGCAAGTTTGTTGCAGGTCTGGTGGCGGTAGGCGCGGTGGGGTTCTTCAGCGCAGGAATCTTCGCTAACCACACGACCTTCCTGATTGTCGCCCTGGGCTTGCTCGGTGCCGGGATCATCGCCTCCATCCCGAGCTTCTGGACCCTCCCGCCAAAACTACTGGCCGGTGCCGGCGCAGGTGCTGCGGGCGGGATCGCGGTGATCAACACCCTTGGCCAATTCGGCGGGATCGTCAGCCCGGTCATGGTCGGGCGGATCAAGGACCTGACCGGCAGCACCACCCCGGCCCTGTACGTCATCGGCGTCGCCGCGCTGATTGCTGCTGCGTTGTTGCTGTGGGGATTGCCGCAGAAGCTGCGCACGCTCGATAAGTTCTGAAATCTGCGGCGTCAGGAAAACCGCTTTCGCGAGCAAGCCCGCTCCCACATTGACCGCGTCAGGCACAGGATCTGTGTCCGACGCCAATCCCTGTGGGAGCGGGCTTGCCCGCGAAGACTGACTCACAGCAACAAAGCACTAGTGGTTCTACGCCCAAGGACGTTTAAGTTGTACGCTCCGGTTGGACTCAGCCTCAAGGTTACTAAACCCATGCTAACCGGCCTCAATCACCTGACCCTCGCCGTCACCGACCTGAACCGCAGCGTGGCGTTCTATCGCGATCTGCTGCAACTCCAGCTTGAAGCCACGTGGGACACCGGCGCCTATCTCTCATTACCCGGTCTATGGCTGTGCCTTTCTCTCGATCCGTTGCGCGAATCCGCTCCCGCCGCTGACTACACCCATTACGCCTTCAGTATCGGCGCTACGGACTTCCCGTTGTTCGTCGAACGCCTGCGATCCGCTAGCGTGCGGGAATGGCGGGACAACCGCAGCGAAGGCGCGTCGTTTTATTTTCTCGATCCGGACGGGCACAAGCTAGAGGCGCATGTCGGGGATCTGGCGTCGCGGCTGGCGGCGTGTCGGCAACGGCCGTATGCGGGGATGAAGTTCTTCGACGATCGTTAAGTCGATGCTCGAGGTCCTGGGATAGACTTGCGTCCATTCATCCGGCGTTTCAACAGGAATTCCCATGACTCCATCACTGCTAATGGCGGTTCTCGCCTCGGGCTTCATTTATGGCATCACGCCGGGGCCGGGTGTACTGGCGGTGTTCGGCATCGGCGCGGCGCGCGGGCGGCGGGCCGGAGCGGGGTTTCTGTGCGGGCATTTGCTGGGCGACGTGATCTGGTGCAGCACGGCGCTGATCGCGATTGTCGGTGCGCGGGAAATCGGCAGCACCGCGTTCGATGTGCTGGGCGTATTCAGTGGGCTCTACTTGTTCTGGCTGGGTCTGCGCGCGGTGCGGGCTCGCCGCGGCAGTGCCGAGGCGCCTCAGGGGCCGGCGCGGCAGCCGTTCTGGCACGGCATCATGTTCGGTCTGACCAACCCCAAGGCATACCCGGTGGCGGTGGCGACCTTTACTGCGCTGCTGTCCAGCCGTGCAGAATTGCTGCATTGGTCGATGCTGCCATGGTTGATCGTCCTCAGCTTCATTGGTGGCCTTATGGCCTACGCTATCCTCATAGGCATCGTCGGTGCGCGTCAGGTGCGCACGCTGTATCAGCGCCATGAACTGGCGATCACGCGGTTGTGCGGGGTAATGTTCATCGGTTTTGCCATCAATGCCCTGGTGCATGCGCTGCCGGGGCTGGTGACGAACAAGGCTTGAGGCTGATCGCAAGGAAGCGTCAGCTGCACAGTCATCGCTCGGGCGTATGACCGGTCAGGGAGGGTTGTTCAATGTTGCATTGTCCGGACACGCTCTCGGCATCATGGAAACCAGAAATTCCGCACCACTGGCCAGCTACATCGACCTCTTGCTGGACGCCGTCTGTGCGGTGGACAAACAAGGTCGCTTCGTATTTGTCAGCGCGGCCTGCGAGCGCATTTTCGGTTACACCCCCGACGAGCTGATCGGCCAGCCGATGATCGACTTAGTGCATCCCGCCGACCGACAGCGCACCATCGACGCCGCGCGGGAGATCATGGGGGGCGAGCCCAAGCTCAACTTTGAAAATCGCTACCTGCGCAAGGACGGCCGGGTGGTACACATTCTCTGGTCGGCGCGCTGGTCGGAGGTCGATCAGTTGCGCATTGCCGTGGCGCGCGACATCACCGAGCGCAAACAGGCCGAGTCCCGGCAAGCGGCGCTGTATGCAATCTCCGAGGCGGCCCATGCGGCGGAAGACCTGCTGGCGCTGTTCAAACGCGTCCATTCGATTATCGGCGAATGGCTCCCAGCGTTGAATTTCTCTGTGGCGCTGTATGACGAACACTGCGCGCAGCTTAATTTTCCCTATCACGTCGACGACCGTGAACCGCAACCCGAGGAGCCCGGGACTGTGACCGGGCGTCTTTGCAGCGAAGTGATTCGCAGCGGCTTGCCGATTCTGCTGACCCCGGATCAGGACGATCCGCCGGCCGGTTTTGCGGCGCTTGTCGCGGGCCAGGATTCGCCCTGCTGGCTGGGCGTGCCATTGAGTTCGCAGAACAACGGCACCATTGGCGCCTTGATCGTTAAAAGCGTACCGGGCGGCGAGCGTTACACCGAGCAAGACAAGGAACTGCTGCAGTATGTTTGCGCTCAGGTCGCGACCGCTATCGAGCGCAAGCAATTGCATGCCCGGCTCCAGCGCATGGCCCAGTACGACCAACTGACTCAGCTACCCAATCGCGAGTTGCTGCGCGAACGCCTCAAGGCCTCACTGGCGCTGGCCCGGGAAGATTCCGGTCGAATGGCGTTGCTCTACGTCGATCTCGACCGCTTCAAGCAAGTCAACGACACCCTTGGTCATGCAGTTGGGGACATGCTGTTGCAAGCGGTCGCCAATCGGCTCAAGGGCTGCGTGCGCGAAACCGACACCGTAGCGCGTATCGGCGGTGATGAATTTGTCGTGTTGTTGCACAGCATCCACGCCGCGGAAGACGCCGAGAATGTGGCGGGAAAAATCCGCCAGGTACTGGTTCAGCCCCTGCGCCTGGACGGACATAACCTGAACATTCAGCCGAGCATTGGCGTTGCGCGCTACCCCGAGCATGGCACTGAAGAAAACCAGCTGTTCAGGCATGCCGATGAGGCGATGTACACCGCAAAACGCCAACATCACCTGCGTCTCGGGGCCTGAAAGTCCGTCACCGTTCGTCGCGGCGTTGCCAGTTTTTCTAAACCTTTTTGGCGATGGAAATTCTTATTCTATGCGGGCGGCTGCTCGCCGCTCGCTGCTCTCATCATCAAGAGGATGAAAACCATGCCTACTTCAAAAAATCCGAGTCCGGGTAGTGCCCATGATCGAACGAAGGCGTCTGAAGCCGGTCGCAAAGGTGGGAAAACCACCACGACGACCGTTGATAAAGACTCCGCGAAAGGCGGCATGGGCCGCAAAGGTGGTCAGAAATCCCGGTAATAGTGAAGGTGGTTTTATTAAAAGACGGGGGCGCAAGCTCCCGTTTGAATTTTCAAAGAAGGAGGGCGCGACCATGAGCCAGATGGCCACCCGTTTACGCAATGCCAGTTTTGTCACGTTACTGGGGCTGTTTGCCAGCAGTGCCTTTGCCCAGTCAGCTGCCGAATTCATCAACGAAGCGTCGGCCAAAGGCATGGCCGACATCGAAGCCAGTCGCTTGGCGCACCAGAAAACCGAGTCCAAACAGGTCAAGGATTACACCATCGTGGTGATCAACGACCTCACCACAGCGAACCAGCATCTGGCGAAAATTGCCAAGCAACTCGATTTACCGGTTGCGCCACGCGAAGAGGTGATGGACAAGGCCAAAACGCTGATCCCGGAGGTGAAGGACGACGCGTCCTTCGATGAGGCATACGCCGCCAACCAGGTGAAGACCACACAAGAATCCATCGACCAGCTTCAACAACAAGCACAGGCCACGGACGTGCCGCAAATCAAAGCGTTCGCCGAAGAAACGTTGCCCAAACTGCAAAACCACCTGCAAATGGCCAGAGAGCTGCAAGCCAGTCGTTAGCACCAATGGCGCGGGTGACATCGCCGGTCACCCGCGGGGCATGGATCAACATTCATTCATCCTGTTTCTTTGTTTCCGGGACGACAGTGCCGTCCAGGGCAATCGTTTCGCCTTCGCCGAGGTGGCGATATTTCTTTCTCAATTCTTCCAACTGTTTGAGATCCAGCGATTCGAGTCCCAACATCGCGTTCTGCGCTTCTTTCGTGACTCGCAATAACTCATCGATCTTCAAGTGCAAAATGTCCGTGTCGCGGTTCTGGGTGTTCTGGATCAGGAACACCATCAGGAAGGTGATGATGGTGGTCGAGGTGTTGATGATCAGTTGCCAGGTATCGTTGAAATGAAAAATCGGCCCGCTCAAACCCCACAGGATAATCAGAGCGATCGCCCCCAGAAATGTCCGGGGCAGGCCGGCCCACAGGGAGAGTTTCTGTGCAATTTTCGCGAATTTCATTGCCGTGTTCCTTATAGGGATGAGCCTGATTTTCAGACAGCACGGGCATAACGAAAATTCTGCTGAATATTGCCTGCGGGGCGGAAAACCGATGCGTTGAACCCTCTGTCAGCGCTGATCGTTCGGGGCCGAGAAAGTCGCAACCATTTCCACCGACATGGGTCACTACTTCAAGCCCCTGAAACTGGAGAACAGCATGAACCTTGCACGCACGTTTTACCTGTGCTGCTGCCTGCTTGCATTGCAGGGCTGCTTCGATAACTCGGATAACGAGACTAAAGACAATACTGACGGCACCAAGTCTTCGGTGCAGATGCAGGAGAAGGGGGCGGATAGTAAATAGCGGTGAGTCGCTGCTACCGTTGCACCCCAAGACACAAGCGGGCTTGCTCGCGAAGACGGCGGTATAGTCAATATTGATGTCGCCTGACACACCGCATTCGCGAGCAAGCCCGCTCCCACAGGTTCCGCGCCTGAACTGGCATTGGTTTTTTTGTGCCTATCTATTCACGCCGACAGCGTCACCTCAGTCTTCCAGCTGAAGTACCCCAACACTTCACAGCGCTGGTTGATCAGCATGAAGTTCAGTTCGCAGGCTGTTACGCCCGTGCTCAGTTGCGAACACTCCCAATAATGATCATCGGCGCTGTGGCTGCCAGGCTGGGTCGGGTTGGCGGGGTCGGGCGTGGGGACTGTCTGGTCGCTGTGAACGATCAGTTTGGGCGGCGAAAGGACCCCGGCATCGTCCACCGTCAGGTCGTGAAATACCACCGTATGTTCGGCCAGCAGGCTGACGGTCCTGCCGCGAACATGGAAGACCTTTCCGTTGCTGGCTGTCAGCGTTATTTTGCTGTCATTTTCAGCACTTTGTGTCGTCGTGCTACTAGTCACGGGGAAGATGAAGCCATCTTCAATCACAGTCGGGTTCTGCGATTCAAGACTGGGTTGCGAATAGCGTGAAAGCAACGATTCGGCATCGACAATCAGAAGCACACTACTGGCTATCACGGCGTCCGCCGAAGGGGAGGTAATCGGTTCGGAAGTCATCATGGATCCTTTCATGATGTTGACGCAAAACGGTAACCGCTTCGGTTCAAGCGAGACATCCTGTTCCAGCCGAGGCGGCAACGAGCTCGGTAGGCCCCTCGTTGCCAAGGGGCCCGGCCCAGCATCAGTTACGGATGGTAATGAACGGATCCCATGTGCAGCAGCCGATGATCTGGCAGTCGCGATTCACGATCAGAAACTGGAAGTGATAGGTCACGCTGCCGCAGGCAAGGGTTTCCGAAGACCAGTAATGGTTATCGACCTTCTGGCAGCTGGGCACCGACGGATTGCTGGTGTTAGGAACTGCAAAGGAGGCAGTAGCCTTGCGTGGCGTGGGCGTAGAGATCAACTCGTTGCCTGCGTTACCGACGAACTTGTAGAAAATCACTGCTTGCTCGAAGCCCAGCGACAGGCTGGCTTCACGCCAGCGAATCAGATCGCCTACCTGGGCTTTCAGGTTGAGCTCGCCGCCGGCCTGGCCACTTACCACGTTGTTCTGATTGGTCACCATGTACACATGATTGACGTCGATCATCGTCGGCGCAGCAGGGTTTTTGCTGATGTTCGGGTAGTTTTTCAGAATGGTTTCGGTGTCGATCGAAACAAGTACATCCGTGACTCGAGACATAGTAAAGCTCCTTTGAACATAGTGATTACCTGGCTACCTACCAGGTACGACAACGCTTGTTGCCTTGCGGCCGTTGCGAACACACTACTGGGGAACCCACTCGATTCACGGGGTACGAGCTGGCCTTGCTCCTTGCCTTGAGATAACGGGTTGGGTTCCTTCCAACAGGCCGCGATAGGACTATAGATGCCATTTTTATACTGTCAAAATCGCTTTGCCCTTCGGTCGACGAACGGTCCTTTTGGTTATGACTTTCAATGATTTTGCGATAAGAAAAGGCTCATTCAGATCCCCTGTGTTTTTCAATCGTCAAGTGATCCGGGTTCAGGCAATAGACAGACAAGGCCTGTTAAAAGAGTAATGAACCAGGCAGGAAGATGGTTGGAAAAGGGGTGCTGTTTTTTGCTGGTTCACTCGATTTGGCTTTCAAGCCTGAGGAGGCGGCATGTTGTTACGTTACATGGTGTTGCTGGCGGTGGTGGTTACCGCTGCGGGTTGTGTGCAGGAACGGGTTGTTCATGACCGGCGTCCGGTGCAGCGTGAATATGTTGAAATAATCGCACCGCAGCCGCCACCGGAACGCGTTGTTGAGGTAGAGCCTGCGGGGCGGTCGGGTTATCTCTGGTCCAGGGGGTACTGGCGTTGGGAAGGTGGGCGTTATGTCGCGGTTCATGGCCATTGGGTCCCGGAACGGCCGGGGTATCGTTATGTGCATCCGCACTGGGAGCAACGTAACGATGGCTGGCATTGGCGGGTGGGGGCGTGGGTTAACTGACGCGGTCAATGTATCGTAGCGAACCGGTTGTCTGCCTCTGGCGACAACCACCGACAGGAGAGCGATATGAGTTGGTCCGCCAAACAATACGTAGCTTTTGAAGACGAGCGAACGCGCCCGGCGCGTGACTTGCTGGCCGCCATCCCCGCAATGGATGTCCAATCGGCAATCGACATCGGTTGCGGCCCGGGTAATTCCACCGAGTTGCTGGTGCAGCGCTTTCCCAATGCCGCGGTGCGAGGGGTGGACAGTTCACCCGATATGATCGAGGCCGCTTGCAAGCGCTTGCCTCACCTGCGTTTCGACACTGCTGACATTGATACCTGGAAAGAGACCGGCCCGTTCGACGTGATTTTCGCCAACGCGGTGTTGCAGTGGCTGCCTGATCACGCCCGGTTGCTGCCGTCATTGGTGACCAGGCTTGCGCCTGGCGGTAGCCTGGCGATTCAGATGCCCGACAACCTCAACGAACCGTCGCACAGGTTGATGCGCGAAGTCGCGGCGAACGGCCCTTGGGCTGACAAACTGGCGGGGGTCGCTGGGCTGCGAACGGAAATGAAGGATGCGGGTGGTTACTACTCGATGCTGCGTGCCCATTGCACCCGGGTCGATGTATGGCGCACCACTTACCACCATCCACTCGCGGACGGCGCATCGGGTGTGGTCGAGTGGTTCAAGGGCAGCGGTTTACGGCCTTTCCTTGAGCCGCTGAATGAAGCGGAGCGGGTGCAGTATCTCAAGCAGTATCAGACGGCAATCGAGCAGGCCTATCCGGCGCTGAGCGATGGTTCGGTGCTATTGCCGTTTCCGCGTTTGTTCATGGTGGCGACGCGCTGACCTACAAAGGGACCTGTCTGGTCATTTGTCCCTTTGGTTGACCAACCTTGGAACCATCAGCCCTGCTGCAAAACCTTGAGCGCCGCCGAGGCCAGAAACCCGGAGCGACTTTTCTCTTCCGGATGATGCAGTACATACTCATCGATGCGGTTGAGCAGGTAGCCGGGCAGGGTGATGTTGAGTTTCTGGGCCTTGCCCAGGTATTTGGTGACATCGATGTCCACCACGGCCCAGGTACACCCTGCGTACTGTGGATTGGCCGCATGCAAGGTCACTTTGTTGGCGGGCGGAATCGGTGATCCGTCTTCGGCCAATATTTCGAAATGGCCTTCGATGGCTTCGCGCGCCATGGCCATGGCGTCATCCAGATCCTCGCCGGCGGAGAAACAACCCGGAATATCCGGTACTTCTACACCCCAGGCGTGTTCGTCATCGCCCATGGAAATCGCAATTGGGTAAAGCATGTTCGTCATCCTCCGAAGGCGCTGTCAATCGACTCGTCAGAGCAGCGCCTGTTGCAAAATACTGATGGCCGTTTTTTTGAGCAGATCCTTTTTCGGATGAGGAACCGTAACCAGTCCTGGCTTGGTTGGATGCTTGAAATGGTGATGGCTCCCCTTGATTCGTACCAGATACCAGCCATCCGCAACGATTTGGCTTATCAAAAAACGGCTATTCACATCACCTCCCTGTGGTGTGCTTGTGGTTACTATACCTACTGAAATTCACTAATCAACACTATAACCACCAATGCAGTCTGAGCACCTACGTGTTGGCGACATGAAATGAGTCTAGGAGGGCATTTGGCGATGGCTTGGGGAAGGCCGGCTTTCTGTATTGCAAGGTTTTGCCGAGGCGCTGGAGAGCGAGGGGAGATCAAATTTCATGCATAAAAAACCGGCCACTTCGAATCAATGTCAGTGAGTTGGGCGAATCGGACATGTAGGAGCCAGGCTTGCCGGCGAAGGCGTCCTAAAGCGCGCTTTCGCCGGCAAGCCTGGCTCCTACGAAAAGGGGGTGCTCGCTTAACTGACTGAGATTGAGTAGTAGCTTCTAAAGCAGCTGATCAATCAAAACTGCGTTGGTATAGACCAAGCTTCCATCGCTCGCTCGATGCCCGACCAAATGGAACTGACCGCGCCCGTGCTGCAAGTAGACGCGCATTTGGCAGTCGGACAAGGGGTCGTAACCCTCTGGCAGGATCAAATCCATTGAGCTCATGTCGACATCAATCATGGCTTCAGGCTCATGGGTCTTCTGTAGGCGTTCTTCGGCTTGCTCCAGACGCAGATGGAGGGGGCCATCGACATCAAAGCTGATCTCACCCATCGGGGTGGACTTTGGGGCGCCGCTGGGTTTGCACCAGCCTTCGATCGTCAGGTTACTCATGACGAAACCTCCGTCGTGGACTGCTGGACTCTGTAGCTCTTGTCTCTTCTCAAGCCATCCGCTTCTGGCCAGTTCTGCCATCCCGTCATCAGAATTGAGTATAGCTGGCAACCCGGCCTTGATAACCCGCGTCAATTCGCTACGCCCATTCAGTCCCGAGAGACGTAATGCTGATATCCATAGTTATATGTAGCGAATAGCTTTAAGCGATTAACTTAATGTTCGAATTGGAATATCCGGACGCCAGGTTTTTTCACAAAACGCGCTGGATCTGTCCATGCACTATACTTCTTGCTGACTTTACCGCCGGAATGGATGGTACTTGTCTGCCCTGCTTGGACGTCAGTGGCGATGCTGTTGCATAACCAGTGAACAACAGGAATAGGATGAACAGAAAATGGCAATAGCAATTATCTTGATACTAATCGTTATTGCATCAGTGTTGTTCCATATACTAGCGCCTTGGCATGCGGCACCGCCAGCCTCCAACTGGGGGTCAATAGACACTACCCTGTTCATCACCCTGATCATTAGCGGAATATTTTTTATCGCTATCACGGTATTTATGGCGATAGCCGTCATGCGTTATCGTCACAAGGAGGGGGCCAGGGCGCACTATCAGCCAGAAAGTAAAAAACTGGAAACATGGTTGATTATCGTGACCTCGATAGGGATTGCCGCGATGTTGGCGCCAGGCCTGGTGGTTTACAATGACTTCATCCGGGTGCCGAAAAATGCTTATGAACTTGAAGTAGTCGCCCAGCAGTGGCAGTGGGCCTTTCGTTTTGCCGGTCGGGACGGGAAGCTGGGCAAGTCGGATATCAAGTTTGTTAATTTCACCAATCCTCTCGGCCTTGATCCCAAAGATCCTCTTGGGCAGGACGATGTACTTATAAAAAACAATGAAGTTCGCCTTCCGCTCGATCAGCCAGTGAAAGTTTTACTGCGTTCTAAAGATGTACTGCACAATTTCTATATCCCGCAAATTCGCAGCAAGATGGACATGGTGCCGGGGATGGTGTCGTATTTTTGGTTTACGCCGACTAAAACCGGGAAATATGAAATCCTTTGTGCTGAATATTGTGGTGTAGGTCATTACAACATGCGCGGCCATATGTTTGTGGAAGAGCAGGGCGCCTTCGATCAATGGCTGAACAGCCAACCGACTTTTGCGCAGACATTAACGACAGCTGCCAAACCCAGTCAGGACAGCGTGCTGGAAAAAGGTCGCTTGTTGGTCGAACAATACGGCTGCGGTGCCTGCCATAGCCAGGATGGCAGTACCCGTCTCGGCCCGGGATGGAAGGGGCTGTACGGCCGCACTGAACAGTTTGTCGATGGCACCAGTGCACTGGTCGATGAGGCCTACCTGAAAGAGTCGATCCTCGATCCGAAGGCCCGACTGGTGCAGGGCTACCCGCCAGTCATGGTGGCCTATACTCTCACTGAAGATGAACTGGGTGCTGTCGTCGCCCTGATCAAATCTTTGGGTGCCGCGGAGCAAGAATCTTCTGCCAGCGAAAAACTGGACAGAGGTGACGACTTGGCGACGCAGGGGCAGCGGTTGGCCGAGTCCCTCGGTTGTCTGGTCTGCCACAGCGTCGATGGCAGCAAGGGTGTCGGCCCCAGCTGGCAGGGCCTGTATGGCGAGACCGTAACCCTTGCCGACGGTACGAGTATCAAGGCCGACGAGGGCTATATAAAGGATTCGATTCTTAATCCCGGCGCCAAAATCGTCAAAGGCTACGCAGCCGTCATGCCGGCCTTTACCCCGAGTGATCAGGAGTTGAGCGCACTGATCGCCTTTATCAAATCCAAAGCGAATGCCGACGCTGATGCGAGCAAGGCGGAGCCAGGGAAGTAGTAAAGCAGCCAGGAATGCACCGAAACTTCGAACCGGAGGATGACGTGATGGCCTATGCGGAGCAAGCCGAAACAGAAGCACTACACGAACCTAAAAGCTTCCTGACCAAATATATCTGGAGTCAGGACCACAAGGTCATAGCCATTCAATATTCCTTGACGGCTATATTCGTGGGCGTTATCGCCGTGGTGTTGTCTGGCTTGATGCGCATACAGCTTGGCTTCCCTGGCACTTTGGAGTTCATGGACGCCAGTGCTTACTATCAGGCGATGACCATGCACGGCATGATCATGGTCATTTACTTGCTGACGGCGTTGTTTCTGGGTGGCTTCGGTAACTATCTGATCCCGCTGATGGTGGGCGCCCGCGACATGGTCTTCCCCTATGTCAACATGCTGAGTTACTGGTTCTACCTGCTAGCGGTAGTGGTGTTGCTCTCCAGTTTCTTTGTCCCCGGCGGCCCCACCGGTTCGGGCTGGACGCTCTATCCGCCACAGTCCATTTCTCAGGGAACACCGGGGGTCGAGTGGGGCATCGTCCTGATGCTCGTCTCACTGGCGATTTTTATTGTTGCAGCCACCATGGGCGGGTTGAACTACGTCACCACGGTGTTGCAGGCGCGCACGCACGGCATGACATTGTTTCGCATGCCGCTCTCCGTATGGGGCATCTTCATGGCCTCGATCATGGCCTTGCTGGCCTTCCCGGCGTTGTTCGTCAGTGCGGTCATGATGCTGTTTGACAAGCTGTTGGGCACCAGCTTCTTTATGCCGGCGATGATCTCGCTGGGGCAGCAAATCGATCACCAGGGTGGCAGCCCAATATTATTCCAGCACCTGTTCTGGTTCTTCGGCCACCCGGAGGTCTACATCGTGGCTCTGCCTGCGTTTGGTCTGGTCTCCGACTTGATCAGCACGCATGCGCGTAAAAATATCTTCGGCTACCGAATGATGGTGTGGGCCATTATTGCGATTGGCGTACTCAGCTTTGTGGTCTGGGCACACCATATGTATGTCAGCGGAATGAACCCGTACTTTGGCTTTTTCTTCGCCGTCACCACCTTGATCATCGCAGTGCCGACCGCACTGAAAGTCTACAACTGGGTGCTGACCCTGTGGCGGGGCGACATCCATCTGACCGTGCCGATGCTGTTTGCCCTGGCCTTTATCGTCACCTTCCTGGTCGGTGGTTTGACCGGATTGTTTCTGGGCAATGTGATCGTCGATATTCCGCTCTCGGACACCTATTTCGTCGTCGCCCATTTTCATATGGTCATGGGAGTCGCACCGGTATTGGTGGTGTTCGGCGGCATTTATCATTGGTACCCGAAAGTCACCGGGCGCCTGTTGAACGACACCCTGGGCAAGCTGCATTTCTGGATTACCTTTCTGGGCACCTACGCCATCTTCTTCCCCATGCACTACCTGGGTTTCCAGGGCATGCCACGCCGTTACTACGCCTATGAAAACTACGCGTTCATCCCGCAGTCGGCGCAAGAGTTGAATGCCTTCATTACGGTGATCGCATTGATCGTCGGCGTTTCCCAACTGCTGTTCCTGTTCAACCTGGCCTGGAGTGCATTCAAGGGCAAGCCCGCAGGCAGTAATCCGTGGGGTGCGGCCAGTCTGGAATGGCAAACGCCGAACACCCCGCCGATACACGGTAACTGGGGAGCGAAGCTGCCGGTCGTGCACCGCTGGGCCTATGACTACAGTGTGCCGGGGATAGAACAGGATTTCGTTCCGCAAACCGTCTCCGCCGAGGAACTGGAGCAGATGCGGCAACTGAGTGCCGGAACCAAGATAGCGGACGTTAAAACATGAAAAGGCTGCTATTGAGAAACGCCGACGGCGCTGACCCGGGCGGCAGTTGGAGTAGCGATCCTGGGGGTATTCAGGCCACCGAGGCTGATAGAGGCCAAATCGCAAGAACGGGCCTGCGCTTGTTTCTGGTGGTGGTGAGCTCGTTATTCTTTCTCTTCCTGTTCGCTTTTATTGCCCGTTCACAAATGGCCGACTGGCTCCCCCTGACAGACCCCTTGGCGCCGTTAGCCAATCTCTGGCAGCTATGGCTGAATTCGGCTTTTCTGGTATTCAGCTGCATCGCACTGCAATGGTCGCGCATGGCCGCCCGACAGGCTCGACTGGACGCAACGGTCATCGGTTTTGCATTGGGGGGCGTATTTGCCATTGCCTTTCTGGTGGGGCAATTCTGGGTCTGGCAGCAGTTTGTCGCCTGGGGCTACTTTGTCGCCAGCAATCCGGCCAACAGTTTCTTCTACCTGTTGACCGGCCTGCATGGGCTCCACCTGCTGGGCGGGCTGATAGCCTGGGGCATAATCGTCGCTAAATTCCTGCGTCGCGTGCCGTTGCCGCAACTCAGTGTCAGCGTAGAGCTCTGTACCATTTATTGGCATTACTTACTGGGTCTTTGGTTCGTGCTATTCGCTTTGCTGGCCAGCACGCCGCAAACCTATGAAGCCATCGCCAGATTCTGCGGCCTGAGGTGAAAAGCCATGGCATCGCACCCACTTGCCCCAGGCGAATCCAGTTCATCCAATCCACCAGACTCACCGCCTGCTCCGGGATGGCAGGGCATCGCCAGCGACTGGGCCTCGGATAGAGAGGTCTTCAAGCAGGTCCCTTGGGGCAAGGCGATGATGTGGATATTCCTGCTCAGCGATACGTTTATATTCACCTGTTTTTTAGTCGGCTACATGTCGGTACGCATGACCATCACCACTGCCTGGCCGAACCCCAGTGAAGTGTTCGCATTGACGATTGCCGGTAAGGAAATCCCACTTATTCTGATCGCCATCATGACCTTTGTGCTGATCAGTAGCAGCGGCACCATGGCCATGGCCGTTAATTTCGCCTATCGCCGTGATCGCGCGAAAACCGCTGCCCTGATGTTGGCGACCGCTGCCTTGGGCGTGGCCTTCGTCGGCATGCAGGCATTTGAATGGAGCAAGCTGATCGCAGAAGGGGTGCGTCCCTGGGGAAACCCCATGGGAGCGGCGCAATTTGGTGCGAGTTTTTTCATGATTACCGGTTTCCACGGACTGCATGTGTCAATCGGCGCCCTCTACCTCAGCATTGTGGCGCTGAAAGTAATGCGGGGAGATTATGAGCGCTCCGGAAACTATCAGAACGTCGAGATAGCCGGGCTCTACTGGCACTTCGTGGATTTGGTGTGGGTGTTTATTTTTGCTTTCTTCTATTTATGGTAGAGGAGTACGGGTGATGGCACATGCTCAGGGTCAGCAACATCCAATCAGTTTGTACCTTAAGATTTGGGGGCTGTTATTCGTCCTCAGCACGCTGTCGTACCTTGTCGACTATTTCCACTTCCATGGCTACCTTCGGTGGTCCCTGATTATCACTTTCATGTTGTTGAAGGCAGGTTTAATTGTCTCCATCTTCATGCACATGGCCTGGGAACGGTTGACCATGGTCTACGCCATATTGTTGCCACCTTTGTGTTTATTGGTGCTCGTCGGACTGATGGCCACCGAGGCAGACTATGTTTTCCTCAGCCGGGTCATTTCCTTCGGCCAATAAGCAGCTTCCGGTGGCCATGAGTCTTCAGGGCTAACCCGATATCACTCGCTTGAACTGATGCCATTTATGCTGCCAGGCCACTGTCCAGTGGGGGGCTGCCGTTCCCGTGCCGGCGACCGTCAGCGTTGGATGATGTTCGATTACCCGGTCCAATATCGGTTCCTGATTCGGTTCAACATCCACGAAGAAGATATGTTTTCCCTCTTCTACCATTTGTTTAAAATTGCGGAAGTGAGCATTCGGCACCTGGATACCAAAAAAGCCGCCTTCCCAGATGCAGAAGCCAAATATAATGATGGCAAGGAAGATAAAAGGCATCCAGCCTGCGGCGGACTCAGTCCAGCCCAGCCAATAGGCGCCGCCAAGGACCAGCGCCGCGAGTGGCAGACCGACCACAGCACCAATCTCGCCAGAGTGAACAACATCCTGTTTCATTAACGAGTTAACCTCGTGGAGGTGATGTTCTTCAACATCAGCCACTTGTTCACTGAGCACATGAATTTGTTCGGTGTTGATGCCGTTGGCTTCCAGTTCATTTTCAACGGCTTCGAGATCGTCGAGATTGTCACTGATGTAATAGTGCCGATTCATGCCACACCTCCCATCTCGTGTTGGCTGTAGACCTCCTCTGTCCTGCAGCCGCTAACTGAGATTTGCAGTCGGTATCTGTACCCGTGGGGAACGTTGTACGCTTCATGCAATTCGTAGGAAGTATAGCATTCGCTAGTATGCGGGGCGGGCAACGTCAAGATCTGAGAGGTGGCAGGGTTTGGCGCAAGCCCCCTAAACCCCAGACACAAAAAAACCGGCCATCGAGGCCGGTTTTTTTATTCCTGCATCCCCCGCCAAAAACTGACGTGAGATAAAAATTCGATTGGAGCGGGTGAAGGGAATCGAACCCTCGTTATCAGCTTGGGAAGCTGGAGTAATGCCATTATACGACACCCGCTCAGAGCGGCTGACTTTGTACCAGATGTGCGCGTGAAAATGAAGTTTTTCTTTGCGCGTGATGGCTTTAGCACGGGTGAAACGAAAGCATCGACCGCGTAGCGGTCATTCGCGGGCAAGCCTCGCTCCTACAGGAATGCGTTTAACGCTGCAGGGCGGGGCTTGCTCGCGATGACTCTGTTTCAGATTGCCAATGCATGGTGGTCCTGGACGTACTGGTAGCGCGGTCGGCTTTCGTGTTGCGCCGGTTTCAGGAAGCCCAGCAGTGCGTTGCGGCTGTCTCGGCAGGCGGCTTTGTGCTCCATGTCGAGAAAGTGGCCGGTGGCCTGAAGGGTGCTGAAGGTGCTGTGCTGCACGTGGCCGGCGAACAGCTTGGCATCGGCAGCGGCGGTGTACTCGTCCCATTCGCCGTTCATGAACAGCACCGGCACGTTGATTTTCTTCGCCGCGTTCAGGTAGCACTGACGGTCGCTGTTAAGCACGTCGCTGATGTGAAAATGCATCTGCCCGTATTCATGTTCGGCCAACGAACTGACATGACGATAGTTGAAGCGCTTGAACAGCGAAGGCAGGTGTTTGCCGATGGTGCTGTTCACCAAGTCACCGACCCGGTTACCGTCCCGGCTGCCGAGATAATCGACACCGCGCTCAAGGTAGTCGAGCATGTGCGCGTTGACCACCGGCGAGAACGAGCTGATCACGGCCTTTTCGATGCGCCGTGGCCGCTGGGCGAGGGCGACGAGCGTGGCGGCGCCTCCAAAGGAAAACGACAGCACGTGCTCGGCGGCGAAGTGGTCGATCAGCTCCAGAAGAATCTGCCCTTCGATTTCCTTGGTGAGCATTTTCTCATGCAGGTTGTGGGCTTTTGACTTGCCCGCATAGGGCTGGTCGTAGCACACCACATTGAACTCTGGGTAAAGGTTTTTCACGGTCTGTGCAAACGACGCAGTCGTGGACATCGAGCCGTTGACCAGAATGATGGTCTTCTCTGCGGCGTCTGCGCGATAGAACTCCGTGTAGACCCGATACTGACCCTGTATATCCAGCACAGCGATTTCTGGCCTCATGACATAAGACTCCTGGCAAGCGGGTATGCGCGCAAATCAGATTGCACGAGCTTTGTGACAGGTAGGCATACGCCTGGAATTTTGAAGGCCCATGTCGATCCATTGCAGGCCGGTCGACGGGTATTGTTATAAGCGGGCAGTTTGCCGGGGGAAGGCGGAACCTGAGGGTTCTCTGCCGGCAAAAAGTTTCTTAGAGTAGTTTTGGTGACTCGTCGGTCACGTTTCGCGCCGACGTCCTGATTCAAGCAGGGGTCACGTCATCGCGCAAGTATCTTTCGAAAAATTTTCACCGGCTTCTGCTGAGCGGTCGCCTGCTTAGATCATTCGGATCTCATCGCTGCTCAGCGGCCGGTATTCGCCGGGCTTCAACGTGTCGTCGAGCACCAGCGGACCCATGCGTTCACGGTGCAGGCGCACCACCTTGTTGTCGAAGTGGCCGAACATCCGTTTAACCTGATGATAGCGGCCCTCGACGATGCTCAAGCGCGCAGACTTTGGCCCGAGTACGACCAGTTCAGCAGGTTGTGTGGTGAGGTCTTCGAAGGCGAAATACAGCCCTTTGGCGAAGGTGATCGCGTATTCGGCAGTGATGTCCTGCTCGGTCTCGACGTAGTAGACCTTGGGCAGTTTGGTCTGAGGTTGGGTCAGGCGTCGCGACCAGCTGCCATCGTTAGTGATGAGCATCAGGCCGGTGGTGTTGAAGTCCAGGCGACCGGCGATGTGCAAATCATCCTTGTCCGGTTCATCGATCAGGTCGAGCACCGTCGGGTGTTGCGGGTCGCGGGTGGCACTGACGCAGCCGGGTGGTTTGTACAGCATGAAGTAGCGGGCTGGTTTGCCGACTTGCAGAACTTCGTCGTCGACCTCTACGCGGCTGAACTCGAGTACCTCGGCGTGAGGGTCGCTGACGACTTCTCCGTCGACCCTGACGCGTTTTTCCACCAGCAACAGGCGTACCTGCTTACGGTTGAAGCGGGGCAGGTTGCTGAGGAAACGGTCAACGCGCATGGGCTAGGGATCGGTGGGAAAAGGGGGGGCGCATCTTACGTGATCGGCTCAGCGGCTGCTTGCAACTGCACCTCGACCTGGGCGCAGGCCGGGCACAGGCAGGACTTGTCGCGCAGCTCGGCGGGCAACGCCTGGAGCACCGCCGGATCGATGCTGACGCCGTAGCACCAGCAGGCACGATCGACGGTTCGCGGGTCAGCCAGGCTGCAGTCGTTGGAGGCGCCGCAAGCCGGGCAGAGGTCAGGTTTTTTCATGAGGGGCATTCGATTACGGCCGGTTTGCTTGGCCCGAGACCGCGCATGATCGGCCGGCAAGCACTCCTGCGCAAGCCGGTGATCCCGGAAATCAACGCCGATCTTGCAGATACGCTCGCCACCCGCCCAACTGACTGATATCCACCGCCCCCTCCAGCCCATAGGGCTCACAGATAAACCCGCTCTCCCAGCGCCCATCCGCCAATTGCACCTTGCCCAACCCCAGCGGCGCCGGAATGGCGGTCAGGAACGAACCCAACTCACTGCTTGGCAACTCCCACACTTCCACCGCAATCGCCGCGCCACCTTCTTTCACTCGGACCATGCCTGGGCGATAGGGGGGGCCACCGGCCAGGGCATACAGCTGATAGTCGGGGGAGCTGTGAGTGGCTTCGAGCAAACGGGCTCCACGCTGCTTGAGTTGCCAGTTCAGCGCCAGCCCATCCAGGTGCGCGCCGCAGACCACCAGCCGTGCGCGATCATTGCGCGCAATGTTCGTCGGCGCAGGCGCGGCCAACCCTTGCTGGCGTTGCAGGGCATCCGCCACGCTCAACAGATACTGATCGGTAAACGCCCGGCCGAACAACGTCACGCCCCATGGCAAACCATTGCCCATGAATCCGCTGGGCACGGCGACGGCGGCGTAATCGAGCAGGTTCATGAAGTTGGTGTAGTAGCCCAGTTCCGAGTTGCGCAGCACCGGTTCGGCCGCAAGCTCCGCCTGTGTCACCGGGCGGCCGATGGTTGGCGTGACCACGCAATCAAGGCCTTCCAGGGCTTTGTCGCACAGCGCTTTCAAGGCCTGCAGACGGTATTGGGCGCGGAAGGTTTGCACGCCGGTCACCGCTGGGGCCTTGGCCAATACGGCGCGAATCACCGGCAGCACGGCTTGAGGATGTTGCTCCATCAACTCGCCGGCCACGCTGTAACGCTCCGCCACCCACGGCCCTTCGTAGAGCAACCGCGCCGCTTCGAGAAACGGCGACAAATCCAGTTCGACCGCTTCCCCGCCCATGGCTTTGAGCTGGTCGATGGCGTCGCCGAACAGCAACGGGCCTTCAGGGCAGCCGAAGAACGCCAGATCCTGCGCACGGGGCACGCCGAAACGGAATGGGCGTGGTGTGCCGAAGGCCGAGCCGTCATTCCACAGCGGATTACTGCGGCTGTATTCGTCCCGTGGATCGAGATGAGCGGTGAGCGCGAGCAACTGACTGGCTTCCCGGGCCGTGGACGTGAAGGTCGTGACGCAATCGAGCGTGCGACAGGCAGGAACCACACCGGCAGTGGAGAACAGCCCTTTGCTGGCTTTCAAACCGACCAGATTGTTCAATGCCGCCGGCACGCGACCGGAGCCTGCCGTGTCCGTGCCCAGGGAAAAACTCGCCACGCCCAGCGCCACCGCCAGTGAAGACCCGGCGCTGGAACCTCCCGACGGATACTCCGGCAACACGCTGTTCGGGCAAGCGCCATACGGCGAGCGGCTGCCATTGAGGCCAGTGGCGAACTGGTCGAGATTGGTCTTGCCCAACGGAATCGCACCCAGCGCCAGCAGTTGCTCGACGATGGTTGCCGAGCGTTCCGGCACATAGGCAAACGCCGGACACGCCGCCGTGGTGGGAATGCCCGCCAGGTCGATGTTGTCCTTGATCGCGAACGGCACGCCGTACAGCGGCAGGCTGCCAGGGTCACGACCGTCGAGTGCGGCGAGGTACGGTTCCAGTTCCTCGGCACTGAGCAAATGGATGAACAGGTGATAGTCCGGGTTCAGTGCCGCGGCTTTTTCACGCAGGCTCAACAGCAGTTGCCGAGGCGTGATTTGCCCTTGTTGGTAAGCGTTGCGCAGGGCGTCGAGTTGCAGATTGATGTTCATGGCGATAATCCTTTTTTAATGGCTTGAGTCGAGTTCCAGCACCACCACACGTTGCCCGGCGCGCACCGCCGAACCCGGTTGCACGCGAATCTCGCGCACCACGCCCGCCATGGGTGCGAGCAGCGGGATTTCCATCTTCATCGACTCCAGAATCACCAACACATCCCCCGCCGCAACCCGGCTGCCAGCCTGCACCTGAACCTGCCAGAGATTGCCGGCGATGTGGCTGTCGATGCTCTGCTGACCGTCGGCTAACGGTGCCTCTTCGGTCACTTCCGGGGCCAGCTCTTCGCTGTCGAAATGCGCCTGGCCGCTGGCGATCCAGCGTTCGCGCTCGGCGTTGAACGCGCTTTTTTGCTGATCCCGAAATGCCGCGATGCCCTGGGCTTCTTTCGCCAAGAACGCCTGGTAATCCGTCAGATTCAGCTGACTGTGTTCGATGTTCAGATCAAAGCGCCCAAGCGGGAAATCCCGACGAATGCGCAGCAGTTCATCGGCGCTCACCGGGTAGAACCGGATCTGGTCGAAGAAGCGCAGCAGCCACGGCTTGCCGTCGAACGCGGCGACTTCGCGGTAGCGATTCCACATCTGCAGCGTGCGACCGACGAACTGATAACCACCGGGGCCCTCCATGCCGTACACGCACATGTAGGCGCCGCCGATGCCTACCGAGTTTTCCGCGGTCCAGGTGCGGGCCGGGTTGTACTTGGTGGTCACCAGGCGATGCCGAGGATCGAGCGGGGTGGCGACCGGTGCGCCGAGGTAGACGTCGCCCAGGCCCATCACCAGATAGCTGGCGTCGAACACTGTGCGCTGCACTTCGTCGAGGTTCGGCAGGTCGTTGATGCGGCGGATGAACTCCAGATTGCTCGGGCACCAGGGCGCGTCTTTACGCACGGTGGTCATGTATTTCTCGATCGCCAACTGGCAGGCCGGGTCATCCCAGGACAGTGGCAGATGGACGATGCGCGAGGGCACTTGCAGGTCCTTGGCGGCGCACACGGAGTCCCATTCACCGGTGACAATGCCCAGCAGATCGGCCAGCGGCAGTTGCTCCGGTTGGTAGTGCACTTGCAGCGAGCGAATGCCCGGCGTCAGGTCGATCACACCGTGCAGGTGTTTGCGTTCCAATGCCTGCATCAACGCGTGAGCGCGAAAGCGCAGGACCAGGTCCAGTTCGGGGGCACCGATTTCCAATAACAAATGAGTGTCGCCCGACAGACGTGCAACCAGCCGCGTATCCCCCTGACCAATATCCAACACCACAGGCGACGCAATCCCCTGTGGGAGCGGGCTTGCTCGCGAAGGGGCCAGATCAGGCACCGCATCAACTTCTTCGTGAGCAAGCCCACTCCCACAGGAATCCCATTTCAAGGCGAGATTGCGCGCGGTCTTGAGATCGACCGGGACGAACTGAACCTTGTCCCCAGCCTTGAGCTGCCCCAACTGCCAAAGGTCCGCCTCGATCACCGTCACCGGGCAGACAAAGCCACCGAGGCTCGGGCCATCGGGACCGAGGATTACTGGCATGTCACCAGTGAAGTCCACCGCGCCAATCGCGTACGGATTGTCATGAATATTCGACGGATGCAATCCCGCTTCACCACCGTCGGCCCGCACCCATTCAGGCTTCGGCCCGATCAACCGCACACCGGTGCGGCTTGAGTTGAAGTGCACTTCCCACTGTGTAGCGAAGAAGGTGCCAATGTAGTTTTCGGTGAAATATTCCGGGGCGCCGTGAGGGCCGTAGATCACCCGAATCTGCCGCACGGCGGGCAACTCGGTAACGTGCTGGATCGCCAGGTTTTGCCCGGCGCTGTGGTCGCTCAAGGCCGGAACATGCAATACGTCCCCAGCGCGCAATGCACGACCAGCGTGGCCACCAAACTGGCCGAGGGTGAAGGTACTTTTGCTACCCAGATAATCCGGCACTTGCACGCCGCCGCGCAGGCACAGATAGCTGCGCGCACCTGCACCGCCAATGGTGCCGAGATTCAAAGTGGCACCGACGGGAATCAACAGCGCGGTATTCATCGGCACCGCTTCACCGTTCAGCATCAACGGAATCACTGCACCCGTAACGGCCACAACCGCCTCACAATTGAAACGCAGCAGCGGCCCGCTCATGGTGATTTCCAGCGCTGCTGCACCTTCATCGTTACCCAGCAAGCGATTGCCCAGACGCAGCGCCCGGCTGTCCATCGGTCCCGACGGCGGCACGCCCACCGCCCAGTAACCGAGGCGTCCCGGATAGTCCTGAACGCTGGTCTGCGTGCCGGCGCTGAGCACTTCAAAGGTGTTGGCTTGATAGATCAGGGCTTCCAGGCAACGGGTCCACGGCTGGCCGCTGGCAAAGGGCGTATCGAGCAGAATCTGCCGCAAGTAATCGCGGTTGGTTTCCACCCCGTACAGCAGGCTGTCACCCAGAGCCTGATGCAGATCGACGCGCGCTGCTTCGCGAGTCGGTGCCCAGCTGATGACCTTGGCGATCATCGGATCGAAGTACGGCGGGATCTCGCAACCGGCCTCGACCCAAGTGTCGATGCGCAGGTGTTTGCCATCGGTAACCGGGAAATTGACGGCAGTGAGCAGACCGGGACTCGGCTGGAAATCCCGACCAGGATCTTCGGCATAGAGTCGTGCCTGAATCGCATGACCGTTGGCTTTCAATCCCTGGCTCAACTCGCGCAGCGGCGGCAAATCACCGGCCGCCAATTCCACCATCCAGCGCACCAGATCGACGCCCCACACTTGTTCGGTGACGCCGTGTTCCACCTGCAAACGGGTATTCACTTCAAGAAAATAGAAACGCTGGGCATCGCTGTCGAAGACGAATTCCACAGTGCCCGCGCTGCGGTAATTCACCGCTTTGGCCAGTTTGATTGCCGCTGCACAGAGTTCCTCGGCCATGCCCACGGGCAGGTTCGGCGCCGGGGTTTCTTCGAGGACTTTCTGGTTGCGTCGCTGCACCGAACAGTCGCGCACGCCGAGGGCAAGCACCTCGCCCTGGCCATCGCCGAACACCTGCACTTCCAGATGCCGGGCGCGCTGGATGTACTTCTCGATGAACACGCCGGCGTCGCTGAAATTGTTCTGCCCAAGGCGTTTGACGGCTTCGAATGATTCGCTCAATTCGCCGGCGCTGCGGCACACGCGCATACCGATGCCACCACCGCCGGCGGTGCTTTTGAGCATCACCGGGTAGCCGACCTGTTCACCTGCGATCAACGCTGCGTCGAGGTTATCGAGCAGCTCGGTGCCTTCGAGCATTGGCACGCCGTGTTGCCTGGCCAGCGCACGGGCGGTGTGCTTGAGGCCGAACACCCGCAGTTGCTCCGGTGTGGGGCCGATGAAGGCGATGTCGGCCGTTTCGCAGGCTTGGGCGAATGCAGCGTTTTCCGAAAGAAAGCCGTAGCCGGGATGGATCGCGGTGGCTCCGGTGGCTTTTGCGACGGCGAGGATTTTATCCACGGCCAGATAAGTGCCAGCGGCAGCGCCTTCACCGAGGCTGTGGGACTCAAAGGCTTGCAGGATGTGCAGGCTGGCGGCATCGGCTTCGGAGTAAACGGCAACGCCCTTGACCTGCAATTCACCCAAGGTACGCAAGATGCGACAGGCAATGGCGCCGCGGTTGGCAATAAGGACTTTTTCGAACATGGCATAACCCCCGGAGGCGATAACGCATCAGCCTCGACCTGGGATGCGGGCCGTCCCGCAGTTTTTCGATAGGCGCCGAGGTCGTCCTCGGCGGCAGAATCAGTTCACTTAAAAAGCACCGCTGACCCCCTGTGGGAGCGGGCTTGCTCGCGAAAGCGGAGTGTCGGTCGACATCAATGCTGGATGTGACGGCCCCTTCGCGAGCAAGCCCGCTCCCACATTTGGGTTGTGGTGTTTTTACTTTTTTAGGCACTGGCCGGAGCGGGACTGGCACAGGGCAAACAACCACCGCCGAAAGCGCGAAATTTTCAGTTCCATACCAGCAGCTCCGCAGGCGTCGGGTTGTAGGCGTTGCAGGGGTTGTTCAGTTGCGGGCAGTTGGAGATCAGCACGATCACGTCCATCTCGGCCCGCAGGTCGACGTATTTGCCCGGCGCCGAAATCCCGTCTTCGAAGGTCAGGCCACCGTCGGCCGTCACCGGCACGTTCATGAAGAAGTTGATGTTCGGCCCGATGTCTCCCTTGCCCAGCCGACCGTCGTGGGCGCAGGCGCGCAGGTAGTTGTCGCGGCAGCTGTGCATGTAGCGTTTCTCCAGCGCATAACGCACGGTGTTGCTCTCTTGGGCGCAGGCACCGCCGAGGGTGTCGTGACGCCCGCAAGTGTCGGCGACGATGGTCAGCATCGGTTTGCCGAGGTTGGAATAGAGCACGCTGCCGGTGCTCAGGTAGACGCTGTTCTGCCGACGCAACGTGCGCTGTACGTCATAGCGCTCCTTGGGATTGGCTAGGCTGTAGAACAGAGTGTCGACGGCCTGATTGCCTTCCAGGTCGAGGATGCGCAAGGTCTGGCCGGCCTTGACCTCCATCAGCCAGGGTTCGCCGGCGGGGATGGTGGCGCGGTACACCGCGGTTTCTGGCTGCCTGTTTGTAGTAACGGCAGCGGTGGTGATAGCGAGTGACATGGCAGCGATCCTCAGGCGAACAGACGGTCGGTGTTGATGAAGCCGCGCTCGTTTTCCGGGCGCGAGGTGCGGCAGTGTTCGGCGACACTCGCATCGGCGTTCATCCAGCTGAGCTTCAGCGGTTTGGGTGCGTACTCAGGCGCCGGGTCCATCGGATGTTGCAGCGCGGTGAGCACCACCAGGGTGTCCATCGGCGCGTACAACTCGATGTAGTCACCGGCCTTGGAATGGCCTTCGACGAAGTGGAAACGCCCGGCCTCATCGACGTTCACGCGGCTGAACAGGTTGAGGGTCATCAACAGATCGGACAGGCCCAAACCCCACTTGCCCAGTTCCACCAACAGGTTGTCGGTGCCGTTGCGGAAGAAGCCGTTACGCAGTTCCTGATAGCGGCCCGCGCCGTACTTTTGCGCGACCTCTTCAGCGCACAGCACGCCGCCGAGACTGTCGCTCCAGCCGCACGTATCGGCAGTGATTGCCGCCAATACGCGGCCCATGTCCGAGTACAGGCAATGGCCAGTGGTGAGCTTGGCGGTGTGTTGGCATTTGAGGCTGTCGGGCAGGTTCAGGCGTTCGGTTTTTTCATGCGCATTGAGCAGCGTCAGGCTGACGTTGGCACCGCCGCGCAGGTCGGTCAGGCGCAGTAACTGGCCGCGTTTCAGAACGAAGGAACGATGGCCGCCGCCAGGGAGCATTTCTTCGGCGAAGGGCGGGAACAGTTGGGTCGAATCAGTCATGTGTAAATTCCTCTAAGCGATGCGAAGCGAACCTGCCAGCTGAGCAGGCAGGGCGTCGACGGCGGCGCGATTGGCACGGCGGTCGCTGTTCAAAGGGATGTCGTAGGTGATGCGTGCGCCATAGGCGCCGGGGGCGTGCGGGTCGAGGCGGACTTTGTCGAACACCAGTAAACGGGTGCCGAGGCTGAAACCTTCGGACAGGTCATGGGTGACCATGAACACCGTTAGCTGCGTCTCGCGCCACAGCTCCAGCAGCAACCCGTGCATGTCTTTGCGGATGCCCGGATCGAGGGCTCCGAACGGTTCGTCGAGCAGCAACACGCGCGGCTTCATGATCAGCGCCTGGGCAATCGCCAGTCGTTGCTGCATGCCGCCGGAGAGCTGCGCCGGGTACTTGTCCAGCGAGTGGCCGAGGCCGACTTTGTGCAGCAGCACTGAGGCTTGTTCGCGTGCGTCTTTTTTAGCGCTGCCGAACAAGCGCCCAAGTAGCGGTGAACGCGGCAGTTCGAGGCCGAGGGCGACGTTGTCCAGCACGCTTAAATGCGGGAACACCGAGTAGCGCTGGAATACCACGCCACGGCTGGCATCCGGTTCGCTCTCCAGGGCCTGGCCGTCGAGCAGAATCTCGCCGCGACTGGCGCGTTCCTGGCCCAGCAGTAGCCGCAGGAAAGTCGATTTACCGCAACCTGAAGCACCGACGAGTGTGCAGAACTCACCTTCGTTGACGTTCAGGTTCAGCCCTTCGAGCACCACCTGATCGGCGTATTGCTGCCAGACATTCTTCACTGTGATAAAGCTCATGCGCGGGCCCCCTCATACCAAGGGAACGCCCGTTGGGTCAGGCGTTTCAGACCCCAATCCATCAGCCAGGCAAGCAGGGTGATCCAGACTACATAAGGCAGGATCACGTCCATCGCCAGGTAGCGGCGCACCAGAAAAATCCGGTAACCGAGGCCGTCGGTAGAGGCGATGGCTTCGGCGGCGATCAGGAACAACCACGCCGAACCCAGCATCAGTCGCAGCGATATCAACAGGCGCGGCAATAATTGCGGCAGCACCACCCGCAGCATCAAGGTCCAGGTCGAAGCGCCAAGCGTCTGCGCCTTGATCAGCAACTCGACGGGAATTTCCCGGGCGCGCTGTTCCAGATCGCGGGCCAGGCACGGGGTGATACCGATCACGATCAGCATCACTTTCGACAATTCCCCCAGCCCGAACACGATGAACAGAATCGGCAGGATCGCCAGCGGCGGCACCATCGACAGCACGGTGAGTACCGGCGACAACGGTGCGCCGAACAGCGGCAGGGTCCCGGCGGCGATGCCCAGGCACAGCCCGGCCAATGCACTGATGCCGAGGCCGATGGCCAGCCGTCGCAGGCTGGCGGCGCTGTCTTGCCAAAGTAAATAGTCGCCGGTGCGGGTGTCGGCAGTGAACGCCAGGCGTTTCACTGCGTCGGTCATCTGCACGGCACTGGGCAGCAGTTTGTCGTTGGGGTTGTCCATCAGCCGATCGGCCGAGCCCATGAAGTAGGCGAACAACACCAGGGCGAACGGCAGGATCACCAACAGCAGGCGACTCGGGCGATCCGGGTGGCGATTGATCAGGCGCATGGCCTAGTCCTCCGTTATTACAACGTGGAGTCGGCAGCCATCTGCACGTAGCTCGGATCGAAGCGCAGCTTGAGGTTGGTCTTGTCGCCGCTGGTCACGCCATTGGCGAAGGCCATGCCGATGGCGCTGGTGTCCTTGGCGCCTTCACCCAGCAAGCCGTGCTGAAAGGAGAACTCGGCGACCTTGCGCATGGTTTCCGGCAATTGCTTGCTGGTGGAAAACGCCAAGGCTTCCTGGGGGGTGGCGAACAGTTTGGTGGTGTCGAGTTGTGCCTGGAAACCCGCCAGGTCGGTGCCCGAAGCTTTGGCCATGTGTTCGAGGGCGGCTTTGCTGGCGGCGTTTTTCGCGTTCATCAATTCCACCACTTCAAACCAGGCGCCGGTCAGGGCTTTGCCCAGGGCCGGGTTGTCTTTGAGGGTGGCGCTGTTGACCACCATCATGTCCATGATTTCGCCGGGAACCTGGCTGGAGTTGAAGACTTCGGTCACGCCGGGTTTGGCCTTGATGTCCGAGAGCATCGGGTTCCAGGTGGTGACGGCGTTGACCTGATCGGTGTTGAAGGCGGCCGAAATGTCGGCGTCGGAGGTGTTGACCACTTTCAGGTCTTTCTCGGTGAGGTCCACCGAATCGAGTGCCCGGGCCAATAGATAGTGGGACACCGAGAGCTCCACCAGATTGACGTCCATGCCCTTGAGGTCGGCGACTTTCTTGCCTTCGCCTTTGAGCACGATGCCGTCGTTGCCATTGGAGAAGTCGCTGACGATCAGCGCTGTACTGTCGACGCCACCGGCAGCCGGAATGGTCAGCGCATCCATGTTGGTCATGGTGCAGCCGTCAAACTGGCCGGCGGTGTATTGGTTGATGGATTCGACGTAATCGTTGAGCTGCACCACATCGATCTTGATGCCGTACTTCTTCGCCCATTTGTCGACGATGCCTTGGCTGCCGGCATATTCCCAGGGCATCCAGCCGGCATAAATAGTCCAGCAGACGCTGAAATGGTCTTTCTGTGCGGCTTGGGACGAGACGCTCACGAGGGCTGCAAAAGCAGCGGCGAGCAGGGCGGGTAAACGAAGTCGGGACATGGGATGGTTCTCCAGTTGATCAAGGGCGGACAGGAAGGCAGCGGCACCGCGAACGGTGGCTTGTCTCCCGGGCTTTTGTCCCGCCGTGTAACCTCAACTGGAGGTCGCCAACTCTCGGACCAGCCACTCGCCTAAGCGAGCCGGAACCCTAGTCAGCCATTGCAAATTGTGGTGCCGCGAACCTGTGATGACTCCTGCACGCCTTTGGTTAAGCGAGAGCCGTGCCAAGTCGGCTTGAGCCCTCTAGCTTGGGCATCGAGGAAAAGGGGAGGGATAAACAAGCGGCATGCCCTGCCTTGTCATGGTGCGTTGGCGTATGTCTATGCACCGTAGATGGACGCAGTGGCCGCTGATCTGAAGGCCGACGCTGTCTGGCACTCGGTACCGGTTTGAAAGTCAAAACAGGTGTCAGTCGACTGCTGTTGCAGGTCTTCCAGGAGGCCTTCATGCTCTGTCAAAAAATGCTCCGTCGCATACTGTTCAGTGTGTTTATCGGTTTGGGCCTGTCTGGCTGTTATTACTACGCAGGCTCTGGCGATTTCTATCCGACACCTTATTACTACCCCGGTTATTACTACTCACCTTACTACTATGGCGGCCCGCGGTTTTACGGGGGTTATCGTTACTATTATTTCAGTGGTCCCCGTCATCATCATCGCGGTGGACACCCTCGCGGGCACCGCTGATCAGCTCATGAATACAACGGCGCGTCCGGCTTTCGGATGCGCCGTTTTCTTATGAGCTGGATGAAAAACCTTTCATCGGCTACTTGTTTCAACGTGTTGCAGGGACGCACCAGATTCCGATTTCACTGTCTGATATTTCGACAGTCGCCGAACCATTGACTGTCGCCTGCCAGCGTCGCTGGTGTGGCTCACCCGCGGTCCAGGAGGCCGCCATGCTCTGTCAAAAAAAGCTCCGCCAAATTCTGCTGATTGTTTTATCGGGATTGTCTCTTGGTGCGTGCGTGCCCTATTCCGATGGAGGATCGAGCTACTACCGTTCCGATGTCTACACGTCCCCAGCGCCGTATTACTCCGGTGGCGGGTCTTATTACTCCGACGGCCGTTACTACTCGGCCCCGCGCAGGTATTACTCACCGCCTGCACGGTATTACCAGCCAACGCCGCGTTATTACCACCAGCCGCGGGTTTATCAATCGGCACCACGCTATTACCAGCCGGCGCCACGAGCAGACTACCGGGGCTATCAGAATCGTGGATGGGACCGTCATGACCGTCGTGATCGTGGCGGCTGGGATGGCCGTCACCGGGGCGGCTGGGACGGCCGGAACCGAGGCGGCCGGGACAATGACTATCGAGGCCACAATAGGTCGGATAATCGGGGCGGTCGGGGCGATCACCGTGATGGCGATCGGGATGGCCGACGCAACCACCGGTAAACCACTCAATAAAAAGCGGCGCATGAAGCGCCGCTTTTTTTGTGCCTGATTTTTAGTATTCCGAGAGATCAGCCAGAGGATGCCGGCCTTCCCAGACCTTATGGAAATGCGCCTCCACCGTCGCCTCCGGCACAGTGTTGATGTCCGGCCAGTGCCAACGAGGTTTCTGGTCCTTGTCGATCAACCGCGCTCGCACGCCTTCGCTGAACTCTGGATGACGGCAGCAGTTGAGGCTGATGGTGTATTCCATCTGAAAGACTTGAGCCAACGATAGATGCCGGGCGCGAACGATCTGTTCCCACACCAGATGAGCGGTCAGGGGCGAGCCTTCAGTCATGGTCTTGGCGGCACGAGCGAGCAGCGGGTCGGAATCATCACGCAGTGCACTGATGGCCTTCCAGGCGCATCGAACGTCGCTGACATCCAACAGTTCGTCGATCTGCTCGCGTCGAGGCAGCCACTGCGCTTCGGGCATCTGCGCAATCGCTTCCTGCTGCAAGGCCTTGAGCAGGCTGTTGAGCTGCATGGCTGTCTGTTCCTGCCAGTTCAATTGCAGCAAACCTTCGAGCAGCTCATGCTGTTGATCATCGCGCAGGAAGCGGTCGGCGAGGTCCAGATCGATCGCATCACGACCGTTCATCTGGGCGCCGGTCAGGCCGAGAAACAATCCGAGCTTGCCGGGCAACCGCGACAGAAACCAACTGGCGCCGACATCCGGGTACAAGCCGATGCCGATCTCCGGCATCGCCAACCGGCTGCTCGGCGTGACAATCCGAATGCTCGCCCCTTGCAGCAGCCCCATGCCGCCGCCCAGCACGTAACCATGCCCCCAGCAGATCAGCGGTTTGGGGTAGGTGTGCAGGTTGAAGTCGAGGCGATATTCTGCCGCAAAGAAGTGTGCAGCCAAGGGCGGCACTTCGCCGGGATGGTCGCGACACGCCTCCACCAGGCTGCGTACTTCGCCACCGGCGCAAAAAGCCTTGGCGCCATTGCCGCGCAGCAGCACGCAAACGATCTGTGGCTCCTTGGCCCAGGCGTCCAGTTGATCGCGCAGGGCGTTGATCATCGGCAAGGAGAGGGCGTTGAGGGATTTTTCGGCATCCAGGCTGGCGATGCCGATGCGTGCGCCGTCGGTGCCGGTGAGTTCTTCGAAGTGCAGATTCATCGTGACCTCGATCGGGAATTTGAGCGTTCAGTATGATCGCTCTATAGGAAAGTGCCGGATCTGCGTCAGATCAATTGACAAGCGTGATGGGCTTTCCTAGGGTTCGCCCCATTGTTTTTGCCGGATGTAACCATGACTGCTGACGACCGTATCAAACTCGAACCGAGCTGGAAGGAGGCACTGCGTGCCGAATTCGACCAGCCTTACATGGCAGAGTTGCGCACATTCCTGCAACAGGAACGCGCGGCGGGCAAAGAGATCTATCCACCCGGACCGATGATCTTCAACGCGCTAAATTCAACGCCGCTGGACAAGGTCAAAGTGGTCATTTTAGGTCAAGACCCTTACCACGGCCCGGGTCAGGCCCATGGGTTGTGCTTCTCGGTGCAACCGGGCGTGCCGGCACCGCCGTCGCTGGTGAACATTTATAAAGAGTTGAAGCGCGACCTGAACATCGACATTCCCAACCATGGCTACCTGCAGAGTTGGGCAGAGCAGGGCGTGTTGATGCTCAATACCACCATGACCGTGGAGCGCGCGAATGCCAACGCCCATGCGGGCAAGGGCTGGCAATATTTTACCGACCGGATTATCGAAGTGGTCAGCGAGCACCAGCCACATCTGGTGTTCCTGCTGTGGGGCGCGCATGCCCAGAGCAAGCAGAAACTCATCGATGCCACCAAACACCTGGTGCTGACCTCGGTCCACCCGTCGCCGCTGTCCGCCTATCGCGGTTTCCTCGGATGCGGGCACTTCAGCCGGGCGAACAAGTTTCTGGAGCAGAATGGCGAGATGCCGATCGAGTGGCGATTGCCGTCGGTCTGATGTGTTGACCTGGAGGCCCCCATCGCGGGCAAGCCCGCTCCCACAAGGACTACGCGGACCTTGTGGGAGCGGGCTTGCCCGCGATAAAAGCGACTCGGTCTATCAGGGAGAATCCGGCTCCCGGTTCCAATACCGAAACAACGGTTCCGCCAGAAACAATACAAACAACAACCGCATCACCTGCATCGCCGTCACCAACGGTACCGACAATTGCAGGGTTTCCGCCGTCAAACTCATCTCGGCAATCCCGCCGGGCATCATGCCCAGCGTCAGCGAACGCAGATCCAGATGGGTCAGCGCGCTCAAACCCAATGCCGCCAAAGTTGCGATCAACATGGTCAACACTGTGCCGAGCAGGGTTCGGCCCATGAACGACGGTGCCCGCCGGAAGAACTGCCGATTGAAGTGACACCCCAACCCGCTGCCAATCAACCATTGGCCAATCTGACTGCCGCCGTTGGGCAGACCGATGTGCAGGTCCCAAGCAATGCTCACCGTCGCAGTCACCAGCAACGGTCCGAACAGCCAGGGATTGGGTTGTCGCAGCCGCTCCCAGATCCAGGCGGCAAGGGCGCCCGCCGGGAACAGAATGGCCAGCCACCACCAGTTGACGGTCGTTGGATGCAAGACCGGCGCACCGTCGCCCAACAGATACTTGAACGCCGCCGGCACACACAGCACCACCACCAGTACCCGCAAACTCTGCCCCGCCGCGACACGACTGAGCACCGCACCGTTGCGGGCGCCGAGGTTGACCATCTCCCCGGAGCCGCCGGGCATGCTGGAAAAGAATGCGGTGGCGCGATCTTCCCCGGTGCGCCGCATCAACCAGACCCCCACCACGGCGGAAAGACTGGTAACCAGCGCACCGAAGAAGATCAAACCGAAGTGGCTCAGCACCTGCTCCATCACCACTGGGGTGAAGTGCAGGCCGATGCCGATGCCGACAACCCACTGGCCGCACTTGCGGCCGCCAGGGATTTCCGCCAATTGCCAGGGAGTCAGGCAGCGCACCAGGATGATCGCCAGCAACGAGCCGACCATCCATGGCAGTGGCCAGCCGATCTGGCTGGCGAGGTAACCGCCCAGCAGACCGACCAGCGGTGTTCCCCACCAGCTTTTGAAGGGGGTCCTGTCAGACATCGGCAATAACGCGCCGGGCGACCGAACGCTTGCGCCAGATCCGCAGGATCGGCACCAACAGCATGATCACAATCAACCCCCAGACGGCGAGAGTGATCGGACTCGACCAGAGGATTTCCAGCGCGCCGTTGGAAATCGACAGGGCGCGGCGCAGATTCTGTTCCATCAACCCTCCGAGAATGAAGCCCAGCAGCACTGGCGACAACGGGAAGTCTAGCTTGCGCAGGATGTAGCCGAAGATGCCGATGCCGATCATCAGGAACAGGTCGAAGGTGGTCGCGTGTACCGCAAAGACGCCGATGGCGGTGATGATCGCAATCATCGGCACCAGCGCCCAGTTCGGCACGGCGAGGATGCGGGTGAAGATGCGGATCATCGGAATGTTGAGGATCACCAGCATGATGTTGGCGACGAACAACGAAGCAATCAGGCCCCAGACGATGTCCGGTTGCTGTTGGAACAGCAGCGGGCCCGGCGTGATGTTGTACAGCGACAGTGCGCCGATCATCACCGCCGTCGTGCCCGAACCTGGCACACCGAGCGTCAACATCGGCACCAGCGCGCCGCAGGCTTCAGCGCCGATAGCGGTTTCCGGGGCGGCGAGACCACGTTTGTCGCCTTGACCGAATTTGCCGCTAGGGCCGGCAATGCGTTTCTCGGTCATGTAGGCCACGGCGCTGGCCAGCGTCGCGCCGGCACCGGGCAGCACGCCCATGATGAAACCGAGCACACCGCAACGCATGTTCACCCAGAACACCGAGGCGGCTTCCTTGAAGTTGAACATCATGCGACCGGTGGCTTTGAACGCTTCCTGACCGCGGTGGGTTTTTTCCAGCAGCAGAAGGATTTCACTGATGGAGAACAGACCCAGTACCAGCACCACAAACTGAATACCGTCAGTGAGGTGGATGTTGTCACCGGTGAATCGATAGACGCCGCTATTGGCATCAATGCCGACGGTCGACAGGAACAGGCCGATCAGCGCGGCGATAAAGGTCTTCAGTGGTCGATCGCCGGCCATGCCGCCGAGGCAGACAATCGCGAACACCATCAGCACGAAGTATTCCGCGGGACCGAAGGCAATCGCCCATTTCGCCAGAATCGGTGCAAACACCACCATCCCGCAGGTCGCGATGAAGGCGCCGATGAACGAGCTCCAGGCCGACAGCGAAAGTGCAACCCCCGCCATGCCTTGACGCGCCATCGGGTAGCCATCGAGGGTGGTCATCACGGTGGAGGCTTCCCCCGGAATGTTCAGCAGGATCGAACTGATCCGGCCGCCGTACTCACAACCCAGATAGACCGCTGCCAGCAGGATCAACGCCGACTCCGGTGGCAGGCCCAGGGCGAACGCGATGGGGATCAGCAGCGCCACGCCGTTGATCGGGCCCAGACCCGGCAACAGCCCGACGACGGTGCCGATCAGTGTGCCACTGAGTGCGGTCACCAGGTTGTATGGCGTTAATGCGACGCCGAAGCCGTGACTCAAATAACCAAGCGTATCCATATCAGTTCTCCAGAACGTCAAGCAGGCCCAAAGGCAGCGGGACGTCCATGACTTTGTCGAACAGCAGGTACAGGCCGACACTCATCAGGCTGATGATCACCGCGCTCGGCAACCATCGTCCGCCGTACAGACGCGCCATCGGAATGCCGATCAAGATGCTGCTGAGGATGAAGCCCAAGGGTTCGAACAGGCCGGCGAAGATCAGCAGCAACAGCACGCAAAGGCCAATCTTGTGCAGGGTTTCGCGATCCATCGGTGGATCGTCAGTCGTGTGGATGATCGGCGACGGGCGAAACACCATGTAAGCCAGCCCCAGCCCCATCAGGCCCAACATCAACAACGGGAAGGCGCGGGGACCGATGGGTTCATAGGAAAACGGAGCCTGATAGGGCCAGGCCATCAGTATCAGGCTGATACAGGCCAGCAACAGCACCGAAGCAAAAATGCGTTGTATGAGCATGAGGAACTCCTGGGCCACGACCCCGAGAACCGGGGTCGTGGCCGCTAGACAGAGGCGATCACTGGATCAGGCCGAACTCTTTGGCCAGCACTTTGTAGTCCGCGACCTGCTTCTTCACGTAGGTGTCCAGCTCCGGGCCGGTCATGGCGAACGGGAACAGTTCACGCTGATCGCGCAGCTTGGCGAAATCCTCGGAGGCCAGCAGTTTGTCGAAGGCGTTTTTCCACCAGGCGTAGTCTTCGTCGCTGACTTTTGGCCCAAGGTAGAAACCGCGAACCACTGGCCAGACGATGTCGTAACCTTGCTCTTTAGCGGTCGGAATCTCTTTCATTTCCGGCTCGTCCAGACGCTTCTCGGAGAACACCGCGAGAAGGCGCATGTCCCCACTCTGGATGTGTGGCATGGAGTCGGAGATGTCGGTGCTGCCGACCTGGATGTGGCCACCGAGCAGGGCAGTGGCAATTTCACCACCGCCTTCGAGGGCGACATAACGCAGGTCGCGCGGGTTGATCCCGGCCGCCTTGGCGATCAGTGCGGTCTGCATCCAGTCCTGGCTGCCGACGGTGCCGCCGGAACCGATCACTACTTTGCTTGGATCTTTCTTCAGCGCCTGAACCAGGTCGTCCAGGGTCTTGTAAGGCGAGTCGCTTTTCACCGCGATGGCGCCATAACTGGTGCCGACGGCGGCGAGCCAACGAACGTTGGTTTCATCGAAACGACCGAACTTGCCTTGCGCCAGGTTCAGCAGCGAACCGCTGGACCACGCCACCAGCGTGCCGGCATCGGCCGGACGCTGAGCAACCACCGCGTTGTACGCCACCGCGCCGACACCGCCGGGCATGTAGGTCACGCGCATCGGTTTGGTCAGCAGTTTTTCGTTTACCAACGCGCTTTGCGCCAGTTTGCAGGTCAGGTCGAAACCGCCGCCTGGCGACGCCGGAGCGATACATTCCGGGCGTTTGGGTTCGGCCATCAATTGGCCGGCAAACAGTACACAGCTGGCGGCTAGAGCAACTTTACGCAGTGATAAGTTCATTTGAGTCTCCACGGGCATTCATTATTGTTATTGAACGTGATGTTTACCAAAGAGCAACGCTATAGCTCACCAGCAGACGCACTTCATCGGCATCGCGAGCGGAGTAGTTGGAACGGTAGGTGGCATTGCGCAGGCGTACGGCGACGTCTTTCAGGGCGCCGCTTTGTACGACGTATTTGATCTCGGTGTTGCGTTCCCACTCTTTGCCTTCGTCGCCGTTCTTGAGCTTGATGTTGTCACCGCTCACATAACGGCTCATGAAGCTCAGGCCCGGAATGCCGAGTTTGGCGAAGTCATAGTCGTAACGTGCCTGCCAGGAACGTTCTTCGGCGCCGGCAAAGTCATTGATCTGTACGAAGTTGACCAGGTACGGATCGCTGCCATCGACATAGGGGAAGGCACTGTCACCGGACATGTGCTGATAGCCGGCGCTGAGTTTATGCCCGTTCAAGGCGTAGCTCACCAGGCCGTTCAGGGATTTGTTGTCGATTGGGCCGCCACGGGCTGCGCCCTCGTCATCACTGATGGCCAGGCGCAAGTCAGTGCCGAAGGTGCCGGGGCCGAATTTTTCCGAGGCCACCATGCCGAGGAAGTGCTGGTTATAGACTTCATCGAGTTGGGCGAAGTGGTAGCTGCCGGTGATCTTGTCGGTGAACTTATAGTCCACGCCGCCAAAGTCAAAGTGCTTGCCGGCCACGGTGCCGGCGAAACGGCTGTTCTTGTTGTTGAGGGCGATGTCCTCGAAGTCGGTGCTGTCGCGGTCCTTGGCTTTCCCCAGACGCCCGCCGGTGAAGGTCAGGTTCTTGATCTCTTTGGAGGTCAGCAGGCCGCCTTCAAAGGTCTGCGGCAGAATGCGCCCGTCGTTGGCTTTGAGGATCGGCAGTTCCGGAATCAGGCTGCCAATTTTCAGTTCCGTGGCGGAGATTTTCATTTTGCCGGTCAGGCCGAGCTTGGAATACTCATCCGCCGCGCGACCGTCATCATGGGTCGGCAACAGGCCGGTGCCGGTACGATCCGGACTTGAATCGAGTTTTACCCCCAGCATGCCCAGTGCATCGACACCGAACCCCACGGTGCCGTCGGTGTAACCCGATTGCAGATTGAGCATGAACCCCTGGGCCCATTCGTCCCGCTTGGATTGCTGGGCGCTGGTGCCGTCGCGAAAGTCGCGGTTGAAATACATGTTGCGGGTTTCGAAGGTTGCCGTACTGTCTTCGAAGAAGGCAGCCTGGCTCAACGGCGAAAAGCCGGCGAGGGCGGCGGCACTGGCAAGGGCGGTGTGGCTGAGGCGGGAAAAACGAGCAGGCGGGCGAGCCTGAAGCTGCGTGGACAGCATGGTGACGTACTCCGTTTATTGTTCTTATTGGCGAAAACGCTTCGAGGCGTTTTTCGTACGCTATGTGCGGTAGCGACGGCAGTCGAAACTGTCCGTGGCTGGACTCTAACCGGCCAACCTTTCGCTAACCTTTCAGCTGACTTTCACGGTTTTCGGGCTTCACAGCGACGGTTGCGGCTGTAAACTCCGCGCCAAAGAATGGCGTCGACCATCCCTGAATGAGGTAAAGATCCATGCGTGTTCTGCTCGTCGAAGACCATCTGCAGCTTGCCGAAAGTGTCGCCCAAGCGCTCAAGAGCACCGGGCTGACCGTGGATGTGCTGCATGACGGTGTGGCAGCCGACCTGGCCTTGAGCAGCGAGGAATACGCCGTGGCGATCCTCGATGTCGGCCTGCCGCGCATGGATGGTTTCGAAGTGCTGGCGCGCCTGCGAGCCCGGGGCAAGAACCTGCCGGTGTTGATGCTGACTGCCCGCAGCGACGTCAAGGATCGGGTCCATGGCCTGAACCTTGGGGCTGACGATTACCTGGCCAAACCCTTCGAGCTGACAGAACTCGAAGCCCGGGTCAAAGCCTTGCTACGCCGCAGTGTGCTCGGCGGTGAACGCCAGCAGCGTTGTGGCGTGCTGGCCTATGATCTGGACACCCGGCGCTTCACCCTCGGCGAAGAATTGCTGACCCTGACCTCCCGCGAGCAGGCGGTGCTTGAAGCGCTGATCGCCCGTCCCGGTCGGGTGATGAGCAAGGAGCAACTGGCCGCCCAGGTGTTCGGTCTGGACGAGGAGGCCAGTCCCGATGCCATCGAGATCTACGTTCACCGCTTGCGCAAGAAACTCGATGGCCAACCGGTAGCCATCGTGACCTTCCGCGGCCTGGGCTATCTGCTGGAAAGCCGCGATGCATAAGCCCCGCAGCCTGCGCTGGCGGTTGCTGTGGAACCTCGCGCTGCTGCTGGTGGTGTTGATGCTCGCCAGTGGTTTGAGCGCGTACTGGAACGGTCGCGAAGCCGCCGACACCGCTTATGACCGGACCTTGCTGGCCTCGGCGCGGACCATCGCCGCGGGGGTTTCCCAGCGTGACGGGACGCTCAGCGCCGACGTGCCTTACGTGGCGCTGGACACGTTTGCCTACGACAGTGCCGGGCGAATTTTTTACCTGGTCAACGATATCCACCAGAATCTGATTTCCGGTTACGAAAATCTTCCCGCTCCGCCTCCGGGAACGCCGCGCACCGATGACTACCCGGCGCTGGCGCGTTTTTATAACGCCATTTATCGAGGGCAAAACGTGCGGGTAGTCAGCCTGCTCAAGCCTGTCAGTGAACCGAACATGAATGGCATGGCGGAAATTCGAGTCGCGGAAACCGATGAGGCGAGGGTCAGTATGGCGCGCAGTCTGGCGGCGGATACGTTGCTGCGACTGGGCATGCTGGCGATCGGTGCGCTGCTGCTGGTGTGGTTTGCGGTCAGTGCGGCGCTGCGTCCGCTGGAGCGCTTGCGCACGGCGGTGGAAGAGCGTCAGTCCGATGACTTGCGGCCCTTGCCGTTGGTGGAAGTGCAGCACGAGTTGTGGCCGCTGGTGCGTGCGCTCAATCACTTTACCGAGCGCTTGCGCGGGCAGTTCGAGCGTCAGGCGCAGTTCATCGCCGATGCCGCCCATGAACTGCGTACCCCGTTGGCGGCGCTCAAGGCACGACTCGAGCTGGGCTTGCGGTCGAACGAACCCGAAACCTGGCGCAGCACCCTGGAAACTGCGGCCCAGGGCACGGATCGTCTGACCCACCTGGCCAATCAATTGCTCTCGCTGGCACGGGTCGAGAATGGCGCCCGGGCAATTGCCGAGGGCGGTGCGCAGTTGCTCGACCTCAGTCAGTTGGCCCGGGAACTGGGCATGGCCATGGCGCCGCTGGCCCATGCACGTGGTGTGGCGCTGGCGCTGGAAGCTGACGAACCGGTGTGGCTGCGCGGCGAACCGACGTTGTTGAATGAACTGTTGAGCAACCTGGTGGACAACGCGCTGGCCCACACGCCACCGGGCGGCAATGTGATCCTGCGGGTCTTGGCACCAGCGGTGCTGGAGGTCGAAGACGATGGCCCGGGGATTCCTCTTGAAGAGCGGGATCGGGTGTTCGAGCGTTTTTATCGGCGTAACGAACAGGTGGCTGGATCGGGACTGGGCTTGGCCATTGTCGGCGAGATCTGCCGCGCCCACCTGGCGCAGATCAGCCTGCACGACGGCGAGCAGGCGGGGTTGAAGGTGCGGGTGAGTTTTATCGCGGGAGAGTAATGGTGTTTGTTCCGGCCTCTTCGCGGGCAAGCCTCGCTCCTACAGAGCGTCGAGAACCTGTAGGAGCGAGGCTTGCCCGCGAAGCTCTTAGTAAAACATCGACCGCGACTCCTCCAGATCCTTGCACATCGCCTTGTTCTCCGGATCGATCCCCAACTTTTTGAAGGCCGGCACGCTGAAGAGGTCGATACGGGCCAGTGGATGATCGGTGTCCTTGTGGCAATACAGACTGGCCACTTGCACCAGATCGACATAATCGACCCGCTCCGATTGCCGCTTGAAATCCAGATACAGCCCCGGCAATTGCACCAGCATTTCCGGAAACTCCCAGACCCTGAGCAATTTATCGCCGAGCAGCGGGTGAATCCGGTCGATCACATGGTTGAGGCTGATCGGGTCAGACAGCAATTCATAGTGATCTTCGGCGTAGGTCAGAATCGGCAGTACACCAATCTGATGCACGAGCCCGCCGAGCGCCGCCTGATCAGGCTTGAGTTGCGTATAACTGCGGCACAACGCGTAACTGACGCCGGCGATTTCCAGGCTTTTGCGCCAGACCTCGCGCATTTTCTGTTCCACCACTTCGGAACGGGCATTGAAGATCTGTTCCATCACCAGGCCAATGGCCAGGTTGCTGCTGTAATTGACGCCCAGCCGGGTGATGGCCGTGTGCAGGTCAGTCACTTCCTGGGTCGCGCGCAGCAACGGGCTATTGACCACTTTGATCAGGCGCGCCGACAGCGCGGTATCGCGGCCAATCACTTTGCTCAGTGTGCTGACACTGATTTCCGGGTCTTCAGCGGCCTTGCGAATCTGCAGGGCCACTTCGGGTAACGTTGGCAGAACCAGGTCATCGTTATCGATGGCCTCAACCAAATCCTGTTGGACCTTATCCGCCAGCTCGATCATTTCTTTTCTCTAGGGTATTGCGACAAGTGCTGCTGTTAACGCTGGATTTCGCGATCACGATCCAGTTGGTAAGGCAGGTCGAGCAGATGCAGGCCCGGACCTTCAAGTGCGCCAAGGTGCAGATTGCCATCTTCTGCAGCTTCGGCTTGCAGCACCGCAAGGAGTTCAATGTTTTGCTCGGTACGGGCGGCCATCACCACTTCACCGATCGAACTGCCGTGGGTTGGGGAGAACAGTTGGGTACCGGGCTCCGGTAATTCGCTGGCCTCCAGTTGCAGGCGGTACAGACGGCGCTTGAGTTTGCCAAGGTATTGCATGCGCGCGACGATTTCCTGGCCGGTGTAGCAACCTTTCTTGAAGCTCACGCCGCCGACGGCTTGCAGATTGAGCATCTGCGGGATGAACAGCTCGCGGGTACTCGGCATGACCTGACCGATCCCGGCGCGGATCTGGCCCAGCAGCCATTGATTCAATTCACCTTCGGCCAACAGAGCGGACAGCTTGCCCTTGAGGGTGTCGGCTTGATCGGCGCGAACCCAGAGCTCAGCGCGATCCGGCGAGGCGCGAAGGGCGATCAGGCCGTCATTGCGCGCGACGCTGTCGGTTTCAGCCGGTAGTTCCAGGCCCAGGCTGGTCAGTGCCGCATCGCCATGCTCAAGGCCAAAGCGAACCCAGCTGGCACTTTCATCGGTCAGTTTCGATTTGGAGAACACCGCGTACTTTTTCAGGTCCGCCAGTTGCGGCTCCAGCAGCTCGCTGGCCATCGCCATGAGCACACCGTCGCCTTCCAGCAGAATGCGGAAACTCGACTGCATCCGGCCTTTCTGCGTGCAGCGCGCGCCAAGGCTGGCCTGGGTGTCGCTCAGGTAATTAAGGTTGCAAGTCAATTGGCCTTGCAGGAATTTGCCGGCATCCGCGCCGCGTACCGCGAGAACGCCTTCGTGAGACAGGGTGCAGAAAAAAGCAGAATCGGCCATGGGTCATCGCAGGGTAAAGAGTCCGAGGGACATCATAAGGGGGCGCCCTTGAAATGGGTAGTTCACAAAGGATCGTCGGTCCCGACCAAAGCCGACTGTTAGGCTCGCTTTGGGGCTGTATACTTGCCGCCTATTTGAGGAGCGCTCCATGGTCGAACAAGTTGAACTGAATCGCCTCTACTGGCACAGCCGCCGCGGCATGCTTGAGCTTGACGTGTTGCTGGTGCCGTTTGTGAAAGAGGTTTACCCGCACCTCAACCAGGTGGATCGTGATCTGTACGTCCGTCTGCTGACGTGTGAGGATCAGGACATGTTCGGCTGGTTCATGGAGCGCAACGAATCGGAAGATCCGGAGCTTCAGCGCATGGTTCGCATGATCCTGGATCGTGTCCAGCCCAAGTAACGCGTTCGAATGCCGCTGGCATGCCTCACGGCAGTTGCTGGCGGCCTATCTTCTGGCCCAGCTGTTCGCGTTGGGTTCTTTGTTTCTACTTTCCCTACCGGTCTGGGCCAGTTTGCTCGGCGCTTTTTGCTGTCTGGCTCATGGCATCTGGGCATTGCCGCGACAGATTCTGCTGACACACCCACAGGCGTTTCGCGGCTTGCGTCGCGATGCCGATGGCTGGCAGTTGTGGAATCAGGCGGTGGGCTGGCAGCCCGTGCAGCTGCGGCCGGACAGTCTGGCGTTGCCGCTGATCGTGGTACTGCGTTTTCGTCTGCGCGATGAGCGACGGATCAGGGCGATCTGTGTGCTGCGCGATTCGCAGGCGGCGGATGTGCACCGACGCCTGCGGGTTCGGCTCAAGTTCAGTCGGCGTAGGTGGGCGGCACCAGAATAGTGTCCAGGGCGACCGGCAGCATATTCGGGTAGTCGAGGGTGTAATGCAGGCCGCGACTTTCCTTGCGCTCCATGGCTGACTGGATCATCAGTTCGGCTACTTGCGCCAGGTTGCGCAGCTCGATCAAATCCCGGCTGACCTTGTAGTTACTGTAGAACTCATCGATTTCATCCAGCAACAGACGCACCCGGTGCTGAGCCCGTTGCAGGCGCTTGTTGGTGCGCACGATGCCGACATAGTCCCACATGAATCGCCGCAGTTCGTCCCAGTTGTGCGCAATGATCACGTCTTCGTCGGAATCGGTGACCTGGCTCGCATCCCAAACGGGCAGGGCAGTCGGAATCGACACGTCTGGCAACTGCTCCAGAATGTCCGCCGCCGCCGAACGGGCGTAAACGAAACATTCCAGCAGCGAGTTGCTGGCCATGCGGTTGGCGCCATGCAGGCCGGTGAAACTGGTTTCACCAATCGCATACAGGCCCGGCACATCGGTGCGACCCCGCTGATCGACCATTACGCCGCCGCAGGTGTAGTGCGCCGCCGGTACCACCGGGATCGGTTGTTTGGTGATGTCGATGGAGAATTCCAGGCAGCGTTCATAGACCGTCGGGAAGTGCGTCTTGATGAAATCTTCGGGCTTGTGGCTGATGTCAAGGTAGACGCAGTCGATACCCAGGCGCTTCATCTCATGGTCGATGGCGCGGGCGACGATGTCCCGTGGTGCCAGCTCGGCCCGTGGGTCGAAGCGCTGCATGAAGCGTTCACCATTGGGCAGCTTCAGGTGGCCACCTTCGCCGCGCAGGGCTTCGGTGATCAGGAAACTCTTGGCTTGCGGGTGATAAAGGCAGGTGGGATGGAACTGGTTGAACTCCAGGTTCGCCACCCGACAGCCCGAACGCCAGGCCATGGCGATGCCATCACCGCAGGCGCCGTCTGGGTTGCTGGTATAGAGGTAGACTTTTGCCGCGCCGCCGGAGGCAAGGATCACGAAGCGCGCGCCGTAGGTGTCAACTTCACCGGTGCCGCGGTTGAGCACATAGGCGCCGAGGCAACGCTCACCTTCAAGGCCCAGACGCTTTTCGGTGATCAGGTCGACCGCGACCCGCTGCTCCAGCAGTTCGATGTTGGGACGCTGCTTGGCCTGATCGAGCAAGGTTCTGAAGATCGCCGCGCCCGTCGCATCGGCAGCGTGGATGATTCGCCGATGGCTGTGGCCGCCTTCGCGGGTCAGGTGAAACTCGAACCCACCGTCTTCGGTGCCGGACTGTTCATCGCGGGTAAAGGGCACGCCTTGGTCGATCAGCCATTGAATTGCCTCTCTGCTGTGCTCGACGGTAAAGCGCACGGCGTCTTCATGGCACAGGCCACCACCGGCGTTGAGGGTGTCATCGACATGGGATTCGACAGTATCGGTGTCATCCAGAACGGCAGCGACACCGCCCTGGGCCCAGAAGGTTGAGCCATTGGCGAGGTCGCCTTTGCTCAATACGGCGATGCGCAAATGACCGGGTAAGGTCAGCGCAAGGCTCAAGCCGGCAGCACCGCTGCCAATTACCAGAACATCGTGTTGAAACTGTTGGCTCATTTCAGGATTCCGCTCAAAGCGACCCGGGACGGGGTTGGCGCAAGACAGCTGGGTCGGCGAGTCAAGACAGCCACACAGCCCACTAGTATATAGAGGGGGGGATCGGCACAATAGCCGGGCCAGCATGGCATTGTGAAACTACTGTGACGGAAAAGGCTGGACGCTTCGTCGGAAGTTTTTTTGAGGGCTTCGGCGACAAGGCGACTGTATCGTGGATTTAACAGTCTTTTTCTCTTCAGAGTTGCACAATGTCGGTTTCGGGCAGCTATAAATATGGAACTTTTGCCAAAGGCCCAAGATCAATAGAAGGTTGCCTGAAACAAGGGACAGTGTCGGCTTCGGGGCGGGACTTGCGGTTGGGTCCTTGCTGACGAATCCGATGACAAGATTATTCGCGCAGCCGGGTTATCCCGCGCTGCGCTTTTCGTGCGTGCCAAATCAGAGTGCGCAGGAAACTTGCTTGAAGGGGGAGAACTTTTGCGAAAAGCCCGAGTCTATGTTTGCAAGTCTGGTCGTTCAGTAATGCAAGCCTCCTTCGAGCTTATCGAGGAGTGTTCATGCTAACCCAGGAAGAGGATCAGCAGCTGGTCGAGCGCGTTCAACGCGGCGACAAGCGAGCTTTCGATCTGCTAGTGCTGAAATACCAGCACAAAATTCTCGGGTTGATCGTGCGGTTCGTGCACGACACCCATGAAGCCCAGGATGTCGCACAGGAAGCCTTTATCAAGGCATACCGTGCACTTGGTAATTTTCGCGGAGACAGCGCGTTTTATACGTGGCTTTACCGCATCGCCATCAACACGGCGAAAAACTATCTGGTTTCACGCGGCCGTCGGCCGCCGGATAGCGATGTCAGTTCCGAGGATGCAGAGTTCTACGATGGCGATCATGGCCTCAAGGATCTCGAGTCGCCAGAACGTGCATTGCTGCGGGATGAGATCGAAGGCACCGTCCATCGAACCATTCAGCAACTGCCAGAAGATTTGCGTACGGCTTTAACTTTACGTGAATTCGATGGTCTGAGTTACGAGGACATTGCCAGCGTCATGCAGTGTCCGGTGGGTACCGTGCGCTCCCGGATTTTCCGCGCTCGGGAAGCCATCGATAAAGCCCTGCAGCCGTTGTTGCAGGAAAACTGAGACAGCGGCGACAGCCAAGAGAGGAACGCCATGAGTCGTGAAGCCCTGCAGGAATCGCTGTCCGCAGTGATGGATAACGAAGCGGACGAATTGGAATTGCGTCGGGTGTTGAATGCCTTCGACGATGTTGAAACCCGCGATACTTGGGCTCGTTACCAGATCGCTCGGGCAGTTATGCACAAGGATTTGTTGCTTCCTCGTCTGGACATCGCTGCGGCAGTCTCTGCTGCGCTGGCTGACGAAGCCGTACCGGCAAAAGCCTCTCGCGGTCCATGGCGCAGCCTCGGTCGTCTGGCAGTTGCTGCTTCGGTGACCGTTGCCGTGCTGGCGGGTGTTCGTCTGTACAACCAGGACGAGATCGCCGGTGTCGAGTTGGCCCAGCAATCCAGTCAACCGGGTCTGGCCGCTCCTCAGGTCAAGGGTCCAGCTGTATTGGCAGGCTACAATGAGAGCTCGGAAGCCACTGGCCCTATGGCCAACGGCGTATTGCAAGGTCAGCCAGGCTGGCACGATCAGCGTCTGCCAGGTTACTTGCGCCAACATGCTCAACAGGCTGCATTGAAAGGTACTGAGAGCGCTCTGCCTTACGCTCGTGCAGCAAGCCTGGAAAACCGCTAAGGAGGATCATGCGCGCCATACCTCTACTTACGCTTCTGCTCAGTGGCTGGTTCGTTGTTCCAGCCCACGCCGATGAAGCCCAGGACTGGCTGAAGCGTCTGGGGCAGGCGGAGCAAACGCAAAGCTTTCACGGTACTTTCGTCTACGAGCGTAACGGTAGTTTCTCTACCCACAACATCTGGCATCGCGTCCAGGATGGCAAGGTCCGCGAGCGTTTACTCCAGCTCGACGGCTCGGCACAGGAAGTCGTGCGCATTGATGGGCATACTCAATGCGTGAGCGGCACCCTGATAGCAGGGCTGGGGGACTCACCCAACTCCACCGCTCGTGCACTCGATCCACAAAAGCTAAAGAATTGGTATGACCTTGCCGTCATCGGCAAGTCGCGTGTGGCCGGACGTTCAGCGGTGATCGTGTCGTTGAAGCCTCGCGATCAGCACCGCTACGGTTTTGAGCTGCATCTGGACAAGGAAACCGGTTTGCCGTTGAAGTCATTGTTGCTCAATGACAAAGGGCAACTGCTGGAGCGGTTCCAGTTCACCCGACTGGATACTGCCGAGGTGCCTTCCGACAGCGATTTGCAGGCAGGTTCTGATTGCAAACCCATTACCCTCGACAGTGACAAGGCTTCCGCCGTCAAAACTGCGCAGGTCTGGCATTCGGACTGGTTACCACCAGGTTTCGAGCTGACCAGCAGTACCTCGCACAAGGATCCGGAGACCAAAGCCCAGGTCAACAGTCTGATGTTCGACGACGGTCTGGCCCGATTCTCGGTGTTCCTTGAGCCGTTGAATGGCGCAACAGTCACTGATACGCGCACCCAGTTGGGGCCAACCGTTGCTGTCTCCCGGCGATTGACTACACCGCAAGGCGAGATGATGGTGACTGTGGTCGGTGAAATACCGATTGGCACCGCCGAACGGATTGCGCTGTCCATGCGCAACGATGCCGCGGCTACCAGCAAGCAGTAAGCTGATCAGCCATGCTCACCTATCGGGGTCTGGATGGTGCGGGAGGTCGACAATGGCTATCCCGCCATTGATGCCTCGAAATGTTTTGCCGAGCATTTTCATTTGCAAATATCCCGAAAATTTTTTATAGGTCAGAGCCCCTCGGCTCTGGCCTTGTTTGTTGTTCCCGGAACAAAAATACCGGCGTATCGTTTCCGGTGTTCCTTGCTCCATATCGCTTAACCATGCTCGTCGTAACGGGAGCCGTATGTCGATACCACGCTTGAAGTCTTATCTCTCCATTTTGGCCACCGTGCTGGTGCTCGGTCAGGCGGTCGCTGCGCAAGCGGTCGAGTTGCCTGACTTCACGCAGCTGGTCGAGCAAGCCTCGCCCGCGGTGGTTAACATCAGTACTACCCAGAAGCTGCCGGACCGTAAGGTGTCCAGCGAGCAAATGCCTGACCTTGAAGGCTTGCCGCCGATGTTGCGCGAGTTCTTTGAGCGGGGCATGCCGCAGCAGCCACGTTCCCCACGCGGCGATCGTCAGCGTGAAGCGCAATCCCTGGGCTCGGGTTTTATCATCTCGCCCGACGGCTACATCCTGACCAACAACCATGTGATTGCCGATGCCGACGAGATTCTCGTGCGCCTCGCCGATCGCAGTGAGTTAAAGGCCAAGCTGATCGGCACCGATCCGCGCTCTGACGTCGCTTTGCTGAAAATCGAAGGCAAGGACCTGCCGGTTCTCAAGCTTGGCAAGTCGCAGGACCTGAAAGCAGGTCAGTGGGTCGTGGCCATCGGTTCGCCGTTCGGCTTTGATCACACGGTGACCCAAGGTATCGTCAGCGCCATCGGCCGTAGCCTGCCGAACGAAAACTATGTGCCGTTCATCCAGACCGACGTGCCGATCAACCCGGGCAACTCCGGTGGTCCGTTGTTCAACCTGGCCGGTGAAGTGGTCGGCATCAACTCGCAGATCTACACCCGTTCCGGCGGCTTCATGGGCGTGTCCTTCGCAATCCCTATCGATGTGGCGATGGACGTTTCCAATCAGCTGAAAAGCGGCGGTAAAGTCAGTCGTGGCTGGTTGGGCGTAGTGATCCAGGAAGTGAACAAGGATCTGGCCGAGTCGTTCGGTCTCGAGAAGCCGGCCGGTGCGCTGGTGGCTCAGATCCAGGATGACGGTCCGGCTGCCAAGGGTGGTCTGCAAGTGGGCGACGTGATCCTCAGCATGAACGGTCAACCGATCGTCATGTCCGCCGATCTGCCGCACCTGGTGGGCGCACTGAAGGCCGGCTCGAAAGCTGATCTTGAAGTGATCCGCGAAGGCAAGCGCAAGAACGTCGAGCTGACCGTCGGCGCTATTCCTGAAGAAGGCAAAGAGCTGGAAGCCCTGCCTAAATCCAGCGTTGAGCGCAGCAGCAATCGCCTGGGTGTTTCGGTGGCCGAGTTGACCGAAGAGCAGAAGAAAACCCTCGACCTCAAGGGTGGTGTGGTTATCAAGGAAGTCCAGGACGGTCCTGCTGCCCTGATTGGCTTGCAGCCGGGCGATGTGATCACTCACCTGAACAACCAGGCGATCGGCTCCTCCAAGGAGTTCACGGACATTGCCAAGGCACTGCCGAAGAACCGCTCGGTGTCGATGCGGGTTCTGCGTCAAGGTCGCGCCAGCTTCATCACCTTCAAACTGGCTGAATAAACCGGTTGTCGGCTGAATAAAAAACCGCCTCGAAAGAGGCGGTTTTTTTTGTACCTGGATTTTTGTTTCTGAGCTTTTTCTGAAGACGTCAGCCCATCATGTCCTTGACCATCCGTTCCTGCTCCATCAACTCACGTTGCCGTGCGTCGATCCGCGATGACAGCGGGAAGTTGCTGCCAGCCTTGCGCTTGGCGAAGTCCAGTTGCTGGATCGCCTGGCGATAGTCGCCGACCAGCGCAAAGTACTCCGCGCGAGCCTGATGCAGGCCGATGATGTTGCCCGACAGGCCGCGAGTCTCGGCCACCATGTACCAGACATCCGGATCATCAGGTCGGCTCTTGAGCAGGTTCTCCAGCGCTTTTTCCGCATCTGCCGCTCGATTCTGCTTGAGCAGCAGGTCGACACGCACCTGATTCAGCGGGTAGTTGCCGGGGTATTGAGTAAGCATCCGGTCGACCCGTGATTGAGCATCGGGCAGACGATTATTGGTGATGTCCAGATCGACCTGCGCCAGGTTGTAGATGATCTCGTTCGGCGATTTGGCCAGCAGCAGCTTGAGGTTCTCGCGAGCCTCATTCAACTGGCCGCCCTTGATCTGGGCGATTGCCAGGCCATAGCGCGCGACGTCATTTTTCGGGTTTTCATCGAGTTGGGCCCGAAAGCGTTTGGCGCCCAGGCCTGGGGTTTCTTCATAGATCAGCTGCACGCGTGCCCGAATCAGCTGGTAACGCATGCTGTCTTCGATACCGCCCGGTTTGGCCTGTTCGGCGCGGTTGCGAGTGTCGGCGATCCGCGATTCGGTCACCGGGTGAGTCAGCAGGAATTCTGGGGGCTTGGCGTCGAAGCGGTACTGGCGCATCAGTCGTTCGAACATGGTCGGCATCGAGCGCGGATCGTAACCGGCCTTTTCCAGATTCATGATGCCGATACGGTCGGCTTCCTGTTCGTTCTGGCGCGAGAAACGTCGTTGTTCCTGAATCGCCGCCGCTTGAGTACCGGCAATGGCCGCGATCCCGGCATCGCCTGCACCGGCCGCGGCAATCACGATGCCGGCCAGCAGCGCAGCCATCATGGGCACCTGCATGCGTTGCGACGCTTCGACACCGCGGGCGAAGTGACGCTGCGACAAGTGAGCCAGTTCGTGGGCCAGTACCGAGGCATATTCGCCCTCGGTCTGGGCATTTAGGAACAACCCGCCATTGACACCGACGATCCCGCCCGGCGCGGCAAAAGCGTTGAGCTGCGGACTATTGATCAGGATGAACTCCAGGCGCCGGTCATTGACCTGGCTGGTTTCCACCAGCCGGTAGACGCTGGATTCGACGTAATCCTTGAGCTGCGGATCGTTGAGCTGTGACACCTGGCTGCGCAACAGCGCCAGCCACGCACGGCCCAGTTGGTGTTCCTGTTGCGGCGAGACGATGGCAGAACTGGCGTCACCAAGTGACGGCAAGTCGTCGGCGAAGCCCGGTGAGGCGAGCAGGCAAGCGAGCGTCAGCAGGGTAGGGCGCAAAAAAGTCATGCACAAAGCCTTAGTCGACAAAGACCTTACTGTAGCCGGACACTACGCTTGGGACCAGATATTCTAAGCTGCTTAACCCCCTGCCCCGGAGTGATTCGATGACTGACGCTGTAACCCACGACGCCGAGCTGGACGCCAGCGGTCTGAATTGCCCGTTGCCGTTGCTCAAAGCCAAACTGGAACTCAACCGACTAGCCAGCGGTGCGGTACTCAAGGTGATTGCTACCGATGCGGGTTCCCAGCGCGACTTTCGCACCTTTGCCCGATTGGCCGGTCATACCCTGCTTCGTGAAGAAGATGAAGCGGGCGTTTACCGCTATTGGTTGAAAAAAGCCTGAAACCTGCTGCGTTCGTTTCTAAGGATTATTGATGTTCAAGGTGTTACGCGACTGGATTCAGCGCTATTTCTCGGACGAAGAGGCTGTGGTGCTGGCGGTGCTGCTGTTTCTGGCATTTACCGCGGTGCTCACCCTGGGTGGAATGCTCGCGCCGGTACTGGCCGGTATGGTGCTGGCGTATCTGATGCAGGGGCTGGTGGTGACCCTTGAGCGCCTGCGTGTGCCGGGTGGTGTGGCGGTGGGGTTGGTTTTCGCGTTATTCATGGGGTTGTTGCTGGTCTTTATCATCGTCGTGGTGCCACTGCTCTGGCACCAACTGATCACGTTGTTCAACGAATTGCCCGGCATGCTCGCCAAGTGGCAGTCGCTGCTGTTGCTGCTGCCCGAGCGCTATCCGCACCTGGTGTCGGATGAGCAAGTGTTGCAGGCGATCGAAGTGGCGCGGGGCGAGATCGGCAAGTTCGGCCAGTGGGCGCTGACATTCTCGCTGTCGAGTCTGCCGCTGCTGGTGAACATCATGATCTACCTGGTGCTGGTGCCGATCCTGGTGTTCTTCTTTCTCAAGGACCGGGACATGATCGGCCAGTGGGTACGCGGTTATCTGCCGCGCGAGCGGGCGCTGATCACCCGGGTCGCCCAGGAAATGAACCGGCAGATCGCCAATTACATTCGCGGCAAAGTCATCGAAATCTTCATTTGCGGTGGCGTGACCTACATCGCCTTCGTGGCGCTGGGGCTCAACTATTCGGCGCTGCTGGCATTGCTGGTGGGTGTATCGGTGGTGGTGCCTTACGTCGGGGCTGTGGTGGTGACCGTGCCGGTGCTGCTGATTGCGCTGTTCCAGTGGGGCTGGAGCGATCAGTTCATCTATTTGATGGCGGTCTACGGGATCATCCAGACACTGGACGGCAACGTGCTGGTGCCGCTGCTGTTTTCGGAAGCGGTCAACCTGCACCCGGTGGCGATCATTTGCGCGGTGCTGTTGTTTGGCGGGTTGTGGGGCTTTTGGGGGGTGTTCTTTGCGATTCCCCTGGCGACGCTGTTCAAAGCTGTGCTGGATGCCTGGCCGCGCAAAGAGCCGATGGTGGCGCCACTGCTTTAGATCGGTGGAGATGTAAAAAGATCGCAGCCTGCGGCAGCTCCTACAGGAGCACCTCGTGGCGTAGGAGCTGCCGAAGGCTGCGATCTTTTTGGGTGTCAGGCCTTGTTCAGCGCCTGAGCAGCAGCCAAAACTGCATCCACATGCCCTGGCACCTTCACACCGCGCCATTCCTGACGCAGCACACCATCCTTGTCGATCAGGAATGTGCTGCGATCAACGCCCATATATTCCTTGCCGTAGAGCTTTTTCAGCTTGATCACGTCGAACAGCTGGCACAGCGCTTCTTCCTTGTCACTGATCAGTTCGAAGGTGAACGCCTGCTTGGCCTTGAAGTTCTCATGGGATTTCAGGCTGTCGCGAGACACGCCGAAAACTTCGGTATTGGCGGCTTTAAAGGCTTCAAGCTGATCACGAAAACCCTGACCCTGGGTGGTGCAGCCCGGCGTGCTGTCCTTCGGATAGAAGTAAATCACCACTTGCTTGCCTTTGAGGCCCGCGAGGCTGACGGATTGCCCGCTGGTGGCGGGTGCTTCGAAGTCGGCAACCGGTTGGTCGATGGCTACGGCCATGAAAGCTTCCTTACATTGGGTTTTGTGGGCGCCACGGTTCAATCAGTGCGTCCAGGTTCATGGCGTCGGCGAAATCCAGGAACTGGTCACGCAACCAGCTGATCTGGGTGCCGGCCGGCAGGGTCACGGTGAACGTGGCGTTAAGCATGGTGCCGCCGGTCTGTGGGGCCTGATAGGTGTCGCAGGTCAGGTTCTCCAGCTCGACGTTGTGATCCATGAAGAACTGGCACAGTTCGTTGATGATGTCCGGGCGGTAGGCCGAGCTGACATAGGCAACGTACGGCAGGGCCTGGGGACGGTTCTCCAGGGCAGCGCTGCGGACCACGTTAACGGTGAAGGCGTGCCGTTTGGCCAGCACTGGCAGGCTGCCTTCGAGACGCGCCAGGGCGTCCCAGCTGCCCGAGATTTCAAGGATCAACGCACTGCATTCGCCATGGCGCGTCAGGCGAGAGGTGACCACGGCGCAGCGGTTTTCATGGCTGGCGCGGCACAGGACGTTAGTCAGCTCCATGGGGTTGGCGCCGAGGGCACTGATGACAAGGAATTGTTCGCGAACTGTGGGGGTGGACATGCAGCATTCCTAAAGCGATGAGCGGTCGATACTTTTATGCGCTTTTTTACCGGGACGAGCCAGCGGATGCGAATTCAGAAAACCCGGCCGAAGGTTGCAACGTGCTCCAGTATGGCAAGAGCGAGGGGTGGCAACGCTGGATCGGGGCTTGTGATGCCGAAAATGGAGGCTGGAACGCGGCGTACGAGCTTATCAGTACCGATCAAAGTCTGAAGGGTAGCGAAAAGCAGCGCCAAGGGGAATGGCAGCAGCGCAGTACTTCGCTTGTACAAGCATCTTGGCGCCAGTACCATTACCGCTCTCTTTTTCCGGCAGGAGCGGTTGCATGATTGCGGGCAGTATGGTGGCACTGGTCACACCCATGGATGCACAGGGTCGTCTCGACTGGGACAGCCTGAGCAAACTGGTGGACTTCCACCTGCAAGAGGGCACCAACGCCATCGTGGCGGTCGGCACTACAGGTGAGTCGGCCACGCTTGACGTGAACGAGCACATCGAAGTGATTCGTCGCGTGGTTGCCCAGGTTGCAGGGCGTATTCCGGTGATCGCCGGTACGGGCGCCAATTCGACGCGCGAAGCGATCGAACTGACGACCAACGCGAAGAACGCCGGCGCCGACGCGTGCCTGCTGGTAACCCCTTATTACAACAAACCGACGCAAGAAGGCCTGTACCAGCACTTCAAGGCAATCGCCGAAGCCGTCGACATCCCGCAGATTCTCTACAACGTGCCGGGTCGTACTGCATGCGACATGCTGGCCGAGACGGTGATCCGCCTGTCGACCGTGAAGAACATCATCGGTATCAAGGAAGCCACGGGTGACCTGCAGCGCGCCAAGGACATCCTGGCCGGCGTGAGCAGCGACTTCCTGGTTTATTCCGGTGACGACGCGACCGCGGTCGAGCTGATGCTGCTCGGCGGCAAGGGCAATATTTCGGTGACCGCCAATGTCGCACCGCGCGCCATGAGCGAGTTGTGTGCCGCGGCCATGGCCGGTGATGCCGTCAAAGCCCGGGCGATCCACGAAAAGCTGATGCCGCTCAATAAAACCCTGTTTATCGAATCCAACCCTATCCCCGTGAAATGGGCACTGCATGAAATGGGCTTGATGCCGGACGGTATCCGTCTGCCGCTCACCTGGCTCAGTGCTGCCTGTCACGAACCGCTGCGGCAGGCCATGCGCCAGTCCGGCGTCCTGGTTTAATTGAGGAAGTACTACGCATGAAGCGATTGGCCGGACTTTCCGCACTTGCCTTGATTATCTCCAGCACCAGTGGCTGCGGATGGATCTGGGGCCCGGAAGGTTACTTCCGTGACCGTGGTAGCGATTACCTGGAAGCGCAACAGACTGCACCGATGCAACTGCCACCAGAGGTCAGCACCGCCAAGCGTCTGGATCCGCTGTTGCCGATCCCGCGCAACGTGGCTGACGACACCGCCAAGGGCGAATACATCGTGCCTCGTCCACAGCCGCTGTCGGCATCGGCTGACGCCAGTGCCTACTCTCTGCAGAAGAGCGGCGACTCGCGTTCGATCCTGGCTCAGACCCCGCCGGCCGAAGTCTGGCCTGTGGCCGTGCAGTTCTTCCAGGACAACGGTTTCCGTCTGGACGAACAGCGCCCGCAAACCGGCGAATTCACCACCACCTGGCAGCATTCCGACGAACTGTCCGCAGCAATGGCCAAGCGCCTGAGCGCGGCCGGTGTCGATGCCAACAGCGAAACCCGCGTGCGGGTGCGTATCGAGCCGGGCGTGCAGCGCAACACCAGTGAAGTCTACGTGGTCAGCGCCGAGCGTCCTGCCGGCAGCACCGCCAACGTGGATTTCACCAATCGCTCGGTCAACACCGGCCTGGACGCAGCACTGGTCGACGACATGCTCGCGAGCATGAGCCGCACCTCGGAAAAGGGCGGTTCGGTCTCCATGCTGGCTTCGCGTGATTTCGATACGCCAAGTCGTGTCAGCCTGACCGAAGATGGCAGCGGCAACCCGGTGCTCAACGTCGGTTCCGATCTGGATCGTGCCTGGTCGAGTGTCGGTCGTGCGCTGGAACAGGGCGAATGGCGCGTTGAAGACATCAACCGCAGCCTGGGCCTGTACTACATCAACCTCGCCGAAAAAGCCGAGAAAAAGGACGAGAAGCCAGGTTTCTTCAGCGGCCTGTTCGGCAGTAAGCCAGACAAGGAAGAAGTTGAAGCCCGCGCCGAGCGTTATCAGGTTCGCCTGAGCAAGGTTGGCGAGAACGTCCAAGTCACCGTCGAGAAAAACATCAACACCGTGGCGCCAGCAGACGTGGCGCGTAAAGTGTTGAGCGTGATTCAGGACAACCTGGGCTGATCACATGCGTTTTGCCGTTCTCGGCAGCGGTAGCCAAGGGAACGGCACGCTGATAGCCAGCGACGACACGTATGTACTGGTGGATTGTGGTTTCTCCCTGCGAGAAACCGAAAAACGCCTGCTGCGACTGGGTGTGAACCCTTCGCAGTTGAGCGCGATACTTGTGACCCACGAACATGCCGACCACGTGCATGGCGTGGGTTTGCTGTCTCGGCGTTACAATCTGCCTGTCTACCTCAGTCGCGGGACTCTGCGCGGGATGCGCAAACCGATTGAACCCGCAGGCTTTCTGGCTGGCGGCGAGCAACTGCAAATCGGTAACCTGAGCATCGGCGTCATTGCCGTGGCCCATGATGCACAGGAGCCGACGCAGTATGTCTTCAGCGACGGTCAGCGGCGTTTCGGCCTGTTGACTGACCTGGGCTCGTATTGCAATACGGTGCTGGACGGCTACCGGGACCTCGATGCATTGATGATCGAGTCCAACCATTGCCGTGACATGCTGGCTCGCGGTCACTACCCGTACTTTCTCAAGCAGCGGGTGGGCGGTGAATTGGGACATTTGAACAACCATCAGGCGGCATTCCTGGTGGCCGAGTTGGGCTGGCAAGGCCTGCAACACCTGGTCCTGGCCCATCTGAGCAGCAAGAACAACCTGCCGCAGCTGGCCCGGCAATGTTTTGTCGACACCCTCGGGTGCGACCCGGACTGGCTGCAACTGGCCGATCAAGATTCAGGGCTCGACTGGCGACACATCGCCTAGCCCACCTACTTAGCAAGCGGAGCCCATCATGGAAAAACGTGAAGAACTCTACCGCGGCAAAGCCAAATCGGTTTACAAGACCGATGACGCTGACCGCTTGATCCTGCTGTTTCGCAACGACACCTCGGCGTTCGACGGCAAGCGCATCGAGCAGCTCGACCGCAAAGGCATGGTGAACAACAAGTTCAACGCCTTCATCATGCAGAAACTCGAAGCAGCTGGTGTGCCGACGCAATTCGACAAACTGCTGGGCGACAACGAATGCCTGGTGAAAAAACTCGACATGATCCCGGTCGAGTGCGTCGTGCGTAACTACGCCGCCGGCAGCCTGGTTAAGCGTCTGGGTGTCGAAGAAGGCATGAAGCTCAACCCTTACACCTTCGAACTGTTCCTGAAGGACGACGCCAAGGGCGACCCGTTCATCAACGAATCCCACGTCGTGGCATTCGGCTGGGGCACCGCCGAACAACTGGTTCGCATGAAAGAACTGTCGCTCAAGGTCAACGAAGTCCTGAGCAGACTGTTCGACGACGCCGGCCTGCTGTTGGTCGACTTCAAACTCGAATTCGGCGTTTTCTCCGACGGCTCCATCGTCCTGGGCGACGAGTTCAGCCCGGACGGCTGCCGTCTGTGGGACAAGGCCACCGGCAAGAAAATGGACAAGGACCGCTTCCGTCAGGGCCTCGGTGACGTCATCGAAGCTTACGAAGAAGTCGCCAATCGTCTGGGCGTACCGCTTTAATCGACGCAAGCATCTGATAGCACGGAAAAATTTCGCTTAGGGGGTTCGCTTCCGGCAAAAGTGTTGTTATGATGCGCGCCGTTGGAGAGATGCCAGAGTGGCCGAATGGGACGGATTCGAAATCCGTTGTACCTTCACCGGTACCTAGGGTTCGAATCCCTATCTCTCCGCCATTACATAGAAAAAGCCCCGTAGATGAAAATCTACGGGGCTTTTTCGTTTGCGCAGCTTTTTCCTTTGGACCATTTCGCGTTCGTCCGACGTTTGCCCCAAGTTTTTGGTGTCGGATAAATCAGACCAACAGCGTAAGAAAAATATGCATATTTACGGGAAAACTGACTCCACCGAGTCTCTTTAATTACCGCCTCCCGTATCTATTGGACGCCCCGCGAATCAAGGGTTTTTCTTCGAAATATCCCCTCACATTGAAAAACATTGCCTCAAAAATTCCTCATCTACTCTGGTTTCGCAGGTCACTGATCTGTCGTAATCAGCAGTCGCAAGGAGCGATCAATGTATTTTGAGATTTACAGGCAAACCCGTGGTATCGCACAAACTGGCAAGGGCCAATGGCGCTGGCGTTTGCGGGCGGGGAATCATGAAACGATTGCCAGTGGGGAGGCTTACGTCAACAAGTCTGATTGCGTGCATGCCATCAGTTTGATCAAAGGGACTCATGATCAGACCCCGGTCAAGGAGATATAGACTCCAGGCGGTGAAGCTGCTCAGTCAGAGCAGCTTCGTTTTTTCGGGCTCCCTGTTTTTATGGATCAGGTCATTTGCCAACCTGCATAGACGCCGATTACGACATCTCCCTAAACTGTCACCCAAGTCTTGGGGGCCGGGGTGCAAGGGATGAATCGCAACGAACTGCGCAAGGCCGACATCAACCTGATGGTGGTGTTCGAGACCTTGATGCTCGAACGCAACGTCACGCGGGTGGCGGAGAAGCTGTTCCTCGGTCAGCCGACCATCAGTGCGGCGCTGAACCGCTTGCGGACGATGTTCAATGATCCGCTGTTCATTCGGGTCGGCCATCGCATGGAACCCACGGCGCGAGCCGAGGAAATTATTCAGCACCTGTCACCGGCGCTGGATTCGCTGTCGGTGGCCCTGAGCCTGACTCACGATTTCGATCCGCTCAGCAGCACCATGACGTTTCGCATCGGGCTGTCGGACGATGTCGAGTTCGGCCTGTTACCACCGTTGCTGCGCGCCTTGCGTCAGGAAGCGCCGAAGGTGGTGTTCGTGGTTCAGCATGTCGACTACTGGCGCATTCCCGACTTGCTGGCGTCCGGTGATATCACCGTTGGTATTAGCCAGACCCGCGGCCTGCCAGCCAACGCCAAGCGCAAATTGCTGCGACACATCCAGCCCAGTATTTTGCGTGCAGACGCATCAGATACACCGCTGACCCTCGATGAATATTGCTCGCGGCCGCATGTGCTGGTGTCTCACACCGCCAATGTCAGTGGCTACGCCGATGAATGGCTGGCGGAGATCGGTCGTACTCGTCATGTGGTGCTCTCAGTGCCGCAATACAGCTCGTTGCCGGCCTTGCTCGCTGGCACCGATCTGATCGCCAGCCTGCCGGATTACACGGCCGAAGCGATGGCCGCGTCCGGCCAACTGTTCAAGGAGCCGTTTCCGTTCAAGACGCCGACTCTGGACCTGTCGATGGTCTGGCTCAGTCATGTCGACAGCGATCCGGCCGAACGCTGGCTGCGCTCGCGTCTGGAGGCGTTCATGAGTGAGCGGCCGATCCTTCCGCTGTCCCAGTGAGTAGGACGGCGCTGTGTTATATGTACGAACTTTCTACCAATCTACAGGAGCCCTGTCATGCCTCACCTGCACATGGAATACACCGCTAACTTGCCCGAACTGAATGCCGACGTGGCGTTGATGCGACTCAACAATGCGTTAATGGCTTCCGGTCAGTTTGCGGCCGAGTTCGATATCAAGAGCCGTGCAGTGAAGGTCGAAAGCTTCAAGGTGGGCACCGCATTGGGCGAGCGGGCTTTTGTGCATATCAAGCTGGCACTGTTGAGCGGGCGTTCGGCGGAGATCAAGAAGCAGTTGTCGCAAAGCCTGTTGGCGGTGTTGCAGGACTTGTGCGAATGGCCGGCCAACGTAGAAGTGCAGTTGTGTGCGGAAATTCTGGATATTGATCGTGAGTCCTACACCAAAACCGCTTTCGGCCATTGACAGGCGAGGTCTTGGGTTCAGAGCAAACCTTGTTCCCCACAGGCTTTGACCACTTGCTCGCGAAGCCAGGTATTGGCGCTGTCCTGATCGTTGGCTTCGCTCCATTGCATGTCGAGGGTAAATCCTGGCAAGCCATTCGGTGCTTCGCAATGACTGAACACGGCGTCATTGGCCAGCAGCGTTTGAATGCGCCGCGGTAGCGTCAGGATGAAGTCGGTGCCGGTGATCATCTTGAGGGCTGCCCTGTAGCTGTTGGATCGCGCGATAAGCTGCCGCTTGTGATCGACCCTGTGGGTGTCGAAGGTCCTGTGTGGAGGGAGCACGTGACGATGTTCAGCGATTGATCGCAAGCTTGGGCGCGATTCCAGCGGGGTTGCGCGTTTATCGAAGACGTAAACCAGCTCGTCTTCAACCAGCCTCCGGGATTTGAAGTCAGTGTGGCTGTGTTGAAAATCGTGACCGAAGCAGATCACCAGATCGAGACTGCCCTCGCGCAGTTCATCGACGGGTAGGGCGGTATCGAGTTTTTGCACATTGACGATCACTGGCAAGTTGGCGAAGTCGAAGTTCCTCAACAGCCGCGGCAGTACCAGCAGTTCGAAGTATTCCGACGCGCAAATGTTGAAGGTGACGGCTTTTAGAGTCGGATCAAAGGCTTGAGCTCCGGAATGGCAGAAGTTGATGCCTTCCAGAATCTTCAGCACATGCTCGTGCATGGTGGTGGCTTTGTAGGTTGGACGCATGCCTGATCGGGTGTTGATGAACAAATCATCTTTGAAGCCGGTGCGCAGCTTTTTCAGCGAATAGCTGACGGTGGACTGGCTGACCCCGAGGGTTTCGGAGACGGCAGTGACGCTGTTTTGTTCATACACGGCGACGAACACCATGAGGTCCTGCATATCGAGCTTTCTAAGTAAATTGCTGTTAAGCATCTGCCCCACCTGATGAACTCCCTGTTCTGTTTTGAGCACAACCTATCCATAAGAGGATAACGGAACGATAGTGCCAGGAGAATGGTTTGTAGGAAGGTTCATTGTCAGATGTGGGACACAACGTGTAGGTAACACGACCTACGCATTCAATCGCCGGCCATATCGCCCAGCGCGTTCTGGCCTGAAGGGGCTTTCCGGGATTTTCTGGATCAGCGCGGGCTGCTCGAAAGTGATCGGCATCGGGTTGCCAGACGCTGAATACCCCACCGGCCAAGCGCTGAAGTTACGTCCAGACACTTGGCTACGGTCGGCCCGGTAAAGTGAAGTTGTATGTTAATGAGTCTTATTACAGTAAGCCGTCTTGCGCGCACACGCTGACAACTTGTTCGCGAAACCAGTTGTTGGCGCTGTTTTGACCTGGTTTCTCGCTCCACAACATTTCCAGTGTGAAGTTCGGTAAACCTGTCGGAGGTTTGCAATGGCTGAATTTGGCGTCGTTACTGATCAGCATCTGGATACGCCGAGGCAGGGTGAGAATGAAATCGGTTCCGGGAATCATGTTCAGTGCAGCAACGTAACTATTGGCCCGTGCGATAATTTGGCGAGAGTAGTCCCATTTGCTGAGCCAGCCATCGACCATATTGGTATCTGAAGTCCATGGGGTCGGGAAAATATGCTGACGCGCGACAAAGGTGTCCAGGCTGAACTCGCCCTCTGGAGGCTCGAAGTTTTTATCGACGACGCAGACCAGATCGTCTTCCAGCAGTACTTGTGATTTCAGATTTTTAGCGCCGCGATGAAAGTTAGGGCCGAAACAAATTACCAAGTCGAAACGCCCATCCATAAGCTCATCATTAGGGATGTCTCTGTGAAACTTCTGAATATTTACAATAACTGGAAAGCGGCTTCCGATAAAGCGCTTCAATAAATTTGGAAGTATCAGAAGTTCAAAGTATTCGGGTGCGCAAATGTTAAAAGTGATCTCTTTTTGCGCAGGATCGAATGAGGGTATTCCAGAATGGCATATGTTTATGGTTTTCAGGATTTTTAGTACATGTCTGTACATTGTGGCAGCTTTGTGTGTTGGCCACATGCCGCTACGGGTATTGATGAAGAGTTCGTCATCGAAGCTCGTGCGCAGCTTTTTCAGGCAATAGCTCACTGTGGACTGGCTGACGCAAAGGGTTTCGGAGACCTCAGTAACGCTTCTTTGTTCATATACCGCCACGAAAACCATAAGGTCCTGCATATCCAGTTTTCTTAGCAGATTACTGTTAAGCATAAAATCCATCTCGGTGAAAGTCCATGCGGGTCACTGTACGTCGTGTTTTGTGACAAGGTTGTTTATTTATATATTAGTGGAAGCAATTGGTTTTTTAAATAGTCTGTCGGACATTTCCTCATATCCTCGTTCCACTTTAGAGAAATCCCTGACCCGGGAAAGGAGGGCGAAGTGTTGGTACGAGTCACGGAAAGTCAAACGCCGTTATGGATGCAGGCGACTGAAGTTGTGAAAGAAAAATTTCGCAGCTCTTATAAGGCATCCGTAGAGCCGAGCCCGCAGTATTTTGCGGTCACCCAAGACAGTGAGGAGCGCATTCTTTCTTGCGCCGGGATAACTTTTGCGGATCACCGCACACTGTTCTCGGAGCAATACCTGTCGCAACCGATAGAAACGATTTTGTCCCAGCGTTTTGAAAAAATGATCGATCGATCAGTTATTGCCGAAATAGGCAGTTTGATTTCTCATCACCTGACGGCCGGAATGATCATGGTCAACATGATTCCGCTGTTGGCCTGGTGCATGGGGGCTCAATATTTGCTTTGCACCGTCACACCCCGGGTCCGGGAAATGATGGAGAGCTGTCAGATCGATTTCGAACCGCTGCTCACGGCGGACCCTCAGCGCCTGGCCGATGATGGTGGCAAGAACTGGGGAACTTATTACTCGAAATTACCGATCACCGGTTTTATCCGAGTTGACCCGAAACGTTCGCGATTTGCAGCCATGACGCTCGGTACGCTGTTCACCCAACTGCCGACCGATTTACCGGCGAGGGCGCAACCATGAGCGGCCGTTTCATTGCGGATTTACGGCTTGCGTTGCAGGTCAATCGTCAGAAGGTCTGCGCTATCGATTGTGCTCCGACCGGCCTGGAGCACGCCGCTGTCATGACTTATGGCGAGTTGGAATCCCGGGCGCTGAATCTGGCGGCAGAACTGCAGCGGCGTTTCGACACGGCGGCTCATGGCGACCACGTCGTGCTGGGGATTGCGACGCGTAACAGCAGTGACTGGCTGATTGCCGATCTGGCTTGTCTGTTTGCCGGAATTACCGCACTGCCTTTGCCGCTGGCGTTCAGTCAGTCCCAGGCCGAGCACCTTGCCGAGCGTTGTGACGGATTTTTGGTGGATGCCGCAGGAGAGCGCACGCTCGCTGAGCGCTGGATGCTCGATTTTCCCGACAGTCGTCTCCGGCGTATCAGTGAGCCGGCCCTGGAGCAGCCGTTGTTGCGAGAACCCGACGGCGATAGCGACTGGATCTGCAAAATCATTCATACCTCCGGGACTACCAGCCGGCCCAAGGGGGTGCGCCTGAGCACCGCAGCTGTGGGGGCGGTGTTGACTTCCCTGCGCCAGTGGATGCCGGTCGATGCCCATCGCAGCTACCTGTCACTGGTGCCGTTGAGTCTGCTGCTGGAGCAAGTGACTGCCGCGTATTTGCCATTGCTGGCCGGTGGGATCGTGCATTTCCTGCCAGAAGACGAGGCGCTGCTGGGCGAGCCTGGGACATCACCGCAGCGTTTGATCGAGTGGATTCTGCGGGTCGAACCAACGGCATTGACGGTGCCACCGGTGATGCTCAATCGCTTTTACGAGCAATTGACCGAAGGCGGCGCGCAAGGCGAGCACTTGTCTCGTTACCTGCATTCGGGGGTGCATATCACCTGCGGCGGCGCGGCCGTCAGCATCGATATCCTGCATGCCCTCGCCGAGATGGGTATTGCTGTGTTCCAGGGGTACGGGCTCTCCGAGAACGCCTCGGTCGTCAGTATGAATACCTTGCAGCACCAACGTCTGGGTAGTGTGGGCAGGCCGTTGCCGCATGTTCAGGTGCGCATCGGCACCGACCAGACCATTGAGGTCAAGAGCAGCTCGTTGTTCAGTGGTTACTCAGGCAAGGACCCGAGCGCCTGTTCGATGTCCGACGACGGCTGGATGGACACCGGCGATTTGGGGGAGCTGGATGCCGATGGTTATCTCTATGTTCGCGGTCGCAAGAAAAACGTGATCTGCCTGCCCAATGGCCGCAACGTCAGCCCGGAACAGGTCGAGCTGGAATACCGCGAATACCCCGGTGTGCGCGATGCCGCGGTGTTTTTCGATGAGGCCCATGGTCTGGTGGCGTTGTTGTGTGTTGAGTCGACACCGGATCGCGATGACCTGGCCAGCTGGTCAGCACGGCGCTTTTCCGACATCGAGCGCCCGAGCCGCCTGTGGTTGCTGACTAAAGACGATCCATTGCTCGAGCAACTCTATACCGTCACCGGCCGTCCAAAACGTGCCGACATCGCTACTGTTTTCGCCAATCTGCAAGGGAGTGCATCTGATGAACACACCGGCCTATCACTCTGAAAGTCCCGACGTATCCATTATCGAGCCACGCCATTTCGCCAGCCTGGGCAAGGCCGAGCTATACGAGTTGCTGGGGCACTACGGTGTCGTCCTGTTACGCAACTGCATTCACAATGCCGAGGATTTCAGCGCCTATGTGAAGCAGAACAGCTCGCGGCTGAGCCTCGACCCTGCGCGGGTCATGGTCGGCGGTGCAGCACAGTTGGTGGATGCAGGTCGTCAGGCGATTGGTCTGCATTGCGAGAATGGCAACTCTCCATTCTGGCCGGACATCACTTGGTTTTATTGCCAGGAAGCGCCGCGCAAGGGCTCGCAAACCACCTTGTGCGACGGTGAGAAAGTGCTGGCGAAACTGTCGCCCGCCTGCCGCACATTTTTCGAGAACAACCCGATTCGCTACAGCCGCACTGTTGCCGGCGACAAATGGCGTCGGCTGGTCTGCCACTATTCGCCGGCGCTCTCGGACCCGGCGGCGGTCGAGATCGAAGATCTGATGCAGATCGTCGGCGACGATTCGCAGACGCAAATCTCCTTCAACCCGGCCGATGATTCAATTCACTACGCCTTCAGTACCTCGGCGATTCTGGTCTCCGAATTCAGCCAGCGACCGGCGTTTGCCAACAGCATCCTCGGGCCGTCGTTCAACTATGAAGTGCCCGTGATCGATACAGCGTCCGGGCTGCCCATTCCCAGCGAATTCCTGCACGAAATCGCTGAGGTTTCCGCGCAATACACCTACCCCGTCGGCTGGCGTGACCATGACATGGTGATGATCGACAACCGTCGGGTGATGCACGGCCGTGAGGCCATCGTTGACGAACGTCGCCGTATCTTCAACGCCCTGAGCTACCGCTGAGACCTATTTATGAAGACCAATAACCAACAGATCATTTCTGGCCAGTACGAGACGTATATCGACGGCGATGGTCGCCAGATCGTCGATCTGGCCGGCGGGTTTGGCTTTCAGGTGCCTGAGGTGATCGAGGCGGTCAGCCTTCAGGCGCAGAATATGGGCCTGTCCAATCGGGTGCTGATGTCCGACCCACTGATCGCTTTGTGCCGCCGCTTGGCCGAGTTGCTACCGCAACCGCTGGTGAACTCTTATGTGTGCAGCTCCGGCGATGAAGCATTCGAAGGCGCCTTGAAACTGTGCAAAGGCCTCAAGCCCAAGGGCAACACCATTGTCGTTGTCCAGGGCGGCGACTATGGCTCGCTGAGTTATGGACGTTGCCTCAGCGCACCGCAAAACTATCTGGAAATGCAGCGTTTCCTGGGCTTCGAACTGGTGGCGATCCGTCATGTCCGTGAGCTGGACAAGGTGGACTGGAACGATTGCTTCGCTGTTTGCCACACCAGCACCGTGATGGGTGAAGACGGTCGCTTGCGCCTGATAGAGCAGGTGCTACTCGATCACTTGTATGCCGCGGCGGCCAAGGTGTCGGCGCCGGTCATCGCGGTCGATGTGCAAAGTTGTCTGGGGAGCCTGGGCACGCTGTTCGGTTTCCAGCGTTATCGCAACACTCCGGACATTGTGGTGTTGGGCGGACCACTGGGCGGCAGTGCGATTCCTATCGGCACCTATACCTGCAGCGAACAGATGGCCTATCAAGTCTACGGTCGCAGCAGCCCGGCGAAACATGGCAGCACCACGGCCGGCAATCCGATGGCCTGTGTGGCCGCCATGGCGGCACTGGATTACGTGCAGGCACACGACTTGCCCAGGCAGTGCCTCGATAACGGCCAGATTCTGGCGCAAGCGCTCGCCTCATTCGGTGCTGTCGCCTGCGGTGCCTGGGTCAGCCTGCAGCTGCCAGCCGACCTCAAACCCGCCGAATTGTGCGAGGAGCTTTATCAGCGTGGCGTCTATGTCAGTGCACCCCGTGGCCGCGAGTTGATTCTGCGTTGCCCGATCACCGCACGAGCCGAACACATCCAGCGCGCATCCCGGATCCTCAAGGAGACTTTAAGCCATGTCCTTAACCCTATCGCATGAACAACTGCTGGATGATTGCCAGCGGCATTGGAGTGCCTCGGCGGCAAAGCTCTATCGCCTGGGTAAAACCAGCGTCGAAAAGGAGGCCGATGGCATCTATGTCACCGACCATGCCGGCAAGCGCTTTATCGACTGCGCATGCAGCTATGGGGTGTTCATCGTCGGCCATCGCAATCCGATGGTGCGTGAGCAAGTGCAGACCCAGTTGAACCAGATGGCTTGGGTTCCAGAGGGGCGGGTGCACCCGCTGCAAGGCGCACTGTCCGAGCGCCTTCGGAATCTGGTGCCGGGTGATTGGGGGGATGTGCAGTTCATGGTCTCGGGTGCCGAAGCCATCGAACAGAGCATGCGTTATGTGCTCAAGGTGCAGCAGCACCGGCGCGGAATCGTGGTAATGAACGATTCCTACCACGGCAAGACGCTGGCGGCGATGAGCATTCTGGGGCAGAAACAACACCATCGCAGCTACGGCACCGAGGCCTCGGAAGTGACTTATGTGCCGTACGGTGATTTCGCTGCCTTGCAGAGAGCGGTTGGCGAGGGTGTGCGTGCGGTGTATGTCGAGCCGATTCTGGGGGGCGCCCACTTACAGGTTCCGCCCGTAGGTTATATGGCGAATATCCGCGCCCTGTGCGATGCCACCGAAACCTTGTTGGTGGCCGACGAAATCCAGACCGGTTTCGGTCGCTGTGGCAAGTGGTTCGCCGTGCAGTACGACGACATCGTGCCGGACATCATGATCCTCTCCAAAGGCCTGACGGGTGGCTACACCTCGTTTGCCTGTGCGATGTACAGCCAGCGACTGGCCACGCAATACCCGCTGAGCGAAATCGAGCCGGACCAGCGAACCAATGGCGGGCATCCGGTGGCGTGTGCCTCGGCGCTGGCCGCTATCGATTACATCGAGCAGCACAACCTGGTCGAGCAATCACGAATCAATGGCGGTTTGCTGCGCCATGGCCTGCAACGGCTGGCTCAGCGTTATCCGCAGATTGTCGAGGGTGTGCCCGGTGTCGGTCTGATGACCGGCTTGCGCTTGCGTGGTTCGGTCTACGAAGCGCTGATGAGCATGGAGTTGGGCAAGCGTGGAGTGCATGCCGGGCATTCCATGAATGAAAAGGCCGAGCACCCGGTTTTGCGGTTTTACCCGCCGCTGAACATCACGCCCGAAGCGCTTCGGCATGTCCTGACGATGACCGAGGAAGCCCTCGAGGCGATTGCCCGGCGTCCGAAGCTGGCGGTCAAGGCGTTTTCTCTGGTGGTCAGAAACATGTACCACATCCCCAACAAACTACTGCGCAACAAAGGGAAGCCCTGAGTATGTTCAATCCCGATACTTTGACCTTGCGCGAAATGGCCGGTCTGTTGCGCCGCGGTGTGCTGACCAGTGTCGACTTGCTGGAGTTCTACCTGCAGCGTATTGCTGAACGCAATCCGCAGATCAATGCCCTGATTCAACTGGAGTCTGTCGACGAACTGCGTCGACAGGCCCGGGAGGCCGATGAAATGGCCCGCATTGGACAGATTCGTGGCCCTTTACACGGGATCCCCATGACCATCAAGGACGTCTGCCATGTGCGTGGCTTCCGGATGTCGCGAGGCCTGGAAGAATTGCTTGGCGAAGCCAGTCAGGAGGATGCCACGGTCGTTGCCCGGCTTCGCCAGGCGGGAGCGATCATCCTTGGGATCACCAATGTTCCCGAGCTGTGCATGGCGTTTGAAACCGACAACCTGCTGTATGGCCGCACGCTAAATCCTTATGACGGGCAGCGCTCCGCCGGTGGCAGCAGTGGCGGTGAAGCGGCGGCCATCGCGGCCGGTTGCTCGCCGGCCGGGCTGGCCTCGGATGCTTGCGGCAGTGTACGGATTCCGGCGCATTTCAACGGTATCTGCGGCATGAAACTGACCCAGGGGCGTGTGCCGTTGACCGGCCAGTTTCCCAATGATCGCTCCGGGCTGTTTCATCTGACGTCGGCGTTTGGCGTGATGGGGCGTTATGTCGATGATCTGGCGTTACTCGGGCAACTGATCAGCGGCGCTGACGGTCACGACCCGGACACCGTCGATGTGCCGTTCGCCGACAGCCAGCCGCTGGCCCAATTGCGTGTCGCACTGTCTTGGGAGTCCACCAGAACCCGGGTGAGCCCGGCGGTGAAGCAAGTCCTGCAACGGGTCGAGAGTTGCCTGAGCAGTGTGGTGGCGCAAGTGACACCGACGGCTCCGCAGATGCTCGACGAGGCCTGCGATGTGCTATGGCGGGTTTTCATCACGGGCGCGGATGCCGGGCGTGGCTGGAAGCGTCTGTTCCAGTCCATGGACAAACAGACCTATACGCCTGCCACCACAGAGTTGATTCGCTTGAGCGAAGAGGTCGAATTGAGCGTGGATGAAATGAAGCGCGACTGGATTCAGATCGATACGTTTCGCTATCACCTGGCGAAGTTCTTCAATCAGCACGATCTGTTCATTTGTCCGGTATTCCCCGACGTGGCGTTCGCTCATGGCGAATCTTTGCAGGATCGTGAGCGCTATGCCTTTGTGTTTCCGTTCAGCCTCTCCGGTTCACCGGCGGTGGTCATTCGCGCCGGGCATGATCCGGTCAGCGGGATGCCGATCGGCATTCAGATAGTGGGTCCGCATTGGCAGGAAGAACGGCTGCTGGCCGTGGCCAATTTCCTTGAACGCGAACTGGAGCGCTGGAGCCCGGTGGCACCATTGACCACAGTCGCTCTTTAACGGATCTCAAGCCGTAACGGTTTTGGCGTTGCGGCTGGTGATCACCAGGGCCAGCATACCGACACCCACCAGTACCGCACCGGTGACTTCTATCAGCGCCGGTTGCTCTCTGAGCCACACCCAGTGAAACAATGTGACAAACAGCGTGTTCAGGTAGACGTAGGAAATCACCGTTGATGGTGAAATCACCCCGATTGCCCGATGCAGCAGCCAGAATGTCGCGAGGGTGCCAAACAGCGCCAGGTACACCAGCCAGAACATATCGCTCGCCGACAACTGCGCGCCGCTGCGCCAACCGCCGTTAAACAGACAGAACACAAACAGAAACAGTGAGCCGAAGAGCATGTTCCAGAAGGTCATCGCCACCGGGTCACGTCCCTTTAAAGTCTTGGCCTTGAATCGCTGGCTCAAAGGCGAATAAAGCGCCATCGCCAGGCAGCCGACGCCGAAGACCAGTACCGGGTACAGCGCCGGCAACTCGCCTGGAGCCGCCCCTTTGAGGATCAGCAGCAGGGCACCGATCGCTGCAATCGACATCGGCAACAAGCGGGTTTTCAGGCTCGGGCTCGGCAGCAGGAATACTTCAAAGAACAAAGTCATCAGCGGCACCAGGGTATACAGCGTTGCGGTATTGACCGCCGTCGTATAACGCAGCGCTTCAAACAACGAACCAAAATACGTCGCCAGCAGCAGCCCAAGAACCGCATGGGCCAGCAAGCCTTTGGCCGAGATCGGTGAAGTGTTTTTCAATAACAGCAGCGGCAAGAATATCAAGGCTGAAAACAACAAGCGCAGCCCGGTCAACAGGATCGGGTCTATCGATTGTCCAACCTCTGCCGCCGCAAAGAACGAGGAGGCGATTAGCATCGCCCAGATCAACATCCCCCAGTGAGCTTCTGCAAAACCGACTTGTTTCATGCGTTCCTTCCCCTGGGTTTGATCGGTAAACCGGACATGGTAGGAGCCAGGCTTGCCGGCGAAGGCGTCCTTCAGAGCGCCTTCGCCGGCAAGTCGGATCGCCGCACCGCTGGCTCCTACGACAAACAGACTATTGGATATGCTGCGCGTACTGCTTGGGATTGAAGCGCAGCACCATCACGATCATCACTGCCATAACTGCCGTGAGTGACCACCAAGCCCATTCGAAGCTACCCAATTGGTCACGAATCATCCCGGCAATCAGCGGTGAGAGTCCCGCGATCAGGTAACCGATGCCTTGTACAAAGGCCGTCAGGCCGCCGGCACGGCGCGGGTTATCCAAGTGATCAAGGGACACGATCAGGCTCATCGGGAACAGACCGCCAATACCCAGACCCAGCAGGCACGGCCATAGCAGGCTAAAGCGTTCCGGACTGAGGATCAGGCCGCAGAAGCCGGCCATGATCAAGGCCAGCAGAACGACCAGCACCACACGTTTGTCCTGGCTGCGGTTGGCAATCGCGGGTGTGATCAACCCGGACACGACTTCCATGGCTGTCAGAAATCCCAGCAATAAACCTGCATTTTGTTCGCTCCAGCCCTTTTCCACGTAATACGGAGCAAGCCAAGCCAGCACACAGGTGTAGGAGGCCGTGCCCAAGCCGAAGAAAATTGCCAGCAACCAGGCCCGTGAGTTACCGACGAAGGACTCCTGGCGCCCCATCGGCGCCGCCGGCAATGGCGCGATTGCCGAGCGCTGGGCAAACCAGAAGGCCAGGGCCACCAGCGTCAGGAGAGCCCAGATTGCCAGGCCCATCCGCCAACTACCGGTCTGCGCCAGGACAAAAGGCGAGAACGATGCCGCAATCGCCGCTCCGCCCATGATCGAGGTGACATACAAACCCATGAACAGCGAAACGTTGTCGCTGAAGCGTGACTTGATCAGCGCCGGCATCACCGCTTGAATAAGGGCGATCCCCAGTCCGGCCAATACCGCGCTGAGGATCAGCTCAAGCGTGCTGTCCAGGTACAACCGGGAGACCGTGGCCACACCGATGATCAGCAACGACACGATGATGGTGCGATGTTCGCCGACGCGTTGCGCGATGCGCATTCCCAGGAACATCGCCAGGCCCATCGCCATGACGGGCAGCATGGTCAGCAGCGAGGCGGTACTGAAACTTAATGGAACATCTGCGCGAATGGCCGACAACAACGGTCCGACAGCGGCCATCGAAGGCCTCAGGTTCAGTGCCACCAATACCACGCTGACCATCAGCCATCCGGCATAGGAGCTTGAAGTGCGAACGTTTTCCATAAGGGAACCCCAAATATACAAGGCTTCGATTAGGCAGCTCCAAGCCTGTCGGGGCAAACTGAAAAGTCACTGGCACTATCGAGAAATTAGGTTTAGTGACTTGGGGGGATTGTTTAGCCAGTCTGCAACCAAGGTTCATCAAGTCTGGATTTAACGGCTTATCTGCCCGTGTGACGCTGCTTTGATCTGTTTACTGCGGTTTTTTCCATGGACGCTTGGCTAATCGGAATCAAACACGAGAGGACGCCTGGGGCCACTTCAAGCTTTCATCCATGTCGTCTATATAGACCTGCCTGCGCATTGAGTTTGTCTGCACTCCCTTCTGAACTGACCTTCTGGGCACTGTGGCACTGCCGCCACGCCCGCCCGCCGGATTCCTGCATGTCCCGTTGATTGTTCTGACAGGTCCCGCGCTGTGCGTCGGGATCAAACCGGCGGCGCCTGTGCGTTTGCCTGACGCGGATAGACGAGAATTCCCATGAGCTGTGCCACGACATCCTTCGCCACGAAAGAAGAAGCCCTGTCCTTCCTGGAACACAATCCGGATATCGAGATGTTCGAGCTGTTCATCCTCGACAACAACGGTGTGCCACGGGGCAAGCTGCTGCATCGCGATGAACTGCTGGCGGTGTACGAGAGCGGGCGGCCGCTGCCGAGTACCATTCTGGGACTGACCATCAATGGCGATGACGTGGAAAATTCCGGACTGGTCTGGGACGTCGGTGATATCGATTGTCGGGCCTACCCGATCAGCGGCAGTTTGCAGCGTATGCCGTGGCGATTGATTCCCACGGCGGCGGTGCAGGTCAGCATGCATCCAAAAGAAGGCATGCCCGCGACCATCGCCGATCCACGGCACTTGCTGGCCAAGGTCATCGAAGGCTTGCAGGCTGACGGTTATTACCCGGTGATGGCGGCGGAACTGGAGTTCTATTTGCTGGATCAGCAGCGCGACGGCAACGGTCGGCCGCAGCCGGCGCGGGATGTCGATGGCGGGCGGCCACGCACCACGCAGGTCTATGGCTTGCGGGAGCTGGAGCAAATCGAACCGTTTCTGGCAGACCTCTACAGCGCCTGCAAGCTGCAGGGCATTCCGGCGCGCACGGCGATTTCCGAATACGCGCCGGGGCAGGTGGAAATCACCCTCGAACACCGCACCGATGCTTTGCAGGCGATGGACGAAGCGGTGCGCTACAAACGGCTGGTCAAGGGCGTGGCCCACAAGCATGGGATGGCGGCCTGTTTCATGGCCAAGCCTTTCGATGATCTGGCCGGCACCGGCATGCACATGCACGTCAGCCTGGCGGACAAGGACGGCAATAACCTGTTCGCCAGCGAAGCCCCGGACGGCACGCCGCTGCTTAAACAAGCGGTCGGCGGAATGCTCAGCACGTTGCTCGATTCATTGCTGCTGTTCTGTCCGAACGCCAACTCGTACCGTCGTTTCCAGACCAACAGCTACGCACCACTGGCGGCCACCTGGGGCGTGGACAACCGCACCGTGAGTTTGCGAGTGCCCGGCGGGCCGGCATTCTCCCGGCATATCGAGCACCGCATCTGCGGTGCCGACGCCAACCCGTACCTGGCGGCTGCGGCGATCCTGGCCGGGATTCATCGCGGCATTCGTGAGCAGCTTGACCCGGGCGCTCCGGTGGAGGGTAACGGGTACGCCCAGGCCACTGAATTGTTGCCGACCGACTGGTTGACCACGTTGCGAGCGCTGGAGGCATCGAACTGGGCGCGGGAGGCTTTCGGTAGTGAGTTTCTTGGCGTGTATCTGGCGGTAAAACGTGCCGAATACCGGCAGTTCATGGGCGAAGTTGGTGAGCAGGACTGGCGCTGGTATTTGCATCAGGCTTGAAACGAGTTTCCACTGTTGAAAGTTTGGGCCTAATGCCATGAGCCAACTAATCGTTGGCTTATTTTTCACAAAAAATTGATGGTTGGCTGCTTAAGATTTGTGTTGTCGCGGTAAATGAATTTTTCACATTTACCGCGGGCACTTCTTTTCAGGAACAGCCGTTCATCATGTTGAAGTTAAAAGCCGTGCGCCCCGAGTGGGTGACGTTGATTGCCAGCGTCTTTTTATTGGCAGGGTTCAATTCAGTTCTCTGGCAACACCTCTTCGATATCACCGCGGCAGACGGTCCAGGCATCACCATGCGTGTCGCATTCGGGGTGATGATCCTGGCGGTCTTCAACATTGTGCTGACGTTGCTGGCATTCCGGCCTGTGATGAAACCCGTGTTGACGCTGATCTTTTTGGTCAGTGCCGGCGTGGCCTATTTCATGAGCCAATACGGTGTGTTGATCGACGCCGGTATGTTTCGTAACTTCGCAGAAACCAATGCCACGGAAGTACGTGACTTACTGTCCGTGAAGTTGTTTGTTTATATTATATTTCTCGGAATTTTACCGTCGTGGTTGTTGTGGAATACGCCGGTTAATTACCGTCGTTGGCACCGTGAGTTGTTAAGTAAAGTGCTGGTGAGTGTCGCATCGGTGGCGGTGATCGGCGGTGTCGCCCTGGTCAACTATCAAGGCTTGTCGTCGTTGTTTCGCAACCACCATGAATTGCGCCTGATGGTGGTGCCAAGCAACTACATCGGTGCCTCGCTCGGCTATCTGCGCGAACAAGTCGTTTCTGCCCGGCAGCCCTTCATCAATATCGGTGAAGACGCCGAGAAAAACCCGGTCTGGCAGACCCACGGCCGTAAATCCCTGACGGTACTGGTGGTGGGCGAAAGTGCCCGGGCCGAGAACTTCGGCATCCTGGGTTATGACCGCGACACCACCCCCCAACTGGATAAGGAAGCCGGCCTGATTGCCTTCACCGATGTGCATTCTTGCGGCACGGAAACGGCGGTGTCGGTGCCCTGCATGTTCTCCAACATGGGTCGCAAGGATTACAACGCCAGCAAGGCAAAGAACGAGGAAGGACTGCTGGACGTGCTCAAACACGCCGGTCTCGAGGTGATCTGGCGGGATAACCAGTCAGGCTGCAAAGGTACTTGCGATCGAGTCACTGTCGACGACGTGAGTAACCTGAAAGACCCGGTGTTGTGTGCCAATAGCGAGTGCCGCGATGAAATTCTCCTGCAAGGTTTGCAGCACTTCATCGACACGCTGGATAAAGACACCGTGCTGGTACTGCACCAAATGGGCAGTCACGGGCCGGAATATTTCAAGCGCTACCCGAAAGAGTACGAACACTTCACCCCGGTGTGTGAAAGCAATGCGCTGAACAATTGCAGCCGTGAAAGTATCGTCAATGGCTACGACAACACGTTGGTGTACACCGACCATGTGCTGTCGACCCTGATCGACCTGTTGCGCAGTAATCAGGACAAAGTCGATACCGCCATGCTCTATCTGTCGGACCACGGCGAATCGCTGGGCGAATACAACCTGTTCCTTCATGGCACGCCTTACATGCTGGCGCCGGAACAACAGAAGCATGTCGCGATGCTGGCGTGGTTCTCCGACAGCTATCAAAAATCGTTCTCTGTGGACACCCATTGCCTGCAACTGAGTCGCGAAAAGCCCTTGAGCCAGGACAACCTGTTCCATTCCATGCTTGGCCTGCTGGAGGTCAACAGCAAGGTCTACGACCCGGGGCTGGACATGTTTGCCGGCTGCCGCGGCGCGGTGATTGACGGTGTGCTGGCCAAAGAATGAGCTCGTCGACCTTTTTTTCACGCGCCAGTGGTTAACCTGCGGTCAGTCGATATTCCAACAAGAGCCATTGCACATGTCTGCGTTGCCCCCATCCGCCATCGAGCTTGAGTTCGCCCGGCGCTACGATCAGGAACACGCCCGCGTCTGCCTGCAGTCGCGACCGCGTGGCCTGGCGGGGCGTTTGACGTTCTGGCGCAACGAGCAACTGGTGCGTAACGCGCTTCAGGTCGCTGGCGAGCCGGGATTGATTCTTGATGTAGCCTGCGGTGTCGGGCGCTTCTGGTCGATACTGGCCGAGCATGCGAATCGGGTGATTCTTGCGACCGATCCGTCTCAGGACATGCTCGATCACGCCCGCACCCACCATCCGCAGCACCTGCTGGAGCGGATCAAGACCTTTCAGAGTTCAGCCTTCACCATCGGTTTGTCGGCGAACGCGGTTGATTGCATTTTTTGCATGCAACTGTTTCAACACATCGCCAGTCCTGAGCATCGGTTGGCCATGCTGGGCGAGTTCCATCGGGTCGGTCGCGACACGGTGATCGTGGCGGTGCGGGCTGATGCGCATTTCAAGCTGCGCCGATCCGGTGTGGAAGGCGCACGGGCCCGGCCACAGGCGAGCAAGGCCGAGCTTGAGGCCGAGTTCAGGCAAGCGGGTTTCCACTTGCTCAGCCATCAGGACTTCCTGCCGGGTTGTGCGCGGATGCGCGTCTACGTGCTGCGTAAGGGAGGCTAGTCTCCCTTCTGTCAGACTATTCTTGCGGTCCAGCAGGTATTTTCGCTAAAGCTCTTGTTCAGTGGATGCGCGGAAATCGCCGGGGGCGATATATACTGCGCGCCATTCTTCAAGGGAGAGCCGTGTGGCCATCGATATTCTCTGGATTCGCGACAACGATAGCCTCGGTCAGTTTTGCGCCGAGTGGCAGCAGTTGCCATTCGTTGCCCTCGACACCGAATTCATGCGGGTCGACACCTTTTACCCGATCGCAGGCCTGCTGCAGATCGGCGATGGCGTACGCGCTTACCTGATTGACCCACTGACCATCGACAATTGGCAGCCGTTGGCCGCGTTGCTGGAAAATCCGGCCGTGGTCAAAGTCGTGCATGCGTGCAGCGAAGACCTCGAAGTCTTGCTGCGTCTGACCGGTAGCCTGCCGGCGCCGTTGTTCGACACCCAACTGGCCGCCGCTTACCTGAACCTCGGTTTCTCCATGGGCTATTCGCGGCTGGTGCAGGAAGTGCTCGGCATCGACCTGCCCAAGGGCGAAACCCGTTCCGACTGGCTGCAACGTCCACTGTCCGACACTCAGATCAGCTACGCCGCCGAAGATGCCTTGCACCTGGCGGAAGTTTTCGTACAGCTGCGTCCGAAGCTTTCGGACGACAAATACGCCTGGGTCCTGGAAGACGGTGCCGAGCTGGTGGCCAATCTGCGTCGCGAGGTCGACCCGTATGAGGTCTATCGCGACGCCAAACTCGCCTGGAAGCTGTCCCGCGCCCAACTTGCCGTGTTGCGTGAACTTTGCGCCTGGCGTGAAACGGAGGCCCGTGCCCGTGATCTGCCGCGCAACCGCATCGTCCGTGAACATTCCCTGTGGCCATTGGCGCGCACGCAACCGGACAACCTTGGCGCGCTGGCGAAAATCGAAGACATGCACCCGCGTACCGTGCGTCAGGACGGCGAATTTCTGCTTGATCTGATCAAGCGCTCTGGCAGTGTGTCGCCTGATCAATGGCCGCCAGCAGTGCCGGAGCCGTTGCCGGTGGACGCCGCCGCGCTGGTCAAACAGCTGCGCGCCATCGGCCAGGCCGAAGCCGAGCGCCTGAACATCGCGCCAGAACTGATGCTGCGCAAGAAAACCCTGGAAGCGCTGCTCAAGAGCGGCTTCCCCAATGGTCCTTACCAATTGCCTGATTCGCTGCGTGGCTGGCGCCGCGAATTGATGGGCCAAGCGCTGCTCGACAGCCTGGCCACCGCCGGAGAACAGCCTTGAAACGTATTTGTTCCATCTACCAAAGCTCCAAGCGCAGCGGCATGTACCTTTATGTGCTCAAAAGCGATGCGCTTGAACGTGTGCCGGAAGCGCTGATGCTGGCCTTCGGCAAGCCGAAACATTCCTTCAATCTGGTGCTGTCGCCCGAGCGCAAACTGGCCAGTGAAGACATCGTCGTCGTGCTGGAGAACCTCGAGAAGCAGGGCTATCACCTGCAAATGCCGCCGGCCGAAGACGAATACATCGAGCATCTGCCGGAAGAATTGCTGCGCCGCAACGACCCGATGTAATCGGCAGACAGGCTCTGTTCAGAGCCTTTATGAAACACTGGAATGATTTTAGCGATGGCCAGGGCGATGGAGTGATACTCCGTCGGCGGCCGTCTGCACTGTTTTTGAAAGGTTTGAACCATGCGCGTTCTGATTGCTGAACACGACCACCCTGTGTATGCCCAACTGTTGCGTCAGGCAGCACCTGATCTGGAAGTACTGACCAGCGGCGACTCCGCCGAACTGGCCCGTCAGGCCGCCGAATGCCAGGTCTGGCTCGGTCAGCCGGACCTGCTGGCGACGCTGTTGCGTCAGGGCCACGAACCACAATGGCTGCAATCGACCTGGGCGGGCATCACGCCGTTGCTGGCCGACGGTTTGCCTCGGCACTATCGCCTGACCCGGGCGGTGGGGATTTTCGGTCAGGTCATGGCCGAATACGTACTGACTTACATGCTCGGCCACGAGCGCGAAGTACTGCCGCGGCTGGTCAGCCAGGTCGAGCGCAAATGGGACAATCGCCAGGGGCAAAGCCTGGCCGGACGCAAGGTGTTGATCGTTGGCACCGGCGACATCGGTCAGGCGGTGGCACAGTTTCTGCTGCCGTTTGGCGTCGAGTTATATGGCATCGCCAGCACCGCCCGGGAGCAGGCGCCGTTTATCGAAGTCGGTGCGCTGAGTGATTTGCCGCGACTGGTTGGCGAAGTGGATTACGTGATCAATCTGCTGCCGAACACCCCGAATACTCACGACCTGTACGACGCCGCACTGTTCAAACAGTTTAAGCCGACCGGGTTGTTCATCAACGTCGGGCGCGGCGTCGCGGTGGTCGATGCGGATCTGGTGGAAGCCTTGAAGGAAGGGCATCTGGCTGGGGCCGTGATCGACGTCTGCCGTCAGGAGCCGTTGCCGCAACGCCATCCGTTCTGGACCGCGTGGGGCCTGTTGCTGACCGGCCACAGTTCGGCACCGACTTCGCCACCGATGATGGTGAAGTTGTTCGTCGAAAACCTGCGGGCGTATCAGGCGGGCGAAGCGTTGCGTGGGGAAGTGGATTTCTCGCGCGGGTATTGAGGCGCAGCTGAAAAGATCGCAGCCTTCGGCAGCTCCAGGGTTTTGTGAACACCTGTAGGAGCTGCCGAAGGCTGCGATCTTTTGCTTTTAGAGGGTGAAATCACCTTCCGCCGCCAACTCGCTCAGCGGGCGACGCGGGCTTGGCTCTTCGCGAGCTTGCAGGTACTCGGCCAGTGTCGCCTTGTCGCCCAGCTTGCCGATCGCCACCGCCGCGTGCAGCGCATAGCCCTCAGGAATATTCAGCTCTTTGCGGGTCAGTTCCTGATCGAAACCAGCCATGCCGTGGGTGTGCCAGCCGCTGATGCTCGCTTGCAGCGCCAGGTGGCCCCAGGCCGAACCGGCGTCGAAAGTGTGGGATTGCGCCGGTGTTTCTTCGGTGGCGCCAGGTATCGCAAAAGTGGTTTTCGAAATCACGATCACCAGCGCCGAAGCGTGCTGCGCCCAGCTGCGGTTGAACTCGTTCAACAGGCCCAGATAACGCTCCCAGTTCGGCGTGTCGCGACGCGCATAGAGAAACCGCCAAGGCTGCGAGTTGTACGCCGATGGTGCCCAGCGTGCGGCTTCGAAGAAGCTCAGCAGTGTTTCTTCGGCAATGGTTTCGCCGGTGAAGGCACGGGGCGACCAGCGATCGGTGAACTGAGGGTGAATGGCGTAGTCGGCAACGCGTGGGTTAGCACTCATCAAGAGATTCCTTGCTACGTTTGAAAGTGAGGGGCGACGCAAAACCCTACTTGGCGGCGTGATAACTGACAAGCTCGTTCTACCGGCAGTCGCCAATGCTTGGCCCGCCGGTGCCTTGGCACTAGACTGGCGGCCTTTTCACCACCTGATGTTGATGCTTGAGCCATGGCCGCCAAAGTCGAACCGTTCTGGATACGCAAAACCCTCGATCAACTCGATCAAGAGGAATGGGAATCGCTGTGCGACGGCTGTGGCCTGTGCTGCCTGCAAAAGCTCGAGGACGAAGACGATAACTCCGTCTACTACACGCGTATCGCCTGCAAACTGCTGGACCTCAAAACCTGTCAGTGCACTGATTACCCCAACCGCCGCGACTTTGTGCCCGATTGCATCCAGCTCACGCCGGGCAAGGCCGATGAGTTCAAATGGCTGCCGCCGACCTGCGGTTATCGATTGGTCAGCGAAGGCAAGGATTTGCCGCTCTGGCATCACCTGGTGTGCGGTGATCGCGAGGCGGTGCATCACGAACGCATTTCCCAGTCCGGGCGCATGCTCGCCGAGGGCAGCGTGGCCGAAGACGATTGGGAAGACCATCTGATTTTTCGCGCGGGTTGACTCCCATTGCTTTGTGGCGAGGGAGCTTGCTCGCGCTTGAGTGCGTAGCACTCAAAAAAAATCGGCAGCGATTACAAGAATTTGGGGCCGCTAGGAGTGTGTATGGCTGTGGGAGTGCGCCAGGCGTTAGCCTTTGGACTTTTGGCCCTGAGTTTGCCTGTGTGGGCGGCGAAGAAAGTCGATCTGGATTATCACGTGCGCCTGTTGCCGCAAAGCGATCAGGCCGAAGTGCGCCTGACCCTGGCCCAAGGTTCGGCGGTGCGCAGTCTGGATTTCGACTTGGGTGATGGCAGTCATTACAGTGATTTCAAGGCCGATGGCCAATGGCAGCTCACACCGGGTAAACAGGCTCGTGGAGTTTGGCGTCCAACCGCCGACAAGGCCAGCCTGACCTACCGCGTGCGCATCAGCCATGGGCGCAAGAGCGGCCGCTTCGACACCCGCATGACGCCGAACTGGGCGCTGATGCGTGGCGATGACTTGGTGCCTGCGGCCAAACTCGATCAGCAGGACGGCATCGAACTGGTTTCACGCCTTGAATTCGAATTACCCACCGGTTGGAAAAGCGTCGAAACCGCCTGGCCGCGGATCGGCAAGAACAAATTCCGGATCGATAACGTCTCGCGCCTGTTCGACCGTCCCACTGGCTGGATGCTCGCTGGCCATCTCGGTAGTCGTCGCACGCGACTGGGAGAAACCGAAGTCACCGTGGCCTCGCCGCAGGGGCAGGGCATGCGCCGCATGGATGTGCTGACGCTGCTGACTTTTGTCTGGCCGCAAGTGCAGGCAGTTTTTCCGCGTCATCCCAGCAAGTTGCTGATTGTCGGCGCCAACGACCCAATGTGGCGTGGCAACTCGGCCGCGCATGAATCGATTTACCTGAACGCGCGTCTGCCGCTGGTCAGCGAAAGCGGCAGCAGTGCCTTGGTGCGTGAATTGGCTCAAGTGTTCGGGCGGATCAACGACAGCCAGCGTAGCGACTGGATCAGCGAAGGGTTTGCCGAGTATTACGCCATCGAACTGGTGCGCCGCGCAGGCGGCATGAGTGATGAGCGGTATGAAAGCCTACACAGCAAGTTGGTCAAGGACAGCCAGAAGGTCAGCACGTTGCGCGGTGAGCAGATCAACCCGGCGCAGGTGGCCAAAGCAGTGGTGTTGCTACAGGAACTGGATCGCGAGATTCGCCTGAAAACCCGCAACAAGCGTTCGCTCGATGATGTGCTGCGTGGGGCGATGCATTTGGAAAGTGTGGATACCAGGGCATTCGTTCAGCTCGCGGAAAGCGTAATTGGCGAGTCTTCCAAGGTGCTTGATACCGGGTTGTTGCAATAAGAAATCAAAGGATCGCAGCCTTCGGCAGCTCCTACAGGTGGTACACCATCCCAATGTAGGAGCTGCCGAAGGCTGCGATCTTTTGATCTAAAAGGGTTAAACCCCAGCCTTCGGCGAGTTCAACGAATCATTACCCGTCACGGTCGCCGTGCTGGTCGCCGCTTCGGCATTGGCTTTCATGCGGCTCAGCTCATCCCCGGCGCGCTCGATTCGCGCGCGTGCGTTTTCCATGTCCTGACGGTTCTTTTCCAACAGTCTTTTCGCCGAGCAATGCCCAGTGATTCCCCGGGCCAGGGCCATGCCACCGATGGCTATTTCAATCAATCCGAACACGCCGCCGCGTCGCAGGCCCTTGCTCAGCATGACCACGCCACCCGCCAGGGAGCCGGCGCGTTCCCAACCATGAACGTTCTGTTCGGAAGGGCTCTGGAACGGGGTGGTTTCGATACGTTCTACAGGGTTGAACTCGCGCATGATCTGTCTCCAGGCAGGGAAGGATTGCTTCAGCAATAGATATTTAGCTGACTGCCTGGGCGAGCGGCTTGTTCCATCGAATATGTAGCAATTCAGCGGAATTTCGGACCCGAGCGGGTGTTGTTGCCCTTGGCCATGCGGTCGTACAGCACAACATTGACGGTGGCCGCCAGGTTCATGCAGCCGGTGGTCGGGATGTAGACCACGTCTTCGCACCAGTCGCGGATTTCTTTATCCAGCGAGCCGTCTTCGGGGCCGAAGATATAGAGGGCGCGATCCGGGTGCGTGTATTCCGGCAGCGAGCGGGCACCGTCGACCAGTTCAACGGCGACCGGGACACAGCCCAGAGGCAGGATTTTTTTCAGGTCGTCGATGCCGATCAGCGGAATGTCGTAGTGGACCCTCTTGGTGTCGGTGACGAAATCGGCGGCGCGTTCATAACGCTTGCCGGTGTAAAACACCGACGCCACGCCATAGCAGCCGGCGGCGCGCATCACCGAACCGACGTTCTCCGGTGATTTGGGGTTATACAAACCAATGCAGCTGTACCGTTTGTCTGCCACGAGCGGGGTGCCTTCGGGGAAAAAACGGCGATTATACGGGGATTGGGGGAGGGGTGTTCAGTTTGAGATTGGTGGTGCCCGGACAAATGCTATCGCGGGCAAGCCCGCTCCCACAGGGGCCGCGGTGTACACAACATCTGTGCTCACCGCCAATCACTGTGGGAGCGGGCTTGCCCGCGATGGGGCCGGTGCAGGCGCTGAAGAGCTTCAGTCTTCTTTCTTCATCAACCCCGCCAACGCCGCAAACGGGTTGTGCGTCGCCTTGGCAATCTTCGGCGTACTCAGCGAGCCTTCGTCGAAATACTGCTGATCGGTATAACGCGAGTGTTCGTTGTCGTGGCAATACAGGCACAACAGCTCCCAGTTCGAGCCATCCTGAGGGTTGTTGTCGTGGTTGTGGTCGCGGTGGTGCACGGTCAGTTCACTCAGGCGCTTACCGGAGAACTCACGGGCGCAACGGCCGCACACGTGCGGATACATTTTCAGGGCTTTGTCGCGGTAACCCATTTCCTTGTCGCGCTGGTTGTCGGCAAGGATGCGGTCCAGTTTCGAAGTATTGGTCGGGGTGGACGAACTCATGGGTTCACCTTTGTAAAAGACTAATGACGGTATGACGTGAGTTTAGCTCAGCCCTTGAGCTTTTCGGCAATCCAGATGGTGTGGCGGGTGCCCTTGTTGCCATGGGCGAAGACTTGCACTTCCTCGGCCTTGAAACCGGCTTTTTTCAGCTTGTCGGAAAACTGCCGGTCGGCGCTGGCCGACCACACCGCCAGCACGCCTTTTGGCCGCAGGGCCTTGGCGCAGGCGCTCAGGCCACCGGCGGAGTAGAGCCAGCTGTTGGCCTTCTGGGTCAGGCCTTCGGGGCCGTTGTCGACGTCGAGCATGATCGCATCGAAACCTTGCGGCTCGGCTTGCAGCACCTTAGCCACGTCTTCCATCCGGATCACGGTGCGCGGGTCGAGCAGCGGATTGCCGGCTTTCTCGCCCAGCGGCCCGCGATTCCACTCCACCACGCCGGGTACCAATTCAGCGACCACCACTTCAGCCGTTTTGCCCAAATGCTTGAGCGCCGAGGCGAGGGTGAAGCCCATGCCCAGGCCACCGATCAATACCCGCGAGTTCGGCCGGCCGGCGACCTTGCGGCAGGGGATTTCGGCCAGGGCATCTTCGGAGCCGTGCATGCGGGTGTTCATCAACTGCCCGCCATCGCCGCCCTGAATCTTGATGACGAAGTCCTCGCCGTATTCGAACAGGCACAGGGCACCGCCGTTTTCAGGAATAGGGGTGGTGTCGAGCAGAACGAAACGTTTCATGGGGCTCTCTTGAGGAGAAATTGACAGATGGAGGAAGGCAAACACGCGCAGTTGGGAGTAGCCTGCAAAAAGACCACAAGGCCAACGGAGCCATTGATGAAGCGCACCATTCTAACGGTCATTGCCTTGGCCGCGCTCTCGATAACTGCAGTGCAGGCCCAAGAGCTGCAAACCATCCCCACCAGCCCCGCGCCGATGCCCGGTTCACCCGGCACCGCCACTCCGACGCCGTATCCGCAGATCACCCCGACCAGCGTGCCCAAGGCCGGCTCCGGCAGTGGCGGGCCACCGCTGTTGCCGCCGATCGAAATGCCCAATCCACCCAAGGGTCAGACCTTGCCGGGCCTTGAACCGAGCACGACGAAAATCAAAACGCCGGGCGGTTAGTGTCTAAATCTGCTGCGAGAGCAATTGCCCGTCGGCCATGCGTAAGCGTTTGGAGAGGGAGACGGCGAGGGCGCGGATGATCTTGGCGGCGATTTTCGGCGCATCGTTGAGCATCTTTTCCAGAGAGTCCTTGCCCAGGTTGAGCAACTGGCAATTGCTCGCGGCCACACAACTGGCTGAGCGCCGTTCACCGTCGAGCACGGCCATTTCGCCGAACGCCCGACCGCTGCGCAAGGTAGCCATGGTTACCCGTTGCCCGTCGCTGTTGGTCTTCTGCACCGCGACCTGGCCGGTGTGGATGATGCACATGAAACTGCCGGCATCGCCCTCATGGAAAATCTCTTCGCCTTCGGCAATAGTGCTGATGCTGAAGTAACCCGAAGCCGCCACGAAGTCTGCCGGCAACAGTTGATCGAACAGGCCGCAGTCCATCAGCCAGTCGCGAATTTCGTTGTTCAGTAAGGTCGGTTCTGACATGTCGTCACGGTCTTTTTCTTGTGTCTGTGTCTGTTCCAGGCACCGTCCCCTTGTAGGAGCGAGGCTTGCCCGCGAAGGCGGTATGACAGGCAACATTGATGTTGGATGTTATGGCCTCTTCGCGGGCAAGCCTCGCTCCTACAGGGGGACGGTGCCTGGCGTACGGGTGTTAAGACCGGTACGCCGGGCCAAGTTCCTCAGGCGATTCCCAAAACCTTGAAAACAAATGCGTATTCGAGGGCTACGTCACGTAATCCTTGATAACGACCGCTCATCCCGCCATGCCCCGCACCCAGTTCAGTCTTGAGCAGCAGCGGATTGGTATCGGTTTTGGTCGCGCGTAATTTCGCCACCCACTTGGCCGCTTCCCAGTACTGCACGCGACTGTCGTTGTAGCCGGCGATCACCAGCGTCGCCGGATAGGCTTGCGCGGTGACGTTTTCGTACGGGGCGTAGGCCTTGATCCGATTATAGACGTCCGGCTCCTGCGGGTTGCCCCACTCGTCGTACTCCGTGATGGTCAGCGGCAGATCCGGGTCGAGCATGGTGTTGAGTACGTCGACGAACGGCACTTCGGCAATCGCCGCGCCGAACAGCTCTGGCCGCTGATTGAGTACCGCGCCAATCAACAGGCCACCGGCGCTGCCACCGCTGATTGCCAGCTGCGATGGGGTGGTAAAGCCCTTGGCGATCAGGTGTTCGGCGCACGCGATGAAGTCGCTGAAGGTGTTGTGCTTGTGTTCCTGCTTGCCAGCGCGATACCAGGCTTCGCCCAGCTCACCGCCACCGCGTACATGGGCGATGGCAAACGCCATGCCGCGATCCAGCAGGCTCAGGCGGGCGTGAGAGAACCACGGGTCGAGGCTTTCGCCGTAGGCGCCGTAGCCGTACAAATAAAGCGGCGTAGGCTTGCCGAGGAACTCGCGTTTGACCACTAGGCTGATCGGCACTTGCGTACCGTCCGGTGCCGTCGCCCAAAGCCGCTGGCTGACGTACGCATCGGCGTCGAACGGGCCGAGCACCGGGGTTTCCTTGAGGACTTTCTGCTCGCCGCTGCTCAGAATCAGTTGGCGGATCTGCGCCGGACGGTTCAAGGCTTCATAGCGCAGACGGATCCGGTCGCTGACAAATTCCAGGCTGTTCTGCACGTGCAGGCTGTAGGCCGCGTCCGGCAATTGCACGCGATACGGCACTAAATCCCGTGGGCGGACTTCGATGATCGGCAGGCCACCTTCACGCAGGCTCAGGGTCATGGCCTCGGCGTTCAGACTCATGCCTTCGAGCATCACTGTGTCGCTGTGGGGAATCAGGTTCTGCCAGTCGGCTTCGATCGGCGCGATGCCGGTATCGGCGGCCTGGTACAGGGCGAAGTTGATGCCGTCGCGGTTGGTGCGGATCAGCCACGTCCACTCGCCATCGAGTTTGCCGTGGTCGACATCGTACTCATGATCTTCGACTCTCGGCGCCAGGCAGGTAAAGGCCTGATGCGGCAGCGAGGCGTCGAGCACCCAGACTTCGCTGGTGGTCTTGCTGCCCAGCGACAACAGCAGTTGCCGTTCGGAGCTTGAGCGGTAGCAATGCAGGAAGAATCGGCCGTCTGGCTCGTGGAACACTTCTTCGGCCGCGGTGCCGTCCAGCCGATAGCGGAACAGTTTGTGCGGGCGATGGGTGTCGTCGAGTTCGCCGAAGAACAGCGTCAGGCTGTCGTTGGCCCAGGTCATGCTGCCGTCGCAGTCCTGGAATTCCAGTTCGCTGACGCGGCCGCTGGATAATTCCTTCACGAACAGCGTGTAAATCTCTTCGCCGCTGGAGTCGATGCTGTAGGCCAGACGCTGGTGGTCCGGGCTGATGCTGAACGCGCCCAGGGAAAAGAAGCCACCTTTGGCCAGCACATTCGGATCAAGCAGCAGCAGTTCCTGGCTTTCGTCGATCTGCAGGCTGCCATCGGCTGGACGCGGGCAGCGGTAGTGACGGGCGTATTCGTCGCCAGCCGTGGTGCGCGTGTAATACAGGTACGGGCCCCAAGGCGAGGGCAGCGACAGGTCGGTTTCGAGAATCCGTCCCTTGATCTCCTCGAACAGGGTTTCGCGCAGCCCGGCCTGATCGGCGGTTTGTTCCTCTTGATAGCGGTTTTCAGCTTTCAGGTAATCGAGCACCGCGTCGGTGTCGCGCTCCTGCAGCCAGGCATACGGGTCGGAACCGTCGGCCTTGTGGGCAATCGGAGCGCTGGTGACGTTGGCGGATAGGGGCATGAATGGCTCTCGAACAATGTACGGAATAGGGGCTTCGCAACCTGTGGGAGCGGGCTTGCTCGCGAAGGCGGTGTGTCAGGCAACATCAATGTCGAGTGATACTCCCTCTTCGCGAGCAAGCCCGCTCCCACATGGAATGCGCTTAACTCACTGGTATTGGGACAAGCCTGACGTGCGAAAAGTCGTTACTATAAGCGCCTCTTTGCCTGCCTTGCCATGGACACCATGACCGAGAACGACTATCTGATCGCTTGGGGCCTCTACGCCTTTGCCGCTTTAGGCTGCCTGTTGGTGTGGATGCGCATCACCCGCTGGATGTGGCGTTGGCTGCGTGAGCCGCTGCGGCTGCTGGTGGCGGTGTTGCTGTTCAGCCCGACCATCATCGACCCGGTGAAAGAAAAGATCGCCCCGTCCATCGCCATTACTGCCCTCGACTTGCTGTTCAAGGTTGGCAACAACGCCTGGCGCGCGGTTTCCGATCTGTTCATGTACGGCATGATTGCCTTCGGCATTTATCTGGTGTTCGTGGCGATCCGTATTCCCATCGAGCGCGCCTCCAGCGCTCGCAAGGAGCAGGCGGCTGCCGCCAAGGCTGCGGCGCGGGCCGACGAGCCTGACGACGATCAGCCTTTCGGCGGTGCCGGCGATGATCGTTACGGTCGGCCACCGGTGCCGAGCAACCCTCAGCGTTCGCGGGTCGAACCGCGTCTGTAACCGTGCCCCTGTACTGAATCGAGAGTCCGAGCATGTGTGAGTTATTGGGCATGAGCGCCAATGTCCCGACCGATATCGTGTTCAGCTTCACCGGGCTGATGCAGCGCGGCGGCCGCACCGGGCCGCACCGTGACGGTTGGGGCATCGCTTTTTATGAAGGCCGTGGCCTGCGGCTGTTCCAGGACCCGGCGGCGAGCAGCGAGTCGGAAGTGGCGAATCTGGTGCAGCGCTACCCAATCAAAAGCGAAGTGGTGATCGGGCACATCCGCCAAGCCAACGTCGGCAAGGTCTGCCTGTCCAACACCCACCCGTTCGTGCGCGAGTTGTGGGGGCGCAACTGGTGTTTCGCCCACAACGGCCAGTTGGCCGATTTCAACCCGACCGCCAGTTTTTATCGCCCCGTTGGCGATACCGACAGTGAAGCGGCGTTTTGCGATTTGCTCAACCGGGTGCGCGCTGCGTTCCCCGAGCCAGTAGAGATCGAAGCACTGTTGCCAGACCTGGTGGCCGCTTGCGCCGAGTACCGTAGCAAAGGCGTATTCAACTGCTTGCTCAGCGACGGCGACTGGCTGTTCTGCTACTGCTCGAGCAAACTGGCGCAGATCACCCGCCGTGCACCGTTCGGCCCGGCGCGTTTGAAGGACGTCGATGTGATCGTCGACTTCCAGGCCGAAACCACACCCAACGACGTGGTCACGGTGATCGCCACCGAACCCTTGACCGAAAACGAAACCTGGACCCGCTACGAACCGGGCCAATGGAGCCTCTGGCGACGCGGTGAATGCGTCAGCCAGGGCAAGACCGAATAAGGATCTCTCCCCCATGTTGCTCAGTTATCTACGGCTGGTGTTGTTCGCGGCGGGCCTGTTGATCGGTGTCCAGGTGCCTGGCTTCATCAGTGATTACGCGAAACGGATCGAAGCGCATCTGATCGAGGCGCAGACCGGTTTGAGCGGTTTCCAGGGCACTGCCAATCAGTTTTTCAAGGGTGACATGCAGGCGCTCGTGGCCCATTACCGTGCCAGCGAAGACCCGATCTTTCGCAGCGATGCCGACAGCCTGAGCACCTTGCTCACCCGTCAATTGGCCCTCGACAAGCAATTCCAGGCCATGCAGGGCCCGTGGTACATCCGCGTCCTGCAAGTGGCCCTGGCCGCCGACCCGGATATTCGCAAGGAAACCTGGAACGGTTACAGCTACCAGATCCTGCTGACCCCGGAGGCGATGATCTGGGGCATGAGCGGCGCGTTACTGCTGTCGTTCGGCATTGAATGTTTGTTCCGACTGATCGACTGGGTGGTGCTGGGCGGCAAGCGTCTGCGCCAGAGCCGGCCGATCGAGGATCGGGATGTGCGGGGTCTTTGAGTCGATGATCGTTCCCACGCTCTGCGTGGGAATGCCTTAACGGACGCTCCGCGTTCGGCTTTGGATGGGACGCGGAGCGTCCCGGGCTGCATTCCCACGCGGAGCGTGGGAACGATCAAACCGAAGGTTTGCTCAAGACGATGTACTGCTCGCCCACTTTATGGGCATAGCGCTCCACGACCTGCTGACACAACGCCACAATTTCTTCGACCCACTCCACGCCAACCCGCCACGACACCACCACCTGCAAATTCGGCGGCCGCTGATCGATGGCCAGCAAGGTCAATTCCCCTCGCGCCAATTCTTCGGCCACCAGTACCGGCGGTAGTGCGCCAATGCCGAAGCCGTCCCTCAGCAATCGGGTAATCGCCGACACTGAATTCACACAGTTCAGCCGTGGCGCCATGACCCCGTTGGCCTGCATCAGGGCAAGTATCTCCTGGTGTGGCTGGGAGTTTTTCGAATAGGTGATGATCCGCTCCCGCGCCAGGTCGGCGACACTTGCATACTCGCGGTTGTAGATGGAATTGCTGGCCACGATCCAGCCCATCGGATGACTGGCCAGCTCCAGGCTACGCACGCTTTCCTGGCGCAGCAGATCGGTTTGCAGGATCAGATCGAGAAAGCCTTTTTGCAGCTGATCGCAGAGGTTGAGCGCGGTATCGGCCACCAGCTCGATTTCCACCAGCGGGTAGTGATCCATCATTTGCGCCACCAACGGGCTGAGCCAGGTGTGGATCACAGTGTCCATGACGCCGATCCGGACCCGCCCAACCTTGCTCGAACGCGTCTCGATCGACTGCTTGAGCGCCTGCATCGTGTCCATCATCTGCTCGGCGTATTCGAGCACTTTCAGGCCTTCGGGCGTCAGGCTCACACCGCGAGAATCGCGCAGGAACAGCTTCACCCCGAGCTCGCCTTCGAGCACGGCGATACGGCTGGAAATCGACGCCTGGGTGGTGAAGAGTTTGTCTGCCGTCAGGCGGAAACTCTTGAGTCGGGCGACCCAGACAAAGGTCTCGAGAAACTTCAGGTTCATGGGATCAGCTCTTGGGGCTTAGCCCGTCGGATAAGGTTTTCTTATGTCTAGGGCGGGTTTTTATTAGTTGGACGCCGCAGGGCCAAGCGTCCAAAAATCGACGCATCCGGTTCCCACGATAGGCGTCGTCGGGGCTCAGAACAATACCAATAAAATTTGCACGGAGACTTGCCATGAGTGCGCCCGACACCCTCGTTCCCAAAGCCACGGCTCGCCCGGGACCCTTCGATTGGTACCACAACATCAATAAGCAGGAACGTCGTACGTTCTGGAGCTGCAAGATCGGCTATGGCCTGGACGGCATGGACACCCAGATGCTCAGCTTCGTGGTGCCGACCCTGATTGCCATGTGGGGCATTACCACTGGCGAAGCCGGGCTGATTCACACCAGTACCCTGATCGCCTCGGCCATCGGTGGCTGGGTGGCGGGGATTCTCTCCGACCGCATCGGCCGGGTGCGCACCCTGCAACTGACTGTTTTGTGGTTCGCCTTCTTCACCTTTCTTTGCGGCTTCGCCCAGAACTACGAACAATTGCTGATTGCACGCACATTGATGGGCTTCGGCTTCGGCGGCGAGTGGACGGCCGGCGCGGTGCTGATCGGCGAAGTGATCCGCGCCAAGGACCGTGGCAAAGCCGTCGGCATGGTGCAATCGGGCTGGGCGCTTGGGTGGGGAATGACGGCGATTCTGTACGCGCTGCTGTTTTCGGTACTGCCGCCGGAAGACGCCTGGCGTGCTCTTTTCCTCCTTGGCATCGTGCCGGCGATTTTCGTGATCTTCGTCCGTCGCTTGGTGAAAGACCCGGAAATCTACCGCGAAGCCAAAGCCAGGCAAGAGCCAGGCAACCCAGCCAAGTTCTACGAGATCTTCGCCCCGGGCATTCTTTTCACCACGATCCGCGCGTCGATCCTGACCACCGGCGCCCTTGGCGGTTATTACGCGATCACTTCCTGGTTGCCGACGTTTCTGAAAAACGAACGGGGCTTGAGCGTACTCGGCACCGGTGGCTATCTGGCCATGGTGATCGTCGGGTCCTACGTCGGATACGTGATCAGCGCGTATTTGACTGACATCCTCGGTCGTAAAAAGAACTTCATTCTGTTCGCGGTCGGCTCGTTCACCATTGTTCTGCTGTATACCCAATTGCCGGTCAGCAACGGCGTGATGCTGTGGCTGGGGTTCCCCTTGGGCTTCTTCGCTTCGGGGATCTTCAGCGGCATGGGTGCGTTTTTGACCGAGCTGTTTCCGACGCGGATTCGCGGTTCGGGCCAGGGTTTTTGCTACAACATCGGTCGGGCATTGGCGGCGTTGTTCCCGCTGTTCATCGGCTTGCTCAGCCAGAAGGTGCCACTGAGTGTGGGAATCGGCGCCTTCGCGGCGGTGTCCTACGGGGTAGTGATCCTGGCGGCCCTGAGCTTGCCGGAAACCCGTGGCAAGCAACTCGACGCTCAATAACCGGATGTCCGGTAACTGATAATCTGAGGGACATATGTCCTTCAGCTAAGAAGATAAAAGCCTACAGGAGTGTTCACCGTGAACCGCCTGCTATTGAACTGCGACATCGGCGAGAGTTTCGGTAACTGGACCATGGGTCTGGACGCCGAGGTCATGCCCTTCATTGATTGCGCCAACATCGCCTGCGGCTTCCATGCCGGCGACCCGAGCATCATGCGCAAGACCGTCAGCCTGGCCTTGAGCCACGGCGTGCAGATTGGTGCTCATCCGGCCTATCAGGATCTGGTGGGATTCGGTCGTCGCTCCATGGCGTACACCGCTCAGGAACTGCAGGACCTGTTGCATTACCAGATCGGCGCCCTCGACGGCATTTGCCGGGCTCAGGGCGGGCGGGTGAGTTACGTCAAGCCCCACGGCGCGATGTACAACGACATGATGGCCAACCCGGCGCAATTGCGCGCAGTGATTCAGGCCGTGGCGGCCTACGACCGGACGCTGCCATTGATGCTGATGGCGACCCGCGACAACCGTGCTGCGCAGCAATTGGGCGATGAATATGGCGTGACGTTGTGGTTCGAAGCCTTCGCCGATCGCGCTTACGACAGCGCAGGCAGGCTGGTCTCGCGGCAACTGCCGGGCGCCGTACACCACGATCCCGAGAAAATCATCGAACAGGCGCTGATCATTGCTCGCAGTGACAACCTCACCGCCAGCGATGGCAGCGCCTTGCACTTGCAGGCCAATACCTTGTGCGTACACGGCGACAACGCCAGTTCGGTGGCCGCCGTGCAGCGCATTCGCGAAGCCTTGAATCAGCAGAGTGCATCATGAAGCCACGGGTAGAGGTGGTGGCGCTGGATTGCCTGATGGTGCGTTTGTTCGATGAAATCAGCGAAGCCAACATGCCGTGGATGCTCGCGGCCAGCGAGGGTCTGCGGGAGGCGTTCGGAAACCATTTGATCGATCTGGTGCCGTCCTACACAACGTTGATGGTGCATTACGATTTGATGGCACTGAATCCGGCCCAGGCGCGGGAATTGATCGCTGAAGCCTTGATCGATCTGTCGCCCAACGCTCGGGCCAAGGGTAAATGCCATGTATTGCCGGTCTGGTACGACCTGAGTGTTGGTCCGGAACTGACCTTGCTGTCTCAGCGCAGCGGATTAACGATGGAAGAGGTGATCCACCGCCACAGCGGACGCGAGTATCAAGTGTTCGCGTTGGGCTTCGCACCGGGGTTCGCCTTCATGGGATTGGTGGAGGAGGTATTGGCTGCACCGCGTATGAATACTCCGCGCAAAAAAGTGGCTGCCGGCAGTGTCGGTATCGCCGAACGCCAGACGGCGGCTTATCCGGTGGTGTCCCCCGGCGGCTGGAACCTGATCGGCCGCACTCCGGCAAAATTGTTCGACCGCGAGCGCGACGGCTACAGCCTGATGCAACCGGGCGATACGGTGCGCTTCGAAGCGGTCAGCCATGCCGAGTTCATCAATCTGGGCGGTGATGACACACCGTTGGAGGCCCTGGCATGAGCCGACTGACGATTGAAGCAAGTACACCGCTGTGCCTGTTGCAGGACGCCGGGCGATTTGGCGTGCGGCATCTGGGCGTGACCCAGGGCGGGGCAGCGGATTGGCGATCGATGTCGTGGGCCAATTGGCTGCTGGGCAATGGGCTGGATGCGTCGGTGATCGAAATCACCCTCGGCGGGTTTACAGTCGTTGCCCAGGAAGATTGCGTGCTGGCGTTGGCCGGGGCGGATCTGGGGGCGCGGGTGGATGGCGAGGCATTGGCGCCGTGGCGCAGTTTCAGGCTGAACAAAGGTCAGCAATTGCAATTCACCCAGCCGCGGCTTGGCGCTCGGGCTTATTTGGCGGCCCCGGGCGGATTTGATGCGCCCAAGGTGTTGGGCAGTAGCGCAACGGTGGTCCGTGAGGAGCTCGGTGGGCTGGATGGCATGGGGCGGGCGTTGGCCAAAGATGCGCAGTTGAGCTATTCGGGAAGCTCGCTGTTACTGCTGCGGGAGTTGGCGCACGAACAAGTGCCGGACTTCAAACTCAATGCGCCGCTGGACCTGGTGCTCGGTGCACAGATCGGCGAGTTTAGTGGACAGAGTCTGTTCGACGCGTTCAACAGCGTCTGGACCCTCGACAGCCGCGCCGATCGCATGGGCATTCGCCTGTTGGGAACGTCGTTGCAGTATCAGGGCCAGCCGATGATTTCCGAAGGCATCCCGCTGGGCGCGGTTCAGGTGCCGCCGGACGGGCAGCCAATTGTGCTGCTCAATGATCGGCAGACCATAGGCGGTTATCCGCGACTGGGGGCGTTGACGCCGTTGGCATTGGCGCGATTGGCGCAGTGTTTGCCGGGGGCGAAGGTGCGGTTGAAGCCGGTGGTGCAGGATGTCGCTCATCGGGAACACGTTGAGTATTTGCGGCGGTTTTTAGGCCGCTAAAGCATCGCGGGCAAGCCCGCTCCCACATTTGATCTCCAGCGGACACAGAGTTTGTGTACGACGAATATCCAATGTGGGAGCGGGCTTGCTCGCGAAGGCGGCATCACAGACAACAACAATCTTTACTTGGACAAAAACCGCATCCCTTCCTCCAACCCCCGCAACGTCAGCGGGAACATCTGGTCATCAATCAAATCCCGCACGATGTTAGTTGATGAGGTATAGCCCCAGGTGTCTTTCGGGTACGGGTTGATCCAGATGAGCTTCTTGTACTTTTCCTTGAAGCGCTGCATCCACACGTAACCGGCTTCTTCGTTCCAGTGCTCGACACTGCCACCGGCCTGGGTGATTTCATAGGGCGCCATGGCGGCGTCGCCGATGAAGATCACTTTGTAGTCGGCGCCGTACTTGTGCAGCAGGTCCTGGGTGGCGGTGCGCTCGGAGGTACGGCGCATGTTGTTTTTCCACACCGATTCATAAATAAAGTTGTGGAAGTAGAAGTACTCCAGATGCTTGAACTCGGTCTTGCAGGCCGAGAACAGTTCTTCGCAGATCTTCACGTGGGCGTCCATCGAGCCGCCGATGTCGAACAGCAGCAACAACTTGACGGTGTTGCGGCGCTCCGGACGCATCTGGATGTTCAGCAGCCCGGCATCGCGCGCGGTGTGGTCGATGGTGCCGTCGATGTCGAGTTCTTCGGCTGCGCCCTGACGAGCAAATTTACGCAGGCGCCGCAGGGCGACCTTGATGTTGCGCGTGCCCAGTTCGACCGAATCGTCGAGGTTTTTGTACTCTCTCTGATCCCAGACTTTGACCGCTTTGCCTTGACGCTTGCCGGCATCGCCGACCCGAATGCCTTCCGGGTTGAAGCCACCGGAGCCGAACGGGCTGGTGCCGCCGGTGCCGATCCACTTGTTGCCGCCGGCATGGCGTTCTTTCTGTTCTTCCAGGCGCTTCTTGAACTCTTCGATCAGCTTGTCCAGGCCGCCGAGGGACTGGATCGCGGCCCGCTCTTCATCGGTCAGGGAACGCTCGAATTCCTTGCGCAGCCAGTCTTCCGGAATCAACGCCTGGAGGTGGTCGTCGAGCTTTTCCAGGCCATTGAAGTAGGCACCGAACGCCCGGTCGAACTTGTCGAAATGCTTTTCGTCCTTCACCAGAATCGCCCGTGACAAGTAATAGAACTCGTCCATGTCGGCGAAGGTCACGCGCTGTTTCAGAGCGTTGATCAGGTCCAGCAACTCACGTACCGAGACCGGCACCTTGGCTGCACGCATTTCATTGAACAGGTTGAGCAGCATGGCTATCGCCTCTCTCTATCGGGGCTTAGCGAGAGCCGCGACGGCTCATGAACGCCAGACGCTCAAGCAATTGCACGTCTTGTTCGTTCTTCACCAAGGCGCCGGCCAGTGGCGGAATGGCCTTGGTCGGATCGCGCTCGCGCAGCACCGCTTCACCGATATTGTCGGCCATCAGCAACTTCAGCCAGTCCACCAATTCCGAGGTCGATGGCTTCTTCTTCAGGCCCGGCACCTTGCGCACATCGAAGAACACGTCCAGCGCTTCGCTGACCAGGTCTTTCTTGATGTTCGGGTAGTGCACGTCGACGATCCGTTGCATCGTGACGCGGTCCGGGAAGGCGATGTAGTGGAAGAAGCAGCGGCGCAGGAAGGCGTCCGGCAGCTCTTTCTCGTTGTTGGAGGTAATGATGATGATCGGGCGCTTCTTGGCCTTGATGGTCTCGTCGATCTCGTAAACGTAGAACTCCATCTTGTCGAGTTCTTGCAGCAAGTCGTTGGGGAACTCGATGTCGGCCTTGTCGATTTCGTCGATCAGCAGAATCACCCGCTCTTCAGACTCGAACGCCTCCCAGAGCTTGCCCTTTTTCAGGTAGTTGCGAACGTCGTGGACCTTCTCCGTACCCAGCTGCGAGTCCCGCAGGCGACTGACCGCGTCGTACTCGTACAGGCCTTGGTGGGCCTTGGTTGTGGACTTGATGTGCCAGGTAATCAACTTGGCGCCGAAGGATTCGGCCAGTTGCTCGGCGAGCATGGTCTTGCCGGTGCCTGGCTCGCCCTTGACCAGCAGTGGCCGTTCCAGAGTGATGGCGGCGTTGACCGCCAGCTTCAGGTCATCGGTGGCGACGTAGGCCTGGGTGCCTTCGAACTTCATCTGCTAATCCTCGAACGGTAACGCCGACCTGAACGAGGCAGGGCGGGGCGCAATAATTGTAGTACCCGACTATAACGCGCTGCCCGGTCGACTGTGAACGCAGACGGCTTATTCAGTCTCTGAATGGGGCGTCACATCTTGACTTGGTCTCGGCTGCTGGCCAGTATTGAGCTATCGCCATTTTGGCGATAGCTTGCTGGGTATGTCTACTAAATACCGATTTCGCGATACGTACCGCATTCAGTTGCGCGAGAAGGATCATCCGCCGCCCCATGTGCATCTGACCGGTGGCGGGCTGGATGTGATGCTCAGCCTGGTAACTGTCGAAGTGATGATGGGCAAGGCACCGCCGCTGATTATCAAGGAAGCGCTGGAGTGGGTCAGGGCCCATCAGGTGCAATTGCTGGAGGATTGGAAACGATGTTACCCATGAAACGACCACGGCTGTCGGCTGTGCAGGTACTGCCGGATTACCGCCTGGCGCTGACCTTTATCGATGGCCAGCAACTGAGCATCGATTTAAGTCGCGACCTGCGTTCGTACCCGGGGTTGCAACCATTGCTGGAGGACCGTGCTTTTGAAGGCGCAGCCTTGGGGGACGATGGCTGGAGCGTGGAGTGGCCCGAACTGGATATCCAGATTGGCGCAGACACGCTGTATCTGGATGCTCTTGCGCAAAATGCGGCAGATGAAAACACCCGTATTTTCATCGATTGGCGTGCTCGCACCGGATTGCCGCTGAATCAGGCGGCCGAAGCGCTGGGCGTCAGTGCCCGCAGTATCAGTCGCTACAGCAGTGGCCGTGAAGCTGTGCCGCGGTCATTGGCCCTGGCTTGCCTGGGCTGGGATTTTTTGCAACAGCAATTAAACCCGGCACGAGCAGCAGAAGAAACCGGTCGTTACACCGTCACACGCAAATCCTAGTCCGTATCCGGCTTGGGTCGTTCGTACTGCGCATTGAACGCCTGGATAAAACCATTACGCAAAATCTGCAAAAAAGCCTCGAATGCGCTGATATCTTTCTGATGCACGCTGCCTCTGAGCTGGACGCGCGTCGCGAACTGGTTTTTTGGCTGATTCTTCAACACATTCTCGGTGCCACCGACGAGTGCTTCCCAGATGGAGCGAAAAATCCCTTTGTCTTTGTTCTCCACGTCCTGTTGCCAATCGAACACATCAACGTCGCGCAATAGCGGCTTGATGTAGCCGGTGAGTTGACCCTTGTTGGCTTCGGCTTCGATGACCAGGTCGCCATGGCCGGAATTGAAGTCGAACTTGCCGTAGGCCGCGGCGAAGTCGTTCATGCGTTTGAGTTCAAGGTTCTTGGCGCGCAGGCGGAACTCGAAGTCCTGGAAGTCGCTCAGCGGATCGAAAGTCGCTGTGGTTTCCAGTGGCGCATGCCCCAGCAGCAACGCCTTGCCGTCGAAACGGGCGTCGCGTTTGCCTTTGGTGTCGACCACATTGGTCAGGTTGTAAATGCTGGCATTAACCTGGGTGGCATTCATGTTCACGGGCGGTTTTGAATTGAAGTTTCGAAAGGTGACCCGCCCGTCGTTGATCCGCACTTCGTTCAGGGTTATCGGCAGCAATTTTTCCAATTGTGCCCGCCAGTCGGTGCCCTGACCGGTCTGGGAGTTTTTCTTGTTACCACCATCGACGAAGTTCACCTCGGGTTTGTCGAACTGCGCCTCGGCCACCACGGCGTGGTCATACCAGAGCGAATGCCAGCTGACGGACAGGTCGATCAATGGCGCGTTGACGAAAGGCACCGGAACCTTCCCGTCGACCTTGACGATTTTCAGTCCATTGATTTTGTAGGCGCCTCGCCACAGGGCCAGGTCTACGTCGGTGATCTGCCCGCGGTAGTCACCCATGTTCGCCAATCTTTCGTTGAGGTAATCGCGCACCACGTAGGGCAGGGCAAGGTGCAGGGCAACCAGCAGTAGAACGAGGCCGGCGAGGGTCCACAGGGGCCAACTGTATCGACGCTTCATGGCGGCAAATCTCTTGCGGTGTAAAGCGATTGACTGCTCTGGTAACCGGACGTTCGACTGACTGGACGACCACGGGTAACAGGCATACCTTGGAGGGCTAATTCAACGCGGTATAAGGACCCAGCCATGAGCCGTATTTTCGCTGACAACGCCCATTCCATTGGCAATACGCCGCTGGTGCAGATCAACCGTATTGCTCCGCGCGGTGTCACCATCCTGGCCAAGATCGAAGGGCGCAACCCGGGTTATTCGGTCAAGTGCCGGATCGGCGCGAACATGATCTGGGAGGCCGAAAGCAGCGGTAAACTCAAGCCCGGCATGACCATCATCGAACCGACTTCGGGCAACACCGGCATCGGCCTGGCGTTCGTTGCCGCCGCCCGCGGTTATCGACTGGTATTGACCATGCCGGCGTCCATGAGCATTGAGCGACGCAAGGTGCTCAAGGCCCTTGGCGCCGAACTGGTGTTGACGGAACCGGCCAAAGGCATGAAAGGCGCGATCGAGAAGGCCGCCGAAATCCTCGCCAGTGATCCATCGACCTACTTCATGCCGGCGCAATTCGAAAACCCGGCCAACCCGGCCATCCACGAAAAAACCACCGGGCCGGAAATCTGGAATGACACCGACGGCGCAGTCGACGTACTGGTGGCGGGCGTCGGGACAGGTGGAACCATTACCGGGGTTTCGCGGTATATCAAGAATACCCAGGGCAAACCGATTATCTCGGTGGCGGTGGAGCCGTTGGTGTCTCCAGTGATCACCCAGGCGATGGCCGGGGAAGAGATCAAACCGAGCCCTCACAAAATCCAGGGCATCGGCGCTGGTTTTGTGCCGAAGAACCTGGATCTGTCGATGGTCGATCGGGTCGAGCTGGTCAGCGACGATGAGTCCAAGGCGATGGCCCTGCGCCTGATGCAGGAAGAAGGGATTTTGAGCGGTATCTCGTGCGGCGCCGCCATGGCGGTGGCTGTGCGGCTGGCCGAAACCCCGGAAATGCAGGGCAAGACCATCGTGGTAATCCTGCCCGACTCGGGCGAACGCTACCTGTCGAGCATGCTGTTCAGTGATCTGTTTACCGAGCAGGAAACTCAGCAATAAAGATCAAATGATCGCAGCCTTCGGCAGCTCCTACAGATGTGTACAGGAACACGGTCGATGTAGGAGCTGGCGCAGCCTGCGATCTTTTGATCTTGTTTTTTAATCCGGTGTGAGAGGGGGTCGATTCATGTCAGCCCCCGTTCAGGAACCTTGTGTTAATAAGGGGTTATTGCGTAATTCTTAACACTGAATGTTGAGTCAGGTGGGTTTTCCCCGAGGCCGGTAATGTTGATAATGGCCGACTGCCACGTCGGGTAAATGGCGTTGTGCAAAGTTACCTACTATCAAGGAGTTGTAGATGAGCTTTTCCTTCGTCGCGAAGGCTTCGGTGTTGTTGCTGTTCCTCGGCAGCACGCTCTATATGCACTTGCGTGGCAAGGCGCGTTTGCCGGTCCTGCGTCAGTTCGTCAACCACTCGGCTCTGTTTGCACCCTATAACGCCTTGATGTACCTGTTTTCCGGTGTACCTTCCAAACCCTACCTGGACCGCAGCAAGTTCCCCGAACTGGATGTGCTCAGGGACAATTGGGAAGTTATCCGCGACGAAGCCATGCACTTGTTTGACGAGGGCTATATTCGCGCCGCCGAAAAGAACAACGACGCCGGTTTCGGTTCGTTCTTCAAGAAAGGCTGGAAGCGTTTCTACCTCAAGTGGTACGACAAACCATTGTCATCGGCCGAAACCTTGTGCCCGAAAACCGTGGCGTTGGTCAGCAGTATTCCCAACGTCAAAGGCGCCATGTTTGCGTTGCTGCCCGCTGGCAGTCACCTCAACCCGCATCGCGATCCGTTCGCCGGTTCTTTGCGTTATCACTTGGGGCTGTCGACGCCGAACTCCGATCATTGCCGTATCTTCGTCGATGGTCAGGTCTATGCCTGGCGTGATGGGGAAGACGTTATGTTCGATGAAACCTACGTGCACTGGGTCAAGAACGAAACCGGGCAACCCCGGGTCATCCTGTTTTGCGACATCGAGCGACCGATGAGCAACCGCCTCATGACCCGTATCAACCGCTGGATCAGCGGCTTGCTGGGGCGCGCCACTGCACCCCAGAACCTTGACGATGAACGCGTTGGCGGGATCAACCAGGTCTATGCCTGGAGCAAGTGCTTCAGCGACAAATTCAGCGGTGCGGTCAAACAGTGGAAGCGTCGCAATCCCAAGGCCTACCGCGTACTGCGGCCGGTGCTGGCGGTGGTGGTGTTGACGTTGTTGGGGTATTGGCTGTTTGGTTGAGGGCCGGCCACGGGATGAAAAGCCGCTCCTTGGGGGTAATGCCAGTCAGTTAAGCGCAATCCCTGTGGGAGCGGGCTTGCTCGCGAAGACGGCGGCACAGTAAACATTGATGTCGCCTGACACACCGCCTTCGCGAGCAAGCCCGCTCCCACAGGGATCGTGCCAGACTCTTAGTCATTGCAATCCATGTCATGCGCTGGTTATAGTCGGCCCTCGGTGGTTTCCTGAACCACCATTTCATCCATCAAAAAAGATCAGCCCATGCCAGCTTCCCCCATCAACGCGGTAGTCGATTCAGCGGTCAACGCTGGCGTCGTGCCGTGCGGGAATCAGCAGCCTGCGCAGATCAGTCATTACCCCCCACCTGTCAGTAGCTCGCCGGTGTGCGCAGTCGTATCACCGCCAGGCGTTGGCTTTTCGGGCTGATCAGCTTTTCTGCTGTTCCCATGCCCGTCTGAAAAAGCGCCCGCCTGAAAAAACTACTGAATTTCAGCCTCGGCTGAGTTGGCTTTTTGCCTGACTACAGGTGGTATTCATGTTTGTCCTTTCGAAAAAATCCGCGCTCGCGGCGGCGTCCACGAGCCTGTTCGTTTTGCTGTGGAGCAGCGGGGCGATCTTCTCCAAATGGGGCCTGGCCCATGCATCACCCTTTGCCTTTCTGCTGATTCGCTTCGCCATTGCCTTGTGCGGGCTGGTGCTATTGATGCCGTTGCTCAAGCTGAAACTGCCCAAGGGCGGCAAGCCGATGTTGTATGCGATGGCCACGGGTGTGGTGTTGCTGGGCGCTTATCAGATTTTCTATCTGCTGGCCCTGGACCTGAAAGTCACGCCGGGCGTGATGGCAACCATCATGGGTGTTCAACCGATTCTCACCGTAGTGATCATGGAGCGGCATCGATCAATAAGCCGGATGTTCGGTCTGGCGCTAGGCTTGGCCGGATTGATCATGGTGGTCTATCAGGGCATCGGTCTGGCTGGCATGTCGTTGGCCGGGATGCTCTTCGGTCTGTTGGCGCTGGCGAGCATGACGTTCGGTTCGATCATGCAGAAACGCATCACCGACAATCCCCTCGGCACACTGCCGGTGCAGTACCTCGCCGGGCTGTTGTTGTGCGGGGTGTTTGTGCCGTTCCAGCCGTTTCACGTCGAACACAGCACCGGGTTCATCGTGCCGGTGTTGTGGATGGGACTGGTGGTATCGGTGCTGGCGACGCTGCTGCTGTATCGACTGATTGCACGAGGCAATCTGGTGAATGTCACCAGCCTGTTTTACCTGGTGCCGGCGGTAACGGCGGTCATGGACTACCTGATTTTTGGCAACCGTCTGGCGGCGTTGAGCATGCTCGGCATGCTGCTGATCATCGTCGGCCTGGTGTTTGTGTTCCGTAAGAGCGCTTGAAACCGAAAGGCCCGGGGCATGAGCTCCGGGCCTTGTTTAACTGGCAGCCACCTCAGCCGTCTTCACCACCGCTGGCTTCAACACCAGCCACAACGCCACCGCAATCAACACCCCGCCATAAAGGTGCGCCATCGACAGCGGCTCATCCAGCAACAGCGCCCCCCACAACACACCAAACGGCGGAATCATGAAGGTTACGGTCATGGATTTCACCGGGCCAACCGAAGTCAGCAAACGGAAGTAAATAATGTAGGCAAAGGCCGTGCAGACCAAACCTAACCCCAGCAACGACAACCAGACATTCCAGCCGCCCCAGCTCGCCGGTGGCTGGCTGATCACGCTGTAGCCAAACAGCGGCAGCAACAACAACGTCGCGCCGAGCATGCTGCCCAGCGCCGAAAGGCGACTGTCGAGGCCGCCGGCATGGTCGAGCCAGCGTCGGGCGAGGAACCCGGCAAAGCCATAGCAGGTGGTGGCCATCAGGCACGCCAGTGCGCCCATCAGCAGTTCCATGTTGAACGCCACCGGACCCGCACGGGTGAGGATGCCGACGCCGAACAGGCCGAGAAATACTCCGCCCAACTTGGCGGCGGTGAGTTTTTCATGGAAAAACAGGCCGCCGATCAGCACCCCCATCAAAGGCGTGGTGGCGTTGAAAATCGCCGAATAACCGGCCGGCAGCACTTGGGCGGCCACAGAGTAGAGGGTTGCTGGAATCCCGGAGTTGATCAGCCCGAGCAGCATCACCGTCTTGAGTTTGCCTTTGAAATCCCAGCTGATGCGCATCAGCCCAAGGATCACCAGTAGCCCGACGGCGGCAATCGATACGCGAAAAAAAGCAGTGGGGATTGTGCCAATCACTGGGGCAATAACGCGCATGAACAGAAAGCTCGCACCCCAAATGGCGGCAAGCGACAACATACGCAGGATATCGACGGGGTTCACAGCACTTTCCTTCCTTGATTGGCGCGCAAGTGTCGCGCCAGTCAGGGCACAAGGCAATGGTTGCGTTGCGTCACGCAGGGCCACTAAGCTCAGGCTCCAACGATAAGAACAGCCGCCGAGGTTTTACCTATGCCGCAGCAATGGCCAGCCGCCGACATCGCCCGAATGATCCTCGATGGCTTTGACGATTACCGCGAGCATTTCCGTCAGATCACCGACGGCGCCCGAGCCCGCTTCGAGCAGGCTCAATGGCAGGAGACGCAAGTCGCGTCGGCGGCGCGAATCAACCTCTATGAAGAAAAGGTCGGCGAAACGGTCGGGCGCTTGCATGTGTCGTTCGAGACCGATGTGCTGATGGACGTCAGCAACTGGCCGTTGGTCAAGAGCGCTTACATCAGCCTGATCGACCTGCGTTTCGACGATGAACTGTCCGAGACTTGGTACAACTCGATTTTCTGCGGGCTGTTCAGCCACGACCTGATCAGCGATGGCTGCATGTTCATCCACACCACGCGGCCGAGCCTGCGCCGCGCCCGGGCCGCGCAAACCCGCACCTACAAGCCGCATGGACAGTTATCGGGCATGCTCACGAGCATCTTTGCCGACTACCGCTTCAGTGAGGATTACGCTGATTTGCCAGGCGACCTGCGTCGCCTCGAAGTGCAATTGCGTGAGAATCTGCCGGACTGGGTCTGCAAGGATCCGGAACTGAGTGTGGAGCTGTTTTCCTCGGTGCTTTACCGCAACAAGGGCGCCTATCTGGTGGGGCGCATTTACACCCAGGACGAACAGTGGCCGCTGGTGATTCCGCTGCTGCACCGCGAAGGTCGGGGCATCCAGATCGATGCGCTGATCACTGACGAGGCGGAGGTGTCGATCATCTTCTCCTTCACCCGTTCGTACTTCATGGTCGATGTGCCGGTGCCGGCGGAATTCATCGGCTTTCTCAAACGCATCCTGCCGGGCAAGCACATCGCCGAGCTATACACCTCGATCGGCTTCTACAAGCATGGCAAGTCCGAGTTTTACCGGGCGCTGATCAATCACCTGGCCAACACCGACGATCAGTTCATCATGGCCCCCGGCGTGCGCGGCATGGTCATGAGCGTGTTTACCCTGCCGGGCTTCAACACCGTTTTCAAGATCATCAAGGACCGCTTCTCTCCGTCGAAAAACGTCGACCGCGCCACGGTGATCGAAAAGTATCGCCTGGTGAAAAGTGTCGACCGGGTCGGGCGCATGGCCGATACCCAAGAGTTCGCCGACTTCCGTTTCCCGTTGAGCAAGTTCGAGCCGGCGTGCCTGGAGGAATTGCTTGAAGTGGCAGCGTCCACGGTGTCACTGGAAGGTGACACGGTGCTGATCCGCCACTGCTGGACCGAACGCCGGATGACACCGTTGAACCTCTATCTGGAACACGCCAACGAGGCACAGGTTCGCGAGGCGCTGGAGGATTACGGTCTGGCGATCAAGCAACTGGCGGCGGCGAACATTTTCCCCGGCGACATGTTGCTGAAAAACTTTGGCGTCACCCGTCACGGTCGTGTGGTGTTTTATGACTACGACGAGATCTGCTTCCTGACCGAAGCCAACTTCCGCCACATCCCGCAACCGCGTACACCGGAAGACGAAATGGCCTCCGAACCGTGGTACTCGATCGGGCCACTGGATGTATTTCCCGAGGAATTTCCACCGTTTCTGTTTGCCGATTCGGGGCAACGACGGTTGTTCGATCAGTTGCATGGGGAGTTGTACAACGCTGATTACTGGAAGAGTTTGCAGGAGGCAATTCGGGCGGGGAAGGTGATTGATGTGTTCCCGTATCGCCGCAAAGGCCTTGATAACGAATAGCCCACAACACCACACCGGACACTGATCATTCCCACGCTCCGCGTGGGAATGCAGCAAGGGACGCTCTGCGTCCCAAGAGCGGACGCGGAGCGTCCGGGGAGGCATTCCCACGCGGAGCGTGGGAACGATCACATGGGAGCGCAAATCTGCGACAATCCGCCCCCTGCGCCACTAGACGACTTTTGCGTACCTGATGACTGACGAATCGCCTTCAATCGACAAACTGCTGAAAAACCTCGATCACGCCATGCTCGCCGACCGCCACCGGCTGCGGCGGCAGTTGCTTGAGCTGCGCAAGAAACCTGACGAGGCCAAACTGGCCCAGTGGGTGACGCGCACGCAGGCGTCCTGTGATCAGGTGTTGGCGCGGCGCGCCAGCCTGCCGGTGATTCGTTACGACGACAGCCTGCCGATCGCCGCCAAGCGCGACGAAATCAAAGAGGCGCTGCTCAAGCATCAGGTGCTGATCATTGCCGGCGAAACCGGGTCGGGTAAAACCACCCAGTTGCCGAAAATCTGCCTGGAAATCGGTCGCGGCCAGCACGGCCTGATCGGCCACACCCAGCCCCGTCGAATCGCCGCGCGCAGCGTGGCGAGCCGGGTTGCTGAAGAATTGGCGACGCCGTTGGGCGCGCTGGTCGGTTATCAGGTGCGGTTCGAGGATCAGAGCGATTCCAACACCCTGATCAAACTGATGACCGACGGCATTCTGCTGGCGGAAACCCAGAACGACCGCTACCTCGAGCGCTACGACACGATCATCGTCGACGAAGCCCACGAACGCAGCCTGAACATCGACTTCCTGCTCGGTTACCTGAAAACCCTGCTGCCGCGTCGTCCGGACCTGAAAGTCATCATCACTTCGGCGACCATCGACCTGGAGCGTTTTTCCAAGCACTTCGACGATGCGCCGATTGTCGAAGTCTCCGGTCGCACCTTCCCGGTAGAAACCTGGTATCGCCCGCTGACCCTGGAGCAGGACGAGGAGGGCAACCGTGTCGAGGATGACCTGACCGTGGATCAGGCGATCCTCGCTACCCTCGACGAAATCGCCGCGTTCGAACGCAGCGAGCGCAAGAGTCCTGGCGACGTGCTGGTGTTCCTGCCCGGCGAGCGCGAGATTCGCGACGCGGCGGACATGCTGCGCAAGGCTCAACTCAAACACACCGAGATTCTGCCGTTGTACGCGCGACTGTCGCCTGCCGAGCAGCAGCGGATTTTCCAGTCGCACCCAGGGCGTCGCGTGGTACTGGCGACCAACGTCGCCGAAACCTCGCTGACGGTGCCGGGCATTCGTTACGTGATCGACAGCGGCACCGCGCGCATCAGCCGTTACAGCTATCGCGCCAAGGTTCAGCGCCTGCCCATCGAAGCGGTTTCCCAGGCCAGTGCCAACCAGCGCAAAGGTCGTTGCGGACGGGTCGAACCGGGCATTTGTATCCGCCTCTACAGCGAAGAAGATTTCATCGGTCGGCCGGAATTCACCGATCCGGAAATCCTGCGTACCAACCTCGCAGCAGTCATTTTGCAGATGCTTCATCTGCGCCTCGGCGAGATCACCGATTTCCCGTTTATCGAGCCGCCGGATGGCAAAGCCATCAGCGACGGTTTCAACCTGCTGCAAGAGCTCTCAGCGGTGGACCGCAACAGTCAGTTGACGCCGCTCGGTCGCCAACTGGCGCGGCTGCCGGTGGACCCGCGCATGGGCCGCATGCTGCTGGAAGCGGCGAAACTTGGCAGCTTGCAGGAAGTGCTGATCGTCGCCAGCGCCATGTCGATTCAGGACCCGCGCGAACGTCCGCCGGAGCGTCAACAAGCGGCCGATCAGGCTCACGCCCAGTGGAAAGACGTGGACTCGGACTTCGCCGGGCTGGTTAATCTGTGGCGTGGTTTTGAAGAGCAGCGCCAGGCCCTGACGGCCAGTCCGCTGCGCAACTGGTGTCGCAAGAACTTCCTCAATTACCTGCGCCTGCGTGAGTGGCGCGACTCCCATCGTCAGTTGAGCCTGATCTGCCGCGACATGCAGTTGAGCCTCAACAAAGAGCCGGCGGATTACCCGAAACTGCACAAAGCCGTGCTCTCCGGATTGCTCAGCCAGATCGGCCAGAAAACCGAAGACGGCGACTACCTCGGTGCCCGTCAGCGGCGCTTCTGGATTCACCCGTCGTCGGGCCTGGGCAAGAAGCGTCCACAATGGCTGATGACCGCCGAACTGGTGGAAACCACCAAGCTCTACGCGCGGATGGTCGCCAAGATCGACGCTGACTGGATCGAGCCGCTGGCCGGGCACCTGATCAAGAAAAATCACTTCGAACCCCACTGGGAGAAGAAGCGTGGTCAGGTCGTGGCCTTCGAGCAAATCACCCTGTTCGGGCTGATCGTGGTCGGTCGCCGACCGGTGCATTACGGGCCGATCGACCCGGTGGTGTCTCGTGAGTTTTTCATTCGCGAAGGCCTGGTGCGCGGCGAGATTCAATCCAAAGCCAAGTGCCTGACGGCCAACCAACAACTGCTGGAACAGCTCGACGAACTGGAAGCCAAGGCGCGCCGCCGCGACATCCTCGCCGACGAAGAAACCTTGTTCGCCTTCTACGATGCGCGACTGCCAGCAGAAATCCACCAGACCGCGACTTTCGACAGCTGGTACCGGATCAACAGTCAGAAAGACCCACAGCTGCTGATCATGCGCGAAGAAGACGTGCTGGCTCGCGAAGCCAGCGAAGTCACCGCCGCGCATTACCCGGACACCCTGCACATTGGCGATCTGGAACTGGCGCTGAGTTATCACTTTGAGCCCAACCATCCGCGCGACGGCGTGACCTTGCGCGTGCCGGCGCCGCTGTTGCCGATGCTGCCGCCGGAACGTCTGGAATGGCTGGTGCCGGGCGTAATCGAGGCCAAGTGCATTGCGTTGGTGCGCAACCTGCCCAAGGCCCTGCGCAAGAATTTCGTGCCGGTGCCGGACTTCGTCAAAGCCGCATTGCAGCGCATCACGTTTGCCGAGGGCTCGTTGCCTTTGGCGCTGGGCCGCGAGTTGCTGCGCATGACCGGCGCGCGGGTCAGCGATGAGGCGTGGGCCGAAGCTTCGCAGCAGGTCGAAAGCCATTTGCGGATGAACCTGGAAATCGTCGACGGTCAGGGCAAGTTCCTCGGTGAAGGCCGTGACTTGGCCGAGCTGACCGCACGCTTTGCCGAGGCCAGCCAGGCTGCATTGGCGGTGCCGCAAACGGCGAAGAGCCAACAACCGGTGGAGCCGAAAGTCTTTGCCGCCGTGGCTGAGAAAACCCAGCAGAAAATCGCCGGGCTATCGATGACGGTGTATCCGGCGCTGGTGGAAGAGGGCGGGACAGTCAAGGAAGGTCGATTCTCGACCCCGGCCGAAGCCGAGTTCCAGCATCGCCGGGCCTTGCAGCGTTTGCTGATGCAGCAACTGGCGGAACCGGCGAAGTTCCTGCGCGGCAAGTTGCCGGGGCTGACCGAGTTGGGCCTGATGTACCGCGACATGGGGCGTGTCGACAGCCTGGTGGAAGATATTCTGCTGGCCAGTCTCGACAGCTGCATCCTCGACGGCGAAGACCCGTTGCCACGCGATGGCGCCGGACTGGCGTCGCTGGCTGAGCGTAAACGCGGTGGCTGGACCGAGCACGCCGAACGGTTGGCCAAGCTGACGCTGGAGATTCTCAAGCTGTGGCATGGCCTGCAAAAACGCTTCAAGGGCAAGATCGACCTGGCGCAAGCGGTGGCCTTGAACGACATCAAGCAGCAGCTCAGCCATCTGGTGTATCCGGGCTTCGTGCGTGAAACGCCGATGCCGTGGCTCAAGGAGCTGCCGCGTTACCTCAAGGCTGTCGAGCAACGCTTCGAAAAACTTGGCGCTCAGGTGCAGAAGGACCGAGTCTGGAGCGGTGAATTGTCCGGCCTCTGGGCTCAATACCAGACCCGCGCCAACAAACACGCCCAGGAAGGCAAGCGCGATCCGCAGCTCGAACTCTATCGCTGGTGGCTGGAGGAATACCGGGTCTCGCTGTTCGCGCAGCAATTGGGGACCAAGGTGCCGATCTCCGACAAGCGCCTGAACAAGCAATGGAGTCAGGTCGAGCCGTAAAACCCGATCTCCTTGATCTCCTGCGGTCTACTGTAGGAGCTGCCGAAGGCTGTGATCTTTTGATCTTTTGGTGTCGCGACAAAGAAAGATCAAAAGATCGCAGCCTTCGGCAGCTCCTACCCGGTACTGCATTACATCGCGTGCTCCAGCAAAAGGCGCCAAAAGCCAACGTTTATGGCAAACTTCGCGCCTATAAACGCCAGCCCCGCGGTTTTGAGCCTTCACGGGCCGGGCGGATCGGAATAAAGCGATGCCAGGTTTGCGTCCGGACCTGGAATAGACCCTTTGTGTGTTGGTACGTCGGTGCCAGCGCTTTCTGCCTGAACGGATTAGAGAAACGACCATGCATAACGTCGTCATCAGCGGCACCGGCCTGTACACCCCGGCCAACAGCATTTCCAATGAAGAGCTGGTGCAGTCTTTCAACGCTTACGTCGCGCTGTTCAACGCCGACAACGCTGAAGCCATCGCGCGCGGCGAAATCCAGGCATTGACCGAATCCAGCGCAGCGTTTATCGAAAAAGCGTCCGGCATCAAAAGCCGCTTTGTCATGGACAAAGACGGCATCCTCGACCCGCAACGCATGGCACCACGCTTGCCCGAGCGCTCGAATGACGAGTGGTCGGTGCTTTGCCAGATGGCTATCGGTGCGGCCGAACAAGCCTTGCAGCGCGCCGGCAAGACCGCCGCTGACATCGACGGTGTGATCGTCGCCTGCTCCAACCTGCAACGCGCCTACCCGGCCATCGCCATCGAAGTCCAGGAAGCGTTGGGTATTCAGGGGTTCGGTTTCGACATGAACGTCGCCTGTTCCTCGGCGACCTTCGGCATCCAGGCTGCGGCCAACAGCGTGCAACTGGGCCAGGCCCGGGCGATCCTGATGGTCAACCCGGAAGTCTGCACCGGTCACCTGAATTTCCGTGACCGCGACAGCCACTTCATCTTCGGCGACGCCGCCACCGCGGTAATCATCGAACGTGCGGATCTCGCGACGTCCAAGTACCAGTTCGACGTGGTCAGCACCAAACTGCTGACCAAGTTCTCCAACAACATCCGCAACAACTTCGGCTTCCTCAACCGCGCCGCGGAAGAGGGCATCGGTGCCCCCGACAAACTGTTCGTCCAGGAAGGCCGCAAGGTGTTCCGCGATGTCTGCCCGATGGTCGCCGAGCTGATCGCCACGCACCTGGAAGAAAACCAGCTCAACGTCAGCGACGTGAAGCGCTTCTGGCTGCACCAGGCCAACCTCAGCATGAACCACCTGATCGTCAAGAAGCTGCTGGGCCGCGAAGCCACCGAAGAAGAAGCGCCGGTGATTCTCGACACCTATGCCAACACCAGTTCGGCCGGTTCGGTGATTTCGTTTCACAAAAATCAGGACGATCTGGTCAGCGGTTCGCTGGCTGTACTCAGCTCGTTCGGCGCTGGCTACTCGATCGGTAGCGTGATTCTGCGTAAACGCTGAAGCTGTCGCGAGGTGGTATTGTCCCAATGCCATTCTCGGTTAAGGCGCGGAACCTGTGGGAGCGGGCTTGCTCGCGAAGGTGGTGTATCAGGCAACATTCATGTCGACCGACACTCCCTCTTCGCGAGCAAGCCCGCTCCCACAATGGTGTCCGACACTGGAATATCGGTGGTTCTGAAACGAGGTTTGCATGGCCGCAGCTGACGACGCTCTACTACTCGAACGCCTGCTGGCGGGCGAGCAGAGGGCTTTCAAGGAACTGGTCAGCACTTACCAGAGCGCCATGCGCGCGGTGGCTTATGCCATCGTCGGCAACCGACACGTCGACGAGGTGGTCCAGGATGCCTGGCTGTCGGTGGTGCGCAATCTCGGCGGGTTTGAGGGGCGTTCGAGCCTCAAGACCTGGCTCCTGACCATCACTGCCAACTCGGCGAAAAGCCGTTATAAGCAAAACCGCCGGGAAGTGTTGCTCGATGACCTGCCGTCGCCTCACGGCACGGTCGATGACGATCGTTTTTCATCGACTGATGGTCATTGGCTGGTGGCGCCGTACGCCTGGCATCAGGACACCCCAGAGGCCCTGTTGACCGAAAACGAGCTGCGCGAATGTCTGGAGCACACGTTGCTCAGCCTGTCGGAACTGCAAAGCAGTGTTTTGCTGTTACGCGAGCGACAAGGGCTTGAATTGGAGGAGATCTGTAATCTTCTGGAGATCTCGCTCTCCAATGTTCGTGTGCTGCTGCATCGGGCACGGTTGAAGGTCTTTGCGACCGTGGAGCATTTTGAGGAAACCGGCGAATGTTGACCTGCAAAGAACAAGTGGCGCGCTCCAGTGATTATCTCGATGGCCAGTTGAGTTTTCGAGAGCGACTGATGGTGCGGCATCATTTGATGTTCTGCCCTAATTGCCGACGGTTCATTCGGCAGATGCGGTTGATGCAGGCCACCCTGAAGGTGATGCCCGAGCCGCCTGTAGCTGACCTGGATGCGCTGGCCGAACGGCTTGCCAATGAACATCTGAAGAACAAATCGTAGTTTTCCCGCCCGTAACACACCCCTTCAGCCGCTCTAACTTGCGGCTTGTAGCTCATCTCTTGCGGCTGCTTTTCTGTTATTTCGATTCGAAGTAAAAAAGTTCCCCTGTCATAAAATCTTTATCTATCAGCAACCCGGCTGAAATACCCCGCCTCCAAGATTCCCTCCCAACACAAGCGGGCCAGACCCGCGTGTTTCCAAGCTACAGACCACCAATTAGGGGAACTCTTCGATGATCCGTAAGCACTTCGCCGGTTTTGCCGCCAGCGCATTGGCCATGGCAGTAACCGCCCAGGCTTTCGCTGGCACCGTCACCACTGACGGCGCCGATATCGTAGTCAAAACCAAGGGCGGCCTCGAAGTCGCCACCACCGATAAAGAATTCAGCTTCAAACTCGGCGGTCGCTTGCAGGCTGACTACAGCCAGTTCGATGGCGTCTACACCAGAAACGGCGATACCGCTGACGCGGCCTACATCCGTCGTGGCTTCCTGGAATTGTCTGGTGTGCTGTACACGGATTGGGCTTACACCATCAACTACGACTTCTCCCACAACAGCGGTGATTCCGACAACGGTTACTTCGACGAAGCGTCGTTGGCCTACAACGGCTTCAAACCGGTCTCGATCAAAGTCGGTCGTTTCGACCCGGACTTCGGCCTGGAAAAAGCCACCAGCTCCAAGTGGGTCACCGCGCCAGAGCGCAACATGGCGTACGACATGGTCGATTGGGCGAACAGCCACCAGAATGGTCTGGGCCTGCAAGCCTCCAGCACCTTCGCTGATTCGTTCTACGCATCCGCTGGCGTGTTCAGCAAAGACACCGACGATACCGATGGCAACAGCGTCAAACAGGTCAACGGCCGCTTTGTATTCGCGCCGATGCATGACGCCGGCAACGTGCTGCACTTCGGTGTGAATGTGGCTTCCCGTGATGTCTCCGACACCGCCTTCGATTCCCGTTATCGCACCCGCATGGGCATGCGCGGCGTTGAAACCCTCGGCGGCAACGATGCTGGCACCAACGGCAACCGTCCGGTGCTGGGCGGCAGTTCCACTTCGGCTGCCGGCTCCTATGACCGTGACGATGCTTACGGCCTGGAAGCCGCATTCGCCATGGGCCCGGCCTCGATCCAGGGTGAGTACGTCGCCCGCAAGACCAAGGCCGATGCCAGCAACCTTGAAGACATCAAGGGTCACGGTTTCTACGTTCAGGGTGCCTACACCCTCACCGGCGAAGCCCGTGGCTATAAAGTCGGCAAGTTCGACGCGATCAAGCCAGCCAACAAGTCCATCGGCGCCTGGGAGCTGTTCTATCGTTACGACAGCCTGACCGTCGAAGACGACAACATCACCACCGCCAGCCTGACCCGCGATGTCGGCGATGCCGAAGCCCAAGTGCACACCCTGGGCGTCAACTGGTACGCCAACGAAGCGGTGAAAATCACTGGCGCCTACCTCAAGGCCAAGACTGACAACGTGACCAATGCCACGGCTGCCAGCGGTACTACCCCGGCACGTCGTACCGGTGATGACAGCGGTGACGGCTTCGTGGTCCGCGCTCAATACGTGTTCTAAATCGCAGTAAGCGCTGTACGAGCTCTTTCTTCATCCGTTAAAGCTCCTCTCGTTTAACCCCGCTTCGGCGGGGTTTTTTTTGTTTCGGGTTAGCCAATCAGATAAGCGATACTCGTCCCATCTGTAGAAAATGATGGTTGGGATGCTAATGCCGCTGCAACGTCTGGAACGTCTGTCCGAAATCGCGCCGCACACCTGGGACGCGCTGGTACCGGAAACTCAGCCGTTTCTGCGCCATGCTTTTCTGAGTTCGCTGGAAGACAGCGGCAGCCTCGGCCCGCATTCCGGCTGGCAGCCCGAGCATTTGCTGCATGTTGAAGGCGATCGCCTGATCGCCGCGCTGCCCAGTTACCGCAAATGGCATTCCTACGGCGAGTACGTGTTCGACCATGCCTGGGCCGAAGCCTGTGAGCGTGCCGGCATCGACTACTACCCCAAGCTGTTGACGGCGGTGCCGTTCAGCCCGGTCAGCGGGCCGCGATTGCTGGCGGCGACGATCGAGGACGGTTTCGAACTCCTGCAGAGCCTGCCGGGTTATCTGGAGATCGAAGGACTCTCCAGCGCCCATATCAACTTCACCGATCCATTCACCGACGCGGCATTGGCCGGACAGCCAGGCTGGTTGCAGCGTATTGGCTGTCAGTACCATTGGCAGAATCGCGGTTATCGGGATTTTCAGGACTTCCTCGACGCCCTCAGTTCGCGCAAGCGCAAGCAAATGCGCAAGGAGCGTGAGCAAGTGGCGGGGCAGGGCATCGACTTCGAATGGCTGGAAGGGCGACAACTGGATCAGGCGCAGTGGGACTTTGTGTATGCCTGCTACGCCAATACCTACGCGGTGCGTCGGCAAGCGCCGTACCTGACGCGGGAATTTTTCAGTCTGTTGGCCGAGCGCATGCCGGAGTCGATCCGTGTGGTGCTGGCCAAACAAGGCTCACGACCGGTGGCCATGGCCTTCAGTCTGGTCGGTGGCGACAGTTTTTATGGTCGTTACTGGGGCTGCCTGGCGGAGTTCGATCGCCTGCATTTCGAGACCTGCTTCTATCAAGGCATGGATTACGCGATTGCCAATGGTTTTCAGCGTTTTGACGCTGGCGCTCAGGGCGAGCACAAGTTGATTCGTGGCTTTGAGCCGGTGATCACCCATTCCTGGCATTACCTGCGCCACCCGGGTTTGAAGTCGGCGGTGAAAGACTTCCTTGAGCGTGAGCGGGTCGGAGTCATGGGGTATGCAGAAGAAGCGAAGACAGCCTTGCCCTACCGACAAGGCTGATCTTCACCGGTTAATTCGCGCCGGTTAACTGTCTTCTTTACCCAACCAGCGATACATCACACCGCCAATGACCGCACCCAGGATCGGCGCCAGCCAGAACAGCCACAGTTGTTGAATCGCCCAACCGCCGACAATCAGCGCCGGGCCCGTACTGCGGGCTGGGTTGACCGAAGTGTTGGTGACCGGAATCGAAATCAGGTGGATCAGGGTCAGCGCCAGGCCGATGGCGATGGGCGCCAGCCCGGCCGGGGCGCGTTTGTCGGTGGCGCCGAGAATGATCAGGATGAACATGGCGGTCATCACCAGTTCACTGACAAACCCCGCTGCCATCGAATAGCCGCCGGGCGAATGTTCGCCATAGCCATTGGATGCAAGGCCGCTGGCCAGTTCGAAGCCGGGTTTGCCGCTGGCGATGAAGTACAGCAGCGCCGCTGCGATGATCCCGCCAATTACCTGAGCGATGATGTAGGCGGGCAATTCTTTGGCAGGGAATCGTCCGCCGACCACCAGCCCGACCGAAACCGCGGGGTTGAGATGGCAGCCCGAAATGTGGCCGATGGCGAAGGCCATCGTCAGCACCGTCAAACCGAATGCAAAGGACACCCCCAGCAAACCGATCCCCACGTCTGGAAACGCCGCCGCCAGGACCGCACTGCCGCACCCCCCTAACACCAACCAGAACGTTCCCACCAATTCTGTAGCCGAGCGTTTGAACAAAGACATAGCGAATTTCCCTGTCGAGATAACACTGTCGTTGTGCATCCAGCAGATGGACTACAGAACCATCTCCAGAACCTTGCCTGAGTACAGCAGGGTTTTAATGAAATTCCAGTGACCATGAAAAACCGCCAGAGCCCGTGTTCAAAGGGTTGTGGCGGTTCGCCGATCTAATGTGGGAGCGGGCTTGCTCGCGAAGGCGGTCTGTCATCCAACATTGATGTTGAATGTAATGGCCCTTTCGCGAGCAAGCCCGCTCCCACATTGAATGGTGGTGTCAGGTGATCAGTAGAGACTATCGCGCACTCTCACCGGTGCTTCCCGGTCATACGCCTCGGCATCGAACTGCCCATCGTTCAGGCGCTTGTGAAACGCCCCGGCGGTCGGCAGCGCAGAGCGTTCGAGGTGTTTCTGCGGGTTCCACAAATCTGAACGCACTATCGCTTTCGAGCAGTGGAAATACGCCGCTTGCACCGTCACCAGCATCACCGTGCGTGCTGGTTTGCCGTTGACTGCAAAACTCTCCAGCAACCCGGGCTCGGCGCTGATCTGCGCCGTGCCATTGACCCGCAATGTCTCGCCAATCCCGGGAATGATGAACAGCAGCGATACCCGCGAGTCGAGCACGACATTGCGCAGCGTGTCGATGCGGTTGTTGCCCGGTCGATCCGGAATCGCCAGCGTGCGTTCATCGACGATCCGCACGAAACCCGGCGTATCGCCACGCGGCGAGCCGTCCATGCCGTCGGGGCCGACCGAGCTGATAATCACCAGTGGCGAGGCGCGGACCATCGCCTGATAGTCCTCGTTCAGAAACGGGATCTGCTTGCGCACGGCGCGGTCATGGGGCAGGCCGTAGATCGCTTCCAGCGCTTCGATTGAATTCAACATCGTTCATCCCTCTACGAATCAGAAAACCAACCCCATGCGCCGCTCATAACCGATCCGGCCTTTGTACGCTTCGCCGCTGTCGACAAAGCCATATTTGGCATACAGCGCGATGGCCGACTCATTGTCCGCATCCACCGACAACTCCAGCCCTTTGATTTCCGGCCAGGCCTGGCGCGCAACCTCGGGCAGGGCTTGCAGGCAGGCTTTGCCATAGCCTTTGCCCTGTGCGCGGCGATCGACTTGCAGGGCGTGCAGGGTGGCGCTGTGTTCATCGGCCCAGGCCGGCAGCACCGGCGGGCGCTTGAGCAGCAGGAAGGCCACCGGAACATCCTCCACCAGTAGCGCAAAGCCTTTGACGCCAGGGCCAGGCTTGGACAGCAAGGTATGCAACGCACCATGAATGTCGCCGGAGAATTTGATTTGTTCGGCGTGGATTTCGATCGCCTCGACCTGTTGGCGCTGCAGGGCGTTCAGGCTTTCGTAAGGCACGAGTCGGGCAGTCACTGGAGTGTCCTTTTTCCAACGGAAATGAGCTTCGGATTCTAGCGAGTTTGCGTTCGTCGCCTATTTTTATTTCGTCTGTCGATTTGATTGATCGCCAGACGACTAAGGGTGTCTTCACACTAAAACTCACGGAGAACCATCATGAATGCTCAAACACAAATCCATAACCTGATCGAGAACTACCGCCAGGCGGTCATCGCCAAGGACGTGGAAAAGGTCATGGCTCTGTACGCCGATGACATTGTCTCCTTCGACGCGGTCAAAGCCCTGCAATTCAAGGGCAAGGCGGCCTATCGCGCGCATTGGCAGGAATGCCTGGAGATGTGCCCTGGCCCGCATATTTTCGAGTTCCATGAAATCACCATCGAACCGTCCCAGGAGATAGCTTTCGCCCATTGGCTGGCGCATTGCGGCGGCACCAATGAAAAGGGTGAAACCCAGGCCTGCTGGATGCGCGTCACCGCGTGCTACCGCCAGGAAGCGGGGCTATGGCAGATCGTTCACGAACACTGGTCGGCACCGTTCGACATGACCAGCGGCGCGACCCTGTTTGACCTGCAACCCTGATCGTCGGGTTGTTTATCAGGAAGCAGCGCCAAAGCGCCGATCTGCAGCCATAGTTGATTCGTTCGATTAGGGCAGAGCCTCAGAAATGGAGAGTTCCCATGAAGTATTTATGCCTGGTCTACAGCAACGAGCACGAGTTGCACTCGCTGCCCGAAAGCCCCCACGACGCCGAGTGCATGGCCTACAGCGAGTCGATCCAGGGCAGCGGCCGGATGATCGCCGCCGAAGCGCTGGAGTCGGTGCAGACCGCGACCACCGTGCGCATGCGCAACGGCAAAATGTCGGTCACCGATGGCCCGTTCGCTGAAACCAAGGAGCAATTGGCCGGCTTCTACCTGATCGATGCCAAGGATCTCAATGAAGCCATCCAGGTCGCCGGCAATATCCCGGCGGCTCGGGTCGGCTGTGTCGAGGTACGCCCTGTGCGCCAGTTGAATCCCTGAGTGATGACGGGCGCAGCGGTCAAGGCGCGAGTCGAGCAGGTCTACCGCGAAGACTCGCGGCGGATTCTGGCGACCCTGATCCGTCTGCTCGGCGATTTTGACCTCGCCGAAGAAGCGCTGCACGAGGCGTTCTTCGTCGCGGTCGAGCGCTGGCAGCGCGACGGTGTGCCGGACAATCCGCGCACCTGGCTGGTGTCCACCGGGCGCTTCAAGGCCATCGATGTATTGCGTCGGCGCGCGCGTTTTAACGCGTCCCGGCCGATGTTGATCGCTCAACTGGAAGAGCTGGAGCAGGCTGACTGGAGTGATGAAGATGTGGAAGACGATCGCCTGCGCCTGATTTTTACCTGTTGCCACCCGGCACTGGCGGCGGACGCCCAAGTGCCATTGACCCTGCGCGAAGTCTGCGACCTGACCACTGAAGAAATCGCCCGGGCCTTTCTCTCGGCACCGGCCACCATCGCCCAGCGCATCGTGCGAGCCAAGGCGAAGATTCGTGATGCGAAAATCCCTTACCAAGTGCCCACCCTGACGGAACTGCCCGAGCGTCTCGACAGCGTTCTGCGGGTGATTTACCTGGTGTTCAACGAAGGCTACTCGGCGTCTGTCGGCAACGAATTGACCCGCGAATACCTGACGCGTGAAGCGATTCGTCTCGGTCGAATATTGATGGAATTGCTACCCGAACCGGAGGTGATGGGGCTGCTGGCGCTGATGCTGTTGCATGAATCCCGGCGCCCGGCCAGGACTTCACCGAACGGCGAGTTGATTGTGCTGGACGAGCAGAATCGCTCGTTGTGGGACGCCGAACTGATTGCCGAAGGCTGTGCACTGGTTGAGCGGGCGCTGACGACGCGGCGTTTCGGGCCTTATTGCCTGCAAGCGGCAATTGCCGCAGTGCATGCCGAAGCGCCCACGGCGGGGGAGACGGATTGGCCGCAGATTGTCGGCCTGTATGACGTGCTGCTGCGGGCCGTGCCATCGCCGGTGATCGAACTCAACCGCGCGGCGGCGCTGGCCAAACGCGATGGTCCGTTGGCCGGGCTGACGTTGATCGAAGGGATTCTGGCGCGGGGCGAGTTGCAGGACTACCACCTGGCGCACTCGGCGCGGGCGGAGTTTTACCGGCAGTTGGGAAGGGTGGAAGAGGCGCGGGCGGCGTATGAGCGGGCGCTGGAATTGACGCAGCAAATGCCGGAGCGACGGTTTATTGAGGGACGGCTCAAGGCGTTGGAATGATTTGATTTCACTGGCCTCATCGCGGGCAAGCCCGCTCCCACAGGATTGAGTCGATCACACCTTTGCGATTCGACTCAGTCCTGTGGGAGCGAGGCTTGCCCGCGATAAGGGCCGCAGGACCTTCACTCCAGCATCTTGCTCAATAACCAACTCCCCGCCGGCCCCGGCGGATGCAGGCGCGACCACAGCGCATCGACGCACACCGGTTTCGGCCAGCCGCGCACATTCAGTTCCACCAACGAACCGGCCCCAAACCGGCCTACTAGCCAGCGGGGCAGCGGTGCCCAGCCGAAACCGCCCTGGGCCATTTCCAGCAGCATCAGGTAACTCGGTGCCGACCAGACGCGCCCCTTCGCCCGGCTTTCATACGGATTGACGATTGTCGCCAGACGCAGCTCGCGGTGCTGTTGCAGCACGTCCTGATCGATTCCCTTCAGCTTCGCCAACGGGTGAGCGTGGGACACGAACAGGGCGATTTCCGTGCGCTCGTCCACCGTCGAACTGACCAGGTCGGGTGGGTAGCTGTCTTGCATCTCAGCGAAGGCGACATGCGCTCGGCCGCGTTGTACCAGCGCCACCAGGTCATCGCATTCGGCGATCAGGCATTCAAGTTCCAGATCTGGATAACGCTGCTCGAAAGCACTGAGCGCCGCTTCGAAACGGTCGGACTGATAAGTGTCGGAAATCGCCACGGTCAGCTTCGGCTCGACGCCTTGAGACAGTTGGCTGGCGGTCATTTCCAGACGGCTGGTGGCGGCCAGAATCTCCTCGGCCCGCTGCAGCATGACGTGCCCGGCCGGAGTCAGGCTCGGCTTGCGACTGCTGCGGTCGAAGAGGGCAAGATTCAGATCGATTTCCAGGCTGGCCACGGCGGCGCTGATGGTCGACTGACTGCGACCGAGTTTGCGCGCCGCGGCGGAAAACGAGCCTTGAGTCGCCGCCTGGACAAACGCCAGCAACACTTCGTGGGAAGCCATGGACTATCGCCTTGATCGATGGTTATTGGTTATGAAGTATCGGCATGATGACAGATCATGGCAACCACAGTCACTCAGGGAGTCTGGCCATGAGCGCCAACAAATCCATTTCTGAACGAATTTTCCAGGCCATCGGTTTCGAACTGCTGGCGATATTGATCTGTACCCCGCTGCTGGCCTGGATCATGGACAAACCCATGCTGGAAATGGGCGCGGTAACCATGGCCATTGCAGCCCTTGCCCTGGCCTGGAACGTGGTCTTCAACGGCCTGTTCGACCGGTTGCTCAAGCGCTTTGCCATTGTGCGTAACGCGTGGGTCCGCGTGGTGCATGCGCTGTTGTTCGAGGGCGGTCTGGTCGCGTTCGGCGTGCCGTTGATTGCCTGGTGGTTGCAGGTCAGCCTGTGGCAGGCGTTCTTGCTGGACATCGGCGTACTGCTGTTTTTCCTGCCGTACACCTACGTATACCACTGGGGTTACGACGTGGTGCGTGAGCGGTGGGTGATGGCTCGCGCAGTTCGCTAATGAGAGGGCTCCCTCGCCACAGGTTTGGCCTTACAGAAACATCCCGCCTGAAGCCTCGATGCGCTGCCCGTTGATCCACTGGCCACCCGGAGCCAGCAGCAGCGCAATCGCGGCCCCGATATCATCCGGCTTACCCACGCGCCCCAGCGCTGTATTGCCAGCGATGAAGCTGTTCACGTCATTGTTATCGCGCACCGTCCCACCGCCGAAATCGGTTTCGATGGCACCCGGCGCCAACGTATTCACGGCGATGTTGCGCGCACCGAGTTCCTTGGCCTGGTAACGCGTCAGCACTTCCATCGCGCCCTTCATCGCCGCGTAGGCGCCGTAACCCGGCAAGCTGAAACGGGTCAGACCGCTGGAAATATTGACGATGCGCCCACCGTCAGCCATCAACGGCAGCAGGCTTTGAGTGAGGAAAAACGGTCCCTTCAAATGGATGCTCATCAACAGATCGAATTGCGCCACCGTGGTGTCGATAAAGTTCGCGTGCACGCCGATACCGGCGTTGTTGATCAGAAAGTCGAAACGCTGGCGATCGAAGTTCTGGCGCAACATCTCCCCCACCTGAGTGCTGAAGTCGGCGAAGCGTTCGCTCTGGCCGACGTCGAGTTGCAGCATGACGGTGCGCCCTCCCAGGTTTTCAATCTCCGCGACCAGTGCCTGCGCGTCCTCGGCCTGGCTGTTGTAGGTACCGATGATGTCGATGCCTTGGGTTGCCAGGTGCAGGGCAGCGCTTTTGCCAAGGCCGCGGCTGGCGCCGGTGATCAGTGCGATTTTACGGTTCATGGGACTTCCTCAAGAGCGGTGAGTGATGATGTGGAGGAAGTTTATTTATCCGCCATAGGGTGATAAATAGGCTGGAATCGGAATCACTGGTCGGTTAATCCGAACAATAGAAGGTCGACCCATGAACAAACTGGAACTGCTGCGCACCTTCGTCCGTGTCAGCGAAATGTCGAGTTTTACCCTCGCGGGTGAAAGTCTGGGGCTGCCCAGGTCTACGGTGTCCGAGCACGTCCAGGCCCTGGAAATGCTGCTGGGCACACGTCTGCTGCAACGCACCACGCGCAAGGTTCAGGCAACCCAGGACGGCGTAGTGCTATACGAACGCAGCAAGGATTTGCTTTCGCACATGGACGAAATCGAAGGGCTGTTTCGCCAGGACGCAGCTTCACTCATCGGGCGGATTCGCATCGACATGCCAAACATTCTGGCACGCCGGGTGGTAATGCCACGTCTGCCGGAATTCATGGCAAAACACCCCAATCTGGAACTGGAGATCAGCAGCACCGATCGCCGGGTCGATTTGCTCAGCGAAGGGTTTGATTGTGTGGTGCGGGTCGGCACGCAACCGGATCAATCGGTGGTCGCTCGCCACCTCTGCGACTTTGCGATGGCCAACTGCGCCAGTCCCGCATATTTGCAGCGCTATGGCATACCCGTAACGCTCGAGGATTTGGCGCAGCATCGGCTGGTCCATTACGTCGGCGTACTGGGTGCGCGGTCGGAAGGTTTTCTGTACGAGGAGGAGGGCAAGCTGCATCGAGTGTCGATGGCCGGCAGCGTGACGGTGAACAACACCGATGCTTATGAATCGGCGTGTCTGGGTGGTTTCGGTTTGATTCAGGCGCCGATGATAGGCATGAAACCGTACCTGCTCAGTGGTGAGCTGGTCGCGGTATTACCGCAGCTCAGCGCTCCGGCTCTGGAAGTCTCGCTGCTCTATGCCCGGCAACGGCATTTACCGTTACGGGTCAGGGCGTTCATGGAGTGGCTGGGGCAAATCATCCTGTCCAACACATGACCTATGGGAGCCTGCCAGTGGTGTCGGCGTCGAAGTTGCCGACCTTGTTCTTCCGAACGCCACCGCGCCGCTCGAAAGCAACACCCCCAGAAAGTTGAAGACCCAGACCAGGCCACGGCGAAATTCGGCGGCGTCCATCCGATATTGGGGTTTCACAATACCTGTGGCGAGGGGGCTTGTCGGAACGCCGCACCGCCCCGTTCGGCTGCGAAGCAGTCGTAAACCAGAGAATGCGGTCTGACTGACGAAACCGGATAGGGGCCGCTGCGCAGCCCAACGGGGGCAAGCCCCCTCGCCACAATGTATCAGTGGGGCCGAAGGATTCAATAATCCTGGCGCTTGCGAAACGCCCAGCGTCCGGCAATCAGGGTAAATGTCGCGACCAGCGCCACTAGAATCCAGAACCCCTCTGGATCGCCGGAAAGCGGCACGCCGCCGACGTTCATGCCGAAGAAACCGGCAATGATGTTGATCGGCAGCGCCAGCACCGTGACCACGGTCAGCGTGAACAGCGTGCGGTTGCTCTGTTCGTTGAGGTTGGCGGCGATTTCTTCCTGCAACAGCTTGATCCGTTCACCGAGGGCCGTGAGGTCGTTGATGATTAGCGCAAACTCCTCGGTGGACTTGCGCAGCTCCTTGACGTCCTCCTTCTGCAACCATTGCGGCGGGCGATTGAGCAGGCGCAGCAACGAGCCCGGCTCCAGCGCCAGCAACCGTTGCAGGCGCACCAGCACGCGGCGATTGGCGCCCAGCTCAGCGCGGTTGTTCGAGAGCCGCGAAGACAGCAACTCATCTTCGATCTGATCGACACTGAGGCTGGTCTTGCGCACGATCTGCGTCAGCACTTCACCCTGATCGCGCAGCAAATGCACCAGCAGCTCCAGCGGCGAGCGAAAACATTCACCGGCCTTCACCGAAGAACGCAACTTGTCCACCGAGTGCAGCGGTTGCAGGCGCGCGCTGATGATCAGCCGACTGCGGGCACAGACCCACAGCGTCGAGACATCCGAAGAGACCATGCTGCTGAGGTTGAACACCACGTCGTTGACCACCGCCAGCAACGCCGAATCGACATGCTCGATGCGCGTCGAGCGAGAACCTTCATGCAACGCTTCGAAAAATTCATCGGGCAAGGCCAGATGGCTTTTCATCCAGCGCTCGCACGCCGCATGGGCCAGGTTCAGGTGCAGCCAGAGGAATTCGTCGCTGTCCTCAGGTTGTTGCAGGCAGTGCAGCGCCTTGGCCGAATCAATCTCTCGGCCACGCTCGCCGGGGCGAAAACTGAAGCCGTAAAGCAGGCCGAACAGGTCGGAATCACGATGGCGCTGGTCGATGCTGTGGTTCATGAGGTCTCGCTGGAGGAGGCGCCTGTCGCGGGTTTCACAGGTTCACTTGAGCCCCATCATCGCAACGTAGTTTGAAGGTTTTGTGACAGTTGAATGGCGCCGGAAATCCGCCTCCTACCGGTGGTCGGAAGGGCTCAAGAAAGGCTCTGGCCCGCCGATGTGGGTGATGTTGATCTTCCGATTCTGGTGGTGAACCAGTGTCGCTGACAGGGATGTCTGGACATCTTGCACCCCACTTGGGCGTGCCTTATCCCTGTCATGAGATATCACTCGATGTTTTTGCAAAAATCCCTGAGAGCGCAAATCCTCGCGCTGTTGAGCGGCAGTCTGTTGGCGATGTTGCTGATCGCTTTGGCCTGCTTTCACTTTCTGTCCAGCGGCGTTCAGAGCTACGCGAACCTGATCGAAGGTCCGTTGCGCACGTCGCAATTGATCGATGAAGCCAACCTGCAATTCAAGGTGCAGGTTCAGGAGTGGAAGAACGTTCTGCTGCGCGGCAAGGAACCTGCGAACCTGGACAAATACTGGAAGCAGTTCGAGGACCGCCAGCGCGACGTGCAGGGCATCCTCGGTGAACTGGCCGGGCAGAAGGGCATCGAGCCGCAACTCAAGACTCGCATCGAGCGTCTGCGTGAAGAGCATCGTGTATTAGGAGCGGCCTATCAGAAGGGTCGTGATGCCTACGTGTCGGCCGGTGCCGACCCTGCGGCCGGCGACAACGCGGTCAAAGGCGTGGACCGTGCCGCCAGCGAGCAGATGAATGAACTGGTCAGCGAACTGCGCAAGCAGAGCATCGAGCAATCGAAGCTGATCAGTGCCAGCGCCGATCAGACGGTGTTGTTGGGGCTCGTGGTGATGCTGGTGTCGGGTCTGCTGATTGGCCTGTTGAGTCTGTGGCTGGTCAACCGCAACCTGGTGGAGCCGATCCGTAAACTGATCGACTATGTGGCACAGCTCAGCCAAGGGCGCCTCGCCGAGCGCGTGGCCAGCACCCGTCAGGACGAGTTGGGCAACCTGGCCAAGGCCGCCAACACCTTGCGTGATTTCCTCGCCGAAACCTTCAGCCGTTTGCAGCGCAGTGCTATGGATCTGGACAGCGCCAGCGGCGAGTTGAACTCGATTGCCGGCCTCATGGCCAGCGGCACCAACGAGCAGTTCAACCGCACCGATCAGGTGGCCACGGCGATGAACGAAATGTCCGCCACCGCGCAAGAAGTCGCGCGCCACGCAGCCGACGCAGCACGTGCGGCTGATGACGCTGACCAGTCCGCGCAGCAGGGCGAAAAAGTCATGCAGGGCACGATTCACACCATCACCCAAATGCGCGGCGAAATCGCCAACACCGCCACGGTCATCCGTCGTCTGGAAGCCGACAGTGGGCGCATCGGTAAAGTGCTGGAAGTGATTCGCGGCATCGCCGAACAGACCAACCTGCTGGCGCTCAACGCCGCCATCGAAGCGGCCCGCGCCGGTGAGGCCGGGCGTGGTTTCGCGGTGGTCGCCGATGAAGTACGCAGCCTGGCCCAGCGCACGGCGGCGTCGATCATCGAGATCAACCAGATCATTCAAACCGTGCAAACCGGTGCGGTGGACGCGGCCCAGGCAATCGAAAGCGGCCAGTCGCGCAGCGAAGAAAGTGTCGAGCAAGTGACCCAGGCCGGCGCCATGCTCGAGCGCATCACCCATGCCGTGGAAGCCATTCGCGACATGAACCGCCAGATCGCCACCGCCGCCGAAGAGCAGACCTCGGTGGCCGAAGATATCTCGCGCAACCTCACCGAAATCACCAGCATCGCCAGCACCAATCTGGACAACGTGCAGCGCACCGAAGCGGCCAGTCACAATCTGCACGGCTTGTCGGGGCAGTTGAATGAAGTGACGGCGCGGTTGAGCGCCTAGTGAAAATGGCCGTGTACGGCGGGGTCGTGGTCAGTACTTCGGCATGAGATTCCGGCCAGCAGGCATGACCGTTGGTCGGGTTCGTCGTTTCGAACCCCTTGATTCAGAGGGTACCTGTTAGTTCTGGCAGTAGACGAAATGGAGGTGTCAGCGTCTGATCGCGTTGCCAGCGCAGTGGCGCTGCTTAACCTACAGGGAGCGTGTCATGTCTATTGATCGGGTATTGAGCAAGTTGCATATTAACGGAATGACCCCGTTAGTTGGATACGACGGGCAAGTTGCCGAACCTTCCTTGCCTATCGGTTTGCGGGCGAAAGTAGAAGGTAATCAGGGTTATGAAAACGGTGATTCGCTAACCGTGTTTTGGAACGATATAAAGGTGTTCGAACATTCCATCACTGAAGTCGAAATCCCAAATGGTGTGCTCTTTCAAGTCGAGAAGCGTTTCATAACGCTAGGTGATGTGGACGCCTACTACATGATCATCAGTAGCAATGGAAATAGCGTTCGTTCCCCCTTTCTGAAATTGAAGGTCAATCCTGCCGCGTAGGGTTTTCTATGGCGGCAAGCACAGGAAAGCTGAAGTTGAATAGCGTGCCTTTTTGCTCTATCGAGCTGACCTCCAGTTTCCCGCCATGGGACTGCGCAATCTGACTGGCAATGTACAACCCCAACCCGAGGCCGACCTGCGGTGTTGCGCCGGTTGGTTTCGAGTAGGGCTGGAACAGGTGCGGCAGCGCATCCTCGGCAATTAGCCCCTGGTTCTTCACGCTCAACACAAAGTGTCCATCTTCAACCTGCGCACTGACCTCAACCGGGCCTTCGGGAGTTCCGTGGACAACGGCGTTCGCCAGCAGATTGGAGAGCAACTGCGCGACCCGTTCGCGATCGCAATGAATGTTGCTCAAGTCGCCAATCGACGACTGAATGATGCGTCTAGGGTGAATGCTCTGGATCTCGGAGATCACATGCCGCAACGCATCCTCCAGGTCCGGGCACGGCTCTATATTTACGGGAATGCCTCGGCCCAGTGAGCCCCGCGCAAAGTCCAGCACATCGTCCACCAGTTTGGTCGCCCGTCGGGCGCTGGTGAGGATGTGCCGGGCCCGTTGCTCATTCGCCGGGTCGGAGACTTTGCGCAGGAGCATTTCGGCGCCGGCGCTGATGGCGAACAAGGGGTTGCGCAGGTCATGGCCGAGCACGGCGATGAATTGTTCAGGCAGCTCGGTGGTTTTGCGTTCCTTGATCAGCGCCGCTTCGGTCCGTTGCAGGTTTTCTTCGGCTTCGATCTGCAGCGCGAGCATTCGGGCGAACGACTCCATGGTGCTCTGGATCGTGCTGGACTTGAGTGGCGCAGGGTTAGGATCAAGGGCACAAAGGGTGCCGAAAAAGCGCCCGTCAGTGCGCAATATCGGGACGGCAATGTAGCTTTCGAATGGATGGGCCTGAGGCGTGTGGTGATTGCGGTAGAGCGGATCTTCACTGGCCTTGTCAATCACCACCGAGTGGTGGCCCTGGCGAATTTCGTTACACAGGGTGGACACCAAGTCCAGCTCATCGCCCACCTGCAAACCGAAATCCAGTCGATCAAGCACCGCGCAGGCAGTCCAGGCCTCCTCGGTAACACGGGCCACCGCTGCGAACCGCAAACCGGTCAACTCACTGATCACCTGAAGAATCGCCGGCACCGCGCTGATCCGGCTGATTGTGGCGATGTCTGCTGCCGCTGTTTGCCCCATATCCGTGGTTCTCTGCTTCAACATGCCGAATGGTTTTGAGGGATTCTAGCGGGCTTGCGCGAATTGTCGCGGCTTCGTTCGTCGCTTCAGCGAACGGCCTGATGCCGAACGCAAAAAAGCCGCACGACCCGAAGATCGTGCGGCTTTTTGCAGATGAATCACTTGTCTTGTTTGTCGCTCAAAACCTTGCCGGTAGCGGCGTCGAAGTCCACATCCCACTCGGTGCCGTCAGCCATGCGCAGTTCAACTTCATATTCGTAGCCGTTGAAGTGGTTATCCAGGTCGGTGTCGGTAATCGTGGCGCCCGGGTGCAACTTCAGGGCGGCCTGGTTCATTTCTTCCAGAGGTTTGATCTTGCCACTCTTGACCAACTCAGGGATCTGGTCGACGCGAACGTCAGCCTGGGCCAGGCCAGCGGTGAGGGTCAGGGCAGCAGCGGTGAACAGGGCAGTTAAAGTTTTCATGAAGTTCTTTCCTTGGATGAGCTGTTTAAGTGGGATCAGGTTAATCGGTGTAACTTAATCCACCCTTAAATTCCCTTTGCCTGAACCAATGTCATCGCGGGCAAGCCACGCTCCCACAGGTTTTGCGCGGACCTTGTGGGAGCGTGGCTTGCCCGCGATGGAGACGACGCGGTGTCGTGTCTGGTGCCGATCAATACCCGTTGTTCTGCAACAACTGCGCAACGCTCGCCGCCGCCGGACGCTTATAAAACTTCAGCAATTCGCTGGCGCGGTTGGTGAAGATGCCATCGATACCGGCATCCGCCACTTTCTGGTAATCCACGGCATCGTCGATGGTGTAGACGTGCACCAGCAGGCCCTGATCGTGGGTGTACTGGTTCATCCACGGTTGCACCAGGTCTGAATAGCTCTGATCGCCACCCTTGGTCAGTGCAGCCGAAGGGCCGGTACCGATAGCGCCCTGAGCCTTGGCGTACTCGACCCATTGCTGGAACTCGGCTTTGTCTTTCGGTTCCTGCTTGGCGTAGTAGGTTGCTTTATCCTTGTCACCCGACTCGGCGAACGTCACTTTGGATTTCGGCTCGATGCTGCCTTCGCCCACCCACAGCAGCAGGATTTTCGGCACTTGCGGCATTTCCTTCTCAAGCAATTCGAGGCTGCTCTTCTCGAAGGTTTGCAGCACCACTTTGCCTTTGCCCTGGCCGACCGCCAGATTGCTCTTCGCCAGTTTTGAGCCGGTAGGACTCAGCCAGCCGCGGTCCTGCAATTTATCCTTGAGGTCACGCTCGATGCCGGGAAACTGCTTCGGCTCTTTGGTTTCGATGTACAGGCCCGGCTTGTGCAGCGGGTTGCCCTGGGCAATGTCGATGATTTCGTCCAGGGTCAGGATCTTCAGATCCGCGTAGCTCGGGCGTGCGCGATCCGGGTAAGCGCTGTTAAACCAGCTGCCAGCATCCAGGGTTTTGAGTTCGGCGATGGTGAATTCGTTGGCCAGGCTGTCCTTGCGCTCAGGGAATTTAGTGGCGACATCGGTGGTGCGTTGCAGGTTGTTATCGTGCAGCGCGAACAGCACGCCATCCTTGCTGCGTTGCAGGTCCAGTTCCAGGTAGTCGGCACCCAGATCGCGGGCCAGTTTGTAGGCCGCAGCGGTGGATTCCGGTGCATCGAAAGACGCACCACGGTGGGCGATCACTGCCGGGTGCGGAATACCCAGACGGGTCGCCAGTGCGGTGGGGCTTGGCTCGCTGGCGGCCTGTGCCTGGCCGAGGCCGAGCATCAGGCTCAGCAGCAGGGCGCTCTTGGTGAAGGTGACAGGCATGGTCGAAGTCCTTTTGCGATGGGTTTTCAAAGACGTATCTTTTAACAACTGAGCGCCGCTTGCGCTATCGCCAGACCGACATAAACGTATTTAAAGCATTTTTTTTCAGCGCTTTTGTGCGCTTCTTTGCAGTACTCTTGGTTCCGGTAATTTCCCCGGCAGAGGGAAACCCGTTCGCTTGCCCTGCGTGTAAACCATCGATCACCGGTCCTTTGCGACCTTTTGTGAGGTTTATCATGCGCATCACTTCCCAGCTCATCTGCCAGGCCGCCGACCAACTCAAAGGCTTCGTCGGCCTCAATCGCAAGACCGGCCAGTACATCGTGCGCTTCAGCGAAGACTCGTTCGGTATGGACGTGGCTGATGACGGCATCATCCCCACCAGTGAATTCGTCTGGGCACCCGGCCCCGAGCAGACCATGACGCTCAAGCGCGAACTGGTCCAGTTGCTGCTGGACCAAAACATCGACGACCGGATCAACATCACCGAACCGTTGCGGGTGTATATGGATCGGCGGGAAGTGCCGCAGATTACGGCGGTGAGGAGTTTAGTGCGGGGGTGAGGGTTTTGTGGTGTCAGATCGGGCCTCTTCGCGGGCAAGCCCGCTCCCACATTTGATCCCTGTTGGGCACAAATCTTGTGTGCGCAGGAGATCCCCTGTGGGAGTGGGCTTGCCCGCGAAGACGGCCTCCAGAACACCGCATCATTTACTGTTTGAACGCATATGCCCGCTCAACCTTACATACCCGCGTATGACACGCCGAATACCAGGTCGAACGCCCGCGCTCGCGAATCGCGCTGTGCTCGGGATGGTGTTTCCAGGCCAGGATCGCCGCTTCGCTATCCCAGTAGGACACCGTAATCCCAAGCCCATCCGCACCCCGGGCCGATTCCACGCCAAGGAAGCCGGGTTGCTCCCGGGCCAGTTCCACCATGCGTTCGGCGGCCTGTTCGTAACCGTGATCGCCGTCGGTGCGCAGCGAGGTGAAAATCACGGCGTAGTAAGGCGTTGCCGGTGTCTGGGCGATCATGATTTTTGCCTCGCACAAGCCTCGATCAACGCCCGAACCAACGGCGGCAGAATACCCTTGAGCGCGGCGCGTTCCGGTTGGAACAGCGTGGCGACAAAGAATGGATGATCTTTTAGCTCCACCGCCCGCAGATCCCCTGCCGAATCGTGGCCAACCGCGTGCAACTGCTGTTTCAGTAGCTCCCGTTCAAACTCAGGGTTCACGCCATAACGGCAGCGATATCCCTCACGAATTTCAGCTTTTTCGTACGCCTTGGCGATCAACGAGCCTTCAACCAAATGAATGCTGTCGACGGCTTCCACCAGTGAACAAGCTAGCGGCGTGAGTAACGCCCGCGTTGCCTCGGGCGAGATCTCGCCGTGTTCGGCATCGTTCCAGCCCAGAACGTTGCGGGCGAATTCGAGTACCGCGTGCTGAAAACCGCCGCAAGTGCCGAGGAAAGGTCGTTGCTGCTCGCGGGCAAAACGGATCGCCCGTAACGCGCCGTCCATGTCGCGGTATGGGCTGGCGGGCACGCACCAGAAGCCATCGAAATCGTCCAGTGGCGTATCCACGTTGATGCTGTTGGTGGCCAACCATTGAAACTGTATGTCCTTGCCTGAGTGTTCGGCGGCCATGCCTAGGGCGACGGGAATGGCGTGGTGGGCGGTGACCTGTGGGTCGTGATCGCCGATCAGGGCAATGCGGATGACGCTGGTTTCCATGAGTGATCTCGACGCTTGTTGATTCCTGGCACCCACTATAGATTGGCGTTCACGCAATCAGTATTGGCGTTACTCCAAGTGATCAATGCACCGACGCACTATCGATTGGACTACCCGGACCTGTCCCTGATCCTCGCCCTGGTGCGCGGCGGCTCTCTGGCCCGGGCCTCGGCGTTGTTGAAAGTCGACGTCTCAACGGTGTTTCGCGCCGTCCGCCGACTGGAAGCCGCGTTGGGCCAGCAGCTGTTCGAAAAGAGCGGTGCCGGTTACCTGCCGACCACGCTGGCGCAGACCCTGGCCGAGCAGGCTGAACGCGCCGAACAAGCGCTGGAGGCGGCGCGCATCGGCGCGGAGCAGGGCGGTGAAGTCATCAGCGGCACTGTGCGCCTGACCTGCACCGATTCAGTCCTGCAAAGTTTATTGCTGCCGGCACTGGCGCGGTTCATGCCGTCTTACCCCGCGCTGACCATCGAACTCTGCACCTCCAATGATTTCGCCAACCTCAGCCGTCGCGATGCCGACATCGCCTTGCGGCTGACCCGCACACCGCCCGAGCATTTGGTTGGCCGGCGGCTGGCGGATATTTCCTACCGGGTCTGTGCCAGCGCGGCCTATGTGCAATCGGTTGATTCCCACGATCTGGCTGCATTGACCTGGATCGCTCCGGACGACTTCCTGCCCGATCACCCCACCGTCGCCTGGCGACGTCAACAATTGCCTGGCGTGACACCGAGCTATCGCTGCAACAGCATGTTGTCGGTGACCGAGTTGGTGCGGGCCGGGCTGGGTGTCGCGGCATTGCCGGACTTCCTCATCGGTGATGGACTGCAACCGTTGACCGAGCCCTTGCACGGTTACGACACCGCACTGTGGTTGCTCACTCGCCCAGACTGCCGCGCATTGCGCTCGGTGGTGACGTTGTTCGATGAATTGGGGCTGGCGCTGAAGTTGCCTTGAGTCGGATCACGCCTTCGGCGGCTCTTTGCCTACGAAGTGTTGATGCATTTCCGACGTCAGGCTTTCGATACGCTCGGTCAGGGTCTTGGTGATTTCGGTAAGCCGGGTGTTTTGCTCCAGCAGCTCCAACAGTTGCGCGGTGTGTCGCGCGGCCTGGGCCTGACGATCGCTGTTGGCCACGGCCAAGGCTTCACGATGTCGCGCATCGGCGTCTGACTGGGCTTTGTCCCGCGCCGCTTGACGCGTCTGGGCCAGCAGAATCAGCGGCGCGGCATAGGCCGCTTGCAGGCTGAACGCCAGGTTGAGCAGGATGAACGGGTACACATCGAAATCGGTCACACCAAACAAGTTCAGGCAAATCCAGACCACCACGATCAGGGTCTGGGCGCCAAGAAACGTCGGCGTGCCGAAGAACCGCGCAAAGGCCTCGGCGCGCAGGGCAAAACGGTCGGTACCGAAAGTAGGTGCCAGATGAGCGTGAGGACGATGAAAGCGCAGGTGATCGACGGGGCCGGTGGTTTCGATTTCGTGGGTCGGGGTGCTCATAGTGCTCTCTGCATGGCCGCTGGGACTGAGGCTCACTATAGCCCCGGCGCCAGTTTCATTCTGAAACACATTTCGATGTTTCTAATCAGAGCGATCAATCAGCGATAAAGCCGCGGACATTGTCATTTTTTGCAGGCTCGACTCAGAGCTCATAACAGGCCAGGAACATATCTAGCGCCGACTCCACAACGGTGTGCTGCATCTCGGGCGACAAGCCTGGCTGGCCCATGGATATCTGCGGCCAGAACGCAAAAGACTTGAGCAATCCCTGGACCTGTTGCGCGGCGAAGTCGGGTGCGACCGGTTTCAATAGGCCATCGGCCTGGGCAGCGCGAATCCACACGGTCAGGCCTTCTTCGCGTTCACTCATTCGGGCGACCATGTTTTGCGCACGCTCGGGAGAATGGATGGTGGCGGCAATCGCCACCCGCGCCAGGTCGAGAAAATTGTCATCGGCCAGCATCTGCAATTTTGCCTGCAACATCAGGCGCAACTGATCGCGCAGGGGCAGGTCAGGGCGGTAGGCCGCTTCCTGTTCAGCCGTTACCCGCGCCCATAATTGATTAAGGATTTCGGCGAACAACTCTTCCTTGCTCGGGAAGTGGTTGTACACGGTGCGCTTCGACACGCCAGCGGTGGCGGCGATCTTGTCCATGCTGGTGATGTCGAAACCGTTGGCACGGAATTCGGCAATCGCCGCCTGGATGATGGCTTCGCGTTTTCGGTCAGTGAGGCGCTGTGGAGCTGTCATAAATACGCTTAGGCAGGAAGATGTGGGGAATTACACTTGGTAGTTTACTTGTGATCAGCTTTGATGCAACCTTGAAACTACACTGTGCAGTGTAATGTTTCGTTAATCCTGCGCAGCGAAAAATAGAATCTCCGGCTGATGCGTGCGTGCCTTGGCCATTTATCGTCCCAAACGGAAAATCGTCAATCGTGCGGTTTTTCTGGAGTCATTCAGTCATGGCCACTTCAACTTCTCCAGCGGATAACGCCTCAACGCCTGAAGCTTCACGACAGGCTCAAGGGCAGTACCGAAACCATGTGCCGGTGCCGCGCGAAGGCTTTCGCAAAACCTTGCGCATCCTGTGGAACTTCATCTTCCACAAACCGCGCGACACCCGTCCGTCCGCTCCCGTCCCGGTGCAAATCCTGACCCAGGCTGCGTTGATCGCCGTGCCTAACCACAGCGTCTATCGCCTTGGTCATTCCACCGTGCTGCTGAAACTGCGAGACAAGTTCTGGATCACCGACCCGGTCTTCGCCGAGCGTGCCTCTCCGGTGCAATGGGCCGGCCCGAAGCGTTTCCATCAGCCGCCGATCAGCCTAGAAGACCTGCCGCCGATTGAAGCGGTGATCCTGTCCCACGATCACTATGACCACCTCGATTATCAGGCCGTCCTCAAACTGGCGGGCAAGACCCGGTACTTCCTCACACCGTTGGGTGTGGGCGACACTCTGATCAAATGGGGTATCGAGGCCAGCAAAGTGCGCCAACTGGATTGGTGGCAGAGCACCGAGGTCGATGGCCTTCAATTCGTCGCTACACCTTCGCAACACTTTTCCGGTCGTGGCCTGCTCGACGGCAACAGCACCCTTTGGGCGTCGTGGGTGATGATCGATGGCGACACGCGGATCTTCTTTAGTGGTGACAGCGGCTACTTCGACGGCTTCAAACGCATCGGCGAACAGTACGGCCCGTTCGACCTCACGCTCATGGAAACCGGCGCCTACAACGCCGAGTGGCCGCACGTTCATATGCAGCCCGAGCAAACCTTGCAAGCGCACATAGACCTTAAAGGACGCTGGTTGCTGCCAATCCACAACGGCACCTTCGACCTGTCGATGCACGCCTGGTACGAACCTTTCGACCGTATTTTGGCGTTGGCCTGGGAGCGGAGCGTATCGATTACCACGCCGCAGATGGGCGAGGCGTTCAATGTGATGGATCCGCAGCGTGGGCGCACCTGGTGGCTGGATCTGGAAAGTACGATGAAGGAAAAAGGGCGCGTGGCTTATAGCGGCTACAAGTCTGGATGAACTTTCGTACGGCCCCTGTTCCTTGTTGCTGACAGCCGTTTCCTGCGGCTTCGGTAGGCTGTGCGGCGAGTGAAATGACTCACTCGTGATTAGCCATAACAAGGACGCTTTACATGAAAGACTGTTTCAAAAAACGCATGACGGTGCTGGCCCAGGCCATTCTGATTTCGGTCACGGGTATCGCTTATGCGGATGACATCGCTGCAACATCAACCGCGGTCAACGCGCTCGAATACGCGAGTGTCAGTGAACTCACTGCACAGATGGAGCGTAACGAACTCACCTCTGTAGCCCTGGTGAAGCACTTGCAGGCGCGTATCGAGGCACTGGATAAGCAAGGGCCGGCGATCAACGCGATCATGGAACTCAATCCCCAGGCCATCGAGATTGCGACGGCCTTGGACAAAGAGCGTGAGGATGGAAAAGTTCGCGGTCCGCTTCACGGGATTCCGGTTCTGCTTAAAGACAACGTCGATACCGCAGACACGATGCAAACGAGCGCGGGTTCATTGGCCATGATCGGCCAACCAGCGGCAAACGATGCGTTTGTCGTCAAGCGTCTTCGTGATGCCGGCGCGGTCATTCTCGGCAAAACCAACATGAGCGAATGGGCTTACGTTCGGCAAATGGGCTTGCCCCATGGCTGGAGTGGCCGAGGCGGCCAAGGGAAAAATCCCCACGTACTGGGCGGCGAAATATGTGGTTCCAGTTCCGGTTCGGCTGCAGGCGTAGCCGCCGGGTTCGCACCGCTGGCCATTGCCACCGAAACCAATGGCTCGATCACCTGCCCGGCTTCGGCCAACGGCGTGGTGGGTGTCAAGCCGACGCTGGGGCTGTTCAGCCGTTCCGGCATCATTCCGATCACGCGCCTGCAAGATACTCCCGGCACCATGACGCGCACCGTTCGTGACGCTGCGCTCATGTTCAACGCCCTGCAAGGTGTCGATGCCTCGGACGCCGCAACCGGCGACGCCCCGGTGGGTATCGATTACACCGCATTGCTCGCCACGGACGCATTGAAGGGTAAACGAATCGGTTATCCGGTCGAGTACACGGGGCCGAATGGCACCGTGCTTCGTCCCGATTTTCAGTTCCTGATGGCCTTGGCCACGCTGGAAGAGCAAGGCGCTACTTTGGTGCCATTAAAAGTTCGGCTGCCGAACATTGACGGTTACTTCAACGCGCTCATGGCAGGCATGAAACATGAACTGCCCGAGTACCTGGCCAGCCGCTCCGGGCTGCCGATCCAGACGCTTCAAGCGTTGATTGATTTCAACGAACTCAATCCTGGCCCCGAAGGTTACGGTCAGCAGATGCTCAAAGAAATCAATGAACTGGACATGACCCACGCACAGGCGACTGAATTGTTCGCGGCGTTCACGGCCGACTTCAAGGGCGCCATCGATGAGCAACTGACCGAGCACAATCTGGACGCCTTGGTCGCCGATGCCGACGGCTACTCGCAATTCAGTGCCGCAGCAGCTGGCTACCCAGCGATCACACTCCCGTCGGGCATGAATGGCGACCTGCCCACCTCCGTGTTCTTTTACGGCCCGCGCTGGAGTGAACCTAAACTGCTGGCGCTGGCTTACAGCTATGAACAGGCTTCGTTAGAACGCCAGGATCCGGCATTTAAACAGCAATAAAGGGATGTAACCGGACCAGTGAGTTTGCGGTGTCACTGGTCCGGTATGTCATGCTCAGGATGATTCCTTTTGCGTGATCCTGCGCAAACCCTTCAATCGATAACTTCACTCACTCAACCATCGCATAATCCGCCCGCCCCACCGGATCCGGTGTCGACCCTCTCACGTTCATCCCTCTACCCGGTGCAAATCCCGGGAAGAACACCAGACCTTGCGACTCAAACCGATACGCCAACGCCAGCCGGGTGACGTCCAGCACATCGCGTTCAGCCTCGAAACGCTGAATGGCGTCAACCGAAACCCCGGATTCCTCGGATAGCTCTTCAACACTCCAGCCCAGCATCGCTCGGGCCTGGGCGCAGTGGGCGGGGGTGAACTGGAAGAGGGCGATACGTTCCAGGGTGATTTTCATCGCAAGAGTGGCCATGGTGTTCTCCGGGCTCGAGAGTGCTGATTCAAAATGTACTGTGTTTTTGTACAGTTGTTTTGATCCCGGATCAAACTCATTTTTTGATCGATTACACCTTTCACTCAGGCAGGAGCCTGGGAGCGACTACGCTGTTTCTATGCGGGACCCTGAAAGCTCAAGGCTTTCAACTCTCGTCAGCAGCAATGATTGAACGTCAGCTTTCTGATTTTCAATACAGGGAAAGGTGGCGTTTATGACGCAGTGCGTCACAGCGTTATGCAGGGAAGGGAATCATGAAAAGACTACGTCTGCTATGTGCCCTGATTGGTTTTACAAGTCTGCCCGTCGTGGCTGATATGGCATCGTTGAGCAAAGAGGCCTTTGTCAGCAACCTGATAAATCAGATGACTCTGGAGGAAAAAATCGGCCAACTGCGGCTGATCGCTATTGATGAAAAGATGACGCCCGAAAAGATACGCGAAGAGATCGCCGCCGGGCGAATCGGTGGTACCTACGGCTCTGTGAGCCGCTACGTAAACCGACCCATGCAGGACGCGGCTCAACAAAGCCGCCTGAAAATACCGATGTTTTTCGGCTGGGACGTGATACACGGCCATCGAACCATTTTCCCCATTGGCCTGGCGTTGGCCTCCAGCTGGGATATTGGCGCTATCGAGTTAAGCGGTCGGATAGCGGCAAAAGAAGCCAGTGCGGACGGTATCGATATGACCTTCGCCCCGATGATAGATATCGCCCGGGATCCTCGCTGGGGACGCACTTCCGAAGGCTTTGGTGAAGACACCTACCTGGTTTCGCGCATTGCCAAAGCGATGGTTCAGGCCTACCAGGGCACAAGCCCGAATGCACCCGACAGCATCATGGCCAGCGCCAAACACTTCGCGTTGTATGGGGCTGTCGAGGGTGGACGCGACTACAACAGCGTCGACATGGGCCTGGCCAGAATGCACCAGGATTACCTGCCACCTTATCGTTCGGCGATTGAGGGTGGCGCGGGGGCGATGATGGTGGCGCTCAACTCGATAAATGGCGTACCAGCCGCTTCCAATGCCTGGTTGATGCAAGACCTGCTGCGCAAAGCATGGGGCTTCAAGGGACTGGTCATCAGCGACCATAACGGGATCAACGATCTGGTTCAGCATGGTGTTGCGAAGAATCACCGCGAAGCGGCCAGGCTCGCGATCAAGGCCGGCGTTGATATGAGCATGAACGACTTCTCCTATGGTCCGGAGCTACCCGGGCTGCTTGAGTCTGGCGCTGTTTCCCAAAGCAATATCGATAACGCGGTACGGGAAGTGCTGGGGGCCAAGTACGACATGGGCCTGTTCGAAGACCCTTACCGGCGCATCGGCGTTGCCAGTGAAGACCCCGCTGACAACAATGCCGAATACCGTCTGCACAGAGCCCAGGCCCGTGAGGTGGCACGCAAGACATTGGTGCTGCTGAAGAATGAAAACGGGCTCTTGCCGCTCAAAAAAGAGGGCGTGATTGCGCTCATAGGTCCGTTGGCAAAAAGTACCGTCGACATCATGGGCAGTTGGTCCGCAAGCGGCGTGCCCGCGCAATCGGTAACGATCTACGACGGCCTGAAAAGCGCGATGACCCAGGGCTCGCTGATCTATGCCCGGGGCGCCAATCTCGAGGAGGATCAGGAAGTTGTTAAATACCTGGAGTACCAGGGCGTGTCCGAAATCGCGAACGACCCTCGTCCGGCTGCAGAAATGATTGACGAAGCGGTCAAGGCTGCACAGCAAGCCGATGTCGTGATTGCGGTGGTGGGCGAGCCCCGCAGTATGTCTCATGAAGCGGCCAGTCGAACCAGTCTCGATCTGCCTGGGCGCCAGAGTGAATTGATCACTGCCCTGAAAGCCACCGGCAAGCCGTTGGTACTGGTATTGATGAATGGCCGGCCACTTTCCATTGGCAAGGAGCAGAAACAGGCCGATGCGATTCTGGAAACCTGGTACAGCGGCTCCGAAGGAGGCAACGCCGTTGCCGATGTGTTGTTCGGGGACTACAACCCGTCCGGTAAGTTACCCATCACCTTTCCACGCTCGGTGGGGCAGATCCCCAATTACTACAGTCACTTGAACACCGGTCGCCCCTACATAGCGGGTGCGCTTCGCAACTACACGTCGCAATATTTCGATCAATCCCACGGTCCGCTTTATCCCTTCGGCTATGGGCTGAGTTATACCGATTTCAGCCTGACCGACATGGCCCTGTCTTCGACCACACTGAGCAAGACCGACAACCTCGTCGCTAGCGTGATAGTGAAAAATACCGGCCAGCGCGACGGCGAAACGGTGGTTCAGCTGTATATCCGCGATGTCGTTGGTTCCGTCAGCCGCCCGGTCAAAGAACTGAAGAACTTTCAAAAAATCATGCTCAAGGCCGGAGAGGAGAAAGCGGTCCATTTCAGCATTAACGAGAACGACTTGAAGTTCTTCAACGCCCAGTTGGAACACGTCGCCGAGCCGGGCGAGTTCCGGGTGCAAATCGGTCTGGATTCCCAGGATGTGAAGGAGCAGAGCTTTGAGTTGCTGTCAGAACAAGGGAGTGGCTAAGACCGATAAGTAAAGAAAATGAAGTGCCAAACGCAGAACCTGTGGGAGCGGGCTTGCTCGCGAAAGCGGTGTATCAGGCAACATCAATGTTGACTGTGCCGCCGTCTTCGCGAGCAAGCCCGCTCCCACATGAATTGCGCTTGACCGGCTGACATTGGCGACTGTGCCCTCTCTATTTCACCCCCTCCAACCAAACGGACGGTGCCTGCCCCAGCACCCGACGAAACATGGTCGAGAACGCCGCCGGGCTGTCATAGCCAAAATCCAGCGCAATCCGCGTCACCGGCGTGCCCACCGCCAGCCGCGCCAAAGCCAGCACCACACAGGCCCGCTGCCGCCATTGGCTGAAACTCAGGCCAGTCTGTTGGCGGAACAAACGATTGAAAGTACGCAAACTGATATGCAACTGATCAGCCCATTGCTGCGGCGCTTGATGAGCGTTCGGATGCTGGAGAAACATCTGACACAACCCAAGCAGCCGCGAATCCATAGGCAACGGAATGTGCAACGGCAAATGAGCGCTACGGGCCAGTTCATGCAGCAGCAAGTCGATCAGCGCACCGTCGCGCCCGGCCTCGTCGTACTCCTGCGCAACCTCCACCGCCTCCATCAGCAAATGCCGCATCAACGGCGAAACACTGAGCACCTGGCAGCGATTGCCCAAATCAACCGCCCCCGGTTCGATGTACAAGCTGCGAGTACTCACCCCCAGCATCAACACCTCGTGCGCCACCCCCGGCGGAATCCACACCGCCCGCTGCGGCGGCACCACCCAATTGCCGTCGTGCGTACTCACCTGCATCACCCCGGTGGCGCCGTACAACAACTGCGCCCGCCGATGGGTATGGCGCGGCAACAGACGACCGTCGGGGTAATCCGTGCCGATAGCCACCACCGGCCGTGGCGTGTCGTCCAGCAGATCAATCGAAACATTGCGCATCGAGCGGCATCCAGCGGTTGGCGTGAACGCAAACATTATTGGCTGACTTGCTGAAGCAGGCCAAGCCCCATCGCTCTATCGTCGGCCACTCTCAACCAACGGACGACGCGCAATGTTCTTCTACCTCTTGCTGGCACTTTTCGGCTGCATGACCGGCGTCACTGCCGTGCTGTTCGGCTTCGGCGGCGGATTCGTCGTCGTGCCCTTGCTGTACCGCATGCTCACGGCCAGCCACGGCGCCGACGATCCCATCAGCCAATCGGCGATGCACATCGCCGTGGCCACCTCGACCTGCGTGATGATCGTCAACGCCCTGATAGCCACCGCAAAACATCACCGCGCCGGTAATCTCATTCGCCATTACGTGTGGCCGTTAGGCGGGTTCATCGGCCTGGGCGCTATCGTCGGAGCTATTGCAGCGATGTGGACGAGTGGCGAGTTGATTCGCTATGCCTTCATCGCCTACCTCGGCGTGACGATTCTGGACTGCCTGTTCCGACGCGGTTTTCTCACACAGTCCGACGCTGTAATCCCACGGCAATTGGGCAGGGCAGAAGTGTCGGGCGGCGGTGTAGGCATCGGCACCATCGCCACGTTTCTCGGCGTGGGCGGCAGCGTCATGACCGTGCCGTTGTTGCGGCGATGTGGGCTGAGCATGTCTCGGGCTACGTCGATGGCCAATCCGTTGAGTCTGCCGGTTGCGGTAGCTGGGACGCTGACCTATATGGCCATGGCTGGCTTCAGCGAGTTTGACTTGGGGTCGTGGTTTATCGGCTATGTGGACGTGCTGGCGTTTGCGGTGCTGACGGTTGGGGCGCTGGTGGGGATTCGGCTGGCCACGCCGTGGATCGGGCGGATACCGGATCGAACCCATGCGCGGGTGTATATCGGTTTGTTGATGCTGGTGATGATCAGCCTGTGCCTGAGTTGAGTGCTGGCGCCGTAGCTTTTCATCGATTCTCGGAGGATGCTTCGCCATAATCCGCGGCTCTTTACCGCGATCAGGCGCTCGTTTCATTCAAGGATGATGTGATGTTCAAAGGACTGTTTCGTCTGACCGGCGTTGTCGTGCTGGTGTGCACAACATTTTCTACCGCGCTGTGGGCTGAAAGCGGGGCTCGGGTCTACACCGGAACCGTGGGCAAAACCCCGATTGTGCTGGAGGTGGGCGCCAACGGCAGTGAGGGCCGCTACTTCTACCAAAAGTACCGCGGCGATCTAGTGCTCACCGGCAAAAAAGAAGGCGAAACCCTGATACTCGATGAGGGCAACCCGCCGGTCGAAAAGCGCAAGCTTCTCCCGCAATTTCGCTTGCAGCCCAAGCTGGACGGTTGGTCTGGCGAATGGATCAGCTCACAAGGCAAAAGCCTCAAGGTCGAGCTGCAGCCAGCCAAACTCCCGCCGTATCCCGCCGATGCATTGCCCTATCTCGTCAGACTCCATGACAAGGCTCCGTACGAATACCTGCGTCTGCAAGGTCTGAAACTCAAACAAGGGCGGACCGAAACGTTTATGGGTTACACGCTGCAATGGTGGAGCGAGCCACAGACTAAAACAGAAGGGTTTGAAGTGGTTTCGGGTTACACCGCTGAGGCGCGTCAGCGCATCAATCAGCAGTTGATGGCGCGGTTGTGGCAGGGCGTGGAGGGGCATTTCGGATGCTACGTCGATGGCCGTGCGAGCTATTACAATCAGACCATGCAGCCGTCGTGGATGACGCCTTCCGTGATGAGCACGACGCTCTCATTCGAGTACTACTGCGGTGGTGCTTACCCGAATCAGTACAACGAAGCGCTCAATCTTGATACCCGCACCGGAAACGCCCTGACGCTTGATGACGTGCTGTGGGTGGGGCAGGGCAAGCCACTGCATTTCGAGCAATCCTACGACTACGATGAGCCTTCATCCGAGTCTTCCGATGCCTATTTCGACTACCGCTCCAAGGAGTTGGCGCCTTGGCTGGTGGCGCAACTGCTTAAGCTCTATCCCAAGGAAATGACGACAACGCAAGAGGGGGAGAACGACTGCGGCTACAACGAAGATGACCCTTGGCAATTTCCGGACTGGTACTTCACCGAAAACGGCATCCGGTTAGAGCCTTCCTTCCCTCACGTGGCTGCCGTGTGCCGAAACATAGGCTGGAGCGTTCTGCCTTACAGTCTCGTCAAACAGCACCCCGGCGGTGTAACACTGCAACTGCCCTAGGCTACATATGGCCATTTACCCAAGGATGATTTGATGTTCAAAGGATTGTGGCGTTTGACCGGCGTTGTCGTGCTGGTGTGCTCAACGGTTTCTACTGCGCTGGGGGCCGACAGTGGCAAACAGGTTTACACCGGAACGTTAGGCAATTTGCCGATCGTGTTGGAGCTGAACACCTATAACGCCAAGGACGTGAGCGGGCGCTACTTCTACCAGAAGTACCGCAAGGACTTAATACTCAGTGGCGAAAAGGTCGGTGAGGCGCTGAGAATTGATGAGGGCAACGACCGCGATCGCGAGGGTGAACCGCGCCCGAACATTCGTCTTCAGCCCACGCCCAACGGCTTGTCCGGGGGATGGACCAGCCCCCAAGGCAAAGTCCTGAAGATAGAACTGCTGCAAGCCAAACTACCACCGGTTCCAGTGGGTACTTTGCCTTATCTCGCTACGCTCCATGACGTGGCGCCTTATGAATACCTGCGCCTGCAAGGTATGAAACTCAAACAAGGCAAAACCGAAACCTTCATGGGCTACACGCTGCAATGGTGGAGCGAGCCGCAATCCGGGATGTCGCTGTTTGAAGTGGTTTCGGGTTACAGCGCCGAAGAGCGGCAACGCATCAATCAGCAGTTGATGGCGCGTTTGTGGCAGCAAGTCGTCAGCTTTCACGACTGCCTCACCCAGCCCGGCATGTACGTCTACAGCCAAACGGCCGATCCGTTGTGGATGTCACCCTCGGTGATCAGCGTAAACATCATGGCCGAGGACAACTGTGGCGGATCTTATTCGGATGAGAGGGATATGCCGTTCAATCTCGACGTCAAGACCGGCAAGCCCTTGATGCTGGAAGATGTGCTTTGGATAGGACAGGGCGAGCCGAAGCATTACGAACTAAGCGAACTCGACGATAAGGCGTCCTATGATGCTTATCGCGCCTATTTCGAATACCGCACCAAAGAACTGGCACCGTGGCTGGTAGGTCAATTGCGTACGCTCTATCCCGAGGAAGTCACCACCACGACTGACCGCAATGATGGCTGCGTCTACGGTGAAGAACAGTCGTGGAAATTCCCCTCCTGGTACTTCACCGACCAAGGCATCAAGTTGCTGCCTTCCTTTGCTCACAACCAAGCCATGTGCCGAAACGTGGAGTGGAGCGTCCTGCCGTACAACCTGATCAAACAACACCCCGGCCACGTTGCATTGAAGTTGCCCTGACGCTGAGTTATTTATCCGCCAGCCCCGGCGCTTCACGGACAATAAAGTGATCCAGGTTCTCAATATTTGCGCTGAACACCCCGAACGTCTGTTCGGGGTTTTTCTTGCTCGGCACCTGCTTCAACTCCGGCGTCACCCCATAAAAGAAGCAATACAACTCCGCTTCACTGTCGACGGCGTGCTTGATCTCTTCCAGAAACGCTTTGCGCTTGCGGTAGTTGTCGATCAGCTTCTTGCTCAGGTAAACATTGACCGAGTAAGGCTTCTTCTTCGCCTCGTCCGGTTGCTTGAACCAGACCTTCTGTTCGAAATCGATGCGAAAACTCTGCGTGTAATCCTTGATCTCCTTGATCTTGCCCCAGTAGATCAGCCCCTTGTTGTCCTGCAGATATTCGATCTTCTTGAAGAACGACCCATAAGGCGCCGAGTGCTCGCCAATCTTCAGCGGCATGCGCTTGAGCAGCTCCTTGTCCTCGAAGTTCGACACAAAACACTCCACCGGATGGGCGAAGACACTGGTCTTGTCCGGCGCCGACTCCCGGCTCGGATGCTCGACGTTACTGGCCGCTGAAGGCACTCGCGGCTCATCGCGCACAACATCCGCCGCCACCGTCGGGCTGGACGGCTGGCGCACATACTCACGTCGAGTCAGCAACAACTCCGACGGAAAATGCTCCTCCCGACCGTCATCCGATTCCGCACCGTCCACCTCCAGGCCCGACGCCGGCGTCTTCAGACTGACATAAGGACAACCCTCGACATGCCGTGTGCTGGGAATGTTCTTGAAGTGCGGCGTGCGCACGTAATTCACGTTCTTGGCGTTGAACGTCCCCAACACGTTGGCCGCATCAAACGCCGAACGGCACGCATCGTTGGGGCACTGGAAATGCTCCTTGGCGGAATCGAACTCCATCGTCTCGTCGAAATTCAAATCGCGCACGTCATAGATCGACAGCTTGTCGTCGAGGCTGAGGCAGTAGGCGAGGTCGAATTTCATGGTGGGCTCGGGTCCTTGAGTAGGGAAGGGTATTAATAGCGGGAGGCGGGGCGGGTTGCACTGACTGTTTTTGGCACAGCGCAAATCGATGGCAACACACCAAACCTGTGGGAGCGGGCTTGCCCGCGATTTTCAAACACACAACAGTCACCAAGCCAGGCACCATCCCTGTGGCGAGGGAGCTTGCCCCCGTTGGGTCGCGAAGCGGCCCCAAAACCGGTGAACGCAGCAGGTCAGGCCGTGAAGATGCCACATAACAAAATCCGCTTCCTGAACCTCAACGGCGGATTTTTTATGCCGCGACGAACAATCAGAACCCGCGCAACATCCGGGAAGCCTTCCGCCACCCAGGACTCACGCCGATTGAACGGACCATCGGTCAACACACAAGGCATATCCCGCAACCGAATCCAGGGCTCATCCTGCTAATGCAGCATGCTTAGCGACATCTGAGGCCAATCCAGAACACTCAACGTCGGACGCTCGACCACTCGCGATGGTCGAGCATCATGTAGCGCAGGAGAGGAGACTAGGAAAACGGAGGATAAAAAAATCAGCACTCCGCCTTGGGTAAAATTTCAATCGGCAGACTGGTTGGTTTTCAATCAGCGTCAACACCCTGGCTTTCAGGTCGCAAGCTCAGGCTCAACAGTTTTAATAAATGCGCGCACCGCAGTATCGAACGTATTTAAGACTACGTGCTCTAGCTCCTCGGAAGTTAGATACCCCAGATCAATGATCTGGTTCTTCACTCGAAGAATCTTGGTGGCAGAACGCATGACGTCCTCCATTGGGCCTCGACCGACCTTAACTGCCGTGCTTAGCCAGCCTTCAGCTATTGCGATGGCCAAGGAAGGGTTCCCACCTATAGATGCACGCTCAAAAATCTGAACCATTGCATCCTCGGTCAATTGCTTTAATAACTCCCAGCGCTGCGCGTGCCCCTCGCCTCTGTCCAGAATCGTACCTCGTACCCAGAGCCGTTGAAACGAGTTGCGGACACCTCCCGCAAACCGTGCTGCTCGCTCGCGATTCTTATCGGTGAAACGCCATACGACTATGTCAGGGGCCAATACCGTTGTCATGAACGCCCATACGTCATCACGCAATGCTTCGCCTGTCCGCAAATCCTCTAACTGGCCAAGGTAAATGGCTGCGTCTTGGTCGAACTGCGCTCTGGCCGCTTGGGTATTGGAAGTGGGGAAACCCGCTATTTGAGCAATCCTCCGCAGTTCGGCAGTAATGTTAACGGCCACGCTATCAGCTCTGGTCCCACCACTTGAGGCGCTGGTCTTCAAGGCCGAGTATTCTCTGATACGGTCGATGCTGTCTTTGGGAGACGGGGTCTCACTCTTGAGTTTCTCAAGGATTGTGGCAACACCGTGAGCTTTCAGGCGCGGAAGAAGTGGAACACGCATCAGTCACCCTCTCCAAAGTCGGCTGTAGCAAGAATCAAGGCCTTAAACTTTCCTGGCGCATAGGTCCGCATTTGTCGGATGTTCTCGAGACTTTGTCCAGGAAATGACATCTCTATCCACGCTCTCGCTTGATAACCTATCGAACCTTCCTCATATCGATCGAGTTCGGCTTCATTCTCAACGTCTAGCGAGGCTTCGATGAGCTGCGTCATCACATCAGCGACCATTGCCTGGAGCGTAAGAGCATCACCTTCGACGAACCTTGCGCACACACGTTCGATATCAGAATTGACATAAAGCCTTACGTTACCGCTGAAGTCCGCATCCAGCGTTGTCGGGCTCCAGTCTACGAGCCAAGGAGCATATTGCTCTGGCCTAGCCTTGAAACTCTCGGAAAAGCTGGCAAGCTCAATAGGGAACCTGGAATCACCACCATCTTCGATAAGAATATGTTTGTGATACTGCCAGAGGCGCGCGCCCCGCTGCTTAGCAGACAATGGCCCCCCAGAATCAACGGGTGCTTCAAGAACGATCCTGAGGCTGAGCTGAAGCTGCCCTGAAAGGGTTCGTCCAGGAATGGTTGCCTCGAGCGTTACCGCGGGTTCGTCGATATCTATTACTGCAGTCACCAGGCGATCTACTCGCCGAGGCAAGCTGCCGGTGCCAGTGCCAGCCACGAGCACTACCGCCAGTTTCAGATCAGCAGCATCTATTCCCAATCGATCTGCTGCTTCTATGAAATCTACATCGACATGAACATTGACTTGAATGTCTTGTTCATAATCCCAGTTCTCCAGAATATCGGAAGCCGGGGATAAAGGTTCACCCGGAGGCCCGATCATCCATCCGCTGAAGTTGACCAGTTCATTCGGAAAGGTCAGGAATGGGAGGGCTATGCGGCTCATGCTCTACCCTCGTTCAGAAAGCGAAGTCGGACACCTATGGCTGCTTCTGGTGGGCTCAGAACCGAGATACTGATGGTGCCGCTTTCAGTACCTACCTTGATGGTTGGCCCAAGGGTAACTTCGTCAACGCCATCAAACGACATCCCGATCACCCGGGTTTCAAAGCCAGCTGGCAAATCTTCACCGTCAGCAACGACACCGTCTGCAACCAGATGAGATTCAGCCGATATTTCAAGCATTGCATTCGCCCCATCGTTCTGCAAGTCCGCTTCAAAAATGGCGCAACGTCGATTCTTATCGTCAATTTCAAGACGTATAAACCGAGTTGGCGATATGGCGAGCTCGTGCTTTACATGCGGTGAGCGCGGGACCGGCTTAGATCTGCCCGGACCTTTTCCCGAAACTGAATCAAGTAGCCGTCCCAGACGGCTAGCAGTACCAGCAAGCGAAGGACCACGCTCCTTGCTACTGCTTGCGACTGACATGACTGGTGCTGCGAAAGTACTGGCGGCTTGTTCGATTCGCTTGAGAGCCCCCCGAACGAATGTCTTCGCGTTACGATCGGGAAGATTGTCAGGAATCCAATCGTCGTGAGCAGGAGGCTCGGACATTGCAAACGCGGATTCCACCTCATCCTCATCCGAACATATGAATACACCAGCCCACTCAAAGCGTGTATCGGCAAAAGGAGTACCCTCGATATACTTCACGACCAGCTCCACAGGTCGCATCAAGGCGATATGACAGGTCTGTTCAGGTATCCCGGAATTGTCATCCAGAGCGGAGCCCAAGCGATCGGCGCAAAGCCCCCTCTTGATGATCAGTTTGCCCAAATCCTTTTTAGGGCGCTCACTCCTAATAATTTGCACATCATCAGCATTATCTCGATAAGCTTTCATGGCAGACGCGAACAGATCAAACGGAGGGAAGTCGTCCGGCACCGGCAACGCGACTTCATGCTCCTCGATTTCTACCCGAATGGTGAGCTTTTTGTCTTCAGGGGTTGATGCCGTGAGTCGTGGCCAGAAGTTCCAGAGAATCGTTTCTTGTATATAGTGATTTATCGACCTGACGTCTTCTCCCTCCTCAATGTAAGGATCAAGGATAAGGATTGAAGTACCCGTATTGTTCAGATCTCGTTCAGGCATCCCTAACGACGCCGCCAGTTCGGCAGCATGGGATCCGGTCAGGGGATCGATGCCGCCGTCGCCATCGCTGATCCCCCACCAGTGCCTCCCCGTAAATCTTCTGCGCTTGTTATCGGCCGTATCAGCATCGAACGCCGAACCCAAGTGACAACCCATAAATCTGCGTACAGGTTTACCTTCGCAAGTGGTCTGGCTATCTACGAGAATCGTCGAACACGCACTCATTGCATATAGAGATGTCTTCCCGTAACCGTAGGTGCCTCCTCCGTGATATGTGTCACGAGCAACGCCGACGTTACGCAGAAAATTTACGAAATTGAGCGCTTCGCGTCCATCTGAAGCGACGTCTCCCGACGTCGGTCCACTGAGCCCGATGGAACGGAAGTCACAGATTTCCAGCACTTTGAGGCCGACCGTCCCAATTGAGGTTGCTATCTCATTCCGGGTGTGATCACCCTGGGGAAGGTCTGCCAATACAACCTCCCTCAATGCTGTGCACTGTTGAGATGTCAGCGTACGAAATCTAATCGACAACGACGGACCGAACCCCGGCAGGGCAGCATCGATACTGTTCTGAATAGACTCACGGAGCATTGTCTGCAGAAGATCCTGAGCAGGACAACCGAGCAGCCGCCTGAAGCCGTCTGCTGCGATGTTTCCTGTCTTGGCAAAGGGTTCGCTAAAAAGCTCCAGTAGTCGCGTCATCCAGCAATCCTTTCAAAGGCAATTTCGAAATCATTGGTCGAAAGTTCAAAGGTCTTCGCATGGCTCAGATCGATCTGATATTCCAAAGCCGAGATGCCCTCTGGCAGGAATCCTCCAGCGAAACTGGAACCAGTGATTCGCGGAAATCCTTCGGAAACTCTGTAGACCTTCAGTCCTTCCAGATCAAAGGATAGGCGATTCCATTCCTCTCCATGAGGATCCGAGCATCCCAGTGCCTCCAACCCCTTTTCGAGCGTTCCTCTATCAGCCCCGGATCTCAGCAGACCATCAAAGACCGAGCCTACTGAAAGTTGGCCATTTTTGACTTGCTCCAGACGAACATGGGCAAGGTGAAGTGTCCCTCCGATTGGCGGAGCCAACTGGTCGATGCCATGAATGGATACTCGAGTTGTATCGGATCGCCCAGAGGTCTTCACCTCGAGAGCATGGATACCTCTGCGAAAATCATGACGGAGTTCAAAAGGCCCGGTCCATGTTTCCGTTGCAATCCGATTATGAATGACAAGACGCCGCATCACTTCAAGTTCGCCAACCAACCCCTGAACTTTGTTGTCCGGGATTTCTTCACGAGCCTTCTCTTTCAAGAGTTCCCGGAAATCATCGATAGACGCAGCTACGGCCTTGAACGGTGAAAACCCCTCCTTGATCCTTCGAAGAATTTCCTCCGCCAGCTCAGCAAACACCATATCAAGAGCTCGGTCCAAGCACATGATGTCGATAAACAACGTACCCTTGCTGGATACATTGTAGTTCGAAGTTGTCACGAGGAGCTTTGAAGTTGACGTCAGCCCACGGACCTCAGATCGCCCACCGACAGGCACCAGAAGTCGAGGCTGCCCTTGTGCTCCGATCGCGTATCGCGCCGTGCCGAAGCCTGTCGCGATACCCGAATCAATACTGGGAACCTCAATCACCCCATCACCCGAGCCGGTCTCCTTAAGACGCTTCCAACGCTCGATCGCCCTCTTACTCATCAACCGCCCCATCCAGTGCTTCGGCCAACAATTCTTCTTCCGATGCAATCTGCTCAGGTACAGGGGCGTCCAGCCCCACCGAGAAATAGTCGCCCGCTTGATCCGGTGTTCCCGGGAAAACAATACCAATACCTATCAAATCACTAACGGCGTCCAAGTCCTTGCGAGATGTCGACTGTGCCTCGGACTTACCGTCGATCACGTATAGCAAGAGGAGAGGGATTTGTGGGCGATCATTTTTGATCTCTGCCCAACTTCCATTACTTTTCACTGTCTCTGGGTCCATGGTGTCGATAAGAATGTCGCTCTTCGACATCAACGCTTTGATGTCGGCATATCCTCTCTCGTTGTCTTTCAACTGAGAGCGACGGGCAGCATTCACCTGGCCAAGAACGCCCAGTGGTTTTTCAGCCTCTCTCTTGCCAGTGGGAGTAATGATGCCGACATTCCATTCCTGCAGTCTGTCTGCTGCCTGATCGATATAACCGAGAAGAAGATCTTTCTTCAGATCCATGTGGTGTTCACAGATATCATAAGCCACCAGAAATTTACGGACCTCTTGGAGTGACACTTCTCGTGCGAGATGACGTTTGCCCCCACCTTGAGTTTCGAATGGGCGCTTGGCAAATACATCGTCAACGAACTGAACGGCAGCTTCCCAATTTCCCGCTACCTTGGTATCACTCTGATGATCAAAGCGGATGGTCTGCACATGTCGGCCCTCGAAGCTGATATTGCTGCGATATGTATGCCGCATCTTGGATGCAGCAGTAATCGCCATACCTGGAATGGCACGAACCCTGACGGCGAACTCCTTGGGAGTGACGCCATGCTTGCGGTAGTTGCTGATGTCTTCGCGGATCTCTTCCTCAATACGCGCCAGCGCACGGAAGTTTGACGTAAGTTCAGCAGTCGTCCAAAGGCGAGGAAGATCCTCATAACCCTTTCTATAGCCGAACCAACGCCCCATCTGAAGCAGAGTGTCATATTGCATGGAAGTGCGCAGGAAGAATGAAACTGAAAGACCTTCAAGCGTCAGTCCGCGGGCTAGCACTGTCCCCCCCACCACGATGTAAGTCTTGGGTTCTAGGGTGTAATCCAACCGTTCAAAGCTTTCTCCGTTTTCGATAGCGAATTCCAGGGCATCGAGAGTGCTCTTGAGATGTGGGCGAAGGTCGGCCAGTGAATATATTCCGTCGTACTCCAGCGGAACTTGGTCTGTCTCCTCCTTGAGTACCTGCTCCATCTTATTCTGGAACTCACCAAAATCGCTGGTCAGTTCAACCAGGTTGCTTTCGATCCATTGCTTAATGAGCTTCGCCATTCGCTCGTGTTGGATGATGTAAGGGGATGTATGGACCAACATCGTCATATGCTGTTCATACTGCCCGCGCGCTCTTCGGATTGCACAACTAAGAAGGAACCAGAGAACTGCATTTTCCAGTTCTTCAGTCATCTGAGGGTGGAACGAATCCTTTTCACTGATGCGGATCGGTCGCAGGAGTTTGAGCTTTTCGTCCGGCACATGTCGAATCATGTTTCTGCCGGCCTCTTCTGGAGACTCAGGGCCATCCGGATCGACTGGAGCATACCCGAACACCTCCCTCGCACCAAAATAGCCGTCAGTGCGAGGCAAAGTGGTAATGAAATCCTCCGGATACAGATCGTCGAGATCGTTCTGATTTAATGGGTACGGATCGATGAACACATTGGCAAATGGTGTTGCCGTGTAACCCACATAAGATACCGCTGGGAGTGCTCTTAGGATCTTGCGGATCTCGGCATTGATCCGCGTCATGTCGTAATCATTATTCGACGAGTTAACCGACGCTTGATCGCACTCATCGTCAATTAGTAGCACCTTGAGCTGCCGAAGTATTGCCAAGGGGGTCTTTGGCTTGCCTTTATCATCGATAATAGTCTTACGGAAGGTCTCGAGTCTCGAGGTGATTTTCTTCATCACGACCAACTGCGCTCGTCCGGGAACAGGCATCGTGAACGAACCATTCGCAGGATATGTGTAATCCCCGTCGTTCTGCTCGGTGGTGTAAAGCTGCCAGAAATGTCGGTGACGATTTACGATGTCGTGTTCTATACGTCGTTGGGTCTGCGCCCGCAACTTGTTGGTTACTCCGCCCAGCAGCACGATTAGGTTATATCCGGCGTCCACGGCTTTGGCGATCACGGAGGTCATGTTCGCTGTCTTGCCGGACTGGACATAACCAACTACGAGTCCACGATGGCGAAAACTTTCGTTATTTGGATTTGCAAGTAGCGATACAACTTCTGACGAGCTCTCATCGATAGACGCAATGGTGTTTTCGTCCCAACCCTTGCTGTTCTTGAGATATCCCTTCAGAGCCGGCCAGTGAACATCCTTCGAGCCAGGCCCCTTGTACCAAGGATCTCTTTTCTTGATCAAAGAGCTACGACGCAAGATCTCAACATCCTCCAACGACGCGATCACCTGCTCAAGTGCTACCGCAAGATTCTGGTCCATTTCGGAGGTAAAGGAGAAACCAATGCTGGTGAGATCCTTTTTTAAGGCTCCTGCAGCCTGCTCCGGGGAATCGTGCGTAGGAAGTTTCTCGCGGATCTGACGGGCGAAGGTTTCAATCTGCGGATTTGTCATCGAAGCAATCCTTACTTTCAATCCATAGGTATAGGCGCTGCTGGTTCGCTGAGCATGTACTATCCAACTTCCAGGCCACCTGCAATGTGTGGCATCACTTTGCCACTTAATGCGTCATTGGCCCAGTCCATTTTGCGCAGACAGCTGATCGGATTAAGCATCAAGCAGGCCATCTATCAGGCATCGACCGGTGGCAGGGCATTACGTATCCATCACAGGAAAGTCGGGCCAGGAGACGTATTTTTGATTACAATCCGGCACGGCTTCCAGAAGCCAGTTCATTTCTGCTTCAGGCCCGCGGATACCACACTCCCAAAGCTCGAAGACACGCCACCCCAGCTGGAGCAGCTCGGTTTTGTTCCTAAGGTCTCGTTTCACATTCTGGTCGAATTTCAATCGCCAGAATTCTTCGCGAGTTCGAGGGGATGTGGCATATCTGCAGCCAGGGTGTCTATGCCAGAAACAGCCATGAATGAAAATGCAGACGTTGTAGCGAGGAAGCACAACGTCTGGCCGACCTGGAAGCTCCTGAGAGTGCAGTCGATACCTGAAGCCATGCCGATGCAGCAGCTTCCGGACCTTCATCTCGGGAGATGTATTGCTGCCGCGAATAGCGGCCATCATGCGAGACCTAACTTCTTTGCTGACTATGTCCATGACCGAGCCCCAGATGAATTTGCCGTTAGGCCGAGATAAAGCTATCGAATGCAACACTGAGCTTTCGAAGCCGATCCAGATCGTTGATCTCTTTGCAGGCCCTGGAGGGCTAGGCGAAGGGTTCGCATCATCGGGTAACGGAACCCGGTTCGAGATCGTGGTCTCAGCTGAAATGGACCCTGTTGCTCGGGAAACGCTAAAGCTGAGAGCGTTCTACAGGCTACTAAAGCTGAAGAAACCTGATCGGCTTTGCGATTACTACGATTTTTGCAACGGCCATAGTCAAACGCCTTTCAGCGATACAAGCAAAGCCCTTTGGCTTGAGGCCGAAGAAGAGGCTAGGTGCATCACCTTGGGGTCGGAGAAAGGTGACGAAGAACTCGATAAGATTCTCGACGACCGACTCAAGGATCGACCTTGGGTGCTTATCGGTGGCCCTCCTTGTCAAGCCTATTCAATCGTAGGTCGATCACGAAATCAGGGAAAAGCCGATTACAGCGCCGAAAATGATCATCGCCATTTCCTCTACAAAGAATATCTGCGGATCATCAAAGAAAGGAAACCCGCAGTTTTCGTCATGGAAAACGTGAAGGGGATTCTGTCCTCGAAAATTGCCGGTGAAAGTATATTCGCACAAATACTGCAGGACCTTACTGATCCTAACAAGGCTCTCGGTGATCCCGCGCCCGGTACAAAGTATCGTATCTGTTCCCTCGTGACGGGCCAGTCCTTCGGCCCAGGTGATGATGTGAATAAGGTGGATCCTCGCGGCTTTATCATCAAAGCCGAGGAACATGGCATCCCCCAAGCTAGGCATCGGGTAATCCTCCTAGGTATTGCCTTGGATGATGAAGGAAATATCCCTGAGTACGGGAGCGTTCCCGAGATCACTGGGCGAGTCAGCACGAAGCAGGTTCTCGGTGAGCTTCCAGAACTGCGTAGTCGACTCACAAAGCAGCGTGATGACGGAGAAGCTTGGTATAGGGAAGTTGCAAACCAGCTCGATGAGCTTAGATCTGAAGTAGACGGTAGAGTCGAGCCGAAACTTGATTCTGCGATGAAAATTGCACGTGACGCACTTCTGTCAACCTCTTTGGATGTTGGCGCGCTTCGAGTAGCTCGCCGCAAGGGAGACGGAAAAACCGGCGATAAAAATCTGGACCGGTGGTATCGCGATGACAACCTAGAACATTGGCTGAATCACGATGCGCGCGGGCATATGTCTTCTGACCTGCGCAGATATATGTTTGCTAGTGTCTATGCCCGGGCCTACAAGACGTCTCCGAAAGGGCATCAACAGTTTAGCCTTTCAGGTCTAGCCCCTGCCCACAAAAACTGGGAAAGCGGCAAGTTCAGTGATCGTTTCAGAGTCCAGCTGGAGGAACTTCCGGCAACGACCGTTACTAGTCATATATCCAAGGATGGGCACTACTTTATACACTATGATCCCAAGCAATGTCGAAGCTTGACGGTAAGGGAGGCCGCTCGTCTTCAGACGTTTCCTGATAATTACTTCTTTCAGGGGAATCGAACTCAACAGTTTCATCAAGTCGGAAATGCAGTGCCACCATTATTGGCAAACAAGATTGCTTCAGTTGTGTATGCCGTAGTGTGCAAGAAAACTCGAGAGACAGAGCAAGACTGTCTTCCTGAGGTGTCATCAGTGGCATGGACAGCTAATGCATAGACTGGAGCGAAAAATATTTTCGCTTGGTCAGTTCGAAATAGATAATCGTTAAAATGATCAATCTCTCAATTGCTGTCGACATAGCGGGAATACCATCCGTCGACCAGTGTTCAAGTTGGCGGATGCTCGGAATGCGCCACGACATCCCGACTTGCGCAACTAGGGCGGTTGCCATCGCTGTGGCAGCAACTCAATGTGGCGGCAGGTGAGGCCCGGGCATCTTTTGAATATGCTTATGGATCATGCCCGTTAAGCTTATCCGACGGGATCAAACTCATGATCGCCGTCACCCGTGGACCGCTACGCATTGAGCAGGCAGAGAGCCAGTTCTAGCGACCTAACGCACAAAGCTGGATCTGGTTCTCGGCCCAACTATTGCAGATGTACCTACAAAGAATGCTGGAGGCAATGGCTTGGCTCTATATCGGGTGCTCCAGGTCTTCCAATGTAGGCAGAAAAGCGATGTATTAAGTTTGGTAGAAACTTTGGTGATATCGCGGCTATTATATTATTAGGATCTAGTTCGGAATATTTGATTGTGATTAGCTCGTCAAAGTTAACGATTTTTGGGGCTTCTCCTTTATTTAGTGGGGGCAAAAAATGTGTAAATAGATTGTTTGCTTGGTTAATTAAGGCTCTAAGAGATTTGTCGTCACCTTTTTCAGCTGCATCCAGATATTGCCTGTACTTAGGATGGTCATTGCATTTTGCCAAAAGAACAATTTCATTTTTTGAGTATCTTACAATATTACAAGCCGGTGTCAGAATCACCCAAGTCTCGTCTCCTATGCTTATTAGATCCCCCGTCATAATGTTGTTGCGGATGACTGGATGAATATAGCTTTCTTGAGGGTGGGACTTTGTAGTGCTGTTGACTGTCAAGATGCGGTCTGCGATATTTTCTAGAATCATCCTTAGGGATGACTCTGCCGGGATAGTACTGCCTAGTTCAGAAATTCTATCCGCTACTCCACTATGAAATAGAGTTGCTAGTTCTTTGTTGAGTAATTCGAACGACTGTTGCATCAATGAGATTAATGGTAACTTGGTTTTGATCCAATGAAATATTTTGGTTTCGGCATCCACTTCTTTCGTGAATTTTGCCATGGAACTTCTATCTAGCGTGTCATCTTCTACGTCAGAAGGCTTGCCAGTGAGAATGGCTATGGGGCAAGGCGATATTTCCTTAAGTTCTTTAATGAATAAATTACCTGTGGTTACTGCATCGCTTCCAGGTATACCGGTCGCTATTTTTAGATCTGTAACAATTATGTCGAATTTCTGAGTGGCTATTGCTGCTTTAGCTTCTTCAATGCCGGGGACACAATGAACGACAAAGGCTATTTTGTTTTCCGGTACTGCTCCATATATTTCTGCTTCTTTTAGGAAGCCATCCCAAAGATTTGTTTCATCCTCTATATAAAGCAGGTGTATGTTATTACTCATGAGTCTTGGCTTCCTTTATTTTTATTTCGAAAGTGCATCCGTGGGTAGAGTTTATTAAATTTAACGAGCCGCCGGTGCGGGCAAGCGACTCTTTAGAGATCGCGAGTCCTAGACCTTGTCCATCAGAAACTTTTGTAGTGAAGCCTGCCTCGAATACGGACTCTTTAAAGTCTTCTTTAATTCCAGGTCCATTGTCTTCTATGCGTATTAAAATGTAGCCTGATTCTTTGTATGTGGTTATATTTATTCTTGGTCGGCTGTTGGATTGCTTTATAAGCCAGAAGATTGAGTTGTCTATTAGATTTATCAATGCTGTTTGTATTTCATCGCCGTAACCGATGTAGTTTAGCTCTTTTTCGCCCTCGAGCATTATTGTTATTCCGTTGTCAGTCGCTTTGTTATGCATTACTTCGATGGAAGAAATTGTATGGGTGTAAGCATCTTGTACCGTTGGTGGGCCAGATCTTTTAGTTGCTAGCGGGTCCAGTTGTGTCAGGAGTTTCTCCATCCTTGCTGATTGCTTTATGTTTTCCTCGGTTCTGAATAGATACTTTGCTTTTATTTCTGGCTCTGGATCTTGGGAAGTTATTTTTTTCCAGTCGTATTTAAGGTGCTTAAGTAAGCTGCTCATAGATTTAAGAGGGTTTCTCAGTTCGTGGAGAACCTCAGCGATAATCTTACCGAGAGTTGCGCGAGCCTCTAAAATTCGCTCATGCTCGATCTGCTCAATTATTCTTTTTCTAAGTTCTTCTTGAGCGTGATCAATTACCAGGCGAGCATTGTCACGTTTTTGCAGAGGGATTTCGGAAAGAATTTTTTCTTTCCATGTGAATTCTGCTGCTTCGATGAAGTGCTCGTGCCTTGGTTGTCTTTTTCCCTTGCCGGTGCCTTCCCTGACTTTTCGGCGCATTGGTTCAATTGTTGAGCCTAGCAACTTCGTGATTAACTCTTGCAGCCGCTTGTAGCTACCATTTGCTTCTAACCCTTCGCGACTGCTTCGCTCTATAAGGTTGCTATTTCTCTCATCGGATATAGTAATAAAACCCGCAATTTGATTTGAGCCAATCCGCATTGAAGGATTGTCAATGCGTCTTCTGCTCAATTCTAACCAGTCTTGGTCTTTATCACCGTAAGGACGAATTCTGAAGTCGTCTCTATATATTCCTACGCCTGTCATGTCATCAAGAATTTGACGTGCTGCTCGTTTTCCATAACCTTGAAGCCCCGCTCTTGATATTAGTGCTTCTATGGATTCTGTCTCTCGATCAAATACCAGAAGTCTAATTTTTAACTCGCCGCAGGGTAGCTGTCCAGATTGCAGTTCAATTGGAAAGCTTTCATGAATGCTTTCAGAGTAGGGTTCTCCGAGAGAATGAAACCTCATATCACCAGAGAAAGTACCATCTTCATCAAACGTCCCAATTACTTCGTAATCTGCACTGTCGAGAATAGGTGCTGGTTCAACTTTCAATACCTCAGTTTCAGTGTCGTGATCAAACGTTATTGGTTTCGATGTCTTTAATGCTCTGCGTAAATCTAGGTAGATTGAAAACCCGTTTTCTGAGTTGGGTTGGATGTTTTCTTCAGTGTCTTCTTTTTTTATAGGGGAGATTAAGCGTCTTAGCTCAATATTTAGATCTGCTATTTCCTTTGAGATCCAGTTGTCTCGAAGCTCTTTTATTTTTACGGTAGTTCCAGTGGGGTAATCTCTCGGTCTTAAGCTTCTTCGGATTTGAATTCGAACATCATCTAAATAATTCTGTGCGTCAAACTCTTTCCAGTCAATTTTTACTGTGGTTATTTCCGTGTTTCTCCCATCTGCGGTAGCGGCGGAAGTGGTCAAAGTCATCAGCTCTCCAAGGCGAGCTGCGGCGAATCTACCAATTCCTTTTGACCCTAGTAGTCTTCTCCCAGTGGCGGAGTGGCTTCTTTTAACTTTATGATCGGTTGCTGGCTCTAACCAAGAATTGACAATAGTGTCAAACGTCATCCCATGGCCATCATCGGAGATTTCTATCCAAGACGTCTGTTGCTGTCTCGCAATGATTTTTATTGTGCAATGAGTGGCATCAGCGTCATGCGCGTTTTTTACTAACTCAACTACGGCAGCGATAGGGCCGCTTACCAATTTGTCGCCAATGGTTCTGATTAGCCTAGCTCGTGGTTTGAACTTAAATGGTTCCACTTTCAGCTGCCTTTTTCGCAAATGTTAGATTCTTATAACAATTGGATCAGTGTTTTTTGTTTATATCATGCCATTTTGATGTCATCAATAAATTACTCAATACGGATTTAGCTTTTTGCTAGAAATTAACATTCGATATGATCAAGCAAAAAAAAAGGCTACCAAAATGGCAGCCTTCTTGAAGTGTGTGCGGCGAGAGCTTTAATCCCAGCTCAAAGCCCCACCAGTCTGATACTCAATAACCCGAGTCTCAAAGAAATTCTTCTCTTTCTTCAAGTCCATGATCTCGCTCATCCAAGGGAACGGGTTAGTCGTCCCTGGGTACTCTTCCTTCAAACCAATCTGGCTCAAACGACGGTTAGCGATGAACTTCAGGTAGTCCTCCATCATCGCCGCATTCATCCCCAACACCCCACGAGGCATGGTGTCACGAGCGTATTCAATCTCCAGCTGAGTCCCCTGCAGAATCATCTGGCTCGCTTCTTCCTTCATCTCAGCATCCCACAAGTGCGGGTTTTCGATTTTGATCTGGTTGATCACGTCGATGCCGAAGTTCAGGTGCATGGATTCGTCGCGCAGGATGTATTGGAACTGCTCGGCGACGCCGGTCATTTTGTTGCGGCGGCCCATGGAGAGGATTTGGGTGAAGCCGCAGTAGAAGAAGATGCCTTCCAGAACGCAGTAGTAGGCGATCAGGTTGCGCAGCAGTTCTTTGTCGGTTTCGACGGTGCCGGTTTCGAACTTTGGATCGGAGATCGAACGGGTGTATTTCAGGCCCCAGGTGGCTTTTTTCGCGACCGATGGGATCTCGTGGTACATGTTGAAGATCTCGCCTTCATCCATGGCCAACGATTCGATGCAGTACTGGTAGGCGTGGGTGTGGATCGCCTCTTCGAAGGCCTGGCGCAGGATGTACTGGCGGCATTCCGGGTTGGTGATCAGGCGGTACACGGCCAGGACCAGGTTGTTGGCAACCAGGGAGTCGGCGGTGGAGAAGAAGCCGAGGTTGCGCATCACGATGCGGCGCTCGTCGTCGGTCAGGCCTTCCGGGTCTTTCCAGAGGGCGATGTCGGCGGTCATGTTGACTTCTTGCGGCATCCAGTGGTTTGCGCAACCGTCCAGATACTTCTGCCAGGCCCAGTCGTACTTGAACGGTACGAGTTGGTTGAGGTCGGCGCGGCAGTTGATCATGCGCTTTTCGTCGACAGCAACGCGGGCGGAGGCGCCTTCGAGTTCGGCGAGGCCTTCGGCGACGTCGAGGGTGTCCAGGGCAGCTTTGGCACGGGCGATTGCGGCAGAGTCGCTCGCGGTAACAGCGCGAGCTTCTTGAGCGGCGACACCACCAGCGGTGTCGAGTCGGTCCATGTTGGCTTCGGTCGCGTGGCCGGCGTTGGCGCCTTTTACCACGGTCTCGCCGCTGTCTTCTTTGTCGAATTCGTCCCAGCTCAGCATGACGTGTCGTCTCCTGCGTGAGGGCCAGATTGCCCGTGTGAAAACTGATAGGTTGGTTTTTCACACAGCCTTTTCTGGCCGCGTTGGATCTAAAGGAAATCGTTTGTTGCAGCGGTACAACGCAGGCAATAAACAGAATTTTGTACGGGTGTTCCGAAGCCGCTGATGGGCGCAGAAAACGTGAACCGCTCTGCGTGGGCTTCAGACTGGCTTTTCACCCCTGTAAGGGAATATTGCAGGCCCGTTTAAGTGCGCATTATAAGGAAATTTTCGGCCCCGTGGTGCGGCGAAATGGCACTCGGAGCGGTCGGCGAGGGGCGTTTTCAGGTTGGAGCGAGGGTTTACAGGGCTTTGGCGGAGTAAGTTTTTTTTTCGGTTGTTTTGGCTGGTTTTTGACGGTGGGAGCAAGGTGTTCGCGTGGTTATGGTCTGGTGTTGTGTTGCAAGCCAGGTGGGGCGGGGCTTTCAGGGGATGGGAGGGTTTTTTGTGGGCGGGATTGTGTGCAGTTTTTGGCTGAAAATGTTTTTGAAAAAGGTTGTTCAAAAAACAATCAAAAACGGCGTTTTTTACTACATGTAGTGGTTTTGGTCGATTTTTGACCACTCCAGACACAACTAAGCCCGACCGAAGTCGGGCTGTGATGTCGCGTTCGATTTTCAGCTGAAACGAGCTGCACCTACGTGGTCCGAACCGTCAGCGGCGACCTTGGCAGCGCCAGTGTGATCGAAGCCGTCAGCAGCAACCTTGGCAGCGCCAGTGCGATCAAAACCATCCGAAGCGAAAGAAGCCGAACCAGTGTGGTCGTAACCGTCAGAAGCGACAGCCGCTTCAGTGAAAGTAGATGAGCCAGTGCGGTCGTAGCCATCGGCGGCGAAGGTGTTAGCGGCCAGGACGGAAAGGGTCAGGGCGAGGATCAGTTTGGTTTTCATGGTAGTGGCTCCAGGTTTTTTGGCGTTTTGTGCCTTGGGTGTGGAATTCATCCTACGCCAACTATTTTGATTAAAAAGCGCAAATAAACGCTTAAAGCAATCTTGTTTATCGATCTATTGGGTTGGCGGTTTATCTGTCTTTAATAGGTGAGCTTTGGGGGAAAGATCAAAAGATCGCAGCCTGCGGCAGCTCCTACATGGACCGTGAACCGTGGAGTGCTGGGCTTGAGGGGCGGATCAGCCGTTAGAGCAGCCGTTACCCATGACGCTGTAGCGCAGAATGTGCCGCTGACCTTTGGAGTCGTCGTATTCCATTTTGGCCGGAACCACTTCGCAGACGTTCGGGATTTCGCTCATCGATATAACTTTGGCGATGTCCAGGTGGGTGGAGTAGGTGTATTCCTCAATGGCGGGTTGTTGCTGTGCTACATCAGTCGGGACCTCGTCCGCCATGGCGGTTGCGCACAGACTGCTGAGGGCCAGAACCCATAAAGCTTTCATTTGATATTTACCTTTCTGAGGTCGAATGGGGTCACGCAATCTTTTTGGGATTGCGTGTGGCGCTTTAATAAAGAGTCTTGGATTAACTGCCTTCGTGGGGGCTGCAACTGGGTTAATCGCGTTTGCCTTGTTGGCGAAACCGATTTTAGGCCTGGGGATGGCGTGCATATAGCCGTGCTTTTGATAAACACCTTTGGCAGATTTGGTAACAATCCCCGAGAACTCGCCCGTAATCACTGCGCAGAATCTGCCGAAGATGGCGATCTTTCGACTTTAAAAAGCTGAAGATCAAAAGATCGCAGCCTTCGACAGCTCCTACGAGGGCCCTGATAGCCGGGTTTGAGCGCCTCGTCGCGGTATAGCCACATTTTGTAGGGGCTTGTTACTACCATCGTCGAATGGTTCTATAGGCCCGGCCCGGCTACAACTGGGGCCATACAAAAACAACTATTCCACCGAGGTAAGAAAGATGAGTGCGGCTTCTTTGTATCCCGTTCGTCCCGAGGTAGCAGCCAACACGCTGACTGACGAGGCCACCTATAAGGCCATGTACCAGCAGTCGGTCGTCAACCCGGACGGCTTCTGGCGCGAACAAGCCAAGCGCCTCGACTGGATCAAGCCTTTCACCACGGTGAAGCAGACATCCTTCGACGATCACCATGTCGACATCAAATGGTTCGCCGACGGCACGTTGAACGTTTCCTACAACTGCCTCGACCGTCATCTGGCTGAGCGCGGCGATCAAATCGCGATTATTTGGGAAGGGGATGACCCTGCCGAAAGCCGCAACATCACCTACCGCGAGCTGCATGAAGAAGTCTGCAAGTTCGCCAACGCCTTGCGCGGCCAGGATGTGCACCGCGGCGACGTGGTGACAATCTATATGCCGATGATCCCCGAAGCCGTGGTCGCCATGCTGGCCTGTACCCGGATCGGTGCGATTCACTCGGTAGTGTTCGGCGGTTTCTCTCCGGAAGCCCTGGCTGGCCGGATCATCGACTGCAAATCCAAAGTGGTGATCACCGCTGACGAAGGCATTCGTGCCGGCAAGAAAATCCCGCTGAAGACCAACGTCGACGACGCGCTGACCAACCCGGAAACCAGCAGCATTCAGAAAGTCATCGTGTGCAAGCGCACCGGTGGCGACATCAAGTGGAACCAGCATCGCGACATCTGGTACGAAGACCTGATGAAAGTGGCGGGCAGTGTCTGCGCGCCGAAAGAGATGGGCGCCGAAGAAGCGCTGTTCATCCTTTATACTTCCGGTTCCACCGGCAAGCCGAAGGGCGTGCAGCACACCACCGGCGGTTACTTGCTGTATGCGGCGATGACCCACGAGCGCGTGTTCGACTACCGTCCGGGCGAAATCTACTGGTGCACCGCCGACGTCGGCTGGGTCACCGGCCACACTTATATCGTCTATGGCCCGTTGGCCAATGGCGCGACCACGCTGCTGTTCGAAGGCGTGCCGAACTATCCGGACATCACCCGGGTGGCGAAGATCGTCGACAAGCACAAGGTCAACATCCTCTACACCGCACCTACCGCGATCCGCGCGATGATGGCGTCGGGCACCGCCGCGGTAGAAGGCGCCGATGGCAGCAGCCTGCGTCTGTTGGGTTCGGTCGGTGAGCCGATCAATCCGGAAGCGTGGGACTGGTACTACAAGAATGTGGGCAAGTCCCGTTGCCCGATCGTCGATACCTGGTGGCAGACCGAAACCGGCGGCAACATGATGAGCCCGTTGCCGGGCGCTCACGCGCTGAAACCTGGTTCTGCGGCGCGTCCGTTCTTCGGTGTGGTGCCAGCGTTGGTCGACAACCTGGGCAACATCGTCGAAGGCGTGGCCGAGGGTAACCTGGTGATTCTCGATTCGTGGCCAGGTCAGGCGCGCACGCTGTACGGCGACCATGACCGCTTCGTCGATACCTACTTCAAGACCTTCCGTGGCATGTACTTCACCGGTGACGGTGCGCGTCGTGACGAGGACGGTTACTACTGGATCACCGGTCGCGTGGACGACGTGCTCAACGTTTCCGGGCACCGCATGGGTACTGCCGAGATCGAAAGCGCAATGGTCGCTCACCCGAAAGTCGCCGAAGCGGCGGTGGTCGGTGTGCCGCACGACATCAAGGGGCAGGGCATCTATGTCTATGTCACATTGAACGCTGGCGAAGAGACGAGCGAGCAGCTGCGCCTGGAATTGAAAAACTGGGTGCGTAAAGAGATCGGCCCGATTGCTTCGCCGGATGTGATTCAGTGGGCGCCGGGACTGCCGAAAACCCGTTCGGGCAAGATCATGCGCCGGATTCTGCGCAAGATTGCTACGGCTGAATACGATGGGTTGGGGGATATTTCGACCCTGGCGGATCCGGGTGTGGTGCAGCATTTGATTGATACGCACAAGACCATGAACGTCGCTTAACAGCGGTTCTTGAGTCATCGAAGCCCCACCAGGTGTTGAGCCTGGTGGGGCTTTTTGTTGTTGAAGATCAAAAGATCGCAGCCTGCGGCAGCTCCTACAGGGAATGCGTTCGGCGTAGGAGCTGCCGAAGGCTGCGATCTTTTGATGTTGATCTTCCACCAATAATTATCGGTGTCCGCCGTAGGTCAATTCCCACTGTTACCCATCACCCTTCAAGTTACCGAATGTGTAACCACACGCCCGGCAACGAGGCATTGGGAAACGCAAAGCCCTGTTTCAGGGCCTCTCAACCCGGCATGAAAAATAAGACACAACGCTGCGCTTGCCGGATTAGAAGGGTTTGCCAATAATAGGCCCGCAATTTGCAATATAGATCGGTTCACTGTCTTTTGCTCTTGCATGAAATTGCAAGGCTGTCAACGCGCTTAACCCGCATTCTCAGTGCATCTGTAATTTGTTGTCGCATTGAAGAAATATCGGCTTCGGACCTGTCGTTAGAATGCCGATCACTCGCTCGTCGTTGCCTGCGTTGAAATCAGCGCACGGTTCGTAGGACGCAGCCGTTTAACCCATTCGCATATTGGGCTGTCGCTCACTCTGCCGTTTTTGCCCTTTACCGATGGAGTCCCAAGATGAAGAAACTTGTGCTGCTTGGCGCCCTGGCACTGTCCGTGCTGTCCCTGCCGACCTTCGCCGATGACAAGCCCGTAAAAATCGGTATCGAAGCAGCTTACCCTCCGTTCGCCTCCAAGGCGCCGGACGGCAGCATCGTGGGTTTCGACTACGACATCGGCAACGCCCTGTGCGAAGAGATGAAGGTCAAGTGCGTATGGGTCGAGCAAGAATTCGACGGCCTGATCCCGGCACTCAAAGTGCGCAAGATCGACGCGATCCTGTCGTCCATGTCGATCACGGAAGACCGCAAGAAGTCCGTGGACTTCACCAATAAGTACTACAACACCCCGGCTCGCCTGGTCATGAAGGCCGGCACTCCAGTCAGCGACAGCCTGGCTGAGTTGAAGGGCAAGAACATCGGCGTGCAACGTGGTTCGATCCACGAGCGTTTCGCCCGCGAAGTCCTGGCCCCACTGGGTGCCGAGATCAAGCCTTACGGTTCGCAGAACGAAATCTACCTCGACGTGGCCGCCGGTCGCCTCGACGGCACCGTGGCAGACGCGACCTTGCTGGATGACGGTTTCCTGAAAACTGACGCCGGCAAGGGCTTCGCCTTCGTTGGCCCGGCCTTCACCGACGTCAAATACTTCGGCGACGGCGTAGGTATCGCGGTTCGCAAGGGCGACGCGCTGAAAGACAAGATCAACACCGCGATCGCTGCCATTCGTGAGAACGGCAAGTACAAGCAAATCCAGGACAAGTACTTCGCCTTCGATATCTACGGCAAGTAATCGTCCCCGCAACAAGTCCGAAATGGCGCAAGCAACAGGATCTCTGAGGTTTGCGCCATTTTTTCATCCCAACTTTCGAGGACCTGAATCATGTTGAAAGGCTACGGGGCTGTCATCCTCGATGGCGCATGGCTGACGCTTCAGCTCGCCTTGTCGTCCATGGTCTTGGCCATCGTTCTGGGTCTGATCGGCGTTGCGCTGCGTCTGTCCCCAATACGCTGGCTGGCCTGGCTGGGCGACCTGTATTCCACGGTGATCCGCGGTATTCCCGATCTGGTGCTGATCCTGCTGATTTTCTACGGCGGCCAGGACCTGCTCAACCGCGTCGCGCCGATGCTCGGCTATGACGACTACATCGACCTGAACCCGTTGGCCGCCGGTATCGGCACCCTGGGCTTCATCTTCGGTGCGTACCTGTCGGAGACCTTCCGCGGCGCCTTCATGGCAATCCCGAAGGGGCAGGCAGAGGCCGGCATGGCGTACGGCATGAGCAGTTTTCAGGTGTTCTTCCGGGTGTTGGTGCCGCAGATGATTCGTCTGGCGATTCCGGGTTTCACCAACAACTGGCTGGTATTGACCAAGGCGACCGCGCTGATTTCGGTGGTCGGTCTGCAAGACATGATGTTCAAGGCCAAGCAGGCGGCAGACGCTACCCGCGAGCCTTTCACCTTCTTCCTCGCAGTGGCGGCGATGTACCTGGTAATTACCAGCGTCTCGTTGCTGGCATTGCGTCACCTTGAGAAGCGCTACTCGGTAGGCGTAAGGGCGGCTGATCTATGATCTTCGACTACAACGTCATTTGGGAGGCCTTGCCGCTGTACTTCGGCGGCCTGGTGACCACCCTTAAATTGCTCGCGCTGTCGCTGTTCTTCGGCCTGTTGGCGGCACTGCCGCTGGGGCTGATGCGCGTTTCCAAGAACGCCGTCGTCAATATGAGTGCCTGGCTGTTCACTTACGTGATCCGCGGCACGCCGATGCTGGTGCAGCTGTTTTTGATCTACTACGGTCTGGCGCAGTTCGAAGCGGTACGTGAAAGCTTCCTCTGGCCATGGCTGTCCAGCGCCACGTTCTGTGCGTGCCTGGCCTTCGCCATCAACACCAGCGCCTACACCGCCGAAATCATCGCCGGCAGCCTGCGCGCCACGCCGAACGGCGAGATCGAAGCGGCCAAGGCCATGGGCATGTCGCGCTTCAAAATGTACAAGCGGATCCTGCTGCCATCGGCCCTGCGCCGGGCACTGCCGCAGTACAGCAACGAAGTGATCATGATGCTGCAGACCACCAGTCTGGCGTCCATCGTGACCCTGATCGACATCACCGGTGCCGCGCGCACGGTCAACGCTCAGTTCTACTTGCCGTTCGAAGCCTACATCACCGCCGGCGTGTTCTACCTGTGCCTGACGTTCATTCTGGTGCGCCTGTTCAAAATGGCTGAGCACCGCTGGCTGGGCTATCTGGCCCCGCGGAAGCACTGATATGGAACGCATCGATCATGCATTGCCGTGGAGCCACCTGGGCAGCGAACGCCGGATTTCGGTGTTCCGCTTCGGTGCTGGTGAGCGCAAGGCCTATATCCAGGCCAGCCTTCACGCCGATGAACTGCCGGGGATGCGCACGGCCTGGGAGCTGAAAAAGCGCCTGACCGAACTCGAAGCCCAAGGCTTGCTGAACGGTGTGATCGAACTGGTGCCGGTGGCCAATCCACTGGGCCTCGGTCAATTGCTTCAGGGTAACCATCAAGGGCGTTTTGAAGCCGGCAGCGGCAAGAACTTCAACCGGGATTTCGTCGAGCTGAGCGAGCCCGTGGCCGCTGAGCTGCAAGGGCATCTGGGTGACGATCCTCACGCCAATATCCGTTTGATCCGTGAAACCATGAGCGATGTGCTGGCTGCCTTGCCGCCTGCCGCGAGTCAGTTGCAAGGCATGCAGCGCATCTTGCTCAGCCATGCTTGCACCGCCGATGTGGTGCTGGATTTGCATTGCGATTGCGAAGCGGCACTGCACATGTACGCCTTGCCGCAACACTGGCCGCACTGGCGTTCGCTGGCTGCGCACTTGAACGTCAAGGTTGGGCTGCTGGCGGAAGATTCCGGCGGCAGCTCCTTTGACGAAGCGTGCTCGCTGCCGTGGCTGCGTCTGTCGCGTCTGTTTCCGGATGCCCAGATTCCACTGGCCTGCTTGGCGACGACCATCGAGTTGGGTGGCCAATCTGATACCGGTCGCCCAGAGGCAGAGGCTCACGCCGAAGGCATTCTGGCGTTCCTTGCCGAGCAGGGTTTGATCAGCGGCGAATGGCCAAAACCTGCGCAAGAGGCTTGCGAAGGCATGCCGTTCGAAGGCACCGAATTGCTGTTCGCTCCGCATCCTGGCGTGGTGAGTTTTCTGCGTAAACCCGGTGAGTGGGTTGAAGCGGGCGACGAGATTTTTGAAGTGATCGATCCGTTATCGGATCGGGTCAGCACGGTGTGTGCTGGTACGTCCGGGGTGCTGTTTGCCATTGAACGGCTGCGTTATGCCCAACCCGGTTTCTGGCTGGCCAAGGTGGCGGGGCGCGAAGCGCTGCGTCACGGGCGCTTGCTCAACGACTGACTGACTGTTTTTGTGAGAACCGACCGCATGTACAAACTTGAAGTCCAAGACCTGCATAAACGCTATGGCAGTCACGAAGTGCTCAAGGGTGTGTCCCTGAAAGCGGCGGCTGGCGATGTGATCAGCATCATCGGCTCCAGTGGCTCCGGCAAAAGTACTTTCCTGCGCTGCATCAACCTGCTCGAGCAGCCGCACGCGGGCAAGATTCTGCTCAACAACGAAGAGCTGAAACTGGTCGCCAACAAGGACGGCGCGCTGAAAGCCGCCGACCCGAAACAGCTGCAACGCATGCGTTCGCGCCTGTCGATGGTGTTCCAGCATTTCAATCTGTGGTCGCATATGACCGCGATGGAAAACATCATGGAAGCGCCGGTCCATGTGCTCGGCATGTCCAAGACCGAAGCCCGTGAAAAGGCCGAGCACTACCTGAACAAGGTCGGCGTTGCTCATCGCAAAGACGCTTACCCTGGCCACATGTCCGGCGGCGAGCAGCAGCGTGTGGCGATTGCCCGTGCGCTGGCGATGGAGCCTGAGGTGATGTTGTTCGACGAACCGACCTCGGCCCTCGACCCTGAGTTGGTCGGTGACGTGCTGAAAGTCATGCAGGCCCTGGCGCAGGAAGGCCGGACCATGGTGGTGGTGACGCACGAAATGGGCTTTGCCCGTGAAGTGTCGAACCAGCTGGTGTTTCTGCACAAAGGCGTCGTCGAAGAAAGCGGCAACCCGCGCGAAGTGCTGGTGAATCCGCAGTCTGAGCGTTTGCAACAATTTTTGTCCGGCAGCTTGAAATAATCAGGACTGCCGTTGTGCACAGGGATAGTGCATGCTTCGTAGCCTGAAGGCTGGCTACGATTCCCTGTAGGAGCTGCCGAAGGCTGCGATCTTTTGACTTTGATTTTCAAGATCAAAAGATCGCAGCCTCGTTTCACTCGACAGCTCCTACAGGGGGGGGCGGCAAGCCAGCTCCCACATTTGATTTTTGTCGGTTTTGAAATTTGTGTTCATTTACGGGCTAGCCTTGGCCCATGCCTTCATTCTGTTCTTCGTTTCGGATTGCCCGCCATGACTGCCCATCGAATTGGTTTCCTGATTTGGCCCAGCACTAAAGCTCTGACGCTTACGCTGGCTGAGGAGGCCTTGCGTGTTGCCCAGCGTGTGCACCCGGACGTTGTTTACGAACTGTCGTTCTTGCAGGCCGAACCGCCGACCGAAGGCGCCTGGCAATTGCCGGGTGAGCCGTGGGCCGGCAAGCTCGAAAATTTCCAGAAACTGTTCCTGCTCGCCGATGAGCCGCCGACTTCACTTGCGCCAGCACTCAGCAGTGGGCTGAAACAACTGGTGCGAGCTGGATGTGTGATCGGCGGTTTGTCGGCCGGTGTTTACCCCTTGGCGCAGTTGGGTTTGCTCGACGGTTACCGCGCTGCCGTGCATTGGCGCTGGCAGGACGATTTCACCGAACGTTTTCCGAAGGTGATTGCCACCAGTCACCTGTTTGACTGGGATCGCGATCGCCTCACTGCGTGCGGCGGCATGTCGGTGCTCGATTTGCTGCTCGCGGTACTGGCCCGTGATCACGGCGCCGAACTGGCCGGTGCGGTTTCAGAAGAACTGGTTGTCGAACGCATCCGTGAAGGCGGCGAGCGCCAACGCATTCCATTGCAGAACCGCTTGGGTTCCAGTCATCCGAAGCTCACCCAAGCGGTGTTGCTGATGGAAGCCAACATCGAAGAGCCGCTGACCACCGACGAAATCGCCCAGCATGTGTGCGTATCGCGTCGGCAGCTGGAGCGGATCTTCAAGCAATACCTCAACCGCGTGCCGAGCCAGTACTACCTGGAATTGCGCCTGAACAAGGCCCGGCAGATGTTGATGCAAACCAGCAAGTCGATCATCCAGATCGGCCTGTCGTGTGGCTTCTCTTCGGGGCCGCATTTCTCCAGCGCCTACCGCAACTTCTTCGGCGCCACGCCGCGGGAAGATCGCAACCAGCGGCGCAGCAGCAGCCCGTTCGAGTTGTCGTCGGTGCCGTCGGAGCGCGGTTGACCCCGTCGCCAAGTCTGGCGTCGACTACTCATCGACGTCAGAGCCTTCGGACGACGACACCTCCATTTCCGCTTGATCCATGACCGCATCGACACCGAAGTCGACACCTGTCTGCCTGAAATAACTGATCAGCGTTTGTACACTTTCCTCTGACAGCGGATTGCCCCTCAGATTGATGCTCTCACCGACGTCCACCGACAACTCCAGAATGTCGGCGGGTATGTGGGTGATCGCGTTTGCGCTCAGATCCACGGTGTCCAGGAATTTGAGTTGCAACAGGCCTGGCGGCAATTCGGCAATGCCGGTGTCGTTCAGCAACAGGGTCGTGAGACGGGGCATCTGGCTCACGTCGGGTGTGGCACCCAGCGGGTTGTCGCTCAGGTCCAGGTAGTCAAGCCGCTCCATCTGTGCCAGTTCCAGTGCACTTTGCGCCGTCAGGGTGAGTTGGCAATCGGTCATCGACAATGCGGTCAGATCGCCCATTCTGAAAATCGGCTCGGGGAGGGTCTGCTGTCGGTAGTTACGGATGGTCAACCCCTTGAGGCGAGGAAAACTCTCCAGAAAACGCCCGACCCCGGTCAGCCCTTCATCACTGTGCAGATACAGCAGCGAGACATGACTGAAGTCTGCCTGCATCGTCGGCAGGTTGCCGGTAATGATGGTGGGCAGGGTCAGCTCGTAGGTGGGTCGAAGTTGCTGATTGAAGTGGTCCAGACCGGTTTGGCGGCGCCAGCAACGTTCCACAATCCGTTTGAATTCATCCCGGATCGAATGTTCTTCGAGTAGCTCCTGCGCGGTGAAAGGGGCATCGCTCACCGGGTGTATCGCCGGTACGTCTGCTGTCCAGGCTGACAGGTCGTTGCTGAGGGTGCTGAGTTCGGTTTCCAGGCGCGTGATCTCCACCCTGCCATCGGCCAGCGTACCGGGCTGTAGATAGATAAACTCACTGGCTTCTTCCTGATCCATAGACGGGTACAGCGCTTGAACCCGATTGACATCAGCCTGTTCGGCAAACACCCCGAAATCCTGGCGCGTGCGCCCGAAATGGCTTTTTATGCGTTCGCGAGTCGCGGCCGAAAGCGGGTTACCGCCCAGGTCGAAGCCATCTCTGACGGTGTTGGGGAGATCGAAGAGCGCGGTGGGCAGTTCCTGGATGCGGTTATCATTAAGCAGAACGGTTCGAAGGTGTGGCCGGGTCAGCACACTGGGTGGGAAGTTGGAGATACCGGTCTCCGATACATCGATGTAGCGCAGCTGCGGCATGTGCTCGACATTGGGAATCAGCTCCAGCGGGTTCTTGTACAGGTCCAGAATCACCAGTTTGTTCAGCGCTGACAGGGTGGTGTAGCTCTGTGGCGTGAGGGTAATGGCGCAGTCGCTGAGAATCAGTTCGGTCAGGTTCGGCGATTGCACAATGGCTTGCGGAAGGCGATTCAGCCTGAAACCGCGCAAGGCCAGGCGACGCAAGTCTGAGAATCCTCGCAAAAAATCAGTCATCCCGCGCGTAGCGATATGGCCGTCCAGCGACAGGCTTGTCACGTGACTGAAGCCCTCGCCGAGCATCGGAAGCTCACCCACTATCGGTTGGGAAAAACGGAATTCGACCACATGATCCTCACCAAGGTGCGGTGAGGCTTGTTGATGCCAGCAGTCGAGTAATTCGTTTACCAGGTGTCGGCGATTTCGCTGCTGAATGCTGAATTGTTCGGGGGTGACTCTGGCTTGGGTGTCCGGCATGAACAGTGGGATTTCGTTACGCCAGAGGTGCAGGTCATTGCTGAGTCGCGCGTGTTCGGCCATGAGTCGGGTCAGCTCTGCCCGTGGCCCCGTCGGGTGCCGTTGCAGGCGTTCGACAAAGGCTTGCAGTTCCTCGGCTGACAAGTGGGGGAATAGCCTATGGGCGCGGGCTTGTAAGGTCGGCGTACCGAACGGTGCGCGATGGTAGCCATCCGTGCCGCCGAGCAAGCGCATGACGGTTGGATCGTAGGTGGGCTTCAGGATTGGGTGTTGCGCCAGGACCGAGTGCAGTTCATTGCGGTTCAGAGCATGGGTGCGAATCATCCGTTTGAGTTTTTCACCTTCGCCAATGTGGATGCCTAGCGCCGAGCGCTCGCTGTCCGGCAGTGCCTGCAATAAATCCAGATAGAACGTGCTCGCGCCGCTGAGCTCAAGGCCTGCATCGTCAAAGGCCTGATAGCTGCCATCTGCGTTCAGAACGAGCACTTTACGAATGGGCGCATCGGCATTGCCGATACTGTCGAGCAGGCGTCCGCCATGGGCGTATTCGCGGATTTCCAGGCGCAATTGTCCCGACCAGCCAGGCAGTCGCTTCAGGGTGTGCAGGGCAAGTCGATCGGTGTCGGGGTTGTTAGCGCTTGAGCTGATCTCCAGGCCTTCGTAAGCCCGTGTGATCCTGACGTGTTCCCGGGCTTCACGGGTGAGCTGTGCGAGGCGTTTGGACAAGGTGCCGCGCTCAAGTTGTTGCAGCTCTTGATCGCTGGCGGTTTGCAGCAGTGCATCTGCCACGCTGCTCGGCAAACCGTGTTCGGCGTCGATGAGTTTTTGCGCCAGCCCAGAGGTGGCGCGATCGAGTCGGCGGTATCGATTGTCGAACAGGGTTTCTCGTTTGCTCTCGGCGAGCGTTGCCAGGGTCCGGCGCAACGTGCGGGCGCGGGTGGCCAAACTGGGGGACGGCGTGCCGAAATGTTCGCCCATCAGCGTTCTGGTTTCGGTTTCTCCCAGGCTCAGCAATAGCGTTTTGATCAAGTCGCCGTTGAAGTGCGCCTGATTGATCTGGACCATGGGTTGGCCGACGGCACCGCGTTCCCAGAGGGTCTGTGCTTTGCTGTCGACCAGGCGCAGCCCTTTTTCGGCCGGCCAGTAATTGTTGTCGCGGAGCAGTTCCAGTTGCGTGACGAGGTCGGCTTTCAGGTAGTCGGTCGGTTGTTCACTGCCGATCAGTTCGATGAAGGTCTGGATGTCCTGATCGATCTTGAAGCGCTTCAGTGTGTCGGCGAGCAGCGCAGGCATCTGGCTGGTATTCACATGCATCTTGCGCAAGGCATTCTCGTGGCAGCCGCTGATCTGCAGCATTCGTTCACGCACCGAGGGTGCGAACCGTTCCATGTCAGGGCCGAGGCGGCGCAGCACGGTGGCTTGATCCCAGCTCAACGGCTGGTCGAGTGCGGTCTGCCAGGCTCCGGCGCCATTGTGTTTGAGTGCGGGTTTATAGGCTTCAGGACGGCTCGGGTGATCGATGCGGTGCTCACCGGTCACGGGATCCTGGCTGACGGCGTAGGGTTTATTGTCCAGTGACAACAGGGTTTTGCCGTCGTGGCGGTACAGTCCGAGTTCATCGGGTCTGGCAGCCTGAGGAAGTGTGCCGGGCTGTTCATAGGTGCTCAGATCTGGCTTCCAATAGCGACTTTCACCCTGGGGTGTTTTGACCGAATGGAACCGGTCGATGAACTGAACAATTTCCCGGGGCAGGACCGCACGAAACTCTCCCGCCGCGATCACGCCACCCACCGCAAAAGTGCCCAGTTGCACGGCGGATTCAATGACCCCCATGAAATGCTCGAAGGCCTCGGTCGTCAGGCCTTCTGCCCAGTCGACGATGCTTTCGAAGGTTTCGTCGAGTAGCTGGTACGCCATGTAAGCCAGCATCAATTCGCCGAGAAAAGGCACGAACGGCAGGACGACAAAGGCTGCGATGCTTAGCAGTGTCGAGGCGATTTGCGTGAAGGAGTCCCATAATGCCCAGCGGGCTTTCTGATCGACCGTCGCCGTGGATACCGCAATGACTCGGGCATCGTTGAGGATCTTGTCGAGTTTGCGCTGATAGAGATGAGCCCACAGATCGCCTCTGATCGGCGTCGTCGTCATTTGCAGGTTGGCGCGCTGGTCTGGTTTTTCTCTCCAGGTGGGGCGTGGGTCGCCAGGTTGAACCGGTTGCCAGGTGATGGGAACAAGTCGGTCGTTTAACTGAGCGAAGAAATGCCCACGAGCCTCATGATCGATAAAGCGGCTGAAGAACTGTTGATAGTCATGACTGCGCAAACGCTGGGTCAGCTCCTGGGCGAATGCGCCTGTGGAGGCATATTCCTTGATCGGGTGTTCGGGGTCGTCGGGGATATAGGCCACTACCCGGACCACTTCTCGCGCGCGTTCCAGATCCGGGGCAAACAGCACGATGCCAGTCAGCCGTACATTCATGATCGTCAGTTCATGACAATCCCATGCCTGTCCGCGTAGACGTAGATGTTGCTGGCCATCGAGTAAGCCAAGGATCAGGCGATGGACATCGCCGCCAAGCTTGTTTTGCATGTAGGCCATTTGCAGGGCGGCGCTGAGGGCCGCTTTCTGGCTGTCGCGGACTCTGGGTTGCAGGGTCGCCGCGACCACCGGGTTGCTGATGCCGAGGTTTTCTTCGAGGTACGTTTTGTAGTGCTCGCCAATGTCCAGTTCCCGGCACAGTTGGGTGAATGCCGTGATGGGAATTTTTAGCAGGACGTGCGGCAGTTCATCGAAATGCCCCGCAGAAGAAGGTGCACTGATGTAGGTCGAGGCGGGCTCAAAGGCGTCGTCTCTGGTCTCGCTGCTTTCGAAGTTGTGCAGCGCGGCGTCCAACAGCGACACCGTCCAGATGCGTGCCGCGCCCGACTTCAGCCCCAGCCATGGGATATGGGCGGGAATATAAAGACGCAAAAAGGTTTGGTGGACGTCCAGTTCCAGGCCGAAGCGCTGCTTCAGCGCTGCAACCAGCAACGGTTCGGCAAAATCCTTGGCATTTTTCACCTTGGCCAGCGACTGATCGACGCGGTTCTGCGCTTGCCAGTGCAAGGCATTGAGTGTGCGTAACTCGGCGTGTTGGCTGCGGGGCGCGTTGTTGAGGCCGGCCGGTAGGCGAGGTTTGGCCTTGCTCATGGCTTCGCGCTTTTGCGGGGTGGCCTGCGTAAGCCAGCGGGGGATGACGCTTATCAGATGCTGGTAATGGGTGTCCCTGTTGAAGGGTGGCATCGGATCGAGATGGATAGCGTCCGGATTTTCGTTAGTAAGGCTCATGAAGGTTGCCGTTGGCGTTAGGAAGATCTCAGAAAACACCATGAGCGCCAGCGACGTGCGGTACATATATACCGCCACCGTAAAATCCGGATGAGTAAGATCCTCGCAACCTGCCGCAAACCCCGCAGGCAGTTTAAACTGCGCCTTTGCGACCCTATTTGTCGCATTGCCGTAAACCCGGGCCAAACCTGTGTTTGCGCTATAAGAAGTTGTCGCTTGGCGGCAAGGCCGGGCTGAAAACTGTCCTTACAATCCCCTCATCGCTCGCCAGTTTCAGGCGAGTGTTCCTCTTCAGGAGACTCCGATGTCCGTTGAGCACGCTGCGGTAGAACGCGCCGATTTTGACCAGGTAATGGTTCCCAACTACGCGCCAGCCGCTTTCATTCCTGTGCGTGGTGCCGGTTCCCGTGTTTGGGACCAGTCTGGCCGCGAGCTGATCGACTTCGCCGGCGGGATTGCCGTTAACGTATTGGGCCATGCGCATCCGGCGCTGGTCGCTGCATTGACCGAGCAAGCGAACAAGCTGTGGCACGTGTCCAACGTGTTCACCAATGAGCCAGCCTTGCGCCTGGCCCATAAGCTGGTCGACGCCACTTTTGCCGAGCGCGTGTTCTTCTGCAACTCTGGCGCCGAAGCCAACGAGGCCGCCTTCAAGCTGGCCCGTCGCGTGGCCCATGACCGTTTCGGTACCGAGAAGTACGAAATCGTTGCCGCGCTCAACAGCTTCCACGGCCGTACCCTGTTCACCGTGAACGTCGGTGGCCAGTCGAAATACTCCGACGGCTTCGGTCCGAAGATCACTGGCATCACCCACGTGCCTTACAACGATCTGGCCGCGCTGAAAGCCGCTGTTTCCGACAAGACCTGCGCAGTGGTTCTGGAGCCGATCCAGGGCGAAGGCGGCGTATTGCCGGCCGAGCTGTCTTACCTGCAAGGTGCTCGTGAACTGTGCGACGCGCACAACGCGCTGCTGGTTTTCGACGAAGTTCAGACCGGCATGGGCCGCAGCGGCAAACTATTCGCCTATCAGCATTACGGCGTGACCCCGGACATCCTGACCAGCGCCAAGAGCCTGGGCGGCGGTTTCCCGATCGCAGCGATGCTGACCACCGAAGACCTGGCCAAACACCTGGTCGTCGGCACCCACGGCACCACATATGGCGGCAACCCGCTGGCGTGCGCTGTCGCTGAAGCGGTGATCGATGTCATCAACACGCCTGAAGTGCTGAACGGCGTCAATGCCAAGCACGACAAGTTCAAGACCCGTCTTGAGCAGATCGGCGAGAAGTACGGCCTCTTCACTGAAGTCCGCGGTCTGGGCCTGTTGCTCGGTTGCGTGTTGAACGATGCCTGGAAAGGCAAGGCCAAAGACATCTTCAACGCCGCCGAGCGTGAAGGCTTGATGATTCTGCAAGCCGGCCCGGACGTGATTCGTTTCGCGCCAAGCCTGGTGGTTGAAGACGCCGATATCGATGCCGGTCTGGACCGTTTCGAACGCGCCGCAGCAAAACTGACGCAAGCCTGATAGTCCCTTCGACGCCTGGCTATCCGGGCGTCGAACCCAATTTTTGTGCCGGACCGGATCAAATGTGGGAGCGGGCTTGCTCGCGAAAGCGGTGGGTCAGACAGCAATGATGTCGACTGATACACCGCTTTCGCGAGCAAGCCCGCTCCCACATTAGTCCGAGTGTCTTCAATGACAGCCCGGTTATTTTTCCTAAAAGTGTTAAATGAGAAAGGAGTGACACCATGCTGGTGATGCGCCCCGCGCAAATGGCTGATCTGGGCGAGGTACAGCGTCTGGCTGCGGACAGCCCGATTGGTGTCACTTCCTTGCCGGATGACGTTGAACGCCTGAGCGACAAGATCGCCGCGAGCGAAGCCTCGTTCGCCGCCGAAGTCAGCTTCAACGGTGAAGAGAGCTATTTCTTCGTCCTTGAAGACACGGCCACCGGCAAACTGGTCGGCTGTTCGGCCATCGTTGCCTCGGCCGGTTATTCCGAGCCGTTCTACAGCTTTCGTAACGAAACTTTCGTGCACGCCTCCCGCGAGCTGAAGATTCACAACAAGATCCACGTGCTATCCCAGTGTCACGACCTGACCGGCAACAGCTTGCTGACCAGTTTCTACGTGAAGCCGGAGTTGGTGGGTTCGCCTTGGGCGGAGCTCAATTCCCGTGGTCGCCTGTTGTTCGTGGCCAGCCACCCGGAACGCTTTGCCGATTCGGTGGTGACCGAGATCGTTGGTTACAGCGACGAAAATGGCGACTCGCCGTTCTGGGATGCCATCGGTCGCAACTTCTTCGACCTCAACTACGCCGCTGCCGAGCGTCTGTGTGGCCTGAAAAGCCGCACGTTCCTGGCCGAGCTGATGCCGCATTACCCGATCTACGTGCCATTGCTGCCGGACTCCGCTCAAGAGGCGATGGGCCAGGTGCACCCACGAGCGCAGATCACTTTCGACATCCTGATGCGCGAAGGCTTCGAGACCGATCACTACATCGACATTTTCGACGGTGGCCCGACCCTGCATGCCCGCGTCTCGGGGATCCGTTCGATCGCCCAGAGCCGTGTAGTCCCGGTGAAAATCGGTGAGCCGGTCAAAGGTGCCGGTCGTCAATATCTGGTGGCCAACGCCCAGTTGCAGGATTACCGCGCCGTTTTGCTTGAGCTCGATTACGCGCCGGGCAAACCCGTGACCCTGGATCTTGAAGCGGCCGAAGCCTTGGGCGTCGGTGAAGGTGCCAGCGTGCGCCTGGTGGCGGTTTAACGCCTGCTGCTATGCCTATAAAGAGTGAATGCTTAGTAAAGCAGCGAGTTTCACGGGTGGCTCAAGCGGCCCGTTTGAGGAGATAGCATGATCGTTCGTCCCGTACGCAGCAGCGATTTACCCGCTCTGATCGACCTGGCCCGCAGCACCGGCACCGGCCTGACCACCTTGCCGGCCAACGAAGAGCGTCTGGCCCATCGGGTCGGCTGGGCCGAGAAGACCTTCCGCGGCGAAGCCGGGCGGGGCGATGCGGACTACCTGTTCGTGCTCGAAGACGACAATGGTCGTGTGGTGGGCATTTCTGCCATCGCCGGCGCCGTCGGTCTGCGTGAGCCTTGGTACAACTTCCGCGTAGGCCTGACCGTCAGCGCCTCGCAAGAGCTGAACATCTACCGCGAAATTCCGACGTTGTTCCTGGCTAACGACCTGACCGGCAACTCTGAACTGTGCTCGTTGTTCCTGCACGCCGATTTCCGCACTGGCCTCAACGGTCGCATGCTGGCCAAGGCGCGGATGCTGTTCATCGCCGAGTTCCCGCAACTGTTCGGCAACAAGATCATCGCCGAAATGCGCGGTGTGTCCGATGACGTCGGGCGTTCGCCGTTCTGGGAAAGCCTGGGTCGGCACTTCTTCAAGATGGAATTCAGCCAGGCCGATTACCTCACTGGCGTGGGCAATAAGGCGTTCATCGCCGAACTGATGCCGAAATTCCCGCTGTACACCTGCTTCCTGTCGCCAGATGCGCGCAACGTGATCGGCCAGGTTCACCCGGACACCGAGCCGGCGCTGTCGATGCTCAAAAGCGAAGGTTTCAGCTACCAAGGCTACGTCGATATTTTCGATGCCGGTCCTGCGGTGGAATGCGAAACCGCCAAGATTCGCGCGGTGCGTGACAGCCAGGCGCTGGTGCTGGCCATCGGCACCCCGGGTGACGACGCCACGCCGTTCCTGATTCATAACCGTAAGCGCGAAGACTGCCGGATCACTGCCGCGCCAGCACGCTTCGCCGCCGGCACTTTGGTGGTCGATCCGCTGACCGCCAAACGTCTTCAACTCAACGCTGGCGATCAAGTGCGCGCCGTTCCGTTGTCTGCTGCTCGGGAGTCGAAATAATGAATTCGCTATACATCGCCGGTGAATGGCTGGCTGGTCAGGGTGAAACCTTTCAATCGGTAAACCCGGTGACCCAGCAAGTGCTGTGGGCCGGCGAAGGTGCCTCGACCGGTCAGGTCGAGTCGGCTGTGCAAGCTGCACGTCAGGCGTTCCCGGGCTGGGCTCGCCGTACCCTGGAAGAACGCATCAGCGTGCTGGAAGCCTTTGCCGCTGCGCTGAAAAATCACGCTGACGAGCTGGCTCGCACCATCGGTGAAGAAACCGGTAAACCCCTGTGGGAAGCGGCGACTGAAGTCACCAGCATGGTCAACAAGATTGCCATCTCGGTGCAGAGCTACCGCGAACGTACCGGCGAGAAGAGTGGCCCGTTGGGCGACGCCACTGCGGTGTTGCGCCACAAACCACACGGTGTGGTGGCGGTGTTTGGCCCTTACAACTTCCCCGGTCACTTGCCGAACGGTCACATCGTGCCGGCGCTACTGGCCGGTAACAGTGTGCTGTTCAAACCGAGTGAGCTGACGCCGAAAGTCGCCGAGCTGACGGTCAAGTGCTGGATCGAAGCCGGTCTGCCGGCCGGTGTGCTGAACCTGCTGCAAGGCGCTCGCGAAACCGGTATCGCCCTGGCGGCGAACCCGGGCATCGACGGTCTGTTCTTCACGGGTTCCAGTCGTACCGGCAATCACCTGCACAAGCAGTTTTCCGGTCGTCCGGACAAGATCCTCGCGCTGGAAATGGGCGGCAACAACCCGCTGGTGGTGGATCAGGTTGCGGACCTCGATGCCGCCGTTTACACCATCATTCAGTCGGCATTCATTTCTGCCGGTCAGCGTTGCACCTGTGCCCGGCGCTTGCTGGTGCCGCAAGGCGCCTGGGGCGATACGCTGTTGGCGCGACTGGTAGCGGTCAGCTCGACGATTGAAGTCGGTGCGTTCGATCAGCAACCAGCGCCGTTCATGGGCTCGGTGATTTCCCTCGGCGCTGCGAAAGCGCTGATGGACGCGCAAGAACATCTGCTGGCCAACGGCGCAGTGACGCTTTTGGAAATGACTCAGCCCCAGGCTCAGGCAGCGTTGCTGACCCCTGGCATTCTGGACGTGACGGCGGTTGCCGATCGCCCGGACGAAGAGCTGTTCGGTCCGCTGCTGCAAGTGATCCGCTACGCTGATTTTGAAGCGGCGATCGCTGAAGCCAACGACACCGACTATGGCCTGGCGGCCGGTCTGCTGTCGGATTCCGAAGCGCGTTATCAGCAGTTCTGGCTGGAAAGCCGGGCCGGTATCGTCAACTGGAACAAGCAGCTGACCGGTGCTGCGAGCAGCGCGCCATTCGGCGGTGTCGGTGCATCGGGTAACCATCGCGCCAGCGCCTACTACGCCGCAGATTACTGCGCGTACCCGGTGGCTTCGCTGGAAACCCCGAGCCTGACCATGCCTGCGACCCTGACGCCCGGCTTGAAGATGGCGTGACGCCCATTCGCGAGCAAGCCCGCTCCCACAGAGTCTGCGTCGAACACAAAATCTGTGTACACCGCTAATCCTGTGGGAGCGGGCTTGCCCGCGATGGCCGCGACTCGGTCGCACTGAACAGTTAGTTACTGATGCCTATAACAACAGATTCTCGTGGAGCCTCGCTGATGAAATCCTATGAAGTCAATTTTGACGGTCTAGTGGGGCCGACCCATAACTACGGCGGCCTGTCCTACGGCAACGTCGCGTCCCAGAGCAATAGCCAGCAGTCTTCGAACCCGAAGGAAGCCGCGCTGCAAGGCCTGGCGAAGATGAAAGCGCTGATGGAAATGGGCTTTCAGCAAGGCGTTTTGGCGCCACAAGAGCGTCCGGACGTAGCCGCATTGCGCCGCCTGGGTTTCAGCGGTACCGATGCTCAGGTGATCGAGCGCGCCGCCAAAGAGGCCATGCCGCTGCTGGTTGCCAATTGCTCGGCGTCGAGCATGTGGGTGGCCAACGCCGCCACAGTCAGCCCGAGCGCCGACACCGCGGATGGCCGCGTGCATTTCACCGCCGCCAACCTGAACTGCAAATACCACCGCAGCATCGAACACCCGACCACCAGCCGCGTACTGGGGGCGATGTTCGCCGATCAGAAGCACTTTGCTCACCACGCCGCTTTGCCGGCCGTGGCGCAGTTCGGTGACGAAGGCGCGGCCAACCACACCCGTTTCTGCCGTGACTACGGTGAAGCCGGCGTCGAGTTTTTCGTGTTCGGTCGCAGTGCGTTCGACACCCGTTACCCGAATCCGCAGAAGTACCCGGCACGCCAGACGCTCGAAGCGTCCCAGGCCGTTGTGCGTCTGCACGGTTTGAGCGATGACGGCGTGGTCTATGCCCAGCAGAACCCTTCGGTGATCGATCAGGGCGTGTTCCACAACGACGTAATCGCGGTGGGTAACGGCGAAGTGCTGTTCTATCACGAGGATGCCTTCCTCGACACCGAGCAGATGCTCGCTGAACTGCACGGCAAACTCGCAAAAGTCGGTGGGAAATTTCAGTCGATCTGCGTACCACGTTCCGCGGTCACCGTAGAAGACGCTGTTCGTTCCTACCTGTTCAATAGCCAGCTGCTGTCGCGTCCTGACGGCTCCATGCTATTGATCGTGCCGGAAGAATGCCGTGGCAACGAGCGTGTCTGGCAATACCTGCAAGGCCTGACCAGCTCTGGCGGCCTGATCCGCGAAGTGAAAGTTTTCGATCTCAAGCAGAGCATGCAGAACGGCGGTGGCCCGGCTTGCCTGCGGTTACGCGTCGCGCTTAACGAAACCGAACTGGCGGCCGTCAACCAAGGGGTTATCATGACGGCACCGTTGTACGGCACATTGACCGAATGGGTCGACAAGCACTACCGCGACCGCATGACCGAAAACGATCTCGCGGACCCGCAATTGCTGCTTGAGTGCCGGACGGCACTGGATGAACTGACGCAAATCCTTAAACTGGGCGCGGTTTATCCATTCCAGATCAATTGAAAGTCGGCGCATGAATTGAATGCGCCGCGCTATCTCCAGACGAGAGCGTAAAACATGAGCGATACCCTGCAGCTGATCCTTGAAGACACCGACGGCACGCAACTGGAAACTTCCTGCACCCGCGTCGCGGTCATGTGGCAAGGCAAAGAGCTGTGGATCCAGCAGGACGGCCGCGGCCAGTTGCTGATCGGCGTGGACGTCGAAGAAGGTGATGCTGAATACGCAAACCTGCTGCTGCGCCCATTGGCGACTAATCTGGTAAGTCTGCAACTGGAGATGGAGCCGGCTGACGTCGGTGATGATGAGGACCACGTGCACGGCCCGGATTGCAATCACGACCACTAAGGAAACCGCTCTATGCTCGCCCTCGGCAAACTGCTTGAACTGACCCTCGCCGGCCGCGAACCGGCGGAGAAGACTCAACTGACTGTCGAAGGCGTGCGGATGCGCTGGTTGAGCGAAGGTGCGCTGGAAGTCCGGCCACCTGAAGCTCGCGACAACGGCCTGGACCTGCTGCTCTCGGCCGGCATCCATGGTAACGAAACAGCGCCGATCGAGCTGCTCGATCGCCTGTTGCATGACATCGCCCGCGGTGACTTGAAGCCGCGCGCACGTATTCTGTTTCTGTTCGGCAATCCCGAGGCTATCCGTCGCGGCGAGCGTTTCATCGAGCAGGACGTCAATCGGCTGTTCAACGGTCGTCACGAACAAACCAGCGGTTCCGAGGCCTTGCGCGCTTGTGAGCTGGAGCGGCTGGCGGCGACTTTCTTCAGCCTGCCGGACCGCAATCGCCTGCACTACGACCTGCACACGGCAATCCGTGGCTCGAAAATCGAGCAGTTCGCCTTGTACCCCTGGAAAGAAGGTCGTCAGCATTCACGCCTGGAACTGGCTCGCCTGCGTGCCGCGGGCATGGAAGCGGTGCTGTTGCAGAACAAGCCTTCAATCGTCTTCAGCTCTTACACCTACGACAAGCTCGATGCCGAGTCCTTCACCCTGGAACTGGGCAAGGCCCGGCCGTTCGGGCAGAACGATGGGGTCAACGTCGACCTTCTTGAAACCCGCCTGAAGCAAATCATCGAAGGCACCGAGCCGCCAATCACCGACGAAGGGCTGGATGGCTTGCAGCTGTTCAGCGTCGCGCGGGAAGTCATCAAGCACAGCGATAGCTTCCGCCTGAACCTGCCGGCGGATATCGAAAACTTTTCGGAGTTGAAAGTGGGGTATGTGCTGGCCGAGGATATCGCGAATACCCGCTGGATCATCGAAGAGAAGGGCGCCCGTATCATCTTCCCGAACCCCAGGGTCAAGAACGGCCTGCGCGCCGGCATCCTGATCGTGCCGACCACCGACGAAAACCTCGCTTAAGCACGACACATAACAAATGTGGGAGCGGGCTTGCTCGCGAAATCGGACTGACAGTCAACAAATGCGTTGAATGTTAAACCGCTTTCGCGAGCAAGCCCGCTCCCACAGTTGATTTGGGTGAAGCCAAAGACCTCACCCATGCCACAGGTTTTGTGTTTAGACAGCTACCGCGCGGGGCTCGCTGCGACGCAACGCACGCATTTTGTGCAGCGTATCAGCACAAGTCTTCGCCGCTTCCTGACCTTTATGCACGAAATGCTCGAAGAAGAACTTCTGATGTTCTTCGCCAGCATGGAAGTGGTGCGGGGTCAAAACCACCGAGAACACCGGCACTTCGGTTTCCAGCTGAACCTGCATCAGGCCGCTGATCACCGACTGGGCGACGAATTCGTGGCGATAGATGCCGCCGTCGACCACCAGGCCCGCCGCGACAATGCCGGCATAACGGCCGGACTTGGCCAGCAGTTTGGCGTGCAGCGGAATTTCAAAGGCGCCGCCGACTTCGAAGAAATCGATGTCCGACTCCTGATAACCCTGAGCAATCATTTCGGCGACGAAGCCTTTACGGCTCTGATCGACGATTTCCTTGTGCCAGCAGGCCTGGATGAACGCGACGCGCTCGCCCTGATGGTTTTTGCTTTTGCTATCGATTGCGGTGGGTTGCATGTTCTGACTCCTGTTTGTGTGAAAAACAGGGCGTTATGAATCGAATGGGATTTAAGGGTACACACGCTCGCACGAATGCCTGCGGACGACCCTTTGGTGCCAATCCCGTTCTCTCTTCATCCGGACTATGACCGTCGGCCCCGGGATCACACCGGGTCTGCTGACCTTGCCGCCATCACAGCCATTGCCGTGCCTGTCGCCAAGCGCTCGCGGGCTATGCGCATTGCGCGCAATTACCGCCGGTGGGGAGTTACACCCCGCCCTGAGAACGTTTTGCCGCCAGATTGTTTGGCGGCGAAGCGTTTTTAACACATATTTTCGGGGTGTGCATGTCCAATACCGGTCAATCAAAATGCAGAACCTGTGGGAGCGGGCTTGCTCGCGAAAGCGGTTTAACATTCAACGCAAATGTTGACTGTCAGTCCGCCTTCGCGAGCAAGCCCGCTCCCACATGGATTGTGCTTTCTCGAGGAGTAACGTGCCTTTTCCTCGTTCATGGCTTGATTATTCGCCGACATGACCGCAGTAATTCCATCCTGAAAGGGATTTTCCCTGCTTACCGAGGCCAGATTCATGAGCGTTATCGATCTTCGCAGCGACACCGTCACCCAACCAACCGCAGGGATGCTCGACGCGATGGCGAATGCTGCCACCGGTGACGACGTTTATGGCGAAGATCCGACGGTCAACCGCCTGGAAGCCGAACTGGCAAAACGACTGGGTTTTACCGAGGCGCTATTTGTCCCGACAGGTACCATGAGCAACTTACTGGGCCTGATGGCCCACTGCGATCGCGGTGACGAATACATTGTCGGACAACAGGCTCACACCTATAAGTACGAAGGGGGCGGCGCGGCAGTGCTCGGTTCGATCCAGCCGCAGCCGCTGGAAGTGCAGGCCGATGGTTCGCTGGATCTGGCGCAGGTCGCCGCCGCGATCAAGCCGGATGACTTCCACTTCGCCCGCACCCGTTTGCTGGCGCTGGAAAACACCATGCAGGGCAAGGTTCTGCCGCTGGAGTATCTGGCCCGGGCACGCCGTTTCACTTATGAAAACGGCTTGGCGCTGCATCTGGATGGCGCGCGGCTCTACAACGCGGCGGTCAAGTTGGGTGTCGATGCCCGGGAGATCACTCAGCATTTCGATTCGGTTTCGGTCTGCCTGTCCAAAGGTCTGGGCGCGCCGATCGGTTCGGTGTTGTGCGGCTCGGCCGAGTTGATCGCCAAGGCGCGACGTCTGCGCAAGATGGTCGGTGGCGGCATGCGTCAGGCCGGGATTCTCGCCGCGGCAGGGCTTTATGCGCTGGATAATAATATTCAGCGCTTGGCCGATGACCATGCCAACGCACAAATGCTGGCCGAAGGCCTGCGCGCAGCGGGCTATGAGGTCGAGCCAGTGCAGACCAACATGGTTTACGTGCAGATGGGCGACAAGGCTGAAGCGATCAAGGCCTTTGCCGCGACACGCGGGATCAAACTCAGCGCTGCCGGTCGTCTGCGAATGGTCACGCACATGGACGTCAGTCGTGCGCAAATCGAGCAAGTCGTCGCGACATTCGTCGAGTTTTCCCGCATCTGATCGCGTTAGCGGTCCAATTGACCGTTTCTATCGTATAAACACGCTGTACCCCGCGCGCAGGGCCGATATAATGCGGCCCTTTGCCGTCGCTTCGTCTGTTGACGTTTCGCACAGGCCTTTGGCCGCAGCCTCCGTGGAAGAACCTAATGAAAAGCGCAGAAATCCGTGAAGCCTTCCTTCGCTTCTTCGAAGAGCAAGGCCACACCCGTGTAGCCTCCAGCTCTTTGATTCCGGGCAACGACCCAACCCTGCTGTTCACTAACGCGGGGATGAACCAGTTCAAGGACTGCTTTCTGGGCCAGGAAAAGCGCGCGTACACCCGCGCTGTCAGCAGCCAGAAATGCGTGCGCGCCGGCGGCAAGCACAACGACCTGGAAAACGTCGGTTATACCGCCCGTCACCACACCTTCTTCGAAATGCTGGGTAACTTCAGCTTCGGTGATTATTTCAAGCGTGACGCCATCACCTACGCCTGGAACTTCCTGACCTCCGAGAAGTGGCTGAACCTGCCTAAAGAAAAGCTCTGGGTCACCGTCTACGCCAGCGATGACGAGGCGTACGACATCTGGACCAAAGACATCGGCGTGCCAGCCGAGCGCATGGTTCGCATCGGCGACAACAAAGGCGCGCCGTACGCTTCCGACAACTTCTGGACCATGGGCGATACCGGCCCGTGCGGTCCTTGCACCGAGATTTTCTATGATCACGGCGCCGACATCTGGGGTGGCCCACCGGGCTCGCCGGAAGAAGACGGCGACCGTTACATCGAGATCTGGAACAACGTGTTCATGCAGTTCAACCGCACCGCCGATGGTGTGTTGCACCCGTTGCCAGCGCCGTCGGTGGACACCGGCATGGGCCTGGAGCGGATCAGTGCCGTGCTGCAGCACGTTCACTCGAACTATGAAATCGACCTGTTCCAGAGCCTGCTGATTGCATCGGCCAAGGCCATCGGTTGCACCAACGATGCTCAGGCTTCGCTGAAAGTCGTGGCTGACCACATTCGTTCGTGTGGCTTCCTGATTGCCGACGGCGTGCTGCCGTCCAACGAAGGTCGCGGTTATGTGCTGCGCCGGATCATTCGTCGCGCTTGCCGTCACGGCAACAAACTGGGTGCCAAGGGCAGCTTCTTCTACCAGATCGTTGCGGCGTTGGTCGCCGAGATGGGCGAAGCGTTCCCAGAGCTGAAATCCCAACAGGCGCACATCGAGCGCGTCCTGAAAGCCGAAGAAGAGCAATTCGCCAAGACCCTGGAGCAGGGCCTGAAGATCCTCGAGCAGGATCTGGCCGAACTCAAAGGCGACGTGGTGCCGGGCGACGTGGTGTTCAAGCTTTACGACACTTACGGCTTCCCGATGGACCTGACCGGCGACATCGCTCGCGAGCGCAGCCTGACCATCGACGAGGAAGGCTTCGAACGCGAAATGGAAGCCCAGCGCGTCCGTGCTCGCTCCGCCAGCTCCTTCGGCATGGATTACAACAGCCTGGTCAAGGTTGATGTGGCCACCGAATTCACCGGTTACACCGCTCATAGCGGTTCCGCCAAAATCGTTGCTCTCTATAAAGAAGGGCAATCGGTTGACGTGCTGAGCGAAGGCGAAGAGGGCGTGGTCGTTCTCAATCAGACCCCGTTCTATGCTGAATCGGGCGGTCAGATCGGCGACTGCGGCTTCCTGCAGGCCGGTGCTTCGCGCTTTGACGTACGCGACACGACCAAGACCGGCGGCGCATTCCTGCATCACGGTGTGTTGGCATCGGGCAGTCTGATCGTGGGTGCTCCGGTCGAGACTCATGTCGATGCCGAAGTGCGTCACGCGACTTCGCTGAACCACTCGGCCACTCACTTGCTGCACGCGGCATTGCGTCAGGTACTGGGCGAGCACGTTCAGCAGAAAGGCTCGTTGGTCGACAGTCAGCGTCTACGCTTTGACTTCAGCCACTTCGAAGCAATCAAGCCTGAGCAGTTGAAGGCGCTGGAAGACATCGTCAACACCGAGATTCGCAAGAACTCTGAAGTTGAAACTGAAGAAACCGACATCGAAACCGCCAAGCAAAAAGGCGCCATGGCGCTGTTCGGCGAGAAGTACGGCGACAGCGTTCGCGTGCTGAGCATGGGCGGCGACTTCTCCGTCGAGCTGTGTGGCGGTATTCACGCCAACCGTACCGGCGACATCGGCCTGCTGAAAATCATCAGCGAAGGCGGTGTGGCCTCCGGTGTGCGTCGTATCGAGGCAGTGACCGGCGCAGCAGCGCTGGCCTACTTGAACGCGGCTGAAGAACAACTCAAGGAAGCGGCCAACCTGGTCAAGGGCAGCCGCGATAACCTGATCGACAAGCTGTCGGCTGTGCTGGAGCGCAACCGTCTGCTGGAGAAGCAACTCGAGCAGTTGCAGGCCAAGGCAGCCAGCGCGGCGGGCGACGATCTGTCGGCTTCTGCCCTGGACGTCAAAGGCGTGAAAGTGCTGGCCGTGCGTCTGGACGGTCAGGACGGCAAAGCGCTGCTGGCGCTGGTCGATCAATTGAAAAACAAACTCGGCCGCGCAGTGATCCTGCTCGGCAGTGTCCATGAGGAAAAGGTCGTTCTGGTTGCAGGCGTGACCAAAGACCTGACTGGCCAACTCAAAGCCGGTGATTTGATGAAACAGGCTGCTGCGGCAGTGGGCGGGAAGGGCGGTGGTCGTCCAGACATGGCGCAGGGCGGTGGTATTGACGCTGGCGCACTGGATACCGCATTGGCCCTGACTGTTCCATTTGTAGAGCAGGGTTTATAAGGCAGTGTGCCTGGCCCGCGGTCTAGTGGCGGGCCAGAACGCTGTTTGAGTGATTATTGGGCGCCCTTCATGGGCAGAGGCGGCTTTGAAATGGCTTTGATCGTACAGAAATTTGGAGGCACCTCAGTCGGCACTGTCGAGAGAATCGAGCAGGTCGCCGACAAGGTTAAGAAATTCCGCGAGGCGGGCGATGACCTGGTGGTTGTGCTGTCTGCAATGAGCGGCGAAACCAACCGTCTGATCGATCTGGCCAAGCAAATCAGTGGCGACGGCCAGCCGGTTCCTCGCGAACTGGATGTGATCGTATCCACCGGTGAGCAGGTGACGATTGCACTGTTGGCCATGGCGCTGATCAAGCGTGGCGTGCCAGCGGTGTCGTACACCGGCAACCAGGTACGGATTCTGACGGATAGCGCGCACAATAAAGCGCGTATCTTGCAGATTGATGACCAGAAGATTCGCGGCGACCTGAAGGCCGGTCGTGTGGTGGTTGTCGCCGGTTTCCAGGGCGTCGACGAGCACGGCAATATCACCACCCTCGGTCGTGGCGGTTCTGACACCACCGGCGTGGCGCTGGCGGCGGCCCTGAAGGCTGACGAATGCCAGATCTACACCGACGTCGACGGTGTCTACACCACCGACCCGCGTGTGGTGTCCGTGGCTCAGCGCCTGGACAAGATCACCTTTGAAGAGATGCTGGAAATGGCCAGCCTCGGTTCCAAGGTGTTGCAGATCCGTGCGGTGGAATTCGCCGGCAAGTACAACGTTCCGCTGCGCGTACTGCACAGCTTCAAGGAGGGTCCGGGCACCCTCATTACTATTGATGAAGAGGAAACCATGGAACAGCCGATCATTTCCGGCATCGCTTTCAACCGCGATGAAGCCAAGCTGACCATCCGTGGCGTGCCAGACACCCCGGGCGTGGCGTTCAAGATTCTCGGTCCGATCAGTGCCGCGAACATCGAAGTCGACATGATCGTGCAGAACGTTGCGCACGATAACACCACCGACTTCACCTTCACCGTGCACCGCAATGACTTCCAGGCTGCGCAAACCGTGCTGGAAAACACTGCTCGCGAGATCGGTGCCCGTGAAGTCATTGGCGACACCAAGATTGCCAAGGTCTCGATCGTCGGCGTCGGCATGCGCTCCCACGCAGGCGTGGCCAGCCGTATGTTCGAATCCCTGGCGAAAGAAAGCATCAACATCCAGATGATCTCGACCTCGGAAATCAAGGTGTCCGTGGTGATCGAAGAGAAGTACCTGGAACTGGCTGTGCGCGCTCTGCACACGGCTTTCGAACTGGATGCGCCGGCCCGACAGGGCGAGTAATGCGTTTCCCGAAGGGCGCGGTCTGACCGCGCCCTTTGTTTTTTTGAATGGCGCGGCCCAAAGCTGTTCTTTTGCCCGCGCTAGTCAATACTCAGGCATGTAGGGCTGCGATCGTTCCGGTTGTAGGTCGAATGCCTTTTTTTTGCAGACTGTTGTCCCTGAAATGAAATGCGTGAGGAGAAAGGTATGCTGATTCTGACTCGTCGGTGCGCAGAAAGCCTGATTATTGGTGATGGCGAAATCACTGTGACCGTGCTCGGCGTTAAAGGAAATCAAGTGCGTATTGGTGTAAACGCCCCGAAAGAGGTTGCTGTGCACCGTGAAGAAATTTACCTGCGTATAAAGAAAGAGAAGGACGAAGAACCAAGCCATTAATTTTTATCGTTTTTTATGTTTGCAAACGGGGAAAAGGTTGGTTAAGATACGCCCCGTGTTGCGGAGAGCTGGCCGAGTGGCCGAAGGCGCTCCCCTGCTAAGGGAGTACACCTCAAAAGGGTGTCGGGGGTTCGAATCCCCCGTTCTCCGCCATTATTTGCGTAGTACGTTGTAATCTGGCTTCTTCGGTAAGTTGTTGAAATTACTAGAAAAAAGCGCTTTACAAAAAGATTCAACGGCCTATAATGCGCGGCAACAAATGCACTCGTAGCTCAGCTGGATAGAGTACTCGGCTACGAACCGAGCGGTCACAGGTTCGAATCCTGTCGAGTGCACCATTTAAGAGTTGTTTGCAGTAATGTGAATAACTTGGCTTCAACCAGTTGTGATCTGGTATAAAAACACAAATGCACTCGTAGCTCAGCTGGATAGAGTACTCGGCTACGAACCGAGCGGTCACAGGTTCGAATCCTGTCGAGTGCACCAAACACCAAAAAGCCCGCGTTTAACGCGGGCTTTTTGCCGTCTGCGATTTGGCTTTTCCTTTGGTACAACCTTTCTCGTCGAACTCGATATGAGCACTGCGCCCTCGCTTGTTGTCGTAGCGATAGCTTGTGGCTGAATTGCGGGTGCTGATCTTGTCGGGCTTGCCGAGAGCGCTTTCGACCTCCTGCTGACTCATACCGGCAACGACCCGCTGATTGATGATCGCTATGCGGCGTTCCTTCGCGCTGAGCAGATCTCCACATTTACCTTCGGACTGACCGACGATCGTCGGCTCTCTCCTTTGGAATTTCGTACCAGGTGTTTCGCGAAACTCGGCTTCTGGCATCAGAGGCGTCATGCTGGCTGGCAGGAACGTGCGTACGTCCTGAAGTGAGAGGCTTTCTCCGGCCGTACAACTCATAGTCGTGAAGGTGATATGCCCATTGGCGGCTTCGCACCGGTGAACGGTCGTGGCGAGCGTCGGGGGCGGCAGGCAGAGCAGGGCGGCAAGCAAGTAACGAGCAATTGATGGCATTCGACGTCCTCCATGACGGTCTCCATCAAGGGTAGTCATTACATTTTCAGGCGGCGGTGTGTTTTCTTTTCAGGATAAGTCGTCGCACTTTCATGGATCAGGACAGCGCTCAAGTTTGTCTCGCAAGCACTTGTTTCAGCCGCGATTTTTTAACGTTTAAAACCGTCAGGCGGTGTTATCATTGCGCCCGTCAGCCCCGCCGGGGCTTGTGGAATACCTCCATGGACTTACCCAGTAGTTACTCAGTACCCCGTTTCTACAATCATGAATTGACTGATTGATCCTTCCGGCGTGCCCCGCTGCTGGGAGTGGAGTTCGCCTATGTCTGAAGTTGAAGTAAAGAAAACGCAGGAAAGCTTGCAGGACCGCCTCGCTCAAGTCGTTGAGCTGCTGCAGCGCCAGCGGGTGGTCGAAGACCTGACTCATCGCCAGGAAGGTCCGCATCACGACCGGGTCGAGAACCTGGTTCACCGGCAAAATCTCGTCGAGTTGCAGCGCAAGCTCGATGATCTGCACTCCGCCGACGTTGCCTACATCCTTGAAGCCCTGCCCCTGGACGATCGCCTGGCGGTCTGGCAATTGGTCAAGGCCGATCGCGACGGCGACATTCTGCTCGAAGTATCCGATTCGGTTCGTGAAACCCTGATCGCCGACATGGACGATCACGAGCTCCTGGCGGCGGCCAAGGACATGGATGCCGATGAACTCGCTGACCTGGCCTCCGAGCTGCCGCGAGACGTCGTCCACGAGCTGATGGAAACCCTCGATGGCCAACAGCGCGAGCGCGTCCGCTCCGCGTTGTCCTATGACGAGGAGCAGGTCGGTGCGCTGATGGACTTCGAGATGGTGACCATCCGTGAGGATGTCAGTCTCGAAGTGGTTTTGCGTTACCTGCGCCGTCTCAAGGAGCTGCCGGGCCACACCGACAAACTGTTCGTGGTCGATTACGACGGCGTACTCAAGGGCGTGTTGCCGATCAAGCGTCTGCTGGTCAACGACCCGGAAAAGCAAGTGTCGGAAGTCATGGCCAGCGACCCGGTGAGTTTTCATCCGGACGAAGACGCTTACGAGGCCGCTCAAGCATTCGAACGTTATGACTTGATCTCGGCCCCCGTGGTCGACAAGAACGGCAAGCTGATCGGTCGTCTGACCATCGATGAAATGGTCGACCTGATTCGTGAAGAGAGCGAAAACGAAGTTCTCAACATGGCGGGTCTGCGTGAAGAAGAAGATATTTTCGCGTCAGTCTGGAAATCCCTGCGCAACCGCTGGGCCTGGCTGGCGGTGAACCTGATCACCGCGTTCATTGCATCCCGGGTGATCGGCTTGTTTGAGGGCTCTATCGAGAAACTGGTAGCACTCGCGGCATTGATGCCGATCGTTGCCGGTATCGGTGGCAACTCGGGTAACCAGACGATCACCATGATCGTTCGGGCCATGGCGCTGGACCAGGTCAGTACCGGCAATACGTCGCGGCTGATGCGCAAAGAGTTGGCGGTTGGTTTGATCAATGGTCTGGTCTGGGGCGGCGTGATTGGTGTGGTGGCCTATCTGCTTTATGGCAGTTGGTCCCTGGGCGTGGTGATGACCGCCGCCATGACGCTTAACCTGTTGCTTGCGGCATTGATGGGGGTTTTGATTCCAATGACCCTGGCGAGGCTTGGGCGCGACCCGGCAATGGGCGCCAGTGTGATGATCACTGCCATGACTGACAGCGGTGGCTTTTTCATCTTCCTCGGGCTGGCGACGATTTTCCTGCTTTAACGTCCTGCTTCAAAAAACAACCCGCCTGATCGGCGGGTTTTTTTAGCCAGATTTCAGGCAAAAAAAAGCCAGCAATTACGCTGGCTTGAGCTTTCGGGATGAATCAGGAAGCGTCTGCGGCCATTTCGGCGTCATGGGCGATCAGCGAAACCAGAGCGTTTTGCTGACGGTGAGAGAGTTGGCGGAAGCGTTGAAGCAGTTCGCGTTCATGCAATGACAGCTCGGGGCTGTCCAGGCGCATGCTCAATTCTTCACCCAACGCGCCTTCCTGAATAAGACTCTGCTCAAGGCGCGCGATGATTTCGGAGTTCATGCTGCGATGATGATTGCGAGCCACCTCGGCAATGCGTTCACGCATTCCGTCTGGCAGACGTACGACGAACTTGTCAGCCGTACGGCTGGAATAAATTGCCTGTTTCAATGGGCGCATATATTTAACCGGTTAGTTCAGGGGAGCGGTTCTCGGGATAGGCCGCAGGATGTCAGATAGGACAAGCACTCCGGCCAAATGTTCAACCTGAATTGATAGAGGCGCGCATCATGCCTCAAATTAGCCAGATCATTGGCGTCAATTCTGTGACAAAAATTGATCTGGGTAAAGGCTTAATGCCAGCACCTATTATCAGAAATGCGGACTGGTTTGAAAATAATCCATGAGTCCGTATCGCTGAACCGCGTCCTCTTGCCCGACAGGTGATGCCCGAAGACGCCTGAAGGTGCATGCTATGCGGATTCGATCCTTGTTCCTTACCTTATACAGGATAGTGGCAAATGGCCGATTTACTAGTGTGGGCACGTGGCGCGGGATAATTTCAGGATGGATGGCAGGCTGATTTATTTAATGGGGCCTTCGGGATCCGGCAAGGACAGCCTCATCGAAGCCGCTCGCGAGCCGTTGCGCGCAGGCAATTGTGAAGTCGTGCGCCGCGTTATCACGCGCTCGGCGGAGTCCGTGGGTGAAGACGCCATCGAGGTTTCCCGCGAAGAGTTCGATCGACGCAGAGCCAAAGGGGATTTTGCATTGTCGTGGCAAGCCAATGGGCTGAGTTACGGTATTCCTGCGCGCATAGACCAATGGCTCGCGGACGGTCGCGATGTGTTGATCAACGGTTCGCGCGCGCACCTGGCAGAAGCGCAACAGCGCTATCCCACGCTATTGCCGGTGCTGTTGACGGTCAAGGATGAAGCCCTGCGCGAGCGTCTGCTACGGCGGGGGCGTGAGAGCCCGGCAGAAATTGAAGCAAGGCTGCACCGTAATGCGCTGTTTACGGCTGATGATTCAATCGGTGATACGCAGATCCGCCGACTCGATAACTCCGGCGACCTTGCTGGCACCGTCGCCAATCTTCTGAAGCTACTGAACCTCAGCGCAAAACCGGATCAAACTTGATCTTGCGCCCGGCGATCAACGCCAGAACGAACAGTGCACCGAATACGCCGCAAGCAATCAGGGGCAGGGTGACGACCATGTCCTGGACCAGTGACAGATGAAGGATGCCACTCAGTAAAGCGAGGATGAAAAATCCTGCGGCTGATTTGGACATGCTGTGCTCCTGATGGGGTGATTCAAAATACCAAGCGTTCAAAAGACTGTGTACGCAGCTGAACAGTCTCCTGGCTCACCTCTTGGCTGACAAAACCGCGTTGATCGCTCATGACTGCCAACTGCGATGTTTTTTGCAGTTGCAGGTAATGGGGGATGCGTTGAGCAATCATCGCAGCGTCGTTTTCGGGGAAAAAATGAAAACCCAACAGAACCGCCAAAGCGACCGCGTTCGCGACTAACAGAGCGCTGTTCATGGGGCTGACCTCCTGTGTTCTGTGAGAACACTCGAAGCAGCCCGTATGCCAAAAGTTTAACGGCTATTAAATCCTTTAAAAACAATGAATTAAGATATTTTTGCAAAATCCCCGCATTGCATTTTGCAATGATGGCATTTTGCGGTGATGCAATTTGCACGGTAAACAAAGCCACGCTACCGCGAGGCGTCTGCCTACACTTAAAAAGCCCTACGGACGACATGACAAAAGCGGGCCTGCCCGTTAACATGCACGCCGTCCATCGCTCCGCATTCTTGCGGGCGACTTGTGTCTCAGTAGCTCAATTGGATAGAGCATCCCCCTCCTAAGGGGAAGGTTGGCAGTTCGAACCTGCCCTGGGACACCATATATTTGAAAGCCCCACGCAGAGTGATCTGGTGGGGCTTTTTTGTGGCTGTCTGCAGCGGTGGATTCAACGCCAGCCCAACATCACGCCGTCAACGTATGGTCACCCTCCCCAAACCAGGTGCGCACCAGATCGGTACCGCTCGTGCCCGTGTTGGCAAGGACCGCCACATCGGCGAAGTTCGTACCATTGGCCGCACCATCGGCATCCACCTTCACGGTGATGTCGCTGCCTGATTGCGCCAGTTGGACGAAGTCGGACGCCTGGCTGACACCGCTAACGAAGTTGGCGCTGAGCAGTGCGGAGAGGTCGAGCGCGTCACCTTCGGCGAAGTTGTAGTCGAGGATGGTGTCTCCACCTTCAGCCGAGTTGAGATAGGCGAACATATCGGCTCCCGCGCCACCGCTGAGCGTGTCCTCCCCACCACGACCTGCGAGGAGGTCGTTGCCGTCGCCGCCACTGAGTACGTCCGCCGCCATGCTGCCCACCAGTGTGCCGCTGGATTCGCCGCTGTAACTGACTTGGGTACCGGCCTCGCCGCCGTCGGTGGCCTGGAAATCATCCACGGTGTAGTGCCCCAGCAAGTTCACCTCGGCCCGGTGCACGCCGTCGTCCACCGTCAGCAGGCCGCCGGCGCCAGAGGCGTTGGCGCTGTAGGTGAGCTGGGTGTTGGCGCCGAAGGCGAGATCGCCGAAGGTCAGCATGTCATCGCTCTCCAGACCGAGGATGCCGACCAGCGAGCCCGCTGCTTCTGCTTGTGCGATCACCAGCGTACCCGCGCCTTCGCCGTGGAAGGCGACGGACCCGTGTGCCGCGCCGGAAAAGGTCAGTGTCGCGTCGCCGTCAATGGTGGCGCTGCCGTTGCCCATCACGTCGGCCAGCAGGCGCATGTCGCCACCGTTGGCCCACAGGTGGCCGGAGTTGTCGACCGCACTGGCTACCGTCATGCCGCCTGCGCCCGTGGATTCCAGCACTCCGCTGTTGGTGATGGTGTGGGTGCCGGTGTCGAGCACCAGGCTGTTCAGTCCACTGGCCAGGATCAGCCCCGCATTGACCAATACCATCTGCCCGGCGCCCAACTGACCGGCACCCGAAATACGGTTGTCGACGTTGGTCAGGACGGTGTCGGCGCTGCCGCCGAAAATCACGTTTTGTGCGTTGTCGGATAGCTGCACCTGACCGCCACCGGTCAAGGTCGCGCCACGGAACAGAATCTCAAGACTGGTCTCGCTGCCGTTGGAGCCGAGCTCAATGGTGCCGCTGTTCTGGATGCTGCCACCGAACGGCATGATCGCGCCGTCGGCAATGGTGAGGGTACCGGCATTGGTCATGACCGGATCCACATCGAACTGGAAGTTTGCTTCGCTCAAGTCAGCCGCATCTACACCTTTCAGGGTGACCGACTGGCCGGAGCTGATGCTGACCAGCGCATTGCCGTTGGCGTCGTTAGTGATACTCAAATCAGCAAAGCCGGCGATGCCCGCGAAACCGATCAAGTCGATCTTGTCCGCCGTGGCATCGAAACTGTAGATCTGGTTGTTGCCAATCGGCTGGGCGAAGACGAAGGTGTCGGCACCGGACGAGCCGGTCAGGTTGTCGTCAGCGGACAAGGCGAAGATCGGGGCGCCGGGTGCATAGACTTCGACGTTGTTGAACACATAGGCGCTTGCGGTGCTGCCGTCGCTGTTGCTCCAGTACATGTTGATATCAAGCACCAACGCGCCCGTGAAGTCGTCTGGGGCTGTCACCGTCAATGCGCCAGGATCGCTGGTCTGCACGGTCCAGGTGCCGTCGCCGTTGTCGGTTCCTGCGCTGAATATCCATCCCGAGGGAACGCCGCTGATTGAGACCGTTATCGGGCCACTAACATCGGTCGACGGAGTAGTGAGGGCTAAATTAATGGGTTCGCCGGCAACGCCTGCCGGAAGGTTTGCACTGCTCCCGGCAGCACCCGCATTACCCGCCAGGTCGGTGTAGCTGTTCGCGGTAACGTCGACTTTCACGCTACCGCCCAGCGTTCTGGTCAGCGTTGCCGTGTAGGTGTCGCCGTCTACCTGCGTGAAGTTACTCCAGGTTGCGCGGGGCGTTCCGCTCGTTGTAGTCACCGTGACGTCCGATAGGTTGAAACCGCTCACAACCTCACTGAACTGGAAGGTGACCGTTGACGTTGAACCGATTGAGCTCCCTAGGGCCGTCCCCGTCACGCTCACTGTCGGTGCCACGGTATCCACTGGAGTCTCAACCACGTTCTGCACGTTTACCGTAATTGTCTGCGTGTCGGTTCCGCCATTGCCGTCGGCCACTTGAACGTCCACAACATAGGCATTGTCACCGTCAGCACCACCGACATCCTGGGCATTCTCGTAATCCGGCGCCGAATTGAACGTCAGCACTCCGCTCGAACTGATAGAGAACTTGCTGAAGTCCGTCCCGGCCGTATTCAGGATCGAGTAGCTCAGGGTTTGCGCCGGAAGATCAGCGTCTGTCGCCGTCACTGTCGTGACCGCCGTGGTGTTCTCCGCCACGCTGACCGAGGCCGTCGCTCCACCACCGTTGGAGGTGATCACCGGGCTGTTGTCGTTGACGCCTGTCACGCTTATGGCGAGCGCCTGATCGTCAAACAGCGTGCCGTCCGACGCCCGCACAATCACGTCATAGACGTTGTTCGTTCCTGAATCAGTCGGGGCCTCAAAGTTGGGCGCAGAGGTAAAGCTCAGTGCGCCTGTGCCTGAAACGATCGAGAACTTCGCGGCATCTGCTCCACCAACGATGCTGTAACTCAGGGTTTGTGCCGGAAGATCGGCATCGGTCGCCGTCACTGTCGTGACCGTCGAGGTGTTCTCCGCCACGCTGACCGAGGCCGTCGCACCACCGCCGTTGGAGGTGATCGTCGGCGCGTCGTTGCTGCCGTTGATGGTGACCGTCACCGCAGTCGCGGTGCCGTCGGCACTGAGTACCGTGAAGGTGTCGGTCAGGCTGTCGCCGACATTGAGTGTGTCGAAGGCCGAGTTGGCGGTATAGCTCCAGTTGCCAGCGGCATCGATGGCGAAGGTTCCGTTGGTGCCGGCGGTACCTGATTGGGCTAGGAAGGTTTCCGGGTTGTCGACGTCGCTGATGGTGAGGGTGCCGGTGGTGGTCAGCGGGGCATTGGTTTCAGTCAGCGTCACGCTGGCCGAGGACAGTACAGCTGCATCGTTGCTGCCGTTGATAGTGACCGTCACTGCGGTCGCGGTGCCGTCGGCACTGAGTACCGTGAAGGTGTCGGTCAGGCTGTCGCCGACATTGAGTGCGTCGAAGGCCGAGTTGGCGGTATAGCTCCAGTTGCCCGCGGAATTGATGGCGAAGGTTCCGTTGGTGCCGGCGGTACCTGATTGGGCCTGGAAAGTTTGCGGGCTGTCGATGTCGCTGATGGTCAGCGTGCCGCTGGTGGTCAGCGGAGCATTGGTTTCGGTCAGGTTGGCGATGTCGGTAGACAACAGCGCGGCGTCGTTGGTCCCGAGGATATGCACGGTGACCGAGGTGACGGTGCCATCGGCGCTGCTCACCGTGAAGGTATCGGTGTAAGTGGTGCCGGCGACGAACGCGTTGTGGGCGGAGTCGGCGATATAGGTCCAGGCACCATTAGTGTCGATGGAGAACTGGCCGTAGCTGCCGGCGATGTTGGTTTGGGTGACGAAGGTTGCGGCGCTGTCGACATCGCTGATGGTCAGCGTGCCGCTGGTGGTCAGCGGGGCATTGGTTTCGGTCAGGTTGGCGATGTCGGCAGACAACACCGCGGCATCGTTGGTCCCGAGGATCTGCACGGTGACCGAAGTGAGGGTGCCGTCGGCGCTGCTCACTGAGAAAGTGTCGGTGTAAGTGGTGCCGGAGACGAACGCGTTGTGGGCGGAGTCGGCGACGTAGGTCCAGGCACCATTAGTGCCGATGGAGAACTGGCCATAACTGCCGGCGGTGTTGGACTGCGCGACGAAGGTCGCGGCGCTGTCGACATCGCTGATGGTCAGGGTGCCGCTGGTGGTCAGCGGGGCATTGGTTTCGGTCAGGTTGGCGATGTCGGCAGACAACACCGCGGCATCGTTGGTCCCGAGGATCTGCACGGTGACCGAAGTGAGGGTGCCGTCGGCGCTGCTCACTGAGAAAGTGTCGGTGTAAGTGGTGCCGGCGACGAACGCGTTGTGGGCGGAGTCGGCGACGTAGGTCCAGGCACCATTAGTGCCGATGGAGAACTGGCCATAGCTGCCGGCGGTGTTGGTCTGGGTGACGAAGGTTGCGGCGCTGTCGACATCGCTGATGGTCAGGGTGCCGCTGGTGGTCAGCGGGGCATTGGTCTCGGTCAGGTTGGCGATGTCGGCAGACAACACCGCGGCGTCGTTGGTCCCGAGGATCTGCACGGTGACCGAAGTGAGGGTGCCGTCGGCGCTGCTCACTGAGAAAGTGTCGGCGTAAGTGGTGCCGGCGACGAACGCGTTGTGGGCGTTATCGGCGACATAAGTCCAGGCACCGTTAGTGCCGATGGAGAACTGGCCGTAGCTGCCGGCGGTGTTGGACTGCGCGACGAAGGTCGCGGCGCTGTCGACATCGCTGATGGTCAGGCTGCCACTGGTGGTCAGCGGGGCATTGGTTTCGGTCAGGTTGGCGATGTCGGCGGACAACACCGCGGCGTCGTTGGTCCCGAGGATATGCACGGTGACCGAGGTGACGGTGCCATCGGCGCTGCTCACCGTGAAGGTATCGGTGTAAGTGGTGCCGGCGACGAACTCGTTGTGAGCGTTATCGGCGACATAAGTCCAGGCACCATTAGTGTCGATGGAGAACTGGCCATAGCTGCCGGCGGTGTTGGACTGCGCGACGAAGGTCGCGGCGCTATCGATGTCGCTGATGGTCAGGGTGCCACTGGTGGAGATGTCGACGGCGGCATTGGTCTCGATCAGGTTGGCGATGTCGGCAGACAACACCGCGGCGTCGTTGGTCCCGAGGATCTGCACGGTGACTGAAGTGAGGGTGCCATCGGCGCTGCTCACTGAGAAAGTGTCGGTGTAAGTGGTGCCGGCGACGAACTCGTTGTGAGCGTTATCGGCGACATAAGTCCAGGCACCATTAGTGCCGATGGAGAACTGGCCGTAGCTGCCGGCGGTGTTGGACTGCGCGACGAAGGTCGCGGCGCTATCGATGTCGCTGATGGTCAGGGTGCCACTGGTGGAGATGTCGACGGCGGCATTGGTCTCGATCAGGTTGGCGATGTCGGCGGACAACAGCGCGGCGTCGTTGGTCCCGAGGATCTGCACGGTGACTGAAGTGAGGGTGCCATCGGCGCTGCTCACTGAGAAAGTGTCGGTGTAAGTGGTGCCGGCGACGAACTCGTTGTGAGCGTTATCGGCGACATAAGTCCAGGCACCATTAGTGCCGATGGAGAACTGGCCGTAGCTGCCGGCGGTGTTGGACTGCGCGACGAAGGTCGCGGCGCTATCGATGTCGCTGATGGTCAGGGTGCCACTGGTGGAGATGTCGACGGCGGCATTGGTCTCGATCAGGTTGGCGATGTCGGCGGACAACAGCGCGGCGTCGTTGGTCCCGAGGATATGCACGGTGACCGAGGTGACGGTGCCATCGGCGCTGCTCACCGTGAAGGTATCGGTGTAAGTGGTGCCGGCGACGAACTCGTTGTGGGCGCTATCGGCGACATAAGTCCAGGCACCGTTAGTGCCGATGGAGAACTGGCCGTAGCTGCCAGCGGTATTGGTTTGCGCCTGGAAGCTTTCCGGGCTGTCGATATCGCTGATGGTCAGCGTGCCGCTGGTGGTCAGCGGAGCATTGGTTTCGGTCAGCGTGACGTTGGCCGAGGACAGCACGGCCGCGTCGTTAGTGCCAGTGACGGTGACAGTCACCGACTGAGTGTCAACGCCGCCGAGGCCATCGCTGACCTGCACGCTGAACACTTCATCGTGACTTTCGCCAGCCCCCAGCAACTGCACCGCACTGGCGACACCGTCGGTGCCATTGGCCAGGGTGTAAGTCCATTGGCCGGTGCTGTCCACCGCGATCGAACCGTAGATGCCGGTATTCGTACCGGCGATGCTCCAAGTGGCCGTAGCAGCGTGATCGATGTCAGCCGAGCTGAACTGGCCACTGACGCTGAGCGCGGTGTCTTCCTGTACCGCGCCGGCATCGTTGCCCGTCACGAAGCTGAGCACGGGCGCATCGTTAGTGCCGCTGACGGTGACGGTCACCGACTGAGTGTCAACGCCGCCGAGGCCATCGCTGACCTGCACGCTGAACACTTCATCGTGACTTTCGCCAGCCCCCAGCGACTGCACCGCACTGGCGACACCGTCGGTGCCATTGGCCAGGGTGTAAGTCCATTTGCCGGTGCTGTCCACCGCGATCGAACCGTAGATGCCGGTATTCGTACCGGCGATGCTCCAAGTGGCCGTAGCAGCGTGATCGATGTCGGCCGAGCTGAACTGGCCGCTGACGCTGAGCGTGGTGTCTTCCTGCACCGCGCCGGCATCGTTGCCTGTTGCGAAGCTGAGCACCGGCGCATCGTTAGTGCCGGTAATAGTGATGGTCACCGTTTGTGTCGCCGAGGCAGCGTTAGCCGCGCCGCTGTCGTCGGTAGCGACCACTGCGTACGAGAAGGTGATGGTTTCACTCGCATCGAGGAAGTCGAGGTTCTGATTGCTGCTGTAGTCCCAGCTGTTCTGGTCGACCGAGAAACCAGCCACCAGTGCCGAGGCCACGGTCGCATTGAGCACGCCGCCGCTCCAGGCGATGTCGCCGTTGGCGGTCTGCGACACGGTCACCGTGTCGGTACTGTCCAGATCGGCAAAGCTCAGTGCGCCGCTGTCGCTCAGGGTTGCAGTGCCATTGCCTTCGTTCATCGCGCCGATGGTGTCGGTAATTGTTAGCGTCGGCTGATCGTTGGTACCAGTAATCGTGATAGTCACGGTCTGCACCGAGCCGTCGCCGATTGCCACGTTATAGGTTTGCGTGACGCTCTGGCCTTCGCCGAGGAACTGCAACGCGGAGTTGTTCACCGCAAAGTTCCAACCCAGCGAACCGTTGCCCGTACCGGTGCTGTCGCTCAGTGGATTAGTGGTGAAGCTGCCCAGATAGCCGGAAGCACCCGGCGTGACGGTGACGCTGTGAGTGTCGATCAGGTCGACGTCGGTGAAGGTGATGCTGCCGCTGGCCGCGTAGTCGCCGCTGTCTTCCCCGGCATCGCCGGCCTGCACGCCGCTGATGATCTGCACTTGGTCGTTGTCGCCGGCGATGGTGATAGTCACATTCTGCGTGGTCGTCGAGCCATGCCCATCATTGATGGTAACCACATAGGTTTCAGTAACAGTCTGCCCCTGGGCCAGGTATTGGGCTGCCGCATTATCCAGAGTGTAAGTCCAGTTAACGGTGCCGTCGGCTGCGTTGGCCGCTTCAGTCACGGGTGCAAGGGCGAAGTTGCCCAGCGCGGTGGCATTGCCTCCCGCAGCGACGAAAGAGGCTGTATGCGTGTCGCTCAGATCCACATCGCTGAAGGCAATAGTGCCCGACGCACTCAGCGAGTCGCTCGTGCTCGGTGTCGTGCTTGCATCTTCGGTTACCGTGCCAGCCTGAACGCCAATGCTCATCGTCACACTGTCATTCATACCAGCAAACTGCACCTGAGCAGTGGCCCAACTGAGCGTGCCGTTGCCGAGACGAATCGCATAAGTAAAGCTGTCCGTCAGGGACCCTCCAGCAGCAAGCGACTGAAGTTGTGCCTTGAAAGTCGTCGACAACGTAGCGGCGTCGTAGCCGACCTTGCCATCCGACGTAATCCAGATCTTTGCACCATTGAAACTGGTGTCAGTACTCGTCGCCTCAATTCTGCCCGTGTCCTGGATCAGAAGATCGGCCGGTGCATAAACCTTGGTGGCAGTAGAAAGACTGGTCGCGTCATCGAGTGACCACAGTGTCTTTGCGCTACCGCCAAGATCATTGGACATGACGTCCAGGTACACGACCCCCAGCAGGTCTTCAGTGATGGCCGCGGTGCTCGTGCCAATAACACCGGTAGTGAAAATGTCGTCCTGCGCCTGCGGAGTGTTGGAAAGCGAAGTAACGGTGCCGCCGCTGGAAGTTGTGGTGGTAGCCATGTCTATCTCCCGAAAATGCAGTTTTTTATTTTTAGAATCGCTTGGGATTGCTAACAGGACGAAGTCCCGTTCTTGCACCGCTCAGGTTGTTCAGGAGCGGTACGAGGCGGCCGCCGGACATCGTCGGCCAGCTGACGGGACAAGCGCTGCCGGCAGAGGCGCGCGGGTATTGCGGGGGTGGAAAAGTTCGCCGCGCTTGAGCCGCGGATCGCAGGACAAGTCGGGCGAACGTGGACGCCAGCCTGGGGCTGCGCTGCGCATGGCACGCAATAGACTGAGAGTACCCATGTGGAAGGGACTCCTGGAGAAAGGCTGGATGAGGCCGTGTTTTGGGGTTACACCGACTCAGGGATACGGCCTTTCCTGATATCAGTTTGATGTGTGTTTAGTTGTGGGCTCAGGCTTTGTAAAGGTGTTAACCGAAGGTAACAGTACGATGTGCCAATATTCCGACAGGCGGATGTTTTGGTGTCAATATAATGTCGATTTGTTTTTGGCGAAGAGGGCGGGGAAGGGTCATGGACACTCGACACTGGCGAGGCTCGAATGAGCTGAAACCCAAGTGGGGCATGGTCTGGCTGAATCGTACCGGCCCTGAAACTCCATCAAATCTCAGCATTCAGCTGTTAAAAACGCCCGCCAGAGCCTCTGCTTTGGCGATTTTTTTTATGTCCGAACCACCCGACGACCTACATGGAAAGTCTGTCATTGCTGTGCCTTACTGCTCACTCCACAAGGAGCCCGGCAATGCGACACAGAGGCGCGCAGTTCTGGTTATGGACCGACAACCGGTTACCTCTACACACCCATGAAGAAGTGCTCAGCGATGGGGTACAGGTGGAAGTGCGGGCGCGGGTGAGTCATGCCGGTGTCACCCAGGTGTTCATCGGTATTTACGATGGCCATGGGGTCATGCTGTGTGAGGAGTTTCACGACAGGGATCGCGATGAGCCTTACTGCGCGGCGTTGAAGTGGGGCGCTCAGCGCGCAAGGGATATTGTGGCGCAGACGCAGGGGTTCGTAGCACCGCATCGGGTGCAGTTGGCGCTAGGCCCGGTCATCACCGATGAGTCAGTACTGGCGCTGCGGCGGATGGAAATGAGCGAACATGAGCGTTTCAAGCTCTGCTGCGAAGACGCATGGTCGGAGTACCTGGCCGCCAAAGCGGCCATGCTGAACCTCATGCGCGCGCCCAAGGTCGATCCCAAGATATGGGCGGATCACAAGGAGCGACTCAAACAGGCGATCGACCGGCGCGTCTATGTGCAACGCACCTATTTACACTGAGTCATTGCCGGCCCCCCAGGGCTGGCGCAAGGTCTCGATGGTGGTGATCAGGTCATCGTAGGAAACCGGTTTCCCAATGTGCTGGTTAAAGCCCGATTGGCGGGCCTTTTTAATGTCGCTGCTGGAGCCATAGCCGGTGAGGGCAATGGCTGGCACATCCTTGGCGAGCGGCAATTGACGCAGTGCATTCATCAGCTCATGGCCGTTCATGACCGGCATGCCCAGATCCGAAATGATCAGGTCAAAGCGGGTGCTGGTCGCCGCGTCTAGAGCATCTTTCGGACGATCGAAGGCAATGACTTCGGCGTCTTCCATTTCCAGCAGCATTTTCAAGGTTTCCAGCACCTCGGCAGAGTCGTCGACCAACAAAATCGTCAAGCCGCTCAGTCGTCCTGACGTCTCATCGATCTGGGGCGCGGTTTGAGTTTCACCTTCGACGTTGGCCAGCGGCAAGTAAACGCTGAAGGTACAGCCAGCCCCGACGCCCGGTGAACTCACTTCAACCGTACCCCGTTGTGCTTCTGTCAATTGACGGACCAGTGACAAACCAATGCCCAGCCCTTCGCGTTGGTGGTTGGCGTGTTGTGTCTCAGCCTGTCCGAACAGGTCGAATACGTGTTCCAGGTTCTCGGCCGCAATGCCGATGCCGTTGTCTTTGACGTCGAGCCGCGCCATGTTCCCGGCCCGACTGGCGATCAATTGCACGTGGCCATTGGGTGGAGTGAATTTCAGGGCGTTGTTCACCAGGTTCCAGATGATCTGCTCCAGGCGCGTCGGATCGGCGTGGACCATCAAGGGTTGTGATGGTACTTGCAGTTCGACGGTAGTGCTGTGGCGATCATTGATGACAACCGTGTGGATATCGCGCAGCACATTGGCCAGATCCACGGCAATCGGTTTCAGCTTGAGCTTGCCGGTACGCACACGAGCAACGTCCAGCAGGTCATCGATGATCCGTGCCTGACTGCTGACGGCATCGCAAATGGTGCTGACGGCTTTGGCGGCCGACGCCACCGACTTGGTCACCGGCAAGCGACGCAGCAGTTCGGCGTTGAGCTGGATCAGGTTCAGTGGATGCTTGAGTTCGTGGGACATGACCGCGAAGAACTCATCCTTGAGGTAATTGGTGTTCAGCGTCTCGGCCAGTTGTTGGCTTTGTTCTTCATGCTGGCGTTTGTGACCGGTCAGGTCGCGGGCGATTTTCACGTAGCCCTGAAGGTGGTCACCGTTGAGCAGGGTCACTTCGCCGCTGCAATAGAAGCGGCTGCCGTCTTTGCGCAAGTGCCAGCGTTCATCTTCGGAGCGACCATGGGTGCGAGCCCCCAGCAGCTCGGTCTCGGGCACGCCAGAGGCGCGGTCTTCGGCGGAAAAAATGAAGTCGTAGTAAGCGCCTTCGGCCTCGGTCTTGCTGTAGCCGAAGATCAGCTCGGCGCCTTTGTTCCAGGTGGTGATCACGCCCTGTTCATCGAGGGTGATGATCGCGTAGTCGCGGGTACTTTCGGCCACCAGACGCATGCGTTCTTCGCCCAGGCGCAGTTCTTCTTCGGCCGCGCGGCGTTTGGTGATATCGATGAAGGTCAGCACGGTGCCGTCAATATGGTCTTCGCTGGAGCGGTAGGGCAGCAGGCGGGCGATGTACCAGCGCTTGTCGGTGCTGCTGACTTCGCGTTCGATCATGTTCAATGATTCGAATACCTGTGCGGCGTCACCCGCCAGATCGTCGTAGTCCAGGCGATGCGTGATGTCGAGCAGGGAGCGGCCGGTATCCATCGGCAACATGCTGAAAATATCGGTGGCGCGCGGGGTGAACCATTTGATCCGCATACTGCGGTCGACAAAGACTGTGGCGATGTCGGTAGAGGCGATCAGGTTGGTCAGGTAGTCGTTGATCTTGTCGGTTTCTTCAACTTTGGTTTTCAGCTCGTAGTTGACCGTCAGCAACTCTTCGTTGATCGATTGCAGCTCTTCCTTGCTGGTTTCCAGCTCTTCGGTGGCCGAGCGCAATTCTTCGTTGATCGCCTGCATTTCTTCGTTGGAAGCTTTCAGTTCTTCGCTGGAAATTTCCGATTGTTCAATGGTGTCTTGCAAATGCAGCTTGGTGCGCAGCAGTTCACGCTCCAGGTTAGACAGTACCTGGCTCTCGGTTTGCAACAGGGTCGTGGCCGTCTGCGAAGGATCGACTTCGACTTCCTCGAAAATCACCAGGACGAACTCGCCGTCCGACTCTTCGTCCTTGTAGGGCTGCACTTCCAGGCTGACCTTGTAACGTCGGTCTTCGCGCTTGAGCGGCACCTCGCGGGATTTGACGGCCATGCCGCTCTGCTGGGCCTGGAACAGCGTGGTGCGGATTTCCAGGCGCAGCTCCGGAAGGATCAGCGTCAGCAGGTTGCGTGACAGTTCACCGCCCACATGCCGCAGGAAACGCCCGGCACTTTCACTCATGTGCAAGATGTCGGCGTTGGCATCGACGATCATGCTCGGCGGGCCGGAACGTTCGAGGGCGCGTTGATGGATGTCGGCGAAGGACAGCTTGCGCTGCACGGCGTGTTGCGGTTCCTGCCGGGAAACGTTGGTGCGCACATAACCACCGCGCGGCACGGTGGGCGTGCGTCGGCTATTGGCGGTGCCGGTTTTTGCGCGGAAGATCCGGTTGCGTTTGTCCACCGGCGTGAACAGCTCATGACAAGCTTCGGCGCTTTCGGAAGACCCCAGGAACAGGAAGCCGCCGGGCCGCAATGCAAAGTGGAACATCTGAAGGATTTCGCGTTGAACTTCGCGATCCAGATAGATCAACAAGTTGCGGCAAACGATCAGGTCGATTTGCGAAAAAGGCGGATCGGACAGCAGGCTGTGTTTGGCGAACAGCACCTTCTCGCGGATTTCCTTGCGAATCCGGTAGTGATCATCGTCCTTGACGAAATAGTTGCGCAGCCGTGTTGGCGGCACATCCGTGACAATGGCTTGCGTGTACACACCGGCCCGACCAACACTGATGGCGCGTTCGTCGATGTCGGTGGCGAAAACTTGCAGCGAGGCCTGGCTGGCTTCCTGTTGCAGTTGATCGTTGACCAGCATCGCCAGGCTATAGGCTTCTTCGCCGGTCGAACAACCAGCCGACCAGACCCGAATTTCTTCTTTCTCAGGCTGCGCTGACACCGCGGCGCTGACCAGTTGCGGTATGACATCGCGCTCCAGCGCTTCGAAGGCTTCGCGATCACGGAAGAAGTTGGTCACACCGATCAGCATATCCCCCAGCAGCGCTTTGGTTTCTTCGGGGTTGCTTTGCAGGTGGCGGTAATAAGCCCCCAGGTCTGGCTGGCCAGTGACCTGCATCCGGCGCTCGATCCGGCGCAATACCGTCGCGCGTTTATAGTGCTTGAAGTCATGACCGGTGCCGGTGCGCAGCTGGATCAGGATGTCGTGCAGCATTTGTTCGGCGAGCGCTGCATCGCGCTCGGACACCGACGCGAAGGATTGAAGTTCCGGATCGTTGGCGGCGGGCAAGGTGATTTCCCGGGAGTTGTGCCACAGGTCCAGCAGCTTTTGCGGCATTTCCACCACGGGCAACACCAGATCGACCATGCCGGTCTCGATGGCTGCTCGTGGCATACCGTCGAACTCGGCGTCTTCCGGCACTTGGGCCAGGGTGATGCCGCCCTGTTCCTTGATGCGCGACAGGCCTACCGCGCCGTCGGAACCAGTGCCCGAGAGCACCAGGCAGAAGGCGCGCTCGCGGTGCACTTGGGCCAGATCGCGGAAGAACAGATCGATCGAGGCGTGGCGTCCCAGCTGTGGATCGTTTTCACCGACTTCAAGGTTGTTCTCATTCATCGTCAACCGCTGCGCCGGTGAGATGACGTACACCCGGTTTTTCTCGATCGGCACGGTTTCGGTGACCTGCAAGACCGGCATCCGGGTCGATTCCTGGATGATCTTGTCAGCGATGCTTTGATGGTCAGGCGACAGATGAAGAATGATCACAAACGCCATGCCGTTGTCGTGAGGCATGTTCTCGAAGAACAACTTAATGGCCTGGAGTCCGCCTGCTGACGCGCCGATGCCTACCACCGGAAAGTCCAGGGTGCTGGGACTCAAGGCCTGTCGCTCGGGAGCCGTGGCCGAAGGCTTGGGGGTAGTGGTCATTTCATTCTGCCTTTGCTGGCGATGTAAAACGCTTTGCATGCAAGCGGGTATAAAAAACGCGGGTCATAAAACAGGATAATCCCGTTTTTCAATAACCCCTTCAATTATTTAACGCGCATTTATGGGCCTATATAAGGTTTTGACAAACAAATGCGCAATTGCACTCCCGTCGCTTCAAGGGAACGCGACTACTGGCCGATAACCCGACCAGTCGTTGTCATTTTTACTTCTGGCGGCCGGCAACTGTCGTCACGGGTTTATGCGAAATTGCTTGATAGCCTATGGCCTCCAGCTATCATCTGCGCGCCAAAAAGGCCGCGAAGCTGAGCTCGCCCGTGTGGTTGCCTTTGGGTTGTTCTTCTTAATTGCCTGGAAATCTTCGATGCTGTCGTATCACCAAAAAAGTTTTCTGATCGTCGATGATTTCTCGGATTTCCGCAGTTCCGTCAGGTCCATGCTGCGGGAGCTGGGCGTCAAGGACGTCGACACCGCCGATACCGGTGAACAGGCGCTGCGCATGTGCTCGCAGAAGTCCTACGACTTCATCCTGCAGGACTTCCACCTGGGCGATGGCAAGAAGAACGGTCAGCAGGTACTTGAAGACCTGATGATCGAGAAGCTGATCAGCCATGAAAGTGTGTTTGTCATGGTTACCGCCGAAACCAGCCAGGCCATGGTGCTCAGCGCGCTGGAGCATGAGCCCGATGCTTACCTGACCAAGCCGTTCAACCGTTCCGGCCTGGCCCAGCGCCTGGAGCGCCTGGAGCAGCGCAAGACCTTGCTCAAACCGATCCTGCAAGCCCTTGACCGGGGCAAACCGGTTGAAGTGCTCAATGCCTGCATCGCCCTGTGCAAACAGGACATTCGTTACTCGCCTCTGTGCCTGCGTTACCGCGCCGATGCGTTGCGCGACTTGAACCAGAACGAAGCGCTGGAACGCCTGTACGACAGCATCATTGCTGATCGGCCTTTGCCATGGGCGTTTGCCGGGTTGGGCCAGTTGCTATTCAAGCGAGGCCATGTCAGCCAGGCCAAAGGCATTTACGAGAAGGCTCTGAAAGTCTTCCCGATGATGCCGGCCCTCTACGACGGCATGGCCGATGTGCTGGTTGTCGAAGGCGACACAAAAGCCGCGCAGAGAGTCTTGGAAGAGGCTATTCGCCTGTCGCCGCTGGCGGTGCGCCGGCAAGCGTTGCTGGGCAAGCTGGCGATGGCCAACGAAGATTTTGACACAGCCTCCAGAGCCTATCGTCAGGCAGTGGCGCAAGGGGCGCAGTCGCGTTTCAAGGATGCGGAAAGCAACCTCGGCCTGGCCCACGCCTTGATCAGCAAAGGCAGTGAGAAGGGCCTGGACACCCGGACCCGCCTTGAAATCAACACAACGCTGAGTGCGGTGGCGAAGGAGAATCCTTCCGACCCCGGTTTGCAGATTCGTGCGCGTCTGATGAAGGCCACCAGCCTGTTGCTCAACGATGCCGAAACCGCCGAGAAGCTCACCGAGCAGGCGATGATGCGCCTCGATGGCATGGAGCAGTTCATGAGCGCCGAAGCGGCGCTGCTGGTGGCCAAGCAGCTGCAAATGCTCGGACAGGCGAGTGCCGGCGCTTCGATGCTGAAAAACTGTGCGGAAATCTACGGCGATGATCCGGCCGTGATGAAGGACATCGCCAAGCTGACCGACGACCCGACCATCCTCAGCTCCAGCAACGCGGCCGCCGACCTCAACCGTCAGGGCGTGCGGGTGTACAAGACCGGCAACCTGGTGGAAGCCCGGGATGTATTCCGCAAAGCCCTGGCACTGCAGCCGAAGAACATCAGTATTGCCCTGAACATGGCGCAGTCGTTACTGCATGGCACCGATACCAGCGTGCCGTCGGCCGAACTGCAAGAATGTCGCGCCTGCCTGAAAACCGTCGGCCTGATGCCCGATACCGACGCGCGTTATCCGCGCTACCAGAAACTGAAAATCAAGGCGTTCGGCGAATGATCGACAGCGAACCGTCACTCGACTTTTCCACGGTGATTGCCTCCACCGTGCATGACATGAAGAACTCTCTGGCCATGCTGATGCAGGCGCACAGTCAATGGCTGGCGCATTTGCCTGACCCCGACCGGCACACCCCGGAGCAGGGCGTGATCGACTTCGAGTTCGCCCACCTCAACGGCATGCTGGTGCAGTTGCTGGGGCTGTACAAACTCGGCGTCAACCAGATGCCGTTGCAGCCGGCCTACCATGAGCTGGATGATTTCATCGAGGCACAACTGGCGGCTCATCAAGAAGTATTCGCCAGCCGCGGCATCATCGCGACGTATGAAGTGGACCCGTTGAGCCCGCTGGGTTTCTTCGACCGTGAGCTGATTGCCTCGGTGCTCGCCAACAGCATCAACAACGCGATTCGTTACGCCCGTCATGCCTTGTTGATCAGCGTCAGCGATGAGGCCGGGCAACTGGTGCTGACCATCAATGATGATGGCGAGGGTTTTCCAGCCGAGATGATCGAGCGTCAGGCCGATTATGTGCAGGGCATCAACCACAGCAGTGGCAGCACCGGCCTGGGCCTGTACTTTGCCGGACGGATTGCCGCGTTGCATCAGCGCAATGGCGTGGGCGGACGCACCGAAATCAGCAATGGCGGCCCATTGGGCGGTGGTGTATTCAGCCTTTACCTTCCCTGAATCCCTAAGTACGCCGTTTCTGACTTGGCATACTCCCTGTAGGAGCTGCCGAAGGCTGCGATCTTTTGATTTTGTTTTTAAAGGCAAGATCAAAAGATCGCAGCCTTCGGCAGCTCCTACACGGACCGTGTTGTCAGGGCAAGATTTCGGGAGGCGTGTCGTTCGGGGCAGGATTACGGCTTTTTGTTTGACGCTGCTTGATATTCCGAACAGCCGGAGCCTATTTTGTACGAGTCGCCGTTCGCGGCTCGTACAACAACAAGGATTGCGTCATGACAACCGATGGCCATCGTTCACTCGCGCAGCGATTGACGGGCATTGATGAGATTGAATGTGTCACGCCGGACCTGAACGGCGTACCACGCGGCAAGGTGATGACCGCCGAAGGATTTCTTGAAGGGCGGCGTTTGCAGATGGCGCGGGGAGTGCTGCTGCAATGCATCATGGGCGGTTATCCGCCGGCACGCTTTTACGGCAGTGATGATGGCGACCTGGCGCTGGTGCCTGATCCCGCGCAGATCCACCGCTTGCCCTGGAGCTCGCAGCCTCGGGCGCTGGCCATTTGCGATGCGGACGAGCTGACTGGCGAGAGCTCGCCATTGTCGACTCGCGGCCAACTCAAGGCTGTGATTGCTCGATACGCCGCTCTCGGTCTGGCGCCGGTGGTGGCGACCGAGCTGGAGTTCTTCGTCTTCGCGCCCAACCCTGACCCGACACAACCCTTCCAGCCGCCACTGGGCCTGGACGGTCGTCGCGAGGACGGTCATTCGGCGTTCAGCGTCAGTTCCAATAACGGCTTGCGGCCGTTCTTCAATGAAGTCTACGAATGCATGGCGGCGCTGGGCTTGCCGCGCGATACCTTCATGCACGAGATGGGCGTCAGCCAGTTCGAGATCAACCTGCTGCACGGCGATCCGTTGCTGTTGGCCGACCAGACGTTGTTGTTCAAGCATCTGCTCAAAGAAGTGGCGCTCAAGCATGGCCTGACCGTGGTCTGCATGGCCAAGCCGTTGGCGCACACGCCGGGCAGCTCGATGCATATTCACCAGAGCATCGTCGAGATCGGCACCGGGCGTAACGTGTTCAGCGACAAGGCCGGCGAGCCGACCGCGACCTTCCGTCATTTCATCGGTGGTCAGCAGGCCGGTATGGCGGACTTCACCGCGCTGTTTGCGCCGAACGTGAACTCCTATCAGCGGCTGTGCCATCCTTTCGCGTCACCGAATAATGCCTGCTGGTCCCACGATAACCGCGCGGCCGGGCTGCGCATTCCGGCCAGTTCACCGGTCGCTCGTCGGGTCGAAAACCGCTTGCCGGGGGCCGATGCCAATCCGTATCTGGCGATCGCCGCGAGCCTGGCCGCGGGGTTGTATGGCATCGAAAACAAACTGGAGCCGAGCGAGCCGATCCAGGGTGAGTTCGTTGTGCCGGATAATCTTTCGTTGCCGTGTACCTTGCATGCCGCTCTTGAACGTCTGAAACGTAGCCAATTGGCGAAGGAACTGTTCGGCAAGGAGTTCATCGAAGGCTACATCGCTTCGAAGACCATGGAGTTGACCAGCTTCTTTGATGAAATTACTCCCTGGGAACGGCGTGTTCTAGCAGCCCAGGCCTGACGACCCGTCGCCGTCGGGCTATCGTTTGTCGATAGTCCGATATTCACTGCAAGGAGCCGCTCGGAACGCCGATGCGCCAAATCTTGAAATCTTTTCGGGGGCTTTATTTCGCCTCGCTGATGATGTTGATCGGCTCAGGTCTGTTAAGTACTTACCTAGCCCTGCGCCTGGCAGCCGATAACGTCGACAGCCTGTGGGTCGGTGCGTTGATGGCAGCCAACTATTTCGGCTTGGTGCTGGGCGGCAAGATCGGCCATCGGCTGATTGCCCGGGTCGGGCATATTCGAGCTTATTCAGCCTGCGCCGGGATTGTCGGCGCGGCAGTGCTGGGCCATGGCTTGGTGGACTGGCTCCCCGCGTGGCTGTTTCTGCGGGTGATCGTCGGCCTGGGCATGATGTGCCAGTACATGGTGATCGAAAGCTGGCTCAATGAGCAGGCTGAAGCCAATAAACGTGGGGTGGTGTTCAGCGGCTACATGATCGCCTCGTACCTGGGGCTGGTGTTGGGTCAACTGATTCTGGTCATGCACCCGGGCCTGGGTCTGGAACTGCTGATGCTGGTCGCACTGTGTTTCGCCCTGTGCCTTGTGCCGGTGGCCCTGACACGGCGGATTCACCCGGCGCCTTTGCACCCGGCACCGATGGAGCCACGGTTCTTCATCAAGCGCGTGCCGCAGTCATTGAGTACGGTGTTGGGGTCGGGTTTGATCGTCGGTTCGTTCTACGGTCTGGCGCCGCTGTATGCCTCGCAGCAAGGATTGTCGACCGAACAGGTCGGTCTGTTCATGGGCAGCTGCATTTTTGCAGGCCTGGTGGTGCAGTGGCCGTTGGGTTGGCTGTCGGACCGCTATGACCGGGCGCTGTTGATCCGCTGCTTCGCGTTCAGCCTGGCGCTGGCTGCATTGCCGCTGGCGATCATGCGGCAGGTGCCGCTGGAGGTGCTGTTCATCGCCGGTTTTTTCTGTTCGTTGGTGCAGTTCTGCCTGTACCCGTTGGCGGTGGCGTTTTCCAACGACCACGTCGAGGGTGATCGCCGGGTATCGCTGACGGCGATGCTGTTGGTGACCTACGGTGTCGGTGCGAGTATCGGACCGTTGGTGGCCGGGGTGTTGATGAAGCTGTTCGGCAGTCAGATGCTCTATGCCTTCTTCAGCTTCTTCGCCTTGGTGCTGGTGTGGCGAATCCGCCCGAAAGCGGTCACCAACCTGCATCAGGTGGACGATGCTCCACTGCATCACGTCGCCATGCCGGACAGTATGTCGAGTTCGCCACTGGTGGCTTGCCTTGACCCGCGAGTCGATGAGCAGGTGGTGCAGGATCAGATGCAGAACCCGGTCAGCCCGGAAGCTGATTTGAATCCGGATGCCGAGCCCGAATCAGCGCCTGAAACGGATTCGGAACCCGAAGACCCTGACACGGGTCGCGAGCAAAGTTTTACCGAAGCAAGGCCTTGATCAAGGCATAAAAAAACGGGCAGTCACCGCAAGGGATTGCCCGTTTTTTTATGGGAGTGGCGTATCAGAAGTCGTCTTTATCGAAGCGCCGCGCTTCGCGCTGAAGCTGATAGACGAACCGCTCGACCTGCCGCTGCACCAGGCCGCTCATGTTGTGAAAACGCACGCCGGCAAAGGTGGTGTTGATCTTTTCTTCGAAGTGCAGGTAACGCAGTTCGACCGGTGCCGTCATGCTGCCGAAGGGCAGGGCGGCGGCGAAGCGGTCGTAGACCTGGCCCAGTTGCAGACGGGCGGTGATGTCGCCCTCGAAGCGCAACTTGCAGCCGGTGGCGGAGATGTCCAACAGTTTGCCGCTGATGGGAGCCTTGAGTTTGTCGCCATCCAGGTCAACATTGACCAGTTGCGCCAGCTTCAACGCGGCGCGGAAAGCATTGCGGCGCTGGTGATAAACCACCTCATCGGGCAGCGCGCCACGGTAGCAGCGGCCATCGCCGGATTCATCGATGGTCAGCGGGCCGTTGCTTTCCCAGGCGATGCGCACGCCGTCGTGAAAGCCTTCGACCTTGAACGGTTCGCCGGCCAGCAGAAAGCGTTCGCCATCGCGAGGGATCATTTCGTCCAGAGCGATCATCTTACTGTCACGGTCGACGTCCACCAGATAACTCTGAAAGCGCTGGCTGCGCTCGTGGAACGTGATGATCAGCGGGTCACGGCTGTCTTGCAGTTGACGCAGATTGCCGGAGATTTCCAGGGGCGTGGTGAGCACCTTGGGAGGCTGCGTAGCCTCTTCCGCGCTTAAGGCATTGAACACGGGGCATCAATCTCCAAACAAATATGACTACTGGCCAGCATTCTGCCAGCATGTTTCGCGTCTTGATAGAGCGTGCTCATTGAAAGGCTCAAGCCTGACTGAGCGGGCGTGGTTTTGCGAGTTTGGAGGTTGAACCACGGGCATCGTAGAGCGCTGGCGGCTCGCCGCCGGTGAGGATTTTCAGCTGGTTGGCCGTAGCGGCCTGCTGCACCAGAATCGACTGGCCATTGTTAACGTTGGTGGCCTGGCACTGGGTCAGGAGGTCGGTCAGCACGTCGCTCTGTGCCAGCAATTGGTCGCCAATGCTCGAATGGCTGGCAAGTTGCTCAAGGCCCTGGCGATTGGTCGGCAGGTTGAGGCTGGCGAGGATTTCACTGCGCTTGCGGCCATGCTGCTCGAGCAAAATGATCATTGCCTGTTTCTGCGCCAGAATGTCTTCGAGCAGTGGCATGTCGCGACCGTGCAGTGCGAGGGACTCGGTTTGCAGCAGCTCCAGCAGGTGTTGCGCCGGGGCAAAGTCGTCGATGATCAGTTGCAGTAAATTAGTGTCGTGCATGGCTGGCCTTGGGTTTTAAGCGTCCAAAAGCCTGGCGCCGGCGGTGGCCTAGCGCTGGGCTTCGAAGTTGAGCAGTTTGCTGGCTACACGGTTGCTGTCGACTTTATAGCTGCCATCGGCAATCGCTGCTTTCAACTCGGCCACGCGGGCGTTGTCGACGGCAGGCTGATCGCGCAGCTTGTCAGTGACCTTCTGCAACTGTTGAGCCTCATTGCTGAGGTGTACCGATTCCCCGCTTTTGGTGGTACTGGCCTGTTCGGCCGGGGTATTCAGCGGCGTGGATTGGCCGGCTTCGGCGGTTTCCTTCGCAGCGCTGGTACGTGTACTGCCCGTAAGTGACGAGGAGCTGTTTAAACGACTGAAATCGATGACCATGACAAAAAACCTCTGGGTATTTGGACGCTTGCCATGTTTTCGGCTCTCCCCCGGAAAACTTTAGGCCCATTTATCAATGAGCTTGCATGCGCCAGCGCGTGTCCTGCATGCGGCACAGTTTAGGCAACAGCCGAGTGGCGCGCCATATATTCACGAACACAGAGCCCTGCATGGCCGCTCACATAGAAACTTCCACTTGGCCCGGCGCGGTGACTTGCGCCTTGATGACCCGCTGGGAGTTAAGGTTTTTCACGCGAATCTGTTCGCTCATGCCGCCGTTGGACAGCGCTTCACCCGGCATGCGTACACTGAGCGTACCACTGCGGGCGGTAATCACCACCTGATCACCCTTGCGAATCACTTCCGCCTGTTCGAGGTGCACCAGGGTAATGACCTGATCGGCGACCATTGGTCGGGTAAGTTTTTGTCCGATCGCCTCATCGACGGAGGTCAGAAAACCCTGATTTATCAGGCTGATATCGCGTTCGCGAAGGGTTACGTCCTGAGGCTCGATAATCCCTGTGCGCTTGAGGGGGCGAGTGGTGGTCACGATGTCGCGAAACAGCCGTACTTGAGCGGGTACGAAGACTGTCCAAGGGGAAGCGCCCTCGCAGCGGACCTTAACCGTGACCCGGCCCAGAGGCCTCGCGGGGCTCTCAAGGGTGGCTGTCAATTCCTTGTCGCACATAGGCATGCGCAGGCGCGGATCGAGCTGGTTGACCTCGATCTCGTAGCGTCCTTGTGTTTGACTCGTGGCCAGATAGTCTTCTACGGTGAATTCAAGAAAGCCCTGAGTGACGCCGATAAGCATGTCAGGCAAGGTAACCGCGTCAGCAAGGGCAGGGCTGCCAGCGTTGAACAGGCAAGCGGCCGACATTGCGCAGAGCAATCTGCGGCAGGTTGATGTCAGGTGTCGGAAAAATGTCGGTTCTGTGTTCATAAGAGTTAAAAAGCAAGCGCCGTGCCGTTTAGTGATGAATGTGCGTCGCAACACACTTAGCGTTGGTGTAGGAGTCTGGGCATGGCTGGTGTAATGGATTCGGTGAACCAGCGCACGCAACTGGTGGGGCAGAATCGCCTTGAGCTGTTGTTGTTCCGTCTTGACGGCCAGCAGCTGTATGGGATCAACGTGTTCAAGGTTCGTGAGGTGCTGCAATGCCCCAAGCTGACCCTGATGCCCAAGTCCAGTCCTGTCGTGTGCGGTGTGGCAAATATCCGGGGGGCGACCATTCCGATCCTTGATCTGGCGATGGCGACCGGTTCCGGAGCGCTGAAAGATCAAAGCAATCCCTTCGTGATCATCACGGAGTACAACACCAAGACCCAGGGTTTCCTGGTTCGGTCGGTGGAACGCATCGTCAACATGAACTGGGAAGAGATTCATCCGCCTCCCAAGGGTACCGGGCGCGATCACTACCTGACGGCTGTGACTCGGGTCGACAATCAGTTAGTCGAAATCATCGACGTCGAGAAGGTGCTGGCGGAAGTGGCACCGACACCGGAAGCGATTTCGGTGGGCGTGGTGGATGTCGAGACTCAGCACAAGGCGTTGTCCTTGCGCGTGCTGACGGTCGATGACTCATCGGTGGCGCGCAAGCAGGTGACCCGTTGCCTGCAAACGGTCGGTGTCGAAGTGGTGGCGTTGAACGACGGCAAGCAAGCGCTGGATTACCTGCGCAAGCTGGTCGACGAGGGCAAGAAGCCGGAAGAAGAGTTCCTGATGATGATTTCCGACATCGAGATGCCGGAAATGGACGGGTACACCTTGACGGCCGAGATCCGCAACGACCCGCGCATGCAAAAGCTTCATATCATCCTGCACACTTCATTGTCGGGTGTATTCAATCAGGCGATGGTCAAGAAGGTCGGCGCCGATGACTTCCTGGCCAAATTCCGTCCTGATGACTTGGCATCCCGGGTGGTCGACCGGATCAAAGCAGCAGATATCAGCTAGGGGCGCTTTGCCCCTGGCGGTCAACACGATTTAAAGAGGCCGCATCATTGTCTACGGGTAATTTGGATTTCGAACAGTTCCGGGTCTTCCTGGAAAAAGCCTGTGGCATTTTGCTCGGTGAAAACAAGCAATACCTGGTCTCGAGCCGTCTCAACAAACTGATGGAACAGCAGGGCATCAAATCGCTGGGTGAGCTGGTTCAGCGCATCCAGACTCAGCCGCGCAGCGGTTTGCGCGAGATGGTGGTGGATGCCATGACTACCAACGAAACCTTGTGGTTTCGTGACACCTATCCGTTTGAAGTCTTGAAGAACAAGGTATTGCCTGAAGCGATCAAGGCAGCCCCCGGCCAGCGCCTGCGGATCTGGTCGGCGGCGTGCTCGTCGGGCCAGGAACCGTATTCGCTGTCGATGTCCATCGATGAGTTCGAGCGGGTCAACATGGGCCAGTTGAAGATGGGTGTGCAGATCGTTGCCACTGACCTGTCCGGCACTATGCTGACCAACTGCAAAACCGGCGAGTACGACAGCCTGGCCATCGGCCGCGGTCTGTCGCCCGAGCGCCTTCAGCGTTACTTCGACCCGAAAGGGCCGGGACGCTGGGCCATCAAGGCGCCGATCAAGAGTCGGGTGGAATTTCGCTCGTTCAACCTGCTGGACAGCTACGCAGCCCTGGGCAAGTTCGACATCGTGTTCTGCCGCAACGTGCTGATCTACTTCTCCGCCGAGGTGAAGAAAGACATCCTGTTGCGCATCCACAGCACGCTGAAGCCGGGCGGTTATCTGTTCCTTGGCGCGTCCGAAGCGCTGAACGGTTTGCCGGATCATTACCAGATGGTCCAATGCAGCCCGGGGATCATTTACAAGGCGAAGTGATTCGTTGACGGCATAAAAAACGGGAGTCCTCAGGGGCTCCCGTTTTTTTATGCCTGTAATTATCTCTCAAAATCACCACAACCCCTGTGGGAGCGGGCTTGCCCGCGATAGCGTCGTATCAGTCGACATCAATGTAATTTGTTACACCGCCATCGCGGGCAAGCCCGGCTCCCACAGGGGTAAGTGTTGTTCTTCCGACTGCGATAAGCGGCAGAAAAGCGGCAGGCGGCGGAAATCGGTTGCCGCTTTTCTGGCATTGCCTCCTTGCCACCGCGCGCAAAGCCCCGGTTTACGGGCTTTTTTGAATTGGCACGGCGCTTGCTATGTCCATCGTACGAAAAATCAGGTCACCCGAAGGTTTCCCGACATGAGCATCAGCTTCGATAAAGCGCTCGGTATCCACGAACAAGCCCTGGGCTTCCGCGCTCAGCGTGCCGAAGTCCTGGCCAACAACATCACCAACGCCGACACCCCGAACTACAAGGCTCGGGATCTGGACTTCTCGAAAGTGCTCGCCGAGCAGAACGAGAAAACCAAAAACGGCAAGTTCGCCTTGAACATGACCAACAGCCGTCACATCGAAGCTGAAGGCCTGGGCAATGGCGGCGAGTCGCTGATGTATCGCACGCCGATGCAACCGTCGATCGACCAGAACACCGTGGACGCCCAGCTTGAACAATCAGCGTACGCGGAAAACGCGGTCAACTTCCAGGCCAGCTTCACCCTGCTCAACAGTAAATTCAAAGGGCTGGTATCAGCCCTGCGCGGAGAGTAATCCATGTCTCTATCCAGTGTTTTCAACATTGCCGGTAGCGGCATGAGTGCCCAGACCACTCGCTTGAACACCGTCGCCAGTAACATCGCCAACGCCGAGACCGTTTCGTCGAGCATCGACCAGACCTACCGTGCCCGCCACCCGGTATTCGCCACCATGTTCCAGGGCGGCCAGAGCGGCGGCAGCGATTCGCTGTTCCAGAACCAGGACGCTGCCGGTCAAGGCGTGCAAGTACTGGGCGTGGTCGAAGACCAGAGCAACCTTGAAGCGCGCTACGAGCCGAACCATCCGGCTGCCGATGGCAAGGGCTACGTCTACTACCCGAACGTCAACGTCGTCGAAGAAATGGCCGACATGATTTCCGCGAGCCGTTCGTTCCAGACCAACGCCGAAATGATGAACACCGCCAAAACCATGATGCAGAAGGTCCTGACCCTCGGTCAGTGATAAGGGGCGATTCACATGAGCGTTATCAGTGATGTACTGGCCAACTCTTCGGTCACGACCACTACCTCTACTGCCACCGGCAGCCTGACCTCGGCCGCTACCGGCGGCAAGGAACTGGGCAAGGATGCGTTCCTGCAACTGCTGGTGACTCAGCTGAAAAACCAGAACCCGCTCGATCCTCAGGACAACAGCGAGTTCGTGGCCCAGCTGGCGCAGTTCAGTAGCCTGGAAGGTATCACCACGCTGAACGACACGGTCAGCGGTCTTGCCAGCAGCTACAGCTCCTCTCAAGCCTTGCAGGCTTCTTCGCTGGTGGGCCGTTCGGTCATCGCGCAGACCGACAAAGCCGTGGTCGACACCTCCAAGAGTCTCAATGGTACCGTCGTGGTGCCAACCTCGGTTCCCGCCGCCACCGTCAAGATCACCAACTCGGAAGGCAAGACCATCCGTACGCTCGAGCTGGGCAGTCAAAGTGCCGGTAACGCCAGTTTCATCTGGGACGGCAAGGACGATGCGGGCGCGGTGGCACCGGCGGGTACTTACACCTTCGGCGCAACGGCCACCATCGACAGCAAGGCGACATCGCTGATTACTTATCTGCCAGCGACCGTTAACAGCGTGACCATCAGCCAGACCGGCGGTGAGTTGATGCTGAACCTGGCAGGCATGGGCAGCGTTGCCCTGTCCAAAGTACAAACCATTGGTATATAGAGCCGACTAACACGGCACAAAGGAGTGGAATATGTCTTTCAGTATCGGCCTTAGCGGTCTCTATGCAGCCAACAAACAACTGGACGTGACCGGCAACAACATCGCCAACGTCGCGACCACTGGTTTCAAATCGTCCCGTGCAGAATTCGAAGACGTGTACTCGGCCACTCGCCTGGGTACCGGCAGCAAGACCATCGGTAACGGCGTGCGTCTGGCCAACGTTTCCCAGCAGTTCAGCCAGGGTGACGTGAACAACACCGGCAACGTGCTGGACATGGGCATCCAGGGCACTGGCTTCTTCATCCTTAGCGACAACGGTTCCCTGAGCTATACCCGAGCCGGTGCGTTCAAGACCGACGCTGAAAACTTTGTAGTCGATAACAACGGTAACCGTTTGCAGGGTTATGGCGTCGATGCCAACGGCAAGATCGTCAACGGTGTGTTGACTGACTTGAAGATCGATACTACGGCCCTCAAGCCGAACCCAACCACCAAAGTCGATCAGACATTGAACCTGAACTCGTCCGAGGTTTTGCCGACTGTGGCCGTGTTCAGCCCGACCGATACCAACAGCTATAACAAGACCATCTCTACCAAGGTCTATGACAGTCAGGGTAACGAGCACACCATGGATCAGTACTACGTGAAAACGGGTACTAACGCCTGGCGTGTCCACACCTACATGGATGGTCGTTCCCCGGCCAACCCCGCTACCACGCCACCCGTGGCGATCACCGCCAACATCACTTTCAACTCCGACGGCAGCATCAATACGCTGACGGCGGGGGCTGGCTGGACCCAGACTGGCAACACTTTGACCATGACCGGTTGGGTCCCGGGTACTGTAACCAACGCCGCGACGATTCCGCCGACTTGGGGGGCGAATGGTTCCACGGCGGCGGCAGGCGGTATCGCGTTCAACATGGCGCTGACTACTTCTTACAACTCGCCAACCGCCCGTACCGCCCAATACCAGGACGGCTACGCCACTGGCCAGATCTCCAGCCTGAGCATCGACGCCACCGGCGTCATGACCGCCAACTTCAGCAACCAGCAAACCAAGGCCATCGGTCAGGTTGCAGTGGCCAGCTTCGCCAACGAGCAAGGCTTGCAGCCAATCGGCGGCACACGCTGGAAAGAAACCTTCGCCTCGGGCGTGTCGGGTGTCGATGCGCCGACCACCGGCACCCTGGGTTCGGTCGTGTCCAACTCCCTGGAAGAGTCCAACGTCAACCTGACCAACGAATTGGTCGAGCTGATCAAGGCTCAGAGCAACTACCAGGCAAACGCCAAGACCATCTCCACCCAGAGCACCATCATGCAGACCATCATTCAGATGACCTGATGCTGGTTAGCGGGTAGCACTTCACAAAGAGCCCCTCGGAAGAGGGGCTTTTTTGTGGGTGGCAGATAAAGATCAAGATCAAAAGATCGCAGCCTCGCTACGCTCGACAGCTCCTACAGGGATCGCATGTCAATGTAGGAGCTGTCGAGCGTAGCGAGGCTGCGATCTTTTGATTTTAAAGCAGGCAAAAGAAAACCCCCGACCAATCCAGAGGACTGATCGGGGGTTATCGAGGTAAGCGCCTTTCCGCGCTCACCCGCTCAGCTTATTGGCAAGCTTCGCAATCCGGCTCGTCGATGGCGCACGCCTTCGGCACTGGAGCAGGGCCGGCAGGCGCTGCCAGGACCGAATCGTCACCGTGGTTGCCGCCGCTGGAAACAGCGTTCAGCTTACCGGTGTTGATGGTCGACTTCTCGGTGCTGGTCGCGGCCAGGGCACGGAGGTAGTAAGTGGTTTTCAGACCACGGTACCAGGCCATGCGGTAGGTCACGTCCAGCTTCTTGCCCGATGCGCCAGCGATGTACAGGTTCAGCGATTGAGCCTGGTCGATCCACTTCTGACGACGGCTTGCCGCGTCAACGATCCACTTGGTGTCCACTTCGAACGCAGTTGCGTAGAGCTCTTTGAGTTCTTGCGGGATGCGCTCGATCTGCTGTACCGAACCGTCGTAGTACTTCAGGTCGTTGATCATGACCGAGTCCCACAGGCCGCGAGCCTTGAGGTCGCGAACCAGGTACGGGTTGATCACGGTGAATTCGCCCGACAGGTTCGATTTCACGTAGAGGTTCTGGTAGGTCGGTTCGATCGACTGCGACACGCCAGTGATGTTGGCGATGGTCGCGGTCGGTGCGATGGCCATGATGTTGGAGTTACGAATGCCTTTCTGCACGCGGGCACGAACCGGTGCCCAGTCCAGGGATTCGTTCAGGTCAACGTCGATGTACTTCTGGCCACGCTGCTCGATCAGGATTTGTTGCGAATCCAGCGGCAGGATGCCTTTGGACCACAGCGAACCCTGGAACGTCTCGTAAGCGCCGCGCTCGTCGGCCAGGTCGCAGGACGCCTGGATCGCGTAGTAGCTGACCGCTTCCATCGACTTGTCGGCGAACTCGACGGCAGCGTCGGAACCGTAAGGGATGTGCTGCAGGTACAAAGCGTCCTGGAAGCCCATGATGCCCAGACCGACCGGACGGTGCTTGAAGTTGGAGTTCTTCGCTTGCGGCACCGAGTAGTAGTTGATGTCGATAACGTTATCGAGCATGCGAACGGCGGTGTTCACGGTGCGTTCCAGCTTGGCGGTGTCCAGCTTGCCGTTGGTGATGTGGTTCGGCAGGTTGATCGAACCCAGGTTGCAAACGGCGATCTCGTCCTTGTTGGTGTTCAAGGTGATCTCGGTGCACAGGTTCGAGCTGTGAACCACGCCCACGTGCTGCTGCGGGCTGCGCAGGTTGCACGGGTCTTTGAAGGTCAGCCATGGGTGGCCGGTTTCAAACAGCATGGACAGCATTTTGCGCCACAGGTCTTTGGCCTGAATGGTCTTGAACAGCTTGATCTTGCCCGGGTACTGGGACAGGGCTTCGTAGTACTCGTAACGCTCTTCGAAAGCCTTGCCGGTCAGGTCGTGCAGATCCGGAACTTCGGATGGCGAGAACAGGGTCCATGGGCCGTCATCGAAGACACGCTTCATGAACAGGTCCGGGATCCAGTTGGCGGTGTTCATGTCGTGGGTACGACGACGGTCATCACCGGTGTTCTTGCGCAGCTCGATGAACTCCTCGATGTCCATGTGCCAGGTTTCCAGGTAGGCACACACAGCGCCTTTGCGCTTGCCACCCTGGTTAACGGCGACGGCGGTGTCGTTCACTACTTTCAGGAACGGTACAACGCCCTGGGATTTGCCGTTGGTGCCCTTGATGTACGAACCCAGTGCGCGAACCGGCGTCCAGTCGTTGCCCAGGCCGCCAGCGAATTTCGACAACATGGCGTTGTCGTGGATCGCGTGGTAGATGCCCGACAGGTCATCCGGCACGGTGGTCAGGTAGCAGCTCGACAGCTGTGGACGCAGGGTACCGGCGTTGAACAAGGTTGGGGTCGAGGACATGTAGTCGAAGGACGACAACAGGTTGTAGAACTCGATCGCACGGTCTTCTTTGTTCTTCTCTTCGATTGCCAGGCCCATGGCCACGCGCATGAAGAAAATCTGCGGCAGTTCGAAGCGGATACCGTCCTTGTGGATGAAGTAACGGTCGTACAGGGTTTGCAGGCCCAGGTACGTGAACTGCTGATCGCGTTCGTGGTTGATTGCCTTGCCGAGTTTTTCCAGGTCGAAAGTCGCCAGAACCGGGTTCAGCAATTCGAATTCGATACCTTTGGCGATGTAGGCCGGCAGCGCCTTGGCGTACAGGTCGACCATTTCGTGGTGGGTCGCGCTCTCGGCGACGCCCAGGAAGTTCAGGCCTTCGGCACGCAGGGTGTCCATCAGCAGGCGGGCGGTCACGAACGAGTAGTTCGGCTCACGCTCGACCAGCGTACGGGCGGTCATCACCAGGGCAGTGTTGACGTCGGTCAGGGCCACGCCGTCGTACAGGTTCTTCAGGGTTTCGCGCTGGATCAGGTCGCCGTCGACTTCTGCCAGGCCTTCGCACGCTTCGGTGACGATGGTGTTCAGACGACCCATGTCCAGAGGTGCAAGGCTGCCATCGGCGCGGGTGATGCGGATCGAAGGGTGAGCCTGTACCGCGTCTTCGGCAGGGGTGCGTACAGCGCGTTCCTTGGAACGAGCGTCGCGGTAGATCACGTAGTCGCGGGCGACTTTCTGCTCGCCGGCACGCATCAGGGCCAGTTCGACCTGGTCCTGGATTTCTTCGATGTGGATGGTGCCGCCCGATGGCATGCGACGCTTGAAGGTCGCGGTGACCTGTTCGGTCAGGCGAGCAACGGTGTCGTGAATGCGCGACGAAGCGGCAGCGGTGCCGCCTTCAACTGCAAGAAACGCTTTGGTGATGGCGACGGTGATTTTGTCATCGGTGTAAGGAACGACAGTGCCGTTACGCTTGATCACGCGCAGTTGACCAGGCGCGGTGGCGGACAGATCCGAATTCGAATCGGCGGCCTGCGGCAAGGTGCCCTGCGGGTTCTCGCGAGTTGTGTCGGTTTGCATGGGGGGTTGTCTCCACATTCTCTATGTTTGTTTGGGCACCATCACGGTGCCCACCGTTCTGTCCTGAAGCACTACAACCGACGTGGCGTCGGGCATAACAACTTCGGGACAGTAGGAAAAAGGCTAATGATGCCGCTTCCTTGCCGAAGTCTTTGGCCGCGAGCCTGGGCTCGAAGCCGGATTCCTTTCTGGGGTGCCAGTTTTGACTGCAACACCCGTACCGTTCTGGCTGTTCTGGCCTGAAAAAACGGTGCCATCCGCACGTGCGGTTTGGGCTTGTAAAATCGTGCTTGGTTCAACCATAAACAGGCAATAAAGCGCTTGAGTTTCTGGTCTGAAATGTGGTTGGGCTTTTAAGCTAAAACCCTACATGTAGGGTTTTTTTAGCGCCGAGGTACAAGATAATGCGTTTTTGAGGGTGTTGCAACGTACTACCTGTGGATAAACCTGTGCGTAAATTGTGTGTGAAAGGTGGAACGAGCGTGTAGGCCGCGACCTAGCTGGAGCGGACTGTTTTTCACTGATTTTCAGCGATTGAAAACAGTCATTCGGATTTTTAAGGGCGCGAACCCTATCACAAAAAACCGTCGTGTCCGAACGCATTTACCCGCTTGTGTTCCAGACGTGCGCCGTTTATACAATCGGCCAATGCAGATGCATTCTTATCCTCCCCAATCATTACAAAAAGACGGGCGGATCCTTCCCTATAAAGTGATGTTGGCAAGCAGAGGTCACCGTGGAGCAAGAAGTCTGGCAGGTATTGATTGTCGAGGACGACCAGCGTCTGGCCGAACTGACTCGCGACTACCTCGAAGCCAATGGCCTGCGCGTATCCATCGAGGGCAACGGCGCCCTCGCCGCGGCACGCATCATCAAGGAGAAACCGGACCTGGTAATCCTCGACCTGATGCTCCCCGGTGAAGATGGCCTGAGCATTTGCCGTAAGGTTCGCGACAAGTATGACGGCCCGATCCTGATGCTCACCGCGCGCACCGATGACACCGATCAAATCCTCGGCCTCGACCTCGGCGCGGATGACTACGTCTGCAAACCGGTTCGCCCACGCCTGCTGCTGGCGCGCATCCAGGCCTTGTTGCGGCGCAGTGAAACCGCTGAAACCGCTCCGGAAAAACCACGGCGTCTGCAGTTCGGCCCGTTGGTGGTCGACAACGCGTTGCGCGAGGCCTGGCTGCATGACAAAGGCATCGAGTTGACCAGCGCCGAGTTCGATTTGCTCTGGCTGCTGGTGGCCAACGCCGGGCGTATTCTGTCCCGCGAAGAAATTTTCACCGCGCTGCGCGGTATCGGCTATGACGGCCAGGACCGCTCCATCGACGTGCGCATCTCACGCATCCGCCCGAAGATCGGCGATGACCCGGAGCATCCGCGACTGATCAAAACCATCCGCAGCAAAGGCTATCTGTTCGTTCCCGAAGCCTGCGCAGACTTGTCGCTGTGAACTCGATCTTCCTGCGCATTTATGGCGGCATGTGCGCGGCGCTGATTCTGGTGGCTGTGCTCGGCGTGCTGGCCTTGCACCTGCTCAATCAGGTGCGCAGCGAGCAATACCGCGAGCGCCTGGCCCACGGCACGTTCTCGCTGATGGCCGACAACCTGCAACCGATGAACGAAACCGAGCGCCACCGGGCCTTGCTGGTGTGGGAGCGCTTGCTTGGGATTCCGTTGGCGCTGAAGACATTCCCCCAGACCGACCTCGACCTGACCCAGCGCACTCGCGTGCTGCGCGGCCAGGCCCTGGTGGAACAGACTGGCCCGCACGCGGCGAAGGTTTACCGCTTGGTCAGCGACAAGGAACAACTGGTGCTCACCGGGGAAGTCCAACAAATCAGCGAGCAACTGGCGCGAGCGACCATTTATCTGCTGGCCGATGAACTGGTGCGCTACCCGGTGGCCGAGCAGCCCAAACGTCTGGCGCAGTTAAAGGAAGAGAAGGGTTTCGGCTTCGATCTGCAACTGGTCACGATCGATCAGGCCGACATGGACGAAGACCAGAGCCGCCGCGTATCCGAAGGCGACACGGTGATGGCGTTGGGCAAGGGCGGTGACTCGATCCGGGTGTTTGCCGGCATGGTCGGTACGCCGTGGGTGCTGGAAATCGGCCCGCTGTATCAAATGAATCCGTACCCTCCTGAGTGGCTGGTGCTGATTGCTGCGCTTGGCCTGAGCCTGATCGGTTTGATTGTCTATCTGTTGGTGCGTCAGCTGGAGCGCCGCTTGCGCGGGCTGGAAGCCGCCGCCACGCGCATCGCCAAGGGCAGCCTGGAAACCCGCGTACCGGCACGCGGCGCGGACTCGGTGGGGCGCTTGGCCTCGGCGTTCAACGGCATGGCCGAGCACTTGCAGCAATTGTTGGCGATTCAGCGAGAACTGGTGCGTGCCGTGTCCCATGAACTGCGCACGCCGGTCGCGCGTTTGCGTTTTGGCCTGGAGATGATCGGCTCGGCCACCACGCCTGAGGCGCTGGAGAAATACCGCGACGGGATGGACCACGACATCGAGGACCTCGATCGGCTGGTCGACGAGATGCTCACCTATGCGCGGCTGGAGCAAGGTTCCCCGGCACTGAATTTTCAGCGGATCGATCTGGATGCGTTGGTCAATCAGGTGATCGAAGAACTGGCGCCACTGCGGGCCGAGGTCACGGTGCAGCGCGGTTTGTGCCTGTCGGCCGCCGATTGCGACGACGCCTGGGTCGAGGCCGAGCCGCGTTACTTGCACCGGGCATTGCAGAACCTGGTGAGCAACGCCATGCGTCACGCCCATTCTAGGGTGACCGTCAGTTATCAGGTGGGGCAGCAGCGCTGTCGGGTGGATGTCGAGGATGACGGGCCGGGCGTGCCGGAAACGGCCTGGGAGAAAATCTTCACCCCGTTCCTGCGCCTTGATGACAGCCGCACCCGCGCTTCGGGCGGGCATGGGTTGGGGTTATCGATTGTGCGGCGGATCATCCATTGGCATGACGGACGAGCATTGATCGGCAAGAGCAAAAGCCTGGGCGGGGCCTGTTTCAGTTTGAGCTGGCCGAGGAATCAGGAGCGGCGTTGAGATTGTGGGTGTCCTTTAGGGCCCCATCGCGGGCAAGCCCGCTCCCACAGTTTCAGTGATGCTCACAGATTTTGTGTACGACGCGGACCCTGTGGGAGCGGGCTTGCCCGCGATGAGGCCCTAAAGGACACTGAAAGCCTTCAGGCCTTGATACTGACCAGACTCAACAACTGCCCATCCATCACTGCAAACTGCGCATCCAGCTCAGTGCCGTTACGCCATTCACTGGACAGGTCAGTCAGCAACCGCAACCGCACTTCGCCACCCGCGCTCCACTCCAGCACTTCGGCGTGTTCGAAATAGAAGCGCTTCTGCACGATCGGGTAGAGCGCCTTGAACAGGCTTTCCTTCACCGAAAACGTCAACGTCACCAGCATTGCCAATTGATCGCCAGCCCCGGCAGCCATGCGCTGCATTTCAGGCCCGGTGAGAATTTCCCCAGCCAGGCGTTCGGCGCGCTCCGCGTCGAGCAGGTTTTCCAGGTCCATTCCCAAGCCGCGCCAGTGCGCCTTGTTCGCGACAATCGCCGCGGCCCGGCCGGTGCTGTGGGTGATCGAGCCGGTGATATGCGCCGGCCACACCGGTGCGCGGTCTTCGCCGATGGCCGGGATGAAACTCAGCCCTTCCAGTTGTTGCAACGCCGCCCGAGCGCAGACTCGCCCGGCGAGAAACTCGGCTTGGCGCTTGGCCACCGAACGCTGGATGCTCGCAGGCGGCTCGATGGCGCTGCGCTGGAAATCATCGCTGGCCAGTTGTTTGGTATCGAAGTGGGTCCCCAACAAGACCGTATCGGGCAGCACAAACGGCAGCGGCCAATGGGCGTCGAGTGGGGTGCAGCAGACGGGTAGGGCGGGGACGGGATTCATGACGGGCATTTTGCCGTCTAGCGCGATGGCTGGGTAGTGGCAGCAGGGCTTTTGTGGCGAGGGGGCTTGCCCCCGTTCGGCTGCGAAGCAGTCGTGAATCGGCGAACGCGGTTTATCTGTCGAAACGCGATTGCAGATTTCGGGGCTGCTTCGCAACCCAACGGGGGCAAGCCCCCTCGCCACAGTGGTCTACGTGATCAGCTAAATATCTTCTTGAAAAACGCCTGCATGTCCGCCCAAGACTTTTCATCGGCGGTCTTGCTGTAACCAATGTCCGGCCCGCCGTGGTCGCCATGACTCAGACGATCCGCCTCGGGATTGCTGAACCCATGCTTGGCGCCTTCGAGGGTGACAAACTTGTAGTCGGCTTTGGCCTTGTCCATTTCCGTCTTGAACGCTGCCACGTTTTCCGCCGTGACCATGCTGTCCAGAGCGCCATGCTCCACCAGGACTTTCGCCTTCACACTGCCAGGCGTCGCCGGCGTATTGGTCACCAGCGCACCGTGGAAACTCACCACGCCTGCCAGCGGCACGCCTTGACGCGCCGCATCCAGCACCACCTTGCCGCCGAAGCAATAACCGATGGCCGCCAGTTTGTCCGGATCGGTCTGCGGCTGTTTCTTCAGCAAGTCGAGCCCGGCCTGAAACCGTGCACTGGCCGCTGCACTGTCCTTCAATGCTGCTTGCATGAAGGCCATGGCGTCCTTGGCGTGTTCGGTGCTCTTGCCGTCGCCAAACATGTCGATCGCCAGCGCGCTGTAGCCCAGACCGGCCAGATCACGGGCGCGGCGCTTGGCGTAGTCGTTGAGGCCCCACCACTCATGTACCACCACCACGCCCGGACGCGGGCCTTTGATGGCGTCGTCGTAGGCGTAATAGCCGATCAGCTTGGTGCCGTCGGCACTCTGGTAGGGGATTTCCTGGGTCTGGATGGCGGCCTGGCTGACCCCGCTCAGAACCAGTAATACAAGGGTGAGGAACATGCGCATGATCAAGTCTCCTGATTAAAAACCGTGAATTGAGCGTAGTCGATTTGATTCAGCTCAGGTTCAGAGTGCGTTCAGGGGCAGTACAGGGAGGGGTCGGTAACCTTGCCCCGTACCCAAAAAGCACATAGCGCATGAGGAAACTCCCCAATGACTACTTTTAAAAAACTGCTTCTGGCTTTCACCGTGATGGGCGCCAGTGTGGCGGCCCACGCCGATACCACCAATTTCGCCGGCCTGACCTTTGGCCAGACCAGCGACAAGGTTAAAAAATCCAGCGCCCTGAACGACAACCTCAACCACCCGAACGCCGACGGTGTGATCGGCAAGGACAACACCTTTGGTGTGCGTCTGGGCCAGCAAGACAGCAAGGGCCGCTACTACGCCACTTATGACAACGTGTCGGGCTCGCACAATGGCATTAAACTGCGTCAGGAAAACCTGCTGGGCAGCTACGATCTGTTCTACCCGGTGGGCGGCAGCACCAAATTATTCGGTGGCGCCACCGCCGGGCTGACCAAACTGACCCAGGATTCACCAGGCTTCAGCCGTGACAGCGACATCGGTTACGCCATTGGCGGTCAGGTCGGTGTATTGCAGCAAGTTTCGCAAAACACCTCGGTCGAGCTGGGTTACCGTTACCTGCGCAGCAATGCCAGCACCGAGATGAGCGAGCGCGGCGGCAGCAAACAGGGTTCGCTGGACTTGACCAGCAGCGCCCAGACCTACCTGTCCGCCAACTACGCTTTCTAAAAAGCGTTTTGTGAGGGTATGCCCGTTAAACGCAATCACTGTGGGAGCGGGCTTGCCCGCGATGACGGCAGCACATTCACCATTGATGTGTCAGACAGGTCGCTATCGCGGGCAAGCCCGCTCCCACAGGTTCTGCGGCTTAATTGATGACGGGCATTCGCCCTGTTAGCCATTGAGGTGCAGCGTTATGTCTTTGGAGATGTTGATTTGCCCAGGAGAGCGTTATGAAATTGCTGGTCGTCGAAGATGAAGCGCTGTTGCGTCATCACCTGCAAACCCGCCTGACGGATAGCGGCCACGTGGTCGAGTCCGTGGCCAACGCCGAGGAGGCGCTGTATCAGGCCGGGCAGTTCAACCATGACCTGGCGGTGATCGACCTTGGTCTGCCGGGAATGGGCGGGCTCGATCTGATTCGTCAATTGCGCTCCCGGGGCAAGACGTTTCCGATCCTGATCCTCACCGCGCGCGGCAACTGGCAGGACAAGGTCGAAGGCCTAGCCGCCGGTGCCGACGACTACGTGGTCAAGCCGTTCCAGTTCGAAGAGCTGGACGCCCGCCTGAATGCCTTGCTGCGCCGTTCCAGCGGTTTCACCCAGTCGACCATCGTTGCCGGCCCCTTGTTGCTGGACCTCAATCGCAAACAGGCGTCCCTCGATGAACAACCGCTGGCGCTGACCGCCTACGAATACCGGATCCTCGAGTACCTGATGCGGCATCACCAGCAAGTGGTGGCCAAGGACCGCTTGATGGAGCAGCTCTACCCGGATGACGGCGAGCGCGATCCGAATGTGATCGAAGTGCTGGTCGGCCGCTTGCGTCGCAAACTCGAAGGCCCGGCCGGCTTCAAGCCGATCGATACCGTGCGTGGCCTTGGCTACCTGTTTAACGAGCGCTGCACTTGATTCGTTCCCTTCGTGTCCGATTGATGCTCGCCGCCACGGTCCTGGCGGTGTTGTTCATGCTGGCGTTGTTGCCTGCGATGCAGGGCGCGTTCAGCCTGGCGTTGCAGGATTCCATCGAGCAGCGCCTGGCGTCGGACGTCACCACACTGATCTCCGCCGCGCGGGTCGAAAACAACAGCCTGCAGATGCCGGCGCAGTTGCCCGATGAGCGCTTCAACCTCACCGACAGCCGTTTGCTCGGTTACATCTATGACCGGGAAGCTCATCTGGTCTGGCGCTCGAAGGCCACTCAGGAAGAACACATCAATTACAAGCCGCGTTACGACGGGCGCGGTAACGAGTTCGCGAGAATTCGCGAAGCCAATGGCGAAGAGTTCTTCGTCTATGACGTCGAGGTCAAATTGCTCGGTGGCAAAAGTGCCGCGTTCAGCATCGTCGCGCTGCAACCCGTGCGCGAATACGAAATCACCCTCGAAGGCCTGCGGGAAAACCTTTACCTGGGCTTCGGCGCAGCCTTGCTGGTGTTGCTCGCCTTGCTGTGGATCGGCCTGACCTGGGGCTTGCAGGCGTTGCGTCGGCTGAGCCAGGAGCTGGACCAGATCGAAAGCGGCACCCGTGAAAGCCTCAGCGAACAACACCCGCGTGAATTGCTGCGCCTGACTGGCTCGCTCAACCGCTTGTTGCACAGCGAGCGTGAGCAGCGCAGCCGTTATCGCGACTCCCTCGACGACCTGGCTCACAGCCTGAAAACCCCGCTGACGGTATTGCAAGGGGTCAGCGAAGACATGGCGCAAAAGCCGCAAGAGCGCGAGCAGGCCTGGGTGCTGCAAACCCAGATCGAACGCATGAGCCAGCAGATCGGCTATCAGTTGCAACGTGCGAGCCTGCGCAAAAGTGGTCTGGTGCGCCACCAGGTGCGCCTGCGCCCGGTGCTGAAAAGCCTCTGCGACACGCTGGACAAGGTCTACCGCGACAAACGTGTGCGAGTCGCTTTCGATCTGCCGGAGCAGTGCTACGTGCCGATCGAGCAAGGCGCCTTGCTGGAAATGATGGGCAACCTGCTGGAAAACGCCTATCGCCTGTGCCTGAGCGAAGTACGCATCAGCGTGCGCGAAACCCTCAGTGGCATTGAGCTCTGTGTCGAAGACGACGGCCCCGGCGTGCCACCGGATCAGCGTGCGCGGATTCTGCAGCGGGGCGAGCGGCTGGATCGCCAGCATCCGGGGCAGGGGATCGGGTTGGCGGTGGTCAAGGACATCATCGAAAGCTACAGCGCCAAGCTGACACTGGGGGATTCGCCGATGGGCGGGGCGGCGTTCCGGATTCATTTTCCGGTGGTTTGACCCCTGTCACCGATCGTTCCCACGCTCCGCGTGGGAATGCAGCCCGGGACGCTCCGCGTCCCTTTCCAGAACTGGAACGCGGAGCGTCCCTTGAGGCATTCCCACGCAGAGCGTGGGAACGATCAAAAAGCCCGCTCCCACAGTGATCGGTGTCGTTCACAAATCTTTTGGTCAAAGTAGATACCTGTGGGAGCGGGCTTGCCCGCGATGAGGCCGGTGCAGCCACCACAAGGCTCGGTGTCAGACTGATAAACAAGCACTGTTTAAACGACACTTCCAGATACTCTCCCAGGCTACACATCCTTGCGCCGTTGCCTACGACTACGCCAGAATCCGCCGGCTTGTGCGCCTTGAGGCCGGGCTCTATCGTTTCCGGGTCGCTGACCAATCAGCGATCGGGTTTAGCAGCTCGGTAAATATCAAGGCACGCAGTGCCACCTCTCGATCAGTCGGCTATTTTTGCCTACGCTGGTCTGCGTTATGGTGGCTGTGCGTGGGGCACTTCGGTGCGCCGGGTTTCTTGATCCCTGGTCTGCTAACCCGCGTACAGTCGCCACCATTTCTCGTTTAGCAGCGACATGTGGCGACTCCATTGATCAAGGAGTTTCACCATGTTCAAACCTACGCCAAATCCTCCGGAAACCGACGACGTTTCCCCCTACGAATCCCTCGATTCCAAAAAACTCAACGAAGCCGCCGACCGCGCCCTCGATTACTACCTCAAACCGCCCATCCCCAAAGACACCCCGCGCAAACCCAGCACCATTTACCACGTCGGCGCCGAGGTCGATAACGAAACCCTGCTGGTCAACGCCTGCGAATCCCTGGCGTCAGCGAGCATGATGCTCAGTGAGTTCGCCGGATTGATGGACATGCCACATCGCAACATGATGTTGGGGATTCAATCGGTGGTCATGCTCGGCGAGCTGGCGGTGAATCGGGTGCTGGATAACTTCGATCCGCGAGGCTAGCCAGAAAAAACAAAATCAAAAGATCGCAGCCTTCGGCAGCTCCTACAGATTCGGTGTTCGCCGCCATCTCTCGGTCGAACACAATCCCAGGTAGGAGCTGCCGCAGGCTGCGATCTTTTGATCTTAAAGCTCTTGGGCCCGATAGGCCCCCGGCGTCAACCCCGTCCATTTCTTGAACGCCCGGTGAAACGCCGAAGGCTCGGAAAACCCCAGCTGCTCGGCAATCTGTTGCAACGACAGATCCGCACGCCCCAGGTGATAAATCGCAATGTCCCGGCGCAACTGGTCCTTCAATTCCTGAAAACTCGTGCCTTCTTCGCGCAAATGCCGACGCAAGGTTTGCGGGCTGATGTGCAGGTGCGCGGCCACCGCTTCCAGATCCGGCCAGCGCGCACTGTCGCGGCTGAGCAAGCGCCGCAACTGGCTGCTCAGGCTGTCGCCTTCGTCGGGGCGCGAGAGCAGGTCGGCGGGGGAGCGCTCGAGAAAGTGCTTGAGGGTGCGTTCGTCCTGCAACAGCGGCATGTTCAGGTAGCGACTGTGAAACAGCAGACTGCTCTGCGCGCAAGAAAACTCAAGCGGGCAAGAAAACAGCAAATCGTATTCGGCCCCGTGTCCGGGCCTCGGGTAGCTGAACGTCGCCTGCTCCAGACGAATGCGCTGGCCAATCAGCCAGCTGCCGAACCGATGCCAGATCACCAGCAGGCTTTCGCTGAGGAAGTGGTCCGGGTCCCACAGCGGCGAATCGTCCAGGCCCAGGCGAACCCTGTCGCCTTCGCGGCTCAGCGTCAGACGCGGCGCGCCGGGGAACAGGCTGTAAAACAACAAACCGCGATTGAGCGCTTTCTCCAGCGTGCGGCAGTGGATCACCGCGTGGCACATCATCGCGAAGCTGCCGGGTTTGCTCGGCGCCTGCCCGAAGCCCAGGTATTCGTCGTCCAGGGCCAGCCACAGCCCCTGGATCAATCGGGCGAACTGCTCGGGCGCGATTCGGGCGCGCGGCTCCTCGAGCAACTCGGGGCTGATCCCCAGTTGCTGCAACAGACTCGAATAGTCGTAACCACGCCGACGCGCGCCACCGAGGGCGGCGCGGGCGAAATGGCTGGCGATGGTGCGTTCGCGCATAGAGAGCAGGTCCGTCCACTGAGCAATGGATGGTAGCGGTGCCCGTCGAGAATGAACAAGGCGGATATCCGCCAAATTGCAGGACGAGGTTTGGCTGGTGGGCGGAAATCCGCCACATCGTTGTGACTGGTTAGTGACCCAAAAAAACCTGTAACCCTTGATGTCACAAGGCTGGCAGGGTTTTTTTCGAAGGTGGCACGGGGCTTGCGATACAAGCCGCAGAGGTCTGCCATCGCGCAGCTCGACAAAACAAATCCCTCCAGTGCAGGAGGGTTCGCAATTGAGGTGTCAGGGACAACAGACGGATGTTGTTACTGAGGCACTCTTGAGGAACTTTGCAATGACGACTCGTCAGCCACTGTATAAATCCCTGTACTTCCAGGTGATCGTTGCCATCGCTATCGGCATCCTGCTCGGTCACTTCTACCCGCAGACCGGTGTAGCCCTCAAGCCGCTGGGTGACGGGTTCATCAAACTGATCAAAATGGTCATCGCACCGATCATCTTCTGTACCGTTGTCAGCGGCATCGCCGGCATGCAGAACATGAAATCGGTCGGCAAGACCGGCGGCTATGCGCTGCTGTACTTCGAAATCGTCTCCACCATTGCCTTGCTGATCGGTCTGGTCGTGGTCAACGTCGTGCAACCGGGCGCCGGCATGCACATCGACGTGACGACTCTGGACACCAGCAAAATCGCTGGCTTCATCTCGGCCGGTAAAGACCAGAGCATCATTGCTTTTGTCCTCAACGTGATCCCGAACACCATCGTCGGCGCCTTCGCCAACGGCGACATCCTGCAAGTGCTGATGTTCTCGGTGATCTTCGGTTTCGCCCTGCATCGCCTGGGTGCCTACGGCAAACCGGTGCTGGACTTCATCGATCGCTTTGCTCACGTGATGTTCAACATCATCAACATGATCATGAAGCTCGCTCCAGTCGGCGCGTTCGGTGCGATGGCCTTCACCATCGGTGCCTACGGTGTCGGTTCGTTGGTGCAACTCGGTCAGCTGATGATCTGCTTCTACATCACCTGCATCCTGTTCGTGCTTCTGGTTCTGGGCGCCATCTGCCGCGCGCACGGTTTCAGCGTTATCAAACTGATTCGCTACATCCGTGAAGAACTGTTGATCGTGCTGGGCACTTCCTCTTCGGAATCCGCGCTGCCACGCATGCTGATCAAGATGGAACGCCTGGGTGCGCAGAAATCGGTTGTGGGTCTGGTGATCCCGACTGGCTACTCGTTTAACCTCGACGGTACCTCGATCTACCTGACCATGGCGGCTGTGTTCATCGCTCAGGCGACTGACACCCCGATGGACCTCACTCACCAGATCACCTTGCTGCTGGTGCTGCTGTTGTCCTCCAAAGGTGCGGCGGGTGTGACCGGTAGTGGTTTCATCGTGCTGGCAGCCACTCTGTCGGCCGTGGGTACTCTGCCGGTGGCCGGTCTGGCGCTGATCCTCGGTATCGACCGCTTCATGTCCGAAGCCCGTGCGCTGACCAATCTTGTTGGTAACGCCGTGGCCACCATCGTGGTCGCCAAGTGGGTGAAAGAGCTGGATGAAGACAAGCTGCAAGTCGAGCTGGCTTCCGGCGGTCGCGGTATCTCCGACGAGCGTGAAGTAGACGACCTGGGTGTGGCTGAAGGCCCAACCCCGGCCAGCGTCAAGTAAGTACTCTGGCTGCATGAAAAACCCGCTTCGGCGGGTTTTTTCATGCCTGCGATTTGAGCGCAACGGTCACCGCCACTGACACATAAGGTGATTGCTGCAATGTCCTCGGCTGCCTAGGCTTGGGGGATCGCACTGGAGAACACTTATGCTCGGTCCACTGGCATCACTCAAGGTTCTGGATTTCTCGACACTGCTGCCGGGGCCGTTCGCCTCATTGCTGCTGGCAGACATGGGCGCCGAGGTGCTGCGCATCGAATCGCCGACCCGCATGGACCTGCTGCGAGTATTGCCGCCGCATGATCAAGGCGTTTCGGCCAGCCACGCGTACCTCAATCGCAACAAGCGCAGCCTGGCCCTGGACCTCAAGCAGCCCGAGGCACTGGAGGTGATCAAGCAATTGCTGCAGGACCACGACATCGTGCTGGAGCAGTTTCGTCCCGGCGTGATGGACCGGCTCGGTTTGGGGTATGAAGCCTTGAAGGCGATCAATCCGAAGCTGATTTATGTGTCGATCACCGGTTATGGCCAGACCGGCCCCTACAAGGATCGCGCCGGGCACGACATCAACTACCTGGCGCTGGCGGGGCTTTCGAGCTACACCGGTCGCGCTGACAGCGGGCCGGTGCCGTTGGGCATGCAGGTAGCGGATGTCGCCGGTGGCTCGCTGCACGGGGTGATCGGCCTGCTGGCAGCGGTGATCGCACGGCAGCAGACAGGGCAGGGGCAACATCTGGATGTGAGCATGACCGACTGCGCCTTCAGCCTGAATGCCATGGCCGGTGCCGGGTACCTGGCCTGTGGCGTGGAGCCGGGCAGGGAAGATCAGATGCTCAATGGTGGCAGCTTCTACGACTACTACCGCTCGCGCGATGGGCGCTGGCTGTCGGTGGGCAGTCTGGAGCCGGTGTTCATGCAGCAACTCTGTACGGCGCTGGGCCGGCCGGAACTGGCGGCCCAGGGACTGTCACCCGAACCGGCCCGGCAACAGGCGCTCAAGGAGGCGTTGAAAGTTGAATTCGAAAAATACGACTTTGCCGAGTTGTGTGAGCTGTTTGCCGGGGTCGATGCGTGCGTCGAACCGGTGTTGAGCCTGGGCGAAGCGGTGCGGCATCCGCAGTTGAAGGCACGGGAATTGGTGACTGAGGTGCCGAGGGGCGATGGTTCGACCCAGGCGCAGATGGCTTGCCCGTTGAAGTTTTCGGATGGATTGCCTGAGCCTCGGCATGTCGGGGCGGGGCTGGGTGAGCACACCGATCAGGTGTTGGGGGAATTGGGGTTTAGTGTTGAGCGGATCGAGGAATTGCGGCGTGCCAGGGTGGTTCTCTAGCGTCTGTCCCGGCCCCATCGCGGGCAAGCCCGCTCCCACAGTGGTCGGAGTCGTTCACAAATTTTGTAATCAAAGCTGATCCCTGTGGGAGCGGGCTTGCCCGCGATGAGGCCGGCCGAACCACCACAAATCTGACTTATTCGACCCGCATCTCCCCACTAAACACCAATGTATTTCTGCACCGCCTACACAAATACCGCCGCCCCTGCCTCACCAATCCATGACGCTGCGCCGAAAACGGGAAATCGCTGTCGGCGCACGGGCATTTGTAGATGTAGCGGGTCACGCTGCGGCGTTTGACGTCGTAGGTGTGGCAGCGGTTGGGCGGCAGCTCGTAAACACCGCGCATGATCAGTTGCCACTCTTCGCCGTGAGGCTGGATGCGGTCGCCGAACAGTTGATGGGCGATCAGATGCGCGACTTCATGCGCCACGGTCTGCTTGAGGAAGTCTTCGGTGTTTTCCCGGTACAGCTGCGGATTGAAGCGCAGCAGGTTCTCGTGCAAATGCGCGACACCGGCTTTTTGCCCGCGCAGCTTGAGGCTCACCACGGGGCGTTTGAAAGGTCGTTTGAAAAAGGATTCGGCTTGTTGGAAACAGTCTTCGACGCGGGTATTGAGTTGCTCGGGCATGCTTGATGGATCTCCAGAGACGTCGAGTATGCCGCAACCCTCGGGACTTGCGAATCGCTCAGGCGCCGAATGGTTGGTGCTCCTGCTCATTCTTAGAGAGTAGAAGGCCGCCTTGCGGCGGCCTGTGTTGGCAGATCTTGTTTTTGGTGGGTGTGTTGCTAATTGGTATAGACCGGCCCCACGCCGAGTCCCCAGACAATTACCGTGAACGCCATGATCGCCACCAGCACCACCAGTCCTACGGCGAGCACCGAGCTTGAAAACAGGAATCCCTCGTCCGAAGGAATGTTCATGAACGTTGGCAGACCCACATACAGCAGGTACACCGTGTAGCAGATGGCTGCGGTGCCGACGATCATTCCCAGCCACATATGCGGGTACAGCGCCGCCAGACCGCCGATGAACAGTGGCGTCGCGGTGTACGTTGCGAACGCGACACAGCGCGCCAGGCTCGGGTTGGCGTCATAGGTGCGGGCCATCCAGTGGATGAAAGCCCCCATCACCGCGACACCGCCGAGCATCGCCAGGTACGACATGATGGTCATCCACAGCGCGCTTTCCATGGTCAGCATTACCGGCGCCCGGTTACCAATGACCCAGCCGACCTGCGTGGTGCCGATAAACGCCGATACGGCGGGGATCGCCGCCAGAATCAGGGTGTGCGTGAGGTACATGTGGCTGATGCTTTCCTCCTGGTCGCCACGGATTTCTTTCCATTCCTGGTCAGGGTGGGTGAAGAGCCCCACTACGTGATGGATCATGCCAGTCACTCCTCTTGTTGTTGCCATCGCCCCCCAGCGGAGCGCTTACGGGCCAAAGTGGCCAGGTAAGTACAGGTCTGAATACGTGTGCGACCTTATGCCGCAGTATAGAAAGGAGTTACCGGTAATAGTGCGAGGGGCTTAGAGCAAATCGCGCTGTAAAGCACCTTGTTAATCGCGCAAATGCATTGGGAAGTTGATCTTCGCCGGTGCTGAATTGGTTGAAGATCATGGATATGTACCGGGATCTCTCGAGCTGCCGCAGGCTGCGATCTTTTGATCTTGATCTTCAGTGGTGCTGAAATAGCCAAAATCAAAAGATCGCAGCCTTCGGCAGCTCCTACGGGGATTGCGATTCTCCGGGCTATTCGCCCTTGAACGGTTTTTGCGTAAAATGCCGGCCTTTCGTCACACCTCACGGATTTCGCGTCATGGGCACTCTTACGGTCAACCAGAACAAACTGCAAAAGCGCCTTCGCCGCCAGGCGGGTGAGGCTGTCGCCGATTTCAACATGATTGAAGATGGCGACAAGGTCATGGTCTGCCTGTCCGGTGGCAAGGACAGCTACACCATGCTCGACGTGCTGATGCATTTGCAGAAGGTCGCCCCGATCAAGTTCGACATCGTCGCCGTGAACATGGACCAGAAGCAGCCAGGCTTTCCCGAGCACGTGCTGCCGGCTTACCTTAAAGAACTGGGCGTCGAGTATCACATCGTCGAGAAAGACACCTATTCGGTGGTCAAGGAGCTTATTCCTGAGGGAAAAACCACCTGCTCGCTGTGCTCGCGCCTGCGTCGCGGCACGCTCTACACCTTTGCCGATGAAATCGGCGCGACCAAAATGGCCCTCGGTCACCATCGCGACGACATCGTCGAGACGTTCTTCCTGAACATGTTCTTCAACGGTTCGCTCAAGGCCATGCCGCCGAAGTTGCGCGCCGACGACGGTCGCAACGTGGTGATCCGCCCGCTGGCCTACTGCAACGAAAAAGACATTCAGGCTTACTCGGACTTCAAGCAATTCCCGATCATCCCGTGCAACCTCTGCGGCTCCCAGGAAAACCTGCAACGCCAGGTGGTTAAAGAGATGCTGCAGGAGTGGGAACACAAGACGCCGGGCCGTACCGAAAGCATTTTCCGCAGCTTGCAGAACGTGATTCCGTCGCAACTGGCGGACCGCAATCTGTTTGACTTCACCAATCTGCGCATCGATGAAACCGCCGCTTCACGGTTCGTGAATGTGGTGAACCTCTAAACAAAATGTGGGAGCGGGCTTGCTCGCGAATGCGGTGTGCCATCCGACATCTATGTTGAATGACACACCGCATTCGCGAGCAAGCCCGCTCCCACAGGTTTTTCGTTAACCTCAGGAGAGGGCATGCGCGACTACAAGTGGCTGAACGAATACTGCTTGAACCGCTTCGGTTCGGCGGCTGAACTGGAAGCCCATCTGCCCGTTCCCAAGACCCCGGCGCAATTGCGCAAGATCAGTGACGACCGCTACCTCTCGACCATGGCGTTGCGGGTATTCCGCGCCGGGCTCAAGCACAGCCTTGTGGACGCCAAATGGCCGGCGTTCGAAGAGGTGTTCTTCAAGTTCGACCCGGAAAAAGTCGTGCTGATGAGCGCCGAGCATCTGGAGCGCTTGATGCAGGACGCGCGGATCATCCGCCACCTGGGCAAGCTCAAGAGCGTGCCGCGCAATGCGCAGTTCATTCTGGATGTGGCCCATGAGAAGGGCAGCTTTGGTGCCCTGATCGCCGAATGGCCGGTGACCGATATCGTCGGTTTGTGGACCTACCTGAAAAAACACGGGCATCAGCTGGGCGGGTTATCAGCACCGCGATTCTTGCGGATGGTCGGCAAGGACACCTTCGTGCCGAGCTACGACGTGGTGGCAGCGCTGAGTGCGCAGAAGATTGTCGACAAGGTGCCTACCAGTTTGCGGGACATGGCTACGGTGCAGGCTGCGTTCAACCAATGGCACGAAGAGAGCGGTGGGCGGCCGATGAGCCAGATTTCGATGATGCTGGCTTACACAGTGAATCATTGAGACCGAGTCGATCCCTTCGCGAGCAAGCCCGCTCCCACATTAAACCGAGTTCTGTCAGTTGGAATGCGGTCAAATGTGGGAGCGGGCTTGCTCGCGAAGGCGTCCTGTCAGGCGACGCTGGTCTCGCCTTCACCCGCCAACTTGCGGTTCAACTGAAACCGCCACCGCACATACAACATTGCCGAGCAGAACACCGCCAGGCTCGCGCCCATCTCCAATAAACCGAACAGCTGCCGGTTCGGGTCATACGCGGCCAATGCGCCCTTCATGAAATACAGGTTCACCACAAAACACATCCACGAATGCCCACGGGCGCTGCCGACGATCATCCCCGGCGCCATCAACAATAGCGGCACCAGTTCGATCAGCAGAATCACCCACGGTCGCGCGCCATGCAGGTCGGCGAATACCAGGTAGTAGACGCAGAGCAGTCCCACCAGGCCGAAAAAGCACAGCAGGCTGATGACGCGCATCGCCCGTACTCGCGGTTCGAGCCATTCGATGGAAGGCAGAATCTTCGGCTTTTTGGCCATATCAGCTCACCAACTTTTGCGCAGTCTTCGCCAACCGCAGGCCCAAGGCCCGGCACAGCGCAACTTCATGTTCATTCAAACCGCTTTTGCCATCGGCACCTGCGTGATGGCTGGCGCCGTAAGGCGTGCCGCCACCGCGGGTTTCCAGCAGCGCCGATTCGCTGTAAGGCAAGCCGGTGATCAGCATGCCGTGGTGCAGCAACGGCAACATCATCGACAGCAGCGTGGTTTCCTGGCCGCCGTGCAGGCTCGCGGTGGAGGTGAAGACCCCGGCCGGTTTGCCGACCAGGGCGCCGGTCAGCCAAAGGTTGCTGGTGCCATCGAGGAAGTACTTCAACGGTGCGGCCATGTTGCCGAACCGGGTCGGGCTGCCGAGTGCCAGGCCGGCGCAGTTCTTCAAATCGTCGAGGCTGGCGTACAGCGCGCCTTCATCGGGAATGTCCGGCGACACCGCTTCGCACTCGGTGGAAATCGCCGGTACGGTGCGCAGGCGCGCTTCCATACCGGACTGCTCGACACCACGGGCAATCTGTCGGGCCATTTCATTGGTCGAGCCGCTGCGGCTGTAATACAGCACCAGAATGTACGGCGCACTCACGGCAGCAACTCCAGCACATTCTCCGGCGGACGGCCGATGATGGCTTTGTCGCCGACTTCGAGAATCGGGCGCTCCATGAGTTTCGGGTGCGCGGCGATGGCAGCGATCAATTGCGCCTCGCTCAGGCTGCTGTCGGCCAGGTTGAGGGTTTTGTACTCGTCCTCGCCGGTGCGCAGTAATTGCCGGGCGCTGATACCGAGCTTGCTCAGCAGGCTCTGGATTTGCGCGGCGTCCAGCGGGGTTTCCAGGTAGCGGACCACGGTCGGGGCCACGCCACGACCTTGGAGCAGTTCGAGCGCACCGCGGGATTTCGAGCAGCGCGGGTTGTGATAAAGCGTCAGATCGGTCATGTGCGGGTCGCATCTTGCGTAAGGTGGCGGCTATTCTAACTGTGCGGCGCGTAATCCAGAACCTTGGGAGGCGATGGGTCGCAGGTGCATTTCATTTTTGACAAGGATCGAGACATGACAAGGCAACTGGCAGCGGCATTGGCGATCATGGGGGCGTTATTGCTGGGGGGCTGCGGCAACGACTATGGCGTCGACCAGAACGGTCACAAAGTCGCCGCCGAGCGTCTGGACAAACAATGGCTGGTGCTCAATTACTGGGCCGAATGGTGCGGCCCGTGCCGTACCGAGATTCCTGAGTTGAACGTGCTGGCCGAGCAGCTCAAGGGCAAGAAGATCGGTGTGTTCGGGGTCAACTTCGACAATGTGCAGGGCGAAGAGCTGAAAAGCGCCAGCGAGAAACTGGGAATCGCTTTCACCGTGCTGGCCCAGGACCCGGCCGACCTTTTTGAATTGCCGCGCAGTGAAGCGCTGCCGGTGACTTACATCATCGATGACAAAGGCAAGGTGCGGGAGCAGTTGATGGGGGAGCAGACGGCGGCGGGGGTGATGGCGAAGCTTGAGGCGTTGCAGGCTAAAAATTGATCTGTAGGAGCCAGGCTTGCCGGCGAAGGCGTACTTTGGAGCGCCTCCGCCGGCAAGCCTGGCTCCTACGAAAAGCAGTTCACTGATCATTCCCACGCTCTGCGTGGGAATGCCGCCCGGGACGCTCCGCGTCCCTGTGACGCAGAGCGTCACTAGATGCATCCCTTTGCTGCGCGTGGGAACGATCGGAGCGAGAGGATCAACCCTCTTCAAGCCACCAGCGCAATGGTTTGCCTTGCGCCGGCCAGAAGCGCATCTGGTCGATCGGTGAAACGTCCCAGCGCTGCACGTTTTCCAGCGCCTGCAGGAAGCGTTTTTCCTGCTCCATCAACGCTGGCGCACACATTTTGCGGGTGCTGCCGATCTTGCCGAAGCTCAGCTTGTCGCCTTCCAGGGTATACGGCGCGAACCAGTGGTTGCAGCCGCCATTGCCATAGGCCCGACCATCTTCATCAAGGGTGATGGTCAGATGGCTGTAGTCCATCAACGGACGCTCGCCGATCCATTCCAGAATGTAGCTGCGATTCTGTTGCAGTTGCACCGGTTCGGCGGCGCAGCCCAAGAGGCTGGCGCTAACGATCGCGGTCAGAGCAAGGCGTTTCATCACGCAGGCTCCTGGCACTTCTTGCACAGGTGCTTGTCAGCAACGGTGGCCCAGCCCAACTCGGCAATGCGCGCAGTGGCGGCCGGTTTTTCCGCCTTGTTGCCCAGCTTGGCGTCGACCGCGAACTCAAAGCTCAGCTCTTTGGCGCAGCTGTCGCAGTTGACTTTCCAGGTGTGGATCGCCAATTCGCCGAACACCGGACCACTGGCCACCGCGACCCATTGGCCCGGCGGGTTGATCAGATGGCGAACCGTTTCGACGGTCAGGCGCATGGACAAGTCCTTGCTGCCTTTAAGGGTCACTACCAGCACGTCGTTATTACGAATCGAGCCGCCGTTGCCGGTGACTTGATAACGCCCCGGCACAAGGGCGCGGCATTCGGTGAGGGTGTGTTGCGGGTTCATCAGGCTATAGCGGAAATCGTGTTCGACCATGGGTCCTCCAAATATGCGCGATATGCTAGCACGGGCATGCACGCAGCATGGCGCGGGCATGTAACCTTCGATCTGGTTCAAATTACCTGCCGAGTCATGGCACACTGCCGCTTTTGCATCTCTAAGGAACAGAAATGGCGTTGATCGAATGTTTTGAGTGCAAGCAACGCATCAGCTCCACGGCGCCTGCTTGCATTCATTGCGGTGCACCTGCGGTGGCAGAAGCCGCCACGTCGACGGCAACGCAGGCGCCTCTTTCTTTCGGACGTTTACCGACCAATGAGAGCGTACCCAGGGTGACCCCGGCCGCTTTCGGGCGCAGACGTAAAGCCGAAGTCGAGGCAGAGATCCCGGCACCGGCACCCGGTGGGCCGCGTCCAGTGGAACTCTGGCTGAAACTGATGATTTTCTTTCTGCCGCCGTTTTTTGTCTGGTTCCTGCTGCGTCGTGGGCATTCGCTGGGACAGCGCTTGCTGGGCTTTGGCTGGCTGGCCCTGATGATTCTTTTGTCCAAGGCCTGAGCCGATCAGCTCTCGACCAGATTCTGTGGCGAACCGGCCGCCCAGGCCGCGATGTTCTGCAGGGTGGTCGCGGCAATCGCGCCCAGGGCTTCGCGGGTGAGGAAGGCCTGGTGCGCCGTGATGATGACATTCGGAAAGGTCAGCAGGCGCGCCAGCACATCGTCCTGCAGCGGCAAGTCGGAGCGATCCTCGAAAAACAGCTGCGCCTCCTCTTCATAAACATCCAGCCCCAGATAGCCCAATTGGCCGTCCTTCAATGCATCGATCAGCGCCGGGGTGTCCACCAGACCGCCGCGCCCGGTGTTGATCAACATCGCACCGGGCTGCATGTGCGCCAGCGATTCGCTGTTGATCAAGTGTTTGCTCTGTTCGTTGAGCGGGCAATGCAGGCTGATGATCTGCGACTCGGCCAGCAGTTGCGGCAAGCTGAGGTAGCGCGCGCCGAGCGCTTCGACCTGCGGGTTCGGGTAAGGATCACAGGCCAGCAACTGGCAGCCGAAGCCGTTCATGATTTTTGCGAAGGTCGCGCCGATCTGCCCGGTGCCGACGACGCCGACGGTCTTGCCCACGAGGTCGAAACCGGTCAGCCCGTGCAGGCTGAAATCCCCCTCGCGAGTTCGGTTGTAGGCACGGTGCAGGCGGCGATTAAGCGCCAGAATCAGCGCCACCGCATGTTCGGCCACCGCGTGAGGCGAGTAAGCCGGAACCCGCACAATCGAAAGTCCCAGGCGCTTCGCTACCGCCAGATCGACATGGTTATAACCGGCCGAGCGCAGGGCAATCAGGCGTGTGCCACCCGCGGCCAGACGCTCGAGTACCGGAGCACTGAGGTCATCATTGATGAAGGCACAAACCACTTCGTGATGCTCCGCCAGCGCCACCGTGTCGAGGCTTAGTCGCGTCGGCTGGAAATGCAGCTCGATGCCGGAGGGCAGGTCGGTACTCAGAAAACTGTCGCGGTCGTAGGTCTGGCTGCTGAAAAGAATCGTGCGCATGCTGTCCCCCTGGAAGTTACCTGCTACACAGAATGCATTTGAGCTTAGCCTTCAAGGCGCGCAGCGTTATTGCGCTGCATCAGGCATTGATACGGGCATGGGCCGCCAGGCGATTGATGGCTCGTTCGAGCTCTTCCAGCGCGCCGGGGGCTTTTGCGTCCTGTTGCTTGAGCAGGGTTTCACTGCGCTGGCAGGCGGCGCGCAGTTGCGGAACGCCGCAATAACGGGTCGCCCCATGCAGGCGATGGACTCGCTCGATCAGCGCATTCTGGTCGTTGGCTTCACGAGCGACGCGGATGGCCTCGCGGTCGGCCTCCAGGGAGGCCAGCAGCATTGCCAGCATGTCCGCCGCCAGATCGGCTTTGCCGGCCGCCAGGCGCAGGCCTTCTTCGTGATCGAGCACCTGCAAATCATTACCGTTGTTGCTTTCGCTGGAACGCTCCGGCCCCAGATTACGCAACGCCAGGCCGGTCCATTTCAACACTACCTGCGCCAGTTGCCGTTCGCTGATGGGTTTGGTCAGGTAGTCATCCATGCCGCTTTGCAGCAACGCGCGTTTTTCGTTGGCCATCGCGTGGGCGGTAAGGGCAACGATCGGCAGTGGCGTGCAATGCCGCTCGCTTTCCCACTGGCGAATGGTTTCGGTGCTCTGTCGGCCGTCCATACCGGGCATCTGCACGTCCATCAGCACCAAGTCGAAGGTCTCGTTTTGCACAGCCTTGACCGCGGCGTAACCGCTTTCCACCGCGAGCACCTTGGCGCCCATGTCTTCGAGCAGGGTTTGTACCAGCAGCAGATTGGCCGGGTTGTCATCGACGCAAAGGACTTTCGGCGCGCGGCTGGAAACCGGCTCGCCGGGGTCGCTGCGCTGCTGGCGCGGGTTGACCATATCGGACAGGGCCCGGCGCAGTTTGCGCGTGCAGGCTGGTTTGGACTGCAGCTGGCTGTGGGGGTTGGGCACCGAGAGGTGGAACAGCGTCAGTTCGGTGGTCGGGCAGAGCACCAACACTCTGCAGCCCAGGTGTTCGAGGTCCCAGATATGCTGGTTGAGGCGCTCCGGCGGCATGTCGTTGCTGGTGATGCCGAGCACTGCCAGACCGATGGCCTGATCGGTCTGATGGGCACCGGTCACGCCATTGGCCAGGCTTTCCAAGGTGTTGAATGGTGTAACTACCAGACCGCAGTCTTCCAGTTGATGCTGCAAGGCCTGACGGGCCAGTTCATGGTTTTCCAGGACTGCCACCCGATGCCCGAGCAAGGGTGGGCCGGGCAAGTCTTCGGCGTCGTCGCGAGCTTTGGGCAGGCTCAGGCTGATCCAGAATTCCGAACCTTCACCCGGTGTGCTGTCGACGCCGATCTCGCCGCCCATCTGTTCGATCAGGCGTTTGGAAATCACCAGCCCCAAGCCGGTGCCGCCAGGTTGTCGGGACAGCGAGTTATCGGCCTGGCTGAAGGCCTGGAACAAGGCGCGCACGTCCTGGTTCGACAGACCGATGCCGGTGTCCTGAATGCTGATGCGCAGTTGCACGCTGTCTTCATGCTCTTCTTCGAGCATGGCCCGGGCGACGATGGTGCCTTCGCGGGTGAACTTGATCGCGTTGCTCACAAGGTTGGTGAGAATCTGCTTGAGTCGCAGCGGATCGCCTACCAGCGACAGTGGCGTATCGCGATAAACCAGGCTCACCAGCTCAAGCTCTTTGGCGTGGGCGGCCGGGGCGAGGATGTTCAAGGTGTCTTGGAGCAGGTCGCGCAGGTTGAAGGGAATATGGTCGAGCACCAGTTTGCCGGCCTCGATTTTCGAGAAGTCAAGAATCTCGTTGATGATCCCCAGCAAGCTGTCGGCGGATTTTTCGATGGTGCCCAGGTAATCGAGTTGGCGCGGGGTCAATTCGCTTTTTTGCAGCAAATGGGTGAAGCCGAGAATGCCGTTGAGCGGTGTGCGGATTTCATGGCTCATGTTGGCCAGAAACTCGGATTTTATCCGGCTCGCCTCCAGGGCTTCCTTGCGCGCAAGGTCCAGCTCGATGTTCTGGATTTCGATGGTTTCCAGGTTCTGACGCACATCTTCGGTGGCCTGGTCGACGCTGTTTTGCAATTCTTCCTGAGCGTTCTGCAGGGTTCCGGCCATACGGTTGATGCCGGACGCCAGTTCATCCAGCTCTTGGCTGCCGAGGGGCGGCAGGCGGGTTTCCAGATGGCCGTCCTTGAGCTGTGCCACGGCTTGTTTGATTTGGCTCAGCGGCCGGTTGATGGTCCGGCCCATGCGCAACGCCAACAGCGCCGCACCGACCAGTCCCCCGCCGATCAGCAGCAGGCTGGCGAACAGGCTACGGTAACCGCGCAGCAACATACCGTTGTGGGACAGTTCGAGTTCGACCCAACCCAGCAGGCGGTCGGCTTCATCGGGGATCAGGTCGCCGGCCAGGTTGCGGTGCTTGCCGAACACCGGCAGCAGGTAGCGCGTGGCGTCATTGCCACTGCGGCGCAGCAGCTGTGAACCGTTGCCCAAAGGGGCCTGATTGAGCATGGTCGGGCCGGCATGGGCCAGCAGCGTGCGATCGGGGGCGAGGAAAGTCACCGCGCGCACGTCGGTTTGTTCCAGGAACTGGGTGGCGATGCGTTCCAGCAGTTCGTTGTCTTTGCGACCCATGGCCGGGGCCACCAGCGGTGCCAGCTGTTCGGTAATCATTTCGCCGCGCTGCATGAGCTGGGATTGCAGGTCCGATTGCTGCATCCAGGTAAAATAGCCGCCCAGAACCAGTGCCATCAGGGTGGTCGGTAACAGGGTCAGCAACAGCACGCGGCCTTTAATTCCCAGTTTCTTGAGCACGCATCTCTCCCGCATCCAGCTGTTTATTGACCTGCACATGCGTCCGGCACGCGCCACCTGCGCAGTGTAGCGATTTGCATGCGGGCAATCTTCGTAAAATTGATGTCGTCATTCGTCGGCTAGTTCAGTGCTGACGCCATCACGGCAAGCCCGTTACCCACAGTTGATGTGTGTCTGCCGCAAATTGTGTGATCAATCCAAATCCTGTGGGAGGCGGGCCTGCCCGCGAAGAGGCCCTCATATTCAACACAAACCCACCCTTATTCCCATTAGCCATAAGCCCCTTACTTTGCGTGATATGGCCTGCGCACGTTTGCCGGTATGATAGGCGCCCCCGCAGTCTGGATTGCGAATACGCCATGACCTTGCAGTACCCAACCATCGCCGATTGCGTCGGCAACACTCCGCTGGTCCGTTTGCAGCGCCTGCCTGGCGCCACCAGCAACACCCTTTTGCTCAAGCTCGAAGGGAACAACCCGGCGGGTTCGGTCAAAGACCGTCCGGCGCTGTCGATGATCACCCGCGCCGAACTGCGCGGGCAGATCCACGCCGGCGATACGCTGATCGAAGCGACCTCGGGCAACACCGGGATTGCCCTGGCCATGGCTGCCGCGATCAAGGGTTACAAGATGATCCTGATCATGCCGGACAACTCCAGCGCCGAGCGTAAAGCCGCCATGACGGCCTATGGCGCCGAGCTGATTCTGGTCAGCCAGGAAGAAGGCATGGAAGGCGCTCGCGACCTCGCCCAGCGAATGGAAGCCGAAGGCCGCGGCAAGGTGCTGGATCAGTTCGCCAACGGTGACAACCCCGAGGCGCACTACACCACCACCGGTCCGGAAATCTGGCGTCAGACCGAAGGCACCATCACTCATTTCGTCAGTTCGATGGGCACCACTGGCACCATCATGGGCGTTTCGCGCTACTTGAAAGAGCAGAACGACAACGTGCAGATCATCGGGCTGCAACCGATGGAAGGCTCGGCGATTCCGGGCATCCGTCGCTGGCCGCAGGAATATCTGCCGAAGATCTACCAGGCCGAGCGCGTGGACCGGATCGTCGACATGGCACAAAGCGAAGCTGAAGACGTGACCCGTCGTCTGGCACGCGAAGAAGGCATCTTCTGCGGCGTGTCCTCGGGCGGTGCCGTGGCGGCGATGCTGCGTTTGTCCAAAGAAGTTGAAAACGCGGTGATCGTCGCGATCATCTGCGACCGTGGCGACCGTTACTTGTCGACCGGCATTTTCGACGCGCCCAACTGATGGCCAAGCAAGAGAGAGGCCTGCGCTTCCAGCCCACGGGCGGCAGCAAGGCCCCGCAAGTCCCGACCGGCAAAAAGCAGCGCTTGACCATCGAGCGCCTGGCCAATGACGGTCGCGGTATCGCGTTTTTCGAAGGTCGCACCTGGTTCGTCATCGGCGCATTAGCCGGTGAGGAAGTCGAGGCGCGGGTCTTGGGTGCCCACGGCAAAGTGGTCGAGGCGCGCACCGAGCGCGTGTTCCAGGCCAGTGAATTGCGCCGCCCGGCACCGTGCGCTCATGCCGCTCGCTGCGGCGGTTGCAGCGTGCAGCATCTGCCCCACAACGAACAGCTCGCCCTGAAACAGCGCATGCTCGCCGAGCAATTGTCGCGAGTTGCCGGTGTCGAACCTGATGAGTGGGCAGCGCCGTTGAGCGGTCCGGAATTCGGCTACCGTCGTCGCGCCCGAGTGGCGGTGCGTTGGGACATGAAAGCGAAAAAACTCGAAGTCGGCTTCCGCGCTGCCGGCAGTCAGGACATCGTCGCCATCAACGAATGCCTGGTGCTGGTACAGCCCTTGCAACCGATCATGAGCCGCTTGCCGGACATGCTCCGACGCTTGAGCAAACCTCAGGCGCTGGGGCATGTGGAGTTGTTCAGTGGTTCGTCATTGGCGGTATTACTGCGGCACATGGCGCCGTTGTCCGAAGCCGACATGACCATCCTCAAGGAATTCTGCGCGTTCCATGAAGCCCAGTTGTGGCTGCATGGCGATGGTGAGCCGCAACCGGTCGAGGCCGATCAGTCGCTGGGTTATCGCCTTGAACAGTGGGACTTGAACCTGGCGTATCGGCCGGGAGATTTCATTCAGGTCAACGCCGGGGTCAACGAAGCGATGGTCGCCCAGGCGTTGGCGTGGTTGGCGCCGAAATCTGATGAGCGGGTTCTGGACCTGTTTTGTGGGTTGGGCAACTTTGCCTTGCCGCTGGCCAAAACCGTTCGCGAAGTGGTGGCGGTGGAGGGCGTGCAGGCGATGGTTGAGCGAGCTGCCGCAAATGCCGTTAACAACAATTTGCATAATGCGAAGTTTTTTCAGGCCGATTTATCCCAGCCTTTGGCCGATGCCGAATGGGCCGATGAAGGCTTTTGTGCGGTACTCTTGGACCCACCTCGCGACGGCGCTTTCGAGGTGGTGCGCAAGCTGGCGTCCCTGGGCGCCAAACGATTGGTGTATGTGTCGTGCAACCCTGCAACGCTGGCGCGCGACACGGTCGAATTGATCAAGCAGGGCTACCGGTTAAAACGTGCCGGGATTCTCGATATGTTTCCTCAGACGGCACATGTCGAGGCCATGGCGTTATTTGAAGCGAGCTAGGACGGCTCGTCTGGTCCGACTGACCCGCTCGTGCAAAGCGCATTCGTCTTAGCCCCGCGAGTGCACACGGGCAGCAAAGGTCAGCGATTTGACGCATTGAATCTGCGTCGTAGGGAAGGTAAAGCAAGATGGTACAGGTGAGAGCACACCAGCCGATCAACACTGACGGCAGTATCAACCTCGAGGCTTGGCTCGATCATGCGGTCAGTGTCGATGCGGCACTGGATCGCGAAGCCTTGAAGGAAGCCTGCGAGTTCGCTCGCGAGGCCGAACAACAAGCCAATGCGGCGAAGAATCTGTGGTCCGAAGGGACCTCGAGTTTCCGCACGGGCCTTGAGATCGCCGAGATTCTCGCTGACCTCAAACTCGACCAGGATTCGTTGGTTGCAGCGGTGCTGTACCGCGGCGTGCGCGAAGGCCAGATCCAGTTGCCGGCAGTCAGCCAGCGCTTCGGTCCGGTGGTCGCCAAACTCATCGACGGCGTGTTACGCATGGCGGCGATCAGCGCCAGCCTGAGCCCCCGTCAATCGCTGGTGCTGGGCACTCAGGGCCAGGTCGAGAACCTGCGCAAAATGCTCGTGGCCATGGTCGACGACGTGCGCGTCGCGCTGATCAAACTGGCTGAGCGCACCTGTGCGATCCGCGCGGTGAAAACCGCCGACGACGAGAAGCGCAACCGCGTCGCCCGTGAAGTCTTCGACATTTATGCGCCGCTCGCCCACCGCCTCGGTATCGGTCACATCAAGTGGGAACTGGAGGACTTGTCCTTCCGCTATCTTGAGCCCGACCAGTACAAGCAGATCGCCAAGTTGCTCCACGAGCGACGGCTGGATCGCGAGCGCTTCATCGCCGACGTGATGACCCAACTCAAAGACGAGTTGCAGGCCACCGGCGTCGATGCCGACATCAGCGGCCGTGCCAAACACATCTATTCGATCTGGCGCAAAATGCAGCGCAAGGGTCTGGAATTCAGCCAGATCTACGACGTGCGCGCGGTTCGCGTGCTGGTGCCGGAAATGCGCGACTGCTACACCGCGCTCGGCATCGTTCACACCCTGTGGCGGCACATCCCGAAAGAGTTCGACGACTACATCGCCAACCCGAAAGAGAACGGCTACCGCTCGCTGCACACCGCGGTAATCGGCCCTGAAGGCAAGGTGCTGGAAGTGCAGATCCGCACCCATGCGATGCACGAAGAAGCCGAGCTGGGGGTTTGCGCCCACTGGAAATACAAAGGCACCGACGTCAAGTCCGGCTCGAACCACTACGAAGAGAAAATTTCCTGGCTGCGTCAGGTTCTCGAGTGGCACGAAGAGCTGGGCGATATTGGTGGCCTCGCCGAACAACTGCGGGTCGATATCGAGCCGGACCGGGTTTACATCTTTACCCCGGACGGTCACGCCATCGACCTGCCGAAGGGCGCGACACCGCTGGACTTTGCCTACCGCGTGCACACCGAAATCGGTCACAACTGCCGCGGCGCCAAGATCAACGGGCGCATCGTGCCGCTCAACTACAGCCTGCAAACCGGTGAACAGGTCGAGATCATCACCAGCAAGCACGGCACTCCGAGCCGCGACTGGCTGAACCCGAACCTGGGTTACATCACCACCTCGCGGGCACGGGCGAAGATCGTCCACTGGTTCAAATTGCAGGCGCGCGATCAGAACGTCGCTGCCGGTAAAACCTTGCTTGAGCGCGAACTCAATCGCCTCGGTCTGCCGCAGGTGGATTTCGACAAGCTGGCCGAGAAGGCCAACATGAAGACCGCCGAGGACATGTTCGCCGCATTGGGCGCAGGCGATTTGCGCTTGGCGCAACTGGTGAACCTGGCGCAGCAACTGGTCGAGCCGGAACGCGGCAACGAACAGCTGGAACTGATCCCGCGCAAAGCCACCGGCTACAAACCGGGCAAGCGCGGCGACATTCAGATCCAGGGCGTCGGCAACCTGATGACCCAGATGGCTGGCTGCTGCCAGCCGCTACCGGGGGATGCGATCGTCGGTTACATCACCCAGGGCCGTGGCGTGAGCATTCACCGTCAGGACTGCGCCTCGGTGCTGCAACTGGCCGGGCGCGAGCCGGAGCGGATCATCCAGGTCAGCTGGGGCCCCGTGCCGGTGCTCACCTATCCGGTGGACATCATCATTCGCGCCTACGACCGTTCCGGCCTGCTGCGTGACGTGTCGCAGGTGCTGCTCAACGAGCGGATCAACGTGCTGGCGGTCAACACCCGTTCGAACAAAGAGGACAACACGGCGTTGATGTCCCTGACCATCGAAATTCCGGGGCTGGATGCGCTGGGACGGTTGCTGGGGCGGATTTCCCAGTTGCCGAACATCATCGAAACCCGCCGTAACCGCACACCGTGAGAGACCTGCACGGAAATTGATGGTGACACCTGTAGGAGCGAGGCTTGCCCGCGAAGGCGGCATTCCTGACACACCGCCTTCGCGGGCAAGCCTCGCTCCTACAAGTGAAGTGTGTAGAGATTAATGAAAGATGTATTCACTTGAAGATCTGTTGCACCTGATGAGCCGTCTGCGCGACCCGCAGTACGGCTGCCCGTGGGATATCAAGCAAACCTACGCGACCATCGTCCCGCACACCCTGGAAGAAGCCTACGAAGTCGCCGACGCCATCGAGCGCGGGGACTTCGATCATTTGCAGGGTGAGTTGGGCGACTTGTTGTTCCAGGTGGTTTATTACAGCCAATTGGCCCGGGAAGAAGGGCGTTTCGAGTTCGATGGTGTGGTCGACAGCATCACGCGCAAGCTGATCCGCCGTCATCCTCACGTGTTCCCCACCGGTGATCTGTATGCGTCGCAGGACATCCCGCGTTTGAATGAAGAGCAGGTCAAGCAACGTTGGGAAGAGATCAAGGCTGAAGAACGCGCCGAGAAGTCTTCGGCGCCGCAGCAGTTGTCCTTGCTCGACGACGTGCCTGCCGCGTTGCCGGCGCTGTCCCGTTCGGCAAAGCTGCAGAAGCGCGCAGGGCAGGTCGGTTTCGACTGGCCGGACGCCTTGCCGGTGCTCGACAAGGTGCGCGAAGAGCTCGATGAAGTGCTCGAAGCCATGGCCGACAATGACTCGGCAGCGATTGCCGATGAAGTCGGCGACCTGCTGTTTTCCGTGGTCAATCTGGCGCGACACCTCAAGGTCGATCCGGAAACGGCACTGCGTAGCGCGAACTCAAAGTTTGAAAGACGCTTCCGATTTATCGAACAGGCATTGCGCGACACCCACCGTCCCATAGAAGATTGCACCCTCGAAGAGTTGGACGCCTTGTGGGGCGAAGCCAAACGTCAGGAAAAGAATTTGCCCAGCTGCGGTTGAGCAGTTGCCTAAGTGAGAAATAAGCACCATGAGCATTTCCCTTCGCGACCAGTTGCTCAAAGCAGGGCTGGTCAATCAAAAGCAGGCCAAACAGGTCGGCAAAGAGAAGCAGAAGCAGCAACGTCTGGCCCACAAAGGCCAGATTGAACTCGATGACTCCCAGCAGCGTGCCGCTCAGGAAGCCATGGCCGAGAAGGTCAAGCGCGACCAGGAGCTGAACCGCCAGCAGCAGGAGAAGGCAGAAGCGAAGGCCCGCGCCGCCCAGGTCAAGCAATTGATTGAAGTCTCGCGCCTGCCCAAGCTGACCACCGAGGATTACTACAACTTCGTCGACGACAAGAAGGTCAAGCGCATCTCCGTCAACACGCTGATGCGCAACAAGCTCAGCAGCGGTTCGCTGGCGATCGTGCATCATGCCGGCGGTTACGAAGTGATCCCTCGTGAAGCGGCCCTGAAGATTCAGGAGCGCGATCCACAACGCATCGTGCAGTTGAATGTGAAGACAGAAGAAGTCAGCGCCGAAGACGATCCGTATGCGGCCTATCAGATCCCTGACGATCTGATGTGGTAAGCCGTTAGAAACTGCAAAAACGACAAACCCCGCTCATGGCGGGGTTTGTCGTTTTCAATGCTATGAATTATGCAGAGCGTGCTTCGCGCTGCTGTTCCAGTGTTTCCAGTTCGGCCTTGTACTTGTGGGCTTCGGTCTCGGAGTGGAACATCCCGACCAGCAGGTCTTGTTGATGTACATCCCAGATGCGGATACCGGCGGCGATGCCTTCATGGGACATATGTGAATCGTCGCGTTCAGTTACTTTTACAGTCATCTGCTAGCTCCAATCTCTGTTATCTGCAGCAAGGCGTGTGCAGGCCTTTGTTATATATTTTGTTAGCTGGCTAAGTAAACGACAGAGTTCGGCAACCCATTTTTGCAGAATCGGCAAAAGTCCTGCAGCCCGCTAAATACGTGACATTCAGTCGCAGGCCATTGAGTTTCATGACAAATGTTTCATGTTTGCGAAGAGCAAAACCACGAATTTGAACCTGATTACCTGTAGGAGCCAGGCTTGCCGGCGAAGACCTACTCAAGGACGCCTTCGCCGGCAAGCCTGGCTCCTACAGGAAAGCAGAGGCAAAAAAAACGCCCCGAACCAGTCGGGGCGTTTTTGTTTACGGCGAAGCGGCGGGGGTATTACTTACCCTGCCAGCGCTTCAGTACCAGCGTGGCGTTGGTGCCACCGAAGCCGAAGCTGTTGCTCATCACGGTGTTGATGGCGGCGTCTTCGCGAGTCTTGGTCAGGATTGGCATGTCTGCCACTTCCGGGTCCAGTTCGTCGATGTTGGCGGAACCCGCCATGAAGTTGCCTTCCATCATCAGCAGGCAGTAGATCGCTTCGTGAACGCCAGCGGCGCCCAGGGAGTGACCCGACAGGCTCTTGGTGGAGCTGATGGCCGGGGCCTTGTCACCGAACACTTCACGCACACCTTTCATTTCCATGGCATCGCCGACCGGAGTCGAGGTGCCGTGGGTGTTCAGGTAGTCGATCGGGGTGTCGACGGTGGCCATGGCCATCTGCATGCAGCGGATGGCGCCTTCGCCGCTTGGAGCGACCATGTCGTAGCCGTCAGAGGTCGCGCCGTAGCCAACGATTTCCGCGTAGATCTTCGCGCCGCGGGCCAGGGCGTGTTCCAGCTCTTCGACCACGACCATGCCGCCACCGCCGGCGATGACGAAACCGTCACGCTTGGCGTCGTAGGCACGGGAAGCTTTTTCCGGGGTTTCGTTGTACTGGCTGGACAGTGCGCCCATGGCGTCGAACAGGAACGATTGGCTCCAGTGTTCTTCTTCACCGCCACCGGCGAACACGATGTCCTGTTTGCCCAACTGGATCTGCTCCACAGCGTTACCGATGCAGTGAGCACTGGTGGCGCACGCGGAGGAGATCGAGTAGTTCACGCCCTTGATCTTGAACGGCGTGGCCAGGCAAGCCGAAACGGTGCTGCCCATGGTCCGCGTGACGCGGTACGGGCCGACGCGCTTGACGCCTTTCTCACGCAGGATGTCCAGCGCTTCCATCTGGTTCAAGGTCGACGCGCCACCGGAACCGGCGATCAGGCCGGTACGCACGTTGGAAACCTGCTCTTCGGTCAGGCCGGAGTCTGCGATGGCGTCTTTCATGGCCAGATAGGCGTAAGCCGCCGCGTGGCCGACGAAGCGAAAAATCTTGCGATCGATCAGCTCTTCGAGGGGAAGGTCAATGGAGCCGGAAACCTGGCTACGCAGACCCATTTCAGCATATTCCGGGTTGAACCGGATGCCAGGGCGGCTTGCACGCAGGTTAGCGGAGACGGTCTCTTTGTCATTGCCCAGGCACGAAACGATGCCCAGACCAGTGATAACGACGCGGCGCATGCGGATAACCCTTAGAAGTTGTCAGTGGAGGTGAAAACGCCGACCCGAAGGCCTTCGGCGGTATAGATTTCGCGGCCGTCGACGGTCACCGAACCATCGGCAATGGCCATGTTCAGCTTGCCCTTCAGGACGCGTTTGATATGGATGTTATAGGTGACTTTCTTGGCGGTCGGCAGTACCTGGCCAAAGAATTTCACTTCGCCCGAACCCAAGGCGCGTCCGCGGCCCGGCAGACCTTGCCAGCCGAGGAAGAAACCGACCAGTTGCCACATGGCATCGAGGCCCAGGCAGCCCGGCATTACCGGATCACCTTCGAAGTGGCAGGCGAAGAACCACAGGTCTGGAGTGATATCCAGCTCGGCGACCAATTCACCCTTGCCGTACTTGCCACCCTCTTCGCTGATATGGGTGATGCGATCGACCATCAGCATGTTCGGGGCGGGCAGTTGCGCGTTACCTGGGCCGAACAACTCACCACGACTGCAGCGCAGCAGGTCTTCCCGAGTAAAGGCGTTTTGTTTGGTCATGCGAGCTCCTCAATAGTCCATGCGGCAGGGTGGGGCGAATCTTCCCGGCCGATCGAAGCGTTCATGCCTCGAGTCAGCAGCCTACTCATAGACTATTGCGTTGTGGTGAAAGTCACAGCACCAAGGACATGAATGTACACTTGTGCACTGAAATTATTATTCAAGCCCCTTTTCGGGCCTGTTCGGGTGCCTAAGACTGCCGCACTTTCGTCTTTCACGCCAGTCGCAGATAGCCGAAAGGCCTGTACTACTGCACCCAACGCTGCAGAATTTGCTGCAGATCCGTGCGTTTGAAGGGCTTGGCCAGGTAATCGTTCATTCCCGCCGATAAACAGGCTTCGCGGTCGCCCTGCAAGGCATTGGCCGTCAGCGCGATGATCGGCACGTCAGCACAGCCGGGCAGTTGGCGAATCTGTCGGGTGGCTTCGTAACCGTCGATGACCGGCAGTCGGCAGTCCATCAGAATCGCGTCGAAAGTCCGGCTCTCGGCGCTACGCACCGCTTGTGCACCATCGGTGACGACGCTGACAGTAAAGCCCAGACTGCGCAACATTGCTTCGACAACGGTGCGATTGACCGCGTTGTCCTCCACCAGCAGCACATCGCGACCTTCGCCGTGGTCATTGCCGGTATGTCCTCGTGGCGTCAACGCTGGCAATGGCTGCTTATACAGAGCCAAAGGGATTTCCAGGGTGAACACCGAGCCAACGCCTTCTTCGCTCTGAGCACGCAAGGTGCCGCCCATCCGCTCAGCCAGAGTGCGGGCAATCGGCAGCCCCAGTCCGGTGCCGCCGTAACGTCTTGAAATAGAACTGTCGGCCTGCTGGAACGCGTTGAACATTAACTCCAGGCTTGCGGGCGGGATGCCGATTCCGCTGTCGCGCACGGTGCAGGTGAACCACAGCAGTTCGTGATCCAGGGACTGCCATTGCGGTTCGATCGTGACGCGGCCCCGTTCGGTGAATTTCAGCGCATTGCCGACCAGATTGACCAGAATCTGCCGGATCCGCGTCGGATCGCCCTGAACCTGCAGGATGCGCATGTCCTCGGGTATCCGCAGTTGCAAGTCGAGCCCGCGTTGCACCGCGCTGTGCTGGAACGACTGGGCACAACTGCCGATCAGGTCCGCGAGGTTGAACGGAATATGCTCCAGCTCCAGTTCCGAACGCTCGATGCGCGAGAAATCGAGAATGTCGTTGATCACTTTGAGCAGGTGCTCGGTGGATTCCGAGGCCAGCGCCGCGTACTCGATCTGCTCCTCGGTCATGTCGGTGGTTTCCAGTAGTTGCAGCATGCCGAGCACGCCATTCATCGGCGTGCGCAATTCGTGACTCATCATCGCGAGGAAATCGGATTTGGCGTTGTTGGCCTTTTCCGCTTCCTCGCGGGTCTGGATCAATTGCGCCATGGCCTGATGCTGTTCGCGACTGGCTTGCTCAAGGCCTTGGGCAAGGTTGTTGATGTGCTGCGACAGGGCGCCCAGTTCAGTGTCGTCGACAATCGGCAGGGGCGTTTTGTAGTCGCCCTTCTGGATCGCCTTGACGGCGTTGCCGATGTCGTGGATCGGTTGCGACAGGCTGCCGGCCAGGCGTCGAGCCAGCAAAAACGTAAACAGCAGAGCGAACAAGGCAAGGATCCCGGCCTTGAAGAGGATTTCCTGCTGGCGTTGGTTGAAGGCGTCATTGGACAGGCCGACGATCACCCGGCCCAGATAATCCTCGCCCGGCGCACTGGCGGCGGTACGGCTGTTCTGAAAAAAGTCATTGTTGAGCGCGATGCGTTGCAGGCGCACCGGTGCCTGGAACACTTCGACCTGATGCGAGCGGTTGTGGGCTTCCGACGGTTGCTCGACGTACACCAGAATCCGGTTGGCTCTGTCCTGTACTTCCAGAAAGCGTACGTTGGGCGTCGCCAGGGTGGCCTTGAGCAAACTTTCAAGCACCTCTTTGTTACCCGAAATGACCCCGTATTCGGTGGCCGGCGCCAGTTGATTGGCGATCAGCTGACCGGTGTGATTGAGTTCCTGGCGCAGGTCCTGGATTCGCACGAAGGTGAAAAAACTGATCAGCAGCAACGTCAGCAGCAGGGCCGGGCCGAGGCTGATGATCTGGGTGCGGGTATTGATGTCCCAACCGCGACGGAAGGTCATGGGCGGCGTTCTCCTTCGGCCAGCTGTGTTGCGACAGAGGCTTCATTCATCGGTTCAATACTGAGTGAACGAGCCACTTGCGGGTTGCTCAAGACCTTGAAGTGTTGCGGATACAGTGCGCGCGGCCAGGTGCTCGAGGGGCGGTCGAGCAGCTCGTCGAGAATCTTCAGCCAATCGTTCTGGTCGCTGTAAGTACTGGCCAGACTGCCGGCCCTGACAAAGGCTGCGTTGGGACCGATCAGCGCCAGTTGCCGCGCATAGCTGCTGAGCAGCAGGTTTTTCACGGTTTTCGGGTTGTACAGATCAGGGTCGTCCAGGCCCAGCAGCACATCACTGTTTTTCAGCAGGGCCTGCAAGGGACGGCTGTCATTGGTGTTATCCCAACGCTCGGTGACCACTTCAAGGCCCAGGGGCAGGGCGGCCTGACGCACTTCTTTCAACAAAAATTCGCTGTGGCTGTCGACAAGCACGCCGACCCGCCGGGCCTCAGGCAGGAGCAGTCGGGTCAGGCGCAACTGTCGGTCCAGCGGCGGATCACTCCAGAGCAGGCTGAGGTGCGGGGGCATTTCATTGCCCAAGCGTTGGCGGGCTTGCAGGCGACTGATGCGCAGCACCAGCGTTGCCGGGCCCTGGGCGTCTTGCAGGCGCCAGTCGAGGCTGGGCAAGTCGAGCAGAACCAGACGGGTGTCGACGGGCAGTTGGCCTGGCGCCGGCAGGCTGGCGACAGGCTGGAAGCGCACGCTGTCGGTGGGGCGCAACTCGCTGAGGGCCTGAACGAAAGACTGCACGCCGGCACCGTCCTCGGCGCCGGTCAGCAGAATGTCAGCGGCCCGTGCCGGCAGATTGCACAGCAGCCCGGTAAACACCAGGCACAACCCGGCCAGCAGGCGGCCAAGGGTTGGCGTCTTCGGTGACGGGCGATGCGGCATCTTAAAACTCCAGCTCCGCGCTGAAGTAGAGCACCCGGCGATCGTCGTAGTTGTTGTCGACGAAGGTGGTGGGCTGATTGTCGAGGCGTTGCTGGAGGACCCCGGCCAGTTCCAGATTGGCCTTGCCTAAACCGATGCGTTTGGCGATGCGGGTGTCGACCCGTTCGAAGCGGTAACCGTTGAGGGCGTCGGCACCATAGTAGAAGAGCGCGCTGTTCCAGCCCTGGCCCCAATTGCGTAGCCAACCGGCGGAGCCGCTGTTGCGCGCAGTCTGTTGTGCATCCAGCGGGTTGCTGGCTTCGGCGTCGACATAGGCATAAGTCAGGCGCAGACGATCGGCGCTGCTGACGCGCCAATCCAGCTGGGTTTCAGTTCCAGTGAAGCGCGAGCTGTTCGAGTTGCTGGCGATGTACTGGTTGTTGCGCAGTGGTTCGCTGATCATGCCGGTGATTTCGTCGTAGAACAGCTTCACGTCGACCGCCAGCCCCCACTCTGCGAAGTAGCCGTTGTAGCCCAATTCCCGGGAGCGCATGCGTTCCTGTTCGAGGTCACCCGGGCCACGGGTCTTGACGAAATAGCGGGCGCTGGACTGGCCGTAGGCACTGGGCTTCAGGTTGGTCACCTGATAACTCCAGTTGACGTTGTTCTCGAACATGTCCGGCGAGCGGATGGCTTCCGAATACACCGCGCGCAAGCCGTGGCGCGGGTTAATCAGGTAATTGACCGCCACCCGCGGGGTCAGCGAGTGGCCGGTCAATTGCGTGTCTTCGTACATCGCCCCGCCCTGCAGCAACCAGTGTTCGGTGGCGCGCCACTCGAGTTGGCCGAACGCCCGCCAGGTGGTGTCGTCGAGCGTGCCATTGAAGTAGGTCTCGGAATTGGCCCGGTCGTAACGATAGTTCATGCCACTGACCAGCCGCAGACTGTCGGACAGGCTGAGCGTGTCTTGCAGTTCGAGGTCGTAGCGCGATTCCCGGGCGCTCTGGTCGATGTCGCCGCAGAGGGTTTGCCGGGCGCCATTTCGCCATTGATCCAGCACCTGATTGCCCAATGCCTGTTCGGCCGGTGTGCCTGTCGGTGCACCTAAGCTGGTAAAGCGCACCATGTTGCGCGCCAGGCGTTCGGTGTAATTCGGATTGAGTTGCCAGAGCTCGGTCAGTTCCGGGCTGAATGAGATCTCGGCATCGCAGGCACGCCAGGTTTGCTGGCGATCCCAGTGTTGCGCCGAGCCTTGAATATAAAGGCTGTGATCGGGATTGATGTCCAGATTCCAGCGCAGCGAGCCGGCATAGTCCTTGGCAATGACGTCGGAATTGTTCCCGGCGGCAGTAATCCCTGAAAATACCGGACGGTAGGTATAGGGCCGCTGGTTGGTCCCGTCCTTGGCATTCAGTTGCAAGTCGATGCTCTGGTTTTCATTGAGCGTCTGGCTGACGGCGAGGCTGAAGCGGTTCAAGCGACGACTGTCGCGGTAATCGGCGCCGGTGCGGTCCGAGTCGAAGCCATCGTCTTGCTGGCCGGACAGCGAAAGGCGTAAGTCGCCGCTGTCCCAACCCATGCCCTGGCTGGCGTAGAAATCATTGATACCGCGCTGGCCACGGGTGACTTTCAGTCGCGTGCCGTGGCTGTCGGCCGGTTTGCGGGTGATGATATTGACCACCGCCATCAGCGCGTTGGCGCCGTAGCTGACGGTGTTCGGGCCACGGAAAACCTCGATGCGCTCGATGTCTTCCATGGCCACCGGAATATCACTCCAGTCCACCGTGGCCAGGCCTGCGCGATACACCGAACGGCCGTCGATCAACACTTGCATGCGCCGCGCTTCGCTGGCATTGGTGCCGTGGTAGTTCACCGCCGCCTGATTGCCGCTGATATTACCGACCATCATCCCCGGCACCAGCCGCAGCAACTCGCTGATGTCCCGCGCGCCGCTGGCATTGATCAGTTCGCTGTCGATCACCGTCATGCTCCCCGGCACGGCCGCAGGCGACTGCTTCAAGCGCGTCGCCGTCAGCACTTGCGGCAACGGATCATTGTCGAGGAACAGGTCGTCGGCCAGCAATGGCGAGCTGAAGATCAGCGCCAATACCAGCGGCGAGCGAGGACGGGGAAAGCCAAAAGACACGGTACGGCCTTGATAGCGATTAGTTGGCGCGCATGTTAACCGAGCGCAAAGACTTTTCCAGTCACGTTATGGGCATTTTCCTCGGTTTTCTTGGTCTTCTTCCTACAAGTGTCGGTAATTGATGCTGGGGCTGGCCGCGACCGGGCCGCTCCGTATAATGCCGGCATCGCCACTGGTATGGATTAACGGATTGCATATGACTGATCAGCGCCCAATTGCGGTCCTGGGAGGCGGAAGTTTTGGTACCGCCGTGGCTAATCTGCTGGCCGAGAATGGGCATCAGGTCCGGCTGTGGATGCGCGACCCCGAACAGGCCGAGGCCATTCGGGTCAATCGTGAGAACCCGCGTTACCTCAAAGGCATTAAGATTCTTCCGGCGGTGGAGGCGGTCACGGACCTGCAAGCCACCCTGGAGGCCTGCGACCTGTGCTTCGTCGCGCTGCCATCCAGCGCGCTGCGCTCGGTATTGGTCCCTCACGCCGAACGTTTGAGCGGCAAACTGCTGGTGAGCCTGACCAAAGGCATCGAAGCCCATACGTTCAAGCTGATGAGCGAGATCCTCGAAGAAATTGCCCCGCAAGCGCGCATCGGCGTGCTGTCGGGCCCGAATCTGGCCCGTGAAATCGCCGAGCATGCGCTGACCGCCACCGTGGTCGCCAGCGAAGACGAAGCGCTTTGCCAACAGGTTCAGGAAGCGCTGCATGGCCGGACCTTTCGCGTGTACGCCAGCGCCGACCGCTTTGGCGTGGAGCTGGGCGGGGCGCTGAAAAACGTCTACGCAATCATCGCCGGCATGGCGGTGGCGTTGGGCATGGGTGAAAACACCAAGAGCATGCTGATCACCCGGGCACTGGCGGAAATGACCCGCTTCGCGGTGAATCAGGGCGCCAACCCGATGACTTTCCTCGGTCTGGCGGGTGTCGGCGATTTGATCGTCACCTGTTCGTCGCCGAAAAGCCGCAACTATCAGGTCGGGTTTGCCCTTGGCCAAGGCTTGAGCCTGGAAGACGCGGTGACGCGCCTGGGCGAAGTCGCCGAAGGCGTGAACACCCTTAAGGTGCTCAAGGCCAAGGCGCATGAAGCTGGCGTGTATATGCCATTGGTCGCCGGATTGCATGCGATTCTGTTCGAAGGCCGCACGCTTGAACAGGTGATCGCACTGCTGATGCGTGGCGAGCCGAAAACCGACGTCGACTTTATTTCAACCAGCGGTTTCAACTGAACCCTCTACTCAATAGGAACGGAGTGAGACATGAACGATCAGAAAGTAGAAGCCAAGTACGAATCCATCCTGCTGCGAGTGCTGTGGATGATTGTCTATGTGCTGGTCTGGCAAGTGGCGCAATTGATCCTCGGTGCGGTGGTATTTGTGCAGCTGATCTATCGTTTGATTTATGGCGCACCGAGCGCCAGCTTGATGAATTTCGGCGACAGCCTGAGCCAGTTTCTGGCGCAGATCGGTCGTTTCGGCAGCTTTCACAGCGACCAGAAGCCCTGGCCGTTCGCCGACTGGCCGACGCCGCGTACACCGGAAGGTGAAGCTCCGCACGTTGTGGCGCCAGCACCGCATCCGGCCCGAGATGAGGAGCCAAAACTATGAAACTCTGGGTATTGCGTCATGGCGAAGCCGAACCTCACGGTACTCGTCCGGACTCCGAGCGGGCATTGACCGCCCACGGCCGTGAAGAGGTGTTGCGTGCTGCGGCCCAATTGATCGGCCAGCCGCTCACCGCCATTTATGCCAGTCCTTTCTTGCGAGCGCAGGAGACCGCTTTGCTGGTGCGTGAGGCTCTGGGTTTCGAGCCAGAGATCCGCACCGTCGAATGGCTGACCCCGGATACTGATCCGGACAAGGTGGCGGAGCAGCTTGTATCGGTGAGTGACGTCCTGCTGGTCAGTCACAATCCGCTGGTGGGCAACCTGCTGAGCTATCTGCAGCACGGCGCTGGCTATCCACCGGAAAAAGTCAGCACCGCCGGCCTGGCCGAGCTGGAGAACAATGAACTGCTGATCGGGTCGATGAGGCTCAACGGCATCAAGCACCCTTAACCTGCCTCTGCTCTGGCTCTGGCTCTGGCTCTGGCTCTGGCTCTGGCTCTGGCTCTGGCTCTGGCTCTGGCTCTGGCTCTGGCTTTTGCTTTTGTAGGAGCGAGGCTTGCCCGCGAAGCTTTTAGCGTCTTCGAAGGCCCCTTCGCGGGCAAGCCTCGCTCCTACAAGGGCGGAGGCGTTCCATTTTTTTGTGTGAAATAGTCAACCAAGCACTTGCTTGGTTGACTACGCTTGCTCCAGACAAAAAATAAAGGAGCAAGTCGCATGTCTGCTGCTTCCCGTTTGCCATTGGACGCCTTCTACGAGCGTGAAGCCCGTCATCCCCGCCAGCGCTTTCTGGTTCAGCCGACGGGGGGCGGCCAGGTCGAGACGCTGACCTGGGCCGACGTCGGCCATCAGGCGCGCTGTGCCGCCCACTGGTTGCGGGCTCGCGAATTGCCACAAGGCAGCCACATCGCGCTGATCTCGAAAAACTGCGCCCACTGGATCATCGCCGACCTGGCGATCTGGATGGCCGGGCATGTCTCGGTGCCGCTGTATCCCAATCTGACCGCCGATTCCGTGGCCCAGGTGCTCGATCACTCCGAAGCCGCGCTGGTGTTCATTGGCAAGCTGGATGACTGGCCGGGCATGTCCGCCGGGGTCAGATCCGACCTGCCGACCATCAGCCTGCCGCTGTGCCCGGCTGGCACTTTCGATTTCAGCTGGGCCGATCTGCAGCGCAGTTCGCCGATTCAGGACGACCCCAAACCCGCCGCCGATCAATTGGCGACCATCATTTACACCTCCGGCACCACGGGCCAACCGAAAGGCGTGATGCACAGTTTCGGCACCTTGGGCTTTGCCACCACTCGCGGCACGCAGTTATTCGGCCTGAATGAGTCGGATCGCCTGCTTTCCTACCTGCCGCTGTGCCACGTCGCCGAGCGGATGTTCGTCGAGTTGGCGTCGATCTACACCGGGCAAACAGTTTTTTTTGCCGAGAGCCTCGACACCTTTCTCAACGATTTGCAGCGTGCCCGGCCGACGGCGCTGTTCGGTGTGCCGCGGATCTGGACCAAATTCCAGATGGGCGTCTACAGCAAAATCCCGGAAAAGCGCCTCGACTTCCTGCTCGGCTTGCCCTTCATCGGCAAACGGGTAGGGCACAAAGTCCTCGCCGGGCTGGGGCTGGACGCCTTGCGCATCGCCTTGTCCGGCGCTGCGCCCGTGCCACAGACCTTGCTGCTCTGGTACCAAAAACTGGGGCTGGATGTGCTGGAGGTGTACGGCATGACCGAAAGTTGCGGTTATTCCCACATCGGCCTGCCGGGTCAGAACAAACCCGGCTGGATCGGTAAGCCATGTCCGGAAGTCGAAGTGTGCATCGAACCGTCTGGTGAAGTACTGGTGCGCAGCGGCGCGACCATGCTCGGCTATTTCAAGGAACCCGGGAAAACCGCCGAAGCCATCACCGAAGACGGTTTCCTGCGCACCGGTGACAAGGGCGAGGAAGACGCCGAAGGCAACCTGCGCCTGACCGGGCGATTGAAGGAAATCTTCAAAACCAGCAAAGGCAAATACGTTGCCCCGGCACCGATTGAAAATCGCCTGGCGGTGCATACGCGGATCGAACAAGTGTGCGTGGTTGGCGATGGGCTGAGCGCACCACTGGGGTTGTGCGTGTTGTCGGCGGTCGGTCAGCAGGACGCGAAGGGATCGGCCCGGGCGGGTTTGCATTCAAGCCTGGAAAAACTGCTGGAGGAGGTCAACGGCGTTCTCGACAGGCATGAGCGCTTGCGTCGATTGGTGGTGGTCAAGGACAGTTGGGCAGTGGAGAACGGCTTCCTGACACCGACCCTGAAGATCAAGCGCAACATGATCGAAGCGGCTTACGGTGCTCGGTTTGCAGAATGGAGCGAGCGCAGCGAGGCGGTGCTGTGGCAGGATTGAGCCACGAACAACTCCAACAAAGGAACGTAACGATGAGTCTGTGGCGCACCACTCCCAACGTCGAGCAGTTGAACGCAATCCAGAAAAACACCATCGGCGAAGTGCTGGATATTCGCTTCGAAGCCTTCGATGACGAGTCCCTGACCGCGAGCATGGTCATCGACCACCGCACACACCAGCCCTATGGTTTGCTGCACGGCGGCGCCTCGGTGGTGCTGGCCGAAACCGTCGGCTCGATGGCTAGTTTCCTGTGCATCGACGCCAGCAAATTTTATTGCGTGGGCCTGGAAATCAACGCCAACCATTTGCGCGGCCTGCGCAGTGGGCGGGTGACGGCGGTGGCCAAGGCGATTCACATCGGGCGCACGACCCATGTCTGGGATATCCGTTTGAGCAGTGATGAAGGGAAGGCCAGTTGCGTGTCGCGGCTGACCATGGCAGTGGTGCCGGTGGGGGAGAATCCACCGGCGCGATGATTTAGAAGATCAAAAGATCGCAGCCTTCGGCAGCTCCTACCCTGCGATCTTTTGATCTTTGCGACATCTCCTACCACCATTCCTGGCAGTTATGGTCATTGCTGTAGGACACGGTCTTACGGACAATCAACCCCCGTTCTCGCTCATGGATTTGCAGGTATGTCGCAACAGATATTTTTCGCCCACGCCAATGGCTTTCCTTCGGGGACCTACGGCAAGTTGTTCGCGGCGCTGGCGCCCGAGTATCAGGTGACGCATCTGGAGCAGCACGCCCATGACCCGCGCTTTCCAGCCGACGACAACTGGAACAATCTGGTGGATGAGCTGATTCATCACCTAAAGCAGCAACCGGAACCGGTTTGGGGCGTCGGTCACTCCTTCGGCGGCGTGCTGCACCTGCACGCCGCCTTGCGTTGCCCTGAGCTGTATCGCGGCGTGGTGATGCTCGATTCACCGGTGCTGACCCGCGCCGATCAATGGGTGATCCGTGCCGCCAAGCGCTTCGGGTTCATCGATCGCTTGACCCCGGCCGGCCGCACGTTGGGACGACGGGAAGAGTTTGCCGATCTGGACGCAGCCCGATTGTATTTCGCCGGTAAAACCCTGTTTCGTGGCTTCGATCCGGAATGCTTCGAGGCCTATCTTCAACATGGTTTGCACAATGTCGGTGGCAAGCTACGGCTGCGTTTTGACCCGGCCACGGAAATCAGCATCTACCGCGGTGTGCCCCACACCAGCCCCGGCCGCGCACGGCAGTTGAAAGTGCCGCTGGCGGTGGTTCGCGGGCACAAGAGCCGCGTGGTGATGCGCCATCACGCCCGATCCGTCGGGCGTATGCCTTTGGGCGAGTCCTTGACCATTCCCGGCGGCCATATGTTTCCCCTCGAACGTCCACAAGACACGGCCACGCTGCTGAAGAATCTGTTCAGTCGCTGGGACGGTCGCAGCCAACAGGATTGCGCATGAACAGCGTCGTCGAAGAAGTTCGCCTGAGCCTGCCGCATATCGAGTTGGCGGCGCACTTGTTCGGGCCTGAAGATGGCTTGCCAGTGATTGCCTTGCACGGCTGGCTGGACAACGCCAACAGCTTTGCCCGGTTGGCACCGAAGCTCAAGGGTTTGCGCATCATCGCGCTGGACATGGCCGGGCATGGTCACTCGGGGCATCGGCCGAATGGCGCCGGTTACGCGCTGTGGGACTACGCGCACGACGTGCTGCAAGTGGCCGAGCAGTTGGGGTGGAAACGTTTTGCGCTGCTGGGGCATTCCCTGGGGGCGATTGTCTCGCTGGTGCTGGCCGGGTCGTTGCCGGAGCGGGTGACTCATCTGGCCTTGATCGACGGCATCATTCCTCCTACAGACAAAGGCGAAAACGCCGCCGAACGCATGGGCATGGCCCTGCAAGCGCAGCTGGATCTGCGGGAAAAACGCAAACCGGTCTACAACACTCTCGATCGCGCCATCGAAGCACGAATGAAAGGCTTGGTGGCGGTCAGTCGCGAAGCCGCCGAACTGCTGGCCCAGCGCGGCTTGATGCCGGTGCCGGGCGGCTATACCTGGCGCACCGACAACCGCCTGACCCTTCCATCACCGCTACGTCTGACCACTGAACAGGCGATGGCCTTCGTCCAGCGCGTCAGTTGCCCGGCACACCTGGTGGTCGCGGCTGACGGCATGCTCGCCAAACATCCTGAGTTGCTGGAACGTCTACCCTTTAGCCGTGAACAGTTGCCTGGCGGCCATCATTTGCACCTGAATGACGAACCCGGTGCCGACCTTGTCGCAGACTGTTTCAATCGGTTCTTCGCCGTTCCTTGACTTGCGCCCGGCAACTGTCGAGGCTGGGCGGGTTGAAATGGGAGACAACCATGATAGATCTGTACACCGCTGCGACCCCGAATGGCCACAAGGTCTCTATCGTGCTCGAGGAACTCGGCCTGCCCTATACAGTGCATGCCTTGAGTTTCGACAAAAAGGAACAGAAGTCCCCGGACTTCCTCAAGATCAATCCCAATGGGCGGATTCCGGCGATTGTCGACCGTGCCAATGGCGATTTCGCCGTGTTCGAGTCCGGCGCGATTCTGATTTACCTCGCCGAGATGACCGGCAAACTGCTGCCCCAAGACCCCAAGGGGCGCTCGGTGGTGTTGCAGTGGCTGATGTTCCAGATGGGCGGAATCGGGCCGATGCAGGGCCAGGCCAACGTGTTTTTCCGCTATTTCCCGGAAAAACTCCAGGGCGCCATCGACCGTTATCAACACGAAACCCGGCGCTTGTATGAAGTGCTCGACACGCGTCTGCAAGCCGTAGAGTTTCTGGCGGGCGAGTACAGCATTGCCGACATCGCCACTTATCCGTGGGTTCGTGGCCATGAATGGTCCGGTGTCGCGGTGGATGGTTTGTCAGCCTTGCAGCGCTGGATGGCGACCATGGAAACGCGCCCTGCGGTTCAACGCGGTTTATTGGTGCCCGAGCGCATCGATGACGACAGTGTCATCAAGGGTGCCCAGGCCATGCTGATTCGATGAGTCTATCCATGCGTTCACTCACTCTGCTGGCGCTGTGTTGTTTCAGTCCTCTTTTATTTGCCGCTGATGTCCCTGGCAGCCAGGACCTGCCGATCGTGCCGCGTATGGCCGATGCGCAGATCGTCGACTATCGCCCGGCTGTCGAGCTCGAGCGGATATATCCGTTGGGTTCGATCCGCAAGATCAGCGGCCAGCTGCGTTTCGACGGTCAGGTCACTGCTCGGGGTCAAACCACCTCGGTGACCTACGAATTGCCACCGGAGCATTCCTCTACCGACGCCTTCACTACCGCTCGCGAAGCCTTGCAGAAACAGGGCGCCGAGTTGCTGTTCTGGTGCCAGGCCCGGGATTGTGGCGAAAGCAGCCTGTGGGCCAATGAAGTCTTCGGCAACGCCAAGCTGTATGGCGCCGATAATCAGCAGGCTTATTTGCTGCTGCGTCTGGCAGCCCCTCAAGACAACACACTGGTGGCGCTTTACAGCATCACTCGCGGCAATCGCAAAGCCTATCTGCACGTCGAGCAGTTCGACGCTGCTGCACCATTGGGCGATCTGGTGCCAACGTCCGCGACCTTGCTGCGACAGCTAAAAAGCACTGGGAAACTCGACTTCCCCAAACTCGGCGGCGACCCTGACGACACCTGGCTGCGTTTGATTTCCCGAGGCCTGAACCTGGACACCACGTTGCGCGTCAATGTTTCGGGGCCCAATGCCGAAGCCTGGCGTCAGGCATTGATCGGCCAGGGCGTGCGGTCGGCACGGATGGAAACCGGCAACGTCGAAGGCTCTGGCCTGCACTTCGAACTGTTGCGATAAGCTTCATTGGGCGAACGTGTTCCGCGTGTTCGCCTACTCTTTGCTGACTGACTTTTTCGGCTGACTTTTTTCAGGATCATACATGCTCAATAACGATCGGCTGTTGGTGCAGATTCTGCTCCTGGTGCTGTTTGGCGCGAGCTTTTGGGTGATGGCGCCGTTCTGGTCGGCGCTGTTCTGGGGCGCGGTGCTGGCGTTTGCCAGTTGGCCGCTGATGCGTTTGTTGACCCGTTGGCTCAATGGTCGTGAATCCCTGGCGGCGCTGTTACTGACGCTGACCTGGATGTTACTGGTGGCAGCACCGCTGGTGTGGCTGGGCTTCAACCTGGCGGATCATGTACGCGATGCCACTGCGTTCATCAAGGATGTGCAAGTCGACGGTCTGCCTGAAGCACCGATCTGGCTGGGGGGTATTCCCTTGGTCGGCGAGCGGTTGGTGGGGATCTGGAACAGCATCGATCAGCAAGGCGCGGCGATGATGCTGGCGATCAAGCCTTATCTGGGGCAGGTCGGTAACTGGTTGCTGGCGCGCAGTGCACAGATCGGCGGTGGCATCCTTGAGCTGACGCTGAGTATTGTCTTTGTGTTCTTTTTCTACCGGGACGGGCCGCGGTTGGCGGTGTTTGTTCATGGGTTGCTGGAACGGCTGATCGGTGACCGCGCCGGCTATTACATCGAATTGGTGGCGGGCACCGTGCAGCGCGTGGTCAACGGCGTGATCGGCACCGCGGCGGCTCAGGCAGTGCTGGCGTTGATCGGCTTCCTGATTGCCAGCGTGCCGGGGGCGCTGGTGCTGGGGGTTGTGACATTTTTGCTGAGCCTGATTCCGATGGGGCCGCCGTTGGTGTGGATTCCGGCCACGGCGTGGTTGGCCTGGAAGGGCGAGTACGGGATGGCGGTGTTCCTCGGGATTTGGGGGGCGTTCATCATCAGCGGGGTCGACAACGTGCTTAAGCCGTACCTGATCAGTCGGGGCGGGAATTTGCCGTTGGTGATTGTGCTGCTCGGGGTGTTTGGCGGGTTGATTGCATTTGGGTTTATCGGTCTGTTCATCGGCCCGACATTGTTGGCCGTGGCTTACAGCCTGCTGACTGATTGGAGCAAGAGTCAGGCTCGGGTCGAGGATCGCCGGCCCTGAAAAGCGGTGGGGAGCGTGATCGCGTATATCCGGGCCAATGCGGTTGGCGTAGGAGCTGCCGCAGGCTGCGATCTTTTGATCTTTTTGATTGTCACATCGGCTCCGGCGGCCCAATCAGTCTTCCCATCACCCCAAACAACCCCAACTCCCGAATCGCTTCCAACTCCCCCTGCGTCTCCACCATCTCGGCAATCAACGGCAAATCAATACTGTTGGTCGCCCGGAAAATCGCTTCGATGAACAGGCGCTTGTCAGTCTGTTCATTGATACCCCGAATGTAGGCTCCGTCGATTTTCAGGTAAGCCAGCCCCAGTTGCGTCAGGTTGCCAATCTGGCTGAAGTTGCCGCCGAAGTGCTGCAAACCGATGCGATAACCGGTGTTGAGCAGGCTATGGCTCAGGCGTTGCAACTCTTCGGGGGGCGGCAGTTGGCGTTCGTCGATTTCCAGGGTCAGCAGCGGCGCCAGCTCCGGCAGTGATTCAAGTATGTCGCAGATCAGTTTCAGCTGGGTCTGATCGCGCAGAGTGCTGCCGGACAGGCTCAGCGCGAGCGGCCAACGGTTGGCGGCGAGGTATTCCAGGGTGGTTTCCAGCATCGCCAGGTCGAACCGTGCCGACCAGCCAAGGCGCTCGATCCACGGCAGGAAATGCCCGGCGGCAATCGCCTCGCCTTGCGGGTCGAGCAGACGGGCGAGGACTTTGTGATGCAACACCTGGCTGGTATCGGCGCATTGCACCACCGGTTGAAAATACAGCTGCATCTTGCCCTCGGTCAGTGCATCGTCGATCCAGCTGCGCCAGTCGTGTTGGGTCTGGTTCGGTGCGGTATCGGAATAGGCCAAGTGTATCCACGGCCGCTCGGGGTGCTGGCGGGCCTGGGTCAGCGCTTGATCCAGGCGCAGCAGCACATCGTTCGCCGGTTCGCCGGGGGAGTAGGCGACGACGCCCAAGTGCGCCACCGGCATGCAGTCGCTGGCACCGGTCAGGCGCAGGTTTTCCAGGGTGGCGCTGATTTCGGAAGCCAGGCGTACGGCGTCCTTATGGTCCAGGCCCGGGGTCAGCAAGCTGAATTCGCCACCCCGATTGCGCGCCGCGAGCCAGGTTCGACGTTCCGGTGGTTGCGTCAGGCGTTTGAGCAGTTCGCCGACGGCGCCAATCAGGGTATCGGTGCGCTGGCCGCCCAGACGTTGGTTTAGGCCGATCAGGTCATTGATCCGCAGCATGAGCAAATGGCCGTCGCAGCTTTGCTCGGAAACCAGTAGTTGGTCGGCCAGTTGCTCATCCAGCAAACGCCGGTTGGCTAAACCCGTAAGACTGTCCTGATAAGAATCGGACCGCAGTTTTTCGCTGCGCGCGGCCTCTTCTTCGAACAGCGCCTTGAGTTTTTCCACCATCTGGTTCATAGCCAGCACCACGCGTTTGAGCTCCGGGGTGCGCGGCAGTTTCGGCAAACTGCGGAACTCGCGCTTGCTGATGGCTTCAGCCTGTTTGACCATCTTGTCGAGCGGGCGCAATTGCCGGCGCAACAGCCAGCCACCAAACACGGCGCTGAGCAGTCCGCAAATCAACAACCAGATCAGACTGCCGAGGGTACTATCCCAGAGTTTGGCCAGGGCGAATTGCGGATTGCTTAGCACTTCGACCCGAGCCGCTTGCTCCCAGCCACGCATGATCAGTGCATCGCCACCCTGTGGGCGCAGGTTCACCAGGCTGATGAACCAGCCGGGAACACCCTCGATTTGCGCCGGTGTGCTGCGTTCCACCAGCACCCGTTCATCCACAATATTGACGACCCGAATGCTGCTGAAATAACCACTGTCGAAAATCGAGCTGACCATCAATTCGATCATCGCCGGGTCATCGATCTGCGCAGTCAATGACAAGCCCAGCGCCGTGGCGGCGTCCTGGGCGTGGGAGCGCAATTGGCCAAGCATCTGTTCGCGAGAGCTTTCCAGGCTGACAAAAAAACTGCCGCCGAAGGCCACCAGCAAAAACAGGCAAATGGCGAGGAACAACTGTTTGCGCAGTGACATAAAACGCTCCTTGCAGTAACGGCTAGCCTTCGCCCACGGCGAACCCTTCAAATTGCATCTTTTTCAACACGTCTTGCCAGCGCGACAGTTTTTTCGAGTCGCTGCTGCGTTTGCCACCATTGGCTCCCGGCAAATACAGGCCTTCGGCGTTAAAGGCGTACACCGGCAACAGGTCTTTGCGTTGGGAAGCGGGACGGATCTCGCCGATCAGGTTGTCCAGCACCAGCGGATCGGCCGTGGGGCTGCTGTAGAAGGTCAACACCATGTGCGCCTGGTTCTGGGTCAGGGCCTTGACGTAGGTGATGCGCAGTTTCTCGCTGGGAATTCCGAGGTGTCGCAGGCTGAAATATTTCGCCAGGGCGTAGTCCTCGCAGTCGGCGGCGCCCTTGATCAAGGATTCGACGGGCGTGGCCCAGTAATCGGTCTGACGCCAGATACGCGTGTCGTCCTGAAAGCTCAGTTGTTGATTGAAGAAGCGATTGACTGCATTCAGTTGTTCGCGCTCGGGCGCGTTGAGTTCGCTTTGCAGCATTTGAGTCCAGGCCTCGATCCTTCCCCGGGCCAGCCCAAGGGGGCCGTAACGTTTTTCGGCCGTTTGCAGAATCTGCGCAAAGTCCCAGTCGGCCCAGACGCTGCCCATCCCTGCCAGCAGAAAACTCGTCAGCAGCAGCCATCCGCCGAACCGAAGTCGGAGCGTTGACCATCCTGGACTACGCGGACTGCGGGACATGTCTGGCTGCTCGGGTGCAGATGTCTGAAGTCTAGGCGGTGTTTTCAGCGAGGAAGGGCAGGTCGTCGGACGAAGGGGGGATTGCAGGACTGCTTTTGTGGCGAGGGGGCTTGCCCCCGTTGGGTTGCGAAGCAGCCCCAGAACCGCCAACCCATCTTATCCTGACACACCGCATTGATTGGTTGGCGACTGCTGCGCAGCCGAACGGGGGCAAGCCCCCTCGCCACAAAAGCTCCCTCACCGCAAAAGCCCCGGGCCACAGATGGGGATCAGGGTTTATGCAGGGTTTTCTGCTTGAGGATATAAACCGTCACCAGCACTGCACTGGTCAGCATGAACCCGCGCGCCCACGGCAGGGGCACCAGGTAGCAGGACAGCAAAATGCTCGCCCACATGATGCCGATCGCATAGACCTTGCCCTTGAGTGGAATGCCGTTGCCACTCAGATAGTCGCGAACCCACGGCCCAAGCCGTGGATGTTCAACCAGCCACTGATAGAAACGCGGAGAGCTGCGGGCGAAACAGGCGGCCGCCAGCAGCAGGAACGGTGTGGTGGGCAGCACCGGCAGGAAAATCCCGATCACCCCCAGCGCTACGCTTAGCCAGCCGATGGCCAGCAGCACGTAGCGCAACATCAGGGGGCGGTTGCCTATGGGGTTGTCCATAGGCAAAACCTTAATGGTGACGTGGCTTGAGAATCGCCGGTTTTTCGTCTGGCGCCTGGCACAGCAGGTACAGCGCGGTCAGGGCTTCCGGGATCTGCACGATCATGTCGTCCATCAGGTTGGCGTCTTTGGCGATGTCTTCGAACTCTGGCTGTTCGTCGAACAGACCGGAACCGACCATGATCGGCAGCAGCATTTCGCTGACTTCATCTTCGGCGGTTTCGAACCAGGCGGCTTCGCGCAGGAATACGCCTTCCATGAAACCGATGCACCAGCCGCGCAGGTCGGAGTCATCCGGCTCTTCGCCCAGGTCGAGGTCGCACGGCAGCTCGAACTCTTCGTCGGACGCCAGTTGGCGAGCGATGTGCGCCTTGAGCAGCAGCAGGGTGGATTCGATCGCTTCACGCTCGGTGTCGTCGGCGTAATGCGGCTCTTCGGCGAAGAGTGCGTCGATCCATTCACGGTCGGGAACGCTCTCGGAACAGATCGACAGCGCAGTCAGGTAGCCGTGGGCGGCCACGTAGTCCAGCGCCTCGTCATGCAGCTCGTCGGCGTCGAGGAAGACTTGCAGGCGGGTTAGTTGCTCAGCGAAGGACATTAAAGGGCTACCTTGGGGAGAATATACGATGCGGGAATTCTAGGCCTTCTTGAGCGCTCAGGCCAGCCGCGCGGCATATTTGCCCCTAGGCGCACTGCCTTCCCCCGTAGGAGCTGCCGAAGGCTGCGATCTTTTGATCTTCAACAATTGCAGCCTCGCCGAAATCAAGATCAAAAGATCGCAGCCTTCGGCAGCTCCTACAGAGGATCGGCGAGCGGCGTCCTTTGTGGGACAGGCGTCGGGTATACTCGCGCGTTTTGTGATGCCCTGCTGGCGTCACGGCTGAAATGTGCAGCGTCATGCAATGTGCACTTACGATTTGTCGGTGCAGCTTTCATGATTCTGAACCAGCCTTGCAGGGATGTTTCGGTGATTTTTGGAGTTTTTATGCTCGAACAGGCTCAACGCGTCCTCAAGGACATCTTCGGCTACGACAGTTTCCGTGGCCGTCAGGGTGCAATCATTGAGCGCGTGGCCAGTGGCGGCGACGCCCTGGTGCTGATGCCTACCGGTGGCGGCAAGTCCTTGTGCTTCCAGGTGCCGGCGTTGTTGCGCGAAGGCCTGGCGGTGGTGGTGTCGCCGCTGATCGCGCTGATGGACGATCAGGTCGCCACCCTCGAAGAGCTGGGCGTCGCCGCGGCGGCGTTGAACTCCACGTTGAGCGCTGAGCAACAGCGTGATCTGGCGGCACGGATCAAGCGCGGCGAGGTGAAAATGCTCTACCTGGCGCCCGAGCGCCTGGTTCAGCCGCGCATGCTGGCCTTCCTGCAAAGCCTTGAAATCGCCTTGTTCGCCATCGACGAAGCGCACTGTGTGTCCCAATGGGGCCACGACTTCCGTCGGGAATACCTGCAACTGGGCCAGTTGGCGGAACTGTTTCCCAACGTCCCGCGCATTGCCCTGACCGCAACGGCCGACAAGCGCACCCGGGAAGAAATCGTCGATCGTCTGCATTTGCAGGATGCCGAGCGCTTCCTCTCGAGTTTCGACCGCCCCAATATTTTCTATCGCATCGTGCCCAAGGAACAGCCGCGCAAGCAGCTGCTGGCGTTCCTCGCCGAGCGGCGCAGCGATGCCGGTATCGTTTACTGCCTGTCGCGCAAAAAGGTTGATGAAGTAGCGGTGTTCCTTAGCGAGCAAGGTTTCCCGGCGCTGCCATACCATGCCGGTCTGCCCAACGACACGCGGGCCCATCACCAGAAGCGCTTCCTCAACGAGGAAGGCCTGATCATGGTTGCCACCGTGGCGTTCGGCATGGGCATCGACAAACCTAACGTACGTTTTGTCGCGCACCTGGATTTGCCGAAGTCCCTTGAGGCCTACTACCAGGAAACCGGTCGCGGCGGGCGTGACGGCCTGCCGGCGGATGCCTGGATGGCGTACGGCCTGCAAGACGTGGTGATGCTCAAGCAGATGCTGCAAAACTCCGAAGGCGACGAGCGCCACAAGCGTCTGGAGCAGCACAAGCTCGACGCCATGCTCTCGCTCTGCGAAGAAACCCGCTGCCGCCGCCAGACCCTGCTCGCGTACTTCGACGAAGACATGCCCGAGCCCTGCGGCCACTGCGACAACTGCGTCGACGGCGTGCAAACCTGGGACGCCACCGAGCCGGCCCGTCAGGCGCTGTCGGCGATCTACCGCACCGGTCAGCGTTATGGCGTCGGTCATCTGGTTGACGTGTTGCTGGGCAAGGACAACGAAAAGGTTCGCAGCTTCGGCCATCAGCATTTGTCGGTATACGGCGTAGGCAAAGCGATGGGGGAGAGCGAATGGCGCTCCTTGTTCCGACAGCTTGTTGCCCGTGGTCTGGCGGACATCGACCTCGAAGGCTACGGCGGCCTGCGCCTGAGCGACACCTGCCGACCGCTGCTCAAGGGCGAAGTGACCCTGGAGTTGCGCCGCGATCTCAAGCCACAAATCACAGCCAAGACCGCCAGCAAGAGCCCGGCCAGCCAACTGGTTCGCGGCGAAGAACGCGAACAGTGGGAAGCCTTGCGTGCCCTGCGTCGCAAACTCGCCGAAGAGCATGGCGTGCCGCCGTACGTCATCTTCCCCGACTCGACCCTGCTGGAAATGCTCCGCAGCCAGCCGACTTCTCTGGCGGAAATGGCCACGGTCAGCGGTGTCGGCGCGCGCAAGCTGGAGCGTTACGGCGAGGCCTTCCTCGAAGTGCTCGGCGGTCAAGTCGAGGCGCCGAAAGTGGTGGCCGATGTGCGCCACGAGTTGATCACTCTGGCTCGGGCCGGCATGACACCGTTGCAGATCGCCGGTCAGTTGCAATGCTCGGAAAAGAACGTCTACGCGATGCTCGCCGAGGCGATTGGCAAGCAGCAGTTGTCGCTTGAACAAGCGCTGGACCTGCCCGAAGAATTGATGGGTGAAGTCCAGGACGCTTTCCTCGACGGCGAAGGCGAACTGCCGCCCGTGTCAGAAATTGCTGCGCTGTTCGCGGGGAGAGTTCCAGAAGGTGTTTTGTATTGCGTTCGTGCCGCCCTGCAGTCGGAATTCGAAGTCTGAATGACCTGCGGCCCAGATGTAACAATTCAGTACAGAGCAAACCTTGCCTATAGCCAAAGGTCATGCTTAGCTGACTAATAATTAGTTTTTCTCTATTTTCAGTCTAACCATGAGTGTTTTATGCCGTTAACCGATCAACACCGCTTTGGCATGCAACTGGCCCAGATGTCTCGTGGCTGGCGTGCCGAACTGGACCGCCGACTGGCTGGCCTGGGTCTGTCCCAGGCGCGCTGGCTGGTGCTGCTGCACTTGGCGCGTTTCGAGAATGCCCCCACCCAACGCGAACTGGCGCAAAGCGTCGGCGTCGAAGGGCCCACCTTGGCTCGGCTGCTCGACAGCCTGGAAAGTCAGGGCCTGGTGCAGCGCCAATCCGTGCTGGAAGACCGTCGGGCGAAAAAAATCGTCCTCTGTGCCCCGGCCCGGCCCTTGATCGAACAAATTGAAACCATTGCCACTCAATTGCGCCACGAACTGTTCGAAGGCGTTGATGAGGCGGATTTGAAGGTCTGCATGCGCGTCCACGGGCACATCCTGGCCAACCTGGAAAAATCTTGAGGCACAACCACGCGCCGGACTTTTGAGATACCCCGTTGGGCAGACTATAAAGAACTACTAGGCAATATCGTGTTCGTACCGGATGTGCGAACACGTACAGGTTGGTTCTGGTTATCTAAGGGATGCTCATGCTCGAGAGTTGGCACGTTGTATTGCGGTGTTGCGGCAGGTTGCTACTGGTCGGTGGTGCTGTCACTTACTCGGCATTGGCCCCTGCGCTCGGTTTGGGTGAGATCACCCAGCATTCGGCGTTGAATCAGCCGTTCAATGCCGACATCGCCCTGGTGGACGCCGGTGGTCTGGAAGAGGGCGAGCTATCGGTCAGCCTGGCGACGGCGGACGAATTCAGCCGCGCCGGCGTCGAGCGGGTGTTCTTCCTTAACGACCTGAAGTTCACACCGATCCTGCGGGGCAACCGCAGCCTGATCCGGGTGACTTCCAGCAAACCGGTCAAGGAACCCTTCCTGAATTTTCTGGTGCAGCTCAATCAGCCCAACGGGCGTTTGCTGCACGAGTACACAGTGCTGATCGATCCGCCGGGTTCGCCGGGAATTGTTCCCGTCAACGACGAGCCCGAGCCGCGCCCTCAGTCTTCCGCGTTCCCGTCTGTCGAACCGGCTGTTGCACCGCCACCTGCTGCGAAGGCGGCGGCGCCCAAGCCTGATGTCGAAAAACCCGCTGCTGCGCCCGCGAATGATGCTGTTGCCGAACAACTGGCCGCCAGCGTGCTACAGAACCAACAGTTGCAAAAGACCATCGATGAACTCAATTCGAAGCTTCAGGCTCAGGACGAGCAGATCGCCGGGCAGAAAAAGCAGGTCATCGAGTTGCAAACCCAATTGGCGGAAGTCAAACAGGCATCGGTAGAGCCGGTCGCTCCCCAGGTGACGGCACCGGTGCCCGTTGTAGTAGAGGAGTCTGAACCGACTCCGTGGCTGCTGATCATCGGGTTGCTGGCACTGGTGGCGTTGGTATTGCTCGCAGTATTCATTCGCCGTCAACGACAGGAGGCTCAGGCTCAGGTCCAGTCCGAGCCGCTACCCGTGCTGCCGTCGCGTCATGAACCGGTGCTTGACCGCACAGCAGAACCGATCAGGCCGACGTCCCGGCCGCAACCGCTAGCCGGATCGGCCGAAGAGACTCCCGCAGGCGACGTGCTGGAAGGGGTGGGTATCTATCTGGCGTATGGCCGTTTGTCCGAGGCGGCCGGTTTGTTGCGAGATGCGTTGGTCAGGGAGCCCCAGCGCACCGATCTGGCCGTGCAACTGTTGGAAGTCCTCGGTAAACAGGGCGACGCACAAGCTTATGACGCGCAGGAAAGCAGCCTGCGAGACGCCGGGTTCGATGCACAGCAACTTCAGGACATCCGCGCCCGCCATCCGAAACTGATCAGCGCCGCACCGGTGGTCGCCACCGTGGCAGTGGCGCCGCTCACGCCTGCAATCCCTGAAGCGGCACCGAGCGATGAGTTCCAGTTGAACCTCGATGACCTGTCGATGGATTCGAATTGGGACCTGATCAGCCCCTTCGAAAACTCGTCATCCAGCGCTAAACCGTCGAATGAGTCAGCGCAGGCAGACGACCCCGGGTTCACCTCGAATCTGCATGTGTTGCCCGATGTTTTCGAGATGCCCGAGGAACCGACACTGGACGAGCCCGAGCTTGAATGGATCGCCGAACCTGACGCTCAATCTCTGGACGAGACCTTTCTCGACGAATTCAGCGATCCCGGCCAACCGCTGGAGATTGAGCCGCTGAATGCCGAATTGATGGATCTTGAGCCGGCCGGGCCGAGCAGCGCGGGCAAACTCGAACAGGCCCAGACCTGCATCGACGACGGCGATCTGGACAGCGCCATCGAGCTGCTCAACGAGTTACTCAAGGAGGGCGACGAACCGCTCAAAGAGACAGCCCGGACGCTGTTGGCCGGTATTCGATAAACCCTTTCCTGTAGGAGCGAGGCTTGCCCGCGAATCAGACGGCGCGGTTTATCAGAATAACTGCATTATCGTTCTTCGCGGGCAAGCCTCGCTCCTACAGGATCAAGGGCCACAGGAGTTTTACCATTCATGACCGCACGTAAACCGGAAATCGTCATCACCTATTGCACGCAATGCCAATGGCTGTTGCGCGCCGCCTGGCTGGCCCAGGAACTGCTCAGCACCTTCGGCGATGACCTGGGCAAAGTGTCTCTGGTGCCCGGCACCGGCGGGGTTTTTCACATTTTCTGTGATGAGGTGCAGCTCTGGGAGCGCAAGGCCGACGGTGGTTTTCCCGAGGCCAAGGTGCTCAAGCAGCGGGTCCGCGATCAGATCGATCCGGACCGCGACCTGGGCCACAACGACCGCACTCAGTGAGACGGGGCTTGCGCCGCCACTGCGTTCTTGCTTGAGCTGCCGGACAACCGGCTGGAAACCACGATGGCCACGATGATCAGCGCGCCGCCGATCAGCATGCGCAGCGTCGGGTTTTCATCGAACAGCAGCCAGGCCAGGGTGATGCCGTAAACCGGTTCCAGAGCAAACACCACTGACGCGGTCCGGGCTTTGATCACCGCCAGGCTGGCGACGAACAGGCTGTGGGCGACGCCGGTGCAGAACACCCCGAGCAGGCCGATCCACAGCCAGTCGATGGCGCGCACTTCGCTCAACTGCGGCACCGCCACCGGCATCAGGCAGATCGCAACCACCACGTTCTGACACAGGGCAGCCTGCACCGGCGGAATTCGTCCGGAGCTGGCGCGGTTGGTCAGAGACAGCAGGGCGAACAGCAAGCCGGAAGCCACCGCCCACAACAGGCCGGTGGTGGCGCCGCTGGCCAGATCGAAGTCCGGTGTGACCAGCACCAATCCAATGCTGACCAGCACCACCAACAGGATTTCATTGGCGCGGATGCGCTCGCGGAAGATCAGCCCTTCGAGGATCACGGTAAACGCCGGGAAACTGGCAAAACCCAGGGTCGCGATCGCCACCCCCGCCACCTTCACCGCGATGAAGAAACTCACCCAGTGCCCGGTCAGCAGCAAGCCGCTGAGCAGCAGGCGGCGCAGGTCCGCGGCGTCGAGTTTCTGCCAACGGGTATTGCTGGCGAACCGTGCGAAAAACGTCAATGCGAGGACGGCAAACGCGGCACGGCCGAACACGATGATGGCCGGCGAGGCGGCGGCGAGTTTGCCGAATACGCCAGTCAGGCCGAACATCAGTGCGCCGATATGCAGAGCGCCAAGGGCGGTACGGGGAGTCATTGCAATCCTTAACGACAAACGAACAAATGTCCTACATTGAATCGTGCTGAGCCGATTATGTCTGTCGCCAGACTCGCGTCATTTGTCGCCAGCCTCGCGGCGCAATTTACCGGGTGAGGCACCGAACTCGCGCAACACGGCCGCGGCGAACGCACTCTGCGAGCTGTAACCGACCCGACAGGCGATCTCGCCAATGGGCAACGCCGAATCGCGCAACAGGCTCACGGCAATGTGCAGCCGACGACTGCGAATGTAGTCCATCGGCGTTTGCCCGCATTCCGCCACGAACCGTGCGTGCAACCGAGCGCTGGACAAGCCGGCAATGCGCGCCAGATCGGCGACTTGCAGCGGATAGGCCGCGTATTGATCGATGTGCGCATTCAGTGCCGCATAAGGCAGACGCCGACCGCCCACACTGTCGGGTTTGGCATTGTTCAGGCTGGCGAGCAACAGCACCGCGCCTTGCTGGGCGATCAGCGGATCACTGATCTGACTGCCTGCCAGCCAACTCACCAGTTGGCTTTGCCCGGCGTCCAGCGACAGGCGCCCGGCATTGTCGAGCAAGCGGCGGCTGGCTTCGGCGTGATCGCCAAGGGACTGCGAAACCCACTGGTCGCTCGGCACATCCAGCACCAGGCAACGACTGCCACGAGCACTGTCGCAGGCATGATGCGCGCCCGACGGCACCACCACGAAACTCTGCTGCACCACCTGACTACCATGCCCCTCGACCTCGAAGTCCAGCGCGCCCGACAGCCCGAACACCAGTTGCGCGTGGTCGTGGCTGTGGACGATCAGGTCGTGGGTGTACTGGCGTAGCGTGAGGATCGGTCTCATCGCAGGTCTCCTGTGCAGGTCGCCAGTCTACACCGGGTGCGGCCCGACTCGCGCTGTCACAAGACTGACTTGCCACTGTCATGGGCAATTCACCCGACCGGCGCAAGCTTGCCAAAACTTGTCCTGAGGGTTGCCCATGACCAGCGCCGAGCTCGCCAAACCCAGCCGTAAGCAACGTGTGCGGACCTTGTGGATTTCCGATGTGCATTTGGGCACCCGGGACTGCCAGGCCGAACACCTGTCGCAATTTCTCAAGGGCTACCACACCGACAAGATCTACCTGGTCGGCGACATCATCGACGGCTGGAAACTGCGCAGCGGCATGTATTGGCCGCAAGCGCACACCAATGTGATTCGTCGTCTGCTGACCATGAGCAAGCGCGGCACAGAAGTGATCTACGTCACCGGCAACCATGACGAATTCCTGCGCCGTTATTCGAAGCTGATGTTGGGCAATATCCAGTTGGTGGATGAAGCCGTGCATGTGACCGCCGATGGCCGTCATTTGCTGGTGATTCACGGCGATCAGTTCGACGTGATCACCCGTTACCATCGCTGGTTGGCGTTTCTCGGCGATTCGGCCTATGAATTCACCCTGACGCTCAACCGCTGGCTCAACCATTGGCGTGCCCGTTATGGCTATGGCTACTGGTCGCTGTCGGCGTACCTCAAGCACAAGGTCAAGACCGCCGTCAGTTTCATCAGCGATTTTGAAGAAGCCATCGCCCACGAATGCGTCAAACGCGAGTTGCACGGGGTGGTGTGCGGGCACATTCACCATGCCGAGATTCGCAAGGTCGGCGGGGTGGATTACCTCAATTGCGGGGATTGGGTGGAGTCGTGCACGGCGCTGATCGAGCATTGGGATGGGTCGATCGAGTTGTATCGGTTGGCCGATGCCCAGGCGCGAGAGGCTGAGTTGAAGGCGGTGAAGGTCGCGGAGCCGGCATAAAAAACAAAATCAAAAGATCGCAGCCTTCGGCAGCTCCTACAGGGGATCGCGTTTCCTTGTAGGAGCTGCCGAAGGCTGCGATCTTTTGATCTTAGGCCGGCGAATGTTCTTCCATCGCCGCCTTGTAAATCGAATGCTTCGGCTGCGCAAACAGCCGCTCCACCATCGGTTCGAAGAAGCTCAGCGGCAGCGTGTCGTACGCCGGATCAAACGCCGCCGCATCGTACCGGGCACAAAATTCGATGGTCGCCTGATACTGCGGATGAGCGCTGAATTGCTCGCGCAAATGCCGATCCATGCCCAGGTGATGGAAGAAGTAATAGCCCTGGAAAATCCCATGCTTCTCCACCATCCACAGGTTCTCGGCGCTGACGAACGGCTTGAGGATCGCCGCCGCGATGTCCGGGTGATTGTAGGAACCCAGTGTGTCGCCGATGTCATGCAGCAGGGCGCAGACCACGTACTCTTCGTCGCGACCATCACGCCAGGCGCGGCTGGCGGTTTGCAGGGAGTGGGTCAGGCGATCCACCGGGAAACCGCCGAAATCCCCTTCCAGTAACTTCAGGTGCGCCACGATCCGTTTGGGTAATTGCCGGGCATAGGCGCTGAAATCTGCGGCGATGATCGCCCAGTCTTCCTGCGTGCCGTCCTGCATGTGAGTAAAACGGGCATGGGCATTCATCGGCTATCCTCTTGTTCTGATCGAAAGGGATGTGTTGAGTGTAGGACTTGGATCCAGCGCTGCATTGGCTGCACAAGACGCTTTTATGGCCAATGGAGCCTAGAACGGCACGCGACCCCGAATCATGTCGCGGTACATGACGAAATCGCCGAGCAGGCTGTAAAGAGGATGCTGGAAGGTGGCAGGGCGATTCTTCTCGAAGAAGAAATGCCCGACCCAGGCGAAGCTGTAACCGGCCAGCGGCAGGACCAGCAACATCCACCACGCGCCGTTGCCGATGGTCAGCGCCAGAATGAAAATAACCAGGGAGGTACCGACAAAGTGCAATCGTCGACAGGTGCTGTTGCGATGTTCGCTGAGGTAATACGGGTAAAACTCAGCGAAGCTGTTGAAACGTTTGATGTTTTCCACGACGGCGATCTCTGTGGTGACTGTGCACGCGACAAGTTGTTCTGCGGGTAGCTTATTTGAGTCTAGAGTGATCATTGGTATCAGCCAGTGACAATAGGCGCCACTTTAGTATCCTTGGGTATTGGGTCGTGGCATGCGGCCATCACGTAGTAAACGCCATGAGCGAACGAACGACTTCTGCAAGCTGGGCGATGGGGATTGTCAAAGCACTGGAAATGGACGGCCTGGATTGCCGGGTTCTGTTCAAGCAGCTAGGGCTCGACTATGCGGCACTGGATGATCCGGATGCGCGCTTCCCGCAAGATTCCATGACGCGGCTCTGGCAGCGCGCGGTCGAGCTGTCCGGCAACCCGGCGATCGGCCTGAACATGGGCAAGGTGGTGCGACCGGCGTCCTTCCATGTCGCCGGTTATGCCTTGATGTCCAGCCAGACCCTGGCTGAAGGCTTTCAACGTCTGGTGCGTTATCAGCGAATCATCGCCGAAAGTGCCGACTTGAGTTTCCGATTGCTGGATGAGGGTTATGCGCTGATCTTGACGGTGCATGGCGATCATCTGCCGCCGACCCGACAGAGTGCCGAAGCATCATTGGCCTGTGCCCTGGCACTTTGCGGCTGGCTGACCGGCCGCGCGCTCCAGCCGCGCAAAGTCTTGCTGCAAGGCGATGAGCCCGTTGATATCGAACCTTATAAACAAGCTTTCCATGCCCCGTTGATGTTCAACGCGCCGTATGACGCCTTGATCTTCGAGCGCGCTGACATGGAGACGCCGCTGCCCACCGCCAACGAGGCCATGGCGCGGTTACATGACCGGTTTGCCGGCGAGTACCTGGCGCGATTTTCCGAGACCCGCGTGACTCACAAGGCGCGCCAGGTGTTATGCCGTCTGCTGCCCCAGGGCGAACCCAAACGCGATGCGGTGGCCCAGACGCTGCATTTGTCGCAACGCACCTTGCAGCGTCGTTTGCAGGAAGAGGGCACGAGTTTTCAGACGTTGTTGGATGACACCCGACGTGAACTCGCCGAGCAATACCTGGCGCAACCAAACATGACCTTGCTGGAAATTGCCTACCTGTTGGGGTTTGCCGATCCGAGCAACTTCTTCCGCGCCTTCCGACGCTGGTTCGATTCCACCCCCGGCGAATATCGGACGCGGCTGATGGAAGCGCCCATGCCGATTAGTGACGCCAGAACGCCGGGATACACAGAACAAACACCGTAATGATCTCCAGCCGGCCCAGCAGCATGCCGAACGAGAGAATCCATTTCGCGGCATCCGGCAGGCTGGCGAAGTTACCCGCCGGGCCGATCGTTTCGCCAAGCCCCGGGCCGACGCCGGACACCGTGGCGGCCGCGCCGGTAAGCGCGGTCATCCAGTCCACGCCCAGTAGCGACAGCAGCAGTGCAATAACGCAAATGGTGATGGCGAAGAAGAACGAAAAGGTCAGGATCGAGCGCACGATCTCTTCGTCGAGACGGTGGCCGTTGTACTTCTGCTTGATCACTGCGCGCGGGTGAATCAACTGGTTAAGGTTGGCCTTGAGCAGAATGTAGGCAACCTGGAAGCGGAAAATCTTGATCCCGCCAGCGGTCGAGCCTGAGCAGCCGCCGATAAACCCCAGATAAAAGAACAGCATCAGTGAGAAGTTGCCCCAGAGGCTGTAGTCCCCCAGTGCAAAACCGGTGGTGGTCACCACCGACGTCACGTTCAGCGCCACATGCCGCAAGGCTTCCAGCCAATGCAACTGGGTAGTCCACCAATACCAGGTGCCGAGCACCAGCCAGGTCACCAGCAACATGCCGAGCAGGCCTTGAACCTGTTCATCCTTGATCAGCGCCCGACGGTTACCGCGCAATGTGGCGACATACAGGGTGAACGGCAGGGCACCGAGAATCATGATGACGACGGCGACCCAATGCACCGCAGGCTCAGGCCACTTGGCCAAAGATTTGTCGGAGGTGGAGAAGCCGCCGGTGGAGATCGCCGACATCGCGTGATTGATTGCATCGAACGGGCTCATCCCGGCCCACCAGAAGGCCAGGCTGCCGATAATGGTGATGCCGACGTAGGCCGCAACGATCAAACGCGCCACCATGTGCGAACGGGGCATGACTTTTTCGGAACGGTCCGACGATTCGGTCTGAAACAGCCGCATGCCACCGATGCGCAGCAGTGGCAGAATCGCTACCGCCATGCCGATAAAGCCGATGCCGCCGATCCAGTGCAGCAATGAACGCCACATCAGGATCCCGGGAGACATGTTGTCCAGGCCGTTGAGCACCGTCGCGCCGGTGGCGGTGATGCCGGACATGCTTTCGAAGAACGAGTCGGTGTAACTGATGTGCTGGGTCAGCAGGAACGGCAGGGCGGCGAAGATGCACACCACCAGCCAGCTGCTGACGGTCAGCAGGTACATGTCACGCGGGCGCAGATGGATGTGCTCGGGGCGCCCGGGTATCACCAGGGCCAGGCCGGCGACAAAGGTGATCATGCTCGCCCAGAGGAACGACGGCAGATCGCTGGTACGCTCGAAGATCACCAGTGTGGCCATGGGCACGATCATGGCGATGGCCAGCGTGATCAGGAAGATGCCGATGATGAAACCAATGATCCGTAAGGTCGGCAACGCCATGAAGTCCGCTCGGGCTAATAGTAGGAAGGGCGCCATTCTACCTGCGGGGCAGGGCATGTAAACCGACGCCGTCGCGACAGTTGACGCTAGAATAGCCAAACATTTTCTACAGGAGGTGGCCGATGCAGGCTCTCGACGCTTTGCTCAACCGTGTTTCCGTCCCACGACTGCTCGATCCGGCGCCCACTGCCGAGCAACGGGAAGTGCTGTTTGCCGCCGCGATGCGCGCGCCAGACCATGGCCACTTGCAGCCTTGGCGCTTCCTGACAGTCGAAGGCGCGGCACGCGAGCAAATGGGTGAGTTGCTGGCCGAGGCGGCGAAGCTGCAAGACAGTGATGTGTCCGAAGCCGTGCTGGACAAGGCGCGCAACGGTCCGTTACGTGCGCCGCTGGTGGTTGTTGTGATTGCGCGTTTGCAGGAACACGACAAGTATCCCAAGTCCGAGCAACTGTTGGCGGCAGGCTGTGCGGCTCACGGGATTTTACTGGCTGCCTATGCGCAGGGCATTGGCGCGGTGTGGCGCACCGGTGAGCTGGCTTATTCGGCGCATGTGGCTAAAGGCTTGGGGCTGGCGGAAGGGGAAGAGGTGATTGCGTTTCTTTACCTTGGCACGCCGCAGAAAGAACCGCGTGTTGCGGAGAAGGTTGATTTGACCGAGTTCGTTAGCGCCTGGACCGGTAAGGCCTGAAGCGGAGATCAAAAGATCGCAGCCTCGTTTCACTCGACAGCTCCTACAGAGTGAAACGAGGCTGCGATCTTTTGCATCACCACCGAATTTAAGGCTGCACCACCGCCCCCGGCACCAACGGCAATTCCAGGCTGGCAATAAACCCGCCCTCAGGATGATTGGCCAGCACCAGACTGCCGCCATGCCGTTCCGCCGCACGGCGTGCAATGGCCAGGCCCAGGCCATGCCCGGCCGCTGTTTGCCCCGGTGCCCGATAGAACGGTTCAGCCAGCTGATTCAAGTGTTCGGCCTCTACACCGGGGCCGTGGTCGCGCACGCTGACCACAATTCTGTCGCCCTGACGCAACGCCTGCATTTCGATCGGTTGCCCGACCGGGTTAAAGCGCTGGGCATTGCGCAGCAGATTGTCCACGGCGCGCTCGATCATGGTCGGCCAGCCTTTGAGGTTCAGTTGCGGCTCGGCCTCAAGGCGCACGTTCTGCTCGGGCGAGCCCAGCTGTGCATCTTTTTGCAGGGTGTTGAGCAGCGCGTTGAGATCCACTTCTTCAGCACTGGCGTTGTCGGCATCGACGCGCGCCAGTACCAGGATTTCGCTGATCAGCGCTTCCAGTCGATCGCATTCACGGGTCAGGCGTGGCCAGAGTTTTTCCCGCTCCTCAGGATTGGCCCGCTCGGCCAGCGCCAACGCAATGCGCAGTCGGGCCAAGGGTGAGCGCAATTCGTGGGACACATCGCGCAGTAATTGTCGCTGGCTGCCGATCAGGCTTTGCAGGCGCGCGCCCATGCGGTTGAAGTCGTTGGCCAGCACACCGAATTCATCGCGGCGGTTGGCCAGCTGCGCCAGGCTGTTCTGTTGATACGTTGTCTGCCCCAAGTCATGCACGGCGCTTCGTAAACGGCTCAGTGGTCGGGTGATGGAAAAAGTCACCAACAGGCTGAACAGGGTCAGCACCACCAGCGCGATGCCCAGTGCGCTCAACGGCCAGAGCAGGCTTTCACGGTGCCAGGCATCCAGTTCCGGGTGCGGGACGCGATAGATCAGCAGATAGGTGTCGCCTGTCTTGGCGCTGGTGTATTCATCGGTCAAACGCCGCCATGGCAGGCGCCGATCATCATTGTTCTGCCGGGCTTCGAAGGCCGCCGCCCGCCGAGGAAAGGTGCCGCGGACCACCGGGTCACCTGCCTCGTTGAGCACTTGAACGTTGATGTGATACTGACGCTTGCGCTGTTCCAGAATGTCCTGGGCGGCTTCTTCACCCTGGCTTTCGTAGGTTTGCGTCCACTGTTCGGCCAGGGTGTTGAGGCCTGGGTGGCGACTGAGAATCCACGCGTCCTGGTTGAGCATATGCCCGAGCAGAATGGAAAGCCCTGCAACCAGAGCGATGGCCAGCCAGAAGCTGGCCAGGATACGCCAGAACAATGAACGCACAGAAAATCCTCAACTAGCGCAAATCCATGTGGGAGCGAGCCTTTGTGGCGAGGGGCTTGCCCCCGTTGGGTCGCGAAGCGGCCCCGGCATTTCAAAGTTAAACCGCATGTAACGGGTTTACGACTGCTTCGCAGCCGACGGGGGCAAGCCCCTCGCCACAAAGGCTCGCTCCCACATTAAATCGAGTGGCAAAAGACCCAACGGGGTTTAGCCGTTGGGTCCAGGGTTAGCGCATTATTGCGCTTTTTGCGCTTGCTGCGCTTTCCAGGCCTTGAACTCGGCCCATTCGGCGCGACGCTCAGCTTTTTTCTTCTGGATCTCGTCGAATTGCTTCTGTTGATCCGGCTTCAGCAGTGCGCGAACGTCGGCTTCGGCTTTCTTGTGCTTCGCCGCCATCTCGTCCTTCAGGGCTTGCTGATCGGCTGGCGAGAGCTTTTCCAGGTACTTGTCGACCAGTTGCTGACGCTCATGCATCTGCTCGCCCATGATCTTGCGGATTTGCTCGCGCTGTTCGCGGCTCAGGTCCAGCTGGCTGTAAGGGCCTTTACCGCGCATGCCGTGCATCTGAGCGCCGTGGCGTGAGCCGTCCATATGGTCACCCATCGGACCTGCGCCTTCAGGCATGGCCATGGCAACGGTCGGCAGGGCGGCAGCAAACATCAAAGCGATAAGAGTCTTGCGCATGGTGTATCTCCTTGTCTCATTCCCGGTACGTTCCGGATGTGTGCAGATTACGGAGATCAAGGTCAGCGGCGGTCAGCGGAGCGTAAAGCTTGGGTAAAGACGATTTTCTATCTTGCTGACAATTCTACGATGCGACACGGTCCGGCGTAGGAGCTGCCGAAGGCTGCGATCTTTTGATTTTGCTTTTTACTGGCCAAGATCAAGATCAAAAGATCGCAGCCTGCGGCAGCTCCTACGGAGGTGGTCGCAGGTCGCATCGCGTTCGGATTCAGAGGCTGTAGTAGTAACCGCGACTGCGCAGGGCAACGATGCGTGGGCGGCCGTCGGGGTGCGGGCCTATTTTTTTGCGCAGGTTGCTCACGTGCATGTCCAGGCTACGGTCGTACAGGGTCAGTTTGCGGCCGAGGGCGATTTGCGCCAGTTCCTGTTTATCCAGCGGTTCGCCGGGCTGCTTGAGCAGGGCTTCGAGCAGGCGGCTTTCGGAGACAGTGAGGGTGAACTCCTGTTCATCGATGCTGACCACGCCACGCACCGGGCTGAAGCACAAATCACCCAGTTCAAGCTGGCTGGACACTGCCGTCGGATGACTGCGGCGCAACACCGCGCGCAGACGCGCAGTCAGCTCCCGTGGGTCGCACGGTTTGGCCAGGTAATCATCGGCACCGAGTTCCAGGCCGAGGATGCGGTCCAGCGGTTCGCCACGGGCCGAAAGCATCAGCACTGGCAACTCTGGATGGTCGTTGCGCAGCTGCTTGAGCAGTTCCAGGCCACTGCCGTCCGGCAGCATCACGTCCAGCACCACGGCCGCGGGGGAAGTTTCGGCCAGCGCCCGACGCGCGCTCTGGCCGTCGTGGCAGGCGCGGACCTGAAAGCCTTCCTGGCTCAGCCAACTGCTCAGGAGCTCACACAGTTCCTGGTCATCATCAATTAGTAACAGCTCGCTCATCACTCACTCAATTTAGCCATTGCCGACGTTTTCTGGTTGCACCACTGGCGAAGATACCGCAGAGCAGGGCCATTAGCGCTACTCCGCCACCGATAACGAACCATTGCTGCTGATCTGTCAGCAGGCGTGGCAGCGGGCTGCTGGCCTGAGCCTCCTTGAGTTGCAGCTTGAGGCGCTGATTCTCTTGGCGCAACCGGCTCAGCTGGACGCTTTCGCGTTCGCTATCGGTATTTTGCAGTTGTTTGCTCAGTTCTTCTCGTTGCTGTTCGCTTACCTTCAAGCGCTGCTGCAACTCGGTGATCTGGCTGCCGGCGCTCAAGGACAGCGGCGTCGAACCACCGCCATTGGCGCTTTCTTCGCCATGGGCGGGCGCCATGATCGACAACGTCACCAACATCAGACACAACGGACCTTTGCGCATCGCAACTCCTGATTCCAATACGAGTATTGGGCAGGTTGTCGGCCGGTAAACGAGAATAATGAGCGATTGAACGCGCGATGAACCGACAAGGTTCATCGCGCTGAAGGACTTTACGGCAGGACTTGCTTGAACGGCTTGACCAAAACGTTGGCGTAGACGCCTGCGGCGATGTACGGATCGGCGTCGGCCCAGGCCTGTGCGGCGCTCAGGGAATCGAATTCAGCGACGATCAGGCTGCCGGTGAAACCCGCCGCGCCCGGATCATTGCTGTCGACGGCCGGGTGCGGGCCGGCCAATACGATACGACCTTCGCCTTTAAGCACTTGCAGGCGCTCAAGGTGCGCAGGCCGTGCGGCCAGGCGGGCTTCCAGGGAGTTGGCGACGTCTGTGGCAATGATTGCGTAAAGCATGTCAGTCCTCGGTTTTTGGCGTTGTGGTATCGGCGTCGTGCAGGTGGCGGGACAGGTAAATGCCCTGGGCGACCAGGAACAGCAACGTCATGCCCAGGCTGCCGAAGACTTTGAAGTCGACCCAGTAGCTCTGGAACGTGAACGCGACGAACAGGTTGGCGGCACCGCAAAACAGGAAAAACCCGATCCAGGCGATGTTCAGACGGGTCCAGACCGGCTCTGGCAGGGTCAGCGCGTGGCCCATGATGCGTTTGATCAACAGTTGATCACCGATGAAGTGGCTGCCGATGAACCCGAGGGCGAACAGCCAGTTGACCACCGGGGCTTTCCATTTCAGGAAGGTCTCGCTGTGGAACGCCAGGGTCAGGCTGCCGAAGACCAGGCAGGCGATGAGGGTCAGCCACTGGCTCTTTTCCAGCTTGCGCTGCTTGATGAACAGCGTGCCGTAAACCACCAGGGAGCTGATGATCAGCACTGCGGTGGCGCTGTAAATACCACCGACAGACAGTTGATAACCGCCGATGTCGACGATCCGTGGATCGATTTTGAAGACGATGAAAAACAGCAGAAGCGGGATGAAGTCGATGAATTGTTTCACAGTGGCAGCCAGAAGCAGGATGTGGCGGCATAATAACAAACATATTGACGCGCGATAGCGTCAGCTGATTTGAGGTTACACAGTCCTGTGAATGTTGATTTGCACTGCCATAGCACGGCTTCCGATGGCGCCCTCGCGCCTGCGGTACTGGTTGCGCGTGCGTTCGAGAAAGGCGTGCGAGTCCTGGCCTTGACCGATCACGATACCCTTGAAGGCCTCGGCGAGGCCCGTAGCACCGCGACGGCGCTGGGGATGCAACTGGTTAATGGCGTCGAATTGTCCTGCACCTGGGGCGGGGCAACCATTCACGTTTTGGGCTACGGTTTCGACGTCAATGCGCCGCCGTTGGTCGAGGCCATCGCCAAATTGCACGATGGCCGCTGGCTACGGTCCGAAGAAATAAGCCGCAAGTTGGCGCTGAAAGGCATGCCGGGGGCGCTTGATGGCGCCCGGGCCATTCAACAGGAGCTTGGCGACAGCGGTAATGCGCCGGCCCGTCCGCACTTCGCCGACTGGATGGTGCGCGAAGGTTTCGTCAAGGATCGCGCCGAAGCGTTCCGCAAATGGCTGGGCGCCGGCAAACTGGGAGACGTCAAACAACACTGGCCGACCCTGGAAGACACCGTCGAAACCCTGCGCGCCGCAGGTGCCTGGGTCAGCCTGGCGCATCCCTGGCACTACGATTTCACTCGCAGCAAACGTCGCCGCCTGATTGCCGACTATATTCAAGCAGGGGGCCACGCGATAGAAGTGGTCAATGGCCATCAGCCTGCCGAACAGGTGGGCAGTTTGGCGATTCTAGCCCGCGAGTTTGGTCTGCTGGTCAGCGCCGGCAGTGATTTTCATGGCCCTGGAGGCTGGTCCGAGATCGGTGAATACCGCCCGCTCCCGGAGGATCTGCCACCACTGTGGTGTCGATTCAAACATGACCCAATTATTGCCGTCGTCTGAACAGGTAGAAAATGTGAGTCAATTTTTCCAGATTCATCCGGAAAACCCGCAACCGCGCCTGATCAAACAGGCTGTCGAGATCATCCGCAAGGGCGGGGTGGTGATTTATCCCACAGACTCTTCCTACGCCATTGGTTGCCAGATCGGCGACAAGAACGCCGTGGAGCGCGTGCGCCGGCTGCGTCAGCTGGATGAGAAGCACAACTTCGCGCTGATTTGCAGCGACCTGTCGCAGTTGGGGCTGTTTGCCAAGATCGACACCGGCACTTTCCGGGTGCTCAAGGCTCACTTGCCTGGCCCTTACACCTTCATTCTCAACGCCACCCGCGAAGTCCCGCGGCTGTTGCTGCACCCTAAAAAACGCACCATCGGCCTGCGTGTGCCAAGCCATCCGATTGCCTTGGCATTGCTGGAAGAACTCGGCGAGCCACTGATGAGCGTGACCCTGATCATGCCCGGCGACACCGATCCGTTGAGCGATCCTTACGAAATGCGCCAGTTGCTCGAGCATCAGGTCGATCTGATCATCGACGGCGGTTTTGGCGGGATCAAGGCGTCCACCGTGATCAGCCTCGCCGACGGCGAACCGGAAGTCATTCGCGTCGGTTGCGGCGACCCTGCGCCTTTCATGGTCGAGGCCTAGATGTCAGCAGTAGAACCCGTCGACAGCCAGGCCGGCGCTCAGCAAGAACTGCCTTTCGCCATGGTCTATGGCCAGGCGGTCATGGAAATGCCGCTGGACCTGTACATCCCGCCGGATGCGCTCGAGGTCTTTCTTGAGGCCTTCGAAGGCCCGCTCGACTTGCTGCTGTACCTGATCCGCAAACAGAACATCAACATCCTCGACATCCCGGTGGCGGAAATCACCCGTCAGTACATGGGCTATGTCGAGTTGATGCAGTCGGTGCGCCTGGAGCTGGCCGCCGAGTACCTGGTGATGGCCGCGATGCTGGCCGAGATCAAGTCGCGGATGCTGTTGCCCCGTGCCGAAACGATTGAAGACGAAGAGGACGACCCTCGCGCCGAACTGATTCGTCGCTTGCAGGAGTACGAGCGCTTCAAGGCTGCCGCCGAAGGCATCGATGGCCTGAGCCGCGTCGGGCGCGACGTGGTGGTGCCTAAGCTCGATGCCCCGGAAGCCCGGGCACGCAAACTGTTGCCGGATGTGAGCCTGGGAGAGTTGCTGATGTCCATGGCCGAAGTCTTGCGCCGTGGCGACATGTTCGAAAGCCACCAGGTCAGCCGTGAAGCGCTGTCCACCCGCGAGCGTATGAGCGATGTGCTGGAACGGCTCAAGGGCGGCGGTTTTGTGCCGTTTGTCGAGCTGTTCACCGCTGAAGAAGGGCGCCTGGGGGTGGTGGTGACCTTTATGGCGATCCTCGAACTGGTCAAGGAATCCTTGGTCGAGCTGGTGCAGAATGAGCCATTCACCGCGATCCATGTCCGGGCCCGAGCCGAATAACGAGTTGAATCATGAACCTGACTGAACCCCGCGAGCTGGCGCCACTGCTTGAAGCCTTTCTGTTGGCCTCGGGAAAACCGCAATCGCTTGAACGCCTGTTCGAACTCTTCGAAGAAGGCGAGCGGCCCGAGCCCCCTGTTTTCAAGAAAGCGCTGACAATTCTGGCCAAGTCCTGCGACGGCCGTGCTTTCGAGTTGAAGGAAGTCGCCTCCGGGTATCGCCTGCAGATCCGCGAAAAGTTCGCGCCGTGGGTCGGACGTTTGTGGGAAGAGCGGCCGCAACGCTATTCCCGCGCCATGCTCGAAACCATGGCCCTGATCGCCTATCGCCAGCCGATCACCCGGGGCGAGATCGAAGACGTGCGCGGCGTGGCAGTCAACAGCCACATCGTGAAAACCCTGCTGGAACGTGAGTGGATCCGCATCGTCGGTTACCGCGATGTGCCCGGCAAACCGGCAATGTTCGCCACCACCAAGGCGTTTCTCGATCACTTCAACCTGAAGAACCTCGACGATTTGCCGCCACTCGCCGAACTGCGTGAGTTGGAGCCTGATCCTGTCCTCGATTTCGACGACGCTCCGGTTCCGCAAGGCTTGCAGGAACTGGCCGATGCCAGCGGCGAACCGGAGGAGCCGAAGGAAGAAACCAGTTTCCACACGCTGTTGCTGGAACTGGACACCATGGAAGAGGGGCTCAAGACCGACTTCGACGATTTGCTGCGGAATGGGGCGGTGAGCGAGACCGAAGGGGAGTTGGCAGAACCCGAGCCTGAAATCGAAGTTGAACCTCAGGTCGAGGCTAAAGCTGGAGCTGAAGTCGAACCAGAAGCCGAAGCTGAAGACGAACCAGAACAGGAAGATGACATTCTTGGCGTTGCCGAAGCTCGCGAAAAGCTCCTGGCCGCCGTCGCTGCTCTTGAACAGCCAAAACCCGAGCCCGAGCTGACCGACGAAGAAGCCGAAGCCAAGGCGCTGGCAGAAGCAATCGAGGCCGAGCGTCGCCAGTTCGAAGATTGACCCAAATCCCATGTGGGAGCGGGCTTGCTCGCGAAGGGGGCGGCACATTCAACATTGATGTTGCCTGACACCACGCCTTCGCGAGCAAGCCCGCTCCCACATGGGTTCTCTATTGAATTCGAAATTAGTGCCACCGGTCGGCGGAAAAACAAATAACCTTCTGTCGATCAGCTAGTCTCTGATGCGCGAACGTCTCCATGAGCGTATGATTCGCGACCCTTCGGCGATCCCTTCGCCAAAGTATAGATTTATAACTCTTCAGGACCCTCAATCCAGAGCATCCTGAACAGACCACACCGGGAGGTGCCCAGATGAGTATCAACGACCAGAAAGACGACCAGGAAATCGGCCCAGCAGGCGAAAAGCTGCAGAAAGTCCTCGCCCGTATCGGCGTCGGCTCGCGCCGTGACGTGGAAGCCTGGATCAGCCACGGCCGCATCAAGGTCAATGGCAAAGATGCCACCCTCGGCCAGCGCGTCGACCTGCATGACGCCATCACCATCGATGGCCGGGTGATCAAGCGCGAAGAAGCCGCCGAGTCGGTACGCCGCGTGATCATGTACAACAAACCCGACGGTGAAATCTGCACCCGTAACGACCCTGAAGGTCGTCCGACCGTGTTCGACAAGATGCCGCGCCCGAAAGAAGGTCGCTGGATCAACATCGGTCGTCTGGACATCAACACCACCGGTTTGCTGATGTTCACCACCGACGGTGAATTGGCCAACCGCCTGATGCACCCATCCTACGAAATGGACCGTGAATACGCGGTACGTGTACGTGGCGAAGTCGACGACGAGATGATTGAACGCCTGAAAGCAGGTGTGGTGCTCGAAGACGGCCCGGCCAAGTTCACCGACATCAAACAGGCTCCGGGTGGCGAAGGTTTCAACCACTGGTACCACTGCGTGGTGATGGAAGGTCGTAACCGCGAAGTCCGTCGTCTGTGGGAATCCCAGGGTCTGGTGGTCAGCCGTCTGAAGCGCGTGCGTTTCGGTCCGGTGTTCCTCAATTCCGATCTGCCGATGGGCCGCTGGCGCGAAATGAGCCAGTACGAAGTCGACGTTCTGAGTGCCGAGGTCGGCCTGACGCCGGTGGCGATGCCGCAAATGAACGCCAAGAGCAAAGACAAGCTCGATCGCATGCAGCGTAAATCGTCGCGTCCGATGGGCAAGACCGAGCGCGTGCGTACGTTGCGTCCAGCAGCCGGTGGCCAGGCAGCTGTTGCTCCGCGCGAATCCCGCGAGCCACAGATCGAAGGCGAACGTCCGGCCCGCAAGCCAGCGCCACGTCAGGACGGCGAACGCGGCCCACGTACGCCGCGTCCGGCCAACGGTCGCACTGAGCGTGGCGAAGGCCGTGGCGCTCCGTCCGGTGGTCGTAGCGATCGCGGCGCGCCTGCCGGTCGTGGTACGCCCGTGGCAGACCGCCCGGCCGATACCAAGCGCCCGGCCAAGCCGGCGCCGAAGAAACGCCCAGGCATCGTACTGGTCGACCGTGACGCGCCATCAGGTAAGCGCCGCGGCGCGCCAGCCGGCTCCGGCCAGCGTCCGGGCTTCGGTCGTCGCAAGCCTGAGTAATCGGTAAGCGCTGCATGAAAAACGCCATCCTTCGGGATGGCGTTTTTTTTGTCTGATTGATCGTTCCCACGCTCCGCGTGGGAATGATCAGCTAGAAGACAAACCGCCCATCAAACAGCGGATCATCATCCAGCGCCAACACGCCACTGGAGAAGATCAGGTCCAAATGATGGCTACCTTTGGCACCTCCGCCCAAGCCAAGGTGCAAGCCGCAATGGCGCTCCTCGAATCCGGCATTGCGCGCATACAAATCTTTCACGCCTTCGTTGGTGCCGATCCCCAACTCCTCGATTCGCCGATTGGACGGATTGGCGTCCAGGTACTTGTTGAAGTCATGTTCCAGCCCCGGCACGTCGGTGGCGATTTTGCTGATGGTGGAGTTCTCGATCCACAACTCCAGCGGTGACGCCAATACGCCGTATTTGCGGGCAAAGGGAATCGTACTGAGGAAAGTCCCCATAAACTTCACCCGGCCATTAATGGCCTCGCTATGAGTGGCGATCTCGCCGGGCGCCAGGTCGAAGTTGCCGATACCGTTGATGTCGGTCCACTTCTTGATACTGCTCAACGGTGTTTCGAACCACGACCCATGGTCATCTTTGAAACTCAGGGTGGTGGCGTGGGACATGCGCTGGATCAAGTGGCTGTTCAACCCGGCAATTCGCTGCGGGGTGACACTGAAGGTGTCGTAGAAGTAATCGCCGTAATCCTTGAACAGCAATGACTTCTTCCAGTTCTGCGCCATCACGCCTTGCAGCGCGCGGACAAACTCCGGGCCGTCGGGACGCGGGTTGGGCAGGGTGGAAGAGTCGTAGAAGAAAATGTACAGATCGCTGTCGGTAATCGCCTGGGTCAGTAATTCGGTGGGTTCGAGGTCCAGACGCATTGCGCTGAAGCTGAACCGTGGGCTGTTACCGGCCTGTTCGGCAATGGCGCCGGTCAGTGCCTCGTAATCAGCGGTATGGCCGAGCAAGACCTTCGCCGGGTTGATACCGGCAACGGCAGGGTGATGTTCGAGGTAGTAAAGGAAATGCGAGATGGCGCGTTGCTTATCCATGTAGTCCTCCCTGACAAACCGAGAATGTGGCAGGCACGACCGGCCGGATGATGCCTGCCGGGATGTCTTACAGAGGCCACATCGCCGTGCCGAACGGAACAACCGCGTCGGCTTGCATCATTTCGACGGCGGCATCATGGGTCGGTGCTTCAAACCAATCGTCCAGTTGCAGTTCAGTGTCCAAGTCTTTGTCCAGTGCTTGCATGGTGAATCTCCTAGATGATTTCTTCGGTAAGAACACTTTTGATAAGAGCAGTGGCGTGCTTTTCACTCGTTGAAGAGCGCGTCAACGTGCCGGTCGATACGGCTCGGCAAGTCGCTGAAAACCTAGTTCACAGGTTTTTAAAATGCAAAAAAATAGTTAAACAATTTTCATTTGAACTATTTATTCCATTTTTCGAAAGCTCATTTTCTTAATAAAAAACAGAAAACTAAGCAAGGCATTTACTTAGGAAGCTTCCTATCGTCAATTTACAGTCAGTGGGCTTCCGGATCTGATTTGGAAAATTTACGTTACACCTTGTCAATAAAACCTTACGCAAAGCGCTCTTAAACCCCGTGGAATGCCGCGAAGGAAAGGTCTGTAAGGAAAACCTTCCGCCAACCGCCGGGTTTGTAGCCTTCAAGGGCTCTGGCACGCTTGTTTCGACAACGTATCAAGGGTGAGATGCGCCCCATGCCTGTCGTGCAGGTGCATAACAAGAAGGAGGCGCAATGAACGCCGTGACTCATCTCCATCTCTCCCCAAAGGGCGATTTTTCCGCTGCCCTTATCGATGACCTGCAAAGGTCTGACTCAATTTTTGCAGTCGCCCGAGACCCTCGAGGCGGACACAGGCAATCCCGGCAACCGACGCGCTGATCCAGCGGTGTCTGGCAGCAGGGGGTTACAGGTGTACAATGCGCCGCGTTTTAACTGTGACCCTCTGCGCAACAGCGCAAACTTCAAGGCTACCCGCCTTGTTCACTCCGCCGCGTCACGAGCGTGTCGGGTTCGATTTCGTCACAGATAAAAACAAACAGGTGACGCATGACTGTCGTAAAAACGCTGAACTCCTGGTGCCTGCGCTGGGGTTTGATCGGCGCTGCTTGAAATCGCAACTAAGCAGCAACGTCTACCGAACATCATCAAACCTTGCGTGAGACCTTTTTCATGAGTGGACAAAACTCGCATTCAGGCGAGCTGAAACGCGGCCTGAAAAATCGCCATATTCAACTGATCGCCCTCGGTGGCGCGATCGGCACCGGGTTGTTCCTCGGCTCGGCCGGCGTGCTCAAATCCGCCGGCCCGTCGATGATCCTCGGCTACGCCATCTGCGGCTTCATCGCTTTCATGATCATGCGCCAACTCGGCGAAATGATCGTCGAAGAGCCGGTCGCCGGTTCCTTCAGTCACTTCGCCCACAAATACTGGGGCGGTTTCGCCGGCTTCCTGTCGGGCTGGAACTGCTGGATTCTATACATCCTGGTGGGCATGTCCGAGCTGACCGCGGTTGGTAAATACATCCACTACTGGGCGCCGGATATCCCGACCTGGGTCTCGGCAGCCGGGTTCTTCGTATTGATCAACCTGATCAACCTGGCCAATGTCAAAGTCTTTGGCGAGGCCGAGTTCTGGTTTGCGATCATCAAGGTTGTGGCGATCGTCGGCATGATTGCCTTGGGCAGCTACCTGCTGGTCAGTGGCGACGGTGGCCCGCAAGCCTCGGTGACCAACCTGTGGGAACACGGCGGCTTCTTCCCGAACGGCGTCAGTGGTCTGGTGATGGCCATGGCGATCATCATGTTCTCCTTCGGTGGCCTGGAAATGCTCGGTTTCACCGCTGCTGAAGCCGACAAGCCGAAAACCGTGATCCCGAAAGCGATCAATCAGGTGATCTACCGGATCCTGATTTTCTACATCGGTGCGCTGGTGGTCCTGCTGTCGCTGACCCCTTGGGACAGCTTGCTGACGACGCTGAACGCGTCCGGCGATGCCTACAGCGGCAGCCCGTTCGTGCAAGTGTTCTCGATGCTCGGCAGCAACACCGCCGCGCACATTCTCAACTTCGTGGTTCTGACCGCGGCGCTGTCGGTGTACAACAGCGGCACCTATTGCAACAGCCGCATGCTGCTGGGCATGGCCGAGCAGGGTGATGCGCCGAAAGCCTTGTCGAAGATCGACAAGCGTGGCGTGCCAGTGCGTTCGATCCTGGCGTCAGCTGCCGTGACCCTGGTCGCGGTGCTGCTGAACTATCTGGTTCCGCAACATGCACTGGAACTGTTGATGTCGTTGGTGGTGGCCACCCTGGTGATCAACTGGGCGATGATCAGCTTCTCGCACTTCAAGTTCCGCCAGCACATGAACAAGACCAAACAGACGCCGTTGTTCAAGGCTCTGTGGTACCCGTACGGCAACTATGTTTGCCTGGCGTTCGTGGTGTTCATCCTTGGCGTGATGCTGCTGATCCCGGGTATCCAGATCTCCGTGTATGCGATTCCGGTGTGGGTCGCGTTCATGTGGGTCTGCTACGGCATCAAGAACAAGCGCAGTGCGCAACATGCGTTGCAGGCTGCGGGTTCCGCTGCCAAGTAAGTGCAAAGCGCAGAAACAACAAACCCGGCCATGTGCCGGGTTTGTCATTTATGGGTTCCCTACAAAATCCTGTGGGAGCGTGGCTTGCCGCGATGAACGATAACGCGGTATGCCTGATGAACCGCGGCGCCTGAATCGCGGGCAAGCCACGCTCCCACAGGGGCCGCATTCCTTCTGTCTATTCGCGGTATCCTTCTTGTTCTGAATACGGATTTTTTTCCATGCTGGTGATTTCCAACAACGTGCATCTGCCGGATGCCGAGATCGAGTTGACGGCCATTCGTGCGCAAGGCGCCGGTGGGCAGAACGTCAATAAGGTTTCCAGTGCCGTGCACCTGCGCTTCGACATTCCGGCCTCGTCCTTGCCCGAGTTCTACAAGGAACGGCTGCTGGCGCTGCGCGACAGTCGCATCACCAGCGAAGGCGTGTTGATCATCAAGGCCCAGCAATACCGCACGCAGGAAGCCAATCGCGCCGATGCGCTGGAGCGGCTGACCGAGCTGATCCTCAGCGCCACCAAAGTGGAAAAGAAACGCCGCCCGACCAAGCCGACCCTTGGTTCGAAGAAGCGTCGGCTCGAATCCAAGACCAAGCGCGGCAGCATCAAGGCTGGACGCGGCAAGGTCGATTTCTAACGCGCTTCTCTTTCTTCGCGATACTTGGGCGCCTGCCGGTACAGATAAACGCTCAGCATCAATCCGCTCAAAGCGGCGAGGGCGGCAAACAGGAAGATCGAGGCGAAGCCAAATCCAGCCGCAATCGCACCCGCCAGCGGTCCGGTGATCCCCAGCGACAAATCGATAAACAGTGAATACGCCCCAACCGCCGCGCCACGGCTGGAAGCGGGCACCAGGTTGACCGCTTCCACGCCCAACGCCGGGAACACCAGCGAAAAGCCGAAACCGCTCAGCGCCGCGCCGGCCAGTGCCCAATGGGCATCGGGTGCCAGCCACAGCAACAACAGTCCCAGGGTTTCCACTGACAGGCAGGCAATCGCCACGCGAAAGCCGCCGAGGCGGTTGATCAGGTTACCGAACAGCAATCGCGCACCGATGAAACTGGCACCGAACAGGCTCAGGCACAACACCGCGTTGGACCACTGCTGAGTGGCGTAATACAGGGTGATGAATGTGGCGATGGTGCCAAAGCCGATGGAGCCCAAAGCCAGACCGCAACCGTGAGGAAACACCCGCCCCAGCACGTGCATGAACGGCAGGCGTTCGCCGACAACGATCGGTGCAGCGGTTTTTGGCCAGGCCAGTGCCAGGCCCAGAACGGCCAGCAGCACGATGCTCACGCCCATGCTCCACAAACCCAACTGACTCACCAGCAGCACCCCCAGCGGCGCGCCGACCGCCAGTGCGCCATAACTGGCGATGCCGTTCCAGGAGATGACCTTGGCAGTGTTTGCCGCGCCGACCCGGCCGATGCCCCAGCCGATCGACCCGGAACCGACCAGGCTTTCCGCGCTGCCGAGCACCAGTCGGCCGATCAACAGGCTGATCAGGCTCAACATCGGCACGCTTTGCGTCCAGGCCGAAATCAACATGAATACACCGCTCAAGCCGCAACCGGCGAGGCCGTACATCACTGCCAGTTTGCTGCCCTTGTTATCGATGATGCGCCCGGCGTAAGGGCGGCTGAGCAGGGTGGCCAGGTATTGCACGCTGATCACCAGCCCGGCGATCACGGCACCGAAACCGAGGTCGCTATGGACGTAGCCCGGCAATACGGCCAGGGGAATGCCGATATTCAGGTAACCGATGAACGTGAACAGAACGATGGAAACGACTTGCAGCGTGACCGCCATGGGGCGCTGGGTTTCTGACATGGGTAAAAGGTCCACGGGGCAGCTGGATAGATAGGCTGCTTATGATAGCGGCGCGGACGGTCGCGGGGCGTGAAAAAGTAAAACTATTTGCCGGATAGGGATAATCAGGATTTTGCGGGGGCAACCAGTTGCGTCGTGACCAGGGCGGCGAGGGCGTTTTCTTCGCTGCCGAAGCGGGCCAGCAGGGCGGCTTGTTTCTCGGGGGAAAGGCGGTTCCAGATCTCGATCATCTTCTCGGCGGTGCCGATCAGGACGCTGGCCTGGGTTGCGCTGAATTCGTCGGTCATGGGAAAGCTCAAGGTTCAGGCGGTGTGGAAAGCGCATATTAGCGCTTTCCACACGGTCTGGTCGTGCAGGTATCAGTCTTCGCTGTCGGCCTGGCGGCGTTCAGGTGCTTCTTTCGTCTCGGGCTGTTGGGCACCGGCTTGTTGCGTGGTTGTCTGCTCAGTTTCGTGCAGGCTTGGGAAGGGGAGATTAGGGATCTCGTGCATGTCGCGCTCCTCGCTAAGTCTGTTGATAGATCTGGTAGATCCGCGCTTTTAAAAAAGCCTGCGCAGGATACAGCAGGAGAAATGACAAATAGACTTTTATATCCAATTGTTGCGACGGATGGGATTGTCTAGACAGGTCAGCAAGAGAGGGCGACACCATGCAAATGTGGGAGCGGGCTTGCTCGCGAAGACGGAGTGTCAGTCAACATCATCGTTGCCTGACACACCGCTTTCGCGAGCAAGCCCGCTCCCACAGGGGATGTGCAGTGTCTGATTTATTTGCAGACTTCGGCGATTGCTTCGGCAAGCAAGTCCAGACGCGTCGCATCAATCCCTGCCACGTTCGCCCGGCCTGAGCTGACCATGTACACGCTGTGATGCTCACGCAGTTGCTTGACCTGTTCCGGCGACAAACCGGTGTAGGAAAACATCCCGCGTTGCACACCAATGTGCGCAAATTGCTCACGCAAGCCATGGGGTTCAAGCGCTTCGACCAGACCGCTGCGCAACTGGGCGATACGCAAACGCATGGCTTCCACTTCGTCGGCCCAGCGGCTTTTCAGCTCTGGATCGCCGAGGATGGTCGCAACCACGGCGGCGCCATGATCCGGTGGCGTCGACCACAGGTTGCGGGCGATGTTGGCCAGTTGGCTGCGGATGTCCACCAGCTTGTCGGCGTTTTTCGCGCAGACAATCAGTGCGCCAGTACGGTCGCGGTACAGGCCGAAGTTCTTCGAGCAGGAACTGGTGATCAGTACTTCCGGCAACTCGGCGGCGAACAACCGGGTCGACCAGGCATCTTGCTCCAGGCCGTCACCGAAACCCTGATAAGCGAAGTCGATCAGTGGCAGCAAATCGCGACTGCGCACCACGTCCAGCACTCGACGCCAATCGTCATGGGACAGATCGAAACCGGTCGGGTTGTGGCAGCAGGCATGCAACAGCACCACATCGCCCTTGGGGGCTTCATTGAGCACCGCCAGCATCGCTTCCACATCGAGGCGATTGTCGCTGCCCACGTACGGGTAGTGACTGACCTTGACCCCGGCCGCCGCGAAAATGGTTTCGTGGATCGGCCAGGTCGGGTTGCTCAACCACACGCCACGGCCCGGCAGGCATTGGGCGATGAAGTCAGCGCTCAAACGCAGCGCACCAGTACCGCCCGGCGTTTGAGTGGCGCCGGCCCGTTGTTCGGCGATCAGCGCCGAGTCAGCGCCAAGCACCAACTCGTTGATGACCTTGCCGAACGCTACATTGCCGTGGCCGCCGATGTAGGTCTTGGTGGATTGACGCTCCACCAAGTGCTGCTCGGCGAGCTTCACCGCCTCGGGGATTGGCGTCAGGCCCTGGGCGTCTTTATAGACACCCACGCCGAGGTCGAATTTGCGCGGGTTAGGGTCCAGCGCATAGGCCTCCATCAGGCCGAGAATCGGGTCGCCAGGTACTCGACCGATGGCGTCGAAATGCATTATTTACGGCCCTCGGCGTCTTTGGCCACTTCGTCAGTGCGCGCGGCCATGATGAAGTCGTTGCGGTGCAGGCCTTTGATGGAGTGGCTCCACCAGGTCACGGTGACTTTGCCCCACTCGGTCAGCAGGCCTGGGTGGTGACCTTCGGCCTCGGAGATTTCACCGACGGCGTTGGTGAACGCCAGCGCGTGTTTGAAGTTCTTGAACAGGAAAATTTTTTCCAGCTGCATCACGCTGTCGCGGACTTCGATGTTCCAGTCAGGGATTTGCTTGATCAGGATCGGCAATTCTTCGTCGCTGACTTGAGGGGCGTCGGCGCGGCAGGCTTCACAATGGGCTTGGTTTAATGTGGACATGATGGGTTCCTGAAATCGAATTATTGGAAATCGGCCGTCAGTGTCACCACGCTAAACCAAAGCGGTGGTTCCTGACAGACTCACTTGATTCTAAAAGCTGCGGATCACGCAGCCTTTGGCGGAAATTTCGGTGCGCGCAACCCCAACTGCATACCTTGCTTGACCATACCCATGATGTCTTCGTGGGCCAGATCGAACAGGCGCTTGAGGTTCGGCAGGACAAAGTACAGCGGTTGCAGGATGTCGATGCGGTATGGCGTGCGCATGCATTCCAGCGGATCGAAGGCCTGATGCTCAGGCGTGTCCGACAGGCAGTAAACGGTTTCTTTTGGCGAGGACAGAATGCCGCCACCGTAGATGCGCAGGCCTTGTGGCGTGTCGACCAGACCGAATTCGATGGTCATCCAGTACAGGCGCGCCAGGTACACGCGTTCTTCCTTGGAAGCCTGTAGGCCAAGTTTGCCGTAGGTGTGGGTGAATTCGGCGAACCAGGGATTGGTCAGCAGCGGACAGTGGCCAAAGATCTCGTGGAAAATGTCCGGTTCTTGCAGGTAATCCAGCTCTTCGCGGGTACGAATAAACGTCGCTACCGGAAACTGCTTGTTCGCCAGCAATTCGAAAAAGGTCTGGAAGGGAATCAGTGCGGGGACTCGGGCAACCTGCCAGCCGGTGGTTTCACCGAGGACCTTGTTGATTTCACCGAGTTGCGGAATGCGGTCGTGGGGCAGACCGAGTTTTTCGATACCGTCCAGGTATTCCTGGCACGCACGGCCCTCGACCACTTTCAGTTGGCGAGTGATCAGCGTGTTCCACACCGCGTGTTCTTCGGCGGGGTAGTCGATAAAACCTTGCGCATCGGGCTCACGAGCCACGTATTGCGTCTGCTTCATGCTGCTCTCCTGCTAGGGGATTCGTTCTTGTTGTGTGTACAGCTATGGACCTAGAAATACCCCAAGGCGTGCGGTGTTGCAGCAGGTGATCCGCGGTGAGAGTAGGAAAAATCTGCGCTTTTCGTAAAGTATTCGTTACGGATCGATCGCTATGGCGCAAGTATTGATATTTGCGGGTTTGAAAAGGCTCGCCGGTGTCACATAATCTTGACGACTAACTTGGTGCCCCCGCAGAAATTTTCTTGCGCCGGGCCTCGATCACCGCTGTTACGGGCCTTTATATGCGTATCAAAGTTCACTGCCAGAACCGCATTGGTATCCTGCGTGACATCCTCAACCTGCTGGTCGAGTACGGGATCAACGTCGCACGCGGCGAAGTGGGCGGTGAACACGGCAATGCGATCTATCTGCACTGCCCGAACCTGATCAACATTCAGTTCCAGGCGTTGCGTCCGAAGTTCGAGGCGATTGGCGGGGTATTCGGCGTCAAGCGCGTAGGGCTGATGCCCAGCGAGCGTCGGCATATGGAGCTCAATGCCTTGCTTGGTGCGTTGGAATTTCCGGTGCTGTCGATCGACATGGGTGGCTCCATCGTCGCGGCCAACCGTGCGGCGGCGCAGTTGCTCGGGGTGCGGGTGGACGAAGTTCCCGGGATTCCACTGTCGCGGTACGCCGAAGATTTCGATTTGCCGGAGCTGGTGCGCGCCAACAAGTCGCGGATCAACGGCCTGCGGGTGAAGGTTAAGGGCGATGTGTTTCTCGCCGACATCGCGCCGCTGCAATCGGAGCATGACGAAAGCGAGGCCATGGCCGGTGCGGTGTTGACGCTGCACCGGGCGGATCGGGTGGGCGAACGTATTTATAACGTGCGCAAGCAGGAGTTGCGCGGCTTCGACAGCATTTTCCAGAGCTCGAAAGTAATGGCGGCAGTGGTGCGCGAGGCGCGGCGCATGGCGCCACTGGATGCGCCGCTATTGATAGAAGGCGAAACCGGCACCGGCAAAGAATTGTTGGCGCGGGCCTGTCACTTGGCGAGCCCGCGTGGGCAGTCACCGTTGATGGCGCTCAACTGCGCCGGTCTGCCGGAGTCCATGGCCGAGACCGAACTGTTCGGCTACGGCCCCGGTGCCTTCGAAGGAGCGCGGGCCGAAGGCAAGCTTGGGCTGTTGGAATTGACGGCGGGCGGTACGCTGTTTCTCGACGGCGTCGGCGAAATGAGCCCGCGTTTGCAGGTGAAGTTGCTGCGCTTTCTGCAGGACGGTTGCTTCCGTCGTGTCGGCAGTGATGAAGAGGTCTATCTGGATGTGCGGGTGATCTGCGCAACGCAAGTGGACTTGTCCGAGCTGTGCGCTCGCGGTGAGTTTCGTCAGGATTTGTACCATCGCTTGAACGTGCTCTCGCTGCACATCCCACCGCTGCGCGAATGCCTCGACGGATTGGCGCCGCTGGTGGAGCACTTCCTCGATCAGGCCAGTCGACAGATCGGTTGCTCGTTGCCGAAACTGGCGCCGGCGGCGATGGAACGGCTCAGTCACTATCACTGGCCGGGCAACGTGCGGCAGTTGGAAAACGTACTGTTCCAGGCGGTTTCCCTGTGCGACGGCGGCACCGTTAAAGCCGAGCATATTCGTCTGCCGGACTACGGCGTGCGTCAGCCGCTTGGCGATTTTTCCCTTGAGGGTGGCTTGGACGAGATTGTCGGGCGCTTTGAAAAGGCGGTGCTGGAGCGTTTGTATTCCGAGCATCCGAGCAGTCGGCAGCTGGGCAAGCGGCTGGGGGTTTCGCATACGACCATTGCCAATAAATTGCGTGAGTACGAAGTCGGTAAAGAACCCGGCAGCGCATGATCGTTCCCACGCGGAGCGTGGGAACGATCAGTGTCCAGGCTGATCCTTGCCACCTACCGGCATAACACCGCCGGTTTTTCGTCTCCGACACATTCCCCCAATCCCCTCTGAATCCCTCAAGTCCTTTGTTTGCCGGGCCCTGCGCCGCCAGAAAAAAGTTGGTCTGCAAATTGCTTATGGCTCAGCAGTACAGCGGTGGGCGGCAAACGTCCGGCATGCAGAGGAAAGAGTGTGGACAAGTACCTTTATGTGGCAATGACCGGCGCCAGCCAGAATGCACTGGCGCAGAAGGCTCATGCCAACAACCTGGCGAACATCTCTACCAACGGTTTTCAGAAGGACCTGGAACAGGCCCGTTCGATGCCGGTGTTTGGTGACAGCTTTCCGGCGCGTGCGTTTGCCATGACCGAGCGTCCGGCCACGGATTTCTCCCCGGGTGCGCTGGTGCAAACCGGTCGCGACCTCGATGTCGCGGTGCAGGGCAATGGCTGGATCGCCGTGCAGAACCCCGATGGCGGTGAAAGCTACGTGCGCACCGGCAGCCTGAACGTTGACGCTCTGGGCGTGCTGCGTGCCGGCAACGGTATGCCGGTGGTAGGCAATGGTGGACCGATTGCCGTGCCGCCCGAGCAGCAAATCGAAGTTGGCGAAGACGGCACCATCAGCATCCGTGCGATGGGCGAAGGCCCGCGGGTGATGGCCGAAGTCGACCGGATCAAACTGGTCAACCCGGACTTCAAGAACATGACCAAAGGCCTGGACGGTTCGATCCACACCAAGGACGGCAAGCCGGCGCAGGCCGATGCCAACGTCAAACTGGTGTCCGGGTTCCTTGAGTCGAGCAACGTCAATGCCGTGGAAGAAATGACCTCGGTGCTGGCGCTGGCCAAGCAGTTCGAGCTGCACATCAAGATGATGAACACCGCCAAAGACGATGACCAGGCCATGGCTCGGGTCTTGCAGATCAGCTAATTATCAGAACGTCGCGCCGTAAAACAGGCGCACGAGGAGAATCGAATGCTTCCGGCTCTATGGGTTGCCAAAACAGGTCTGTCCGCCCAGGACACCAACCTCACCACCATTTCCAACAACCTGGCGAACGTATCGACCACGGGTTTCAAACGTGACCGCGCCGAGTTCCAGGACTTGCTGTATCAGATCAAACGCCAGCCAGGCGCCCAGTCGACCCAGGACAGCGAATTGCCGTCGGGTCTGCAGGTGGGTACTGGTGTGCGCATCGTCGGCACCCAGAAAAACTTCACCGCCGGTAGCTTGCAAACCACCGAGCAGCCGTTGGACATGGCCATCGACGGTCGCGGTTTCTTCCAGATTCTGCAGCCGGACGGCACCACGTCCTACACCCGTGACGGTACGTTCCACCTGGATTCCAACGGTCAGATCGTCAACGCCAGCGGCTTCGCCCTGGAACCGGCCATTGTCATTCCGAACGATGCCCAGACCTTCACCGTCGGCCGTGACGGCACCGTGTCCGTCACTGTTGCCGGCAACCCGGCCTCCCAGGTGATCGGCAACCTGCAAACCGCCGACTTCATCAACCCGGCCGGTCTGCAAGCGGTGGGTAACAACCTGTTCCTGGAAACCGCTGCCAGTGGCGCGCCGCAAGTCGGCACCCCGGGCCTCGCCGGTTTCGGCACCACGCTGCAGAACACCCTGGAAACGTCCAACGTCAGCACCGTTGAAGAGATGGTCAACATGATCACCACTCAGCGCGCCTACGAGATGAACTCCAAGGTGATCTCCACCGCCGACCAGATGCTCTCGTTCGTAACGCAGAATCTGTAATCAAGTCTATGAGGCGGCCATGAGGTCGCCTGCAACACCGTGAGGTAGGGTCATGAATCGCTTTGTATCTGTTCTGGCACTGAGTGGGGTCGTCGTGCTCGCGGGCTGCGTCGCGCCACCGCCCAAGCCCAATGACCCTTACTACGCCCCGGTGTTGCCGCGCACGCCGCTGCCGGCTGCGGCCAATAACGGCTCGATCTACCAGGCCGGTTTCGAACAGAACCTGTACAGCGACCGCAAGGCGTTCCGGGTCGGTGACATCATCACCATCACCCTGAACGAGCGCACCCAGGCAAGCAAGAACGCCAACTCGCAGATCGACAAGAACAGCAAGACCGACATCGGCCTGAGCTCGTTTTTCGGGGGCGGCCTGAGCACCAAGGATCCAGTGGGCAGCGGTAGCCTGAGTCTGGACGTCGGTTACGAAGGTGACCGCGCCACCAAGGGCGACAGCAAGTCCGGCCAGAGCAACAGCCTGACCGGTTCGATCACCGTGACCGTTGCTGATGTGTTGCCCAACGGCATCATCGCCGTGCGCGGCGAGAAGTGGCTGACCCTCAACACCGGTGATGAGCTGGTGCGGATTGCCGGCCTTGTTCGCGCCGATGACATCGCCACCGACAACACCGTGCCGTCGACCCGCGTCGCCGATGCGCGCATCACCTATTCGGGCACCGGTGCGTTTGCCGATGCGAGTCAGCCAGGCTGGTTCGACCGTTTCTTCCTCAGCCCGCTGTTCCCTTTCTAGGTGGCTACGTTGAATCTGAAAAGCCTTATGGTGGGCGCCCTGTTGCTGACGGCAGCCTTCGATGCTCAAGCCGAGCGGCTGAAGGACATCGCCAGTATTTCCGGCGTGCGTTCCAACCAATTAATCGGCTACGGCCTGGTGGTCGGGCTTAACGGTACTGGTGACCAGACGACACAGACCCCGTTCACCCTGCAGACTTTCAACAACATGCTTTCGCAGTTTGGCATCAAGGTGCCGGCAGGTTCGGGCAACGTGCAGTTGAAGAACGTCGCGGCGGTATCGATCAGTGCCGACTTGCCAGCGTTCGCCAAGCCGGGTCAGCAGGTGGACATCACCGTAGCATCCATCGGTAACTCCAAGAGCCTGCGCGGCGGCACCTTGTTGCTGACGCCGCTCAAAGGTATCGACGGCAACGTCTACGCTATCGCTCAGGGCAACCTGGTGGTCGGCGGTTTTGATGCTGAGGGTCGTGACGGTTCGAAGATCACCGTCAACGTTCCGTCGGCCGGTCGCATCCCTGGCGGTGCATCGGTCGAGCGTGCAGTGCCAAGCGGTTTCAATCAGGGCAACAGCCTGACCCTGAACCTCAACCGTTCGGACTTCACCACCGCCAAGCGCATCGTCGACAAGATCAACAACATGCTTGGCCCTGGCGTCGCCCAGGCCATCGACGGTGGTTCGATCCGTGTGACAGCGCCACTCGATCCGAGCCAGCGGGTCGACTATTTGTCGATCCTCGAAAACCTCGAAGTCGACCCGGGTCAGGCGGTGGCGAAAGTCATCATCAACTCGCGCACCGGCACCATCGTGATCGGCCAGAACGTCAAGGTTTCCCCGGCCGCCGTGACCCACGGCAGCCTGACCGTGACCATCACCGAAGACCCGATCGTCAGCCAGCCCGGCCCTTTGTCCAACGGGCAGACGGCGGTGGTGCCGCGCTCGCGGGTCAACGCTCAGCAAGAAGCCAAGCCGATGTTCAAGTTCGGCCCGGGCACCACCCTCGACGAAATCGTCCGGGCGGTGAACCAGGTCGGCGCGGCACCGGGTGACTTGATGGCGATTCTCGAAGCGCTGAAACAGGCCGGCGCGTTGCAAGCCGACCTGATCGTGATCTGAGGACGGCGACCATGGATATGCGCAAAAGCGGTCTGGTCAGCAGCAGCGACTCGGGTTCCTACTCGGACCTGAATCGCCTGAACCAGCTCAAGGTCGGCGACAAGAACAGCGATGCGAACATGCGCAAAGTAGCGCAGGAATTCGAATCGCTGTTCCTCGGTGAAATGCTCAAGTCCATGCGCTCGGCCACCGAAGCGCTGGGTCAGGACAATCCGCTCAACACGCCAGCAGCCAAGCAATACCAGGAAATGTACGACCAGCAGTTGGCCGTTTCCATGTCCCGCGAAGGCGGCGGTATTGGCCTGGCGGACGTGCTGATGCGCCAGATGTCGAAGAACAAACCGATGGCGCCGGGTGAGGCAGCGGCAGCGTCTGCCGCCAAGCAAGCTGCCGCGAAAGCCGCCGTGGAAACACCGATTGCCGCCGGTACGGTCGCCACCAACGGGCCGCTGTCGCGTCTCAATGGTGAGCGCCCGTTGTGGGCTTCGCGCTCGGTGAAGACGCCGGCAAGCGCGGGCGAGGGCGCTCATCGCAATGACATGGCGCTGATCAATCAGCGGCGTCTGGCACTGCCACCGAAACTGGCCGATCGTTTACTCGCCGGGTTGGTGCCGTCGGCATCGACCGCTGCAACAACCGCCACAACACCGCAGAACAACATCCAGGTGCCGCAAAGCACCAAGACCGGTTCCGGCCCTCTGTACAACGGCGATTGGCTGGCTGCGCAAACGGATACGAAAGCCAGCGGGCGCCTGCAGATTTATGGTCGTGCCATGGCGCAAATCCCCCTGGCGCCAGCGAAGAAGGCTTTCAGTTCCGCCGACGAATTCGTCAACACCATGCTGCCGATGGCCAAAGAAGCTGCCGACCGTATCGGTGTCGATCCGCGTTACCTGGTGGCCCAGGCTGCCCTGGAAACCGGTTGGGGCAAATCGGTCATGCGCGCCCAGGATGGCAGCAGCAGCCACAACCTGTTCGGCATCAAGGCCAGCAGTAACTGGAAGGGCGATTCGGCGCGGGCGATCACCAGCGAATTCAGAAATGGCGAGATGGTCAAGGAGACGGCCGAGTTCCGTTCCTACGGCTCTTACAAAGACAGCTTCCATGACCTTGTGACGCTGCTGCAAAGCAATAATCGCTATCAAGATGTGCTGAAGTCGGCCGATAACCCAGAACAGTTTGTACGCGAGTTGCAAAAAGCCGGGTATGCAACCGACCCGGATTACGCAAGCAAGATCTCGCAGATAGCCAAGCAGATGACGAGTTACCAAAACTACGCTGCGGCGGGCGCTTCCACCACGCCTCTATAGGCACAAGGCATAAGGTCTGAACCATGAGTTTGCTCAATATCGGGATGTCGGGTCTGGCCGCTGGCCAATCCTCGCTGATGACTACCGGCAATAACATTGCCAACGCCGACACCGCCGGTTACTCACGCCAGCAAACCGTGCAAGGCACCAAGGCCTCGAATCAGTTCGGCAAAGTCTTTATCGGCACCGGTACGACCCTCGCCGATGTACGTCGGGTCTACAACAGCTACATTGATGCGCAGCTGCAGACCACCACGTCGCTCAATAGTGACTCGGCGGCCTACGCCGGGCAGATCAGCCCGCTCGATAAGTTGCTCTCGGACAGCGGCACCGGCCTCAATGGCGCCCTGACCAAGTTCTTCGCCTCTGTACAGAACGTCAACGCCAAGCCGGGCGACGATGCTTCCCGCCAACTGCTGTTGAGCGATACGCAGGCCCTGAGCAACCGGTTCAACTCGATCTCCAGCCAGTTGACGCAGCAGAACGCCAACGTCAACGGCAACCTGGCGGACATGGCCGATCAGGTCAACAAGCTGGCCACCACTGTGGCCCAGCTGAACCAGAAGATCTCCGAAGTTTCCAACGCCGGCGGCCAGCCCAACGACCTGCTCGACGCGCGCAATGAGACCGTACGCCAGTTGTCCACCCTCACCGGTGCGCAAGTGATGGAACGTGACAATAGCCTCGACATTTACCTGGGCAGTGGTCAGCCGCTGGTCATGGGCAGCACCGCCAGCAAGCTGGAAGTGGTGCCGAGTAAAACCGACCCGTCGCGTTCGGCCATTCAGCTCAATCGCGGTTCGAGCACTATCGATATCACCTCGGTGATGACGGGTGGCGAAATGGGCGGCTTGCTACGCTATCGCAGCACCGTGCTGGACCCTGCCATGAACGAGCTGGGTCGTGTGGCGCTGGTCGTCGCCGATCAGATGAACACCATTCAGGCCCAGGGCATCGACAAGAACGGTGACTTCGGTTCGAACCTGTTCAACAGCATCAACAGTGCCGCGCAAATGGCTCAGCGCAGCGTTGCCACGGTCGGCAACAGCGCAGGCTCGGGCAACTTCGATGTGACCATCGAGGACAGCGGCAAGCTGACCATCAACGATTACAAGGTTACGTTCACCAGCGCGACTGCCTACACCGTTCAGCGTCTGCCGGAAGGCACCGCCATGGGCGCGTTCAGCACGCTGACCACGCCGCCGCCAGTGATCGATGGTTTCTCCATGAAGCTCACCGGTGGCACCGCAGCCGCCGGCGATACCTTCAAGATCACCCCGACCCGCAACGCGGCGACCAACATCAAGACCGAAATGACCGACTCCAAGCGTCTGGCCATCGCGGCACCATTGGGCGCGGCCATTGCGCCGGGTGGCAGCGGCACGTTGACCATTCCGGCCAGCGGTCAACCGACCCTGACCACGCAGTTCGATATCTATGACACGGCGACCACCACGGCGATCCAGAATGGTCTGAAGACGTCGACTCCGGTCAAAATCGTGTTTGGCACGGCGGGTGGCACGACCCAGACTTACCAAATGCTCGATGCCCAAGGTAACGCGCTCAGCAGCGGCACCATCGTGCCGGGCCAGAACAATACGCTGAGCCTGACCATTCCTCTGGTCGACGCCGGCGGCGCCGCGATCAATGATCCGGGACCGCCAGTCGTGCAGCGTACTGTATCGTTCGACATGACCATCGCGGGCTCGCCGGGTACCTCGACGGCGATCAACGTGACGCTCAGCCAGCCAGGTACTCTGGACAACCGCAACGGCACCATACTGGCTGGCTTGCAGACCAAGCAGACCGTGGATACCGGTTCGGCCAGTAAAGGCATTTCCCTGACCGACGCCTACGGCAAACTGGTTGAGGGCGTAGGCGCCAAGGCCGCCCAGGGCAAGCTCGACAGCGCTGCCACCGAAGCGATTCTGGCAAACGCCAAGAGCGCCCGCGATTCGCTGTCGGGTGTCGACCTCGATGAGGAAACCGGCAACCTGGTCAAGTATCAGCAGTACTACACCGCTTCGTCGCAGATCATCAAGGCTGCGCAGGAAATCTTCAACACACTGATCAGCAGTCTTTAAGGAGTCGTAGCCCATGCGCATTTCTACCGCCCAGTTTTACGAGTCCTCTGCCGCCAACTATCAGAAGAACTTCGCCAACGTGGTCAAAAGCAGCGAAGAGGCCAGCAGCCTCGTTCGCGTGAATACCGCTGCCGATGATCCGGTCGGTGCCTCGCGCTTGCTGCAATTGGGTCAACAGGCTTCGATGCTCGATCAATACGAAGCCAACTCCACCACCATCAAGGCGACGCTGGGCGCCACCGAAGCGGTGATGACCAGCATCACTAACGTGCTGCAGCGCGCCAAGGAACTGGCCATCGGCGCCGGCAACGCCGGTTACACCGATGCCGACCGCCGGGCCAACGCATCGGAGCTGGGGCAGATCGAAGAACAGTTGCAAAGCCTGATGAACAGCAAGGACGAGAACGGCAAATACATCTTCGCCGGCTCCAAGGGCGACACCGTGCCGTTTACCCGCAACGACGATGGCACCTACAGCTACAACGGTGACCAGGTGACGCTTGACCTGGCAATCGGCGACAACATGTCGATGGCCACCAACAGCACCGGTTGGGAGGTGTTCCAGCAAGCGATCAACACCAGCCGCAGCGAGGTCACCCGGACTGCGCCGGTCGTGGATGATGGCCGCGTCGTCCTGTCCAATGGTCAGGTGTCGTCGAGCCTGACCTACAACAGCAAATTCCGTTCGGGTGAGCCGTACACCGTCGACTTCGTCAGCGGCACCCAGTTGCAAATCACCGATTCGGGCGGTAACGACGTGACCGCCGAAGCCAGTCAGGGCGGTGCGTTCAATCCGGCCACCGCCGCTGGCCAGACTGTGTCGTTCCGCGGTGTCGATCTGACCCTGAACATCAATCTGGCGGCCGGTGACACCGCCGCTGCCGTGCTGCCGGGCCACAGCTTTACCCTGGCGGCCAAGCCTGACACCTTTACGGCGACTCGCAGCCCGGGCAACCCGACAGCGACTCAGGTGACTGGCAGCAGCATCACCAACCCGGTGGCTTACCACGCCAGTTTTCCGACCGGTTCGGCGGTGATGAAATTCACCAGCGCCACCGCGTTCGACTTGTATGCGGCACCGTTGACGGCCAACAGCAAGATAGTGTCTTCCGGCACTGTAGCGGCCGGCGTTGCGACCGCCTCGGGCGTGAGTTTCAACCTGGCCGGTACACCGGCGGCAGGCGATCAGTTCAGCGTGGCGGTCAATACCCACGAAACCCAGAACATTCTGGATACTGTGAGCCAGCTGAAAACCGCGCTGAATACACCCATCAATGGCAACCCGATCCTGCAACAGAAGTTCCAGGCGGCGCTGGACTCGGGCATCGGCAACCTGGCGAGCGGCAGCGATCAGTTGTCCAGTGCGCTGAGTTCAGTGGGCGGTCGCGGCTCAGCCCTGGATACCCAGGTCGATACCAACCAGAGCCTGGTCCTGGCCAACACCCAGACCCAGTCGGCGATCCGCGATTCCGATCCGGCCGAAGTGATGACCCGCCTGACCTTGCAACAAACCATGTTGCAAGCGTCGCAACTGGCCTTCAGCAAGATTGCTCAACTGGGCTTGTTCAACAAAGTCTGAGTCTGTGTCTGTCGAGCTGCTCAACCGTCTTTTCCTAAGCGGTTACGAAGCCTCTGCCTGAAAGGGCAGAGGCTCGCCGCTCGAGAGTTTCGTCGTGAATCAACATCCTCTAGTCAGTATCGTCATCCCCGCCTTCAACCCGCGCTTCTTCAGCCAGGCGCTGGAAAGTTCGCTCGCTCAAACCTATGAGAACGTCGAAATCGTCATTTGTGACGATTCGTCGTCCGACGAGATTCGCGACATCGTCGAGTCGTTTGCCGACCCTGTACACCCCGTTCGTTACCTGCGTAACCCCAAGCGCCTTGGCCTGCAAAAGAACCTGTTGCGCTGCGTCGAAGAAGCTCGAGGCGAGTTCATCAAAGTGCTGTGCGACGACGACCGTCTGTTCACGCCCAGCATCGAGATGCAAGCCCGGGTACTGATCGACCATCCCGAGGTCACCCTCGTTTGTGGCCTGCGGATGATGAGCGATGCCAACAACTTCATCCTGCCGCCGCGGATCGATAACTGCCGATTTTCGCCCCTTGATTCGCTGCTAAAAGGCGATGACATGTTGGCGATTTTCGAGGGCACGCCGAAGAATTTCATCGGCAACTTCAGCTCGACTTTGATGCGCCGTGCCGATGTGCTGGAGCTATTGCCTGCGCTGATTCAGGAGGGTAGCGGCTTTGTCGCGATGCTCGATTTCGCCTTGTTCGTGTGCCTGTTGCGTCGCGGAAACCTGGCGGCGGTGAATACCGTGCTGAGTACCGAGCGTCAATACCCGGAGCGCTTGAGCAAAACCCTGGAAATGACTCGGGCCGCCGTACAGGAATGGGAATGGCTGGCACAAATGCTGACAGCACGCGGCGGCGAGTCAGCACCTGCATCGGGTTGGGTGCGCTGTGTCGAACTGGGCAAGGCCTCTGAAGAACCGCGCCAGTGGGAAGAGTTGTGCGTGGTGCGCGTGCTGGGCAACCGCAACACCGTGGTCAATGGCCGAGTGGGCGGCAATAGCGACAGCTATGCCGAGTTCTACCGCGAGTGGTTGTCGGTTCGCAAATTCAACCCGGCGGAAGCGCGGCACATGCCGGAACGTATCAGCCGCTGGGCCGTGCGTCCGAACCTGGTGCCGATCATCATCGACACCGAATCTGACAGCGCCGGCCTAAAAGCCACGCTAGCCAGCATCGGCACTCAACTGTACGCACCGCAAGCGGTGGTCGTGCTGTCCAACGCCGATTGCGATGCCGACGATAAAGTGCTGCAGTTGCCGCTGGAGTCGAACTGGTCGCAACAGCTCAATGCCGTGGTGCCGCAACTGGAAGGCGCGCATTGGTTCTATCTGCTGCGGGCGGGTGACACGCTGCGCGAGTCGGCGCTGCTGGTGCTGGCCGAGCGCATCGCCGGCACGCCGGGCATGCTGTGCGCCTATAGCGATGAAGGCGCGCTGGTCGAGGGTGAGTCCCTCGACCCGGTGTTCAAGCCTGACTTCAACCTCGACCTCATGCGTTCCTACCCCTACGTCGGGCGAACACTGGCGTTCGAGCGGCAGCGTTTTTTGGCGGTGGGCGGTTTCGATCCGGCTCACGGCGAACTGGCGCCGCACGATTTGCTCTGGCGTCTGGTGGAGGAGGCCGGGTTGCATACCATCGAGCACATTGCCGAGATTCAGGTGGAGTCGACTCAGACCTTTCCCGACTGGATGTCGTTGCCCGAGGTGATCGAGGGCAGTGAGGCGTTGGTCAGTGCGCACCTGACACGCATCGGTCTGGAACACCGGATTCGCCATGAAGAGTTGTCGCTGCTTAATCGTATCGATTACCTGTACAGCCACCGACCTTTGGTCTCGATCATCATTGCGGCGGGCACGTCGCTGGCCGCGTTGCAGCGCTGCACCGAAAGTTTGATCGAAAAGACCACTTATACCGAATACGAAATCCTGATTGTCGATGAAGATCGCGGCGATTCGGCGATGGCCGACTGGCTGAGTGCAATGGCTCAGTTGGGCGCGGCGATGCTGCGGGTGCTACGTTATGACGGGCGTTCCGGTGAGGCGGCCGTTGTCAACTTCGCCGCCAGTCACGCCCGTGGCGAGTATTTGTTGACGCTCAGCCCGCGCAGCGTTATTTGCGCGGGCGACTGGCTCGCCGAACTGCTCAATCACGCTCAGCGCCCGGAAGTCGGCGTGGTGGGCGCGCGGCTGCTGGGTTCCAATGGTGCGATTGTCTCCGCCGGTCTGATTCTGGGGCTGGCCGGGCCTGCCACTTCGCCGTCTCTCGGCGAGCATGCCAGTACCCGGGGTTACATGCAGCGTCTGCAAGTAGCGCAGAACTGGAGCGCTGTCAGCAGTGATTGCCTGATGGTACGTAAAGAGGTATTCGACAGCCTGGGTCAATTGGATGAGGCTCAGTTCAACCTGGGCCTTGGTGGTGTTGATCTGTGCCTCGAGGCGGATAAAAACGGCTACCTGATTGTCTGGACGCCTTTTGCGACCGTGATGATGGGTGAAGACGCGTCGCCTGCAGCGTCGCAGGCCCATGTACAAGCTCATATGCAGGCGCAGGTGCTTGAACACGAAACCTTCTACAAAAAGTGGCTGCCGAAAATCTCCCGTGATGCGGCCTACAACCCGGCGTTGTCGCTCGGCGTGGCGAGCTTCAGTCTGGAGCCTTCGCTGCGTAATAACTGGAATCCGTTCCGCCATCGCGACCTGCCGCTGATTCTCGGGTTGCCGGTCAACGAGTCAGCGATCGGGCATTACCGTGTGACTGCGCCTCTGGCAGAGCTTGAGGCGGCGGGACGAGTCATTGCGCGCGTGGCCTATGAGTCGCCGTCGAACGTGGAAATCGAGCGTCTGTCGCCCGACACCATTATCTTGCAAGGGCGTTATAACGGGGGCTCGGCGGCAGACATTCTGCGCATGAAGAAATACTCCAGTGCCCTGCGGATTTTCGAGCTGGACGACTACGTTGTCAGCACGCCAAAAAAGAACAGCCATGCCCGCAACAAGCCGGTCAACACCGAGCAGATGTTGCGTGATGGCATAGCCCTGTGCGATCGCGTGGTGGTGACGACGCAGGCACTGGCTGATGTGTTGTCGAGCATGCACAGCGAAATTCGCGTGGTGCCCAACATGCTGCCGCCCGCCCCATGGGCGACCTTGACCAGTCAGCGCCGCACCTCGAAAAAACCACGGGTTGGCTGGGGCGGTGGTACCAGTCACACCGGCGATCTGGAGATCATTGCGGAGGTGGTCCGTGAACTGGCCAATGAGGTGGAGTGGGTATTTTTCGGTATGTGCCCGGACGCCTTGCGCCCGTACATCCACGAATTTTACGGCACCATCGATTTGCAGAGTTACCCGTACAAACTGGCGAGCCTGAACCTCGACCTGGCATTGGCGCCGTTGGAATTCCACATCTTCAACGACTGCAAAAGCAACTTGCGGTTACTGGAATATGGCGCGTGCGGTTATCCGGTGATTTGCACTGATACCCGCGCTTACGAGGGTTTTTTGCCGTGCACCAAAGTTCTGAGCAACAGCACTGAGGAATGGCTGCAGGCGATTCGCATGCACTTGGCTGACCCGGATGCCAGCTATCGCATGGGGGATGAATTGCGTGAAGCGGTGCATCGGGATTTCATGTTGCGCGGGGATAATCTTCAGCATTGGCTTTGGGGCTGGTTGCCGGACTGATTTTGGTCTGTGTGCATATCCGTTTCTGCGGTAATGGCTTCTATTGGTTTCGCTTTTACAGCGAGTCACTTTCGAAAAGTGCGAAAGTAACCAAAGCGCTTCTGCCCCCGTCGTTCGGTGCCTCGCCCAGGCTCGGCATGCCCTCGCTCCGGTCCTGCTCCGTGGGGATGTACCCAGTCCAACTGTGGGAGCGGGCTTGCTCGCGAAGCTGTTGATCTTGCCGTTGCCGTGCTGTTGCTTCGGCTTTTGATCTTGATCTGCCGCCCCTTTCCCAGAGGCCGAACGCAGGCGTTGCGTAGGGGGCCCCGCGGCAAGGATGCCGCGGTAGCCGCCCTCGGCCATGGATGGCCGATGGCGGCGGGCCCCCGGAGCAATGCCGGAGTGAGGGCATGCCGAGCCTGGGCGAGGCACCGAATGGAGGGGCAAAGCCTTTTGGTTCCTTTTCGGCGTTTGGAAAAGGGACTCGCTGTAAGAGCGAAACCGCCAGCGGCCGTGACCGCAGAAACGGATATGTACCCCAATCCCCAATCCCCGGTCACAGCAATCACCTCCCACCTCAATAAACCGCCAAACCCCCATCAGTCGCCCACCCCAAACAATTGGCTCACTTCCTGCAAGTCCCCCATATATCGCCATAAAACCTTCACCCCCAAAGGCGTGAAGGCCCCAGTGGCTGCGGGTAAATGATGTGCATCTGACGGTTCGCCGACCCTTGCGGGGGTGGCCAAACCGCGCGAAGAGCAAGAGGACAGCGATGAAGGCAGTAATTCTGGCGGGTGGTCTCGGTACGCGGATCAGCGAAGAGTCGCACCTCAAGCCCAAGCCGATGATCGAGATCGGCGGTAAGCCAATTCTTTGGCACATCATGAAACAGTACTCCGCTCACGGAATTCATGATTTCGTGATCTGCCTTGGCTACAAGGGGTATGCGATCAAGGACTTCTTCGCCAACTACTTCCTGCACACCTCTGACGTTACCTTCGACATGCGCAACAACCGCATGGACGTTCACCAGAATTACAGTGAGCCATGGCGCGTCACGCTGATCGACACCGGCGAAGAAACCATGACTGGCGGCCGTTTGCGGCGGGCTCGACGTTACATCGAAGACGAACAGGCATTCTGTTTTACCTACGGTGACGGTGTGTCAGACCTGAACATCGGTGCGCTAGTGGATTTCCATCTTCAACACGGAAAGCTGGCAACAGTCACGGCGGTGCAGCCGCCAGGTCGATATGGCTCACTGAATCGCGACGGCGACAGCGTGCTCGGTTTCACCGAAAAACCCCGTGGTGATGGTGGATGGATCAATGGCGGATTCTTTGTCCTGTCACCTGAGGTGTTGCCATTGATCGAGGGAGACGACACCTCGTGGGAGTCCGGTCCGCTTGATGGTCTTGCCGAGCGCGGTGAACTCATGGCATTCCAGCACGACGGTTTCTGGCAGCCAATGGACACCCTTCGCGACAAGAATCACCTTGAGGCTTTGTGGCAGAGCGGGGGGGCCCCATGGAAACAATGGGACTGAGCCCGGAATTCTGGCGCGGCAAGCGGGTTCTACTGACCGGCCACACCGGTTTCAAGGGCAGCTGGCTGACGTTGTGGCTGCAAAGCCTCGGTGCTGAGGTCAGCGGATTTTCGCTCGATCCATCCACCGAGCCGAGCCTGTTCGAACTGGCGCGGGTGGCCGAGGGCATCAACGATCAGCGCGGCGACCTGCGTGACCTGGGCGCGTTGCTGGAACTGATCGCCGATGTGCAGCCGGAAATCGTCCTGCACCTGGCGGCCCAACCGCTGGTGCGTGAAGGCTATCGCGACCCGCTGGGAACTTACTCCAGTAACGTCATGGGCACCCTCAATCTGCTCGAAGCGATCCGCCAGGTCGGCGGCGTGCGCGCCTGCGTGCTGGTGACCACCGACAAGGTTTATGCGAACAAGGAATGGCTGTGGCCATATCGCGAAGACGAAGCCCTCGGCGGCCATGATCCTTACAGCAGCAGCAAGGCTTGCTGTGAATTGTTGGCGCAGTCTTATGCAGCGTCGTTTTTCCCGGCTGACAAGTACGCCGAACACGGTCTGGCGTTGGCCACCGCGCGTGCAGGCAACGTGTTGGGTGGTGGCGACTTCGCGCCGGAGCGTTTGATTCCTGACGTGCTCAAGGCCTGGTCGGCGGATGAGCCCGTGACCCTGCGCTACCCGCAAGCCGTGCGCCCGTGGCAGCACGCACTGGAACCCTTGGCTGGCTACCTGCAACTGGCCGCCGGTCTTTACGAGCAAGGCCCAGGATTCGCCGGCGCATGGAACTTCGGCCCGAGCGAAGCGGACATGTGCAGCGTCGGCGAAGTCGTCGAGCTGCTCGCCAGCCGCTGGCCACAAGCGCGCGGCTTGCGCATCGAACCGAGTGATTTGCATGAGGCTGGTCTGCTGCGCCTGGACAGCAGCCGCGCCCGTCAACTGTTGGCCTGGCAGCCGCGCTGGTCGTTGCAGCAGTGCCTGACACAGACCCTCGATTGGCACCTGGCGTGGCAGAACGGCGATGACATGCGTGAAGTCACCCTGGGCCAGTTGAACCTGTACCGAGGCGCGCTGTGAGCGAATTTCTATTGAAAGCCTTGCCGCTGGCCGGTCTGTTCAGCGTGCAGCACAAACGCGTCGAAGATGATCGCGGGCACTTCGCGCGGCTGTTCTGCGAAGGCAGCCTGAGCGCCTTCGGCCAGCCGTTTCATATTCGTCAGATCAACCATTCCTGCACACGTTTACGGGGCAGTGTGCGCGGTCTGCATTATCAAAATTCCAATGCACCGGAAGCCAAGTTGATTAGCTGCCTGCGCGGCGAGGTCTGGGATGTGGCGGTGGACTTGCGCCCCGACTCCGAAACCTTTCTGCACTGGCATGCCGAACACCTGCGGGCCGGCGACGGTCGCAGTCTGCTGATCCCGGCCGGGTTCGCCCATGGCTTCCAGACCCTTACCGACGACGCCGAATTGCTCTACCTGCACAGCGCCGATTACACGCCTGCGCATGAGGGCGGTTTGAGCGTGAACGATCCACGGTTGGCCATCGCCTGGCCGTTGTCTGTCAATAATCTGTCGGCGCGGGATTCCAGCCATCCCTTGCTCGATGAACACTTCGCTGGAGTGCGTGTATGAATTGCCGTGGTTGCGGTACTCCTCTGGCTTTGCCGCTGATCGACCTGGGCACCTCGCCGCCGTCCAACGCCTACGTGCGCGCCGATCAACTTGAGCAAGCCGAACAATGGGTGCCACTGAAAGTTGCGGTGTGTCAGCAGTGCTGGCTGGTGCAAACAGAGGATTACACCCGCGCCGACAGCCTGTTCGACGCCGAGTACGCCTATTTCAGTTCGTTCTCCAGCACCTGGCTGGCCCATGCCGAGCGCTATGTGGCAGAAATGGTCGAGCGCTTCGGCCTGACCGCCGACAGCCGTGTGGTGGAAATCGCCGCCAATGACGGTTACCTGTTGCAGTACGTTGCCGGGCGCGGCATCCCTTGCCTGGGCGTTGAACCGACCCGCAGCACCGCGAAAGCGGCGCGGGAAAAAGGCCTCGAAATTCGCGAACTGTTCTTCGGTCGCGACACCGCCTCGCAGCTGAACAGCCAAGGCTGGGCCGCCGACCTGATGGCCGCCAACAACGTGTTGGCCCACGTCCCGGACATCAATGATTTCCTCGGTGGTTTTGCTTCCTTGCTCAAGCCGACCGGTGTGGCGACGTTCGAGTTTCCACAACTGCTGACGCTGATGGCCGGGCAGCAGTTCGACACGCTGTATCACGAGCATTATTCCTACCTGTCCCTGACCGCCGTGCAGAACTTGTGCGAGCGCAATGGCCTGGAGGTGTTCGATGTCAGCCAGCTGACTACTCACGGCGGATCGCTGCGGGTCTTCGTCCAGCGTGTCGACGGTGTTCGCCGTGAGGTGCAGCCAGCCGTTCAGCAGCAGTTGCAGGCCGAACTTGCAGCGGGGGTGAAAACGCCCGAGTACTACGCGACCCTGGCGCCCGCTGCCGAACGCATCAAGCACGAACTGCTGCGCTTTCTGTTGCAGGCCAAGGCCGACGGCAAGTGCGTGGTTGGTTATGGCGCGGCGGCCAAAGGCAACACGTTGCTCAACTATGCCGGGGTCAAACCGGACCTGCTGGCCTGGGTCGCCGACGCCAATCCGCACAAGCAGGGCAAGTACTTGCCGGGTAGCCGAATCCCGGTGGTTTCGCCCGACCGCATCGATATTGAAAAACCCGACTACATCCTGGTTTTACCCTGGAACCTATTGACTGAAATCACCCAACAATTCGCCTCGGTCAACGCGTGGGGAGCACGGTTTGTGGTCGCCGTTCCGGAGTTGAGCATTCAATGAGCAGAATTCATTACACCAAGCCGAGCGTCGGTGAGCTGGAAGCCCGGTATGCCCTGGACGCCGTTCAGAATGGTTGGGGCGCCCGTTGCTACGAATATCTGACACGCTTCGAGCATGGTTTTGCCGAGCATCTTGGCGCAACGTATGCCATCGCGACCTCCAGCTGTACCGGTGCGTTGCACATGGGGATGGCGGCGCTGGACATCGGTGCGGGCGATGAGGTGATCCTGGGCAACACCAACTGGATCGCATCGGCGGCTCCCATTACCTACCTGGGCGCCACGCCGGTATTTGTCGACGTCCTGGCGGATAGCTGGTGCCTGGACCCGGAGCAGGTCAGAGGTGCAATTACTCCGCGAACCAAAGCCATTCTCGCGGTGCATCTCTACGGCAATCTGTGTGACATGGACGCCTTGCTGGCGATCGGTCGCGAACACAATATCCCGGTGATCGAAGACGCCGCTGAAGCCATCGGCTCGCAGTGGCGCGGCAAGGCTGCCGGTTCTCTAGGCGCATTTGGTGCATTTTCGTTTCATGGCACCAAGACCATGACCACCGGTGAGGGCGGGATTTTCGTCACCTCGGACAAAACCTTGTACGAGCGAGTTCTGACCTTGTCCAACCACGGGCGGGTCGCTGGAAGTACAAAGCAATTCTGGCCGGAGTTCATCGGCTACAAATACAAGATGAGCAACCTGCAGGCTGCCGTCGGTTGCGCCCAGGTCGAGCGTATCGATGAGCTCATCAGTCGCAAACGCGAGATTTTCGCCAATTACGCTCGCGCCCTGACACTACTGCCGGGTGTCTCCCTGAACCCTGAGCCTGCGCACTCGCGTAACGGCTACTGGATGCCAACGGTGGTGTTCGACGCTGAGACCGGAATTCACCGCGATGAGTTGATCGTCGCCTTCCAGGCTGCCGATATCGACGCCCGGGTGTTCTTCTGGCCATTGTCGTCGTTGCCGATGTTCAACGAATACGTTGTCGACACGCCGGTGGCTTTCGCCTTGCCGGAGCGCGCGTTCAACCTACCGAGTTACCACGACATGACCGACGCCGATCAACAACGGGTGGTCGATGTCGTGCGCACCCTGCTCGCAAAAAGGCAGCTGTTGTGAAGGTCTATTTGCTGGGCGCGGCCAACCCGGAAGCGGTGCGCATGCTCCAGGCGGTGAAGCGCAGCACGCCGAATGTCGAATTCGCATTTCTGGACAACGACCCGAGCAAGCAGGGCACGCTGTTTTATGGGGTACCGGTGATCGGCGGTTCGGATCGTGTGAGCGAACTCAAAGGTCCTGAAGTTCGCTTCGTGAACCTGATCACCGGCAGCACCAGGCTGCGTTACGAGACCACCCGCCAACTGGTCGAGGCCGGCGCTACCCTGGGCCAGTTCGTTCACCCGGGTATCGACCTGACCATGATTCGCATGGGGCAGGGCAGTTATCTGCAGGAAGGGGTGCTCATGCAGGCCGAAGTGACCCTGGGTGACAACACCAGCATCAGCGCCGGCAGTGTGGTGGGGCATGAAGGGCAGATCGGCCACTCGGTTTTCATGGCGCCAGGGGTGTGTATCGCCGGTTGCGTGGAAATCGGCGACGGGACCTTTATCGGTACCAACGCCACCATCCTGCCGCGCCTGCGTATCGGTCGTTGGGTCACCATCGGCGCTGGTGCCGTCGTCACCAAAGATGTTCCGGATTATTCGGTCGTGGTGGGCAATCCCGCCAGGATCATCAAGACCAACACGGTGCCTTACCCCGACGGTAGGGTGTTCAAGTAAGCCGTTTCCCTATTTTTTGGAGAGTTGCAATGAATCCCCATGAGCAGTTTCGTGAAGAAGTAAAAGGCAACATCGAAGGCCTGAAGCAAGACAAGGCGCTGCAGACCGAGTCGCTGGGCTGGGTAAGCACCACGGCCAAACACAAGTACACCTACAACTTCAGCTGGATGGGGCGGCCGATTATTCAGTTCCCCCAGGACATGGTCGCCATGCAGGAAATTATCTGGGACTTGCGCCCGGACGTGATCGTGGAAACCGGTATCGCCCACGGCGGGTCGCTGGTGTTCTACGCCTCGATGCTGGAGCTGATCGGCCATGGTGAAGTACTGGGTGTCGACATCGATATTCGCCAGCACAACCGTGAAGCGATCGAAGCCCATCCGATGAGCAAACGAATCCAGATGATCCAGGGGTCGAGCATCGACGCCGCGATCGTCGATCAGGTGCGCGAGCGCATTCAGGGCAAAAAAGTGTTGGTGGTACTGGACTCCAATCACACGCATGAACACGTGCTGGAAGAGTTGCGTCTGTATGCACCGATGGTTTCGGTCGGCAGCTACTGCGTGGTCATGGACACCGTGGTCGAAGACATGCCTGAAGATGCCTTCCTGGACCGTCCGTGGGGCAAGGGTGACAACCCGAAAACCGCCGTGTGGGCTTACCTGGAAGAAAACCGGGATTTCGAGATCGACCAGGCGATTCACAGCAAGCTACTGATCACCGTCGCGCCGGATGGCTATCTGCGTCGGGTACGTTAAGCGACAACTTCATTTAAGTATTCATCAGGCAATAGGTTTGTGGTGAGGAAGGATATGCAAGGTATTTATGGTTCTGAAAACATGGCGCCCCTGAGTGAACTGTTCACTGTGGTGCTGCTTACGCACAATCGTCCGGCGTATCTGCGCAGGGCATTGCAGTTCTACAGTACGCTGCCTTGCAAGATTCTGGTCCTTGATTCGTCAGCCGTTGCTCTGGACGGCGCGGCGGCGGTTGGGGACACCATCGACTATCGGCATTTGCCACAGTTCGGCTACTGGGGCATCCAGTCCAAGCTGATATTCGGTGTTGAAGAGGTCACCACGCCGTACATGGTTTTTGCTGCCGACGATGACTTCCTGATTCATGACGCGCTGATCGCATCGGTCGAGTTTCTGCATGCCAACCCCGACTATGGTTTGTGCCATGGTTACGGGATGATGTACCTGGCCCGTGCCACCGAAGTTAACTACTATCGCCGCGACCAACGGGTGCAAGAGGATTACAACTCGCAGCAGCCTGAAGATCGGGTCATGGAATTCCTGGGCCAGTTTCTGCCGCCATTCTATGCGGTGACCCGCACTGACTTGCTGCAACAGTGGTACAGGCTGCTGCCTCCCGACACCAGTTTCGAGTGGCAGGAAATCGGCCATGCGTTCTACCTGCTGGCGTGTGCCAAAGCGCGGATCCTGCCGATTCCGTTCGCTGTGCGTGAGGCGAACTATGGCGGTTCGGAGCACAACACCAACGTGTTGACCGTACTGACGTACAAAGATGCGAAAACCGTCGCCGACCGTGAGCAGTTTGCGCAATTCCTGGCTTCGATCCCGACGCAATTGAGCGACAAGGATCCGGCACAGATCAAACAAATTGCTCTGGACAGTTTTACCGCCATGGCCGACTGCCTGATCCAAGGTCGCTCGCTTAAAGGCACCATGATCTTCAATTCGGTTTGGGGCGAGGCGGGGTGTGAGCCGGTTCGCATGTTCGGTCCCGAGCAGTTCGTCGAAATGCCGTTCTACAACAAACCGATGTTCGATCTGCTGACCGAATTTGAGTTTCTGTTGCACGCAATGCCGGCCGGTCGCCTGCAATTGCAGGAACTCGAAGGCATCCTGCTCAAGCAACACGAGCTGATGCAAATTCAGCCTAACGACAACGACCGCACCATTCGCGCTCGCTTGTGGGAGGCATTGAGTCTTAACCCGTTCAGCCGGTCGGTGGTCAAGCGCTTGATCGAGTCACTCGAAGACACTGAGGAACAGGACGAGAAGCTCAAGCTTCAAGCATGGGTCGAGCGTCTGGATTCGGTCTGTGGGCAGGATGATGACCGAACATTGCTTCAGAAGATGCCGTCCGGGCGTTTGCTCGACTGGCTCGAAACGCGCAATCCCGATGCCGCTCAACGTTCAGCTATCTCCACGCATCTGGCCAAGCACAATGGCGGCCCGCAATTCGGCATTCTGTTGCTGGATCTGGAGGCAGACATGTTCAAGTTGCAGGCGACCTTCGACAGCCTGGTCAACGGCCACTGCAAGGCGTTCAAACTGGTGGTGTTCACCACCGGCGATTTGCCGGCAACCACCTCGCCGCGTGACACCGTGCATTTCGTCAAAGTGACCGCGACCAATTACATCGAACGTATCAACCAGAGTGTCGCCCAGTCCACCGCCGACTGGCTGGTGCTGGCCGAGGCCGGAGATCAATTCACCGCCAGCGGCCTGCTGCGCGCCAGCCTCGAGTTGATGGGCGCAGAAGGCGTGCGCGCCGTGGCCATGGATGAAATCCAGCGTCAGGAAAACGGCTCCCTGAGCGATGTGTTCCGTCCGGGCGTCAACCTTGATCTGCTGCAAACCGTACCGTCGCTGATGGCCCGGCATTGGTTGATTCAGCGTGACGTTCTGGCTGACGCCGGTGGTTACTCGACTGAATACGCATCTGCACTGGAATTCGACTTGCTGCTGCGCCTGATTGAAGACGGCGGGCTGGGTGGCCTGGCGCATCTGGCCGAGCCGCTGCTGATCTGCAGCGCGCCATCCTCCGAGGAAAATCCTCATGAACGTCAGACTTTGACCCGTCACCTCAGGGAGCGCGGCTATCGCGCTCAGGTCAGTTCCGAGCTGGCGCAAACCTGGCAGATCGACTACCAGCACGCCGAACGGCCGAAGGTGTCGATCATCCTGCACAGCCAGGATAATCTGGAAACGCTGCAAAGCGCCGTGGTCAGCGTGTTGCAACGCACCCGTTATCAGCAGCACGAAATTCTGATTGCCGATAACCACAGCCAATCCGAAGAACTGGCGACCTGGTTGGCCAGCCTGGAAGGCAAGGGCGACCGCCTGCGCGTCTTGCGTTCCGGCGAGCGTCTGAGCGCTTCGGCGCTGCATAACTTTGCGGTGCGCGAAGCCAAGGGTGCCTATGTGGTGTTGATGTCGGCCGACGCCGTCGTGGTCAACTCCAACTGGCTCGATAGTTTGCTCAATCAGGCCCAGCGTCCGGAAGTCGGGATTGTTGGTGCCAAGCTGATGGACATCAGTGGAGTCACCACGCAAGCCGGCCTGGTACTGGGCTTCAACGGTGTGGTGGGCTCGGTGTTTATCGATGAGCGCAAGGATGCCAAAGGCTACATGAACGGTCACCAGGTCGAGCAGAACTATTCGGCGGTGTCCGGCGCTTGCATGATGGTGCGCAAGGATCTTTACGAAGCCGTCGGCGGACTGGACGAAGAGCACTTCGACGAAGCTTTCGGCGATATCGATCTGTGCCTGAAAGCCGCCGATGCCGGTTACCTGATTGTCTGGTGCCCTCAGGCGCAGGTGTTGCACCCAGGCCTGCTACCCGACGCACCGCAGACTGCCGCGGCCCTGCAAGACAAGTGGCAAGCGCGCTTTGCGTACGATTCGGCCTACAACCAGAACCTGGCCTTGACCGGTAAGGGCTTTACTCTCAGCGAACCGACCCGTGTGAACTGGGCGCAGTTGCTCGCATAAGCCTGGCTGACAGGTAAAAGGACTCAAGGCATGTTCAACGGTAAATCGATTTTCATCTCCGGCGGCACCGGCTCGTTCGGGCGCAACTTCATCCGCCGGCTGCTGGAGCAATACCAGCCCAAGCGTGTGGTGGTGTTTTCCCGCGATGAGCTCAAGCAGTACGAGATGCAGCAGACGTTCAACGCGCCGTGCATGCGTTACTTCATTGGTGATGTGCGCGATGCCGATCGTTTGCGCCAGGCCATGCGCGGTATCGATTACGTGGTGCATGCCGCAGCCCTGAAACAAGTGCCGGCGGCGGAATACAACCCCACCGAATGCATTCGTACCAACGTCAACGGCGCGGAAAACATCATTGCCGCCGCCATCGATAACGGCGTGAAAAAAGTCGTCGCGCTGTCCACCGACAAGGCCGCCAGCCCGATCAACCTGTACGGCGCAACCAAGTTGCTGTCGGACAAACTGTTCGTGGCCGCCAACAACATTGCTGGCGAACAGCAGACCCGTTTTGCTGTGGTGCGCTACGGCAACGTCGCAGGCTCGCGCGGTTCGGTGGTGCCGTTCTTCAGCAAACTGATTGCCGAGGGCGCCAAAGAGTTGCCGATCACTGATGAGCGCATGACCCGATTCTGGATCACCCTCGATCACGGTGTGAAGTTTGTGCTCGACAGCTTCGCCCGCATGCACGGCGGTGAAGTGTTTGTGCCGAAGATCCCGTCGATTCGTATCGTCGATCTGGCGCAGGGCATGGCTGAGCATTTGCCGCATAAAAACGTCGGTATTCGTCCAGGGGAAAAGCTTCATGAACTGATGGTGCCGCTGGATGACGCGCGCATGACCCTGGAATTCGATGATCACTACACCATTCAGCCGTCGATTCGTTTCACCAGCGTCGACGTGGATTTTGCCGTCGACAAACTGGGTGAGCAGGGCAGGCCGGTGAGCGAAGATTTCGAGTACCGCTCCGACACCAACCCGCACTTCCTGTCGGTCGGCCAGATTGCTGACCTGCACGCGGAGCTGTCGGCATGATTCCCTACGGTCGGCAAAGCCTCGATCAGGAAGACATCGACGCGGTGGTTGCCGTGTTGCAGTCCGACTGGCTGACGCAAGGGCCGACCATCGAACGTTTCGAACAGGCCATGGCTGAGCGCTGCCAGGCCGATTTCGCGGTGGCGGTGTGCAATGCCACGGCGGCGTTGCACATCGCGTGTCTGGCGGCGGGACTCGGGCCAGGCGATCGATTGTGGACCACGCCGAACACCTTTCTGGCCTCGGCCAACTGCGGTCGCTACTGCGGCGCCGAGGTCGATTTCGTCGACATCGATCCGCTGACCTGGAACCTCGACGCCTACACCTTGGCGTCGAAGCTTGAGATTGCCGAGCGCGACGGCAAACTGCCGAAAGTGCTGGTGGCGGTGGCGTTCTCCGGGCAGAGCTGCGATATGCGCATGATCGCCGAGCTGGCCGAGCGCTATGGTTTCACCGTGATCGAGGATGCCTCCCATGCGGTCGGGGCGTCCTATGCCGGGCGACCGGTAGGGTGCGGCGAATTCGCGGCAATGACGGTGTTCAGTTTTCACCCGGTGAAGATCATCACCAGCGCCGAAGGCGGCATGGTGCTGACCAATCGCCCGGAACTGGCCGAGCGCTTGCAGCGCCTGCGTAGCCACGGCATGACCCGTGACCCTGCGCAGATGACTGAACCCAGTCACGGCCCCTGGTACTACCAGCAAGTGGAACTGGGCTTCAATTACCGGATCACCGACTTGCAAGCGGCCCTCGGTCTGTCACAGCTGAACAAGCTCGATGGTTTTATCGAACGTCGGCGTGAGCTGGCGGCGCGTTATGAGCGGTTGCTGGCGTACTTGCCGCTGACCTTGCCCAGCGCGCAGCCGGAGGCCGAGTCGGCGTGGCATCTGTACGTGGTGCGCTTGCAGACGGAGCGGATCAACCTCAGCCATCGACAGGTGTTCGAAGGCTTGCGAGCGGCTGGTGTCGGTGTGAACTTGCACTATATTCCACTGCACTTGCAGCCGTACTATCGCGACCGGGGTTTTGCCGAGGGTGATTTCCCCCAGGCCGAACGTTATTACGCCGAGGCCATCAGCCTGCCGCTGTTTCCTCTGCTGAGTGATGAACAACAGGATTATGTGGTCGAGCAATTACGACGACTGATCCTTGAGGAGTAGTGACTCTTGAGCTGCGTTGCGATCATTCCGGCCCGCGGGGGCAGCAAGCGAATCCCGCGCAAGAACCTCAAGCCATTCGATGGCGTGCCGATGATCGTCCGTTCGATTCGCACGGCGCTGGAGTCGAATCTGTTCGACCAGGTGATCGTCAGCACCGACGATGAAGAGATCGCCGAGGTCGCACGGGCCGGTGGGGCTCAAGTGCCGTTCATGCGGCCTGCGGCGCTTGCCGACGATTTCACCGGGACCGCCGCGGTGATCGTGCATGCCTTGAAGCAATTGCCGCCGTTCGACTATGCGTGCTGCGTCTACGCGACGGCGCCCCTGTTGCAGGCGCATTATCTGCGTCAGGGGCATGAATTGCTGGTGCAGCATCCGGACAAGTCTTTTGCGTTTTCAGTCACCGGTTTTGGCTTCCCGGTACAACGGGCCTTGACCCTCGACGAGCAGGGCGCCTTGACCTCGCTCTACCCGGAATTTCGCGAGACCCGTTCCCAGGACTTGCCCGAAGCTTTTCAAGATGCCGGTCAGTTCTATTGGGGGCGCAGCGAGGCCTGGTTGCGTGGCGATGTACTGTTCTCGCCGGCAAGCCTGCCGGTGATTCTGCCGCGGCACCTGGTGCAGGACATCGACACGCTTGAGGACTGGACGCGTGCCGAATACCTTTACGCCGCCTTGAAGGCCGGTGGTGAGTTGCAATGAGAGTGCTGATCCGCGTCGACGCGTCGTCGCTCATCGGCATTGGCCATATCGCCCGTTGCCTGACCCTGGCCAAGGTATTGCGCAAGCAGGGTGCGCACGTTGCTTTTGCGTGTCGTCTGTTGCCGGGGCATCGGCTGGACAGGCTGCGGGCCGACGGCTTCGAGACCTTCGCGCTGCCGGAGCGCTACCCCGGTGAAGACCCGCAGCAGGCCATCGAGTCGATGCTGCCGTGGGAGGCGGATATTGCGGCGCTGGGGCAAGCTTTGGAAAGTCATCCGGCTTTCGACTGGATCATCGCCGACCACTATGGTCTCGATCATCACTGGCAGACCGCCGCGCGCCGCTGGGCTCCAAGAATCGCGGCGGTGGACGATTTGGCCACTCGGCAATACAGCGTCGATCTGCTGCTCAATCAAAATCTGTCGGGCACGCCAGAGGCTTATGCCTCACTGCTGACGCCCGATTGCCAGACCTTGCTCGGCCCACGTTTTGCGATGCTGCGCGATGAGTTCTGTTGCCCGGCGATCGAGGTCAAGCCTCGAGCCAGGCGAGTACTGGTGAACTTCGGCGGCTTCGATGCGGCCATGCAGACCCACCACGCGATGTTGGCGTTGGCGGATTTCCATGATCTCGAGATCGATTTCGTGGCAGGTGCCGACAATCCTGCCTGGGAGCAGATGCAGAGTTTGGCGGAGTATCGTCCGAACTGGCGCCTGCACAGTTTTGTCTGCGACTTCTACCGGTTGATGAGCGAGGTCGACCTGTTCATCGGTGCCGGTGGCGGTACCAGTTGGGAGCGGGCGGCCATGGGGTTGCCGACGATCTGCATTGCGGTCTCGAATAACCAGCAGGCCAATGGCGAGGTCATGGCAGCCTCGGGGGCTCATGTGTTTATGGGGAATCGCGAGCAGGTCAGCGTCGAGCAGTTGCGCCAGGCCATCGGTTTTATCGTGGGCAATCAGGGGATTCGTCAGAGTCTGGCCGAACGTTCGCGGCAATTGGTCGATGGCCGTGGGGCGCAGCGGGTGGCGGCAGCGCTGGCGGGGGCGGTGTTGCAGGTTCGTCAGGCCACTCAGGACGATGCGCAATTGTTGTTCGACGGGCGCAATGCCGAGGCGGTACGGCGCTGGTCGCTGGACACGCACGTCATCGACTGGCAACGGCATCAGGCCTGGCTGGCCGCGAGCCTGAGCAACCCGCAGCGGTTGCTGTTGATCGCCGAGGCGGATGATGGCCCGGTCGGTGTGCTGCGTTATGACCTCGACGATGCTCGGGCCGAAGTCTCGATTTATCTGTTCGAAGGCCGATTTGGCCTGGGCTGGGGCAGGGCGCTGCTGGCGCGGGGCGAAGCCTTCGTCACGGCTCATTGGCCGTCACTGCAAGCCATCACCGCTCAGGTGCTGCCGGCCAACCAGGCGTCGCTGAAAGTTTTCCGTGAGGCAGGTTTCACTCAGAGTGCTTGTTCGTTCACACGCGTCTTAAAGGATCACCCATGACCAGTTTCAAGATCGGCAACCGCTCGATCGGTGCCGATGCGCCGCCGTTCATCATTGCCGAGATGAGCGGCAACCATAACCAGTCGCTGGACATGGCGCTGCAAATCGTCGAAGCCGCGGCCAAGGCCGGCGCGCACGCCTTGAAGCTGCAAACCTATACCGCCGAGACCATGACCCTGGACCTGTCCGAAGGCGAGTTCTTCATCAAGGACCCCAACAGCCTGTGGGCCGGTTCGTCGCTATACGCGCTGTACGAGAAGGCCCATACGCCGTGGGAATGGCACGCGCCGATCTTCGCCCGGGCCAAAGAGCTGGGTATGCTGGCGTTCTCCACACCGTTCGATGACACGGCGGTGGACTTCCTCGAAAGCCTGGACGTGCCGGCCTACAAGATCGCCAGTTTCGAGAACACCGATCTGCCGTTGATCCGGCGAGTCGCCGCCACCGGCAAGCCGCTGATCATCTCCACCGGCATGGCCAGCATCGCCGAGCTCGATGAAACCGTGTGCGCCGCCCGTGGGGCCGGTTGCAAGGACCTGGTGTTGCTCAAGTGCACCAGCACCTACCCGGCGACGCCAGCCAACAGTAATGTGCGCACCATCCCTCATCTGCGCGAGTTATTTGGCTGTGAAGTCGGTTTGTCCGATCATTCGATGGGCGTCGGCGTGTCCGTCGCCGCGGTAGCGCTGGGGGCGACGGTGGTGGAAAAACACTTCACCCTTGACCGTGCCGCCGGTGGCGTGGACGCCAGTTTCTCCTTGGAACCAGCCGAACTCGCCAGCCTGGTGATCGAAACCGAACGCGCCTGGCAGGCGATGGGCCAGGTGCATTACGGCGTGACCGAGGCCGAGCGCAAGTCGCTGGTATACCGCCGTTCGCTGTACGTCACTCAGGACATGGCCGCCGGTGAGCCTTTCACCGTCGCCAATCTGCGGGCCATCCGTCCTGGCCTGGGGCTGGCCCCCAAACACGCTGAAACCCTTCTGGGCCGCCGCGCCCGCCAAGCCATCAAGCGCGGGACGCCGCTGGACTGGTCGCTGGTCGAATAACCCATTGCGGGGCTGATTCGGCAAAATAGCGTGACCTGCGAGTCATAACGCGCATCTTCACTGTATTGTATAAAAAGGGAAGATGGCGCCTGGACTGTTTTTAGCCCAGTGATGGCCTTTTATTCTTCCCGCTGTCACCCCGTTGAGGGCGACGTTACTTGTTGTTTGTCGGCGCCCCTCGAATCCTTGCGAGCGGTGGTATTGGGCTGTTTATTATTGGGAAGCCGTAATGATTGGCATAAAGAGCATTGCGAGCTACGTTCCTGTAGCCGGCGTGGACAATTACGCACAAGGTGCAAAATTCGAAAAGGATGAAGAATTCATCCTGGGCAAAATCGGTTCGGCCTTCCTGCCGCGCAAAGATGCAGGGCAAGAAACTTCGGACCTGTGTGTCGAAGCAGTCAACGCGCTGTTCGCCAACAATCCCGAATTGAAGCGTGAAGCCATCGACGTGCTGATCGTCGTTACCCAGAATGGTGACGAAGAAGGTCTGCCGCACACCGCCGCCATTGTTCAGGACAAACTGGGCCTGCCCACGACCGTGGCTGCGTTCGATATTTCCCTGGGCTGCTCCGGTTACGTCTACGGCATCTACGCCATCAAGGGTTTCATGGAAGCTGCTGGCCTGAAGAATGGCTTGCTGGTGACCGCTGATCCGTACTCCAAGATCGTCGACCCGGAAGACCGCAACACCACCATGCTCTTCGGCGATGCCGCCACTGCCACCTGGATGGGCGAAGATGCACCATGGCAGCTGGGCAAGGCCAAGTTCGGCACTGACGGTTCCGGCGCGCCGCACCTGAAGGTTTCCGACGGGGTGTTCTTCATGAACGGCCGTCAGGTCTTCAACTTCGCGCTGCTCAAAGTGCCAGCGCATTTGCACGAGCTGCTGGGCGACTCCGGCCTGACGGCTGACGATATCGACGCCTTCTGCATTCACCAGGGCAGCGCGGCAATTGTCGACGCCGTGGCGCGGCGTTTCGAGGGCGAGCCTGAGAAGTTCATCAAGGACATGGTCGAGACCGGTAATACCGTGTCGTCGAGCATTCCGCTGCTGCTGGAAAAACACGTGCTGGACTCGAAGTGGAAGCGCGTGGCGCTGAGTGGTTTCGGTGTTGGTTTGTCTTGGGGGTCGGCGATCATTTATCGCCCTTGAATCTCGGCTCTTTAGTCAAAGAAAGCCAGGCAAAAAAAAGCGTTCAAGGTGTAACCTTGAACGCTATTTTTTTGCCCGAATGAAAAGCGAGGCTCCATGAGCGAGTTCTTTGAGCGCAACGTCGAGGTCATCCAGCAACGCTGGCCGGCGTTGGCTGTGCGCTTGCTGGTTGAAGACGCGAGCCTGTTGCAGGCCGATCTGGTCGAAGGCCTGGGCTCGACGTTGAGCATCAATGGCATCCAGCTGACCAGTCGTCATGACCGCACCCGCGAAGCCAGGCTTCAAGCCGACAGCCTGCCCATCGACAGCCCGGTGGTGCATGCCTACGGCACCGGGCTTGGCGATCTGCAGATAGAGCTACTGCAGCGCGCCGGGCTTGAGCGTTTATACGTACATATCCTCAACGGCGCGGTGTTTGCGCTGGTGCTGCAACTGCTCGATCAACAGCAGTGGCTCAGCGATCCGCGAGTCGAGCTGTTGTATGCCGGCGATCTTACGGAAATAAAGCTGCCGTATTTCGCCTTGCCGTCGGAACTGGTCCTGGCCGATGACTTCAATGCGAAGATCCGCGATCGCTTGATCAGCGAAACTCACCTGACCTTCAATAATCGCGAGTTCGACCCGCAGTCGCCCGAGATTATAGAGTGCTTACAGGCCAGTCTTTCTCGGGTGCAGACCGATCATGACGTGGCCGAGTTGTTCGGCTCCCGCCCGGGTCGGGAGGTGTTTGTCATCGCCACCGGTCCAAGCCTGGAACAGCATTTCGACACTTTGCGCGCGATTCGCAATCAAGCTGAGCGGCCGTTGTTCATCTGCGTCGATACAGCCTATCGCCCGTTGCTCGCGCACGGCATCCGCCCCGACGTGGTGGTCAGCATTGACCAGCGGATCTCGGCCCGGCACCTGCCGCCTGAAGGCACGACCGACATCACGCTGGTGTACATGCCGATGCTCGATCCGCTGGTGCTCGAGGCTTGGCAGGGGCCGCGATATGCCGGTTACTCCGCCAGCCCGATCTACCAGCAATTGCGTGCGCAATTACCCAGGGGAGAGCTGTATGTCGGCGGCAGCGTGATTCATCCAGCGGCAGACCTGGCGGTAAAAATGGGCGCAGCGCAGATCACGTTGTTCGGTGCCGACTTCGCCTTCCCCGGCGACAAGACTCACGCGGGTTGGAACGATGGCGATCTGGGGCCGCAACTGGGGGCCGCCAAACACTGGGTGCTCGATGGTCATGGCCAGCGGATCAAAACCCAGCTCAATTTCCGCAGCTACCTGTGTGAGCTGGAGCGCTTTATCGCGGGCCATCCTCAGGTGCGCTTCTATAACAGTAGTCGGGCAGGGGCGATGATCGCCGGCACGGTTTTTCATCCGGAGTTTGCGTCATGAGCGGGTTTGAGTCCTTCGTCGTCGACGCGCAGCAATGCGCTGCACTGTTCCGTCTGGGGCGTGATGTAGAAGCCGGGCTGGCAATGATCGAGCTGATAGGTGCGCTGCACCCGAGGCTGGATTCGACGCCGCACGAGTCTCAACAGCAGTGGGCATTTCTGCTCGGCGAAATGTTCGCGTGTCAGGAGGCGCAGAACTGGCTCGCCTTGGCGGATTATCTGGAATATGAACTGGTCGAGATACTGACCGCCAGCCTGTCCGTTTAAGCAATTTCCCTTCTGCCGGTGCAGGCGAGCCCTCGCCAATCTGTCACCGGCATTCCCCTGGCGTCATTTTTTCGCTATTGGAGCGCCGCCAAACCCTTGATTTACGGGGGGTGGCAACGTGATGGCAAATATTTTTGATAATCCCCTAAAGCAAGTTGCATTACCGACGATAACTATTACGAAGGTTCTCTAGGCCATACCCGGCGGTTGCCAGGGCCGGAAGCCGCAGTACCCAACCAACGAGGAATTCGTCATGGCTTTAACCGTAAACACCAACGTCACATCGTTGAGCGTTCAGAAGAACCTGAACCGCTCTTCCGACGCTCTGTCGACTTCGATGACCCGTCTGTCTTCCGGCCTGAAAATCAACAGCGCCAAAGACGACGCCGCCGGCCTGCAGATCACTACCCGTATGACCTCGCAAATCCGCGGTCAGAACATGGCGATCAAAAACGCCAACGACGGTATCTCGATCGCTCAGACCGCTGAAGGCGCGATGCAGGAATCGACCAACATTCTGCAACGTATGCGTGAATTGGCCGTACAAGCTCGAAACGACTCGAACGGTACTCAGGACCGTGTCGCTCTGAACAAAGAATTCGCGGCAATGTCGGACGAGCTGACGCGTATCGCCAACTCGACCAACCTGAACGGCAAGAACCTGATGGACGGTACCGCTGGCACCATGACCTTCCAGGTCGGTTCCAACACCGGTTCGGCTAACCAGATCACTCTGACCCTGTCCAGCAGCTTCGGCGCTGCAACCCTGTCCGTTGACTCGGCTACCACGCAGATCACTGGTAACAACTCGGCTACTGCTCAAGCTTCGTTCTCCGCTGCCCTGACCCGTATCGACGCTGCTCTGCAGACCATCAACACCGCCCGTGCTGACCTCGGTGCTGCACAAAACCGTCTGACCAGCACCATCTCCAACCTGCAGAACATCAACGAAAACGCTGAAGCTGCTCGTGGTCGCGTACAAGACACCGACTTCGCTGCTGAAACTGCCCAGCTGACCAAGCAACAAACTCTGCAACAAGCTTCTACCGCAATTCTGGCTCAGGCCAACCAACTGCCATCCGCTGTACTGAAACTGCTTCAGTAATAGCTGATTGAGTGTTGGCGAGGGGTGTGCGCTGGTCGCACCCTCTCGCTTTTTTACTTTTAGAGGTAATGGACATGGATATGAGCGTGAAGCTGAACTTGTCTTATCCGGCGGCCAGGCACGCGACTACGGTTGCCGACCAGCCTGCGGAAAAGCCTCGAGCGGAGCCCGCGCAAGTGGTCGACGTCAAGGAAGTGCGCAAGACCGAACAATCTGAACAGGACAAGCTGAAAATGGCTGTCCAGGAAATTGAAAAGTTCGTTCAGTCGGTAAAGCGTAACCTGGAGTTCTCGATTGATGAGCCTTCAGGCAAGGTTGTTGTGAAAGTCATTGCCAGTGAGTCGGGTGAAGTGGTCCGCCAGATCCCCAACGAAGAAGTCCTGAAACTGGCTAATAGTTTGAATGATGCAAGCAGCTTGTTGTTCAGCGCTAAAGCCTGACGCTGGCACGAATTTTGTTGCTATGTTCTTTTGGGCGTTGTAGTGGTCAAAAGGCCGGCGACACACTGAAGGGAGTTTCACATGGCAAGTCCAATTCTACCGGGCACGGGTTTAGGCTCCGGCCTTGATACCGGTGCTATCGTCAAAGCCTTGGTGAACGCTGACAAAGCAGCCAAGCAAGGCCAGATCGACCGTGGAACCACCACCAACAGGGCGAGCATTTCCGGGATTGGTACCTTGAAGTCGCTGTTGGCCACGTTCCAGAAAGCACTCACCGATCTGGGCAGCACGACAACCCCACAGTTCACGGGTTTTTCTGCTACGTCCTCCGATGTAAAAATACTGACGGCTACCTCCAGCAACACGGCTGTGTCCGGAACCTATTCCGTCGACGTGACCAAGCTGGCCACCTCGTCGAAAGTGGCTTCCGAAGCGTTTGCCGGCGGTGTGACCAGTGCTATCCCTTCGGGCACGCTGACCATCACCCAGAACGGCACCAGCTACCCTGTCACTGTAGGTGCGGGCGCCACGTTGCAATCGGTACGTGACTCGATCAACACCCAATACCAGGCCAGTGGCCTGAGCGCCAACATCGTGACCGACAGTTTCGGTTCGCGTCTGGTGCTGGGCTCCACCACCACCGGTGCCGGCTCCGACATCTCCGCCAGTGGTATTGCCGGTCTGGTAATCGACGGGTCGACCCCGATGGCCGCCGTGCCGACCGCCACCTCTTCAGGTGCTATCGGTGGCCTGGCCCAGGATGCCGAGTTCACAGTCGATGGCCTGGCAATGACCAGCAAGTCAAATACCCTCGATCAAACGATCTCCGGGCTGACCTTGAAGCTGGTTGCCACCGGCAAGTCTACCGTCACCGTAGCGTCCAACAACGATGGTTTGAAGGCATCGATCCAGAAGTTTGTCGACGCGTACAACGCCGTCGCCAACGCTGTGACTTCCTTGACCAAGCCGTCCCTGGACGACGATGGCAAGCCGACCGTCCCTGCTGCGCTGACCGGCGACCCGTTGCCACGTTCGCTTCTGGCTGCCATACGGGGTCCATTGTCCCAGACCGGTGCTGGCGACAAGCTGACCGTGCTCTCGCAGTTGGGGATCACGACTGACCAGAAAACCGGTGCACTGAACTTTGACTCCACCAAGTTCACCGCGGCGATGAACGACAAGAAGCTCGGCGGCGAGGTTCAGACCCTGTTTACCGGTACCAATGGTCTGATTGAGCGCATGAATAATGTGATCAAGCCATACACCGATACGGGCGGTATTCTTGATACTCGCAACACCAACCTGAATACCACCAAGACCAGGCTGGCCGCCGATCAGGAAGCCCTGGATCGTCGGGTCGAGACCCTGACCGCTGTACTGACCAAAAAGTACAACGACATGGATACACTCGTTGGTAAATTGAAAGCGACAGCCAGCAACATCACCTCGATGTTTGAGGCCATGGCTGCGCAGCAGAAGAACTCGTAATACTCATAACGCCAAAAGCCCGGCAGCGTTTTCACGCTCCGGGCTTTTTGTTTTTTGAATCTAAAGTTTTTTGACGCGTCGTCGATACACTGGTTATACGAACCACAGATTTTTGATGAGGTACAACATGAATCCAATGTTAGCCCTTCGCCAATACCAGAAGATTGGCGCCCAGGCGCAAACTTCCGAAGCCAGCCCGCATCGTCTGGTGCAGATGTTGATGGAAGGCTGCCTGGATCGTATCGCCCAGGCCAAAGGCGCAATGGAGCGTAAAGACATTCCGAACAAAGGTGTTCTGATCGGCAAGGCCATCGGCATCATTGGTGGTTTACGTGAAGGTCTGGACCTTGAGAACTCTGTCGAAACCGTCGGTGAGCTGGACAGCCTGTACAGCTACATGATGAAGCGTTTGGCTGAGGCCAATATCAAGACCGATCCAGCCATTCTCGACGAAGTCTCTGATTTGCTCCGAACAGTCAAAGACGGTTGGGATGCCATCGCCGCGCCAGGTCCGCAGTTTTAAGGAGATCACCATGAGTCTTGTATTGCAGCGAATCGAACAAACCCGTGAGGCTCTGGTCGATGCATTGGCAGAGCGCAACTGGGAAGCCATCGGTGAATTGGACCTGGCTTGCCGTTCCTGCATGGAAGACGTCTTGAGTGAAGCTTCGGTGGACGAGGTCGCGTTGCGCGATAACCTTGAGGAGTTGCTGAGAGTCTATAAGCAGCTTCTGGAGGCGGCGACGGGGGAGAGGCAAGCGATAGTCGACGAGATGTCGCAGATCCACCAAGCACAGAGCGCGGCAAAGGTTTACCATCTGTTTGGTTAGTTAACCCCTCAGTTAATCCAAACATAGTGCGCCATAAATTTGACTGTGCACGGTTTTTTGACTTAACTAGTGGCTGGTTCCAGATTTCAGGCGTCTACAGGCATAACGTGTCTGCAAGCGTCTAGCTTGCCCCTCATTTTGGGCATTGAGTTGACTAGGGAAGTTGCTATTGCATGTGGCGTGAAACCAAAATTCTGCTGATTGATGACGATAGCGTCCGTCGCCGCGATTTGGCGGTGATTTTAAATTTTCTCGGCGAAGAAAATTTACCCTGTGGCAGCCATGACTGGCAGCAGGCGGTCGGCTCTCTGTCATCAAGTCGTGAAGTAATCTGTGTCCTCATCGGGACGGTAAATGCTCCTGGTGCACTTTTGGGCTTGTTAAAGACACTCTCAACCTGGGATGAGTTCCTTCCGGTTTTGTTAATGGGCGATAATTCTTCCATTGACTTGCCGGACGACCAGCGTCGTCGAGTGCTTTCGACCCTCGAAATGCCACCCAGCTACAGCAAATTGCTCGATTCGCTGCACCGTGCCCAGGTCTATCGCGAGATGTATGACCAGGCCCGTGAGCGCGGTCGTCACCGTGAACCCAATCTTTTCCGCAGCCTCGTCGGCACCAGTCGGGCGATTCAGCACGTCCGTCAGATGATGCAGCAAGTCGCCGACACCGACGCCAGCGTGCTGATCCTCGGCGAATCCGGGACCGGCAAGGAAGTGGTCGCGCGTAATCTGCACTACCATTCCAAGCGTCGTGACGCGCCGTTCGTTCCGGTCAATTGCGGGGCGATCCCGGCCGAGTTGCTGGAAAGCGAATTGTTCGGCCACGAGAAGGGCGCCTTCACCGGGGCGATCACCAGTCGTGCCGGGCGTTTCGAGCTGGCCAATGGCGGTACCTTGTTCCTCGACGAAATCGGCGACATGCCGCTGCCGATGCAGGTCAAGCTGCTGCGCGTCTTGCAGGAGCGCACGTTCGAGCGCGTGGGTAGCAACAAGACCCAAAGCGTCGATGTGCGGATCATTGCGGCGACCCACAAGAATCTCGAAAGCATGATCGAGATCGGCACTTTCCGCGAAGACCTCTACTATCGCTTGAACGTGTTCCCGATCGAGATGGCGCCATTGCGCGAACGCGTCGAAGACATCCCGCTGCTGATGAACGAGTTGATCTCGCGCATGGAGCACGAGAAGCGCGGTTCGATCCGTTTCAATTCGGCGGCGATCATGTCGCTGTGCCGTCACGGCTGGCCGGGCAACGTTCGCGAGCTTGCCAACCTGGTGGAGCGCATGGCGATCATGCATCCGTACGGCGTGATCGGCGTGGTCGAGTTGCCGAAGAAATTCCGCTACGTCGATGACGAAGACGAGCAATTGGTCGACAGCCTGCGCAGCGATCTTGAAGAGCGAGTGGCCATCAATGGTCATACCCCGGACTTCACCGCCAATGCCCTGCTGCCTCCGGAAGGCCTGGATCTGAAGGACTACCTTGGCGGTCTGGAACAAGGGCTGATTCAGCAGGCGCTGGATGATGCCAATGGCATCGTGGCGCGCGCGGCAGAACGGCTGCGGATTCGTCGGACCACGCTGGTGGAGAAGATGCGCAAGTACGGCATGAGCCGTCGTGACGGTGATGAACAGGCGGATGATTGACGCCTGTTTTTCAACTCCTTCATTTATAGGCGGTTTTTTTTAGGCACGGGTATTGCTACATCCCTCGCAACGTTCCGTTTAACTGACGGTCAACCACGCGAGAGAGCACGATGCCCCCAGCCGCCCAGATGTCTCCTGTCCCAGATGCTTCGGGGCAACCGTCGTCCGTAGAGCAGGCAAGCCGGCTTGGCCTTGAGCAGGCGTTTGCGCTGTTCAACCAGATGTCGAGCCAATTGACCGATTCCTACAGCATGCTCGAAGCCCGGGTCACCGAGCTCAAGGGCGAGCTGGCGGTGGTCAGTGCTCAGCGCATGCAGGAGCTGGCAGAAAAAGAACGCCTGGCCAACCGTCTGCAAAACCTCCTCGATCTGTTGCCCGGCGGCGTCATCGTCATCGACGCCCAAGGCATCGTGCGCGAAGCTAATCCCGCCGCGACTGAACTGCTCGGTCTGCCTCTCGAAGGCGAGCTGTGGCGTCATGTGATTGCTCGATGCTTTGCACCGCGCGAGGATGACGGTCACGAAATCTCTCTCAAGGACGGTCGGCGTCTGTCGATCGCCACGCGCTCGCTGGATGCCGAACCCGGTCAGTTGGTGCTGCTCAACGACCTGACTGAAACCCGTCATCTGCAAGATCAACTGGCTCGTCATGAGCGCCTGTCGTCTCTCGGTCGCATGGTTGCGTCGTTGGCTCATCAGATCCGCACGCCGTTGTCCGCTGCGCTGCTCTATGCCAGTCATTTGGCTGAACAGGAGTTGCCAGTCGCCACGCAACAGCGTTTTGCCGGTCGCCTGAAAGAGCGTTTGCATGAACTGGAACACCAGGTGCGCGACATGCTGGTGTTCGCTCGCGGCGAACTGCCGCTGACTAACCGCGTCACCCCCAAGATGCTGATGCAGTCGCTGCAAGCGGCAGCGCTGACCCACGTTCAGGACCTGCCGATTCGCTGGCAGTGCGACAGTCATGCCGGTGAGTTGTTGTGCAATCGCGACACCCTGGTCGGGGCGATCCTCAATCTGATCGAGAACGCCATTCAGGCGAGTGCCGGCGATGTCCGTTTGAAGGTTCACCTGTATACCCGCGGCAACAACCTGCGCTTGTGTGTCAGCGACAGCGGCAGTGGCATCGACACGAAGGTGCTGGCGCGTTTGGGTGAGCCGTTTTTCACCACTAAAACCACCGGCACCGGCCTGGGCCTGACCGTGGTCAAGGCCGTCGCCCGTGCCCATCAGGGAGAATTGCAGTTGCGTTCGCGGCCGGGTCGCGGCACTTGTGCGCAGGTGATCTTGCCGCTTTTTTCTGGTGAGCAACCCAGCGCTCAGGGAGCGAAGTGAAGGACATGGCCATCAAGGTTTTACTGGTCGAGGATGACCGCGCGCTTCGGGAGGCGTTGACCGATACGTTGCTGCTTGCCGGGCACGATTACACGGCGGTCGGTTCGGCGGAAGAGGCGTTGGAGGCTGTCGGTGCCGAGGCGTTTAACCTGGTGCTCAGTGACGTCAACATGCCGGGCATGGATGGTCATCAGCTGCTGGGATTGCTGCGGGCTCGTCAGCCCCAGCTGCCGGTGCTGCTGATGACCGCTCACGGTGCTGTCGAGCGAGCGGTCGACGCGATGCGTCAGGGCGCAGCCGATTATCTGGTCAAGCCGTTCGAGCCCAAAGCCTTGCTCGATCTGGTGGCGCGTCACGCACTGGGCAATCTCGGTGCGACCGAGAGCGAGGGGCCTGTGGCGTTCGAGCCGGCCAGTGCGCAATTGCTGGAATTGGCCGCACGGGTGGCGCGTAGTGACTCCACGGTGTTGATCTCCGGTGAGTCCGGGACCGGCAAGGAAGTGCTGGCGCGTTACATCCATCAACACTCTCGCCGCGCCAGTCAGCCGTTCATTGCGATCAACTGTGCAGCGATCCCGGACAACATGCTCGAAGCCACCTTGTTCGGTCACGAAAAGGGCTCGTTCACCGGTGCCATCGCGGCGCAGGCCGGCAAGTTCGAGCAGGCCGATGGCGGGACGATTCTGCTCGATGAAATCTCCGAAATGCCCCTCGGCCTTCAAGCCAAATTACTGCGGGTATTGCAGGAGCGTGAAGTCGAACGAGTCGGCGCACGCAAGCCGATCACGCTGGACATCCGAGTGGTCGCCACCACCAACCGTGACCTCGCCGCTGAAGTGGCGGCGGGGCGTTTTCGTGAAGACCTTTACTATCGCCTGTCGGTGTTCCCGCTGGCTTGGCGTCCGCTGCGCGAGCGCACCGCCGACATACTGCCGCTGGCCGAGCGTCTGCTGACCAAACACGTCAATAAAATGAAGCATGCCGCGGCGAAGCTCTCGCCCGAAGCACAGGCGTGCCTGATCGGTTATCCATGGCCGGGCAACGTGCGAGAACTGGATAACGCGATCCAGCGTGCCTTGATTCTGCAGCAGGGCGGTTTGATCCAGCCGCAGGATTTCTGCCTGGCCGGGCCTGTGGCGTGTGCGCCGTTGCCGACATTGACGCCGACGTCCGTGCGCGCAGTAGAAGTCGAAGCTGAATCGGCGGGCGCCCTCGGCGATGACCTGCGGCGCCGTGAATTCCAGATGATCATCGATACCTTGCGCTCTGAGCGCGGCCGTCGCAAAGAAGCCGCCGAGCGACTGGGCATCAGCCCGCGCACCTTGCGCTACAAGCTGGCGCAGATGCGCGACGCTGGCATGGATGTGGAAGCGTACTTGTTCGCCACCTGAAAGTTGACGCAAGCAACACCGATCCAAATGTGGTTCACGGTTGAGCAAGGCCCGGAATTGGCTTTTGTTCAGATCGGCCACGGAGCTGGCACCCTTGTTGCTAACACCTCACTACCCGCCGAGTGAGTGTCAAAAAATTGCGGGTAGCCAAAGACGTAGCTTCGTCAAAGAGAGAAACCATGAGCCAAGGTATTGAATTCAATCGGTTGATGCTGGACATGCGCTCCATGCAAATGGATGCGATGTCTGCGCCGAAATCGACTGCCGCAGTTCCTGAATTGGGTGGCAGCAGCTTTTCCGACATGCTCGGTCAGGCCGTCAATAAAGTGAACGACACCCAGCAGGCGTCCAGTCAGTTGGCCAGTGCATTCGAGATCGGTAAAAGCGGCGTCGACCTGACGGACGTGATGATTTCCTCACAGAAGGCCAGCGTGTCTTTTCAGGCACTGACCCAAGTGCGTAACAAGCTGGTTCAGGCTTACCAAGACATCATGCAGATGCCGGTTTAAGGACGAGATTGAGTCATGGCAGAAGCAATCGCCGATAATGTTCCGGCCAAGGCCACTCCAATAGACGGCAAACCGCCGCTGTTCGGGTTGTCCTTCCTGGAAAACCTCTCCGAGATGACCATGTTGCGTCAGGTGGGCCTGTTGGTCGGCCTGGCTGCGAGTGTGGCGATTGGTTTTGCCGTGGTGTTGTGGTCCCAGCAGCCGGACTACCGGCCTCTGTACGGCAGCCTTGCCGGTCTGGACGCCAAGCAAGTCATGGAAACCCTGGCCGCGGCCGACATTCCCTACACCGTTGAACCGAACTCCGGTGCCTTGCTGGTCAAGGCCGACGACTTGTCCCGTGCGCGACTCAAGCTCGCGGGCGCTGGTGTCACTCCCAGCGACGGCAACATCGGTTTCGAGATCCTCGACAAGGAACAGGGGCTGGGCACTAGCCAGTTCATGGAAGCGACCCGTTATCGTCGCGGCCTCGAAGGCGAACTGGCCCGGACCATTTCCAGCCTGAACAACGTCAAGGGTGCCCGCGTGCATCTGGCGATTCCGAAAAGCTCGGTGTTCGTGCGTGACGAGCGCAAGCCAAGTGCTTCTGTTCTGGTTGAACTCTATTCCGGTCGCTCGCTGGAGCCGGGTCAGGTCGTCGCTATCATCAATCTGGTGGCGACCAGCGTTCCTGAACTGAGCAAGTCGCAGATCACCGTTGTCGACCAGAAGGGCAATCTGCTGTCGGATCAGGCGGAAAACTCCGAACTGACCATGGCCGGCAAGCAGTTCGATTACAGCCGTCGCATGGAAAGCATGCTGACTCAGCGTGTGCATAATATCCTGCAGCCGGTGCTGGGCAACGATCGCTATAAAGCCGAAGTCTCGGCCGATGTGGACTTCAGCGCCGTCGAGTCGACCTCCGAGCAGTTCAACCCGGATCAGCCGGCGTTGCGCAGCGAGCAGTCGGTCAACGAACAACGCACCGCCAGCAATGGCCCGCAAGGTGTGCCGGGTGCCCTGAGCAACCAGCCGCCATCGCCAGCCTCGGCGCCGCAAACCACCGGTGGCGCCACCGCGTCGGCCGGCATGGTGCAGCCAGGCCAGCCATTGCTCGATGCCAACGGTCAGCAAATCATGGACCCGGCCACCGGCCAGCCAATGCTGGCGCCGTACCCGGCGGACAAGCGTCAACAATCCACCAAGAACTTCGAGCTCGACCGCTCCATCAGCCACACCAAACAACAGCAGGGTCGTTTGAATCGCCTGTCGGTGTCGGTGGTGGTGGATGATCAGGTCAAGGTCAGCGCGGCCAACGGCGAAACCACCCGTGCGCCGTGGAGCGCCGATGAATTGGCGCGCTTCACTCGCCTGGTGCAGGACGCCGTCGGTTTCGACGCCAGCCGTGGCGACAGCGTCAGTGTGATCAACATGCCGTTCTCCGCCGAGCGCGGTGAAGTGATTGCCGAGATTCCGTTCTATTCCCAGCCGTGGTTCTGGGACATCGTCAAGCAAGTGCTGGGTGTGTTGTTCATCCTGGTGCTGGTGTTCGGTGTGCTGCGTCCGGTGCTCAACAACATCACCGGTGGCGGCAAAGACAAGCAACTCGCAGGCCTGGGCAGCGACATGGAGCTCGGTGGCATGGGCGGCCTGGACGGCGAACTGGCCAACGACCGCGTCAGCCTCGGTGGCCCGACCAGCATCCTGCTGCCGAGCCCGAGCGAAGGCTATGACGCACAGTTGAACGCAATCAAGAGTCTGGTGGCAGAAGATCCGGGTCGCGTGGCCCAGGTCGTGAAAGAGTGGATTAACGCAGATGAGTGATAACCGAGCCGTTGCCGCCAAACTGACCAAGGTCGACAAAGCCGCGATTCTGCTGCTGTCCCTCGGTTCCACCGATGCTGCGCAAGTGCTGCGCCACATGGGGCCCAAAGAGGTCCAGCGTGTGGGTGTGGCGATGGCCCAGATGGGCAACGTGCACCGCGAGCAGGTCGAACAGGTCATGAGCGAATTCGTCGACATCGTCGGCGACCAGACCAGCCTGGGCGTCGGTTCCGATGACTACGTGCGCAAAATGCTTACCCAGGCACTGGGCGAAGACAAGGCCAACGGCCTGATCGACCGGATCCTGCTGGGCGGCAACACCAGTGGCCTCGACAGCCTGAAGTGGATGGAACCGCGCGCCGTCGCCGACGTGATCCGTTACGAGCACCCGCAAATCCAGGCAATCGTGGTCGCGTACCTCGACCCGGATCAGGCGGGTGAAGTACTGGGCAACTTCGACCACAAGGTTCGACTGGACATCATTCTGCGGGTGTCCTCGCTGAATACCGTACAACCAGCGGCCCTGAAAGAACTCAACCAGATTCTCGAGAAGCAGTTCTCCGGCAACTCGAATGCCTCGCGCACCACCCTGGGTGGCATCAAGCGTGCGGCCGACATCATGAACTTCCTCGACAGCTCGATCGAAGGTCAGCTGATGGATTCGATCCGCGAAGTCGACGAAGACCTGTCCGGTCAGATCGAAGACCTCATGTTCGTGTTCAACAACCTGTCCGATGTCGACGACCGCGGCATTCAGGCGCTGTTACGCGAAGTGTCCTCGGACGTCCTGGTGCTGGCCCTCAAGGGTTCGGACGAAGGCGTCAAGGAGAAGATCTTCAAGAACATGTCCAAACGGGCGGCCGAACTGTTGCGCGACGACCTCGAAGCCAAAGGCCCGGTGCGCGTCAGCGACGTGGAAACCGCGCAGAAAGAAATCCTCACCATTGCCCGCCGTATGGCCGAAGCCGGAGAAATCGTTCTCGGCGGGAAGGGCGGCGAAGAGATGATCTAAGGTCACTATGTCGTCTAAACATGATGAGTCCAACACCGACCTGATCCGGGCCAAGGATGTCAGTGGTTTCGACATCTGGTCGCTGCCCAGCTTCGACCCGTTTGTGCCGGAACCCGAGCCGGAGCCGGAGCCCGAACCGCCGGAAATGGAAGAAGTGCCGCTGGAAGAAGTCCAGCCACTGACCCTCGAAGAGCTCGAAAGCATTCGTCAGGAGGCCTACAACGAAGGCTTCGCCGTTGGCGAAAAAGAAGGTTTCCACAGCACCACGCTCAAGGTCCGTCAGGAAGCCGAAGTGGCCCTGACGGCCAAGATCGCTGGCCTGGAACAGCTGATGGCCAGCCTGTTCGAGCCGATTGCCGAGCAGGACACGCAGATCGAAAAGTCGCTGGTCGACCTCGTGCAGCACATCACCAAACAAGTGATTCAGCGCGAACTGGCCATCGACTCGACGCAAATCGAACACGTCATGCGCGAAGCGCTCAAGCTCTTGCCGCTGGGCGTGGGCAATGTGCGGCTGTACATCAACCCGCAGGATTTCGAACAGGTCAAAGCCCTGCGCGAGCGCCATGAAGAAACCTGGCGCATCGTCGAGGACGAGTCGTTGTTGCCGGGCGGTTGCCGGGTCGAGACTGAACACAGTCGCATCGACGCCACCATCGAAACCCGTATTACCCAAGTCATGGCCAAGCTGTTCGATCAATTGCACGATCAGGCGCTGCACCCGGCCGCGCCGGACCTGAGCCTGGAACTGCCGGTCGACGAAAAGCCTGCGGTTACCCCGGTCGAGTCGGCACTGGATGATCCCGATGCGCCTTGATCGCACCAGCTTCGCCAAGCGCTTGGGTAGCTACGCCGAGGCCACGGAGCTGGCTGGAGCGCCAATCCTCGAAGGTCGCCTGCTGCGCATGGTCGGCCTGACCCTCGAAGCCGAAGGCTTGCGCGCCGCCATGGGCAGCCGCTGCATGGTCATCAACGATGACAGCTATCACCCGGTGCAAGTCGAAGCCGAGGTCATGGGATTCTCTGGCAGCAAAGTTTTTCTGATGCCGGTTGGCAGCGTCGCCGGCATCGCTCCCGGTGCCCGTGTGGTTCCGTTGGCCGATACCGGTCGTCTGCCCATGGGCATGAGCATGCTTGGGCGGGTGCTCGATGGCGCCGGTCGTCCGCTCGACGGCAAAGGTGGCATGAAGGCCGAAGATTGGGTGCCGATGGACGGCCCGACCATCAACCCGCTCAAGCGTGACCCGATCAGCCAGCCGCTGGACGTCGGTATTCGCAGCATCAACGGTTTGTTGACGGTTGGTCGCGGCCAGCGGCTCGGGCTGTTCGCCGGTACCGGCGTGGGCAAGAGTGTGCTGCTGGGCATGATGACCCGTTTTACCGAAGCCGACATTATCGTCGTCGGGCTGATCGGTGAGCGGGGTCGTGAAGTTAAAGAATTCATCGAGCACATCCTCGGTGAAGAAGGGCTCAAGCGTTCGGTGGTGGTGGCGTCGCCGGCGGACGATGCGCCGCTGATGCGTCTGCGCGCGGCCATGTACTGCACACGGATCGCCGAGTACTTCCGCGACAAGGGCAAGAATGTCCTGTTGCTCATGGATTCCCTGACCCGTTTCGCCCAGGCCCAGCGGGAGATCGCCCTGGCTATCGGCGAACCGCCAGCGACCAAGGGCTATCCGCCGTCGGTGTTCGCCAAGTTGCCGAAACTGGTGGAGCGCGCCGGTAATGCCGAAAAGGGCGGCGGTTCGATCACTGCGTTTTATACCGTATTGTCCGAAGGCGACGATCAGCAGGACCCGATCGCCGACGCGGCGCGAGGCGTGCTCGACGGGCACATCGTGTTGTCCCGGCGTCTAGCCGAGGAAGGGCATTACCCGGCCATCGATATCGAAGCGTCCATCAGTCGGGTCATGCCGTCGGTGGTCGGCATCAAGCACATGAATCACGCGCAGACGTTCAAGCAATACTGGTCGCGCTATCAGCAGAGCCGCGACCTGATTAGCGTTGGCGCCTATGTGCCCGGCGGTGACCGGGAAACTGACGCCGCGATCCATCTGCAACCGGCCATGACCATGTACCTGCGCCAGGGCTTGAACGACAACATCAGCATGGGCGCCAGCGAAAACCATCTTGCTTCGGTCTTCGCCCCGGCGCCGGGCGGCTAACCGGCCATGGCCCAGAGCCGCGCAGCACGCCTGGCACCCGTGGTGGAAATGGCCGAAAAGGCCGAAAAAACCGCGGTTATGCGCCTCGGACACTTCCAGGGCCAGGTTCGTCTGGCGGAAAGCAAGCTCGCCGACCTCGAAAACTTCCGCCTCGAATACCAGGAACAGTGGATCGTGCGCGGCAGTAGCGGCGTGTCGGGCCAATGGTTGCTGGGTTATCAGGGCTTTCTCGCGCAACTGGGCACGGCCATCGACCAGCAGCGTCAGAGCCTGAACTGGCACCAAAACAATCTGAACAAGTCCCGGGAAGCCTGGCAGCAGGCGTTTGCCCGGGTCGAAGGTTTGCGCAAACTGGTTCAGCGCTACATGGATGAGGCACGGCAACTGGAGGACAAGCGTGAGCAGAAGCTGCTGGATGAACTGTCCCAGCGATTGCCTCGGCACGATCCGTATTGAGTGTCGGTTTTAAAAGATCGCAGCCTGCGGCAGCTCCTACATGGGCCGATGTGAATCCGATCCTGTAGGAGCTGCCGAAGGCTGCGATCTTTTGACCTTGCTCCAGCCTCCATCAGGTGCTAAACCTTCTACACGTACGTTCGCCAATGACAAGGAAGCCGTGAAATGTCAGTCGTTACAGAAGTATCTCAGGATGGGAAAAAGCTGACGATTTCGATCGAGGGGCGATTCGATTTCGGTCGGCATCAGGAGTTTCGCGAGTCCTACGAGCGACTCAACAGTAAACCCGAGTCCATTGTGGTGGACCTGAAGAAAGCCACTTATCTCGATAGCTCGGCGCTGGGCATGCTGCTTCTACTGCGTGATCACGCCGGTGGCGACAGTTCCGATATTCGCGTCGTTAACAGCAGCACCGACGTGAAGAAAATCCTCGCCATTTCCAACTTCGACAAGTTGTTCGACATCAGTTGATCATGCAGCAGCTTGAACCGCTGACGATACTGATCGCTGAAGACAGCGCGGCCGATCGCCTGCTGCTGTCGACCATCGTCCGGCGTCAGGGCCATGAAGTGCTGACGGCCGCCAACGGTGCCGAGGCGGTCGAAGCATTCCGCTCGCAGCGACCGCATCTGGTACTGATGGACGCCATGATGCCGGTGATGGACGGTTTCGAGGCTGCGCAGCAGATCAAGGCGCTAGCCGGCGAAACGCTGGTGCCGATCATCTTTTTGACGTCGCTGACCGAAAGCGAAGCCTTGGCTCGTTGTCTGGAAGCCGGGGGCGACGATTTTCTGGCAAAGCCTTACAACCAAGTGATCCTCGCCGCCAAGATCAAGGCCATGGACCGCTTGCGACGTTTGCAAGCCACGGTGCTGGAGCAGCGCGACCTGATCGCCAGGCACCACGATTACCTGCTCAACGAACAACGGGTGGCCAAAGCGGTGTTCGACAAGGTCGCCCACTCCGGTTGCCTGAATGCACCGAACATCCGTTACCTGCAATCACCCTATGCGCTGTTCAACGGCGATCTGTTACTGGCCGCGTTCACTCCGGCCGGCGACATGCACGTGTTGCTCGGCGATTTCACCGGTCATGGTTTGCCGGCCGCTGTGGGTGCCATGCCTCTGGCTGAAGTCTTCTACGGCATGACCGCCAAGGGCTACGGCTTGTCCGAAACCCTGCGCGAGATGAACGCCAAGCTCAAACGTATTCTGCCGGTGGACATGTTCTGCTGTGCGACCCTGCTGTGCCTGAGCTTTCAGCGAGGATCGGTGGAGGTCTGGAACGGTGGGATGCCGGACGGTTACTTGCACAGCACCGCCAGCGGCGAACGCATCGCGCTGACGGCACGGCACTTGCCGCTGGGGGTGCTGAGCCCGCAAACCTTCGATGACCGCACCGAGGTGTTCCCGATGGCCGTCGGGGATCGGGTCTTTCTGTTGTCCGACGGGGTGATCGATACCTGCGATGAAAATGAACAATTGTTTGGCGTAGAGCGATTGGAGCAGGTGTTTGCAGCCAATCGTCAGCCTGATGCGCTGTTCGAAGAAATCGAACAGGCCCTGCGGGACTTTCGCGGCGAGGCTCGCGATGACGTGAGCATGGTCGAGGTCCGTCTACTGGAGGCTGCGCAACTGAGTCCGCCGGTGCCGGTGTACTCCGACAGCGGTCAGTCAAGCCCGCTGGACTGGTCGGTGAGTTTTGAGTTTCGCGCCGGCACCCTCAAGCGCTTCAATCCGCTGCCGTACTTGTTGCAGTTGCTGCTTGAGGTGCATGGCCTGCGCGCTCAGAGTGGCGCACTCTACAGTGTGCTGGCAGAGCTTTATTCCAATGCCCTGGAACATGGCGTGCTGGGCCTGGATTCGAGTCTGAAACGCGATGCTTCAGGTTTTGCGCGCTATTATCAGCAGCGCAATACGCGCCTGGACGAATTGCGCGACGGTTATGTGCGGGTACATTTGCAGGTGTCGCCAAGAGGCGAGGGCGGTTGCCTGACGGTCCGGGTCGAAGACAGTGGCAAGGGTTTCGATGTGGCGCGGGTGATGGCGCGTCCTGTCGATGATGTCCGTCTGTCGGGACGTGGAGTCAGTTTGATCCGCCAGTTGAGCGATCATGCGAGCTGGTCCGATAATGGTCGAAGTGCTCGCGTGGAGTTTTTCTGGGAGGCTCTGGCATAATCCCAGGCGTTCTTGATCAAGGAGTGAACAAGTGGCTGACACACATCTGGACCGTGACGTGCTGAGCGCGTTGCAGGAAGTTATGGAAGACGGGTATCCAGAATTGCTCGATACCTTTCTCGCCGATTCCGAAGAGCGCTTGAGTCTGCTGCGCCAAGTTGACGATGCCGAGAAGTTGGGCGCCGCCGCGCACAGCTTCAAAGGCAGCAGCAGCAATATGGGCGCTACCCGGCTGGCAGAGTTGTGCCATGAGCTGGAGCAGCGAGCCAAGCAGAAAAGCCTCGAAGGCATTGAGGCGCTGGTCGGAGAAATTGACGGTGAGTTCGCCATTGTCCGGCCACTCTACGAAGCGGAACGTCAGCGTTCCCTTGCTGAATAAGGCAACCGTCCAGCGCTTTTGGCGGCCAGCGAGCAAAGCTGGCTCGACCCTTGCATTTAACTCACTCAACTGTACCTACGATCCCAGTGCAGCGGAGACCGTTTTATGCCCGTTACCCCCAATATTCTTCTTCAGGCCGCCGCTACGGCCAAGACTCAAGCCGCATCCGCCAATACGCCGGCGCTAACGGCTGAGCCCGGGGACAAGGCGTCCAGCTTCGCTGAGGTCTACGCCAATCAAGCCCAGAACAAGCCTGTTGTGATCGCTGATAAATCGGCCAGTCCGGCGACTGATAATGCGCCGCAAGGCACCGGCAAACCGGACGTCAGCAGCGATAAAGCTGCCGCCCCGGAACCTGCGGTTGCCGATAGCGGCAATTCCTTGCCTGCCGATAAACCGGCGCCGACAGACGATGCGACGGCCAGCGATGACAAGCCGGAGACGACCGATACACCGGTAGCCGATGCTCCACCGGTTGAGCCGAGCCTTGATCCGGCCCTCGATCCTGCCTTGATGCAGGCCGTTCAACCATTGGTGGCCGTGCCGGTAGCGCAGGCACCTGCGCCGGTTGTGACGAGCGTTGCACCACAGGTTGAAGCGCCGGTTGCCGCTGCCATCGTTGCCGCACCCGCACAAGCCGGCACCGCCACCGTCGACAGCGATTTCGATCCTGAAGCCGATCCACTCGATGCGCTGCCAGCGGTGCGTCTGGCCATGGAGCAAGGTGGTCACGTTTCCGCTTCTAGCCAGGCCCAGCCAAAAGCGTCCCCGGCCCAGGCTCAGGCCGACGGCGAACCGACCTCGGCGCAAAGCTTTGCCGTGGGCATGGCGAGTATGCTCGATGTGCAAGCCGATCAGGACAGCACCAGCCAGGGCGGCGAGAAGGCCTTCAGTGGCCTGATTGATGACGGTCTCAAGGATCTCAAATCCGCCAGCAGTGATACCCGTGTCGATGATTTCGCCAACCGTCTGGCGGCACTGACCCAGGCGGCAACGCCGAAGACTGCCAATGCATTGCCGGTGAACCAGCCGATCGCCATGCATCAGAGCGGTTGGACTGAAGAGGTGGTCAACCGGGTCATGTACCTGTCCAGCGCCAACCTCAAAGCGGCCGATATTCAGTTGCAGCCGGCCGAGTTGGGGCGCCTCGATATTCGGGTGAACATGGTGCCGGATCAGCAGACCCAGGTGACCTTCATGAGCGCCCACCCAAGCGTTCGCGAAGCGCTCGACGGGCAAATGCATCGCCTGCGTGACATGTTCGCGCAGCAAGGCATGGGCCAGGTCGACGTCAACGTTTCCGATCAGTCCCGTGGCTGGCAGGGTCAGGAACAGGCTCAACAGGGGCAGGGTGGACGTAGCAACGCCAGTGGCGGTCGCCTCGACTCTGTCGATGAAGAACTTCCTGCGACTGTCGCTGAAGTAGCCGCCAGTACCAGCGTGATTGGCTCCAGCGCCGTCGATTATTACGCCTGATAAATTAGGGCGCCCCTCAAAAGATCGCAGCCTTCGGCAGCTCCTACAGGGTGTACACCATCCAACTGTAGGAGCTGCCGAAGGCTGCGATCTTTTGATTTTAGGTGCCTGCCCGCCGCCATCCATTTTGCCCTCAGACACTTCTGGCATAACACTTGCTCTTGCCTTGCCGTGCGACTGTGAAAACCCGAATAGTGACGGATTATTGGCATGGCTAAGAGCGACGCATCACCAGTGAAAGACCCCGCAACCAAAGGCAAAATAAAGCTGATCATTGCGATCGTCGTGGCCATGCTGCTGGCGATCGGCTTGTCCGTGGGGGCGACCTGGTACTTCATGCACGGCGCCCAGAGCAAGCCTGCCGCAGCGGCTGAAACCGCTGTGGTCGGCAAGCAGCCGGCGATCTTCGAGCCCATGGCGCCGGCCTTTGTGGCCAACTACACCCAGAACGGCCGTCAGCGCTACATGCAGGTGAGCATCACCCTGCAGGGGCGCAATCAGGCCGATCTGGAAGCGCTCAAAGTCCACATGCCGGTGATCCGCAATAACCTGGTGATGCTGTTTTCCGGTCAGGATTTCGCCACGCTGGCGAGCCCGGTCGGCCAGGAAATGTTGCGTCAGAAGGCCACGGCCAGCGTCCAGGAAGTGGCGCAGAAAGAGCTTGGCAAAGTGGTGATCGAACAGTTGCTTTTCACTAATTTCGTACTGCAGTAGGAACACGACATGGCCGTGCAGGACCTGCTGTCCCAGGATGAGATCGATGCGCTGTTGCATGGCGTCGACGATGGTCTGGTACAGACCGATAACGCTGCCGAACCCGGCACCGTCAAAAGCTACGACCTTACCAGCCAGGATCGCATCGTCCGCGGACGCATGCCGACCCTCGAAATGATCAACGAGCGTTTCGCCCGCTACACCCGCATCAGCATGTTCAACATGCTGCGCCGCTCGGCGGACGTTGCCGTCGGTGGCGTGCAGGTGATGAAGTTCGGCGAATACGTGCACTCGCTGTACGTGCCGACCAGTCTCAACCTGGTCAAGATCAAACCGCTGCGTGGCACTGCGCTGTTCATCCTCGACGCCAAACTGGTGTTCAAACTGGTGGACAACTTCTTCGGCGGCGATGGCCGTCACGCGAAGATCGAAGGGCGTGAATTCACCCCCACTGAGCTGCGTGTGGTGCGCATGGTGCTGGAACAGGCCTTCGTCGATTTGAAGGAAGCCTGGCAGGCGATCATGGAAGTGAACTTCGAGTACATCAACTCGGAAGTGAACCCGGCCATGGCCAACATCGTCGGCCCGAGCGAAGCGGTTGTGGTGTCGACGTTCCACATCGAACTCGATGGTGGTGGCGGTGACCTGCACGTGACCATGCCGTACTCGATGATCGAGCCGGTACGCGAAATGCTCGACGCCGGCTTCCAGTCGGACCTCGACGATCAGGACGAGCGCTGGATCAACGCCTTGCGCCAGGATGTGCTGGACGTCGATGTACCGATCGGTGCCACCGTAGCCCGCCGCCAGTTGAAGCTGCGCGACATCCTGCACATGCAGCCCGGGGATGTGATCCCGGTCGAGATGCCGGAAGAAATGATCATGCGCGCCAACGGCGTGCCGGCCTTCAAGGTCAAGATGGGCTCGCACAAAGGCAACCTCGCGTTGCAGGTTATCGAGCCGATCGAGCGCCGCTGACCGGCGCTCCAACCCCCTTTTAATTGACTGCTCTTGATTGAGCAGGTGCCCGCCGAGGACAAATGATGAACGACGATATGAACGCCCAGGACGACCAGGCACTGGCTGATGAATGGGCTGCGGCCCTGGAAGAAACCGGTGACGCCGGGCAGGACGATATCGATGCCTTGTTGGCCGCCGATGCCACCGGTTCGTCGTCCAACCGTCTGCCAATGGAAGAGTTCGGCAGCGTGCCGAAGAGCAACGATCCGGTGACGCTGGACGGTCCGAACCTGGACGTGATCCTCGATATTCCGGTATCCATTTCCATGGAAGTCGGCAGCACCGATATCAACATCCGCAACCTGCTGCAACTCAACCAGGGGTCGGTGATCGAACTCGATCGTCTGGCCGGCGAGCCGCTGGACGTGCTGGTCAATGGCACGCTCATCGCCCACGGTGAAGTGGTGGTGGTCAACGAAAAGTTCGGCATCCGCCTGACCGACGTGATCAGCCCAAGCGAACGCATCAAGAAGCTGCGCTGAGTGAAAAAGGTTCTGGGGTTTGTGCTGGCGTTGCCGTTCAGTGTTCTGGCTGCCGAGCCGGTAGCGACCGCTACTGCGGCCGCCACGCCGGCTGTCAGCAGCGGTGTGGCCGGGCAATTGACGCAATTGGTATTCGGCTTGGTGCTGGTGCTGGGGTTGATCTTCTTCCTCGCCTGGCTACTGCGCAGGGTCCAGCAGGCCGGGCCGGCGGGCAAGGGGCAAGTGATCGAGCTGATCGGTTCTCGCGCGCTTGGCCCTCGTGACCGTTTGATGCTGGTGCAGGTCGGCAATGAACAAATCCTGCTCGGCCTGAGCCCCGGCACCATCACTGCGCTGCATGTGCTCAAGGAGCCGGTGCCAGTGCCCGCCACTACCGAGAAAGCGACCCCGGAGTTTGCTCAGCATCTGTTGAAGATGCTCGGCAAGGATCAGAAGGATAAGAAGTAATGGGTGCGCTACGCATCGTCTTGACGCTGGCCCTGATGCTGGCTGCGCCGCTGGCGTTCGCTGCCGATCCGTTATCGATCCCGGCAATCACTCTGGGCACTAACGCCGAAGGCGCTCAGGAATACTCGGTCAGCCTGCAAATCCTGCTGATCATGACCGCGCTGAGTTTCATCCCGGCGTTCGTCATGCTGATGACCAGTTTCACCCGGATCATCATCGTGTTCTCGATCCTGCGTCAGGCCCTTGGCTTGCAGCAGACACCGTCGAACCAGATCCTCACCGGCATGGCGCTGTTCCTGACTATGTTCATCATGGCGCCGGTGTTCGATCGCGTAAATCAGGATGCCTTGCAGCCATATCTGGCGGAGAAACTCAGCGCTCAGGATGCCGTGACCAAGGCGCAGGTGCCGATCAAGGATTTCATGCTGGCCCAGACTCGCAGCAGCGATCTGGAGCTGTTCATGCGCTTGTCCAAGCGCACTGACATTGCTTCGCCTGATCAGGCGCCGCTGACGATTCTGGTGCCGGCGTTCGTGACCTCTGAGCTGAAAACCGCGTTCCAGATCGGCTTCATGATCTTCATTCCGTTCCTGATCATCGACCTGGTCGTGGCCAGTGTGCTGATGGCCATGGGTATGATGATGCTCTCACCACTGATTATTTCCCTGCCGTTCAAGATCATGCTGTTCGTGCTGGTGGATGGCTGGGCGTTGATCATTGGCACGTTGGCCAGCAGCTTCGGCGGCGTTTCACCATGACGCCGGAAGTTGCCGTAGACATCTTTCGCGAAGCGTTGTGGCTGACCACCATGATGGTCGCCGTGCTGGTAATCCCGAGCTTGCTGGTGGGCTTGTTGGTGGCGATGTTCCAGGCAGCCACCCAGATCAACGAACAGACCCTGAGCTTCCTGCCGCGCCTGCTGGTGATGCTGGTGACGCTGATCGTTGGCGGCCCGTGGATGGTGCAGACCTTTATGGAATACATCCTGCAGTTGTACGGCAGTATTCCTCAGGTCATCGGCTAAACCATGTCGCTGCTGCAGCTGACCGATACCCAGATCAGTACCTGGGTGGCGACGTTCATGTTGCCGCTGTTTCGCATCGGTTCGTTGCTGATGGTCATGCCGATTTTCGGTACGAGCCTGGTGCCCCAGCGCGTACGCCTGTACTTCGCCCTGGCGATCACCTTCGTGATCGCTCCCGGCCTGCCGCCGATGCCGCCGGTCAACGCGTTGGACCTGAGCGCACTGCTGCTGATTGCCGAGCAAATCATCATTGGCGCGATATTGGGCTTTTCCTTGCAGCTGTTCTTCCAGGCTTTCGTGGTCGCCGGGCAAATTGTCGCGATCCAGATGGGCATGGGCTTCGCCTCGATGATGGACCCTACGAACGGTGTGTCGGTGGCGGTGATCGGGCAATTTTTCACCATGCTGGTGACCCTGCTGTTCCTGTCGATGAACGGCCATCTGGTGGTGTTCGAAGTCCTCACCGAGAGCTTCACCACGCTGCCGGTCGGTGGCGGGTTGATGGTCCATCATTTTTGGGAACTCGCCGGCAAGCTCGGCTGGGTACTTGGCGCGGCGCTGTTACTGGTGTTGCCGGCGATCACGGCGTTGCTGGTGGTCAACATTGCGTTTGGCGTGATGACCCGGGCGGCACCGCAGTTGAACATCTTCTCGATCGGCTTCCCGCTGACCCTGGTGCTCGGGCTGTTCATTGTCTGGGTCGGCCTGGCGGACATTCTCAATCAGTATCAACCGCTGGCCTCCGAGGCTTTGCAGTTGTTACGCGAACTGGCACGGGCGCGCTGAGTCATGGCTGAGAGCGAAAGCGGTCAGGACAAAACAGAAGACCCCACGGAGAAACGTAAAAAGGACTCCCGTGACAAGGGCGAGATTGCGCGCTCCAAGGAGCTCAATACCTTGGCGGTCATGCTCGCCGGTGCCGGCGCGCTGCTGATTTTTGGCGGCGCATTGGCGCAGGACATGATGGAGCTGATGCGGATGAACTTCACGCTGTCGCGGGAAGTGATTCTGGACCAGCGCAGCATGGGTACCTTCTTGCTGCACTCGGGACAGATTGCCTTGTTGGCGATTCAGCCGGTGATGATCACTATGCTGTTGGCGGCGTTGATCGGCCCGATCTCCCTCGGTGGCTGGCTGTTCGCGGCCGGCTCCATGGCGCCCAAGTTCAGTCGCATGAACCCCGGCGCGGGCCTGAAACGGATGTTCTCGGCCAAGGCGCTGGTGGAGTTGCTCAAGGCCCTGGCGAAGTTTTTCATTGTCTTGTTCGTGGCGTTGGCGGTCCTGTCGTCGGACATCGATGATCTGATGCGCATCGCTCACGAGCCGTTGGACATGGCGATCATTCACAGCTTGCAGGTGGTCGGCTGGAGTACCTTGTGGATGGCTTGCGGGCTGATCATCATCGCAGTGGTCGACGTGCCGGTGCAGCTCTGGGAAAGCCACAAGAAGCTGCAGATGACCAAGCAGGAAGTGCGCGACGAGCACAAGGATCAGGAAGGGCGGCCAGAGGTCAAACAGCGCATTCGTCAGTTGCAGCGCGAGATGTCCCAGCGGCGGATGATGGCCGCGATCCCCGAGGCCGACGTGGTTATCACCAACCCGACCCACTACGCCGTGGCCCTCAAGTACGATCCAGATAAAGGCAATGCGCCGGTGCTGTTGGCCAAGGGGAGCGACTTCCTCGCCTTGAAGATCCGCGAAATCGCCGTGGCCAACAATGTGATGCTGCTCGAATCGCCGGCGCTGGCGCGCTCAATCTACTACTCCACGGAGCTGGAGCAGGAAATTCCCGGCGGGCTCTATCTGGCAGTCGCCCAGGTACTGGCCTACGTCTACCAGATCCGCCAGTACCGCGCCGGCAAGGGCAAGCGTCCGGATCCGCTCCAGGACGATCTGCCGATTCCACCGGATTTGCGGCGCGATTCCTGAGTGAGGGGGATTCTGCGCCGTCGGCCGGCGGCTTGCCGATGAGTGGTCGCTATTTGCTTGTTTACCTATCAGTTATGACAGTAGGCGGCGATGAAAATGGTGTGTCTGATAAGCCTGACTATTTCGCCCTGTTCAGGGTGATCACGGCAGGGGCGGCATCATGGAAAATCAGTACACGCGGCTGGAGGGAATGGGGCTCAAGTTCGTATCGGGCAACGTTGAGCATCGACTGGAAGAAGGCGCCATCGGTTACACGATCAAGTTCAAATTGCTACTGGACTTTGAGGCTTTCAAGGTTGCGGCCAATGCAGCCATTCCTGGCTATCTCGACTCCTTCATCAATGCTATTCGTCCTGAACTGGGCGGGCTTGCCTACCATCTTTGGTACAACTATTTCAGTGATGCTGCCGGGAAAATCCACTCTTTTGAGCGGCTATGCGAAGTTTTCAGCTGGGCGGGCAATTACTTCGATCAATGGACGGAGGGCAGCCTTGCGCGGCGTTATGCGAAGCCCACGTTCGAGGTGGTAGGCAATGATATTTTTATTACCTGCGGGCAGTATTTTCGCTGGTCAGATCGTAAGCGGGAAATTGTGATCGGCGATCTGCCTGTAGTCAGTTTTTTTTGGGGGCTTGGCTTGATGCAAGGGCATACGCGGCTGGAGAGGGCGCCCGGTCATGTCCTGACGTTGGGGTATGTGTATGAGGATCTGGTGGAGGTCGACGGCGCACCGATGAATCGCGGGATGCTTTACATGCGCGGTCATCAGCTCGCCTTCGGAAAAATCAGCGCCAACGACATCAGGATTGCAACCTGAGTCCGTCGGCGGCGATCCTGTTTCAGAGCGTTTCTCAAACTCTTTCGGCGGCCTGCAAAAAGTTGGAAGGCTTCTTGCAGTAGCCGCCCTGCGCCTGTTTCAGGCGTCAAAAGTTTGCTTTAAAGGAACGGGGAAAACCGGTGGATCGCTCTCAGTTAATCAACACTGCACGCACAAACGTTGCCGACCTCAGTCGGGGCAATCTGGGTGTGCCGCTGTTGCTGCTGGTCATGCTGGCCATGATGATGTTACCGGTGCCGCCGTTCCTGCTGGACGTGTTTTTCACGTTCAACATTGCCTTGTCCATCGTGGTGTTGCTGGTCTGCGTGTACGCTCTGCGGCCGTTGGATTTTGCCGTGTTCCCGACCATTCTGCTGGTGGCAACGTTGCTGCGACTGGCGCTGAACGTGGCCTCGACACGGGTGGTGATGCTCCACGGTCAGGACGGCCATGCCGCTGCCGGTAAGGTGATCCAGGCCTTCGGTGAAGTGGTGATCGGCGGTAACTACGTGGTTGGTATCGTGGTTTTCGCGATTTTGATGATCATCAACTTCGTCGTAGTGACCAAGGGTGCGGGGCGGATTTCCGAGGTGAGCGCGCGTTTCACCCTCGATGCAATGCCCGGCAAACAGATGGCGATCGATGCCGACTTGAACGCCGGCCTGATCGATCAGAACCAGGCGAAATTGCGCCGGATGGAAGTGGCCCAGGAAGCCGAGTTCTACGGCTCGATGGACGGTGCCAGCAAGTTCGTTCGCGGTGACGCCATCGCCGGCCTGCTGATTCTGTTCATCAACCTGATCGGCGGCATGGCGGTCGGTATCTTCCAGCACGGCATGACCTTTGGCGATGCCGGTCGGGTTTACGCCTTGTTGACCATCGGTGACGGTTTGGTGGCGCAATTGCCATCACTGCTGTTGTCGACTGCCGCTGCGATTATGGTGACCCGTGCTTCCGGTTCGGAAGACATGGGCAAGCAGATCAATCGTCAGATGTTCGCTTCACCGAAAGCCCTGGCCGTGGCTGCTGGCTTGATGGCGGTGATGGGCCTGGTGCCGGGCATGCCGCACTTTTCTTTTCTGAGCATGGCAGCCCTGGCGGCTGGCGGCGCTTACCTGTTCTGGAAGAAGCAGAACGTGGTCAAGGTTCAGGCCCTGCAAGAGGTCAAGCGCCAGCAGGAACTGCTGCCATCGCCGGCCCGCGCCCAGGAAACCAAGGAGCTTGGCTGGGACGACGTGACCCCGATCGACATGATCGGCCTGGAAGTCGGCTACCGCCTGATCCCGCTGGTGGATCGCAACCAGGGTGGGCAGTTGCTGGCACGGATCAAGGGTGTGCGTAAAAAGCTCTCCCAGGACCTGGGCTTCTTGATGCCGACTGTGCATATCCGTGACAACCTCGACCTGGCGCCAAGCGCCTACCGCCTGACCCTGATGGGCGTGATCCTGGCCGAGGCCGAGATTTACCCGGACCGCGAACTGGCGATCAACCCGGGGCAGGTCTACGGCACGCTCAACGGCATTACCGCCAAAGATCCGGCTTTTGGTCTGGAGGCGGTCTGGATCGAAATCAGCCAGCGTGCCCAGGCGCAATCCCTCGGTTACACCGTGGTCGATGCCAGTACGGTAGTGGCAACCCACTTGAACCAGATTTTGTACAAACACTCCAGCGAGCTGATTGGCCACGAAGAAGTCCAGCAACTCATGCAATTGCTGGCCAAAAGCTCACCGAAACTGGCCGAAGAGCTGGTGCCGGGGGTGGTTTCTCTGTCGCAGTTGCTCAAGGTCTTGCAGGCATTGCTGGCTGAACAGGTGCCGGTACGGGACATTCGAAGCATCGCCGAAGCCATCGCGAACAACGCCGCCAAGAGTCAAGATACTGCCGCTTTGGTGGCCGCGGTGCGCGTCGGCGTATCCCGTGCAATCGTGCAAAGCATTGTAGGCACTGAGTCGGAGCTGCCTGTGATCACCTTGGAGCCAAGGTTGGAACAAATATTGCTCAATAGTCTTCAGAAGGCAGGACAAGGCTCGGAAGAGGGCGTTCTGCTGGAGCCAAGCATGGCAGAGAAACTGCAACGCTCGTTGATCGAAGCGGCGCAGCGTCAGGAAATGCAAGGTCAACCGGTGATTCTGCTGGTGGCCGGTCCGGTTCGCGCGATGCTCTCGCGATTCGGCCGACTGGCAGTCCCGGGTTTGCATGTGTTGGCTTACCAGGAAATCCCTGACAACAAGCAAGTGACCATCGTTGCGACAGTAGGGCCCAACGGCTGAGGTAGTGGTTTATGCAAGTTAAGCGTTTTTTCGCCGCCGATATGCGTCAGGCCATGAAACTGGTTCGTGATGAGCTGGGCGCAGATGCCGCCATCATTGGCAATCGCCGGATCGCCGGCGGTGTCGAGCTGACGGCTGCCCTGGATTACAAATTGTCGGCGCTGGCCCCGCGTGTTCCGAACATGGAACTCGAGGACGAGCTGCGCAAGACCCAGTCGCGGATCGTCACCGCCCAGGCCGAACTGAGCCTGCGTGGCGATGGCGAGAGCGACAAGAGCACCAATCGCCAGTTGTTCGCCGGCCTGCCGTTGACCGCCGCCGAGCCGCTGATTGAATCGACACTGGCCGAGCCTCGGCGCTCGGCACCTGCGCCTGCCGCAGCGACCGGCGTCGATCCGCGTGCGTTCGACTCGATGCGTTTCGAGCTCAACAGCCTGCGTGAACTGATGGAAGTGCAACTTGGCTCGCTGGCCTGGAATCAGCTGCAAGGCAGCCGTCCGGCCCAGGCCAACCTCTGGCGCCGCTTGCAACGCATCGGCCTGTCCGGCCCGTTGTCGCGCGATCTGCTGGCGCTGATTACTGACATTGAAGAACCCCGTCAGGCCTGGCGCATGTTGCTCGCGCACCTGGCGCGGATGATCGCCACCCCGGAAGTCGAGCCCTTGGAAGAGGGCGGTGTGATTGCCATGGTCGGCCCGGCCGGCATGGGCAAGACCACCACGCTGGCCAAGCTGGCGGCCCGTTACGTGCTCAAGTACGGCGCGCAGAACATCGCGCTGGTGAGCATGGACAGCTACCGCATCGGCGCTCAGGAACAGCTCAAGACCCTGGGCCGCATCCTCAACGTGTCGGTCACCCACGTCGACCCAGGTCAATCCCTGGTGCAGGCGCTGGAGCCCTTGCTGCGCAAACGCGTGGTGCTGATCGATACCGCCGGCCTGCAGGCCAGCGATCCGGCACTGCGCATGCAGCTCGAAAGCCTGGCCGGACGCGGCATCAAATCAAAAAATTATCTGGTCTTGGCAACCACCAGCCAGAAACAGGTTCTAACCGCCGCTTACCACAGTTACAAACGTTGCGGCCTTGCCGGCTGCATCCTGACTAAACTGGATGAAACGGCAAGCTTGGGTGAGGTGTTGAGCCTGGCCATCAGTCATGAATTGCCGGTGGCTTACCTGACCGATGGCCCGCGGATTCCGGATGATTTACATCTGCCGCGTCGTCATCAGTTGGTCAGCCGCGCCGTTAGCGTGCAAATGCAGGAAGAACCCAGCGAAGAAGCCATGGCTGATATGTTCGCTGATATTTACCACAGCCCGACCAAGCAGGTTGGCTGAGGTATTAATGAACATTTTTTGTACCTACATCGATGGTCGGCCATGCATTGTTCAGTCGCTGAACGCGCAGCCAGTAATGTGGCCTCCGTCTATGCAAGACAAGGTAAAGAAATAACATGGGCAGCATGCATCCCGTACAGGTGATCGCGGTGACCGGCGGCAAAGGTGGCGTCGGGAAGACTAACGTGTCAGTGAACTTGTCCCTGGCTCTAGCTGAACTCGGCCGGCGCGTCATGCTGCTGGATGCCGATCTGGGGCTGGCGAACGTCGACGTCCTGCTGGGGCTGACACCCAAACGTACCCTGGCCGACGTGATCGAAGGCCGCTGTGAGCTGCGCGACGTACTGTTGCAAGGACCCGGCGGTATCCGCATCGTCCCGGCCGCATCCGGCACCCAGAGCATGGTTCATCTGAGCCCGGCCCAGCATGCCGGCCTGATCCAGGCCTTCAGCGACATCGGCGACAACCTCGACGTATTGGTGATCGACACCGCTGCGGGCATTGGTGACTCGGTAGTCAGTTTCGTCCGCGCAGCGCAAGAAGTCTTGCTGGTGGTGTGTGACGAGCCGACCTCGATCACCGACGCCTACGCACTGATCAAACTGCTGAACCGCGACTACGGCATGAATCGTTTCCGCGTCCTGGCCAACATGGCGCAAAGCCCGCAGGAAGGCCGTAACCTGTTCGCCAAGTTGACCAAGGTCACGGATCGTTTCCTCGACGTCGCCTTGCAATATGTCGGTGCGGTGCCTTACGACGAAAGCGTGCGCAAGGCCGTGCAGAAACAGCGTGCCGTCTACGAAGCCTTCCCGCGTTCCAAGTGCGCCCTGGCGTTCAAGGCCATTGCGCAGAAGGTCGATACCTGGCCACTGCCGGCCAACCCACGCGGGCACCTGGAGTTTTTCGTCGAACGCCTCGTGCAACAAACGGCAGGACCCGTCCTATGACAGCCAGTGGCTACAACCTCTACAAGAAGTCGGCACGTGACGCGCAGTACGAGCTGATCGAGCGTTACGCGCCACTGGTCAAACGCATTGCCTACCACTTGCTGGCGCGTTTGCCGGCCAGTGTCCAGGTCGAAGACCTGATCCAGGCCGGGATGATCGGCCTGCTTGAAGTATCAACCAAATACGACGCCAGCAAAGGCGCGAGTTTCGAGACGTACGCGGGCATTCGAATCCGCGGCGCGATGCTCGATGAAGTGCGCAAGGGGGACTGGGCGCCACGTTCGGTTCACCGCAATACCCGCATGGTCAGCGACGCGATTCGCTCGATTGAAGCTAAAACCGGTCGTGACGCTAAAGATCATGAGGTTGCGGCCGAACTCCAATTGAGTCTCGACGATTATTACGGGATTTTGAACGACACCCTCGGTAGCCGCTTATTCAGTTTCGACGATCTGTTGCAGGACGGCGAACACGAAGGGCTGCATGAGGATGGCGCCAGTGCTCATCTCGAGCCGTCACGCGATCTGGAAGATGAACGCTTCCAGGCGGCGCTGGCGGACGCGATTGCCAATTTGCCGGAGCGTGAGCGACTGGTGTTGGCGCTGTACTACGACGAAGAGTTGAATCTCAAGGAAATCGGTGAGGTCCTGGGGGTCAGCGAATCGCGGGTCAGCCAGTTACACAGCCAGTGCGCGGCCCGTTTGCGGGGGCGTTTGGGGGAGTGGCGAGCGCGCTGAAGGCAGTGTGGGGACACTGCGAATGGAGCTGGTGTGGTGTTGAACTGCATCGGTCTCGATCTGTTGTGCTCCAGACAGTCATTGAGTGCTTTGCCGGATTGATTGAAATGGCGCGTCCAGGTGCTGGGCGCGTTTAAGACTGCTTGGAGGTCGAATTGGACAAGAACATGAAAATCCTCATCGTTGATGACTTCTCAACGATGCGGCGGATCATAAAAAACCTGTTGCGTGACCTTGGGTTCACCAACACGGTCGAGGCTGACGATGGCACCACTGCCATCCCGGTTCTCAACAGTGGGAGCATCGACTTTCTGGTAACGGACTGGAACATGCCTGGCATGACCGGTATCGATCTGCTGCGTCACGTGCGCGCCGATGAAAAGCTCAAGCACCTGCCGGTGCTGATGGTGACCGCTGAAGCCAAGCGCGAGCAAATCATCGAAGCGGCCCAGGCCGGTGTTAATGGCTATGTGGTCAAACCCTTCACAGCCCAGGCGTTGAAAGAAAAAATCGAGAAGATTTTCGAACGCATCGGTTGATGTACTGCGCCACGGGGGAGCTATGGAGCATAAAGAATCTTCACAGGGCGATTTCGAGTCGACCCTGAAAAAACACGCGGTCGAACTGGTCGAGAGCCTTGAAAAAGGCAGGTTCGGCGACGCTGTGCAACTGATCCATGAGCTCAACCAGACCCGTGACCGCGGCCTGTACCAGGAAGTAGGCAAGCTCACCCGCGAGCTGCATAGCGCGATCGTCAATTTCCAGATTGACCCGCACATGCCGCAAGCCGAGGAAGTGTCTCAGATCACGGATGCCACCGAGCGCCTGGGTTATGTGGTCAAGCTGACCGAGGCCGCGGCGAACCGCACCATGGATCTGGTGGAAAACGCCACGCCGCTGATCAACAGCCTGAGCGACGAAGCTCAGACGCTGAGCACGGATTGGGGACGGTTCATGCGTCGCGAAGTCGGGGCTGAAGAGTTCCGCGAACTGGCCAGGCGCGTCGACGGTTTCCTGACACGCAGCAGCGAAGATAACCGCGTCGTGTCGAGCAATCTCAACGACATTCTGCTGGCCCAGGATTACCAGGACCTCACCGGTCAGGTGATCAAACGCGTGACCCAGTTGGTCACCGAAGTTGAAAGCAATCTGCTCAAGCTCGTGCTCATGGCCAGCCAGGTAGACCGCTTTGCGGGTATCGAACATGACCGTGATGCGATGCTGGCTGAAAAAGATCCACAAAAACATCTCTCTCAGGGTGAAGGTCCGCAGATTCATGCCGATAAAAGAGAAGACGTTGTGTCCGGTCAGGACGATGTGGACGATTTGTTATCCAGCCTAGGATTTTAGAGTTTTAGCATTTTAGGTTTTTTAGGTTTTTAGACCTCAGGAGCACCCCCTTAATGAGCTTCGGCGCCGATGAAGAGATCCTTCAGGATTTCCTGGTTGAGGCCGGCGAGATTCTAGAGCAACTGTCCGAACAGCTGGTCGAGCTTGAAAGCCGACCGGATGATGCGGATTTGCTCAATGCAATTTTTCGCGGTTTTCACACTGTAAAAGGGGGCGCCGGCTTCCTCCAGCTCAACGAGTTGGTGGAGTGCTGTCACATCGCCGAGAACGTGTTCGACATCCTGCGCAAGGGTGAACGACGCGTCGACTCGGAACTGATGGACGTGGTTCTCGAAGCACTGGACGCGGTGAACAGCATGTTCAGCGAAGTCCGCGAACGCGGCCCGATCACGGCTGCCACTCCAGAATTGCTTGCAGCGTTGGCCCGTCTGGCCGAGCCGCAAACCGCCGATGAATCGGCACCGGTCGCCGAGGTAGTGGAAGAACCTGCCGCTGAAGAATCGGGCGACATCACGGATAACGAATTTGAACAGCTGCTGGACTCGCTGAACGCCGTCAAGGCTCAAGCCGAGGCTCCAGCGGCTGCGCCAGTGCCGACCAGCGATGCCTCGGCCAGCGATGAAATCACCGATGCCGAGTTCGAGTCGTTGCTCGATCAACTGCACGGCAAAGGCCAGTTCGCCGTCGATGCGGTGGCTGCGCCAGCCGCACCGGCTGCCCCGAAAGCGGCAGGCGACAGCTCCGACATCACCGACGACGAGTTCGAAGCACTGCTCGATCAGTTGCACGGCAAGGGCAACTTTGCCGTCGATGCGCTGGAGTCGGCGATTGCCGCCGTACCAGCTCCGGCTGCGCCAACCGCTAAAGCGGCCGGCGGCGATCTGATCTCGGACCACGAATTCGAATCACTGCTCGACGAATTGCATGGCAAAGGCAAGTTCACCGAGGTTGGCACTGGCGCAGTGGTTTCTGCTCCTGTCGCCAAGGCGCCGGCACCAGCTGCGAAACCTGTGACCAAAGCGCCCGAGCCAAAAGCCGAAGCGCCGAAATCGGCCGCCGCTGCTGCACCGGCCCCGGCCCGTGCCCCGTCTGCGCCACCACCAGAAAAACCGGCCAGCGAAGCCGAGACCACCGTGCGGGTCGATACCGCGCGTCTCGACGAAATCATGAACATGGTCGGCGAGCTGGTATTGGTGCGTAATCGCCTGGTCCGTCTGGGCCTCAACAGCGGCGACGAAGCCATGTCCAAGGCCGTGTCGAACCTCGACGTGGTCACGGCCGACCTGCAAACCGCGGTCATGAAGACCCGGATGCAGCCGATCAAGAAAGTCTTCGGGCGCTTCCCGCGTCTGGTTCGCGACTTGGCTCGCCAGCTCAAGAAAGAGATCAACCTGGAGCTGGTCGGCGAAGAAACCGACCTCGACAAGAACCTCGTCGAGGCCCTGGCCGACCCGCTGGTCCACTTGGTGCGCAACTCGGTCGACCACGGTATTGAAGAGCCGGCTGAGCGCGAAGCGATGGGTAAACCTCGCAGCGGCAAGGTGATCCTGTCCGCGGAACAGGAAGGCGACCACATCCTGCTGTCCATCTCCGATGATGGCAAAGGCATGGACGCTGATGTTCTGCGCGGTATCGCCGTGAAGAAAGGCCTGATGGACAAGGATGCGGCGGACCGTCTCAGCGAGTCGGATTGCTTCAACCTGATCTTCGCTCCGGGTTTCTCGACCAAGACCGAAATTTCCGACGTCTCCGGGCGCGGAGTGGGCATGGACGTGGTGAAAACCAAGATCGCCCAGCTCAACGGTACCATCAATATCTACTCGACCAAGGGCAAGGGCTCGAAGATCGTCATCAAGGTCCCGTTGACCCTGGCGATCATGCCGACGCTGATGGTCATGCTCGGCAACCAGGCGTTCGCGTTCCCGCTGGTGAACGTCAACGAGATCTTCCACCTCGACCTGTCGCGCACCAACGTGGTGGACGGCCAGGAAGTGGTGATCGTGCGGGACAAGGCGCTGCCTCTGTTCTACCTCAAGCGCTGGCTGGTCAGCTCCGCCGCTCACGAAGAGCAGCGCGAAGGCCATGTGGTGATCCTTTCGGTGGGCACTCAGCGGATCGGCTTCGTCGTCGACCAACTGGTGGGCCAGGAAGAAGTGGTCATCAAGCCATTGGGCAAAATGCTCCAGGGAACCCCCGGCATGTCCGGCGCCACCATCACCGGTGACGGCCGCATTGCGCTGATTCTCGATGTTCCGAGCATGCTCAAGCGTTACGCCGCACGGCGTATTTGATTCTGGGGGAGCGGGGCGACTGAGCCTCGCCCCGTCTAACGGAGTGTTTATGGCAGTCAAAGTCCTGGTGGTGGACGATTCGGGGTTTTTCCGCCGCCGCGTCTCGGAAATTCTTTCAGCGGATTCGAATATCCAGGTCGTCGGTACGGCGACCAACGGCAAAGAGGCGATCGATCAGGCGCTGGCCCTCAAGCCAGACGTGATCACCATGGACTACGAGATGCCGATGATGGATGGCATCACCGCAGTGCGGCACATCATGCAGCGCTGCCCGACCCCGGTGTTGATGTTCTCCTCGCTGACTCACGAAGGCGCGCGGGTCACCCTCGATGCGCTGGACGCCGGTGCGGTGGACTTCCTGCCGAAGAATTTCGAAGACATCTCCCGTAACCCGGAGAAGGTCAAGCAACTGCTGTGCGAGAAGATTCTCAGCATCTCGCGCAGTAATCGTCGCGCCAGCACTTACAGCGCCCCGGCCCCGGTGGCTGCGCCAGCCCCGACGCCTGCGCCTTCGAGCGTCAACAGCTACGGTAGCAGCGCGCCTGCGCGTCCGGCACCGGCACCGATTCCGGCTCCGGCTCGCACCCATGCAGCGACTCCATCGTCGCCAGCGCCGAAACGCAAAGCCTACAAACTGGTTGCCATCGGTACGTCCACTGGTGGCCCGGTTGCCCTGCAACGGGTTCTGACGCAGTTGCCGGGCAACTTCCCGGCACCGATCGTGTTGATCCAGCACATGCCGGCAGCCTTCACCAAGGCTTTCGCCGAGCGTCTGGACAAACTGTGCCGCATCAGCGTCAAGGAAGCCGAGGATGGCGACATCCTGCGTCCGGGCCTGGCGCTGTTGGCTCCGGGTGGCAAGCAAATGATGATCGACGGCCGTGGCGCGGTGAAAATCCTGCCGGGCGACGAGCGTTTGAACTACAAACCGTGCGTGGACATCACCTTCGGTTCCGCGGCCAAATCCTACGGCGACAAAGTTCTGGCGGTGGTACTCACCGGCATGGGCGCGGACGGTCGCGAAGGCGCACGTCTGCTCAAGCAGGGCGGCAGTGCGATCTGGGCTCAGGATGAAGCCAGCTGCGTGATCTACGGCATGCCGATGGCCATCGTCAAAGCTGAACTCGCGGACGCGGTGTACAGCCTGGACGATATCGGCCGTCACCTGGTCGAGGCGTGTATCTGATGGATGTATTAAGCCTTATCGGGATCATCATGGCGTTCGTCGCCATTATTGGCGGCAACTACCTTGAAGGCGGTCATCTCGGTGCGCTGGCCAACGGCCCGGCAGCGTTGATCGTACTCGGTGGGACCATTGGTGCTTCGCTACTGCAATCGCCGATGAGCGCCTTCAAGCGCGCCATGCAGATTCTCGCCTGGATCCTGTTTCCACCGCGCGTGGACTTGGCCGGCGGCATCGATCGCGTAGTGAATTGGAGCCTGACCGCACGCAAGGAAGGTTTGCTCGGTCTGGAAGGGGTGGCCGACGCCGAACCCGACAGCTACTCACGAAAAGGCCTGCAACTGCTGGTGGACGGCGCCGAGCCGGAAGCGATTCGCAGCATTCTGGAAGTGGATTTCTACACCCAGGAAAGCCGCGACATCGAAGCCGCCAAAGTCTTTGAAAGCATGGGTGGCTACGCGCCGACCATCGGCATCATCGGTGCGGTGATGGGCCTGATCCACGTCATGGGCAACCTGGCCGATCCGTCGCAACTGGGCAGCGGTATTGCCGTCGCCTTTGTCGCCACCATCTATGGCGTGGCCAGTGCCAACCTGATGTTGCTGCCGATTGCCGCCAAGCTCAAATCCATCGCGTTGCGACAGTCGCGTTATCGCGAGATGTTGCTGGAAGGGATCTTGTCGATCGCCGAAGGTGAAAACCCTCGCTCCATTGAGTTGAAGCTTCAGGGCTTCATGGATTAAGGGAATAACCTCATGGCTCGTCGTCGGCAACCTGAAGAACACGTAAACCATGAACGCTGGCTCGTTTCCTACGCCGACTTCATCACGTTGCTGTTCGCTTTCTTCGTGGTGATGTACTCGATTTCTTCGATCAACGAAGGCAAGTACAAGATCATTTCCGAGGCGTTGATCGGGGTATTTACTGACTCCGATCGAGCCCTCAAGCCGATTCCTATCGGCGAAGAGCGACCGAAGACCGTGACCCCGGCCAAGCCGCTGGTCAAGGACAGCGAGCAGGTCGATGCCGGTATCGCCGGGGCCAGCGATCCGCTCAAAAGTATTGCCGATGACATCAGCGCGGCGTTCGGCGACTTGATCAGCTCCAACCAGATGACCGTGCGCGGCAATGAGTTGTGGGTCGAGATCGAACTCAATTCCAGCCTGTTGTTCGGCAGTGGCGACGCCATGCCCAGCGACATCGCGTTCAACATCATCGACAAGGTTGCCGCGATCCTCAGGCCGTTCGACAACCCGATCCACGTCGAAGGCTTCACCGACGATCAGCCGATTCGTACCGCGCAATACCCGACCAACTGGGAGCTGTCCTCGGCCCGTTCGGCAAGCATTGTGCGCATGCTGGCGATGCAGGGTGTGAATCCCGGTCGTCTGGCGTCGGTGGGTTACGGCGAGTTCCAGCCGGTGGCCAACAACGCCACCGCCGAAGGCCGGGCGCGTAACCGTCGGGTGGTGTTGGTGGTTTCACGAAATCTCGATGTACGCCGCAGCCTCACCGGTACCGGAACGGCTCATGCACAACCGGATGCCGCGTTGAAGCGGGCTGGCACACAAACTGCACCTACCCCGGTCAAGTCGCCGGGACGAGAGAGCGCCGTCAATTCTCCGTCACCCGCATTAATACGTTGAGCTATTTCTCGGTCGACCTTTTCGACCGGGAGGAACAATCCGAATGAGAGTCTGGGCAGTCGCCAATCAAAAGGGTGGTGTCGGTAAAACCACTTCCTCCATCGCTTTAGCCGGTTTGCTGGCTGAGGCGGGCAAGCGCGTGGTTGTGGTCGATCTCGACCCCCACGGCTCCATGACCAGCTACTTCGGTTACGACCCCGACAGCCTGGAACGCAGCAGTTACGACCTGTTCCTGCACAAGGGCATTGTGCCGCAAGGCTTGCCCGGTCAGTTGCTGATGCCCACCAGTGACGAGCGCATTTCCCTGTTGCCATCGAGCACCGCGCTGGCAACCCTTGAGCGCCAGTCGCCGGGCCAGAGTGGTTTGGGCCTGGTGATCGCCAAGAGCCTGGCGCAACTTTGGCAGGACTTCGATTACGCGGTGATCGACAGCCCGCCGTTGCTCGGCGTATTGATGGTCAATGCCTTGGCGGCCAGTCAGCAGTTGGTGATCCCGGTGCAGACCGAGCATCTGGCCGTCAAAGGCCTGGAACGCATGGTCAACACCCTGGCGATGATCAACCGCTCGCGCAAACAGGCGCTGCCGTTCAGCATCGTGCCGACCCTTTTCGACCGTCGTACCCAGGCGTCCCTCGGCACCCTTCGCGTGCTGCGCGACAAGTACCCGGAAGAAATCTGGCAAGGCTACATCCCGATCGACACCCGCTTGCGTGACGCGAGCCGGGCAGGGCTGACGCCTTCGCAATTCGACGGCAAGAGCCGTGGCGTTCTCGCTTACCGTGCACTGCTCAAGCATTTGCTGGCGGCGCAACTTGTTCCGCAGGTGGCTTGAGATGAACTCAATCCCTGTAGGAGCTGCCGCAGGCTGCGATCTTTTGATCCTGCTTTTTGGCGTCCTTGAAAAGATCAAGATCAAAAGATCGCAGCCTGCGGCAGCTCCTACGATGGTGTGCGCATGACTCGGCCGGTGAAGATCACCTCGCGTCCGCAACTGGCCCTCCAGTCCTATCTGGACGCCTTGTTGCAGGACGCAACCGAAGAGTTGCCGCCAGAAGTCGAGGCGCTGCCCGAGGTTATCGAGGTTGAGGCCGCGCTGGATGAGTTCCAGGCCGCCGTGCTTGAAGAACAGGCCCGTGATGCGCAGAAACCGGCCGTAGCTGCTGCACCCATCGTTGCGCCAGTGGTGAAAGCACCGGTGGTTGTTATCGAAGCACCGGCACCGATTCTGGCGCCCGTGTCGACGATTGCACCACTGCTGCAAGCATTGGTGCCGCCGTTGGTCGAAGTTCATCTGCCGCCAAGCAACACGCCGCCACCGGTGGAAACCGACGGTCGTCCGTCGTGGGCTGCCGAGCCGTTCGAGTGCTTGTTGTTCGACGTCGCCGGGTTGACCCTGGCGGTGCCGCTGGTGTGCCTGGGCTCGATTTATTCTCTGGCCGGTCACGAGCTGACACCGTTGTTCGGTCAGCCGGAATGGTTCCTCGGGATCCTGCCGAGCCAGGCCGGAAACCTGAAAGTGCTGGATACCGCGCGCTGGGTCATGCCGGACCGCTACCGCGATGATTTCCGCCAGGGCCTGCAATACGTTATTTCGGTTCAGGGCTACGAGTGGGGGCTGGCGGTGCATCAAGTCAGCCGCTCGTTGCGCCTGGACCCGAACGAAATCAAATGGAGAAGCCATCGAGGTCAGCGGCCATGGCTCGCTGGCACGGTAATTGAGCACATGTGTGCGCTGCTGGACGTTTCCGCCTTGGCCGAGTTGATCGCCAGCGGCGGGGCAAAGCACATGGGCGGCATCAAGCCGCTACACAAACCGACATAGCTGCCGACATAACAAATATGCGACGGCATTGTTGAATGCCGCCAACAGAACACACACCGCCAGAAGCGGTTTTTCGAGGGGTCAGGGTATGAGTAATCAAGCGACGAATGCAAAAGGTTCTGAAGATCCGATCCTGCAATGGGTAACCTTCAAGCTGGACAACGAAACCTACGGCATCAACGTGATGCGCGTTCAGGAAGTCCTGCGCTACACCGAAATCGCCCCGGTCCCGGGTGCTCCGAGCTACGTGCTGGGCATCATCAACCTGCGCGGTAACGTGGTCACCGTGATCGACACCCGTCAGCGCTTCGGCCTGATGAATGCCGAGATCAGCGATAACACCCGCATCGTCATCATCGAAGCCGACAAGCAAGTGGTCGGGATCATGGTCGACAGCGTGGCTGAAGTGGTTTACCTGCGTCAGTCGGAAATCGAGACCGCGCCGAACGTCGGTAACGAAGAGTCCGCCAAGTTCATTCAAGGTGTGTGCAACAAGAACAACGAACTGCTGATCCTGGTCGAACTGGACAAGATGATGAGCGAAGAAGAATGGTCGGAACTGGAGAGTATCTGATTGATTCTTGAGGTGGCTGTCATTGTCCTGTTCCTCTTCTGGGCAGGCACGCTGGCGATGTTCCTGGCGTACATCCGCGCTCAGCGGCAGATCGCCGCGCAACAGGCCGAGGGCGATGCGCTGCGCGATCAGCGCATCAAGGACCTGGCCAAACGCGTCGACGACTACCAGAACGGCAACGTGCGCATGGGTGAAGACCTGCACGAACTGCGTGCCGTCGTCGGCCCGTTGCCGGACAAACTGGCTCAGTTGGAGCAACGTGATCCGTCGAGTCTTTCATTCGCTCAGGCAGCGCGCCTGGTGGGGATGGGGGCCAGCGTCGATGAACTGACTCAGTCTTGCGGGTTGACCCAGGCTGAGGCGGAGTTGATGAGTAAGTTGCACAAGAACTGAAAAGATCAAAAGATCGCAGCCTCGTTGCACTCGACAGCTCCTACATTGGGACGGTGTACGCCCTGTAGGAGCTGTCGAGTGCAACGAGGCTGCGATCTTTTTGCATTCAACAACGATTCAATAATCATCCCCGCGCTCGGTGATGTCCTTCTCCACCATCGCAGCATCTGGATCCCGCCCCTCGGGAAACTTGCCCTTCAAATTCCACGCAAACGCAATGATCTCGGCAATCGTGCGGTACAACTCCTGCGGAATACTCTCCCCCAATTCCATCCGCGCCAGCAGTTTCACCAGCTCGGCGTTTTCGTAGATAGGCACTTCATAATCACGGGCAATCTGCAGAATGGCTTCGGCCAATTCCTCATCACCTTTGGCCGTGAGGGTAGGGGCATGGCTGCCGTCGTATTTGAGGGCGATGGCCTGGCGCGGTGCGGTAGATTCGTTCATGCGGTTTCGTCGACCCAGCGTTGTTCGAGGCGGGTTTGAGGGCCTTGTGGCGGTGTGCCGAGGTGGCAATCCAGATCGCCGACGTTCAGGCCGGAGGCCAGCAGGCGTTCGCGCAGCCCGGCCAGATTGCTTTCGATCAAGCTCGCGGTGTACGGCCGTTCGGCCCATAGCTGACTGGAGAGGCTGCCTTTGATCAACTGGGCCTGAATCTGCAACGGCCCTAACGGCTCCATATCGAACGCCAGTTCGACGCGCCACAACTGTTGCTTGGGTTCGCGTTCGTCGCGGCGTTCGTGGGGTTGATCTTTCTCGGGCGCTTCTTCGCGCTGGAATTTGACCTGCAACGGCACGATGTCCTGCAGGTTGCGCATGGGGATTTCCAGTTGCCAGGTGCTGAGCAGGCGACCGTCGTCGGTGAGGCCGGTCTGTTCCAGGCTCGACAGTTGATGGCTTTGCAGGCGCGAGACGGCCGCTGCTGCCAGACGCAGCAAGTGTTCCAGATCGCCTTCACCGTCCTGGCTTTGCAGCAAGCGCTCCGGAAGCGGGAAACTGGTCGGCAATGGTTTGGCACTGACCTGGCCGAGCATGCCGAGGGCGCTGCGCACGAAACTCGGCAGCGCCTGGGCCAAGGTATTGGCGGCAATGATCGCGTTGAGATTGGTGTTAGCCGGCAGGCCCGGCGTCAGTTGTGCGATCAACTTGAGCAGGTCGCCCTTCATGTCAGGCGTCAGCGTCGGGTTTTGTCCGGTCAACAGTTTCGCTTCGAGGAACAGGCCGCTGTTGGCCAATGCCTGGGCCAGGCCTTTGGGCGTGCTCAGTTGCTGGACGTCCGGCAGACCGGCGAGCAATTTGTCCACGGCGGCGCGCAGGTCGCTGGAGGTTTGATCCGACGGCGGCAGGTTTTGCAGGACTTTGATCAAGCCATCCAGAGAACCCTGGCGACTTTGCTGGCTGACCAATTGTTGCGTCACCGCCAGCTGTTCCTGGCGGCTACTCAACGGGACGAATTTCAGGGTCTGGGTGTCCTGCACCAAGGCGCTCAGCAATGTACCGATGCGCAGTGGCGTCGGGCTGTCGATACTCAGGGTGCTGCCGCTTAGCGCGGTGTTGAGCAGGCTCACCATCGAGCGAAACACTGTCGGCTGGCCCGGCACCTGTGGCCTCACCTGAGAGGTCAGCACTTTGCCTTGCAGCAAGGTGCCGACCGGCAGTTGCGCCGTGTCGATGCGGGTGAGGGTGGCGACGCTGGAGGCGATGGCCTGTTGCACCGTGACCGCCAGATTGCCCGCCGATGGCTGGGTGATCGCCAGGCTGGTGCCTTGGGGCAGCGGCTGGGTGCTGGTGGCCTGGACCGTGGTCTGGCGGCCGCTGTCGAGGGTGACCTTGAGCAACAGTTGAAAAGTCTGATCCGTCTGCTTGAGCGACAGCACTTCGGCTTTGGCGGTTTGACCGGCAGTGATCAGGCCCTCCATCGGCGTCAGCAGCTTGAGCAACTCGCCGTTGATCACCAGCGGACGCGTGACCGCCGCAGTGGTTGGCGGTAGCGGGAGGATGTTCATTTCGCCTGTCATACGCGGTCACAACCTGAGGAAAATGCACTCTTTAGAGTAAGGCATGGCATGTATAATGCCGCCCCGTTGTATACAGAGTGGCGAAAACATTGCATTTGTTTGACGCAGCTCTCTAGAACAAGCCGTCATTGCATCTATGCTGCATCTCTTTAACGGCCGCACCAGAGCCGACTTGAACCGTATAAGGCCCGTGATCTCTTGACCAGTCCTGTCCTGCAAACCGTTGCCCTTGCCTGTGAGCGAGACCTTCGGCTGCTCTTCGAAAATCTCGAATTGAGACTGGCCAGTGGCGAAATGTTGCAGATCAGCGGCCCCAACGGCAGTGGCAAGACCAGCCTTTTACGTCTGTTATGCGGTTTGATGCACCCGACCGCCGGTCAAGTATTGTTAAACGGCCAGCCATTGCATGAGCAGCGCAGTGAACTGGCGCGCAACCTGTTGTGGATCGGCCATGCCGCCGGCATCAAGGATTTGCTGACCCCTGAGGAAAACCTCAGTTGGCTCTGCGCGTTGCATCAACCGGCCTCCCATGAGGCGATCTGGCAGGCGCTGGAGGCTGTGGGGCTACGCGGTTTCGAGGATGTTCCCTGCCACACCCTGTCGGCCGGCCAGCAACGTCGCGTGGCCTTGGCGCGGTTATACCTGGACAGCCCGCCGCTGTGGATCCTCGATGAGCCGTTCACCGCGCTCGACAAACAAGGCGTGGCGCAACTTGAAGAACACTTGGCTGCGCATTGCGAGCGGGGCGGCATTGTGGTCCTGACCACTCACCACACGCTGACCAGGATGCCGGCCGGCTATCGCGATATTGATTTGGGGAATTGGGCCGTATGAGTGTTTTCGGCCTGTTGGTCGCCCGCGAGGCCCGTTTGCTGTTCCGCCGTCCTGCTGAATTGGCGAATCCGCTGGTGTTCTTTGCCATCGTCGTCTCTTTGTTCCCATTGGCGGTCGGCGCCGGGCCTCAATTGTTGCAAACCTTGTCCCCGGGGCTGGTCTGGGTGGCAGCCCTTTTATCGGTTTTGCTCTCGCTGGACGGGCTTTTCCGCAGTGATTTCGAAGATGGATCGCTTGAGCAGTGGGTCCTTTCGCCGCACCCCCTGCCTATTCTGGTTTTGGCCAAGGTACTGGCACACTGGGCGTTTTCCGGCCTGGCGCTGGTTTTGCTCGCACCCTTGCTGGCGTTGATGCTTGGTTTACCTGCCGCCTGTCTGCCGGTGTTGCTGCTTTCTTTATTGCTGGGTACACCGGTGCTGAGCCTGCTCGGTGCGGTGGGCGCGGCGTTGACGGTAGGATTGAAGCGCGGCGGCCTGTTGCTGGCGTTGCTGATTCTGCCGCTGTACATCCCGGTGTTGATTCTCGGCAGTGGCGCCTTGCAGGCGGCATTGCAGGGCATGCCGGCGACCGGTTATCTCTTGTGGCTTGGTAGCCTGACCGCCCTGGCGATAACCCTGACACCTTTTGCAATAGCTGCTGGCCTGAAGATCAGCGTCGGCGAATAATGAGGTCTGATCAAATTTTGATCAGTAAAGACCCTTCGCTGCTCGTGATGACGAACAGCAACCGTGATGGAAACAGCAATGAACTGGACCTGGTTTCATAAGCTCGGCTCACCCAAATGGTTTTACGGTATCAGTGGCAAACTGTTGCCATGGCTGAGCGTCGCGGCGTTGCTGCTGATCAGCATCGGTGTGGTTTGGGGGTTGGCCTTCGCGCCGCCGGACTACCAGCAAGGCAACAGCTTTCGGATCATCTATATCCACGTCCCGGCCGCCATGTTGGCGCAGTCCATTTACGTGATGCTGGCCGTGTGCGGCATCGTCGGGCTGGTCTGGAAGATGAAGTTGGCCGACGTCGCCCTGCAATGCGCCGCGCCGATCGGTGCCTGGATGACCGCCGTGGCGCTGGTCACCGGCGCGATCTGGGGCAAACCGACCTGGGGTTCGTGGTGGGTCTGGGATGCGCGACTTACGTCCATGCTTATTCTGCTGTTTCTGTACTTCGGTCTTATTGCGCTCGGCAACGCCATCAGCAATCGTGACAGTGCCGCCAAGGCCTGTGCGGTACTGGCAATCGTCGGCGTGATCAACATCCCGATCATCAAATACTCGGTGGAGTGGTGGAACACCCTGCACCAGGGCGCGACCTTCACCCTCACCGAAAAACCGGCAATGCCAGTCGAAATGTGGCTGCCACTGCTGCTGACGGCGCTGGGTTTCTACTGTTTCTTCGGCGCGGTGCTGTTGCTGCGCATGCGCCTTGAAGTGCTCAAGCGCGAAGCCCGGGCGAGCTGGGTGAAAACCGAAGTGCAGAACAGTCTGGAGGTCGCTCGATGAGTTTCGCTTCATTCGGCGACTTTCTCGCCATGGGCCATCACGGCCTGTATGTCTGGTCAGCCTATGGCATAAGCCTTGCGGTGCTGGCCCTCAACGTGGTGGCGCCGATCCTGGCCCGCAAGCGGTATCTGCAACAAGAGGCGCGTCGTCTGCGCCGGGAGAACGGCAAGTGAATCCCCTGCGTAAAAAGCGTCTTATCATCATTTTCGCGATCCTGGTCGGTGTCGGCGCTGCCGTCGGCCTGGCCTTGAGCGCCTTGAAGCAGAACATCAATCTGTTTTACACCCCGACCCAGATCGCCAACGGCGAAGCGCCGCAAGACACGCGCATTCGTGCGGGCGGCATGGTCGAGAAAGGTTCGCTGCAACGTTCCGGCGATTCCCTGGACGTGAAATTCATCGTCACCGACTTCAACAAATCCGTGACCATCAGTTATCGCGGCATCCTGCCGGACCTGTTCCGTGAAGGGCAGGGCATTGTCGCCCTCGGCAAGCTCAATGCTGACGGCGTGGTAGTGGCCGACGAAGTACTGGCCAAGCACGATGAAAAGTACATGCCGCCGGAAGTGACCAAGGCTCTGAAAGACAGCGGTCAATCTGCTCCAACGCCCGCGAAGGAGGGTTGATCGATGACGTCCGGAATCTTTATCCCTGTGCTTTTTATACCAGAGCTGGGCCACCTGGCCATGATCCTCGCGCTGTGTTTCGCGCTGGTGCAGGCCGTGGTGCCATTGCTCGGTGCCTGGCGCGGCGATCGTTTGTGGATGAGCCTGGCCCAGCCGGCCGCGTGGGGGCAGTTCGCGTTTCTGCTATTCGCTTTCGGTTGCCTGACTTACGCGTTCATGGCGGACGACTTCTCCGTCGCTTACGTGGCCGGCAACTCCAACAGCGCCTTGCCGTGGTACTACAAATTCAGCGCCGTCTGGGGCGCGCATGAAGGTTCGTTGCTGCTGTGGGCTCTGATCCTCGGCGGTTGGACCTTCGCGGTGTCGGTGTTCTCCCGGCAATTGCCGCAAGTGATGCTGGCCCGGGTGCTGGCAGTGATGGGCATGATCAGCACCGGCTTCCTGCTGTTCCTGATCCTGACGTCTAACCCATTCGCCCGAATCCTGCCGCAGATGCCAACGGATGGGCGCGACCTCAATCCACTGCTGCAAGACATCGGCCTGATCGTTCACCCACCGATGCTGTACATGGGCTATGTCGGTTTCTCCGTGGCCTTCGCCTTCGCCATTGCCGCGCTGCTGGGCGGTCGTCTTGATGCGGCGTGGGCACGTTGGTCGCGTCCGTGGACCATCGTCGCCTGGGCCTTCCTCGGTATTGGTATTACGTTGGGCTCCTGGTGGGCCTACTACGAACTCGGCTGGGGCGGCTGGTGGTTCTGGGATCCGGTCGAAAACGCATCCTTCATGCCTTGGCTGGTGGGCACGGCACTGATTCACTCGTTGGCGGTCACGGAAAAACGCGGCGTGTTCAAGAGCTGGACGGTGTTGTTGGCTATCGCCGCGTTCTCGTTGAGTTTGCTCGGGACCTTCCTCGTGCGTTCCGGTGTGCTGACTTCAGTTCACGCCTTTGCGTCGGATCCTGAACGCGGCGTGTTCATCCTGATCTTCCTGCTGTTTGTGGTCGGTGGTTCGCTGACGCTGTTCGCTCTGCGCGCTCCGGTGGTCAAGAGCCACGTCGGCTTCAACCTCTGGTCCCGGGAAACCCTGCTGCTGGGCAATAACCTGGTGCTGGTGGTGGCCGCTTCGATGATCCTGCTCGGCACCTTGTATCCATTGATCCTCGACGCGATGACCGGCGCCAAGCTGTCGGTGGGCCCACCGTACTTCAACGCGCTGTTCATTCCGTTGATGGCGTTGCTGATGGTGGTGATGGCGGTCGGCATGCTGGTGCGCTGGAAAGACACCCCGGTCAAATGGCTCGTAAGCATGTTGACCCCGGTGCTGCTTGGCAGCGCTGCGCTGGCCGTGGTGGCCGGCGTCGCTTACGGCGATTTCAACTGGGCGGTGCTGGCGACCTTCATGCTGGCTGCCTGGGTATTGCTGGCCGGTGTGCGGGATATCTTCGACAAGACCCGTCACAAAGGCCTGATCAAAGGTCTGCCAACCCTGACCCGCAGCTATTGGGGCATGCAAGTCGCGCATTTGGGCATTGCCGTGTGCGCGCTGGGTGTCGTGTTGTCGAGCCAGAACAGTGCCGAGCGTGATCTGCGCCTGGCGCCGGGTGAGTCCATGAGCCTGGCCGGTTATCAATTTGTGTTCGAAGGCGCCAAACACTTCGAAGGGCCGAACTTCACGTCCGACAAGGGCACCATCCGGGTGATCCGCGATGGCAAGGAAATCAGCGTGCTGCACCCGGAAAAACGCCTGTACACCGTGCAGAACTCGGTGATGACCGAAGCCGGGATCGACGCCGGTTTCACCCGTGATCTTTACGTCGCACTGGGCGAACCGCTGGGCGAGGGCGCCTGGGCGGTCCGCGTGCACGTCAAACCGTTCGTGCGCTGGATCTGGTTTGGTGGGTTGCTCACCGGTCTCGGCGGGTTGCTGGCGGCGCTGGATCGCCGTTATCGGGTCAAGGTGAAAAGCCGCGTGCGTGAAGCGCTCGGCATGACGGGAGCCACCGCATGAGACGTTGGTTGATGCTGTTGCCACTGGCGATTTTTCTGGTGGTCGCTGTTTTTCTGTATCGGGGTCTGTACCTGAACCCGGCCGAGCTGCCTTCGGCAATGATCAACAAACCGTTCCCGGAGTTTTCGTTGCCGTCGGTGCAGGGTGACAAAACCCTGACCAAAGCGGACCTTCTGGGTAAACCGGCATTGGTCAACGTCTGGGGCACCTGGTGCATTTCCTGCCGGGTCGAGCACCCGGTGCTGAACAAACTGGCCGGGCAGGGCGTGGTGATCTACGGCGTCAACTACAAGGACGTCAACGCCGATGCCTTGAAGTGGCTGGCCGAGTTCCACAACCCGTATCAACTGGACATCCGTGACGATGCCGGCACCCTGGGCCTGAACCTCGGCGTATACGGCGCTCCGGAAACCTTCTTCATCGACGCCAAGGGTATCATCCGCGACAAATTCGTCGGCGTGATTGACGAACAAGTCTGGCGTGAAAAACTGGCGGCCAAGTATCAGGCGCTGGTCGATGAGGCCAAACCATGAAGCGCTGGATTGCCGCCGCCGTGCTGGGGTTGAGCATGGCTGGTGTGGCCCACGCGGCCATCGACACCTATGAGTTCGCCAAAGAAGGCGACCGTGAGCGTTTTCGTGAGCTGACCAAAGAGCTGCGTTGCCCCAAGTGCCAGAATCAGGACATCGCCGATTCCAACGCACCGATCGCCGCCGACCTGCGCAAAGAGATTTTCCGCATGCTCGGCGAGGGCAAGGACAACCAGCAAATCATCGATTTCATGGTCGACCGCTACGGTGATTTCGTCCGCTACAAACCTGCTCTCAACGCCAAAACCGCACTGCTCTGGTTCGGCCCCGCCGGCCTGCTGCTGGGCGGTTTTGTGGTCATCGCCGTGATCGTCCGCCGTCGTCGCGTGCAACGCACTGACAGCCCGGACACGCTTTCTGCCGAGGAGCGCGAGCGCCTCGACCACCTGTTGGATAAAACCAAGAATGATTGATTTCTGGCTCGCTGCAGGCCTGCTGCTCCTGGTTGCCCTGAGTTTTCTGCTGATCCCCGTTCTGCGTGGTCGCCGCGCTCAGCTTGAGGAGGACCGCACGGCATTGAACGTTGCGCTTTATCAGGAGCGCGTGGCTGAGTTGCAGACTCAGCAGGAAGAGGGCGTGCTCAACGCCGAACAAATGGACACCGGCCGCGCCGAAGCCGCCCGTGAACTGCTCGCCGACACCGAAGGCGTCGAGGCGCCGCAAGTGTCGCGTCTGGGCAAGCCATTGCCATTGCTGGCGGCGATTCTGGTGCCAGTGCTGGGCCTTGGGCTGTACCTGCATTTCGGCGCCAGCGATAAAGTCGAGCTGACCCGCGAATTCGCCCAGGCTCCGCAGTCGATGGAAGAGATGACCCGTCGCCTGGAACGTGCGGTTGCCGCCCAACCGGATTCGGCCGAAGGCCTGTACTTCCTCGGCCGCACCTACATGGCTCAGGACCGTCCGGGCGACGCGGCGAAGATCTTCGAACGCACCGTGGCCCTGGCTGGTCGTCAGCCGGAACTGCTCGGGCAATGGGCCCAGGCGCAATATTTCGCCGACGGCAAGAAGTGGTCGGATAAGGTCCAGGCCCTGACCGACGAAGCGCTGAAAGCTGACCCGAAAGAAGTCACCAGCCTCGGTCTGCTGGGCATCGCGGCCTTTGAAAGTGAGCGTTACCAGGACGCCATCGACTACTGGAATCGCCTGCTGGCGCAACTGCCGTCGGATGATAAATCCCGCATCGCGCTGCAAGGCGGCATTACTCGGGCCGCCGAGAAGCTCGAAGCCAGCGGTGGCAAGGTTGCCCAGGCGCCTGCGGCCAAAGCTGCAGCACTGCTCAAAGTGCATGTCGATCTGGCGCCAGAGCTCAAAGCCAAGGTCCAGCCGGGTGACAGCGTGTTTATCTTCGCCCGCGCCATCTCCGGCCCGCCCGCACCGCTGGCCGCCAAGCGTCTGACCGTCGCCGACTTGCCGGCAACCGTCGAACTGGGTGATGCCGATGCGATGATGCCGCAGTTGAAACTGTCGAACTTCCCTGAAGTCCAACTGGTTGCGCGCATCTCCCGCGCCGGCCAACCGACTGCCGGCGAATGGATCGGTCGCAGCCAACCCTTGGCCACCAGCACCACTGCGCAACAAAAACTGATCATCGACAGCCCGGATAAATAACAGGAAGCACCACCATGACCGCCATCGCTCGTATCACTCTCCTCAGTATGGTTTTGGGGTTAAGCGCCTGTGCGGTCCAGCAGCCCGAGCCCACACGGCTGCCGCCAATCCCGCCTTCGCAACCGAGTACCAAGCCGGCTCCGCCGACGGTACCGAGCAAACCGAGTACCCCGGTCAAACCCTCCAAGCCGATGCCACGCACCTCCGCCAGCTTTGCCCCGCCACCGGGGGGCAATAGCCATTGGGACGCGAAACTCGGCGTTTACGTCCTCGATGATCAGACCAACACCTTCTACCGCCAACGCACCTACTACCGCTGGAACAACGGCTGGAGCCGCTCGATCAGCCCCAACGGGCCGTGGGAAGAGACGAATATCCATGGCGTGCCGAGTGGGTTGGGCAGGCAATTCGGGCAGTGAATGGAAACGGCGATCTGAGGATCGCCGTTTTGCTTTTTGGGGGCTGAAAAGATCGCAGGCTTCGCCAGCTCCTACAGGATCGCGTACGACGATGAACGGCGGGTGTACGCGGTTAATGTAGGAGCTGGCGAAGCCTGCGATCTTTTGATCTTGATTGAGCGATTCAACTGCAGTGCCAGGAATTCAAATCAACACCCTGTAAAACAACCGAGCGTCGTGATCCGGATTTTTGTGCTTGAGTAAAAGTAACTCTAGGGTTATTTTTGTTTGGGCCGGAGCAAGGAGGCTGGTGGTGCAGAGCAGGTTATTGATCAAGGAACTGATAGAGGCGGGCTGGGCACTGGACCGGGTCACCGGCAGTCATCACATCTTCACTCACCGTTACAACCCTTACACGATACCCGTCCCTCATCCGAAGAAGGATTTGCCGGTCGGGACGGTTAAAAGCATCAGGAGGCGAGCCGGGCTTTATTACCCGGAAGCCAGTTTGGCAGGAGATCCATAATGCAATACCCAATCTGTATCGAGTGGGGCGACGAGAACACCGCCATCGGTATTCAGATCCCCGATATTCCGGGTGCCGTTACGGCCGGGGATACGTTTGAAGATGCTTACAACGCGGCGGTCGAAATTGCCCACATCATGCTGCAGGAGATCATGGCAGACGGGGAGTCAATTCCGATGCCGACCTCAGCGGCGGCGCACCGCGAGAATCCGGAATTTGCCGAGATGGGTTGGGGGATGCTGGAACTCGACATCTCGCCGTATCTGGGCAAGACCGAGAAGGTCAACGTGACGCTGCCTGGCTACGTGATCCAGCGCATTGACCGTTATGTGCGAGAGCACAATGTCAAAAGCCGCTCCTCCTTTCTCGCGGATGCAGCAATGGAGAAACTGGTTCGGCCCTGAGTGGTATCAGTCGAATCGCCTTCGCGGGCAAGCCTCGCTCCTACAGGTCTTACACCAACCCTGCAGGAGCGAGGCTTGCCCGCGAAGCTTTTAGGTCTTTAAGCCGTCGCCAACGAATGCCTCTGCGAAGCACTCAAAAACCGCAACAACGCCAACAACGGAAACGCACTACCCACAATCACGACCCACAACCAGCCGCCATGCTCATACACCGCGCTGGCCACCGAAGAACCAAACGCACCGCCGATAAAAATGCTCGTCATGTACAGCGCATTCAGACGGCCGCGGCTTTTAGCGTCGAGGGTATAGACCGCTCGTTGGCCGAGGACCATGGTCATTTGCACGCAGAAATCCAGCACGATCCCCGTCACCGCCAGGCCGATAACGCTGTAGGCCGGGTGGATGAAGGCGGGCAGGAAGCTCAGGCTGGCGAATAGCAGGGCCAGCAGCGAGGCGATGCGGGTATGGCCGGCATCGGCCAGTCGACCGGCGATGGGTGCAGCAATCGCGCCGATGGCGCCGACCAGGGCGAAGATCGCGATCTGGGTTTGCGACAAGCCATGATTACGCGACAGTTCCAGCGGTACTGCAGTCCAGAACAGGCTGAAGGTGGCGAACATGCAGGCTTGATAAAACGCCCGTTGACGCAACACCGGCTGCTGACGCAACAGCGTCCAGAGCGAACCCAACAACTGGCCATAAGAAGCGTTGTGATCAGGTTGGCGCTTGGGGATGGTCAGGGCCAGAACGATGCTGATCGCCGCCATCAATACTGCGGCGATGACGAACATCGCGCGCCAGCCGAAGTGGTCGGCTACTACGCTGGACACCGGTCGAGCCAGCAGAATCCCCAGCAGCAAACCACCCATGATGCCGCCGACCACGCGGCCACGCGATTCTTCCGGCGCCAGGTGGGCGGCCAGTGGAATCAGGATCTGCACCGATACCGAGCTGAACCCCACCAGCAACGAGATCAGCAGAAATACGTTCGGCTGATCGGTGAACGCCGCCCCGAGCAAACTGGCAATCGCCACCACGGTGGTGATGATCATCAAGCGGCGGTTTTCCAGCAGATCACCCAATGGCACCAGGAAGAACAGACCCAGCGCATAACCAATCTGCGTCAGCGAAACGATCAGGCTGGCCATGGTGTCGGTCAGGCCGATGTCCGGCGCGATCAGGCCGATGATCGGCTGGGCGTAGTAAATGTTGGCCACGATGGCGCCGCAGCAGAAGGCGAAGAGCAGCACCATGCCTCGGGTCATTGTCGCGGCACCGAGGGGCACCTGAGTCACTGGGTTCATAACGTGTCTCGCTGAACAAGAAAGGAATGCAGGGAAGGCTAATCGGCGGGCTAGAGCGGCGGAAGAGGGAATAGAGTGATAGTAATCATGCTTCTGAGGCATGATTGAGAGAGGCCGTTCATTTGAACCTTTGCACCGGCGGTCCCGATCGTTGCGCCCGATGATACATACACTTACATCTTGTTCGATAGCGTGCTTATGTTTTCTCTCGCCAAGGAGGAGGGTGTCACACCGACGATGTAATGGCATCACGCAACCCCTGTAGGAGCTGCCGAAGGCTGCGATCTTTTGATCCTGATCCTTTTCGAAGCACTGAAGATCAAGATCAAAAGATCGCAGCCTGCGGCAGCTCCTACGCTAGATCGCAGTCCAGCGCTCACAAAAAAAGGCGACCTTCGCAGGTCGCCTTTTTCATTGCAGCTCAGGAATTACTGACCGCTGTAAATCTGATCAAAAACCCCACCATCATTGAAGTGAGTCTTCTGCACCGTGCGCCAGTCACCAAAGGTCTTCTCCACCGAGAGGAAATCAACCTTCGGGAAGCGATCGGTGTACTTGGCCAATATCGCCGGATCGCGTGGACGCAGGTAGTTGGCAGCTGCAATTTCCTGACCTTGCGGCGACCACAGGTACTTCAAATATTCCTCAGCGGCAGCGCGAGTGCCTTTCTTCTCGACCACTTTGTCGACCACGGACACTGGCGGTTCAGCTTCAGCGGAAACGCTTGGGTAGATCACTTCAAACTGATCACGACCAAACTCACGCGCAATCATTTCCGCTTCGTTTTCGAAGGTCACCAGCACGTCGCCGATCTGGTTCGTCATGAACGTGGTGGTCGCTGCACGGCCGCCGGTATCCAGCACCGGTGCTTGTTTGAACAGTTTGCCGACGAAGGCTTTTGCCGTGCTTTCGTCACCGCCATTTTTCAGCACATAGCCCCAGGCCGAGAGGTAGGTGTAGCGGCCGTTGCCCGAGGTTTTCGGGTTGGGGACGATCACTTGCACGCCGTCCTTGAGCAGGTCAGGCCAGTCTTTCAGGGCTTTCGGGTTGCCTTTGCGCACGATGAACACGGTGGCCGAGGTGAACGGCGCGCTGTTGTTTGGCAGGCGCGTGACCCAGTTGTCCGGAACCAGTTTGCCGTTGTCCGCGAGGGCGTTGATGTCGGTGGCCATGTTCATGGTAATGACATCAGCCGGCAGGCCATCAATTACCGAACGCGCCTGTTTGCTGGAACCACCGAAGGACATCTGCAGCGTGATGTTTTCGTTGTGCTCGGCTTGCCAGTGTTTCTGGAAGGCAGCGTTGTAGTCCTTGTAGAAATCTCGCATCACGTCGTAGGAAACGTTAAGCAGGGTCGGTGCAGCCTGAGCCACGCTACCCAAGGCCAGGCCAGCGGCCAGAAGTGAGGCGCCAAAGAGTTTTTTCACTGCGCATTCCTTGTTTGATCAAACATGTTCTATGGAGAGTGTTGGCAATTTGCCAGCGACTATAGCCGGGCTCGCATAGTCCTTTAAAGATTAAAAAGCACTTTGCTTATTCCAGTTTTTTGAACAGGGCATTGCCGCAACGGGAGCAAAATGCTGCGCCGTGTTCATGACTGTTTTTCTTGCAGGTCGGGCAATCGTGTTGCAGTTGTTCACCGCGCATGGCATTGGCCAGTTCCGCGGTAAAAATCCCCGTCGGGACGGCGATGATCGAGTAACCGGTGATCATCACCAGCGACGAAATCACCTGACCCAACGGCGTCTTGGGCACGATGTCGCCAAAGCCCACGGTGGTCAGCGTGACGATAGCCCAATAGATGCCTTTGGGGATGCTGGTGAAGCCGTGTTCCGGGCCTTCGATCACGTACATCAGAGTGCCGAACACCGTCACCAGGGTGCTGACGCTGAGCAGAAACACCACGATTTTCTGCTTGCTGCCGCGCAGCGCCGTCATCAAATAGTTGGCTTGCTTCAGATACGGGCTGAGCTTGAGCACGCGGAAAATCCGCAGCATCCGAATGATCCGGATAATCAGCAGGTACTGCGCATCGCTGTAATACAGCGCGAGAATACCGGGCACGATCGCCAGTAAATCCACCAGCCCATAGAAGCTGAATGCGTAGCGCAACGGCTTGGGCGAGCAGTACAGGCGCAGGCCGTACTCGATGGCGAAAACGACGGTGAAGCCCCATTCGATGTACGCCAGTATGTCGGCGTAGTTCTGGTGAACGCTGTCGATACTGTCCAGAATCACGATCACCAGGCTGGCGAGGATGATCAACAGCAGAATGCTGTCGAAGCGGCGACCGGCCGGGGTATCGGATTGGAAGATGATGACGTAAAGGTCTTCACGCCAGTTTTTATTGCTGTCCATGGAAAACGCCTGAACCAAGAATCAGCGCAGCCTAGGGTGATTCTCCCCGGTAGTGCAAGGCGCGCTGTCTATGGCGGCCTGACGCAGCACCCGAATGCCTGCGCGAATCAGCCAGCAGGCGAGGATGAAAGGCGCGGTCAACGTGGCCAGGCCGAGTGCGGCGAACCCCGGTGTGAGCAACACCGCCAGCAGGATTGCCAACAATGGCAGCCAAGGCTGGCGACGATTCTGGCTGAAGGCGAGGGCGGCGAGCACGGCGTTGTAACCGCTCAAACCCTGCAGGGCGGTTAATGTTTCGTGCTGCAGTAGGGCGAGTCCGAGGCCGGCAACGGAGCCGAGCAGCGCCCAGAGGAAGGCGCGACGGTCAGCGATCAGCAAACCCGTGGCAATCAGAGCACCGGCCAGCGGATGACCGAGAAACAGCACCTGACCGAGTCCCTTCAATGACGCGGCGAGCAGGTTGAGTGTGGTCATTTCGATCAGCGGGGCGGGTTGCTGGGGTGCGGCAAACGACAGCAACAACCAACTCATCCCGACGAAGGGCGCGGTATAGGCGGGAAGGCAGTGATGATCGCGCGAATGCTTGAGCCATTGCTGAGTGACCATCGCGCTCAGGCCCCCAGCGGCAATGATCAGCGGTGGCAACAGCGCTGACCATGGGAAATAAAGGCTCAGCAGCAGGCCGAGCAGAATACCGTTGTAGCTGAACAGCCCGGCCTGACGATCAGCCTTGGTGTACCCACGACGTTGCGCGGTGAGCAACCCGGCGACCCCTCCCAGCAACGCACCGCCGAGCAAGGCCGGCGCGCTGAACAGAATCGCCAACAGACACAGCAAACCGCACAGCGGATGGCGCTGGAGAAAAATCTGGCTGAAGCCGTTGAGCAGGGCAGTGGCCCAGTCGGGGCAGTGGGTGTTGAAGTGGTTGGCGGGCATGATGAGGTCTGTGTGTCAGAGGAACCGTGTAATCGTTCTTCGCGGGCAAGCCTCGCTCCTACAGGAATGCGCTGTCCCTGTAGGAGCGAGGCTTGCCCGCGAAGAGGCCGGTACAGACGCTAAATCATGTGGCGAGGGGGCTTGCCCCCGTTGGGCTGCGGAGCGGCCCCAAATCAGCGAATGCGGTTTTTTATCGAAACCGTCATACCGAATCTACGACTGCTACGCAGCCGAACGGGGGCAAGCCTCCTCGCCACAAAAGCTGTCTTTAAATCAATGTCTCAATGCGCAACGAATTGGTCGACCCCGGCTGCCCAAATGGCACACCCGCCGTGATCAACAACGTATCCCCCCGCTGAGCCATCCCCTGTGCCTGGGCAATCTCCAACGCCGTCGAGCACACTTCATCCACCTGGCGCAGCCGATCGTTGACCACCGAATGCACGCCCCACGCCACCGTCAAACGCCGCGCTGTTTGCAAATTCGGCGTCAGGTTGAGGATCGGCACCGTCGGCCGTTCCCGCGCCGCCCGCAGACTCGACGTGCCAGACTCGCTGTAGTTCACCAGCACCGCCACCGGCAGCACATTGCTGATACGGCGAATCGCGCAGCTGATCGCGTCCGACACCGTGGCCTCGGCTTTCGGTCGGCTTACGTCCAGTTGGGCCTGATAGTCCGGGCCGTTTTCCACCTGACGGATGATCTTGCTCATCATCTGCACGGCTTCCAGCGGGTATTCGCCGGACGCGGTTTCCGCCGACAACATCACCGCATCCGCACCTTCGGCCACCGCGTTGGCGACGTCAGTGACTTCGGCGCGGGTCGGGGCGGGGGAGAAGCGCATCGACTCCAGCATCTGCGTCGCCACCACCACCGGTTTGCCGAGTTGGCGGCAGGTACTGATGATGTTTTTCTGAATCTGCGGCACGCTTTCGGCCGGAACTTCCACGCCCAGGTCACCGCGAGCGACCATGATCGCATCGCTCAATTCGGCGATTTCCCGCAGTTGAGTCACGGCCGATGGCTTCTCGATCTTCGCCATCAAATACGCCTTGTCGCCGATCAGTGCGCGAGCTTCGCGAATGTCTTCCGGGCGTTGCACGAACGACAGCGCAACCCAATCCACCCCCAGCTCCAGACCGAAGCTCAAGTCGCGACGATCCTTGGCGGTCAACGGGCTCAGATCCAGCACGGCTTGCGGTACGTTGACGCCTTTGCGATCCGACAGCTCGCCGCCATTGAGCACCGTGGTGTCGATGGCGTCGGCGTATTTGGTCACCACTCGCAGGCGCAGCTTGCCGTCGTCCAGCAGCAGGTCCATGCCGGGCTCCAGCGCTGCGATGATTTCCGGGTGAGGCAGGTTGACCCGGCGCTCATCGCCCGGCGTCGGGTCCAGGTCCAGACGCAAGGCCTGACCGCGATACAGCTGCACTTTGCCTTGGGCGAATTTGCCGACCCGCAATTTCGGGCCTTGCAGGTCCATCAGAATTCCCAGCGGGTAATTCAGCTGGCGCTCGACTTCACGAATCCACTGATAACGCTGGGCGTGGTCGGCGTGATCGCCGTGGCTGAAGTTCAGGCGAAAGATATTGACCCCGGCCTGCACCAGCTCACGGATGTCGTCGATTCCGTTGGTGGCCGGACCAAGGGTGGCGAGGATTTTGACCTTCTTATTAGGCGTCATGTTTAGGGCTCTCGAGAATCAGAATGGCGCGGAAGTCGTTGACGTTGGTGCGGGTCGGCTCGGTGACGATCAGCGCATCCAGCGCGGCGAAATAGCCGTAGCCATTGTTGTTGTCCAGTTCATCGCTGGCGCTCAGGCCGAGGGCGGCGGCGCGGGCGTAACTGCCGGGGGTCATGATGGCGCCGGCGTTGTCTTCGGAGCCGTCGATCCCGTCGGTGTCACCGGCCAGCGCGTAGACGCCGGGCAGGCCTTTGAGGCTGTCGGTGAGGCTCAGCAGGAATTCGGCGTTGCGCCCGCCACGGCCATTGCCGCGCACGGTGACGGTGGTTTCGCCGCCGGACAGAATCACGCACGGCGCTGCCAGCGGCTGGCCGTGCTGGACGATCTGCCGCGCAATACCGGCGTGGACCTTCGCCACGTCCCGGGATTCGCCTTCCAGATCGCCGAGAATCAACGGGCTGAAACCGGCCTGACGGGCTTTCACCGCTGCCGCTTCCAGCGATTGCTGTGGGCGTGCGATCAATTGGAAATGACTGCGGGCCAGGCTCGGATCGCCGGGTTTGACCGTTTCCGATTCCGGGTTTTGCAGCCAGGTGCGCACCGAGGCCGGGACTTCGATGCCATAACGTTTGAGGATCGCCAGCGCTTCGGCCGAGGTGCTCGGGTCGGCCACGGTGGGGCCGGACGCGATGACCGTGGCGAGATCGCCCGGTACATCGGAAATCGCATAGGTGTAAACCGTGGCCGGCCAGCAGGCTTTGCCCAGACGACCGCCCTTGATCGCCGAGAGGTGCTTGCGCACGCAATTCATCTCGCCGATGGTCGCACCGGATTTGAGCAGGGCTTTGTTGATTGATTGCTTGTCGGCCAGGGTGATGCCGGCGGCAGGCAAGGCGAGCAGGGCAGAGCCACCGCCAGACAGCAGGAAGATCACGCGGTCGTCTTCGCTCAGGTCGCTGACCAGTTCCAGCACCCGTTTCGCGACAGCCAGACCGGCAGCATCCGGTACCGGGTGAGCGGCTTCGACCACTTCGATTTTTTCGCATGGGGCGCCGTGGCCGTAACGGGTCACCACCAGGCCGGACACTTCGCCCTGCCAGCAGCGCTCGACCACCTGGGCCATGGCGGCTGCGGCTTTACCGGCGCCGATGACGATCACCCGACCGCTGCGATCTTTGGGCAAATGGGCTTCGAGAACTTGCTGCGGATGGGCCGCGTCGATGGCTGTGGCAAACAGCTCGCGCAGCAGTTGTTGCGGATCGACCGACATGGCGGGCTCCCGGAATTCTTGTTATTGGGATAAAGCGAAAGCAGGTGTTGCGACGCGGTCCTGTGGGAGCTGGCTTGCCTGCGATTCAGGCGACGCGGTCTTTCAGGTAGACCGAGTCGATGCCATCGCAGGCAAGCCAGCTCCCACAGGAACCGAGCCAGTTTCAGATCGGTGTTATTTATCGCGAATCGAGAAGTTCGCCATGTGTTCCAGGCCTTTGATCAGCGCCGAGTGGTCCCAGTTGCTGCCACCGATAGCCGCGCAGGTGCTGAACACTTGCTGGGTATTGGCGGTGTTCGGCAGGTTGATGCCCAGTTCGCGAGCGCCGGCCAGTGCCAGATTCAGATCCTTCTGGTGCAGGCTGATGCGGAAACCCGGATCGAAGGTGCCCTTGATCATGCGTTCGCCGTGAACCTCAAGGATCTTCGATGACGCGAAACCGCCCATCAGCGCTTCACGCACCTTGGCTGGATCGGCACCGTTTTTCGAGGCGAACAGCAGTGCTTCGGCTACAGCCTGGATGTTCAGCGCGACGATGATCTGGTTCGCCACTTTCGCGGTTTGACCGTCGCCGTTGCCACCGACCAGGGTGATGTTCTTGCCCATGGCCTGGAACAGCGGCAGGGCGCGTTCGAACGCATCGGCATCGCCACCGACCATGATGCTCAAGGTCGCAGCCTTGGCACCGACTTCACCGCCGGAAACCGGCGCGTCGAGGTATTGAGCGCCTTTCTCGTTGATCTTGGCAGCGAAGGCTTTGGTGGCGGTCGGCGAGATCGAGCTCATGTCGATCACGATTTTGCCCTTGCTCACGCCCGCTGCAACGCCGTCGGCGCGGAACAGCACGTCATCGACCTGCGGGGTATCCGGGACCATGACGATGATGAATTCGGCTTCCTGGGCCACTTCTTTCGGGTTTGCCAGGGCGATGGCGCCAGCGGCGACCAGATCGGCAGGGGCTGGGTCGTGGTGCGCCGACAGGAACAGGCTGTGACCGGCTTTCTGCAGGTTCAACGCCATTGGGTGGCCCATGATGCCGGTGCCGATAAATCCGATTTTAGCCATGAGAAAATCCTCTTGTTTTTGTGTAGCTCCCGGCTCTGGACCGATGAGCTCTTTGTGGCGAGGGGGCTTGCCCCCGTTGGGTCGCGAAGCGGCCCCAAATGTTTTTTCGCGGTGAGTCAGGTAGAACTCATGTGCCGGTTTTTACGACTGCTTCGCAGCCGAACGGGGGCAAGCCCCCTCGCCACACAAGCCCGCTCCCACAGTGTTTTGTGTTGATCAATCAAATCGCGTTATGGGTTTTCAACCAGCCAAGACCCGCTTCGGTTGTGGTCAGCGGCTTGTATTCACAGCCAACCCAACCCTGATAACCGATGCGGTCCAGGTGTTCGAACAGGAAGCGGTAATTGATTTCACCGGTGCCCGGTTCGTTGCGCCCTGGGTTGTCGGCCAACTGGATGTGGTTGATCTCGCCCAAGTGCGCAGCCATGGTCCGGGCCAGGTCGCCCTCCATGATTTGCATGTGATAGATGTCGTATTGCAGGAACAGGTTGGCGCTGCCGACCTGCTCGCGAATCGACAGGGCTTGCGCCGTGTTGTTCAGGTAGAAGCCTGGGATGTCGCGGGTGTTGATCGCTTCCATCACCAGTTTGATGCCCACCGCTTGCAGCTTGTCGGCCGCGTACTTGAGGTTGGCGACAAAGGTCTTTTCCACGGTGGCATCGTCGACACCTTGTGGACGAATACCGGCCAGGCAGTTGATCTGGGTATTGCCCAGCACTTTCGCGTAAGCGATGGCCAGATCGACACCGGCGCGGAATTCTTCGACCCGATCCGGCAAGCACGCAATACCGCGCTCGCCCTTGGCCCAGTCACCGGCCGGCAGGTTGAACAGCACCTGGCTCAAGCCATTGGCATCGAGCCTGGCCTTGATTTCGGCGGAGCTGAAATCGTAGGGGAACAGGTATTCGACACCACTGAAGCCGGCCTTGGCGGCAGCGTCGAAACGGGCAAGAAAATCCTGCTCGGTGAACAGCATGGACAGGTTGGCTGCGAAACGCGGCATGGTGGTCTCCCGTAAATTTGTGCAGTCCCCTGTGGGAGCGGGCTTGCTCGCGAAAGCGGTGTGTCAGGCGACATCAATGTTGGTTGTGCCGCCGCCTTCGCGAGCAAGCCCGCTCCCACATGGGGAACGATCATCAATCGAGCAGCGAAATCGCCGTTGGCGCATCGTTGCCCACCAGCGCCAGGTCTTCGAATTCGTTGACGGCGTTGATCTCGGTGCCCATGGAAATGTTGGTCACGCGCTCCAGAATGATCTCGACGATCACCGGCACCTTGAACTCCTCGATCAGTTCCTGAGCCTTGCGCAGGGCAGGCTGGATCTGATCCGGTTCGAATACCCGCAGCGCCTTGCAACCCAGGCCTTCGGCGACAGCGACGTGGTCGACACCGTAACCGTTGAGTTCCGGAGCGTTGAGGTTGTCGAAGGACAGCTGCACGCAGTAGTCCATTTCGAAACCGCGCTGGGCCTGACGGATCAGCCCCAGGTACGAGTTGTTCACGACAACGTGGATGTACGGCAGCTTGAACTGCGCGCCCACCGCCAGTTCTTCGATCATGAACTGGAAGTCGTAGTCGCCCGAGAGCGCCACTACCTTGCGGGTCGGATCAGCCTTGACCACGCCGAGTGCTGCCGGAATGGTCCAGCCCAGCGGGCCAGCCTGACCGCAGTTGATCCAGTGACGCGGTTTGTAGACGTGAAGGAACTGTGCGCCGGCAATCTGCGACAGACCGATAGTGCTGACGTAGCAGGTGTCTTTACCGAACACCTGGTTCATCTCTTCGTAAACACGTTGCGGTTTGACCGGTACGTTGTCGAAGTGAGTCTTGCGCTGCAGGCTGGCTTTGCGTTGCTGGCAGTCTTGCAGCCAGGCGCTGCGGTTTTTCAGCTTGCCGGCGGCTTGCCACTCGCGAGCGACTTCGATGAACACGGTCAACGCGGCAGCGGCGTCGGACACGATGCCCAGGTCCGGGGTGAACACGCGGCCGATCTGAGTCGGCTCAATGTCGACGTGAATGAACTTGCGGCCTTCGGTGTAAACGTCGACCGAACCGGTGTGACGGTTAGCCCAACGGTTACCGACGCCCAGCACCACGTCCGACTTCAACATCGTGGCGTTGCCGTAACGGTGCGAGGTTTGCAGACCGACCATGCCAACCATCAGCGGGTGATCGTCCGGGATGGTGCCCCAGCCCATCAGGGTCGGGATCACTGGAATGCCGGTCAGCTCAGCAAACTCCACCAGCAACTCGCTGGCGTCGGCATTGATGATGCCGCCACCGGCCACCAACAGTGGGCGCTCCGCCTGATCAAGCATGGCCAGGGCCTTCTCGATTTGCACGCGGTTAGCGGTCGGCTTGGCCAGCGGCAGCGGCTCATAGGCGTCGATGTCGAATTCGATTTCAGCCATCTGCACGTCGAACGGCAGGTCAATCAGCACTGGGCCTGGGCGGCCGGAGCGCATTTCATAGAAGGCTTTCTGGAACGCGTAAGGCACTTGGCCTGGTTCCATAACGGTGGTCGACCACTTGGTGACCGGCTTGACTATGCTGGTGATATCGACGGCCTGGAAGTCTTCCTTGTGCATCCGGGCCCGCGGTGCCTGGCCGGTGATGCACAGGATCGGGATCGAGTCGGCCGAGGCGCTGTAGAGCCCGGTGACCATGTCGGTGCCGGCCGGGCCGGAGGTGCCGATGCACACGCCGATGTTGCCGGCCTTGGTGCGGGTGTAGCCCTCGGCCATGTGCGAGGCGCCTTCAACGTGGCGAGCGAGGACGTGATCGATGCCACCGACTTTCTGCAAGGCGGAGTACAGCGGGTTGATCGCGGCGCCCGGGATGCCAAAAGCGGTATCAACCCCTTCACGGCGCATCACCAGAACGGCGGCTTCGATTGCTCTCATTTTGCTCATGGTTTTGGTGCCTCTTACGTTTTGTAATTGTATACAAGTGGCTTTGCGCAGAGTGTATTCACGGCGGACGGCGCAGGTCAATCCATTTTCTCAAGCAGCTGTTTCATTCGTCGGAAGCCCGAAAGACTGTGGCTTTTCGTCGCATGTGGCGCTTTTAGATAATTATTGTATACAAAAAAATAGTTCATTGTGTTCTATTTGTTGCATCGGATTGCGCAACAGAAAGCAATCCAACGGCTTTCCCAATAACAAAATGAGGACGGCACCATGAGCGCTTTAACCTTGAACGTTGCAGTCAACCTGGCCAATCAGGCCATCTCCGCGGGCCGTGCAATCTCTGCCGCGCCCTTGACCGTTGCCGTGCTGGACGCCGGCGGGCACTTGATAACGCTGCAACGCGAAGACGGCGCGAGCCTGTTGCGCCCGCAGATCGCCATCGGCAAAGCCTGGGGCGCGATCGCCCTGGGCAAGGGCTCACGCCTGCTGGCCCAAGACGCCCAACAACGCCCGGCCTTCTTCGCCGCGCTGAATAGCCTGGGGCAGGGCAGCGTCGTCCCGGTACCGGGCGGTGTTTTGATTCGGGATCAGGATGGGAGTGTGTTGGGAGCGGTGGGCATCAGCGGTGATTTGTCTGATGTTGATGAGCAATGTGCGATCAGGGCGATCGAGACGCAGGGGTTGAGGGCGGATGCGGGGGTGACGGCTTGATTATTCGGTGACTGATCTACCGCTTTCGCGAGCAAGCCCGCTCCCACACTGATCGTCGGTAGACACAAATTGTGTGAACACCGCAGATCAACGGTGGGAGCGGGCTTGCTCGCGAAGGCGATGTTCCAGACACATCCAGCTAAAAGTCTGCCCCACTATCCGGTATTCGCTGATCTAGCCTTTTCATGATTTCATCCATGAAGGGGCAAAGGAATGCCTGAACTGTCAGCATCACATCGTCTGCGCATTGGTCGTTATGCAGAGCAAAACCGTATCTATCTGCTGACGGCCAATACCCTTGGGCGGGAACCTGTTTTCAAGGATTACACCTTGGGCAGGATGGTCGTACATCAATTCAAGCAAGCACAGAGCGAGGGTTTTGCCGACTCATTGGCCTGGGTTGTCATGCCCGATCATTTTCATTGGCTGGTTCAATTGCAAAAGGGATCGCTGGGTCAGTTGATGTGCCAGGCGAAATCCTTGAGTACTCGATCAATCAATTCGGCGAGTGGACGGACAGGTAGTCTTTGGCAGCAGAGCTTTCATGACCATGCACTGCGGCAAGAGGAGAGTTTGGTAAGAGTGGCACGGTATGTCGTTGCCAACCCATTGCGGGCGGGGCTGGTTGAGAAGTTGGGTGACTATCCGTTGTGGGATGCCATTTGGGTTTGATAGGGAACCGAGTTGCCCCATTCGCGAGCAAGCCCGCTCCCACAGTTGATCTCGGTTGTTCACAGATTTTGTGTACGCAGTAGATCTAATGTGGGAGCGGGCTTGCTCGCGAAGGCCGCACCACGGTCTACCGGTCCAACTCACACCCCTTAAGCACCAACCGGATAATCGTCTGCGCCGCCGCTTCATAGTCGACCTCATCCAGCTTGGCCTTGCCGGTAACCGCAGAGATCTGCCAGTCGAAGTCGGCGTAGGTCTGGGTTGCGGCCCAGATGCTGAACATCAGGTGGTTGGGGTCGATCGGGGCGATCTGGCCGCGGTCGATCCAGGTCTGGATGCAGTCGATGTTGTGCCTGGCCTGGCCGTTGAGCTGCTCGACCAGGTCGGGGCTCAGGTGCGGGGCGCCGTGCATGATTTCGCTGGCGAACACCTTGGAGGCGAAAGGCAGGTCACGGGAGATGCGGATTTTCGAGCGAATGTAGCCGCTCAGCACATCGCTGGGCACGCCGTCGGCGTTGAACGGCGTCGAGGCCTGCAGGATCGGCTCGATAATGCTTTCCAGGACCTCGCGGTAGAGATTTTCCTTGGATTTGAAGTAGTAGTAGACGTTAGGCTTGGGCAGCCCGGCCTTGGCCGCGATGTCACTGGTTTTGGTCGCAGCGAAGCCCTTGTCGGCAAATTCTTCACTGGCGGCACGCAGGATCAGTTCTTTGTTGCGCTCGCGGATGGTGCTCATAAACCAAGGAGTTCCTTGCCTGTTCTGGCGGTTGCGCATGGTAGCACCGGCCTCGCGCGGCGCTCAAGAATGCCCCGAGTAGCCTCGGGTCGCGCTATGCTGCGCACCATTCATTCAAGAAGGAAACCTGATTCATGGCAGGAAGCAGTTTGCTGGTGCTGATCGACGACATCGCCACCGTACTGGACGATGTGGCGTTGATGACCAAAATGGCCGCGAAGAAAACCGCCGGCGTGCTTGGCGACGATCTGGCGCTCAACGCCCAGCAGGTTTCCGGGGTGCGTGCCGAGCGGGAAATCCCGGTGGTATGGGCGGTAGCCAAGGGCTCGTTCCTCAACAAGCTGATCCTGGTGCCGTCGGCGTTGGCCATTAGTGCGTTCATTCCGTGGCTGGTCACGCCATTGTTGATGGTCGGTGGCGCTTACCTGTGCTTTGAAGGTTTCGAGAAACTCGCGCACAAATTCCTGCACAGCAAAGCTGAAGATCAGGCCGAACACGCAGAGCTGGTCGAGGCCGTGGCCAACCCGGCGGTCGATCTGGTGGCGTTCGAGAAGGACAAGATCAAAGGTGCGATCCGTACCGACTTCATCCTCTCGGCGGAAATCATCGCCATCACCCTGGGCACCGTGGCTGAGGCCTCGCTGACCCAGCAAGTGATCGTGCTCTCGGGCATCGCCATCGTCATGACCATCGGCGTCTACGGCCTGGTGGCCGGCATCGTCAAACTCGACGACCTCGGTCAGTGGCTGGCCCTGAAGCCCGGCCAGATGGCCAAAAGCATCGGCGGCGGGATTCTGCGTGCGGCACCGTACATGATGAAAAGCCTGTCGGTGATCGGTACCGCGGCGATGTTTTTGGTCGGCGGCGGGATTTTGACCCACGGCGTGCCGGTGATTCATCACTGGATCGAGAGTGTCAGCGCGGGTGCTGGTGGGGCTGGGTTTATCGTACCGACGTTGCTGAATGCGGTGGCCGGGATTGTGGCGGGTGCGGCGGTGTTGGTTGGGGTGATGCTCGTGAGCAAAATCTGGAAAACAGTCAAAGGCTGACGCTTGGCAACACGGTCAACTGTGGGAGCGGGCTTGCTCGCGAAGAGGCCAGCACATCCAATATCAATGTTGACTGACACACCGCTTTCGCGAGCAAGCCCGCTCCCACAGTGGATTGTGGTGTGGCAAGAATATAAAAAAGGCCATTCGACGCAAATCGAATGGCCTTTTTTGTTGCCGTCGGAATTACTCGGCGACCTGCAGCTTGCGTGACTCGGTGTACACGTAACGCACTTTTTCGTACTCGAACGGCGTGTTCAGCTGGCCGTAGCGGAAGCTGTTCTGATAGCGCTTGTCGATGACGCGCAGTGCCAAGACTTCCGGGTGGTTGGAGCTGACCTCGGCAACGTTCAGGAAGTTGATTGCCGATTCGGCCGTGTAATCGACCGCCAGGCCCGCGGTGTCACGCAGGTTCGACGGACCGAGGATCGGCAGCACGAAGTAGGCGCCGCCCGGTACGCCGTAGAAACCCAGGGTCTGGCCGAAGTCTTCGCTCTGGCGCGGCAGCCCCATGGAGGAGGCCGGATCCCACAGGCCGGCGACACCGATGGTGGTGTTGAGCAGGAGGCGCGCGGTGGTTTCCATCGAACGCTGCCCCTTGAATTGCAGCAGGCTGTTCATCAGGTTCGGTACATCGCCGACGTTGTTGAAGAAGTTACTGACGCCGGTGCGCAGGAAGCTTGGGGTGATGTAGCGATAGCCGTTGACCACGGGCAGGAACACCCATTGGTCGAAACGGTAGTTGAAGTGGTAGACGCGGCGGTTCCACTCTTCCAGCGGGTCGTAGACATTCAGCGCGTTGAGCGTCGAGCGTTCGAACTCACGCTGATCCAGCCCCGGGTTGAATTTGAGTTTGCTCAGCGGTTCCTTGAAGCCGTCACTATCGACCACCACAGGTGCATTGGCTTTGCTGTTGTCGGCGTTGGCGACGCCAGCACAGAGTAACGCTGCGATCAGCAGGGGGTATTTAGCCACGGAAAAACTCCAGCATGGCGTCGCTGTTGACGCGATAGTTGAGGTTGCCGCAGTGGCCGCCCAATGGATAAACAGTCAAACGGTCGCCGAAGGTCCTGCGCAGGAACCCCAGGTCGCCAGGGCCGAGGATCACGTCGTCGGCGTTGTGCATGACGGCGATTTTCGGGCTGTCGTGCAGGTAGTCCTTGAGTGCATACAGGCTGACCTGATCGATCAGTTGCAGCAGGCTGCCGCCGTCGGTGCGGGCGCGCCACATCGGAATGACCTGTTCGGTCAGGTAGCAGTCGAAGTCGCATTGCAGCGCACGTTTGAGGAACGGCGTGAGGGTGGTGCCTTCGGTGATCGGGTATTTCGGTGGTGTGATCAGGCCACGGCGGTTGATCAGGTCTGAGGTGAAGGCGATGTCGGCCGCCGAGAAACGGAACGAAGTGCCGATCAGCATGGCCATCTGCTCGTTGCTCAAGTGCTGCTTGGACTGCTGGAAGTCATAGAGCAGGGCATCGTTGAGGTCGATGTAGCCTTTCTGCTGGAAGTAGCGGGTCAGTTTGTCCAGCACCAGTTCATAGAAAGTGGTGCTGTTGTTGATGCCCTTCACCTCTGTTTGCACCAGCTTGTCCAGGTTGGTGATCGAGGTGTAAAGGTTGACCGGCGGGTTGAGCAGCAAGACTTTCTTGAAATTGAAGCTGCGACGGGTTTCATCCAGGTGCGCCACAAAGGCCGCATCCAGAGCGCCGAGGCTGTAGCCGCTCAGAAAATAGTCGGTGACCGGCAGTTTCGGGTTTTGCGCCCGCACGGCCTGCATCACCCGGTACATGTCTTCGGCATCTTCCTTGGTCACGCCGGGGGTGGCGAAACGCGAAGCGGCGGTCATGAAGTCGAAGCTGGTCGGCGACGACAGCTGCACCACGTGATAGCCGGCTTTGTAGTAGAGCTTTTTCAGGTACTCGTTGAGGGTGCTGTCATAGCGTGCACCCGTGCCGGAGATCAGGAAGATCAACGGTGCCGCTTGATCTTGCGTGGCGATGCGGTAGGTGAGCTTCTTTACCGGCCAGAAGTTGTCCGGCAGGCTGAACTCACGCTCAGGGCGCAACGTGACGCTGCGATCCTCCTGATTGATGTCGTCGTCCAGCGGCAATTCCGGGCGTAACTCCGGCGGTGTCGTGGCGATGGTCGCCTCGAACGGGTTGGTCAGGGGGTAGCCGTAACTGGCGGCATCAATGTCGGCCGCCAGTGCGGACGCACTTAAAAACAAGCCGCCAAACAGGGCGGCGCAGCGCAAGGAACGGAGCATGACTAGATCCCTTAGAGGAAGGTGCCGGATGAAGTTCGCAGGCTATGACCACAGGATTTGCGCCAAAGTGCCATGATGGGCACCAAACAGGCCTGATTTCGGAGCAACGGTAGCTGGACGATACACTTTGCAGCTATTTCATGAACAGTTATCTGTTGATGTCACTTGCTTACGGCGGGCGGGGGATTAAGCTGGCCGCCGATTTCGTTTATTGGAGTGCTTCATGTCCCGCCGTCTGCCCGTAATCCTGTTGCTCGTTCTTCTGCCATTGTGGTTGGCCGCCAGTTATGGCGCGCGTTATGGCTTCATGGAGGATGCTCAATGGGTTGGCATTTGCGTCGATGAGGCCAGTCGCTGGGAATGCCAGATTCGGTCGAACCTGGGCCTGATGATTCATTTCAAGGTGCTGGGCTGGGCAGCAGTGGCTGCCGCCGTGATTGGTTTTGTGCTGCCGGGGCGAGCGGGGTGGTGGCTGGCGGTGCTGGCGCTGGTGTTCGGGTTTCCGGCGCTGGCGTTGTACAACACTACGTTGGCGGTGTTTGCGGTGGTGATTGCCGCTTTGCGTCTGGTCCGGGCTTCTCGCAGCGCTCAATAAAAAAGATCGCAGCCTTCGGCAGCTCCTACAGGGGATATGCGTTTCCCTGTAGGAGCTGCCGAAGGCTGCGATCTTTTGATCTTGCTGTGTTGATCAGCCCTTGCGAGCCCGCAAGCTGCGCCACAACGCCGCCACCATCAGCACACTCACCAGCGCCCAACCCCAGGCCTGCTGGTTCTGCAAACCTTCTTGATACAGCTGTGGCGCAATGCCGGCGCCGATAATGAAGGTCAGCAGGGCAATTTCCCGACGCGGCACACTGACCGGACGGCACAGGTACACCAGCGCCGGCAGGATGAACGCGACACTCGGGAAGCTGCGATAACGCGGGTCGAACACCAGCTCCAGCATCATCACCGCCGCGGCAAAACCTGCCGCTGCCAGCCACCAGCCGGCACGACGTTCCAATGCATTGAAGGCGCGTTCACGCCAGCCGGTGCGGGCGCTCAAGGTCAGCGCGGCATGCGCCAGCACCAACAAATTCAACCCAGTCAGCAAGGCGACCCACAGCCATTCACTGGCAAACCGGGTGGTGACACGGGCCAGATCGCCCCAGGCCCCAATCGAACAGGCCGCCAACGCGCCGAGCAGTGGCAGCACCAACGCCGCGCGGGTACTGCGAACGCGACCACCGAGAATCAGCGTGCCGATGAAGATCAAGCCACCCACCGCCAGCCATTGCGACCAGTACGGCACGTTCGAGACCGGCCCGGCGAGTACGCCCTTATCCTGGCGATCGGCGTCGAACAGTCCCCAATAACCGCCAACCGCACCTTCACTGGCGCGTTTCCACGGTTGGTCGAAGGCTTCGATCAGGTTGTAATGCCAGCCTTGCTGCTCGGCCATGATCACAAAGCTGCGAATGAACTTGGCTTCATTGACCCGGCTCGGCAGGGCGGTTTCGCGCTGACGGCCTTCGCTCGGCCAGCCGGTTTCGCCAATCATCACGTCTTTGGGTGCAAATTTGTTGCCGAACACCTGACGCACTTCGGCCACATGCTGCAGCGCGGCGTCGATGTTCGACGGATCGTCTTCCCAGTACGGCAGCAAGTGGATGGTCAGGAAGTCCACAGCCGGAGCGATTTCCGGGTGCTTGAGCCAGAACTCCCAGACGTCGGCGTAGGTCACCGGTTGCTTGACCTGGCTTTTGACTTTGTTAATCAGTGTCGCCAACTGTGCGCCGGTGACTTCCTTGCGCAGCAGGGTTTCGTTGCCTACGATCACCGAGGTCACGACATCGGCGTTGGCATTGGCCGAGGCGATCAGCAGGTCGACTTCCTTGGCGGTATCTACCGGGTTGCTGTTGACCCAGGCGCCGATCATCAGCTTCAAGCCGTGCTTGCGTGCCAGATCGGGCAGCGCCTCGAGGCCGGTCATGGAGTAAGTGCGGATGCATTCGAACCGGGTCGCCAGCAGCGCGAGGTCGGCGTCCATGCGCTCGGGGCGCAGTTTGAACGGCACATCGAACGGCGATTGGTCTTTGTCGAACGGGGTGTAGGAGGCGCATTGCAGCTTGTGCGTCGCGCTGGCCACGTCTGGCAGGATCACCGGTTTGCCGAGTCCATACCAGAAGCCGCCGAGGGCAAAAATCCCCAGCAGGCAGGCGAATAAATAAGCAAAAAAAGGAAAGCGGGATGTCGCGGGCATGGTCAGGCCGTCTGGGAGCAAAGCTGCGCATGTTACCTGTATTTGTCCCGCGCTTGGTGGCCTGCATAATCTTGACATGCAAAGTTCGGGCGGGGTGGCGGATGGATTTGCGACGGTTGCAATTAATGGCCTTCTGATGTCGTTTCTCGATGCCTTGAGGTCGCTGGCAGAGCAGGTCGTCGTGGGCGTCAGGTTGATCATCCAATCGTCAGTACTCCGCTGATGTTTGAACGAGTTTGCAGTGAGGCGTGATGGGGGCGCTGTGCACCATAACAATACGTTGAGCGGCTCGGCATCCGTCGAGCGCAGCACTTTCGGGGAAGTAACGATGAAGATGCGACGACTCTTGGGCGCAGGTGCCGCTTTGGTGCTGGCGATCAGTTCTACGATGGCCAGCGCTGAAGGCAAGGCAGTGACGATCGGTTATGTAGACGGCTGGTCGGACAGTGTCGCCACGACCAACGTGGCTGCCGAGGTGATCCGGCAGAAGCTCGGTTATGACGTGAAGCTGCAAGCCGTTGCCACCGGGATCATGTGGCAGGGTGTGGCCACTGGCAAACTCGACGCCATGCTGTCGGCGTGGTTGCCCGTGACTCACGGGGAATACTGGACCAAGAACAAGGATCAGGTCGTCGATTACGGCCCGAACTTCAAGGACGCGAAAATCGGCCTGATCGTACCGGAGTACGTCAAGGCCAAGTCTATCGAGGATCTGAAAACCGACGACAGCTTCAAAAACCGTATCGTCGGCATCGACGCCGGTTCAGGCGTGATGCTCAAGACCGATCAGGCCATCAAGGATTACGGCCTGGACAACTACACCCTCAAGGCCAGTTCTGGCGCCGGTATGATTGCCGAATTGACCCGTGCCGAGAAGAAAAACGAATCCATTGCCGTCACCGGTTGGGTGCCGCACTGGATGTTCGCCAAGTGGAAACTGCGTTTCCTGGAAGATCCGAAAGGCGTTTACGGTGCGGCTGAAACCGTGAACAGCATTGGCAGCAAAGGCCTGGACGCCAAAGCGCCGGAAGTTGCGAAGTTCCTGAAGAACTTCCAGTGGGCGTCGAAAGACGAAATCGGCGAGGTCATGTTGGCGATTCAGGAGGGCGCCAAGCCTGAAGCCGCCGCGAAGGATTGGGTGGCCAAACACCCGGATCGCGTTGCCGCCTGGATCAAATGATTTGATCTGAAGCGTCTAGTCAGTACCTCTCAAGGCCCCTTGGCATTAATGCCAAGGGGCCTTTTGCTTTTTGATGTGTTTATTGAATGCTGAAAAATGGCGACTCTGTCATGTCGTTCTAATACTAAGGTCGTCTGGAACCTGTCCGGCAGCCGCATAGAGTGGATACCGTTCTAACTAAATCTGTGCTGCGAGGATAAAAACAATGAACGACAGCATTTACCTCTCGATTCAAAACAGCTCGCGCTTCAAGGAGCTGGTCAGCAAGAGAGAACGATTCGCCTGGATTCTTTCAGCGATCATGCTTGGGCTGTACTCCGGATTCATCCTTTTGATTGCTTACGGGCCGCATATCCTGGGCGCTAAAATCAGCCCCGAATCCTCAATTACCTGGGGCATTCCGATCGGTGTCGGGCTGATCATTTCGGCCTTTATCCTGACGGGTATCTACGTGCGACGCGCCAACGGCGAATTCGACGACTTGAACAATGCGATTCTCAAGGAGGCTCAGCAATGATCCGGCGTCTAATGGCTCTATTGAGCATCGCAGCGTTCGCACCTGGCGCCTGGGCGGCTGAGGCCTTGACCGGTGCAGTGACCAAACAACCCCTGAACGTTGCGGCGATCCTGATGTTTGTGGCGTTCGTCGGCGCGACTTTATATATCACTTACTGGGCTTCCAAGAAAAACAACTCGGCCGCCGACTACTATGCGGCGGGCGGCAAGATCACCGGTTTCCAGAACGGTCTGGCGATTGCCGGTGACTACATGTCCGCGGCGTCCTTCCTGGGTATTTCCGCCCTGGTGTTCACCTCTGGCTACGACGGCCTGATCTACTCGATCGGCTTCCTGGTGGGCTGGCCGATCATTCTGTTCCTGATCGCCGAGCGCCTGCGTAACCTGGGCAAGTACACCTTTGCCGACGTGGCGTCCTACCGCCTCGGGCAAACCCAGATCCGCTCGCTGTCGGCCTGCGGTTCGCTGGTGGTGGTGGCGTTCTACCTGATCGCGCAAATGGTCGGTGCCGGCAAGCTGATTCAGCTGTTGTTCGGTCTCGACTATCACGTTGCGGTAATCCTGGTCGGTATCCTGATGTGCCTGTACGTGCTGTTCGGCGGCATGCTGGCGACTACCTGGGTGCAGATCATCAAGGCGGTGCTGTTGCTGTCCGGTGCCTCGTTCATGGCGCTGATGGTAATGAAGCACGTCAACTTCGACTTCAACGCGTTGTTCTCCGAGGCGATCAAGGTTCACCCTAAGGGTGAGGCAATCATGAGCCCCGGCGGCCTGGTGAAAGATCCGGTCTCGGCGTTCTCCCTTGGTCTGGCGCTGATGTTCGGTACCGCTGGCCTGCCGCACATCCTGATGCGCTTCTTCACCGTGAGTGACGCGAAAGAAGCTCGCAAGAGCGTGTTGTATGCAACCGGCTTCATTGGCTACTTCTACATCCTGACCTTCATCATCGGCTTCGGCGCGATCCTGCTGGTCAGCACCAACCCAGCCTTCAAAGATGCGGCCGGCGCGCTGTTGGGCGGCAACAACATGGCGGCGGTGCACCTGGCCAACGCGGTCGGGGGCAGTATCTTCCTGGGCTTCATCTCGGCGGTGGCGTTCGCAACCATCCTGGCGGTGGTAGCTGGTCTGACCCTGGCCGGCGCATCGGCGGTGTCTCATGACCTGTATGCCAGTGTGATCAAGAAGGGCAAGGCCAACGAGAAGGACGAGATCCGCGTCTCTAAAATCACCACCATCGCTCTGGCGGTGCTGGCGATCGGCCTGGGCATTCTGTTCGAGAAGCAGAACATCGCGTTCATGGTGGGCTTGGCGTTCTCCATCGCGGCGAGCTGCAACTTCCCGGTGCTGCTGCTTTCCATGTACTGGAAGAAGCTGACGACTCGCGGTGCGATGATTGGCGGCTGGCTGGGTCTGGTCAGTGCTGTTGGCTTGATGGTGTTGGGGCCAACCATTTGGGTGCAGATCCTGGGTCACGAGAAGGCGATCTTCCCGTATGAATACCCAGCGCTGTTCTCCATGGCCATTGCGTTTGTCGGGATCTGGTTCTTCTCGGTCACTGACAAGTCGGCTGAGGGTGTGAACGAGCGTGCGCTGTTCTTCCCGCAGTTTGTTCGTTCGCAGACCGGGTTGGGGGCGAGTGGGGCGGTTTCGCACTAAGGCTTTGAGTTTCTATATATAAGCTGAGCTACACAAAATGCCCCGGTCGAGAGATTGGGGCATTTTTTATTGGGCGGTTATCGCCCCTTGTAGAAGCGAGGCTTGCCCGCGAAGGCGGCCTGATAGCCGACCTGTTTCTTGCAGATGTACACCGATCAAATGTGGGGGCAGGCTTGCCTGCGATGGCGGTCTGATAACCGACCGGGATTTTTGATGGTGTACATATCCGTTTCTTCGGTAGCGGCGGCTATTGGTTTCGCTTTTACAGCGAGTCACTTTCGAAAAGCGCGAAAGTAACCAAAGCGCTTTTGCCCCTCCATTCGGTGCCTCGCCCAGGCTCGGCATGCCCTCACTCCGGCATTGCTCCGGGGGCGGCTACCGCGGCATCCTTGCCGCGGTGCCCCCTACGCAATACCTGCGTTCGGCCTCTGGGAAAGGGGCAACAGATCACGATCAAGATCAAAAGCCAAAGCAACGGCAACGACAAGATCAACAGCTTCGCGAGCAAGCCCGCTCCCACAAAAAATCAGAGCACATCCGCTCTGCTTTTCACCACTCAACAGGCCGAGCGTTAGCTCGCCTGCAGTTTTTGATCTTGACGCACCGCCCCCTCGAGAGGCCGAGTGGAGGTTCTGCGCAGTGGGCAACCCGGCATGGATGCCGGGTTAGCCGCCCCCGGCCATGGATGGCCGATGGCGGCGGGCCCACGGAGCAGGACCGGAGCGAGGGCATGCCGAGCCTGGGCGAGGCACCGAACGAAAGGGGCAAAAGCGCTTTGGTTACTTTGGCGCTTTTCCAAAGTGACCCGCTGTAAGAGCGGAACCGCCAGCAGCCGTTACCGCAGAAAAGGATATGTACCCGACCAACGAGCCCAGTCGGCCCTCAGGCCGCCGCGTCATTCAAACGTCAGGCACAAACAAAAACGGCCCCTATCTAAATAGAGGCCGTTCCCGGTACAGCTTAAGACGTTATCGCAAGACAGGTCTTATTCGCGGTCTTCCAGCTTGGTGATATCACGCGACTCGTAGCCGGTGTACAACTGGCGCGGGCGGCCGATCTTGTACGGGCTGGAGAGCATTTCTTTCCAGTGGGAGATCCAGCCGACAGTCCGCGCCAGGGCGAAGATCACGGTGAACATGCTGGTTGGAATGCCGATCGCCTTGAGGATGATCCCCGAGTAGAAGTCGACGTTCGGGTACAGCGAGCGTTCGATGAAGTACGGATCGGTCAGGGCGATCTCTTCCAGGCGCATGGCCAGTTCGAGTTGCGGATCGTTGGTGATGCCCAGCTCTTTCAGTACTTCGTCACAGGTCTGCTTCATGACGGTAGCGCGCGGGTCACGGTTTTTGTAAACCCGGTGACCGAAGCCCATCAATTTGAACGGATCGTTCTTGTCCTTGGCCTTGGCGATGTACTTGTCGATATTCGAAACATCGCCAATCTCGTCAAGCATGGTCAGAACGGCTTCGTTCGCACCGCCGTGGGCAGGGCCCCACAGTGCAGCGATACCGGCGGCGATACAGGCGAACGGGTTGGCACCCGACGAACCGGCCAGACGTACGGTAGAAGTCGATGCGTTTTGCTCGTGGTCGGCATGGAGGATGAAGATCCGGTCCATGGCCTTGGCGAGTACCGGGCTGATCGGTTTGATCTCGCACGGGGTGTTGAACATCATGTGCAGGAAGTTTTCCGCGTACGACAGGTCGTTGCGCGGGTACATCATGGGTTGGCCCATGGAGTACTTGTAAACCATTGCAGCCAGGGTCGGCATCTTGGCAACCAGGCGGATCGCGGAGATTTCGCGATGCTGCGGGTTATTGATGTCGAGGGAGTCGTGGTAGAAGGCCGAGAGGGCGCCCACTACGCCGCACATGACGGCCATCGGGTGGGCGTCGCGACGGAAGCCGTTGAAGAAGGTCTTCAACTGCTCGTGAACCATGGTGTGGTTCTTCACGGTGCCGACGAACTGGGCCTTCTGTTCTGCGGTCGGCAACTCGCCGTTGAGCAGCAGATAGCAGGTTTCCAGGTAGTCCGACTTTTCAGCCAGCTGTTCGATCGGGTAGCCGCGGTGCAGCAGAATGCCGTTGTCGCCGTCGATATAGGTGATCTTCGACTCGCAGGAGGCAGTCGACATGAAACCAGGGTCAAAGGTGAAACGGCCCGTGGCCGTCAGGCCCCGAACGTCGATAACATCGGGACCAACGGTGCCGGTTAAAATGGGCAGCTCGACGGGGGCTGCGCCCTCGATGATCAACTGCGCTTTTTTGTCAGCCATGTGGCCTCCTATTTATGCTTGAAATCATCAGACAGACCCCCCACGCAGGGCCCGCACCACTATAGTGAGATAAATTCGAATGTCAATTTGCCTAAAGTCTTGCTCCAGAAGGCTTTAACCGGACTTTTTCCTCGAAATTGACTGCCATTTACGCCTTTTATCTCACTTGTGCAATCAGCTATTAGGGGAAGGTGAACGCGTTGTCATTAGTAGCCTAACTGTCTATACTCGGCCACCGACCGCCAGGGGCTTTTGGGCCTGCTTTATTGGGGGTCGCATCCCTGGGTGGTGGTTACCTGACCAGTGCACTCCCCAACAACTTTGCCCTGATTGTTAGGGGCTCTTCAGTGTGAAAAAAAAGCCGTGAAAAGCCAACGACCTGTAAACCTAGACCTAAGGACCATCAAACTCCCCATCACCGGCGTTACGTCGTTTCTTCACCGTGTTTCCGGCATCATCCTCTTCCTGGGCCTTGGCTTCATGCTGTATGCATTGGGCAAGTCTCTGGGTTCCGAGGAAGGTTTTGCCGAGGTGAAGGCATGCTTGACCAGTCCGCTGGCCAAGTTCGTAGCATGGGGCCTCCTGTCCTCTCTTTTGTATCACCTGGTAGCCGGTGTGCGCCATTTGATCATGGACATGGGCATCGGTGAGACGCTGGAAGGCGGCCGCCTGGGCTCGAAAATTATCATCGCCGTTTCCGTGGTGTTGATCGTTCTGGCAGGAGTTTGGATATGGTAACCAGCGTTACGAACCTTTCGCGTTCGGGCCTCTATGACTGGATGGCACAGCGTGTGTCTGCGGTCGTTCTCGCGGCTTATTTCATCTTCCTGATCGGATACCTCGTTGCGAATCCAGGCATTGGCTACGACCAATGGCACGCCCTGTTCGCCCACAACGGGATGCGTATCTTCAGTCTGCTGGCCCTTGTAGCCCTGGGCGCTCACGCCTGGGTCGGCATGTGGACCATCGCGACTGACTACCTGACGCCGATGGCGCTGGGCAAGTCCGCGACTGCAGTACGTTTCCTTTTCCAGGCAGTATGCGGCGTTGCGATGTTCGCTTACTTCGTCTGGGGTGTGCAGATTCTCTGGGGTATCTGATCCATGGCTAACATTCCAACGATTTCTTTCGACGCCATCATTATTGGTGGTGGCGGTGCCGGCATGCGCGCAGCGCTGCAACTGGCACAAGGCGGTCACAAGACTGCCGTGATCACCAAGGTTTTCCCGACTCGTTCGCACACCGTGTCGGCCCAGGGCGGCATCACTTGCGCCATCGCGTCTGCCGATCCGAACGATGACTGGCGCTGGCACATGTACGATACCGTCAAGGGTTCCGACTATATCGGTGACCAGGACGCTATCGAGTACATGTGTCAGGAAGGCCCGGCCGCCGTATACGAGCTGGACCACATGGGTATGCCGTTCTCGCGTACCGAACAAGGTCGTATCTATCAGCGTCCGTTCGGTGGTCAGTCCAAGGATTACGGTAAAGGTGGCCAGGCCGCCCGTACCTGCGCCGCTTCCGACCGTACCGGTCACGCGCTGCTGCACACCCTTTATCAGGGCAACCTGAAAGCTGGCACCACGTTCCTGAACGAGTACTACGCTGTTGATCTGGTGAAAAACCAGGAAGGCGCATTCGTCGGCGTGATTGCCATCTGCATCGAAACCGGTGAAACCACCTACATCCGTGCCAAGGCCACCGTACTGGCCACCGGCGGTGCAGGTCGTATCTACGCATCGACCACCAACGCCCTGATCAACACCGGTGACGGCGTTGGCATGGCGCTGCGTGCCGGCGTACCGGTACAAGACATCGAAATGTGGCAGTTCCACCCGACCGGCATCGCCGGCGCCGGTGTACTGGTCACCGAAGGTTGCCGTGGTGAAGGTGGTTACCTGATCAACAAGCACGGCGAGCGTTTCATGGAGCGTTATGCTCCGAACGCCAAAGACCTTGCCGGTCGTGACGTTGTTGCCCGTTCGATGGTTAAAGAAATCATTGCCGGTAACGGTTGCGGTCCGAATGGCGACCACGTAATGCTCAAACTCGACCACCTGGGCGAGGAAGTGCTGCACAGCCGTCTGCCAGGCATCTGCGAACTGTCCAAGACTTTCGCACACGTTGACCCTGTTGTTGCTCCGGTTCCGGTTGTTCCGACCTGCCACTACATGATGGGCGGCGTTCCGACCAACATTCATGGTCAGGCAATCACCCAGAACGACGAAGGCGTCGACGAAATCATCCCTGGCCTGTTCGCAGTGGGTGAAGTGGCGTGCGTATCGGTTCACGGCGCCAACCGTCTGGGCGGCAACTCGCTGCTCGACTTGGTGGTATTCGGCCGCGCTGCCGGCCTGCACCTGGAAAAAGCGCTGACCGACGGTATCGAATACGATGACGCCACCGACGCCGACATCAACGCGGCCCTGGCACGTCTGTCCGCTCTGAACGAGCGTACCGAAGGTGAAGACGTGGCAACCCTGCGTCGCGAACTGCAAAACTGCATGCAGAACTACTTCGGTGTGTTCCGTACCGGCGAATACATGCAGAAGGGTATTGCTCAGCTGGCTGATCTGCGTGGCCGTATCGCCAACGTCAAGATCAATGACAAGAGCCAGGCGTTCAACACCGCGCGTATCGAAGCGCTGGAACTGCAGAACCTGCTGGAAGTGGCCGAAGCTACTGCCATCGCTGCAGAAGTGCGTAAAGAGTCCCGCGGTGCTCACGCCCGTGAAGACTTCGAAGACCGTGACGACGAAAACTGGCTGTGCCACACCCTGTACTTCCCGGGTGACAAGCGCGTTACCAAGCGTGCTGTGAACTTCTCGCCGAAGACTGTTCCGACTTTTGAACCTAAGATTCGGACTTATTAAGGGTGGCCGCCATGTTGCAAGTCAGTGTTTATCGTTACAACCCTGATCAGGACGCTGCGCCGTTCATGCAGGAATTCCAGGTTGATACCGGTGGTAAAGACCTGATGGTGCTGGACGTGCTGGCCCTGATCAAAGAGCAGGACGAAGGTTTCTCCTATCGTCGCTCTTGCCGTGAAGGTGTTTGCGGTTCCGACGGCATGAACATCAACGGCAAAAACGGTCTGGCGTGCATCACGCCGCTGTCTGCCGTCGTAAAACGTAACAAGCTGATCGTTCGTCCGTTGCCAGGTTTGCCGGTTATCCGTGACCTGGTCGTCGATATGAGCATCTTCTACAAGCAATACGAAAAGGTTAAGCCATACCTGCAGAACGACACGCCGGCTCCGGCCATCGAGCGTCTGCAGTCCCCTGAAGAGCGTGAAAAGCTCGACGGTCTGTACGAGTGCATCCTGTGCGCTTGCTGCTCGACTTCGTGCCCGTCCTTCTGGTGGAACCCGGACAAGTTCCTGGGTCCGGCTGCTTTGCTGCAAGCCTATCGCTTCCTGGCAGACAGCCGCGACAACAAGACATCCGAGCGTCTGGCTTCGCTGGATGACCCGTTCAGCGTATTCCGCTGCCGGGGCATCATGAACTGCGTCAACGTTTGTCCGAAAGGCCTGAACCCGACTAAGGCCATCGGTCACATTCGTAACATGCTGCTTTCAAGCGGCGTGTGATTCAGCTGCTGTACCCGTAGGACCGCAATACCCGTAGATGCTACGGCGCAGGCTTCAACCGGCGCCGTAGTTTTAACCTGAGCAGCAGCTTATAAGGCTGCAGCTCTTATTTTGAAGAAATGAGACAAGCAGGGGCATCCGGGCTGGTACCCGGACTATCAGCGTGATCCTAAGTGGCTTGTTTTAGTCGCTGCATTCGGACTTCTGCAAGTTTTCTCGGTGTCGACGCCGGTGGTGTTCCCCTAACCGAGGGTGACCAAGCATGCAAGAAAGCGTGATGCAGCGCATGTGGAACAGCGCCTACCTATCCGGTAGTAACGCTGCCTATGTGGAAGAGCTCTACGAGCTCTACCTGCACGACCCTAACGCTGTGCCAGAAGAGTGGCGCACCTACTTCCAGAAGTTGCCTGCTGATGGCGACACTGTCACCGATGTTTCGCACTCCACAATTCGCGATCATTTCGTCTTGCTGGCAAAGAACCAGCGCCGCGCCCAACCGGTTTCCGCCGGCAGCGTGAGCAGTGAGCACGAGAAGAAGCAAGTTGAAGTGCTGCGATTGATCCAGGCCTACCGTATGCGTGGCCACCAGGCAGCCCAGCTTGACCCGCTGGGGCTGTGGCAGCGTCCTGCACCTGCAGACCTGTCAATCAATCATTACGGCTTGACCAATGCCGATCTTGATACGACCTTCCGTGCCGGCGACCTGTTCATCGGCAAAGAGGAGGCGAGCCTACGCGAAATTCACGAAGCGTTGCAGCAGACATATTGCCGCACCATCGGCGCTGAATTTACGCATATCACCGATTCCGAGCAGCGCCAGTGGTTCCAGCAGCGTCTGGAAAGCGTGCGCGGCCGTCCGACGTACTCCGCCGACATCAAGGGCCACCTGCTCGAACGCGTCACCGCCGGCGAAGGTCTTGAAAAATACCTCGGGACCAAATACCCGGGTACCAAGCGTTTCGGTCTGGAAGGCGGCGAGAGCCTGATTCCGATGCTCGACGAGCTGATCCAGCGTTCCGGTTCCTACGGCACCAAGGAAATCGTCATCGGCATGGCCCACCGTGGTCGCCTGAACGTGCTGGTCAACACCTTCGGCAAGAACCCGCGCGAGCTGTTCGACGAGTTCGAAGGCAAGAAGAAGGTCGAGCTGGGTTCCGGTGACGTTAAGTATCACCAGGGCTTCTCGTCCAACGTGATGACCACTGGCGGTGAAGTTCACCTGGCCATGGCGTTCAACCCGTCTCACCTGGAAATCGTTTCTCCGGTGGTCGAGGGTTCGGTTCGCGCTCGTCAGGATCGTCGTAACGACCCTACCGGCGAGAAGGTTCTGCCGATCTCCATCCATGGTGACGCGGCATTCGCCGGTCAGGGTGTGGTGATGGAAACCTTCCAGATGTCGCAGACCCGCGGTTTCAAGACCGGCGGCACCGTGCACATCGTGATCAACAACCAGGTCGGTTTCACCATCAGCAATCCGCTGGACTCGCGCTCCACCGAGTACGCGACCGACGTTGCGAAGATGATCCAGGCGCCGATCCTCCATGTGAATGGTGATGATCCGGAAGCCGTGTTGTTCGTGACCCAGCTGGCCATCGACTACCGCATGCAGTTCAAGCGTGACGTGGTGATCGACCTGGTCTGCTACCGTCGTCGCGGCCACAACGAGGCCGACGAGCCTAGCGGTACCCAGCCAATCATGTATCAGCAGATCACCAAACAGCGCACCACCCGTGAGCTGTATGCCGATCGTCTGACCCAGGGCGGTGTACTGGACGCAGAGCGTGTTCAGGCGAAAGTCGACGAATACCGCAATGCGCTGGACAACGGTCTGCATGTTGTAAAAAGTCTGGTCAAAGAGCCGAACAAAGAGTTGTTCGTGGACTGGCGTCCGTATCTGGGCCACGCCTGGACCGCGCGTCACGACACTCGCTTCGATCTGAAAACCTTGCAGGAACTGTCCGCCAAGCTGCTGGAAATTCCGGAAGGCTTCGTGGTTCAGCGCCAGGTCTCGAAAATCTACGAAGACCGTCAGAAAATGCAAGCCGGCGGCCTGCCGATCAACTGGGGTTACGCCGAAACCATGGCGTACGCGACCCTGGCGTTCGAAGGTCACCCGATTCGCATGACGGGTCAGGACATCGGTCGCGGTACGTTCTCGCACCGTCACGCTGTCTTGCACAACCAGAAAGACGCGGGTACCTACGTCCCGCTGCAAAACCTGTACAAGGGTCAGCCACGTTTCGACCTGTACGATTCGTTCCTGTCCGAAGAAGCCGTGCTGGCGTTCGAATACGGTTACTCGACCACCACGCCTGAGGCGCTGGTGATCTGGGAAGCCCAGTTCGGCGACTTCGCCAACGGTGCCCAAGTGGTTATCGACCAGTTCATCACCAGTGGCGAGCACAAGTGGGGTCGTCTCTGCGGTCTGACCATGCTGCTGCCGCACGGTTATGAAGGTCAGGGTCCAGAGCACTCTTCGGCTCGTCTGGAGCGTTACCTGCAGCTGTGCGCCGAGCACAATATTCAGGTTGCCGTTCCGACTACGCCGGCTCAGATCTACCACTTGCTGCGTCGTCAGGTGATTCGCCCGCTGCGCAAGCCGTTGATCGTTCTGACTCCGAAGTCGCTGCTGCGTCATAAACTGGCCATCTCGACCCTGGAAGATCTGGCTGAAGGTTCGTTCCAGACCGTTATCCCGGAAATCGATGCCCTGGACCCGAAAAAGGTCGAGCGCGTTGTTCTGTGTAGCGGCAAGGTCTACTACGACCTGCTGGAAAAACGCCGTGCCGAAGGTCGTGATGACATCGCCATCGTGCGTATCGAGCAGCTGTACCCATTCCCTGAGGACGACTTGAACGAAGTCCTGGCTCCGTACACCAACCTCAAACATATCGTTTGGTGTCAGGAAGAGCCGATGAACCAGGGTGCCTGGTACTGCAGCCAACACCACATGCGCCGCATCGTTGGCAACCACGACAAGTCTCTCGTACTTGAGTACGCGGGCCGTGATGCTTCTGCTGCACCTGCTTGTGGTTATGCATCGATGCACGCTGAGCAGCAGGAACAACTGCTGCAAGACGCCTTTACTGTTTAACGCCTTCGCGCACCTGAAACCGAATTTAAGGACCCACAGATAATGGCTATCGAAATCAAAGCCCCCACTTTCCCGGAATCGGTTGCCGATGGCACCGTTGCCACCTGGCACAAAAAACCGGGCGACGCCGTCAAGCGTGACGAACTGATCGTCGACATCGAAACTGACAAAGTCGTACTGGAAGTGTTGGCCACCGCTGATGGCGTGCTGGGCGCTATCGTCAAGAACGAAGGCGACACCGTTCTGTCCGACGAAGTTCTGGGCTCCATCGGTGAGGGCAGTGCTGCTGCCGCGCCAGCCGCCGCTGCTGCACCTGCTGCCGCTGCCGCTGCTCCTGCCGAAGCGGGCGAAGACGATCCTGTTGCGGCACCGGCTGCTCGCAAGCTGGCTGAAGAAAACGGCATCAACATCGCTTCCGTTGCCGGCACTGGCAAAGGCGGTCGTGTGACCAAGGAAGACGTTGTTGCCGCTGTAGCTGCCAAGAAAGCCGCTCCGGCTGCCGCGCCTGCCAAGGCTGCTGCGCCTGCCGCTGCTGCTCCAGTGTTCGCTGCCGGCGATCGCATCGAGAAGCGCGTACCGATGACTCGCGTGCGGGCCACCGTTGCCAAGCGTCTGGTTGAAGCTCAATCGAACATGGCAATGCTGACCACTTTCAACGAAGTCGACATGACCGAAGTCATGGCGTTGCGTTCGAAGTACAAGGATCTCTTTGAGAAGAGCCATAATGGTGTGCGCCTGGGCTTCATGTCGTTCTTCGTCAAGGCTGCCACCGAAGCGCTGAAACGCTTCCCGGCTGTCAACGCGTCGATCGACGGTGCTGACATCGTTTATCACGGCTACGCTGACGTCGGTGTTGCTGTTTCCAGCGACCGCGGCCTGGTTGTACCGGTTCTGCGTAACGCCGAACTGATGAGCCTGGCTGAAATCGAAGGCGGCATCGCCACCTTCGGCAAGAAGGCTCGCGACGGCAAGCTGTCGATGGACGAAATGACCGGTGGCACGTTCACCATCACCAACGGTGGTACTTTCGGTTCGATGATGTCGACCCCGATCGTCAACCCGCCGCAAGCGGCCATCCTGGGCATGCACAACATTCTGCAGCGTCCTATGGCGATCAACGGTCAAGTCGTTATCCGTCCGATGATGTACCTCGCTCTGTCCTACGATCACCGTTTGATCGACGGCAAAGAAGCTGTGACCTTCCTGGTTACCATCAAGAACCTGCTGGAAGACCCGGCTCGTTTGCTGCTGGATATCTGATTTCGTTGCACGGGCCGCTCAGCGATGAGCGGCTCTTCTGTAATGACCAGCTTCGTCCCACGACGGTCCCCAAAAGGGGCCGTCCGGTTTGATTCGAGAAGGAATGACACATGACTCAGAAATTCGACGTGGTAGTGATTGGCGCGGGCCCTGGCGGCTACGTGGCTGCCATTAAAGCAGCGCAACTGGGCCTCTCCACTGCCTGCATCGAGAAATACACCGACAAGGAAGGCAAACTGGCCCTCGGCGGTACTTGCCTGAACGTCGGCTGCATTCCATCCAAGGCGCTGCTGGACAGCTCCTGGAAGTTCCACGAAGCCCAAGATGGTTTCGCGATCCACGGTATCAATCACGCTGGCGTGACCATGGACGTGCCAGCAATGGTCGGCCGTAAAGCCAACATCGTCAAAGGCCTGACCTCGGGTGTTGCGACCCTGTTCAAGGCTAACGGTGTGACCTCGATCCAGGGCCACGGCAAACTGCTGGCCGGCAAGAAAGTCGAAGTCACCAAGCCTGACGGTTCGGTAGAAATCATTGAAGCCGAGAACGTGATTCTGGCTCCAGGTTCGCGTCCGATCGACATTCCACCGGCTCCGGTCGACCAGAATGTGATCGTCGATTCCACCGGCGCGCTGGAATTCCAATCGGTTCCAAAACGTCTGGGCGTGATTGGCGCTGGCGTGATCGGTCTGGAACTGGGTTCGGTCTGGTCCCGTCTGGGCGCAGAAGTTACCGTTCTCGAAGCGCTGGACACCTTCCTGATGGCCGCTGACGCTGCCGTTTCCAAGGAAGCGCTGAAAACCCTGACCAAACAAGGTCTGGACATCAAGCTGGGCGCTCGCGTTACCGGTTCCAAAGTGAACGGCGACGAAGTCGTTGTGAACTACACCGATGCCAACGGCGAACAGAACATCACGTTCGACAAGTTGATCGTAGCCGTTGGTCGCCGTCCGGTGACCACTGATCTGCTGGCTGCTGATTGCGGCGTGACCCTGGACGAGCGCGGTTTCGTGCACGTTGACGATCACTGCGCCACCACCGTACCGGGCGTTTACGCCATCGGTGACGTGGTTCGCGGCATGATGCTGGCACACAAAGCCTCGGAAGAGGGCATCATGGTCGTTGAGCGCATCAAGGGCCACAAAGCCCAGATGAACTATGATTTGATCCCGTCAGTTATTTATACTCACCCGGAAATCGCGTGGGTCGGCAAAACCGAGCAGACCTTGAAGGCTGAAGGCGTTGAAGTTAACGTTGGCACCTTCCCGTTCGCAGCCAGTGGCCGTGCCATGGCAGCCAACGACACCGGCGGTTTCGTGAAAGTCATTGCCGATGCCAAGACTGACCGCGTATTGGGCGTCCACGTGATTGGCCCGAGCGCTGCAGAACTGGTTCAGCAGGGCGCGATCGGTATGGAATTCGGCACCAGCGCTGAAGACCTGGGCATGATGGTTTTCTCCCATCCGACCCTGTCTGAAGCCTTGCACGAAGCAGCTTTGGCTGTGAATGGCGGCGCCATCCACATCGCCAACCGCAAGAAGCGTTAAGACAATAAGAAACCACGGCGGTACGGCCCGTCGTGAGCCTTGCATGCAAGACTCACCGCGGAATGTCCGCTGGACGCAGTCTTGCGTAGCTCAGCTACGCAAGCAGCAGTCACAGGTGGTGCGGCACTTGAACAAGTGCAGCACCGAATGCGCAGTACCTAACGAAGACGGTAATAAGCATGAATCTTCACGAGTATCAGGGTAAGCAGCTGTTCGCTGAGTACGGCCTGCCAGTTTCGACCGGCTACGCAGTAGACACCCCGGAAGCAGCAGCAGAAGCTTGCGACAAAATCGGCGGCACCGAGTGGGTTGTCAAAGCCCAGGTCCACGCTGGTGGTCGCGGTAAAGCGGGCGGCGTAAAGCTGGTTCGCAGCAAAGAAGACGCCAAAGCATTCGCTCAACAGTGGTTGGGCAAGCGTCTGGTGACTTACCAGACTGATGCCAATGGTCAGCCAGTCACCAAGATCCTGGTTGAATCGTGCACTGATATCGCTAAAGAGCTGTACCTGGGCGCTGTCGTTGACCGTTCGAGCCGTCGCATCGTGTTCATGGCTTCCACCGAAGGTGGCGTGGACATCGAGAAAATCGCTCACGACACCCCTGAGAAAATCCTCAAGGCCACTATCGATCCACTGGTTGGCGCTCAGCCATTCCAGGGTCGCGAGCTGGCATTCCAGCTGGGCCTGGAAGGCAAGCAAGTTGCTCAGTTCGCCAAGATCTTCGTAGGTCTGGCCAAGCTGTTCAAGGATCACGACCTGGCTCTGCTGGAAGTGAACCCGCTGGTGATCAAGGCTGACGGCGATCTGCATTGCCTCGACGCCAAGATCAACATCGACGCCAACGCCATGTACCGTCAGCCTAAGCTGAAGACTTTCCACGATCCGTCGCAAGACGATCCGCGCGAAGCGCACGCTGCCAAGTTCGAACTGAACTACGTAGCACTGGAAGGCAACATCGGTTGCATGGTCAACGGTGCTGGCCTGGCCATGGGTACCATGGACATCGTCAACCTGCATGGCGGCAAACCAGCCAACTTCCTCGACGTGGGCGGCGGTGCTACCAAAGAACGCGTAACCGAAGCGTTCAAGATCATCCTGTCCGACACTAACGTCGCTGCAGTATTGGTCAACATCTTCGGCGGCATCGTTCGTTGCGACATGATTGCCGAAGGCATCATCGGCGCTGTGAAAGAAGTCGGCGTGAAAATCCCGGTTGTTGTTCGCCTTGAAGGCAACAACGCTGAGCTGGGCGCTAAAGTACTGGCAGAAAGCGGTTTGAACATCATCGCTGCTACCAGCCTGACCGACGCTGCTCAACAAGTCGTTAAAGCTGCGGAGGGCAAATAATGAGCGTCCTGATCAATAAAGACACCAAAGTTATCTGCCAGGGTATTACCGGTTCGCAAGGTAGTTTCCACACCCAGCAAGCCATCGAGTACGGCACCAAGATGGTTGGTGGTGTAACTCCAGGCAAAGGCGGCACCGAGCACCTGGGTCTGCCAGTGTTCAACACCGTGAAAGACGCTGTAGCTGCCACTGGCGCCACCGCCAGCGTGATCTACGTTCCAGCTCCTTTCTGCAAGGACTCCATCCTGGAAGCAGCCTTCGGCGGCATCAAGCTGATCGTTTGCATCACTGAAGGCATTCCTACCCTGGACATGCTGGATGCCAAGGTCAAGTGCGACGAGCTGGGCGTAGTCCTGATCGGTCCTAACTGCCCAGGCGTGATCACTCCAGGCGAATGCAAGATCGGCATCATGCCAGGTCACATTCACTTGCCAGGCAAGGTCGGTATCGTTTCCCGTTCCGGCACCCTGACCTACGAAGCTGTGAAGCAGACTACTGACGCCGGTTTCGGTCAGTCGACTTGCGTCGGCATCGGTGGTGACCCGATCCCGGGTTCGAACTTCATCGACATCCTGAAGCTGTTCCAGGAAGACCCGAAGACCGAAGCGATCGTAATGATCGGTGAGATCGGCGGTTCGGCTGAAGAAGAAGCGGCTGCCTACATCAAGGCAAACGTGACCAAGCCGGTTGTTTCCTACATCGCTGGTGTGACTGCCCCTGCGGGCAAGCGCATGGGCCATGCTGGCGCAATCATCTCTGGCGGCAAAGGCACTGCAGACGAGAAGTTTGCTGCCCTGGAAGACGCAGGCGTTAAAACCGTGCGTTCGCTGGCAGACATCGGCAAGGCTTTGTCCGAGCTGACCGGTTGGGCGATCAAGTAAGCCTCGCGCTTAGCTTGTAACTCTGCTGACAAAGGCCACCTTCGGGTGGCCTTTGTCGTTTCCAAAGATCAAAAGATCGCAGCCTTCGACAGCTCCTACAGTTGGAATGCAGTCCATGTAGGAGCTGCCGAAGGCTGCGATCTTTTGATCTTTGCTGTTTTCGATGAAATTTAGATATGTAAACGCGACATTGAAATGTCGCGTATCGGATAGTTCGCCCTGTAACAGTGCGTTTGTCGTGCAAATTCGTTAGGCTAGCAGCCATTTTTGCGTCCGCGGCCCACAAGGCAGCGACGCGCTAAACGGGTTAGTCCTATACGGGCCGACAGCATTTCCCTCACCCATAAGGGAAATCCCTCTCTAAATTCCGATTCAGTAGTGTGGTATTTCCTTAATGAAAGTGTTGAAAGGCCAGGACATCCTGGCACTGGGTTTTATGACGTTTGCCCTGTTCGTCGGGGCTGGCAACATCATCTTCCCGCCTATCGTCGGTTTGCAGTCCGGGCCTAATGTCTGGATGGCGGCGCTGGGTTTTCTGATCACCGCGGTCGGTCTGCCGGTGATCACCGTTGTCGCCCTGGCCAAGGTCGGTGGTGCAATGGATGCCTTGAGCAGCCCGATCGGTAAAGTCGCCGGTGGCCTGCTGGCAGCCGCGTGCTACCTCGCTGTTGGCCCGTTGTTCGCGACGCCGCGCACCGCGACCGTGTCGTTTGAAGTAGGCCTGGCGCCGTTGACTGGCGAGAGCCCGCTGGCGCTATTTCTCTACAGCTCGGTGTACTTCCTGCTGGTGTTCTTCATCTCGCTCTATCCGGGCCGTCTGCTGGACACCGTAGGACGTTTCCTTGCACCGCTGAAGATCATCGCTCTGGCTGCTCTCGGCATCGCCGCGTTCGCGTTGCCGGCTGGTGAAATCGGCGTGGCCACTCCTGAATATGTCGCAGCACCGTTCTCCCAAGGCTTCATCAATGGTTACCTGACCATGGATACCCTGGGCGCGCTGGTATTTGGCATTGTCATCGTTAATGCGATTCGCTCCCGCGGCGTGGAATCGCCAGCGTTGATCACTCGTTACGCGATCATCGCCGGTCTGATTGCCGGCGTGGGCCTGGCACTGGTTTATGTCAGTCTGTTCCGTCTCGGTTCGGGCAGCCATGAAGTGGCCGCCGGTGCTGCCAACGGCGCGGCGGTATTGCACGCGTATGTTCAGCACACATTCGGTTCGCTCGGCAGCGGTTTCCTCGCGGTGTTGATCTCCCTGGCCTGCCTGGTAACAGCGGTCGGTCTGACGTGTGCCTGTGCCGAATACTTCAGCCGTGTACTGCCACTGTCCTACAAGACGCTGGTGATCATCCTGGCTGCGTTCTCCTTGTTGGTGTCCAACCTGGGCCTCACCAAGCTGATTGCTTTCTCGATCCCGGTGCTGACCGCCATCTACCCGCCGTGCATCGCCCTGGTAGCCCTGAGCTTCTGCAAGGATTTCTGGCATGAGCAGGGCCGTATCGTCGGTCCGGTGATGCTGGTGTCGTTCATCTTTGGTTTGATCGATGCCCTCAAGGGCGCCGGTCTGGCTGACTGGATGCCGACTCAACTGACTCATCTGCCACTGAGCGAGCAGGGTCTGGCGTGGCTAGTGCCAGCGGTCATGACCCTGGTGGTTGCCGTGGTTTGCGACCGTCTGCTGGGCAAGCGCGAAGAAGCGTTGGCTTAAGTCGCTTTAAGGCCCGCCACAAGCGGGCCTCGAACGGCTTCCTGCAAAAATAGAAATGCCCCGTATCAATCGATACGGGGCATTTTTTTATGGGCGGGATGCGGTGTCTTTTTCCTTGCGCTAACGTCGAAGCACTACCTGTGTAGGAGCGAGGCTTGCCCGCAAAGGCGATGTCAGATCCGAAGAAATTATCGACTGACACGCCGTCTTCGCGGGCAAGCCTCGCTCCTACAGATTTAACTAATGCCTCACAGGGAATTGCATGTCGTTCATCCACGCCAATCTGATCCACATTCTCGCCGCACTCTGGTTTGTCGTCTGCTGGGGTGGCTACACCCGTTACGCAACGTGGAAGGGCCGCGACACCGCGTGCCTGGCCAGCGTGCTGCACCTGTATCGCGAAGACTGGATGCGCCGCATGCTGTTGCGCGACAACCGCATTGCCGATGCCAGCGTGATCGGTAACCTGGAACGCAATGCCTCGTTCTTCGCCTCCAGTACGCTGATTATCCTGGCCGGTATTCTCACGGTGTTGGGTGCATCCGACAGAGCCGTGTCGTTGCTGGCGGATATCCCGATGGTGCAACAGGCTTCCCAAGGGATGTCGGAGATCAAGTTGTTGTGCCTGGCGCTGGTGTTTGTCTATGCGTTCTTTACCTTCAGTTGGTGCATGCGTCAGTACAACTTTGCGGCGATTCTGGTGGGCTCTGCACCGATGATCGGCGAGCGCCATGTGTCCGAGCAAGAGCGCAAAGCCTTCGCTTCCCGAGCCGCCCGTGTCATCTCCATGGCGGCCAACCAGTTCAACTTCGGTCTGCGTTCCTATTACTTCGGCATGACCATGCTGGCGTGGTTCGTCAGCCCCTGGTTGTTCATGCTGATGAGTGCCGGCGTCGTGCTGGTGTTGTATCGCCGCGAGTTTCACTCCGACGTTCTTGATGTAATGGTGTATACCCCTACAGAGGCGCCATTGCCTGAAGCGAACAAGGAGGCTGCTTGATGAGTATTCCGTTCTGGTGTGTGTTTGTCAGCGCATTGTTGATTTACGTGGCAAAGATTCCAGTGGCCAAGGCCATGAACGAGCAGGGCGGTTACGACAATCACCTGCCGCGCCAGCAGCAGGCCCAACTAACCGGTTTCGGCGCCCGTGCATTGGCGGCCCACCAGAACAGTTTCGAGGCGTTCTTATTGTTCGCGGTAGGGGTGTTGATGGCGTACACCACGCAGACGGCGGGATGGCTGATCGATACGCTGGCAATCATCTTTGTGATCGCGCGCATCATTTACTTGCTGTGCTATTGGGTAGATCTGGCCTGGCAGCGCAGCCTAGTGTGGTTTGTGGGGGTAGTGTGTTCGTTGTTGCTGATGATTAGTCCGACTTTTAGAACAATTTTGCTCTAATACTTATCGCCAATAAAAAGAAAACCCGCACTTGGCGGGTTTTCTTTTATCACACTAAAAACGTTTTAGTTTTTAGGGGCTTCTGGCGCTGGAGCTGGAGCGGCTTCTTTTGCCGCTGCTGCGTTCGATTCGGCCTGAGCTTTGGCAGCTTCGGCGTTTTCTTTTGCAGCCTCGTTCACTTTATCCTGAGCTTCGCCCATTTTTTCCTGAGCTTGCTCGGCATGTTTGGTGGCATCTTGAGCTTTGTCCTCGGATTTTTTATCGCAGGCAGCGAGACCGAGGGAAGCGGTCAACATCAAGGCAATAGCTAAAGTCTTACGCATGGGGTGTTTCTCCTTATGGAAAATATCTACTGGCCTTTCGAGCACAGCGAATAGGGTTAAGTTCCTCAATTCATACAGATATATAAGTTTGTTTTGCTGCGGAACTTTTGCCTTCTAGCCCGCTACTTGACCAGACACTAAGAAGAGTTTTATCAAATGGCCGAAAATCCCGTTTTTGAGCGTGCGACGCGATTCCTGTCGGCATTGCGGCATTGTCAGGTACTCGGCATGCGTGTTCACAGCGCCAGCAGCGAAGGATTGACGGTGATTTTGCCGTACAGCCCGCAGATCGTCGGTAATCCGCAAACCGGGGTGATTCATGGTGGTGCGCTGACCTCACTGATGGACACTGCCTGCGGCATGGCCACCCTCTGTGTGCTGCCCGAATTCGAAGTCTGTCCGACGCTCGACTTGCGCATCGACTACATGCACGCCGCCGAGCCGCACAAGGACGTATACGGCTTCGCTCAATGCTACCGAGTGACCACCGACGTGATCTTCGCGCGCGGTTTTGCCTATCAGGACGACCCCGAACAGCCCATCGCCCATGTGGTAGGCACCTTCATGCGTATGGGCAAGAGCATCAAAGGCACCAAAGGTTTTGGCGGTGCTATTGCCGGTGCCGTCGCTGGAGTTGCGAAATGACCGACACGTTCAAGGAACAACTTCAACAGGCCCATGCGCAGGGAGACTACGCCTCGCTGCTGGACCTGATTCCCTACGCCAGACTGATCGGCGTCGAATGTTCACGGGTGGGGGATGAGCTGCTGTTTCGTCTACCGGCCAACAAAGACAACATTGGTAATCCTTTATTGCCGGCGATTCATGGCGGGGTGATTGCTGGGTTCATGGAGCTCTCGGCAGCACTGCACCTGCTGATCTTCACCGGCTCGCCTGGTGTGCCGAAGATTATCGACTTTTCCCTCGACTACCTGCGCGCGGGGCAGTTTCGCGATACCTGGGCCAGATGCCAGGTGTGCCGACAGGGGCGTCGGGTGGCAAACGTGGCAATTACCGCTTGGCAAAGCACCGAAGCCGAGCCCATTGCCACGGCCCGCGCTCACTTCAAAATCGAAGAGCCCTTGAAATCCTGATCTCAGCCCCCAACTCTGAGGACAACCCGCCGCCGACCCTCAAGGTCGCGGCCACTGCCATCTGATTGGAGTTTGATGACCATGAGTGTGGAAACTCAAAAGGAAACCCTGGGCTTCCAGACCGAGGTGAAGCAACTGCTGCACCTCATGATCCATTCGCTGTATTCCAACAAGGAAATTTTCCTTCGCGAATTGATCTCGAACGCCTCTGACGCTGTCGATAAATTACGCTTTGAAGCCCTCGCCAAGCCTGAATTGCTGGAAGGCGGCGCTGAACTGAAAATCCGTGTGAGCTTCGACAAGGACGCTAAAACCGTCACCCTCGAAGACAACGGCATCGGCATGAGCCGTGAAGACGCGGTCACCCATCTGGGTACCATCGCCAAATCCGGCACTGCCGATTTCATGAAACACCTGTCTGGCGATCAGAAAAAAGACTCGCACCTGATCGGTCAGTTCGGTGTCGGTTTCTATTCGGCCTTCATCGTCGCCGATAAAGTTGACGTATTCAGCCGCCGTGCCGGCCTCGCTGCCAGCGAAGGTGTGCACTGGTCGTCCAAGGGCGAAGGCGAATTCGAAATCTCCACCGTCGAGAAAGCCGACCGTGGTACTCGCATCGTCCTGCACCTGAAGTCCGCTGAAGACGAGTTCGCCGATGGCTGGCGTCTGCGCAACATCATCAAGAAGTACTCCGACCATATCGCCTTGCCGATCGAGCTGCCGAAAGAAGTGGCAGCCGCTGAAGGTGAAGAGCAACCGGCCGTTGAATGGGAAACCGTCAACCGCGCCAGCGCCCTGTGGACTCGCCCTCGTACTGAAGTAAAGGACGAGGAATACCAGGAGTTCTACAAGCACGTCGCTCACGATTTCGAAAACCCGCTGAGCTGGAGCCACAACAAGGTCGAAGGCAAACTCGAGTACACCTCGCTGCTTTATGTGCCGACCCGTGCTCCGTTCGACCTGTACCAGCGTGAAGCGCCGAAGGGCCTGAAGCTGTACGTGCAGCGTGTGTTCGTCATGGATCAGGCCGAGTCGTTCCTGCCGCTGTACCTGCGCTTCATCAAAGGCGTGGTCGACTCCAACGACCTGTCGTTGAACGTGTCGCGGGAAATCCTGCAGAAAGACCCGATCATCGATTCGATGAAGTCGGCGCTGACCAAGCGCGTTCTGGACATGCTGGAAAAACTGGCGAAGAACGAGCCTGAGCAATACAAAGGCTTCTGGAAGAACTTCGGTCAGGTCATGAAAGAAGGCCCGGCAGAAGACTTCGCCAACAAAGAAAAAATTGCCGGCCTGCTGCGTTTCGCGTCCACTCAGGGCGATGACGGCGAGCAGGTTGTAGGTCTGGCCGACTACCTGGCCCGCGCCAAGGAAGGTCAGGACAAGATCTACTACCTGACCGGTGAAACTTACGCGCAAGTCAAAAACAGCCCGCACCTGGAAGTCTTCCGCAAGAAAGGCATCGAAGTGCTGCTGCTGACCGACCGCATCGACGAGTGGCTGATGAGCTACCTCAACGACTTCGACGGCAAGAGCTTTGTCGACGTGGCACGCGGTGACCTGGACCTCGGCAACCTGGATTCGGAAGAAGACAAGAAAGCCGCGGAAGAAGTCGCCAAGTCCAAAGAAGGCCTGGTTGAGCGTCTCAAGACCGCTTTGGGCGACTCCGTTGCTGAAGTGCGGGTTTCCCATCGTCTGACCGATTCCCCGGCGATTCTGGCCATCGGCGAGCAGGACCTGGGCCTGCAAATGCGCCAGATCCTGGAAGCCAGCGGTCAGAAGGTTCCGGATTCGAAGCCAATCTTCGAATTCAACCCGGCTCACCCGCTGATCGAGAAACTCGACAACGAGCAGAGCGACGAGCGCTTCGGCGACCTGTCGCACATCCTGTTCGATCAGGCGGCCCTGGCGGCCGGCGACAGCTTGAAAGACCCGGCGGCTTATGTGCGCCGTCTGAACAAGCTGTTGGTTGAACTGTCGGTTTAACCGAGTTGTAAAAAAAACCCGCTTCGGCGGGTTTTTTCATTCTGGGGCTTTTTTACCGGGAGTTAATCATGAGCCAAATCATGGTTCGTTCCGTCGCCATCGATGTATGACTTGCTGGATGAAGTGTTCAAGGGCTGATTGCTGTTTGTAGCCCTGATAGGGGTGGTGTTAGTGCCGTCCCCTTCGCGAGCAAGCCCGCTCCCACAGTGGATCGGCGTCGACTGTAAATTTTGCGGACGACTCGATCAAATGTGGGAGCAACTGTCTTGATGGTTTTTATTTTGAAGGCAATCTGATAGGCGACTCAGGACCTAAGGCAACTCGATCCGCTCACTTTCCCCCGGCACAGTCGGCCAATCCCCGGCCGCCCAGCGCCGACGTGCTTCATCGATCAATGCTGGATCACTGGCCACGAAATTCCAGTTGATCCGTCGCGGGCCATCCAGCGGCGCGCCGCCAAACAGCACGGCATGACAGTCGCTCTCGGCGAACAGTGTCATCTCTTCCCCGGCCGGCAATACCACCAGCGAATGCGGCTCCAGCGCCTCGCCATCCAGTTGCGCCTCACCGCTCAGTACATACAGTGCCCGTTCTTCATGCTCGGTGGGAATCAGCAATGTGGTCGCTGTTTGCAGGTTCAATTCGGCGTAGAGCGTAGGAGAAAGCACTGGGACCGGCGATTCGAGGCAGAAGCCTGACCCGGCGATCATCCGTATCTTCACGCCAAGGTTATCGCTGACGGGCAGCGTGGCAGCCGGATGGTGGCTGTAGTGTCCCGGACCGTGTTCACGATCCTTGGGCGAAGCCAGCCAGATCTGTAAGCCGTGCATCGTAAAGCCGCTGTCTTTCAATGGCTCGGGCGTGCGTTCGACGTGGGCAATTGCGCTACCCGCGGTCATCCAGCTGACATCGCCGGCATTCACCACCTGATCGGAACCGAGGCTGTCCTTGTGCTGGATTTGCCCTTCGAACAGGTAGGTGAGGGTGGACAGACCGATGTGCGGATGCTGACGGATGTTCATGCCTTTGCCCGCCGGATAACGGGTTTCGAGCATGTGGTCGAAAAACACGAAAGGCCCGACGTTGCGGCATTTGGCTGACGGCAACGGGCGAAGAATCGGCTGACCTTCGACATCTTCGGCGCGAGGGCGGATCACGAGCGGAGTGTTCATGGTGCATTCCAGGCTGAGCGGGTGACGCAGGGAGCATAACCCGCTTGCGCAGCCCTTGCCGCTATTGGCTGAAGGCACCTTCGGACAGATGGGTTTCGATGCTGATCTCGGAAGTGGTCATGAGCTTGTGTACCGGGCAGCGGTCGGCCACGCGGTGCAGTTCGTCACGCTGAGCGTCGGTAAGCACACCCTTGAGCGTGAGTTCGACGTGCAGGGCGTATTTGCCTTTCTGCTCTTCACTGTTGTCGCGCGTGACCTCAACCTCGACACCCGTCAGCGGGATGTTTTTTTTCTGGGCATACATTTTCAGCGTCAGGGCCTTACAGGCACCGAGGGCTGCATCGAAGTAGTCATGGGGCTCGGGCGCGGTGCCTTCGCCGCCAGAGGTTTTCGGCACATCGGCAAAAAGTTCGTGGTCATCGATCTGGACGCTGTGACGAAAACCTTCGGCGGAGATGGTATTGACGGTAACAGTCATGGGAAACCTCGCGGGCAGTGGAAAAGTCATTCGATCAAAAAGACCGTGAAGTTATAGAGCATTCCTTCAAGTTCGCGTTCCACTTTCTTGCCGGCTGAACCCCGGTTTGCGCGGGGCGGTCTATGGTGCTCATACCGCAGTTGCCCATCACAGGAGAATTCCGTGCCCCCGATCCGCTTGAGCCTCGCCTGGCTGTTGGCGCTGTGCAGCGTTGATGCCTACGCTCGCGAATATGCCTACAGCGATGCGCACCTGCATTACGTCGATTTCTTCCAGGAAACGGCGGGCATGTCGAAATTGCTCACGGCCATGGACGACAACGCCATCGAGCATGTGATGATTTCCGGCATTCCGGTGGCCAAGAAATGGCACGAAGACGAACCCAAGCGCCCACGTTATTACGCCGGCGATGACGCCGATGCCTACTGGTACAGCGCGACCGATGTGATCGTCGCGGCGGCGGTGAATAAGTTGACGCCCGAGCAGCGCCAGCGTTTTCACCCTTTCCTGTCCGGCTTCAACCCGAATGACAAAAACTCCGCGGCACACATCCAGCGCATGCTCGACCTCAATCCCGGGCTTTGGCAGGGCATCGGCGAAGTCTTTACCCGTCACGACGATCTGACTGCGCTGACGTCCGGCGACACGCCGCGGGCCAACAACGAGGCGATGACCCGCATCTATCACCTGGCTGCCGAGAACGACTTGCCGGTGATGCTGCATTCCAACATCACCTCCAAGCGTGAGAAAAATCCGCTGTACCTGGCAGAAGTCGAAGAGCCGCTGCGCAATCATCCGCACACCCGGTTTATCTGGGCTCATGCAGGCACCAGTGCGGAGATTCATCGGCATCAGACGCAGCTGGATTTTCTGTTGCCAACGCTGTCGCGAATGCTCGAGGCCTACCCCAATCTGTTCATTGACCTGTCCTGGAGCATGCTGACGCCTTATCTGCTGGATGAGCAGGGCAAGCCTCGGGATGAATGGGTGAAGCTGGTGGAGCGCTTTCCGGAGCGCTTCATGCTCGGTTCCGATGTGGTGGGACGTTTCAACAAGCTCGGTCAGGAAATGCGCAGCTTCGATCCGTTTCTTGATGCCTTACGGGAGGATGTTGCCAGAAAGATTGCACGGGATAACTTTTTGGCGATTTTGCCTCGTTCCGTTGGTAAAAGCTGATTTCGCGGCGCGGCCTTCGCGAGCAAGCCCGCTCCCACACTGGATCTCGGTCGTTTACAACATCTATGTACACAGGAGATCCAGTGTGGGAGCGGGCTTGCTCGCGAAAGCGGTAGCTCATTCAACCCATTTGTTGAACCTGTCGCCAAACTCGGACCTGTCATCAATAAGTCATGTCCGTGTCATACGCTCCGGCCATCTCAATCAAGGAGCGCACCATGCACCTCACCCGTTTAGCCGCCCTGGCCACAATGATGTTCGTCAGTGGTCTGGCCAGTGCCGAAGTCCGTGTCGAAGGCCCGGTGGAATATGGCGTGTTCGCTGGCCCGAAAGCCGAACTGCAATCGGGCGAGCGAGTTTTGCGCCGCAGCAATGAACAGATACAGCAAACCGAAATCGTCCCCGCCAAACTCGGCACCAAGTTCGGTATGCGTTACCAGTTGGCCGGCAAGGTCGCCGAAGACCAGCCGCTGACGTTGCTCTATTTCACGCCGGGCATCCGTACTCCGGATGGCGTGCGTCACGACAAGCTGGAAGTCACTCAGAAACTGGTGCCTGGCGCTCCGCAGGACGTGATGGCGTACGAGTTCACCGAAAGCCACGAAGTCGTTCCCGGTGAATGGCGTTTCATGGTGTTCCAGGGCGATCGCCTGCTGGCCCAGCAACGCTTTACCGTGCGCTGATCGCTCTCACCCAGCCAAATGACAAACGAAAAAAAGCCCCGCGTTTGCGGGGCTTTCATGTTGTTGCGGATCAGCTGCCTTTGACCGGCTTGCCGTTGACCGTGCCGTCGAGGAGCATGATGTTGTACTCCTTGCCGTCGGTTTCGACCTGTTGCAGACGGACCAGCAAATAATCCCAATCCTTGGCGAACCACAGCACGGTGATGCGCTTGCTTTGTGTCGGATCGCGCACGCGCTCGACCTTGATCGCATCGATCTGGCCAGCCTTGGTGTCGACTTTCTCCGAACCCAGCACGCGGAAGTCATAGGTATCGACTTCGCCGTCATCGACGACCTGATAGCTCATGCTTTTCTTGCCGGCGGCCACGTCATGCTGCAGCGCCAGTTGATAGGTGGACTTGTCGACCATGCCGCGGTTGAGCGGAAGCTTGACGGCGTCACCGCGATCGGTGCCGGTGACCATCTTGTTGGTCCAGTCGAAGTCCAGATCGGCCTTCTTGGCTTTGCCCAGGCCACCACGTTCGAAGTGGTAGGACTGTGGCAGCAGCGTGTCCTTGTCCAGAGTCAGGGTGCTTTCTTCAGTCAGGCTGGCGATCATCATCGACGCCTTGAAGCTGAGTTTCCAGACGCCGTTGGCTCCCTTGGTCAGGCTGCGTTCGGCGGTGCCGCTCATGGGCAGCTGCTTCCAGTCGGCGGTGTAGCTGGCGGAGAAGGGTTGAAGGTCTGCGGCCTGCGCAAACGGCAGGGCGAGCAGAGCGCAAGCGAAGAGCAGGGCGCGACGCATAAAATCTCCTAGGTTCGAATCAAGTGGCCGCTGGCCGCGAGTAACTGTCCGTCCAGTAAAGCACCTTGTTCACCGAGTGATAAACGACCTTCGGCAAACCAGCGTACGGCCATCGGGTAGATCAGGTGTTCCTGGGTATGGACTCGCTGCGCCAGACTCTGCGGCGAATCGTGCAACTCTACCGGTATTACTGCCTGTACGACCAGTGGTCCGCCATCGAGTTCCTCGGTGACGAAGTGCACGGAACAGCCGTGTTCAGTGTCGCCGGCTTCCAGCGCGCGCTGATGAGTGTGTAACCCTTTGTATTTGGGCAGCAGCGAAGGATGGATATTGAGCAGGCGACCCTGATAGTGGCGCACGAAGTCAGCGCTGAGAATGCGCATGAAACCGGCCAGTACCACGAGTTTGGGGTTGAAGGCGTCGATCAGTTCGATCAGCGCGGCATCGAAGGCCTCGCGACCTTCGAAAGCCTTGTGATCCAGGGTGCGGGTGTCGATACCCGCGTCCCTGGCGCGTTGCAGGCCGTAGGCGTCGGCGCGGTTGGAGATCACCGCAGCGATGCGGGCCGGGCTGTCGCCGGTCCGCGTGCTGTCGATCAAGGCCTGCAAGTTACTGCCAGTGCCGGACAACAGCACCACCACATCACAGGTCTGGGACATCAATGAGCCTTGAGGTTCTTCAGTTCAACCTGAGCCGCGCCTTCGGCAGCGGTGGCGATCTGACCGATGACCCAAGGCTGCTCGCCGGCTTCACGCAGCACGTTCAGCGCGGTTTCAACGTGCTCTTGAGCGACGCAGATAACCATGCCGACGCCGCAGTTCAGTACGCGGTGCATTTCGTTTTCGTCGACGTTGCCTTTCTCTTGCAGCCAGTCGAACACGGCAGGGCGAGTCCAGCTTGCAACGTCAACCACCGCTTGTGCGCCTTTTGGCAGAACGCGCGGGATGTTGTCCAGCAGGCCGCCACCGGTGATGTGGGCCATGGCTTTGACGGCGCCGGTGTCCTTGATCAGCTTGAGCAGCGGCTTCACGTAGATGCGGGTCGGGGCCATCAGCAGGTCGGTCAGTGGTTTGCCGTCGAGCTGGATGTTTTCGATGTCTGCACCGGACACTTCGATGATCTTGCGGATCAGCGAGTAGCCGTTGGAGTGCGGGCCGGAAGACGGCAGGGCGAGCAGGGCATCGCCGGCAGCGACTTTGGAACCGTCGATGATTTCGGACTTTTCCACGACACCGACGCAGAAGCCGGCCAGGTCGTAGTCTTCGCCTTCGTACATGCCAGGCATTTCAGCGGTTTCGCCGCCGACCAGGGAGCAGCCGGACAGTTCACAGCCAGCGCCAATGCCGGTCACGACCTGGGTCGCGGTTTCGACGTTCAGTTTGCCGGTGGCGTAGTAGTCGAGGAAGAACAGCGGCTCGGCGCCGCAGACCACCAGGTCGTTCACGCACATGGCCACCAGGTCGATGCCGATGCTGTCGTGCTTGTTCAGGTTCAGCGCCAGGCGCAGCTTGGTGCCGACGCCGTCAGTGCCCGATACCAGCACCGGTTGTTTGTAACCGGCCGGGATCTCGCAGAGGGCGCCGAAACCGCCCAGGCCGCCCATGACTTCCGGGCGCGCAGTGCGCTTGGCGACGCTCTTGATGCGTTCGACCAATGCTTCACCGGCGTCGATGTCTACACCGGCGTCCTTGTAGCTCAGGGAGGGTTGCTTGCTCATGATCCAGGCCTTTAGGGGGGATTCAGGGGTAACGACCGAGTCCAGTGGGACCGCCGAAACAAACGAAGGCGAGTGCCATCCGCGAATTTCAGGGTGCCCGGCTGTTGCCGGTCTGCGAAGGCGCGCGATTTTATCAGGCTTGAGGGGCAGCGGCCATCCTCGTGCCGACGGGCAGAGGCATATCGCGTTAAAAAAACCGATATTGCCCGTGTTGGTGGCGTCCCGGATGGCTGTATAAGGTATCGACGTTAACCGTCTATCGTTATGACAGTGCGAAAACTTACCGGGATCGGGTGAATGTTTTGCTTGAACGTGTGGTCAACAGACCCTTGGTTCAATCATCTTCACGCGGTCTGTTCCAGCCGCTCTTGTCGTCAGGAATCTTTTTATGCGTTTTCTTAAATTCTTGTTCGTGGGCTGTTTATCCATGGTCAGCCTGACCGGCCATGCCGAAACCGTCAAAGGCCTCTATCAAGTGCGCGAACCCGTCAGCAGCCAGACGCCGGAGGAGCGCGATCAGGCGACTCAGCGAGCGCTGGATACGTTGGTGTTGCGCCTGACCGGCGACCCCAAGGCGGCGCAGAGCCCGGGTCTGGCGACCGTGCGCAAAGACCCTCAGCAAATCATCAGTCAGTTCGGTTATGAGGCCGGGCCGCCGCAAGTGCTGAAAGTCGATTTCGATCCGGCCACCACCGAACAGGCGTTGCGGCGTGCCGGGTTGGCCATGTGGGGCAGCAACCGGCCGTCGATTCTCGGTTGGTGGTTGAGCGATTCCACTGAAGGTTCGAGCCTGGTCGGTGATGGCCAGGCCAGTGCCACGCCACTGCTTCGAGCGGCGCAACATCGTGGGCTGCCGCTGCGTTTGCCGCTGGCAGACCTGAACGAGCAAATTGTCGCCACAGCGCCGAATCTGGAAAGTGCGGACCCGGCACCACTGCGGGGCGCATCCGACCGCTACAATGCCGACGCCTTGCTGGCGGTGCATGCCCGTGAAGAGGGTGGCCAATGGCAAGCCAAGTGGCGTTTGTGGCTGGGCGATCAGAAAGAAGCGGGTAGCGTGCAGGGCGCGGATACCGCCGCGCTGGCCGATGCGGTGATGCTGGCGGTCAGTCAACGCCTGGCGCCGCGTTTTGCCGCCAAACCGGGCGCGTCGAGCGAGCAATTGCTGGAAGTGCAGGGGATGAGTCTGGAGCGTTATGCGACGCTCGGGCGTTTGCTGGAGCCTTTTGGTGCACGCCTGCAAAGTGTCGACGGCGACCGCGTGCTTTATCGGGTCAACGGCAGCCCCGATCAGCTGCGGGCGCAGTTGTCTTTGGCCAGGTTGCAAGAAATTCCGGCCGGTGAGGCGCCGACCCCCACTGCGCCTGTTCAACCCGTGGCGGCTGGCTCGACACCGGTCGCAGCGCCGGCCCCGGCACCGACGCCGCAGTTACGTTTTCGCTGGTAGTTTTTCTTTATATAGAAGCAGGAGTTGTACATGGCCGATACACGGCGTTGGTTCTGGCTCGGTGGGGTGGTCCTGCTTTGCGCGTTTGTTTACCTGTTGCACCCGATCCTGACGCCGTTCCTGGTGGCACTGTTACTGGCTTATCTGTTCGACCCGCTGGTGGATCGGCTGGAGAAGTACGGTCTGTCACGGACCTGGGGCGTGGTGGCGGTGTTCGCCTTGTTCACGTTGATCGTCACCGCGTTGCTGTTGGTGTTGGTGCCGATGCTCGCCAAGCAGATGTTCCGCTTGTATGAACTGGCGCCGCAGATGCTCGACTGGTTGCAGCACACCGCCGTGCCGTGGGCGCAATCGAAGATGGGGTTGTCGGACGGCTTCTGGAAGTTCGACAAGCTCAAGGCGGCGTTCAGCGAGCACATGGGCCAGACCACCGATGTGGTCGGCGTGGTGCTGAGTCAGGCGACGGCTTCAGGCCTTGCGTTGATCGGCTGGCTGGCTAATCTGGTGCTGATTCCGGTGGTGAGTTTTTATCTGCTGCGCGACTGGGATCTGATGATGGCCAAGATCCGTAGCCTGCTGCCACGTGATCGTGAAGAGCGCGTCATGTCTCTGGCGGGAGAATGCCACGAAGTGCTTGGCGCGTTCGTGCGCGGTCAGTTGCTGGTGATGCTGGCGCTCGGCGTGATCTACGCCGCAGGTTTGATGATCGTCGGGCTGGAGCTGGGGCTGTTGATCGGTCTGATTGCTGGTCTGGCGGCGATCGTGCCGTACATGGGATTCGTCATCGGGATTGGTGCGGCATTGATTGCCGGTCTGTTCCAGTTCGGTGGCGATCTGTATCCCATGATCGGTATTGTCGCGGTGTTCATGGTCGGCCAGGCGCTGGAAGGTATGGTGCTGACGCCGTTGCTGGTGGGCGACCGGATCGGCCTGCATCCGGTGGCGGTTATCTTCGCCATCCTGGCTGGCGGCGAGCTGTTTGGTTTTACCGGCGTGCTGCTGGCGTTGCCAGTGGCGGCGGTGATTATGGTCCTGGTGCGTCATATACATGATTTGTATAAGGATTCGGATATCTACGGCGGTGTCGACGAATCCACGCTGTAAGGGTTTTTGATCGCTCATGGCGGGCAGCCTGGTTTCGTGCCAGGTTTGCCCGTATCGCTCGCGTGGCTGTCACATGCGCCGCCAAAGAATCTGTCATAAAACCAGTGTGTTAACGCAAACCTTTGATTTTGCTTGTGGTCTGTCGCATTGTGCGGTCAGCCTCACGGGTATAAACTTCGCAAACTTTACACAGAGGCCACTAACGGTTCCTTTGGAACTGTTCAGTCAGCATGAAACCGATTCAGCTGCCCCTAGGTGTGCGTCTGCGTGATGACGCTACCTTTATCAATTACTACCCAGGCGCCAATGCCGCTGCACTCGGCTATGTCGAGCGGCTCTGCGAAGCCGACGCCGGCTGGACGGAAAGCCTGATTTACCTCTGGGGCAAGGACGGGGTAGGGCGCACGCATTTGTTGCAGGCGGCATGTTTGCGTTTCGAGCAACTGGGGGAGCGTGCGGTGTACTTGCCGTTGGCCGAGTTGCTGGACCGCGGCATCGAAATCCTCGATAACCTCGAACAATACGAACTGGTCTGCCTGGACGATTTGCAGGCAGTCGCCGGCAAGGCAGATTGGGAAGAGGCGCTGTTCCATCTATTCAATCGCTTGCGTGACAGCGGTCGGCGTCTGTTGATCGCCGCCTCGACGTCTCCGCGTGAACTGCCGGTGAAACTGGCGGATCTCAAGTCGCGGCTGACGCTGGCACTCATCTTCCAGATGCGCCCACTCTCTGACGAAGACAAATTGCGTGCCTTGCAGTTGCGCGCATCCCGTCGTGGCCTGCACCTGACCGACGAGGTCGGGCATTTTATTCTGACCCGTGGCACCCGCAGCATGAGTGCGCTTTTCGAGTTGCTTGAGCGCCTCGATCAGGCCTCCCTTCAAGCTCAGCGCAAGCTGACAATCCCGTTTTTGAAAGAAACCCTTGGTTGGTGAAAAACCTGATCAAGCCCAGGTTTTACACGGGTTTCGGCATATTCCAGGCGTCAACAAATCCGCTTTCCTGCAAGAGGGCAGGCTGCGCAAAGGTTCAAAATGGGCTTAAGCGCTTAGATGTAAACGAGAAACCGAGAAGTCACATAAAGATCGATTGAATTTGCAAATGAGGTTGATAGCGGGCATAGTCGCGGCTTCTTTTATAACTATCAGCCACGGTCGTGCCCATGCTAAAGCGCTTCGCACCCCTCGTGCCTCTCGCACTCGTCACCCTGTTGTTCGGTTGCGCTGCTCACTCTCCAGTGCCCCAGCAAGAGCCAAAACAGCAGGTTTCAAATTCAGTTACCGCGCAATCTTCTTCCGTTCTTTTCCAGGAAGAGCTGGTCAATGATAAAGAACTGGCAGACTTCGCCGGCGGCAAGTCGTACCAGCTTCCGGTTCTGGCCGACAGCATCCTCGAACGTGGCATGTCCCTGATCGGTACCCGTTACCGTTTCGGCGGCACCTCCGAGGCTGGTTTCGACTGCAGCGGCTTCATCGGTTATCTGTTTCGTGAAGAGGCCGGCATGAACCTGCCGCGCTCCACTCGCGAAATGATCAACGTTGATGCTCCTCTGGTTGCTCGCAGCGCCCTCAAACCGGGTGACCTGCTGTTCTTCGCCACCAATGGCCGTCGCGGTCGTGTCAGTCACGCCGGGATCTACTTGGGGGACAACCAGTTCATCCATTCCAGCAGCCGCAAAAGCGGTGGTGTCCGGATCGATAGTCTGGGCGACAGCTACTGGAGCAAGACCTTCATCGAAGCCAAGCGCGCACTCGCGATGGCGCCTGCTGCGGCCCCGGCTATCGTCACGGCGCGCAAGTAAGCGGACAGTTTGTAAGGCGAAGTTAAAGTCTTACTTGAAGTTTGCCGCGTAGCCGCTAGAATCCTGATCTATTATTGATGGCAAACCGCCTGCGTTCTGCGCAGGCGGTTTTCTTTTCTGTCTTTGTGGCAGAAAAAAGCCGCAGCCAGATCAGGATGTTCTGTTTATGACGATGTCGGCCCGCCTCGCACTCATGTTCTTCGCAGCACTGCTCAGCGCCTGCGCCAGCCGCACACCGCCACCTGCGCCGGTGGTTCGCGCTCCGATTGTTTTTGGTCCTTCCCAAGCCTTTTCCCCTGCGGCAGAAGACGTGCTGTTTCGTGCGCTGGGTCTGGTGGGAACGCCTTATCGCTGGGGCGGCAACACGCCGGATTCCGGGTTCGATTGCAGCGGTCTGATCGGTTATGTGTATCGCGATGTCGCAGGCATTTCCTTGCCGCGCTCCACCCGCGAGATGATCGGCATGCAGGCCCCCAATATCGGCAAGGAAGGCCTGCAAACCGGTGACCTGATTTTCTTCGCCACCAATGGCGGCTCCCAGGTCAGCCACGCCGGGATCTACGTCGGCGAAGGCCGCTTCGTCCACGCGCCAGCCACGGGCGGCACGGTCAAGCTGGACAGCTTGTCCAAGGCTTACTGGCAGAAAGCCTATCTGAGCGCCAAGCGCGTCTTGCAGCCCGAGCACCTGGCACATAATCCGTAGCGGATGTAGGCGTCTGCCGGAAAAGATCGCAGCCTGCGGCAGCTCCTACGTTGGATGACGTACACCCTGTAAGAGCTGCCGAAGGCTGCGATCTTTTGACGTTTACCTGGCCGCGGACACGCGCCACACCTTGTTCCCTACGTCATCCGCCACCAGCAGACCTCCCTGCTGATCGATCACCACACCCACCGGCCGGCCCATGGCTTTTTCCTCATCATTGAGGAAACCAGTGAGCACATCCACTGGCTGCCCGGTCGGTTTGCCGGCGCTGAACGGCACGAAAATCACTTTGTAGCCACTGTGTGGCTTGCGGTTCCACGAGCCGTGCTGGCCGATGAATGCACCTTGAGTGAACGGTGCAGGCAGTTTGCCGCCTTCGGCGAACGTCAGGCCCAGTGACGCGGTATGTGGCCCCACTGCGTAGTCTGGCGCAATGGCCTTGGCCACCAGATCGGGTTTTTGCGGTTCGACGCGAATGTCGACGTGTTGGCCGTAATAGCTGTAAGGCCAGCCGTAGAACCCGCCGTCTTTCACTGACGTGATGTAGTCCGGCACCAGGTCGCTGCCGATTTCGTCACGCTCGTTGACGGCGGTCCACAATGCGCCGCTCTGAGGCTCCCAGGCCAGACCGTTTGGATTACGGATGCCCGAGGCGAAGATCCGGTGATTGCCGGTGGCGCGATCCACTTCCCAGATTGCCGCGCGGCCTTCCTCCTGATCCATGCCGTTTTCACCGACGTTGCTGTTCGAGCCCACGGTGACGTACAGCTTGCTGCCATCCTTACTGGCGATGACGTTTTTGGTCCAGTGATGATTCAGCGTGCCGCCCGGCAAATCGACTATCTTGATCGGCTGCGACTTGATCGCGGTCTCACCGTTTTCATAGTGGAAGCGCAGCAGGCGATCAGTGTCGGCGACGTACAGGTCATTGCCGACCAGGGTCATGCCGAAGGGCGAATTGAGGTTTTCCAGGAACACCGTGCGGGTTTCGGCGACGCCGTCGTGGTCCTTGTCCCGCAGCAGAGTGATGCGGTTCGGGCTGGGGACGCCAGCACCGGCGCGGCCCATGACTTTGCCCATGACCCAGCCACGAATGCCTTGTCCATCATCGGGTTTGGGCGGCGCGTTGGTTTCGGCCACCAACACATCGCCGTTAGGCAACACATAGAGCCAGCGCGGATGATCGAGGCCTTCGGCAAACGCCGCCACTTGAGTCCCTGCCGCGGCGACGGGTTTCTTACCTTCAGGCCAGCCGATCGCCGGGGCGATGTTCACCGTCGGGATCAGGGTTTTATTCGGTTCTGGCAGCTTGGGCGAGGGGCCTGTGCCATCCGAGACTTGCAGGCTGGAGGTTTCACCACAGGCGGCGAGCCCTCCGGCGAGCGCGATGATGAAAACGAGCTGGGGTTTGCGCATTACTGATCTTCCCTATGAATGCATTGACGTAATCATAGAGAAGCGTAGACGCTTGATGGTTCAACCCGTCAGCCGCGGGCTTCCTTGAGTAATACGGCGATCCCTGGATGGTAGTTGCCGGCTTCATTGCGCAACTTGCGATAGGCGTAAGGGAAATACCAGGCCACGGCGCAGCTGGGTTCCTTCTGCAAGTCGTCGAGCATGTCCTGCAGTTCTTCCGGTGTAGCGCTCTGCTGAGCTTTTTGCGGCGCAACGAACAGGCAACCGAGTTTCAGGTCGCTGGCGTAGCTGATTCGCTTGGCCTCGCTGGTGATGTCCTGTAGTGCCTGAGTCAGGTTCAGGCTGTTGACCCGCGGCCAGCGTTGAGTGGCTTGAAGGTAGGCGCGTTGTTCGGCGGTGGCTTCGGGAGTGGCGATAAACAGGTCGGCGCGGCCGTTGCGTTCGCCTTCTTCGTTCTGCTTGCGCGTCGTCGTTTGTTGCAAGGTGACCATTTCTGCCATCCAGGCCGCGGCGGAGAGCAGGCCGAGGTTGGCTTTTTCGTCGTACCAATAAGGTGTGTCGTTATCGCCGCGCACAGCGTTGTAGCGGTCGATACAGTCAAACCAGCGTTCCAGCACCGGTCGCAGGAATTCCAGCTTCGGATTGCTGATGATCATGCCTTGCATGTTGCTTACCCTTGTAATTGTGTTGTTGGGTTCTATGGCGCTTTGATATCACTGCTGACAGTGTGGTGCAAGATTGGTGTCAGGTAATTGATGGGCGGCAGTATATCGAGTGCCCACGCTTTGTCTTCAATTGACGCTCCACCCCCAACCCTCTAACCTTCGCGGCTTGTTTCAGGTGCTCTGTGGCGATGGCCGACAGAGTGAAACAGGGAAGCCGGTGAGTGGCTATCGTCAAGCGACGAAGCGTCATGATCCCGGCGCTGCCCCCGCAACGGTAAATGAGTGAAGACTGCGCTTTGAGCCACTGTGTTGATGTCAACATGGGAAGGCGCGCAGTCAGGCAACACGCCGCTCATGAGCCCGGAGACCGGCCTGATTCATCCAACGGCATCACGGTGGGCGATGCCAGGCTTCTTGCCGTCTATTCTTGTGCCTGCCCGCCGTTATCCAGCCTCAACGGAGAGCTCCCCATGACTGATACTCCCGATCGTGACGAACGCCATCTGGCGCGCATGCTGCGCAAAAAAGCGGTGATCGACGAACGCATCGCCAACTCCCCGAATGAATGCGGTTTGCTGCTGGTGCTGTCCGGCAACGGCAAGGGCAAGAGCAGCTCGGCGTTCGGCATGCTTGCGCGGTCAATGGGCCACGGCATGCAGTGCGGCGTGGTGCAGTTCATCAAGGGGCGCACCAGCACCGGCGAGGAGCTGTTCTTCCGGCGCTTCCCGGAGCAGGTGCGTTTTCATGTGATGGGCGAGGGCTTCACTTGGGAAACCCAGGACCGCCAGCGCGACATCGCCGCCGCTGAAGCCGCGTGGGCGGTGTCCCGCGAATTGCTGCGTGATCCGGCCATTGGCCTCGTGGTGCTCGATGAGTTGAACATCGCCCTCAAGCACGGCTACCTCGATCTCGATCAGGTGCTCAGCGACTTGCAGGCCCGTCCACCGATGCAGCACGTGGTGGTCACGGGTCGTGGCGCCAAACCAGAGATGATCGAGCTGGCCGACACCGTCACTGAAATGGGCATGATCAAGCACGCCTTCCAGGCTGGAATCAAAGCGCAAAAAGGCGTCGAACTGTGACTCAACCCCGTCATTGCTCGGCGGTACTGATCGCCGCGCCGGCCTCCGGTCAGGGCAAGACCACCGTCACCGCCGCGCTTGCCCGTTTGCATCGCAATCAGGGGCGCAAGGTTCGCGTGTTCAAATGCGGCCCGGACTTTCTCGACCCGATGATTCTCGAGCGCGCCAGCGGCGCACCGGTTTATCAACTCGACATGTGGATGGTCGGCGAGCAGGAAAGTCGACGTCTATTGTGGGAGGCCGCAGGCGAAGCCGATCTGATCCTCATCGAAGGCGTCATGGGGCTGTTCGACGGTACGCCGTCCAGCGCCGATCTGGCGCGGCACTTCGGTGTGCCGGTGCTCGGCGTGATCGACGGCACCGCCATGGCGCAGACGTTTGGCGCGCTGGCCCTGGGTCTTGCGCGTTATCAACCGGACTTGCCGTTTGCCGGTGTGCTGGCCAACCGGGTCGGCACCGTGCGACATGCGCAGTTGCTCGAAGGCAGCCTGACTGAAGGCTTGCGCTGGTACGGCGCGTTGTCCCGGGAGACCGGGATCGAATTGCCGAGTCGGCATCTGGGCCTGGTTCAGGCCAGCGAGCTCAATGATCTCGACCTGCGTCTCGATGCGGCGGCCGACTCCTTGGCCAGCAGTTGCGATGTGGCTCTACCGCCGGCCGTGGAATTCGCCGCGCCTGAAATGATCGCCGCCGAACCGTTGCTGGCCGGTGTGCGGATTGCCGTGGCTCGGGACGAAGCTTTCGCGTTTACCTACGGCGCGAGCCTGGATCTGCTGCGGGCGATGGGCGCCGAATTGTTTTTCTTCTCGCCGATCCGCGACACCGAATTGCCAGAAGCAGATAGCCTGTATCTGCCGGGCGGTTACCCCGAATTGCACCATGTGGCGTTATCACAAAACACGCCGATGCTGACCGCGATCCGCGCTCACCACGCAGCGGGCAAACCGTTGCTGGCCGAGTGTGGCGGCATGCTGTACCTGCTGGATTCCTTGACCGATGTCGAGGGCACTCGCGCTGAACTGGTTGGCCTGCTGGCCGGTGATGCGGTGATGCAGAAGCGCCTTGCCGCGTTGGCCTTGCAGGCGGTCGAATTGCCGGAAGGTTTACTGCGCGGGCACACGTATCACCACTCGTTGACCAGCACCGAGCTTGAGCCGATTGCTAGAGGTTTGAGCCCGAATGGTGGGCGAGGGGCGGAGGCGGTTTATCGTGAGGGGCGGATGACGGCGTCCTATGTGCATTTTTATTTTCCGTCCAATCCATCGGCGATTGCGGCGCTGTTTGTGCCTGACCTTGAGGCCGCCTTTGCGAGCAAGTCGGATCGCCGCACCGCCGCTCCCACATTGGATCACCAAAACCCTGTGGGAGCGGGCTTGCCCGCGAAGAGGCCATGACGGACAACGCATTCAGCCAGGCCGAACGCGCAGCCGTCTACCGAGCCATCGCCGAACGCCGTGACATGCGGCACTTCAGCGGCGGCACCGTCGAACCCGAGTTACTGAGGCGTCTGCTCGAAGCCGCGCATCAGGCCCCGAGTGTTGGCCTGATGCAGCCCTGGCGTTTCATTCGCATCAGCGACCGGGCACTGCGCGGCAAGATTCAGCAACTGGTGGAAGACGAGCGCATCCGTACCGCCGAAGCCCTCGGCGAGCGCTCCGACGAATTCATGAAGCTCAAGGTCGAAGGCATCAACGACTGCGCCGAGGTGCTGGTCGCCGCGCTGATGGACGATCGTGAGCGGCATATCTTCGGCCGTCGTACATTGCCGGAAATGGACATGGCCTCGCTGTCCTGCGCCATCCAGAATCTTTGGCTCGCGTCCCGCGCCGAAGGCCTGGGCATGGGCTGGGTGTCGCTGTTCGAGCCGCAAGCGCTGGCGGACTTGCTGGGTTTACCGACCGGGGCCAAGCCTTTGGCTGTTCTTTGCCTGGGGCCGGTCAAGGAATTCTATCCGGCGCCGATGTTGGTACTCGAAGGCTGGGCGCAGGCGCGTCCACTCAGCGAGTTGCTGTATGAAAATTATTGGGGAGTGAGTCAATGAGTGTGGCGTTGTTGAGTGTCGCCGCGGTCGCGCTGGATGCGCTGCTGGGTGAACCCAAACGCTGGCATCCGCTGGTGGCGTTCGGTCGTTTTGCCGATCGCATCGAGCAACGTTTCAACTCCGGCGGCCGCGGTTGGCGCAGTCACGGGGTTACGGCCTGGGTGATGGCGGTCGTGCCGCTAACCTTGCTGGCCACCGCACTTTCCTGGGCGCCTTACGTTGGCTGGATCGTCGAGATTCTCGTGCTCTATTGCGCCCTTGGTATGCGCAGCCTTGGTGAGCACGTTGAGCCGGTGGCCAAGGCCCTGCGTAGTGATGATCTGATCGAGGCGCGCAAACGCGTTGGTTATCTGGTCAGCCGTCAGACCAGTGAACTGGATGAAACCGAAGTCGCCCGCGCCGCCACCGAGTCGGTGCTGGAGAACGGCAGCGATGCGGTGTTCGCCGCGCTGTTCTGGTTTGCCGTGGCGGGTGCGCCCGGCGTGGTGCTTTATCGCCTGAGCAACACTCTCGATGCGATGTGGGGTTATCGCAACGAACGCTTCGAACGTTTCGGTTGGGCGGCGGCGAAGATCGATGATGTTCTGAACTACATTCCCGCACGCTTGGTGGCGTTGACCTACGCGCTGCTGGGCAAAACCCGACTGGCGTTGAAGTGCTGGCGTACCCAGGGCCCGACCTGGGATAGCCCGAATGCCGGGCCGGTGATGGCGGCCGGTGCCGGCGCGCTGGGCGTCGAGTTGGGCGGGGCGGCGATCTATCACGGTGAACTGCATCAGCGTCCGCCATTGGGCGAAGGTGTGCCGGCGGATGCCGATTCCATCGACCGTGGCTGGCAATTGGTCCAGCGCGGGGTATGGTTATGGCTGCTGATTCTCTGCGTAGGGGCTGAATTCTATGCTTGAGCACGGTGGCCGCTTGCGCAAGGCGGCGCTTGAATACGGCATTGCCGAAGCCGATTGGCTCGACCTGTCCAGTGGTCTCGCGCCCTGGCCATTCCCGGTCCCGGACATCCCGCTGCGGGCCTGGGCGCGGTTGCCGGAAACTGATGACGGTCTGGAGCAGGCTGCCTGCGACTATTACGGTGCGGCCCAAGTGTTGCCGGTGGCCGGTTCGCAAATGGCGATCCAGTTGCTGCCGCGTTTGCGCCGGGCCGGCAAAGTCGGCGTGCTGTCGCCGTGTTACGCCGAACACGCCGAAGCCTGGCGTCGCAATGGTTACATCGTGCGTGAAGTGCTTGAGTCGGAAGTCGATTTCTTTCTCGACAGCCTCGATGTGCTGGTGGTGGTCAATCCGAACAATCCCACGGGGTTGAGCCTGACCCCGGCTCGCCTGCTGGACTGGCATTCGCGGCTGGCCCAGCGCGGTGGCTGGCTAGTCGTGGACGAGGCGTTCATGGACAACACCCCGCATTTGAGTCTGGCGCCGTTCGCCAATCAGATTGGCTTGATCGTGCTGCGTTCCTTCGGCAAATTTTTCGGTCTGGCCGGTGTGCGGTTGGGTTTTGTATTGGCCGAGCGCAAGTTGCTCAAGCTGCTGGCCGAACAGGTCGGGCCTTGGGCGGTCAGCGGTCCGACCCGAGTGCTGGGTCAGGCGTGCCTGACGGATACGGACGGGCACACTCGACAGCGCATTCGTACTGACGAGGCCGGCGAGCGTCTGGCGTTGCTGCTTGAACAGTATGGTTTCAAGCCTCAGGGCGGCTGCGCATTGTTCCAATGGCTGATCACCGAGCGTGCCGAAGCGCTGCATGAATTCATGGCCCGACGCGGCATTCTGCTGCGGTTGTTCACCCACACCAGCAGCGTACGGTTTGGCTTGCCCGCCGATGAAGCGGATTGGCTGCGTCTCGAGCAAGCGCTTGAAGCCTACGTTAAGGAAGCGCAATGACTACGTTGATGGTGCAAGGCGCGACTTTGATGGTGCAGGGCACGACTTTGATGGTGCAGGGCACCACGTCCGACGCCGGTAAAAGCACGCTGGTGACGGCGCTGTGTCGCTGGGTCACGCGCCAGGGCGTCAGCGTCGTGCCGTTCAAGCCGCAGAACATGGCCCTCAATAGCGCGGTAACCGCCGACGGTGGCGAGATTGGCCGTGCTCAAGCAGTGCAGGCCCAGGCCGCCAACCTTGAACCGCACACCGACATGAACCCGGTGCTGCTCAAACCCAATAGCGATACCGGCGCTCAAGTGATCATTCATGGGCGCGCGGTCACCACCATGAATGCCGTCGCCTATCACGACTACAAGGCCATCGCGATGCAAGCGGTGCTGGCTTCTCATGAACGCTTGAGCGCGGCGTATCCGGTGGTGATGGTCGAAGGTGCGGGTTCGCCGGCAGAGATCAACCTGCGCGCCGGCGACATCGCCAACATGGGGTTTGCCGAGGCGGTGGACTGCCCGGTCGTGCTGATTGCCGACATCAATCGCGGCGGAGTTTTCGCGCATTTGGTCGGTACGCTGGAACTGCTGTCGCCCAGCGAGCAGGCACGGGTCAAAGGCTTCATCATCAACCGTTTTCGCGGCGACATCGCCTTGCTGCAACCGGGGCTGGATTGGCTGGAGGCGCGCACCGGCAAACCGGTGATCGGCGTTTTACCGTATGTGATGGACCTGCATCTTGAGGCCGAGGACGGTCTCGATCAGCGTCAGACCGACAAGACCGATCAAGTGCTCAACGTGGTGGTGCCGGTGCTGCCGCGCATCAGCAACCACACCGATTTCGATCCGCTGCGCCTGCATCCGCAAGTGGACCTGCAATTCATCGGCCCCGGTCAGGCGATTCCGCCGGCTGACCTGATCATTCTTCCCGGTTCGAAAAGCGTGCGCAGTGACCTCGCGTACTTGCGGGCCAACGGTTGGGACACGGCTATCTCGCGGCACTTGCGTTACGGTGGAAAAGTGCTGGGGATCTGCGGCGGTCTGCAAATGCTCGGCGAGCAGGTGCACGACCCGCTGGGCCTCGAAGGCGCGCCGGGTTCCAGTGCCGGTTTGGGCTTGCTGGCGTTCGAAACGCAGCTCGAAGAAGAGAAGCAGTTGCGCAATGTGCGTGGGCGTCTGGTGCTGGAGGACGCGGAGGTCAGCGGCTATGAAATTCATGCCGGCGTGACCACCGGGCCGGCGCTGGAAAACGCCGCGGTGCAGCTGGACGATGGTCGTTGCGATGGCGCGCAAAGTGTCGATGGACAGATTTTCGGCACGTACCTGCATGGCCTGTTCGAGTCGCCGGCGGCGTGCAGTGCGCTGTTGCGCTGGGCCGGGTTGCAGGATGTGCAGGAAGTGGATTACCACGCCTTGCGCGAGCGCGATATCGAGCGGTTGGCGGATCTGGTGGAGAAGCATCTGGATACTTCGTTGCTGCGTGAACTCTGTGGTTTTTAGGGTGAATGTGCCGGCCTCTTCGCGAGCAAGCCCGCTCCCACATTGGAACGCGGTCAACTGTAGGAGCGAGGCTTGCCCGCGAAGAGGCCCGCCCCGACACCGCACATCTAAGGAATAAACCATGCTGCAACTGATCCTCGGCGGCGCCCGCTCAGGCAAAAGTCGCCTGGCTGAAAAACTGGCGACAGACAGTCAACTCCAGGTCACCTACATCGCCACCAGCCAACCCCTGGACGGTGAAATGAACGAACGGGTCGCCCATCACCGCGCCCGTCGTCCAGCCGAGTGGGCATTGATCGAAGAGCCGCTGGAGCTGGCCCGCGTGCTGCGCGAAAACGCCAGTGCCGATCGTTGCTTGCTGGTGGATTGCCTGACGCTGTGGTTGACCAATCTACTGATGCTCGACAACGCCGAGCGCCTGTCGGCCGAACGCGAAGCGCTGCTGGACTGCCTGGCATCGTTGCCGGGTGAAATCATTTTTGTCAGCAACGAGACCGGGATGGGTGTCGTACCGCTGGGCGAATTGACTCGCCGCTATGTCGATGAAGCCGGTTGGCTGCATCAAGCCTTGGCCGAGCGCTGTCAGCGAGTCGTCCTGACCGTCGCCGGCCTGCCCCTGACTTTGAAAGGAACTGCGTTATGACTCACTCCTGGTGGCTGAACCCGTGCAAGCCAATCGACGCGCAAGCGGTCGATCAGGCGCAGGCGCGTCAACAGCAACTGACCAAGCCTGCCGGCTCTCTCGGCCAGCTCGAGTCGGTGGCGGTGCAACTGGCCGGGTTGCAGGGGCAGGTCAAGCCGACGCTCGATCAGCTGTGGATTGCGATTTTTGCCGGTGACCATGGTGTGGTTGCTGAAGGAGTGTCGGCGTTTCCGCAGGAAGTCACCGGGCAGATGCTGCACAACTTTGTCAGCGGCGGCGCGGCGATCAGCGTGTTGGCACGGCAGTTGGGGGCTTCCCTGGAAGTGGTCGACCTCGGCACCGTCACGCCGTCGTTGAATCTGCCGGGTGTGCGTCACCTGAACATCGGTCCGGGCACGGCGAATTTTGTCCAGGGGCCGGCAATGACTCAGGCCCAGGGCGAACTCGCCTTGCAGGCCGGTCGCGACAGTGTGCTGCGCGCCATCGCGGCCGGCGCGCAGTTGTTCATCGGTGGCGAAATGGGCATCGGCAACACCACCGCGGCCAGCGCGTTGGCGTGTGCGTTGCTCGATTGCCCGGTGGTGCATCTGGCCGGACCGGGCACCGGATTGAACGCGGCAGGTGTCAGCCATAAAGCCCAGGTCATCGAGCGTGCCTTGGCGTTGCACGGCGCTCAGCGTGGCGATGCACTGCAGACCTTGTTCAACCTCGGCGGTTTCGAAATTGCTGCGCTGGTCGGCGCGTACCTGGCCTGTGCTCAGGAAGGTGTCGCGGTGTTGGTCGACGGGTTTATTTGCAGTGTTGCTGCGTTGGTGGCGGTGCGTTTGAATCCGGCCTGCCGTGAGTGGTTGCTGTTCGGTCATCGCGGCGCCGAGCCGGGTCATCGCCATGTGCTCGAAACCCTGCACGCCGAACCGTTGCTGGACCTCGGTCTGCGGTTGGGCGAGGGCAGTGGTGCGGCATTGGCCGTGCCATTGTTGCGTCTGGCCTGCGACCTGCACGGGCAAATGGCGACGTTCGCCGAAGCCGCGGTGGCGGATCGTCCGGCATGACCTTGCGCCTGGACCTGTTGCGCCATGGCGAAACCGAGCTCGGCGGCGGTTTGCGCGGCAGCCTCGACGATGCACTGACCGGCAAGGGCTGGGAGCAGATGCGCGCCGCGGTGATCGAACAGGGACCCTGGGATCGACTGGTCAGTTCGCCGTTGCAGCGTTGCGCGCGTTTTGCTGAAGAGCTTGGGGCGCAACTGGGTTTGCCGGTGCAGCTGGATAAGGATCTGCAAGAGCTGCACTTCGGCGCCTGGGAAGGGCAGAGCGCGGCGGCGCTGATGGAAACCAGCGCCGAGGCGTTGGGTTTGTTCTGGGCCGATCCCTATTCGTTCACGCCGCCAGACGGTGAGCCGGTGGTGGACTTCTCTGCGCGAGTGTTGGCGGCCATCGAACGGCTGCACGCGGTCCATGCGGGTGAGCGAATCTTGCTGATCAGCCATGGCGGTGTCATGCGTTTGTTGCTGGCTCAAGCGCGTGGATTGCCGCGTGAACAGTTGCTCAACGTTGAAGTTGGCCATGGCGCGCTGTTCTCGTTGTCGGTTGAGTCCGGCGTCTTGTTAAGGGAAGCGATCTGACCATGTTGCCGTTCTGGATCGCCCTGCAATTTTTGAGCAGCCTGCCGATTCGCCTGCCAGGCATGCCGACGCCTGAGGAGCTGGGCCGGTCATTGCTGTTTTATCCGCTGGTCGGTTTGCTGTTCGGCGCGATTCTGTGGGGGCTGAACTGGCTATTGCTGGGCACGCCATTATTGCTTCATGCCGCGCTGCTGCTGAGTGTTTGGGTCGTACTCAGCGGCGCGTTGCACCTGGATGGCTTGGCCGATAGCGCCGATGCGTGGCTCGGGGGTTACGGCGACCGTGAGCGCACCCTGACCATCATGAAAGACCCGCGCAGCGGGCCGATTGCCGTGGTGACGCTGGTGCTGGTGTTGCTGCTCAAGTTCGCTGCGTTGCTGGCGTTGATCGAGCAGCAGCACAGCGTGGTCCTGATCATCGTTCCACTGATTAGTCGTAGCGCGTTACTGGGGTTATTCCTCACCACGTCTTACGTGCGTCCGGGTGGGTTGGGGCAGGCGCTGGCCGATCATCTGCCGCGTTTGGCCGGAAAGCAGGTGTTGGCGATCAGTGCCGTGGCCTGTGTGCTGATGGCTGGCCTCAGCGGCGTATGGGCGCTTGTGTTGGCGGCGGTGTTATTTGTCTGGTTGCGGCAAGTGATGGTGCGACGATTGGGCGGGACAACGGGCGATACGGCGGGGGCGTTGCTGGAATTGCTGGAGGTGGCGGTGCTGGTGGGGCTTGCATTGATCTTGTAGGAGCGAGGCTTGCCCGCGAAGGCGGCGGCACAGTCAACATTGATATCGACTGACACACCGCCTTCGCGGGCAAGCCTCGCTCCTACAGGGTATATGTGTCGAAAAATTTGCTTTCATTTAACCGCGGGTATATACACGCACTATGCTTCCTTCTCAATGTTTGTGTACCAACCTGCGTCGCGCCGCTCGTGGCGTCAGCAGGCATTACGACGGCGCCCTCGACGGCTTCGGGATCAACGTTGCCCAGTATTCTCTGCTGTGCAATCTGCAGCGTCTGGATCAGCCGAGCATCTCGTCGCTGGCCGAAGCCATGGGCCTGGATCGCAGCACCCTCGGGCGCAATCTGCGAGTGCTGGAAGGCGAAGGTCTGGTGACGCTGGTTGAGGGTGAGGACATGCGCAATCGCATCGTCCTGCTCACCGAGACAGGGCGCGAACGTCTGGCAGCGGCGTTGCCGGCCTGGGAAGCGGCGCAGCAGCGGTTAATCGACCGTCTGGGTGCCGAGAAGCGTGAAACCTTGCTGAAACTGCTGGACGAACTGGCTTGAGGCCCGTTTGTTCGATCTTAAGCGGGTATATACCCGCTACCGGAGAACAAGAATGACATCAATGTGGCGTACATGCGGTTGGGTTCTGTTGGGGAGTGCGCTGATTCTGGCGTTGTCCCTGGGTGTGCGACACGGCTTCGGGCTGTTTCTGGCGCCCATGAGTGCCGAGTTCGGCTGGGGCCGCGAAGTGTTTGCCTTCGCCATCGCTTTGCAGAACCTGATCTGGGGCCTGGCGCAGCCGTTCACCGGTGCCCTTGCCGACCGCTTTGGCGCCGCGAAGGTGGTGTTGATTGGTGGTGTTCTGTACGCCTTGGGTCTGGTGTTCATGGGATTGTCCGATTCTGCGGTGACCTTGTCCTTGAGCGCCGGGCTGTTGATCGGCATCGGCCTGTCCGGCACCTCGTTCTCGGTGATCCTCGGCGTGGTCGGCCGGGCCGTGCCGCCGGAAAAACGCAGCATGGGCATGGGGATCGCCAGCGCCGCCGGTTCTTTCGGTCAATTCGCCATGTTGCCCGGCACGCTGGGGCTGATCGGCTGGCTTGGCTGGTCTGCGGCATTGTTGGTGTTGGGCCTGGTGGTGGCGCTGATCGTGCCACTGGTGAGCATGCTCAAGGACAAGCCGCTGCCGGTCCTCGGGCACGAGCAAACCCTCTCTGAAGCATTACACGAGGCCTGTTCCCATTCAGGATTCTGGCTGTTGGCGTTCGGCTTTTTTGTCTGCGGTTTTCAGGTGGTGTTCATCGGCGTGCACTTGCCGGCCTATCTGGTGGACCAACACTTGCCAGCCTCTGTCGGCACCACGGTGCTGGCGCTGATCGGGTTGTTCAATATCTTCGGTACTTATACGGCTGGCTGGCTTGGCGGGCGGATGTCCAAGCCGCGTTTGCTCACCGGTCTGTATCTGTTGCGGGCGGTGGTGATTGTGCTGTTCCTCTGGGCACCAGTCACTCAGGTCACGGCTTATTTGTTCGGCATGGCCATGGGTTTTCTCTGGTTGTCGACGGTGCCCTTGACCAACGGCACGGTGGCGACCTTGTTCGGTGTACGAAATTTGTCCATGCTCGGTGGGATCGTTTTCCTCTTCCACCAGCTCGGCTCGTTCCTCGGCGGCTGGTTGGGTGGGGTGGTGTATGACCGAACCGGGAGTTACGACTTGATCTGGCAGGTGGCGATTCTCTTGAGTCTGGTGGCCGCAGCCCTGAACTGGCCGGTGCGCGAGCAGCCGGTGGCGCGTCTGCAAACCCGGATGAGTGCAGCATGAACAGTCTCTGGCCGCGGATGGCTGTAATCGCCATCGGCTTACTGCTGCTGGCTCTGGCGTGGTGGGGCTGGCGTCAGGGTGGCCTGGCATTGATGCAGTTGGGCATGGGTGCTTGCTAGCGAGCGCCGAAGGCGAGTAATTTCGTTTCCTGACGATTGTTCAAGGATGCACTGACATGCTGATGCGCTGGCTTGCAGTTCCCGCGTTGTTGATGGTTTTTACCGGATTGGCCCAGGCGGCAGAATGCCCGGAATTGTTACAAGGCTCATTGCCCAAGCTGCGTGCCAAGGAATCCATCGATCTGTGCCAGCGATTCGCCGGCAAGCCGCTGGTGGTGGTCAATACCGCGAGCTTCTGTGGCTTCGCCCCGCAGTTCAAAGGCCTTGAGGCGCTGTATCAGCGTTACAAGGATCAAGGGCTTGAGGTGGTTGGTGTTCCGTCCAATGATTTCAAACAAGAGTCTAAAGATGGCGCAGAGACTGCCAAGGTCTGTTACGTGAACTACGGCGTGACCTTCACCATGACCGAGCCACAGAAAGTCCGCGGCGATGATGCAACGCATTTGTTCAAGGTTCTCGCTGAACAAAGCAGTTCACCGAAGTGGAATTTCTACAAGTACGTGGTCGATCGCCAGGGCAAGGTGATCGCCAATTTCTCCAGCCTGACCAAGCCGGATAATCCCGAGTTCATCGAGGCGGTGGAGAAAGCCCTGGCTTCGAAACCCTGATCGACGCGCACTAAAAAGCCCCGCCTCTGGATAAGAGTGCGGGGCTTTTTCAATTCAGGTGGCGAGGTAGTCAAGCTCGCCGTGAATCATCAGAAACGGTAGGTTGCGCCAACACCGAAACCGTTCGCCCAGTTTTCATACTTGGCGTTGTAGGTCTGGCGTCCGTTGCTGTTGTTGACCTTGACCGACTCTTCGCGCAGGTACGAGTACGCCACGTCGATGGTCAGGTCGTCGGTCGGGCTCCAGCCAGCGCCAAGGCTGAAAATCTTGCGATCGCCAGTCGGAATGCGTGGGGAACGGTCTTCGTTGTTGGTTGGTGCCTGGTCGACGGACAGACCGGTACGCAGGACCCATTGTTTGTTCAACTGGTACGAAGCGCCGATGGCGTGAGCCCAGGTGTCATGCCAGTTCTGTTCTTCAGTGATGGTGCCAAACCGACTGTTCAGAGCAGCAGGAACGCCACTGTTCTCAACGGAGATTTCTTTCAGGCGGCTCCAGCGAGTCCAGGTGCTGCCTGCGTAGAGAGTCCATTTGTCGTCCAGCTGGTGAGTAACCGAGAAGTCGACCGACTCAGGCGTGGTGATGTCCAGCGAAGCGTCGTACTTCTGGCTCGGGTTCTGGCCAAGGGCCCCCAGGAGGTTGTAGTTGACCTTGGTGTCGCCCTCGAGCTTGTACTTCACTTTCGAGTGGTAGGTCAGGCCGACGCGAGTGCTGTCGGTGGCTTGAACCATGATGCCGATGTTGTAACCCAGCGCGGTGTCGTCACCCTTGATCTTGACGTTGCCGTCCGCTGCGCGAGGGTTCAGCGACAGATTCGATTCCAAGGTGCCGTCAATGCGGTTGATGGTCGGACCGAAACCGATCGACACCTTGTCGTTGAAGGCATAGCTGACGGTTGGCTGCAGGGTTACGATTTTTACTTCGCTCTTGCTGCCGAAGTATTTGCCGGCGAAGCCGTTCTCGTAGTCGGTCACCAGGCCGAATGGAGCGTAGACGCCGAAACCGAACGCCCAGTGGTCATCGATTGGCTTTACGTAGTAGCCCATGGGCACGCCCATGAAAGGGACCATGTCACCTTTGTTGGTGCCACTATTCGGGCTGGAGCTCGCATCACTGATATCAGCGTGCGCGTCGATAAATGCAACACCACCGGTCACTTGTTCGCGCTTGAGGCGAGACATGCCGGCAGGGTTACCAAAAACGGTGGATGCGTCGTCGGCAGAAGAAGATCGCCCGGCAAAACCAGTTCCCATCCCGCTGATGCTTTGTTCGTTAAGGGCAAAGCCACTTGCGAAGATCTGGGTGGATGCCAAGGCAGCGGCGAGGCTAAGGGTGGTTTTGAGCATTACTTTTTTCATTATTAGAACTCCTGGTGATCACCGGGGCGAAAATTACCAACATTTTCGTCCGGGCGCTATAGCCTGTAACGCTTGATTTAGAGCGGTTTTGTAGGACAATCCGACCAAAATCGCGACAAGTTGTGCGATCTTCGGAAACGGGTGGTTCAGCAGGCGACCTGATTCAACGATGAAACACAGGTTTGCCAGGCGTAGGTGAAATCTCGCAAACGACCTTGGGGCTGGAAAGTCTGGCGCCAGATTCGGGCCATTCCCAACAGGTCGTCGGAGGCGGGGAGGGGAGTGTTCTGTTCTTCTACCAGCAACCAGGCGATGGCTGTGGCGTAACGCAGGTTGACGGTCAATTCCAGGTGCGGCCCGCTAAGAAAAGCATGTTGGCTGGCCAGGCCGCGGACCAGGCTCGCCCGATCCGGGTCCAGGGCCAAATAGTGATCCCATAGGGCTTGGTGGCGAGGCTCGGCGATTCGGTACAGGCCGTGTCCACGGCGGTCATGCAAGGCTGACCCAAGGGCTGACTGACTGGCGGCAATGCCCAGCAGCAGGGATTCGGCAGTTGCGCTATGGCGTCCGAGGTAGATCAATGTCGGACGGATCACATAACGGCACAGTTCGCTGGCAGCGATACCCATAAAGCCCTCGAAACATGAAGTGGTCGGCGATACCTGAAGGGCCTTGGCAGCTATGGATCGAATCAGGCTCGCCGGAAGCGGATCAAGCCGCTTGAGTTGAAGTGTAGTGTCATTATTTCGCTGTAAAGGACTGTTTTTAAAATATTTCTGGCTTCGAGTTATAACCGTTATATCGGTTGGTGCTTAGCCGTAGGCCACGAAATGAGAAATATCGGGCAATAAAAAGCCCCGCTTTTCAGCAGGGCTTCTGAGGTTTTCAGCCTTTCTGGCGTCTCAGGCAATCAGTGCCTGGCGAGTACGCTCGATCACAGCCTGCAGCGGTTCTGCGCTGGAGTATTGATCCGGGTACAGGCGTTCGCTGTGACGAGCGATGCCGTGTTCGTTGACCAGAGTGAAGCTGAAGCAGCCTTTGCGAGCGGCCATGATCAGGCAGTTCATTGGAGCAAAAGCGTTGGTTAGGGTGCGAATGGCATCCTGAGTGTGGATTTGAGTAGACATAATTGGTGTTCCTACAAGCGACACGGATAAGAACCGTGCAAAGTTAAAACGTTCCAGTGACGACGACCACCATTGGTCGAACGAAGAACCCGACTGGAACAAAGCAGCCAGTTTGAAGCGCTGATAAGTTGGCGCGCTTGGGCTGGCAGGTAGGTACTTAGGAGGGCAGGCAACACATCAAGGGCAAAGGTTCTGGGCCCGGGGTGAAGATCCTGATCAATTTGCAGGCTGGTTCGGTCAGAGTAAGTGAGCTTGGCAACACCCTTTGCTTTCGATTCAAAGGCTGTGTTGGTGCAAGATTTACCTGGAAACCATCGAGGTGGTCGATCCCATTTTATCGGTGGAGGCTTCTCTTAGGGAAGGCTGACCGGGGGATTTGTTCGACCAGAATTGACTTTCAGCTTGGTACTAACGCCGCGGATACTAACGGATTGAACTGCCGAAGGGAAGCCTGTTTGTAAAAAGGCGCTGAATGCCTGTCGGCAAGTCTCGACTGAGCTGTCGAAAGAGCAGACCAGTGCCCCGCAATAGCCCAGAACCCGACCGTTGATCCGAGAGAAACGATCGAGTCAGGATCGACCTGCGGCACGGGTTGCCCGGGTTTATCCCCAGGCCTTACCTAAAAACCGCGCCAAAAAAGCGCATCGATATAACCGCCTCGCAGGTACTTGTGCACATAAGTTGCGCGAACTGTCATCCCACTGTCATCCTCGCCTCAATGGGAGTGGGTGCCTGTAATGAAAATTTAAGTCAATGAAAAACATCGCTTTTTTTTACTGGTGAAAAAATCGTCAGTTTGACTGCGAGCCCCACCCCACACGGCTTTGCGCGAGTTCAAAGGCGGTTGTCCACTGAGTTATCCACAGCTTCTGTGGATTGTCCCAAGCGCTTGCTCTAGGACGGGCGTGCAGGCTTTTTTCGACTTTACCTGTACGAAAAAAAGAGTAGAGTGGCGCGCCTTCCGATCTGCCCCACAGTGCTTTATGAAGTTTCGCTCAGTATCAGTCCCTGCTACCTCAACAACCCCCAGTGTTACCCCACCCAAGCGCTTTTCGATGCGCGTGGCTGAGTGGTTACTCGACAGCCCGCGCCTGGGCGAAAACTCCAACGTCAAACACTTCGCCGGACGCTTGCTCAAGCAGCCTGCCCGGGAAGGCGTCGTGGCCGCGCAAAGCCGTCTCGGTCAGCTGATGTGCCGCGAATGCGGTAACGCCCGGGATCGCCGCATTGGCCAGGAGCTGTTGCGTCAGGCCGCGCGTGCGGGCGACCGACGCGCGCAACAGGAACTCGGCCTGAGCGAAGACTGAGCTGTCCAAGACCTGACGCCTTGGTTAACCTTCACGCTTTATCGAATGGGCAGGAGTGGCTATGGCGATGGACTTGACCAGCGCATTGCTGGGTCTGGCGGGCGCTGGGCTGCCGTTACTGGTATTGGCCTGGCAACTTCAGCGTCGGGCGAGTGCGGGGCAGGCCGAGCTGGCGCTGCTGGAAGAGCGCCTTGCCATTGCCCAGCTGACGCAGGACGGCTTGAATGCTCAGCTTGACACCTGCCGTGATGAAATCGCTGACCTGAGCCAGGCCAATTCCGCCAAACAGGCCGACTTGGCTGCCGTGCGCCGTGAAGTCGAACTGCTCCAGATCGAACGCGACGATGCCCGCGACGCGGCCCACGCCTGGAACATCGAACGCGCCGGCAAAGAGGCTGAGTTGCGCCGCCTCGACGCGCAGGCGGCCTCCCTCAATGCCGAGCTGCGTGAGCAGCAGGAAAGCCATCAGCAGCGCCTCAACGACCTTCAAGGCTCGCGGGACGAACTGCGCGCGCAATTCGCCGAGCTGGCGGGCAAGATCTTCGACGAGCGTGAGCAGCGTTTTGCCGAAACCAGCCAGCAACGTTTGGGGCAGTTGCTCGATCCGTTGAAGGAACGTATCCAGTCGTTCGAAAAGCGCGTCGAGGAAAGCTATCAGGCTGAAGCCCGCGAGCGTTTTTCCCTGGCCAAGGAACTGGAACGGCTGCAACAACTGAACCTGCGCCTGAGCGACGAAGCCACAAACCTGACGCGCGCCTTGAAAGGACAGAAAACCCAAGGCAACTGGGGCGAACTGATTCTCGAGCGGGTGCTTGAGCACGCGGGGCTGGAGAAGGGGCGTGAGTACCAGACCCAGGTCAATCTCAAGGGGCCGGACGGCGAGCGTTTTCAGCCGGATGTGATTATTTACCTGCCCGGCGACAAGCAGGTCGTGGTCGATTCGAAGGTCAGCCTCACGGCCTATCAGCAATATGTGGCGGCCGAGGACGATGCCATCGGCCAGATCGCCATCAAGCAGCACGTACTGTCCCTGCGCAGTCACGTCAAAGGCTTGGCCGGCAAGGATTACAAGCGGCTCGACGGCTTGCACAGTCTGGATTTCGTTCTGCTTTTCGTCCCGATCGAAGCGGCGTTTTCTGCGGCGTTGCAGGCTGAGCCGACGCTGTTTCAGGAGGCATTCGACCGCAATATCGTGATCGTCAGTCCAACCACGTTGCTGGCCACTTTGCGGGTCATCGATAGCTTGTGGAAGCAGGAGCGCCAGAGCCAGAACGCCCGGGAAATTGCCGAGCGCGCCGGTTGGCTGTACGACAAGTTCGTGTTGTTTATTCAGGATCTGGACGAGGTCGGCAATCGCTTGCAGCAACTGGACAAGGCCTACAGTTCTGCTCGCAATAAACTGACTGAAGGTCGCGGCAACCTGGTCAGTCGCAGCGAGCAGCTCAAGTTGCTCGGGGCGCGGGCCAGCAAGAGCTTGCCGGCGGATCTGCTGGAGCGGGCGATGACGGATGTTGATGGCTTGGCCGAGCTCCCCGAATAAAGAGCAAAAGATCGCAGCCTTCGGCAGCTCCTACATTGACCGCGTGGAAACCCGATCCTGTAGGAGCTGCCGAAGGCTGCGATCTTTTCGAAGGCAACACAGACCTCAATCATCACCCTACAACGGCAAATGCCGACTCAACAACGCCCGCAACGCCGCAGGTTTCACTGGTTTGGCCAGGTAATCCAGGCCTGCTGCATGCACTTGGGCCACCGTCTCCGGCCGTCCATCTGCACTGATCACCACCCCCGGCACCGGCTCGCCCAGTTGCGTGCGCAACCACGCCATCAATTCGGTCCCGGTCTCGCCATCGTCCAAGTGATAATCCACCAGCGCCAATTGCGGACGCATCCCATCACCGAGCAGCGTCGCGCATTCCTCACGGTTGCGCGCGGTCCAGACCTGGCAACCCCAGCGCGTGAGCAAACTGTTCATGCCGATCAGGATGCTGTCTTCGTTATCAATACACAGGACCTGCGCGCCGCTGAGCATATGGCCATTGAGTTCGGCAACGTTGGCCGGCGTCGCGGTTTGTACCCGAGCCAGCGGCACGCTGACACTGAACACGCTGCCGCGACCCGGCCAGGAACGCACGCGCAAGGTGTGACCCAATACGCGACACAGCCCATCTGCAATCGCCAGACCCAAGCCCAGACCTTTCTCGGCTCGGGTCTGGTGGCTGTCGAGGCGTTTGAACTCTTCGAAAATCACCTGCAGTTTGTCTTCCGCAATGCCCGGTCCACGGTCCCAGACCTCCAGACACAGCTCACCATTGCGCCGCCGAACGCCGAGCAGCACCGGGCCTTTGGCGTAGCGGAAGGCATTGGTCAGGAAGTTCTGCAAAATCCTTCGCAGCAGTTTGATGTCACTGTCGACCCGTAGCGCGCTGCCCCGAACACGGAATTTCAGCCCCTGTTCCTGCGCCAGTGCCTTGAATTCGGCGCCCAGCGTATGGAATAAATCATTGAGTTCGAAGGGCTTGCGGTCAGGGTTGATCTTGCCGTTTTCCAGACGGGAAATGTCCAGCAGGTCGCTGATCAGGTCCTCGGCCGAGCGCAGTGAACTGTCCAGGTGATGAACCAGTTTCCGGGCTTCACTGGATAAACTGTCTTCCTGATGGGTGAGGGCTGCAGAGAACAGCCGCGCAGCATTCAGCGGTTGCATCAAGTCATGGCTGACGGCGGTCAGGAAACGGGTTTTCGACTGGTTGGCCGATTCTGCGGTGCCCTTGGCTTCGGTCAGGGCGACGTTGAGTTGCGACAGTTCGTGGGTCCGTTCGGTGACCCGTTGCTCAAGGCCCTCGTTCGCTTCGGTCAGCGCCTGCTCGGCCTCGCGGAACGCGGTGATGTCGGTGAAGCTCATGACGAAACCGCCACCGGGCATCGGGTTACCGATCAGCTCGATCACTCGACCATTGGGGAACAATCGCTCGGAGGTATGGGCGCGGCCCTGGCGCATCCAGTGCAAGCGGCGGGCGACGTGCACTTCCGCTTCGCCGGGCCCGCACAGACCGCGCTCGGCGTTGTAGCGAATGATGTCGGCAATCGGCCGGCCAACGCTGATCAAACCGTCGGGGTAGTTGAATAATTCAAGGTAGCGCCGGTTCCAGGCCACCAGTTTCAGCGACTGGTCGACCACGCTGATGCCCTGGGTGATGTTCTCGATGGCGCCTTGCAGCAGGGCACGGTTGAACTGCAGCACTTCCGAGGTTTCGTCGGCGATCCGCACGACATCCTCGAGTTGCATTTCCCGACCTTCAATGGCGGCTTTTACCACCGCCCGGGTCGAAGATGCGCCGAGTACACCGGCCAGCAAGCGTTCGGTATGGGCGATCCATTCACCGTCGGCGTTCTGGGTCGGGTTGAAGCCTTTGCCCTGACGGTAGGCGAAACGGAGGAAACTCTGACGAGCCCGCTCCTCGCCGACAAAACGGGCGGCCAGTTGCTGCAAGTCGTTGATCTGTACCGCCAGCATCGAGCGGGCGTTGGGTCGGGCGCTGATCTCCTGGCCGATGAAGCGGCCGGCCTGCCAGTGCTCCGAAACCCGTGTGCGTGACAATAGCGAGACCCAGGTGAACAAGGTGAAGTTGCCCGCCAGGGACAGCACCACGCCTTGAGTCAGTGGCGTGATCGGCAGGTTCAACGGGTTGCCTTGCAGCCAGGCCAGTCCCGGAAAACTGCTCAGGGGCAAACCGAGACTTTTGGCGGCGATCGGCAACACCAGGGTGTAGAACCAGAGGAAGGTCCCAGCGGCCAGCCCGGCGAACACCCCTCGACGGTTAGCCTGTTTCCAATACAGCGCGCCGAGCATGGCCGGGGCCAGTTGGGTCACGGCGGCGAAGGCGATCTGGCCGATGGTCGCCAGGCTCGCGGTGGAGCCCAGCAGTCGATAACTGACGTAGGCCAGCAGCAGAATGACCACGATGCTCACCCGCCGCACCGAAAGCATCCACTGGCGGAACACTTCGAACGGCCGCTCGGCGTTGTTGCGCCGCAGCAACCACGGCAGCAGCAGGTCATTGGAAAGCATGGTCGACAGCGCCACGCTGGCCACGATCACCATACCGGTCGCCGCCGAAGCACCGCCGATAAACGCCAGCATCGCCAAGGCAGGGTGAGATTCGGCCAGAGGCAGGCTGATGACGAATGAGTCCGGCAGCACTGAGCTGGGCAGCAACATCTGACCGGCCAGCGCGATCGGCACGACAAACAACGCCGCCAGCGCCAGATAGGCCGGGAACACCCACTTGGCCAGGCGCAGATCCTGAGGGTCGATGTTTTCCACCACGGTCACGTGGAACTGCCGGGGCAGGCAGATGATCGCCATCATCGCCACGCCGGTTTGCACCACCATGGACGGCCAGTTGATGGTTTCTTTCCAGTACTCTTCGAGGCGCGGGGCGAGCATGGCCTGGTCGAACAGGTCGTCGAAACCGTCATACAGGCCGTAGGTCACGAACGCGCCGACCGCGAGAAAAGCGAACAGTTTGACCAGTGATTCAAAGGCGATCGCCAACACCATGCCGCGGTGGTGTTCCGTGGCATCGAGGTTGCGGGTACCGAAAACGATGGTGAACAGCGCCAGTACCAGCGATACGATCAGCGCCGTGTCTTGCGCGCGTGTGCCCATGGCGTCAGCGCCGGCGCCGATCAGCAGGTTCACGCCCAGCACGATGCCCTTGAGTTGCAGGGCGATATAGGGCAACACGCCGACCAGGCAGATCAGCGCCACCACCACCGCCAGCGACTGGGATTTGCCGTAGCGGGCGGCGATGAAGTCGGCGATGGAGGTGATGTTCTCTTGTTTGCTGATCATCACCATTTTTTGCAGGACCCACGGCGCGCACACCAGCAGCAGGATCGGCCCGAGGTAGATCGGCAGGAATGACCAGAGTTGTTCGGCCGCTTGGCCCACGGCGCCAAAGAATGTCCAACTGGTGCAATAAACGGCCAGCGACAGGCTGTACACCCAGGCGCGCACCCGTGGCGGCAACGGCGCGCTGCGCCGGTCACCGTAAAAGGCGATAGCGAACAGGATGGCCATATAGGCCAGGGCGACGGTGGCGATCAGCCCGATGGACAGCGACATGGGAACTCCAGACAAAAGACATCCGGGACTCCGCCCGGTCAGGACAGTCTCGCATGACCGCCGGAGTTAGTCAGTGTCGACCAAGGTCGTGGCGTGGTGGGGTGTCACAGGTTGGGAGTCCGTTCGATTTTTGGTGTGTTTGGGGGCCTCTTCGCGAGCAAGCCCGCTCCCACACTCGATCGTCAGTGAACACAAAATATGTGGACATCCTCAATCCAGTGTGGGAGCGGGCTTGCTCGCGAAGGCGGCCTCACTGACTCAGCGCAATATCAATCAACCGATGCAACTCTTCAACCTCCAGCGCCTGCACTGAAAACAAGATGCGAAACACCGTCGGCGCCACCACCATATTGATCAGTCGATCGACACTCGGCTTCGGCTGCTCGGGATAGCGATCCAGAATCGTCTGCAACTGCCCGCCAATGATCGTCACGCAATAGCCCGGCGTGGCGCTGGATTGCACGTCACGCATCATGTTGCGCCCGGGCTCGGAACTCATTTCGTCCAGATATTGCTCCGCCCAGGCCCGCACGTCTCCGCGCAGGCTGCCGGTGTTGGCCGGTTCGCCGTCGGGGCGCATGCGGGCGAGGGCGACGTCGGCCAGTAGCACCGACAGATCACCCCAGCGCCGGTAAATGGTCGACGGCGTCACCCCGGCCCGGACAGCGATTTGCGGCACGGTCACGCTCGCGCGATCCTGTTCTTCGAGGAGCGCGCGAACTGCCGCATGAATCGACTCTTGCACCCTGGCGCTGCGGCCACCAGGACGTAAACCTTCTTTAATAGCCATATGGCGGACCTTAACACAAAGAATTTGCTTTAAGCGTTTGCCAGTAGCACACTCCGCAAAAGCAAAAAGTTAGCTTTTGCGGAGTGTGCTTATGTCCCGTCTAACGTCAAACCGTTCCAGCCTGTGGTTTCTGGCGATCACCTTACTCAGTTTTCTCGCCGCTTCCACCGCGCCAACGCCGTTGTATCACTTGTATCAAGAACACCTGCAGTTCTCGGCAGCGACCCTGACCCTGATTTTCGGGGTCTACGCCCTCAGCTTGCTGGCGGCGTTGCTCACGGTCGGTTCGCTTTCGGATTATCTGGGGCGCAAACCGGTGATTTTTACCGCCATATTGCTGAACATGCTGGCGATGTTGCTGTTTATCAGCGCCGACAGCGTTGCCTGGCTGATCAGTGCGCGGGTCCTGCAGGGTTTTGCCACGGGCATGGCCACCGCCGTTTTAAGTGCGGCGCTGCTGGACACCGACCGTCAGCAAGGGCCGATGGTCAACAGCGTCGCGCCGTTGCTGGGCATGGCGCTGGGTGCCATGGGCTGCGGCGTGTTGGCCGAGTTTGCACCGCTGCCGCTGCAATTGACCTATTGGGTGCTGTTCGCGCTGTTTGTGATGCAAGCGCTGTACGTCTGGCGCCTGCCGGAAAGCGTCACACGGCAATCGGGTGCCTGGGCCTCGCTGCGCCCGACCTTGCATGTGCCGATTCAGGCGCGGCGTATGCTGTGGCGGGTGCTGCCGATAGATCTTGCGGTGTGGGCGCTCGGTGGTTTTTTCGCTTCTTTGGCACCGTCTCTGGTGCGGACCGCCACCGGGTCCACCTCGAATCTGATTGGCGGGGCGACGGTGGCCGTGTTGACGGTGACCGGCGCCTTGATGATCTACACCTTGCGCAATCGGCCGGCCGACAAAGTCTTGCTGTTGGGCGCGAGCCTGCTGCCTGCGGGCGTTGCGCTGATTCTGCTGGCGGTACACAGCGCCAGTCTGCCGTTGTTTTTCTTCGGCACCCTGGTGGCGGGCGGCGGTTTTGGCGCGGGCTTCCTGGGGGCCCTGCGAAGCATCGTGCCGCTGGCCTTGCCTCATGAGCGGGCGGGTTTGATGTCGGCGTTTTATGTGCTCAGTTACCTGGCGTTCTGCTTGCCGTCGTTGCTGGCCGGCGGTCTGACACGGACCTTTGGCCTCGTGGCAACCACCGATGGTTATGGCGCGGTGCTGATCATTCTGTCGCTTGGTGCGCTGGTCGGGTTGATGCGTGTGCCGACTGTCAAAGTCTGTGGCGTCGATGTTCGATGACCGTTAGCCTTTGAACTGCCATTCATTTCGACGGACCGACCCATGAAGATCATCCGCAGCAAATCCTTCACCGGTGACCGCGCCTGGGCGGCGCTGGACATCGCCAACATGAATGGCATCACCACCCGTTTGCACTGGACCGATCAGCCCTATAAATGGCACATCAACGATGGCCAGGAAGTGTTCGTGGTGCTCGATGGGCGGGTGCAGATGCGTTATCGCGAAGAAGGCCTGGAAAAGGAAACGCTACTCGAAGTCGGCGATATCTTTTATGCCTCGGTAGGCACCGAGCATGTGGCTCATCCACTGGGTGTGGCGCGGATATTGGTGATCGAGACGGAAGGTAGCGTCTGATGCAGTATCTGTAAAACAGATAACAGTTAGAGATATTACCCGTTATATCGATATTCGATTCGGATCTACCCTGAACTCCACCTCACGAGAGGACAGGAGTTCACCATGACCTGCACCCATAGCGTTAAACCCGGTATCAAACCGTTCAGTCATTTGCATCACCCTCGAGAGACCATCCGACAATTCACTCCCAACTGGTTCGCGGCGACCATGGGCACGGGTGTGTTGGCGCTGGCGCTTGCGCAATTGCCGGTGTCGAATCCCGGTCTGCATGCCTTTGCCGAAGGCCTGTGGCTGTTCAATATTGTCCTGTTTGTCTTGTTCACAGCCATGTATGCCGCCCGTTGGGTCATGTTCTTCGACGAGGCGCGGCGGATTTTCGGCCATTCCACGGTTTCGATGTTTTTCGGCACCATTCCCATGGGTCTTGCGACCATCATCAATGGCTTTCTGCTGTTCGGTTTGCCGCGCTGGGGTGATGGTGTGATTCATCTCGCCGAAGTGCTCTGGTGGCTCGACGTGGCGATGTCGCTGGCTTGCGGCGTACTGATTCCCTACATGATGTTCACCCGTCAAGAGCACAGCATCGACCAGATGACCGCCGTCTGGCTGTTGCCGGTGGTGGCAGCGGAAGTGGCGGCTGCCAGCGGTGGCTTGCTGGCGCCGCACTTGGCCGATGCTCATTTACAACTGGTGGTGTTGGTGACCAGCTACGTGCTCTGGGCCTTTTCCCTACCGGTAGCGTTCAGCATTCTGACCATCCTGTTGCTGCGCATGGCGTTGCATAAATTGCCCCACGAAAACATGGCCGCCTCTAGCTGGCTGGCCCTTGGGCCGATTGGCACCGGTGCGCTGGGCATGTTGCTGTTGGGCGCCGACGCGCCAGCGATCTTTGCCGCCAACGGTCTGTCGGGTATTGGCGAGATCGCCGCAGGGCTTGGCTTGGTGGCCGGCATCACGCTGTGGGGGTTCGGGCTCTGGTGGATGTTGATTGCGCTGTTGATCACCGTTCGTTACTTGCGCGCCGGTATCCCGTTCAACCTCGGCTGGTGGGGCTTCACTTTCCCGCTGGGGGTCTATTCACTGGCTACGCTGAAACTGGCCAGCACCTTGAGCCTGACGTTTTTCAGTGTCTTTGGTTGCCTGTTGGTGGCAATGCTGGCAGTGATGTGGCTGATAGTCGCCAAGCGTACGGTGCAGGGTGCGTGGCGAGGTGAGCTGTTTGTCTCGCCGTGCATTGCAGGATTAAAGAAATAACCGGCAAAGATTAGGTAATCTGTGGCCTGGATCGATGTCCGGCATCCAATAACAGTATCCGCGCCACTCTCCAGCCAAAATCAGGGACACATGGAAGATGAGTCACCCCTCACAATTCACCTTGCTTCGAACTCGCCGCTTCTTGCCGTTTTTTGTCACGCAGTCCCTCGGGGCCTTCAATGACAACATCTTCAAGCAGTCGCTGATCCTCGCCATTTTGTACAGGTTGACCATCGAGGGTGACCGTTCGATCTGGGTCAACTTGTGTGCGTTGCTGTTTATCTTGCCGTTTTTCCTGTTCTCGGCTTTGGCCGGGCAATTCGGGGAAAAGTTCGCCAAGGACGCACTGATCCGTCTGATCAAGCTCGGGGAAATCGTCATCATGGCGGTAGGGGCGGTCGGTTTCATGTTCGATCACCTGTCGCTGATGCTGGTCGCGTTGTTTGCCATGGGCACCCACTCGGCGCTATTCGGGCCGGTGAAGTACTCAATCCTGCCGCAGGCCTTGCGCGAAGAAGAATTGGTGGGCGGCAACGGTCTGGTGGAAATGGGCACTTTCCTGGCGATTCTCGCCGGGACGATTGGTGCCGGGATCATGATGTCCACCAGCAACTACGCGCCGGTCGTGTCCACGGCAATCATCGGGATCGCGGTACTCGGTTACCTGGCCAGCCGCAGCATTCCCCGGGCCGCGGCGGCATCGCCGGAAATGCGTTTGAACTGGAACATCTTCAGCCAATCCTGGGCCACCTTGAAGCTGGGCCTCGGGCAAACCCCTGCGGTATCGCGCTCGATCGTCGGTAACTCATGGTTCTGGTTTGTCGGGGCTATTTATCTGACGCAAATCCCGGCGTATGCCAAGGAATGGATGCACGGTGACGAGACCGTGGTGACGCTGATTCTTACGGTGTTCTCGGTCGGTATCGCACTGGGTTCGATGCTCTGCGAGAAACTCTCCGGGCGCAAAGTCGAGATCGGTCTGGTGCCGTTTGGCTCATTCGGTCTGACGGTGTTTGGCTTGCTGTTGTGGTGGCATTCAGGCGGGATTCCAGACAGCGTTGCCGGTCATGGCTGGATCGAAGTCCTGGGGTTTGGTCACGCCTGGCTGGTGTTGATCGACATCCTCGGGCTTGGGATCTTCGGCGGTTTCTACATCGTGCCGCTGTATGCGCTGATCCAGTCGCGTACCGTCGAGAACGAGCGTGCGCGGGTGATTGCTGCCAACAACATTCTTAACGCCCTGTTCATGGTGGTGTCGGCCATTGTGTCGATCGTCTTGCTGAGCCTCGCCAAGTTGTCGATCCCGCAGCTGTTCCTGGTGGTGTCGCTGTTGAACATCGGCGTCAACACCTACATCTTCAAAATCGTCCCCGAGTTCAGCATGCGCTTCATGATCTGGCTGCTTGGCCATTCCATGTACCGCGTCGAGCATCGCAATCTGGAGCTGATTCCCGATGAAGGCGCGGCATTACTGGTTTGCAACCATGTGTCGTTCGTCGACGCGTTGCTGATTGGCGGCGCAGTGCGTCGGCCGATTCGCTTTGTGATGTATTACAAAATCTACAACCTGCCGGTCCTGAACTTCATCTTCCGCACGGCGGGGACGATTCCGATTGCCGGGCGTCAGGAAAACATTCAGATCTACGAAAAAGCCTTCACCCGCATCGCCCAGTATCTGAAGGACGGCGAGCTGGTGTGCATTTTCCCTGAAGGCAAGTTGACCGCCGATGGCGAGATCAATGAATTCAAGGGCGGGCTGACGCGGATTCTCGAAGAAACGCCGGTGCCGGTGATTCCGCTGGCATTGCAGGGGTTGTGGGGGAGTTTCTTCAGCCGTGATCCGGACAAGGGCGTGTTTCGTCGGCTGTGGTCGCGGGTGACTTTGGTGGCGGGGCCGGCGGTGGCCGTTGAAGCGGCTGAACCGGCGACATTGCAAGGTTTGGTGGGGGAGTTGCGTGGGGCCGTTAGATAGTCGGTGACTTTGCGGACCTCTTCGCGAGCAAGCCCGCTCCCACATTGGAATGCGGTCAAATGTGGGAGCGGGCTTGCTCGCGAAAGCGGTAGAGGCCTAAGCGCTAACCTTGAGCCCAACCAACCCGGCAATGATCAACGCCACACTCGCCAGCCTAAACAACGCCATGGATTCACCAAACAATATGATCCCGGCGATCACCGTGCCCACCGCACCCACGCCAGTCCATACCGCATAGGCCGTGCCCAGCGGCAATTCCTTCATGGCAAGGCCCAGCAGGCCAAGGCTGATCGCCATGGCGGCAATGGTCAGTGCGGTAGGAAGAGGGCGGCTGAAACCGTCGGTGTATTTCAGGCCGACGGCCCAGCCGACTTCGAACAGGCCAGCGAAAAACAGAATGATCCAGGACATCAAAGACCTCCATCAATGGATGGGGTCGTCCCCGGATTAATCACTCGATCGAGCCGCGAGGTCGTCCCCGCATTGTGCAATAGAGTGCCCATCATTAATCCGAGGATCAAGTTTGCGGCTTAATCCGCTGTCTGCTGAGCAGCGGTTTGCCGGTCTTCTTTCTCGCTCATACGACGGAAATACGTCGAGAGCAGCGCCCCGGAAATGTTGTGCCAGACGCTGAACAACGCGCTTGGCACCGCCGCCAGCGGCGAGAAGTGCGCACTGGCCAAGGCCGCGCCCAGGCCGGAGTTCTGCATGCCGACTTCCAGTGCCAGGGATTTGCGCTGGGCCAATGGCAGGTTGAACAGGCGCCCGGTGAAGTAACCCAGCAAGTAGCCGAAGCTGTTGTGCAACATCACCACGGCCATGATCAGCAAGCCGGATTCGGCAATCTTCGCCTGACTGGCAGCCACCACGGCAGTGACGATGATCACGATGCTCACCACCGACACCAGTGGCAACACGTCTACCGCGTGACGTACCCGATCACCAAGCAAGCGCTGGGCAACTACACCGAGCACGATCGGCAGCAGCACGACTTGCAGGATCGACCAGAACAGCTCCATGAACGACACCGGCAACCAGGCCGAGGCCAGCAGCCAGATCAGTGCCGGGGTCAGCAGCGGAGCGAGGAGGGTGGTGACGGCGGCAATGGCCACCGACAACGCCAGATCGCCACGCGCGAGCCAGGTCATCACATTCGACGAGGTGCCGCTTGGGCAGCAGCCGACCAGAATCACGCCGACGGCGATTTCCGGCGGCAGGTGGAAAACCTGGCAGAGCAACCACGCCACACCGGGCATGATCACGAAATGGGCAACCACGCCCAGTGCCACGCGCCACGGATGGCGAGCGACTTCGGCGAAGTCTTCGAGTTTGAGGGTCAGGCCCATGCCGAACATCACCAGCCCCAACAGCGGCACGATGGCGCCTTTCAAACCGATGAACCAGGCCGGTTGCAGAAACGCCACAACGGCGAAAATCAGTACCCAGTAAGCGAAAGTGTTGCCGACAAAACGACTCAATGCAGCCAGTGCGCGCATGGCCTGATCCTTGTTATCAAGTAGCACCACAAAACCAATGTGGGAGCGGGCTTGCTCGCGAAAGCGGTCTGACATTCAGCGATGATGTTGACTGTCAGGACGCCTTCGCGAGCAAGCCCGCTCCCACATTTAGACTGTGCGTCGGCTTAGATACCCTGTGGCGTCTCTTCACCACCCAACGCTTCAACCATCGACGGCAGGAAGTCGCCGAAGGTCAGCATCATCAGGGTAAAGCTGGCATCCAGTTGGCCGAGGGCTTCGTCGCCACCGTCCTGTTCCGCCTGATCCTGCAGCAGGTCTTCGAACTTCAGGCGCTTGACCACCATTTTGTCGTCAAGCACGAACGACAGTTTGTCCTGCCAGGCCAGCGACAGTTGAGTGACCACTTTGCCGGTGCTCAGGTGCAACTGGATTTCTTCGCTGGTCAGGTCCTGACGCTTGCAGCGCACGATGCCGCCGTCTTCGTGTGTGTCGCGCAGTTCGCACTCGTCCAACACGAAGAAATCATCCGCGGCTTTCTGGGTGGTGACCCATTCGGTCATGGTGGCGGTTGGCGACATCTTCACCGTCAGCGGACGTACTGGCAGCGAGCCGATCACTTCGCGCAGGGTAGACAGCAGGTCTTCGGCACGTTTCGGGCTAGCCGAGTTAACCAGGATCAGGCCCTGTTTCGGCGCGATGGCGGCGAAGGTCGACGAGCGACGGATAAAGGCGCGGGGCAGGAAAGCCTGGATGATTTCATCCTTGATCTGGTCGCGTTCCTTTTTATAGACCTTGCGCATTTGTTCGGCTTCGATCTCTTCGACCTTTTCCTTCACCGCGTCACGTACGACGCTGCCCGGCAGAATGCGTTCTTCCTTACGAGCAGCGATCAGCAAGAAGTCGCCGCTGATGTGCACCAGCGGCGCGTCTTCGCCCTTACCGAATGGCGCGACGAAACCGTAGGTGGTCAACTCCTGGCTTGCACATGGACGCGCCAGTTTGGTGGCCAGTGCAGTTTCCAACGCCTCGGCATCAAAAGGCAGATCTTGGGTCAGGCGATAGATAAGCAGGTTTTTGAACCACATGGGGTGAGTCTCTCCTTTATACAAAGGGGGGCATTATTGTCTTCGTGGTGCCATAGGCCAACCCTTCTCTAAGCCTTTGGAAGGCCTGAGAAAATTAATTAAAAAAGTGCTTGCCAGAGGTTGGGTCGCTCCGTAGAATGCGCGCCACACCGAAAGTGAAGGGTGATTAGCTCAGCTGGGAGAGCGTCTGCCTTACAAGCAGAATGTCGGCGGTTCGATCCCGTCATCACCCACCATTCGCTTTAGTGTTACGCGCAGCGGTAGTTCAGTCGGTTAGAATACCGGCCTGTCACGCCGGGGGTCGCGGGTTCGAGTCCCGTCCGCTGCGCCATATTCGGTAACCTGGAACGCTGAACGCCAGGTCACCACGGAAAAGCCCGCTAACGCGGGTTTTTTTCTGTCTGTTGTTTGACTGTAGTTCCTGCAGGGTGTGTCGTTTTACTGGTTTTCAGATTTTTTTGATTTTTTATCAATTAAATCAACACTTTATGAAAATCTGTGGCACAATGCGCCCCGCAACGAAGGTAAAGGGTGATTAGCTCAGCTGGGAGAGCGTCTGCCTTACAAGCAGAATGTCGGCGGTTCGATCCCGTCATCACCCACCACTTACTTTCAACGCTACGCGCAGCGGTAGTTCAGTCGGTTAGAATACCGGCCTGTCACGCCGGGGGTCGCGGGTTCGAGTCCCGTCCGCTGCGCCATATTCGGTATCTGGAACGCTGAACGCCAGATCACCACAGAAAGCCCGCTTAATGCGGGCTTTTTGCTGTCTGGGATTTGGCTTTGTGCTGGCCTTCCACTGAAAGATCGACCTGTTCGGGTAATACTAGTCAGTTACGCGAAATCCCTGTGGGAGCGGGCTTGCCCGCGATGACTGCAGCACATTCACCATTGATGTGTCAGACAGGTCGCTATCGCGGGCAAGCCCGCTCCCACAGGTTCCGCGCGTAACTGACAGGCGTTGACCTGTTCGGATCTCGTTTTTCGTTTCTGCCTTGCCTATTGTTCGGCGTTACGACTGTGTCGGTAGTCGCTGATGGCCTCGTACACCGCTTTGCGCAACCGGTTGATCCCGCCAATCGGCCTATGGGCTTCAAGGCCGAACCATGGGTTGAACGACAGGTTGTCGCATTGCAGGTTCAGCGCCGGGGTGTCGAAATCCTGGGCAGGCAGTTTGATCCGGGCCACGGTTTCGAAGGGCGCGTCACTTTCGCTCCACTCTATACTGGTGTCTTCGATCGGCATGTACTTGCCCGCATCCTGGCGCTGAATCTGCAAGACGAAACACGCCGGCACCCGATCAGTCGACAGCTGCTGGTTCAGCGCACTGCGCAGGAAGTTCGGCAGGTTTTGATTTTGCGTGGGCAGCGCGTAGACCGGGCAGCTATCAGGATCTGGCATCACCCGGAATTTGGCGTTGGCGTCACCGAACTTGTATGGCGAAACCGAAAAGTAAGTGGTCTGCGTCGGGCTTGCTGGGGCAGGGGAGAGCGTCGCCAGCGCAATAAACAGATGGCGAACCTGCCAGGTGCGCGGGTCCCAGCCTGGGAAGAACGCCATCGCTTTTTTGCCGTCAGCCTGGGCGGCCACATTCTGACGATACTCGGCGACATCGCTGACAAAGAAGTTCGGATGGTTGAACATCACGAAATCCTGTTCGCTGTGTCCTTGTCGGTCACTCAGCAGCTGTTTACCAGGCACATCGAACAGTTTGATCGCCATGCCCCGGGCATCGCGGATGCTGTCGAACTGCGGATACGCATTGCCGTTGGACAGCCGCATCATTGCTTGCCAGGTTTTGCCCGGTTCGCTGAACACGCCTTGACGTAACTCCGTTGCCAGATCCGGCAGCACCTGAACCTCGGCCTTCACGCAGCCATGGGCCTTGGCATGGGCATCGCGCAGGTAGCGGGTGCTTTCACGGTGTTGATCGACGATACGCACGGCCGTCTGGATGATGTCCTGGGTCATTGCCGCTTCGCCGTCCGGAATCAATTCTTCAGCCGATACCGGGCCGCGATGTTGCCAGGTGGACCAGGCCATGAGCAGCGCCCAGCCGAGCAGGCCCAGACCCAGCAACCACAGCAGGGTTTTGCCGAGGAAGGCGCCCAGGCGCAGCCAGAGAGTAATCAGCATGGGTCAATCCTTTTGACTGAGACGGCGGTCTGGCAATTGCGACTCCATCGGGCCGCCCAACACTTTCAGGTATTCCAGCAGCGCCCAGCGTTCCTCCGGTTGCAGCAGACGACCAATGACGCCGTTACCGCGCTCACCTGCGCGGAACTCGTGGCCGCTGTTGTGATTACCGGTGATGCGCGTGTCGAACACAAAACCATTGGTGAAGGCTTCGGTGCGATAGCCCAAATGTTTGGGGTCGTATTCAAAGGTGCCCTTGTAGAACGTGGGCGCGCGTTCACTTTGTGGCGAGAGCAGTTGATAAATGCTCGGTACCGAACCGTTATGCAAAAACGGCGGCGTCGCCCAGACGCCCGCCAGTGGTCGGGCTTTATAGCTACGCAACTCTTGAACGCCGATCGGCAGGCCGAATCCGTCCAGGTTCGGGCGCTCTGCGGGTGTCACATTGGCTTCGCGGTAGGCCTGATTGCCCACGAAAGCAGTGACGTAAGCCAGTCCCTTAGCCACGGACAACTGGCTCATATCCAAGGGTTCTGTGGGTGTTGGGTGCAGTTGTACGTCCAGTTGCGCAAGCTCTGCCGGATCCCACTGCAAGGCCGTCAGGTCGAAGCGGTGATCAGCAATATTGTTGGCGGCGCCGGGGTCTGTGCCAATCACCCCCACAGGCAGCAATTTCAGATGTTGCACGGGTCTGCCGTCGCTTTGGGTGACGCGGGGGACATGACACCCGGCGCAGTTTTCAGCGAACAGTTCGCGGCCTTTTGCAGCCAAGGGCTTGTCGATATTGCCCAGCAGGGCTTCCGGCCAGGCGGGCGGTTTGAGTCGTTGCAGGGTTTCTTCGATCCGGTGCAGATCACGTACCCGGACGCTGGACGGGTAGCGGTCGTCGCCCTTGAGCGGCTGCCCGCTGCTGTCGAAGAAATTCAGCGTGGCGCCCACACCCAAGGCTTCACCGATATTACGGGCCATCGGTTGCTGCGCCGAACCGTTCCACTGCACCCAGTCGAAGGTCCACATATCCCACAGTTGCGGGTAGTCCACCGGCGCGTTGGCCACGCGGTAGTTGGCGGGTGAAATCGCGTCGCCGAAGCTGGCGTTGGCAATACGCCCGAAGGCATCGGTGCGGCCGGGACCTTCTTCGGTGGGGTAGAGGCCGCGATGGGTGTCGTTCCAGGCCACCTTCAGGAAGGTATCGAGGGATACTTTGAAATCCTGGCGCAGCTGTTGATGCCGTGCCTCGTAGTCCTGCCCCAGAACGTTGCGTGCGAAACGTTCGAATTTCCAGGGGTTGTAGTAAGTCGAGGTCAGACTGGCGACCAATGCTTGTCCGAAACTGCCACCTCGCAGCGTAGGAACGCTGGACGGCAATACATGCTGGGCCGAGCCGCCATCGATGCGCACGGCCTGGCCATTGAAGCGCAATTCGCCGGTGTGGCAGGCGGCGCAGGTGATGTCCAGAAACTCGTCCTGGCTGCCGGGGTTTTGATGACGGGCAAAACCGACGGGCAGGTTACCAGGGTTGTTCGGCGTGGCTTTCTGGCTTGGGTCGATCAGAAAACCAAAGCGTGCGAGGTATTCAGGAGCGGCGAATCGTTTTTGCGAGAAGGGCAATTCCAGGGCGTTGAACCAGTCATAACGCAAGCCTTTGACCTGGGTACCCTGAGGCGTGAAGTAGTAAGCCTGGCGGTCGGCGGCGCTCCATTGCTCCAGGTAATTCACCTGTTGCGCCGGTGACCAGGCTGGCAATTTCGGGTTGGCGACATAGTACAGCACCACGGCGAGGCCAAGCCCCAGCAGTACTGCGATCAGCATCAGCAAACGGAATATGAGGCGCAAGATAAACATCCTTGTCAATTTGTAGCTTCTCTTATGCCTCAGCTGACGAAGTGCGGCAAGAGGCCATTACGCCAGAGGCTGTGGGAACCGGCCCTTGAGTCTGTAAGAGCCAAATGACAGAAGCTTCATCGTTCTATAGCCGAAATGCGTTTAAACACCTGAACTTATCAGACGTTTCCTGCTCTCATGCCGGTAGCCATTGGTCGTGGCGGCCTGATAAGCTCGCGGCTTTACTCGATTGCCCTTTAGGCGCATGAACAAGGAAATAGCATGAAACAGCATCGGTTGGCGGCGGCGGTGGCCCTGGTTGGCCTGGTACTTGCGGGTTGTGATTCGCAGACCAGCGTAGAGCTGAAAACCCCGGCGCAAAAAGCTTCCTACGGTATCGGCCTGAACATGGGCAAAAGCCTGGCTCAGGAAGGCATGGATGACCTGGATTCCAAAGCTGTAGCCCAAGGCATCGAAGATGCCGTCGGCAAGAAAGAACAGAAACTGAAGGATGAAGAACTGGTTGAAGCCTTCGCAGCACTGCAAAAGCGTGCTGAAGAGCGTTTGGCCAAAATGAGCGAAGAGTCGGCAGCCGCCGGCAAGAAATTCCTCGAAGAGAACGGCAAGAAAGCCGGTGTCACCACCACGGCTTCCGGCCTGCAATATGAAGTGGTCCAGAAGGCCGACGGCGCTCAGCCTAAGCCGACCGACGTAGTGACTGTTCACTACACTGGTAAATTGACCAACGGCACCGTTTTCGACAGCTCCGTCGAGCGCGGCAGCCCGATCGATCTGCCGGTCAGCGGTGTGATTCCGGGTTGGGTTGAAGGCCTGCAACTGATGCACGTTGGCGAGAAGTACAAACTGTACATCCCTAGCGAACTGGCTTACGGCGCCCAAAGCCCAAGCCCTGCGATTCCAGCCAACTCGGTGCTGGTATTTGACCTGGAGCTGCTGGCCATCAAGGATCCAGCAAAACAAGACGCCGCCAAGTAATTCGCGTCTGCTCTAAAAACAACGCCTCGCTTATGCGGGGCGTTGTTGCATCTGGCGTTCAGTGGAGGTAAACAAAGCGAACGGATACGGTACGCTGAAGTCATAGCCAGTGAGGGCGCCCGAGCTAGACGGGCCAGAACGCCAAGTCAATGAAATCTTGGGGTTTTTTTATGTGAGTAAAAAACGCCCGATCTGAGTCAGGCCCTTATGAAACGGGGCTTTCAGCGGTGAAATGCAGCTCTGTTCACAAGGTTATCCACAATTTGTGTGGATAACATTTCAGCGGGAGGAACAAATGAAAACGCCCTGGAATTTTGCTCGTTTCCTGCCTCTGGCCGGACGCCTGCTCGCCCGTGGTCGTTTGCCGACCCTGCTGTTCGCGGTTGCCAGCAAAGGGGCCAGCCAGGGTAATCGTCTGGGTAAGCTCAAAGACGATCTGCGCCTGTTGCAGGCACTCTGCCTGGCTTACTGGCGTGGCGAATACCGGGCCATCAGCCCGAAAGCACTGCTTTCGGTGGTGGCCGGCCTGATGTATTTCCTGAGCCCCGTAGATGCAATCCCGGATTTCATCCCGATGTTCGGCATGCTCGACGACATCGCCGTGCTGGCCTGGTTGATGAAAGTCCTCGATGACGAGCTCAACGCCTTCCGCGCCTGGCGCAAGCGTCAGCTGCCGGAGAAGCTCGCGGTAGTCGAACGCTTGCCTGATACCCCCGAACAATTACAGCTGCAGGGCCCGAAAAAAAACTGAGCCAATTCAGAATCCTCCAGATATTCATACCCCCCCGCGACCTTGGCCGCTGTTAGGATTACACTTCTAAGGAAAAGCGCCGACTCGCTCAGTGTCGTTGTCCTACGGGGTAGTCATGGATATTCAGATAATTACACGCGAAGGCGAACCCGAATATGCGGTTCTGCCATGGGCTCAGTATCAGGCTCTACTGAAAGCAGCAGGCATCAAGCAACAACCACCGCGTGACGCCACAGTGCCTCCCGCGGCGGCACCAGACCAGATTCTTCCGGGTCTGGATCAACTACGCAATTTGCGCGAAGGGAAGGGCATCGCCATTGAGGCGCTGGCCCGCACGGTAGGCATCAGCCCGTCATATCTCGCCTTGATCGAAAGCGGTGAGCGTCAACCTGACGCTGCTATTCGCCGCAGCCTCGCCTGGGAATTGACGGTGCCAGGATGGAGGGATGAATCGTGAGCGTACGCATCAGTCGTCAACATTGGGATGGATTGTTGGGGGAGCTGGATCAGGCGCGTCGTCAGCGCCATCTTTTGACTTATCGGGCGTTGCTGGAGCGTTTGCAGCTACCCACGCCGGCCATGCAAACCTTGACCGCAGCCCTTGAACATCTGGCGGCGCTGGATGCCAGAGCCGAGCAGCCGTTGCGCAGCTCGTTGGTGATCAGCCAGGGCGCCAGCCGCTTGCCGCGCACCGGCTTCTTCGAATGTGTCGAGCGTCTCGGGCGCTTTTCCGGCCCGTCCGATGGCGTGGCTGCCGCGTCCTGGCATGCCTCGGAAGTGGTGCGAGTGTTTGAATACGAGTACCCCGAGTCGGCGGAAGCCTGAGTGTTTTTACGACTCAAGGCGCGGGCCAGTTACTGGCTGGCCCGCCGGTTGTTTCACTGGTCGTGGTTCGTGCGTCAGCCGCGAGGCTGGAGCTGGCTCGAGGGCCAGTTCGCCCGCATGGCGAACCTGGGTGATGTCGGCGCCCAGAGCTTCTACGGCCACATTCTGGCCTTTCGCGGCGTCGGTCTTGGGGCTCGCGAGGAAGGTGTGCGATTACTGCGCCTGGCCGCGTTGGCGGGGGATGGCAAGGCGGCCTATCAGGTTGGCGTGATCAGCCTGACCGGAACGCCGAGCAAGGCGCCTGATCCGGCTGAAGCGGCTCGCTGGTGGGAAATGGCGGCGAAGGCCGGGCATCCGCTGGCCGAACTCAAATTGAAAGAATTGGCGTCTCGCGGTTCTGCAGATTAAACAATTGTGTGTCTGATAAACGAACGTGGCGTGAGGGAAACCTCCCGCCACGTTTGCGTTTTTGCCTGCTTGTTGATTAATGGAGTGATCATTAGCGAATCGACCTACATCCACATCATCCTTTCCTGACTTTTTTCCTGATTGATCCCCCGCAAAGTTTCGCGTGTTTATTGCCGGGCAGATCCATTGGAGATTTCCTTCAAGTTGTAGCGGTTTTCATGAACTGGTGCGCGATGCGCTCCATCGATAGTCTTGGGGTTGTCACTGCAAATTCAGTGACAGGGCGTGGAAGCCCTTCTATCGTTAGGCGCAGCAAGCGCCACCAGCTCGGCGTGTTTTATCGTCTGTGTTTTATGGTGGCTGTGCGCGGGGCGCTTTCGAGTGCGCGGGTGCCTAACGTCCTGGTCTTCCACACCTGCGTACAGCCGCCACCGCATTGTCTAGTGACGGATTAGTCCTGGAAATTTGTGGTGCCTGAGCGGGCCTCTTCGCGGGCAAGCCTCGCTCCCACAGGTTTTGTGTCGTTTGTGAATATTGCGTACGACACAAAACCTGTGGGAGCGAGGCTGATCTGGTCAAGTAATCCCGGGCACCGCCAGGCTATCAATCACATGCACGCTATACCCCGGCACATTCTTCGCGTGATGCTTGGCCTGCGATGCCATTTCCGCCAACTGACTTGCATCGAGTTGTCCGCAAGCCTGTGGATGCAAATGCACCACACCGATGGACAGGGACAACAACGGAAATTCCTGTCTTACGCCTTGCCGGTTGGGGGCGATGAAGCAGCCGGCTTCCAGGTGTTCGCTGCGGTAAAAGCGTCGGCATTGGCTGTGGAAGTCGTCCAGCAGTTGATTCAGGCGTTTGCGCCAGTCTTCCGGGCCGAGGACCAGCAGGAAGTCATCGCCGCCGATATGGCCGACGAAGTCGCGGGACGGGTCGACGCGGTCGTTCAGGCATTGCGCCAGGCACAGTAGGACTTCATCCCCGCGACCGTAGCCGTAGATGTCGTTGAAGGGTTTGAAGCTGTCGATGTCCACGTAGCAGATCACCGATTCCCGTTTCTGTTGCAGCAGCCGTGTCAGGCATTGCTGGATCGGTACGTTGCCCGGTAGCAGGGTCAGCGGGTTGGCGTAGCGGGCTTGCTGGATTTTCAGTTCCGTAATCAATTTGAGCACGTCGATCACTCGGCCCAGCCCCAGATAGCCGCCGTTGAGGGTGATGATGAAGTCTTCTTCGATGCGCTGACGGGCGCGGCTGGTGATGAGGCGGCTGACCTGTTGCAGCGACTGGCTCAGCTCCACGGCGAGGAAGTCGTCGCTCATCAAGCGGCTGATGGGCTTGCGGGCGAACAGGTCGGTGGCAAAGGGTTTGAGCAGGGCGTCCGAGAGCGAATGACGGTGGACGATGCCGCAGGGCTGACCCTGTTCGTCGAGCACCGCCAGGGAGTTCAAATTGGCTTGGCGGCGGAAGGCTTCCAGCACGGTGGCGGTCGGGGTGTCGCTGGTCACCGCCGGTTGGTCGTTGAGCAGGGCGCTGAGGTCACTGACTTCCTCGTTCAGTATCGCGGCGACGCTGTTTGGTTTGGGCATCAAGGTTCGGGCATCGCGGGGCGGATGCTCCTGGGGCCGGCAGAGCAGATAACCCTGGACCAGATCGATGCCCATTTCGGTCAGCACGGCGAGTTCTTCCGGCAATTCGATGCCTTCGGCGATCACTTTTGCCCGCGAAGCTTTCGCGATCTGCAGGATCGAGCCGACGAACTCACGCTTGAGCGCGTCCTGGTGAATGCCATCGATAAAGTGCCGATCGATCTTGACGTAATCCGGCCGCAATTCAGACCAGAGCCGCAAGCTCGAATAACCGGCACCCAGATCATCCAGCGCAATGGAAAAGCCCATCGCCCGATAGTGATGCAGCGCGTTTTGCAGTAACTGGAAGTCGTCGGTCGGGGTCTGTTCGGTGAGTTCGATCACCACCTGGCTCGGTGGTATGCCGAAATCCTGCAGCAGTTGCAGAGTGCGCCCGGGTTGGTGGGCGGCTTCGAGCAGGGATTCCGGGGACACATTGAGGAAGAGTTTGCCGGGCAGTTGCTGTTCATTGAAACGGCGGCAAGCACTTTGACGGCAAGCGATCTCCAGTTCGCTGAGGCGACCGGCCTGGCGGGCTACCGAGAACAGGGCGATGGGGGAGTGCAACGGACTGTTGGAGGGGCCACGGCTGAGGGCTTCGTAGCCGATGATACGTCGTTTGGAGAGGGAAATGATCGGCTGGAACAGGCTGTGCAAACCGCTTTGAGTCAGTATTGAGCTCAAGGCACTCAGCTGTTCGGTCGTGGTCATGGCGTTCTCTGGCGATAAAAAAAGGACTGGGCGTGCTCTCGTTAAAGAGCACGCCCAGTCCTGTATTTCACGACAGAATGATGACTGTTTGATGACGCTCAGGGGAGCGTCAACATTAAATTGCCATCATCTTGCTTGTAACAACTTAGTGCTTGGCAACCGCGGTGTTGAGTTTCAAGTAATCCAGCAGAATCCGCCCGGTCTCGCTCAGATAAGCATCGTCTTCTGGCTTGGTCTTGTCCTGCTCGGCCGCGATGGCATCCTCGTCTTCTTTCTTCAGCTCTTTGAGCGGCTCTTCGCCCTTGGCCTTGCGACGGATGTTTTCCATGGCCAGTTGCTTGGCTTCGATATCGGCGTGTTGTGCACGACGGTCAGCTTCATTGAGGCTGACGGTTTTTTCGCTCATCAACTTCTGCGCCAGGGCCAGTTTGTCGCGGATGAACACGAACTCCGCGTCCTTGGCCGTGCGCACGTCATGCTCGGACTTGAGCTGCGTGATGTACGGCTTGAACGGGTCAAGCGCAGGCTTGATGGCCGCACGGATAGTGTCCCACGGCATGGCTTCCGGCAGGGCGCTTTCGCCGATTTCCTTGGTGTCGATGATCGACGGGTAATCGATGTCCGGCAGCACGCCCTGATGCTGGGTGCTCTGACCGGAAACCCGGTAGAACTTGGCCAGGGTCAGTTTCAGTTCGCCATGGTTCAGCGGCTGAATGGTCTGCACGGTGCCTTTGCCGAAGGTCTGGCCGCCGATAATCAGCGCGCGGTGGTAGTCCTGCATGGCGCCGGCGAAGATCTCCGAAGCCGAGGCGGACAAACGGTTGACCAGCAACGCCATCGGGCCTTTGTAGAATGCGCCCGGATTTTCATCTTCCAGCACATCGACCCGGCCGTCGGCGTTACGCACCAGTACGGTCGGACCTTTGTCGATGAACAGACTGGTCAGCTCGGTGGCTTCCTGCAAGGAACCGCCGCCGTTGTTGCGCAGGTCGATGACCACGCCGTCGACTTTGTCTTTCTGCAGCTCGGTCAGTAGCTTCTTGACGTCGCGAGTGGTGCTCTTGTAGTCCGGATCGCCGGCACGGAAAGCCTTGAAATCCAGGTAGAAGGCCGGGATCTCGATGACGCCGAGCTTGTAGTCCTTGCCATCCTGCTTGAGGTTGAGGACCGACTTCTTCACCGCCTGGTCTTCGAGCTTCACCGCTTCGCGGGTGATTGGCACGATCTTGGTGGTCTGGTCGTTCGGCGCATTGCTGGCCGGGATCACTTCCAGGCGCACCACGGTGCCTTTCGGACCACGAATCAGTTTGACCACTTCGTCCAGGCGCCAGCCGACTACGTCGACCATTTCTTTGTTGCCCTGGGCCACGCCGATGATCTTGTCGGCCGGTGCAACTTGCTTGGTCTTGTCGGCTGGGCCGGCAGGCACCAGGCGCACGACTTTCACTTGATCGTTATCGCTCTGCAACACGGCACCGATGCCCTCGAGGGACAGGCTCATGTTGATGTCGAAGTTTTCCGCGTTATCCGGCGACAGATAGTTGGTGTGCGGGTCGTAGGACATGGCGAAGGTGTTGATGTACGCCTGGAAGATGTCTTCCGGGCGGGTCTGGTCCAGACGCGACAACTGATTCTTGTAACGCTTGGTCAGGGTTTCCTGAATCTGCTTCGACTCTTTGCCGGAGATCTTCATCCGCAGCACTTCGTCCTTGACGCGTTTGCGCCACAGGTCGTCCAGCTCGGCGGTGGTCTTGAGCCAAGGGGCATCCTTGCGATCGACCAGCAAGGTTTCCTTGGCGGTGAAGTCGATCTTGTCGACGCCTTTGTTCAGCTCGGCAAGGGCAAAGTCCAGACGCGCCTTGACGCGGTCCAGGTAGCGCTTGTAGATGGTGAACCCGGCGTTCAGGTCGCCGCTTTTGAGGAAGTCGTCAAACTGGGTTTTCCATTTGTCGAATTCGGCAATATCGCTGGCCATGAAGTAGCTGCGCGATGGATCCAGCAGCTTGATATAGCTGTCGTAGATGATCACGGAGCGTGCATCGTCAAGCGGTGGTTTGCTGTAATGGTGACGCTTGAGCAATTCGACGACGTTCAGACTGGCGATTACTTCGTCACGATCGGGCTGAAGCTTGTCCCAGCTGTTGGCTGCGAACGAATTGCTCGACATCGGCAAAAGACCGAGACCAAGGACAAGAGCGAGGGCGGTGCTGGGGAGCAGATGCTTCATGCTGATTCGACGCGGTGACAATTGATAACGCATATTAGGCCGTCTTTGAAGTCGCCGGATCCACAAGGACCGGTCGCATAATGCAAAAAGCCCGGCGCTACAGCTTCGGGCTCAGTCCAGACTCACTATGGAGGCACTGTGAAAGCATTGCAAGGCGTTGAGGGGCGAGTGGAGTGGGTTGAAGAGCCGAGTCCTACGTGCGATGTAGGACAAGTTCGCATCCGGGTGGCGGCAGCAGGACTCAATCGCGCCGATTTGTTACAGAAGGCGGGGCTATATCCGCCACCGCCGGGGGCCAGTCAAGTACTGGGTCTTGAGTGTTCGGGGGTGATCAGCGAGGTCGGCCCGGGCTCTTCCTGGCAGGTCGGCGATCGGGTTTGCGCCTTGCTGGCCGGGGGCGGGATGGCCGAAGAGGTAGTTGTCGACGGACGGCATGTGTTGCCAGTTCCCGAAGGTTTGTCCCTGGCCGAGGCGGCAGCATTGCCGGAAGTGTATGCGACCGTTTGGCTGAATTTGTTTCAACTGGCTGCGCTCAAACCGGGTGAGAAAGTTCTCCTGCACGCCGGAGCCAGTGGAATCGGTTCAGCTGCCATTCAGCTGTGCAAGGCGTTTGGTAACCCGTGCTGGGTCAGCGTCGGTTCCGCCGAGCGTCTGGCTTACTGCGAAACGTTGGGCGCACAGGGTGGCGTAGTGCGCAATGGCGATCTGGACAGCTTGAATGATCTTGCGCCGTTCGACGTGATCCTCGACCCGGTGGGTGGCAACTATGCGGCGTTGAACCTCAAGCTGCTGGCTCGCGATGGTCGATGGGTGCTGATTGGCTTGATGGGCGGTCGTGAGGCGCAGCTGGATCTGGCGCAGGTATTGGCCAAGCGGGTGCAACTGCTGGGGTCGACCCTGCGCAATCGCGACGAGCAGTTCAAGGCCGATTTGTTCAGTGATCTCAGCCAGCATGTCTGGCCACTGTTTGCCGAAGGGCGTTTGAGCCCGCAACTGGCCAGGACATTTGCGATCAAGGATGCCGAAGCGGCGTTTGCGGAACTGGCGACTAATAAGGTGTCCGGCAAACTGGTATTGGTGATCGACGACAGCCTGGTTTGACACTCACCTGTGGGAGCGTGGCTTGCCCGCGATGAACGATGACGCGGTATGAAAGACACACCGCGTCGCCTGAATCGCGGGCAAGCCCGCTCCCACAGGATTTGGATTACTTCCAGATATGGATCGGCCAACCGGCCTTTTCGGCATGCTCAAGCAGGACCGGATCGGGGTTCACCACATGCGGGAAATCCACCTTCAGCAGCAGCGGCAAATCGTTGCGAGAGTCGGAATAAAAACTCGCGCCTTCCAGATTTTCCTCTTCGGCATCCAGCCATTCCAGCAACCGGGTGATCTTGCCCTCGCGGTAGGTCAACGTGCCAAGGGTATTGCCGCTGTACACCCCGTGCGCCACTTCCAGTTCGATGCCGAGAATCTCGTCGATGCCCAAACGGTCGGCAATCGGCTTGACCAAATGCGTGCCTGAGGCCGAGATCACCAGAATCCGGTCGCCGGCCTTGCGGTGGGCGGCAATGGCTTTGGTGGCGTCGCTGAAGATGATCGGTTCGATAAAATCTTCCACCCAAGGCCCCACCAAGTGCTCGACCTCCTCCGGTGTGCGACCGATCATCGGTTCCAGGCTGAAGTCCATGTACTCTTCCATGCGCAACTTGCCGTGGCTGTAAGCGTCCATCAGTTCGTTGTTCTGACGCATGAACGACTCGGGATCGACCCAGCCCAGGCGGCCCATTTGCTCGCTCCAGAGGGTGGCGCAGTCGCCGTGGATCAGGGTTTCGTCCAGATCAAAAATTGCCAGGGCCATCAGTGCAGTTCTCTCTTCAACATCAGCAGAGTCATCAGGCTACCTCACACAGGGCCGTCGGATCGATGGAAAGCGCCAGGCGCTGACCATCGGGATGCAGGTCGGCCGCCGAACGGTTCAGCACATCCACCACCAATTCCACGCCCCGGGCTTCGACCCGATAGCGAATCACGTTGCCCAACAGGCTGTGGCTGCGAATCTGAGCGTCGAGCTCGCCGTTGAGGCTTAGCTCGATGGCTTCCGGGCGAATGGCGAGGCGATGGGTGATCGGTCGTTGCAACAGTTTCGTCGCGCTGTCGGCGTCCAGCAGGTTGTAGTTGCCGATGAAGCCTGCGGCAAAAACATCGACTGGCGCGGTGTAAAGGGTTTCGGCATCGCCACTCTGTACGATCTTTCCCTCGTTCATCAGGAAGATTCGATCAGACATGGTCAGGGCTTCTTCCTGATCGTGAGTGACAAAGATCGTGGTCAGGCCCAGTTCGCGCTGGATCTGACGGATCTGTTCGCGCAGGTGCTTGCGAATCCGCGCGTCCAACGCCGATAGCGGTTCATCCAGCAACAACAACCGAGGCCGGGTCACCAGCGAGCGGGCCAGGGCGACACGCTGGCATTGGCCACCGGACAATTGATGTGGGTAGCGGGCGGCGAAGTCCTTGAGCTCCACCAGTGCCAGCACTTCGTCGACGCGCTTGTGGCTGTCGTCGGCGTTGACCTTCTGCATGCGCAAGCCGAAGGCGACGTTCTGCTCCACGGTCATGTTCGGGAACAGCGCATAACTCTGGAACACCATGCCGATCCCGCGTTTTTGCGGGCTCAGCGGAACGAGGTCCTGACCTTCCAGCAGGATCTTGCCGCCATCCACCGAGGTCAGGCCGGCGATGCAACGCAGCAGGGTGGACTTGCCGCAACCGGACGGGCCGAGAAGGGTGACGAATTCGCCTTTCTTGATTTCGCAGTTGATGTCGCTGAATACCGTGGTGCCAGACTGCCCTATTTGAGAGTAGCTTTTTTGCAGGTGTTGGACGCTCACATAGCTCATTCGCTTTTGTCCTTGTTCAAGATATTGGCAGCCCAGGTCAGAACCAGCACAAAGAAGAAGTAGGAGATCACCACTGCACTGGTGAAGTGGCCGCTGCTGTTACGCATATTGTTGAGGTAGACCTGCAGAGTTTCGTAGCGGGTGCCGACGAGGATGTTGGCGAACACGAACTCACCGAACAGGAACGAGAACGACAGCAGCAACGCCACCATCAGACCTTTGCGCAGGTTCGGCAGCACCACCAGGAATGCCGCTTGCCAAGTGCTGGCGCCGAGCAGTTGCGCGGCGTCCATCAGGTCGCGCAGGTTGATCGCTTGCAGGTTATTGGTAATCGCCCGGTACATGAACGGCAGCGCCACGGTGAAATAGCAGCCGATCAGAATCCACGGCGTACCGACCATCGCGAACGGCCCCGAACCGTAGAGCTGCAGCAACCCCACCGACGACACCACCGGCGGCACCGCGAAGGGCAGCAGGATCAGAATGTTCATCAATGCGTCGAGTTTCGGGAAGTGGTAATGCACCACGAACAGCAGCGGCAGAATCAGCACCACCGACAGAATCAGCGAGCCGACGCAGACCAGTAACGATTGACCGAATGCGTTGAGAAAGCGCGGATCACTCCACAGCTGGATGTACCACTTGAAGGTAAAACCGCTGGGCATGATCGTCGCGGACCAACTGCTGGAGATCGAGTAGATCAGCGTTCCGATCAGCGGCAACAACAGAATGGCAAACAGCAAATACACCACGACGCGGTGATAGACACCGACAGGCCCCAATTCAGCGCGAGACATGGTAGCTCCTCTTCAACAGCAACTGATGCACGATGGTCACAACGGTCATCAACGCCACCAGCACCACGGCCAAGGCGCTGGCCATGTTCGGGTCGAGGGAAATGTCACCGGAGACCATCGCCGCGATGCGGATCGGCAACACGTTGAAGTTGCCGGTGGTCAGGGCGTAGACCGTGGCATACGCGCCGAGGGCGTTGGCCAGCAGGATTACAAAGGTGCCGAGCAGCGCCGGGGTCAACACCGGCAAACCGATATGCCGCCAGAACTGCCAGCCATTGGCGCCGAGCAATTCGGCGGATTCACGCCAGTCTTCGCGCAAGGCGTCGAAGGCCGGGTAGAGCAGCAGCACGCCCAGGGGAATCTGGAAGTAGGTGTAGAGAATGATCAGCCCGGTTTTCGAGTACAGGTTGAAGTCCTGAATGATCCCGGCTTGTTTGAGCATGATGGTAATGCTGCCGTTGAACCCCAGCAAAATGATGAACGCGAAGGCCAGGGGTACGCCGGAGAAGTTGCTGGTCATGTTGGCGAAGGCGTTGACGAAGTTGCGCAGTTTCGAGTCGACCCGGCGCAGGGAGTAGGCGCCGAGTATGGCGATGATGATGCCGAACACGCTGGACCAGAAACTGATCTCGAGGCTGTACTGGATCGCCTGCAAATAGAACTTTGAGTTGAAGATTTTGCTGAAGTTGGCAAGGCCCCAGCCGAACTCTTCCGATTCCAGGCTGTTGATCATTATCCAGAGCAGCGGGGCGATCTGGAACACGAAGAAGAAAATCGCAAAGGGCACCAGGCACAGAACGGCGAGCCATTTACCGCGGGTCATGGCGTTCACTTGAGCAGCTCCCGGCACACAGGTTTGTCGTGGGGCACGCCCAACAGTTCGCAGACGGTGCCGCAGATTTCGGTTTGTTTCGGTGCGGCGTTTTGGTTGAAGCTGAAGGCATCGCCGAGGACGAACAGTGGCACTTCGCGTTCTTCGGGCAGGAGGCCGTTGTGCGAGCGGTCGTTGTTCATGCCGTGGTCGGCCGTCACCAGCACCTGGTAATCGGCGTCGAGCCAGCCTTGCAGGTAATCGGCAAGGATGATGTCGGCTGAGCGAGCGCTGTTGCGGTACTGCGAGGTGTCGAGGCCGTGCTTGTGCCCGGCGTCGTCGATGTTCATGGGGTGGACCAATAAAAAGTTCGGCGCGTGGCGCAGGCGCAAGTTTTCCGCATCGGCGAACAGGTGCGAGTCCGGGTAGTGGTCGTTCCAGTAGAAGTGACCGTGCTGGATCGGCAGTTTGGGGTCGTCGGTGTGACGATCCCGGGCGGCCACGAATGGCGAACGGTTATACAACTCGCTGACCCAGTGATAGGCCGCGGCCGCGGTTTTCAGGCCTGCGTCGGTGGCGTAATGGTAGATGCTGCGCTGGTTGGACAGGCGCGAGACGTTGTTGTGAACGATACCGCTGACGATCGGCGTAACGCCGGTCAGGATGCATTCGTAAAGTGGTCGGGACAGGGCCGGCAGTTCGCACTCCAACTTGTAGAGTGCCGCGCGTCCTGCGCCAACGTAAGCCTGCAGATGCCCCATGGCGTGGCGCGCGACTTCGTAATTGAGGCCGTCGAGCACGACAAGGATGACGTTGTGCTTCATAGGGCTGGGACTCCGCAAAAACAGTGAATATCGTCAAGCCTGTAGGAGCGAAGCTTGCTCGCGAAGGCGGACTGTCAGCCAACATCAATGTTGAATGTCAGTCCCTCTTCGCGGGCAAGCCTCGCTCCTACAATGAATCTCCATCAGATCCCCGAATGGGGATCTACGGTGTTACGGCATGTTGATGATGACTTCTTCCTGCCACTTCTGCGGCAGCGACTTGGAGGTCTTTTCCCATGCATCGGCGTCTTTGATTGGCGTGACCTTTTTGTACTGCTCATTTGGCAGCAGTTTGGCCTTCACGTCTTCCGGCAGTTTGATGTGCTCGGCGCGGATCGGGCGGGCGTTGCCTTTCGCCAGGTTGATTTGGCCGGCATCGCTGAAGATGTATTCGCGGGTCAGCTTGGCGGCGTTCGGGTTCTTCGCGTATTTGTTGATGATGGTGGTGTAACCGGAAATCACCGAGCCGTCGGATGGAATCAGCACGACGTAGTCATCCGGATTCGCCATCTTGGCCTTGTAACTCAGACCGTTGAAGTCCCAGACCACGCCGACTTCGATTTCACCCTTTTCCATCGTGGCAATCGTCGGGTTGGCCATGGACAGGCGGCCTTGCTTGGCGATGTCAGCGAACAGCAACAGGGCTGGCTGAATGTTTTTCTCGTCACCACCGTTGGCGAGGGCGGCGGCCAGTACGCCGTTGGCAGCTTGTGCGGCGGTGCTTACATCACCGATGGAAACTTTGTACTTGCCAGTCTTGAGGTCGGCCCATTTGGTCGGTGCTTCAGAACCGTGCAGCAGTTTTTTGTTGACGATAAACGCGATGGTGCCGGTGTAGGCCAGCGCCCAGTTACCGTCCTTGTCCTTGGCCCAATCCGGAATCTGTTCCCAAGTAGTTGGCTTATAAGGTTGCACCACGCCCTGCTTGACCGCGATCGGACCGAAGGCGGCACCGACGTCACCGATATCGGCGCTGGCGTTGTCTTTTTCGGCGGCGAACTTGGCGATTTCCTGGGCCGAGCTCATGTCGGTGTCGATGTGTTTCAGGCCATATTTCTTGGCCAGGTCTTCCCAGGTGCCTTTCCAGTTGGCCCAGTCATCGGGCATGCCGACGCTGTTGACTGCGCCTTCCGCTTTCGCAGCGGCTTCCAGGGTTTTCAGATCATCCGCCGCCATGGCGGAGGTGCACAGGGCAATGGTCGAGCCTAACAGTGATGCCAGGAAAAACTGTTTCATCCGAAGCTCCTTTGGGCGTTTTCAACGCTGCGATTGCGGTTGTGTTGGTCTAGGTCAGCAATACCTGAGCCAATTTAGGCGGGTTGGATGACATTTTGATGTCGACGACCGGTCGGCCTGAATTTTCTGCGCTCGGATACGCGGGGTGCGAGATAAGCGTAGACCATCGCTAAAGAGCTGATATGAAAGGGACTTGGCCATAAAATTGCAGGTGTCTGGCGCAACCGTTCGGCGGCTTTGTCATCTGTCAGTCATGTGCAGTGCCTAGGCTTGCAGGCAGTTGAAGGAACCGATTTGAATCACGGTTCCGCCCTGAATCAGTGCTGGTCTAGTCCAGATAGGTAACGTTGATGCGCATCGAGACCACCAAAGCGGTGACAGCCATCGGGCAGGTTCTGCAGGAACAGCTCGACCACGGCCTGTTGGCGCCCGGGAGCAAGTTGCCGGCAGAGCGCAAGCTCAGTGAGTTGTTCGGTACCACGCGGATCACCGTGCGTGAGGCTTTATTGCAGCTGGAGGCCCAGGGCCAGATTTATCGCGAGGAGCGACGCGGCTGGTTCGTGTCACCACCGCGACTGGCTTATAACCTGATGCAGCGCAGCCACTTTCACGCGATGGTCAGTGCCCAAGGGCGGGTGCCGTCCACCGAGGTAATTTCGGCGCGCTTGCAGCCTGCGTCGGCGGCGGTGTGTGCCTGGTTGCAGTTGCCGGCGCTGTCGAGCGTGATCCAGATCTGCCGCTCGCGACGGATTGACGGGAGATTGGTGTTGTATGTGGAGCACTACCTGAACCCGCAGTATTTCCCGGGGATTCTGGACTTCGATCTGAATCAGTCGATGACCGAACTCTATGCCCGGCATTACGACTTGCATTACGGGCGGGTGCGCTTCGAGATTGTGCCGACGGCGTTGTCGGTGGACGCAGCGGCGGCTTTGCGCGTGTCGGTGGGCAGCCCGGGGTTGCGGATTGCCCGGGTCAATTACGATCACCACCAGCGGTTGATCGATTGTGACCTGGAATTTTGGCGACATGATGCGATTCATGTCGGGGTGGATGTGGTTTGAGTTCTATTCCTTGGCGACGTGCACACTCATGCGCGGCGTCGCCAGATCCAGCCCGGCTTCATCCAGATGCCGCTTGAGCGACAGGTTGAACGCCCGGGAAACTTCCCACTGTTTGATCGGCGCAGTCTTGAAGCGTGCGCGAAGAATCGCGTTGCCGGACTCGAAACTTTCTACCCCCTGAATCTCCAGCGGCGACCAGATGTTTCGCCGTTGCAGCGGGTCGGTGCGCATTTTCTGGCCGACTTCGCGCATCAGTTTGATCGCCTCGTCGATGTCCATGTTGGAGGGCACCGCCACCCGGAAGATCGCGTAGCCGAATTCCCGGGAGTAGTTCTTGATACTTTTGATTTCGCTGAACGGAATGGTGTGGACGATGCCGTCGATGTCCCGCAGGCGTACGGTGCGGATGGTCAGGCCTTCGACCGTGCCCAGGTGGCCGCCGACGTCCACGTAGTCGTCGATGGCCAGGGAGTCTTCGATGATGATGAACAGCCCGGTGATCAGGTCAGCCACCAGTGACTGCGCGCCGAAACCGATGGCCAGACCGATTACGCCGGCACCGGCCAGCAACGGCGTGACGTTCATGCCCATGTTCGCCAGGGCGACGATCAGCGCAATGATGAAAATCGCCACGAACAGTACGTTGCGGATCAGCGGCATCATCGTCTGCGCGCGGGCATTGGCCTGGCCTTTGCGCGAGCGGGTGAGGGCGTGATGCACGGCGGTGTCGCTGAGGATCCAGATCAGCCAGGCAAAAATCAGCGTGCCACCGAGGCTGAACAGTTTGACGCTGACTTCATGGCCTTCGCCTTCGGTGAAGCGGATCAGCGACATGCCCCAGACCCGCAGGCCGAGCTCGATGAATGCCAGCCACACCAGCAGATGGGCGAGGGTGTAGAAAAAGCTTTTCAGGCGATCCGAATACAGCGCGTGGCGTTTCACGCTGCGTTGCGGTTTCAGTGAATGGCGGCGCACCAACCCATTGATGACCATGCACAACACCAGCAGCACGGTGCAGATCAGTGATTGACGCAAGGCCGTGCTGGTGTCACCGGCAGAGACGAAGGTGGCGAACAGCGAGATGCCCACCAGCACCAGCGCTGGCAGATACCAAAAGGTGCCGAGGATTTCGATCGTGTCGCTCAAGGCCCGGCGAGTCAGGCGCCGGGACAGCGGTTGGTTGCGGATCAAGTGCGCGATGGGCCGACGGAAACGCAGAACGAAATAACCAGTGGCGATCGCCGCGAGCACATTGGCGAACGTCGCTGCTGTATGGGCCAAGTGACTGCCGAGACTTTCAACCAGACGGGGGTCGCTCAGGGCTTCACCGAAGGCGGCGAAACTGCCGATCAGCCACAACGGGCGGAAAGCCTGATGCCGCAGAATGAACAAGGCGCGGTGGCGATGCGGGCCATCCAGCACGGAAAACGCGATCACGCAGATCGCCGAGAAACAGGTGCCGACCACCAGCGCATAGGCCAGCACCATGGCCAGGCTTTTGCCCAATGACGAAGGCAGGGCGTAGGTCATGTAAACCGTCATGACCAAGGCAATCAACCACGGCCCGAGTTTGCGCAAGGCGAAGCGCAGCATGTCCAGCGCCTTGGGGTGTTGCGGTAATTCTTCGGTCAGGCCAAAGCGCATGCGCACCCGGTGGCCGAGCCAGATCAGGGCGGCGGCCAGCAGGCTCCAGACCATCAGGATCACAGCGAACGCGAAGATGATCGGCAGCCATTCATTGGCCGGCAGCATCAGCGCCGCCAGTTCATCCTTGGCCAGATCGACCTCTTCGGACCAGCGATTGAGAGGGCTATCGGCGCCGGAAAATTGCTTTTCGAAACCGGCCAGGGTGCCGCCGATCAGGCCCAGCACGCCTTCTTCGGTGGTTGGCTGAGCCTTTTGGGTGACGTCGCGCAGTTTTTTCAGGTCCGTCAGTAGCTGGGTGCGCTGCTGATCGTTTTCCAGAGACTTGATGACTTCGTCCAGCGATTGCCCCAGCGGCTCTTGTGCTTGCGGCTGGGTTTTTGCCGAGCCATTGAGCAGCCCCGGCAAACTGACCGCCTGGGCAGGTGCCATCGGCAGCAGTGTCATCAGGCAGACAAGGAACAAACACGGCAGGGCAAAAAGACGAGCGAACACGGTCAACCTCGGATGAACGAATCGGCCGAGTGTACGAGCCCGTCAAAATCAATGCGAGCCAGGCGCGAGGATTTATTCGTTGAGTTTGGCGAGGATCTTGTAGATCACGGTGGCGAGGATCATCAGCATGCCGACCCACATCGCGAACACACCAACGTTCTTGTCGCGAAAGTTGAAGCCGATGGCCAGCATGATCATCCCGGAAAGAATCGGGATCAGCATGGAGTGGAACGAAGACATCGAGATCATGGTGACAGCCTTGTCGGAGAGGGGTATTGCAAGTCTAGGCGGCTTTCGGACGAGCGGAGGTGATGTGTGTAGGAGCTGCCGCAGGCTGCGATCTTTTGATCTTGGCTGCTTCAAATGTGCTGAAAATCAAGATCAAAAGATCGCAGCCTGCGGCAGCTCCTACAGGGGATCGCGTTCACCCTGTAGGAGTTGATCTTTGAGGGCTACGGCAATTCGCGGCAGGCGTAGAACGCGCTCAGCACTTTGACCAGGTGCGCCAGGTCATGGCTGCCGCACAGCTCGCGGATCGAGTGCATCGCGAACGTCGGCAAACCGATGTCCACGGTGCGCACGCCCAGGTGGCTGGCGGTGATCGGGCCGATGGTCGAACCGCAGCCCATGTCGCTGCGCACCACGAAGCTCTGCACCGGTACTTCTTCGGCCATGCACAAATGGCGGAAGAAGCCGGCGGTTTCGCTGTTGGTGGCGTAGCGCTGGTTGCTGTTGACCTTGATCACCGGGCCGGCGTTGAGTTTCGGGCCGTGGTTGGCGTCGTGCTTGTCCGCATAGTTCGGGTGCACGCCGTGGGCGTTATCGGCCGAGACCAGCAGGGATTTCTGAATGGTCCGTACGAATTCATCCCCTTCGGGCAACAGACGGCGCAGGGTTTGCTCAAGCATTGGACCGTCGGCGCCACAGGCCGAGCAGGAGCCGACTTCTTCATGATCGTTGCAGACCAGCACGCAGGTTTCGTCGGTTTCGGTCGTCAGCAAAGCTTGCAGGCCGGCGTAGCACGACAGCAAGTTATCGAGGCGCGCACCCGCAATGAAATCACCATGCAGGCCAATGACCGCAGCGCTTTGGGTGTCGTAGAAGCTCAACTCGTAATCGAGCACCACGTCGGCGTTCAGGCCATGTTCGCGGGCGAGTTGATCGGTGAGCACGGCGCGGAAGTCCACGCGTTCGTCACCGGCGAATTGCGCGAGGATCGGCGGCAGTTCGGTCTGGGCATTGATCGCCCAGCCCATGTTGGCTTCGCGGTTGAGGTGAATGGCCAGGTTCGGAATGATCGCAATCGGTGCCTTGAAGTCGATCAACTGGCTCTCGACCTTGCCATCACGGCGGAACGTCACGCGGCCGGCCAGAGACAGATCGCGGTCGAACCACGGCGCCAGCAGCGCACCGCCATACACTTCGACGCCCAGTTGCCAGAAGCCCTGGCGTTGCAGTTCCGGTTGGGGTTTGACCCGCAGGCACGGGCTATCGGTGTGCGCACCGACCAGGCGGATGCCACCGTGCAGGGGCGAATGACGGCCCATTTTGAACGCGACGATCGAAGAGTCGTTACGGGTGACGTAGTAACGACCATTGGCTTCGGTGGTCCATGGCTCGCGCTCATCGAGGCGCATAAAGCCGGCCGCTTCCAGACGCTGAACAAGGCTGGCGGTGGCATGGAAAGGGGTAGGGGAGGCCTTGAGGAAGTCGATCAGGCCTTGGTTCAACTCTTCGCGCATAAGAAGCTCCAGACAGCAGTGGCGCCAGTTTAGCGTATTGGCCCACGGCATTGCAGACACAATGCCATCCGGTGTGTAACGACTACTGGAAAGTCAGCCGGTGATCAGTTCGCCGCAGAGGAACACTTCGCGACGCTGTTTGCGGCCAACGTGTTCATGTTTGCTCGCGAGGTATACCGGGTTGAATTTTTCCCGCGAGAAGTCGGGTTGCTGTCTGACGTATTCATCCACCAGGCGGTCATAGTCGGCTTCGGTGATGAACTTGTAGATATCCCGGCGATAAAAGAATCCCAACTGGAAACCCAGGGTTTCGCTGGAATGAGCAGTCATGCCGGAAAAGCAGTTTTCAAAATCGATGGCTTTGAGAGGTTTGCGTGTTTCGGGAATCATGATGTTGCCGGCCCAGAAGTCCATGTGCGTGATGTTCTTCAGGGCCAAGGAATGCAGCAATTCGAACGCATCGAGAATGAAGGCTTCGACGTGTTCCGGGTGTTGGCTGAGCCACTGCACGCCGTTGACATGGTCGTCGAGCAGGCGCGTGAGTAAGAAATACTCCAGGGTCAGGCCCATTCGATCACGGGTATAACCGAAGCCTTGCAGCGGGGGCATTTGCACCCCGCGGCGTTGGGCTTCATGGGTATTGATCAGCTCTTCCAGTGGCCAGTCGAATCGGCCATTGCGCTGCGGCTTGCCCAGGGTTACCCGGACTTTGGCCTTGAAGGAGTCCAGCGGCTGGACCTTGGCAAACAGCGGTGTATCGCCGGATACCAGTGGTGCGCTTGCCCGTGAGAGTTTGCGAGCGCGGCGTTTGTTAATCAGCTGTTCAAGCGCACGTTGTGTTTCGACGCAAGGCGGCTCGCTCAAGTGCAGCGTGGTGTTGAACAGGCTGAAAGTGAAGGGGTAGTCGCGTTGAAGTGTCTTACTGCTGAACACAAGGGCGTCCTGCCTGATATCTAAGTGCTGTCATTTCACGATTTTTTACAAAACCATAACAATTTCTTCACGTTATCTTAACGGCGTTTTGTGTTAGCAAATAGCAAATAAAAACGCCCTTCGACGGAAGGGCGTTATGTTTGTCCGGCGTGTTACTCAGAAGGGCGCAGGGCACTCGAATCGCAAGCGTTCGCCGCTTTGCGGGTGAGTAAAACTCAGCATGCTCGCGTGCAGGCACAGACGTGGCCAGGCAGCGAGTGCTTGCTCATGGGCGTAAAGCCCGTCACCCAACAGCGGGTGACCTATCGACAGCATGTGCACGCGCAACTGGTGAGAGCGGCCGGTGATCGGCGTCAGCTCGACGCGGCACCAGTCGCCACAACGCTCCAGCACACGCCAGAAGGTCAAGGCATGCTTGCCGAACTCGTGGTCCACCACGTGGCGTGGCTTGGTCGGCGGGTCGTAGCGCAGGGGCAGATCGATGCTGCCGCTGTCCAGTTCCGGTTGTCCCCAGCACAGGGCGGTGTAGGCCTTTTCGGTTTCGCGGTCGTGAAATTGCCGAGACAGCTCGCGATGAGTGTCCGGGTCACGGGCCAACAGAATGATGCCGGAAGTTTCCCAGTCCAGCCGATGAACAATTCGTGCTTCCGGGTAGCCGTTTTCTTGCAGGCGCGTAATCAGGCAGTCCTTGTTGTCATCAGCCCGGCCAGGGACGGAGAGCAACAGGGTCGGCTTGTCCACCACGAGTACGGCGGCGTCCTGATGGATGATGCGGATGTTGGACAACGGCATTAAAACAGCCTCGTAACAAACGCCAACGGCGGCTCAGGCCCTTCATCGGCCCCTGTAGGAGCTGCCGCAGGCTGCGATCTTTTGATTTTGCTTTTAAACAAGATCAAAAGATCGCAGCCTGCGGCAGCTCCTACAAAAGCCTGGAGGGCCTGAGCCGCCGTGGCTCCCGCCGGATCGACTCAGCGATCTGGCAGGGTGATATTGAGTTCCAGGATCGAGCAGCTGCCCTGGTTTTCCAGAGCGACGTGCACGTCATCGGACCCGATATTGACGTACTTGCGGATCACTTCCACCAGTTCCTTCTGCAAGGCTGGCAGGTAATCCGGCGTACTGCGCTGGCCGCGTTCATGCGCCACGATGATCTGTAGACGCTCTTTCGCTACCGAGGCGGTATTAGGCTTTTTGTTGGCACGAAAGAAGTCAAAAAGGTTCATTACCTACCTCCAAAAAGTCGCTCGAAGAATCCCTTCTTCTCGACATCGAGGAAACGATGGTCCACGGTTTTACCCAGCAGACGATCAACCGCATCGCTGTACGCCTGACCGGCGTCGCTTTGGTCGTCGAGAATTACCGGCACGCCCTGGTTGGAGGCTTTGAGGACGGCTTGCGATTCTGGAATCACGCCTAGCAGGGTTACTGCGAGGATGTCCTTGACGTCTTCGACGCCGAGCATTTCGCCGTTGCTCACGCGTGTTGGGTTGTAGCGAGTCAGCAGCAAGTGTTCCTTGATCGGGTCTTCGCCGTTTTCGGCGCGACGGGATTTGCTGGCCAGCAGGCCCAGCATGCGGTCCGAGTCACGTACGGAGGAGACTTCCGGGTTGGTCACTACAATCGCTTCGTCAGCGAAGTACATGGCCAGGTGGGCGCCTTTCTCGATACCCGCCGGGGAGTCGCAGACCACGAATTCGAAGTCTTCCTTGAGCTGCATCAGGACCTTTTCGACGCCTTCGACAGTCAGCGCGTCTTTGTCGCGGGTCTGACTGGCGGCCAGTACGTAGAGGTTTTCCAGACGCTTGTCTTTGATCAGCGCCTGTTGCAGGTTGGCTTCGCCGTTTACCACGTTGACGAAGTCATACACCACGCGGCGCTCGCAACCCATGATCAGGTCGAGGTTACGCAAGCCGACGTCGAAGTCGACGATAACTGTTTTGTGACCACGCAGAGCGAGGCCGGTACCGATAGCGGCGCTGGTGGTGGTCTTACCCACACCACCCTTGCCGGATGTAACCACGAGAATCTTGGCCAAGGTGTTTTACCCCTAAGGAAAAAGGACGTTTAGCCCCTGAAAAACATCTCTTGAAAAACTACTGCAGTCGGACAGCCTTGGCTGGAATCCGGTTCTGAGCGGCGCTTACCCCCGGTAAACACTGCTTTTAGCCTTTTTCCTACTTCGTTTGAGCCGTTTTCGCTACGTTTTAGAGATGCTTGGAAAATGCGGCAGTATCCGTTAAAGCCGAATGATGTTCAACACGTCGCCCGACAGGCTGACTTGTACGCCCGCGCCCCACAATGGATCACGACGCAAATCCTCGGAAACCTTGTAGTGGCCGGCGATGGAGACCAGTTCAGCGGTCATTTGCTGACAGAAAATCCTGGCTTTCGTGTCACCTTTGACGCCGGCCAAGACACGACCGCGCATCGCGCCGTATACATGGATGTTCCCATCGGCGAGAAGTTCCGCCCCCGGGCTTACCGACGAAATCACCACCAAGTCGCAACCCTGGGCATAAATCTGCTGGCCACCGCGTACTGGCGAAGTGATGATTTTGGTCGGTTTGATGGTCGGTTCCGGTGGTTTTTCCGGTTTTTTTGCAACAGTGCCTTCGTGCGGGTCGAGCGGTCGCTCACGGGCGCCGGACGGCGGCAGCACCGGCAGATCGACCGCGATGGCGGCGGCAATGTCTTCAATGCGGCTGGCACGGATCGCCAGGGTGCGCAGGCCATGCTGGCGGCAGATGCGCATCAACCCAGGCAGATCGACCGAGCCTTCGCTGGCCGGAAGTTTGTCCAGGGCCAGTACCAACGGCGCGTTGCTGAAGAAGTTGGGCGCCTGGGCGACTTTGGCGGCCAGTTGTCGATCAAGATTCTCAAGGTCGTTACGGGCCAGTTCCAGCACCGTAATGGCGAGCATGCTGCCCTTCAACTGGAACACGGGATCTTGGTCTAGCGGTTCGGTTTGGCTCATGGTCGGCATACAACGACTTGTCACTAAAAGTGCCGAGACTTATAACGATAACGCCCGCGGGCCGCAAGCCGGGTCGAACGATGTAGAATGCGCGGCCACTGTCTTGACGGAACCTTTAATGGATCGCCCGCGTTTTCGAACAGCATTTCTTTCTCCACGTTTCTGGCCGCTGTGGTGTGGCTTGGGGCTGTTGTGGCTGATTGTGCAGTTGCCATATCCGGCATTGCTGTCGGTCGGTCGCGTCTTGGGCGCATTAATGTATCGGGTGGCCGGCGACCGACGGCGCATTGCCAAGCGCAATCTTGAGCTGTGTTTCCCTGAAAAGTCCGCTGCCGAACGCAAGCGCCTGCTCAAGGAAAACTTCGCCTCCACCGGCATCGCCTTCTTCGAGATGGCCATGAGCTGGTGGTGGTCGCGCAAGCGTCTGGCGAAACTGGCCCATGTCGAAGGCCTGGAGCATTTGAAGCAGGCCCAACGCGACGGCAAGGGCGTGATTCTGATGGCCGTGCATTTCACTACGCTTGAGATCGGCGCGGCGCTGCTCGGTCAGCAGCACACCATCGATGGGATGTACCGCGAACACAAGAATCCGCTGTTCGACTACATCCAGCGTCGTGGCCGCGAGCGGCACAACCTCGACTCGCTGGCGGTGGAGCGCGACGACGTGCGTGGCATGCTCAAACTGCTGCGGGCAGGCCGGGCGATCTGGTACGCACCGGATCAGGACTATGGCGCCAAGCAAAGTATCTTCGTGCCATTGTTCGGGATTCAGGCGGCGACCGTCACTGCCACCAGCAAGTTCGCGCGGCTGGGCAAGGCGCTGGTGGTGCCGTTCACTCAGCAACGCCTGGCTGACGGCAGTGGTTATCGGTTGGTGATTCATGCGCCGCTCGAGGGCTTTCCCGGCGAGACGGAAGAGGCTGACTGTATTCGGATCAACCAGTGGGTCGAAAGCGCGTTGCGTGAATGTCCGGAGCAATACCTCTGGGCACATCGCCGCTTCAAGAGTCGTCCACCGGGCGAACCGAAGCTGTACGCCAAACGCGGTTGAGTCACCGATCCCTTTAAGCACCATGGAGTGTTGCGATGAGTTCTGCTGAACCGGTTACAGGGTTGATACTTTCCGGCGGCGGGGCTCGAGCGGCTTATCAGGTGGGCGTGCTGGCGGCGATTGCCGAGCTGCTGCCGGTGGGGGCGGCGAATCCGTTTCCGGTGATTGTCGGCACCTCGGCCGGCGCGATCAACGCGGTCAGTCTTGCCAGTGGGGCAATGGACTTTCGCGACGCGATTCAGCGCCTGACCGCTTTCTGGCAAGGTTTTCGCAGCCATCTGGTATTGCGCAGCGACTGGCCGGGGGTGATCCATCAAGCCACCCGGTTTGTCAGTCACAGTTTGCTGGGGATTGGCGCTCAGGTGCCAGTGGCCCTGCTCAACAGCTCGCCGCTGCGCGGTTTACTCCACGACAAACTGCACATGCCCGGGATTGCCGAGGCCATCGCGCAACAGCAATTGAAGGCGGTGGCGGTCACGGCGTTTGGCTATGAGTCCGGTCAGGCCGTCACGTTCTATCAGGGCGGCGGCACCATCGAGTCCTGGTTGCGCCATCGGCGAATCGGCGTGCCGACCCAATTGAGCGTCGAACACTTGCTGGCCAGTTCGGCGATTCCGTTGCTGTTTGCGCCAGTGAAAATCGGCGAAGAATATTTCGGCGACGGCGCGGTACGCCAATCGGCACCGATCAGCCCGGCCCTGCACCTGGGCGCCAGTCGCGTGCTGGTGGTGGGCGTCAGCGGCAACCCGCGCGGGGTCGATCCGCAACAGCCACTGCAACGCGCCTACACCGGTCAGCAGCCGACCTTGGCGCAAATCGGCGGGCACATGCTCAACAGTACGTTCATTGATAGCCTGGAAAGCGACATCGAGTTGCTGCAGCGTCTGAATCAGTTCAGCCATCTGCTGCCCGACGGCACACCGAGTCGTGCATTGGGAGCAGCGCCGGTGGAGGTGCTGGTGATTTCGCCGAGTCAGCCGATTGATGAAATTGCAGCGCGGCACCGGCAGGAATTGCCGGCGGCCTTGCGCCTGTTTTTGCGCGGACCGGGGGCGACCAAGACCAGTGGGGCGGGGGTGTTGAGTTATCTGCTGTTCGAGGCGGGGTATTGCGGCGAATTGATCGATCTGGGGCGGCGCGATGCGTTGGCCAAGCGCGATGAGCTGTGCCGGTTTCTGGGGTTGGTGGAGCCTGCGGTTCCGGCTTGAAATTTGCGGTGCGGCCATCGCGGGCAAGCCACGCTCCCACAGGTTTTGTGTCGTTCGCCAATGATGTGAACAACACAAAACCTGTGGGAGCGTGGCTTGCCCGCGAAGCTTTTACGATTAGAAGTGGAACTTCACCAGGAAGCTCGTGTTGCTTTGATCGGTCTTGAAGGCCTGGCTGTCCTTGATCCCGTACTTGTCTGACCAGTAGTCGTACTCGACGCCGACGTACAACTGCTTCTCGCCGATGTTCAGGGCTTTACCCAAGTCGTATTTGACCTGTGGGTTGAAGTGCAGATTGGCGTGGTAGGTGCCTTTGCTGTTCTTGTCGTTATCGACCACCCAGTCCATGAAACCATCGATCAGGATGTTCGAATCGCCCACGGGAATGGTGTAGGACCAGACCGGGGTGATCTGCCAGACGTTGTCACCCGGGCGGCTGCCCTCGGTGTGACGCTGGTAGAAGTTCAACTGGAAGTAGTCGAACCCGGGAATCGCCAGGTCGAAACCCGGACCGATCAGGTAGGACTCGGTATCGCCCTCACCGAACTCGTACGTCATGGCCAGCAGCACGTCTTTGATCGGGCCGAATTCGATCTTCTGGTCGAGCACTTTGCCCAAGGAAATACGCGGCTGGAACTCACCATAGTAGGTGTTCGGGCCGGCGTTGAAGTCCTTCTCGCCGTTGTAGAAGATCTTGTCGACGAAGAAGAAGTTATCCCCGTATTTCCAGGCATCGGCGTGCTCGAAGGTGACGGTTTGCTGAATGCGCGGGTTGACCTGGAAGTCCTTGCCATAGAGGTAGGTCAGGCTGTTGTTCTGCCATTGCAGCAAGTCGCCGGCCATTGCCTGGCCCCCGGCCAACAAGGATCCCGCGAGCATCAGGCTGGTGCACGTACGTTTCATTCGGTTGCTCCCAAAAAGTAGGTGGTTCCACGTTATTTTTCTAAGGTCGGCGCTCTGGTGTGGCGCCTTTTCTTGCTGCTGTAAAAAATCATCCAGTCGGTCAGCTTTAGTGCTGTTAGCAAGAGCTGAGCCAAGGCTTTCGAAAAGCAAAAAAACGCCCGTTCGGCTGTTCGAAAACAGTCGATTGAGCGTCATTTGGGGATGCCTTGGTACGGTCCAGAGCCGGGGTAAGTTGGCTTTCTGGTCAGGAATTAAATTCGCGCTTTTTTTTAGACCGGACTCGGGCGGGCGCGGAGAATACTCACTCCCGCGCCATGGCTCAAGTGCCCCGCAACAGAGCGTCGGGGACAGGTTTGGGGCACGGTTGTCGGTGGTCAGCCTGGCGTCGCTGAACCACAGTCTTGTCTGGGTACGAATCATCTGTTGCTCCCTCTTTTTTTTATTGTTTGAGGCGCAATGTGGCGAGGGGGCTTGCCCCCGTTCGGCTGCGAAGCAGTCGTAAAATCGGTTACCAGAGTTTGACTGAAGGAATGCGGGGGCCGCTTCGCGACCCAACGGGGGCAAGCCCCCTCGCCACAAAAGCCCGTTTGTCACGGGCTTTTGTGTTGCTTATTGGGTTTGGGCTCCCTGAACAATCCACGCACCGATCAGGTCACGCTCCTGCTGGGTCATCTGGGTGATGTTGCCCAGTGGCATGATCTGGCTGGCAACAGCCTGGGCCTGGATGCGCGGGGCCTGGAGCTTGATCTGCTCGGGGGTATCGAACATCACGCCGGCCGGTGCCGCGCTGAACAGCGGGCTGGTGGGTTTGGCCGAATGGCAGACCGTGCAACGCTCCTGGATCACGTTGTGCACCTTGTCAAAGTCCGGGCCGGCATTTGACGCTTGAGCGGGTGCCGTTTCAGGGGCTGCCGCCGGTGCGGCTTCAGCCGGTTTCTTACCACCGCCAAGGGCGGTTTCCGGCAGCGGCTGGTACTCGATGGTCCCAGGCGCCTTGGCCACTTCAGGTGCCCTGGACATCGGCGCCGGCCCGGTCACGTAGGCCAGGCAGATCATGCCGACCGCCGCGGCGGGCAGGGTCCAGGCAAACTTGTGGCTGTCGTGACGGGTGTTGAAGTAGTGACGCACCAACACCGCCAGCACCGCGATCCCGGCCAGGATCAGCCAGTTGTATTGACTGCCGTAAGTGCTCGGGAAGTGGTTGCTGATCATGATGAACAGCACCGGCAAGGTGAAGTAGTTGTTGTGCCGCGAACGCAGCAAGCCTTTGGCCGGCAGCGCCGGATCCGGCGTGCGGTTTTCGGCAATCGCGGCAACCAGTGCGCGTTGCGCCGGCATGATGATGCGGAACACGTTGCCGACCATGATGGTGCCGATGATCGCGCCGACGTGCAGGTACGCACCACGACCGCTGAACACTTTGCTGAAGCCGTAAGCGGCGCCAATGATCAGCACGAACAGGATGAAGCCTAGCAGGGCAGGGCGTTTGCCCAGGGCCGAGTCGCAGAGGAAGGAGTAGACGAACCAGCCGACGAACAACGAGGCAATGCCCAGTGCGACCCCTTCAGGGCCGGTCAGGCTGCTGCCCGGTGCGAGCAGGTACAGCGTCGGGTTGGAGTAGAACACCACGCAGAGCAGCGCGACCCCCGACAGCCAGGTGAAGTAGGCTTCCCATTTGAACCAGTGCAGGTTGTCCGGCATGGTCGGTGGAGCCAGTTTGTATTTTTCCAGGTGATAGATACCGCCGCCGTGGATCGCCCACAAATCGCCAGCCAAGCCACTTTTCGGGTTGACCCGATTGAGGTTGTTCTCCAGCCAGACGAAATAGAACGATGCGCCGATCCAGGCCACGCCAGTAATCATGTGAACCCAGCGCACGCTCAGGTTCAGCCATTCCAACAGATGTGCTTCCACAGTCTTTACCTCTCGCCTGTCACTCTGTTGTCGAGTGATCAGACCTTCTCTTATTGGTGGGGGGCGAGGATCAAACGCTCATCCTCTTTGAAAAAATGCTCATCGCAGTTATTGCCTGTGCCACTGCGATCAACCACCAGGAAGTCATCCCGCTTTTCGATCGTCAGCACCGGGTGGTGCCAAACGCCGCGATGGTAATTAATGCCCTGCCTGCCGTTGGTGACGAAGGCGCGGACCAAGCCTGATACAGGTTCATCGCCAAGTGGCGCGACCACGATCAGAAAGGGGTTGCCGAGCAGCGGAATGAAAGCCTGGCTGCCCAGCGGGTGACGCTCCAGCATGCAGACGGTCAGCGGCATGTCCTGCGCGTCGGCGCGGAAGATGCTGATGATCGCGTTGTCCTCTGGCGTGGCGGTTTCCACCGTCGCCAGTTTGTGAAAGCGCATGGTCGAACCGTTGTTGATCATGAAGTGATCGCTGCCGTCGGTTTCAATCACGTCACCGAAAGGGGCGAAGGCTTCTTTGGTCAGCGGTTCAATCGTCAATGTGCGCATGCTGGTCTTCTTTTCGTTGAGTTCTGTGTTGTTTGATCTGGCGCTTTCGCGAGCAAGCCCGCTCCCACATTTGAAATGCATTCCCCTGTGGGAGCGGGCTTGCTCGCGAATGGCCTCACCGCTTACTTCGCTACCTTGCCGAGGACCCGCAGGCGGCTCACGCCCCCATCCGGGAACACGTTCAGGCGGATGTGGGTGATCGGGCCCAGTGCCTTGATCTGCTCGGCAAAGGTATGTTCAGCGTGCATTTCCAGCTTCTGGCTTGGCAGCAATTCGCGCCAGAACAGCGATTGGGTTTCGATCTGGCTGTCGGTGCCGCCCTTCACGAATGCACCCTGGATCGAACAGGTGTCCGGGTAGTTGCCTTTGAAGTGCAGCGTGTCGACGATGACTTTCTCGATCTCGCCCGCATGACCCAGCGCGACGATCACCCAGTCATTGCCCGGCGTACGACGACGTGCGGTTTCCCAGCCGTCGCCCATGTTGATGCCACGGCCCGGGTTGAGGATGTTGCTCATGCGGCCGAAGTGTTCGTCGGAGCAGGCCAGCGCACGACCACCGTTCAGAGCCGCAGCCAGATCGACTTGTTCGTTGTCGCCGACGGCCGACCAGTCGCGGAACGGAATGCCGTACACACGCAGACGGGCCACGCCGCCATCCGGGTAGATGTTGAAGCGCAGATGGCTGAAGGCCTGGTCGTTGTTGATTTCGTGGTAGTGGTGGCTGTTGCCTTGCAGCTCGACGGCCGACAGCACTTCAGTCCACTGGGTGTTTTCGTCGGGCTCGCCCGAGGCCAGGAAGCAGGCTTCCAGGGACGCCGACGGCGGGAAGTTGCCGGTGAAGAATGAAGTGTCGATGTCCACGCCTTTGATCGAGCCCGGTACGCCCAGGCGGATCACGGCGCTGTCGTAGCCTTCGAAGCGCTTGCGGCGCGACTCCCAGCCGTCCATCCACTTGCCGTTGTCATCGAACACGCCCTCCTTCCACACGGCCGGGGTCGGTTGGAACAGACGGTTGGCGTCTGCGAACCAGTCATCGGTGACCGAGATGATTTTGGTGCCCAGGCGGGCGTCGGCCAGGTTGACGAACTTCTCGAAAGGTACGGCGTAAGCTTTCATTCTTCTTGTCTGCCTTTAATAAGTTGGCTTGGGATGCTTGCGAGGCCCTGGGTACTTTTCGCGTTTAAGAGCACTCGGGCCAGGCTTGCTATAGGGTCAGTAATCGGAACAACGCGATCTTGTTGATCTCCGCCAGCGCGCATTTGAATTCGGTGTCGACCGAGTTGTGAATGCGCGTTTCGAACGCCGCGAGGATCTGATGCCGGTTGCTGCCTTTTACCGCCATGATGAAGGGAAACTTGAACTTGGCTTTGTAGGCGTCGTTCAGCTCGGTGAAGCGCTGGAACTCTTCGGCCGTGCATTGGTGAATACCCGCGCCAGACTGTTCTTCAGTGCTGGCTGCGGTCAGTTGGCCCTGGACGGCTGCTTTGCCGGCCAGGTCCGGGTGAGCGTTGATCAGGGCCAGTTGGCTTGTGTGATCAGCGCTCAACAAAATGTCGCTCATGCGCTGGTGCAGGGTTTCGATCTCGTCGATCGAAGCGTCCTGGCCCAGGTCGAAGGCCTTTTCGGCCACCCATGGCGAATGTTCGTAGATGTCGGCGAAAGCAGCGACGAAAGCGTCGCGGCTCAGGGTCGAAGGTTTGACGGTTTGAAAGGTGCTCATTTGGCAGCCCCTGTGTACGGGTGGGTTTCTTGCCAGTGACGGGCGATGTCGACGCGACGGCTGAACCACACCTGTTCATGACTTTTAGCGTATTCGATAAAGCGCTTGAGCGAAGCCAGACGCGCCGGCCGGCCGATCAGCCGGCAGTGCAGGCCGATCGACAACATCTTCGGTGCTTCGGCACCTTCGGCGTACAGCACATCGAACGCGTCTTTCAGGTATTCAAAGAAATCGTCGCCCTTGTTGAAGCCCTGGACCTGGGTGAAGCGCATGTCGTTGGTGTCCAGCGTGTACGGAATCACCAAATGCGGCTTGCCAGTCGGGTTGTTCGGTTCCCAGTAGGGCAGGTCGTCGTCGTAGGTGTCGCAGTCGTAAAGGAAACCGCCTTCTTCCATCACCAGTCGACGGGTGTTCGGACCGGTGCGGCCGGTGTACCAGCCCAGTGGGCGCTCGCCGGTGATTTCGGTGAGGATGCGGATCGCTTCGAGCATGTGCTCGCGTTCCTGCGCTTCGTCCATGTACTGGTAGTCGATCCAACGGTAGCCGTGGCTGCAGATTTCATGGCCGGCCTCGACCATCGCGCGGATCACGTCCGGGTGGCGCTGGGCGGCCATGGCCACGGCGAAGATGGTCAGCGGAATGTCGAATTCCTTGAACAGTTTCAGAATCCGCCAGACGCCGGCACGGCTGCCATACTCGTAAAGGGATTCCATGCTCATGTTGCGCTCGCCTTGCAGCGGCTGCGCCGAGACCATTTCCGAGAGGAAGGCTTCGGACTCTTTATCGCCGTGCAGGATATTGCGCTCGCCACCTTCCTCGTAGTTGAGCACGAAGGACAGCGCGATGCGGGCATTGCCCGGCCAGTGTGGGTGAGGAGGGTTACTGCCGTAACCGATCAGGTCGCGTGGATAGTCAGCGCTCACTGCAGTCTTCCTTCTTGTTCGTGTCGACTTATTCAAAGTCAGGGTGTGTGTGGCGGCCTGGCGATGAGAGGGCAGGCTGGCGTCACAGCGATGGAGTGATTGTATACAACTTTATATTCACTTTGTAAGCCTGATTTTTTGCATTTTTCACTGACTGCCCACTTTGAAGGGTACTGCAAGAAACCTGCCTGACTGGTCAGCTAATGGATAGAAGGTCCGCTGATCGTATGGTTCGGCGTTAGATTCGCTGCCAAAGGTTGAATGACGGCGGTAGCGGTAAAAATGTCGTTTTTATTGTGTACAATTTTTATGAAAAGTGTCTTAATCAGTCGCTCGCCGCAGCTTTTCGTGCTCCGAAACGGTGCGGTCTCCTTTTCAACTGACTTCGGGAGGCGCGAGGTCTGACTGCTCCACGCAGGCAGGCGCGCAGAATCAATGGGACGTTTGACTACACACGTTTTGGACGCTGCACACGGTTGCCCGGGCGGCTCGATCAAGGTCGAGTTGTACCGCGTTGAAGGTTCGCAGCTGGAATTGGTCGCCACTGCGCTCACCAACAGCGATGGCCGTGTCGATTCGCCGCTGCTGCAAGGCGATGACTATCGGTCCGGGGTTTATCAGCTTCAGTTTCATGCGGGTGATTACTACCGTGCCCGTGGGGTTCAGCTGCCTGAGCCTGCGTTCCTGGATGTGGTGGTGCTGCGTTTCGGCATCTCTGCGGAGCAGGATCACTACCACGTGCCGTTGTTGATTTCGCCGTACAGCTATTCGACCTACAGAGGAAGCTAGGACTTTTGCCCCAAGCCCCTTCTTCTCAAAAAAAGCTGCGCATATAGCTTCTTTGGTCTTTCGCCCGCTCACACTGCGGGCTTTTTTTTGCCTGATAGAAAGTCAAAAGATCGCAGCTTCGGCAGCTCCTACAGGGTTTTGCGTCTTTAGGAGCTGCCGAAGGCTGCGATCTTTTGATCTTGCTTTACCTCAACGGCTCAACAACGACGCAGCACCCGCACCACTAAACAACCCCGCACTCACCCGGTTAAACCAGCTCTGCCCATTGCCGCTACGCAAATACCGCGCAGCACCATGGGCTCCGAGGCCATAAGCCAATTTGCACAGCAAATCCAGCACGGTCCAGGTGGCAATCATCACCAGCAACTGCGGCAGGAACGGCTGTTCGGCGCTCAAAAACTGCGGCAGGAAAGCGGCAAAGAACAAAATGTCTTTCGGATTACTCGCGCCGAGCATGAACGCGCGCCCGAACAGTGCGCGAAAGTGCGGCACCGGCGCAGCTTGGGGCACTTCGGCGCCTTGGGATGGCTGACGCGATTGCTGCCAGCTCTGCCAGGCGAGGTAGAACAGGTACAGCGCACCGACGATTTTCAGGGCGCTGAACAGCTGTTCCGACGCCAGCAACAAGGCGCCCAGACCCAAAGCCGAAGCACTGAGCAGGCAGATCGACGCAATCACGCCCCCCAGAAACGCCGGGTAAGAACGGCGCAAACCGTAATTCAGACTGTTGCTGATCATCAGCAAAGACAGTGGCCCCGGGATCAGGATCACCACCAGCGCAGCGCCGCTGAACAGCAGCCAGGTTTCCAGACTCATCACTTTCCTCCATTTGCACAAAAGCCTCACCCGACGGGGTGAGGCTGTTTTGAAACACTGCTTTTGAATCGTAAACGGCTTACAAGAAAATGAACTTGGCGATGAAGATCGCGCAGAGCACCCACAGACTGACGGAAATTTCCTTGTACTTGCCGGTGCCGGCCTTCAGCGTCACGTAAGTGATAAAGCCCAGCGCAATGCCGTCGGCGACCGAGAAGGTCAGCGGCATCATGATCGCGGTAACGATCGCCGGAATGCTGTCGGTCGCTTCGTCCCATTCGATGTGCGCCATGCCGCCCATCATCAGCATTGCCACATAAATCAGCGCACCAGCGGTTGCATAAGCGGGGATCATGCCAGCCAACGGTGCGAAAAACATTGCGGCAATAAATAGCACACCTACGGTCACTGCGGTAAGACCAGTCCGACCACCCGCTGCTACACCCGCGGCACTTTCCACGTAGCTGGTGACTGGCGGAACACCGACCACCGCACCGAACACACTGGAAGCACTGTCGGCCTTGAGGGCGCGGGAAAGGTTTTCGATCTTGCCGTCGGCGTTCACCAGGCCGGCGCGCTGGGCAACGCCCATCAAGGTGCCAGCGGTGTCAAACATGTGCACAAAGAGGAAGGCCAGTACCACGCTGATCATGCTGACATTGAATACCCCGGCGACGTCCATGGCCATCCAGGTCGGTGCCAGGCTCGGCGGGGCAGACATGATTCCTTCGTAATGCACCAGGCCCAAGCCCCAACCAGCCAGGGTCACGGTGATGATGCTGATGAGGATTGCGCCGAACACTTTGTGGTAGCTGAGCACGGCAATCATCAGGAAGCAGATGGCCGCCAGCAACGGGCCAGGCTCGCGCAGGGAGCCGAGTTTGATCAGGGTGGCCGGGCTATCGACAACGATGCCCGCGGTTTTCAAGCCGATCAGCCCCAGAAACAGGCCCACACCGGCGCCCATGGCAAAGCGCAAACTCACTGGAATGCTATTGAGCAGCCATTCGCGAATCCGGGAAAAGGTCAGGAACATGAACAACACACCGGAAACGAACACCGCACCGAGGGCGGTTTCCCAGTTGTAGCCCATGGTGCCGACCACGGTGTAGGTGAAGAACGCGTTCAGGCCCATACCCGGCGCCAGGCCGACCGGCCAGTTGGCGTATAGCCCCATCAGCAGGCAACCCAGCGCGGCAGCGATGCAGGTGGCGACGAACGCCGCACCGTGATTGATGCCGGCATCGGCCATGATGTTCGGGTTGACGAAGATGATGTAGGCCATGGTGATGAAGGTTGTCAGACCGGCGATCAGCTCGGTCTTCACCGTGGTGCCGTGCAAGCTGAGTTTGAAGATGCGCTCCAGCCAGCCATTGCGTAATGGCGGTGAGAGTTCCAGCGTCGGGGCTTCGGATTTGCGGCTTTCCACAGCGAATACTCCTCAAGAGTTTTATTGTTATTTCCAGGGCCGGACCCATGAGGGTGGCAGCGACCCTTTGAGGCATTTGCGAATTTGTTGACCTGATGGTCAGGAACTCGCACGAAGCGAATTATGCTTTTGTATACAAATAAAGCAAATAATGTTTTTGATTTTGTAGACGAAAAGTTTGGCAATAGGGATATATCGCCAGGAAGGACGCCTTCGCGGGCAAGCCTCGCTCCTACAGGTGAGCGCATTCCCCTGTGGGAGCGTGGCTTGCCCGCGATAGCTTTAGATCAGTCGATACACATGTCGCGGGTAGAGCGTTCACTCAGCTGCCACCTGACTTTTCCCCAAGGCCAGATTCACCGCCAACCTTTTCCGATCTGGCGCAGTGGAACGTGCCGCAGGGTGGGCAGCACGAGCAATTGGCGACGTTGGTGCGTCAGGCACATGCAGCAGAAGTGGCCTGAGGGGAGGGTATAAACAACAAACCGGCCAATCGGCCAATGCCAGTCAGTTAAGCGCAATCCATGTGGGAGCGGGCTTGCTCGCGAAGACGGCGGCACAGTAAACATTGATGTTGCCTGACCCACCGCTTTCGCGAGCAAGCCCGCTCCCACAGTGGATCTTTTTTAAACACAAATCCCATTCACACTACAAATCCCTGTGGGAGCGGGCTTGCCCGCGATGAGGCCGGTCGAAGCACCACAAAACCATCAGGCAGCAGCAAACCGCTTATCCAGATAATCAATGATCACCTTGGACTCATACATCCAGGTGGTCTGGCCATTCTCTTCGATGCGCAGGCACGGCACCTTGATCTTGCCGCCTTGCTCCAGCAGAGCCTGGCGATCCTGTTCGTTGTTCTTCGCATCGCGCAACGCCACCGGAACGTTCAAGCGACGCAGGGTGCGGCGGGTTTTCACGCAGAACGGGCAGGCGTGGAACTGATACAGGGTCAGGTCTTTGGCGGCGGTTTCGACCTGAGCCTGAGCGGCGGCGGGGCGCTGCTTCTTGCCTGGACGAGTGATGAAGTCGATGAAGATGATCAGTTGGCCGAGGCCGATACGAAGCGCTTTAACGAACACGGGATAAGCCTCACAGGGCAAACAGAAGGCGCGCAGCTTACCTGATTTTTCGCAGGCGAAAAAAAACCGGCGATCAGTGCCGGTTTTCTTCGTGCTGCGAATTACTTGATCAGGCTGAGAAACTCGCTGCGGGTGGCCGCGTTTTCGCGGAACTCGCCGAGCATCACCGAGGTGATCATCGTCGAATTCTGTTTCTCCACACCGCGCATCATCATGCACATGTGCTTGGCCTCGATCACCACCGCAACGCCCAGGGCGCCGGTGACTTGCTGGACCGCATCGGCGATCTGGCGGCTGAGGTTTTCCTGGATCTGCAGGCGGCGGGCGTACATATCAACGATACGCGCGACTTTCGACAGCCCCAGGACCTTGCCGCTCGGGATGTAGGCAACGTGGGCCTTGCCGATGAACGGCAGCATGTGGTGCTCGCACAACGAGTAGAGCTCGATGTCCTTGACCAGCACCATCTCGCTGTTGTCGGAGCTGAACAAGGCACCGTTGGTGACCTCTTCCAGTGTCTGTTCATAACCGCGGCAGAGGTACTGCATGGCTTTGGCGGCACGTTTTGGCGTGTCGAGCAGGCCCTCGCGGGAGGCGTCCTCGCCCAATTGGCCGAGAATCTCGGTGTAATTCTGTTCCAGGGACATGAAACTACCTGTGGGATTTTACGCAAAGGGCAAGGGTACGGTGACGGACACGGCGCTGCAAGCGTGAAGCGACAGCATCACTCGTCGCGACCTTCCATCATGGTGCGTTTGAGCATCACATAAACCGCTCCGGCGCCGCCGTGTTTCGGTTGGCACGAGGTGAAGCCGAGCACCTGTGAATGCTGACGCAGCCACGTGTTGACGTGGCTCTTGATCATCGGCCGCTTGCCGTCCAGACGCACCGCTTTGCCGTGGGTGACACGTACGCAGCGGATTTCGAATTTTGTCGCTTCGGCCAGAAAGGCCCACAGGGTTTCACGGGCCTTTTCCACGTTCATGCCATGCAGGTCGAGGCTGCCTTCGAACGGAATCTGTCCGATCTTGAGCTTGCGCATCTGGCTTTCCTGGACACCGTCGCGGGCCCACATCAGCTCATCTTCGGGGCCGACATCAATGACGAACTGATCGGACAGCCCGTCAACGGTGGTGGCATCGGTGCGCACAGTGGCGGCCTGGCGCAGCTTGGCGATTTGCGCGCGGTCGGCCTTGGGTTTGCCGGTTTCGGCGCGATCGTGCTTGATCGGCTTGACGCCTTGGATCGCGCTTTTGAACAGGGAAAAATCGTCGTCTTGCATGTCAGCCTCCGCGAAGGGCGGCCAGTTTACCCAAGTCGGGACGAATCGGGCGCGACAAAACGTCCGGCTTTGGGCTTAGTCGTGTTTTTTCATCAGGTGTGGAGACATGTTCAGCTCTCGCGACTGGCGCGAGCGGCGACGGCAGCGGCGCCAGAGCCACACGCCGATGTACAGCACGAACAGGCCCACGGCCAGAATGATCGCCGAGCCCAGCGGGCTGGCATTCAATTCGCCCAGCGCCGGTGGCCGGCCCAGCAGGCTGGCCGCGCCGGCCATCGCCAGCAACACACCGCACGTCGCCAGTAAGGCAGCGAACGCTGCGCCGAAGCGAAAACGCCAGTTGCTTTGGCCTTTGGGCCGCAAGCGGCGTGCATCAAAACCATCGGATAACTTCATTCCGACCTTCCTCAATGGGTATCGGCCCTTCGACCGGGAGTTGACCGGGATGTTCCTGAGGCTAGGGCAATTACAGCAAATGAGAGGCTTTTGCGGATGAGCGGCGGCATGGACCGCTCATCGACGGTCGATCAGATCAGTTCGTGCGTCAGGGCGAGGGTGGCGAAATTGTCCGCCATGATCGCCATTTCGGTGTGCTGAACGTGCTCGGCGCTCAGGACGCCACCCTTGTAGGGCAGGTCGCGAGTCGCGCAGGCGTCTTCAACCAATGTGCAACGAAAGCCCAGGTTTTTCGCGGCACGCACGGTAGTGCTGACGCTGGAGTGGCTCATGAAGCCGCAGACGATAAGGTCCAGCGAGCCGAGATTCTGCAAGCGCTCCAGCAGTTCGGTGCCATGAAACGCACTCGGCAGCAATTTGCCGATGATGGTTTCGTCGCCCTGTGGCTCCAGGCCCGGAATGAACTCACCGCGCTCGCCTTGCGGGTCGAACAGCCCTCCGACGGTGCCGAGGTGGCGCACGTGTACGATCGGCCGACCGGCTGCACGGGCAGCGGCTACCAGTTGCTTGATGTTCGCGACGGCAGCATCCATGCCGCTCAGTGCCAAGGGGCCGCTGAGGTATTCTTTCTGGGCATCGATGATGACAAGGGTCGCATGACCCAGATTGGCCGCTGCATAACCACGGCCGCTGAGTTGAAACATCGTTTTTGGAACGGACATTCTGGGGCTCCTTCGGGTGGGGCTTTTGCGACATTGTCCTCTGGCTGAGCGCTTCTGTGAATCGCTACCATCGTAGGCACCGCCGTTGTTGGGTCGCAGCCTCGTCAAGATACTCGTTCTGTTCAATAGACTGCTGAAAAAATAGAAGAGTCCTACATCTGATCCGGTGTTTTTCCTGCGTCGTCGCGGCGCCTTTTGGCTGTTAGAATCGTCAGTCGTTTTTTCTGGAGTTTGCCCCGTGATCACTTCCCGACTTCGTACCCTGCGTGACCATATCCGTTGGGCCGTCAGCCGCTTCCATGGGGAGGATCTGTTTTTCGGCCATGGGACCGACAACGCCTGGGACGAAGCCCGTCAACTGGTGTTGGGTGCGCTGCACTTGCCGTGGGAAATCGCCGATAGCTACCTCGACTGCAATCTGGAAGAAGACGAGTTGGTCAATCTGCAACGCTTGCTCAAGCGCCGCATCGAAGAGCGCATTCCGACCGCTTACCTGCTGGGCGAAGCCTGGTTCTGCGGTATGTCGTTCATTGTCGACGAACGCGTGCTGATCCCGCGTTCGCCAATTGGCGAGTTGATCGAAAAGCGTTTCGAACCGTGGCTCGGCGCCGAACCAGCGCGCATCCTCGACTTGTGCACCGGTTCCGGTTGCATCGGTATCGCCTGTGCTTACGAGTTCCAGAACGCCGAAGTGGTACTGGCCGATCTGTCGTTCGAAGCGTTGGAAGTGGCCAACCAGAACATCGAGCGTCATGGCGTCGATGAGCGGGTGTACACGGTTCAGGGCGATGGCTTCGATGGTTTGCCGGGCCAGCGTTTCGACCTGATCGTGTCGAACCCGCCTTACGTTGATGCGGAAGATTTCGCCGACATGCCGGACGAGTATCAGCACGAACCGGAGCTGGGCCTGGCTTGTGGCGACGACGGTTTGAACCTGGTGCGCCGCATGCTCGCCGAAGCGGCGGAACATCTGACCGAGAAAGGTTTGCTGATTGTCGAAGTGGGTAACAGCCAGGTTCACGTCGAAGCGCTGTACCCGGAAGTCGACTTCGCCTGGCTGGAGTTCGAGCGTGGTGGGCATGGGGTGTTCATGCTGACAGCGGAGCAGTGCCGCGATCATCAGGCGTTGTTCGCTTCTCGCGTCTGACCTGAGAAAGCTATCGCGGGCAAGCCACGCTCCTACAGGTTTATGTCGTCTCCAAATGATGGGGACACACTAGACCTGTAGGAGCGAGGCTTGCCCGCGATGGCCGCGCCTCGGTCTCAAATCTCTACCGATGCGTAGCAATCCAGATCAACAACCCCGCCTGAAACACCGCAAACGCCACCAGACACGTAATGGTAAAACGCAGCCCGGCGTCTTCGCGTTTGTACTTGCTGACTTTTTCTTCGTGCTTCTTCAGTTTGACTTCCTGTTCCGCCAGGTTCTGCTCGGCTTGCTGGAGCATCTGCGCGGCTTCGAGGATTTCTACCTGCTGCAGCTTTTCGCTGTTCCAGTCGCCGAGCAAATCACCGACCGACACCTCTTTAACGCTGCCCTTCAAATGCTGGGCGTCGGCGTAGACCACGTCAAAACCGTGCACCCGCAGAAAGTGATCGCGGCGCAGACGAGTGTCTTCGTTCAGCGCATCCTTGTTGTTCAGGTCAGTGCCGTCGACGGTGTAGGCGGGCCATCTCTTCTTCACCCACGTAATGCCCTGAGCGGCCATATAACGCCCGATGCCACGGTTCATCGGCTCGATTTGCAAGCCACTTTCCGGCACGAAATGCACGCGTTTGGCAGTGTGATCGACCCACACGTCCAGATGGTTCTGTTCTTTGCGCACGCGCTGGCCCGGCAGCTTGATAGCCATGCGCATCAGGCTGTGTTCCTTGCTATTGCGTTCGGCGTAACCGAATTCGACAAAGCGCAATGGCCGTCCACCGGTGTTGCGGTCGGTTTGCAGCGGCGCCAGGCGGAGCATCTTGTGGTGCTCGACGTGGACGTCCGCCCACGGCAGCTCGACCGCTGGCGGTGCGTCTTTTTCAGCGGTGGTGTCGGGTGAAGTCTGGGTATCAGTCATAACGGCGAGATCCTGTCCAAGCCCTGCTTGCCGCCAGCCAGTGCGCTGGCGACAAAGGCTTATCGGCCGTTTTTTTCAGGACTGGAGGGTAAACCTCGGTTAACTGGAGCGAAGTCCGTCAATAAACCCAAGGATTCGCGCGCCGAGTTCGGCTGCCAGTGGTAATTGCGGATCTTTATAGGAGGCCAATTGCCGCTTCACGTCGTTGGGCACGATGCGCATCACGTGGTTCATGCCTTCGATCAGCGCCAGTTCAGCGTCCGGTTTGGCGGCCTTGAGTGTCTTGGCGTCACCCACGCCGACCTGAATGTCGTTGCTGCCCTGGATGATCAGCGCCGGCATTTTCAGTTTGGCGAAGGCCGCCGCCGGATCTTGGCGGAACAGCGAAATCAGATACGGCTGCACGCTGGGGCGGAAAATCACCTGCAATTGCGGTGGCACGTTATCGTCGGTGTGGCCGGCCTTGAGGCTGTCGAGCAGCTCATTGCTGCGCAGCATCAACGGCGGTGGCAGGCGATTGCTCAATTGCTGGCGCAGGACCTGATCGATTGGTCGGGCGCTGCCGGACATGGAAATCACCGCCGCGGCATCGACGTTTGGCGCCGCCAGGCTGGCGATCAACGCACCTTCGCTGTGGCCCAGCAAAATCAGTTTGCCAAAGCGTGGATCGGCTTTGAGCTTCTGGCCCCAGGCTTCGGCGTCGGCCACATAAGCCTCCACCGACAGATTGCGTTCGTCTGGAGTCGCAGCCAGGCTCGCCGCCACGCCGCGCTTGTCGTAGCGCACGCTGGCGATGTTGTGTTTGGCCAGCACCCACGCCAGTCGTTTGAGACTGTCGTTGCGTCCGCCGTCGGGGTTGTTTCCGTCACGATCCGTAGGGCCGGAGCCGGAAATGATCAGGACAACCGGCACCGGCGTGTCGGACTTGGGCAGTAACAGCGAGCCGAAAAGCTCGCCGCTGCCCGTGTCCAATGTGATCGGGCGTTGCAGGACAGTGGCCTGTGCAAAGCCGGTAAACAAGGTAAGGCTCAAGGCTAGAACTCGCAGCATCATCACGCCATCATCCACTCGGTGCCGGTTGGACTCGCAGGCGGCCATAAGGTTCGAGCATAAGGTTCGAGGATGAACTAGTCGGGTAGCCTGCGTATACTGGCGCGCATTACGTATTTTAGTTTCGATTTCACGGAGCGTCCCGCATGTCCGGCAATACCTACGGCAAGCTGTTCACTGTCACCACCGCGGGCGAAAGCCATGGTCCGGCGTTGGTCGCCATTGTCGATGGCTGCCCGCCGGGCCTGGAGATTTCCCTTGAGGATCTGCAGCGCGACCTGGATCGCCGCAAGCCCGGCACCAGCCGCCACACCACCCAGCGCCAGGAAGCCGACGAAGTCGAAATCCTCAGCGGCGTGTTCGAAGGCCGCACCACCGGTTGCGCCATCGGCCTGTTGATCCGCAACACCGACCAGAAGTCCAAGGACTATTCGGCGATCAAGGATCTGTTCCGCCCCGCCCACGCCGACTACACCTACCACCACAAATACGGCGAGCGCGATTACCGCGGCGGCGGTCGCAGTTCGGCCCGTGAAACCGCCATGCGCGTGGCGGCAGGGGCGATTGCGAAAAAGTACCTGGCCACCCAGGGCATCGTCATTCGTGGCTACATGAGCCAGCTCGGCCCGATCGAAATTCCGTTCAAGACCTGGGATTCGGTGGAAGAAAACGCTTTCTTCAGCCCTGACCCGGACAAAGTGCCGGAGCTGGAAGCCTACATGGACCAGTTGCGTCGCGACCAGGATTCGGTCGGCGCGAAGATCACCGTGGTCGCCGAAGGCGTGATGCCTGGCCTTGGTGAGCCGATCTTCGACCGTCTCGACGCCGAACTGGCCCACGCGCTGATGAGCATCAACGCGGTTAAAGGCGTGGAAATCGGCGCCGGGTTTGCCAGCGTCGCCCAGCGCGGTACTGAACACCGTGATGAAATGACCCCGGAAGGTTTCCTCAGCAACAACTCAGGCGGCATTCTCGGTGGCATCTCGTCCGGTCAGCCGATTGTTGCGCATCTGGCGCTCAAGCCAACATCGAGCATCACCACGCCGGGCCGCTCCATCGACATCCATGGCAATCCGGTTGAGGTTGTCACCAAAGGCCGTCACGACCCGTGCGTCGGCATCCGCGCCACGCCGATCGCCGAGGCGATGATGGCCATCGTATTGATGGATCATCTGCTGCGTCATCGCGGGCAGAATGCCGATGTGCGCGTGAGCACTCCGGTGCTGGGTCAGCTTTAATGGCTGACCTTATAGCCGCTGCGGTCTGACAACGTGGCGGCGCTCCCGTACTGGCGGCTTTCCAGTTTCTATCTGTTCTATTTCGCCTTGCTCGGTTCGACAGCGCCATTCCTGGCGCTGTACTTCGATCACCTGGGCTTTTCCAGTGCGCGCATCGGCGAACTGGTGGCGATCCCGATGCTGATGCGCTGCGTGGCGCCGAACATCTGGGGCTGGCTCGGTGACTACACCGGGCGACGTCTGGCCATCGTGCGGTTCGGCGCGGTCTGTACGCTGCTGACCTTCTCACTGATTTTCGTCAGCAAAAGCTACGCGTGGCTGGCGATGGTCATGGCCTTGCACGCGTTCTTCTGGCACGCGGTACTGCCGCAGTTCGAAGTCATCACCCTGGCGCATTTGAACGGCCAGACATCTCGCTACAGTCAGATTCGCCTGTGGGGCTCCATCGGTTTCATCATCACCGTGGTCGCCCTCGGCCGGTTGTTCGAATGGCTTAGCCTGGACATCTATCCGGTGGCGCTGGTGCTGATCATGGCCGGGATCGTCGTCAGTAGTTTGTGGGTGCCCAACGCGCAACCGGTACAGAGTGAACGGTTGGCGGGAGAGGGGTTCCTCCAGCAATTGCGCAACCCCGGGGTGTTGGCGTTCTATGGTTGCGTGGCGCTGATGCAGATGAGTCATGGGCCGTATTACACCTTTCTGACCCTGCACCTTGAGCGACTGGGTTACACCCGTGGCTTGATTGGTATGCTCTGGGCCTTGGGCGTGGTCGCTGAAGTATTAATGTTCCTGGCCATGAGCAAGATTCTGGCGCGCTTCTCGGTGCGCCGGGTGCTGCTGGCGAGTTTCCTGCTGGCGGCCCTGCGTTGGTTGTTGCTCGGTTCGTTTGCCGAATTCCTCTGGGTGCTGCTGTTTGCCCAAGTGCTGCACGCCGCCACCTTCGGCAGCTTTCACGCGGCTGCCATCCAGTTCGTGCAACGTAGCTTCGGCGCGCGTCAGCAAGGGCAGGGCCAGGCGTTGTATGCCGCGCTGGCTGGCACCGGCGGCGCACTGGGCGCGCTGTATTCCGGCTACAGCTGGAATGCCCTCGGCGCCACATTGACCTTTAGTATCGCCAGTCTCGCAGCCTTCGCCGCTGCCGTTATCATTGCCACGCGTATGCAAGAGGACAGGCCATGAGCCTTACCTGTGAACACCTCGCCCAGGAAATTCATCGACACCGGACTTTTTTGTATGGTGGGGCGCGCGCATGAGCGACGCGCTGCGGCAGATCGAGGCCTTTGAATTTTTGTTCGAGTGCGAATTGAATATGCGCTCACTCTTGAACCATAAGAAGCTGAACCGTTAAGGAGTTGCCCCGATGAGCAGCCTGTCCGTTTACCACGTCAGCAGCCCCGACCTGCCGAACAAAGTATTGACCCACCTCGAAGACATTGCCACGACCCTGGCCGAGCAGGGCGTGCGCTTCGACCGTTGGCAAGCCACGGCGAAAATCCAGCCAGGCGCCAGCCAGGAAGAAGTAATCGCCGCCTACCAGGAGCAAATCGACAAGCTGATGACCGAGCGCGGTTATCTCACTGTCGACGTGATCAGCATGAACAGCGATCATCCGCAAAAAGCCGAGTTGCGCGCCAAGTTCCTCGATGAACACTGCCTTGCTGAAGATGAAGTACGATTTTTCGTCACCGGCCGTGGCTTGTTCAGCCTGCACATCGGCGATTACGTCTACGCCGTGCTCTGCGAGAAAAACGACCTGATCTCGGTGCCGGCCGGTACGCCGCATTGGTTTGACATGGGCGAGCATCCGCATTTCGTCGCCATCCGACTGTTCAACAACCCCGAAGGCTGGGTGGCCAGTTTCACCGGCGATGACATCGCCAGCCGCTTCCCGCGTCTCGAGGACTGAGTCGATGCCGATCAGAGCGATTCTCACCGACATCGAAGGCACCACCAGTGCGGTGAGTTTTGTGTTCGACGTGCTGTTATGGCAACTTGCGGACTGGCCCCGTGAGGGCGGGGAACTGGCAGGGCATGTGACCGTCGACAGCTTTGCGCGGATCAATCCTTCCGCCCTGTAAACCACCAGATAACCTGTAGGAGCTGAGCTTGCTCGCGAAGGCGGTGTATCAGGCGATATTAATGTTGACTGACACACCACTTTCGCGAGCAAGCTCTGCTCCTACAGGGTCTTGCGCAGTTTCAGAAACAATTCAGGCCGTGAAGCGAAAGCGCTCACGGCCTGTTTGTTTGTAGCGTGTTTATTTATACAACCGCAGGGTTTAAACCGAGTGATAGGTCGGCAAGGCGAACCGTTGCTGGCTTTGCAGCATGGAGATCTGCGGCAGTTCGCTGGCCTGTTCGGCGACGTCACGACGTATCGCGCTGATCACCCACGACAGCTGATCGCCGGCATGCAATTGCTGGTAGGAAATCGAACGTTTGAAGACTTTGCCGTCGGTACTGCGCAGGGTCAGCAGAATGCCGCCGTCAGGCCGTGGCTGGGTGGTCACTTCGAAGTTGGAGAATAGCGACGAAAACTTTTCCTGGATCAGGTTCATGTCTATCAGCTCCATGAGTGCTTGAAGGGCTACATGGAGAGGTAGTTGCAGTGATTGTGCCAGTGCCATTTTTTTTAAAAATACATATAAATCAATGGCTTATATTTTGATGGGTTTTTGGCTCTCGTGCAATCTGCACGAATGGCCATCGTGCATCCTGCATTTTGCGTGGTCGGTCGATTCGATTGAACCAATCACAACGCCAGGGTTCCGCTTTTCGATCTCTGGTCCGAACGCTGCAGTCGCGGATACAAAACATTTCAAAAACTGCGTGTACAGCTCAAGAACCGCTGACGTATTTTCGGCCTCAATCAACGCCACCCGACAATAAGAAGATCGAACGGGAGCATCATGAGCCGCACGCTGAACGACACGATCACCTGGGGCATGATGCTCCGCAAGCTGCCTTCCATTGCCAAAGCCATTCCCCGCGTGGTGAAGGGCATGAAAGCCGCCAACGTCAAGGACCCGACCCAACCGTGTGGTCTCGGCTGGAGCTTCGAGCAGGCGACATTACGCAACCCCGATGGCCCGGCCTTGCTGCAGGGTGAGGTGAGACTCACTTATGCACAGGTCAATCAGTGGGCCAATCGCATCGCCCATCACTTGATAGGCCAAGGCATCGGCAAGGGCGATGTGGTGGCGATCTTTATCGAAAACCGTCCGGAACTGCTGGTGACGATATTGGCGGTGGCCAAGGTCGGTGCGATTAGTGCGTTGCTCAATACCTCCCAGACCCGCGAAACCCTGGCCCATAGCCTGAACCTGGTGGCGCCGGTGGCGATCGTGGTCGGCGACGAGTTGGTTTCGGCCTTCAATGCGGTCCGCGAGCGGGTGTCTATCGATACGGCGCGCACCTGGTTTGTCGCCGATCAAGACACTTATCGCCATCCGGGCAATTCGCCCGATGGCTTCATCAACCTGATGACGGCCAGCGCCGAAGCGTGCAGCGATAACCCCGTCAGCAGCCAGCAGGTTTTTCTCGACGATCCTTGTTTCTACATTTACACCTCGGGCACCACCGGGTTGCCCAAGGCTGGGGTGTTCAAACACGGCCGCTGGATGCGCAGCTCCGCCAGCTTCGGGCTGATTGCTCTGGATATGCAGCCGCAGGACATCGTCTATTGCACCTTGCCGCTGTACCACGCCACCGGGCTCTGCGTGTGCTGGGGTTCGGCAATCAGCGGGGCGTCGGGGTTTGCCATCCGCCGCAAGTTCAGCGCCAGCCAGTTCTGGAGTGACGTGCGCAAATACCGGGCGACCACCCTCGGTTACGTCGGCGAATTGTGCCGCTACCTGGTGGATCAACCGCGTAGCGCCGATGACAGTCGGCACAACGTGACGAAGATGATCGGCAATGGTCTGCGCCCCGGCGCGTGGCGCGAGTTCAAAACGCGTTTTGCCGTTGACCATATCTGCGAGCTGTACGCCGCCAGCGACGGCAATATCGGCTTCACCAATATCCTCAACTTCGACAACACCATCGGTTTTTCCCTGATGTCCTGGGAACTGGTGGCGTACGACCACGACAGCGGCGCACCCACGCGAGATGCCAAGGGTTTCATGCGTAAAGTGGCCAAGGGCGAGCAGGGTTTGCTGCTGGCGAGGATCGACGATAAGGCGCCGCTGGACGGCTACACCGATCCGCAGAAGACCGCAAAAGTCGTGCTCCACGACGTGTTCAAGAAGGGCGACCGTTACTTCAATACTGGTGACTTGCTGCGCAACATCGGTTTTGGCCACGCGCAGTTTGTCGATCGCTTGGGCGACACCTACCGTTGGAAAGGCGAAAACGTCTCGACCACCGAGGTCGAGAATATCCTCCTGCAACACCCGCAGATCGCCGAAGCCGTGGCCTATGGCGTGGAAATCCACAACACCAACGGACGTGCCGGGATGGCGGCAATCACGCCGGCTGAATCCCTGGCGACCCTGGATTTCAGCGAGTTGCTGGCTTTCGCCAAGCAGCAAATGCCTGCCTATGCGGTGCCACTTTTCCTACGGGTGAAAGTGAAAATGGAAACCACCGGGACCTTCAAATACCAGAAGACCCGACTCAAGGACGAAGCCTTCGACCCGAACAAAACCGGCGATGACCCGATCTACGCCTGGTTGCCGGGTACCCAGACTTATGTGCAAGTCACCGAGGAGGTGCTGGCGGATATTTGCGGCGGCAGGTACCGCTATTGAATGTGGCTATAGCCATCCATGAGAAAAAAGAAGTGACAGGTTCCGGAGCGCTCGGGAAACTATCGGCTTTTCCGATTGACCGAATGTGGAGTCCCCAATGTCAGACAAAAGCCGCCAGATGACGCCCGAAGAGGCTGCTGAATTTGCCGAACAGGTGTTCAACAAAGCGCGCGAGGGCGATGCAGCCATGATGGCTGCGCTGCTGACCAAGGGCTTGCCGCCGAACCTGCGCAACCACAAGGGCGATACCTTGCTGATGCTCGCGGCGTACCACGGCCATGTCGAGACGGTAAAAGTCCTGCTCGAGCACAAGGCCGATCCTGAAATCCGCAATGACAACGGCCAAAGCCCGATTGCCGGCGCGGCATTCAAAGGTGATCTGGCGGTGGTCAAGGCGTTGGTGGAAGGTGGCGCGCAAGTGGAAGGTTCGTCCTTCGACGGTCGCACTGCGCTGATGATGGCGGCGATGTTCAACCGCGTTGAAATCGTCGACTACCTGATCAGCAAAGGCGCCGATCCGAAAGCCAAGGATGCCAACGGTGTGTCCGCGCTGGACGCGGCCAAAACCATGGGCGCGGTGGATACCACCGCACAGCTGCAGAAGCTGGTTGGCTGATTCCCTCTGTGGCAGCGGGGGCTTTTGTGGCGAGGGGGCTTGCCCCCGTTGGGGCGCGAAGCGGCCCCCATTTGGCGACCGAGTTCTTTGGTTTTACGACTGCTACGCAGCCGAACGGGGGCAAGCCCCCTCGCCACAGGTCATGCCTGGTCCCGCAATCCGTTTCCGAATGCGTTATCCTTCGCGCCCTCAAATCTCCCTCGCTACAGGATCCACTTCATGAAAGCCGCACTCGTCGAACTCATCAGCAAAATCAGCTCCGGGTGCATGAGCGATGACGAAATTCTGAAAGTCGCAGACGAAGCGGCTCAGGCCTACGCCGATCCCGAGGCTTTTCTGGCGGCCAATCCGGACATCAACTACGACGAAACCTTCCCGATCCCGTTGGGTGAGTGGGTAGTCGTCGGCAGCCTGCCGGAAACCGTGCTGTTCCAGGCTGACACCTACATGGACCTGTTTGCGCAGATCGTCGCTTCGTTCGGCCCCGGCGTCGATTTCAACATCAAACCCAAGCAACTGGCCAAGACCGAAGCCCTGACGGCGCTCAATCGCATTCAGGTGCAGATGAGCAGCATGAACAAGGAAAACGGCGGGTACACGCTGATGAACTTCAGCCAGTTGCTCGACGACGAACTGCAAGTGGTGCTGGTCTACGGTAACGACGTACCACGGGTACTGGAATTGTGCGCCGAAGTCGGCATCGTCGCCGCGCCATCGCTGGAAGCCCTGAAAGTGGCGATCCACGTCTGAAGCTGTCTAGAACGGTAATAAAACGGAACCCTCGCAAGGCCCGACTATCCTAAGAGTGCATATCACTCTTCGGGAGCGTCACCATGGGTTCCACGTTCAACAGCCTGGTTGGCCTGATTATTCTTGCCCTGGATATCTGGGCCATCATCAACGTGCTTAAAAGTGGCGCCGAGACCGGGATGAAAATCATCTGGGTGCTATTGATCCTCCTGCTGCCGGTTTTGGGCCTGATCATCTGGGCCATCGCCGGGCCGCGAGGCGATGTGCGGATCTGACAGACTGACACTTTTCCCCTGTAGGAACGCCGGACCCTGTGGGAGCGGGCTTGCTCGCGAATGCAGACTGTCCGTCGACATCAATGTTGAATGATAAGCCGCTTTCGCGAGCAAGCCCGCTCCCACATTGGTGCCTTCGCCTTGCCGCAATACGTACTGCAAGCGGTGAACAAACCCAGCAACGACTAAAATGAATACATAACCCTGTAGGAGCGAAGCTTGCTCGCGAACGCGGTGCATCAGCCAATACACCTATCAACTGATACACCGCCTTCGCGAGCAAGCTTCGCTCCTACACAGGTTTCTGTGTTTTTTTTCATGCCAGCACGCGGTAATCCGTTTGAACGATCACTCAGGGTAAAAGTCCAGATAGAAGTAAGCCCATCCATGGGTTTTATCGAGGAGGCACCGATGCAAAAGTGGAAAATCACTTTCGTGGATGATCACGGTGAAACAGTGGACGAACTCTTCGAGTGCGAGGAATGCCCGAATAGCGAGCAAGCCGCCAAACTCATTCGCGCCCGGTGCCTGCCGGTCGCTGCCGAACTGGATCTCAATGATCTGGAGGGTCGTACCGATGATCCGACCGTCAAAAGCCTGAAATCCCAGAACAGCATTGAAATCATCAGTATTACCCCGATCTGATACACCTCTTGTCACATTCACAACCAGACCTTGGCAGCAGCTCTGTCTTGGGGCTACTCTGCAAGCGAGATCAGCGAATGACTCGCTAAGGTCTGGTCTTGTCAGCTACATGCTTGTTTCCCGTCGGCAACCTCTGTTGCCGTATCGCTCTCACCAATCGGTTGAAAGTGCAGGGAATACGGAAAGTCTATCCATCAGTCTGAGGGGGACGTTTCATGAGCACAGCCTATCAAGAAGACATCAGCAGCAGCGTGCTGCGCCGCATGAAAGAAGGCGGTTTCGACTTTTCACGATTCCATCCCATCGAGTTCTACGCCATTTTTCCGGACGAGGAGCGGGCACGCAGGGCGGCAGGTCATTTCTGTGGTGAATCCTTGAATGCCCAGATCAGCGTGCGCGACGACGGCGCGTGGCATCTGGAACTGAGCAAAGTGATGTACGCCACCTATGACGGGATCGGCGACTTTGAGCAGGACTTCGAGGCGGTGGTCGAGCCTCTGGGCGGTATCATCGAAGGATGGGGCGTCAAGCAGGAGGTACGAGGGCTACTCGCATAAGCTTATGAACAGTGACAACACTCAGCAACGGCTGACCTTTGGGTTGGCCGTTTTCGTTTTTGCTATATGGAAAGCAAGATCAAAAGATCGCAGCCTCGTTTCACTCGACAGCTCCTACATTGGAATGCGTTCTCCTGTAGGAGCTGTCGAGTGAAACGAGGCTGCGATCTCTTGATCGTGTTTTTGATTCATAACGTTTCAAAAACGCAAAAAAAAGCCACCTGAACAAGCGGCTAAAAGGGAAGAACGATAAGTTTTCCAGCGAATGCCCGGATTATCCCCATCGCCTCCCGGGCAGTGAAATCAACTCTGACTATGCTGCAGATAGGCGACAGCATTGCTTCGCCATGAAGCGGGGGCGATCAGGTTGGGGCATTTACCGCACAGGATTGGTGCGGTGCGTGCAGCGCCATTATCCAACTGATTGATATCAAAGCGTTTATGCCGATGGCACGGGCCTTGCGAAGGTCTGGATGTCCGGAGTGACAAGGAGTACGGCATGATCCGCACCTATTTTGATGAGATGTACGACGCCGGCGGCCAGGTCCGCCCGCATTATCGGGAGTTTGCCCGTTGGCTGGCCGAAACGCCTGACGAGCTTTTGGCACAACGGCGACGCGAGGCCGATCTGTTATTTCATCGTGCCGGGATTACATTCACGCTCTATGGTGATGAGCAGGGGACAGAACGCCTGATTCCCTTCGACACCATTCCCCGCAGTATCCCCGCCAGTGAATGGCGGATCGTCGAGCGCGGCTGCATTCAGCGGGTCAAGGCATTGAACATGTTCCTTGCCGACCTCTATCACGAGCAGCGCATCATCAAGGCCGGCATCATCCCGGCCGAGCAAGTATTGGCCAACGAGCAATACCAGTTGGCGATGCAAGGGCTGGATCTGCATCGCGATATCTATTCGCACATTTCCGGCGTCGACCTTGTGCGCGATGGCGACGGCACGTACTACGTGCTCGAAGACAATCTTCGTACACCCAGCGGCGTGAGCTACATGCTCGAAGACCGCAAGATGATGATGCGATTGTTCCCCGAGTTGTTCGCTGCCCAGCGCATTGCACCGATCGACCACTATCCGAACCTGTTGCTCGACACCCTGAAAAGCTCCAGCCCGATCGACAACCCGAGCGTGGTAGTGCTGACGCCGGGGCGCTTCAACAGCGCGTTTTTCGAGCATGCATTTCTGGCCCGGGAAATGGGCGTTGAACTGGTGGAGGGCGCGGACCTGTTCGTGCGCGATGACAAGGTGTTCATGCGCACCACGGACGGGCCGAAAGCCGTCGATGTGATCTACCGGCGCCTCGACGATGCCTTCCTCGATCCGTTGGCGTTCAACCCGGATTCGATGCTTGGTGTTCCAGGTCTGCTGTCGTCCTACCGCTCTGGCAATGTGGTGCTGGCGAATGCCATCGGCACCGGGGTCGCGGACGACAAATCGGTGTATCCCTTCGTCACGGACATGATTCGTTTCTACCTGGATGAAGAGCCGATCCTGAAGAACGTGCCTACATGGCAGTGTCGTAATCCCTCGGAACTGTCCCACGTGCTGGCCAATCTTCCAGAGCTGGTAGTCAAGGAAACCCAGGGCTCCGGCGGTTACGGAATGCTGGTGGGGCCGGCGGCGACGGCGGCGGAAATCGAATCTTTCCGTGAGCGGATCAAAGCCAAGCCCCACGCGTACATCGCCCAGCCGACGTTGTCTTTATCGACCTGTCCGACCTTTGTCGAAAACGGCATCGCTCCACGCCATATCGACCTGCGTCCGTTTGTATTGTCTGGCCGCGAAACCCGGGTTGTGCCCGGCGGTTTGACCCGTGTTGCCCTGCGCGAAGGCTCCCTGGTGGTGAATTCATCCCAGGGCGGCGGAACCAAGGACACCTGGGTGGTCGAGGATTGAAGGAAGCCTGCCATGTTAAGTAGAACTGCCTCGGATCTGTATTGGATGTCGCGTTACCTGGAGCGGGCCGAAAACCTCGCACGGATGCTCGACATCAGTTATTCGCTGTCACTGATGCCTCAGGACGGTCGTGGCGACGGCTTGCACGAACTCGCCATGCCGTTGCTGATCACCGGCACTCTGGACGATTACCTGGAGCGTCACGGCGATCTGCATGCCGAACGGCTGCTGCATTTTTTCGCCTTGGATGCGGCCAACCCGGCGAGCATCTACAGCTGCCTCGGTGCCGCGCGAGCCAGTGCCCACGCGGTGCGTGGGCGAATCACCGCCGACATGTGGGAAAACATCAACGCTACCTGGCTGGAAATTCGCGGGATCGCCGAACAGGGCTTGAGTCGCTACGGCATGAGCCGTTTCTGTGAGTGGATCAAGGAACGTTCCCACCTGTTTCGCGGTGCGTCCTACGGCACCATCATGCGTAACGACGCGTTCCGTTTCATTCGTCTGGGCACTTTTATCGAAAGGGCTGACAACACCTTGCGCCTGCTCGATGCCCGTTACGAAATGGCCGGCGATCAGGCCGAAGCGGTCAGCGACGGCACGGCTCACGCCTATTACCAGTGGAGCGCCTTGCTGCGGGCCCTGTCATCGTTCGAGGCCTATACCGAGATCTATCGCGACGCCCCTGGCGCCCGGCATGTGGCCGAGTTGTTGCTGCTGCGCGCCGACGTGCCACGATCCCTGCGCGCCTGCACCGAAGAAATCGACCAGATCCTCGCTCAATTGCCGGGGGCCAACGGCCGTCCTGCCCAGCGATTGGCGGCAGAAATGGACGCACGCCTGCGCTACACCGGTATCAACGAAATTCTCGACGAAGGCCTGCACGCCTGGCTGACCGAGTTCATCCCGCTGGTGCGCCAGTTGGGCAACGCCATACACAGTTCCTACCTGGAGGCTGCATGAGACTTTCCATTAGCCACGAGACCACCTATCACTACGAAGATCAGGTGCGGGCGAGCATCCAGTACCTGCGACTGACCCCTCACGACAGCGAGCGCCAACACGTGCTCAGCTGGCAGCTCGACCTGCCACGTCCGGTGCGCGCGCAACTCGATCCGTTCGGCAACATTCTGCATGTGCTGACCCTGGACGAACCTCACGAAGCGATCATCATCGGCGCCCGAGGGCAGGTGGACATCGACGAACTGCGCGAAGCCGAGCATGAAAGCCAGTCGGCGCTGCCGTTCCTGCGCTTCACGCGCCTGACCGAAGCCGACGAAGCGCTGCGCGCGTTTGCCGAGAAAGCGTGCAAGCAGCGCCGGGATCGTACGGCGCTAATCGATTTGATGCATGGCCTGAACCAGCACATGACCTACACGCCGGGTTCTACCGAAGTAGACACCAGCGCCGCTCAGGCCTTTGCCGGGCGTTCCGGGGTCTGCCAGGACCACACCCATGCGTTTCTCGCCTGCGCCCGCAGCCTGGGCATTCCCTCGCGTTATGTGTCGGGGTATTTGTACAGCGAGAACAGCGAACACCTGGCCAGTCACGCCTGGGCTGAAGCCTGGCTGGATGACGCCTGGTATAGCTTCGACGTAACCAACGAACTGGCCCGCCCGGAGCGTCACCTGAAACTGGCCGTGGGCCTGGATTACCTCGACGCCTGCCCGGTGCGCGGCATGCGCCGTGGTGGTGGGTGCGAGCAGATGCATGCGAAGGTGTTTGTCTCACCGACGCCGGCGCCGGTGATCTCAGTGCAACAGCAGTAACCTACCACCGATCGTTCCCACGCTCTGCGTGGGAATGCCTCCACGGACGCTCCGCGTTCGGCTTTGGATGTGACGCAGAGCGTCACGGGCTGCATTCCCACGCAGAGCGTGGGAACGATCACTGACTATGGCTTCACCTTCCGCCCCGCCATATGCTTCAAATACCCCACCAACAACTCCAGATCCCCCTCCGGCAACACTGTCGTCGCGAACGCCGGCATCTTCGCCTGCGGCCACTGGCGCAAGCTCTGCGGATCACGAATGTAGCGCTTGAGGAAATCCGCGCCGAAGTACTCGGTCGGGCTGAATGGAATATTCAGGTCCGGCCCGAACTGCGCATCCCCCGCGCCATTGAGTCGATGACAGGCCAGGCAGTTCTTCTGAAACAGCGCAAAGCCCTTGTTCACCGGATTGTCCGCCTTAAGCGCAGGATCGGGCAGCAGGGCAGGGAAGCGCTCGGCCACTGGGGCCATGCGCTTGATGCTCGCTACTTCGAACGGCCATTGCTCGGGGCTGATATTGCCCGCTTGTGGATCAGTCCAGACCAGATAAAACGGCCCCGCACTGTGCTTGCCCTCTGACAACGGTGGCCATGGCTTGGCCGGGTCTTCAATTGCCAACCAGGCCCGCGCCCCTTGGGTATCGAGCAACGGCGCGGCGGCCAGTTCTGCGGCAAAACCGTCCAGGGCAACGGCTTGCAGATGATCGTCAGGCTTGATGCCCGTCAACAACGCCGCCAACGGCACGGCGCGATAGCTCATGTCCCGTTTGTAGGAAACGTCGTTAGTGATCGTGATGGTCTGAACCTGAGGATGCTTGAGCAATTGCTCGGTCTGCCAGGTGCGAGAACTCGCGCCCAGCTCCAGATTCAGCTGTGCGGCAGACAGAGGCATGCTGAGCAGCAAGGCCCCAAATAGAGTGAGCGCTTTCAAGTGATCGCCGTCCATGTCGTGGAAGTGCCGCAAAGGTTGGCACAGCCACGCTGACCCGGGTAGCGAGCCAATCACATTTTTATCAGGCGAAATGAAAACCCTGATGCCCGATCAGCCAATCACCTTGGTCAGGTTCGGCAAAATCAACAACAGTGTAGTGGCGAAAAGAATGAGCCCGGCTTGACGAACTTTCGAATGCTTGAACATGGCTTGACCGCCTTTTTTGTTATTTCCTGATGCCTGCCTGCCTATCTCCATGACGGCAGAGCGCTGCACTTCCTTGTAGGACGAGTGTCTCGGCAAAACCCGACGACAGCTTCGTACAGGTTTACCTTAGGGCCCGCGTCACGATTGGCTTAGATCCATTTCGTATGTGCTGAGCACTCATCGCTTTTAAAAAGGTATGAGGCTTATGGCCAGCTTCTTGGGCGCCCGTTTGCTAGACAGCTTGGTGACTTGAATCGGTTTATCCGATAGCAGACTACCGTTCGTCTGAGCGTGACCGTCAACGCCAATGAGCACTGTGGTCATTGAATCCATGGCTGTGGGGCATAAGGTGAGTGCATAAAGATCAAGATCAAAAGATCGCAGCCTTCGGCAGCTCCTACGCGCCTGTGGGCGCTGCCGAAGGCTGCGGTTTTTGATCTTCATTCACCATCAGGTTCGAGGACGTCATGACCCAAGCTTTGATATTCGACGCGTTACGCACGCCCCGTGGTAAAGGCAAGGCCAATGGCGCCTTGCACAGCGTCAAGCCAGTGAATCTGGTGGCCGGGCTGCTGACGGCGCTGCAGCAGCGCACGTCCCTGGACACCAGTCAGGTCGATGATGTGGTGCTCGGCTGCGTCACGCCCATCGGCGATCAGGGTTCTGACATCGCCAAGACTGCCACGCAGGTGGCCGATTGGGACGTCAGCGTGGCTGGCATGCAGCTCAATCGCTTTTGCGCGTCGGGGCTGGAAGCGGTGAACCTCGGTGCGATGAAAGTGCGTTCCGGTTTCGAAGACCTGGTGGTGGTCGGTGGCGTCGAATCGATGTCCCGCGTGCCCATGGGCAGCGATGGCGGCGCGTGGGCGCTGGACCCGGAAACCAATTTGCACAACCACTTCACGCCCCAGGGCGTGGGTGCCGACCTGATCGCCACGATCGAAGGCTTCAGCCGTCAGGACGTCGATGCCTTCGCGTTGCACTCCCAACAGAAGGCGGCGCGGGCGCGGGCGAACGGTTCGTTCAACAAGTCGCTGGTGCCGGTGCAGGACCAGAACGGCATCATCCTGCTCGATCACGATGAGTTCATTCGCGCTGAATCGACGATGGACGGCTTGGGCAAGCTCAAGCCAAGTTTCGAAATGATCGGGCAAATGGGCTTCGACGCCACGGCATTGCGGGTTTACAGCCAGATCGAGCGGATCAACCACGTGCACACGCCGGGCAACAGTTCCGGGATTGTCGACGGCGCGGCGCTGATGCTGATCGGCTCCGAAGCGAAAGGCCGGGCGCTGGGCTTGCAGCCACGGGCGCGAATCGTCGCCACGGCGGTTACCAGCACCGACCCGACCATCATGCTCACCGGCCCGGCGCCGGCCACTCGCAAGGCGCTGGCCAAGGCCGGGCTGCGGGTCGAAGACATCGACCTGTTCGAAGTCAATGAAGCGTTCGCCTCGGTGGTGCTCAAGTTCATCAAGGACATGGCCATCGACCCCGACAAGGTCAACGTCAACGGCGGCTCCATCGCCATGGGCCATCCGCTCGGCGCCACCGGCTGCGCAATTCTCGGCACGCTGCTCGATGAACTGGAAGCCCGGCGCCTGCGCTATGGCCTGGCGACATTGTGTGTCGGCGGCGGCATGGGCATTGCCACCATCATCGAACGCCTCTGAGCCCCGATTTCAAGGAAATAGCCATGACCGAAGCCATCCGTTACGAAAAAGGTCAGGACCAGATCGTCGTCCTGACCATCGACATGCCGGGCCAGAGTGCCAACACCATGAACGCGGTCTACCGCGACGCCATGGCCAGCTGCGTCGCCCGACTGGTCGCCGACAAGGACGCCATTGCCGGCGTGATCATCACCTCGGCCAAGAAGACCTTCTTCGCCGGCGGCGACCTCAATGAACTGATCAAGGTTGGTAAACCCGAAGCCAAAGCCTTTTACGACATGGTGCTGACACTCAAGGGCCAACTGCGCACCCTGGAAACCCTTGGCAAACCGGTGGTCGCCGCCATTAACGGCGCGGCGCTCGGTGGCGGTTGGGAAATCTGTCTGGCATGTCATCACCGTGTGGCGCTGGACAATCCATCGGTGCTGCTGGGCCTGCCGGAAGTCACTCTTGGCCTGTTGCCGGGCGGCGGCGGGGTGGTGCGCATGGTCCGCATGCTGGGCATCGAAAAAGCTCTGCCGTATCTGCTTGAAGGCAAGAAAATCCGGCCGCAACAGGCGTTACAGGCGCGATTGATTGACGAGTTGGCTGCCGATCGCGATGAACTGATGACCAAGGCGCGGGCGTGGATTGTCGCTCACCCGGTCGCTGTGCAGCGCTGGGACGTGAAGGGTTATCAGATCCCTGGCGGCACGCCGTCGGATCCGAAGCTCGCGCCGATGCTTGCTATCACGCCATCGATTCTGCGCAGCAAAACCCAGGGCTGTCTGCCCGCGCCGGAGAAAATCCTCTGCGCTGCGGTGGAAGGCGCCCAGGTGGATTTCGACACGGCGCACCTGATCGAAACCCGCTACTTCACCGAGCTGACCACCGGCCAAGTGTCGAAAAACCTCATTGGCACGTTCTGGTTTCAGCTCAATGAGATCAATGCCGGCGGCTCGCGACCCCAAGGCATAGCGCCTTGCGTGACGAAGAAAGTCGGCGTGCTCGGCGCCGGGATGATGGGCGCGGGCATCGCGTTTGTCAGCGCATCGGCTGGCATCGACGTGGTGCTCAAAGACATCAACCTCGCCGCGGCAGAGAAGGGCAAGGCTCACTCGGCGGCGTTGCTGGACAAGAAAGTTGCGCGTGGTCAGTTAACCCGGGAGCAGCGTGAAGAGATTTTGGCGCGAATCCATGCCACCGAAAACGATGCGGACCTGGCGGGTTGCGATCTGATTATTGAAGCGGTGTTTGAGGATCGCGAACTGAAGGCCAAGGTCTCATCGGCCGCGCAAGCAGTCGTCGGCCCGGACGCGGTCATCGCCTCCAACACCTCGACCTTGCCGATCAGTGGCCTGGCCACCGCCGTGCCGGACCAGACGAAATTCATCGGCCTGCATTTCTTCAGTCCCGTCGAGAAAATGCCACTGGTGGAAATCATCAAGGGCGTCCGTACCAGCGACGAAACCCTGGCGCGCGGTTTCGATTTCGTCCTGCAAATCAAGAAGACACCGATCGTGGTCAACGACAGTCGCGGCTTCTTTACCTCGCGGGTGTTCGGCACCTTCACCAACGAAGGCATTGCCATGCTCGGCGAAGGCGTGAGTGCTCCCATGATCGAGACCGAAGCGCGCAAGGCCGGCATGCCCGTCGGGCCTCTGGCGATCTCCGACGAAGTTTCCCTCAGCCTGATGAGCCATATCCGCGAGCAAACCGCCAAAGACCTGCGAGCAGAAGGGAAAACCCTGATTGAGCACCCGGCGTTCGCCGTGATTGACTTGCTGCTCAAGGAATACAAGCGTCCGGGCAAGGCCGCTGGAGGTGGTTTCTACGATTACCCGGCGACAGGGCAGAAGCATTTGTGGCCCGAGCTGAAAACCCATTTCGAGAAAGCCGATGGGCAGATTTCGCCGAAGGACATACGCGATCGACTGCTGTTCGTGCAAGCCATCGAAACCGTGCGCTGTATGGAGGAGGGCGTGCTGACCTCGACGGCGGACGCCAACGTTGGCTCGATCTTCGGCATCGGCTTCGCGGCCTGGACCGGCGGTGCGCTGCAATTCATCAACCAGTACGGCGTGAAAGACTTCGTCGCCCGCGCCCAGTACCTGGCCGAGCAGTACGGCGAACGCTTCACACCGCCTGCGCTGCTGTTGGAGAAGGCGGCCAAAAACGCGCTGTTCTAAGGGACCGATGACGCGCTCCAGGGCTTGCCTTGCCACTGTGTTTCAAGGCAGGCTCTGGGGTGTGCATTATTCCCTTCATGTGTCAGGTATTTTTTATGTCGTTACGCATCTGCATTCTGGAAACCGACATCCTGCGTCCGGAACTGGTCGATCAATATCAGGGTTACGGGCAGATGTTCCAGCGTCTGTTTTCGCAGCAGCCCATCGCTGCCGAGTTCACCGTGTACAACGTGATGCAAGGCGATTATCCCAGCGATGACCTGACCTTTGATGCGTATCTGGTCACCGGCAGCAAGGCCGATTCCTTCGGCACCGACCCGTGGATTCAAACTCTCAAGACGTATCTGCTGAAACGCTACGAACGCGGCGACAAACTGCTGGGCGTGTGCTTCGGCCATCAATTGCTGGCGCTGCTATTGGGCGGCAAAAGCGAGCGGGCGACCCAGGGTTGGGGTGTCGGCACCCACAACTACAAACTCGCGGCCAAGGCGCCATGGATGAGCCCGCTGAGGGAGGAGCTGACGCTACTGATCAGCCACCAGGATCAGGTCACCGCGCTACCGGAAAACGCTACGGTCATCGCCTCGAGCGATTTCTGCCCGTTCGCCGCGTACCACATCAACGATCAAGTGCTGTGCTTCCAGGGGCATCCGGAGTTCATCCACGATTACTCACGCGCATTGTTGGATATTCGTCAGGAAGCGCTGGGTGAGCAGATTTATTCGAAAGGTATGGCGAGTCTTGAACACGAGCATCACGGCACTACCGTCGCAGAGTGGATGATGCGGTTTGTGGCGCATAAGCCTGAGGGTGAGGCTGAGTCGGTTAAGCCTTAAAAGCTTCGCGGGCCAGCCTCGCTCCTACAGGATTTCGGTGTACTTGTAGGAGCGAGGCTAGCCCGCGAATTTCGCAGACGCCTCGGTCTTGACTACAACCACCCCGACCGCTTGAAACTCGCCCACAAACCAACGCACCCAACGGCAATAAACCCCAACACCCCGAAATACCCGTAATGCCAAGTCAATTCCGGCATGTTCTCGAAATTCATCCCGTAAACTCCGGCCACCGCCGTCGGAAACGCCAGAATCGCCGCCCATGCCGCAAATTTGCGCTGCACCACACTCTGGCGTGACGCCTCCAGCAACACTCCGATCTCGATGGTCTGGCTGGCGATGTCTGCCAGGGTCGTCAGGTCTTCCATCTGTCGCCTGACGTGAATCTGCACATCGCGGAAGTACGGGCGCATGTTCTTGTCGATAAATGGAAAGGTCAGGTTCTGCAATTCCTCACTGATCTCCACCATCGGCGCCGCAAACCGGCGCAAGCGCAATACATCACGGCGCAGACTGTGGAGTTTCTGAATGTCGCGCTCATTCAGGGAGCTGCACATTACGCTGCTCTCCAGCTCATCGATCTCGGCATGGATCGCTTCGCCCATCGGCTGGTAGTTCTCAATCACGAAGTCGAGGATGGCATAGAGTACGAAATCTTCCCCATGCTCCAACAACAATGGCCGCGCCTCACAACGTTGTCGGACGTACGCGTAGGACGCCGAATGACCATTGCGCGCGGTAATGACGTACCCTTTGCCGGCAAAGATATGCGTCTCGATGAACTGCAGTTTGCCTTCATTGCGGATAGGCGAATATGTGACGATAAACAGTGCGTCGCCGAATGTTTCCAGCTTCGGTCGGCTGTGTTTTTCCAAGGCGTCTTCGATGGCCAGTTCATGCAGGTTGAACTGACGTTGCAGGTTGAACAGCTCTTCGGCGTTCGGCTCTTCCAAACCAATCCACACAAAGTGGCCAGGCTTCGCAGCCCAGGCAGCGCCTTCGTCGAGGGTGATATTGGTGACTTTCTTACCGGCGCTGTAAACCGCAGCAGCAACGACTCTACCCATGATGGTGATTCACTTCTTATTAGCCGCTTTCTATTGGTAAAGACTGGCGGTGCCAGGCAGGATTCAGCTTAACCTTGTCTGCTGCTTGAGAGTCAGCAAAATCGTTAGAGTTCGCAGGCAAAAGAAAACCCGCACAGGGCGGGTTTCATTCAGGCGGCTTGCAGTTGCCGATCCATCGAGTCGATACACTCGCGCATCTGCTCGCGGCACTGGGCGATTAGCATGGGCATGTCATCCAGACTCAATCCAGCCGTAGGAATCGCCGGCAGCGAACGGATCAGAATCTTCCCACTGCGCCAGCGGTTCAATCGCATGTGTTTGACGTAACTGCTGACACACACCGGCACGATGGGCACGCCCGCGGCAATCGCCATCTGGAACGCGCCTTTCTTGAATGGCAGCAGCTCTTCGCCGAGGTTGCGTGTGCCTTCCGGGAAGACCCAGATCGAGGTGTCTTCATGCTGCAAGGTGCGAGTAGTGGTCAGCATCGACTGGCGTGCCTTGTGCGCATTGCCGCGGTCAATCAACACATTGCCGGCCAGCCAGAACAACTGCCCGAACAGCGGCACCCATTTCAGGCTCTTCTTGCCGATGCACACGGTGCGGCGGGGCACCACGTTGCCGAACACAAACAGATCGTAGTTGGACTGGTGGTTGGCAATGATCACGCAACTGTCAGGCTTATCCATCAACGGCCCGACGTCAGCCTTCACCCGCAAACGCAAAATGCACATCGCCGGCCACGCATACAGACGTGCGCATAAACGGCTGTTGTCCGGATTAAACGGCCGGCATAGACCGAGGATCACTCCAAGCATACCGGCCAGAATAAAGTGCAAGCCCATCAATAACATACGAAACACAAACAGCATTTAAAGGGCCCACCGGAACAAAAGGTGGCGCAGTGTACGGATGTGCACTGTTTTCGGCAATTGCCGCTATAGAAGTGGGAGATGACCGATGTTTGAGCACATGTTTCCGACTTATGGGTCAGATGCGGCCTAGAGCGGTTGTAAGGTTTTGAACCAGACACGCAAGAAAAAGCCCGACACGACGGTCGGGCTTTTCGGTGCAACGCGTTCGGGCTTAACCCATATGCTCCTGATCCAGGATGATCGCGTTGTCCAGCGTCTCCAGCAGCGCCTTGCGCACTTTCAGCTTGGTGTTCTTGTGGGCGATCATGTTGAGCTTCTTCAACTGACGAGCTGCCGCCAGCGCCGCGCCTTGCAGCTCTTCGGCCGACACCACCACATCAAGGAAACCGGCATCCACAGCACTCTGCGGATTGAACATCTCGGCATTGATCACCGCACGATGAAACGCCGACTTGCGCAGACGATCACGCGCCAGCTCGATACCGGCATGGTGCATGGTCATACCGATCTGCACTTCGTTCAGGCCAATGCTGAACGGGCCATCGACACCAATGCGGTAGTCAGCCGACAACAGAATAAACGCACCCTTGGCCACCGCATGCCCAGGACACGCCACGACCACCGGGAACGGGTGCGACAGCAGGCGACGAGCCAGCGTCGAACCGGCAGCCACCAGTGCAGTGGCCTCTTTAGGGCCAGCCGTCATCACCTTCAAGTCGTAACCACCCGAAAAAATACCCGGCTGACTGGTAATGATCACCACCGCCCGATCCGCCACCGCCCGATCCAGCGCAGCGTTAAACGCGACAATCACATCCGGCGAGATGGCATTGACCTTGCCATTGCTCAAGGTCAGGGTCGCGATACCGTCTTCGAGATGGTAGGAAATCAACTCACTCATGACGCCAATCCTTCTAATAAAGTAGGGCAGACGTTACCCACCGCCGTAGGCCAGGTAAAGCGCCGTGACTGACTCGCCAGTCACCCTTTCTCGGCCCGCCAGGCGTAGTCAGCCATGTCCGCCGCGCATTGGCTTCTATATAGAAGGGAAGACGAAGCCGGAGATTGGCAGGTTTGCCATGCCCTTGAACGGCACGAAAGGGATAACGGCGTTAACCGCATGAAAATTCTGAAAAAAATGTTTGCCATCAGAAAAGCTTTCGACTACATTAGCGCGCCTCGACAGACAGAACATGTTTGAAGAGATACGGTGAAGTGTCCGAGTGGCTTAAGGAGCACGCCTGGAAAGTGTGTATACAAGAAATTGTATCGAGAGTTCGAATCTCTCCTTCACCGCCAAATTCGATGTAAGCAAAACCCCTGATTTCGAGAGAAGTCAGGGGTTTTGTGGTTTCTGGTGTCTGGATTTCATGCGTGGCGGTATCAGCGAAGGCGCTTTCTGAAACTGATGTAAGACGATTGATAGGCGGGTGGGAAGCATGCTGAAAAGCCAGATGGTTGGGGGCTTTCATCGGATTTGGCAGCTCACATAAGTCGCGCTGGGAGGGTATTGGTTTTACGCCTTCAGGGTGCAAAATGACTCAAAGGGCAGCACACAATAAGCGCCCCATTATCTGTAACGGCGCACACGTTATGCAGGAATTCACTATTAAACAGGCTGAGCTGAAAAAGGTTCACGTAGAAATCGTCAAGCTGATGGCTGAACAGCGCAAGCTGAACGCCGAAGCTGGCAAGATGACCTGTGAAGTTTTTTGGTATCCGGTGGGCGTTGCGACTGGCCTGATCGTGACGGTGGCAACTATTACCGCGGTGTTGATCAAACTTCTCTAATTCCTACAGGACTCGAGATTAGGGACTTGGTTTTCCATCCACGCCGAAACTGGCGTAATGCCAGACTTTGGGCATGCAGATAAGAAACTGGATTTATGCGTGAGATTCGTCGCTCTCAGGAATCAGACGAACCTCTACTCGCTGGCCGAGTGCGCGAGCAGCGCTGGCGAGCGTGGCCAATGTCATGCCTGAGTCATTTTGATCGAGTGCCCGATCCACTGCAGTGCGGCTTGTATGCATCCGCTCGGCAAGGGTTTTCTTGCTGACACGCTGCAGCTTCATAGCCTCAGCAATTTGCCAGGAAATGACGCGCTTGAGAGCTGCGGCAGAAACCTCTTCGGCAAGACCTTGCTCCGCAAGGAAGTCATCGAAGTCAGATCCGATATGCTTGTTCATCTTTTGTGCCTCATAGTCGTGCTTTGCGCTGTTTGGCGGTAGCCATGTCCGACGCGGGTGTTTTTTGGCTTTTTTTGATAAAGCCATGGAGTAGCACCATGTCGGATCCAACAACTGTAAAAATAATGCGTGCGATGGTGTCGCCAAGATCAATCCTGATTTCCCAGAGCCCGGCATCCAGCTTTCTTACCACCGGCATGCCGATGGGCCAACCAAGCTGAACGGTTTTGATGTCTGTACCGACCATCCTTCTATGGTCGCGGGGAAGATCAGCAAGCCAGTCACGCACCGGTTCATTTTCAGCGTCCGTGCGAAAGAAACGGACATTGAGCACAGGTGCAAGATCAGTCATAAATATAGTGTACCTAAATAGGTGCATGAGGCAAATTTGCCGCTAAGCGTTCGATCCGCAAAGAGGTATGCGATCAGTAGATGGTTTTAGATAAGAAAGTCGGCGTACAAGGATTTACTCTCGCGTGTTAGGCGACGCTCAGACTATATGAGCCCCACCTCAGCCAGAGCAATGCGCGAACGGCGCGCGGCTTCCGAACGATATGTAGGACTTGTCTCCTTTTCGGGTACGACCTTTTCAAGTCGCCCTCAAAGCCCCATTTCAGGTGAGTTTCGCCCCCTGTTAGACTGCTAAACCCCTCGACGGTAATCGATCTCTATACTCAATTCTCGCGCCGTTTTTCCCGTCGTTTCACCCTATCGACGACACCTGAACAAGGACATTTCATGATCACCACTACAACCCACACCATCGAAGGTCGGCAAATCACCGCTTACCTGGACATCGTCAGCGCCGAGTCGGTGCAGGGCGTTAACGTGATCCGCGATCTGTTCGCTGGCATGCGGGATTTTTTCGGTGGGCGCTCTCAAACGTTGGAGCGGGCATTGAAGGATGCGCGGATTCAGGCGACCGACGAGATCAAGGAGCGGGCGCGGGCGCTTCAGGCGGATGCAGTAGTAGGGCTCGATTATGAGATCAGCATGCCGGCCGGCAAGGGTGGAATGGTGGTGGTGTTTGTGACCGGGACGGCGGTCAAACTGCGGTAAGTCAGTGTGAAAAAATCATGAGGGCGCCGCCCCGGGGCGTGCTCGTTTTGTTTATTCGTCATTTGGTTTTGTAGGAAGCAAGCGCTGGCCATTCGTCGGCACGTAACAATCTGAATCACAGGTCTGGGAATGACCGACTAGTCTCAGAATCCTGGGTGGTCGATATTTTCCAGGCAAATAGGGCTTGCCGGTATCGACCCGTTGTGAGGAGCGAAGATATGACTGAGCCGTATATCGAAGACGACGGGGCGGAGTTTCCAATCAATAATTGCGTGCAGTGTGGTCAGACGGACTACGTGCCGAGCTTCGGTGAAGACCGTATCAAAATCAACAAAATCAAATCTACAGTGCCTCGAACTCGAGGGCCGAAATCGAAATTCATGCCCAAGCTGGGTGCGCCTTCCAGGAAGTAAACAGTGACTCGTACGAGCCCCGCCATTGAGCGGGGTTTCTTGTTTTGGATGGGTAGAAAGTATGGCTCGGTGGCCATGTAGAGAAATGTCCTACAGCTGCGTAGGTTTTTCACAAACTTTTCACACCAGCCTACGTAGTCTCAGCTCATCCGTTAGAAAGCAGTACCCTGGCCCGTCTCCCCAGCGGGCTTTTTTTTGCCTGTCATAAAACCTTTTCCATAAATGCTGTCCAACCGTCGCCAATGACGAGGTTGTTCCGTGTTTGTGTCTGGACTTTGCCTCCTCTAAAGCATTCAATCTCCGGCCTTTCGGTTTCCCCCTTTTTTGAGGTTCTCGTTATGCGTTTGACACTGCCTGCTCTGGTTCTGGGCCTTTTGGTTGCTCAAGGTGCGATGGCTGCCGGTGATGGCACTGCCGCGCTCGGTGGTGGTCTGGGTGGCGCACTGGGTAATGTGGTCGGTCAGAAAATGGGCGGTAGCACAGGTGCAGCGATTGGTGCTGGCGTAGCGGGCGCAGCCGGCAGTGCTGTTGCAGCACGCAAAGGCAGCCGCACCAAAGCGGCCATTGGCGGCGGTGTGGGTGCGGCGGGCGGTTCGGTGATCGGCAATAGCCTGGGCGGCAAGACAGGTTCCACCATCGGCGCCGGCCTGGGTGGTGCATTGGGCGGCGGCGTGGGCAGCAATCTGTCCAAAAAGCGCCACTGATCCTGAATGATCCGCTGAAAAAGCCCGGCTCGATGCCGGGCTTTTTCGTTTTGGAACGATTCTCCCGTATATGGCTCAAATCTCTTACAGTCGGTATCTGATTTGCTGTTCAACAGACGCAGATGCCAGGCTGAGGCCTATCCGCGGCACGTTCTTCCCCCGATGCGGAAATTAGAGGTTCATATCATGCGTTTGACATTGTCCACGGTGGTTTTAGGACTTTTGGTCGCTCAGGGTGCAATGGCTGCCGGTGACGGCACTGCTGCAGTGGGCGGTGGTCTTGGCGGCGCGTTGGGTAACGTGGTCGGCGGTCAACTAGGCGGCAGCACGGGAGCAGCGGTTGGCGCTGGCGTCGGCGGTGCGGCAGGCAGCGCGGTCGGTGCGCGCAAGGGCAGTCGAACAGAAGCGGCCGTTGGCGGCGGTATCGGCGCGGCGGGCGGCTCAGTGATCGGCAATAGCCTGGGCGGCTCCACCGGTTCGACCATTGGCGCCGGTGTGGGCGGTGCAGCCGGTGGCGCGGTGGGCAGCAACTTGGGTAATGACAGCGGCAGCTCGCATTCCGGTGGCGGCAAACACAAACACAAGCATAAAAATAAGTACAAGCATCGCTAACTCGGCATCGAGTGACAGTAGAAACCCGGCCCAGTGCCGGGTTTTTCGTTTCTGTCAGTAGGACTCTGGAACGTTTGCCCGTAGGACGCCTCGAACTTCATACACCCCTGAACGTTTTGAGGCATGTCATGACTCCGGAAACCGAAGGCATGGAAGATGAAGGTCCGATCAACGATCCGGGCAACGAAGATCCGGGGTCTCTGATGGACGACGCCACGGTGCCGCTCAACGATGCCGATGACGCAGGCGATGTGGGCAATATCGAGTACGACGAATACGACGAGGAAGACGACGAGTGACAGGGGGTGTGGTCGGGCCGACCGATCGTCCCTCTGATCGAACCGCGTCTATCGTGTTGTCCTCGAAATGTCAGGATCTGCTTTTCAGGTCCATTGAGAGGTGCGTTATGAACGCTGATCCAAAAGACTCTGATATCGACGACGATACCCCCGAGTATCCGCTACCTTCACCCACCGACTCCCTGAGTCGTGATCAGCGCCCGCCCGACGATGACGACACCGGCGTGGAGCAGGTGCCCACCGATACCGATGATGTGGAGCGCGGGGATGTGGAAGCCAATCCCGATGACCCGGACATTGCCGGTGACGATCTATCGGGAGAACCGAGCTGAAGCCTGCGCAGCGATCCATCGCCGCTCGTCGATTGTGCGGCATCTTTAAAAAGCGACCGCTGCCAGACATCAGGTAAAGCACTCTTTAAAAGGAGGTGCGCCATGATCAGGTCAAAACTGACAACCCTGACGGTGGTCGGCTTATTGTCGATCAGTTCATTGTCGGCGTTAGCTCAATCTTCCGGCCGCGATGCGCCGGTCGACAAGGGTGGGATGCCACCTTACTCGGAAATGAATGCGGGTACCTCGGACGGGAAGGCGCCGCCACCGGACACCATTGGTGGTGGGAATGGCGGCGATGCCAATGGAAGTAGCACCAGCCCGGGGAAGGGAAGTGGCTCGATGAGCGATGGAAGTTCGATGGGGAGTGGTTCTGGAAGTGGGTCTGGAGAGTCAGGTGATTTTGAAATTGATGAGAGCGGTGGTGGAGTAGGAAGTGGAGGTAAAACCGGTGGTTCTGGCGGCTAAGTCAGTGTTTCATGTAGAACTGAGCCCAGCGTCGAGCTGGGCTTTAGATGTTTTTCACAGGCGTCACTTATGCTTGACGCATTTGCTCGATGAACGTGTTGCGTGAGTTCATGATTCTATGTTGTTGGTTGTTTTATTGAGTATTATCTTCAGGCTTTTTTTGCGTTGTAATAATTAATGACTCGATCCAGTTTTTATAGAAGGTTTTTTGCTCTTCAATGTTGCTAGTAATATTTTCGTCTTCGTAGTCGAAAATTCGTACTATGTCCTCCTCTTCGCTAGGTTTTCCAAGTTTAAGTTCGTATGCGACTAAGCCACTAGACATTTGGGACGACATTCGTGAAGGATGAACATTTAATTTGGCTCCTTTGCACAGAAATTTTATCTCAGGATAGTCGGCTCTTAACATGCCAAAGCATACGAAAAGGTCATAGGCTGTATAAACTTTTTTTAAACCATTTTGCATCGTGAATGTGAGTGTCGGTTTTTTTCTGTCGCATTCGATTGTGGCCCTTTCTATGACCCCATGATTGTTTATTAAAATTTCTATTGTTTTCATGGTTACTTCCTGAAAGGGTTGGGTATTGAGTAGCCCTTATAGCTACCATCATCGTAGACGGGGGTGACGCCCACGATGTCGTGATTTTTTATTCCTCCTGGGAACGCTATTTCAACCTCACGCCGATGTGGTGACATCATGCCCAGTTCTTTATTTACATCGATGCCGCGAATGTTTTTCAGCACATATATATAGCCGTCGGCAAGACCGTACCCTGTGGCAAACTTTTTTGCCTCTTTTTCGTTTGTCGTAGTGCTGACAAAGTAACTGGGAGGGCTTCTGTTATCTGATGCATGCAAAAACAGATCTGTACTGTCTCCCAAGGGTTCAAATCCTGCCTCAAAAATTTCCCATGGTTCTCGGTCGTCACCACGGTACAAATAATAGTTCTCTTGTTTTGGATTTGGGGGGCCGGGCTCCCCCTCATCAACCCCCACCTTACCCGCCGGATCCTCCTCCCCAAACGACGGCTTCTTACACCCATCGCCCCCCGGACAATCACTCAACCCCAACGGATCAACCCAACCCGTCGGATTGCGCGTGTACTGATAGCCGTTTAACCCACCCGCCAGCTTGCTCGGATCCGGCGTCAGGTACCGCCCGACATCCGGATTGTAGTAGCGATGCCGGTTGTAGTGCAGGCCGGTTTCCGCGTCGAAATACTGCCCTTGAAAGCGCAGCGGTTGATCGAGGACCTGGTGAGTGTCGCGGTTGAGGCGGGTGAGGCGGCCATAGGCGGTGTATCGGGCGGCCCAGATGATGTCACCGCTGTAGTCGGTGAGTTCTTGCGGTGTGCCGAGGTGGTCGAGTTGGTAGTAGAACGGGCACGCTTGGCGCGGGCCTTTGCCGTCGAGCATGGCCAGTGGACGGAAGGTGCCGGGTTCGTAGATGTAGCTGCGATGGTGATCCTGGCTGTGTTCAGCGACGAGATGGTCGCCTTGCCAGAAGAACTCGGTGGTCTTGCCATCGACGGATTTGCTGATACGGCGGCCGAAGGCGTCGTAACGGTAAGTGGCTTGGCTACCATTGGGCAGGGTGGCGCCGATCAACCGGTGCTGGCAGTCATAGCGGTATTCGGTGACCAGTTTCTGTGCGGTGCCGCGACGCTCGCGGATCAGGTTGCCGAAGGCGTCGTAGTCGTAGTGGCGGTCACCCTGCATCAGCAGGCGATTACCCAGCACCTTCGCAACGCCGGGGCGGTCCTGCATCAACAGGTTGCCCGCCGGGTCGTGGGCGAAGCTTTCCGGCGATTGATCACGGGAATGGCGGACGCGGATCAGGCGGTCGAGCGAATCATATTGGTAGCTGCGCTGGCCGTGGCGGGTGTCGGCGATATGGTCGAGATTGCCGTTGGCGCTGTAGGCATAGTCGCGACGGTAAAGCGGATGTTGATGTTGGCTGACGGCATGGGCCTTCAGCCGGCTCTGGTCGTCGTAGGCGTATTCGCTGAGCAACAGACCCTGTTGGCGGTTTTGTTCGCGACCGAAGGCAAACTGGTGGGTGGTGAGGCGTGTGCCGTTGAGATCAATGGCCGTCAGCGCGCCGCCCTTGGCGTGGTGGTAGTCGAGTTTGCTGTTGTCCGGCAGGCGTAGGTGGTTGAGTCGGCCGCACGCGTCGTAGCGGTAACGCAAGGTGCCCCAACTTTGGTGCTCGGTGATCAGCCTGTCTTGGGCGTCGTATTCGAATTCCAGCGGATGGTCGTGGCCGTCGTCGACACTGACCAGTCGGCCGAGGCGGTCGTAGCGGTACTTGACCTTGACGTCATCGGGCAGGGTCTTGACCAACAGACGTCCAGCCGGGTCCCGCTGATAGCCGGTGATCAGCTGCGAGTCGTCATCACCAAACTCGGTTTTCTCCTGCAGGTGGCCATTGAGGTCGTAGGCGTAAGCGGTGCGGCGGCCGTCGAAGCCGGTTTCCTGTCGGATCAGGCCGTTGGGCGAGTAGTCCAGACGATATTTTTCGCCGGATTCGTTTTCGATTTCCGTGAGCCGTAGCTGCGCGTTGTCGTAGCGGTACTGGAGCTGGGTGCCGTCTGGGTTGATGCGGCGGCTGACCAGGTGCAGGTCGTCGGCGTATTCGTAGCGGGTGATGCGGCCGAGTTCATCGCGTTCGGCGGTGATCTTGCCGTAGGCGTTGTAGCTGAAGGCGCGAGTGGCACCGGTATGCAAAGTCGTCTGGATCAGTCGGCCGACGGCATCCCATTGGTACTGGGTGAGCGCACCGTGTTCGTCCTGACGGGTCGTCTGCCGGCCTAGCGCATCGTAGGAAAAGCGTCTCTGACCACCGTCCGGCAAGGTCTCTTCGAGCAGTTGTCCCAGCCCGTTCCGAATGAAGACATGCCGGCTGTTGTCCGGGAAGCGGATCGACAGCAAACGCCCCTGAGCGTCGTGGTGATAGTGAGTGACATGCCCATCCGGATCGGTGGCTTCGGTGACATCCCCCTGAGCATTGCGCTGATATTTCCACACCGCTTTGCCGCGATAGCGCGCATGCAGGAAACCATTGCGATATTCGTAGGATGTTGGCTCGTCTTCCGGCGGAACCAGCGCCACCAGCCTTCCGACGTCGTCATAGCGGTATTCGGTGATGGCCCCGAGCGGATCCTGCTCGGCAATTAGTCGACCTTGATCGTCATAGGCCTTGAGCTGTTCGCCGCCACCCAGCTCGACCCGGCGCACCAGCCGCGCCCGATCATCGTGGACGTAAACCTCTTCGCTGCCATCGATGTTCTGGACGGTGACACTGCCTTGGTCATCCCAGACATAGCGCGCCTCCATCTGTGCAAACGATGCCCAATGCCGGACGCAGCGCGCCGCCTTGCCGGACCTTTCCCACTCCCAGAAGAAACTCGCGCCACCGGCCAGTTGCCGCTGCAAAATCACATGCTGGTCGTCGTAGTCGTAACGCTCGCTTTCCCCAGCGGCGTTGGTCGCTTCGATCAAGCGTTGGCGGGCGTCGTAGCGATAGAAAACCAGCGTCTGCTCTGTACGCCAGGATTCACCCACGGCATCGGTGGGATGAAACGACTGATATTCAATGGCGACGAGGTGTCTGCGCTCGTAGCACAACAGCAGCGAACGACCGGCGCCGTTATCGAGACGTTGAATGCGATCCTGACGGTCGCGAGTGATGAGGAGGCGGTTATCGTAGGCATCACTGATCGCCGTTAGCCGACCGTTATTAAAGTGGTAGAACCGGCTCGTTTCTCCGGCTAGCGCGAGAATCAACTCCTCCGACTCATCTCCGAGGTAAATCGCTGCCCGCGACAGGCTGTTGTGGATCACCGGGCGCTCGACACTCGGCAGCGGAAACGTGGTGCGGCGGTTTTCATGGTCGACCCAGACGACCTGTTCATCGTCCAGCTCCAACCGCTGTGCCAACGAATGGCTCCAGCCCCAGCCCAGCCCGCAATCGATCTCGGCGGCGCTGGTGCGATAGAGCCGGGTGAAGTCGAACGGCAGAATCCCATCCAGCGAACCGTCGGTCAGGGTCAGCAGTTCTTCGCCGGTGACCATCGACACCGGACAGTTGTGGGTGCAGGTCAGTGCCGCGCAATCGGCACTGTCGCCGTTGGGGTTTTTCGCCTGACTCGATGCGTCGTCGTGAGGTTCGTGACGCCCCAGCCGGGTCATGGCGTTGGACTTGTCGCGAGCAATCGCAACCGGATTGTTCACCTGTACAACGGGAGAGTCGCCGGCACGGATCTGTAACGGAATCGTCGGTGTCGGTTTCAGTGGTGCTTTCCGCGCGCTGACCACGAGTGGTTTGAGCGCGCCAGCGTGGGCTGTCAGGTCAGATTTGGCCGTCAGTTCGGCCAGCCGCAAACTGGCTGCCGCCAACCACTGCCGAGCCTGCTGGGACTTGATCTTGTCCAATACTTTGGCGCTCATGCCGAGCTTCAGGCCCGTAGGTCCGGTGAGGCGCACCAGAAGGAAACTGATCAATAGTTCTGTGCGAATTTGCGCCACTACTTCGGCGATGTACTGCGGCGGCAGCATCCTCAGCCAACTGGTGAAGGCCGCGAGATGGATGAACATCAACGGCTCATCGCTCAACATCAGCAACACATTGGCGATGGCTTCAGCCGAAGTATTCAGCAGCGTCTCTAGCTCGCCTTGGGTCAGGTATTCGAGGAGTTTTTCGCTGTTGGTTTGCAGGTCTGCCAGCAGGGCGTAGACCTGCTTCACGTCATCCCACAAACCGTGCAGCGAACGCTCGAAGCCGCGCCAGTCGGCCTGTTGCAGCATGCCGTAGCGCTGAGTGAACGCTGCTTCGGAAAAGCCTGCCCATAAAGGCTCGAATTCGCTCGTCCATTCATTGCGCAGCCAGCCTTCCAGCTCGCCGATCACGCCTTGATAGGAGGCGTAGAGCGCTTTGACGTGATCGGCGCAAACATTGGGAAAGAAGGTGATGCGATAACGTTGGCCGCGCCAGCATTCGGGGATTTCGAGGATGCCGCTGGGGCCAATGGTTTTGTGGACGGGCTCACCGAACGTCAGTTCACCATTACGCTGCGAGATAACCGGTTCGAGCGTCACCGGCGTATTGCCGATCGGCACGAAACGCGCGGCCTCAAACAGGTGCACCAGGGTCAACGGACCGCTGGCGGGGCACATGGCGAGCGTCGAACTGACAGGGGCGGTGGAGTCCTTCGGCGCGCTGAGCCGGACTTCGTTACCGACCTTGAATACCTGCTCGACATTCAGCGCCCCACCGGTCCAGAAATTTTCCGCCCAGGCTTCGTAGTTGTTGAGGCAAAGTCGAAAATCACCGAGCAGCGCTTCGACGTCCGGCTGCTCGGGGTTCATGGCGGCGACCACCAGCAAGCCGATGGCATTGTTCAAGGCCAGGACCTTGTCAGGTTCGAACATTCGCAGTCCCTCGCGCTGATTAATCTGGAGGGCAAGACTTTGCGGGGGATCAACAAGGAAAGAAGTCGGGAAAGGAGGTGTTTGGTGTAGGGGAAATCGCTAAATCATCGCGGGCGTCTCGACACAGTTTTTTGTATCCGCCGGGCATTGCCCGTTGCTCTCTGCCAACCGCGCTCGCTATGCTGCTGAACCCTTTAATCCATCACGGACCCGGTCGTGCCTTAGCCGCTCCTGGGATGTCATGAGAAAACGGATCAGATGCGATGAATGCACCCTTGGATGAGTTCGGCCCGATCAAGGCCGTGATTTTCGACATGGACGGCTTGTTGCTGGACACCGAGGGCATTTACACCGAGGTCACGTCCATCATTGCCGGGCGTTATGGCCGAACCTTCGACTGGAGCGTCAAACAGAACATCATCGGTCGTGGCGCGGGTGATCTGGCGCGCTATGTGGTCGAGGCGCTGGACCTGCCGATTACAGCCGAAGAGTTCCTGGTGATCCGTGAACCGCTTATGCGCGAGCGTTTTCCGACGGCGCTGGCGATGCCTGGCGCAGAGGAGCTGGTTCGGCACTTGAAGGCCAATAACATTCCCATTGCAGTGGGCACCAGTTCTTCACGTCAGTCGTTCGGCCAGAAAACCACCTTGCACCGCGACTGGTTTGCGCTGTTCGACTTCATCGTCACCGCTGATGACCCGGAAGTGGGCGCGGCCAAACCAGCGCCGGATATCTTCCTGACGGCGGCGCGACGCCTGGGTGTCGCGCCTGAGGATTGCCTGGTGTTCGAGGATTCACCGTTCGGCGTCACCGCAGCGAAAGCGGCGGGGATGACGGCGATTGCGATTCCGGATGCGGCGATGGCCGACGAAAAGTACGCACACGCCGATGGCATTCTTCGTACGTTGAAGGCGTTCAAGCCCAGCGCATGTGGCCTGCCGGCACTCGAGTGGGCTTAATGCCGGTAAATGTGGGAGCAGGCTTATGTGGCGAGGGGGCTTGCCCCCGTTGGGGCGCGAAGCACCCCTGAAACCAGTCACCGCGATCTTGAGTTAGACAGCGGTGACTGGTTTTACGACTGCTTCGCAGTCGAACGGGGGCAAGCCCCCTCGCCACACAAGCCCGCTCCCACAAGTGACCTGTATCAGGCGCCGAAACCACCGTCGATGGTCAGGCTGGCACCGGTGATGTAGCCGGCTTCGGGGCCGACAAGGTAGGCGACGAAGCTGGCGATTTCTTCCACTCTGCCGTAACGACCCACGGCCATCAGCGGGATCAGGCTTTCAGCGAAGTCACCGCTGGCGGGGTTCATGTCGGTGTCGACCGGGCCTGGTTGTACGTTGTTGATGGTGATACCCCGTGGGCCGAGGTCGCGAGCCAAACCTTTGGTCAGGCCGACCAGCGCCGATTTGCTCATGGCGTACGGGCCACCACCGGCGAAGGGCATGCGTTCGGCATTGGTGCTGCCGATGTTGATGATGCGACCGCCTTCGGTCATATGTTTGGCCGCTTCCTGGGTGGCGATGAACACGCTGCGTACGTTGATGGCCAGGGTCTGGTCGAAGTCTTCGAGTTTGAAGTCTTCCAGCGGTGCGACGGCCAAAACGCCTGCGTTGTTGACCAGGATGTCCAGGCGCCCAAAGGCTTCGACGGTGGCATTAACGGCATTGCGAATCGCTACGGCATCGGCGCTGTCGGCCTTGATGGCCAGGGCTTTGCCGCCGGCGCTGGTGATGCTGTTTTGCAACTCTTCTGCTTTGGCGGTGGAGCTGACGTAAGTGAAGGCGACGGTAGCGCCTTCGGCAGCCAGGCGTTTGACGATGGCAGCACCGATGCCGCGTGAACCGCCTTGAATCAGAGCTACTTTACCGCTGAGGTATTGAGTGGTCATGTCGATCTCCAGAAATTCAAGGCGGGCTGCCTTGTTGTTGGAGTCGAGTATCGGCCTCGCACTATCCTGCGGGTAGACCGTCATTGCTATAGTCTGTGTAAACCAAAAGTTTATAGTGGCGCTTATGGAAACCTTCAGCAGTATCGAATGCTTCGTGCGTAGCGCCGAGGTTGGCAGCTTCGCCGAAGCTGCGCGGCGCTTGAGTCTGACGCCGGCGGCGGTGGGCAAGAGCGTCGCCAAGCTGGAGGCGCGACTGGGTGTGCGGCTGTTCCAGCGCAGCACGCGCAGCTTGACGCTCACCGAGGCCGGCCAGCTATTTCTCGGCGAAGTCAGTGCCAGTCTGCACACGATCCAGAATGCCGTGGCCAACCTGGCCAGCGCCGAAGGACGTCCGGCAGGCACGCTCAAAGTTAGTATGGGGACGGTGTTCGGACGTTTGTACATAGTGCCGTTGCTGGGCGAGTTTCTGCAGCGCTTTCCGGCGATCAACCCGGACTGGCATTTCGATAACCGCCAGGTGGACCTTATCGGCCAGGGCTTCGATGCGGCGATTGGTGGCGGATTCGAACTGCCTCAGGGCGTGGTGGCGCGCAAGCTGACGCCTGCCCATCGGGTGTTGGTGGCTTCAGCCGAGTACTTGGCGAAGCACGAGGCGATCGTCGAGCCCGACGACCTCAAACACCACGATGGCATCTTGATACGCTCGCCGCAGACGGGACGCGTGCGTTCCTGGCAGTTGACCAGTCGCGCCCGGCAACACAGCCCGCTGACGCTCACGGCGCGAATGACCATGAGCGATTCGGAAGCCGCCTGCGCCACGGCGGCTCAGGGGTTGGGCATTGCGTTGGTGAGCATGCCGTTCGCCGTGGGCTATCTGGATACCGGGACATTGCAGCGGGTGTTGCCAGACTGGTACGTCGACGACGGCAACATCTCTATCTATTACGCCGAACACAAATTGCTGCCGGGCAAGACCCGAGCGTTTGTCGATTTCATTATTGAGCAGTTTGCGGAGCAGGGGTTGGGGCAGCGATTTAGTGCGCTTTGAACCTGGCTTGAGACCGAGGTGTGGCCATCGCGGGCAAGCCACGCTCCCACAGGGTTTTGAGTCGTATCGTAATGATGTAAACGACACAAAACCTGTGGGAGCGTGGCTTGCCCGCGAAGAACGATAACGCGGTCTACCTGCCAAACCGCCCCGGCCAACCAATAATGGTCTTCGGCCGAGGCGTCGCATACGTCCGCACTTTCGAGGTCGACAACCCCAACCGCACCAGCGATTCAGCAATGGTCACCGCCGCGGTCACGCCATCCACCACTGGCACGCCGGTGCGCTGACGAATCTGCTCGTCTAGCCCGGCCATGCCGCCGCAGCCCAGGCAGATCACCTCGGCTTTATCCTCAAGCACCGCCAGTTCTGCCTGCCGAACAATCGCCTCCAGCGCACGTTCTGGATCGGACTCCAGCTCCAGCACTGCCAACCCGCTGGCGCGCACCGACGCACAACGGTCCCAGAGACCGGACAGTTTGAGGCGATCCTCGATCAGCGGCACGGTGCGGTCCAGGGTGGTGACCACCGAATAGGCATGCCCGAGGAACATTGCAGTGCTGGCGCCGGCATCGGTGATGTCCACCACCGGCACGTTAAGCAACTCCTGCAAACCTTCGCGGCCGTGCTCGCCATAACCGGCCTGGATGACCGCATCGAAGGGCTGATCGTAGGACATGACCCGATCCATCACCGCAATAGCAGCCAGATAACTTTCGAAATTGCCTTCGATGGAGTCGGCACCAAAATGCGGGGTCAGGCCGATGATTTCCGTGCCGGGCGAGGCCACGGATTGGGCTTGGCGGGCGATGGCCTGGGTAATGGATTCGGTGGTGTTGACGTTGACCACGAGAATTCGCATGGGAGGTCCTTTTATAGCGAAGTGGTTCTACGGCCCGACGTTGCCGGGCCGCCCGGGGATCAATGGCTGACGTTATCGACCGCGATGGCTTCACCGCTGACATCTGCGTAGTAAGGCTGCCGTTTGGCGATGATCAGGTAGAGCATCCCTGCAATCCCGGCGCCAATCAGCCAGGAGAACGGTGAAATGCTGTCGAAACCTGGCACCGGGGCCAGGACGGGCCGATTGAACAGCTATTTATTTCGACGAGGGGGGCTGGGAATGATCGAATGAGGGAGTCAAGACAGGAAAATGTAATTTTTTTGGGCGCAAAAATAAAAAGTGCACACAGATATCTGTGTGCACTTTTTTCTAAGATCAAAAGATCGCAGGCTTCGCCAGCTCCTACAGGAGCTGTTGCGGGATGAGATTTTTTAAGCTTTGGATTTGCTGATGATGTTCCCGGCATGCAGCCCGCATTCTTTCTGCGTGGCTTCTTCCCACCACCAACGACCTTCGCGCTCATGCTGGTTTGGCAACACCGGACGGGTGCAAGGCTCGCAGCCGATGCTGATGAAGCCGCGCTCATGCAGGCTGTTATACGGCAGCTCCAGCATGCGGATGTAGCCCCAGATCTCTTCGCTGGTCATTTGTGCCAGCGGGTTGAATTTGTACAGAGTGCGTTCAGGGGTGGAGAACGCAGTATCGATTTCCAGCACCGCGACCGCGCTGCGAGTACCCGGGCTCTGATCCCGACGCTGACCGGTGGCCCAGGCCGTCACACCCGAGAGCTTGCGACGTAGCGGCTCGATCTTGCGGATGCCGCAGCATTCGCCATGGCCGTCCTTGTAGAAACTGAACAGGCCCTTTTCCTTCACGAAAGGTTCGAGCTTGGTGTAGTCCGGCGATACCACTTCGATATCGATCTTGTAGTGCTCGCGCACCTGTTCGATAAAGCGGTAGGTCTCGGGGTGCAAGCGGCCGGTGTCGAGACTGAACACTTTGACGTTCTTGTTCAGCTTCCAGGCCATGTCCACCAGCACCACATCCTCGGCGCCGCTGAAAGATATCCACAGGTCATCGCCGAACTCGGCGAATGCGAGTTTCAGGATGTCCTGAGCGGATTTGTTGGCATAGGTCGTGGCGAGTTCCACAACATCGAACGATGGGCTCATCAGGGCGGCTTCCTACAGGTCGGTGGCGCTGGGCGCTCTATATGTGCCTGATGGTAACAAAATCCTGCGGCGGCTGGTGCGCCCTCTGCGTTGCACAGAGGAGGGCGAGTCGCTAGAGTTCGGCAGTCCTTTTGCTCGCTCGACTCAATAAACAGTACAAAATGGGAGTGTCTTGTGGAAATTGCCTGTCTGGATCTTGAAGGTGTGCTGGTCCCGGAAATCTGGATCGCCTTCGCCGAAAAAACCGGGATTGAATCCCTCAGGGCCACCACTCGGGACATTCCCGACTACGACGTGTTGATGAAGCAGCGGTTGCGGATTCTCGACGAGCACGGCCTGAAGCTTTCCGACATCCAGGAAGTGATCGCCACGCTCAAGCCTCTGGAAGGCGCCAGCGAATTCGTCGACTGGCTGCGTGAGCGCTTTCAGGTGGTGATTCTGTCGGACACCTTTTACGAATTCTCCCAGCCGCTGATGCGTCAACTGGGCTTCCCGACCTTGCTTTGCCATCGTCTGATTACCGACGATGCCGGTCGGGTCACGGGCTATCAGTTGCGTCAGAAAGATCCCAAGCGTCAGTCAGTGTTGGCGTTCAAGAGCCTCTACTACCGGGTGATCGCGGCGGGGGATTCGTACAACGACACGACGATGCTGGGCGAGGCCGATGCCGGGATCCTGTTCCATGCGCCGGACAATGTGATTCGTGAGTTTCCACAATTCCCGGCGGTGCACAGCTTTGCGGAGTTGAAGCAAGAGTTCATCAAGGCTTCGAATCGGGCGTTGAGTTTGTAGTCGTCTGCGAGGGCGCCTTCGCGGGCAAGCCTCGCTCCTACGGGTGATCACTGGTCCCTGTAGGAGCGAGGCTTGCCCGCGAAGCTTTTAAAGGCTTTGCAAAGTATCGAGCAACACCTTCACCTTGGTTATCGATTCCTGATATTCCGCCTGCCAGTCCGAATCCGCGACGATCCCGCCGCCACCCCAGCAGCACACCTGCCCATCCTTGACCAGCAAACTGCGAATGGCGATGGAGCTGTCCATCTCACCGCGCACGTCCAGGTACAGCAATGAACCGCAATACAACCCACGACGGGTCGGTTCCAGTTCGTCGATGATCTGCATCGCGCGAATCTTCGGCGCGCCGGTAATCGAACCGCCGGGGAAGCTGCCGGCGATCAAATCCAGCGCATCCTTGTCATCCGCCAGCTCGCCGGTAACGCTGCTCACCAAGTGATGCACGTTCGGATAGCTTTCCAGACTGAACAACTCCGGCACCCGCACCGAGCCGATGCGGCAGGTACGGCCGAGGTCGTTGCGCAGCAAATCGACGATCATCAGGTTTTCCGCGCGGTCCTTGGGGCTGGCCAGCAGTTCGGCGGCGTTCGCCGCATCTTCAACGGCAGTCAGGCCGCGGGGGCGGGTGCCTTTGATCGGGCGGGTTTCGACGTGGCGCTCGCTGACTTTGACGAAACGCTCCGGCGACAGGCTCAGCACGGCGTCGCCGTCGGGCAGGCTCTGGAAGCCGGAAAACGGCGTCGGGCACGCCGCCCGCAGCGCGCAGTACGCGGCCCATGGATCGCCCTGGCATTGTGCGCGAAAGCGCTGGGCGAAGTTGACCTGATAGCAGTCGCCGGCCTGGATGTACTTCTGAATGCGGTCGAAGGCTTGTCGATAGTCTTCGGCACTCAGGTCGGCACTCATCGGGCCGTCCAGTTTGAAAGGCTCGATCTTCTGAGGTGCAGGCTGAGTGAACAGTTCGATCAGCCGCTGTCGTTCACTGTCGATCAGCGTCGGGTGGAATACCAGTTGGCTGGTGGCCAAATGGTGATCGCTGATCAGGGCCCAGTCGTATAGCCCAAAACGTGCGTCGGGCAATTGCAGGTCGTCCTGTGCCTGACTCGGCAGGTTTTCCAGATGCCGGCCGAAGTCGTAGCTCAGATAACCGATCAGCCCGCCGGCGAAAGGCAGGTCGAAAGGAACAGTGGCTTCGCCGAGTCGCGTCAGAGTGTCGCGAAGGCGTTGCAGGAAATGGCTACCGCTTTCATCCGGTAACACGGCCAGTTGCTCCAGCGGCCAGGCGCTGAGCAGGTCGAAACGTCCGCGCTCGGCGCTTGGTCGGCCGCTGTCGAGCAGCACGGCACCGGGGGCATGACGAATCGCCGCGAAGTATTCGGCGGGGTTGGCGCGATAGGGCAGCGGGTGTACGGAACAGGTCAACATGGGCGGGGCAGATCAGCCATCGAGGCGGGGGAGCGATTGTAGTCCTCTGCAGGATTTGCTCCTAGAGGGATGTCGGGGATTGGAAGGTTGAAAGCGGCTGCGCAAGACCTGTGGCGAGGGGGCTTGCCCCCGTTCGGCTGCGCAGCAGTCGTAAAACCGGCTGGTGCGGGCTATCTGATGCACGGGAGAGAATGACTTGGGGTTGCTGCGCAACCCAACGGGGGCAAGCCCCCTCGCCACAGGTCAGCCCTCAACCGCAGGAATATGCCCAAACATTTCCTGAACGAACTCCACGCGTTCCTGCGCTGTTTCGATTATCCCGCGGGCCTGTAATTCTTCCAGCCGCGCTTCGACCGCGTGGGTACGTAACGTCAACCCGCAATCGTTGGCGATTTGAATGTTCAACCCGGGCCGGGCGTTGAGCTCAAGAATCAGCGGCCCTTTTTCCTGGTCGAGCACCATGTCGACACCGATGTAACCCAGCCCGCACAGTTCATAGCAGCCAGCAGCGAGCTTCATGAAACCGTCCCAGTAGGGCAGTTGCACGCCGTCCACTGCGTTGGTGGTGTCCGGGTGTTTGGTGATGATGTTGTTCAGCCAGGTGCCACGCAATGTCAGGCCTGTAGCCAGATCGACACCGACGCCGATTGCGCCCTGGTGCAGGTTGGCCTTGCCGCCGGACTGGCGGGTCGGCAGGCGCAACATGGCCATCACCGGATAGCCCATCAGCACGATGATGCGAATGTCCGGCACGCCTTCATAGCTGATGCTTTTGAAGATCTGGTCCGGGGTCACGCGGTATTCGATCAGCGCGCGGTCACGGTGACCGCCGAGCGAGTACAGGCCGGTGAGGATGCTGGAGATATGATGCTCGATTTCCTCATGGCTGATGATCTTGCCGGAGACCGTGCGATAGCGGCCCTCAAAGCGGTCGGCAATCACAATGATGCCGTCACCGCCGGCGCCCTGGGCCGGTTTGACCACGAAATCGGTACGCCCGCCAATGATCTCGCCGAGGTTGTCGATCTCCTTCTCGGTGGAGATCACGCCATACAGCTCCGGCACATGAATGCCGGCGGCGATGGCGCGCTCCTTGGTGATGATCTTGTCATCGACGATCGGGTACAGGCTGCGTTTGTTGTACTTGAGCACGTAGTCTGCGTTACGCCGATTGATCCCCATGATGCCCCGGGCCTCCAGGGCTTTCCAGGTCTTCCAGAGACCGAACATCAGGCGTCAGCCTTCTTCAGGAAAGCCTTGAAGCGCACCAGTTCGGTCAGGCGGTAACCACGATAGCGACCCATGGCCAGCATGAAGCCCACCAGAATCAGCAGAATCGCCGGGAAGGTGAACACGAAGTACACCAGCTCAGGCACGCTCATGATCAGGTGCGCCAAAGAGGCGGCGAACAGTGTGCCGATCGCCACTTTCATGGCATGACCGCCACCGCGCTCTTCCCAGGTGATCGACAGGCGTTCGATGGTCATGGTCAGAATCACCATTGGGAACAGCGCCACCGACAGCCCGCGTTCCAGGCCGAGTTTGTGGCTGAACAGGCTGATCGCCGCGATCAGCACCACCACGAAGGTCAGCACCACCGACAGCCTCGGCAGCATTTGCAGTTTCAAATGTTCAAGGTAGGAGCGCAGCGACAGCCCCAGCGTCGTGATGATCGTAAATAGCACGATGCCGAAACCGAGCTGGGTTTCCCGGAAGGCGAGGGCGATCAGCACCGGGGTAAAGGTGCCGAGTGTCTGAATGCCGATCAAGTTGCGCAGGATCAGGATCACCAGCACGCCGATCGGGATCATCACCATGATCATGAAAGTCTGCTGGGTTTGCAGCGGCAGGCCGTACAACGAGTAGTCGAGGAAGTTGGCGTCGGAGTTTTCGTCGGTCAGCTTGGCCAGGCGAATGGCGTTCATTTCGCTGTTGTTCAGGCTGAAGGTGACGTTGGCTTTTTTGCCGCCATCGACGGTGATCAGGTTTTCGTCGCCGGTCCACCACAGCAAGCGGTCGGTAGGCAGGCCCTGTTCGCCGGTTTCCGGGTTGAAGTACAGCCAGTCGGTGCCGTTGAAGCTGCGCAACCAGAGTTCAGGCATTTGTGGCTGATCGGCCACCAGGCGGATGGTGTGGACCTTTTCCACCGGCACATGGGCGATGGACAGTACCAGCTCGACGATTTTGGCTTTGTTCACGGTGGACGGATCGCCGGCCAGCAGCAATTTCACGTTGTCGTCGTTGAGGTTGTTGACACGCTTGATGGCTTCGCCGATGAAGGTTTCGACGTCGGCCGAGTGTTGGCGGATCGGTGCGAGCAGGGCGTCGGCGGCGATTTTTTCCGGGCCTTCGACGGCGATGCTGTCGCGGAAGGTCGGGCCTTTGACCTTGGATTTTTCGCCGCTGTAGCGCTTGGTCAGCACCAGTCGGTAATAAAGGGTCTGGTTGCCCTTGGCCCGGCGCGCCGACCAGGTGACCTTGCGGTTGCCGTCGACACGGTTCACCGCCACGCCGTAATTATTGGAAATGAAACTCTCATTGAGGCTCACGTAGTCGCGGCTCAGCGGCGGCACGAACATCTGGATCTTGATCGGGTCTTTGGCATTGGCGACGAACTCGACCTTGGCGTCGATGTTCCACAAGTCGTCGGTAGCGTCTTCGGTCACCGGAATTCCGAGCACGAAAATCTGATAGGCCGTAACTGAAATGCCCAGCACCACCAGGATGGCGATCAGCAGTTTCAGATGGAGGGTAAGAGAGCGCATTGGAATTACTCTGCGGTATGTGCGTCGGTGGCGCAGGCGGGTTTGCCAGCAGCGTATTTAAGACTGGGGTCGACCAGCGCATCGAAACGTTTGAGCGCTTCGGAGCCGATCAAGAGCGGGTATTGGAAGGCACTGCGGTCGGTCAAGTTCACTTCGATGCTGCGTAAAGCCGAACCCATGCAGATATCCAGCTCAATGACCGGACGGGCGGTGTACTTCTTGCCTTCTTCCGGGTCGTAGTCACCGGCCCGGCGCTTGATCTTGCTGACACGGGCCAGCGGTCGTTCGATCGGGTGCGAATGCGCGGCGTCGATAGCCAGATAGAAGCGCACCCAGGATTCGCCATTGCGTTTGAAACGTTTGATGTCGCGGGCACTCAACGAAGCGGTTTTCGCCCCGGTGTCGAGTTTGGCGGCGACTTCCAGATTGATGCCATCCAGCGAAGCGTACTCATTGAGGCCGTACACAGTCTTCTCCCCTGCCGCGGCGAAACCTGGCAGGCCAAGAAGACAAAGGAATGTGGTGAAGGGCTTGAGTCTCATAAATCCTGGTGCGCAGCGGTCCGTTCTTCAATTCAAGGCCCTGGCATTGCTGCACAAGCTCCCTCGTATGCCTATCCGCTTTTTATGACAGGCAATGCAGATGACAAGCAAATGCGGGCGGCATTCTAGCACGGTGGGTTTATGGCGCCAGCGTTGGCCGACGGCTATAACTGAGGGGTCGCTTCCTTATGGTGCAACGTGGTTATTAGACGATTGTCGACAATATCGATTTATCCTTTGACGTAAGCGGCCATATTCGCTAGTTTTTGCGGCATTGGTTTCCAAGGTGTCGACAATATGCTGGATCAACTCGATCCCCCGGTCACAGTTCAGGACGACTCGGAAACACTTTCCGAAAACGTCTTCCGACGCATTCAGGCGGCCATCGTCAAAGGCGAGATTGCCCCGGGCAGCAAGATCTCCGAGCCAGAGTTGGCGCGCACCTACGGCATCAGCCGCGGGCCGTTGCGTGAGGCCATTCACCGTCTGGAAGGCCAGCGCCTGCTGGTTCGCGTGCCGCACGTCGGGGCGCGGGTGGTGTCGCTGAGCCACGCCGAATTGCTGGAACTCTATGAAATTCGCGAATCCCTGGAAGGCATGGCCTGCCGTCTGGCGGCTGAACGCATGACGGTCGAAGAAATCGACGAACTGCGTCGGGTGCTGGAAACCCATGAGCGCGATGCGGCGTTTCAGGCAGGCGTCGGTTACTACCAACAGGAAGGCGATTTCGACTTTCATTACCGGATCATCCAGGGCAGCGGCAACCGCACCCTGACCCAGATGCTGTGCGGTGAGCTCTATCAGCTGGTGCGCATGTACCGCATCCAGTTTTCCACCACGCCCAATCGGCCGCGCCAGGCGTTTGCCGAACACCACCGAATTCTCGATGCCATCGCCGACCGTGACGGTGAATTGGCCGAGTTGTTGATGCGCCGTCACATCGGCGCCTCCAAACGCAATATCGCCCGTCACTACCAGGACGGCGCTAACCCGACAGCCACTGAACGAGGTGAGTCATGAGTTCCAACAAGAGCACTCCAGGCCAGCGTTTCCGCGATGCGGTCGCCAGCGAACATCCGCTGCAAGTGGTCGGCACGATTAACGCCAACCACGCACTGCTGGCCAAGCGCGCCGGTTTCAAGGCTATTTACCTGTCGGGTGGCGGGGTGGCTGCCGGCTCCCTCGGCGTACCGGACCTGGGGATTACCGGTCTGGATGACGTGCTGACCGACGTGCGTCGCATCACTGATGTCTGCGACTTGCCCCTGTTGGTGGACGTGGACACCGGTTTCGGTTCCTCGGCGTTCAACGTCGCCCGTACCGTGAAGTCGATGATCAAGTTCGGCGCGGCGGCGATTCACATCGAAGACCAGGTCGGTGCCAAGCGCTGCGGTCATCGTCCTAATAAAGAAATCGTCTCGCTGCAGGAAATGGTCGACCGCATCAAAGCGGCTGTCGATGCCCGCACCGATGACAGCTTCGTGATCATGGCCCGCACCGACGCCCTGGCGGTGGAAGGTCTTGAATCTGCGCTGGAGCGCGCGGCCGCATGCATTGAGGCCGGCGCCGACATGGTGTTCCCGGAAGCGATCACCGAGCTTGAGATGTACAAGCTGTTCGCCAGCCGCGTGAAAGCGCCGATCCTGGCCAACATCACCGAGTTCGGCGCGACGCCGCTGTACACCACCGAGCAGCTCGCCGCTGCCGACGTGTCGCTGGTGCTGTACCCGCTGTCGGCGTTCCGCGCGATGAACAAAGCCGCGGAAAACGTCTACACCGCGATCCGCCGCGACGGCACGCAACAGAACGTCATCGACACCATGCAGACGCGCATGGAGCTTTACGATCGCATCGACTACCACACCTTCGAGCAGAAGCTTGATGCGTTGTTTGCTGCGAAGAAATAAAGATCAAGAGATCGCAGCCTCGCTGCGCTCGACAGCTCCTACAGGGTTGTTGTCGAACGTAGTCAATGTAGGCGCTGTGTAGGAGCTGTCGAGTGAAACGAGGCTGCGATCTTTTCGGCATCACAAAAGAACCTGATGAAACAAAAATTTGCCGATTCCCTAACAAATTCAAGAAAACTGGAGACAGCAATGGCCGAAGCAAAAGTACTCAGTGGCGCCGGGCTCCGTGGCCAGGTTGCCGGGCAAACCGCACTGTCCACCGTGGGCCAGTCGGGCGCAGGCCTGACCTATCGCGGCTACGACGTTCGCGAACTGGCGGCTGACGCACAATTCGAAGAAGTGGCTTACTTGCTGCTATACGGCGAGCTGCCAACCAAAGCGCAACTCGCTGCCTACACCGAAAAGCTGAGCAAGCTGCGTGACCTGCCGCAAGCGCTGAAAGAAGTGCTGGAACGCATCCCCGCCGACGCCCATCCGATGGACGTGATGCGCACCGGTTGTTCGTTTCTGGGCAACATCGAGCCGGAGCAAGACTTCTCCGAGCAGCACGACAAAACCGACCGCCTGCTGGCCGCGTTCCCGGCGATCATGTGCTACTGGTATCGCTTCAGCCACGACGGCAAACGCATCAATTGCGTGACCGATGAAGCCTGCATCGGCGGCCATTTCCTGCACCTGTTGCACGACAAAAAACCGAGCGAGTTGCACGTCAAGGTGATGAACGTTTCGCTGATCCTCTACGCGGAACACGAGTTCAACGCCTCGACCTTCACCGCCCGGGTGTGTGCCTCGACCCTGTCGGATCTGTATTCCTGCATCACGGCGGCCATTGGCTCGCTGCGCGGTCCGCTGCACGGTGGCGCCAACGAAGCAGCGATGGAAATGATCGAGCGCTTCTCGTCGCCTGAAGAGGCGGTCGAGGGCACCCTCGGCATGCTGGCGCGCAAGGACAAGATCATGGGCTTCGGCCACGCGATCTATAAGGACAACGATCCGCGCAACGAGGTGATCAAGGCCTGGTCGAAAAAACTCGCTGACGAAGTGGGCGACACGGTGCTGTTCCCGGTGTCCGAAGCCATCGACAAGACCATGTGGGAACAGAAGAAACTGTTCCCGAACGCCGACTTCTACCATGCGTCGACGTACCACTTCATGGGCATTCCGACCAAGTTGTTCACGCCGATCTTCGTCTGCTCGCGCCTGACCGGCTGGGCGGCGCATGTGTTCGAACAACGTGCCAACAACCGCATCATCCGCCCGAGCGCCGAATACGTCGGCGTCGAACAGCGCAAGTTCGTGCCAATCGAACAACGCTGAATGGGGGAGGCGCATTGGCTGAGTGAACCGAGCCCCCTGTAGGAGCGAAGCTTGCTCGCGAAGACGGATTGACATTCAACATCAGTGTCGGCTGACAGACCGCTTTCGCGAGCAAGCTTCGCTCCTACAGGAGCTGCGCCAGGCGCCCACCCTTTGAAACCACCGTGACCGAGTCCTGACGATGAACACTGAATTCCGCAAACCGCTGCCCGGCAGCCATCTGGATTATTTCGACGTCCGCGCGGCGGTCGATGCCATTGCGCCCGGCGCCTACGACACCCTGCCGTACACCTCCCGCGTGCTGGCGGAAAACCTCGTGCGTCGCTGCGACCCGGCCACGCTCACCGTATCCCTGAAGCAATTCATCGAGCGCAAACGCGATCTCGATTTCCCATGGTTCCCGGCCCGCGTGGTGTGCCACGACATTCTCGGCCAGACCGCGCTGGTTGATCTCGCCGGCCTGCGCGATGCCATTGCCCTGCAAGGCGGTGACCCGGCGCAAGTGAACCCGGTGGTGCCGACTCAGTTGATCGTCGACCACTCCCTGGCCGTTGAACGCGGTGGCTTCGATCCCGAGGCGTTCGAGAAAAACCGCGCCATTGAAGACCGTCGTAACGAAGACCGTTTCCACTTCATCAACTGGACCAAAAAAGCCTTCAAGAACGTCGACGTGATCCCGCCGGGCAACGGGATCATGCACCAGATCAACCTGGAGAAAATGTCGCCGGTGATTCAGGTCCGCGACGGCGTGGCCTTCCCCGATACCTGCGTCGGCACCGACAGTCACACCCCGCACGTTGATGCGCTGGGCGTGATCGCCATTGGTGTTGGTGGTCTGGAAGCGGAAAGCGTCATGCTTGGTCGCGCATCGTGGATGCGTTTGCCGGAAAGCGTCGGTGTCGAACTCACTGGCAAGCTGCAACCGGGCATCACCGCCACCGACATGGTGCTGGCGCTGACCGAATACCTGCGCAAACAAAAAGTCGTCGGCGCGTGGCTGGAGTTCTTCGGTGAAGGGGCTTCGGCGCTGACCTTGGGCGACCGTGCGACCATTTCCAACATGGCCCCGGAATACGGCGCCACGGCGGCAATGTTCTACATCGACCAACAGACTATCGACTACCTGAAACTCACCGGCCGTGAAGATGAGCAAGTGCAGTTGGTCGAGAATTACGCCAAGCAGACCGGTCTCTGGGCCGACAGCCTGAAAGGCGCGCAATATGAGCGCGGGTTGAGCTTCGACCTGTCCTCGGTGGTGCGCAACATGGCCGGCCCGAGCAACCCGCACGCCCGTGTCGCCACGTCCGATCTCGCGGCGCAAGGCATCTCCGGCCAGTGGGACGACGTGCCGGGCCAGATGCCGGACGGCGCGGTGATCATCGCCGCCATCACCAGTTGCACCAACACCAGCAACCCACGCAACGTGATTGCCGCTGGCCTGCTGGCGCGCAACGCCAACAAGCTCGGGCTGAGCCGCAAGCCGTGGGTCAAATCCTCGCTGGCGCCGGGTTCGAAAACCGTGGCGCTGTATCTGGATGAAGCCGGGCTGACCAAAGAACTGGAACAACTCGGCTTCGGCGTCGTGGCCTTCGCCTGCACCACGTGCAACGGTATGTCCGGCGCATTGGACCCGGTGATCCAGCAAGAGATCATCGACCGCGATCTGTACGCCACCGCAGTGCTCTCCGGCAACCGCAACTTCGACGGGCGGATTCACCCGTACGCCAAAAACGCGTTCCTGGCTTCGCCGCCATTGGTGGTGGCTTACGCCATCGCCGGGACCATCCGTTTCGACATCGAAAAAGATGTGCTGGGCCTGGACACGAACGGCAAGGAAATCCGCCTGAAAGACATCTGGCCGAGCGACGAAGAAATCGACGCGGTGGTCAAGGCTTCGGTGAAACCGGAGCAGTTCCGCCAGGTGTACATCCCGATGTTCGCCATCCACGAAGACACCGGTCCAAAGGTCACGCCGCTGTATGACTGGCGCGAAATGAGCACCTACATCCGTCGTCCGCCGTATTGGGAAGGCGCGCTGGCCGGCGCTCGTCCGCTCAAGGGCATGCGTCCGCTGGCGGTGCTGCCGGACAACATCACCACCGATCACCTGTCGCCATCGAATGCAATCATGCTCGACAGCGCCGCCGGCGAATACCTGGCGAAAATGGGCCTGCCGGAAGAAGACTTCAACTCCTACGCGACTCATAGGGGTGACCATCTCACCGCACAGCGCGCGACGTTCGCCAACCCGAAACTGTTCAACGAAATGGTTCAGGAAAACGGCAAGGTCAAGCAGGGTTCCCTGGCGCGAGTCGAGCCGGAAGGCCAGGTCATGCGCATGTGGGAAGCCATCGAAACCTACATGGAACGCAAGCAGCCGCTGATCATCATCGCAGGCCAAGACTACGGTCAGGGTTCGTCCCGGGACTGGGCGGCCAAAGGTGTGCGTCTGGCGGGTGTGGAAGCGATCGCCGCTGAAGGTTTCGAGCGCATCCACCGCACCAACCTGGTGGGCATGGGCGTGTTACCGCTGGAGTTCAAACCGGGCACCGACCGTCACACCCTGGCCATCGACGGCAGCGAAACCTTTGATGTGATCGGCGACCGCACCCCGCGTGCGACGCTGACGCTGGTGATCAATCGCAAGAACGGCGAACGCGTCGAAGTGCCGGTGACCTGCCGCCTCGACACCGCTGAAGAAGTGTCGATCTATGAGGCTGGCGGCGTGTTGCAGCGTTTCGCTCAGGACTTCCTCGAAGAATCGGCGGTTGCCGTTTAACACACGCTATGCGGACACGGGATTTCAGGCTCGTGTCCGTCTATAAGGAGCACCAATGGCTCACGCACCTCAAATCGCCCCTCAAATTAGAATCGCCGCCACCTACATGCGCGGCGGCACCAGCAAAGGCGTGTTCTTCAGCCTGAAAGACCTGCCCGAAGCGGCACAGATTCCCGGCCCGGCTCGCGATGCGTTATTGCTGCGAGTGATCGGCAGCCCCGACCCTTACGACAAGCAAATCGACGGCATGGGCGGTGCGACGTCCAGCACCAGCAAAACCGTGATCCTGTCGAAAAGCCTCAAGGCCGACCATGACGTCGATTACCTGTTCGGTCAGGTCTCCATCGACAAGCCTTTCGTCGACTGGAGCGGCAACTGCGGCAACCTGTCGGCGGCGGTCGGTTCGTTCGCTGTCAGCAATGGCCTGGTGGATGCCAGCCGCATTCCATTTAACGGTGTGGCGGTGGTGCGCGTATGGCAGGCCAACATCGGCAAGACCATCATCGCCCATGTGCCGATCACCAACGGTGAGGTCCAGGAAACCGGCTATTTCGAACTCGACGGCGTGACCTTTCCGGCGGCCGAAGTGCAGCTCGAATTCATGGAGCCGGCGGCGGAAGAAGAGGGTGGCGGTGGTTCGATGTTCCCCACCGGCAATCTGGTGGATGACCTCGAAGTGCCGGGCGTCGGTACGCTCAAGGCGACCCTGATCAATGCCGGGATTCCGACCATTTTCATCAATGCCGAAGACATCGGCTACACCGGCACCGAATTGCAGGGTGCCATCAATGGCGACCTGAAGGCCCTGGCGATGTTCGAAACCATCCGCGCTTACGGCGCGCTGCGTATGGGGTTGATTCAGCACCTGGACGAAGCGGCCAAGCGTCAGCACACGCCGAAGGTGGCGTTCGTCGCCAAACCGGCGGATTACATTGCGTCCAGTGGCAAGGCGATCGCCGCTACCGACATTGACTTGCTGGTGCGCGCGCTGTCCATGGGCAAACTGCACCACGCGATGATGGGCACGGCAGCGGTGGCCATTGGCACGGCGGCGGCGATTTCCGGCACGTTGGTCAATCTGGCGGCGGGCGGCATCGAACGCAACGCCGTGCGCTTCGGCCATCCCTCCGGCACCTTGCGCGTGGGCGCCGAGGCCAGCAAGGTCAACGGTGAATGGACCGTGAACAAAGCCATCATGAGCCGCAGTGCGCGAGTGTTGATGGAAGGTTACGTTCGCGTGCCGGGGGATTCTTTCTAAACACATCCCCCTGTAGGAGCTGCCGAAGGCTGCGATCTTTTGATCTTGCCTTTTAAAAGCAAAATCAAAAGATCGCAGCCTTCGGCAGCTCCTACATTTAATCCCGTTCCTACAATAAGAAAGCAGTGCAGCCAGAGATTGATCCTGAACCGAGGTCCCATCAGCGAACCACTGACCGAGTGAATCGAACATGAGCGCCAACGTCGACCTGAACAACCGCCCCGACTACGACACGGTCCTGCAGGACATCGCCGACTACGTCCTCAATTTCAAAATCGAATCTACCGAGGCGCTGGACACCGCCCGCAATTGCCTGATGGACACCCTCGGCTGCGGTCTGCTGGCCCTGCGTTTTCCCGAATGCACCAAACACCTGGGGCCCATCGTCGAAGGCACTGTCGTTCCTTTCGGTGCTCGCGTGCCGGGGACCAGTTACCGTCTCGATCCGGTCAAAGCCGCTTGGGATATCGGTTGCATCGTCCGCTGGCTCGATTACAACGACACCTGGCTCGCCGCCGAATGGGGTCATCCGTCCGATAACCTCGGCGCCATTCTCGCGGTGGCCGACCACCTGTCGCAAAAGCGCCTGGCCAATGGCAATTCCCCGCTGACCATTCGTGTGGTGTTGGAAGCCATGATCATGGCCCATGAGATTCAAGGCGTGATTGCGCTGGAAAACTCTTTCAATCGCGTCGGCATCGATCACGTCATCCTGGTGAAAGTCGCCTCGACCGCCGTCACCGCCAAGCTCATGGGCGCCAATCGCGAGCAACTGCTGTCGGCGTTGTCCCATGCCTTTGCCGACGGCCAGGCCCTGCGCACTTACCGGCATGCACCCAATGCCGGGTCGCGTAAATCCTGGGCGGCAGGGGATGCATCCAGTCGTGGCGTGCGTCTGGCGGACATTGCGATGCGCGGGGAGATGGGCATTCCCGGTGTACTGACCGCCAAACAATGGGGGTTCTACGACGTGTTGTTCAGCCACACCAACAACGATCTGGCGCTTAAGCCTGAAGACAAACGAGCCTTCAGATTCTCTCGGGTGTTCGGCAGCTACGTGATGGAAAACGTGCTGTTCAAGATCAGCTTTCCCGCCGAGTTTCACGCGCAAACTGCCTGCGAGGCTGCCGTCACCCTGCATCCATTGGTCAGGAACCGCCTGCACGAAATCGACAAGATCGTCATCACCACCCACGAATCGGCGATCCGCATCATCTCCAAGGTCGGCCCGCTGGCCAACGCTGCGGACCGCGACCACTGCATCCAGTACATGACCGCCGTGCCCCTGGTGTTCGGTAATCTGGTGGCCGAGCAGTACGAAGACGACTTCCACGCCGTGCATCCGATTATCGATGTGCTGCGCGACAAAATGGTCATCGTCGAAGACCCGCGCTTCACCCGCGAATACCTGGAGCCGGATAAACGCTCCATCGCCAATGCGCTGCAGGTGTTCTTCAAGGACGGCTCCAGCACCGAGAACGTGGTGGTGGAGTACCCGATCGGCCATCGCCGTCGCCGCACCGATGGCATTCCGCTGCTGGAAGAGAAGTTCAAGGCCAACCTGGCGACGCGATTTACGGCGCAGCGGAGTGCCGAGATCTTTGCGTTGTGCAAGGATCAGGTTGCGCTTGAAGCGACGGCGGTGAACCGGTTTGTGGATTTGTTTGTGATCTAGTTACACCGCGTCATCGTTCAATCGCGGGCAAGCCCTAATGCCAGTCAGTTAAGCGAGTAAGCCGCTTTTTTGTAGGAGCCAGGCTTGCCGGCGAAGGCGTTCTTAAGGACGCCTTCGCCGGCAAGCCTGGCTCCTACAGGTCCGATTTTCCCTTAACTGACTGGCATTAGGGCAAGCCCGCTCCCACAGGTTCTCCAATGTTTGGATTTTGCATTCAACACAGATCCCTGTGGGAGCGGGCTTGCCCGCGATGGCGGTGGAGCAGACGCCGGAAATTACTTGAACCGTCGCTCCACGCCTTTCTCTACTAAAATCTTCGCAGAGATCTCTTCCACGGAGAAGTGCGTGGAATTGATGTGGGCAATGTTCTCGCGGCGAAACAGATTCTCCACCTCGCGCACTTCGAATTCGCACTGCGCGTAGCTCGAATAGCGGCTGTTGGGCTTGCGCTCATTGCGGATGGCTGTAAGCCGGTCCGGGTCGATGGTCAGGCCGAACAGCTTGTGATGATGGGCGCGAAGCGCGGTTGGCAATTGCAGGCGCTCCATGTCGTCTTCGGTCAGCGGGTAATTGGCCGCACGGATGCCGAACTGCATGGCCATGTACAGACACGTCGGCGTCTTACCACAACGCGACACGCCCACTAGGATCAGATCGGCCTTGTCGTAATAATGCGTGCGGGCGCCGTCGTCATTGTCGAGAGCGAAGTTCACCGCCTCGATGCGCTCCATGTAATTGGAGTTGCCACCGATGGAGTGGGATTTGCCGACGGTGTAGGAAGAATGCTCGGTCAGTTCCTGTTCCAGCGGGGCCAGGAAGGTCGAGAAAATGTCGATCATGAAACCATTCGAGGTTGCGAGGATCTCACGAATGTCCTGATTGACAATGGTGTCGAAAATAATCGGACGAAAACCATCGTTTTCGGCGGCTTTGTTGATTTGTTGTACCATGGCCCGCGCTTTATCCGCGTTGTCGATGTAGGGCCGCGTGATTTTGCTGAAGGTAATGTTTTCGAACTGCGCCAACAGGCTTTGACCGAGCGTTTCGGCCGTAATGCCGGTGCCATCGGAGATAAAGAAAGCAGATCGTTTCATTTGCACCTTGGGCCTTAAGCTAGTGACGATTCTTGGATATAGTAGGCGCGATTTGCCGGCCACCCATGGTCCGCATTCTCACTTATTTTCCAGGTCCAGGCCATACAGCCGGCAAATGCTCCCCCGAGTCGCCGGCTTCTGAGCTTTTCCAACACAGTTAGTGGAGAGATCACCTTGGTAGAGTACGTAGTTTCCCTCGATAAGCTCGGCGTCCATGATGTAGAGCATGTGGGGGGCAAGAACGCATCCCTGGGCGAGATGATCAGTAACCTTGCAGGTGCCGGTGTATCGGTGCCCGGTGGCTTCGCCACGACAGCTCAGGCTTATCGTGATTTCCTGGAACTGAGCGGCCTGAACGATCAGATCCACGCCGCCCTCGACGCGCTGGATGTCGACGATGTCAACGCCCTGGCCAAAACCGGCGCCCAGATCCGTCAATGGATCATGGAAGCCGAATTCCCCGAGAAGCTCAACGCCGAGATCCGCACCGCGTTCGCCACGCTGTCGGCCGGCAACCCTGACATGGCCGTGGCCGTGCGCTCTTCCGCTACCGCCGAAGACTTGCCGGACGCTTCCTTCGCCGGCCAGCAGGAAACCTTCCTGAACATCCGTGGTGTCGAAAACGTTATTCGCGCCGCCAAAGAGGTGTTCGCTTCCCTGTTCAACGACCGTGCGATTTCCTACCGCGTCCACCAGGGCTTCGACCACAAGCTGGTTGCCCTGTCGGCCGGCGTGCAGCGCATGGTCCGCTCCGAAACCGGCACCGCCGGCGTGATGTTCACCCTCGATACCGAATCGGGCTTCCGTGACGTGGTGTTCATCACCGGCGCTTACGGCCTGGGTGAAACCGTCGTACAAGGCGCGGTGAACCCGGATGAATTCTATGTCCACAAAGGCACGCTGGAAGCCGGTCGTCCGGCCATCCTGCGTCGCAATCTGGGCAGCAAAGCCATCAAGATGATCTACGGCGAAGTGGCCACGGCCGGTAAATCGGTCAAGACCATCGACGTGGACAAGGCCGATCGCGCACGTTTCTGCCTGAGCGACGCCGAAGTCAGCGAGTTGGCCAAACAAGCGATGATCATCGAAAAGCACTACAAGTGCCCGATGGACATCGAATGGGCCAAAGACGGCGACGACGGCAAGCTCTACATCGTGCAGGCCCGTCCTGAAACCGTGAAGAGCCGCACTTCGGCCAACGTCATGGAACGTTACCTGTTGAAAGAAACCGGCACCGTGCTGGTGGAAGGTCGCGCCATCGGCCAGCGCATCGGCGCCGGCAAGGTGCGGATCATCAAAGACGTGTCCGAGATGGACAAAGTCCAGCCGGGCGACGTTCTGGTTTCCGACATGACCGACCCGGACTGGGAACCGGTCATGAAGCGCGCCAGCGCCATCGTCACCAATCGTGGCGGCCGTACCTGCCACGCGGCGATCATCGCTCGCGAGCTGGGTATCCCGGCCGTGGTCGGTTGCGGCAACGCCACTCAGCTGTTGAAAGACGGCCAGGGTGTGACCGTTTCTTGCGCTGAAGGCGACACCGGTTACATCTTCGAAGGCGAACTGGGCTTCGACATCAAGAAAAACTCCGTGGATGCCATGCCGGATCTGCCGTTCAAGATCATGATGAACGTCGGCAACCCGGACCGCGCCTTCGACTTCGCGCAGCTGCCGAACGCCGGTGTGGGCCTGGCCCGTCTGGAATTCATCATCAACCGCATGATCGGCGTGCACCCCAAAGCGCTGTTGAACTACGACGGCCTTCCGCAAGAAATCAAGGACAGCGTCGACAAGCGCATCGCCGGTTACAACGACCCGGTCGGCTTCTATGTCGAGAAACTGGTCGAGGGCATCAGTACCCTGGCAGCAGCGTTCTGGCCAAAAAAGGTCATCGTGCGTCTGTCGGACTTCAAGTCCAACGAATACGCGAACCTGATCGGCGGCAAACTCTACGAGCCGGAAGAAGAGAACCCGATGCTGGGCTTCCGTGGCGCTTCGCGTTACATCAGCGAATCGTTCCGCGACTGCTTCGAGCTCGAGTGCCGCGCCCTCAAGCGCGTGCGCAACGAGATGGGCCTGACCAACGTCGAAATCATGGTGCCGTTCGTTCGCACCCTGGGCGAAGCGAGCCAGGTGGTCGATCTGCTGGCCGAAAACGGTCTGGCCCGTGGCGAAAACGGTCTGCGCGTGATCATGATGTGCGAACTGCCGTCCAACGCGATCCTGGCTGAAGAGTTCCTCGAGTTCTTCGACGGCTTCTCCATCGGCTCCAACGACCTGACTCAGCTGACACTGGGCCTGGACCGTGACTCCGGAATCATCGCGCACCTGTTCGACGAGCGTAATCCTGCGGTCAAGAAGCTGCTGGCCAATGCTATTCAGGCCTGCAACAAGGCTGGCAAATACATCGGCATCTGCGGTCAGGGGCCTTCGGACCACCCGGATCTGGCCAAGTGGCTGATGGAGCAGGGCATTGAAAGCGTTTCGCTGAACCCCGATTCCGTACTGGAAACCTGGTTCTTCCTGGCTGAAGGTCAGGCTTCGGTCTGATTCGTGAATGAAGCCTCGGTCCAGTGTTAGTGTGGGTCGAGGCTTTAAGACTCAAGTAGGGCGGGCTCCATCTGGATGCCGCCCTTTTTTGTGCAAGAGCATTATGCAAAGCAGCAGCAATCTATTTCCTGTCGCCCTGATCAGCGCCGAACGGCGCGGTGATTTGAGCGAAGACGTCTATCGTTTGAAACCCGGCAACAGCCCCGACGGCACCGTCGAACTGGCTGTGACACGCCTGGGGCTGGCCGATGAGCCGGCGGTGCGTGGCGTGCCGGTGATTCTGTTGCACGGCAGCTTTTCCAATCGACGATTCTGGTTCTCTCCCAAAGGTCTGGGGTTGGGGGCTTATCTGACGCGTCTGGGGTTCGATGTGTGGATTCCGGAAATGCGCGGTCATGGGCTTTCTCAGCGCAATCAGGATTATCGTAAAAACCGCGTCGCCGACTACGCGCGTTACGATTTGCCGGCCATTGGCGCGTTCGTGCGCGAACAAAGCGGCCAGGTCCCACACTGGATCGGTCACTCGCTGGGTGGTATTACGCTGGCGGCGGCGCTGGGTGGGGAATACATCGGCGAGCCTGTCGTCGCGTCTGCGGCGTTTTTTGGCACTCAGGTCAGCCGCACCTACTGGCCGTTGAAGTTTCCGCCGGTGGAGTGGAGCGGGCGCTTCATTCTCAAGCGATTTGCCCAACTGTCAGGTTCACGGCTCAAGCGCGGCCCGGAGGACGAGCCGATTGGCCTGGCCCTGGAAAGCATGCGCTGGTACGGGCTGTTCGGCCGTTTTGGCGATGCCGACAAGGACTGGTGGGCGGGTTTGGCCGAGGTTCAGTTGCCAGTGCTGGCCGTGAGCGCCGCGGGTGATCATCAAGACCCGGCCTGGGCCTGCCGCAAGCTGTTCGATCAGGTCGGCTCCGAGCACAAGCAATTCATCACCCTTGGCCGCGAGCAAGGCTTTGGCGATAATTTCGGTCATGTGGAAATGCTTGTCAGCAAGTCTGCACAGACTGAAGTCTGGCCATTGGTGGCGCGTTGGCTGGCGGATCAACAGACGCCTTTGCTGGGTGGAAAGCCGGATTTGGCCGCGGCCGTTTGAGCCTGATGCTCTAACAAGGGCATTTCGCTCTGAACGGCTTGCGGCTAAGATATGACGCATTAAGCGGTTCTGGTCACTTTTGGTGATTGACTCGATCGGCGCGTTTGCAGCCGTTCAGCCTTGGCCCGCGTATGCTGCCTATTCGATTGTCTTCCTTCTTACAGGAGTTTCTCGATGAACCATTACCTCACGCCTGATCTGTGCGACGCCTACCCGGAGCTGGTACAGGTGCTGGAACCGATGTTCAGCAATTTCGGTGGCCGTGATTCTTTCGGTGGCGAAATCGTGACCATCAAATGTTTCGAAGATAATTCGCTGGTCAAGGAGCAAGTCGCGCTCAAGGGTAACGGTAAAGTGCTGGTGGTAGACGGTGGCGGTTCCCTGCGCCGCGCGCTGTTGGGCGACCTGCTGGCCGAGAAAGCCGCCAGTAACGGTTGGGAAGGGCTGGTGATCTACGGTTGCATCCGTGACGTCGACGTCATCGCGCAAACCGATCTGGGGGTTCAGGCCCTGGCCAGTCACCCGATGAAAACCGACCGGCGCGGTGTTGGTGAACTCAATATTGCCGTGACCTTCGCGGGTGTGACCTTCCACCCGGGGCACTATGTTTATGCGGACAACAACGGCGTGATCATTTCGCCAAGCCCGCTGAAGATGCCTGAATAAAGCGCGTTTCATTAAAGGGGTGAGGATGTTCGAGGAAGAAAACGCGCAGTGGGGGCTGGTGCATGCCCTGGTGCTGGACGGTAAAGGCGGTGCGCGTTCGATAGCCCGGACTGAACTCGATGACTTGCAGTTGCAGGCCCATGAAAGCCTGTGGCTGCACTGGGATCGTAGTCACCCGCAAACCCAGACCTGGCTGCGTAAGTACAGCGGTCTGAGTGAATTTAGTTGCGACTTGTTGCTGGAAGAGAACACCCGACCGCGCCTTTTGCCGCTGCCGGACTCCGAGCTGTTGCTGTTTCTGCGCGGGATCAACCTCAATCCAGGTGCCGAGCCGGAAGACATGGTCTCGGTGCGGATCTTCGGTTCGGCCCAGCGGGTTATCTCCCTGCGTCTGCGGCCGTTGCGCGCCACCGATGAGTTGCTGGTGCAGCTGGCCGAAGGCAAAGGGCCGAGAACCGCTTCCGAACTGATCCTTTATATGGCGCAATACCTCACCAACAAAGTGCAGAATCTGGTCAGTTGCCTCTCGGAAATCGTCGATGAGGAAGAAGAAAAGCTGGATACCGACGAACGGTATACACCGGAGCATGGGGCCGTTTTGCAGATCCGTCGCAGAGCGGCCGCACTGAAGCGTTTTCTGGCACCGCAGCGGGATATTTTCGGTCAGCTGACGCGGATAAAACTGCCGTGGTTCGTTGAAGACGATGGCGATTACTGGAACGAATTGAACAACAGCCTGACCCGTTATCTCGAGGAGCTGGAATTGACCCGGGAGCGCGTGGGGCTGGTCCTGGAGGCCGAAGACCGGCGTCTGAGCGTGCGGATGAACCGCACGATGTACCGCTTCGGGATCATCACCGGAATTTTTTTGCCGATGAGTTTTCTGACCGGTCTTCTGGGAATTAACGTCGGCGGTATTCCGTTCTCCACCAGCCCTTATGGCTTCCTGATCGCCTGCTTGCTGGCAGGCTCGGTAGCGCTGGGGCAGTGGTGGCTATTCCGACGTTTGCGCTGGTTCTGATGATGAGTCATGTGACCCGACCAAATTTGACCGCGTCTTTCACAGATATCACGAGAGGTGCGTATGCACGATCCGTTTGAACAGTCTTTGCGTGACATGCTCAAAGCTTCGCCGTCCAGCCGTGACGACGATGCCTGCCTGGGTCGCGTGCTGAAAACCGCCAACCGCCAGGTCGGTGCCGGCGATCTGTTCAGCCTGCTGGGCCGTTGGCTGCCCGCGCTGATGATCGCCCTGAATAACGGATCGGCCCATGTCGCGCCGGTCTCCCGTCTTCGTAAACCTTCCGCTCGCACTGCTGATAAGGCTGATTGAATATGGAACTTGATCTCTGGACTCAGAGCCTCGTCACTGCAATGACTGCGTTATGGACCAAAGTTGCGAACTTCATTCCGAACCTGTTTGGCGCACTGGTTGTGCTGCTGCTGGGTTTTGTCGTGGCCAAACTGCTGGACACGCTGCTCTCCAAATTGCTTGCCAAACTGGGCCTCGATCGCCTGATGGGCGGTACCGGGCTGACCAAATTGCTGTCCCGCGCCGGCCTTCAGGTGCCTATCTCCACATTGATCGGCAAGATCGTTTATTGGTTCGTTCTGCTGATTTTTCTGGTTTCTGCCGCAGAATCACTTGGACTTGAGCGAGTTTCGGCTACGCTGGACATGTTGGCGCTGTATTTGCCGAAAGTATTTGGCGCGGCGCTGGTGCTGCTGGTGGGTGTCTTGCTGGCGCAACTGGCCAATGGGCTGGTGCGTGGCGCGGCAGAAGGCGTAGGTCTTGATTACGCAGCGGGCCTGGGGCGAATTGCCCAGGGCCTGGTGATCATCATCAGTATTTCGGTTGCGATCAGTCAGTTGGAGGTCAAAACAGACCTGCTCAACCATGTGATCGTGATCGTCTTGATTACCGTTGGTCTGGCGGTTGCGCTGGCCATGGGTTTGGGAAGCCGGGAAATTGCCGGTCAGATTCTTGCGGGAATCTATGTGCGTGAGTTGTATCAGGTTGGGCAACAAGTGCGTGTTGGCGAGGTCGAAGGTCAGATCGAAGAGATCGGCACGGTTAAAACCACCGTGCTGACCGATGAGGGTGAGCTAGTCTCTCTCTCGAATCGGATTCTCTTGGAGCAGCATGTGAGTAGCCGCTAACCCGGCAAATCCTGCTAATGTATGCCGCCGCAAAATGCCCTGAAGGGCTGCGGCGGACATTGACCTGACTGTCGGCCAGACTTGTTTTGAATAAAGCTCAATTGCTCTCCACGCGCTACGACCCCCGCGAGCTCTCTGATGAGGAGTTGGTCGCGCGCTCGCATAACGAGCTGTTTCACGTAACGCGCGCTTATGAAGAACTGATGCGGCGTTACCAGCGAACATTATTTAACGTTTGTGCACGGTATCTCGGGAACGATCGTGACGCAGATGATGTCTGTCAGGAAGTGATGTTGAAGGTGCTGTACGGCCTGAAGAACTTCGAGGGCAAATCGAAGTTCAAGACGTGGCTATATAGCATCACGTACAACGAGTGCATCACGCAGTATCGGAAAGAACGGCGAAAGCGTCGCTTGATGGACGCTTTGAGTCTGGACCCCCTTGAGGAAGCGTCTGAAGAAAAGATGCCGAAACCCGAGGAGAAGGGCGGACTTGATCGCTGGCTGGTGTATGTGAACCCGATCGACCGTGAAATTCTGGTGCTACGATTTGTCGCAGAGCTGGAATTTCAGGAGATCGCAGACATAATGCACATGGGTTTGAGTGCGACAAAAATGCGTTACAAACGCGCTCTAGACAAATTGCGTGAGAAATTTGCAGGCATTGCTGAAACTTAGTTCGGCGCAAATATCTCTTACGTGTAGGCAAGTTCTGATAGACTTGCCGCCGAGTTGTCCCCCGGTTTGCGGGACTGCTTCACAATCACCAGATGGGGATTTAACGGATGAAACTGAAAAACACCTTGGGCTTGGCCATTGGTTCTCTTATTGCTGCCACTTCGTTCGGCGCTCTGGCACAAGGCCAAGGCGCAGTTGAAATCGAAGGCTTCGCTAAGAAAGAAATGTTCGATAGCGCTCGTGACTTCAAGAACAACGGCAACCTGTTCGGCGGTTCTGTTGGTTACTTCCTGACCGACGACGTTGAACTGCGTCTGGCCTACGACGAAGTGCACAACGCACGTGCCGAAGACGGCCGTAACATCAAGGGCTCCAACACCGCTCTGGATGCTCTGTACCACTTCAACAACCCGGGCGACATGCTGCGTCCGTACGTATCGGCTGGCTTCTCCGATCAGAGCATCGGTCAGAACGGCAAAAGCGGTCGTAACGGTTCCACCTTCGCCAACGTTGGCGGCGGTGCCAAGTTGTACTTCACTGACAACTTCTACGCCCGTGCCGGCGTTGAAGCTCAGTACAACATCGACCAGGGCGACACCGAGTGGGCTCCTAGCGTTGGTATCGGTGTGAACTTCGGTGGCGGCTCCAAGCCTGCTGCTGCTCCAGTTCCAGCACCAGCTGAAGTCTGCGCCGACAGCGACAACGATGGCGTTTGCGACAACGTTGACAAGTGCCCAGACACCCCAGCCAACGTAACTGTTGACGCTGATGGCTGCCCGGCAGTTGCTGAAGTTGTTCGTGTTGAGCTGGACGTGAAATTCGACTTCGACAAGTCGGTAGTCAAGCCTAACAGCTACGGCGACATCAAAAACCTGGCTGACTTCATGAAGCAGTACCCATCCACCACTACTACTGTTGAAGGTCACACTGACTCCGTCGGTCCTGACGCTTACAACCAGAAACTGTCCGAGCGTCGTGCAAACGCCGTTAAGCAAGTTCTGACCAACCAGTACGGTGTTGAATCGTCCCGCGTTCAGTCTGTTGGCTACGGCGAATCCCGCCCAGTTGCTGACAACAAAACTGACGCTGGTCGCGCTGTAAACCGTCGCGTAGAAGCGCAGGTTGAAGCTAGCGCTAAGTAATTAGCTCGCAGCTCTGGAAAAGCCCGGCTTAGGCCGGGCTTTTCTTTGTCTGCGATTTGGTGATGAGGGGTTGGCAGGTAGATTCAAGCTGATTGATCGGCCGCCATCGCGGGCAAGCCACGCTCCCACTGAGATGACGTTGCACAGGCTGCCACTGCTCCAATCACCAAAATGGCTGGGCTTTTCAATTCAAAGGCGCGGGCATCGAGTTCCATGGCTGCCAAGTCGCTCCGACATTCCCGTTGATGCGGCAGGGAAGCATTTTCGATCATCGCCACAGGTGTATCGGTAGCCATTCCGCCGGCCAACAGCTGTTCGCGAATCTCACTGAGCTTCGCTACGCCCATATAGATCACCAGCGTAGTGCCCCCTTGAGCCAGGGCCTGCCAATTCAGGCTGCTGTCATCCTGAGTGTGCGCCGTGACCAGTGTCACGCCACGCGCGACGCCCCTTAGCGTCAGCGGAATATCGCATTGGGTCGCGCCGGCAAGACCAGCGGTGATGCCATTGACCAGCTCAACCTCGACGCCACGCTCACGCAGCCACTGCGCTTCTTCACCGCCGCGCCCGAAGATGCACGGATCGCCACCCTTGAGCCGCACCACGCATTTGCCGTGACGGGTACAACGCAGCATCAGGCGATGAATGAAAGCTTGAGGCGTGGAGCGACAGCCACCGCGCTTACCCACAGGAATAATGCGCGCGTTCGGGCAATGCTCCAGCACCGCGTCATTGACCAGATCGTCGATCAACACGACGTCCGCTTCGCGCAACGCTCGAACCGCCTTGAGGGTCAGCAATTCAGGATCGCCAGGACCCGCACCCACCAGCCAGACTTTTGCGCTCATAGTGTTTTCCTCACGAGATGACGGCGACTGGCTGCGCAGTGGCGGCCAGCAAACGCTTGATTTCCGGGACGCAGGAGCCGCATTGCGTGCCACAGCCCAATTCTTGTTTCAAGCCCTGCAAGTCCAGACCACGGCTGATGCCAGCACACACGGCGTTCTGGCTGACGTTCATGCAGTTGCACAGGGTTTTGGTGCCCGATGCCGGACCGCCAGCGCTGCCCGGTGGCGCACTCAAAGGTGCCAGCAGCCAACGGCGTAGTTGTTCGTCGGCGCGACCTTCGAGCCAGAGGCTTTGCAGCCAGTGCTGGGCGAGGGTTTCACCGGCCAGGCGAATCGCGGTGATCCGACCGTTCTCGATCCGTACCCGCTTGCCGATCGAGCGCCGAGGATCGTCGTAGGCCAATACCGGACCGTCGTTGAGCCCCAGATATTGATCGATATCACGCAACAGCTGCGGCTCTGGCGCGGTGGCGCTGGCGGCGCGTATCAGCAGTGCAGGGCGCTCACGGCCGGTAAGGCTGAGGCTTGCGTAGGAAAACGCCTCGCAGAGCGGTCGCAGCGTCTCCAAGTGCTGTTGAACATCACCCTCAATCAGGGCGAAAAGCTGCCAAGGCAATTGCACAGGCTCGAGTCGTACACCGCTGTGTTTGAGTTCCGGTTGTTTCGACAATGGGTCGAAGGCGGGAAGGGTGAGGGTATTCACGCCGCCCTTGAGAAAGCGGTCGCCCCAATGCATCGGCAGAAACGCCTGGCCCGGACGTACGCTGTCATCGCTGCTGACCGGCACGATCACCGAGCCCCGGCGACTTTTCAGATTGATCAGGTCGCCAGGTTGCAGGCGATGCCGACGCAGTTCATCCGGGTGCAGGCTCAACACGGCTTCGCTGACATGGCCGAATAGCTGCGCGGCGGTACCGGTGCGGCTCATGCCGTGCCATTGATCGCGCAGGCGGCCGGTGATCAGGGTCAGCGGAAAACGCGCATCGCGTTGTTCCTTGGCGGCGCGATACGGGTCGGTCACGAATTGAGCGCGCCCACTGGCGGTCGGGAAAACTCCGTCGAGATACAGCCGCGCCGTGCCTTCGCGGGCACCGGCGGGGAAGGGCCATTGCTGCGGACCGAGTTGGTCGATCAATTCATGGCTGATCCCGGAGAGGTCGAGGTCGCGGTCGCGCGTCAGGTGTTTGTATTCATCGAAGACTTGCGCCGGAGTTTCAAAGGCAAACAAGCTGGTTGCTCCAGGGCGCAGATGTTTTTCCAGGCGCTGTGCGAAATCCACGGTGATTGCCCAGTCGGGCCGTGCTTCACCGGGTGCGCCGATGGCCTGACGGACGTGGGAAATGCGCCGTTCGGAGTTGGTGACCGTGCCGTCCTTTTCACCCCAACTGGCGGCGGGCAGCAGCAGGTCGGCGAACGTGGCGGTTTCGGTGGTGCGAAAGGCTTCTTGCAACACCACGAACGGGCAGGCTTGCAGTGCCTCGCGCACAGCGGTTTGATCCGGCAGCGACTGTGCAGGGTTGGTGCAGGCGATCCACAGGGCTTTGATCTTGCCGCTGCGCATCTGCTCGAACAGTTCGATGGCGGTTAGCCCGGTGTTCGCGGGCAGTTGATCAACGCCCCAATAGTCGGCCACTTGCGCGCGGTGTTCGGCATTGGCTGCTTCACGATGGCCTGGCAACAGATTCGACAAACTGCCGGTTTCCCGGCCACCCATGGCATTCGGCTGACCAGTCAGGGAGAAAGGTCCTGCGCCGGGGCGGCCGATTTGTCCGGTGGCCAGGTGCAGGTTGATCAACGCGCTGTTTTTTGCGCTGCCGGCGGTGGACTGATTCAGCCCCATGCACCACAGCGACAGAAAGCTCGGTGAAGTGCCGACCCATTCCGCGCATTGATGCAGTTGCTCGACGCTGATGCCGCAGAGTTGCGAAACCATTGTCGGGGTGTAATCACGCACCAGGTTTTTCAGCTCGGCCAAGCCTTCGGTGTGGGCCTTGATGAAATCGCGGTCGACCCAGTCTTCCCACAGCAACAGATGCAAAATCCCATGAAACAAGGCGACATCGGTGCCGGGCAGAATCGCCAAATGCATGTCGGCCAAATCGCAGGTGTCGGTGCGCCGTGGGTCGATGACGATGACTTTCATCTGTGGGCGGCGGGATTTGGCTTCTTCCAGGCGACGAAACAGTACCGGGTGAGCGTAGGCCATGTTGCTGCCGACGATCATCACGCAGTCGCTCAATTCCAGGTCTTCGTAGTTGCAAGGCGGAGCATCGGCGCCAAGGCTGCGCTTGTAGCCGACCACCGCAGAAGACATGCACAGCCGTGAATTGCTGTCGATGTTGTTGGTGCCCACCAGCGCCCGCGCCAGTTTGTTGAAGGCGTAGTAATCCTCGGTCAGCAATTGCCCGGAGATATAGAACGCAACGCTGTCCGGGCCGTGCTCGGCGATGGTTTCGGCGAAGACGCTGGCGGCGTGATCGAGAGCCGTGTCCCAGTCGGTGCGGCTGCGGGCCAGGCCTTTGCCCAGGCGCAGCTCCGGGTACAACGCCCGTGCTGCCAAGTCGCCGGTCAGGTGCAGGGTCGAACCTTTACTGCACAATTTGCCGAAGTTGGCCGGGTGCGCAGGATCGCCGCTGACGCCGAGGATGCGCTCGCCGTCGTGCTCGATCAGCACGCCGCAGCCGACCCCGCAGTAGCAGCAGGTGGAGGCGGTGATTTGACGGTCCATCAGCTTGCTTCCCGTAGGGCCAGCAGCACGCGGCCGTTCTCGACCCGTGCCGAATGATGGTGGGCGCAGCCGACATCCGGGGCCTGAGCCTCGCCGGTTTCCAGGTCGATCTGCCAGTTGTGCAGCGGGCAGGCCACTCGTTTGCCGTAGATCAAACCCTGGGACAGCGGCCCGCCCTTATGCGGGCAGCGGTCGTCGAGGGCGAAAACCTCATCGTCGCTCGTACGAAAAATCGCGATGTCGCCTTTCGGGCCGGCGATGATCCGCGAGCCAAGGGTGTTGATCTCTTCCAGTGCGCAGATATCCAGCCAGTTCATACCGACACCTCCAGGTTCTTCACGGGAATGACCTCGAATTCTTTTTTCAGCAGTGGCTGTTCGAGGCGTTCCTTCCAGGGGTCCTGTTCGAACGACAGGGAAAATTGCAGGCGATCGTTCAAGGCCTTGCGCCGCTCCGGGTCTTCCAGCACGGCTTTCTTGATGTGCTCCATGCCGACCCGTTGCAGGTAATGCACGGTGCGCTCGAGGTAGAAGGCTTCTTCGCGATACAGCTGCAGGAACGCGCCGTTGTATTCGCGCACTTCTTCGGCGGTTTTCAGTTTGACGAAGAACTCCGCGACTTCGGTTTTGATCCCGCCGTTGCCACCGATGTACATCTCCCAGCCGGAGTCCACGCCGATAATTCCGACGTCCTTGATCCCCGCTTCCGAGCAGTTGCGTGGGCAACCGGAGACGGCCAGTTTCACTTTATGCGGCGACCACATGTTGAACAGGTCGTGCTCAAGCTCGATGCCCAGTTGCGTGGAATTCTGGGTGCCGAAGCGGCAGAACTCGCTGCCGACGCAGGTTTTTACCGTGCGGATGGATTTGCCGTAGGCGTGGCCGGAGGGCATGTCCAGGTCTTTCCAGACGCCTGGCAGGTCCTGCTTTTTGATCCCCAGCAAGTCGATGCGCTGGCCGCCGGTGACCTTGACCATCGGCACGTTGTACTTGTCGGCCACGTCGGCAATGCGCCGCAGCTCTGAAGGATTGGTCACACCGCCCCACATCCGCGGGACTATAGAGTAAGTGCCGTCTTTCTGAATGTTGGCGTGGGCGCGTTCGTTGATCAGGCGCGATTGTGGATCGTCCTTGGCTTCGCCCGGCCAGGTGGAGATCAGGTAGTAGTTGAGCGCCGGACGGCACGTGGCGCAACCGTTCGGGGTGCGCCAGTTCAGGTAGCTCATGGTGCCGGCGATGGTCAGCAGGTGCTGGTCGCGGATGGCTTGACGGATTTGCCCGTGATTGAGGTCGCTGCAACCGCAGATGGCTTTTTCGCTTTTCGGTTTGACGTCCGCTGCACCGCCCACGGTGTTGATCAGGATCTGCTCGACGAGGCCGGCGCAGGAACCGCAGGAGCTGGCGGCCTTGGTGTGTTTTTTCACGTCATCGACGCTGAACAGACCGTGTTCCTGGATGGCCTTGACGATGGTGCCTTTGCACACGCCGTTGCAACCGCAGACTTCGGCGGTGTCGGCCATGCTCATGGCTTTGTCCTGACCTTGATGTCCTACATCGCCCAAGGCGTTTTCGCCGAACATCAAGTGATCGCGGATCTCGCCGATGGCGTGGTTCTCACGGATCTGCCGGAAATACCAACCGCCATCTGCCGTATCGCCGTACAGACAGGCGCCGACCAGCACGTCATCCTTGATCACCAGTTTTTTGTAGACCCCGCCGATCGGGTCGGAGAGGGTGATGGTTTCGGTGCCTTCGCCGCCCATGAAGTCGCCGGCAGAAAACAGGTCGATGCCGGTGACTTTCAATTTGGTCGAAGTCACCGAACCCTTGTAGGTGGCGAAACCCAGTTGGGCGAGGTGGTTGGCGCATACCTTGGCCTGTTCGAACAGCGGCGCGACCAGACCGTAGGCGATACCACGGTGGCTGGCGCATTCGCCGATGGCGTAGACCCGAGGGTCGTAGGTTTGCATCGTGTCGTTGACCAGAATCCCGCGGTTGCACGGGATACCGGATTTTTCCGCGAGTTCGGTATTGGGGCGAATACCGGCGGCCATCACCACCAGATCGGCGGGGATGATGTCGCCGTTCTTGAACTGCACCGAGCCGACCCGGCCGTTGCCGGCATCGTGCAGAGCCTGGGTCTGTTCGCACAGGCGAAAGTGCAGGCCACGAGCTTCCAGGGCGGTTTGCAGGAGTTGACCGCTGGTTTTGTCCAGTTGCCGTTCCAGCAGCCATTCGCCGATGTGCACCACGGTGACGTGCATGCCGCGCAGCATCAGGCCATTGGCGGCTTCAAGACCCAGCAGACCGCCGCCGATGACCACGGCGTGCTTGTGGGTCTTGGCGGTGTCGATCATCGCCTGGGTGTCGGCAATATCGCGGTAGCCGATTACGCCCTGCAAAGTATTACCTGGGATCGGCAGGATGAACGGGGTCGAACCGGTGGCAATCAGCAGACGGTCGTATTCGGCCTCGGTGCCGTCCTCGGCGATGACCCGACGTTTGACCCGGTCGATCTCCACCACTTTGCGGTTGAGCAGCAGCTTGATGTTGTTTTCCAGGTACCAGTCCAGATCGTTGAGCACGATCTCTTCGAACGTCTGTTCGCCGGCCAGTACAGGCGACAGGAGGATGCGGTTGTAGTTGGTATGGGGTTCGGCGCCGAAGACCGTGATGTCGTACAGCTCATTACTCAGCTTGAGCAGTTCTTCCAGGGTACGAACCCCGGCCATGCCGTTGCCGATCATCACTAGTTTTAGTTTTTTCATCAGGTTCTCCGGGGAGCTCGGGCCTGCCTCATCAGGGCATTCAGGCCTTGCTCGACAAAATTTTGCGCAAACAAAAAAAGGCGTCCCGCTAGTTAACTAGCGAGGACGCCTTTGTCCTTGTCCCGTTCTCTCGGGCAGCGCAGCCTTCTACGTTGAAGGTTGGGCTTTATGTATGTTGGGAAAGGTAATGCAGTGGTTGTGCCAAGTCGCACAAATGCCGAATTTATGGGTTCTCATCATGGGAGAAGGGTGTTTGCGTGCACCGGTTAAAGGCGCGACGCCCGGTTTTGAAGCAGAAAGATCAAAAGATCGCAGGCTGCGCCAGCTCCTACAGGAGATCGTGGGCACCCGTAGGAGCTGGCGCAGCCTGCGATCTTTTGATCTTCTGGTCAGTTATGAAAGAGTAAAAACAGCAGCACCAGATTCACCAGCAACGACACCAGCGCCAACGTCCGCCAGACTTTCAGCGGTTCGCGCTCCAGCAACGGTCTGGGGCGTACGCTCAAACTGCGTCGTTCTCCCTGTTCCAGTAGCAACAACCATTCTTCCGCCGTTTCAAAACGCTGATCCGGAGCCGCCGCCACCGCGCGCTCCAGACTTTGCGCAATCCATTCCGGCAGGTCGGGCCGGTAGCGACTGGCGCTGACAGGCACACCAAACCGGGGGCGCTGGAACGCTTCGATTTCGCCGTAGGGATAATGCCCGGTCAGCAGGTAATACAAGGTCACGCCGACCGCATACAAATCCTGTTGTGGTGTAGGAGGATCACCTCGAAAGGCTTCCGGCGCGATATAGCTGGGCGTTCCGGGCAGGGCGCAAGCTTGATCTTCGGACAGCCCGGGGCAGTAGGCGAGGCCGAAGTCCAGCAGGCGCAGCTCACCGTCGTCCCCTAGCAGCAGGTTCTCCGGTTTGATATCGCGATGCAGAATCTGCCGTCGATGCAATATGCCGATGGCCCGCAGCAAGCGTTCGGCCAGGTCCAGCCATTGAGCCAATGGCAGCGTTGCGACACGCTCATGCAGCTCAGCCAAGGTCGACCCGGAATATTCACGCATCACGTAGTACAAATGCTGACGCTGACTGGCGGCATGGACTTCAGGAAAATGCCGCCCGGCCACACGCTTGAGAAACCATTCCTCCGACAACAACGCCTGCCCGGCCTGATGATCGTCACGCAGCGCACCGGGCAAGGTTTTCAGCAGCCAGGGCTGTTGTTGTCCGTCGCGCACCCGATAGAGCAGTGATTGCTGGCTCTGGCCGAGGATCCCTTCGACCTGCCAGCCTTCGAAAGTCTGGCCCGGCTTCAGCGCAGGCGGGAGTGGCCATTGCTGCAGATGAATCAGCGCATCGCCAATGCTGGTTTCACCGAGGGCATCGACCCGCACCAGCAGGGCGCTGGCGTTGTCCTGACTGCCGGCCAGGTGCGCGGCGCTGACCAGGGTCTGCGCGGCACTGTTCAGGTCAGGTTGATCGCGCAAAATGCCTGCAATGGCGGTGTCGCCCAGCACGGCCCAGATGCCGTCGCTGAGCAGCACGAAACTCTCGTTCAGGCGCAGTTCGCCATCGAGAAAGTCCAGCACCAGGTGTTGATCCAGCCCCAAGGCCCGTTTGAGCACATGCTGCATGCCCGGTTGGTCCCAGACGTGATCCTCGCTCACCCGTTGCAGCGTGTCGGCGTGCCAGCGATAAACCCGGCAATCGCCGACATGCGCCAGGGTGAAACGCCGGCCGCGCATCACCAAGGCACTGACGGTGGTCAGCAGCGGTTGCCCGCCGCCGTTAGCCTGCAACCAGCGATTTTGCGCCAGTAGCAGACGGTCCAATGCCTGGGCGACGCCCCAGGTTTCCGGGGTGGCGTAGTAGTCCAGCGCCAAGGCCTGCAAGGTTGAACGGGCCGCAAGACCGCCATCGGCGCATTGGCTGACGCCGTCGGCGATGGCGAACAGGTAACCCTTGCTTGCCGCCAGCGCCGGGGCCGGAGTGACCAGGCGCAGAGCGTCCTGGTTCTCCTCGCGGGGGCCGATAGCGCTGTGTTCGGCGAAGCTCAGTTGCAGGCTCATTCAGTCCTCACACCCGTGCTGCGGTGACGGCTGCCGAACCCCAAGTGGTTCTCCAGCGACGTTTCACACCGTGCAGACCGAACCAGGCAAGTACACCGAGGCTTGCGAACAACCACAACGCCAGCTGATAGCTGCCGGTGCTTTGCTTGATCGCGCCCATGCCGGCTGCCAGTGCGAAGCCACCGATGCCGCCGGCCATGCCGATCAACCCGGTCATTACACCGATCTCCCGACGAAAACGCTGCGGGACCAACTGGAATACCGCACCGTTGCCTGCACCCAAACCGAGCATGGTGCAGACGAAAAGCGCCAACGCGGCGTAGGAACTCGGCAGATTGAAACCCACTGTCGCAATGCAGATCGCTGCCACGGTGTACATCGCCAGCAAGGTGCGAATCCCGCCGAAGCGGTCCGCCAGTGCGCCGCCCAACGGGCGCATCAGGCTGCCACCGAACACACAAGCAGCAGTGTAGTAGCCGGCAGTCACCGGGCTCAGGCCGTATTGGTCGTTGAAGTAGCCAGGCAGGGCGCTGGCCAGACCGATGAAGCCACCGAAGGTCACGCTGTAGAAAAACATGAACCACCAGCTGTCGCGGTCACCCAGGGCCTTGAAATAGTCAGACACGGACTTGGGTTTCGGGCGCTCGGGTGCATTTTTGGCCAGCCAGGCGAAGACGATCAAGGTCAGGATCAGCGGGATCAGGGCGAAGCCGAACACGTTGCTCCAGCCAAATGCAGCGGCCAGTACCGGGGCGATCAGGGCCGCGAGCACGGTGCCCGAGTTACCGGCACCGGCGATGCCCATGGCTTTGCCTTGGTGCTGGGGCGGATACCATTGCGAGGCCAATGGCAGGGCGACGGCGAAGGACGCACCGGCCATGCCGAGGAACAGGCCCAGCAACAGCGCTTGCTCGTAACTGTGAATGCCGACTTTCCAGGCGACGAACAGGGCGCAGATGACGATCACCTGGCCGATTATCCCGGCGGTTTTTGGCGACAGGCGATCAGCCAGCAGGCCCATCGCAAAGCGTAATACGGCGCCGGCCAGAATCGGCGTGGCCACCATCAGCCCGCGTTGTTGGGTGGTCAGCTGCAGGTCAGCGGCGATCTGCACCGCCATTGGGCCGAGCAGGTACCAGACCATGAAGCTCAGATCGAAATAGAGAAAGGCTGCGAACAGGGTCGGGGTATGGCCGGATTTCCAGAAGCTTGAATTCATCGCGCACCTCAGCTGTCAGGCGTATCAAGAAGGAGTCATGAGCTTGCAGGTGGGCGCCGCTATGGCCGCACCACCGGCCCCGGTCTCTGGGGCCAAAACGGAAAAACGCCGCTACCCGATCCGCCAAGGGGGGCGAATGAGGTGAGCGACGTCTTTGTCGTAGGTGGGGCAACCGCCGTTGGTTACCTTGCAGTGATTTACTTAGCGAGATTTGTGCCAACACGTGAGATCGGAGTTGTGGCCATTCGCGGGCAAGCCTCGCTCCTACAGGTTTTGTGGTGAATCCAGATGTTGTAAACGACACAACACCTGTAGGAGCGAGGCTTGCCCGCGAAGGCGTCAGCACAGGCTCCGCAAGACTTCAGCCAAGCAACTCACTCATGGCAATAATCTGCTCCGCCACCTGGATCAGCTTCTGCTGGCGGCTCATGGCCTGGCGGCGCATCAGGGTGTAGGCCTCTTCTTCGTTGCAGTCCTTCATCTTCATCAGCAGCCCCTTGGCCAGCTCGATGCGCTTGCGCTCGGCCAGTTGCTGGTCGCGGGCGTGCAGTTGCGCGCGCAGGGCCTGGTCGCTTTCAAAGCGCGCCATGGCCACGTCGAGAATCGGCTGCAAGCGTTGTGCGTGAATGCCTTCGACGATGTAGGCACTGACGCCGGACTTGATCGCGCGGCGCATCACGTCGGGATCGTGCTCGTCGGTGAACATCACAATCGGCCGTGGTTGGTCACGGGTCACCAGCACCACTTGCTCCATCACATCGCGGCTCGGTGACTCGGTATCGATCAGGATCACGTCCGGACGCACCGTTTCGACGCGCGCGGGCAGGTCAATGGTCAGGCCGGACTCGTCGATGACCTCGAACCCGGCTTCGGTCAGGGCCGCCTTCAGACGCCCGACTTTTTTCGCAGTGTCATTGATCAGCAGGATACGCAACATATTCGCAGGCTCCTGTCAGCGGCTGGCGAGAAGGGGAGCGCTGTCGCTCATGGCGTGCAGCGTGAAGCTGCGGGCATAGCCGGCCGGGTCCGAACCGTCCCAGACTTTGCCGTCGATCAATTGACTGCTGCGCATTTCCTGACTCCGGGTGGGCACACCGACAGCAGTGGCGGCCTCACGGTATAAGTCTAGTTGCTGGACCTGACGGGCCACGCCGAGGTAATCCGGGTCATCACGCAACAAACCCCAGCGCCGGAACTGGGTCATGAACCACATACCGTCGGACAAATACGGCAGATTGACCTCACCACCACCGTGGAAACGCATGGCGTGCGGGTCTTGCCAGCGATTACCCAAGCCGTCGGCGTAGTCACCGAGCAAGCGCGGTTCGATGCAATCGAGCGGTGCATCCAGATACTCGGGTGCACTCAACAGTTGCGCGGTGCTGCGGCGATTTTCGTGGCTGGCTTCGATGAATCGGCTGGCCTCGAGGATCGCCATCACCAATGCCCGTGCGGTATTGGGGTATTGCTCAACGAAGGCGCGGGTGCAGCCGAGGACTTTTTCCGGGTGATCGGGCCAGAGGGTCTGGCTGGTGGCCATGGTAAACCCGAGATTTTGCTGCACCGCACTGGCCGCCCATGGCTCGCCGACGCAGAAGCCGTCGATGCGCCCGGCTTGCAGGTGTGCGACCATTTGCGGCGGCGGGACCACCACGCTGTCGACATCCTGCAACGGATGAATACCCTGGCTCGCGAGCCAGTAATACAGCCACATGGCGTGGGTGCCCGTAGGAAATGTCTGGGCGAAGGTCAGTTTTGGGCGACTTTGGTGCACATGCCGGTCCAGTGCTTCAGGACTGGTCACGCCCAGGGCCTGCAAGCCGTGGGAGAGGTTGATGCTCTGGCCGTTCTGATTCAGGCCCATGAGCACGGCCATATCGGTGGAGGCTATGCCGCCGATGCCCAGGTGCACGGCGTAAATCAGGCCGTACAGGCTGTGGGCGGCGTCCAGTTCGCCGCTGACCAGTTTGTCCCGCAGGTTGGCCCACGATGATTGGCGCTTGAGGTTCAGGGTCAGGCCATAGGGTTGGGCGAAGCCCTGAGTGGCGGCAACCACCACTGAGGCGCAGTCGCTCAGGGCCATGAAGCCGAGGTTGATTGCGGTTTTTTCCGGGGCATCGCTGCCATTGACCCAGGCCAGTGGGCCGGCTGATGGTTCGTTCATCGATTTCGCACCTTCCAAAAAAAAGCGTCGTCCCAAGGCCTTTGCGTGGGCAAAGCCGGGTGACGACGCCATTGTCCTTCCACTCATCCCGCCGTTGGCATGAGTGCTGATGCCTGTGACGGTGCAAGGCATATGCCATCGCTGGCTGATTTTGTTGCGCGCCTCGCCTGTGGACCCGATGCGCGGCTATAATCGCCGCCTCTCATCGCCAACCGAGTCAAGCCTGCCCATGTACACCCTGGCCCGTCAGCTGCTGTTCAAACTTTCCCCGGAAACCTCCCACGATCTGTCCCTGGACCTGATCGGCGCGGGCGGGCGTTTGGGCCTTAACGGCTTGCTGTGCAAGGCACCGGCGAAACTGCCGGTAACGGTCATGGGCCTGGAGTTCCCGAACCCGGTGGGTTTGGCGGCCGGTCTGGACAAAAACGGCGCAGCGATCGATGGCTTTGCCCAATTGGGTTTCGGTTTCGTCGAAATCGGCACCATCACACCACGTCCGCAACCGGGTAACCCGAAACCACGGATTTTCCGCTTGCCGGACGCCGAGGCGATCATCAACCGCATGGGTTTCAATAACCTCGGCGTCGATCACTTGCTCGCTCGCGTGGCAGCGGCCAAGTACAAGGGCGTGCTGGGCATCAACATCGGCAAGAACTTCGATACGCCGGTTGAGCGTGCGGTCGATGACTACCTGATCTGCCTGGACAAGGTCTATGCCCACGCCAGCTATGTGACGGTCAACGTCAGTTCGCCGAACACTCCAGGCCTGCGCAGCCTGCAATTCGGCGATTCGCTCAAGCAATTGCTCGCCGACCTGGCCACCCGCCGGGCGGAACTGGCCCTGCGTCATGGCAAACATGTACCGCTGGCGATCAAGATCGCGCCGGACATGACCGACGAAGAAACCGCTCAAGTCGCCCAAGCGCTGATCGAAACCGGGATGGACGCGGTGATTGCCACCAACACCACCCTGAGTCGCGTTGGCGTCGAAGGCATGGAACATGGTGACGAGGCGGGCGGGTTGTCCGGCGCACCGGTTCGCGACAAGAGCACTCACACGGTGAAGGTGCTGGCAGCGGAACTGGCCGGTCGCTTGCCGATCATCGCCGTGGGCGGCATCACCGAAGGCAAGCACGCGGCTGAGAAAATCGCCGCGGGTGCGAGTTTGGTGCAGCTCTACTCCGGCTTCATCTATAAAGGTCCGGCGTTGATTCGTGAGTCGGTGGATGCCATCGCCGCGCTGCGCTAGCTGACATCTGGGGTGCGGTGTACACGGTCAATGTAGGAGCTGCCGAAGGCTGCGATCTTTTGATTTTGCTTTTTACAATCAAGGGCAAGATCAAAAGATCGCAGCCTTCGGCAGCGCCTACAGGGGGATTGTGTTTAGCCAGTTCCGCAGGCGTGCTTAGCCAGATATCAGACATAAAAAAGGGCTCCTCGAAGGAGCCCCTGGGCCGAAGCCCGCCGTCCGGATGGGACGTGCGTGGTTAAGTCGTTGCGTAATCAGATTGTCGTGTCGGAGTGTGTGCCCTGTATTAGCCGACGGCGTGAAGTTCGTTGAGTCTGTGGATTCCCGCAGTGCCGGTCATACCGTCCCAGTTGTCGCCGCGTCCTTCTCGCCAGCCATTGATCCAGGCTTGGCGTACCGACGGTAGAGTAAAAGGGCAAAGCTCACGGGATTTACCACCAACGCCATATTGATATCCGCGCAAAAATGCTCTTTCCAACGGATCACGCTTAAGTCTTCTCATAGGGTGTTGCCCTCACTTGTTGACTGTATTTATCGCGTCGACCTCAATCGAGGTCAGGCAGAAAAATCCTGCCGTTGGCGGCTCGCTGCCGGCGTCGCGAGCCAAGGTGTTGACGCCGTTGCGACGTCAACCTGAGTTGAGTTCTAACCAATGCGTCACATCGAGGGAATGATCGTTTTGTCATAAGAACGTAACCATAAAGATGCTATGGCCATAAGTAACACGATATTTGTCCCGTGTTTATTGGCCAAAGCCCGGTATGATCGGCCCTGCGCGGGATGAGAGGGTTGAGGCCTTTAACGAGAATGACACCCGTTCACTTGGGGACTATTCGACGAAGGGTCGACTTATGACATTTTGTTGCATCAACTTTTTTATCTGCCCTGGCATCTAAGCTCTTTTAACCCGAGCAGTCAGGGTGGGGACGGCACACCTTCGTGCCACGCGGGCGTTCTGTTAGAAAAGCGCCTGATTGAAAACCGGATCGGCAATGCGTTGCCGGTTCACTTAGCTAAAGGCTCTGGAATTACCATGTCCGATCGTTTCGAACTCTTCCTCACTTGCCCCAAAGGCCTTGAAGGCCTGCTCATCGAGGAAGCCGTCGGGCTTGGCCTTGAGGAAGCACGTGAACACACCTCGGCTGTGCGCGGCATGGCCACCATGGAAACCGCCTATCGCCTGTGCCTGTGGTCGCGTCTGGCGAACCGCGTGCTGCTGGTGCTCAAGCGCTTCCCGATGAAGGACGCCGAAGACCTCTATCACGGCGTGCTGGATATCGAGTGGCAAGACCACATGCTCAACGATGGCACCCTGGCCGTCGAATTCAGCGGTCACGGCTCGGGCATCGACAACACCCACTTCGGCGCCTTGAAAGTTAAAGACGCCATCGTCGACAAACTGCGTACTCCGCAAGGCGATCGTCCGTCGATCGACAAACTCAACCCGGACCTGCGTATTCACCTGCGCCTGGACCGTGGCGAAGCGATTCTGTCCCTCGACCTTTCCGGTCACAGCCTGCACCAGCGTGGTTACCGCTTGCAGCAGGGCGCGGCGCCGCTGAAGGAAAACCTCGCGGCGGCGATTCTTATCCGTTCCGGCTGGCCACGGATTGCCGCCGATGGCGGCGCACTGGCTGACCCGATGTGCGGTGTCGGTACGTTCCTGGTCGAAGCCGCGATGATCGCCGCCGACATGGCGCCGAACCTGCGTCGTGAGCAGTGGGGCTTCACCGCCTGGCTCGGTCACGTGCCGGCGCTGTGGAAAAAGCTCCACGAAGAAGCCACCGAACGCGCCGCGGCCGGCCTGGCCAAGCCACCGCTGTGGATTCGCGGTTACGAAGCTGACCCGCGCCTGATTCAACCGGGCCGCAATAACGTCGAACGTGCCGGCTTGAGCGAGTGGATCAAGATCTATCAGGGCGAAGTCGCGACGTTCGAGCCGCGCCCGGACCAGAACCAGAAAGGTCTGGTGATCTGCAACCCTCCGTACGGCGAGCGTCTGGGCGATGAGGCGAGTCTGCTCTATCTCTACCAGAACCTCGGCGAACGTCTGCGTCAGGCGTGCCTGAACTGGGAAGCGGCGGTGTTCACCGGCGCCCCGGACTTGGGCAAGCGCATGGGTATCCGCAGCCACAAGCAGTATTCGTTCTGGAACGGTGCCTTGCCGTGCAAATTGCTGCTGATCAAGGTCACGCCGGACCAGTTCGTAACCGGCGAGCGTCGTACTCCGGAACAGCGCCAGATCGAGCGCGAACAGGCCGAGTCCGATGCACCGTCGAACATCGAAGCGCCGGGCAAGTACGAGAAGTACAACAAGAACGGCAACCCGATCAAACCGGCCCCGGTGGTGATCGAGCAACCGCGCTTGAGCGAAGGCGGGCAGATGTTTGCCAACCGTCTGCAAAAGAACCTCAAGGCGCTGGGCAAGTGGGTCAAGCGTGAGGGCATCGATTGCTACCGCGTCTACGATGCCGACATGCCGGAATATTCCATGGCCATCGACCTGTATCACGACTGGGTCCACGTTCAGGAATACGCCGCACCGAAATCCATCGATCCGGAAAAAGCCTCGGCGCGGATGTTCGATGCCTTGGCGGCGATCCCGCAAGCGTTGAACATCGACAAGAACCGCGTAGTGGTCAAACGTCGCGAGCGTCAGAGCGGCACCAAGCAGTACGAGCGTCAGGCAGCACAGGGCAAGTTCGTCGAGGTCAACGAAGGCGGCATCCAGCTGCTGGTGAACCTCACCGACTACCTTGACACCGGGTTGTTCCTCGACCACCGGCCGATGCGCATGCGGATTCAGAAAGAGGCGGCCGGCAAGCGCTTCCTCAACCTGTATTGCTACACCGCAACCGCCAGCGTTCATGCGGCCAAGGGCGGTGCACGCAGCACCACCAGCGTCGACCTGTCGAAAACCTATCTGGATTGGGCGCGTCGCAACCTGTCGCTGAACGGTTTCTCCGACAAGAACCGTCTGGAGCAAAGCGATGTGATGGCCTGGCTCGATGCCTGCCGTGACGAGTATGACTTGATCTTCATCGACCCGCCGACCTTCTCCAACTCCAAGCGCATGGAAGGGATCTTCGATGTGCAGCGTGATCAGGTGCAGTTGATCGACTTGGCCATGGCGCGTCTGGCGCCGGGCGGGGTGTTGTACTTCTCCAACAACTTCCGCAAGTTCACGCTTGAGGAAAACCTCACCGAGCGTTATGCCGTTGAAGAAATCACCGCCCAGACCATCGATCCGGATTTCGCCCGTAATGGCAAGATCCACCGTGCCTGGAAGATCACTGCTCGCTGACACTTGAGCCTGATTGGATCCACAGAGCCTTGATTTTTAAAGGCTCTTGGGTTCTTTCAGTGCTGGTCAAATTAGTGGCTAATAGCTATAACTCAACTCATGGCCAATGGGCTTTTCCGGCACCTGGCGTTTTGAGTTGTATCTATGTCGTTGCACGCCGTGCGCCCCAAGATCCTGGGTTTTATCCGCGAAGATGTTTCGGCCTGGCTGGTCGCGCTGCTGGCGTTGCTCGTCGGCGGGATTCTCACGGGATTGCTGGCCTGGGCGACGTTCAATCAATTTCATCAGCAATTGCGGCAACGTTTTCAACTGCTCGCCAGTGAGCGTTACAGCCGTATCGAAGAACGTTTCGAAGATCAGGAGCAGCGCCTCGACGGCCTGCGCCGGTTCTTCGTCAATTCCGAATCGGTGTCTCGCGAGGAATTCGACGGTTACGCCAAACCTCTTTTGCATCGCACCCAAGCTTACTCCTGGGCTCCCCGGGTTTCTCACACCGAACGTCCCCTGCTTGAACGCGTGGTGCGAGAAGAAGGCTTGAGCGGTTTCACCTTTCGCGAACTCACCGCCGACGGCCAGTTGCAACCGGCCACGGAACGGGATGAGTACGTACCGGTGCTCTACACCCAAACCCAAAGCCGATTGCCCACGCCGCTGGGTTACGACCTGCTGGCCCAAGCGCTGCGTCGTTCGACCTTGGAACGGGCCGATCGCAATGGCCGTATGGTCGTGTCGCAACCGTTGCATCTGGTAGGCATCGAGCCTGCCTATTCGCGGGGCGTGTTGCTGGTGGCTCCGGTTATCCGTCAGAACCTTGCGAGTGCCGCGCCCGCCGGGTATGTCATGGCGGTGATCAGCATGCGCCAGCTGTTGGCGGACGGGTTGCCGGAAGAGAATCATGACTCTCTCTCGGTGCGTATCCTCGACTTGTCCACCGATGATCAACACGAAGTGTTGTACGAGTCGACCAACACGGCGGGGGCCAGTGACTTGTCTTCCACGCGTTTGCTCCGTCTGGCCGACCATGATTATCAAGTGGATATGCGCCCCAGCGCCGCGTTCCTGAAAGCCAACCATTCCTCGGTGGCCAGCCTGGTGGTGCTCGGCGGTTTGCTCAGCCTGCTGCTCAGTGTGTTTCTCTATGTGCTGGTCAGCCAGCGCCAGCGGGCACTGAAAATGGTGGAGCAGCGGACCCAGGAACTTCACGACCGTGAGCAAGAGTTGCGCGGTACGCATGGCCAGTTGCGCGGTGTACTGGATGCCGCGACTCAGGTGGCGATCATCGCCACCGACCTGCGCGGAATCATCAGCACCTTCAACGCCGGCGCAGAGCAGATGCTCGGTTACTTCAGTGCGCAAGTCGTGGGCCACATGACCCTGGAAAATCTGCACCTGCCCCGGGAACTCGAAGCGCGCTCGGCGGAGTTGAGCGCGCGCTATGGCAAGCCGATCCCGACGTGTCAGGCGATGCTGGTCGAAGGTGGGGAAGAGGGCGGTCACGAAGCGCGGGAGTGGACGCTGGTCCGCCACGACGGCAGTCACTTGACGGTGAACATGCTGGCGACCCCGGTCCTCGACGAGCAAGGCTTGTGGGTCGGGCACCTGGCAATTTGTATCGACATCACCGAGCGCAAGCGCGTCCACGAAGCCCTGGCGGCCCGCGACCTGTTGTTGAAGAAACTCAGCGCCCATGTGCCCGGTGGGATCTACCAGTTCAAGATGGAATTCGATGGGCGCTTCAGCGTGATCTACGCCAGCGACGGTATGCGCGATATCTACGAACTCGAGCCGGACGTGCTGTTGCTCAACGCCGAAGCGGTGTTCGCGCGGATTCATCCTCAGGACACGCGCCGGGTCCGCGCGTCGATCCTGGCCTCGGCTGACACCCTCAGCCCTTGGCGTGAAGAGTACCGCGTGCAATTGCCCGAGCGTGGTCTGCGTTGGGTCCGCGGCGAAGCGACGCCGGAGGAACTGCCCGGTGGCGGTGTGTTGTGGCATGGCTACATTTCGGACATTTCCGACCTCAAGCGTGTGGAAGAGGAATTGCGCGCACTGTCGGTGACCGACTCCCTGACCGGAATCCATAACCGTCGCTACTTCCAGGAGCGCCTGACCACCGAAATGGCCCGGGTCGAGCGCGGCGGTGGCGAGTTATCGGTGATCATGCTCGACATCGATCATTTCAAGCGCATCAACGATCAGCACGGTCATGCCGTGGGTGATCGGGTTTTGCAGGCCGTGTGCGAGCGCATTGGCGGTCGCCTGCGGCGCACCGATGTGTTTTGTCGCCTGGGAGGCGAAGAGTTCATGGTGCTCTGTCCGGATATCGACGGCGAACAGGCTCATGTGCTGGCCGTGGAGTTGTGGCAAGGGTTGCGCAGTGCGCCGATCGACGAGGTCGGGATCGTCACCGCGAGTTTCGGGATTGCCAGCTGGCGGGCCGGAGAGGGCGCGGATGCGCTGCTGTTGCGGGCTGACTCAGGGGTGTATGCGGCGAAGCAGGCGGGAAGGGATCGGGTTGAGGGGCAGATGAGTTAACCCAGGCTGCATGCAAACCCTGTGGACTGATCGCAATGCTGTGCTTTGACCCAAATCAATGTGGGAGCGGGCTTGCTCGCGAAGGCGGTGTGTCAGGCAACATTAATGTCGACTGACACGCCCTCTTCGCGAGCAAGCCCGCTCCCACATTTGATCTCCAGTGTCTGGACGATCGGGTTACAACACCGAAGCCGTTTCCGGCAGTTTCGGCTGGCGATACAGATCCAGCAGCACCTGATCCAGCACCGAGGAGGCGCCAAACGGTGCCTTGTCGTTGAGGATCGCCACCACCGCCCAGGTATTGCCATTGATGTCGCGGCTGTAGCCGGAAATGGCACGTACGGTGTTCAGGGTGCCGGTCTTGACGTGGGCTTCACCGCGCATCGCGGTGGTCTTCAGGCGTTTGCGCATGGTGCCGTCGGTGCCGGCGATTGGCATCGAGCTGATGAACTCGGCGGAATACGGGCTGCGCCAGGCGGCTTGCAGCATCGCGGCCATTTCACGGGCACTTACTCGCTCGGCGCGGGACAGACCGGAGCCGTTCTCCATCACCAGGTGCGGCGCGGTGATGCCTTTTCTCGCCAGCCACTGACGCACCACGCGCTGAGCGGCCTTGGCGTCGTCACCGTCGGCATCAGTGCGGAACTTCTGGCCCAGGCTCAGGAACAACTGCTGAGCCATGGTGTTGTTACTGTATTTGTTGATGTCGCGAATGATTTCCGCCAAGTCTGGCGAATAGGCCCGGGCCAGCACCTTGGCGTTGCTCGGTGTCGGTGCCAGACGATCCTGGCCCTGGATGCTGCCACCCAATTCTTTCCAGATCGCCCGCACAGCGCCGGCGGTGTAGGTCGCGTGGTCGAGCAGCGACAGATAGGTCTGGGAGCTGCAACCTTCGCCCAACTGGCCGCCAACGGTCACGGTGACGCTGCCATCAGCCTGGGGCACCGGGTTGTAGCGCACGCCACCGGTGCATTGCTTGGAGTTGAGCGCCTTGACTTGATTGTCGATGCGGATGCTGGCAATCGGCGGCTCGACCGACACCAGGACCTTGCCCGAGTCGTTGCGGGCCACGAAGCGCAGGGCCTTGAGGTTAACCAGCAGCGCGTCGGGTTTGACCAGGAACGGTTTGTTCTCGTCGTTGCCGTCGTCGTTGAATTCAGGCAGTTGCGGTTGTACGAAGAAGCCGCGGTCCAGCACCAGGTCGCCGGTGACCTGGGTCACGCCGTTGGCGCGCAAATCGCGCATCAGCAGCCAGAGTTTTTCCATGTTCAGCTTCGGGTCACCGCCACCCTTGAGGTAGAGATTGCCGTTGAGGATGCCTCCGCTGAGGGTGCCGTCGGTGTAGAACTCGGTTTTCCACTGGTGGTTCGGGCCAAGCATTTCCAGCGCGGCGTACGTGGTCACCAGCTTCATGGTCGAGGCCGGGTTAACCGAAACGTCAGCGTTATGAATGGTAGGGGTGCCCGGACCGTTGAGCGGGATCATTACTAGCGACAGGGCACTGTCCTGCAGTTTGCTGGCCTTGAGGGCCTTTTCGACGTTGGGCGACAGCGCGGTGTTGATCGAAGCGGCGGAAACGGGGAGGGCCAGGGGCAGAAGAAGACTGGCCAGCAGCAATGGACGCAAAGATTTGATCATCTGAAATAAAACCCTACAGCCGAGGGGAAAAAGACGAGGGCATGGAGATAAATTCCCTCAGCGGTCATGAAAGTGTCGGCATTATGCCCCAAGGTGTAACGGCTTGTGCCGTACTCCGGTCTGCTAATCCGCTATTTTTTTACCGGCGGTAGGTGTAGTGCCGTTCCGAGGCGGGCAATCGGCGCCTTAAACTGCTAAAGTGCGGCCCGTTATTACTTATGAGGATTGTTCCAATGGCGACTAACCGTTCCCAGCGTCTGCGCAAAAAACTGTGCGTCGATGAATTTCAAGAGCTGGGTTTCGAACTGAACCTGGATTTCAAAGAAGATTTGGCTGATGAAGCCATTGATGCTTTCCTCGACGCTTTCCTGAAAGAAGCCATGGAAGCCAACGGTCTGGGCTATGTTGGCGGCGACGACTTCGGTCTGGTTTGCCTGCAGAAGCGTGGCTCTGTTTCCGAAGAGCAGCGTGCCGCTGTTGAAGCCTGGCTCAAAGGCCGCAGCGAACTGACCGAAGCAACCGTCAGCCCGCTGATCGACGTCTGGTACCCGGAAAAGCCGATCAATCCGGTAGCTTGATGTTCTAAAAAACGGCGACCCAAGGGTCGCCGTTTTTTTGTGAAGATCAAAGGATCGCAGCCTCGTTTCACTCGACAGCTCCTACATGGCAACACATACGAAGGTAGGTGCTGTGTAGGAGCTGTCGAGTGAAACGAGGCTGCGATCTTTTAGCTTTTACGCCAATTCAAGATCAGCAACGTCAACACCCCTGCCACAATCCCCCAAAACGCCGAACCGATGGAAAACAGCGTCAACCCCGACGCCGTCACCATAAAGGTAATCAGCGCTGCTTCCCGTTCCTGCACTTGCGCCATGGCAATGCTCAACCCATTGATGATCGAGCCGAACAGCGCCAGCGCGGCAATCGACAGCACCAGCTCTTTAGGCAATGCGGCAAACAACGCCGCCAGCGTCGCGCCGAACACCCCGGCAATCCCGTAGAAAATCCCGCACCAGACAGCTGCGGTGTAGCGCTTGTTGCGATCTTCATGGGCATGCGGCCCGGTGCAGATCGCCGCGCTGATGGCGGCCAGGTTGATCCCATGGGAGCCGAACGGCGCCAACAGCAACGAGGCGATGCCGGTGGTGGTGATTAGCGGCGAGGCCGGCACGTTGTAGCCGTCGGCGCGCAATACGGCGATGCCCGGCATGTTCTGCGACGTCATCGCCACCACGAACAGCGGAATGCCGATGCTGATGGTCGCAGCCAGGGAGAAATGCGGCGTGGTCCAGACCGGTGTCGCGATTTCCAGATGGAAGCCACTGAAGTCCAGCAGTCCCATAAACCCCGACAGCGCGGTGCCGATCAATAGCGCGGCAAGCACGGCGTAGCGCGGTGACAGGCGCTTGACCAGCAGATACGTAAAGAACATACCCAGAACCAGCGCGGTGCGGTGCTGGGCGGCGACGAAAATCTCGCTGCCGATCTTGAATAGAATCCCCGCCAGCAACGCCGCCGCCAATGAGGCCGGAATCTTTTTCACCAGCCGTTCGAAACTGCCGGTCAGGCCGCAAATGGTCACCAGCACTGCGCAAGTGATGTAGGCGCCGATGGCCTCGCCGTAGCTGACACCGCCCAGGCTGGTGATCAACAACGCCGCGCCGGGGGTCGACCAGGCGATGGTGATCGGGGTGCGGTAGCGCAGGGACAAGCCGATCGAACACACCGCCATGCCAATGGAGATCGCCCAGATCCACGACGAAATCTGCCCGCTAGTCAGGCCCGCTGCTTGCCCGGCCTGGAACATCAGCACCAGTGAGCTGGTGTAGCCGGTCATCATGGCGATGAACCCGGCGACGATGGCCGAGGGGGATGTATCAGTCAGGGGGCGAAGCTGCGTGTGCGTGGCGTCGGTCATGGCAGCGGTGTTCCTTGTTCGGCTGAAGATGTCCGAAGCGACGCTACCTCCCCCCTGTAGGAGCTGCCGAAGGCTGCGATCTTTTGACTTTGCTTTCAAAAACAAGATCAAAAGATCGCAGCCTTCGGCAGCTCCTACGGGGGATCGCGTTTGAGCCACGGATTCTGCGTTCAAGCCTAAACTGAAAAGTAACCGGTCGTTGCAATACAGCGAAGGCGACAAACAGCCGTACAGTCGTGTTGCCACCTACCATTGTGTACAATTACGGTGTTTTTTACGCGATACTTGCCAGCGACCCACTGTGCCGTATTACAGTCACGGTCAATTCGCCGCAGTTCTCCCGACTCGAGTGCCCATGAACGAACAGTTGCAACCCCTCAAGAAACAACCGCGAGCAGGCAAAGCCGGCCGTAGCGGTACCCAGGACGATATTGTCTACGCGCATATCTTCGAGGCCATCCTCGAACAGCGTCTGGCGCCCGGCACCAAGTTGAGCGAAGAAGCGCTGGGGGAAATTTTCGGGGTCAGCCGCACCATCATTCGCCGCGCGCTGTCGCGTCTGGCTCATGAAGGCGTGGTGTTGCTGCGACCGAATCGCGGCGCTGTCGTCGCCAGCCCGAGTGTCGAAGAGGCTCGTCAGGTGTTTCTGGCGCGACGTCTGGTGGAGCGGGCGATCACTGAACTGGCGGTTCAGCATGCCACTGCCGAGGAGATTGCCGACTTGCGGCAGATGGTCAATGACGAGCGCGACAGTTTCTCCCGTGGCGATCGTGGTGCCGGAATCCGTCTGTCGGGCGAGTTCCACTTGAAACTGGCCGAAGCGGCGAAAAACGCGCCGCTGATCAGCTTCCAGCGCAGCCTGGTGTCCCAGACTTCGTTGATCATCGCCCAGTACGAGAGCGGCAACCGTTCCCACTGTTCCTACGATGAACACACCCAGTTGATCAACGCCATCGAAGCGCGGGACGCGACGTTGGCGGTGGACCTGATGATGCATCACATGGACCACATCGACAGCAAACTCAACCTCGACGAAGAAAGCGCGTCGGATGATTTGCATGCGGTGTTTTCGCATTTGTTGCAGACCAAAAAGCCTGGGCGGCCTGTCGCGAAGCTCTGAAGTACCGATGATAAAAAATCCCCCGCAGCCTTCCGGTTGCGGGGGATTTTTTTGAGTATCAGATCGTTCCCACGCTCTGCGTGGGAATGCAGCCCGTGACGCTCCGCGTCACTGGACGCGGAGCGTCCCTAGAGGCATTCCCACGCGGAGCATGGGAACGATCAGCCCGGAAAATCTTAGCGCTGATGCACCAGACTCCCCGCTGCATACGTCTGCAACACCGTCCGATCATCCCCCAGCGTCATCAATACAAACAACGTCTCGGCAATGTTATTGGCCTGCTTCAGGCGATAGCTGAGCAGTGGCGTGGCGTTGTAGTCCAGCACCAGGAAGTCCGCGTCGGTGCCCGGTTGCAGGGTACCGATCTTGTCTTCCAGGCGCAGGGCACGGGCGCCGCCGAGGGTGGCCAGGTACAGCGACTTGAACGGGCTCAGTCGCGCGCCTTGCAGTTGCATGACTTTGTAGGCTTCGTTCAGGGTTTGTAGCAGCGAAAAACTGGTGCCGCCGCCGACGTCGGTACCCAGGCCGACATTGAGTTTGTGTTTCTCGGCCATTGGCAGATTGAACAAACCGCTACCGAGGAACAGGTTCGAGGTCGGGCAGAACGCAATCGCTGAACCTGTCTGCGCCAGTCGCGCACATTCGTCGTCGCACAGGTGCACGCCGTGGGCGAACACCGAGCGCTCACCGAGCAGTTGGTAGTGATCGTAGACGTCCAGGTAGCCCTTGCGCTCCGGGAACAGCGCCTTGACCCACTCGACTTCCTTGAGGTTTTCGCTGATGTGGGTCTGCATGTACAGATCCGGGTATTCGCTGAGCAACTGGCCGGCGAGGGTCAGTTGTTCCGGGGTGCTGGTCGGGGCGAAGCGCGGGGTGACTGCGTAGTGCAGGCGACCCTTGCCATGCCAGCGCTCGATCAGCGCCTTGCTTTCGACGTAGCTCGATTCGGCGGTGTCGGTCAGGTAGTCCGGCGCGTTGCGGTCCATCATCACCTTGCCGGCGATCATCCGCAGGTCTAGCTGTTCGGCAGCCTCGAAGAACGAGTTCACCGATTGCGGATGCACGCTGCCGAACACCAGTGCAGTGGTGGTGCCGTTGCGCAGCAGCTCCTTGATGAAAATATCCGCGACCTCATCGGCGTGGGCCTTGTTGGCGAACTGGCTTTCGCACGGGAAGGTGTAGGTATTCAGCCAGTCCAGAAGCTGTTCGCCATAGGCGCCGACCATGCCGGTTTGCGGCAGGTGGATGTGGGTGTCGATGAAGCCCGGGGTAATCAGTGCGTCCTGATAATGGGTGATCTCGATGTCGGCCGGCAGGGTCGGCAGTAATTCGCTGGCGTGGCCGATGGCGCTGATCTGGCCGTTTTCGACCACCAGCAGGCCGTCTTCGAAATACTCGTACGAGGCTTCGATACCCACTTCAGCGGGATCGGCGATGCTGTGCAGGAGGGCGGCGCGGTAGGCTTTGCGAGTCAGAGGCATGGGGGTTCTCAATTCGTGGCTTGGCTGCGGCGTGAAGCAGGCAGCAGTTTGGCGATCGATGATCCGGCGCTGGCGGTGTGCTGGCCGAAATTCGCGTTATAGGTGGCGATGATTTCGCCGGCGATGGAGATGGCGATTTCCACAGGCAACTTGCCTTTGACTTCGCCGATGCCCATCGGGCAGCGCATGCGTTGCAGCACGGTGTTGTCGAAACCACGGTCGCGCAGGCGGTGTTCGAACTTCACCCGTTTGGTCTTTGAACCGATCAGGCCGAAGTAGGCGAAGTCGTTGCGCTTGAGGATCGCGGCGGTGAGTTCGAGGTCGAGCTGGTGGTTGTGGGTCATGACGATGCAGTAGCTGCTGGCGGGCAGGTCATCGACTTCATCCAGCGGTTCTTCGGTGACGATTTTGCGCACGCCGTGGGGAATCTGTTCAGGGAATTCAGCTTCCCGCGAGTCGATCCAGCGCACCCGGCAGGGCAGGCTGGCGAGCAGCGGCACCAGCGCCCGACCGACGTGACCGGCACCGAACACGGCGATTTGCGCCTGGACCTGGCCCATCGGTTCGAACAGCAACACCGTCACGCCACCGCAGCACTGACCCAGGCTGGCGCCGAGGCTGAAACGCTCCAGATGGGTGTCCTGCCGGCCGCTGGCCAGCATCTCGCGGCCGATCTGCATGGCCTTGTATTCCAGATGCCCGCCACCGATGGTGTCGAACGTTTGCGTGGCGCTGATGACCATCTTCGAGCCGGCATTACGCGGCGTCGAGCCGAGCTCTTCGATGATAGTCACCAACACACAGGGTTCACCCCGGGTTTGCAGGTCGGCGAGGGCGTCGATCCAGTTGTACATGTTTTCACCCCTACAACATTGTTGTCTGTTCGGGCCTCATCGCGGGCAAGCCACGCTCCCACAAGGATTGCATCGTACCTGTGGGAGCTGGCTTGCCTGCGATGGCCGCAGCGCGGTCTTAAAGCGAAGCCAACTCCGGCTCAGCTTCGGCGGCCTTGGCCACCTTCAACTGCCGCATCTGCTCACAGCCCCACAACACCCGCTCCGGGGTCGCCGGTGCGTCGATTTTCGGTTGATGCTGGTAGTCGCCCAGGCTCGCCACGGCGTCCTTGATCGCGCACCACGCAGCGATGCCGAGCATGAACGGCGGCTCACCCACGGCCTTGGAATGGAATACCGTGTCTTCCGGGTTCTTGCGGTTTTCCACCAGCTTCACCCGCAGGTCCAATGGCATGTCTGCCACCGCCGGGATCTTGTAGCTGGCCGGGCCGTTGGTCATCAGTTTGCCTTTGTTGTTCCACACCAGTTCTTCCATGGTCAGCCAACCCATGCCCTGGATGAAACCACCCTCGACCTGACCGATGTCGATCGCCGGGTTCAGCGAGTCGCCGACATCGTGAAGGATGTCGGTGCGCAGCATCTTGTACTCGCCGGTCAGGGTGTCGACGATCACCTCGGCACAGGCTGCACCGAAGGCGTAGTAGTAGAACGGCCGACCCCGCGCCTGGCTGCGGTCGTAGTAGATTTTCGGGGTCTTGTAGAAGCCGGTGCTCGACAGCGAAACCTGAGCGAAATACGCCTGCTGGATCAGCGATTCAAACGTCAGGATGTGATCGCGAACCCGCACGTGACCGTTGTGGAATTCCACGTCTTCTTCGCTGACCTTGTATTGCCGTGCGGCGAATTCCACCAGGCGTTTCTTGATGATTTCCGCCGCGTTTTGCGCCGCTTTACCATTGAGGTCGGCGCCGCTTGAAGCAGCGGTTGGCGAAGTGTTTGGCACCTTGTCGGTGTTGGTCGCGGTGATCTGCACGCGGTCCATTTCCACCTGGAACACTTCAGCCACGACTTGCGCAACCTTGGTGTTCAAACCCTGGCCCATTTCGGTGCCGCCGTGGTTCAGGTGGATGCTGCCGTCGGTGTAGATGTGGATCAGCGCACCGGCCTGATTGAGGAAGCTGGCGGTGAAGGAAATACCGAATTTCACCGGCGTCAGCGCCAGGCCTTTTTTCAGGATCGGGCTGTTGGCGTTGTAGCGACGGATCGCTTCGCGGCGTTCGGCGTACTGGCTGCTTTCTTCAAGTTCCGCGGTCATTTCCTCGAGCATGTTGTGCTCGACGGTCTGGTAGTAATGGGTGATGTTGCGCTCGGTCTTGCCGTAGTAGTTGGCCTTGCGCACCGCCAGCGGATCGAGGCCCAAGTGGCGGGCAATCGCGTCCATCACTTCTTCGATGGCGACCATGCCTTGCGGGCCGCCGAAACCACGGTAAGCGGTGTTTGACGCGGTGTTGGTCTTGCAGCGGTGACCGTTGATGGTCGCGTCGCCCAGGTAGTACGAGTTGTCGGCATGGAACATCGCGCGGTCGACAATTGACGCCGACAAATCCGGCGAGCAACCGCAGTTGCCGGCCAGTTCCAGCGCAATGCCGTGCAGGCGGCCAGTGCTGTCGAAGCCCACGTCGTACTCGACGTAGAACGGATGGCGCTTGCCGGTCATCAGCATGTCTTCGACCCGCGGCAGGCGCATTTTGGTCGGCTGGCCGGTCAGGTGCGCAATCACTGCGCACAGGCATGCAGGGCTCGCAGCCTGGGTTTCCTTGCCGCCGAAACCACCGCCCATGCGGCGCATGTCGACGACGATTTTGTTCATCGACACGTCCAGCACTTCCGCCACCAGCTTCTGCACTTCGGTGGGGTTCTGGGTCGAGCAGTAAACGATCATGCCGCCGTCTTCAGTCGGCATCACCGAAGATATCTGGGTTTCCAGATAAAAGTGCTCCTGGCCGCCGATGTGCAGCGTGCCTTGGATGCGATGCTCTGCAGTAGAAAGCGCGGTGGCCGAATCGCCGCGCTGATGCGTATGACTGTCGAGCACGAAATGGCGTTTGCGCAGAGCTTCGACCACGTCCAGAACCGGTTCGAGGTCTTCGTATTCGATGATCGCGGCCATGGCCGCTTTGCGCGCGGTTTCCAGGTCTTTCGCCGCCACGGCGAGTACCGGTTGACCGACGAATTGCACGTCATCGATGGCCAGCAACGGATCGCCCGGCAACAGTGGGCCGATGTCTTTCAGGCCTGGCACATCTTCGTGGGTGATGGCGATGCGCACGCCTTCGAAGGCGTAGCAGGGCTTGGTATCGATGCTGATGATTTTCGCGTGGGCGCGGTCCGACAGCCGTGCGTAAACGTGCAACTGATTGGGGAATTCCAGCCGATCGTCGATGTACTGCGCTTCACCGGACACATGCTTGTCGGCGCTGTCGTGCTTGACGCTGCGGCCGACGCCGGTGGTCAGGTCCTTGGCGAACAATTCAGCCAGTTCGGCTTGGGTCTTCTCTACAGCGTGATGATTAGACATAAGCGGTCACCCGAGTCTCGATGTGCGGTGTTTGCAGTTCGATGAAGTATTTACGCAGCAGATTCTGCGCACTGAGCAGGCGGTATTCCTTGCTGGCGCGGAAGTCTGAGAGTGGCGTGAAGTCTTCGGCCAATGCAGCGCAGGCGCGTTCGAGGGTGGCGTTGTTGAACGGCGCACCCAGCAGGGCGACTTCGCAGTGTTTGGCGCGTTTTGGAATGGCCGCCATGCCGCCGAAAGCAACGCGGGCGTCGGCGATCACGCCGGTGTCGATGCGCAGGTTGAACGCTGCACATACGGCGGAAATGTCATCGTCCAGACGCTTGGATACCTTGTAGGCGCGGAACAGTTGTTCAACGCTGGCGCGCGGCACGATGATCTTTTCGATGAACTCGCTTTCCTGACGCGCGGTGACCCGGTAATCGATGAAGTAATCTTCCAGCAACAGGGTGCGGCGGGTTTCGCCTTTGCACAGGACGATCTGCGCGCCGAGGGCGATCAGCAGCGGTGGCGAGTCGCCGATTGGCGAGGCGTTGCCGATGTTGCCGCCCAAAGTGCCCTGGTTGCGGATCTGCAAGGACGCGAAGCGTTGCAGCAATTCGCCGAAGTCCGGGTACTCGGCCTTCAAGGCGTCGTAGCAGTCGGAGAGGGCGGTGGCGGCGCCGATTTCCAGGCGATCGTCGAAGCGTTCGATGCGTTTCATTTCGGCAACGTTGCCGACGTAGATCATCACCGGCAAGGTGCGGTGGAACTGGGTGACTTCCAGCGCCAGATCAGTGCCGCCGGCCAGCAGGCGGGCCTGTGGATAAGCGTCGTAGAGGTCGGCCAGATCGGCCACGGTCAACGGCACCAGGCAGCGTTTGTCGCCACTGTTGAGCTCGCCGATATCAGTGGGAGCGATGGCTTTCAGGCGAGCGATAGTTTCCGCTTCGCGAGCATCGAATTGGTCGGGTTGTTTGCCGCAGCAAGATTGCTCGGCGGCGGCCAGGATCGGCCGATAACCGGTGCAGCGGCAAAGGTTGCCGGCCAAGGCTTCGTGGGCCTTGTGAGAATCCGGTTGATCGCTGTTCTTTTGCAGCGCGAACAACGACATCACGAAGCCGGGTGTGCAGAAACCGCATTGCGAGCCATGGCACTCGACCATGGCTTTTTGCACGCTGTGCAGTTCGCCTTGGTACTTGAGGTCTTCGACGCTGATCAGTTGCTTGCCGTGCAAGGAGGAGACGAACGTCAGGCACGAGTTGAGGCTGCGATAGCGAATGTGTTCGCGGCCGTCGTCGTCCGTTTGTAGCTCGCCAACCACCACGGTGCAGGCGCCGCAGTCACCGCTGGCGCAGCCTTCTTTGGTGCCGGGTTTGCCCACATGTTCGCGCAGATAATTAAGCACGGTCAGGTTCGGGTCCAGGGCGTGCTCGCTACGGAGTTCCTGGTTTAGTAAAAACTGGATCACGGAAGGCCTCGCAAACTCATTATTGTTGTTAACCGACATGAGCTGAATTTATCAGGTCTGACTTTACGGTCAATGATTTTCTGACTTGAAGGTCAGGAAGTAGCATTTTGTCGATCAACGACTCGTTCCTTCATTATTGACCCTCACGGGATAGCTTGCCTTTTGCTTGAATCGTGCCAAAAACCGCTGGGTGGGCACTCCGCCATGACCCATCAATTGCGCTACACTGCGCCGCTTGTGCAGATCGAAGAGTTTGAAGGACAACCATGACGTTCAAGGCGCCGGACAGCCTCGCCGAGCAAATCGCTCACCACCTCGCCGAACGTATCATTCGCGGCGAAATGAAGCCGGGGGAGCGCATTCAGGAACAGAAGGTCACGCTGGCGCTCAATGTCAGCCGCGGTTCAGTCCGTGAGGCCTTGCTGATTCTCGAGCGCCGCCACTTGATCGCGATTTTGCCGCGACGTGGTGCCCACGTGACCGAACTCACGGCGCACAAGGTGCAGAGCCTGTGCACGTTGATGAGCGAGTTGTACATTCTGCTCGGCAACGCGGTGGCCAGCGGCTGGCAAGTCCAGGCCGACATGGCGCCGTTCGTGGAGATCCAGCAGCGCCTGACCGACAGCTACGAACGCCAGGACATCCGCACGTTCGTCGACGACAGCTTCAGCGTGATGCGCGCGGCGTATCCGTTCGCCAACAACCCGTACTTGCAGGAAACCGTCGAGAATCTGCAACCGGCCATGAGCCGCGCGTATTTCCTCGCGCTGGATCAGCGCAAGGCCTCGATGAGCGAGTTCCTCGAGCTGTTCGAACGCTTGCTCGCTGCCGTGCTGGCCCGTGACTTGCCGCAGATCCGCGTGGTGCTGACGGCGTATGCCCAGCGCAGTTGCGATCTGGTGGTCTCTGCCCTGACGGTCGCTTAAGCGTGCGGCTCAAGTGCATCAAACTGGCGGGGTTCAAATCCTTCGTCGACCCGACCACGGTGAACTTCCCCAGTAACATGGCGGCCGTGGTCGGCCCCAATGGCTGCGGCAAGTCGAACATCATCGACGCCGTGCGTTGGGTGATGGGCGAGAGCTCGGCCAAGAACTTGCGCGGCGAGTCGATGACCGACGTCATCTTCAACGGCTCGACCAGCCGTAAGCCGGTGAGCCAGGCCAGCATTGAGCTGGTGTTCGATAACTCCGACGGCACCCTGCTCGGCGAATGGGCCGCCTATGCGGAAATTTCCATTCGCCGCAAAGTAACCCGCGACAGCCAGACCACCTACTACCTCAACGGCACCAAATGCCGTCGCCGCGATATCACCGACATCTTTCTGGGGACCGGCCTCGGCCCGCGCAGCTATTCGATTATCGAGCAGGGGATGATCTCCAAGCTGATCGAGTCCAAGCCCGAAGACCTGCGCAATTTCATCGAAGAAGCCGCCGGTATTTCCAAGTACAAGGAACGTCGGCGCGAGACTGAAAACCGTATTCGTCGCACCCATGAAAACCTTGCCCGCCTGACCGACCTGCGCGAAGAGCTCGAGCGTCAGCTTGAACGCTTGCACCGCCAGGCCGAGGCCGCCAAGAAGTATCAGGAATACAAAGGCGAAGAGCGCCAGCTCAAGGCCCAGCTGTCGGCCCTGCGCTGGCAGGCGTTGAACGAACAGGTCGGCCAGCGCGAGTCGATCATCGGCACTCAGGAAGTCACCTTCGAAGCGCTGGTGGCCGAGCAACGCAATGCCGACGCGGCCATCGAACGCCTGCGTGACGGTCATCACGATCTGTCCGAGCGCTTCAATCTGGTGCAGGGGCGTTTTTATTCGGTCGGTGGTGACATCGCCCGGGTCGAGCAGAGCATTCAACACGGTCAGCAGCGCTTGCGTCAGTTGCAGGACGACTTGAAGGAAGCCGAGCGCGCGCGGCTGGAAACCGAGTCTCACTTGGGCCACGACCGCACCTTGCTGCTGACCTTGGGCGAAGAGCTGGACATGCTCACGCCGGAACAGGAAGTTACCAGCGCCGCCGCCGAAGAAGCTGCTGCGGCGCTCGAAGAATCCGAAACCACCATGCACGGTTGGCAGGAGCAGTGGGACACGTTCAACCTCACTGCCGCCGAGCCACGCCGTCAGTCTGAAGTTCAGCAGTCGCGAATCCAGCAGCTGGAAACCAGCATGGAACGTTTGGCCGATCGCCAGAAACGTCTTGGCGAAGAGCGTGCGTTGCTGTCGGCGGACCCGGAAGACGCGGCGATCATGGAACTCAGCGAGCAATTGGCTGCGTCCGAGGCCACGCTCGAAGACTTGCAGGCCAGCGAAGAGGCTCAGGTCGAGCGCCTCGAGCAACTGCGTCAGGAACTGCAGCAAGCGCTCTCGGCGCAGCAGCAAGCCCAAGGTGATTTGCAGCGGCTCAACGGTCGACTGGCGTCGTTGGAAGCCTTGCAGCAAGCCGCGCTCGATCCGGGTACCGGCACCGCCGAATGGCTGCGCGAACAGCACCTGGCGGATCGTCCGCGTCTGGCCGAAGGCCTGAAGGTCGAGGCCGGTTGGGAGCTGGCGGTGGAAACCGTGCTCGGCGCCGACCTGCAAGCGGTGCTGGTGGATGACTTCGGTGACTTCGATCTGGCCGGGTTTGCCCAAGGCGATTTGCGCCTGCTCAGCCCGGCTACCGATGGCGTGCGCATGCCCGGCAGTTTGCTCGACAAGGTCGAGGCGCAGATTGATTTGTCGCCATGGCTGGGGCAGGTCAAACCGGTCGACAGCCTTGAGCAAGCCTTGGCGTTGCGCGGGCAATTGGCCGCCGGGCAAAGCCTGATCAGCCGCGACGGTTACTGGGTCGGCCGACACTTTTTGCGTGTGCGCCGGGCTAGCGAAGCGGAAAGCGGCGTGCTCGCCCGTGGCCAGGAAATCCAGCGCTTGGGCCTTGAACGCGAAGAGCGCGAAGCCACGGTCGAAACCCTCGAAACTCAATTGCAAAACCTGCGGGCGCAACAGCGTCAGCAGGAAAACGGTCGCGAACATTTGCGTCGTTTGCTGCAAGACGAAGCCCGTCAGCAAGGCGAATTGAAAGCCCAGTTGTCCGCCGGCAAAGCCAAGGTCGAGCAGTTGACCTTGCGCCGCACCCGTCTCGATGAAGAACTTACCGAGTTGAGCGAACAGCGCGCCCTGGAACACGAAAACATCGGCGAAGCGCGCCTGCAGTTGCAGGAAGCCCTCGACAGCATGGCGCTGGACACCGAGCAGCGCGAGTTGCTGCTGGCTCAGCGGGACAGCTTGCGCGAGCGACTTGATCGGGTGCGTCAGGAGGCTCGGCAGCACAAGGATCATGCGCATCAATTGGCGGTGCGCCTCGGTTCGCTGAAGGCGCAACACGACTCCACTCGTCAGGCCCTCGAACGGCTGGAAATGCAGTCCGAGCGCCTGACCGAGAAGCGCGAACAGCTCAGTCTCAATTTGGAAGAGGGCGAGGCGCCACTGGAAGAACTGCGTCTGAAGCTCGAAGAGTTACTCGACAAGCGCATGACGGTTGACGAAGAACTCAAGACCGCGCAAATGGCCTTGGAAGATGCCGATCGCGAACTGCGTGACGCCGAAAAACGCCGCAATCAGGCTGAACAACAATCGCAATTGATACGCGGCCAGATGGAAACGCAGCGCATGGAATGGCAAGCCCTGACCGTGCGTCGCAAGGCTCTTGAAGATCAACTGCTGGAAGACGGTTACGACCTTCATGGCGTGCTCGCCACGCTGGTGGCTGAAGCCAACGAGAAAGACGCCGAAGAAGAACTCGAGCGCATTGCCGCGCGAATTCAGCGCCTCGGCGCGATCAACCTCGCGGCTATCGATGAATACCAGCAACAATCCGAGCGTAAACGTTATCTGGATGCTCAGAACGACGATTTGGTGGAAGCGCTGGACACGCTCGAGAACGTGATTCGCAAGATCGACAAGGAAACCCGAAACCGCTTCAAAGATACCTTTGATCAGATCAATGGCGGTTTACAGGCCCTTTTCCCAAAAGTTTTCGGTGGAGGACGCGCGTATTTGGAACTGACGGGCGAAGATCTACTCGATACAGGGGTGACGATCATGGCGCAGCCGCCAGGAAAGAAGAACAGCACCATCCATTTGCTCTCCGGTGGTGAAAAAGCCCTGACTGCATTGGCCCTGGTTTTTGCCATCTTCAAGTTGAATCCGGCGCCGTTCTGCATGCTCGATGAGGTTGACGCGCCATTGGATGACGCTAACGTTGGACGCTACGCACGGCTGGTCAAAGAGATGTCGCAGACGGTGCAGTTCATCTATATCACCCACAATAAGATCGCCATGGAAATGGCCGATCAATTGATGGGGGTAACGATGCACGAACCCGGTTGCTCGCGTCTGGTGGCAGTGGATGTGGAGGAGGCGATGGCCATGGTGGACGCCTGAGTCGTTGCTTGTAGGGCAGGTATTTTTGAGCTGTAGGGCTTTTTACCTGCCTTGACTTGCTGGCCAATCGACATAATTCGCGCAAGCCACTGTGACAGACGGTGTAAAGTTGCCTTTGGTCGTGCTAGTTTAATGTCAATTTTTCGTATGCGTGGGCAAAACGCCTGTCAGAACATAGAGTTGGCGCCACGTTTTAAAGCGGTTTACACAATGTAAACCCCTTATTTTTCAGCATTTTTTATAGAGGCACGGGATTACATGGAAATCGGTCTGCGCGAGTGGCTGATCGTCATCGGCATTATTGTCATTGCCGGTATTCTTTTCGATGGCTGGCGTCGCATGCGCGGCGGCAAGGGAAAACTGAAATTCCGTCTTGACCGAAGTTTGTCCAATCTGCCGGACGAGGACACCAGCGCCGAGCTGTTGGGCCCGCCTCGTGTGCTGGATAACCATAAAGAACCGCAACTGGACGAGCATGATCTGCCGTCGGTGAGCATGCCTGCCCGTGAACCTCGCGAGTCGGGTTCCAAGCGCGGCAAACGTGGTCATGGCGAGCCTTCTCAGGGCGACATGAATCTCAGCCTGGATCTGGACGGCGGCCCTAGCTTCAACAGCCGTGACGACGATTTCCCGGATGACACCAAGCCCGCCAGCTCGGCCGAGAAAGAACAGCCGCAAGCCGAAGAAGTGCTGGTGATCAGCGTGATCTGCCGTGACCCGGCCGGTTTCAAGGGCCCGGCACTGTTGCAGAACATTCTGGAAAGCGGTCTGCGTTTCGGCGAGATGGACATTTTCCACCGTCACGAAAGCATGGCCGGTAACGGCGAAGTCCTGTTCTCCATGGCCAATGCGGTCAAACCGGGCGTCTTCGATCTGGATGACATCGATCATTTCAGCACCCCGGCAGTGAGCTTCTTCCTCGGCCTGCCAGGCCCGCGTCATCCCAAGCAAGCCTTCGACGTGATGGTGGCTGCGGCACGCAAACTGTCCCAGGAGCTGAACGGCGAACTGAAAGACGACCAGCGCAGCGTGTTGACCGCCCAAACGATTGAGCATTACCGTCAGCGCATCGTCGAGTTCGAGCGTCGCGCATTGACCCAGAAGCGCTGATCTTGTAGGAGCCAGGCTTGCCGGCGAAGGCGATCTCACGTATGCCTTCGCCGGCAAGCCTGGCTCCTACAATGATTTGTACAGCATCTACAGATTGAGCAGCCTCGGCTGCTCTTTTGCTTTATGAGAGAACACCCATGACCGCCGCCAAAAACCGCATTCTAGAGCTGCGCGCCGAGCTCGATCAGCACAACTATCGCTACCACGTGCTGGACGAACCCAGCATTCCGGACGCCGAATACGATCGCTTGTTCCATGAGCTCAAGGCCCTCGAAGCGGCCCATCCCGAATTGATCACCAGCGACTCGCCGACCCAGCGTGTCGGCAGCGCGGCGTTGTCGGCGTTCACTCAGGTGCGTCATGAAGTGCCGATGCTCAGCCTGGGCAACGCCTTCGAAGAAACCGACATGCGCGAATTCGATCGCCGGGTGACGGAAGGGCTGGACCTGCCGGTCGGCGACTTGTTCGGCGGTGGCGCGGCGGTGGAGTACAGCTGCGAACCCAAGCTCGATGGCCTGGCGGTCAGTCTGCTGTATCAGGACGGTGTGCTGGTGCGCGGCGCCACCCGCGGCGACGGCACCACCGGTGAAGACATCAGCGTCAACGTGCGCACCGTGCGCAATATCCCGCTCAAGCTGCATGGCACCGGCTGGCCGGCGACCCTGGAAGTGCGCGGCGAAGTCTTCATGTCCAAGGCCGGTTTCGAGCGACTCAACGCCACGCAACTGGAAGTCGGCGGCAAGACCTTCGCCAACCCGCGTAACGCGGCGGCGGGCAGTTTGCGCCAGCTGGATTCGAAGATCACCGCCAACCGTCCGCTGGAATTCTGCTGCTACGGCATCGGCCAGATTTCGGCCGATATTGCCGACACGCACATTGGCAATCTGCAGCAACTCAAAGCCTGGGGGATGCCGATCAGTCATGAGCTGAAATTGGCGCATGGCATTGAAGAATGCCTGGATTACTACCGCGACATCGGTGAGCGCCGCAATGCGCTCCAGTATGAAATCGACGGCGTGGTGTTCAAGGTCAACAGCATTGCTTCCCAGCGTGAACTGGGTTTCCGCGCTCGCGAACCGCGCTGGGCGATTGCCCACAAATTCCCGGCCATGGAAGAGCTCACCGAACTGCTTGATGTGGAATTCCAGGTGGGTCGCACCGGTGCTGTGACGCCGGTGGCGCGCTTGAAACCGGTCAGGGTCGCGGGCGTCACCGTGGCCAATGCGACTTTGCATAACATGGATGAAGTTGCGCGGTTGGGCCTGATGATCGGCGATACGGTGATCATCCGTCGCGCCGGTGATGTGATTCCGCAAGTGGTGCAAGTGGTCACCGAACGTCGTCCGGAGAATGCCCGGCCGGTGCAGATTCCCGAGCAGTGCCCGGTCTGCGGTTCCCATGTCGAGCGCACGCAACTGGTCAAGCGCAGCAAGGGTCGCGAAACCATCAGCGAAGGTGCGGTGTACCGCTGCGTCGGGCGTCTGGCCTGCGGTGCGCAACTCAAGCAAGCGATCATTCACTTTGTCTCGCGCCGCGCCATGGACATTGAAGGGCTGGGCGAGAAGAGCGTCGAGCAACTGGTGGACGAAGGCCTGGTGAGTTCGCCGGCTGACCTCTATGCCCTGACGTTCGAGCAGATCGTCGACCTGGAAGGCTTTGCCGAGCTGTCGAGCAAGAACCTGCTCGGCGCTATCGAAGACAGCAAGCAGCCGAGTCTGGCGCGATTCATCTACGCCTTGGGCATTCCCGATGTCGGCGAAGAGACGGCCAAGGTCCTCGCGCGCTCTCTCGGCTCGCTGGAGCGGGTTCAGCAGGCATTACCGCACGTGCTCACGTACTTGCCGGATGTCGGGCTGGAAGTGGCTCACGAGATCCACAGCTTCTTTGAAGACGCGCATAACCGGCAGGTGATCAAGGATCTGCTCAAGCACGGCCTGCAGATTCAGGATCAGGGCGAGTTGGGTGCCGAATTTTCCGCCAGTACCACGTTGGGCGGCTTCCTTGACAAGTTGCACATTCCGTCGGTCGGGCCGGGCGGGGCGCAGAAGCTTGCCGACAAGTTCGGCTCGCTCGAAGCGGTGATGAGTGCTGATTGGCTGGACATGCGTCAGGCGCTGCCGGAGAAACAGGCGACTTCGGTTCGCGAGTTCTTTGCGGGCACGGAAAATCGTCAGGTCGCCGAGGCGGCCGAAAAGCAGCTGCGGGATTTCGGCATGCATTGGCAGAGCGAGAAAAAGGTCGTCGAAGGGTTGCCGCTGGCCGGGCAGACCTGGGTGCTGACCGGTTCGCTGGAGCTGATGAGTCGCGATGTGGCCAAGGACAAGCTTGAAAGCCTCGGCGCCAAGGTGGCCGGTTCCGTGTCGGCCAAGACCCATTGTGTGGTCGCCGGGCCGGGCGCGGGATCGAAGCTGGCCAAGGCCAATGAGCTGGGGTTGAAGGTGCTGGATGAAGAGGCGTTTGTGGCGCGTCTGAAGGAATACAACATCTCGATCTAACAGAGACCTGTGGCGAGGGGGCTTGCCCCCGTTCGGCGGCGAAGCCGTCGCAAGACCTGCTTGCACGGTATGCCTGAAAAATGCGGTTGGCGGTTTTGGGGCTGCTGCGCAGCTCAACGGGGGCAAGCCCTCTCGCCACAAAAGCTCGGCCCCACACAGGTGTGTTCATTTGTGGGAACGATCACGGTACAAGAATGATCTAGTCTTCGCAGGCCCCAGGGAGAGATCGCCATGTACCGCTTCTTCGAACAGCTCAGTTCACGCATCGCCGCGCCCTTCATGGGTGAGCGTTCGCGCAACAGCAAGGTCTGGCATTGCCGCTGCGGGCAGTCGCTGTTCTTTCGCAACAGTCAGTGCCTGGCCTGTTCGGCAGCGCTGGGCTATCAGTCCCAGCAGAGTCGCTTGTCTTCGCTGCAAGCCGGCCCGCAAGTGGATACCTGGTTGCTCGACGCCGATCCTGACGCAGGGGTGTTCCGCCGCTGCGCCAATCTCGACTCTCCGGCCGCATGCAACTGGCTGCTGGCGGCCAATGATCACGATGCGTTATGCATTGCCTGTAGCCTGAATCGCACCATCCCCGACCTGTCGATCCCCGAGAACCACGAGCGCTGGCGCAAAGTGGAAATCGCCAAGCGTCGTCTGGTAGCGCAGTTGATCAGCCTGGGCTTGTCAGTCATTCCGAAATCCATGGACGAAGACATTGGTCTGGCCTTCGACTTCATCGGTATCGACCTCGAAGGCAAACCGCCGACCACCGGGCATGCCAACGGTCTGATCACCCTCGATATAAAGGAAGCCGACGACGCCCATCGCGAGCAGGTGCGCGTGCAGATGCACGAACCTTATCGCACGCTGCTCGGGCACTTTCGTCACGAGGTAGGGCATTACTACTGGGACCGCTTGGTCGCCAACAGTCATTGGCTGGAACCGTTTCGCGATCTGTTCGGTGACGAGCAAGCAAGCTACGCCGAGGCCCTTGAACGGCATTATCAGCAAGGCGCGCCGCTGGACTGGCAGCAACATTACGTCAGCGCCTACGCGACCATGCACCCTTGGGAAGACTGGGCCGAAACCTGGGCTCACTACCTGCACATGATGGATGCAGTGGACACCGCCCTGGGGTTTGGCATGAGTGCCCGGGAAATGGATTTCGATTACCAGCCGTTTCCGCCGAGCACACTATTCGACCCGCAGCACCCCGGCGGCCCGGCGTTCCTGTCGTTCGTCAATGCGTGGATCGAACTGGCCGGCATGCTCAACGAGTTGTCACGCAGCATGGGCCAGCCGGATTTCTATCCGTTCGTCCTGCCGCCGACGGTGATTACCAAGCTGCACTTCATTCACCTGGTGATCCAGCAAGAGGGTGGCAGGGCGGATGAGGTGTTGGCGCAATAGGATCAAAAGATCACAGCCTGCGGCAGCTCCTACAGGTGTACGCCGACCCAATGTAGGAGCTGCCGCAGGCTGCGATCTTTTCAGGATCACCGCAGGTCCTTGAAGCGGCTCATATTTTTTAATCCGCACGAACGGTTGTAACTTCGTCTCAGATAGGTACAATGGCGCGGCTCGCCGTCAGGTGAGCGTCGTTATGGTGACCCCATCGGTCCCCCCGCAACGATTACCCGTGAACCTGGTCAGACCCGGAAGGGAGCAGCCACAGCGGGAACATTGTGTGCCGGGGTGTGGCTGGTGGGGTTGCCTCCATAACGCAACACGAACCCTCTTTCGTGTTTTCTATTTAAAAATACTGTTTTGTTCTGCCATGGAGCTCATCCAGGGCGGTGTTTCGTCGTTTCCGAATTAAAGAACGGGATATAAAAAGGAGGCTGATCTGTCGCATTCGACAGGTCGGCCTCCTTTTTTCATTTACTGGCACTAAGGCTTGGACAAGGCCTGGTCAACCGCTGCGATCAGCTTTCCCAGATCCTTCGGGGTGGCTTTGTGTATGACGCTGAACAGGTATGCCCGCTGTTCATCTTCGTCTTCCAGATCTGCGAAAAAGGCTTTCAGCTTCACGCCCAGCACGTCGGCAAGCAAGAACAATGCTTCCACGCTGGGGGTATAGGTGCCGGTTTCGAAGCGACTGATGGTTTTGGGGTCAAAACCGGTTTTTTCGCCGAGTTCAGCCTGAGTAAGCCCTGCGACCTTACGGTAGCGTCGGATGGCCGGACCCAAACTTGAAATTTGCATCGCTCAATTCCCATTTAGAATCAAGAACTTAACGATAGATTTTTGCATTAGGCAACTGCATGATCCATCACCTTGCTTTGCAAAATGTGATGCATTTCGTAGAATCGCCGCTTCGAAGGGTTTTGGGTGATCTGCTTTCTGAAGTTTAGGCGATATGAAACAGCCAGCATTGCGTTCCCTGTCGGGTATGCGCAGAGGCCGCTGGCGGTCTGAAGCCTGGCGAAATATTACCAGAGTCGGAGTCGTTACTTTGCCCTGGATCTTCGGCGGTCCGGGGGCCATCAAATGCTGTTCATGGAGTGATAACGTGTCTCTGCGCAGTACGTCTCAAAACATCTCTTCCGGGCATCCTGCGCTGGTCGAGCGGTACCACCGCTAGCGACAGTGAGCCTGACTCATGGATGAGAAATACCGCAGGGCCGTGGATGCCGCCGCGATTTTTTCCGAGACCGATCTGAACGGCCGGATTACCTATGTCAACGATCAATTCTGCGCCGTGTCCGGCTACAGTCGTGAGGAACTGCTGGGGCAGAACCATCGCCTGCTGAATTCCGGCCTGCATTGCGCCGATTTCTTCGCCGCCATGTGGCGCACCATCGCCTTGGGCAATATCTGGAAGGGCGAGATCTGTAATCGCGCCAAGGATGGCAGCCTGTATTGGGTCGACAGCACCATGGTGCCGGTGCTTGACGACGCCACGGGGCGCATTGATCGATACCTGTCGATTCGTTTCGATATCAGCGAAAAACGCCAACTCCTGCAATCCTTGCAATGGCGGGTCGGGCATGACGTGCTGACCGGACTGCCCAATCGCGCGTTCCTGTCGGATTTGCTGGATCAGGCGCTGGAATTCTCCCGGCATGAAAATATTCCGTTGGCGGTATGCATGCTTGACCTCGACGGGTTCAAGGCGGTCAACGACGGTTATGGTCACGCCAGTGGCGATATGTTGCTGGTGGAGGTGGCCAAGCGTTTGCGCGACATTGTGCGCGGCGAAGACGTGGTGGCGAGACTGGCCGGTGACGAGTTCGTGCTGGTGTTGCGTTATGTGCGTGATCTGCCGGAATTGCGCGCGGCGCTGAATCGTGTGTTGGGGGCGATATCGGCGCCTTACACACTGCACGGCAAAGATATCAATGTGTTTGCCAGTATCGGCGTCACCCTGTTTCCCCACGACAACGAAGATGCCGAAACCCTGCTGCGTCATGCCGATCAGGCGATGTACGTGGCCAAGCAGAGCGGGCGAAACCGCTTTCATCTATTCGATGTCTCTCGGGATCAGGAGGTCAAGGCCACTCACCAGACCGTCGAGCGGGTGCGTCAGGCGCTGCTCGCCGGTGAGTTACGTTTGCATTTTCAGCCCAAAGTGAACATGCGCCGTGGCGTGGTCGTTGGTTTCGAGGCGTTGTTGCGTTGGGAGCACCCGCAAAACGGCATGGTGCCACCCCGGGAGTTTTTGCCACTGGTAGAGGACACCGACCTGATCATCGATATCGGTGAATGGGTAATGGACCAGGTTCTTTCGCAGTTGCACCGTTGGCAGCAAGCGGGGCAGGGCTGGCCGGTCAGTATCAATATCGCGGCGCGACATTTTCAGCGCGCCGATTTCGTCGACCGGCTCAGGCAGGTACTCGCTCGGCATGCCCAGGTCGCCCCGCAAATGCTCGATCTGGAAATCGTCGAGTCGGTGGCGATCGAGAATATCCAGCATGTCAGTGCCTGTTTGCAGGCCTGTCAGGCGTTGGGGGTGCAGTTTTCGCTGGGTGACTTCGGCACGGGTTACTCGTCCCTGAGTTACCTCAAGCGTTTACGCACCCAAACCATCAAGATCGATAAGTCGTTCGTGCGCGACATTCTGAATGATCGTGATGACCTGGCCCTGACCACGGCGGTGATTGGCCTGGCCCGTGCGTTCGGCCGGCAGGTGATTGCCGAGGGACTGGAAAGCGTTGAGCATGGTGAATTGCTGTTGCGGCTGGGATGCGAAGTCGCTCAAGGCTATTTCATCGCTCGCCCGATGCCGCCCGGTGAGGTGCCGGGCTGGGTGGCGGGGTTTGTCGCCCCATCGCAATGGCAGACGCTCGGCCAGATTGCCTGAGCCATCATGCAGTTGCTACTGGTTGGCAGCAGGGTTACCGGTATAGAGCCGGATGATGTCATCGATCTCCCCGGACATTTTCATTTGCAACAACGTGTCCAGAATGCGTTGCACAGGCACCTTGGGGTCGTTGCGCACGTAGCAACTGACGGCTTGTTCATGCACCAGCGCTACGCTTTTCAGCTGCTGATCGGGCAGCAGGCGCTGATTGAACCAGTCCAGGGTCCATTGGTTGCTCACCGCGTAGCGGTAGCGTCCGGCCAGCAGTTTTTCCAGCACTTGTTCCTGATTGCGCGCGTCATCGCGGTGCAGCCGGTCGGCGTCGAACAGCGGTTGCAAGGTCGGGTAGTTATAGCCACGCACGGTGCCGATTGACTGTTGCGGCAGGTCTGCCGGATTGATCGAAGGTGAGCCTCGCCGACCAATCAGCAAGTCGCGCTGAACCAGCAGCGGAGCGCTCCAGATATAGTCGCCAGACTGATTCGGCAGCCAGGATTTTGAGATATAACAACGCACATCGACTTCGCCGTGCTCCATGGCGTTCTGCACCCGTGCCCGAGGCAAAATGTGAAACTCAGCCGGCACGCCGACCTGAGTCGCCAGGCTGATCATCATGTCGTGCAAGATGCCCTGGGTCGGCCGGCCGCGCTCCATCTGCACCATGGGCATGGCCCAGCTGTCGGACACGACAAAGCGCAACGGCACCTCGGCGGCCGCGACGCTCACGCTGACCAACAGCAGTGCCCCCAAGGCAAAACGCATAAACGCTCCGGTACGGCTCAAACCTGAGCCAATAAAAGCCCTTAAAGTGCAGCTTAGCCAGAATAGACGAGCGCGCCGGATGCAATTTTGGCCTTGCTCCGCTAGCATTAGCCGCTTGTGTTCCTTCGTTGCGACGGTTTTCGATGAGTTATCAGGTTCTTGCACGTAAATGGCGTCCGCGCTCGTTCGGCGAAATGGTCGGCCAGACCCATGTGCTCAAGGCTCTGATCAATGCCTTGGACAGCCAGCGGCTGCACCACGCGTACCTTTTTACCGGCACCCGCGGGGTCGGCAAGACCACCATCGCGCGGATCATCGCCAAATGCCTGAACTGTGAAACAGGTATCACTTCGACCCCCTGTGGCGAGTGCTCGGTGTGCCGCGAAATCGATGAAGGCCGCTTCGTCGACCTGATCGAGATCGACGCCGCGAGCCGGACCAAGGTCGAAGACACTCGCGAGCTGCTCGACAACGTGCAGTACGCGCCGAGCCGCGGGCGCTTCAAGGTCTACCTGATCGACGAAGTGCACATGCTCTCCAGCCATTCCTTTAATGCGCTGTTGAAAACCCTCGAAGAGCCGCCGCCCTACGTCAAGTTCATCCTGGCGACCACCGATCCGCAGAAACTTCCTGCAACGATTCTTTCGCGTTGCCTGCAGTTCTCCCTGAAGAACATGACCCCGGAACGGGTGGTCGAGCATTTGACCCACGTGCTGAGCGTCGAGAACGTACCGTTCGAAGACGACGCGCTGTGGCTGCTGGGCCGCGCCGCCGACGGTTCGATGCGCGACGCCATGAGCCTGACCGATCAGGCCATTGCTTTCGGTGAAGGCAAGGTTCTGGCCGCTGATGTGCGGGCCATGCTCGGTACTCTCGATCACGGCCAGGTCTACGACGTTTTGCATTCGCTGATCGAAGGCGATGCCAAGGCGTTGCTCGAAGCAGTGCGCCATCTGGCCGAACAAGGCCCGGACTGGAACGGCGTGCTCTCGGAAATTCTCAATGTGCTGCACCGTGTCGCCATCGCCCAGGCCCTGCCTGAAGGCGTCGATAACGGTCATGGCGACCGTGATCGGGTGCTGGCATTGGCCCAGGCACTACCGGCCGAAGACGTGCAGTTCTATTACCAGATGGGCCTGATCGGGCGCCGGGATTTGCCGCTGGCACCGGACCCGCGCGGCGGTTTCGAAATGGTCCTGCTGCGAATGCTCGCGTTCCGGCCGGCAGACACTGAGGACGCCCCGAGGCAACCGCTAAAGCCAGTGGGGATCAGCCAGGCCACAGTTGATTCCGCAAATTCAGTGGCTGCCGCGCCGATCGTTGCGCCGGTAGTTGCTACGGCCGTTACACCGGCTCCGGTTGCGCCAGTGGTGGCTCCGGCCCCTGTCCCGGTGGCTGCGCCTGAGCCGGTCGCTTCCGTGCCTGTGCCCGTGGTCGCGCCTGAGCCCGAGCCTGTTGTCGAGCCCGTAGCGGTCGAAGAAGTCGTTGATCTGCCGTGGAACGACCCGGTAGAGCCCGAAGTTGTCCAGCAGCCCGCCGTCGAGCCGGTGCTGGAAACGGCTGGCGAACAACCCGAATTGCCACCGATGCCCATGCCGACGCCGGACAGCGTAGTGCCGGACGCGCCGGAATGGGCCGCTGCGCCGATCCCGGAACCGTCCATGGCCGAAGTCGATGCCGCCACGCCAGGCATGGATCAGGACGACGAGCCGCCGCTGGACGAGGACTACATCGAGCCGGACATGGATTCGGCTTATAGCTATCTCGACGAACTGGCCAGTGAGCACACCGCCGAACCTGCGCCGGAACCCGAGCCTGAACCGGCCGCGATGCCGGCCACCGGCCTGGCCCTGCAATGGCTGGAGTTGTTCCCGAAACTGCCGGTGTCCGGCATGACCGCCAGCATCGGCGCCAACTGCACGCTGATCGCCGTCGATGGCGACAATTGGTTGTTGCACCTGGACCCGGCCCACAGCGCCTTGTTCAACGCGACACAACAACGTCGCCTCAACGATGCACTGAACCAGTTCCACGGGCGCACGCTGACCCTGAGCATGGAGCTGATCAAGCCCGAGCAGGAAACCCCGGCTCAGGCCTCATCCCGCCGTCGTGCCAACCGTCAGCGCGAGGCCGAGGAATCGATCCACGGCGATCCGTTCATCCAGCAAATGATACAGCAGTTCGGGGCGGTGGTCCGTCACGATACTATTGAACCTGTCGAGGCCCTGGTCAGTCAGGACTAATAACTGAAGGCGCTTGGCCGCATTCGCCGGGCGCTGTTTTTATCCAAGTACTTTTGAGGTGATTCCCATGATGAAAGGTGGCATGGCCGGCCTGATGAAGCAGGCGCAGCAGATGCAGGAAAAAATGGCCAAGATGCAGGAAGAACTGGCCAACGCCGAAGTCACCGGTAAAGCCGGCGGCGACATGGTCACCGTGGTGATGACCGGTCGTCACGACGTCAAGCGCGTGACCATCGACCCAAGCCTGGTCGAAGGCCTGAGCGAAGACGACAAGGAAATGCTGGAGGCGGTATTCGCCGCGGCCGTTAACGACGCCGTGCGCAAGATCGAAGCCAACAGCCAGGACAAAATGTCCGGCGTGACCGCTGGCATGCAATTGCCTCCGGGTATGAAACTGCCATTCTGATTCGCCAACGCGCGTCGGATGGGTTACAAAAAATGCCAGGCATCGCGCCTGGCATTTTTTTTTCTGTCTGTTGGAAGTGTGGTGCCTGTGAGGCAGCCTTCGCGGGCAAGCCCGCTCCCACAGGGATCACCTGAATCCTGTGGGAGCGTGGCTTGCCCGCGATGAAGTCACCTCGGTACAACTGACGAAACTTCGAACCGGACACCACCACAAAGGTCTGCTCCCTATACGGCCGGATTCATCGATTAAGGACACGCTGCTATTTGACGCTAAACAGAGGCGCGGGTATAAACCGCGTCTCGTTGTTATGTCGGACTTTTCCCCATGAGCTTCAGCCCTTTGATTCGCCAACTGATCGATGCCCTGCGAATTTTGCCGGGTGTGGGTCAGAAAACTGCCCAGCGCATGGCGTTGCAACTGCTTGAGCGTGATCGCAGCGGTGGTTCGCGACTGGCCCAGGCGCTGAGCCAGGCCATGGAAGGAGTGGGCCACTGCCGCTTGTGCCGTACGCTGACTGAAGACGATCTGTGCCCGCAATGCGCCGATCCACGCCGCGACGACACCTTGCTGTGTGTGGTGGAAGGTCCGATGGATGTTTACGCGGTGGAGCAGACCGGTTTCCGCGGTCGCTACTTCGTACTCAAAGGCCACCTGTCGCCGCTCGACGGGCTAGGGCCGGACGCCATCGGTATTCCACAACTGCTGGCGCGGATCGAAGAGGCGGGCACGTTTGCCGAAGTCATCCTCGCCACCAACCCGACGGTAGAAGGCGAGGCCACCGCGCATTACATTGCCCAGTTGCTCAGCAACAAAGGCCTGATCGCCTCGCGCATCGCCCATGGCGTGCCGTTGGGTGGCGAGCTGGAACTGGTGGACGGCGGGACGTTGGCGCATTCGTTTGCCGGACGTAAGCCGATTACCTTGTAGTGTCTGAAGGCCTCTTCGCGGGCAAGCCTCGCTCCTACAGGAATTGGTGGTGTGTCCACAATATATGGCACAACACAAAACCTGTAGGAGCGAGGCTTGCCCGCGAAGAAAGCACCTCGGTCCATCTGATTCACACAACTCTATTGAAAACCAAGCAAGCGCTCGGTTAACTTCGCTGAACCTTCAATGGAGTTCGCCGATGCCTGCCTTTCAGGAATACTTCGACCCCAGCCACCAATTGGTCCGTGACAGCGTCAGACGTTTCGTCGAGCGCGAGATTCTTCCGGACATCGACCAGTGGGAAGAAGCCGAAAGCTTCCCCCGTGAGCTCTACCTCAAGGCCGGCGCGGCGGGGATTTTGGGCATTGGTTATCCCGAAGCCTTGGGCGGCAGCCACGAAGGTGATGTGTTCGCCAAGATCGCCGCCAGTGAAGAGCTGATGCGCTGCGGTTCCGGTGGTCTGGTCGCGGGGTTGGGCTCGCTGGACATTGGTCTGCCGCCGATCCTCAAGTGGGCCAGGCCCGAAGTCCGCGATCGCGTTGTGCCTCAGGTGCTGGCGGGCGAGAAGATCAGCGCCCTGGCCGTCACCGAGCCCAGCGGCGGCTCCGATGTGGCCAACCTGCAAACCCGCGCTGTACGTGACGGCGACTTTTACCGGGTCAGCGGCAGCAAAACCTTCATTACCAGCGGCGTTCGCGCGGATTTCTACACCGTCGCGGTGCGCACCGGCGAGCCTGGGTTTGGCGGCATCAGCTTGCTGCTGATCGAGAAGGGCACACCCGGTTTCACCGTCGGTCGCCAGTTGAAGAAAATGGGCTGGTGGGCGTCGGACACCGCCGAATTGTTTTTTGATGATTGCCGGGTGCCGGTTAGCCATCTGATCGGGGCCGAGAACATGGGCTTCGCCTGCATCATGGGCAACTTCCAGGGCGAGCGTCTGGCCCTGGCCCTGATGGCCAACATGACCGCGCAGTTGGCGCTGGAGGAGAGCCTGAAATGGGCTCGTCAGCGTGAAGCCTTCGGCAAACCCATCGGCAAGTTCCAGGTGCTCAAGCACCGACTCGCGGAAATGGCCACGGCGCTGGAGGTGTCACGGGAATTCACCTACCGTCAGGCAGCGAAAATGGCAGCCGGGCAGAGCGTGATCAAGGAGATTTCCATGGCCAAGAATTTTGCCACTGACACGGCTGATCGCATTACGACCGATGCGGTGCAGATTCTGGGCGGTCTGGGTTACATGCGTGACAGTCTGGTGGAGCGGCTGTACCGGGATAACCGGATTCTGTCGATCGGCGGGGGGACGCGGGAAGTGATGAACGAGATCATCAGTAAGCAGATGGGGCTTTGAGTTTTTGCGGTGTTGCGGCTGACGCTTTCGCGAGCAAGCCCGCTCCCACAGGGGATTTTCTGTGTACACAAGTTTTGTGCACGACAGAGAGTAACTGTGGGAGCGGGCTTGCCCGCGATGGCGTCAGTACAGACGCTGCTTATTTATCGGTAAGGGCAAACTGCGTCAGGCAAAACGTAGGAATCCCCATGTCTTCCAGCCGCTGCGAACCACCCAGCTCCGGCAAGTCAATGATCGCCGCCGCTTCATGCACCCGCGCGCCCATGCGCCGAATCAGGTTCGCCGCCGCGATCAGCGTGCCGCCAGTGGCGATCAGGTCATCGAACATCACCACCGCATCACCCTCACACAGGCTGTCGGCATGGACTTCGAGAAAGGCTTCGCCGTACTCGGTCTGATAACCCTCGGCCAGCACGTCGGCCGGCAGTTTGCCCTGTTTGCGGAACAGCACCAGCGGTTTGTTCAGCTGATAGGCCAGGATCGATCCGATCAGAAAGCCACGGGCATCCATGGCACCGATGTGGGTGAAGTCGGCTTCGACGTAACGATGGGCAAAGCTGTCCATCACCAGGCGCAGGGCCGTGGGTGACTGGAACAACGGAGTGATGTCGCGAAAGATCACGCCCGGCTTGGGGAAGTCGATCACGGGGCGGATCAGGGATTTGATGTCGAAGGAGTCGAAGACCATCGTCGAAGTGTCCTGGCGGGCTGCAAACGTCGCAGTATAGCGGCGGCTGAACCGTTTCGCTCAGCCGCAATCGTTGCTATCAGCCTTCGAGCGAACCGCCGGCCAGGGCGCAGAGCTGGATCGGATCGAGGATGTGGATTTCCTTGCCCTCGGCCGCAATCAGTTCGTTTTGCTGGAAGCGGGTGAATACCCGGGACACGGTTTCCACCGCCAGGCCGAGGTAATTGCCGATTTCGTTGCGCGACATGCTCAACCGGAACTGGTTGGCCGAGAAGCCCCGGGCGCGGAAACGTGCCGACAGGTTGACCAGGAAAGTGGCGATGCGCTCGTCGGCGGTTTTCTTCGACAGCAGCAACATCATTTGCTGATCGTCGCGAATCTCGCGGCTCATCACCCGCATCAACTGACGGCGCAGTTGTGGCAGTTGCAGGGCCAGTTCGTCGAGGCGATCGAAAGGGATTTCGCACACCGAGGTGGTTTCCAGGGCTTGCGCCGAGACCGGGTGCTTTTCAGTGTCCATGCCCGACAGGCCGACCAGTTCACTCGGCAAATGGAAGCCAGTGATCTGCTCTTCACCGCCATCGCTCAGGCTGAAAGTCTTCAGGGCGCCGGAGCGTACTGCATAAACGGAATCGAACGTGTCGCCCTGGCGAAACAGGAACTCGCCTTTTTTCAGCGGGCGACCACGTTTGACGATATCGTCCAGCGCTTCCATGTCTTCCAGATTCAGAGAAAGTGGCAGGCAGAGCGGAGCCAGGCTGCAATCCTTGCAATGGGCCTGACTATGAGCGCGCAGCTTTACTGGCTCGGACATTTTCTTTGATCCTTGTGGGAAAACACACATAAGCTGTAAGGGTAACCCACAGGAGGACATTCAGGCACGCGGCGATTTTGTCGCAGGGTCGTAAAATCAGCGTTTCGCAGACCGGCCAGTGAGCTGATGGCTAGATAACCCGTGAAAACCGCTGGCGATTTTGCTGTTCCAGGTACGCGTCGAACACCATGCACACCGAACGCACCAGCAATCGTCCGGCGGGCAGTACGGTAATCCGTTCGTTATCAAGTTCGATCAGTCCGTCGTCGGCCATTTCCTGCAACTGTGGCCAGAGTTCGCCGAAGTAACCCTGAAAGTCGATGTTGAAGGCTTGTTCGATCTGGGCGAATTCCAGGCCGAAAGTGCAGATCAGTTGTTGGATGACCGCACGTCGCAGGCGGTCATCGGCGTTGCACAGCAGACCACGGCTGGTGGCCAGCTGTGCGCTGGCCAACGCATTCTGGTACTGGTTCAGATCACTGCTGTTCTGGCAGTACAAATCGCCGATCTGGCTGATGGCCGATACCCCCAGGCCGATCAAATCGCAATGACCGTGGGTGGTATAGCCCTGGAAGTTACGTTGCAGGGTCGATTCTTCCTGAGCAATCGCCAATTCATCATCGGGCAGGGCGAAATGGTCCATCCCGATGTAGCGGTAACCGGCGGCCGTCAGTTGTTCGATGGTGCGCTGGAGCATTTCCAGCTTCTGTGTCGGCGCCGGTAGATCATTGCCGTTGATCCGCCGTTGCGGCATGAAGCGTTCCGGCAGATGGGCGTAGTTGAACACCGAGAGCCGATCCGGTTGCAGGCTGATGACTTCGTCGACGGTGCGGGCGAAGCTTTCGGGTGTCTGTTTCGGCAGGCCGTAGATCAGATCGATGTTGATCGAGCGAAATTGCAGGGTTCGGGCAGCGTCGATCACCGCACGGGTTTCTTCCAGGCTTTGCAAGCGATTGACCGCCCGTTGTACCGCCGGGTCGAGGTCTTGAACGCCTATGCTGACTCGGTTGAAGCCCAGTTCCCGGAGCAGGCCCATGGTCGACCAATCAGCTTCGCGAGGATCGATCTCAATGCCGTAGTCGCCGGAATCGTCGTCCAGCAAATTGAAATGCTTGCGCAGCTTCGCCATCAACTGGCGCAGTTCGTCGTGGCTGAGAAAGGTCGGTGTGCCGCCGCCGAAATGCAGTTGCTCGACTTTTTGCGAGGGGTCGAGGTGGCAGGCAATCAGCTGGATTTCCTGTTCCAGGCGCTGCAAATAGGGCAGGGCGCGGCCACGGTCCTTGGTGATGACTTTGTTGCAGGCGCAGTAGTAGCAAATGTTCGCGCAGAACGGCACATGCACATACAGCGACAGCGGCCGCAGGGCCTTGCGGCTGTCGCGAAGGGCATGAAACAGGTCGAAGGTGCCGACCTGGCTGTCGAATTGCACGGCGGTCGGGTACGAGGTATAGCGCGGTCCCGCCAAGTCATAACGGCGGATCAGATCTGTGTCCCAACGAATGGCGTCGAGCATGCGGGCATTCCCCCGGATAGGCTGGCAGTGTCGGCGAGTCTAGGGGGGGCGGCGTTGGGGCATCTTGATTTGCATCAAGGGTCGGGATTTGTGGTGTCAGTGAGGGCCTCTTCGCGGGCAAGCCTGTAGTGGTTCAGTTTTTTTAAACCATCGCGTAGGAGTATTAAGCCGCCTGTTGCTCGAACAGCGCAGGCGGCAAGTGGTTCGAGGCGGAGTGGCAACGGCGATGGTTGTAATGCGAGATGAATTCC
>NZ_JYLB01000026.1 GCF_001042905.1 Pseudomonas lini
CGGTGCCTTCACTGCGTTTTCCTGGACCAGGGTCAGTTCGCCGGCCTGATCAAGAAAATAATCGTCGTTGCCCTTGCCACCGATTAGGGTGTCCACACCGGCGGCACCATTGAGCTGGTTGTTGCCATCGTTGCCGGTGATCGCGTTGTTTGAGGCGTTGCCGATGCCATAGGTGTTGACCGTGCCGGTCAGTTCCAGGTTTTCCAGGTTGGCGCCCAGGATGTAGCTCGACGAAGAGCGTACGGTGTCGATCTCACCGGCCAGGGTACCGGTCTCGATGGCCACGTCGCCGAGGTTGTCGACGATGTAGGTATCGTTACCGGCGCCACCGATCAGGGTGTCGGCACCGAGACCGCCGTCCAGGATGTTGGAATCGGCATTGCCGGTCAGGGTATTGTTCAGGTCGTTGCCCAGCGCGGTGAAAGCGCCGGCGCCGAGCAACAGCACGTTCTCGACGTTGTGCAGGTTGCTCAGGTTCAGGTCGACGGTGTTGGTCTGTGCCGTGGCGTTGTAGACGACGTACAGGGTGTCGGTGCCTTCACTGGCGT
>NZ_JYLB01000003.1 GCF_001042905.1 Pseudomonas lini
ACGCCAGCGAAGCCCTCCTCGATTATCTGGAGAAACACCCCGAGCTGACCCGGCCACTGTTCTACACCTTGCCCCTTCGCTTACAACCTGAACAAGCCGCGCAATACACGACGTTGTTCAACGCCGGCATGGGCGTGTTCAAAAACCTGCCGCACTGGTTGGGCGAGTTGCAGAAAATCGAACAACCGCACCTGCCGGCCCTCGACGACTTGCCCGAACACACCCGCGCCGTCGCGGACGCAGCCCAGCACAGCCTCAGCCCGGCGCTGAACCTGGGCCTGAGCCGGGCGCTGGAAGGGTTCGATCTGGCGGGAGAGAAAATCCCCGACCTCGACGAACTGTTCCGGCGCCTGCCCAAAGCCTTGTCGCCCCGGATCCTCGACGCCGCGAAAACCACCGGCGTGACCTTCACCATCGCCAGCCCGGCGGAACATACCGCGCTGCAAACCAACCTCAAGGAACTGCTCAGAGAACGCGACTATCTCAAGACACTGACCCGCGAACGCAACCAGCTCACCCACAACAAAAACCGCCAGGGGCACAAGACGCCACGGGCGGTGGAACTGCAGGGCGAGATCGTTCGGGTGCGCGGGCAGTTGACGCAACTTGAAGGCCGATTGGCCGGGGCGTTGAGCCCGATTGCGGAGTTGCCGGATCAGTCGGTTCGGCTGTATGGCGCAACGCAGGCTCGGGCGGGGGTGACGCTGGTGTTTCCACCGGCGCAACAGTTGGAGGTGCAGAGTTTGTTGAAGGATATTCGGCTGGGGGTTAGCTCGGTGCCGAATGGGAAGTTGATTCGGAGCGAGGGGATGGGGTTGTTGGTGTTTTTGGTGCAGGGGGTGAATTTGGTTTCGGTTATAAGGGAACTGACCAATCAATCCAGGAACAAGCGAGTCTGGATGCCCGTTTTTAATGCAGCGATGGTGACCGGGGCGGCGGGATTCACCGCTGCGCAAAGTCTGGCTGATACCGCATTGAAGGCACGAAGTACTGCACTCGTCGGGGGACTTCAACACCACGCGTTGCAGAATGTACATGTGCAGATGGGCAAGATGCATGTTGGGTTGGGTGGCTTTACCTACGTTTTAGGTTTTGCGTCTTCAATGGTCAGCCTGATCAACCACCACCAGAACTGGCAGCAGGCGACGCGTAGCGGGAATGCGGCAGCGCAGAACAGTGCAGCGCTCGCGACAGCGGGGGCGGCCGGCATGACGACCGTCAATGCCTATGGTTTGAATCACACCGGTCGTGCCGCGATTAACGTGTTGGTCGCAAAAAACAGCGCTGCAAGAACTGCCGCCTGGGCTGCCGCAGGGACCCGTCTCTCCACCGTGTTCTTCCGCTTCAACCTCGCCGGCGCCCTGTTCACCGTGCTGGAGCTGGGCGGCACCTGGCTGTACAACCGCTACAACCTCAGCGCCCACGACAAATGGCTGAAAACTACACCCTGGAGCCTGGATGCCGAGGAACGCGGCGATCATACGCTGGATGAATACCAACGCTATCTAACCTATTTGCTTCACGCTCCTTATGCGCAACTGGGTCCGAACAAGCATGACTCCTGGCTGAAAGACCTGCTGTTAAAGGCCAAGCCCAAAGACATCCATTTGGTGCTGCCAGGGCTCAAGCTCAACGATTTTCAGCCCCCCCTGAGCGGTCAACCGGCTTATCGTCTGGGGATCGGCGCCCACCGCCTTTCCGTTCCCCTCCACAGTCGTGGTGTACCGCGCGAGCGCAAGGACGTCATCAGCGATGAAGTCGCAAACAGCCTGCGCATCGTGCAAGCAGAGCCAGATCGGTTGGTGTTATGCCTGCTATATCCATCGGATCCTGATGCCGAATTTACCCCGGCCTCCGAAACGCTGGAGCTGGCGGTCTGTATCCAGACCCTGAACGCCAACGGCGCGTGGGTTTCCCACATTCGGGTCATCCGCCTGAACCCCCGTGCTGAGGGGCGTTTCCCTGCATCGTCCTCTCAATCCATCACCGAGCATCCACCGTTGTTGCTGGTTGAAACCCATCTGCTGGAGCTGGCCGACCATGCCCACCAAGATTGATATGCCTCTGCCTTCCCCACACCTTGAGCAATGCCGCAAAGCCGGCGATGTCGAACCGTTTCCCAGTGGGCAAATCACCTACCTTGCGCCGTTGCCCCTGCCGACAGTGATGCCAGCGCACGGTCCGCATATAGGGGATCTGAATGAGGTGTACATGGATTTTGGCTTGGGTTCACCGCAGGTGTTTTCATGGCAGGTCATTTTAGGATTACCGTTCAGTGGTGCTTTCTCGATCGCATTTTTGATATCTCTATTTATCGGCTTCATGTTCTTTGTGTTCGGCATGGGTTGGGACGATGTTTCTCATGCCATAAAAGGGGTTTTCAATGAGGCCTATGGAATAGCCCTAATAACCGGCTTCTCTGCCTTCGCCATCCTCCTCTGCACTTGGCTCCACACCCACAACAAGCGCGCCGCCATCATCCCCACCCGCTTCAACCGCCAACGCCGCGAAGTCTGCTTCATGCCCGAAGACGCCACCGAACCGCTCTTCGTCCCCTGGGAATCCCTATCCGCCTGGGTCATCGAAGCCCAGGGCGCGACCCAATACGGCATCCACCGTCAATACGGCATGGGCATCGGCTTCCAGCACGGCGAGACCCTGACCAGCGTCGAATTTCCCTGCTTCGGTCTTTCCCTGGCCATCAGCCACTGGGAAGCGATTCGCGGTTACATGGAATACGAAGTCAACGACCTCAAATCCATCCAGGACCCGCAAGACCTGCAAGGCCCGGATGACCCGCCCCACGAAGGCCTGCACACTTTCCACAACGCCCGCACGCGCCTGCACCAGCAGATTCGCGACGGCCAGCGCAGCCGGGTGTCCGGGTTCTTCTGGTACCTGTACCACGTGATGACGCTGTGGACGATTCCCAACCACCTGACTGAATGGGAAGTCCGCCGCCTCCAGAAAAAGGCCCCGCACGCCATGCCCGAAGTGATGCGCCAATGGTCCGAACCGCTGCCGAAAGAGCAATGGGCCAAGCCGAGCGAAGAACTGCTGCGCCTGAGCGAACAGGTCCGACAGCTGCACAAACGCCAACCTCGCCGACCGATTACCGAGATCTTTGCTGAAGTGCAGCGCTTGAGTCCGACGGACAAACGTCGGGCATGAGCTGTTACAGCCGTAAAACCCTGCTCGACTATCAGGAAAAACATCCGGAACTGATCCGGAGTGACAAAGCGGCTCATCGTCTGGGGATCGGCGCCCACCGCATTGCCATTCCTCTCCACAGCCGTGGCACGCTGCGAGAGCGCAAGGACGTTATCAGCGATGAAATCACGGCCAGCCTGCGCATCGTACAAACAGGACCTGACCGGCTGGTGCTGTGCCTGCAATATCCCGTGGATCCTGACAGCGAACTTACCCCCGCGTCCGAAACACTAGAGCTGGCGGTCTGTATCCAAACCTTGAACGCCAAGGGGGGGTGGGAATCGCTGACTGACGTCATTCGCCTTAACCCCCGTGCTGAGGGGCGTTTCCCGTCGTTGCCCCGTCAATCCGTTACCGAGCATCCACCGTCGTTGCTGGTTGAAACCCATCTGCTGGAGCTGGCCGACCATGCCCACCAAGATTGATATGCCTCTGCCTTCCACGCACCTTGAGCAATCCCGCAATGCCGGCGATGTCGAGCCGTTTCCCAGTGGGAGAATCACTTATCTCGCGCCGTTGCCATTACCGACACCGCTACCGCCGCATGGCCCGCATATCGGGGAGCTAAATGAGGTGTACATGGACTTTGGGTTGGGATCGCCTCAAGTCTTTATGTGGCAGATAACACTGGGCGGTCCATTCAGCGGTGCATTTATGATTGCATTTCTGTTCCCAATAATTGGCGGCTTCCTTGGACTAGTACTTGGATATGGCTGGGAAGATATTTCGGACTCCATACAAGGGATCTTCCATGCGTCCTACCCGCTAGCCATGCAAACTGGTTTTTGGACCCTGCTCATCGGCCTCGGCGTCTGGCACCACAACCACAAAAAACGCCTCCAAATCATCCCTACCCGCTTCAACCGCCAACGCCGCGAAGTCTGCTTCATGCCCGAAGACGCCACCGAACCCGTCTTCGTCCCCTGGGAATCCCTCTCCGCCTGGGTCATCGAAGCCCAGGGCGCCACCCAATACGGCATCCACCGCCAATACGGCATGGGCATCGGCTTCCAGCACGGCGAGACCCTGACCAGCGTCGAATTCCCCTGCTTCGGTCTTTCCCTGGCCATCAGCCACTGGGAAGCCATCCGCGGCTACATGGAATACGAAATCCACGACCTCAAAGCCATCCAGGACCCGCTAGACCTGCAAGGCCCCGACGACCCGCCCCACGAAGGCCTGCACACTTTCCACAACGCCCGTGCGCGCATGCATCAGCAAATCCGCGACGGCCAACGGGGTCGAGTGTCCGGCTTCTTCTGGTACCTGTACCACGTCATGACGCTGTGGACGATTCCCAACCACCTGACCGAATGGGAAGTCCGCCGCCTCCAGAAAATGGCCCCGCACGCCTTGCCCGAAGTGATGCGCCAATGGTCCGAACCGCTGCCGAAGGAACAATGGGCGAAACCGAGTGAAGAACTGCTGCGCCTGAGCGCACAGCTCCGCGCCCTGCACAAACGCCAACCGCGACGCCCGATTACCGAGATTTTTGCCGAGGTTCAGCGCTTGAGTCCGACCGACAAACGTCGCGCATGAAATGTTTTTACAGCGAACTGATGCTCATAACGTAGGAGACTTCCCTTCACAGCCCGCAGTTTCCGAGGCCGGTAAATGACAACGAGGTCCGCCGCGTGGCCACATTCAACCTGTTTGCCAGTAAACTCTCCTCCCTTTAGTCGCTGTCATTTTCCTCGCGACCATCACCTTATTTCCTACGGAGTACGCCTTGCGTCTGTTTCACACCTCCGACTGGCACCTTGGGCAGAACCTGCACGGCCAGGAGCGCGATTTCGAGCACGCCTGCTTTCTTGACTGGCTGCTGCGTCAGCTGAAGCTGGATCAGCCCGATGTGCTGCTGATCGCCGGCGATATCTTTGACACGGTCAACCCGCCGGTCAAAGCCCAGGAACGCCTCTACGATTTCATCGTCAGCGCCCATGAGCAGCAGCCGTTGCTGACCATCGTGATGATCGCCGGCAACCATGACTCCGGCTCGCGAATCGAACTGCCCGCGCCGTTGATGCGGCGCTTGCGCACTCACGCCCTCGGTCGCGTGCTGTGGCTCGATGACGGTCAACTGGATGCCGAGCGCCTGTTGTTGCCGTTGCCTGATGCCAGCGGCGAAGTTGCCGCCTGGTGCCTGGCGCTGCCGTTCCTGCGCCCCGCCGAAGTGACCGGCGCGCATTTAGGCGATAACTATTTGCGTGGCATCGGCCAGGTTCATGAATGGCTGATCGAAGCGGCCAACGCCAAGCGCAAGCCGGGCCAGGCGCTGATCGCCATCAGCCATGCGCACATGGCCGGCGGTTCGGTCTCGGAAGATTCCGAGCGCAGCCTGATCATCGGTAACGCCGAAGCCCTGCCCGCCAGTCTGTTCGGGCCGAGCATCAGCTATGTCGCCCTCGGGCATTTGCACAAGCCGCAGAAGGTCAACGGTGAAGAGCGCATCCGCTACTGCGGCTCGCCGATTCCGCTGTCGTTCTCCGAGATCAATTACCAGCATCAGATCCTCGACATTCAGCTCGATGGCGAAACATTGGTCAGCGTCGAACCGCGTCTGATTCCGCGTTCCGTCCACTTGCAACGACTCGGCTCCGCGCCGTTGGCGGAGATCCTGCTGCAACTGGCCGATCTGCCCAACATCGACCTGCTCGCCGATATCCAGCGTCAGCCGTGGCTGGAAGTGCGGGTCCGTCTCGACGAACCGCAACCGGACCTGCGCCATCAAGTGGAAACGGCGTTGCAAGGCAAAGCCGTGCGGCTGGTGCGGATTGCCGCCGAATACGCCGGCAATGGCAGCCGCGACGGCATCGATGACGGCACAACCTTGATCGAACTGGATCAGCTTTCGCCCCAGGAACTGTTCAGCCGCGCGTGGCAGGACAACTACGGCAGCGAGGTCGACGAGCAAACGCTCAAGGACTTCGCCGAGCTGTTGCAAGACGTGCAGATGGAGAGCGAACAGCCATGAAGATTCTCGCGATCCGCCTGAAAAACCTCGCCTCCCTGGCCGGGCCGTTTGAAATCGACTTCACCACGGAGCCCTTGGCCAGTGCCGGTCTGTTCGCGATCACCGGGCCGACCGGTGCCGGCAAAAGCACGCTGCTCGACGCCCTGTGCCTGGCGCTGTTTGGCGCCGTACCGCGCCTGAACAACACCGGCCGCGACGCCAAGGTCCCGGATGCCGATGGCGAAATCGGCACCGGCGACCCACGCACCCTGCTGCGTCGTGGCACCGGTGAAGGTTATGCGGAAGTGGATTTCGTCGGCATCGACGGTCGTCGCTATCGCGCTCGCTGGGAGGCCAACCGCGCCCGGGAAAAGGCCGGCGGCAAGCTGCAAGCCAGTCGCCAGAGCCTGCGCGACATCGATCAGGATCAACTGCTGGCCAGTCAGAAAGGCGAATACAAAGCTCAGCTTGAAGCCGCGCTGGGCCTGAACTTCGAACAGTTCACCCGCGCCGTCATGCTGGCTCAGAGCGAGTTCAGCGCCTTCCTCAAGGCGGACGACAACGACCGCAGCGAACTGCTGGAAAAGCTCACCGATACGGCGCTCTACACCCGCCTCGGTCGTCGGGCTTTCGACAAGACCAAAGAAGCTCGCGAAGCCCATAAGTTGCTGCAGGATCAGGCCACCGGAGTTACGCCGCTGTCGCCGGAAGCCCGGGCCGAACTCGATGAGCGTTTCAACGACGCTCAGCAGCAACTCAAGACCCAACAGGCGCAGCTCAAACAGTTGGAGTTGCAACACACCTGGCTCAAGGACCTGCGCCAGTTGCAGGACGCGCAACAGAGCGCCGCCGAGCAACTGCACTCCGCCCAGCAACACTGGAACAGCCTGGCCGGCGAGCGCTTGAAGCTGACCCGTCTGGAACAATTGGCGCCGCAACGGCATCAGTTTGCACGCAAGACCGAACTCACCGCCCAGCTCACCCCGCTGGCGGCGCAGATTCAGCAACACACGCAACAGCAAAGCGAGCTGACCGAGCGACAGACTCAACTTGAACAGAGCCTGAGCACCGCCCAAACGGCGCTGACCCACGCGCAAAGCCAACACACCTCCAGCGCGCCACTGCTGCGCCAGGCCTTCGAAGAGCAAAGCACCCTCGCCCGCCTGGTCAAGGATGCCAGCCTCAGTGCCGACCTCAAGCAGCAGGCGGAACAAGCCTGCACTCAGGGTCAGGGCACGATTCAGGGTTTGCTCGACCAACAGAAACAGGTCGCCGAACGGTTGCAGCGGATTGCCGGTGAGCTTGAGCAAAGCACTCATCTGGCGCCGTTGAGCGATGCCTGGAACGCCTACCGCGATCGTCTGCAACAACTGATGCTGATCGGTAATCGCCTGAACAAGGGCCAGGCCGAACTGGCCGCTCTGGAGCAAAGCGCCGCCCGCGCTGCCGAGGAACTGGCCACCCAGCGCCAGAGTCTTGAGGTGCTGTACAAAGAGGCCGGCGCCGAACCTGAAGCGGTGGCTGAGCAGATTCAGATTCTCGGCAGCCTGCTGCAGGACAACCGCAAGCAACTGCGGGCCTTTGAAGAGCTGACACGACTGTGGGCCAGCCAGCAGGAACTGGACAAACGCGGTGCCGAGCTTCAGCAGCGGCAACTCGCCGCTCAGCAAGACCGCGATCGTCTGACCCAGGACGGCGTGAAGACCAAGGCCGAACTGAGCGTCGCCGAACAGACCCTGACCGTCACCCGCGAACTGCTTGAGCGTCAGCGTCTGGCGCGCAGTGCCAGCGTCGAAGAACTGCGCGCGCAGTTGCAGGACGATCAGCCGTGCCCGGTTTGTGGCAGCCCGGACCATCCTTATCATCAGCCCGAAGCCTTGCTGCAAAGCCTCGGCCGGCATGATGAAAGCGAACAGGCCAACGCTCAGAAAGCCGTCGACCTGCTCAAGGAAAAACTCACCGATCTGCGCGCTGAAGTCGGCGGTTTGATTGCTCAGCAAAAGGAATTGCTGCAACAGCAAGAACAGCTCGCGGCTCAGCAACAAGGCCTGACGCCAAGCCTGGAAGCGCACCCACTGTCCGCGCAACTGTTGGTCCAGGACGCCAGCAAACGCGATGCCTGGCTAACGCAACAAAGCAGCCAGTTGAACCAGAGCATCACGCAGGACGAACAACGGCAAACCGCCCTGCTCACCCTGCAACAGGATGCCGCGCGCCTGGCGCAGCAACTGCGCAGCGCCGAAGCGGCGAACCAACAGGCAACACAACACCTGCTCAACCAGCAACGCGAGTTGAGCAGCGATAGTAAACGCCTGGACGATGAACTGGCGGCGTTCAGCACCCTGCTCCCGGCCGACACGCTCGAGTCCTTGCGCAATGAACCCGCCGCGACCTTCATACAGCTCGACCGGCAGATCGCCCAGCGCCTGCAACAACTTGACCAGCAGCGCGAAGAACTCGGCGAACAGCAACAACGCCAGCAGACGCTGGAGAAAGAACAGTACCAACAGCAGACCCGCACCCAGCAGTTGGACGCCGCGCAACAACAGTTCACGGCGTTGGCCGGGCAGCAACAGGCTTGCCAGGAAAAACTGACGCAACTGCTGGGCGAACATGCCAGCGCCGAACAGTGGCAGCAGCAACTGGATCAGGCCGTCGAGCAAGCGCGCACTGCCGAAGCGACGGCCAATCAGCAATTGCAAACCGTGCGCACGCGGTTGGTGCAACTGGCCGCTGAACTCAAAGCGCAGCAGGAACGTTCGCAGGCCCTGGAAACTGAAGATCGCGAGCTGAGCGGCAGGATCGCCGACTGGCGCGCGCAGCATCCAGAGCTGGACGACGGTGGACTGGAAGATCTGTTGAGCGTCGACGACCAACACGTCAGCGAACTACGTCAACGCTTGCAGCAGAGCGAAAAAGCCATCGAGCAAGCCAAGGTGCTTTTGCAGGAGCGCGATCAACGCTTGCTCGATCATCAGGCGCAGCACAACGGCAATCTCGATGCCGAACAACTGGCCTCGACGCTCGCCGAGCTGCAAAACCTGTTCGCCGCCAGCGAACATCGCTGCGCCGAATTGCGCGCCGAACAGGCCGAGGATCAGCGTCGACAGAATGCCAATCAGGCCCTGGCGCAGCAGATCGCCGACGCCTACACCGAGTATCAGCGCTGGGCGCGGCTTAATGCATTGATCGGTTCGGCCACCGGCGACACCTTCCGCAAAATCGCCCAGGCCTACAATCTCGATTTGCTGGTGCATCACGCCAACGTCCAGTTGCGGCAACTGGTGCGGCGCTATCGTTTGAAACGTGGCGGCAGCATGCTCGGGTTATTGGTGATGGACACCGAGATGGGCGATGAACTGCGCTCGGTGCATTCGCTGTCCGGCGGCGAGACGTTCCTGGTGTCGCTGGCCCTGGCGCTCGGTTTGGCGTCGATGGCGTCGAGCACGCTGAAAATCGAATCGCTGTTCATTGACGAAGGATTCGGCAGCCTCGACCCGGAATCCCTGCAACTGGCCATGGACGCCCTCGACGGTCTGCAAGCGCAGGGCCGCAAGGTCGCGGTGATTTCCCATGTGCAGGAAATGCATGAGCGGATTCCGGTGCAGATTCAGGTCCATCGCCAAGGCAACGGCCTGAGTACGCTGGAGGTGAAATGAATACGCTGTATTCGTTCCGCCGCTGCCCCTACGCCATGCGCGCACGCATGGCGCTGCGTTATTCAGGGGTTGAGGTGGATATCGTCGAGGTCAGCCTCAAGGCCAAACCGGCCGAAATGCTCGCACTGTCGAGCAAAGGCACAGTGCCGGTGCTGAGTGTGGATGGGCGGGTGATCGATGAAAGCCTGGAAATCATGCGCTGGGCGCTGGCGCAGAATGATCCGCAAGACTGGTTGCTCAAGGATGACCCGCAAGGACAACAACGCAGCGCCGCACTGATCGAAGAGAACGATCAGGTGTTCAAGGTGCACCTGAATCGCTACAAGTACGCCGAGCGTTATCCCGAGCAGCCGATGGCTGTTTATCGCGCCGAGGGCGAGGTGTTCTTGCGCAAGCTAGATGAATTGCTGGAGGGGCGCGACTACTTGCTGGCCGGGCATCCGAGCCTGGCGGATGTCGCCGTGATGCCGTTCGTACGGCAATTCGCCCACGTGGATCGCCAGTGGTTCGGGCAGACGCCTTATGTGCGGTTGCAGGCGTGGTTGCAGCGCTTCATCGAGTCAGACCTGTTCACATCAATAATGAAGAAATAACCGATCCCCGTAGGAGCTGCCGAAGGCTGCGATCTTTTGATCCTGTTTTTAAAAGCAACATCAAAAGATCGCAGCCTTCGGCAGCTTCTACGGGGGGATTCACGTCAACACCGAGCACATCCCCAACGCCGAGCAATCCACCTGGAATGTCCCGAAGAATTCGCCATTGGGCTTGATCGGCGGATTGCCCACCAGCAACCCCAAGGCCTTGGCCATCTGAATGTTGTGGGCGATGTTGTGGTTGCATTCGATGGCCCGCGCCACCGACCCCGCCGAGCCCTGCCCGATCCCCAACAAAGAAGCTCCATTGGTCATGAACGCCAGGAAGGCGATGACCCAGAGTTTGCGTCCTTTCATGCCCCCACCACTCCCGCGACGTCAACGTGATCGACCGTTACGTTTTGCGCGCGGTGTTCAAATTGAATGGCGGGATAAGCGACCTGGATCGGTGCTTGATGGCTTTGTTGCGATTGAGTCGAAAGGCTGACGACCAACACCATGGCCACGTAAAGACCGATGGCCAGGTAGGCGCCGTATTTGGCAGAAGTGATGATTGCGCTGGCCATGGTGTTCTCCGTGGGCATGTTTCAGTGCCCACAGAATCGATCAAAAAACAGAAGATAACTAGCGACCTTTATACATAGTAGCTATCAGTTTTATTGATCATGAACCCAGCGTGTTTCAGTCCTCGATAAAGCTCATCAAGCGCTCACGGGCCGCATCCGGCTCGTTGGGAACGGGCTCGGCGGCCGACAGAATCGGGGTGGAATAGAGAAACAGGAGAACCACTGCCAGACGCATCGCCATGCTGTCGATCCTTTTAGGGAAGGAGTCAAAAAATCAGCGTCAAATCTAAACTAATGGCTATGTGATATCAATCAATACATTGATAGCAATATGATACTGTCGTAAACGCGTTATGCAGGAGCGACATCACTTCGGCGCTTTTCGATACTTACAACTCGATCGGCAAGTGACTTCGCTCCTGCATAAAAGGTGCAGGGCTTTATATTTCAGTGTTGGGTTTTGTGATCCAGCGCGGCGTAGAAGTTGGCGCTCTGTTGCAGGTATTTCTGGGTATAGCTTTGGGCGTGGGATTTTTTGTCGCTGATTTCAACGTTGGCGCTGGCAGGCAGTGCAACAGTGGCGGAGATAGCGGAAGCGGCGATGACAGAGAAGAGATTGAAGTTCATGGCGGTATTCCTCGATTCAGTTGGCTTGCTTGCCCGGTGGGGCCGTGAAGCAAACTTAACTCCCAAGGGTCGGCGCCTTGAAATGCTTTGTAGCATTAGCCGATATCAGTCTCATTAATAGAAGGTTGCAGGCCCCATCAACCGGGGCCTGCGGTCTATTGACGCACCAGGAACTTGAGATCGCTCGGGGCATCCATCGGCAGTTTCTGCACGGTTTTACCCAACAGACCGGTCTTGGCATCGCGCTCGACGACGACAATCTGGTTGCTCTTCTGGTTGGCAATCAGCACGAACTTGCCACTCGGATCGAGGCTGAACTCGCGCGGGTGATCACCGTCCACGGAGCGACGCTGAAGCTCCTTGAGGTGCCCGGTCGCCGGGTCGATGGCGAACACCAGCAACTGATTGGCGGTGCCACGGTTGCTGACATAAAGGAACTTGCCATCGGCCGAGGCGTGAAGCGCAGCCGCAGCCTTGCCCGATGTCGGCAGGCCCGCCGCCAGATCGACCAACTGCGTTTGCTCAAGCTTGCCATCGCGGTATTCGAACACCGCGACCTGCGCGCTCATTTCCATGGTCAGCCAGGCGTGCTTGCCATCGGCGCTGAACAGCAAGTGTCGCGGCCCGCTACCGGGTGGCAACTGGACGGACGCAGGTTTGGCGGCGGTCAATGGCAGCTCCGGGTTGGCCTTGGGATCGAAGCGATAGACAAAGATCTTGTCCGCCCCCAGGTCGTTGGAAAACACGTATTGGCCATCCGGGGATGAAATCACCGAATGCACATGCGCCGACTTCTGTCGCTCGGGGTTGACCCGGCTGGCCTGATGACTGCTCATCTGCACCACCGGTTTGAGTGTGCCATCGGTGCCCACCGGCAACACCGCCAAGGTGCCGCCCGGGTCTTCAGCCACCGAGTAGTTGCTGACAAACACGTGACTGGCGTCGCCGCTGACGCTCGAGTGCGTCGGCTCGTTGCCCAGGGTTTGCGCCTGACTGATCAGGCTCAATTCATGGGTCTTTGGATCAATCGCATAACTGCTGACACGCCCTACCGGATCGGCCTGCCCCGGGCCGTTTTCGTTGACCGCGAACAGGCGCTGTTGGTCCTTGGACACGGCGAGCCAGGACGGGTTGGCGCTCTTCACCACTTGCAGGGGTTTGGCGTCGATCTGCCCGGTACGGCTGTCGAAGCTCAGGCGATAAATCCCCTGGCTCTGGCCGGCGGTGTAGGAGCCCACCAGCAACTCGTAACTGTCGGCCGGTGCCGCCTGCACGCCCATCGCACCGACGCTGCCGGCCATCAACAGTGGCCAGAAGTTACGCATCCTCATTCGTTTCGTCCTCGTCGTCACCACCGCCGAATGCTTCCATGGGCACCAACCGGTGCTCGCCGGAATCGCCGGTAATGATCCAGCTCTTCAAGTCGGGATCAAACGTTGCCGCCGCGATCTGCGCCACGCTGAACTCCCAGCGCTTGAGCGCCCGACCGTCCATGCATTCGATGTGCAGGTTATCGTCTTCATCGAGGGAGAAGTCGAACGCGTGCAGGCCGTCGATCTCCAGCATGTCGCAGTGTTCGAGGGCGTTGATCAAGGTGTCGTTTACGGCAGTCATGGCAGTCAATCTTTGAATGGGAAAGAGGCAATGATAGCTCAATGTGGAAGCGGACTCGTGTCGGTCACAACACTCGCACACGACACCGAACACATGTGGGAGCGAGCCTGCTCGCGAAGACGGTGGCACATCTAACATCGCAGTGACTGTCAGATTGCTATCGCGAGCAGGCTCGCTCCCACAGGGATGGTGATCAGCCGTTAGAGCGCGTCGCGCGATGACTTGCCATCGACCAGGCGCTGGATGCGCAGCGGATTGCCATTTTTCAGCACTTCCGGCAGCAGGCTGTCGGGGTAGTTCTGGAAGCACACCGGGCGCAGGAAACGGTCGATGGCCAGGGTGCCCACCGAGGTGCCGCGCGCATCGGATGTCGCCGGGTACGGCCCGCCATGGACCATTGAGTCGCAGACTTCCACGCCAGTCGGATAGCCATTGAGCAGAATCCGCCCGACCTTCTGCTCCAGCAACGCCGTCAGCTCGCCGAACTGTTCGAAGTCCGTTGGCTCACCGATGATCGTTGCCGTCAGCTGCCCATGCAGGCCGTTCAACGCGGCACTGAGTTGCGCCTGATCCGCCACTTCGACGAACACCGTGGTCGGGCCGAACACTTCCTCTTGCAGCACTTCATCGCCATCGAGCAACAGGCTCACCTCTGCCTTGAACAATTGCGGCTGCGCCTGATTGCCTTGTTGCGGGTTGCCGGCCAAATGCTCAATTTTCGGATGCGCAAGGAGCTTCTGCAGGCCTTTGCCATAGCTGCCCAACGTACCGGCATTGAGCATGGTTTGCGCCGGTTGATCGCCAATCAGCCCCGCCACCTGCTGCACGAACGCACTGAACTGCGGCGAACGAATGCCGATCACTAACCCCGGATTGGTACAGAACTGACCACAACCCTGCACCACCGAAGCCGTGAGGTCACGGGCAACGCTTTCAGCGCGAGTTTCCAACGCTTGAGGCAACACGATCACCGGGTTGATGCTCGACATCTCGGCAAACACCGGAATCGGCTGCGCACGTGCCGCGGCCATGTCGCACAGCGCACGACCACCCTTCAGTGAGCCGGTAAAACCGACCGCCTGAATCGCCGGGTGCTTGACCAGCGCTTCACCCACCCCGCCGCCGTAAATCATGTTGAACACACCGGCCGGCATCGACGTTGTCTCGGCGGCGCGGATCACCGCGTCGGCCACCCACTCGGCGGTTGCCATGTGGCCACTGTGGGCTTTGAACACTACCGGGCAACCGGCGGCCAATGCCGAAGCGGTGTCGCCGCCCGCCGTGGAAAACGCCAACGGAAAGTTACTCGCGCCAAACACAGCGACCGGCCCGAGGCCGATGCGGTACTGACGCAGATCCGGACGCGGCAATGGCGTACGTTCAGGCAGCGCGCGATCAATCCGCGCCCCATAGAAATCACCGCGACGAAGGACCTTGGCGAACAGACGCATCTGGCCGCTGGTGCGACCACGCTCACCTTGAATACGGCCCGCCGGCAACGCGGTTTCGCGGCAGACCACGGCGACAAAGTCATCGCCCAGCGCGTCCAGCTCATCGGCTATCGCATCGAGGAATTGCGCACGACGTTCAGCGCTCAGGCTGCGATAGGCCGGGTAAGCAGCGGCGGCAGCCTTCGCGGCGGCGTCGACTTCTTCAAGGGTGGCCTGATAGAAATCGTGAGGCAAAGCCTCGCCAGTGCTGGCGTCGACGCTCTGGAGTTTGACGGTGCCGGTAGCGCTGCGCTGACCGCCAATGTAGTTGTGACCAAAAATCCGGGTCATGGGTGTCTCCTTAAAGTGTGCCGACGGTGCCGGGTTCGAATGCCGCTTCAACGGGTTCAATGCCGTTGATCAAGGGCGCGCCGAACTCGGCCTGACTGATCTCGAACACATCACCCGGTTGGGTGCGGATGCCGTCAGCGAAAGACAGGGTCGCGGTGCCGAAGAAGTGAATGTGCACGTCACCGGGGCGCAGGAACTGGCTGTATTTGAAATGGTGGTACTCGAGGTTTTCCAGGCTGTGGCACATGTTCGCTTCGCCGCTGAGGAACTCGTTCTGCCACAGCACTTCACCATCGCGCAGGATGCGGCTGGTACCGGCCAGATGCTGGGGCAATTCGCCGACCCGAAGCTCCGGGCCATAGCTGCAACTGCGCAATTTCGAATGGGCCAGGTAGAGGTAATTCTTGCGCTCCATCACATGGTCGGAGAACTCGTTACCTACCGCGAAACCGAGGCGATACGGTTTGCCGTCGTGGCCGATTACATAGAGACCGCTGAGCTCGGGTTCCTCCCCGGCATCTTCGGCAAACGGCGGCAGCGGGAACGGCTTGCCCGGTCGCACGACGATACTGCCATCGCCCTTGTAGAACCACTCCGGTTGCACGCCGGCCTGGCCAGTCGCGGGTTTACCGCCCTCCACGCCCCACTTGAAGATGCGCATGGTGTCGGTCATCGCGGTTTCGTCACCGACCTGCTGATGCATTTTGTCCCGGGCCGAAGCGCTGCCCAAATGGGTCAGGCCGGTGCCGCTGACCAGCATGTGCGCCGGGTCCGGGTGATCCAGCGGCGGGAGGATTTGCAGATTGGCCAGCAGCGTTGAATAGTCGTGGCTGATGCCCAACCCCAGGGTTTGAACCTGTTGCTCAAGATTGCCCCCCGCCTCGATCGCCGCCAGCGCCAGATCCCGCACCGAGCGCGCATCCTGCACCTCGCGCACCAGGCCGTCCTCGACCACGCCGACACGGCGTTCGCCGTTACTCAATTCGAACTGAACTAAACGCATGATTTTCTCCTGTTGACGCAAAACTTCAAAACAACGCAGAACCCATGTGGGAGCGGGCTTGCTCGCGAAGAGGTCATCACATTCAACATCACTGGTGACTGACACGACGCCTTCGCGAGCAAGCCCGCTCCCACATTTGAATTGTGTTGACCTCAGATACGGGTAGCTCCACGCGCACTGGCCGCAAACTCATCGACCGGCAGCACGTGCTTACGCTCCAGCAGCCGATAAACCACACCCGTCAGCACCAGGCCGAACACCATCACGCAGGACAGGAAGTACAACCCCGACGCCAGATTGCCGGTGTATTCCTTCAACGCACCGATCACGAACGGACCGATGTAGCCGCCGAGGTTGCCCACCGAGTTGATCAACGCGATCCCCGCCGCCGCACTGGCGCCGGCGAAGAAGCGACCCGGCAAGGTCCAGAACACCGCGGTGCAGGAAAACAGCGCGAACGCCACCAGGCACAGTGCCGCCAATTGCAGCACCGGCACCGTCAGCCAGGCGCTGAGGAACAGACCGATGGCGCCCAACACATACAGCACCGCCAAATGACCGTAGCGATCATTCAAGCGATCAGAACTGCGCGGAATAATCAGCAAACCGATGATCCCGAAGATGTACGGCACCGATGACACGAAACCGGTCACCAGATCAGTGCCACCGAACTGCTTGATCAACGTCGGCAACCACAAACCGAGACCGTAGATGCTCAGGGTCACCGGCAGATAGAACAGCGCCAGCAGCAACACGCGTTTGTCCTTCAGCGCGTGCAGTGGATTGCCGTGGCGGGTCTGGCCGTACACCTCCAGGTCCTTTTTCAGCTCGCCGGTCAGCCAGTCTTTCTCGGACTGGTCCATCCATTTCACCTGTTGCGGGCCGTCCGGCAGGTAACGCAGCACTGGCCAGGTCAGCAGGATCGCGGGAGTACCGATGACGATGAACAGCCACTGCCAGCCGTGCAGCCCAAGAATGCCATCCATGCCAAGCAAGCCGCCGGACACCGGGCCGGTGATCATCATCGCGATGGGTTGGGAAAGGATGAACAACCCGAGGATCTTGCCGCGATGGCGGATCGGGAACCATTGGGTGATGTAGTACAGAACGCCCGGGAAGAACCCGGCTTCGGCCGCGCCGAGCAGAAAGCGCATCACATAGAAGCTGTTCGGTCCCTGGACGAACGCCATGCCGATGGTGATAGCGCCCCAGGTGACCATGATCCGCGCGAACCAGCGCCGGGCGCCGAAGCGGTCGAGCATCAGGTTGCTGGGGATTTCCAGCAGGAAATAACCAATGAAGAACAGCCCGGCACCCAGGCCATAAGCCGCGTCACCCAGGCCGATGTCGGCGCCCATGTGCAGCTTGGCGAAACCTACCGCGGAGCGATCCACATAGGCGATCAGGTACAGCAGGATCAGGAAGGGAATCAGTTTCAGCGTGATGCGACGAATAAGCCGCAGTTCCTGGCTCATGAGTTCGGTCTCCGATTGTTGTTGTTATTGAACCTCGGGGGACGCCTCTCGCAGAAAACCGCCAGGGCCATCCCTCCGTTGAAAACGACTATATAGTAATACTATTTAACCAACAACACTTCCAAACAGCCGAAATTGAGCTTATGTTACGCCGTAGCTCGAACAATATAGTCATACAATAAGAGAACCGATCATGTCTGATAAGAAACCCACCCTGCGCTCCGCCCAATGGTTTGGCACCGCCGACAAGAACGGCTTCATGTACCGCAGCTGGATGAAGAATCAGGGCATCGCCGACCATCAGTTCCACGGCAAGCCGATCATCGGCATTTGCAACACCTGGTCGGAACTGACCCCGTGCAACGCGCATTTCCGGCAAATCGCCGAGCACGTCAAGCGTGGGGTGATCGAAGCCGGCGGCTTCCCAGTGGAATTCCCGGTGTTCTCCAACGGCGAATCGAACCTGCGCCCCACCGCGATGCTCACCCGCAACCTGGCGAGCATGGACGTCGAGGAAGCTATTCGCGGTAACCCGATCGATGGCGTGGTGCTGCTCACCGGCTGCGACAAAACCACCCCGGCGCTGCTGATGGGCGCGGCCAGTTGCGACGTGCCAGCAATCGTCGTCACCGGTGGGCCGATGCTCAACGGCAAGCACAAGGGCAAGGATATCGGCTCGGGCACGGTGGTCTGGCAGCTCAGCGAACAGGTCAAGGCGGGCACCATCACCATTGACGATTTCCTCGCGGCCGAGGGCGGCATGTCACGCTCGGCCGGCACCTGCAACACCATGGGCACGGCCTCGACCATGGCCTGCATGGCCGAAGCCCTCGGCACTTCCCTGCCCCACAACGCGGCAATTCCAGCGGTCGATGCGCGCCGTTATGTATTGGCGCACATGTCCGGCATGCGCGCGGTGGAGATGGTGCGCGAAGATTTGAAACTGTCGAAGATCCTCACCAAGGAAGCCTTCGAGAACGCCATCCGGGTGAACGCCGCCATCGGCGGTTCGACCAACGCGGTGATCCACTTGAAAGCCATCGCCGGGCGCATCGGCGTCGAGCTGGACCTGGATGACTGGACCCGCATCGGTCGCGGCATGCCGACCATCGTCGACCTGCAACCCTCCGGGCGCTTCCTGATGGAAGAGTTCTACTACGCCGGCGGCTTGCCCGCAGTGCTGCGTCGCCTCGGCGAAGCCAACCTGATTCCGAACCCGAATGCCCTCACCGTCAATGGCAAAACCATCGGCGAAAACACCAAGGACGCGCCGATCTACGGCCAGGACGAAGTGATCCGCACCCTCGACAACCCGATCCGTGCCGACGGCGGCATCTGCGTGTTGCGCGGCAACCTGGCGCCACTCGGTGCGGTGCTCAAGCCCTCCGCCGCGAGTGCCGAATTGATGCAACATCGTGGCCGTGCGGTGGTGTTCGAGAACTTCGACATGTACAAGGCGCGGATCAACGATCCGGAACTGGACGTGGATGCCAATTCGATTCTGGTGATGAAAAACTGTGGTCCGAAGGGTTATCCGGGCATGGCCGAAGTCGGCAACATGGGATTACCGGCCAAGCTGCTGGCCCAGGGCGTGACCGACATGGTGCGGATTTCCGACGCACGCATGAGCGGCACCGCGTACGGCACGGTAGTTCTGCATGTGGCACCGGAAGCGGCGGCTGGCGGGCCTTTGGCGACAGTGAAGGAAGGCGACTGGATCGAGCTTGATTGCGCCAACGGGCGTTTGCACCTGGACATTCCGGATGCAGAGCTGGCGGCGCGCATGGCGGATTTGCAGCCACCACAGCAATTGATCGTGGGCGGTTATCGTCAGTTGTACATCGACCATGTGCTGCAAGCGGATCAGGGTTGCGACTTCGATTTCCTGGTCGGGTGCCGAGGATCCGAGGTACCGCGTCACTCTCACTGACATCATCAACCTAATGTGGGAGCGGGCTTGCTCGCGAAGAGGCCATCACATTCAACATTGATGTTGACTGATAGTCCGCCTTCGCGAGCAAGCCCGCTCCCACATTTAATCCCCATATGGTTCAGGACTGTGCTTGCTCTGGCGACCGTCCTCGCCGCGCCTGCTATCATGCGCGGCACCCCATTGCACAGGATCGCGCCGTTCCCCATGGATTACCGCAAACCCTCCGACCGCAAAAGCATGCACTCGCGCATCGTCCAGGAACTGGGCATGCAGATCGTCTCGGGACGTTTCAAACCGGACGACAAACTGCCCGCCGAAGCCCTGCTGTGCGAGGAATACGCGGTCAGCCGGCCGGTGCTGCGCGAAGCCACTCGCGTATTGGTCGCCAAGGGCCTGGTGTATTCCCGTCCGCGGGTCGGCACGGTGGTCAAGCAGCGCAAGGAATGGCACATGCTCGACCCGGACGTGCTGCACTGGCTGATGCAAAGCAGCCCGCAAAATGAATTCTTTGATCTGCTGACCAGCGTGCGCAGCATCATCGAGCCGGCCGCCGCCGCGTTGGCCGCGCAGTTCGCCACAGATGAAGACATCGCCTCCATCGGTGAAGCCTACCAGCGCATGGAAGCGGCACCGACGCCTGAAGCCTTGTTGCAACCGGACCTTGATTTCCACAGCCGCATCGCCGACGCGACTCATAACGACTTGCTGGCGAACCTGTGCAACATGCTGTCGGTGGCGATTGCCGAAGCCTTGAAGCATTCAAATCAACGGCCGAATCTGCATGAATTGGCGATGCCACGGCACAAGGCGATCCTGACCGCTATCGAGAATCGTGATGCGCTGGGCGCGCGGCACGCGACGCTGGTGCAGCTGGATGATGCGCGTAGTGCGCTGAATGTGGTGTTGGGAACTGATTTGTCGTAAAGCAAAAGTCAAAAGATCGCAGCCTTCGGCAGCTCCTACATTGACCGAGTATATCCAACAGTGCACGCGGTCCTGTAGGAGCTGCCGAAGGCTGCGATCTTTTGATCTTCATGCACATAAAAAAGCCGCAACCTTGGTTGCGGCTTTTTAGTTTCAGCAACCGGTCAGTGAGCAAACAGCGAGTTGCCCTTCTGCCCTGCCAGTTTCTCCGGCTTGATCAGGAACCGTGCCAGCGCTGGCAGCAGCCACAAGGCGCCGAACATGTTCCAGAGCAGCATGAAGGTCAGCATCAGGCCCATGTCAGCCTGGAACTTGATCGCCGAGAAGATCCAGGTGCACACGCCGATCGCCAGGCACAGACCGGTGAACAACACGGCTTTACCGGTGGACTTCAGCGTCTGGTAGTACGCCTCTTGCAGCGGCAGACCGGCACGCAGGAAGCTTTCCAGACGGCTGTAGATGTAGATCCCGTAATCCACGCCAATCCCCACTCCGAGCGCTACCACCGGCAAGGTCGCCACTTTCACGCCGATGCCCATGAATGCCATCAATGCGTTGCCGAGGACCGAGGTCAGCACCAGCGGCAGCACGATGCACAAGGTCGCCGCCCAGGAACGGAAGGTGATCATGCACATGGTCGCGACACAGATGTACACCAGAATCAGAATGGTCAGTTCGGAGCGTTTGATCACCTCGTTGGTGGCCGCTTCGATCCCGGCATTACCGGCGGCAAGGATGAATTCCAGGCCTTCCTTGTTGTTCTCTTTGGCGAAGTCCTGCACCGCATGCACGGCGCGATCCAGGGTTTCGGCCTTGTGGTCATTGAGGAACACCAACACCGGTGCCAGAGAGCAATTGTTGTTGTACAGGCCATCGGCACGGGCGATGGAGTTGTTCAGCACGTCCGGGTTGCGCGACAGGGTTTCCCATTTCAGGTTGCCCTCGTTCATGCCCTTGATCATCTGCTTGGACACGGTCACCAGCGAGATCGCCGACTGCACGCCCTCGGTGTTCTGCATTTTCCACATCAGCTCGTCGATCGGCGCCATGGCTTCATAGCGCGAGCAACCTTCGGACTTGGTCTTGACCATCACCACCAATACATCGGAACTGGTGGAGTAGTTATTGATGATGAAGCTGTTGTCCTTGTTGTATCGCGAGTCCGGACGCAGCTCTGGCGCGCCTTGGTCGAGGTCGCCGATTTTCAGGTTCTGGCTGTACCAGAGACCGCCACCGAAAGCGATCAGCGCCAGGGCAATGGAAATCGGGGCGACTTTGGGGCTGGCAAAGTTCGACAGCAGGCGCCAGAACGGATGTTCGCGGTGCGCATCTTTCTTGCTGCGTTCGACCGCGCGTTTGCTGATACCGACGTAGGAAATCGCCACCGGCAGCAGGATCAGGTTGGTGAACACGATCACCGCCACGCCGATGGAGGCGCCAATGGCCAGTTCACGGATCACGCCAATGTCGATGATCAACAGCGTGATGAAGCCCACCGCATCCGCGAGGATCGCGATCATCCCCGGCAGAAACAGCTGACGGAATGTGCGGCGTGCCGCGGTCAGCGCGTTCTCCGCCTCGCTGGACTGCAAGGCGATACCGTTGATTTTCTGCACGCCGTGGGAAATCCCGATGGCGAAGATCAGAAACGGCACCAGCATCGAATACGGATCAAGCCCGAAGCCGAAGAAGTGCATCAGGCCGAGCTGCCAGACCACCGCCACCAGTGTCGTGCTCAATACCGCCACGGTACTGCGCATGCAGTTAGTGAACCAGTACAGCAGGATCAGGGTAATGACGAAGGCGACACCGAAGAACATCACCACCATGACCAGCCCATCGATCAGGTCGCCGACTTTCTTGGCGAACCCGACAATGTGGATCTTCACGTTGGGGTTCTGGGCTTCGAACTTGTTGCGGATCTTGTCTTCGAGTTCGTGAGAGAACTTGCGGTAGTCCAGCGCCAGCAACTTGCCCTGGTCCTGCGGGTCCGGGTAGGACTCCAGCAGCGGGATGTCGACGATGCTCGACTTGAAATCGTTGGCCACCAGCCGCCCGACTTGCCCGGACTTGAGCACGTTGTTGCGCAGCAGGTCGAGGCTTTGCTGGGAGCCGTTATAGCTCTGGGGGATCACTTCACCGCCGGCGAAGCCCTCCTCCGTCACCTCGGTCCAGCGCACGCTCGGGCTCCACAGCGACTTGAGACCGGAACGGTCGACGCCGGAAATGTAGAACACCTCGTCGTTGATCTGACGCAGGGTCTCCATGTATTCCTTGGAGAAGATGTCGCCGTCGGTGGCTTCCACGGAAATCCGCACCGTGTTGCCCAGGTTCGCCAGATCGTTGCGGTGCTCCATCATTTTTTCAATGAACGGATGCTCGAGCGGGATCATTTTTTCGAAACTGGTGGACGGCCGGATCAGCGTTGCCTGCCAGAACAGGAAAACACTGACCAGCAGGCAGATGACGATGACTGCCGGGCGGTTATTGAAAATCAGGCGTTCAAGAAACGTCGCCTTGTCCTGATGAGGAGTGCTTAAGGATGTCATAGACCCGCCTTCTTATTATTTGCCCGGCTCATTTGGACGACCCGTTTTTTCCATTCTCTGCACCGGTGGGCGAAGTGACGCGAACGCCACCCTGTCCAGCCAGAATCAGATTGCCGTTGCCTGCCGCAGTCACCGCCGAGACGGAGATGCGATCCGGACGGTTGAACACGCTGAAGGTTTCGCCGTCGTCTGTGCTGCGAATAATGCTGCCGCCGTTGCCGACGATCACGATGGAACCGTCATCGAGCAATGTCGCGCCGGACAGACCGAACTCCAGTGCGCCGCGTGCAGCCTTGAGCTCGACCTGCTCCCAAGTACTGCCGAAATCCGTGGAACGGTAGAGATTGCCGCGCAACCCGTAGGCCAGCAGCGTGGCCGGTTGAGCAGTGCCAATCACGCCGAACAGCGAGCCTTCGTAGGGGCCCTCAAGCCTTTCCCAGGTCTGCCCATCATCGGCGGAGCGGAACATGCTGCCCTGCTCGCCGACGATGAAAATGCCGGATTCCTTGACCGCTGCGATGGCGTTGAGGTGGTACTGGTCTTCGTTGTCGAGGCGATCGCTGACGTCTTCCCAGTTTTTTCCGCCGTCGGTGGTTTCCAGCAACGCACCGTAAGCACCCACGGCAAAGCCGCTGTTAACGTCCTTGAACCAGACGTCGAGCAGCGGCGATTCGCGTTTCAGGTCTTCGAATTGTTTGGTCCAGGTAATGCCGCCGTCTTCGCTGGCGAGGATCTGCGCGTCATGGCCAACGGCCCAGCCGTGTTTGTCATCGACAAAAAACACTGCCGTCAGCAGTTGCCGGGTCGGCACCTTGGCCTGGGTCCAGGTCGCGCCCTGGTCATCGGAATACAGAATGTGCCCGCGATCGCCGACCGCCACCAGGCGTTTGCCGGCGTGTACGACATCGAGCATCAGGCCTTTGCTGGCCTTGGCGGATTCAACGGAATAAACCACATCGGTGGCCGACGCGGCAGCGGCCAGCACAGGCGCCGACAGCACGGTACAGCCCAACAGCGAGAGCGCTGTAGCCAGCAACGCGAACCTGCGTAACGCCGGCGGGCGGCCAATACTCACACCCATGACAGGCTCACTCATAGACCTTCCCTCACATTATTATTGTTAGGTCGTTCAACCCTTCAGGGCGCCGTAAGGGATGCTCATCGGGATTGACCTATTCAGGAGCATAGTCCTGAAACCCGCAATCCAGAGCCCCTTCGGAAGCTGGCTTATCCTATCGGGGTTTGGAAAGGTCTGACAATCGACAGCACGTTATGTTTTGTTAACCTGAGGGGTATGGGGTGGGGGTGAATGATTGGGTATCAGGTGGGGTGATTGGTTTTTTTGTGTACATATCCGTTTCTGCGGTTACGGCGGCTATTGGTTCCGCTCTTACAGCGGGTCACTTTGGAAAAGCGCCAAAGTAACCAAAGCGCTTTTGCCCCTTTCGTTCGGTGCCTCGCCCAGGCTCGGCATGCCCTCGCTCCGGTCCTGCTCCGTGGGCCCGCCGCCATCGGCCATCCATGGCCGGGGGCGGCTAACCCGGCATCCATGCCGGGTTGCCCACTGCGCAGAACCTCCTCTCGGCCTCTCGAGGGGGCGGTGCGTCAACATCAAAAGCTGCAGGCGAGCTAACGCTCGGCCTGTTGAGTGGTGAAAAGCAGAGCGGATATGCTCTGATTTTGGATGTGCTCTGATTTTTTGTGGGAGCTGGCTTGTCGGGTCGCCGCATCGCTGCGATGGCGCCTGTCAGCCGACCAATTTTCCCCGGATGTACCCAGTCCAACTGTGGGAGCGGGCTTGCTCGCGAAGCTGTTGATCTTGCCGTTGCCGTTGCTGTTGCTGTGGCTTTTGATCTTGATCTGCCTGCCCCTTTCCCAGAGGCCGAACGCAGGTATTGCGCAGGGGGCACCGCGGCAAGGATGCCGCGGTAGCCGCCCCCGGCCATGGATGGCCGATGGCGGCGGGCCCCCGGAGCAATGCCTTCGTTATGGCATGCCGAGCCTAAGCGAGGCACCGAATGGAGGGGCAAAGCCTTTTGGTTCCTTTTCGGCGTTTGGAAAAGGGACTCGCTGTAAGAGCGAAACCGCCAGCCGCCGTGACCGCAGAAACGGATATGTACACCATCAAAAATCCCGGTCGGCTATCAGGCCGCCTTCGCGAGCAAGCCCGCTCCCACAGGGGTCCGAGTGAACCCTGCGGGAGCAAGGCCAAACTCAGGCCAGGCTTTTGCTGACCACTTCAAACACATCGCTGGACAGCTGCCCCGAAGCGCGAATCCGCTCCAGCTCACCTTTCATCAACGCCTGACGAGCGCTGTCGTATTTGCGCCAGCGAGTCAGCGGCGCCAGTTGGCGAGAGGCGATCTGCGGGTTAAACCCGTTCAACTCGATCACCAGATCCGCCAGGAACCGATACCCGGAACCGTCGGCCGCGTGGAAGTTGATCAGGTTCTGCCCGGCAAACGCGCCGATCAGTGCCCGCACCTTGTTCGGATTCTTGATCGTGAACGCCGGGTGTTGCATCAAGGCTTTGACCCGCTCCAGACCGCCTGGCAATGTGCTGCCGGCCTGAACGCTGAACCACTGATCCATGACCAGCGGATTGTCCTTGAAGTGTTCGGCGAAGGTCGCCAACGCCGTGGCTTTCTGTTCTTCGAACGGCGAATTCACCACCACCGCCAACGCCGTCAGACGCTCCGTCATGTTGTCGCTGGTGTCGAACTGTTCAAGGGTCGCCGCCAACACTTCCGGCTTGCCGCTGAGCATCAGGTACGACAGCGCAATGTTTTGCAGCGCGCGGCGGGCGAAATGCTCGGCCTCGGCCACATACGGCGTTTTCTTCGAAAGATCGCGATTGGCCTGATAACGCAGCCACAATGCCTCGAACAAGCCTTCAGCCAATTGCTTACGGGCAAACTCGCGGGCCGTGTGAATGGCGTCTACGTCAGCCACTTCACTGATCTCGGTCAGATACGCCTCGCCCGGCAGCGAAAGCATCTCGGCGACCATCGCCTGATCAAGCGTATCGTCAGACAGCACAGTACGCAGCGCAGAAACCAAACGCTGATCCAGCACCAGCGTTTCACCCTTCTGTTGCTGTTCGATCAACTCTTGCAGCACCTGCACCGACAATTGCTGACCGGCATCCCAGCGGTTGAAACCATCACTGTCGTGCTGCATCAGGAACATCAGCTGATCGCGGTCGTACGGGAAGCTCAGTTTCACAGGCGCCGAGAAGCCACGCAGCAACGAAGGCAGCGGCTTTTCAGCAATGTCGATGAAGGTGAAGGTCTGCTCGGCTTCAGTCACCGAAATAACCCGCGAAGTGCCTTGAGCACTGGCTTCACCGACAAGACGCAGGGCAATTTCGCCACCCTTGCTGTCCAGCAGGCCCAGTTCCACTGGAATCACGAACGGCAGTTTTTCCACCTTGTCCGGGGTTTCCGGGCAGCTCTGACGGAAGGTCAGGCTGTAGGTTTTCGCTGCGGCGTCGTAGGACTCGCTCACCGCCAAACGTGGTGTGCCGGCCTGGCTGTACCAGCGTTTGAATTGGGTCAGGTCGACGCCGTTGGCGTCTTCCATGGCCTTGATGAAGTCGTCGCAGGTCACGGCCTGGCCGTCATGGCGTTCGAAGTACAGGTCGCTGCCTTTGCGGAAACCGTCAGCGCCAAGCAAGGTGTGGATCATGCCGACCACTTCCGAGCCCTTTTCGTACACGGTCAGGGTGTAGAAGTTGGAAATCTCGATGAAGCTGTCCGGGCGCACGGCATGAGCCATCGGGCCGGCGTCTTCGGCGAACTGGTGGGTACGCAGGTAAGCCACGTCCTGGATGCGCTTGACCGTGGCCGAGTTCATGTCGGCGGAGAAGCCGGAATCGCGGAACACGGTGAAGCCTTCCTTCAGCGACAACTGGAACCAGTCGCGGCAGGTCACGCGGTTGCCCGACCAGTTGTGGAAGTATTCGTGGGCAACGATCGCTTCCACCCGTTGGTGCGCGGCGTCGGTAGCGGTTTCGGCGCGGGCCAGTACGGCGCTGGAGTTGAAGATGTTGAGGCCCTTGTTCTCCATGGCGCCCATGTTGAAGTCGTTGACCGCGACGATCATGAAGATGTCCAGGTCGTACTCGCGACCGTAAACCTCTTCGTCCCAGCGCATCGACTTCTTCAGGCTGTTCATGGCGTGCTGGCACTTGTCGATGTTTTCCGGCTCGACATAGATGCGCAGCGCCACGGAGCGCTCGGTCATGGTGGTGAAGGTGTCTTCGACGCACCACAGGTCACCGGCCACCAGCGCAAACAGGTAGGCCGGTTTCTTGAACGGGTCTTCCCAGGTCGCCCAGTGCCGGCCGTCTTCGCCCGGACCTGAGGCAATCGGGTTGCCGTTGGACAGCAGCACCGGATAGCTGTGCTGCTCGGCGACCACCGTGGTGGTGAACGTGCTCATCACGTCCGGGCGGTCGAGGTAATAGGTGATCTTGCGGAAACCTTCGGCCTCGCACTGGGTGCAGAACATGGTGCCGGATTTGTACAGGCCTTCCAGGGCGGTGTTGGTTTCCGGGTGGATTTTGACGCTGGTGTCGACCGTAAAGCTTGTTTCGGTCGGTTGCAGGGTCAAATGGTTCTCGGTCAGTTGGTAGTCGGCGGCGCTCAGTTCGCGATCGGCCAATGTCACCGACAGCAGCTCGAGTTGCTGACCGTCCAGCACCAGCGGCGGCAGGCCCGGGCCACGTTCAGGATTGCGGCGCATCACCAGTTGCGCATGGACCAGGCTGTGGTCCTCGAACAACTCGAAGGTCAGGTGCGTCTCGTCGATCAGGTACTCAGGCGCCTGATAGTCCTTCAGGTAGATCATCTTCGGTTGTTCGGTGCGCATACTGGAATCCTTACTGATGCACGGCGAGCTGGTAGGCCGTGTATTTACGAATATTGATCACGCCGGTGTCGAAAATCAGGTACTGGCCCTTGATCCCCAGCAGCGTGCCTTCGGCAATCGGGTTCTTGTCCAGGTTGAAGCTGACAATTTTGGCCGGGTATTGCTCGACCGGATAGCGGATCTCGAGCGGCTCGACATCGGTAATGGTCTGGATTGCTTGCAGGCCAAATCGTTCCTGCAATGTTTGCAGGCCTTCGGCGCAGCTCTCGAACAGCTGATCGCGAACCTGCGACAGATCCACCGACACCGCATCGCCCTTGAGTAAAGCACGCCAGTTGGTCTTGTCAGCTACCTGGCTGCGGAACAGGTCTTCGACGAAGCCCGACTGCTGGCGGGTCGCGACGCGCATGATCGGCAAGGCCTGGCTGGCGCCCTGATCGAGCCAACGAGTGGGCAGCTGCGTGGCGCGGGTTATACCGACCTTCACCCCTGACGAATTGGCCAGATACACCACGTGATCGGTCATGCAGAACTTTTCGCCCCACGCAGGCTCACGGCAGGTGCCGGCATCGTAGTGGCAACGTTCCGGGCTCATGATGCAAATGTCGCACTGGGCCAGTTTGGTCATGCACGGGTAGCAGTAACCCTGGCTGAAACTGGTTTTGGTCTTGCGTCCGCAATGGGTGCAGTGGATCGCCCCCAGGTATTCCAGGCGCACCGTGCTGCCGATCAACGGATTGACCGGTACCTCGGCGTCGCCCAGACGAAAAGCGTACTGAACGTTCGGCCCGTCAAGGCGCGCCGACATTTTGCTGATTGCACCACGGCCAATCTCGATCAATGGATGGCATCCGATTTGAACAGAATGTTTGGCACTTCGATCGACTTCGACTCGCATTCCTGCGGGCCCATGTAGCCGGTGCGCTCTTCCTCGGGCAGGTTCTGGATTTCCCAGGCGATCATCGCTTGCAGAGACAGTTCACGCTGCTCGGCGGTGAGTTTGCCACCGTCGGACCATTTGCCGATTTCCACCGCCAGTTTCAGGCTCTGGTAGATATCCGGGGTGATGTTTTTGATCATTTCGTTAAAAGAGGACATCAAGGGCTCCGCGCTCTTTAATCACATAGCTTATTTGGAGGTCAGTTTACGGCGGTTGTACAAACCGCCCAACAAACCGGTGAAGCATCCGATGAGTAACCCGCTGACGTGGGCCGCGTTGGCAATCTGGCCGAAGCCGATCATCGAGACCAGCCCCGACAGACACACCAGCAACCACACCAGCATCATCACCAACACCCCTCGAGGCAGGCGATACGCCGGGTTCGGCGACAGGATCTGAAAGATCCAGCAATGCCCGAGCAGGCCGTACAGCACCCCGGACAACCCGCCAAACAGGCTCGGGCCGCTGAAAAGGTATTGGGTATAGTTGGACACCAGGCTGAACAGCAGCGTCAGGCCGATCAGGTTGATGCTGCCCTGACGCGACTCGATACGCCGCCCCAGTTCCCAGTACCACATGCCGTTCATGGCCAGGTGCAGGATGCCGAAGTGGATCAGCATCGGCGTCACCAGACGCCACCACTGCCCCGCCGCCAAGCTGTCGACCAATGGCGTGAAATGGATGTACTCGCCGACCACGCGGAAATCGAGGAACGTCAGCCAGCGTATCGTTTCGAGATTCTCGCCAAGCAGCGTCACCATCGCGACGATCAGGGTCAACAGCAGCACCAACGCCGTAGCCTTGCTGTGGCGCAATTGCTCGACGAAGCCTGGACGCTGCCGCGTCTGCGTGATCGGGATATCCAGTTGCTGATCGGGGTCGCCCGCCGGAAAGCGTTCGTACAATGAGCGCACATCTTCGCTGATGTTGGCCGGCACCCACAGCACTTGCTCGCCCGCCTCTTCGCTGACCCGATGGGGCACTTGCATGCGCTGCAGCAGTTTGACGAACCCGCTCAAATCCACCGCCAGAGGCAGACGCAATACCGCCACCGCCGTCATCGCAACACCTCCGGGCGCTCGACATCGACCCAGACAAATTTATGCGGGTCGAGACGGGTTTCCTGATCCAGACGATAAGCGACCAGTTTGCCGTAGAGCACCGCACTGTAATCCAGACACGCCAGGTTCGGGCGGATCGGCGCCGGTTTGCCGCTGCGCCAGTAGTGACCGACGAACAACAGCGGCTCATCGACGCCGTAGCGCAGCAAGTTGTCTTTTTCGCTGGACGACAGCGGCGTGCGGGCCACCGGCTCAGGCAGGGCGTCGGGCTGGAACACGATGTCTCCGTAGGTTTGCGGGTCGTCTTCCCAGAACTTGGTGCGGAAAAACGAGCGCGTCAGGCCGTCGCCGCTGGTCATGGTCAACCCGTGGGGCAAGCGCATGTCGGTGCCGCGCAACAGGCGATCGAACACGGTGCAGGCAAAACTGCCTGGCACCGCGGAGGCCTGGAGGAAGTGCTCATCGATGCAACCGTCGGGGAACAATCCGCGCAACGGCTCGATCAGGCCGGCGTCCCAACAGGCATGCACCACGCGGAAACGCCCGGCATCGACGAACAATGGCAGCTTATAGAACCATTGCAGGAAGTCATGCCATTCCGCGGGATGATCTTCGAACTGGGTCAGGGTTTCCTGAAGCAGGCGCGCGTGGCGTGGCGTATGTTCACGCACGAACTGCTGGCCACTGCCCGGCGGCGCCGGCGTGCTCCAGCCGAGGGCGTTGAATTCATGGTTGCCCATGATGCACAGCGCCTGGCCGGCCTCGACCATGTCGTGGACGATGTGCAGCGCCTCGCGAATCCGCGGGCCGCGGTCGATGATGTCGCCGAGGAACACCGCCATGCGCGACGGATGCCGCCAGACGCCAGCCTGTTTGTGGTAACCGAGCCGGTCGAGCAAGTGCTCAAGGGTCAGAGCGCAACCGTGCACGTCACCGATCAGGTCGTAGCTACGCGCGGGATCGAGCATCAGTCGCCTCCACCACCCAACTTGCTGCCCCAGCCAAGTTTGGTCCGGCAGACTTCATAGTAGTTGTGGTCCAGCGGATGAATCAGCCGCAGCTTCTGCGCTTTCTTGCTGATGGTGATGGTGTCACCGGGCGCGCAGGTGAAGTGATTCTGCCCGTCACAGGAGACTTGCGGGTAAATCTGCATATCTTTGGACACGACGATTTTCAGCTCACTATTGCCATCGACCACGATCGGCCTGCCTGACAAGGTATGGGGGTACATCGGCACAATCACAATAGCGTCGAGCTTGGGATGCATGATCGGGCCGCCCGCAGACAGTGCATAAGCGGTCGAACCGGTCGGCGTGGCGACGATCAGGCCGTCGGCCTTCTGGCTGCAGACGAACTGGCCGTCGATGTACAACTCGAACTCGATCATCCGCGTCGATTTGCCGGGGTGCAGCACCACGTCGTTCAGCGCATCGCCCTGGCCGATGGCCTCGGCATGGCGACGGACTTCAGCTTGCAGCAGGAAGCGGTTTTCCACCAGGTAGTGGCCGTCGAGCACTTCGGCGACCTTGACTTCCAGTTCATCGGGACGAATATCGGTCAGGAATCCCAGGCTGCCCCGGTTGATGCCGAGCACCGGAATATTGTGCTTGGCCAAGGCACGGGCGGCGCCCAGCAGGCTGCCGTCACCACCGACCACAATCACCATGTCACACACTTCACCGAGCATCTTGCGCGACGAAGTTTGCAGGCCATGACCCGGCAGGACTTCGGCGATGGTGTCTTCGAGGATCACGTGCAGGTGACGATCGAGCAGAAACCGTTTCAGTCGGCGGACGGTATCCAGCACCTGAGAACTGCCCAGGCGACCGATGATGCCGATATTACGAAATTGCTCCATGGGGCTCCTATTGGGACGCAGAGGGCCTGCGACGGCGAAAAACACGATTATGGGCGAAAGCGCGGCGTAGACAAAACCCTTTCAGCCACGACGGTGCGCTCGCGTTTCGGGCTATGCTCGCAAGATGATCCTATTTCCAGATTTGCTCCAGTTACCTCACCAGTTGCGCCACCCTGAAGTGCGCGACCTGGCTTGGGTCATCCTCGCACCGCCGATGCTCAGCGTCACCCCGTGGCCACAGCGTCATCCGCTGGCGGGCAGCGACTGGGTGCAGGCACCGGAGCGCCTGGAACACTGGCTCAGGCAACTGGATCGCGACAGCTACGACTTGCTGCACTGGCTGGCCCAGGCCAGAACCCGGCGCCTGGGTCTGTACTACGAGCGGCTGTGGCAATACGCCGTGCGACACGCGCCGGGTATCGAACTGATTGCCGCCAACATGCCGATCCGCCGTGAAGGCCACACCTTGGGTGAACTGGACATGCTGCTGCGTGATCGCGATGGCGTGCATCACCTGGAACTGGCGATCAAGCTCTACCTTGGGCCACAGAACGGTGACGGCCACGACACCGCGCAGTGGCTCGGACCGGGTTGTCATGATCGGCTCGACCGTAAACTGAAGCACCTGAGCCAGCATCAATTACCGATTTCCGCGCGGGCGGAGAGCCGTGCAGTGCTGGCGTCGCTGGATATCCAGCAGTTCAGCGCGCATCTGTGGCTGGGCGGCTATCTGCTCTATCCGTGGCCGGGGCAGGCCGAATCACCCAGCGGCGCGCACCCTCAGCATTTGCGTGGTAGCTGGCTGCATCAGAAGGATTGGGCGGACTTTGTCCTGCAGCGCCCATTCGGTCGCTGGCAACCCCTGCCCCGCCATGCCTGGCTGGCGCCGGCGCACTATCCCGAAGAGCAGACCTGGAACGCTGAACAACTGAGTGCATGGCTGAGCGATCTGGACCCGCTGGCACCGGCGCAATTGATGGTGCGGCTGACAGAGAACGGCGAAGGCGATTGGGAAGAAGCCGAGCGGCTGTTTCTGGTGTCTGATCTTTGGCCGAATGTGCCGGGTAATGGTTGAGTTTTTGTGGTGAATGGATGGGCGTCTTCGCGGGCAAGCCTCGCTCCTACAAGGACCTTCGCCATAAGGAGATCCAATGTGGGAGCGGGCTTGCTCGCGAAAGCGGTGGGTCAGTCGATATCAATGTTGACTGTGCTGCCGTCTTCGCGAGCAAGCCCGCTCCCACAAGGATTGTGGCTGGCCACAAGAATTAATCAGCGCCACGTAAACGGGTCACTGCTTTTTATGCTGCTCAACCCACAGCGCATACGCATCGATGAATTTCTGCAAGAACGGCCTCACCGACTCAGACAACTTGCCCGCCTCGTCGAATGCTGAACCGGCGCCGCCCAGATAGGCTTCAGGCTGTTGCATACACGGCACATTGAGAAACACCATGGACTGGCGAATATTGTGGTTGGCCCCAAATCCGCCGACGGCGCCTGGTGAAACGCTGATCACCGCACCCGGCTTACCGTTCCAGGCGCTCTTGCCGTAGGGGCGCGAACCCACGTCGATCGCATTCTTCAACGGCGCCGGCACCGAACGGTTATATTCCGGGGTTACGAACAGCACCGCGTCGGATGAGCTCACCTGTTGTCGGAAAGTGCTGTAGGCTGCCGGCGGTGACTCGCCATCGATGTCTTCGTTGTAGAGCGGCAAATCGCCGATTTCGACGATATTCAGCTTCAGATTGGCAGGCGCCAGCTCGGCCAGCGCCAGTGCGACCTTACGGTTGATCGACGCTTTTCTCAGGCTGCCGACCAGAACGGCGATCTCGTAGACGTTGCTCATGGAAGATTCTCGACTGTCCGATGGGAAGAGCTTCTAGTTATAGATGATCAAATGACGATTCAACCAGTGGGCGACGGAAAAACGCCGCCCCTGACTATTTTTTTCCTGTAGGAAAACTTACCTCGCCCAACCACGGTCTACAGAACCGCAAATTGAGTGATTTATCTCCAGAGGTTCTAAGCAGATGGCAGCAGTACTCGTCGGTCAGTTCCATGCAAGAGACGCGGAAGGCCGCGTTTATTCCGTGCATGAGTTCCAGGAATCCACCCCGTCGCACGACGGCCTCGCCGGCTCGGAGCCTGTCACCACCTATAAGCTGGCCATTGGCGACCGGGTCAACAAACTCGACGATAACGAATTTGTGCTGGTGCAATCAGGCGTCACCCTCACTCGCGAACCTGAAACGAACGTGGCCTCATAACCCGCTGTTATGAGCAGAAGTCATATGCGCGCACTTGAGTTAGGATTCAGTGACTGACTCCCTCACCTGCTGAACATGGACTTCACGCATGCGTTTACGTCATATCGAAGTGATCCAGGCGCTCCTGCAGACCGGTCACCTGGGCACCGCCGCCGAATGGCTGCAGTTGCCGGTGGCCGAGGTTGAACGCACCCTGCGTGATGCCGAGGATCAGTTGGGTTTCATGCTGTTTGCCAGCGTGCGTGGTCGCCTGCAAGCCACGCGCGAGGCGCGGGAGTTGCAGGTCGAGATCGCCCACGTCTACGAAGCCCTCGAGCCGGTCCAGCGACTGGCCAGCAGCCTCAAGCAATATTTGGCCCCGCCCCTGCGAATCATCTGCACCCCGCCGTTGGCACAACACCTGTTGCCACACAGCATCGCGGCCCTGCGCCGACGCCTCCCCGACGCACCTTGCACCCTCCTGAGCCAGCCGACCCGCGAGATTGTCAGAAGCCTGCTGCTGCGTGAAAGCGATTTGGGCCTGAGCCTGCATGACCCGGACCACGCCGATATCCATTGCCAGGTCATCGCTCAAGGCAAGCTCCAGCTGCTGGCGCCCCATGGCTGGCTGCAACCGAAACAGAAGTACATCTCGCTGCAGGACCTGGCCGGCCAGTCGATGGTCGGCCTGGAAGGTCACGATCCGTTAAGCCCGGCGCTGGACAACAAGCTGCATGCGCTGCGCCCTGCCCCGGTCATCCAGACCCGGGTCCAGACTCATCAAATGATGCGCAGCATGGTCGAGGCCGGTGAAGGCCTGGCAATCGTCGACCCATTCACCGCCCTCGGCGCCAAATCGGCTGGGCTCGATACCTGCCCCCTGGCGCCTGCCGTGCCGATCAGCGTGTATGCCTTGAGCCTCAAGACCGCCGAGCCCTCTTCGGCGGTTCAGGCGTTGCTGGACATCGTCACGGAACAAGCCGTGGCGATGTTGGCGAGCTGAGCGGGTTTTCCAGCGGATTATCGAACAGGCGATACCAGAACAGCGCCACCTCAGCGGTGTTCGGATCGATCCCGCGGTAGCGCAGATGATCGATCCCGCCGACCGTGTAACCGCAACGCTCATAAAGTCGGCAGGCCCCCAGGTTGTTGTTCTGGGTTTCCAGCATAATGCCCGGCAGTTTTTTCTTGCGGCTCCAGAACTGCGCCACGTCCAGCAGCGCCTTGGCCACGCCATGACGGCGCGCCGGCGCATGCACCGCCAATTCATCGATATGGGCGAAGCCGTTCCAGTTGGTACTGACCACTAAATGACCCACCGGCTCGTCATCCAGATAGGCCATGAAAATCTCGCTGTCAGCGGCATCGCGAAAACTGCTGAATTCCTCGGGATCGATGCCATAACACTTGCGATACGGGGTGATTGGTGTCACCGGCCACTGCAGCACCGGCTTACCGATTTGCGCGGCACCATAGGCGGCGACTTCAAAACTGAAATCACTGCCCCAGATATAAGCCGCAAACCCCTCATCGGCGACACGCACCGAGAGGCCTGGGTATTTGGGATTCATGACTGGTTGCATACTCGGAAAGGTCCTCATTCCTTGATGCAATCGACGGTGTAGTGCCGTCCATTGCCCTCGTCTTCGTGTTGCAAGCCATGCACATCGGCGACAAATCCGGGGAAGCTGCTGTCGAACGTACGGGCAAACTTCAGGTAATCGATGATCGAACGGGTCGACTCGGTGAAACGCTCGCCGGGCATGATCAACGGAATCCCCGGCGGGTATGGCACCAGCATTACCGCTGCGATCCGCCCGTCCAGAGCATCGATCGAAACAGCCTCAACCTCCCCGCGTACCAATTGATCATAGGCGTCCGCCGGCTTCATCGCGACTTCCGGCAGTACGGTGTACATGCGTTTGAGGTGTTTGGCCGTGGCGTTGCTGCGATAACAGGCGTGCAATTGATCACACAGATCACGCAAACCCATGCCTTGATAACGGGCAATATTGTGTTGCGCCACGCACGGCAAACAACTTGCCAGGCTGACGTTGGCGTCGTAACTGCGCTTGAACTCCAGTAATTCGGTCAGCAGCGTGCTCCACTTGCCCTTGGTGATGCCCATGGAGAACAGCACCAGGAACGAATACAGCCCGGTCTTTTCCACGACCAGCCCACGCTCCCAGAGGAATTTGCTGACCACCGCCGCCGGAATCCCCCGCGCACTCAGGGCACCGCCTGCCGTCAAACCCGGCATCACCAGCGTGACCTTGATCGGATCGAGCAGCACATAGTCGTCGGTCACGCCGCCAAAGCCATGCCAATCGGCGTCGGGTTGCAGCAGCCAGTCTTCGGTGACCACCTGCTCGATACCTTCGGCCGAGGGTGGTTGCCAGATGGAAAACCACCAATCATCAGCGGCGATGTGCTGACGCAGATTGGCCAGGGCCCGGCGAAAACTCAGGGCCTCGTCGAACATTTCCTGCAACAGCGAACGCCCGGCCGGCCCTTCCATCATCGCCGAGGCCACGTCCAGCGAAGCAATGATGCTGTACTGCGGCGAGGTCGAGATATGCATCATGAATGCTTCGTTGAAACGGTCGCGATCCAGCTGCCGCGCACCGCCGTCCTGAACGTGAATCATCGACGCCTGACTGAACGCCGCCAGTAACTTGTGCGTAGAGTGCGTAGTGAACACCAGCGGGCTGTCTTCGCTGCGAGAGGTGCCCATACCGTAACGGCCGGCGAAGAACTCGTGGAATGCCGCGTAGGCGTACCAGGCCTCATCGAAATGCAACACCTCGACGCTGTTGCCCAGGCTCTGCTTGATCAGCTCGGCGTTGTAGCACAAGCCGTCGTAAGTCGAGTTGGTCACCACCGCCAACTTGACCTTGGGTTCGCGGCCCTGGGTCAGCGGGCTGGCGTCGATCTTGGCCTGGATCGATTCGCGGCTGAATTCGCTCAACGGAATCGGGCCGATAATCCCCAGCTCATTGCGCTCCGGGCACAGGTACAGCGGAATCGCGCCGGTCATGATGATCGAGTGCAACACCGACTTGTGGCAGTTGCGATCCACCAGCACCAGGTCATCGCGGGCCACCATGGAATGCCAGACGATCTTGTTGGCGGTCGAGGTGCCATTGATCACGAAAAAGGTGTGATCGGCGCCGAAATTGCGCGCGGCTCTCGCTTCCGCCTCGGCCAGAGGGCCGGTGTGATCGAGCAGCGAACCGAGCTCGGGCACCGATACCGACAAATCCGAACGCAGGGTGTTTTCCCCGAAGAATTGGTGAAACGCCTGCCCCACCGGGCTCTTGTGATACGCCACGCCGCCGCCATGGCCGGGGGTATGCCAGGAATAATTGGAGTCAGCGGTGTGCTGCACCAGCGCCTTGAAGAACGGTGGCAACAGACCGTCCAGATATTTGCGCGCCGCGCGAGCGACCTGACGGGCGAGGAAGGGCACGGTGTCTTCGAACAAATAAAGAATGCCGCGCAACTGATTGAGCTCGGCCATGGCGTCGGCCGGGGCATTTTCCAGGGTGACCTGTTCGCCCAGGGCAAAGATCGGCAGGTCCGGCGCCCGAACCCGTGCCAGGCGGATCAGCTCGGCCATGTTATGCAGAAGATGAGCATTGGTGCTGGCGTCTTCGGCGGCAATCAACATGCAGGAGAGGCCGTGATGAGTCGAGGCGACCAGACGCCCTTCGTTGTAATCGACCGCCGAGACGATGCTGAAGCCTTCCTGCTCCAGCTCCCGGGCGATGCCACGCACACGATCACCGGCAACGGTGTCGGCTTTGATGTCGCGGTGGACGATCAGGACCGGGAATTTCAAATCTTTATACATGGGGCTCGGTGTCCTGAGGCGGCAGACCGTGGCCTGCCAATAACCTCAGGGTAGAGGGTTGGAGCGCATGTGGCGAGCGGGATGCCCTGAAGTGGGGCATTGGTTGCGTTTGCGAAGATCAAAAGATCGCAGCCTGCGGCAGCTCCTACAGGATCGGGGCCACCGTTGATTTGATGCTCGACACGGTTGGCGTAGGAGCTGCCGAAGGCTGCGATCTTTTAAGGCCTTTAGGCCTGGGCCTTGGCCTCAGCCAATTGCTGCCACAGCGACGGAGCGCCGGCGGATTTGGCGATGGCTTCAAGGCGCGCAATGTGCTGGGCCAGATCTTCTTCACTGGCACGGATGATCCGGATCGGCTGACGATCGGCCGGCAGACGACGGATTTCGGTGGCGGAGTTGTCCGCGCCTTCACCTGAACCATTGCCATCGGACGCATTACCGGCCAGCGACAGGCTGGTCTGGCCGCCGGTCATTGTCAGGTAAACGTCGGCGAGAATCTCGGAGTCGAGCAACGCGCCGTGCAGCTCACGACCGGAGTTGTCGACGCCATAGCGTTTGCACAAGGCGTCGAGGCTGTTGCGCTGCCCCGGGTGACGTTCCCGGGCCATCATCAGGGTGTCGAGGATCGAGCAGTGTTGCGTGATGTCCGCGCGTTCGTGGTGGCCCATCAGGGCGAATTCGTTGTTGATGAAGCCAACGTCGAACGCCGCGTTATGGATGATCAGCTGCGCGCCCTTGATGAACTCGAAGAACTCATCGGCCACTTCAGTGAAACGCGGCTTGCCCACCAGGAATTCGTTAGTGATGCCGTGGACGCCGATGGCGCCTTCGTCACTTTCGCGATCCGGTTGCAGGTAAACGTGGAAATGCCGGCCGGTCAGGCGCCGACCGATCAACTCGACACAACCGATTTCGATAATCCGGTGGCCGTCGGTCACCGGCATGCCGGTGGTTTCGGTATCGAGTACAACGGATCTGGTGGCCATCAGTGCTCAGCTCTCAACGGGTCAATCGTGCAAAAGCGGCGATGTTAACACGCTCGCGGGATCCAGCGCGCCGCCAGACAACCGGCTACCACGACCTTGGTACTGTGAACACGGTCCCTGTAGGAGCTGCCGAAGGCTGCGATCTTTTGATCTTGTTTTTTTCGGAGCCGCTGAAGATCAAGATCAAAAGATCGCAGCCTCCGGCAGCTCCTACGGGGGGATCGCGCGGCTTTAGGCCTGCTTGTACCCACGCACTTCATCAACGCCACGGTTGGCCAGTTGGTCAGCCCGTTCGTTGCCGTGATGGCCGATGTGCCCGCGTACCCATTTCCAGGTGACGTTGTGGCGGTTGACCTGTTCGTCGAGCAGCTTCCACAGATCGGCGTTTTTTACCGGTTCCTTGGCCGCGGTTTTCCAGCCGCGTTTCTTCCAGTTGGCCATCCACTCGTTGATGCCTTTCATCACGTACTGGGAGTCGGTCACCAGCAGCACATCGCAGGAGCGTTTGAGTTCTTCCAGGCCACGGATCGCGCCCATCAACTCCATGCGGTTGTTGGTGGTGTTGGCTTCGCCGCCCCAGAGTTCTTTTTCAACGCCCTTGCATACCAGCAACGCACCCCAGCCGCCCGGGCCAGGGTTGCCCTTACAGGCGCCATCGGTGAAGAGTTCTACGCTATCGCTCATGCCAATCTATCCAGAAAATGCGGTGGCTCGCCGATCGGTGACCGACGATGCCCAAGGCCGGGGCGAACCCGGCCGGGAAAATAAAATGTGTACTACGGTTCGAGGTGACGACGGTTGACCTTGGCCATCGGCAATGGAATCAGCTTGCCCATCGGTTCGCGCCGTTCCTGACGCACCGGCCGCAGGCCTACCACGATCTTGCGCGCGACCAATAAATAGAAGCCACCACCCGACAATTGCCAGTCACCGGCCTTGCGCTCCCAACCGGCCAGACGGGCTTGCCAGGCAGGCGACGCAAGCGGCGGACGATAGCACCCGAAGCGGCGTTTCTCCAGCGCGAAGCCCAGCAGGTTCAGCCAGTCAGCAACCCGCGACGGCGAAATGCAGCGGGCCTTGCGCAAGGCGTCATGGGCGAACACATGACGCAGGCCCCAGCTGCTCCAGGGGTTGATTCCGACAATCAGCAGATGCCCGCCAGGCCGAACACTGCTCGCCGCTTCGCGCAGCAAACCGTGGGGCGACAGGCAGAAATCCAGCCCGTGCTGCAACACCACCACATCGGCGGCGTGCTCGCTCAAAGGCCAGGCCTGCTCTTCGCAGACGATCTCGACCCCCGGCAACGGCGCACCGAGCCGCACATTGCGCTGGACCTGCGGCGCCGACGGCGGTGTCTGCGCCGAAGGGCCGTAATGCACCAGGTAGCCGCCGAAGAAGCGCCCCAACTCGTCTTCGAGCATGCGTCGTTCTTCGTCCAGCAGAAATTGCCCGATGGGCCCGGACAGCCATTCACGGGCCGCGCTGATCAATGTCAGCCACTCAGGATCGGCCTGAGCGAACGCTTTATCGGTCATTGCATTCTCCAACGCGCCAGGAAGTTCTAAGATGCGCCAATGTTTTCCGCTTGGCGAATCCGACGATGATACAGATCAGTGCCCTGCCCGCCTTCACCGACAACTACATCTGGTTGTTACAAGACCACAGCACCCAGCGCTGCGCCGTGGTCGACCCGGGCGATGCCGCGCCAGTACAAGCCTGGCTCGCGGCGCACCCGGGTTGGGTGTTAAGCGATATTTTGATCACTCATCACCATCATGACCATGTCGGCGGCGTCGAGCGGCTGAAAAAAGCGACAGACGCGACAGTCTACGGCCCGGCCAGCGAAAGCATCCCGGCGCGGGACGTGGCGCTCAAGGATAATGACCGCATCAGCGTGCTGGGCTGGGACTTCGACGTCATCCAGGTACCGGGCCATACCCTTGGGCACATTGCCTTTTATCATCAGGGCCATTTGTTTTGCGGCGACACCCTGTTCGCCGCCGGTTGCGGACGGTTATTCGAAGGCACGCCCGAGCAAATGCATCACTCGCTGAGCCGCCTCGCAGCGCTGCCCGAAGACACGCTGGTCTACTGCACTCACGAGTACACCCTGAGCAATCTGAAGTTCGCCGCAGCAGTCGAACCGAACAACCCCGATACCCTCGAACGACTGGCCAAAGTCACCCGGCAACGCGACGCCGAAATAATGACGTTGCCTTCGACGCTGGCACTGGAAAAGCTCACTAATCCGTTTTTGCGTACCGGAGAAACATCCGTTAAAGAAAAAGTGGACGAACGGAATGGTACTGATAACCGGGCTCCGAGTGCGGTTTTTGCTGCTCTTCGAGCGTGGAAAGATACGTTCTAGGGAGGCTGCTTGATGATACAAAAATTCTGAATGGTTGACCGCAGGGGGTGCGCTTTCTAGAATCGCCCGACATTTTTGCCCGGAACTTACTTCCAGCCAATGTCGTCACCTATTCGTAAAGCCATCAATTCAGACGCATTGACCCGCTTGGCTCAAGCCATCGCGGTGGCTGTGTCCGCCACTTTGGCGGGCTGTTCCAGCCATGTGCCGCAGACCGAAGCGACACACACTCCGAATATCGCCGCTCGAGCCAAGCAAAAACCCATCTGGCTCAGCGAGAAACCAACACCGCAAATTCCACAGGACGTCTGGGAGCGCATGCGCCAAGGCTTCCAGTTGCAGGACAACCTGGGGGTCAACCCGCGCATCGAGCAACAGCGCCTGTGGTTCGCCAGTAATCCGTCCTTCCTCGAAAACGCCGGCGAACGCGGCAGCCTCTACATTCACTACATCGTCGAACGCCTTGAAGAACGCAACATGCCGCTGGAACTGGCGCTGTTGCCGGTGATTGAAAGCGCCTACAACCCAATGGCCTATTCCCGGGCCAACGCGGTGGGTCTTTGGCAATTCATTCCTTCCACCGGGCGTTACTTCAACCTGCGTCAGACCCGCTTCTACGATGGCCGTCGCGACATCACCGCCTCGACCACCGCGGCGATGGATTACCTGACCCGCCTGCACGACATGTTCAACGGCGACTGGCTGCTGGCCCTGGCGGCCTACAACGCTGGCGAAGGTACGGTCAGCCGGGCCATCGAGCGCAACGAACGACTCGGCCTGCCGACCGACTACTGGAACCTGCCGCTACCCGCAGAAACCCAGGCCTATGTGCCGAAGCTTCTGGCGTTGTCGCAAGTGGTCCTGGCGCCCGAAGCCTATGGCGTGAACCTCAACCCGATTGCCAACGAACCGTACTTCCAGGTCGTCGAAATCAACCAGCGCATGGACCTGTCCAAGGTTGCCGCGGTGGCCAACATCGACGAAGACGAACTGTTCCAGCTCAACCCGGCCTTCAAGCAGCGCACCACCATTGACGGCCCCCAGCATCTGCTGGTGCCAACGTCCAAGGCGCAACTGCTGACCGCCAGCCTGTCGACCATGCGTCCTGACGAGCTGATCAGCCAGCGATCGCTCAAGCCAGTGTTCGAAGGGGCAGACGAGAGCGAAATCGCCAGCCTCAAGCGCGCCTATCGAGTCAAACGCGGCGACAATCTGGGCACCATTGCCAAGGCCAACAAGGTCGACATCAAGGACCTGCAACGCTGGAACAAACTGACTGGCAAGAACCTCAAGGTCGGCCAGACTTTGGTGATGCAGGACACCACCAAGCGCAAATCCGGGCGCGTCAACACCGTGGTCGCGGCGAACAGCAAGGCGAACGGCAAGGTTACAAACAAGACGCAACAGACCCAATACAAGGTCAAGCAAGGCGATTCGCTGTACATGGTCGCCAAACGTTTCAACGTTGAAATGCAGCACCTCAAGCGCTGGAACCCTCGAGTTGGCCAGGCGCTGAAGCCGGGGCAGATGCTGACGGTTGCTTCGCCGAATTAAAATTGTGTGCTGCTGAAAAGATCGCAGCCTTCGGCAGCTCCTACAGAATGCGTACATCCAATCAATCGCGGGTGTACATGATCGATGTAGGAGCTGCCGCAGGCTGCGATCTTTTTTTATGCCTGGACATCGCTTTCAGCCCCCGTCTTTTTCCTGTCGATACAAGCTGTTACTGTACGGCCCACAAAGCCCAAGCCGCCTGGATCGGATCTCTGACTTGAAGCGTCCCCTCCTCCTGCTCCTGATCAGCCTGGCCTTGAGCTCCCCCGCAAGCGCGACGATCAGCGAAAGCCATGGTTATGCGCAGTTCGGCACGCTCAAGTACCCGGCCAGATTTACCCACTTCGACTGGGTCAACCCGCAAGCGCCCAAGGGCGGTACGTTGCGGGTGATGGCGTTTGGCACCTTCGATACGCTCAACCCTTACACATTCAAGGGCTCGAGCCCGGTTTCCACCGGCAACTTCCTGCAATACGGCATCAACGAACTCAATGAACCGCTGATGGTCGGCACCGGCCAATACGCGCCGTCCGGCGATGAGCCGACCTCCAGTTATGGCCTGATTGCCCAATCGGTGGAATACAGCGAAGACCGCAGCTGGGTGGTGTTCAACCTGCGCCCCGAAGCGCGTTTCCACGATGGCACGCCGATCACCGCTTACGACGTGGCGTTCTCTTACCGTCTGCTGCTCAAGGAAGGTCATCCGCAATACCGCACCAATCTTCAGGAAGTGTCGCGGGTGGATATCCTCAACCCGCGGCGCATCCGTTTCGTCTTCAAACGCTCCGGTAATCCGCTGCTGATCCTGCGCCTGGGCGAGTTGCCGGTGTTGCCCCAGCATTACTGGGAAGGTCGCGACTTCAAGGCCACCACCTTCGAGCCGCCATTGGGCAGCGGGCCATATCGCATCACCTCGGTAGCGCCCGGGCGGCAGATCGTCTTCGAACGGGTCAAGGATTACTGGGGCAAAGACCTGCCGGTCAATCGCGGCAAGTACAACGTCGATCGCATGGAAGTCGAGTTCTACCGTGACAGTGACGTGGCTTTCGAAGCGTTCAAGGCCGGTGAGTTCGACATCTACATCGAACACCAGGCGAAGAACTGGGCCAACGGTTACAACTTCCCGGCCGTGCGCCGTGGCGAGGTGATCAAGGCGCAAATCGCGCATCAGATCCCGACCCAGAGCCAAGGCCTGTTCATGAACACCCGGCGACCGGCCTTCGCCGAGGCCAAGGTCCGCGAAGCGCTGGGGCTGATGTTCGACTTCGAGTGGACCAACCGCACGCTGTTCAGCGGTGCCTACAAGCGCGCCATGAGTTATTACCCCAACAGCGAGTTCTCCGCCACCGGGCTACCGGTCGGTCACGAATGGCTGTTGCTCAAGCCCTATCGCGATCAGTTGCCCGCCAAGCTGCTCACCGAGCCGTTCAGCCTGCCGCAGACCGAAGGCCGCGGCATTCCGCGGGAAACCATGCGCAAGGCCCTGGAGCTGCTCGCCGAGGCCGGCTGGAAGCTCAGCGGTCAGCGGCTACAGAACACCATCGGCCAACCGTTGCGCTTCGAGATCCTGCTGGTCAACCCGAACCTGGAACGCATCCTTCAGCCCTACGTCGAGAACCTCGCCAGCATCGGCATCGATGCACGGCTGCGCACGGTCGATCGCGCCCAGTACAAACAGCGCCTCGATCAGTTCGATTTCGACATGATCCTGATGACCCTCAACCAGACCCTCAGCCCGGGCCTGGAGCAATGGCAGTACTTCCACTCCAGCCAGGTCGGGGTCAAGGGCAGCAAGAATTACGCAGGTATCGCCAACCTGGTGGTCGACCATTTGCTCGAACAACTGCTCGCTGCCCAAACCCGCGATGCACAAGTCGCCGCCGGCAAGGCACTCGACCGTGTGCTGCTGTGGCAGCACTACATCATTCCCAACTGGTACCTCAATTATCACCGCCTGGCCTACCGCAACCGGTTCGCCTTCGTCACCACGCCGCCCTACACCCTGGGCCTGAGCGCGTGGTGGCTGAAATCTTCGGAGAAAGATCGATGAAACCCGTACGCGCCCTGCTCTTGCAGGCCAGCGGTCTGTTGTTCGCCGGGCTGGCCTGCGCCGCCCCGCAACATGCCCTGACCCTGTACAACGAGCCGCCGAAATACCCGGCCAATTTCAAACATTTCGATTACGTGAACCCTGACGCGCCCAAGGGCGGGATCTTCCGCCAGGCCGGCTTCGGTGGCTTCGACAGCCTCAACCCGTTCATCAACAAAGGCGTGCCGGCCGACGACATCAGCATGATCTACGACACCCTGGCCAAACAGGGTCTGGATGAGCCGTTTACCGAATACGGCCTGATCGCCGGCAAAATCGAAAAAGCCCCGGACAACAGCTGGGTGCGCTTCTACCTGCGTCCCGAAGCACGCTTCCACGACGGTCACCCGATACGTGCCGAAGACGTGGTGTTCAGCTTCCAGACCCTGACCAAGGACGGCGCCCCGCTCTACCGCGTCTATTACAGTGACGTGGAAGAAGTGGTCGTCGAAGACCCGCTTAAAGTGCTGTTCAAGTTCAAGCACAAAAACAACCGTGAATTGCCGCTGATCCTCGGGCAACTGCCGGTACTGCCCAAGCATTGGTGGGCCACTCGCGACTTCACCAAGGGCAACCTGGAACTGCCGCTGGGCAGCGGCCCGTACAAAGTCAGCGAAGTGAAGGCCGGGCGTTCGGTGCGCTATGAGCGGGTCAAGGATTACTGGGGCAAGGACCTGCCGGTCAATCGCGGCTTCTACAACTTCGACGTACTGACCACCGACTATTACCGCGACAACACCGTCGCGCTGGAAGCGCTCAAGGCCGGTCAGTTCGACTACTGGCTGGAATCGGCCGCAAAAAACTGGGCCAAGGCCTACAACATTCCGGCGGTGACCGAAGGTCGGCTGATCAAGGAAGAGATCGCCAACGGCAACCCCACCGGCATGCAAGGCTTCGTGTTCAACCTGCGCCGCCCGGTGTTTCAGGATGTGCGCGTGCGTCAGGCACTGACCCTGTTGCTGGACTTCGAATGGACCAACAAGCAACTGTTCAACGGCGCCTACGCGCGCACCCGCAGTTACTTCGAAAACTCGGAAATGGCCGCCACCGGCCTGCCGGATGCCGATCAACTGGCAATCCTCGATCCATTCCGTGGCAAGCTTCCCGAGCAAGTGTTCAGCGAAGCGTTCCAGAACCCGGTAACCGACGCCAGCGGCATGATCCGCACCCAGCAGCGCAAGGCCTATCAACTGCTGCAAGAGGCCGGCTGGCGGATCGTCGACGACAAAATGGTCGACGCCACCGGCAAACCGGTGACCATCGAGTTCCTGCTGGCCCAGACCGAGTTCGAGCGGATACTGCTGCCGTTCAAGCGCAACCTCAGTGATTTGGGCATTGATCTGGTGATCCGTCGGGTCGACGTCTCGCAATACATCAACCGCGTGCGCTCCCGGGACTTTGACATGATTGTCGGCAGCTTCCCGCAGTCCAACTCGCCGGGTAACGAGCAGCGTGAGTTCTGGATGACCGACGCAGCCGACAAACCGGGCAGCCGCAACTCCATGGGCCTGAAAGACCCGGTGGTGGACCAACTGGTCGAGCAACTGATCAACGCCGATTCGCGCCAAAGCCTGGTGGCCCATGCCCGGGCGCTGGACCGGGTGCTGCAATGGGGCTATTACGTGATCCCCAACTGGCACATCAAGACCTGGCGCGTGGCGTACTGGAACCACATCGGCCACCCGAAGGTTTCGCCCAAATATGACATTGGCATCAATACCTGGTGGGTCAAGCCCAACGCGACAGTGCCGATAGAAGTCGAAACCAAACTGCAAGCCGACCCTGCGGGCACGGAGTAATCAGATGCTGGCGTATATTTTTCGGCGACTGCTGCTGATCATCCCGACCCTGCTCGGCATTTTGCTGATCAACTTCGTGATCATCCAGGCCGCCCCCGGTGGGCCGGTGGAACAGATGATTGCCAAGCTCGAAGGCTTCGAAGGCGCCACCAGTCGCATCGCCGGCGGCGGTGCCGAAGTGTCGGTGGCCGGTTCCGCCTATCGCGGCGCCCAAGGCCTGGACCCGGCGCTGGTCAAGGAAATCGAGCACATGTACGGCTTCGACAAATCGGCGCCGGAACGCTTGTGGATCATGATCAAGAACTACGCCACCCTGGATTTCGGCGACAGCTTCTTCCGTGACGCCAAGGTCATCGACCTGATCAAGGAAAAGATGCCGGTGTCGATCTCCCTCGGGCTGTGGAGCACGCTGATCATGTACCTGGTGTCGATCCCGCTGGGGATCGCCAAGGCGACGCGACACGGCAGCCACTTCGACGTCTGGACCAGTTCGGCGATCATCGTTGGTTACGCGATCCCGGCATTCCTGTTCGCCATCCTGCTGATTGTGGTGTTCGCCGGCGGCAGCTATTTTGACTGGTTCCCGCTACGGGGCCTGACTTCGAACAACTTCGACGAACTGAGCACCAGCGGCAAGATCCTCGATTATTTCTGGCACCTGGCACTGCCGGTGACCGCACTGGTAATCGGCAACTTCGCGACCATGACGCTGCTGACCAAGAACAGCTTCCTCGATGAAATCAACAAGCAATACGTAGTCACCGCCAAGGCCAAGGGCCTGACCCGCCACCGCGTGTTGTACGGCCATGTGTTTCGCAACGCCATGCTGCTGGTGATCGCCGGTTTCCCTTCGGCATTCATCGGGATCTTCTTCACCGGCTCGTTGCTGGTGGAGGTGATTTTCTCCCTCGACGGCCTCGGCCTGATGAGTTTTGAAGCAGCGATCAACCGCGATTACCCGGTGGTTTTCGGCACGCTGTTCATCTTTACCCTGCTGGGGCTGGTGGTGAAGCTGATTGGCGATCTCACTTACACCTTTGTCGATCCGCGCATCGACTTCGAAAGCCGGGAGCATTGAGATGAACCTGTCCCCTCTCAATCGCCGACGTTTCGAACTGTTCAAGGCCAACAAGCGTGGCTGGTGGTCGCTGTGGCTATTCCTGATTTTGTTCGGCGCAAGCCTCGGTGCCGAACTGATCGCCAACGACAAACCGCTGGTGGTGCATTACGACAACGCCTGGTACTTCCCGGCCCTCAAGCGCTACCCGGAAACCGCGTTCGGCGGCGAATTCCCGCTGGAAGCCAACTACAAGAGCCCGTACATCCGCGAACTGCTCAAGGCCAAAGACGCTTGGGTTTTGTGGGCGCCGATTCCCTATAGCTACCAAAGCATCAACTACGACCTGAAAGTCCCGGCCCCCGCGCCGCCCTCGGCCGATAACCTGCTGGGCACCGACGATCAGGGCCGCGATGTGCTGGCCCGAGTGATTTATGGCTTCCGGATTTCGGTGCTGTTCGCTTTGACGCTGACCATTCTCAGCTCGATCATCGGCGTGATCGCCGGGGCCTTGCAGGGCTTTTATGGCGGCTGGGTCGATCTGGCCGGGCAGCGTTTTCTGGAGATCTGGTCCGGGTTGCCGGTGCTGTATTTGCTGATCATTCTGGCCAGTTTCGTGCAGCCGAATTTCTGGTGGCTGCTGGGGATCATGCTGCTGTTCTCGTGGATGAGCCTGGTGGATGTGGTGCGCGCCGAGTTCCTGCGCGGTCGCAATCTGGAATACGTGCGCGCGGCCCGGGCGCTCGGCATGCAGAATGGTGCGATCATGTTCCGCCATATCCTGCCCAACGCCATGGTCTCGACCATGACCTTCATGCCGTTCATCCTGACCGGCGCCATCGGCACGCTGACCGCCCTGGACTTCCTTGGCTTCGGCCTGCCGCCGGGCGCGCCGTCCCTGGGGGAACTGGTGGCCCAGGGCAAATCCAATCTGCAAGCGCCGTGGCTCGGTATGAGTGCGTTTGCGGTGCTGGCGCTGATGTTGAGTTTGCTGGTGTTCATCGGCGAGTCCGCTCGCGATGCCTTCGACCCGAGGAAGTGAAATGAATCAGGACAATCTGATCGAAGTGCGCGACCTGGCCGTCGAATTTATCGTCGGCGAACGCGTGCAGCGGGTGGTCGAAGGCGTCAGCTTCGACATCAAGCGCGGCGAAACCCTGGCGCTGGTGGGCGAAAGCGGCTCCGGCAAATCGGTGACCGCCCACTCGATCCTGCGGCTGCTGCCCTACCCGCTGGCCCGGCACCCGTCCGGAACCATCACTTATTCCGACCGGAATCTGCTGGACCTGAAAGAGAAAACCATCCGCCACATCCGCGGCAACCGGATTGCGATGATCTTTCAAGAGCCGATGACCTCGCTCAATCCGCTGCATTCGATCGAGAAGCAGATCAACGAAGTGTTGGGCATCCACAAAGGCCTGACCGGCAAAGTCGCGACCAAACGCACGCTGGAACTGCTGGAAATGGTCGGCATCCCCGAACCGGAGAAGCGTCTCAAAGCCCTGCCCCACGAATTGTCCGGCGGCCAGCGCCAGCGGGTAATGATCGCGATGGCCTTGGCCAATGAGCCGGAACTGCTGATCGCCGACGAACCGACCACGGCGCTGGACGTGACCGTTCAACTGAAAATTCTCGAACTGCTCAAGGAATTGCAGGCCCGCCTGGGCATGGCGTTGTTACTGATCAGTCATGATTTGAACCTTGTACGAAGAATTGCGCATCGCGTATGTGTCATGCAGCGCGGTTGCATCGTCGAACAGGCATCGTGCGAAGAATTGTTCCGCGCGCCGCAGCATCCGTACACGCGGGAACTGCTGGCAGCGGAGCCCAGCGGCAAGCCGGCGACCAATGTGATTGGCCCGCCATTGCTGCAGGTCGAGGACCTGAAAGTCTGGTTCCCGATCAAGAAAGGCTTTCTGAAAAAGACCGTGGACCATATCAAAGCGGTCGATGGCATCAATTTCAGCCTGCCCCAAGGCCAGACCCTGGGGATTGTGGGAGAAAGCGGTTCCGGCAAATCGACGCTCGGCCTGGCAATATTGCGGCTGATCGGTAGCAAAGGCACCATCCGTTTTGAAGGCAAGCAGCTAGACTGCCTGACGCAGAGTGAAGTTCGACCGCTGCGGCGGGAGATGCAGGTGGTGTTCCAGGACCCTTTCGGCAGCCTGAGCCCACGGATGTGCGTGAGTCAGATCGTCGGCGAAGGCCTGCGAATCCACAAGATGGGCACTGAGGCAGCACAGGAACAAGCGATTATTGCGGCACTCAAGGAGGTAGGCCTGGACCCGGAAACCCGGCACCGCTACCCCCACGAATTTTCCGGTGGGCAACGGCAGAGAATCGCCATTGCCCGGGCATTAGTGCTAAAACCGGCGTTGATTCTGCTGGACGAGCCGACTTCGGCCCTCGACCGGACCGTGCAACGCCAAGTGGTGGAGCTGCTACGTTCACTGCAAACCAAGTACAACCTGACGTATTTGTTCATCAGCCATGACCTGGCTGTCGTCAAAGCGCTGAGCCACCAGCTGATGGTGGTCAAGCATGGCCAAGTGGTCGAACAGGGAGACGCGCAAAGTATCTTTGCCGCCCCCAAACATCCGTATACACAGCAGTTGCTGGAAGCCGCTTTTCTGGCACCAGCCACTGCGCAATAAACCTGAAAAGAGGAGCAACACATGGGTTTTCTCGCCGGTAAGCGCGTACTGATCGTCGGTGTCGCCAGCAAGCTGTCCATCGCATCCGGCATCGCTGCCGCCATGCATCGCGAGGGCGCTGAGCTTGCCTTCACTTATCAGAACGACAAACTCAAGGGTCGTGTCGAAGAATTCGCACAAGGCTGGGGCTCGAGCCCTGAGCTGTGCTTCCCGTGCGACGTGGCCAGCGATGAAGAAATCGCCAAGGTCTTCGAAGCACTGAGCAAGAAGTGGGACGGCCTGGACTGCATCGTGCACTCCGTCGGCTTCGCCCCGGGCGACCAACTGGACGGCGACTTCACCGAAGCCACCACCCGTGAAGGTTTCCGCATCGCTCACGACATCAGCGCCTACAGCTTCGTGGCCCTGGCCAAGGCTGGCCGCGAAATGATGAAAGGCCGCAATGGCAGCCTGCTGACCCTGTCGTACCTGGGCGCCGAGCGCACCATGCCGAACTACAACGTAATGGGCATGGCCAAGGCTTCTTTGGAAGCTGGCGTGCGTTACCTGGCTGGCTCCCTGGGCCCGGATGGCACCCGCGTGAACTGCGTATCGGCTGGCCCGATCCGCACCCTCGCCGCTTCCGGCATCAAGAACTTCCGCAAAATGCTGGCCGCCAACGAAGCGCAAACCCCGCTGCGTCGTAACGTCACCATCGACGAAGTCGGCAACGCCGGCGCCTTCCTGTGCTCGGACCTGGCGTCCGGCATCAGCGGCGAAATCATGTACGTAGACGGCGGCTTCAACACCACCGCCATGGGCAACATCGAAGAGTGATCTTCGGTTAGCCATGAAAAAACCCGCCGATTGGCGGGTTTTTTTATGCCCTCAATTCCAGGCTTGATGCGGTCAAATGTGGGAGCGGGCTTGCTCGCGAAAGCGGTGTGCCAGTCGACACTTTCTGTATGCCGAACACCGCCTTCGCGAGCAAGCCCGCTCCCACAGGGATTAGTGTTCAGTCGTCGATCTGCGTCAAACACCGGGCAAACAACTGCTGGATCGGTTGTGTGCGCTGGCTATAACGCTGCAACAGCACGATCTCCCGGTAGAACGTCAGCTCACCCAACGGAATGATCCGCACCTTCGCCCCATGCTCAAGCCACAGCCCCGCCTCGGGCAATAGCGAAACACCCAGCCCGCATTCGACCATTTTGACGATAGCTTCCAGCTCATCCAGTTCCAGTGCCACCTGCACATCAATCTGCTGCTCACGTAAAAAGCGAGTCACCAAGCGCCCACCGAAAGAATTGCGGTCGTAGCGCACGTGGGGGTGGTTGGCGAGCAACTGCAGCGGGTCGTCGCCCTCAAGATCTGCCGGCACGATCAGCACAAACGGCTCCCGGCGAATGACTTGCACCGATAATTCCTTGGGTAATTCAAACGGCGGCCTGATCAGAATCGCCAGGTCCACTTCGCCGGTGTCCACCTGACTCAACAGGCTCAGGGATACCCCCGGCACCAGTTTCGCCTCCAGCAATGGCGCCTGTTGCCGGAGTCGCAACAGCGCTCGCGGCAACAGCCCGGTCTGGACGGTGGCCACCGCGCCGATCTTCAATTCACCACGAAACTCGCCGACGCCATCACTGACAGCCATACGGCTGAAGGTCTCAAGAATTTCCCGGGCCATTGGTAACGCCCGCTGCCCCGCCGCGTTGAGAATCGCCTGACGTCCGGTGCGATCGAACAGGCGTATGCCCAACGCCTGCTCAAGGTTACGGATCTGCGCGCTGACCGCCGACTGGGTCAGACCAATGTGCATGCCTGCCGCAGCGAACGTGCCATAACGCGTCACGGCAATGAAGGTTTTCAGTTCCCGCAGCATAGGCCCTCCAATTGATCGAAATAATTTGAGCTCGCCGCAAAAACTATCGTCTTTCAATCAAAAAGCACAGGGCTAAACTCGGTATCAACTCCCAACCTGTCGAGGCACGTCCGATGCAACTGTCCCCTTTTCATTTGGCCATCCCGGTTTACGACTTGGCCGCCGCCCGGCGCTTCTACGGTGAAGCGTTCGGCCTGGAGGAAGGTCGCTCCAGCGATCACTGGGTCGATTTCAACTTTTTCGGCCATCAACTGGTGATTCATCTGGCACCGAAAAACGCTTCTCAGGAAGCCGCCCATACCAACGCCGTCGATGGTCACGATGTACCAGTACCGCATTTCGGTGTGGTATTGGGGATGGAGGAATGGGAGACCCTGGCCGAGCGCTTGAAAGCCATTGGTACACGCTTCGTGATCGAACCGGGTATCCGCTTTCAGGGATTGGTGGGCGAACAAGCCACGATGTTTCTCTTCGACCCCTGCGGCAACGCTCTGGAATTCAAGGCGTTCAAGAATATCGATCAGTTGTTCGCCAAATGATCGGCCCGACCGGCTGTTGTGGACAGCCGAGCACATTGCAACGGTCTTGCAAGACGCCATTCAACAATGACGGGCGTCGAACTGTCGGTCGCGCATCGCCTTATCGACCAAGGCCAACAAGTCTTGCGCTGTCTGGTGTAGCCGAGGATCAAACTCGATCTGCCCGATACTGAAGCGAATGTCATAGCCACGATGTGCCGTGGCATTGCGTTCATCGAGTATTTCTTCGAGGCGCGCCCTGATCGCGGCGATTTCCACGGCGTCGGCGCCGGTCAACAAGGCAGCAAACTCATCGCTGCCGAGCCGGCCGATCACATCGCTTTCACGAAAGGCGATGCGTAGCACATCGGCGAAGGTTTTCAGGGCATCGTCGCCCTCGGCGCGACCGTACAGCTGGTTGATGCGTTTGAAGTCGTCGAGGTCGAAAAACAGCAGCGTCGCGGGTTTGCCCAACTGCTGACAGGCCTCCAGCCCTAACTGAGCCAAAGCCTCGAAGCCGTGACGATTGGAGAGCAGGGTCAATTCATCCATGCTCGCCATCTGCACGCCCATCAGCGCTTGCTCGGCCCTTCGCGCCAGATCGCGCAGTACATCGCGGTCTGCGCTGTCGAGTGCATTCGGCGCACGCATGTCTGCGCCAGCGCCGGGTTTGAGCGGTTTGCCTGGGGTTAACATCTCTCACTCCTTGATGGATATGAACGTTAGAGTCGTTCACACCCGGTATGACTCCCTATAAACGCGCCGCTGGTCAGCTACCCGCCAGCGGACACGGCCCTCCTGCATCGGCCCAGAGCTTGAACTGGGTGACGAATATGTCATGGGGCACCGGCACCGGCGCCCGTCCCTCACCCGGACGCCAGCCCCAAAGCACCAGTTTGTCCTCGCTGACATGTTTGATCAGCGCCGCAAAATCACGATCACCATTACTGGATCGGTCCTTGATCATCGCGCACAACTTGTCGGGCGGCAGGCCGATCCAGGCCATTTTGTGCGCCGCTGGCGGCAGGCTCCAATGTGGCGCTCCGGGTGGCGAGTTGGGGCCATAACTGGCCGGCGGATTTCTTTCGGCATGACAACTGGCACACGGCAAACCGGCTGCGCCCTTGCCGTCCAGGCCGCGAACCACATTCATTGCGTGAGGAACACCGGCGTCGAACTGCAACGGCGAATCGCCGGGGATATGACAGTTCTGACAACGCGGGCTCTGGAACACTTTCTGCACCGTGTCGAACGCCTTCACTGCCTCTTTATCATCAGCGAACAGGTCAGAGGCATAGCCACTCAGACCGATCAGCACCACCGCGCCCAGAATCAGATGTCGTCTCATCTCACACCCCCGACAGTTGCAGCGGCAGTTCCCGCAGACGCTGCCCGGTCAGGGCAAACACCGCGTTCGCCACGGCCGGCGCCACGGGCGGTACACCGACCTCGCCGATGCCGCCGGGCTTGTCGCTGCTGGGGACGATATGCACCTCGACCACCGGCATCTCGTTCAGGCGCAGGACCTGATAGTCGTGATAATTGGATTGCTGCACCTGACCGTTCTTGAACGTCAGCTTGCTGTGCAAGGTAAATCCAAGACCAAAGGTAATACCTGATTCCATCTGCGCGGCGATGCCCTGCGGGTTGACCGCAATGCCGCAATCCACCGCACACACCACCCGGTGTACGCGAATAGCCAGATTGTCCTGCGATACCTCGGCCACTTGGGCGACATAACTGCCGAAAGACTCATGCACCGCCACGCCCAATGCGTGGCCGTCCGGCAAGGGTGCTTTCCAGTTGGCTTTTTCCACCGCCAGATTCAACACACCCAGATGCCTCGGATGCGCCTTGAGCAAGGCGCGTCGGTACTCCACCGGATCCTTGCCGGCGGCGTCTGCCAGCTCATCGATCAACGACTCCATGACGAATGCAGTGTGGGTGTGTCCCACCGAACGCAACCACAGCACGCTGATGCCGGTTTGCGGTGAATGCAGTTCGACCTGGTGGTTGGCCAGCCCCTCAAGGTAAGGACTGTCGGCCACGCCTTCGACGGAGGTTTTGTCGACGCCATCCTTGACCATGGTCGCCGCAAACGAGGTGCCCGTCAGAATCGACTGCCCGACCAGCACATGCTTCCAGGCCATTGGCATCCCGTCGGCACCCAGCCCGATGCGCGCCTGATGCAAGAACGCCGAGCGGTAGTAACCGCCGCGAATGTCATCCTCTCGGGCCCAGACGGTTTTCACCGGCCCGCCCGCTGCCTTGGCGACGTACACGGCTTCACTGACAAAATCCGAGGTCGGGTTGGCCCGACGCCCGAAGCCGCCGCCGAGGAATTGGGTGTGGATCTCGACCTGTTCGGGTTTGAGCCCGGTGATCTTCCCCGCGATCATCTGATCCAGCGTTTGAAACTGCGTGCCGGTCCAGATTTCGCATTTATCCTTGGAAATTTTCACCGTGCAGTTGAGCGGCTCCATCGGCGCGTGAGCCAGGTACGGCACGCTGTATTCAGCCTCAATGGTCTTTGCCGCTTTGCCCAGCGTCGCCATCGCATCCCCGGCCTTACTGGCAGAAGTGCCGGGGGTGGCGGCGAGTTTACGAAAGCTCTCCAGCAGCTGTTGGCTGTCGAGCCCGGCGTTTGGCCCCAGGTCCCATTCGACCTTCAGCGCATCACGTCCCAGCTTCGCCGCCCAATAATGATCGGCAATCACTGCGACACCCGTGGGCACCTGCACCACTTTGTGCACGCCCGGCACCGCCAGGGCCTCGGCGCCTTCGAAGGATTTGACGCTGCCATCGAACACCGGTGGGCGAGCGACCATCGCCGTCATCAGCCCATCGAATTGCACGTCCATGCCGAACTTCGCCTGCCCGGTGATTTTCTCCGGGGTGTCGAGGCGCTTGGTGGGTTTGCCGATGACTTTCCAGTCCTTGGCTTCCTTGAACTTGATCGAGGCCGGATCCGGCACCGGCAGCTTGGCGGCGTCATCCGCGAGTTCGCCGTAAGTGGCGCGCTTGTCGCCGGCAATGACCACGCCCGATTCGGTGCGGATCTGCGAAGGCGCCACGTCGAATCGCTTGGCCGCCGCCTCGATCAGCATCAAGCGTGCCGCCGCTCCGGCCTGGCGATAGCGGTCGAACTCCATCCAGGTCGACGTCGAACCGCCGGTGATCTGCATTCCGCCAAACGCCGGCAGGCCATAATCGGCCGCCGAGGCCGGCGCATGTTCGACACGGATTTTCGACCAGTCGGCGTCCAGCTCTTCGGCGATCAACATGGTCAGGCCGGTCCAGATGCCCTGGCCCATTTCCGAATGGCCGAGCAGCACGGTGATGCTGTTGTCGTTGCCAATGCGTAAAAAGGCATTGGGGGCGAAGACATTTCCTTGATTCTCGGCGCCGAGGGCAAAGCGATTGGCACCTGGGATGACAAACGCCACCACCAGACCGCCGCCCAACACCGCACTGCCCTTGAGAAAACCGCGACGCGAGACAGGGTTGATTCTGTTCATGGGTCAGCTCCCTTCGACGTGGTATCAACCGATCTCGGCGGCGCGTTTAACTGCGGCGCGGATTCTTGGGTAGGTGCCGCAGCGGCAGATGTTGCCGGACAGCGCCTGGTCGATGTCGCTATCGGTGGGCTTAGGGATCTTTGCCAGCAACGCGGCCGCCGACATGATCTGCCCCGACTGGCAATAACCGCACTGGACCACGTCGAGCTCCGCCCAGGCTTGCTGGACCGGGTGCGAGCCATCGGCGGACAAGCCTTCGATGGTGAGAATTTTCTGCCCGTGGGCCACCGCCGTGGCGGGCGTGATGCAAGAGCGCAGCGGCGCGCCGTCGACGTGTACGGTGCAAGCGCCGCACTGGGCCATGCCGCAACCGAATTTGGTGCCCGTCAGGTGCGCGACGTCGCGCAGCACCCAGAGCAACGGCATGTCCGCGGGGACATCCAGTTCCTGGTCCTTGCCATTGATATTAAGGGTCAGCATTGCGGGTTTCCTCAGACTCACGGTGTTCTGAAGGGGCGCCTCTGCCTCGACGCCATCATTTTTTTCTGTAGGAGCGAGGCTTGCCCGCGAAGAACGATAACGCGGTGTGACAGCAATGACGCCTTCGCGAGCAAGCTTCGCTCCTACAAGGTCGGCGTTACGCGCGCCTTGGGTTATCCCTACAGCTAAGCGCAATTTGCCCCACTAGCCATGTTCATCGACCACCGGTCGCTCTACGCGGGTTGATCGGAAAGCTGGGCCAAGCCCACCTAAAAGCAAACCAATATCATTTGCGAGACTTCCGGTCATTTGCTTTAATCGCGACCAATTCTTATTTGCACCCGCGACGCCAGTCGCTACGGACGTGTGCTCTCAATGACAGTCGCCGACTTTTCTTCGGTTCAAAACCTCTATACCTGCCATCACCGATGGCTGTATGAGTTGTTGCGTCGACGCCTCAGTAATGCAATGGATGCCGCTGACTTGGCTCATGACACCTTCATGCGGGTGCTTAAGCGGCCGCAGACGTTCGACTGCGAGGTTCGCGAGCGCTCCTATCTGGCGACCATTGCTCGCGGTTTGTGCATTGATCACTGGCGTCGTCGGCAGTTGGAGCAAGCTTGGCTGGCAACGCTCGCCGCACGACCTCCCGCCTTGCAGCCTTCACCGGAACAACGGGCGATCATTGTCGAGACTCTGCACGAAGTGGACGCCCTGCTGCAGCGCTTGCCAAAGCGGGTCAGCGATGCATTTATCCTGGCTCAGTTGCACGGCATGCCCTACCGACTCATCGCCGACGAGATCGGCGTGAGCGAGCGCATGGTCAAGAAGTACCTGGCCCAGGCCATGATGCATTGCGCGATCCTCGAGGCCGAGCTCGATGGGTTGCTGATTGAATAACCCCATGCCCGCCGTCCCCCTGAAAAAACTCAGCCATGCCAGCCTCGAGCAAGCGGCCCAGTGGTATGTGCAACTCCACGACCCACAAGTGGCCGATCACGAACGCCTGCGCTGGCAGGATTGGCTGGCGCAAAGTGCCGACCATCAGGACGCCTGGCGCTACATCGAACGGGTCGGCCAGCGCTTCACTCCGCTGCAACACGAGAGCGAGCAACAGGCTGTCAGCCAAGTCCTGCGCGGCACCGGCCGCTCGCCAATCAGTCGCCGCCACACGCTAAAGAGCTTGCTGATACTCACCGCCGGCAGCCTGACGGGATGGGCGGCATGGCGCGGCACGCCGTTGCCGGAAACACTCGGCCGGCTCACTGCCGATCTCGCTACCGGCACCGGGGAAACCCGCGAAACCGTGCTCAACGATGGCAGCCGGATCTGGCTGAATGCACTCAGTGCGCTGAATGTCCGCTTCGATGCCACGCAACGCTTGCTGCAGTTGCAGTGCGGCGAAGTGTTGATCGACACCGACAAGGACCCCGGTCGACCGTTCCTGGTGGAAACCGCCCAAGGGCGACTGCGGGCGCTGGGTACCCGCTTCAGCGTTCGCCAAGAGGATCGACAGACCTTGCTGAACGTCTATGAAGGCGCTGTCGAAGTTCGCACCCGCCACGGCGCGGTACAGGTTGTCGAGGCCGGTCGGCAACTGGCGTTCAGCGACAGCACAATGGCGCTGAGCACCGCCGCCAGCCCCTCACGGGAAGCCTGGCGCCATGGCCTGCTGCTGGCAGACAACCTGCCACTGGGCCAGTTGATCGACGAATTGAACCGCTACCGTCCGGGGCATTTGCACTGCGATCCGAAAGTTGCCGAGCTGCCGGTCATGGGCTCGTTCCCGCTCAAGGACACCGATCAGGCATTGCGCCTGCTGGAAGCGGCATTGCCGATCCGGGTGCAAAAGACCTTCCCCTGGTGGGTCAGCGTCGGCCCGAAAGCCTGAGTGGAAAACTTTTTTCGGCAATCGGTTCCCTTTTGTCTTTCTCGTTCGGTTAACCCCTCAGAAGCACCTCACATTGCCGATCGAACTGATTCCAGGGAACGCCATGTCACGCAACGCCTTCACTCGCACTCGTTTTGCCCTGCGCCCCTTGGCGCTGGCCCTCCCGGCCGCATTCCTGAGTTTTTCAGCGCCGCTCGCTCAAGCAGACACCACGGGCGCCAGTGAACAGTCCAGCCACCGGACACGCCATTACTCGATAGCGGCGGGCCCCTTGGCAAGCGTACTCAATCGCTTCGCTGAGCAAAGCGGTGTCTTCCTCGCCGGTCACAACGACCTCGCCGCCGGCAAGCGCAGCCCCGGCCTCGACGGCGACTACACCGACTCGCAAGCGTTGCAGCGACTGTTGCAAGGCAGCGGCCTGCAAGCCAGCCCCCAAGGCAACGGCGGCTATGTGTTGCAAGCAGTGCCCGCCTCACAAGGCGCACTGGAACTGGACGCCACGAACATTTCCGGTCAGGGGCTGGGCGCCACCACTGAAGACACTCATTCCTACACCACCGGCTCGACGTCTTCGGCCACAGGCCTGTCGCTGTCCCTGCGCGAAACCCCACAGTCGGTGACCGTCATCACCCGTCAGCAAATGGACGACCAGGGTTCCACCAGCATCGCCGACACCTTGCGCCGCGCCCCCGGCATCAGCGTGCAGAACTACGACAGCGAACGCTGGGAGTTTTCCAGCCGTGGCCTGCCGATCACCAATTTCCAGTACGACGGCGTCAATACCGACTACGACGGCGTCTACGATTACGGCACCACCAGCACCGACATGGCGACCTTCGACCGCGTGGAAATCATCAAAGGCGCAACGGGCCTGATGACCGGTTCGGGCGATCCCTCGGCCACCGTCAACCTGATCCGCAAGCGCCCGACCAAAGAGTTCAAGGCATCGATTGCCGGCACGGTCGGCTCCTGGGACAACTATCGCAGCGAAGGCGACATTTCCGGCCCGCTGACTGAAAGCGGCAACGTGCGCGGGCGGTTCGTCGGGGTCTATCAGGATCGCAGCGCCTACATGGATCACTATCAGAACACCAAGGACATCGCCTACGGCATCCTCGAAGCGGACCTGACCCCGGACACCCTGCTGACCTTCGGCATGGACCAGCAAAATACCCGTTCGCGCGGCGCCAGCTGGACCGGTTTCCCGATGTACTTCAGCGACGGTTCGCGCACCAACTTCTCCCGTTCCTTCAACCCGGCCACCGACTGGAGCCGTCGCGACTTCACCAACCAGACAATTTTCGCCTCCGTGCAGCAACGACTGGCCAACGACTGGACGCTGAAAGTCAGCTACGACCGCAAACACCGCCAGCACGACACCCTGCTCGGCTCGGCCAGCGGCGGTAATCCGGACCCGGTCACCGGTAACGGCATGTTCATGTACATGGGTAAATTCAAGGGCGATCAGGTTCAGGACAACATCGACATCAACCTCACCGGCCCTTTCAGCCTGTTTGGTCGCGAGCACGAATTGATCGCCGGCTTCATGTCGATGAACGCCCGCCAGGACATCCCGGTGCACGGCTCGGTCTATCCGGCCCTAAACAGCAGCGTCTTCGACTGGCGCGGCGAGTTCCCCAAACCGGACATCCCGCGCATCGGCGATAACGACATCGTCCAGCGCCAGACCGGAGCCTACCTGGCGACCCGGCTCAAGCCCACCGATGATCTGTCGGTGATCCTCGGCGGCCGGGTCAGCGACTTCAAGGGCAGCGACCACCTCGACTACAACGACCCGAACACGCCCGACGTGCGCGACGGTTATCGCCAGACGGGAGTGGTCACCCCTTACGCCGGGCTGATCTACGACCTCAACGACACTTATTCGCTGTACACCAGTTACACCAGCATCTATCAGCCGCAAATGAGCAAGGACGCCGCGCGCCAACTGCTCGACCCGGTGGAAGGCGACAGCTACGAAGCCGGCATCAAGGCCGAATACTTTGGTGGGCGCCTGAACGCCAGTTTCGCGGTGTTCCGCATTGAACAGGACAACGTCGCCCAATACATCAGCGGCTTCGAGACCGAGTCGGTGTACAGCGCCGTTCAGGGCGCGACCACCAAAGGCTTCGAGTTCGAGCTGGCCGGTGAAGTGATGGAAGGCTGGAACCTGTCAGCCGGCTACACCTACAACCATACCCGCGATGCCAAAGGCGATTACGTCTACGGCTCGGTGCTGCAAACCACCGCCCCGGAACAAGTGGTGCGCGTGTTCAGCACCTATCGACTGCCCGGCGCATGGGAAAACCTGACCGTCGGCGGCGGTGTGAACTGGCAAAGCGAGTTTTTCGGCAACGTGTTCCAGCCCAACCCCTCCGACACCGTCAACTTCGGCCAGTACTCACGCATCACTCAGGACAGCTACTACCTGGTGGACCTGATGGCACGCTATCGCTTCAACGATCACTTGAGCGCAACCGTCAACGTCAAGAACCTGTTCGACAAGACCTATTACACCGGACTCGGCAACTTCGGCACCGGTTTCTACGGCGAACCGCGCAGCCTGCAACTGACGACCAAGTGGGATTTCTGATCCCTGCTCCAGGCGCTGCCGAGGGATCGGCAGCGGTTTTCTTGTGAGTTATCGATCTACGGTGCCACCGGGCGATCACAGGCTGACTACGCTGATAATCCAGAGTGATTAACCCGCAGAGGAGCGACGCCATGCACCGCGTTCAAAAACTCACGCCCTGCCTATGGTTCGACGATCAGGCCGAAGAAGCCGCGAAGTTTTACTGCGCGATCTTCGATCATTCAAAAATCACCGGCGTCACCCATTACGGCAAGGCCGGTCAGGAAATCCATGGCCGGCCGGAAGGTTCGGTGATGACCGTCAGTTTCGAACTCGATGGGCAGAGCTTCACCGGCCTTAACGGTGGCCCGGTGTTCAAGTTCAATGAGGCGATCTCATTCCAGGTCAATTGCCACACTCAGGAAGAAGTCGACCACTTCTGGGGGCGCCTGTCTGCGGGCGGCCCCGTTGAAGCCCAGCAATGCGGCTGGCTCAAGGATAAATTCGGCGTGTCGTGGCAGATCGTGCCGGTGGCGCTGATGCACATGATGCAAGATCCGGACACGGCAAAATCCCAGCGTGCCATGCAAGCGATGTTGCAGATGAAAAAGCTCGACATCGCCGAACTGGAACGAGCCTTTGCCGGCCAGAGCTAATACACTCAGGCGCTGGCCTGCCGAGGATCCCGAGATGAAGCACACCGTCGCCAAAGATGCAGACAAAGCCCCGCGCTTCTGGCGTGACGACGCCCTGCCCTTCATCGAAGCCCGTTCCATCGCCGACGGTCGCGAGGTCTGCTACAGCCGGCATTCCCACGCGCATTTTTCTATCGGGGCGATCACCGCCGGGCGCAGCACCTATATCCACGAGCAATCGGAGTTTCAGGTCAGTGCCGGCACCGTGGTGCTGATGAATCCGGGCGATGTGCATGCCTGCAATCCGATCGACGACCAGCCGTGGTCGTACCTGATGCTGTACGTCGAGACGCCCTGGCTGACCGATTTGCAGCATCAGCTCGGCTTCAGCCAGGACTTGGCATTTCGCCGGTTCTCCATCACCCACAATCGTGATGTCGAGCTGTTTGCCGGCCTGAAGAATTTGTACGAGATATTGGTCGATCAGCAGCAAGACGTGCTGTGCAAGCACAGCGCGGCGGTGGAGTTTTTCACCGAGGTGCAACAGCGGCTCAACCCCATCGATCAACCGCTGCGCGAACCCAATTTCAAGCTGGAACGGGCCGCCGACTATATCCGCGACAACTGCACACAGATGCTCAAGCTCGAGGACATTTGCGAAGCGGCGCAACTGTCGCCGTCCTACCTGATCCGCGCGTTCAAGCAGCATTACGGCATGACGCCTCATGCGTTTCTGGTCAACCAGCGCATCCAGTTCGCCCGGGATCGGTTACGCAGCGGCAAGTTGATCGCCGATGTGGCGCTGGAAGCGGGGTTTGCCGATCAGGCGCATTTTCAGCGCGCATTCAAACAGCATCTGGCGGCGACACCGGGGCAGTATCGCGGCTAACTCATCCTCCCCTCGCCACAAGCCTTGATGGGTGGAACTCCCACACAAATCCCTGTGGGAGCGGGCTTGCCCGCGATAGCGGTAGTCCATTCGACATCATTGTTGGCTGACCAGACGCCATCGCGGGCAAGCCCTAATGCCAGTCAGTTAAGGGAAAATCGGACCTGTAGGAGCCAGGCTTGCCGGCGAAGGCGTCCTTAAGAACGCCTTCGCCGGCAAGCCTGGCTCCTACAAAAAAGCGGCTTACTCGCTTAACTGACTGGCATTAGGGCAAGCCCGCTCCCACAGGGAAAGCATTGGCAATAAGAGTTGTACCGGGAACCACCATCGCAAACCTACGGCAACAGCAAATACCCCGCACTCACCGCCAGCAACAACGCCATGACCCGATTGAACAGGCGCATCCCCGCAGGGTTGCTCAGATAGCCGCGTAAAAACGTCCCGGCATACGCCCAGCAACCCACCGACAGATAGCAGATCACCAGATACACCGCCGCAAACTGCCACACCAGCCGCGCTTCGCCATCGGCGACAAACGCGCCCATCCCCGCGACACAGGCCAGCCAGGCTTTCGGGTTGAGCCATTGCATCACCGCGCCATACAGCATCGACGGCGCCCGACCTGACGCCTTGGCATCGAGTTGACCGTTATCAGTGGCCAATTTGAAAGCCATGAACAACAGAAACGCCACGCCGGCCAGTTGCACTACCCGGGTCATGAACGGCCACAGTTTCAGCAGTTCATGCAGCCCCAACCCCATCAGCACCAACAGCAGCACGAAGCCCAGGGTCGCCCCCGCCACATGCCGCTGGCTCGCGCGAAAACCGAACTGTGCCCCCGAACTCAACGCCACAATGTTCACCGGCCCCGGTGTAATGGATGCCGCCAGAGCAAACGCTGCCATCGAAACAATCAGACTCATCACACACCTGCTTCAATTCAGTTGAACCAGGCCTCAAGGTAATGAGGCGCCTGAACGCCGTATTGAAGAAAACACCCCTTTGCGTCGTTGCAAGCCTGTGACGATGCGCCTTGTGGCGGGCCTATACTCTAAGAGTTGGCACACTCGAAGCGACCTGAAATCGTGTTTGATGTATGGGGTGGCGTGTCGAGTGATCGTTCACGCAGGCCACGGCCTGCCTTCATCGTAGGGAGGAGAAGATCATGGCGCGTAAATACATCGACTGCCGCGAGTTTCCAAGCGATTCCAAATGCTCGGTCGCGCTGTCCGCAGACTCTGAAAACGAACTGCTCGAGGCCGCCGCACAGCATGCGGTCAGTGTTCACAAGCACACCGATTCACCGGAACTGCGTGCTCAACTGAAGACGATGTTTCACGACGGCACCCCGCCTGTTGAAGCACCGCGTCCCGCTTGACATAAAAAGGGACAGACCACGATTTCAGGCATATGCCGAACAATCGTGGCCTGTCCCCTGTTTTCCCTGCAAATGCCAGCAGATGACGATTCGCTGTCCGGTTCTGAAATCCTCTTCGACGAAGCTGATTGTGGCTTACTGCTTACCGCAGAAAATGGCCAGATCGCACAGGTCAACCTTACCTTCTGCCGCTGGATTGGCTACTGCTGGATTTCACCTTGACGCAGGTCGGGCGAGGTATCGAAGTCCTGCCCAAACCAGTCGACCTACACGAACTGGTGGCCGACTGCCTGGACGAGTTGAGTCTGGCGTTCCCCGGGCATGAGTTGACCCAGCTGCGTTTTGGACAAGGTGACTTTACTGCCGACAGTGATCGGCTCTATCAGCTCATCGGCAACCTGGTCGCCAATGCAGTAGCCTACGGTGCTGCCGATAGCGAAGTCACCGTTTCTTCGAGCTTCGAAGATCAAACTGTCGTTATTACGGTGCACAACCTTGGCACCCCCATACCACCGGAGCATCTTCTCTAACGAGCGGAACGACATTCACTGCAACCTTTCCTCGCACTTTAAATTAGACTGGATTGACGTTCACTGAGCCCGGCGCCAGCTGCTGCGACGGTCGCAATCCTGTATTCAGGTTCTTTCTAAAAACCCACATCCAGTACCACACTGTCCAGATAGGTTCCCGGTGGGGGCGTGCTCTGGTCGGTGTAGATTTTGGCGTTGTAGTTGAATATCTGGCTGCCGGTTCCCAGGCCGTTGCCGGGGTTGACCTCGGCATCGGAACTGGCGCGGCGGGCCGTGCTGACGCTGCCCCAACGAGTGGTTCCGGCGCTTTTTAAGAGGTCGTAAGCGAGGTAATTGCTGCCCGAGATCATCCGCCTGCGCCCGCCCACGCCAACAGCATGCTGACCATCGTCCAGCCCCACCGTGTAGGCACTGCCCTTGGTGCAGGCCAGGTTGATCGTCTGGCCAGTGACGGTGGCGAAGGAACTGATTACCGAGGCGCTGCCAAAGCTGATGTTCGGCGCAGTGATCGTGCAATCGTTGTCCACGGTCATATTGACAGTCAGACTGGTGGAACCGCTGTTGATGTCTCGCCCCTGACAACTGCCGCCACCATAGTCATGGCAATAATCCCAGCTCCAGAAAATGTTCAGGGTTTCAGAGTAAATCCCGGCAGCCACGTTGCTGCCGATAATCGTATTCAGGTAGATCGGCACGGCCTTGGCAACCGCTGGATTGGAAAGCAGGTCGAGGTCATCGATGATCGAGTGTCGGGCGAAGTCGAACGCTACGCCGCGAGTGATTGGATAGCTGGTGCTGTTGTTGGCAAACAGCGTGTAACCAATCACATCACCGGTTGGCCCGACCGCCCCTGCGGTTGCCGACGTAATGGTGGCGTAAAAATGATCATCGCTGGCCAACGACGATGCCAACGAACCGGTGCAACTCAAACCGGCATGGGTGGTGGAACTGGTTTGCAAAGTGGTACGCACCGCGATCGAACTCATCGAGCCAAAGCCGGCCGGTGAAGTGCTGACCACCTCGCACAAGGCATAAGCCTGACATGGCAGAAAAATCGCCATCAGCCCAACCGCGTTACCTGGCCATCGATCAGAAAACTGCACAGCCCATCTCCCTGCTCTGTTCATTTCATTGGCGTTTTCATTGACACAGCAGCGGTCCGATCAACGGCACCTGGTCCTGCTGCATGTCCAGCGTGAACTGCGCCTGGCAGGTTCGGCCATCGGCCAGGGTCACGTGCAAACCGTTGTGCTCTTCCAGATTTTCCAGATAGACCAGCCCGTCCCAACCGACCACCGCATACGCCCCGCTCTGCTCGTGTCGCACGCGGCTGCCCAAGGGCAATTCGTGTTGCTGCGCATCCATCAGTACAACACTCGCGGCAATGATCCGGCTCAGAGGAAACTCCAGCAGGTAACCACTGCCACGGCGCACCGAGACCCGTTGTTCGACATTCGAGCTCTGCACATTGGTTGGCAGGTTCAGTGGATCGATTTCATATTTGCCGCGATAGTAGGCGCTGCTCCACGGCACCAGCAGATGGCCATTTTTATCCGTCTGGCCCACCCGTTGATTCTCGTAACGCACCGGAATATCGGCAAATCCGCCGGTGCTGACCACGACGAAGGCATCATCGATACGATTGGCGACGAACACTTGGTGGTCCATCCACACCAGCGAACCGCTGGCATCGGCCCAGCGGGTTTCGGCATCACTGCTGCCATAAACCCCGGCCTGCAATTGCACCGATTGCAGGCGCCAGGTCAGGTCGGCCTGACGATAATCCGGGCCTTCGTCGTGGGCATAACCGAGGTTGAAGCCTACGCCGCCTGCGCTGGGCACAGCGCGACTGTAATTGATGCGCTGGCGGCTTTCGCCGGTCTTGCTGCGCTCGCCACTCACACTCAGGGTGCCACGCAGGTCGAAGGGGATGATCAGTTGCGCCTGCATCGCCCAGTCGCTATCGCCGATCTCGCGATTGGCCGACAAGTAAAAACTGGTATTGCGCCACAGTGGCTTGCTCCAGGTCAGATTGAGTAACCGGGTGCGCGAATCATCCGCCGCCCGCACATCGAAATAGCCCGCGCCGAGGCTGCCCCAGCCGTTGAGACTGACGCTCAGGGTCAACTGCTCGCTACGCTGGCTGAGGCTGAGATAGGGGCTGTCGACAACGGTCAGGTCAGCGTACTGGTCGCGGCGCTGCATACGCTGATAAGAAACGCTGTAGTGCTGGCTGCTGTATTGATAACCGAGGCTGACTTGCTGACCGCTATTGCCATCGAACCGGCTTTGACTGACCGCCGTGTTGAGCACGCCGAAGTTGCCCAGGCGCAGGTTGCCGCCAACGCCGCCAAGGGACAGCGCGTCCGAGGCCTCGGCATGGCTTTCGAGGGTCAGACTGTCGTTCAGACCGTAACGCAGGCTGCCGGAGGTCACGCCCGGACCGTAACCGAAATCGCGAATTCCGAAGTCACGGCGCAGGGTACCGGCGGCCACCGAGAAGTCCATCAGGCCTTTTTGCAGCAGGTTGCTGGTGACATAAAACGGCACGGTGGTCGAGACCTGTCGACCGAGGGCATCGGTCGTGACCACCACCGCTTCACCGGCCCCGTTGATGAACGGAATGTTGGTCAACGTGTAGGGACCGGGTTGCAACTCGGCGCTGCTGGATTTGTAGCCGTTGATGAACAAATCCACCGAGGATGGCACCGCCGCCTCTCCGGCGAACTGCGGCAACGGGTAGGTCACCAGGTCCGGGCGCACACCGAAGTCGCGCGACACTTGCACACCGCCCAGGCGAACCGAACTGCTCCAGGGCAAGGCGCCGCTGATCAGGTCGCCCGCCTCATAGGTCAGCAGACGTTCGTCATCGGAGTAACGCCAGGTGGTGTCGTAACGCCGATATCCATTGTTCAATGTGCCGTTGCTGATTCCGGAAATCGTGCGCCGGTATTGCCCGGTGTTGGACAGCGTGCCCCAACTGTCGAATAGCCGCACCTCGTTCCAGGCCGCGAGGTAGGTGCCGCTGTCATCGGTGTCGTTGAGGTACAGGTCGTAATTGAGCAAGGCGCCGAAACTGCTCAACGCCGAGGTACGCGGGTAGGCCTGGCTACCGACAAGCTGCTCCGGCAACCAGCCTGGCGGGACGTTCAACAACAGCCGCTGCCCCTGGCTGTCATAGTCGCTATGCAGGCCTGGCAGACTGTCGAGGGCGATCTCGGCGCTGAGGTCTTGCGGCAACTTCATACCGGTTTCGCGCAATACCGCGACCGGTACAAAGAGGCGTCCGCCGCGCTGCTCCACCGCTATCACACGCCCGGTGTTCATTTGGTTGACTACCAGTTCCAGAAACAATTGCGCGTCGACAATCGCCTCCACGCCGCTGGGGGCTGGCGGCAGGTCTCCCGCCAGGCCGTGGTGGACAAATACCAGACAGCACAGGCCAATCGCGGCCCACAGCGGACGCTTGATACTGTGAGCCCGATCCTGGCTCATCGCCGCTTTACGTCCGTCAATGGACATTTCCTTACTGTTGCGAGCGGGCTTGACCTGATGTCCATCAGCTGTGGCGATCAAGAGGCGCGCACAACACTTGTGGCGAGGGGGCTTGCCCCCGTTGGGTCGCGGAGCGGCCCTAAAATCGGTGACATCATTTTGTCAGGTAGAACGCATCTGCAGATTTTACGACTGCTTCGCAGCCGAACGGGGGCAAGCCCCCTCGCCACAGCGGCCCTCTCACCACAACAAGCTCCCTCGCCACACTGTTTCCATCGCCAGGCTGTCAACGCCCCGGCGCAATGCTCTGAGCTTGCGGCGCGCCATTGACCCGTACTTGCAATACTTGATCCGCGGTGATCGGTTCCGGTGTCGGCCAACGCATGATCGCTCCCGGCAACACATAACCGAGCAATCCCTCAACCAGTAGCCGTGTCTGACCGCCCTGCTTGAACGCGACATCGGTCAGCCGGGCATGCACCGCGCCCTGATTGCGTACTTCCATGTAGGAACGCCCATCGACCGCCACTTTACGCCAACTCAGATCAGGCACGCCGACGCCCTTGGGGTCGCGTTTACGGGTCATGTCTTCCTTGCTCCACAGACCGGCGCCATAGGCAAACAGCGGCACCGAGTAACGCATCTGAAACCGAATGGCGGCAGCGGTTTTTCCGTCTTCAGCCGCCACAGGTCTGGCCGAGGGGATCTCATCGATAATGATGCGATAGGCCAACTCCTGCCCCGGCGGTATATCGCGGGTACGGGTCAGGCGCACGAGTTGCTTCTGCCCGGGTTCGATCTTCGCTACCGGCGGGCTGCCAATGACATCGCGCTGGTTCTGATACTGATCGCTGAAACCACTCTGGCTCCAGGCAAACACCCGGATCTGTAGATTCGCCGTCTCGTTGCCGCGATTTTCCAGCCACAGCGCACTCGCCTGCTGATCAGCCTCCAGCACCGGATCGATCGGCCAGATCAGCACCGAACTGGCCGCCTGCACCTTGACCGCGCCCAGCAAGACCATCGCCAGCACAGCGCAACGCGCGGCCGGTGACCTGCGGGAAGGTGAACACATATGCCTACTCCTTATGCTCGAACTACCGAGCTACCACGACAGCTGCACCTGCAGCACATCGCTATAAATCCCCCCGGGCTGATTACCCGGTAACTGCACTTGTCCGTAAATAGGTAATCTGATGTCGTTCGCATCGCTGTAGGCCACGGCCACGTTCTGCCCGATGCCCAAGCGCTCACTGAACGCCGCGTCGCTGAACAACTGATAGGCCACTCGGGCACTGCCGCCATCGAGCTGCAAGTGCCGTCCGTTGCTGTTGTACTGGCCGCCATCGATGCTCATGCTCAGGGTCACGCCCGGCGTGCATTGCAACTGCACGCCGCCGCTCAATTGCACTTGCACGGTATTGGTCGCCAGCGCCGATTGAGAGCCGAAATCGAGGTTGCCGTAATTGGAATTCCCGCCCATCACCAGACATGTCGCTGTCACTGTCGCGCTGACCTGAAAACTCTGACTGGTCACCGCCGACAGCGGCAGTGGCAAACCGGTCGCGCAGATCAGAATTGGCACGGCAGAACGGCATCGCACTAGAAGATCAATTCAATGGCGACAGAGTCGGCGTACAGGTCGTAAGGCACCAGAACGAGAAAATCCAATCCTTGGTGCAGCATGTGCATGATGTCCATCCTCTGAGTTTTACCAATCCAGCGTGATCGTCAGGCTGTCGGTATAGACCCCCGCCACGATCGCGCGAGTATTCGCCATCGCCATGTCAATGCCTTGTTACCAGCTCACGGTCACTTTCAAGAGGTCGGAATAACGGCTGACGCGGGGAATCTCGGCCAGTCGTTCGATACGGGCATACAGAGGCAAATCCACCGTACCTGAATCCGGCACCCGTCCGCTCAAGAGCACATTCACCGGCAGCGGAATCTGCCGTGCAGCGTCTTGATAGAGGCGATAAGGAATGGGTTTGCTGCGCTCTGCGCTGGCCGCCAGATAGCGGACCTCGCCTACGCCACCATGCAGGCCGCCGTCGACTTGTAATTGGTAAGGGGTATCGGGATTGCATTCCAGGCGTGGCACACGTGCGTCAAGCAGTGCTGCACTCAATGCCCCAGCCGGATCGTCCAGGCGGGCGGTGGTGCCGAAGTCGAGGACGCCCAATTGCTCGACACCCGCCTCGCGCTGTTGGCCAACCAACTGACAACCGCGCTGCACATTGACCCGGACCTCAACCTGAAGCTGTGCGGCCAATACAGTTGCACTGAACATCGTGCTCAAGACCGCTAAAACCCCAAGCCCATTCAAATTCCCATTCCCTTTAAGGGGTTATTCGCAGGCTGAGGTTAGCATCCAAGGGGGAAACAACCAGTCAAGGTGGCATTTAACACGTCAAATCCGCACCTTTGCGACGAAGGGGCACATTTCGCCGATAGGCTTTCTGGGGAAAGAAGCAGGCTTGACCACAGCTTTGAAGGTCAGAAGGTGACGGTAGCCGTCATTGTGTCGGCATACGTGCCCGGTGGACTAAGCTGCCCCGCCACTATCCGTCCATAGACCGGGATCACCTGGGCGGAGCCACTGCCGGTTCCGGTTATGAGGCCAGTGCCGCCGGTGTCACCCCAATTGATCGCCCGCGTGACGTCCGAGTACAGCGCATAGAACAGGATACCTGCGGGAGTGCCGGACATCTGCCGGGCTGTCGCGGTCCCGCCGCTCGTCCCGGCGCCGAGGCCGACACTGTAGGCCGTCGTGTTGGTGCAGTTGACCGAGAGGCTGGATTCGGCATCGGCTTGCACGCCTGTATAGGCGCCGAAGGCCAAGGGAGAAGCCGTGATCCCGCAACCGGCCACGATGCTCGCGGAGACGGCGAACGTTGCGGTGGCGGTGGCAGAAATGGCCTGAGTGGGCAGTAGGCTGAGTGCGAAAATCCCCAGGATGCTGACACCGGCAAGAACGCCCCTATTGCGCCGCATCCGAGTCTCCTTGCCTACCAGAGTATCGCTACCATCCCAACGGGGATGTGAGGAGGATTGCGTGCAATGCAAGAACGTCATGGCGATAACTCCCTGTAGTACTTAGGGAACGGTCAGGTTTTTTCAGTACCCTGAAAGAACCTGACCGTCCAGCCTGGAATCCGAAGTCTAGTCCACATCTGAACCTCACACGTGCGTTTCGGGCAATACCTGCGGAGATAGACACATGTTGAACGGGCGAACGCAGGTTCGCTTTCGACCTAAAGTGGCCGGTGGTCGTTGCATTTCGCTCGCCGCCGGGCGTTTGGCTAAGCTGAATGAATCGGGACGAACTGAAACCTGAGTGATAGCGGCCATTAGCGGATCTGGATTGGCATCAAGACGGTAACTCCTAAAGGAGACGACCATGTATGCGGTTATAAGAACCTACCTGGGTGCTGGAGCAAAGCAGCTTTTCGATCTTTTGGAACAGCGCAAGGCCGACGTCGAAGCGACCCTGCGGACAGTGCCTGGCCTGGTAAGTTACACACTGCTGAATACGGGTGATGGCGGTACGGCGGTGACTGTTTGCACGGACAAGGCTGGCAGCGATGCGAGCTTGAAAGTTGCGCGCGACTGGATTCAGAAAAACGCATCGAATATCCAAGCGAACCCGCCGATCGTGACGGAAGGTCCGGTCATTGTGCAGATCAAATAGCGCGTCTTTTATCCCAACCTGAATGACGAAGGAGATCCCCTGTAGGAGCTGCCGAAGGCTGCGATCTTTTGATCTTGATCTTCACCCGGACCGCTGAAAATCAAGATCAAAAGATCGCAGCCTTCGGCAGCTCCTACGGGGGGATTTTGGGTGTTTAGGGGAACTTGTTTAATATGGCTGCGCGTTACTTCCTGAAAGCTACAGCGTCTTGCGTCATTGCCTACGACTACGCCAGAATCCGCCGGCTTGTGCGCTTTGGCCCTGGCCTCTATCGTTTCCCTGCCACTGCCTATCAGTGGTCGGGTTTAGTCGCTCGGTGGTAATTGAAGTTGCACAGGTCTCCGTCAGACAGGTATTTCCTACCTGTACTTGATGGTGGCTGTGCGCAGGGCACCTTCGGGTGCGCCGGCTTCTTCAGTTCCCCGGTCGACTAACCTGCGTACAGCCGCCACCCCCTCGTTTAGTCGCGATGAGGTGTCAGCATTACTTAAGGAACTGAAGATTATGTTCAAGATCACACCTAATCCACCGGAAACCGACGACGACGTTTCCCCCTACGAATCCATCGACTCAAAAAAGCTCCACGACGCGGCTGAACGCGCGCTCGATCATTACCTCAAGCCCCCCAAAGAACCTACTGCTGCCCGTAAACCCAGCAGAATGTTCATCGTCGCCCCCGACATGGATACCGAAAGTTTGCTGGCCCATGCCTGCGAATCACTGGCATCAGCCAGTGTCATGCTCAGTGATTTTGCAAACCTTCTGGAAAACCCGCATCGCAACACCATGCTGGGGATTCAGCAGAACATCATGCTGGGCGAGCTGGCGGTGAACCGGGCGCTGGACAATATCGATCCGCAGAATTAGTCGCTTAGTCCGTTGAAAAAACGGCCTTAACCAAGCAATGCCAGTCAGCTAAGGCGCAGAACCTGTGGGAGCGGGCTTGCTCGCGAAGAGGGAGTATCTGCCAACATTAATGTTGCCTGACACACCGCTTTCGCGAGCAAGCCCGCTCCCACATGGATTGCGCTAACCGACTGGCATTTGTCTTGACCAACCCGGCACAAGTGTACGGCGATTTGCGTCCATCGCTGTATGGGCCGGCCCACTCGTCACTCATGATAAAAATATGTCTCTCGTTACTGGAGACGTCGTCATGGACCTCGCCACCCTCACCCTGTTTCTCCCGGCCTGCTTCGCCCTGAACATGGCCCCCGGCCCGAACAATCTGCTGTCGGTCAGCAACGCCACCCGCTATGGCTATCGTCGCGCCTGTGTGGCCGGCGTCGGTCGCTTGCTGGCGTTTGCCGGGATGATCGCCCTGGCCGCCGCCGGGTTGTCGGTGTTGCTGCAAACCTCGGAATGGCTGTTCTATGCGATAAAGATCATCGGCGCGGCTTACTTGTTGTACCTGGCGTGGCAACTGTGGCGTGCCAATCCGGAGACCGAGCAGCTTGTGACCGGCGCGCCGATTGGCATTGTCGCTCTGGCGCGGCAGGAGTTTCTGGTGGCGGCGGGCAATCCCAAGGCTATCTTGCTATTCACCGCATTCCTGCCGCAGTTCGTCGACCCGACTCGACCAATTGCTGCGCAATTCGTCGTGCTCGGCGCGTTGTTTCTGCTGCTGGAGTGGATCGCCATCAGCGCCTACGCCTACATGGGCCTGCACATGCGCCGCTGGTTCGCCGAACCACGGGGCAAGCGGATTTTCAACCGTTGCTGCGCGGGATTGTTGTCGGCAGCGGCTTCGGTGCTGTTGATGGCGAAACGGGCGTGATCTTTACCCTTGGGACGGCCCTTTCAGTTCGACCTGATTGCCGTCCGGATCAAAGCAATAGATCGACAACCCTTTACCTTCAGCGCCGAAACGCACGGCGGCTTTCTCGGGCGTCAGGCCGAAGGACTGCAAGTGACTGACCAGCGCTTGTTCGTCGAACGGTTCGATGCGCAGGCAGAAGTGATCGACGTTGCGCCGTTCGTGGCCAGCGGCAGCACCGCCCTTGCGGCCGAGTTCGCCCTGGATGTCGACGAGGTCGATCATCGAGGTGCCCGCACGCAAATGCACCATGCCCAGGTCGTCACGGCGCTTGACCAGTTCGGCGCCGAATACCTCTCCGTAAAAAGTGATGCTTCGTTCGAGATCCTTGACGCGCAGGACGATGTGATCGATGTGTTTGATCGTGAACGGTTGCATTAGGATGATTCCTGAAAATATCGTTTACAGGATTATCGGTGACCCGATGACTGTAGCTCAGGGCTACAAAAATTCACTGTCGATTTTCCGGTGGAGGCGCCGGGCAACGCGGCATATGCTCAGCCCATGAACCTACAAAACGCTGTGCTTCCGCCCCACGCCGAGATGGTTCGCGCCATGCTCGAACGCGACACCGCCTACGAGGGGGTGTTCTTTACCGCGGTCAAAACCACTGGCATTTTCTGCCGCCCCGGCTGCACGGCGCGCAAACCGAAGCCGGAAAATGTCGAGTTCTTCGCTCATGCCGATGAGGCGATGTCGGCGGGCTATCGCGCCTGCCTGCGTTGCAAGCCGCTGGACGCCGCGGCCATCGCGCCAGACTGGGTGCAGCGACTGCTCAAATCAGTGGACGCCGACCCTGACCTGCGCTGGACTGATGCCCAGTTGCTCGCCGAGGGCATCGAGCCGCTGAAACTGCGCCGCTGGTTCAAGCAACATTTCGGCATGACCTTTCACGCCTGGCTGCGCAGCCGACGCCTGGGCATCGCCCTCGGTGGCATCAAACAAGGCGGATCCATCGACAACGCTGCGTTCGACTCCGGCTATGAATCCCTGAGCGGCTTTCGCGATGCGTTTCAAAAATCGTTCCACATCACACCCGGCCGCGTCGCCCACAGCGAGCCACTGCTGTTCACTCGACTGACCACACCGCTGGGGCCGATGATCGCCATGGCCGAACAGCGAGGGCTGGTGCTGCTGGAGTTTCTCGATCGACCGGCACTGACCAAGGAAATCGAAGAACTGCAAAACCGTTATGGCTACGCCGTGGCCCCCGGTCACAACGGGCATTTGCAACAGATCGAAGAAGAGCTGGCGCAATACTTCGCCGGCAAACGGACCGAATTCAACGTGCCACTGCACCTGCCCGGCAGCGCTTTCGCCCGACAAGTGTGGGCTGAACTGATGAAAATCCCCTACGGCCAGACCACTACTTATGGCGCGATCGCCGCGCTACTGGGCAAGTCCGGCGCCAGTCGCGCCGTGGGCCTGGCCAACGGACAAAACCGCTTGGCGATTATCCTGCCCTGTCACCGGGTGATCGGTGCAGACGGCTCATTGACCGGCTATGGTGGAGGACAACCGCGCAAGGCGTTTCTGCTCAGGCTGGAAAGCGCTGCGGTGCAAATCACTCAACAACTCGCGTTCTGATTAATCCACCGTTTATTCAAAAAAAAGAATCATAAGGAAGGACATTCGATGGACACACTCGACAACCAATTCCATCAACTGCACCAGAGCGGCCTGCTGATTCTGACCAACGTCGCCGATGCCACCGGGGCGCGATTGGTGGAACAGCTGGGCAGCAAGGCCGTCGCCACCAGCAGCGCGGCGGTGGCTTGGGTTCACGGTTACCCGGATGGCAACACCCTGCCACTTGAACGCCTCGTTTCCACCGTCGAATCCATCGCCCGGGTTATCACGGTGCCGTTGACCGTGGACATTGAGGCCGGTTATTCCGATGACCTGGGGCGGGTTGCGGAAGTGATCGACGCTGTCATCGCCACCGGTGCCGTGGGGATCAATATCGAGGACGGTGCTTCGCCGCCCGAGCTGCTGGCGCGCAAGATCGAAATCGCTCGCCAGGTCGCCGATCGCCGGGACGTGAAGCTGTTTATCAACGCTCGCACCGACGTGTACCTCAGGGGCCTGGTGCCGGCCGAAGATCGCGTGGCAGAGACACTCAAGCGTGCCGCGTTGTATCAGGCCGCCGGTGCCGACGGGCTGTTCGCGGCTGGCGTCACGGCGGCGTATGAGATCGAAGCGCTGTGCCGTGGCACGACGCTGCCGGTGAACGTGCTCGGTTTCGCGGGCCTGCCTTCGCCTGAAGAACTGCAAGCCCTCGGCGTGCGCCGTTTGAGCGCCGGCTCGAGCATCGCCGAATTCCTCTACGGCGCCATGGCGTCGGTGGCGAAAAGCTTTCTGGAAACCGGAAAACTCGATAGCAGCGACCTCAAGCCCTTCACGTATGGCCAAGTGAACGCGCTGCTGGCCCCCACCGGCAAAGTTTGACCGCAAGCAATGGAGTGCGGCGCTGCGGGGTGAGGTCTAATCTTCCCGCAGTCACCCGCGCTTCAGGATGCTCCATGCCCGACACCTATCAACTGGCCAGCGAATTCCTCTCGGCCCTGGATGCCGACTGGCAACGCCACATCAGTGCCATCGGCCCCTGCCTGCATCAGCCCCATGCAGCTCGCGATCCTTATGAGTCGCTGGTGCGGGCGATTGCCTATCAGCAACTGCATGCAAAGGCTGGCGATGCGATTGTCGGCCGGCTGCTGGCGCTGTTTCCGGCGAGCACCTTCCCAAGACCCGAGCAGATTCTGGCGACAGACTTCGAACAGATGCGCGGTTGCGGATTTTCCGCCAGCAAGATCGCGACCATTCAAGGCATCGCTCAAGCGGCTCTGGACGGCGTGGTGCCGGATTACGCCACGGCCCTGGCGATGGACGATGAAGCGTTGATCGAACGCTTGATTACCTTGCGCGGGGTGGGTCGCTGGACGGTGGACGGTGGAAATGCTGCTGATCTACAGCCTGGAGCGGCCGGACATTTTGCCGGCCGATGACTTTGGGGTGCGCGAAGGTTATCGGCGGCTAAAGGGGTTGGAGGTACAGCCGACGCGTAAGCAGATGATTGAAATCGGGTTGGCGTGGCACCCTTATCGGACGGTGGCGGCGTGGTATTTGTGGCGGGTGCCCAGCCGGTAGACCGCGTTATCGTTCTTCGCGAGCAAGCCCGCTCCCACATTAGATATTCAGTGAGCACGGATTTTGTGTACGACAACGATCAAGTGTGGGAGCGGGCTTGCTCGCGAAGAGGCCCGCACATCCAGCACAAATTCAACTACCCGGAAACCCTGACGGTCTAGGCTGTCTTGAGTCATCCCAAGACCCGTCGGAGGTTCCCATGCAGCTCGAAGGCTCCTGCCATTGCGGCGCAGTGTCGTTCAGCCTGACCAGCGCCCACCCCTACCCTTATCAACGCTGCTATTGCTCGATCTGTCGCAAGACTCAGGGCGGTGGCGGTTATGCGATCAACATCGCTGGCGATGCCGCCACCCTCAAGGTACGCGGTCGCAAGCACATCTCGATTTACCATGCGCGGCTCAAGGAAGAAAGCGACAAACGTGCCCACCGCAGCACCGCCGAGCGGCATTTCTGCTCCGTTTGCGGCTCGGGATTATGGGTGTTCAGTCCTGAATGGCCAGACCTTGTTCACCCATTCGCCTCGGTCATCGACACGGCGCTGCCGGTGCCACCCGAGTACACGCACGTGATGCTCGGTTCGAAAGCATCATGGGTGCAAGTCCAGACGCAGCCCGCTGATCGACAGTGTGATGTCTGGCCTGAAGAATCCATCGCCCAATGGCATGAGCGCCTGGGTTTGAGCCGCTAAGGCCGTTCACAGTCTTTGACAGTTTCCCGACAAAGCTGTCAAAGATTGCTGGCCGGCACCCGCCTAGCATGGGCGCATCCAACCTCCCTTCGGGTGCTCCCATGTTCCGTTCGTTGTGTCTGCCGTTGACTTCATGCTGCCTGCTCATCTCTTCCGACTCATTGCACGCCGAAGACTGGCGCTACAGCCTGCGAGCCGGTGCCGCCAGCGTGCCGCGTTACAGCGGCAGTGATGAGCGCGTAGTCGCGCCGTTGTTGGGGGCAGAGATCATCAGCCCTTATGGCTTTTTTCTCGATACCCAAAAGGGTCTGGGCTGGGCGTTTGATGAAGACGATTTCGGCCTGAGCGTATACATCGGCGCCAGTGATGTGCGCAAGGATCGCAAGAGCGGGTTCAAAGGCTCGGATGAGCTCGACGGCATGGGCTCGATCAAGTCGCGCCCGCTGCTGGGGCTGGACGGAACCTACAACATGGGGCCGATCATCCTCGGCGCGACCTTCGAACATGCGCTGGAAAAAGACGATGACGATCACGACACCAGCGCGGCCTGGTACCGGCTGAAGCTGAGCATCAGCGCACCGTTTTATGAGGGCGACTACGGCAAGCTTGTGGGCAGCCTCAACAGTCAGTTCGGCGACAGCAATTACGTGCGCACCTGGTATGGCGTCAGCGCGGCTCAGGCCTCACGCAGTCAGTTCCGGGCTCATGACACTCATGGCGGGCTGTTCAGTCGCGGGGCTGATTTGACGTGGTCATTGCCGATCGATGATCAGTGGAGCGTTTCGACGGTGCTGGCCGTGCAGTACCTGGCCAATGATGCGGCGGACAGCCCGATTGTGGAGCGGCGGATGCAGACGTCGTTGGCTGGGCAGGCGGTTTATGCCTTTTGAGAGGGGGTGTTGTTAATGGCCCCTTCGCGGGCAAGCCTCGCTCCCACGGAAGATTTGTAAACGACACAGATCAAATGTGGGAGCGGGCTTGCTCGCGAAGGGGCCAGTAAGCGCAATAAAAATCTAATCGACATGCGCCCAGGTCATTCGAAACGACGCCCCGCCCCATGGCGAATCCGTCACTTCCACTTGCCCGCCATGGGATTGCGACACCCGTCGCACCAGCGCCAGCCCCAAGCCAAACCCACCGGTGCGGCGGTCGCGGCTGGCGTCCAGGCGCGAGAACGGCTCGAAGATTTTCTCCCGCCCGTCCAGCGGCACGCCCGGCCCGTCGTCGTTGACCCGTACTTCGTAATGATCACCGGTGCGCACCAACGACACTTCCACCCGCTCGTCGGCGTAGCGAATGGCATTGCGCAGTAAATTGATCACCGCGCGGGCCATGAAGCGCGGTTCGATGCGAACTTCGTCGACCTGACATTCGACAATCAACAACTGCACCCCGGCGGCCTCAGCCTCCAGCGCAACGCTGCCAACCACGCTGTCGAGCCAGTTGCTGGCCTGAATATTCTCCCGCGTGATCACCGTGGCACCGCGCTCAAGGCTGGCGTACGTCAGCAGCTCGGAAACCATCTCTTCCAGCTCGCCGAGGTCGGCGTACATGTCGGCAATCAGTTCGAGATTCTGGGTCGCATCGGGTTGTTGCTTGAGCTGATCAAGTTCAAACGACAACCGCGCAATCGGCGTGCGCAGTTCATGGGACACCGCGTTGGTCAGCTCGCGCTGATTGGCGATCAGACCTTCGATGCGTGCCGCCATCAGGTTGAAGTGTTCGGCCAGATCGCGAATGTTCGAACGCTTGGACAACTGGATGCGCGACGACAGGTCGTTATCGCCGAATCGCTCGGCGGCCAGGCGCAGTTTTTCCAGATCGCGCCAGTGCGGGCGCACCCAGAATAACAACACGAAACCGATCATCACCGCGATCATCAGATAGGCCGCGGCAATGTAGAACGACATCAGGCTCGGCTCGGCCGGCAGTTTGATGCTGAGCAGCTGCGAGCCGTCGTCAATGCGCGAGATGAATTGCGTGTACGCGTCGCGAAACACCAGCAGGCCCTGGGCCAACTCGGCTTTTTCCTGATCGGTCAGGGACAGTTGATCGGTCTCGACCAGGGTCAGGCCCAAGCCGTAATGGGGGCGCACGGCTTCCAGTTGGCGCTCCCGGGCCGAACTGTCCAGGCCGCGCAACTGCTCGACCAGCGACCAGGCCTGGCCACGCCCCGCCTCTCGGTTGTAGCTCTGCATCTGACCGTCGAGAAGCGCATCGAACGTGCGCTCGACGGTTTGCAGGCCCAGTACCAGGCCAACCGTCATCACCAGAAACAGCCCCAAAAATAACCGCAGCATTTACAGCTCCCACGCAAACGGATTGAACAGGTAACCCTTGCCCCAGATGGTCTTGATGCACACCGGCTCGCGCGGATTGTCCTTGAGCTTGCCGCGCAATTTGCTGATGTAGACGTCGACGCTGCGGTTGAGGCCGTCGAAGGCGATACCGCGCATGCGGTTGAGGATGTCGTCGCGGGACAGAGTCTTGCCGGCGGCGCTGGCCAGCAACCACAGCAGTTCGAATTCCATGGTGGTGAGGTCAATGCCCTCACCCGCCAATCGTACTTCGCGGCAGCTGCGGTCGATGCTCAGATGGCCAAATTCCAGCGAGCTGCACACGCTGCTGTCTGGCACCTGACGGCGTTGCAAGGCGCGCAAACGGGCCAGCAGCACCGGTGGCTTGATCGGTTTGATCACGTAGTCGTCGGCACCGGATTCCAGGCCGAGGATGTGATCGAGGTCGTCTTCCTTGGCGGTGAGGATGACGATCGGCGTGTCGGATACGCTGCGGATTTCGCGACACACGTGCAGGCCGCTCTGGCCCGGCAGCATCAGGTCGAGCACCACGATTTTCGGTTTGAAGTCGAGGAAAGCGGCCAACGCGAGATCACCGCGGTGCACCTGTCGGACCTCGAAACCGTGTTGGGACAGGAAATGCGCGATCAGCCCGGCAAGCTTTTCGTCGTCTTCCACCAGCAGTACTTTGCCAAAACCCAGGTTATCCATAACGACCCGTTTGCCAACCCTTGAGTGAAGTGGCCGGCATTATGGCGCCAATCAAGGGCGGGACGGTTATCGCAGGCAGTAAAAACCGGCCACGGGGGCCGGTTTTTGGCGATGTTTCATTCTTTTAAGAGTTTTTAACATTTCAGACGCAAAAGATCGCAACGTGCGGGCGAAAGCGTCCTTGAGATCGCCTTCGCGGGCAAGCCTCGCTCCTACAAGGTTATGCAGCGGCTGGGACACCACTGTGAAAACGAAACTCCACATCCGGCGACTCGATCAACGCCTGCTCGGCGTCACGAACCTTGTCGATCACCTGGGCGATGTCCTTGGCGTCACCGTACTGGTAGGCCAGTTTCAGGTAACCCTGAAAGTGCCGGGCCTCGCTTTTCAGCAGTCCGAAGTAGAACTTGCCCAGTTCTTCATCCAGATGCGGCACCAACGCCTCGAAACGCTCGCAGCTGCGGGCTTCGATGAAGGCGCCAACCACCAGCGTATCCACCAGCTTCACCGGCTCGTGGCTGCGCACCACTTTGCGCAGCCCCGAGGCATAACGTCCGGCAGACAACTGACGCAGCTCGATCTTGCGCTTCTTCATCAGGCGCATGACCTGTTCGTGGTGCACCAGCTCTTCCCGGGCCAGACGCGACATCAGGTTGATCAGATCGACGTGGGAGTGGTATTTGGCAATCAGGCTCAGTGCCGTGCTGGCCGCCTTGAATTCGCAGTTTTTGTGGTCGATCAGCAAGGTTTCCTGATCGGCCAGCGCGGCCTGGACCCAGCCATCAGGCGTGCGGCAGCCGAGGAACTCGTGAATTTCGGGAAGGATCATGGGGCTCACGGATAAAAGGTACAGAACGAAGGGCGCCGATTATACCGGCCTGCCGACAGACCACCAGACGCCAACCGTTGATATGCATCAAGTCGCCGAATGCCGACCAGCAACTATAGTTGTCCAACGCAGTGTTTTTTACCTTCCAGGGAGATTCCGATCATGCAAGCCATTCGCAGCATTCTGGTGGTCATCGAACCCGAACATTCGGAGAGCCTGGCGCTCAAACGGGCCAAACTGATCGCTGGCGTGACCCAGGCCCATTTGCACCTGCTGGTCTGCGATAAAAAGCATGACCACGCCGGCATGCTGGGCGTGCTCAAGGCAGCGCTGTTGGAGGATGGTTACAGCGTCACCACCGAACAGGCCTGGAACGAAAGCCTGCAAGAAACCATCGTCGATGTGCAGCAAGCCGAAGGCTGCGGGCTGGTGATCAAGCAGCACTTCCCCGACAGTGCGTTGAAAAAGGCCCTGCTGACCCCGGCGGACTGGAAACTACTGCGCTCCTGCCCTACTCCAGTGTTACTGGTGAAAACCTCGAAACCCTGGACCGGCGGCGTGATCCTGGCGGCCATCGATGTCGGCAATATCGACGGCGAACACCGCACCTTGCATGCCAGCATCATCGATCATGGCTACGACATCGCCAGTCTGGCCAAGGCCCATTTACACGTGATCAGCGCTCACCCGTCGCCGATGCTGTCGGCGGCCGACCCGACGTTTCAACTAAAAGAAACCATCGAGGCCAGTTACCGCGAGCAGTGCAAGGCGTTCCAGGCCGAATTCGACATTGATGATGACCACTTGCATATCGAGGAAGGTCCGGCGGATGTGTTGATTCCGTACATGGCCCATAAATTGGGGGCATCGGTGACGGTGATCGGCACCGTGGCGCGGACCGGATTGTCCGGGGCGTTGATCGGTAATACGGCGGAAGTGGTGCTGGATGCGCTGGAAAGCGATGTGTTGGTGCTCAAGCCGGATACGGTCATGGATCATCTGGAGGAGATCGTGACCCAGCATTGAGATTTTCGGCGTCAGATAAATAGCCTTCGCGAGCAAGCCCGCTCCCACATGGGATCTCCATTGGTCATGAAATTTGTGAACGACACAGATCCAATGTGGGAGCGGGCTTGCTCGCGAAGCTTTTAAGATTTAACCGCCAAAGGCATCCTTGAGAAACCCCGGCGCAATGTAGCGCTGGTAATGCGCCTCAGACAGCAGGAAAAATTCCCGATCAATGGCATCGCGCAGTTCCGGCAGGTTCCAGTCGCGAAACTCCGGCAGCAGCACCATCCCGTAGGCTTCCAGATTGTTGATGACCCGCGCACCACGGGCGATCAGCTGGTATGCCCAGCAATACTCCGACTGATGCGGCACAAAACGGATCTTGCGCTGCTCCAGCTGCAGACGCAGCAACGCAGGATCGAAAATCTCTACCTTGCTGGCCATCACCTGCGACAACAGTTGCTCAAGACGCAGCCACACCGCGCGTTTTTCTTCCTCGTTGTAACCGTTCCAGTGAATCACTTCATGGTGGAAACGCTTGCAGCCACGGCACACCAAATCACCGTAAACAGTGGAGCAGAGGCCGACGCAAGGGGTCTTGATGGTCTGATTGGGCATAGGTAGGCAAAACACGGGAAAGCAGAACAGGTCGGCATGTTAGCCCTTTGTCTAAGAATCATCACCCCTCAAAGTTCAGGGGCTAACTTACGTTTATTTTTTTTTTGCCGTAGAATCAGCCAGCCTTTTAAGGCGCCAATGTCCGTTAGAAGCTGTTTTCAAAGCGTCACGAGCACAGTCGTTCCTTCAGAGCGGTGTTGGCGAAGGGTTTTTCAGCGGTGAAAAACCTGACGCCAACCCTCATCAGCTCCCCGTTCTGCAGGCGTAAAACTTTGAAAGCAGCTTCTGTAAGGAATTGCCGGTAATTCTGGCTAAGCGGCCCACAACGCCACGCAGCGCATGAGTACGGCCATTTCGGGATGAGCGTCCCGGACACCCATTTGGGACCACTGATGAGGGTAATAACTGTGCTTGAAGCCTACCGCAAACATATCGAAGAGCGTGCAGCACTGGGTATCGTTCCCCAGCCGCTTAACGCCGAACAAACTGCAGGCCTGGTCGAGCTGCTGAAGAATCCCCCGGCTGGCGAAGAAGCCTTCCTCGTTGACCTGATCACCAATCGCGTTCCGCCAGGCGTGGACGAAGCTGCCTATGTAAAGGCCGGTTTCCTCTCTGCCCTCGCCAAAGGCGAAGCCAAATCCCCTCTGATCGACAAGAAACGCGCTGTTGAACTGCTCGGCACCATGCAGGGTGGCTACAACATCGTGACGCTGGTCAATCTGCTGGACGACGCCGAACTGGCACCAGTCGCCGCCGAAGAACTCAAGCACACCCTGCTGATGTTCGATGCCTTCCACGACGTCGCTGAACGCGCCAAGAACGGCAACGTTCACGCCAAAGGCGTGCTGCAATCCTGGGCCGACGGCGAGTGGTTCAAGAACCGCCCTGTGCTGGCCGACAAGATCAGCCTGCGCGTGTTCAAGGTGACTGGCGAAACCAACACCGACGACCTGTCCCCTGCTCCTGATGCCTGGTCCCGCCCGGACATCCCGCTGCACGCCCTGGCCATGCTGAAAATGGCTCGCGACGGCATCGTGCCGGACGTGCAAGGCTCCATCGGTCCGATGAAGCAGATCGAAGAAATGCGCAACAGCGGCTTCCCGATCGCCTACGTCGGTGACGTGGTCGGTACCGGTTCGTCGCGTAAATCGGCCACCAACTCGGTGCTGTGGTTCTTCGGCGACGACGTTCCTTTCGTGCCGAACAAGCGCGCTGGCGGCTTCTGCTTCGGCAGCAAGATCGCTCCAATCTTCTACAACACCATGGAAGATGCCGGCGCTCTGCCAATCGAATTTGATGTGACCAACATCAACATGGGCGACGTGATCGACCTGTACCCGCACGCTGGCAAAGTCTGCAAGCACGGTACCGACGAAGTCATCACCACCTTCGAAATGAAGACCCCTGTGCTGTTGGACGAAGTCCGTGCCGGCGGTCGTATTCCGCTGATCATCGGCCGTGGCCTGACCGACAAGGCTCGCGCCGAACTGGGTCTGCCAGCGTTCGACCTGTTCAAGAAACCGGATGCCCCGATCGAAAGCACCAAGGGTTTCACCCTGGCGCAGAAAATGGTCGGCAAGGCATGCGGCGTAGCCGGTGTGCGTCCAGGCACCTACTGCGAACCGAAGATGACCACCGTGGGTTCTCAGGACACCACCGGTCCAATGACCCGTGACGAACTGAAAGACCTGGCGTGCCTGGGCTTCTCCGCTGATCTGGTGATGCAGTCGTTCTGCCACACCGCGGCTTATCCAAAGCCGATCGACGTGACCACCCACCACACCCTGCCTGACTTCATCATGACCCGCGGCGGCGTTTCCCTGCGTCCGGGCGACGGCATCATCCACAGCTGGCTGAACCGCATGCTGCTGCCGGACACCGTCGGTACCGGTGGTGACTCACACACCCGTTTCCCGATGGGCATTTCGTTCCCGGCCGGTTCCGGTCTGGTCGCATTCGCCGCTGCCACTGGCGTGATGCCGCTGGACATGCCGGAATCGATCCTGGTGCGCTTCAAAGGCAAAATGCAACCGGGCGTCACTCTGCGTGACCTGGTTCACGCCATTCCTTACTTCGCGATTCAGGCTGGCCTGCTGACCGTCGAGAAGAAAGGCAAGAAGAACGCCTTCTCCGGCCGCATCCTGGAAATCGAAGGCCTGGACAACCTGAGCATCGAACAGGCTTTCGAGCTGTCCGACGCCTCGGCCGAACGTTCGGCTGCCGGTTGCACCATCAAGCTGTCGAAAGAGTCGATCACCGAATACCTGAGCTCCAACATCACCCTGCTGCGCTGGATGATCGGTGAAGGCTACGGTGATGTGCGTACCCTGGAACGTCGTGCTCAAGCGATGGAAGCCTGGATCGCCAACCCTGAGTTGATGGTTGCCGATGCTGACGCCGAATACGCTGAAATCATCGAAATCGACCTGGCCGACATCAAAGAGCCTGTGCTCTGCGCGCCAAACGATCCGGACGACGCCCGTCTGCTGTCCAGCGTTGCTGGCGAGAAGATCGACGAAGTGTTCATCGGTTCGTGCATGACCAACATCGGTCACTTCCGCGCTGCCGGCAAGTTGCTGGAACAGGTCAAAGGTCAGCTGCCAACCCGTCTGTGGCTGTCGCCGCCGACCAAAATGGACGCTCACCAGCTGACCGAAGAAGGCTACTACGGCATCTACGGCAAGGCCGGCGCACGCATGGAAATGCCAGGCTGCTCGCTGTGCATGGGTAACCAGGCACGTGTAGAGCCGAACTCGACTGTTGTGTCGACATCGACCCGTAACTTCCCGAACCGTCTGGGTGACGGCGCGAACGTCTACCTGGCTTCGGCCGAGCTGGCGTCCGTTGCGTCCATCCTGGGTCGCCTGCCGACCGTCGAGGAGTACATGGAATACGCTGGCAAGATCGACAGCATGGCGGCCGATGTTTACCGCTACCTGTCCTTCGACCAGATCGCCGAGTTCCGTGAAGCTGCTGCGAACGCCAACATCCCGGTCGTTCAAGCCTAACGTTACAACGCAATAAAAAACGCCGCCCATCGTGAGATGAGCGGCGTTTTTTTTTGCCTTCAGGAAGACCGCGTTATCGTTCATCGCGGGCAAGCCACGCTCCCACAGGGTATTCAGAGTGCCCGGAAGATTGGCACTCAAGCAGTCAGGGAGTAGATCAACGCCGAAATCGCCACCAGGCCCACCGCCGTCACGAAGACGTTAGAGGCTTGACCACGAAAGCGCGCCATCGCCGGAACCTTGCGGATCGCGTACATCGGCATCAGGAACAGGATCGCCGCGATGATCGGGCCACCGAGGGTTTCGATCATGCCGAGAATGCTCGGGTTCAGCGTGGCAACGATCCAGCAGACCACCAGCATGAACGCCGCAGTCATGCGGTCCAGCGTCTTCGGTGCCGGGCGTTTGCCGCTCTTGACGATCAGGCCCTTCAAACCTTCGCTAGCACCGATGTAGTGGCCGAGGAACGACTTGGAAATGGCCACGAAAGCAATCAACGGCGCCGCGAAGGCGATGGTCGGGTTGCTGAAGTGGTTGGCCAGGTACGACAAGATCGACAGGTTCTGCGCCTTGGCTTCCGCCAGTTGTGCCGGCGACAGGGTCAGCACGCAGCTGAAGACGAAGAACAGCACCATCACCACCATCAAGATGTGGGCGCGGGACAGGATCTGCGAGCTGCGCTCTTCGGCATGCGCGCCGTAGCGACGCTTCTGATCCACCGCGAACGCCGAGATGATCGGCGAATGGTTGAACGAGAACACCATCACCGGAATCGCCAGCCACAGGGTGTGCAGCAGCGCCGACGACTCCGGCAATGTGGTTGCGGTGCTGAGGATGCCGCCATTCCAGTGCGGAACCAGGAACACCGCCAGGAACAGCAGCGCGACGATAAACGGATACACCATCAGGCTCATGGCCTTGACGATCGCCTGCTCACCGCAACGCACCACGGCCAGCAGGCCGAGAATCAATACGAACGACAGCACGGCGCGCGGTGGCGGCATGATGTGCAGTTGATGTTCGAGGAAACTGCCCACCGTGTTGGTCAGGGCCACGCTGTAGATCAGCAGGATCGGGAAGATCGCGAAGAAGTACAACAAAGTGATCAACGCGCCGGCCTTGATGCCGAAATGTTCTTCCACCACCTCAGTGATGTCGGCGCCTTCGCGGCCGGACAACACAAAACGGGTCAGGCCACGGTGGGCGTAAAACGTCATGGGGAATGCCAGCACTGCCAGGATCAGCAGCGGCCAGAAACCGCCCAGCCCCGCGTTGATCGGCAAAAACAGGGTACCGGCCCCGATTGCCGTGCCAAACAGGCCCAGCATCCAGGTGGTGTCATGGCGATTCCAGCTTTCTAGGCTCGCTGGTGTTGCCGCTACATAGCGTTCGTCGACGCTATTGGCCTGATCATTCATCGGGTCGGATCTCCGCTTTCCGGTCACTTGCCACCCGGTCAGGACGAGTCGGAAAACCCGACAGGCAGCGCCCTGGCCGAAACAGGGGCGCGATTGTCCGGGATTAATCAACAGAAGCAAAGGCTTAGCTGAGGAATGGTTATGCGGATCAGATGCAGCTGGTGCCTGCGTTCTCCTGTAGGAGCGAGGCTTGCCCGCGAACCAGTCGCCTCGGTCCATCAGGAATACCGCGTTATCGTTCTTCGCGGGCAAGCCTCGCTCCTACGGGATCGTGGACAAACTCCCACCATCTGCCTCGCACTGATCTAGTGTTGTCATTAGAAGGATCGCAGGCTTCGCCAGCTCCGACACCGGGAGCCAAAAACCCTGGCCATTGCCAAACCGCTCTGGAATCAGCAATCTGAAGCGACGTTCGAGCCCCCGACATTCCGCTGCCCCACAGGAGCCCAGCATGACCGCAACTGTTCTGGTACTGGTTGAAACCATCAATGAATACCTGCCGATCCTCGAACGCCAGGGGTTTCATCTGATCCTGGCCCCGACCCCGGCCGAGCGCGCCGCCGCCATTGCCCGACAGGGCAGTCAGATCGATGCGGTGCTGACGCGCGGTCCATTGGGCCTGCACGCCAATGAAATTGCCGCCCTGCCCAATCTCAAAATCATCTGCGTGATCGGCGCCGGCTACGAGCACGTCGACCTGCAAGCCGCCGCCGACCACGGTATCACCGTCACCAACGGGGCCGGCGTCAATGCCTCTTCCGTCGCCGACCACGCCATGGCGTTGCTGCTGGCGCTGGTGCGCGATATTCCTCGGGCCGATGCTGCCGTGCGTCGGGGCGAGTGGCCGAAAATCATGCGCCCTTCCCTGGCGGGCAAACGCCTGGGCATCCTCGGCCTGGGTGCCGTCGGCATCGCTATCGCCAAACGTGCGGCCAACGGCTTCGACATGAGCGTGAGTTATCACAATCGTCAGCATCGCAGCGACGTGCCCTATAGCTTCTGCTCGACACCGACCGAACTGGCGCGCCACTCGGATTTCCTGATCGTTGCCGCACCCGGCGGGCTCGGCACCCAGCACTTGATCAACAGGCAGGTACTCGACGCCTTGGGCCCCCAAGGCTTCATCGTCAACATCGCACGGGCCAGTGTGATCGTCACGGCAGACTTGATCAGCGCGCTGGAACAGCGACGGATCGCCGGTGCCGCGCTGGATGTCTTCGATAACGAACCCCAGGTGCCGGACGCCTTCAAGGGACTGGCCAACGTGATTCTGACCCCGCATGTCGCCGGCTTGTCCCCGGAGGCCACCCAAGGCACCGTGGAACTGGTCGGCAAAAACCTGACGGCGTTTTTTTCCGGTCAACCGGTCCTGACCCCGATTGCTTTACCGCCGCCAACGGCAGCCACCCTGCACAATCACTAAAGGACGCCCAACAGCGTCCACAGTCGCCGGGATTCGGCATCGGCGCTGATTAGCTCCCCAAGCAGCTCGCTCAGAGGCTTGTTGCCCCACTCCACGCCCCGTTTGATCAAATAGGGAACCGGGCTGTGGGGTTCGGTGCGTGCCAGGTACTCGGCGATCAACAGCAATTGCCGGTACGCCTCCTCACGATTCGCCGGCTCACTGAACGTCTGGGGCGTCGGGGTGATGTCCGGCACGGCGGCCGGGCTCGATGCCGCTACCGCAGGCGTTTCGACAGGCGCCGGGGTTGGTTTTCGTGGATGCATGGCGATGAACTCCTGAACCAGCGTCAACAACGCTTCGATCACATCCTGCAGCGCTTTGAACCCTGGGGCCTGATTGCCGAGATAAGCGTCGCTCCATACCTCCAGGCGTTGCAGGTGCTGCTGGCTGAGCAGCAGCGTGCCCTGGCTGCGCAACCAGAATGACAACGGGGTGGCGCGAATCTGTTCGGTGAGTTTCTTCTGTTCGTTGCGCGCGTTCTCGGCCGAGGTCTTGGCCGTTTTACTGTCGCTGGCCTGTACCTGTTGCAGCTGTAACCGACGCCAGGCATCCAGACAGAAACTATCGAATTCATTGTTGCGCGGCTCGAACAGCGGCACTCGGGTCAGCAGCACTTCAGCGTAGCGTCGAGCCAGCCATTCGAGCGGTATCACCCGCCATGACTGATCGCCGTCCTCAGCCTGGGGGTGCAGGTGCTCGGGATAGCGCTCGCATAACCCGGCCACCAGCGCCAGGCTGCCCGGCAAACCTTCGAGTCCGTCCTGATGCAACCAGGCCTCACCCAGCCAGGCGCTGAGCATCAAATCCTTGCTGCGTTCGAGCAGCAGGCTGGTGGTCAGTTTTTCCAGTTCCGGCCATTGGCCGCGCTTGATCGACGCCTGCCACACCCCCGTGGGCAAACTGGTGTCGTCCTCACGGCGCAGTTCGCGCAACCGGTCGAACTCAGGCTCATAACGCAGGTCCTGGCCACAGGGGGCCTCCAGGCTGATCGGTCCGAGCAGTTGGGTAATCAGTTCCGGCAACGGCGTTGAAGGTTGATTCACAGGCCCTCCTTTTGGGATTCGATGTCATGGGTTTCAATGCCCGCGGTCGATCTCGTCACCATGAACGGTGAGCGTGGGGCCCGAGTTGGCAAGGGCTGAATGGACAGCGGCAATTTCGAGCCCTGGGTCATCAACGACAAGCGCACAAACATCAGGGTTTGCTCGGCGGTGGTGGTGCTGGCCTGCGTCGTCACGGGCAGGCGCAAGGTCAACGGAAAGTCCGTGTAATCCATGTTCGGCTGGCGCTGCACCGACACGTGCGAGCGCATCAAGCGCAATAACGACCACGGACCGCTGTACTCCCAGCCGGCTTCCAGATCTCGCACCACCAGGCTCGGCTGTAACGGATCGTTGGCCGGACGCTGGTAGCCATTTCGAGCCCAACGCAAGGTCAGACGGACCGGTTGACCGACCATCCAGCGCAGGTTCGGCTGGGCCTCACCGGGGTAGCTGAGCTGTTGATTGCCGGCATTCAAGCCCCAGGCAATCACCTGATCGGCGCCGCGCTCTTCCTCTCGATCGGTGCGCCAGCGCACGTCCATCTCCAGCCCCAACACACCGCTCTTGTCGCGTACAAACATCGGGCCCAGCCAGGTGCTGGCTTGCTTCAGACGATTGAGAAAGTCTTCGGCGGCCAGGCGTTCCGGGGTCTGGCTCAGCAGTAGTCCGGCCTGTGCCACCGGCAAACGCTTGTCGATCAGTTCCAGCAGATGCTGGACTCGAGCTGGATCGGCGTCGGCGGCTTGAAGGCCATTGGCAAACGGAAAGCGCTCCGCCAGGTACTGATTGAAATAATTGGCCAGGTCGTTCCACGCTGCCGCGGCCTGTTGCTGTTGCAGGAACTGGCAGCGTTGCATGGCGGTTTGTTGCAGATCCACCGCCCGCAACGCCAGTGTTCCGCGCCCGCCAGACAGGTTGGCGGTTTGCAGAATCTGGCCACAGGACGTGGCGTCCATTTCGATGAAGTCGCGGCTCACCAACTGCTCTATCTGCGCCGGCGAACTGGCGGGGTTCTGCTCCTTGTACTTGAGCAGTTCGTCGTTGAGCGCATTGAACTGCGTCACGCGTTCATAATCCAGCGCCGAGAGGTTCTGTTGCTGGACTTTCAGCCATTCCAGCGCCGATGTGCGGCGCTCGGTGATGCCGAGCATGGTGTTGAATTGCTGCTTGAGGCTCAGTTTCAAATCCTGCACGTCGTTGGCGCCATACAGGTGCAGGCCGAGGTTCTTCGAGCCGTCCCACTGGCTGATTTCGGTACGCCCGCTGAACAGCGGCTGGGCGACGATTTCGTCGAGGCCGCTGACGATTTCGGCCAAGGCGCGGCGGTTCAAGGCAGTTTGCAAACGCGTGGCCAGATCACTGCGACGCACCTCGATAAAGGCTTTCTGCAAGGCAATCGCCTGGGAGGCCTGCACATTGAAAACGCCGCTATGGACCTGAGCATTGTGCTCACGCAGGCTCGACAACATGGCCTTGACCACTGCGCCTTCGGCCGCTTGCAGCAAGGCACCGCGATACACCGGAGGAATGCGTGGCAACTCTTCGGCGGCGTAACTTTTGTAGCTGGCGAAATAGTTCAGCGCACTGTCGAGGTCGTCGCCATCAACGCCCTGCCCTTGCCCATTCGGGGCTTCGGAGCGATCCGCGTGTAAGGCGATGGCCACAAAGTCACGCTTGAACAACGCCTGTACCGCGTTGTTGAGCTGCACCACATGTTCCTGCAAGACCAGTTGCCCGCTGCCTTGCTGAATCAATAAATTATCCCGGGAGCCGGCCTGGACGATCCATTGATCGCGAAAGCTCTGCTGCAGCTTGGCCGCCTGCATTTCCAACTGTTGTTCCAGTTGCGGTCCGAGCAAGGCGCTTTTGCGCACGTTGTCCAGCAACTCGCGATAACCAGGTACCAGATCCTGCCCTTTGCCGCGGCCCCACGCCGAATTGGTCAAGCCGATCACGGTTTGCAGATCATCGACCAGTGCTCGCAAATCTTCGAGCTCGGTGAGGGAGTTGCCACTGCCGGCTTCCAGCCGTTCCAGATGCAGCTTGAGATAACCGGCCTGGCGCACGAAATTGTCGGCCAGGAAATACTGGTCCAGCCAGCGCTCCATGAGGCCGAGGAAATTTTCCTCGATCACCGGGCGCTCGACGGTCAGATCCAGCGGTCGCAAGTCGCTGCCATCAGCATCGAACAACGCCCGGTTGTAAAAACCGGCGCGGTGCAACGTGCCAACGTTGAGGTTCAGCGACAACGCGTTGTTACTCAGCAACACCAGATCTTCGAGGGGAGCCTTGGGGTTGTTCAGCGCCTGATTGAACCACTGGTTCTGCTGTTCCAGATTCACCGCGCGCTCCACCAGATCCTTGGCCTTGACGTAGTTTTGCCATTGGGCTGGATCTTCGCTTTCGACGTTGCCCCGGCGTTCGGTGTTGCGAATGGTCTTGAGTTGCGCCAGTTCCGCGCTCAACAGATCACGCAACGGCAGCATCAAATGGCTGTGGGCAGTCAGGCGCAACTCGCTTGCCAGCTGCGCATCCAGCGAAGAGAACCAGGAAGTCGGAAATACCACTGAGGTGAAGCTCCAGCCCGGCGCCTTTTCCAGCACTCGCCAGAAGCTCTGGACGTTGCGCCGGGTCGACTCCAGCCGATGAGATTCATCGGTGACCGCCGCGTAGTTTTTCTGCGCCCCTTGCAGCAGCCGCGACAGTTCATGGGCCTCCTTGACCGAATCCTGCCAGACCCACAGCATGCCCGCGCCCCAGACCAACGCAACCACCAGCGCCACCCCGCCGGTCACGCGTTGCCAGCGCTGACGCAGGCGTAACAGACGCGGCACCACCTGGGCCAGACCGCGCTCGGCGACCACCCGCCGCTGCCACAATTGCCGGGCGAAGGCGCTCTGCTGCAACCCGGTGTCGTAGGCAGAGAATCCGTCGACGCTGTCTTCCGAGGGCTGATTGGCAGTGAAATAAATACCGCGAAAACGCGGCGCCTCGCCTTGAGCATTGCCCTGGAAGACTGGTTCCAGCAAAGATTGCAGATGGCGCCGCATAGCTTCGAATCGTTCCGGCAAGCCATACAGCTCGCTGCTCAACTGCCCGGACAAGGCGCCGATTTCGATGATCGATTCCGCCAAGGCCCGAGTAACTTGATCCAGCGCCTGATCGCTCCATTGCGCCTGCCAGACCGCATCGGTCCCGTGGGGCGAAGACCAGCCCAATGTGCGTTCGCGAGCCTCGACCGGCAGCGCGGTGATCAATTCCTGAAAGCCCGGCAACTCTTCCATGCCGGTAATGACCACGTACACCGGCAGGCTCAGCCCGAACCGTTGCAGCAGATCGATGAAGCGTCGACGCGCCGCCAACCCGAGAGTCGTGGCTTGCTCGACGTTGCCCAGCCGGCTGACCGGCACCGTCCAGATCACTCCGTCCAGCGGACGTTGACTGCGCAAGCGCAGGATCAATCCCAGCAAGCGCCACCAACCGCCGCGTTGCAAGTGCATGCCTTCATCCGGCAAAAACAGCGCCTGAGGCACCACCAGCACCGCACCTTCAGGGTCCGACCACCAGCGACCGAACCAGGCCGGTTTGTCGGTGGGCTGCAAACGCCACTGAGTACACAACTGCGTGCCCTGGGTTTCGTTGCCGAGCATCAGCAGCCATGGAATCTGGTATCGGTCCTGGGCGCCCTGCTCCTGCTCCATGTGCCGCACCGCCAGGTAAAAACTGCGAATCGCCGCACCGCTTTGCGTGCGCAACCACCAGACCGCCACCCCGACAATCGCCAGCACCAACAGCACAGCGATGATGAGGCCGATAATCCCCAGCGTGCTCATGAGTCTTGCTCCGAGGCGGTCACGGAATCGGTCATCTGCAAGACCGGTTCGAGCTCCAGACGAATGTCACGCCAGAACAACTGCCCCAGCCCGGTCAGCAGCAGGACCATGGCGAGAATCCCCAGGCCCAGGCGAAAACCGTCGGGCAACGAAAGACGCACCGGCAATTGCATCGGCGGCACCGCCGAAGGCTGTTCGAGCCGGGCACTGACGTCGGCATAATCCGCCTCGTGCTGCCAGGCAAAGGTGAACAGCGCCAGGCGCCATTTTTCATGCTGGGTCTGATTCTGTTCGCCGCGCAGGCGTCCCTGAAACCCCAGCACCAGACACTGCAAATAGACATTGGCCAGATCGCGAGTGGTGGGGATTTGCTCGTCCAGCAATTCCTTGATCGCCAGCGGTATCCGCTCACCGGCCTGACGGCTGGCGTACAGCCGCGATTCCAAAGGTTTTTCCTGCCAGGCCGATTGGCCGGGCCACGGCGTAAACAGCAAGGTTTCATCGACCAGCGCGACAAAGGCATAGACCAGCGCCTTGACTTGCTCGGTGGCGGCGTCACCGACTTTGGCGAATGCGGTTCGCCACAGTCGTTGGGAGATTTGCGTGGACAGTTCGACCACCGCATCCACCAGCGCTTCGTCTTCGCTGTCCTTGGGCAACTGGTTCCAGTCCTGGGACCATTGCTGCCAGGCCTGACGAAAAGCACTGCTCAGCGGCGCTTCGTGGAGGCCTCGTGTACCTGTCCCGACATTGCCCTCAGACATATGACGTTCCTTCCTTGATCAAGCACTTTCACTCGCCTGGGCCACAAACAACACCACTTGCCATGGACTGCTGGCCAGCCTGGAAGCCGGTGCGGCAATCAGCAACGGCAACTGCCCGTCGAACCATTGGCCTTCGGCCGTCACCACAAACAACCGCGTATCGTCGCCAACGCTGTAGGCCACTTGTTCATTGCGACTCATGGCCTGATGGGACAAACCGCTCATGCGCTGGCGACTGAGCAGTGCGATGTGCGGCTGCGACGCAATGATCGCCCCGCGCAACCATTCGCTAGCGGCCTGCTCGCTGGCACCGTTGGGCATGCGCAAACCGATGACCAGCCGTTGGCTCGGCTGGTCATCGGGCAATTGAATCGAGAAGGTCTGTTCACTGCGTTCGAACGCCAGGCTGCGGTAACCGGCGCGGATCAGTTCCAGGGTCTTTTCAAGCCAGTCGAGCACCGCTTCATAGCCGCGCTGCAATTCAAGAAAATCCAAAGGAGCGAACGCCGGAACACCGGCCAATGGATCGAGCGCCGACCAGGCGCCGGCCAATCCGAGCAGCAATCCATACAGCGCCTGAGGTGTCGCCACCCGACTGTTCAGCAGGCCTTCGACTTCCGGCAGCCGCGCCCAGAGCGCCGTCAACTGACGGCGAATTTCCATCGCGTCGTCTTGATTGCCGGCCTGCTGCGCCTGACGCAAACGACCGGCGAGGAACATGCACTTCTCCCGCGCCCTGGCACACAGCCCCGCCACGCGCCGACCCACTACCGACTCAGGCAACAGGCACGGCGTCGGCGGTGTGTAAGGCAATTGAAGAAAGCCACCGCCCTCCTTGCGAATTCTCAGCAGCGGCAGGCAGACGGAATCCGCCTTGTTCAACTGCGTACACAAACGTGGGTTCGGACGCCAGACCGTGATCGATTCGGGGTACTCGCCGCTCGTGAGGTCCGGCAACGCATCGCCGACCACCGATTGCAATCGACCCTTGAGCGGCAGCAATTGCCCGGCGCGCCACAGCGGACTGATCGCCAGGTAAACGGTGACGGTGGCGTTGTCCGTGGCGTCGATCGCTTCACTGACGTCGAGCTCCAGCATCGGCCCGACACCGGCCTGCAGATTGATCGGCAAACCGTCCGGCAAGGTCGCCTGTAGATTGATCAGTCGTACCAGCCCGGCGCTCAATGCCGAGGGATCGAACTCGACGCGAGTCACGCCCCAGAACCACGGATTACAGGCCTGGGCAAAATGCGCCACCAGCGCCTCGGCCCGCAGCCCTTGCAACTGAAAATGCTGGGGCAATAACTGCATGCCCTCATGCCAGCAAACCGCGTCAGGTAGCAGACTCATACGATTCCCTTCGACCTCTGGTGGGGCCTAACTCTGTCAGTTAAGCGAGTGAACCGCTTTTGTAGGAGCCAAGTTTGCCGGCGAAGGCGCTCTCAAGGACCCCTTCGCCGGCAAGCCTGGCTCCTACAGGTGTTCAGTTCGGGTGATCGCTGACCAGCGTCATCTCGCGACTGTCGAACTTGAGCCAAGCGTTGCTCTGATCGTCCAGCCGTAACCGGTGTGCTCCGGGAGTGTTATAGCTGGCGAAGACTAAAAGTCCAGCCGCCCGCTGGCCCCCCAGCGGGAAGGGTTGTTTGTCGATGAATTGACCGGGCACCAGCTCCAGTCCCCAGACCGTCATCAGCTGTCGGTAGTCGCGCTGGAACTGCTCGCGTTCGGCGAACCATTGCCGGGCGGTGATGCCCGACAACTGCTTGAGCAGGTCCGCGTCGTTCACCGCAATGAAGTCCACCGCAATCGGCGTGTCATCGTTGGCGCGAGGCGCGACGTCCAGCGTCAGGTTATCGAGGTCGACACGAGGCCCGAACAACGAACACCCGGCGAGTGACAGGATTAGAACCAAAGAAAATAAACGTGCGTACAAAATGAATTTTCCTTTTCTCGACACGGTCCAAAATTGCTTTTTGTTTGCTTTTTTATAGACCTGTTCTAGCGTCTTGGGTAGTTCGGTCGGCACGACGAATGTGGAAGGTTCGTCAAAGGAATGACAGGTCCTCTGCCCTCCCTTTCTAACCTACGGTCCAGTAAGGGAATGCGATGAAACGGGCCTCCCGATGCATTGCACCCGCCTCATGCATCGGAGTCAGCCACCATGGCAGAAAGTACTCAGCACAAGCTCGACAGGGTTCGCCCGCCCCGGGTGCAAATCACCTACGACGTCGAAATCGGCAACGCAATCGAGAAGAAAGAATTGCCATTGGTCGTCGGCATTCTTGCCGACCTCTCCGGCAAACCTCTCGAGCCACTCCCGAAACTGAATGAACGGCGCTTCACCGAAATCGACCGCGACAACTTCAACGAAGTCCTCGCCTCGATCGGCCCACGCGCCACCTTGCAGGTCACCAACACCCTCAGCGGCGACGACAGCAAACTCAACATCGAGCTCAACTTCAAACACATCGATGACTTTGATCCGGTCAAGGTGGTCGAGCAAGTCACTCCGCTGCGGCGTCTGTTCGAAGCCCGTCAGCGTCTGCGCGATCTGCTGACCAAGCTCGACGGCAACGATGATCTGGACAAGCTGTTGCGCGACGTCATCGCCAACACCGAGGGCCTGCAAGAGATCAAGTCGGCCCGCCCGGAAACCGCCGCCGCCCCCGCAGGCGATGCAGAAGTACCGGCCGAACCGCAGGCCTGATCGTCCATCCACTTAGGGAGAATTCGCCATGCCCGCCTCATCCGCCGCCCAGAGCCAAGCCAGCGACAGCACAGCCCAGACCTTGTCCCTGCTCGATGAAATAATCGCCAAAGGCCGCATGGCCCATGACGACAGCCAGCAAGATTACGCCCGCGACATGCTCGCGGAATTTGCTACCCAGGTACTTGACGAAGGCATGGCCATCGACAAGGACACCGTGGCGATGATCAACGACCGCATCAGTCAGATAGACGAACTGATCAGCGCTCAACTCAACGAAGTGTTGCACCACCCAGACCTGCAGAAACTCGAAGCCTCCTGGCGCGGCCTGCACATGCTGGTGCAGAACACCGAAACCAGCACCCGGTTGAAACTGCGTTTGCTCAATGTGACCCAGAAAGAGCTGCAGAACGATCTGGAAAAAGCTGTCGAGTTCGACCAGAGCGCGCTGTTCAAGAAGATCTACGAAGAGGAATACGGCACCTTCGGCGGCCACCCGTTCAGCCTGCTGGTGGGTGACTACACCTTCGGCCGGCACCCGCAGGACATCGGCCTGCTGGAGAAACTCTCGAACGTCGCCGCGGCTGCTCACGCGCCGTTCATTGCTGCCGCCAGCCCTCGGCTGTTCGACATGAACAGCTTCACCGAACTGGCGGTGCCACGTGACCTGTCGAAAGTCTTCGAAAGCCAGGAGCTGATCAAGTGGCGCTCGTTCCGCGAAAGCGAAGACTCGCGTTATGTGTCGCTGGTGCTGCCGCACTTCCTGCTGCGTCTGCCCTATGGTCCTGACACGTCGCCGGTGGAAGGCATCAACTACGTCGAAGACGTCAATGGCAGCGACCACGGAAAATACCTGTGGGGCAATGCCGCGTGGGCCTTGTCGCAACGAATCACCGAAGCCTTCGCCAAGTACGGCTGGTGCGCGGCGATTCGCGGTGCCGAAGGTGGTGGCGCGGTAGAAGGCCTGCCGGCCCATACCTTCCGTACTACCTCTGGTGATCTGTCGCTCAAATGCCCGACCGAAGTGGCGATCACCGACCGGCGTGAGAAAGAGCTCAACGACCTCGGTTTCATCGCCCTGTGCCACAAGAAAAACAGCGACGTGGCGGTGTTCTTCGGTGGCCAGACCACCAACAAATCCAAGCTCTACAACACCAATGAGGCGAACGCCAACGCGCGAATTTCGGCGATGTTGCCGTACGTGCTCGCAGCCTCGCGTTTTGCGCACTATCTGAAGGTAATCATGCGCGACAAGGTCGGCAGCTTCATGACCCGCGACAACGTGCAGACCTACCTCAACAACTGGATCGCCGACTACGTGCTGATCAACGACAACGCGCCGCAAGAGATCAAGGCGCAGTACCCGTTGCGTGAAGCCCGGGTGGATGTGACCGAGGTCGCCGGCAAACCGGGTGCCTACAAGGCCACGGTGTTCCTGCGGCCGCACTTCCAGCTCGAAGAACTGACCGCGTCGATCCGCCTGGTCGCAACCCTGCCGCCACCGGTAGCCGCCTGACCTGCCTCCCGCCGGCCAACCCGGCGGGATTCCCCCTGCTTATCTAGCACGATTACTTTCAGGAGTTTCATGCGATGGATGCAATCATTCTCGACCTCGGCGGCGACATCAAAGGCGATAGCCTGCTCGAGGGTTACAAGGACAAGATCGAAGTCATGTCCTACAGCCACAACGTGGCCATGCAGGTGACCAACGACGTCAGCAACTCGGAGCGGACCTCCGGCAAGCCGCACATCGGCGAGTTCACCCTGACCAAATTCGTCGACAGTTCGACGCCATCCCTCAACGAATATTGCTGCGCCGGCAAACCGATCCCCGAAGCCAAAATCACCATCGGCCGTAACGCCGCCGAAGGCAGCGGTCAGCTGATGCCATTCATCATCTACACCCTGACCAATGTCGTGCTGTCCAACGTCAGCGTCAGTGGCGGTACCGGTGGCAAACCGGTGGAAACCCTGTCGCTGAACTTCACCAAAATCAAATGGGAACTCACCGCACAGAAAGACGACGGCACCAAGGAAGGCACGGCCGCCTCGACCTGGGACATGGCCGCCAACAAACTCATCAAAGCCAAGTAAGCGGACGCGTCGGCCATGACAGGTACCGGCATGCTCCCACCGTTGTTCGAGCGCCTCGCCGCAAGCGAGGTCGACACCGTGCAGGTGTTCGATCGCCAGGGGCTGCTCGACTCGGTGCACACGGAGTTGCTGCGCCTATTCAACACCCGACGCGGCCAACGTCCACTGACCTCCCCACCGAGCATTCTCGACTACGGCATCGCTGACTGGACCGCCTTGCAACAGCAGCGCAGCGATGACCGTCGTCAGTTGGCGCGGGAAGTCCGCGAGGCCATTACCCATTTCGAACCGCGCCTGCAACTGGGCGAGGTTCAGGTCAATCCGGTCCCCGGCCATCCGCAGCAACTGAGCATTCGGCTACTGGGCGAGTTGCGCAGCGGCCAGCAGCACTGGCCCGTGGCATTTGTCATCGAGAAGGCCAGCGATGGCCTTGAGGTGCGTCATGAGCGACTCGATTGACCCGCAACTGCTCGATTACTACCAGCGCGAACTGACCTGGCTGCGACACGCCGGGAGCATTTTTGCCGAGCGTTATCCCAAGGTTGCCAGGCGTCTGGAATTGTCCCCCGGTGAATGCCCCGACCCGCATGTCGAACGACTGCTCGAAGGTTTCGCCTTGCTCGCGGCACGCCTGCAACGGCGGCTCGACGACGACTACGCCGAATTCAGCGACGCCTTGCTCGAACACCTTTACCCATTGGCGATGCGACCGTTACCGTCCTGTGCGATCGTGCAGTTCGAGCCGGACCCGAGCAAAGGCAACCTCGCCGGCGGATACCCGTTGCCCAGAGACACGCCGCTGTTCGTCACCACCAGCAAAGGCGAAAGCATCCATTTTCGCACCAGCGCCGCGGTTCGATTGTGGCCGGTGGAAATCAATGAAGCGCTGCTACTGGGCAGCGACGAAGCCCAGGCGCTGACCGGCGTTGCGCAAGCACGCTCGGCCCTGCGCCTGAGCCTGCGTTGCCTCGGTGAAAGCCAGTGGTCGGAGTTGGCGATCAAACAGTTGCGCATGCACCTGGCCGCCTCTCCGGTGATCAACGCCTGCCTGTATGACCTGCTCGGCGCCCACGCCGTGAAGGTGCTGGCCGGCCCCGTCGGCAGCGTACCGAAAGTGCTGGCGGGGCTGCCAGATATCGTCGGTTTCGCCAGCGACGAAGTGCTGTTGCCGGACGAGGACGGCGTGCACCCGGGCATGCGCCTGCTCGCCGAGTATTTCGCCTTTCCGGACAAATTCAATTTCTTCGATATCCCGCTGGCCGGTGCCACCAGCGACAGCCAGACGCTGTACCTGTACATCGTCTTCGACCGCGCCCCGGCCAACCGTCTGCACCTTCAAGCCAGCGACTTCGCCTTGGGCTGTGCGCCGGTGATCAATCTGTTTCCACGCACTTCGGAGCCCCTGCGCCCGGACGGCACCCGCAGCGAGTACCGCCTGGTCGCCGACAGCCACCGGGAAAACAGCGTCGAGATCCACAGCATCCGCGCGATGCGTGCCAGTTCCAGTCAGGGTGTGTTGCGCGTTCCTGCTTATTACGGCAGCCAACATATCGGCGGTGAAAAGCAATGCTACTGGCACGCGCGACGGGTCAGCGGCATGACCCCGAATCGTCTGGGCACCGACCTGATGGTGAGCCTGGTGGACACCCGGCTCGATCCATTGTCCGAGGCCACCGAATACAGCCTCACCGCCGAACTGCTGTGCACCAACCGACACTTGGCCCAGAGCCTGCCGGCCGGAACGCCACTGGGCTTCGAACGACCGGGGCCAGTGGCTTGGGCCCGCCTGCGCAACCCACCCAGCCCGCAGAGTTTGCCGCGACTGGATGGCGAATCACGTTGGCGGCTGGTGTCGCAACTGACCCTCAATCATTTGTCACTGGTCGAAGGGCCGCAGGCGCTGGATGCCCTCAAGGAAATCCTCCAGTTGCACAACCTGCGCGACGAGGCCAGCGCCCTGCGACAGATTGAAGGCTTGCTCGGCCTTGGTTGTGAGCGGGTGATCGCCCATGTCGGCGAAGACGCGTGGCGCGGCTGGCGCAATGGGCTGGAAGTTCAGTTGCAACTCGATCCGCAGCATTTCGTCGGCAGCAGCGCCGTGTTGTTTTCAGCGGTGCTGGCGCAGTTCTTTTCCCTCTATGCCACGGCCAATCGCTTTGTGCGCACGGTCCTGGTCCAGTCAGACAAGGAGGTCAAGGCATGGCAACCCCAAGCCGGCATGCCGCTGTCCCTCTGAGCCTGAGTCAGAAGCTGCGGCGCGACCCGCAGGCGTTCGAATTATTGCAGGCGTTGCTGCTGCTGGAGCGCGAACACCCGCAAGCCGAATCCCTCGGCAGCGGCACTGCGCCTCAAGCGGAAGCCCTGCGTCTGCGCGGGCCGTTGACGCCGCTTTTTTCCGCCAGCGAAATCGAAAGCCTGACCCAGGAAGCGGGCCAGCAACCGACACTCAGTACCCCGGTGTTTGGCCTCGGCGGGCCCGACGGCCCCCTGCCCTACGCCTATCAGGAATGGCTGCAGCAACGGGCCCGCGCCAAGGATCATGCACCGGCCGAGTTCCTCGATCTGTTCCAGCATCGCTTGCTCAGCCTGCTGTACAAGGTGATGCGCAAACACCGGATTGCCGTCGGCTTCACGGCCCCCGGCGCGTCCCCGGTGCAGGCGCAACTGCGGGCGCTGACCGGGTTGTTGCCCAAAGCCTTGCAGGAACGTCAGGCCGTTCCCGACTCCGCCGTACTGGCGTGCAGCGCGCTGTTTGCCGACGGGCGTCGCTCCCTCGCCGGCTTCGCCGCGATCGTGCGCGAGCACTTCGAACTGCCGGTCGCGCTCAGCGCCTATGAAGGTGCCTGGCGGGAAATCCCACCCGCCAGTCGCAGCCGCCTGCAACCGGGTGGGCGCAATCTGCAACTGGGCCGCAGCGCCGTGGCCGGCACCCGGGTCTGGGATGAACACGCCGGCATCCGCCTGACCCTCGGCCCGCTCAGCTCGGCGCAGGCGGCGCGATTTCTGCCGGACGGTGAATCCCATCCAGCACTGGCCAGCCTCAGCGCGCTGTATTTCGGCCCCGATCTGGATTGCACGCTGGTGCTGTTGGTACGCGGTGCCAGTCCGATAAAACTCGGTCGCCAAACACCGCCCTTGCTCAGTTGGAACGGCGGCCTGCAACGCCAGACCAGCCTCGCCGTGCAACAGATCGAAACCCGCCTTCGTCAGCTGGAGATCACCTGAACATGGAACTGGCCAGCCTGATCGGACGCCTCAACCCGGACAACCGCCGCGCCCTCGAACGGGCCGCGCAACGCTGCCTGCAACGGGGTCATCATTACGTCGAAATCGAGCACCTGCTGCTTGAGCTGCTGGACATCGAGGGCGGTGATTTCGCCTACCTGCTGCCGCGCTTTGGCCTGGAACGCGATGCCCTCACGGCGGAAATCAACAAGGCCCTGGAACTGTTCAAATCCGGCAGCACCCGCACCCCGGCGCTCTCGGCGCAAACCATCGGCCTGCTCGAAGACGCGGTGGTTCAGGCCAGTGTGCTCGGTCTCGACAGCATCCGTTCCGGCTTGCTGCTGCTGGCCTTGCTCGATCGCGATGAACGCCGCAGCCTGCTGCTCAACAGCGCCTCGTCGCTGTTGAAAATTCCCCGGGAAGCATTGCGCAGCAATCTGCTGGAGTGGACCGAAAACTCACGCGAACACGTCGGCGGCACACGACCTGTTAATGCCGGCAAACCGCAGCCGAAACAGGATACGGTGCTCGATCAGTTCACCCAAGACCTGACCGCCGACGCCCATGCCGGGCGCATCGACCCCATCGTCGGCCGCGACGGCGAGATTCGTCAGTGCATCGACATCCTGCTCAGGCGTCGGCAGAACAATCCCATTCTGGTTGGCGCGCCGGGCGTGGGCAAGACGGCAGTGGTCGAAGGCCTGGCCCTGCGCATTGCCGCTGGCGATGTACCGCCGTCGCTGCAGGAAGTCAGCCTGCGGGTACTCGACCTCGGGTTGTTGCAGGCCGGTGCCGGGGTTAAAGGCGAGTTCGAGCAGCGGCTCAAAGGTGTGATCGACGCGGTACGCAGCGCCGACAAACCGATCATTCTATTCATCGACGAAGCCCACACCCTGATTGGCGCTGGCGGCGCGGAAGGCGGCAGCGACGCGGCCAACCTGCTCAAACCGGCGCTGGCCCGTGGCGAGTTGCGCACCCTCGCCGCCACCACGTGGCTTGAGTACAAAAAATACTTTGAGAAAGACCCGGCACTGGCGAGGCGTTTTCAACTGGTGCAAGTCGAGGAACCGGACGAAACCACTGCCGTGGAAATGCTCCGTGGCGTGGCCGCGAAACTGGAACAGCATCATGGTGTGCAGGTGCTGGACGCGGCGATCCACGAAGCAGTGAAGCTGTCCCACCGCTACATCTCCGGGCGTCAGTTGCCGGACAAAGCTATCAGCGTGCTCGACACCGCTTGTGCCCGGGTCGCCCTCGGCCAGCACGACGTGCCGCCACCGCTGGAAAGCCTGCGCCATCGCCAACAAAGCCTCAAAGACGAAGTCGAACGCCTGCGTCGCGAACAAGCCACCGGGCTCGATCACCGTGAACGCATCACCCTGCTGGAAACCGAATCCGTCGGTAACGTGCAAGCCATTCGCGACCTGGAAATCCGCTGGAACGAAGAGCGGATCGCCGTGCGCGAACTGCTGGAAACCCGCCGCGAGCTACTCACCTTGAGCGAACGCGCCGACAACGACAAACCGGACGAAGCCACCGACAGTCGCATCGATCATCTGGCCGCCGAACTGGTACGACTCGAGGCCGGTCTGGACGCCATTCGCCAAGACGATCCACTGGTGCCGGAACAGGTCGACGCCAAAACCGTGGCCGCCGTGATCGCCGGCTGGACCGGCATCCCGGTGGGCAAGATGCTCGCCGACGAAGCCCACGCCGTACGCACCCTCGGCCAGCGCATGGGCCAGCGGGTCATGGGCCAAAGCACCGCGCTGAACACCATCGCCCAACGCCTGCAAGCCTACCGCGCCGGCCTCACCGACCCGCAAAAACCGGTCGGCGTATTCCTGCTGGTCGGCCCCACCGGCGTGGGCAAAACCGAGACTGCCTACGCCCTGGCCGACGCGCTCTACGGCGGCGAACGCAACCTGATCAGCATCAACCTCTCGGAATACCAGGAAGCCCACACCGTCAGCCAACTCAAAGGCGCCCCGCCCGGCTACGTCGGCTACGGCAGCGGTGGCGTGCTCACCGAAGCGGTGCGGCGCAAACCTTATTCGGTGGTGTTGTTGGATGAAATCGAAAAGGCTCACCCGGATGTGCTCGAAGCCTTTTACAACGTCTTCGACAAAGGCGTCATGGAAGACGGCACCGGGTTGGTGGTGGATTTCAAAAACACTGTGATGTTGGCCACCAGCAACGTCGGGGCTGAGTTGCTGCTCGACACACCGACCGCGCACCTGGGCACTGATGCGGTCAATGAAGCGCTGCATAAAGTGCTACTGAAAGCGTTTCGGCCAGCGTTTCTGGCGCGTATGACGGTGGTGGCGTATCGGCCGCTGGATGAGGTGACGCTGGAAGGGATTGTGTTGGCGAAGCTGGAGAAATTGCGCGGACGGTATAAGGCCGCGACCGGGAAGCAGTTTGAGTTCGATGCAGGGATTGTGCAGGCGGTGTTGGCCAAGTGCAGTGCGGCGGGTGCGAGGGATGTTGAGAATGTGTTGATGACCCAAGTGACGGGGAAACTGGCGGAGTGGGTGTTGGAGTAACGCCCTTGCTCACTCCAGGGATTTGGCTTTCGAAATCAAGGACGTATCAGTCGTGATAAAAATCGCAGCAGTTTCATATACAACCTCCGAAGTTATTAACATGATCAAAGTTGACCCAACCAATAAGTGGAGTAAAGAATATGCCTACTACCTCACAAAAATCAGCAACTCGGGAGGTGGAAATTTCCTGACCTACACCGCACTCATCGCCAAACTCGGGGAATATTGCGAAGCTGGAAAGTCCGACCACAAGTACAGCCAGTTTTTTATCACCGGCCCCACTGCAAACTCTGCTCTGCATCAGGCTGCCGTCAGCAGAGGCAGTATTGCTGCCACCGATCGCGCGCCCGTCAACCTTCTGATGACGACCGGAGCTGTCGGCGTTGGTGTCACCAACAAATCGGTCCATTCCACCGACCCGGAAACAGGGCGTGCAAAAGGTCGTGGAGTCGTTGTTCATGAGTACTACATAAACGGTGCCTCTGGACGAAGAGTTACTGCGAGAACAGAGTCCGGAAAAACAACTTATTACTACTCCAGCAGCCATGCGGAAAACACATACAAATATGCACTGCTGACGTAGCCAACCACCTCCACTTACAGAAACTGAATGACAGGAGGAACAATGGGAAACGTACATTTCAATTTGAACAACTCCGCGCATCTTGGAGGGATGGCGCCGCCCCCTGTGCCCGGCGGAGGTTTTGGCAACGCACTTTTGCCAGGTGCGATGTTTGGTATGGCGGGAACTTACATTATTGTCAATTCCAACTCCAACAACCGCTACATCGGTATCGCCAACGATATAGGGACACGCTTTAACACCCGTCTGGCCACCATAACGGAGACAGGTTTTTTACCAGCCGAAATGGCCAGAATCGGCGTCACTTGGGGGACAACCACCTGCCAGAATACCCCTCCAGTATTTGGAGTCGCCCCGGCTCCGGTGATTGCAGTGCCTGCCCCTCCTGCTGCGTTCAACGCATTGATTGATGGTGCCGCAGTCAATCTGGAGCGTTTGCTCATTCGTTTTGTCATTACACAGCTAGGCGCTGGCGGCACCGTTTCCAACAACGCCATGGCCGTGGCTCCGTATGCCAACCCCACCGCCAATCCAATTACCGTTCGCCTGACTTGGGGCGCCATGGGTGGCCTGTATATGGCCGGCTTTCATCAGGCGGTATGGAATGTCGGGATGTTCAACGCATGGTGACAGCGCAAAACCACACCCTATCTCTCTGACTCATTGATCGCTAACCAAGGCCGTTTCGATGACCCGCACCACCGACAGCAACACTACCCTTTCCCTCACCGCCGCCTCGTTGTCGGCGTTATACCCTGAGTCGCTGTCCGGCGAAGAAACCCTCAATACACTGGGCACGCAAACCCTCAACGGCCTCAACGACGGTGCAGCCTTCACCCTGTCCATCGCCATTGCCACTCACGTCACGACCACCCTGCACAACGATGCCCTGACCCGCCCGTTCGACGCGCTGGTCGCGGAAATCCGCCAACTCCCGGCCGATGCCACCGCTGAACGCTATCAACTGGTGTTACGCCCGTGGCTCTGGTGGCTGACCCTGGCCAGCAACAACCGCGTGTTCCAAAACCTCAGCACCTCAGACATCGTCACCACGATTTTCAAGGCTCATGGTTTTACCGATTTCCTGCTGAAGCTCAGCGGCAGTTACACCCCACGCGAATACTGCGTGCAGTACGGCGAAACCGATTTCGTTTTCGTTTCGCGGTTGCTGGAAGAAGAAGGAATCTTCTGGTTTTTCACCCACGAGGCTGGCAAGCACACGCTGGTGCTGGGAGACAGCAACGATGCTTTCGTGCCGATCCCCAATGGGCCAAAAGTGAGCTACCTCGGCCAGCAGTTGGGTGAGCGAGAACTGCACGGTATTCGCTCCGGACAGGTCTGCGTGCAAGCGGTGGCCGGGGTGTATCAGGCGACGGATTACGAGTTCACCACGCCGACCACTTCACTCTACAGCCAGGCCGAAGCAGTCGCCGGGCCGCGGTCGATGTACGAGCACCCGGGCAGCTACAACGCCAAAGCGCGGGGCGATGCGCTGACCAAGCAGCGAGTCGATGGATTGCGCAGTCAGGAGAAGCGCTTTGTCGGTGAAAGCGATTGCCGCTGGCTGGTGCCGGGGCACTGGTTCACTCTCGCAGGGCACGATGATTCGACGTTAAATATCGATTGGGTGGTGACGGCGGTGACTCACGAAGCCAGCCATGACAGTTATCGCAATCGCTTCGAAGCCATCCCCAAGACCACACCTTACCGCCCGGCGAGAACCACACTGAAGCCGCGAATGCACACGCAAACGGCGATTGTGGTCGGCAAATCGGGCGAAGAAATCTGGACCGACGAATACGGCCGGATCAAGTTGCAGTTCCCGTGGGATCGCGATGGCAAGAACGACGAAGCCAGTTCCTGCTGGGTGCGGGTCGTGTTGCCCTGGAGCGGCAAGGGTTTCGGCATGCAGTTCGTACCGCGCATCGGCCAGGAAGTCATCGTGACGTTTATCGATGGTGATCCCGATCGGCCGCTGGTGACCGGTTGCGTCTACAACGGTGACAACGCCCTGCCCTATGCGCTGCCGGCGAATCAGACCCAATCCGGGATCAAGACCCAATCGTCCAAGGGCGGCGGTGGTTTCAACGAGCTGCGCTTCGAGGACAAGAAGGACGCCGAAGAGGTGTTTCTCCAGGCGCAGAAAGATCTGAAGATCAACGTGCTCAACGACACCACCGCCACTGTCGGCCACGACGAAACCCTGACCGTACAGAACGCCCGTACGCGCACGGTGAAAGAAGGCGACGAGACCGTGACCCTGGAGAAAGGCAAACGCAGCGTGACCATCCAGACTGGCAGTGACAATCTCGATGTGAAGGACAGTCGCACGGTGACCGTCGGCGCAGACCAGACCCACAGCACCGGTGGCAACTACACGCACAAGGTCACCGGTGATTACAGCCTGACGGTGGACGGCAATCTGACCATCAAAGTGACTGGCACCCTGACCCTGCAAAGTGGCGGCAGTTTCACAATCAAGAGTGGCGCGGATCTGGCGGCCGAGGCCAGCACCTCGATCAGCCAGAAGGCCGGCACCTCCCTGAGCAATCAGGCCGGTACCTCGTTGGAGAACAAGGCCGGCACGACAATGACCAACGATGCCGGGATCAGCCTGACCAACAAGGCCGCCGCTTCACAGACCGTGGATGGCGGCGGCATGCTGACCATCAAGGGTGGTCTGGTGCAGGTCAACTGACACAAGGAGAACCCATGCCCATCACGCCGCTGGACTTGCAGCAGAACGATAAACAGCTCAAAGGTCGCTTGCTCGATGGCCAACTCGACGGTGCGTTGCACATCAAGGATGACGGGCGCGCGCAGGCTGATTTGCACTACAGCCAGGGCGAGCTGCAAGGCACTACCCTGCTCTATCACCCTAACGGCAAGGTCTCGGCGCAGCTGCCGTTTGTTCGTGACAAGCTGCAGGGGATCGCCAGTTTTTATGCGCCGCAAGGCTGGCTGCAGCGCAAGGCGACTTACCGCCGAGGGCTGCTGCATGGCGAGGCGTTCAATTACTTTCCCGATGGGCAACTGGCGGAGGCCGAGTTCTACCGCGATGGCGTGCGCGAGGGCCGGTATCAGCGCTTTCATCCCAACGGCAAACCCGCCGTCGAGGCTCGATATCTCAATGGTCAGTTGCTGGAGCCGGAACAGGGTTTTGCTGCCGATGGTCGACCGCTGGATACCGAGGGCAAGCCGATTTCGAGGGTGCGCTGGTGGTTCAGGCGCTGGAGTGATCCCGAGCAGGCCTGAGATTGCTTTGTTCCCTGCGTCGGCATCGTGCCGAAAAAAACCGCGACGGATGCGATCCCCTGTAGGAGCTGCCGCAGGCTGCGATCTTTTGATTTTGTTTTTTAAGATCAAGATCAAAAGATCGCAGCCTGCGGCAGCTCCTACGGGGGTTGCGTACACCGCAAATCACGGGTGTACATGGACGGAGAGGATGTTCCGATCAGCCGTCAGGGAATCAGCATCTGCATTTGTCCAGGCATCACAATCTTGATCACTCCGGCCCAATTGCACATCAGGGTGCTGTTGGCGTCGATGGCCGGCATACCGCCCAGCAGCAGGGTCGGTGCACCGCCGGGAATCCACGGGGTGGCGGTGGCCGGGATGCATGGCATCGGCGTGAGCACGCCAAGCGCGGCGGCGGTGGCGGCCGCGACCATCGGGTTGGCCATGCTCATGCACGTGCCGAACGGCATGACGTTCACTAGCGGAATGTGGTCCATGATGTTCGCCGCCGGCATGCCCCCGGTCATTGTACGGTTCACCGGCAGCACGTTGAGTACCGCTGGCGCGGCACCGAAACTGCATTGCAGGGTCGCGGTGGCGCAAACTTGCGGACAGCCCATGTCGAATCTCCTTCCTGGGAGCGGCGCTCCCCTGAAACCATAGTCCGCCGAGCCTGTTCGTGCACATCAGGAACGCTGATTATCCGGCAACACGCTAACCTATAAGACCGTGCCGCGCTTGTGGCCACCCCGGCGCACCATTAGATTAGCCAATGATGTCTGGCCTCCAAAATAAGCAGAAGGGATAAGCATGGCGCTTACTGACCAGTCCACCCGTATCCGCTCCGGCGAAGAACTCGATGCCAGCCTGATCGATCCGTACCTCAAGGCGCACATTCCGGGCCTGAGCGGCTTACCGAAAATCAGCCAGTTTCCGGGCGGTGCGTCGAACCTGACATACCTGCTGGAATACCCCGAACAGGAATTCGTCCTGCGTCGACCACCGTTCGGCCACAAGGCCAAGTCTGCCCATGACATGGGCCGCGAATTTCGTATCCTCAATCAGCTGCGGGACGGCTTTCCCTATTGCCCCAAAGCCTATGTGCACTGCACCGACGAGTCAGTGATCGGCGCCGAGTTCTATGTGATGGAACGGGTCAAGGGCATCATCCTGCGCTCCGAACTGCCGCCAGAACTGGGCCTTGATTCAGCGAAGACCGAAAGCCTGTGCAAAAGCTTCATCGACAAGTTCGTGGAACTGCACCAGGTCGACTACAAGGCCTATGGCCTGGGCGACCTCGGCAAACCCGAAGGTTATGTCGCGCGGCAAATCAAAGGCTGGAGCGAGCGCTACGAAAAAGCCCTGACCCCGGATGCGCCGAAGTGGGAAGTGGTCAAGGCCTGGCTCAACGACAAGATGCCGGCCGATCACCCGACGTCAAGCATCGTCCATAACGATTACCGCTTCGACAACGTGATCCTCGACCCCGAGAATCCGATGCAGATCATCGGCGTGCTCGATTGGGAACTGACCACCCTCGGCGACCCGCTGATGGACTTGGGCAACACCCTAGCCTACTGGATCGAAGCCGACGACCCGGCGCCGGTGCAACTGATGCGCCGCCAGCCAAGCCACGCTCCCGGCATGCTGACCCGCCGTGAATTCGTCGATTACTACGCCGAGCGCGCCGGCATCCAGATCGACAACTTCGACTTCTACTACACCTACGGCCTGTTCCGTCTGGCCGGCATCGTGCAGCAGATCTACTACCGATTCTTCCATGGTCAGACCCAGGACAAACGCTTCGCGCAGTTCATTCACATGAACAAACTGCTGGAGCAGATGAGCCTGCAAGTCATCCAGAAATCCACCCTCTGATCGCGGCCCCATAACTAGGAAAAATCATGTCCAAGACTCAGTTGTTCGACCTCGACGGCAAGATCGCTTTCGTCTCCGGCGCCAGCCGTGGCATCGGTGAAGCCATCGCCAAACTGCTGGCGCAGCAAGGTGCCCACGTCATCGTTTCGAGCCGCAAACTTGATGGCTGCCAGCACGTCGCCGACGCGATCATCGCCGCTGGCGGCAAGGCCACCGCCGTCGCCTGCCACATCGGTGAGATGGAGCAGATCACCCAAGTCTTCGCCGGCATCCGCGAACAGTTCGGGCGCCTGGACATTCTGGTCAATAACGCGGCGACCAACCCGCAGTTCTGCAACGTACTGGATACCGACCTCAGCGCCTTCCAGAAAACCGTCGACGTGAACATTCGCGGCTATTTCTTCATGTCGGTGGAAGCCGGCAAGCTGATGCGCGAACACGGTGGCGGCAGCATCATCAACGTCGCCTCGATCAATGGTATTTCGCCGGGGATTTTCCAGGGCATCTACTCGGTGACCAAGGCAGCGGTGATCAACATGACCAAAGTCTTCGCCAAGGAATGTGCGCAGTTTGGGATCCGCTGCAACGCCCTGCTGCCGGGCCTGACCGACACCAAGTTTGCTTCGGCGCTGGTGAAAAACGACGCTATCCTGAAAACCGCGCTGCAGCAGATTCCGCTCAAGCGTGTGGCGGATCCGAGCGAAATGGCCGGTGCGGTGTTGTATCTGGCGAGTGATGCGTCGAGCTACACGACTGGGGTTTCGTTGAATGTGGATGGTGGTTTTCTGTCCTGATTCGATTCACCAGAGACACAAAAGGCAGCCTCAGGGCTGCCTTTGGTAACGACACTATTCACTCCGCACAAACTCAACCGGCTTCCCGGTCAAATCCAGAACTCTGAAATAGCCCTTGATGCTCTTTACGTTACGGATCGCCAGCTGAACATGAGTTTCATGCATAAAGTCCGTACCTGGATAAAGTCGTTCGCCCTCCCAGAATGGTGAACGAACAGAATCATATGCAGGTGCCTCCGTAAATTCCCGGAAGGTATGCAAGGCATCAATGACTTGGCAATCCAAACGACGTAGGTACGGATTATTCGTCTTAAGAAGTTGACCGCCCTCTTCTTTTGAGGCGGCTTCAAGCCAGAGGTAGGTCTGACGGATTTCACGCAATGCACTCTCCGTTGTGAAATCCAGGCAACGACCCAAGTCAATCACGGCCCCAATCACAAATGGATTTTTGATAGAGCTCCGCTTTTGTGCATTAGTCGCAAAGCTCAGCGCGCGCTGTGGGTTGTTTTCCCAAAAATAGGCGCCACGACCAAGCCAATCATAGTCATTAGTGCTATCGAGGAGCGTTGCTTCGCCAGCCAGTACACGCTCGCCAATTTCTCGCTCGCACCCATGGAAACCAAGAACAAACGAAGGAGAAATGCAATACATCAGCGAGCCTTGCCTTCCCCATTCACACGTTTGAAAAACTCCCGAACCTTGTTGGGATCCTTGAGCATTTCAGTGGCATATTCATCGATACGCACCGAAGCACAAGTGGCGGCTGATATCTTGGTGCCGTTAGAACCGACCATTACCCAGCCAGTCTCAGTCGATGTTTTGTTTCCTTCGCTATGCATACTGAGCATCACTCCTGATCCACTTTTTGCAACCGCTGCTGCGATAAGTCCGTATGTCTTCTCGGAATTTACAGTACTGGCACGACCGCTAACGATTTTGCCGTTCGTTAGCCGGACGATGCCGCCGTGCTGGAATCCCGCAAAATCGCGCACAGCCTTAGCTTCGTGACGATCACCATCAACGAAAACATAGGTCGTTTTTTCGAAATCCTTCGACATAGCCACCTCTATTTGAGCTTTGTTGCATTGCTCAAATTTGATTAGTTAGTGGCCAATATAGTCTGCGGTGTACATCCCGTCATCAAAGCCCGCGATTTGTCGTTGATCTGCGCACATGGAAACGATAGAGACAGGGAGCAAGACGCGCAAGCCAGCGGATTCCGGCGTGGTTGTAGGTAATGTCGTAAGGCGTTGTAGCCATTCCCGCTGCTTCCTGACATCGCACCGAAAGAGAATATTTATTCCATACGATTGCAATTAGCGAATATTTATTCCATAAATAGCCCTCCTGAAAATAAAATCCAAAGGACCCCGGCTATGCGCGAACTCGGTATCGGACTCATCGGCACAGGTTTCATGGGCCGCGCCCATGCCTTGGCCTTTCGCAACGTCAGCGCCGTTTTTGAATTGCCGCTGAAGCTCAAACTCGCCGCCCTAGCCGACGCCGACCCGCAGCGCGCCCGACATTGCGCCGATGCCTGGGGTTTCGAAACAGCCCACAGTGACTGGCAACAGTTGATCAATGACCCCAAGGTCAACCTGATCGCCATCACCACCCCCAACCATTTGCACTACCCCATGGCCATGGCCGCCCTCGCCGCCGGTAAACCGGTGTACTGCGAAAAACCCCTGGCGGTGGATCTGGAACAGGCCAACGCCATGCGTATGGCGGCCAAAGCAGCAGGCGTGGTGACGCGGGTGGGTTACAACTATCAGCACAACCCGATCATCGGCCTGGCCCGTGAACTGATCGAAAATGGTGAGTTGGGGCACATCATCAGTTTCCAGGGTGAATTCAGCGAAGACTTCATGGCCGACTCCGCATCACCCTGGTCATGGCGTTGCGACGCCAATCATGCCGGCGGTGCGTTGGCGGATCTGGGCAGCCATCTGCTGGCCATGGCCCGTTATCTGCTGGGCGATATCGAGTCGGTGTGCGCCGACACCCAGACCGTCCACCGGCAGCGCCCCGCTACCGCTGGCAGTCAGGAGCAACGCACGATCGCGGTGGACGATCAGGTGCATGCACTGCTGCGCTTCGCCAACGGCGCCCGGGGAACGTTCAGCAGCAGTTGGCTCAAGCACGGTTACAAAAATCACCTGAGTTTTGAAATCAGCGGCACTCGCGGCACCCTGGCGTTCGATCAGGAGCGTTTAAATGAACTGCGGATATATCGTGCAGGGCAAGGCGGTTTCCAGCGCCTGCTGGCGGGGCCGGACTTGCCGGGTTATGCCGCTTTCAGCCCGGCACCGGGGCACCAGTTGGGTTACAACGAACTCAAGACGCTAGAAGTGCATGACCTGGTGATGGCACTGACCGGGATCAGTCAGGGGGGAACGGACTTCGAACAGGCGTGGGAAGTCGAACGGCTCGCGACCGCGATTCGCCTGGCGGCCAGGGAATCACGTTGGGTCGGGATCGAGGAAGTCTGAGCCGACCACACCCGCCAGTGGCACAGAGGGCCACTGGCGGTATACCGAAACGCCATTACGTTGCAGCCTTGTCAGGCCTACTGAGTCACGCAACGGGTCAGGGTCGTGGTCCGGGTCACCTGCCCTTCCGCCCTCATATCCCCCAGCACATCGGTATTTTCGGAGGTCTGACAGGTACGAACCGGCGGCGGTGGCGGCTCAGCAGGGGGCGGAGGCGGCGGACTGGCGCAACCACCGAGAATCGCTGCACAGAGTGCGAACGACAGTGGCGAAAAAACGCGCTTCCCAAGAGTGTTCATAGGCTGACCCGCGATAAGTGATCGACACCTATGTGTGACAACAAAACATCCGCACAAAATCCATGGACCGGTTGCGTACAGCGAAAATCACGGTGATGACCCATTGCTGGCAAGCCAGCGCCTACAAAGCATTGGACCGATTCAGACCAATGCTCTCAAGCTCATACCGCAACTCTTCAATCAACGCCGCCATTGCCTCTGGCGTCCTGAGCATCGCCACGCTCAACCCACTGACCACCAGATCCACCTGCCCCGTCGCCGGGTGATAAAGCTTCACCGTCAACGAATTATCCCCCGTGAGCGCACACTCACAGGCCAACGGCGAAAAACTCCGTTCCAGTTGCATACGCAATTGCGTCAGATGAATCATCCCGATTCACCTTGGCGACGACGCAAAATCGACCCCATGCTTGATCTGTTCGCACCCATGTGACTGTTCCTTCTAGCTGCATCGAAGTGGACGCGATACCGACCCGAAGCCACGTATCGCACCCTGACAGCCTAGAAAAACCAGCACCCGGGCAACACATCAAATTGCACCATCTCAACTAGTGCATTTGCATCTTAACGTTGCCCCTTGGGCCGCCTCTCGCTGGAGAACAGACCCCGCTCGCGAGCCCATACAATCGCCTCACTGCGGCTGTGCACGTCGAGCTTGGAATACACCGTCGAGACATGATTGCGCACCGTATTAGGCGCCAGTTTCAGGCGCGCGGCGATGTCCTTGTCGGCGAGGCCTTCACAAATCAGGCCAAGCACATCGCGCTCCCGGGCGGTCAGGTCGGTGAATGACACACTAGGCAATTGCGGCGAATTGACGTTCTTCACGTTGGCGAGTTTTTCGATCAGCGTGCGGCTAAACCAGGAAGCGTCTTTCATCACCTCTTCAATCGCCGACACCAATTCCAGCTCGGTGCGTTTGCGCTCCGTGATGTCCATCAACACCAGCAGATAACAAGCGCCGTCCTGAATGTTCACAGTGTCCGCCGAGACGGCGCAATCGATCAGCCCGGCATCCTTCCTGCGCACCCGGACATCGATGCGATCCACGCGCCCGGTTTTCTCCAAGGCCGCAAACAGCTGCATGCGAGCGCCCGCGTCATCGATGAAACCCAGTTGCGCCACCGTCTTGCCGAGCACCTCTTCCGAACTGGGGCGCGCGAGAGTATCGAGAAAGGCTTCGTTGACGTCCATCACCACTTGATCGTCGGCGCTGCACACCAGGATCGGCACCGGGGTGAGGCGAAAGGCTTTGGCGAACCGTTCCTCGCTATGGCGCAGGGCGATTTCGGCCTTGTGCCGCAGCTCCATGTCGACGAAGGAAAACAGCATGCAATCTTCGTCGTTGAGCTCAAGCGGTTGCCCGGCAACGATCACCTGTTTGCTGCCACCGTCGGGCAATTGCAGTTCGGCCTGCATCTGCGGAATGGTTGCGCCGTCACGTAAACGCTGCTTGGCCAGGTCCTTGTTTTCCGCGTGCTCCAGCACATCCAGCTCATAGGTCGAAACGCCGATTACCTGATCACGGGCATAGCCGGTCATTTCCAGGAAGCCCTGATTGACTTTGATGTAGCGCAAATCACTGAGACGACAGATCACCGCCGGGGCCGGGTTGGCATTGAAGGTCTTTTCGAAACGCTGCTCGGCGCTGGCCCATTCGGTGACGTCGCTCATGATCAGCACCAACGACTCCGGCTCACCCGCGTGGTCGGCCAACACCATGCTGCGCACGCTGTGAACCCAGGTGCGCTCGTCGTTTTCGACTGGCGTCAATTCAACCAGAACATCACTGAACATCTCGCCACGGGCAACGCGGCTGATTGGATAATTATCCGTCGCTACCGGATGATTGTTGCGATAGCGCAAGGCAAACCGCTTCGCATATTCCTTGGCATTGGCCCCCAGCTCACCGATCCGGTTGACACCGTGCATGGTCAGCGCGGCGTCATTGGCCCACAGGATCGTCTGGTCGAGCTCAAGCAGAATCACCCCGTCGGACAGCCCGGCGATGATCTGCTGCAACTGGCGGCGATTGGTTTCGGTGGTCAGGACGTCCTGGCTCATTGGATCTCCACGGTTGCGGCGGCGCCGTTACGCGCTGCCCTGTGAAGATTACGACCGCGGGGGTTTGCGATAGTGCGTACATCCACGCGATCACGGGTGTACTTGGTCGGTGTAGGAGCTGCCGAAGGCTGCGATCTTTTGATCTTCAGTGGTCCCCAAGAGATCAAGATCAAAGATCGCAGGCTTCGCCAGCTCCTACGGGGGTAGCGTACATCCGTGTGGTCTCCGGTGTACGCCGTCTTCGGGTGCATTCGACATATCCCGAAAACGCTTTCATCCACGCCGCTCGTACTAACGACTAACGTTCATCTGACAACCCACATCAAGGAGGCAAAGGAATGCCTGTCGCTGCAAATGGATGTCGCCTGCGCAAGACTCGATTTTCCGAAGCGGGTCGTATTTATCTGTTGACCGTCGTCGCTCATCAACGAGAGCCGGTGTTCGCAGATTGGCGGATGGGACGGCTTCTGGTCGACCAACTGCGCAGTGCTGATCAAATCTCGACGGTCAACTCCATGGCTTGGGTAGTGATGCCTGATCACCTGCACTGGTTGTTGGAATTGAAACACGGCACGTTGGCCGAGCTGATGTGCCGCATCAAATCCAGGAGCAGCCGTTCGATTAATCTTGTGCGTCGCAGCCAAGGCCGATTATGGCAACGAGGATATTACGATCGGGCTTTGCGGCGCGATGAAGACATCAAGGACGCAGCGCGTTACATCGTCATGAATCCGTTGCGTGCGGGATTGGTGAAACGGGTGGGTGATTATCCGTTGTGGGATGCTATTTGGATTTGAACAATCAAGATCAAAAGATCGCAGGCTTCGCCAGCTCCTACAGGGATTGCGTGCATCCGCATGATCACAGGTGTACTCGGTCAATGTAGGAGCTGCCGAAGGCTGCGATCTTTTCGCCTGACAAATCGGAAGATCAAAAGATCGCAGGCTTCGCCAGCTCCTACGGGGGTAGCGTGTATCTGCCTGATCGCGGGTGTACTCGGTCAATGTAGGAGCTGCCGAAGGCTGCGATCTTTTCGCCTGACAAATCGGAAGATCAAAAGATCGCAGGCTTCGCCAGCTCCTACGGGGGTAGCGTGCATCCGCATGATCACAGGTGTACTCGGTCAATGTAGGAGCTGCCGAAGGCTGCGATCTTTTCGCCTGACAAATCGGAAGATCAAAAGATCGCAGGCTTCGCCAGCTCCTACGGGGGTAGCGTGTATCTGCCTGATCGCGGGTGTACTCGGTCAATGTAGGAGCTGCCGAAGGCTGCGATCTTTTCGGGTCGATGCATTACCGCACGTCCAACCCCGTCTCCAACCCCGCCAACTTGTCCGGATTACGCATGATGAAAATCCGGTTCACCCGCCCTGCCTTGTCAAAGTCGAAGGTCATCGATGCGGTGATGACGCCATCGGCCTTGATGATCACGCCTTGACCGCCGTTGATTTGCGTGGGTAACCATTCGTACGTCTGCCAGTAGGCATGAAGCGACTGACCGATGAAATCCAGCACGCTGTTGATGCCGAACAGGGTTTCGCGGATGGCCGAGGCCTTGCCGCCGCCGTCGGCGCAGAGCTCGACGTCTTCGGCCAGCAGCGCAGTCAGGGACGCGGTTGAGCCGCTGGCGATGGCGCTGTGGAACGCGTTCAGCAACTGGTCCTGACGCGCGGGTTCCGGCTGATAGCGGATTTGCCCGCTACCCAGGCCGGCCTTGGCCCGGGATACCAATTTGCGGCAAGCCGCTTCCTGGACTCCGATCGCCTCGGCCACTTGCGCGTAATCCATGTCGAAGATTTCGTAGAGCAGGTACGCGGCGCGTTCCTTGGGGGTCAGCCGTTCCAGCAAGAGCAGGAACGCGGTGGACAATGACGAGGCCAGTTCATGCATGTGTTCGGGTGAATGCTGATGGGTGGTGTGAATCGGCTCCGGCAGCCAGGTGCCGATATAGTCGACCCGTGACGTGTGCGCCGAACGCAACAGGTCGATGCAGTGCCGGGTGCAGGCCGTGGTGAGCCAGGCGGCTGGCGTGGTGATGGAGGCCCGGTCGGCCTCCAGCCATTTGATGAACAGCTCTTGCACCACATCCTCGGCTTCGGTGCGCGAGCTGAGAATGCGATACGCCAGACCGAGCAAAAAGGGCCGGCGCTGTTCGAACACAGCGGCGGCGTTTTCAGCGGAGTTCATCGATCAGTGCCTCGACACCTGCAAACGGTTCCACAGGTTGATCATGCCGATCTCGGCCGTCAAGGCACCGATCTGAGCATCGTTGAAATGCTCGCGCAAGTCGCCGCGCAGGCTGGCGTAATCGGTCTTTTCGTCGAGGATGGTCAGGGCTTCGGTCCAGGCCAGGGCGGCGCGTTCCGAGGCACTGAAATCGCTGACATGGCGCCAGACGATCAGGCGGTCCAGGCGCTCGTTGGTTTCATTGGCTTCGCGCGCCTCGCGGGTGTGCATCTTCACGCAGAAACCGCATTGGTTGATCTGCGAGGCACGCAGGTGCAGCAGGTGTTTGAGGGTCGGGTCCAGGTCATGACTGTCGAGGGTGACATGGACTTGGGTCAAGCTCTCGAAAACCTGAGGGATGGATTGCAGCAGGTTGACCGGTTGGGTGTTGGACGACATCGTGTTGCTCCGCTAATTGAGGGGTTCAACAGGATGACGATTGAGGATTCCGGTTTGTGACGTGGGGACGTTTTTAATAGGTAAAAAGCGAAAGATCGCAGCCTTCGGCGGCGCCCACAGGCGCGTAGGAGCTGCCGAAGGCTGCGATCTTTTGATCTTCAGGCCGCAAGTTCTCCGCTGGCAATCGAATCCGAAGCCGCCAGCATCGCCCGCAACAACACCGCACACCCTGCGGCCAGGTCATCCGGCGCGGCGTTTTCGATTTCGTTGTGGCTGATGCCGCCTTCGCAAGGCACGAAGATCATCCCGGCCGGGCCGAGTTCGGCGAGGAAGATCGCGTCGTGCCCTGCCCCGCTGACGATGTCCATGTGCGACAAACCCAACCCTTGGGCGGCGCCGCGTACCGCTTCGACGCAGCCCTTGTCGAAGTACAGCGGCGGGAAGTCGGCGGTGGGTGTCAGTTCGAACGTCAGGCCGTGTTCCTCGCAGGTGGTTTCGATGACTTCGCGAACTTCGGCGATCATCGAGTCCAGACGAGCCGGCTCCAGATGACGGAAATCCAGGGTCATGCGCACTTCGCCGGGAATCACGTTGCGCGAGCCGGGGTAGGCTTGCAGGCAGCCGACGGTGCCGCAGGCGTGGGGTTGATGGCCGAGGGCGGCGCGATTGACCGCGCCGACGATTACCGAAGCGCCGACCAGAGCATCCTTGCGCAGGTGCATCGGTGTCGGGCCGGCGTGGGCTTCGACGCCACGCAGTTTCAGGTCGAACCATTTCTGCCCGAGGGCGCCCATCACCACGCCGATGGTTTTGCGCTCGTCCTCAAGAATCGGGCCCTGCTCGATGTGGGCTTCGAAATAGGCGCCAACGGCATGGCCACTGACCTTGCGCGGGCCAGCGTAGCCAATGGCGTTCAAAGCTTCGCCGACGGTCACGCCTTCGGCATCGACTTTGGCCAAGGTTTCTTCGAGGGTGAATTTTTCCGCGAACACGCCGGAACCCATCATGCAGGGGGCAAAGCGCGAGCCTTCTTCGTTGGTCCAGACCACCACTTCCAGCGGCGCTTCGGTTTCCACGCCCAAGTCATTGAGGGTGCGCAAGACTTCGACCCCGGCCAGCACGCCGAAGCAGCCGTCGAACTTGCCGCCGGTGGGTTGAGTATCGATGTGGCTGCCGGTCATCACCGGGGGCAGGTTCGGGTTGCGCCCCGGACGGCGAGCGAAGATGTTGCCGACAGCGTCGATGCTGACGGTGCAGCCGGCTTCCTCGCACCAGTTCACGAAGATGTCCCGGGCCTGGCGGTCGAGGTCGGTCAGGGCCAGCCGGCAGACGCCGCCCTTGACCGTGGCACCGAGTTTGGCCAGGTCCATGAGCGACTGCCACAGACGGTCGCGATTGATGTGCTGATGGGTGGACTGCAGAACGTCTATGGCAGCGTTCATGGTGATCTCCTCAGTTTTTCTTCTGATAGTTCCCACGCTCCGCGTGGGAATTCATCCATGGACGCTCTGCGTCCGCTTCTGGGACGCGGAGCGTCCCGGACTACATTCCCACGCAGTGCGTGGGAACGATCAATTGCTCACACCGCAGTTTTCACGGCAGTAGGACTCGGCCGCATCGCACTCAACCCGTAATAAATCAGCCCACCAAGGACTGAGCCGGTGAACCAGCCGTAGCTGTAGAACCAGCTGAACGCATCGCTGCCCAGCGACAGCAGCGTCAACGCCACCGGCACGCCGAACGCGATAAAGCCAAACCAGTTCCACGCCGGGTAAACGTCATCGCGGTAAAGTCCGGCCAGATCCAGTTGCTGTTTCTTGATCAGGAAATAGTCCACGACCATGATCCCGGCAATCGGCCCCAACAGGCTCGAATAGCCCAGCAACCAGTTGGAATACACCGTCTCCAGGCTCAGATCCGAAACGATCAGCCCCAGCTTCTTCAACAGTTCATGGGCCATCAGCGCCAACCCGACCAGCCCCGTGAGGATTACCGCTTTGGTGCGGTTGATGATCTTGGGCGCGACGTTCTGGAAGTCGTTGGTCGGCGAAACAATGTTGGCCGCGGTGTTGGTCGACAATGTGGCGATGATGATCAGTGCCATGGCCAGGGCGACCCAGACCGGGCTCTGGATATGACCAATCAACGTGACCGGATCGGAAACAGTGACGCCCACCAGTTTTACCGAAGCGGCCGTCATCACCACACCGAGGGAGGCGAACAGGAACATGGTCAGAGGCAAGCCGATAATCTGCCCGATGATCTGGTCCTTCTGGCTTTTCGCGTAGCGGCTGAAGTCCGGAATGTTCAGCGACAACGTGGCCCAAAAGCCGACCATGGCGGTCAGTCCGGCGGCAAAGTAACTGACCACACTGGCCCCTTCCGGACGCTTGGCCGGGATCGCCATCAATTCGCTCATCGATACGTTCGGCATCGCCCATACCAGCAGCCCCACGCCCACCAGTACCAGCAACGGTGCCGAGAGGGTTTCCAGCCATTTGATCGAGTCCGCGCCGCGAATCACCACCCACAGGTTCAAGGCCCAGAACACCATGAAGCCGATCACTTCACCGGTGCCGCCGAGGGCTTTCCAGTCATCGAACACCGACCCGAGAAACAGGTGAATCGCCAACCCGCCGAACATGGTCTGGATGCCGAACCAGCCACACGCCACCAGGGCACGGATCAGGCACGGAATGTTCGAACCGAGGATGCCAAAGGATGAGCGCAGTAACACCGGAAATGGAATGCCGTACTTGGTGCCGGGAAAGGCGTTCAGGGTCAGCGGGATCAGTACGATGATGTTGGCGAACAGAATCGCCAGCAGCGCTTCGCCGACGCTCAGGCCGAAATAAGCGGTGAGCACGCCGCCGAGGGTGTAGGTCGGTACGCAGATCGCCATGCCGACCCACAGCGCGGTGATGTGCCATTTGTTCCAGGTTCGTTCGTGCACCTTGGTCGGTGCCATGTCGTGGTTGTAACGGGGGCTGTCGAGGACGTCGCTGCCGGCTTCTAGCTCAAACAAGCCGTCGCGCTCGGTCACTTGCGATCTGATCTGTTGCATGGCCGCTCCACTGTTCTTTTGATTATTTTTGCTCATCGGGGGCTGGCGCGAGTGCGCTAGCCGGACGATGGCCGGAGAAACTGACAACTTTTACGGACCGGCCAAGGTGTCAGCGGCGGCATCAATAAACGTGCCGGGTGCCCCGCTTACGCATCGGGCAGTGCCATAAAGTTTCGCTAACCAACTGATGTTAATCAGCTTTATTTATCCAACTATTGAATCCGCGGTGAGTTGCCATGCCACTCAGGCCGAATGTCAGGCAAGTTGTCCGAACAGTCAGGACTCAATCTGGTGCGTCGATCTTTTTTGAAAGATTGCGCATCAACCATAGACCATCCACAAGCGGCTGATTTCACATAGAAAATCTCGTCTATTTTTGGAACCTGTCAAGTGCGTCAAAATGGTGAGAGGCCTCACCATTTTGGTGATTTTCGTATTTAATCGTTATTTATCAATCAGTTAAATCAGTAATAAGCTTATAGAAAATATTCTTGCTCAATCGACAAACTGCAGCTAGCGTCTATTCTTGACAGCGCTGACAGGAATACACCGATTGGCGTCTGCTTCATATAAAACATTTAGAACCGGCATCAGTCGGTCAATGCCTGCGAGGAACTCGGAATGTCTCTGTTGATCCGTGGCGCCACCGTTATTACCCATGATGAAAGTTATCGCGCCGACGTCTATTGCGCCGACGGCGTGATCAAAGCCATCGGTGAAAACCTCGATGTTCCCGCCGACGCCGAAGTGCTCGACGGCAGCGGCCAATACCTGATGCCCGGCGGCATCGATCCCCACACTCACATGCAACTGCCCTTTATGGGCACGGTGGCCAGCGAAGACTTCTTCAGCGGCACCGCAGCGGGGCTTGCCGGCGGCACCACCTCGATCATCGACTTCGTGATTCCCAACCCCCAGCAATCGTTGATGGAGGCATTTCATCAATGGCGCGGCTGGGCCGAGAAGTCGGCGTCGGACTACGGTTTCCACGTCGCCATCACTTGGTGGAGCGAGCAGGTCCGCGAAGAAATGGCCGAGCTGGTCAGCCATCACGGCGTCAACAGCTTCAAGCATTTCATGGCCTACAAGAACGCGATCATGGCCGCCGACGATACGCTGGTGGCAAGTTTCGAACGTTGCCTGGAATTGGGCGCAGTGCCAACCGTGCATGCGGAAAACGGCGAGCTGGTCTATCACCTGCAACGCAAGTTAATGGCCCAGGGCATGACCGGGCCGGAAGCGCACCCGCTGTCACGGCCTTCGCAGGTGGAAGGTGAGGCCGCGAGCCGGGCGATCCGCATTGCTGAAACCTTGGGCACGCCGCTGTACCTGGTCCACGTCTCGACCAAGGAAGCCCTCGACGAAATCACCTATGCCCGCAGCAAGGGCCAACAGGTCTACGGCGAAGTGCTGGCCGGGCATCTGCTGCTGGACGACAGCGTTTACCAACACCCGGACTGGCAAACCGCCGCCGGTTACGTGATGAGCCCGCCCTTCCGTCCTCGCGGCCATCAGGAAGCCCTTTGGCACGGCCTGCAATCAGGCAACCTGCACACCACCGCCACCGACCACTGCTGCTTCTGCGCCGAACAAAAAGCTGCCGGTCGTGACGACTTCAGCAAGATCCCCAACGGCACCGCCGGTATCGAAGACCGCATGGCAGTGCTTTGGGATGAAGGGGTGAACACCGGACGCTTGTCGATGCAGCACTTCGTTGCCCTCACCTCCACCAACACCGCGAAGATTTTCAACCTCTACCCGCGCAAGGGTGCGATCCGTGTGGGTGCCGATGCCGATCTGGTGCTGTGGGACCCGGAAGGCACGCGGACGATTTCAGCCAAGACCCATCACCAGCAAGTCGACTTCAACATCTTTGAAGGCAAGACCGTGCGCGGCGTGCCGAGCCATACCGTCAGCCAGGGCCGAGTGGTGTGGGCCGATGGTGATTTGCGGGCCGAGCGTGGTGCCGGTCGGTATGTCGAACGGCCGGCGTATCCGGCGGTGTTTGATTTGCTGAGCAAGCGGGCTGAGCTGCATAGGCCGGTTGCTGTGAAACGCTGAAATCGAGGCCTTCGGCCTTCGCGAGCAAGCCCGCTCCCACAAGGGAACGCATTCCAAATGTGGGAGCGGGCTTGCTCGCGAAGGCGGCAGTCCTGACAACACAAAAACCAATGCCCACCAGAGGCAATACCTCAAATAACCGTGAGGCCAACACCGTGATCAAGACCCTGAACCACCTCCCGCATCCCCATGAGGACGCGGCCGCCCTCGCCGGCCATTTCACCGATCTGGCGCCACCACTCAACGATCGTCAGGCGCATCTGGAAGCCTCGCGCTGCCTGTATTGCTACGACGCGCCGTGCGTGAATGCCTGTCCGAGCGACATCGATATTCCGTCGTTCATCCGCAATATCCATCAGGAAAACGTTCAGGGAGCGGCACAGAAAATCCTTTCGGCGAACATCCTCGGCGGCAGTTGCGCCCGGGTCTGCCCGACGGAGATTCTTTGCCAGCAAGCCTGCGTGCGCAACAACGCCCAGGAATGCGCGCCGGTGCTGATCGGCCTGTTGCAACGCTACGCCGTGGACAACGCACACTTCAGCGAACACCCGTTCCAACGCGCCGCCGCAACCGGCAAGCGCATCGCCGTGGTGGGTGCCGGCCCGGCCGGTTTGTCCTGCGCGCACCGTAGCGCCATGCACGGCCATGACGTGGTGATTTTCGAGGCGCGGGAAAAGGCTGGCGGCCTCAACGAATACGGGATCGCCAAGTACAAACTGGTGGACGATTACGCGCAGAAGGAGCTTGAATTCCTGATGGGGATTGGCGGGATCGAGATTCGCCACGGGCAGAAGCTCGGCGACAACCTGACCCTCAGCGAACTGCATCAGCAATTCGACGCGGTGTTCCTCGGTCTTGGCCTGGCCGCCAGCAAACAGTTGGGACTGGCCCACGAGGATGCCCCCGGCCTGCTCGCCGCCACCGACTACATCCGCGAACTGCGCCAGGCCGATGACCTGACGCAACTACCACTGGCCGAGCACTGCATTGTGCTCGGTGCCGGCAACACTGCCATCGACATGGCCGTGCAAATGGCCCGCCTCGGTGCCCGCGACGTGAATCTGGTGTACCGCCGCGGCGTCGAGGACATGGGCGCCACCGGTCACGAACAGGATATCGCCAAGGCCAATCAGGTGCGCCTGCTGACCTGGGCTCAACCGCAAAAAGTGCTGCTCGACGATCAGGGCAAGGTGCGCGGCATGCGCTTCGCCCGCACCCGGTTGGCGGAAGGTCGCCTGCAAACCACTGGCGAAACCTTTGAATTGGCCGCCGACGCGATCTTCAAAGCCATCGGCCAGGCTTTCGACGGCAGCGCCCTCGCCGATCCGCTGGCCCGTGAACTCAAGCGTCAGGGCGACCGCATCCTCGTCGATGAACAGCTGCGCACCAGCATTCCGGGCGTGTATGCCGGCGGCGACTGCACCAGCCTCGATCAGGACCTCACCGTGCAGGCCGTGCAGCACGGCAAGCTGGCCGCCGAGGCCATCAACGCTCAACTCATGCTCAACGTGGAGGCTGCGTAAATGGCCGATCTCTCGATTGTTTTCGCCGGCATCAAGGCCCCCAATCCGTTCTGGCTGGCTTCCGCGCCGCCGACCGACAAAGCCTACAACGTGGTTCGCGCATTCGAGGCTGGCTGGGGCGGCGTGGTCTGGAAAACCCTGGGTGAGGACCCGGCGGCGGTCAACGTATCGTCGCGTTACTCGGCGCACTTCGGGGCTAATCGGGAGGTGCTTGGTTTTAACAACATTGAACTGATCACCGACCGTTCGCTGGAAATCAACCTGCGGGAAATCACTCAGGTCAAAAAGGACTGGCCAGACCGCGCGCTGATCGTGTCGCTGATGGTGCCCTGCGTCGAAGAGTCGTGGAAAAACATCCTGCCGCTGGTGGAAGCCACCGGGGCCGATGGCATCGAACTGAATTTCGGCTGCCCCCACGGCATGCCGGAACGGGGCATGGGCGCGGCGGTCGGCCAGGTGCCGGAATACGTCGAGCAGGTCACCCGCTGGTGCAAGACTTATTGCTCGCTGCCGGTGATCGTCAAACTCACGCCAAACATCACCGACATCCGCGTCGCCGCCCGTGCCGCTTACCGGGGCGGGGCTGATGCGGTGTCGCTGATCAACACCATCAACTCGATCACCAGCGTCAATCTGGAGCGCATGGTCGCCAATCCCGCCGTCGGCAGCCAAAGCACCCATGGTGGTTATTGCGGTTCGGCGGTGAAGCCGATTGCGCTGAACATGGTCGCCGAAATCGCCCGCGATCCGCAGACCCAAGGCTTGCCGATCTGTGGCATTGGCGGCATCGGCAGCTGGCGCGATGCGGCGGAATTCATTGCCTTGGGCAGCGGCTCGGTGCAGGTGTGCACGGCGGCGATGCTGCATGGTTTCCGGATTGTCGAGGAGATGAAGGACGGTTTGTCACGCTGGATGGACAGTCAGGGCTACGCCAGTGTCTCGGAGTTTTCCGGACGTGCGGTGGGCAATACCACGGACTGGAAGTACCTGGACATCAACTATCAGGTGATTGCGAAGATTGATCAGGAGGCGTGCATCGGTTGCGGTCGTTGTCACATCGCTTGCGAAGATACCTCGCACCAGGCGATTGCGAGCCTCAAGCAGGCGGACGGGACGCATAAATATGAAGTGATCGATGATGAGTGCGTGGGGTGCAATCTGTGTCAGATCACGTGTCCGGTGCAGGATTGCATCGAGATGGTGCCGATGGATACGGGCAAGCCGTTTCTGGATTGGAACCATGATCCGAGGAATCCGTACCATGTCGCGGTCTGAACACAGCGGCGCCTGAACTGACGCCTTCGCGAGCAAGCCCGCTCCCACAGTGGATCACCTTCGCACACAAATCCTGTGTTCGCTAAAGATCTAATGTGGGAGCGGGCTTGCTCGCGAAGAGGCCAGCTGCAGCGCCGCAAACCTCAAGGCTCCAACCCGATCCCACGCAATATCACACTCGTCACCGTCTGCACCGCCCGCTCGAACTGCATGTCCGACAGCGGCTGGTGATCATTAAGAATATTCACCTGGTGATCAAAGTCGGCGTAATGCTGGGTCGAGGCCCAGATCATGTACAGCAGGCTGGAAGGCTCCACCGGCAGGATGCGTTTGTCCTCCACCCACTGGCGAATTTTCGCTTCTTTCATCTTGGCCCAGTCGTACAGGCTCGCATCCAGTTTCTCACCCAGTGTCGGCGCACCGTGGATGATTTCGTTGGCCCAGACTTTCGAACCGTACGGCCGGCTGCGGGAATGGTTCATCTTGGCGCGAATGTAGCTGCTGAGCACCACTCGCGGGTCGTCGAACATCTCGAAGCACAGGGCGTCCTGCTTCCAGACCTCCAGCAAACCCAGCAGCACCGCGCTGTACAGTTCACTTTTGGTGCTGAAGTAATAATGCAGGTTGGAACGCGGCAGTTGCACTTCGGCGGCGATGTCGGCCATGGCGGTGCTGCCGAAACCTTTTTCGGCGAAGACTTTTTCGGCCCCCAGCAGAATTTTTTCGACGTTACTGCGACGAATCTCGATCTTGTGATTGCCCATGAGGGCTCCCTGACAACAGCGTTGGTCAAGACTAGCATCCGCTCTGGATCGGGGCGACAAGGGAAAATACCGCCAACAATTTTCGCCCGAACACAAACCCCCTGTAGGAGCGAGGCTTGCCCGCGAAAGCGGTCTGTCATTCAACATTGATGTCGGCTGACAGTCCCTCTTCGCGGGCAAGCCTCGCTCCTACAGGGGATGAGGTGCTCGACAAGTCATCGTATAACTTGTGATTGACATTCCTGCAAAGCCTCGCAAATAATCGCCGCCAATGTTGTACGACGACGTATAACAAAAATAACAATAACAAAAACCAGGGAGCGTTACTGTGAGCAGACTCGCCCGCAATTCCTTCGCCAGCACCCCTCGCCCCACCTTCACCCGTCGCCATACCCTCAGCCTGATCGGTTGCAGCAGCCTGGCCCTCGCCCTGCCCATGACCAGCCAGGCCGAAGGTTTCGTCGATGACGCCAAGGCCACGCTGAACCTGCGTAACGCCTACATCAATCGCAACTTCACCAACCCGAACAACGCCCAGGGCAAGGCTGAAGAGTGGACGCAAAACTTCATCCTCGACGCTAAATCCGGCTTCACCCAAGGCCCCGTCGGTTTCGGCGTGGATGTGCTTGGTATGTACTCGCAGAAGCTCGACGGCGGTAAGGGCACGGGCGGCACGCAGTTGCTGCCGATCCATGATGACGGTCGCCCCGCGGACAATTTCGGTCGTCTGGGTGTGGCGCTGAAAGCCAAAGTGTCGAAAACCGAATTGAAGGTCGGGGAATGGATGCCGGTGCTGCCGATCCTGCGCTCCGATGATGGTCGCTCGCTGCCGCAAACCTTCCGCGGCGGCCAGGTCACCTCCACCGAACTCAGCGGCCTGACGCTCTACGGCGGGCAGTTCCGCGGCAACAGCCCGCGCAATGACGCGAGCATGGAAGACATGTCGATGAACGGCAGAGGCGCGTTCACCTCCGACCGCTTCAACTTCGGCGGCGGCGAGTATGCGTTCAATGAAAAGCGCACGCAGGTCGGCGTCTGGTACGCGGAACTCAGCGACATTTATCAGCAGCAGTATTTCAACCTGAGCCACAGCCAGCCCATGGGTGACTGGACCCTGGGTGCCAACCTCGGCTACTTCATCGGCAAGGAAGACGGCAGCGCGCTGGCCGGCGACCTCGACAACAAAACCGCGTTCGCCTTGCTCTCGGCGAAATACGGCGGCAACACCTTCTATGTCGGCCTGCAAAAACTCACAGGCGACAGCGCCTGGATGCGCGTCAACGGCACCAGCGGCGGCACGCTGGCCAACGACAGTTACAACGCCAGTTATGACAACGCCAAGGAACGCTCCTGGCAGGTGCGTCACGACTACAACTTCGTCGCCCTCGGCATCCCCGGCCTGACGCTGATGAACCGCTACATCAGCGGCGATAACGTGCACACCGGAGCGATCACCGACGGCAAGGAATGGGGCCGCGAATCGGAACTGGCCTACACCGTGCAAAGCGGCGCGCTGAAGAGCCTCAACGTCAAATGGCGCAATGCGACCATCCGCCGCGATTTCAGCACCAACGAATTTGATGAGAACAGGATCTTTATCAGTTACCCGATTTCGTTGTTGTAAGGCAGGACACCTTTTCAGGTTGGCATAAATCCCATGTGGGAGCGGGCTTGCTCGCGAAGACGGCGGCACAGTCATTATTGATATCGCCTGGCACACCGCCTTCGCGAGCAAGCCCGCTCCCACAGGTTCAGCGCACTCACGGGGGATGAACATGACCCTCCGTCAATTTCAACCAAAGTCGCGTTGACAAGCACCAGAAAGCCTAACAATACTTCGACCAAGTCATACGACAACCTACAACAAACCCAATAACTACAATTTTCTGTTCAGGGATTTACATGACGACCACATCCCCATTCAATCGCCTGCTCCTGACCGGCGCCGCCGGTGGCCTCGGTAAAGTCCTGCGCGAACGCCTGCGACCTTACGCCAACGTACTCCGTCTGTCGGACATCGCCGACATGGCACCGCCCATTGATGATCGCGAAGAAGTCGTGCCGTGCGACCTCTCCGACAAGCAAGCAGTACATCAACTGGTCGAAGGCGTGGATGCAATCCTGCATTTCGGCGGCGTGTCGGTGGAGCGTCCGTTCGAAGAGATTCTCGGCGCCAACATCTGCGGCGTATTTCATATCTACGAAGCGGCCCGTCGCCATGGCGTGAAACGGGTAATTTTCGCCAGTTCCAACCACGTCATCGGCTTTTACAAGCAGGACGAAACCCTCGACGCCCACTCCCCTCGCCGCCCGGACAGCTATTACGGCTTGTCCAAGTCCTACGGCGAAGACATGGCCAGTTTCTACTTCGATCGCTATGGCATCGAAACCGTCAGCATCCGCATTGGCTCCTCGTTCCCGGAACCACAGAACCGCCGAATGATGAGCACCTGGCTAAGCTTCGACGACATGACCCAACTGCTCGAACGAGCGTTGTACACCCCGAATGTCGGCCACACCGTGGTGTACGGCATGTCCGACAACAAGAGCATCTGGTGGGACAACCGATTCGCGGCGCACTTGGGTTATGCGCCACAGGACACGTCCGAGGTCTTCCGCGAAAAAGTCGAAGCCCAACCAATGCCCGCCGAAGATGATCCGGCCCGGATTTATCAGGGTGGTGCCTTTGTCGCGGCCGGGCCGTTCGGCGACTGAACCCTCGCCAATCCCCACATAACAAAGCCAAGGGAATGCGTTGCCATGCAAGTCGAATTGATTGTCGATGCCCGCAATGCGGTCGGTGAAAGCCCGGTGTGGGTCCCCGAGGAAAACGCCCTGTACTGGGTCGATATTCCGACCGGTGGATTACAGCGTTGGAATGCCGACAGCGGGCACGTTCACGCCTGGAAAGCCCCGCAAATGCTCGCCTGCATCGCTCGTCACAGCGCGGGTGGCTGGGTCGCCGGCATGGAAAGCGGATTCTTTCACCTGCACGCGCACAACGATGGCAGCCTCGACAGCGAACTGCTGGCCCACGTCGATCACGCCCGTCCCGACATGCGCCTGAACGATGGCCGCTGTGATCGTCAGGGCCGTTTCTGGGCCGGCAGCATGGTGCTGAACATGGGCGCCAACGCCGCCGACGGCACGCTCTATCGCTACAGCGCCGGACAACCCGGGCCGCTCGACGCCCGGCTCAGCGGTTTCATCGTGCCCAACGGCCTGGGCTTCAGCCCGGACGGCAAGACGATGTACCTCTCGGATTCGCACCCGAACGTGCAGCAGATCTGGGCCTTCGATTACGACATCGACAGCGGCACGCCATCCAACCGTCGACTGTTCGTCGACATGCATCACTTCCTTGGCCGCCCCGATGGCGCGGCAGTGGATGCCGAAGGTTGTTATTGGATCTGCGCCAACGACGCCGGGTTGATTCACCGTTTCACCCCCGATGGCCGACTGGATCGTTCGCTCCCCGTGCCGGTGAAGAAACCGACCATGTGCGCCTTCGGTGGCAGCCAGCTCGACACGTTGTTTGTGACCTCGATCCGCCCCGCTGATGACCATGACGAACAGTCGCTGGCCGGCGGCGTGTTCGCCCTCAACCCCGGCGTCAAAGGCTTGCCGGAACCGGTGTTCAACGAATTGCTTTAACCCCTCTGCTGCATCGCTGTGCCTTGAATAAAAAAAACAACAAGACTGGAGACACAACCCATGGACTTCAAACGCACCTTGCTCGCCGCCGCACTTCCCATCACTGCAGCACTCACCTTCACCCTCAGCAGCGCCGCCCAGGCGCTGGAAATCAAATTCGCCGACATCCACCCCGCCGGTTACCCGACCGTGGTCGCCGAGGAACAACTGGGTAAAACCCTGGTGACCGACAGCAACGGCAAGCTGACTTTCAAGATGTTTGCCGGCGGTGTGCTCGGTTCGGAAAAAGAAGTCATCGAACAGGCCCAGGTCGGCGCTATTCAGATGGCTCGGGTCAGCCTCGGCATCGTCGGGCCGGTGGTACCGGACGTGAACGTGTTCAACATGCCATTCGTGTTCCGCGACCAGGCGCACATGCGCAAAGTCATCGACGGTGAAGTCGGCGATGAGATCCTCGACAAGATCACCAACTCCGAATTCAATCTGGTCGCCCTGGCCTGGATGGACGGCGGCACGCGCAATATCTACACCAAAAAACCGGTACGCAGCCTCGCCGACCTCAAAGGCATGAAGATCCGCGTGCAAGGCAACCCGATGTTCATCGACACCATCAACGCCATGGGCGGCAACGGCATTGCCATGGACACTGGCGAGATCTTCAGTGCGTTGCAGACCGGGGTGATCGACGGCGCGGAAAACAACCCGCCAACCCTGCTCGAACACAACCACTACCAGAACGCCAAGTTCTACAGCCTGACCGGGCACCTGATCCTGCCCGAGCCGATCGTGATGTCGAAAATCACCTGGGAAAAACTCAGCCCCGACCAGCAAGCGCTGGTGAAAAAAGCCGCCAAAGCCGCACAGGCCCAGGAGCGCACGCTGTGGGATGCGAAGTCGGCCAGCAGTGAAGAAAAACTCAAGGCTGCCGGCGTCGAGTTCATCACCGTCGACAAAAAACCTTTCTATGAAGCCACGGCGTCGGTCCGGGAAAAATACGGCGCGCCTTACGCCGACCTGATCAAGCGCATCGAAGCCGTTCAGTAACCCTCCCTGCATTCATGAAAGGCCCGGCACCGTTGACGAGTGGATCGTCAGCGGCGCCCGGTTACGGTGAAACCCGATGAAGAATCTGCTGCTGCGCATCAACGACAGGATTTACATGACCTGCATCTGGGTCGCCGGCCTGTCGGTCCTGACTATTTCCCTGATCATTCCCTGGGGCGTCTTCGCCCGATACGTCCTCGGTACCGGTTCCAGTTGGCCGGAGCCCACTGCGATTTTGCTGATGATGGTCTTCACCTTCATCGGCGCCGCCGCCAGTTATCGCGCCGGTGCGCACATGGCCGTGGCCATGCTCACCGACCGCATGCCCCCCGAACTGCGCAAGACCATGAGCATCGTTTCGCAGCTGCTGATGGCGACCATTTGCCTGTTCATGGCCATCTGGGGCACCAAGCTCTGTATGTCCACCTGGAACCAGTTCATGAGCGCCCTGCCCACCCTGCGTGTGGGCATCACTTACATGCCGATCCCTGTGGGCGGTGTGCTTACGCTGATTTTCGTGCTGGAAAAACTCTTGCTCGGTGACCAGAGCAACCGTCGGGTCGTGCGTTTCGATCTGGTTGAAGAAAGCGAAGGGGCGGCATGAATGGACGCATTGATCCTGTTGGGCAGTTTTATCGCGTTGATCCTGATCGGCATGCCGGTCGCCTACGCCCTGGGGCTTTCTGCCCTGATCGGTGCGTGGTGGATCGACATCCCGTTCCAGGCGCTGATGATTCAGGTCGCGGGCGGCGTGAACAAATTCTCGTTGCTGGCGATTCCGTTCTTCGTACTCGCTGGCGCGATCATGGCCGAGGGCGGCATGTCCCGGCGCCTGGTGGCTTTTGCCGGGGTGCTGGTGGGGTTCGTGCGCGGCGGGTTGTCGCTGGTGAACATCATGGCCTCGACTTTCTTCGGCGCGATTTCCGGCTCTTCGGTGGCGGACACGGCGTCGGTCGGTTCGGTGTTGATTCCGGAAATGGAGCGTCGCGGCTACCCGCGGGATTTCTCCACCGCAGTCACGGTCAGCGGTTCGGTGCAAGCCCTGCTGACGCCACCCAGCCATAACTCCGTGCTCTATTCGCTGGCCGCTGGCGGTACCGTTTCGATCGCTTCGCTGTTCATGGCCGGCGTGGTGCCGGGCCTGCTGATGAGCGCGTGCCTGATGGTGCTGTGCCTGATCTTCGCCAGAAAGCGCAACTACCCCAAGGGCGAAGTCATCCCCATGCGGCAAGCGCTGAAAATCTGCGGTGAAGCGATGTGGGGCCTGATGGCGATGGTCATCATTCTCGGCGGCATTCTCTCGGGCATCTTCACTGCCACGGAATCGGCGGCGATCGCGGTGCTGTGGTCGTTCTTCGTCACCATGTTCATCTACCGCGACTACAAGTGGCGTGAGCTGCCCAAGTTGATGCACCGCACGGTGCGCACCATCTCGATCGTGATGATCCTGATCGGCTTCGCCGCCAGCTTCGGCTACATCATGACGCTGATGCAGATCCCGGCCAAAATCACCACGATGTTCCTGACCCTGTCAGACAACCGTTACGTGATCCTGATGTGCATCAACGTGATGCTGCTGTTGCTCGGCACGGTGATGGACATGGCGCCGCTGATCCTGATCCTCACGCCGATTCTGATGCCGGTGATTCTGGGCATTGGGGTGGACCCGGTGCAGTTCGGCATGATCATGCTGGTGAACCTGGGGATCGGCTTGATCACACCGCCGGTGGGCGCGGTGCTGTTTGTCGGCTCCGCGGTGGGCAAGGTCAGCATCGAAAGCACCGTGAAAGCGCTGCTGCCGTTCTATGGCGTGCTGTTTCTGGTGCTGATGGCTGTGACTTACATTCCGGCACTGTCGCTGTGGTTGCCGCATTTGGTGTTGTGACCTCAAAAGATCGCAGCCTTCGGCAGCTCCTACAGGATTTGTGTTCGTCCGATATTTCACGGGTGTGCGCGATTCCAATGTAGGAGCTGCCGCAGGCTGCGATCTTTTCAACCATTCAACGCAGGGCGAAAATCATGACCCTCAACACCCTCGAACTCGAAGACGAACTCACCCGCCTCACCCTCGCCCCGGAACTCGGGGCGAGCATCGTCAACTGGACGGTACGCAGCACCGGCCAACCGCTGTTGCGCCACAGCGACCAACACACCTTGAACACCGGCCTGCCCGGCAAACTCGCCTGCTATCCCTTGGCGCCGTGGTCGAACCGCATCTCGGAGGGTGGTTTCGATTGCCCGGTTGGCTGGCTCGCGCTGGCGCCCAACAGTCTCACCGACCCGCTGCCGATTCATGGCAGTGCCTGGCAACAGCCGTGGCAGATCGTCTCGCACACCCGCGATGAAATCGTCCTGCAACTCGACAGCTCCACGCCCTTCGCTTATCGCGCAAGGCAACGTTTCCGTCTGAGCGAGGGCAAGCTGAGCATCGATTTGCAGGTCACCCATCTGGCCGAACACGCCGCCTGGCATGGGGTCGGTTTACACCCTTATTTCCCGCGCACTGCAGGCACTCGGTTGCAGGCGCAGGCGCGACAGGTCTGGTTGTGCGACAGCACAAAACTGCCAACACAACTCACTTCGATACCCAAGGATTGGGACTTCAGCCAGCCCCGGGCATTACCCGAAACGCTGGTGGACAACGGCTTTTGCGAATGGGATGGCCACTGCCTGATCCAGCAACCCGAGCTGGGTTATGAACTGGAATGCCAAGCCACCGGCAGCGACTACTACCTGCTCTACTGCCCCGTAGGCCTGGAATTTTTCTGCATCGAACCGGTGAGCCACCCGGTCAATGCCCATCACTTGCCGGGTCGGCCAGGCTTGCGTTTGCTGGAGCAAGGTCAATCCGCCGAGCTCGGTTTCAGTCTGCGCTATCGCTACGCCAACAGCTGAGTCAGCACCGCGCGCAACTTGCCGGGCTTCACGGGCTTGTTCAGCAGCGGCGCGTCGAGGCGCTGCAATGAGCGACGACACTGGTCGGTGCGGTCGGCGGTGATGATCACCGCCGGAATCGCCCGGCTGAAATGCTCGCGCAAATGCCGAACCACCTCACAACCCACCACCCCGTGATCCAAGTGATAGTCCGCCAGAATCAGTTCCGGCGCCTGTCCCTGCAAAGCCACCAGCGCGGTGGCCTCGTCGGTGGCGGTGACCACCTCACAACCCCACTGCCCGAGCAGCGCGCTCATGCTTTCAAGAATGCTGACTTCGTTGTCCAGCACCAACAGACGCCGGCCCGGCAATGGATTGCCGGTACTCGGTTGCGGCGCGACCTGACTGATCGGCAGTGGAATCTCATGGGAAATCGGTACTTCGATGCTGAACATCGAACCGCACCCCGGCTGCGAATGAACCTGAATCCTGTAGTCGAGGATCTTGGCGATGCGTTCGACAATCGCCAGTCCCAGGCCCACGCCCTTGCGATCGGCGGCGCGCCCGACGTCCAGTTGGTTGAATTCAAGGAAGATCGAGTCAAGACGATCCGTAGGAATCCCGCGCCCGGTGTCCCAGACTTCGATACGCAGCGCATCGCCCCGGCGTCTTGCCCCCAGCAGAATGCAGCCCTCGTCGGTGTAGCGGCAGGCATTGCTGAGGAAGTTGCGCAGGATTCGGGTCATCAGGCGCAAGTCGGTGTGAATGGCGTAATCACCCATGTGCACCCGCAGGTTCAACCCGGCTGCCGCAGCCACCGACTGAAATTCCGAAACCAGTGGCGCGAACAATTCGTCGAGGCGGTACAGGGCAATGTCCGGCTTCACCGCGGCCTGATCGAGCCGGGAAATATCCAGCAGATCGGTGAGCAAGTCTTCGGCCCCCTCCAGCGCCTGATGCGTGCGCTCCACCAGCACCTGCTCGACGTCGGGCAGTTTGCGTTCGCGCAAGGTCGAGATCAGCAAACGCGCGGCGTTGAGCGGTTGCAGCAAGTCGTGACTGGCGGCGGCAAGGTATTTGTCCTTGCTGCGATTGGCGGCTTCGGCAGCATCACGGGCATCGCGCAAGGCTTCTGCGATCTGTTTGCGCTGGGTGATCTGCTGTTGCAGATTGCGGTTGGCGTCCAGTAACTCGTTGGTGCGCGTGGTGACCCGCTGCTCCAGTTCGTCATTGAGTTGTTGCAGGCGCTGCTGAGCGAGTTTTCGTTCGGTGATATCGGCGACAAAGCCCTCCACCAAACCTGCCTGATCCGGTTTGAGCAGCAGGTTCATCAACACGTCGAGGACGCTGCCGTCCTTGCGCCGCAGCTGAGTTTCATAGCCCAGCAGGCTGCGCTCGCGCTGGAGGATTTCACCGATGCTTTCCAGCTCTTGCGCCCCGCCGACGAACAACGTGCCCGCCAGGTCCGTCAGGGAAAACAGCACCTCCTGCGGGCTTTGATAACCGAGCATCCGCGCCAGCGCCGGGTTGGCGGCGCGCATGCCTTCCAGCAGGCTGGCTTGGAAGATCCCGTGTACCGCGTTTTCGAACAGCCATTTGTAGCGGTTGCGTTCGGTTTCCAGTTCATCCAGGCGCGCGGCCAGTTCCGGGTAATGACTCTTGCGCGCCGAGTGGTTGCCTAAGCCGAGTAACCCGGCCAGCGCCCGTTGTTGCTCGTCAGAGGGCTTCGCCATAGACGACCTCGACGTCGCGCTGACTGGATTCGCGCGGGTTGGTAAGGATGCACGGGTCGTGCATGGCGTGTTGCGACAGGAACGGAATGTCCGCCGTACTCACCCCGTGCAGCCCCAGGGTTTCGTGGAAGCCGATGGCGTGTTTGAGGGCGATCAGGTGTTCGACCAGCCGCCCGCAAATCTGCCGGTGATTAAGACCACGGCAATCAATACCGAACGTCTCGGCAATCACCTTGAAGCGCTCCGGCGCCGAGCTGTAGTTGAACGCCACCACGTGTTCCACTAGCACCGCATTACAGAGGCCATGGGGCAGATCGAGGAAGCCGCCGAGGCTGTGGGACATGGCATGCACCGCGCCAAGGATCGCGTTGGAGAACGCCAGCCCGGCCTGCATGCTGCCGAGCATGATTTTTTCCCGCAGGGCGATGTCGCTGGGGTTGGCGATCATTTGCACCAGATTGCCGTTGATCAGCCGCATCGCTTCCAACGCATGGGGGTCGGTGAGCGGCCCGTGACCGGTGGAGACAAAGGCTTCGATGGCATGCACCAACGCGTCGATGCCGGTACAGGCCGACAGGAACGGGTCCATGCTCAGGGTGGTTTCCGGGTCGATCAGCGACACGTCCGGCACTGCGGCCTTGCTGACGATGGAGAATTTCATGCGTTCTTGCTGATTGGAGATGATCACGAACTGCGACACGTCGGCCGACGTGCCGGCGGTGGTCGGGATCAGGATCAGCGGCGGGCTGGGCATGCGCAACATGTCCACACCCTCGAATTCGAGGATGTTGCGCCCGTGGGCGACGACAATGCCGATGCCCTTGCCACAATCCATCGGGCTGCCGCCGCCGATCGCCACGATCACATCGCAGTGATTCTCCCGGTACAGCTCGGCGCCGAGCATGACCTCTTCGATCCGCGGGTTGGGCGAAACGTCGCTATATAGAAAGTAATCGATGCCCTGGGCTTGCAGGCTGACCTCGACATCGGCGACCCAACCGGCGGCAATCACACCGGGGTCGCTGACCACCAGCACCTTGCGGGCGCCGAAGGTCTTGGCGTAATTACCGACGTTGTGCCGACAGCCGGCACCGAAGATGATTTCAGGCGAAACGAATTTACGCAGCTGGCTGAGATTCTGGCTCATTGGAAAGCCTGTTTTTATTGTTTTGGAAGGTAAAGTCCACACTAAAGCATCCGGCTGCGAATGCAATCAGACCAATGGATAGCGAGCTGGGGTGTACTCAGATTTTGTATCCACTGAAGATCAACTGTGGGAGCGGGCTTGCTCGCGAAAGCGGCATTACATTCAACACATCTATTGACTGACACACCGCTTTCGCGAGCAAGCCCGCTCCCACAGGGTTCTGTGTTCACAACTCATCCGCGATAAATCAGTCGCGAAGCCTTTTCATTGCGCAAGGTCAGGTGTTCCATGCCCTGCCCCGGCACATCGGCTTCGTCCCGGGCCTTGAGAATAACGTCGTGGTGCGGCGACTTGCTGCACACCGGGTCGGCGTTGCTGGCATCACCGGTGAGCATGAACGCCTGGCAGCGGCAGCCGCCGAGGTCCTTGTGCTTTTCATCGCAGGAACGGCACGGCTCTTTCATCCAGTCATCGCCACGAAAACGGTTGAAGCCGAACGAGTCGTTCCAGATGTGGTCGATGCTGTGCTCACGCACATTGGGAAACTGCACCGGCAACTGGCGAGCGCTATGACAAGGCAACGCCGTGCCGTCCGGAGTGATGTCGAGAAACAGGTTGGCCCAGCCATTCATGCAGGTCTTGGGGCGTTCTTCGTAGTAATCCGGGGTCACGAAAATCAGCTTGCACGGATGGCCCTCGGCCTCAAGCCTCTGGCGGTATTCATGGGTAATGCGCTCAGCGCGCTGCAACTGTTCGCGGGTCGGCAACAGGCCGACGCGGTTGAGTTCGGCCCAACCGTAGAACTGGCACGTCGCCAACTCGACGAAATCCGCCTCCAGCTCCAGGCACAGTTCGATGATCTGCGCGATCTGGTCGATGTTGTGCCGATGGGTGACGAAGTTCAGCACCATCGGGTAGCCCTGGGCTTTCACCGCCCGGGCCATGGCCAGTTTCTGGGCGAAGGCCTTGCGCGAGCCGGCGAGCAGATTGTTCACCTGTTCATCGGCGGCCTGAAAACTGATCTGGATATGGTCCAGCCCGGCGATCTTAAAATCGCGGACCTTCTGTTCGGTCAGGCCGATACCCGAGGTGATCAGGTTGGTGTAGTAACCCATGTCCCGCGCCGCCTTGATCAGCTCGGCCAGGTCCTGGCGCACCAACGGCTCGCCACCGGAAAAACCCAGTTGCGCAGCGCCCATCTCCCGGGCCTCGCGGAACACCCGAATCCACTCTTCTGTGCTCAATTCCTCGCCCTGTTGGGCGAAGTCCAGCGGGTTGGAGCAATACGGGCATTGCAGCGGGCAGCGATAGGTCAGTTCCGCCAGCAACCACAGCGGTGGGCCGGGTTGCTGTTCGATCAGGCTCACAAGATGATCCCCCGGTGCCAGACCTGCTCGGTGGTGACGGTGTGATACGGCGGGCGATCCAGCTCGTAGGCCATGCTCATCGCGTCGAGCATGCTCCACAGCACATCGAGCTTGAACTGCAGAATCTCCAGCATGCGTTGCTGGCCTTCGACCGTGACGTAGTGCGCCAGGGTGATGCGCAAACCATGCTCGACATCGCGCCGGGCCTGGCTCAGACGCGTACGGAAATAGTCGTAACCGGCCGGGTCTATCCATGGGTAATGGGTGGGCCAGGCGTCGAGCCGAGACTGGTGGATTTGTGGCGCGAACAATTCGGTCAGGGAACTGCTGGCCGCTTCTTGCCAGCAAGCGCGATGGGCGAAATTGACGTAGGCGTCCACGGCAAAACGTACGCCCGGCAGCACTAGCTCTTGCGAGAGGATTTGTTCGCGATCCAGCCCCACTGCTTCGCCCAATCGTAGCCACGCTTCGATGCCGCCTTCACTGCCGGGGACGCCGTCATGGTCGAGGATCCGTTGCAGCCATTCCCGGCGCACGTCGCGGTCCGGGCAATTGGCGAGGATGGCGGCATCCTTGAGCGGGATGTTCACCTGGTAATAGAAGCGATTGGCGACCCAGCCCTGGATCTGCTCGCGGGTGGCGCGCCCGGCGTACATGGCTTGGTGGAACGGGTGGTGGATGTGGTAATAGGCGCCTTTGGCGCGCAGGGCTGCTTCGAATTGGGCGGGGGTCATGGGGGTGTCAGTCATTGCGGTTCTCCGGATTTCGCGGTGTTTGGTCTGACGCCTTCGCGGGCAAGCCCGCTCCCACAGTTGATCGGTGTGAACATAGATTTTGTGTACACCAACAATCCAATGTGGGAGCGGCGGTGCGGCGATCCGACTTGCCCGCGAGGAGGCCATCCGCTACAGCTCAATACTCATGCCGTCATAAGCCACTTCAATCCCGCGCCGCTCCAGCAAGGCGCGCTCGGCCGAGTCTTCATCGAGGATCGGGTTGGTGTTGTTGATGTGGATCAGCACCTTGCGCTGGCGATTGAAGCCCTCAAGCACATCGAGCATGCCGCCGGGGCCGCTTTGCGGCAGGTGGCCCATTTCGCTGCCCAGGTGCTGGCCGACTTCGCACACGCGCATTTCATCGTCGCGCCACAGCGTGCCGTCCAGCAGCAGGCAGTCGGCGCGCAGCATCCAGCTCAATACCTCGGCGTCGACTTGCCCCAGCCCCGGTGCATAGAAAACCGATGCACCGCTGCGCAGGTCTTCGATGAACAGGCCGATGGTGTCGCCTGGCTGCGGATTGCCGCGATTGGGCGAGTACGGCGGTGCATTGCTGACCAACGGAATCGCGCGAAATTGCAGGTGTGGGCAGGCAGCGATACTGAACGGCTCGCGATCCAGTTCGATGGGTTGCCACTGCAAGCCACCATTCCAGTGTTTGAGCATGGTGAACAAGGGAAAGCCGCGGCTCAGGTCTTCGTGAACCCGCTCAGTGCACCAGACCGAATGCGGACAGCCTTCGCGCAGGCTCAACAGCCCGGTGCAATGGTCGATCTGACTGTCCAGCAGGACGACACCGGCAATCGCCGTGTCACGCAAACGTCGGGCCGGTTGCATCGCCGGGAAGCTTTCGAGTTGCGCGCGAATATCCGGTGAAGCATTGCAAAGCACCCACTCCACACCGTCGTCGCTCAGGGCAATGGACGACTGCGTGCGGCGTTGTGCACGCAGGTTGCCGTTGCGCATAGCGGCGCATTGACGGCAGTTGCAGTTCCATTGCGGAAAACCGCCGCCAGCGGCGGAACCGAGAACACGGATGTGCATGGGATGGCTCCAAAAGGCAGGCCCGGCCAACGCGACGGCTGACCGGGCGATCAATCAACGGTTGGCGAAATACATCGTCACTTCGAAGCCAATGCGCAGATCGGTAAACGCGGGTTTATTCCACATGGGTCAATCCTCTTCTTGTTCCGGGCAATTCCGGTAAAGCCATTAATGCACGGGGGATGAGATGACCGAATGCTACTTTCGAAGGAGGTTGTGGGGTGCGTTGGTAGGGGGTGTGGCGTAGATCTTCAAATACACACAAGACCAATGTGGGAGCGGGCTTGCTCGCGAAAGCGGACTATCAGTCAACATATTTGTTGAATATCAAGCCGCCTTCGCGAGCAAGCCCGCTCCCACATTTTGTGGTTGTGGTGTTCTTGCGGGTTAGAAGAACCCCAGCGGATTGATGTCGTAGCTCACCAGCAAATTTTTGGTCTGCTGATAATGGTCGAGCATCATCTTGTGGTTCTCACGGCCGACACCGGACTTCTTGTAGCCACCAAACGCGGCATGGGCCGGGTACAGGTGGTAGCAGTTAGTCCAGACGCGCCCGGCCTTGATCGCCCGGCCCATGCGGTAGGCGCGGTTGATGTCGCGGGTCCACAGGCCGGCGCCGAGGCCGAACTCGCTGTCGTTGGCAATCGCCAGGGCTTCGGCTTCGTCCTTGAAGGTGGTGATACCCACCACCGGGCCGAAGATTTCTTCCTGGAACACACGCATTTTGTTGTGGCCTTTGAGCAGGGTCGGCTGGATGTAATAGCCGGTCGACAAATCGCCTTCAAGGCGCTCGGCCGCGCCGCCGGTGAGCAGTTCGGCGCCCTCCTCCTGAGCGATTTTCAGGTACGAGAGGATCTTGTCGTATTGCTGCTCGGACGCTTGGGCACCGACCATGGTTTCGGTGTCCAGCGGGTTGCCGCGCTTGATCTTGACGATCTTCTTCATCACCACTTTCATGAAGTCGTCATAGATCGACTCCTGCACCAGCGCCCGGGACGGACAAGTGCAGACTTCGCCCTGGTTGAAGAACGCCAGCACCAAACCTTCGGCGGCCTTCTCGATGAACTGCGGCTCGGCGTTCATGATGTCTTCGAAGAAAATGTTCGGCGACTTGCCGCCCAGTTCAACGGTGCTTGGAATGATGTTCTCGGCGGCGCAATGCATGATGTGTGCGCCAACCGGCGTGGAACCGGTGAAGGCGATTTTGGCGATACGCTTGCTGGTGGCCAGCGCCTCACCGGCTTCGCGACCGAAGCCCTGGACGATGTTCAGCACGCCGGCCGGCAGCAAGTCGGCGATCAGCTCGGCGAACACCATGATCGACAGCGGCGTTTGTTCGGCGGGTTTGAGCACGATGCAGTTGCCGGCAGCCAGGGCCGGGGCGAGTTTCCAGGCGGCCATCAGCAGCGGGAAGTTCCACGGGATGATCTGCCCGACCACGCCCAGCGGTTCGTGGAAGTGATAGGCGGTGGTCAGTTCGTTGATCTCGGCGGCGCCGCCTTCCTGAGCGCGGATGCAACCGGCGAAATAACGGAAGTGGTCGGCAGCCAAAGGCACGTCGGCGTTGAGGGTTTCGCGCACGGCCTTGCCGTTGTCCCAGGTTTCGGTGACGGCGAGGATTTCCAGGTTCTGCTCAATGCGGTCGGCGATTTTCAGCAGCACCAGCGAGCGATCCTGCGCCGAGGTTTTGCCCCAGGCATCGGCGGCGGCATGGGCGGCGTCGAGGGCTTTTTCGATGTCGGCGGCGCTGGAGCGCGGGAACTCGGCGATCACTTCACCGGTAACCGGTGAGGTGTTGGTGAAGTACTCGCCGTTGATTGGGGCAACGAACTCGCCGCCGATGAAATTGCCGTAGCGCGGTTTGAAGGAAACGACGGCGCCGGGTGTTCCGGGTTGTGCGTAGATCATGGTGGGCCTCTGTCTGGGTCGATGCCTGTCGAGCCAACAGGCGATGAACCGATAGTAGAGAGCCCCGCCTGCCAGACGAATGCGCCGTTGGCAGGGGGATTCTCGTTATTTGGTAGTAGGTTTGCCCATACGGAACAGGTGATCCTTGTGGCGAGGGGGCTTGCCCCCGTTCGGCTGCGCAGCAGTCGTAAATCCGACCAACGCAGTGAGACAGGAGAAATATCGGGGCCGCTTCGCGACCCAACGGGGGCAAGCCCCCTCGCCACAAAAGCCCGCTCCCACAGGGTTATGCGGTGGAATCAGGTTGATCAGTGTTTGGCAACGAGATCTTTAGGCAGCTTGAACGTCCAGAGCATGCCGCCCTGGTTGAAGTCCTTGACGCGCTTGGCCACTTCGCCGCCCCACAGCGGTACCGCGCCGCCCCAGCCGGAGAGCACGGAGACGTATTGTTCGCCGTCCATTTCCCAGGTGATGGGCGAGCCGAGCACACCGGAACCGGTCTGGAACTCCCAGACTTTCTCGCCAGTCTTGGCATTGAACGCTTGCAGGAAACCTTCCGGCGTACCGGTGAACACCAGGTTGCCCTTGGTGGTCAGCACCCCGCCCCACAGCGGCGCGAAGTTCTTGTGGCGCCAGACTTCCTTGCCGGTTTTCGGGTCGATGGCGCGCAGCACGCCGATGTAGTCTTCGTTCAACGGTTTGATGGTGAAACCGGCGCCGAGGAACGCCGCGCCTTTCTTGTAGGCGATGCCTTCGTTCCAGATGTCCATGCCCCACTCGTTGGACGGCACATAGAACAGGCCGGTGTCACGGTTGTAGGCCATCGGCATCCAGTTTTTCGCCCCGAGGAACGCTGGCGCGACGAACACCGAACTGCCTTTGGCCTCGGAGCCCGGCGCACCCGGACGGCTGGTTTCGTTGTAGATCGGCCGGCCGTTCTTATCCAGGCCGCTGGCCCAGGTGATCTTGTCCACGAACGGGAAGCCACGGATGAATTTGCCGTTGGTGCGATCGAGCACGTAGAAGAAACCGTTACGGTCAGCCGTGGCTGCGGCTTTGATTTCTTTGCCGCCTTCGTTGTAGTTGAACGACACCAGTTCGTTCACGCCGTCATAGTCCCAACCGTCGTGGGGCGTGCTCTGGAAGTGCCATTTGATGGTGCCGTCATCCGGGTTCAGCGCCAGGCGCGACGACGAGTAAAGGTTGTCGCCAGGACGCAGGTGCGAGTTCCACGGCGCCGGGTTGCCGGTGCCGAACAGCAGCAGATTGGTTTCCGGGTCGTAGTAGCCGCCCAGCCAAGGCGCAGCGCCGCCGGTTTTCCACAGATCGCCCGGCCAGGTCTTGCCCGCTTCGCCGCCGGAGATGCCGTTCTCCACAGCCTTGCCGTCCTTGTAGACATAACCCATGTGGCCTTCAACGGTCGGCCGGCTCCACAGCAGGCTGCCGTTTTTCGGGTCGTAGGCTTCGATCTTGCCCACCACCCCGAACTCGCCACCGGCCACACCGGTGATCAGTTTGCCGTTGATGACCAACGGCGCGGCGCTGATGGAATAGCCTTCCTTGTGGTCGGCGACTTTCTTGCTCCAGACGACTTTACCGGTGTCCTTGTTCAGGGCCACGAGTTTGGCGTCGAGGGTGCCGAAAATCACCAGATCGCCGTACAGCGCTACACCACGGTTGATCACGTCGCAGCACGGACGGATGTCATCGGGCAGGCGCGCGTCGTATTGCCAGAGCTTGCGACCGGTGCGCGCATCCACCGCGAACACCCGCGAGTAGGAGCCGGTCATGTACATCACGCCGTCCTTGATCATCGGCTGTGCCTGCTGACCGCGCTGCTTTTCCCCGCCGAACGAAAAGGCCCAGACCGGGCGCAGATCCTTCACGTTGTCGACATTGAGGGTGTCCAGCGGGCTGTAGCGCTGACCCTGGACGCCCAAGCCGTTGGTGACGACCTGCTCCGGGTTCTTCGGGTCCTGGAGAATATCTTGATCGGAGACTGCGGCCAATGCCTGGCCAGACAACAGCATGGCACTGAGCAGCACGCTCAAGGCGAAGGGTTGGCGACGTGCGGGTTGGGTCATGACGGCTACCTCTGCGGTTTTTGTTATACCCGGGAAATTTTCCCGGTCTGGTGCAGATTCTTGGGCGCCGCCGCCCTTGCAACAATTGCCCGCAGTGCGGAGATTGCTAGTTCCTTAGTACCGGGTCGGAGGAGATGGACACCTGTTTTGTGATCGACACCGGTCCCTGTGGGAGCGGGCTTGCTCGCGAAGGCAGTGTGTCAGGCAACATCAATACTGAATGTGAATGCCTCTTCGCGAGCAAGCCCGCTCCCACAGGGGATCTTCGGTGTACACAACATCTGCGTTCACACCGCTCAAATGTGGGAGCGGGCTTGCTCGCGAAGGCGGTGTGTCAGGCAATATCAGTGCTGGCCGGAATCCACCCGCCTCATCTGCCCCCGTTCGTAACGCGGGTACAAATGGCTGACGCTGCGAATCAGTTCATAGCGGCTCAAGCTGATCCCGGTGAAACGCTCGGGGATGGGGCTGCGGATCATCTCGGCCATGTCGCTGCCATGGGCCGCGCCATCGCGCATCAGCTGGTCCAGCCAAGTGAGGTAATCGCGCATCTGCTCGAACGGTTTTGTATCCGTGGCCACCGGCCCATGGCCGGGGACGATCAGCGTCCATGGCAAACCCTGCAGGGTCGCGATGTCCGCCAGCCACACCGGCAGCCCCGGGCTGTTGGGCGTGGACAGGGCGCGTTGATAAAACACCAGGTCCCCGGCAAACAACACGCCGGTTTTCTGGTCGAGAATAGCCAGATCCGCGCCGGTGTGCCCACCCAGACTCAGTAGACGCAAATCGTGATTCCCAAAACTTTTCACGCCTGGCATCAGCGTCTGCGTCGGCAACACCACCTCGGTGCCGCGCATCCAGTCGCCCACCAGCCGATACATGTTCTCGGCCATGGCATCACCCTGTTGATGCAACAACTCGGTGGTACCGGCCAAAGCGCCGATCGGCACGTCGGTGAAAGCCTGGTTACCCAACACATGGTCGGGATGGTGATGGGTCAGCAACACCTGAATCACCGGTTTATCGGTGGTCGCCGCAATCGCTTTGCGCAGGGCTTCGCCATAGCGTTTCGACGGCCCGGTGTCGATGACCACCACGCCCTGCTCGGTGACGATGAAGGCGGTGTTGACGATGTTGCCGCCGTTGCTCTTGGCGAAGTTGTCGGTGCTGCCTTCCAGCAACCAGGTGTTTTCGGCAATCTGCCGGGGCTTGAGTGCGTAATCGGGATCGGCCAGGGCCGGCAGGCTCAGACTGATGAACAACAGCAGCATCCAGCGCATCACTCGCTCCTTGGGTCAGGGAATGGCCGCATCGAATTGATTGCCGCTGTTGTCGCGCAGCACCAGACGCGTCTGCCCTGCTCCTTCGATATCGAAGGCCAAATTGGGGTTTTCGCTGACCGCCGGGAACAACTCCAGACGCGCCAGCAGTTGATCGTTTTGATCGCGCAGCTCTGCGTGATTGATGAAGAATTCCGGGATACCGCTGACCATGCCGTTGTCCATCGGATGCGCCACCTGCAAACGCACGCGACTGAACTCACCACGGGGATAGCGACCACCGAACACCTCGCCGATGCGTTCCTCCCAACCCGGCTGGGTGCGCACCACACTCGGCGCCGTGCAACCGCCGCCCGCCGCATCGATCAGGGTCGAGCCGACATGCCACAGCCCATCGCGGGTCAATACCGCCGCACGTAATGGCGTGGCCTGTTCAACGCGGATGCGGATCGACAGCCACGGCAGCACTCCGGTCAAGGGTTCGAAGTCGACGATTTTCGGCAGAGGATTGAGTTCGGCCCAGGCGAGGATTCGCACCACTTCACCCTTGAACGCCCGGGCGTCAATTTCCAGCGGTACTTGTCGGGCGTCTTCGGCAAATGGCGGCGCGAGTAACTTGACCCGCTCGTCGAACACGAACGGTGCATCGCCCAACATCTGCTTGTGATAGAACGCCCACATCACCGACGGCACCGGATCGACATCCGCCGCGTTCGCGACCAGGGGCAACCAGCAGGCCAACAGACAACTCGCTCGCCAGTTCACTATTGATACATCTCGGGTACGTCATACCGCAGGCCGTAATGGGCATAAATGGCTTTCACCGAGCCCTCGCGAATCAAGGTCTCCAACGCCTCTTCCACGGCGTAAGCCAGTTGCCGGTTGCTTTCATGCACCGCCATGCCGATCTCCCAGAGCTGCTTGCCCATGTTCGGGTAGGCGTTTTCCGCCAGGGCCACTTGCGGGTCGGCGGCCTGGTGGACTTGCCAGTCGATCTCGCCGCGCATGGCCATCACCGCGTCGACTTCACCGGCCTTCATTGCGGCAAACGCCTGGGGTACGCCCGGGTAATGGTGGGTCTTGGCGGCGAGCATGCCGTTGAACACCGAGGTCAGGTAAAACGACGGCACGCTGTCGACTTCGACGCCGATCGGGTGTTGCTGGAACACTGCGACGCTGGCCACCGAGTCCAGCCGACGACGGTCGTAAGCGACTTGCCATTGTTCGGTCTGGTACGGCCCGAACATCACCACATGGCCGTTTTCCAGCTCACCCAGTTCATTGCGTTTCTGTGAGTAATCGCGATCGTACGGCACGCGCATCATCAGGTCGGCCAGTTGCTGATTGTGCAGCTGACTGGCCCGCCAGATGTAATCGCGCAGGTCGTCGTCGAGCTTTTCCCCGGCGGGTGCCCAAATCAGTTTCAGGCGTACTCCCATGGCCTTGGCCAAGGCCTGGGCGAGTTCGACATCGACCCCGCGAGCCTCGCCAGCGTCTTCAAAGCTGTAGGGCGCGAAGTCCTTGTACACCGCGACTTTCAGCTCGGCGGCGGCGATCATTTCGTCATAGGTACGGACCTGCGCCTGCGCTGTCTGGCAACACAGCCACACAGCGCCGATCAACACCGCGAGCAAACGCATGGGTCACTCCTCGACGTGCACGCTGTCCAGGTAGGTGCGCACCGCCCACAAGGCTTCCTGGCTCAGGTAGTCGGCCATTTTCGGCATGTACACCCGGCCGTCACGCACGGCGCCATGGCGCACGCGTTCGACGAACCACTCATCACCGGCCTCGCCGACGTCGAGCATGCGCAAGTCGGGCGCGATGCCGCCGGACTTGGCTTCCAGGCCATGACAGGCCGCGCAGTTCTGGTTGTAGGCCGAAGAGCCGATTTGCACGGCTTTATCGCGTTCCGGAGAGGAACGGTATGGGTTCGCCGCCGCCCAACCATCGGCATCGACCTGCACACCGGCATCCTTGATCGGGGTCAGTCCCTGGGTTTCGACGGCTTGGGGTACCACGTTGCCATGGGCCCAGACGGAACCTGCGTTGATGAAACCGGCCAGCAGTCCGGCAACGAGCAAGGCGTTGCGTTTTGTTGTCATTGTTCTGCCCTCAAGATTGCACGCAAAACCTCTTTGAAGAGGCTATGGCACCCATCTTAGGAACGGCTTTGCGCCAACCCCATGCTGCTTTGGTGGCCGCGGCCTACTCCCTTGGTAGTAGGGCTTGTGGCGCAGGCCCGACCAATACGGGTCGGGCGCCGTGAAGCTTGTCGACGCCGATCAGGGTCAGGATCAGCAAAAACGGCAGGAGCAGTGCTTTGAGAATTCGCATGGTCAATCTCCCCCCTTGAGTGATGGCCGTTGTAACCCATGCTAAAACCGCGCCGTCCGGGGTGAGTTACTACCTTGGTACTGGCCCATCGGTACTTTCTGCATATTTCCCCGCCCGCCCAGGGTTCCTATGCTGACGCTACCTGTGATGGAGTGCCTTTATGCGCCAGCTCGCCCCTTATGCCTTGGTCTACTTGCTGGCGATTGCCTGCGCCGCCGGGGTGGCGACCCAGGTTCAGGCGGCCGATGCGCCGCTGCAGGTGCAGATCGGCTACCTCGGTTATCGCCCCGATCCTGGGCCATTGCTGTCGAATGTTATTCCCGAACCGACCGATGCCGGCCTGCGCGGCGCCGAACTGGCGATCACCGACAGCAACAGTACCGGGCGCTTTCTCAATCACAGCTACAGCCTGGTCAGCGCCAGCGTCGACAATCCGGATGCGCTGATTGAAGCGGCCAAAACCCAACATGAACAGGGCCTGCGCCTGTTTGTGGTGAATGCACCGGTGGAAACCCTGCGCCGACTCAGCGCCGTGCTACCCGACAGCCTGCTGTTCAATGCCGGCAGCCCCGATGACAGCCTGCGCAGCACCGATTGCTTGCCGAACGTGCTGCACAGCCTGCCAAGCCGCGCGATGCTGGCCGATGCGTTGGCGCAATTTCTGGTGCTGCGTAAATGGCAACGGGCACTGCTGATCGTCGGCCCGACCGCCGACGATCAAGCCTATGCCGCCGCCCTGCGTCGCGCGGCCAAGCGCTTCGGCCTGCAACTGGTGGCGGAGAAAGCCTGGAGTTTTGATAACGACCAGCGCCGCAGCGCCCAGGCCGACATGCCGCTGTTCACCCAGACCGCCGAGTACGACGTGGTGCTGGTGGGCGATGAACGCGGTGACTTCGGCGAGTACGTGCCCTACCAGACCTGGTATCCACGGCCGGTCGCCGGCACCCAGGGCCTGACGCCGGTGGGTTGGCACAAGACCGTGGAAACCTACGGCGCCGCGCAGTTGCAGAAACGCTTTGAAGCCCTGGCCGGGCGCTGGATGAACGACCGGGATTTTGCCGCCTGGATGGCCGTACGCAGCATCGCCAGTGCGGTGGGCAAACTGCGTCAGGCCGATGCCATGGCGATTCGTACGCTTGCAATCAGCGATCAATTGCCGCTGGACGGCTTCAAGGGTCGCAAGCTCAGTTATCGGCCGTGGAACGGTCAGTTGCGCCAGCCGATCCCCATCGTGCAACCCCGGGCGCTGGTCAGCACCTCGCCGCAAGACGGCTTCCTGCACCCCGTCACCGAAATGGACAGCCTGGGTTACGACAAAGCCGAGGTCAGCTGCCGCTTTCTCTGATCCTTTTTTTCACGACAACAACAACAATAAGGAATCTGCCATGCGCCGCACCCTGCTTTCCTGCGCCCTGCTGCTCGCCGCCGGGCACGCCGCTGCCAGCACCGCCTGGGTCTCCAACGAAAAGGACAACAGCCTGAGCCTGATCGACATGCAGACCCTGAAAGTCACCGACACCCTGCCCGTCGGCCAGCGCCCGCGCGGCCTGTTGCTGTCCCACGACAATAAGCTGCTGTACATCTGCGCCAGTGATTCGGACCGGGTCCAGGTGATGGACGTCGCCACGCGCAAGATCATCAAGGAACTGCCGTCGGGCAAAGACCCTGAGCAATTCGCCCTGCACCCGAATAATCGCTGGCTGTACGTCTCCAACGAGGACGATGCACTGGTGACGGTGATCGACACCGAAACCTCCAAGGTGCTGGGGCAAATCAGCGTCGGCGTCGAACCCGAAGGCATGGCCGTCAGCCCCGACGGCAAGTGGGCGGTGAACACCAGTGAAACCACCAACATGCTGCACTGGATCGATACCAGCACCCAGACCCTGGCCGACAACACCCTGGTCGATCAGCGGCCGCGTTTCGTCGAATTCAATCCCGATGGCTCGCAGCTCTGGGCCTCGGCGGAAATCGGCGGCACGGTGACGATTCTCGACGTCGCCAGCCGCAAGACCCTCAAGACCCTGACCTTCCAGATCAAAGGCGTGCACCCGGACAAAGTCCAGCCGGTGGGGATCAAACTCAGCGCCGACGGCAAGTACGGTTTCGTCGCGCTCGGCCCGGCCAATCATGTGGCGGTGATCGACGCCAAGACCTTCGAGATTGTTGATTACCTGCTGGTGGGCCGGCGCGTCTGGCAGATGTCGTTCACCCCGGATCAACGGCAATTACTGGCCACTAATGGCGTCAGTGGCGATGTGTCGGTAATCGATGTCGACAGCCTCAAGGTCACTAAATCGGTGAAGGTCGGGCGCTATCCGTGGGGCGTGGTGGTAACGCCATGAACGCCCTTGAAGTCAGCGACCTGAGTTTCGCTTACGGCCAGCGGGAGGCCTTGCGTCAGGTGAGTTTCAGCCTGGCACCGGGACGTTTTGCGGCGCTGCTGGGACCGAACGGCGCGGGCAAGTCGACGCTGATCGCCCTGCTCACCCGCCTTTATGATGTGCAGCGCGGTGATATTCGGGTCGGTGGCTGTTCGTTGCGCAACGCGGCACGCCCGGCGTTGAAGCAGTTGGGTGTGGTGTTTCAGCAAAGCACTTTGGATCTGGACCTTAGCGTCGAGCAAAACCTGCGTTATCACGCCGCGCTGCATGGCTTGTCTCGACGCCAGACCGGGCTGCGGGTCGACGCCGAACTGGCGCGTCAGGCGCTGACCGAACGCCGTCGCGAACGGGTGCGCGAACTCAATGGCGGGCATCGTCGGCGGGTGGAAATCGCCCGTGCGTTGTTGCACGAGCCAAGCTTGCTGCTGCTTGACGAGGCGAGTGTCGGCCTTGATCCGGCCAGTCGCCTGGCGCTCAACCAACACATCCGCAGCCTGTGCCGCGAGCACACCATCAGCGTGCTCTGGACCACTCATTTGCTGGATGAAGTGCAACCCAGCGACGACTTGCTGATCCTGCATCAAGGCCGTTTGGTGGCCAGTGGACAGGCAGACGCGTTGAGCCTGGAACATGGCGGTGACCTCGGTTCGGCCTTCGCTCGCCTGACCACTTCGGTCTCTTCAGGGGCAGTCGTCCAATGAACGCTTACTGGCAATGTTTTAGCGGTATCGTGCTGCGCGAATGGCTGCGCTTTGTGTTGCAGCGCACGCGGTTTCTCAGCGCGCTGGTGCGGCCGTTGTTGTGGCTGCTGGTGTTCGCCGCCGGTTTTCGCGCGGCACTCGGCATCGCCATCATCGAACCCTACGACACCTACATTCCCTATGAGGTTTACATCATCCCGGGCCTGGCCTGCATGATCCTGTTGTTCAACGGCATGCAAGGTTCGCTGTCGATGGTCTACGACCGGGAGATGGGCAGCATGCGCGTGCTACTGACCAGCCCCCTGCCCCGGACCTTTCTGCTGTGCAGCAAATTGCTGGCGACGTCGCTGATTTCGCTGTTGCAGGTGTATGCCTTTTTGGCGATTGCCTGGCTGTACGGCGTGCAACCGCCGGCCATGGGTTTGTTGCTGGCACTACCGGCGTTGCTGCTGGTGGCGTTGATGCTCAGCGCGCTGGGGCTGTTGCTGTCCAACGCCATCCGCCAGTTGGAGAACTTTGCCGGGGTGATGAACTTCGTGATCTTCCCGCTGTTTTTCCTGTCGTCAGCGCTGTATCCGCTGTGGAAAATGCGCGACTCCAGCGAGTGGTTGTATTGGCTGTGCGCCTTGAACCCGTTCACCCATGCGGTGGAACTGGTGCGGTTTGCGCTGTATGAACGTTTCAACCCGGTCGCGCTGGTGGTGTGTGTGGGGCTGACGCTGGTATTCGCCCTGCTGGCGGTACTCACCTTCAACCCGCAGCATGCGGCCCTGCGCAAAACCAACTGACAACACATTCCCCCTGTGGGAGCGGGCTTGCTCGCGAAGAGGCCAGTACATTCAACAACTTTGTCGACTGACACACCGCTTTCGCGAGCAAGCCCGCTCCCACATTGGATCTTCATTGAGCACAGCATTGGCGTACGACGCAGGTCCCATAAAACAGCACAAATTACTACTTTAGTACTGGTTTACCTGTCTATCGTCGCATTCACAACGCACCGCTACTGGCATGTAATGGGTTCATAACTATAAGGACTGAACCCCCATGCCGCGTGCACGACGTGTTCTGCTGTGCCCTTCTCTCGCCGCGCTGTTGCTGAGCCTGTTGCTGGGCGCCGCGCAGGCTGAAACGGCGCTGTTCTCCGCCGAAGGTTATCGCATCGGCCAGTACCGCAGTCCGACCCCGACTCAGCTCCAGGGGGCGAGTATCATCGACACGCCCGCCCTGCAAAACCTGCTCAAGCACACACCGCAGCCGCTGCTGATCGATGTCTACCGCCGGCAATGGCTGCAAGGCCGTTTCATCGAAGACGAGGCCCACGAAAACCTGCCCGGCAGCCATTGGCTGGCCAATACCGGTGACGGCGACCTGCCGCCCCCGTGGCAGGATTATTTCGCGCGCCACCTGCAGCAATTGACGGCGGGCGACCTGACGCGACCGCTGGTCTTTTACTGCCGCTCCGATTGCTGGTTGAGCTGGAACGCGGTAAAACGCGCCGCTTCCATGGGCTATAAGACACTGTATTGGTACCGCGACGGACTGGATGCGTGGCAAGCGGCAAATCTGCCCCTGACGCCGGCACGGCCCGAGCCCTTTCCCTGACTTGAGCGCTTGCGAGTTGTTGCCACACCCTGATCAAAAAAATAATGAGGTGAAAGGCCATGTACAAAATTCTGATTGCCGACGATCACCCGCTGTTTCGCGAAGCCATTCATAACGTCATCAGCGACGGTTTCCCCGGCAGTGAGGTCATGGAAACCGCCGACCTCGACAGCGCCCTGGCCCTGACCCAGGAACACGACGACCTGGACCTGATCCTGCTCGACCTGAACATGCCCGGCATGCACGGCCTGAATGGCCTGATCAACCTGCGCAACGAGGCGCCGACCATTCCGGTGGTGATCGTCTCGGCCGAGCAGGACAAGCAAATCGTGCTGCAAGCCATCACCTATGGCGCGGTGGGGTTCATCACCAAGTCCTCGCCTCGGGTGCAGATGACCGAGGCGATCCAGCAGATTCTCAATGGCAATGTGTACCTGCCGCCGGACATCATCCGCACGCAAAAAAGCGGCACTCACCGCCGGATGAATGACACCCCAAGCTTCCCGCCCGAATTGCTCCAGGCATTGACCCGCAAGCAGTTGCTGGTGCTTGAGCGTATGACCAAAGGCGAGTCGAACAAACAGATCGCCTACACCCTGGAAATCGCCGAAACCACGGTCAAGGCTCACGTCTCGGCGATATTGCGCAAACTCAATGTGCACAATCGGGTGCAGGCGATTTTGAGTGCCGGGGATATTGATTTCGGGTCGTATTTGCGGCGCTGAATTCGCAGGCAACCAGAAGACCGAGTCGCCCCCTTCGCGAGCAAGCCCGCTCCCACATTGACCGAGTCGACTCAGATCTAATGTGGGAGCGGGCTTGCTCGCGAAGGGGCCCTAAAAATCACCCAACTCTCTCAGGCCCACCTCAAGGCCGACCAAGCAAATGACTCATCGCCGTCTTGAGCTTCATCGGCCGCACCGGTTTGTGCATCAGGGTGTGGCCCAGTTCGCGGATTTGCTGTTTGAGTTCGTTGCTGTAGTTGGCGGTGATCATCATCGCCGGGATCGCTGAAGCGCGACGGGCGTTGATGCGGGCCACGGCGTCGACCCCATTCTTCTCATCATCCAGGTGATAGTCGGCGATCAGCAGATCGGCCTCGTCGTGATAATTATCCACTTGCCGCGCCAGGTCCTCCTCCGACAGCGCCGTGACCACCCGGCAGCCCCACCCCTCGAGCAAGGTGCGCATCCCCGCGCAAATGGCCGCGTCGTTGTCCAGCACCCACACCCGTGCACCGCGCAGGCGTTCGAGCATCGGTTCGCTCATCAGCAGGTTCGGCAATGCCTTGGGCGCCGTGGCACTCAAAGGCACTTCGACGGAAAACATCGAGCCTTTGCCCGGCCATGAACGCACGTGAATCCGATGGCCGAGAATGCGGGCGATTTTCTCGACGATCGCCAGGCCCAGCCCCAAGCCGCGATCCTGATCGGGACGCTGTACGTCACCGCGTTTGAACTCCTGAAAAATCTCCTCCAGACGGTTTTCAGCAATGCCCATACCGCTGTCCCAGACTTCGATGGTCAGCCGCTGATGATGACGCCGGCAGCCGAGCACCACACGCCCGCTGTAGGTGTAGCGAATGGCATTGCTCAGCAGATTACGCAGGATCCGCGCGAGCAACTGGATGTCGCTGCGCACCAGCGCCGAACACGGGATGAAATGCAGTTCAAGCCCTTCACTGCGGGCCACTTGGGTGTATTCGGCGGCGAGGTTTTCCAGCAATTCGCTCAGGGCAAATGGCGCAATGTCGGCCTTGATCACCCCGGCATCGAGTTTGGAAATGTCCACCAGGGTGCCCAGCAGGTTCTCCACGTCTTCCAGAGAATTGCTGACGTTGCGCACCAGAATTTCGTTAGCCACCGGCTCCCGGCGTTCCAGCAAGGCGCTGGTAAACAACCGCGCGGCATTCAGCGGTTGCAGCAGGTCGTGACTGACCGCCGCGAGAAATTTGGTCTTCGACAGGTTGGCCTGCTCGGCCTCGAGCTTGGCCTCGCGCAAGCGTGACTCCACCCGGCGGCGCTCGTCGATTTCGCGCAGCAATTGGTCATTGAGGGTGGTCAGTTCGGTGGTGCGTTCACGCACTCGCAACTCAAGGTTCTGATAGGCCTGATGCAGTGCCTCGGCGGTGCGGCGGCGCTCGGTGATGTCGCGGATCAACACGAAAATCCCCACCACTTCCCCGGTGGCCAAGCGATTGGGCACGTAGGAGCGCAGCATGTAGCGCTCCTGATTGTTGATGTTGGTTTCGGCAAACTCGAACGTCACGCTCTCGCCGGCAAGGGCCCGGGCCACGTAGGCTTCCAGGCGTTGATAATGCTGTTCACTGTGAACTTCGCGCAGGCTCTGCCCGAGCATCACGCCCCGGGGCCAGCAGTACCATTCTTCGTAGACTTTGTTGGTGAATTCATAGACCAGATCGGCATTCAGGTAGGCGATCAGCGCCGGCACATGGTCCGTGATCAGACGAATCCAGCGCTCACTCTCGCTGAGCGCTTCGGCGTGCTGGTAGCGTTCGGTGATGTCGGTGAAGGTGTTGACGAAACCGCCGGTGGGCAACGGATGGGTGCGGATTTCCAGCACCCGGCCATCGTAGAGGCGCTGCTCGCATTCTTGCACGTGCCGCCCGTTCGGGTCGCGACTGGCCGGGGTCAGCAGGTTCAGTTCGCTGTCGGCAATCACTTCGGCGAATGGCCGATGGGCCGCCACCGGGGCCAGGCCGCTGAGTTCCAGGAAGCGTCGGTTCCACAGTTCCAGAATGCCCTCGGCGTTGACCATCGCCACCCCTTGGGACAGGTTGTCGACCGCCCGTTGCAACAAGTGCGACTTCTGCGCCACGGCCTGCTCGCGGCGCAGGGTTTCGCTGAGTTTGACGTCGGTAATATCAGTGAACAGGATCACCCGCCCACCTTCCTGAGTCGGCCGTTCGCTGACTTGCAGCCAGCGCCCGTTGTGCAGGCGATAGAGCAGGTTTTCGTCGGCATGCCCGCGGGGTTCTTCACTGAACAGTCCGGTCGAGGTCATCAACCGTTTGACCTCGCGCAGGCGCATGCCGGCGGTAATCCGCACTCGACTGTTACCCCAAAACGCCTTGAAGCGGCTGTTGAACAGCACGATCCGCTGCTCGGCATCGAACAATACAAAGGCGTCGGAAATGCTTTCGATGGCGTCGATCAAGTGTTGATGGGCGGTTTCGGCCCGCAGCCGTGCCTCGCTGAGCAAATGATTGCCGGCCTTGAGTTCGGCCATGGCCTGGTTCAGGGCATCGGTGCGTTCACGCACCTGCTCGGCCAGCACCACCGAATGCTGGAACGCCGCATACGGGTCATTGCCGCGGGTGATGCCGGATTCGATGCGCTCGATCAACGCGCCATTGATGCGCTGCAGTTTGTGGTTTTCGTGGCGCAGGCTGGCGATCTGCGCCTGAAGGTCAGCGCTGTCCAGGGGAGCGGCCTCGGGCAATGGCAACCCCGGTGAAGGTCTGGTTGATGTGCATGCCATTGAACTGTTCTCCGTAGGTGTTGAAACCCATCACCCGCTGGTACCGCAGAAACGCGCCGATCTGCTCGAGATTGCCGCCGTCTTCCAGTTCCAGACGCCTGAGAAAACAGTCGCAGCCGATGGTCAGCAACAGGTCCCCAAGACGCTCCTGCAAACCGTCGAACAGGTTTTGCAGATTCGGCAGCATGGGGCCCGGGGTCATGACGGTGAGGACGATGCCGTTTTCCACCGCACAGTAGAAACTCAGGCTCAGGTCCGGATGAACCTGCTGGATCGCCCGCACGTAGTACTGGTCGTTGATCCGCACCGCCAACGGGTGCGCGGCAAAGATCCGATAATCGAGGTCAGCCACCGCCACGCCGATGTGCCGGGCGTACTCCTCGGCGGCTGGTTCGGCGTTGAGCTCGAATACCCGGCGCGAGGCGCTGTCGGCAGCGGTGACCACCAGTTTCTCGGCCCTGGGCAGGATGTGGTGGGTGGTGAAGACTTCGAAGTCCAGCCAGGTATTGACCAGCACCACCACCGCCGCGCCGCTGTGAAACTCGCCGCCGAAATACACATGGGTGTGGGTCAGGTAGTTGTCGTCTCCGGCCGAACCGCCAAAATGCGGAATGTCGCCCAAGGCCGCGCTCAGGGCCGCGAGAACCATCTCTTCACGGCTGGACAAGCCGTCGAGCAGGGTCAGGGCAAAGCTGTTGCCCTTGATCGGCGCCAAGGTGTTGCTGCGACAGCCACTGACCAGTCGCTCGACCATTTGCTGGGCATCGATCAGGCTGAAATGTTCCATTTCATCGATCAGTTCGGTGGAGATGGAAAAGTGCCGATGATCGAAGCCCACCGCGGTCACGCAACTGCGGCCATAACCTTGGGAGGTGATTTCCCCGGCGCTGGTGCAACCCACCAGACGAATGCCGCCGAAGCTCTGTTGTAACGCCTGCCCCAGCGCCTGCAAGTCGTACTCGGCGGAGCAGAAGAACAGCACAAAGCCCAAATGCGGGTGCAAGAGTTGTCGCGCCAGATCCTGGGCCGCTTGCTGGGCATCGGTGGCTTGGGACATGGCGCTGACCACACCGTCGTTCTGAACCTGCTGCATCCTCGCCCCTCGCCGGTGCGCCTGTATGAGGCACGAGTGTACGAAGCCTGCGGGCGGCGGCGAATGCTACTTGGGTAGTGGGTGGGTGGTTCGATGGGATGAGAGCCGGACGGCATCCTCAAACCACCGAATGTCCCTGTAGGAGCGAGGCTTGCCCGCGAAGAGGCCGTCACATTCAACATTAATGTCGACTGACACACCGCTTTCGCGGGCAAGCCTCGCTCCTACAGGGGATCTGCGTTACCAGGTCAACACCGCCCCCACCGCAAACGTATCGGTGTCTTCATTCTGGGCGCTGGTGTCGTGGCCGTTGATTTCGAACTGGTTGTACTCGGCCACCAACTTCAGGTTGTCGTTGACGTCATGGAACAGTGCAATGCCGCGGGTCTCGTAATCGGCGCCGCTGCCGACCACGCCGTTACCGTCATCCTCGGTCTTGCCGTAAGACAGGGCCAGGCGGTTCTTGCCGAGTTTGTAGGAGCCCTGCAACAGGTAACCGTCGCTGTCGACATTGCGCAGGGTCGGTTCGCCGGCGTTGTTGGTGAAGAACGGATTGATGCCCTTGGCCTGGAAACCGGAGCCGGTCAGCGACAGCCCGCCCATCTTCGCCTGCACGCCGTAGCCGACGCCTTTGGAGGTGACGGACTCGACGCTGGAGTCGGTGTTGTCCGAAGTCTGGTAGCTGCCGTTGAGCCAGCTGTAAATCTTCGCTCCGCCGACGTCGAACTGATAGGTGATCTCGCTCTCGGTGCGCGGGTTCTCCTGATACGCCTTGCCCGTCGCGCTGCTGTCGTTGGTGTCGACCGGGTCCATGATCCCGACCGCCACCCGCAAACCGTCCATCACCGGGGTGCGATAGGTAATCTGTGACGTCGGGAACGGGTATGGGTAGCCGCTGCCGATGTTGCCGAACGACACCCCGCCGCCGTCCACCAGGCCCAACGTATCGCTGACCTGACCATAACCGGCGAGCAATTCGTCGAGCAGGATGTTGGAGCGGGCAAACAGGCCGAAGTCCTTGCCGATCAACACCTCACCCCACTCTGGATTGGCCACCGTGCCGTAGAACTGCCGCACGTCGATGGCGGTATCGGTGCCGTTGGTTTCGCTGTCGTTGATGGTCACCCAGAACGAGGCGCGGGCGCCGAGCTTGAGGTCATCGACCTGCTTGCCCATGTTGAAGCCCAGATAGTTGGGCAGAAACCCCATCTTCACCCGCGCCTGGCGCCGGTCGTACTGCTCGCCGGCCCGGTCCACGTCGCTGTTCACGTAGAAGGCGTTGATGTAGCCATCCGTGGAGAACGTGGTCTGGTCCTTGTCGTACAGCATGATCTCGGCCTCGGCCATTGAGCTCAGGCCAAGGGACGACAGGCTGGCGATGAAGGCCGGCAAGAAACGATGCTTGAAGTTCTTATTGTTGTGCATGACGCGCTCCGCAACGGGGGACTTGATGTCGGAGGCGATTATCGAAAGTGGACCGGCGGCGTCATACGCTGCCTTGGGTGCGGTTGTCAGCTGCTTTGGATTGGCGGGTAGCGCGCGGCAAATTCGGTGTAAGACCGCCCGCAGGACAGGCCCGGAACTTAGGGTGTAAGCCTGTGGACCGGACTGGCGTCCACAGGAACTGGTATCCGCTAGACGAGCGCTCTAAACAGCATGTAAACGGCGATCACCACGCAGACGCTGGCGAAGCCGATCTGCAGCCCTCGGGCCGGCACCCGCGCGCAGAGTTTTCGGCCGAGGATCATCCCGACGATGCTGGCGACAATGAACGACACGCCCAAAGCATCGATCCGCACCCCGGCATGAAACGCGCCGATTACGCCGATTACCGAGATCAGACTGATCACCATCAACGAAGTAGCGACGATGCCGCGCATCTGCACATCGGTCAGCTGCTTGAACGCCGGCACAATCAGAAAGCCGCCGCCAACACCGAGCAGCCCCGAAACCACACCAGTCACCGCGCCGAGTGCCGCCAGAGTTGCGGTGCATTTGGCGGTCCAGGAAAAACGCCCGGTCTGCTGATCGAGCATGCAATTCTTCTGGCCCCAGTTGGCATGCCCGTGATCGCTCGGACCATCGTCGTGCTTTTCCCGGCGCAACATCCGCCAGGCCACCATGACCATCAGCAGACTGAACAGGACCATCAGGATCTTTTCCGGCAACTGATGGGCGAAATAGATACCTACCGGCGAAAACACCGCGCCGAGCAGTGCAATCAACAACGCCGCGCGATAGCGCACCAGGCCATGGCGCAAACCGTCAATTGCACCGATCGCCGCCGCACTGCCCACCGCGAACAAGGCGACGGGCGCCGCTTGGGTCATGGTCAAACCCAGCCCCAGCACCAGGGCCGGCACCGCAAGAATACCGCCACCGGCACCGGTCAAACCGAGCACCAGGCCCATGACCACACCGAAAAAACTGGCCAGCAACATAGGGTTCTCTCAGTCAACCTTGGACAGATGGGTCAGCCATTCACGGCCCTTGAGCAGGCCATTCCAGTAGAACCACGGCAGCAAGGTCGCCTTGAGAAACCAGGCCGAACGGCGCGGCACCGTCGGGTCGAGGGGAAAGGTCGGCAGCAACTTACCGGCGTAACCGAACTCGGCGAGAATCACCTTGCCCTTCTCCACCGTCAGCGGGCAGGAACCGTAGCCGTCGTACTTGAGTGGCAACGGTAGTTGCTTGCGCAGGGCCAGCAGGTTTTGCGCCACCACCACGATTTGCTTGCGCGCGGCGGCGGCAGTTTTCGCGTTGCTGGTGGAGCAGACATCGCCCAAGGCAAAGACGTTGGTATAGCGCACGTGTTGCAGGCTGTGCGGGTTCACTTCGCACCAGCCAGCAGCGTCGGACAACGGGCTTTGGCGGATGAAATCCGGCGAGACCTGAGGCGGTACGACGTGCAGCAGATCGAAGGTTTTTTCTTCTACGGTCACGACACCTGCTGCGTCCTTGACCTCGAACCACGCAGTTTTCGACGGTCCGTCAACCTTGACCAGATTGGAATTGAAGACCAGCCGGGCGTTGTACTTTTCGATGTACTTCATGAGCGGCGGCACGAATGTCGCCACGCCGAATAACGCAGCGCCGGCCAGATTGAACTCGACGTCGAATTTGGTCAGAACGCCAGTTTTACGCCAGTGATCGCAGGACAAGTACAAGGCTTTCTGCGGCGCACCAGCGCATTTGATCGGTATCGCTGGCTGGGTGAAGATCGCTTTGCCGCCGCGCAATCCCTGGACCAGTTCCCAGGTGTAGGCCGCGTGCCGATAGCTGTAATTGGAGGTCACGCCATTCTGGCCGAGGGTGTCCTGCAAGCCTTCGATTTTCTCCCAGGCCAGGCGCAAACCGGGGCAGACAACGAGGTTCTGGTAACTGACGGTGCGGCCATCGTCGAGGGTCAGTTGTTTGCTGTCGGGGGCGATGTCAGTCACGGACGCCTGCAACCAGGTGGCCTGACGCGGCATCACCGAAGACATCGGGCGCGCGGTGTTTTTCACCGCGTAAGCACCGCCGCCCACCAGTGTCCACGCCGGTTGGTAGTAATGCTGGCTGTCGGGTTCGATGACGGTAATTTTTAAACCCGGATCGCGTTTCAGCAGGCTGGCAACCAAACCAATGCCGGCGGTCCCGCCGCCTATTACCACGATGTCGGCACTGATGGATGGGCCCCAGTGTTGATCGTTCATCATTCATTCCTTGTTATTGCACGCATGGCTCAGGGTTCAGTCTTTAGCCAGACAGTTAAGCGCAATCCATGTGGGAGCGGGCTTGCTCGCGAAGAGGGCGGCACAGTCAACATTGATGTCGCCTGACACACCGCTTTCGCGAGCAAGCCCGCTCCCACATGAGGTTGCACTTGGCATTAAGTTCAGCCCCAGCTTTTCAGCACCGCTCCGCAATACAGGCCGGACAGCGTCTTCATCACCTGAATCACTTCGTGACTGGCTAAACCATAGAATATGTACTTGCCTTCACGACGGGTGACTACCAATCCCTCGTCGCGCAGAATGCCCAGCTGTTGGGACAGGGTGGGCTGGCGCACGCCGGTCATTTTTTCCAGTTCGCCGACGTTGCGCTCGCCCTGAGTCAATTGACAGAGGATCAGCAAGCGGTCCTCGTTGGCCAAAGCCTTGAGCAGCGCGCAAGCTTTTGAGGCCGAGGCCCGGAGCTGGGCGACTTCACATTCGGTCAGACTGGATTGCATTTGCAGGATGCCTTCGACGTCACTTAAGCTGCGGACATTATGTTTAAACATAAAGTGTTGCAACCGGTTATTGCCCTCCCGCCCCTTTCCACAGGTTCGTACTCATGTCTGCGTTGATTGAAGCCTTCCTCGACCCCGCCTCGTCGACCTACAGCTACGTGATATACGAACACGATGGCGGGCACTGCGCGATTGTCGACCCCGTGCTGGATTACGACCCCGCCGCCGGGCGCACCGCGACCGTCCAGGCAGACAAAATCATCGCCTTCGTGCGCGAACATCAGTTGCAGGTGCAATGGCTGCTGGAAACCCACGCCCATGCCGATCACCTGTCGGCCGCGCCTTATCTGCGTCGGGAACTGGGCGGCAAGATTGCGATTGGTCAGTCGATCAGCAAGGTTCAGGGGGTATTCAAGACGCTGTTCAATCTCGAACCGGGATTTAGCGTCGATGGTTCACAGTTCGATCACCTGTTCGCGCCGGACGAGTCATTCCGGATCGGTAACCTCAAGGCCACGGCCCTGCATGTGCCCGGGCATACCCCGGCGGACATGGCGTATTTGATCGACGGCGATGTGATTCTGGTGGGCGATACGTTGTTTATGCCGGACGTCGGCACCGCGCGTTGCGATTTCCCCGGCGGCAACGCCAATCAGATGTTTGCCTCGATCCAGAAACTGTTGGCCTTCCCCGCCAGCGTGCGGCTTTACGTCTGCCACGATTACCCGCCCACCGGCCGCGCTCCGCAATGCCAGAGCACGGTTGGCGAGCAGCGCAAAAGCAACATTCATATTCACGACGGCGTTGATGAGGCCGCTTTCGTCGCCATGCGCACCCAGCGCGATGCCGGATTGTGCATGCCGACGTTGTTGTTGCCAGCGATTCAAGTGAATGTGCGGGCGGGGAATTTGCCGCCGGCGGAAGAGAATGGCGTCACCTATTTAAAGATCCCCCTGAATCAACTCTAGTCCTGTCGATCGTTCCCACGCTCCGCGTGGGAATGCATCCCGTGACGCTCTGCGTCACATCCGGAAGCGGAACGCGGAGCGTCCCCGGCGGCATTCCCACGCGGAGCGTGGGAACGATCATCTTCAGTTGGCCAGGGTCAACCCATTCGCCGGCAACGGCAGCGCCGTCTTATACCTCACCTGTTTGAGCGCAAAGCTGGAACGGATGTTCGCCACCCCCGGCACTTTGGTCAGAAAATCCATCATGAAGCGCTCCAGCGACTGAATGGTCGGCACCAGCACGCGGATCAGATAGTCAGGGTCGCCGGCCATCAAATAGCACTCCATCACTTCCGGGCGATCCGAGATCGCCTCTTCGAAATGCTGCAACGCCTCCTCCACCTGTTTCTCCAGGCTGACGTGAATGAACACATTCACATGCAGCCCCAACAGGTCGGCATCCAGCAGGGTCACTTGCTCACGAATCAGCCCTAATTCCTCCATCGCCTTGACCCGGTTGAAGCACGGCGTCGGTGACAGGTTCACCGAGCGCGCGAGGTCGGCGTTGGTGATGCGCGCGTTCTCCTGAAGGCTGTTGAGAATGCCGATATCGGTACGGTCCAGTTTGCGCATGAGACAAAACCACCTGTTTTTTATGTTTATGCAGATTTTTTATCCTCAAATGACCTCAAGCGCAACGAAACAGAGAGAAATATTCTTCTTGGGCCGGCCTATGATTGTTGTAGGACAAGAATTCTTTTACCGAAGAATGACTGCCAGCTCACTACAAGAAATTCACAAGATCGAGCGTAGAAGCCATGAACCAAGCGTACGAACCGCTGCGCCTGCACGTTCCCGAACCTTCGGGCCGCCCCGGCTGCAAAACCGACTTCTCCTACCTGCATCTGACTGACGCAGGCTTGGTGCGCAAACCCCCAATCGACGTTGAACCGGCCGACACGGCTGATCTGGCCAAAGGCCTGATTCGCGTGCTCGACGACCAGGGCAATGCCCTCGGTCCATGGGCCGAAGGCGTGCCAGTCGAGATCCTGCGTAAAGGCATGCGCGCCATGCTCAAGACGCGGATTTTCGACAACCGCATGGTGGTCGCCCAGCGTCAGAAAAAAATGTCGTTCTACATGCAAAGCCTTGGCGAAGAAGCCATCGGCAGCGCCCAGGCCCTGGCCTTGAACATCGACGACATGTGCTTCCCCACCTACCGTCAACAAAGCATCCTCATGGCCCGTGAAGTGCCATTGGTGGGCCTGATCTGCCAACTGTTGTCCAACGAGCGCGATCCGCTCAAAGGCCGTCAGCTGCCGATCATGTACTCGGTCAAAGACGCCGGCTTCTTCACCATTTCCGGCAACCTCGCCACTCAATTCGTTCAGGGCGTGGGCTGGGGCATGGCCTCGGCGATCAAGGGCGACACCAAAATCGCCTCGGCCTGGATCGGCGACGGCGCCACCGCTGAATCGGACTTCCACACCGCCCTCACCTTCGCCCACGTCTACCGTGCGCCGGTGATCCTCAACGTGGTCAACAACCAGTGGGCGATCTCGACGTTCCAGGCGATTGCCGGTGGTGAAGCCACCACCTTCGCCGGTCGTGGTGTCGGTTGCGGCATCGCCTCCCTGCGGGTCGATGGCAACGATTTTGTCGCGGTCTACGCCGCCTCTGCCTGGGCCGCCGAACGCGCGCGCCGTAATCTCGGCCCGACCATGATCGAATGGGTCACCTACCGTGCCGGCCCACACTCGACGTCCGATGACCCTTCCAAATACCGTCCTGCCGACGACTGGAGCCACTTCCCGTTGGGCGACCCGATTGCCCGCCTGAAGCAGCACCTGATCAAAATCGGTCAGTGGTCCGAAGAGGAACACGTCGCCGTCAGCGCCGAACTGGAAGCCGAAGTGATCGCCGCGCAGAAAGAAGCCGAGCAATACGGCACCCTCGCCGGCGGCCAGATTCCGAGCGCCGCGACCATGTTCGAAGACGTCTACAAAGAGATGCCGGAGCACTTGAAGCGCCAGCGTCAAGAGTTGGGGATCTGACATGAACGATCACAACAATAAAATCGAGTTGGAAACCGCCATGACCACGACCACCATGACCATGATCCAGGCCCTGCGCTCGGCCATGGATGTGATGCTTGAGCGTGACGACAACGTCGTGGTGTTCGGCCAGGACGTCGGCTACTTCGGCGGCGTGTTCCGTTGCACCGAAGGCCTGCAGAACAAGTACGGCACCTCCCGCGTATTCGACGCACCGATCTCCGAAAGCGGCATCGTCGGCGTCGCTGTGGGCATGGGCGCTTACGGTTTGCGGCCGGTGGCCGAGATCCAGTTCGCCGATTATGTTTACCCGGCGTCGGACCAGATCATTTCCGAAGCCGCCCGCCTGCGTTATCGCTCGGCCGGCGAGTTCACCGCACCGATGACCCTGCGCATGCCATGCGGCGGCGGCATCTACGGTGGCCAGACCCACAGCCAGAGCATCGAGGCGATGTTCACCCAGGTTTGCGGTTTACGCACGGTCATGCCGTCCAACCCTTACGACGCCAAAGGCCTGCTGATCGCCTCCATCGAAAACGATGACCCGGTGATCTTCCTCGAGCCAAAGCGCCTGTACAACGGCCCGTTCGATGGTCACCACGACCGTCCGGTAACCCCGTGGTCGAAACACCCTGCCGCGCAAGTGCCGGACGGTTACTACACCGTGCCGCTCGATGTCGCCGCCATCGCTCGTCCGGGCAAAGACGTGACCATCCTGACCTACGGCACCACGGTTTATGTGTCGCAAGTGGCGGCTGAAGAAACCGGCATCGACGCCGAGGTCATCGACCTGCGCAGCCTGTGGCCGCTAGACCTGGAAACCATCGTCAAGTCGGTGAAGAAAACCGGCCGTTGCGTGATCGTTCACGAAGCGACCCGCACCTGCGGTTTCGGCGCCGAACTGGTCGCCCTGGTGCAAGAGCACTGCTTCCACTACCTGGAAGCGCCGATCGAGCGCGTCACCGGTTGGGACACCCCCTACCCGCACGCGCAAGAGTGGGCGTATTTCCCTGGTCCGTCCCGTGTGGGCGCGGCTTTGCATCGGGTTATGGAGGTCTGAATGGGCACGCACGTTATTAAAATGCCGGACATTGGCGAAGGCATTGCAGAAGTTGAATTGTCGGTGTGGCACGTCAAGGTCGGCGACATGGTCGTCGAAGATCAGGTGCTGGCCGATGTCATGACCGACAAGGCGATGGTCGATATTCCATCCCCGGTGCATGGCAAGGTGATTGCGCTGGGCGGACAGCCTGGCGAAGTCATGGCGGTTGGCAGTGTGCTGATCAGCATTGAAGTTGAAGGCGCGGGCAACGTTAAAGAGTCGGCTCAGCCAGTAGCGGTTAAAGAAGCACCCGTTGCAGCGCCTAAAGTTGAAGCTGTTGTTGAAAGCAAACCGGTTGCGGTGCCTCGCCCGGCCGCTGTCTGCCAAGGCCCGATGGTTGCCCGCGAGGCCGATGAGCGTCCGCTGGCCTCCCCGGCCGTGCGCAAGCATGCGCTGGACCTCGGCATTCAATTGCGTCTGGTGCGTGGCAGCGGCCCTGCCGGTCGGGTGCTGCACGAAGACCTCGAAGCCTGGCTGGCTCAGGGTCAGTCGAATGCATCGACCGCCACCGCCGCTTACGCCCAGCGCAACGACGAAGAGCAGATCCCGGTGATCGGCATGCGCCGCAAGATCGCCCAGCGCATGCAAGACGCCACCCAGCGTGCTGCCCACTTCAGTTACGTCGAAGAAATCGACGTCACTGCCGTGGAAGAACTGCGCGCACACCTGAACGAAAAACACGGCGCGACTCGCGGCAAGCTGACCTTGCTGCCGTTCCTGGTCCGCGCGTTGGTCGTGGCTCTGCGAGACTTCCCGCAGATCAACGCCCGCTACGACGACGAAGCACAAGTCATCACCCGCCTCGGCGCGGTGCATGTCGGCGTCGCCACCCAAGCCGACATCGGCTTGATGGTGCCGGTTGTGCGTCATGCCGAAACCCGCAGCCTGTGGGACAGCGCCGCGGAAATCTCCCGTTTGGCCAACGCCGCGCGCACTGGCAAGGTCGGCCGTGACGAGCTATCCGGCTCGACCATCACCCTGACCAGCCTCGGCGCTTTGGGCGGCATCGTCAGCACCCCGGTGTTGAACCTGCCGGAAGTGGCGATCGTCGGCGTGAACAAAATCGTCGAACGGCCGATGGTCGTCAAAGGCCAGATCGTGATTCGCAAGATGATGAACCTCTCCAGCTCCTTCGATCACCGCGTGGTCGATGGCATGGACGCGGCGCAATTCATCCAGGCCGTTCGTGGTCTGCTCGAACAACCCGCAACCTTGTTTGTGGACTGATTATTAATGGAGCAGACATGCAGATTTTGAACACCACGCTGCTGATCATCGGCGGCGGCCCCGGCGGTTATGTGACGGCGATCCGTGCTGGTCAGCTGGGCATTTCAACCATTCTGGTGGAAGGCGAATCGTTGGGCGGCACCTGCCTGAACATCGGCTGCATTCCGTCGAAGGCGTTGATTCACGTCGCCGAACAGTTCCATCAGACGCAACACCACAGCCAACACTCGGCGCTGGGCATCAGCGTGTCGGCGCCCACCCTGGACATCGGCAAGAGTGTCGAGTGGAAGGACGGTATCGTTGATCGCCTGACCACCGGCGTCTCGGCGCTGTTGAAGAAACACAAGGTCCAGGTCATTCAAGGCTGGGCCAAAGTGATTGACGGCAAAACCGTCGAAGTCGGCGACACGCGCATTCAATGCGAGCACCTGGTGCTGGCCACCGGTTCGAAAAGCGTGAACCTGCCGATGCTGCCGATTGGCGGGCCGATCATCTCCTCCACCGAAGCGCTGGCGCCGAAAAGCGTGCCTGAACGGCTGGTCGTGGTCGGTGGCGGTTACATCGGTCTGGAGCTGGGGATTGCCTATCGCAAGCTCGGCGCCGAGGTCAGTGTGGTCGAGGCGCAGGATCGCATCCTGCCGGCCTACGACGCCGAACTGACCCACCCGGTGCATGAGGCACTCAAGCAACTCGGCGTGAAGCTTTACTTGAAGCACAGCGTCGAAGGCTTTGATTCACAAGGCAATACGCTGCAAGTTCGTGACCCGAATGGCGACACCTTGAACCTGGAAACCGATCAGGTACTGGTGGCCGTCGGTCGCAAACCCAACACTCAAGGCTGGAACCTCGAAGCCTTGAACCTGGACATGAACGGTTCGGCGATCAAGATCGACAACCGTTGCCAGACCAGCATGCGCAACGTCTACGCCATCGGCGACTTGAGCGGCGAACCGATGCTCGCTCACCGGGCCATGGCTCAAGGCGAGATGGTTGCCGAGCTGATCAGCGGTAAACACCGCGAATTCAACCCGACCGCCATCGCCGCCGTGTGCTTCACCGACCCGGAACTGGTGGTGGTCGGCAAGACCCCGGACGAGGCCAAGGCTGCGGGACTGGATTGCATCGTTTCCAGCTTCCCGTTCGCCGCCAATGGCCGGGCGATGACGCTGGAGTCGAAAAGCGGCTTCGTGCGGGTTGTGGCGCGCCGTGACAACCATGTGATTGTGGGTTGGCAGGCGGTGGGTGTGGGCGTGTCGGAGTTGTCGACGGCGTTCGGGCAAAGCCTGGAAATGGGCGCTCGTCTGGAAGACATCGCCGGCACCATCCACGCGCATCCGACGCTCGGTGAGGCGGTACAGGAAGCGGCGTTGCGTGCCCTTGGTCACGCGCTGCATCTGTAACCCAGGGAGATTGATGGCGTAGGTGATGGCCTCTTCGCGAGCAAGCCCGCTCCCACATTGGAATTTGTGGTGTTTGTAGGTGCTGTGGCAACCACAGATCGAATGTGGGAGCGGGCTTGCTCGCGAATTCTCGAGGTCGACATCATTTATATGCCAATCACCCGATAGTCCGGGCTGCGAAATGGGCCCGGAATGAAGTATTGTTGTCCCCATCCAGAAAAATGTCAGAAGCCTTGAACCGTTTCGGCGGTTGTTAAGTGATAGAGGGTGTCATGGGTAACGAAAGCATCAATTGGGACAAGCTGGGTTTTGACTACATCAAGACAGACAAGCGCTATCTGTCGCACTGGCGTAATGGCGAGTGGGACAAAGGCACCCTGACCGAAGACAACGTGCTGCACATCAGCGAAGGCTCCACTGCCCTTCACTATGGCCAGCAGTGCTTCGAAGGCCTGAAGGCCTACCGCTGCAAGGACGGTTCGATCAACCTGTTCCGCCCGGACCAGAACGCCGCACGCATGCAACGCAGCTGCGGTCGCCTGCTGATGCCGCAGGTGTCCACCGAGCAGTTCGTCGAAGCGTGCAAGGAAGTGGTCCGCGCCAACGAGCGTTTCATTCCGCCTTACGGCACTGGCGGCGCGCTGTACCTGCGCCCGTTCGTGATCGGCGTGGGTGACAACATCGGCGTGCGTACCGCGCCCGAGTTCATCTTCTCGATCTTCTGCATCCCGGTCGGCGCCTACTTCAAAGGCGGTTTGACCCCGCACAACTTCCTGATCTCCAGCTACGACCGTGCAGCCCCACAAGGCACCGGCGCGGCCAAGGTCGGTGGTAACTACGCCGCCAGCCTGATGCCGGGCTCCCAGGCCAAGAAGGCGCATTTCGCAGACTGCATCTACCTGGATCCGCTGACCCACACCAAAATCGAAGAAGTCGGCTCGGCCAACTTCTTCGGGATCACCCACGACAACAAGTTCGTCACCCCGAATTCCCCTTCGGTGTTGCCGGGTATCACTCGTCTGTCGTTGATCGAGCTGGCCAAAACCCGTCTGGGCCTGGAAGTGGTCGAAGGTGACGTGTTCATCGACAAGCTGTCCGATTTCAAGGAAGCCGGTGCCTGCGGTACCGCTGCGGTGATCACGCCGATCGGCGGCATCAGCTACAACGACAAACTGCACGTGTTCCACAGCGAAACCGAAGTCGGCCCGGTCACCCAGAAGCTCTACAAAGAGCTGACCGGTGTACAGACCGGCGACGTCGAAGCTCCAGCCGGCTGGATCGTCAAGGTTTGATCTGACGGGGCCTGACCCCAAGCGGCACATAACCCATCCATCGCTTTGGCGTTGGGTGGGTTTTTTATTGCGTTAATTGCAGCTGCTGGAACCTTGCAGTTCTCGTATGCGTTTAAGCATGGTCTCTGGGCAATGTTTTTTCAGGGCTTCCACGTCAATCGGCTTTGAGGGTGAAGCTAAAAATCGAGAAATAGCCTCCTTGTCAAACTCTTCAAAAATATAGAAGCGACTAGGATCATAAAAATACACATCCTTGACGGCTTTGTTAGTAGTAATTAGTTTTTTGTCAAAAAATGCAGCTTCCAAGGTTCGAAGAGTCAGGCCTGATTGCCCTGGCTGGTTGATCTCTATTAGCACGTCAGCATCAATGACTTGCTGGAGGTTTTCCTCATACGACAATACTGAATCAGTATGATATTTCGTTAGAGGAATGGATGACTCATCCTTCACGATTTGAAATTTAATATTACAACCCAAGCTTTCAAGATCATTAGCCATATTTTCTATCAGGTGAGCGCGACCTTTATCCCTGCCAAGAAAAAAACAAGTGATACGGCGGGTAGGCTCCAGCCTTTTTGTATTCAGCTTGCTTGCTGCTTCTGCACTGAAAGGAAAGAACTGCTCGAGGTAGTCGATACCAAATAAACGGCATTGCTCCGGGTCGAAACTGTAGATTCTGTCGAAAATCTTTCTCATTTCATCTACAAAGGGCGCATCAACCAGATCTCTGATCAGAAGGACCTTGACACCTCTGAAGGTGCTAATAACACTAGGGTTCAATCCGCGTTTAACTTGCCCCTCATTACAAACCAATATGTCTTTAGCACTTATAGATTTCCCCGCATTGACCAACTTCCCAAGCCAGGACGTAGAAATATTTAGCGGGATTCTCTTTTGAAGTGTTCTTATAGTACGGTTGATTCTTTTGGCGTAAGCCGGGATGTGGAGTTTATGAACATCATGCTTTTCAGCAAGACCATCGATCATAATTTGCTCGTACCGAGCTTTCCAGCCTAAAAAAAACACTCTCATATCATATTTCCCAGGTGTTAAATTGCTGGTCATCTAACGAAGTCAGGATGTTTAAAAAATCAAACACGTAATGACCTACATAGAAAACCACAACCAAAAATAATCGCACCCAGAACAAAATAGTTAATTCCCGTTCGTTTTCACGAACGCGAAAATAGCATCATTCTACTGGCCGTCGCTATAAGAAAGCTGATCCCTGAGCTCCTGAAATTGGCTCACCGAGCCTGCATGGCACATGGCCACGCAGCAAGGAGTTTGACACAGCACCCTCCAATTGTTGAAGTCAGCCTTGCGAATTTGACAGTATATTCTGACACTGCACGCCAGTATTTCCCAAACCTTCAGCCTTCAAGGTAAGCGTTGGGGGCAAATAGTTGCATCGGATCAAATCAGCGTCCTGCTCGATTCGTCACTAAACTTGCCGCGTGCAACAGCCTCAACAGGTGCCTCAAAAGCATGAACAGACTCTGGCGAAAGTATCTGGCCTTACTCGACACCGACTTCACCACGCAAGTGTTCGACAACATCAAAAACCTGCTGGTGTGCGCCCTGCTGTTCGCGGCGGGCACCAACGTACTGGATCGCGAGCATCACCTGTTCATGGGGTTACTTGCTTCGAATCTGGCGGGTTGGGGGCTGATTCTGGTGTCAGCGGTGCTGATGTTGCTGAGTGTCAGTGACGGCCTGCGCCGGCTGTCCAAGTTGCCGTATCACACGGCGTTTCAGATTATTTTGTTTCTGATTTACCTGGTTTTGGCAGTGCGCGTGGTGGAGATTGTCTGGGTTTTCAGGGCGTAGCAGTCACAGCACGAGGTGTTTGCCAAAGTAGCTCATCCTGAGCAATGCGGGCAAACAACCACTCCACAAACACCCGTGTTTGCACCGTCGCGTCCGGCGCAATCCCGTAGTAATAACGCGGCAATGGCACGCGCAACTCGGGCAACGGGCAGATCAGCTGCCCACTCAAAAGATGAGTGCCCAGCAAAGAGGTCGGGCACAAGGCAATGCCCTGCCCCTCCACGGCGGCCTGAAGCACCAGGTGCATGTGATCGAACTGCCGGGTGACCTGAGTGGCTGACAAACTTTGACCAAAGTGCATGGCCCAATGGTGCCAGTCTTCGCGACGTGCCTTGGCGGTCAGTAGCGCGTGGTTGCTCAGCGAAGTGAGGTCTTCAAGTGGCAAGCGTTCGATCAGCGATGGCGCCGCGACCAGCAAGAGTTCGTCTTCGAACAGCGCTCGCGCCTCAATCGCCGGCGCCCAGTCGTCACGACCACGACGAATGACGATGTCGAACCCGTCGCGTGCCTGATCGGGTGCCTGGGTTTGCGTGATCACCTGCGGCTTGATGTCCGGGTGCAGCGCGATGAAATCCCCCAGCCTGGGCGTCAGCCAAAGCACGGCAAAGGACGGACGTACATTGATCTTCACGGTAGGCAGCGCGGCATGTTGCTTGAGCGCAGCGGCAGCGTTGGCGATCTGCGACAGCCCCACACTGACCTGCTCATAAAAGCGCTGACCTGCCGGCGTCAACACCGATTGACGGATGCGCCGCTCGAATAGCAGTACGCCCAGGTACTCCTCCAGCAATTTGATGTGCCGGCTGACGGCACTGTGGCTGACATGCAGCTCTTCGGCCGCCAGCCTGAAGCTCTGATGACGAGCAGCAACGGCGAAGGCGCGAACAGCATTAAGAGGCGGTAGTTGATTTTTCATGCGTCTAATTTAGTCACCTATGCGCTTTAATTAAAGCGTTTGTCACGCCCCCGTCGTCACGCCAATCTGCCAGCACGCAGCCAGCGGCACTTGACGGAGCAAGACATGAACAACTACGGACTCTTTATACTTTTCGCCACCCTGACCATTTTGAGCCCGGGGCCTGGCGTGGTCCTGACCCTGTCCAACGCGGTGCGTCACGGCTGGACGGGAGCGGTGCCGGGCATTCTGGGGATTGCGTCGGGGGCGTTCGTCGTCGCCGCCATCAGCGCCACCAGTGTGGGCCTGATACTCAGCACCTCCGCGAACGCCTTTACCGCGCTGAAATACGCCGGGGCCGCCTATTTGTTGTACCTGGGCTACAAAAGCTGGCGCTCGGATCGTTTCAGTACGCTGCTTGAAACGCGCCCTTCAAGCCCTGGTTATCGCTTCCTCGAAGCGGCTTCGCTGCAGCTTTTGAACCCCAAGGCAGTGTTTTTCTTTCTGGCGGTGTTCCCGCAATTCATCGACACCTCGGCGCACTTCTACGCCCAGTTCTTCAAACTGGTCGCCTCCTATGCCGTACTGGTGATTCTGGTGCATGGCAGCTATGCCTTGCTCGCCAATGCCGCCAAAGGCTGGTTGTCGAGCCCGAAGGGTTCCTGGGTGGCGGCGAAAGTCTCGGGCGTGACCTTCGCCGGCTTTGGCGTGCTCATGGCCTCGGCCAGTCGCTAAGCCACAGGCCTTGCGATCGCGCGGCGCCTGTTCTCGGTGGACGCGGGTTGTGCTGTCGTCACCTGAACCGGCAGCTCAACGGCGAACCGGCTACTGAGTTCCCTGCGCCCCACCGCCTTCAACGCCAATGCCCGGCTGTCCAGGTCCTGCGTCACCCATTTGCGTTTGATCGCCGTTTGCAGCAACGCCGCGCCCAAGGCACCGCCCAAGTGTGGCCGACGCATGCTCCAGTCCAGGCATGGGCAGGCGAAGCGGCGGCGCAAGGTGCTCAAGTCTTTGACGTCGACGCCCAACCCTTCGAACAACGCTTCACCGCTGTCGCTCAGTCGATAAGCCTGTTCATCGGTTTCCAGCAACCACCCCGCTTCGATCATCCGGTCATGCAGCAACACCGCCAACGTGCCGGCCATATGGTCGTAGCAGGTGCGGGCGAATTGCAGGCGATCCGGAGTGCGCGGATTGAACATTGGCGCGGCGTTCTGGCCGATCACCATCAATGCTTCCAGGGCCTGGGCCACGCGCTTGTCCGCGAGGCTGTAATAGCGGTGGCGGCCTTGAACGTGCAAACGCACCAGCGCCAGTTCCTTGAGCTTGGCCAGGTGAGCACTGGCGGTGGAGGCGCTGACTTCGGCAATCGCCGCCAGTTCGGTGCTGGTGCGGGCGTGGCCGTCCATCAACGAACAGAGAATTTTCGTCCGGGCAGGTTCCGCGATTGCGGCAGCTACTTGAGAGACGCCGATGTCGTGTTGTTCTGCGTTCATATTTCGCTCCCGGACGAATCGTCGTCTTTTCGAGTTGGAGATAGTAGCAACACTTTCCAACCACCGATAAGGCTGCGACCCATGGACCCGATCATCGCTGCGACTCATGCCGATCCCTACCCCTACTACGCACAACTGCGCGCCGAGGGCGGACTGGTTTTTCATCAAGGACTGAAACTGTGGATGGCCAGTAGCGCCCGAGCCGTTGCCGCCGTGCTGGCGCATCCGGATTGCCATGTCCGGCCGTCCCATGAGCCGGTGCCCAAAGCGATTGCTCAAGGCACGGCCGGCAAGGTGTTTGGTCAGCTGATGCGGATGAACGAGGGCGAACGGCAGCGTTGCCCGAGGGCGGCGATTGAGCCGGGGCTGGCGTTGATTGACGTGAACGAGGTCAATGCGTTGGTCGGCGCCCGGTTGATTACCCCGGGCGCCGATGGGTTGTACGCGGCGATGTTTCGCGGGCCGGTCTGCGTGGTGGCGGCATTGCTGGGGTTTTCCCCGGCTCAGGGCCGGGCCATCAGCGAACTGACCGCCGACTTCGTTGCCTGTTTGTCGCCGCTCAGCGATCAGGCGCAGCTGGAGGGCGCCCATGCCGCGGCGGAACAGCTGAAGGGTTATGTCATCGAGCTTCTGGACGATCCGAGCAATCGAAGCGCCCTGCTCGCCGGTATCCGGCAGCGTTTCGCGGCGACATCGACCGATTCTGAAATCTTGATCGCCAACCTGATTGGATTGTTCTCCCAGACCCATGAAGCCACTGCCGGGCTGATCGGCAATGCGCTATTGGCGTTGATCCGAAACCCACAGTTGGATTCGACTCATATTGATGACCTGATCGCTGAAGTCCAGCGTTTCGACCCGTCGGTGCAGAACACCCGCCGCTTCGTCGCCGCGCCGTGTGAAATCGACGGCGTGAGCCTGAACCCCGGCGACGTTATCCTGGTGCTGCTGGCCTCGGCCAATCGCGATCCGCAGCTTAATGATGATCCCGACACATTTCAGCTCGACCGCCCGAACCGTCGCAGCTTCACTTTCGGCGGCGGCCGTCATCAATGTCCGGGGCAGGTTCTGGCCATGAGCATTGCCAGTGCCACGCTGACTGAGATCCTGGCGATGAAACCTGCTTTGGACTGTTTGACCTGGCACTACCGCCCTTCCCTGAATGGGCGCATTCCGCTCTTTGCTTAAGGCACCTCAAGCGTTGCGATATTCGACCGTCAGGTGAGACAACTCATGAACCAGCGCCAGACGCTCGCGAATGGCATCGGCACTGACACCCGCCGCGGCCACGACGCTGACAATCGCTGCCCGCGCCTGAGGGCCAACCTGCCAGACGTGAAGGTCACTGATGCGAATATCGTCCGTTGATTCGAGCAGCTCACGAATTTCGGCGGCGACGTGTTCGTCGGTGGTATCCAGCAACACCGCGGCGCTGTCGCGCATCAAGCCATAAGCCCATCTCGCGATCACGATGGCGCCGACGATCCCCATCACCGGGTCCAGCCAGACCCAGCCCAGGTAGCGCCCGGCCAACAATGCCACGATAGCCAGCACCGAGGTCAACGCATCGGCCAGTACATGCAAATATGCCGAACGCAGGTTGTTGTCGTGATGATGAGCGTGGGCATGACTGTGATCGTGATGATCATGGCCGTGATGCCCGTGGTTGCCCGCCAGTAGAAACGCACTGACGATGTTCACCCCCAGCCCCACCACCGCAATCACCGTCGCTTCGGTGAAGGCCACGGTGGTCGGTTGAAACAGCCGCACGATGGATTCGCCAGCGATGCCGATCGACACCAGGCCCAGCACTATGGCTGAAGCAAAACCCGCCAGGTCCCCGACTTTGCCGGTACCGAAACTGAAGCGTGAATTGTTGGCATGCCGCCGGGCAAAACCATAGGCCGCCGCAGCAATGCCCAAGGCCCCGGCGTGGGTCGCCATATGAAAACCGTCCGCCAGCAGTGCCATGGAACCGGTGATGTAACCGGCGGCAATTTCGCCAATCATCATAACGAAGGTCAGCGCCACCACCCACAACGTGCGGCGGGCATTGGCATCGTGGGCAGCGCCCAAAAACAGGTGGTCGTGGGTAAAACGCGAAGCTTGAGGTTGTAGTGTCATGAGTCTGACCTCTATTTCGAATAACGGCGGATGGCTTGCAGCAAGTCTTCAACGCCTTCGGCGCGTGCTTCATCGCTGAGTCCGGGACGCGCCACATGTTCACGGGCGTGGGCGTCGATGAACTGGTCCATCAGACCATTGACCGCACCGCGGATCGCCGCGACCAGGTGTAGGGTTTTGGCGCATTCGGCGTCAGACTCCAGTGCCCGTTCTACCGCCTGAACCTGTCCGGCAATGCGCCGGACACGGTTGAGCAAGTCTTCTTTGTGTTCGTGGATGTGTGACATACGTATACCCCCTACCCCTATATAGTGCATGGTTACCGATATAGCCGGGGTTAGCAAGTCAGGTTGACCCGCGTCATCGTTCTTCGCGAGCAAGCCCGCTCCCACACTTGATCATCGATGTTCACAAAATTTGTGACCGGCACAATCCCCTGTGGGAGCGGGCTTGCTCGCGAAGGCGGCATGACAAACGATGCATCATTTGCGGCATGCGCAACAGGCTACATCGCCTTGCGTCATTGCCTACAACTACGCCAGAATCCGCCGGCTTGTGCGCCTTGGGGCCCGTCGGTAACTTGAATCCCGTCACTGATCGTCAGTGATCGGGTTTAGTCGCTCGGTAGTTCTCAAAGCAGCACGCACTCCGTTCAGTCAGGTATTCACATGCCTGCGCTCAATGGCAGCTGTGCGCAGGGCACCTTCGGGTGCGCCGGTAAAGCTTTGGTACCCGGTCGACTAACCTGCCTACAGCTGCCACCCCCTTCGTTTAGTCGCGAGGAGGTTGCAGCATCAATTAAGGTACCTAAGCGATGTTCAAACACACTCCAAATCCCCCTGATTCAGAAGCCGAATCGGTTTCACCCAAGACCCCACGCAAACCCAGCACAATGTTCGTCGTCGCCCCCGACATGGATACCGAAAGCTTGCTGGCCAATGCCTGCGAATCACTGGCATCAGCCAGTGTCATGGTCAGTGACTTTGCAAACCTCCTGGAAGGCCCGAATCGGAACACAATGCTGGGGATTCAGCAGGTCATCATGCTGGGCGAACTGGCCGTGAACCGGGCGCTGGACAATATCGATCCGCGGGAATAGCCAATCTAGCCTTCAGCAAAAAAATGGTGTTGGAATGGGCATTTGTGGCAAGGGGGCTTGCCCCCTTTCGGCTGCGCAGCAGTCGAAAAAAATCGGCATGCGGTCAGTCTGAGAACCGCGATGATTGGATTTGGGGTCGCTGCGCAACCCAACGGGGGCAAGCCCCCTCGCCACGGATAACCAAAACCCCGCCATCTCTGCGTACATAGATGGCGGGTTTTTCCGTTTCAGTTCAGCACATAGCGACAAGCGCCATTTGTAACAACGGCCAGAGTTTCAGACCAGTCCTACATCTATCAAATGCCCTTTGATATAGCGTCCGCATCGTTTTCAAAAGATGAAACAAGGACGCTCATGGCTCGCAAAACAGACATACCTCGGGTTCAAAACCCACCATCGGGCGACGGGCACCACATCACCAGCCGCTACATGACCGCCACCGAACTGACAGAGCGCGACGCCAGACAAAAATCCTATGACGACATATTGGCCCGACAGCAGGCATATGAAGATCGTTTTGTCAGGCAGCCTCAACAGCTGGGTCAATCCAGCTCCGTGGGTTGCGTGTTCGCCAAAAGCTGCAACCTCTCCGAAGGCGTAATCAACCACGGCAGCCCAGCCGGGTTCGTCCCTGTCGAGAAACTGACCGACTACGGAAAATTCTCCCTGCTGGGTGGCCGCGAAAGGGATGTGGCGGGAAACATCCCACTCAAAAAAATCAGTGGCAGCGCGTTACCTGCTGCACTGGGAACGCTTCTTCTGGGCGGGGTTGGTGCTGCTGGTACTGGGACGGGTGCTGCTGGCGCAGGCATAGTGACGGCTGGTATTGCAGCTGGAGCCTTGGCCGGAATGGTTGCATTGCTGTGGCCGTCGAGCTTGGGCGACAGCGCCCTGTACACAGAAGAACAGCTCAAATCGCTCAAGGAAGGCCGTACACGGGTTCGACTGCATGTCGAGCAACAAGCTGATGGCACCTTGAAGGGTTATGGGTACAACACCCAGAAGCGCCGTGACTGGGAAATAATTCCTGTAGTCCGGTTCAAGAGTCAGGGTTCTCAGCAGGTGGCTGACTTTGGTAATGGGATAACCCTGATATGGACGCCAGCGGTTGACCCATCCAGCACCTCAGGGACTCCCCCGCTAGAGGCCGCCCCACAAGCACCTCAGATCTGGATTTATCCGCCCACCGAACAGGCAGATAACATCATCGTCAACCCGATCTACCCGCCTGAGTACAAGGATTTCATTCTTGTATTTCCGGCTGATTCCGGTGTGCAGCCGCTGTATGTTGTGGTTTCAAGATCTGCTGGCGGCGGTGATATAAAGTACCACCGGCCGCCGTTGACATTGTCTGCATTTCCAGATGCCCTTCCTGTTAAATCAAAAAGCAGTGTTCAAGGCGGGGGGAGTAAGCGCAGCCGATGGAAAGACCGAAAGGGGCGAATATATGAATGGGACAGTAAGACAGGCGCAATAGAGAAGTATGACAGTCAAGGTAAGCATCTTGGCGAGTTCAACCACGAAACAGGTGAACAGATAGATCCCGCCAAACCAGGCAGAACCACCCCGAAATAAATTAAGAGGCTATTTATGTTTTTATGGATTAGTGGGTTTTTAAAAGGTGATGACGAAGATGATTCCTTAAAATACGACCTCACAGTTCGACCTGAGTTTGAAGTCGCGGTAATGGGTGTTCTTGGGTGGAAAAATCTTGATGAAAGCGCGGATGGAGAATGGTTACTAACCGGCGAGCAAATCCAACAAATCGCCATAGCTCTCAATGAGCAGTTACCGACTGAACTGGACCTCTTCATAGGGGTGCGGGAGTAGGTGCAACTGAGATGGGAGTTAAAAAGTGAGCTTTCTCTACCAAGATCCATCAATGAGCCAGGAGGAAGCGACGAGGCTTCTAGCATGCGGCCAGTCTGGAAAACCGCAATGGCTGGATTTGGGTCGCTGAGCAACCCAACGGGGGCAAGCCCCCTCGCCACAGCAAGCTCCCTCGCCACAGATAGCAAAAAACCCGCTGTCTCCTCACAGAGACAGCGGGTTTCGTCATTTCAGCCCACACGCCAATCAATCATCCCGCGTCAGCACTTCCAGCAATTCGATCTCGAAAATCAAATTCGAATTCGGCGTGATCGCGCCCATCGTCCGCTCGCCATAAGCCAGATGCGCCGGCACCAGCAGCTTGCGTTTGCCACCAACCTGCATGCCCATGATTCCCTGATCCCAGCCCTTGATCACCCGCCCCGTGCCAATCACGCACTGAAAAGGTTTACCCCGACTGTAGGAAGAATCGAATTCAGTGCCGTCTTCCAGCCACCCGCGATATTGGGTAGTGATCAGCGCGCCTTTGACAGCGGCTTTGCCGTCACCCACTTCAAGGTCGATGACCTGCAACTCATCATTCATCACATTCACTCTTTTGCGCGCTTGCCCGAACAGGGCTTCATGGGCGTCGTTTTCCCAGAAATACGGGCGATTGGCAACTTATTCAGTTAGACCCCGCTCGGCGCCCTTACCAGAGGGCAATATCGTAGGTGAAATAGATCCGGTTGCTGTCACGTCCGCGGGCGAAGTCCGAACGGTAGACGTAGTTGCGCAGCTTCACGCCAACGCCCTTGAACGTGCCACTCTGGACCACGTAGGCCAGTTCCATGTCGCGTTCGGATTCTTTGATGCTGGTGTCGGACTTGCCATCGTTGCCTTTGAGATAGCGGGTCATGAATGTCAGCCCGGGCACGCCCATCGGCGCAAAGTCGTAAGCGTAACTGAGCATCCAGGTCTTCTCGTCCTCCTCGATGAACTTGCCGATGCCTGCGTTGCTGAACGAGTACACCGTCGCACCGCTGATGTACGGCAGCCCGGCGTCACCGCTGAGTTGTTGGTAACCGCCACCCAAGGTGTGCCCCGCCACCGCGTAGGACAACTGGCCGCTGAGCATGTCGTTATCGATTTTCGAGGCGTAGGCACGGCCCGCATCCTTGCTGTTGAAGTAGCGCAGGTCGCCGGTCAACACCCCGGGACCCAACGGCAGATCGTACTGGATGCCGGCAAGATTCTGCCGATAGAAGTTTTCCAGCTCGCCGTAGAAGTAACTCAGACGCGTGTGCTTGCCGAGTTTGTAGTCACCACCGGCGTAGGTGAAATCGCCACCTTTGTCGCCTGAATAACCGTCAGGAACGATCGACACGCTGTCGGTGGAATCGCGCAGTTTGAATCGGTCCAGATGGCCGCCGGTCAGGGTCAGGTTCTCGATGTCGGTACTGGTGACTTGCCCCCCCTCGTAGGTTTGCGGCAGCAAGCGCGCATCGTTGTAGATCAGTACCGGATTTTTGGGCAGCAAAGTGCCGTACTTGAGGGTGGTCTTGGCCAGTTTGACCTTGGCCGCCGCCCCGGCACTGGCAAACTCATCGGCGGCACGGCCGTCATCGTGCACCGGCAGCAGACCGGTGCCACTGCGGCCACGACCGGAATCCAGTTTGACCCCCAGCAAGCCCAGTGCATCGACCCCGAAACCCACTGTGCCAGGGGTGAAGCCTGACTGAAAATCCAGCAGGAAACCCTGGGCCCACTCGGTGCGCTCACTTTTGGCGGTTCTGGCCGCACGCGCACTCAAGCCATGCTCATCGCGAAAGTTTTCGTTGATATAGACGTTACGCAGTTGCAACTTCAACTTGCTGTCGTCGATGAAATCACTCGCACCGGCAGTGGCCATCGGCAACACACCCAGAAGAGGAAGAAGAGCCCCGCGAGTCAGAAAGTGGGTCATGTCGAACTACTCATATTATTGTTTTATGGATGCACGTGACCGCGCGTCCGTCATCGGGCGCGTGGAGTTCTATCAAGGCGAGTCGGGGGTGAATCAGGCGAACAGCGTCAAGGCCCCGGTCAGCAGGGCTAAAGCTGTGACCACCAGGGAAGTGAGCACCGCCCATTTGAAGGTGGCGCGCTGGAAGTCGCCAAGGTCGCGATCGACCATCCCCACCAGCAACAGGGTCGAGGCCACCAGCGGGCTCATCAAGTGCACCGGCTGGCCAAGAATCGACGCCCGGGCGATTTCCACCGGATCGATCCCGTAGGCCGCCGCCGCGTTGGCGAGGATCGGTACCACACCGAAGTAATAGGCATCGTTGGACAGTACGAAGGTCAACGGCATGCTGGTGATCGCCACCACCAGCGGGAACAGGTGCCCCCAGGACGGTGGAATCCAGTCCACCAGAGTTTGCGCCAGGGCGTCGACCATTTTGGTTCCGGAGAAAATCCCGGCGAAGATACCCGCCGCAAACACCAGCAGGACTACCGTCATGGCGTTGCCGGAGTGCGCGAGGATGCGCTCTTTTTGAATGTTCAGTTGCGGGTAGTTGATCATCAGCGCCAGCACGAAGCCAATCAGAAACAGGATTGCCGAGTGCATGAGTCCCATCACCAGCGCGACCATCACCGCCGTCACCAGCAACAGGTTGACGTAGGCCAGTTTCGGGCGTTTGTGCGGCGTGTCCTCAAGAATCGCCTTGATATAGCAATCACTCCCGCCGCTTTGCAGCTGGACGTTGCCAATGCGTTTACGCTCGGCGCGGCCCAGCAGGAACGCAGTGAATACCACCCACGCAGCGCCGCCGATCATGGTCGGCAACAACGGCACAAAGTACGCCCCGGCATCCAGCCCCAACGCGGCAATCGCCCGGGTCGCCGGGCCGCCCCAAGGGGTCATGCCGCTCATGATGCTCAACGACAGCATGGAAACGGTCGCCAAAATCATCGGGTTCATCCCAATGCGCTTGTACAACGGCAACATTGCCGCGCAGGTGATCATGTAAGTGGTAGTGCCGTCACCGTCCAGGGCGACAGTCAACGACAGCAGCGCGGTGCCGACCGCGATTTTCATCGGGTCGCCGTTGACCCGTTTGAGAATCTTGCGGATCAGTGGATCGAACAACCCCGAGTCGATCATCAAACCGAAAAACAGAATCGCGAACAGCAGCAGTGCCGCCGACGGTGCGACCATCTTCAGGCCGTCGAGCATCATTTTTCCGGTGGTCCCACCAAAGCCACCGATCACCGCAAAGACAATCGGAACAACGGTCAACGCAACGATGGGTGACAGACGCTTGGTCATGATCAGGAACGTGAACACAACCACCATGGCCAAGCCGAGTAAGGCGAGCATAGGGCAACTCTCTTGTTGTTATGGAATGCGTGGCCGACGCGCAGGCGAACGACCCCGAGCTTTCTGATGCAAAACTGCGGTGACTACGCGAGAAAACTACCCGGCGAACCGTTGGGAAACCGGGGCATACACAAAGCCGGAAAACAGCCTTCGAGCGGTACGAACAACAGAGGCGCGGATAGTCTTACCGTTCTTACCGGTGTAGGACAATACGACATCGATGCCGCCGCTCGGATGCTCGATTCGCACCTGTTGCAGACGCGGCCCGCCGGTATTGCCGAGCATCTGCGCGACCACACTGCCTTCGCTGACACACGCCGTGGCAATACCGATGGAACCGGTGATGGCCAACGCACGGTGGCAGTTGTGTGGCATGAAATAGCGAACCTGCAACGTGCCACCGGCCACCGCCTTGGATACCAGCACAGGCTTGGGGATGACTTTGTCGCTGACGTCGCCCAGGCCCATGGCCATGCCGGCCTGCAGCCGCAGGGCTTCGAGGCGCTGCAGAAAGTCTTTGTCGGCGTCCAGCTCGGTTGGCGTTTCGTCGCCACGTTTGCCCAGGTGACGCGCCTCGATGATCATCATCGGCATGGCCATGTCGATGCAGGTCACTGGAATGTCATCGAACCAGTCCTGGACGCTGCCTGTTGGAAACAGCTTGCCGGTCTTGCTGCCAGCGGCGTCGAGGAATGTCAGTTGAACCGGTGCCGCGCTGCCAGGCACGCCATCGATGGCGGTGTCGCCTTCATAGCTGACCTTACCGTCTGGCGTCTGTACGTCAGAGGTGACGAAGGTGCCGGTGTTGAGGTTGCGAATCCGCACGCGGGTCAGCTCGCCGGCCGCCTTGACCAGGCCTTGCTCGATGGCAAACGGTCCGACCGCGCAAAGCATATTGCCGCAATTGGGGGCGGTATCCACCCGACGCTGGGACACCATGACCTGGACGAACAAGTAATCAACATCGGCATCGGGATGCAACGAAGGGCTGACGATGGCGACCTTGCTGGTTTGCGGGCTGCCACCGCCGATGCCGTCGATCTCCAGTTCGTGACCGGAGCCCATCACCGAGAGCAACAGCTCATCGCGTTCTTGAATCGATACCGGCAGATCCCAAGCAAGAAATACCGGCCCCTTTGAGGTACCACCGCGCATCAGCACACAAGGAATTCGTTGCATGACTACTAACTCTTGTTAATCAATCGAGGTAATTGATGTCTTGGAAACAAGAGTGACAGGGAAATAATTGTGTTTCCAATGCAAAGATCAGAGCAATTATTGCGTTTCACAAAAGAAAGTTTTACCGTGATTCAGCGCCCTCCTCGACGAGATAGAACATGGAATATGAACTTCAGGACATCCGATCTTTCGTGAAAATCGCCGAACTGGGGAGTTTTCATGAGGCTGCCGATGCCCTGCATCTGTCACAACCGGCGTTGAGTCGGCGGATAAAAAAACTTGAGGAGGGTTTGGGGACCATGTTGCTCGACCGAACCACGCGCAAGGTCAGCCTGACCAGTGTCGGCCGCGACTTCCTGCCCAAGGCTCGCCGATTGCTGGATGACTTCGACGATTCGATCCTGAACATCCGTGAATTGGCCGAGCGGCAAATCGGTCAGGTGACCCTGGCCTGCATTCCAACCGCTGCGTTTTACTTCCTGCCGTCGGTGATTCGTCTCTATAACGAACGCTACCCGAAAATCCGCATCCGTTTGCTCGACCTCAGCGCCAATGAAGGGCTCGAAGCGGTGTTGCGGGGGGAAGCCGATTTCGGCATCAACATGATGAGCGGCCAGCACCCGGACATCGAATTCGTTTCACTGGTCAACGAGCCCTTTGTCCTTGCCTGCCGCCGTGACCATGAACTGGCCGGGCGGACGTCTGTGACCTGGTCAGAATTGAGCGATTACCGGTTGATCGGGGTCGGGCGCCTGAGCGGCAACCGCATGATCCTGGACCACGCCTTGTCGGGCCTGAGTTGGCGTCCGCAGTGGTTCTATGAGGTGCAGCATTTGTCCACCTCGCTGGGCATGGTCGAAGCCGGTCTGGGAGTTTCCGCGATGCCGAGCCTCGCCATGCCAACGGCGGATCACCCGACGCTGGTGAGCATTCCGCTCACCGATCCTGTAGTGAACCGGACACTCGGCCTGGTGTACCGTCGGGGCGCATCGTTATCGCCGGCGGCGGAGAAGTTCGTTTCGATCCTGCTCGAACAATGGCCCCACTAAACGGTAAATTCTCAGCAACCTCCTTGCTGACTGAAAGGGCGCCAGCCTTTATCCTGACGCCCCGCTGAAAATCGGGCGAGCGCCGCTCTCGCCTGCCACACCCTGGAGTTTCGCCATGCCCCACGAAGGCAACCTGTTGCAAGCCGCTGTCGTCTTTTTATTCGCGGCGGTGCTCACCGTCCCCTTGGCCAAGCGCCTGCAACTGGGGGCTGTATTGGGTTATCTGTTTGCCGGGGTGATCATCGGGCCGTCGGTGTTGGGCTTGATCGGTAATCCGCAAAGCGTCAGCCACATATCCGAGCTCGGGGTGGTGTTGTTGCTGTTCATCATCGGCCTTGAGCTGTCGCCGCGACGTTTGTGGGTGATGCGCAAATCGGTGTTTGGCGTTGGCCTGGCGCAAGTGCTGTTGACCGGTTCGGTGATTGGTGTGCTGGCGTTGTTCGTGTTCGGCCAATCCCTGAATAGCGCCATCGTGTTGGGCCTGGGCCTGGCGTTGTCGTCCACTGCATTTGGTTTGCAAAGCCTGGCCGAGCGCAAAGAACTGACCAGCCCTCACGGACGGTTGGCGTTCGCGATTTTGCTGTTCCAGGACATCGCCGCGATCCCGCTGATCGCGATGGTGCCGCTGCTGGCCGGCGGCGACCACACCAGCAGTGCCGCCGAAGATCTGAACCATGGCTTGCGGGTGCTAGGCAGTATTGCGGTGGTGGTGATTGGCGGGCGGTATTTGCTGCGACCGGTTTTTCGCGTGGTGGCCAAGACCGGCTTGCCGGAGGTGTCCACCGCCACTGCGTTGCTGGTGGTGATTGGTACGGCGTGGTTGATGGACCTGGTCGGCGTGTCCATGGCACTCGGCGCATTTCTCGCTGGTTTGCTGCTGGCGGATTCCGAATACCGTCACGAACTGGAAGCGCAGATCGAGCCGTTCAAGGGGCTGCTGCTGGGGCTGTTTTTCATCAGCGTCGGCATGGGCGCCAACTTGAGTTTGCTGCTCAGCGCGCCGATTGCGGTGCTGGGGCTGACCGTGCTGTTGATCGCGATCAAGCTGCCGCTGCTGTTTGTGGTCGGTCGACTGGCCGGGGGCTTGGGCAAGGTCAATGCGATTCGTTTGGGGATTGTGCTGGCGGCCGGTGGTGAGTTTGCCTTTGTGGTGTTCAAGATCGGCCGGGATCAGGGCTTGTTCGACCCGCGCCTCTACGACTTGCTAGTGCTGACCATCACCCTCTCGATGGCGCTGACACCGCTGTTGTTGCTGGCCTGCGCACGACTGGTCAAACCCAAGGTTCAACCGGTAGAGGTGCCGCAGAAGTTTCGCGAAATCGACACCGACACACCACGCGTGGTCATTGCCGGCATGGGCCGGATGGGGCAGATCGTGGCGCGGATTCTACGGGCCCAGAACATCAAGTTCGTCGCCCTCGACACGTCGGTGGAAACCATCGAACTGTCCCGCAGCTTCGGCGGTGTGCCGGTGTTCTACGGCGACCCGATGCGCCCGGAAATCCTCAGCGCCGCCAAGGTCGAGCAAGCGGAGTTCTTTGTGATTGCCACCGATGATCCGGAGACCAATATCAAGACGGCCGAGGTGGTACACAAGCTCTATCCGCACATCAAAATCATCGCCCGCGCCCGAAACCGTCAGCATGTGCACCGGTTGGTGGATGTCGGGGCTCAGGCGGTGCGGGAAACCTATTACTCCAGCCTGGAAATGACCCGGCGGACCCTGGTTGGACTGGGTCTGACGCAGACCCAGGCGGATGCGCGGATCAAGCGCTTTACCCATCACGATGAACAGGTGCTGGAAGCTCAACATGCGGTGTATGACGATGCGGCCAAGGTGATGCAGACCGCGCAGGAATCGCGGGCGGAATTGGCAAAATTGTTTGAGTCGGATCAGTTGGAAGAGCAAGCGGGTAAGGTTTGAACCGGTTCGTTCCCACGCTCTGCGTGGGAATGCCGCCATGGACGCTCTGCGTCCGCTCTTGAAATGTGACGCAGAGCGTCACGGGATGCATTCCCACGCAGAGCGTGGGAACGATCATTTGGCAAGGAACCCACAATGGCAGACCAAACCTCCCCCGCCCTGAAGGAAATCTTCAACGCCGAACGCCTCGCGCACATCGCCACCGAGATGACGGCGGTCTATCCCGGGTTCGACGCGAAGGCCTTCCTGAAGCTGGCCAAAACCGGCCTGGCGAAGTTGTCAGTCATGCAACGCATGGCCCGCGTCAGCGAATGCCTGCACGCGGTATTGCCACTTGGTTATGAAGAATCCCTCGACGTCTTGCGCGCCCTCGCCCCGCGCCTCAACAGCGCCTTCGTCAGTATGTTTTTACCGCATTACGTCGCGACCTACGGCGCTCATACGTTCGACCTGTCGATGAATGCGCTCAAATATTTCACAGCCTTCGGCTCATCTGAATTCGCGATTCGGCACTTCCTGCGCAGCGATATCGAACGCTCGTTGGCGCTGATGCACGATTGGTCGCTGGATGAAAACGAACACGTCCGGCGCCTGGCCAGCGAAGGCAGCCGACCGCGCCTGCCCTGGTCGTTCCGCCTGGAACCGGTCCAGGCCAACCCGACACTGGCGGCTGCGATCCTCGACAACCTCAAGGCCGACGACAGCCTCTACGTGCGCAAATCCGTGGCCAACCACCTCAATGACATCACCAAGGATCATCCCGAGTGGGTGCTGGCGCTGATCGAGGGCTGGTCGCTGGAAAACAAGCACACAGCGTGGATCGCCAGACACGCTCTGCGCAGTTTGATCAAACAAGGTAACCAGCGGGCGCTGGCAATCATTGGCGCGGGCGGCAAGCCCGAGGTTGAAATCATTGATGTGAAGATCGAACCAGCGGTGATTCGTCTGGGGGAGAAAATCACCCTGTCCTTCACGGTGAAATCCACGGTCCCGGAGAGTCAGCGACTGGTGATCGATTACGCCATTGATTACGTCAAAGCCAATGGCAGCACGTCGGCGAAGGTGTTCAAGCTCAAGGCGACGACGCTGCCCGGCAAAGCCACCGAATCCATTGCACGTAGCCAGCACATCAAAGAACTCACCACCCGAAAGCATTACCTGGGCTTGCACGCCGTGCACGTTCTGGTCAACGGCGAACGGCTGGCCAGCACGGCATTCGAAATCCTCGCCTGAGCGCCACAGCCTTCGCTTGAAATACGGTCCCTGTAGGAGCGAGGCTTGCCCGCGAAGGCGTCAGGTCTGGCATACCGCGTTATCGTTCTTCGCGGGCAAGCCTCGCTCCTACAATGGGAATGCAGCCCACACCTACTCAGGCGTATCAATGTTATCCAACACCCGGTTCGCAGTGATCTCCGCCATCATGATGCTGTTTGAAATGCCCAGCAGCGCGTGCCGCGACTCACCTTCCAGATGATCCACCAACTGATGGACCATCACATCAACCGAGGCCAGCGTCTCGACCAAAAAAACCGCCAGGGTTTCGGTAGTCGCCTCTGGGTCCACGGCAAATAGCTTGCTGGGTTTACGCGCGGCGGCTTTGATGTCGGCATTCGACGGGAAGTGGAAGTCGAGGGCGCGTTTGGCGGCCTCATTGGGTTCTTTTGAATCGGGTTCATACGGGGATATCGGATCGGTGTCCGGCGGATTTGGCGTAGGTTTGATCATGAAGAAACTCCTGATTGTTCATTAGGAGCTACCCGCATCACTTGCAGATGATGGGTGGCAGCTATGTGCGGGTCTGCAAGACCGGGAAACCAGGAACCCGGCAGATCCGAAGATCTCCCGCACAAAGCCGCCATTTCGCGGACATAAACGAGCGTCCTTTGGCAGGGCTATGCGACTGGTATTCCGGCGGGCTTGCAGACCCGATCACTGATGAGCAGTGACAGGAATCAAGTTACCGAGCGACCCCTAGACGCACAAGCCGGCGGATTCTGTCTTACGTGTAGGGGGTGGCGCAAGGCGTTGTAGCCCTTAGGTGGTAACTGCAAGCTTCATTTAAACGATCGCGATTTTTCTTGTTTAAATGGGCTGTAGGCTAGGTTGGTCAACTCGCCAAATAATACGCAACCAAAGCACTGGCATGGCCATGTCCCATACCGTGTTCAGCCTTCAGCCAGGCCACCATTTCCATATGTTTCTTTCCGCTCACTGTTCCAAGCAGATCCAGCCAGTGGCTGATGGGCTGGCCATATTTTTTCTCGATTGACGGGAAGTACGACGCCGGGCCTTTCACTTTTGTGTCGTCGGTCATGCGGCAAGCTCCCTTGTTCGCGGCGGAGTATCGGTGGACGCTCCTTGTCTTCATCCCACGAATTGAAGGCCAGGACGGCTGCGCTGTCCAGCGGGAACCATTTTGGAAATGAATCCGACACTCTCCCAAGATCAAAAGATCGCAGCCTTCGGCAGCTCCTACACCTATCCCTGTAGGAGCTGCCGAAGGCTGCGATCTTTTGATCTTTGTTATCCCAGCAACAAGCCCTGCTCGCGCTCACACAACTCCACCACGTAATCCCACAACACCCGCAGCCGCACGGACTTGTGCAGCTCGCGCCGCGTACTGATCCAGTAACTGCGCTGGATGCTTTCATCCGGCAGCAACGGCACCAAGTCCGGATCGGCGCTGGCCATGTAGCACGGCAGCACGGCGATCCCCAGGCCCGAGCGCGCGGCCTGTTGCTGGGCGATGACGCTGGTGCTGCGGAAGACCACCTGAGGGTTGCGGCAGAAGCTGTTGAGGAACATCAGTTCCTGGCTGAACAGCAAGTCGTCGACGTAGCCGATCCACGCATGACGGCCGAGGTCTTCGCGGCTGCGCAGTGGTGGCGAGCGGTCCAGATAAGCCTGGTTGGCATAGAGCGCCAGTCGGTAATCGGTGAGTTTGCGGGTGACCAGCATGTCGGCGGCCGGGCGTTCCAGGTGAATGCTGATCTCGGCTTCACGGTTGAGGATGCTGACGAAACGCGGCACCGCCACCAGTTCCACTTCCAGCCCCGGATAGCGTTCGAACAACCCGTTAATGCGACTGGCGAGGAACATGATGCCTAGCCCTTCCGTCACCCCGACGCGGATCTTGCCCAGCGGCGCGGATGATTGGGTGATTTCTTCCTGAGCCAGCAGCGCGACGTTTTCCATGGCTTCGGCGTGTTTGAGCAGCGCTTCGCCGGCCGGGGTCAATTCGTAGCCTTGGGCATGCTGGACGAACAGCGCGGTGCCGAGGCTTTTTTCGATGGCTTCGATATGCCGGGCCACGGTGGCGTGGGTGGTGTTCAAACGGCGAGCGGCGGTCAGCAAGCGGCCGCTGCGCTGCAATTCGAGAAAAAACCGCAGGTCATTCCAGTCGAACATGAACCCTCCTTGCCGTTATGCCGTGTGAATGACGCTGTTTGAAAACGCACAGCAGCTGCGTAAAAACTAACATTCTTTTAACGAAAGCTAACAACTAGGATGACCGACAACAAGAACAACAATACGAGGTCAGGGATGCAGACTTCCCTTGATGAATACGACTACATCGTGGTCGGTGCCGGGCCGGCCGGTTGTTTGCTGGCCAATCGATTGTCGGCCAACCCGCAACACCGGGTGTTGCTGCTCGAAGCCGGCGGCCGCGATAACTACCCGTGGATTCACATCCCGGTGGGTTACCTGTTCTGCATCGGCAATCCGCGCACCGACTGGTGCTTCAAGACCGAAACGCAACCGGGCCTGCAAGGCCGCGCCCTGAGCTATCCGCGCGGCAAGGTGCTCGGCGGCTGTTCCTCGATCAACGGCATGATCTACATGCGCGGCCAGGCTGGCGATTACGACGGTTGGGCGGCCGAGGGCAATACCGGTTGGGGCTGGCAAGACGTGCTGCCCCTGTTCAAACAAAGCGAAAACCATTTTGCCGGCGACTCGGAGTTTCATGGCGCTGCCGGCGAATGGCGGATCGAACGGCAGCGGCTGTCATGGCCGATCCTCGACGCCTTCCGCACGGCGGCCGAGCAAAGCGGCATCGCCAGCATCGATGACTTCAATCAGGGCGACAACGAAGGCTGCGGCTATTTCCAGGTCAACCAGAAAGCCGGGATCCGCTGGAACGCGGCCAAGGCGTTTCTCAAACCAATCCGCCACCGTGCCAATCTGACGGTGCTGACCGACGTCGAAGTCGACCGCGTGCTGCTGGAAAACGGCCGTGCCTCAGCGGTCAGCGCACGTTGGCAAGACCAGGCGAAAACCTTCAAGGCGCGTAAGGAAATCGTCCTGTGTGCCGGCTCCGTCGGCTCACCGGGCATTCTCCAGCGTTCCGGCATCGGCCCTCGCCCGCTCCTGCAAAAGCTGGGCATCGGCGTTGCCCATGAACTGCCTGGCGTGGGCGGCAACCTGCAGGACCATCTGCAACTGCGGCTGATCTACAAACTGGAAAAAGCCCGCACCCTGAACCAGATTGCCGGCACGCTGTGGGGCAAGATGGGCATGGGCCTGCGTTATCTGTATGACCGCAGCGGCCCGCTGTCCATGGCGCCGAGCCAACTCGGCGCCTTCGCTCGTTCGGGACCGGAACAAACCTCGGCGAACCTCGAATACCACGTGCAACCGTTGTCGCTGGAGCGTTTCGGCGAGCCGCTGCACGCCTTCCCCGCGTTCACTGCATCGGTCTGCGATCTGCGCCCGCAAAGCCGTGGCCGGATAGACATTCGCTCCGCCGATCCGCGGGAAGCGCCGCTGATTCAGCCCAACTACCTGAGCCATCCCGAAGACTTGCGAGTGGCAGCCGATGCCATCCGACTCACCCGCCGCATCGTCTCCGCGCCCGCCTTGCAAGCGTTCAAACCGGTCGAGTACCTGCCCGGCGACAGTTTGCAGAGTGAAGAGCAATTGCACGAAGCCGCCGCCCGGATCGGCACGACGATTTTCCACCCGGTGGGCACCTGCCGGATGGGCAATGATGCGGACGCGGTGGTCGACGCCGAGCTGCGTGTCCACGGCATTCCCGGCCTGCGCATCGCCGACGCCTCGATCATGCCGCGCATCACCTCGGGCAATACCTGTTCGCCGACGTTGATGATCGCCGAGAAAGCCGCGCAGCTGATCCTCAGCCCCAACACAAGGAGCGTGCCCCCCGAAAAACAACAGACCACACCGGCCTGAAGCAACGCGCAATCCATGTAGGAGCTGGCGAAGCCTGCGATCTCTTGGCGTCCTTGAAGGCGCTGAAAGATCAAGATCAAAAGATCGCAGCCTTCGGCAGCTCCTACAGGGAAGGAGTACACCCGATACATCGACAGTAGCGGCACCTGCCCACAAGGTTGGCGCCGACAGTGGAACAACAAAAACAATCACTGTGAGGGATACCGATATGTCAGAACATGTTCAGCCCCTGGAAGCCGTCCGCAGCGCCGGCACCAGTCAGGAAACCCAAAAAGTCATCTTCGCTTCGTCACTCGGGACGGTGTTCGAGTGGTACGACTTTTTCCTCTACGGCGCCCTCGCGGCGGTCATCAGCAAACAGTTTTTCGCCGGGGTCAACGACACCACGGCGTTCATCTTCGCGCTGATGGCCTTCGCCGCCGGCTTCATCGTGCGGCCGTTCGGTGCGTTGGTGTTCGGCCGCTTGGGGGACATGATCGGGCGCAAATACACGTTCCTCGCCACTATTGTCCTCATGGGCGTGGCGACCTTCTGCGTCGGCTTGCTGCCGACTTACGCCAGTATCGGCATCGCCGCGCCGATCATCCTCGTGGTGCTGCGCATGCTCCAGGGTCTGGCGCTGGGCGGTGAGTATGGCGGCGCTGCCACTTACGTCGCCGAACACGCACCGATGGGCAAACGCGGTTTCCACACCAGCTGGATTCAGTCCACCGCCACCCTCGGTTTGCTGCTGTCGCTGCTGGTGGTGCTCGGCTGCCGCTACTTCACCGGTGACCAGTTCGAAGTCTGGGGCTGGCGCATTCCGTTTCTGTTTTCAATCGTGCTGCTGGGCATCTCGACCTGGATTCGCTTGAGCCTGCATGAGTCGCCTGCGTTCGTGAAAATGAAAGAAGAAGGCAAACTCTGCAAGTCGCCGCTGCGCGACTCCTTCGGCAAATGGGACAACCTCAAAGTGGTGCTGATTGCGCTGTTCAGCATCAACGCCGGGCAAGCGGTGACCTTCTACGCGGCGCAGTTCTATGTGCTGTTCTTCCTCACCCAGTTCCTGAAAATGGACCCGGCCCTGGCCAACAGTCTGCTGATCGTCAGCGTGATCATCGGCGCACCGTTCTTCATCTTTTTTGGCTGGCTGTCGGACAAGGTCGGGCGCAAACCGGTGCTGATGATCGGCCTGTTGCTGGCCACCGCCCTGTACTTCCCGATCTTCAAGACCCTGGCCCATTACGCCAACCCGGCCATCGACCAAGCCAGCCGCCAGGCACCGATCACCGTGCTGGCCGACCCGGCCACCTGCACCTTCCAGTTCGACCCGGTGGGCAAGGCTAAATTTGATAGCCCGTGCGACAAGGTCAAAACCTTCCTGGTCAAACAAGGCCTGCCCTACAACAGCGAAGCGGCCCCGGCGGGCAGCGCCGTGCAGATCAGCATCGGCGAGGTGAAAATCGATGGTTACGATGAAGCAGCCCTGCGCGGCGCGGTGACTCTGGCCGGGTATCCGTCACAAGCCGACACCCAGCAGATCAACAAACCAATGATCGTGGCGCTGATCGTCGCGCTGATCATCATCTCCGCCATGTGCTACGGCCCGCTGGCGGCGCTGATGGTCGAACTGTTCCCGACCCGTATCCGCTACACGTCCATGTCCCTGCCCTACCACATTGGTAACGGTTGGTTCGGTGGTTTTCTGCCGACGGTGTCGTTTGCCCTGGTGGTGTATACCGGGGATATTTTCTACGGGCTGTGGTACCCGGTGGTGATTACCGGGGTGAGTCTGGTGGTGGGGATGATCTGTTTGCGTGAGACCAAGAATGTGGATCTGGACAAGAACTGACGGCACGAACCTCTAGCCCAGGCTTACCTGTGGGAGCGGGCTTGCTCGCGAAAAGGGAGTGTCAGTCGACATTAATGTTGCCTGGCACACCGCCTTCGCGAGCAAGCCCGCTCCCACATGGATTGCGTTCAGGCAACAAGCCTTCTGGCCACAATGCTTTCTGCACCTCAGGTATCAAGTACCTCAAACGTCACTTCTTCAGGATAAAACGCCACATACCCGCCAATCTGCGCGACTGACACCTTCGGGTGCTCATAACTCCATACCGCATTGGCACCTTCATGCCCGGGGATTTGCAGGCTGAAATAACTGGCATCGCCCTTGTACGGGCAATAGCTGGTGTGGTCGGTGCGGGCGAAATATTGTTCGGCGATGTCCTCGCGGGGGATGTAGTACACCGGAGGATAATTGGCCTCATGCATGACCAGCGCCCGAGTGGATGACGCCACTTGAATGCCATGGAACTTCACCACCACGCAGCCGGGTTGAGGGCTGATGGCGATGGGATTACCGGGTCCGGGGGCTTTCATAGAACAGGATCCTCTGTCGCTGCTGCGCTGTATCGCGATCCGACAGGTATACCTCATGTTTCGGCATCGCGACTGCTTCACAGCCGAACGGAGCTTGCTTGGGCTACAGTGAGGTCCCCAAAACAGCATGCCCCAACCTGCTGTCATCAACCGCAACAGCTTAAGCTGTACATCCATACAGATAAAGATTGCTCCATCGCTCATCAAACGCCATTCTGTCAGCCTCTGAACACTGATCGACGATGGTGGTTATGCAGCTGTACCTCTGTGAAAAACCTTCCCAGGCCAAAGACATCGCAGCCGTGCTCGGCGCCAAGCGTCGGGGCGACGGCTGCTGGCTGGGAACGAACGTCACGGTGACCTGGTGCATCGGCCATCTGCTGGAAACCGCACCGCCTGATGCCTATGACGCGCGTTACAAGCGTTGGGTGCTGGCGGATCTGCCGATCATTCCCGAAAAATGGAAGATGACCGTCAAACCGCGCACGGCCAGCCAGTACAAGGCGGTCAAACGCTTGCTCGGCGAGGCCAGTGAACTGGTGATTGCCACCGACGCCGACCGTGAGGGCGAGATGATCGCCCAAGAACTGGTGGAGCATTGCCGTTATCGCGGGCCGATCCGGCGGCTGTGGCTGTCGGCGCTGGACGATGCATCGATCCGCAAGGCCCTGGCGGCGCTCAAGCCCGGTGCCGAGACGTTCAGCCTTTATCATTCGGCGTTGGGGCGCTCCCGGGCCGACTGGTTGATCGGGATGAACATGAGTCGGCTGTTCACCCTGCTGGGGCGTCAGTCCGGCTATCAGGGTGTATTGCCGGTCGGTCGGGTGCAGACGCCGACCTTGCGCCTGGTGGTGGATCGCGACCGCAGCATTGCCGATTTCGTCCCGGTGGCTTACTGGGCCATCGATGTGCAACTGCTGCATGACGGCACCGCGTTCACCGCCCAGTGGCGTGCGGCCTCCGACGCTTGCGACGATCAGGACCGCTGCCTGAATCAGGGGCTGGCTCAGAAAGCCGCTACGGCCATTAACGGTGCGGCGAGCGCTCGGGTGATCAAACTGCGCACCGAGCGCATGCGCGAAGTCGCGCCTTTGCCGTTCGATCTGGGCACGCTGCAGGAAGTCTGCTCGAAGAAGCTCGGGCTCGGCGCTCAGGAAACCCTCGATATCGCCCAGGCGCTGTACGAAACCCACAAAGTCATTACCTACCCGCGTAGCGATTGCGGTTACCTGCCGCTGAGTCAGCACAGCGAAGCCCCAAGTATTCTTGCTGCGCTGAAGCAGGCCGATCCGGCATTGAACGCCTTGCACGATCACCTGGAGCCCCAGCGCCGCTCACGGGCCTGGAACGATGCCAAGGTCAGCGCTCACCACGGCATCATTCCCACTGCTGCGGCGAAAAACCTCGACCGACTGGTAGGCAAACAACGGGCGGTCTACACCCTGATTCGTGCGCGTTACCTGGCGCAGTTTCTGCCCAACCATGAGTACGACCGGACCCAGGCCGACTTCGACTGTGCCGGTGAAGCCTTGCGCGCCGTGGGCAAGCAGATTGTCGAGCCCGGCTGGAAACGCGCCTTGCCCGAGGCTCTCGCGCCAGCCAAGGGCCGCGAAGCACCGGCGCCGCAAACACTCCCGGCATTGGCCGAAGGGCGTGACTGCGCGGTGGCCGACGTGAAGCTCAAGGACCTCTGGACCCAGCCGCCCAAGCCGTTTACCGAAGGCGATCTGATCAAGGCGATGAAGAACGTCGCCAAACTGGTGGAAGATCCACTGCTCAAGCAGAAGCTCAAGGACACCACCGGCATCGGCACCGAAGCCACCCGCGCCTCGATCATCCAGGGCCTGCTGGACCGCGGCTACCTGATCAAGAACGGCAAGGCCCTGGCCGCGACGCCGGCAGCGTTCAGCCTGATCGACGCCGTGCCGCGCGCCATTGCGGATCCCGGCACCACGGCAATCTGGGAACAGGCCCTGGACATGGTGCAGAGCGGTGAAATGAGCCTGGAAGAATTCGTCACCAAACAGGCTGCGTGGATGAGCAAGCAGGTGGCACGTTGCGCCGGCCTGAACCTGACCATCAGCGGGCCGGCAAGCCCGGCCGGGGGTGGTGCCACACCGTGGAAAAACAAACGCAAACCCGCCAAACGCAAACCCTCGACCGGCACCAAGCGCACGGCGAAACCGGTAAGCAAGGCTTGAGAGCACTTGCAACGAATCGAAATGGTCTAGTGTTCTTCAACGTCAGGTGCAGAACCTGTGGGAGCGTGGCTTGCCCGCGAAGAACGATGACGCGTAATACCTGAAAACCGCGGTGCATTCTTCGCGGGCAAGCCACGCTCCCACAGGTTCTGCGTCTTGACTTACCGGCATTAGGGTAAGCCCGCTCTCACATGGATCGCGCATCAGGCAACAGCCCTGCTTTCTGAAAGGTACAACCATGACGACAATCAGAAGCCAGCCCTCAATAGAACTGCACGCCGCTCAGCGCGACGAACTGGAAACCATCGAAAACCTGATGCAGTTCTACGTGTATGACTTCAGCGAATGGCTGCCGCTGAAACTCGGGGAGCATGGCCTCTTCAACATCCAGCCCAAGCTGGATTACTGGCGCAACCCGGCAACCAGGCCGTTTCTGATCAAGGTCGACGACGAGCTTGCCGGTTTCGTGACCGTGGATAACGAAACCCATATCGTCGGCGCGGAGCACAACATCGGCTACTTTTTTGTTAGTCGACGCTTTCGTGGCCAAGGTGTCGCGAAGTTTGTCGCCTCTGCCCTCTTGAGTCGGTTCCCCGGTCAATGGCAGATTTTCCACATCGATGCCAACCAGCCTGCGCGGCTGTTCTGGGCCAAGGTGATGCCTGATCTCACGGGTGGCGAATTCACCCTGCATCACCTGCCGATCGACGGTTATCCATGCACCGTTTACCGCTTTAAAAGATCGCAGCCCTCGGCAACTCCTACCCCGCCCCCGTAGGAGCGAGGCTTGCCCGCGAAAAACGATGACGCGGTCCAGCAGTTTGTCCGCGTGATGGCCTTCGCGGGCAAGCCTCGCTCCTACGAAAAGCTGCGATCTTGACGATGCCACAGCCAGCCACGCCTGACTTTCTAATTCCAAAACCACTTTGTCCGACAATATGTAGTGAACAAAAATAATCACTACAAAACCGTTGACGCCTCCGATTTGCCCTTGCATGATGCAGACATCTCCCCGATCGGGAGTACAGGCAACACGTTTGAGCAAGCTCGTCTGACCGCCGAGCTGTTTTCCCCGGATACACGCTGCCCACAAGGCAGATTGAAGAAACTGACCTGGCCTGAACGTCCAGTACAAAGGACGAGAAGCGCTGGCGATCAATCCTCATGAAGCTTGTGGCCGACCCTGAAAATGTCGGCAGTGGCCTCCAGGTTTTCGCTGCTTCTCTTCGTTGTGACGCTATTGCGTAGCAGTTATTCAACACGACTACATGCAGCAGACGCGGGCCCCCGTCATATTGACGGCCGACCGCTGACGTCCTGGTTTCGGTGCCAGGGATCAACTAACCGATGGGCTACTTGTATTAGCGAATCAACTTTGAAAGATCACCAAATGGTCAAGGGGCTTACAATGAATCTGAACAATCAACCTACTATCGATGAACTGGCTCGCTTGTTCGCTGCGCAAAAAGACAGCCAGGACAGCCATATTCTGTGGATCAGCAAATCGGGCCAGGTTCATATCGACTGCCTGTCGCCCCATGCCCACGAAGAAGCGTTCGACCAGAACAACCAGAACCTGCTCGCCCGACTGAAAATGTACCGTCGCGGCCAGGGTTATGTCGGCAAGAAAGCCGCGGCCGACAAGGACTTCATCGGTAATGTGCTGCAAACGCTGAAACAGGCGTGGGCATCGATGCAGAACCAGAACGAAGTTCGGGTGATTGATCGGTTGTATTGATATCCCCCCTCAGTAATGAAAGAAGGCCCCGCTCGGAATATCGAGCGGGGCCTTTTCGTTTGTCTCGTGCGCACCAAACAAAGCTATGGTTAACCGTATGCCCTGCTGGATCTCTGGAGGCTTGCGATGAACAAAATCCTGATATTCATAGTGTTGGCGATGGCGAATGTTGCCCATGCGAACACCCTCCCTGGCATTCCCTCATTCGATGTGGACTGCCCCGGTAAAGTTGTCGTCCATGCGGATCAGGACGGCCCGGTATTGATCAATAGTAAAGAAGCGGTAACCAAAGCCATCAACGATCGTCGCTTCGAAGCCAGGGGTTCGGGCATTACGATTACGATCATCCTCGCCGATGACGATTCGGTGACCGTGTCCTCCACCGGCAAGGCTCCCAATGGGCTGTGTCAATCAGTGGATGACTGACTTCGCCGACTCGACCGCAGTCGCGTCCAATACCAGCTCCATAAAGGCCTCCGACGCCGCACTGTGATAGTTATTTTTGCGCCGAAGCAGCGCGGCCCCTCGGTTGGGCGCCTCCCCCAGCAGCGGAATTTTGCGCAATGCCCGTTCCGCAGTGGCGATGGGTTCCGGAAGGATGGTGGCCATCGGCGCGTGGCGAATGACCTCCAGCAGCGTACTCACCGAGTTCACCTCGATCGCCACTTTGGGCGTGATGTTCTGTTGCCGAAAATACCCGTCGATGGAGGATCGGGTGATGAAGTCCGGCGTCAGCAACGCGAAATCCAGTTGCGCCACCTCCTTTGGCGATAGCGGGTTCTGGCGCTCGTACAACGGATGACTACGCCCGACCATCACGCCCAAGGTCTCGACAAATGCCGGCACGCACTCGATGTCGGGGCTCCTCACCGGGGTAAAGGCAATGGCAATGTCCAGCGAGTCATCGAGCAACCCGGCCTCGATGTGATCCATCGATAACTCGAAAATCTGCAGATGGATGTTCGGAAACTTCGTCACGTAGTCGCGCACCAATGGCCCCACCAGATACGCCATGAACGTTGGCGTCATGGCCAATCGCAAAGTGCCGCGAGACAAGTCCTTCACGTCATGCAGCGCGCGTTTTCCTGCTTCAAGTTCCACCAGTACCCGACGGGCACTTTCGATATAGGCCAGTCCCGCATCGGTCGGTTTGACTGTGCGCGAGGTGCGGTCGAACAAGCTCACGCCCAACGTTTCCTCCAGTTGCCGGATCTGCTGGGACAGCGTCGGCTGGGAGACATGCAACGCCTCGGCGGCGCGGGTGAAACCGCCGTGGTCGGCGACTGCCAGCAAGTAGCGCAAATGTCGGAGCAGCATGGGGCACACCATCTATAGGCAGGACTTATGCGACGCATTGTATATCGATCTTGGACGCTATGGATCAATCAACCGAAGATGGCTCCACTTTCCAGCCACAACCGATAGGAGTCACACCATGCAACAGTCCCACGCTTACCAGGACCCAAGTCTGGCCCTGACCACTTCGATCCTCGATGCCAAGGCGCGCAAGAATCTGTCCTGGCAGGATTTGACCGACGGCACCGGCCTGGGCCTGGCCTATGTCACCGCCGCCCTGCTCGGCCAGCATCCGTTGCCGGAAGCCGCCGCCAAGGTGATTGGCGAGAAACTCGAACTGGACGCCGAGGCCGTGGCTCGCCTGCAGATCATTCCGCTGCGCGGCAGCCTTTCGGGTGTCCCTACCGACCCGACCATCTACCGCTTCTACGAAATGATCCAGATCTACGGCACCACGCTTAAAGCCCTGGTTCACGAGCAATTCGGCGACGGCATCATCAGCGCGATCAACTTCAAGCTGGACATGAAGAAAGTTGAAGACCCGGAAGGCGGTTCTCGCGCAGTGATTACTCTGGACGGCAAGTTCCTGCCATTGCGTCCTTTCTAAAACAACCCAGTCAATTAAGACGCGGAACCTGTGGGAGCGTGGCTTGCCCGCGAAGAATGCGCCGCGGTTTTTCAGGTATTACGCGTCATCGTTCTTCGCGGGCAAGCCACGCTCCTACAGGTTATGCAGGCATTCCCCCCTCATTCATTGCAAGGAAATCAGCCATGAAAGCGCTCATCGAAGGTTTATTGAAGTTCCAGAACGAAGCCTTCATCCAACGTACCGACCTGTTCAAACACCTGGCCACCACCCAGCATCCCGGCACCTTGTTCATCACCTGTTCAGACAGCCGCGTAGTGCCGGAATTGCTGACCCAGCAAGAGCCCGGCGAACTGTTTGTGGTGCGCAATGCCGGCAATATCGTGCCCTCCTACAGTCCGCATCCCGGCGGTGTGTCGGCCACGGTCGAATATGCAGTCGCGGTATTGGGCGTGACGGACATCGTGATCTGCGGGCATTCGGACTGCGGCGCCATGACCGCCATCGCCCAGTGCAAATGCATGGATCACCTGCCCGCCGTCAGTGGCTGGTTGCAGCACGCCGAGTCGGCCAAGGTAATCAATGACTCCCGCCCTCACGCCAGCGACGCCGCCAAGGTGAGTTCGATGGTCCGGGAAAATGTCATCGCCCAACTGGCGAATATCCAGACTCACCCGAGCGTGCGCCTGGCCCAGGAAAAAGGCCTGCTGAATCTGCATGGTTGGGTTTATGACATCGAGACCGGCTCAGTCGATGCTCTGGATGCCAGCCGTCGCAACTTCGTGTCGCTGGCCGAGCACCCGGACACCTGTGCGGTGTATGGTCAAGTGGTCGAAGCCGCCTGAAAGCTTCACCCGCTCGAGCTGCGTCGGGCTTGGCGCAGCGTTACAACGTGGACACACGCACTACTTCCCAACCGGGAATGTGACACTCACAAGATCGCCCCTGTCATTTATCGTCAATCTTTGTAGACGATTTTGACCGACGCTCAGAGGACTCTTCGGCATTGGGCGCATCTGGAAAACTGCCCGGCGTGAACACATGAGTGAGCAACTCGCTGGCATCGATGTCGACGACACCCTGAACCGAACGGGCCAGAGCAACAGCCTGCTCACACTGCCTGTGAGTGTTGACGCGGCCGCTCAATGCCACCCTGCCCGCATGGGTTTTGACATGGACATGCAGGCCAAGGGTTGAGTCGGCCAATGCCAGGGCCGACTTCACTCTGGTGGTAATCCACGCGTCGTGAACGACCGTTTCCAGATCATGAGAGTAATGTTGAAAGGAATGAAGTTTCATGGCGCAAACCTCCCTCACGTAATCAGATGCGCCGCCCGCCCCACCGCAGACACGGACACACATTAAGTATAGTGCGTGCCGTTGCCTGCGGGCGGGGGGCTGTCCCTGATGCCGATAAGGTATAAGAACGACGAATATCCTGTGGGAGCGGGCTTGCTCGCGAAGACGGCGGCACAGTCAACATTGATGTCGCCTGACACACCGCTTTCGCGAGCAAGCCCGCTCCCACAGGTTTGCGTGGCTGTTCTGGAGCGCCGCCTCAGCGTTTGACCGACAGATCCGTCTGGGTCATGCGGCTACGGATGGTAAACACGCCATCCCCCGAGAGAATCGCGCTGCGCGCAAACAGGCGCCCACTCTCCCAGTTCGAAAGCCCCAGTTCCGGCTTGTTCAGCGCGTACTGCCCGTCGACCCAGCGGGTAATCCCGTTGCCGACAAAAGGTGCGTTGACCGCGTTGTAGAAACGCTCCTGCGCCGGGGCATCTTCACTGATCAGCGACACGGTGAATTGCGGGCTGTAGCGGTTGAACAAGGCGATGGCCTGGTCCAGGTCGTCAACGATCTTCAAGCTGACTTCCGGGGTCTCTTCCCATTCCCACTCGCGACCCAGTTGATCCTCGGGCAGCGGTTCGGCCAACGCTTCGGTCTGATAGCCTCCGGCGCGGTACACCTCGACGCTCGCGGTCTGCCAATCGGTTGGCAAATGCTGCTCGCTACCTTCGACGATATGTAACTTGCAGCCCTGGCCCCGAGCGGTGCCGGCCTGTTGCAGTGCGTCGAGAAACAACGGCACCAGTTCGGCGGCGCGGTCGCGGTGGATCAGGCAAACGTTGAGGGTGTTGCAGACTTTGCGGTCCAGCGAGTTGCGCACCACGGCGGCAAAGCGCCGGGCATCGGCGTCCTTGTCGGCGATCAGCCACGCGCCACCGGTGCCGTGCAAGCTGACCGCGGTACCGGCCTGTTGCGCGATGCTGCCCAACTGGCTGACCGCACGTCCCGACCCACGGGCCACAGCCAGCGACAAGCGCCGGTCGGCGAACATCGCCCAACCGGCGGCGTGATTGACGCTTTCCACCAGCGAAACTGCTCCGGTCGGCAATCCGGCGTCAGCCAATGCTGGATTCAATGCATGGGTGACAATGGCCTGGGCGGTGCCCAATGCATCGCTGCCAATGCGCAACACCGCGGTGTTACCGGTGCGCAAGACACCGGCGGCATCGGCGAAAACATTCGGCCGGCCTTCGAACACGAACGCGACGATGCCCAGCGGCGACACTACTTGCTCGACTTTCCAGCCATCATGCTCGACGCAGCTCACGACCTTGCCGCGCGTAGCCGGTGCATCGCGCCAAGCCCTGAGGCCGGCGATCATGTCGCGGCGCATGCGCTCATCGGCGAGCAACCGCGTGGTGGAACGCCCGCGCGCCTTGGCCCGCTCGATGTCGGCCAGGTTGGCAGCCGCAATCAAGGCCCAGCATTCAGGCGTTTCCAGGCGTTGGGCAAAGTGATCGAAGAACTCGCTGATGGCGTGATCCGAGACGCTGGACATCGCGGTGAACGCCGCTTCGGCGCGCTCGATGGCGACTGCCGCCGCTTGCTGGTCCGCTACCGGGATCAGCAGCAATTCGCCGCTGACCTGCTCCACCAGCAGATGGTCGCCGGGCTGAAAGCGCGCCGCCAGTTCGGAGCTGACGACAGTGACACGATTACCAGCAAAAGGGATCGGCGTGCCAGCGACTAGACGTTCGAGCGCAAGAGACATGAAACGGTTTCACCATGCAGGGGGGCGGTCGGAAAATGTATAGGAAAATCCGTGGAGCGTCATTCACCGGGGCGCGGTGGCGGTTACTTTTTCATAAGTCGAAATACATCCTGCTCCAGGCGATTGCCCCCCTGTTTGCGCCACCCGGCGTTCGCGTCATAGACCACCAGCAGCAACGGTTCCTCTACGCCCGCAGTGCTGACAAAGGTCATTCCTTCGGCATGATCGCGGCCTTTATCCTCTCCTTGCCCGTAAGGAACCTCCAGGACCGGCGTCAATTGTTCCCTGAAGATAAAACTTTCGTCTGTGGGCCTGGCGCCGTCGTGCCATCGAAATAAGCTGACAGGCCCATCAAGGTTCATCGTCGGCCCGGCCAGGATCAACATGTCGTCACCATCGATGCATAAGTCCCTGACGCCGAGTCCATCCAGCTGGAGAAAATGCTTACGATATTTGCGCCCCTTGGGCCCGATCTTTTTCAGTATCAGTGTGTGAGCGGCCTTGGGATGGTCCTCGGGTTCAATCTCCAGAACAATCGTCCAGCCCCGCAACACAGGCCCTCGCAACCCGATAAAAACACGTTTGCCGTTGATCTCAAGACCTTCGGTATCGAACCCGTTGTCCTTGCCGGGAATGTGCAGGAATGCCCCTACATGCTCGTCGTCCTTGAGCTCATCGAGCAATTCGTTACCCAGTTGATTACCGGCCAATTGGGCGGCGACTCGATCATCGCTGGCGGTGCTCTTCACCAAAGTGAACGTCCCGTTTTCTTCGACCACCGGAATCCGGGCCAGGAGAAAACGATTGCCATCGCTGCTGACAGTTGCCAGACGCTCGGCGTTTTTCTTCAGGGATTTGGTGCTATCAGGTTTTTTCCGTTTCAGGCTGTGAGACCCCACAATCCAGAGATACCCCGTGTCGCGGTCGTAGCTCATGCCTTCCAGGTCTGCTTCAACGAATTCTTCGCCAATCGTCGGGATGACCGGCAGCGTCAACAGGGACGCCAACGGGAATTGTTGGTGCTGATCAAACAGAAACTCGCCCGCACCGACGCGCTCACGCAAGGTGAAGCGCTCCAGGCTCAAGGATTCATCATTGGCGACCCACAGGGTGTCGCCTATCTGGACCACGGCAGACAACCCTTTGCGCATATGAGTGTCCGGGTCATTGAAGACTAGAAGCGCGGAACCGAAATTCACCATGAAGTCACCCGCCCCGTCACCCGTTCGGGTGAGTCAAAGAATGCCTGCTTCACGGTAGCGGTCATCGAGCGCTAGTCAAGAAATGCCATCAGAACACCGACCAGCCGATCCGCTGACTCAACAATTCCAGCGCGGCCATGCCAGCGAGGGAGTTGCCGGCAGTGTTCAATTCCGGGGACCACACGCACACCGTGAATTGCCCCGGCACCACCGCGACGATGCCCCCGCCCACGCCGCTCTTGCCCGGCAAACCGACGCGATAGGCAAAGTTGCCGGCTTCGTCGTACAACCCGCTGGTGGCCATGATCGAGTTGACTTGTTGGGTCTGACGGGCGCTGAGGATCTGGGCGCCGCTGTGTTTGCAGAAACCGTCGTTGGCCAGAAAGCAGAACGTGCGGGCCAGATCCACGCAACTCATGCGCAACGCGCAGTGGCTGAAGTAGCTGCGCAGCACGGCTTCGACGTCGTTATGAAAGTTGCCGAACGACTGCATCAGATAAGCCATGGCTGCGTTGCGCGCGCGGTGCTGGTATTCCGACTCGGCGACTTTGCCATCCACCATGACATTCGGGTTGCCGGACAAACGCCGGACAAAATCGCGCATCGATAACGCCGGCGCGGCAAAACGTGACTGGTTGATGTCGCAGATCACCAGCGCACCGGCGTTGATGAAAGGATTGCGCGGGCGCCCGCGCTCGAACTCCAGCTGCACCAGCGAGTTGAACGGCTGGCCGGACGGCTCGTGACCCAGGCGCTCCCAAATCGCTTCGCCGGAATGGTCGATGGCCTGCACCAGGCTGAATACCTTGGAGATACTCTGCACCGAGAACGGCGTGTCGGCGTCTCCCGCGCAAAACAACTCGCCGTCATTGCCATACACGGCAATGCCCAACTGATTGGACGGCACGGTGCCGAGGGCGGGAATGTAGTCAGCCACTTTGCCCTGACCGATCAACGGTCGGACTGCGTCAAGGATCTCGTTCAACAGCGCTTGCATGCCGGGTTCCGAAGTCTCGCCCCATGGGATTGCGGGGACACTGTCGCTAGACGCTGCTGGTCGGTGCTGAATCACAGTTTTGTATGGGAATGTATCTGTCGCGGCCCGGGATACATGAACTTGCACCGGGCGACCTTTCGGACATACCGCCCACACACCGGGTTGAAAAACTCCTGCTGTCCGCTGACCACCGGCAAAACCGGGTCGGCCCTTGCTCAGGAGTGTTGCCATGCTGACCCAAGTTCCCCGTTACCACGGCTGGTCGCTGTTTGGCCTGCTGTCCCTGCTGGTGTTGTTGATGACCGGCCTGATTCTGTTGCTGAACCCGGATCTGGTGGAAGCCACGCGCAGCGCCATTCGCGCCACTGCACGCACTTCGTTTGCACTGTTTCTCGCTGCGTTCACTGCGTCCGCTTTGGCTGTGCTGGTGCCCTCGCCATTCACCCGATCGCTGGTGCGCGAGCGACGCTTCATCGGCCTGGCCTTTGCGTTTTCCCACCTGGTACACGCCATCCTGATCTACAGCTATGGCCAACTGAACCCTGAGTTCTGGCCCGGCCGCACTACGGTCGGCAATATCCCGGGCTCGGTTGGTTACCTGTTCATTCTGTTGATGGCGCTGACCTCGTTCAAAACCACGGCGCGGCTGATCGGCCCCAAACCCTGGAAAGCCCTGCACGTCAGCGGCATGTGGGTGCTCGCAGCGGTGTTTACCTATTCCAACTTCAAACGCATCCCCATGAGCGCCTGGTACGTCCTGCCGTTCGGCCTGATGTTTTCGGCAATCGTCATTCGGCTGCTGGGCAAGATTGCGTTGAAGTACAAACGGTCGGTCAGGAATGCGCTGCTGACTGAATGACATCCCTGGAACACCACAATCCCCTGTGGGAGCGGGCTTGCTCGCGAAAGCGGTGTGTCAGGCGACATCAATGTTGAATGTGCCGCCGTCTTCGCGAGCAAGCCCGCTCCCACAATGAATCCCCGGAGCTCAAGCCCATGAACACCTCTCTCTCATCAGCCATCAAAGGCCTGCACCTGAACCTCGACCGTGCCGGCAACTGGATCGCGCCCCTGACCTTGCGGGTGTTTCTGGCCTGGGAGTTTTTCGAATCAGGCCTGGAAAAATGGAACGGTCAGAACTGGTTCGCTGACATCCAGAACAGCTTCCCATTCCCCTTCAACCACGTGCCGGCCACGCTGAACTGGGAACTGGCGATGTGGGCCGAATTGATCTGTGCCCTCGCCCTGCTGGTGGGCCTGGGGACGCGGGTCTCGGCGATTATCCTGATCGTGGTCACGATCGTTGCGACCGCTGCCGTTCACTGGCCGGCCGATTGGTCTACATTGAGTGAACTTGCCCAGGGTTATGCCATCAGCAATAAAGGCCACGGCAACTTCAAACTGCCGCTGATCTACCTCGCAGCCCTCATGCCGTTATTGCTCTCGGGGGCCGGCAAACTCAGCATGGACGCGTTGTTGGCTCGACTCTTCTGGCGGCGCAGTCACCGCTGATACGCCAGCGTCTCGATAACCCACCCAACTTATGTAAAGGAGCCATCATGAGCGTAACCACCCAATGGATCGAGATCACCAGCGCCGACGGCACATTCGGCGCTTACCTGGCCATCCCCCACACCCGTAAAGGTCCGGGGATTGTGCTGATTCAGGAAATCTTCGGCGTCAACGAACACATCCGCTCGGTCGCCGAGCAGTACGCAGCCGACGGCTACCTGGTCATAACGCCGGATCTGTTCTGGCGCAACGGCCACCGTATCGAACTGGGCTACGACGAAGCTGGCTGGAAACGCGCCGTCGAATTGATGAATGCCACCGACACCACCAAGGCCCAGGCCGACATCAAACTGGCCATCGACGCCCTGAAGGCTCATCCGGGGCTGGACGGCAGAATCGCTTCCATCGGTTTCTGCTTCGGCGGCATGCTGTCGTACAACACCGCGGCCAACGGTTTCGTCGACGTGGCGATTGCCTACTACGGCGGCGGCATTCAGAACCAACTGGATCGGGCCGGTGAACTCAAGGTGCCGATGCTGATGCATTTCGGCGAACAGGACAGCCACATCCCCATCGACGCCGTGAAGCAAATCGCCGAGCGTTTCGAGTTCAACGACGACGTCGATATCGAGGTGTATCCGGGGGCCGAACATGGCTTCAACTGCTCACACCGTGACAGCTACAACCAGCGGGCGGCGGTGGAGGCGCACGGCAATACGTTGCTCTTTTTGAGTCAGAATCTTTAAGGCCTGATCGCCGGGGTTGGCGACATAAACAATCGGTGAGCATTCAATCCCGGAAACCCGCATGGACAACCTCTCAAAACCCAGACCGGCTTCAGTGCGTATCCCCTCCACGGTCTGGGCCTTGGGTTTTGTCAGCTTGTTCATGGACCTGTCTTCAGAACTGGTGCACAGCCTGTTGCCAATATTTCTGGTCACGACCCTGGGCGCGAGCGCGTTGACCGTCGGGGTGATCGAGGGCATCGCCGAAGCGACCGCGATGCTGACCAAAATCTTCTCCGGCGCCATCAGCGACTTTATCGGCCGGCGCAAAGGCCTGCTGTTGATGGGCTACGGTCTGGCCGCCTTGTCAAAACCGCTCTTTCCTCTCGCGCAATCGGTGGAGGTGGTGTTCACCGCGCGTTTTCTGGATCGCATCGGCAAAGGTATTCGTGGCGCGCCGCGAGATGCATTGGTCGCCGATGTCGCACCCGCCGAAATCCGTGGTGCTTGTTTTGGCATGCGCCAGTCGATGGACACCGTGGGCGCCATTCTGGGTCCGATCCTGGCTATCGTGCTGATGCTCTGGCTCGGGCAGATCCATCTGGTGTTGTGGTTTGCGGTGATCCCGGCGGTGATATCGGTGGCGCTGATTGTCGGCGGGGTAAAAGAACCGACCGCTGCCGCTGGCGAACGCACCTTTCGCTCACCTATCCACTGGAAGGTCCTGCGGGATTTTTCCCGTGGTTACTGGTGGGTGGTGATCGTCGGCGGGCTCTTCACGCTGGCCCGCTTCAGTGAAGCCTTTCTGGTGTTGAAGGCGCAACAAACAGGCCTGACAGCAACCTGGGTGCCGATGGTGATGGTGGTCATGTCGTTGCTTTATGCAGTGTCTGCCTACCCGGCCGGCTGGTTGTCCGACCGGATCAGCCGCACCAAAGTGCTGTGTGTCGGCATAGTCCTGCTGATCCTGGCGGACCTGTTATTGGCGCAAGCGGATTCGATCATGACCATGCTGGCGGGCGTAGCCCTGTGGGGCCTGCACATGGGTTTCAGCCAAGGGATTCTCGCAGCGCTGATCGCCGACACCGCGCCCGAACATCTCAGGGGCACGGCATTCGGCCTGTTCAATCTGATCAGCGGCGTGTGCCTGTTGATCGCCAGTGTGCTCGCCGGCGCGCTGTGGGAGACCTCGGGCTCGGCCAGCACCTTCATCGTCGGGGCGCTGCTGGCGGCTGCGGCGCTGCTGTTGCTTCTGCTGCGCAAGCCCTAAATTCCGGTCAGTTAAGCCGCGACGCACGCTTTATAGCAGACCCGCTCAGCTGCCCTCGCTACCGTGTGCTTCTTCAAAGAAGTAATCCTTCCAGCTGGCAGCCTTGTTTTTCAGCACACCGAGCTCCTGGAGTTTCTCGGCGTAGATGAAGGTGCGCTGGGGCACGACGGTGAAGTCGATTTCAGGGTCGGCGACGATTTTCTCAACCAGTGGCAGCGCCAGCTTCGATTGTTCCACCCGGAGATAGGTCTGGGCGGCTGCGGGCTTATCGGCCTTGATTATTTTCTCGGCCTCGGCGAGTGCCGCGTAAAACGCCTTGTAGGTTTTCGGGTTTTCGTCGTGGAATTTCTCGGTGGTGTACAGCACGTTAAACGTGGCCTGGCCACCCAATACGTCGTAGGAACTCAGCACCTTGTGCACGTTGGGACTCTGCAGTTCCTGGTACTGGAACGGCGGACTGGAGAAATGTGAGTTGATCTCCGAACCGTCGGCAATCAGCGCCGACGTCGCATCCGGGTGGGCCAGGCTGATCGAGATGTCGTCAAATTTCTTGAAGTTTTGCGCGCCAAACTGTTTCGCCGTTTCGATTTGTAAAGTGCGTGACTGGAAACCTACCCCTGCCGCCGGCACCGCGATGCGGTCCTTTTCGGTGAAATCCTTGAGGCTTTTTACGTTCGGGTTATTGGTCAGCAGGTAATTGGGCATAGACCCCAGCGAGGCGATGGCCTTGACGTTTTGTTTGCCCTTGGTCCGGTCCCAGATCGTCAGCATTGGCGGCACGCCTGCCGACACCACATCCAGCGCACCGGCCAAGAGCGCCTCGTTCATCGCCGTGGCACCCGAGATGCTGCTCCAGTCGACCTTGATGTCGAGGCCCTGCTCCTTGCCATGTTTCTCGATGAGCTGCTGATCGCGCACCACATCCAGGATCAGGTAACCGATACCAAATTGCTGGGCAATGCTGATTTTGCCTTCGGCCTGAGCGCCGGGGCTGAGTAATGCACTCACCGCCGCCACGGAGGCTGCCAACAGCGTCAATGCGGAGCGCTTGAAAGGAATCGCCATGAAAACCTCAACGTTATGGAAAGTGAGCACAATGCCGGCAAGTCAAGACGTAGAACCTGTGGGAGCGTGGCTTGCCCGCGAAGAACGATGACGCGTAATACCTGAAAAACCGCGGTGCATTCTTCGCGGGCAAGCCACGCTCCCACAGGATTTTCGTCGCTCAAATTTCAATTTCAGAGCTTGGCGATCGACACCTCGGTGGATTTGACGAAGGCAATCACCTCGCTCCCCACTTTCAATTCAAGGTCGCGCACCGAACGGGTGGTAATCACCGAGGTGACGATTCCGGAAGCCGTTTGCACGTCGATTTCGGACACCACTTCGCCCTCTACTATTTCCTTGATGACACCCTTGAACTGATTTCGGACGTTGATCGCTTTGATGGTCATGATGAGGCTTCCTGTCTGGTGTCGGGCGCATCCGCATGGATGTGCAGGCCCTCAAAGTGCATCACCCGAACCAGCAACAAAAGGAATATATAATTATCTACTTATTCCTTTATAGAATATTAATTAAATAACCAAAACGAATTAACAAATACAAAATAAGTATTTATCGTTATAAAAATATCCACGTACTCTCAGCTCATCCCGTCATTCATCACCACAGTGAAGTGCCCCATGAATCCGACTGACAACCTCATCGACTTCGCCAGTTACCGCAAACGCAAACAGGCTCAGCAACGGGCACGGGCCATGTGGGAGATGTATGCACGTAACGCCGGTTTACAGGCTTATCAATGGGGCCAGGCCGCCCACTCGACCGAGACCCGTCACGCATGAACGCGCAGCAACCCTCGCGATTTCTGGCGAGCGCAGACGAGCCCGTGACGGACTTGAATAATCTGGAGCCACTGGAAGAAGAGCCGATCTGCGAGCGGGTCGCACAGAACCTGCAACGGCTGCGGGGCAAGCGTCACTTGTCCCTCGATGCGCTGGCCCGGCAATGCGGTGTGAGCCGGGCGATGCTGGCGCAGATCGAGTCCGGACGCAGCGTGCCGTCCATCAAAGTGCTGTGCAAAATTGCCAAAGGCCTGAAGGTCTCGGTGGCCGCCTTTCTTGAGCATCGGGCCTTCGAAGGTGTGGCCGTGCTGTCGGCACGTGAGAGCAAACGGCTGGTCAGCGCCAGCGGAGCCTTCGTCAGCCGCGCCCTGTTCCCGTTTGATGTGGCACGCCAATCGGAATTTTACGAACTGCGCCTGAGCCCTTTGGGCGAAGATCACAGCGAGGGGCATGGCCCCGGTGTTCAGGAGAACCTGGTGGTGTCGCAGGGCGTGCTGGAAATCAGCGTCAACGATGAACGTTACCTGCTGTCTACCGGCGACTCGATCCTGTTCTACGCCGACCAGCCCCACCGCTACCGCAACCCCGCCGACAGTGAGGCAGTGGCGTATCTGGTGGTGACTTACCCGGAACGCCTGGATTAAACACCTGAAAGAACAATGAACATCCAATGTGGGAGCGGGCTTGCTCGCGAAGAGGCCAGCACATTCAATATCAATGTCGCCTGACACACCGCCTTCGCGAGCAAGCCCGCTCCCACAGTTTTATTACCGCTACCCACGAATACCGCGCTCAACCCAAATCCCTGTGGGAGCGGGCTTGCCCGCGATGAGGCCAGCACATTCAACATTGATATTGGCTGACACTCCGCCTTCGCGGGCAAGCCTCGCTCCTACGGGGGGATGTGGTGTCTGCCGGAATGAAAAAGCCCCCGTAACCGTAAGGTCGCGGGGGCTTTTTTGTGCTGCCAGGGGATCAGCAGGTGCAGCACATCAGCGGCATGCCATTGCAGCTCATCATCATCGGCATGCTGCAATCGTTCATCATTTTCATCATCAAGTCGCAGCAGCTTTTCATCATGTCCATGTTCATGCCGGCCATCGGCATGATTTTGCACATCATGCCGTCGGCCATCATGGTGCATTCCATCACGCACTTCATCGACGGCATCGGCATGCCCATCATCGGCATTGGCATCATCATGTTCATCATCGGCATGGCCATGCTCGCCTGGGACATGCACATCATGCTCATGTTGCCGCAGTGCATCATCATCGGCATGCCGCAGTTCATCATCATCTGCATCATTTCGGCGCTGTTCTTGAACATGGTCATGTCCATGCCAGCAGCCGGCATCATTTTGCACATCATGCCGTCGTCCATCATTTCGCAGCTCATGGTCGCCATCATCATCGGCATGCCCATCATTGGCATCATCGGCATGTTGGCGTTCATCATCGGCATTGGCATCTGCATGGCGTTCATCATGGTGTAACTCCCTAAGCGATTCGATAGTTGGACGAAGCTGATGGAGGCGGATTCTAAGGACTGGCGAAGGGACGACAAGATGATGGCCGAGCAGCAGGATTTGATGTAGAAACCGATTTAGTGGCGCGGTCGGGACGTCGCCGTCTGTTATAGCGGCGACAGCGTCTTCATCACAGACAGAATCAAAACGAAGACGTGGTTTTAGAAGTTACGGATATTCGACCCAGCGCTATATAAAGAACCGAAAGAAATAATCGATCTAAACAGTGCCGAATTTTTCATCCGGTAGCTCTGGAATCAATCAGTTAGCCGTATAGAACCATTTACGTCGACGTATTGAGCACCACCGCCGCACGAATCAGCGTCTTCAACGCCTCTTCATCAATCCTGTCGCCCTCATGCAAATCAATCGCACGTCGGGTGTTGCCGTCGAGGCTGGCGTTGAACAGACCGGAAGGGTCCTCCAGCGAGGCCCCCTTGGCGAAGGTCATCTTCACGGCATTCTTGTACGTCTCGCCGGTGCAGATGATGCCGGCGTGCGACCACACCGGCACCCCTCTCCACTTCAACTCCTCGACCACGTCGGGGTCAGCCTGCTTGATAAGAGCCCGAACCCGAGCGAGCGTCTCACCCCGCCAGTCACTCAGCGCCTGGATTTTTGCCTCTATCAGTTCAGAGGCAGAACCTCCCTCCTCGTCTGCCTTTGCGTCGATCTTCTTCATGATGGTTGTCACTCCTCAGGGCGGTCATCAAGTTGCGTCGCTGGATAAAATCCAGCGACATAAACCATAGCAGGCACCCGCGATGATCAATGCAATCGAAACTGTGCTTTAGATCCATGGGCGCTTTTATACACGCTGGGCCATAAGCAATCCTTCGGCTTACAGTTACTGCTGAGCATTCACGGCTTTGCTCGAACGAAAAACCAGGCAGCTCGCCGCCACTAGCACCCATGCCGCAACACCGCCATACAGCATCACCCAGCCAAACCCATGGGCCAAAGCTGCGTTGGCGACATCGAGCGGAATCGTAGAGCCCTGGCCAGTCTGTGCCAGCACGGCGTTGTTGCCGGCTGAAATATTCTCCGCCAGCAACCTCAGTTGAACATCATCGGAGGAGCCAGATAACTGCTCGCGCAGGGAAGACAGGATGCCTTCCACCAAGATGAATCCCATCAGCGCGATATTGATTGCAAGGCTGATCATACGAGCGCTGATATCGATGCCCGATGCCATGCCTGCACGCTCACTGGGCACCGATCCGGTGGTGGTATTGGTGACAGGCGTATTGGTCAACCCCAGTCCAATCCCGGCGATCAGGCAGCCAGGAAGCATCGTCAGCCAGCTGGCATGCGTAACACTGCTGCCCCATTTCATCAGCAGGAACCCCAGACCTATGGTGAACAAGCCTGCGGGAATCACAGCCTCAGGTCGATAGCGCAGCGCCAGCCGTTCGCCCAATGGAGGGATAACCAGCGTCGGCAGTGTATAGGCCAGCAGTGCCAAACCGGTGCCGACACTGGCATAGCCCAGGCCATTTTGAAAGTACAGAGGCAGATAGATCATGAAGGGCCAGAAGCTGAAGTTCATGCCTGCCGACCCTAGCAAGGCACCCGAGAAGCGGCGGATGCGAAATACAGAGAAGTCGAACATGGGATCGACATAGCGTCGCTGCGCGACGACAAAGACGATGAAACTGACCATTGCCACAACCAGGCTGGCGATGGCCGAACCACTGGAGAAACCCACCCCCGCTCCCTGAGTGATGAACCAGGAAAGACCCAACACTGCCAGCGACAGCGAAATAATACCCAACACATCCAGCCTGCGACGCTGCGGGTCGCGTGACTCATCGACACCGGCGATCACCAGCACCAGCGCGAGCACTGCAATTGGCGCATGCACCAGAAACACCCATTCCCAACTCGACAACGCCACGATAACTGCGCCGATAATCGGACCGAACCCCAGACCGATGCCGAACACGATCCCCCAGGCACTGAACGCTTTGCCGCGCGCAGCTCCCGACTGGAATCGGTGAGACAACACTGCCACCTGACAAATCAGCATGGCACCACCGGACATACCTTGCAGGAATCGGTTTGCAATCAACACGCTGGCACTTTGCGCCCATCCACAGCCCAGAGAGGTAATGCCGAAAAGTACCAGGCTAATGACAAACACTCGCTTGCGCCCATACCGATCCGCCAGTGTGCCGGTGGCCATCAGTACCGTGGTGCAGGCGATGGTGTAGGCATTCATGATCCACTGCATATCGTTGAAATCGCTGTGCAGAACCGATTCAAGCGTGGGCAGGATTGCCGGCACGCTCGAGATTTCCAGGCCGAACATCAGCGAGGCCAAGCAAACGGCGGCTATTGTGAAAACATCTTTTTGCGAAGAAGAGAACGGCATCGTGATCTTCCAGATCAAGTTGATGGGCACTGGCAAGGCCGCCCCAAGGGGAGTTGGTGCGATCGCCTGACCAGCGTCACCAGACATAACTCCAAGTGACCGGCCGCATTCTGGAAGTAATTAAAAAATGACAGAAATGATTAAATTTCGTAAGTTTTATTAATATTCATCATGAGTGGACTAAATGGACTTCGACCCAGCTCTGTTACGTGCTTTTGTCGCGATCAAGGAGACCGATAGTTTCACTCGTGCCGCAGAACGGCTGCACTTAAGCCAGTCAGCGATCAGTCATCAGATCCGGCGCCTGGAAGAACAGGCCGGCACCACCCTACTGGTGCGTACCACCCGACGTTTGACGCTGACAGAAGATGGCGAAGATTTTCTGCGTCATGCCGAACATGTCCTCAGAGCGCAAGACGCCCTCTCCCGGCGTTTCGAAACGTCATCGGTATCCGGGACCGTGCGCTTCGGTGTGCCAGAAAACTTTATCGGCGACGGCTTGCCGCCGTTACTGACTCGGTTCGCCAGACAATTTCCCGCAGTACGTCTGGATGTAACCGTTGGCACCTACCTCGATCTGCGCGCGCAGGTCGATGCCGATGGGCTCGATCTGGCCGTGGTCATGACATTGCCGGGCAGTCAGGCCGGCGGTACCGTGCTGCGCGAAACCCGGTTTGTCTGGGCTGCGGCGCAGAGTTTCGACTTTACCGGCGAGGCCCCTTTACCGCTGGCGTTTGCACCAGCGCCCTGCATGCACCGGCAAGTGGCCGTAGAGGCATTAGCGAGTTCCACCGTGGATTGGCGGGTCGCCTTTACCTCTCCAAGTCAACAAGGACTGCGGGCGGCGGTATTGGCAGGGCTTGCCGTCACCGCGCTACCGTTGGGAGATCTAGAGCCCGGCATGGTGGTGATTGACGGGCAATATGGCCTGCCACCGCTGCTGGATGCTGATTTCAGACTGATATGGAGCATCACAGGAAAGACGCCTGCGGCCAATACATTTGGGCAACTGCTGGTGGAGATGTCTGAGTCGTCATCGATCTAGAACAAGCTGACTGCCATTGGCATTCCAGGGTAAGCGTCCTGTTGATTGCGAATGGCTGTTTGGGTTGTGGACGTTGGACACGGGATGGGCCCGCGCTCTTCGTTAGTAATTGGCTAAACGGCACGCGAGGCGGGTTGAAGTCATTAGCTCTCAATCACCCAATCACGCTCGCATACACCGACCGGTCAACATTCCCGCCGGACAGAATCACAGCCACCTTTTTACCCAGCATCATTTCACGCTCCTGAATCAGCGCTGCCAGCGCAGCCGCACCTGCCCCTTCAGCAAGGTTGTGGGTATCGGTGTAATACACGCGCATGGCCTCGGCAATCTCGCCCTCGCTGACAGAGACGATTCGCGCCGAAGCGGCCCCGTAAATGGCGAACGCATCGGGAACTGGCTTACGCACGGCCAAGCCATCCGCAAAGGTATTTGCCGAGGCGGTCTCGCAGATTGCCCCAGCTTCAAACGATAACTTCGCCGCCGCAGCCTCTTTGGAAACCACGCCCACCACTTGGGTCTTCATGCCGAGCGCATCGCGGGCGGCGATCACCCCGCAGATCCCCGATCCACAGCCAATCGGCACGTAGACGGTATCCAGATCCGGCGCAGCGATGAACAGCTCCAGCGCATACGTGGCCACACCTTTGACCAACTCGGTGTGGAACGGCGGCACCAGGTAGAGGTCATGCACCTGCGCCAGACGTGCGGCCTCTTCACGGGCCTCGTCGAAATCGCGACCACACTCAACCACTTCGCCGCCAAAGCCGCGCATGGCATTGTTCTTCTCTAGCGAATTACCTTCCGGCACGACAATCAAAGCCCTCAAACCCAGCGTGCTGGCCGCCAGCGCCAGGCTCTGACCATGGTTGCCGCGCGTAGCGGAGACAATGCCCTTCACGCCCGGATGTTCGCGCCGCAGCCAGTGCAAGAAGGTAATGCCACCCCGCACTTTGAAAGCGCCTGTAGGTGTGTGGTTTTCGTGTTTGACCCAGACAGTGCAACCTAACCGCTCAGCCAGCAATGGCCAAGGGTATTGGGCGGTGGCAGGCATGACTTGGTATACGTGGCGGGCAGCTTGTTCGAGATCGTCGCGAGTCAGTTTGTGCATGAGTTGTCTTCCTGAGGCTTTTCCCAGTCTAGGCATGGGAACGTCACGCCGGCTTTCAAAAAACTGACCTGACTTTTACGCCCCCTCTTCACTACTATGGTGTTCATGAGCCTTCGAAACCGTCTGCAGCCCTCGCTCGCACCTGAACCGATTCGTCGTGTCGAGGCAGGGCCGTGGGCGATCGAATTGCTACCCGGCGCCGGCTACGCGACCCGATATGTTGCGACCCAGGCAGCGATCGGCTTTGCCTTCGACAGCCAACGAGGTTTGCACGCCATCGGCAGCGACCGAGTGCGCCCCTTCGATGCCATGCCCAATGGGTTGGCGTTCGTCCCCGCAGGCTGTGATGTGTTGTCCGAGTCACCCAACGGCGGTGAATACCTGCGGGTCATGCGCACCGACGGTATTTCATTGCTGAGTGACCGGGCATTCAACAATCGCATTGATCAGCCAGCCGTTAACCTCGCCCTGCGAATGCGCCGCGCGCTGTTGCAGAACTCCGTGGAGGACGACTGTGAAGCCTGGGCACTCGCATTGGCTGAACGGGCGGAGGGCATCGACGCGTCGCCGACGCCGCCCCAAGACTCTATAACCGGCAGCCGGATGCGCCTGCTTGATGAATTCATAGATGCTGGCCTCGACGGCCCACTGGGTATACAGGCAATGGCGGGGTTGCTTGAATTGTCCGAAGGTTATTTCATGCGCGCATTCAAGAACGCGACGGGCAAGAGCCCCCATAGCTATCTAATCGACCGACGCCTGGCCAAAGCCCGAGCATCGATGCGCGATTCGACCGCCAGCCTGTCGGAGATCGCACTCACCTGCGGCTTTAACTCCCAAGCGCACATGACAACCGCTTTCAAGCAACGCCTTGGAGTCAGTCCAGCGCAATTGCGAAGGCGTTCGACGTAAGGGATTGCGTCTCGCTGCGCGTCGGCGTTCATCGCCAAGAAGGTAAGTCCCGCAATTGCCTCGCACACTGCAAGAACTCGCTTGTACTCATCCGGCCCATACCACACCCAAAGCGTAGTGGAAAATTCCACCAATTTCTGGATAATGGCCATATGCCGCCACTCTGCACAGCCCACTGATAAGGACATCACGTTCGATGAAGTTGCCGTCCCCTGCTCTGATCCTCGCTTGCGCTCTGCTCCTGCCCACCGTCGCCCAAGCCAGCGATGCCGCGTTGACCGAAACGCTCAAGGCTTTTACCCGCTGCGATGCCAGTTTCTTCGCCAGCCTGAACACCCACCGCGATGCCTGGGGGGCGTTTGCGCCGCTTAAGCAGGAAAAAGATGCGGCGTGGATAACCGTCAAAAACCGCGGCAACAGCCCGGAAAATTCGGTGCCTCTGCGCGGTACGCCGATCGTTGCCGGTATGAAACTGTTGTCCTATGTCGACGAGAGCAGCGACCTCGGCCAACTGGGTCACTACTATTTCTGGGGCTTCATTGTTGAAGGCGGCATAGACGAAGTGGCTAAGCGCCTCGCGCCGCTGATGGAGCAACCCGGGCAACTGCAGAATGTAGGCTCGTCCTATGTGCGCAGTGAACTCAAGATCGGTGACCAATGGCGAGTCATCCGGCCGCAGCCAGGCACGGCGCCGGGTAGCAAACGTGCGGAACGCATCTTGATCGTCGAGGCGGAAGGCAAACAGGGCACTCAGTCGCGGGTCAGTTGTTCCGTGCAAGGCGCCGTTGACGGTGCGATGCTCGCCCAACTGCGCCCGGACATCGCGCCGGCTGATTATCCTCAGCCACAACCAGAGACGAGCTTTGCTGATATCGCCGTACCGCAAGACGTGCTCAAGCGCCTCGACTCGCCTCTGCTCAAACCGAAATTCAAAACGTTGAGCTACACCTACGCCACCAGGACCGGCAATGCCATCAAGGATCGTCCGGTAACGGTTGAGTACACCGCAGACGGCGGTTTGCTGAAGAAGAATGAGATCTACAGCAAAGCCTTCCACGTCGAGCGTCTCACCCAGGCGGGCCTGATTCAGTTGAAGTCGAAAATGAACGGCGTAGGCGATGGACGCGTGTTGCTCACCCGCGAACTTGAGGTTAAGGCCCCGACGAGCTGGGGCCCCGGCCAGACGTTGAGCGCTCGCCTGGTCATGGAAGAAGTACCTGCCCGGCCAACCGACAAACCCATGAAGCTGTCGACGACTTGCACCGTGGGTCAGCGCTTCCCTGCCCGGCAAGTATTCGCCTCGCTGACCGGTGATGCCATCGCGCTTGAGTGCGAACAGGGCACCAGTAAAACCTCCAATGCCTTTATCGAGGACTTGGGGGTTTCCCTGACGCTGGAGTCGACGTGGGACAAATCGAATAGCGTGTACACGTTCACTGCAGTGGATGTTGTGCGTTAAGCAGTCATCGAGACTGAGGCCAAGACACGCTTCTAGATGCAGCGACTACATGGGTGGCCACCAGCACCAAGAGTGCGGTATCGAGCGCTTCTGAATCAAATGTATGGCAGCGCTGTGCGGCTATTTTGCAGATGCGCGTCGTCCCGGGTTTAGCCGGGTGGGCAATCACGTCTGAACGGTCTGCCAAACCCGAACACGACAAATGCCGTTAACTTTTTTGGATGATAATAGGTTCTATTAATGAGAAAGATCTTCCTGCCGTTTGTCATCGCACTGTTGTGCCTGCACGGTTGTGCGGAAATGCCCGCGTACTCCAACATCGACCCCGTCACGGTGGGTGACGAGTCGCGTTATACCGTGGTCGAAACCGATACTTATGCGGGCAGGGTCCAGCGTCACTATGCCGATCTCCAGCCGGACTTGAACATCATAAAGATCAACGACAAAAAAGTCGGCAACATCCCGTTCTCCACGTACTACTACAAGAACGACTCCCCGCAGCGAGCGGTGCTGAAGCCGGGCACCTACACCATCCAACTGGAATACCGTCTACCCCGTCACTTCCTGTTCGTGGACCTGAAGTTCGACGGCAAACCCGGCCAGAAAATAATGGCACGCTCAAGGTACGTGGGCCTCAATCGGCTGGAAGTATGGCTGGAGGATGCAGCCACCGGTAAGGTAGTGAGCACCCGGGCGTACTAACACAACGTTAAATCAGCCCCCATCATTTGACCGTGCCCGGCAGTCATCCCAAACCTCACGCATCACATCCTTAAGCATCAGCGCCTCGGCCCAACGATCGGTGATATCGCGTCCGTCGGCACCCGTAATGGCATAAGGCGGTGGGCCGAGTTCACAAGTGAATGACAAGCTGTCAGGTGTGTTCGGCCGGGCCAGCCAATCCTCGATCCCATAGCGCCACCAGCCCAGGAAACGTTCTAGCCAGGGTCGATGCTGGGCAAAGCTCAGGGGCACCTGGACCTGTTCGCCGTTAGCGACACGACCATGAAAACCCCAACTGTGGCGCAGGATGGTGTGGATCTGTTCGTCGTCCTCGGCAGTGGCCAACTCTGGCAGTTCGCGGCCCACGACATAGTGGGACAAGTCGGCCAACAGTTTGAGATCGGGCATTTCAGCGAGAATATCGAGGGTGAACAACAGGTCATTGGTGAGGCGATAACGGTGGGTTTCCAGCAGAACGGGAAAGTCCACCTGTTCGGCCAGACGCTGCCAGCCTTCGATCAGTTCGATAGCTTGCTTCAGCGTGCGCGGCCTCACGTCTGCTTGCAGCGTGAGGTGGTGGCAGCCGTAGCGGGACGCGACATCGATCGCTGCCGCCAGATCATCCACGGTGCGGGGAAACACCTGCCCTTCGATTCGCAGGCCCTGCGCCTTGGCGGCGGCATGCAGGCGAGCGGCATGTGGCGCGACCCAGAAATGGTCGGTGATCCCGTCGAAGCCGGCGGCGGCGATTTTCTCCACTTGCGCTTCCAGGGGAAGGTCGCATTGGCCGCGGTGATCTTGCATGGCCCACTGGGACTGAAAGACCAGGAATTCACGCATGTCAGTTCCTCAGCAGTTGTTTGAGCGGTACATCGGCGTCGGCCAGAGCGTCAACCGAGAGAGGGTTATGGTGAGCGATCAGCCGTTCGCAAAGCTTGATGTCCTTGGCGATGCTATTCCCCTGCCCCCAGCCGCAAGCGCCTTGCAAACGTTGCTCGGAATCAAGGTAGAACAGCAGGAAACCGCCACCGGGGGTTGGCCGGCTCGCGGTGGGTTGCGTGTTTGCGATCACGCCCACGGTCTGCAATCCCCAGTCGTATTGATCGGACCAAAAACCGGGAATGACCTCGAAGGGCAGCTCGCCGCCCAACAGATTCAGAGCGGCGTGACGGCCCTGAGTCTCGGCGTTGCGCCAGGTTTCCTGACGCTGGAAAACGCCTTGCGGGTGCAGCCGAAACTCACAGACATCGCCCGCGGCAAAGATGTCTGGCGCACTGGTGCGCAGTTGGGCATCGACGCGGATGCCCTGGCCGACCTCGAGTCCTGCGGCCGCGGCCAGTTCAGTGTTGGGTTGCATGCCGATGCCCACCACCACCAAGTCGCAGGGCAGCAACTCGCCGTCGACCAGTTGCACGGACTGAACATGAGTAGCGCCCTGCACCGCCTCAATGGCCACATTCAGCCGGACATCCACGCCCTGACTGCGATGCAGGTCCAGCAGGACACTGGACAGTTGCTCCGGCAATACTCGCCCCGCGAGACGCGGTCCGGCCTCGAGCAAGGTCACCGTGCAACCCAAGGCACGGGCGGTGGCGGCGACTTCGAGCCCGATAAAGCCGCCGCCGATGATCACCACCCGGGCCTCAGGCTGCAACGACGCGCGCAGTGCCAGGGCTTCGTCATGAGTACGCAAATAAAGCACATTGAGCAAATGCTCGGGCACCGAGGCGAGTCTGCGCGACCGCCCTCCCGTCGCCAATAACAGCCGGGCGTAATGTAGCCAGCTGCCGTCGGCCAACTGCAGACGATGCTGCTGCGGATCCAGGCATTTCACCGGGTTGCCGGCCAGGTGTTCGATGTCCAGATCGGCTAGCTGAGCGGTGTCGCACAGGCTGTAACCCGCCAGATCGACCGTGCCCTGCAACAGCCCCTTGGACAGCGGCGGACGTTCATAGGGCGGGTGGGACTCGTCGCCTATCAGAATCAGGCGACCGCTATAACCTTCGCCGCGCAAGGTCAGGGCTGCGCGGCCACCCGCATGCCCGGCGCCGACGATAACCAGTGGAGCATTGGCAGGATTCATGGCAAAGACTCCGCGCAGTTAAACCGTGATGGCGAGCAGCACACGCCCCGCCTCGACCCGGACTTCATAGGTCTTGAGGTTGACGCACACCGGGGCGCCAAGGGCTTTGCCGGAGCGGTAATCGAAACGCCCGTTGTGTTTGGGGCACTCGATGACATGCTCCATCACCAGGCCATCGGCCAAGTGGATGGACTCATGGGTGCACAGGCCCGCGGTGGCGAAAAACTCGCTGTCGGCGGAGCGGTAGACGGCATAGGTGTGCTGGCCATGGTCGAAACGAATGACATCTTCATCGTCGATATCGTCCACGGCACATACATCGATCCATTGATCGGTCATGGCGTTTTCTCTTGTAGTGGTACACACAGGAAGGTGTCATGTGGGAGCGGGCTTGCTCGCGAAAGCGGTGTATCAGGCGACATCGATGTTGACTGTGACGCCGTCTTCGCGAGCAAGCCCGCTCCCACAGGGGTTGTGCCTATTGGATGTCAGGCCGGCGTTACTTCAGGTTCTGCCTGGACGTTGGCGGCCGGCGCTGCGCGTTGTGGCAAAGGACGAGAGACGAAATAAGTCGGGTCTTTGCGCTGCTTCCAGATGGTCGGGAGGATCTCCTTGAAGGCCTCGAACAGACTGGTGTAAGGCGGCGGGCAGTCGTTGCGAATCTCCTCGTGAAGCTGCGCCAGCGCGTGAAAAGGCACCATTGGATACATGTGGTGCTCAAGGTGATAGTTCATGTTGAGGTACATGAAGCGCAGCACCGGGCCCATGTAAATCGTGCGGCAGTTGCTGCGGTGATCGAGTACGTCCTCAGCCAGGCCAACATGCTGCGACAGGCCGAACAGGTAGGACAGCCAACCGCCATAGAGCGTCGGCAGACCAATAAACATCAGCGGCAACCAGCTCTGCATGTACAGCGCAGCGCCTACGGTAAGCCCATAAATCACCAGCCAGACGCGTGCGTCCCTCACCACCTTGGGCCACTCGGACTCAGGGATGAACGTCTGTTCTTCTTCACCCATCCGCCCTACCGCATGCTTGCAGACTGACCCCATCGTCTTCAACGCGTAAGGCATTCTGAACAGGCTCAGCACCATATTTATCAGGCTTGGCGGACGCGGTTCGACGATCTCCGGATCGCGGCCGACGATAACGGTGTCGGTGTGGTGTCGTGCATGGCTCCAGCGCCAGACTTGGGGTTCGAACATGAACATGAAGCTCGACAGCTGATAGACCGCATCATTCATCCAGCGGGTTTTGAACGCTGTACCGTGACCCGCTTCGTGCCAACGGGCATTGGATGCCGTGCCGTAGAGCATCCCGTAGACGAAGAAGAACGGAACGCAGGCCCAGGAGCCCCAAAACCAGTAACCGCCGAACCCGGTGACGACCATCGCCGACAGCCAGATCGCGGTATCAAGCAAGGCCGGGCCATCGCGGCGCTGCATCAGTTCCTTCATGCGTTTACGAGAAATGGGGGATTGGTACCAGCTTGCCGATACCAGGCCTTTTTGCGCCGCTCGGGCGGCTTCGGGGCCGGTCAATCGATAATCCCGAGGCACGGGTTTACCGGTGTTTTCAAAGGCTGCGTTTTGTTCAGGCATTTTATTGTTCTCCGCAAGCTTGATTGTTTCAGGCACTTTTCGACGCGGGATCACATCGCTGGAGAAAATATAGAGAGCGCAGAAATCACCCTCAAGCCCTTGAATACATTCCCTATCAAGCTATCATCCAGGCCCATTGAAGCTTGATAGTTTTCTATCAAAGCGTTTGCGGGACCTGCCATGAACAACACTAAACGCCCCACCATCGCCACGGTCGCCGAGCACGCTGGCTTGAGTGTCGCTACCGTGGACCGGGTGCTCAACGCCCGGGCTCCGGTCAACCCGGACACCGCCGAGCAGGTATTCCAGGCCGCCGAAGCGGTCGGTTATTTCGCCGCCAGGCTGATCGGTCAGCGGATCCGCGAACGTCGTCCCACCTATCGTTTCGGCATCCTCTTGCTCGGCACCGCCCAGGCGTTTTATGGCAACGTTGCCGCCGCCATCACCGAGGCGGCGCAGCGTCAGGCTGGCGCCAACCTGAGCATTCAATTCGAGTACGTTTTCGATCGCACGCCCAGCTCGATCATTGCCCAGATCGAGCAACTGGCGGTGCAGTGCGATGGTCTGGCGGTGGTCAGTTTCGCGCATCCGCTGATCAATGCCGCCATCGCGCAGATCAGAGAGGCCGGCGTGCCGGTGATCGCAATGCTGTCGGACATTCATGAGGCGGCGGATGAGCCTTACGTCGGCCAGGATAATCACGAGGTCGGACGTACCATGGGCTGGCTGATGGCTCACACCTGTGGCGCCCGCAAAGGCAGTGTCGGGGTGTTGCTCGGTGGTCACCGTTTTCTTGGCCATCAGGCGCGGGTCGAGGGGCTGCGCAGCTACCTGGCGGAGCGCGCTCCGGGGTTGCGGCTGCTGGAAGCGGTGATCAATCTGGACAATTGCGACATCACTGAAGAGGCGACGCTGGACCTGCTGGCACGGCATGACGACTTGCGCGGTTTGTGCGTGGTCGGCGGTGGCGGCGACGGGGTCATCAATGCCCTGTCGCAACTGCCGAAGCAGCCGTCGCTGTGCTGCATTCTGCAGGAGTCGACCGAGCTGTCGCGACAAGCGCTGGATCAGGGATTGATCAGCCTGGTGATCGACTCCCAGCCACGATTATTGGCAACCGCGCTGGTCGATTTGCTGGTCGAGCTGCAGACCACGCCGGACTTCGATCCGATACGGCATCGAATCCATATTCCGTTGCAGATCATCACCTCAGAAAACGCCCGAGCGTGATCGTCCTCAGAGGTTGGGTTCCGAACGAAAAGCATCGGCACTCAGCCCGAACCGATTCATCTTGTTGTACAACCCACCACGAGAAACATTCAGCTGCCTCGCGGCCAGGCGGATGTTGCCGCGGGTATCCCTGAGGGCCGCGATGATCGCATTCATTTCATGGGTGCCAAGGTCCAGGGCAGCCAGGGGTTCGGGCACACTTCCCGGCACCGGCGGACGCAGCTTTTGCTTGATTTCAAGCGGTAGATCAGCTGGCTGGATCAGTTCGGTCATCGCCAGATTGGTCGCGCGTTCGATGGTGTTTTCCAACTCGCGAACATTACCCGGCCAGCTGTAGGCCGAAAGAATATCCAGCGCCTCTGGCGAGATGCCCTGCACCGATTTGCGCAGCGACCGGGTGCAACGATTGAGAAAATGTCGCGCCAGCAATGGAACATCTTCCCGACGCATCCGCAGCGGCGGAACCGTCAGGTTCAGCACGTTGAGCCGGTAGTAAAGATCCTCGCGGAAGGCGCCATCGGCAACCGCCTGGCTCAGGTTGCGGTGGGTGGCGGCGATGATGCGTACATCCACTTGCTGCGATTTTTTCGCGCCCACGCGAGTCACCTCACCTTCTTGCAAAACGCGCAGCAGGCTGACCTGGGCATCAAAAGACATGTCACCGATTTCGTCGAGGAAGATCGTTCCGCCATCGGCCAATTCGAACTTCCCGGCAGAGCCTCCACGGGCCGACCCGGTGAAGGCGCCCTCGACATGACCAAACAGTTCGCTCTGCACCAGATCTCGCGGAATGGCCCCGCAATTGACCGCCACAAAAGGACCGCTGCAACGGTCGCTGGCGTTATGGATTGCCTGGGCAAACAGCTCCTTGCCGGTACCGCTTTCACCCAGGATCAGCGTGGTCGAGTCACTGCGACTGGCAATCCGTCCCAGGTGCAACGCGTCTTGTATGGCTCGCGAATTGCCTTGAATGGTCTCGAAGGTGTAGCTGGCTTGAGTGCCGATAATCCGCCGGGTAATTTCCCGGATGCGCCTGTTCTCGCGCAACGAAACAATGCGCCCACCCTGCTCCAGGGGGCACACCGACACCAGACACGCCAAGAGGCTGCGATCATGCAACTCAAACGTGCAATCCAGATCTCTTATCCCTTCTAACTGCTGCCCTTCCCCGCCGCGCAGCAGAATCTCATCGGTCAGTTCGCTCTGACCCAGACGCTGGAACGGGCTGCCCAACAGGTCCCGGCCGACGCGGAACAATTGCCGGGCATAGCGGTTGAGCGCCTTGATGCAGCCCCGCTCATCCAGCACCACAAGGCCCTCGTTCAGCACTTCGAGGACGGTTTGTTGTTCTTCCAGCAGCGCTTGCAGCGCCATCTGCCGCGAGACCGCTTCGGCCGCCGCCTGGACGGTGCCCAGCGTATGGAAATGAAACCACCCCGGCTCGGCGGTCAAGGTCAGCATGGCCAGCGTCCTGCCCTGCGCATCCCTGATCGGCGCGGCAGCACAATGCATGCGCCGCCGACGCAGGCCGATCCCGAAGTTTTCCTCGGCCAGCACATACACCAAGCGATCTTCGGCAATCGCCAGCCCGGTGCAGTTGGTGCCCTGCACTGACTCCAGCAGCCGACTGCCCACAGGCGTGAGGTCCAGACCGCAGAAATACAGGGTCGTGCCTGCGGCATCAGTCAGATTGATATGGCCCCTGGGGTTGTAAGCCAGCAATCCCTTCATGACCTCCGCCGCCGCCGAGATCAAGGCACGATTGGCCGCCAGCGTTGCAGCCAGAACGGTGGGGGCGACAAACCGGTATTCGCCATCCTCAGGATCGAGGCCAGTACTGACGCTGCGCAGCCAGGAATCCCAAATAACCTGCCGGACCCCGACAGGTCGATCGATGCGCCCTTTCAGGCAAGACAGCCATGCCTGGTCGAGCTCGGCGATCGGTCCTTCGTTCAACGATGCAGGCCCGAGCGCGGTGATGTAATCGAGGTCTTGCGCGCTGAAGGCTGTTAGCTGTGGGCTCATCATCATCGATCCGCTTATATGTTCACGTTTTAGACATGTCAGTGTAGACATGTCATGCGAATGAACACATTTTTCAATGATTATTAATTAATCCCTTAAATATCAATGACTTAAATATTGGCACAGCCCTTGCTCCTTTGATTAACGCCAGCGAGAACATTCCTGCTGCGAGTCATTGAACAACAATAAAAGGGAGTCATTTCATGAGTACGTCCAAGATCATCCGCCTGGGTCTCATCGGTGCTGGCCGCATGGGCAGCTTTCACGGCCTGACTGCCGCCAGACACATTCCTGACGCCTGCCTGGCCGCCATCGCCGACCCTACACCCGGTCAAGCCGCGCGCCTGGCCGCAGAGTTGGGTGTACAACGGGTCTATACCGATCCACAGCAACTGCTCGATGACCCGGAAATCGACGCTGTCTTGATCGCCGCCCCCGCCCGCAGCCATGCAGAACTGGTGATCAGTGCAGCCCGCGCCGGCAAAGGCGTGTTTTGTGAAAAACCCATGGCCATCACCCTCGACGAGGCCGACCGCGCCATCGCCGCAGCCGCCGACGCACGCGTGCCGCTGCAGGTCGGCTTCAACCGCCGCTTTGCCAAAAGCTTCCGGGCTGCCCATCTGGACGTGGTCGCCGGTCGCATCGGTACCCCGCAACTGCTGCGCTCGCTGACCCGCGACCCAGCGTTGAATAATCCGGCTGCCTCGCCGCAGTGGGTGATTTTCCTCGAAACCCTGATCCATGACTTCGATACCCTGCGCTACCTCAATCCCGGTGCCGAAGCGGTTGAGGTTTTTGTCATGGCCGATGCCCTGATTGCACCGGACTACAAGGCCAAGGGCTTCCTCGACACCGCCGTGGTCACTATCCGTTTCGACAACGGCGCCATCGCGACGGCCGAGGCCAATTTCCAGGCCGTGTATGGCTACGATGTTCGAGGGGAAGTCTTCGGCAGCGCTGGCATGCTGACCATGGGCGGCCTCAATGATTCTGACCTTGTGCGCTATCTGGCCAATGGCATCCAGGCCGACACCCAGCGCATGGACACCGACCTGCTGCGTGATGCCTACGTGGCCGAGCTCAATCACTTTGTCGATTGCCTGCGCACCGGCGAAAAACCACTCGCCAGCGGTGAAGATGCCCGGGCTGCACTGGCCATTGCCCGCGCGTGTATCGAGTCCTTCCAACAGGGCAAACCTGTGCGCGTGCAAGGAGCCCATTCATGAGTTTCATACCGTTCAAACTGGCGATCAGTGCCGAGATGGTCTTCCTCGATCTGCCATTCACAGAGCGCGTCAAACGCATTCACGCGCTGGGTTTCAGCGCCGAACTCTGGGACTGGACGAAGAAAGACATTGCGGCCCTTGTCGCCACGGGCGCTGACTTCACCTCCATGACCGGCTACATCTCGGGCAACCTGACCGACCCCGAAGACATCCAGCACCTGCTCGACAGCGCACGAGAATCGCTCGCCGTCGCCGCACAACTGAATTGCCCGAGTCTCAATCTGCATGGTACCGGTTTGGGCGACAAAGGCATGCCGGTCAAACCCGTGGCCCACACCACCGGACGCATGTGGCTGAGCGCCTGCAAGACCCTGGAAAAAATCGCTCGCCTGGGCGAAGACGCTGGTCGGGTATTCTTGCTGGAAAACCTCAATACCGAGGTTGACCACCCCGGCACTCCCTTCGCTCGCGCCGACGATACTCTGGCGCTGATCGAGGCCGTGGGCAGCCCTCATTTGAAGATGAACCTGGACCTTTACCATGCCCAGATCGGCGAAGGAAACCTGATCGAACTGATCCAGCGCGCCGGCAGCGCCATCGGGGAAATTCAGGTCGCCGATGTCCCCGGCCGCATGGAACCCGGCACCGGTGAAATCCATTATCCGGCCATTGCCAAAGCCTTGTTCCGCATGGGATACACCGGTGTCGTCGGGCTTGAGGGCTGGGCCAGCGGCGACAGCGAAGCGGCACTTGAACGCTTTCGGCAAGCCTTCACGCTAGATTGAGGACGCTGGCGCTCTCGGCGGGTTTGATTCAGAGAGCGCCAGAAACCCTCACGTTTGATCTTGATGAATTTCAACTCATAACAAAAAAGGAAAAACCATCATGCGTCGCTGCACTCTTCTATTTGCCACGCTGCTATTCCTCTTCAGCCAATGGGCCGCCGCCAACTATCGCATCGGCGTCAGCATTGCCAGGGTTGACGACAACTTCATGACCTATGTGCGCAGCGGCCTGGAAGATGCCGCCAGGAAGGAGAACGTCCAGATCCAGTTCGAGGATGCCCAGGGCGATGTGGTTCGCCAGCTCAATCAGATTCAGGGCTTTCTCGGCCAGAAGGTGGATGCGGTCATCGTCCTGCCCGTGGACACTGCCGCCACCGCCAACATGACGCGCGCCGCCGTCGAAGCAAAAATACCGCTGGTCTACGTCAACCGCCATCCAGACGAACGCGTCCTGCCCAAAGGCGTGGTGACGGTGGCGTCCAACGACGTTGAGGCCGGGCAACTGCAAATGCGCTACCTGGCTGACAAGATGGCGGGCAAAGGCAACATCGCGATCATCATGGGCGACCTCGCGCAAAACTCCACGCATGACCGTACCGAAGGCGTCAAACAGGTGCTCAAGGACTATCCCGGGATCAAGATCGTCGAACAACAAAGTGCCGAATGGCAGCGCAACAAAGGGATGGACCTGACCAGCAACTGGCTGCTGGCCGGCACCGGCTTCGATGCCATCGTGGCCAACAACGACGAGATGGCCATCGGTGCCGCCATGGCCCTGCAGCAAGCCGGCAAAGCCAAGGGCGAGATTGCAATTGTCGGCATCGATGGCCTGCCTGACGGCTTGGCGGCCATCAAGCGCGGGATGCTCGTAGCCTCCGTGTTTCAAGACCCCAAAGCGCAAGCGACCAGCGCGCTGCAAGCGGCCATCAAAATGATCAAAGGAGAGCCGGTCGAGACGGATGTCTGGGTGCCCTTTCAGCTGATCACGCCGGAGCAGGTAGCGGTGTTTGAGCAGCATTATAAATAGCGTCAAACAACAGCGTGGTTAGTCGAGCTTGTTCATTGAGTCATGTCGCGACACAGACGTTCAAGCAGTTGATGGCTGCCCTTGGTGACTGTGAGCCCACCGCTGTGCCAAGTATGAATATGGAGCGCTCACCGTTATCCTTTGACTAGATCAGGTCAGGTTCTCCAGTAGCTCCAGGGCCTGGTCGAAATCGAAGCGTTCTGCATGCTGGACGACCCGACGCAGCTGCTCGGCCACCCGAGGGTCTGACGCCAGCCCCTGCAATTCGTGCAGGGCAGTGAGCACCTCGGTGTCACTCTCGGCCAGCAGGTCCCTGACTTGGGCCAACCGCGTCTGTAACTCAGCGCCGGAATGTGGCGCAGGCACCGGCTCGGTGGCTGACTCCGACTCGGCTAGCCCCGCCAGCCCTTCCAGCACCGGATCCAGGCAGCGCTCGACCGCCACCAGGCGATCAGCCAAGACCTCTTCCGTCGCACCGGTCAGGCAAGCCTGCTCCAGGGCGGTGGCAGCATTCGCGACGACCTTGGCACCGATGTTGCCCGCAGTTCCGCGCAGGGTATGGGCCAGGCGTGTCGCCGCCGAAGGATCTCCATCACCACGGGCGACCAGGAACTCGGCTCGGAAAGCACTCTGGCTGGAGCGGAACTTGCGCAGTAAGCGCAGGTAGAGCTCGACCTTGCCCATGCAAGTGGCCAGGCCAGCCGCCAGATCAATACCGGGAAGGTCAGAGGGCAGGCCCACGGGGGCAACCGTGGCGAGCGGCGAGACTTCGGTCACATGGACGGTACGACCGGGTCTGGGATGTATCCATTTGGCCAGGGTGACGAACATACCCTCGACATTTAGCGGTTTGGAGATGTGGTCGTTCATGCCGCAGGCCAGGGCCCGCTCGCGATCCCCCGCCATGGCGTCGGCAGTCATGGCGATCACCGGCAGTTCAGCCCAACGCGGCTGCTCGCGAATTCTGCGGGTGGCGGTATAGCCGTCCATCACCGGCATCTGGCAGTCCATCAACACACCGTCGATATCTGCGTCGCGCTCCAGCTGGTCGAGCGCCTCTTCGCCGTGGGTGGCTATGCGCAGCTCGATGCCGGCGCTCTCCAGCAGCTCGCAGGCCAGCTCGCGGTTCAGCTCATTATCTTCCACGAGCAGCAGGCGCGCTCCGCGCAAGCTAGTCATGGCGCTGACGCTCTGTCCAGATCGCTCGCTGGCCCGGGTGTCGGCCTGGGGGATCTTTCCGAGCACCGTGCCAATAGCCTCCAGCAGAGTGGACGGAGTCACCGGCTTGGTCAGCACCACCGGCAGCTGGACGCCGTGCCGGCTGGCCTCCTCCCGCACCTCCTCGCGACCGAAAGCGGTGACCATGATCACCGACGGCGTTTGCGCCAGATTGACGGCGTGCATCTGCCGCACCGTCTCCACGCCGTCCATGCCGGGCATGCGCCAGTCCATCAGCACCAGGTCATAGGGCAGCGCCTTGCGTTCGGCCTCCACTAGCATGCCCAGCGCGGCGCGACCACTCTGCGCCACGTCCACCTCCACACCAAAACTGCGAGCCATGCTGGAGAGAATCTCGCGCGCGCTGGCGTTGTCGTCGACCACCAGCACACGGATGCCCAACAGCTCGTCGGCGGTAAACATACGCCGCGGCTGGGCGTCACGCTGCACACCGAGGCTCACCTCGAAATGGAAGGTGGAACTGCGGCCGAGTTCACTCTCCACCCAGATGCGTCCGCCCATCAGCTCGACCAGGTGCTTGGAGATGGCCAGGCCCAAGCCAGTGCCACCATACTTGCGAGTGGTGGAGCTGTCGGCCTGACTGAAGGGTTGAAAGAGCCGCCTGCACTGCTCGGCGCTCATGCCGATGCCGCTGTCGCGCACCTGGAAATGCAACAGCGCCTGCTCCTCGCCACCGCCCAGTTGCTCCACGCCGACCACTATCTCGCCCTGCTCGGTGAACTTCGCCGCATTGTTGCCGAGGTTGATCAGCACCTGACCCAGGCGCAGCGGATCGCCGATCAACGCGGTCGGTAGCTCGGCTGGGGTGCTGAACAGCAGCTCCAGGCCTTTGTCCTCGGCCTTCAGGCCAATCATGCTGACGAAGCCGTCGAGTACGTCCTCCAGGTGGAAAGGAATGTATTCGAGGTGCATCTTGCCGGCCTCGATCTTGGAGAAGTCGAGGATGTCGTTGATGATCCCCAGCAGATTTTCCGCCGAGCGGTGCACCTTCTCGATGTAGTTGCGCTGCCGGTGGTCCAGCGCGGTCCGTAAGGCCAGGTGGCTCATTCCGATGATGGCGTTCATCGGCGTGCGGATCTCGTGGCTCATGTTGGCCAGGAAATCGCTCTTGGCCCGAGTCGCCTCCTCGGCAATCTCCCGCGCGAGCTGCACCTCGGCCTCGGCGGCTTTGCGATCGGTGATATCGAAGTACCAGTTGGCGCAGATGATCCGTTCACCCAGCTCCAGCGTCACCGCCGAAACAAGCACCTCGAAGCGCTCACCCTCGGTACGCTGCAAGGTCGCCTCGAAGTTCAGCACTTCGCCTTCCGCCGCCGCCGCGACGAAGCATCGGTGTGCCTGCTGATCGACCCAGAAACGCCCCGAATCCACCCCATCGAGTTGAGCGAGACGGGTGCCGAACAGGCTTTCGAACTGCGGGTTACAGTAGGTCGGGCTGCCGTCGACATCCCTGATCAGCATGGCCACCGGGCTGCTGTCGAGTACCGCGCGCAGCTGCGCCTCGCTGACCTTGAGCGCCGCCTGCAACTGGCGACGTTCACTGACGTCGCGCACCGAAGCGCACACGCATATCCCGCGCCCCTCCAGACTCGGCAGGCGCGACAGGCCGATCTCTACCGAGAACATGCTGCCGTCTTTGCGCACACCCTGCAGGTCGTCCAGATTGGCGCCCATCTGTCGAGTGTTGCCATGCGCCATGAAGCCGTTGCGCAGCTCCACATGACGCCCCCGACTCGCCACTGGAACCAAACGCTCGATGGCCTCGCCGACCAGTTCGCCGGCGGTATAGCCGAACAACTGGTCCAACTGCCGGTTGGTCCGCAGGATGTGCCCGTCAGCGTCTATCACCAGCATGCCGTCCGGTGCCGCCTCGATGATCCCACGGTACCAGGTCTCGGTAGAGCGCAGTGCGGATTGCTGGGCTTCGAGCTCCTGCGCCTGTCGCTCCAGCAACTGTGCCTGCCCCGCCATTTCATCGGCCTGACGACGGGTTTCCGCTAGTAGGGCCTGGACCGCCTGACTGCGCTCCAGGATGGCCATGGCCGCAGCCAAGCGAGGAGTGGCTTCCTGTAACAGCAGCGACTCGCGCTCCCCCAACGGCTGCAAACTGGCAAGCTCGAGCACGCCCAGCAGCCGCTCGCCACGCAGAATAGGCTGCAACAGCAGACAAGTGGCCGCAACCTCGCCGAGCTGCGAGCGCAGATGCCAGAACCGTTCCGGCAGTTCCTGCAGCTGGCGCGCATGACGATCGACGGCGCACTGCCCCAACAGGCCATCGCCGAACATGACCTGCTCCTCCGGTGGTCGCTCGGAATCGGTGGCATAGCTGCCCATCAGCAGCAGTCTGGTGGAGCCCTCCTGTACGCTATAAAGAACCCCTTGGCAGATGCCGAGCTGGTTCGCCATGTGATGCAGAAACACCCGCGCCAGTTCGGTGGGTGTCTCCGCCTGCTGCAGATCGACTTGCAACTGGGCTGTCTGTGCCTTGATCCAGCGCTGGCGCTCCAACTGCTGAGACTCGATCTGCAGTTTGGCAATCGCCCGCGCCAGGTCACCGGTCTCGTTGTGCAGGTCGGTATGCGGAATCGGTTGGTCGAGCCTTCCTGCGGCCAGTTGGTCCACGGCGACTCGCACCCGGTTGAGCGGGTTGCGGATCGATTGGCTGACCAGCCAGGACAGCAGCAGCGTCAGCGACAATCCACCGAGGAGCAGGATGTATGTGAGCGTGGTGCTGCGATCGGCAAAGTCGGCAATCTCCTTGGCTGTGTCGCGAATCGAGCCCTCCTTGATCTGGGCGACTGCGTACAACAGAGCATCTGCCTGCTGATCGAGGCGCTGGAACTCGCTGCTGTTGAGCAGCAGCAACGCCTGGCCCTGGCGGCCCTGGTCGATCAGTTGAAAGGCTCGCTCGCTATCGCTCTGCAGTTGTTGCAAAAGCACGTCGAACTCGGCGAGGCGCTCCAGATTCTCCTGGAGCCTGAGGGTTGGTTTGGCTTGGGCGAGAGCCTGCTGCAGACGGTGCTGAGTGTCACGCAGTTGCTGCAGTGATTCGATACGGATGTCGGCGCTGTTCGTACCCACGGCACGTTGCAGCGCCTGCACCAGATGTGGTAGCTGCACCCGCGCCTCGTGCAGGTGCTCCATGCCGACCAACTCCTGGAGATAGAGATTCTGCATGTCCTGCTTCAGTGATTGCTGGGTGCGCAAGCTCTGCACGCCGAGTACCAGCACCAGCACCAGTAAAGCGGCAAAGCCGAGGATCAGCTTGTGGCGAAGTGCAAGACGCTCAAGCAGGGTACGCAATCTGACCATGGCATATCCCCAGTGACCACAATGAAGAAGTTAGCGAAGACCGCCTGCAGCACTTTGCTCAAGGGTCTTGGGCGATACGCTCCAAGGCAGCCAATTGCCTGGCCATGTCCTGATCGCTGTCGGCGAAGCGTTCGGCAATGGCCTGGAACTGTCCGACATTGGCCAGGAAGGCATCGCAGACGTCCGGATCGAAGTGCGAGCCTCGCCCCTGGCGGATGATCTCGACGGCCTCCTCGTGGGGCATGCCCTGCTTGTACACCCGTCGACTGATCAGCGCGTCGTAGACATCCGCCACCGCCATCAGCCGGGCGCTGATGGGAATGTCGTCAGCGGCCAGCCCCTGCGGATACCCGCTGCCGTCCCATTTTTCCTGGTGGCTGTAGGCGATCTCCTTGGCCAGGCAGAGGAAGTCCACTCGAATGCCCAGTTGATCCTCGGCATGCTGGATGGCATCACGCCCTAGCGTGGTGTGGGTCTTCATGATCTCGAACTCCTCCTCGGTAAAGCGTCCCGGCTTGAGGAGGATGTGGTCAGGAATGCCGATCTTGCCGATGTCATGCAACGGTGCCGACTTGAACAACAGGCGAATCGTCTCGTCGTTGAGAAAGTGCCTGAAACGAGGATGGTCACGCAGCTGTTCGGCCAGCACCTTCACGTAATGCTGAGTGCGCCGGATATGGTTGCCAGTCTCGTTGTCGCGCGTTTCCGCCAGTGAGGCCATGGCCTGGATGGTTACGTCCTGGATGGCCATCACCTCGCGGGTACGGCGCTCCACCTCCTGTTCCAGGTAGTCGTTCTGATCGCGCAGGAAGTCCGCCGCGGCTTTGATCTTGATCTGAGTATCCACCCGTGCCAGAACCAACGGCGGGCTGATCGGCTTGGTGATGTAGTCGACGGCGCCCAATTCCAGGCCATGGATCTCGTCCTCGATCGCCGCCAGGGCGGTGAGGAAGATGATTGGAATGTCGCAGGTGCGCGGATCATGCTTGAGCAGGCTCGCCACCTCGTGACCGGACAGCCCCGGCATCATGACATCAAGCAGGATCAGGTCTGGTAGCGAGTCGCCCTGCAGCACTCGCAGGGCCTTCTCACCACTGTTGGCGGCTTTGATCCGGTAGCGATCCTTGAGCAGGTCAGTCATCAGCATCAAATTATCAGGCGTGTCGTCGACCACCAGGATGGTGGCCCGGTGGTAGTGACTCTGTTCGGCACTCATGGCGAGCGGCTCCCTTGCCAGATGTTGGCATCCCTAGGGTGACGTTTTCTCTGTCACCACATTGCAGGAGAGCTTAGCTGTACTTCTCTGGGGCTGCCGCACCGGTCTCAGCTGCCTCTACGACTTGAAGCGCCCCACCAGCCCGTTCAGTTTGGTGAGACCGAGCGCCGTGCATGCGACCTACTCCTCAAAGCGACCCGTGGCGTCACGATCGCGCTCGTATCGTCGCGTGAGCGGAAACGGCGGCAACCAGGATTCGCGGCGGATGATCCAGCTTTCGTAGGTTGGCTTCAGTTGGTCAGGGGCATCCAGGGATCCCAGGTTCACTTCGATTTCGTCGCCGGTGCGGGCGAAAACGGACGAGCCGCAGCGGGGACAGAAAAACCGCCCGGCGTAGTCGCGTGTTTCGCCATCGATCGTCACCGCATCCTGAGGGAACACCGCGGAGGCATGAAAAAGGGCCCCATGATGCTTGCGGCAGTCAAGACAATGACAAAGGCCGACCCGGTATGGGAGTCCCGACGCCTCAATTCGAACGTTGCCGCACAGGCAACCACCGGTGAATCGGTCCATGCTGCACCTCCTCTAAAATCAAGCGGCACGAAGGCGCCATTGCGCGACGCTTGAGCATTTCGTTGATGACACCCGTTTTGTTTACGGTTGCCTGCTGCGGCTTTTGGTTGTTTGACCGAGTTCCTCAGTAAAACAGTGGTCTTCCCCATTACTTGCGACATTCCACAGAACTAACAGTATCTGTTCTCTGCCATCGCAGTTTCTGACGACGAACCCGGCTGATACACAGAGGTCAAAGCAGGTGATGACGTCGCCAATGATCAAAGGCCTCTGGCCTGCTTCACTCAAGGGCGAAGCCAGGAGTTCACACACTTTAGGGTGCGCGGGATAATTTCAGCAGGCTCGGATTTCTGCCGAGGGCAGGTGCTGGCTGCTGCTCACATCCAATGCTCCCGTATCGGAGTACTAAAATGACTCAGTCAATGCGGTTCTTCCTATCGATCGTCCTTGCGACAGCTTCACTGGCATCGGCGAGCTTCTTGAACACTGCTGGTGCGGCAACCGCCGAGGATCTGGATGTCGACTCTCGGCAAGCGTTGCAAACGCTCTACAAGTCCACGCCATTTGCTGAAAGCATTTCGCACAACGCCAAAGCGATTCTTGTCTTCCCGAAAATCATCAAGGCGGGCCTTGTGTTTGGCGGCAGCTATGGCGAAGGCGTGTTGTTGGAGGGCAAGAAAGTAGAGAATTATTACAACTCCGTAACCGGGTCCTGGGGGCTGCAGGCAGGTGCCCAGTCGTATGGCTATGCGGTTTTCCTGATGACCGACAAAGCCGTGGACTACATACGTAAATCCAAGGGTTGGGAAATCGGCGTAGGCCCCACTGTTGTAATGGTTGATGAAGGGGTGGCGAAAAATCTGTCCAGCACGACTGTGAAGGACGATGCCTACGCGTTCATTTTCGACCAGCAGGGGTTAATGGCCGGGATCAGCATCGAAGGAACCAAGATTTCCTTGATCAAGCGCTAAGACTTGTCGTTTGGCGCATGGATGCGCCCTCTTGCCAACCAGGTACCGGGCAGATACTGTCAGCTCTATGAATCAGCCACGCATTGCCTCGACCACCACTACCACGACCGCCCGAGGCGGGTCGTGAGAGGTGTCGTGAGCCAATAACGCACGAACTTCAAAAGGCCCGCCAGTGATGGATAGGGCCTTTTCTTTTGCCCTTGTGTCGCTGGTCCAAACGCAAGGAAAAGCACGATGTATGCACTGTTGATTCTCGATATGCAGGTTGGATTGTTTCATGGCCCGGATAAACCCTGGGCGGGCGAAGCGTTGCTAAACACTTTGAATAGCCTGCTGAGCAAAGCCCGGAAAGCAGGCGCGCCAGTTTTTCTTGCTCGCCACGTAGGTCCGCCGGGCTCGCCTATCGAACCTGGAAGCCCGTTCACGCAACTGGTGCAGGAACTCCTGCTACAAGGCGACGATGTGGTCTTCGAAAAAAGCCGCCCCAACGCTTTCGCCATGACTGACCTGGCCGATCGGCTAAAAGCTTGTGGATCTCAAGGCGTGGTTATTGCTGGAATGAAGACCCAGTACTGTGTCGACAGCACCTGCCGCGCCGCACGAGATCTTGGGTTCGATGCAGTGCTGATCGCCGATGGTCATACCTGCACCGACACCCCTGCGTTGAAAGCCGAAAATATCGTCGCTCATCACAATGCAACCCTGGCGGGCCCATTCTGTCGTGTCGTTCACGCTGAGAACTGGCACTTCTAACCGGCATTGATAGATCGGCTCAAGACTGGGTCGATCTGTCCTTCTGTCGGCGTCGTTTCCGGGTGAGCCGCGTGTCAGGCCCGACCGTGCGTCACGTGTATCACAGTGTGTCTGGCTAGCAGCTTGATACACATTCGATAACGCCACTTTCGACCGCAGCGCCAAGGCTCTGGAAAACCCGTTTTCTAATTTTTGCACTCCGCCAACACCACTTCGCAGGTATCCGGCGTGCCACCGGATCGGCCGGCATAGCGTATGCAGTTAGCCAGGGATTTTGCGCGAGCCATGTTCAAGGTGGAGCCCCAAGCCAGGCCACCCTCGCCAGCAGTGGGTAGCGCTTTTGCATAGCAGTTTGAGCCTATGTTTGAGGCCGAATAGCGGGCCGTGGCAGCTTTGCCTGAACATCCACTCAGCACCAGGTTGATGGCTAGCAGGGAGAGTAGGACCCATGACGAGCATTGGCACGCTGTTGTTCCGGTCATCCCGTTTCCCCTGTAGCAAGAGGCGTGAGGCATGTTTGTGCTCGCGTACTACTCAGATTAGACGGTGCTGCGCCTGCCCTTGGCTCCGTTTAGCGGACTGATTCGGGCTGACCGGATGCCCGTTAGTTTTCGGCCATTAGCGGGCCCCCGGGAACGTCCGCTTCGTGTTGCAACCGAACTCAAGAGAACCAGCATTGATTTCATTCAATGCGTGCAGTCAGGGAATAAATCAGATTGGTCGCTGGGCTGGCGCATGTACTCACCCATGCGCCTGCGTGATGGTGGGAATGTCAGGTAGATAGGTCACTTCTTCCTTGGGTCATCCGCGGGATTGAGAAAATTGATACCCCACGGGCCGGTCCCATGGATCTGCACGACAGTTTCTTCTTGGGTGAATACATACATCGGCATACCAACAGGCATGATCGTGATGCCGCCCGGCGTGTAGGCCCTGGCTTTGGCGGGGTCAAATTTGTCGCCGACTCCCAGGTGAAAAGTGCCGGAAATTACGGTGACACGTTCCACTACCGGGTGAGTGTGGACACCTATTTTAGAGTTTGCAGGTAGCTTGAGCCGAAAGGTAAACGGATCTGCAGTTTTCAGGTCGCCTTCAATGACTACGATTTGGGCGCCAGGCGCGACCGATGGCGCATCAGACCATTTGAGATCGGAGGGTAGAACTGATATGTGGCCCGCCATCGGTTGCTCAGCGCCCGACACAGGTAACGTCATGAATGCAGCGAGTGTGAACGCGCTTGACGCCACAAAGACTCTTAATTTGTACATTTTCTGCTCCTTTCGAACGGAACAAATGTTGCTAAGGGCGATCACCATTTATTAAAGCTACCCTGGGGCCATAAGCAAGGTGGCCTGTTGTTAAAGCCGCTGCCGTTAGTGACGTCGGCGTACGCATCCGGTCATCTAAGTGCGCGCCCTCCTCAAGGTACGCAAGTTGCCAAAATTGTCCGGTTACCTACGCTACTAGAACGCACGCATCAGTCCCCATTTTGGAGAACCAAGATGATCAGCAAAAACACGATTTGTCTCTGGTACGACGGCACCGCGCTGGACGCTGCGAAGTTCTATGCCGAGACGTTTCCGGACAGCACTGTGGGCGCTGTCCTTCGCGCGCCTGGCGACTATCCGGCGGGCAAACAGGGCGATGTCTTGACGGTCGAGTTCACGGTGATGGGCATCCCTTGTCTCGGGCTGAACGGGGGTTCGGCGTTCAAGCACAACGAGGCTTTCTCGTTCCAGGTTGCGACCGACGACCAAGCCGAAACGGACCGCTTGTGGAACGCGATTGTCGGAAATGGCGGCCAGGAAAGTGCCTGCGGCTGGTGCAAGGACAAGTGGGGACTGTCGTGGCAGATCACACCACGCGTTCTGACAGCTGCGATAACCGATCCTGATCGAGCGGCGGCCAAGCGCGCGTTCGACGCCATGATGGGGATGAGAAAGATCGACATCGCGGCGATCGAAGCGGCTCTGAAGCGTTAACCAGCGCTGAGACCCGTCGAATGTGGCCAGTGCTGAAGCCAGGCGCTGGACTAGAAAACTCATGAGCGGCCGTTTTTGCCGGGAACGGATGACTAGTCAGTTGCTTTCATTCGCGGCTTCAAAGGACGAAGTGCCTGGAGGACTAATCCAAATCCTGTTTCGCTCGACATTTGGGGTAGGCGCTGCAGCCCCAGAATCGCTCGCCTGCTCTATCGCCTGTCTTACGGATACGAATTTCGAAAGCGCTTCCACAACGCGGGCAACTGCGTTTCGCGAAAGGGTCGTTTCGCTGTTTCAGGCGTTGTACATGCTCGTAGTGGGTAGTGAACGTACTGTCCCTCTTCCCGCTCTCCAGCGCCTTCACCATTACACTCACCTGCGCGTCGTTAAATACAGGCTGCTGAAAGGACTTGATATAGCGGATGCAGCTGACGCCTTGGGTGACATTGTCCGGCATGACGGTCTTGAAGCTGCTGCCGCCGACGAAGGCGATTACAGAATGGATGTGCTCGGGCGGAACGCTGAGCAGCGCTTCTAGTGCCTTCAAGTGTTTGTAATTCTGCCGCAGCGGGTTCTGGAACCTGAAGCGATGCCGGAAGATCTGCTGTGTCCACTGGGCCTGGCGCTCACCTCCAAAGATCCAGCCGCCCATGTTTTTGGTCTCCAGCACGAAAATGCCAAAAGGCGACAAAAACACATGATCGATCTGGGTAGTGCCATCGGGCGTATCCAGTGTGACGTTGTGCAACCGGCGGTAGACCTGGCCATCCAGCCCATAGTGGGCAAATGCCCGCACCAGCAACTCACCGAACCAGCCCTTGAACCAGGGCGTCTTGATGATGATGGCCAGGACCAACAATGGCAGCAGCCACATCAGCATGTCGAACAGCGGCTGGAGCATCACAAAAATATTCATCGCTTCCTTTGCGTGGCGAACGTGTGTCAGTAAGCCGGATGTGGCTACGCCTTCACCCTTTTGTTCCTTCCTAGCGTAGGCGAGGTAACGGGCGTCTGCTTTCGGCCCTGGCTGTGTAAAAACGCTTTAAAGCAGGTTTGACAGGCAAAACCGGAACGAAAATCGCACTTCTACACAATTTTGCGTCTGCTGAATTAACCAAGCGCTGTCAGATTTTTGGAAATAATCGCATTGGCCAACCCAAAACGTGCCTTGAGCAAACGCGGCTAGGCGCGTTCACGCCGCTATAGTCGACTCTATTGACGACCGTACTTCCAGGAGCCTTTTCCCAGTGTCTGACATGCCGACCCACTTCGCTTACACAAAACGCTTCAACGCCGTACTCGCCTACATTGATGCCCATCTCGAAGGTGATCTGTCGGTGAAGACGTTGAGCCATGTGGCGAACTTTTCGGCGTTTCACTTCCATCGACAATTCACCGCGTTCGTAGGAGTGCCTGTCTCACGTTATGTGCAACTGATGCGGCTACGACGCGCGGCACATCGCCTGACCGCCCTCGCTGATCACTCGGTACTGAACGCCGCACTCGGTGCCGGCTTTGAAAGTCCCGAGGCATTTTGCAGGGCGTTCAGGCGGGCGTTCGGTATGACGCCGAGTGCATTCAGGAAGGAACCGAACTGGCAGGTCTGGAATGCGGTATTCGCAATCCCTCATTTTTCCAGGACTATCATCATGCAAGTACGAATCGTGGAATTCCCTGAAGTCAGGGTAGCAACGCTTGAGCACTGCGGACCCGCCGGGCTCGTCAATGAGAGCGTGCGCAAGTTCATCGAGTGGCGTATGCAGAGCGGACAGTCGCCGGTGGGATCGAGTCGCACCTTTGGCATTCCCTATGGCAACCCCGATACGACACCTCCACACGCATTGCGCTTCGCCATTTGCGGCGAGATTCACGAGGCCGTGGCGCCGAATGAGTTCGGCGTGCACGAGATCGTCATTCCTGGCGGTCGCTGCGTCGTGGTGCGACACGCAGGGTCACCGGATCACATCGGCGAATCGATCTATCCGATTTACCGCGATTGGCTTCCTGCCAGTGGAGAGGAACTTCGTGACCAGCCACTGTTCTTTCATTACCTGAGCGTCTATCCCGAAACACCGCAGGATCAATGGCAAACTGATGTGTATGTTCCGCTGCGATAGTGGAGCAAGCAGCTTTTGACCCTGAGCGGACACTCATGCATGTCGTCCAACGACGAAATGAAAGCGCGTCAGCACGCTTTGTGCGACATCCATCTATCCCCTCTACGACTGAATCTACGATTGAATAGATAAAGATGCGGTCATTTGCGCGTGACACACCGCCAGTATTTCATCGGCCAGCGCCGAGTCGTCAGGACAGGCGCGCGATAACATGATCGCGCCGACCGCTCGCGCCAGCAGGTCGATCATTTTCACCCTCGCCTCACCCGGCGCCGCATCCGGTCCGGTCGGGTATTTTTCGCCGAGCGTTTGCAACGTGCGCTCGATGCCTTCAGCGAATGCCGACTTCAAATCGCCCGACTGACGCGCCGCGTCACCGCACAACGCCGCCATGGTGCAACCCGTGGCGCGCCCGTCGCGATGATCCCTGGACACATACACATCGATGAAATCCTTCACGCTCAATGCTTCGGCGCTGGCCAGTGACTGCGCAAGACTATTGGCCGAGGCTTCGGCCATCAGGTCAGCCTTCGAACCGAAATGTTTGTAGAAACCGCCATGGGTGAAACCGGCGGCGGCCATCAGGTCGGCCACGCCGACACCGTCAAAACCGCGCTCGCGAAACACGACTGAGGCCGTTTCGACGATGTGCTCCCGATTTGCCTGGGCCTGGGCCTTGGACACTCGCATGTTCGATACCTCGCTACCGCTGAAATTCATCGGTTGATGATACATAGATGTTGAACATAATCAAAACCGTTGACAGTTTAGATTTCGATCATCATCCTAATCGCAAGCAATATGACCTTTTACCAACGGGCACGGAACAAACACCCATGAGCGACCTGAATCTGTTTACCCCTTACACGTTTGGCGCCCTGACGCTGTCGAACCGCGTGGTTCTCGCCCCACTGACGCGCAATCGCGCCGGCAAAGGCTTTGTGCCGAGTGAGTTTGCTGCTGCCTATTACAGCCAGCGAGCCAGCGCGGGCTTGCTGATTTCCGAAGCCTCGCAGATCTCGCAGCAGGGACAGGGCTATCAGGATACCCCGGGCATTTACACGCAGCCGCAGATAGAGGGATGGCGCAAGGTGACCGATGCCGTGCACGCCAAGGGCGGGAGAATTTTCCTGCAGCTGTGGCATGTGGGCCGTGTTTCCCACGTCGATCTGCAACAGCAAGGCGCGGCACCGGTAGCCCCTTCCGCGCTTCGTCCCGCGACCAAGGTGTTCGTCAACAATCGCTTCGAGGACGTTTCCGAGCCGCGAGCGCTGGAGACTGACGAACTGCCGGGCATCGTCAACGATTTCCGCCAAGCGGCGGCAAACGCCATTGCGGCAGGCTTCGACGGCGTGGAAATCCACGGTGCAAACGGCTATTTGCTGGATCAGTTCATCAAAGACGGCGCCAACCTGCGTACTGATGCCTACGGCGGCTCGATCGCAAACCGTGCGCGCCTGCTGCTGGAAGTGACGGCCGCGGTGGCCGCCGAGATTGGTGCTGATCGCACGGGCATTCGCCTTTCGCCTGTCTCGCCGGCCAATGGTGTATCGAGCAGTGATCCACAGGCTCAGTTCGATTACATCGTCGACCAACTCAATGCTCTGGACATCGTTTATCTGCACGTCGTCGAAGGCGCGACCGGTGGACCTCGCGACGTGGCGCCCTTTGATTTCGACGCCTTGCGCCAGCGCTTCAAGAACACCTACATCGCCAACAACGGCTATGACCTGGACCTGGCCACGGCACGCCTTGCGCATGACAAGGCCGACCTGATCGCCTTTGGCCGCCCTTTTATTGGCAACCCTGATCTGGTGGAGCGGCTCAAGACCGGTGCGCCACTGTCCGCCTTCGACCCCTCCACACTCTACGGCGGCGGTGCGGCGGGATACATCGACTACCCGACGCTTGCCGAATCAAGCGTTGCCGCGAACCAGGTGCTGGCTGATCGAGCCTGATTTTGATCGTGCATCCATCCCCATTATGTTCCCGAAAAAAGAGCTGACATCATGACTACTCGCCCTACCGTTCTCATCACTGGCGCTTCCACTGGCATCGGCGCGGTTTACGCCGAGCGTTTCGCCCAACGTGGGCATGATCTGGTGTTGGTCGCCCGCGACCACTCGCGCCTGGAAACGCTCGCCGCAAAGTTGCGCGGCGAACACAACGTCACCATTGAAGTGCTTCAGGCCGACCTGACTCAACTCAGCGACCTGCACACTGTCGAAGCGCGCCTGCGGGATGACGCGCGCATCGGCATCCTCCTCAACAATGCCGGCGCCGCACAGTCCGGCAACTTTATCGAGCAAAGCACCGACAGCGTTGCGCAACTGGTGGCCCTCAACACCACCGCGCTGGTGCGGCTCGCCAGCGCCATCGCGCCACGCCTGGCCAAAGCAGGTGAAGGCGCGATCATCAACATCGGTTCGGTGGTGGGTCTGGCACCTGAGTTCGGCATGTCGGTCTATGGGGCGACCAAGGCGTTTGTGCTATTCCTTTCCCAAGGCCTGAGCCTGGAACTTTCGCCTCAGGGTGTTTATGTGCAAGCCGTACTGCCCGCCGCCACCCGCACGGAAATTTGGGATCGCGCCGGTATCGACATCAACACCTTGAGCGACATCATGGAAGTGGGTGACCTGGTTGATGCCGCACTGGTTGGTTTCGACCGTCGCGAACCGGTGACCATTCCTCCGCTGCATGAAGGCGAGCGCTGGGATGCCTTGCAAACCGCGCGTCAGGGTCTTTTGTCGCAGATCAGGCAGTCCGCCGTGGCGCAACGCTATTTGACTCAAGTCTGAACCCTGTCGAGCAGCTCGGCCTCGCCCCGCAATCGGACGGAGTAAACATGACCCTTATGGCTACAAGCAATCACCCGGGTTCGCAGTCGTCATTTATCAACGCGACGAACCAGTCGGTTCTGATTGGCGGGATACCCTTCGCCTATCGTGACCTGGGACCCAGGACGGAGGTCCCGCTGGTCATGTTCAACCATTGGGGGGCAGTGTTGGATAACTTTGACCCCAGGATCATCGACGGTCTGGCAAAAACCCGGCGTGTCATCACGACTGATTACCGCGGTATTGGTGGCTCGGGCGGCGCCGCGCCATTGACCGTCGGTGAGATGGCTGACGATGCAATCGGCCTGATCCGTGCGCTGGGTTTTGACAAGGTTGACTTGCTCGGCTTTTCACTCGGCGGCTTCGTCGCTCAAGACATCGCCCTGAAAGCTCCCGAACGCGTGCGCAGGCTGATCCTCACCGGAACCGGACCGGCCGGCGGCACAGGCATCGACAACGTCGGCTCGGTGACCTGGCCGTTAATGATCAAGGGTCTGCTGACGCTACGAGATCCCAAGTTCTACCTGTTCTTTACCACCACGGCCAACGGACAACGCGCCGCGTCCGAGTATTTGCAACGATTGAAAGAGCGCAGGCAAGACCGGGACAAAGGCCCGACACCCCGCGCGTTTTTACGGCAATTGAAAGCCATTACTGCGTGGGGCAAGCAGGCGCCGCAAGAACTCGGTCGCCTGCGTATGCCGACGCTGATAGCCAACGGGGACAACGACATCATGGTGCCCACGGTCAACTCGCGTGAGCTGGCGAAGCGAATCCCCAACGCGCAACTGATCATTTACCAGGACGCCGGGCACGGCAGCATTTTCCAGCACCCTACCGATTTCGTGGCCAAGGCTTTGGCGTTCCTCGACGCCTGACAGCCTGAACGTCTCATCGCATCAACGTTGCCGGGGCCGCGCCCCATTCTCATTCCACCGACAAGAGCAGCTGCAACATGAAGGCATTTTTTATCGACCGCTACGGCAAGCAGAACGGAATGATTGGCGAAGTGCCCGACCCTGCGGTCGGTGTGCATGACGTTCTGATCCAGGTGCATGCAACGAGCGTGAACCCGTTGGACCCGAAGATCAGAACCGGGGAATTCAAACTGATCCTGCCCTATACATTTCCATTGATATTGGGCAATGACCTGGCGGGTGTGGTCGTTCGCACGGGCTCGGCGGTGAAGCGATTCAATCCAGGAGACGAAGTCTATGCACGCCCTCCCGAGGATCGGATCGGGACGTTTGCCGAACTGATCGCCGTGAACGAAAACGCGCTCGCGCTGAAACCCTCGAACCTTGACATGGCCGAAGCGGCGTCCGTCCCCTTGGCCGTCTTGACGGCCTGGCAGGCGCTGGTTGAGACCGCCCAGGTGAAAAAAGGTCAGAAGGTGTTGATTCATGCCGGATCCGGCGGTGTCGGCACGTTTGCCATCCAGCTCGCCAAACACCTCGGCGCCTTCGTTGCGACGACCACCAGTACGGCGAATGTCGAATGGGTGAAGGCGCTCGGGGCGGATGTGGTCATCGATTATAAACAACAGGATTTTGCAAACGAGTTGCGCGATTTCGACGTGGTGTTGAACAGCCTCGGCGCCGATGTACTGGAGAAATCGGTCAAGGTTCTCAAGCCTGGCGGACAGCTCATTTCCCTTTCGGGGCCGCCGACCGCGCAATTTGCCCAAGAGCAAGGCTTGCCTTGGGTGCTGGGGCAAGTCATGCGCCTGCTGAGCAGCGGTATTCGCAGAAAAGCCCGCAAACATGGGGTGAGCTATGCATTTTTGTTTATGCGTGCCGACGGGATACAACTGCAAAAAATCACCTCGCTTATCGAGGCTGGCGTCATCAAACCGGTCATCGATCGTTCCTTCCCTTTTGAATCGACTGCAGAAGCGTTGCGGTACGTCGAGCAGGGCAGATCAAAAGGCAAAGTCACCATAACAATCAAATAAGCGCACTAAAAAAATGTCAGTAGATGACGAGCATGCCGCCAAGTATCAGACTCCAGCGCCTGAACCAGAGGAGCCGCCACCGCACAACAGGCACACACAGGAGCAGTTTCAACCGGAAGTCGCACCTGTAGAAAAGCCGATGATAATTTAGCGTAGCTTGATGCTTGAGCAGTAACGAGAAATGGTTCCTTCAATTGAAACAATGCTTACTTCGCCACAAGCTCGTAGCGAATGGCAAGTTTGCATAGAAAGCGGATGTAGGCCGAACGTCCGCTAATGGCCGTTTTCTGTCCGTCACGAAGGGCTGCAGTCCAAAGCAGCCGCTCGCCAAGGTGTACTTTCGGCACCTCCTGAACAGGGAGCCAACGTCCTCATCAGCCTATTCAATCCCCCTAACGACCACTTCATTAATCATTCGACCTGCGTCGTACCTTACTGTGATTCTCTTGCTGAAGTTCCATACCGCAATTCTAGAGGCCATATCCTTTTCCGGGTCTATTTTGTAAACGAATTCATTAGTTGAGCCGTCATTGCCTCTGACTTCCATTGGTACAGCGCCTAACTTTTCCATGTATTCAGCTGTTTGGGCAGCATTGAGAATGCCAACAGTTTCATTGGATATTAATTTTGAGTATTCCTTGTTGCTCCCGCGAAAGTGTTCAAATGAAAATTTCCGTCGCCCATTGAAAATATCGTCAAATGCATAAATCAAGAATAGCTGGTGAAGTATTGCGCGCCCCCTCATGTCAACCGCTGCAGCTATTTTCCATTCAAACTTAACGCCGTCTGGCGCAGTGCACTTTTTCGACAGGCCAATGAGTCTCACCTTCTTATCTTTAGAGTAAAAAATATCCGTAATAGTATCGTCTCTAATCACAGAAAACTCATGGCGCAACTTTTCTATGGAGGAGAGCGATAGACCACTCCAAATATGGCTGGACAAATATTGTTCCAATCTTGAAATATCTTCAGGGAGTGCGCATGAATCATTATCTTTTTTGGCTTTGTCATTGACTTCTACAGCGCTTGAGTAGCCAGGACAAAAAGCTCCGCAGAGAAATATGGAAATCACAAAAAATAGGTTTACTAAAATTTCATAATGTATATTCGAATTGCCCTTTCTAATAAAGGAATAAACTCGACGCGACCGACCCAGCCCCCTTTCAGCAACAATTTGACTGTTATGTATTGAATTAATTTTCATATGTTTCCATTTCTACTTCTGTGCGGCTTTATCGTTGCGCGTTCCCTGCACCACCGGGTTAGGGCTCACGTTAATCAGCTCAGCATTGGCGCGCTGTTTTTCCGGTCATCCCATTTCCTGTATCAAGAGACTAGAAGCGTGGTTGTGGTCGTGCTCTCCTCAGATTAGACGGTGTTGCGCCTGCCCTTGGGGCGGTTTAGCGGACTTGGCGCATTTGGGTGCGTTTTACTGGGGCGCTCCAGCTAGTAGCGGTCACGCATAGCTTGCGGTTCTCCCGTCCAATGTCCGTATTGGCCGATTTCTGCCTATCACCACTGTCAGCCTTGAGTTGTGATTCAACCGGTGGACGCAACAGGTTGGCTAAATCGTTCAGCAGGCTGGCCCCTCGCTTTAGGTCTAGCCGAGTGATACACAACAGGTCTGGTCGTTAACGCTTCCGTTGCAAAGCTACCTACGGGGGAGATGCTTGCCTTACCAAGACCATCCAAGGAATGTCATTTCAGTAGCGAAACCAGGCGCGGCTCAATCGATAACGTAAGCACCTCAAGTAGAGCCAGCGTCACCGGTAGTTTGAAGCGCCGCCGGCCAGCGCTGCCCGGGTTGAGGTATAGCCGTTCGCCGCGCCATTCTATGCGTGGCTTATGCGAATGGCCGGTGATCACCAGCCTTATGTCTGCATCAAGCACGGCAGGGACATCGGCAAGGTCATGTCGAAACATAGTCGGTCGGCGATATTTTCTCGGCCTGGGCCAAAAGCGACCTCCCAAAGCCAAGGGTTACATTCAGCCTCCTCGACCCCTATTGATCGCGTTCTGTCATCGGCTAGTTATATTGGCGCCAAAAAAAAGAAGTCGCGCGATTACAGCTGAGGAGTTGGGCGTGCAATATAGGTCTATGATTTATATGAACTTTTAAAAAAAAGTCGGAATGGGTAGCGCAGGGTTATCTAGAGACCTCTATTATTTCGTTATCGCCGAACTCGGTCTAATCACTGTTATGCGTCAGCGAAAAAGCAAGCCCTTAATCAACAATCATAGGAGAGTAACATGTCGATAAAAAAAAGGACGGCCTTACTCGTGCTGGCTTTTAGCTTTTTCGTAATGACGAGTTGTGCCGACATAAGAAATTACTCAGAAATCTCAAGCGAAAGAAACAAGAGCATTGTTCCTGACATTGACTATTATGACCTTGCATACAATGTAGATACTATTGTGCTTCCTGCAGAAATAAAAACCAAAGGAAATGTAGATATAGACAATACCTTTTCAGGCGAATTGCAAGTTTCGAACTGGGGAAGCGCCATCAAGAATGCGACCCAGAAAGAAATCCATGACAGCGATCGCTTTATCGAATTTGGAAATTACAGTGGCCGCATTGAAATAAGCACAGAAGTATCTTCAGTGTCGATAAGCAACGCTTGGAGTGGAACTCGATCGAAGTGCAATGTTGTTTACACCTATAAAGATTTAGTGGCAGGAAAAATACTCTCCATGCATGAGAGCGCCATTGAAATAATGGCACTGTCCCCTACCATACCAAAATCCAGTAATAGTTCTTTTTACAGCTTTGATCAACTCACCTATGCTATTGCTCGCGAGGCGATTGTTGGCCTCATTCGATTGCCGGCCATTGCTAATATTCAGCTAACACAGAGACAAGTGAAGTTTTATAATTCAAATATTAGAAAAAGACCCAACCAACTTATTAGCTACGTTCCGATTGACAATCTTATTCACAAGAATAAAAAAGAACTAAACTCTGCTTTTTCAACGACTAAGAAAATGCAAAAAAACAGTAATAAATCGGGAAAGAAAAATAAATCCAAAGTTAGAGTAGACACCGTCTCTGCTCCCGCCACCCCTCCCCTGAAATCTAACACGGCCAGTGATACACCCATCGCAAACACCGTTAATTCTAGTGAAAACTCTGTCAGTCAGAACTCAAGCCAGGCTGCGACTGAAACTAAAAAAGACGATAGAAATTCAAGAGAAATTGCTAGTTCAACGGAGCATTTGAAGGATGGCACCGTTAAAAACTACGAGCCCAGTTATGACGGCAGTGGACCTATAGCCACCCAAGGACCCTATCAACCTCAAAACAAGGTATCAGCAGAGCAAGAAAGAGCAATGGACGAACGGTTAAAAGCGGAAAAGGCAAAATTACAGGGATCGACTGACAATACCGCTTCACGTACCGGGTATACAGCCGCGCCAGGACTCTATCAAATTCAAAATAAGGTATCAGAGCAAGAAAGAGCAATGGACGAATGGTTAAAAGCCGAAAATGCAAAGTTACAGGGAGCGACTGGCAATGCCGCGTCACGTACCGGATATACAGGCGCGCCAGGACTCTATCAACCTAAAAACAAGGTAGAGGCAGAGCAAGAAGGAGCAATGGATGAATGAAGGTCTCCGATATCCATAGAAGAACTGAATCCGCATGCCTTACCAAGACCATCCAAGGAATGTCATTCCAGTAGCGAAACCAGGCGCGGCTCAATCGAGCACGTAAGCACCTCAAGTAGAGCCAGCGTCACCGGTAGTTTGAAGCGCCGCCGGCCAGCGCTGCCCGGGTTGAGGTATAGCCGTTCGCCGCGCCATTCCATGCGTGGCTTATGCGAATGGCCGGTGATCACCAGCCTTATGTCTGCATCAAGCACGGCAGGGACATCGGCAATGTCATGAACCAGTAAGGTCTGCCATCCATTCAGGTCGAAACATAGTCGGTCGGCGATATTTTCTGCCCAAGGGGCGTCCAGATCATTGTTCCCGCGTACTACGTGCAGCGGGGCAATGGACGCCAGTTGATCAAGGATTTCGAGCTTGCCGATGTCGCCGGCGTGAATGATCCGTTCACAACCCTCCAGGGCAGCAAGGGCTTCGGCGCGCAGTAAGCCATGGGTATCGGAGATCACGCCAACTTTCATGCAAAGCTCCAGACCGGGCTCAAGTATGGGAACTCAGGTTATTTTTGTGGGCTGCAGTGTTGAGTACGGCCAGATCACTCTGGCCCGCCCTTCTTATTTTTGGCCACCCGACAAGGGTGGGGTTCGAGGCGGAATCAATCGCTTCGTCTCCGTCGACTCAAACGCCGAAGCCAAGCGAAGCAGCGTCGAATCGTCATAGGCACGACCGGCGAAGGTCAACCCGACGGGCATGCCGATGTCCGGCATGACGCCCATCGGCACCGTGACCGTAGGGACACCCAAGTGGCGGATGGCGAGATTGCCGTTGGCGACCCAGACACCGTTACTCCACGCGATGTCCGCAGACTTCGGATCGACATCGGCATTCGCCGGCCCGACGTCGGCCACCGTCGGGAAGATCACCGCGTCGAGCCCCAACCGATCCATCCAGTCCTCAAGATCGAGTCGGCGCGTCTGCTCAAGGCCGCGTAGTCCGGCCGGCACTGTGGTGATCTGATCCCAAGGGGTGATGCCGCGCTCGGCCATCCGCACGTACTCGTCCATGCCCGCGGCAAGGTCGTCCTCACGGTTGGGCAGCGTTCCTGGGTCGTGCGGAAAAATCAGCGGCCCATTCACGTCGACCAGGCGATTGAGTGTTGGATCGCCATTGGCCTGCAGAAAATCGTCGAGCGCCCAAGCCGTCAGGTCCCACAACTCATGGTGAAGGAACTCTTTGGAAACCAGGCCGCGGTTGAACACCGTCGGTGCACCAGGACGATCGCCCTCGCAATTGGAGACCAGCGGGAAATCGACTTCGATCACTTCGGCACCAAAGGCTTCAAGTGCTTTGCGAGCCTCCTCCCAAAGGCCGATCACGGAGGCACGGGTGTTGATTCGCTGGCCTGTCGGACCGCCGATGCCAGGCGCGTCACTCGTGCCCGCCTCGGGATCCGCGTTGATGTACATACGAGGAACGCCGAAGCGCTTTCCGGCGAGGGCATCGGTATTCGCGGCAAGCGACCGATACGAAGCGGGACGCACCGAGGCGACACTCGGAATGGGCACCCAAGGTTGCATCCGCCACAGATCGCCCCGTGTGTCGGGATCATCCGCCACCACCACGTCGAGCACTTCGAGCAGGTCTGCCATTGTCCTGGCAAACGGCACGACTACGTCCATGGTCGGCGTCAACGGCCAGTTCCCGCGCACCGAGATCACCCCGCGCGAAGGCGTGTAGGCACACAAACCATTGTTCGAGGCAGGCCCCCGGCCGCTCGACCAGGTTTCTTCGGCGAGGCCGAATGCCGCGAAACTGGCGGCGGTTGCGGTACCGGCGCCGTTCGATGAGCCCGATGCGAAGGGTGCGGTGAGATAGTCAGCGTTGTACGGGCTCTCGGCACGGCCATAGACCCCACGCTGCATACCGCCGTTGGCCATGGGCGGCATGTTGGTTTTGCCCAGGCAAATCGCGCCAGCGGCACGAAGCCGTTCGATGGTGAACGCATCGCGATAAGCAATCAGGTTGGCGAAGGCGGGACTTCCAGAGGCTGCGGTGAGCCCCTTCACCAGATAACTGTCCTTGGCCGTATAGGGAATGCCATCGAGCGGACCCAGCGTCTCACCCTTGGCCCGACGGGCATCGGACGCCTGCGCTTCCTTGAGCGCATCGGGGTTGCGAACCACCACCGCGTTGAGCGCGGTGGGCGTGTCGGGGCCGTCGTAGGCATCGATCCTGGCGAGATAGGCCTGGACAAGCTCAACCGCCGTCGTCTGGCCCGACTCAAGCGCAGCACGCAGTTGGGCTATGGAAACCTCGGTGACCTCGATCATGCTATTACCGCCGGCGGCTGATGGGTGACTTGATGTTGGGCTCAAAGACATCACTTATCTCAAAATGGTTTTTAATAGCGGTTGCTCGTTGACTGCATAGAGTAGAGAAAGAGCCCACTCCATGAACACCCCTGGAAGACTAGGCATCCTCAAGCCGTTCACGCAGAAACTCGATAAACCGCTGGGTTTTAGCCGGCAACAGCCGTGTCTCGGTGAGGGCGTAAACCGAAACGGGTGAAGCCTGCCACTGCGGCAAGACTCTGCGCAGTGTGCCATCGGCGACGTCTTGCGCAACGATACCCTCCCCCAATAATGCAATCCCCACATCCAGCGTCGCCAGTCGTCGAATCATTCCCACGCTGTTGAGTTCGAATCGACCGCCAACCTCAACCTCCACCTCCGCTTCACTGCCGGAGAGTATCCAGCGGTCGGCGCGCGTGCCGCGCATACGCAGGCATTCGTGGTTGGTCAGGTCCGAGGGATGAATCGGATCACCGTGCAGTTCAAGATAACGGGGTGAGGCATACAGGCAGCGGCGCAAACTGGCGAGCTTGCGGGCAATCAGGTTCGAACTCGCGGGCTCGCCCATGCGAATGACCACATCAACCGGCTCACTCACCAGATCGACCTGACGTGGGGTCAGATCCAACTCGAAGCTGATACCGGGATACAGCTGGGCAAACTCCGCAATCAGTGGTGCCAGGTAGATATTGGCGAAATCCACCGGGAGTGAAGCCCGCAGTACACCGCTGGGCCGGGCCAGCATTTCGCCGAGCTGCTCGTGCGCGAGCCGGGCTTCGTCGACGATGCGTTTGCAGCGATCGAAGTACAACTGCCCCGCCTCGGTCAGCTCGATTTTTCGCGTGGTGCGATGCAAAAGCCTTAGCCCGATTTCCTTCTCGAGGCCACTTATCCGGCGCGACAGCGTCGAATTCGGCATCCCCATCGCCTCCGCCGCCCGGCGAAAACTGCGCGCCTTCACGACTTCGACGAACAACGCCATGTCGTTGAGAAACTCCAATGTCATTGCTCCATCAGTGGATCAGTCAATTCAGTTTTACCCGGTTTATCCCGGATTCGGATTGATCAATGATAGCCACATCGTTTACTGAGGAGTACCGCAATGCATTCGCTTTTTTCTCAAGTCCAGATCGGTCGCCATACATTGTCCAACCGCATGGTCATGGCACCGATGACCCGTTCGCGCTCCGATGATTTCGGGGTGCCAAGCGAGCTGGTGCCGACCTACTACGCGCAGCGCGCCGGTGCCGGGTTGATCATCTCTGAAGGGGTGTTCCCTGCGGCTCTGGGCAAGGGTTATGTGCGCACTCCCGGTATCGAAACCGCCGAGCAAGTGACCGCCTGGAAGCAAGTGACCGAAGCCGTACATGCTCGCGGTGGGCGGATCTTCATGCAGCTGATGCACTGCGGACGCATATCGCACCCTTCGCTGTTGCCTGACGGCGCCCTGCCACAGGCCCCCTCCGCGATCAAACCCGCCGGTCAGACCTGGACAGCCACAGGCCTTCAGGACTTTGTCACCCCACAGGCGCTGAGCGTGGTCGAGATTGCCGCGGTCATCGAAGGCTACCGTCAGGCCGCACGCCTGGCCATCGAGGCCGGTTTCGACGGTGTCGAGCTGCATGCCGCTTCGGGGTATCTGCCTGAACAGTTTCTCTCGACGGGCAGCAATCAGCGCACGGATGAGTACGGTGGATCGGCTGAAAACCGTGCTCGCTTTGTACTGGAGGTGTTGAACGCCATAGCGACGGAAATTGGCAGCGATCGCGTTGGCATCAAGCTCTCCCCTGAAATGAACTTCAACGACATCGTCGATGCCAATCCGCAAGAAACCTACACGTATCTGGTCGAGCAATTGCGTGGGCTGAATCTCGCCTATTTGCACGTTGCCCTCTTCGGCGCCAGCGTCGACTACCACGCCTTGTTGCGTCCCCTGTTCGATGGCAGCTACCTGATCGGTGGCGGGCTCGACCAAAACGCCGCCCAATCCCTGCTCGCTAAGGGCCAGGCCGACGCGGTGGTGTTTGGCAACGCATTCCTCGCCAACCCAGACCTGCCCGAGCGTTTTCGCACAGGCGCCGAGCTTAATGTGCCGGACAAAGACACGTTCTACGCACCGGGCGCTCAGGGGTATATCGATTACCCGGCCATGAGCCCGGCTCAAAGCGCCTGAGTGGCGCTGCAAAGCTAAAAATCTGGTGCAAAACCTGTGGGAGCGGGCTTGCTCGCGAAGAGGGAGTGTCAGCCAACATTAATGTTGCCTGATACACCGTAATCGCGGGCAAGCCCGCTCCCACAGGGATTGTGTTTGACTGACTGTTGCCGTCTACATCTCAACCTGCGTGCCCAGCTCTATCACACGATTGAGCGGCAACTTGAAGTATTTGAGGTTGCTGTTGGCGTTCTTCAGCAAAAACGCGAACAGGCTTTCGCGCCAACGAGCCATGCCGATTCGTTTGGTCGGGATGACAGTCTCCCGGCTGAGGAAATACGTGGTGCGCATTGGGCTGAAATCCAACTCTTTCAAATGGCAAAGGCTCAACGCCAGAGGTACGTCAGGCTCCTCTATAAAACCAAAGTGCAGACTCACTCGAAAGAACCCTTCACCATAAGCCTCGACCTCGAACCGCCGATCCGCAGCCACACGCGGGCTGTCTTCAGACACCACAGTGAGCAACACCACCTGCTCGTGCAGAACCTGGTTGTGCAACAGGTTATGCAAGAGGGCATGCGGAACCGCATCAGCCCTGGCCGTCAGAAATACCGCGGTACCCTGCACACGATGGGGTGGCTGCGAGCCGATGCTGCTGATGAACAACGGCAGAGGCAGCGAGGTTTCGTCCAGTCGCTCGACAATGATCTTTCGGCCCCGTTTCCAGGTGGTCATCAAAATGAACAGGGCAATACCGGCGATCACCGGGAACGCACCGCCCTGGAAGATCTTCGGAGCGTTGGCGGCGAAGTACAGGCTGTCCACTACGAGAAAACCCAATAACATCGGAATCGCCAACCAACGAGGCGTTTTCCACAGCAGCAATACAACGGCCGAGGACAGTATGGTGGTAATCAGCATGGTTCCCGTCACCGCCACACCATAAGCCGCCGCCAGTGCACTGGACGATTCAAAGCCGATGACCAGCAACACGACGCCGACCATCAGCGCCCAGTTCACCATGCCGATGTAAATCTGCCCCTGCTCCTGACTGGAGGTGTGCTGGATAAACATACGAGGCACGTAACCCAGCTGAATGGCCTGGCGAGTCAGTGAGAACGCACCAGAAATCACGGCTTGGGAGGCGATGATGGTGGCCAGTGTCGAGAGCGCGACCATCGGCAGCAGCGCCCAGTCAGGTGCCAATAGATAGAACGGATTACGTACCGCTTCAGGGTTCCCGAGGATCAGCGCGCCCTGGCCAAAGTAGTTGAGTACCAGGCCGGGGAGCACCAGGATGAACCAGGCACGAGCAATGGGTTTGCGACCAAAATGGCCCATATCGGCATACAGTGCTTCAGCGCCGGTCAATGCCAACACGACGGCGCCCAGGATGGCGACGCCGATGCCCGGATGAACCACGAAAAACTGCACCGCCCACGCAGGATTCAGCGCTTGCAGAACTTCCGGCCGTTGCAAGATGCCGTAAATGCCGAGTGCGCCCAACACCACAAACCACAGCACCATGACCGGGCCGAACAGAATCCCTATACGCGCCGTGCCATGTTTCTGGATCAGGAACAGTGCCACCAGGACGACAACGGACAACGGCACCACCCAATGCTCGATGTCATCGAACGCAAGTTGTAGCCCTTCAACCGCGGAGAGCACCGAGATGGCCGGGGTGATCATGCTGTCGCCGTAAAAAAGCGCCGCGCCAAACAAGCCAAGCAATACCAGGACCCTGCTCATTTTGGGAAAGGGCGCGGCGGCCCGACGCGCCAGCGCCGTCAAGGCCATGACCCCACCCTCACCCTGGTTGTCGGCGCGCAGGATAAACAACACGTACTTGATCGAGACGACCCAGATCAGTGACCAGAAGATCAACGACAGAACGCCCAGTACACCGTCGTGATTGGCCTGGACGCCGTAGTGACCGGCGAACACTTCTTTGAGGGTGTAAAGCGGGCTGGTGCCGATATCCCCATAAACCACGCCTACCGCGGCGACGAGCAAACCCACTCCCGAGGTTCTGGAATGGGATTCTTCATGGGCAGGGATCGCTGTTTCGCTCACGGGTAGCTTCTCTGAAACGGAGGGAAAAGGAATTGACCTCAAGTCAGCCGGGGGACGAAGGATCGCAGGCTTTATTGATGATCAAGAAACGCGGCAAGTATCGTTGCGGGGAAGAACATCCACCGTAAAAAAACCGTAAAATTCTACCGGCAGCGCCCTCCTCCAATGCTCATCGAGCGATTCGTACCTACTGCGCCTTCCCGCCACCAGGCTTATAGAAAAGAAACTTCCGGGTCTCGGCCGTCCTGGTGTATTTCTTTGCCCAGGCGGGCTTTACCGTTCTGTCGTGGAAATACAAAGCACCATGAGTGCGGTCCTTGAGTTGCTTGTTGAGCGCCTTGCGCGCGATTTCCTTGGAGAGGGCATATTCGTCGTCTTCCTTTACCTGATCCGCACGTCCGTCGCACCACCACGAAAACTGGCAGGAGCCCGTTTCAGAACCTTGCTTGACCACGGCGCACACCGTATCGGGAAACCCACCATGGCCGAGCCGGTTCATGACCACGCTGGCGACGGCTTCCATGTTGGCAGGTGCCACACCTTTGGCTTCCCAATAGATGCTGCGTGCAAGGCAGGTGATTGCATCGTCCAGAGGGGCTGCGCCTGCCGGATCGACCGCCTGCGCTTCGGACGGGGTGATGACCGCGGACTTGGGCACCGGAAGTTCGCCGTCCTTCTCGGCGGCTTTCTCCTCCAGGACGTGCGCCTTGTCTTCGGCCACTTCCTGTTTTTTCTCTTGGTCAGCGCCCAACACCTGGCCGCACAGAAGGATGATTGCGAAGCAGGTGAGTACCCATTTTAATCGCATGAACGATCCTTCCGATGACACTGGCTTGAGCAATGAAACGGCGATGTTGTAGCGCTGACTTGCTGTGATTGTAGTCGTCGCAAGTCATTCCAGCCGCCTGACAATAATCTGCATATCGAGGCGAAAGGCATTGCATTCACAGGGGTGAAATCGCGCATCATGGACGCAGTCCGTTCAAGGGAGATTTTCATGCGCAGCCTGTCATCCGTTTTGCATCTTGCCGTGTTGTCATTCGGGCTGGTGTTCAGCGTCGCCGCCTCGGCAGCCGATGAAACGCAGCTGGTTGAGTCGATCAACGTTTACCGTAGTCAGGCGCAGCGCTGCGGCGGCCAGGCGTCTTCGGAATTGCCGCCGCTGGCGAGCGATCCGCGCCTGGTCCTGTCCGCCAACAGCATCGGCGACTTGCAGCAGGCACTGGCCCGCGCGGCTTATCCGATGGTCAATGTGCAGGCGATCAGTTTGTCCGGCCCGCGTGATGCGCCGGCCGCCATGAAGGCGATTCAAGAGAGCTTCTGCCAAGTGGTGCTGGACCCGCAATTCGTCGACATCGGCGTCAGCCGCGATGGCCGTGAATGGCGCATCGTGCTGGCGCGTCCGCTATTGACCGGGCGTCTGGGCGACTGGCAGGCGGAGGGACAGAAACTGCTCGAAGCGATGAACAGCGCCCGCGCTCAGACGCGCCAGTGCGGCACCCAAGCCTTTGCCGCCACGACGCCGCTGGCCTGGAACGCCACACTGGGTTCCGCGGCCGAGACCCACAGCCGGGCCATGGCCAACAATAATTATTTCGATCACAAGGACCGCGACGGGCGCACGCCGGGCGATCGGGCTGAACTGGCGGGTTACGCCGGTCAGCAGGTCGGAGAGAACATCTCCGCCGGACAGGACACCGCACGCAAGGTGGTCGATGGCTGGCTGGCAAGCCCGGGCCATTGCGCCAACCTGATGAACCCGCAATTTCGCGAGCTGGGGGCGGCCTATGCGGTGGACCCGAAGAGCGATGCGGGCATTTACTGGACGGCGATGTTTGGTGCGCCGTGAAGGCTTGACTCGACAGTTGAAAAAGGAATCGTGATTTGAATAAAGCCCCCTCTTCGACCGTCGAGCAGGACCTGTCGAAGCCTGCGGCCATCAGCCTGCGGGAAGCGTTTCTGTTCTGGCTGAAGCTCGGCTTCATCAGTTTCGGCGGGCCGGCCGGACAGATCTCGATCATGCACCAAGAGTTGGTGGAGCGCCGACGCTGGATCTCGGAACGGCGTTTTCTGCACGCCCTCAACTACTGCATGTTGCTGCCTGGGCCGGAGGCTCAGCAGCTGGCGACCTACATCGGCTGGCTGATGCACCGGACGTGGGGCGGCGTGATTGCCGGCGCGCTGTTTGTGCTGCCTTCGCTGTTCATCCTGATCGTGTTGTCCTGGGTGTACATCGCTTTTGGCGAAGTGCCGGTGGTGGCCGGGATTTTTTATGGGATCAAGCCTGCCGTGACCGCGATTGTGGTGCAGGCAGCCCACCGAATCGGCTCGCGAGCGTTGAAGAACAACTGGCTGTGGGGAATCGCCGCAGCGTCATTCACAGCGATCTTCGCGTTCAATGTGCCCTTCCCGTTGATTGTGTTGGGCGCTGCGATCATCGGTTATGTCGGCGGACGTCTGGCGCCTGAAAGGTTCCGCACCGGGGGCCACAGTGCGACGAAAAAATCCTTCGGCCCGGCCTTGATCGACGACGACACCCCGCCTCCCGAACACGCCCGTTTCAGAAGTTTTAAATTGCTGCGTTTATTGCTGGTGGGCGCGGCGTTGTGGGTGTTGCCTATGGGGATTCTCACCGCCCTGTTCGGCTGGGAAGGCACCCTGACCCAGATGGCCTGGTTCTTTACCAAAGCAGCGTTGCTGACATTCGGCGGCGCGTATGCCGTGCTGCCTTATGTGTATCAGGGCGCTGTCGGCCACTATGGCTGGCTGACACCCACGCAGATGATCGATGGCCTGGCGCTCGGCGAAACGACTCCCGGGCCGCTGATCATGGTGGTGGCTTTCGTTGGTTTTGTCGGCGCCTATGTTCAGCAGGTGTTCGGCCCCGAACACATGTTCCTGGCCGGCGCCCTCGCCGCTACGCTGGTGACCTGGTTCACCTTCCTGCCTTCGTTCCTGTTCATTCTCGCCGGCGGCCCGTTGGTGGAATCGACGCACAACGAACTCAGGCTCACCGCGCCGCTGACCGCGATAACTGCGGCGGTGGTCGGCGTGATCCTTAATCTGGCGTGTTTCTTCGGCTACCACGTGCTGTGGCCCAACGGCTTCGGCGGTCAACTCGACTGGCCATCAGCGCTGATCGCCATTGCCGCGGCCATTGCCTTGTTCCGCTTCAAGCGGGGTGTGATCGAAGTACTGATGGGGTGCGGGCTGATCGGGCTGGCGGTGCATCTGCTGCGCTAGCCCATCAAAAGGGATTAATGACTTTGCCGTTGCCGCTGTAGTTCAGTCTTCAGCCAGAGGCTGGCGGGTTGTACGCCTGCCGGACAGCGCACTTCATAGGCACGGCCACTCATACTGCTTTGGGTGGCCGCCAGCTCGATGAAGTCTTCGGCGCTGTTTACCTTGTTCCGGTCTTCGAGGTACGTCAGCTTCTTCTGCAGATGTACCCGGGCCTCAGGGCCAGGGTATTCGCTTCCATTACGCACAAACCGGCACTCACTGTGCTCGACAAAGTCCAGCAAGCTGTTTATTTCCTGAGTGGCTTGAGGTGGGGTTTGCGCCAGTGCATCGAGCGTTATGGCGGTCAGGCCGATACCCGCCGCGATCAGCCATTGACTGAGGGGTCGAGCGAAACGTCCAGTCAGAATTTCCATGGTGACACCTCGCATGACTAACGGCAGATCAGAGCGGCAGTGCCCTGCGCTCTGAAGGCTGAGGGGCAAATATCAATCGTCGTCCCGGTCGTCGCGGTCTCGATCGCGGTAACGACGGCGGTCATCACGACGGTCGTAATCGCGGTCATACCCTCGACCATCACGTTGGTCATAGCCTCGGTCATGGTCGCGACGGTATTCACGACGGTGATCCCGATCGTACCTGTCGTCATCTTCCCAGTGAGGAAAGCAGCCTCCCAACAGGAGGGTACTTGCAATGGCCAGGGTCATTATCGCGGTGCGCTTCATTTGAACATCCTAAAAGCAAAGGTCAGAGCTGCGGGGATGAGTTGACGCTATCCACGAATTCATTCGAAGTGCGTGCAAACCGCAGATACGACCTTCCAGATGCTTAATGATTCAGTTATCGCCAAGCCTTACAGCGTTCTTTGGCTGTTACCGATGGTCTTGGCTTTTTCGATGGCCCAGTCCAGCGCGGCTTCCATGTCCAGCAGATGCGGCGACGGGTGGTTGTCCTCAACGATGGCCGAGCCGTCCGGCCAGTAAACTCCGATGAACATCCCCAGCGAACCGTCTCTCAATATCTCGGCCTTAACCTTGATCGTGCATCCGTTCGATAGCGTTTCCGAGTGGATCATATGGCGCTCAGTCATGACTGCATTCCTCCCGTCGTAGCTATCAGCGTAACTCATACACCGCTGACGGCGATGACGCTCAAGCGTCTATCTGCACCACCTCGATCCCCAGTTTTTGATAATCCTCGACATTGCCCGAGGCCACGTGACGTTCGGTGATCAGGGTATGCACACGGTTGCAAGGCGCAACAACGAAGGGCTCCACCGCCCCCAGTTTGTCCGCGGTGGTGACGGCGATCACGTGGGAAGCGCTGGAGAGCATCGCCTGCTTCACCGGCACCTCATCGAAATGCAGCGAGCTGATGCCGACTTCCGGATGAATGGCGCAGACCCCGGTGAACACCAGGTCGGCTTTGATGCCCTCGATCAGCCGCAGGGTTTCATGTCCGCTGGAAGACATAGTCACGGGGTTGAGCTGACCACCGGCGACGATCACCGTGATGCCTTTGTATTCGGCGAGGGTGATCGCGATCATCGGCGACGCGGTGATGGCCGTAATGGAGATGTCAGCAGGCAGCGAACGCGCGATCTGCAGCGTGGTGCTGCCGGAATCGAAAATCACGATCTGGCCGTTTTTGACCCGGCGTGCGGCGAGTTGGGCCAGTCGGGTTTTCACTTCATCGGTTTCGCCGACCCGGGTGAAGTAATCCTTGCCCGTGTCCTTGGGCCGCGGCAGCGCCCCGCCATGTACCCGCTGCACCAGCCCGGCGCTGGCCAGCTCCGACAGATCCCGGCGAATGGTGTCTTCAGACACGGCGAAATGCTGGCTCAGTTCGGAGGCCATGACCTTGCCGTCGCGTTCGAGAATCAAGAGGATTTTCTGACGGCGCAGCTGCGGGAGTTCGGCGGTGGAATGCTCGGCTTGCATGGTTATGCCTGTTTTTGCGTGTTTGTGCGAGATTAGCCAAACAGCTGAATGAACACAACCGGCATGGCAGCGCAGAACCTGTGGGAGCGGGCTTGCCCGCGAAGGCGGTGTGTCAGGAGACATCAATGCTGGATGTGCAACCGCCATCGCGGGCAAGCCCGCTCCCACAGGATTGTGGTCAATTGATGCCCCTCACAAGGCACTCACAATGAACTCACGCAACCATTGATGCGCAGGATCGCGATGAACACGCTCGGGCCAGAGCATCGACATCTCGTAACCCGGGACATCAAGCGGTGGCTCGACCACCTCCAACGCCCCCGCATCGCCAACCAGCCGCGACGGCAGCATCGCCACCATGTCAGTGCTCTCCACTACCGACCGCACAAACAGGAAATGCGGAACTGAAAGCACCACTCGGCGCGTCATGCCCACCGCCGAAAGCACCTGGTCGGTGGCACCCTGAAACGCCCCACCATCCCGTGACACGATCACGTGGTCGAGCTCGCAGAACTGCTCAAGTGTCGGTCGCTTTTTCAACTGCGGATGGCCGGCACGACCCACCAAAACATACTGCTCGGTAAACAACGCGCGACGCCGCAAGCCGAGGGGAGCGTCCTCGCTGGTATGAAATGCCAGATCGATTGCCCCCTGCTCCGCTTGTCTGGCTATCTGTGACGGAACCAGGTCAAACACCGCCAGGCGCGTATCAGGGGCTGACGAACGCAGCCCGGCTAACGCAGGCAAAACGATAGTCGTCTCACCATAGTCGGACGCCATGACATTCCACGTCTGCCGTGCCTCGGCCGGGTTGAAAGGGCTGGCGGGCGACACGGCGCGTTCCAGAGCTTCCAGTGCCTGGCGCAACGGCTCGCGCAACTCATCGGCCCTGGCCGTGGGCCGCATGCCTCGTGGCCCTGGCAATAACAACGGATCACCGAAAATGTCCCTCAATTTGGCGAGATGAACACTCACCGACGGTTGAGACAAATTCAGGCGTTGCGCCGCACGGGTCACGTTGTGTTCCGAGAGCAAGACATCAAGGGTCAGCAACAGGTTGATGTCCAGGCGTCGCAGATTATTCATGGTAATACCTGGCATATTGGTTATTCATTTCCAATATACCGGGCAAAGCCCGACTCTGCAGCCTCCTGACACTGGAGACTCAGCCATGAAAGTTCTGCTCGTTTATGCCCATCCCGAACCCAAATCATTGAATGGTTCGCTCAAAGACTTTGCCGTCAAACGCCTGGAGGCTGCCGGCCATCAGGTGCGGGTATCCGATCTATACGCGATGAACTGGAAAGCTTCGCTGGATGCCGATGACAGTCCCGGCCGGCCAGCCGACTCACGGTTCAATCCTTCGCTGGACTCCAAGCGTGCGTTTGAAGAAGGCCGGCAAAGCCAGGACATCGCCCTCGAACAGGAAAAACTGCTCTGGGCCGATGCCGTCATTCTGCAGTTTCCGCTGTGGTGGTTCTCGATGCCGGCGATCCTCAAAGGCTGGGTGGAACGCGTCTATGCCTATGGTTTTGCCTATGGCGTGGGGGAACACTCCGATGCGCGCTGGGGCAATCGTTATGGAGAAGGCACGCTTGCGGGAAAACGGGCGATGCTGATCGTCACCGCGGGCGGATGGGAGTCGCATTACAGTCCGCGGGGCATCAATGGGCCCATCGATGATGTGTTATTCCCGATTCAGCATGGCGTACTGTTTTACCCCGGCTTCGACGTGCTGCCACCGTTCGTGATCTATCGGACCAGCCGCATGGATGAGGATAGATTTTCAACGACCTGTGATGCGCTTGGTCAACGGCTTGATGATCTCTGGAAGACCGCGCCGATTCCTTTCCGACCGCAAAATGCCGGGGCGTACGACATCCCGCAACTCACGTTGCGCGCCGAGATTACTTCGGATCAGTCTGGATTTGCGGCTCACGTCAGATGGTCGGAACGCGATGCCCCATCCGAGGCGTCAAAGTCGTACGCCAATCCGTAGGAGCTGCCGCAGGCTGCGATCTTTTGATCTTTAGCGATTCAACTGACGCCGAACGTCAAAAGATCGCAGGCTTCGCCAGCTCCTACACCGCCCGTGTACATCCGTGACTCTGTGGCGTACCCACGAAAAAGCCCGCACAAGGCGGGCTTATGGAATCGATGTAGGTGGCCAGTGCTGGTCTCTGGCTTACAAGGTTTATCGGGCCTCTCACAGAACAGTAATTGTTGCTATGGGCTGTTCTGCCTCACACGGCATAAGGGCTGGATCTCAGCGCGGAGATCTTTCTAACCGTGTACCCTTGGGAGCGCGCCCCACGCTTCCTCGCTATCCCTTTGCGCATCAGTCTGCGTCTTCACCTACAACCTCAGAATAGCAAACCGATCGCAGTCCGGGTCGGGCTTTTTAGACCGATTCTTTTCTAAGAGGATGACCGCAGAATGGAAAAATACTAACGCGACCAGGTGACGAGCTAACTCACGGACAGGCTGCCAGTGAGGTTCTGCTGCATGTAAGCCCGGAAACGACGCTGAAACAGCATGGTGTGTTCATGCGCGACCTGCTCGGACTCATCGGGATAACGCCGCCAGCCTTGTGACGGCACGCTGAATCAGGTCCAGTGCGGAGATGTAATCAGGGAATTCTTCGATCTCGAACGGTGTCATCAACGTGGTGCTATTGGGCATAATCGAGACCAGCCCTTCGCTGATTAGTCGCGCAATTTGCATTGAACAAATCCGGTGACTGGAACATTACCTCTGCACCGTTAATTCAGTAAGCATCAGGTTCAGCAAGTCTGTGCCGGGCCAACTCTGCGAAAGCAAACCATGTTACCTACGATGTAAGTTGACACCACTTCCAACATTACAACTGTTCTGCGGAAAAATTACTACACTGTGCGAATATCCGAAAAAACCAAGACCACGGAGTATTATGTTTTAGCAGGTTGTAGTTATGCATGCAGAGTGGCATATTTGCCATATTTCGCGGGTGATTGCTCACAAAATAAAAATAGGATATTATGTAACTTATATTTTCCGTTTGGTTTTCGATCTAACTAATGAATGTAAAGGGTCCAGTCGGTGGATATAGAATTTGTTAATCACGCCTCATTGCTCCTGGAAGAGAAAGGTAGTTTTTTTCTTACTGATCCCTGGTACATTTCACCTGCGTTTGGTGGCTGGATTCAAAACCCCTCACCCAAGACAAAAGTAATTGAAAAATTACTCGCTCTTCCAGCAAGCAAGCTTAATGTCATTATTTCGCATGGTCACGACGACCACCTGGATGAGTTCTTTATTCAGAAGCATTTGGCTGACGCCACGTTCTTCGTTCCGAAATTCAAGACAAATGGATTGGCCAAGCGCATTGAGCGTCTCACAGGTCGTTATCCAGTTGAACTGACGGATGAGGCTTACTTCGTCGAAGGGGTGGAGTTGAGATGCTTCATCAATCCGGAATTTACAGAATATGATTCGATTGTCACGATCATTTCTGAAACGGACGCTGTTATTCATGCCAATGATAATTGGCACGAATATCCGACGGCCCTGACTGAAGCACTCAATCAGTGCTTAAGCGCGGTCCCTGTTGAAAATCGTTACTTCTTTATCCAGTTTGGCATCGCCGATAGCTTTCCGGTTAATTACCCATCCTTTGACAATCAAAGCACGAACGAGATGATTGAATCTCGTTTCAAGTCTTATCAAGATGCAACCACTGCAAACCTTAAGCACCTAGGACTTGATAAAGGATATTACTACGCGAATCAATCGCTGTATCAATACCCTACCTCTTGGGATAAAGCATCGCTCTATGAGCTTGCGCAAGACTTTTTGTGCAGAAACCCGGGCCCGTTTATTCAGTGCGCCTCAGGGATCGACATAAAAACAAGCCAGTTTCACGATACGCCAAGTGATGAGCTCTTTGATTTTCTGCTTAGGAGACTTGAGACCTTTATAAACAATAAAATAGACAGCCCCACGCTAGTCAAGTTGATGACTTCTTCAAATGAGTATGAAACAGGTACCGTTGGCTATGAAGCTTCGCGACAGGTATGGTCAAGGATATTGAATGCCGAGCTGACACTAGAAGCCATTATCATCGGAGGCATGGGGCTCATACACAGGCCAGATCAGAATATATCCAACATTCACAGCAAGGTCTCTAAGCTGGCCTATCTGATTCAAAGCAAAATAATTTCGAGCGGCCTTAACTTTTTAATGGAAAGCAAATGAGAACTCAAGACGGTCAGCTGTTTTTCACCCCTCCCAATCAGGCAGATGCATACAAAGAGTTGCGGGATATTCACGGCCAGATTCATACCATCGCAGGTGAATATTGGAATTGGCCTTCGGTCGCTACACTGACAAGACCGACACTGGCGCGAATTTTAAATCTTAATTTTCTATACGATGAAATGCTCCCCGTCGCAGGATCGATCTGCGAGTTTGGCGTTCATTATGGCAGCAGTTTGGCAACGCTACTGAATCTTAGAGCGATCAAGGAACCCTACAACTACTCCAGGCATATTTTTGGGTTTGATACCTTTAGCGGGTTCGCCGCGGTTGACGAAAAAGATGGCGCGCTAGTAAAGTCGGGGGACTTTCATATCGACGACGGGTATGAAAATCTATTAGACCGGCTTCTTCAGGCTCAAGAATCGCTAAGCCCTAATAATCACTTGAAGAAATACTCCCTTATCAAGGGAGATGCTTCAGTGACCTCGAAAAAATGGCTTGAAGAGAATCCTCACTCACTCATATCGATGGCCATTTTTGATATGGATGTTTACAAGCCGACCAAGGATGTTCTGGAAGCGATCAAACCAAGATTGTCTAAAGGTTCGATTATAGTATTTGATGAATTAAATTGCCCTCACTTCCCTGGCGAAACACAAGCCTTGCTTGAGGTGTTTGATATGAACAGCATTGAAGTCAAGAGGTCGCCTTTCCTGCCTTATACTTCATATTTTCGTTTGTAATCCACAACGATGTACCGTATGAATTCTAAAATAGACTTCTAGTTGGTGAAATACCCTCCTACACGTTTATAACGGTTAGCCTCGGTGCCGATGAAGCAGATGCCCTTCACCGACACCGAGTCTGCCGACAAACATAAAGCAGTCCCGCAGCGAGCAAACAGATTCTCAAGTGGCAAACAGCGCACGGATTGACGAGCTCCTCACCCACTCGCTACGAACGCAACACCCCCATCGCCCGCCGATACTTCTCAACGCGCTCCAGATCCTCCCAGGACGGCTGGGCAATCCGCGACAAGTCGCTGTTCTCTTCCAGATCCGCCAGTTTCACCACCCGCCCGATCGGGTTCTGCGCGGCGCGCTCGACAAACTCCTCGTAGGACTCGTCCGGCACCTTGGTCACCGACGCAATTGCCATCAGCACCGTTTCGCTGAAGCCTTCGTTACGCAGATCGTCGAAGCTGATGCCACAGTCCTCGACCACGTCATGCAGCACCGCGACGATGCGCTCTTCCAGCGTGTTCACCCGCAGCATGACTTTCAGCGGATGCAGGATGTAAGGCGCACCGCCCTTATCCACCTGCCCTTCATGCGCCGCCGCGGCGATGGCAATGGCGCGTTCCAGTGTCTGACTCATGGGATTCTCCTCGGGTTAAACGCCGTAACGGCCGGTGAAATGAATGTTGCGCTTGAACCAACCTGCAATCGCTTTCCACCGCCCCACAGGCTTGGCGCCCTCGGCGTGGCGTTCGAGAATCATCGACGCCACCGTCGCCTGATCGACGCTCGGATGGCCATCCATCAGTTCAGCGACCCAGCCACAACCGGACTTCTGCAAATGCAGACGCCACTCACCCGGCCAAGCCTCAAGCTCCGACACCGCCAACCACACCGCCCCACCCTGCTCGCAATGACCGCCACCGATGGACTGCTCGAAACAAAACGGCGTGTCAGGCCGGGAAAGGTCGATGTGGAAGAGGTAAACGTCCCGGGTTTTGTGCTGCGGCGTGGGGGCGTTGTTGCGACTGCCGATTTCGATCATGGGTGCGTTCCATCCTTGGTTTTCCGTTGGCTGTCAGTCTACGACGGTGGCGGCGCTGAACGGAAGCAAGCGTCCTCTCCACCGAAACCCGCGCCTGATCGTTCGATGAACGCGCGGCCAGGATTTTGAAGTCTGAGAATCTCGTAGGAAATAACCTATTGTGGCGAGGGGGCTTGCCCCCGTTGGGCTGCGAAGCAGCCCCAAACCCTGCTAGCCCGTTTCCTCAGACACATCGCAACGCCCGGTTTTGCGGCGGCTGCGCCACCGAACGGGGGCAAGCCCCCTCGCCACAGTGACCGCGTGTGGTCCTACAGCCCGGTTGCGGCTACCAAAATTGCTGCCTAGAGTGGGTCTGTCGCTGACATCAGTTGGCGAAGGGTTTCGCAGCCCTTAAGATTGACACCTTGTTCCGTCAGGCACGGCCGACTCCCGGCTGCGTATCGTTTTATGGCGGTTGTGCGTGGGAGACCTTCGGGTCTGCCGGGTCTTGGTGTTAATCCTCCGGTCTGCGAACCCGCGCATAGCTGCCACCCATTTTGTTTCGCAGCAGAACGGTGGCAATTCTACTTTTATTAGGATTAACACCATGACTAATCAACACCCGCTCCGCCACTACACCCCCATGTCCCACTTCGCCACCGACCACCCCGTCCTCCTCATCGACGCCGACGCCCCATTGCGCGAACTCCACAACTGCCTCAGCGAACGCCTCAGCGCCGTCCTCAAATACCTCAACCTCATGGCCTGCACCAGCCTGCCGGACTACGCCGAGCACGACATCAACACCGTCACCAATATTGCTAGGATCATGGTCCAGGATGTGAGTGATGTGTTTCGGGTGATTGAGCAGCGTGGGTTTGATACGCCTAAGGGGTAATCCTTTTTTAACCACAGCCGTGCTCATTACTCAACATTCTATCTAGCGGCTTTATTTTTTATCGCGACTTCATCTAAATGATTGTTATTTATGACAGTTGATTTGCGAGCGAAAATCATTAAGTATCTGTTGGGCAGCAACTCTTCATGCTGCACATGGATTCGATAGCTCAGGAGAGCATGAAATGGCAAATCTTAATGGATCATATGACGGCGGCCCAAAGAATGAATACCGCCTGAACGTTATAGAAAACAGCGAACCAGCGGGTACCTTTAGTGGAAAATTCCATAACGCTTTAACTAACAATTGGGAAAGCATAACCGGGTATTTTAATTTCTTTACTGACCGTAACGAGACAGTACTCACCTTCTCAACCTCAGGATTTAATTGGAAATGGGAGGCTGACTATGTGAACGGCTCTCGTTCCTTTAACGAATGGGTCGCCAGGCGCACCTCAGATACGAACACTAACGATATTGCAACAATGAAATTTTATAAAGAAACCTGAGCACACGCCAACTCGGACACTTGCCGAAGCCAAAATAACAATGATTATATTACACGCACACAAACAATTACTCAAACAAACCAAATAGGCTAATTAGAATTAAGCGTCTCAAGCAGATACATTCTGCTTCTCCACAAAAAAACCGCCATTTTTATTTGGGGCGGTTTTTTTGTGGATACAGCATATATAAAAAATCGCCGGATGGGGATTTCTCGCAAGGCCCTGTCTCCAGGGCCCGCAAGACAACACCAATCAGTAAACCTGCACCCGCCACAACTCCCGCGACGAAGAACCCGCCGACATCGGCAGCCTTCCATGCAACGTCCGATAGTTATCAATCAGCACCAAATCCCCCTCACTCCATTGATGGGCAATCATGCACTCCGGGTCATAAACCAGCGCGTTGACCTGTTCCAACAACGCCTGCTGAGCCTCCTCATCATGATCCTGCACAGCCTGACTCAGGGTCTGCAGTGTCGAATCAGTGCCCTCTTGATAACGCAGGATGAGTTCGCCGCTGCGGGGGTGATGATCCACCAGGCTGTACATGCGCGGCGAGCCGCCGAAGTAGGTCATTTTGGTGTAGTAAGTGATGTTCACGTCCTGCCATTGTCGGGCGACTTGCTGCCCGACTTTACGCAGTACGTTTCGGCTATCGACGACGGTGGTCTGGCCCTCGCCCGGCTGCGGCGCGGTCTTGCAATACAGCATGAATTTGCTGGCGCAGAATTTCGGATTGCGCTGAACCTGTGCGTCGCTGTCGGGCAGCATGTTCAGGTCCCAGTGCAAAGGGGTTTTCTCCAGCGAGTGCACCACGCCTTGGGGTTTGTCCGCGGGTTTGACCACGTGCACGGCGCCGAAGGCCCATTCGTACAGCGTGCCGAAGCGTTCGCAGCTGCGAGCAAAACTGTCCTGGTCGTCGAAGCGACAGTCCTTGAGGCAGACGAAACCGAAGGTTTCCACCAGTGCCTCCAGCAGGCCCGTGGACAGTCGTTCGAAACCCAGCCCCAACGGGTCTCGCACCACCAGGCCAAACAGCGGAAGTTTTTGCAGTTCGTATTCGAAGCCTTTGGCCTGCGGGTTTTCTGTTTGGTGGTAGAGCCACGGCCGCCCTTCATAAGTGACCAGCACATGGTGGTCGAGGTCGACCTGGGCGCGGGTGCGAAGGATTTGGCTACCATCGAGGTTGCACACCGGCACGGCATGCCAAGGGCTGTAAACACGGGTCAGCCCCTCGGCCAATCCGAAGGTGAATTTGGGTCCGGCATTGCTGTACTGGTGAACCGACAATCGAATGTCGTCACCGAAGAAACGATCCACTGCCGCATTCAATGCCTGCCCGCGATACATCATTTGGTAGGCTTTGAAGTTGATTTGCTGCAGGTACTCGTCCTCGCTCTGCCCGTCTTCACGGCACAGACGCAGGTCGTTGTAGAGGTGACTGCAGAGATGGTCATGCGCCTGGCTGAGGGATTCATCTTCGCGGCTCTGCTCGATCAGATCCCCAAGGTTTTTCCAGGGCAGACGGGCCTGCTTGATCAGGCTGGCGCGAACCGAATCGGCACTTTGGGCCTGTGGGAACAGGTCTTCCATGCTGACCCATTGAATCGTGTGGGTGGTGCACAGTTCACGCAAAGCCCGGTTGTAGGTCTCACGAACGTCGTCTGCGACTCCAACAATGTCATTGAACGTCGTGCCGTCACTGAGGATCGACACCACACAACCCGGTGCGTGCAGCGCGGCGATGGCCTGGCCGAGCTGGTCGAGGCGCTCGATGGCGATGACCTCGCCGTAGTCCGGCAGCACGCCGAGTGTCTGGTCAATGGCGTTTGGTGACTTGCAGGGAAAACCTGGCAGTACCAGACGCACCGGCAGGCTCTGATCGAAGCAATGCCCCAGGCGTAGCGCGAGATGCGCTCTGCCTTGTGTGTCGAAACAATCATCGGTGCCTTTGAGCAGATAACCCGCGAGCAAATCGCTGACGGCAGCGATCCATGCGTCTCTATGTTCCATAGAACAACTTCCTTGAGAGTGTGTGTATCAATAGGATTTAACGGTGTCGCCATGCTCGGTGAATGCATGCGCTGTAGCGCAGACTTGCTGCAGAATGCGCAGCAATCCGGCCGGCTGTTCGCAGCAAAAGTTCGGGGCCTGGGCCTGCAATGCAGGGGGTAGGCCATATCCCCAGGTGACCGCCGCCGAGTACATGCCTGCAACACGGGCGGTCTTCAGATCGATCTCGGTGTCACCGACGAACAAACAGCGTTGCGGATCAACCGACAATCGCCGGGCGGCTTCCCATGCCACATCCGGCTGAGGCTTGAGCGCCCTGCCCGCGCGATGCCCCAGAATCGTCCCGAAGGTATTTTGTGGAAGCAGCGCATCGGCTACTTGCCGGGCCATTTCCTCAGTCTTGTTGGTCACGATTGCCAGCGGCACGTGCAACTGGCGACAGCCTTCGAGCAAGGCAAGCACACCGCTGAATGGCCGGGAAAATTGAACAAGGTTGTTTTGATACAGCGCCACATAGCGCTGGTGCAGCGCGACCGCATCTGCAATGCCAAACCGCGTGGCAATCTGCTTGATCATCGCCGTGACCCCGCCGCCGATATAACCCCGCACTATTTGCGCTGTCTGCGCCGGGCAACCGTGTTCGAGCAACACCTGGTTCAGGCACCAGGTGATGTCAGGCAAGGTGTCGACCAAGGTCCCATCCAAATCGAAGAGTACGGCTTCAACCCGCAACCGAGACGCCATCATTGAGCACTGGCGTAGTGACAAGGACGCCCCTTGCGGAACACCAAGCGGTGGTAGCGCTCATCGACATTGCTGCGTTTTTCGAGGGTAACCACACCCCGCCGCTTGATGGCCACCGAATGCCAGGGCGTACGCCACAGGTCACTGGTTGGCACCAGTCGAATACCGATCTTCGTCGACACCGCCAGTTGCGGGTGAATCGACAGCCGCAGGCAATGCGGGTAGCGTGCCTGTAACAGAGCACTCCAGGCTTCACTGCGCTGGATCACCCGCTGCGAGGCTGGTTTGGCGACTTTCTTCACCGCATTAAGGCTCATGCCGGCGAATACTTTGAGTCCCGAGTAATCCTCGGAAAGGAAGCGATGGATGCCGCAGTACATCAACATCATGTGCGGATCATCCTTGAAGCGCTGCTGCAACAAGACCAATGACTGACCGTGCTCGATCATCATCTCCTCACGCATGGCGTCCAGACAATCAAGCGGAGGATAGGCATCCCTGAGATCGAAATGGGCGAACGTGCCGGAATAGTGCTGTTCGGCATAGTCCTGAATAGCGTCGGTGTAGGCTTTGACGTCCGCATCGGGAACATGCACCAGGTCAGAGAACACATAGCCATCGGAACAGATATGAATCAGCGCCCCCGGTGCGTAGATCTCCTGGATCTCCTTGCACAGGCGGTGTAACTCGTCGATTGCATGATGTTCAGCAAGATCGGGTAAATGGCTGAGGGTTTTCTTGCGACTCGGCGACTTGCCGGGAAAGGCTGGCAAGACCATTTCGATCTGGCGACCGCTCTCGATCGCCTGCACTACTTTCGCCAGATGGGGTTGCAGCACCTGCAACGAAAGTTCGTGATCCTGCCCCGGGGCAAGGCTACGACGTCGAAACAGGCATTCGAGGATTTGCCGGGCAATGTTCATGTGCGCGATGTTCTGATGCTCGTGCACCAGCTGACCGCACACCTGTTGAGCAACGGTGTTTGAACCCTGCATAGACAATCCCTTGTGTGGTGAATAACGGCCATTTTTTGGCCGTCAGCAGATATTCCTTACCTGAGGGCGGCTAAATTCCTACAAGTCGTTAGGGCTGTCAATCGTGGCAATCAGGAATATTGCGGTCTGGTTTGTGGTCGAGTGGCTCGATACGAATGCCACAGAACAAAAATTAAAGAACTGTGTTTTTTCGTGACTACACTCATGACTGGTAGCTTTTGGCTACCAACGTGATGGGTCCCAACAGGAAATTACAAATAGAAGGGAATCTGATGAGCACATTAAAAGCCCCCCCGTTTGCCTGCGCTGCATTGTTGTTTTTCGGCTGCAATTCAATGACTCAGGCTGCCGACATTCTGGATCAGGGATGGAATGACACCACCCTCTCCAATTGGCATGACCTTTCACAAGGATCGAGAATTCTCCCTCTCTCCTGGGCGCTTGCATTGGAAGAGCCCGCTTCAGAGGAGAAGTTCATGAGTGACAAAACGATCTCAGCCTACGGCTACACGCCTTATAATCCGTCTTATAAAGGTAAGCGTCTTACGTTGCCGATGGGTTTCGTTTTGGATGATAGCCACGACAGCAAGCTGTCTTTCACGAAACTCCGTTGGTTTTTTGGACAAGGAACGCAAGAGCCGTGGGTGGGGATGAACTGCTCTGCTTGTCACACGGCTCAAATCAATTTTGAAGGACAGAATCTTGTCATCAATGGCGGGCCAACAAACGCCGACTTTCAAAATTTCTTTAAAGAGTTGAGAGCGGCTTTAAGCACAACGGCTTCCGATCCTGAAAAATTTGAACGCTTTGCGAAGAGTGTCCTGGAGGATGACCTGTCGAAAGGGAATCGCCACCGGCTGAAAAAATCGCTGGAAAGCTTGAATGCGTTTTATGCACAAAACGAAACACTGAATGCCACCGATCTGCAATATGGACCAGGTCGCCTTGATGCAGTGGGCCACATTCTCAACAAAATCAGTCAAGTTACCCACGCCACCCCCCCTACCCCTAACCCCTCTGATGCTCCGGTAAGTTATCCATTTCTCTGGAATACGCCTCAACACAACGTCCTCCAATGGAACGGAATGGTCAGTAAAGCAAAACTCCCCTCGTTAATACCAGACGGCGGCCTGGATGTTGGAGGTCTGGGGCGTAATGCTGGAGAGGCCATCGGCGTGTACGCAGATATTCGACCGGTTAAAGAAGATCGGGCCAAGGCAGGATTTGTCTCCAGTGTGAACGTGAAAAATCTGGTGGTTCTGGAACATTCTCTTTATAGCCTGAAGCCTCCGCGATGGCCTGGGCCGCTGCCAAAAGACCTCACGTCAGGCGCCAGATTATTTACAGATAATTGTGCCGGATGCCATGCACCCCTTGATAGAAACGATCTCACCACACCAATCAAAGCGGTCATGGTTCCAATCGCTGCCAATGAAAATCTAAACCCTCGGGGCCCAAATGACAGGACCATTAGCACGGACCCCTGGATGGCGTGCAATGCCTATCAATTTACAGCAGATGCTGGAGTGTTAGCGGGTTATCCCAAAGCTGGTAAGCCAAAAGGGACCATTCAGCCAAACGATCTTCTCTACAACATGCTGGGTGTGACCGTCCTGGAAACATTACATGGCAAAGGACGCGATGTCGCCAAGCTGGCTTTCGATGGATTGCTTGGCATAGAGCCTAAACCTGTGAAAGTCCCCGGGTTCAAGGACCGTGCCTTGTTCAGTAGTGTTGATGAGAGAGCGTTACGGCTAATCAACTGCTACCGTGCCAGTCCGCAGGTTGCCCTTCTCGCCTATAAAGCAAGACCCCTCACCGGCATCTGGGCCACCGCTCCCTATTTGCATAACGGCTCTGTACCGACCCTGAATGACCTTCTCCTGCCACCCCGTCAGCGTCCCTCGACTTTTTATACAGGGACAAATGAATTCGATAACCAAAGGGTGGGATTCAAGACCGATAAATCGGACAAGAACTGGTTTCTTTTCGACACCAAGCTTGAGGGCAACAGCAACTCCGGTCATGACTATGGCGTGGGTCGCCTCAGCGATATTCAAAGGTCACAGCTTCTCGACTACTTGAAGTCACTTTGAGCTGCGGCGCAGACGCTATCACCTGAGTCATGGAGTAGTAATGGCTAGGAGGGGCGACCAAAAGTAGTGGTCGCCCCTGCCGAGGCCGTTAGAGGTTTAATGCTTGTTCTAGATATCAGAAGTTAGCCGGGGTGTTGGCGCTGATGATCTCAGCCTCATCCGCCCCAATATTCCTAAACCGATGCGGTAACGTCGTCGGAAAGTAATACCCATCCCCGGCATTCAGCACACTAATCTGCCCATCAACACCAAGCCTACAAAAGCCCTTTCACCATCGGCACACAAGCCAGCTGAAGCCCGGAGGGCGAATGGTAAATAGAAGGTTCGTCACCAACGAAACCGCAGCGCCGGTAAAAGTCAGCGGCGTTCAACGTGGCGTCCAGATTGACCTCCTTCAGCCCCAGATCTCGTGCCAGGCATTCAAGGTGCTCCAGGATTTTCAAGCCAAAGCCTCGTTGCATAAAGCTCGGGAGCACAAAGATCGCGCCGATTTCGCTCCTCTCTAGGTCAAGCATTCCTGTCGCCACCGGCTCACCCTGAATACAGCCCAGATAAAAGTGCTTATCCATCAGGTCGCTATACCCGTCCTTGGCTGCTCCTGCCGTCCAGGCCAGCATTTGCTCCGTGGTATAGGCACCGATGCATTGATGCCGTATCGCTTGAAGGCGAATGTCGAACGCCGTTTGGGCATCGCTGTGCGTGGCGCGTCTAATCTCGAACATTTCATTCTCCGTTAGCCATCGGTAGACGGAGAACTAAAAAGCCCCGTCCATTTCTGGCGGGGCCTTGGGTTTTTACGTCAAATCCTATGAACGCATAACCTCATGGCCCGCCAGAAGCGGTCATGTAGGAGCACATTATGTTCATGCGGCGTGTGTAGGTCATGGGTCGACAGTGTTTTGGATGATCCGGGTTGTCAACATTCGAGGTCGCAAAATAAATCCGCCTCTTTCCTTCAAATTTAAGAAATCGCAAAACTAGTTATCGAGTAAAAAAAGGGGCAGATCTATTTATTCTACTTTCAACAAATAGTATTAGAGTGCCACCTCACACCGCTACGGACAGAAACGCCCATGAAACCGTTGTATTTAGGCTCACTCCTGCTTCTGATTACGGGTTGCTCGCCGATCCCGCAATACGAAACCCCTGCCAATGCCCCCCAAGCGCAGATTCGCAGTGAAATGGACGCAATGACCAACCGTCGCAACTACCTGACCCTTAGCGCAGCGCCGACCACGGCCTGCAAATACGGCAGGTCGGTACCCGTGACACCCGCTCGGGAACTATTCTCGGTCAGCGGTGGGCACCCATCGAAACCCGAAGGTTTTCGAGCCATTGAAGCGGGCAAACCGATCCACCTGGTGCTGGAGGGCGGGGCCAGCGGCAACCGCAGATGCACGGTCGATTTTGTCAGTGAGTTCATGCCGGGCGCCCGCTATGTGATCAAGGGCGGCATCACTGAAGGCCCCAATGTCATGAGCGGCTGCCAGATCAACATCGTTGATCTGGATTCCGGAGCTCGACTCTTTCAGGCTAAGCAGTCACCGGCCAACGGCTGTGCTCTGGATCGGTTATCACTGCCGACGCCTTGAGCGCGCTGACCGATTGAGCGATGTCATCTCTGTTACTGTTGTTCATTGGCGCTGGAAATATACAAATATGGCGAGAAAACCTGAAACAACCTGGGAGATGCTGAATGAGGCCATGTCCCATTTCCAGGAGCACATTCGCAACAAGAAGTTAGCCTGGGAGCTTTCGCTGGTCGACCTCCTGCACGTAAGCAACTTCAAAGGTGGAAATGCTTCTATAACAGAGCCGATGGCAACGCTGCCCGCGAAGCTGAAATACTACGAAATTGCTCTCAGGGACATCGAAACAACCTTTAAGAAAAAGCCCCTGAATAATCTGACAGAAGAGGAGCTGACTCAACTGACTGGTCGCTGCACAGACTTCCTCGCTTTAACAACAAAACCGAAAAGTAAAATCCGAGGGCTGGGCCGTCTTACGCTTCAGCGCTAATGGCAGCGCACTTCATAGATCTCATCCCCGTTCTGGATCGTCGGGCCCTCAACGGCGCCGGCATCAGCGTTAAAACGGATAGCAACCGCCAGGTCAAGGACATCGCTAACCACTACGCCGAACTAATCAAAGCGTTTAGGACGGCGCTGCGACTGACGCCAGAAATGACGTTGAGAGAGTTGGATAAACAATGGTTCAGTAAAAGCCTCTGAGATCGTATTAACGGGAGAAGCGGCCATCCGCCGCTTCTATCATCAGGTATCAGAAGTTAGCCGGCGTATTCGCACTAATAATCTCCGCCTCATCCGCTCCAATATTGCGAAATCGATGCGGCAACGTCGTCGGAAAGTAGTACCCATCCCCGGCATTCAGCACACTAATCTGACCATCAACGGTGAGCTCAACCGTCCCACGAGTAACCAGCCCACACTCCTCCCCTTCCGAGTGCACAATCGGCTCTTCCCCCGAACTCGCCCCAGGCGCGTATTGCTCGCGCAAAAGTCGCATCTGCCGACTCGGTACCGAAGCGCCAATCAGCAGCAACCGCAGCCCATGACGGCCCAGGTCCGGCTGTTCGTTGGCACGGAACACGTATTGATGCTCACGCGGCGGCTGGTCGAAGGTGAAGAAGTCCGCCAAGGACATGGGGATGCCTTCGAGCAGTTTTTTCAGGGAGCTGACGGAGGGACTGACGCGATTCTGTTCGATCAGGGAGATGGTGGCATTGGTGACGCCGCTACGCCGGGCCAGCTCGCGCTGGGACAGTTTGTAGCTTTCGCGTACTAATTTGAGTCGTGAGCCCGTGTCCATGACAGCCTTATGCGAAGAATACTTAAGGGGTAATGGGGGTGGGTGGCGGGCGACTGGTGGCCGCGGATTACGCCGTTTCCCGTCCCGGAACCGTGGAAGGCGGGTATTAAATCACGTTTGTTGGTGTTGCTCAGCAGGTTCGATAAACGGCTATGCAAAAAGCTGCCGGCCTCTGATGCCAGTCAGTTTTTGAGCGGGAACTGTGGCGAGGGGGCTTGCCCCCGTTGGGTCGCGAAGCGGCCCCAAAACCTGCAACCGTGGTGCATCAGGTACACCGAATGTGCTGGTTTTACGACTGCTTCGCAGCCGAACGGGGGCAAGCCCCCTCGCCACGAAAGCCCGCGCCCGCAGAGATTGGGTCTGGGTTAGATACCGAACCGGTCGCGCAGTGCGTAATACGCGGCGCCCATGGCGGTGAGCGGGGCCTGGAAGGTGCGGCCGCCGAGCATGGGCATGTGTGGCAGGGAGGCGAAGGCGTCGAAGCGTTCGGCGTCGCCGCGGATCATTTCCGAGATGAGTTTGCCGGCCAGGTGCGAGCAGGTGACGCCGTGGCCGCTGTAGCCTTGCATGTAGTAGGCGTTCTTTTCGATGCGGCCGAATTGCGGCATGCGGGACATGGTCAGCAGGAAGTTGCCGGTCCAGCGGTAGTCGATTTTTACGTCCTTCAATTGCGGGAAGGTTTTTAGGATTTTTGGTTTAATCAGTTGTTCGATGTCGTCGGGCTCACGGGCGCCGTAGACCACGCCGCCGCCGTACAGCAGGCGGTTGTCAGCGGTGAGGCGGTAGTAGTCGAGCAGGTAGTTGCAGTCTTCGACGCAGTAGTTGTTTTTGATCAGGCTCCGCGCAACCTTCTCGGACAACGGCTCGGTGACGACGATTTGTGAGCCGCAGGGCATGCTTTTGCGCGTGACGCGGTTGTCGAGGTCTTGAGGCAGGTAGGCGTTGCCGGCGATCAGCAGGTACTTGGCCCGCACCACGCCTTTGGCGGTGCGCACGGTGATCGGTTCGCCGTAGGTGATTTCCACGGCGGCGGATTGTTCGTAGATTTTGCCACCCAGGCTGAGGATCGCGGCGGCTTCGCCGAGGGCCAGGTTCAGCGGGTGGATGTGGCCGCCCTGCATGTCGAGCAGGCCGCCGACGTAGTTGTCGCAACCGACTTCGCGCTTGATGTCAGCCGCGTCGAGCATTCTCAGGTTTTTGTTGCCGTAGCGCTCCCAACTGCTCTTCTGCTCGGCCAGGCCGTTGAGTTGCTTTTTGTTCAGCGCAGCGAAGATGCCGCCGGGGCGGTAGTCGCATTTGATGTCGTACTCTTTGATGCGCGAACGGATGATGTCGGCGCCTTCGAAGATCATGCTGCCGAGGACTTCGGCGGTTTTGTCGCCGTAGCGTTCTTCGATCACATCGACGTCGCGGCTGTAGGAGTTGACCAGTTGGCCGCCATTGCGACCGCTGGCACCGAAGCCGACTTTGGCGGCTTCCAGTACGGTGACGCTGTAGCCCGCTTCGCTGAGGAACAGCGCCGAGGACAAGCCAGTGTAGCCGGCGCCGATCACGCAGACGTCGCAGTCCACCGCTTGTTCCAGCACCGGGAAGTCCCCGGTGAAGTTACGGGTGGCGGCGTAGTAGCTGTTTACATGGGTTTGTTTCATACGTTTCTCCGAGGGCCGCCAACATGTGCCGGCGACCGCCGCTGTAAAAGTGTTAGAGCTTGATCCAGGTCGCTTTGAGTTCGGTGTATTTGTCGAACGCGTGCAGCGATTTGTCCCGACCGTTACCCGACTGCTTGAACCCACCGAACGGCGCGGTCATGTCGCCGCCGTCGTACTGGTTGACCCAGACGCTGCCGGCGCGCAAACCGCGAGCGAAGGTGTGGGCCTTGCTGAGGTTGCTGGTCCACACGCCGGCCGCCAGACCGAAGATGCTGTCGTTGGCGATCTGCAGGGCTTCTTCAGCGGTGTCGAAGGTGATCAGCGACAGCACCGGGCCGAAGATTTCTTCCCTGGCGATGGTCATGGCGTTGGTCACGCCATCGAAAATCGCCGGTTCCACGTATAGGCCACCGGTGTCTGCGAGGGTACGATTGCCGCCAGCGATCAGTTGCGCGCCCTGGTCTTTGCCGATCTGGATGTAGCGCAGCACGTTCTCCAGTTGGCGCTGATCGACGACGGCGCCAACGGTGGTTTCCGGATCCAGGGCGTGGCCCGGTTTCCAGGCTTGCAGCGCTTCCAGCAGCAGTGGAATGAATGGCTCGCGAATCGAGCGCTCCACCAGCAGGCGTGAGCCAGCGGTGCAGACTTCGCCCTGATTGAAGGCAATCGCGCTGACCGCGGCCTGAGCTGCTGCGCGCAAGTCTGGTGCATCAGCGAACACCACGTTCGGGCTCTTGCCGCCCGCCTCCAGCCAGACGCGTTTCATGTTGCTTTGCCCGGCGTAGATCAGCAGTTGCTTGGCAATCGCGGTGGAGCCGGTGAAGGCCAGCACGTCGACGTCCATGTGCAACGCCAGCGCCTTGCCGACGGTGTGACCGAAGCCAGGCAGGACGTTGAACACGCCTTTGGGGATGCCGGCGTCGAGGGCCAATTGCGCGATGCGAATGGCCGTCAGTGGTGACTTTTCCGAAGGCTTGAGGATGAACGAGTTGCCTGCCGCCAAGGCCGGAGCGAATTTCCAGCTGGCCATGATCAGCGGGAAATTCCACGGCACGATGGCAGCGACCACGCCTGTCGGTTCACGGGTGATGAGGCCGAGTTGGTCGTGCGGTGTGGCGGCGACTTCGTCGTAGATTTTGTCGATGGCCTCGGCGCTCCAACGAATCGCGTTGGCGGTCGCCGGGATGTCGATGCTCATGGAGTCGCTGATCGGTTTGCCCATGTCCAGGGTTTCGAGCAGCGCCAGTTCTTCCTGGTTTTGCAGAATCAGATCAGCGAAACGAATCAGGATGCGCTTGCGCTCGGCCGGGGGCAGTTTGGCCCAGATGCCGGATTCGAATGTGCGGCGTGCAACCTGTACGGCGGCATTGGCGTCGGCTTCGTCGGTGCTGGCGATGTTCGCCAGGAATCGGCCGTCGATCGGGCTGATGCATTCGAAGGTATCGCCGCTGAGTGCCGGACGGTATTGGCCATCGATGAATGCGCGGCCTTCTAGTGTGAGGGACTGGAAGCGTTGCTCCCAGTCGCTGCGAGTGTTTGTCATGGTTGTGACTCTACGCAGAGGAATAGTTGATCGTTGGATTGATGCCAACCAGTTAAGTATCAGAACACCGCAATCCACTGTGGGAGCGGGCTTGCTCGCGAAGAGGCCATCACATTCAACATTGATGGCGACTGACCCACCGCTTTCGCGAGCAAGCCCGCTCCCACATTTGATTGGCGGCGCATGCAGAGAATGCATACACCGCTAGGCCAATCAAACCGTATGCAAGTACCAGTTGTACTCAAGGTCGGAGATGGAGTTTTCGAACTCGGCCAGCTCGCTTTCCTTGCACGCCACGAACACGTCGATGTACAGCGGGTCGATGTAGCGCGCCATGACTTCGCTGTCGTCCAGCTCGCGCAGTGCATCGCGCAGGTTGTTCGGCAGGCTCTGTTCGTTCTGCTCGTAGCTGTTGCCTTCGACCGGGGCGCCCGGTTCGATCTGGTTGGTCAAGCCGTGGTGAATACCGGCCAGCACCGACGCCATCAGCAGGTACGGGTTGGCGTCGGCGCCGGCTACACGATGTTCGATGCGCACGGCATCTGCCGAACCGGTTGGCACACGTACCGCAACGGTGCGGTTGTCGATGCCCCAGCTTGGCGAGTTCGGCACGTAGAACTGCGCGCCGAAGCGGCGGTACGAGTTAACGTTCGGACAGAGGAACGCCATCTGCGCCGGCAGGGTCTCGAGCACACCGCCGATCGCGTGACGCAGTGCGGCGTTCTGCTCGGGATCCTCGCTGGCAAAGATGTTGTTGCCTTCTTTGTCGAGAATCGAAATGTGTACGTGCAAACCATTGCCCGCCTGGCCCGGATACGGCTTGGCCATGAAGGTGGTGTCCATCTCGTGGTCGTAGGCGATGTTCTTCACCAGACGCTTGAGCAACACCGCGTAGTCGCAGGCCTTTATAGGGTCGGAGACGTGATGCAGATTCACTTCGAATTGCGCCGGGGCGCTCTCCTTGACGATGGCGTCGGCAGGGATGCCCTGCTCTTTCGCGCCTTCGAGGATGTCTTGCAGGCAATCGACGTACTCGTCCAGATCGTCGATCAGATACACCTGAGTCGAGTGCGGACGTTTGCCCGAAACTGGCGAGCGTGGCGATTGCGGACGACCGTTCACGTTGTCCTGGTCGATCAGATAGAACTCGAGTTCGAACGCTGCGCAAATGGTCAGGCCCATGTCATCGAACTTGCTCACCACCTGACGCAACACTTCACGCGGGTCAGCGAAGAACGGCTGGCCTTCGAGTTCGTGCATGGTCATTAACAGCTGCGCGGTCGGGCGCTTCTGCCAGGGTTCGATGCTCAAGGTATTGGGGATGGGGAAGCAGATTCGATCCGAGTCGCCGATGTCCAGACCCAGGCCGGTGCTTTCCACCGTAGAGCCGTTGATGTCCAGAGCAAACAGTGACGCCGGGAGGTTAATGCCTTTTTCGTAAACCTTATGAAGACTGGTGCGTTCGATGCGCTTGCCGCGCACCACACCGTTCATATCCGCAATCAGAAGGTCGACGTACAAAACCTCAGGATATTTCTTAAGGAATGCGTTTGCTTCGTTGAGTTGAACGGCACGCAGAGGGACCGACATGATGCACCTATTAGCTGTTAATTATTATGTTCACTTCACGTTCACGAGCCCAGTCAACCCGAACGGCAAAGTGAAGTCAATAGCGAACACCCGGCCTCTCACCCTTTATTTTCTGGGCTTTTTTGGGCACAAGAGTGCCAAACAAGTCTTGCACACCGCGTAAATCCTGAAGATCGGACGCCCGGCGTTTAGAATTTTTTACATGAGAGTTGTTAATTAAAATCAACAAGGCTAAGCTCCGGAAAAGCTCGTTCAAGTGTGAAACTTCGAGGTGATAAAAATGGCATTCAAGCCATTGATCGGCGTTACTGCGTGCGTCAAACAGATTGGCCTGCACCCCTACCACGTCAGCGGCGACAAGTATTTGCGTGCTGTCAGCGTCGCGGCTTTGGGGTTGCCAGTGGTCATTCCTTCCTTAGGCGATCTGACCGAAATCGATGACCTGCTCGCGCAGCTCGACGGTCTGTTGCTGACCGGCTCGCCATCAAATGTGGAACCCTTCCACTATCAAGGCCCGGCCAGTGCCCCCGGTACGGATCACGATCCGCAACGGGACGCCACCACCCTGCCCTTATTGCGCGCAGCCATTGCCGCCGGTGTTCCGGTGCTCGGCATCTGCCGGGGCTTTCAGGAAATGAACGTGGCGTTCGGCGGCAGCCTGCATCAGAAGGTGCATGAGCTGCCCGGCTATCTCGATCACCGCGAAGCGGATCACCCGGACCTGGCTGTGCAATACGCGCCTGCTCATCCTGTAAATGTGCAACCGGGCGGTGTGTTCGAAGCGCTGGATTTGCCGCAGGTGTTCCAGGTGAATTCGATTCACAGCCAGGGCATCGACCGACTCGCTCCCGGCCTGCGCGCCGAGGCAATCGCGCCGGATGGTTTGATCGAGGCGATTTCCGTCGAGCACAGCAAGGCCTTCGCTGTCGGCGTGCAATGGCACCCGGAATGGCAGGTGCTTTCGAATCCTCCCTACTTGAGTATTTTCCAGGCGTTTGGCGAAGCGTGCCGGCAACGGACGGCGCTGCGTAATACGCGCTGACTTCAAAAAAGCATTCAACGATTTAACTGCCTCCGTGAGTCTGGCGGGCGTGCCTTTGCGCGCCGGTCGCTCACGTAATAGATGAACCGCAATAACAACAAGTACGACCAGGCAGCCAGGACGGCGGTGCCGAATAAGCCCTCCGGTACGGGTAAGCGCAAATCCCTGTAGGAGCGAGGCTTGCCCGCGAAGGCGGTGTGTCAGGCAACGATGATGTCGACTGATACACCGTCTTCGCGGGCAAGCCTCGCTCCTACAGGGGTCGCGTTGGCACCGTACGGCTTGGGCTTGCAATCAACAACTAAGTCAGGCCGCGTTGGCCCGACGACTGAAACCTGTTGGGAGTTTCATATGGCAAACGCCTCCAGCATCTACAGGAAGGCTCTTGAAGGTCACCAGGCACCGAAAAAGGTGTTGGTGAAAGTCGACCGCGTCACCAAGAAATTCGACGAAACCACCGCCGTGGACGATGTGTCCCTGGAGATTCATCAAGGGGAAATCTTCGCCCTGCTCGGCGGTTCCGGCTCGGGCAAATCGACGCTACTGCGCATGCTCGCCGGCTTCGAGCGCCCGACCGAAGGGCGGATTCTGCTCGACGGTGTCGACATCACCGACATGCCGCCGTACGAACGGCCGATCAACATGATGTTCCAGTCCTATGCGCTGTTCCCGCACATGACGGTGGCGCAGAACATCGCCTTCGGCCTCAAGCAGGACCGTTTGCCCGCCAGCGAAATCGATGCCCGTGTCGAAGAAATGCTGCGGCTGGTGCACATGACCCAATACGCAAAACGCAAACCCCATCAGTTGTCCGGCGGCCAGCGTCAGCGTGTGGCACTGGCGCGTTCGCTGGCCAAGCGGCCGAAGCTGTTGTTGCTCGACGAACCGATGGGGGCATTGGATAAAAAGCTGCGCTCGCAGATGCAACTGGAGCTGGTGGAAATCATCGAGCGCGTCGGCGTGACCTGCGTGATGGTGACCCACGATCAGGAAGAAGCCATGACCATGGCCGAGCGCATCGCGATCATGCACCTGGGCTGGATCGCCCAGATCGGTAGCCCGGTCGATATCTATGAAGCCCCGGTCAGCCGCATGGTCTGTGAGTTCATCGGCAACGTGAACGCTTTCGACGGCACCGTGGTCGAGGATCTGGAAGGTCACGCGATCATTCACAGCCCGGATCTGCAACAGAAGATCTACGTCGGTCACGGCGTAAGTACCTCGGTGCAGGACAAGTCGATCACCTACGCCATCCGCCCGGAAAAAATGCTGGTCAGCACCCTCAAGCCCGAGACTCGCTACAACTGGTCCGAGGGCAAGGTGCATGACATCGCCTACCTCGGCGGCCACTCGGTGTTTTACGTGGAATTGCCTGGCGGCAAGATCGTCCAGTCGTTCATGGCCAACGCCGAACGCCGTGGCGCGCGCCCGACCTGGGACGATCAGGTTTACGTGTGGTGGGAAGACGACAGCGGCGTGGTACTGCGCTCATGAGAACCTTCAATCAGCAGTTCCTGCGCCTGGTGCCCAGCGGCCGCAAACTGGTCATCGGCATTCCGTTCCTGTGGCTGTGCCTGTTTTTCCTGTTGCCGTTCTTCCTGGTGATGAAGATCAGCTTCTCGGAAGCAGCCCTGGCCATTCCTCCCTACTCCGAGATTTACACCTTCGCCGAACAGAAATTTCAGCTGCTGCTGAACATCGGCAATTACTCGCTGCTGACCGAAGATGAGTTGTACATCTCAGCCTACTTCGGCTCGTTGAAGGTTGCGTTTTTAAGCACGCTGATGTGCCTGGTGATCGGTTTCCCGATGGCCTACGCGATCACCAAGGCCAACAAGGAAACGCAGAACGTTTTGCTGCTGTTGATCATGATGCCGACCTGGACCGCGATCCTGATCCGCGTCTATGCGTGGATGGGCATTCTCAGCAACAACGGTTTGCTCAATGCATTCCTGATGTGGACCGGGCTCACGTCGCAGCCGATCGAGATCCTCAATACCAACACCGCGGTCTATATCGGGGTGGTTTACGCGTACCTGCCGTTCATGGTGTTGCCGCTGTACGCCAACCTGGTCAAGCACGATCAGAGCTTGCTGGAAGCCGCGTCGGACCTGGGCTCGAGCAACTTCAACAACTTCTGGAAAATCACTGTGCCGCTGGCCAAAAACGGGATCATCGCCGGTTGCATGCTGGTGTTCATTCCGGTGGTGGGTGAGTTCGTGATTCCGGAACTGTTGGGCGGCCCGGAAACCCTGATGATCGGTAAAGTGCTCTGGCAAGAGTTCTTCAACAACCGCGACTGGCCGGTGGCTTCTGCCTTGGCGGTGGTGATGTTGGCGATCCTGATTGTGCCGATTCTGCTGTTCAACCGCAGCCAGGCTAAAGAGATGGAGGGACGGGGATGAGGCGCTTCGGATTTTCAAAGTTCATGCTGATTTTCGGCCTGTCGTTTATCTACCTGCCGATGCTGATTCTGGTGATCTACTCGTTCAACGCCTCGAAACTGGTGACGGTGTGGGGCGGTTGGTCGGTGAAGTGGTACGTCGGCCTGCTCGACAACTCGCAACTGATGGGCTCGGTGGTGCGCTCCCTGGAAATCGCCTGCTACACAGCGATTGCCGCCGTGGCGTTGGGTACCCTCGCCGCTTTCGTGCTCACCCGTGTGACGCGCTTCAAGGGTCGCACGCTGTTTGGTGGTCTGGTGACGGCGCCGTTGGTGATGCCGGAAGTGATCACTGGTCTGTCGCTGTTGCTGCTGTTCGTGGCCATGGCGCAGTTGATTGGCTGGCCGCAGGAACGTGGTTTGGTGACGATCTGGATTGCGCACACCACGTTCTGCGCAGCGTATGTGGCGGTTGTTGTTTCAGCGCGTTTGCGTGAGCTGGACCTGTCGATTGAAGAAGCGGCCATGGACTTGGGTGCGCGTCCGTTCAAGGTGTTCTTTTTGATCACCATCCCGATGATCGCGCCTTCGCTGGCGGCGGGCGGCATGATGTCGTTTGCCCTGTCGCTGGATGATCTGGTGTTGGCGAGTTTCGTCTCTGGCCCAGGCTCGACGACCTTGCCGATGGAAGTGTTCTCGGCGGTGCGTCTGGGTGTGAAGCCTGAGATCAATGCCGTGGCGAGTCTGATTCTGTTGGCGGTGTCGCTGGTGACTTTCCTCGTCTGGTACTTCAGCCGCAAGGCCGAAGCCACGCGCAAACGGGCGATCCAGGAAGCGATGGACCAGACTGCTAGCGAGTCTTGGCAGCAACCGAAAAACCAGCGAGTTGAAGCGACGGTCTAGACGAAGAACCTGTAGGAGCGAGGCTTGCCCGCGAAGAACGATGACGCGTAATACCTGAAAAACCGCGGTGCATTCTTCGCGGGCAAGCCTCGCTCCTACAATTGGTTTTGTGTTCTACAAAAAGAAAATGGAGTTGTACCGATGAAAATGTTTGGCAGGACTCTGCTGACACTGTCCTTATTGGGCGCAATGGCTACCGGTGCCCAGGCCAATGACAAGGTATTGCGCGTCTACAACTGGTCGGATTACATCGCCCCGGACACCATCAAGAAGTTCGAAGACGAGACTGGCATCCGCGTGACCTACGACGTGTTCGACAGTAACGAAACCCTTGAGGCACGCTTGCTGGCCGGTAAATCCGGCTACGACATCGTGGTGCCCTCCAACAGTTTCCTGGCCAAGCAGATCAAGGCTGGCGTCTATCAGCCGCTGGATAAATCGAAGCTGCCGAACTGGAAAAACCTCAACCCGGTACTGCTGAAAAACGCCTCTGCCAGCGATCCTGACAATGGCCATGCGTTCCCGTACATGTGGGGTTCGATCGGTATCGGTTACAACCCGGCCAAGGTCAAGGAAGTGCTGGGCACTGATGCGCCGGTGAACTCCTGGGACCTATTGTTCAAACCGGAAAACGCCGCGAAGCTCAAAGCCTGTGGCATCAGCTTTCTTGATTCGCCGACGGAGATGCTCCCGGCCGCCCTGCACTATCTGGGCTACCCGGTGAACTCCCAGGACAAGGCGCAGATCGCCGAAGCCGAAGCGCTGTTCATGAAAATTCGGCCGTCGGTGGCTTACTTCCATTCGTCGAAGTACATCTCCGACCTGGCCAACGGCAACATCTGCGTCGCCGTCGGTTACTCCGGCGACGTGCTGCAAGCCAAGGCCCGTGCCAAGGAAGCCGGCGACAAAGTGAAGATCGAATACAGCATCCCGAAAGAAGGCGCCGGCAGCTTTTACGACATGGTCGCCATCCCACGGGACGCGGCCAACGTCGACAACGCCTACCTGTTCATGAACTTCCTGATGCGCCCGGACATCATTGCCGAAGTCACCAACAGCGTCGGCTACAGCAACGCCAACGCAGCGGCCACGCCACTGGTGGATGAAGCGATTCGCGACGACCCGGGTTCGTATCCGCCGCTAGCGGTGATGGCGACGCTGTATGCGATTCCAGATATGCCGATCGGTATTCAGCGGGTGATGACCCGGGGCTGGACGCGGGTGAAGCTCGGTAAGTGATGCAAATCGAACACAAAATATCTGACTACCACGGAGCAAAATGTGGGAGCGGGCTTGCTCGCGAAGGGACCATCACATTCAACATCATTAGTGACTGACCCACCGCTTTCGCGAGCAAGCCCGCTCCCACAGGAGTCCGTGGTGGAGCGCAGATGATCGTTCCCACGCGCAGCAAAGGAATGCCTCCACGGACGCTCCGCGTTCGGCTCTGGAAGGGACGCGGAGCGTCCCGGGCTGCATTCCCCCGCAGAGCGTGGGAACGATCAGTGGCAAGGTTTCAACCATTTTCCGTTCACGCAGCGCCTTACCACCGCTGCACTCCTCTCAGAAGAACGGCTTCACCTGGCTTCCTCGGTTAAGGTGAATTTCAGGCGCTCTCGGGCGCCTTTTTTTATGAAGAAACCAACGGCCATTCGGCCAGCGCCCGATACCGGCCTTTATGGGATTCGAACAAGGTGAAGCGGTCAGCACGCAGGAAAAACTCTGGCGGCGTAGCGGATTCAGGGACTGGCGCGCGGTAGTCGCGCATCAGAGTCAAATGCGGGCGAAATTCCCGACGGGTGTCTTCAAAGCCAAACGGCAACATGGCCTGTTCCAGCGCATACACCAACCGCAGCAACTGCGGTTCTGCCTGCTCGGGCGCCAGCAACAAAACCCCGGAACGACGCCAGACTTCCAGACGATCAAGCACAACCACCAACGGCACGCCAGGCATCCGGACATTGGCAGCGGCCTCGCAGACGCCCGCTATCTGCGCCATCCCCACCGTGCCGAGAAACAGCAGCGTCAGATGAAAGTTTTCCGCCGGCACCGGGCGCCCGATGTTGAGCCCCAGCGCGTTGCGCCATTGGGCGATGGCCCGGCGTTGTTCGGGGGCGCAGTTCAGGGCGAAGAACAGCCGCTTGAACGGCTCACGGGATTCATCGCTCATGTCTGCCACCTCAAGGCTTCGGGGACCCTTTGATTTTACAAAGGGATACCACGCCAGCAAGTGCATTTCTGGCACCTGCCGACATGCGCGTTATAGTTGAAGCAACCGAATCGACGGGAGGACGCCATGCGTCAGATCATCAGCAAAGAGCCATGGTGGGCCGTGCCACCGAAACCCGGCCAGGATGAGTCCGAGCTGGAATGGGGCTGGCTGGTTCACTACAACGAAGGCGAGCCGCGCTTCGAGTTCATCAAGGAGCGACCCTCGGATAGCGAGATTCGTAACCGCAAGAGTTGCAGGACCGCCCCGAAGCCGGAGTGATCCTGCGGCTCCCGTCAGGCTTTCACAATCATATCGAAACCGCCAAAAATCATGCGTTGACCGTCAAACGGCATTGGATTGACGTCGGGTTGCATCCGCGGATCGCTCATGAGTTTCGCCATCCCGGCGTCACGAGTGGCCTTGTCGGGCCAGACGATCCAGGAAAACACCACGGTTTCGTCTTCCTTGAGTTTTACCGCCATGGGAAACGAGGTCACTTTGCCATCGGGCACGTCGTCCCCCCAGCATTCGGCGAGACTTAGTGCCCCGCTTTCCTTGAAGATTTCGGCAGCGGATAGCGCATGTTGCTTGAATTTTTCGCGGTTGGCGGTGGGTACTGCAGCGACGAAGCCATCGACATAAGCCATGATCGTTCTCCTCGGGTTATGGGGTGATCCGCTGGGTAGTCGAATCAGCGTGGCTCCAATCGACAGTTCCCGCGCTCTGATCGACCGACGGCTCGACTCGCTGTTCAACTGACTGCTCGACTGACTGCTCGACTGGCTGCTCGATGGTGGCGGCCAGGCTGCCTTCGATCTGCCTCGCCATGTACAGCGTTCCGGCCATGACGCCGGTGGCGGGGTTATTCACCAGCTTCACCCATGCCTTGTCGAACGAATTGCCCAGACTACTGCGAATCAGTGCCTCGCTATCAGGCCGGTCGTTGGCCTGAATAATCGCGCGCACCCCCGCCACCCCCACGGAAATCAACGCCCCGGCCGCCTTCCCCGCCACGGCCGCCACCGCACTGGCCGCCCCTCGGGGGGCCATTTCGGCTTGTATTCGCTTGCTGGCACGCTTGGCCACCGGCGCCATGCCGGCGTCCGTCGAAGCAATGCCCTTCTCGCCGCCCGCCTTGTGGATCGTGTCGATCAGCGCCAGGTAGGCCGGCAATTTGCTCAGTTCGGCATGCACCACCTGATACAGCGAAGCGTCACGGGCGGACGGCGGGCCCAGGGAAATAGCGGGGATTTTCTGGATGCGACCGTTGAGCTGCGCCATGGGCACGCCATGACGTTTGGAAATAACTTCGAGCTGCTGCCCCATCAGTTGCACATAAAACTCTGTCGCCTGGCCGAGGATCGCGTCGGGATCGATCTCCACCGCCACCGGTTCCAGCACCCGCCGGTGATATTGCTCCAGCAGGTAGGCCGCCAGACGTTTGGCCGTCGCATCCTGCTCGTCTCCGGCATTGATGGCGTACCAGCTGACTTTCATCGACAGCCATTCCTGGGTCCAGTAGCTGCTGAACCAAGGGATGAAGACTTCTTCGGTTTGCTGATAAACCCGCGTGCGCCAGTGCTCCATGGACCCGCGGGCGTAGACCCTGGCCTGTTCGGTGGCCTGTTGCGAAGCGGCGACAATCTCCCGATCCACCTGCTGCCAGGTGCTCTGGGACACCACCACTGGCACCACGATTACCGGGGCAGGCGTAGGCGTGGCGCATCCCGCCAATATCACCAACACAGCGACGATCAGCGAACGCAGGTTCAAGATCGCGGTGTCCTACAGACTTCGCCGAACGGAGTGTCCGGACGCTAAAGAGCGTGCTGATTTGAGTATAGGTCGGGGACATGGGCCGTCCGTCAGTTGAATGGGTGGCGCGCTCAAGGACGCCTTCGCGAGCAAGCCCGCTCCCACAAGAGAATGCATTTCAAATGTAGGAGCTGGCGCAGCCTGCGATCTTTTCGGGGCCATTGGAGAGCAAGATCAAAAGATCGCAGCCTTCGGCAGCTCCTACAGATCACTACCATCATTCACATCAATATTCACCATCGCCACGAACGCCTTCCGCAAAAAAACCGTCAGGTGCAGGATTGATTTCATCCCCAATCAAAACCCCGCACCGGAGGGGCAAACCATGTTGATCCATCTCCTGACCTGCCTGGCCCTGACGGCCGTCACCCTGACCTTGTTTTCCCGCTTGGTGCTGGACATCGGTCAAACCGAGGAGCCGAAATCATGATTCATTCCGTCAGCCTTGCCGTGAGCTTTCCGGTGTTCGGCAGCAACTACTATTCGCAAAAAGTCGTGTCTCGCAAAGCAGTCGCCCTGGTGTTCGACGAGCACTTCGAGGCCTTGCTGATGCCGGCAGCGGCCAACCACTTCAGTAACGAAGTGGTCGGGCTCAACGATCAGTTCCGCTTTTTGAATGATGTGCTGGTCGAGCATCTGCTGGAGACCGAAATGACTCAGCATCCTTCGGCACAAGCGTTCACCTTCTGACACGCTCGCGCCCCTCTTGCTAACTGGTACTCAGGATCCGCACCGGGCCTTGGCGATTGATAACTTCGATCATGACGTTTTCTCCCGAGCGCCGGAGCATCAAATCCACACATTCAGCCCCCACTGCCAAACGCCGCAAGGCGATGGTGTCCAGAAACGCCGGGAGCACCGGTTCGTCGAACAGGATGTTGAGCTTCCTCGGTCTGAAGCTCAGCCCCAGGCACGACTGAATCATCGACAACGGCGCAGCGGCGGCCCAGGCCTGGGGCATGCAGGCGACTGGATAGAACGTCGGCCCTTGGGTGCGTTGCCGGGCAAAGCCGCAGAACAGTTCGGGCAAACGCCGCAGATCGATGTAGGTCGACGCGGCGAACAGTCCTTCGAAAATCCGCGCCGCGTCCCGACGGTAACCGTAGCGGGCGAAACCAGCGGCGATCAGCGCATTGTCGTGGGGCCAGACGGAACCGTTGTGATAGCTCATCGGGTTATAGCGAGCCTGGGAAGATGCGACGGTGCGCACGCCCCAGCCGGAAAAGGATGAACGGTCCATCAGCGTGCTGACGACCGATGCCGCGCGTTCCGGGTAAGCGATGCCGGCGAACAGGGCATGGCCGGCATTGGAGGTACGGATTCGACAGGGTTTCTTGTTGCCGTCCAAGGCCAATACATAAGTGCCCAGCTCTTCGTCGAAGAAGCGTGAATCGAATTCTTCACGCAAGCGTTGAGCCTTGTATTTAAGGCGTTGAGCCCGGTCCGGATCACCCAGCCGACGGGCAATTTTGGCGGCACCGGTCCAGGCGCCGTATACATAGGCCTGAACTTCGACAATCGCAATCGGGCCCACGGCCAGTTGCCCATCAGCATGGAAAACCGAATCGTGGCTGTCCTTCCAGCCCTGGTTAATCAGCCCCTCGGCGGACTGCCGGCCATACTCGACAAAACCATCGCCATCGCGGTCGCCGTACTCCTCGATCCAGGTCAGCGCCGCTTCGATATTGGGCCAGAGCTGCCGCAGTGTGCCCAAGTCATTGGTGCGTTCCAGGTACGCGGCGGCCAGCATGACGAACAACGGTGTGGAATCGATACTGCCGTAGTAGCGGCGGAACGGCACCTCGCCCAACTCGGCCATTTCCCCCAGCCTTATCTCGTGCAGGATTTTACCGGGCTCGGAATCGGCGTGGGGGTCAACGATGGTTGCCTGGTTGGCGGCCAGATGCCCGAGCACGCCTTTGGCAATACCGGGATCGAACCACAGCATCTCCCATGCCGTGATCAGCGCATCTCGTCCGAAAACGGTGCTGAACCATGGAATGCCGGCATAGGGATAGAGCCCCTCGCGGGTTTTGGTCATGAGCATGTAAAGGTCGGAAACGCTGCGGCTGACCGCCTCGTTGAACACATCGTGGGAGCTCACCACAGAGGCCGCCCGCGAAGAGAATGTGCGTAACTCGCGCCGGGAATCGCGCAATGAAATAAAGAACCCATGGCGCACCGTAAACGGCGGATTTTGCACGCCGCAATTGATGTCCATGAACAGCGACTGGCTTTCCCCCGGGGCCAGCCGAACCTCGAACAACGCCGAATCGCAGGTCAGGCTGGCCGGCACCGGGGCGAAACGCAGGCGGGTCATGCGCCGTTTGTGGTCCAGGCCGGTATAGGAAAGCACCACCTCTTCATCGGTAATCTCTGCCCGGTGCCCTTCGCCGCGTTGCGGACGCCGGGCGCCGCGAACTTCGAACAGGTCTTTGAAGTCGGCCGCGAACTGGATTCTCAATTGCAGATGCTGCGGGGCATCGTCAAAATTGCGCAAGGTCAGGCGTTCGTAGCAGGAGCCCTTCCACAAGAACCGTGAGCGGCGCAGATGGATCAAATCGTGGTGCAGGATTTTATCGCCATGAACATCGAACAGATCCGGGTTGGTCAGGTCGCACGTGAGCATCGCGTTATCGTCACGCAGCGTGGAACTGAGCAACAGCGGCCGCGCGCCGTTAAGCGTCAGGTAGAGCCCGGAAAGGTGTCGGGTATCGGTATGGAAAATTCCTTGCGGGCTGTCGTCCGCGAACAGCACATCGCCATTGGGATCGAACACCGCGAAGGTGTCGTTGTTTTTCAGGTTGCGCAAGCGCAGCTCTTGCAGCGACGCGGTGGCTGGAATGTCGAAGGGTGTCGAGGGATGGCCATAGGTGTTGCCCGCCGTCAGATGGCGATACAACTCCAGATAGTGATGGGTCATGCGCTCGACCGTGAACCGTTCGTCGAACCTGGCCCGCACCTTACGCCGATCCAGCTCTGCCAACCGCTGCACCGCCGCGACCGCCCCTGCGACACCGTCGACGATGTAACCGGACACGCCCTCGTCGATCACTTCCGGCACCGAGCCCTGACCAAACGCAATCACCGGCGTGCCGCAGGCCATGGCTTCGATCATGACCAGGCCGAACGGCTCGGGCCAGTCGATAGGAAAGATCATGGCGCGGGCATTGCCCAGCAAGTCTGCCTTTTGCGATTCATCGATCTCGCCGAGAAATTCGACATTCGGATGGGTCGCGATCATCGGTGCGATGACTTCTTCCCAATACACCTGATCAGCCTTGTCGACCTTGGCCGCGATCTTCAATGACAGCCCGGCCTTCGAGGCAATCTCGATGGCCCGGTCCGGGCGTTTTTCGGGAGAGATGCGCCCCAGAAACACCAGATAGTCGCCGCTCGGTTCCGGGTTGAAAGTCAGCAGATCGCTCGGAATGCCGTGATAGACATTACCCACCCAATTGACGTCGCCCTTCACCGGGGTGCGTTGCGCCTTGGACACCGAAACCAGCGGCACCTCGGGAAAGTGAGGGTAAAAGGATTGGTAGTCGGCAATGTCCAGACGCCCGTGAAGCGTGGTCACGCTGCGCCCGGCCAAATGTCGAATCAACGGAAAATGAAAGATATCGACATGAAAATGCATCACGTCGAATTGATCCGCCTGCCGCAGGACTTGATCGAGCATCAAAATGTGATGAGGCGCCCCGTCCTTGATCCGTGGATCGAACCGCAGAGCCTGGTGCGCGCCTGACTCCAGGCGGGCCGAGGTTTGCGAATCACCGCTGGCGAAGAGCGTGACATCGTGTCCCTGTCGCACCAGTTCTTCGGTCAGATAAGACACAATCCGCTCAGTGCCACCGTACAAACGGGGCGGACAACGTTCGGTAAGCGGCGCGATCTGAGCGATCCTCATGGAGAGGCCCTCCGTCATGGGGTCGAAGGATAAAGGCCTCCTGCGCCTCGGCGTTTCTGTTCGCTGAGGTCTGGCGGTCTTATCCTCGATTGACGGTGCGCCTGTGACAACAGTTCCATCCGGTTATACGCCCCGGAGCTCACCGGTCACCGCTCTCCAGACTTCTGAGTAACTGGCCCAAACCATCGGCGAAACAGATCGGCTCGGCGCACCGAAAACGTTCAAGCAAACGCTGGTTATCGGCCCGGGAATGGCGGATATCCCCGGAACGCGGGGCAGCGTAATTCAACGCCAGAGGCCGGCCCAGCAGAGTGCTCAACGTGGCCGCCAGCTCGTTGATGCTGGTTGAGCGGTTGAAACCGACGTTGACCGGTTCGCCGCTCGGCGCCGACTCTTTCACTGCCTGTACCAGGACCTTTACAAGGTCCTCTACGTAGACGAAATCCCGGGTCTGTTCACCGTCCCCGTACACCGTGACGGGCAGGTGTTTCTGCGCTCTTTCGCTGAAGATACTGATGACCCCGGAGTAAGGCGATGATGGGTCTTGGCGCGGTCCGTAAATGTTGAAGAAGCGCAGAATCACTGGCTCCAGACCATGCTGGCGGCGGTAAAAATCGAAGAAATGCTCACTGGCCAGTTTGTCTGCGGCATAGGGCGTCAACGGGGCTTTGGGCGTGTCTTCGGTGATGGCCGTGCCCTCGCCGTTGTTGCCATAAATGGCGGCGCTGGAAGCGAACACCACCCGTCTCAGGCCGGCCTGGCGCATGGCTTCGCAGATGTTCAGCGTGCCGATGAAGTTGCTTTGATGGGTGGCGACCGGATCTTCGACCGACGCCTGAACCGAGGCGACCGCGGCCAGATGCACCACCGCGCTGCAATCTTTCAGGGCGCGCTCCACTGTCGGCGCGTCCGCGACATCCCCGACTATCAGGCTCAAATGCGCCCTATCCACCGGCAGATTCGCCAGTTTGCCGGTTGAAAGATCATCCAGTACCCGCACGCCATAGCCGTTTTCAAGCAAGGCTTCGACCAGGTGCGAACCAATGAAGCCCGCGCCACCCGTCACAAGAATTCGATCAGCAGACATGGCAAATTCACTCTGGAGTAGTGGTTGTAGGTCGATCCATCGCGACGAACTCCTCGACTCTTTCCATGAGCGCCCGGCCGGCACTGAACATCTCTTGCCAGTCCGTGGGGAAGCGAACATTCAAGGGCAGTTGATCGATTCGCCAGCGCGACGGCAGAGGGTCATCGAACCGGGCGGCGACCTGCAAGCCCATTTCACTGGCGGCAAACGGCCCGCGCAGCACCGTCGGCGTGCGCCCGGCGCTGTCCACCGCCTGCACGACATGCGCCGCCAGCCATTGGCCATCCGGCATGCGCACGCGCAGCGGCTGCCCGATAGCGGCGTAACTGATGTTGAGCGGTTCCAGATAAATCCATAGCAACGGGTCCTCCAGCCGTTCCAGGCGCATCAACAGCGTACCGGCACCGACGTTTTCGCCCGGAGTCACCAGCACTTCCGCTATGCGACCGCTCTGTCCCGCCTTGATCGACAACGCGGCGAGACGCGTCTTTAACCACTGCTGCTCGGCGTTCTGCTGAATGATCTCGCGCTCAAGCCCTTGCGGGGGTTGTCGCGCCAGTTGCTCGCGGCGCTCGAAGGCCAACAGATCTGCCCGAAACCCGTCGAGTTCCGACTGCGCCATCAGCACTTCGCCGCGAGCGGCCGCGCCGCGGTCAGCCAGATACTCCAATTCTTTGATCTTTTCTTCTGCCCTGCCGATTCGGGTCTTGAGCAACTGACGCTCGCGGCCGCCCAATTGGGCAGTGCCTTTGCCGGTGCCCGTCGCCTTGGTCGGCATGGCAGCCAGTTGCGCCAGCCGGGCCCGCCATTCCGGGTTGTCCAGACTGACCAGCATTTGATCGGCCTGGACTTGCTCACCGGCCTTTGCAAACAACTGATCGACCCGACCGGCATCGCGCGCGCGCACCTCGTAAATCGGCAGGCGCAATTGGGCCGGTGCGTCGATCATCAGCATGCTGTACGCCAGCTTTCCTCCCAGCCAGATCAAGGGGCTAGCGACCAGCAACAGAATCAAATACCAGCGTGCGCGAAAGGCCATGCGCTTGCTCGGTGCGTACAGCACGCTCAAGCCCTGTTCCTGGGTGGGGTTCAATTCTTTGCGACTATCGAAACGAATTTTCATGACGGCTCACCGTTTGGGGAAGTCTCGCCAGGCCTGCCAGTCGATACCGGCAACCCCCCGCGGTTGCAATTGTTCGCGCCAGGCGCTGGCCTGATGTTTCAACTGTTCAGTCGATGCGCCAGCCCAACTTTCCGTGGCGGGCAATTCGGGTTCTGTGCTTTGGGCCAAACGAAACTGCAGCGCCGGCCAGCGCTTGGCGATCTGCTCCGTCATGCGTGCGCTGTTTTTCGGGTTGCGGGTGTAAATCATCAGGCTGACCTGACGCACACCGGCGTCGGGAAGCGCACATGGCACACAGGTTTGCCCAGGCTTCGGTTCAGCGAACCAGCGATGATGGCTGGATATTTCCACGGGCCATGGGCTCTCGTTTGACGCCATGCGCAGGGTATCGAGCCAGTTTTTCAGGCGCTGATCGGGGACGGGCATGCCCAGTTGTTCGACCTCGAGGTCCAGATGCAAGCTGCTGAATGCAAGCCCCTTTAACTTCTTCAATAAATCGCTGAGCTGGTGACGGTCCGTCGGCTCGATCCAGCTCGAATCGCCGAGCAACAGACTCACTTGTAGATCCTCGCGGGCCGCGTCCTGAAGCAGTTGCTCCAGCCGTTGGCGGGTGGTGGCCAGATCATTGACCTGTGCGCCTTTGAGGCCGAGGTAAATCTTGTTCATCCCGGCCTTGCGCAACGCCTGAAGCTCCGCCTCGCGCCGATCAGGATCAAGCAATGCTTCGCTGTCCCAGACATAACTGGCCTGGGACCATTGGCCCGCGCCTGTCCCCGGCCCCGACTTCGGCGCCGCCGTGGACGCCAACAAGAAACGCGGCTGCACGAATTCAGTTGATGCAAAGGCAGGCGCGGCCAGGGGCAGCGACAGCGTCAAGGCTAAAAGTACCGATCGCATATCAAAACCTCGTGGCTCGTTTAAGAACCCACCACGGCGCCATCGAGGTTTCTTCATGGCCACGACGAAACACTTCGTTGAGCATGGCCACTGCGCTCCAGCACCGAATGAGTAGCATGAACAGAGGGAAGACAGGCACCAACAAACCCAGGGTCACGTCCTGTCGAGGTCGGTCGGACACCATCGACAACATGGCGCCGAACAGCAGCAGGGTGATCAACAGGTACAGCAGGTAGATCAGCGCAAACAGAAACAACAGCGTCTTGCCCGGCAGAATGAACAGCGCCAGCAAGGTGTAGATGAAGATGATGAACGGCAGCACCAACTGAAAAAAGAAGCCACTGACCAGGATCATCAGGAAGGTTGGCCAACCCAGTAAATCCGGGTTGATGTTGTGGTTGTGCTTTCTGACATACAGAAAAAACAGGTCGCCGTCCCAGCGCAGACGCTGCATCAGAAACTGCCTGAGCGTCGCGGGTGCATCGGTGTGCCCGATCGCTTCCGGCTCGAAGGGAATCCTCAAGTCATGTCGCTTGAAGTAACTTTTGATGCGCAGTGTCAGGTCCAGGTCTTCCGCGGTATGGGTGTTCCAGCCCCCGATTTTCACCAGGAAACTGCGGCGGAAAGCGCCGAAGGCACCCGAAACGTTATTCACCAGGTTCCATTCGGCCAGGCCGATTTTCGACATGTGAATCGACAACACGTATTCCAGCGCCTGCATCGCTGTGACCCAGGAGCCCCAGACATTGCGCACCCGCAGGCTGCCAGCGACCGCAGGCACCGAGGGGTCTTCGAAATTGCGCACGATGGCGCTGACCATGTTGTTGTCGAAGGACGTATCACCATCGAGCGCCATGACGATGTCGCCGCTGGCGTGGGACAGGCCGGCGTTCAATGACGACACCCGTCCGCCCCTCTGCCATTTGGCGATCGGGCGCAAATGGCGCCGGGGGTACAACAGCGGGTCCACGTAAAAATTGCGAACGGCACTAAGCGTCGGTTGATTGATCGTGGCGCCGTCCACCACCGGAATCATCTCGATGTGGCCGGGGTACGTCTGCTCGCACAGGCTCAACAACGTGGCCTGGACATCCATCCCTTCGCTGTAGCAGGTGATGATGCAAGAGACTTTGGGCCGATAGAGACTGGTCTTCGGCACGCTGCTGCGCCGGCGGGCAAACCAGCGCAATACGCCGAGCAGCACCAGGATCGTCAGCGGCAGTTCAAACACCAGAAACAACGGAAAGAGCATGTAGAACAATCGGCTCAAACCGTCCGTCCCCATGATTGCACTGAGCATGCTGTAGAGTTGCTCCATCAGCGGGCTCATGACTTAAATCAACTCACTGGCAAGACGGGCCAGCAGCAGCTCACCGTCTTCTTTCTCGAGCAAATCCCCGGGGGCCGTGAAACTGACGACGCGCAGGGAAATGTCACTGACCTCCGGCGCGGAAAACAATTCGGCGACCCGGCCCAGACGCTGGGTGACAAACTCCAGCCCTTTGTCATCCGTGTGCGGCAGCATGATCCAGAAAAACTCTTCGGTGCTTCGCGAGCAGCGATCGGTTTCCCTGACGGATTCTTTCAGCCGATCCGTCAGGCTATCGATGAAGGCATGCCCGCGGTGCTCGCCAAGACGAGCCAGCGTACCGGCCAGATTGACGAAGCGCAGGCCGATCAATGAGAACGCCGGCTGCTGGTAACGACGCACCACCTGCAGCTGCCAGGTCAAAAGCTCGTAAAAATCCTTGCCGCCCAACAAATTGAGGCGGCCGAAATGGTTGATCGATCGATCGTTGAAGTCCTGGCGACAACGGAAACGCCCCGCTTCCGCCAGACGAAAGTCCCGAACTTCGCGTATGCGCAACTTGTCGGGCGCGTGGGACAAGCCGCAATCCAGACAGCGCGCCTGCACATCAGCGTCGACAAAAAATGCCTGGCATGAGCGGCAGCGATAGTTTTCCAAAGGGCGATCGTAGTCACTGCCAATGTGCCGCAAACGGTTCAAACAATTGGGGCAGAGCAACAGGCCATCCTTGAGAAACGACTCCTGATGACCCACGTGACCACAGGTGAAGCAGTGCAATGAAGGTTGCCGTGAAATGTCCATCGCCTGGCATTCGGCGCACACATCAATGTAATTGAGGCGCCCCGAGCCACAGTCCGAACACAGACGTACCCGATCGACCAGCACGCCCTCTTCCAGCCAGTCGTGCTGCACCATCAAACTGAGCCAGACAAACGGGTTGACCTGCTCGGCATCCGCCAGTGCTTCGAGCAGCGGATAGCGATAATGCTGGGGGACTTCGGGGTCGCGCAGGGCATAGACATGGGCGTCGGCACGCAACCACAGCCACGACAGCACCCGACTTTCAAACCGCTCGGGCGCAGAACCCTGCCGGAACAGGTTGAAGCGCTCTCGCCAGATCTCCCAGAGCATTTTTATTTCACTTGTTTCGGCGGGGCATGCGCCATCGCCCAACGCTTCACACCAGCTGTCCTGGTCTCGACAGCAATAGACGAGCTGGTAGCGATACGCCGGAGTCGAGCGCAATTTGCGCAGCACTCGACCGGCATAAGCCGCTGGCATATCAAGCAATAGAACATCGAATATGGGTGCAGCCAACAAACTGCTTAGATCCGAAAAGTGTTCAATCTCTGGAATATTAGAACTGGAAACCTTATGACCGAAAACTGCAATACGAGGATTTGGAGTCGACATGATGCACTCCCCCTGAGAAGCAACCAAGTGTGATCCAACACAAGACTACCAACACTAGCACTCCGTCAGAAAAATGCCCGACTAATTGCAGAGTTATTTTTTGACACTACCATCGCCAAAATATCGCCACCAAACATCATGAGCCCGCTATTATTAATAACATTAAACATTAAGCCAACAACCAAAATAAAACCCTTGTAATTCAATATATTATTATTGTAGCAAGCTAAACAACAAGGTAATTTGTATGAATATACAGCACCATTCAATCTTGCCTTAATGCGTCATGTTTCCAGATAAAAACACCTGCCAAATTGCAGGCACCCTGCAATGACAGTGATACTATCCAGGATCAAATAAGTTCAATGCTATTCGTCGGCAAAACAGCTACTTTGAGCCTATTCCAAGTGTTACATCAACTTTACATTAGCGGCTTATCGACATCATTCAATTAGAACACTCTATAAATTTTATGAATTCTTTTCGAGGGCATTTAATTGAGCGTTTCGATGAAACAACCAGCGTCGGCACCAGACAACCCATAACGTGAAGAACGCACCGGCCACTGCCAGCGCCATATCGGCCTGAGAGTCCCATGGGTCATTTTGTGCAGCGACAAAAGCCTTCGCCGTGTCTTTCCCCAGGAACTGCCCACCTATCCATTCCACGATTTCATAGACAGCCGAGGTCGACAGCACGATATTCAGCGCGACAAACCCGACCCAGAAACCCCGTAACGGCGTGATTCGCACCAGCACTTCCCGAATCGGATACACCATCAAGAGTCCATATGTCAGATGGACCAGACGATCGTAATGATTGCGTTCAAACCCAAAGGTTTTGTTGAGGCTGACCCCGGTCAAGGCTGAGCACCAGCGGTCGTAGGGCACCAGCGCGTAGGTGTAGTGTGAACCCAGTTCATGGATACACAGAAAAACGAATACCAGACTGATGGAAACGGCAGACAGACGGAACCGTCGGGAGACGCCCGCCAAGACCATCACCAGCAGCAGGGCCAGCAGATTTTCCAGGACCCAATCCACTCGGCTATGGGGGGAAATTCCCAGCGCTGCGACGATAAGAAGAAATGCAATCAACAGCGCCAGGTCGTATCGCGGATGTTTCTTGGGCGTCAGGACCGGCAGCGGTCTGCTGTGAGTACTCAGGTCTTTTGCGCCTATCGACTTGCTCATTGGGCGCCTTCTTCTCAAGTCTTTTAAATTCGAGACGCGGCCGTTTCGCAAGTTCGTTTTTTCTGGGCGGGTATTGCGGCCAGATACCCGCCCCCAACGCTTATTAAGGCCGACGCACCGCCCTCACCTTCCCGCTGTTGCCGCCGCCACAGAAAAACCGGTCGTGGCCATCGAACTCAAGTCCCGAGACCCCGACGCCAGCCGGCATCTGGACGCTTTCCAACACCTCGCCCGTTGCCGGATCGACTCGCCGCAACTCGCTCTCTTCCCCTTCCCAGGTGCCGTGCCACAGATCGCCCTCGACCCAGGTCACCCCGGTGACGAAGCGGTTGGATTCGAGGGTGCGCAGCACTGCCCCGGTCTGGGGATCGACCTGATGAATCTTGCGCTCGCGATATTCACCGACCCAGAGCGTCCCTTCGGCCCACGCAAGCCCCGAGTCGCCACCGCCGCCGGGCGCGGGGATGGTGGAGAGCACGCGGCCGGTCTGCGGGTCGATTTTCTGGATGCGATCCTCTGCGATCTGAAACAGGTGCTGGCCATCGAAGGCTGTACCGGCATGGGCGGCGACATCGATCGAGCGCAGCGTCTTGCCGCTTGCAGGATCCAGGGCGTTGAGTTTGTCGCCGGAGGCAAACCAGACCTGCTGGCCGTCATGGGTGACGCCGTGCACGCTGTCGACGCCTGGAAAAGGCCCATATTCGCGGATGATTTCGGCTGTTGAATGTTTCATGTCTTGCTCCTCTTTCACTGGGTGGGTGAAGTGGATGCTAGTCATTGGGCAGCAACCCTGTGAGTAACAATACCGTCGCGAATCCCGGAACCTGCGGGGTCATCCAGCGACGGGCGCGGCCGTGACCGAACGCCTGCACCTTGCCGGCAGCCGCCAGCGTGTCGAGGGCCCGTTGCACGGTGCGCTGACTGGCGCCAAGCGCCAGCGACAGGGCCGAACTCGACCACGATTCGCCGTCAGCGAGGAAGGCGAGCAGTGTCGCATGCTGCTCTTCGACAGGCCGCGCCAGCACCACGACGTCAGGCGCAACGTGCGGCACCAGCGCAAACCCGCGCGGGGTCGCGACGACATCGGCGATCAGGTGCAGCGCCGCGCGCAGCCGCCCGAGTTCGACGCGCAACCGCGCGCGATGGGAGTCATCCGCGACTTTCATGCGAAAGGCTCGCGCAATCAGTGTTTCCCTTGGCACGTCGGCGGGCCACGCTTCGCCCAGCGCCCGGGCGAGCGCGAACAGCACCGGCCGCCGGGCGAGTGAAACCGACGAGCCTGAATCGCGCACGACATACCGGCACGCGTCGACGACCAGCGTGGGGGATACCAATAACGCTTCAATTTCATCGAGCAGCAGCGGCCGTTCCTGGCCACCGACAATCAGCCGCGCCGCCGGCGTGTCGAGGATGCAGGCGGCGCTTTCGACCTCTGCCGTCAACGCGGGGATAGCGGCGTGTTGTGCGGCACGCTCGGCCCGTTCGAGTGCGGCGCGCGCCGCTTTTGTTTGCAGGCGGCGCATCGCGATGCCCGCCACGACCAGCTCGTAGGCCGCCCTCGATGCGGGTGGTAACGGCGTTGGATCGAGTTCGGCGAGACGGTGTTCGGCCTCGTCGAGGTGCCCGATCAACAGTAAGCGGCGGATTTCGAGGTACCGCGCATGGGCGGCGTTGACCCAATCGCCGTGCGCCTGAAGCGTTGTCCGCGCGGCGTCGAGTGCCTTGGTTGGCCAGTTCAGGTCCCGCGAGGCGAGCGCGATCTCGGCCTCGGCGACAACACACCGCGCCCGGGCCAACGCCTCTTTCGGCCCAAAAGCTCGTGTGGCGCTGCGCACCAGCGCCTTCGCGCGCACAAGATCGCCCAACTGCGCCATCGCGATGCCGCGAAGCGCGAGCGCAGGTGCATCGTCGCGCAAGGCGATGCGGTTCAGCGCACCAAGGGGATCACCCGCCGCGAGCGCACGGGCCGCCGCCGTGATCAGCGAATCCATCTGAAGCGCGCCACCTGTCACCCCCACCGTCCGATGCCCGCTGATCAGTCTATCTCACGACCGCCCGGCCGCACGCCGATCCGCTAGGGGGAGGAGCTTGTGTTCGGCCTGTAGGAGCTGTCGAGCCTGCGAGGCTGCGATCGGCTGCGCAGCAGTCGTAAAACCAGAACTCGCGGTGAGTCAGACATACCGCGTCAGCCGGATTCACGACTGCTTCGCAGCCGATCGCAGCCTCGCAAGCTCGACAGCTCCTACAGGTCGACGTAGCTTCGAAATGACGCTCAAACCCTTCGCGTGGAGCAATGTTCCACAATGAGCTGAGTGAGCGCTGCCACAATCGCCCGATCCGCTTCAGCAGAGGTAAACAGCCGAAACTGCGCATCCGGCAAATCCGGCAACCCTTGTTCCGCCCCCAGAGCCGCCAGTCCCTGCCCCAATTGACTGACCGTCATGGGCGCCACCGCGAAACCAGCCAGCGCCGCCGCCCGCAACCCGGCGGTGCTGGTGCATGACATCGCCGTACGTTGGGCGATCCCTGCCTGAGCCAGCCGCCTCAGCGCTATCTCACGATAAGGACAGGGCTCAGGGAACAGCGCCAGCGGCAACGGTGTCGGTAACTGGGTGACGGGTTGCGCCGACCAGGCCCACACCAACGGTTCTTGCCACAGTAGCAACCCCGCTTCGCTGGTTTCGCATAGAGAACCGATGACCAGCTCAAGATCGCCTTGCTTCATCAGGTTCAGCAACGTGCCAGGAATGCCCACCTGCACGTCGATTTCCATGCCCGGATGCTGCGCCGAGAAATCCTGAAAAGCCCGCAGTAATCGCGGTTCGACAAAATCCTCCGACACCCCGATCCGCACCCGCCCGTGAAACGGCGTGCGCGTCAGTTGCGCCCAGGCATCACGGTTCAGCGCGAGGATCGTGCGCGCATAAGCGATCAGGCGCTCGCCATCGGGCGTCAATTGCTGGGAACGGGTCGTACGTTTCAACAGCGGTTTACCGACCTGTTCTTCCAGTCGTCGCAAGTGACCGCTGACCGCAGATTGGGTCAGGTGCAGCTTTTCGGCTGCGCGACTGAAACCCTCTTCATCGACGACGGTGACGAATGTTTTTAACAGCAGAACATCAAACATAGTTCTATTCGTGATTAATGACTTATTTATTCACGATTTATATTCCAAATAAAACTATGTTGCAATAATCCAACTTCCCCGCTCGAGACACGCCATGACCACCCTTCTGCATATCGAATGCTCCCCGCGCAAACAGCGCTCGGCCTCCCTTGAAGTCGCCCGCAGCTTCATTGCGCGCTATCAGGAAAACACCCCGGACACCGAAATCCTCACCCTCGATCTTTGGAACAGGGTGTTGCCGGAATTCGACGAGCTGGCAATGGACGCCAAATACGCCGGGCTCAATGGCACGCCCTTGACCCCGGCGCAGCAAGACGCCTGGAACACCTTGAAAGATCTCGCCGCGTTCCTGCACCGCGCAGACGTCCTGGTGATGTCCGTACCGCTGTGGAATTTCAGCATTCCGTACAAACTCAAACACTTCATCGACCTGGTGTCGCAGAAAGACATTCTGTTCAGCTTCGACCCGGAACGCGGTCTGGAAGGCATGCTGCACAACAAAACCGCCGTGGTGATGTACGCCCGCGGCCTGGATTTTTCGGCGCAGTCGATCACGCCAGCGGAGCGCTTCGACTTTCAGAAGCCCTACGTGGAAGCCTGGCTGCAATTTATCGGTGTGAGCGATGTGCACTCGGTGATTGTCGAGAAAACCATTCTGGGGGAAGACGTTGACCTTGGTGCGCGTGAGGCTGCGACTCAGCAGGCCATGAGGCTGGCAGATAGTCTCGTGCTGTAAACTGACCTACCCCCCTCAAACAAGAGATCCCCCATGGCAAACCACGACATCACCTTTCTCCCCGACCCAGACCCGGAATCCATCTCCTCCGACGTCGCCGGTTTCGGTGGCCTGTTGGTCTCCACTCAAATCCCCACCCGCGCCGACGGCAGTCTGGAGCTGGGTGGCATCGCCGAGCAGAGTGAATGCACCCTGCAAGCGCTCAAGGTGGCGTTGGAGCTTGCCGGCAGTTCGATGGACCGGGTGCTGCATCTGACCATCTACCTGACGGACATGGCCGACCGCGCCGCTTTCAACGAAGTCTACAAGCGCTTCTTCGCCAAGCCCTGGCCGGTTCGCGCCGCCGTTGGCGTGGCCTCATTGGCGGTCGAAGGTATGCGCGTGGAAGTCACCGCGATGGCGGCCAAGGGCTGAGTCTGCGAACTTGTCCGGTGGCGCTGCTCCAGTAAGTAGCTACCACCGGAACATTCCCGACGGCAGATTTCGCGCCGTTGGGAGATCTTCGCCGGGACTCAAAAAGCGGCTATTTGACCAGTCGTTTTTCCTTGGAAGGCCTGTAGCCGAAGTACGAGCTATAGCACTTGCTGAAATGACTGGGCGACACAAAGCCACAGGCAACCAACACGTCTACCTGTGACAGCTCTGTGTGCTGAAGCAGTCGACGCGCTTCGGTGATGCGCAGCTCCATGTAATATCGCTGCGGCGTTGTCCCGAGTTGCTCCTTGAACAAGCGTTCGAGTTGTCGCCGGGAACGGCCCGCGTAGACCGCCAGTTGCTCCAACTCCAGCGGCTCTTCGAGGTTGGCGTCCATCAGCTTGACCACCTCTCGCAACGGCGCGCTCACACAGATATTTTCAGCCGGTTTGATGCGCCGGTAGCGAGACTCCTCGAAAGCAAGAATGTCCTCGATACCCTCCACCAGGGCTTTATCGTGCAGTTCTTTGATCCAGTCCAACGCCATATGAAATGCGCCAGAAGGACTGGACGCGGTGAGCCGGTCTCGATCGATCACATAAGGTTCACTGGTGACATGCGTCGCCTTGGAGATTTCCGCGAGTGCGGGACGATGTTCGGGGTGAATGGCGCAACGGTATCCATCGAGCAAGCCTGCGCTGCCCAGGAACCATGCACCGTTCCACAACCCGGCCAGAATGACACCTTGGTCTGCCGCCGCTCGCATTAGGCTGATGAACTCATCAGTCGCCTTCAGTTCTGTCCTGTAGCCGCCGCAAATAACCAGCAGGTCCAGGTCGTGAATGGCTGAAGAATCGATGCGCGCATCCGGCCGAATGACCAGGCCCAGGTCGCTGATGACCTCCCCTTCATTCAAGCCGAACGTTCGGGAAGAGAACAACCCGGGGCGCAGAAGATTCGCGGTGACAATCGTGTCCAGCGCTTGCGTGAACGCGGGCAGCGAGAAATGCTCGAGCAGCAAAAAGCCTGTCCGAGTCATTCGAGCAGGCTCACCAGGGTTTTCATTCAGATAGCGGAGGTTTTTCCCCTTCATGCCTCCGCTGAATTGACGTCGTTCGATCAATGTTCGACCCACTCGGTACGTTAACCAACCTGTCATTTGGTGCGCTTATAAAGCGTCATGCTACCTGCAGAAGCTGAAAAAGCCCTAGCGCCATTATGCGACCGATCAGGCTAGTTGAAAGCAGTGACGAAGCGGGTCTTTATCATCGAACTCCCTCCATACCGCTGAATCCAATATGTAGGCCAATGGAGGTGAGCGAAATGAACAATGATCACCGTGTTAATGACGACGAATCAGAAACGACCTCGAACGTCCCGCCTACCGATACGTCTGGCAAACCCGTCGATGTGGTCGAAGGAGAACTTGAGGACAGCGACAGTGACGCCGAAAGCTTAGATGAAGCGCGAAACCAGGAGCGGGAGGCTGAAGAGCTCCGTCGAAAAATAGCGGAGATAGAACGCAAGGTGGCGGATGGTAATTAGCAAAATACCGGAGGGGCCTGGCCCAAGGGAGCGAGAAATCATGATGCAGATGCTGGCCGAGGATGATCCCACAAACGGCGTGGCGCGCTCCGACAAATTGCCTTGGGTCCAGGCTGTGTAAAAACGACTAAAGGTAAGTCAACGGTTGGTGACTGGTCACACAGTGGATACCGCCACCCCCAACTCTTTGGCCAAAGCGGCAAAGCGCTTGAGTACCGGGCTGTCTCGGTATTCTTCGGCCAGCGCCAGGTGTTTATGGCTTTGCTCGATGCAGAAATATGGCAAACAGCTCCTGCAACAGGATGACCTGGGCACCCTTGGCCGCTGCCTCACGCACCAGTTGCTCAGCCTGATCGAGGTTGTGTTGCAAGTCCCAGGTGCAGGGCATCTGGGTGGTGGCAATCGTTAACAAGGTCATGGCATCAATCCTCCAATGACCAGGCGGGTTGTTGCTGGGTGATGCAATGCACCCCGCCGCCGCCATGGGCCAGATGATTGATTCGAACCGGGACTACCTCGCGTCCGGGGAACGCCTGCCCCAGTACTTCAGCCGCCACGTTGTCGGCATCGATGCCGTAGGCCGGCATGATGATGGCGCCGTTGGCGATGTAGAAATTGGTGTACGAGGCGCAGAACACTTCAGCTTCGGTGTCCACTGCATCGCTCGCTTCATACAACTCGATCAGCTCGAATTTTCGGCCCTGGGCATCGGTGGCCAGTTCCAGCGCGCGACGGTTCTCTCTTACAACCTCGGCATACACCGAATGCTTGTCGTGGGTGGCATCCACCAGCAACACGCCAGGGCGCGCGAAGGCGCATACGCCATCGACATGGCCGTCAGTCATGTCGCCGGTGACGTAGTCCGGATCGCCCGGCAGCCAGATGGTTTTTTTCACACCCAGCAGGCGGGTGAAGATGTCTTCCATCGCGGTGGAGGCAGGTATAGATGTAGGCCAGCAAGATCAGGGGCTGAACTTCTCCGACCCCGGCCTGTTGCTGGACGCCGCTTGTGCAGGGCTCGGCATCGCCTTGGTCAGCCAATTACTGAGCCGGCAGGCGCGCGCCAACGGCTTGTTGCAACCCTTGGTGGAGCAAACCATTCGCGGCCCGAACTGGGCCTTGCTGACCCATCGGGACAGTGAGAGCGATGCACGAAGCTTCAGCGAGTGGTTGATGACTAATCTGGAAGCCGCATCTTCGTGCCCTGAGGGGTCGGACGATTAGTCGCACAGATGGCATAATCGCAAACTGTTTATAACAGGGGCGAATCAATGACCACTGAGCGTTATGACCAACTCGCGATCTTCTCGGCCGTGGCACAGGAGCGCAGCTTCACTCGCGCCGCTGCCAAACTCGGCATGTCACAACCTGCCTTGAGCCGGGCGATGCGTCAGTTGGAGGATCGCCTGGGCGTCAGGTTACTGTCTCGCACCACTCGCAGCGTATCTGCGACGCAAGCAGGTGAGCATTTGCTCAGGGTCATCGCCCCGAGATTTGAAGAGATCGATAACGAACTGGCATTGCTCAGCGAATTTCGCGACAAGCCAGCAGGTAAATTGCGCGTCACGGCTGGTGAGCACTGCGCAATCACGATCCTGCAACCCGTTCTCTCCAGGCTGCTGCCTGACAATCCCGATCTCAATATCGAAATCATCGTCGACTACGGTTTTACCGATATCGTGGCGCAGGGATTCGACGCCGGTGTACGACTGGGTCAGCAAGTGGCCAAGGACATGATCGCCATGCGTATCGGCTCTGACATGCGCATGGCGGTGGTTGGATCCCCGGCGTATTTCGCCCGATATCCGAAGCCGGTCATCCCCAGTGACCTCATGGCGCACAACTGCATCACCCTGCGCATGCCGACTTACGGCGGCCTCTACCTCTGGGAGTTCGAGAAAGACGGGCAAGAACTGAAAGTCCGGGTCGAAGGCCAACTGGTGTTCAACAACATCGCCATGCGCCTGGAGTCCGCCCTTCAAGGGTTGGGATTGGCCTATATGCCGGAGGACCTGGTGCAGGAACAGGTGGCGCAAGGTCGGTTGATTCGCGTGCTCGAAGATTGGTGCGAACCGTTCTCTGGCTACCACCTCTACTATCCGAGCCGGCGCCAGAGTTCACCGGCCTTCACGTTGCTGCGCGAAGCCTTGCGCTATTTGGGTTGATTGGCCTGGACGGTGTCGAACGCTTCGCTGGCACGCTTGGCCGCAGCGGCATCCCCTTGGTCGGCCAGCAACTGGATCAGTTGACGCAACTGCGAAGCGGTCAAACCGACCCGCAGGCTGGCAGCCATGTGCGAGCGCAGTTGTGACTCCACGCCGGGGGTGACAGCCAGCGCCGCAACTGTCGCCAGCTCACGACTTTGCCAGTCCAGGTTGTCACGCTCGAAGATGTCGCCGAACAGATGCGTCTGCAAGTACTGATTGATGACAGGGACGAAGTCGAACAACGGACCCTGGACGGGAGCACCGGCAATGCGCGTCTGATTGGCCTTGCCCACCGCCAGCAGTTCGTCGCCGGTGGGAACGATGCGACCGGGCTCGCGCCCCGGATTGTCCTGAATACCGCGTTGCTTGCGTGCCTCCACCACTTTCATCAGCTCGCCGAGCGCATTGAGACTGCGTGGAAAACCGCTGTAGGCGTAGAGCTGAACCAGAACTTCCTTCGCCTCGCTGACGGTCAGGCCCGCATCCAGTCCCCGGTTCAAGGCAGCATTGAGCTCGGGCATATTGCTCGTGGCCATGGCGGCTGCAATCAACGGGATGGCCTGCTGCTTGGCGGACAGCGTTTGCGAAACCGCTGGTGCGCCGGGTTTGGCGGGTGGCGTCACCGTTCCCTGGGCGCTGTATTGCTCTTCAGTCACTTTCTCCAGCCATTGCACACTCTTGCCATCCACTGCGCCGGTCACGGCCAGGTGGATCATGGCGCTCGCCGGAGCGGCACCATGCCAATGCTTGACACCTGGCGGACAGACGATCACGTCTCCCGGGCGGATTTCCTGTACAGGCTTGCCCCACTCCTGCGTCAGGCCCACACCGGAAACCACCACTAATCGCTGTCCTGCGGGATGGGTATGCCAGGCCGAGCGCGCACCCGGTTCGAAGCTGACGTAAGCGCCGGAGGCATTGATCTTGTCAGTGGCGGGAAACAAAGGATCGACGCGTACCCGCCCGGTGAAATAATCCGCCGGCCCCGCCACCGAAGCCTGGCTGCCCGCCCGGCTGATCTGCTGCGCGGTCCGGGACTCACTGGCATTTTCTGCACCCGCGGCGCCGGCAAAAGGAGCAGCGGCGCACACCGCGATGCCTATCAGGGTGTTTTTCATGATGACGGATTCCTTCAAGTCAGAGCGTTCTGGCGTAGAACGCGGTCAACTGATCCATGGCGATGTCCACATAAGCAGGCACCCAATAGGTGTCGATATGGGTCGCGCCATCGATGGTGAACAGTTTTTTGTCCTGGGTACCGGTGGCCTTGGCAAAGGCTTGCTGCGACATGTACAGGCTGTCGGCCTTGCTGCCCGCAATCATCAGCAACGGCTTGTCGATCAGTTCGATCTGATCCGTGGCATCGAAGCTCATCAGGTCCAGCAGGCTGCTCTGGGTGTAGCGGAATGTCGAGTTGGGGTGGGCGTGGGTCTTGCCGTAATACTCAAAACCCTGTCGATACAGATCAAACGGCAGTTTGGCGATCTGTTCATCCGTAAGCCTGGCATCTCCAATGTAGCGAATTTCCCCACCTGCCGCTTCCTGGGCACGGGCAGCCGATGCCTGCTGCAAGCGGTCCTGGATCGTGGCCACTTGCGAATCCTGATAGCCGTTGCGGCGAACCAGACCTGAGTTGAACATGCTCAACGTCGCAATCGACTGGAAGCGTTTGTCGGTTTGTGCCGCCGCCAGTGAATAACCGCCACCGCCGCAGATGCCGAGCAAACCCAGACGTGTGTTGTCGGCGCCTGGATAGCGAGCGATGAAGTCCGCCATGCCATGGATGTCCTCAATGCGGTGAGCCGGCTTGTCGACGTTGCGCGGCTCACCGCCACTGGCCCCTTGATACGCCGCATCCGCCGTGATCGTGATGTAGCCCTGATCCGCCAAACGCTGGGCATACAGACCCGCGACCTGCTCCTTCACCCCCCCATTGGGGTGTGCCACGACGACGGCCGGGTATTTCTTCGCGGCGTCATAGTTTGCCGGGGTGTAAACGTTGGCGGAAATGTCCAGGCCGTTGAGTTTGTAGCTCACCGGGTGGATGTTGACCTTGCCCGGCTCGTTCTTCGTCAGCGCGCCACCGTAGGTCAATGTGAATGGGTTCTGCTGGTAGTCCGCAGCCTCGGCTTCGGCGCCCGACATTCCTATCATGGCGGCCATGAAAGTGGCCTTCAACGTGGTTCGCATCCTATGAATACTCCTGACAATTCAAGCATGTGAGTGGCGTGGCTGATATTGCCGCGCACTGACTCAATCCAGATTTTTTTCAGCGAGAAACTTCGAAACCAGATCCGCGATCTCGACGTTGTTCATGTCCGAAAAAGGGAAATGGCTATTGCCCTTGATCCCGATCTCCGGCAAGTGAACGAGCCTGACATCACCACCGTGACGGTTCACGGTATCGCGCCACAGGCGTGCCATCTCAAGCCGCGCGCGCCAACTGTCCTGGGCAGGTAACCGAACTGGTTGGCCGGGGATGTTGTCGCCGTAGAAAATAACGATGGGGATGCGGGTCAGCGCTTTGAACTGTTCCTGCGATACGGCTTGGCCCGAGAGCGTGTCGAATGCACTGGGAATCGGCGCGGGCACCTCCCCCTCTGGAAACACGAAACTGCTGCCCGGTTCGAACGCCACGATGGCTCGCACATTGCGGCTCTTGATCGCCGTCAGCCAACCGGGGCCGCCGCCCTGGGAATGGGTGAACAAAATGGCCGGCCCCGTCTTTTCCAGCAGAGCGGAAACGCCGTTGGATACGACTTCAATGTCGTAAGGCCCGGTGTTGGGCGTTATCGAGCGGAAGAACTGCTCCTGCGCCGTATGACCACGTGGAAACTGACTGCCCTCGAAGGTCTCCGGCCACAGGCCAATGCGGAATTGGTTGAACCACAGTTGCTCATCCGGCACAGGCTTGATCGTCGTTTCAACGAGGCTGCGTCCCGCGTCGCCACGGCGCGGCTGATCAATCAAGTACGTAGAGAATCCGCGACGCAGGAAAATGTTCTGGAACCCTTCGCGGCCGTCGGCCGTTGTCTCCCAGGACTTCGCGGATTGCCCCGCGCCATGCAGCATGAGAATCGGGAGCGGACGAGGATCGACCGGAACCTGATAGAACGCATACACGTGATCGCCGTGATAGGTCTGGCCATCGGGCATCATCGGTTTGTAGGGATCAAAGACACCCGGCTGAGTGATCAGCCCACCGCCGGCAATCAGACTTCCCTGATCCCTTATGACCAGAGGCGGGCGATCAGTGCCATTGACGACCGTAGCGGCGCACAAAGCGAAACAAAGAGTGCCAGCTTTCACAGCAGCGGGCACACATTGGCGGATGAAGCACTGAGTCATGGCTTGCTCTCGATTTGATATCGCAGAGAAGCAAATTACCTTTCAACCATTAATCGATAAACCGTGCCAATCACATAGCACTGATACCAAAATCACATAAATTTGGCATACCGGAGAAAATCTCCGGACAGGACTCGCTCATCCTGTAGCCCTGCCATACTGTTCAGCCTGGCGCACGCGCCTGCCTCCAAGTACTTCTCGGGACCGCGCTCCGCGGCCTCTTAATCAAACGTTTGAGGCTGCACATCCACATGAATCGCCTACTTCTTTCTACTTCTCTTCTTGCCGCATTCACTGCAGTAATACATATCTTCGTCGGTACGCCGGAAATTGAAGGACCCTTGCTTCAATCTACGCTACCGCAAGAGGTGAGCCTTCTTCTCTATGCGTGCTGGCATCTAGTCTCTGTGACATTAACGCTGTCTGCCGTAGCCTTCTTTATCTCAGCCCGCACAATTGATACATCCTCCCATTACATGACAAAACTGCTTTCCTGTATGTGGCTTTGTTTTGGCTTGGTATTTATCGCAGTGGCGTTGCTGTACTCCGATTTTTCAATGCTTATCAAGTTACCTCAATGGACGTTACTGTTACCCGTCGGTGCTCTTGGTCTCTGGGGTTCCTCTAGCAAAGGGTTCAAATCGCTTCGCTCACCGACCACGGTCAGTTAGACATTGATGGTGCATTTGAGAGATTGCAGTGGCCATCATTCCACAGGTAGCATTGAGAACGATTCACACTAACATCTGGAAAACCGACCGGTGCACTCTCTCCCGACCAGCAAGCTGGGCTTCTTTTTCAGCGACCACCATCGTTGGCTGCTGCACCATATTCAGCAGCGTCTACGCAATCACGCGGATGCCGAGGACACCGTCGGCGATACGTTCTACCAGATGCTGGTGGCCCGCGTTGATCCCGACAGCATCGAACAACCCCGTGCGTACCTTTCAACGATCGCTCGACGGCTGATTTACGATCGTCATCGCCGGCGCAAGTTGGAGTCAGCTTACCTGGAACGCCTGTCCACGCTTCCCGAAGCGCTAGCGCCCTCCCCCGAAGAACAGTTGCAGTTGATCCAGGCGTTAGTCGCGATCGACCGGGCGCTCGACGGTTTGCCTGTTGTGGTCAAGGCTACCTTTCTCTATAGCCAACTGGATGGTCTGAGTTATGTGGCTATTTCGCACAAGCTGGGGCTGTCGGAACGCACGGTCAGCCGCTACATGAAACAGGCGTTGCGGCAGTGCTACCTGAGCGAATTATCGCCATGAGCAAGCTGCGCCTGGATCCTGTCAGCGAGCAGGCCATTGACTGGATGGTGAGGCTGCGCGCCGGTACGCCCGATGCCACCCTGCAAGAGCGTTTCAACGCGTGGCTGGCGATGGATCCTGCGCACGCTCAGGCCTGGGCAACATTGCAGGAGCGTCTCGCGGGTTCCTTCCAAACGGTTCGCGACCTGGATCGACGGGTGCCCGGTCAAGCCGGCGAAGCCCGCCAACTGTTGCTGCAGCCCCATGGTTCGCGACGCGACGCACTCCGGGTGATCGCCGGCTTGGGTTTGCTCGGTGGCGGTTTGTGGCTGGGTGCTCGCAGCCCACTGGGCGACTCGATACTGGCCGATCTGCACACCGGGCGCGGCCAGCGTCAGGACTTCAAGCTGGTTGACGGCAGTCGCCTGAGCCTGAACGCCGACAGTACGGTGGACCTGTACTTCGATGACAAGCAAAGGCTGGTGATTCTGCGCCACGGCGAACTGGTGATTCAGGTGGCCGCCGATCCCCAACGTCCGCTGCGCGTGCGTACTGCACAGGGTGAAATACGTGCACTGGGCACGCGTTTCCTGGTTGCCAAGGAGCAGGACGCCAGTCGAGTGGTGGTGCTGCAACATTCGGTCGAAGCTCGGCTGTTCGACGGCACAACGCTGAATCTGCAAGAAGGTCAGTCAGCCTTGTTGTATGACCGGCAGATAATCCCCGTTACCGGCGACCAGCGCCATCGCTCCGACTGGCTCAGCGGGCGGCTGAACGTGCTGGACGATCCACTGCATCAGGTCGTCAACGCTCTACGTCCTTACAGTCGAGGCTTTGTAAGGGTCGCACCCGAGGTTCGCAACTTGCGCGTCCAAGGTGTTTTCCCGCTCAACGACCCCGATCGGGCCTTCACCGCCCTGGCCGAAACCCTGCCAATACGCGTGGATCGCTACAGCCCCTGGGTGACGCTGATTCGTGCCAGATAATTTTTTTTGAAAATCACTCTCATTCGTGTCCGGTTTTCATTTCTCATCCCACCTATCTCCTGACACTTCCATACGATCAGGAGAATGCTGTGCTCAACCCGTGGTCCCACACCCTTTCCGTCGCCGTTGCCCTGGCAACCCTGACCAGCCCCACTCTGGCCCAGACGCAAAGCCTGACCTTCAATCTGCCGGCCGGCCCACTGGCCAGCACACTGAATGCCATCGCCAGCCAAAGCGGGCAAATCATTTCACTGGAGCCTTCGCTGGTGCAGGGCAAACAGGCGCCGGCGGTGATCGGCCAGATGCTTGCTGAACAGGCGATGCACATGGCACTGACGGGCAGCGACCTGCAGTTGCGGGTGACCGAGCAAGGCAACTTCAGCGTCGAGCCGGTCACCGACAGCAACGCAACGCTGCAACTGGATGTGACCAGTATCGTCGAGCACAGCGCCGATGCCACCACCGAAGGCTCGGGCTCCTATGCCGCGCGGTCGGTGACTATCGGCAAGGGTACGCACACGCTCAAGGAAATTCCGCAGTCGGTCACGGTGATGACCCGCAAACAAATGGATGACCAGGGCCTGACCGACCTCAAAGACGCAGCCAACCAGACCACCGGGCTGGTGGGCGTTCAGGGCGTGGGTAAAGGCATGATCCTGACTTCGCGCGGTTTCCAGATCGATGACTGGCAGTACGACGGCGTACCCATCCCACGCAACACCTACACGTTGGGCAACTGGGCCACGCAGGACCTGATTTTCTTCGATCGCATGGAAGTGCTGCGCGGCGCATCCGGATTGCTTCAGGGCACAGGCAGCCCTGGTGGTGCGATCAACCTGGTGCGCAAACGCGGCCAGAACGCACCGACCGTGACCCTCACCGGCAAGGCCGGCTCCTGGGATCACTACGGCCTGCAACTGGACGCGGGCGGGCCGCTGAACCAGACCGGCACCGTGCGTGGGCGCTTCGTTGCCGACGAGGACCAGAGCGGTTCATTCATCGACTATGAATGGAGCAAGACCCACTCCCTGTATGGCGCTCTGGACATTGATCTGCGCGACGACACCACCCTGGGCCTGGCCGTCAGCCGCTCCGACGCCGAATCGCGCCCGATGCTGCGTGGTCTGCCGCGCTACGCTAACGGCGACCCTGTCGACGTGTCACGTTCAACCTACTCCGGCGCTCGCTGGAACCATTCGGACATCGACGTCACCACCGTCTATGCCGATCTGGAGCATCGTTTCAACGATGACTGGGCCTTCAAGGTCGGCGCAGTGCGCATGAGTGAAGAGAACAAATCCACCCACCAGCGGGTGCAAACCTCCGGGGCCGGCCTCAACGCCGACGGCAGTGGCATGCAATACGCCGATTGGGTCACGGACTTCGACTCCACCAAGATCGGTCTGGACATGAACCTGACCGGGCACTTTGAAGCCTTGTCCATGCAGCAAGAAATCACGCTGGGCGGCAATTACGCCAAGATGACCACGGATGACCGTTACGCGCGAACCTTCAATAACACCAGCGACAGCATTTTCGAGATCGACCACGACCGCCCCGAAATCAGCTACGAAGGTTTGCTCAATACCGTTGGCGGCCGTTCGACCACCAGCAAGTACGACATCCGTCAAAAAGGCCTGTACGGCAGCTGGCGAATCAAGCCATTCGAGCCGTTGACCCTAGTGCTCGGCTCTCGGGTCAGCTGGTATGACTACAGCTACACGTCTGCGAACCAGGCGGCTTTTACCAATCTCTCTATCGCCAATGCTCCAAGCACCATGCACGAAACCGGGGAAGTCACGCCCTACGCCGGCATCGTCTACGACCTGAGCCGCGAATGGGCGGTCTATGCCAGCTACACCGACGTATTCGAACCACAGACCGCACGCACCGCGAGCGGCTCGGTGCTCAAACCGGTGATCGGCACCAACTACGAAGTCGGCCTCAAGGGCGAGCTGATGGATGGCCGGGTCAATACCTCCCTGGCTATGTTCCGCTACGACCAGGAAAACCGTGCGGTCACCGACGTCGCCTCGGGTTTCGCCTGCGACGGTTGGTATTGCTCGACGGCCGCGGGGAAAGTTCGCAGCCAGGGGATCGAGGCAGAAATCAGCGGTGAAGTGCTCAGCGGTTTGCAATTGTTCGCCGGGTACACCTACAACACCACTAAATACCTTGAAGATCCGGTCGACGAAGGCAAAGTCTTCAGCCAATGGACGCCAAAACACATGCTGCGGGTCTGGAGCGACTACCAGTTCAGTGGCGACTGGAACCGGGTCAGCACCGGTCTGGGCTTCACCACCCAAAGTCACACCCTGGGTTATGAACGCACTTACCAGGTGCCAGGTTACACCGTGTGGAACGCCCGCCTCGGGTACCAACTCACCCCCGAGATCGGTCTGGCACTCAACGCCAATAACCTGTTTGACAAGTCCTACTACATGGCGGGATACAACCAACTGAATGGCAACAACAACTTTGGTGAGCCGCGAAACGTCATGTTCAGCGTGAAATACACCCCCTCGTTCTAGCAACGAAGATGTGGCACTGACACTATGGAGCTTCGGGTTGATTGTCACCCTTCGCGATTGCAATTGAGCCAAAAGCGGTCAATATCGCCACTGCCAGTCAGTTAAAGCGCGAACCTGTGGGAGCGGGCTTGCTCGCGAAAGCGGTGTATCAGACGACATCAATGTTGACTGTGCCGCCGTCTTCGCGAGCAAGCCCGCTCCCACATGGATTGCGCTTAACTGACCGGCATTGGTCAATATCGCTCCATTTCGTCTACCCTCTCAAAGCGCCATGCACCAATCAGTTTGTGCTTGGCGCCTCGACATTCTTTCGTTAATACACCGGAGATTTTCCATGCTCAAGCGTACCCTGGCATTGGCCGTCGGCTTGACCCTGTCAATTTGCACCTTGTTGGCCCAGGCCGCCGATACCCTGAAAGTCAGCGCGATTCCCGATGAAGCCCCTACCGAACTGCTGCGCAAGTTCAAGCCGCTTGGCGCCTATCTGGAACAACAGTTGGGCATGAAAGTCGAGTTTGTGCCGGTGAGTGACTATCCAGCCGTGGTCGAAGCGCTGGCCACCGACCGCATCGACCTGGCCTGGCTGGGCGGCTTCACGTTCGTGCAGGCACGCCTGAAAACCGGCAATGCCATTCCGCTGGTACAGCGTGAACAGGACGCTCAATTCACCAGCAAATTCATCACCGCCGACCCTGCCGTCAAGTCCCTCGCCGATCTCAAGGGCAAGACCTTTGCATTCGGCTCGGTGTCCTCCACGTCGGGCAGTCTTATGCCTCGCTACTTTATGCTCAAGGACGGCATCAAGCCGGAAACCTACTTCAGTCGCGTCGGCTACTCCGGCGCCCATGACGCCACCGTCGCCTGGGTCCAGGCCGGTAAGGTAGACGCCGGCGTACTGAACGCCAGCGTGTGGGAAAAACTGGTCGCTGCCGGCAAGGTCGACACCACCAAAGTCAAAGTGTTTGCGACCACCCCGGCCTACTTCGACTACAACTGGACAGTGCGCGGGACCCTCGACCCAGCGCTGGCGGCCAAGATTAAGGCTGCCTTCCTGGCTCTCGATCCGGCGAAGCCTGCGGACAAGGAGATTCTGGATCTGCAGGCCGCCAGCCGATTCATCGAAACCAAGCCTGAAAACTACAAGGGCATCGAGGAAGCAGCACTCGCCGCCGAACTGCTCAAATGACATTGCGTCTGACCCAGGTCAGCCTTACCCACGCCAACGGCGTCCAGGCGCTGCGTGGCGTGGACCTGCATATCGGTGCCAGCGAACAAGTCGCCATCATCGGCCCGTCCGGCGCGGGCAAGTCGAGCCTGCTCAACTTGCTGGCCACCGCCCTGCGTCCGGGCAACGGCGAGCTGCAGGTGCTCGGCGAGCGAGCCTGGCAGCTTTCTGCCCGTCAGCGTCAGCGTCTGCGCGCGCGCATCGGCCTGATCCATCAGTCGCCTCCCCTGCCACCGCGCCAGCGCGTGGTCACCGCGGTTCTGGCCGGAAAGCTGGGTCAGTGGGGTTTGGGCAAGAGCCTGTTGAACCTGGTGCATCCACTGGATATTCCGGGCGCACGCGCGGCATTGGCCAGGCTGGACCTGAGTGACAAGTTGTTCGCGCAATGCCAGCAATTGTCCGGTGGACAGTTGCAGCGCGTGGGCATTGCCCGCGTGTTGTACCAAGCGCCCGAGGTGTTGCTGGCCGATGAGCCGGTATCGGCCATGGATCCCGTGTTGGCTCAGCACACGCTTTCGGTGCTCTGTCGCCATGCCCGGCAGCACAACGTCACCCTGGTCGCCAGCCTGCATGCGGTGGAGCTGGCCCTGGCGCACTTTTCGCGCATCATCGGCTTGCGTGATGGACAGATCCTGTTCGACCTTCAGGCCAGCGAAGTCGACCGAGAGTTGCTCGACAAGCTCTACGCCAACGAACAACTGCTATCCCCACCGATTGCTCCGGCGCCCTTGAGTGTGCAGATTCCCCGATGCTGACCCGTGATACCCGAGATCCCGCCACCCGCCCCCGCCTGCTGCTCACCTTGCTGGCCCTTGCCTTGCTGTGGCCGGGCATCCACTTCAGCGAGTTGGACCTCAGCGTGCTGGTGGCGAGTGACACTCAGAGCGAGATGGGCCGGTTTGTGTCCGCCTTCTGGCCACCGGCCCATGGCGAAGATTTCATTGAGCTGTTGCTGCAAGCCACCCTGCAGACCCTGGCCATCGCCACGGCGGGCATGGCCCTGGCGTTGCTATTGGCAGTCCCCGCCAGCCTGTTGGCCAGTCGTGCTCTGTCGCTGTCTGCTGCTTCCCGTGCCGGCCACCCGAGTTATTGGGGTCAACTGCTGCGTTGGCCCATACGCGGTTTACTGATTTTCCTGCGCAGCGTGCCGGAAATCGTCTGGGCCCTGCTGTTCGTGCGCGCTGTCGGCCTCGGCCCGACGGCCGGGGTGCTGGCGATTGCCATTACCTACAGCGGCATGTTGGGCAAGGTCTATGCGGAAATTTTCGAGTCGGTCGACCAGCGCCCGGCCCACGCACTACTGCAATCGGGCAGCGGTCGGCTCGCAGCCTTTTTCTACGGGATCCTGCCCAATGTCGCTGCGGAACTGCTCTCGTACACGGTGTACCGCTGGGAATGCGCCATCCGCGCCTCGGTGGTGATGGGCTTTGTCGGTGCCGGCGGTCTGGGCCAGCAAATGGATCTATCGTTGCGCATGTTCGCCGGTGGTGAAGTGGCCAGTTTGTTACTGACGTTCCTCGTGCTGGTGCTGCTCGCCGATCAACTCAGCCGCCTGTTGCGCTGGAGGCTGGCATGAATCGCCTGATCAACCTGGCACTGCTGCTCTGCATCGGCGCAGCGGTCGTCGCTTCGTTCATCTACCTGGGCATCGACCTCAGTGAGCTGGGCGGCACCGGCAACCTGAAGCAGATGGGCGCTTATGCGCAGCGTTTTCTCAGCCCGGACCTGAGCCCAGGCCATCTGCAAGCCATCGGCCACGGTGCTCTGGAAACCATTGCCATGTCTGCCCTGGGCACCCTGCTCGCGGCGGTATTCGGTCTGCTATTGGCATTGCCTGCGGCCGGGCGCTTCGGCTGGCCATTGCAGAGCGCGTCGCGCCTGGTGCTCAACGCCTTGCGCGCGGTTCCGGAACTGGTGTGGGCCGCGCTGATGGTCCTTGCCGCCGGTCTCGGCCCCAATGCCGGTACCCTGGCATTGGCCCTGCACACCACCGGCGTACTCGGCCGGCTGTTCGCCGAAGCGCTGGAAAACACCCCACCGGAACCCGCCGAAGCCATCCGCCTGCAAGGCGGCAACGCCGTATGGGCTTTCTGTTACGGCACACTGCCCAACCTGTTGCCACAGCTACTGGCCTACGTCCTGTACCGCTGGGAAAACAATATCCGCATGGCCAGTGTGCTCGGCTTCGTCGGCGCCGGTGGTTTGGGGCAAATGCTCTACGTCAGCCTCAGCCTGTTCCAGGAAGCTCAAGCCAGCACGGTTATTCTGGCCATGCTGTTACTGGTATTGGCCGTCGATACATTGAGCAGCTGGAGCCGTCAACGCTGGGTCAAAGCTTGACTGCTTTCGGTGCCGGGCAATCGTTCAGTGGGTCTTAGAAGCTATGCAAACCCGAGGAACGACAGGATAACCACGACGATCACAACGACCCCGACGATGTAGATGATGTTGTTCATGAAGGCCACCTCTCAACCAGGACAGGACTGCGACACGAGAGTGCTACAAATACAAGGTACTGCACCTTTGCGCGCAATTCCATTCGGAACACTCATGGGGTCTGCTCTCGCCGAAAACCTTGGTTTGACGCTGGGGTAAAGGGGGACGGATTCGTTTTCCCTGAACGTCCGCCTGGGGGGGATTCCGGCCAGTTGTGACAGGCAGAAATCGGTCAGAAGCGTTACTCAACGTCATAAACAGGGGAATCGATCTGTCAGCTCTCACTACGTAATTCCTCTGCAAGCCACTCAATCAGCGCGCGCACCTCAATCCGGTCTTCCCCACCCTGCCGTCTGAAAACTGATATCGCATCAGGTAAAGGGACACTTTCTGCGCAAGGTCTCACCAGCGCACCATTTTCAATAAGCCTCCCGGCGGTTCGGCGCCACCCCATTGCAATTCCATGCCCTTCAACGGCGGCCTGAAGCATCAAGGGGTAACTATCAAACAAAGAGCCCTTAGGACAACCCTCCAATGTCTGCCCAAATGCCTGCAGCCAGCTATCCCATTCCATCAAGTGCGGTGGCGTGGCGCGATGGTGTAAAAGCGTGTGGAGGTGAAGATCGTTAATCCCGAGTGACTGTCGGGCAGTCAGGTAATGAGGACTGCACACTGGAAACACTTCATCAGCGGCGGTAAACGCCAGAACATGCAAGCCGCTGGCGCGTCCGGTGCTTTGTAAGGCCACGTCAAAATGGTCATTGAATTCAGTCAACGGTCTGGTGGATGTCGCGACCTGGATCTCGATTTCCGGGTGTTTCTGGTGGAACGTCGAAAGGCGCGGCATCAACCAATAGAACGCTTCGCACAACTGACACAGTAAAACGACACGGTTTCTGCGAGGTGATTCACGAAGGGTGACGGCTCTGTCGCTGATACTTTGCAATGCGGTGCTCACCACGCGCCCTAGCTCACGCCCCTCCTGCGTCAGGAAGACTGCTCGGTTGCGGCGGCAAAAAAGCTTCAATCCAAGATTATCTTCAAGCCCACGAATCTGGCGGCTAATCGCCGCTTGCGTGATGTGCAATTCATCAGCAGCCTTTGAAAAGCTTTCCAGTCGAGCAGCCGCTTCAAAGGGCAGCAAACTGGCGAGCGGCGGCAATGACTTCCCAAGCGTATTCATAATCAGACGTTATGCATCCAAGACCGAGAACTCGTTTGTAGCATACCCCTGGCGCTGTGCAACATGAGCTGAATACCTCGCGGATATGCCTGATGACCATTGCTCACTCAAACATCATCGCCGGAGTGACCCTTGCCGTGGTCGCGACCCTGAGCTGGGCTCTGAATTTCGTGGCGCCCTACGTCACCGGCGCCTACAGCATCTATGACTTGATGGTTACCCGGTTTCTGATCGCTGGTGCGCTGGGTGTGGGTGTCGTGGTGCTCTGTCGCGCACAGTTACGGTTTCTGCGTCGCAATCAGCAGCTTCTCGCCGCAAGTCTGGGAGTTATCGGATACCTCGGATACAGCACCTGTATTGCCGCAGGTGTCATTTTTGGCGGGCCAGTGCTGACTCCAGCGTTTATTGGCATGGTGCCGGTCTTGCTGGCGCTGCTAAGCAACGCCACGAAAAAAACGCTTCCATGGCGCAGACTGACGATACCGCTGACGTTTTTGACAGGTGGGCTTTTGCTGTCGAGCATCAGCAGTATCAATCAACCTATAGTAGGCAACGGGTCGTGGCTGATGGGGTTGTTTTTTTCAATCAGCGCCGTTGTCTTGTGGCTCGTATTCAGCTTGCTGAATCAGAGTGCCCTAGGGAAACTCCCGGCCAATGCGACGGGTATCTGGACAGGTCTCATGATGGCGGGCGCCGGAATGGGCACAGTGTGCGTATTACCGGTTGTGCAGGCGCTCGACCTTCTCAAGCTGCCAACCCTTGGTTTCAGTGTTTCCCTGGCAGGACATCTGTACGTCTGGGGCCTCGTTATTGCGGCGATGTCGTCACTCGTCGGTGCCTGGGCTTGGAACGCAGCATCCCGTCGCCTTCCGATGGTGCTTTCTGGACAACTGATCTCCCTTGAATCGCTATTCGCTACATTACTCGGCTTGTTGTTTCATAGCCGGCTGCCAACACCTTTAGAAGCGTCAGGTCTTGCTGCTGTTCTAGTAGGTGTGATTATGGCTGTTCGTATCATCCTGACTTCAATCGACAACCCATCCTGCACGACAAGAAAAATCAACTCCGTTTACTCCTAACAGTCGCTATCCGGTACTGGAAGCGGTCTGAAGAAGATAACCATATTGGATTTAGCTGACCGTTTTGGGTCGATTTCGGTCGGTCGCGACAGACAGATATCGGCCAAATACGGACGATCGTGTTCAGCCGTTTATCTTAGTTGTCTGCGAGGCGGTACAGTGCTTGGGCATGAGATGTCGTCAACCCGGCACGTTGCAGATTTCGGCGACTTTGGGAGCTGGCCAGCGCGGTCGCGGCGATCAAGTGGCAGCCATGCTTCTTCGCTTGCTCAATTCGATGAGATATCAGTGCTCCATGGTAGCCAAGGCCCCGGGCATCCTTTCGGGTGGCAGCCGTTCCAAGGTAGGCAATGCCATTACTGGCCAAATACATTGAGGCTCCTGCCACGACTTTCCCATCAGCTTTCAGGACGCAGATTTTCAGACGTCCGCTCGACGTCTGCTCTGCGAAGGATGCTTGATTCAGCAATCGGTACTCTGGTTTGGTATGAAAACCGCCCGCATGCACATCTGCAAACTGAGCAAGAGTTTTTGACGTGACTTCCTCGATTTCGAATGAGTGGCGACTCAAGACCACCTTCTCGATGGCACACGCGAATTGCAAGTGAGTCCAGCCCCTCAAACGCTCGAGCTGCGCTTCGCCCACAAGTGAGTACTGCCCCAACGCGGAAGGTTTCCCGATAAGGGGAGTTACGGCCGAATGTTCCGCTGAATCTTTGAGCAACTTCAACACTGCCTGGGGATCACGGGCGCTGTCGCCGTAGATGCGGTTGAACATTGGGCTAGGTGATGCGTTCACCTGAAAACAGGGAAAGTCTCCGTTGGAAAAAACACGTGCGCCATAAGGATTTCCGCTTACCTCTGCCAAGTTCTGAACACGCGAACGCAAATACTCGCTTTCTGCGGCCTCAATCTGATGTGCCAGTTCAACATCCATGTAAGTCGTCCTTTTTTAAAGATTTCCAAGGGAAGCCAAGCGCATCGAACAATACGCTTGCGTCCAAGTACGTACCAGTAGGTGGCTCTGCTTCACTCAGGTCAGCTGATTAACAAAACGCCGACATATTTTACGTAGCAACGCAGACTACAAAACGGTGCATGCGTTTTCACACAGCCTGGGCCGATAGCAGTCGATCATGTAGTGCAACTAACGATCGTAGTTTGGGGCCTGCCGGAGAAGATGTCCGGACCAGACTCGCTCATCCTGCAGCCCTGCCATACTGTTCAACATGACCCGTGCAACCTTCCGCTTCTACGAGGAGCTCAACGATTTCCTGCCGGCCGAACGGCGGCGGCAGTCCTTCACCTGCGAGTGCGCACGAGGGGCGACGGTCAAGCACATGATCGAGGCGCTCGGGATACCGCACACCGAGGTCGAGCTGGTGCTGCTCAACGGCGAGTCGGTGGGCTTCGAGCGGGTGATCTTCGACGGTGACCGGCTGGCGGTGTATCCCAAGTTCGAAGCGCTGGACATCAGCCCGCTGCTCAAGATTCGTGCGCAACCATTACGGCTGCTGCGCTTCGTCGCTGATGCGCACCTTGGCGGGCTGGCCAATCTGCTGCGCATGAGCGGCTTCGACACCCTCTACGACAACGGCTTCGAGGATAGCGAGATCGCCGAGATCGCTGCGCACCAAGGACGCATCGTGCTAACCCGCGACCGCGAACTGCTCAAGCGGCGGATCATCAGCCACGGCTGTTATGTGCATGCCCTGAAACCGTCGCTGCAGCTGCGCGAGTTGTACGAGCGCCTCGACCTGGCGCGTAGCGCGCGGCCATTCAGCCTGTGCCTTCATTGCAACCTGCCGCTGCACGAAATCAGCCCGGAACTGGCCCGGTCGCAGGTGCCGCCACGCGTCGGCACCCTCTATTCGCACTTCCTGCGCTGCGACGCCTGCCAACGAGTTTACTGGGAGGGTTCGCATTGGCGCAGCATGTGTGCACTGCTGGCACCTCTGCTGGATCGATAGCCGAGCGCATCGGGCCGGCTGCGTTGCCAGGGATAACTGGCTTTGTATCAGGTAGATAATGGCGCCATCGGGAACTCAACAACCTAGCCACTGCCCCCGATTCACGCTTACCATACTCCCAACTCGTATTACCGCGGCTGCTGAACCCGGTACTCACGAGGAAATGACCATGGAAAGAACCCGCGCCTGGAGACGCACACAGGCCCGTAAACGCGGCAATGACAAAGCGGTTCGTCCGCTGAAATTCAAGCCGGAAAAGAACTGGAAGCTGATGTACACCCGTGCCGACAAGCTTGTCAGGGCACGCCAACTCGGCATGAGCTATCCCATCCACACCACCCGCCAACTGTTGGATCAAGAGTGACAAACCTCCTGTTCGTCTGCAGTCGTAACCAATGGCGTAGTCCCACGGCGGAAGCGATCTGGCACCGCCGCCCCGGCTTCAATGTCCGCTCGGCGGGCACAAGCCCGAACGCACGCAGGCCCATCAGCCCAGCGGATATTCGCTGGGCCGATGTCATCTTTGTCATGGAACGCAAACACCTGAATCGCCTGCAGGCCGAGTACGCCCGTCTGCTTGAACACAAGCGGATTCACTCTCTGGATATTCCTGACGACTTTCGCTACATGGATCCTGAGCTGGTGGACATGCTCGAAGACGCCGTGAAGCCCTATCTCACTACCTAGGCTTCGTGCGCAAACCTCTGCCATCATTCAAGAACTTACACGCCGAGTAGAAAACATGAATCGTCGTAAAAAAATAAAGCAGTTATTAAAGGCTCACGCCAAAAAGGCCAGTGCCAAACTGGCACCGCCAAGTAAGTCTAAATACATTAGTAAAGCTGACCGATTGAAACTGGCTGCCGAACCCACTCTAGACTCAATCATTCCCCCTGAGAGCTGATCCATGCAGCTTAAGCGCCAGCGGAATTGATCATCCCCTCCTCCATGAAAACCACCCGGTCTGCCACACGCCGTGCAAAGCCCACCTCATGGGTGACAAGCTCCCTACTCCGCGCGCGCATGCTCCAACAGCACTTCCAGTGGGTGGCGCAGTTGCCTGTTGGCACGACGCTTTACCTGACTGCGGCAGGAGTAACCGGTTGCCAGTGCTTCACCCGCCTTGTCCAGCTTGCCAGCCCATGACTGCTCGAAAATGATCCGCGAGGTGTCCTGGTTGCGCGCTTCATGGCCGTAAGTACCGGACATGCCACAACAGCCAGTCGCCTCCGTCACCAACTTGAGTCCAATCCGGGCAAACACGGCTTCCCATTGCGAAGTACTGGCCGGCACATTGGTTTTCTCGGTGCAGTGCGCCAACAAACGGAATGTCTGAGTTGCGGGATGCGGGTTTTCAGGCAACACATCGAAAAGCCACTCCTGGGGGAGCAAGACCTTCGGGCAATCATTGAGCCCCGGAACTTTCTGATACTCCTGGCGGTAGACCAGCGTCATCGCCGGATCCAGACCCACCAGCGGTACTTCGCAGTCGGCCAGAGCCTTGAGTTGACTGGCGTTACGGATCGCCGCTTTGGCGAATGCGCCGAGGAAGCCCTGTACATGCAAAGGCTTGCCGTTGGCACTATAGGGCGCCAGAAACACGCGATAGCCCAACTGATGCGCCAACTGGATAAAGCTCGCCAGCAACGGGGTTTCGAAGTAACGGGTGAACGCGTCCTGCACCAACACCACGCTGCGCTGACGTTGCGCGACGGTGAGCTCGCGCAGGGCTGGCACGCTGGCAACAACGACCTTGCAGCGGGTCAACGTGGCCTGCAAGTCGTAACGGTTGATCAGCGGGCTGTCGAGCATGCCGACGTGTCGCTCAAGCAAGCGGCTCATCCATTTCGAGCCCATTACCGCGTTGTACAGGCCCGGCGCGTGGGCCATATAAGGAATGGTGAACTCCAGCGAGCCGATCAGGTAATCGCGAAGCGGACGTTGATAGCGACCGTGATAGAGCTCCAGAAAGCGCGATCGAAATTCCGGAACATTGACCTTGACCGGGCATTGTCCGGCACAGGATTTACAGGCCAGACAGCCCGCCATCGCGTCGTAGACTTCGTGGGAGAAATCCGCCTCGCCGCGCGATCGCGCCAGGTTATTGCGCACCCTCGTTGGCAACCCGCTCAACCACGACAATTTGCCCCGCGCCGCTTCCAATACATCAATATTGGCCGCGCCTTGCAGACGCAACCACTCGCGAATCAATGACGCCCTGCCCTTCGGCGAATGCTGGCGTTCACGGGTGGCTTTCCACGACGGGCACATCGCATCGTCGGGGTCGTAGTTGTAGCAAGCGCCGTTACCGTTGCAGTGCACGGCGGTGCCGAAACTTTGCCAGACGCGCTCGTCGATTTGCCGATCCAGCTCACCGCGCATCGTCACTTCGTTAACCTTGAGCAAGCCTTGGGCGGCATCCGGCGGAGTGCAGATCTTGCCGGGGTTGAGCTGATTGTGTGGGTCGAACGCGCCCTTGAGCGATTGCAGCGCCGGGTACAGCTCGCCAAAAAACTCAGGAACATATTCCGAACGCAAACCCTTGCCGTGCTCCCCCCACAGCAAACCACCATAACGCCGGGTCAGCTCGGCCACGGCATCGGAAATCGGCTTGACCAGCGCGGCTTGAGCCGGGTCTTTCATGTCCAGCGCCGGGCGCACATGCAACACACCCGCGTCGACGTGACCGAACATGCCATAGGCCAGGCCATGGCTGTCGAGCAAGGCGCGGAACTCAGCAATGTAGTCGGCCAGTTTCTCCGGCGGCACGGCGGTATCTTCCACAAACGGTTGCGGACGAATCTCGCCTTCGACGTTGCCCAGCAGCCCGACCGAGCGTTTGCGCATGGCGTATACGCGGGTCACTGCTTCGGCACCTTCGGCCAAGGTATGGCCCAGCCGCTCGATCGTCGTGTCGGCCTGCAGATGCTCCACGAACGACGCCACGCGAGCGTTCACTTGCGTCAGGTCTTCGCCACTGAACTCCACCAGATTGATACCCAGCGTCGCACGCTCGGCGTCCGTCGGGAAATATTCGGCGACGCTGTGCCAGACAATGTCTTTCATCGCCAGCATCAACACTTTGGAGTCCACGGTTTCGATGGACAGCGGCTTGTGCGCCAACAACGCGTTGGCATCGCGCAGCGCATCCATGAAGCTGCCGTAGCGTACGTTCACCAACACCGAATACTTGGGAATCGGCAGCACGTTGAGCTTGGCTTCGACGATGTAGCCCAACGATCCTTCCGCACCGCACAGCACGCTATTGAGGTTGAAGCGTCCGTGCTCGTCACGCAGGTGCGCCAAGTCGTAACCCGTCAGGCAGCGGTTGAGTTTGGGGAACACCGACTCGATCAGGTCGGCCTGGGTTTCCTGAATGTGCCGCGCGGTGCGGTACACCTCGCCGATCCGGCCGGGCTGCGCGCACGCCACCTCCAGCTCCGCGTCGGACAGAGGCTGGCTATGCAGGCGCTCACCGCCGAGCAGTACGCTGTGCAGTTCCAGCACATGATCGCGGGTCTTGCCATAGGTGCAGCTGCCCTGGCCGCTGGCGTCCGTGTTAATCATGCCGCCAACGGTGGCGCGGTTGGAGGTCGACAGCTCCGGCGCGAAGAAAAGCCCATGAGGCTTGAGCGCGGCATTCAGCTGGTCCTTGACCACGCCCGCCTGCACCCGCACCCAACGCTCGGCGACGTTGATTTCGAGGACAGTGTTCATGTGCCGCGACAGGTCGACCACGATTCCATCGGTCAATGACTGGCCGTTGGTTCCGGTGCCGCCGCCTCGCGGGGTCAGCTTGATCTGGCGAAAACGTGGTTCGGCCATCAATGTCGCGATGCGCACGATGTCGTCCGCGTCGAGGGGGAACACCGCCGCTTGCGGCAGTCGTTGGTAAATCGAGTTGTCGGTCGCCAGCACGGTCCGAGTGGCATAGTCGGCGCTGAGCTGACCGCGGAAACCGCTGGCGTGCAGTGCTTGCAGAAATTCCGGGTACTGGGCCGCGGGTTCAACGGTCGTCAACTGGGCGATCATCGCAGGATGGTCTCTTGTAGGGCTAATCACGGAAAAATCAAAACACTTGTCGCCTGAGCATTAATAGGTCAGCCTCAGGTCGTCGGCTGCGCCAATGATCCTGCAGGTTCTGGTGCCGGACAAACGGATAATCCTGCAGCTATTGATGACTTTTACGAATGAATTACCGCCACCTCACCCCCTCGATGTCGTTGCTGCTGGCCTTTGAAGCCGCCGCCCGACATGAAAGCTACACCCGCGCCGCGATGGAACTCTCGCTGACCCAAAGTGCAGTCAGCCGCCAAGTCCAGGCGCTGGAGCAACAACTGGGCCTGACGCTGTTTCGCCGTGAAGGTCGGCAGGTGCAGTTGACCGATGTCGGTCGTCTTTATCAGCGGGAAATGAGCGAAGCACTCGGACGCATCCGCAGCGCCACGTTGCAGGCCATGGCTTATCAATCAGGCAGCGGCACGTTGCGCCTGGCCACATTGCCGACCTTCGGCTCGAAGTGGCTGCTGCCGCGCCTTCATGATTTCTACAAAACCCATCCCGGCATGCTGGTGCACATTAATTCGCGGATCGACGCCATCGACTTCGAAACCAGCGGCATTGATGCCGCGATTGTCGTCGGCAATGCTGATTTACCGGGCCTGATCAGCCATCGCCTGCACGCAGAAGAAATGATGGTGGTCATTTCGCCGCAGGCAGCCCAGGCCCATGACGCCTGGACACCGGAGCGCATTGGTGGACAGATACTGCTCAATGTCGCGAACAATCCCAACGTCTGGGGCGAGTGGTTCAGCCATCACCGCTTGCCCCACCGAATGATGCGCCTGGGGCCGAGTTTCGAACTCACCTCACACTTGATCCAGGCCGTCAGAGCTGGCATCGGAATAGGTCTGGTGCCGCGTATTCTTGTGGCCGACGAATTGGCCAGCTCAGAGCTGATCAGCCTGGACCTGCCCTTCGCCAGTCAGCGCAGTTACTACCTGACCTACCCGCCGCGCAACGAAATGCTGCCGTCACTCATGGCGTTCCGTACCTGGCTGCTGGAACAGATATGAACGCCCGGCAGAATGATTACCGCCCGAGGAAGGCATAGCCGAGGCCAGCAAGCCCAGGATGCAGACGTCGCGCTCAACGGTACAACAACCCCATGGGCAAACCCGATCATAGCGCTCTATGATTGAACCCCATGACGACCTCTCTTCCGATCCGCCAACCCTGCCCGCCCGGAGCCTGCATCTGCGAGCGTGAGCCGTTGCTGGAAACCCCCGGCGCGGACTTGCGCATCCTGAGCCTGACCCGGTCGGAGGAAAAGCGCCTGGTCGAGCGCCTGGAAAATCTCCAGAGCCTGAGCGACCTGGAGCGTCTGCAACGCCGGATGTACGAGCAGTTGGGTCTGCGCGTGGAGATCGTCCCGGGCTTCAATGAAGTGCGCACCATGCGCGGCATCAATATCACCCTCGGCGAGCTGCCGGGTCTGTGTCGCAAAACCCGTCAGTCGATTCCGGCTGCGATTCGCCGCGGGTTGGAGAAGCGCCCGGAGATTGCCTACGAGCTGCTCAATGCCAACGACTTGTTGCGTGATGCCTGATGGTTTGCACCGTTATCCCGATATGTTCATTTCAAATGCCTGAAAGAGGATCAGCGGTCGTACGCAAAACGCGGGCCGCTGCTATGCCTTCTCATGGGAGAAAGGGTTCAGGCCAGCCAGGATGGAGCTGGAAACACGCGTGACCGTGGCCCCGGCGCCAGCCAGGTGCGCGAAGATAAAGGTGCCAATCCGTAGCAGGAGGTGGCAGATGTTATTCATGGTCAGTTGGTCCATCAGTCCGCAGCATCGTAACAGCGCAATCGAACGTTTTCTCAAGACCGGTGGCGCGCCACCCGCAGGCGTCAACATGCTGGGGCGCTGGCATGCCGTCGGTGGCTCGAGTGGTTTTGGCATTGCAGAAGCCGATGATCCGGTGTCGATTCAGAAGTGGGTGCTGGAATGGAGCGACCTCATGAGCATGGAAGTCCACGCCGCATTGACCGATGAACAGGCGGCACCGCTGCTGGCTGCCGCGCTCGGCAAGCAATAGTCGTCGAGTGCCCCAATGTCAGTCAGTTAAGAGAATGAACCGCTTTTCGTAGGAGCCAGGCTTGCCGGCGAAGGCGCTCTTAAGTGCGCCTTCGCCGGCAAGCCTGGCTCCTACAGGTCCGATTTACCCGCCACTTTCCTGCTTGATTCACTACTTTTTCATCCCGACCCGCCGACGCATTTCGGCAGTAATCGTCTGTCGGGTTTTCTTCAGGTCGGCCCAGGGTTCGTCACCGATTTCGGCCAGACGCTCATGCACGTTGTGCACGTTCCATTGATTGCCGCCCTTGAGCTCGGCAACCTCCTCCCGAAAGATCGGCACCGACACCGGCAGCCCTTCGCGGGTGCGCACGGCGTAGGCGCAAATAGTGGTGGCGCCCAGACCGTTGCGCAGGTAGTCGATGAAGATACGCCCTACACGGTTTTTCGGTCCGGACACCGCAGAAAAGCGATCCGGCAGTAATTTGGCCATGTGGCTGACGATTGCATGGCTGAAGTCCTTGACCTCGTCCCAACCCTGTTTGCGGGTCAGTGGTACCACCAGGTGAATCCCCTTGCCGCCGCTGGTTTTGAGAAACGCCTTGAGCCCCAGCTCATCCAGCACTGTGAGCGTTAGCTGAGTCGCTTCGATCATGCTTTTCCAGGGCAGCGCCGGATCCGGGTCGAGATCGAGGACGAAGCGATCGGGCTTATCCAGATCGACTGACGTGGCGTTCCAGGTGTGCAGTTCCACCGTGCTCATCTGCACCGCGCCGATCAGCGCTTTGGCGTTGTTGATGATCATCACCGGTTGGCCCGTCAGTGCCTTGTCCAAGGTAACAATCCCCGGAATGGCCAGGCGCCCGGCGTTCTTCTGAAAGAACAATTCGCCGGCGATGCCGTCCGGCGCACGCACCAGCGCCACCGGCCGGTCCTTGAGTTGCGGCAAAATCCATTCGGCGACGCTGGCGTAGTACTCCGCCAGTTGCATCTTGGTGGTGCCGCTGCTGGCGTCGATCACCCGGTCCGGGTGCGTGATGCGCACCTTGCCGCTGACCAGGCCGATTTGCGACGGTGCGACAGTCGACTGGGTGGTTTTTGGCTCGGCGGCGTCAGGTTTCTCGGCGGCGGATTTCTTCTTCGCCGTGGATTTTGCAGCGGCGGTTTTCGAGGCTGATGTTTTCGAGGCTGAAGTGTTCACGGTTTTCGGCAACTCCTCGGTGATTTCTTTGGCAGGCTTGTCATCACGCAAACCATGGAACACGGCGTGGCGCACCGAGCCGTCCTTGGTCATTTCGGCGAAGGCCACTTCTGCCAGCAGTGTGGGTTTAAGCCAATGCACGCCCTTGGCTTCAAAACCGCTCGGCGGATTGACCACCGACGGCTTTTTCGTCTGCAGCGGTTTCAATTGTTCGTAAATGCGCTTGAGCGTCGCCTCGTTGAACCCGGTCCCAACCTTGCCGGCATAGCGCAATTCACCGCTGTCGCGGTCGTGCAATCCCAGTAGCAACGCACCGAAGGCACTGCGCGCACCTTTGGGGTCGGTGAAGCCAACCACGACGAATTCCTGCCGATGTTTGCACTTGAGTTTGATCCAGTCACTGGTGCGCCGAGACACGTAAGGCGAGCCCAGGCGCTTGCCGATCAGCCCTTCCATCTTCATTTCGCAGGCGCTGTTGAGCAACGCCTCCGGGGATTCGCCAAAGGCGTCGGAGAATCGCAACAACGGGTTGTCATTGGGCTTGAGCACAGTCGCCAGCGCCGCCCTGCGTTCCTCGACAGGCACTTCGCGCAGGTCCACGCCGTTGAGGTAGGGCAAGTCGAACAGGTAGTAAACGATACTGCCACTTCGGCCGGAATCGAACGCGTTTTGCAGCGCCTGAAAATCCGGAACGCCCTGCTCGTTGACCACCACCATTTCGCCGTCGAGCCAGGCCGATTCCAGGCCCAGCGCTACCAGCGCCTCGGCTTGCCCGGGCAATTTGTGGGTCCAGTCGTGACCATTGCGAGTGAAGAGTTTGACCTCGTCGTGGTCGAGGCGCGTCATCACCCGGTAGCCGTCGAACTTGATCTCATAGCTCCATTCGCCGCTCGGCGCGGATTCGACCAGCGTTGCCAGTTCGGGTTTGAGCAACTCCGGCAGGTTGGCTTTGCGCGCCCCCGTCAGTTGTGTCGACTTTTCCTTACGCGCCTTGGCCGGGGCTTTTTTGATCGGATTGGGCTTTTCCGCGCCGTGTTTTTTTTCCACGATGGTGCGGTCGCTGAGCACGCTGTCCGGCTCAGCGGCGACCACATCGTATTCGCTGTCGGGTCTGGCTGCGCTGTCCTGATGCTTGATCAGAAACCACTGCTCCTGCTTGCCCGGCATGTGCGTGCGCACGAGGTTCCACAGGCCGCCGAGCTTCTCTCCTTTCAGCTCGAATTTCAGCCGGCCCTTGGTGTACGCCTTGGCCGGATCGTCCAGGGGAATCCACACCCCACGGTCCCAGACGATCACATCGCCGGCGCCGTAGTGCCCTTCGGGAATGGTGCCCTCGAACGTGGCGTAATCCAGCGGATGGTCTTCGACGTGGATGGCCAGGCGCTTGACCTTGGGGTCCAGCGACGGGCCTTTGGGCACGGCCCAACTTTTCAGCGCGCCATCGAGTTCCAGGCGAAAGTCGTAGTGCAGATGCGAGGCGTCATGCTTCTGAATGCAGAATTGCAATGCATGATCCTTCGCCGTTTTTTTGCCCGAACGTTTGGCGGCGGCAGGTTCCGAGGTCGCCGAGAAATCGCGCATTCGGTTGTAATCGTCCAGGTTCTTGTTCATGGCTCACCTACCGCTCGTTGCGGGGCCGGGCTGGCGCAAGGTTGCTCGCCGGTTTCCATCAGCAGTTGATCGACAGCTAGCGCCAACGCCTCGTGCATCGAGCGTCCGTCGCGTAATGCCTGCTCCACCGCGTACCGTTGCCGATCCGCGCTGGTGCCTTCGATCAGCATGCGCCGGGCCTGTTTGAAGACGTCTTGCGCGCCCAGTTGCTGCGCGGTCTCGGCAAACGTCACTTGCGCCAGGGCCAGCCATTGCTCGACCGAGATCGTCGGTTCGTGGTCCTTGCAAATGAAGGTGCCGTGAATGCCGTAACGCTTGGCGCGCCAGCGATTTTCCTTGAGGATCCAGTAAGCCGTCCGGTTGAAGTTCGCCCCGGGCAGCGGCTGCGCGATAGCGTCAGCAACCATCAAGCGAAACAGTGAAGCGATGCACAGCGCGTCGTCCAGCCGTGGGCAGGCGTCGGTGATGCGCAGCTCCAGCGTGGGAAACCGCGCGGCCGGGCGCACGCTCCACCAACAGTCGCTGGGCTGCCGGATCGAGCCGGTCCGGGTCATCAGCGCGACATAGTCATCGAACGCATCCTGATCCTCGAAAAACTCCGGAATGCCCATGCGCGGCCACTCGTCGCAGGCGACTTGGCGATAGCTCATGAAACCGCTGTCCGCCCCCTCCCAAAACGGCGACGAGGTGCTCAGCGCCAACAACAGCGGCATCCACGGCAAGACTTCGTTCATGACCCGAATACGATCCAGATGACCGGGCACTTCGACGTGCACGTGCAGCCCGGACAACAGGCTGCGCCGGGCCACTCGCTGGTAGTCGTCGAACAGCTGATGGAAATGCGCCTGGTCGGTCGGCTGCTGAATCCGCCAATCCGCCAAGGGGTGACTGCCGGCGCTGAGCAGACCCAGGCCGAACGGCTCCAGCGCACGCCTCAGGGCACTGCGGGTGGTGGCCAGGTAATCGGCGGCCTCCGGTAAGCTGCTGAACACCGGTGAGGCGACTTCAATCTGCCCCTGGAACATCTCATAGGCGAACGACTGGCCCAGCGCCGCCCTGCACGCCTCGATCGCTTGGGCCGAGGGCGGCCCCGGCATGCGCCGGGTGACGAGGTCGGTGAGGAAGTATTCTTCTTCAATGCCGAAGTTCAGGCGCCTGCTCATCAACGTTTTCCCCAATGCCTGGGCCGAGACGCGTCACGGTCAGCGCGACGACGGCGATCCGTTCCACCCGTTGATAACCGGGTGACGACAACTCTTCACCGAACACATCGGGATCGAGTTCGCGATACGTCCAGCCGAACCCCGGGGCCTCCAGACGCGGAGCGAGAGCCTCCAGAAACGGGTCGCGACCATCGACCATCGCCGCGCCGGTGTACAGCAGCAATGAGCCGCCGGGTGCCAGCCGACCGAGTGCCTGCTCGACAATCCGCAGTGACAGCTCCGCACCCAACGCGCCACCGCCATGTCGGTAAGCACGCTCGGCGGGGTCAGCCATGTAGGGTGGATTGGCGACGATCAGGTCGAAATATCCGTCGACATCCTGCAGCAAATCGCTGGCCTCGACACTGACGTTAGCCACTTCGGCGAGCGCGGCGTTGATGGCCGTCATGCGCAGCGCCTCCGGGTTGATATCCAGCGCCAACACCTCGGCTTCGCGACGGGCGCGGGCAATCAGAATGGCACCGACACCGGCACCGCAGCCGATGTCCACGGCGCGCCTGATTGGGGCGAAGTTCTGCTGCAGATGGGCGTGAATCAGTTGGGCGAACCGATACGTGTCGGGACCGAAGAACACCGAATCGGCGGCCTCCGTCGGAAAGGCCGAATGCACGAACAGCAAGTCGTCGAGGCTGGACCAGCGCACCCGGCTTTTCAGCCGTCCGTTGCACTCCTCCAGCACCTGCGCCTGTTGCAATTGGCGTTGTTCATCCGCCGACAACAGCCCTGGTTCAAATGGCCGCGACCAGCCAAAAACATCGCGCAAGGTCTCGGCCCGCCGGGCTTCGGCGCGGGTATTGACGCGTTGATGGGTCAGCGGCGTCGGCGTGATGAATCGGTAACCGTCAGCCTGCAAGCGCCGTCCCAGTTGCACCAGCGCCAGGTCGACGGCAGACAGTTGCTCTTCCTGACTCATAAACCGCTCCCGTTGATAAAAGGCGTTCTAGAGAAGGCTGGATTTGAGTTCGATAAACCGGCGCGTCGCCAACAGACCGGCAGGATGGGCATGCCGATGGGGCGAGAGCCACGGCATCAACACCGGCATCTGCTCGTGCCCGCTCAGACCGTTCAGCGCGGTTTGCAGGTGCTGGATATCCGGATCGGTGTCCGGCACCGGCGTCTGCGCCGTAACGCTGCTGCCGCGCCTTACCGCTGCGACTGGACGCCCCGACTTCCAGTCGCCAGCAATCCAGTCATGCAGCAACTGTTTTTCGTAAGGGCTGAATACGCCGAACATTGCCGCGCCAGCGCCGTCGATCAATTGCCAGAAATGACTGGCCTTCGGGTTTTGGTGGCGCTTGATCCAGCCCTTGTTTTCCAGGGCCGTCAGTAATCCTGGCAACTGCTCAGGTGAAGACAGCCATTGATTGACGGTCTTGCCTTCAAAACGGCTGTAATCGGAATGCATGTGCTGGCCGAACGGGCGTTTGCGTTCAAGCATGCTCAGTACTTCGCTGTCGAGGTCGAACGACTCGATGATTGCCCGGCTGCCCAGCCCTAGGTCATTGAGCTGATAACCCAGCGCCACCCGCCGCAAAAAATCATCGCGGTCGCCTTCCACCGGGAGCAATTGCAGCACCGATTGCACCGCCTTGTGGGCATGCCCGGTGCTGGCATTGTCGATGGTCACGTGGAGCGTGAAGTAAAGCGGATCGATGCCCAGTTCGCTGAGTTCATAAGCACTGATCAACAAGTGCAGCGGCAGCTGTTCATAGCCGAGGTTGTAGCCGATCACTTCCGGCAAATACTCGTCGGCGCAATAGCCTAGCGCCAGTTGAATCGCGCCTTGCAGGTAGCGCTCATCGGCAAGCGCGGCAGTGTCTTGCAGGCCATGTTCGGCCAGCAGCTTGCGGTAGATCACCACATGATTCTGCGCCGGATTGCCCTCTCCCAACTCTTCCAGATAGGTGCACAACAGACCATCGAAACGCGGGTCGCGCCAGTGCCGCAACAGGCCATAAAGCCAGGCGCCATCCACCAGTTTGGTCGGGGTAACCGCCTGCAGGAAAAACAGCGCATGCGCCTTATTGCTGAAGAACTGTCGCGCCCCACCCGCCTTGCGTTGCTTAAGGTAGTCGGCGTATTGCCGGGCCACGTCGACGCTGTGCTGTTCGACCCAGTTTTGCAACGTCGAGAGATCCCGTGGCATCTGTTCAGGCAGGTGCGCCGCTTGCTGCAATTGCTCTTGCAGAAAGCATCCGGCTAGCGCGTGTTTTTGCGCGTCATTGTTATCGCTCAGCAACAACTGTTCATAGAGCGACTTTACGCCGCCAGCGACAGTTATCGCGTGTTCGTGGGCAGGCCGGGATTCAAGTCGTGTCAGGGCAGTCATGGAATAATTATCTCGCTCTGCGGCCAGTGGCAGGACGCTGGATCAGCACGTCTCTATCAGCAGAGCGGCGGTGCCTGAAAAAAATTCCATTTGCGTTGAAATTGGCCGGACAGACGGGCCAGCGCCATGGCACTTGCTCGCGGCGCAGTGAATATACTCAGCGCAGGGGGATTAATGCCTCGGAGAGCAAATCATGCGAACGGTTCACGTCATCGAAGCCGGGAAAACGCCCGCGCCGGTCAAAGTTGTTGGAGAGACAATCACTATTCTTGCCGGCGACGATCTGACCAAACCCTTTGAAATGCACATCCAGGAAGGTGTGCAGGGTGGCGGGCCACCGCTGCACTTTCACCCTTGGGACGAAGCGTTCTACGTCATCGACGGGCAGATCGAAGTGACCGTCGCGGGTCAATCCACCATCGTCTCGACCGGGGGTTACGTACACATCCCCGCTGGGTCGATCCATGCTTACAAGAACATCAGCCCCACCGCGAAAATCATTGGCGTGGTTTCCGATCCGCGTGGCGGTCAGTTTTTTGCGGCGTTGGATCAGCTCAAAGTGCCTGAAGACCTGCCTCGGATACTGGAGATATCTGAAGGCTTCGGCGTTACGTTTCTGCTACCGAAATCACCGGCCGCATCCCCTCTTGATTAACGGATGTACATAATTTCCGTAGGAGCTGCCGCAGGCTGCGATCTTTTGATCTTTGGCATTCTCAAAACCGCTGAAAATCAACAGATCGCAGGCTTCGCCAGCTCCTACGCCGACCGCATGCACCCCTGAGGTACGCCATCTCCGTAGGAACCAGGGAACGCTCAGGCAGCGCCGCCCTTGGCCTGCTGCTCCAGATGTACCTGCAACTCGGGCTCGATCTTCAACGCCGCAGCCAATTCATCCAGATAGTTGCGTTCGGCGTCCTGTTGATCGTCCACCAACATCACGCTGGCCAGGTACATTTCGGCGGCCATGCCCGGGTCTTGGGCGGACTGCGCCACATCGGCGGCATCCAGCGGCCGGGCGACTTCGTCATCGAGCCATTGCTGCAGTTGCGGATCGTCGGTGTGGCGGCCGATTTCGGTGCTGATCATGTGTTTCTCGGCATCATCGATGCGGCCATCGGCCTTGGCGGCGGCGATCAAGGCACGAAGGATAGCGTGGCTGTGGTCTTCGATTTCCGGGCCTGACAACAGGTCCACGGTGCGCGGCGCCTGCTGTGGTGCCGAAGCCTGGCTGCGTTGCCAGGCCTGATACGCCTGGAACGCCATCATCCCCAAAGAAGCCAATGCCGCGTAGTTGGTGCCACCTGAGCGCGTTTGCGTCGAACCGCCCATGGGTGATCCGCCGCCCAGCAAACCACCGAGCAAACCACCCAAGCCTCCGCCGCCCGCACCGGCACCCGCGCCACGCCCTAACAGACCACCAAGCAACCCGCCAAGATCGCCCAAACCTCCTTGAGCTGACGCCGCATCGCCCCTTTGTTGCGACTGCGAGCCTTGGCTAGCCCGCAGTAATTGCTCAAGCAAATCGCTGGTGTTCATGACGACGTCCTCATCAATGGGCAGAAACTCAGTCAGGCAACGATAGTCCTCGCCAGACATTCCGCCAACTCCGTCTGGCTGACGTCATGGGTGTTGCCCCTGCCCTTCACACTCCTGACAGAAACTGACACCGCCTCCTTTTATGCTGCGCCCACCTTGAATGGAGCAGCCCCTATGATCACTCCCCGTTATATTTTGCTTTTCGTGGAAAACCCCGCCGTCAGTGCGCGGTTCTATGAGTTTCTGCTGGAGCGCAAGCCCGTGGAAGAGTCGCCAACCTTCGCGCTGTTTGTCCTGGAGGGCGGCTACAAACTGGGGCTCTGGTCACGGCATACCGCCGAACCAACAGCGCAAGCGACGGGCGGCGGGACCGAGCTGGCGTTCCCGGTGGAATCCGCCGAGCAGGTCGATGCGCTGTTTGCCGATTGGAGCGCGCTCGGGCTGACCATGGTGCAAGCGCCGACAGAGCTGGACTTCGGTCGTACCTTCGTCGCGCTTGACCCGGATAACCATCGGCTGCGCGTGTTCCACCCCTCGCTGAGATGACGCCCGTCCCGGCATCGGTCGGGCGCAGGCGTACAGCACTTTAATTCTTGCCCCGGATATTTCCGGGGTATTTTTTTGTGCGGCGGCTAAGATTCATAGGTGGTGAACCTTATTCCCGAAAATCCGGTCGATACCTGCAACCCGACCCGGTTTGCCGACGCCCTCAACAGAGGGTGATAACTGGCTTGCTTCACTTTCTGGAGAACGCCCCCGTGATATCCACTGTACACATTGCCAGGCTCAAAGCATGGGGCGCCCATGGTTTTACCGCCACTGGCGTGGTCACAGCTTTCCTCGCGACCCTCGCCTTGTTGGAAAACCAACCCACCAATTGCCTGCTGTGGCTGGGCGTGGCGCTGATCGTCGACGGTCTGGACGGCGCGCTGGCGCGCAAGGTGAATGTGCAATCGGTGCTGCCAAGTTTCGACGGTTCGATCCTCGACCTGGTGATCGACTACCTGACCTACGTGTTTATCCCGGCACTGTTCATCTACCGTTACATCCCGTTGCCGGACTACACCCTGCTGCTGACCGTGTCGCTGATTCTGGTGTCGTCGCTGTTTTGCTTCTGCAACGTCAACATGAAGAGCAAAGACAACTACTTCCAGGGCTTTCCCGCCGCATGGAACGTGGTCGCGTTGTGCCTGTACATCATCGACCCGTCGCCATGGATTACCTTTCTCACCGTCATCGGCCTGGCGCTGTTGACCGTGACCCGAATGAAGTTCCTGCACCCGTTCCGTGTGCGCCGGTTCATGCCGATCAACATTGCCGTGACGGCCATCTGGCTGCTGTGCAGCTTGTCGCTGGTGGTCAACCACCCGGTTATCAACCCGCTGGTGATGGGCCTGTGGCTGCTGATGTCGGCGTACTTCCTGGGGATCTGCTTCTGGCGCACGGCGCTGGAGTGGTTCGACAGCTCGCGGCTCAAATAGGCACTGCGATCATGCCCATCCACATCGTCCAGCTCGGCTCACCCCGCACCGCGCACGAAGGCCTGCGCCTGGGTACGCCGCCCGCCTCGGGGCGTACCAAAGGCCGAATTTGCCAGCCGGGATTTTTACGACGTGTGGCAACCGCTGCTGTCCCCCAGTCCCGAATTGGTGGCCGAAGCCAAAGCGGCAGAAGATGCCAAAGCCTGGGGAGCCTTCAAGCGCAAATTCAAGGCCGAGATGAACGAACCCGCGCCCAGCCAGATGCTCGACCTGCTGGCCGCCCTCTCCCATCAAACGTCGCTGGCTTTGGGGTGTTATTGCGAGGAAGAGGCGCACTGCCACCGTTCCGTATTACGGGAATTGCTGGAGGCACGGGGCGCGAAGGTTGTTTAGATAAAGAAAACACCACAAATCCCCTGTAGGAGCGAGCGGTGCGGCGATCCGACTTGCCCGCGAAGAAGCCAGCCCATTCAGCATCATGATGACTGACACACCGCCATCGCGAGCAAGCCTGCTCGCGGTTGCCATCAGTGATTCACAGGCGTGGTTGTGCTCGGCTTGCGGGTTTGGTTGCTTCTTTGGGGGGGGGATGGATTGGGGTAATGATCAAGCCCCCGGTCAGCTACCAACCTCAACCAAAAGCCTTGTCAGCCACACAATTCCGGACGATTCTGATTAGCCATCACGGAAGACATGCTTAGGCATATCAGGAGAATGACCATGCCAGTGCGATTCAGGAAATCCATCAAGCTTGCTCCAGGAATCCGCATGAATCTGAGTGGCTCAGGAGTGGGATGGACACTTGGCCCACGGGGTTCCTCCATTGGAATCAGTAAGAGAGGTACACGCTTAAACAGTAGTTTCATGGGGTTTTCTTCCAGTCAAAAACTCACTGGCCCCAAAAAGTCGTCCAGACCTGCAATCGATTCCAAGTCCCAAACGCTGATCTCCCTGACGTGCGAAGTGGACGACGAGGGAAATTTGTCTTTTCGTGATGCCAATGGTGATGAGCTCCCTGAACACGTCATTGACGCTGCGAAAAAGCAAAATCGGGAAGTCATCCTTTCCTTCATTCAACGCAAATGCGATGACATCAATAACGGCATCGAACTGCTCAGTAACATTCACCTCGACACCCCTAATTGTCTTTCCCGTCCGACCTTTACCCCTATGGTTTTCGACGAACCAGAGCCAACACAGCGAAGCCCTAAAAAACCATCACTGTGGGATCGACTGTTCAAAAAGCGGATGCAGCGGATTACGGACCAGAATGCCCATCTTCATGCCGCTTTTCAGGTCGAGTTATATGATTGGCAGCAGCGCAAGGATCTCTTTTACCAACAGGCAGAAATCCATAAGCACATCATTGAGAAAGGAATCTATAACAACACGGCAGACATGGAGGTATGGCTGGAGGACGTTCTGCAAGGCATTACCTGGCCTCGTGAAACCTTGGCTTCATTCGAGATTACTGAGTCAGGTGATAGCGTTTTGTTTGATGTGGATTTTCCGGAACTGGAGCACATGCCGGGAAACACAGCTACTGTGCCGGTCAGAGGCCTGAAGCTTGCCGTTAAACCGATGTCCCCAACAGCAATTCAGAAGCTCTACATGGCACACATCCACGGTGTGGCATTCAGAATCATCGGTGAGACCTTCACCGCCCTGCCTTTGGCTAACACAGTAGTTCTGTCGGGCTACTCGCAACGACCGAATAAAGCCACAGGACGGGTGGGTGATGAATACCTATTGTCGGTGCGCGTAACAAGGAACGAATGGATGAAAATTGCTTTCGATCAATTGGCTCATATTGATGTAGTAGCGTCACTTGAACAATTTGAGCTACGCCGTCAGATGTCCAAGACCGGGATTTTCAAGCCCATTGAGCCTTTTAGTAACTGACACTTCACCCAGAATCCCGGTGCCTGACAATGGGTGCCAAAGACACAAGGAATGAGGTCTTCAAGTGAACACTCAGATTCGAACCGCAACCCCCGAGGATGCGCCAGCCATAAGCCGGGTTATCGTTCAGTCGCTGCGCCGCTCCAATGCCCAGGATTACCCAGCCGAAGTGATTACTCAGGTAGAGAAAAGCTTTTCAACCGAGGCCATTCTCTCCTTACTCACTCAACGCCAGGTCTTTGTCGCAACCATCGATCAATGTGTAATCGCCACCGCCAGCCTTGATCGCGACGTTGTGCGCAGCGTCTTCGTCGAGCCACAGCATCAAGGCAATGGTATTGGCGGACAATTGATGGCAATGATTCGAACCGTCGCCATCAATAACAAAATCGAGATGTTACGTGTCCCATCCTCGATTACCGCAGAAGGTTTTTACTTCAAGTTGGGCTTTCGAAAAGTTCGCGATGAACTCCATGGTACCGAGCGCACGATTGTCATGGAGCAGGCCATTAATTACTCGTAAGGGCTGTATCTGCTTGAGGTGTGTCAGACCAGACCTTTATCGACTGGAAGGCCGTCATCGCGAGCAGGCTCGCTCCCACATTAAAACGTCGGCGTAACACCCATCGCATCAACACCACAAATCCCTGTAGGAGCGAGGCTTGCCCGCGAAGAGGACAGCCCATTCAGCATCCATATCGACTGCCCCACCGCTATCGCGGGCAAGCCCGTCCCACATTAGAACTCCGGCGTACCCCCATCGCATGAACACCGCCGATTCCGTTACTTGCATTGGAGCATTGCACTGCCTTGTACGGCCCGTTCGAGCGGCCAAGCCCCCCAGAGACGGATCATGGTCAATAATCAAGGGATTGAGATGTATTAAACGACCACCGTCTGCTCGTTTACCCACGGGAGGTTTGTCATGTCTGGTCAAGCACGTTTCATGCTGGTCGCCTCGCCCCTGATGGAACACAGCCCCGCCTTCGACCGGGCCGCTGCACTGGCCAAGGCTGAGGATGCGGCCTTGCACATCGTGGCTTTCGATTATCTGGAAGGCCTGGCGACCGCCGGCTTGGTCAATGAAAAGGCTCTGGAGCAGATGCGTCTGGGGTACGTCGAGCGCCACCGCCAGTGGCTTGAGGAACAGGCCCGCCCCCTGCGCAAGATCGGTGTGCATGTCACCACTGAGGTGGCCTGGGTCGAACGCCCGCTGGAAGAAATCCTGACCCACCTCAAAGAGCAGCCGATGGATGTGCTGATCAAGGCGCTGGAACATCAATCGCGGCTGTCGCGGCTGGTATTTACCCCTCTCGACGTGCATTTACTGCGCGAATGCCCGGTGCCGCTGCACTTCGTCAGCCATGCCATTCATGCGTTGCCGCGCAAGATCGTTGCGGCGGTCGACCCCTTCCATAGCGATGATCAATACAAAAGCTTCAACGACCGGATTCTGCACGAAGCGTCAAAACTGGCGAGCGCCTGTAATGCCGAACTCGACGTGGTGTACGCCTATGACCTTTCGTCTATCAGTTCGGACGAATTCAGCTTCGAAAACGGTTCGGCGTTTTTCGCTTCGGACAAGCCCAAGACCCTGTTCAACTTCCAGGAGGATGCCTTCAACGAATTGGCCGCGCGCAATGGCATCGCCCCGGAGCAACGGCACATGCTCATGGGCAGCCCGACCAAGGTGCTGACTCGCTACGCCGATACCAATAATGTCGACGTGATTGTCATGGGCCGAGTCGGCCATCGCGGCATGGGCCGGTTGATCGGCAGCACGGTGGAACATCTGCTGTACAAAATGCCGTGCAGTGTGTGGGTGGTGTACACCGAGCGACTGGATGAGTGATTGCGCCACACGCGGTCCCCTGTAGGAGCTGCCGAAGGCTGCGATCTTTTGATCTTCAAGACCAAAATCAAAAGATCGCAGCCTTCGGCAGCTCCTACAGGGACCGCGTCAGAGGTTTAACGCCGAGTAATCACCACCTCCAGGTATTCACTTGGCACCACCAGCGACCGTTCCCCCGCCCTGTTCAGGCGATTCAGCAGTTCGGTCAGGTCGTTTTCCAGGGCCGCGCCCTCTTCGGGTGGCAGGGTCGCAAAGGCCTTGTGAACCGGCCCATACCAGGTACGGAAGATGTCGATCCAGTGCGCGGCCGAGCGATAGCGGAAGTTGAACAGCCGCCGTGTCACTTGGAGCTGGAAGTCGCGCTGGTCGAAGTGCGAGTTTAACCAGGCTTCGGTGCCCCAGTTCGAAGGTGGTTGCGCTCCCGGCGGTGGCGGCATGTGGCGGCCCAGGGTCTTGAACACCTGGCCGATGTAGCCTTCAGGCGTCCAGTTGGCAAGGCCGATCCGCCCGCCAGGACGGCACACCCGCGCCAGTTCCGCTGCAGCCTTGGGCTGATCGGGCGTAAACATCACGCCAAAGGTTGAAAGCACGGCATCGAAACTGGCGTCCTCGAACGGCAAATCCTCGGCATCGGCCACCTGAAAGGTCACGTCCAGGTGCTCCGCCCGTGCGCGGTCTTCGCCGCGTTCAAGCAGTTTGGCCACGTAGTCGGTGGACGTGACCTTGCAGCCCCGGCGCGCGGCAGCGAGCGTTGCGTTACCGTTGCCGGCGGCGACGTCCAGCACCTGCTCATCACAGAGCAAGTCGCAGGCTTCGGCCAGTTGTTCGCCGACGATCTGTAAGGTGGTGCCGATCACGGCGTAGTCGCCGCTGGCCCACGTGACCATCTGACGGTTTTTCAGGGCAGTGAGGTCAATGGGGGTACTCATGGAGTCTGCTCCGTTGCGGGTTGGAACACGTCCCGGCTCACTCCGCCGTGGTGGGATCGATGATGTTCATGACCCGGGAAACGCTGTTGATGGGAAATTCACCTTTTTGGGCGTGCTCCCTGATCAGTCCCTCGTTCGGCGCGATGTACACGCAGTAAATCTTGTCGCCAGTGATGTAACTCTCCAGCCACTGCACCTCTGGCCCCATCTCACGTAACACATCGCAGGATTTTTGCGAGATCGCTTTGAGCTCCTGTTGCGGCAGTCCGCCGGCACCCGGAAGCTCGCGTTCAATAATGTATTTAGGCATGGCAACTTCCTTTTCTTGGTGGTGATGAGGGGAGTCGACAGTGACCCCGTCCACAAACTATCGCTCCCGGATACGTCGGCGTCCTGCCGATCGTCCGGAGAATTCACGAAATATGGCATTCTCCGATGCATGGTCAGCTATCTGTAACGCGGCATTAACAGATCGCCTTGCTTCGCCGAAACGGGTTACGCGGCAGGCGCTTTGGCCTCTTCCAGCAGTTGCCGAATCATCTGTTCCTGAGTCTCGTACCGTCCCTCGCCAAAGTGGGTGTAACGCACCTGCCCCTTGGTATCGATCAGGTAGTGAGCGGGCCAGTACTGGTTGTCGAAGGCGCGCCAGATCGCATAGTTGTTGTCGATCGCCACCGGGTAGGTGATGCCGAGTTTTTTCACCTGATCGCGGACGTTGTCGATGATGCGTTCGTAACCGTATTCAGGGGTGTGCACGCCGATCACCACCAGGCCGTCCTTCTCATATTTCTTCGCCCAGTCCTTCACGTAGGGCAAGGTGCGCTGGCAGTTGATGCAGTCGTAGGTCCAGAAGTCCACCAGCACCACTTTGCCGCGCAGGGAATCATTGCTCAGCGCTGGCGAGTTGAGCCATTCGACCGCGCCGGAAAGTGACGGCATCGGGCCTTTGGCCGTGTCCATGGTCGAGTCGGCCTTGACCTTGCTGACGAAGTAATCGACCACTTTCGGTACGGTCTCCAGCACCCGCTGTTCAACCGTGGTGACGCCTTCGGACGAGGTGCTGGCGAGCAACGTGTTGTCGGCGCCAGTGGAGATGACAGCTGCTGCGACCAACACCGCAGCCCCCGTGCCGCGGCGCAGCCAACCGGTGAGCGGAATCGACGGTTTCAAGCGATTGACCAGGCCGCGACCGGCGAAGATCAAAGTGCCCAGGGACAACGCGCTGCCCAGGCCGTACGCCACCAGCAGCAGACTGGTCTGGGCGTTGGCGCCTTGCAGCATTGCGCCGGTGAGGATCACCCCGAGGATCGGCCCGGCACACGGCGCCCAGAGCAGCCCCGTGGCGACGCCGATCATGAGCGAGCCAAACGGACCGGAGACTTTGCGAGTGTTGGGATCGATGCGATTGCCCAGCAGCACGAACGGGCGCGCCAGCCAGCCACCGATGCGGGCGGAGATCAGCGACAGGGCGAACAGCACCATCACGATCAGCGCCACATGGCGGCCGGTGTTGCTGGCTTGCACCACCCAATCGCTGCTGACCACGGCCAGGCTGGAGATCAGGGCGAAGGTCAGGGCCATCCCGCCAAGTGTGAGCAGGATCGAAGAACGCGTGCGTTTAACACCGGCAAACAGAAACGGCACGACCGGGAGGATGCAGGGGCTGAGGACGGTCAAAATGCCGCCCAGGAATGCGATGAGAAACATGGGGATCACCTCGAGAATGTGAAGGGCGAAATCACCGCAGTGCCCATGTGGGAGCGGGCTTGCTCGCGAAGGCGGAGTGTCAGTCGACATCAATGTTGAATGTACTGGCCTCTTCGCGAGCAAGCCCGCTCCCACACTGGAACGGCGGGAATTGACAGAACTGTGCCAGGCTTCAGGCCTCCAGTTGCTGGCCCTGTGGCGTCCGGTTGTAGCCATCCTCTGCAATCAGTTGCCCTTGCGGTGTGCGGCTGGAACCATCCTCAGTCAGCAGCGGAGTCAGTTGGAAGCAGGTGCTATTGCCAAAGGTATTTTGTTCAACCGCAGCGTTGGCATGGGCGGCGACGCCCGCTACGGAGAAAACGATGGCGGTCAAAAAGCGGGTGACGTTGTTCATGATGTTCTTCCTGTTTCAAAGGGGATGGGCAATGGGTAGTCGAAGGACTCAGTTGCCTTCGTTGCAGCCGTCAGCGAATTTGCTGTAATCCAGTACCTGGGTTTTTCCTTGGGAATCCAGGTAGGTCATCCGGGCATTCACAATCCCGCAGGCAGGGGTGGCGTCTTGTTTCATCGACAGCACTTTCTGGATGTCCAGATGTGTGCCGTAGGTGTAGGTTTGAGGGGTGACATCGGCTTCGGCGCGGGCCGACAAGGTGCAGATGTTCAGGGCGGCAAACAGGCAGGCGGCGTAGACGGCTTTGGTGTTCATGGTGATTTCCTCAGGGCTTCAATAGGTCAATCGTTGATTGAGCGAGGCGGTTTGGGTTTGCCTCGATGGAACCTATTTGAAACCCGCGAGGTATCTCGTCTATGTCCAAAACAGGCGCGGGTAAATCGCTGTGTATCCGCGCAGGCTGGAGATACACAGCGATACAAAACACCCGAAATCAGCCATTTTTACGTCCCCGTGTATCTTTCGGCACGCCAGATACACTGCAATACAATCGGCGGCAGGCGAGCGGACCGAGGCTCGATAGACTGCGCTATATCCCCCACTTAGAGGCTTGGCTCATGGAACACGTCGATCACATTCTCATCGTGGACGATGACCGCGAGATCCGGGAACTGGTAGGCAACTACCTGAAGAAGAACGGCCTGCGCACCACCGTGGTGGCGGATGGACGGCAGATGCGCTCGTTTCTGGAGTCCACGCCGGTGGACCTGATCGTGCTCGACATCATGATGCCGGGCGACGATGGCCTGGTGCTCTGCCGCGAGTTGCGCGCGGGCAAACACAAGGCCACGCCGGTGCTGATGCTCACTGCTCGCAATGATGAAACCGACCGCATCATCGGCCTGGAGATGGGTGCCGACGATTACCTGGTCAAACCGTTCGCCGCCCGTGAACTGCTCGCCCGCATCAACGCCGTGCTACGACGCACGCGGATGCTGCCGCCGAACCTGGTGATCACCGAAAGCGGTCGCCTGCTGGCGTTCGGTCGCTGGCGCCTGGACACCTCGGCCAGACATCTGCTGGATGAGGACGGCACCATGGTCGCCCTCAGCGGCGCGGAATATCGCCTGCTGCGGGTGTTCCTCGATCATCCTCAGCGGGTACTCAATCGCGACCAATTGCTCAACCTGACTCAAGGCCGTGATGCCGATCTGTTCGACCGCTCCATCGATTTGCTGGTGAGCCGCTTGCGTCAGCGCCTGCTCGACGATGCCCGGGAACCGGCCTACATCAAAACCGTGCGCAGTGAAGGCTATGTGTTTTCCCTGCCGGTGGAAGTGCTCGGTGCGCCGTCATGAATTTTGCGCTGCACTGGCCTCGCACACTGGCCTCGCGGCTGTCGCTGATTTTCCTGATCGGCCTGATCCTTGCCCAGGCGCTGTCCTTTGGCGCTCAGTACTATGAGCGTTACGAAAGTGCGAAAAATACGATGCTGGGCAATCTGGAAACCGACGTCTCGACCTCCCTCGCCATCCTCGACCGCTTGCCCGCCGACGAGCGCGCGAACTGGTTGCAGCGTCTGGAGCGCACCAACTACAGCTATCTGCTGAATGAAGGCTCGCCGGGCACGCCGATGGCAGCCCGCGATGTGCCGATTGCAGTGACCTCGATTCAGGACGCCATCGGCCATGAATACCCGCTGACCTTCACCGACATCCCTGGCCCGAAAAAACACTTCCAGGCTCACCTCAAACTGAAGGACGGCAGTCCTGTCACTATCGACGTGCGACCTTCGATGGTGCCGTTGTCGCCGTGGTTGCCGGCGGTATTGCTGGGGCAACTGGCGCTGATGATTGCCTGCACCTGGCTGGCCGTGAGAATCGCCATCCGCCCGCTCACACGCCTCGCCCAAGCAGTGGAAACCCTCGACCCCAACACCCACGCCATACACCTGAACGAAAAAGGCCCGACTGAAGTCGCCTACGCCGCCCGGGCTTTCAACGCGATGCAGGCGCGCATTGCGGCTTATCTCAAGGAGCGCATGCAACTGTTGGCGGCGATTTCCCACGACCTGCAAACCCCGATCACCCGCATGAAACTGCGCGCCGAATTCATGGATGACTCCAGCGAGAAAGACAAATTGTGGAATGATCTCGGCGAGATGGAACACCTGGTGCGGGAAGGCGTGGCCTATGCCCGCAGCATTCATGGTGCCACCGAGGAGAGTCGTCGCACCGATCTGGATTCATTCCTCGACAGCCTGGTGTTCGACTATCAGGACATGGGCAAAAACGTGCAGCTCGACGGCAAAAGCGCAGCCGTGATTAACACCCGACCGCATGCCTTGCGACGGGTACTGGTGAACCTGATAGACAACGCGCTGAAATTCGCCGGCGCGGCAGAGTTGTGGGTGGAAACGAAGGCTGATGGCAGCTTGTCGGTGAAGGTAATGGACCGTGGGCCGGGGATTGCCGAAGAGGAATTGGCGCAGGTAATGGAGCCGTTCTACCGCGTGGAGAATTCACGTAATCGCAGTACGGGAGGGACCGGTTTGGGGTTGGCGATTGCGCAGCAATTGGCGTTGGCGATTGGCGGATCGCTGACTTTGAGCAATCGCGAGGGCGGTGGGTTGTGTGCGGAGCTCAAGTTACCAAAGCCCCAGTAAACACCACGAATCCAATGTGGGAGCGGGCTTGCTCGCGAAGGCGGTGTGTCAGTCGACATAGATGCTGAATGGGATGGCCTCTTCGCGAGCAAGCCCGCTCCCACATTGGATGTGTGGTGTTTGGGGGATTGTGTGCGGTCAGGCCGCCATGCCGATCACCCCTTCCCCGTGCATCTGCCGCAATAACGCCAATCCGCTGTCGATAAACTCCGGCGCCCCAACCATCCCCGCCTCCACCGCCAGCCCTTCCAGCTGCGCTTGGCCATCGAGCTGAGGAAACTCACCGATCCGCTGCAACAACCGCCACGCCAACGGGCTCAGTTTGGAGAAGCGCACATTCCAGTCCTCGGTCCGACGAACCAATAGCAACGTTGGTTGGGCCGGCGGCGAGTCAGGCCGGTAATCCGGCCCCACTAATTGCACCGGCCAGCCATACGCCAATGGCCAAGCCAGCGGCGAAACCTGCAACGGTCGATCCAGCAGCAACCCGGCATCGCTGGCCCGCAACGGCTCGGCGTCGGATTGTTGCAGCGCCATTTCGACCCATTCGTAATGCGCGAGCTCAACCATGAATGGCGGCCACGCGCCATCGCTCAACGCCAGCGCCTCAGAGGCGAGGAACTCGACAAATTCCTGGGCGATCTCGCCGAATTTTGGTGTTTGAGCCCGGTAGTCCCGCAGGAAGATCCGCACCAGCGAACGCCAATGATCATCGCCGAGAATCTTCACCAGCACCGGAAAAGTCCCGCTGAGTAATGACGACAGATTCGAAAACACCAGGTCGCGATAAACCTGCGCCCGTGCCGCGTCCATCCCGGCAGGCGGCGCGCAGTGGTCGGGGTCGCGCAGGTAGCGAGTCAATGTGTTTTGCTGCTGATACAGCGTCGATTTATCCACGGTTCACCCCTCACCTTGCAGGCGGCGAATGGTCTGTAACTCGCTCACCAAGTCGGAAAATTCGGGAAAGTTGAAATCTCGCTCCAGCAGTGTCGGTTGCACACCAAACCGCGCATACGCCTCGGCCAGCAACGACCAGACCACCGGTTTGACCGAGGCACCATGGGTGTCGATTTTCAGCGTGTCGGATTCATCAAAATGCCCCGCCACATGCATGGCAACCACCCTCCCCGCGTCGATGCCGGCCAGAAACGTCTGCGGATCGAAACCGTGATTAATCGAGTTGACGTAGACATTGTTGACGTCCAGCAGCAGGTCACAATCGGCTTCACGCAACACTGCGTTGGTGAACGTCAGTTCGTCCATGTCCTGCTGCGGCGCGGCGTAGTAGGAGACGTTTTCCACCGCAAGGCGTCGACCGAGAATGTCTTGGGACTGGCGGATTCGAGCGGCAACGTGATGCACCGCTTCTTCGGTAAACGGCAACGGCAGCAGATCGTAAAGATGCCCGTCATCGCTGCAGTAGCTCAGGTGTTCGCTGTACAGCGGCACGTTGTAGTGATCGAGGAAAACCCGCACTTCCTGCAGGAACTTAACGTCCAGCGGCGCCGATCCGCCCAAAGACAAGGACAAGCCGTGACAGGACAACGGATAGCGTTCGGCCAGGGCGCGAAACGCCGCGCCGTGAGCGCCACCGATGCCGATCCAGTTTTCCGGCGCGACTTCCAGAAAGTCGAAAGCGCCCGGCAGGGCCGTTTGAAGGTCCTTCATTAAACCGCGGCGCAAGCCTAGCCCGACGCTCGCCTTCGCTGATGTGAGGGAAGTCTGCATAGTGTCGATTTCATCCTGGGATCCGGTCTCCAGCGCCTGAAAACTCAGGGCTGGCCGGTAGGCCCAGTCAAGCGCCGCGGTGTATCGGGCCTGTGTTCACAAACGCGGTTTTTATCAGGCCACTGTATCGGACAGGCAGTCAGATACAGTGGGATACACGAACTAAACTCAATGGTTACCCCCATCCGGGGGGTCCAGGGCGCGGTTATCGTCCTGTTCATTCCCACGATCACCGCCCAAAGGTGCATGCCTCGACAAACAATGCCTCTGGACCGTGATCCTGCTGAAGGAGCACACATGATGGACGAGGCCAAACTCAATGATTTCATGGGCAAACTGGTAAACGACATGGGCGGCGCGGCGATGCTCGCCAACGTCATCCTCGGCGAAGAACTCGGTCTGTACCGGGCCATGGCCGACAGTCAGCCAGTCACCCCCGAAGCACTCGCCGAAAAGACCGGCTGCAACACCCGCCTGCTGCGTGAATGGCTCAGCGCGCACGCCGCCTCCGGTTATATGGAACACCACGACGGTCAGTTCCGCCTGCCCGAAGAGCAAGCCCTGGCGCTGGCGATCGAAGATTCACCGGTCTATGTGGCCGGCGGAGTCGGGGTGGTCGCGTCGTTTTTCCATGACAAGGACAAACTGGTCAACGCCATGCGCGGCAACGGCGCCCTGCCTTGGGGCGATCACCATCCGTGCATGTTCAGCGGCACCGAGCGGTTCTTCCGCCCAGGGTACAAGGCGCACTTGGTCAGCGAGTGGCTGCCAGCCCTCGACGGGGTGGTCGCCAAACTGGAAACCGGCGCCAAGGTAGCGGACATCGGCTGCGGCCACGGCGCCTCGACCGTGATCATGGCCCAGGCGTTTCCGAATTCGCGGTTCGTCGGTTTCGACTACCACGCGCCTTCTGTCACCGTCGCCACCCTGCGCGCCGAAGAAGGTGGTGTGGAAGGCCGGGCGCGGTTCTTCCAGGGCACCGCCAAGAGCTATCCGGGCGACGACTATGACTTGGTCTGCTACTTCGACTGCCTGCACGATATGGGCGACCCGGTCGGCGCCGCAAAGCATGCCTATGAATCGCTGAAACCCGACGGCACGGTGCTGCTGGTAGAGCCCTTCGCCAACGACACGCTCGACGCCAACACCACTCCGGTGGGACGACTGTTCTACGCCGCCTCGACCTTTATCTGCACGCCCAACTCGCTGTCCCAGGAAGTCGGCCTCGGGCTCGGTGCCCAGGCAGGCGAGGCACGGTTGCGCAAGGTCTTCACCGAGGCGGGATTCACACAATTCCGGCGGGCCACGGAAACGCCGTTCAACCTGATTCTGGAGGCGCGTAAATAAACACCGCTGACTGCTAATTGTAGGAGCTGCCGAAGGCTGCGATCTTTTGATCTTCAGCGATTCCAATATCGCCAAATCAAGATCAAAAGATCGCAGCCTTCGGCAGCTCCTACGGGACCGTGTTGGATTTCAGAGGGAAAGTTGTTGGCCGAGATTTTCGGCCTTGAGAATATCGAACAACGCCTGCGCCGCCGCCGACAGTTCATGCCCCGTCGTCAGCACCCCGATCGCGCGTTCCACCACCGGGTCGCGCAGGGTAATGCAACGCGCGCCCAACTCGCGCATCTGCCCGGCGCACAACGCCGGCACCGCGCTTACGCCCAATCCGCTGGCCACCATCCGCCCGACTGTCGCCAATTGATGGCTTTCAAATTCCACCGGCAATTTCATGCCGCGCGTCTGTAAATGTTCTTCGAGCATCACCCGCACCGTCGACGGTCGCTGCAAGGTAATGAACGGTTCCTTGAGCAAGGTCTGCCAATCAATGTCGTCCAGCTCCGCCAGCGGTGAATCGAGGGGCACCACCGCCACAAACCGGTCGATGTACAACGGAGTAAATTCCAGCGACGAGCTCTGGGTCGGTTCGAACGCCACACCCAATTCCACCTGACGGTCGCGGACCATTTCCAGCACCTGCTCGTTGATCACGTCGTTCACTGTGACGTTGACCTTGGGATAACGCGCGCGAAAGGTCTTGAGAATCGGCGGCAGCAGGTTACCGGCAAACGACGGCATCGCCGCCAGGGTCACGCGGCCGCGCTGGAGGGTGAAGCGTTGGCGCAATTCATCCTCTGCGTTGTCCCAGTCCGCGATCAACCGACGAGCCAGTGGCAGCAGCGATTCACCTTCGGCGGTCAGTGCAACATTGCGGGTATTGCGCGTGAACAAGCGCCCGCCCAAGCCCTCCTCCAGCGCCTTGATGGTCAGGCTCAACGCCGACTGGGACAGGTGCAGCCGCTCGCACGCCACGGCAAAACTCAAACTCTGGGCCACGGCCAGGAATGCACGGATCTGTTTGACGGTCATGACCACTGTCTCCCACGTAATTTCAATGTCTGCGCGCGTTCGGCGAACCACCGCCGCTCAATGTAGGAGCTGCCGAAGGCTGCGATCTTTTGATCTTGATCTTTTGCGATCTAGGTCGTCGAGAATCAAAATCAAAAGATCGCAGCCTTCGGCAGCTCCTACGCATTAGTGAGTTTTATCTATCAATCAACCTTAAAAATCAACTTAACAAATAAATCCTCCAGCGAGACACTCCCTCCCCATCCGGCTAGCCAGCCGCCCACAAAGAATAAAAGAGGTGCATATGGCAGGGTTCGACAAGCGCGTGTATTCCTATGAGGAAGCGATGGCAGGTCTTGAAGACGGCATGACCGTGATCTCCGGCGGCTTCGGCCTGTGCGGGATTCCGGAAAACCTTATCGCCGAGATCCAGCACCGCGGCACGCGTGATCTCACCGTGGTCTCCAACAACTGCGGTGTCGACGGTTTTGGCCTCGGTGTGCTGCTGGTAGACCGGCAGATCCGCAAGGTGGTGGCCTCCTACGTCGGCGAAAACGCGCTGTTCGAGAAGCAACTGCTGAGCGGCGAAATCGAAGTCGTCCTGACCCCTCAAGGCACCCTCGCCGAAAAAATGCGTGCTGGTGGTGCCGGCATCCCGGCGTTTTTCACCGCCACTGGCGTCGGCACTCCGGTGGCCGACGGCAAGGAAGTCCGCGAATTCAAGGGCCGCCAGTACCTGATGGAAGAATCCATCACCGGTGACTTCGCCATCGTCAAAGGCTGGAAAGCCGACCACTTCGGTAACGTGGTCTATCGCCACACCGCCCAGAATTTCAACCCGCTGGCCGCCACTGCCGGCAAGATCACCGTGGTCGAAGTCGAAGAAATCGTCGAACCCGGCGAGCTGGACCCGTCGCAGATCCATACCCCTGGCATCTACGTCGACCGGGTCATTTGCGGCACGTTCGAGAAGCGCATCGAACAGCGCACCGTGCGTAAGTGATCCCCTGCCCCCGGACCGAATGAAGGAATAACAACAATGGCACTTTCCCGCGAACAAATGGCTCAGCGCGTCGCCCGCGAAATGCAGGACGGCTACTACGTGAACCTCGGCATCGGCATTCCGACCCTGGTCGCCAACTACATCCCGGAAGGCATGGAAGTCATGCTGCAATCGGAAAACGGCCTGCTCGGCATGGGCGCGTTTCCGACCGACGCCGAAGTCGACGCCGACATGATCAACGCCGGCAAGCAAACCGTGACCGCGCGTATTGGCGCCTCGATTTTCTCGTCCGCCGAATCGTTCGCAATGATCCGCGGCGGACACATCGACCTGACCGTGCTGGGCGCGTTTGAAGTGGACGTCGAAGGCAACATCGCCTCCTGGATGATCCCTGGCAAACTGGTCAAGGGCATGGGCGGCGCGATGGACCTGGTGGCCGGTGCGGACAACATCATTGTCACCATGACCCACGCCTCCAAGGACGGCGAGTCGAAACTACTGTCGCGTTGCAGCCTGCCGCTGACCGGCGCCGGTTGCATCAAGCGCGTGCTGACCGACCTGGCCTACCTGGAAATCCAGGACGGCGCGTTCATTCTCAAGGAGCGCGCGCCGGGCGTCAGCGTCGAAGAAATCGTCGCCAAAACCGCTGGTAAACTGATCGTGCCTGACCACGTCCCGGAAATGCAGTTCGCTGCCCAGTGAGGAATTCTTCCATGCAAGAAGTTGTGATTGTTGCCGCCACTCGTACTGCCATCGGCAGCTTCCAGGGGGCGCTGGCCAATGTGTCCGCGGTTGACCTCGGTGCTGCGGTGATCCGCCAACTGCTGGCGCAGACCGGGCTGGACCCGGCGCAGGTCGATGAAGTGATCATGGGCCAGGTGCTGACCGCTGGCGCCGGACAAAACCCGGCGCGTCAGGCCGCAATCAAGGCCGGCCTGCCCTTCGCCGTGCCGGCCATGACCCTGAACAAGGTCTGCGGCTCGGGCCTGAAAGCGCTGCATCTGGCGGCTCAGGCGATTCGCTGTGGCGATGCCGAAGTGATCATCGCCGGCGGCCAGGAAAACATGAGCCTGGCCAATTACGTCATGCCCGGTGCCCGCACGGGCTTGCGCATGGGTCACGCACAGATCGTCGACACGATGATCAGCGACGGTTTGTGGGATGCGTTCAACGATTACCACATGGGCATCACCGCTGAGAATCTGGCCGAGAAATACAGCCTGACCCGTGAGCAACAGGACGCCTTCGCGGCCGCCTCGCAGCAGAAAGCCGTGGCCGCCATCGAAGCCGGGCGGTTTGCCGACGAGATCACGCCGATCCTGATCCCGCAGCGCAAGGGCGATCCGCTGTCCTTCGCCACCGATGAACAGCCTCGCGCCGGCACCACCGCCGACTCCCTGGGCAAACTGAAAGCGGCCTTCAAGAAAGACGGTTCGGTGACTGCTGGCAACGCTTCTTCACTGAACGACGGCGCCGCTGCGGTGATTCTGATGAGTGCGCAGAAAGCCAAGGCGCTGGGGCTGCCAGTGCTGGCGAAAATCGCCGCATATGCCAACGCAGGCGTCGACCCGGCGATCATGGGCATCGGCCCGGTGTCGGCCACTCGTCGTTGCCTGGACAAGGCCGGTTGGTCCATCGATCAACTGGACCTGATCGAAGCCAACGAAGCCTTCGCCGCGCAATCTCTGGCCGTAGCCAAGGATCTTGAATGGGACTTGAACAAGGTCAACGTCAACGGCGGCGCCATTGCCTTGGGCCATCCGATCGGTGCCTCGGGTTGCCGGGTGCTAGTGACCTTGCTGCATGAAATGATCAAGCGTGATGCAAAAAAAGGTCTGGCCACCCTGTGCATCGGTGGTGGTCAGGGCGTGGCATTGGCCATCGAACGAGTGTAAGCCTTAGCCCCCTTTGACGAAGGGGCGACTCCCGAAGATCAAAAGATCGCAGCCTTCGGCAGCTCCTACAGGAGCACGCATCCCCATGTAGGAGCTGCCGAAGGCTGCGATCTTTTGATTTTGAACAATCCATCGTCCGCAATGCTAACGTGGCCGGCTCACACCGAATGGAGACGCGTGCGTGCTGATGCTCAAACTGCTGGTGATTCCGGGATTTCTGTTGCTGATTTCCCTGGCCGGTAAACGCTGGGGTCCTAGCGTGGCCGGTTGGCTGTCGGGGTTGCCGGTGGTAGTCGGGCCGATTCTGTTTTTTCTCGCCATCGAGCAAGGCGTGATGTTCGCTGCTCAGGCGGCGACAGCAGCGTTATCGGCAATGTTCGCGATGATTGCTTTCTGCGTGACCTACGCCCAGGTTGCACAACGTTTGAGCTGGCCGTGGACGCTGACGATTTCGCTGCTGGTCTGGGCCATGGCTGCCGGTGTGCTGTCACTGATCCCGCCGTCGTTGGTGTTCTCGGTGATCGCGGCCGCCACCGCATTGCTGACCGCGCCATACCTGTTTCCCTCGGTGCAGCCCATCGCTTCAGGCCCGGTGCCGAAGTCCGACAAACTGCTGCTGCGCATGATGGCCGGCGCCATGCTCACATTGGCCGTGACGTTGCTGGCCAGCACCGTCGGTGAACGCTGGAGCGGTCTGCTCGCGGTATTCCCGGTGCTGGGCAGTGTGATGGCGGTGTTCTCCCAGCAGACTCGCGGCCCGGCGTTTACTGCAGCGTTACTCAGGGCGACGGCAACCGGGATGTATTCGTTTGCGGCGTTTTGTCTGGTGCTGGCGTTGGCGTTGCCGAGATTGGGATGGCTGGGGTTTGTCTTGGGCATAGGCGTGTCGTTGGGGATGCTGGTGATCACCAAACGACTGGCATTGCGTCCAAAGTGAGAACGTAGCAGGCTGCGGCAGCTGCTACCGATCGCGATCCATGGGATGATCGCCGTCAAAGCGCGGATCATCCCCAGGAGAGTTTGAATGTCATTGTTGAGTAAAAAAGCCGTTGTTCTGCTGCTGATGGCGGCTACCAGTCTGGGTGCCTTGAATGTGCAGGCGGCCAAGGCCACTGCCAGCGACAAAGCGCCGGCCCAGAAGGTCTCGATGCTCGGCGGCAAGTTCACCTTCACCCTGCCCAAGGGTTTCATCGCCAACCCACTGCCAGCCGGCGATGCGGCCACCGGCACTGCCGGGGCGACAGGCACGATGTACACCAACCAGACCACCAAAACCGTGGTGATCGCCGCTGAAAACACCATCCCCGGCGGCGCCAACGTCAAGGACAACGACGGTGAGTTCCTCGACGCCACCGTGTCCGCGTTCGCCACCGAGCAACGCAACGCCTTGCCGGATTTCAACAAAACCAGCGAAAAAAGCCTGACCCAGAAAGGCACGGGCCTGGGCCTTCGGCAGATCGACAGCACCGCTACCCAAGGCGGTGGCATGACCCTCGACAGCACGTTGATGGCCGCTTCCGGCACACGCATGGCCATCGTTCAGATCATTTCCCGCCCCACCGACAAAACCGGCCACGAAACGCTGGTGAAACAAATCGTCAGCGGCAAATAAACCCGACCGATTCAGGGATTGAGGCGCTGCAACCAGGCACTCAAATCCTTCACCTCGGTGGCGCTGATGCTGTGACCGACACCCGGATAGGCATGAAACTCGGGCTTGAGTGACAGGCGCTGCAACAGGGTGTCGGCCTCAGTACCGTCGTTGTAGGGCAGGAGTGTGTCGGCGGTGCCATGACCGATGAAAATCGCCAGCTGCTGGCGTTTTTCATCTGGTTTGAGCCCGGACCTGAGCACCGGCAGAATTCGCCCGCTCAGTGCCGCAATTCCGCCCACCACCTCGGGATGACGCAACGCGACCTCGTAGGACATCATCGCGCCCTGGCTGAAACCCACCAGGAATACCTTGTCCGCTTCGGTGTGATATTTCTTCGCCGCTTGTGCGACAAAATCCCTCAGCACCTGCCCGCTGGCCTTCAGGTCGTCCGTCTCGCCGTCATAGGCGCCCTCGCCCTTCTGGCGAAACCACTGGTAACTGCCCTCCTCCAACGTCATCGGCGCCCGCACCGACAGGTAGTTGTACTGCGGCGGCAATTCATCCTTGATGTCGAACAGGTCCTGCTCGTTACTGCCGTAACCGTGCAGAAAAATCACCAGAGGTTGGTTGCGGGATTCAGCGTGGGCCTGCTCCAGGTACTTGAGCGGCAGATCAGTGTGCAGTGGGGTTTGAGCGTGGACGGCGGCGGACGCCAGGAGCGTGAGCAGAGCGAGTAACTTCAACATAAACCTTCCTTCACAGAGCGCAGGATTCGGGGCAAAGCCTAACATCTCTTTCCGCCGACGCACTGTCTCCCGCCGATACACCGTCCCACCGTAGGAGCTGCCGCAGGCTGCGATCTTTTGATCCTGCTTTTAAAACAAGATCAAAAGATCGCAGCCTGCGGCAGCTCCTACGAGAAATGTGTTTCTCAGGGTAATAAAAAAAGTGGCCACCGCGTCAACAGTGGCCACTTTTTTCTACAGCCTATTAATGGCCGTAAACGTCAAAAGCGAAGTACTTGTCCTGCACTTGCTTGTACTTGCCGTTGGCGCGGATTTCAGTGATGGCGGTGTTGAATTTGTCCGCCAGCGCTTTATCACCCTTGCGCACAGCGATGCCGGCACCGCCGCCGAAATACTTGGCGTCTTCATAGGTCGGGCCTACGAAGGCGAAGCCTTTACCGGCGTCGGTTTTCAGGAAACCGTCGTCCAGGTTGACCGAGTCGGCCAGCATCGCGTCGAGGCGACCGGCGACCATGTCCAGGTTGGCTTCCTGCTGGGAAGCGTAACGCACCAGGTTGATGCCGGCCGGCACCAGCACTTCAGTGGCGAAGCGGTCGTGGGTGCTGGCGCGCAACACACCGACTTTCTTGCCTTTGAGCTCGGTCAGCGGGTCCTTGACGTCGGTGCCTTCCTTCATCACGAAGCGCGCCGGGGTGTGGTAGTACTTGATGGTGAAATCGACGTTCTTCTTGCGATCATCGGTGATGGTCATGGACGACAGGATCGCGTCGATTTTCTTGACCTTCAGGGCCGGGATCAGGCCATCGAACTCTTGCTCGACCCAGGTGCACTTCACCTTCATCTGCTCACACAGCGCATCACCGATGTCCACGTCAAAACCGGTGAGTTTGCCGTCCGGGGTTTTCATCGAAAATGGCGGGTAACCGGCTTCGATACCGAGGCGAATCGGCTTGGCGTCATCGGCCACAGCCGTCAGGGACAACATCGACAGTGCCAGGGCACCGAACATCACTCGCTTCTTCATTTATAACTCCTGTGTGCGGAGGCTTTTATTGGCAGCTTTCGATTGGCAACTTTCGGTTAGTGAAGACCGAAGTGGCCGGCAGTCTAGAGTGGCTTCAGGAGGGCCAATTATGTTTAAGCGACAAATATTTATAGAAAAACAGCCGAGGGATTCAAGGCACTTGAAGCGTGCGCCAAGGTGGTGCAAGGGCTGTAGGACAATCCTTTGTTTCAGACAAAACCTACAAGGTTTCGGGCGTGATCCGATTGAACAGTCGCACTGGCGATGAACAATTTTTTGCGGCACATTGACCCCGCCAACCCATTCCCGGAAGAGAAGCGTGATGCCCATGTTGAATCTGATCCAGCATCATCCTGCCGAAGGTCCTGGCGCCATTGCCGAATGGGCCCGGGCCCGTGGCATTACGCTGAATGTGTTTCGCGCCGACCTCGGCCAGTTACCGCCGGTGAGTGCGGCACCCGCGATCCTGTTGGGCGGGCCTTATGAGTCCAATGCCGGGCCGACATGGCTGGAAGCGGAGCGTCAATGGCTGGCGGGCAGTCTGAATCAGGACGCGCCGGTGTTTGCGATTTGTCTGGGCGCGCAATTGCTGGCGCTGAGCCTGGGAGGGAATGTGCGGCGCATGGCTCGCCCCGAAACTGGCTGGACCACCGTGACCTTTGCGGATGGCCAGACGCTGAAGGTGCTGGAATGGCACGAAGACGCGATCGATCTACCGACAGAGGCGCAATTGCTGGCCAGCAGTGACGTGTGTGAGCAGCAGATGTACCGCGTCGGGGCGACGCGGGTGGGGTTGCAGTTCCATCCGGAGTGGAATGCTGAATCGGTGGCAATGCTCAATGAGCACTTTGCCGAGGAATCGCCGCTGCCTCGGGGGTCAGAGGACAGCGCTGCCTATGCAACCGTGTTTGGCTGGTTGCAGGAGACGCTCGACCAATGGTGGGCGGCGCGGACGGCAGTTTGAATCAAGATCAAAAGATCGCAGCCTTCGCCAGCTCCTACAGGGGACGTACAGCCGCAATTTCACCGGTGTACACGGTCAATGTAGGAGCTGGCGAAGCCTGCGATCTTTTCGGCTATATCAACATTCGCAGCCGATCACGGTACTGACCGGCTGTTGCACCGCAACACTCAATTCAAACCCCTCATCCAGCCACCCGGTCACCCCGCCGATCATCTCCTTGACCGGGTAACCCAGCGCCGCCAGTTTCACCGCGGCCTTGTTGGCGCCGTTGCAGTGGGGCCCTGCGCAATAAACCACAAACAACGTGGCCTTCGAATAAGCCGCCAGGCCATCAGCCGTGATCAGTCGACCCGGGATGTTGATCGCGCCCGGCACATGACCGCGTTCGAACGCCAACGGTCCGCGCACGTCCACCAGGACAAAATCCACTTCGCCGGCCTGTTGGCTGCCATGGACGTCGGAACAATCGGTCTCGAAGGTCAGACGGTTGCTGAAATGCATCAGGGCAATGGCTGACGGGGCGGCGGGAATTTCGCGAACCAGGCTGGGCATGGGTTGTACTCCAAAGTCTCGGTGGGTGTGGGAAGACTTTATCTGCCCCGCGCTTGCCGCTACAGTGGCGCACAAGACACTCACCGGGAATTTTCCGCCAAATGCAGCCCACCCCTGGATTGGTCGCGATTCTGGCCTACGACGGCCTCTGCACCTTCGAATTCGGCATCGCCGTGGAGATCTTCGGCCTGGCGCGACCGGAGTTCGATTTCCCTTGGTATGCGCATCGTATCGTCGCTGTCGACCAAGGGCCGATGCGTGCCATGGGTGGCATTCAGGTGCTGGCCGACGGCGGGATGGAACTGCTTGAAGAGGCCCGGACCATCATCATCCCCGGCTGGCGCGACCGCAGCGCGGCGGTGCCTGAACCTTTACTCGCCGCCCTGCGCCAGGCCCATGCCCGGGGCGCGCGATTGCTGTCGATCTGTTCCGGGGTATTCGTACTGGCGGCCACCGGTTTGCTCGACGGTCACGGCGCCACGACGCATTGGCGCTACACCGCTGAACTGGCCGAGCGTTTTCCGGACATTCAGGTGGACCCGGACGTGCTCTATGTCGACTCGGGCCAATTGATCACCTCAGCCGGCAGTGCCGCCGGCATCGATGCCTGCCTGCACCTGGTCGCGCGGGATTTCGGCACTCAGGTGGCCAACTCGGTGGCGCGGCGGTTGGTGATGTCGCCGCAACGCACCGGCGGCCAGGCGCAGTTCATTCCGTCACCGGTCAGCCCGACGCCGCGCAGCGATCTGTCGCGGGTCATGCAATGGGCGCGGGAACGTCTGCACGAACCGCTGGAAGTTCGTGACCTTGCCAGCGAGGCGGCCATGAGTGAGCGCACCTTCCTGCGGCGGTTCACTGAAGCCAGCGGCCTGCCGCCCAAGGCATGGTTGCAACATGAGCGCTTGGCTCGGGCTCGCGAATTGTTGGAGAGCACTCGCCAGAACACCGAACAGATTGCCCAGCACTGTGGTTATCGATCGGTGGAGAGTTTTCGGGTGGCGTTTCGCAGTGTGGTCGGTGTGCCGCCGTCGGTGTATCGGGAGCGGTTTGGGCGCGAGGTAAAGGTGGTTTTTTGAGTGTGTTTGAGGGCCTCATCGCGGGCAAGCCCGCTCCCACAGGATTTGTGTGTTGAACACATTATCTGTGAACAACACAATCCCTGTGGGAGCGGGCTTGCCCGCGAAGGCGTCACCCCAGCCCCCCATTATCTCAAGACTTGCGCAACAAATAGGTATCCATAATCCACCCATGCTCCAGCCGCGCCGCCTTGCGCACTCGCTCAATCTCATCCGCGACATCCTTAAGCTTGCCGTTAATCAGGATTTCATCCGGTGTCCCCAGGTAAGCCCCCCAGTAAATCTCCGTCTCCTGATCGGCCACGTGATGGTAGGCATCTTGCGCATCCAGCATCACCACCAGGCTGTCGGCGTCACTCACCTGCCCCGCCGCCAACCGCCGGCCGGTGGTGATTTCAATCGAGCGACCGATGCGATTCAACGGCACCTTATGTTGCGCCGCCAACGCCTGCACGCTGGTGATTCCGGGAATTACCTCGAACTCGAACACACACCGGCCTGACGCCAGAATCGCCTGCAGAATCCGAATGGTGCTGTCGTACAACGCCGGGTCGCCCCACACCAGAAAACCGCCACACTGGTCGTCAGTCATTTCCTCGTTGATCAGCCGTTCGAAGGTCTGCTGCTTGGCGCGGTTCAGGTCTTCGACGCTGGCCTTGTAGTCCACATCCCCGCGTTCCCGCTCCGGGCTGTGGGCTTCGACGAAGCGGTAGTCGTGATCGGTGATGTAGCGCTCACAGAGCTCGCGGCGCAGGTCGATCAGCTTGTCTTTGCTCTGGCCCTTGTCCATGAGGAAAAACACATCGACGCAATTCAGCGCCTTCACCGCCTGCATGGTGATGTAGTCGGGGTTGCCGGCACCGACACCGATGACCAGAAGTTTTTTCATCAATGTGCTCCCTCGGGGTCCGTGCCCATCAAGCGTAGCCGCCAGCGACCGTTGAACCGCAACTCGATGGCCGACAACGGTTCGACATCGATCTGGTTGAACGCCGCGCCCTGCAGCACCTGCATCAGTGCTGCGCGAATGACAAACGGATGGGTGATGGCAACGATATGCCCCGGCGTCGCCTCAAGGGTGCTCAACCACGCAGCCACCCGCTCACCGAGTTGTGCCACCGACTCTCCACCGTGAGGCGCCGAGGTCGGGTCATTGAGCCAGGCCTGGAGCGTCTCCGGTTCGGCTGTTTGCAGGTCATCGATCGACGAGCCTTTCCAGCGTCCGAAATCGCAATCTGCCAGCGCCGCGACAATCTCCACATCGTCGCCAAACAGCTCAGCAGTTTGCCGGGTCCGTAGTTCCGGGCCACAGAGCACACGGGGGGTACCCTTGAACTGACGGCAACGAGAACCCTGCGCCGATTGCCAATCCATTTCCAACGGCTCATTCGTAGGAAAACACGCCAATTTTTGTGCGACGGTTCGAGCGTGGCACATCAGGGTCAAGCGGGTCGCCTGCACGGAAGATCACTCTGTCGATGGGGTGGATGACGGCACGATGCCGAGAACAATCGGCCCATTGTGCCGCAAGAAGCGCGATCCAGGGCGCTTCGTTTCAAGCAGTCGATCGGGTTGGCGGCCCCATTTTATCCCTGAAAAGTAGCGATCTCTGACACCACTATCGGCGATGTCCTACAAAACCAGTCGACATACGCGTAGCCCCCGGCGCACGGGGTTTTCGCCCCATTTTTGGACTTTTAAAATCCTCGGAAAAATTCACTAGACATGTAGCACACGTTACATAAATACTATTTTAGCAATTTATGAAACGAAACCGACACACCCATCCAGCAGGAGCCCGGATGCCCTCTCTCAGAGACCTGATCACCGATCCCGGCGTGGAACTCACACCGTCGGAACGCAAAGTCATACGTGCCTTGCTGGATCAATACCCGCGTAACGGGCTGGGCCCGATGTCACGCCTGGCCGAACATGCCGGTGTCAGCGATCCGACCATCGTGCGGCTGGTAAAGAAGCTTGGTTTCAGCGGTTATGCCGACTTTCAGGAAGCCTTGCTGAGCGACATGGATGACCGCTTGCGCTCCCCCAGTACCCTGCTGCAACCCCGCGCCCATCTCAAAAAAGATGATCCCTGGGGCCACTATCTGGCGAACAGTCATCGGGCATTGGTCGACACCCAGGCGCTGACCCAACCCGAAGATGTACGAATTTTGGTGGAATGGCTGCTCGACACCCGCCATCAGGTCCATTGCTTTGGCGGCCGCTTCAGCAGTTTCCTCGCCAACTATTTGCTCAACCACCTGCGCCTGTTGCGGCCCGGTTGTTTTGCCCTGGAAGACAACGCGCAATTGCCCGACCGCTTGTTCGACGTGCAGCGTCAGGACGTGGTGCTGGTGTTCGACTATCGCCGCTACCAGTCCCAGGCCTTGCGGGTCGCCAATGCCGCGAAGAGCCGACATGCGCGGGTCGTGCTGTTCACCGATATCTACGCCTCACCGCTGCGAGAAATGGCCGACCTGATCATCAGTGCACCGGTGGAATCGGCGTCGGCTTTCGACTCGATGGTTCCGGCGCTGGCCCAGGTTGAAGCACTGGTTGCCTGCCTGTCCCTGCGCAGCCCCGATCTGGCCGATCGCCTGGAAGGCATCGATGCCCTGCGGACCGACTTCGACACCCACTTGCTGGAGGAAAAATAAGGATGTTCACGCTCCCCCACCACTCGCCCCGGGACTTGCCATTTGCCGCCGACCACACCGCGCTGTTGCTGGTGGACATGCAACGTGCCTGGCTTGAGCCGCAGTTCGATCCGCACCTCAACGGGCCGGATGCCGAATACTTTCTGACCCGCGCCCACATGCAAGTGGTGCCCAATCAACGCCGGTTGCTCAGTGCCTTTCGTAATGCACGACAAAACGTGCTGCACACGCTCATCGAAAGCCTCACCGCCGATGGTCGCGATCGTTCGCTGGATCACAAACTCTCGGACATGCACCTGCCCAAGGGCAGCTCGCAAGCTCGAATCATCGATGACCTGACACCGATCGAAAACGAAATCGTGCTGCCCAAGACCTCTTCCGGGGTCTTCAACTCCACCAACATCGACTACGTGCTGCGCAACCTTGAAACCCGACACCTGATCATCGCCGGCATCGTCACCGACCAATGCGTCGACATGGCCGTGCGCGACGCCGCCGACCGCGGTTACCTGGTGACGCTGGTCGAAGATGCCTGCGCCACCTACACCGAACAACGGCATCACGCCTGCCTGAACGCCATCAAGGGCTACTGCTGGATCACCGATACCCAAACCGTGCTCCGCCGGTTACAGGAGATGCAGCCATGAGCGCACGCCTGTCGCCACTGCCGATGACCACGATCGTCACCACCGACCTGATTGGCGTGACGCGCGGCCGTTCCTTTCCCACCGACGAACTCGATGCCTATCACGTGGTGGGCTGCGGCTGGGTGCCGGCCAACAGCGCCCTGACTCCGCAAGACATCATCGCCTCCAGCAATCCATGGGGTGCTTATGGAGACTTGCGGCTGATCCCGGATTTGAGCAGTCGCGTGACCGTCAACAACGGCCCGGACGCCAATGCCCCGGCGCTGGACTTCATTCACGGCGACATTCGCGAAACCGATGGCCGCCCATGGGGCGCCTGCCCGCGCACGCTGTTGCGCAACGAAGTGGAGCGTTATCGCGACGAACTGGGACTGCAGATCAACGCCGCGTTCGAACATGAATTCAACCTCGGCAGCGGCGCGGTTGAGCGTCTGGCGTTCTCTCTTGAGGCGCAGCGCCAGGGCGCCGAGTTCGGCGGCTGGTTGCTCAGCGCACTGCGTGCCGGCGGTGTGGAACCAGAGATGTTCCTGCCGGAATACGGCAAGCACCAATACGAAATCACCTGCCGCCCGGCCCTTGGCGTCGCCGCCGCCGACCGTGCGGTGAACGTGCGCGAGATCACCCGTGAGATCGCCCGGCAAATGGGCCTGGACCTGAGTTTCGCGCCCAAGACCTCCGGGCAGGCGGTGTGCAATGGCGTGCATCTGCACGTGAGTCTGCAGGATCTGGCCGGCCACCCGGTGATGTATGACGCCGGCACCACCAACGGCCTGTCGACCCTCGGCCAGCATTGGGCCGCCGGCGTTCTGCACTATTTGCCGGCGCTCTGCGCCTTTACCGCGCCGACGCCGGTTTCCTACGAGCGTTTGCAGCCCCATCACTGGAGCGCTTCCTACGCCTGCCTCGGCCAACGCAACCGCGAAGCGGCGCTGCGGATTTGCCCGACTGTAAGCCTGGGCGGCAAAGCCCTGGCGGCGCAGTACAACCTGGAATTTCGCGCCATGGACGCCACCGCCTCGCCGCATCTGGCCATGGCTGCGTTGCTGATCGCCGGGCGCCTGGGCATCGAACAGCGCCTGACCCTGAACGCGATCACCGATGAAGTGCCCGATGCCCTGAGCGAAGAACAACGCCAGGCCCGCGGCATCGTCGCCCTGCCCGCGTCCCTGTCCCAGGCCCTGGAATGCCTGCGCAATAGTGAGGCGCTGATCGAAGCCCTGCCGAGCGCTTTGCTGGACACCTGGTTCGCCCTTAAAACCGAGGAACTGAGGCTGACGGAACAGCTCTCGCCCGCCGATCTTTGTGAGCACTATGCGCGCCTGTACTGAGTCCGCCGAACTGGGGTTCTACACCGAGCCTGCGTACACCCTGAGCCGGGAAGCCTCCGGGCACCCGCTGATTCTGGTGTGTGAACACGCCAGTCGTTTCATCCCGGCCAAGCTAAATGACCTGGGCTTGAGCCATGAAGCCGCCCGCGAACACATCGCCTGGGACATCGGCGCCCTGGCGCTGGCCGAGGGTTTGTCCGAAGCACTGGGCGCGACCCTGTTGGCGGCCAACTATTCACGGCTGTTGATCGACCTCAATCGCCCACGCCATGCGCCGGACAGCATTCCATTGCAGAGCGAGATTTATCAGGTGCCGGGCAATCGGGATCTGGACGAGGCCACCCGCGAATACCGCCGGCACTGCCTGTTCAAGCCGTTTCATACACGCCTGCAAACCTTGATCGACGCCCGCGTGGCGCAAGGTCGACCAGTTCGCGTGGTGGGGATTCACAGTTTTACGCCGATCTATTACGGCCAGCCACGCGCGCTGGAAGCCGGCGTGTTGTACGGACAGGCCGGGGAATACGCGCAGCGAGTGATCGACGGGTTGAGTCGGCATCCCTTGAAAGTCGCGGGTAATCAGCCGTACAAAGTCGATCCGCTGGGTGACATGACCGTGCCGGTTCACGGCGATGCACGAGGGCTTGAGTCGGTATTGATCGAGGTACGCAACGATCTGCTGCGCACGCCCGAAGACATCGGTCGCTGGACCGACTATCTGGCGCCACTGCTGTAGAGCAATAGCTTCAAACTCGCAGCCTGCAGCTGCTTTCATATCAAGGAGAAGGGCTTCATGGAAATAGAAGAATTCGGCTACAAGCAGGAGTTGAAACGTAGCCTGTCGCTGACGGACCTGGTGGTGTACGGGATGATCTTCATGATCCCCATCGCCCCGTTCGGCGTTTATGGTTACGTCAACGCCGAAGCCCCGGGGATGGTGCCGCTGGCCTACATCATCGGCATGGTGGCGATGCTGTTCACCGCCCTCAGTTACGGCAGCATGGCCCGGGCCTTTCCGATTGCGGGCTCCGTGTATTCCTACGCTCAACGCGGCCTCAACCCGCATGTCGGGTTTATCGCCGGTTGGCTGATGCTGCTCGATTATTTGCTGATTCCGCCGCTGCTCTACGTCTACGCGGCGATGGCGCTGAATCATTTGTACCCGGACATCCCGAAAGTCGGCTTCATCCTGGCCTTTCTGGTCAGCGCCACCTTCGTCAACCTGCGGGGCATTACCTTCACCGCGCGGATGAACATCGTCTTTCTACTGGCGCAGCTGGTGGTGCTGGGGATCTTCCTGTTCTATGCCTGGAATGCCCTGCACAACGGCGGCGGTAACGGTCAACTGACCTTGGCGCCGCTGTACAACCCCGAGACATTCAACTTCGCCCTGCTGATGCAAGCGGTGTCGATTGCGGTGCTGTCGTTTCTCGGTTTCGATGCGATTTCCACCCTCGCCGAAGAGATCAAGGGCGACCCGGGCCGCAGTGTCGGCAAGGCTGCGCTGATCACATTGCTGGTGATGGGCGTGATCTTCGTCGTGCAGACCTGGATTGCCACGGATCTGGCCGCCGGCCTGGGCTTCAAGTCCGCCGACACTGCGTTCTATGAAATCGCCGAAATCGCCGCCGGCAGCTGGCTGGCAACCTTGACCGCCGTGGCCACCGCCCTGGCCTGGGGCGTCGCGGTTGCGATCACCTCGCAAGCGGCGGTTTCACGCCTGCTGTTCGGGATGGCCCGGGACGGCAAACTGCCGAAAGTGCTGGCCAAGGTGCACCCGAAACACAACACACCGTATGTGAGTATCTATCTGGTGGCGGCGCTGTCGCTGGTGATCTGCTACCTGTTTATCAACTCGGTGGACACCCTCACCTCCCTGGTGAACTTCGGCGCCCTGAGCGGCTTTATGTTGCTGCACCTGACCGTAATCAACTATTACTGGCGTCGGCAGAAGTCCGGCCAGGTGGTCCGTCACCTGATCTGCCCGGTGATCGGCTTCATCATCGTCGCGGCCATCATGTACAACATGGGCGTCGATGCACAGAAACTCGGCCTGATCTGGATTGCCCTGGGGCTGGTCTATCTATTCTTCCTCAACAAACTGGGTGCCAGCACGGTCCTACCCGACCCAAGCAATGGCTGACAAGAAAAAGGGCAGCGTCTGACATGAATTCAGGCGACTGCCGATTTAACGCGTGGAAACCGACAGTGATAGTCAGGTTCGGTGCAAATCGCTGAACCCTTTGATACAGGAGTACATCCATGCTGGTCTTACGCCCGGTGGAGTTAACCGACCTGCCCCAGTTGCAGCAACTGGCGCGCGCGAGTCTGGTGGGGGTCACGTCCTTGCCGGACGACACCGAACGCCTGCGCGAGAAGATTCTCGACTCCTGCGCTTCGTTCGAGAAAGACGTCCAGGGTCCTGGCCCGGAGAACTACTTCTTCGTGCTGGAAAATCTTACGACCCGCCGTCTGGCAGGCTGCTCGGAAATTCTCGCCACTGCCGGGTTCAGCGAACCGTTCTACAGTTTGCGCAACCGTCATTTCACTAGCGCTTCACGGGAGTTGAACATCGAGCACGGGGTGCCGGCGTTGTCGTTGTGCCACGACCTCAGTGGTCATACGTTGCTGCGCGGTTTCCATATCGACGCAGCTCTGGAGCGCACGCGGTTTTCCGAATTGCTGTCCCGGGCGCGGCTGCTGTTCATCGCCGCACACGAGGCGCGCTTTGCCGAAGCGGTGATCACCGAAATCGTTGGCTACAGCGACGAACAGGGCCAGTCACCGTTCTGGGATGCGCTGGGCAAGCATTTCTTCGACCTGCCGTACGTCGAGGCCGAGCGGCTTTGCGGTCTGCAGAGCCGGACATTTCTCGCCGAACTGATGCCGCAATACCCGATCTACGTGCCGATGCTGCCCCCGGCGGCACAGGCCTGTATCGGCCGGATTCATCCCGACGGTCAGGAGGCCTTCGACATTCTTGAACGCGAAGGCTTCGAGACCAACAGCTACATCGACCTGTTCGACGGTGGCCCGACGTTGTATGCACGCACCTCGAACATTCGCTCCATCGCCCAGAGCCAGACCGGCACGGTGCACCCAGGCTCGGCCATCGATGCGCGCGGCAGCTACCTGGTGAGCAACGATTCGTTGAAGGACTACCGCGCCATTGTCGCCGAACTGGACTATCGCGCCGGGCAACCCGTGGCCTTGAGCGCCGAGATGTGCGCGGCCCTGAATGTGACCGACGCCGGTGCGATCCGGTTGATCGCCCTGTGAGCCGCCACCGGCCCCGTGCCCAACGACAGCGCCCGAACAAGCGCGAAGAAGGAGCTGCATCATGATTGTCCGCCCGGTTCAAGTCACCGACCTGCCCGCCCTGCTGGATCTGGTGCAACGGGCCGGCCCCGGGTTCACCACCCTGCCGGCCAGTGAGGAACGCCTGACCCACCGAGTGCGCTGGTCTCAGCGCACCTTTGCCGAACAGGTCGAGCGTGCGGACGCCGATTACCTGTTCGTGCTCGAAGACGACGATCAACAAGTGGTCGGCGTCAGTGCCCTGGCGGGAGCCGTCGGCCTGCGGGAGCCCTGGTACAACTACCGGGTCGGACTGACGGTCAGCTCGTCGCCGGACCTGGGTATTCAGCGCCAGATCCCTACGTTGTTCCTGAACAACGAAATGACCGGCCAATCGGAAATCTGTTCGCTGTTTCTGCGACACGATCAACGTCACGGCAATAATGGTCGACTGCTGTCGCTGGGTCGTCTGCTGTTCGTTGCCGAATTCCCCCACCTGTTCGGCGACAAGCTCATTGCCGAATTGCGCGGCAGTGCCGACGAACAAGGCTGCTCACCGTTCTGGGACAGCCTGGGCCGGCACTTCTTCAAGATGGATTTCAGCCATGCCGATCACTTGTCGGGGCTGGGCAGCAAAGCGTTCATCGCCGAACTGATGCCGCGCCAGCCGCTCTACACCTGCCTGCTCACCGAACAGGCCCAAGCGGTGATCGGCAAGCCGCACCCGAACACTGAGCCTGCCCTGAAGATTCTCACTGCCGAAGGGTTTACTCATAAGGGTTACATCGACATCTTCGACGCCGGCCCGGTGATCGAAGCCCCGGTGTCGAAAATCCGCACAGTGCGCGACAGCCAGTCGCTGGTGTTGGCCATCGGCACACCCGACGACCAGGCGCCAGTGTGGCTGATCCACAACCGCCGCCTGGAAAACTGCCGCATCACCACTGCCCAGGCGCGAATGGTCGGTAATAGCCTGATCGTCGACCGGCTCACCGCCAAACGCCTGCAACTGCAACCCGGCAACTCGGTCCGCGCCGTGCCGCTGCGTAACCAACAGCGGCAGGCGGTGGCGGCGTGATCGGAAAAGATCGCAGCCTGCGGCAGCTCCTACATCATTCTTTACCCGCTCGCATCGATCGTTGAACATCCTGTAGGAGCTGCCGCAGGCTGCGATCTTTTGATCTTGCATCCCTAGGCCGGCAAATTCGTCATCATTCTTTACCCTTCCCCGTGATAGCCTTTTGTTCCTTCGGCGTTGACACTTTTGCTCAAGCCCTTCCATTCCTTTGTATTGGTGGAACTCATATGTCCAGGCTGTCACATCAAGATTTGCGCCGTAATTTCCGCCAACTGTTCGCTTCCAACGCCTGCTATCACACCGCATCGGTCTTCGACCCCATGTCGGCACGTATCGCCGCTGACCTGGGTTTTGAAGTGGGGATCCTCGGTGGTTCGGTTGCGTCGTTGCAGGTGCTGGGTGCCCCGGACTTTGCGTTGATCACCCTGAGCGAGTTCGCCGAGCAAGCTACCCGCATCGGCCGCGTGGCCCAATTGCCGGTGATCGCCGACGCCGACCACGGCTATGGCAACGCGCTCAACGTCATGCGCACCATCGTCGAACTCGAACGCGCCGGCATCGCCGCCCTGACCATTGAAGACACCTTGCTGCCCGCGCAATTCGGCCGCAAATCCACTGACCTGATCGGGGTCGCGGAAGGCGTCGGCAAGATCCGCGCGGCTCTGGAAGCCCGGGTCGACTCGGAAATGGCGATCATTGCGCGGACCAATGCCGGGATCCTGCCAGTTCAGGAAATCATCAGCCGCACCCAGCAATACCAACAGGCCGGGGCGGACGGAATTTGCATGGTGGGCGTGCGGGACTTCGACCACCTCGAACAAATCGCCGAGCACCTGAGCGTGCCGCTGATGCTGGTCACCTACGGCAACCCACTGCTGCGCGACGACAAACGCCTCGCCGAACTGGGCGTGCGCGTCACCATCGACGGCCATGGTGCGTACTTTGCCGCGATCAAGGCGACTTACGACAGCCTGCGCGAACAACGACAGATCTTTACTCAGGCGTCGGACCTGAGCGCCACTGAACTGACTCATACCTATACGCAGCCTGAGGATTACATTCGTTGGGCGGAGGAATACATGAGCGTCAAGGAGTGAGGGTTCGGCTGAAATGATGGTGTGGCATCTTCCCCTGATGCCGGTAAGTTAAGGCGCAGAACCTGTGGGAGCGTGGCTTGCCCGCGAAGAACGATGACGCGTAATACCTGAAAAACCGCGGCGCATTCTTCGCGGGCAAGCCACGCTCCCACAGGATTTTCGTCGCTCAAATTTCTTAGCTTACCTGCACCTGCATGGGAGGGTGATCTAGCCGATTACTTCTTGGTCAACTCCATAATCATCCGCGACAACAGATAAATCCTCGGTGCCACGCTCTCGACCTCGGCGTATTCCTCGGGCGTATGGATATTCCCGCCGACAATCCCGAACCCGTCCAGCGTCGGTGTACCCACCCCGGCCGAGAGGCTGGCATCCGCCGCCCCGCCGCTGCCTTCTTCCGTCAACTTGCGGCCAATTTCGCCGTAAATCCCTTGGGCTATGGCCATCAAGCGATCCGACTCCGCCGTTTGCGGCATCGGCGGCAAGCCGCGTTTAAGGGTGGTAGTCACTTCAGTCTCGGAAATCAGTTTGTCTTTCGAGACCCGCGCCAGATCCTTTTCGATCCGGTCGAACTCTTCCGGCACCGCTGCCCGCACGTCAGCCTTGGCGGTGGCCTGATCCGGAATCACGTTGGTGCGGTCGCCAGCGTTAAGCACGGTGAAGTTGATGGTGGTTTTCTTTTCTGCATCGCCCAGTTTGCCGAGTTGCAGAATCTGGTGCGCGGCTTCCATGGCCGCGTTACGCCCCAGTTCCGGCGCGACGCCAGCGTGAGATGCCTTGCCTTTGACCTCGACCAAGGCGGTGGCGCTGCCTTTGCGCCATACCACCAGGCCATCGGCCGGGCGACCCGGTTCGAGGTTGAGGGTCACGTCGTGGGCCTTGGCGGTTTTCTTGATCAGGTCGGTGGCGACGTCCGAGCCGGTTTCTTCGCTGGCGTCGAGCAGGAAGGTGATTTGCGCATAGTCCTTGAAATCGAGGTTTTTCAGGACTTTCAGCGCATAGATCCCGGCGACGATGCCGCCCTTGTCGTCCATCACGCCCGGCCCGTAAGCGCGACCTTCCTTGATCTGGAACGGGCGCGCGGCGGCCGAGCCTTCCTTGAACACGGTGTCCATGTGCGCCATCAGCAGGATTTTCGCCGTACCAGTACCTTTGATAGTGGCCAGCACATGGTTGCTCTTGTCCGGGGTGTTGGGCACGAGTTCGATGGTGGCGCCGAGTTTCTTCAACTCTTCAATGGCGATGTCACTCACCTGGGTCAGGCCCGGTTCATAGCCGGAGCCGGAGTCGATATTCACCAAGCGTTCCAGCAGTTTCAGGGCTTCACCCTTGTACTGTTCGGCATCGGCGAGGACTTGTTTATGGGGTTCGGCGAAGGCTGAGGGGGTGAAGGCGCCGAGGGCGAGGGTCAGGCCGAGGCTGGTGGCCAGGAGGGAGCGAGAGCGTTTGAACGTCATGAATCGATCCTTGTTTCGTGTCGGGGTCGAAAATACCCTACCTGACTACGACACAAGGCTCTACACCGGATGCGACACATACAAACCTGAATGACCACGAATCCCCTGTGGGAGCGGGCTTATGTGGCGAGGGGGCTTGCCCCCGTTGGGGAGCGAAGCGCCCCTAAAACCAGTCACCGCAATCTTGAATTAGACAGCGGTGACTGGTTTTACGACTGCTTCGCAGTCGAACGGGGGCAAGCCCCCTCGCCACATAAGCCCGCTCCCACAGGGATTCGTGGTGATTGGGTTACACCGAATCGAGCAACGCTTTATGCGGCTTACCATCGCCGTGGCAAATGACGCGGTTGCGGCCGGTGGTCTTGGCTTCGTAGAGCGCCTGGTCGGCGTCGTTGAGCCACAGGGTCGCGTCGTCGTGGGCCGGGTTGAAGGCTGCCAGGCCGATGCTCAAACTGACTTTCAACGCCGGGTTCTGCTCGTAACCCAACGTGGCGAAACGATCACGCAGCGCATCCATCGCCACGGCCGCGCGGTCCAGCGGCAGGCCTGGCAGCAGCACGCAGAATTCGTCGCCGCCATAGCGCCCGGCGACATCCGCGGCACGCAGGTTCTGCTTGAGCATTTTGCTCAGCCGACGCAGAACGATGTCCCCAGCGACATGGCCGTAGGTATCGTTGATGGTTTTGAAATGGTCGATGTCGATCAGCGCAATGGCCCCGCCCTGCTGCTGGCGTTGGCAACGCTGAAACTCGATTTCCAGTTGATCTTTCCAGGCACCGTGATTCAGCAGGCCGGTCAGGCTGTCGGTGCGGCTGAGCGCCAACAGTTCACGCTTGTGTCGGCCAAGGGTATGGGCCTGACGAAAGCAGATCCAGCCCAGCGCCATCGGATAAATCGACAGTAAAGGCAAACAGGCGTACAGCTGCATCGGACTGGTTTGCGGGACAAAAGCCGGCATGAACACCAGCAGCCCGAGGCCAATCCCGAGCAGTTGCGCGACGGCGCCCTTCAACAGAAAACGCAAACCGCCGATGGCTACGTTGTTCATCGCCATCATCGACAGGGTCGCCGCGCTGGGCAGCGGATTGAACTGCATGGCGGCCACCCAGAAACCGCCGAGAAACGCGTCCACCAGGATGTTGCGGTGTTCGGCACGAAAAGGAATTTCCGCCCGACGCGCCCACTGATAGGCCACATGCGGCCAGAGCAGCCCGTTGAGCAGCATCACCCCCCAGACCCAAGGCGCCGGGTTGAGTGGGTACATCCCTGCGCCGACACACAACAACCCAAGGGCCAGACCCAAGGTTCGCGACGCATACAGCCTCCTGGCCAGTGAAAGTCCCTTTCCTCCTTTTTTTTCCATAGAGGCCTCTAGCGGAGCCTGACAACACACGGGTTGAAAGTGTGTTAGGAAGTCTATCAGGGCAGCGGCAAATAGCCATCACCGGTTGGCGGTCTGAATAGCATGACCTCCCCATGAGCTGAATGCCCACTGTTTGGTCTATACATGAAGGGAAGGATCGATAAACAACCTGCCCTGATCACTGCAAAGGAATAGCCTGATGCTTTTGTTGGTTGTCACTATCGCCGTCTTCGTGGCCTGGAGCTGGTTGAGCTACCCGGCCATCGGTTACTGGCTCTATGACTTGAACATGGCGCTGGAGGCCCGGCTGTACCGGTTGCACAAGATCGTCGTGCCAATCCCTGAAATGACCGTTTCGACCTGGCAAGGCGGGCCTTACGAAGCCTCCAGCAGCGTGCTGATGCTGCACGGCTTCAGCGCCGACAAGAACATCTGGCTGCGCTTCGCCCGACATTTTGTCGACGACTACCGGGTGATTATTCCTGACCTCGCCGGCCATGGCGAAACCGGCTTCAAGGCCGGCGGTGGCTATGACATTCCGGTCCAGGCCAAACGATTGATCCAGTTGCTCGATATCTGTGGGGTCGAAAAGGTGCATGTGATCGGCAACTCCATGGGCGGCTACATCGCGGCGTGGCTGGCGGTCACTTACCCGGAGCGCATTATCTCGCTGGCGCTGCTCGACCCCGCCGGCGTCACCGCCCCGGAGCTCAGCGACATGGAGCGACACCTGGCCCGCGGCCACAACCCGTTCTTGATTCATTCCCGGGAGGAATTCCAGTATTTCTACGCCATGACCATGGCCTCACCGCCATGGGTGCCGGGGATCGTGCTGGACGCCGTCGCCCAACGCTATGAACAGCAGCGCGACGAGTTGGAAGAAATCTTCAGGGACTTTCACGCCAGCCCGCCGATGGAGCCGAAACTGCCCGACATCAAATGCCCGGCGCTGCTCCTGTGGGGGCGCAAGGACCGCTTGATCGACGTCAGCAGCGTACCGGTCTGGAGCAAGGGCATCGCCGATCTGCAGGTGGAAATCTGGGACGGTGTCGGCCATATGCCGATGGTTGAACAACCGACCAATACGGCGCAGTTGTACCGGGAGTTTTTGGAAAGGAAAAACTGATGAGATCCCTTGTGGTAAAGGGGTCTCCCCCCTGTAGAAGCTGCCGCAGGCTGCGATCTTTTGACTTTGCTTTATAAAGGCAAGATCAAAAGATCGCAGCCTGCGGCAGCTCCTACAGGGGGATTTCGCGCTGGGTGGTGAACGATGAACATTCTTTACGACGAACGCATCGACGGTGTTCTGCCCAATGTAGACAAGGCTGCGTTACTCAAGGCCTTGCAGCAGGAGGTGCCAGACCTGGACATTCTCTGGCGCGAAGAAGAACTCAAACCCTACGAATGCGACGGTCTGTCGGCCTATCGCACCACGCCGATGCTGGTCGCCCTGCCCCGGCAGCTGGAGCAAGTGCAGGCGCTGCTCAGGCTCTGTCATGCCCGTAACGTGCCGGTGGTGGCGCGCGGGGCCGGCACCGGGTTGTCCGGCGGTGCACTGCCGTTGGACAAAGGCGTGCTGCTGGTGATGGTGCGGTTCAACAACATTCTGCAGATCGACCCCGCCGCCCGTACCGCACGGGTTCAGCCGGGTGTACGTAACCTGGCGATTTCCCAGGCAGCGGCGCCCTTCGGCCTGTATTACGCGCCGGACCCGTCCTCGCAAATCGCCTGCTCCATCGGCGGCAACGTCGCGGAAAACGCTGGTGGCGTACATTGCCTCAAGTACGGCCTGACCGTGCACAACCTGCTGAAACTCGAAGTATTGACCCTTGAAGGCGAACACCTGACCCTCGGCGCCGATTCGCTGGACGCGCCGGGCTTCGACTTGTTGGCGTTGTTCACCGGGTCCGAAGGCTTGCTGGGGATCATCACCGAAGTCACGGTCAAACTGCTGCCCAAACCCCAAGTCGCCAAAGTCCTGCTGGCGAGTTTCGATTCAGTGGAAAAGGCCGGTCGCGCGGTGGCCGAGATCATCGCCGCAGGGATCATTCCCGGTGGCCTGGAGATGATGGACAACCTGGCAATCCGTGCCGCCGAGGATTTCATCCATGCCGGTTACCCGGTGGACGCCGAAGCGATTCTGCTGTGCGAACTGGACGGTGTCGAAGCTGATGTCCACGACGACTGCGAACGAGTCCGCGAGGTGTTGCAAACGGCCGGCGCCAGCGAGGTGCGCCAGGCCCGGGACGAAGCCGAACGCGTGCGGTTCTGGGCCGGGCGCAAGAACGCCTTCCCGGCAATTGGCCGCCTCTCGCCGGATTACTACTGCATGGACGGCACCATCCCCCGCCGCGAATTGCCTGGTGTGCTCAAGGGCATCGCCAGCCTGGCGCACGAGTACGGCTTGCGCGTGGCCAACGTTTTCCATGCCGGCGACGGCAATATGCACCCGCTGATCCTGTTCGACGCCAACCAGCCCGGTGAACTGGAACGGGCCGAAGCCCTCGGCGGCAAGATCCTCGAACTGTGCGTGAAAGTCGGCGGCAGCATCACCGGCGAACATGGCGTAGGCCGGGAGAAAATCAATCAGATGTGCGCACAGTTCAACAGTGACGAGTTGACGCTGTTTCATGCCGTCAAAGCCGCGTTCGATCCAAAAGGCCTGCTCAACCCCGGCAAGAACATCCCGACCCTGCACCGCTGCGCGGAATTCGGCGCGATGCACATCCACGCCGGGCAACTGCCGTTCCCTGAGCTGGAGCGTTTCTGATGCCGGACTTCGATGCCAGTGAAGCCCTGCTGGAGCAGGTCAAGCAGGCGCGGGAAAACGCCACGCCGCTGCGCATTCAGGGCGGTAACACCAAGGCGTTTCTTGGCCGTGAAGTGGCCGGAGAAATACTCGACACCCGCGCCCATCGCGGCATCGTCAGCTACGACCCGACGGAACTGGTGATCAGCGTTCGCGCCGGCACGCCGCTGAGCGAACTGTTTGCCGCACTGGACGCAGCGGGGCAAATGCTGCCCTGCGAGCCACCGTCGTTCGGCGAAGGCGCCACTGTTGGCGGGATGATCGCCGCGGGACTGTCCGGGCCGCGGCGCCCGTGGTCCGGTTCGGTGCGGGATTTTGTCCTCGGTACCCGGGTGATCAGCGGCCTCGGCACCCACCTGCGCTTCGGCGGTGAAGTGATGAAAAACGTCGCCGGCTACGACCTCTCGCGCCTGATGGTGGGCAGTTATGGCTGCCTCGGGGTGCTGACCGAAGTCTCGCTCAAAGTGCTGCCCAAACCCCGGCAATGCTTGAGCATCAGCCTGGACATCGACTGCGCCCGCGCCTTGGCCAATCTGGCGCAATGGGGCCAGCAACCGCTGCCCATCAGCGCCGCCAGCTACGACGGTCAGCGTTTGTATCTGCGACTGGAAGGCGGCGAAGGTTCGGTCACGGCCGCCCATCAACGGCTCGGCGGCGAACCCTTGGACTCCGGTTATTGGGCCGACCTGAACGAACAACGACTAGACTTTTTTAATGAGGGCTTGGCGCTGTGGCGCTTGTCATTGCCCAACAACCTCGGGCCTTTGGACTTGCCCGGTGAGCAACTGATCGACTGGGGCGGCGCGCAACGCTGGTTGAAATCCGCGGCCGACGACATTCAGTCGCGAGCCCTTGAACTCGGCGGCCACGCCACCTGTTTCAGCCATGGCGTCAGCGAAACGCCATTTCAGCCGCTGCCCCCGGCACTGCTGCGCTATCACCGGCAACTCAAGGCGCAACTGGACCCGCAAGGGCTGTTCAACCCTGGGCGGATGTACGCGGACCTTTAGCATGCAAACCAATCTCAGCGAACAGTCCAAACTACTGCCCCGCGCCGAAGAAGCGGACAAGATTCTGCGCACCTGTGTGCATTGCGGGTTCTGCAACGCGACGTGCCCAACCTATCAACTGCTGGGCGACGAACTGGACGGGCCGCGCGGGCGCATCTACCTGATCAAGCAAGTGCTCGAAGGCGCCCCCGCCACGGCCAAAGCCCAGTTGCACCTGGATCGCTGCCTGACCTGCCGCAACTGCGAAACCACCTGCCCGTCCGGGGTGGATTATCACAACTTGCTGGACATTGGCCGCGCCGTGATCGATAAAGCGGTGCCGCGCCCGGCCAGTCAGCGACTGTTGCGCCAAGGGTTGCGGGGATTGGCGCCGAATCCGAATCTGTTCAGGACTTTGCTGCAAATCGGCGCCACATTCCGGCCGTTGCTGCCAGGGGGCGTTGCGGCGAAGTTGCCCCACGACCTCCCCGCCACGGGCGAGCGCCCTGTCCCTCGGCATGCTCGCCGGGTGCTGATGCTCGAAGGCTGCGTGCAACCTGGTCTGTCGCCGAACACCAATGCCGCGACCGCGCGGGTGCTGGATCGGCTGGGGATCAGCGTGATCCCGGCGTCAGACGCTGGCTGTTGCGGCGCGTTGGACTATCACCTCGACGCCCAAGCCATGGGCCTGGACCGCGCCCGACGCAACATCGACGCTTGGTGGCCGCACCTGGAAAACGGCGCCGAAGCCATCGTGCAAACCGCCAGCGGCTGCGGCGCCTTCATCAAGGATTACGGGCATCTGCTGGAGCGCGACCCGGTCTATGCGGCCAAAGCCCAGCGGGTCAGCGAATTGGCGCTGGACCTGGTGCAAGTGCTGGCCGATGAACCTTTGGAACGGGTTTGCGCAGCCACCGACCAGCGGATCGCCTTCCATTGCCCCTGCACCTTGCAGCACGCCCAAAAACTCGGCGGCGCGGTAGAAGCCGTGCTGACGCGGTTGGGCTTCAATCTCACGGCGGTACCCGACAGTCATTTGTGTTGTGGCTCGGCCGGTACCTACTCGATCACCCAACCGGAACTGGCGCGGCAACTGCGCGACAACAAACTCAACGCCCTGGAAAGCGGCCACCCCGAGATCATCGCCACCGCCAACATCGGCTGTCAGAGCCATCTCAACAGCGCCGGACGAACGCCAGTCAGGCACTGGATCGAATTGGTGGACCACGTGCTGCGCTGACTGAGCACTCCTGCGTTGCAAGAACAGTCCTTGGCAGAATGAAGTTCGTCAGAAACTTCGTTTGTCGGCGCCGCCGAAGGCTGCGATCTTTTCCGGCATCCGTTACGTCACTGCGCCAGGAAATTTTCATGAGCCATCCGAACTTCGTCAGCCCTGACCTGATCCGCCAACGCTTCTCCAAAGCGATGTCCGACATGTACCGCGAAGAAGTGCCGCTGTACGGCGCGCTGATGGAACTGGTGGAACAGACCAACCGCCACGTGCTGGACAGCGATCCGCAAATCGCCCGACAGCTGCACAGCACCGGCGAGATCCAGCGGCTGGACCTGGAACGCCATGGTGCGATCCGCGTCGGCACCGCCGCTGAACTGGCGACCCTCGCCCGCCTGTTTGCGGTGATGGGCATGCAGCCGGTGGGCTATTACGACCTGACCCCGGCCGGCGTGCCGGTGCATTCCACCGCGTTCCGTGCCGTGCATGAGGCGGCATTGCAGGTCAGCCCGTTCCGGGTGTTCACCTCGCTGCTGCGCCTGGAACTGATCGAAGACGCCGAATTGCGGGCCTTTGCCCAGTCGGTGCTGGACACGCGCTCGATCTTCACCCCGGCGGCATTGGCCCTCATTGAGCGCGCTGAAACCCAGGGTGGCCTGACCGAATACGAGACGCAGGACTTTGTCGCACAAGCCCTGGAAACCTTCCGCTGGCACCACAGCGCCACCGTCACCGCTGAGCAGTATCAGCAACTCAGCGCCCAGCATCGACTGATCGCCGACGTGGTGGCGTTCAAGGGCCCGCACATCAACCACCTGACACCACGCACCCTGGACATCGACATTGTGCAGGCGCAAATGCCCGCCCATGGCATCACCCCCAAAGCGGTGATCGAAGGCCCGCCCCGCCGCCAATGCCCGATCCTGCTGCGCCAAACCAGCTTCAAGGCGCTGGACGAGCCCATCACCTTCACCGATCAAGCCCAGACCCGTGGCAGCCATAGCGCCCGTTTCGGTGAAATCGAGCAACGCGGCGCGGCGCTCACCCCCAAAGGCCGGGCGCTTTACGACCGCTTGCTCAACGCCGCACGGGATGAACTGAAGGATTTCCCCAACGAAGCCAATGCCGCACGCTACAACGCGCTAATGACGCAGCACTTCGGCGAATTCCCTGACACCGTCGAGGAAATGCGCCAACAGGAACTGGCGTACTTTCGCTACTTCGTGACGGAAAAAGGCCTGGCGGCAGATGGGCTGAAAGGCGCGTCGCTGGAGGATTTGCTCAAAGGCGGCTATGTGCGGGTTGAACCGCTGGTGTACGAAGACTTTTTGCCAGTCAGCGCGGCTGGGATTTTTCAGTCGAATTTGGGGGATGCGGCGCAAACCCACTATGGCGTGCACTCGAACCAACAGGCGTTCGAAAAGGCCTTGGGAAGGTCGACGATTGATGAACTGGGGTTGTATGCCGAGACGCAGCGGCGGTCGATCGAGGAGTGTATTGCAGCACTGGGTTTGAACGTTTCCGAATAGACGTGATGGCCGCAAAAAAGATCGCAGGCTCCGCCAGCTCCTACGGGGGCTGGGTACACCCGTTGCATCGCGGTTGCACAAAGGGATTGGGGCACCCGTTGCATCGCGGTTGCACACGCTCGAGGTAGGAGCTGCCGCAGGCTGCGATCTTTTGATCTTACTCCAGCTTCGCCAACAAAGCCTTGGCGACCGCTTCCGACGAGGCCGGGTTCTGACCGGTCAGCAACAGACCATCCGCGATCACGTAACTCGCCCAGTCATCTGCCTTGGAGTAAAGGCCACCATTGGCCTTGAGCATGTCTTCCACCAAAAACGGCACAACATCCGTCAACTGCACAGCAGCTTCCTCGGAATTGGTGAAGCCTGTCACCCGCTTGCCTTTGACCAACGGCTGGCCGTCCGCATCCTTGACGTGGCGCAACACCCCCGGCGCATGACAAACAGCCGCAACCGGTTTGCCCGCGTTGTAGAGCGCCTCGATCAGCGCAATTGAAAAGGTGTCTTCAGCCAGATCCCACAACGGGCCATGCCCGCCTGGATAGAAAACAGCGTCATAGTCCTCGGCCCTCACGGTGTTCAGCACCCCGGTAGACGCCAATGCGGACTGGGCAGCGGAATCCTTGTGAAAGCGATCGGTGGCCGCGGTTTGCGCGTCGGGCTCATCACTCTTGGGGTCCAGCGGTGGCTGGCCGCCCTTGGGTGAGACCAGGGTCAGCTGCGCGCCAGCGTCCTTGAAGGTGTAATACGGTGCGGCGAATTCTTCGAGCCAGAAGCCGGTTTTCTTACCGGTGTCACCCAATTGATCGTGGGACGTTAAAACCATCAGGATTTTCATGTCGTTCTCCAGTCGATGTCAGGGTTATTCAGTGATCTCGGCGCTGGGTTTGACCATCGGACAGCGCTGTTCGTTGCGCCCATTGTCGGGGGTGACGGCTCATGGCCTTGATGCGCAAGAAGTTGCGCAACTATGTCGGGGAAAAGTCCCCCAGCGACGCTGGACGCCAGGTTTATCAAGCCCTCCAGCCAAGTGCGCAAGAAGTTGCGCACCACTGCGCAACTTCTTGCGCACTTTTTCAGCTGATCTTTGCCAAAAACCTCTCCGGCGTTTGAAAAATTACCTCAACCATCTGATTTATATAGCGTTAATCATTTCTGGCACGGTCCTTGATAACAGTCAGGCACCCACCGGGCGATACCGCCTCCCGGGCACCCTAACTTTTAGCAAGGAGCACATCCATGGCTACACCAGCGTACATGTCCGTTACTGGCGAGAAACAAGGCCTGATCACTGCCGGCGCGTTCACCGCCGACTCGGTTGGCAACACCTACCAGGAAGGTCACGAAGACCAGGTCATGGTTCAGGCTTTCAGCCACGACGTGATCATCCCGCGCGACCCACAGTCCGGCCAACCGACCGGTCAGCGTGTACACAAGCCAGTCGTGATCACCAAGGTCTACGACAAGTCCTCGCCACTGCTGCAAGCGGCGCTGACCTCCGGCGAGCGCATGAGCGAAATCGTTATCCAGTGGTACCGCACTTCGGCTCAAGGCACCCAAGAGCATTACTACACCACCAAACTGGAAGACGCGATCATCGTCGCCATCAACAACAAAATGCACAACTGCCAGGATCCGTCGAACTCGCACTTCACGCACCTGGAAGAAGTGCAATTCACCTACCGCAAAATCACCTGGACCCACGAAGTATCCGGTACTTCGGGTTCCGATGACTGGCGTGTTCCAGTCGCTTAATCGCGGCTGACGGTTCCAAACATCGGCCAGCTCTGCTGGTCGATGTCATTTGCGTCTTCCAAGAATTTTCGCGTCCGCAAGCGCCCGTTTGGGTGTCGGCGTGCGCCGCAGCACTGCACGAGGAACAAGGGATGTTCGCGCCGGCCAATCAGACTCACTTTGCCCTGACTGTCGAAGGTCTGGAAAACGATCTCCAGGTCCTTGGCCTGCAAGGTCGGGAAGCCATCAGCCAGCCTTTTGTATTTGAGGTGGAGCTGGTCAGTGAACAGCCGTCCCTGGACCTCGAGACCCTGCTGCACAAACCGGCCTTTTTGCAGCTCTCGCCGGATGGCAGCGGCATCCATGGCCAGATCTATCGCGCCGCCCAAGGCGATTCGGGCAAACGCCTGACCCGCTACGCGGTGACGCTGCGTCCGCAGCTGTCCTACCTGGCGCACCGCATCAACCAACGCATCTTCCAGAACCTCTCCGTACCGAAAATCATCGGCAGCGTCCTCGAAGAGCACGGCATCCAGAGCAATGCCTACGCATTCAAGGTCGGGGCGATTTATCCCGAGCGCATTTATTGCGTTCAGTACGATGAATCGGACCTGCAGTTCATCCAGCGCCTGTGCGAGGAAGAAGGTATCCACTACCACTTCCAGCACAGCGCCACGGCCCACAAGCTGGTGTTCGGCGATGACCAGACGGTGTTCCCGAAACTCGCGCCCGTGGCCTATCAGCAAGACTCCGGCATGGTCGCCAACGACCCGGTGATCAAGCGCTTCGACCTGCGCCTGGAAACCCGCACCAGCCGCACCACCCGCCGCGACTACGACTTCGAAAAACCGCGCCTGACGCTGGAAAGCGAAAACCGTGGCGACGCCCTGCCCGACCTCGAAGACTACGACTACCCCGGCCGCTTCATCGACCGCGAACGCGGCAAGCACCTGGCCAAACGCGCCCTAGAGCGTCACCGTAGCGACTTCCAGCTCGCCGAAGGCAAAAGCGATCAGCCGTTGCTGGTCAGCGGCCACTTCCTGGCGCTGACCCAACACCCGAAAGCCAAATGGAACGACCTGTGGCTGCTCACCGAAATCCTCCACGAAGGCAAACAGCCGCAAGTGCTGGAAGAGTCGGTCACCAGCAACACGACCCAGCTCAAGGACGATTTCCACCAGGGCTACCGCAACCGCTTCCAGGCCACTCCCTGGGACGTACCGAACCGCCCGCCGCTGAACCACCCCAAACCACGGATCCTCGGCAGCCAGAGCGCCGTGGTCACCGGGCCCAAAGGTGAAGAAATCCACTGCGACCAGTACGGCCGCGTCAAAGTGCAATTCCACTGGGACCGCGAAGGCCAGGCCGACGACAAGACCAGCTGCTGGCTGCGCGTCTCCTCCGCCTGGGCCGGCGCCCATTACGGCGGCATCGCCATCCCACGGATCGGCATGGAAGTGCTGGTCAGCTTCCTCGAAGGCGACCCCGACCAACCGCTGATCAGCGGCTGCCTGTACCACAAGGAAAACGTCGTCCCGTACGCCCTGCCGGCGAACAAAACCCGCAGCACATTCAAGACCCTGAGTTCTCCGGGCGGCGGCGGTTTCAACGAACTGCGCATCGAAGACAAAAAAGGTCAGGAACAGATCTTCCTGCACGCCCAGCGCGACTGGGACGAAAACGTCGAACACGACCAGAAAATCCGCGTCGGCAACGAACGCCACGACACCGTCGAGAAAAACAGCTACAGCGAATTCAAGGCCGAAGAACACCACACCGTCTACGCCGACCGCAAAGTCGAAACCCGCGCCAACGACCACCTCACAGTGGGCGTCAACCAGCACATAAAGGTCGGCACCGGCCAATTCATCGAAGCCGGCCAGGAAATCCACCTGAGCAGCGGCATGAAAGTCGTGCTCGAAGCCGGCAGCGAACTGACCCTCAAGGGCGGCGGCAGCTTCATCAAGATCGACGCCAGCGGCGTGACGCTAAGTGGGCCGGTGATCAACATGAACTCCGGCGGCAGCCCCGGCAGCGGGACCGGAGCGGCGCCGTTGATGCCTGGGGCGTTGAAACAGGCTGATGCGGATAAGGCTGGCGCGGTTCTGAGCCCGGCGCAGATCAATACGCTGAAACGCAATGCGCCGTTCTGTGAAGAGTGCGAGAAATGCAAGGCAGGTGCCTGTGCGATCTGATCTGTTGACTCCTCAAGCGTGGTTGGCTGAACGGCCGGTGCAGACGGGCGAGCGTTTGTACTTGATCGTTAGCGCGGCCAGCAATGCCGAAGCGCTCAAGACGCTTTATCTAAATGAACCGACAACCCAGGCGATCCCGATCTGGGGCGGTACACCCTATGCGGGTTGGCAGCCAGTGATGCCATACCTCACCGAGTTGAAACCCAACTCAAGCTTCCTGTCATGGATTGCCGAAACCGACGCCCTCGATTGGGGGTGGCTGGCCGTTTCCAGGAGCGAATCGAACGTGGTGTTCGAACATCTGCGTAGCCTCACTCAGGTTCGGATGCCGGATGGGACTGAAGTGTTTTTCCGGTTCTGGGATGGGCGGCATATCTATCCGATTCTGGAAGGGTTGGGTGATGCGGCAGGTGAAGTGCTCCCGGTGTTTGACCGGTATTTGATTAACGGGAAGCGACTGGAGGTTGGGCCGCGGGTTGTGCCGCCACCGAAGGATTGGCCGTGGTGGGAAGTGCCACAGACATTGCTCGATGGCTTGGCCAAGAAAAACCCGTCAACCCTGATTGGCAACTTGATGCAATGGCTGGAAGAGGAACGTCCAGACATCTACGCCGCTTACCCCGAGAGCAATTTAAAGCTGAAGATCGCACGTTTCGTGCGCCGGCCCGACGCTCCGCAAAACCTGAATGAAGCACTGTTAAACCACCTGATTTTGGAGCAAGGCTGATGGATCGCGTTGCCTTTGTTGATAACCAATTGACCACCTTCAAGGACAGTCTGAAGCTTTACCGTGAGGTGACCGAAAGCAATTTCGCCGAGTGGCTGGATAAAGGCCCTCAGTTCTTTGACAAACCAGCCTTATTGGGAATGAACAGAACCGTCAAACTCGGCAGTGCGAGTGCGACAGTCAGCACAAAAGATAGCGATTTTTCGTCCACCGTCGCGGTATGCCCGAAAGACGGCAAATTACTGATTGAAAGTAAATTCGTATCCCTCCATGACATCCCCGTTGGCAACATTAAGGTCGATGTAACACCAGTACAGGGTGGCAACCCAGTTCCTGTTGACTTGGACGAACAAGGTAAAGGTGTTTTCAAAGGGATCCCGGGAAAGAAATACTATGTCCGCGTTCAGAGCAATGTAACCAAAGATCAGATCACCGAGCTCTTCGACTCCTACGACGGTTTAACCCAGCAGCTGCAAACATGGCTGGAAGCTGAGTGGAGAAACTATAAGCCGCTATGGCCGACCCAGGCATTGTCGACAACTTTTCTTGCTCAACTCAATGGCACCGCCAAAGGCAGCTTGGAGGCAATCAAGGGTGCGTTTGATGGCATAAAACGCATATTTGAGATTCTGAAGGACCCTGAGAAATTTGCAGGTGAACTAGGTCAGAGTGCTACCGACCTGATCAAACTTGCGAAAGAAACACCTGCTGCCATGGAAAAAATAATGCTTCTGGCAAGTGACCAGGCTGCCCTATTTTTGTTGCTGAAAACTGCGGTTATCTGGCTTCTTGAATTGCCACCTAGTGTCGTCGCGGGCAAGTTCTCCGAGCAGGCCTCCAACATTCTGGTAACAATCCTTATCGACATCGTGTTGGCAGTGGTGTTGACGTTTGCGGCAGAAGGGTCAGGTATTGCCTATCTGGGCGTCCGCCTGGCGACCTACGGAGCAAAAATCCTTAACGCAGTAACCGGTTTCATTAAAGCCGTTTTCAAGATCCTGAAAGCTTTCATGGAGTCTATTGAGAAATACAAGAAAGTAGCCGCCCGCGCGGCCGTTGGCGCCTTTGAAAAAGGCAAGGTGAAAATCGGTTGGGATCGCCAAAATCACGCAAAAGTGCGAGAGCATGAACACATTGACGACCATTCCAAACAATCAACAAATCCTGATGAAAAAAGCGCTGCCTGCGCCAAGAAAACCTGCACCAATGGTTGTCCCGTATCGATGGTCACGGGCGAAGAGTTATTGACCCTCACCGATGGCGAGCTCGGTGGTTTGTTGCCCTTCAGCTGGACGCGACTCTATCGCACCAGCGCCGCAGAAATCGATTGCGGTCTCGGCTACGGCTGGAGCCATGCCTTGGCCCAACGCGTTGACATCCAAGAAGACGAAGTCCTCTGGACCGACCATGAGAACCGCGTCACCACGTTCCCGCTGCCAAGCGTGCAGCGTCCAGCGATCACCAACAGCCTCTCGGAAGCGGCCATTTTCATCGGTGACGACCCTTCCGAGCTAGTTCTCACGCAGGCCGGCGAACGCAAGCAGTTCTATCATTTCCGCTACAACAGCAAGGGCGCCACGCTTATCGCCATCAGCGACGATTATGGCAATCGCCTGCAAATTACCCGTGACATCCACGGGCGAATTAAGCGTGTCGACAACGGTGCCGGTCGCGCCCTCCTCGTGCGTTATGACCGCAAGCACATCGTCGCCATCGACTATCAGCAGTTCAGGCCGGCGGACAATCTGGAAGATGCCTGGAGCACCGTTCAAACCCTGGTCACCTATGGCTATGACGCCCAGCACCGCCTGATCGAAGCCAGAAACGCAGCGGGCGAAGCAGAACGCTACGCCTACAACGATCAAAACGTCATTCTTGAGCGCCAACTGGCAGGTGGTGCGAGCTTCTACTGGGAATGGGAAAAGGAAGGCAAGTCGGCACGCTGCATCCATCACTGGGCGAGCTTCTCGCAGATGGACGCGCACTACGCCTGGGATGACAAGGGCAGCGTCACGGTCACGAATGCCGACGGCAGCGAAGAAATCTACACCCACGATGATCAGGCGCGACTGGTAGCTAAAGTCGACCCGAACGGCGCGGAGCACCTCAAGGCCTACGATGATAAGGGCCGGCTGATCGCCGAATCAGATCCGCTGGGTGCAGTCACCGAGTATCAGTACAACGAAGCCGGACGACTGGTCGCAGTGATTCCACCGGAAGACGCACCGACACAGTACGAATACAGCAATGGATTTGTCAGCGAAGTGCTACGGGGTGAGTCGCTATGGAAGTACCAACGCAACGATCAGGGCGACATCACCGAACAAATCGACCCGGACGGCAACTCGACCCACTACAGCTACAACCGCCAGGGCCGTCTGCTGGAGATCCGTCATCCTGATGGCAGCCGTCATCAATTGGGCTGGAACAATCTTGGCCAACTGCTCGAAGAACATCTGCCCGACGGCGGTCAGCGCAAGTATCGCTACGACGCATTGGGTCGACAGATTACTCGTCAGGACGAAAGCGGCGCGATCACCCACTATCAATGGGACGCGGCGAACCGCCTCGCGCAAATCACTCTACCCGGCGGTGCGACTCGTGCGTTCACCTACAACGCTTACGGCAAAGTCACCGCCGAACGCGATGAACTAGGCCGCGTTACCCGCTACGAATATGCGGATAACCTGCATCTGGTCAGCCGTCGCATCAACCCGGACGGCAGCCAACTGCGTTACCGCTACGAAAACTCGCGTCTGTTGCTCAGCGAGATAGAAAACGAACGTGGCGAGCACTACCAGCTCGATTACTACCCTAACGGCCTGATCCAGCAGGAAACGGGCTTCGACGGTCGCCGCACCGCCTACGAGTATGACCTCAACGGCCAACTGCTGAAGAAAACCGAATTCGGCGATGACGGCAGCGAACTGGTTACCGAGTACCAGCGCGACGCCGCGGGCCGCCTGCTGGTAAAGACCCTGGCCGATGGCGAAGAAATTCACTACAGCTACGATGCATTGGGTCGCCTGGTAAACGTCGACGACGGCCACTGGCCTCTCGCCTACGAATATGACCCGCAAGACCGCCTGATCACCGAACACCAAGGCTGGGGCACCACGCGTTACGAGTATGACAAACTCGGCCAACTGAGCCACTGCCGCCTCCCCGACGGCAGCAAGCTCGACTACCGCCACCAATCCGGCGGTCGCTTGGGCAGCATCGACCTCAACGGCTCGCGCCTGACGACTCACCAGTTCAGCGCAGGCCGCGAGCAGCAACGTCAACAAGGCCTGCTGCTCAGCCAATACCAGTACGACGAACAAGGCCGACTGCAAGCCCACACGGTGGGTCAGCAAGATCGCAACCTGTTCCAGCGGCGCTACGCCTACGATGCCAATGGCAATCTCGCCGGCATCGACGACAGCCGCAAAGGCAATCGCAGCTACCACTACGACCCGCTCGACAGACTGATCAACGTCCGTGGCACCACCCCGGAAAGCTTCGCCCACGACCCGGCGGGCAACCTCCTGGGCCAAGGCGACCAGCCAACTGCAAACCTGGCCAACGTCAAAGGCAATCGCCTGCTCATGCAGGGCGACCGCCACTACGACTACGACGCCTACGGCAACCTGGCGCGGGAACGTCGAGGAACCGGGCAGAAACTCGTCACCGGATATCACTATGACTGCCAGCACCGCCTGATCGGCGTCAGCCTCCCCGGCGGCAGTAATGCAACCTACAAATACGACGCCTTTGGCCGCCGTATCGCCAAGATCGTCGATGGCCACACCACAGAATTCCTGTGGCAAGGCGAACGTCTCATCGCCGAAAGCGCCAACAACCGCTATCGCAGCTACATCTATGAACCGGGCACCTTCCGCCCATTGGCCATGCTCGATGGCGAAGGCCCGCTCAAAGCCGAACCGTTCTACTACCAACTGGACCACCTTGGCACCCCGCAGGAACTCACCGACTACAGCGGCCAGATCATGTGGTCGGCGAAATACCGCGCCTACGGCAACCTCGCCACTCTCGACATTGCCGAAATCGACAACCCACTGCGCTTCCAAGGTCAGTACTTCGACGGGGAAACGGGCTTACATTACAACCGGAATCGCTACTACAATCCGGGCACTGGGCGGTACCTGACGCCGGATCCGATCAAGCTTGCGGGTGGGTTGAACAACTACCAGTACGTGCCTAACCCTACTGGGTGGGTGGATCCGTTGGGATTGAGTGGAGAATGTCCGGACACAGAAAAATGCAGAATTCCAGTAGAGGACCCCTCTAGTCCGACAGGAGCAAGTGTCGACTCAGGTGAAAGCCGCGCACCTGATGCTTCTGGACGTAAATATAGGGTTGGTCAAAGTACAGCAAACCCGAAAGATATTAATTTCACACAACCAGGTGTAAACAAAAACGGCCAAGGTTACGAGCAGGAGATGCGTAATGGCACTTGGGATTGGCAACGATCAGGCCCCATCCGAGTAATGGAGGTCGATGGTCAGCTCGTGTCTTATGACAATCGACGACTCAGAGCAGCTCAAATGGCGGATCTAGAAAAGATACCTATTGAAATTGTAGCGGCTGAAGACATCATGCCAGGGTCAAAAAAGACCTGGGAAAAAGCATTTAAGATGCGAAGAAATGAACAACGCAACTGGGTGGATGGTCAACCAGCACCCGCTACAGGCATTAAAACTCTGCCTAAAATTAACGAATAGGTAAAAATAAAATGTTTCGCGAAGACAAAGAAAAAGTACAAAACCACTGGCAAGAAGAGATATACCCTCGTCAAAACTCCATAACGTCAAACAATGGATTCTATTGCCTATTTGAGACGTCAGAGAAAGAGCAATCGTTAAAAAACAAAACTTGGCTGCCTGCATTAGATTTTTCTTCAGTCGAAAATGGGCTTTGTGAAGGCTTGGCGACTATTTACACGACAGAAGACTCTAAAGGCAACATCATACAATGCGGCGAGTGTCTAGCATCCGGAGAAGATGGTTTTATCTCACTGACAAAAAAAGACACTGATGAACTGGTTTGGTTAATTGTATTAAGCACAACAAATCCTTTCGACAGAATAGAACTGCATGACGAATTCATTCATGCAACTTCTTCGAGCGGAATAAAGGTGACAATCCCACCAGAACGTCCAGATAAGCTTGCCATCCAGTGGAAATAATACAAAAAATTCAAAAAGACTAATATAGCAAAACCTGCCCAAGACACTGATAACACCAGCCACGACTTAGTCTTTTTACTCAATGATGAAAAAACGGGCAAACCGAAGCAGAATATTCCCTATCGAATAACGCTTGAATCCGGGATTATTGTTGATGGTGTCACTGACAACAAGGGGATGACCCAAAAAGTCTCATCTAACAAAGCTGAAAAAGCCACTATCGAGGCCCCGTATTATGGCAACACAACAAGCGACGCTCACTCCAACCACGGATCAGACACCTGTAACTGTTAGCATCCCGACCAAGGAGCTAAGCGGCACGCAATGGGTGCACCAGAAGACGTACCTGAAATGGACGGTGTAAATATCGAGTGGGTCCATAGCACCCCAGCTTAATCAATCAGTGCTGCGACCAGCATGGCGTCGGGCTACGGGATTGTGTATCCGCCGGCACTTACAAATCGCCATACACAGCGAAAGGTCATAGACATGACAATATCCAACATGTCTGGAAAAACAATTTTAAACGCTTCTGGCGCCTCCGTTGTGATCACTCACTTAAGCGACTTGAATCCAGTAGGTACTACATATGGAGTTAAAAAGCTTGTTTCCGACCCTCCACATTGGTCAACCGATGGACATTAAACATACTCTTTTCATCATTCTGACTATTTTTTCAGGGTCAGCATTTGCCCAAGACACTGGATTTGGATTCGTTAAAAACAACCCAGACGGGCAAACTTATTTATATACAACCCAGAATATTTCAAGCAACGAAGTCATTTCAGTCCAATTTCCTCAGGATAGAACCGTTGCTTGCTGCAAATTAACAAAAACAACTGGTGAAAAACAGCAGCAGGGCGATGCAATGGACCTGCTCAACGAATCCGACATGCACATCTATGGGCTTGACATTCAATACACAGCACCTTTCATCGGCATAGCTGTAGTTGGTAAAAATGCAACCGAAAACGGCGTCTCAGCCGTTGAGATCAAGGACCAAGCTACAACTATCAGCACCTGTTTGAGTCAAGAAGGCGTTCATCTCTTCTCTAGAAAAAATGGGAGTTTGAACGGTCACTTGTATTTGAGCCTAGGTTACGATGCAGAGCCAACGTCAAATTCTTGCGAAACGGAAAATGCTGAGTCCGTTCCGACCGACGTCTCCGGCTACATCAAAAACAGAGACAACTGTGATTCTTTGCGCGGAGATATTCCTGAACGGGACCCCGCCGACCCGGACAACCTCAGCCGTGTCATCAGCGACATCAATAAATACTGCAAAGGCACAGATCAAAAACTGAAGCAGTTGAAAGAGAAATACTCCGGAAACGAAAGCATTGTGAAGTTGCTCTCGACTTACGAAGAAAATATTGAAGCGGATATGAGTTTTTAGATTCACTCATCAAGGACGGCTGTTGTGACATCTGAAAACACCAATCCACAGGTCTGGTTATCCGAAACCCCGCTACTGCCGGGTGAACGCCTTTACCTGATCATCAGTGCGGCCAGTGATGCCGAAGCGCTCAAGACGCTTTACCAAAATGAACCCACAACCCAGGCGATCCCGATCTGGGGCGGTACACCCTACGCGGCTTGGCAGCCAGTGATGCCCTACCTCACCGAGTTGAAACCCAACTCAAGCTTCCTGCCATGGATCGCCGAAACCGACGCCCTCGATTGGGGATGGCTGGCCGTATCCCGCTCCGAGCCGAACGTGGTGTTTGAACACCTTCGCAGCCTGACTCAAGTGAAGATGCCGGATGGGACGGAAGTGTTTTTCCGGTTTTGGGATGGGCGGCATATCTACCCGATTCTGGCAGGACTCGGCGATGCCGCCGGTGAAGTGCTGCCGGTGTTTGATCGGTACCTGATCAATGGGAAGAGCCTGGAAGTGGGGCCGCGCGCGGTGCCATCGGCGAAGGACTGGCCTTGGTGGGAGGTGCCGCAGAAGTTGCTCGACAGTCTCGCGAAACAAAACCCGTCGACCCTTATCGGCAACCTGATGCAATGGCTGGAAGAGGAACGTCCAGACATCTACGCCGCTTACCCCGAGAGCAATCTGAAGCTGAAAATCGCACGTTTCGTGCGCCGCCCGGATGCTCCGAAAAACCTTAATGAAGCACTGTTAAACCACCTGATTCTGGAGCAAGGCTGATGGATCGCGTTGCCTACGTTGACAACCAACTGAGCACGTTCAAGGACAGCTTGAAGCTGTATCAAGAACAGACCAAAACCTGGTACGCGAAAGCCGCCGACAAAGGCAGTCGAGCAACAGACCTGCCCTCCCTGCTCGGCATGGAGCGTGTGATAAAAGTCGGCAACACCAGCAAATCGGTGAGCATGACCGATGGCGACTTCGCCTCGAACGTTGCCCAGTGCCCGCTCAAGGGGCCGCTGCTGATCGAGAGCAAATTCGAATCGGTGTATGACATCCCGCTGGGTGACATCGAAGTCGAAATCGTTGCGGTAGAAGGCGGCGCTGTCAGCAAAGTCAAACTCGACGCACAAGGCAAAGCCAGCTGGACGGGCGGTGTTCCGGGCAAGTTCTACAAGATCCGTGTTCACAACGAAGTAACGCCGGCTCAGATCGATACCCTGTTCAAGTCCTATGACGGCCTGACCGGGCAACTGGAAGGTTTCCTGCGTAAGGAATGGGCCGGCTTCAAACCGCAATGGTCGAACATGTCCGCTTCGGGAACCGCCATGGCTGTCGGCAACGGCATCCTTGAAGGTGGTTGGGAAGCGATCAAAGGGGTCTGGGACGGCATCAGCCTGGTGCTCGATATCCTGCAAGACCCGAGCAAGTTTGCGAAAGACCTCGGTGCCGGCACACAAAAACTGGTAGCTCTGGCAAAAGAAGCGCCAGACGTCATGAAAAAAGCCATGCTGCTGGCCAGCGACGAGGCCGCGCTGTTCCTAATGGTACGCAGTGCCGTGATCTGGCTGGCCGGCCTGCCACCGATGAAGATGGCCGGTGACGCCGCAAAAATGACCACGGCGGCGGTCGTCGGCATCGCGATCGACATCGTGATTTCGATCGTGCTGACCATTGCTGCAGAGGGTACTGGTGTCATTTACCTCGCCGCGCGCTTGAAAAAGTACGGCGAAATCATCATCAAGGCCGTGACCGGTTTTGTGGAGTCGGTGTTCAAGATCATCAAAGGCTTCATGGAATACGTCGCGAAATACACTGCTGTGGCGGCTCGTGGCGTGACGGCTCAGGTGAAAAAAGGGGTGGCGCAGGTTCGTTTTGACGGGAAGAAAAACGCAAAACTGGGCAAGGGCAAAACCGGCGACGACGCTTCCAGGCAAGCCAAGACACCTGCCGACCAAAGCGCTGAGCCTGCGGCGAAAACCTGTACCGACAAGTGCCCCGTGTCGATGGTCACCGGTGAAGAGTTATTGACGCTCAATGATGGCCAGCTCGACGGCCTGCTGCCGTTTGAGTGGACACGTCTTTATCGAAGCAGCGCAGTGGAAATCGATTGTGGTCTGGGTTATGGCTGGAGCCATGCGCTGGCGCACCGAATCGAAATCAATGGCGACGAAGTCCTCTGGACCGACCACGAAAATCGGGCAACGCCATTTCCACTTCCAAACCAACAACGCCCGGCGATCACCAACAGCCTGTCACGGGCAGCGATTTTCCTCGGTGACGACCCGTCGGAACTGGTTCTGGCGCAAGCCGGGAGCCGTCCATCGTTCTACCACTTCCGTTACAACAGCAAGGGCGCAACCCTGATCGCCATCAGCGACAGCTATGGCAATCGGCTGCATATCACCCGTGACATCCACGGCAGAATCAAACGCCTCGACAATGGTGCCGGTCGCGCCCTGCTCTTGCGATACGACCGTAAACACATCATCGCCGTTGACTATCAGCAGTTCATTCCCGCCGACAATCTGGAAGACGCCTGGAACACCCTCCAGACGCTGGTCACGTACAGCTATGACACGCAGCACCGCCTGATTGAAGCGAGGAACGCTGCCGGTGAAGCCGAACACTATCGCTACAACGATCAACATGTGATTCTTGAGCGGCAACTGGCGGGTGGCGCGAGTTTCTTCTGGGAGTGGGAGAACGAAGGCAAGTTGTCACGCTGCATCCATCACTGGGCGAGTTTCTCGCAGATGGAAGCGCATTACGCCTGGGACGATAAAGGCAGTGTCACCGTTACCAACGCCGATGGCAGCGAAGAGGTTTACACCCACGACGATAAAGCGCGGCTAATCAGCAAGATCGATCCCGACGGCGCTGAACACCTGAAGGCCTATGACGAAAAAGGTCAGCTGATCGCAGAAAAAGATCCGCTGGGTGCTGTTACCGAGTATCGGTACGACGAAGACGGTTTGATGACCGCCGTTATTCCTCCAGAAGATGAACCCGTTTCGTATGAATACAGCAACGGGTTCGTCAGCGACGTGCACCGAGGCAAAGCCACCTGGAAATATCAACGCAACCATCAGGGCGATATCACTCAGCAGATTGACCCGCACGGGAATGCCACCCTCTACAGCTACGACCGCCAAGGCCGGCTGCTGGAAATCCGTCACCCCGATGGCAGCCGTCATCAACTGGGCTGGAACAACCTCGGCCAACTGCTGGAGGAGCATCTGCCCGACGGTGGCCAGCGCAAGTACCGTTACGACGCCTTGGGCCGGCAGATCACCCGTCAGGAAGAAACCGGCGCCATCACCCACTACCAATGGGACGCTGCCAACCGCCTCGCGCAAATCACCCTGCCCGGCGGCGCTACGCGTGCCTTCACCTACAACGCCTACGGCAAAGTCACTGCCGAACGCGATGAACTGGGCCGCGTCACCCGCTACGAATACGCCGATGGCCTGCACCTGGTCAGCCGTCGCCTCAACCCGGATGGCAGTCAGCTTCGCTACCGCTACGACAACTCACGTTTGCTGCTTACTGAAATCGAAAACGAACGTGGCGAGCACTACCACCTCGATTACTACCCGAACGGCCTGATCCAGCAGGAAACCGGTTTCGACGGTCGCCGTACCGCCTACGAGTACGACCTCAACGGCCAACTGCTGAAGAAAACCGAATTCGGTGACGACGGCAGTGAGTTGGTCACCGAATACCAGCGCGATGCCGCAGGCCGTTTGCTGGTGAAAACCCTGGCCGATGGCGAGGAAATTCACTACAGCTACGACGCCCTCGGGCGCCTCGTAAACGTCGACGACGGCCATTGGCCCCTCGCCTACGAATACGATCTGCAAGACCGCCTGATCACCGAACACCAAGGCTGGGGCACCTTGCGTTACGAGTACGACAACCTCGGCCAACTGAGCCACTGCCGCCTCCCCGACGGCAGCAAACTCGACTACCGCCACCAACCCGGCGGCCGCCTGAACAGCATCGACCTCAACGGCTCGCGCCTGACCACGCACCAGTTCAACGCGGGGCGCGAACAGCAGCGCCAACAAGGCCTGCTGCTCAGCCAATACCAGTACGACGAACAAGGCCGATTGCAAGCCCACACCGTCAGCCAGCAAGACCGCAACCTGTTCCGCCGCCGCTACGCCTACGATGCCAACGGCAACCTTGCCGGTATCGACGACAGCCGCAAAGGCAACCGCAGCTATCACTACGATCCGCTCGATCGCCTGATCAACGTCCGTGGCACCACCCCGGAAAGCTTCGCCCACGACCCGGCGGGCAACCTCCTCGGCCAAGGCGACCAGCCAACCGCGAACCTGGCCAACATCAAAGGCAACCGCCTGCTCATGCAGGGCGACCGCCACTATGACTACGACGCCCACGGCAACCTGATCCGCGAACGTCGCGGCGCCGGCCAGAAACTCGTCACCGAGTACCGCTACGACTGCCAACATCGCCTGATCGTCGTGAGCCTGCCCGGCGGCAGCACCGCGAGCTACAAGTACGACGCCTTCGGCCGTCGTATCGCCAAAACCGTCGATGGCCACACCGCCGAGTTCCTGTGGCAAGGCGAACGCCTGATCGCCGAAAGCGCCGACAACCGCTATCGCAGCTACATCTACGAACCCGGCAGCTTCCGCCCACTGGCGATGCTCGATGGCGAAGGACCACTGAAAGCCACGCCGTTCTACTACCAACTCGACCACCTCGGCACCCCGCAGGAGCTCACCGACTACAGCGGCGAGATCATGTGGTCAGCGAAATACCGCGCCTACGGTAATCTCGCCGCACTCGACGTTGCCGAAATCGACAACCCGCTGCGCTTCCAGGGTCAGTATTTCGATGCGGAAACGGGCTTACATTACAACCGGCATCGCTACTACAATCCGGGGACTGGACGGTTTTTGACGCCGGATCCGATCAAGCTCGCGGGCGGGTTGAACAACTACCAGTACGTGCCTAACCCTACGGGGTGGGTGGATCCGTTGGGGTTGAGCAGCAAAGTGGCAAACTGCCCAAAAGTAAGGTCTATTGATCCCAATGAAGTGCGTTTCTCCCAGACGTCAGTTTCGTATAACAAGATGGACAGAGATGGAAATAATTATACGTATGATAATTTAGTCACTAGCATGAGAGAAAAAGGCTGGCAAGGTGATCCAATTGATGTCGTACGAATGCCAGATGGTCATCTAACCAGCATGGATAACACTCGTGTAAGGGCTGCACGTGAAGCAGGGATCAAAGTGGAAGCTAGAGAACGTGGATATAACGACGTAGTAACCGAACCAGAACAACAGCGCTTCGCCGTAAAAGGAAAAAAACCGGATACTTGGGGGCAGGCAATCGAGTTGCGAGTAGGTAAACAGTCACCTAAACGTTTCGGAAAAGAAACGCCTTACGGATCACATGAACTGCCAAAACTGAGTGGTAAAGAATGAGCTTTTATCTAAAAATTCAAAATAGACAGGACTTTTCCTACCCGGAAAACTTTATAACCACTATTAGCCTTAGCCCACCTATTGACATCGAGCCTTGGTGGTTTATTGCATTTGAGGATGGAGATGTAAACTATTGGTATCAAGCACTAAAAAAACTTTACCCAAAAAGAGATTTAATACCATTTGCAAAATTTAACGCTAACGACGACATTGCCTGCTTCGATGGTGACGATAGTTCCGGAGAGCCAAAAGTATTAATTATCCACGCTTATGCTTCAGAAGGCTGGGAGTTACACGGAACTTACAACAATTTCAACGAATGGTTCAGTGAGGCAATAAAGACTCACCAAAAATGGGAGAAAGAGGAGTAGTTAGCTACTCCAGCTCAACTTCAGTTATAAACTCTGGTGGCACACAAGTGGTCAACCACACATTATTTTCCGTCTTGAAGAATTTATATCCCTCAACATGCATTGAGCGACTACTGACTTTTAGTATGACTACCTTACCGTATCGCCGACCGACTTCCAGCGCTGAATCTTTATCTTGTGTCAAATGCACATGATGCCTTTCACCCGCATTTAGACCATGCTGACGGATAGAATCCAAGAAGCGTGTCGCTGTGCCATGATATAAAAACAAAGGAGGCTTAAACTCAACATAGTTTCGCCTAACTAGCTTTGTCGAATGCCCTTGTATTGCGCGAACCCTAAGCCCATCACTTGAAATTTCGAAGCGTTTCTTATCACTTAGCGAAACCAACTCTTGCACCTTTGAAGAGTTTATACAAACCCCTTTCTCAGCCGCGCCAGCGATTAGTTCAGCGACCACAGCCCATCCTTCCCTGTCCAACTCCAGCCCAATGCACTCAGGCTTATGACGTAATACATAGCTCAAAAACTTGCTTAAAGCATTGACCTCGTCGCTCACCCCCACCCCCTTAAACCTATTTAATTTTTAGACCAAAGCACCACATTCAAAAAAAACTTAACTCTGCATCAATATTAGCTTAACGCTAAAAACAATAACCCCATGAAACCTTTATACTTTAAGGTATTTTGCACCATATAAACCTAACGTCAATGGCAATACCCCGGAAAGCTTCGCCCACGACCCGGCGGGCAACCTCCTCGGCCAAGGCGACCAACCAACCGCGAACCTGGCCAACGTCAAAGGCAACCGCCTGCTGATGCAGGGCGACCGCCACTATGATTACGACGCCCACGGTAACCTGATCCGCGAACGTCGTGGCGCCGGGCAGAAACTCGTCACTGAGTACCGTTACGACTGCCAGCACCGCCTGATCGGCGTCAGCCTGCCCGGCGATAGCGGTTGTCGGCGCTTTCAGCGATCAGGCGTTCGCCTTGCCACAGGAATTCGGTGGTGTGGCCGTCCACGGTCTTGGCAATGCGGCGGCCGAAGGCGTCGTACTTGTAGCTTGCGATGCTGCCGCCCTTACATCTACGAACCGGGCAGCTTCCGTCCACTGGCGATGCTTGATGGCGAAGGCACACTCAAAGCCACGCCGTTCTACTACCAACTCGACCACCTCGGCACGCCGCAGGAACTCACCGACTACAGCGGCGAGATCATGTGGTCGGCGAAATACCGCGCCTACGGCAACCTCGCCACCCTCGATGTTGCCGAAATCGACAACCCGTTGCGGTTCCAGGGCCAGTATTTCGATGCGGAAACGGGCTTACATTACAACCGGCATCGCTACTACAATCCGGGGACTGGACGGTTCTGACGCCGGATCCGATCAAGCTTGCGGGTGGGTTGAACAACTACCAGTACGTGCCTAACCCTACGGGGTGGGTGGATCCGTTGGGGTTGAATGCAAATTGTCCGGGAAGCAAAGACAAGCCGCCTTCTGGTAAGCAAAGCGAGCCCACACCGCCCGAAGAGTCTCGTAATGGTGCTTTCAAACAAGCGAAGTCCGAAGCTGGAATCCCAAAAACCCAGCAACCCAGCAACCTGACGCCGTTTACGACCCCACGACAGGGAAAACACGTCAATACAAGTATGTGAGAATGACAGACAAGACCGGTGAAAGTATTTTGAACAACGAAGGAAAACCGATACTGACACGAGAGTACCAATACACGCGCGCTGACGGATCAAAGGTGATAGTTCAAGACCACTCTGCCGGGCATCAGTACAATGAACCTGGCAACAAAGGCGACCAGACTGCGCATCTTAATTTAAGACCGATTGAAAACACCAGAACGGGGAAAGTTCCAGGTGCAAAAGATCACTACTACTTTAAGGATTAAGAATGAAATTCTGGAACGATCTCGACGGCAGTACTTTTTTTAACCAGGTATTCACAACCCCCGTAGCCATTAGTACCATCGAGCTTTTCACAGTAAACATCGATAATAGTAGGCCAACTATCATACTGGAATTTGATATTTCCGAACTCCCTGATGCACCTCCTATAAAGTGGAAAAGGTCCGAATTTAATACTTGTCGCATCGGTCTAAATTGCGGCGGAATCAGCGATCTAAAAATAAAAAACATACCCACGAAAGAAAAATTAAACGTAACTATAAGCCAAAACAAAAATCTCTTTACCATTCACGCTTCCAATGAAGAATCACTAATAGAGTTCACAACAAAACTCCCACTCCTTTGCGGCCCTTCAGTATACATGAACGACAAGAGCCCAGAAGCCACCTAAGAAAAGGGGACAGATTTATTTTCTAAGCGTTCATGAAAATAAATCTGTCCCCTTTGGCTGTCAAATAACGACTGGCGAGTCCTCAGCGATCAGCTGAATTTTGGGTCGGAGGATCTGGCCATTTATCTCGTCCGTATAAAACCCGGAGACGCCCGATTCAAATACGAAATGCCGAACGGGAAAGAAAATGGTGCCTATCCAAAAGAGTGGGTTCCCGGCGGAGCAACGAAAAGCGGCACCAAAGAGGCGGCCCTAATAGGCTCTGAGAAAATACAGCATAATAAAAGTGTCGATGAATTATTAAGCCAATTTGAGGACTGGGAAAAACTTCAATGAAAACCAAATTTCAGATCGCACTAGAAAACAATGAGCCCTCGGAGTTTTTTAAAGGTCAAGGACAATATTTTTCCCGAGACCCTGATTGGGGAGATCACCTCTATATCAACAACTGGCAAGGTCTCTGCGGATATCTTAAATCTAAAGAAAGCCCAAACAAAATACTACTTGACGTATTCAGCAAGTATTTAACATCGCTGCAGAGTTGCTACCAAGATGCAGACTCCTTGCTGTTAAATATAAGCTGTTACTATCTAATGCGAAATGATACATCGTTCATGTCCGAAGACAGCTTTGACTTAATAGCGAGCCTTAGCGAAAGAAACAAAAAAACAATCGGCGAACTGTTCAAACTTCTACGCAGAGAGTACGCCAACCAAAATGCTGGCAAGCCTGTGATTAGTCTTGACCAATTTCTGTCTGAAATAAAGGCAAATGGTTGCAATTTTGATCTAGAAAAACTGTAGCTGACATCAAGAAAAAAGGCGAAGAAAAACTACAAAAAAGGGGGTAGGATATTTTCTACGCACTCATAAAAATATATCCGCTCCCTTTTTCCTACTTTTTCCTAAGAAGGCCGCGCTCATAGGCTCCGAGAAAGTCCAACATAACAACGATATCAATACCTTATTGAAGCAATTTGAAGGATGGGAGTAACTTCAATGAAAACAAAATATCAAATTGCACTGGAAAATGGAGAGCTCCCCGAGTTATTCAAAGGCTCCGGACAATATTTCTGGCGAGACCCCGACTGGGGAGTCCATCTTTACATTAACAACTGGCAAGGACTTTGTGGATTCCTGCAATCAAAGAGCGACCCCAACAAAACATTAGAGCTTTCATTTGCCGAATACTTACACTCACTTAAGAATGAATACAACGATGCTGAATCGCTAATATCCAACATCAGCAGCTATTACTCAATGCGCAAAGATTACGAGTTTATGTCAAACAGCAACTACGACCTGATAGAGCAATCAAACAACGGAGAAAAGACCATCATCGGCAGGCTATTCAGGCTACTTCGAAACGAATATGCAACCCAAAGCATAGGAAAGCCCGTTATAACCTTAGACGTCTTGCTATCTAGAATTCGGAACAATGGATGTTCAATCGACCTAGAAAAACTATAACTTAGGCTTCCTAGCAGCAGGAGCCGATAGAAAAGCAGAGAAGAACAGGGACAGATTTATTCCCGGAAAGCCTCAATGAAAACGTCGTTCGAAACAGCTTTAGATCAACATGAAATTTCCGAATTTTTCAAAGGACATGGTATCTATTTCGCTAGAGGATCCGAGTGGGACGATCATCTATACATAAGTAACTGGCAAGAAATGTGCAGTATACTTAAAACCCAAACGACCGCACAAAGTCTACTGACGACCATATTTGAAGAGTACGCAACATACCTCAACGAAAATTACGAAGATGCTGAAGGACTTCTTTCCAATATAGCGGCCTATTACATAGCAAAAAGCATGTTTCCATTTTTATCAACCGACAACTACGACCTAATTGAAAGCATTAACAACAAGAGCAAGGAAAACATAGGCCGCCTATTTAGATTCTTAAGAAAAGAATACGACGTAAAATATAAAGACCTACCAAAATATTCATTTGAACAAGAACTTCAAAAAATAAAAAGAAATGGCTGCACCATCGAACTCGAGGCTCTATAAACATTAAAACCAAAATAAAAAAACCACAAAGGCACCTATTGGTTTTTCACAAATTTATGCAAATTCTCCCCCACTTATTTTGGTAACGAAAACATCAGTTACTTTTTCCGTAAAAATAATCAAATGACGTTTTCTTCATAAAGGACAGGAGTCTGTCACTTGCTTTATTCCTATCTGGAAAACGCTATTCAGCATGCTGAGTTCACCCTCACCGAATTCTCTGATCAACGAGCATACTTCGGCTGTTGGTCGCTGATCGTTGAAGGTAATGGACACACCTATTCGATCGTCCACGAAGGACGAGACGGTTGGCTAATTTTCTATCGTCGGGATGTGTACGGAACGCTCACTGAGCTGGACAAGAAAGAATCGGCCTGTATGGACGACACAGATAAAGCGAGCCAATGCCTTATCTGGCTTTCTGACTATCCTCACTTTTTGGTGTTCAATGATCAGCAACTTTGAAAAAGCGCACAATAAAGACGAGTTCCCAGACTTCTTCAGAGGAACTGGCATTTACTTCACGAAAGACCCTGACTGGGACACCCAGCTAAACATCATTAACTGGCAAGGACTTTGCGGCTTTCTAAAAACACAAAAAAATCCAGAGTCAATACTAAAAAACGCGTTCAAAAAATACGTAACAACTATTAATAACACCTTAGAAGATGCAAACAACCTTTTCGAAAACATAGGTTGCTATTACTATATGCGGAAAAAATTTCCAGCCTTATCCGCAAATGGATTCGACCTAATCCGCGATATATCTAGCACCGAAAAGCAGACAATATCAAATTCCATGAAACTCCTGCGCCAAGAACTGAACAACGTCAACAGTGCACAAAACATCGAACTTTACAATCGGCGCATGACAAAGCTAATCAATGATGGCGGACCAACAGATCTAGAAAACTTGCAAACATACAAGTGATAGATTTACTTTCTATGCGCACAAAAACAGTTCCGTCCCCTTTCATCCACTTTTGCTTCAAAAAACCTGGAAAGTTTATAGCCATAAACGTCGGACCAAACGTACGCTTACAGAATCAAAAAAACAAACGTCATGCTATCTTTATCCATCCGGCCATCTGCACCAAATATTGAGGACAACACGTGAACAAACATCAAATCACTCTTTCAAACGGCTGGATCGCCGAATTTGAAAATCAAGGTGAATTCCGCATGTCGGCAGAAGGTTGGAATTTGGTTTTACAAGGACCACATCAGAAAAGCATCCAATACTTCAAAGACAAGATCGTCGTAGTGAACGATGACGATGGTACTCAGGCAAGATCATGTATTCGCCTTTCAAGCGACGGTGTTTACGGCTATTTGAGTACTGGACTGGATTATGGTTGGGTGATTGATTTTGCGCGGGGCATGATCGCGCCACATCGGGTAAGTATCTTTCACCGTCACGACGGTTACGATGAAAGCATCTCAATGTACGAACAGCCCGCCTTCAAACGTACGCGTGAGTATATAAGCGTGACAGGCAAACATATATATCTAACCTTCCCATTTACGAAGGATGAGGACTTCCCCAAGGTTTGGGAGGAATACCTGCTGATACGTAGACGTCAACTGGATGAACTTTATTTCAGGAACTGATTTGCCTGCATGACTCTGAAAATCAAAAAAATCTCAATGCAAACCAAATTTCAGATCGCATTAAAAATATAATGAAAACTTCTTAATCAACGAGACAGATTTACTGTTGACACACACATAAAAACAAATCCATCTTGGCGATCCAACACGCACCGAACGTTTCTGTACATTTATATTAACTGACAAGCATTGTCCCTTTGCCCCGCTGATGGACTTTTTCCCAAAACCGCCCCCCCAAAAAAACTGGCCATTCGGTCAACTAACACCTCATCGCCTCACCTGAAAACAGCAAAAAACAAAACAATGGTTTTCAACCAACCTTCAAACTATACTTCCGCGCGCAGTATGGAGGCTGTGATTTATGTTCAAACTCAGACGGAAAACATGGGCTTTACTCTTGGTCTACATCGTGGGTGTCAGTGGCTATATCTACTACCTCTACGTCGAGACTCAAGGAAATCTCACTGAAAACATTAATAACAAGCTGCTGCATGCAGCGCTGGGCACTTCGGCCATCCTCGGCGACCGTTACCATGACAATCTGACCGACAAACAGTCCAAATCGGAAGCGCAAGACTGGGATGCCATTCAGCGGCTCTCCAGGTTCAACGAGTCCATGGGAACCGCCTTTGTCTACAGCGTGGTCAAACGCGCGGGGAAGGCTTATCTGGTCAGCTCCAGCGCATCGAAAAAAGAAATTCAAGAGAAGAATTTCGTACGATTCTTCGATCCCTATCCAGATGCCAGTCAGGCTCTGCTCGACAGTTTTGAACGTACCAAACCCACATGGATCGACTACTCGGATCACTGGGGAGACTTTCGCGCCGTCTTCGTCCCAATGAAATCGCAGGACGGTACGATTTATGTCGCGGGCGCGGAGATGACGTTGGCGGACTACCACCGCCAACTTAATCAGGACTCCCTGAACCATATCATCCTGGCCATTCTGGTATTTCTCGCCTTCATCCTTTTACGCATGCGTGCTCATCTTCAGCAACTGCAAGTAAACGAACAGGTATTGAATCGAGCAAAAAATGCCGCCGAGGACGCTGATCGTTCAAAAACCAGATTTTTGGCCACCATGAGTCATGAAATCCGCACGCCCATGTACGGTGTTATCGGCGCGACCGAGTTGCTGGCGAGGTCGGCCCTGAACGCCGAGCAAAGCAGTCTGCTAAGAACGATTAATACAAGTGGACGAGCCCTGCTGTCTCTTATCGACAACATTCTCGACCTTGCAAAAATCGAAGCAGGCAAGCTTGAATTGAAGCCTCGTGTCTTCGAAATAAGAGCGCTGGTTTCATCCAGTATTGAAATGATCCGGCAAAACATTCAGGACAAGCCAATAGTACTTGAGGCCCAGGTATCACCAGACGTACCTCCCTTGGTCAAAACCGATACCAATTGCCTTCGCCAGATATTGATCAACTTGCTGGGCAATGCGGTTAAATTCACCGAAGCCGGAAAAATATCGCTCATGGTCACGACTAGCGGTTACGGCACTCGAGCCCGACTCGAATTCTCCATACGCGATACCGGCATAGGTATTCCCATGGAACGGCAAAACAGCCTGTTCAAGCCCTTTACTCAGTTTAAAGGACTGGCCAGTCAACGCTTTACCGGGAGTGGGCTCGGTCTTTCCATCTGCAAAAACCTGGTCGAGGCGCAGCAGGGGACTTTATCCTTTACCAGTCAGGCCGGGGTCGGATCGACGTTCTCCTTCTCACTCCCCATGGAGCTTTTTTCAGTCTCGGAACTACCCATCCGGGACGACCATGCATGGGTTGGTTTCGACTCATCTTTTGCCGAGGATTACCCGCTCGATATCCTGCTGGTAGAAAACCATCCCGTGAGTCAGAAAGTTGCCATGGCGATGTTACAAGAGCTGGGTTATGCACCCGACCTTGCGTCAGATGGCTTGGAGGCGGTCAATCAGTGCATGACTTCGACTCCAGATATCATTTTTATGGATATCAACATGCCTGTCATGGATGGGCTGGAGGCCATCCGTAAAATCCGCGAACTACCAATGGGCGATATTTGCTACATCGTTGCTTTCACCGCGAGTGCTTTTTCGAGCGAGATAGAGCGTTTCAGGGCCGCCGGTGCCAATGATATTTTGACCAAACCGGCAAATTTTCAAGCCTTGAGCCGAGTGCTTCAGCGTGCAGTCAACTACCGGCAGCAGCTCCAGGCCAGCACTCCGGTAATGGATACAATTTCGGGTTGAAATGGACTCAGGCTACAAACGCCATTACAACTCCCTGGTGGGGTGTCCAACGCCCCCTTTAACCCAGCCAATAAAAATGGGCGACTCCAAGGTCGCCCATTTTTTATATCCAAAACTTTTAAACACCGCCTCCCAAAGAAGGTGTTCGCCCAGTGTAATGGCCTGGCAATCCATGCACCGGTAAAGAGCCCTGACACCGGGCGAACGGGAAGGATTTTAATAGAATTTGGCCGATATGTCCTAGGTATAAACATGAAATTTATGCACGTAATATTTCGTAAGTCTTTGCTAAAAAAACGGATACAAACTTCCAAAACTCACCAGTTCGACCATTAAAACTGATTGTTCTTATACAACTATCCGCACAAGAACAATCAATCCGTACAAGTAATGATCAGCTTGGGTGCTGAGTGGTCACTTTCAGCACGTCGGTATAGGTCACCACAACGCTCTGCCCTACTTTCAGATCTTTCAATTTCGCCTGGACTTCAGGCTTTTCGACGTTGACGGTTTTGGATTGGCCGGCCGGGTTCTGGAAGGTCACCTGGTTTTTCTTCAGGTCGATGTGGGTGATTTTCAGCTGCACCTGCACCTGACGGTAGGCTTCGCCGCCGGGGTTGGGGTTGTCTTTGGTGGCGCGGATTTCGCCGGTGCGTTCGATGGAACCTGGCAGGCCTTTGTCAATGTCGGTATCGAGGTAGGCCGCGACCGAGCGGACGACTTCGATGTTGACCTGATCACCGACTTTCAGTTTGCCGAGGTTTTTGGCCTTGTCGCTGAGTTGTACATGGACCTGCCGACCTTCGGCGCCTTCAAGGACGACCTGGTGGTTGGCGGCGTCGACCGCCAGGACTTTGGTGACGACCTGATCGGCCTCCACGGCGGCGGCCAGTGGGATGTCGGCGGCGACGGCGCTGAGGCTGGCGGTGGACAGGAGGGTGGCGAGGGTGATGGCTTTGGTCAGTGCGTTGAGCTTCATAAGCGGTACGTTCCCTGTGATGGATGGCAGCAGACGGCTCTTAATCCAGGTTCGGGGCCGTCCGTGCCGATGAGCATAGACGCTGATCAGGGAGTGTCCGCAGTTTCTTGCGCGGTGGATTCGCCGAGCTCCTCAGGCTTCGGGATCGTCGACTTCGTGGGCGACGTTCACGGCGGGCGAGTCTTTGTGGGATTGATCGGCCTTGGTTTTGAGGATCTGCCATTGATCAAGGTCGATGGCGCCCTGCCCCAGCAGATCGTCGGCGATGCGCAACAATTCGCTGTAATGCACGTCGGGAGATTGCTGCCAATAGGCCTTGTCGTCGAACAGCCGCTGCCAAGTGGCAAGGGTGGGCGGTTTGAGGTCGTCGCTCATGGCGGGTTCCTGCCGATATTATTACGGTAGAGAGATGGAGGTCTCTCGGAGTTCCTGTGGGTTCGGCGCATTAAGAGCAGGATCAAAAGATCGCAGCCTTCGGCAGCTCCTACACCGACCGAGTACACCTGCGACATTGCGGCGTACGCATAACCGTAGGAGCTGCCGAAGGCTGCGATCTTTTGATCTTAATACCCGGTCATCTCCAGATACCCCTGCCCGCCATGGCTGCCGCTGAGTTGCACCGGCCCTTCCCAATAAGGAATGCGCAAGTCCATCCAGGCTTTGGGGTTGAGGGCGCCGATGGTGATATCGAGGTGCTTGCCGGGAATCTTGATCGACCAGCTCACGGGCATTGCTCGCCCAGCCACGTTGGCGGTGTCTTGGGGTGTGAGGCTGATGTCGTCAGCCTGTAATAACTGCGTCTGCCCATGGGCATCGATCCAGGTGCCGGTGAGGTATGGCGCGCCGTCCTTTTGCCGCATGCGATAGAGCATGACTTGGTCGCCGCTGTCCAGGTGCAGGGCGAACCAGTCCCAACCGGTCTGGTTGGCGGTCAGGGGTTGGCTGCTCCATTCGCGGTCAAGCCAGGCCGGGCCGCTGACGGTGTAGGTTTTGCCGTCGATTTCCAACGTGCCGCTGGCTTGGAAAAACGGCTGGCTGTAGTAGTACGACGCCTGGCCTTGTTCGGATTTCTGGCTGAAGCCTTTGTCGCCCTGAAGTACCAGCGGCCGTGTGGAAGTCAGTCGCAATTGGTAGTTGAAGGCCTTGTCGCGGGCGCTGAGTTGCAGGTCCGCCAGAGGATCTTCATCGGTGGCCTGACTGCTGAAATGCCAATCGTCGATCCATGCCTTGAACGGCGCCAGGCTCACGCCGGCCTGGCCGACGCCGCCTCGGGCGTAGCGTTCGGCGGCATGGTGCACCGTGGCGGAAGTCACGGCCGCATGGCCCAGCCAGATGGTTTGATTGCTCCAGCCAGATTGTTCGGGAGTCGCTTTCAAGGCGCTGCGGAACAGCGTCCATTGCGCGCCGAATTCCTGGCCCTGATCGTCCTTGAGGTTGGCGGTGACGTACCACCATTCGATGCGAAAGCCATCGTGTGGGCCGTGGTCTAGCGGAAAATTGAAGACTCGCCCGGGCACCACCGGGATAAATGCCTCGGCCTGATGGCCGAGGCCGGCGAAACCTTTTTCCGGCTCAGGCGAGTTGTCGCATCCGCTCAGCAGCGCCAGCAGCAACACGCCGACCTTAATCTTCATGAGCAAAGGTCCTCAGCAAATCCGCCGGTTGCGTGCGATACAGCGAGTACAACGGCCACGCCGACGCGAGCAATGTCGCAAGCAACGCCAGGCCCATCAACTGCAACAGTTGCAGCGGAAACACCCGTAACGGCAAGCGCCAGCCGAAGGCCTGAACGTTGATCACCGTGTCCAGGCACCACGCCAACGCGATGCCCAAGGGCAGCGCCAGCACCAGCGTCAGTACCGCCAGCAACCAGGTTTGCCCGAGGTTCAGCAGCATCAATTGGCGACGGGTTACGCCCAAAGCCCACAGGGGCGCAAGTTGCCCGAGGCGGCTCTGGCTTTGGGTCAGCAGGCTGATGAACAGCGCCACGCCCGCGACGCAAAGCGTCAGGCTGTTGAGCGCGGCGGTGGCGGCGAAGGTGCGTTCGAACACTTGCGTGGACCAGCCTTTAAGCCGGGCCTGATCGACGATGCGGCCTTCGTCCAGGGTGAAGCGGGCTTGCAGCGTGGTCAGGAACCCAGGGATCGATGCCGGTTCGATGCGCAGATTGAAACGGTTGGGCGTCAACTGCGGCCAGCCGCGCAGCAGGTGATTGATGTTGACCAGCAGGTGGCCCTTGGGATTGCCGTAGTCGGCGTAGATTCCGACGATCCGTGGCGACCATGGGCCATTCGGCGTCGGGATTGTCAGGTGATCACCGAGCCGTACCTTCAACCGCCGGGCCAGTTGCTCGCTGAGCATCAGCGCATCGTCCTTGGCCAGTCGCTCCCAAGGGTTGTCGCCCAAGGCTTCCAGCAGCGGCCAGTGCTGACGATAAGTCGGGTGATCGATCACGCCAAAGACCTCCGCCGGCCAGCCCTGCAACTGGATCGACACTTGCCAGTTCGGTAGCACCGCGGTGACTTGAGGTTGTTGTTTGAGCCAGGTGTGCAGCTCTCGAGCCTGGGCGGGATTTTGCGGATTAAGGTACAGCTCGGCGGTCAGCCGTTGTTCGAGCCAGTTGCTGAACGTCTGGCGGAAACCGGCGGTCATGCTGCCGGCGCCGATGTTTGCCGCCAGCGCCAACAGCAGCGCCATCAAGGCCAGGCTCAAGGCCGGCAGTTGCTGACGGCAGTCAGCGAGAAACCATTGGCCGAGCACCGAACGACTGCGCCCAAGCACCCAGTCGAGCACCCTATTCAACACCACCGGCAAGGCCAGTGCGGCGCCGATCAACACCGCGCCCATCAACACGAAGCCACTGCTCAGGCTGTCGCCGAAGCTTAAGGCCAATAACGCGATCCCCGCAGCCATCGAGGCGACCCAACCCTGGCGTCGCAACCAGCGCGCGTGGGCCTGATGCCAGGCTTGCGGATTGGCCAGCGCCAGCAACGGCAACCGCGCCGCCCGCAGCAAACTGTTGGCGCCGGCCAGCAAGGCGCCGAACAGGCTCAGGCCGATACCGCTGAACCACCACAGCACACTGAGGTTCAACTGCCCCGGCACTTCGGCGCCGTACAAGCCGCGCAGGCTGGCGGCGACGTCCGGTAACAGCACGCCGGCCAGCAGGTAGCCGCTGACGACGCCGGCGATACCACCGATCAGCGCCAGAGCACCCAGCTCGACGGCAAGGCAGGTAATCAACATGCGCGCACTGACTCCACAGGCGCGTAGGGTTCTGAGCAAGCTTCGGCGTTGCTCCAGCGCCAACCCGATCGCCGCGTGAACGATGAACAGGCCGACCACAAACGACAGAAAGCCCAAGGCATCGAGGTTCAGGTGGAAGCTCTCGGTCAGGCGCGCGAGATTGTTTTCTTCGCCGCTGCTTTTGAACTGAAGTTGGCCCTTGAACTCATCCGGCAGGGTCGCGGTGAAATCCTTGGGCAGCAGCAGGCGCGACAATTGATCCGGCATTTGCAGAATCTGCTGGGCGAAGCCGATGTCCACCAGCAACACACCGGGCGCCATGTCGGTCTGGGCTCGTAGCGGCGGCAAGGTGACTCCGCTCTGGGCCACCGGGGTTTGACCTTCGTGCAAGCCCAACGCCTGCAAGGTCTGCGGCGAGATCCAGGTGCTGCCCGGCGCGGTGAAAAACTCGACAACCTGCTCAATCGCCAACGACCGCCCGGCCACTGCGGAGCCGCTGGGCAATGACACCGGCTCAATGCCCATCAACTGTAAGCTCTGGTCTTCATGGCCCTTGAGCGTCACTCGGCCTCGCAACACGGGTGAAACCGGCCAACCCGCACGACGCAGGTCAACAAACAGTTGCTGAGCGAACACCCCACCGCTTGGCGCACGCAGGCTGGCTTGTGGTTCACCGCCGATCAACTGACTGGCCCGGGCGTAGCTTTCTCGCGCCTGGCTGTTCAGCGCTTGCACGCCGGTCAGCAGGCTGGTGGCGAGCCAGAGCCCGGTCAGCACACTGAAAAATTGCACCGGGTGCTGCCGCCAATGACTGAGCAGCGCCCGCAGCGTCTCGCGAAAAACCCGCACCTCAGCGCTCGTCCGCGCCAGCCAGACGGCCACCGTGCAGTACCACTTTGTCCGCCAACCGCGCGGCGACCCGTGGGCTGTGAGTGACCATCAACAAAGTCGTCGGGCTATCGTCGAGCAGTTCCAGCAACAACTTCAACACCTCATCGCTGGTGGCTTCATCGAGGCTGCCGGTGGGCTCGTCGGCCAACAGCAGTTTCGGTTGCGATGCCAGGGCGCGACCCAACGCAACCCGTTGCTGTTGCCCGCCGGACAGTTGCTCCGGATAGCGCCGCAGTAAATCTCCCAACCCCAGACGTTGCACCAGATGCGCCTGCCAACGCGGATCGTGGCGCCCGGCCAGACGCGCCTGAAACGCCAGATTGTCTTCAACGCGCAAACTGCCAATCAGGTTGAACTGCTGGAACACCAGACCGATTTCGGTCCGCCGCCAGTTCGCCAATTGGCTTTCGTTCATCTGCTCCAGCCGATGTTCACCGCTACGGATGCTGCCGCGATCGACCTTGTCCAGCCCGGCGATCAGGTGCAGCAAGGTGCTCTTGCCACTGCCCGACTCCCCCATCAGCGCCAGGCTGCTACCGGGCTTCAACGTGAGGTCGACGCCTTGCAGCACGGGCAACGGGCCTTGGGGGGTGGCGTAGCTTTTGAAGACGCCCTGGACGTGAAGCATGAAGGGGAAACTCTTTTGATGAGTGGGGGCAAGGGTAGAGAGTACACCCGATAATCTTTGGTTGAACGGTCTAATGCCATCGCGGGCAAGCCCGCTCCCACAGTGTCTGTGTCGTACACAAAACCTGTGAACATCACCGAAACTGTGGGAACGAGGCTTGCCCGCGATGAGGCCATATCAGCCCATCAAAATCTCACTGCCCCACCGCCACACTCGGCACCACCTGCCCCGGCGTCACAATGCTGTTCAGGTCAATATGCTTCCACTCAGGCTTGGCCCCCAACCGCGCATTGAAGCGATAGTTAAAGGTGAAATCGTCCCCCGTCGGCACACTTAACGGTTTGCCATACACCGCCTCGATCCCCGCCAGGTCATAACCCATCACCTGCAGCAACGTCGGGAAGATGTTGTAGTGACTGGAGCGATCCTTGTTGGCCGGCAACTGCGACAGCCAGTCCAGGGTCTTCAAACCGCTGCCCGAAATCACCACCAGGGGCACCAACCCTTCTTCCTCCACCGGATCACCACCGCAGTGAGTATTGAGCCCCGGGTTACCGCGCTCGTGCAGATCCTGCCCGTGATCCGAGGTGTAGATCAGCAGCGCATGACTCAAATCCGCCTGAGCGAAAACCCGTGCAAAGAACTCGCCGACATTCCACAACACAGTATTTTTGTAGGCATTGCGGTACAGCAACCAATCATCTGGCTGACCGTTGAAACCATCGCGTGTGCCCGTGTCCACCACTTCGACAAACTGCCCACGGGGCAATGTCGGGCGGTAAGCCATGAACGCGTCCGGGTATTTGTCGTGCACCGGAAAGTGCGCACCGACCTTGTTGATCACTACCAGCTGCGGCTCACCATCGTTGAGCAGTTCAATCAGCTTGGCCGCCGCGGCCATGTCGCGGTCGCGCACGCTGGTCCGATCGAACTGCACGAACTCGTCGATGTCCTTTTTCTCGGCAGCGTTCATCAGGTTCTGCAAGTTGCCACCGGTGCGTTGGGAGTCGATGTAGACAGTGCGCAACCCGGCCTTTTTTGCGTACTGCCAGATCGACGGCAGCGTGCTGTTGATCCGCATGTAGTCGGCGCGGGTGCCACCGTAGCGCAAGGTGACATTGGTGTCGGCGCTGCAATTGGCGATGGATGCCGCGTAGCCGTAATTGAAAATGTCCACGCCTGGGCGCGGTTCCTTGAGGTTGCTGTGCACACCGAACGGCGTGTTGATGTCCAGATAGTTGCCGGAAATGCTCTCGTCGATGATCAGCACGATGTCGTGCCCCACCGGCTGATCGATGCGCGTCAGGCTCACCGGCTCTCGCGGGCCGACGGTGTTGTGCAGCGCTTCATAAGTGAACAGATTCAAATAGGCCAGCGGCGTGTACATGATCGGCAAGCCACGGGCTCCCTCACCGGCCCGCACGAACAGTACTACGCTGAGCATCAGCACCCCGAGCACTGGCGCCGCCACCAACAGTGCACCCGGTAACGGCGCCCGTCGACGCGGTTTCAGCCCGATACCGAACAGCAGCAACAAACCACTGGCTGTCCCGCTGACGATTGCATCGCGGTACTGGTACGCCGCTTCTTGAATGAACCCACCGGAATACACCAGCGACACAAAACTGCTGTAGGTCATGTAACCGGCAGTCACTTGCGTATAGACGTCGAAGAACACCGCCGAGCCAAACATCGCCAACGCGAACAGATGACGGATCAGCGCCTGGCGGATGTACGCGGTCATGAACAGCGCCACCGTCAGTACGACGAACATTGCGCCATACAGCAACACCGGGTAACCGATGCCCAGAGCAGTGAGGCGATCAAGGTAGTCGTCGTAGTTTTTGAGTAAATACAGAACCAGCAACAGTTCCTTGAGGTATCGGATCATGGTGATTACAGCGTCTCCGTGGCCAAGGGATGATTGGCCATTTTCTGACACTAGCACCGAGCCTTCGAAGCGCAAGAAATGCCGGTTTTTTTCCTAAAGCGTCAAAAAAACGTTGCCTCAAATCTGACACACCCACCGGGCCGTAACCCTTGTATTACAGGGCTTACGACCGTTTATCGCATTCTTCGAATCCTCATAAACCCCTCAAAACCGCGGCAAATCCAGCAGCGGCAAGGACTTGATGGCAAATAGCCCGTGAAATCGGGGTTTTCCCGGTCGAGCTATCCGTCATTTTGCTGACTCGCTTTCCCATGGCTGGGCTATACCCCTTTTGACAGTCTCATTTCAGTTACATCCACCGTTTTACGAGGCACGCCAATATGGACGTGAGCGTATTTGGTACGGGTTACGTCGGTCTGATACAAGCTGCAGCATTGGCCGATGTCGGACATCGCGTGCTGTGCGTCGATATCGACCCCAACAAGATCAAGCAACTGCAACAAGCCGTGCCCCCGATCAGCGAACCGGGACTGTCCAGCACACTGGAAGACAACATCAAGGCCGGTCGCCTGCTCTTCTCCACTCAAGCCAGTGACGCGGTCGAACACGCCGAGCTGATTTTCATCGCGGTGGGTACACCCGCCGATGAAGACGGTTCCGCCGACCTCAGCCATGTGCTGAATGTCGCTCGGCAGATCGCCAGTTTCATGGAGTCCGATCGCACCCTGATCATCAAGTCCACCGTGCCGGTGGGCACCGCGGACCAGGTGGCGAGCGCCGCCAATGAAGAACTGCAACGCCGTGGCAAAGAGGCGTTGAACGTGCGGGTGGTGTCCAACCCGGAGTTTCTCAAGGAAGGCAGCGCCCTGGCCGATTGCATGCGCCCGGACCGGATCATCGTCGGCACCAATGACGATGAGGCGCGCAACCAATTGAGCGAACTCTATGCACCGTTCTGCCGCAACCGCGAAAAGCTCATGTTCATGGACAACCGCAGCGCCGAGCTGACCAAGTACGCGGCCAACGCAATGCTCGCCACCCGTATCAGTTTCATGAACGAACTGGCCAACCTCACCGAGTTGCTGGGGGCCGACATCGAAGCGGTGCGCAAAGGCATCGGCTCGGACCCTCGCATCGGCTACCACTTCATCTACCCCGGCTGCGGCTTCGGTGGTTCGTGCTTTCCCAAAGACCTGCGTGCCCTGCTGCACACCGCCGAACACAACGGCATGCCATTGCGTCTGCTGCGCAGCGTCACCGAAGTGAACGACAGCCAGCGGCACATTCTGTTCAGCAAACTGCAGGCGCTATTTCCCGAGGGACTGGTTGGCAAATCCATCGCGATTTGGGGCCTGGCCTTCAAGCCCAATACCGATGACATGCGCGAAGCCCCCAGCCGTTATCTGATGGAGGCGCTGTGGGCCGAAGGCGCGAGCGTGCAGGCTTACGATCCGGAAGCCATGTCCGAATGCCGGCGCATTTACGGCTACCGCGATGATCTGCACCTGTGCGCCACCCGCGACGACACCCTGGAAGATGCCGACGCGCTGGTGATTTGTACCGAGTGGAAGAATTTCCGTGTGGTCGATTTCGACCTGCTGGCGAGCAAATTGCGCGCGCGGGTGATCGTCGACGGGCGCAACCTCTATAACCCGGAACACGTGGCGGCGGCCGGTTTGCACTACAGCGGCATCGGGCTTCGGCACATCGCTCCCGAGGCGCCACAGCCATGAAACTACTCGTCACCGGAGCGGCCGGTTTCATTGGCGCCCATTGCGTGTTGCGGCTGTTGCGCGACGGGCATGAGGTATGCGGCCTGGATAATTTCAACGACTTCTACGACCCGCAACTCAAACACGACCGCGTGGATTGGGTGCGCAAGCAAGTCGGCGATTTCCAGCTCGCGAAAGTCGATGTGGCCGACGCCACGGCCCTCGACGCGCTGTTCGTTCGTGAGCAACCGGAGGTGGTGATTCACCTCGCGGCCCAGGCCGGGGTGCGTTACTCCCTGGAAAATCCCCGGGCCTACGTCGACAGCAATCTGAGCGGGTTCCTGAACATCCTCGAAAGCTGCCGCCACCACCCGGTCAAGCACTTGATCTATGCCTCGTCCAGTTCGGTGTACGGCGCCAACCAGCACACGCCTTACTCGGTCAAGGACTGCGTCGACCATCCGTTGTCGCTGTACGCCGCGACCAAAAAAGCCAATGAGCTGATGGCCCACAGCTACAGCCATCTGTTCGGCATTCCCTGCACCGGTTTGCGTTTTTTCACGGTGTACGGGCCTTGGGGCCGGCCAGACATGTCGCCGATCCAGTTCGCCCGGGCGATTGCCGAAGGTCAGCCGCTGAAGCTGTTCAACTACGGCCAGCACCAGCGTGATTTCACCTACATCGACGACATCATCGAGAGCATCGCCCGTCTGATCGAGCGCCCCCCCCAAGCAGCACCGGACTGGAACCGTGAACAACCGGACCCGGCCAGCAGCATGGCGCCGTGGCGCATTTACAACATTGGCGGACAACAGCCGGTGGAGCTCAAGGACTACCTGGCGCTGCTGGAAAAACACCTCGGACAAAAAGCCCTCGTCGAGTTGCTGCCCCTGCAACCGGGCGATGTGCTCAACACCTGCGCCGATGCCAGTGATCTGGCCCAGGCCACCGGTTTCCAGCCACGGATCGAGCTGGATGAAGGACTCGGACGATTCATCGCCTGGTTCCGTGACTACTACCCACTGCGCAACGCCCACTCGCCTCTCGCGAAAGGGCTTCAGCGGAGGACTCTATGACTGGACATGAAAAAGGCGTGTTGCTCAATCACATGCAGCGTGACAAACGCCTGGACCCCGAACACCGAATGCGCCTGGACACGGCGATCCACATGCAGGGGCGCGGCTGGATGACCGGTCGCGATGGCGGTCGGCCCTGGACCCTGTCGCGAACCAACCGGGTGGTTGCATGCCTCGGCGCGCTGGTGATTCTGCTGCTGATCTCCCCTGTGCTGCTGGGCCTGGCGCTGGTAATCAAGTTCAGCAGCCCGGGGCCAGTGATGTTCGTGCAGAAACGCACCGGCTACCGCGGCCGCCTGTTCGGCATGTACAAGTTCCGCACCATGGTGGCCAACGCCGAGGAACTCAAGGAGTCCCTGCGCCACCTGAACAAGCACGGTGCCGACGCCATCGATTTCAAGATCGATGACGACCCGCGGATTACCCCCATCGGTAGCTTCCTGCGGCGCAGCAGCCTCGATGAGTTGCCCAACCTGATCAATGTAGTCAGCGGCGATATGCGTTTAGTCGGTCCGCGACCGACCTCGTTCAACGCCTATCGCTACAAAGACAGCCACCTTGCACGTCTGAGCATCTACCCCGGCATGACCGGCCTGTGGCAGATATCCGGGCGCAGCAATATCGACTTCGACCAGCGCGTTGAGTTGGATCTCAGCTATATCGCCGAGCAGAGCCTGTTGCTTGATCTGAAGATCCTGTTGAAAACCCCCTTCAAAGTATTCAGCGGCCACGGAGCGAGTTAAATGGACGGTTCATCGAACAAAAGCCTGACCATCGCCAGCCCGAGCGAGTCCAACCTGACCTCGACCGTGCTCGACCTGGATCTGCGGATCCTCTTTCTGACCGCCGCCAATGCAGGCGCCGGCACCACCACCAGTGCCCTGGCGCTGGCCAGCCAACTGGCGTCGATGAGCAGCGGCCAAGTGCTGCTGGTGGACGCCAGCCACTCGGAGAGCAACCTCACGCAACAACTGGGGCTGACCAAAGAGCGAGGCTTTCGCGACCTCCTGTTCAACGCCTCCCCACCACTATTGCAGGACTGCCTGGTGAACGTCTCCAGCCTGCCCTTCCACATCCTGCCGAACGGGCGGCATATCCGCGGCGCCGAGCACCTGACGACTGAACAGCTGGCCCCGTTGCTCAACCAACTGGGCGATCGCTATCGCTTCGTGGTGATCGACGGCGACGCGGTGTATTCGGCCGCCGACACCTTGGTCATCAGCACCTTGGTGGACGGCGTGATCATGGTGGTGCGCGCCGAAGACACGCGCTGGGAAGTGGCCCAGGCCGCGGTCCAGCGCCTGACTCAGGCTGGCGCAAAACTGGTGGGCAGCGTCTTCAACCGGCGCAAGTACTACATGCCCAAATGGCTCTACAAAAACCTGTAAGCAACCGCAGAAAAGGATGACGCCATGAACGCCAAAATGCTTCTCCTGCTGTTGCTGCCGCTTGCAGGTTGCTCCAGCACCGAAACCCAGCATATGCCGGTGCAGATTCTCACGGCCGAGCCTGCCAATGCCCAGGCCACCGACATGCCCAGGGTCGAACAGACCTTGCGGCCCAAGGACGTGCTGGATGTGATTTATCACATCAGCACCAGTAGCTCGGGGGCTTACCGCATTCAGGCCGGTGACCAGGTCGCCCTGAACTTCACCGCGGCCAGCCAGCTCAACGGCACTCAACTGGTGCTGCCCGACGGCACCATCGAACTGCCGGGGGCCAATACCGCGGTGAAAATCGCCGGGCTGACGGCTGTCGAAGCGCGACAGGAGATCCAGCGCGCTTATGAGCGCAAATCCCTGTTTCAGCCCAATCGCAATCAGGTGACTGTGCTAGTCACCAGCCCGCTGAGCAACGAGCAAAATCTCAAAACCACCCTGAGCCAACCCGGTGCGGGCATGACCCGGGAGATCACCGTGGGCAACGACGGCTATGCGAGTTTCCCGGAAATCGGCTCCGTACCGCTGCAAGGCATGACGGTCAACCAACTGGAAACTTTCCTCAATCAACGTTATGCGCAATTGCCGGGACGGATGAAGGTCAACGTCATGCTCAAGTCCACGTCGGGTAATGAAATCTATGTGCTGGGTGAAGTCGCGCAACCGGGCTCCTACCCGATTCGCCGGCCGGTTTCGGTGCTCGAAGCGTTGACCCTGGCCCGTGGCACCAACGTCAAGGCGCGGCTCGATTCGGTGGTGATCATGCGCCGCACCGGCAACCATGTGCAGGCCGTGCACTACGACGTTGAAAAAGCCTTGTCCGGTGACGCCTCGCAGATTGCTTACCTGCAACCGGACGACATGCTCTACGTGCCCAAGACCAAACTGGCCAGCGCCGGTGAGCTCGCGCGGCAACTGGCGGACGTGGTGTTGTTCCAGGGGGTGGGCTTCGGATTCGCCTACCGCGTCGACAACAAAGACAGCGACAACTAACGCTCAGGTGACCGACCATGAACCCAAAGGAAAACTACCTGCATGAGTTCTTCAGGATTTTCTTCGCCAACAAAAAGTTGGTGAAGCGGGTCTTCCTGATCTTTGCAGTGATCGCCCTGATCTTGCCGCTGATGCTCAAACAGAGCTTCGATATCACCGCGCAGGTGATCGTGCAATCCAAAAAACTCTCCCAGGGAGACGCCACCACGTCCCTGACCCAAGGTGATGCCTCTTTCATTCCACCCTCACTGGCGGACATGGAAACCGAGAGCAATATCCTGCGCTCACCGGCCCTGATCCGTCAGACCATCAGCGACCTTATGGCCAAAGGCGAGTATGCGCCCAACACCGGGGTCCTCAGTAAACTGGTGACCGAACCGATCAAACGCTTTGTGACCACCCCCTTGCGTGAATACGTGGTCAATCCGGTGCGCGATGCGTTCGGGCTTGAGACCGATCCGGTGCGCAATACCGACCTGGATGTCTTCACCCAGCAGGCCACCGAAAACCTGAAAATCGAGACCTTACCGGGCTCCAACGTAATCTCCATTGTCTACAGCTTTGGCGATCCGGCCCAAGGCACCCGGTTTGTCGCGGCGCTGCTGCAAAACTACCTGGTCAACCGTCAGGAACTGCAATCGATCGAACTGCCGCAGAGCTTCTACGAAACCAAGAAGAAGCAATATCAGGTGCGTCTCGATGGCCTGGAAGGCAATCGACTGACGTTGCTCGAAGGGGTGGGTTCTTCCGATCCGAAGGAAGAAATCACCTTCCGCCTCAACGCCATCAACACCGAGGAGCAGGCCCTGAACCTGTATCAGGATCGCCTGTTGCAAAGCCAACGCTGGCTCGACTACCTGAAAACTGCCCTGACGGCCGCCACCAATACGTCCCGGCTCAGCGAGTACACCTTCCCCTACACCTTCACCACCACGGTGGACAACATTGCCTTCGAAGACCGGGAGATCAGACAGCTCGGTGAACAACTGACGACTCAGGTCAGCCGCTACATGAACGACCTGGCGATCTTCAAGCCGGGCAGTGAACCGATGCTGTTGACCCGCGAGCAAATTTCCCGCACCCGCCAGCAGTTCCTGAAAATCGTCAGCAACCGGATTCAGGAGCGGACCAACGACCTGGCGGTTGTCACCTCGGTGATCAACCAGAAAACCGCGCGCATCGCCGAGTTCAAGGACCGCATCCATCAGTTGCAAGTGGCTCAAAGCAAACTGGCGCAAATGGACACCGAGATCAATGCCCTGCACGCAGCGTTCTCCACCTATGCCCAGCGCTTTGCCGAAAGCAGCTCCGCCAGTTTGCTGAACAACGATATGTCCAACGCCCGGGTACTCAGCCCGCCGTACGAGCCGACCGATGCGGCGTTTCCCAAACCGATCCTGATCATTCCGTTCGGGATGCTGACCGGTCTGCTGCTGGCGATTGCCTTCGTCTACGTGCGTGAGTTCTTCGATCACCGCTTCAAACACCCAGCGCAAATCACCCATGAACTGGGCTTGCCGGTGCTGTTGGTGATCAACGAGCAAGACGTCATGCCGAACAACCCGCACAAAAACTGGACCGTTGATAGCTTCGTGCATTGGGTGCGCCATTGAACGGGCCGCTCAGCGCCAGCGCTCTGCCGATCATGCATTTGATCAGCAGCGGCGGCTTCTATGGGGCTGAGCGGATGCTGCTGGACCATTGCCTGGCGACGCCGGGGCAGCACCAAGTGCTGTTTCTCGATGCGCCGCCAGCGCTGATCGCGCGATTTCGCGAGGCTGGGGTCGACTGCCGCAGCTTCACGGGTTTGAGGCAATTGCTGCGTCATTTACGTCAGCGGCGGGCTGAACAACCGCTGATCAACACGCACAATTTCAAGGGTCTGTTATTTGGCTGGCTGGGCGCGACGCTGCTGGACTTGCCGTTGGTGATTACCCAGCACGGCTTCACCCCGCGCAGTCGCAAGCAACGCATTTATGGCTGGCTGAGTTTGCAATTATGTCGCACAGCGTCGGTGCATCGCGTGGTTTGCGTGGCCGAAAGCATCGCCGTGCTGCACCGCAAGGCCTGTATCCGGACGGAGAAACTGCAAGTGATTCCCAATGGTCTGCCAAAGGCCAGCGGCCTGCTCCCTCACAATGCCACACACCCGCGCTGGCTGGCGGGTTACGTCGGTCGGCTGAGTAACGAAAAAGGCCCGGACCTGTTTCTCGATGCCCTGATTCCGCTCTGTCAGCAATACCCGCAACTGGACGCCGTGATGCTCGGCGACGGCCCGGAACAGCAAACCATGCTGGCGCGGATCGCCGCTGCGGGCTTGCACGAACGCATCACCCTGCCGGGCTACCAGACCGACATGAACCGGTGGTGGCAGCAACTCGATGCGCTGGTGATCAGTTCGCGCACCGAGGGCACGCCGATGATTTTGCTGGAAGCGATGCAGGCCGGGGTGCCAGTGGTGGCGTTCAGCGTCGGCGGGATTCCCGATGTGCTGGAGGACCGGCACAACGGCCTGCTGGCGACACCCACCGACAGCGCCGCCCTCGCACGGCAGATCGATACGCTGCTGAATGAACCGGCACTGGCTCGCGAATTGATCGACAACGCAAGACGTACGCAATTGGACCGTTACGACCTGAAGGCTTTGGCCGAACGCTGGTCGCAGCTTTATATCCGTACTGCACGGGAGGCACGCGCGTGATCTTTCCGCTCTCGATCGTCAGTTTGCTCGCCCTGGTCTGCCTCGGTTTGCTGGCCAGTCCTTATCCGTATCTGGCGCCGGGCGCGGTGCTCGGGCTGGTGGCTGTCGCGGTGCTGTACCGAAAACCCGCCTGGGGTTTGTTGGGCATCGCGGCGCTGGTCCCGTTCGAAGGTTTCTTCAAGGGCAGCGCACTGTCGGGCACCAAGTTCATCGGGGCGTCACTGGCACTGATCCTGATGTTGCAACTGGCCATCCACCAGATTCCGTCCGAGCGCCTGCGCAGCAACATCTGGCGCTACCTGATCGGGTTCATGGCGTTGTACCTGTTGAGCATGATCATTACCGACAACCTGGACATGTCCCAGAGCCATCTTCGGGAACTGTCTGTCGGCCTGATTCTGTTTGTGATTACCTTGCTGATCGGCCGTGAGCTGAACCTCGATCTGTTCGCCCGGCTGGTGACCCTCAGCGTCAGCGCGACCTGCGCGCTGGCCATGCTCTCCGCCAAGTATCAGGACCAAGGCCGCGCCTCCGGGCTGCTGGAAGACCCGAACTCGTTTGCCCTGCTGATCGCCTTCGCCGTGCCATTGGCTCTGCTGCTGGTGATCCGCGGCCCGAACCTGCTACACCGATTGTTCTGGGGCGCCTGCTGCATTTTGCTGCTGGGCGGCATGACCAAAACCGATTCCCGTTCCGGGCTGGTGGTGCTGTTCCTCAGTTTGATGATCGGCGCCTGGCACTACCGCGCTCAGTTGCCACGCATCCGTCCGCGCCATCTGGGCTTTGCCATGCTTGGCCTGGTGCTCGTGATTCCGCTGGCCATTTACTCGATGCCGGCCGGTTATATCGCGCGCATCCAGTCCTTGAGCATCTTGAAGGCCGGTGCCAAGAGCCAGGACGAATCCCTTGGCCGCCGCGCGTCATACCTTGTGGTCGGCAGCCAGGTCATTCGTGAACATCCGTTACTCGGTTCCGGCCCCGGCACCTTCCCGCTGCAGTACGCCACTACCGGTTATGCCAAGGCGTTTTCCGCCAACCGCAAGCCGGGCGACCTGTATCGCCGCGCTCACAACACCTACCTGGAAATTTTCAGCGAAGTGGGGATTCCCGCCGGGCTGTTGTTCGTCAGCATGCTGGGTGTCGGGATGTACAACCTGGTCCGCGCCCGACACGCCTGGTTACTGCGACGCAACTGGGAACAGGCCGACCTGATCACGCACCTGGGCATGAGCTATCTGTCGCTGTTGCTGTTCTTGATGTTCCTCAGCGCACCGAATCACAAATACCTGTGGATCATGCTCGCCCTGACTTGCGTGTTGCGCCTCAAGGCTGAAGAACGTCCGCCGACGGAGACCAGGGCATGAGCCGCATCAGCCTCGTCATCCCGATGTACAACGAAGCCCGACACATCGGTCGTACGTTGCTCGCTGCGCAACGCGCCGCCAATGCCGCAGGGCTGGAATGCGAGTTGATCGTGGCCGACAACGGTTCCAAGGATCAAGGGCCGCACATTGCGCGGCAAATGGGCGCGCAGGTGCTGGTTCTGCCGGGCCTGCTGATCGGCGCGCTGCGCAATCGCGGCGCCGCCGTTGCCACAGGCGAATGGCTGGCCTTCATCGATGCCGACATCGAAATGCCCGAGGACTGGCTCACGCTGTTGTTGAGCATCCAGCCCGCCGTTCAGGTCGACGTCCTGGGACTGGACCTGCACACCCCGGCCGAAGCCCCGTGGTATGCCAATGCCTGGCAACGCCGCACGTTGCGCCCGAACGATGAAACGGTGAAAACAGTGCGATGGCTGCCCAGTTCCAACCTGTTGATGCGTCGTCCATGGTTCGACAAGGTCGGCGGCTTCAACGAAAACCTGCGCACCGGCGAAGACAAAGATTTCACCATGCGCCTTTCCCACTCTGGCGCACGCCTGCTGTCCGTCAACCAGAGCGTTGCCCTGCATTGGGGTTACGAGAGCAGTTGGCGCGAATGGATGGGCAAGGAGTTCTGGCGTCAGGGAAGTCACCTGCAATTACTGCGCAGCCACGGCATGAATCTGCGTTTACTGCGTTTCCCGATGCTGTCGATCATCGCCTGGGTGCTGGATTTCATGGCGCTATCCGCCCTGCTCAACGGTTCCCCTTCACTGGCGCTATTCATGCTGTTCATCACCAGCCTGCCAGCGCTCGCCCAGAGCCTGCGCCAGAGCCTGATACACCACGACCCTCGCCTGATGCTGCAACTCTGGGGCCTGCATTGGGTGCGTCTGCACCTGGCCGGTGCCGCGCTCATTCTGAGCCTGTGTCATTGGAATGCCAGGAGGCCGGCCCGTGGCTGAATTCATTTTCTGGTTGTGCCTGCTCTTGCCGGTGTATGCCTGGCTCGGCTACCCGCTGCTGCTGTCGCTGATCGCGCCGTTGTTCCGTGCGCGGCGTCATGCGCCACCCCCCCCCATGAATGTCAGCATCATCATCGCCGCGCACAACGAGGCCCGGCATATCGAAGAGAAGTTGCGCACCCTGCTCGCCCAGGATTATCAGGCGCGTTCGCTACAGATCATTCTGGCCAGCGACGGCTCCACCGACGACACCGTGGCCTGCGCCCACAAGGTCATCGACCCGCGCATCAGCGTGCTCGACCTGCCCCGTCAGGGCAAGGCAGCCACCTTGAATGCCGGCGTCGCCCTGAGCACGGGCGAGATTCTGGTGTTCACCGATGCCGACAACCAATGGTCGACCGACACCCTCGGCCAGTTGCTCGCGCCCCTGGCCGATCCAGAGGTCGGGGCCTGCGCCGGGCACATGCTGATCCCGGTGCCGGGCAAGGGCCTGAGCCTGGGCGACAGCCTTTATCGGCATTACGAAGGCTGGTTGCGCAAGGTGGAAAATCGCACCGGCTGCATGGTCTCCGCCGACGGTGCCCTGCTCGCGCTGCGCCGCGAGTTGTTCCAGCACGTGCCGGCGGAGGTCAACGATGACTTCTTTATCAGCACCTGCGCGCCGGTGGCGTTCAAACGCATCGTTTATGTGCCCCAAGCACAAGTGAGCGACCAGGGTGTCGACGAGATCGCCAAGCAATGGCGTCGTCGCCAGCGCGTCACCGTCGGCGGCCTGCAAAGCCTGGCCCAGCGTCGGGAGCTGCTGAACCCTTGGAGGTATGGCCTGTATGCGATTGCACTGATCAGCCACAAGCTGATTCGACGCCTGGCACCGATCCTGTTGCTGCCGTTGCTGCTGAGCAATTTCTGGCTGTGGAATGTACATGGCTTCTATCGCCTGAGCCTGATCGCGCAACTGCTCGGTTACGCGATGGCCATCGTCGGCCTGTTGGATGTGCAACACCGTTTGCCCAAACCTTTTCGCCTCGCCGCGTTTGTTCTGGTGACCCTTGCCGGGATGAGTATCGGTCTGTGGCAGTTCTTGCGCGGCCAGCGGTACGCGCAATGGAACCCCGAGCAAAATCGTTGAAAGGACCGCGCCATGGCGATCAAACAATTATTAAAACGCACCAGTGGCTGGCTTTATCTCAACTCGCCCGTAGGCCGTCACCAATTGCACGGCGCCGGAGTGATCCTGATGCTGCACCGGGTGCTGGCCAATGACCGCGCCGCCGACCTGCCCCATCGCAATGAATTGTGCGTCGGGCCGAAGGCCTTTGCACACTTGCTGGCCTGGCTGAAAAAACACTTCGATTGCGTGCCGCTGATGGAGATCTTGCAACCCGGCTCCGTCAGATCCGAACGGCCAAAAGTCGCGCTGACCTTCGACGACGGCTGGCGCGACAACGCGCTGAATGCCTTCCCCTTGCTAAAGAAGTATCAGGTGCCGGCGAGCATTTTTCTCTCCACCGATTTCATTGGCAGCCGGCAACGCTTCTGGTGGGAAAGCCTGGGAGAAACCCTGTGGCACAGCCACGGCGAAAAAGCCCGGGCGCATTTGATTGAATGCCTGCAACAGCTTGGGCGACCGTTGCCGGTGCTGCTTGATGATCTGGATGTGCAGCGCCGCAGCCTGGCGCTTTTGCATTTTCTGCAAAGCCTGAAATCCTTGGCCCCGGGCGAACTGAACCGGCTCACTGATCAATGCCCGGAGGAGTCGTTGCCCCAGGCTCTGGACTGGCATCAAGTACGCGCGCTGGAAGCCAGCGGGTTGATCCGCTTCGGCCCCCACGGCGCCAGCCACGCGATCTTCATCGGCCTTGACGATCAACGTCTGGACGAGGAAATCAGTCGCAGCCGCAACGCCCTGCACAACGGTTGCAACCGACCGCTGCCGGTCTACTGCTACCCCAATGGCGACCATGATGCGCGGATCCGCGAACACGTCGCCGATCATGATTTCCCGTTTGCCCTGGGTACCGCTCCCGGAATCTACCGTGGCATCAGCGATCCATTGGCCTTGCCGCGTATCGGCATCAGCCAGCGTACGGCGCGCAATCCGGAGTTGCTGTCCTGGCGCATCTACCGCGGAGCCCGGCCATGAGTCGCAATCGCTATTTCAAACACCTGGCCCTGAGCATGGGCACCAAACTGGCGATGATCGCCCTGCGGCTGCTGCGCAACGTATTGCTGGCGCGGATTTTGGGGCCTAGCGAGCGCGGTCTGTTTGCCTTGCTCAGTACCCTGCCCGATTTGATCAGCGCCGCCACCAGCGGCGGGCTGAATTCGGCGGTGGGGTATCAGGCGGCCAAGCAACGGCCCATGGGATTGTTGCTGAGCCAGGTGTTGGTGTTCGGCTGCCTGCTGGCGGGTTTGCTGACGTTGCTGGTGGTGGCGCTGGTGCGCGAGTTCGGTGGTGAGCTCGACATCACCACGCAACTGGGATTGCTCGCCTGGCTGTTATTGCTGGCGGTGCCGCTGACCGTGCTCAAGAGCGGTCTGCTGACCTTGCACAATGCGTCGGGCGGTGTGGTGGCATTCAATGCCTTGCGGCTGCTGGAATCCCTGGCACCACTGCTGCTGTTTCTGGCTTTGTTCTGGATGTGGAAAGACGCTGCGCTAGAAGCCGCGCTGATCAGTTGGCTGGCCGGCATCAGCCTTGTGGTGCTGGCCGGTTGGTACTGGCTCAAACGCGCTCAGCCCTTGGCGTTGCAATGGGACCGCGCCAGTCAGAATGAACTGCTGCGCTACAGCGCTCGCAGCCATCCGGACCTGCTGTTCCAGCAAGTGATTCTGCGCTCCGATTTCCTGTTCATCGGCGCCCTGCTCGGCAGCACCGCATTGGGTCATTACGCCATGGCCAGCGCCGCCGCCGAGTTGCTGCTGATCGTCCCGGAAGCGGTGACCACGCCGCTGATGAAACGCCTGCTGCAACAGGATGAAGGCATGGATCGCCTGACGCCGTTGGCCCTGCGCCTGACCGCCACGGTGATGCTCGGCGCGTGCCTGACCATGGCGGTGATCGGTGAATGGCTGATCGTCACGCTGTTTGGCGTTGCCTATCAGCCGGCTTACCCGGCGTTACTGGCGCTGCTGCCGGGGCTGTTCGGTCTTTGCTATGCGAGCATCCTGCGCCTGGACTTGCTGGGCAAAAATCGCCCCGGCACGATTTCACTATTGATGGGCCTCGGCGCGTTGCTGAACCTGGCCCTGAACCTGTTGCTGATCCCGATCTACGGCATCGTCGGCGCCGCAACGGCATCGTCCATCGCCTACCTGGCGGTAACCCTCGCGTTGCTGGTGATGTATTGCCGGTTGAGTGGCGTACCGGTCTGGCAAACCCTGATCATCCTGCCCAGCGATGTGGCTCCGATGCTGCAGATGCTGCAAAGGAAATCGGCATGAAACGCCTCATGCTGCTGTTGAGCCTGGGCCTCGGTTTGAGCGCCCAGGCGGCGCCCATGCGCTGGGCTGATATTCGCGACGGCAGCCTGTACCTGCAAACGGATCGCCCCGACACGCTGACTATTCGCTGGGTTCCGGCGTGGCAGGCCGATGCCAACGAAGAACGCCTGTACCTGCTCGACGGCAACGGCAACCTGAAGGGCGAGCGCCTGATCGCTGCCAGTGAAACCCGAGGCAAGCAGAGCTGGCCACTGGCGCCGAGTGCCGCCAGTTATCGACTGGAAATTCCGGGCTACAGTTTCCGCCGCTACACGATCGAACATGACGAGAGCACCGTGGCGTTGTTCGCCCCGGCCAAGGTGCATTTCAGTGCCGAAACCCGCGGTGGCGATGAGCTGTTTTTCAAGGTCGCGCCGGGGGAACACGCCGTACTGGGCGGTAAGTTTCACGGTGGGATCAACGCCCTGCAGGCCCAGCGCGTGAGCGACAACAAACAGCTGTCCCTGGCACTGAAACCTCATCGCGCCTATTGGCAGTTCGATCAGTTGGCATTGCCCGTCACTCAGGACGAACAGGTCTGGCGCCTGCGCCTGCAAGGCAGCGGCAAGGTCGCATTCTGGCTCGATGGCACGGCGAACTTGTTTGCCCAGAAACCGCAGCAACTCAAACCGCTGCGCGAGGACGATGGCCAGACCCGCCTGACCCTGCACAAAGAGATGCTCGGCCCCACCCCGAACCTGGGCATTTATTTGCCTTACGTGCTGCCCCCTCAATCCAGTTTCGCAGCGCTCGACGCCCTCAAGCCTCAGGCGGGCACCTATTACAGTTTCGTTGACGTCACCGCGCAAAATCCGCACCACGAAGATGCGTTCCGCCAGCTCTATCAGAACCGCTTCGGCATCACCCAAGACCTCACGCTATTGGCCGGCAGCAAGCGTCAGGCGGATTTGCGCGCCGACACTCAAAGCAACGCCGGTCTCGATGCCTGGCTCGCCGCCACTCGCGCCCTCGGCGGCACCGGTACGCATTACATCGCGTTCGCCGACGAGCCGAACCTCAACTATCCGAGCTATGCCGACTACCAGGCGATCTTCAACAGCATGGCTCGGCAAGTGCGCAGCGATCCGGCCAATGCCAAGGCGGGTGTGCGCATCGCCATGCCCGCCACTTCGCGCTTCATCAACGGCCCGTTCGCCGACAACGCCGTCGACAAGCGCGGTATCGATTGGGCACGGCGTCTGCTGGCCGAATCCGGTGAGCAGATCGACGCCCTCGCCTGGCACGAATGGATGATTCGCGACCTGCTGGCGACGCGGGTCTACCGCGACAGCGTGCGCCGTGCCGCCGACCTGGTGGGCCTCGATGCCAAGGGCCGGCCACGCAAGGCCTTGCTGCTGGATCAGACCAACCTGTCCAGCGGCTCGAGCCTGAGCCCCTATGATCAGGAAACCCATTTTGCCTCGATGTGGTGGACCTCGGTGGTCATCAACTCGGCGCAGGACGGGTTGCTGGACATGCTCAACTGGTTTCAGGCCGCCGACGAACCGACCTACCCCAAAGGCATGGTGCGGGTGCTGGGCGGCGATCGTTTCGAACTCAAGCCGGTGGGCCTGGCCCAGCAATTCATCCAGCAGCACTGGCTGAAAAACGTCATGCGCCTGGACAACGACGCCTTCGAAGTCGATGTGCTGGCCATGGCCACCGAACGTCAGCGAAGTTTACTGGGGGTCAACAAGGGGGTGCGCTTGCAGCGTATCGATCTGGCCGGGGCGACGTGCCCGCTGGCCAAGGGCGCGCTGGTGTACTTCGGTGCCGACAGCCGCAGCCGTAGCGCTCAATTCAACTGTCACGACGGTCGCGTCAGCTTCGACCTGCCGGGCGAAACCCTGTTCGCCTTGAGCTGGAGCGCCTCATGACTTCCGCTCGATTCGAATGGCGCACGACGTTGTGCGCCCCGGACTTTCCGGCAGCTGCCTATGAGGGGTTGCGCAGGCGCGTGACGGACCATACGCCGTTCAACACCCTCGCCTGGCTGTGCGCATCCGAACAGGCACTGACCGCCGGGGAACGCTTGCACGTTCTGCTTGGCTGGCAAGGTGATGAGTTGGCCTTGTGCCTGCCGCTGGTAGCGTCCGTGGAGCGCTTTGGACAGCTGCCATTTCGGGTCTTGCATCACCTCGGTTATCCCCTCGCCGATCGCCTGGCCCTACTCACCTGCCTCGATACCGACAGCATGCGCAAGGCGCTGGTGATCATCCGCCGCCACTTGCCCCATGCGATGCTGCAACTCAACGAATTGTCCGAACCCATCGGCGAAGAAAGCGCGCTGACCGCATGGATGGCCCACAGCTCGACCGGCGAGCGCCGCCTCAGTTGCCGGGTGCCGGTGCATTTGATCAGCGAGACCGACCGCCAGGAAGTGTCCGGCGACCCACGCTACAAACTGCGTAGGGCGCGTAAACGCATCTTGGCTTATGGCGCCCAGGTCCGACGCATAACCCCTGACGCAGCCACCATCGGGCCTTTATTGCAGGCCCTCAGCGAAGTCGAAGCGCAGAGCTGGAAAGGCGTCGAAGGCGTAGGGATCTTCACCAGCAGCCGTAGACAATGGACCAACCTGGCCTTCACCGCCCTCGCCGAACAGGGGCTGCTGCGGGTGGTGGTGCTGGAACTGGACGGGCGCTGCATCAGCTACCGGCTCGGCTTGCTGGAACAGGGCCGGCTGTTCGACTACAACCTGGCGTTCCTGCCCAAATACGCCGATCTGGGCAGCGGTCGTGTGCTGCTTGAAGAGTGGATTCGCTGGGGCCTGGACGACAACTGGCACTGGATCGACGCTTCGCGGGTCAGCCTGGAAAACTCCAGCCATCAACTTCAGGAACGCATGACCGGGCAACTGGAACACTGGCGCTGGAGCTTCTACTCCTGGCGTCCCAGCGGCCTCGCCTTGGGGCTGACCATGCGGCTCTGGCACCAGCTCAAGCCCTGGTTGAAAAAGTGGCAGGCCTGGCGTGCGGCGGCGCAGGTTGTTCCTGCTTCCACTCCTACACCCGCGCCCACCAAAAAAACCATGGAGGATGAACATGCCTCGCCAAGTCATAGTCAACGCTGACGATTTCGGCCTCAGCCTGAGCGAAAACGCGGTGATTCTCGGTGCCTTCCAGGCCGGGGTTATCAGCTCCGCCACCGCCATGGCCAACATGCCGGCCTTCGAGGAGGCCTGCGTCCTGGCCCGGCAGCCGTTGCTCCAGGGGAGAGTCGGGTTGCACTTCAACCTCACCTATGGCCGGCCGTTGAGCCCGTCGATTCTCACGCGTTCGACATTCTGCGACAGCCAGGGCGTGTTCAATCTCAACCTGCCCCGCCACAGTCTCTGGCTCAACCGCCATGATCGCGACGCGGTGCTGGAGGAACTCCAAGCCCAATGGCAACGCTGCCTGGATAACGGCCTTCTCCCAAGCCACATCGATTCCCATCAGCACGTGCACAACATCTGGCCCATCGGCGAAATCGTCGCGCGTTTCGCCGCCCACCAAGGGGTGCCCGTGCGACTGGCGCGCCATTTGGGAAAGAACCTGAGTGTGCCCAAGCGGGTATTCAAGACGCTGTTCAATCATCGATTGAACCGCTTGGCCGGCGCGACCGCCCAGTACGTATGCACCCCGGTAGACCTGCGCAACGTGGCGATGCCGATCGACGGCCTGTTGGAAATAGTTGTCCACCCGACCCATATCGGGGCCGATTTTGGCGATATCTATTTAAACCCCGAAGAGTCTCTGGCTCGCATGCTGGAGCTGCGTCTTCCGGGCATTCCGAGAGTGTCCTATGCCGTTGTGCCAAAGGCGTTCAAAGAGGGACCGCAGTACTCGACTGATCTACACACGGTGCAACCTTGATTTATCGCCATTGAAAACATTACCCACCCAACCCTGGCTTCAGCCTCGGAGGACTTCATGAGCGCCATCGACAAGCTTCACGAACGCATCAAACAAAAGGGCCTGCTCCACACGCTCCAGACGCTCTGGAAGCGCTATGTGTTCTTCCACCGAGAGCTGTTGTGGTTGGGGCGCGATCTGGTTACCCCGGTGGCACCGCACAATCTGCGACCCTACACAGGCTTGCGCCTGGTCATCATCACCCCGGAAAACGCCACGGCTTTCACCAAGTATTACGGTAACCGCGTCAAGGCCATGGCCGAAATCGCCGCCGAGGGTCATACCGGGCACATGTACGTGGACGAGGAAGGTGATGCCATCGGATTTATCTGGGGCAGCGCCAGGGACTACTTTGACCGGCACTATTACGGCTGCTGGTTCCGGGTCAATCCCGGTGAATTTTTCGAGTTCGGCGGTGAAATGATCCCTCAATACTTTGGCACCAGTCTGTCGGTGGACGCCCAGTTCAATCTCTGGAATGCGATGCGGGCCAAAGGGTGCAACAAGATCGTGGATGTTTGCGATACCCGCAACATCCAGGCCATGAAAATGCACATCCGCATGGACTACCAGGAACAGGGGCGCATCACCCACGTCTACGACCTGTTCGGCCGCTTTCGCTTCTTCCGCGAAACCTATTACAGCGGTTCGCGGCTGACTGAGTTGCGCAAACCTGCGCAGCCGACGACGACTGCGGCGCAGGCGTGATTTTGGCTGGTGGGAGCGATGGTTGTTGCTTGACTGCGGACCGTGTCGCCGCCATCGCGGGCAAGCCCGCTCCCACAGGTATCTGCTTTGACCAAAGGATTTGTGAACGACAGCGATCACTGTGGGAGCGGGCTTGCCCGCGATAGCGTCAGTCAGTGCAACTCATTTTTCAGATCCGAAACTCAGCGCTTCACCGCCACCAACGTGTAACACAACGGCAACTGCGCCTTTTGCTGCTGATACCGATCGTAGAGTTCTTCGCGGTTGGAATGCGGGTATTCCTTGAAGTGGCTGATCTGCAACCCCGCCTCAACGGCACCGGTGAAGATGGCGCCCAGGGTGTGGACGAACCAGTAAGACGCTGAGGCCGGCTGTTCGACTTTGCCTTCGTAGACGATCGGCTGGCTCTGGACGAAAGGTTCGCTGCGAAAATACGAGCTGTCCGGGCGATAGGGATCCGCTGATTCGGGGTCGAACATTTCCAGGAACGGGTGGGTTTCGTACACCACAAGCGCACCGCCGGGCTTGAGGGTTTGCGCGGCATGGCGCAAGAATTCGGAGATGTCCGGCATCCAGTTCAATACACCGATGGTGATCAGTGCCACGTCGAAGCGCTGGTGCAGTTCAGTCGGCAGGTGATGGATGTCAGCCTCGATGAATTCGGGCTCATGGGGCGAACGAGATGCCAGTTCCCGGGCCTGATCGAGAAAGGCCTGCGACTGGTCGACGCCCACGACACGACGGGCACCCAGCGCAAACAGCGAAAGACTTTCGCGTCCATTGTTGCAGCCCAGTTGCACCACATCCTTGCCATCGACGCCGACCTGTTGAAGCAACCCGCTGAGGGTGTCATCCAGGCAGGAAAAATCGCCTTGGCTCACAGCACTCAAACAGGCCTGCCACTCAGGGGTGTCTTTGTGGTGTGGGGCGGAGTCATTCCACGCATCGCGATTGCTGGCGATGGCTTTTTCTTTTGTCGGCATTTCCATTGCACGCTCCAGAATTCGGGCCTTTGATTAGCCGGCACGAGTCTAGATCAGCATCAGGAAAAACCACATCAGGGGTTTGTTGTGATCTTGTAATCACCGGTGGTGCGAACCCTCTTCGCGTTGATTCAACCGCTCACGCAAGAACTCGATCAACGCCTGCACCGGTCGCGAACTCTGGCGATGTTGCGGGTAGACGGCCGACAAGGTCAGCGGCCCGGGGCGCCAATCATCCAGCACCGGCACGAGTCGGCCGTCCTCCAGGGCCGAACCGACGATGAAGGTCGGCAGGTACGTGATTCCCATGCCGGCGATGGCCGCATCCTTGAGCAACTCACCATTGTTGACCCGCATCCGCCCAGTGACGTTAACGCTCAGCGGCTTGCCCCGTCCCTCGAAACGCCATTGCACCTGACGACCGTGGCCGTAAGGAAGGCAATCGTGGGTATGCACATCCTCGGGTTTAAGGGGCATGCCGCGCTCGGCCAGATACGCCGGACTGGCGCAGTACACCCGCTCGATGGAGGCGAGGCGTCGGGCGATCAGTGTCGAGTCTTCCAGCACGCCGATGCGCAATGCCAGATCGTAGCTCTCGCCGAGCAAGTCCACTGGCCGATCGCTCAGGTCGACTTCCACGGTGACCTCGCGATAACGCTGCAAAAATACCGGCAGCAGACTGCCCAGATGTGCGACCGCAAATGACAGCGGCGCGCTCAAGCGAATGGTGCCACGAGGCTCGGTGGTCTGGCCGGCGATGCCCTGCTCCACTTGCTCGACTTCGCTGAGCAGGCGCAGGGCCGATTCGTAATAACTCTGCCCCAGTGGCGTGACGTCCAACCGCCGGGTCGAACGGTTGAGCAGGCGCACGCCGAGGCGCTCTTCCAGTTGCATCAGGCGGCGGCTGACGAACTGCTTGGACAACCCTAATTGATCGGCCGCCGCAGTGAAGCTGCCAGAGTCCATGACCTGGCAAAAAATACGCATATCCTCGAACGGGTTCATTGTCGCGCTCTGGTGGACAGTAAAACGCTTTATAACTGCTTTTTGCGTTTCCGGCGCCCCAAATTCTAAAGATCAAAAGATCGCAGGCTTCGCCAGCTCCTACGGGGGAATTGTGTACCGCCCGGTCGATGGCGGTGCATACCATCATGTAGGAGCTGGCGAAGCCTGCGATCTTTTAAAGCTGCCGACCGAAACCGGCAGCCGTACCCCTTACTTCGCTGTGAACGTCGTGTAGCTGTTGATCAGGTTGCGGTAGTTCGGAATGCGCTGCGATAGCAGGTTGGCCAGGCCTTCCATGTCGTTGCGCCAGTCGCCCTGCAACTCGCACGCCACCGAGAACCAGTTCATCAGTTGTGCACCGGCCGCCGCCATGCGCGCCCAGGAAGCTTGTTGCACGGTGGTGTTGAAGGTGCCGGAAGCGTCGGTCACCACGAACACCTCAAAACCTTCAGCCAGCGCCGACAGGGTCGGGAATGCCACACACACGTCAGTCACTACACCGGCAATGATCAGTTGCTTGCGGCCAGTGGCCTTCACGGCTTTGACGAAGTCTTCATTGTCCCAGGCGTTGATCTGGCCCGGGCGCGCAATAAACGGAGCGTGCGGGAACTGCTCCTTGAGTTCCGGCACGATCGGGCCGTTCGGACCGCTGTCGAAACTGGTGGTGAGGATGGTTGGCAGGTCGAAGAACTTGGCGATGTCGCCCAAGGCCAACACGTTGTTCTTGAATTCGTTGGGCGAGAAATCCTGCACCAACGAGATCAGGCCGGTCTGGTGATCGACCAGCAGCACAACGGCGTCGTCTTTGTTCAGTCGTTTGTAAGGAACGTTGCTCATGTGAAACTCCTCGGATGGTGATGAGGTGAAGCGTCGACCACGATGGCCGACGTCTTGTTGCAAAACTCAGAACGCGAAGCAGGAACAGCCGAAGGCGCCCCAGAAACCGGCGAAGTCACTCACCGGCACGTTCGACATACGGGCCTTCTCATGGCTGTGGGTATGCACGGCGCACGGGCCGCTGCACTGGTGAACTTGCGCCTGCATCGGCGCGTTCGGCCGCCAGTGCCCCGGAACCTTCGCCACCGGTGACCAGTCCGGCAGCACCGGCACGCTGGGAGGCCCCAGTTTTTCGAAGTCGCCGGCGGCGTACACCACCTTGCCGCCGACTACGGTCAACACCGACTCGATCCACTTGATGGCCTCTTCCTCGACACTGAAAAAGTCCGCGCTCAATGCCGCCACGTCAGCCAGTTGACCGACCTTGATCTGGCCTTTCTTGCCCTGTTCGGACGAAAACCAGGCACTGCCATGGGTGAACAGTTCCAGCGCGGTCTGGCGCGTCAAGCCTTCCTCGTATAGCGCCAGGCCACCCACCGTGCGCCCGCTGACCATCCAGTACAGCGAGGTCCACGGGTTATAGCTGGACACCCGCGTGGCGTCAGTGCCGGCGCCAACCGGTACACCTTCTGCCAACATGCGCTTAATCGGCGGCGTGGCTTCGGCGGCCTTGGCGCCGTAACGCTCGACGAAGTACTCGCCCTGGAACGCCATGCGATCCTGAATCGCGATACCACCGCCCAGCGCCCTCACCCGCTCGATGTTCTGCGGGGTGATGGTTTCGGCGTGGTCGAAGAACCATGGCAAACCATTGAAGGGAATGTCGCGGTTGACCTTCTCGAATACGTCGAGCATGCGGCTGATGGATTCGTTGTAGGTCGCATGCAAACGGAATGGCCAGCGCTGCTCGACGAGGTGGCGGACTACCGGTTCCAGTTCGTCTTCCATGGTTTGCGGCAAGTCCGGACGCGGTTCGAGGAAGTCTTCGAAATCCGCCGCCGAGAACACCAGCATTTCCCCGGCGCCGTTGTGCCGCAGGAAGTCGTCGCCCTGATGCAGCTTGACGCTGCCGGTCCAGTTCTTGAAATCGGTGAGTTCTTCCTTGGGCTTCTGGGTGAACAGGTTGTAGGCGATGCGGATGGTCAGTTGCTGGTCCTTGGCCAACTGCTCGATCACCGCGTAGTCGTCCGGGTAATTCTGGAAACCACCGCCGGCATCGATGGCACTGGTCAGGCCGAGGCGGTTGAGTTCGCGCATGAACTGGCGGGTCGAGTTGACTTGATATTCCAGCGGCAACTTCGGCCCTTTGGCCAGGGTCGAGTACAGAATCATCGCGTTCGGCCGCGCCACCAGCATGCCGGTCGGCTCACCGTTGGCATCGCGCACAATCTCACCGCCCGGCGGGTTCGGTGTGTTGCGGGTGTAACCGGCGACGCGCAATGCGGCGCGGTTGAGCAAGGCGCGGTCGTACAAATGCAGCACGAACACCGGCGTATCGGGGGCGGCCTGGTTGAGTTCTTCCAGGGTCGGCATGCGTTTTTCGGCAAACTGAAATTCGTTCCAGCCACCTACCACCCGAACCCACTGCGGCGTCGGCGTGCGGTCGGCCTGATCCTTGAGCATGCGCAAGGCATCAGCCAGGGACGGCACACCTTCCCAGCGCAATTCGAGGTTGTAGTTCAAACCACCGCGGATCAGGTGCAGGTGCGAGTCGTTGAGGCCGGGGATGACGCAACGGCCCTTGAGGTCGATGACTTGGGTGCCCGAACCGCGCAGGGCCATGGCTTCGGCATCGGTGCCGACCGCGACGAAACGGCCGTCGCTGATCGCCACGGCACTGGCGAGGGGTTTTTCCCGGTCAACGGTATGAAACTGGCCATTGAACAGAATCAGATCGGCGTTCATCGCGTTTCCTTAAGGCTGTGTGGAATGGGACCGGCCGGCTTCCAGCCACGGCGCGAACAGGCGCGTGGCCAGCGGCATAAAGACGTACACCACCGACAGCACAATGGTCAGGGTGATCAGGAAAGTGGCGACCACGTAGTTGGACAGGAAGGCATTGAGCTGCAACAGCGGCCCCCAGAGCAGCGGCACCAGCAAGGTGTGCGGCAGGATCACCAACAACGTCACCACGGCCTGCTTCCAGCGCGGCGGTGGCAAACCAGCCTCAGCCAGCGGTGAGAACCAGAATTCATTGACCGGGTTGACCTCGGTCTGGTCGCCGTCGGCCAGCATCGGCGCGGCTTCGTCGACCAGTGCCTGGCGTTGCGGCGAGTCGAGCCAGCGCTGCATTGCCTCGGTCGAGCAAAAACGCAGCACGCAGGTGAACATGTGAAGGCCACCGTTCTTGCCGCGAATCACATCCACGCCCAAATGCCCGTCGCTCTGCCCCGCGACACTGACGATGTTGCGCAGCCAGGCCTCATAAGGGACTTCAAAACCGGCCTTGATCCGGTGCTTGACGATCAGGGTCACGACTTCTTCGAATCGATTGGAATCAGGCATAACGGAAGGCTCCGGCGAAACGGATATTGAGCGCCAGCCGACCGGGCCCGGCGATGAAGATGCTGGTGAAAAGGATCAACAGCAGCCAGCCAAACTGCCCTTCGGCCACACTCCATTGCGGATGCACAATCAACAGCGCCACCAGCAGCACAAACAGAATAGGCAAGCACGCCAGCCGCGCCAGCACACCGGCGACAATCAGCAACGGGCACAGTACTTCGGCGAAAATCGCCAAGCTCAGGGTGAGGTGGGCACCAAGGTGGAAAGGATCTTCGATCAGTTGCAGCTGCGCACTGAAGTCCAGCAGCTTGGGCAAGCCGTGAACCCACAGCAGAAACAGACCGCCACTGACCCGCAAAAACAGCAGCCCGACATCCCGCGCCTGTTCATCCCGTTGCGAAGCGTTCATGGCTCACCCTTGTTCAATCACTGGCCTGAATAGTGCCGCCAAGGGGTGGGGAAAAATTGAATGTACGTGCTCTCTTTGCGAGTGCATTGAACGCCCAAACGACACAAAACCCTGTGGGAGCGGGCTTGCTCGCGAAAGCGGTGGGTCAGGCAACATCAATGTTTACTGTGCCGCCGTCTTCGCGAGCAAGCCCGCTCCCACAGGGTTTTGTGCGTGTTCACTACTGCTCAGGCACAAAAAACGGCCCGAAGGCCGTTTCGTATTGAATCCGGTCAGACGGCCGGGGCTGCCTTCAATTCCAGACTATCCAGCGCCCGACTCACAGCCAGTTCACCCAGCATGATGAGCTGCGCGACGCCCAGTATCGTATTGCGCTGCGGCCCCTCCAGAAACCCGGCACAGTCACTGGCGATCACCTTGGCCGAGGCAAAGGATTCGCTGGCATTGGCCAGTAGCTCTTCGATGTCGATGCCTGGGGCAACGGTATAAATCGTGCTCGGTTTGCGCGCAGTCTTGGAGGCGGACGGTTTGAGGTAGTGATCGAGAGCACGCTCGGCGGCTTCGTTGAGTTTTTTGGGATCGAGGGGATCGTAGGGGGATGTTGGATCGGTTTGCGGCGGGTTCGGTGTTGGTTTGAACATAGTGAATCTCCTTTGGACAATAGCACCACCAGAACCTGTCGCTAAACAAATGAGGGTGGCGACTGTATGCAGGTTAGCGAACCGGTCAAAGGCACCCGGTAGACCCGAGGGTCTCCCGCATACAGCCACCATAACGCAATTGCAGACGTCAAAAGTCGGCAATAAAGTCTGGCACTGATGCACTTTGATTAGTCCGAGTCGCTAAACCCGATCGCTGATTGGCAGCGATGCGGAAACGATAAAGACCAAACCCAAAGCGCACAAGCCGGCGGATTCTGGCGTAGTCGTAGGCAACGGCGCAAGGATCTGTAGCTTTCAGGAAGTAACGCTAAACACTATTAAACACAGCCGTCGAATCAACACACATTCCCCTGTGGGAGCGGGCTTGCTCGCGAATAGGGTGTGTCATTCAACAGTGATGTCGACTGACCCGACGCCATCGCGGGCAAGCCCGCTCCCACAGGGCCTGCGGCGTTTTGAGACCTGTATTTGCAGCCTTAAACCACCGGAATATCCAGCGCCACCGACATGAACTGACTGATCCGCGACCTTAACCAGCGCTCCGCCGGATCATTGTCGTGCACCCCGCTCCAGGCCATCGACAATTGCGCAGCATCGATGGGAAACGGTGGATCTTCGGCGCGCAAGGCGCATCCCTCAACCAACGCGCAGGCCGCGTAATCGGGGACAGTGGCGATCATCTCGGTGCCGGCGAGCAACGCGCGTAACCCACTGAATTGCGGCACCCCAAGTACAACGCGTCGCGTGCGCCCGACCTTGGCCAAATCCACATCGATGTTGCCGGTCAGGTCACCGGAAAACGACACCATCGCATGGGGCCGCGCACAGTAATCGTCCAGGGTCAGTGGTTCTGGCCGGTTGTCGCCGCGCAGTACTTTGCAGGGGATGTCGCGCAGCTTCTTGCGTTTGGCGTTGGCCGGCAGATCGGTGGTGTAGCTGACGCCTACCGAGATTTCGCCGGAGGCCAGCAATGCCGGCATCAGCAGATAATTGGCTCGGCGCACCACGACCACGATTCCCGGCGCCTCTTCTTGCAGTTGCCGGAGCAACGGAGGAAACAGACCAAACTCGGCATCGTCCGACAGCCCGATGCGAAATACATCGCAGCTGGTCGTCGGGTCGAACTCCTTGGCACGGCTGACCGCCCCCGAGATGGTGTCCATCGCCGGTTGCAGCTCCTTGAGAATCGCCAACGCCCGTGCCGTCGGCTCCATCCCGCGACCGTTGCGCAGCAACAACGGATCGTCGAACAAATCACGCAACCGCCCCAGTGCGGCGCTCACCGCGGGTTGGCCCATGAAGAGTTTTTCGGCGACACGGGTCAGGTTCTTTTCGAACATCAGGGCTTCGAAAATCACCAGCAAGTTCATGTCGACGCGGCGCAGATCGTTACGGTTCATGGGCAGGGTTCCTTTGGTGTTCAGCCAGGCGCGAGTCTGTCGGACTTTACTCGATCATCGGCACTTTCGCCGCTCGTTTGTAAGGCCCGTACTCGATGGGTACCCACTGGAAATGCTTGTCCACTGCGGTGATATGGCCGACACCCGGAAACGGCAAATGCGCCGCCGTGACCCAGATCTTGCTGGCCGCCGCATCGCTGAAAACTTTGGCGCGACTCTTGATCGCTTGTTGGCTGTCGACGTCGAAACGAATCGATACCTCGGGATGCTCGAACTGCACCGCCAGGTTATGCACCAGATCGCCCATGAACAGAATACTCTGGCCTTGGGAGTTGAACCGATACGTGGTACTGCCCGGTGTGTGCCCGGCCTCCAGCTCGGCATCGACAACGCCCGGCACTGGCGACTGCCCGGCAGCAAAGGTCTTGAAACGGCCGGCCGCGATATACGGCGCGGTGGAGTCCTGAGCGATCTTGAAAAACTCCTTGGCACCGGCCGGCGCCTTGACCATCGCCTGAGGGTCAAGCCAGTAATCGGCTTCGGCCTTGGCCGCATAGACCGTTGCATTGGCGAACACCGGTTTTTGCTGCCCGTCCACCAACCCGCACACATGATCCAGATGCAAGTGCGTGAGCAGGATGGTATCGACCTGTTCTGGCTGATAACCGGCGGCTTTGATGTTCGCCGACAGCTGACCCGCCGTGGCACCGATGCACTGCCCCGCCCCGGTATCCACCAGGATCAATTGTTTGCCGGTGTTCACCAGAAACGCATTGAAGGCGGTTTGCACCCCCGGTGTTTCAATCGAACGACGAGCCAGTAACGCGCGGATCTGGTTTTGAGTCAGACCGTCGAGCAGTTTGGGCGACAGGTCGTTGTAGCCATCAAACAACGCCGTCACCTCGTAGTCGCCCACCGCGAGCCGGTAATAACCGGGCACCTGAGTGTTCACCTGAGCCGGTGCCTGGGCCAGGCTGGTGCCAGACATCACCGCCAATGCCAAGCCAAGTCCGCCAAGCATGCAAACGTGGGAATGCTTCATGAGATCACCCTTGATCGAGCCAGAAAATTCGGCCCTGTCCAGGCCGCTACACGTCGTCAATCTTGCACGGCCCTGCGTTGGCGCGATTGCAGCGATGTGCTCAGTTGAGGCTTTTTCACGCTTGGCCTGACCGCGGAATTAACAACGTTTAACTCGCAAGCCAAAGCTCCCGCGACCAAGAATGAAGCCCTCTGCGCAGACCTTTTTTTCAGAGGGAACGTGCTGACTTACCGTGCAGCGCACCCGCGCGCGCCCTCCGACACGGACATTGGCCATGGCTCACTTTCAGCAAAACGCGATCAGCGCGTCCTCCACTGAAACGCGAAAAAAACCCACTGGCGGGCTCAGCCCCTGGCGTGAAAATCTGGCCAAGCAGTTGATCCTCGATCACCTCGGTGAAACCCTGGAAGTGACTGAACTGGCACGGGCGTGCGCCCTGTCGCGCAGTCATTTTTCCCGTGCGTTCAAGTGCAGCACCGGCCTCTCGCCGCAGGACTGGATTCGCCGGGAACGCATCGCCCGGGCCAAGCAGTTGATCCAGAACACCGACCTGACCCTGACGCAAATCAGCCTGGAATGCGGCTTCTGCGATCAGGCTCATTTTTCCCATATCTTCACCCGCAGCGAAGGCGTTTCTCCGTTTGCCTGGCGGTGTCGGACCGTGCGCGCTCTGCCCTCTCTCAACAGCAAAAGATCGCAGCCTTCGCCAGCGCCTACAGGAGTTCACTTAACCCTGTAGGCGCTGGCGCAGCCTGCGATCTTTTGATCTCGATCAGCCCTTGATGAACGCCAGCAGATCTTCGTTGAGTTGATCCTTGTGGGTGTCGGTCAGGCCGTGGGGTGCTCCCGGGTAGACTTTCAATGTGGAGCCCTTGACCAGTTTCGCCGCGGCGATGCCGGCGGCTTCGATCGGCACGACCTGGTCGTCGTCGCCATGCACCACCAGGGTCGGCACGTCGAACTTCTTCAGGTCTTCGGTAAAGTCGGTTTCGGAGAACGCCTTGATGCAGTCATACGCGTTCTTGTGGCCGGACATCATGCCCTGCAGCCAGAACCAGTCGATCATGCCTTGGGACGGCTTGGCACCTGGGCGATTGAAGCCAAAGAACGGACCGCTGGCCAGATCCTTGTACAGCTGCGAACGGTCGACCAGGGACGCCTGACGAATACCATCGAACACTTCCAGCGGCAAGCCGCCGGGGTTGGTCTCGGTCTTGAGCATCAACGGCGGCACCGAGGAAATCAGCCCGGCCTTGGCCACCCGACCGGTGCCGTGGCGACCGATGTAGCGCGCCACTTCGCCACCGCCGGTGGAGAAGCCGAACAGCACGGCGTTTTGCAGATCCAGATGCTCGATCAGTTGCGCCAGGTCATCGGCGTAAGTGTCCATTTCATTGCCGAACCATGGCTGGCTCGAACGACCGTGACCACGGCGATCATGGGCAATGACCCGGTAGCCTTTGGAAGCCAGGAAGATCATCTGTGACTCCCAGCTGTCGGCGTTCAATGGCCAACCGTGGCTGAAGACGATCGGCTGACCGGTGCCCCAGTCCTTGTAGTAAATCTCGGTACCGTCTCGAGTGGTAAAGGTACTCATGGTGATGTCTCCTCATGCATGGATTTTGCGGCGGTTAATAAGAGGTGCGGGCCATTCGTTCGGCCAGGCGTGCCACCCGCTCGCCTAGATGCGCGGCGGTGCGGCGGTCTTCGGGCGGCGGTGCAAGGTCGGGAGATTGTTCGACGTTCGACTGCGCCATGGCTCCCAGCGAACTGCCGAGCCGATTCAACTGCCCATCGAACAGGCCCATGCTGCTGCGCGCCGGCAGCAGGTCGAGGCCGACCCAGATCATCGAGTGCTGGGCGGCGAACACGGTCATCTGCAGCAAGGTGTTGAGCTTGTCGCCGCACAGGCAGCCGGAATTGGTAAACCCGGCGGCGAGTTTGTCGCGCCAGGGCTGGGCCAGGTAAAACGATGCGGTGGCTTCCATGAAACCCTTGAAGGCCGACGAGGCACTGCCCATGTAAGTCGGGGCGCCAAAGATGATTGCATCAGCACGGTGCAAACGTTCCCAGTGCTCATCCACTTCCTCGACCGGAATCAGCCGACAGGTGCTGCCCAGGTGCCGTTCCACACCCTGGCCCACGGCTTCGGCCATGACCCGGGTGTGCCCGTAGCCACTGTGATAGACCACCACCACGTTGCTCATTCCGGTTCCTCCAGAAGTGTTCATCCTTTTTTCGGCACGCTTTTTGTTGCAAGAAGGTCAGTGCCTTCGGTTGAACTTGAAGGGATGGATTTTTGAGCGTAGACCGGATGCAGGACGAGTTAAACGTTGTTAATTTTCAATGGTGCGCCAATGGATTTCGCTGCGCCTTCAGCGGCATCGCGCCCAATAAATACGGGACCGGCCGGCACTGGCCTGAATGCAGCGACCGATACGCGCTGCCACCAGGTGCTCAACGCTGCGTTGCGCTGCCGAAAAAACCTGAGGAATATGCCCGGATACCGCGTGATAGACGGCTGCAAGCAGGAGTGACCCGTTGACCCTTTCTCCCGAACAGGCCATCCATTTCGGCCCTTACCGGATCTACCCCGGACAACGCCTGGTGATGGAGGCCGACCAGCCCTTGCGCCTGGGTCGGCGCGCCATGGACATTCTGTTGATCCTGCTGGAACACGCCGGGCAGGTGGTGAGCAAGCAGCAACTGATCGCTCGGGTCTGGCCCAAAAGCGTGGTGGAAGACATCAACCTGAGGGTGCACATGGCGGCGCTGCGCAAAGCCCTCGGTGACGGTCAGGCCGGCCAGCGCTACATCGTCACCGTTGCCCAGCGCGGGTACAGTTTTGTCGCGCCGTTCTCTGTGGAGCACGTCGAGCAAAGCCCGAAAAGCGCCGCAAATGGACCGAGCCGGCATAACCTGCCGATCCGTCGGACCCGCATGATCGGCCGCCAGGCTCTGGTCGACAGCCTGATGGCGCAACTGGCGCGGCAGCGTTTCATCACCCTCGTGGGCCCCGGCGGAATCGGCAAGACCACGGTGGCACTGCGCGTTGCCGAACAATTGATCGGCCGCTACCGAGACGGCATTCGCCTGCTGGACCTGGCACCGATCAACGACCCTTCAATGATCACCACGCACCTGGCAGCGCTGCTAAATTTGTCCTTGCACGACGCCGAACCCATGAACGGTCTCGCCAGGCTCCTGCGCGAACGGCAGATGCTGCTAGTCATCGACAATTGCGAACACCTAATCGACGCCATTGCGTTACTCAGCGAAAGCATCCTGCGCGCGGCGCCCCAGGTGCATATTCTGGCCACCAGCCGCGAGAGCCTGCGGGCCGAAGGTGAGTTCGTGCAGCGCCTGGAATCACTGGACTGCCCGCCGCCCATCGCCGTGCTCGACCGCGCCCAGGCCCTGACGTTTTCGGCGCTGCAGTTATTTGTCGAGCGGGCGATGGCCAGCCACGACTGCTTCGAACTGAGCGAAGCCGAACTGCCGCTGGCGATTGAAATCTGCCGGCGGCTGGACGGCATACCGCTGGCCATCGAACTGGCGGCAGCGCAAGTGGGCAGCCTGGGATTGAGTGGGTTGCTGTCGCAACTGCAAGGCAGCTTTCGCCTGCTCACCCAAGGCTGCCAAACGAATTTTGGCCGCCATCAAACCCTGCGCGCGACACTGGATTGGAGCTTTGAACTGCTCAGCGCCTGCGAGCAAACCTGCCTGCGTCGATTGAGCCTGTTCCGGGGCGGTTTCACGCTGGAATCTGCCGCCGCCGTGATTGTCGGCCAGCACATCGAGCCCGGGATGGTGTTTTCCTCGATCACCCAATTGGTCGCAAAGTCATTGCTGAACGTGGAAGTCGGCGACGAAGAAGTGTTCTACCGTCTGCTCGACACCACACGTGGCTATGCACTGGAAAAACTCGCCCAGGCCCAAGAACTGCCGGATACCCGCCAGCGCCATGCCGAACGCTGCCTCGTGTTGATGCAGCAAGCCCAGAACGACTGGGAGCAGATCTCGAGCGAGCGCTGGACCGAGCGTTACGCCCGCAGCCTGGGAGATATTCGTTCTGCACTCGATTGGGGCTTGAACGCTCAAGGACCACAGCCCTTGGCGATCCGTCTCGCCGCGACCTCGACGCCGCTCTGGCAGGAACTGTCGCTGCTCAAGGAGCACGGCGTGTATGTGCGCAAAGCGTTGGCCTTGCTCGAAGCGACGCATCAGCCCTGCCCGCGTGTGACCATAACCCTCAAGCTTGCCCTCGGCAGCTCCTGCTACCACACCCTGGGCAGTAGCGCCGAAGCGGTCGAAGCGTTCGTCAGCGCCAAACACCTGGCTGAACGCTGCAACGATGTGGCCGGTCAGCTCAAAGCGATTTCCGGGCACTTGGCGGTTGATCTCAGTTGCGGCCACTACCAACAGGCCCTGGAGCAGAGCCGACAATTCGAGCGGTTGGGGTTGCACGGTGACGCGGTGTTGGCCCTCAGCACCCAACGCTTGCGGGTTCTGGCCCTGCACTTTGCCGGGGATCAGCCTCTGGCGCGGGAGAATGTCGAACAGGTCATTCAATGCCTGGCCCAGAGCGGTCACCTCAACCGCTTCAGCTACTGCTTTGGTGTGCATTACGATCAGAGCGTCGCAGCCCTGACGATTCTGGCGCGCATTCTCTGGTTGCAAGGACACCCGGAAAAAGCCTGGCGCACTGCACGACAGGCGCTCGACATCGCGATGCAGATCAATCATGGCACGTCCATCTGCTATACCCTGGCGCTGGCCGGTTGCCTGATCGCTCATTACAACGGCGACACCCCGGTCGCCCGCGAGCTCCTGAACCTGCTGCTTGAGCAGGCGAAGAAACACTCGGTGCTGCTGTTCTACACGTGGGCCAAACATTACGCGCAGGTGATCGACGTTGCCCAGATGCCCGCGTCCCCGCGACCAGACACCGGGTTGATCAAGGAAATCATGGTCACACTGGACAGCCGTTTCATCGATGATGCGTTGCTGGAACGGGCCGAAAATGGCGCGGCGGGCTGGAGCACGGCGGAGATTCTGCGGGCCCGGGCCGACGCGTTACTGGCAGGAGATTGCCCGAGCAGCATCGGCGCGGCCGAGGCGGTGCTGCTCAAGGCGTTAGCCGTAGCAAAAACCCAGGGAGCGCTGGCCTGGGAACTGCGCAGCGCGACATCACTGGCCCAGTTGTGGCAGCGTCAGGGCCATTTCCGGCAAGCCCATGAGCTACTGGCGCCGATTTACCAGCGTTTCACCGAAGGCTTCGCCACACCGGACCTGACAAAAGTCCGGCGGTTACTCGACGAGTTGCAGCGCGACCTGCCCGATTGATGCCCAGTGGGCCCGGCTGATGTAGCGTTCATAACGCAGTTCGAAGGCGCGCAAGTAACCGCTGTGTTCGAGCTTCTCCAGGGCGTAGGCGCGCGTGGTATTGAGGAAACGGTAGCGGGTCACGCCGTTACCCTGCTCCACCGACAGCAGCGATTTATTCGCCAGACTCTCCACCACGTTGACCAGGCTTGCGGGCAGCAGCATCGCGCCACTGATCACGCCAATCGCCGCATCCAGGGTGAACGCCATCTTGAACACCGCCAGCCGCTGCAACACGATCTGCTCCAACGGGCTCAGCTGTTCATAGCTCCAGTCCAAGGCAGCTTTCAGACTCTGATGCCGTGGCAGAGCGGTGCGTCGGCCTTGAGTCAACAACTGCAAACAGTTGCCAAGTTGCGCTTGCAGCCCCACCAGCGCCAACGCATCGATCTGCGCCGCCGCCAGTTCAATGGCCAAGGGCAAGCCGTCGAGCCGCCGACAGATTTCGCGCACGGCCTTGAGATCCTGTTGGCGCAGGGTAAACCCTTGCTGACGGGCTCGGGCGCGGCTGACCAACAGTTGCACCGCCGAATAATCCATGGCCTCGGCCACGCTGTATATCGCTGAGGCTGGCGGCACCGCCAGGGCCGGTAAACGCATCAGCGTTTCCCCCGCCGCTTGCAGTGGTTCGCGACTGGTGGCCAGGATCGATAGCCGTGGCGCCGAGGCCAGCAGATTATCCACCACTGCTCGACAGCATTCGAGCAGGTGATCGCAATTGTCGAGCACCACCAAGGCATGCCGTTGCCCCAGCAGTGTCCCGCCGACATCCAGTTCCAGCGTGCGCGACAGATGCTTGACGAGTTGCGCCGGGTCATCGATGGCCGCCAGATCAACCCTCCAGACACCATCCTGATAGTGCTGCAACAGCAACTCGGCCACGCGCAACGCCACGGTAGTTTTGCCAATGCCGGCGGGCCCCATCAGGGTCATGAGACGTCGAACCGGCAACTGCCGGACCACACTGCCGATGATCGAGTCGCGACCGGTCACCGGGGTGAGCCGCGCAGGCAGATTGTGTTGAGGCTTGTGCTCCGTCTCGACGGGTACCAGCGTGCCTGTCCGGTCGCGTTGTACCGGGGCGATGAAGCTGTAGCCGCGCTGGGGAATATTGACGATGTAGCGCTGCCCGTTCTGGCCATCGCCAAGTGCCCGACGCAGCGCGGCAATGTGCACGCGCAGGTTGATTTCCTCCACCACCGAGGTCGGCCAGACGTGAGCAATCAGGGACTCCTTGCTCACCACTGAGCCGGCGCGTTCGACCAACACCTGCAAAATATCCAGGGCTCGTCCGCCCATGCGCAGTGAGCGATCACCCTCCAGGATCAATCGCTGACGCAGGTGAAACGCGTAGGGCCCGAACCGCAGCACCGCATCGCTATTTATACTTCTGAGGCTGTTCATGCACGTTCATGCGCTGAAAACCTGGCCCGGCTCAAGGTACCGCAAAACCCATCGCGCCCATCCATCCAGGTTCCCGCACCTCCATGGCAAAGAGTTCACGGGTATCTTGGCAGGCATGGGTGTCGGTACAACGGCCACGGGAGGAGCGTCACGGCCATCACGGTGCGCGTGACGGACAACGCCCCTCTAACTGAACTGTTCGCGGTATTGAGTGGGGGTCAGGCCGAGCTTTTCACTGAACAGAAAACGCATATGCCGCACACTGCCAAAGCCACTTTTATAGGCCACGGTCTTGAGCGGCAGGTCGCTGGTTTCCAGCAGATTCCTGGCGCAATCGATGCGCGCGCTTTGCAGAAACTCCATCGGTGTCATGTTCACTTCCCGGGCGAAAACCCGGGCGAAGTGCCGCGCACTCATGTTCACCAGACTGGCCATGCGTTCGATGCTGAACGCTTCATCGAGGTGTTCGAGCACATGGTTCTGCACCCGGGTGATCGGCGTTTCATGGGGCGCGACCGCCGCCATCAAGGGGCTGAACTGCGCCTGCCCGCCCTGGCGTTTCATCACCACCAGCAACACCTTGGCGACATCCTGAGCGACTTTTTTGCCATGGTCTTCGGCAACCACCGCGAGCGCCAGATCGATGCCAGCCGTGACACCGCCGGAGGTGATGAGATTGCGGTCCTGCACGAAAATCTGATCGGTCTCGACAGTGGCCTTGGGAAAGCCTTTGATCAGGCGTTCGGTGTAATGCCAGTGAGTGGTCACGCGATAACCGTCCAGCAACCCGGCATGCCCGAGCACGAACGCGCCGGTGCAGATCGACCCATAACAGTTTGCGCGGTTGACGGCGCCCTGAAGCCATTCGAGCAGCGGTGGATGTTTTTCGTTGTAGGCTCCCGGCCCACCTGGCACCAGTAACAAGTCATAGCGCTCGTTCGCCTGATCGATGTGCAAATCGGCCTGAACCTTGACGCCGTTTGAGGCTCGCAGCGCACCCGGCTCGGTGCCGATGGTCGACAGCTCGTAACGGTCCGCCGAATCCAGATAACGATTGGCGATCGAAAACACCTCCATGGGACCGGCCATGTCGAGCAGAAGAAAGTCGGGGAACAGCACCATTGCCACGGTTTTCATGGATTGGACATCACTGATATCAGAGAAGAAGGAACATAGCGTCAGCAGCGCTGAGCATTATGGCCAAATGTAACAACAAGAATACGTGAACTCGCGTCAAAAACTGTCAACTTGAAAGAGACAGTATTTCAATTTCCATCTACTTATTGCACCAAACGGTAAACATTAACCTTCTCCTCACTCGGACGAATTCATGTCCTGACAGGAGATTTCATCATGCTGACCCTTCGTAAAGCTTCGGATCGCGGCGCGGCCAATCACGGTTGGCTGAAGTCATTCCATACCTTCTCCTTCGCCAATTACCGCAACCCGCGGGAGCAGGGTTTTTCCGACCTGCTGGTGATCAACGACGACCGCGTGGCGGCCGGCAAAGGTTTTGGCCAGCACCCGCACCGCGACATGGAGATTTTTTCCTATGTGCTCGAAGGGGCTCTGGAACACAAGGACACCCTGGGCACCGGTTCGGTGATCCGTCCCGGCGATGTGCAATTGATGAGCGCCGGCAGCGGCGTTGCACACAGTGAATACAATCACTCCACAACACGCCCGGTGCACTTCCTGCAAATCTGGATCGTGCCGGAGGTCAGCGGCGCCAAACCGCGTTACCAGCAAGAGCACTTCAGCACGCAGAAAAAACGCGGGCGCTTGCAGCTGATCATCTCCCCTGACGGGGCCAACGGTTCGCTGAAAGTTCGGCAGGATGCGCGAGTGTATGCCGGCCTGATCGATGGCAAGGAAAGCGCCACGCTGGAACTGGCCAGCAATCGCTACGCCTATGTGCATGTGGCGCGTGGCAGTGTCGAGTTGAACGGCGTGCAGTTGCAGGAAGGTGATGGTGTGCGGGTGCGTGAGGAGCAAGTGCTGACCTTGAGCAATGGCGTGGATGCCGAGGTTTTGGTGTTTGATTTACGGCCGCAGGAGTTGCCGAAGATGCCATAAAGTCTGATGAGCACTAAAGCCCTCCCTGTGGGAGCGGGCTTGCTCGCGAAGGCGGTGTGTCATTCAACATTAATATTGGCTGACCCGACGCCTTCGCGAGCAAGCCCGCTCCCACAGGGGATTGAGGCGCTACCGATAACCACGAGCCTGCACGTTGAACAACTGCGCATAGCGCCCGCCCGCAGCGACCAGGCTGTCGTGATCGCCTCGCTCAAGAATCGCCCCCTGGTCCAGCACGATGATGTGGTCGGCATTGCGCACGCTGGAGAAGCGGTGAGAAATCAGCAACGTCATGCGGCCTTCGGTGTGTTGACTGAAATGCTCGAACACCGCCGCTTCCGCCGCCGGGTCCAGGGCTGAGGTCGGCTCATCCAGAATCAGGATATCGGCGTCGCGGCGCATGTAGGCACGAGACAAGGCGATCTTTTGCCATTGCCCACCGGACAGCTCCTGCCCACCGGCAAACCACCGGCCCAACTGCGTCGCGTAACCGCGATCCAGACGCTCGATGAAGGGCGCAGCCATGCCCTCGGCGGCCGCTTGCTGCCAACGTGCTTGATCGTTGAACGCCAACGTATCGCCCACACCGATGTTCTCGCCCACGGAGAACTGATAGCGAATGTAGTCCTGGAAGATCACGCCGATGCGCCGTCTCAGCGCCTCTTCGTCCCAGGACTGCAAATCGCTGCCGTCCAGCAAAATACGGCCCTGATCGGGGCGATACAGCCGAGTCAGCAACTTGATCAGCGTGGTTTTCCCCGAACCGTTTTCCCCTACCAGGGCGACGCTGCGGCCCGGCAGCAGGTGCAGATCGATGCCCTGCAAAGCGGCGTGGCTCGCCCCCGGATAACGGAAACCAACGTTCTCGAAACGCAAACCATCGCCGGGCATCGCGCCCACGGTAAGACTTCCGCTATCGGCAATAACCGGTTCGGCCAAATACTCGTAGAGGCTCGACAGGTAAAGGCCATCCTCGTAGAGACCACTGATCGCGCTCAAGCTGCTGCTCACGGCCGCCTGCCCCTGCTTGAACAGCACCAGGTACATGGTCATTTGCCCAAGGCTGATGTTGCCGTGAACGGTATCGACCACGACCCAGGCATAGGCCAGATAAAACGCAGCGGTGCCCAGCAGCCCCAGTACAAAACCCCAGCCATCGCGACGCAGCGTCAGGCGCCGGTCTTCGGCATAGAGACGAGCAAACGTGTCCCGATAACGCTTCAACAGCAGCGGCGCGAAGCCGAACAGCTTTACCTCTTTGATATAGCCCTCATGGGAGAGCAGCGTCTCGATGTAATTCTGCTGCCGACTCTCCGGCGCCCGGCGCGTGAACAGGCGAAAGGCATCCCCGGAAAAGTGCGCCTCGGCAAAGAACACCGGCAACGCCCCAACTACCAGCAGCACCAGCGCCCACGGCGAAAAATGCACCAGCAAGACACCGAAGCTGATCAACACGATCAGGTTCTGGATCAGCCCCAGCGACTTCATCACCAGCGCCAGCGGCCGGGTCGATGCCTCGCGCCGCACCCGTACCAGCTTGTCGTAGAACTCCGAATTCTCGAACTGAACCAACGATAACGTCTGGGCCTTCTCCAGTATCATCGTATTGACCTTCTGCCCCAACTGCACCCGCAACAGCGACTGCTGAACCGACAGTGCGCGCTGTGTCCCGGACAGCAATGCAAGCACGCCCGCTTCGAACAACACATATCGCACAACCGGCCATAACGGCGCACTGCCCTGCTGCGTGTGCAACTGCATGGCGTTGACTACGGCGTCGACAATCCGCTGCCCCAACCAAGCCGCCAGCGCCGGCAACACACCGGCAATCAGGGTCGCCAGCACCAACCCCAGAAACAGCCCACGGGATGTTCCCCAGACCAGCAACAAGGCACGTCTCGCCTGGTCGAGCAAAGAGGCAAAACGGGTCAGGACAGGCATAGGGCGATGGACTCGGTGGCGGACGTCAGAGGAGCGCGGCAGGTTCTACAGTACGTGGAATGAGCCATCCACTCTACGGGGACAGGACGCGATAAAGCTGGCCACGCCCATCGTAAAAACATCTAAAAAAACACCCTCACTCGCTACGTTTTAGCGCTTTGATATGGGGAGTCAATGCCCATCGGGATTCGAGGACGAACCTGAACGTCCAGCCGATGTGCCCTCTCCATAATCGGGAGCAAAACATGAAAATCAATCCCTACTTGATCTTCAACGGTGAATGCAAGGCCGCCTTCACGTTCTACGCCAAAAGCCTGCCAGGCCAGATAGAAGTAATGATGACCTTCGGCGAAACTCCGGCTCGCGACCATGTTCCAACGGACTGCCATGACCTGATCATTCATACGCGCCTGCTGGTCGCAGACCAGGCAATCATGGGGTCGGACACCACACCTGATCGCCCCACCACTGGCATGAGCGGTTGTTCGGTTTCGTTGAATGTCGACAGTGTGGCGGAGGCAGAGCGGGTGTTTGCTGCATTGGCGGAAGGCGGCAGTATTCAAATGCCGCTGGAGGCGACATTCTGGGCGGCTCGTTTCGGGATGCTGGTCGATCGGTTTGGTGTGGCGTGGATGATTAATTGCGAAAAGGATCAGTGACAGGGCTCCCCCCGGTTAGTACATAAATTTACTGGCGCTTTAATATCAACTTTGGGAATTTTTTTTCAATAGCCAAACAGAATTACTACACATCACGAATCCCCCCAGACACAAATATTACGAATATAATGCCAAAACACTCAATTAATATAGTCCTCCTCTCATTCGCCCTAAAAAGAGGCAGTCGCTGTACTGATCGCCTCCCCAACGTGCACCTACATCACCCTAGAACACAGTGGAATATCCTTATAAATCAACTCAAATTTTCAAAAATGCGGGCATCCGCACAGTTCATACGCAAGACTTCCTCAGTTGTGCTTCGTTCTGCAGCCAGATGGGCAATTAGCCATCGCGCCTGTATTGCTTATAGAAAAGTCAACCTAAAGAGTCTAGTCCGACTGAAAGGGGCGTACCAACTAAGCCCGATATCACAAAAACAAATGGGCCTAAGCCTCGGCATTTGCCTATGTCATTGAATCAGCTAAAACTACCGAGGATGGAGTGACGTGTGTTCACGACGGGAAATGTTATAAAAAGTCAGATAACGTCAGTATTTTGTGTATTAAGATTGCAACGCCAGCACATATGAGTAATTCACATGATGAGTACTGAGAGCAAAATCGAAAATAGCCAGAGGGGTATTCTCGCTATTGGGCGCACTTGGCGCTCGACAGAGAAACTTCGACAATTATTTGTACCCAATCTCACACATGTTTATACATTAGATTATCCAAACCCGCCAAGCCTGGATATCGAAACACAAACACTCGATACCGTACTGATCGATATTGAAAGCCCCTCGATACTTAATGACTGCCTGGCGCTGATCAAGAAGTTACGCACGAATCCGACAGAACTGGCCATTATTGTTGCAATCAACTATCGCTCTCCGCACGCTAAAATTGAATGCTACCTGGCCGGAGCCGACCACTGCATCAATGTACCTAACGATCAGGATGAAAAAGCCAGGTTACTCTCAGAGTTGCTCGAAACTCCTGAATGGCAACCCAGTGTCAAGTTGACCCTGGACCAAACATGCCTGCACTTATATAACGATGAATACAAACTGGATCTGGCCTATCAGGAAATGAAAGCCCTGGATGCACTTATTAACGCAGAAGGCAATATCCTGCACCATGATAGTATGGCCGAATCCATGGGTTTGAATATAAAACTCTACGACTCACGCGTCTTGGAGAAATCCATAAGCCGGCTTCGAAATAAAATCAAAAAACACTTTGGCATTAACATCATTCACAGTGTTCGTGGTTATGGCTATCGACTGCTTCGAGGAGTCGTATCAGTCAATCAAACAAACTTTCACTCTTAAAGGACTAGGTCATGGAGCCCAGCAGGCAAGCTATCGTGCACGAAAACTTCGCATTGGTATTCTTCAGGCAATCGATTCTGAAACGAAACGATGAACTGTTCGGCAGCGAAATTTATGCCAAAGCGACCAAACAGGAAGCACCGCTGAACAAGGGGTATCAACAACTGCATTCCGATCATCCACTGGCGACTTATTACGAAGTCCTGACTCGGATCCAATTGAGTGCCCTCTCACAGATTGAGGCCGCGCCTTCCCATTCCGCACCGGCGCCAAACAAACTGTTCGTGACCATGAATCAATCTGCCTTATTGGATAAAGCGCTAATCAAGGAAATGAACGATGCTCAAGCGGTACTCAAAAAGCATGAGCAACAGCTAATCCCCAGCATTAACAGCAGTTCGTTCCTGTCGTTCAACCTGAAAGAAAAAAGAACTATTATCAATCACATTCACCTATTAAAAGACAATGGGATCGAGATCGCTTTCGATGGCTTTGATTTGAGCGACGACAGCACCGAAAAACTGATCAGCCTGGCGCTGTTCGATTACATAAAAGTGGACCTGACCAAATCCAATTTCGACATCATGGTCGAAAACAGCCAGGACTTTTTCAACAGATCTTACGACTGCCTGAGCGGGATGATCCACGACAGCAAGATCAAATTCGTGGCGGACCGCGTGGAGCACAAAGCACTACACACACTGGCCCGCAGCATGCCCTTCGACTTTTTTCAGGGGAGGTATTACTCACCGACCGAGCTTATTTAAGTCTTGAAAATTTCACCAGACTAGGAAGGAACCTTATTGTGAATACGCCGAATAACAGCTTTCTGATTTTCACCCGAGACCAACTGGCACGACAAGCAATCGAATCGCTTCTCGCACAACGCCTGTATTTATCTTTTGAAATCGAGTCAGGTAAACTCAGCAGCGAACGTATCCGAAAGAGTCGATTCACGCACATCCTGCTCGACCAGGCGGACATATCGCTAAGCGATGTCAGTTTCATCCGTAAAAATCAAAAAGATGCGGAAATCATCCTCATAACGCCCAACTCTGAACCTTCAGAACTCCATCACTTTTCGCACTTCGGTGTTGATGGCTTTCTCAAGAAGCCGGTAGCCGACGAAGAGTTCATCTCGGCAGTCAGTCGGGTTAAAGAGTCTCAGGGCAATCCTGATATCTGGTGGTTTAATGCTGACGATCGAACATTGGTCAAAGAAGATATCACTATTCCATTGACCGGTACCGAGTCGTTAATGCTCACCCAACTGGTCCTCAGTGATCGGCGGGTACTCAGCAAAAACGATCTTATTCTACGCATCGATAAAGACCCGGAACAATATAGCGGCCTTGAAATGTGCCTGAGCCGGTTGCAGAAAAAGTTCAAGACGGCAGCCAATGGAGAACGGCTGGTCCGCTCGGTTAGAAACCGAGGCTACTGCCTGGCACAAAGGATAAGAGTCGCTTACTGAGCGAGGTCGCAATAACAATAACAATAAATGCGATTTCCCTCCTCACCTGATACACCCACATCCATGACCTGCCTCCTTGCACTGCATATCGCCATAAACTCTCCCTTGGCGCCCAATCCGTTTCATCCCTCGCCTACCCGACAAACGTTTATCGAATGCTGCAATTATATAGACGATTGAGCGATATCCTCCTAACAAAAGAGCACGACCTTTTATAACAAGGCCTCTGAAAGTATGGCCGTTATAATTCGTCAGACACACACAAAGATTTAGGTACTAGTATAAAAACCTGACACTGAGACAACCGTATCAGCTGACTTGAAAACAACGCCAGGACGGCCAGCCATAAGCCCGCGTTATCCCCTTCTAATAATAAAAATAACTTCTGACTGAACCGCGTTCGCTCAGCCTTTGTGCGTGGCTGCCATTTATTAACCGTCGACTGATACACAACGTGGCGCAGGCCCGAGGGACACCGCGATGGTACATAATCGTATTAATCGAAACAGCATATCCAAAGGACTGACTTTCTGGGGGCAATGGATAGTTGCCATCACGTCGGTCAATGCGTTGTTATTTGCTCTGGCGCTCTATCAGACAGGAGAAATAGAGGCCCATTACCGTGTGCTGGCAGTGCTTACTTTCCTGGGTTCGGTCCCTTCCTACTCCCTGCTGCTGGTTTATCACAAACAGCATGGTTACCTTTCCGGCCTGGGTCGACTGCTGCTGGGGTGGCTGCTGACGCTGACCGGCCTGACCAGCATCGGCTTTATCAGCAAAACCAGCGAATTGTTCTCCCGGGAGATCATCCTGGTCTGGGCTATGGCCGGTTATTGCGTACAGGCCTTGCTGTACCTGCCTTTGCACAGTTTTTCCAGGCACTACCATCGGCAATTGCACAGCCAAAACAACACCCTGATTATCGGCACCGACCAACTGGCGGTGAATCTGGCAGACAAACTGGCCAAAACCGAGTTTCCCCCGCTGGTCGGTCTGATCAGCTCAAAACCCAACGAACTGTCTACCAACGTCAATGCCCACAGAATCGTGGGTCAGTTGCAGGAACTGCGCGAGCTGATCCGGGTGCACGATGTCCGGCGGTTGTACATCGCACTGCCCTTGAGCGAAGCCAAACAGGTCGAAGCGCTGTACATCGACCTTCTCGACTCGAATGTCGATGTGGTCTGGGTTCCCGACCTGGGCAGCATGACGTTGCTCAATCACTCGGTCAGCGAACTGGATGGCCAGCCCGCCATCCACCTCAATGAAAGCCCGCTGACCAGTTACCCGACAGCGGCGCTGAGCAAAACGCTGCTGGACCGAAGTCTCGCCGCCCTGGCGCTGATCGGCTTCAGTCCGCTGCTTCTGATAATCGCTGTCGCGGTGAAGATCTCCTCCCCAGGCCCGATTATCTTCAAACAGGAGCGCCATGGCTGGAACGGCAAGATCATCAAGGTCTGGAAGTTCCGCTCCATGCGCCTGCACGACGATCATCAAGTCCGCCAGGCCGGGCGTGAAGACCCGCGCATTACTCCGGTCGGCCGCTTCATACGACGCACGTCCATCGATGAACTGCCGCAGTTCTTCAACGTGCTGCAAGGCCATATGGCGCTGGTCGGGCCACGGCCGCATGCGATTGCCCATAACGACTACTACACCGGAAAGATTCAGGCTTACATGGCCCGCCATCGAATCAAACCGGGCATCACCGGGCTCGCCCAGATCAGCGGCTGCCGTGGCGAAACCGAGACCCTCGACAAGATGCAAAAGCGTGTGGAGATCGACCTCAACTACATCAACAATTGGTCGTTGTGGCTCGACATCAAGATCCTGATCAAGACCCCCTTCACGCTCTTTTCCAAGGACATCTATTAACCGCTGCGACGTTCATCCCTTCTATTCTTCAGCGTATTGCTGACAAGGTTGTAGTCTGGGGTAGTCAGGTTTCTGACTGCCCCAAACACCCCGCCCCCACCGCCTCATATCCCATTCCACATTGATCCCGATTCAATGCCAGTCAGTTACGCAATTTCAGCCATGACGCACTCTTTGTAGCCGCTGCCAAAGGCTGCGTTCGATTGCGAAGCAGGCGTGAGTCCGGCCGACGTGATCTGCCTGACGTACCGCAAGTTCTGAATTTACGACAGCTACGCAGCCGAACGCAGCCTTCGGCAGCTGCTACAGATTTGCGACTTGGTTGACTGGCATGAATGCGGATGGATGCTCAATGTGTCGAGCAGGTCGAGCAGGTCGACCGTGCTCGCGCCATTGGCAAGAGAGGTGTTGCAGGAGGGGGATATAGCGAGGATCAACGGTTACAACATGCCGACAGACTGCTTGGTACTTCGCGCCTTTTCAGCGCACCCAGTACCTTGAAATCAATAACCCCATCAACACGCCGACAGTATTTGCCAGCATGTCGTAGGGCGAAGCCGTGCGCAGCGGCATCAAACCTTGCATGGCCTCGATGAGCACGCCAGTGAGCAAACACCCCACGGCGATCCAGCGAAATTTCACATGGGGAAAGGCCAGGCGGCAACTGCACGCAAATACCAGAAAGCCGATCCAGTGATGGAGCTTGTCCTCTTCGACGAACAGCTCCGGGATCGGCTGAGAGCGCAAACCCGCGAACAGCAGAATCACGGTCACCGAGGCAAAGACCAGGCCCCGGAGCCAGAACGGCAACTCGACCAAGCCTTTGAGCCACGTGATCATTCGGTAATTTTCTCGAAGTTGTTGTAGAACAGGTCGCTGTCACGTCCGTCGGTCATGGTCTGCAGGGAGTAGGCGCGGGTCAGGCGCGCACCGCCATCGCGGGTCAGTGGCGCCCAGACGATGTTGGCCCGACGCATGGTGGAGGTACTCATCAACTCGTCGAACGGGATGGAAACATAGATCCCTTTGTCGAAGCTGCCCTCGCCATACTCCTCCTTCGACGCGCTGGTCAGAGTGACCCAGGCGCCAAACTTCACGCCGTTCTTGAACACCCGCGACAAGTCGACGGTGGTGCCCCAGTCCCGCGCCAGATAACGCCCCACGCTGACCGCCGCAAGCATGTCATTGGGCAGTTCAGTATAGCTGGTGACATGGCCCGTCACAGTCTTGTAGTCACGCAGGCCGAAGCCCTGATCATAGTCCCGCTGACGCACGAAGTTCAGGTCTGCACCCACCGACCAGCGTTTCCCCGTAGGTCGATACAGCACTTCACTGCCGACACCGGCATACATGGACTCCAGATAACCGCCGTAGACCATGCCGTACCAATCCCGATCCATCTGCGCCGCATGGTTGAACTGGAACGTCGGCATCATCACATCGGAGGTGGTCATGTATTGGCGCAGATCAGTACGCACTCGCGGCAGCCCGCTCGGCGCATCGTAGGTGAACTTGTCGTAGTTGTTCAGCAGGTTGACGCTGAGCAAGCCGCTCCACCAGGTATTGCGGGTGAAACGGTACTCCGCGTCGGCATCGGCGGTGAACTGATAGAGCAGTCCGTCGGGTCCGCCGATATTCTGTTTGTAGCCTAGGCCGAGGCCGTAACTGAACGGATCCAGTGCCTGGGTGTAGAGCGTGGTTTCCCGGTGCGCAGTCGCCGGATTGACCTCGGTCGTACGGTGCAGATCCTTCAGCGGCTGGTCATTGTTCACGACCGCGCGGAACGTTTCCCGCGGCACGCTGGTTTCCTCGATGGACATGTCATAACGCTGATTCACCAAGGTGAACCAGTCGATGTCCTGATTGACGCTGTTATCGAGAATCCGGCTGGCTCGCCCGACGGCTTTGGACGGATAAAAATAGCGAGACTGCTCGCCATATACCATCAGCTCGGAGCCACGTTGGGTGATGCGTTTCACCTTGTAGCCGGCATTTTGCTGCAGCCGGTTGGAGACATCGGCCCAGTTGACCTGGTCAGCCGGGGTCGACGGCTCCTGCGCCGGCAACGGCTCGGCAGGAGGGTCGTACGTCTTGACCGGCGCCTTGCGGCTGACAAAGTTGGTGTGCAGGGTGATACCGAACATCGCCGTATTGCCACGCTCCCAACCAGCACTCAGATCGACACTGTCCGCGAGCTTGTAGACCACGCCGATGTTGATCGGCAGGTCTTGCTTGATCGAGTTGTCCAGCGGCTCATTCTTGTAATCGTTGCCCTCGTACTCGATCTTCAGGCTCAGCGGTGCCCACGGCGTTTGGTAGGCAACCCCGCCAAACAACGAAGGGTGGCCTCTGAAATACGCGTTGGTGTTCACGTCCCCTGCCCTGGCGACAACCGCGGAGCTCTCTGGCCGGTCGTTGAACTTGCTGCCGAAGACCGCCAGCGGGTTGCTGAAATCCCCTCGATTACCCAGATAACCCCAGGCAATGCCGAGGCTGAAATCCAGGTCGCCATAACGCTTGTTGGCGACGAAATACTCGCTGGAAAACAGCCCGGTACCGCCAATGTCCCGGGCACCGATGGCGACCTGCGGTGCCCAGTGACTTTCTTCCCAAAGCCGCGCCTTGACGTCGATGGCCTTGTCTTTGAAGCTCTGATCACCGCTCAACTCTTCGGTGCCGTACCTGCGGTTGGTGATCGCGGTGTAACGAAACGAGCCTTCTAGCCAATCGAATGGCTGCAGGGAAAAACTATAGCGGGTGTAAGGATCGGTACGACTGGCCGTGGCGCTCAACTCCCCCGCGGGGGCCATGCGCGCGGTGGGGGTCTGTAACAGACCGACGCCACCAAAATCACTTTGTGTATAACGCGGTTCACCGTGAACCATGGCGCTGGGCAGGAGCAATACAGCAGCAAAACGTAACGTCAACGGGCACTTCAAGGGGCCACCTCAGCCAAGGGTTGAGTGGCGAGAAACTCGGCCAGTTGTTGATTGAGTTCTGGGGTCGCCGTCTCGAGGTCGTCGTTCCTGATCGGCACCAGGATCCTGCTGCCTGGAGCAGCCACGATGCCATCCTCGCGATTCCATGCCGCCACACCCACGCGCCTGACCTGGCCGTCGGGCTGGATCAGCCACAGGTAATCACGCTCGGCGTCATCGAGGATGGAGCAGTCCCGCACGTAGGCACGGACTTCTTGCAGGGCGCGGTAAGGCACATGACAGGGCTGCGCGACTGCCCCGAGGACTTCCACGGTGGACGGCCGCGCGGGATAAACAAGACGGTCACCATCATCGAGCAACGCATTGCGGGCGAAGCCCACTTCCACGGCGATCGGGTCGAGCACGGCAACCTGGCGCCCAGTGACTGGCAGTCGCTCGATCTGCTCATACAGGCGCGCACTCAAATCTGCTCGCGTGCCCTTGCCATCCAGCAAGGCACCCCGTTGCAGCAGTTTCAGATCGAACAGGACGCCTGCCTTCAAACGCGCCTGCTGATCCTCCAATGAGCGATGCAGCCACGCCGCACCCAGCCAGTAACTTTCGGGGTTAGGTTGGGCGTCGCGAATGACGTCCAGCAACCGTGCACCGGGTTTGACATCGAAGTTGCCGGGGCTGCGCACGTCACCGCTGACCGTGACGGCCGCCTGGCCGACACCAGGGCCGATCAACAGCAGGCCAAGCATTAAAAGATTTTTGCACTTCACCGGGCAGCTCCCCGATCAGGGCGTACCTGCACGATCTTCAGGAATAGCTGCGGCGTCAGGTGCTGCTCGCTGCGCAGGATGAAACCGTCCTGGGGGTCGACCCAATAGCGGTTGGTGGCGCGAAAATTCAGGGTGGGTACATCCACCTGCTCGTCAATGCGCAGCAAGGCGTAATCCTTGTCCAGAATGCGAATGGTCTCGATGTCGTGGGTGCTGAAACGGCTGTTGACGGCGATACCGATACGGTTGCCGTCATAGATGTCGATCCAGCGCGTGCTGGTATAGCCGTTGGGTAAATGCTGAAGGCCGCGTTTGAACGGCGACTCATCATTGAAGCGAGTGCCATCCAGAGAAACGCCCAGCCCGACCGTGCGTACCACCAGACCGTCGCGCATCATCAGCACTTGCTTGCCAGAAGCGACCCAGAACTGCAGGTCGCCCCGCCGGCGAGCCATGGCCATCACCCCCTCGCTGGAGGTGGTGGTGACCAGGATTTGCGGATACGGCACGGCGTCGACCTGAGCGCGGGTCAAGTTGATGGAGGCAGGGCCTGTGACCGAGGATTCGAGGGTGTCCCAGGAGGCCCTCATCAACGGGTTACACCCGCACAGCAAGAGCGCCATCGTCAGACAGGCACAGGTAGGCAAAATTTTCACGGCGGGATAGAGCCTTATCTGCTGTTGGCTTCGCTGAGGTCGTTAACCGAGCTGGCACCGGTCCCGAGGACGCTGGCGGTAGGCAGGAGCTGGGTAATCAGACGGTTCCAGCGCGTCACGCCGGCCGGGCCGACATAGACGATGTCTTGCGGTTGCAAGTCGAAACGGGTGGCCAGCACCAAAGCGGAAGGCGATTCTGCATCGAGCTGGAATACCTTGGCCGGTTCGGTTTCCAGATTGCCCGCACCGCGAATCACGTACACCGCGTTGCCATTGGAGGTGGTCTGATTCAAGCCACCCACAGTGCCCAAGGCATCGGTCAGGTTGATCGATTTGCTCTTGAAGCTCAGCGCGCGGGGCTGATTGACCTCACCCATGACATAGATCCGCTTGAGATCGTTATAAGGCAAGTACAGCCGATCGCCGCCCTTGAGGTAGACACCCTGCAGCTGTGAGTCCTGGCGATTGAGGGTGTCCAGATCCAGCCTGTACTCGCGCCCGTCGCGGGTCAGCGTCAGGCCTGACAGGTCTGCATTCGTCGGGTCCACACCAGCCGCGCCAATGGCCTCCACCACACTCAACGGAGTGGTGGTGATCGGCTGCTGGCCGGCTTTGATCACCGCACCGGAAACCACCACGGTCTGGCTGGCGAAGCGCAATACGCTGACGTCGACCTGTGGGCTTTCGACAAATTGCGACAAGCGCTCGGCGATAAAGGCTCGCAACTCTTCAATGGTTTTACCGGCGGCTGGAATATTACCGATATAGGGATAAAACAGCGTGCCGTCCGGACGAACCAGGCGACCGTTGGCATCGATTTGCTGTTGCGGCCCGGAAGGCGCTGTCAATTCCGGGTGATCCCAGACGGTAATAAACAGCAGGTCGTTGGCACCCACGCGATAACCACCCGAAGTATAAGACAACAACTCTGCGGGGACCGATTCGCGTACGCGTGTGGCGGCATCCATGGCAATCAATTTAGGAGTGATCGGAATAAGTTCCACCCGGCTACTCTCCGGAGAACCGTCACTGACCATTTGACTGGTGTCCATGTGTTGACCAGGCGAAAACATACAGCCGTGCAAGCTGATACTTGCCAGCATAACAACAGATAATCTACGGATCATAATGGCACTACGCTAGTCGAGGGCAAATCTAAAACAAGATCACCCAGAAAGTTCTGAGTGATCTTGAACAACATACTTCGCGGGGTATTAGTTGGTACCGGTAGTACCACCCGTACCGGTGGTGCCGCCTGTTCCAGAGGTACCGCCATTGGAACTGCCCCCAGAGTTTGAAGCGGCCACTGCAGCGCCGACAACAGCAGCGCCGATCACCACGGTTTCGGCGACCGTCACCCCCCCGACCAGCGGGGTGTTCAACGACAGTGGCTCGCTTGCGCTCACCGTATCGCTCACCGGTTCATCCGCTGCCAACGCCGCGGTACTCATGACAGCCAGCAAGCTGGCTAAAAGTAATTTCTTCATATCAGACTCCTTCTCGATATTAAACCCTTATAGAACTCTTTAATAAGGGAGCAGGGATGGAACGGAGATGAAGAGGCAATGACAACTGCAGAAAAGATCTTGTCGGATCACGCACGTAGCCTCCTCAGAATCATCTCACTCGTCGATAACTTAAACCAGTGGCCAACATTCTCCAAAGAGCCTGCGCAGATCACCCGCGAACCAAGGCCAGGCAGCGATTTTGGCGGATTTTCCAGGAAGTTAGCTGGACGTTAGCGGTTTTTCAGCGCTCATCGTAGAGCGCGAACCTTCCGGCGTGCCGATGCATTGTTAATAATGGTCAGCATAATCCGGCGTTTTGGCCACTGGACTTGTTCATTCCAGGACACGGACAAGTATGGAAGAGGGACTATAGCGTTTTCAGTGGCCTGGACAGCTTTAAATGACTGGCCTTACCGATAGCCCACGACCAATACCATAATAGTCGAATCCATTAGCTTTCATGCGTTGAGGATCGAATATGTTACGGCCGTCAAATATGACAGGCGTACTCAGTTTTTCCTTTATCAAGTCCAGGTCAGGGGCTTTGAATTCGCGCCATTCTGTCACAATGATTAAAGCATCAGCGCCTTGAAGCGCGGCTTCTTTGGTCCCCATTAAAAGCAAGTCTTCTTTCATCCCATAAATTCGTTGTGTTTCGGCCATCGCTTCGGGGTCGAAGGCTTGCATTCTGGCGCCAACGCTACGCAGCTGTTCAATCAAGACGCGGCTGGATGCTTCTCGCATATCATCGGTATTGGGTTTGAAAGCCAAGCCCCAAATCGCAAATGTTTTTCCCTCCAACTGCCCATCGAAGTGATGCTGGATGTGCTCGAATAGATGTTCCTTTTGCCGTCTATTGACTTCCTCGACAGCTGACAAAAGCGTTGCTTTATAGCCGATCGACGACGCTGTGCGCTCCAGGGCCTGTACATCTTTCGGGAAGCAGGAGCCGCCATAGCCGCAGCCAGGGTAGATAAAATCGTAGCCAATTCTTGGATCAGAGCCAATGCCTTTACGAACGGCCTCAATGTCGGCGCCCAATCGCTCGGCGAAATTAGCCATTTCATTCATGAATGAAATTTTTGTTGCCAATAGACAGTTAGCCGCATACTTCGTCAGCTCGGCACTTCTGATGTCCATTGTGATTATTTTTTCATGGTTTCTGTTGAAAGGCTCATAGAGCTCCCTCATCCGGTCCACGGCGTAACTACTATCACTTCCTATGATAATTCTATCGGGACGAGTACAGTCTGCTACCGCAGAACCTTCCTTCAGAAACTCGGGGTTCGAGATAACGTGAAACTCCACCTCAAGGTCCCGAGACTTCAATACGTCGGAAACTTTCATTCTTACTTTATCTGCGGTACCGACAGGCACCGTAGACTTATTAACAATAATTTTAGTCTCCGTCATGTTGAGGGCGATGGTCGCTGCAACGGATAACACGTATTTTATATCAGCACTGCCATCATCGTCTGGCGGCGTGCCCACTGCAATAAACTGGATGTCACCATGATGCACACCGCGTGCTGCATCGGTGGTGAAATGTAAACGCCCTGCTTCATGGCATTTTTCTACGAGGGCACTTAATCCAGGCTCATAGATAGGAATAATTCCGCTCTTCAAGTTCTCGACTTTAATAGCGTCGACGTCAACGCAACATACGTCATGCCCTGCGTCAGCAAGTACAGCCGCCTGCACCAGGCCCACATAGCCTATCCCAAAAACAGTAACATTCATTTTAATACTCCTTTAAACGAGCTCGAGGCGGCCATAACGATCTTCAAAACGAACGATGTCATCTTCGCCGAGGTAAGAACCTGATTGAACTTCTATCAACTCAAGGGGGATTCGCCCCGGATTTTCAAGGGAGTGCACAACCCCAATGGGTATGTAGGTGGATTGGTTCTCGCTCAGTAACACTTGCTTGTCACCGATTTGCACATTTGCGGTGCCTGATACTACGATCCAGTGTTCTGCCCGATGATGGTGAAGTTGAACAGAAAGTTTGTGCCCGGGTTTGACGGTAATTCGCTTGACTTGGTATCTATGACCTTGGTCCACTGAGTCATATTTCCCCCAGGGTCTATAGACTTCGCGATGACTAGCGCTCTCGACTCGATTGTTTTTAGTGAGTTCAGACACTATTTTTTTAACGTCTTGAGAGTTCTCCTTGGTCGTCACCAATATCGCGTCCGAAGTCTCGACGACAACGACATCACTTATACCTAGAACAGTGACTAGACGATGGCTGGAGTGGACATAACTGTTGGTAACGCCTTGCAGCAGTACATCCCCTTGTATGCAGTTCTCATTTTCATCCTTCAGGCCTGCTTCCCAGACCGAATCCCATGCACCAAGATCGCTCCAACTGGAGTTGAGGATAACGACTGACGCAATGTTGGTTTTCTCCATGACCGCATAATCAATTGACACATTGGGTGCGTTCACGAAGTCCACCTGATTGAGCCTTGTGAAGTCGTGGTCATGCGCCGCGTTAGAGAGAGAAAGTTCGGCGGCGACAATAATGTCAGGGCTCAAGCGTTCCAGTTCGGACTTCATGACAGAGGCGCGGAACATAAACATTCCGCTATTCCAGAAATAGTTTCCTTGGGCAAGGTAGCTTTGTGCTGTTTCCAGGTCGGGCTTTTCTACAAAGGCTTCGACGTGCGCAACGCCTTCGGCAGTGTGCATTTGCGTACGGATATAGCCGTAACCGGTCTCTGGCTTAGTGGGTACAACCCCGAAGGTAACAATTCGACCCTTGTTGACCTCAACCCTGGCCAACGCGAGGGAGGCTTTAAAAGCGTTAATGTCGCTTATGACATGGTCTGCGGCTAAAACCAAAAGGATAGGATCATCCCCGTCCTCAAGGGCTGCCAGTGTCGCGGCCGCAATGGCGGGAGCGGTATTTCGTGCAGTGGGTTCCAATAGTATTTTTTGTGGCTTTATATCCAGCGATCTGCTTTGCTCAGCCACGATGAAACGATGATCTTCATTACAAACTATTATCGGAGGACTTAAACTCTCCCCTTCTGTAGAGAGATTTTTGATTCGATCCAAAGTGGCTTGGAACAAGCTCAAATCACCGTGTATCGATATAAATTGTTTTGGCTTGAGAGCTCTTGAAAGCGGCCACAGGCGCGTGCCTGAGCCGCCAGATAAAATAACTGGGATCATAGCGATTACTCAATGATTAAAGGTGATGAGACGGTGTCGACAAACAGCGAAGACTTAAGACGTGAACGACTTTATATAATCGATTAAACGATCTCTTTCCGTGAAGTCCAACGAGCTCTCTGCGTTACTGTAATTGAGCGCTGAATCGATAGCCGAAAAAAAATCATCTTTATCATAAGCAATGAACACAGACGGAAAGCTCGAAAAATTCTCGACAGTGTCGTACTGATGGTTATTAATGTGTTCACCACGGCTGCTATCCCGAGGCACGATAACTATTGGTTTTCCCAGCTCAAGCGAGCGAATGATATTACCCATGCCCGCATGAGAGACGACGACTGCCGAGGTGTTGAAGTTTTTGGAAAAAAGAGGTTCGGCTATTGTCTTGAATGCGGTAATGCGGCCCAAGTCCCTTTCGTTATCGCCGACCTGGGCAACAATAGGGATGTGAGGGTTTGCATGACTCCATTCACTTAAATAGCTGAGCATTCTCTCAAACGGTGCTTGAGTGCCAACGCTGCAGAATATCATTTATACAATCCTCCCTTTATATTGAGCCCTGCTGTTTTCCGAAAGAGTGGGCCATTGCGTGAGCAATTCATCTACAAAGTAAGAAGCGATTCTGCCGGACAGAGAGATTTTTTTTGGGTTCGCGATGCTATCAATCCAGAGCGTTTTCTTTCCCATGATCTTTGCTGTGATCAAACCCAGCAGACCCGGTGCAGCCCCCGTAGAGATGACGTATTTTGCTTTGCTGTGGTAAACAATGTTGAAGATCTGATAGAAGCCCTTAATAATCTTCAAGGGTTCATTTCTATTAAAGTCTGGGACTTTGACAAAATCGTGAAGTGGATACTGGGTGTGAACGCTGATATCGACGGTGGCAATGTTAACCTTCCGGCCGTCAAAAGCAGGAAGCAGTTTGCTCATCTGTACCCAGTGCCCACCTCCGGAACAAATCAGTAAAACATCATACGATTGACTCATGACGATTTCCTTCCTGTCAGGATTAATAGACATCATCAGATGATAACGGCCGTTCTTAACAACTCCGCCTGGCCGTTCCAACGAGTTATTCGCTTGGCTTTTAACAGGGCTGATTTTTCTTTATAGAGTTCTTCATTTTCGATGAGTTGAGACACCCCAAATTTTATTGACAGGGGGTCTAATGTCTCAACAAATACGGCCGCGTCCGAAAACAACGATCGCAGTACCGTCGTGTTCGAGAGTGCCATCGGCCTGCCGGCACTAACCGCTTCGTTTGCCACACTCAATTGGACATTGTCGCGCGTTGTCAGCCCGAGAACGACATTCGCGTTGCACAGCAGTTGTTCGAAAATCAATTTACTCAGGAAACCCGTAAGCTTGATATTCGCTGGCATTGACGCTATGAGTGCCTCGGATAACTTGCCCTCATGCTTACCTGTGATTAGAAAATCTATATGTGGCATTTCTTTGGCTGCATTAATAACGACTTCTATCGGCTCGTCGATATCAAAAGAACAAGGAAAAAGCACATAGGGTGTCTGATGATCACTGGCGGGCGGGACTTTAAAATCACACGGTAAATCTTCCAGAATGAAAATATTCTCTGCCTTGACGCCTGCGTTAGATAATTCTTCTTTGACTTTGAAGTTGTGAACTACAACAGCATCAATTTTGTTGAGTAAGGACACCGTCCCCGGGAAAGTTATCCACTGTTTGCGCAGCAAACTGTTGTGTGCGTCAGCGATAATCTTGAGGCGCCGGTTCACCAAAAATTTGTAGGCCAGTGCTATGTGCAGCACAGGGCTCGGTGGTAGCTGGACCCAAACAACCTCAGGCGCACCGACGAAAAGCGCTTTGATCGTCTTAAAAGACTTAATCAAATAGTCCAAGGGTCGTGCATATTTTTTTTTGAATCTATTAGGCAGGTGCAGAATGTCATACGCCCAATATTGTTTCATTGTGTCGGCGCGTCGTTGATAGCCAACCCATGCGATCATTAGTGATTTCACTTCAGAGCCCTGCATAAAGGATAGTCGGGAAAATTGAGTGCATTACAATGCAAACCAAATAGGGAAGTCGGCGCGGTACAGAATGTTTTGATTTCTGAACCGAATATGTTTAGCCGGGTTTCCTCCCGCGATCGAATACTCTTCAACATTGCGCGTGACAACGCTGCCGGGATAAATAACCGCACCTTTTCCTATTGTGACTCCTGGCATTATCATGACATTGGGAAAGATCCACGCGTTATCTCCAATGACAACTGGTTTCCCGACTGTATTACTCATGGGGTCATCGATATCGTGCCCCAGTGTATAAATTTTTGTGTTGTGGGAAATATTGACGTTGTCACCGATACTGATTCCAGCCCTATTGTCCATGTAGCAGTTGTAATTTACCGTGCAGTTCTTTCCTATTGAGAATTTACCAAATGAAAAAAAAATCACCCTTCTATGGACAGTAGTTCGGGTGCCAATGCGGCATCCCGTTGCCCTTAGCAGTGAACGTCTCAAGCTGAAAAAGAAAGCCAGGCTAAGCGCCGTATTAAATAACGCAACGACTACCTTCTTGGTATTAAGCTTCAAGTTTTTCATCTAGTTACCTGCGCCCTGCCCTGATGTATTAGCGATGCGACGTGAACTCATCACGAAATTCCTGAACTGAATATTGGTACTGGCAGGTGTAGCGAAGGACGCATTATTGCCACCGAAGAAAGTAGAGAACAGTAACCCATCGATTGTTAAGTCTTTTGTGTCTCTAAATATCAGCCCGGTTTCAGAGTGCACCAGTTTTTTATCGTACCAAATAGAAATCACGCCATCGGCTCGACCCGGCGTATTTAATTTTACGAGTTGCTCTAATACGTGCCATCGCCCGACACTAAAGGTCCAGGAGCCCAAGCCTATTGCTGTCCCCCATGTTTTGCTGGTGGGTAAATAGGCATAGATTGCGCCAACGCCATTTTCTTTCCATATGTAGCGAGTGGAAAAACCATCATGGCCGTTAGGTATTTTCCCTCCTGTATTGCCTGTGCCGCCGTAGAGACCCGGAAGTTTTCCGCCTTTTACAAAGTTAAAATTTTTATCGAACTTCAATTCATACGTAAGAATCAGGCATTCCCTACCCGGTTGCTTGAGCCTGGATTTGAATTCAATTCCCCCGTAGGGTAAACCCAACCGGACCATCGAGCCTGGATCGTACGACCCGGCGGGATAATGTACCGTGATGTCTTTGATTTCGTTGCTGTAGGCTTTGTTGGTTAAATTGGCGCTGCCTTTTATACTGTCCTGTACTTGGGCTTTGCCCTGACGACTGGTAAACGTCTGTGAAACATCTGGAAGTGACGGATAGATGTTTTCAATGTTTTGCTCGCAGCTGTCGTTTACGTCTGACGCGCCGCTCGTAGCCACATGCAGAGAAAAAGCTAAAGTGAGTAGCGCCGAGCCTTTTTTTTTCACGTCAGTTGCCCCTCGAATCTTATTTGTTATCGACCCATTTCAAAAAATCATCGACAGCATTTTGTGCGATGGATGATCTCTGTGAAATCTCTTGCTTGAGGTGCTCTGCCATTTGCTCTTTGGACTGTCTGAATTCGCTAATGGTCGCCATGATCAGGTTATGGTCAGGAGCGCTGACCAATTTGGTGCCACGCGGAAGCATTTCATGGACTTTTTTCAGTTTGTTTTCGATTTCAACTGCGATGGTTGGATAACCTAAAGAGGCAGGCAGAAGCACGCCGTGCGCCCTGGCGCTGATAATGACATCGGATTCAACTATCAATTTCGCCATGAACGTCTCTGGCGTGTCGACTGCGGCATCCCAGCACAACCATTCAAACGTGTGGTGCTTATCAATAAGATGCTGGTCACGTTCTTTATAAAGTGATACCAGACGAACCTTCTCTCCACGTTTGGACATTTCATGAGCGGCCTGAACCATTGCCGCGATGAACTTTTGTCCATTCACGTCATGCGGCCAATCGCGCAGGATAAAGGATAGGTATTTGTTTTTATTTACGCTGTTTATGTTCAGATCTTTGGTGGAAATCCACAGATCGGAAAGTAGGGTCGGGTCCGTGTACACATCCACATCTGATTTTCCAAACGTATTGCAATGCTTTTGGCTTGTACCATCCCTGACGGAAATATAGTCACAACGATTAATGACATTGACTGCGCGAGTCAGCTGCTTGCCACCACCATCAAATGGGCCTAAACCAATACAGAATGCAGCAAGACGACGATGGAAAAAAATCTTGTCGATGCCACCGCGCATCCCTACATACAAACGTAGAAGGGTGGATTTTAAATCGGTTTGCGCTTTTATACTCTTATAAAGCTTTGACGCTTTAAGCGTAAGAGTGGAGGCTTTCTTGGACGGAGGGATGAACGAGAAAAACTGACCACCGCCGCCCAAAACAACCAGATCAGCTTTGACAGGTTCCTTGATATGTAACCATTTTATGCGCGGGTTAAAATTCTTGGCGATAGCCGGATGGTCGACACCGACTGCAATGTCCGACTCTTTGAATCTCTTTTTCAGAATATTGATGACGCATAACATTAGTATGTCATCACCTAAATTACCAGGACCGTAAGCACCACGGATATAAACTTTACTGGAATTCATGCTGGGTTTCCAATTTCTACGGGTTCATTGAACATAGTATTCAAGGTAAACGTTGTTGCAGCAATGTATACAAATATCATGACCACTATCATCAATCGATACAGAGTGCTTTCAATGTATGAACTTGATACGAAACTGACAAAAGGCAATGCCCACAAGATCAGTATTCTGGGGGAGATGAGTAATTCCAAAGGCAGTATTTTTTTGTATATGAAATAGGGCAGACCAAACAGGAAGTGTATTAATTGCGAGCCAATGAATGCTTTTGCAATGCCGACGGCGCCCTCCTCCCTCAGAAGCAGAGCTCCGGATATGAATAATATGCCCCATAGAATATTACTCATGACGCTGTACCACGCCAAATCCATCACGATCATCTTTCTTGAGATACCGGATTTAAATGCACTTAGCAGCGAACCCAGAATGACCAGAATCAACGTTATTTCAAAGTCCCGACCCAGAAAGCTATCCCCATAGAGTTTTGCCAGTAGTTCGGGAAACATGATGACCGGCTGTATAACAATCAACACGACTAACCAGCCGGATAGAAAGTTCAAGGCGTCTAACTTCCGGCTTTTACCTCCCAGGGTTGCGGCTAGCATCGGGACAAGCACGGAACCTAATACCACGGAGACATGTGAGAATATTGCATTCCATTGCATGGCGGCTGCGTACATTCCTAACGCGGCGAGTCCGTTACTTGTTTCTGCCAGCAATTTATTCGCGAGCCAATTCATCGGGGCGACCATCAAGCCTGTCAGCAAGACCGGGAGTCCGACCGAAAGAACGGTATGCTTTTCAGTCATTACACCTTTGAAACTGAGCGTAGTGTTCTTTTCCTTTAGTGTTTTCCAGCACGCGAGGGCGCTAAAAAACACGATTAACAGTTGAGAGCACGCCAGTCCCAGCAAGGCGCCATTGAGTCTGAATTTTGTCGTCAGGAAGTAAGTCCCCGGGATCGCGACGATGGCGATAATTCCATTGATTGTTGCAATAGACCGATATTGCCCCCAACCGGTTAAACACCCTTGGGTCCATCCAGACAAAATGATGAAGGTGATGGTACTCACTACAATCAGTGATACATATTTCAGATTGTCGGAGCCAAGAATGATGTTAGAGAAGAAAAGCGGAAAAAATAGAGCGACACCAATGATCATGACACTAAAAGACACGGCAAATATCAGCGTTAGAGCGATACCCTTGCCCGTTTTTTCGGGGGAAACCTCTTTAAATTGACCAATATGTTTAGCCGTCGCCGTCGTTGTGGCTTGGGCTGCAACATTGGCGAGCATGACAATGGCGCTTTGTATCAGGCCATATTCTCCAAATGATTGTGCACCCAGCACTCTGGCGACCAGGATGCCGGTAATGACAACCGAAACTTTTGTGGCCACTGCCGATATGAAACTCCATGCAGTACTGGACACGAATTTTTTCAACAGTGCGTTGTTCATCTGGCTTTAACCTGAAAGGATGGGGCTATCAGCGGTTGATGAAATGTCAGTGTTTTTTTACGTTGCCTGACGGCATGCTCCGCGACGACGCGTAAAATGATCGCGCTATAAGCGATTCCGATAGCGTACGGCTGATAAGGCGTGGCCGATACAATGAACATCAGCGCCAGAAAGGTGGCTATTGATACCGCAACCCGGGTTTTTAAGTGATGGGTCATGGACGTAGTAAATACGAATAGCAAGTACAAGCCGATGACCCCATATTTAACAAAGTACGTTAAGTAAGCACTGTCGATATTCGAGTTTTTGTCATCGAGGCCACGGTATTCAAACCAGGGTATTTCAAAAGGAGTTCCGGCCCCTAGACCAACGAAGTAGTGCATGGGATTCATATTACGTATCAAGTCCAGCGCAGGGCTGAAGCGAGTGGTTAACTGAACCGCCAGGCCTTCAGACGATAAAGCATCATTGATTCGATCAGCACCGATCATGTTGCTGATCCCAATGAAGGCCATCAGCACGACTGAGCCTAATAGCACGATGCCTATCATTCGGGCAGGCTTTGTATATTGGTGAATGATGATGGCTGCAAAAACAGAAACAAAAATGAATCTTGAGTTGGCGATGAATAAACAGATGAATGAGGTCATCAAACAGATTCTCGCCAGCTTCTTTTTGTTCTCAAATAGCCCAGGATCTATGAAGTAGTATATTAAATATGCAACGGCTGCGTACGTGCCACCATCGAGGTACCTGTAAGCGTTTTCTTCATAGTAGACGTCTTGAAAACTGTACAGCCCCAATCGTAACCAAGCAATATCCAATACATTGAAAGCGGTCATCGCAATCAATATTTTCAGTACCGTTTGTAGCGTCAAGGTTTTCGCGGCAAGGGTGGCGATGTTCGTGAGCACTATAAATGACAGGATCATTATAAAAGGTCGGATATCTTTCAATAAGTACTTATTCGGGGACCCTATCAGGCCGCACGCGAGTAGTACCACATAGAGCCCACAGCCGAAAAGAAGGCCGGCGGGTACTGTCAATTGACGTTTTTGTGTCACGACCTGTCTTGTCAGTAATGCACTCAATGCACCTGCTATATAGAAATCAAAAAAATAGAGGCCTTTTAACGATATTATTTCGCTGTAGGAGTTTCCGGTAGGGATGACAGATAGCATGACGCCCAAAAATACAATTGAGTATTTTGGGGTTTTTATTGCAAGCAAACCCGCTGACAGGGCGATAAGCGATAACAGGTAGAACATGGTTTGGTATTCTTTATGCTGATGTTGTCATTTGACACGCTACCGCCCCAGGATTTTTCGTCATCTTCCTCAGGACGTAGTGTTTCCATGAAATATCGGTTTGATCATGCCTATTGGCATGATCCCGCGTAGCAATAACGACAAGCACTCAAGAACAACAGCAACGCCGTCAAAGATCTGAACTTATGACGCGACCCGTTCAACACTCATCAATTTTTGTCGGAGGCGTAGGCATAGTGGTAATAACCATAATCACTGTAGCCATATTTATTGGAGGCCTTTTTCTCCACGCCGTTAAAAATCGCACCTTTAATGGCAACGCCATTCTGGGAGAACCGACGGACCGTCAACTCGATTTCTTTCGCCGGGTTCAGTCCGTAGCGCGTCACAATCAGGTTGGTCCCGGACAAGCGCCCGACGATCGCCGCGTCTGTCACTGCCAATATTGGCGGCGTATCGAGAATCACCAGATCGTATAGCTCGCTCGCCTGCTCCAATAGCGCGCTGAAATTGGCGTGCATCAGTAACTCGGAAGGATTGGGCGGGATTTGACCTCGACTGACAAAATCGAAGTTGTCAATTTCGGTCTTATGGATAGCAGTGGCTACATCGCAGCGCCGGGCCAGGATATCGGAGAGCCCATTGTCAGAATTAACACCTAACACTTTGTGCAGATAACCTTTGCGCATGTCGACGTCGATCAACAAAACCCGCAACCCGGTTTGTGCTATCACCACCGCGAGGTTAACCGACACGAAGGTTTTACCCACCTGAGGGCTAGGCCCGGAAATCATCAGACGGTTATTGCCGGCCTCATGCATGGCGAAGTGCAGACTGGTACGCAAACTGCGCAACGCCTCGACTGCCAGATCGGTGGGATGAGTGACGGCCAGCAATGTAGAACCGGCACCGGAACGCCCTCGTCCGCGAGAGACTTTGTCTTCTTCACTTTTCTGCAGAATGCTGTAAGGAATCGATGCATAGACCGGCAACCCAAGTTGCTCGATGGCTTCCGGACTTTCCAGCCCCCGGTTCAGTGCCTTGCGTACCAGTACCAGGACCACCGCCAGGAAACCGCCAAGAATCGTGGCGATCAATACAATCAAGACTTTTTTCGGCTTGACCGGTTTGAAAAAATTGACGTCCGCGGTGTCGATCAGACGCACGTTACCGACCGTCCCCGCTCGCATCACATCCAGCTCCTGAGACTTGTTCAGCAACTGGGTATAAATGGCGGTACCGACCTCTACATCCCGGGTAAGGCTCAGCAGTTCTTGCTGGGTGGAAGGAAGGCCCTCCACCTTGGACGCCAAACTTTTCTGCTTGCTGCTCAACTCACCAATCTGGGTCAACAATGCGCGATAGGCGGGATGTTGGCGGGTGAATTTTCGGTCCATCTCGGCTTGCTGCAACTTCAACCCTGAGATGCTGGTATCAAGCCCGACAATCTGATCGAGAATGGCTTTGGTTTCGAGCGTGATGTCCACGGACTTGCTGCGCGTTTGGTATTCATTCAAGGCATTCCCGGCTTTTTCCAGGTCCTTCTTGACCACCGGAAGTTGCTCTTTGAGAAACGCCAGGCTCTGCGCTGCTTCAGCTGAAGTGCGCTCTACGTTTTGCCGCACATAAATAGCGGCAATTTCATTGAGGGTTTTAATGGCCTGATTCGGATCTGTGCTTTCCAGCGCCAGCCCGATCATGCCCGACTCTTTTCCGCGCTCGGTTACATCCAGATCCTCTTGGTAGTCGAGGATGCTGGTCAGGCGAGAATTGCGGATGATTCTGAAGCGGGTTCCAGGATTGGCTTGCATTTCTTCTATCTGAAACTCAACGCCATTTTGTTCGAAAAGTTGTCCCGCCTGGCTGGCGACCAACAGATTGTCGTCTTCGTCCACCAGGGTGTAATGACCACTTTCACCCGCGGTCAGGGTCAACTTCTTGCCCAGTTGCGAGTCGGGAAGATCCAGTTTGAATATCTTCAGCGACTCCCCTCCCCAGGCGAAACTGTTCAACCCCAACAAGGGGTCGGCTATTTCACCGGGATTTTTACTCTGGAATCGACGAGCCAGGAACTCACCAACCACCGGGAAGTACATCGGTTGTATGACAATATCAAGTTTCAGGTTATCGACCGTTTTGCCAATCACCGCACGAGATTTGATCAGTTCGATCTCGGTCGCCGAAGGCGACTCTTTTCCCAACATGCTGCTGACATCGGAGAAGCCCAACAGATCATTCTTTTTCGCTTCGACCTGCAACAGCGCATTCGCTTGGTATACCGGGGTCGCAAGCACCGCGTACGCGACCCCAGCCACCATGAACGCACCGGTAACCGCGGCAATCAGCCATTTATGGTCGATGAGTGTTCCAAACAGGCCGAGAAGATCAATCTCGTCATTGTCGTCGTCCCGCACGTTAACTACCGGTGCTTGCTGCATAAGTCGGATTCTTTGCCTGTATTACGATTCAAAAAGGAGTGGCCATCAGCGCGCCAGGCGCTGTGCCCATGCGAGTACGGCTTCTTCGATCAACGCATAAGCGTGCACAAAAGCAGGTTTGCCTTGACGGTAGGGGTCGCTGATTTCGCGTTCGTCTTGCCATTTGCCCAGTAGCAACACTTTGCCTCGCGCTTCAGGGGCAATGTTGAGTACCCCGCTGACATGCCGTCGCTCCATCACCAGAATCAAGTCCGCCTCGCTGACGGCTTGAGGCGTGAGTTGAACGGCCTCATGCCCATCGGGCTGATGACCATGCTCTTTGAGTACGGCGTGTGCCGTCGCCTCGATGGGTTTGCCCGCCAAGGCAGCGAGGCCAGCCGAGCTGACCTCGATATCGGAATGAACGAGCGCCCCGCGCAGCAGATACTCCGCGGTGGGACTGCGGCAAATGTTGCCGACGCAGACAATCAAAACCCTTTTAAGCAAGATAACATTCCCCGTCTTGTCAACATTGGCGGTGACATAGCACTTGCCGAACATAAGAGCTTTAAACTACGAATGAATCCGGGTATTTATAACCCCAGTAACTGCAGCTGAAACTTTCAAACCATCAGTGCGTATTTATTACCATGACGTTTGAACAGCCCCCAACTTTTTCTTCAGACAAAAAATAACATTTCACTCTTCGAGCGCGAAAATAACAGTTCGAGAATTTATCCAGACAATTTCTAACAATTGCGGTTTTCCCACGACCGTTCAATCTAAATTACACCGAAATAGCGGGTGGCTAATATATAGCCGCTCCGTTAGTGCATTGCCAGGGCGTCAGACATTCGGTTAGAAGTTGGGTAAGAGATGCCTTGGGCAATAACTTTGTTTACAGCGGGTTGCGTCAGGAATATGCCGTGGAACAACCAGGCATGCTCGCCGGCCAACCGACCGCCCGATTTTCTCTGCCCCCGCCTTGCGCGAAACATGGCGTACAGGCCTTTCGCTGCCCATGCAGCGTTGCCAACATTTTTTCTCGAGTGATCGAGCCATTTAGAGCCCGCACTCTCTAGCGTTACCGGTTCCGACAAGCAGTCGAACCTTTCCTACTGCCATTAGCCATTCCATCTGTCTACTTTCAAGGACGCTTCCATGATTCGTAAATGCCTATTCCCCGCTGCCGGCTATGGGACCCGCTTTTTGCCCGCCACCAAGGCCATGCCGAAGGAGATGCTGCCGATCGTCAATAAGCCGCTGATCCAGTACGCCGTCGAGGAAGCGCGCGACGCCGGCCTGCAACATATGGCCATCGTCACTGGCCGGGGCAAGCGAGCGCTGGAGGATCATTTCGATGTCAGCTTCGAGTTGGAACACCAGATTCGCGGCACTGATAAGGAGCGATTCCTGGAAGGCACTCGTGAGCTGATCGACACCTGTACTTTTTCCTACACCCGCCAGGTGGAGATGAAGGGCCTGGGGCACGCTATTCTCAGCGGTCGTTCGCTGATCGGTGATGAGCCATTCGCCGTGGTGCTGGCCGACGACTTGTGTCTGAACCTGGAAGGCGACGGCGTACTGGCGCAAATGCTCAAGCTCTATGAGCAGTTCCGCTGCTCGATTGTGGCGATTCAGGAAGTACCTCGTGAGCAGACTCAGAAGTATGGCGTGATTGCCGGCGAGCTGATTCGCGAGGGTATTTACCGGGTCAACAGCATGGTCGAAAAGCCTCGCCCGGAAGACGCCCCGTCCAACCTGGCCATTATCGGTCGGTACATTCTGACCCCCGATATCTTCGACCTGATCGCTGATACCGAGCCTGGCAAGGGCGGTGAAATCCAGATCACCGACGCATTGATGAAGCAAGCCCAGAACGGCTGCGTGCTGGCCTATCAATTCAAGGGACGGCGCTTCGATTGCGGCGGTGCCGAAGGTTACATCGAAGCCACCAACTTCTGTTTCGAGAACCTGCATCAGAACACCTTGTGACGGGGCTGAACCCTGACAAACGTGTGCGTTATCGAATTGATTTTTCGGTCTTTATTACCCTATGGACGAAGCCTCTATGAAGACATTGAGCGGTTTCAAGGCAGATGACAGTCGCCGCCCGTATGGCGCTGACCTTAAAAACAACCTCGCGTACCTCATCGTGCGCGCCTATGCGTCGGAGCTGATCTTTCCCCGCGTGCAGAAACCGCCGGTGCTGCTGGTGGAGCGCATCGGTGCCTTCCCCTCCTCCGGGGAAATCCGCCGTCACGTCAAGGATGGTCCGGCGTTGCTGGCGAGCATCAGGCAGCGTTACGCCGCCGACGCCCTCGACATCGACGAGAGCGATGGGCTGAGCCTGGTCTTTACCGACTGGCGTCTCAGCTTGCGTCTTTTGGACGAGGGTTGCGTGACTTGTCTGACTGTGGAAAGTCGCGGCGACAGTTCGCTCATGCAGCACAAAACCGCCGAACTGCTGAGGCAAATCGATGCAGGGAGGGAATTCGAATGAACGCGATTGCACAACACGCCGCCAAAGCCTGGTATCTGCTTCAGTGCAAACCCAAACAGGATGAGCGCGCCGAAGAACATTTACAGCGCCAGGGCTATGCCTGTTTTCGCTCGACCTACCGGCGTGAGCGCGTTTTGCGCGGGCAGCGTCGAGTGATCAGCGAGTCGTTGTTTCCAGGCTATCTGTTTATTCAACTGAGCCTTCAGGACAGTTGGGGCCCGCTGCGCTCGACCCGCGGTGTTTCGCGAGTCGTCGGGTTCGGCGGTCAGCCACTGCCGATCCGCGATGCGCTGATCGACGAACTCCAGGAGCGAGACAGCCAGGCGATCGTGACAACATTGTTGAGGCACGGAGATACGGTGCGCATCACAGAAGGCCCGTTCTCCGATCTCGAGGCGGTGTTCCTGGCCATGGATGGCGAGGAACGGGTGCTATTGATGATGAATTTTCTGCAGCGTGAACAGCACATCAGCTTGCCACTGGCCGGCGTTAACAAGATTTAAATTTTGTAGGAGTGAACGGCCCTAATGTAACCGCTTTTCGTAGGAGCCAGGCTTGCCGGCGAAGGCGATCTCAAGGACGCCTTCGCCGGCAAGCCTGGCTCCTACAAAACCTATGCCCCCTCCGAGAGATGATTCCAGTCGATCCAACCCAAAAACCATGTCGCCAGAATCAGCAAACCGAACGCGATCCGGTACCAGGCAAACACCGCATAACTATGGTTGGCGATGAACTTGAGCAAACCACGCACGGCAATCATCGCAAAGAGGAATGCGGCCACAAACCCCAAGGCAAACACCGGCAAGTCTGCGGACTGGAACAGGTCGCGGTACTTATAGCCCGAGTACACCGCGGCCCCCACCATCGTCGGCATCGCCAGGAAGAATGAAAACTCGGTAGCCGTCTTGCGTGACAGGCCAAACAGCAACCCGCCGATAATCGTCGAACCCGAGCGCGAAGTGCCGGGGATCATCGCCAGGCATTGTGCGCAACCGACTTTCAAGGCATCGGTCCAGCGCATCTCGTCAACGTGATCGATAACCACCACATGCTCACGTTGTTCCGCCCATAACATGATGACTCCACCTATCACCAACGCCACGGCGACGGTGATCGGGTTGAAAAGATATTCATGGATTTTGTCGGCGAACATCACCCCCAGAACAACCGCCGGTAAGAAACCGATCAATAAATTCAGAGTGAAACGTTGCGCATTACGCTGGGTTGGCAAACCGGTAGTGATCTCCAGAATCTTGCGACGAAACTCCCAGACGACCGCCAGAATAGCCCCCAACTGAATGATGATATTGAACGCCATGGCTCGCTCACCGCCGAAGTCGAGCAAGTCCGCGGCAATAATCTGGTGTCCCGTACTGGAGATGGGCAAAAACTCTGTGAGCCCTTCAACCAATCCTAGAATCGATACCTGCGTGGTGGTCCAGAAGTCCATTAATCCCCCGTTAAACCCTCTCGACTGAAAGGTCTGTTGATGATGCCGAGCATTTAAATCCTGATCGCGATTAAACCTGTCGGACCCGCGGAGGATTAAAGCGCACTCTCTGCCTGCTTGAGCTAAACGTTATAAAACGTCCATGTCGGAGCGCCGGGCTGGCCTCTTGCAAATGGCCTGCGCCTGCGAATGAAATTGTTTTGCAGGACCGGTACTTGTGCATCGCGAATCTATGGATGCCACTCATCGTCGGATCATTGACGTTTTGACTTTGGGCGCGCGCAATGCTCTACCCGAAAATGATCGCCCAAGAGAAAACTCCAGATGGCAAAGATCACAGTACTCGCCGGTGACTTCCCGCAGTGCGACGGGGAATATCACCTGGGAACCATCACCCTCAAAACGTCACTCAAACCCCGGCTTGGAGCAAGCTTCCCGGTCTCGGAATTTAAAGATCTGACCATTCAGAACACTGATTCAAACAAGAATATAAAGAGCGCCATAGGCCTGGGTCTCGCGGGCGCCATGCTACTCGGCCCCGTAGGAGCCATCGCCGGCTATCTGCTCGCCGGCAAAAACACCGAGGTGACCTTTATGGCCACACTGAAGGACGGCGGAAAGCTGCTCGCGGCGACCGATAGTGACACCTACCGGGATATCTCGGCACGCGCCCAGAATAAATCCCGAGCCGGCCGCCGAGGCCCCCTTTCCAACTCACTTAACAACGGACCCAGTCATTGATCCGTTTGCCCGGTGACAGCGAAAATGTTGCAGGGCACCCGATACAGAACATGCTCCGTGGTACTGCCCACCCACTTGTCCAGCCCCTTGCGATGCGCATTACCCATGACGATCACATCGGCCCGGTGATGCGCAGCAAAGTCGACCAGCGCTTTACCGGGCGGCCCTGCAACGAAGTGTTGCCGTTCGGTGGGCACGCCGTAATGATCGGCCAATGCGATGAATGACTTATGCAAAGACTTGCGCACGTCGCTGTTGAAGCCAGGCATCGTCACTGCACCCGCGCCTGCATCAGACATGTGCGTCTGCGATAGGTCGTAGGCATACAGCAGATGCATTTCTGCATCGCATTGCATTGCCAATTCGTTCGCAGCCTGGATGATCAGGTCGTTGATTCCAGTGATCTGAGTCTCTGGGTGCGACGGATCGACTGCCGCCACGATCACCCGCGGAAGTGGGCAACTGACTTCGCTGACCAGATGGACAGGCACCGGACATTCGCGCAGCAGATGCCAATCCAGAGGCGTGATGAAAACGCGTTTGAGCGCCGACTCATGCTGCACGTCCTTGATAACCAGATCCGCCTGCGTTGCTGTCACGTGCTGAAGGATCTCTTGCAGCGCGTCGCGAGTGAAAAGCACCTCGGTACTTAGCTGGATCCCGCGTCCACGGATCAGATCGGCCTCATCCTTGAGCCATTTTTCGTTCTCTTGCTGACAAGCTTCACGAAACCGCGCACTGGAGTGGATCAAACCCAGGAGGTTGAAGTCTTCGATAAACACCGTGATATGCAGCGCTGCGCCCGTGGCTTCGGCAAGGGCGACGGCCCGCTGCAGTGCCGGCGTGTGACGCATGGTGGGGCCGGCTATTAGAAAGAGTCGTTGATATTGGCTCATGTCACACCTCCAAACGTTCTGGGAAATCTGCTAGCCCCCCAGCCTCTCGTCTGTCGCACCGCCAGCGATCTGCTATCGCCTCAATGACCTGGATCGACACAATCAATATACGCCTGGATTCAACTAACCCGCCAAGATGTGGCTCATCGTACCCACTACGATGAACCCCATCCCGACGGCCAATTGATTGACGACGCGAAGTTACTTCTTCGCATACTTCGCGCCGTGCGGATCGTTAAGCTTCACCTGCATCAGTTCCCATTCACGCTGAATGATCGAGTAAGGGATAAAGATGCTGACTCTCTCAGCCCCCTTTAACCCAGGGTGAAAACTCACATCATTAAGGGTGGTGGAGAAAAAGCCGACATTGATACCGACAATGCTGCCGTCATTGCCGATGACGGGACCACCCGACATCCCCTTGATCATCGGGGCATCATGGATGGCATAGCGTTCGCCGCTGCCTTCATCACTATTGATGAAAGGTGCCGGGTACACTTTGCCTTTGCCGGTGACGGTCGTCATGTAGGGGCTCGCCCCCACGGCCGTGATGTGTTCACCCACACGCGGTGCGCGCCATGACGGGTAGCGGCCGTCGGCCTTGTGCTGGATGAAAACAAGGTCGCAGCCGGTGCTGCAGCTGTATTCCACGTTGCGGATAAGGGGGGTGTGACGGGTGGTGACGGCGTAGTCCTCGTTCCATTGCACGGCCGAGGCCATGTACAGATAGGGCAAGGGAAAGCCTGAGAAGACAGAAAAATATGAATCGTTGGCAGGCCCCGACAAGTCGGGTTTTACCATACCGTTGCATCCTGCAAGAACAGCTCCTGTTAAAAAGTAGGCCATGATTTTAATCATGATTATCACCGACTTATAAGGAGGATTTGATTTTTGTTGTGACGTTTCTCTTAGTTGTCAGTTTCTTGTAGTTTTCCTCACAGCGTGGCGGGGTGCGTTTATTTATGGCTGAGGTTTTAATAAATGCGTATGAATGAATTGTGCTAAGACTAATTGCTTTTCGATCCATATAACAAATTGCAGATATTTGACGCCTGAAAAATGGCAGAAGACCGAATAAAAGAATAGAAATGGAAGTTGCTATATTGCGAACAAAACTAGTGAATCGCCGCCTTCAGAGCAGCTTAAGTCACTTCGGCATGCCTCGGTAACGCCACAGAAATCAGCGCTGCGAAAATAACAAATGCGCTGGATATCCATAAACACGCCCCCAGCCCGAAAGCCTGATAAACCCAGCCAGAGAGCACGGTGCCGATCAGCCGTCCCATGGCGTTGGACATGTAGTAAAAACCCACGTCCAGCGACACGCCGTCTTCCTTGGCATAGGACACGATCAGGTAGCTGTGCAGCGAGGAGTTCACCGCAAACAGCGCGCCAAAGACCATCAATCCACCTAACAGCACCCCTTGTTGCGACAACCCGGTGTTCAGCCCCAGAGCGATTGCCGCGGGCAGGCCTGCCAGAGCAAGCGCCCATAGAAACGCAGCGCGACCATCAGGAACATGCCCCCGTTTCTTGCCGGTGATTCGCGGTGCGAACGATTGCACGATGCCGTAGCCGATCACCCAAGCCGCGAGGAATCCACCGACCTTCCAGAAGTCCCAGCCAAAGACGCTGCTCAAGTACACCGGCAACGCCACGACAAACCAGACATCGCGGGCACCGAACAGAAACATCCGGGCCGCTGACAGAATGTTGATCGCCCGGCTCTTGGACAGGATGTCGCGAAACCTGGGCTTGGCTTTCGCCTTGCCCAAATCCTTCTTCAACAGGATCAAGCTGCTGACCCAGATCAGCGCCAGAACACCCGCCATGGCCAGCAGCGCGCCTTTGAACCCGATCAGGGCGAGCAATGCCCCGCCGAGAAAGAAACCGACACCCTTGAGTGCGTTCTTCGAGCCGGTGAGGATGGCTATCCATTGGTAAAGCTTGCCCTGCTGTCCATCGGGCACCAGAAGCTTGATCGAGCTTTTGGCGCTCATCTTGTTCAGGTCTTTAGCGATACCCGACAACGCCTGCGCGCCCATCACCCAAGGAATCGTCAGCCAGGCCACTGGCACCGTCAGCATCAACAGTGCCGCAACCTGCATCCCCAGCCCGATGTTCATGGTCCGGTTCAGGCCCAGGCGAGCGCCGAGATAGCCGCCCACCAGGTTGGTGATCACACCAAAGAGTTCGTAGAACAGAAACAGCGCCGCGATTTGCAGCGGGCTGTAGCCCAACGCGTGAAAGTGCAGCACCACCAACATGCGCAAAGCGCCGTCGGTGAGGGTGAAGGCCCAGTAATTGCCCGTCACGAGCAGGTACTGCCGCACTTCAGGAGCGAGGGCTGACAACGCTTTCATCACCGCTCCTTAAACGGCCAGGCCGACCATTCTGGCCAGTTCGACGGTGCGGTTCGCATAACCCCATTCATTGTCATACCAGGCATAGAGTTTGACCTGGGTGCCGTTGATGACCATGGTCGACAGCGCATCGATGATCGAAGAGCGAGGGTCGGTGCGGTAGTCAATGGACACCAGCGGACGCTCCTCGAAACCGAGGATGTTTTTCAGTTCGTTTTCGGACGCGTCCTTGAGGAACTGATTCACTTCTTCAACCGTAGTGACGCGCTCGACTTCAAAGACACAGTCCGTCAGCGAAGCGTTGGCCAATGGTACGCGTACGGCGTGGCCATTCAGACGCCCGCGCAATTCCGGGAAAATTTCGGCAATCGCGGTGGCCGAGCCGGTGCTGGTCGGGATCAGACTCATGCCCGAAGCCCGCGCTCGGCGCAGATCCTTGTGGGGTTGGTCGAGGATGCTTTGAGTGTTGGTCAGGTCGTGGATGGTGGTGATCGAACCGTGGCGAATGCCCAGCTTTTCATGAATCACTTTGACCACTGGCGCGAGGCAATTGGTGGTGCACGATGCGGCGGTGACAATACGATGTTCCGCCGGGTTGAACAGTTGATGGTTGACGCCCATGACGATGTTCAGCGCGCCCTTTTCTTTCACCGGAGCACTGACCACCACGCGTTTCACGCCTTGTTCGAGGTAAGCCTGAAGCACCGCGACGGTCTTCATTTTGCCGCTGGCTTCAATCACCAGATCGCAGCCGGACCAATCGGTGTCGGCAATCGCCTTGTTGGCGGTAACTTTGATTCGTTTGCCGTCGATGACGATGCTGTCGCCTTCGGAGTCGGCCTGGTCATTCCAACGACCATGCACCGAGTCGAAGTTCAGCAGGTGCGCATGGGTTGCCGCGTCGCCTGCCGGATCGTTGACCTGCACGAACTCAAATTCTGGCCAGCTCCAGGCCGCGCGCAGAGCGAGGCGACCGATGCGGCCAAAACCATTGATGCCCACTTTGATAGTCATGTTGGTGTGCTCTGTTTCTGTTGTCAGGGGTGGCGCTTTTGGAATCATCAAGCCGGGCAGCAAGCCGCTGCCCGTTCAGGACGGTCACCCATTTCTTCAAGGCGTTTGGCATCCGGGCTCAGCCAGTGCTTGTTGGCTTCGAGCACCACGGTCAACACCTGATGCACCCAGCCCGGCAGATCCGGGTGCAGTCGGTAGTAAACCCATTGACCCTGCCGACGGTCCGAGAGCAATCCGCCTGTGCGCAATTGCGCCAGGTGCCTGGAGACTTTGGGCTGGCTCTCATTCAACGCACAGGTCAGTTCGCAGACGCACAGCTCTCCCTCACGGGCGATGAGCAGCATCATGCGGACCCGGTTGTCGTCAGCCAGGCATTTGAAAACAGCGGTCGGCGTCAGTTGGTCAGCCATTGGGTTTCTCTGCGTTGGGTGTTCACGCATCAAAGGTGAATACAGGTATATGCGTTTTTTCGAATATACGTTTTCCCGCATGTATGGGTCAACGGCAAATGTGTCGACTCTGTATGTAAATGATATTTATTTACTTACAAAAGATAATCGTTATCATTAGCGCCAATAACTAAAAAAGGAGCTCATGGTGGCTTTACCGCGCATTTACCCAGCCTCTCTCTCACTGCTGGGGCTTTTTGCAGTACCTGATTTGCAAGCACAAACCCAGTCGCCATTGGCCCTGCCTGCAACCGCCGTGACCAGCGATTACAGCGAGCAGAGCTACAAGCCGACCGACAGCCGCAGTGCTCTGAAGATCGACGCCCCGCTGCGGGATATCCCGCAAACGGTGAACGTGATCCCCCAGAGCGTGATCAAGGATCAGGGCGCGCAGTCGATGGAGGACGTGTTGAAGAACGTCCCCGGCATCGGCCTTTCCAATGGCGATGGCCAGCGCGACCAAGTCACCATTCGCGGCTTCAGTGCTATCGGCGACATGTACGTCGACGGCGTTCGTGACGACGCGCTGTACTTCCGCGATCTGTCCAACGTCGAGCGCGTGGAAGTGATCAAGGGGCCGGCAGCGGTGCTCTATGGGCGTGGCTCATCCGGTGGCCTGATCAACAGCATCAGCAAGAAACCCAACTTCACCCCCAAACAGGAAGTGGGTGTCAGCTTCGACAGCGAGGGTAAAAAGCGCACGCAGTTCGACGCCGGTTGGGCCGATCAGCAGCAAAACGACAAGGCATTCCGGGTGACGGGTGCCCTGGAGAACAGCGACACCTTCCGCGATGACGGCTATATCGATCGCAAGGCCATTGCGCCTTCGGCCTACTTCAAACTCTCCGACGATCTTGAGCTGAACCTGGGGGCGACGTACCTCTACGACAAACGCTTGATCGACTTCGGCATTCCCGCGCGGGGCGATCGCCCGGTTGATGTCGATCGGGACAAGCGCTTCGGTTCCGCCGACCCGGATGACGATTACACCCGCAGCGAAGTGTTTTCGTTCACGGCCGGCGTCGACTACCGCATCAACGACGACTTCACCCTGAGCAACACCAGCCGCTACTACCACTACGACCTGGATCGCAACAACACACTTGCCGACTCCAGCCCGACACGTTTCGTCACCGCCCCCAACGGCGAGCTGCTGGTAAAGCTCAATCGCGGCAACGTGCAGCGTAAAGAAGATGGCTGGTTCAACCAGACCGAACTGAAGCAACAGGCCACGCTCGCCGGAATGAACCACAACCTACTCTATGGTGTGGAGCTGGGGCGTCAGGTCAAGGATCAATCGGTCTTCAGCCAAAGCAACGTAGCGCGCGTACCGGTGTACCGCGATGGCTTGGTCGACGTGCCGTTCCAGGCCAACCGGCAAACCGCCAGGGGCACCACTACCCAGGACACAGCCGGTTTCTACGTCCAGGATCTGATTGAACTGACCCCGCAATGGAAAGCACTGCTGGGTGTGCGCTATGACGTGTTCGACCAGGAATATTCGGATGACCTGACGCGTGCCACCATGTCCCGAACCGACAACACCTGGAGCCCGCGCGCAGGCCTGGTCTATCAGCCTGATCAGGTTCAGTCCTACTACATTTCGGTGAGTCGTTCTTACCAACCCTCCTCCGAAGTCTTCGCCCTGAGCACCACCAACCAGGACCTTGAGCCGGAGCAAACCACCAACTTCGAGATCGGTGGCAAGTGGGACCTGCTCGACAATCGCCTGGCGTTGACGGCGGCGCTGTTCCGGCTGGAACGCACCAACATGAAAACGACTGATCCGGCGAACCCGACCAAACTGGTCCTGTCGGGTGAGCAGCGCACCGACGGTCTTGAACTGACCGCCAGCGGGCAGTTGAGTGACAAGTGGCAGGTCTATGCCGGCTATGCCTATCTGGATGCCGAGATCACCAAGTCCAACAGCCGAACCAACGGCGTTGCCAACGAAGGCCAGACACCCACCCTGACCCCGCGTCACAGTGCCAACCTCTGGCTGGTGCGCTCGCTGACCAACACCTGGCGCGTAGGCATGGGGGCGAACTATGTCGATGACCGTTACACCGCCCTGGATAACCAGGTGGTCATGCCCGCTTACACCACCGTGGACGCGGCATTGCTCTATAACTTGCCGAAATGGGATATGGCGCTGCGCTTGCGTAACGTCTTCGACAAGGACTATTACGCCTCGGCCCATGGCTCGGTGGACCTGATCACCCCCGGAGCACCACGGACTCTGGAGCTGAGCACCAACTACCGGTTCTGATTAAGACTTGAAAACAAATGCCCTTGCCGGTCAGGTAAGCACAAATCCCTGTGGGAGCGGGCTTGCTCGCGAAGACGGCAGCACAGTCAATATTGATGTCGCCTGACACACCGCTTTCGCGAGCAAGCCCGCTCCCACAGGTTTCTCGCCTTAACTGATTGGCACGGGTCAAACGCCCGGACGTTTGTTCGCAGCCCGCAACATCGTGACAACGATTCAAAGCTCAACTAACCTTCAGCGCGCCGAGAGTGATTGAGAATCTCTCGCGTTGTCAGACAACAACAATATTCGAGGAAAACCCATGCGCAAACTTCTGTTGCTCTCCCTGCTTGCCGCCTCTCCCCTGGCCTTCGCCGGCCCTCAATGCACCACAACCGACAAGGCTCAATGGCAAGACCAGGCCAAATTTCAGGAAGAGCTCAAGGCCAAGGGCTACAACATCAAGAAGTTCAAAGTCACGAGCGGCAATTGCTACGAGATCTACGGCTGGGACAAAGACAAGCGCAAAGTCGAAATCTACTTTGACCCGGTCACCGGAAAAGTTGTGAAAGAAGAGATCGAATAGGTCCCCAGTGAAAGCTGAAACCCTGCGCCTCTGGGACCCTCTCGTACGCGTTTGTCATTGGTCCCTGGTGGTTGTCTTCATCAGCGACTACTTCCTCAATGAGGAAGGCGACGGCTGGCATCGCTGGCTCGGCTATTACGCCGTGGCTGTCGTGCTGGTGCGTGTGGTGTGGGGGTTCGTCGGTCCGCCATCGGCGCGTTGGTCAGACTTCTGGCCGACCCCGACGCGGCTCGCTCAGCATGGTCGGGCGCTGTTTTCCGGCAAGGGCTATCACCGCATGGGGCACTCGCCCATCGGAGCATTGGTGATGGTCCTCATGCTGCTGTTGATGACCGGCCTGGGTATCAGCGGTTTTTTGATGGAAGAAGTGGACTATTTCTGGGGCGAAGACTGGCTACGCGATGTCCACGAATTTATGGCCGATGCGCTGCTCGCACTGGTTTGCGTGCACATCCTCGCGGCGTTGGTGGAAAGCCTGCGCTTGCGTGAAAACCTGCCCCTGTCGATGATCACGGGCCACCGTCGTAAGCGCTAGCTCTCAAAGCTTCCTGATACCGCACATTGCCCTCCCCCTTGCGGGAAAGGGCGAGTGCCAACCTTATGTGTGATGAATTTCCCGATCTTTGGTTTCCGGCAGGAAGAACGTGCCAAGAATGGCCGTCATCACGGCGATGACGATGGGGTACCACAGCCCGTAGTAAATATCCCCCGTGGCCGCGACCATGGCGAACGCCACCGTGGGCAGAAAGCCGCCGAACCAGCCATTGCCGATGTGATACGGCAGCGACATCGAGGTGTAGCGAATGCGCGCCGGGAAGAGTTCCACCAGCCAGGCGGCGATCGGGCCGTAGACCATGGTGACGTAGATCACCAGGATGGTCAGGAGCAGCAGCACCATCGGATAGTTAGTCTTGGCCGGGTCGGCCTTCTCGGGGTAACCGGCGTCCTTGAGGCCGGTGCCGAGGGTAGCGACGAAGGCATCGTTGCGGGCCTTGAAGTCCGCGGCCGCCATGCCGGTGCCCTCGAAGCTCTGGATCACCTTGTCGCCGATGCGCACCTGCGCCACAGCGCCCGGTTCGGCCTTTTCGTTTTTGTAGGGAATAGCCTTCTTCGCCAGCAGGGTCTTGGCAAGGTCGCAGGAGCTGGTGAATTTGGCCTTGCCCACCGGGTCGAACTGGAACGAGCACTTACTCTGATCGGCGATCACCGTGACCGGGTTTTTCTCCTGCGCGGCGAACACGTCGGGGTTACCGTATTGGGTCAACGCGTGGAAGATCGGGAAGTAGGTCAGCGCCGCGATAATGCAGCCGGCCATGATGATCCCTTTGCGGCCGATGCGGTCGGACAGGCTGCCGAATACGATGAAGAACGGCGTGCCGATCAGCAGCGAGCCGGCAATCAGATAGTTGGCGGTCTGCGGGTCAATCTTCAGCGTCTGCAACAGGAAAAACAGCGCATAGAACTGTCCGGTGTACCAGACCACCGCCTGGCCGGCGGTACCGCCGAGCAGCGCCATGATCACTATCTTGAGGTTATCCCAGCGGGCGAAGGATTCGGTCAGCGGCGCCTTGGACGACTTGCCTTCTTCCTTCATCTTCAAGAACACCGGCGACTCGCTGAGTTGCAAGCGGATGTACACCGAAACGATCAGCAGCAGGATCGACAGCAGGAAGGGAATCCGCCAGCCCCAGGCCTCGAAGGCTTCGTTGCCGAGAAAGGTTCGGCAGGCAAGGATCACCAGCAGCGAAAGGAACAGGCCGAGGGTCGCGGTGGTCTGGATCCACGAGGTGAAATAACCGCGCTTGCCCTTCGGCGCATGTTCGGCCACATAGGTCGCCGCTCCGCCGTACTCACCGCCCAGGGCCAGGCCTTGCAACAGGCGCAGGGTGATCAGGATGATCGGTGCCGCCACGCCAATGGTCGCATAGCCGGGCAGAAAGCCCACTATGGCGGTGGAGATACCCATGATGACAATGGTGATGAGGAACGTGTGCTTGCGCCCGATCATGTCGCCCAGTCGGCCGAACACAATGGCGCCGAAGGGACGTACGGCGAAACCCGCAGCGAACGCGAGCAGCGCGAAGATGAAGGACGTTGTCTCATTGACGCCAGCGAAGAAGTGCTTGGCGATGATCGCGGCGAGGGAGCCGTAAAGATAGAAGTCGTACCATTCGAACACGGTGCCCAGGGACGAGGCGAAAATGACCTTGCGCTCCTCCTTGGTGATCCCGTGGTGGGGCGCGCTGCCCGTGGATGCGTTGTCGATTGCGGCCATGAGTCTTCTCCGTCTTGCTCTTGTTATAGGCCGGAGTACCTAACTCTCTTTTTACCGCACCCAGGCCCTAGGGCTATGTCATCGGATTACGGATTGCGCAAAGCATGCAAACAGGCTGACGGCCTCGCATCGCTGCAAGGTTTCTTGAAGCATAATCGGCTTCGCGCAGATATCCACTCGGCCATCCCGCTCAACCCCCGGCCGACGCGCTATCGAATGACTATTCAGGGCCGGTGAAATCCCACGCGAAGCGTCTGGATGGCGCCCCGCTGATGTCTATTCTTCGGGCGACCATCGCCTGGAACTTCGCAGCGAAAGAATTTCGTATACCCTATCGCCATCTCACTCCAAACGACCGCTGCCGTGAACCTACCCAAACTCAACGCCCCCGACCTTGGCAATACACCTTCAACCTCGGAAATCATCACCCGTCATTTGCGGGACGCGATCGTCGCCGGGCATTTCGCCGAAGATGAGCCGATTCGTCAGGACGACATTGCCCGCCAGTTCAACGTCAGCAAGATCCCGGTGCGCGAGGCCCTCAAGCGGCTGGAGGCCGAAGGGCTGGTGATGTTCCAGCGCAATCGCGGGGCGATGGTCACGCGGGTGTCCGATGCAGAACTGGCGCAGATGTTCGAAGTGCGGATGTTGCTGGAGGACAAAATACTGCGTCTGGCCATTCCCAACATGACCGAAGAAACCTTCGCCCGTGCCGAGCGTATCTGTCAGGAATTCATCGGCGAGGACGACGTGGGCCGCTGGGCCGAACTCAATTGGGAGCTTCACGCCTGCCTCTATGAGCCGGCGCAACGGCCGTTTCTGGTCAGCCTGATCCGTTCGGTCAACGACAAGCTGGAGCGCTACCTGCGCATGCAGATGAGCCTGTCGGCCGGCAAGGAACGGGCTGATCACGAGCACCGTGAAATCCTCGCGGCCTGTCGTGCCGGGGATGTGGATCTGGCGGTGAAGCTGCTGGACGAGCACATTGCCGGGGTCTGCAAAACCCTGTTCGAGCACCTGCCTCACGCGCACTGACCACTAGAATGCTGTGCTGATTTCGTCATCGGCACAGGATAAATCCATCAAGCCGACACCCCGCTGCACAGGCCACTCTTTCGTTCACTCATCTGAACGGACCTGGCCCTCCCATGAAACGCATCACCGTGATCGACTCCCACACCGGCGGCGAACCGACCCGTCTGGTGACCGCCGGCTTTCCTGACCTGGGCACCGGCAGTATGGCCGAACGCCGCAAGCTGCTCGCCGAACATCACGATCAATGGCGCGCCGCTTGTGTGCTGGAACCCCGTGGCAGCGACGTGCTGGTGGGCGCCCTGCTCTGCGAACCTGTGGACCCGAGCGCCTGTGCCGGGGTGATTTTCTTCAACAACACCGGTTACCTGGGCATGTGCGGCCACGGCACCATCGGCCTGGTGGCGTCGTTGGCGCATCTGGGCAAGATCAGCCCCGGCGTGCATCGCATCGAGACGCCGGTGGGTACGGTGCAGGCGACCCTGCACGAAGATCATTCAGTGAGCGTGCGCAATGTGCCGGCCTACCGTTACCGCAAGGCGCTGGTCTTGCAGGTGCCAGATGTCGGTCAGGTGGTCGGCGATATCGCCTGGGGCGGCAACTGGTTTTTCCTGATCGCCGAGCATGGCCTGCGGGTAGCCGGTGATAATCTCGAAGCGCTGACCGCTTACACCTACGCCGTGCAACAGGCGCTGGAGGCCCAGGGTATTCGCGGCGAAGACGGTGGGCTGATCGACCATGTCGAGCTGTTCAGCGATGACGATCACGCCGACAGCCGCAACTTCGTGCTCTGTCCCGGCAAGGCTTATGACCGTTCACCGTGCGGCACTGGCACCAGTGCCAAACTGGCGTGCCTGGCCGCGGACGACAAACTGCAACCGGGGCAGATCTGGCGCCAGGCCAGTGTCATCGGCAGCGAATTCGAAGGCTCTTACGAATGGCAGGGCGAGCGCGTTATACCGACCATTCGCGGCCGTGCCTTTATCAGCGCCGAAGCCAGTTTGATCATCGAACAGCATGACCCGTTCGCCTGGGGCATTCGTCCATGAACGAGGGCCTTGTGGCCGATGTGATCGTGATCGGCGCCGGCATCATTGGCGCCGCCTGTGCCCAGGCGCTGGCTCGTCGTGGCTTGCAGGTGCTGGTGCTCGATGCCGGCCTGCACGGTGCGACGGCGGCGGGCATGGGCCACTTGCTGGTGCTCGACGACAACTCGGCCGAGCTGGCCCTGAGTCAATATTCCCTACAACGCTGGCGCGAACTGGCGCCGGACCTGCCCGACGGCTGCGCCTACCGCAACAACGGCACGCTGTGGCTGGCGGCCAACGCCGAGGAAATGGCGCTCGCCCATAGCAAATACTTGAACCTGAAAGCCCAGGGCGTGGCGTGTGAATTGGTCAGTGCCAGTGCTTTGCGCCAGCGTGAGCCGGAACTGCGCGAGGGTCTGGAAGGTGGATTGCTGATCAATGGCGACGGCATTCTGTATGCGCCGGCGACAGCCAGCTGGATGCTCGACACGCCGAACATTCGTAAACGCCGGACGCGGGTCAGCGCGGTCGATGGTAACCGTGTATGCCTCGATGACGGCCACTGGTTGAGTGCCGAAGCGGTGGTGTTGGCCAACGGTATTCAGGCCAACGAACTGTGCCCGGAGTTGCCCATCGAGCCGAAAAAAGGTCACCTGCTGATTACCGACCGCTACCCCCGCACCGTCACCCACACCTTGGTGGAATTGGGTTACGTCACCAGCGCCCACAACGCCACGGGACCATCGACCGCCTGCAATATTCAGCCGCGCCCCACCGGGCAATTGTTCATCGGTGCTTCGCGCCAATTCGGTACCACCGACCCGCAGGTCGAAGGCTGGATGCTGGCGAAAATGCTCAAGCGCGCCGCCGAGTACATGCCAGGGCTGGCCCGGCTCAACGGCATCCGCGCCTGGACCGGCTTTCGCGCCGCCAGCCCCGACGGTCTGCCGCTGGTGGGCCAACACCCGCAGCGACAAGGCTTGTGGCTGGCCGTCGGGCACGAAGGGTTGGGCGTCACCACGGCCCCCGGCACGGCCGATTTGCTGGTGGCGCAACTGTTCAACGAAACCCCGCCTCTGGCCGCACAACCCTATCTGCCCCAGCGTTTCCTCGGAGAACCTGCCTATGCCTGAATTGCTGCTGGACGGCCGCGCCTTGAAGGTGGCCGAGGGCACCAGCGTCGCCGCTGCCTTGGCGTTGGGCAGCGACGGCTGCACACGCACGTCGATCAGTGGTCAGCGCCGCGCTCCACTGTGCGGCATGGGCATCTGCCAGGAATGCCGGGTGTCCATCGACGGCCGGCGAAGCCTGGCCTGTCAGACTTTGTGCCGAGACGGCATGCAGGTGGAGACACGCCCATGAATGAATACGCCGATCTGCTGATCATCGGTGCCGGCCCCGCTGGGATGGCCGCCGCCCTTGCCGCCGCACCCAGTGGCGCACGCATCGTCATGCTCGATGACAATCCGCTGCCGGGCGGACAAATCTGGCGTGATGGCCCTCAAGCCAACGTGCCCGATCAGGCCCGTCGCCTACGTGAGCGTTTGCAATCTTGCAGCAACATCCGCCATCACGCCGGCACCCGCGTGATCGCCAGTCCCGGTCCGAAACAACTGTTGGTCGAAGATGATGAGGACGGCTGGTTGATCAGTTACGACAAACTGATTCTGTGCACCGGTGCCCGCGAGCTGCTGCTGCCCTTCCCCGGCTGGACGTTGCCTGGCGTGACCGGGGCCGGTGGCTTGCAAGCGCTGATCAAGGCGGGTGTGCCGGTGCAAGGTGAGCGCGTGGTGATCGCCGGCAGCGGCCCGCTATTGCTGGCGAGTGCCGCCACCGCGAAAAAATATGGCGCTCAGGTACAACGCATCGCCGAGCAAGCCTCGCGCACCGCCGTCGCCGGTTTCGCCGCGCAACTGCCCCGCTGGCCCGCCAAATGGTTGCAATCGTTCAGCTTGTTCGACCGCCATTACCGCACCGCAACCCACGTGCTGGCCGCCCTTGGCACTGACCGACTGGAAGGTGTGCGCCTGCAACAGCAAGGCAAAATCGTCGAACTGGAATGTGATCGGCTGGCCTGTGGTTTCGGCTTGATCCCGAACATTCAATTGGGCCAGGCACTGGGTTACGCCATCGAAGGTCAGGCGTTGGCGGTGGATGCCTGGCAGGCCAGCAACCGTGCCGATCATTATGCGGCGGGTGAATGCACCGGGTTTGGTGGCAGTGAACTGGCGTTGGTCGAAGGTGCCATTGCTGGCCACGCGGCGGTCGGTGACCTTGAAGCGGCACGCCAGTTGTGGCCACACCGGGCACGCTGGCAGGGTTTCGCCAAGGCACTGAATCAGGCATTCGCCCTCGACCCGCAACTCAAGTCTCTGGCCCGATTCGACACTCTGGTTTGCCGCTGCGAAGACGTGCCTTACGCCGCATTGGCCGGGCACACGGACTGGCGCGAAGCCAAGCTGGCCAGTCGCTGCGGCATGGGTGCCTGTCAGGGTCGAGTGTGTGGTGGTGCGGTGCAGCACCTGTTCGGCTGGCAACCTTCGGCACCCCGCCCACCCTTCAGCCCGGCGCGGATCGAGACCTTGATGTGCCTGGACGACACCCCGCCAGCCTGATTCCCCCTCGGGGGTTTCGGCCACGCTGTCGAGCCACTATGATCCCGGGGTCGCCATCAGACCCCAGCGCCATGTATCCCTCGCTCAGCACCTTCAAACCCTGCGACCTGCCAACGCTGCTGAACAGTCTGCAGCCGATTGCGCCGCTGCTCGATACCCTGGCGGACGTGGTGTTTTTCATCAAGGACCGCGAAGCCCGCTACGCCTTCGTCAACCAGACCCTGGCCCGACGTTGCGGTTTCAAACATCGCGAGGAACTGCTGGGGCTCACCGCCGAAATGGTCTTCCCGGAACGCTTTGGCCCGCTGTACACCGAACAGGATCGACGGGTCCTGTCCAGCGGACGTGAGCTGTCCGACCAGCTGGAATTGCACCTGTATTACGGCAATCAGCCAATCTGGTGCCTGACCCACAAGCTCGCCTTGCAAGATGAACAGGGTCAGATCGTTGGCCTGGCCGGAATCTCCCGCGACCTGCAATCACCCCAGTCCAACCACCCCGCGTTCCAGAAACTCGCCGCCGTTGATGCGCATATCCGCAGCCACTTCGCCCGCGCCATCAGCCTCGCCGAACTGACCGCCATCGCCGGTTATTCCGTGGCGCAACTGGAGCGTCACTGCAAACGGGTTTTCCAGCTCACCCCACGGCAGATGATTCACAAGGCGCGCCTGGAAGAAGGTTCGCGGCTGTTACTGCACACCGACCTGCCGATCACCGAAATCGCCTTGCGCTGCGGCTATACCGACCATAGTGCGTTTAGCCGGCAGTTTCGTGCGTTGACCAGCTTGTCACCGAGCCAGTTTCGGGATAATCAGCGTTAGGTGGATGTGCGCGATTTGATCCTGGTTTTGAGGGTGTTCTTTCGGGCCTCATCGCGGGCAAGCCCGCTCCCACAGGTATCTGCTTTGATCACAGGAATTTTGAACGACACCGATCACTGTGGGAGCAGGCTTGCCCGCGATGAGGCCCTGAAGACCACCACATAACTCAACATCAATATGACTGCCGCGCACAGCTGGTGAAAAAAGGGTATGGCTGTGCCTTGAGCACCAAGGTCCATTCCATGCCATTCAGAGGCGTACCCTTATTCTTCTTTCTGCACGAGATTGCCATCGGCGTCATAGACCAGAGACTCGTCAGGGTTGCTCGGATCCTCCACGTAGTAACGGGCTTCGTTGCCGTTATCAGGGACTTTCAGGCTGCTGTAGGAACCGAGTTTCTTGACCTGTTGGTTGTTTCGACTGATCAACACCAGCCCACTACTACTGCCGACCGGGACGGCGGCTGCGTAGCGGGTTTGAAATGAGTTGATCTGATTGTATTCCAGCGGAATCTGCAACCTGCCGGCCAGGTCGATGGCACCATAGCTGCGATCACGCCCGACCACCGCCATACCGTTGGAAAACGGCTCCACCTCGTCATACGGTAACTTGATGGGCAGCAGCGTCCCCTGGCGGTTGATAAAAGCAAATTTCCTGCTTTTAGCGTCCTGCACCAGCAGCGGCTGCTCGCCAAAAAACCGACCTATCACGTTGTAACCCTGGAGGTTGATCCGTTTACCTTCCAGGTCGAAAACGTCCTGACGACTCCGATCGGCTGAGCGGGTATAGAGGTAACCACCGTTTTGCTCGATCTCGGAAAACTGCGGCGGTAGAACCTCCTTGCCGGCCAGGGTATAGGCGCCGTAGTGGCCCTCCGTGGCGTACGTTTTGGTGCCGAGACGAGCGATGAACAGGTTGCCGCTCACGGTGGGGTTGACGAACTTCATCGGCAGCGTGAAACGGTGATTCCTGGAGTCGTAGAGCCCATAGGGGCCGTTGGTTTCACGCTCCACCAGCAGCAGGCCATCGTCCATTGTCTGCGTTATGTATTCGAACGGCAGGTCTACGAGTTTGTTGCTGCCAGCGGGGAAATAGGCGAGTTGGTCGCGCATTTCCTGCATGTCCGATTGAGGGTCGCTGGACTTTTTCAGCGTAAACAACGTGTAGATATCCGCCACCACGCTATCTTGCACCTGTACCCAACGTGGTTTGATCAACCACTGTCCGGCCGGATCGATGAAGCCGTAGCGATCGGATTTCCGGTCAAGGGCGATGTAACGCGTTTGCTCCCCAAGGACGTTGTGTACCTCGGTGATAACGGCGGTGTTGTCTTCCATCGGATCAAGCACATGAATGACGATACGTTGCGGGGTAGCCTCGAAGCGGTAGTCGGCCTCGGTGTTTTTCAACAGCCCTCCCCGGGTGGCAAGATCCTTGGTCAAATGCTCCAGCTGTTGTTGTACAGCCTGACTGGTCTTGAACTGCTCGAGATCATCCTTGGTCTGCAGCAGGGCTTTGTGAAAGTCACGCAACGCTGCAATATCGCCCTCCGAGGGGAAGGAACGGGTGTTGTTACCGTTGCTGTATAACGCCTTGCCCGCATCGGTCAAACCCTGCACCACGAAGGTCGATTTTTTGGGCGTACTCAGCCGCAGTGAGGCGCTTGAGTCACCAAGGGCCGTGAGCTGAAAATATTGGCCGTCGTCCAGGGTCACCTTCGGGTGGTCCTTGTCCAGGACCACTTTTTTGAACGCCGGATAGCTTCGGTAAGCGATCGTCAGGCCGAGACTCGCCAAGGGTTTGTTGACCGATAGTGCGATGGCTTCAGGGGACGGCACACTATCGTCCGGCTCGACCTTGGACTGCACGCTGACATCGGCGAAATTTTTCTCGCTGCCATCTCGAAAACGCAAGTGCTCCGGACGGTACTGGTGGGCCACCGACTCATCCGGCATGGCGGCGCGCTTCCAGAGAAGATCAAGGCTGCTGGTGTCAAAGCTCAATTCGGAACCATCGGCAAACAGCTTCTGAGCAAAACGCAGGTCCTGGATCGACGCCAGCGCAGTTTTCACCTGCGCACTGGTGAAGGGGACAAACAGCTCCTCGTATTGCAGCTCCTGCTCGCTGGCAGGCTTGGCTCCGTCAACGGTCAGGCTAAATTCCGATTCAATGACCAGCTCCAAAGCGCTGAGGGTTTCACCGGTGTCATGGATCAAGTAATTCAGACGCTTTTCCACGTCAGGCCGTGCCAGCGTGCCGATGTCCTCTACGCCGCCTTCGTTCATATCCTCGGCGGGGAAGTTGTCACTTACCGACGCACTGCTCTGGCGAAACAGGTAGTAGGACGTACAGCCCACCACTAACAGGGTCACGGCCAGTATCGACAGCAATCTCAAACGAGGCTGGGTAAAGTTCATTATGGCTTCGGTAGTCAAAGGGCTGGGAAGTGCCGGCAGCTAACCACACGGCATTGCGGACTGCAAATCGCCTGGACGGCTCTATGCCGGGGCGTGGAAGGGCTGAAGACGTTCGGTGTCTGTGAGTCAGTCTTCGCGGGCAAACCTCGCTCCTACGGGTGGGTATCGATCACATGCCTCGTATGCGACACCAATACCTGTGGGAGCAGGCTTGCCCGCGATGGGGCCGGTGCAGCCACCACAAGACTCGGTGTCAGACCGTTAAACAAGCACTGTTTAAATGACACTTCCAGACACTCACCCAGGCTACACATCCTTGCGCCGTTGCCTACGACTACGCCAGAATCCGCCGGCTTGTACGCCTTGAGGCCGGGCTCTATCGTTTCCGGGTCGTTGACGAATCAGCGATCGGATTTGACCGTCCGAATCAATCAAGGCGCGCCAGCGTCCAAGACCTGTTTCAGGCATTGTCTGAAATCTCGTGTCGCGGTGGCTGTGCGTGGGACACCTTCGGGTGTGCCGGATTCCTTGATGTCCGGTCGGTCAACCCGCGTACAGCTGCCACCTTGTTCGTTTGACCGCGAACGGCGGTAGCTCCAGTCATCAAGGAGCTTCACCATGTTCAAAGCAACACCCAACCCACCGGAAACCGATCCAACATCCCCCTACGAATCCCTCGATTCCAAAAAGCTCAACGAAGCCGCCGACCGCGCCCTCGACCACTACCTCAAACCACCCATCCCCAAAGACACCAAGCGCAAACCCAGCACCATTTACCATGTGGGTGCGAAGGTCGATAACGAAACCCTGCTGGTCAACGCCTGCGAATCCCTGGCGTCGGCGAGCATGATGCTCACTGAGTTCGCCGGATTGATGGACATGCCACACCGCAACGTGATGTTGGGGATTCAATCGGTGGTGATGCTTGGTGAGCTGGCCGTCAACCGAGTGCTGGATAACCTCGATCCGCGAGGTTAGCGAGGATGATCGTTCCCACGCGCAGCAAAGGAATGCCTCAACGGACGCTCTGCGTTCGGCTTTAGAGGGTGGGACGCGGAGCGTCCCGGGCTGCATTCCCACGCAGAGCGTGGGAACGATCAATATCACAGGAATTGTGAACGACACCGATCACTGTGGGAGCGGGCTTGCTCGCGAAGAGGCCGGTACAGCCACCACAAGGCTCGGTGTCAGACCGCTAAACAAGCACTGTTTAAATGACACTTCCAGACACTCACCCAGGCTACACATCCTTGCGCCGTTGCCTACGACTACGCCAGAATCCGCCGGCTTGTACGCCTTGAGGCCGGGCTCTATCGTTTCCGGGTCGCTGAAAAACAGCGATCGGGTTTCGCAGCCCGGGTCAATCAAGGCGCACAGCGCCACCGTTCCTTTTCAGATGACGTTTTTCGTTCGCTGAATTGCGTTATGGCGGCTGTGCGCGGGAGATCTTCGGGTCTGCCGGGTTCCTTGATTCCCGGTCTGCGAACCTGCGTACAGCTGCCACCTATCTTCGTTTCGCAGCGAACCGTGGCGGCTCCACTAATCAAGGAGCATTACTATGTTTAAAGCCACACCCAATCCCCCGGAAACCGATCCAACCTCCCCCTACGAATCCCTCGATTCCAAAAAACTCAACGAAGCCGCCGACCGCGCCCTCGATCACTACCTCAAGCCGCCCATCCCCAAAGACACCAAGCGCAAACCCAGCACCATTTACCATGTCGGCACCGAGGTCGATAACGAAACCCTGCTGGTTAACGCCTGCGAATCCCTGGCGTCCGCGAGCATGATGCTCAGTGAGTTCGCCGGATTGATGGACATGCCACATCGCAACATGATGTTGGGGATTCAATCGGTGGTGATGCTTGGGGAATTGGCGGTGAATCGGGTGTTGGATAACCTCGATCCGCGAGGTTAGCGAGGATGATCGTTCCCACGCTCTGCGTGGGAACGATCAGCAGAGCCCGGTGTTCCTTAAAGGGGCGCCCCGCACAACAATTGCTCCCATCTGTAACACCCGCCGTTGGGGGCCCAAACCTTCACGGCATCCCTCATCTCCAGTGGCGCCACCACAACACCTCTACCTCAAGCCCTGACGATTAATTCGCTCTTCTGCCTGGAAATAGGCACGTTGATTGCTATTGTTAATATCGTATACGAAATCCCCAATACGATATCCAACAGTACTTCACATCAACGAGGCCTCTATGAAAAACCCCGCATTTGCCGTAGCCCTCAGCGCTGTTCTCAGTACCTCCTTTATTGCCACCGCCCAGGCCGACAAGCTCGACGACATTATCGGTTCGGGCAAACTGCGCTGCGCCGTGACCCTGGACTTCCCGCCCATGGGTTTCCGTGATGAAGGCAACAACCCGGCCGGTTTCGACGTGGACTACTGCCGCGATCTGGCAAAAATCCTCGGAGTGGAGGCCGAAGTCGTAGAGACGCCATTCCCGGACCGCATTCCGGCGCTGGTCTCCGGCCGGGCCGACGTGATCGTCGCCTCCACCTCCGACACTCTCGAACGGGCAAAAACCGTCGGCCTCACCGTGCCTTACTTTGCCTTCCAGATGGTGGTGCTGACCCGCGACAACACTGGCATCAACAACTTCGCCGATATCAAAGGCAAAGCGCTGGGCAACACCAGCGGTACCTATGAAGCCATCGCCCTGGAGAAAGACGTGAAAAGCTGGGGCACCGGCACCTTCCGCGCCTATCAGTCACAGAACGACACTCTGCTGGCAGTCGCCCAGGGTCACATCGACGCCACCGTGGTCACCAACACTGTGGCCGCCGCCACGCTCAAATCGGGCAAATACAAGAACCTGAAAATCGCCGGTAACGCCCCGTACGTGATCGACTACGTCTCCCTCGGTGCCAAGCGCAACGAGTACGGTCTGCTCCGGTATCTCGACCTGTTCGTGAACCAGCAAGTGCGAACAGGCCGTTACAACGAGCTGTTCACCAAATGGGTCGGCACCGAGATTTCACCCACCGACCTGACCGTGCCAAAGGTCTATTACTGAGATGTCCGGCATGCCTGGGTCAATTTCTCTGACCGGTCGCAGCCTGGTCGCGGGCGCCGCCGAGGGCGCCCTGCTGTTCGCCGATGTGGGCTTGAGTTTCTGGGGCGGGGTCGATCCGTATAGCGGCGAGATCATTGACCGTCACCACCCGCTCAGCGGCGAGTACCTGGCCGGCCGCGTGCTGGCCATCCCCAGCGGTCGAGGCTCGTGCACCGGCAGTAGCGTGTTGATGGAGCTGATCAGCAACGGTCACGCACCGGCCGCACTGGTGCTGGCCGAGCCCGATGAGATCCTGACCCTGGGCGTGCTCGTGGCACAGACCATTTTCGAGCGTTCCCTGCCGGTGCTGTGCATCGGTCGGGAGGCCTTCGCCGCTCTGCGCGGCAAGGCCTTCGCTCGGGTCGAGGACACAACGCTGAGCCTGTTCGAGCACCTGCCGGGCGATGCCTGGCAGGCACTCGACAGCCCTTTGCCGAGCACCGATATCGGCACCGCGATCGCACTCACCGAACACGACCGGGCGCTGCTCGACGGCCAGCATGGCAAGGCCGCGCAGGTAGCGATGCAGATCGTCCTGCGCATGGCCGAACTGCAAGGTGCCCGACATTTGGTGGACGTCACCCAGGCGCACATCGATGGCTGCATCTACACGGGACCTGCGAGCCTGCGTTTTGCCCAACAGTTGGTGCAATGGGGAGCAACAGTGCGGGTGCCCACCACCCTCAATTCGATTTCCGTGGACCAGCGCCGCTGGCGGGAGCTGGGCATCGATCCGGCCCTCGGTGAACCGGCCAGTGCCTTGGGCGATGCTTATATGGCGATGGGCGCACAGCTGAGTTTCACCTGCGCGCCCTACCTGCTCGACAGCGCGCCGAAGGTTGGCGAGCAGATCGTCTGGGCCGAATCCAACGCGGTGGTCTACGCCAACAGCGTGCTCGGCGCACGCACCCTGAAATACCCGGACTACCTGGACATCTGCATCGCGCTGACCGGCCGCGCGCCCTTGATCGGCTGCCATCTGGACGCACAACGCAAGGCCCGACTGCAGATCGAGTTGCCCGCCCTGGGTGAACTGGACGACGCGTTCTACCCGTTGCTCGGTTACCACATCGGCGCGCTGGCGGGCAGCCGGATTCCACTGGTGCACGGGTTGGAAAACCGCCAGCCAAGCCTGGACGACCTCAAAGCGTTCGGCGCGGCATTTGCCACCACGTCCGCTGCACCACTGTTCCATATCGCCGGAGTAACTCCGGAAGCACTCGACCCAACACAGGTGCTGGAAGTGGATGAATCCATACCCGTGAAAAAAATCCGCCTGATCGATCTATTGGTCAGCTGGCGCGAACTCAACAGTGCCCGCGACAACCGGGTGGATGTGGTGTCGTTGGGCAATCCGCATTTCTCCCTCAGCGAGTTCGCCCACCTCGCGCGGCTGTGCCTCGGTCGGCACAAACACCCAGACGTGGTCCTCGCCATTACCTGCGGCCGTGCCGTGCTGGAGCAGGCTCGCGAAGCCGGGCATATCGCCGTGATCGAAGCTTTCGGCGCCACCCTGGTCACCGATACCTGCTGGTGCATGCTCGGCGAACCGGTGATCCCGCTGGCCGCAAAAACCTTGATGACCAACTCCGGCAAATACGCCCATTACGCACCCGGCCTGGTGGGCCGCAAAGTGCATTTCGCCAGCCTCAAAGAATGCGTCGATGCCGCCTGCAATGCCACCGCCAGCGGGCGCCTGCCGACGTGGTTACAACCTGCCGCCCTACTGGAGAGCCCTGCGCATGTTTGACTACAGTTTCCAATGGCGCTCAGCGCTGCGCGCCCTGCCGGACATGCTCGCCGGTGCCCTGGTCACCTTCGAGACCGCGGCGTTGTCGATGATCTTCGGTGTGCTGATCGCCCTCGGCCTGACGGTGATGCGTGAAGCCAAACACCCGTTGCTGCGTGGCTTTGGCAACGGCTGGGTATCGATCGCGCGCAACACCCCGTCGCTGTTCCAGATCTACGTCCTCTACTTCGGCCTCGGCTCTCTGGGCATGCACGTCAGTTCATGGCTCGCCCTGCTGGCCGGGATCACCTTCAACAATGCCGGGTATCTGGCGGAGAACTTTCGCGGTGGCCTCAAGGCCGTACCGGACACACAAGTGCGCGCCGCACGTTCGCTGGGCATGAGTGCCTTTCAGGCCTACCGCATGATCATCGTCCCGCAGTTGCTGCGGATCGTCTTCTACCCGCTGACCAATCAAATGGTCTGGGCGGTGCTGATGACGTCACTGGGGGTGATCGTCGGGCTGAACAATGACCTGACCGGCGTGACCCAGGACTACAACGTCAAAACGTTCCGCACCTTCGAGTTCTTCGCCATCGCAGCGGTGCTGTATTACCTGATTGCCAAGGCGATCGTCGCGGCAGCCCGGCTGATGGCCTGGCGGTTGTTCCGTTACTGAGGAGCTGTGCATGTTTTCCACCGGTTTTTCCTCCAATGACCTGTTGTTCCTGCTCAATGGCGCCTGGGTCACGCTGCAACTGACGTTCTGGTCGATCATGCTCGGCTCCCTCGCCGGCTTGCTCTTCGGACTGCTGCGGGCCTTGTTGCCGCGGGCCAGTTTGCCCCTGGCCTGGGTGCTGGACGTGTTTCGCAGCGTGCCGTTGCTGATCCAGTTCGTGCTGTTCAACTCACTCAAAAGCATCGTCGGCTTGAACATCAGCGCCTTCAGCGTCGGCTGCATTGTGCTGGGGGTTTACGCCGCCGCGTACTTCACCGAGATCGTGCGTGCAGGCGTGTTGTCGGTGCCGTTCACCGTGCGCCGGGCCAGTCGTTCACTGGGGCTGAGTTTCTTGCAGGACCTGCGCTGGATCGTCCTGCCGATGGCCACCCGGGTGGCTTTTCCGGGCTGGCTGAATCTGGTGCTCGGCGTGATGAAAGACACCGCGCTGGTGATGTGGATCGGCATCGTCGAACTGCTGCGCGCTTCGCAAACCATCGTCACCCGCATCCAGGAACCGTTGCTGGTGCTGTGCATCGCGGGCCTTATTTACTACGTCATGAGCCTGGTGGTCGCACGCCTGGGCGCTCGTCTGGAAAGAAGGTGGCAAGAAAATGATTGAGATCGACAACGTACATAAATCCTTCGGCGACCTCGCCGTGGTCAAGGGTGTCAGCCTGACGGTAAACAAGGGCGAGGTGGTGTCGATCATCGGCGGTTCGGGCTCCGGCAAATCGACCCTGCTGATGTGCATCAACGGCCTGGAACCGATCCAGAAAGGCAACATCCGCGTCGACGGCGTCGAGGTCCATCACAGCGCCACCGACCTCAACCGCCTGCGGCAGAAAATCGGCATTGTGTTCCAGCAATGGAATGCCTTCCCGCATCTGACGGTGCTCGAAAACGTGATGCTGGCGCCGCGCAAAGTCTTGGGTAAAAGCAAGGCCGAAGCCGAGGAACTGGCGGTGCGACAACTGACCCACGTGGGCCTTGCCGACAAGCTCAAGACTTTCCCTGGCAAGTTGTCCGGAGGCCAGCAACAACGCATGGCCATCGCTCGCGCCTTGGCCATGTCGCCGGATTACATGCTGTTCGACGAGGCCACGTCGGCCCTCGATCCGCAATTGGTCGGTGAGGTGCTGGACACCATGCGCATGCTCGCCGAAGACGGCATGACCATGGTGCTGGTGACCCACGAAATCCGCTTTGCCCGCGATGTCTCCGACCGCGTGGCGTTCTTTCGCAATGGCCTGGTGCACGAGATCGGCTCGCCGGATCAGGTGATCGGTAATCCGGTGCATGCGGAAACGGCGGCATTTCTGAAATCGGTGAAGTAACGGATGGCCCCATCGCGGGCACGCCCGCTCCCACAAGGGTTGTTGGTGTACGCAAAATCGGTGGCCAACCCAAATCACTGTGAGAGGTGATTAGTAACCCGGTGCATATGGAGACTGCGGCATTTCTGAAATCGGTGAAGTAACGGATGGCCCCATCGCGGGCAAGCCCGCTCCCACAGGTATCTGTGTTGGCCACCAACTTTGTGTACACCAATAACCCTGTGGGAGCGGGCTTGCCCGCGATGAGGCCCTGACAGACGCAACAAGGAGAAGGCAATGCGCTCATCGAAAGTGATTCATGTAGTCAGCTGTCACGCCGAAGGCGAAGTCGGCGATGTGATCGTCGGCGGCGTCGCCCCGCCACCGGGCGCCACCGTGTGGGAGCAATCGCGCTGGATCGCCAAGGATCAGACACTGCGCAACTTCGTGCTCAACGAGCCTCGCGGCGGCGTATTCCGTCACGTCAACCTGCTGGTGCCGGCCAAGGATCCTCGGGCGCAAATGGCCTGGATCATCATGGAACCGGCGGACACGCCACCGATGTCCGGCTCCAACTCGCTGTGCGTCGCCACGGTGCTGCTCGACAGCGGCATTCTACCGATGACCGAACCGCAAACCCGATTGGTGCTCGAAGCGCCCGGCGGCCTGATCGAGGCCGTGGCCGATTGCCGTGATGGCAAGGTCGAGCGGGTAGAAATCAAGAACGTGCCCTCCTTCGCTGACCGCCTCGACGCCTGGATCGAAGTCGAAGGCCTCGGCTCGTTGCAGGTCGACACTGCGTATGGCGGCGACAGCTTTGTGATCGCCGACGCCGAACGCCTGGGCTTTTCCATTCGTCCTGATGAGGCTGCCGACCTGGTGGCGGTCGGGTTGAAAATCACTCGCGCGGCCAATGAACAATTGGGCTTCGTCCATCCGCTGAACCCCGAGTGGTCACATATTTCTTTCTGCCAGATTGCCGCGCCCATCGTCGTTGAAAACGGCATCGCCACCGGCGCCAACGCGGTGGTGATTCAACCCGGCAAGATCGACCGCTCACCCACCGGCACCGGCTGCTCGGCGCGCATGGCGGTGCTGCAGGCCAAGGGCTTGATGCAGGTGGGCGAGCGCTTTATTGGCCGTTCGATCATCGGTTCCGAATTCCACTGCCGCATCGACTCCCTGACCGAAGTGGCCGGACGCCCGGCGATCTACCCATGCATTTCCGGCCGGGCCTGGATCACCGGCACTCATCAATTGCTGCTCGATCCGAGCGATCCGTGGCCACAGGGCTATCGCCTGTCTGACACCTGGCCGGGTGCCTGACGCCGAACCGAAGAGCTTTTGTGGCGAGGGGGTTGCTGTGGTGAGAGAACTACCTGTGGCGAGGGGGCTTGCCCCCGTTGGGCTGCGAAGCGGCCCTGAAATCAGCCGCCGCTACCTTCTAGAAAGACCACGTGTGCTGATTTTACGACTGCTTCGCAGCCGAACGGGGGCAAGCCCCCTCGCCACAAAAGCTCCCTAGCCACAGGGATTTCACCCACAGAAAAAACCTGATTGATTGAAAAAACACTAGCCGAATATTGCCACTTAAAATATCGTATACGAAATACAATTAACGAACCGGAGGCAACAATGAGCAAGCGTATTAACTGGAGTGGCGTCTTCCCCGCGGTGACCACTCAATTCAACGATGACTTCACCATCAACCTGGAAAAAACCCATCAGGTGATTTCCAACGTGATCCGTGATGGCGTATCAGGCCTGGTGGTGTGCGGTTCGGTGGGGGAAAACACCTCATTGAGCGCCGAAGAAAAAATCGCCGTGACCGAAGTCGCGGTCGACGCCTCCCGGGGTCGCGTGCCAGTGATCTGCGGTGTAGCCGAGTTCACTAGCGTGCAAGCGGCCAAGGTCGCCAATGCCGTGCGCCGGGTCGGTGTCGACGGCGTGATGCTGATGCCGGCGCTGGTCTACGGTTCCAAGCCGTTCGAAACTGCCGAGCACTACCGCTACGTGGCGAAAAACGCCGACGTACCGTTGATGGTCTACAACAACCCGCCGATCTACAAAAACGACGTCACCCCGGACATCCTGATTTCCCTGGCCGACTGCGACAACGTGGTGTGCTTCAAGGATTCCTCCGGCGATACCCGCCGCTTCATCGACGTGCGCAATGAAGTCGGCGACCGCTTCGTGCTGTTCGCCGGTCTCGACGACGTGGTGCTGGAAAGCATCGCGGTGGGTGCCGAAGGCTGGGTCTCGGGCATGTCCAACGTGTTCCCGAAAGAAGGCGAAACTATCTTCCGCCTGGCCAAGGCCGGTCGCTTCGCCGAAGCCATGCCGATCTACGAATGGCTGATGCCGATCCTGCACCTCGATGCCCGTGCCGACTTGGTGCAGTGCATCAAGCTCTGCGAAGCCATCGCCGGTCGCGGCAGCGCGCTGACCCGTCCGCCACGCCTGGCACTGCCAGAAGCCGATCGGGTGTTCGTCGAGCAGATCATGGCCAAGGCCCTGGCTAACCGTCCGGAGTTGCCAGACGTCGGTCTCTGAGTGATTGCTGGGCCGGCCCTTGCGGGTCCGGCCTCGCTTGCCCTAATACCGATAAGTTAAGGTGCGCAAACTTTTGTGGCGAGGGGGCTTGCCCCCGTTGGGTCGCAAAGCGGCCCCCAAACCTGCAATCGCGGTGTATCAGGTACACCGCATGCAATGGTTTTACGACTGCTACGCAGCCGAACGGGGGCAAGCCCCCTCGCCACACAGGCTCGCTCCCGCGGGGCTACGGTGTTCAGCTCCATAACTTTCCGGCATTACGGTTTGCCCTGTCTTTGCGCCTCTACAGGAAACGCCAGCATGTCCAACCCTCAAAGCACTTCCAGCGCAACCACCCCCTCGGGACTCAAACGCGTAGTGGCCGCCGCCATGGCCGGCACCGTCGCCGAGTGGTATGAATTCTTTCTCTACGGCACCGCCTCCGCACTGGTCTTCGGCCAGTTGTTCTTCCGCCAGACTGACAGCCCCATCGACGGCATCATCGCCGCTTTCGCCCTGTACGCCGTCGGCTTTCTCGCTCGACCGTTGGGCGGTCTGGTGTTCGGTCACTACGGTGACAAGTTCGGCCGCAAACGCCTGCTGCAACTGAGCCTGGTGGTGGTCGGCATCACTACTTTTCTGATGGGATGCCTGCCCGGCTTCGACAGCATCGGCTATGCCGCGCCAGTGTTATTGGTGCTGCTGCGGTTGATCCAGGGCTTTGCCTTTGGCGGTGAATGGGGCGGCGCGATTCTGCTGGTGTCCGAACACTGCCCGGACAATCGCCGAGGCTTCTGGGCCAGTTGGCCGCAAGCCGGGGTGCCGGCCGGCAACCTGGTGGCCACGGTCGCGCTGTTGCTGTTGTCGTCGAACCTGTCGGAGGAACAATTCCTCGCCTGGGGTTGGCGCGTGGCGTTCTGGTTCTCGGCGGTGGTGGTGCTGATCGGCTACTGGATTCGCACCAGCGTCGATGACGCGCCGATCTTCAAAGAAGCCCAGGCCCGTCAGGCACAGACCAAGCAGCAACAGTTGGGTGTGGTCGAAGTGCTGCGTCATCACTGGCGCGCCGTGCTGGTGGGGATTGGCGCACGCTTTGCCGAGAACATTCTCTATTACACCGTGGTCACCTTTTCGATCACCTACCTGAAACTGGTGGTGCACAAGGACACCTCGGAAATACTGCTGCTGATGTTCGGCGCGCACTTGGTGCACTTTTTCCTGATTCCGTTGATGGGATATTTGTCGGATATCGTCGGGCGCAAACCGATCTACCTGACCGGCGCGGTGCTCACTGCGTTCTGGGGCTTTATCGGTTTCCCGATGATGGACACCGGCAATAACTGGCTGATCATGGCGGCGATCATTCTGGGCCTGGGCATCGAGTCGATGACCTATGCGCCCTACTCGGCGCTGATGGCCGAAATGTTCCCGACCCATGTGCGCTATACCGCCCTTTCGCTGTGCTACCAAGTGGCGCCGATCTTCGCCGGTTCCCTGGCACCGCTGATCGCCATCACTTTGCTCAACAAATATCAAAGCTCGACACCGATCGCCTGGTACCTGGTGGGTGCTGCGCTGATCTCCATCGTCGCCGTCGGCCTGACCCGGGAAACCCGTGGCAAGTCGTTGCACCAAGTGGATGCGGAATCTGCTGCGCGTATTGCTGCGCTAGATAGCGCCGTGCCGGCCACACGCCAGGGTGATTCACTGGCCTGAGCCCAATACCTGTAGGAGCGAGGCTTGCCCGCGAAGGCGCCATCACATTCAACATTGATGTCGACTGACACGCCGTCTTCGCGGGCAAGCCTCGCTCCTACAGGGGACCTACCTTTCCCGACAGGAGTTTTCCATGCCCGAAATCATCGGCCACAACTACATCGGCGGTGCCCGTAGCGCCGCTGGCAGCATCACCCTGCACAGCCACGATGCCAGCACCGGCGAAGCGCTACCCTTCTCTTTCACGCAAGCCACCGCCGAGGAAGTGGACGCCGCCGCCCAGGCCGCTGCGGCTGCTTATCCGTTCTTCCGCAATCTGCCGGCAACTCGCCGTGCAGAATTTCTTGAGGCCATCGCCGCACAACTGGATGCGTTGGATGACGAATTCGTCGCCCTTGTCACCCGCGAAACCGCCTTGCCGACCGGACGCATTCAAGGTGAGCGCAGCCGTACCAGCAACCAAATGCGCCTGTTCGCTCAGGTGCTGCGCCGGGGCGATTTCTATGGTGCGCGCATCGACCGCGCCTTGCCCGAACGTCAGCCACTGCCACGGGTCGACCTGCGCCAATACCGGATCGGCGTTGGTCCGGTGGCGGTGTTCGGCGCCAGTAATTTCCCGCTGGCCTTTTCCACCGCCGGTGGTGACACCGCTGCTGCTCTGGCCGCCGGTTGCCCGGTGGTGTTCAAGGCCCACAGCGGACACATGGCGACCGCCGAACGCGTGGCCAATGCAATCATCCGCGCCGCCGAACAAACCGACATGCCCAAAGGTGTGTTCAACATGATCTACGGCGCGGGCGTCGGTGAAGCGCTGGTCAAGCATCCGGCGATCCAGGCCGTCGGTTTCACCGGCTCGCTAAAGGGCGGTCGCGCGCTCTGTGACATGGCCGCCGCACGGCCACAACCGATCCCGGTGTTCGCTGAAATGAGCAGCATCAACCCGGTGCTGGTTTTGCCCGAAGCCTTGCAAATACGCGGCGAGAAAATCGCCGGTGAACTGGTGGCGTCGGTGGTCCAGGGTTGCGGTCAGTTCTGTACCAATCCGGGTTTGGTGATCGGTATGCGCTCACCTCACTTCAGCGCTTTCACCGCGCGGCTCAGTACGTTGATGGCCGAACAACCGGCGCAAACCATGCTCAACGCCGGCACCCTTGGCAGCTACGAAAAAGGTGTGCAGGCCCTGCTCGACCATCCGGGAATAATCCGCCTGGCGGGCCAGGATCAGCACGGCAATCAGGCGCGGCCGCAACTGTTCAAGGCCGACGTCAGTCTGCTGCTCAAGGGTGATCCGCTGTTGCAGGAGGAAGTGTTCGGCCCGACCACCCTCGTCGTCGAAGTAGCCGACAAGGCCGAGTTGCGACAAGCGCTGAACAGTTTGCACGGTCAACTCACCGCCACGTTGATTGGCGAAACGCAGGACCTGAAGGAACACGCCGATCTGCTGGTGCAGCTGGAACAAAAGGTCGGTCGGGTGCTGTTCAACGGCTATCCCACCGGCGTCGAAGTTTGCGATGCCATGGTGCATGGCGGGCCCTACCCGGCGACCTCCGACGCCCGTGGCACGTCGGTCGGCAGCCTGGCCATCGAGCGCTTCCTGCGCCCGGTGTGCTACCAGAACTGCCCGGACGCCCTGTTGCCCGACGCCCTGAAAAACGCCAACCCCTTGGGCATTGCGCGACTGGTTGATGGCAATATCCACCGCGAACCGGTTTAACAAACACGACCTCCTGTAGGAGCGAGGCTTGCCCGCGAAGAATGCACCGCGATTTTTCAGGTATTACGCGTCATCGTTCTTCGCGGGCAAGCCTCGCTCCTACAGGATTTTCATCGCATTCAAGCCAGCAGTGCTTTCAGGTCGTTGTACAGCGCCTCGGGAATCTGCACCCCCTCCACCATACTGCGTGCCCGCGCCGCATAACGCCGTTGCGACGGCAAGCGTGCGCCCTGCCCTTCAATGCCCTGGAACAACACTTCGGCCCGAGACAAATGTTCCTCAGTGGCCGCCCCCAGAAAACGTCGCGGATCCAGCGCGATGATCAACTCGCCATGGTACGGCGACGACTTGCTGCCCTCGTCATAGGCCAGCGATTCGGCACTGGTCAAATCACCGATCAAAGGCCCGGCGATCAACTCCACCATTGCCGCCAGCGCCGAGCCCTTATGCCCGCCGAACGTCAGCATCGCGCCGCTGTCGAGCACCACATTGGCATCGGTGCTCGGCCGGCCCTCAGCGTCCACGCCCCAACCCTCGGGAATCGCCTTGCCGGCACGCCGATGCAACTCGATATCGCCACGGGCAATCGCACTGGTGGCGAAGTCGAACACAAACGGATCCTGCCCCGCACGCGGCCAGCCAAAGGCAATAGGATTGGTGCCGAACACCGGCACACGTCCCCCGGTCGGTGCCACCCAGGCATGGCTCGGATTACACGCCAGCGCCACCAAACCAACGGCGGTCAACTGCTCGATCTCCACCCACAATGCCGAGAAATGCACACAGCGATTGATCGCCAACGCCGCAATCCCGTTGGCCCGGGTTTTCTCCGCCAGCAACCCAAGCCCGGCCTGAAACGCCAACTGCGAGAAACCACCCGCGGCATCCACCCGCACGATCGACGGCGCCTGGTCGATCACCTGCGGTTCGGCATCGGCCGACACCTTGCCGGCCCGCAGGGAATTCACGCAACCCAGAATCCGGTACAAACCGTGGGAGGCACAACCATCGCGCTCGCCGGCAATCACCGTCGCCGCCACCGCTTGCGCGTGGGCCAGATTAAAACCGTTGTGCAACAGGATCGATTCGGCCAGCTCGCGGGCTTCGATCAGGGTCAGTCGAATCATGGTCATCTCCTTGGACAGACCGGTCAGAGTGGTCTATCCGCAGAGATGTGGCTTGATGGGTTTGGGCGCGAGGGATGACGAAATTGGCACAGGGTTGGCGAGAGCACGCCGCGCCTTTCAGCTCAATCCGCTTTCCCGAATCAGCTTCTTATTTATCTTCCCCACACTGGTTTTAGGAATCTGGGCGACGAACTTGAACTGCTTGGGGATCGCCCATTTGTTGATGCGGCCACGCTCGACAAACCCTTGCAGGTGCGCCTCCAGGATCTTGCTGTCGAGATACTGCCCCGGTTCGCACACCACCAGCGCCATCGGCCGTTCGCCCCATTGCTCATCGGCAATGCCCACGACCGCGACCGACATCACCGCAGCGTGTTCGCTGATCAGGCTTTCCAGTTCCAGAGAGCTGATCCACTCCCCGCCCGTCTTGATGACATCCTTGATTCGATCTTTGATTTCCACCCCTCCCAAGGCGTCGATGGAGGCCAAGTCGCCGGTGTGCATCCAACCGTTGTGCCACAACTCGGCACCCTTTTCGGGTTCCTTCAAATAGCCTTGGGTCAGCCAGGGTGCGCGCACCACGATCTCGCCCAGAGACTCGCCGTCATGGGCAACGTCATTGCCATTGGCATCGATGATTTTCAGGTCGACCATCGGCACCGGCGTGCCCGTCTTGATGCGAGTGGGCAACTGGGCTTGCGTGGATTGTTCGAGGTCTTCATCACGCAGGTACGTCAGACACAGCAACGGGCAGGTTTCCGACATGCCGTAACCGCTGTGCACCTGAATACCTTTGGCACTCGCTTCGCTGGCAATGCCCAGCGTCAGTGCGCTGCCACCCAAGAGCATTTTCCAGCCATCGAAACGGGTCTGTGCCGCTTCTTCGCAGTTCAGGATCATTTGCAGAATGGTCGGCACGCAATGGGAAAAAGTGACCTTTTCCTCACGATACAGCCTGACCAGGCTGTTGGGTTCGTAGCGGCCGGGGTACACCTGCTTGAGCCCCATCAGGGTGGCGACATAAGGCACACCCCAGGCATGCACGTGAAACATCGGGGTGATGGGCATGTACACATCATCGGAACGCAGCAACGGCAGGCCTTGATAGACGCCCAAAGTGCCCACGGCATTCAAGGTGTGCAGGACCAATTGGCGGTGGGTGAAATACACGCCTTTAGGGTCGCCAGTGGTGCCCGTGGTGTAGAAAAGGGTCGCCACCGAGTTCTCATCGAAATCGGGAAAGTCGTACTGGTCTACGGCTCTGGACAACAGGTTTTCATATTCCCCCAGCACCGGTAACCACGTATCGATTGCTGTGTCGTCCGTGAGCTGCAGGTAACCTTTGACGGTTTCAAGCCGGCCCTGAATCTGTTCAACCAGCGGCAGGAAATCATCATGCACCAGCACCAGATCGTCCTCGGCATGGTTCATGGTGAAGAGCACCTGATCCGGCGAAAGACGAATGTTCACGGTATGCAGCACCGCACCGATCATCGGTACCGCAAAGAAGCATTCCAGGTAGCGATGGCTGTCCCAGTCGAGCAAGGCCACGGTATCTCCGGCCTTGACGCCGGCAGCGGTCAAGGCGTTGGCCAGCTTGCGGATCCGCTGGTTGAGGGTCTGGTAGCTGTAGCGCAATTTGTCGGCGTAGACGATTTCCCGGCCCGGTTCGTAGCGCACGCCGGACAGCAATAATTGCTTGATCAGCAAGGGATAGGCATAGGCGCCATCGGCGGGCGGAATTATTTTTGTCGCCATCATGGTTGGGTTCCTTGTCCTTTCGATCAGAAGTGCGCTGCTTCCAGCTCGTAGAGGCATTCGCTGCCAGCCTTGGCCGACGCGCTCAACGAGTGGATGCGTGGCAGCAGGCGAGCGAAGTAGAAGCGCGCGGTAGCCAGTTTGCTGACGTAGAAATCGTCTTTGGAATGCGTGCTCATGGCAGCCTTGGCCATTCGCGCCCACATGTAGGCGTACGCGGTGTAGCCGAACACGTGCAGGTACTCGACCGAAGCCGCGCCGATTTCATTCGGGTTGCTCTGGGCTCGGTCCAGCAGCCATGCGGTCAGTTCGTCGAGGGTGTCGACAGCGGCGTTCAACGGTTTGGTGAACTCGCCGAGGTCAGCGCAGGCATTGGCGGTAAATTTGCGGATTTCCGAAGCGAACAGCCGGTACAGCGCCCCGCCGCTTCCGACGATTTTGCGCCCGGCCAGATCCAGTGACTGGATACCGTTGGTGCCTTCGTAGATCTGCGTAATGCGCACATCGCGAATCAATTGCTCCTGGCCCCACTCGCGGATGTAGCCGTGGCCGCCGAAGATCTGCTGGCCATGCACCGTGGTCTCCAGTCCCATGTCGGTGAGGAACGCCTTGGCCACCGGGGTCAGCAGCGACACCAGTTCCTGGGCGCGGGTGCGGGTTGCCACGTCATCGCTGTACTTGGCGGTATCCAGTTGCAGCGCCACGTAGCTGGAGAACGCACGCCCGCCCTCGTTCAAGGCTTTCATGGTCAACAGCATGCGTCGTACATCCGGGTGCACGATGATCGGGTCGGCGGGCTTGTCCTTGTTCTGCGCGCCGGTCGGTGAACGGCTTTGCAGACGGTCACGGGCGTATTCGACCGCGTTCTGGTACGAGCGCTCACCCAACGCCAGGCCCTGGATGCCCACGCCAAGGCGTTCGTAATTCATCATGGTGAACATTGCCGCCAGGCCTTTGTTCGGCGCGTCGACAATCCAGCCAGTCGCCCCGTCAAAATTCATCACACAGGTGGCGGAGGCCTTGATGCCCATCTTGTGCTCGATGGAACCGCAGGACAGCGCATTGCGCTCGCCCAGCGAGCCATCGTCATTGACCAGTACCTTGGGCACCAGAAACAGCGAAATCCCCTTGGGACCGGTCGGTGCATCCGGTAACCGCGCCAGTACCAGATGGATAATGTTTTCGGTCAGGTCGTGCTCGCCGCCGGTGATGAAAATCTTGCTGCCGCTGATCTTGAAGCTGCCGTCGACCTGAGGTTCGGCGCGAGTGCGAATCAGGCCCAGGTCAGTGCCGGCATGCGCCTCGGTCAGGCACATCGAGCCGGTCCAGACGCCGGCGTACATGTTCGGCAGATAGCGTTCCTTGAGTTCCTGACTGGCGTGGGCATTGATCGACAGGCACGCACCAGCCGTCAGCATCGGGTACAAGCCGAACGACAGACTGGCCGAGTTGACCATCTCTTCAACCTGAGCCGAAATGGCCTTGGGCATGCCCATGCCACCGAACTGCGGGTCGCCGCCGACACCCACCCAACCGCCTTCGGCGAATGCCTGGTAGGCGGCAACGAAACCGTCCGGAGCCTGGACCGCGCCGTTGCTCCAGGTGCAGCCCTGCTCGTCGCTGCTGCGGTTCAGCGGTGCGACCACCTCGGCGCTGATCTTGCCGGCCTCTTCAAGAATTGCGGCGGCCGTTTCTTCATCAATCACCTCGGCCATGCCAGGCAATTGGGCCCATAGCCGGGACACCTGGAAAACCTCGTTGAGTACGAAGCGCATGTCGCGCAAAGGAGCTTTGTAATCAGACATCGTTGGCTTACTCGGAAGTGGTCAGGGCATGCGACATGCCGGGACGTTCAGTGGATTCAGTGTTTTCGGCTGACGCATCGGGAGCAGACTCAACCGCCCGTTCGCGCAGCAGGAAGTACGACAGGGCCGGGATCAGGATCAGCGCGCCGAGCATGTTCCACAGGAACATGAAGGTCAGCAGGATGCCCATATCGGCCTGGAACTTGATGGGCGACCAGACCCAGCACACCACGCCCGCCGCGAGGGTGATGCCCACCAGCCCGACCACACGGCCGGTGAACGACACGGCGTTGCGGTAGGCCTGGGACAAAGGCAAACCCTGACGCTGGAAGTGCAATTGCACGCTGAGCAAGTACAGGGCGTAATCGACGCCGATGCCCACGCCGAGGGCGATTACCGGCAGAGTCGCGACTTTCACGCCGATGCCCATGGCCACCATCAACGCCTCGCAAAGGATCGAGGTCAGCACCAGCGGCAACAACGCAACCAACGTGGCGCGCCAGCTGCGGAAGGTGATCAGGCAGAACAGCGTCACCGCCGCATAGACGTAAAGCAGCATGGTGCGATTGGCCTCGCGCACCACAATGTTGGTCGCCGCCTCAATTCCGGCCGACCCGGCCGCCAGCAGGAACTGGCGATCTTCGCTGTTGTTCTCCCGGGCGAATTTTTCCGCGATGCCCACCACGGCATCCAGCGTCTCGGCCTTGTGGTCCTTGAGGAAGGTGATCACCGGCATCAGCGAACAATCGGTGTTGAACAACTCCGGGGAGTTGACCGAGGCTTGCTGCGCGGCGTAGTTCAGCACGTCCTGATTGCGCTGGATGCTGTTGAGCTTGGGGTTGCCTTCATAAGTGCCGGCGGTGATTTGGCGCACCGCGTTGACCAACGAAGCCGTGGCCTGTACGCCCGGATACTGCTGCAGCTCCCAGGCCAAACGGTCGGCGAGAACCAGCGTCTTGTAGTTCAAGCAGCCTTCCGGCGCAGTCTTGATCATCACCGCGAACAGGTCGCTGGACAGCGCGTAGTGGCTGGTGATGTAGGCGTTGTCACGGTTATAGCGAGAGTCGGCACGCAATTCCGGCGCGCCACTTTCCAGGTCGCCGATCTTCAGCTGCAAACTGACCATGAAGCCGCCGATGCCCATCAGCACCGCGACCAATACTGCCCCCGTGGCCCATTTGCGTGTCGTGAAGCGGTCGAGCAAGTCCCACAGTTTGCCGAAGCCTTTATGCCCTTCTGCGCGCGTGTCGATTTTCAGCGCACGCTCGGCCGCCTTGGCGCCGACGCCGACATAAGACAGCGCCACTGGCATCAGCAACAGCGAGGTGAAAATCAGCACCGCCACACCGATACTGGCGGTGATCGCCAGGTCGCGGATCACCGGAATATCGATCAGCATCAGCACCGCGAACCCGACAGCGTCGGCCAGCAGCGCGGTGACGCCGGCAATGAACAGGCGGCGAAAGGTGTAGCGTGCGGCGATCAGTCTGTGGGTGCCACGGGCGATGTCTTGCATGATGCCGTTCATCTTCTGCGCCGCGTGGGACACACCGATGGCGAAGATCAGGAAAGGCACCAGCACCGAGTACGGATCGATGGCATAGCCCAGCCAGGCGACGATGCCGAGTTGCCAGACCACCGCAATCAGCGAGCAGCCGACCACCAGCAAGGTGCTGCGCACGCAACGGGTGTAGGCGTAAATGATGATCAGCGACGTGACGACGGCCAGGCCGAAGAACATCATCACCTGGATCAGACCGTCAATCAGGTCGCCCATCAGTTTGGCGAAACCGATCACCCGGACTTTGTACTGGCCCTTGCCCTCCTCCCCGGCCTTGCGTGCCGCGCTGTCACCTGCGAATTCGATCTTGTCGCGCAACTGCTCCTCGAGCATCTGCGAAAAGGCGTGGTAGTCGATGCGCTGACCGCTGGCCGTGGCCTTGTCCAGCAGCGGCACGATGAGCATGCTCGATTTGTAGTCGCTGGCCACCAGACTGCCGACGATGCCGGCGCGGGAAATGTTCTGGCGCAGCTGTTCTATTTCTTCCGGCTTGCCCTGGTAGGTATCGGGCATCACCGGGCCACCCTGGAAACCTTCCTCGGTGACTTCGGTCCAGCGCACCGCCGGGCTCCACAACGACTTCATCCAGGCGCGGTCGACGCCTTCGGTGACGAACAGCTGATCGTTGACCTGTTTGAGTACGTCAAGATAAGCGGGGTCGAAGATATCGCCCTGAGTGTTCTCCACCACCACCCGTACCGAGTTACCCAGACCGCGTAGCGACTGGCGGTTTTCCAGGAAATTCTGAATGTACGGCTGGCTCTGCGGAATCATCTTTTCGAAACTGGGGCGCAGCTCCAGGCGAGTTGCGGCCATGTAGCCCAACACCACGGTGGCCAGCGCCATCAGCAGCATGAACAGCGGGCGATAGTTGAACACCCACCGTTCCAGCCAGTTGCCGGAATGGCGGTCGAAATCCCGCAGTTCGCGGATCACCGGCATGGTTTCTTGTTTGGTATGGCCCATGTCTGGGTTCTCGCTCTAAGGGTTCGAGGGCTTATTCAACGGACAGCGTCCGTGCACCACGGCTGCCAACCACCACCAGAGCACCGTCGGCGGACTGAGTGGCGCCGGTCACCGGTGTCGGTGCCCGTTGCTGAACCAGATGCAATTGCGTACCTGCACCCTGGCTGACCAACATTTGCCCGCCCTGAGTGAACAAGCGGTAGTTGCCACGGCCATCGACGAGGCCGGCGGTGATGCTGACGCGCAGGCCACTGTCCAGCGGGGTCCAGCTGAGTCCGCCATCGGTGCTGCGCAGCACATTGCCGCGCAAGCCGTAGACGAGCGCTTCGCCGGGCTTGCCGAGCACACCGAAAAAACTGCCCTGATAGGGTGTCTGCACGGCGGCGAACCGCTGTCGGGTGTCATCCCACTTGAGCAACAGGCCTTGCTCGCCAGCGATGTACAGCGCATCGCCAGTGGAGGCGATGGCGTTGAGGTGAAAGCCCTGCGGGTTGTCGGTGCGGTCCTGGAACGGTATCCAGCTCTGGCCGCCATCCTCGGTACGCAGGATCAGGTTGAACACCCCGACCACATAGCCGAGGCGATCGTTGGCGAACCAGACATCGAGCAACGGTTTGTCGGCGCCCTGCGCCATCAGGCGCTCACCTTCGGCGACCAGCAGTGGCCATTGTTCGTCGCCCGGTTCTGCACTGGCCAATGCGCCGTAATGCTTGACCAGCAAGGCACCAATCTCGCGGCCGTCCAGTTGCTTGCGCCAGGTCGCGCCGGCATCACTGCTGTGCAACACCACGCCGTCACCGCCCACCGCCCAACCTTGGGTGGCGGAAGGAAAACTCACGGCATTGAGGTCGGCACTGACCGGCACCGCTGCCTGCTGCCAGTGTTTGCCGGCATCATCGGAATACAGAATGTGGCCGCGCTGCCCGACTGCGACCAGACGATCGCCGGCGCGGGCCATGCCGGATAACGGGCTGTTGACGGCCAAGGCGCTGACCCTGGCCGGCAGATCCAGCACGTCGACATAAGCGGACGCGTGGCTCAGGCCCTGCAACATTGCAAGCAGAACGCCGAGCGCCAGCTGCAGGTAATTTTTATACGAACACATACCGCGTCCTCTTCGGATAACCGCGCCGGGACACACGTCCGTGTGCCTGACGTTCAAACCAGGCGCCCGAAACGATCGGCATGTGCCGACCGTCGTGCGGTACGCTTTTTCACGGTTTGCTTAACGAATCCCGGCACCTGCCAGGGACTCCGGCGACCACTGCGCCTTGGAAAGCGGATCGATGTACTTGATGCCGCCGTAAGGCCCGACCACACCATTGATGTTGTAGGAACCACCCACCAGGTCGTAGATCATGAAGGGCGTGGAGTCCGGGATCTGCTTGTCGTAGCTCTGGCTGAGGAACGCGAAGGAGCCACGGTACAGCTGACCACGGGCGTCATATTGGTCAGAGGCCAGAGCGGTCCAGCTGTCTTCATCGAGGTAGAAGCGACGCTTCTGATAGATGTGCCGGGCGCCGGACTTGAGGTTGCCCTCCACCACCCACACCCGGTGTTTTTCCCAGCGCACATAATCCGGTGCCAGGTGATTGGCCGTGGTCAGCGATTTGGGGTCCTGAGCGTAGGTCAGCTTGTAGGTGTTGTACGGCACGATCATTTCCTGCTTGCCCACCAGCTTCCAGTCGTAGCGGTCCAGCGCACCGTTGAACACGAAAACATCATCGTAGGTGCCCGCGCCGGCGGTGCCCGGGTTAGGTGTGTCGTAGGCCAGGTTGGGTGCCAGTTTCACGCGGCGCTGGCCAGGCAAGTATTGCCAGGCGCGACGCGGTTGCTGCAATGGGTTGGCCGCGTCCTTGAGCATTATTGCTTCGCCGGCCCGGCGTGCCGGGCCGGTATAGGACAACTTCATCTGGTAGTAGACGTCGGCGCTGCTGATCGGCTGCGTCAGGTTCTCGTAGATCGGATAGGAAATGGATGCCTGCCCCGTGATCGCCAGACTCGCAATGCCGGCGGAATCGACGTTCCAGGAGTCGTACTTGGAGTTGATGTTGACCCCCTGAAAACGCAACAGGAAGTTCCACATCGCCTCGTTGCCCGACTGCGGAATCGGGAACGGCACACCGGGCAGTACGTTATCGATAGCCAACCCGCCCTCGAGGGATTTGGCGCCGGTGGCGTTTTTCATGCCATTGTCCAGCACAGCCTTAGGCAAAGAGACTGTACGGTGGGTCGGGTAGACATTGACGTGGAAGCTTGGGAAACGTTTGGCCAGTTCCGCCGTAGTTGCAGTGAGCAAGCCCTTGTACTGATCGACGTTCTTGCCGTCGATCACCAGCAACGGTTTTTCGTTGACGAAGGGATCCGGACGCATGCTGTCACCGGATTTGAAACTGGCCGGCGGCGTGGTCAGGCCACCGTCATAGGCGGGAATCGAACCATCGGCATTTCCGGCCTTTTCAGCCCCGACCAAGGTCAGGCTGCTGCCCAACTTGGCGGCGTCCTGGGTTGAAACAGCGGCCTGTGCCTGGGCAGCAAGGACCATGGCCAGCGAAGCGGCCAACACGGTTTTTGCGAATTTCATCTTGTTATTCTCCTGCTTGCATTGAGCAAATCAGTGGTGAATCAAAAAGTGGTTTTCATCGTCAGGTAAACGGCGCCACGGTCCTCAGTCGTGGCCCCACCACCGGAGAAGGCCGAGTAGCCGCCGCCGTAACACGCGTAGTTTTCATTGCCGCTAAAGGCATTGGGGGTGGAGCCGTCGCCGCTGCCAGCATTGGCGGCGCCGGTGCTCAAACCGCTGGTATCGCACTTATCGGTCTCGCCGAAGGAGTCCACGTACTTCAGGTCGACGAAGTATTTGTTGTACACAACGGCCCCCACGCCCACGGCATAGTTGCCGGTGTTTTTGGCACCGCCACCGGACACCGGTGACACGCCGTCCAGGCCGACGTTGATGGACATCGGTGCGTTGAGATCAACCCCTGGGAACACCTGGTACCAGGTCGGCGTGAAGTTGACCGCGATGCCCCAGTTGTCCCGGGTCGGCTGGTCGATGCCGCGATAGGTGTCCTTGCCCTTGTAGAGCGCTTCGTTCTTGCTATCGAGCTTGAGCAAGTTGCTGTAGTACAACTCGGCGAGCAGGCTGGCCGAATCGAACACCGGTGTTTTCGGGAAGGTCATCAGGCCGTTGAGCGTCCAGTGCAACGTGTCACCGGTGGCGCTCATGCTGTCGCCCTTTTGCGGGGTGTCATAGATCACACCGGTGGCCGCCGTGCGGGCCGGCAACAGCCCAAGACCTGCGCCCAAACCCCGCGGCCCTGTCGAGCTGACAACCGCGGGAATACTGGCCAGCGGCATGTTGTGACGAATGTTCAGGTCCGAACCCACACTGATTCCGCCCACATCCTTGGACAAACTCAGGCCAACGATCTTGATGTTGTCGGCATAGGCCAGCTGATAGGTGCTGGTGCTCAACGAATTGAGGGTGTTGACCACCGCGGGCACCATGCCGGCAGGCGGGGTACCGTTGGGATTGGCCGAGGTCAGGCCGGTGGCGTTCAACCAGGCTTGCGGCAGGATTTCCGAAGTTTCGCGGTAGTAAACGCCGAGGGTGCCATCCAGCCAGGCCGGCGACCACTTGGCCATCACGCCCCAATCTCCGCGCTTATCCGGCGTCAGGTCGTGACCGCGACGCACATTGGTCAAGCCGTTGCACGGTGCCAGACCACAGCCCAGTGGACTGCCCGGCACCACGCCGTTGGTGTTGCCTAGCAGGAACGACTGCGCACCGAAGCCGACCAGATCGGAACCGCCATAGTAAGTACCGGCTTCAGGCAGGCGGGCGGCATCCCAATCGAGGAAATACTGAGCGCCCACAGTCAATTCGGGATTGACGGTGAACGACATCGACAGCTGGTTGCGCGGAACGAACAGCTCCTTGGCTTCAGTTCCCGGCGAGGCGGCCAGTTTGGCCAGGTCCAGGCCGGACTGGCCGTAGCTTATCGAGTGCACCGGGTTGAGGATGGTTTCACCCCAGAACACGTTGTGCTGACCGGCCTTGACGCTCAACAGCGATTCTTCGCCCACTTCGGTGCTGTAGAACACGAAGGCGTCGAGAATTTCGCCGGATGGACCGGTGTAGTAACGCTGGGCGTAGTTGCTCAGGTGCGGGCTGCCGTTGCCGACATTGTCGCCGGTGACCCCGGCCAGGCGTGGATCGTTGGCGACCAGACCCGACCGTGCGTCATTGCCATTGACGAACGGGTTGGAATTGGAACCGGTGTTCTCGTAGGCCTTGTCGTACCAACTGGCGGCACTGACGCGAAAGCCCACGTGGTTCTGGTAAACCACATCCATCTCGGTCAACAGGTCAACGCGATTGGTGATGTTGGTTCCGGCCTTGCGGAAGTTGTAGTCGCCATCGTTGTTGTTCGGTGTCGCCAACATGCGCTTGTCGGCGCTTTCGGTGCGTACGCCGTAGTTGTACTTCACGGTGTTATCCAGGCGCACGGTCCAGTCCGGGTTACCTGTGTCGAGTTCGATCGCCTGCGCGACCGGCACGGCGGCGGCCAAAATGGCCGAGGCCAACAAGGTGTAACGCGAGGGTGCGAACCCGTGACTCTTATTGTTGTGCATTGCGTTGTCTCCGCCTTTTTGTATTTGTTTTAAGCGCAGCCGCCCTCGCGCACCCTCTTGTTCCAGGGGTTTGCGTTTTTCAGGAGTGAGGGCAAATGCCGGATGGCTGGGGCCAACCGGCGCCTGAATTAGCGATCCAACTGCAGGATGAGTGCTTCGGCTTGCGGCCAGAGGCCAAACCCTGCAGTCGGATTGAGATGACCGACTTCGCCGAGATTGAGCAGTTCGCTGCCCCAGCTGTCAGCCAGACAAGTGACGGCGTCCAGGCTGGCGAGGTGGTCGTTGGTACTGGCGGCCACCAGACTGCGGAACGGCAGTGGCTCTTTTGGTAGAGGATTCCAACCCTGGGTGCGCAGGGTTTCAGCGGATGGGTAGCCTTGCGGCCAATGAGCATCGAGGTCCGGAGGCGTGGCCAGCAGCGCGCCCTTGATCGGACGACTGTGCTGCGCAGCCCAGTGCGCGACCATCAGCACACCGGCACTGTGAGCGACCAGAATCACCGGCCCGTCGATCTGCTCCAGCGCGTGCTGGATCGCTTCGACCCGCTTGGCGCAATCGAGCTTGTCGGTTTCCAGCGGCGGCACGCTGCGCACTTTGCAGAGCCTTGCCTCAAGCAGCGTTTGCCAATGCTCGGCAACGTGCTCACGCAGACCCGGTACGATCAGAACGGTTGCTGCAGTTTGCAGTTTGTCCACTTCAACACCTTCGCTTTCTCGATGACTCGACTGGCTCTATCGCCAGGGGCTTTTTGTAGGACTGACATTAAAGAGCGCCCACCCCAGGCGCTTTTCATTGGACGTCAGGCACTTTTCTTTTCATGACAGATTTCCAGGTGTTTGGCGTGCCGCGACCATTGGTCGAAAAACCCCGCAGCTTCGCTGCGGGTCACTGTAATCAAGGGGTGAGCGTCGATTGCCCCATGGCAATGGTCGTGATTCGGGACAGGATTGGCCGAGCGCCATCGACGACACCGCAACTGTTCAACCGCTGATGTGCTGGATATAGTCGCCACGCTCATCTGAATCGCAATCGGCCCAGGAAAGACCTTCGCATGCCCAAGCTTGTTCGCGCCGCCGTCTTGACCAACTACCTGGAGGTCACCCAGTACCTGGGGTTCAATCCGCGTGATGTGCTGGCCGGCGTCGGCCTGAGCAAAGCCCTGCTGCAAGCGCCCGAACACCGCATCCCCATTGATGCCGCCGTGCGCCTGCTGGAAGATTCGGCCGCCGCCAGTGGCTGCCAGAGCTTCGGCCTGAGCATGGCCGAGTCGCGCCAGCTCTCGGACTTCGGCGTGGTCAGCCTGCTGCTCAGCCACCAGCGAACGCTGCGTGATGCCTTGCAGGTCGTGGTGCATTACCGGCATCTGATGAATGATTCGCTGGCCATCTTCATTGAAGAGGCCGGCAAGATGGTGATCATTCGTGAGGAGGTGGTCACCGAGTCGCCGATGCCCAGCCGACAAGCCACCGAACTGGCCATCGGGGTGATGTTCCGCCTGTGCGCCGCCCTGCTCGGCACCCACTGGCGCCCCTACAGCGTCAACTTCACGCACCAGCCTCCCGACAACCTGCAACTGCATCGCCGTCTGTTCGGCTGCAATCTGGAGTTCGGCAGCGAGTTCAATGGCATTGTCTGTTCCGACGCCAGCCTCGACGCGACCAACCCCAATGCCGACCCGGCGATGGCGCGCTACGCCCAGAGTTACCTCGACTCACTGCTGAGTCATGAAGGTCCCTCGATGCTGTTCGAGGTGCGCAAAGCCATCTACCTGTTGCTGCCGATGGGACGCGCCACCATCGAGCAAATCGCCCAGACCCAAGGCATGAACGTTCGAACCCTGCAACGTCGCCTGAAAGACGACGGCTGCGCCTTCAACGACCTGATCAACGACGTGCGCCGCGACCTGGTGTTGCGCTACCTGGACAACCCGAATTACTCGTTGGGACGGATCGCTGACATGCTCGGCTATTCGATGGCGAGTTCCTTCACACGCTGGTTCATCACCCAGTTCGGCATGCCGCCCGCCGCGTGGCGCAGCGCGCAAAAACAGACCACCTCAAAATCTCTCTCTGGTTCCAAAGAGTCCTGAGCCAGCCGAACCTCCGAGTAATCTGTGGCCGGCACGGGCAAAAGTCCGCAGCGGATTAGCGGATGCGCCTCCCCGTTGCCCCCCTTCTCCCCCCGCATTCATTGCCTGAAGGCTTTTCTGACAGCCTCAGGCTTCAAGCATCCCATCCCGATCCTACAAGCGATTAAGTCGCGACTGGCAGCGTCACCTATCCCCCAACGCGCACTGTTGTCCCCAGAAACCGATCACTGATGTGGCGCCCAGGGACGGGCTTTGCGCAAAAGGGATGCATTCATGGAAAAGGACTTTGGGGGTCACCACTGCGCCGTCTGCCGCGACCGCGCCCTGGCAGAACGGACCCGAAAACCCGGGCTTCGACCAGACCCGGCGGAAGAACAACGCAAATACGACGAAATGATGGCCCGGCAACGGACACAGGCAGAGCAACTCAACGAAGTGTGGGAAGCCAAGGAAGCGCGCGAGGAAGCCGCCATTGTGAAGGTCACTCTGCGTATCGGGGTGTTTTTTGATGGCTCAGGCAATAACCCGTTCAACGTGGAGATGGGGCGCAAGTGCGCGGCTCATCATCCGGTATCAGCGCAGGATATGGATGGCAATTGCAAGCCGTACATGCAAGACCCTGACAGCAGTTATGGGGGTGAAGTGACGAATGTTAAGCAGTTGCATGATTTGTATATGGCATCTATCGACCAGGGAAAAATCATCCAGCAAAAAAAGGCATTCGATAAGGTCTATGTCGAAGGTATTGGTACGACCGCAGGTGGGCAGGATAGTCTGCTGGGCATGGCTTTGGGTCGGGGTGAGACCGGTATCGAAGCTCGGGTATTGGATGCATTCGGCCAGATAAAACGGCGGTTACGCAACTTTCATGAGGTCTTCCCGGACATCCAAATCAGCTCCTTGACCTTCGACGTGTTCGGCTTCAGCCGTGGTGCGGCCGCCGCCCGACATTTCGCCTGTTTGTGCCTGTCAGGAACCAACAGCCCGCTCAGGGAAACGCTGTACCTGCCAAATAGTCTGTTCGACCGGGGCTTCAGCAAGGTCTTTGGTGAAGGGGTCAATGTCGGGTTTATCGGCCTGTTCGACACCGTCGCTTCCTTGGGTGGCCTGAGTAACCTGGGTAATGTGCGCAGCCCGGCAACCCCCGGGGTCAAGTTGTATTTGATGCCGCACTTCTTTCCCAATGTTTTGCAACTGGTGGCACGGGACGAATACCGCGCTAATTTCGCCCTCAACAGCGTCAGTCCGGATCATCTGGAAATCAGCCTGCCGGGGGTTCACTCGGATATCGGCGGTGGTTACCGCGAAGACATCGAAGAGTGCGTGTTACTCAGCCCCATGCAAGCTCTGGAGGTCGGTGAGTTCACCGACGTAAAAACCACCTCGATCTACCGAGAGACACAACAGGAACGGGCGAAATGGCACGCCAAGGGCTGGCCAATGGAGATGCTGGAACTGATCACCCCAGATCCGGTAACGCTGCTGCCTGAGCCAAGAGAGCAGAGCGCGCCGAAACAAAAGCGGGTATTTGTCGGGTTGCAGCTCCGACGTAAGATCGGTGCCGGGCTATCACGGGTATACCTGCGGGTGATGTATGAGGCGGCCAAAAAACATGGGGTTGAGTTTTACGATATTCAGCAACGCGCCGCTTTGGCACCACCTGCCGAGATTCAGCTAATGTGCGAACGGTTTGTCGCAGGTGATTACCGCATTACCGCCGCCGAGGAGCACCTGTTGAAGCTGCGCTACATCCATCAGTCGGCGCACTGGAGCCCGACGTTTCTCTCAGGCCCCCGCACCACCCGATTCGAACTGGCCTATGCCCATATCCCAACGGCAGATGCCGTACGGGTGCACCACCCTCATGTACCGGAATGGACGCTGTAACCATGAAAATGCTGATCGTGTTATTGGCGCTTGTATCGATAAGTGCCTGCCAACCCGTCGATCCACTGTCGGCCAAAAACGACTACAGGACATCTTGGTGGTATATCGGCTTCACCGAGCCCGCTCATATGACGGTATGGGTCGAGACCTCCGCTGTCGAGGACATAAAGGGGCGGATTATTTACGATATCGCTGCGGGGGTAGCGGGTAGCAGTGACCACGAGAATGGAACTGAAAATGCGCGGGGCTGGGTGGGTATTGGCGGCGCCGGCATGCCCGTCACAGGCGCCGACCTGCCGAAACGCCTCTTTGTGCGTTGGCAATCGATTGTCGAGCGCAAGACCTACGCGGGCTGGATCGATATCTCCGAATCCACCCGCGATATCATGCGCAACTCGACAGCCCAGCGTTGCCACGAAACCCCTGAGTTTACTGCCAATCCGAGTGCAGCCCTGAATCTGGGGCTCGCGCCGGGCGGCATCATTCAAGTCTGGGTCTGGGACGACTGTTTCCGCGCCCACAAGGTCGATCGCGGGCAAGTCGGCATCGAGCCGTTAGGCCCCGATCAAGGCAAGTACAACGGCTTCTACGGCAAGATCAAAGACTCTTCAAAACGCTACATCGAACACTTTGGCATTCCCTATGGCAGTTGGTGACGATGCATCTTCGAGCTAATAAAAAAGCGGCGACTGCTGGTACAGTCGCCGCAAAGAACCGGTATCTGTGACACCGGCCGAGGAGTCCTGTGGCGAGGGAGCTTGCTCCCTCGCCACAGTTTTGTGTGCTTACATTCCCCACCGCAGCAACAGCAGCACCAACACAACAAGGAACACTGTCTCCCCCACCATCAACAAAATGGGTTTGATGCCGACAGCCGCCAGCTCCTTGAGTTGGGTCTTCATGCCCAGGGCGCTGATGGAAACCACCAGGCACCAGCGCGACAATTCATTGACCGATCCCTGCACCACCGGGGCTATCCAGCCGGTGCTGTTGATACAGGCCAGAATCAGAAACCCGACGGCGAACCACGGCAGCAGCGGCGGTCGTTTGCCCGCCGGGTCGGCGCCCTGCAGGCGGGTAATCATCGCGGCGCAGACGATCACCGGCAGCAGCATGGCAACCCGCATCAGCTTGATCACCGTGGCCGTATCGCCGGTCTCGGTCGACATGCTGTAACCGGCACCGACCACCTGGGCGACATCATGGATGGTCGCCCCCAAGAACACGCCCGCCACTTGCGGCGACAACGACAGCCAGTTGGCAATCATCGGGTACACGATCATCGCCAGGGTCGACAGCGCCGACACCCCGATCACCGTGAATAACGTTGCGCGTTCTTTCTGCGGATGGTTCGGCAATGCCGCCGCCAGCGCCAACGCCGCCGACGCACCACAAATCGCGGTGGCCCCACCGGTGAGCATGCCGAACAAACGCTGAAACCCCAGCGCCTTTGCCGCGATCACCGAAACGCCGATCGTCACCACCACCACAATCACCACCAGCGCCACAGGCTTCCAGCCCAGCGCGGCAATCTGTTCGAGCGTGATGCGCATGCCCAGCAACGCCACGCCAATGCGCAACACCGTGCGCGCCGTGAACTCGATGCCAGCCTTGCAGGCGCCGTCACCGGCCAGGAAGTTCAGCGCCATGCCCAACAGCAAGGCAAACAGCATCACCGGCGCGCCGTAGTGCTCGGACAAAAAGGACGCGGCCGCCGCCACGATCAGACTGACGACAAAACCCGGCGCCAGTTCGCGCGTTCGGCTATGGATACGGGTAAGAGCGATGGCGCTCATGGCGCGGACTCCTCGGGAACGATGACGATGAATGCCTGGCCGTCGATGATCTCGACCGGGTAGTTGGCGACTTTGAGCTGGGTTGAATTGAGCAAGTAACCGCTGCGCAGATCGAAGCGCAGGCCATGGGCGCAGCACTGAATCACCCTACCCTCAAGGCGCCCGCCACACAGCGAGGCACCCTGGTGCGGGCAACTGTCGTCGATGGCGAACAGGTCACCTTCGACGTTGAATAACGCCAGGCTTTTGCCATCGAATTCGAACAGCGCACGACCACCCACCTGCGGGAGTTTTCCGGCAGGTACAGGGACACGAAGACTCATATCGATTGCCGCTCACGAGCACTTTCTTTCAGGGCTTCGCTCATGGCCCCGAGTAGCGCTTCGGCAGGCTGCGCGCCCACCATCGTCATCCGACGGTCGAACTGAAAGCTCGGCACGCCGCTGGCGCCGCCGGGGAATCCGTCAAAGGGACTGGCGTCGCCCTTCAGGCAGTCGGCCACAGCTTCTGCCTCAATGCCGCAGGACCGGGCAATGGCGAGCAAGGTCTCACGGCAACCAAGGTCTTCGCCCTTCTGGAAATAAGCAGCGAACAGACGCTCGAACAAGGCGTCACGCCGGGCAGGATTGCCCAGTACGCTGACACGCTCCAACAGCCGATGGGCGTCTGCGGTATTGGGCATGGTGCCTATGCGACTGAAGTCGATGGACACCCCCACTGCCTTGGCGGCCTGCTGCACCTGGGCCTGTCGCATGGCCACAGCGTCGGCATTGCCCAGACGCTGGCGATAGAAATCGGCGAAAGGTTCACCTTCTACCGGCAACTGCGGCAGCAACTGCACGCCATGCCACACCGTGGTGATCTGCACATCCGGTTGGCGACTGCGAAACTGTACCTGCGCATGCTCCAATTGGCGTTTGCCGATCAGGCACCAGGGGCAGATGAAATCGAAAAACACATCAATACGTAAACGACGACTCACAACTTCACCTCTACTACGGATTCGCCCACCGGATCGTTGATCCGCTCGCCCTTAAGCCGGGCAATGTCCTTGTGGTAATGACACTTGGCATAAAAGAACACGGCCGCAGCCGCGATGCTGACCAGTGGCACCAATTGAAAAGCAGCCTGCAAGCCGATGAGGTCGGAAACCCTGCCGGTGATAAACGGCCCCGGCGCCAGCCCCAACATGTTGTTGGCCAGGGTCAGCGTGGCGAAGGCCGTGCCGTGGACCGAGTAATGGGTCAGGTTGGCAACCATGGCGCCGCAAGGGCCGGTCGTGCCGGCGGCAATCAACATGCCCAGGCAGATCAGCACCAATTGCACAGGCCCTGCCGGCAGGGCGAACGCCGCCGACAACAGCAGACAACTGCCCAGGCAATAGGCGATAGCCAAAGCGACTTTGCGCTCCGGCGAATGGCGACACAGTCGATCGCTGAGCATGCCGCACAGGATCATCCCCGCACCGCTGCACAGAACGATGATCGCCGCGACGCCGCCTGCCTTGTCGGTGGCCATGTCGTAATAACGATTGAGGTAACTGGGCATCCACACAATGACGGTGCCGCCAACGAACAGTTGCAAGCCACTGCCGATGTAGGCAGCGATCACCGAGCGGCTGGAAAACAGCGTACGCAACGGCCGCTTGACCGCGTTAGCCGCCTTGTTCGCCGCCTGAGCGGCACGTTGCGGCGCAATGCGTGCTTCCTTGACGATGATCGGGTAAAGCACCGCCAGCAGCAGGCCGAACAGCGCCATGCCGGCGAACGACCAGCGCCAGCCAAGCTTGGCGGCGATTGCACCGCCCAGCGCCATCCCCAACACCGACCCGAACATGCCACCCGCCATGAACGCACTGGTCAGGGTTGCACGCATGTGTTTGGGAAATACCGAAATCACCACCGCGATGCCGACGCTGCCGTACGCCGCTTCGCCGACGCCGACCATGAACCGTGCAATGAACATCTGCTGGTAGTCTTGCGCCAACGCACAGCCCAGCGTCGCCAGACTCCACAGCAAAGCCATCAGCGCCAGGCTCTTGACCCGGCCGAAGCGATCCGCCAGCAATGACAGGGGAATGGTCAGCAGCCCCACCATCAGAGCGACAATGCCACTGAGCAGGCCGAGCTGACCGTCGCTCAGGGCCCATTCGCCCTTGAGCATCGGGAACACCGCGTTCAGCACCTGGCGCGACATGTAATCGGAAATCAACAGCCCGAACGTCAGTGCGAAGACGATCCAGGCATACGGACGCGCAACACCGACAGCACAGTCGTCATCGTCTGCGGCGATTGGGTGAAAGGCCATGCAGCCTCCTCAAAGCTTTGTTTTATTGTTGTTATCAAGCGTGTTGCAGTGCAGCGAGCGGGAAGCCATTGACCTCCCGCTTCGTCTGCCGATCAGCCGCGTTGCGGCACACCTTTCTGCCCGGCCTTGCGGTTGGGGGCCATGCCATTGGCCAACAGGGTTTCTTCGATGCTTTGGTACTGCACACCGATGCGGTAGATCGCGCGGGCTTCTTTGCCCGTGGCGATTTCGCGACCCAGTTCATGGGCGATGCGTACGGTCTGCTTGATCTGCGCAACTGAGCCGAAACGATCGCCCTTGTGATCAATGATAGTGTCTTCATTGCCCACACGCGGGTACATACCCATGGCCATCGACATGGTGTTGAACGGCATGACGTTCTTGAGCAGCGACTCGGAGGTCAAGGTGCAACCGTCTGGCGCGCGGTGGATGAAGTTGAAGAAGTTGAACGGATTAGGGCCATCGAAACCGCCGCCGATACCGATCCAGGTCAGGTTCAACGGACCTTTGTAGACGCCCTTGCGCACCAGGCGCTCGAGGGTTTCCATGGCGTGCATGCCGGTCAGCTGGAAATGCGGCTGGATGCCGTTGTCCATCAGACGCTTGAGATGCTCGGCAACCCAGGCCGGGCCGGCCGGTACGGTCATTTCGCTGTAGGCCGCCTGATAGGCAGGATTGGCCAGGGAAGTGCCTTCCAGATACTCCGGATACAACAGCTCCATGATGTTCATCTGGGTGGTGTTGATGGCCACCGTGACCTGATCCGGTTTTGGCGTCAGCTCGGCCAGCATGTGGCGCGTATCGTCAGACAGCCACTTGGCGGCTTCGCCATCGCTTTCCGGTGCGAAGGAAATCGAACCACCGACCTGGATGATCATGTCCGGCACGGCTTCACGCACACCGGCGATCAACTCGTTGAACTTGGACAGACGCTTGGAACCCTTGCCGTCCAATTCACGCACGTGCAGGTGCAATACCGTTGCACCCGCCTCATAACAATCAACCGCCTTCTGCACCTGCTCATCCATGGTCAGCGGGATGTCTTCAGGAAAGTCTTCCGGCATCCACTCGGGGCCATACGGGGCCACGGTGATCACCACCTTTTCCATGTTTTCCGGGTGCAGGGAATCGTCGAAGAATTGCATGAGTTACTCCTGTTCTTATGATTGTTCCGCCCACCCGGGATCGTGCCGGGCAGGCGTGTCTACGAGTGCGAATGCAGGTGCGGTCGATCAGTAAGTCTTGTCGCCGATGATCCCGGCGCGATCCATCTTGCGATGGCACGGCGGGTAATCCATGACGGCGTAGTGCTGGGTGCTGCGGTTGTCCCAGATGGCAATGCTGTTGGGTTTCCAGCGCCAGCGCACCTGATACTCGGGGATGTAGGCCTGGCTGATCAGGTAACGCAGCAACTCGCTCGCGCCCGGGTTGGCGTCCTGGCCGAAACGCACCCGCTCGGGGGTGTGGTAGTTGCTCAAGTGCGTCGTGAAGGCGTTGACGAACAGCACCTTCTCGAAGGTTTCCGGGTGGGTGCGCACCACCGGGTGCTCGGCGTCCGGGTACATCGCCCTCAGTGCCAGACGCTTCTCGATCGGCATGGCGGCACCGAAACTCGCTTCGATGCTGTGGCGCGCGCGCAGGTCGGCGATCTTCACCTTCACGTCTTCCGGCAAGCGCGCATAGGCCTCGACCATGTTGGCCCACATAGTGTCGCCACCCACCGGCGGGCACTCCACGCAACGCAGCACGCAGCCCATCGGCGGGGCCTCACGCCAGGTGGCATCGCTGTGCCAGGAGTTTTCATAGCGGTCCGCCGGCTGGTCCGGGTTCTTGTAGATGCGCACCAGCCCCGGATGATCCGGGTCGCTGCCCGCCACCGGGTGATCTTCCAGCTCGCCGAAGCGACGGGCGAAGGCCACGTGCTCGGCGCGTGTGATGTCCTGATCACGCAGGAACACCACCCGATGCTTGAGCAACTGAGCACGAATCTCGGCAAACAGGCCATCGTCATGCACCGCGTCGGCAAGGTTGACGCCAATCAGTTCGGCGCCAATGCTGCAGGTCAATTGTTCGACTTTCATGGCAGGCGACTCCCTTAAATGACGAAAATCGATGAGCCCGTGGTCTTGCGTGATTCCAGGTCGCGATGGGCCTGCACGGCATCCTGCAAAGCATAGTGCTGGTTGATCTCGATCTTGATCCGACCGCTGCCGACATGGTCGAACAACTCGCCCGCCAACACGGCTTTTTCCACCGGGTCGGCGATGTAGTCGGCCAGAGCCGGACGGGTCATGAACAGCGAGCCTTTCATCGCCAGCAGTACCGGATCGAAGGCCGGGATCGGACCGGATGCCGTGCCGACGCACACCATCAAACCGCGACGCTTGAGCGAATCCAGCGAGCCCATGAAGGTGTTCTTGCCGACACTGTCGAACACCACGTTGACCCCCACGCCGTCCGTCAGCTCGCGAACGCGCTGGGCAACGTCTTCATGGCTGTAGTTGATGACATGCTCGCAGCCATGGGCCAAGGCGACTTCACCCTTGGCCTCGGTGGACACGGTGCCAATGACGTTCAGACCGAGCAGCTTGGCCCACTGCGCTACGATCAGGCCCACACCACCGGCAGCGGCGTGCAGCAGAATGCTGTCGCCAGCCTTGAAATCGTAAATGCGTCGCATCAGGTACGAGGACGTCAAGCCGCGCATGGTCATGGCCGCGGCGGTTTCGAAACTGATGGTTTCCGGCAATTTGATCAGCGGCGCGGCCGGGATCAGACGTTCGGTGCTGTAGGCACCCAAGGTATTGAGAAAACCGGTGTAGGTGACGCGATCGCCGACTTGTACGTTGGTCACCCCTTCGCCGATGGCCTGGACCACACCGGACGCTTCAACCCCCATGCCATTGGGCATCGGAATCGGGTAAGTGCCATTGCGAAAGTAGGTGTCGGCATAGTTCAGGCCCACCGCCACATGACGAAGACGAACCTGGCCTGGACCGGGATCGCCGACGTCGACCTCTTCATAACGAAGGACTTCGGGACCACCGGTTTCGTAGAAGCGTACGGCTTTGGCCATTTTTTCTTATTCTCCAGTCTCAGTTGGGCATGCTGCGTCGAATTGCGCTGATTGGACTGTAGGACGCCGTCTGGCGAGTCGCTTCTCATCAGACGACAATGGCTTTTCATTTCATGACAGTGCACGTTGCATCATCCCTGCGATGGATGACTTACCCCGTGCCTCTCGATACCCTGCACACCTCGGTATGATGGTGTTCCAGGTCAAACCACCTTCCCTCCAGACGAGCATGTGATGAAATCCCCTGCAGGTTTGCTGCTGTCGGCTATCGAGCTGGACCGTGCCAGTTCCATCCCCCTGTACCGCCAACTCTATTTGCAGATTCGCAAACAGATTCTCGGCGGAAAAATGCAAGGGGGCGTGCGCCTGCCGTCGACGCGGACGCTGAGCAAAGAATTGGCGCTGTCGCGGATCACCATTCTCAATGCATTCGATCAACTGATTGCCGAAGGCTTTTTGGCGTCGCGTACCGGGGCCGGTACCTATGTCGGCGATGAGTGGGAGAGCCGAGGGATTGCCGACGAAGAGCAGCGCCAGCCACCGCGCCTGTCCGACCTGAGCCAGTCCATGCTGTCGCTGCGCAGCAGTCATTTTCGCGGGGTTTCCTATACCGATTGGGACCCTGCGACCCCCACCTCATTCCTGCCCAGCCACAGTACCTACGACACATTCCCGCTGGCTGTGTGGCGGCGCTTGATGAACCGCCACCTGCTCAAGCCGACCAAGGCCATGCTTGGCTATGGCGAACTGCAAGGGTTACAGGCCTTGCGCACGGCGATTGCCGAGTACGTCTTTGATGCCCGTGGCATCGATTGCAGTGCCGAGCAGGTGGTGATCGTTTCCGGCGCCCAGCAAGCCTTCAACCTGTTGGGCATGCTGTTGCTCAATCCGCAGGACAGCGTGTGGATGGAAGACCCAGGACACATCGCGGCGCGCATTGCGTTGCAGGCTCAAGGGGCTCAGGTGGTCCCGTTGCGGATCGATGAACAAGGCATTGATATTCAGCAAGGCCTGGCCGAGTGCCCTGACGCCCGCCTGGTCTTCACCACGCCATCTCGCCAGCATCCCTTGGGCGTGACCATGAGTTATGCACGGCGCCAGGCGCTCATCGACTGGGCTGCGCAGTATCAGAGCTGGATCATCGAAGACGATTGCGACAGTGAATTGCGCTACAGCGGCCGCCTCCTCCCCGCGCTCTACGCCATGGACCGAATGGCTCGAGTGATCTACGTCGGCACCTTCAGCAAAGTGCTCTTCCCCTCGCTAAGACTGGGCTATGTGATATTGCCGCAAGCCTTGATCGAACCCTTCTGCACCCTGCGTGCGGTGATGGATCGCAGCCCGCCCACGCTTCTCCAGGCGACGACGGCGGACTTCATGCGCGAAGGCCACTTCCTCGGCCATATTCGCCGCATGCGCGCGCTGTACCAGGCTCGCCAGCAAGCACTGCTCGAGCAACTTCAGCAACAGCTGGGTGGCTTCTTCAACATCACCCCGGTGGAAGCCGGCATGCACTTGATCGCCTGGCTGCCACCCACGCTTGATGACGACGTGATCGCCAGGGAACTGGCCCGGCACAACATCCACACCTATGCCCTGAGCGACTACTGCCTTGAGCATGTCCTGCCACCTGCCCTGCTCATCGGTTTCGCCGGTACGCCTGAGGGCCAGGCGCAAGAACGCGTCGAAGCGCTGGCCCGGGCCTTGAGCAAAATGGGGTACCTGCAGGCCACTTGAAGCAAGGCAAGTGGTCTTATGATTTAACTGATAATGGATCTATCGAGAGTTCCTGACTGGCGCGATAAAGGCTGCGCCGGTAGACCCGGCGTCTGACCAGGAACGACTCGAATGAACAATAAGATCCAAGAGCGATTCAATGCCTTGCTCAGCCACAAGGCTGCCAAGGCAGGAACACCTCCCCTACTGACTGAAGCACTGGCCCGTCAACTGCTCGACCGCCTTGGGCAGATGCGCTTGTTTGCTCATGCCTATCCCTTGCTGACCAACCTCACCCATGGCCGTGTCACGCCTGCCGACCTGCTGGACTTCGCCTATCGCCACGAGTTGCAGGGTCTGAGCCTGCACTTGCTCGACGGCGAAGAAAACAGCCTGAGCCAAATGACACCCGCGCAGTTGCAAGCGTTTGCCGACAAGGCCAATGCGCTCGGACTGGATGTGCACCTGGAAATCAGCAGCACGCTGAAGAAAGATGTCGATCAGGTGATCGCCATTGCCAAGGCGCTGGGTGTGCGCAATATCCGCGTTTACTCACGTTACGAGGGGACGCTGTCCCGGGTCATGGACGTGATCGAGTCAGACCTGCATTACCTCGCGCAGCAGGCCGATGAACACGACCTGTTCTTCGACTTCGAGCAGCATGAGGAACTCAAGAGCGCCGAGATCGCGCAACTGCTGAGCCGTCTAAACCACCCACGGCTGCATGCCTTGTTCGACTTCGGCAACATGATCAACGCCTGTGAACAACCCTTACCGGCGCTGTGGACCCTGGCGCCGCACATACGCCAGACCCACCTCAAAGGTGTGCGCATCGTCCCCGAGCACAACGGCTTCGGCCATTACGGCGTGCTGCAGGGCAGCGACGATGACGACCTGCCAAGCGCTCGCATGCTGTTCGAACTGTTGATGCTCGGCGACTCAACCCCGCAAGTGATCGCGTTCATTCTTGAGCAGGAAAATCACTACGTCGCCCCGGCGTTCCGCCAGACCTCTGAGGTTGCCGATCCATTCATTGCGTACCGGGAAATGAGTGACACACCACTCCCGGACGGCTACTCGCTCGAACGAATGCTCGCCGACGAACATCGTTGGGCAAACAACCAGGTCGCCTATGTGCGAGGCCTGCTGGCCGAGTTCCGAACCCTGGCCGAGTTGACCCTGAACGCCTGAACCCGACGTAACAACCAGCACTGCTTATCCAAGCCTGGAGAACAATAATGACAACTCGTGACAAGGCCAAATGGCTCAGATTCCTGATTCTCATCCTCGGTGGTGGCACCATCTACAAGTTGGCGAACCTCAAAGACGCCTTCTACATCCCCATGCAAGAATTCATGGGTTTGAGCCACACTGAAATCGGCCTGCTGCTGAGCGCCAACGCCATCATCGCCACCGCGCTGTTTGTCGTCGGCGGCGTGCTCGCCGACCGCTACGACACGCGCAAACTGATCCCCATCGGCCTGATTGGTACCGGTGGCCTGGGGCTGTATCTGGCGACCTTTCCGCCCTTCAGCAATCTGCTGATCGTGTTCAGCCTGTTGGCCGTCTGCGCCGATTGCATCTTCTGGCCCTCGCTGCTCAAGGCCATCCGCAATCTGGGTGACGATCAGGAACAGGGTCGGTTGTTTGGACTGCTGGAAGGTGGGCGTGGCGTCATTGATACCCTGGTTGCCTTTTCTGCACTGGGCGTTTTCGTCGCCATGGGCTCTGGTGAAACCGGTCTGAAATCGGCAATCCTCTTCTACTCGGTCATCGACATTCTTGCCGGAACCCTAACCTGGTTCCTGCTCAAGGGCGGCAGCGCACAGCCGACTGCCAAGCCGAAGAACGGTTTGTCGAACCTGCTCGAAGCCATCAAGGTGCCGGGCATCTGGTTGGTCAGCCTCAACGTGTTCATGGTTTACATCGTCTACTGTGGCCTGACCTATTTCATTCCCTACCTCAAGGAAATGTACGGGCTGCCCGTAGCACTGGTGGGCGCCTACGGCATCATCAATCAGTACTTCCTCAAGATCCTCGGTGGCCCCGCCGGTGGTTTCATTGCCGACAAGCAATTCAAGAGCACCAGCCGCTATTTGAAGTGGGCATTCCTGGCCTTGCTGCCGCTGATGGGCGTGATCATGCTGATCCCGAAAAGCCCGAGCTTTATCTATGCGGGCATGGCGGCCACGCTGTCGTTCGCGCTGATTGTGTTTTCCATGCGCGGCGTGTTCTGGGGCCCCATGGGTGAAGTCGGCATCCCTTCGCACATCACCGGTTCAGCCTTCGGTATCGGCTGCCTGATCGGCTACGCACCGGGCATGTTCGCTTACGTCATCTACGGCGCAATCCTCGATCATTTCCCGGGTCAGCAAGGCTACAACTACGTCTTCAGCTTGATGAGTCTGTTGGCCATTATTGGATTCATGGTGTCCAGCCTGCTGTACAAGAGCGTTCGGAATAAATCCACGGCAATCGGTGCGGTTAGTGCGGCGCAAAGCTGATCGGGTAATCGTCGCCTTCACTGAACAGGCCAAGGCCTTTCGGTGGAGCTCTCACCTTGGACTTGAAATCGTTGAGGGTTGCGACTATCAGTGAGGTTCAATCCTTCGAGGGCAATAACATGCCAACGACTGAAGAATCGATCATTGCAGCAGCCAGGCTGCGTGCCGCCTACCGGGGAGAAAACGAGGCGCTGGCTGCGGCTTCAGCGCTCGAAGCCCTGGCCGTGCTGAAAAAAACGTTAAAGGGAGACAAATACCAAGAGGCGCTCGAAAGGCTGTATCTCGAATACTCAACCTCTTGATTCACCCGTGCCGTCTTAGCGGCGGCACATTTTTCGCCCATTGAGAACGACTAAACTCCCTTCACCTCTGAATGCAGTTTCAGCAACGCCCTGGCTTCGGCGGTAAAGCTGTAGCTCTTGTCCTGAAAATGAATGACACCCTCTTCGCAAAGACGCTTGAGCACTTCACGCACACTGATGAACGACAATTCGGCAGCCAAGGTACCCAGGTAAGCATGCACCCCGTGCACACCGACGGAACGCTCCTCTTTGGTGGCGACCAATAAGGCATCGATCACTTTCAAGCGGATAAGGCTGGTGCGCAGCCCATAAAAGCGCAGCAATTCACGGATACGCGTATTCGTGTTGCGATCGCATTGGAAATTTTGCCGAGTGGTCGCTGGCTGCGGCTGCATTGGCGTAATGAGAGACGACGAGACCGAGTGGTCGTACATGGAAAAAATCCTTTTAAGAAACGCACCGATGTAAAAATTGGCGATTATTGTTTTGACATTTTTTAACCAATCTCTCCCGACTCGGTGTTGGCGACATGGCGACGACGCAAGCGATCCGCCAAGGACAGGACCCATACAAAGAACAGCGGTACGCACAAGACCCCAAGTACTGTCGCTGCCAGCATGCCGCCGATCACGCCGGTGCCAATTGCTCGCTGGCTGGCGGCACCCGCACCACTGGCGAGTGCCAGGGGTAGCACACCGAGAATGAAAGCCAGGGACGTCATGACGATCGGGCGAAAACGCAAGCGCGCCGCTTCAGCAGCCGCTTGCGCAAGGCTTGCACCCTGAGCGTGAAGCGACTTGGCAAACTCGACGATGAGGATGGCGTTCTTGGCGGAAAGGCCGATGATCGTGATCAATCCCACCTTGAAGTAGACGTCATTGGGCATGCCCAACACCGTCACCGCCAATACCGAACCGAGCATGCCCACCGGCACGATCAGCAGCACGGCAAAGGGAATCGCCCAGCTTTCATACAGTGCGACCAGTACCAGCAACACCATGGTCAACGACAAGCCCACCAACATAGGCGCCTGATCGCTGGCCTGTTGTTCCTGCAATGACAGGCCGGACCATTCCAGGCTGAAACCGGTCGGTAACTGACGGGCAATTTTCTGCATTTCCTCCATGGCTTGACCGGTGCTGTAACCCGGCGCGGCATCACCGGAAAAACGCAATGACGCCGAGCCGTTGTAGCGAGCGATCTGCAACGGCCCGACCTGCCACTCGAAACGGCTGAACGCTTCCAGTGGCACCAGACGGTTCTGCCGGTTGAGCACTTGCAGGCGCAACAGCGCTTCGGGCGTCTGCCGGCTGATGCCATCCGCCTGAACGATCACCCGTTGCATCCGCCCCTGATTGGCGAACTCGTTGATCTGCTCCGAACCCAGCGCCGAGGACAGTGCCGCACTGATTACATCAAAACTCACGCCCAGGGCCTCGGCCTTTTCGCGGTCGATGCTGACATTGATTTGCGGTGCATCGGCCAAGCCATCCTCCATCAGGTGGCCGATCACCGGCGATGCCTTGGCGGCTTCGAGCAACTGGCTTCGCGCCTTCAATAGCGCGTCGTGCCCCTGACCCGCCAGATCCTGCAAGCGCAGATCGAAACCGCTGGAGGTGCCAAGGCCGTCCACCGGGGGCGGCACCACGCTGTACAGCGTGCCATCGGCGACATTTTCAAAGGCCTCATTCGCATGCCGGGCCAGCTCATCGCTGGACTGCCCGCTGCCACGAAGCGACCAGTCTTTGAGGGTGACATACGACATTGCCGCGTTGGCACCTTCCCCGGAGAAACTGAAGCCCATGATCGCCAGCACGTGATCCGTGGCAGGTTGCGCCAGGGCATAGTGTTCCCACGCCTGGACCGTCACATCGGTGCGCGAGGCTGACGCCGCGGGCGGCAACTGGATATCGGTGACGATGTAGCCCTGATCCTCGGACGGCAAGAACGAGGACGGCAACCGCTGATAGGCAAAGACGAGTACCAGCAGCAACATCAGGTACAGACACATGCTGCGCGAGCTGCGTCGAACCCAGCTCGCACCCAGCCGTTCGTAGCGCCGGGCCAGGGCATCGAAGCGTCGATTGAAAGCGTTTGCCCAGCGATTCGGCCGGGCTTGATGCGTGGGGTCAAAGGGTTTGAGCACGGTGGCGCACAGGGCCGGCGTCAGGGTCAGCGCCAAAAAGCCGGAGAACAGGATCGACACCGACAGTGCCATGGCAAATTGCTGGTAGATCACCCCCACCGAACCGCCCATGAACGTCAGTGGCAGGAACACCGCCGACAGCACCAGGGTGATGCCGACGATCGCTCCGCTGATCTGCTGCATGGCCTTGCGGGTCGCGGCCTTGGGCGACAGATGCTCCTGAGTGATCAGCCGTTCGACGTTTTCCACCACCACGATGGCGTCGTCCACCAGAATCCCGATGGCCAGCACCATGCCGAACAGGGTCATCATATTGATCGAGAACCCCAGCGGGGCCATGACCGCGATCGTCCCCAGCAGGCAGACCGGCACCACCACTGCCGGAATCAGTGTGTAGCGCAGGTTCTGCAAAAACAGCAGCATCACCAGGAACACCAGGACCATGGCTTCGATCAGGGTGTAGATGACTTGTTTGATCGCCATCTCGACAAAGTACGAGGTGTCGTAAGGCACGTTCAAAGTCATGTTTGCCGGCAGCGTGCTCGATAGCTGTCCAAGCCGCGCCTTGATCGCTTCCGCTGTTTGCAGCGCGTTGGCGCCGGGCGCCAACTGCACCGACATGGCTGCTGCCGGTTTACCATTCAGACGCGCATCGAACCGGTAGTCCTGTCGCCCCAGTTCGACCCGTGCCACATCGTGGATTCGCACACTGGAACCGTCGTCATTGGCCCGCAACACAATGTTGCCAAATGCCTCCATCGATTCGAGCTGGCCTTGCACCATCACCGTAGCGGTAATGTGCTGGTCGGCGGGCCCCGGCCGTTCACCCATACTGCCCGCAGGCACTTGCACGTTTTGCCCGGCGATGGCCTTGCCGACATCAGCCATCGACAGGTTGTAACCCACCAATCGCGCAGGATCGACCCAGATGCGCATGGCCCGTTCGGCAGCGTACATCTGCACCCGACCAACCCCGGCCACCCGGCGAATTTCATTATTGATGGCCCGGGCCGCGTAGTCCGCCAGCCCGATGGAATCCTGCTGGTCGTCGGTGTAGGACAAGGCATACACCAACAGGAAATTGGAACGCGCCTGCTCCACTTTCAGGCCTTGCTTGATCACCGCCTGAGGCAAGCGACCGACCACCCGTTGCAAACGGTTCTGCACATCGACCTGTGCCATGTCGGCATCGGTGCCCGGGTTGAAGGTGATGGTGATATCGGCACCGCCGTTGGCGCTGTTGGACTCGTAATAGATCAGGCCTTTCAGACCGTTGAGCTCTTCTTCGAGCAGACTGGTGACATTCTGGCTAACGATCTGTGCCGACGCGCCAGGGTAGTTGGCGCTGACTGTGATTTGCGTCGGCGCCACGTCCGGGTACTGGTTGACCGGCAAGGTGCCTAGGGTCAGCGCTCCCGCGAGCGAGATGAACAACGCGATGACCCAGGCGAAATTCGGACGGTTGATGAAAAAATCCGGCATCGTTGTTTCCCAAGGCCTCTGGCCGTCAGTTGCGAGCCTGCTGCTCGGCCAAGGTGATGACGTTGACTTGAGTCCCGGCGCTGAGCTTGTCCACTCGTTCGACCACCACGTGGTCACCGGCGGACAGCCCCTGAGTGATCTGCCAGTCGGAACCGACCATCACGCCTGTACTGACCACCCGTTCGCGCACCACGCCGCCGGCATCCACCAGCATCAACCTGGCCTGCCCATCGGTGCCGCGCTGCACCGCTTGCTGCGGCACGAACAACGCTTGCGGATCGACCCCGGCCGGCGCCACCACGCGCACGTACATGCCCGGCAGCAACACGTTGTCCGGGTTGGGGAATTCGCCGCGCAAGGTCACTTGCCCAGTACTTCGATCCACAGAGATATCGGAGAACATCAACGTGCCGCGGCGGGTCTGGGGGGGATTGCCCACTTGCACCGTCACCTGCGCCGAACCGCTGCCGTCAAGGGTCAGGCGCCCGCTGGCCAAGGCTTGCTGCAAAGCCACGACGTGATCGGCGGATTGGGTGAAGTCAGCGTAGATCGGGTCCAGTTGCTGAACTCGCGCCATCAGTGTCGCCTCGTCCTGCCCTACCAGCGATCCTTCGCTGACCAGCGCTCGCCCGATGCGGCCGCCGATCGGTGCACGCAGCTGACAATAACCGAGGTTGAGCCGTGCGGTCGTCAGGTCGGCCTGGGCAGCCAGACGATTGGCCTGGGCGCTCTTGAGGTCGGACATGGCGTCGTCGAACGCTTGCGGGCTGACGGCGTTGATTTCGACCAACTGTTTGAAACGCTGCACCTGAGCGTTGGCGCGATAGACATCGGCCTCGACCTTGGCCAATGCGCCTTCAGCTCGCATCAGCGCCGCCTTGAGCGGCGCCGGGTCGATGCTGAAAAGCAACTGGCCCGCCTTGACGTCGCTGCCCTCCTGAAAATGTCGGGTCAATACGACACCCGCCACCCGTGCGCGCACCTCGGCGATGCGCACCGGTTCAATTCGCCCCGGCAAATCCGTGGTCATGGCAAACGCCCGTGGCTGTACCGTCAGCGTCTTCACTTGCGGTACCGACGCACTGGGCTCGGCGGGTGGTTTCTGATCACCGCAAGCGCTTAATCCAAGCACCGTCAGCAACAGCCAGGCAGGCTTCATCGAGGCAAAAACTGTGTGCATTGTCACTCCCTGTCCAATGAAAAAAGGCCTGCCGATTGCGGTCGGCAGGCCCCTGCAGCGGCTACTCAGCGAAGTGGACGCTCGCTGATCGCACAGGCCGCGCGGAACAGGATTTGCGCGACGAAATCGATCTCCTGTTCGGTGATGATCAGCGGCGGCAGGAAGCGCACGGTAGCACTGTGGCGGCCGCCCAGCTCGACAATCAGACCGTGTTGCAGGCACGCCTGCTGGAAGGCCTTGGCCCGGGCGGTGTCCACCGGCGGATGGCCTTGAGCGTCAAGGGCCCCCTGCGGGTCGACGATTTCCATGCCGAGCATCAGGCCACGGCCACGCACATCGCCGATCCAGTTGAATTCGCTTTGCAGCGTCAGCAACTGTTTGCGCAAATGCGCACCAGCGCTCTCGGCGTGGGCCACCAGACCTTCGTCGCGGATGAAACGCAAGGTCGCGGTGCCGGCCGCCATCGCCAACTGATTGCCACGGAAAGTGCCGGCGTGGGCGCCCGGCTGCCACACGTCCAGGGAATCGTTGTAGACCATCACCGACAACGGCAGGCCGCCGCCGATGGCCTTGGACAAAGTAATGACGTCCGGCGTAATGCCCGAGTGCTCGAAACCGAACATCCGGCCGCTGCGGGCGATGCCGCATTGAATTTCATCGACGATCAACGGAATGCCGTGGGCCTGGGTCAGCCGACGCAGTTCCTGCATCCAGCGATCGGGGGCGGTAATCACTCCGCCTTCGCCCTGGATCGGTTCAAGGATCATCGCCGCAGGGGCGGTGACGCCGCTTTCAGGGTCGTTGAGCAAATGTTCGAGGTAATGCACGTTCAAGGTCACGCCCTGTTCGCCGGCCACCCCGAACGGGCAACGGTAATCATGGGGAAACGGCAGGCGTTGCACGCCGGCCATCAAGCTGCCCAAAGCATTTTTCGGCGACAGGTTGCCGCTGATCGCCAGCGTCCCCAGGGTCATGCCGTGGTAGGCCCCTTCAAAGGCCAGTACCGAATGCCGGCCAGTAGCGGTGCGGGTCAGCTTCAGTGCTGCTTCCACCGCATCGGCGCCACTGGGGCCACAAAACTGGATGCGCGCGTTTCGCGCAAAGTCGGCTGGCAGGCAGCCGAAGATTTCCTGTACGAATGCGTCCTTCACCGGAGTCATGAGGTCCAGGGTATGCATCGGCACACCTGAGGCCATGACCTGTGTGATGGCTTCGATAATCACCGGATGGTTATGTCCCAGCGCCAGGGTGCCGGCGCCGGCCAGGCAATCGACGAACACTTGTCCGCGACTGTCCTGCACGTAGATACCGTGGGCTCGTTCCAGCACCAGCGGAATGCGTCGAGGGTAACTGCGGGCGTTGGACTCCTGCTGTTGCTGGCGTTCCAGCATCGGCGTCGAATCAAGGCAGTACGGGCTCGACAGACCGGTGTGCAACAGGCGTAGCTGTTGCGCGCCACCCGATGTGACATTCGAAAAAGCACTCATGATTTCCTCCAGGGAGGCTGGGTTTGGAAGGGAACGGGGCAGCCTGAAACGAATGCTTCAGGTCACGACAGCCGTGAAACCGGACGCGGGAAATCCTTCCCCCGCTTCCATCTCGTCGTAGATTTACATGTCGTAGCGCAGAACCAGACCCACCGTGCGCGGTGCGCCGACATCGACAATGTCACCGCTGCGGTTGTTGGTGACGTATTCCTTGTCGAAGGCGTTTTTCACGTAGCCGGATACCGCCACGTTTTTGGTGAGCTTGTACTCGGCGTTGAAGTTCGCCAGCCAGTAGTTGTCGCTCCGGCGCTCACCCGTGACCTGGCCAGCAGCATCGAACTCGTACTCCGAGGGCGCGGAGCTCTGATAGATGACGTCGGTGTTGAGGGTCAGACGATCATTCCAGCGATAGGTACCGCCCAGCGACATCTTGTACTTGGGCGAAAAGAGGAAGTCCTCGCCGCTCATGTCGCGGCCGTCGCTCGTGACGAAGTCCTTGTATTTGCCATCGGTGACGGAGGCACCGGCGTTCAGGGTCAACTGTTCGCCGAAGTCTTTTTCAACAGAGACTTCCAGACCCTTGATGTCACTGCTGCCGGCGTTGAACACGTCAAGGAACTCGGTGTCCGGGTTCAGCACACTGACCTGCTGGTCTTTCCAGTCGGTGTAGTACACGTTGGCGCGGGTACGCAGGGTCTTGTCCATGAACGAACCACGGTAGGACAGCTCATAGTTGGTGGTGTATTCCGGATCGTAGGCTTCGTGACCGCTACCGGCACGGACGTTGACGCCGCCGCCGCGATAGCCTCTCTGCACCATGAAGCCCAGGTACTGATTCTCGGCCAGCTCGTAGTCGATACCGAGTTTCGGCAACACGGCATCAGACGTCTGTTTTTCTTTAGCGGGCTGGGAGAAGTCATCTTGCTTGACGTCGGTGTCGTTGGTCTCGTGGTCGTAGCGCAGGCCGGTGATCAAGGTCCAGCGTGGAGCGAAGGTCCAGTTCACTTCACCGAACACTGCCTTGTTTTCGATCGTGGTATCGCCCTTGACGGTACCGAACAGTTCATCGTCGAAGAACAACCGGTCGTGAAAGTTGTTGGTGTTGTGACCGTAGTAGACGCCGGCGAAACTCTTCACCGTGTCGCCGCTGTAGTTCAGGCGCAACTCCTGACTGAACAGGTCGCCATACTGCTTGCGCAGAACGGTCTGGTTGGCGTCAGCTGATTGGTCGAAGTCCAGGCGAGCGTCGTAGTCCGAATCGGTATTGGCGGTGAGGCTGGTCAGGGACCAACTATCATCCAGGCGATAGTCGACCTTGGCGCTGACAGTGTCCTGCTTGAGTTTGTCGTACGCGTCGGTGTTGGACGCCACCTTGTAATAACGGATCTTGTCGTTCTGACGCATGACCGAGTTGTCGCCCTTGCGACTTTCACCATGGGCGTAGGTCAGCAGTACATCAAGATCGTCATTGGGCAGAATCAGCAGCTTGCCACGGGCATTGCCGGTACGGGTCTGGTTAGCGTCATCGTCGGTGAAGACGTTGTCGATGTAACCGTCGCCTTCCTGGTAATCCACCGCGATACGGCCGGCGATCTTGCCATCGACGATCGCGCCCCCACCGGCAACCGCCCCGCCGCGCTCGTTGTAGTTCCCTACGTTGGTTTGCGCGGAAAAGCTCGGTTCAAAGGTTGGATTCTTGGTCTGGATGACCACCGCACCGGCCAGGGAGTTACGGCCTTGGGTAGTGGATTGCGGGCCGAGGAACACTTCGACTTGCTCGACGTCCCACAGTGGCATGGGGCTAAGGGTCAGTGCACGGTTCGGCTGCGCGGCACCGTCGACGAACACCGAAACCGCGCCGTTGAGAGCGGCCGGGCCCTGGTCCTCGAAACCGGATACCGGTACGCCGCGGATACCCCAGTTCTCATTACCGGACTGGTTGTAGACACCTGGCGTTCGGGCGAACACGTCGACGAGGTCGTGGTCCTCCTTCTCGCGCAGTTGCTTGTCGGTCACCACGACGACACTCGACTGGGTTTGCTCCAGGGTGCGGTTGATTTTTTCACCCGTCACGGTGATCGGAGCGATCTCCATTGTCTTCGACTGTTCGGCCGCCCATGCGCTGTTAATCAGGCACACCGCCGACCCCACAGCCAACGCAATTGTGTTCTTTTTGAAATTCACGCCCCGCTCCCCTGCGACAGATATTTGTTGTTTTTTGCGCTAGCAAAATGCTGTTTCGAGCCAGCGGGCGGAGTCTAATCGAAAAAAAAATTTAAAGAAATAAGATTGATAATCTATCTCATTTGTACCTAATATGCTGTCGTGTATCAGAGCGAATACATTTCAGTCGAGCACTGCATCGGCGACCTCTGCCCTGTTTTCAAGGTCTGCCCAAGCCGTTCCGACTGGTCGAAAAAAGATAAAAAGGATGTGCAAAGGATGACCTCCATCGAACACCTGAACGGGCGTTCCGAGCCTTTTTCCATTGCTCCAGCGGGTGGCAGCGAACTGTCATTACCCATGCTGGTACAGGCAACGCCGGGACAGTCGATTCATGATCTGGACGCGTCGATCCGCGACAGTCTGCCCCATGCGCTGACCACCATTGGTGGGGTGCTGTTTCGTGGTTTTACCGTCGCCACGCCCATCGACTTCAAGCGCTTCGCCGCCAGTTTCGGCGCACCGCTGGCCAGCTACGAATTCGGTTCCACGCCACGCAGCAAAGTCTTCGCCGGGGTCTATAGCTCCACCGAATACCCGGCTCATCAATTCATCCCCTTGCACAACGAGCAGGCCTACACCCGGCCATGGCCTTCGCGCATCTGGTTCCACTGCATCAAGGCCAGCGAAACCGGTGGCGAAACGCCGATTGCCGACAGCCGCCTGATCTACCAGCGCATGCCCGCCGAGATCCGCGAGCTGTTTGCCAGCCGCGAGCTTCTCTATGTGCGCAATTACAGCGGCGCACTGGATCTGCCCTGGCAGAAAGTCTTCAACACCGAAGACCGCGCGCAGGTTGAACGCTACTGCCAGGACAACGACATCGAGTGGGAATGGAAAGCCGATGGCGACCTGCGCACCCGTCAGCGTTGCGCTGCCGTGCTGCAGCATCCCGATAGCGGTGAGTGGGTCTGGTTCAATCAGGCGCACCTGTTTCATGTTTCGGCCATCGAGCCGGGCGTGCGCGCCAGCCTGCTCGCCGCGGTGGGCGAAGAAAACCTGCCCCGCCATGTTTACTTCGGCGACGGCTCGGCGATTCCCGATGAGGTGCTCGACACCGTGCGCGAGGTCTATCGCCAGACCGCCATCAGTTTCCCCTGGCAGCCCGGCGACATCCTGATGCTCGACAATCGACTGGTCGCTCACGGCCGCAATCCTTACACCGGTGACCGCAAAGTCATCGTTGCCATGGCGTGAATACCACCATGTTCTCATTCAATCACTGGATCGAAGTACTGGAAGCCAATGCCCAGCACTTCCCGCAGCGTGCTGCCCTGCACTTCTTGCCGGACGGCGTCGAGATCGGCGAAACCCTGACCTTTGCCCAATTGCACGAGCAGTCCCGATCTCTGGCGGCGGCGTTGCAATCGCGCTATGCGCCGGGCGATCGCGTGTTGTTGATGCTGCCCAGCAGCCTCGACTATGCCCGCGCGTTCTGCGCTTGTTTATATGCCGGCCTGATCGCCGTGCCGTTGTTCCCGCCACCGTCGCGCAAACCGCGCCACCTGGACCGGGTACGCAAAGTGGTGGTGGATGCTGAACCAGCGCTTATCCTCGCGCCTGCGGATCATTGCCAGGGTTTGCTGGAATTGGTGGAAAACCAGGTCGATGTACTGACGGTCCAGGACCTGGGCATGCCGCCGGCCAGCCAGTGGACACGCCCGAACGTCGACGGCGCGACCGTGGCATTCCTGCAATACACCTCGGGTTCCACCGGCACGCCCAAAGGCGTTGAAGTACGCCAGCGCAACCTGATCGCCAACGTCGAACTGATGCGCCAGGCCTACGGTTTCGATGAGCATGGCGGCATGGTCAACTGGCTGCCGCTGTACCACGACATGGGTCTGATCGGCGGTATGCTGGCCCCGCTTTACAGCGGCATGCCTTGCTACTTGATGGCTTCACAGACCTTCGTCAACGCGCCGTCGACCTGGCTGCAGGCGTTGAGCCGCTACCGCGCCACCGCCAGTTTCGCCCCCAATTTCGCCTATGCCCTGTGCAACCGGGTGGTCAGCGACAACCTCATCGCACAGCTCGACTTGAGCGCCTGGCAACACGCAATCAACGGTGCCGAACCGATCCACCCCGGCACCCTCGAAGCCTTCGCCCAGCGCTTTGCCGCTTGCGGTCTCAACCCTCTGGCAATCAGCCCCGGTTACGGTCAGGCCGAAGCGACGCTGTGTGTCAGTGCCACGCCGGCCGACGCTTTGCCAGTAGTGTTGCGCCTGGACAAAGCCGTGCTGGAAACCGGTCGCGTGGCGTTGGCGGCCACCGATGCCGCCGCCGTGGAGTTCGTCGCCTGCGGTTATCCCCAAGCGCTGCACAACATTGCCATCGCCGACCCGCAGAGCCATGAGCGCTGTGCCGCCGATCGCATCGGCGAAGTCTGGCTGAGAGGCCCGAGCAACGCCGAAGCCTATTGGAAAAACCCCGAAGCCAGCCGCGAAGCCTTTGAGGCGCGCATTGTCGGCGAACCCGGCAATTACCTGCGCTCCGGCGACCTGGGTTTCATGCACGAAGGTCAGGTGGTGATCTGCGGGCGGCTCAAGGACTTGCTGATTCTCAATGGGCGCAACCTGTACCCCCACGACATCGAATTCGCCATTACCGATGCCGAGTCGGGCATTCGCACCGGACGTATCGCCGCGTTCTCGGAGATGGACCCCACACTTGGCCGCGAGAAACTGGTGATCGTCGCCGAGCCGCAACGCAAGTTCGTCGACCCGGCGCATCACCCCGCGCTGTTTGCGTCGATGCAAAACGCCGTGCGCGAAGCCGCCGACTGCGGTATCGATCAGATCGTACTGGTGGAAGCCGGCACCATCCCGATGACCACCAGCGGCAAGATCGCCCGTCAGGGCGCGCGCAAACAACTGGCTGCGGGCACCTTGAGCATCATCGCCCAGAGCGGTGGGCAAATCACCTCAAACAGCGAAACCATTGACCTCGTTCAACTGAAGCATTGCGTGGAGAATACGCCGCAACTCGCACAGCCCGCGTGCCGCCAATGGCTTGAGCAAACCCTGCACGAGGTCAATCCGTACCTCGCGGCAGACTTCGAGCTCAGCCTGATCGGCCTCGGCCTGGACTCCATCAGCGTGGCCGATTTTGCCGCTCGCCTGTACAAGGATCTGGGCTGGAGCCTTGACACCCAATGCCTGTTCGGCGAACAAACCCTGGCGCAATGGGCGCTGGCCTTGCAGGTTTTCCTGAGCGAACCATCGCCAGCGACCAGCACATCGACCGCGCGTGCGAGCGTCAGCCAAAGTCGTCAATCATTCGCGCAAAGTCGCCTGTGGTTCTTGCGCCAACTGAACCCGGACGATACCCGGCACAACCTGGTGTTGCACCTGCGCCTGCAAGGTCCGCTCGACATCGAAACCCTGGCGCTACGCCTGAACACCCTCGTCAACCGCCATAGCGTGTTGCGCACGGTGTATCGCGATGGTGTCGATGGCCCGCAGCAAGAGGTCTTGCCGGCCACCGCCGTGCCGCTGACCTGGCACGATTGGCGTGATCAGAGCGAGGCACAGCAACAGCAAAACCTCAGCGACTGCCTGGCCAACGAACACACCACGCCGGTTGAACTCGAGACCGGACCGCTGCTGCGCGCGCAACTGCTCAGCCGTCACGATGACCAGCATGACCTGCTCCTGACCCTGCACCACATCGCTTTTGACGGACGCTCGGCGCAAGTGTTGCTGGCGGAACTGGCAGGCACCACCGACGCCGAATTGCCGGTGCAGTACCTGGATTTCGCCCAATGGGAAGCCACGCACTGGAGCGAACAGCGGATCGCCACGGAGCAAGGCTTCTGGCGTGAGCATCTGGCAAACAGGCCGCAAACCCTCGAACTGGGTGGCCGTGGTCAGACTCACGGTGAGCACAGTCTGAACTTCACGGTGCCCCAGGCAACCTGCGAACACCTTGCAGCAATGGCACGCGAGCAAGGCATGACCCTGTTCATGCTGCTTTTGGCCAGCTATCAGTTGGTACTCAAGCAACTCGGCGGGCAGCAACAGTTTCTGTTGGGCACCGATGTCAGCGGCCGTCCGCTGGCGGAACACAACGACGTCATCGGCTTCTTCGTCAACCAGCTGACCCTGCGCTGTGACCTGAACGGCGAACCGACACTGGCCGGTTTCCTTGAACGGGTGCGCGATGAGGCGCGACTGGCTTACGCCCACCAAGGCCTGCCTTTCGATCTGGTGGTGTCGGCGCTGGCGCCGGAGCGCCGCCCGGGTCACTCGCCACTGTTCCAGGTCAAGCTCAACTATCAACCGTCCCGGGTAACCCCAACCGATATCGCCGGTGCGCACATGACCGCGCTGGACGTGGCGCAGGCGCCGGGGGATTTCCACCTGGTGCTCGATCTGGTGCACGGCGCCGAAGGCATCGACGCGACCCTCAAGTACCGCGGCGAATACTTCGATCAGGATCGCGCCCTGCGCCTGCAACACCTGTGGACCTACCTGCTGGGCGAGATCCAGAACGTGCTGGCCGAACCGCTTTCAGCACTGGCCGAACGGCTGGGCACCCGGGATCAGGCTTTCCAGCGTGAACGCCAACAGTCCCAAGCCCTGGCCGGTCGCAGCCAGATGAAGCAAACCAAACGTCGCTCATTGTCCCTTTAACCCAGATCCATTAACCCAGTTGGATGCCTTTATGTCTATCGTGCCCCCATCGTCTCGTGCCCTTGGCGCCGTACGCCGCAAAGCCATGAACGTCTCGGAACAGCAACTGGTCAGCGAGCGTCTGCTAAGCCCGGACCACGCCTTGCCGCTGGTGATCGAGCCGGCGGTCAGCGGCGTCGATCTGGTCGCCTGGGCAACTGGTGAACGCGAGTCTCTGGAGAAAAAACTGCTGCAATACGGCGCCCTGCTGTTTCGCGGGTTCTCGGTGCTGTCCGTGGAGCAATTCGACCAGGTCATCGCCGCCCTCTCCCCCGGCGCGCTGGAATACATGTTCCGCGCCTCGCCGCGCACTCGGGTCGGCGGCAACATCTACACCTCGACCGACTACCCGGCCGACCAGATGATTTTCCCGCACAACGAACATTCCTATTCGCCGCGCTTCCCGCTGCGGCTGTTCTTCTACTGCCACATCCCATCCGAGACCGGCGGCGAAACTCCCATCGGCTCGACCCGTGCCGTAAAGGCGAACATCAGCCCCGAAATCGAAGCACGGTTCCGCGAAAAAGGCGTGCTGTACGTGCGCAATTACGGCGACGGTTTTGGCCTGTCGTGGCAGGCCGTGTTCCAGTCCGAAGACCGTAGCGAAGTGGAAGCCTACTGCGCCAGCGTCGGCATCGAAGTGGAATGGAAAGAAAACAACCGCCTGCGTACCCGCCAGCGCGGGCCGGCGGTGGTGCGGCATCCGCGTACCGGTGAAGAAGTCTGGTTCAACCACGCCACCTTCTTCCACATCAGCACCTTGCCCCCGGCGATCCGCGATTCGCTGCAAAGCAACTTCAACGACCTCGACCTGCCTACCAACACTTTTTATGGCGACGGCGAACCGATCGAACCGCAAGTACTGGAGTCGCTGCGAGCGGCCTACCTCGACTCGCTGGTGCGGTTCAGCTGGCAGCAGGGCGACGTGTTGTTCATCGACAACATGCTCGCGGTACACGGTCGCGAGCCCTTCACCGGCAAGCGCGCAATCATGACCGGCATGGCCGAAGCCCTGCTGCAAAGCGACGTCGCCGTCTGACTTTCAAAGGGCATATCAGCTGTTCGCAAGGGGCTCACCTGACAACCGGTCAGCGAGACTCGGCGCTTCTGCCGTGGCCCAGATTCAAGCCCATTTTTAGTCGAGTTGAACATGAGCGGACTTCAAGGTTTTCGTATATCGCCGCAACAGGCATCTGTGTACCCCCACATCAACGGCGCGATCGAACACCCGTTCAGTTGCCATTTGCAATGGTCGCTGTCCCGGCCGGTGGATCTTGATGCGCTGAACAGTCGTCTGCTGGCGCTGATGGCCGACAGTGAAATCCTGCGCACGCGCCTGATGCCGGTGCCAGGTTTGCGCCACCCGGTACAGGTGATTGACGAAACCTGCGCCCTGCCGATGACCGTGCAGGATTTGCGTCAGCATAGCCCCGCTGAGCAGGACATCCTGCTGAGCGATCTTGCTGCACAGGCCCGCGACTGGACCCACCCGCTCGCCGTGACGTTGGTGCGACTGTCGGACGAACAGTCGGTGCTGGATCTGGCCGCTGTCAGCAGCCACTTCGACCTCGCCAGCCTGAAACTGCTGGCCGCTGCGCTGCTGCAAGACGCCACCCCGGATCTGTCCGAAGCGCTGCAATATGCCGACTACGCCGAGTGGCGCTGGAGCCTGACAGAAGACGAGCCGGACCATCCCGGCGTGATCTTCTGGAAACCACTGAGCGAAACCGAACAGCCGGCCTTGCAGCTGTCGCTTGAATCCAGCAGCGGCAATGTGTTTGCGCCGGCACGGGTGGATCTGGCATTGCCCGCCGATCTCGCCCGCCACCCGGCCCTGACCTCGAGCCTGATGCTGACAGCCTGGGCCGCCGTACTCGGACGCTTGGCCGGTCAGCAGCAAGTCCCGATCACGCTGATCCACGAAAGCCGCGGCCCGGAACTGGAAAGCGCCTTGGGTTTGTTCGAACAGTGCCTGCCGGTGCGCATCGATCTGGATGCCCAGGCGACGCTGCTGGAGCAAAGCCAACACGTCGGCGCTTTGATCGAGCGAACCGTCGGCTGGCAGGACTATTACACCCAGGACCTGAATGGCGGTTACGCCTTTGCCTGGCGTTCGGGTGATGCCCGGGAACGTTATGCCAGCGCTGTAATGAACCCGGTGAAGGCCTGTCTGAACGTACGCCAATTGCCCGACAGCCTGCACGCGCAGGTGGTTTACGACCGCCATACATTAAGCGCCGAAGCGGCGGCCTGCCTCGCCGAGCAATGGCTGCAACTGCTGCTGGGCGCGCTGGCCGATCCGCAGCAAGCCTGGGCTCAGTTGCCGCTGAGCGGACCGCTTCAAACGCAGGTTATCGACGCCCGACCGAGCCTGCCGCTGATCGAACCCGTGAGTCTGGTCGAGCTGATCGCCCGTCAAGTTCAACGACAGCCTAACGCCATCGCCCTCAGCGACAAGGACGGCGACCTGAGTTACGCCCGCCTCGATGCCTGCGCGACTCATCTGGCCCATCAATTGGTGGCGGCCGGCATCGGCCCAGGCGTGCCCGTGGGCATTCTGTTCACCCGCAGCAATGCCGCCATCGTCGCCATGCTCGCGGTGTTGAAGGCCGGTGGCGCTTACGTGCCGGTTGATCCGACCTACCCGGCGGATCGCCGCGCCTACATGCTCGCCGACAGCGCCATTGCGCACATCGTGGTCAGCGCCGAACTCGCCGACAGCGTGCCCGACACTCTGCAACGCTTCGTGCTCGATGACCTGAAGGTGACGAACGCCAGCGACCTGCCGCCACTGCCGATGCCCGACGCGGACGACCTGGCGTATCTGATTTACACCTCCGGTTCCACTGGCGCACCGAAAGCCGTGGAAATCAGCCACGGCGCGTTGAGCTTCTCGACCCAAGTGCGCATGGCCTCCTATGAGACGCCGGTGCGCGCCTACCTGCTGTTGTCGTCGTTTGCCTTCGACAGTTCGGTCGCCGGGATTTTCTGGACGCTGGCCCAAGGCGGACGCCTGGTATTGCCGGCTACAGGCGAAGAACTGGAAATGGCCCGTCTGGCGCAGTTGATTGCCCAGCATCGGGTCAGCCACGGTCTGTCGCTGCCCTCGCTCTATCAAGCCCTGCTCGACCAACTGCAACGCGCCGAAAGTGCCGACAGCCTCGAGTGCTGGATTGTTGCCGGTGAAGCCTGCCCGCCTTCGTTGATCGCCCAGCACAGCAAGACCTTGCCGCGCGCCCGACTGGTGAACGAATACGGCCCCACCGAAGCCACGGTCTGGGCCACCTATGAAGTGCTGGACCCGAGCCGGGCGCTAAGCATCGGACGCCCGATTGCCGGCATGGACCTGCGCGTACTGAACGAACACGGCATCGCCAGCGGCATCGGTGAGCCGGGGGAAATTGTTCTCGCCGGCCCGACCCTGGCCCGCGGTTATCGCAACAAACCCGAAGAAACCGCCAAAGCCTTCGTCACTCTCGCCGATGGCACCCGCGCCTACCGCACCGGCGACCTGGCCTGCTGGCTGGCGGACGGACGCCTGGCATTCCTCGGTCGCAAGGACCACCAGGTCAAGTTACGCGGCTACCGCATCGAACTCGGCGAAATCGAACGTCAACTGTGCAGCCACAGCGACGTGCGCGAAGCCGCGGTGATCGTGCAAGAACACGCCGCCGGCAAGCGTCTGCTGGCTTACGTCGTGGCGGCTCATGGTTATGCGCCGGACTCGGAAGCGATCAAGCGTTTCCTCGGCGAACGCCTGCCCTCGTACATGGTGCCGGCCCGGGTGCTGACCCTGGCGACTTTCCCGCGCACCCCCAATGGCAAGCTCGACACCCGTCAGTTGCCCGACCCGGACCAGTTCGACGAAGGCGCCCACGTGGCACCGCGCAACGCGATGGAAACCACCCTGCAAGCGATCATCGCCAAGGTCTTGAAGCTGTCGACCGTGAGCGTCACCGAGAACTTTTTCGCCATTGGCGGCGACTCGATCCTGAGCCTGCAAGTGGTGGCCCAGGCCCACGAGCAAGGCATTGCGCTCTCGGCCAAACACGTGTTCGAGCGCCAGACCATCGCTGCCATGGCCGAAGTCGCTCAGCCGCTGGCCGCCGACAGCGCGCAACCGCAAGCCCAGAGCACCGAGTTCAGCGCCTCGGGTCTGTCCGATGACGAGATGCAGGCGCTGATGGCCGAACTCGACGAGAACGAATTTTGATCGGCCGCCCACTTCGCCGCGCCGTTGCCCCTTTTTTTGCAGGACGTTTTCAATGACCACCGAAAAAACCACCAGCAATCCGATTGAAGACATCTACCCGCTGTCGCCGTTGCAACAGGGGATGCTGTTCCACTCCCTGCTGCACGAAGATTCCGGCGTGTACCTGATGCAGGATCGCTACCGCATCGGCGGGGCCATCGATGAAGTGGCGTTCCTTGAATCCTGGCGCCAGGTGGTGGCGCTGCACCCTTCCCTGCGCGCCAGTTTTCAGTGGAAAACCCAGAAGCAACCGGTGCAGGTGATCCATCGCGAGGTCAAGGTGCCGTTGGATACCCTAGACCTGCGCGGGCTCGCCCCGCACGAACAGGAAGCGCGGATCCGCACGTTGCTGGAAGACGAGCAGAAAGTCGGTTTCAACCTGTCGAAGCCGCCGCTGATTCGCTTCCGCCTGGTGCGATTGGCCGATGAATCCTACGAATTCATTCGCAGCTTTCACCATATCCTGATGGACGCCTGGTGCATTTCCCTGGTGACCGTGGACTTCCTCAAAGTCTACGAAGCGCTGTGCAACGACCGCACGCCTGAGCTCAAGAGCCCACGGCCGTTTCGCGATTACATCCAATGGCTGCAACGCCAGGATGCGGGCAAGGCCGAGCAGTTCTGGCGCGGCCAGTTGCAAGGGCTCAATGCACCCACGCCACTGACCGTGGACAACGGCGTAGCCCGTGACCGCTACACCGATGCGGTGCTGGTGGACGATCAGCTGATTCACCTGAACGAGCAGGAAACCCAGGCGCTGGCTGCATTCTGCCGTAGCCGCCGGATCACCCCGAACACGTTTTTCCAGGGGGTCTGGTCGTTGCTGCTGTCGCGCTATAGCGGTCAACGGGACGTGCTGTTCGGCGTCACCGTGGCCGGTCGTCCGGCGGAGCTGACCGGAGTGGCGGAGATGATCGGCCTGTTCATCAACACCCTGCCGCTGCGGGTGTCGGTGGATCCCGAAGCATCGCTTGGTCAGTGGCTGAGCACGCTGCAAGGGCTGAACGTTGACATGCGTGATTTTGAACACACGCCGCTGACCGACATCCAGGGCTGGAGCGATTTTCCCCGGGGCGAAACCCTGTTCGACAGTATCCTGGTGTTCGAAAACGCCCCGATCGACGAACAGATTCTGGAAGGCGGTTTCCAGTTCAGCCTCGAAGGCATGGATCACAGCGTGCACACCCACTACGGTTTGACCGTGGTGATCCTGCCCGGCGAACAACTGGGCATTCGTGTGTCCTACGACCGCGAGCGTTTCGAGGCGTCGACCGTGCAGCGCTTGCTCGGTCACATTGCCAGCCTGGTGCGCGGCATGCTCGCCGCACCGGACGCGCTGCTGGGCAGTTTCGAGCTGCTGGCCGTTGATGAGCGTCAGCAACTGCTCGGCGAGTGGGCGGTCAACCCGCACGACTTCCCGCTGGATCAAAGTTACGCCGAACTGTTTGCCGCGCAGGTCGCCCAACGTGGCGAACAGGTTGCCGCGATCTGCGACGGTGAATCGCTGACCTACGCCGAGCTGGATCAGCGATCCACGCGCCTGGCCCACGCCTTGCGTGACGCCGGTGCCGGTGAAGATCAATTGGTCGCGCTGGTTGCCCCCCGTGGCCTGGCGCTGTTGACCATGATGATTGCCGTGTTCAAGACTGGCGCAGCGATGCTGCCGCTTGAAGTCAATCATCCGCCGGAGCGCCTGAGGGAAATCCTCAGCCTGTCCCGTGCACCGTTGCTGGTGGCCAGCGAAGGTTGCAGCGCCCTGCTCGATCAGTTGCTAAGCGGCCTCGATCAGGCGCCAAAAGCCCTGTGCGCCGAAGCCTGCTGGACGTGCGGCAATGATGTACCGCTGCCATTGCTCGGCGGGCCGGACAGCCTGGTCTACGTGCTGTTCACCTCGGGTTCGACCGGTACGCCCAAAGGCGTGATGATCGAACAACGAGGCATGCTCAATAACATCTTCGGCAAAGTGCCGGCCCTGGGGCTGAACACCGAAGACCGAATTCCACAGACCGCGTCGGTGGCCTTCGACATTTCCGTGTGGCAGTTCCTCGCCGCGCCAGTACTCGGCGCCACGGTACACATCCTGCCGGACGACGTGGCGCACGACCCGCAACGTCTGCTGCAAGTGCTCGCCAGCGAACGCCTCAGCGTACTGGAAATTGTCCCGAGCCTGATGCGCACGCTGCTTGCGCTGTGCCCGTGCGACCTGCAATTGCCCGACCTGCGCTGGGTGCTGCCCACCGGTGAAGCTCTGCCGCCGACCGTGGCCCGAGACTGGTTTGCGCGCTTTCCCGACATCGCCTTGATGAACGCCTACGGTCCGGCCGAGTGCGCCGACGACGTGGCCTTCCAGCCGATCTTCGAAGCGCCGGACGCCAACGTCAGCCACATGCCCATCGGCCAACCAACCGCCAACAACTGTCTGTACGTGCTGGACGAATCCCTGCGGCCGGTACCCGTTGGCGTTGCCGGGGAAATCTGTGTCGGTGGCGTCGGTGTCGGTCGTGGCTACCTGCACGATCCGCAGCGCACCGCTGACGCGTTCATCGATCACCCGCAACTCGACGGGCGTATTTACCGCACCGGCGACCTGGGACGCTGGCGCGCCGATGGCGTGATCGAATACCTCGGCCGCCGCGACCAGCAGGTAAAACTGCGCGGGCACCGGATCGAACTGACCGAAATCGAACACCGTCTGGCGCAGCACCCGAATGTGCGCGAAGCCGCCGTATTGCTGCGCGAAAACAGCGTCGGCGAAGCCTGGCTGGTGGCCTACTGGTCGGCCCACGACGACACCTTGGGCAGCGAGGGACTCAACGAACACCTGCGCGCGCAATTGCCTCCGTACATGGTGCCGGCCGCGTTCGTGTGCCTTGAGCGCTTGCCCCTCAACAACAACGGCAAGGTCGATCGCAAGGCCCTGGCCGCCCAGGAGCTGAACTGGCAGGCCGCCACCCAAGAAAGCATCGCGCCACGCAATGAGCTGGAAACCGCCGTGGCGAAAATCTGGGCCGACGTCCTGGGTCGCGACACTGTGGGCGTGGAAGACAACTTCTTCACTCTCGGCGGGCACTCGCTGCTGGCCACCCAGATCGTTGCGCGCCTGCGCACCCATTTCAAACTCGACTTGCCGTTGCGCGTGCTGTTCGAACAACCGACAGTGGCGCTGCTGGCCGTCGCCATCGCTGCCCGCCAGGCCGATGCCGCCGCACCGCAAGCCGCCGTGATCAGCGCGCCGAAAGCCCAGCCGCGACCATCGCTGTTGCCGCTGTCGTTCTCGCAACAACGCCTGTGGTTCATCGAGCAACTGACACCGGGCACGACGCTGTTCAACATCCCGTTCGCCCTGCATCTGAAAGGTGAACTCAACGTCGAAGCGCTGCATGCCAGCCTGAATGACTTACTGGTGCGTCATGAAATCCTGCGCACCGGCATCCGCAGCACCGATGGCGTACCCAGCCAGCACATCAGTGAATCGCTGAACATTGCACTGCCGTTCGATGATTTGTCGGGTTTGGCCGCCACGGCTCGCGAAGGTGCGCAGTTCAATGCGCTGCAAGAAACCTTTGAGCAACCGTTCGACCTGACCTCGCCGCCGTTGCTACGTGCGCGATTGCTGCGTGTTGCACCGGGTGAACATGTGCTGGGCATCGCCTTGCATCACATGGTCTCGGACGCCTGGTCGGCGACCATCGCCCTGCGCGAGCTGGCCCTGGGTTACGAAGCCCGTTGCAACGGCGCCCCCGCCGAACTGCCGGCCTTGCCGGTGCAATACGCCGACTTCGCCCTGTGGCAACGCGAACACCTGCAAGGCGCCGAACTCAAGCGCCAGCTCGATTACTGGACCACCACGCTGGATCGTCGCGACAACGAAGGCAGTCCATTGCTGGCCTTGCCCACCGACAATCCACGGCCGTCGGTGCAAAGCTACCGCGCCGGGATCGTGCAGCGTGAACTGAGCGCCGACCTGAGTGGCCGGGTGCAATCCTTCGCCAGTCGCTTGGGCACCACACCGTTCACCGTGTTGTTCGCCGGTTTCGCCGTGCTGATGCACCGTTTGAGTGGCGATGCCACGGTACTGATCGGCACCCCGGTCACCCACCGTGAACAACCGGGCACCGAAGGCCTGCTCGGCATACTGCTGAACAACCTGGCGATCCGTGCCGACTTTGAGCCGCAAGCGGATTTCACTGCGCTGGTGAGCCAGGTGGCCAAACGTCTGCGCGAGGGCTTGCAGCATCAAGACCTGCCGTTCGAGCAACTGGTGGACAGCCTGCAACTGCCGCGCAGCCTCAGTCATGCGCCGCTGTATCAAGTGATGGTCGCGCAGCAATTGGCCATGGAGTCACGGCTGCGTTTCCCGGGACTGGACTTCGAGACCCTGGACACCCCACTCAAACACTCCGAATGCGATCTGGACCTGCACGTGCTGTGCCCGGCCAATGCACCGATTCAGTTGGAGCTGATGTTCGCTCTGGACCTGTTCGCCGCCGACAGCGCCCGTCAGACCCTCGCTCGCCTGGAGCACTTGCTCGAACAAATGCTCGCCGAGCCGCAACGCCCGGTGGCCGCCCTGCCGCTGCTGATGGCGGCGGAATGGCAGCGCACGGTGGTCGAGTGGAACCGCACCGAAATGGAGGTGCCGCAGCACCTGACCTTCGCCCAGCTGTTTGAACAGCAGGCCGAACGCAGCCCGGATCGCGATGCGTTGTGCTTCGAAGGCCGCAGCCTGAGCTACGCCGAACTGAATCGCCGAGCCAACCAGGTGGCGCATTACCTGCGCAGTCGCGGCGTGGTCGCCAATAGCCCGGTGGCATTGTGTGTCGAGCGTTCGCTGGAACTGTTGGTCGGCCTGCTAGGCATTCTAAAATCCGGTGGTGCCTATGTGCCGCTGGACCCGGCTTATCCGGTGGATCGTCTGGCGTACATGCTTGAAGACGCGCAGCCGGCGCTGTTCCTTGGCCAGCAGGGCTTGCTGGAGCAGCTGGGTGCCGAACTGCCGCGTCTGCGCCTGGACAGCGACGCTGCCCTGTTCGCCGATCAGCCGGACAACAACCTCGCGCCACTGGCCGGTCCTGATGATCTGGCGTACATCATGTACACCTCCGGTTCGACCGGTAAGCCCAAGGGCACGCTGGTCACCAACGGCTCGGTGGTCAACTTGGCCTGGGCACGCATTCATGGCCTGTATCGGCGCTACACCGATCAGCCGATGCGCACTAGTTTCAACTATTCGTTTGCCTTCGACAGTTCAGTGGCCGAGCTCATCCTGCTGCTCGACGGCCACAGCCTGTACCTGACCCCGGAAGAGGTGCGCTACGACCCCGAGGCCCTGGCGCGGTTTTTCCGCGAAACCCGTCTGCAAGCCTTCGAGTGCACCCCGGCGCAGCTCAAGGCCTTGCTCGAAAGTGACGGCGTACGCCGTGGCGAAGTGTATCTGCCACGCTTTGTGCTGTTTGGTGGTGACGCGGTGGATGCACAACTTTGGCAGCGTCTGCCATCGATTGTCGGCAGCCGCTTCTTCAACACCTACGGCCCGACCGAATGCACCGTCGATGCGACCGGTTGTGCGGTGGACGACTTCCCGGCACGCCCGATCATCGGACGGCCGATCGCCAACGTGCGCACTTACGTGCTCGATGCTTTTCTCAATCCGATGCCGGTGGGTGTTCCGGGCGAATTGCACATCGGCGGAGCCGGCGTGACCCTTGGCTACCTCAACCGCGCCGAACAGACCGCGAAGGTGTTCATCGACGACCCGTTCTCGCCGCTGGCGGATGCGCGCATGTACAAGTCCGGCGACTTGGTGCGCTGGCTACCCGACGGTCAGCTCGAATACCTGGGGCGCATGGACCATCAGGTGAAAATCCGTGGTTTCCGCGTCGAACTGGGCGAAATCGAAGCCTTGATCGGCGCCCAACCGGGCGTGCGTCAGGCGGTGGTGCTGGCCCGTGAAGACGTGCCCGGCGATAAGCGTCTGGTGGCATACGTCACCTGCGACCAGCAGGCCGATATCAATGCCTGGCGCAAAACCATCGGCGCCGCCCTGCCCGACTACATGGTGCCGTCGGCGTTTGTGCTGCTCGATGAGTTGCCGCTGACCGACAACGGCAAACTCAATCGCAAAGCCCTGCCTGCGCCGGATATTCAAGCAGCGCCAGACGCTCAGGATCCACCGCGCACCGTCGCCGAACAGCAACTCGCCGCCCTGTGGGCCGAGCTGTTGAACGTGCCGCTGACGCAGATCGGTCGCGACAGCCACTTCTTCTATCTCGGTGGCCACTCGCTGCTGGCGGCGGTGCTGTTTGCCCGTCTGCGCCAACAGTTCGCCACGGTTCCACCGCTGCGGGCAGTGTTCGAACACCCGAGCCTTGAGGCTTTGGCCGCGTTGCTGGGTGATCCGCTGCAAACCCCGGCGGCGACCTTCGTCCCGGCGGCACGCCCGGTGCGCTTGCCATTGTCATTCGAACAACAACGCTTGTGGTTCCTCGAACAACTTAGCGCTGGCGGTGGCGAATACAACGTGGTCAGCGCCGTACAGTTCGATGGTGAGCTGAACCCTCAGGCCTTGCAGTCCGCCCTGAATGGTGTGGTTCAACGCCACGAAATCCTGCGCAGCCGGATCGTGCGCGATAGCGACGGCGAGTTGGCGCTGGTCATCGAACCGCAGGTCAACATCACCTTGCGCGTGGCAACACTGGAAGCGGCCACCGACGACACTTGGCAACTGCTGACCGATGAGGCCATTCACGCCGAAACCGGGCACCGTTTCGACCTGGCTACCCAAGTGCCGATTCGTGCCACGCTGGTGCAACGCAGCGGTCGCGACCAGGCGTTGCTGTTGCTGACCGTGCACCATTGCGCCACCGACGATGCGTCCAGCCAGAACCTGTTGAATGAACTGGCGCAGCTCTACACCGCCCAAAGCCAAGGCACCGTCGCCGTACTGCCGGACCTGGCCTTGCAATACCCGGATTACGCCCTCTGGCAGCGCGAGTCCGGTCAACAAACAGTGTTCCGCAACCAGCTCGAATACTGGCGCACCCAGCTGGAAGACGGCAATTACCTGTTGGACCTGCCCACCGAACAGGGTCGTCCAAACCTGCTCGACCCTGCCGCCGGCGCAGTGCAGCTGCAACTGCCGCAAGAACTGGCGGGACGCCTGCGTCAGTTCGCCCAACAACGCGGTGCCACCCTGTACATGCTGATGCTCAGCGCGGCGCAATTGTTGTTGGGGCGCTACGCCAACCAGCGCGACGTGCGGGTCGGCAGCCCGGTGGCCCAGCGTCCGCTGGCCGAATTGCAGCCGCTGATCGGTTGCTTCGTCAACACTTTGGTGATGCGCGCCGACCTCGATCCGACGCTGGATTTCGAAGGCTTGCTGAGCCAGGTGCGCAACCGCGTGCTGGACGCGCAGCACCATCAGGACGTGCCGTTCGATCAGGTCGTTGATCACCTGGCGCCAGAGCGCAGCCTCGGCCAGACGCCACTGTTCCAGGTGTTGTTCGTGATGCAGAACGCCGACTCGTCGGCCAGTCACTGGCCGCAGTTGCAAGTGCGCGAACGAGCGGTGACGGCTCAGGCCACCAAGTACGACCTGAACTGGGAAGTGCATGACGGCGAGGTGCTGTCGGTGTTGCTGGAATACCGCGCCGCGCTGTTCAGCGAAACCACGGCCCGCCGTTGGCTGGCGCAATGGCAAGAGCTGCTCGAAACCATGCTCGACGCGCCACAGACTCGCCTCGGCGACTGGTCACCGTTGGCGGCGTCTGAGCGTCAACGCCAGCTGGTCGAGTGGAATGCTACCGAACGCAACTACACCGGCCCGACCAACCTGCACACCGCGCTGACCCAACAGGCGGCCCTCAGCCCCAACGCGGCGGCGCTGGTGTTCGAAGGCGAGCGCCTGAGTTATGCCGAACTGGACCAGCGTGCGCAAACCGTCGCCCGCGCCTTGCGTGCCGCCGGTATCGGCAGCGGCGCCATCGTCCCGGTGTGCATGGAACGCTCCGTGGAGATGGTCGTGGCCCTGCTCGGCATTGTGCATGCCGGCGCCGCGTGGTTGCCGCTCGATCCGGAATTGCCCGCCGCACGTCTGGCATTTTTAATCGCAGATGCCGATGCCCAAGTCACCTTGACTCAAGCGCAGTGGCTGGCGCGTCTGCCGGTCGGGCACACCGCCTGGACCCTCGACGCCCTGCCACCATCGCCGGCCGCTGAACCGATCAGTGTCGGTTCAAGCGATCTGGCTTACGTGCTCTACACCTCCGGTTCCACCGGCCAACCAAAAGGCGTGATGAACGAACACGGCGCCTTGATGAACCGTTTGTACTGGATGCAGGACGCCTTCCCGATTGGCCCGAACGACCGCGTACTGCAGAAAACCCCATACAGCTTCGACGTCTCGGTGTGGGAGTTCTTCTGGCCGTTGATCACCGGCGCGACCCTGGTGGTCGCCCGTCCGGACGGTCATCGCGATCCGGCGTATCTCAGCCAGTTGATCCAGCAAGAGCAGGTCACCACCCTGCACTTCGTGCCGTCGATGCTGCGCGCCTTTGTCGAAGAACCGAGCCTGGTCAACTGCCACAGCCTGCGTCAGGTGTTCGCCAGCGGCGAGGCGCTGCCGGTGGATCTGGTACGGCGCTTCATGAGCCAACACCCAGCGGCGCTGGTCAACCTCTATGGCCCGACCGAAGCCGCTATCGACGTCTCGGTATGGCGCTGTTCGGTGGACGATGTGATCGTGCCGATCGGCAAACCGATCGCCAACCTGCGTTTGTACATCCTCGACGAGGCCATGCAACCACTGCCAATCGGCAGCATCGGCGAGCTGTACATCGGCGGTGTCGGCGTCGCTCGCGGTTACCTGAAACGCCCGGACCTGACCGAAGAACGTTTCCTCGCCAGCCCGTTCATCGACGGTGATCGCCTGTACCGCACCGGCGACCGTTGCCGCTTCCTCATCGATGGCAACATCGAGTACCTGGGGCGTCTCGACCATCAGGTGAAACTGCGCGGGCAGCGGGTCGAACTGGGGGAGATCGACGCTGAATTGCTCATGCAACCGGGCGTTCGCGACGCGGCCACTTTGTTACTCGAGCAGCGTCTGGTGAGCTTCTGGTGTGGTGATGCCGATGAGTCCGCACTGCGCGCGGCATTGAGCGACAGCCTGCCCTCGCACATGCTGCCAAGCCTTCTGGTGCAACTCGACAGCCTGCCGCTCAACAGCAACGGCAAGCTCGACCGCAAGGCGTTGGCTGCCACGGCATTGCCTGAAACCAAAAGCGACCAGCCGCACACCGCGCCGCGCAACGCCACCGAAACGGTGCTCTGCGAGTTGTTCAGCGAAGTGCTGGAATGCCCGTCGGTGGGGATCGAAGATCATTTCTTCCATCTCGGCGGCCACTCTTTGCTGGCCACCCGTCTGGTCGCTCGGGTCCGTGAACGCCTGGGCGCCACCTTGCCATTGGCGCTGGTATTCGCCCAACCGACGGTGGCGGCTTTGGCCGGTCATCTGCGAGCGGCGATGCCGGGTGAGCTGATCACCGCACAACCGCGTCCGGCACAATTGCCGCTGGGTCTGGCTCAGCAGCGTTTCTGGATGCTCAGCCGTCTGGTGCCGGATTCGCGCGAATATCACATGCCATTCGCCCTGACCTTGCGCGGCGACCTTCAGGTCCAGGCCTTGCGTGAGGCATTCGAGCAGATCAGCGAGCGCCATCTGGTGCTGCGCAGCCGTATTGTCGAAGTCCAGGGCGAGCCGCAGTTGTTGATCGACAATCACGGCCCGGCACTCGTGGTCACCTCGGTCGCCACACAGGACTGGACGGCGGCATGCGCCAACGCGCAGAACGAGCTGATGGCGCCGTTCAATCTGGCCACCGCCGCACCTTGGCGGGCGCACCTGTTGCAACGTCAGGACAGCGACGAAAGCCTGTTGCTGGTTTGCCTGCACCACAGCGCCACCGACGGTTGGGCGATGCAATTGCTGATCGACGAACTGGCCCAGGCCTACACCGCCAGCCTTAAAGGGCAGTCGCCCACCTGGACGGCGCTGGAGGTCGACTATGTCGATTTCGTCGTGTGGCAACAGCACCCGGACACCCAGGCTCGACGTAATGACAGCCTGGATTACTGGAAAAACCACCTCGGCCAGGACGACTACCAACTCGACCTGCCCCTCGACCATCCACGCGGTGCCGAAGCGGATCGTCGCGCCCGGCAACTGACCGTCAGCCTCGGCGCCTCGCGTGCCGAAGCCATCCGCCAGTTCGCCCGCCAACGCGGCACCACCAGCTACGTGGTACTTGCGACAGCACTGAGTGCCTTGCTGGCACGCTACAGCGGTCAGCGCGACATCCGCCTCGGCACTCCGGCGGACCAGCGCGACCAACCGCAAACCCAGGCGTTGCTGGCGTGCCTGGTGAACACGCTGGTGATCCGCAGCGAAGTCGCTCAACAGGCTCCGGCCGAGCAGTTGCTCGCCAGCCTCGAGGCAGATCTGCGCGCGGCCCAGGCCCACGCCGACCTGCCGTTCGCAACACTGGTCGGCGCCGTGGCCCAGCGCCGCGACCTGAACCGCACACCGCTGTTCCAGGTGATGTTCTCCCTCAACCATGGCCGCATGGACAGCAGCCAATGGCCGGGCCTGAACATCGAAGAGCAGACGCTGCCGGTGATCGACGCCAAGTTCGAACAGAGCTGGGAAGTCCAGGATGACGGCGTCGACATGACCCTCGCCCTTGAATACCAGGCGGCGCTGTTTGACGAGTCGACGATGCGGCGCTGGAGCGCGCAATGGTGTGCCCTGCTGGACGCGCTGGTGACAACGCCGGAGCTAGCGCTGGTCGAATTGTTCCCGCAACAACAGGATCAGCAGCAACTGGATCGCTGGAACGCCACCGAACGTCATTACACCGGCCCGACCAATCTGCACACGGCGCTGACCCAACAGGCGGCCCTCAGCCCCAACGCTCCGGCGCTGGTGTTCGAAGGCCAGCGCCTGAGCTACGCCGAACTGGATCAACGCGCGCAAACCGTTGCCCGCGCCTTGCGTGCCGCCGGTATCGGCAGCGGCGCCATCGTCCCGGTGTGCATGGAACGTTCCTTGGACCTGGTGGTGGCCCTGCTCGGCATCGTGCATGCCGGCGCCGCGTGGTTGCCGCTCGATCCGGAATTGCCCGCCGCACGTCTGGCATTTTTAATCGCAGATGCCGATGCCCAAGTCACCTTGACTCAAGCGCAGTGGCTGACGCGTCTGCCGGTCGGGCACACCGCCTGGACCCTCGACGCCCTGCCACCATCGCCGGCCGCTGAACCGATCAGTGTCGGTTCAAGCGATCTGGCTTACGTGCTCTACACCTCCGGTTCCACCGGCCAACCAAAAGGCGTGATGAACGAACACGGCGCCTTGATGAACCGTTTGTACTGGATGCAGGACGCCTTCCCGATTGGCCCGAACGACCGCGTCTTGCAGAAAACCCCATACAGCTTCGACGTCTCGGTGTGGGAGTTCTTCTGGCCGTTGATCACCGGCGCGACCCTGGTGGTCGCCCGTCCGGACGGTCATCGCGATCCGGCGTATCTCAGCCAGTTGATCCAGCAAGAGCAGGTCACCACCCTGCACTTCGTGCCGTCGATGCTGCGCGCCTTTGTCGAAGAACCGAGCCTGGTCAACTGCCACAGCCTGCGTCAGGTGTTCGCCAGCGGCGAGGCGCTGCCGGTGGATTTGGTGCGGCGCTTCATGAGCCAACACCCAGCGGCGCTGGTCAACCTCTATGGCCCGACCGAAGCCGCTATCGACGTCTCGGTCTGGCGTTGCTCGGTGGACGATGTGATCGTGCCGATCGGCAAACCAATCGCCAACCTGCGCCTGTACATCCTCGACGAGGCCATGCAACCACTGCCAATCGGCAGCATCGGCGAGCTGTACATCGGCGGTGTCGGCGTCGCTCGCGGTTACCTGAAACGCCCGGACCTGACCGAGGAGCGTTTCCTCGCCAGCCCGTTCATCCAGGGTGATCGCCTGTACCGCACCGGCGACCGTTGCCGCTTCCTCGCCGATGGCAACATCGAATACCTGGGGCGTCTCGACCATCAGGTGAAACTGCGCGGGCAGCGGATCGAACTGGGAGAAATTGATGCAGCGCTGCTTAACCAGCCTGCAATCACCGGTGCCTGCACTTTGGTGATCGACAACCGGTTGGTAGCGTTCTACAGCAGCAGCGCGGCGCAATCGGGCCTCGATACGCTGCTTGCCGCCCAACTCAAAAACCAGCTGCCGGCGTACATGGTGCCGGCGGTATGGGTCGAAGTACCGGCCCTGCCCCTGACCACCAACGGCAAGATCGACCGCAAGGCCTTGGCTGCCCTGCCATTGCCGCAGACTCAAGAAGACCGTGTCGCACCGCGCAACGAACTGGAAGCCCTGCTCTGCCAGCTGTTCGGCGAGTTGCTGGGCGAGATGATGACCGGCGGCCGCGAGGTCGGAACCATGGACAGTTTCTTCGCCTTGGGTGGTGACTCGATCCTCGGCCTGAAGCTGATTTCGCGCATGCGGGAACAGGGTTACTCGCTCACGCCGAAAGACCTGTTCCGCTCACCGACCCCGGCAGCGTTGGCGCAGATTGCCAGTCCATTGTTGACACTGGCCGAACAGGGTGACGTCACCGGCGCCATGCCGTTGATGCCGCTGCATCAGTGGTTCTTCGATCAACAGCAACCTCAAGCCGCGTACTGGAATCAGTCGGTGCTGACCGACAGCGACCGACGCCTGGACGCGACCCTCGTGCAGGCCACACTGGATCGACTGGTGGCCCACCACGACGCCTTGCGCCTGCGCTTCAACGAGGTCGAAGGCCAATGGCAGGCGCACATCGCACCGGTATCGCCCGCTCAATTGACCTGCTGCGAACACCCTGAGCAACTGCAACAAGTCGCGCAAAGCCTGGACCTGCAACACGGCCCACTGTTCGCGGCGGCATTACTGGAGGGCAAACCGCAACGCCTGTATCTGGTCGCGCATCACCTGGTCGTGGACGCAGTGTCGTGGACGCCGCTGCTGGAAGATTTCCAGCAGCTGTATCAAGGGCTGGAACGTGGAGAGAACCCGAGTCTGCCGGCGAAAACCACATCCTACCGTCAATGGGCCGAGCACCTGCACGCCCATGCCGGCAAGGTCAGCGCCGAACAGCGCTACTGGAACACCCAGATCGCAGTGAACACCGCGCCGGTGGCGACAGTCGCCGAGCGCCAGACCCTGTCGGCCCGTTGGGATGCGGCTCGCACTCATCAATGGCTGACCGAGTCCCACGCCGCGTATCGCACGCAACCGGAAGAACTGCTGATCGCCGCCCTCGCCGCGACGCTGGCGGAAGCTGAAAGCCGTGCCGATATCGTGGTGGATCTGGAGCGCCATGGTCGCGATGCGCCGTTCGAGGGCCTGGATGTCAGCCGCACCGTCGGCTGGTTCACCACCCTGTACCCGTTGCGCGTGAATTCCAGCGGTGCCCCCGGCGACCGGGTGCGCAACGCCAAGGAGGCCTTGCGCGCTGTACCGGGCAATGGCCTCGGTCACGGGCTGCTACGCCAGCGTGGCGCGTTGCCGCCAAGCCGTGGCGATGTGCTGTTCAACTACTTGGGGCATGAGCAAACGCCACAGGGCTGGTTGCGCGCCAGCAGCCTGACCCCGCCGCCAGAAGTGGCACTGGCCAACCGGGTGACCCATGGCCGTGAGGTGGTGGCGTGGCTGGAAGACGGCGTGTTGCATGTCGAATGGCACAGCGTCACGCCGAGCGCCGACAGCCGCTTTCCTGCTCGCCTGCTGGAGCACCTGCAAGCGCTGGTCGGGCATTGCCTCGACCCACAGGCGGGGGCGCTGATGCCATCGGATTTCCCGCTGGCCAAAGGCATGAACCAGGCGACCCTCGACACCCTGCTCAAACGCTTGGGGCCGAAGAAGTGAGCCCCGGCATCGACCTGTATTTGACTTCGGAGTGCGCCGTTCGCGGCGCACGTGCCTCCTCGTTTTTCTGGATTGAACACTGCTGCCATGCATGACCAAATCGAAAACATCTATTCGCTGACGCCGCTGCAAAAAGGCCTGCTGTACCACGAGGCCTATGCGCCCGAGTCCCGGGTTTACTACCAGCAAATGAGCATCGGACTGGCCGGGGACCTCGACCTCGATGCGTTCCGTCAGGCCTGGCTGGCCTTGATGCAACGCCACGCAGTGTTGCGCACAGCGTTTCTCTGGGAAGAGCTGGACGACGCCTACCAGGTGATCCTCAAGGAAGTCGATCTGCCGCTGCGGGAAGTCGATTTGCGCGGTAACCCGCAAGGGCTGACGGCATTGGCGGCGGAAGATCACGCACAGGCTTTCGAGCTGGGCGCGGCACCGTTGATGCGTTTGACCCTGGCGCGACTGGACGATCAAAACGCTCAAGCGCACTGGTCGCTGCTGTGGACCCACCATCACCTGTTGCTCGACGGCTGGAGCGTCGGTTCGCTGCTGGCGGACTGGCGTGATCTGTACCGCGCGGCACGACGCGGGCAAAGCGCGGCGCTGGAAACGGTACGTCCTTTTCAGGATTACGTGGCTTATCTCAGCGAGCGCCCCTCGGCCGATGAATTCTGGCGCAGTCGTCTGGCGGACTTCGCCAACACTACCCGCGTACCCGAGTCGGACCCCCGCGGCCTGCTCGCCGACCCGGTGGAGGCACACCTGCCCTGCACCGAGCATCAACTGATGCTGGATGCCGCAACAACCGTTCGCCTGACCGGCTTCGCCCGGGACAACAACCTGACCGTCAACACCTTGCTGCAAGCGGCTTACGCTTATCTGCTGGGCCGCCATAATGGCAGCGACGAAGCCCTGATCGGCGTCACCGTGGCCGGGCGTCCGCAGCGCCTGAGCGGCGTCGAGCGCATGGTCGGTCTGTTCATCAACACCTTGCCGTTGCGGGTACGCTGGGACGATGCGCCGACCGTTGGCCAATGGCTCGCGGGCATCCAGGACTGGAATGCCGAAATGCGCGAGCACGAACACACACCACTGGCCAGTCTGCGGGCATTGACCGCGCTGCCGCCTGGTGGCGAGTTGTTCGAAGCGATCATGGTATTCGAAAACTTCCCGTTCCCCCGGGAGCTTGATCAGATCGACGACGGTCTCGTCGGGTTGCCGGATGCCGAACACTCCGCGCCTTTGCGCCACACCGGTGGACGCAACAACTATCCGATGTCGCTGATCGCCTCGATGGAAAGCGAACGCTTGCAGCTGCATCTGGTGCATCAGCGCAAACGCTTGTCCGATGCCGCGGGTGCGCGCCTGCTGCAGCAATTGGTGGCGCTGCTCGAGGAACTGGGCCGCGATGCCACCCGACCACTGGCCGACGTGCCGCTGTGCCCGGAGCAGGAACTGAGCCTGACCCGCACCTGGGGCAATGGTGCAACCCTCGAACTGCCTGACGCTCCGCTGCACGAACTGATCGCCGACCAGGCCCGACGCCATCCCGAGCGTGAAGCCGTGCGTGACGCCAACGGCGTGCTGAGCTATGGCGAACTACTTGAAGCATCGACTGGACTGGCCAGTGTCTTGCGCCAGCGCGGTCTGCAACAAGGTGACCGCGTCGCGCTGGCCCTGCCCCGTTGCAACGACGCAGTGGTCTCGCTGCTGGCGGTGATGCAGGCCGGCGGTTGCTTCCTGCCGCTGGACCTGGGCCAACCGGCCTCGCGCCTGAGTGCGCTGATGATCAGTGCCGACGTGGACTTCATCATTGGTGTGCCGACGTTCGATACCGCCTCCGCTCAGGTCGTCGACGCATCAGCCCGCGCCACCGGCATCGACCTGCCAGCGGTGGATCAACAGGCCTGCGCCTATGTGATTTATACCTCCGGCTCCACCGGTACGCCGAAAGGCGTGCGCCTGTCCCATCGCGCCATCGTCGCGTATGTCAGTGGCATACTCGCCGAGCTGGGTTGCGCCCAGGCTGAACAACCCTGGCGCCATGCATTGCTGTCGACCCTGGCGGCGGACCTCGGTTACACCCAGTTGTTCGGTGCGCTGGTCAGCGGTGGCAGCCTGCTGCTAGTGGACGACGACACCCGTGCCGACCCGAACGCCTTGGCGCAGTGTTTTGCCGAATTCATCCCCGATCTGGTAAAGCTCACCCCCAACCATCTGCACGGCTTGCTCGCCGCTCACCCCGACGCCAGCCTGCTGCCACGCCATGCTTTGTTGCTCGGTGGCGAAGCACTGCAAGGTGCGTTGCTGGACACCATCCGAGCGCTGCGTCCGGAACTCGCGGTTTACAACCACTACGGCCCGACCGAAAGTGCCGTGGGCATTTGCCTGTCACGTATCGATCAACCACTGGCCGGTGTGCAACCGCTGGGCCATCCGCAGTCGAACCGGCAACTACGGGTTCTCGATAGCCACGGTCACGCTGTGCCTGTCGGGATGCCGGGTGAGCTGTGGGTCGGCGGTGAAGGCCTGGCCATCGACTACCTCGGCGATCCGGCGCAAACCGGCGCGCGTTTCATGGCCGTTGCCGACCTGCCCCGCGCCTACCGCACCGGCGATCGCGTGCGCTGGCTGGAATCCGGCGAACTGGCGTTCCTGGGACGCGTCGACAACCAGATCAAACTGCGCGGCTATCGCATTGAGCTGGGCGAAGTCGAAGCCCAGATCAAACGCCTCTCGAACAACATCGAGCAAGTGCTGGCTCGCGTGGTACAGCCAGCCAACGAAACACCGCGCCTGATTGCCTGGCTGGTCGCCAGCACGTCTCTCTCCACCGACAAACTGCGCTCCGACCTGGCCCTTCGGGTTCCGGATTACATGGTGCCGGCAGACTTCATTGCCCTCGACGCGATCCCGCTCAATGCCAACGGCAAGCCGGACATCGCAAGCCTGCCATTGCCCGATGCCCCGACCAGTCAAGACAACTACGAGGCCCCGCGAGATGCGGTGGAAATCGCCTTCGCCGAGATCTGGCAGGATGTGTTGCGGGTCGAACGCGTCGGTATTCACGACAACTTCTTCGCCCTGGGCGGCGATTCGATTCTCAACCTGCAGATCATCGCTCGCGCCCACCAACGCGGCATGAAGCTGACGCCCAAGCAGTTGTTCGAAAACCGCACCATCGCCGAAATTTCTGCGGTGATCAGCCAAGGGGCGAACTACAGCCGTGATACGTCCAGCGCCGTGCGCCATGTGCCGCTGACACCGGGTCAGCACGCTCGGCTCGAAGCCGGCCCACTGACGGCGGACTGGCGCTGCGTGGCCATGAATGCACCGATCAGCGTCGAGGTGTTGAACCGCGCCGTGTTAGCCCTGCAACAGCAACACCGTGCGCTGCAACTGGGTCTGGTCCGACAGGCTGACGGCACTTGGGCACAGACCCTGCCCGCCACACCTAAACCGGTCAGCGCCAGCCGTCAGCCACTGAAGCTCGACGACTCGAACGCATTGGCCGAACTGGCCGAAACCACCCTGGCCACGCTGGATCACGCGGCAGGCGAAGGCTGGCACGCGTGCCTCTCGGAACACGGCGACGCCGTGCTGTTGGTCACCCATGCACTGCGTCTGGATGCGGTCTCCTGGGCCTTACTGATGACTGACCTGGCGCTGGCTGTGGCTCAAGCGCAATACGATCGTGCGATCGAATTGCCGCGTCACGGCGGCAATCTGGATGAATGGGCCGAGCATCAGAACAACTACGCCGCCGATGAAGACGGGTTGGAATCGGCCTGGGAATACTGGCTGCAATACGCCGGTGAAACCCTGCCGTCCGCCCCGCAACCGGGTGACATGGCCACTGAAAGCCGCGTGCAAATTCCGGCACCACTCAGTGCTCGCCTGAGCCTGCTGCAACGACGTAGTCATGCGCCCTGGGCGTCGCTGGTGGCCACGGCAGTCGCCGCGGAACTGGCACATCAAAGTGCTGAGCAAGGCGTCTGGCTGACACTGGATCGCGGCCGCTGCGAGCGCGCACGCTTGCCGCTCACCAGTCCCCTGAGCCATACCGACTTCAACCCGGCCACGGTAGTCGGTGCGCTGAGCCACGCCGTTCCTCTGCGCCTGACCGTGACACCGACCGCCAGCGCCGCACAGTTGCTCGCACAGATCGACGCGCAACTGGCCGCTGCACCGCACGCGGGTGACGACTACGGCGTGCTGCGTTACCTGACCAACAACGACTACTTGCACGAACCACTGCTGAGCCTGCCGCAGCCGACCGTGCGTATCGTCATGGCTGGCGAATGGCTGGCCCACGAGGGCCCTTTGGGCGAAGTCATCGCCCGCAGCTCGCAGATCGATTCCACCGGACTGACCCTGACCGTCAGCCTGCAACATGGCCATCTGCAGATCGATTGCCGTGGCCCGGGAGCCGAGCGCTGGGCCGAGGCGCTGGAACAACGTCTGAACCTGCTGGCTGCCGATGCCGAGCAAGCCGTTCCAGGAGCCCATGCATTCGCGCTGTGCCGCGCCGCCGGACACGACCTCACGGCCCTGGGTGCGAACTTCGACTGGGCCGGTATCGATGACTTGCTGCCCCTGTCGCCAATGCAGGAAGGCATGCTGCTGCACACCTTGCTGCGTCCGAACAGCGGCATTTATTTGATGCAGCAACGTTATCGCTGGGACGGCGAACTGGACCGCAGCGCCATCGAATACGCCTGGGCACAACAACTGGCCCGACACCCGATGCTGCGCACCGGCTTCTGGTGGCAGGACGGCAAGGCCGCGCTGCAATGCGTCTACCACGAGACCGACCCGGCGTTCGCCTGGTACGACTGGCGTGGCCTCGACGAAGCGGCTCGCCAGCGCCAACTGGACGCCGTGCTGGACGCCGAATGCCGCCAGGGTTTCGACATGCGCCGCCCGCCCCTGACGTTCCTTCGGGTGTTCCAGGTGGCCGATCAGGAATTCCTGATCGTGCGCAGCTTCCATCACATTCTGACCGATGCCTGGTGCTTCGGTCTGTTGATGGCCGATCTGTTCGCCCACTACCAGGCACGGGTACTCGGTCAACCCGTGGCCCGCCCGTTACTGCCATCGTTCAGCAACTACATCCATTGGCTGCAATGCCAGGACAGCTCCATCACCGAGCAATTCTGGACTCGCGAACTGGCCGGTTTCAGCGCGCCGACGCCGCTGGTGGTCGATCGCCCGGCTGTCACCGAGCAAGCGGTCGAAGCGGTGGCCAACCTTGACGTCACTCTGTCGATTGCCGACACCCGCGCACTGACCGCCTTGTGCCAACAGCACTCACTCACGCCCAACACCTGGATTCAGGGTGCCTGGGCGTTGCTGTTGTCGCGCTACAGCGGCAGCGATGACGTACTGTTCGGCGTCACGGTGTCGGGACGTCCGACCGATCTGCCAGGTGTGGAAGACATCGTCGGGCTGTTCATCAACAGCCTGCCGCTGCGGGTCAAGGTTGACGACTCACAATGCGTGGTGCCATGGCTGCAAGCGCTGTTCGCGCACAACTTCGAATTGCGTGCCTACGAACATGCGCCGCTGGTGGACATTCAGCGCTGGAGTGAGATCGAGCATGGTCGGTCGCTGTTCGACAGTCTGGTGGTGTTCGAAAACGCCCCTTTCGACGCAGGTCTGTCGGACCGTCAGGTGGACTTCAACGTCGACATCTATGAAGACCGCGTCCACACCAACTACCCGATGACCGTGGTGCTTTACCCGGGTGATCGTCTGGGTATTCGCCTGACCTATGATGCCGCGCGTTTCGACACCGACACTGTGCAGCGCATGCTCGGCCACCTGCGTCAGTTGCTGACGCAAATGGTCGCTCAACCTGATGCACAACTGGCCTCGCTGTCGCTGTTGACGCCGGACGAACGCCAGACCCTGCTGGTGGACTGGAACCGCAGTGAACTCGACTTCCCGCTGGATCAAACCTACGCCGAGCTGTTCGCCCGGCAAGTGGCAGCACATCCGCAACGCATCGCTGCCGTGTGTGGCGCCGACAGCCTGAGCTACGCCGAGCTGGATCAGCGCTCAAACCGTCTGGCCCGCGCCCTGATCGAAACCGGCGCGGGTCGTGACACCCTGGTGGCCCTGGCCGGCGAACGCGGCCTGCCGCTGCTGAGCATGATGGTCGGGGTACTCAAGGCTGGCGCAGCCTACTTGCCGTTGGACATCAAGCATCCGCCACAGCGCCTGAGCGAGATTCTCGAACTGTCCGGAGCGAAGATTCTGTTTACCAGCGACAGCGCTGATTCGGTCATCGGCCCGGCATTGGCCGCCTGCACCGCGACGCCCCGACGCCTGCGCACCGAAGTCCTGTGGCTGGCGGGCGACGCAGCACCATTGGACGTCGCGGGCAGCCCTGACGACTTGGCCTACGTGATCTTCACCTCGGGTTCCACCGGCACGCCCAAAGGCGCGATGGTCGAGCAACGGGGCATGCTCAACAATATCTTCGGCAAGGTACCGACGCTGGGTCTGTCAAGCGCGGACCGGATTGCCCAGACCGCCTCTCCGGCGTTCGACATTTCGGTCTGGCAATTTCTCGCCGCACCCATTCTTGGCGCCACCGTGCATATCCTGCCGGACGTGATTGCCCATGATCCCGAGCGCCTGCTGGAAGCGCTGGAGAACGAACAACTGTCGGTGCTCGAAGCCGTGCCGACGATGATCCGCGCCCTGCTCGACCTCGCCCGCACCGACACGCAACTGTCGGCACTGCGCTGGTTGCTGCCGACCGGCGAAGCCCTGCCACCGGCGCTGGCCCAGGCCTGGCTGAGCCGCTTTGCCCATGTGCCGTTGATGAATGCCTATGGCCCAGCGGAGTGCTCGGACGACGTGGCTTTCCATCCGCTGACCCGTGTGCCGAGCGAAGGTGGCAATGCGATGCCGATTGGCCGGCCCACCGCCAACAACCATCTGTATCTGGTAGACGCGGCACTGCGTCCGGTGCCGGTGGGCGTACCGGGGGAAATTTGCGTCGGTGGCGTCGGCGTCGGTCGTGGTTACCTGAACGATCTGGAAAAAACCCGGGCCGCGTTCGTCCCGCACCCGTTCGAACCCGGTGCCCGTTTCTACCGCACCGGTGACCTGGGGCGCTGGCGTGCAGACGGGGTGATCGAGTTCCTCGGTCGCCGCGACCAACAGGTGAAAATTCGTGGTCACCGCATCGAACTGGGAGAAATCGAAGATCACCTCGGTCGTCATCCCGCCGTGCAAGCAGTGGCCGTGATCGTCAACGCCGACCAGCGTGGCGACCTGCAACTGGTTGTGTACTGGACCGGTGACGACACGCCGGTGGCCGTGCTGCGCGAATGGCTTGCCCAACGCCTGCCGTCGTACATGGTGCCGGCCCATTGGCAACAGCTGGAGGCACTGCCGCTGAACGCCAACGGCAAGGTCGATCGCAAGCTGCTGACCGCTCGCCCACTGGACAACAGCGATCCGAGTCTTCAACGACCGCTGAGTACCGACATCGAACTGCAACTGGGCGCGATCTGGGCACAGATTCTCAACGTGGCCGCCATTGGCGCCGACGACAACTTCTTTGCCCTTGGCGGACACTCGTTGCTGGCAACACTGGTGGTCTCGCGGATTCGCAGCCAGCTCGCGGTGGACCTGCCGTTGCGGGCGGTATTCGATCACCCGGTACTGGAAAACCTGGCACGCGCCATCGACAGAGCTCGCTTGCAGACGGCCCCACTGGCGCTCCCTGCCATTACCCGGGTAGAACGTTCGCTACCGCTGCCGCTGTCGTTTGCCCAACAACGTCTATGGTTCCTGGAACAACTGAACCCTGGCTCCAGCGGTTTCAACATTCCGTTCGCCCTGACCCTGAGCGGGGCACTGAATGTCGAAGCCCTGCGCCTGGCATTCGAACAATTGATCGCGCGCCATGAAGTGCTGCGCAGCACCGTGCACAGCGATCATGGTGAACCCTGGCAGCGAATCGAGCCGGCGCAGACGTTTGTCTTGCCGATCAGCGATCTGCAACAGGTCTCGGCGCAGGAACAGGAGCCGGCCATCCAGTTGCAATTGGCCGAGGTCTTCGGCCAACCGTTCGACCTGACCCAAGCGCCGTTGATTCGTGCACGATTGCTGCAACTGGACGCGCAGACCCACGTGCTGGCCATCGCCATGCACCACATTGCCGTGGACGCCTGGTCCATTGCGCAACTGGTGGATCAACTGGCCACGGACTACATCGGCTTTGGCACGGCGACTGCCCGCATCGAAACCCCGGCCCTGCAATACGCCGATTTCGCCGTGTGGCAACGCACCCACCTGCCGGGCCCGGTCTGGCAGCAACAACTGGCCTATTGGCGCCAGCAGTTGCAAGCCAGCCCGGCGCCGCTGTTATTACCGGGCGCCCAGACCCGCGAGCATGGCGGTTGTGCACGTCATCGCAGTCGCCTGCCCGCATCGCTGGCCCGGGCCATCGGCGAGCTGGCGACAGCCCGCGAGGCTTCGCCGTTCATGCTGCTGCACAGTGCACTGAACGTATTGCTGCATCAGCAGACCGGGCGCGAAGACCTGCTGGTGGGCACCGACATCGCCAACCGTCATCAACAACAGACCGAAGACATGGTCGGCTTCTTCGTCAATCAGTTGGTGCTGCGTTGCCGCGTGACGCCCGAGCAGACATTTAATGAGCTGCTGAGCGATGCCCGACGTGTGGCGCTGGATGCCTTCGCCCATCAGGACTTGCCGTTCGACGCCCTGGTGGCCGATCTGCTGCCGCAGCGGGACGCACGCTACACGCCGTTCTTCCAGGTCAAATTGGTGGTGCAGAACACCCGTCAACAGGACCTGCATTTGCCAGGCCTGGCGATCAGCGAGCGAGAACTGGAGCCTCAGGCTTCGGATGTGGACCTGCTGATCAACATCGTGGATGACGGCGAAGGTCTGCTGGTGGTGTACGACTACAACACCGGGCGTTACGCCAGTGCCTACATCGAACTGCTCGACAGCTTGTTCATCTGTCTGCTGGAACAGCTAGTGCTGGACGCTGACACCCGCGTCGCCCAGTTGCTGCAACCACTCAATCAACTGCAACAGACCCGTCGCGAACAGGCTCAAGCCACGCTGCGTGACGCCGGCAACGCGCGTCAGAGCACCTTGGGCCAGGCCCGTCGCCGTAGCGTCGTGAAGGATGCCGAACAATGATTGTCATCGGCCAATCGACGCTCATGTCCCACTTTTCTGTACAGGTCTCAGCATGACTCAGACTCACGAAAACACGCTATTGGAAGGCTTTGAACTGTCGCCGCAGCAAGCTCACCTGTGGCGCCTGCAACAAACTCGCCTGGCCCCGACAGCGCAGCGGGCCACGCTGCGCATTCGCAGCGAACAGCCTCTCGACGGCGCACGGTTGAACCATAGTTTACGGGCGCTGATGCAACGCCACGAGATTCTGCGCACCCGTTACCAGCAACTGCCGGGGCTGTCGTTGCCGATGCAGGTGATCGACGATTCGATCGCTGATTTGCAGGCATTGGGGATCGAGCTACAACTGGACGTCGATGGCAGATCAGCAACGCTTCATTTGCCAGCGCTGCATCTGGACAGCACCAGCCTGGGTTACCTCGGCGAAGAGTGGGCCCAGGGCTACTTGCAAGCGGCGTCTGAGGAACCGCCGCTGCAGTACGCCGACTACGCCGCCTGGCGTCTGGAGTCGGTGGACGACGAACAGAGCCGGCGGTTCTGGGATGAGCAGTTCAGTGCGGTGGTCGTGGATCTGCCGTTGCCCTGGCAGCACCAGAACACGGCGCCATCCGGGCCTATCGAAACGGACCGGGTGCAACTGCCACTCGACGATGCAACCCTGCAACGCCTCGATCAGCAAGCGGCCAACCTCGGCGTCACCAGCGGCATTCTTATCCTCGCCACCTGGGTAACCCTGTGGCAACGCTACAGTGAAGCCGAACGACTGACACTGGCCTACGAACACCAGGCACGTCCGGACGTATTGGGCGATGCCCTCGGGCTGTTCTCCGAACCGTTGCCACTGAGCCTCGACACCGCGCCCGAGCTGTCGTTTGCCGCACTGTGCCAGCAACTGACCGAGCGCGTTGGCCTGCTCAACGATGCCCGGGACAGCTATCCAAGCCACTTGAGCAACGTGCCATCGTTATCGGGCGTGGGCTTTCGCGAACTCTCGGTGGCGCCGCACAGTGCCCTGAACGATGCCGGTTGGCAGATCGAACAGGCTGACAGTGTCAGTGCAGGCTGCGCGTTGCTGTTGCAGTATCAACCGCGCTCGGCCAGCACTTTGTCGCTGCATTTTGACGCCACGCTCTACACGCCAGGCCATGTTGAAATTCTCACGGGGCAACTGCTGAGCCTGATCGAACACAGCCTGCGTGAACCCTCCACCAGCCTGAACCGACTGGCGACCTGCAGCGCCGCCGAGCAACAATGGGTGACCGGCGCATTGGCCACTTCGCCAATTCTGAGCCCCGCGCAAGAACAGCTTTATGCGGCCACGTTCGCACTGCCCAACCTGGCCGCCTGCTTCTCCAAGGGATCGGCCACCAATGCCGGACGCCCGGCGGTAACCGGCCCGAGCGGCACCTTGAGCCATGCCGAGCTGGATCTACGTGTCAGTGCCCTGACCCGGCAACTGCTCGCCCAAGGCCTGGAGCCCGGTGCGCGGATCGCGCATTTCCTGCCGCGGGACATCGATGCGGTGGTGGCGCTGGTCGCAATTCTGCGCGCCGGTGCCTGCTACGTACCGATCGATCCGGCCTACCCCACCGAGCGCATCGAACATATTCTTCGCGATAGCCAGGCACGGCTGGTGCTGACCCACCGCGCTCGCGTGCAAGACCTGCCGGCGGACTGGCAACCGAGTGCGCTGGCGATTGATCAAACCATGCCGGCGGTGCCGCTACGGGATGAGCCTGAGGTCTCACGGGATCAGCCGGCCTACCTGATTTACACCTCGGGCAGTACCGGGCAGCCCAAGGGTGTGGTCATCAGCCATGCCAACGCCCTGCATTCCCTGGCGGCGCGGCTGGCGGGATATCCACAACCGGTGGAACGCTTCCTGTTGCTGTCGTCGTTCGCCTTCGACAGCTCCATCGCCGGGCTGTTCTGGAGCCTGGCCCAAGGCGGTTGCCTGCACCTGGCCAGCGAAACCGAACAGAAAGATCCGCTGCAACTGGCGCGGTTGATCCGCAGCCACGGCGTGTCGCACCTGTTGGCGCTGCCTTCGCTTTACGCATTGTTGCTGGACGAACTGGGCGACAGCCCGAGCCCGCTGAACACCGCGATTGTCGCCGGCGAAAGCTGCCCGCCAGCCCTGGTGGACAACCACTATCGCCGCCAGCCCGGCGCTCAGCTATACAACGAATACGGTCCGACGGAAGCCTCGGTATGGAGCACCGTCGCCCTCTGCCAGCCTGATCAGGACGCGGGTTCCGTACCCATCGGTCGCGCCATTGCCCACACCCGGGTGTACCTGCTCGACAGCGACGGTGCACCCGTGGCCCGAGGACTCAAAGGTGAAATTCACCTTGCCGGACCAGGATTGTCCGAAGGTTATTTGGGCCTGCCGCAGATGACCGCCGAAAAATTCGTCCGGGCCAGTCATCCCTCTCTCGACGGCCAACGTCTGTACCGCACCGGCGATTTCGCCTGGCAGGATCTGGACGGGCAACTGGTGTTCCTCGGACGTACTGACTCGCAGATAAAACTGCGCGGTTACCGCATCGAGCTGGGCGAAATCGAAACCGCGCTGTGCAGCGTCAGCGGCGCCAAACTGGCGGTGGTCTTGCTGGACACCACCCAAGCCGAACCGAGCTTGCGTGCTTTCGTTGAGTCGTCCACTCAGCTTCAGTCCAGTGCCGTGCGCGAATCTTTGGCGGCGCTGTTGCCGGCGCACATGATCCCTGCCGACATCCAGTGGCTGGCGCAACTACCACGCACCGCCAACGGCAAGGTCGATCATCGCGCCTTGCTGGCCCGAGTGCCGAACCGCAGCCTCGCGGCTTACGCGACGCCCGAAGGTCATGTCGAACAGGTGCTCGCAGCGGTATGGCAGGAGCTGCTGGAAGCCGAAGTGATCGGTCGCCACGACGACTTTTTCGCCCTCGGTGGCCATTCGTTGCTGGTGGTGCGCATGACCGCAAGGCTGCGTGCCATGCTCGGTATTGAAGTGCCGGTCAACGTCATCTTCCAGCACCCGACGCTGATCCGGCTCGCCGAGCAGATCACCGAGCCGCACAATCGCTCAGCCGTCATTACCTTGCAGGCCGGCGAAGCGGGACAGACGCCGTTGTTCTGTTTGCATCAACCTGCGGGCGGGGTACATCACTATGTGCCAATGGTCGCCGGGCTGGCGAAGGAGATGCCGGTGTATGGCATTCCGCTGCCCGAGTCGTTGCGCAGCCAAGACCTGATGGCGCTGGCCAGCGAGTACCTGCCACAGATCCGGCAGATTCAGGCTCAAGGCCCGTATCACCTGGGCGGTTGGTCCATGGGCGGATTGCTCGCGCTGGAGCTGACCCGGCAACTGGAAGCGCAAGGGCAAAGGGTCGAATGGCTGGGGTTGTTTGACAGCACCTTCCACGCCGAAGACGAGACGCTGGCGTGGGATGCACTTTACTCCTTCGTGCAGCAAGAGCTGAGCAGCGACAGTCGCCAGCGACTGGCCGCGCTCGCCCCGGAATGTCTGACGGAACTGCGCACGACCACCGCCGGGCTGGGTCAAGTGGAGCAATTGCGTTTCGCCTTGCTGCAATGGTCGACTGCCAACGGCCTGAGCCTCAACGCACCGCACGCCTACGTCGAGCAGACCTTGAATGTGATGGCCGACGCGCGTCGTTGGGTCAACGGCTATTCAGTGCCCGCCGTGCGTGCCACCCTGCACCTGTGGTGGGCCGAACAGACCCTCGTCGAGCGCCCGACCCTACCTGCGCAGTGGGACGCGATCAGCCAGCGAACCTGTCATTATCAGGTCGCCGCCGATCACGAGACGATTCTCGGACAGTCCGCCTTCCATGAACAACTCAACAAGTCGCTGGCCGTGGCCTCGACGGAAACCGTCGCATGAACCTGATTCTCTATCTCTACCGCCAATCGGCACGCCTGCTGGCGCTGGCCTCCATCACCGGTGCACTGGGCGGTCTGGCCAGTGCGGGGCTGGTGATTCTGATCAACCGCGGGCTGGCCAACCCCCAGCAACTGCCAGAACTGGCCCTGGGGTTTTTCGGGCTGTGCGTCGGCATGCTGCTGAGCAAACTCTGCTCGGAACTGTCGCTGCTGCACCTGACTCAAAGCGCAATTTTCCAGATGCGCATCGACCTGTCGCGCAAGCTGCTCGCCACCCCACTCAAACGCCTGCAAGGCATGGGCAAACACCGTTTGCTGGTGATCCTCACCGAAGACGTGCACACCTTTACCGCTGCGTTCGAGTGGGTGCCGCTGCTGTTCGTCAACGCTGTGGTGACCTTGGCGTGCTTTGCCTATCTGGCCTGGCTGTCGTGGTCGTTGCTGGCGATTCTGGCGTTGTTTTTGTTGGTCGGGTTGGTGGCGTTTCACCTGGCCGAACGCGGGCCATTGAGCCATCTGGAACGGGTGCGGCAGCAAAAGGACGTGCTCTATCAGCACTTTCGCAGCCTGATCGAAGGCAGCAAGGAACTGCAGCTGAACAACGCCCGTGGTGAAGCCTTCGTCGAGCGGGTCATCCGTCCGGGGGCCGACGAGTTTCGCGTGCGTTTTCTGCGCGGCATGGCCGGGTATTCGGTGGTGGCCAACCTCGGCACCCTGCTGTTTTACCTCAACCTGGGCGTGCTGTTGTTCATCGTGCCGTTCTGGCTGCCGCAGCCGATCACGGTGCTGACCAGTTTCACCATCACCCTGCTGTACCTGGTGCGGCCGATTTCCGATCTGATGATTGCCCTGCCGTCGCTGCGTCAGGCCAGTATCGCCCTGAACCGTATTCGCCAACTGGACGCCGAGCTGAGCACCGAAGCCCAGGCCGCCGCGCCGGTCGGTAACCTGTTCGCCAGTGAGGGCCCGATGCGCCTGTTGCTCAACGGGGTGTGCCACCGCTATCCCGGTGAACACGAGGATCATCCCTTCATGCTCGGCCCGGTGGACCTGACGTTGGAACAGGGCGAACTGGTGTTCGTGGTGGGAGGCAACGGCAGTGGCAAAACCACGCTGTCGATGCTGCTGCTCGGACTGTATGCGCCGGAAACTGGCTGCGTCGTGCTCAACGGCGTGGAGGTGGACGACGACAATCGCGAGCAATACCGCCAGCACTTCGCCGCCGTATTCGCCGACTTCCACCTGTTCGAGCATTTGCTGGGTGACGAGGGACCGGACGCCGAGCACCGCACCGCCGAAGCGACGCGTTATGTAAAGGCCTTGGGGCTGGGGCATAAAGTCAACATCGTCGACGACCGCTTTTCCACCGTGGATCTGTCCACGGGTCAACGCAAGCGACTGGCGCTGGTGTCGGCGTACCTGGACGACAAGCCGTTTTATCTGTTCGACGAGTGGGCCGCCGACCAGGATCCGACCTTCAAGCGGGTGTTCTACATGGAGCTGTTGCCGGAGTTGAAAGCCCGGGGCAAGACCGTGATCGTGATCACTCACGACGACGCTTACTTCCAACAGGCCGACCGGGTATTGAAAGTCGAGAACGGCCGCCTGACTCAGGTCCAGGCCGACGCAGCTTATGCCTGATCGGAGACCGTGATGTCAGCGCCCGGCACTCGCGTACAATTATCGCGGTACGGGGGCGCATCACCCAGTTGATGGTGCAGGCAGCACACCTTGCGCATAGAACGGTGCCGTCGCTCAACCGTCCTGATAGATGTAGTGCAGGTAGCTCACCTGTTCTTCCACAGGCAGGCGATGCAGCTTGGGGCATGACTCGCAGAGCACTGGCGGCTCGCCTTCGACCGGCTTATGCAACTGGTAATGCAGGCAGCAATGTCGGCGCAACGCAAGGCGGGGACAAACCTGCGGCGCAGGTGACTCGACCATGCGTTGCAGGCCCCGCAACTTCAGGCGCCCGTCGTTCACGGTGACCTGCTCCAGCCACTGGTGCGCCTCGGCGAATCCGTCCCTGGACAAGTCGGCATCCATTCTCGCGAAGGCGCCATCCCAGAAGGCTACCAGGTTGCCCCACAATATTTTCGGCGCCAGGCCACCGGCGGCGGCCAAGGTGGTGAAAAGCGGTGCCAGGTGCTCGTGGATCAATCGGGACCAGTAAGCTGCACGTTGTTCGTGTGTCAGCGTCGGTAATCGGGCGGGCAACCCCAGCGCCTCGGGTTGACCCTGAGCATGCAACAGCACAGCCTCCTCGCCCCAGAAGTCGACCGCGCCATGACGCGTAAGGACGCAGGCCAGGGTGGCCGGCAGAAGGATACCCAGATAGTTCATCGACCACTGCGAGACCACAGCCGCACGATTCACCCCCGGATACTGCAGGGCGAACCGGGTCAGCAGCGGTTGCAGCACGGCGGGGTCGGCAAGTTGGCTCAACGCGGTGGAAGGCTGATCACCAGGTTCATGCCGGATCAGCCGCTGTATCGGCGGCCATGCCTGGTTCAGCCATTCTGGAAATTCGATAATGCCCCCGTGGCTTTCCCTAATTAATGCAAACGATTAGCATTGGCCGATCCTATCCTCCCTCCCCTGCAAACTCAACGTCGCTAGCGACCGGGCTCATCAAGACCACATGCACACACTCCGCAATTTCTGGCGTCTCGCGCGGCCTTTCTGGGCATCCGAGGAGAAGTACCCGGCTCTGTTGCTGCTTTTGGCCACCGTGCTCATGACCCTGTGCCTGGTGGGAATCAACATCCTGACCAACTTCTGGAACCTGCATTTCTATAACGCATTGCAGGCCTTGGATTACGCAGGCTTTCTCCTGGGCAGCCTGCAGTTCATCCTGCTGCAGATCGGCATGGCCGCCTTCACCGTGGGCGCGTTCCATTTTCAGCAGAAGCTGACGATACGCTGGCGTCGCTGGGCCACCCGGAACATGCTCGATCAATGGCTGGCCAGCCAGCGTTACCAGAAGCTGAAACTGACCGAGACGGAGGTCGATAACCCCGATCAGCGGATCGCCGAGGACATCGACCTCTTTATCATCAAGTCGCTCAAGTTGAGTCTGGGGCTGTTGACATCGGTGGTGTCGCTGTTTTCCTTCCTGCATATCCTCTGGCAGGCCTCCAGCCTCGTCAGCGTGCCATTCAACGATCAGTCGCTGGTCATCCCGGGGTTGCTGGTGTGGGTGGCTCTGGTGTACGCGATATTAGGCACCGGCGTCGCGTTTTGGCTGGGGCGTGCGCTGCCAAGTCTCAACTTCATGCAACAGCGGCGCGAAGCAGATTTCCGTTTCTCGCTCATCCGCCTGCGGGAAAACGCCGACTCGGTCGCCCAGTACCGGGGAGAAGCCCTGGAAAACGCACGTTTCAACCAGCGCCTGGAAGCGGCACTGGAGAACTTCTGGGCGCTGGTAAAAAAACAGAAGCTGATCATGGGCTACTCGACCTTCTATTTGAACAGCGCCACGGTCATTCCAATGTTCATCATGGCGCCTAAGTTCTTCGCGGGCGCATTTCCCCTTGGCCGCCTGACCCAGATAAGCGCTGCCTTCGGCGAGGTGCACGCGGCCATCGCCTACCTGGTGAGCGTGTTTCCAGAGCTGTCCGAGTGGAAATCAGTGATCGACCGGTTGATCGGTTTCCAGGAGCGACTGGATAACGTTGAGGTCCAGTCGAAGGTCAGACTCGGGCAACAGACCAGCGGCCTCGATATCAAGGATCTGGACATCTGGCTGCCGAACGGCCGGCAATTGTTCAAAGGTTTCAACCTTTCACTTGAGCCCGGCGACAGTCTTTTGATCAGCGCGCCGTCCGGCTACGGCAAATCGACACTGATTCGTACGATCACGGGGCTTTGGCATCATGCTTCTGGTTCCACCTGTTATGACCGTGAGCGTGCTCTGACACTTTCGCAAAAACCTTACCTGCCGCTCGGCAGCCTGCGCGAGGCGCTCTGGTATCCCAACCCTCCCAAACGCGAAGAAGATGCCGCTCTGAGCCTGGCCATGCAGCAAGTCGGACTGCACCACTTGAGCGATCAATTGGATGAGGAACGAGACTGGTCGCAGACCCTCAGCGTCGGCGAACTGCAACGCTGTGCGTTCGTCCGGGCACTGCTGGCCCGCCCCACGGTCCTGTTTCTCGACGAGAGCAGTTCGGCACTGGACTCGGCGAACGAGGCGCGCTGCTATCAATTGCTCAAACAGACGCTACCGGAAACGATCCTGATCAGCGTCGGACACAATGCGTCGCTGGAGCGCTTCCATTGGCAAGTCCTGGAACTGCAAAGCGAGGCTCAGTGGGTGCATCGAAAGGTGAAGCAACCTGTATGAGTTCGCGCGGACTTCGGGTGCCGGGTTCAGGTCGAGCTGACGTATCATCGTTCGCCCCGCGTCCCTCCATGGCTATGCTGCCCACCGATTCGAGCTTTCTCGGCCTTGTCAGTTGCCACGTTGGCATTTGATTCCCCTTTGCGTCCGGCCTCTTTAACTTTTTGAGGGTCGTCGGAAAATCCGTGACGCGGATTCTGTCGTTTGGTCATGGCTAATCTCCTTCAAAGTAAAAACTTGTCACCTTCGTTGGATCAGCACGGCTAACTCTCGTCTCCGTTGGTACGACCAACGGGGTTTAATGGGGGTAACCGGGCATACCGCGGGCATCTTCCGGTGTCTGGATATTGCCCGCAGAGTCACTTTTCTGATGCCTGGCTGTCGTCCCTTCGGGCTCTTCGTCGCGACCGGCAGTGGCCTGAATGCAGCCATCATCAGTCGGATTGCCCGGATCGTTCACGGGCAGATTTTCAATGCTGGTTGGATGGGACCTCATGGGAGTCTCCAATTCAGGGAGATTGGTCTACTTTGGAATGGCCCGTGGCATCCAAGTGCAGGGTAAAAGACGAATGGCGCCACCCCATGCAACAACCAGCGGACAACACTCTTCAACAACGTTGTGGTACACGCTCAGTACCGGCTAAGCGCTAGATCGAATATCACGCAGCTAAGAAAAGGTTTGTGGGGGTAAATGTGGGATGTTTTTCAGACATGAAAAAGCCCAACCTGGGAGTACCCGGTCACCTTGACCACCACCATGTCAAGGTGACCACGATCAACATTTAATTTACCCTCGAGGCGGCCGTGATGGAGCTTTCCAACTGGGTCGAACAACGCGGCTCGCGTCGAGTGTCCTGCTCACGGTTATCAAGGGCAGGCTTTACATCCTCCAGCGCCGCCCATGGTTGGACGTTTGCACCGAACATCGTGCACGTTGGGGAATGGAAATTGCGTTGATCTATCTACCTCTTGCTGCATCCCGCCGCAGCGCTTGCACCACACGGCTCCATTCAAAATGGACCAGCTCTGATGCCAGGCAAGGATCTTATCCAGAGTCGTCACTCTGCTGATACCTGTACAAAACATGTACAAAATATACTAGACCATGGGTTCTTGCCTTCAAGACCAGCCGGAAGAGAATGGCGGGTGGGGTCTGAAGCAAATGAGTAGGGTTATACAACCAACAAGCTCGGTTGCTCATAAGCGCATCGCACCGCTTATATCCGCTACCCGTTGCTTGACTTTTAAAGATCGCCGTCCTAGCCTCTCTTAGGATTAAACAAAACCATAACAAATGTGGTTAATTTAGCTTTAAGGGATAGATTCAGTCGTCACTCCTAATGGAATAAGGAGTTCATCAAATTGCCCATCAACGCCAAGAATTTAACCGTATATTCATCAAAAACATACGATGACTTTCTAACTGCGCGCGATCAACTGATCATGCGTAAGTACATTTTTAATCAGCACAAGCTGAAATCAAGAACAAGTACCTCAACTGAAAACAGGACACCACGCCCCTTCCTGGCAACAAATCACAGTCAAACAAGACCACTAAGTAGTTCGACACACTTACTGGCGAATATTTAAAATATCATGCCTGAACAGGGCATCAACAACAAACAAAATCTATAACAAAGGAGTAATCGCATACAACCAGACATATAAAACAGCTGGAGCAAAACCCAAACTAACTACTGCAGACGCAATGTTAATTTAATAAAAGGAATTATACCAATGGCTAAAAGAAGCGTTGATGTTTATTTTGAAAACTACCTCGACTCCACCTTGAGTCTAACTCAAAATTCTCTGAAGTTAGATCATGGGGAATGGGATACTTATCCTCCGCAGAAGATATTGAAGCCGAGCTCTAATGTGTCCGGCAAAGGCTATTGGAAGACAGAGTCGGACGGGTTCGCTACGGGCACGGAGGCACTTTGCTCCTACGCTTTTTATGATTTTGTCACTGAGGAAATTTGCAATATAAATATCCACTGGGACGACCCATACGTGGGGTCTAATTCGTATGAAATCACGACCGATAGCGATAACGTTAAAGTTTCATATAGTGGTGGAGACGGCGATAACGCTACTGTGACCTTCAGGGCAGAAAAAAGATAACATAACGGAGCGGGGCCTTAGTTGATCAGATAGCCGCCGAGAAAATCTCGAGCGGCTATTTCAAAACTAAATTTTAGAAAGTCGATCTCGTGATACTGCTCGCTGTAACTCATGGACCTGGAGCCGCCACCTCCTGCACGTACACCTGGCACGCCGCCGGCCTGATCAGCCCCCGGTCACCGTCGTCGGTGATACCGACAATTCGTTGAGCATGCGCTGGGTCAAGGTGACCCCAAAACCAGCAATTGATATATAAAGAAAAACAGGTCATTTAAAGGAGGTACAAAACCGCCACATCACCCTATAAGAATAAATAACTTAGCGTTGGATATTCTTACAGTAGTTCACCCTTTCTCCGGCGTTCTGCCAACCGAACACAATCCCCCCGCACCACCGCAGGTGAACTTGCGTCTGAAAGGATCATCCACACCATGTAATCGATGGTCATTGACCGGTTGCCAACCTGAATGCTGTAAAGATTGTTGAACGCGACTTCTGCCTGGGGCATTCTTCGCGACGCAAATTTACATGGACGGTAACATTTGATGCGCCCTGCACCTATGGATGTGCCTATCCCCTGCGCCTGCACGCTCGATACCTCGCTTCATCCCAGCGGCCTGAAAACCTCATTACGCCTTTATGGGCTCGTTCGCATCGTCGGTTTCTGCGACACATTTGCGAGCACACCGGTTGAAATTCTTTGCGCGACGTCCGGCAAAGGCAAGGCGATTCGGGCCTTCGTTTCAAGGCTGGACGCTGAGTTGGTTGCCAGGTCGATGCCTGACTCAGGCTATCGTGTCGTACCGCTGGCACAATTCGACCCTACTGGATTTATCCAGCAACACCAGGGTTGGCTGACCGTCCACATCACCTGCGGTTTTGCCTCACAGTGCGGCACGTTACGACTTGCAAATGGCGACTTGCCACAAGCTTGGGCTGGTTTATCCATGCCCAGACGGGCCCCTGGAGCCCGGGGCGTTTCATCCACTGGGGCGAAGAAGTCGCCGAGATATTGCTCAGTACCTACCGCAGCGTCGGCATGCCCAATTACAACGCCTGGCTCAACCAGCTTGATGGCTATTCCATTCAGGCCATGGACAGCTGCGTCGAAATCGCCTGGCAGGCGTTATTGGCTTGCCGTCCCATGCGCGAAAACCACCGAGCACTGTTCAACCCTAGGGATGAGTGCTGGCGCTTTTCCGACTCGCCCATCGACCATTATTACCCCACTTGAAACCTTGAAAAGGAACTTCCCATGAGTGGCAAACCTGCTGCCCGAGTTACAGATCCCACCAATTGTCCGCTTCCGGGACATGGCACGAATCCGATTGCCAGTGGCTCCCCCAATGTGAATTTCGACGGCCTTGCCGCCGCTCGCATGACCGATAAATCCGCAGCCCGATCACCGGTGCCGTCAGCTCTACGGTTCTCATCAATGGGCTGAATGCCGCTACTCAAGGCAGTTCAGGTGGCCACGGAAACGTGGTTATAGGTGGATCCGGCACGGTCATTATTGGCGACACCTTCGTACCAGCCCCCTTCAGCGGCCTTCTGCCGATGCCAGTGCATTTCAGCGACAAGTTCAGACTAGTTGACCAAGACTCGGGCGAGCCTCTACCCAATCTTAATTACGCCATCCAGCGCGCTGACGGCAGCATGGAACACGGTGTAAGTGATCCGATGGGGTATACGCATGTAGTGAGTTCGCACCTGTCCGAAACAATCAAACTGTTTCTGGAGGACTAAGGCATGGCAGCAGATGCCCTTCATACAACCGACTGCACACAATCTTCCCCAGACCAAAGAACAAGTTTCATTATTTCTGTTTGCCCAGAGGGGCAGACAGTGAGCGTCAAAATCTATATTGGTGACTTTCATCATGGCTGAAGTGGTTAGCAAGAATGGCAGGAAAATGTCTCCCGTAGCCACAAGAGCGGTGACGCCCGTCAAAGACTCCACCCCAAAAACTGTATCGCTGGACGCAAAGAAACAGGTAAGACGGGCCGAGAATGAGGAGTATTTGAAGAATAAGAACGTGAAGGCATTTTTGGTTGCCATTGCCGAATCTGAAGGCGGTAGCTACCACGCGAAATATGGTTATGGCTGGGCACCGGGTTTTAAAACTGGAAAATGGACTTTCACTGATGAGTCCACCCATCCGGGGGCAGGTCACGGCGGAAAAACTACGGCATCGGGCATGTATCAAATTACCATTGCCACTTGGCGCGAGTATGCCGAAAAGATGGGACTCACCGACTTTACGCCTAATACGCAAGACCTTATCGCGGTCGACATTCTGCGCACCCTCGGTGTGATCGACAAGATCAAGGCCGGCGACATCCCGGGAGCAATGCCGAGGCGGCAACGAGGTGGGCAGCACTCCCCGAAGGGCCTGGTAAGAAAAATCATTATCCGCCGCAACCGTATGCCGAGTATCCAAAGTTTTTGGAGAGCTACAAATCGGCTGGAGGGACTGTCAAATGAAGTTTTCAATCCTCGCGCTCGTCGCACTTTATTGCATTGGCACCAGCACAGCGTTTGCCGATGGCTCACAGGCGACAAGCGACAGGCGCGGGCCGGCAGGCATCGCCGTCGGTGAGCCCTTGGTCGCGGCCAGGGCCAAGCTGATCAAACAAGGATGGAAGCCGACGCGGATGCATACCTCCGACGGCTATGAATATAGTGGCGTGGAGCGGGAGCTGGCTGCACACAAGTTCTTCGAGGTCGATGTCTGCTCTTTTGATAGTTCGCGTTGCATCTTGTTCTACTCAAAGAGCGGCACCTGCCTGCGCGTCGACACCATTGGGGAACAACTCAATGACATGACGGTTACGCGATGGACCGATGAGTGTCCTGACGCGCCTCCAAAAACCAAGTAAGCGCGGCGCGGGATAGCAACCGACGAAGTCCTGACCGATCAGATGCTCGATGTGATCAGCCTCCAAGACCTAATGGAAGCTTTCGTCGAGCAGAACAAGGAAAGCACCGCAGAGGAGCGCTGGGAGCATCCGGATATACGCTTCAAAGAGTTCGATTACGGCGGCCTCCACATCTACTTCGACAAGAAGCCGAAGGATGACTCTTCGCTCTACAGCAATCGCGCGCGAGACGAGTACAGCCTATATAACGCTATCCACATCTCGTTCGATAAGCGCGGAAAGGATCGTGACGAAAAGGGTCGCGAAGTTGGCATCGTCTACGCTGCCAATATCGACAACGAGAAGGTTGGCCAAACCCTGCGGTTCAGGACCAAGTTCGAGAAGCTGCTGGCTGCACTCTACTTTGGGTCCGCCAAGATCGTCGTGGACTGCGAAGAAGACGAGTTCGGCTACGGCATTTACGATTGAACAACCAGCGCCACGTCAACCTGACGATAACTGCCGGATCCTCTCTATGAGCGCGCATAGGGGTGTGATCTGGCGTGTGACTGGTTTGCACACTTGGCTAAAAAGAACGTTGCGCGTGGGTGCGAGCAGCGCTTCCGACTGGAAGATAGCCAGCCCCTCTCGCCAGATCACACCCCGATGCGGACGAATCCAAGTAGTTTTAAAGGTTGCAGCTGTATTGATATTCGAAGGGAAAAAATACTGTATCGACCACCAGCGAAAACGGCGCGTCGATCAGTAAAAAGGGGATTAACTTTCCGTGGGATTGGCCCACCAGCCACCAGTCGAACCGCACTCCGATGTAGGGGCATCGATGTTTGTCGTAATCCATCCGCATAGCGGTTGCCGCACACCCACTTAAACTGGCGATCAAAACCAGCAAAATCATTTTCCGAAACACGTAACGTCCTTATTACTTCTTTGCGCAGATCTGCGTAGACGCAGTTGCGAATAGTTAGTCACGCCCTTCCCCTTCGGCACCACCCGCATGCACTCCCCTCCGCGCCAACGGCAACCAGCGGAACGCCGAAGAAAAACTTAACGTGTGTCCGGGATTAGTTGACCACTACAATCATGCGGCGTTAAAAACAGGCTCGGAATGCTCATTTACAACCCGTAAACTCCGCTTCCTCGCCTGTTTTTTCCTTGCCTGATCGCCACTCGGCGACTTTTCGTACAGACCCTAGCAAGCAGGTGGTTGGTCAGTGCACCACTGACGGTTGGGTAGCGACCGAGACGGTGAAGGTCACGACAAACAGCACGACGAGTACCCAGAACATCCCCATGACTGTCAGCATGACGACCTTCAGGCTTTGATAAAGCCAGCGCAACCAATGGCCTTCGGGTTTTGCTTCTGAGCGGGTTCTGAGTACGCCTTTCAAATAGAAGCCGAGGAGGGCCAGCAGTGCGCCATCAATCAACAGCGCAGGCAGGCCGGCTTCGGGGAAAATGCTTCCCCACCGATAGAATGACGACCGGCTCAGGAACACCACATAACAAATGAGGCTGCCGTAGGGGATGGCTCTCCACCATTTACCGGCCAGCGCTCCGACCATCAGGCACATAATCACCATGAACGGGTTGAGGAGAATATTGATCATCCACTCCAGAACGTTGGGGAAGTAGCCCGGGGAATGGATGCTGCGCCAGATGTGTTCAAACATTGTCCAGGTTCCTGACTTCTATGGAGTAAGTGCTGCTTCGGTGCTTCCGCGCCGCGGCACGGTATCGGCGTATTGTCGGGTTACATAAGTCCTGTTGTGTAAATTAGGGTCTGTACGAAAAGTCGCCGAGTGTCGATCAGGCAGAGGGTGTCCTGAAGTTTGTGTAAACGGTCATTAGGCGCACACTGCCTTTCCCAAGGAGTCTCAATGACCGAGCCCAAGCGCACTAAACGAGTCAAACCCGAACTGGTGAAGCTGGCCGACAGCCTGTTGGCCAATTACCGGAAGCCCGAGGACCTGATCGGCGAAAACGGTCTGCTCAAACAGCTCACCAAGATGCTCGTCGAACGAGCCCTGGAAGCTGAAATGATCGAGCACCTGGGTCATGACAAAAGCGCCGCGGTTACCAATGCCGAAGGAAATGCTCGCAACGGCCATAGCGGTAAGACGTTCAAGGGCGACTTTGGCGAGCTACCGTTGGAAATCCCCCGTGATCGTCAGGGCATGTTCGAACCGCAACTGGTCTCTAAACACCAGACACGCTGGACCGGCTTCGATGACAAGGTCATTTCGCTGTACGCCCGAGGGATGACCGTTCGGGAAATTCAGGGGCACCTGCAGGAGATGCACGGCACAGAGGTCTCTCCCAGCCTCATCTCGGCGATTACCGACGCCGTTAGCGAAGAGGTCAAGGTACTCACGGGGGTACCTATTCTTCCTTACCGCGCCAGACAATCTGGGCTAACCGAAAATAATGCCACTATGATATCAGCGGAGAAAATTCTACGCTGCGCGCATTACACCCACGCCTATCGATCGAACGACTAGATCCGGCTTGAGAATCGAGGGAGTATTAATTTTTTGTGGGGGTAAATGTGGGGGTATTTTTCAGACATGAAAAAGCCCAACCTTTTCAGATTGGGCCAAGTCATTGAAAAATATGGTCGGGACGGAGTGATTCGAACACTCGACCCCTAGCACCCCATGCTAGTGCGCTACCGGACTGCGCTACGCCCCGACTAGGCGTTAAATCTGTTCCTCATCTCGAGGAACGCTCAAGAATATATCGCAAGCTTTTGAAAACTGGAAGTATTTAAAAGCAGGAATTTATTTCTTGAGAACCACCAGAACATCTTCCAACTCGGCGATCATCTGGCGGATCATTTGTTTGTATTGGGTGGTGTCGTCTTTGGCTTCATCGCCGGACAAACGCAAGCGTGCGCCGCCGATGGTAAACCCCTGATCGTAAAGAAGCGCGCGGATCTGCCGGATCATCAGCACGTCCTGGCGCTGATAATACCGGCGGTTTCCGCGGCGTTTGACGGGGTTGAGTTGAGGAAACTCCTGCTCCCAGTAGCGCAGCACGTGCGGTTTTACGGCACATAGCTCGCTGACTTCACCAATGGTGAAGTAGCGTTTGCCCGGGATGACGGGTAGTTCGTCGTTATGACTTGGTTCCAGCATAAGCCTCAACTCGGGCCTTCAACTTCTGCCCTGGACGAAAGGTGACCACACGGCGAGCCGTGATCGGGATTTCTTCTCCCGTTTTCGGATTGCGGCCAGGCCGCTGGCGTTTGTCCCGAAGGTCGAAATTGCCGAAACCGGACAATTTGACTTGTTCGTTGTCTTCAAGAGCGTGCCTGATTTCTTCAAAAAACAGTTCGACCAATTCCTTGGCCTCCCGCTTGTTCAGGCCCAGCTCTTCATACAGACGTTCCGCCATCTCAGCTTTCGTCAAAGCCCCCATACGTCACTTCCTTAACGTGGCGTTCAACCTTTGTTCGAGCGAGGTGAGGATGTTTTGCGTCGTGGTATTCACCTCATCGTCATTAAGAGTGCGCGATGGATGCTGCCAGGTCAAGCCAACTGCAAGGCTTTTTCTATGCGGATCAATGCCTTTACCCTGATACACGTCAAATAGCCTGAGGTCTGTCAGCCATTCACCTGCATTTTCACGGATTACGTCCAGTACGGCAGTGGCCGCAACGTCTTTGTCCGCCAGCAGTGCAAGGTCACGACGCACTTCAGGAAAGCGCGATAACTCCTGGAATTTAGGCATTTTGCCCAATGCCACTTCGGCCAGAACCAGCTCGAATACGAAGACCGGACGGTCGAGACCGAGGGTTTTCGACAATTCAGGGTGAATCGCGCCAACGAAACCTACCAAACGGCCTTCACGTTCGATACACGCGGTTTGACCCGGGTGCAATGCTGGGTGTTTGCCCGGCACGAAAGTGAACGAATCCAGTGCACCAGCGAAGCCCAGTACCGCTTCCACATCGGCTTTGACGTCGAAGAAGTCCACGACATCGCGACCTTGTGCCCAGCCTTCCGGCAGACGGCTACCGCATACCACACCCGCCAGCATCGGCTCTTGCTTCAGGCCTTCCAGCTGACCGACGAAGCGCAGGCCGCTTTCGAACAAACGGACGCGATCCTGCTGACGGTTCAGGTTGTGCTGAAGCGCCTTGACCAGACCAGGCCACAGGGACGAACGCATGGCAGCCATGTCGTTGGAAATCGGGTTGGCCAGCAGCAGCGGCTCGACACCCGGATTAAACAACTCGAACTGTTTCGGATCGATGAAGCTGTAGGTGATCGCTTCCTGATAACCACGAGCCACCAGCAGACGACGCAGTTCAGGCAGATCGCTGCGCGCCTCGGCCTTGGCTTGCGGTGCCAGACGGGCTTGCGGGTAACGAACCGGCAGACGGTTGTAACCGTACAGACGGGCCAACTCTTCGATCAGATCGACTTCCAGGCTGATATCGAAACGGAAGCTTGGCACTTCAACGCGCCACTGCCCTGCCCCATCAGCAGAAATGGTCAGGCCCAATGCGCTGAGCAGACGCTCGACTTCGGCCGAATCCATTTCCATACCCAGCATCTGAGTAATGCGCTGGGCACGCAGGGTGATCGGCGCGATCGACGGCAGATGCTGCTCGCTGACGGTCTCGATGATCGGACCCGCTTCGCCACCAGTGATGCCCAGCAGCAGGCCAGTGGCACGCTCCATGGCTTCACGGGCCAGTTGCCAATCCACGCCACGCTCGTAGCGGTGCGAGGCATCGGTGTGCAGGCCGTAGGAACGCGCCTTGCCAGCGACGGCAATCTGGTCGAAGAACGCGCTTTCCAGGAAAATATCGCGAGTGGTCGCGGTGTTGACGCCGCTGTGCTCGCCACCCATGACGCCGGCGATAGCCAAGGCACGGGTGTGGTCGGCGATCACCAGCGTATCGCTACGCAGGCTGACTTCCTGACCATCAAGCAGCACCAGCTTCTCGCCTTCTTCGGCCATGCGTACGCGGATGCCGCCATTGATTTCGGCGAGATCGAATGCGTGCAGCGGTTGACCCAGTTCCAGCATCACGTAGTTGGTGATGTCGACGGCAGCGTCGATGCTGCGCACGTCTGCACGACGCAGACGCTCGACCATCCACAACGGCGTAGGCTTGGACAGGTCAACGTTACGGATCACACGACCCAGGTAACGCGGGCACGCGGCTGGCGCGAGGACTTCAACCGAACGCACTTCGTCGTGCACAGCGGGAACGCTGGCAACGACCGGACGCGTGACTTGGGCGGCGTACAGCGCACCGACTTCGCGGGCCAGACCGGCCAGGGACAGGCAATCACCGCGGTTCGGGGTCAGGTCGACCTCGATGCTGGCGTCGTCCAGGCTCAGGTACTCACGAATGTCCTGACCGACTGGCGCATCGGCCGGCAATTCCATCAGGCCATCGTTGCCTTCGCCGATTTGCAGCTCGGCCTGGGAGCACAGCATGCCGTTGGATTCAACGCCACGCAGCTTGGCTTTCTTGATTTTGAAGTCGCCCGGCAGTTCGGCACCGATCATGGCAAACGGGATCTTCAGGCCCGGACGCACGTTTGGCGCGCCGCACACTACCTGGAAAGTCTCCGAGCCACTGCTGACCTGGCAAACGCGCAACTTATCGGCGTCCGGGTGTTGCTCGGTGCTTAGCACCTCGCCCACCACCACACCACTGAATTCACCGGCGGCCGGCGTAACGCTATCGACCTCAAGACCGGCCATCGACAGACGAGCAACCAGCTCGTCGCGACTTACCTGCGGGCTTACCCAGCCACGCAGCCATTGTTCACTGAATTTCATCCTGCTCTCCTAAGAATTCGTTACGACTAGCGAAATTGCGCGAGGAACCGCAAGTCGTTGTCGAAGAACAGACGCAAGTCGTTCACGCCGTAACGCAGCATGGCCAGACGCTCAACGCCCATGCCGAAGGCAAAGCCCGAAAACTCTTCCGGGTCGATCCCGGACATACGCAGCACATTCGGGTGAACCATGCCGCAGCCCATCACTTCCAGCCAGCCAGTCTGCTTGCAGACGCGGCAGCCTTTACCGCTGCACATCACGCATTCCATGTCGACTTCAGCGGATGGCTCAGTGAACGGGAAGTACGAAGGACGGAAACGCACGGCCAGTTCTTTTTCGAAGAACACGCGCAGGAACTCTTCGATGGTGCCTTTCAGGTCGGCGAAATTGATATCGCGGTCGACCAGCAGGCCTTCGACCTGGTGGAACATCGGGGAGTGAGTGATATCGGAGTCGCTACGGTACACACGGCCTGGGCAGACGATGCGGATCGGCGGCTGTTTCGATTCCATGGTGCGGACCTGTACCGGCGAGGTATGGGTGCGCAGCAACATGTTGGCATTGAAATAGAAGGTGTCATGCATCGACCGGGCCGGGTGATGGCCTGGGATGTTGAGCGCTTCAAAGTTGTGGTAATCGTCTTCGACCTCAGGGCCTTCGGCGATGCCGTAGCCGATGTGGGTGAAGAATTGTTCGATACGTTCCAGAGTGCGAGTAACCGGATGCAGACCACCGGAGGTCTGGCCACGGCCAGGCAGGGTCACGTCAATGGACTCGGCAGACAGTTTGGCGGCCAGGTCGGCCTCTTCAAACAGTGCCTTGCGGGCATTGAGAACCTCTGTGACACGCTCCTTGGCAACGTTGATCAGCGCGCCGACTTGCGGGCGCTCTTCTGCCGGCAAATTCCCCAGGGTCTTCATCACCTGAGTCAATTCGCCCTTTTTGCCAAGGTAGTGAACCCGGATTTGCTCCAGGGCATTGATATCTTCAGCGCTTTGCACAGCCTCTAGTGCTTGAGAGACGAGCGCATCCAGGTTTTCCATGTACAGACTCCAGATACAAAATAGGGGAAGAGCTTGAAGGCTCTTCCCCTATTTATGACGTTTAACACCTGGCCCCACAGAGGTGAGGCCGGGTGACTGTCGGGGGTACTTAAGCCAAAGTGGCTTTAGCTTTCTCGACAATCGCAGCAAACGCCGCTTTTTCGTTCACTGCCAGATCAGCCAGAACCTTACGGTCGATCTCGATGGACGCTTTTTTCAGGCCGGCGATGAAACGGCTGTAGGACAGACCGTTGATACGTGCACCAGCGTTGATACGAGCGATCCACAGAGCGCGGAACTGACGTTTTTTCTGACGACGGTCACGGTAGGCGTATTGGCCTGCCTTGATTACCGCTTGCTTGGCAACACGGAATACGCGCGAGCGAGCGCCGTAGTAGCCTTTAGCAAGTTTCAGAATTTTTTTGTGACGTTTACGGGCAATGACGCCACGCTTTACACGAGCCATGAGTTACTTCCTCTATTCTTGACTAAAATTAACGAAGGCGCAGCATGCGCTCGACTTTTGCCACGTCAGACGGATGCAGCAAGCTGCTACCGCGCAGTTGACGCTTACGCTTGGTCGACATTTTAGTCAGGATGTGGCTCTTGAAAGCGTGCTTGTGCTTGATACCGTTAGCAGTTTTCAAAAACCGCTTAGCAGCACCACTTTTAGTTTTCATTTTTGGCATGTTCGGATACTCCGCATTCAGTTGATAAACATAATCAGAAGGCCTGCCGTGCCCTATTGATTACTTCTTCTTTTTCGGGGCGATGACCATGATCAGCTGGCGTCCTTCCATCTTAGGATGCTGTTCGACCGAACCGTACTCGAGCAAGTCACCTTCAACTCGCTTGAGGAGTTCCATCCCCAGCTCCTGGTGGGCCATCTCACGGCCGCGGAATCGCAAGGATACCTTGGCCCTGTCCCCATCACTCAGGAAACGTACCAGGTTGCGCAGTTTTACCTGGTAATCCCCTTCCTCCGTCCCTGGACGAAACTTGATTTCTTTAACCTGAATCTGCTTCTGGTTTTTCTTGGCCGCGGCAATCTGCTTCTTCTTCTCGAAGATCGATTTGCCGTAGTCCATCAGTTTGCAAACAGGGGGTACTGCATCGGCGGAAATTTCCACCAAATCCAGTTTGGCCTCTTCAGCCTTAAGAAGCGCGTCTTCAATTGACACAATCCCAAGCTGTTCACCTTCAGCTCCAATTAACCGAACCTCGCGTGCCGAGATATTCTCGTTGATCGGGGCTTTCGGTGCAGCTCGTTTATCTTGTCTCATTTCACGCTTAATAATAATTACTCCGAATCTGGGCGACCACGCCGGGAAACCGCTTGCGCGAGAAACTCAGCGAACTGGGCGACGGGCATCGAGCCCAGGTCAGCACCTTCACGAGTACGCACAGCGACAGTCTGCATCTCGACTTCCCGATCTCCGATAACCAAGAGATAGGGAACCTTGAGCAAAGTATGCTCGCGGATTTTAAAGCCGATCTTTTCATTTCTCAAGTCAGACTTGGCACGAAATCCGCTTTCATTGAGGGTTTTTTCAACCTCAGCGGCAAAATCAACCTGTTTATCAGTGATATTCATGATCACTGCCTGGGTCGGAGCCAGCCACGCGGGGAATGCACCCTCGTAGTGCTCGATCAGGATTCCGACGAAACGTTCGAACGAACCCAGGATCGCCCGGTGCAACATAACCGGGTGCTTGCGACTGTTGTCTTCAGAGACGTATTCGGCTCCCAGACGGACAGGCAGGTTAAAATCGAGCTGAAGGGTACCACATTGCCAGACGCGACCGAGGCAATCTTTCAGTGAGAATTCGATTTTCGGACCGTAGAACGCACCCTCGCCCGGCTGCAGATCGTACGGCAAGCCAGCGCTATCAAGGGCTGCAGCCAGTGCAGCTTCGGCGCGATCCCACAGCTCGTCGGAACCAACGCGTTTTTCCGGACGAGTGGACAGCTTCATCTCGACGTCTTTGAAGCCGAAGTCGGCATAAACGTCCATGGTCAGCTTGATGAACGCAGCGGATTCGGCCTGCATCTGCTCTTCAGTACAGAAGATGTGAGCATCGTCTTGAGTGAAGGCGCGAACGCGCATGATGCCGTGCAGCGCACCCGACGGCTCGTTACGGTGGCAGGCACCGAACTCGGCCAGACGCATCGGCAGCTCGCGGTAGCTTTTCAGGCCCTGATTGAACACCTGCACGTGGCACGGGCAGTTCATCGGCTTGATGGCGTAATCGCGGTTTTCCGACTGCGTGGTGAACATGTTGTCGGCGTAGTTGGCCCAGTGCCCGGATTTCTCCCACAGGCTGCGGTCAACGACTTGTGGAGTTTTGATCTCCAGGTAGCCGTTGTCGCGCTGAACCTTGCGCATGTACTGCTCGAGCACCTGGTACAGAGTCCAGCCGTTCGGGTGCCAGAACACCATGCCCGGCGACTCTTCCTGGGTGTGGAACAGGCCCAGACGCTTGCCGATCTTGCGGTGATCGCGCTTCTCGGCTTCTTCGATGCGCTGGATGTAAGCCGCCAGTTGCTTCTTGTCTGCCCATGCGGTGCCGTAAACGCGCTGCAATTGCTCGTTCTTGGCATCGCCACGCCAGTAGGCGCCGGACAGCTTGGTCAGCTTGAAGGATTTCAGGAAGCGCGTGTTCGGCACGTGCGGACCGCGGCACATGTCGACGTATTCTTCGTGATAGTACAGGCCCATGGCCTGCTCGTTCGGCATGTCCTCGACCAGACGCAGCTTGTAGTCTTCGCCGCGGGCCTTGAACACTTCGATCACTTCGGCGCGCGGAGTGACTTTCTTGATGACGTCGTAATCTTTCTCGATCAGCTGTTGCATGCGCTGTTCGATGGCGGCCAGGTCGTCAGGCGTGAAAGGACGCTCGAAGGCGATGTCGTAATAGAAGCCTTCGTCGATGACCGGACCGATGACCATCTTGGCCGTCGGGTACAGCTGCTTGACCGCGTGGCCAACCAGGTGGGCGCAAGAGTGGCGAATGATCTCCAGCCCCTCTTCATCCTTTGGCGTAATGATTTGCAGCGAGGAATCGCTGTCGATGATGTCGCTGGCGTCGACCAGCTTGCCATTGACCTTGCCGGCCACGGTGGCCTTGGCCAGACCAGCACCGATGGATGCGGCGACCTCGGCTACGGAAACCGGGTGATCGAATGAACGTTGACTGCCGTCGGGAAGAGTAATAGTTGGCATGGCGCCTCCTCTCCTAGTGGTGACCCCTACCAAAGGTCACGTGGGTTGGGATGAGCCAGTACAAGATCCGATCCAGGCCATTCAATAACGAACGCCTGCCTTACAGCGGCAGGAGCCTTGCGGCCAACCGGAAAACCGAACCAGAGTGACTGGGATTCAAATCAGGGTTATTCGCGCCTCTGCCGCTGCCGGGACTGAAGGTCATCCGGAGCCTGCAAACGCCCGAGCGAAGCATGCTAGCACAGATGAACGGTCATCGCGGCGGCAAGGTTTTCTGCGGGGGCAAATCAGGCATTTTTATGCCAGAGTGCTGAACTTGAACCCCGCTTTACCCCTCAGATAACAAGACATTGACCCAAAAGGAGCATCCCAGCATGCGTCTGAATCGTTTATTCGCCATCGTCGCACCCGTCGTCCTGTTGCTGCCGCTGGCTGCCCATGCCGATTGGCCAAAGGGCGAGCGCGAGAAATACATGGCTCAGTGCACTCAAGCGGCCACCCCGCAGATCGGCGCTGCAGCTGCAAAGTCTCACTGCGCTTGCGGTGCCGACGCGATCAAATCGTACCCGGCTGGCGACATTCAGGCCCTGATGGATAACAAGGCCAGCCCGGAGCTGCAACAGAAAGCGCTGGGTCAAATAGCCAAATGCAAGGCCAATGCACCGGCGAAAAAGTGAGAAAAAAGTCCTTTTAACCCGGCTCACTGCCGATAAAAAGTGATGAAATTTAGCTTTTTCGTACAAATTTTTAAGGTTTTTCAGCTTTTTTTATTGTCTTTACTTTCAGCTGAAAGCCTTTTAAACCGGGGCTTTCAGCCACACGAAGCAACAAAGAAAACGTGACTGCAGGGCAAACAGCACACCCAGGGGGCTCCCAAAGCGAACATTTCGACTATGATAGTCCGGTGTGCCCAGTTGGCCTGAGCAGCACAGTACTACTGAAAATATATGTTTCTTGGAGATACACCATGTCTAATCGCCAAACCGGCACCGTTAAATGGTTCAACGATGAAAAAGGCTTCGGCTTCATCACTCCTCAAGGTGGCGGTGACGACCTGTTCGTACACTTCAAAGCTATCGAAAGCGACGGTTTCAAAAGCCTGAAAGAAGGCCAGACCGTTTCCTTCGTGGCTGAGAAAGGCCAAAAGGGTATGCAAGCTGCACAAGTCCGCGCAGAGTAATTTTCTGCCGCACTAAAAAAACCCCGTCCATGTGACGGGGTTTTTTATGGGCGAAACAAAAGCCTGAAGCAATCAGCCGCAGTTGACGCGGGTGACCACCAGGTTGTTGTCGGTGTTCAGGTTCAGGCGATCGGAGCGGTACTCCAGGGTCACCATGTCATCAGGCTTGAGGAACCGGGCATTCTGCGCGCCTGCGCGGGTACGTGCCTGCTCCAGCAATTGGGGCGAAGCCTTTTTGCCAATGGTGAATTCGGCAGCCTTTGCTTCACAACGGCTGTGGCCGGTGTCGGTCGCCACAGGGTCCTTTGCCGACTCGGTGGACGTACTGCTGCAACCGGCCAATAGAGTGGCGGCCAACAAAGTACCCAATGACGCGAGCTTCCAAGGCATGAAGCCTCCTTTTTTCAATAGTTAAGCTGAGATCGTGCGACCGCCATTTTGGCGTTTGGTTTCAAGGCGGGCTTTCGCCTCGCCCTCGATCCGGATAGCGGCGAGTGTGCCTGAGCATCGGTACGCCGTTCATCCCTCAATCGTGACTGAATATGAACGACGCTCAATAGACGTCGATGTAGTCAAAAGGCGGTTTCGGCCAATTCTGCTTGAGCGCATTGAAAATCTGCATGACCCAGACCTCGTCGCTGGCCGCGACCAATCCGACATAACCGGAACCCTTGGCCCAGGTCTCCAGACGAAACAGCAACCCGTCGATGTCCGTGCCGCCCACAGTGCCCGACGAAATATAGGCGATACCGCCCTTGGTAACCCGCAACTGAGTGTGTTCATCATCGCTGGCAGAAGCCAGCAGCTGACGCACGGCTTCGAGGGTCAAGCCGTCAGGAGTGTTCAAATCGATCTGCACAGCACGGTCCTTGAAAATTCATCAAAGACCAAGTGTCGCATAGCCCTCCCCTCATGCCTAAGTCGGAGTGCCAAACGTTCCGCAAAATGGTTAACTCGACACTCAGACATCCTGATTTCACGAGCGCCATCATGACCACCGTAAGCATCGACGCCGACATCAAAGCCAAGTGGCCACAAGGCCATAGCTCTTACAGCCCGGGCAGCCCGGAAGAGTTGGCAATCATTGGTATCGATTTGCTAGTCAAGGAACTGGGGACACAAGCCGCACAGACATTCATCGCCCAGATACTCGAGAGATACCCCGCCGATTTTATGGGCCTGACAGATAGCGAGTGATTGTAAAAACCCGCAGGCTGGCACCTGCGGGTATACAGCTTACTTCAGGCGAGCCAAACGCTGGGTCAGCAGGTCGAAGAAGCCCTGAGCGTCGCCATTTTCGACCCAGAAGGCATTTTTCGGTGCTTTCAGGCCGTCATACCAGTCGACAATGGTCTGACCGAAGGTCGGCCCTTCGCGACTATCAACCACAACGTTGACTGAACGGCCAGTGAACAGCTCCGGCTTGAGCAGATAAGCGATGACTGTGGCGTCATGCACCGGGCCACCCGACATGCCGTAGTGCTCCATGTCGCCTTTGACGTACTCGTTGAGAATATCGCCCACCAGCTTGCTGGCATTGTTGTTCAGGGCGGCGATCTGCTTCAGGCGCGCTTCACTGGTCAGGATCTTGTGGGTCACGTCCAGCGGCAGGTAGGTCAGTTTGACGCCACTTTTCAGCACCACTTCCGCAGCCTGAGGGTCGGCGAACAGGTTGAATTCGGCCACCGGGGTGATGTTGCCGCCGTTGAAGTGCGCCCCGCCCATGATCACCACTTCCTTGATGCCCTGAACAATTTCAGGCTCCTGGATCAGCGCCAGCGCCAGGTTGGTCTGTGGACCGAGCATGGCGATGGTGATGCTGTGGGGTTTGGCTGCTTTCAGGGTATCGATCAGATAGTTGACCGCATTGCCTTCGGCCAGACCTTTCTTCGGTTCGTGCACCGTGACGCCCGACAAGCCTTCCTTGCCGTGAATGTTCTCGGCATAGATCGGCGTGCGCATCATTGGCTTCGGCGCGCCCGCGTAAACAGGCACCTCTTCGCGCCCTGCCCACTCGCGGGCCAGACGCGCATTACGCGAAGTCTTGTCCAGACGTACGTTGCCAGCAACGGTGGTCAGCGCACGAATGTTCAGTTCTTCCGGCGATGCCAGGGCAAACAGCAAGGCGACCACATCATCGGCCCCCGGATCGGTGTCGATGATCAAGTCGATCTTTTCCGCCGCTTGGGCGCTTGTTGCGGTAATCAGGGACAAAAGCAGCAGACTCCGGAGCAGGTGGTGCAGTTTCTGAGCATAACGGTGCATAGCGCACTCCTTGTGCGTGGGAAGAACGGAAAGTTAGAACGTTACTCCAGCCACCAGCACGATGTTGCAGTACGGCTGACATTCGCCTGTACGAATAATCGCCCGTGCTTGTCGGCTGAGTACTTTGAATTGGTCATGACTGAGCAGTTCGCGCCGGCCCAGCGCACCTTCGGCATACAGTTCGTCCAGCGCGCTCAAGGCCGACGGTTTTTTGTCCAGAATCTCATGGGCCAGCACATGGCTTTCGACCTGCATTTCGCTGAGCACAACCTTCAAGGTACTGACGAAATCCGGAATCCCGTGGGTCAAGGCCAGGTCGATCAATTCGACGCCGGGCGGAACCGGCAGGCCGGCATCGCCGATCACCACCGTGTCGCCATGGCCCAGGGAAGCGATCAGCCGCGACAGCGCGACGTTGAGCAAAGGAGTCTTTTTCATGGTGCTTTAAAGGCCTGTACGTCGGGCAAGGTGGGAATCGAAGGTTGCGCACCAGCCCGGGTGACCGACAGCGCTGCGGCGACCTGGCCGAAACGGATCGCATCGGCCTCGCTTTTGCCGGCCGCCAAGGCTGCTGCGAAACCACCGACGAACGTGTCGCCGGCCGCGGTGGTGTCGACCGCCTTCACTTTCGGTGCCGGGAAATGCTCGAAGCGTTTGCCATCGGCGAACAGTGATCCTTGAGAACCCAGGGTGATGATCACTTTGCCGGCGCCCATGGCGATCAAGCGGGCCGCGGCGGTTTCGGCGGTGCTCAGGGTATCCACCGGCAAACCGCTCAAGGCCGAGGCTTCGCTTTCGTTGGGTATCAGGTAATCGATGGCCGCATACCAATCCGCCGGCAGCGGGCGACTGGCCGGCGCCGGATTGAGAATCACGGTTTTACCCAGCTCACGACCGCGCTTCAGAGCATGGCCGACCGTGGCATCCGGCACTTCCAGCTGACAGATAATGACATCCGCCGCTTGTAACACCGCGTCGAAACGGTCGATCACTTCGGGCGTGAGCGCGCCGTTGGCACCGGCAACAATCACGATCGCGTTCTGACTATTGTCATCGACCACGATCAACGCCACGCCGCTGGAATCTTCGACCGTGCTGACCGCCTGGCAATCGATCTGCTCGGCCAACAATGCCCCGCGCAGTGCTTCGCCATAGGCGTCGCTGCCGACACAACCGACCATCGACACCTGCGCCCCCAGCCGTGCCGCGGCCACGGCCTGGTTCGCGCCCTTGCCGCCGGAAACCGTGGCAAACGATTGGCCAATCAGCGTTTCACCACCACGAGGCAGCCGTGGCGCCCGGGTTACCAGGTCCATGTTCAGGCTGCCTATTACCACTACTTTTGCTGGCATACATCACTCGTCAATTCTGTTTCTGCGGTGCTTTTGGTTTCAGCGACTTTCTGTTTTCAACGAAAGTGGGCGAATGCGCTGGCCAGCGGCGCAGTCGATTCTCGCAGGACAATGCTGGGCGTCACGATGCGCTGATCGGTCGCCAGACCCGGCGTGGCAATCCTGCGCAACAGCACTTCGGCCGCCATCTCGCCAAGCTGCAGGATCGACTGGCCCACGGTAGTCAGCGCCGGATAGACGTAACGGCTCATCTGGATATCGTCGAAGCCGATCACCGACAACTCGGTGGGCACACGAATATTACGCTCGGCGGCGGCGCGCAACACACCGATGCCAATCATGTCGTTGCCAGCGAAGATTGCGCTGGGCGGGTTCTTTTCCAGCAGGATCGCGGCGGCGTTGTAACCGCCGGTACTGGTGAAGTCGCTTTCCAGCATGCGCTCGCGCGGCACTTCGACACCCGCCTCTTTCAAGGCGCGGCAATAACCGGCCAGACGCATCTGCGCCACGCTGGTACTCGCCGGCCCACCAATCGTGGCGATGTCCCGGTGCCCCAGATCCAACAAATGCCGGGTCGCCAGATAAGCGCCATATTCGTGATCGATGCGCACCAGATCGGCATCGAGACCTTCGAGCCCACGGTCGACGATCACCATTGGGGTACGCACACCCGCCAGACCTTCGGCCAGGCCGCTGTCACCACCGGCCGAGGCAACGATCAAGCCGTCAATGCGTTTTTCCAGCAACACGCGAAGGTAGCTGCGTTGCTTGTCCGGGTTGTCGTCGGAGTTGCAGAGGATGACGCAATAGCCATTGCGCTCGCAGTAATCCTCGATGCCACGGGCCAACTCGGCGAAGTACGGGTTGAGGCTGTTGGGCACCAGCAGGCCGATGGTCGCGGTGGTTTTCGCTTTCAATGACCGAGCCACGGCGCTGGGCACGTAGTCGAGGCTTTTGATCGCCGCCTCGACCTTGATCCGTACTTCCTCACTGACCGGCCGCGTCTTGTTCACCACGTGGGAAACCGTGGTGTAGGAAATACCCGCGAGTGCCGCTACATCCTTGATTGTTGCCATGACTCAGGTCCGCCGGCTTGCGCGCTGACTGCGATAAGTATCAAGCACCACCGCCACCACGATCACCGCACCGGTGATGATGCGTTTGGTCGGTTCGGTCGCGCCGATCTGCGCCAGACCGGCCGCCAGTACGGAGATGATCAGGACGCCGAAGAATGTGCTGATGACCGAGCCGCGCCCGCCCATCAGGCTGGTGCCGCCGATCACGACCGCGGCGATCACCTGCAGCTCCAGACCGGAGCCAGCATTCGGGTCCGCCGCTTCCAGGCGCGAAATCTGAAACAACGCAGCGATACCGGCCAGCAGCCCCATCAGGCTGAACACCAGGATTTTGTAGGGCTTCGGATTGATCCCCGCCAGACGCACCGCCTCTTCGTTGGTGCCGATGCCGATCAGGTAACGACCGAACACGGTACGCGTCAGCACGGCCTGGGCGATGAAGATAATCAGCAAGGCAATGATGAATGACGGCGAGATGCCGAATGCGATCGGGTTGGACAGCCAAGCGAAGGCATCACCGATGTAGGCAGTGCGCGAACCGGTCATCTGATACGCCAGACCCCGCGCCATCTCCAGCACGCCGAGGGACACGATGAACGACGGAATCCGCCATGCCACGGTGATCGAGCCGGTGATAGTCCCGGCCAATGCCGCTACCGCCATGCCGAGCAAGGCCGCAGGCAAGACGCTCCAGCCCCAACCGAGAATCGCCACGCTGACTGCCGAGGCCGCAAGCGCCAGCACCGACCCCACCGACAAGTCGATACCGCCGATGATCAATACGAAGGTCATGCCGACCGCCAGCACCATCAAATCGGGAATCTGGTTGGCCAGGGTGCTGAAGGTGTCGTAAGACAGGAAGTGGCTGCTCAGGACCGAGAACAGCGCGACCATTGCCAGCAAGGCACCGGCCAGGCCCAGATAAGTGCCGAGGCCGTAAAAGTTGCCACTACGTTTGCCGGCCAAAGATGCAGTATTCATGGAAGATCCCTAGGCGCTACTTCGTTGAGCAACGCATCACGTTTTTGGTAGCCGGCGAAAGCCGCGGCAAGCAAATCATCCTGGGTCCAGCTGTCACGCTCAAAAGTGTCGATCAGACGCCCTGCCGACAACACACCGATGCGATCGCAGATCAGCATCAGTTCGCGCAGGTCGCTGGACACCACTACCAGCGCTTTGCCCTGACGGGTCAACTCACCGAGTAGTGCGTAAATATCGAACTTGGCGCCGACGTCGATGCCACGGGTCGGCTCGTCGAACAGCATCACCGTGCAGTCGCGCTCGAGCCAGCGGCCGATCACGACTTTCTGCTGATTCCCGCCGGACAGTTCCGAGACCAATTGCGTCGGGCTGGAACTGCGAATGCGCATGGCGTTGATCTGACGCTGGGCCAGAGACATCTCGTCACCGTTATTGACGAAGCCACCGCTGGAAATCACCGGCATATTGCCCAAGGCAATATTGGCGCTGATCGATTGCGTCAGCAGCAGGCCTTCGCCCTTGCGATCTTCGGTGATCAGGGCGATGCCGTGACCGACCGCGTCGGCCGGCGAACGAATACTCACCACCTGAGCCGACGCCCCCAGCGCGACGGTGCCGCTGTCGGCTGTATCGGCACCGAAGATCAGGCGCAGTAACTCGGTGCGCCCTGCCCCGATCAAACCGGAAATCCCGTAAATTTCACCGGCGCGCACCTGGAAGGACACGTCGCGAACCTTATCGGAACGGGTCAGCCCTTTGACCGTCAAGGCCGGCGCGCCAATCTTGCGCGGCCCCATGTCGATGTGCTCGCCCAATTCACGGCCGACCATCAGGGTGACCAGTTGCTCGCTGTTGTAATTGGCCATCGGCTCGACACAGACCAGGTTGCCGTCGCGCAATACCGCAATGCGCTGGGCCACCCTTGCCAGTTCTTCGAGGCGGTGGGAAATGTAGATGATCGACACGCCGCGAGCCTGCAGACGAGTGATCTGCTCGAACAGCATTTCGACTTCACGGGCCGTGAGCATTGCTGTCGGCTCGTCGAGGATCAGCACGTGGCAATCGCCGATCAGGTTGCGGGCGATCTCGACCATTTGCTGATGGCCGATTCCCAGTTCGCCAACCAACGTATCTGGATCGATGGCGTCCAAGCCGACCTGGGCCATGGCCTCGATCGCCGCCTTGCGCAGCTGCTTGCGGCTGATCCAGCCGCCGTGGCTAGGCAGGTTGTCGAGAAACAGGTTTTCCGCCACCGACAACGTCGGCAACAGATTGAGTTCTTGCATGACCATGCGGATGCCCAGCTCTTCGGCCTGGCTCCGGCTGCCGGGACGGTAGTCCTGCCCCTGGAACTGCATCTGGCCGGTGGTCGGCGTGACCAGTCCGCCAATGATTTTCGACAGCGTGCTTTTGCCGGCACCATTCTCGCCGGTCAGCGCCAGCACTTCACCGCGCATCAGCGTCAGGTCGATACCGGTGAGGACGGGTTGGGCATAGGTTTTACCGATACCGCTGACCGAGAGGACAGCGTTCGGGGCGCAAAAGGACATAAAAACTCTCCATGTGCTCGCCCCAAGAGGCGAGCACCGTTGTGTCGCCAGAAGGACTACTTGGTAACCAGCACTACCGGAGTTTCGATGACGCCATTGACGCCGCTATCGACTGTCTCGCCCTTGATGATTTTCAGCGCAGTCTCGATGCCGAACACCGCTTGCCGGGCAGCAAACTGGTCGGCGGTGGCCAGGACGCGGCCATCCTTGAGCATTGGCTTGATGGCGTTGATGTTGTCGTAACCGACCACTTGCACCTTGCCGGCCTTGCCCGCCGCGCGCACGGCAGATACTGCGCCGACGGCCATGCTGTCGTTGCCGGCCAACAGGGCCTTGATGTTCGGGTATTCGCTGAGCATCGACGAGGCAACCTTGCCGCCCTTGTCGATTTCCCAATCGCCGGACTGCAGGGACACGACTTTGATCTGCGCCGCCTCCATCGCATCCTTGAAGCCCGCCGTGCGCTGCTGGGCATTGGTGGTGGTGGAAACGCCTTCGATGATGCCGACTTCGTCACCGGCCTTCAGTTGCTTGGCCAGGTACTCACCCACCAGACGCGCGCCTTTGCGGTTGTCCGGGCCTACGAACGGAACGGTGATGTTTTTGCTTTTGACCACGGTCGGGTCCAGCTGGTTATCGATGTTGATCACGGTGATGCCGGCATCGACTGCTTTCTTGATGACCGGAACCATGGCCTTTGAATCTGCTGGTGCAATGACCAATGCGTTGACCTTGGACAAAATCATTTGCTCGACGATGCGCGTTTGGCCGGCCGTGTCCGTTTCGTCCTTGATGCCGTTGGAGATCAGCTCGAAGTCGCCGGAGTGGTCTTTCTGGTAGGCCTTGGCGCCGTCTTCCATGGTCAGGAAGAATTCGTTGGCCAGGGATTTCATGACCAGTGCGACTTTAGGTTTTTCAGGGGTTTCGGCGAAAGCCGAAGAGACGGGCAATGCGGCGGATGCGGCAGCCAGCATTGCGACAGCGAGAAGACGTCCAGCGAATGGCAGCTTCATGGGTTCACTCCGATCTTATGATTATTCTGAGCAACGCTTGCGCTGGACCCTGCCCTTACGGGATCAAGCCATCAAAGGCGACCGCGCAAACGTTTGCGTAGACCGAACTATGCGAACCCTATGGAGATTTGTCAACGACCCGTTTTGTGTCTCGATTGGCAAAAGCCAACCTTTTTTCTCACGCCGTGGTGCTTACCAGATTGCCACTGCTGGAACCCTTGGCCAGCTCTTTCACCAGATTGCCCGTCACTTGAGCGAGCGCACCACTGGTATCGGCGATTTGCCCCTGAATCGACATGACAGCGATGGCTTTGGCTTCCGGGGTCGGATAATTCGCTGCCTGAGCGGCCGCCAGTTGCTGCTGCTGTTCGCGCAGTTGCTGCTGAAGTTCCTGCATGCGTTTGAGCAGTACCTGCACCGCAATACTTTGATTGCTGCTTTTTTCGGATTTGCTTTCGCCCTGAGTCTGCGCGCCGCCACCGGTTCTGACCTGGTTGTCACTACCCGCCTCTTCACCCAGCGCTTGGGCCGAGGCGTCGGACGTCGCTTCACTCAAGGCATTGATGGTCGCCGGGGACTTGCCCGCGATAGTGATGGCGCCTGTATTTGGAAAACCGACAGTAAACGACATGTGAACTCCTGGAGAAAGATTCCTTTAAAGGAGCATCGACCTGCGCGGGAGTTTCTTTAGCACTGATTTCCGATTTGGCAAGGCGATTTTCTCAATGGAGGTCGGAGAGCCGAACAAAAAAATCACACATGTTCGGAAACCCGGACGAGAAAGCGCGAAGATCATTCCGTGCTTTTCAATAATTCCTATAAAAATTAGAAGGTTAAAAGATCTTCACCTCCAATGTTGGACTGGTACAGATCCTGCTCTTCTCCTACACCCCTGGCGTTCAGATCTGCTTGGGGCCGTGTCTAGATGAACCTGCATCCGCACCGTTTCACTACGAGAGAAAACAATAATGAAATCTGCCTTCAACACTTTTATTCCGGGCGCTTTGGCCCTGCTATTGCTTCTGCCCTCCGCCCTTCAGGCAAAAGAAGTCGAAACCCAACAGAAACTGGCGAACGTGGTGATCCTGGCCACCGGCGGCACCATTGCTGGCGCGGGAGCCAGCGCTGCAAATAGCGCCACCTATCAAGCGGCGAAAGTCGGTATCGAACAGTTGATCGCAGGGGTTCCGGAACTGAGCCAATTGGCCAACGTTCGCGGCGAACAGGTCATGCAGATCGCCTCCGAAAGCATCACCAACGACAACCTGCTGCAACTGGGCCGTCGGGTGGCCGAACTGGCCGACAGCAATGACGTCGATGGCATTGTCATCACCCACGGCACCGACACCCTGGAAGAAACCGCTTACTTCCTCAACCTGGTGGAAAAAACCGACAAGCCGATCATCGTCGTCGGCTCCATGCGCCCTGGTACCGCCATGTCGGCCGACGGCATGCTGAACCTGTACAACGCCGTCGCCGTGGCCAGCAGCAAAGACGCGCGCGGCAAAGGCGTACTGGTGACCATGAACGATGAAATCCAGTCGGGTCGCGACGTCAGCAAAATGATCAACATCAAGACCGAGGCGTTCAAAAGTGCCTGGGGCCCACTGGGCATGGTGGTCGAAGGCAAATCCTACTGGTTCCGCTTGCCAGCCAAGCGCCACACCATGGATTCGGAATTCGACATCAAAACCATCAAGAGCCTGCCTGACGTCGAAATTGCCTACTCCTACGGCAACGTCAGCGACACCGCCTACAAAGCCCTGGCTCAATCGGGCGCCAAAGCTATCATCCATGCCGGCACCGGCAATGGCTCGGTCTCGTCTCGAGTGGTTCCCTCCCTGCAAGCCCTGCGCAAGGACGGCGTACACATCATTCGTTCTTCCCACGTCAATGCCGGTGGTTTCGTACTGCGTAACGCCGAACAGCCTGACGACAAGTACGACTGGGTTGTGGCGCACGACCTGAACCCGCAAAAAGCCCGCATCCTGGCCATGGTCGCGCTGACCAAGACCAACGACAGCAAAGAGCTGCAACGGATGTTCTGGGAATACTGATTCGCCCTCGCCCGACCTGTTCCGGGTCGGGCACCGTTGTCACCACTCGCCAACCTTGGTGAGTGGTTCACGACTTTTCCGATAAAAAAAATCCCACCGTCCTACACCAAACGGAAAAAACTACTGTCAGAGGATTTTCTTGAATTTTAAGCAGTTGCGAAAATGCTTACAGTTAAATACTGTATGCACGTACAGCTTAATAAGGATAATTCCGTGGCCACTACCTCTGTCTCTCCTGACACCTATGAACGCCTGGGTATGCGCGTTCAGAAAATCATCAATTCCCCCACCGCCCAGAAAGCCAAAGCAGCACTGATCTTTCGTCTTCCGGATGAACCCGTGGATGAGTGGGAACGCTTGCTCGAAGAAATCGACGAGAACGACAACGTCACCCTCGCCCATCGCGACGATGGCGGTGTGCAGATTTTCTGGGTTGTACCGAAGGAAGATTGAGTCAATGAGTGTCCGATGGTTTGCTTTACTGCTTCTGTTCATCGCCCTCGGCGCCCAGGCTGGCGCCCCACGCACCTTCAACGAAGCCAAGAAAGTCGCGTGGAAGTTATATGCACCGCAATCCACCGAGTTTTATTGCGGCTGCAAATACACTGGCAACCGTATCGACCTCGCTGCCTGCGGTTATGTGCCGCGTAAAAATGCCAAACGCGCCTCGCGCATCGAGTGGGAGCACATTGTCCCGGCCTGGCAGATCGGCCATCAGCGCGAATGCTGGCAACAAGGTGGTCGCAAGAACTGCACGCGGTATGACCCGACCTATCAGAAAGCCGAGGCCGATCTGCACAATCTGGTGCCGAGCATCGGCGAGGTGAATGGCGATCGCAGCAACTTCAGCTTCGGTTGGTTGCCGGTGCAAACCGGTCAATACGGTTCGTGCCTGACACAGGTCGACTTCAAGGCGAAGAAGGTCATGCCCCGCCCTTCCATTCGCGGCATGATCGCCCGGACTTACTTCTACATGAGCAAGCAGTACGGCTTGCGCCTGTCAAAACAGGATCGGCAATTGTATGAAGCCTGGAACAAGACCTATCCGGTACAGGCATGGGAACGTCAGCGCAACCAGAGCGTGGCGTGCGTGATGGGGCGCGGCAACGAGTTTGTCGGCCCGGTAGACATGAAAACCTGCGGCTGACCGGCCGCTGAAGACACAAAGGCCTGGGGCATTACACCCCAGGCTTTTTTCGTTTCTAACCGCCGCTTTTGGTTACTGAGCCGTCGGGTGCTCAACGACCAGCGACTCGATGTTCCTTTTTTTCGCCCGAGTGAGCGCTGCCGTCACTTCGGCTTGTTTGGCTTCTGCCTCGGTTTTCGAATTAAACGGTCCTATCAGGATACGAACCTTTCCGTTCTCCCTGATGACGCTGGAAACGAAGCTATGCTCAATCAACCAGCCGCTCAGGTCGCTGACCGCCTGGGGGGTTTCGCCGCGTACCTCGACGTCCCATTGCGGACCGGTTGTCGCCGCGGGTGCGGAAGCGACTGTCGGTTGCGGCTTTTGCGCGCTAACCCCCTTACCCTCATCGCACCCGACCAACGTCAATACTGCGATTACCAAGGCCATTTTGCGCACAACGCTTCCCTCTGAATGCTGAAAGCGGCGATTTTAACACTCATGGATCCTGTTCGAGCGCCGCAAAATGGGCGCAAAACAACGAGAATGATGGTTGCGGCCTCTGTATAGTTACGCCTTGGGAATTAATGCAGCATCTGCGCGTCAGAAAGAGGCACCCAAACTGCGAGACTTCGCACTAATCTATACCTATACCGACCTCTGCACTGTCCGAATCAGGTGCCCTACAAGCAATCAAGGAGAAAACCATGCTGATACTCACCCGCAAAGTCGGTGAAAGCATAAACATCGGTGACAACATAACGATCACCATTCTGGGCGTTAGCGGCCAGCAAGTCAGGATTGGCATCAACGCCCCGAAAGACGTTGCGGTGCATCGCGAAGAAATTTATCAACGTATTCAGGCTGGCCTGACCGCCCCAGACAAGCCGCAAACACCCTGAATCCTGCTGTGGTCAGTAGCCAGCCCATTCAACCTCGAATAACGGCTGGCTAAAGATTCAAGCACCGCATCGCTCTCCGCCCAGCCTCTCTTTGCTATGCCTTCACAATGTGGAGCCGATACTACCGCCCTCGCCCCATACCTGACTGTCAGACGTTTCGGATTTGCTGCGAGAAAGGTCGTCTTCCTTCCCGGCTAACCAAACGTTACCCCACGTACCATGCCCGCGGCAGCCACGACCATCAGCACCAGCAGTAGCGCTTCGATATGACTGATACGGGCAAACAGCGTTGCGCGCCCAGTATCGATAGCCGCCCCACGCCCCAGCGCAATCCGCCATTTGATCAGCGTCACCATCGGCGCAATTTCAAGCAACAGGATAAGGACGAAGAGCGTCATCTTGAGATGAAACAGCGGTTGGTGGAGATAGTAATCAGTACCTTTTTCGTACCCGCCAAAGGCTCGTATTCCACCCGTGACCAAAAGAATGACTGCAGAGATCCCCCACAGATTATCCGCAACCAAAACGCTGCGCGCCTCCCCCACCCCGGCAGTCAGACGACGTAAAGCCGTACCACGAGTCAGTACCGCCCAGAAGCCCAGCGCAAAGGCCAAGAGATGAATCGCCGCCAGAAACCAGTGAGCCAGCATCGACATACTCCTAATAGACGAAGTTGAAACAGCCCTACAGTAGTAGTTCATCGGAGGATGATTTGCCCACGCACCCGGCTCTGCTGATTACCCGCACATCAGGGCGACCCATCGCCGGTTGTTTAACGTCAGACTCTATTGGCAAATAGCGGGCGCAAAAAAGCCGGGCTCCTGATGGGATACCCGGCTTTTGAGAACGTTGGACTTAATCCGTTCTTTTTGAAGTCGAAGTGCGAGCCTTACTCAACCCCTTCGTGTTGTGATCACCAGGCGTAGAGGCCGAAATGGCAGAGGCTTTCGTCACTCCTCGCGTATCCCGGGAATTCGCAATGCCCGAAGTCACGGAACCATGGCCGCTATCGCCATTACGATCGCTACCGTAGTGATTGCCACTGATACCACGGTCGCGGACAGCTTTACCTGCGTGATCACTGCTCAAGCCATTGCCGTGGCCATTGCTGACGCCGCCGGAATGCCCGGAACCACCGTGGCCACCGCCGTTACCACCGCCATTGCCACCACCGTTACCACCACCATTTCCGCCGCCGTTACCACCACCACCACCACCACCACCACCACCACCACCACCTTTCGCGTAGGCGGAACTCATGATGGACAGGTCAGCGGGCAATAATGGGGCGGCTGCAAGCATCATCACGCATGACATGACAGCGGCAAAACTCTTGTTTTTTAATAACATGGGTGGGTTCCGTGAGGTTGATATTGCACGGAGTAATTGACCCTTTCGGCCCCACACAGTTCAAAGGTCAACGACCAACGGGCAGGCAATGTGCAGTTATCGAACAATGCACATTGCTTCCCATAGTTTTACTGGTCGTTATGCAGCGAGGGCGCGATTGGACTTTGTCATTTTCACTTCAATCGAATGCGCCATTGAGAACCTCGTAGATGATCCCGGTAGCAATGGCCACCAATATCAAGTCAGTTCCCGCCTGCCGCCACTCGTAGCCATCGTAGTGTGGAAGCCTGCCGAGCAATCGGCCATCAAGTTTCTTGGCGATCCCCGGCGGTAGCGGTTTTCCGCGTGCGAGATTTTTTTGAATACCGGGTGGCAAGGCGGGCCCGGGGCTCCAGTAGTCGCGATAACCACCCACGATTCCAATAACACTTCCGTGATTGATGCTCGGGCCGTGACTCCAATCGTCACCCCCTGAACCTTTGCCTTTGTTTCCTTGGCTGGGGTTGCCATGGCCCTGAGTGTTTTGTGGATTTCCCTTGCCGCTTCCCTGGCCCTTCCCGTTTCCCGGGTCGGCCAATGCAGTCATTGAAGCGGACGCCAAGGCAAGACACGTCATAGCGGCAATCAACGAGCGAGATCTAAACATATCCGTTCTCTCAGAAAGGGGATGCCCCCTGCAATGTAGACGGTTATGGGTGTGTTAGTTCAGAAACTATCCTTGCAGAGTTTTGCAAATCGCAGACAACAAAAAAGGGCCCACCTTTCGGTGAGCCCTTCTAGACCGCCCAGCAGAGCGGATTTTGTTTGGTAGGCGCGATTGGACTCGAACCAACGACCCCCACCATGTCAAGGTGGTGCTCTAACCAACTGAGCTACGTGCCTGCTGTGAGGCGGCATTCTACGGAATTCCGGAGGGGTGTCAACACCTTTTTTTCACCTAACCCTATGAATATGCAAAATATTTAATTTTGCTGTGGCAAAGAAGATTTTCCGCTGGCTGGCGGTCGTTTTTTAACTCGGGTAGGATCGATGCACTCGTAAAATATATTAAACAGAGGCTGCAGGATGGCGAACACTCCCTACCCAGAGTCCTATTACGCCGCATCGGCTAATGGAGCGCCGCCGCGCCCGGCCTTGCAGGATGATGTAGAGACTGATGTCTGTGTCATCGGTGCTGGTTATACCGGCCTGTCCTCTGCCCTGTTTCTGCTGGAGAACGGTTTTCGGGTAACGGTCCTGGAAGCGGCCAAAGTGGGTTTTGGCGCATCGGGGCGCAACGGTGGCCAGATCGTTAACAGCTACAGCCGTGATATCGATGTGATCGAGCGCAGTGTCGGCCCCAAGCAAGCTCAGCTGCTGGGGCAAATGGCGTTTGAGGGTGGACGGATCATTCGTGAGCGGGTGGCCAAATACAACATCCAGTGCGACTTGAAGGACGGCGGTGTATTCGCCGCCATTACCGCCAAGCAGATGGGCCATCTGGAATCCCAGAAGCGCCTGTGGGAGCGCTTCGGTCACACGCAACTTGAGCTATTGGATCAGCGACGCATCCGTGAAGTAGTGGCTTGCGATCAATACGTCGGCGGCATGCTCGACATGAGCGGCGGGCATATTCATCCGCTCAATCTTGTCTTGGGCGAAGCAGCCGCCGTGGAGTCGCTGGGCGGCACTATTTACGAGCAGTCGCCAGCGGTGCGCATCGAGCGCGGCGCCAATCCGGTGGTGCATACGCCTCAGGGCAAGGTCAGGGCCAAATTCATCATCGTCGCCGGCAACGCGTACATCGGCAATCTGGTGCCGGAGCTGGCGGCGAAGTCGATGCCCTGCGGGACTCAAGTGGTCGCCACCGAACCCTTGGGCGAGGAATTGGCCAAGCGCCTGTTGCCTCAGGACTACTGCGTCGAAGACTGTAACTACCTGCTCGACTACTACCGCCTGAGCGCAGACAAACGCCTGATTTTCGGCGGCGGTGTGGTCTATGGCGCCCGAGATCCGGCGAACATCGAGGCGATCATTCGACCGAAGATGCTCAAGGCCTTCCCACAGCTCAAAGACGTGAAAATCGATTACGCCTGGACCGGCAATTTTCTGCTGACGCTATCGCGCCTTCCCCAAGTCGGACGACTGGGCGACAACATCTACTATTCCCAGGGTTGCAGCGGCCATGGCGTGACGTATACGCACCTGGCGGGCAAAGTGCTGGCCGAAGCATTGCGCGGCCAGGCCGAGCGCTTCGACGCCTTTGCCGACCTGCCCCACTACCCGTTCCCCGGCGGGCAATTGCTGCGTACACCGTTCGCTGCGTTGGGCGCCTGGTATTACGGATTGCGGGACAAGTTCGGATACTGACCGAGAGAGGTGAAAAGGTGCCAGCGAAGGCGTCATCAAGCGCGCCTTCGCCGGCAAGCCTGGCTCCTACGTAAAGCGGTTCACTCAGAAGTCGACCGTCGCCGAAAGGAGGTAGGTGCGCGGGGTCGCAAGCGTCAAGCCAGGCTCGCTGTCATCCGAGGCCCCGGCCGAACTCCAGTAGCGTTTATCCGCCACGTTCTCGACATTGGCACGCAGGGTGATGTTCTTTTCGTCGACCTTGAATGCGTAGCGGGCACCCACGTCGAAACGCTCCCAGGAGTCGATTTCCTTGTTGTTGGACTGGTCCAGATACTGCGAGCTGGAGTAGAGGCCGCGACTGGTCAGGGTCAGGCCCTGTATGGTCGGCACGTCCCACTCGGCGCCCAGGTTGACGTTGTATTTCGGCGTGGCCGGTGCCCGGTTGCCGTCAAAGGTGCCATTGGTGGTGTCGCTCAACTCACTGTCGATGTACATGACACCGCCGAGCAGGCGGAAACCATCGAGCGGTTCACCGAACACACTCAGCTCCACGCCCGTATTCTCGCGCTTGCCGTTCGGGCCGAAAACCCGCGTCGTGGCGTTGGTCTCATAGGCCGGCTGCTTGATCCGGAACACCGCGGCAGTCACGGCGAACGCACCCGCGTCATACTTGGCGCCGACCTCGACCTGCCGGCTGATGAATGGCGGGAATATCTCGTCCTCGTTCACAGAGGTCGACGGCGCGATCTTGCCCTGGCTCAGGCCTTCCATGTAGTTGGCATACAGCGACAGCTTATCGGTTGCCTTAAACAGGATGCCGCCCGACGGCGAAACCTTTTCCTCATCGTAGGCCGTGGCGCCTTTGACATCATCCGTCCAGTCCTCAACCTTCACGCGCTGCCAGCGGGCGCCGAGGGTCAGCAACAGCCGGTCATCGAAGAAGCCCAGAGTGTCGGACAACGCCACGCCGCTGAAGCGGTTCTCGGTGTAGACCTTCGAATCGAGTCGAGTGGGTCTTACAGGCGTTGGTGTTTCCACGGGGTCGTAGAGGTTGCTGCGGGCCGCCGCATAACGGGCGCCGCCATTTTCGAAGTCCATGTAGAAATAGCTGGCGGCCAGATTGACCTCATGGCTTACCGGGCCGGTATGAAACCAGTTGCGCACCCCCGCCGTTGCCGTCCGGACATTTTCGTCACGGGTGAAGTCACGCGGCTGAACGCTGAAATCGCCAGCATCATTGGTGACCGCAACGGCATGCCGGAGGAAGTCATGATTGCTTTTACGCGCGCCCACGCCGCCGTACAGCATGACCGAATCGCTGACATCGAATTCGCCGTTCACCGCTCCGAAAGTGTCGTTGGTGCTCGCCTTGCTCCAGGGTTGCGCATAGTTGTCGCGCACATCGTTCGCATTCGGCACCTTGGCATTGGCGCCGACCTGCACGCGTTCCTGCGGGGCATCGGTATCACGCTCGGTGCGCCCGATGTCCGTCGAGAGTCGCAGGCGCTCACCGCGAAAATCCAGGCCCAGCACAGCCATCTCGCGGTCGACACTCTGGTGATCCCATTCTGTGTCGCCGGACTGCTTCACGCCGTTAAAACGAATACCGAACTTGTTGTCTTCACCAAAGCGCCGACCGACATCCACCGCACCGCCGACCTGGCTGTCGGAAGCGTAGCTACCGGTAAACGAAGTGATGGGCTTGTCGGTCGCGCGCTTGGGCACCACGTTGATCCCGCCACCCACACTGCCCCGCGGCGAGATGCCGTTGATGAGCTGGCTCGGGCCTTTGATGATGTCGACGCGGTCGGCCATCTCCATGTCGATCGTATAGGTCGGCAGGACGCCGTAGAGACCGTTGTAGGCGACATCACTGTTGAACAGGCTGAGCCCGCGAATGGTGAACTGCTCATAACGCCCACCCGCCGGATTGGTGGCGCGAACCGAGGGATCACTGGCGATCAAGTCGCCCAAGGTACGAGCCTGCAGGTTTTTGACCGCCTCGCCGGTGTAGGTGGTCATGCTGAACGGCGTTTCCATGAAGTCTTTCGAGCCTAGCAAGCCTTGCGAACCGCGGCGCGCGACTTGGCCGCCGGCATATACCTCGCCGTCCGCCCCGCCCGTGGCACCGAGAATCGAGGTGGGGGCCAGTTGCAGGCTGCTGCCTTCTGGCGCCGGAGTCAGGATGTAGGCCTGCTCGCCCACCGGTTGCAGTTGCAGACCGGAACCCTGCAACAGCCGGGCAAAGCCCTCCTCGACCGCGAACTCGCCGGAAAGACCAGAACTGGTGCGACTGCCCACCAGCGCCGGGTCGACCGAGAGATTGACGCCAGACAGACCGGCGAAGCGGGTCAGCGCATCGCTCAGGCTGCCGGCAGGCACCTGATAATTGCGCCGGGCACTGTCTTCGGCCCAACTGGCAGTGATGAATAACGGACTGGCACTCAGGCCCAGCATCAGGCTCAAGCGCAACAACGGACGCAGGCGGGAAGAAGCCGGGCGCGGACAGCAAGGTATTACTGCGGGCATTGATAGAGTTCTCTTGATTCGTTCACATGCCTTGAATGACAAGCGAGTCGAAAAAAGGGGACAGGCTTCACACACTATTTTTGCGCGGCAGCAACGTCACCCAATAACGGGTACGTGAATGCACCTCCAGCGGCAGGCTGGCCGCGAGCAACGCGAGGACGCGATCGGTGTCGTCCAGACGAAAACTGCCGGTGACACGCAACGCTTCAAGCTCCGGCTCCCAACGCAGCACACCCGGTCGATAAGTGCTGAGTTCGCGCAGGAAATCTCCCAGCGGCTGGTTTTTCGCCATCAGCACGCCCTCTCGCCAACCCGGCGCAAGCACATCGAATGGGCTGATCGGCCCGACACCGGTTGCTTGAAGACTGACTTGTTGACCACTGCGCAAAGCCAACGCCGCCCCCTGCAAGGGCTGCAATTGCACGGTACCGTTGTACACCGACACGCGGCAACCGCGCACCTCCTGACGAACACAGACTTCGCTTTGGCTGACGATGATTTGTCCAAACATCGTTTGGATCGTCAGCGGTGATGTGATTGGCACCTTCAGCGACAGTTCGCCTTCAATCAGCCTCAAGCGACGGCTCTGCAAATCCACATCGACGGCACTGGCCGTGTTGAGTTGCAAGGAACTGCCATCAGCGAGCTGCACCTGTTTGCGCTCCCCGGTGGCCGTATGCAGATCGGCTCGCCAGACATCCAGGGGCAACTGTCGGCTGATCAGCCAAGCCGCCGGCACCAACGCCACCGCACCCAATGCACGCTTGAGCACCACACGCCGACCCGGCTCGGGGCGATCCAGACTTTTGAGCGCCAACGCTGAAGGCAGATCGGCAAACCGCTGACGCAAGGCTTGAGCCTTCTGCCAAGCCTGCTCGTGACTGACGCAACTGTCGCGCCAACGCTGCAGATTCGAACGATCCTGCTCATTGGCACTTCCAGATTCCAGCAAGGCGAGCCACTGCGCGGCAGCTCGCACGGCCTGACGAGCATCGGGCGCTGAACTGCTCACAGCTCCACCAACAGACAATGCTCATAGGCTTGCGCCATGTAGCGTTTGATCGTGCGCTCCGATACCCGCAGGCGCTCGGCGATTTGCTGATAGTTCAAGCCTTCCAGCTGACTGCAGAGAAACGCCTTACGCACTGCCGCCGGCAATCCATCGAGCAGTTCATCCAGGGCTTGCAGGGTTTCGAGCAACAACCAGCGCTGCTCGGGCGACGGCACACAGTCTTCCGGCAACGCCGCCAGCGCCGTCAAATATGCCTGCTCGAGGCTTCGTCGTTTATAGAAATTACTCAGCAGGCGTTTGCCCACGGTCAGCAGATAGGCACGGGGCTCTTGCAGATCAGCAATTCGTTGAGAGCTGGCGAGTAAACGCAGGAACGTATCCTGACTGAGGTCCGCCGCATCACAGCCATTGCCCATGCGTCTTCTCAACCAGCCTTCAAGCCAGCCACGGTGATCGCGGTACAAGTCGTGGAAGGTTTGCTCCTTCGGCATCGCCACATCACTCATCTCAAGAAGCCCTGCGCCAAGGAGTTATCGTAAATGAGAGTGATTCTAATTAATGTCAGAGCTGTGAACCAAGTCCTTTATGCAATTGGGGCGCAGAAAGGTTGGGCGGGAAGGACATGAGAGAGGAAAAGCCAAATCGCAGACACAAAAAACCCCGGTCTTTCGACCAGGGTCTTTGCTATCGACTCGAAACAGACACTGGCTTTACCAGCAGCTTGCTTCGTAGCTCCAAGGCGTTCAGTGGGCCTTGAGGCAGATATGGCGCAGCGGACGGGACTCGAACCCGCGACCCCCGGCGTGACAGGCCGGTATTCTAACCGACTGAACTACCGCTGCGTATCGCTTTGGACTTTCGCCCAAGTAACTCGTCTGACTGGAAAGCTTCGAGGCTTTTCAATCTCGAGGCAGGTAAACCTGACTCGGAAAATATGGCGCAGCGGACGGGACTCGAACCCGCGACCCCCGGCGTGACAGGCCGGTATTCTAACCGACTGAACTACCGCTGCGCGTCGGTGGAGGCTTTTAAAAGCTTCCATCTTGCTTTCGCAAGACTCTCGGAAGTGGTGGGTGATGACGGGATCGAACCGCCGACATTCTGCTTGTAAGGCAGACGCTCTCCCAGCTGAGCTAATCACCCGTTTGCATCTCCGAGGCCGCGAAATTTACGCAGGTACCGAAGCTAAGTCAATACCCCGCTTGAAGTTTTTCTGAAAAAGACAAAATTGTGTCTTAACAGTCAAACCGCTTTCGCGAGCAAGCCCGCTCCCACACTGGATCTGCGGCGGACCACAGGTTTGTGATCGATATAAATTCAGTGTGGGAGCAACTGTCTTGATGGTTTTTATTTTGAAGGCATATCGATAGACAGCGGCACATTCACATCAATGCTGGCTACATCCATCGCAGCCACGCTTGGATTTACTCGCTGTAAATCATCTTCTTGGTCATGCCACCATCGACCACGAACTCCTGGCCCGTAACGAACCCGGCATTCTTCGACAGCAACCACGCCACCATCGCCGCCACGTCCTCGACCGTCCCTACCCTGCCCGCCGGATGCTGCGCATGATCAGCGTCGGTCAGCGGTTCGGCACGCCGCACCGCAGGGTCTCGCGTGTCGATCCAGCCTGGACTGACTGCGTTAACGCGAATCTCCGGCCCTAAGCTGATAGCCAAGGCGTGAGTCAGGGCCAACAGACCGCCCTTGCTCGCCGCATAAGCCTCTGTGTCGGGTTCTGACTGGCCGGCACGGGTCGAGGCCAGATTGACGATGGCGCCGCTGTGAGCACGCAAGTACGGCGCACAGTGCTTGGCCAACAGCATCGGCCCGCTGAGGTTCACCGCCAGCACCCGGTTCCAGTAGGCCAGATCGAGGCTTTCCAGGGTGATGTTGTGCGGGTCGGCCACTGCTGCATTGCACACCAGCGCATCCAAACGACCGAACTGTCCCAGCACCTCAGCCACGCCTAGTGCCACCTGTGCTTCATTCGCGACATCCATGGCGATGAACCAGGCGTTTTCGCCAAGCACCTTCGCCACTTTCGAACCGCGCTCACGATCCAGATCAGTCAGCACCACCTGCCAGCCTTCGCTGATCAGCCAGGCCGCGATCCCCAGACCGATGCCGCGCGCAGCACCGGTGACCAGCGCGACGCGGCCATGGGTGCCCGTGGTCGGCGTCGACAACTCGATCACAAGGCAGCCAACCCGCGCGCCAGATCGGCCTGCAGGTCTGCCACGTCTTCCAGACCGACCGCAACGCGGATCAGACTGTCACGAATCCCCGCCGCTTCACGCTCTTGCGGCGCGAGACGGCCGTGAGAGGTGGTGCTCGGGTGCGTGATGGTAGTTTTGCTGTCGCCCAGGTTGGCAGTGATGGAGATCAGGCGAGTCGCATCGATAAAGCGCCAGGCGCCCTCTTTGCCGCCCTTGACCTCGAAACTCACGACCGCACCGAAACCCTTCTGCTGACGCTGGGCCAGTTCGTGCTGCGGATGGCTCTTGAGGCCAGCGTAATGGACCTTTTCGATGCCGTCCTGCTGCTCCAGCCATTCGGCCAGTTGCTGGGCATTGGCGCAGTGCGCCTTCATACGCAGGCTCAGCGTTTCCAGACCCTTGAGGAAGATCCAGGCGTTGAACGGGCTCAGGGTCGGCCCGGCGGTACGCAGAAAACCGACGACTTCTTTCATTTGCTCGCTACGACCGGCCACAACGCCGCCCATGCAGCGGCCCTGGCCGTCGATGAACTTGGTCGCCGAGTGCACAACGATGTCCGCGCCCAACTTCAGCGGCTGCTGCAACGCAGGCGTGCAGAAGCAGTTGTCGACCACCAGCATCGTGCCCTTGGCGTGAGCAATTTCCGACAGCGCCTTGATGTCTACCAGCTCGGCCAGCGGGTTGGACGGCGATTCGACGAACAGCAACTTGGTGTTGGCCTTGATCGCCGCATCCCAGCCGGACAAGTCCGCCAGGGGCACGTAATCGACTTCGATGCCGAAGCGCTTGAAGTACTTTTCGAACAGACTGATGGTCGAGCCGAACACGCTGCGCGAGACCAGAACATGGTCGCCGGCGCTGCACAGGCTCATGACCACTGCCATGATCGCAGCCATGCCAGTGGCAGTAGCCACGGCCTGCTCGGCGCTTTCCAGCGCGGCAATACGCTCTTCGAACGCGCGCACTGTCGGGTTGGTGTAGCGCGAGTAGACGTTGCCCGGTACTTCGCCAGCAAAGCGCGCGGCCGCGTCGGCGGCGGTACGGAATACGTAGCTGGAAGTGAAGAACATCGGATCACCGTGTTCGCCTTCCGGCGTGCGGTGCTGACCGGCGCGTACGGCCAGGGTATCGAACGCTACGCCTTCGAGGTCGCTGTCCAGCCGACCGGCATCCCAATCCTGACTCATGCTGTCACTCCTTGCCCTGCTCTTGATATAGAGAATTAATCAGTAGATACAAAACCGGCCCCTCAGGGCCGGTAGTTACTCAGTTGTTATACAGATCAATGATCGCACTGACTGCCTGGGTCTTGACCTTGGAGGCATCGTTGCGTGCCTGCTCGATCTTGTTCAGGTAAGCCTCGTCGACGTCGCCGGTGACGTACTGGCCGTCGAACACCGCGCAATCGAACTTCTCGATCTTGATCTTGCCGCCACCGACCGCTTCGATCAAGTCAGGCAGGTCCTGATAGATCAACCAGTCGGCGCCAATCAGGTCGGCAACGTCCTGGGTCGAACGGTTGTGGGCGATCAGCTCGTGAGCGCTCGGCATGTCGATGCCGTAGACGTTCGGGTAACGCACGGCCGGTGCCGCGGAGCAGAAGTAGACGTTTTTGGCGCCGGCTTCGCGAGCCATCTGGATGATCTGCTTGCAGGTGGTGCCGCGAACGATGGAGTCGTCTACCAGCATCACGTTCTTGCCGCGGAATTCCAACTCGATGGCGTTGAGCTTCTGGCGTACGGATTTTTTCCGTGCAGCCTGCCCCGGCATGATGAAGGTCCGGCCGATGTAGCGGTTCTTCACGAAGCCTTCGCGAAACTTGACGCCCAAGTGGTTCGCCAACTCCAGGGCCGCGGTGCGGCTGGTGTCCGGAATCGGGATGACCACGTCGATGTCGTGATCCGGACGCTCACGCAGGATCTTCTCGGCAAGCTTCTCGCCCATGCGCAGGCGGGCCTTGTAGACCGAGACGCCGTCGATGATCGAGTCCGGACGCGCCAGGTAGACGTGTTCGAAAATGCACGGAGTCAGCGACGGGTTGGTCGCGCACTGACGGGTGTGCAGCTTGCCGTCTTCAGTGATGTAGACCGCTTCGCCCGGTGCCAGGTCGCGAATCAGGGTGAAACCGAGTACGTCCAGCGAAACGCTTTCGGAGGCGATCATGTACTCAACGCCTTCGTCAGTATGACGCTGACCGAAGACGATCGGACGGATGCCGTGCGGATCGCGGAAACCGACGATGCCGTAGCCGGTCACCATCGCCACGACCGCGTAACCACCGACGCAACGGTTGTGCACGTCGGTGACGGCAGCGAACACGTCTTCTTCGGTCGGCTGCAACTTGCCGCGCTGGGCCAGCTCGTGTGCGAACACGTTGAGCAGCACTTCCGAATCGGAGTTGGTGTTGACGTGGCGCAGGTCAGATTCGTAAATCTCCTTGGCCAGCTGTTCAACGTTGGTCAGGTTACCGTTGTGCGCCAGAGTGATGCCATACGGCGAGTTGACGTAAAACGGTTGGGCTTCGGCCGAAGTCGAGCTGCCCGCGGTCGGGTAACGCACATGACCAATGCCCATGTGGCCGACCAGGCGCTGCATGTGACGTTGATGGAACACGTCACGCACCAGCCCATTGTCCTTGCGCAGGAATAACCGGCCATCATGGCTGGTCACGATACCGGCAGCGTCCTGGCCGCGGTGCTGGAGGACGGTTAGCGCGTCATACAGCGCCTGATTGACGTTCGACTTACCGACGATACCGACGATGCCACACATGCGACGCAACCCCTACTTAATGGATCTGAACTGAACACAACTCACTGAGGCGTTTTGGCCGTCGGCAAGAGGTGCTCCTTGAACGGTATATCAGCGGGTACGCTGATTCCGCTGGCAAGCCACTGACTACTCCAACCCAGGATCAGGTTTTTGGACCAGTCTGCAACCAATAGAAATTTTGGCACGAGCTGTGATTCTTTCCACCACCCGTCCTGCTGTACCGGCCCCAGGCTCAACAGCCCGACCGCCACAACCACCAGCAACACGCCACGCGCTGCGCCGAAGGCCATGCCGAGAAATCGATCGGTCCCGGATAGCCCGGTGACGCGAACCAATTCGCCGATAAGATAATTGATCATTGCGCCCACGATTAAAGTGGCGACAAACATGATGGCACAGCCCGCGATCACGCGAGCCGACGGCGTTTCGATGTATCCGCCGAGGTACTCGGACAATGAGCCACCGAACATCCAGGCAACGCCTCCTGCGATGATCCAGGTCAGCAGCGAGAGTGCTTCTTTGACGAAGCCGCGGCTAAGACTGATCAAAGCGGAGATGGCGACGATTGCAACGATCGCCCAGTCAACCCAGGTAAATGGCACAGTACAGCCTACAGACAGATAAGGCGGCGCATTTTAGCAGAGCCCATGGCTATCGGTAAGCTGAGATTGTCAGTGCTTTTCAAATCGGGGCGATTGTTTTAACCGCGCTCAGGCTGGAAACGCACTACAAAACCCTTGAGGTTCTGCTGACGACTCAACAAGTCACGCAGACGATCGGCTTCCGCACGTTCGATCAGCGGCCCGACGAATACCCGATTCTTGCCATCGGCGGAGCGGATATAGGCGTTATAGCCTTGGCTGCGCAGGGTTTTCTGCAGGCTTTCAGCGCTTTCTCGACTCGTCAGGCTGGCCAGTTGCACCGACCAGCTGACCGACAGGCCATTGGCATCGACGCGGCTTGGCGTGGTAGCGGGCTTGCTCGGTGCGGCGGCAATTGGCTGGGCAGGTGCCGGTACTGGCTTGGCGACTGGCGCCGGAGGTGGCGTGACCGGTTTGACAACCGGTGGCGCTGGAGCCACAGGAGCACTTGGCGCAATCGGTGTCGACGGCGCTTGCTGCGCGGCAATTTCCTCATCGCTTGGCACAGGTTCCTGCGGCAATGCCTGCGGTTCAGGCACTATCACTGGCTCGACCTGCACTTGCGGCACAGCCGGCGCTTGCGGTGCAGCCGGTGTGTCGACTCTCACCTGGCGCTGTTCGTCCTGACGGGAAAACAGCATTGGCAGGAAAATCACCGCCAGCGCTACCAGCACCAGGGCACCAACCATGCGCTGCTTGTACGCCTTATCCAGCAAAGCCATTTGCCGCTTCCTCCGTGGAGTGCCGGGCCAGCCATTCAAGGGCCTCGGCGACACAATAAAATGATCCGAACAACAGAATTTCGTCGTCGCTCGTCGCCTGCGCGCACTGCCCTTCCAGGGCGGCGGCCACGCTGTCATAAGACGTTACCGAGGCGCCAAGGTTCTGCAACGCCGCGTGCAACTGCTCAACGGGCCGCGCCCGCGGCGAATCCAGCGGGGCAACAGCCCAATGCTGGACACTAGCATTCAATTCACCGACAACACCATCCAGATCCTTGTCCGCCAACAACCCGAACACCGCCAGACGCTTGCCTGCCGGTGGCCGACTGGCCAGGCGACGGGCCAGGTATTCTGCCGCATGGGGGTTGTGCCCCACGTCCAGCAACACATTCAGACGCTTGCCCTGCCAGTCGAACTGACGGCGATCGAGACGACCGACCACGCGTGTCGCTTTCAGGGCTTCAATAATCTGTGCATCTACCCAAGGCAAACCAAGCAGCAGGTAAGCCTGCAATGCCAGTGCGGCGTTTTCCATCGGCAGATCGAGCAATGGCAGATCGTGCAACTCGACTGCACGCCCTTGAGCATCAAGGCCGCGCCATTGCCAGTTGTGATCGGTGATACCCAGGTCGAAATCGCGCCCACGCAGGAAAAACGGGCAATTGAGCTCGCGCGCTTTATCCAGCAGAGGTTGAGGGGGATTCAGATCGCCACAGAGCGCAGGCGCGCCCTGGCGGAAAATGCCGGCTTTTTCGTAAGCCACGGACTCACGGGTATCACCCAGGTAGTCCGCATGATCGACGCCGATGCTGGTGACCAGCGCCAGATCCGCATCGACCACGTTGACCGTGTCCAGACGCCCGCCCAGCCCCACTTCCAGCACCACCGCATCAAGCCCTGCCTGTTGAAACAGCCAGAACGCCGCCAAGGTGCCCATTTCGAAGTACGTCAGGGAAGTGTCGCCACGACCGGCCTCGACCGCAGCGAAGGCTTCGCACAGCTCGGCGTCAGTAGCTTCGACACCATTGACCTGCACCCGCTCGTTGTAACGCAGCAGGTGCGGAGAATTGTAGACACCGACGTTAAGGCCCTGCGCCCGCAGCAACGAAGCCACGAACGCGCAGGTAGAACCCTTGCCGTTGGTGCCGGTGACCGTAATCACCCGAGGCGCCGGCTTGCCCAGTCCCATGCGGGACGCTACCTGTTGCGAACGCTCCAGCCCCATGTCGATGGCCGAAGGATGCAACTGTTCAAGGTAGGCGAGCCACTCGCCAAGGGTGCGTTGGGTCATAGGTTGGCAGGCACCGGCGGAACCACGATCGGCTCGATCGGCGCGGCGACGAATTTTGGCGTCGGCAGGCCCATCATTTGTGCCAGCAGGTTACCCAGACGCGGACGCAGTTCCTGACGGTGAATGATCATGTCGATCGCGCCGTGTTCCAGCAGGAACTCACTGCGCTGGAAGCCTTCCGGCAGTTTTTCGCGAACGGTTTGTTCGATAACGCGCGGGCCGGCGAAACCGATCAGGGCTTTCGGCTCACCGACGATCACGTCGCCGAGCATTGCCAGACTGGCGGAAACACCGCCGTAGACCGGGTCGGTCAGTACCGAGATGAACGGAATGCCTTCTTCACGCAGACGCGCCAGCACCGCGGAGGTCTTGGCCATTTGCATCAAGGAGATCAGCGCTTCCTGCATCCGCGCACCACCGGAAGCGGCGAAGCAGATCATCGAGCAACGGTTTTCCAGGGCGTAGTTGGCGGCGCGCACGAAGCGCTCACCAACGATGGCGCCCATCGAGCCACCCATGAAGGAGAATTCGAAAGCCGATACCACGACCGGCATGCCCAGCAAGGTGCCGCTCATGGAGATCAGTGCATCTTTTTCGCCGGTCTGCTTTTGCGCAGCGGTCAGGCGATCCTTGTACTTCTTGCCGTCGCGGAATTTCAGACGGTCAACCGGCTCCAGGTCCGCGCCCAGTTCGGCACGGCCGTCAGCGTCGAGGAAGATGTCGATGCGCGCGCGCGCACCGATACGCATGTGGTGGTTGCACTTGGGGCAAACGTCCAGGGTCTTTTCCAGCTCCGGACGATACAGCACCGCCTCGCAAGACGGGCATTTGTGCCACAGACCTTCAGGCACCGAGCTCTTCTTGACCTCGGAACGCATGATCGAAGGGATCAGTTTGTCTACTAACCAGTTGCTCATGCTTTCTTTCTCCAGTACCGGCGGCCCGAACGCTCTGGTTCGCAGCCCCGCGTATGCCCTTGAGCTAAATTCATATGTGTGGCGATGATTGATCGGGTGGCCGGGTCAGCGAGACGTGACCTGCGTACAACCCCAAATATCCTCAGCCATGCCTGTGGACGGCGGCAGTGTGCCAGCCGTCACATCAACGTAGGAGTTCCTACAACCGCTTTGATGAATGCCCGAATCTTTGCGTGATCCTTGATGCCCTTGCTCGCCTCTACTCCACCGCTGACGTCCACCGCATAAGGCCGAACCCGGGCAATCGCCTCGGCGACGTTGTCCGGTGTCAAACCGCCAGCCAGGATGATCGGCTTGCTCAGGCCTTGCGGTATCAGAGACCAGTCGAACGCTTCACCGGTTCCGCCGGGAACGCCTTCGACGTAAGTGTCGAGCAGGATCCCGCTGGCACTGGCGTAGGCATCGCAAGCTACTGCGATGTCATCACCGGCCTTGACCCGCAACGCTTTGATGTATGGCCGGTGCCAGCCTTCACAGTCGGCCGCGGCCTCATCACCATGGAACTGCAACAGGTCCAGCGGCACGGCGTCGAGGATTTCCCCCAACTCGCAGCGGCTGGCATTGACGAACAAACCCACGGTGGTCACGAACGGCGGCAAGGCCTTGATGATCGCCCTCGCCTGCTGGAACGTTACGGCCCGCGGGCTTTTGGCGTAGAACACAAATCCGAGAGCATCGGCCCCGGCCTCGACCGCCGCCAACGCATCCTCTATGCGGGTAATCCCACAAATTTTGCTGCGAACGGCTGACATGTCGATAGAACCTCAGGACAAATCCGGGAAAGTCCCGGATGGTAACAAAAGCGTTCGAGGGCGTCAGCCGTCAAGTTCCGAGAAACCGGTGAGGAAGTGTGGGCCGATGTAACGCTCGGGCAATTCGAACTCATCGCGATACTCGACCTGCACCAGATACAGGCCAAATGGATGGGCCGTCACCCCGCCGGAACGACGTACACGGCTTTCCAGGACTTCCTTCATCCACTCCATGGGACGCTCGCCGGCACCAATGGTCATCAGCACGCCTGCGATGTTGCGCACCATGTGGTGCAGGAACGCGCTGGCGCGGATATCCAGCACGATCATTTTGCCATGGCGCGTGACGCGCAGGTGATGCAGCTCCTTGATCGGCGACTTGGCCTGACACTGACCGGCGCGGAATGCGCTGAAGTCGTGGGTACCCACCAGATACTGAGCAGCCTCGGACATGCGCTCGACGTCCAGCGGACGGTGGTTCCAGGTGATTTCATCGTTCAGGTGCGCCGGGCGGATCTGATCGTTGTAGATCACGTAACGATAACGACGGGCGATGGCCTTGAACCGCGCATGAAAATCCGCCGGCATGACTTTGGCCCAACTGACGCTGACGTCATGCGGCAAATTGATGTTGGCACCCATGACCCAGGCCTTCATCGAACGTTCGACCTGGGTATCAAAATGCACCACCTGCCCGCAAGCATGCACACCGGCGTCGGTGCGCCCGGCGCAATGCAGCGACACGGGTGAGTCGGCAACTTTGGACAAGGCCTTTTCGAGGGTTTCCTGCACCGTGGCCACGCCGGAGGCCTGACGCTGCCAGCCGCGATAACGCGAGCCTTTGTATTCCACGCCCAGCGCGATCCGGAAAAAGCCGTCGGCCGCCATTTCGGCGGCCGGATTATCTATATTTGCCAAGGGGGTGCCAGCCTGCTGATCTACGCAAAGGCAGGCATTATAAGGCCGCCGGACCGGGATGCCAGAGCCGCGTGTTTTCTGCGACCTACCCGACCGGTGCAATGCCGGTTTGGATGTTGAACGGGATGGCCTCATCGCGGGCAAGCCTCGCTCCCACAGGTTTTGCGTCGTACACAAGATATACAGCCAGCAAACATCCCTGTGGGAGCGAGGCTTGCCCGCGAAGACGATCCAACAGGCGCCATCGCATCACCGCCCAAACAAAAACGGCAGCCTCAATGGGCTGCCGTTTTGTTTACGCCTTACCGATGACTCACGCCAGACGCGACAGCATTTCCTTGGCTTCGCTCTTCTGACCGGGATCGCCCTCGGTCACCACCTCATTGAGGATGTCCCGAGCGCCGTCGTTGTCGCCCATGTCGATGTAGGCCTGGGCCAGGTCGAGTTTGGTGGCGACTTCGTCGGTGCCGGAGAGGAAATCGAAGTCCGGCTCATCAGCCGCGGAGGCCAAAGCGTCTTCGGCGGTGAAGCTCGGCTCACCGAGACTCTGGGACAGACGATCCAGCTCCGCATTGACGTCGTTGAGTTCACTTTCAAAGGCGTCAGGCTGATCGCTTTCGAAGGCATCAGGCTGATCCGGGGCGGCAGCGTCCATTTCATCGGCCAATGACAGGTCGAAATCCGCAGGCAACTCCAGGTCGTCGAGCGTCGGCTCGGTCACGGGTGGCGCTTCGGCGGCGGGCAAGTCCTTGAGGTCTTCATCCAGACTCAGCAGGAAGTCGTCTTCGGCCAACGTTGCCGGCGAGGCATTGCCACCCAGATCCATGTCCAGGTCGAAGTCCGACAGATCGTCGAGGTTTTCCTTGATTTCAGTCTGTTGCTGCAACACCGACTCAAAGCTCAGATCGTCGTCCAGCGGGAATTCGTCCAGCTCAGCCAGAGCTTCTGGCGCTGGTGTTGGCTCCGGCTCCGGTGCTGGCTCTGGCACCGCCGCAACGGCAGGCGAGATTGGAGTAGCCACATCCAGATCGTCCAGGCTCAGATCGAATGCGCTGTCAAAGTCGGACAATGCCGGTTCCGGGGCTTGCGGTTCGTCCAGCAGCAAGTCCTTGACGTACTGCGCGTCCAGCTCGGCGGCGATCGCAGCGGCAGCCAGACCGCTGGCCGCCACAACAGCCATGGCCGGGAAGCGACTTTTCAACTCTTCGACCCGAGCGAAGTTATCGCCGTTGGCTACCAGTTGACGCTCTTGGGCGACGAACGCATCGCGGTCACCCTGCTGACCGTAGACCTCCATCAGCTTCAAGCGCAGGTCACTGCGTTGCGGCTCTTGCTTGATAGCGTCTTCCAGCAATGCAGCAGCCTGATTCAGACGACCGCCCGCAATGTGCGACTGCGCCTGAGCCAGTACGTCGTCGGAACGCTCGGAACGCTCGGCGGCAGGCGATACCAGTGGCGCAGCGATCGGCGGCGTTACCACAACCGGGGCAATCACCGGGGCCGGAGCGGGTGCAGGCGTTGGTGCGGTCGCAAGTTTCACGCTCGGCGGCGGAACTTCCAGGCCTTCGAAGCTGCTTTCCGGCAGGTCCTGGTCGACGGAGAACTCTTGTTCCTCCTCCAAGGCACGGGCCATGCGCAGATGCTTCTCGGCCTCTTGCTGGGCTTTGCGGCGACGGGCCAGCAACAGCAGCAAGAGCAGCAGAACCACCGCACCGCCACCCACCAGCCCCAGCAGGATCGGGTTGGTCAGCAGCTCGTTGAATTTCTGATCATCGGATGTCGCAGGCGTTGGCTCGGTGGCTGGTGCCGGAGCGGCCTCTGGTGCGGCGGCTTCTGGTGCAGCAGCCTCTGGCGCAGGAGCCGGAGCCGCGTCCGCAGGCGTTGCCGCAGGGGTGGCCGCCAGCTCAGCAGACATCGCCGGAGCGCCCGAAGCTGGTGCATCCGCGCCGGCTTCGGCCTGCAACTTGGCCAATTGATTGTTCTTCAGTTCGATCAGGCGTTGCAGCTTGTCCAGCTGACTTTGCAGATCGTTCATGCGGCTTTTTTGTTCAGCGTTGTCACGACGAGCCGCGTCGAGGCTTTCCTCGGTGACAGCCAGTTTGTCGCTCAAGGCTTTCGCATCACCGGCGGCACCTTTGCCACCCTTGCCGGTGTCGGCAGAGACCAGGCTCAGTTTGTCTGTTGCGGCTTGCGACGAAGCACCTTCACCGCGAGCGCGTTTGGTGGCGTCGAGTTGCTGCTGACCGGTTCCCGGTTTCGCCACGTAGCGACGGCCCTGACGCCACGCGGTGTTCTGCGCGGCGACCTCAGCGATGGCCTTGGGTTGTGGCAGGTTAGTGCTCTGCACCTGATCAGGCAGGCGCAGCACCTGACCGGTTTTCAGTCGGTTGATGTTGCCGTCGATGAACGCATCCGGGTTCAGCGCCTGGATGGCCAGCATGGTCTGCTGGATCGAACCGCCATTGCGCACCTTCGCGGCGATTTCCCACAGGGTATCGCGCGGAGTGGTGGTGTGTTGCGACGGCTTGGCGGCGCTAGTGACCGGCGCGGTCACTGTTTCGGATGGCGCCGGTTGTGCGGCGGCATCGGCGGTCTGCGGCGAGAATTTGGACGGATCGAGCAGCACGCTGTAATCGCGTAGCAGACGACCGTTGGGCCACATCACCTGAACCAGGAATTTCACCATCGGTTCGGAGAGCGGTTTGCTGGACGTGACGCGCAGGATGCTTTTGCCGCTGGCGTTGAGCACCGGGGTGAAGGTCAGGTCATTGAGAAACGCCTGACGATCGACACCGGCCTTGGCGAAATCTTCGGGCGAGGCCAGGCTCGGCACCACTTCGGCAGCCGTGAGGTCCTTGACGTCGAGCAACTCGATTTCTGCTACCAGAGGCTGGTTCAGCGTCGATTTCAGGGTCAATTCCCCGAGCCCGAGGGCATGCGCCATACCGGAGGACAGCGCCGAGGCGGCCGCTATTGCTAACACCAGTTTGCGAACTTGAACCATAACCTCTTCCTTTGTTTGAACATTCCTCGGCCAGCGAGAAGGTGTTGATTGCCGCTGCCGTAAGGCATTGCGCGCGGCGGCGAAAGGTCGTCGCGCGCGATCATTTCATTCATGCAATGGGAAGCCCTGCGGGGTGGCTCACCTTAAGCATTCCGGCCAAGCATGACGCTCGACGGGAATCATTCGATAAATTGTCGCCAAGTATCTTTTACAGCAGGTCTTTTATCAACAATTCAGCCACCTGCACAGCATTGAGCGCGGCACCTTTGCGTACGTTATCTGACGTCAACCACACATTAAGTTCCGCCGGGTCGTCGATCCCGCTGCGAACCCGACCAACGTAAACCACGTCCTGCCCTACCGCATCGCCTACCGGGGTCGGATAATCGCCCGCCTCGACCAGTTCGATACCGGGCGCCGCTTCCAGGGCTGCGTTGACTTTCGCCAGATCGACAGCGCTCGAAGACTGCAAGGTCACGCTAAAGCTATCGCCGAAAAACACCGGAGCTTGAATACAAGTGACGGAAATCTTTAATAAAGGCAGCGCCATGACCTGACGCAGTTCGCGTACCAGGCGTTTTTCCAGCAACGTATGGCCCTGATCATCAGGTTTGCCGACTTGCGCCAGCAGGTTGAAAGCCATCTGCCGATCGAAGAACGCTGGCTCCAGCGGACGCACATTAAGCAGCTCGGCGGTTTGCCGGGCCAGCTCGGTGACCGCTTCGCGGCCTTGGGCAGAGACCGCCAGACACGCCGTCAGGCTGATGCGTTGCAGGTCGAGCAAACCGAGCAACGGAGCCAGCACCACCGCCAGCGTCGCGGCCGAAGGGCTTGGGCTGCTGACCTGGAAGGGCTTTTTCAGGCCGGCCAGAATTTCAGCGTTGGCCTCAGGCACCACTTGCGGCGCCTGATCGGCGGGCAAGGCGCCGGACAGGTCGATCAGCGAGCAACCGGCGGCCGTGGCACGCGGAGCGAAACTGAGGGTCACCGCCGGGCCGGCGGCAAAGAACACCAACTGGACTTTGCTGAAATCGAATTCATCGACTTCCCGCACCCGCACGTTCTTGCCGCGAAACGGCACCGAATGCCCGGCCGATTCACTGCTGGCCAGCAGGTGCAGGTTACCGACCGGAAAGTCCCGCTCTTCGAGAATCTGGACGAGTGTTTCGCCGACAGTACCGGTGGCGCCGATCACGGCAATATCAAAGGACTGGCTCATGGTTCTACCTCTGGCGAAACGGGGGGAGCGGCACTTTACCGGGTGGTTGGCAGTGAGGCAATTCGGCGGAGACCTGCGGCGCCAGTTCCGGCCTCATCGCGGGCAAGCCCGCTCCCACAGGTTTTGTGTTGCTCCCATATTTTGCATACGACCCCAACCTTGTGGGAGCGGGCTTGCCCGCGATGACGGTATAGCTGACAACCGAGTACCCTCAGACTGTCGCGCATAAAAAAACCCGCACCTCTTTCAAGGCGCGGGCTCTTTCATTACTTCAACAGATCAACGCTCAAGCAGAATCCGTAGCATGCGACGCAGCGGTTCGGCCGCGCCCCACAGCAGTTGGTCACCGACGGTGAAGGCACCGACGAACTGCGAACCCATGTTCAGCTTGCGCAGACGGCCAACCGGCACGTTCAGGGTACCGGTAACCTTTGTAGGGCTCAGCTCCTGCATGCTGATTTCACGGTTGTTCGGCACCAGTTTGACCCAAGGGTTGTGCTGGCTGATCAGCCCTTCGATGTCGGCGATCGGCACGTCTTTGTTCAGCTTGATGGTCAGCGCCTGGCTGTGGCAACGCATGGCGCCGACGCGCACGCAGATACCGTCGACCGGGATCGGGCTCTTGAAGCGACCGAGGATCTTGTTGGTCTCGGCCTGGGCCTTCCACTCTTCGCGGCTCTGACCGTTCGGCAGTTCCTTGTCGATCCACGGGATCAGGCTGCCGGCCAGCGGTACGCCGAAGTTTTCGGTCGGGTACGCGTCGCTGCGCATGGCTTCGGCGACACGGCGGTCGATGTCGAGGATGGCGCTGGCCGGATCGGCCAGTTGATCGGCGACAGCGCCGTGGGTCACACCCATTTGCTTGATCAGTTCACGCATGTGCTGCGCGCCGCCACCGGAGGCCGCCTGATAGGTCATGGCGCTCATCCACTCGACCAGACCGGCTTCAAACAGGCCGCCCAGGCCCATCAGCATCAGGCTGACGGTGCAGTTGCCGCCGATGTAGTTCTTGGTGCCCGCGTCGAGCTGCTGGTCGATGACCTTGCGGTTCACCGGGTCCAGCACGATCACCGCGTCATCCTGCATGCGCAGGCTGGAAGCGGCGTCGATCCAGTAACCCTGCCAGCCAGCTTCACGCAATTTCGGGAAGACTTCGCTGGTGTAGTCGCCACCCTGGCAGGTCAGAATCACGTCGAGGGTTTTCAGCTCTTCAATGCTGTAAGCGTCCTTGAGCGGAGCAATGTCCTTGCCCACGGACGGGCCTTGGCCACCGACATTGGAAGTGGTGAAAAACACCGGCTCAATAAGATCGAAATCCTGCTCTTCCAGCATCCGCTGCATGAGCACGGAACCGACCATACCGCGCCAACCGATCAGACCTACACGTTTCATCGCAACTACACCTTCTTAAAAGTGGGCCGCTGCTTTCATGGTTGAAAGTTGCAGCGGGCCAAAGAGATTACAGATTCCGCAGCGCGGCGACTACTGCGTCGCCCATTTCCTGCGTACCAACCTTGGTGCAACCGGCCGACCAGATGTCACCTGTGCGCAGGCCCTGATCCAAAACCAGGCTCACGGCCTTCTCGATGGCATCGGCCGCGTCCTGCAGATTGAAGCTGTAACGCAGCATCATCGACACCGACAAAATGGTCGCCAACGGGTTGGCAATGCCCTTGCCAGCGATGTCCGGCGCCGAACCGTGGCACGGCTCGTACATGCCTTTGTTGTTGGCATCCAGCGACGCCGACGGCAGCATGCCGATGGAGCCGGTGAGCATCGACGCTTCGTCGGAAAGAATGTCACCGAACAGGTTGTCAGTGACGATCACGTCGAACTGCTTCGGTGCACGCACCAGTTGCATGGCGGCGTTGTCGACGTACATGTGGCTCAGTTCGACGTCCGGGTAGTCCTTGGCCACTTGCTCGACGACTTCACGCCACAGTTGGCTGGACGCCAGCACGTTGGCCTTGTCCACCGAGCACAGCTTCTTGCCGCGCACACGCGCCATGTCGAAACCGACACGGGCGATGCGGCGGATTTCAGTTTCGCTGTACGGCAAGGTGTCGTAGGCCTGACGCTCGCCGTTTTCCAGTTCACGCACACCGCGTGGCGCACCGAAGTAGATGCCGCCGGTCAGTTCACGGACGATCAGGATGTCCAGCCCCGCCACGATTTCCGCCTTCAGGCTGGAAGCCTCGGCCAGTTGCGGGTACAGGATTGCCGGACGCAAGTTGCCGAAAAGGCCCAGTTGCGCACGGATTTTCAGCAGACCGCGCTCAGGGCGGATATCACGTTCAATGGTGTCCCATTTCGGACCGCCCACGGCGCCCAGCAATACGGCATCGGCGGCACGGGCACGGGCCAGGGTTTCGTCAGCCAGCGGCACGCCGTGCTTGTCGATGGCGGCGCCACCGATCACGTCATGACTCAGTTCGAAGCCCAGGCTGTACTTGTCGTTCGCCAGCTCCAGCACCTTGACTGCTTCGGCCATGATTTCCGGGCCAATACCGTCACCCGGGAGAATCAGAATCTGCTTGCTCATGCTTTCCTCATGTCATCAGTCGGCACGCCCTTGGGCATGCCCGGAAAAAGTCTTGGCGCTTATCGTTCAGCCATCAGCACCAGCACATCTGTACTGAACGAACCATCGGCCTCAATCTCAAAATATTCGCGAACTTCATTGCCCATCGATTGCTGTAACTCGAGGATCGCCGCGCGCATTACTTGCGGCGTGCGCATGCGCTCGACCCAGGACGTGTATTCAAGGCGCAGCCGTTGGCGCGTGGTGCTGCGGGTATGCAACCCCGCTTCGCTGACCTGACGCAACCACTCACCGGCAGAATAATCGCGCACGTGGCTGGTGTCGCGCAGCACTTCGACGCTTTGCAGGTAAGTGTCGAACAACGGGCTGCCCGGTGACAACACATCGATGAACGCCGCCACCCCACCCGGCTTCAGCACCCGACGAACTTCGCGCAGGGCCAGCCCGAGGTCGCTCCAATGGTGTGCCGAATAACGGCTGAAGACGAAATCGAACTCGCCATCGGCGAATGGCAGGCGCTCGGCGGCACCCAGTACCGTGGACACGTTGCTCAAGCCGCGATCGGCGGCAGCAGTGGCCACCACGTCGAGCATCTGTTGGGACAGGTCATAGGCCACCACTTCCTTGGCCAGCGAAGCCACGTGAAAACTCACATGACCGGCGCCGCAACCGAGGTCGAGCACGCGGGCATCACCCTGCCCCGCCAGTTCAGCCTGTAGCAGCGCGAATTCAGTGCCTTGAGCGTGTACGGCGCTGCTCAGATAGGCCGAGGCCTGCTCACCGAATTGCTTTTGTACTACCTGACTGTGCTGGGCGGTGCTGGTCATAGTTATGTCCTGATATTTGTGTTGTCTGATCTGCCGCCTTCGCGAGCAAGCCCGCTCCCACATTTGAAATGCATTCCAATGTGGGAGCGGGCTTGCCCGCGATGAGGCCGGCACTGCCTGCATCAATTCCGGATCAATCACGCGTCGCGAAACAACCAAGGCTGGCTCGCGCGATGCTTGGCTTCAAACGTGGCAATCGCCTCGTGGTCCTGCAAGGTCAGGCCGATATCGTCCAGGCCATTGAGCAGGCAGTGTTTGCGGAAAGCGTCGATTTCGAAATTCAACACCTTGCCATCTGGACGAGTCACGGTCTGGGCTTGCAGATCAACCTGCAACTGATAGCCCGGAGTCGCCTCAACCTGCTGGAACAGTTCATCGACTTCAGCGTCGCTCAAGATGATCGGCAGCAAGCCGTTCTTGAAGCTGTTGTTGAAGAAGATGTCGGCATAGCTCGGCGCGATGATGCTGCGAAAACCGTACTCTTCCAGCGCCCACGGCGCGTGTTCGCGGCTGGAGCCGCAACCGAAGTTCTCGCGGGCCAGCAACACGCTGGCGCCCTGATAACGCTCGGCGTTGAGGACAAAGTCCTTGTTCAACGGGCGCTTGGAGTTGTCCTGATACGGCTGCCCGACATCCAGGTAACGCCATTCATCGAACAGGTTCGGGCCGAAACCGGTGCGCTTGATCGACTTCAAGAACTGCTTGGGAATGATCTGATCGGTGTCGACGTTGGCACGATCCAAAGGCGCGACAAGACCAGTGTGCTGGGTAAAAGCTTTCATGCTGCGCTCCTTTAGATCAATTCACGGACGTCGATGAAACGACCGTTCACAGCGGCGGCGGCGGCCATGGCCGGGCTCACGAGGTGGGTACGACCACCGGCGCCCTGACGGCCTTCGAAGTTACGGTTGGAGGTCGACGCGCAATGCTCGCCCGACTCCAAACGGTCCGGGTTCATCGCCAGGCACATCGAGCAACCAGGCTCGCGCCATTCGAAACCGGCTTCGAGGAAAATCTTGTCCAGGCCTTCGGATTCGGCCTGAGCCTTCACCAGCCCCGAACCCGGCACCACGATGGCCTGTTTGATGGTCGACGCCACTTTGCGGCCCTTGGCGATCACGGCAGCGGCGCGCAGATCTTCGATCCGCGAGTTGGTGCAGGAGCCAATGAATACGCGGTCCAGCTGAATGTCGGTGATCGCCTGATTGGCGGTCAAACCCATGTACTTCAACGCGCGTTCGATGGAGCCACGCTTGACCAGGTCCATTTCCTTCGCAGGATCGGGAACGTTCTGATCGACAGCCAAGACCATCTCAGGCGAGGTGCCCCAGCTGACTTGCGGCTTGATCTGAGTGGCATCGAGTTCGACGATGGTGTCGAACTTGGCATCCGCGTCGGAAACCAGGTCTTTCCAAGCCTCGACAGCCAAGTCCCATTCCGCGCCTTTCGGAGCAAATGGACGGCCCTTGACGTAAGCCACGGTTTTTTCGTCGGCGGCCACCAGACCTACGCGAGCGCCGGCCTCGATCGCCATGTTGCAAATGGTCATGCGACCTTCAACGGACAAGTCGCGAATCGCGCTACCGGCGAATTCGATGGCATGGCCGTTACCGCCGGCGGTGCCGATCTTGCCGATCACCGCGAGGACGATGTCCTTGGCGGTCACGCCGAACGGCAATTGGCCTTCGACGGACACCAGCATGTTCTTCATCTTTTTCGCGACCAGGCACTGAGTGGCGAGCACGTGCTCGACCTCGGAAGTGCCGATACCGTGAGCCAAGGCACCGAATGCGCCGTGGGTCGAGGTGTGGGAGTCGCCGCAGACCACGGTCATGCCCGGCAAGGTTGCGCCCTGCTCCGGGCCGATGACGTGGACGATGCCTTGGCGGACATCATTCATCTTGAATTCGACGATGCCGTATTCGTCGCAGTTATCGTCGAGGGTCTGAACCTGCAAACGCGAGACCTGGTCGACAATCGCTTCTATGCCGCCCTTGCGCTCCGGAGTCGTCGGAACGTTGTGGTCCGGGGTCGCGATGTTGGCATCGATGCGCCAAGGCTTGCGCCCGGCCAGACGCAGGCCTTCGAAAGCTTGCGGCGAGGTCACTTCGTGGATGATGTGACGATCGATATAGATCAGCGCCGAGCCATCGTCGCGCTGCTTGACCAAATGCGAATCCCAGAGCTTGTCGTAGAGCGTTTTGCCGGCCATCAGACGGTTCCTCATCAGCTTGTTTCTATGCCCCGGATCTTGAAAGTTTCAATAACCCTTTGGCTTGTGAGGTCGATCCTAGGGGGTTACATTAAATAACTCAAATTCATATTTTTCATGCTTTGCATAACCATTTGGAATACAACTGAGACATCATCATGGACCTCGCCAACCTCAATGCTTTTATCGCGATTGCCGAGACCGGAAGCTTCTCCGGCGCCGGCGAACGGCTGCACCTGACGCAACCCGCCATCAGCAAACGCATCGCCGGCCTGGAACAACAATTGAAGGTGCGGCTGTTCGATCGACTGGGCCGGGAAGTCAGCTTGACCGAAGCCGGTCGCGCCCTGCTGCCACGGGCCTATCAGATCCTCAATGTACTGGATGACACCCGCCGCGCCCTGACCAACCTGACCGGCGAAGTCTCCGGTCGTCTGACATTGGCCACCAGTCATCACATAGGCCTGCATCGTTTACCGCCCTTATTAAGGGAGTTCACCCGACGCTACCCACAAGTGGCGCTGGATATTCAGTTCCTCGATTCGGAAGTGGCTTACGAAGAAATCCTCCATGGCCGCGCCGAACTGGCGGTAATTACTCTTGCACCGGAGCCCCATGCACTGGTCAAGGCCACGCCCGTGTGGGACGACCCGCTGGATTTCGTGGTCGCCCCGGAGCATTCGCTGATCGCTAACGGTCCGGTCAGCCTGGCGGATATCGCCCTGCATCCCGCGGTTTTCCCCGGCGGCAACACCTTTACCCACCACATCGTACAGCGCCTGTTCGAGGCCCAGGGCCTGACGCCGAACATCGCCATGAGCACGAATTACCTGGAAACCATAAAGATGATGGTCTCGATCGGCCTCGCCTGGAGCGTTCTTCCGCGCACCATGCTGGACGATCAAGTGGCGCGCATACCTTTGCCGGGCATACAGCTCACTCGCCAGCTAGGCTATATCCTGCACACCGAACGGACGCTGTCGAACGCGGCACGGGCCTTCATGGCTCTGCTGGATGCACAAATCGATCAGCCAGGGACTCGCGGCTAAGCTGTGCTTCTTCTTTTTGTGCTACGCCTATAGAGCCCCAAAACCCTGTGCCTAACGCCCAATTCAGCCCAAGGCCTGTCATCCATGCCCAAATCTGTTGAACGTATGCCGCCGATGCCGCGAATTCAGGCGCTTGACCCCAAACGGTCCGAGCAGAGCTGGGAAAGCGCCCCGCAGTTGCTGGCGGCCCTCAACGGCGCTCGGCTCGGCGCCTGGTATTGGGACATCGAGCGGGGGCAAATCAGTTGGTCCCGGGGTACTCAGGCGTTGTTCGGCTTCGATCCTCGGCAACCGTTGCCCGAGGACCTGGAATACCTTGATCTGCTGCCTCAGGAGGATCGGGCGAAAGCCATCCGTGCATTCAATGCAGTGATCGCCGGCGCCCCGCTGGAACAGGCGATGCACCACCGCATCCGCTGGCCCGACGGCAGCCTGCATTGGCTGGAAATCAACGGCAGCCTGCTGCCGGACAAAAACGGTCGGCCGCGAATGATTGGGGTCATTCGTGAAATCACCCATCAGCGCCAGCGCGAACAGGCGCTGAGCAGCTCGGAAAAACGCTTCGCCACGCTGTTTCACCTGTGCCCGAACATGGTCCTGCTGACCCGTCAGGAAGACGGCCTGATCAGCGAAGCCAACCAGTATTTCGAAAGCCTGTTCGGCTGGCCGGTACAAGACGCTATCGGCCGAACCACGCTGGAACTGGGCCTTTGGGTCAACCCGGAGCAACGGGTGCAACTGGTCAAAGCCACCAAGGCCAAAGGCGAGCTGATCAACATGGAGGTGCAATTTCGTGCCAGCAATGGGCAAGTTCACGACGGCATCCTCAGTGCGCAAAAGGTCGAACTCGAAGGCCAGCCTTATCTGCTGAGCACGTTCCTCGATACCACCGAACGCAAAATTGCCGAGCACGCACTCAAAGACAGCCAGGAACGCCTCGACCTGGCTCTGGATTCGGCGCAACTCGGCACCTGGGACTGGCACATTCCCAGCGGCATGCTTTACGGCTCGGCGCGGGCCGCACAGTTGCATGGGCTGGACCCCAAGCCCTTCCATGAATCCTTCGATGCGTTTTTCGAAGGCGTGCCCGGCGAAGAGCGCGACACCATGCGTGACGCCTACCGCAGCTTGCGCGAGGGCCCGGCTGGTAATTATCAACTGACGTACCGGGTGCAGCTGCAGGACGGCAGTTCGCGCTACCTGGAAAGCCGCGCCAGACTCTACCGCGATGACCACGGCAACCCGCTGCGCATGGCCGGCACACTGCTGGACATCACTGATCAGGTGGAACGCGAACAGCAACTGGTGGCATCGGAAGAGAAATTCGCCACCTTGTTCCAGGTCAGCCCGGACCCGATTTGCGTCACGCGCCAGGACACCGGCCATTTCATCGAGATCAACTCCAGTTTCACTCAGACATTCGGCTGGAACACCGGCGACGTGATTGGCCGCAGCGCCGACGAAATCGGCCTGTGGGATGCTTCGGCGAAAAGCCTGCAAAGGATCGAGCGGGTGATCCGCGAACAGGGCCTGAACAATGTGGCAATCATCGTTCAGCACAAGAACGGGCAGTCCCTGACCTGCGTGATATCCAGCCGGCAGATCAGCGTCGGCGACCAACCGTGCATCGTCACCACCCTGCGCGACATCACCCAACAGCAACGCTCGGAAGCGGCGCTCAAGGCCAGCGAGGAGAAGTTCGCCAAGGCTTTCCACTCAAGCCCCGACGCCATCACCATTACCGAGCGCGACACCGGACGCTACCTGGAGGTTAACGATGGTTTCTGTCGCCTGACCGGCTACCGCGCCGATGAAGTGGTCGGCCGCACGGTGTATCAAGTCGGTATCTGGGCCGAAGAGAAACAACGCTCAGCGTTGCTGGCGGAACTACAGATCAAGGGCCGGGTTCACCATCAGGAAATGCTCGGGCGCAACAAACGCGGCGAGTTGCTGACCGTCGAAGTCTCGGTGGAGCCGATCACCCTCAACGAAACCGCGTGCCTGCTGCTGACCGCGCGGGACGTCAGCTTGCTGAAAAACGCCGAAGCGCAGATCCGTCACCTGGCCTACCACGACCCGCTGACCAACCTGCCCAACCGCGCTTTATTGATGGATCGTCTGAGCCAGCAGATCGCCCTGCTCAAACGCCACAACCTGCGTGGCGCGCTGATGTTCCTCGACCTCGACCACTTCAAGCACATCAACGACTCCCTCGGCCACCCGGTGGGCGATACGGTGCTGAAGATCATCACCGCGCGCCTTGAAGCCAGCGTGCGCATGGAGGACACCGTCGCGCGCCTGGGCGGTGACGAATTCGTGGTGTTGCTCAGCGGCCTGGAAGGCTCGCGCAGCGACGTCAGCGCTCAGGTCCGGGAGTTGGCGGACACCTTGCGCGAACTGCTGTCCGAACCGATGTTCCTCGACGGACAGCGCCTGCAAGTGACGCCGAGCATCGGCATCGCGCTGATCCCCGACCACGGCTCGACCCCGACCGACTTGCTCAAACGTGCCGATATCGCCCTTTACCGCGCCAAGGACTCGGGCCGCAACACCACGCAGATGTATCACAACACCATGCAAAAGGCCGCCAGCGAACGCCTGCGCATGGAAACCGACCTGCGCCTGGCCCTTTCCCGGGGTGAGTTCAGCGTGCAATACCAACCTCAGGTGGATGCTCGAGACAACCGCATAACCGGCGCCGAGGCTTTGGTGCGCTGGCACCATCCACAACTGGGCGCGCAATCGCCCACCGAGTTCATCAAGGTGCTGGAAGACAGTGGGCTGATTCTGGAAGTCGGCACGTGGATCCTCGACGAAGCCTGCAAGGCCTTCAAACAACTGACCGCCAAAGGTCTGATCGACCCGCTCGATTTCAGCCTGTGCGTGAACATCAGCCCCCGGCAATTCCGTCAGACCGATTTCGTCGAACGCATCGAACACAGTCTCGGCAGCTACGGCCTGCCCTGCTCATTGCTAAAGCTGGAAATCACCGAAGGCATCGTCATCCAGAACCTGGACGACACCATCAGCAAAATGCGGCGCCTGAAAAAACTCGGCGTGAGCTTTGCCATGGACGATTTCGGTACCGGTTATTCCTCGCTGACCTACCTCAAGCGCCTGCCGGTAGACACTCTGAAAATCGACCAGTCGTTCATCCGCGACGCCACCACCGACCCCAACGATGCCGAAATCATTCGCGCCATCGTCGCCATGGCCCGCAGTCTGGAATTGGAAGTCATCGCCGAAGGGGTGGAAAACCTGGAGCAACTGGCGTTTTTGCAGGGGCTGGGCTGCCATTTGTATCAGGGGTATTTGCACAGTCGGCCGTTGCCGGTGGAGGAGTTTCAGAAACTGCTCAAATGAGTCGGACACGGGCACAAAAAAGGGCGCCAGTGGATGGCGCCCTTTTTGTTACTTGGCTCAGTGCTGCAGAGCCGGTTTTTCCGTCCCGTTGATAGGGATGCGTTTGGCTTTCGCTTCTTCCGGAATTACGCGCAGCAGATCGATACTCAACAGACCGTTGCGCAGTTCGGCGGCCTTGATTTCAATGTGATCCGCCAGACGGAACGACAGTTTGAAAGCGCGCTGCGCGATGCCTTGGTACAGGTAAGTGACGTTTTCGTCCGCGTCACGTTTGCCGCCACTGATGGTCAACACACCTTTCTCCACTTGCAGGTCCAGGTCTTCTTCCTGGAAACCGGCGGCCGCTACGACAATGCGGTATTGATCATCACCGTATTTTTCAACGTTGTAGGGTGGATAGGTGCTGCCTGGCTCATTGCGCAGGGCGGTTTCGAACAGGTCGTTGAAACGGTCGAAACCTACCGAGGAACGGAACAGTGGGGCCAGGGAAAATGCAGTACTCATGATTCAAATCTCCTGAACATAATCAGCAAGTTTTTTTGTCTCCGCGACCCGAATTCGGCATCGCGTAATCCTTAAATAAGGATCGCTGATTGCTTTTCAAGAGATTTTTTTCAGATTTTTTTGAGTAGATTCAGGCCGCTTCAGACACCTGCAAACCCAGTAAACGCGAGACATTATCCAGTTCGGTCTCACGACGCAGGACGGTAAACAGCTCTACCGCTTCGGGATAATTGCGGGTCAGCATCGCCAGCCATTGCTTCAAGCGACCCGGCGATTGACGTGGCGTCATCTGCGCCTTGGCTTGCAGCCAGAAGTCCTGAATCAGCGGCAGCAGCTCGGCCCAGGTCATCTCGACGACGTCTTCACCGGCGCGGGCCGCGGCGATTTGCCGAGCCAGATCCGGGCGCGATACCAGTCCACGACCGAGCATGATGTCTTCGACGCCGCTGATCTCGCGGCAACGACGCCAGTCCTCGACGCTCCAGATGTCGCCGTTGGCAAACACCGGCACCTTGACCACATCCTGCACCCGAGGGATCCATTCCCAGTGAGCTGGCGGCTTGTAGCCATCAGTCTTGGTCCGCGCATGAACCACGATGTGCGCTGCGCCGCCTTCAGCCAGGGCCGTGGCGCAGACCAGCGCACCGTCCGGGCTGTCGAAGCCGAGACGCATCTTGGCGGTCACTGGAATGTGCGTGGGTACGGCACGACGGACGTGTTCGACTATTTGGTTGAGCAGTTCAGGTTCTTTGAGTAGCACCGCGCCGCCACGGGATTTGTTGACGGTCTTGGCCGGGCAGCCAAAGTTCAAGTCGATGACTTCGGAACCCAACTCGCAGGCCAGTGCGGCGTTTTCCGCCAGGCACACCGGATCGGAACCCAGCAGCTGCACCCGCAGCGGCACACCAGACGCGGTTCGGGCGCCAGTCAGCAGTTCCGGGCCGAACTTGTGGTAATAGGCAGGCGTAAGCAGCTGATCGTTGATCCGAATGAACTCGGTCACGCACCAATCAATACCGCCCACACGGGTCAGCACGTCCCGCAGGATGTTGTCGACCAACCCCTCCATGGGCGCCAAAGCAATTTGCATGAAAAACACACTCAACGAAAAACGTGCGGCAGTTTACTGGATTGCGCGATCGAAAAGGTAACCCCTGTAGGAGCTGCCGAAGGCTGCGATCTTTTGATCTTGATTTTCAGCAAGCCCGGAAAGAGCAAGATCAAAAGATCGCAGCCTTCGGCAGCTCCTACAGGGGATCGTGTCAAGTGGCAGGCTGCAATGCAGGACCGTAGCCCTCGATAAACTCCGCCGGCATGCGCTTGGGCTTGCCGGTCGACAGCTCGATGCACACGAAAGTGGTCTGCGCCCGCAGCAACGTAGTGTTGTCGCTGGGGCGTTTCAACTGAAAGTGTCGGGTCATTTTCAGGCGCTGGTCCCAATCGACGATCCAGGTCGCCAACTGCAACTCATCGCCCTCATAGGCTGCTGCCAGGTAATCGATCTCGTGCCGTACCACCGCCATCGCCCGATCCAGCCGCCGGTACTCGACCAGATCCAGCCCAAGCCGTTGCGAGTGACGCCAGGCGCAGCGCTCGAGCCAGGTCACGTATACCGCGTTGTTCGCGTGGCCTAGCCCGTCGATGTCCTCGGCGCCCACTTCCAGATCAATGATAAACGGCGTTGCCCGATCCCAGCCCATGCCCCACTCCTGGTCAGATTATTTCGACCGGGGCAGTGTAACGGAAGCTCAGGCCGATTGGCGCGATTGCAGGCTGCGACCGGCCAGCAGCGAAAGAACGCCATCGATCACCCGCGGATCGGCGAGCACCCGCTGATGACCACCCTCCTCCAGGCGCAACAGACGGCTGTCGAACCAGGCTTCGTGAATCAACTGGGATTCCTTGACCGGAACAAAGTTGTCGTCCTCGGCATGGACGATCAGCCCCGGCATGTCGAGCTGATAGCGCGCAACATCCAGCGCAGCGGCGCGCATGCCGACGTCTTTCTCGACTTGGCGAATAAACGCCGAACGCGCTTTGGGCGGCAGGCGCACATAGCGTGCGAACCCACGCAGTACCCCGAGAATTCGCGCCGGGGCGGCGATCGAGACCAGGGTTTCGGTGCGCAAGCCCAACTGAACCGCGAGCATGGCACTGGCGCCGCCCATGGAGTGACCGATCACCGCTTGCAGCGGCGGCAGTTCAGCGGCCGCTTCGAGCATGGCCCGAGCGAACAGCACCACATTAGCCTCGCGACCAGGCGAACGACCGTGAGCCGGGCCGTCCAGGGCAACCACGGTGTAACCGGCATCGACCAGCGCCGTAATCAGCGCAGCAAACTGCGTTGGTCGGCCTTCCCAGCCGTGCATCAACAACACTGCCGGCCCCTGGCCCCAGCGCAGCGCCGAGAGGCCGAAACGCAAAGTGATTCGTTCAGATTTCGCCAGCAGCGGCAATTCCCAATCACGCGGCGGTAACTCGCGCGGGGTCATGAATGCCAGACGCATCTTGCTCGCGACCAGCTTCGGCGCGAACCAGCCCAAGGTGCCATTAACGCCACGAACCCAGCTCAACGTGTTCATCGCCCATCTCCTCAGGCTGACGCCTTTAGGTCATAACACCGCCGACTTGGCGGCGCGCAGCAAACGATCGGACAACTCTCCTGGCCCCAGCGCCCGTGCCAGAGCCAAACCACCGACCATCAAGGCGATGTCGGCCAAGACCTTGTCGGTGTCTTCCGGGCTGGCCGCTAACTGCGCGACCATCAATTCAACATGCTCATTCAACGCCACACGAAATTCGTCCGGCAGACGGCCCAGCTCACCGACCGACGCCGGAATCGGACATGCATGCTCGGTGGAATCACGGTGTTTGCGCGACAGATAGAACGCCGCGACCAACGCGCGACGCTCTTCGCCAGTCAACTCGGCGTCCATGTCGGCGATCAAGCCACGACGATGGCTGAGTAGCTGCTTGAACGCTTCCAGCATCAATGCGTCCTTGCTTTCGAAGTGCGCGTAGAAGCCGCCGACTGTCAGGCCGGCCGCGCCCATCACTTCACCCACGCTCGGCTCGGCCGGGCCGCGCTGGATCAGCGCTGCACTGGCAGCCTTGAGGATGCGCTCGCGGGTTTGAGCTTTTTTATCGTTCATCGTTGCCTCCGAATATTACGACTAGAATATTATTCTCATAATAATTTTCCGCAAGTCGTGAATGTGACCGCTGGTCTGAAGAACAGTTTTGAGGAAAAAGGAGAGTTGGCCAAACGCCAGACAAACAAAAGGGCCATTCAATAATTGAATGACCCTTAAAAATCCCGCAGAGCGGGTAATCGTGGCGTCCCCTAGGGGACTCGAACCCCTGTTACCGCCGTGAAAGGGCGGTGTCCTAGGCCACTAGACGAAGGGGACACAAACCCTTCTATACAACTGATCAGTGCTGAGAGCTGATCGATTCAAGGCCGGTGTGGCCAGACCTTGAACTGTAAAATTGGTGGAGCTTAGCGGGATCGAACCGCTGACCTCCTGCATGCCATGCAGGCGCTCTCCCAGCTGAGCTAAAGCCCCGGATTTTTCGCCTCGCGGCGGAGCGACATCTTGCAACATCGCTTCTGTAAAACTGGCGTCCCCTAGGGGACTCGAACCCCTGTTACCGCCGTGAAAGGGCGGTGTCCTAGGCCACTAGACGAAGGGGACGCAAACCCTTCTATACACTTGATCAACGCTGAGTGTTGATCGCTTCAAGGCCGGTGTGGCCAGACCTTGAAGTGTAAATTGGTGGAGCTAGACGGGATCGAACCGTCGACCTCTTGCATGCCATGCAAGCGCTCTCCCAGCTGAGCTATAGCCCCTCATCGCTGAGGACGGGGCGAATCTTAATGGCGCATCGGAAGGCTGTCAAACTTATTTTTAACAATTTCCAAAATTTTTTGTCGCCATAACAATCACTTACCGCCCTCCCCCCGAAAAACGGGGGTGGCGCCGAAGAGCAGGATCAAAAGATCGCAGCCTTCGGCAGCTCCTACGCAGGATCAAACGACCTTAGGCGATATTGCCCAACAGTTTTTCCCACTCCTTGTTTTCCTTCTTCGACACGCCGCCCAGCAGGTCGATAGCCTGGCGCAGACGGAAACGGGTCAGGTCCGGACCGAGGATTTCCATCGCGTCGAGCACCGATACCGAGCTAGCCTGGCCTGTGATCGCGGCGAACATCAGCGGCATCGCATCACGCAGCTTCAACTCCAGGGATTCGACCACCGCCTGGATGGTTGCAGTGATGCTGTCCTTCTCCCACTGACGCAGGCTTTCCAGCTTCCACAAAATCAACTGCATCAACTGACGAACCTGATCGCCCGAGAGCTTCTTGGATTCGAACAGCTTGGCGTCCGGGTTCACACCACCGGCGAAGAAGAAGCCGGCCAGCGGCGCGACCTGGCTGAAAGTTTCAACCCGGCCCTGCACGTGCGGTGCGATCTTCATCATGTATTCAGGATTCAGTGCCCATTTTTGCAGGCGAGCGGCGAACTCTTCCACTGGCAGGTCACGCAGCCATTGGCCGTTGAGCCACGACAGCTTCTCGATGTCGAAAATCGGCCCACCGAGGGAAACGCGCTGCAGGTCGAAGTTGTCGACCATTTCCTGCAGCGAGAACTTCTCGCGCTCGTCCGGCATCGACCAGCCCATGCGCCCCAGGTAGTTGAGCATTGCTTCCGGCATGAAGCCCATGCGCTCGTAGAACGTCACCGAGGTCGGGTTCTTGCGCTTGGACAGCTTGCTCTTGTCCGGGTTACGCAGCAGCGGCATGTAGCACAGCTGCGGTTGCTCCCAGCCGAAGTATTCGTACAAGAGGATCAGTTTCGGTGCCGAAGGCAGCCATTCTTCACCGCGCAGAACATGGGTGATGCCCATCAAGTGGTCATCGACCACGTTGGCCAGGAAGTACGTTGGAAGACCGTCGGTCTTCATCAGCACTTGCATGTCCATGCGATCCCACGGGATCTCGACATCGCCACGCAACATATCAGGCACCACGCACACGCCTTCGGTCGGCACTTTCATGCGGATGACGTGCGGCTCGCCGGCAGCCAGGCGACGCGCGACCTCTTCCTTGGAGAGCAACAGCGCACGGCCGTCGTAACGTGGGGTTTCGCCACGCGCCATTTGCTCGGCGCGCATCTGGTCCAGTTCCTCGCTGGTGCAGAAGCACGGGAAAGCATGGCCCATGTCGACCAGTTGCTGGCAGTACTTCTGATAGATATCGCCGCGCTCGCTTTGACGGTAAGGACCGTGCGGACCGCCGACGTCCGGGCCTTCGCTCCAGTCGATACCCAACCAGCGCAGGGCGTCGTAAATCTGCTGTTCGGACTCGCGGGTCGAACGCAGTTGGTCGGTGTCTTCGATCCGCAGGATGAACTCACCGCCATGCTGCTTGGCAAAGCAGTAGTTGAACAAAGCGATGTAAGCGGTACCTACGTGGGGATCCCCGGTAGGCGATGGCGCGATGCGAGTGCGGACGGTGGTCATGGCATGTCTCGAAAAGAATAAAAAGCGAAGATCAAAGCGAACTTCCAACAAGAGCCGAATGGTAACAGGCGTAGCCTGCCACGCTCCAGTGAGTGGGGTATTTAAGAAGACTGATGTCGGGATTGCGCCAGGGCTTTGGACCATGGTGCGCCTTTCGCGGGCAAGCCTCGCTCCTACAGGGCCGTGTCGTTAACCCATTTTGCGACCGACACGCCCCTGTAGGAGCGAGGCTTGCCCGCGAAGAGGCCCTCACAGACAACACAAAGTTCAAACGACCAACAACCGCTCCCGCAACTTGCCGATTTCGTCGCGCAGCTGTGCCGCAGCTTCGAATTCCAGGTCGCGGGCGAGCTGGTACATCTTTTCTTCCAGCTGACGAATGCGCTTGCTGATCTCGCTCGGCGAGCGCAGTTCGGCCTCGTATTTGGCACTTTCCTCGGCGGCCTTGGCCATGCCTTTGCGTTTCTTGCTGCGCGAACCCGGCACGACTGCGCCTTCCATGATGTCGGCGACGTCCTTGAACACCCCCTTCGGCGTGATGCCATTGGCCAGGTTGAAGGCGATCTGCTTGTCGCGACGACGCTCGGTTTCGCCGATCGCTCGCTCCATGGAACCGGTGATGCGATCCGCGTACAGAATCGCCCGCCCATTGAGGTTGCGCGCTGCCCGGCCGATGGTCTGGATCAGCGAGCGCTCGGAACGCAGGAAGCCTTCCTTGTCGGCATCGAGAATCGCCACCAGCGAGACTTCCGGCATGTCCAGGCCTTCACGCAGCAGGTTGATCCCCACCAGCACATCGAAGACGCCGAGGCGCAAGTCACGGATAATTTCGACCCGCTCCACGGTGTCGATGTCCGAGTGCAGATAACGCACACGCACGCCGTGGTCGGCCAGGTAATCGGTCAAGTCTTCGGACATGCGCTTGGTCAGCGTGGTGACCAGCACCCGCTCTTCCAGGGCCACACGCTTGCTGATTTCCGAGAGCAGGTCGTCGACCTGAGTCAATGCCGGACGGATTTCGATTTGCGGGTCCACCAGACCGGTTGGGCGCACCAATTGCTCGACCACTCGACCGGCGTGTTCCGCCTCGTAATTGCCCGGCGTGGCCGAGACAAAAATCGTTTGGGGGCTGATACTTTCGAATTCGTCGAAACGCATCGGCCGGTTGTCCAGCGCGGACGGCAGACGGAAGCCGTACTCGACCAGCGTCTCTTTACGGGAACGGTCACCTTTATACATGGCGCCGACTTGCGGCACGCTGACGTGGGATTCGTCGATCACCAACAAGGCGTCCGCCGGCAGGTAGTCGAACAAAGTGGGTGGCGCCTGGCCGGACTCACGGCCCGAGAGGTAGCGCGAATAGTTTTCGATGCCGTTGCAGTAGCCCAGCTCGAGGATCATCTCCAGGTCGAAACGGGTGCGCTGCTCCAGTCGCTGGGCTTCCACCAGTTTGTTATTGGAGCGCAGGTATTCCAGGCGCTCCTGCAATTCGACCTTGATCCCTTCGGTAGCTTCGAGCAGGGTTTCCCGCGGCGTCACGTAGTGGCTCTTCGGATAGAAGGTGAAACGCGGCAGTTTGCGAATGACTTCACCGGTCAGCGGGTCGAAGGCGGACAGGCTCTCCACCTCGTCATCGAACAGCTCGATGCGGATCGCTTCGAAATCGGATTCCGCCGGGTGGATATCAATCACATCGCCGCGCACCCGGAAAGTCGCCCGGGCGAAGTCCATGTCGTTGCGGGTGTATTGCAGGTCGGCCAGACGACGCAGCAGCGCGCGCTGGTCGAGCTTGTCGCCGCGATCGACGTGCAACACCATCTTCAAATAGGTTTCCGGACTGCCCAGACCGTAGATGCAGGACACCGTGGTGACGATGATCGCGTCCTTGCGCTCCAGCAACGCTTTGGTCGCGGACAGGCGCATCTGCTCAATGTGGTCGTTGATCGAGGCATCCTTCTCGATGAAGGTGTCGGATGATGGCACGTAGGCTTCGGGCTGGTAGTAGTCGTAATAGGAGACGAAGTATTCAACCGCGTTGTTCGGGAAGAACGCCTTGAATTCGCCATACAACTGCGCGGCCAGAGTCTTGTTGGGCGCCAGCACCAGTGTCGGGCGCTGTATCTGGGCGATCACGTTGGCAATGCTGAAGGTCTTGCCCGAGCCGGTCACACCGAGCAACGTCTGGTGCGCCAGCCCGGCCTCAATGCCCTCGACCATCAGGCGGATGGCTTCCGGCTGATCGCCGGCGGGCTCGAAGCGGGTGACTAGCTGGAATTCAGACATAAATACCTCTCGGTTCTCGGTGCGGGGATTCGCGCCTGTCCGGTCAAACCGGACAGCAACGAAAAAGACCGCAAACGACCGATGTCGCCCGAGGAAAAAACTGGATTGTGCTCAATGTGGAGCCGATTGCCATCGCTTTCAAGGCAAACGTCCTACATCAGGTAGAACCTTTGACGACATCACTCAACCAACGATCGAAAAATAATTGGAAAAACTTACCGTAAAAGCCGAATCGCCTGTCGCCATCAATCGCTGATGGCCTCTATACTAGCTCCCCGTTTGTGCACCGCTCTAGTGCATTCGGCTGGAGCGCGACACGTCCCTCCACACTCCATTCAGAGCCGCCGCAATAATGAGCCTGTTCTCCGCTGTCGAAATGGCACCACGCGATCCAATCCTGGGCCTCAACGAAGCATTTAATGCCGATACCCGTACCAACAAGGTCAACCTGGGGGTCGGTGTTTACTGCGACGAGGAGGGGCGAATTCCACTCCTGCGCGCCGTTGTCGAAGCCGAGACGATTCGCGCCGCTCAACACGTTTCCCGTGGCTACTTGCCGATCGACGGCATCGCCGCCTACGACCAGGCCGTGCAGAAACTGCTGTTCGGCAATGATTCGCCGCTGATCGCCGCTGGCCGGGTTATCACCACCCAAGCTGTCGGCGGTACCGGCGCGCTGAAAATTGGTGCCGACTTCCTCAAGCAACTGCTGCCGAACGCCGTCGTGGCAATCAGCGACCCGAGCTGGGAAAACCACCGAGCGCTGTTCGAAACCGCCGGCTTCCCGGTGCAGAACTATCGCTACTACGACGCCGCCACCCACGACGTTAACCGCGCCGGCCTGCTGGAAGACCTGAACGCCCTGCCGTCCGGCTCGATCGTTGTGCTGCACGCTTGCTGCCACAACCCGACCGGCGTGGACCTGAGCCCGGCGGACTGGAAAAACGTGCTGGAGGTGGTCAAGGCCAAAGGTCACGTGCCATTCCTCGACATGGCCTACCAGGGCTTTGGCGACGGCATCGATGAAGACGCCGCGGCCGTGCGCCTGTTCGCCGAATCGGACCTGACCTTCTTCGTTTCCAGCTCGTTCTCCAAATCCTTCTCGCTGTACGGCGAGCGCGTTGGCGCCCTGTCGATCGTCAGCGAATCGAAAGAAGAAGGCGCACGCGTGCTGTCGCAAGTCAAACGCGTGATCCGCACCAACTACTCCAACCCGCCGACCCACGGTGCAAGCATCGTCGCCGCCGTGCTGAACAGCCCGGTACTGCGCGCCCAGTGGGAAGAAGAACTGGCAGAAATGCGCCTGCGGATTCGCGGCATGCGCACCCAGATGGTCGACCTGCTGGCGAAAAACGCTCCACAGCGTGATTTCAGCTTCGTCGGTCGCCAGCGCGGCATGTTCTCCTACTCCGGCCTGACGGTTGAGCAGGTAACCCGTCTGCGCAACGAGTTCGGCATCTACGCCCTGGACACCGGCCGCATCTGCGTTGCCGCGCTGAACCAGAGCAACATCGACGCTGTGACCAAGGCCATCGTTCAGGTGATCTGAGTCTTTGCGTGATATGAAAACGGGAAGCCATAGGGCTTCCCGTTTTTTATTTGTCTTTGATAATTCCCAGTTCGGCGACTGGTCACTCTAGACTGCACACAGATCAAAAATGTGGGAGCGGGCTTGCTCGCGAAAGCGGTCTATCTGTCACATTGATGCTGGATGTCCCGCCGCCTTCGCGAGCAAGCCCGCTCCCACAGGTTATGAGTACACCCGAGAATTCTTGAGAACCCACATGAAAAACGATGACCTACGCGCCGACCGCGACGAGCTGGACCACTTCGTGCCCCGCTCCTCGGCCAAACGCGGTAATAACCTGGTGCTGCAAGTGGCTGCGGGCGTGTTCCTTGGCGGCCTGGCGTTGTGGCTGGTGCAACTGACCGCCACGATGCTGTACGCCAAACTGATGCTGGGCACCATTACCTTCGGCGGTTAAGCCAATTCGGTCGCACGTTGGCTGGCCGCGTCGTCATAGGCCACATAAAGCGACTCGGCCACCTGGCTTTTGATCGCCTTGGTGCTTTCCAGGCCCAGTACAAAACCTTCGGCCTTGCCGCCCGCACGGTTCAATTCGTCAGCGGTGCTGGCCTGAGTGATGGCGTCGAACAGTTTCTCGGCGTGCGGGCCAACGCCTTTGGGCAGGCTGATCTGAGCGATGCTCATGCGAACACCTCGCTGTTTTGAGGTGTGAGGGTTAGGTGATTCATGGCGCATACCTTTTCGGCTGAGGGCCGGCAGCGCGTGTCACCACTTCCGGGCGACCATGGTAGACCTCTACCGCGATTCTGGTAACCGCCAATGGCCGATAACCCCCTCTGATCCGATGAAAACATCAAACTGCCAACAGAGGCTTGACTTCTCTTTTTGAATCAGTAACATAGACGCCATTCCGCGATAGCTCAGTTGGTAGAGCAAGTGACTGTTAATCACTGGGTCCCTGGTTCGAGTCCAGGTCGTGGAGCCAGACAGCAAAATCGAAAAGCCCCTGAATCGAAAGATTCAGGGGCTTTTTTGTGCTCGCTATAAAGTCAAAAGATCGCAGCCTGCGGCAACTCCGGGGATCGCATCGCACACGAATCCCCGTAGAGCTGCCGCAGGCTGCGATCTTTTGATCTACCTGCCTTTTTATCGGGTACCGCCGTCAGACATGCTCACTGCTTTTCGCATGCACCGCTCGCGGCTCTGCATGCCCATGCTCTGCCTCCACCACCGGAATCTCATTCCCGTCGCAGTCACGCAGCTTGCCTTCGCTGAAGTAATCCCCTTCCCGCAATGCCGCCAGATCCTGATAACGCAAGACCCGCTCGGTACCGGCCGCAAACACCGATTGTTGATCCGAGTTGCCGGCGGTGAGGTGGTTGAAGGCCAGGTTCAGAACGATGGCCATGATCGCCGAAGAGCTGATGCCCGAGTGGAAGATCGTCGCGAACCAGCTAGGGAAGTGGTCGTAGAAGTTCGGTGCAGCGATGGGGATCATGCCGAAACCGATGGAGGTGGCGACGATGATCAGGTTGACGTTGTTGCGGTAGTCGACCTTGGACAGCGTCCGAATGCCGCTGGCCGCCACGGTGCCGAACAGCACGATGCCGGCGCCACCGAGCACGGAGGTTGGTACGGCGGCGATGACCCGACCCATGAATGGCAGCAATCCGAGTACCACCAGGAACACACCGCCAGTGGCCACCACGAAACGGCTCTTGATCCCGGTTACCGCCACCAGCCCGACGTTCTGGGCGAAGGCGCTCTGGGTGAAGGAGCCGAAGATCGGCGCGATCATGCTCGACAGCATGTCGGCGCGCAGGCCGTTGCCCAGGCGTTTGGAGTCGACTTTGGTGTCAATGATTTCACCGACGGCCAGAATGTCGGCGGAGGTTTCCACCAGGGTCACCATGATCACAATGCACATCGACAGGATCGCGGCGAAGTGGAAGGTCGGCATGCCGAAATGGAACGGTGCCGGGAAGCCGAACATCGGGCCTTGGGTGACGGACGAGAAATCCGCCATGCCGAGGAACACGGCGATAACTGTGCCGATGACCATGGCCAAGAGGATCGACAAACGGGAGATAGTTGCACTGCCGATCTTGCTGAGTAGCAGCACCAGCACCAACGTCACCGCCGCCAGGCCGATGTTCGCCATGCTGCCGAAGTCCGGAGCATGGCTGTTGCCGCCCATGGCCCAGCGTGCGGCCACCGGCATCAGCGTCAGGCCGATAGTGGTGATCACAATGCCCGTCACCAGCGGCGGAAAGAACTTGGTGATTCGCGAGAACACCGGCGTGATCAGCAAGCCGATCAGCGACGCGGCAATCACCGCCCCGAGAATTGACTGAAAGCCGCCCTCCCCACCACTGCTGACAATCGCCACCATGGTCGCAACGCCGGAGAAAGACACACCCTGCACCAGCGGCAACTGACAACCGAAAAACGGTAAACCCAGGGTCTGCAGCAATGTCGCCAGCCCCCCTGCGAACAATGAAGCAGCAATCAACAAACCGATGTCCGCCGGCGAAAGCCCGGCAGCCTGACCGATGATCAAAGGCACCGCGACGATACCGCCGTACATGGTCAGAACGTGTTGCAGGCCATAAGCCATATTCGCGCCGATCCCGAGATTCTCATCCTCGGGCCGTTGTTGTGAAACATGGGGCGTTTTCATGGTTGGGGGGTTCCCTGGTTTTTGTTGTGCGCACACTGTATTCAATAGTCGGGACAAATGTCTATAGAGTTGTATACAACTAACCGGTCAGATTATGGACAGATGTTCACACCGCCCTTTAGCCGCAGAGCCCCCAGCCTAAAAACTCTTGAAATACATCCTTCCTCCCCTTTCCCTCCCCACCGCTAATCTTTTGCTTTCCAAGCGACCGCCGGCACGGCCGCCTCTCGCTTATACATATAAAGTATGCATAATGAAGTCATTCGAAATTCAGTACCACAAGGCAAAGAACGCGGCCAACAAACTAAAGCATCAAGGCATCAGCCTCGCCGACACAGAACCGGTGTTTTATGACGAACGAGCCCTGACGCTTCAGGACAACCACCATGATGAGCCGCGATGGATCATCGTCGGGCTGGATGCCAAAGGTCGACTGCTGGTCGTTGCATACACCTACCGCGACCCGAATTTCGTGCGAATCATTTCCGCGCGCATCGCCACCAAAAACGAGCGTCGCCACTATATGGAGGCTTGACCGATGAAAGATGAATACGACTTCAGCAACGCCAAGCGTGGAGCGGTTGCCTCCAGCAAAGGCAAGACCCGAATCACCATCATGCTCGATGATGTCGTCATAGAGGCCGCGCGTGCGTCGGCAGAAAGCGAGGGGTATGGCTATCAGACGGTAATCAACAATACCCTGCGCCAGGCATTGCTCAGCGATAAAGGCAAAACGGCGAAGCCCGATCAGAACCCTGCCGTTGCAAATGTCGGGCATCTCAAAAAAGGAATAACGGCCTCCGAGCTGAAAAGCCTGGAGAAAAAATTGTCAGAGGCCCTCAGCGAAATCCATCACGTGATGGAGCTTGAAGTTCGTTCCTAGACACAACACCGACCAAAAGAAAAAGGGGCGAATTGATTAAATCCGCCCCATTGCATGACGCTCAACTTACCTGCGACACAGGCTCAATCAACCGCTCCAGCACCCGTTTCAACACTTCCGGCGCTGGCACTCGAATCCCGAATTCACTTTCCAGTAACCCGATCAACTCATCCACATCCGCCACCTGCCGCCGTTCGCTGTCACTGCCCATGCAATGAATGGCAAAACTGCCGTTATTCAATGTGCGTCGCCATCCCTCCCCCGTCCGCGCCACCATCAGTTGTTTCACGAAGGACGATTCGGGATAGGTCGATACGTACCAGTTGCCGAGGGTGTAATCGATGTCTTCCTGACGCTGCAGATCGAAGATGTACATCGCCCGCCATTCACCGCCGACGTTGGCGCGCAGGGTGTAGCCGTCGGCATGCGGTTCAATGCGATAGGGTTCGTGGGGCGTGAACTGCTCGACTTCGGTATCCAGCATCAGCGGTGCGGTGGGCACCATGCCGCCGAAGCCGACGTCGGTGATGTAGCGCACGCCATCCAGGGTCACCAGGCTCAAGCGGTGCGTCCGTGCGGTCCACGCGCTTTCGGGCTGGCCCATGACCACGCGACCGGTGATACCACGTGCGTCGAAGCCCAATGTCTGAAGCAAGGCCAGGAACAGGTTGTTGAGTTCGTAGCAGTAGCCACCACGACCGTCGTGGAGGACTTTCTGCTCTATGGACGGCAGATCGATGAGCACCGGTTCGCCTAATAACGTGGTGAGGTTTTCGAACGGAAAGGCACCCGTGTGGCGCAGTTGCAGTTGTCGCAGGGTTTCCAGGGTCGGTGCCGGGGGCGTATCGAAGCCCAGGCGCTGCAGGTACAGCGCAAGATTTGTCAGTCGTGTCTCGCTCATCGCTCAATCCTTTATGCAGAGGTCCGCGGATCGCTCCGCCGATGGGCGCCATGTATAAGGGAAAACACGGTCGGACTGACAATTGATTTAGCCAATCGCCGCACACGCCAAGACTATCGACGCTTGCGCGAACCCAATCGAATCCATGTCGGTGCATGATCGCTGGCATGAGGTTCGTTGCGAACCCAGGCATCGACGCCGGCCTCTTGCAGGTAAGGACTCAGTGTCGGATTGAGCAGCAGATGATCGATGCGCAACCCCGAGTTTTTCTGCCAATGCTGACGAAAATAATCCCAGAAGGTGTAGATCCGCTCCTCTGGATACAGATGACGCAGGGAATCGGTCCAGCCCTGGTCCAGCAGCCGCTGATAACACGCGCGACTCTCGGGTTGCAGTAGCGCGTCCTTGAGCCAGGAGCGCGGGTTGTAGATGTCCAGATCGGTGGGCACCACGTTGTAGTCGCCGGCCAGCACCACCGGATGGTCGCTGCTCTGCAGATCCTTGGCGTGCGAGATCAGCCGCTCGAACCACGCCAGTTTGTAATCGAATTTCGGCCCCGGCTGCGGATTGCCATTGGGCAGGTACAGACAGCCCACTAGAACCCCGTGCACGGCAGCTTCCACGTAGCGGCTATGGGTATCGCTGTCATCACCCGGCAAACCGCGTCGGCTCTCCAGCGGTTGTGCATCGCGCGCCAGAATCGCCACCCCGTTCCACGACACCTGGCCGTGCCAGACGGCGCCATACCCGGCCGCCTCCAGTTCGGCGACGGGGAACGCGCCGTCGACCGATTTGAGCTCTTGCAAGCAGACGATGTCTGGCTGTTCTCGCGCAAGCCAGGCCAGCAGATTCGGCAAGCGGGCGCGCATGCCGTTGACGTTGAAGGTGGCGATTTTCAGGTTCTTCATGATCCGACGCTCGCAACGGACGGGGCGGTATCCAGTTGTGACCGGGGTGCGCCACGGCAGTTGCCGTGGCGCACGAAACAGGCGACTAAAGGTGCGTGCCCTGCGGCGGAAAATCATCCCTTGATGCCTTGAGCAACGGCAGCAGAGCATACTTGTCCACCGGCCGACTGAGGTAGAACCCCTGCACTTCATGGCACTGGTCCGAGATCAGGAAGTCCAGTTGCTCCAGTGTCTCGACGCCCTCTGCGGTGACGGTCAGGCCCATGGCCTTGCCCAGGTTGATGATCGCCTGCACCACGGCGCGATCGTTGCTGCCATTGCTCATGGACGCAATGAAGCGCTTGTCGATCTTGATCCCGTCGAACGGGTACGTGCGCAGGTAACCCAGCGAAGAATAACCGGTGCCGAAGTCGTCCATGTTCAGTCGTACGCCCAACTCCTTGAGTGCATTCATGGTCGCCAAGGCGCCATCGACGTCGATGAGCATCACGTTTTCCGTGATCTCCAGTTCCAGTCGACTGGCGGGCAATCGGCTCTGGATCAACGCCTCCCGGACATCCTCAATCACATCGCTACGGGCAAACTGCACCGGCGACAAGTTGACCGACACCATCATCGCGCCCGGCCAGGTCAGGGCCGTCTCGCACGCCTCGCGCAACACCCAGCGCCCTAATGGCACGATCAGATCGGTCTGCTCGGCCAATGGAATAAACGCGTCGGGGTTCAACAAGCCTTGCACCGGATGCTGCCAGCGCAGCAGCGCTTCGACCGAGACGATCTGCTTGCCATCGACGTGATAACGCGGCTGGTAATGCATCACGAATTCGTTGTTCTTGATCGCCTGGCGCAGGTCGCTTTCCAGTTGTCGGCGGTGCTGGATCTGATCGTTCATGTGCGCCGCAAAGTAGCACCATGTCTTCTTGCCATTGGACTTGGCCTGATACAACGCGATATCGGCACAGCGAATCAGCTCCTCCGGAAGATGCCCCTGGCGCCGACTCAGGGCGATACCGATGCTCGCACCGATGTGCAGCGTGTGATGATCGTAATTAATCGGTTGATGCAGGCTGTCGAGCAAGCGCTCGCAGAACCGGTCGATTTCCGCGTGGCTGTCCATGCCGTGGAGCACCAGCACGAACTCGTCGCCACCCAATCGGGCAACCAGATCGATATCCCGCGTACACTCGCGCAAACGGATCGCCACTTCCAGCAATACCGCATCGCCGGCCGGGTGGCCGAGGGAATCGTTGATCGGCTTGAAGTTATCCAGGTCGATCATCAACAACGTCAACGCCGCCGATTGCTCTTTCAGTGCCAGCGCGTCTTCAAGGTAGCGTGCCAGCTTGTTGCGGTTCGGCAAGCCAGTCAGTGCGTCGTGCAGCGACAGATGCTGGATCTGCGCATGGGCGGCGACTTCATCGGTGATGTCGCTGGCCGTCCCGCGAAAACCCAGTACCGCGCCCTTGCGCTGGATCGGTCGCGCCGACACCCGGCACACCCGTTGTTGCCCCGACTGATCGCGGTAAGAGCAGCGCAAGTGGCTGACGGCTTGCTCTTCATCAAGTTTGTTCAGCCATAGCGACAAGGGCGTTGTGTCGCAGTTGAGCAGTTGCCCGATGTTCTGCCCCAACCATTGCTGATCGGAAAATCCGGTGACGGTGCTGAAACGCCCCGACAGATAGGTGATGCAATGCTGGTCGTCGATTTCCCAGATCCAGTCGGACGCGGCCTCGGCCACTGCACGAAAACGCTCTTCACTGGCCTCCAGCGCCTGGTTCGACAAGTCGAGACTGGTGTAACTGGCGTCCACATGCCCGGACGTGCGCAGGACATATCGAAAAAAGTACGCCGTCAACAACGCCAGAATCAACAGCGCTCCACCCAGGGGCGGCAGCAGCGACCAGAGCAATTGGTGACCCGGCCGCTCAAGTCGGGAGACCAGGCTGTAACCGGTGCCGGTCAGAGCCACAGCTGGCTGACCAGGAACAATGCCGTCGTCGGCCGTCAGGCTCAAATCATTCAACCCGTAATCGGCACTCAAGGTATTGAGCTTTTCAGGGTTCAATTGATCGACATATATCAGCACTGAGGTGCTCTTGGGATCGACCGCCGGGCGTTCGTCATTGGGCACGATCGCGGCCGCCGTCAACAACGCCGGTTTGCCTTCGAACAAGGTGTACCGGCTGACAGGCTCGATGAGGCTCTCCTGGCTCTGAACCTCCTCTATGAGGCTCGCCATCGACGTCGACAGATAGGCCGTCGCTTCGCCCTGCACCTGAAGCCCGCGCACTATGGCGTATTTGGTTCGCTGACGATCGATCACGAAAACGCCATCGTAATGATCGATAGTGAACAGGGTTTTACCCACGTTCTGATCGACGTAGGCCCACTGCACATCGACCTTGTCGTTCAGATGGTCGTAGGCGGTCGTCCAGTTGGCGTAACTGGCAATGTAGTTTTTCGAGGCGGTGATGCGGTTCTCAAGTGCGCGTTGCGTGTAGAACGTGGTTTTGCTCAGATCCTGAGCATCGAGCCGTGCGGCAATGCTGAACAGGGCCATCAGCGCGATCAACACCCCAACTACAAACAGCAGGCCGATGACCAACATCAGGTTGCGGGTAATCGGTGTATGACGCGCAGGTGCAGCGGTGGTAATGGCGGTCAAATCCATGCACTTGTTTCCTGTCAATCGATCGCCTTATCGGGTGAGGCCGGCGGGGTCTGGTCTGTCGTCATGACAGCCAGGCTCTCCACTGACCATAGCAGCCATGCTCGGTCATCGCCCCTGAATAACGCAAGTCATTGCCGCACTTGAAGAACCCAGGCTCCGTGCCATCCCGCCCCACCACTTGTCATCCAACCGGCACCAACCGCCTCGCCACCGCACCAATATCAGATAACGGCTCATTTTGTGGATACGTACCCTGATGAACATCAGCATCACCTCCCTGTTATTGGCCGGACTGTTGGCCGGGGCATCTGCCAACATTTTTGCGGCGTCCGGAGATGGCGCGGACGCCACCGGCACCAAGTCCGGCGGCATCAGCAGCTCGACGATGCCACCCGACAACACCCCCGGCTCGCCTGCGGGCGGGACAAGTTCGGACACCCATGGAAGCAGCGGCACGGGCACCGATGGCGGGGCCAGCGGCTCCGGCTCGGGTGCCGGAGGCGGAACGGGGTCTGCCGGAGGTGGCACTGGCGGTGCTGGCGGTGGGACGGGTAGTTCGACGCATAAAAGCAATCCATGACACCAATATCGGACCTGTAGGAGCCAGGCTTGCCGGCGAAGGCACTCTCAAGGACGCCTTCGCCGGCAAGCCTGGCTCCTACAGGTTGCCCCCCATGGAGGAAAATTTCAGCGGTCCGAGCGCATCAGTGCCTCGACGCCCCCCTCCATGGACAGCACCGCCGAACGATTTCGCCCCGAATGCTTGGCCTGGTACAACGCCGCATCCGCGCGCTTGATCAACATTTCGGTGCTGTCGTGCCCTGTCGGCACAAACGAATAACAGCCAAGGCTGACCGTCACGTAGCCCGTGGGTGAGCCGCTGTGGATGATGTTCTTGTCCATGACGCTGCGGCGGATCTGCTCGGCGATCGTCAGCGCACCATGAACGTCGGTGTCCGGCAGCAACACCGCGAACTCTTCACCGCCGTAGCGCACCGCCAGATCGGCATTGCGGTGACAGCAACTCTTCAGCGCCCGCGCCACTTCGGCCAGGCAATGGTCCCCCGCCACATGACCGTAGGCGTCGTTATAGCGCTTGAAATAATCGATATCGAGCATGATCAGGCTCAGCGGACTCGACCGCCGGGCACCGCGCCCGAACTCGATCTCCAGCGCCCGCTCGAACAATCGACGATTGGCCAACCCGGTCAGGCTGTCGTGGGTGGCGATCAATTCCAGGGTTTTCTGCGCCTCGCGCAAATCCGCCTCAATGCGCTCGCCCGCGCGCACCTGATGAATGAACATCCAACCGAACAACCCCACGCCAAGGACGACCAGAGCGACGATCACACTGGATCGAATCGCCGTGTCGTACCAGTCCTTGAAGATCGCGTCTTCGGAAGATGCCGCCGCGACCACCACGGGATAGGCATCGAGCTGACGGTAGCCATACAACCGGACGATGCCATCCACCACCGAGCCGATCATGGCGTTGCCCGATGTCGCACTGGGCAAGAGTGTTTGAAAAATCTCGCCCTGAGCCAATGACGTGCCGATCTGCGATTCCACAAACGGCCGTCGCGCCAGCAGTGTTCCATCGGCCAACGCCAAAAACATCGTGCCATTGTTATCGAGGCTGAAGCTTTTGAAGAACTGATCGAAGTACGACATCTTGATCCCGGCCAGCAACACGCCCTGGAAATTGCCGTCCTGATCGTTTACCCGCCTGGAAACCGGAATGATCCATTCGCCATTCTCCCGACTGCGAATCGCCGGGCCGATGTGTGCCTGGGACGATACGTTCTGCTGGTGAAACCTGAAATATTCGCGGTCCGCTACACCTGGGCCACGGGGCAGATTTTCGAACGACGTCACGACCCATTGCCCCCGCTTGTCGAACAGAAATATCCCGTGCAATTGATGCAACGCCTGCACCCGCCGCGCGAAGGTTTTCTGCAAGCGTGGCGTCTGGGCAACGTCGAAACCCTCAGCCTCAATCCAGTCCACCAGACTGGTCAGCACCAGATCGGCTTTCATGAACGTGTCTTCGGCCTGCTGCGCCATGGCCCGAGTCAGGTTCGATGATGACACCTCGGCCAACGCCAGGTCATGCCGACGCGACTGCTCCAGTTGCAGGTAAAGCAGCCCACAGAGGCAGAGGCACACCGCCGCAATAAACAGCACCGCGGCTTTGAGCAGGGGCAGCCGCTTCAAGGCACCCTCGGGCGCGTGGTGCGGATCGGGAATGGGGATAGGCAAAAGCGAGTCCTGAAAGGGTAAGGCATGGGCAAAGGCCCAAAACCCTTATTCTTTTTGAGCTTACTCTACGGGGTTGTGCGGGGCAATTGCGCCAGTTTTACAGAGACCAAGTACCCGCGCGAGTGAAATACAAAAACCGTCTCTGCTAGGATGAAAAACCTCAGGAGCCTATCGAACGCTTCGATATCGGCTGCCGCGCCTACCCCGGCCCGTTTACCCAAGGAGGAAAAACATGAGCGCTGCGCACCACTCCGCCCCCATTGACACCGTTGTGTTCGATCTCGGTAATGTCCTTATTCGCTGGAACCCCAGAAACCTTTACCGAAAGCTGTTCGGTGAAGACCTGGAGGCCATGGAAACTTTCCTGTCAGAGGTCTGCCATACCGCCTGGAACGAACAACAGGACCAAGGCAGAACCTGGCAGGAGGCGATTGAGGAAGCCATCGCCCGACATCCGTCCCAGGAGGCCTTGATTCGCGCCTACCGCGAGCGCTGGGTAGAAATGCTCGATGGCGCCATAGAAGAGACGGTGCACATCCTCGATGAACTGCATGCCAAAGGCGTGCGGTTATTGGCACTGACCAACTGGTCCGCCGAAACCTTTCCGATTGCCCTTGAACGCTTTGAGTTCTTGCAGCGATTCGAAGGCATTCTGGTATCGGGTGCCGAGGGGATTATCAAACCTTCGCCGGAGATTTTTCAGTTACTGCTATCGCGGTTTGACGTTGATAGCCGCCGCGCGGTGTTCATCGATGATCATGCGCCGAATATTGCGGGAGCACGCCGGACGGGATTTCATGCGGTTCAGTTCTTCAGCCCGGAACAATTGCGCGAGGAACTGGTGGCGCTTGGGCTGCCTGTAGAACAAAGTCAATCAGCGAAATAATGCCAGTTAAGATGTGGAACCTGTGGGAGCGGGCTTGCTCGCGAAAGCGGTGTCTCAGGCGACTTCAATGTTGACTGTGCCGCCGTCTTCGCGAGCAAGCCCGCTCCCGCAGGTTTACGCACCTTGACTGACTGGAATCGGCCCCTAAGGACGCCCCATTTTTTTCAGGACCGTACCGACAGCCAACCCATCACCGCGAAGGCGGAACCCGAATATCCCCCGCCCGGCATTGCGTCTTCACGCCCTTCCCGCACGCGCCGAACCCCAGGTCCTTGCCCATGCACACCCGTACTTCCGACAACTCCGGGCCATTGCAAATCACGGCAATGCCATTGGCTGGGATCCCGGGGTTGCTTTGGCGAAACATCTGCGCGATTTCCTGGGCTTCAAAGTAATACGAGCTGCTGAACGGTTGCAGCTTCTGCGGGATCTTGACCGCACCAAGCGCCTTGTCGGACGCGTCCAGGTAACCCATGGCACCGAGACCGCTGCACGTGCCGTGCTTGGCCCATTCGTGATTGAGCAGCTTCTGGGTCGGGAACAAGGTCAGGCCCTTGGCGTTTTCCGCCGGCGACAAGGTCACCCTCGGTGGGCAAGACTCCGGCCAGCCACCCTTGGCGTATTGCGGCCAGAGACCGTGAAGCACGAAGCCGTAGCCTTTACCGGAGCATTGCGCATCGTCTTTGTGAGTCAGGCAGAAGGTCGGCGACCAAGAGAGCGTCAACAGGTAGTAATCGAACACCCCTGCAACCGATTCCGCCTGGACTTTACTGCTCTGGGTTTCGCGGGCGCTGCTCAGGCCGATGTTGCCGAAGGTCAGCGCGATCAACGCGACGATTGCGTAAAATTTCTTCATTACCCACTCCTTGGGATGATTGATTTGGCCGTAAAGGGCCGAAGAATGGTTTTGTCACGCGGGTGTTTCAATCGCATGACGCAAGGCAAAACCGCATGACCTTGAAGGAGCTACGATTAACTGACATCACGACAGGAAATCGAAATGAGTAAAGCAGACGAGCTCGCCGAGAAGCTGAAACAATCCCGGCAAACCAGTGCCGACGCGACCATCGCCGATCAGGCCATCGACAGCTGGCCTGCCCAGGTCTATGAGCTGTATCACCAGATCGAAACCTGGCTTCAGCCACTGATCGAAGTGGGCCTGAAGCTGCGACGCAATTCCACTCACGTTTTCGAGAGGGCTCCGGACGGGGCGAGTTACGATTACGCCATCGACCAACTGCTGATCGAAGGCAACCATCACAGCATCACCTTCGATCCTGTCGCTCGCTTCACCGCCGACGGTGCCGGACGAGTCGAAATACGCTCGGCAGACAAAGAACTCGCCCACCTATTGCGAACCGTGACCGAACATGGCGAAACGCAGTGGTGGCTGCGGGCGATCGAGCAATCCATACAACAACCGGATGCGGTAGCGCTGACGGAGCACAATCTGCTCTCAGTAGTACAAGAGGGGTTGGAACTCTAAGGGTCTACAACTTGCTCTGCCCTACCGCCATTGAGGGAGGCGCCGCTCGCCTCCCGTCCAGCGTTGGCCGCTCCGAAGGCAGATTCAGCGCCCGCAACACCGGCTTATCGTACCCATACACATCGGGCTTGAACGTCACTCGCCCATCAAGGCTCAGGTCCACCGTCCAATAAGCCAACAGCACCGGCACTTTCACCGGGAGCCTGATGTTCTGCGTCTTGCCGTTGGCTAACTGCTTTTGAATCCCTGCGCTGTCCCAGCGAACCGGGTCGTTGAACAACAGCTCCACCAACTGCAGCGGGTTTTCTACCCGAATACAGCCGGAACTGGTCGCGCGATTGGATTGCGCAAACAACTCGCGATGCGGTGTGTCGTGCAGGTAAATCGCATAGTCATTGGGAAAGCGAATGACCACCTGCCCCAGCGAGTTATCCGACCCTGCATCCTGACGCAGCGTAAGGCCGCGCGGGTTGTCCCAATCCACGGTCAACGGGTCGAGCACGTTGCCTTCTCGATCGATCACACGAATCCGGTTTGCATCAAGATAGCCAGGGTTGTTGCGAATCTTCGGCAGCATATCCTTGACCAGAATGGTCGGCGGCACGGTCCAGGTCGGGTTGAACGTGACGTAGGTGATCTCCGATTGAAAAATTGGCGTGCTGCGATACGGTTTGCCCACCTGCACCCGGGAGCGCCATGTCAACTTGCCATCGCGATAGAACGAAACCTTGTACCCGGCGATGTCGACGATGACAAAGGTGCCCTGAAGTTTGTACAACAGCCACCGCGCCCGCTCCATGTTCACGCGGACCTGATCGATTCGTGCCTCGACCGGCACATTCAGCGCCGCGAGTGTCGCCGGACCCGCCACACCATCCGCCCCGAGGTATTGCTCGGTCTGATACTTCTTCACCGCCGCCATGACGGTGTCGTCGTAGTCGGAGCGCGCGTTCATTTTCGCGGTCAGATAACCACCCGCCACCAAACGGGCTCGCAACTGCGCGACCGAGGCGTCGTCCATGCCCGGCCTGAGCGTCTGCCCTCCTGGAATCTTTGGCCAGCCGCCACTGTCGCGAACCCTGCGCAATTGCGCCAGGCCCTGTCGCAACGTGCCATAAATCGCTTCTTGTGGCGGCGCCTGGGCGAACGCGCGCGCGACGTCATGGCTGTCGAGGGCGGCGAAGAAAAGATTGACGTCCTCCCGAGGGTCGATGCCGAGCGGGTCGAAATTCCAATGGATGTCCAGCCGCGAAGGGTCAACCTTGCCGCGCCGCAGCTGCAGCAGCGCCGTGATGAACGTCTGGGTCGCCGAGATATCAAAAGCTGCCTGCTGCCCGGGAGTTGGCGCAGTTGTCTGCATCGAGTTTCTGGCCGTGACCAGTTCGGCAATTCGAAAATCCTCGGGGTCCAGGCCATCAACCCCGGTCTCGCTCAGGCTTTTCAACAACTGGACGACATCGTCATCGTCCGTCCAGGCAGCGCGATAGCCACGATGGCTATAAAAATCCAGCACTGCTCGGTTAACGTCGACCCGTTGATGACGCGGCGAGGTGAGCAATGGGGGAAAGGCCGAACTCAATGGCGCCAATGCCGCTTGAATCGCCTGACCAACGTAGTCGCCAGGCGCTGCCTCCGCGACCACGCTAACGGGAGATGACGGCTCAATCGGCGAAGTTTCCGCAATTGCCATGCCGCTTATCAGAAAGCCCATAAAAAATATGCGGCTTATGACGAATAACCTTGTTAACTGCCCCATGGATAATCCTTAATCTCCCGTTTTCAACCGGCTAGCGTCGTGCGCGCTGCTAGACTCGAAACAATCAGATGAGACTTGCGTATGGCCCTAGACCGCTTCGGCTTTTTAATGACGGCCCTGTTGCTGACCGCGTTTACCTTACCGGCAGCCTACGCCGATTCGCTTGAAGCCGCGCTGATCAAAGCGGCCCCCAATGCCAACGCCAAGGTAATTGCCCTGGCCGTACGCGCTTCCCAATGCAGCCGGGCCAAAAGTGCGGCTCCGGCTCAAAGACTAGCAGTGATCGATTATTCCCTGCCCTCGACCGCGCAGCGTCTTTGGGTGTTCGACCTTAAACAACGCAAATTGTTGTTCCATGAACTGGTCGCCCACGGTCGCAACAGCGGCGAAAACATGGCCCGTCAGTTCTCCAACCGTAATGCCAGCTTCGCCACCAGTCTGGGTTTGTACCGAACCCAGTCCAGCTATGTCGGGCAGAACGGCTATTCGTTGCGCATGGAAGGTCTGGAGCCGGGTTTCAACGACAACGCTTTCGAGCGGGCGATCGTTATTCATGGCGCGCCGTACGTCAGTCCTGACTTGGCGCGGGCGAATGGCCGGATCGGTAGAAGCCTGGGTTGCCCGGCGGTGAGGCCTGCGATTGCGCATCAGTTGATCGACTCGATGAAAGATGGGCAACTGTTGTTTTCTTACTATCCGGATCAACGCTGGTTGAAGTCTTCTTCGTATATCAATTGCGGTAACGCGACCGTGGCGGACTCGTCCAAGCCGAATAAAAGTCATTGAATACCGTGTGAAACTGTCAAAACTGTAATGTTGGCCTCAGCCTGCTGAAAGGCGCCGCCCGTTAGCCTCCTCTTATAGAAGTTCTCTTCCTCCGCTCAGGATGGACCTGAGGGCTTCACCAGATTGACGGACGGAAAAAACGGCATGCATTCCAACACCTCAAGACGCACCTTCGTGAAGGGCCTCGCCGCTGGCGGAGTCCTCGCTGGCCTAGGGCTGTGGCGCACGCCCGTCTGGGCGGTCACCAGCCCTGGCGAACCGAATGTGCTGGCCGGTACCGAGTTCGACCTGTTCATCGGCGAAACCCCGGTCAACATCACCGGCAACCCTCGAACGGCGATGACCATCAACGGTGGCATTCCCGGCCCCCTGCTGCGCTGGCGTGAAGGCGACACCGTCACGCTGCGGGTGAAGAACAAACTCAAGGACAGCACCTCGATTCACTGGCACGGCATCTTGCTGCCCGCCAACATGGACGGCGTGCCAGGCCTGAGCTTTCACGGCATCGAGCCGGACGGGATGTACGTCTACCAGTTCAAGGTCCGGCAGAACGGCACTTACTGGTATCACAGCCATTCGGGTTTTCAGGAACAGTCCGGTGTTTACGGGCCATTGGTGATCGACGCCAAGGAACCGGAGCCGTTCCAGTACGACCGCGACTATGTAGTGATGCTCACCGACTGGACCGACGAAGACGCCGTCGGCCTGATGAAGACGCTGAAAAAGCAATCCGATTACTACAACTACCACAAGCGCACCGTGGGCGATTTCATCCACGACGTCAGCGAGAAAGGCTGGGGCTCGACAGTCGCCGATCGCAAGATGTGGGCCGAGATGAAGATGAACCCCACCGATCTGGCGGACGTCAGCGGCACCACTTACACCTACTTGATGAACGGCCAGGCGCCAAACATGAACTGGACGGGCGTATTCCGCCCTGGTGAAAAGCTGCGCCTGCGTTTCATCAACGGCTCGTCGATGACCTACTTCGACGTGCGCATCCCCGGCCTGAAAATGACCGTGGTCGCGGCGGATGGCCAACACGTCAAACCGGTGAGCGTCGACGAATTCCGCATCGCGGTGGCGGAAACGTTCGATGTGATCGTCGAGCCGACCCAGGACGCCTACACACTGTTCGCCCAGTCGATGGATCGAACGGGATTTGCCCGCGGCACCCTTGCGGCGAAGGCTGGGTTGTCGGCGCCGGTGCCACCGCTGGATCCGCGACCTCTGGTGACCATGGATGACATGGGCATGGGCGGGATGGATCACGGTGATATGGCGGGGATGGATCACAGCGCCATGGCCGGCATGCAGTCCCATCCCGACACGGAAAAAGACAACCCGCTGGTGGACATGCAAGCCATGAGCACCTCGCCGAAACTCGACGACCCGGGCCTGGGCCTACGCGACAACGGTCGCCGCGTGCTGACCTACTCAGACCTGCGCAGCACCTTCGAAGACCCTGACGGCCGCGAGCCCGGTCGCACCATCGAGTTGCACCTGACCGGCCACATGGAGAAGTTCGCCTGGTCGTTCGACGGCGTGAAATTCTCCGATGCCGAACCGCTGCGCCTCAAGTACGGCGAGCGAATCCGCATCGTCCTGGTCAACGATACGATGATGACTCACCCCATTCATCTGCACGGCATGTGGAGCGACCTCGAAGACGAGAACGGCCAGTTCATGGTGCGCAAACACACCATCGACATGCCGCCGGGATCGCGGCGCAGCTACCGGGTCACCGCCGATGCGCTCGGCCGCTGGGCCTATCACTGCCATCTCCTGTACCACATGGAAATGGGCATGTTCCGTGAAGTTCGCGTGGAAGAATGAGGCGCTACCCATGACCAGACTGATTCGCTCTACCCGCCTCGCTTTGGCGCTCGCTGGCTTTACGGTTTCTTCAGCCATGGCCGCTACCGATGACATGCAGGGCATGGACCATAGCCAGATGCCGGGCATGGATCACAGCCAAATGCAGAGCATGGACCACAGTCAAATGCAGAGCATGGACGACGGGCAGATGCAGCCCGCCGCGCCGACCCAAAGCCGCACGCCGATCCCGGCACTGACCGATGCCGACCGCGCCGCCGTGTACGCCAGCCCCGCGGGCCATGCCGTACATGACACCGCCCTCAACCATTACTTCCTCGCCGACAAACTCGAATGGCAGGACGCCGACGACGGCAACGCCCTGGCGTGGGATTTGTCCGGCTGGATCGGCGGCGACATCGATCGCCTGTGGCTGCGCTCCGAAGGCGAACGCGTCAATGGCAAAACCGAAGACGCCGAAGTCCAGGCCCTCTGGGGCCACGCGATCAGCCCATGGTGGGACGTGGTGACCGGCGTGCGCCAGGATTTCAAACCCGGCGATCCGCAAACCTGGGCCGCGTTCGGCGTGCAAGGCATGGCGCTGTACAACTTCGAAGCCGAAGCCACGGCCTTCATCGGCGAAGGTGGCCAGACCGCCGCACGACTGGAAGGTGACTACGACATCCTGCTCACCAACCGGCTGATTTTGCAGCCGACCGCCGAGCTCAACGTCTACGGCAAAAACGACCCGCAACGGGGCATCGGCTCCGGGCTCTCCAACACCGAAGCCGGCCTGCGATTGCGCTATGAAATCCGCCGGGAATTCGCGCCCTATATCGGCGTGACCTGGAACCGCACCTACGGCAAAACCGCCGACTACGCCAAGGACGAAGGCGAGGACCGCAGCGAAGCCCGCCTCGTCGTCGGCGTTCGGTTGTGGTTCTAAACGCTTCAACTCAAAAACCTAAAAACCAACCGCTTAAAGCGGAAAGAGGCCTTGCATGCGCATGATTAAAACTACCGCTGTTGCCATTGGGCTGCTCATGAGCGCACTGGCTCAAGCCCACCCGAAGCTGCTCTCCTCCACCCCGGCGGAAGGCGCGGATGGCGCGGCGCCAAGCAAGATCGAACTGCACTTCTCCGAAAACCTCGTGACCCAATTCTCCGGCGCCAAACTGGTCATGACCGCAATGCCCGGCATGGCCCACTCGCCCATGCCGATGAAAGCCAAAGTCTCCGGCGGCAGTGACCCGAAAACCATGGTCATCACCCCGCTTTCGCCATTGCCCACCGGCAGCTACAAAGTCGAATGGCGCGCCGTGTCTTCGGACACTCACCCGATCACCGGCAACGTTACGTTCAAAGTGAAGTGATGGATGAGCGACTCGGTCAGCATTGCCCTGCGGTTTGCGTTGTATGTGGATTTGATGCTGTTGTTCGGGGTGGCGCTTTTTGGGCTGTACAGCCTTAAAGGGCAGGAACGGATGTCGGGCGCAGTGTTGCCGTTCCGGTCGATGTTGGCGGGGACGGCAGTGCTGGGTGCGCTGCTGTCCGTCGCGAGCATGCTGATGATGGCGAGTGCCATGAGCGGGGAATCGGACTTCGCCGCGCTGCGTCCGCACATCGAAATGATGGTGCTCGAAACGGACGTGGGATTGGCCTGTGTGGTTCGCATCGTTGCCTTGGTGACTGCCGGTTTGGCGGTGATGCTCCGTGCGCCTGGCTTCAGCTTGTGGGTCGTTGCTTTTGCCGGCGGTCTCGCCCTCTCCAGCCTGGCCTGGAACGGACATGGGGCGATGGATGAAGGCAGTCGTCGTTATTGGCATTTCGCGGTGGACATTCTGCATTTGCTGGCGGCGGGGGTCTGGCTTGGAGCATTGGTGGCGTTTGCGCTGATGTCGAAAATTAATGCTCTGCAGACCGAAGCGCGCATCCGGTTGTTGGCCCGCGCGGTTAATCGATTTGAGGTGATTGGCGCGGTCATCGTGGTGCTCATCACGGTGACGGGAGTTGTGAATTATCTGTTCATCGTCGGGCCGAAGCTGGATGAAGTTTTTCTCAGCACTTATGGGATTTTGCTGTTCATCAAAGTGGTGCTGTTTGCCGGCATGCTCGTGCTCGCCGCGTTGAACCGGTTTCACCTTGGGCCGTTTTTGGAGCGGTCGTTGCAGGACGGGCAATACACCACCGCCGCCAATGCGTTGCGGCGCAGTGTGGTGGTGGAATTGGTGGCGGCTGTGGTCATCATCGGGCTTGTGGCTTGGCTAGGAACGCTGAGCCCGGAAATGGGTGCGCTGTAGGGAATAAAAGCATCCGATGACTGGCCATAGCAGTCAGTGGACAGGATGAGGGGCCTTTACTAGCGTCTAACCACACCAGATTTCAAGCCAGAGGGTTCAACACCCAAGCGCCAAGGTGAAAAAGCGGCGCACTTATCGAAAAGGAGATCGAAAATGGCTGAAGTAATGAAGGTAGTGGATGTCGACTTAAAAATACTTAAATCAAACCCACCGCAGCTACACATATCGGCAATTGGCCTCGTCGGTACTGCTGGATGGACAAACCCGAGACTGGAGCCACGGGTTTATATTCAGTTCCCGCCTGACGGCATTCAAGACTTCGATTTTGTTGCTGATCCGCCCCAAGGAACTGTTATTCAGGTCGTCCTTCCCATCGACGCATCAAAACTTTGGAAAGAGCCGCCACTCGATAAACTCAAGGGAGTAAGAGTCCACTCTGCCAGCAACTCGATTGAAGCGCATCTTAAGAGTTCGAGGTCCTTGGCTTGTGGATAAACAACTAATGTGAAGGGATACGTGTCGGGCCTTGCCTGACACGTATCATGCGCTGGTGTGAATGGGATATCGGGACAGTGGATGACAGTCGAGAAGCGCTTTCACTACACTGACTCCCGCTTGAACCCCACTCCATCACAAAAGCCCGATAACAATGAAAACTATAAAAAGCACAATGATGCTCTGTGGCCTGCTCGCGTTAGCCAGCGGCGTTCAGGCAGAGCAAAGCCCTTCCCATCTCGACACCGTCCTGCAACAAGGCCAACTACGCGTTTGCACGACCGGCGACTACAAACCCTATACCTTCAAAGGTGAGGACGGCGAATACTCGGGGATCGACATCGCCATGGCCCGCTCACTGGCCGACAGCCTGGGCGTGAAGGTTGAGTGGGTCCAGACCACCTGGAAAACCCTGATGCCCGACATGCTCGCGGGCAAATGCGACATCGGCGTCGGCGGCATCTCCGTCACGCTGGAACGCCAGAAAAAAGCCTTCTTCAGCACCACGCTGGACGTCGACGGCAAAATCCCGTTGGTGCGCTGCGAAAATCAGGCGCAATACCAGACCATCGAACAAATCAACCAACCTTCGGTTCGCCTGGTCGAACCGGCCGGCGGCACCAACGAAGCCTTCGTTCACGCCTTCCTGCCCAAGGCGCAATTGCAACTACACGACAACGTGACCATCTTCCAGGAATTGCTGGACAAGAAGGCTGACGTGATGATTACCGATGCTTCGGAAGCGCTGTATCAGCAGAAACTCAAACCCGGTTTGTGTGCGGTCAATCCGACCCAGTTCATGCAATACGGCGAGAAGGCCTACCTACTGCCACGTGATGACATCAGCTGGAAGTTGTATGTCGATCAGTGGCTGCACCTGGCCAAGGTGACGGGGAATTACCAGAAAATTCTGGGTCAGTGGATAGCGGTGCCAGAGGCGAAATAGTCCGCTGCTACCCATTCCATGTAGCAGCTGGCGAAGCCTGCGTCCGGCTGCGCAGCAGTCGTAAAGTCAGAACACGCGTCACATCAGGCAAATCACGCAACGGCGGAAGCATTTCAGCCGTTGCGTCATTCCTTAGTCGTGCAGCAAGCCCGAGCTGTATTCATTGAAGCTGTTGCCGATCGCGCTCCCACCAAAGTTCACCTTATTGGGGCTATGGCCATCGAACTGTTGGCAGGCTTCTGAGAAGCACGTGCTGGTGCTCATACCCGAACAAGCGCTCAACAGTAATGCGCCGGCGATCATCACGACTTTGAACAGGTTCGAGATCATTTTCAGTTTCCTGTGGGCTAAAAGCATGGCAACACCATCTTAGGTGGTCATCCTATGCCTCAAGCCCCTCAAACTTGATGAAACATTGCTGAGCGACAGCGTTGGTTCAGCTAGTGCGTTTTCTTGAAGCGAAAAAAGGGCGTTCCGCAGGAGCGCCCTTTTCTATAACAACAGCTCCGTCTGCCCCCATGGCTTCGCCGAACTCTCATTCCCGCTACCCATTCCGAGTCTGCTAAAGTCGCCGCGGCATATTCGTTGACAAGGAGTCCGACATGGCTAAGCCGGCCGCACGAAAAACCGATCCCTACAGTTGCCCACTCCCCGGGCACGGCACCAATCCAATCGCCACAGGCTCTCCTGACGTCTTCTTTGATGGGCTATCCGCTGCCCGCAAGGGTGACACCTGCACCTGCGGCAGCGCATTGGCGTCGGGGGTATCCGCAACTGTATTCATTAACGGCCAGAACGCCGCGACTATTGATACCGGCGGCACACATGGCAGCGTTGTGGTTGGCGGATCAGGCACAGTGATCATTGGTGATTCGCACACACCTGCTCCCTTTATCCCGCCATTACCGCTTTCCATTCAAAAAACATATGGGCAGTCGTTCAGCATCACCGATAGCGAAACTGGCAAACCTCTGGCCCTCAGGGACTTTGTGGCGACCGTTAATGGTGTACAGGTTCCAGGCGTAACAGATGCGAACGGGATAGCACACGTAAAAACCCCATCGCCAGACGCTCAAATCTCACTTCACATCAAATTCAGCGCTCCAGCTCGAACACTGCACGAACTGTCGGAGGAACAGTAATGGCCGCCAAGTTTTCGACACAAGCCACCGCACAAGAAATAAAGCCTGGTGAGCTCATGTGCCCAATTCCGATCACCGTGAATGATCGAGCTGCGACACGCGAAGCGATCATAAAAAAGGTGCAATCACAGGGAGGAGCGTTTACTGAACGCTCTGCTTGGGGTGCCGTAAAAGGTAAGCCGGAGATGGTCATGGACTGGGACTACACCATGATTGCCTTGCACCACGCCGGACGCAGTCATAGCTGCACACCTGGAGCGACTCAGATGCAGGAAATCCAGAAAGGACATATGAGCCAAAAGTACGATGACATCGGCTACCACTATGGGATTGCCTGTGATGGCCAAATACTCGAAGGACGAGACATCCGACTACAAGGCTCGAGTGTGCTGAAATTCAACACAGGCTTGATCGGCATCGTCCTACTGGAAAACCTGACCACACCCGAAGAGGGTGGTGACTGGGTAGCCAAGGGACGTGAAGCCCTTGACTACATGGGCTACGGCACTACAAATGTGATACCTGCCGCGCAAATCGACGCATTAATGCACTTGATTGAGGCGCTGAAAAGCGTATTCGTCATCAAGCATTTTGGCGGTCATAGAGAGTATCCGGGGCAAGCCTCGGAAGGAAAGATTTGCCCGGGAAACATAGGAATGGATTTGGTTAAAAACATAAGAATCAAAACTCAGTTACTTCCCCCTCCGGCACCTCAAGAATGAAAAAGCTATTGGTTGCAGCAGTGCTGGCGTTACTGGCTGTGCTTTACATCGGCTACTACGAAGCCCTTGAAGATGGCGATATAGAGACGATTCTATTCATCAAGAAACACCCTACACTCCAAATGAAATTTTACAACATACATGCTAATGACGGTGAGATTCGAAAAGTGGAGCATCTCACGAATGAGGAACGAACATGGATTATTGACTATTGCAAGTATCGACTGGGAATAGAGACAGATCTGAAAACCCAGAATAATATTGAAACATGTAGCAAAAAATAGCCTCATATTTTATTCAGCTAATCTCATAGTAAATAGTACTGCCACTCGAGATAAACATGCCCTTCAAGATCATAAAATCCGCTTCGGCCTTCATCGACAAAAATTGGAGTAACCACAAAAAGGTTATCTTCGCTGCAGGAGTATGCATTGCGGGCTTTTTTGCTTTCGCCAATGACGCAATTGATTTATTAAAACCATTAGCAGATAAGTTAAACGCTTCGCAAGGTATAGACAACCCTGAAATAGTCGTAATCAATGCCCGCCTCACACCATTTTATCCAACCACAAAGATAGAAAGAGAGAAAGACCAAGTTTTTTTGCAAGTCAAGCTTAGAAATTACGGAAAATCTCCAGTCACATTCACCTCCGCAGATATCTCGGTACTAAAAAGTAAAACCGCAGGACAAGGTGTAGCTTTCACCCAGTCAAGATGTGCATTGAGCAACGACCCGAACTCAAATACACCTATCGAGATTAAAGCCGGAGAGTCCAAATGGATAACAATATCAAACGCAATTCACCTACCTGGATTATCAACATGGCTGACCGACGCTGAACTAGCCAAAATCACGGTACAAACACCCGAAGAACCGTTCACAATAAGTGAGAATTTTTACGTCAAGGACATCAATAGTAAATTCTCTGTGCTTTTTGGCTCTGATTCCATAATACAAGCGACGCTTTACACGGGAATAAAAATACAAGAACGCGTGCTTCCATTTCAGCTAAGCAAAGGCAAAGACATTTTTGCAAACGACGGAAGCCTTCAACAAGATTGGTTTATCGCTAACTGGAAGCACTGGAACCCTAACGCTATAAGTTTTGGGAAAGACTGCTCCGATGATAGTTAACTTACTTCAGAGCGGATGTTTTCCCCAGATCACAAAAGGGTGCCCATTTAAGGCTACCCATCTGGCGCGATGACGCTTAAACCTGCGTCTGCAACCGCCGCCCCACTGCAGAGTGACCGCATCACCCTGCCAAGGAATTGGGGACAGACCACGGCTTTTTCGGGAAGACATTGTGGCCTGTCTCCAGTTTCCGATAACTCAACCTTTAGGAGGGGACACGTCAAACTTGATGAAACATTGCTGAGCGACCGCATGGGTTCAGCTGCCATCATCGTTACCGCACGGGATAGCAGGCACCGTTAAAAATCAACGACACTCGCCAATCGCGGTGCAGGGTCAATCCTTTTTGGGTCGTGGCGGGTTGTCCTGACGATAGATGTGCTGGGGATTGATGACCAACTGACTGACCTGGCTGTCCAACTCTTTGCTGTGATACAGGTCCAGGCATTTGAGCAGCTCAAAGCGGACGCCTTGACGCTCTGATTCGACCAGTGGATTGTGATAATCACGAGCCAGAAACTGGTCAACCAGAGGTCTACCGGCTTGAGGTGCTTGCTCCAGATCGAAATAGGTCCAGTCCATAAGCGCACTGGCACTGCTTCCGGCGTCCTGGGCGGCTTTAGGTTCGCTCTTGTAGGCTGTAGCGATGCAGTCTGCCAGCACCATATCCTTGTAATTTTGCGCGTAGGTGCGCCCGCCTGCCTGTGGGGAGTTGGTCGGATCATCCTTGGACCAACTGTTGGAAGGCGCGGCTGCCCAAGCCAGTACCAACACCGCAGTCAAATTGTTGACCCACCTTAGGGCCGGATAACGGCTGTTAATGCTCATTGCAACATTGCCGCCGATGACTGCCGCAACTTTTCCAGATGGATTGAGGGTGTCGTAAATCCGTTGAGAAGCCGCCCACGCGCTAGAAAATGAGGGTCGATTCATGTTTCATCCTTGAGTTTAGGAAGCAGAAAATCTGCGGCAGTTTAATTCTTCATGCTTGAGGTGACATAGACCTGAACGACGAGGTCATGAAGGTGTGTTGCCCGGAAGGGTGTCTAGCAGATCCGTCACGGAGCTGATGCGATAACGTCCTGCAGCTTATTCGGTACATGAACGCCACATTCACGACGGCTAACCATAAAAAAGACGTCAGATACTTCCTTGTTTTCTTCGAAGAAACTCGCTCGTTTAAATGGGGTGTTTAAAGACACTCGCGGTTACTTCACAAAGGCTACAACGCCTTGCGTCGTTGCCTACGACTACGCCAGAATCCACCGGCTTGTGCGCTTAAGGTCAGGGCTTTATCGTTTCCCCGTCGCTGAAAAACAGCGATCGGGTTTGGTAGCCCGTACATGAGATTTGCACAGCATCACCATTCGCGGCGTTTTCGTCTCGGCTTTATGGTGGTCATGCACAGGGCACCTTCGGGTGCGCCGGCTTCCTCATGTCCCGGTCTACCAACCTGCGCATGGCCGCCACCTTCGTTTGGTAGCGAGGTTGGATGGCTCCTTTATTTACGGCATGAGGAGTTTTATCTATGTTCAAACCAACACCCAATCCGCCGATCACAGACCCGGCATCCCCCTACGAATCACTTGATTCCAAAAAACTCAACGAAGCCGCCGAACGCGCCCTCGACTACTATCTCAAACCGGCCGCTCAAATCATGGCCACGGCCAACGAATCCGAGCGCATGTTCCTCGCCAACCCGGCATACAACACCGAATCCTTGCTGGCCAATGCCTGCGAGTCACTGGGATCGGCCACGGTTATGCTCAGTGATTTTGCAGCGCTGCTGGAGGGGACACACCGCAAAACCCTGCTGGGCATTGCGCAAGTGGTCATGCTGGGTGAACTGGCGGTGAATCAGGCGTTGGATAACGTGGAGCCATCTGAGTAATTAATGCTGCACATCTGCGTGGGGGAGGCGTGAGCCTCTCGCGCCCCCCCCCCTCCAAAAACGCAGGTGACGATAACCAGATGCCAACCCAGCGCAAAGCCGTGAGTCACCTTTCAAAGCAAGTCTGATACAGTCGCCCCCGGTAAATTTCATTGACAGGAAGTCAAACATGGCAAAGCCCGCCGCACGTATCACCGACCCCACCAGTTGTCCCATGCCCGGACACGGCCCCAAAGCCATCGCCTCCGGTTCTCCCGACGTGTTCTTCGACGGACTGGCAGCCGCGACCAAAGGCGATACCTGCACCTGTGGCAGCGCTTTAGCCTCGAGCGTGGCAGCAACGGTCTTTATCAATGGCAAGAACGCCGCACTGATTGGCACTGTCGGTACCCATGGCGATGTCGTGATTGGTGGCTCGGGCACGGTGATCATCGGTGATTCGCATACACCAGCACCGTTCACGCCCCCACTCCCGCTTTTACTACAAAAAACCTACGGACACACCTTCAGCATCGTCGATAGCGAAACCGGTCAACCTTTAGCCGGAAGAAGTTTCACTGCCACCGTTAACGGTGAAAAGATCATTGGTATTACTGATAGCGCAGGAATAGCGCACGTCAAAACCCCCATCAAAGATGCCACTATTTCTGTGAGCATAGACTTTACCTCTCCAGCCCGGACGCTTAGCGAACTCACGGATTGATCAAACATGGCTGAACAATTTACTACTGAAGCAAAAGCAACCGAAGTCAAACCCAAAGAACCAGCAGCTCCCACTACCATCACTGTCAACGATAGAGCCGCTACCAGAGAAGCAATCCTTAGACTCGTCCGCAAAAAGGGTTGTGAATTTATAGAACGATCATCTTGGGGAGCACATAAAGCAAAAGGCGAAATGGTGGATGACTGGGACTACTCGATGATCGCACTTCACCATGCCGGTAGAAGTGTAGGTTGTGGTGCCGGCGCAGGACAGATGCGTGCGATTCAGAGCGAGCACCAGACCAAGTTCGATGACATCGGTTATCACTACGGCATCGACTGTATGGGTAAAATATTCGAAGGACGCGACATCCGGTTCAAGGGCTCAAGCGTACATAACTACAACACAGGCGTAATTGGCATCGTTTTGTTGGAAAATTTGACAACCGCCGATGAAGGTAGCGATATGGTTGCCGTTGCCCGCCAAGCTCTTGAAGCCATCGGCGGTAATATGGATCAGAAAATCCCAGCCATACAAATCGACACCCTACTGAACTTAATTCAGGCCCTGACCAGCGTTTTTAGGGTGACTACTTTGGGTGGCCACCGAGAATTCCCCATGCAAGCCGGCGAAGGAAAGATTTGTCCTGGCAACATTGGGATGGAGCTGGTGAGAAATCTTAGAATCAAAACCAATCTAATGCGACCACCATCATCATGAAATCACTGCTTATCATTTTCACGATAATACTCGTCGCCTTTCTCTACATCGGATTTTACGAGAAAATGGAAGACGCCTCCCCGGAAATAGTATTCTTCATCAAGAAAGCCCCGACATTTCAAATTAAGTTTGAAAATATTTTTGCGTACGAATCAGATGACAAAAAGTTGAGTGAGCTAAGCGACACGGAGCGGCAGTCGGTCATCCAGTACTGCAAATATCGATTAGGGGTGACTACGACATTGAAAAACCAAAACGAGCTTGAGGGATGTAAAAAAAGGTAATATCAACGGTTCAACAGCAAATTGGATCAATAATTACGATTAGAATATTCGACATTTTCGCCCCCCACTTTACTCACAGGACTAACTAAATAATGCGGGCAGCAGCGTTTGTCTTCTTGGCATTTTCTACCATCATAGTAACTATCACAGGGTTTTGGGGTTGGGTATCAAACAACATATTCCCAAGCCAGACTTGGGGTTTATACTCTCGTTCTTTTTTTGAAGATATACTAGCAAACGCTCATGGAACAATAATAGACCTTTTTGTGGTCGGTCTGATCCTCTACTGGTTTGAGCAGCGCCGGAACGAGAGAGACGAAACCGAACGCACTCGCCGCCTTCGCGAAGATAAAGCGCGGAGAAACCGTGAAGATCTGGCTGACTTACGTTACGACCGCTCAACTGATGCACCATACAAAGTGCTCGGAACAATTCGGCGCCTTCTTGACCTTGAAGAAAAAAAACTGAAACTTTCAGAAATAAATCTTTCAAGGTTAGAAATAAGAGACCTAAAATTAGAACATAGCGATCTCCACGCGACGATATTCAAAGACAGCCGATTACTTCGCGTAAGCATTGAAAGCTGCAGATGTGAAGCTGCTATATTTATTGACGCACAACTTGAACACACAACATTCTCTAAAACCGACCTACGTCGCGCAAAATTCCAACACGCCATGCTAAAAGGAATTGATTTCACCAGTTGTGATGTTGCTCACGCGGACTTCAGCGGAGCGGACTTGAGCAGCGCAAACTTCCGTGGTGTCGACTGCAAAGGGGTGAAGTTCACTAATGCCATTCTTCGATCGACAAACTTCATTGGCGCTAAAAATCTAGATCCGTACGTAGTCGAGCTTGAAAAACTTCCTAGGGGACCAAAAGTTACGCCTTACAAGGCCCCATAGTACGTAGAAAAAAAACTGGGGGGGAATCCAACCACCCTCTCTGGGGGTTTCCCCCTCCTCAGCAAGCAGCCAGTTGACCTTCAGATTAACATGCAGACGATACGCACAGTCAAGGCTACCTGCAGCCCATGGTATCCAGGCTCACGCTAGGCGTTACAGGATTGTGGTGAACTACTCGAAGAAGGTGCAGCAGTAGTAGAAAAAGGGGACTGATTTATTTACTCATGCTATCTCGCTTAAGCTCTCCCATTCCTTTGCTTACTTGTCCTGTACACCACAGCAAGACTCGCCCGAACCCCGCAAGCCCAATCCTGATAAACTCCCCACCTCCCAGCCTCACCCATTCCAGAAACGCCAATGTCCCCAATCACTGCCACACCCGCCCCGCTTTCCCGCCGCTTCTCCGTCGCCCCGATGATGGATTGGACAGACCTAATTAAAATTTGCTTATATTTCAGCGTAATAAAAACCAAATTGTCCTTGCTGTAGCAAAAATCAAGCAGAGAAAAAAGCAGGAATTCCCGAAAAGCTATTCTTTACACGAAAGTCAGTCCAATCCATGACATTCCGACCTGGCATCCAAGACATGGCGCTAGAAGTTTCTCAAACTAGCCAATCCCCATGACCGCTGCGTTGAAGATAAAACTGAGTAAGGGATTTGAACCCCTTTCGTCTTCACCGCATACCGCTGTAGCTCGAGCGGCCGCCAACGTACGCCCCGGCTAGTCATCTTCATCTTCTAGAGCTTCCTTATACTTTCGTTGACGCGCCATCGCCGCCCTTGAGTAGTTCGACATACAGGTCAAATGCGGACTCTGATCTTCGCATTGTCGGCTGGTGCTCAATTCGACTTCCTGCATCCGCCGTTGCATCCTAGCGCTGGTGAAATTGCGGTCGAGAATGTCACTGCTATGCTTGGGCTTTCTCGAAAGGAATCGACACCATGCCAAGCGATTATTCACTGTCGGATGTACTGGAAAGGCTGTTCGAAAACCAGCAGGCCCTGGAGGCGGCCATTATGGAGTTGACCCTGCTGATCGAGGAGCAAGGGGCACAGGAAGTGGGCGGAAATGTCCGTGGCGCACTGTGGAGCATGGGTGAAAACGCCGGTCATATCAAACAAGGCCTGGCTCGATTGAAGAAATTGGACATCGGTTAACCGACTACACACCAAGGGCCCGTCGACAGGTCATGTCGAGGTGAATTCGGTTAACCAGTCCGGTTCACCTCATAGGCAACTATCGGCCAAGAGCGGACGGTCGACGACAGCGGAGAACCGCTATCAATGACCATCAGCTTAATATCTACCAGTCTGCAACACCGCATTATCAATCGGTGACGAACCGTATGGTCATGATCGTAGTCGAATATTTAATAGGGGTAATCCCCGGCGGCCACAAATTTTTTACGACAGGACTTACAAGTGGTGAAACATCAGCTAGTTTCATTAGACACAGTCAAGCCTTTTTCGTAAAAACGAAAAATAGCAGCCTGCCGACTCCTTGAGGAGACTTTCATGAAACGCACTTTAACAGCAGCAGATTGCCATAGCAAACACTAGACTGGAACAGTGTCGAGTAGATTACCTTGGGCCAGCTGATCCAATGAAGTTATATTTCCATAAATTCCTGAAAGACAATCCGCAATCAGTATTGCACATTTTGACTAACCACTATGCGTACCGCTATAGCACTAATTCTTATCGTCGGAGTTGGATCGAATAGCGGATGCAGTAGCTTCACGTTCTCACCACTCCCAAAATTTGAAGGAAAAATTGAGGGTGCGGCGTAGTGCAAACCCCGGTACCTGGATATGGTGAAGAAATACCAGATCATTCCGCCTGAAGAAGAGACAGCCAAGAAACTTGGACTTGTAAAAGAAGGTTACGTATATAAATTGGCAGCGACTCTTACCCTCCAAGATGAAACCTCACATTCTCAGTATGACTTTACAAAACCAGATTATTTGGAGCGCATACCTAAATTGTCAGTAGATGAGTGGAATGGGTTTCAGGCTGAGACCTACAGGTACCAAAATGAAAACACTCATGGCTATGAGATGATTGTAGCTTTTCGGGGTACTGACCAATACTTTATGGATTATGTTTTTTCAGAATTTTGGTATCGTACAAATACAGAATAAACCAGCGCGGGAGTACTTGAGGAAAGCTATCGCTTACAGAGGTGCGAATCGCAATAAATTTGGTCCTAGAGTTGTGGTGACCGGTAACTCATTAGGCGGAGGTTTAGCGGTTCACATTACTAACCATCCAGAGACGGCCGATCTCGTAACTGAGGCCTAGCTCTTTAACCCAAGCCCACGATCTGGTATAGCTGCTCCTGCAATCCATCAAAGTGTCCTTGAGTGAGTATTTTATGGCTCATCCTATCCCTCGGCTGTCTACTGCGTTTACCTCCTCATTGAATAAATAATTCCAATCCTAACTTATCGAGAATATCAACAATTGAATGAGCAACTGCCACTTCTGGCTGATCTTTAAGACCGCCCACATGAAGTCCAACAACGTTGTGTGTTGCGGGGTTTATCCAAACACTCCCTGAATCGCCTTGATCACTAATTCTCTGCTCGCCACCAGGTACGGGTGTAATGCAAAAAGCTTTGAGAAAATAAGTTTGGTTGTTCAGACTTGGATATACCATTGGAAGATCCTTGCTTGGATAAGCTTCTATTATTCCGTGCGTTTCTTTTGTGGCAGCGCCGTACTTAACAACCGGTATTCCGGCCCTTGGCTGTTCAACACCTACAATAGAAAACCCAAGATTTAATATTTCACTAGAGCATGAGATCCCGCCATTCAATACAGCAAATCCAAAATCGTAACCGGTCACTGGCTCTAGCATTGACACGGTAGTGGCAACGTCTCTGGCACTTCTTGGTTGCTGAATTGTCTCCTTCCCCCAAGCTAAACTGCCCTCCAAGACATGCCAATTGCTAACCAAACCTATGCGGCCTAAGTTATCCCTAGCAAAGAAGCCAAGAGTTCCAGCGGTTTGCCTAAACAAGTTTCCTATTAGTGCTCCAGATATTAATGGATTCAGAACGTCATAGCTGTTGTTGTGTGGGTAATATATGCGCTCTATAACGTCACACCTGACGCCGTTTATATTTTTTGGTAAGACATGATCCTTTAACAGCCTATCTAGAGATATTTTATTGGGTACGTGAAAGCGAATTCCAAATTTTTTTAATCTTTTCCCTTTTTTATAGACGTACCCATAATCTACGCCAATAGAGGCTGGGTAGCTCCTTGCTAGTGCAGACGCAATTTCCAGGCACTTTTGGATATGTTTACTAATCATGAGCCCTCCTAGAGAGTACCTTGACGTAAAGGCATATTGATACTATAGCTTAGTATGTATTTAAAAAATCGCAAGGTGCAAGGGATTGGAAATGTTCAGGTAGTTGGTATGTCAGTTGAATACAGCCTATCAATAGGGGACGACCTATGAATCACTCTAAATCAATAAGCATTACTTTTTTTGTTGTCTTAGCGTTTGCTAAAACCTGCCTAGGTGCAGAGCCGGCGCAGACCGTGGCGACTTGGGATGAGTCATGCCCTATTGAAAAAAAAGACGGCACCGCTCAATCCTTTGGTGTGGCTGTAACAGCTATCCTTATACCAAAGGCGGCGGAGGCTGCCGTAGATGCAGTTGGCGCGGCTATAAAGGCTTCCGCCGACACAAGTACCGTCATCAGAGCATCACAGCCTGTTTACTCTAAATTTTACAAAGTTACTCCACTTGGGGAAATTGTCTCAAATAAAAAATGCCTTATAATTCGTAAAGGGATCTATAGTGCAAGTGATTTCAGTATTTTGGATGGAGCCCGAAGCCTTGGGGCTATGAAGCCAAACGATCAAATGTATTTTGAGCTGAGGCTTGAACAAGACCCAATTGACAAAAAATTTCTCCGATTTAGACCACTGTATGCAAATATCAAGGAGTTTGAGGACTCCAGCTTTTGGACAAAAAGCAGGCGTGTAGACCTACAAATAACATTAAAGTCAATGTATGCCGAACAAAATTTTGGCTCAATCACAATATCTTTTACAGATGTTACGAAAGGGTATGAGTTAAAAGTCAATGACCCGCGACTAACCTTCCTCACTAGCGATTCATTTGCTGCTCCTCAGTTAAACGATGTTAGCGCAATACAGGCCGCACAAGCGAAGAAGGGGAAAGATCGTGTTGATGCCATTTCATATATTGATAATGGAGGTGTAACAAACGATTTTGAATACAAGAAAGATGTAGTAAGCGTGTACTCAGTAAACGGCGCTCGGGACAACTTAATAAGTTACTGCAAGTCACTTAAAGCATCAAGCGCAGATTCACTTTGCTCCGGATGGGAGTTACAACGGCCGGAAAGGGACAAGCTTATTAAAATCTTGTCGAACGCAGAAAAAAGCGATGACTTGAAAGTTAGAAGAATTAGATGGGCTAAGGAAGTTTGCAAAGGGTATGTCTCTAAAAATGGACCGCGATCTTGCTTTGGTGACGATCAGAAAGCTGACTATCCTCAAGCAGGATATATTTCTATAGTAGGCAGCATTAGCCATACAAGAGAAGCAAACAAATTTGGAGTCGCCCTAGCAAATGTAATTAGTAACTCCGCAGGAGATCTAGGTAAAGCCGTGGGAGATCAATTGCCCGAGGCTAGGAAAAAAACCGCAGACGCTGCTGAATCGGCCAAAAGGGGGCGGACTCAAGACATAATAACCTCAAGTGCTCAGCTAGAAATATCTCAAAATATTTTGGACACAGCGCTTAAAAATAGTGCTTCCACTTCCGATGATACCATGCTCCAGTACCGCTTAGATGTTCTAAAGGCAAAGATAAAAGTCAACAACGCATACTATGCTGCGGGGTTGACTCCGCCATATTCGGAATATGAGTAATTTCATGTTTCCTCGTGATTCTCAGTCGTACAAGATCAACATAAAGGTCGGCCCACGCAGAAAATCGCATGAAAATTTCAATGAGCTTTGTGCTTTAAGCGTGACATCGAGCTAATGTCCAATAAGGGGATGCTGCCGTTCCATCGTTCAAATCCTCAGAACGTATCTGTACCCCGTTGCCAAATCCGGCAACGGGGTGTGCTTGGCAAGCATGCCTAGTCCGACGATGCCTATGAGATTCCGTACAACTTGTCGCGCGTGGTGGCACGAGGGTTTACACCGCGCCAGCGCCGTCCATTCATCCATCGGAACACTGTCCGAACAGCCCGAGATTCCCTATATGGACACAGAAGCTCCTTCAAACGTACTCCCTGGCCGATGCCCTATCGAAACAACAAGTGACCCGACGGATGAGCCTGAAGACATAGATCAAGGCACCATGAAGCTGATAGTGGGCCTTATTGCAGTGTCTCTGGGAGCAGTGTGCACCCTCTTGGCAGGCAAATGGCTTGCTTCTATCAGTGAAGCATACGTCCAAGGTGGTTGGGCGCGGGACGTATTTGTGGGGTCCCTGTTCTCAATTGCCGCGTTCCTACTTGCCTATCTTGGCGGTTCGAAGTGCGAGGCCTGGCTGAGCAAGATTGCTGCAGTCGCTGCACTCGGGGTTGCGTTGTTCCCATGTAACTGCAAGCTATGCCCAGCTGTTGACGAAGCGGTGCGCACGGCGGGAGCCGCGTTAGCCAGCTGTGTTGAGCCCCCTACGATGGAACGGGTGCCCGGCGTTCATCTGGCGTCCGCTGCAGTTCTCTTTTTAGTCCTTACCGCGTTTTGCCGCATTTTCTACCTCAGGGCTAAACGAAAATGCGAGCAGTCGCTCACTCAAAAGCCGACTATGGCCGGCCGACGAATGGTGATCTACTTAATATGCGCTATCGCAATACTCGGATCGGTTGCCGCGTTAGGAGTTGGGGCGATATTCCACTTGGACGAAAAATACCGAGGCTTTGTATTTGCAGGCGAATCGGCCGGTCTGTTCGCATTTGGCATCTCTTGGTTGACCGCCAGCAAGGTTGTACCCTGGCTTGCGGACGATAGAGAGAGGCTGCACCCCACACTCAGGAGGAAACGGAGGGCCGCCATTGATTCTGGTGCAGGCATTAGTGGGCCTAAGGCAAGGCCTTTGCGACCACAATGAAGGCGGTCGCATTCGATCAGCTCCGGCCCACAATTGTTGCGCTGTGGAAAGTCAGTGTATGACCTGGTCAGGCGATGCGATCGGCTGTACGACCAGCATGAGGACTCCGCCCTCGCTCGCAAAAAGGTTCAGGCTGACTGCAGTTTGTGAATGCAGCAGGTTTAGCAGAAATTGAAGAACTCTGGGTATGCCAGGTTGAGGTACGACTTGCAGAAGCCGGTAATGAAGACATGCCCTTCCTCGAGCGTCATCGGCTCGACGGGATTGTCTTTGCCTTTCGGCATCAACCCATGGCGAGCGTCGTAGCCGACAACGTCGAAGTTGTTAGCATTGTTTGTGAAACGCGACTTGGCTGTCTTCGCTACGGGGACACTGAAGCCCTTCTGCCTGGCTAGGGTCTCCATGGTTTCCATGACCTTGTAGTAGGTCGACCAGCTCCCAGGCTCGGAGAAGTACTTGAGCATCATGTAGATGTCTTCCTTTTCGGTCGCGAGGATCACAAGCACAAAGCGCGGCGAAACCAATGAGGCATCAGCAAGATGCTTCCGCCACTTACGGTGTGACATCCGTGGGGGGCGTCCGATGAGCCTCAACACGTTAGCCTTCGGCCGGAAGGAAATCGGGCTGTCCCGGTAGCGGATTGTCCGAACGGATTGCTTCCATGCGTCGAGGCTGAAAAACTCGGCTGTGCTGTTAAATATCCCCAAGAGCTCGTACGTCAACTGCCAGACGACTTCCTCATCCCGCAGGCCCTCGAAATACAGCGTGTTGAAGTAGTAACGGTCGTTCGGGCAGTCATGCCAGTCATCGACACCGCCCCAGATGCGGAAATAGTCTGACCTGCTTCCTGCATTAGCAAGTGCCTCGAGATCCTTGTGATCGCCTGTCAGCTCCACTGACCATTCGGCCTGTTTGTAGGGGGCCTCAAAGCCTGCTTTGTAATCGCTATAGCCCGCAGTTCCTTCCTCAAACGAGCGTTGATCGCTAAAGGCCTCTCCAAGGGATGCCTGGTACTGACCGCCCTGAAAAATACGATCGGCCAACTCCAGGGCTTCAGATACAGGCATGCGGACCCCGTCACGCTCGACCCACTCTTCTTGGTCGCTATCTGTAGGAATGTCGGTTTGGAGTTGAGTCATCATGTCACCACATACGGCTACGCACTTGTCGGGCCGCTGGCACCGTCAAATCCCCGACTTTGAGGGGCCAGGTCGGCGCCAGGGCCATTGGCTGCCGAGTATATCCAGTATCCGCTGGTGCGACACGACCTGGTGATCCTGTGAACGCGTCGCCTTCAACCTAGCCGGCCGATCTTGCGGCAGCCTTGGCACAGGCATACCCGGACCCAGTGCAAGCAGCCAGCCGACTCATTTTCCAAGGCGGCTCAGGCCGCGACTGTGGGCCTGAGCTGGGGAAGACATTCCCAAGCCTGACTCTCGATGCTCTGGCCAGCACCATGGCTCAAGGCGGTTACGCTGCGCAAGATACGAGTCGGGTCGATAACTGCCGGTCGTGGATGACTGCTTTCGACCCAGGCTGTGTGAAAACGTTTGTGAGCGTAGCGACTACCAAAAATAGGGCTGAAAACCGCCTTTCTATGCAAAATCCGACCTCACAAACCAGCCGATCAATTTCAGATTTCACGCACAAGCGCGCTCTTCAATTTCTGGTTGGGGTTTTCACACAGCCTGGACCCATAGCTGCCGGTCAGATACGGCAGAGTTCGGCCAAAAGCGGACAGTTGCGCAGAGTTAGCAGCCCTTCCTTGAAGCTTGAAGGCGTCTACAGAAGCAGGGGCGATTCAGGCTCAACGTCTTGCAGCAGCTGATCGGTCTGCCTCCAGAGGCCGGCACTGCGGGCATTGCGCCTATCTGAGCATTTGTGACAGCATCGCCCGATTATCCTCAAGAGTTTCCTGCTATCGCCATAGGACAATCAATGTCCCATAGGCGCGGGCGAAGGCTAGCCAGTGGCCAGGGGCTGAGATGAGGCGGTAGCCAGGCCACCATTACACAAGGATAGTTTTGGTTATGTCGTACATTAACTTGCCCAGTGATCAGCAAGCTGCAATCAGCGACGTCGACGAGACGGTGCTTCGGGCAGCAGTACACAAGTGCCTAGATGAAGAGCGCGTAGGGCCGATTCATGGCCTTGATCTCAGTAACTGTGGGCCCTACGTGGCTACCAAGCTCCATGGGTTCCAACAAGCGATCGCTGAGTACAGCAAGGCCAAGGCCCATGCGAAGCGCGAACGGACTCGGCAAGATGCGCTGCGTGCCGGCAGTGACCTCGTTCACGCCGTGCAACAAATGAAGGGGCGGCTCAAAACTGAGCGCCAAGAGGGGGAGCTGTTTTACATTGACGATCAGATCAGGCCGCCTTTCCACCTCAGCAAGCGGCTATCTGTGCGAGTGCCGTTCCGCTGGCGAGCGTCACAGTCTGCGGACTGGGATCACGGGCAACTGACTTTCGTCTACGACTTTTCCCCTCAACCCAACTACACCCAGTTGCCGCCCAAGCGCAAACCTAGCGCCGCCAAGGTCGCGAGGGATCTCGAAGATCGCCTGTTCGAAGAATGGGAGCGCTTGAAGATGCAGGCGCTCTTCTCTCTGAGAGAGTTCTTCCGCAAGGGTGGCGACGGTGATGCTGTGCCTGAGGTATTCTCGGTCAGGCCTAGTCCCCACGGCGGAGGCCTGAATAACTTCAGCTGCAATTTTTGGCAGCCCGAGAGGCCGGCCCCATAAATTCGAGCAAGCCATCAGCCATCAAGGCCGGTGGCTGGTGTAAACGATCGTCCGCTCACCATGTCTGCACGGACCATCCCCAGCATCGTGAACCGCACACCATCACGATGACGCCGAGCCTTGCGTTGGCTCAGGGCCAAGGCGTTGATCGTAGCCGGGCGATGCCATTGATCATTTCAGGAGTGGATGATGGAAAAGGAACAATCGGCTACCAAGATCGCTGGCCCTAAGCCGCAAGACTTCCTGCGAGCAAGACGTCCGGAGCAGTTCTCGGATACTGTAAAGCTACAAGAATCGACCATCGACCGCTCCATGCTGGAGTACCACTTCGAGACTCTGAACAATCGAAGCCAAGAGCTTCAGTTCGAGATATTCGTACGGAAGCTTTGCGAGCGAGAAATCTGTCCCAACCTGGTTCCCCAGACCGGCCCAACAGCAGGTGGCGACGGCAAAACCGACACAGAAACTTTCCCTGTCGCCAACCAGATCGCCTTCTTCTGGGGGCTAAACGAGTCCCCAGAGTCCGAGCGATGGGCATTCGGTGTCAGCACCCAGAAAGATTGGAGGGCAAAATGCAGAAAGGATGTCGAGAGCATCATGTCAACAGGGCGTGGCTACGTCCGAATCTTCTGTGTCACCAGCCGTTTCATCAAGAACAGCTCCAGGGCAGAGCTCCAAGACGAGCTTTCCGAAAAGTATGACGTCAATGTCACAATCCTCGATCGAACCTGGCTGCTTGATAAAACGCTGCAGCCCAAGAATCAGCACCTTGCTATCGATCACCTAGGTCTTACAGGCAGCATTGACAGCACAATTCAGATCGGCCCATTCGATGCTGACAAGCAGATCCAGCTAGCAGAGATCGAACGCCAGATCGACCAGATTGAAGATCCAGGCCGTTTGACCATCCCCCAGGTCGATCTCTACACCAAGCGTGCCATCATCTACAAAGAGCTTGAGCGGGATGCCGCTGCTGTACAGCATCAGTTCGATATCGCCGTACGGACAGCGAAAAAATTTGGTACCCCAAGACAGCATTTTGATGCCCTTTATCAGCTGACATGGGCCGCGTACTGGTGGCTGGAAAATGCCGAACTCTTTGAGGAAACCTTTGAAAAAGCGCTTGGCGTGGCCCAAGAGACCGACAACGTTGAGGTATGGGAGAAAGTCGTAACGTTGTTCAATCTAGTGGTCACCACTCATCGAGACGGCAAGTGCACCCTCGATGTGGTTTCCCTAGAGGCTGCCATTCGAGAGAAGTTGAACTCGATAGCCGAAGACGCGGATATGATTAGCGGCGCATTGCAGGCCAAGACTTCTTTGGCGCTTTTAGACCTGTTGACGGCTGAAAGTGAGGATCAAGTCAACACTACCTTTAACATTCTGAGCACTATAGTCGACAGCGCCCATAAGCTGATTGGTTATCCTATGGCTCGCCTCGTCAATTTGTTGGAAGCTCTCGATGTGGCCTTTGGAGATCTCAAGGCCTACGAGGATCTGATGGATAAGGTCATTGACGATGCCGGTGCACGGGAAAACAGCCGGATAAAGGCAGATAAGTACCTGAGGCGCGGAGCGCTGAGCAGCGACAAAAAGGATTACTACAGGGCGATCAAGTGCTTTGGGTTGTCCCTCTATGGGTTGTATAGCAGCGAGAGCAAGCGGGAAATTTTCGCTGCCCTTTATATGCTGTCCCATGCGTATGAGAAGCAGGGGTTGCTCTGGGCTGCGCGAGGGGCAGCGATGATGGCAGCGTACCTTGCTACCGCTGATGCGCTGAAGGAACAGCGAAGCAGTGCTAAGCAAGCCGCTATTTACCAACGACTCATGTGGATTGAAGGTCAGCTAGGTCGCTTGGGCCAGTCGCTGACTTGGTATCACCTGGCTCACCTCATCTCTCCAATGCTGGATGAAAATCCTTGGACAGATAGTCAGAAGATCAATTATGAATGTTTGATTGGTAAGCTATTCCTCAATGCCAATTTTTCAGATATTGAGAGGCTGGCGTGGTTGCCGGATAAACTGAATCAATTGGATCTAGGGCTCAGTGCGGACGCACTATTGGTTTGCTTAGGTCATGAAGATAAAGCGGGGCCTGAGGGCGAGCCAATTGATTTTCAATTTATGAACATGTGGCGCAGCATTGATATGGGAGCTCCGGTGGCTCCGCTCGACCTTTATCTAGACCGCTGGACGACCATAAGCTCCTACATCCTGGGTTGTAAGGTGTCTGTATCCTTCCCAGTGAAATCCCCCTGCATTGAGCTGGCGCAGCAATTGCTGGCTGTACTGGAAAGCTTTTGCGCACCGATGATGTCAGACCATGCAGCGGCTACAGTGCCCGCCGTGAATATTGATATCTTATTGGAAGATGAGGATGACTTCATACTGCAGCACAGATTCGATACTGCTGCGCAGGTGACTTCTGCTGAGATTCTCTGCTCGCCGTTCAGTATTGCCAATTTAACCGACGAGCAAAGAAGTAGAATCCAGAACTTTTATAGTGAATTCTGCCTTCACTTTGTCTCCATCGTTTGCCCTCAAATTGGCTGGTCGAAACTGGAAGAAATGCTTCGAGACGATAAGGCCTTGGAGCGCGCAGTTATCTTCAATTCTAATGTTGGCTTGGATAGCTATTTCATGGGGCGCGATGCAGTACCAGGTATGGTTTCTCACAATGATGCGGTCTTCGAGTTGTACAAGCCAACACGAGAAGCCACTTGGTTTGAACATCACAACATAGAACCTATGGATTGGCGCCCTAAATCGAATGTGCGCGAGGAGCGTCCAAAACATCCGTTTCAGTTTTCAACAATGAAACATAGAGAGCTTAAAGTAGTTTCTCTCATTCAGGTGAGTCTGTGGGATCAAGCCGGTTGGAAGGGCTTAGGCTTTCAAACATGCGAAGGCGAAATTCCTTTGCTGATGTTTGGCTTCGAGCACACCGCTGTTGGGAATAAAATATTCGAGAATATCGCAAAAACTATCGGGGACAAAGATCCCAATAACACTTTGCGCATCGCATTGATACGTGGCATTAGCAGGCAGAATCCTGCGCATTATCGTGTGGTTGTTACAAGCAATATTGATCGGTCTGATGATGGCTCTTCGAAAGTCCAAACAGCCCTTTCTAGAATCCATACTATGACGCCAAGCTCTTCTGTAAATATTGACAGATTTTTGAAAGATTATGAGGTGCACAAGAAGTGTGATGTTGCTACGGTGAATGCCGAAGGAAAGCTCGTTAGCCATTTATTAACCTCTGGGGTTGTTGTCATGCATGCCTGGGAGATCGATGAGAACGACCAGGAGATTTCGGCTATCAAGCCTGACGACGATGTTCTTATTCCGGTAGGCATGGAAAACCCGCCAATCAGCCGTGCGCTGGCGAAGATTCGTTCATTTGAAGCCAGATAAGGGTTAGTCACTTGCGGCTGGCTGACCCATACGGCCATCAACGGCGCCTGGGGAGCTTTGTGCCTTTGCGACGAACGACGCATTCGGCTGAAGTCAGATTGGTCCGAGCATCCGCTTCTGGGCCGAATGCGGTCATTGGGCATGGCATTCAAGTAAAGAAGTGCGGATAGGGATTCGAACCCCTTCCTAATCCTCATCAGGCCGCCACAGACCAGAAAACACACTGTTTTTACGCCGCGTGGAAGGCGCCACGCGGTCTATAGCGGCCCTAGTTTTGCCCTAAATCTGCCCTAAAACTCAAAGGGATCCTCGTGAGATTCATTACGCTTCCGTTGAGACTTCTGATACTGCTCATACTCATAGGCTTGCTCTGCTTCATGATCCAGATCCTGGTCTGTCTTGCAGCCAGTGACGGCCAACGGATCTTCTTCCACAAAGTCCCAACCATCCCGAAAAATAAGCTGTATCTGAGCATCAACATAGAATTCACTGCCGTGCCAAACCCGGTCTAGGTCCTGCTCTCCTTGGTACTCGAAGTAAACTTCAAGTGTGAGCATGCCGTTAGTTTCATCGTAATCCGCCGACGATATCTCCAGGTTTTCTATAGTGAATCCTGTTGCATTCGTATCAGCAATGGCTCCACTGAAGGCATCTTCGACCAGGGAACCCAACGCCGCCCATATAGAATCTCGGTACAGGACGTCTTCTAAGTTTGAAACGCCTACAGCCCGCCTCATGAGACGGGGATCACTGGGGTTGGCTTTTGATACTGCAACCATTTCATGGTAATGAGCGAAGCCGGCATCTCGGGCAACATGTTCTTGCGCCATGGCAAGTGGAGCACCCATGGATTTCCCGTAGGCCTTCGCTTCGCGTTTGATTAGGTTGATATAGCTGTACTGGGTCATAGCTCTACTCCAGATCGGCGCATGAATTTACGATTGCTTGCTCACCGCGCGCCTGGGTAGGAGCTACGCGAATGGGGGAACTGCGTTGTGCCACGATGGTGTTTGACTTCGCCAATGCAAGCGGCAGGCGCCCATCAGCGCCTTTGGATATCTATCCACAAAACGCGCTAGCGTTCAAGTCCTACCGTTTCGTGCCACACCCCGATTGTGTTGGAGTACTAGCGCAAAAAAGCCCTACAACCTAAAAAACAAAGGGCTGCGGGGCTTTTTTGACAAATCGTAAGCACTGTTCATTTGGCATTAAATGGCATTAGTTGGCGTCCGATTTGCCCCATTTTTGCCCCATAGAATTTTAGAGAATAGCCCCCCGCCACCTTCCACTCGCTCGATGATCGAAGCCTAACAAGCATTGAGTACTACGCAATTGCCTAACTCTCTCCAGATCGTTCTGCCGATCTACAAGCCCACGTTTTCTCTCAATTTCTGCTGCTACGCTGAAATCACCATGGAGGACTCCCGATGCCCGACTCTGACCTACTCCCTTCCCTACTGTTCAAGATCAACGAAAATCAACTCGCCCTCGAAGCCGCCATTATGGAGCTCACGAACTGGGTCGAGCAGCGGGGAGCCGCAGATGTCGCCGAAAACGTGCGTAGCGCCCTGGATGCGATCAACCGCAACGAAGAGTTCATCAAGTTGACTCTTGCGGTGCTGATGACGCCAGAGTAATCCCTGATAGAACAAACCATCCAGCCTCCGTGACGGCGCTGATAGCGGGCCGCCTTTGTAACCCTAACCTCTTGAAATTGGATGAATAGCATGAGCGTGATTTCTGGTGATCCAGCAACCCGGTTGGCGTTTTCGATGCATGAGAACAAAGGTGTGTATGCCGTACTAATCGGATCTGGCTTGTCTAGATCAGCTGGTATTCCTACCGGGTGGGAAATCACCATGGAACTCATTAAGCGTGCCGGCATAGCATCAGGGGTTCTTGATCAGGAAGACTGGCATGCTTGGTACGTTGAGCGTACTGGTAATCAACCAAATTATTCGACCTTGCTCGAAGAGCTTGCCACCACGCAAACAGAGCGCAGAGCTATCATTCAAGGTTTTCTTGAACCAACCGAACAGGAGTTGGAAGACGGCATGAAAATGCCTACCCCTGCTCACAGAGCCATCGCAGAGATGGTGAAGGCTGGTTTCATCAGAGTAATCATCACCACGAACTTTGATCGTCTCATGGAGAACGCACTACGCGAGCTCGGAATTGAGCCAACAGTCGTGAGTTCCGTTGATACGCTCGCTGGAGCAGAACCGATCACTCACACCCAATGTTATATCCTAAAAATTCATGGAGACTACAAAGATGCTCGGATTCTCAATACAGATGTAGAGCTCGGAGATTATCCATCCGAATTCAATGTCGTTCTGGATAGGATTCTCGATGAGTTTGGTCTGATCGTTTCGGGATGGTCTGGCGATTGGGATCATGCGCTGCGATCAGCTTTCACAAGAGCTCCTAATCGACGCTATCCTACTTTTTGGGTGACCCGCGGTCGATTATCTGAGCGCGGAGACGAATTAGTAATGCAACGAAAAGCAATCGTTGCCAATGCCTCGGACGCAGACTCTTTCTTTTGTTCCTTGCAGTTAAAACTCCAGACGCTAAGTGAGTATCACCAACAGAATCCGGCAAGCATGGAACTTACCATCGCCATGGCGAAACGGTTCTTATCGAAGCCTGATCACAATATCCAGCTTGATGACTTAGTGACGACAGAGTTGCGAAAACTCGCTGATCATTACTCTCCTATTTTTGCCGACCCTGGGGCTGTGATGGGGCAGGACTATGCAACCTGGATCACGAACTATGAGACCTCAACAGAGACTATGGCTCGTCTTTCAGGTGTCTTGGGTAGGTGGGGAAATGGAGCTGAAAAAGACTTGGTACTTGATGCTATTCGAGTTTTGACAGCAGAGGCGCTGAAAAATGGATCAGGGCTAAACGTATGGCTTGAGCTGAAAAAATATCCTGCTGTATTGATATTTGTGGCCTACGGATTAGGCCTCACGCGTGCAGGAAGACTTAAGGAACTCTACAGCCTACTTGAATCGACTATTGCTATCGATTCCCGCATCACCATGTCCATGGGTGAGTCATTCAATCTTGGGTATTTCGAGTCAGTTACCCAGAAATCAATCTGGCAATCACTTCCGGGACAAGATCAAATGAAAACACCACTTAGCAATCGCCTTGCTGAAGAGGTTACCCCACGCTGGGCATCAAGCTTTGCGGGCCTAGGCGATCCAGTGATGCTGTTTGACCGCTTCGAATTTTATTGTGCACTGTACTTTACAAAAACACGCAACGTCACCGAATCAAGCATCCAAGAGCATATTGAAAGAGGACAGGCTAAACACATTATTACCGGACGCTCGGGATGGAAAAGAGAAACCATTAGCACGATTGAAGAAGAGATGTCCCATGATGAATTCAGGACTCCTTTGCTTGAGGCGGGCTTTGCATACGGAAGTCAAAAATTTCTAGAATTATTTTTTGCATGCCTGCGTCAATCTGCACAGAGGTTTTGATCAACCGGTCGACTCAACACAATGGATTGACTTACTACACACCTCATCTGCTGCATTGCCAGTGGTAGGAAAGGTCCAGCACACAGGCGAAGAACAGGAAATCCGGGAACATGGGAAAGAAGCAACAGAATGACAAAAAGCGACATCACTTCGTGCCCAAAGCCTACCTAAAGGCCTTCTGTAACGAGAGTGGCCGTGTGTGGGTCTATCGAAAGGACAACCCTCAGCAACCTCGCCCTGAGAGTCCAGACTCCACCCAGTTTAGGAACTATTACTACTCACAGCCGAAGCCCGATGGTGGCCAAGACAACAACGCACTTGAGGACTTCTTTTCCACAATCGAGAGTGGTTGGCCAAAAACGGTTGCGAAACTTCGCGCCAACAGGGATATGAATGATCAGCTATCCAACCTTTTCGAGTTCATGTCACTTCAACGGGCGCGCGTACCAGCCGCAAGAGACCTAACCGAGGGTATCGATGCGCACTTCGTCAAAAGTCAGTTGACATCGATGCATGCCAGAGGGGAACTCCCTACGCCTCCTCTAGGCTTTGAAGATCTACCAAACATGGCGGAAGTCGCCATTGACCCGCATCGTAGTATCCACGCGATGGTCGACATGTTCCAAGGTATGGGTGCTTTGTATGATGTGATCGGACTTTCCGTAGTACACAACAAAACCAGTCGGCCCTTCCTTACCAGCGATAACCCTGTCATCTGGTTCGACCCGTCCATCACCTTCGAACAACAGTTGCCCTACACTGTGAATCTACCCCAAGGTCCAGTAGCCTTGATCTTCCCCATCAGCCCTCACCTAGCAATCGTCGGCGACACCGCGCTCGCCCAGAGCTATGCTAAGCAGGGATTGTTGCAAGCCGAGATCGACGACGAAGAGCTGATCAAAGCAATAAACGAGCAAATCTGCCGTTTCGCCTACGAGTCCATTCTGGCTTCAGCGCTGGGCCAAGAAGATCTGATTCTCAAACACGCTGAGTGTTCTCCTGTCCTGGAAACTAAGGAAATCCGCGGGTGGAACGGATCGATAACAGTCCATCAGCAGGTGTTCGGAAAGAGACACACGAAGCCTAAGTGGTAGCAATCGCGTCAGCGCTATTTATCAGATACCTATCACAGCGCAGCCGAGATAGTGTATAAAAATTCACCACAAATGTGCGAACCACATGGAAGAAGACTGCATGAGCTATTTCAACAACTTTGAGAGACTTTTCATGCAGAGAAGTTTAGAGCTTATTGATACATACGAGGGAGAGTATGAAACCACACAATTGCTGAACACTCTCATCGGACTTCTGTTTTTTCCAAATGAAAGAATGTCGGATATAATTCCTGAAAAATCTCTTTTAGATATAGAAGCTTGGGGTTTCAGACCAGACTGCATTGTGAATGCCGGAGCACACAAAACCCCACAAGAAATAAACCTGCGAGAATTAGTAAGACGACTTAGAAACGCCGTCGCTCATTGCAACGTTTCACCTTTCCCAAATGATCACCGACCGTGTGAAGGCTTTTTCTTCTCAGATAGAAATTATTTTGAGGCAAAGATCCCAACAGATCAACTTAAAAACCTTTTGAGAGGACTTCTTGCCAGCTTACTTAACCAGTAAAACATGAATCCCGGCTAAAGTTTTTTATCCTAATCAAAATAAAGCTATTTTTGTGATTTGCTATTCAGGTAATCATCAATCATCGCATTAAAGTTAACGCCAACCCCAGCAACATTTGGATTAAGGGTTATATATCTGTTAATTTTCGCCAAAATCGAACCTGCCTGAGCCACCCCATTTTCGGCAGGAAGTTCATACAGCGCAACCATCAGACCTTGTATCAAGTCCTTGAAAAAAGGTTCTTTAGCCACCAACTTTTTTATCAAACCCAAAGCATTTTTAACGTCTGATGAATCCTTCGTAAACAACGCAACATTGCATCTAGCAATCGCATAATCGAAACGATTAGGATTACTCATTGTCTCAGGAACGAGCGCATCCAATATTTCTTTTGCCCGTTCTGGGCGTCCCATCGCAACCTGCAAGTCCGCCAAGAATACATTCGCCAAAGGCGTAGGCTCAATTGAGAGCGACCGATGATAAAGTTTTTCAGCCATATAGAGTTCGCGAAGAATATGATAGCACTCGCCAACTTGCAGCCAAATATCTGCTATCGCATCACTTTTATAATTTTTTTCATCAACTTCAGCGACCAATAAATCGATAGCATTTCTCAGCATAGCCTCATCGTTCAGGATCCGCCCAAGCTGCATAACTGCCATGCCGAGCAACCGACGTCCATGGACACTTCTCTCAGCAACAGGAATAGCTTCATATGCCGCTACGGCCTCACGAGCTAATATCTCAGCTCGTTCAGACTCATTCAAAAGAAAATACTGGATCGCAATCAAGAATCGATAATGAAACCTCGAAGATTCCGAATCAGTCAGCTCAACTACTTTGGAGGCCAAAGTAATTATGTCGATATACCCCAATTTATCTGAATATGCATCCAGATAGACCTCAAGCAACTCAGAGCTACGTATATCTTGCCATTTATATTTAGCCAGCACAGCCCGAGCTGCAGCATAATCGTTTTTAATAGCTAAATTAAAAAGCGCTTCCTCGCAGGAGACAGCCCACCTCCACCTTACATCATCAATGGCGGTCGTTAACTCACCAAGCATCTGAGGATATAACTCAATAATTCCGCACTCACCATAAAGCTCCCGCGCGCCTTGCACTAGCTCACACAAAGCCTTTATATCTACATCTAAAAGCTCGCCATCATAATGCTTCAGCTGTAGCAGGGGAACCGTGTGAGCCATGTGACAAAGCCGATACCACGTTATGTGAGCTCGAAGATATATCAATCTTTGCACTGGGGAGTCAGATGAGTTTACTTTCTTGGTGTAGTCATACTTGCGCCACTCATCCTTGCAACAATTCTTAAACCGTTCTCCTGAACCACAGAGGCAGTTTTCCCGGCCTTTCGGCTCTAAGCTTTCCAGTGGAATACGCATCAAGCTATCTCAGTGATTTAGGCCGGGTATTCCATTACACCTCACCACAATAGTGAAGCTAGCTTTCTTGTTCAAGCGACCCCGAGGCATCTGGGGGCGCTCAACCATACCACGGCTCGCTCGGGGCTAAATGCTATCACCCATCAGCTATTCGATTAAAAAAGCAGACCAAGGCCAGCAGGCTGCCAGTTCATTATCACGAGCTCACCGCTAATCTCTGCCTTGCCCTGCCGTTGGTTAGTGTTGCTGTAACGGATGTCCAGTGTCTCGAAGTGGAAGCCCTCGAACACGCGGCGGATATCCGGGTGGTCGTTGATGCTGACCATTACTTTGCCCTTGCAACGGCGCATGAAGTCGGCCATCCGCTCGTAGTTCTCAAACGGAAAGTCCACGCCATGGCCGACCTTGCCCCTGCTACGGCCCTAGGAGGAAGACTTTCGTATTGAGACCCTGAATCATCTAGACAGGCTCGCAAGTAAAAAAGGGGACGCCCATTAGGGGCCTCCTGAGACGCAAAATTGGCCTGGGGTTTTCGACAGAGTCACGTATCCAGCCTATTCTTCCTGGGTGTCTCGCACCACCCCATTCTACGTCAGCGATACTGTGAAATGGACTTGCTGGGCTGGTGCTACAACGCTTTTGACCAGGTACCCGAAGCCGACTCTAGAGGTCTCACTGTGCCCAGCAAGAAATTTTCATCTACCAAGGGTGCATTTAAGCAAAGCATTTGGTGCCTAGCAGTAAGCCACCACGAGGGCTGACACATGAAGCTCCAGGTAGGAATCACCAGTGAAGGTCTTAGTCTATGTTTCGGAGAGTGTCAGCGACTTGAACCATCCGCAGACGCCAATCAAGTCTCGCCCAGAGGCAACTATGTCTACGCGCACTATGATGAAAAAGGCACGCCATTCTATATCGGAAAGGGGAAAGCGAAACGGGCATGGGACAACTCGCGCCATCAGCTCTGGCATCGATATGTAGAGCGTCACCTAAAAAATAAGTACACGATCCGCATACTTGCAGACAACCTCTCTCCTGCGCAGGCCGAGAGTCTCGAAAATGAATGGATTGCCCAAGAGTCAGAGACTCTAGTCAACTGGATCAATTTTGGACGAAAGACTGATTTCGATGCTCTGAATAAGTACCACGCACTTCGCGATGCAAACCGCGAACTCATTGTGGCGACGCGCTCATTGGAAAAGTCGGACCCAGAACTCGCCATTTCGCGCTACTACCAAGCCATAGCTGACACCGAGGCATACGCTTCACTGCAACTTGAGCGCGGATTGATTGGCCTCCTGCTGGATGAGGAAAGACAGGAGTTCGGCTACTCGGGTGAACTGCAAGCCCTTGATCGTCTCACTCTCTGCCTCACGTACCTTGGACGCGCCCTTGAAGCTCGGTCTGTGACAGAGGAGTACTTTGCAAAATATCGGGCCGATCAGGAGCTTCGTCTTGCCGAGTCGATCAAGAAGCGTGTTGCCAAAGCAACTCGGTCATAGCAACCACTATACTGGCTGTTGCGCTGATGAGTGATCACCTAATTGGTTGAGTAAAAGGGCCGCTGCTATGATTTCTTCTCCATTACGCGGGCGGCTGATAGGAGAGGAGAAATGGACGATGGCGGCAAGGAAATCGAAAAGGTACTGGGTCAGTTTCATAAAAGGTTTCTCCAGTCCCTGCAAGCATTGAATCAACGCATGGCAAAAGCTATACCGACAATTGACCTAGGCGCCCCCAAATTTCGCTCACTCGCTGATCGAATAGCTTCAATCAACTGGGAAGCTGTTCAGACAAAAATGGACGAATTCCCGCAGCGTTCGAAAGAGGCTATGGATATTGCCTCAGCAAAAGGTTGGTTTTTCGCTTGGACGGGATCCCTCCGAGAAGCATACGCAGTCACTGATCAGCTCCGAAGTATTGATAAAGAGCAGGTCAATGAGTTCATGGCAGAACATTACCGATCCAGAGTGGATTGCTTATCTGAAAACCTATCGAAGCAGTTCCCTGCTAGAGCGATAGCGATCAGCGCAGCAGTACGAGCCCACAAGCGCGCAGATACAGACGGCTACACGTTATCGATCCCAGTATTCATTGCTCAAGCGGATGGCATGATTTCGGAGATTCTTGGAGCGGTATCTGCCTTACAGAAAGTAGGCAGCAAGCTTACGAAGCAAGGAGCAAAGGAGGGAGAAACCAGGGCAGCCTATGCTTTGAGAAACAAGGTTGCCGACGAAGAAGACCTAAACTACGTAAACCCTATATTGGCTCTTCACGACTTGGATTTTTTGATGAACCAGGGGGACAGAGCTGCTTCTACTCAATCCTCAGGAGGTGAGTTTTCCGCGCTGAATCGCCACCAGGTAATGCATGGAGAAATATCTGACTACGGAACCGAACTCAATAGCTTAAGAGCTTTTTCTTTTCTATGTTTCGTCGGGTTACACCTACCTGCTTTTCTTAGCTGGAAGGGCCAAGATAATGTCTAGCTGAGGCATCACAAGCGTGACTGGAGTGATCCTTGAATGCTTGGTCGAAAACGAACGCAAAATACAAAACCTCACTCAGCTCCCCGACACCTTTTCGGCAAAATATGATCACTGGCAAGGTACGCTTGCAGGAGATAAAAGCCGAGTTACAGGAAGTGGCTCATGTTTAAGATTAACCCTACCCAGAACCGTATCGCACCGCTGGAAATCAAGCGCTTTGGGGAACTGGGCTTCACCGAACGCAAGCATTTGCAAGAGTGGCTGGAAAACTGCCCACAGGCTCTGGCTCAGGGCGATGGTGAGGAACTGCTGATCATTCAGAAGGAGTTTGATGGTTTCGATGATACCCGTGAACGTCTCGACCTTTTAGCCCTTGATAAGGAGGGAAATCTGGTCATTATCGAAAACAAGCTCGACGACTCTGGGCGTGATGTTATTTGGCAGGCACTAAAATACGCCAGCTACTGCGCCAATCTGAGTAAGGCCCAGGTGATTGAAATATACCAACGCTATTTAAATCAGAAAGCACATGAATTCGGCCAGCCTGCGGCCAGTGCTGCTGACAACCTGATCGAGTTTCTAGAGATCGACGGACTGGAAGCCGCACAGATCAACCGAATAAAGACACAGCGGTTGATTCTAGTCGCCGCTCGTTACCGCAAAGAAATTACTAATACGGTACTGTGGCTCAGTCAGTTTGGAATCGCCTGCCAGTGTTTCAAAGTGACGCCCTATCAGTCTGGTGACGAACTGTTCCTCAACTGTGAGCAGATTATCCCCACGCCGGAGTCTTCCGATTTTATGATCGGAATGGTAGCTAAGGAAGATGAGGAAAAAAGTGCCGACAGTGAACAGAAGCATCGTCACACCCTGCGACAAGACTTTTGGGAGCAAGCGCTGGAAGCCTTCAGTCAGAGTAATTGCTCCGTGTACAACAACATCAGCCCAACGAAGGATCACTGGCTCAGCGCCGGTTCTGGTCTGAGTGGTATGCCATATCAGCTTATCTTCGGTAAAAACGAAATACGGGTCGGTCTTAGCCTGCAAAACAGTCAGGCCGCTGCGAACAGCTTTGTGTTCGAGCGCTTGGCGGCAAAGAGAGACGGGATTGAAGCGGCGTTTGGACATAGTCTGGTTTGGTTGCCGATGCCCAACAAAAAAGCCTGTCGTATCCAGTACACCAAAGACGTTGATGGATACGACAGATCGAACTGGCCTGAGATGATCCAGTGGATGATTCAGCACATGACTCGGCTGGAGCAGGCAATGCGCGAACCGCTGAAGTTGATTAACAAGCAGCTGAAGCAGAAGAACTTATCTGCTGATGACATGCTGGAAAGTGCGGCAGACTGAGTCGTTCCTGATTTCGTAGCGCTTTTGGCCGATTCTGTTGAAAAAGTCGGTTCGGCCAAACAGCCTGGTCATTGACTGGCTAAAACGCCTTTTTTGCACACTGCTACGTGAAATCCGAGTCCGGAAGCCTCTACCGAAAGTAAAGATTTCAATCTCGGACGCATACTTTTCTGCTGCGCAAACCATGGTCGACTTTTTCAACAGAATCGGCCGATTACTGCCTGTCACCACCGGCAAAAACCGCTCCATAGTTGCCAGGCAACGATGAGGCTTAATGGTTCGTATTTCACGCATCATGAACACCAACTGAGTGTGATCGTAGATTTGTCTGTTGTCACTCAGCGCGTGTTGGATTTTCTGGGGGGGTATCGAGATGGTATTTAAGGATCCGCAGCACTCCCTCTGCCTCGTTCCCCTTCAAAGAGAGGCTCGCTATGAGACTGGAACGGCTTGAGATACTTGCGTCAGGCCATGACGGGATTGGGCCGATCAGCTTATCATCAGTCGGTTGCGTTTTTTAATTCTGCGAGTGGTGTGGGTTATGCTGTTTTATGTCCAGCAGGTGAACAAGGAAAAAGGTTCTAACTTCCATCAAGTTGTGCTCGATTTCGCGACATCGTCAGACCATGTGAGTTTTGCTCGACTCCTCAATGATCGAGCAGCCTTGGATGGTTCGGTGCAGGAGAGTAGCTCCTCGATGATCCGCTTTTCATACGAGCCAAATGGATACAGCAGTTTTCGAGAGGGGTCTTGGTATGAAATCGATCCCAAAGCCTTTGATAGTGCTGAGTATGTTCCAGTCGAGATGAATGCTGCCGGCGGTTTGTTCTTGGGCGCGGAACTCAACAACGTACCTTGGACTAAGGTTTCACATGCTAAGAAACTTGCTCCGCCTCAAGTCGCTACCGTTTCCACTGTACCTATTCAATTCCTTACCGATCCGGACCCAACCGGCATAATCACCCTCACAGTTGTGAACTGCGGCCATGCAAATTGGAACGAGATCGAAACCCCCAGCGACAGGATCATTTACGATGTTGGAGCAAGTCGCCTTTTCACCAAAGCTGAGGTCAGAGCCATCATTGATAGCCGCACGATCAGCACTGAAAAACGGCCTATATGTCTATTCATCAGTCACTGGGATGTTGACCATTACTTGGCTCTGCTTGAATTCACGCCCATCGAACTTGCCAAATTACGCAATGTGGTAGTGCCAAGTCAGGTCCCCAATACGGCTACTTTTGAGCGTGTTCGCCGCCTCTTAGCTGACAACAATGTACCTCTGACAGCAATCCCACCGGCTGAGAGACCTCCTAAGTCGTCCCGCGTAATCGCTCTTGCACAACACTGGCGCCAAGGCGCGTTTACCCTATTTCGTGCCACATCGGGACGTGCTCGTAACCAGACGGGCATTGTGCTGGGTGTTCAAGGATCGAATCAGGTGGCGCTGCTGACAGGGGACCACCATTACGACAAAGTACTGGCCGCGTCAGGAGATGTAACAAGCTACAGTAAAACTGCTTGTGTCCTTGTGACGCCTCACCATGGTGGCGCTGCTGGCAACGTGTCAGCTAAGGACTGGCAAAACTTTTTTTCAACGTTGACTACCCCGATTTCGTGTGGTGCCAATAGCTACGGCCATCCGATAGGTGAGGTGGAAGCTGCACTGAACTCTATGCAGTCAGGAGTTCCGCTTTGGCGAACTGACCAAAAAGGGACATGGATCACGACACTGTAACTACCGGAGTCTCGATTCGAGACAGCACTTTAGATGGTCGAAGTATATGGGCCAATCAAAAATGATTTTGAATAGGAGCGGCGATCGGCATTCTTTGAACTTCAGCTGGATCGCTCTCATAGGCTTTGTGCAGTGCTCATTACCGTGCGAGCATACCTGTCATAGTCATCAATCTGTTTGAGCTCTGCAGGATCTGCAGGATGAGCTGATGAGGGTAGCCCTCGCTGTGACGACGTAGCGAATGGATGCCACTGTAGACTTACGAGTTCATAGCAGACCAAGACACGTCTTTGAACTGGACCAGCATGGCCGACGCCTCAACCGGTGCTTTTTTCACGATTGCATCAACCATGTCTGAAACCTGAGGGAGCTTGTTGGCGACCCGCTCGCTTTCCACCGTTGGTGGTGCGGTGAGCTTCTGGATGGCCTGATCGGTCGCCGCGTACAGCGCATCCACATTACTCGGGAGCCAGAAACAGAGACAGTTTCCTGGCACGACCTACAGAAAAGAAAAACGGTCACCGAGATGACCGTTTGTATCGGTTGGCTTCGTACCGAAGTATTTAGCCTTGTTGCCGATAGTCCCCACCATCGGAATGACTGATACGCGTTAGAAGATAGGTGACTTGTATCGACAGGGCAAGGCCATGGCATACAGATTAGGAATAGACCTGGGCACCGCGTCCATTGGTGCTGTCGCCATCCGCATTGAAAACAACGAACCGCACAGCATTGACTGGCATGCAGTACGCATTTTCAGAGAACCAGTAGTAAACACTCCGAAAGGGCTGCAGCCCAAAAAAGCGGCCCGCCGTGACGCACGGCAATTGCGCAAACAGATTGAAAGGCGAGCGCGACGGTTGCGCCGCATTGCCAACCTGATCCCATTGCTGGGGTTGCAGAAAGCCGAAGTGAAGCTGGGGCGCGGTCAGGATTTGACCACATTGCGCGCCATCGCAGCGCGCCAACCGGTCGAGCTACACGAATTTGCCCTGGTACTGCTGCGCCTGGCCAAACGTCGTGGTTACGCTGGTGGATTTCGCGATTCCAAAGACGGCGTAGTCAAACGCTCCTGCGACAAACTGGGCGAGGAAATGAGACTTCTTGCCGAAACTCAGAACCTGCAGGAAGTAACTCTGGGCGAATACCTGCTGTATAGACAGGATCACGGGCTGCCTGTCTGGCTCAAAGCCGAGCGTCCAGGTCTGGAACCGCGCTATGCCCTGCGCGAGATGGTAATCGCCGAGTTCGAACAGCTCTGGACAACCCAGGCCCGGCACCACCCGATCCTGGCCTCCAGTCATCTCGGCAAGCCACTCAAGCAATGGTTCAATGAAGCACTGTTCTACCAGCGGCCACTGAAGTCTCCCGCCCACATGGTCGGCAATTGCCTGCTTGAGCCCAATCTGCCACGTGCCCCACGCGCTCACATGGCAGCCCAACACTTCAGAATCAATAAAACGCTCCATGACATGCGCTGGGGTAGCGGACGACGGGCTGAACGCCTGTGCAAGGCGCAACTCGACGTGCTGCGTCAGATTCTGAATGATCCAGCCAATGCCGATGGCAAGGTCAGCTTCAAACACCTGCATCAAGCCTTGAGCGAGACGGGGTTGAGCGATGCGCGAAGTCGCACATTGAATCTGGAGCGCAGCAGCCGCGATCAACTTCCCGGCAACAGCACGATTGCTCGTTGGCGCACGCTGGGACTGCACGATCAATGGCAGATGCTGGCCCCTCGCGACCAGACATCCGTCATCAACCTGCTGGCGGATCTGGGCGGGCCGGAACTGTTGAACACGGAAGACTGGCACCAGAATATCCACAAGAGTAGCGCCAAGGCTGGCGGTACCAACCTTTATCGTCGATTCCGACCCGAGGTCGTTGATTTCATCAATGCGCTTCGCGAGTGCAAGGACAACAATGGACAGCCAGCTTTCAATCGCCTGACAGCTATGAAGTTCGAGGGCGGACGCAGCAGCTATTCGGTCAAGGCCTTGGAAAAACTGAACACCTGGTTCAATGATCCTTGGTGGCCCGACGAGGGTCCGGGGGCCAAGCGTGGTAACGAAATAGACGAAGAAGCAGCACTACGGGTCTGCTATCCACATCGTTATTCGCAGCCCCAAGAGCTGCTCCAACGACTCGAGGCCGCTCCGACCACGGGCAACGACGTGGTCGACGGAGCCTTGCGCGAATTACGCAAGATCATCAACCAATGCATTGATGCTTTGGGTGAGAGGCCAGAGGAAATCGTCGTCGAAATGGCACGAGAGATCGGCAAGGGCGTCGTTTGGCGGAAAGAGCAGGAAAACCGCATACGGCAGAATGAACTCGCCCGAAGGAAAATTGCCAGCGAACTGGAAAAGCACGGACTGAGCGCCAACAACACCCGGATACTGCGCTATCAACTCTGGGAAGAGCAGGATTTGCACTGGTGCCCCTACTGCGCCCATCCCATTAATCTGGAAGCGGCCACCTCGGGCATGACGCACATAGAGCACGTCCTGCCACGCTCGCTCACCCAGATCGGGCGTAAACGCAGCGAACTGGTGTTGGCCCACGCCGGTTGCAACGACCTGAAAGCCGATCAGACACCTTGGCAAGCATTCGGCCATGATGCCGAGCGCTGGTCTGCCGTCGAACGTGCTGCCGCCCGTTTTAAGGAGCTGGGTAATAAGTCTTACGCCAAGGACCGCGCCAAGGCGCTGGGCTTCTACCGCAAGGCGGAACTTCTCCTGCTGAAGGATTACGAAAGCGAAGTACTGAGCGACGAATCCATAGCCGACTTCGCCGACCGCCAGTTACATCAGACCTCCTGGATCGCCAAGGCTGCAGCCCAGTGGTTGCGCACCATCACCCCGCTGGTTTCCGTCTCTCGCGGGGAATTCACCGCCCTACTACGCCATCAATGGCGACTCGACACAGTGATCGCAGAAGCGCGTCTTGATGAAAAACTTCCTGTTCTGGATATCGATGCGTGCCCCGTATCTCCGGAAGCATTCCAGCAGTTCCGGAAACAATGGGAAGGGCATCCACCGGACAACCTGACCGAACGGACCGAGCGCAAACTTGAAAAACGCCTCGACCATCGCCACCACGGCATAGATGCCTTGGTCATCGCGCTCACCAGCCGAAGCCTCTACATATCTCTGGCCCGGCGCTACGTTGAAGAAAGCGAAAGGCGCGCCCGCGGCGAGAGAGTCCGGCATGATTGGTCCATCGAGCCGACTATGCACAATCTGCGTAACCAAGCTCTGGGTATGGTCCGTACCTGCAACCTGACCCACAAGCCTGACCGCAACCCAGCCGGCCGACTATTCAAGGACACCGCCTATGGCGTCCACTTTCCAGAGGAGGGCGATCGGGCACAGCTGACGCTGCGTAAACCTTTGACCAGCCTGGCCGACGAAAAGTCTGCCGAGAAGACTCGCAAGAACCTGCACAGCATTGCCAGCAGTGAGGTACGCCTACTCGTTCTGGAAGCATTCGAAGCACGCCTCAGTGCCGGGCAGAATCCGAAACAGGCGCTCTCCGAACCGGTACCCTACCCCGCCTATGGCACCGGAATCTGGCGAGTCCGCTGCATGCAAGGCTACGCGGACGATGCCGTCCGTATTGTCCATAAAAGCCGTCAGGGCGAACACGAAAAGCGCCTGCTCAACGATGGCTATGCCTGCTTGGAAATAACCGCTGGGGAAAATGGCAAACACCAGGTACGCCTTGTCACTCAGCGTGAAGCACAAGGCCGCGGCTTCATGGAGAACCGGCAGCAAGCGAAACGCGTATTCAAGGGAGATACGGTGATCAACCGGCGCGACGGCCGTAAATACCTAGTGGGCTACTTCAAGGCCGAGGGCTATATTTTCCTCATCCCCCACACGGACACCCGCAACTTCGACAAGATCAAGGAGGCGAACTCGGGCAAGAAAAGGGTTTCCTTCAACCACGCTCACCAACTTGAGCGAATCTAGTCCGAGCACCGGGTACTGCTCATCGAACATCAGGCCTATCTGAGCATCGACCCTGGGGCGTCTGTGCGTCCGCCGACCACAGCAGGAGAACCTGTTCGTCCTGCCCGCTGACATTGCCGTACTCTGCCTGCACCACCCGGCCATCACGGTAACGGCCCACACCCTGCAGAACCTGAGCCAGGAAGGCGCGATCGTCTTGGTGACGGACGACCAACATCTACCGCTGGCCTAGGTCTACCCCCTGCTCGCTCCCATGCGTCAGACACTGCGGCTGCTCCAACAGTTCGAGCTGCAGGAGTCGCCGTGGCGCGGCAACGCCTAGTGCAAGCTCGCCTGCGGGGCGAAGCCGCCGTTCTGCGCAGTTTGGGCATGAAGGGCACGCTTTTCCTAGAGCGACTGGCCAACAAAGTGCAACCAGGAGACAGCGACCGATGTGAAGGCCAAGGCGCCCGCCACTACTGTAAACACCTGCTGCTTGAGGGTTTCCAGCGCAGCAAGCAGAGTGCCACCGACCAGCTGAATGCCCGCCTCAACTTCGGTTATGCCATGCTGCGCTCGCTGATCGCGCGCAATCTGGCTTGTGCCGGCCTTAATGGTTGCTTGGGCATCGGCCGCTGCAACTAGCAGACCCCCTTCAATCTGGCCGATGACGTGATAGAGCCTTACCGCTTTCTCGTCGAATGGCGGGTCGCGCGGCAACTCGAGGAGCATGGGGAGCAACCTTTCGATGCGGCCACCCGCAAGAGCCTGTTGCAGTTCATGTCCGACACCATCCCCATACTGCGAGGGGACTACCGCCTGCCTGCAGCGATAGCTGCCACGGTCGACAGCTGGGTGCAGACACTCGACGCAATTCATGCACACCGGCATCCAGGTAAGATAACGCTACCGGAGTATGAACGATGGCCATTAACGGATGGCGGGTCATGTGGGTGATCGCCGTTACGACTGCCCGATGACCAGCGCTGAAGCCCGGCACGGCTATGCGAAATTCCGAAAGTCACTGCTGCGGGCCAACTTCATCCAACTGCAGAACTCGCATTACGTCCGCCACTTTCCGAGCATGGCGACGGCGAGGCTTGCATTGCTCGTTTGCGGTACGACATTCCCGAACGTGCGCAACTGGCGTTCTTTCTTGTCACCGACAAGCAGTACGCCATGACTCGGGAGTATTTCGGCGAATGCAGCGTACGGAAAAAGCCAGAGGCCCCGGAGTAAATCGAGCTGTTCTGAAAAAAAGCGCAACCCTAACAATGGGTTGCGTAATCAAGAGATTATCAGTCATTCCGATGGTGGGGTATCGGAACTTAGAGCTTCACGCAGTCCGCGCCGGGCACAGGTTATCAGTCATTCCGATGGTGGGGTATCGGAACAGGTGCCAACGCCGTGGCTGATGACTTTCCAGGTTATCAGTCATTCCGATGGTGGGTATCGGAACTTGACCTGATCGCTGGTGGCGCCGAAGGAAGAAGGAGTACACACGAAGCTTAGTTCGCGGAAAATGCAGCAACAAAACTCGGATATCGACTATGCGACCGGATACCTAGTTTTGAAATTTTACGCTTCCGTACTGACTATTTATCGGTTACCTGAATGATTATTTGCTTGCTATTTATTCGTTTGCTTAAACGAGCAGCTAGAGTAGCACTGATAGCAATAACTTTTCTCAAAAACGATAATCGACTAAAATCATCAAGCTATTGATTAAATTGAAAATTATCTTAAAGCCCGCGAACAGATCCGCGAAGACTTTGCTTGACAAACAAGTCATCAAGTCAGTCAAGAATACTTAGTGACTTAATTTTTGAGGGGTTTCGATACGAGTTATTCTCACTTATAAATCTTTCGCTTTTTTAGCCTTCCTTTCTCATATAAATAAATAATTAATAATATATATAAGAAAGAGTAGCTAAAAGTAGCGGGCAAAGGCTCTGCCCTGCGGGAGCAGCTGAGCCCTTCCTGTCGGTTCCTTTCAGGCAGCCGTAAACCGTCGGCCAGCTTTTCAACCGGCCGTAGTTCGTTCGTACTTCAGTCCTGCGGCTAGGGTTTCGTCGCGTTTATAGTTCACTTCAAGGGTTAGGAGCGTCTGGGGGGTCGCTCCTTTTCAGGAGGGGCTCCCTTTTCGGGTGGGTGCAGGAGTGGATTAAGGACGGCCAATCAACGCCGCAACCACGCGCTGGATTTGCTCCAGTTCTGCGGCGGTTAATTGGCCTTTGTACTGCACCTTGCGCGCTACCCAGTCGACTCTTTTGACTTGATCGGCCAGCGCTGGGTTGGGCTTGGCCCCGGCAGTCGGCACCTCGAACGGATAGCCCTTGATCTGGGTCGTCATGGGCACACAGATCATCATGCCGCATGCCCAGCCTGCGGGCTGAACTGCAACCACACTACGTCGCCCGCGTTGGGCACATAGCCGCTTTTAGCCATTACCAGACCTCCTTGCCCACCGGTGGCCCCCAGTCGACCAGTTCATGGCGGTTCTCGGGGGTCACCGTGGCTAACAGGGCGGCCAGATCAATCGGCTCGCGCACCGGTTCGACGATCAGCCGGGTGCCTTCGACGCGCACGTCGACCTCCAGGTCAAGCTCAAACACGGTGCCGCCGAGCACGGACGCCGGCAGACGTAGGGCCAGACTGTTGCCCCACTTCTTGATATTGCTTTTCATAGTGGTCCCTCCGGGGTATTTGCATTCGTCGCCACACCACCGCGTATCTACAGTTGTATCTACGTGAGTGACACGGGGCAGGTCGGGCTCAGTTGAGCAGCTTGGTCACCCACACGGTGAGACCAGCCACGGTGATGAACAGGCCAATGGCGAAGGCGAGCGGATACCAGAAGGTCTCGCGGGTGAACTGCCGCGCTTCGACGTTCGGCGTTCGGGTCGCGGGACCGACAAGCTTCATGGTCTCGGCCCGTAGCCGGACAATGTCAGCGTGGATTTTTTCGAGTTCGGCTTGGGTCAACATGCGGTTCTCCTTCTGGCCCCCATGCTTCAAGTTCGCGGCCTACCGACGGCGCTTCCAGCCATGCGGTCTCTTCTGCCGACCTCGGCACCTTCCAGTCGCAGCGGGCCAGCAGCTCGTCCAAGGTGTAGTGGGGTTTCTGCTTCGTGCGCTTCATCGGGGTTGTCTCCTTCTCAGGCAGGTCCGGCTCACACATGCAGACGGACGGTCATGTGATGCCCACGGCGCGCATCACCGCTAGCATGGTCTTCAGGGTGGGGTTGCCCTTCTCGCTGAAGGAGCGGTACAGCTGTTCGCGGGCCAGTTCGGTCATGCCTTTCGCGCGGGCGACGAACACCCCGAAGCAGATCAGTCCCAGCAGCATCTGCCGGGCAAAGCGTAGCCGCTCGCCTTCATTGAGTGACACTCCCGCCCCGCGAACACCGTGGCCAGGCCCATAAGTCGGGCCTGTCCATCAGAGACCCACCACGCGGCCCATGGCCTCCAGCGTGTGGTCGTCGCGTTCCCTAACGATGCCCAGCGAGAAGCCGGGCTTGCGGTCTTCCTTGTCGGCAATGACCAGCAGGGCGAAGGCCTTGCGCATCGCTTCGGCCTTGGTGATGCCGCGACGGCGAGAAATGTCGTTGAGGGCTTGGTCGATCTCGTCGGACAGGTCGAGGGTCATGCGCGGCATGGGACTCTCCAGATAGGTGGAGGCGTAGTTACGCCGGTTTAGTGGAGCAGCCTGTAAATCACGGTCATGATCACGGCGATGACACAGTAGAGCCCAGTCACCACGGCCATCGGATACCAGAAGGTTTCACGGGTGAACTTGCAGGCCTCGACTGTCGGTTTCGGGACCTCGGTACTGACCTTGCGCGACTCTTCATTGCGCTGGATCGTCTGGTCGATCAACTGGCTGATCGCGGCATGGATCTTGTCCAGTTCGGCTTGGCTCAGGCCGTGGGTGGTCATGGTGTTGACTCCTCCTTCTCAGAAGGGGTTAAGAACGGCCAAACCTCCTTGCCAACTGGCGGCCCCCAGTCGACCGGCGGATGCCGATTCTCAGGGGTGATGGCCGCGATCAGGGCGTCCAGATCAATCTCCGGTGTATCCATTACAGGCCCACTACGCGGCCAACCGCTTCCAGGGTGTGGTCCTCACGTTCACGGACAATGCCCAGCGAGAAGCCGGGTTTCTTCTTCTCGGCGTAGGCCACCGCCAGCAGGGCGAACGCCCGGCGCATGGCTTCGGCCTTGGTGATGCCGCTTTGCTTGGCGATGTCGGTCAGCGCGCCGTCGATCTCGTCCGACAGGTCGAGGGTCATTCTGGGCATGACGGGTACTCCAGTCGAAGGAATTGAGTGGAAATCTTACTGCATATTGCAGTTACTGCCGCTACTCCGTCCGACCACTGGCCTGGTGCACCTTACGCCCGTCTACCTGCGGCTGTTTGGCGCTTGCCGCAGTTGTGGTGGAGGCGCGTGGTTTCGGCTGACCTTGGCGTAGCCAGTAGACCTCGCCCAGCGGGTCGCCGAGGTCGAAGCTGGTGGTGCCATTCGTGGTCGAAGTCGCCGAGGTGCAGCCGGGCGAAGACCATCAGATCGTCCAGCACGGCGCGGTCCAGCCCTCTGGTGGTCGCCGACCGTGCCGTTCCAGTTCGGCACAAAGGCTCAACGCGCCTCTGCGCTGTGCGCGCCCTCCCCCCGGTTCACTCAGCGGCTGTAGGCGGCGAGGCTGGACCATGGGCATAAGACCTCCAATAGCTGCGGGATGCTTGGGCATGGCAGAAAAAACCGAATTGACCCCTTCATAGTTCAGAAGTAAGCGGGACGGCTGACCGAGTCACGGCAGCGGTACGGTAAAGGGCCAATTCGCGGTAAACCGTGGCCTGCCCGACGCCAAGCTGCTTGGCAATCTCGACCTTAGTCACGCCCTCGCCCGCCAGGCGCAGTATGGCCGCGCGTTTTTCCTCATGGATTGGCTTACGTCCCTTGTATTTGCCGGCCTTCTGCGCTTTATCGATTCCTTCGCGCTGCCGCTCCAGCATCATCTCCCTCTCAAATTGGGCAATCCCACCTAGCACGGTCAGGATTAGCTTGCCGGTGGGCGTGCCGGTGTCCAATCCTAGATTGAGAATCTTGACCTCAACCTTCTTCAGTTCCAATCGGTGCAGTGTCTGCAGCAGGTCGGTGATCGAGCGAGCGAGCCGGTCGAGCTTAGTGACCACAAAGGTATCCCCCACACGGGCAAACTCAATGGCCGCTTCCAGTTGGACGCGCTGGGCCACGGACGATACCTGTTCTTTAAATATTTTTTCACAGCCACATCGTTCTAATTCTCGCAACTGGGCCTCAAAGCCAGCCTCTTGTTCGATGGTTGAAGTACGTGCATAGCCTATATCCATAGGTTTTCTCCCACATATGTTTAAGACTCTGTGATAGCGCACCTCCCAAATAAATTAGCCCACTTATATGAGAGGTTTAGGTAGGGTTTCGTCTGCTATCACAAGGGCCGGCTCTATTTGGAAATTGCATAGCGTTTTTTGTCACACAGGTGGACTTCCGCCAATGCTTAGAGGATCAGCTCGCCCAGGCTGATGCGTTCCTTCGCGCCTGTTTTCGCCAGTAACCGCACCTCGATAAACACAACAAGCGAACGGACATATCTGCCACCATCCAAACGTGGCGTTGTCAATTCTTCGTGGAAGCGCATAACTAATGCAGTACTTGATCAATTTGGATTACTGCCATAGGTACTAATAAAAGTGACTCCCTGATATAGGGTCGTGCTATTTATCAAGGGTGCACCTTCTCCTCGGCATGACTGACACATCACACGAAAAGCCATCCACATAAATATGTAAGCACAACCAACAACAGCCCAACATACATACTGCAATACAACTTAGATTATTTAGCGATACATTAAACATAAGCCGTTATATGCAGATAAAAAATGGCTTAACATACCAACAAAACCCCACCCACGATTTTTGCTATTGACTTTTTATAATCACGCAGCACCAGTCCCCCTCAGCATCTTTATCCAATCTGAAATCCCAACTGTGCACTGTACAGATTTCAAAAAAATACAAAAAAAAATCAAAAAAAATTTTTTCATACCAACAACAGCACATATCGAATCAATAGAAAGAATTTTAAACCTTAAAAATCAATAACTTATATAAATTAAAGCACATCCACAACTCTGTTACATATTAAATACCAGCACATCACCTCCCAATACTTCCATATTACAAATATCCACCATTACATAATCACCTCAAAACTATCGACTACACTTAAATAGTATTAACCAACACACAAAACAGCAATAAACTTGGGGAAACCAACATGACTACCAATAACAAGATCACTGCCGAGCCCAACTGGGATGCTAATGACATGGTGATTAAAGTGATAAAGCCCGGCAGCCTAGCCTTCGAGAACCTGACCCAAGAACCCGCAACGCGGGGCACCCATTTCCGCACAGCTTCCCTGATCTACGATTCTCTGGCCCTGCGTTACAACAAGGTGGAGCCCGGCGATTTGTTATTGGTGGCGCTGCCAAACAAGCCGAGTGCCAGCAACTTACGCAAAATCTTCATGGGGCGCGGGATGAAGGTAGACGACTACCTGTTATTTCGTTCGATATACGATGAGCGCGGCCAACGCATCCCCCAAAACAAGCGTCCTCTGGTTTTGCAGCGCATCACCGACAAAATGATGGAGACGGTACAGCCTTGCCCGGCCATCGCTGCCCAGATAGCCGAAGAAGCTGAAGAACGAGGGGCCTCGTACAACTTCGCGCAAGATGAAAAACCAGTAAATCCGGGGCCTGCAGAGGAGATTTCTGCAGAAAATCAAGACCTGGTTAATACTTGATGAGGTAAGGGTTGATTACGGGTGACCGCCCCGACTGAGAGGGCGGCACTCAAGTTTAATGACGGATTGTCCGGCAATTTTTCCTCTTCACTTCGGTACTAGAGACGGAGCCCCTTGGTTTTCAAGGGTGCGACCAGGAAGCCAAAATGACAAAAAAACCTTCCAGAACCATCGGGGAACGGATGACTGCTGACGAACGCTTGGCGTTCATCCGCCGCATCGCCAGAGCCCACAACTTATCCCACCAAGACCTCACAAAATACACCGGGTATCTGCTTGATACCGTGTCTGGCTGGTTTACCACATGCGACTCCCTTCGCCACCGACATGTCTCTGCCAGGGCTATCGATCGCCTGGTGTTGGAACTGAAACTGGGCCAAGTCAAAGGCAGCAAGGCGGGGGGGCACTAGCATGTACCATTACTACCAACGCTCTGAACATGACGCTTGGTTCCTCCTGTCCAGCCACCCCGGCGAAGACCCGGTGGTGTTGGCCAAGGCGCAAGGAGCAAAGAAGCTGACTATCCTCGCGCTAAACCAGAAGGTCAGCGATGGAAGCGAGTCGGAGATCCCGCGCAACCACGACAAGATCGGCTACCGCGGCCCGCTGTATTTCGGCATCGATTGCAAGGACGACCTCGGCCAGGCGATCAGTAGCAGTCAGGAACTGGTTGGCAAACTGGTGCGCATGGGCGTGCCAAAAGGCTGCATCGAGATCTACCTGTCCGGCAGCAAGAGCCTGCACATCCTGGTCAACGAATTGCTGTTCACGAGCAGCCGATACACCCTGCGGTTGCCGGAAATCTACAAGGAAATGGCTCGCGACCTGTTCGTCATCGGCCTTGACTACTCGGTGTACAGCAGCGGTCGGGGCAACAGCTTCCGCATCGTCAACCTCCAACGACATGACGGTAACTACCGGGTCCCGGTGACCCCGGACGAACTGGCCGAGCTGACCGTCGACCGCTACCGCGAGTGGGTCCAGGCGCCTCGGCAGGTGAAGGTTGATGCCCAACAGCCGCGGTTGGTGCACGAGCTGCGTGCCCTGTTCGAGGAAGCCAAGAAGCGCGTCAACTCCAAGCCGAAGCTGGTGATCATCGCGTCATCAGCGGACCTGGAAGCGATCCGCGAACCGGTGCCGACCTGCATCCAGATGCTGTGCGACAGCGACTCGCTGAAGGCCGACACCTCGTACAACCAGGCGGCGACCCAGTTGGCCACCTACATCGTGCGCGCCAGGGTGTCGCAGACCGTGGCCGAAAGCCTGGCGTCACGCCTGGCCAGCAGTGCTAAGTCGAGCACGTACAACACGCCTAAGCTACGCCGCGACCACATCGAAGCGCAGATCCGCTACGTCGAGCACACGCCGACCTTCAGCTTTGGTTGCAACGCGATCCGCTCCCTGCTGAGCAAGCGACCCTGCGAATGTTGTGCGATAGAGGGCGGGGCCAACAAGGACGGCAACCCCGATGCCGACCTGAGCGCGGTGGCCGAGGCAGACGGCTATTACATCCGCGCTGGCGACAGCAAGCGGCGCATCAGCAACTTCACCCTGCAGCCGCTCGACGTGTTCATTAACGTGCCGCAGGACGGCACTAGCCCCCGCCGCGTCGGCACGCGGATGAACGTGATGAAGAACGGGGTGGCGGTGGGCAAGATCATTTTCAGGGAGTCGGCGTTTGCCGGTCGTGCCGCTTTTCTTCGGGAACTTGAGGGCATCACGGACCTGGTGTTTCAGGGTACGGACCTCGATATTCAGAAAATCAAGATCGTGGTGTTTCGGGAGGACCAAGACGTGGGGGAAATCTTCCAAGTTTACACCACCGGGGTCCACCTTGACTTCGTCGACGACAGTCCCGTCTTCACTTACGTCGAACCTGACATGTCCGTGAACTCGGTTAAGGTACGCAACACCCACCAGTTCCTCGGCAAGCTGCTGGCCCGTCCGTATTTTGCGCACACCAGCATATGTGAGAAGGAGGATCGGGACGTGGATCAGGCATTGTTTCACCTCCTCAAGATCAACCAGAAATACGAAGTTGGCCTGCTAATCGGCTGGTGTGTCGCGGCGCACTTCAAGACCCACTTTATGCACCAGTTCAGCCAGTTCCCGATTCTCTGCCTGTGGGGCAGCGCTGGTTCCGGCAAGTCGAAAACCGCTGGTGTGATCACCTGTCTTAATGGCACGGACTACATACAGAAAGATTCCGGGGTGAGCGCCCCGTCAACCTCGCACTACGGGATGCTTGAATACCTATCCAACACCACGACGGTTCCTCGCATCATTGAAGAGTTCAACAAAAGCAAGATGACCAATAAGTCTTACAAGGACGTGAGCGAACGCATCAAGCAGGCATGGAACGGCGAGTCAACCCTAAAAGGTCGGTTGGGAGGATACGTCTTGGGCCGTACCAATGCAGAAGCCATCGCCATCCCGCTATCGGCGCCGGTGATTGTCATTTCAGAGCAAGAGATTGAGATGCCGGCATTACAGGAACGGTCCATCCGCGTGCACCTGACCAAGATGAAACGTAAGTACTGCCGGGAACACTTCCGGCGGGCTACCGAGGGCTGCGAACACCTGCGCAGACTAGGCAAAGCGATCATGGCCACCAGCTTGACCACGTCACCGGAGGACATCAAGCGCCTGATGGAAAAAGCCTCGCAGCTACTTCCGGAAGACATGGACGACCGACCGCGCTACTCGCAGCAAGTGGTCTTGGTGGGTCTGTGGATGCTCTTGGATATTTGTGGGCAACTGCATCTGTTCAATGCGATGTTTGTGTTGGATACAGTAATCAAGGCACTAATTGAGCGATATGCCGAGGACGGCGACGGCTATGTACAAAGCGAGATCGACCTGGTGATGCAGAAGATCGCAGTCATCGTGGCTATCTCGCGCAGCGCCGATGAGGCGGCCTCTGGCACGGCGTATTTGTTCGACGGCCAACACTACGCCATAACTTCCGAGTACCTGGTTCTCGACCCGGTCCTTTCTCATGCCTGCTACACCCGCTATTGCAGCGTCGACGAACGCACCGCGCCAGTGATCCAGAGCGGCGCGCAGTTCCTCAAGCTGATCAACGAAGAACCCTATTTCGTCAAGTACGCGCCACACGCCGGCATGGGTGGGGGGCGTCCGATGTTGTTCCTGTCGCTGCAGGAAATGCAGGCGAAGAACATCGATATCAGCCTACTCGGCTGGGGAGGTACGCATGCAAACGCCAGCGTCATCTGAACACTTCCAGCGCACCGGCATTGATCGTTATCCCGTGTTAACCCCGTTCGTGCCGCAGGGCAAGAAACCTTTCAAGTCCAAAGTGCGAATGCCAAGCCTCTGCGTGCATAACCAGTGGTACAAACTGCCCTTTGAACCGGACATAGGGAAATCAGTACCGGCGGTGGGAGCCGCCCCGCATTATATCTGCATGAGCAACCTTAAGCTGCGTCGTGTCACCAGCAAAAACTGGAACGACGCCAGCAGTGAGGGCGGCGAATACGCCCATCTCAACTTGATGCAGGGGATCTTTGCTCTTGACCACGAACTGGCCATGGCCGGGAAGTCGATAACAGGTGCGGTATGAATACGGTCTTCCTACTAATGGCTCAGTACAACGGCCAGGCAATCATCCCACTTGAGCGCGTCTGCGCTGACTACTTCAGCCATCTGACACCGGAGAAAATGAAGCTCAAGGTCGCCGCAGGCCAAATAGACTTAACACTGGTGCCAATGGAGAGGAGCCAGAAGTCCGCGCGAGGCGTCCATCTGTCTGACCTGGCTGATTACCTCGACGCTCAGCGCACCAAGGCCAAGGCCGAGCACGAAAAACTGATGGGCCGAGGTATACATCGAGCATCTTAATGCGGAATGGCCCCAATCACGGGGCCAGTTACAACTCTCTCCAACCACGGCCAATCCTTGTACGGGTCGTCACTCCCCCGCAAGTGGGTATAGCGTCGCATCGAGTTCCAATCTCGGTGTCCTGACACGCTGGCCACTTTCGGAATATCCCACCCCATTTCAAACAGCCGACTCACACCATCGTGGCGCAGATCGTGAAAATGTAGGTCTGCAATTTCGAGGAAATGACAAGCCCGGGTAAATGATGCCGATATAGATCTGGCATTGTATGGAAACACCTCGTCGGCAACCTTCGGCATGGACTTCAGTATCCTCCAGGCTTCGTCTGGAACATGGCACCAAACGTCGTTGCCATATTTCTGCCCGGGGTTCTTCATGTCGGTGATCAGCACCGACTGGCGAGTCTCGTCCATGGCGTCCCAGCGAATGCGGGTGATCTCTTCCTGTCGGCGCGTGGAGAACAGTGCGAAAGCAGTCACCCTAACCATGTCGATCTCTTGCTTACGACGTGCGCGCATATCGACAAAGTAGGTCAGGATACTGTCGAGCTCTTCCAGAGTGGGTCTGCGGCCTCGCTCCTTACTCTTGGACACGGCGCCCATTTTGCGTAACACGCGGCGTGCATCCGGCATGGCCATGGGATCGATATCAAATCCCCAGGCGGGTCGGGCAATCGATAGCACCGCGCCAAAGTGCGCTAGGTCGTTGCCAACAGTCTGTGGCTGGATGCCGTCTTTCTGCATCCTGTCGTTGGCGTACTCGACCAGCTTCTGGCTGGTGATTTCCTTGTCTTCAAGCTTACCTAGCCAAGTTTCGCCAATCGCCTTGAGGGTGGCGCGTTTGGTTTTGCCCAGTGGTCGAATTTTTTCGTACTCTTCAAGGTAGCGGTCGATCATTTGCTTGACCGTCACGCCCTTACGGTTCGCTTTGGCGATCGCCCCCGGCTCGGCCATTTCTGTCTCGCGGCGCTTGATCCAGGTTTGCGCTGTCGCCTTGCGATCGAACGTCTGGCTTTCCTGATAAACTGTGACGCCCTTTTGCATGATGCGGATCTGTGCGGTGTACGCTGCAGAGCCATTCTTGCGCTTGCGAACGGTGATCGATCCCATGATTTTGCTACACGACAGGTTTGAGTTGCTACATTGTAGCAACGACCTTGCTAAAACAAGCAAAAACAGTGGCAAACAGTAGTGAATGAGAAGTAGCTAAATGCAGATGAAACCCGCAGAAAACCTAGCCCCTCCAGCATACTCAGTATCTAGGAGGTTTTCTGTTGCGCCCATGATGGATTGGACAGACCGCCACTGCCGTTTCTTCCTGCGCCTACTCTCCAAGCACGCCCTCCTCTACACCGAAATGGTCACCACCGGCGCGCTCCTTAACGGCGATCACGACCGCTTCCTCCGTCACAACGAAGCCGAACACCCGCTAGCCCTGCAGCTCGGCGGCAGTGTCCCGCTAGACCTAGCCGCCTGCGCACGCATGGCCCAGGAACACGGCTACGACGAGGTAAACCTAAATGTCGGCTGCCCGAGTGATCGGGTGCAGAACAATATGATCGGCGCGTGCCTGATGGGGCATCCGCAGTTGGTGGCTGATTGTGTGAAGGCGATGCGTGATGCGGTGTCGATTCCGGTGACGGTGAAGCATCGGATCGGGATTAATGGGCGGGACAGTTACGAGCAGTTGTGTGATTTCGTCGGCACGGTTCGGGATGCCGGGTGCACGAGTTTTACGGTGCATGCGCGGATTGCGATTCTGGAGGGGTTGTCGCCGAAGGAGAACCGCGACATTCCGCCTCTGCGCTATGACGTGGCGGCGCGGTTGAAGACGGATTTTCCGGAGCTGGAGATTATTCTCAACGGCGGGATCAAGACGCTGGAGGCTTGTCACGAGCATTTGCAGACGTTCGACGGCGTGATGCTGGGCCGTGAGGCGTATCACAATCCCTATGTGATGGCTGAGGTGGATCAGCAGCTGTTCGGCAGCAAGGCACCGGTGATCAGCCGGGCCGAGGCGCTGGCGCAGTTGCGGCCTTATATCGCCGAGCATCTGCTGGCGGGTGGATCGATGCATCACATTACTCGGCATGTGCTGGGGCTGGGCACCGGGTTTCCGGGGGCGCGGAAGTTTCGGCAGTTGTTGTCGGTGGATATTCACAAAGCTAAAGAGCCTTTGGCGTTGCTGGATCAGGCCGCGGAGTTATTAGAGGGGCGCTGATTCCCCTACCGCTCATTCGTAATGACGAAACGGAGTATTCATCTATGGCAATGACCACGCTGACCTCTAAAGGACGGATCACCCTTCCAGCCGAGCTACGCGCCTCACTGGGGCTTCGCGCCGGTGATCGCGTTCAGTTTGTTTCGTTAGAAAATGGCAGCTTTGAAATCGTGGCCGCCACTTGTTCGGCCCGAGCGCTCAAAGGATTAATCCGTAAACCGTCCAAATCGGTAAGCATCAAGGACATGGCCCAAGCCTGCCCAGCACGCTAGCCGTCACCTGCGTTGAACCTGTCCCCCATTTCAGCATCGTATCTACCGATACCGCGCCCCGCCTTTCAAACATCCGTTTTCAGGATGTTGCCGCTGGGGCCATCGATACACGTACGCGCCCTTGAGTGGCTGCAAGCGCTCGGGTAATGTCATTGGACCCATAGGACAGAGCACGCTCATGACTTCCAAGCTGGAACAACTCAAACAAATGACCACCGTGGTTGCCGACACCGGCGACTTCGAAGCAATCGCTCGCGTTAAACCCGTGGACGCTACCACCAACCCTTCCCTGCTGCTCAAAGCGGCGGCCATTCCCGCTTATGCCGAGTTGCTGAACGCTTGCGTTCACGACTGCAAGGGCGATGTAGGCCTGGCCAGCGACCGTTTTGGCGTTGCGGTAGGGCAAGAAATTCTGAAGGTTGTACCGGGCCGTATTTCCACTGAAGTGGATGCGCGCCTGTCGTTCGACACTGACGCCGTATTGAAGCGTGCGCACCGTCTGATCGACCTGTACGACAAGGCTGGCGTTGGCCGTGACCGTGTGCTGATCAAGATCGCTTCGACCTGGGAAGGCATTCGCGCTGCCGAGAAGCTGGAAAAGGAAGGCATTCAGACCAACCTGACCTTGCTGTTCTCGTTCGCTCAGGCGGCGGCTTGTGCTGACGCTGGGGTTTTCCTGATTTCGCCGTTCGTGGGTCGTATCTATGACTGGTACAAGAAGGCCACCGGCAACGACTACACCGGCGCGGATGATCCGGGCGTGCAGTCGGTGACGCGTATCTACAACTACTACAAGGCCAATGACTACAAGACTGTGGTGATGGGCGCGAGCTTCCGTAACCTGAATCAGATCGAGCAACTGGCTGGGTGTGATCGTCTGACCATCAGCCCGGATCTGTTGGAGAAGCTGGCGGTGGACACTGGCAAGCTGGAGCGCAAATTGGCGCCGGGGCATGCTGGTGAAGCGCGTCTGGGCCTGAATGAAGCGCAGTTCCGTTGGTTGTCCAACGAGGATGCGATGGCGACCGAGAAGCTGGCTGAGGGGATTCGTCAGTTTGCTCGGGATCAGGAGAAGCTTGAGGCGTTGTTGCAGGCCAAGCTGTGATCTAGCTCGCAGCAATGCAAAAAGGGCGAACCTTGGTGGGTTCGCCCTTTTTTTGCGTTGAATTTGGGTATTGGATGGCTGCGCGCGGAGGGATGTGGCGTTTGTGATGACGCCATCGCGGGCAAGCCCGGCTCCCACAGGGGTTCTGTGGTGGGTCGCGATAGTGTTTACGACTGAGGCTTATGTGGGAGCTGGCTTGCCTGCGATGGGGCCCATAAGACCCACATCACTTCTGGAAATCAGTGCCGCTCCAGCGCATTTACCAGGTCATGGAACGCCTCACGATTGGAGTCGTTCAGGCCCATGAGAATTTTGTGCGCTTCGAGGACTTTGACGCGTACCACTTCTTCGGACTGGTCCTGGTCTGGCAGGTCGGTCAGGCATTCTGGGCATGGGATCGGGCGGTCAACGATGTTGAACACTTGCTCGAAGCCCATGGACTGCAGCAGACGGGTGATGTCTTCGTGGGTGGTGACGACGGTCGGCAGCAGGCCGACCTTTTGCCGCGACAGGATCGACAGTTTGGCCAGCAGGCCCAGGGTGGTGCTGTCGATGCTGCGGGTTTCGGTCAGGTCGATCACGATGGCGTTGAAATTCAACGCGGTGAAGATCCGCTCAATAGTCGCATCCAACGCCGAACACAGGGTCAGGCGAACTTCACCGACGAACTTCAGGACGAAGGTGCCGTCCTGCTCGGCGAACTGGATTCTACCGGTACTCATTAAAGATTCCTGCTCAACACCAACAGGGCGATATCATCCGGCATCTCCCCTAGCGTGGCCAATCCAAAAACCTGGCGCAGACCATCCAGGCTGCCGCCCGCTGCCTTCACCCGTTGAGGTAAAGCAGCTTCTTTATCTTTGAGTGTGGGTTCTGGCAAAAGGTCCAAAATGCCATCAGACATCAGCGTCAAGCTGAACACTGGCGGCAATTCCAGTACGTGGTCTTCGTAAGTGGCTTCATTGAAGAGGCCCACCGGCAGACCGCGCCCTTCCAGGTAACGAACACTGTCTGGCGTGTACAACACAGGCAACGGCAGATGACCGCCGATGCTATAGGTCAACAAACCGGTCTCCTCGTCGATGACTCCACCGACCATTGTGACGTGTTTACCCAGCTTACAACTGATCAGGCCCCGGTTGATATGACCAAGAACCTCTGAAGGCTTGAACTCCGGCAATGTGCCGTTGCGCTTGGACTCGAACAGCAAGCGCGTGGTCATGAATTTCAGCAGCACGGTAACGAAGGCTGAAGAGGCGCCATGACCGGAAACGTCCGCCAGGTAAAACGCTACCCGACGCTCGTCGACCCGAAAGTAATCAACGAAATCGCCCGAAAGGTACAGTGACGGAATGATCTGGTGCGCAAACTGGAACTCATCGATGCTCCAGGGGCTGACCGGCAGCATGTTCATCTGCACCTGGCGACCGGCGTTCTGGTCTTCCTGGAGCAGGTTCAGGCTGGCCTCGAGCTCGCGGTTGGCCTTTTCCAGCTTCTCGCGGTAGCGCTGGTTTTCCAGCAGCAGGCGCGCACGATCCAGGGCCCGGCGCACGGAGTGCTCAAGCACGGCCAGATCTTCGAGAGGCTTGATCAGGTAGTCCGCCGCGCCAAGGCGCAGGGCCTCAACCGCGTCGTTCATCACGCCGGCGCCCGACACCACGATTACCGGTGTTTGCGGCGACAGCTCGGTGACCTGGCGAATGAGTTCGAGTCCGCCCATCTGCGGCATGCGCAGATCGCAGATGACCAAATCGGGCTTGTCTTGCTCGAATACCTGAAGACCCTGCTGGCCATTGCTGGCCTGCAGGACACTGAAACCACTGTCTTCCAAGTAGGCCGCGAGGCTCGCGCGCACTACTTCGTCATCATCGATTATCAGCAGCGTGGCACTGGTTTTTGGCATGTGGGCAAACGGCGCCAGAATTAGGTTGGCGTAGCAGGCTGGGCATTTGGCCCTGCTCACACTACTGGATTCGCTTTCTAGCCTCTCTGACTGCACTGTTTTCGAGCGTTTGCCCTACTCACAAGTCCACCAAAGGTGCCCTTCTAAGGCGCAGACGGTACTCCCATCCGCGAGGCGTTTCAAGCTCACGCCGATGGTCGCTTGACGTCTTTACTTGTCAAATCACCGAGAGTTATAAGAACAGGCAAAACCGTAACCCAAAGGAAGGATCGAGCCCATGAGCCAAACTGATCGGGACTACAGCGAAAAGCGCGATTTCATCCGCATGCGGGTCGATGCCGATGTGGCGCTGATTCATGAGGGCGACGAGGTGCAAGCCGTCTGCATCGACCTTTCCAGCAGCGGCATGCAGGTTGAGGCGCCCCGCTTATTCAAGGTCGGTGACCAGCTTAGCGTGCGGATCGATTCCGATCATGCGGCGCTAAAAGGCCTTGAGGCCGATACCGAAGTGGTGTGGGTGAAAGCACAGGACGGTGGCAGTCAGAAACTCGGGCTTACAATCCTGAAGATGAAATAACCCCGATTAACCCTTAAGCCAAACGAAAGAAGGCGACCAAATGGCCGCCTTCTTCGTTTTACCGGTCGAGATTAAAAATCGTCTTCGACCTGGCCGTCCTTGACCTTGAATTCGCGATTTTGCAGGTACGCATTGCGAATAAAGGTGTATTTGTCGCCGCTGACCAGTTTCTCGGCCGACAGCAGGTTGGCGCGGGTGTCGACGATGTTCAGGCCGAAGATCGAATTACGCACCGGCACGTCGTGGATGTAGCGGTATGGACCGGTATAGCCGTCGACATACTTGGAAGGCGCATCACGCAAGGTACTTGGACCCAGCAGCGGCAGCATCAAGTATGGGCCGCTGCCCACGCCCCAGTAACCGAGGGTCTGGCCGAAGTCTTCATCATTGCGATGCAGGCCCATCTGGGTGCCCACGTCGAAGAAGCCCAGCAGGCCGAAGGTGGTGTTGAAGATCAAACGCGCGGTGTCGACGCCTGCCGCGGCGGGTTTGACCTGCAACACGTCGTTGGCGAGGTTGGTCACGTCGCCGACGTTGCGGAACATGTTGTGGATGCCATCTTCCAGAAACTGCGGCGTGACGAATTGATAGCCCTGAGCCAATGGCTTCAGTGCGTAGGTGTCGACAAAATCGTTGAACTTGTAGATCGGGCGGTTAATGCTTTCCCAAGGATCTTCTTCCGTGGCAGCCTGAGCCGCAAACGGAACCAGCAATACACTGGCACACATACAAAGCTGAGCGAGTCGATTGCTCCAGCGCATAGAGAAACTCCTTGGATTCATACTGGCGCGAGGGGCTTGGCCCAGGCGCAAAGGCCGCTAGTATATGACGGAAAACCCGGTTTAGGCAGCATCGCGCGCCATAGCCTGCGGCTGACTCTTCTGGCTGTGAGCGATTCACATCAGTGTCACTCAACTGTCACCGTCCACGAATAGCCTTGTTACTATTTCAAGGATGTTGATATGCCACGCGCCGAAACCTCGCCTCTCATCGCCCCCAGCCTGACCGCTGTACTGTTCGGCCTCAGTGGATGCCTGGTGGATTTCGGCGCACGCACTCGCCAACCCGGCACACTGACTGCCGAGCACGCCGAAGTCACGCTTGGCGCTCTGGATAGTCTATCCAGCTTGCAGCGCCAACAGATTCCTTGCGCCTGGCTCGATGAACTGCCCCCCGCCCTCAGCCACTCTCTGGCCGTGGCACTCCCGGACTGGATCAAACCTTCGCAACACCCGGCAACAATCAATCCATGGCCGGCCCCGAACGCCTGCTGGCAAGCCTTGATGGCGTTGAATGTCGAGCGTCTGGACGGTTGCGTGCTGGTCAGCGGCGAACCGCGGCTTCTGCAATCAGGCCTGAATGCCGGGTTGTGGACCATTGGCCTGGCGTCCTGCGGCTCGCTGTGCGGGCTGGCACCAAGTGAATGGCAGGCCTTGAGTCAAAAGGAACGGGAACACTTGCGCGGCAAGGCGACAATGCAGTTGTTCGGCTTGGGCGTGCATTCGGTGATCGATCATTTGGGCGAACTCGACACCTGCCTTGCCGATATCAGCCTGCGCCGACTCAAGGGCGAGAAGCCCTGATCGAGATCATGCAGGTTGTTCAAGAGTGGATTAATCTAAAGGTCAGCCATAGACCTTTGGCGCGCCGCTGCGGTCTATGCCAGTGCCTATCGATAAAAGGAAGAACGCCATGCCTGCCCGCGAACTGCAAGAACAACTCAACAAACTGCGCGAGCAATTGGAACAGAATCCACCGCTTTCCGAAGTCGAGCGTGCTGACCTGCACGCGCTGATGCAACAGATCGAACTGGAACTTGAACTCGAAACCAAAACCCAGGACACCAACCTCGCCGACAATGTGAACCTGGCCGTCGAGCGCTTCGAACTTGAACACCCTACCCTTGCTGGCACCTTGCGCAACATCGTTCAAGCCTTGGGCAATATGGGGATCTGAACCCGCCAAATGCAAAAAAGCCCCGCTATCGATAGCGGGGCTTTTTGATTTCCAGCCGTTGAGTTATTGGGCGATTGGAATTGCGCCAAGATCGCAGCCTGCGGCAGCTCCTACATTGGGACGGCGTACACCCTGTAGGAGCTGCCGAAGGCTGCGATCTTTTGATCTTGATCTTACTGACGGACCAGGCGATGGTTCGGCAGTTGCACTTCTTCGGTGCTGCGATACGGGTTGATGTCCAACCCGCCGCGACGCACATACCGTGCATACACCGTCAGCTTCTCTGGCTTCAGCAACCGTTGCAGGTCGAGGAAAATCCGCTCCACACACTGTTCATGGAAGTCCGAGTGCTGGCGGAAACTCACGATGTATTCCAGCAAACTCGCATGGTCCAGCGCCGCTCCGCGATACTCCACCGCTACGCTGCCCCAATCCGGCTGGCTGGTGACCGGGCAGTTGGATTTGAGCAAATGACTGTGCACGCACTCTTCAATAATGAGCGACTCATCGCACCGCAGCAGTTCCGGGCGCGGATGCTCATAGTTGCTGACGCTGATGTCCAGGTCATCGATGCACACGCCCGGCAACGCCACGACGCCTTCTGCCTCAACATCTTTCAAGCTGCGAATCCGCACGCCCACCGGTTTACCGGCAGCGGCCGAGAGGTCTTTCGCCAGTGTCGCTTCAAGGCTTGCGGTATCGGCAAACGCTGTTTGGTTCAGCGAGTTGAGGTACAGCTTGAACGACTTCGATTCGATGATGTTTGGCGAATCCGCCGGAATGCTGAATTCGCCAATCGCCACCACAGGCTTGCCGGATGGCAACAGCCACGACAGTTCGAAGCAGTTCCAGAAGTCCACGCCCTTGTACGGCAGGGTTTCAGCCGTCAGGCCCAGCTCGGCCCATTTCGCGGTGCGCGGGATCGGGAACAGTAAGGACGGCGTATAGGTGGCTATGTATTCGCTGGATTTGCCCAGCGGCGAATGTTCGGCTGCGGGATGCATGGCGGAAACCTGACTGAAGAATCAGCGGATTCTACCAGCCTTTGCTCCCGCCTTTGAGTGCTTACTGACTGACTGTCAATTTGCCGACCATGCCAGCCTGATAGTGGCCGGGAACATTGCAGGCAAATTCCAGGTTGGTGGCTTTGGTGAAGGTCCAGGTCAGCTCGACGGTTTTGCCCGGTTCCACCAGCACACTGTTCGGGTCATCGTGTTTCATACCATGCCCTTTTGCGGCCATGGAGCCGTGGTCCATGGCCTTCATGCCTGTAGGCATCAGCATGCCGCTTTGCTGCATCTGGAGCATTTCCTGCTGGTGCCGGGCATGCATCGCCGCGTCGCCGAGGTTGAATTCGTGCAGCAACTGGCCTTTATTCACCAGTACAAAGCGAACGGTCTCACCGGCCTTGATCTCGATGGCTTTCGGATCGAACGACATATCGCCCATTACCACTTCAATGCTGCGGGTAGTCTTGGTCGCCGTCGCCGGTTGACCGAAGTCGTAGGAATGCGCCGGCGAAGCCTCCAGCCCTAAGCTCAGAGTCAGCAAGCAAGCGGCCAGTACCAGACGATTTTGCAAAAACATAGTCGTACTCCAACAAGATGAGGTTCAGCTTGTGGGAAACTCTAATCCGCGGGCTCTGCCAGCCACCTGACAGGCAGATTACAACTTTGTCAGGTTGGCCTTTATCGCCGCCGCCCACGGTATAACGCACCTGTTCCAATTGCCCGAGCCGCCCATGAAACTGCTGATTGTTGAAGACCAACCGAAAACCGGCCATTACCTGCGTCAGGGCCTGACCGAAGCCGGGTTCACCACCGAATTGGCGGCAGACGGCAACACCGGCCAGCAACTGGCGTTAAGCGGCGATTACGCCTTGTTGATCCTCGATGTGATGCTGCCCGGTCGCGATGGCTGGCAGATTCTGCAAGCGGTGCGCGGTGCTGGCCTGGACACACCGGTACTGTTTCTTACAGCCCGAGACGCGGTGGAGGACAGGGTTCACGGTCTGGAGTTGGGTGCCGACGACTATCTGGTCAAACCGTTCGCCTTCTCCGAACTGCTGGCGCGGGTTCGCAGTCTGCTGCGGCGCGGCAGCGTCACGCCTCAGGAAACCAGCTTGCAACTGGCCGACTTGCGCCTGGACCTGATCCGTCGCCGGGTCGAGCGCAACGGCCAGCGCATCGACCTGACCGCCAAGGAATTCGCCCTGCTGGAAATGCTCCTACGGCGCCAAGGCGAAGTGCTGCCCAAATCGCTGATCGCTTCCCAAGTGTGGGACATGAATTTCGACAGCGACACCAACGTTATCGAAGTGGCGATCCGCCGTTTGCGCCTGAAGATCGACGACGACTTCCCGAACAAGTTGATCCACACCGTGCGCGGCATGGGCTACGTCCTTGAAGAGCGCCCTGCCTGATGCGCCGACTCTCACTAAGCAATCGTCTGGCGCTGCTGTTCGCAGCATGCACCGCGGTGGTGTCGTTGTTCGCCGGGGTGTTGTTCAGCCGCGCCAGCGAGGCGCACTTTGTCGAACTGGATCAGCAATTGCTCGACGGCAAACTGATTGGCTTGCGCCGGGCGCTGGATGACATTCAGTCCAGCGAAACCGAAGCCAGGCTAGCCGATGAATTGAGCCGACAAGCCGATCTTTCACTGCGCATCATCGGCAGCGACGGACAACGTTTGTACGACAGCTCAGCCGGTTTACCCAAAGACTTGCCGCGCCAGTTGGGCCTGTCGACGGTGAGCGACGACGGCACCGACTACCGTGTCCTGAATGCGCCGCTATTTCTCGACAAGCCCGACTCACCGCAACTGACCCTGCTGCTGGACATCACCCATCACCAACACTTTCTGCAACGCATGCAGCATTTGATCTGGCTGACGGTCGGTTTGTCGGCGCTGGCCACCGCCCTGCTCGGAGCCTGGGCGGCACGCAGTGGGTTGCGCCCTCTGCGACGCATGAGTGCGGTCGCCAGCGGCGTTTCGGCGCAATCGCTCAACGCGCGCCTGCCGGAAGCAGACATGCCGCCAGAGCTCGCGGAAATGGCCCACAGCTTCAACGCCATGCTCGGACGCCTCGACGACTCTTTTCAGCGGCTCTCGGCGTTTTCCGCCGACATCGCCCATGAACTGCGTACGCCGCTGTCGAACCTGCTGACCCACACCCAGGTCACCCTCACCCGCCCTCGCCCCATCGAGGATTACCGCGAAGCGCTGCACAGCAACCTCGAAGAACTGCAATGGATGGCGCAACTGGTCAACGACATGTTGTACCTGGCCAAGGCTGACCACGGCTTGCTGATGCCCAAGCGCGAACCGCTGGAACTGGCGGAAGAAGCCGATGTGCTGCTGGAGTTTTTTGCGCCGCTGGCCGAGGACGCTCAGGTGAAGTTGAGTCGTGACGGCAGCGCGAGCATGCAGGGCGACCGCAGCATGTTGCGTCGGGCGCTGTCCAATTTGCTGGACAATGCGCTGCGGTTTACCCCGGTCGGTGGCGAGGTGCGGGTGAAGATAATCGAACAGCCGACAGGCGTGAGCCTGACTGTTGAAAACAGTGGTGAAGGGATTTCTGAAGACTTGTTACCGCGTTTGTTTGACCGCTTCTACCGGGCAGACCCAGCGCGTCGTGAAGGCAGCAGTGAGCATGCGGGGTTGGGATTGGCGATCACCCAATCGATCATCCGTGCCCATGGCGGGCAGATTCGTTGCGAATCGGATAAGGGGTGGACGCGGTTTGTGATTGAGTTGCCGAAGGGGGATTGAGGGTGGCATGTCTGGCCCCTTCGCGAGCAAGCCCGCTCCCACAGTGACCGAGTTGAAACACAATGATGTGAACGACTCGAAACCCTGTGGGAGCGGGCTTGCCCGCGATAGCGGTCTACAGGCTTACGAATACCGCAACGCCGTAGCTGGCTCGACTTTCGCCGCCCGCCACGCCGGGTACACCGTCGCCAAAAAGCTCATGATGAAACCGGCGGAACAGATCAACAACACATCCGCGCCCTGCAATTCCGACGGCAAGTTACTGACAAAGTACACATCGGAACTGAAGATGTGCTGCCCGCTGACCCGCTCCATCCAGCCCACCAGCTCACTGACGTTCAGCGCTGCGATCACGCCCAGCACGCCGCCAATCAAGGTACCGACAACCCCGATCACCGTGCCCTGCACCATGAAGATCGCCATGATCTGCCGAGGCGTCGCGCCAATGGTGCGCAGGATTGCGATGTCCGCGCCCTTGTCGTTCACCACCATGATCAGGGTGGCGATGATGTTGAACGCCGCCACCGCGACGATCATCAGCAACAGCAGGCCGATCATGGTTTTTTCCATTTTCATCGCGCTGAACAGACTGCCTTGGGTGTGGGTCCAGTCGTCAGCCTTGTAAGCGGCGCCCAGGCCTGTCGCGATGTCGCTCGACACTTGCGGCGCGGCGTACAAATCCTTCACCGCCAGGCGCACGCTCTGCACCTGATTCGGCTGCCAGTGCTGCATCTGCGCGGCATCGGCGAGGTGGATCAGCGCCATGGAGCCGTCCAGCTCGGCGCCAACCTTGAACACGCCCACCACGTTCAGCCGCTGCATGCGCGGGGTAATCCCGCCCGGTGCGGTGCTGATTTCCGGCACGATCAGGGTGATTTTGTCGCCGACATTCAAGCGAAAGCGTCGCGCAGTGATCTCACCGACCACCACGCCAAACTCGCCCGGCTTCAAGGCATCGAGACGCCCCTGAACAATGTGCTTGGCAACGATCGAGACTTTGCCTTCCAGTGCCGGGTCGACACCGCTGACCTGGATCGGCTGCATCGTGCCCTTGTAGGACAGCATGCCCTCCATTTCGGTAAACGGCACCGCCGCCGTTACTGCAGGATTCTTCATCGCCGCGGCGGCCACCGGCTGCCAATCGTCGATAGGGTTCACGCCGACGATGGTCGCGTGGGGCACCATGCCGAGGATGCGCGAGCTCATTTCGCGCTGGAAGCCATTCATCACCGACAGCACCACGATCATCGCCAGCACGCCCAGGGCGAGGCCGATCATCGAGGTCATCGAGATGAAGGAAACAAAGCGATTGCGGCGCTTGGCGCGGGTATAGCGCGTGCCGATAAAGATCGATAACGGTCTGAACATTCGCTGGGGCACCGTATAAAAATAAAAGACCCGACGCACTGTTCAGTACGCCGGGTTTCGGTCAATCAGATAGGCGTCAGGTAACCTTCCTGCAAATGCAGGACGCGATCCATCTGGCGAGCCAGGTTCATGTCGTGAGTCACCACCAGGAACGCGGTGCGCATCGAGGTGCTGAGTTCCAGCATCAAATCCTGAATGCCCTGTGCGGTGTGGGAGTCGAGGTTGCCGGTCGGCTCGTCGAGCATCACCAGGCCTGGCTTGTTCACCAAGGCACGGGCGATGGCCACACGCTGGCGTTCGCCACCGGACAATTCCGCCGGTTTGTGCTCCAGACGGTGGCCCAGTCCTACACGCTCCAGCAACGCTGTCGCACGCTGGCGCGCTTCCGGGATCGCGGTTTTACCAATCAGCAACGGCATGCAGACGTTTTCCAGCGCGGTGAACTCAGGCAGCAAGTGGTGGAACTGGTAAACGAAACCCAGCGACCGATTGCGCAGCAGGCCACGGGCTTTTTCGTTCAGTGCCGAGAGTTCTTCACCGGCCAGCCAGACGCTGCCCTTGGTCGGTGTATCGAGACCGCCCAGCAGGTTGAGCAAGGTACTTTTGCCCGAACCCGACGTACCGACGATCGCCACGCGCTCACCAGGGTGCAGCTCCAGTTGCAGACCCGCCAGAACCTCTACCGATTCCGGACCTTCCACGTAGGACTTGCCCAGGTTGCGGCAGCTCAAGATTGCTTTATCACTCATGCCCGACTCACTCATAACGTAGCGCCTCCGCAGGCTGGGTGCGCGCGGCACGCCAGGCTGGATACAGGGTGGCGAGGAAACTCAGGATCAACGCGGCGGCGCAGACCATCAACACGTCCTGGCTCTGCACTTGCGACGGCAGGTAATCGATGAAATACACGTCGGCGTTCAGGAATTTATGGCCGATCAGCCCTTCAAGGGCCGAAATCGCGGCGCTGACGTTCAGCGCGGCGAAGATCCCGACCACGGCGCCGATCAGCGTACCGACCACACCAATGACCGTGCCCTGAACCATGAACGTCGCCATGATCGAACCCGGCGTGGCGCCGAGGGTGCGCAGAATCGCGATGTCGCCCTTCTTGTCGTTTACCACCATCACCAGCGTGGAAATGATGTTGAACGCCGCAACGGCGACGATCAGCAGCAACAGCAGGCCGATCATGGCTTTTTCCATGCGGATCGCCTGATACAGATTGCCGTGGGTGCGGGTCCAGTCGCGGGCGTAATACTTGTCTTCGCCGAGTTGCTGGGCGATGGTCCATGCCATGCGTGGTGCCTGGAACAGATCGTCGAACTTCAAGCGAATGCCCTGGACCTGATCCGGCTTCCAGCGGTGCAGCTTCGCCAGATCCTGCAAATTGGTAATGCCCAGATACCCGTCGATCTCACCGGCACCGACGTGGAAGATGCCGACCACGGTAAAGCGTTTCATGCGCGGGAACATCCCGGCCGGGGTCACGGTGACTTCCGGCGCGACAAACGTCAGTTTGTCACCGACCGCCACGCCGAGCTTGGCTGCGGCCTTGTCGCCGATGACGATGCCGAAACTGCCCGGCGCCAGGTCGTCGAGCTTGCCCTGCTGCATGAAGTTATCAATGATCGACACCTGCCGCTCCTGCACCGGGTCGATGGCATTGAGCAGCACTTTGGAGACCTTGCCGTTGTTGGTCAGCAGGCCCTGCATCTGGACGAAGGGCGCAACCGCCGCCACCTGCGGGTTCTGCTTGACCTTGGCGGCCAGGCTTTGCCAGTCGCTGATCGGCTCACCGGACTCGATGGTCGCGTGGGGCACCATGCCCAGCACGCGGGTGCGCATCTCATGATCGAAGCCGTTCATGACCGACAGCACGACGATCATCACGACCACGCCAAGGGCAAGTCCGATCATCGAGGTCAGGGAAATGAACGACACAAAATGATTGCGACGCTTTGCACGGGTATAACGCGTGCCAATAAATACGAAGAGAGGTCTGAACATGTCGGGGCTTGTTCGGAGGGAAAAGGAACGTCCTTGTGGCGGGGGTCGATAACCAGCTTTACACTCAGACCACCGCCGCTACCATGGGTTCGCCATGTCGACATTAGATGAAGAAGATCGCCGCGAATACTACCGTATCGAGGACACGATCGCACTGGAAATTCGGCCCCTGTCTGCTCCCGAAGCCGCAGGCCAGGAAGTGTTGCAGGATGCTTCCCCTCTATTCAACCTGCTCAGCGAACTGCACCTGAGCGAATTCGAGTCGCAACACCTGCTGCGACAGATCAGCGAACGTGACCGGACCATCGCCGCGTTCCTGAAATCCCAGAACAAACGCATCGACCTGCTGAGTCAGGTGGTCGCCCTGACCGTGCTCGGACAGATCGGCGAACCGCAGCCGGTGATCCTCTCCGAAGGGGGCATCGACTTTCAGCATCCGACGCCCATCACCACCGGCACACACCTGTCGGTCAAACTGGTGCTGATGCCGCAAGCCCTGGGCCTGTTGCTGCGAGCCCGCGTCACCCATTGCGACCGCAAGGGCGACGGCTACGACGTCGGCACCGAGTTCGAACATCTGTCCGATGCCCAGCGGCAATTGCTGGCCCGTTACATCTTGCAGCGACAGGCACAAGAACGACGCCTGGCCCGCGAACAAAACGAATCAGGCATTTAATTTAAGGAAGAACCGTGACTCTCATCTACGGCCATCGCGGCGCCAAGGGCGAAGCACCGGAAAACACCCTGACCAGCTTTCAGGAATGCCTCAAGCACGGCGTTCGCCGTTGCGAACTGGACTTGCACCTGTCCATGGACGGCGAGTTGATGGTGATCCACGACCCGACGCTCAAACGCACCACCGAGCGTCGCGGCAAAGTAGTCGAACATACCGCCGCGGAGCTGGTGACCTACGACGCGCGCAAGGGTGGCCCGGGCTGGATCAAACCCTGCCCGATTCCAACGCTGGAAGAACTGTTCGAGAAATGCGATTTCGAGCACTGGCAGCTGGAGGTCAAAAGCGCTTCACGCACCCGTGCCGCGACCACCGTGCTGGCGATTCGCGAAATGGCTCAGCGTTTCGGCATGCGGGACAAGATCACGATTACGTCGAGTTCACGCGAAGTATTGAAAGCCGCGCTGGACCTGGTGCCGGACGTGTCTCGCGGATTGGTGGCCGAGTACGCCTGGCTCGACCCGCTGAAGGTCGCGCAAAACTATGGCTGTGAGATGCTGGCGCTGAACTGGACCCTGTGTACGCCGGAACGCCTGCAGAAGGCGCAACGTCAGGGGCTGCATGTGTCGGTGTGGACAGTCAACGAGCCCGCGCTGATGCGCAGACTCGCCGACTTCGGCGTTGACAGCCTGATTACAGACTTTCCCGGTTTGGCCACTGCCACGCTCGAGAATTGCTGAAATCGGTCTCCCCGGCCGGCTCAGGCCACCGGCCGGAGCCGCTCAAAAAAGCCGGTTGAGGCCATCGTACGCCGCTACCCGATAGGCTTCGGCCATGGTCGGGTAGTTGAACGTCGTGTTGACGAAGTACTTCAGGGTGTTCAGCTCGCCCGGCTGGCTCATGATCGCCTGACCGATGTGCACGATCTCCGACGCCTGATAACCGAAGCAGTGAACGCCCAGCACTTCCAGCGTCTCGCGGTGGAACAGGATCTTCAGCATGCCTTGCGGCTCGCCGGCGATCTGCGCACGCGCCATGCTCTTGAAGAACGCCTTGCCCACTTCGTACGGCACCTTGGCCTGAGTCAGCTCTTGCTCGTTCTTGCCGATCGAGCTGATCTCCGGAATGGTGTAGATGCCGGTTGGCACGTCGTTGACGAAGCGCCAGCTATTGTTATCGACGATGCTGCCAGCGGCCGAACGGCCCTGGTCGTGCGCTGCGCTGGCCAGGCTCGGCCAGCCGATCACGTCACCGGCACCGTAAATGTTCGGTACGCAGGTGCGGTAGGCTTCGTCGACTTCGATCTGGCCACGGCTGTTGACCTTCACGCCGATGTTTTCCAGACCCAGCTGATCGGTGTTGCCGGTACGACCGTTGCACCAGAGCAAGGCATCGGCCTTGATCTTCTTGCCGGACTTCAGGTGCAGGATCACACCGTTGTCAACGCCCTCGACGCGGTCGTAATCTTCGTTGTGGCGAACCGTGATGTTGTTGTTGCTGAAGTGATAGCTCAGGGCCTGGGAAATTTCCGAGTCGAGGAAGCTCAGCAACTGACCGCGGTTATCCACCAGCTCAACCAGCACACCCAGACCACTGAAGATCGAGGCATATTCGCAACCGATCACGCCAGCACCGTAAACGATGAGTTTGCGCGGGGTATGGCCGAGGCTGAGGATGGTGTCGCTATCGTAGATACGCGGGTGATGGAAATCGATGTCCGCCGGGCGATAAGGACGCGAGCCGGTGGCGATGATGATGTGCTTGGCCACCAGTTTTTCGACCACGCCGTTGGCGCAGACCACTTCGATGGTTTGCTCGTCAGCGAAGCTGCCGGTGCCGAAGAACACGTCGACACGGTTACGGGCGTAGTAGCCGGTGCGCGAGGCGACTTGTTTGGAGATGACTTTTTCGGCGCTTTTCAAAACGTCCGGGAACGAGAACCAGCGCGGCTCACCAATCGCCCGGAACATCGGGTTGGTGTTGAACTGCATGATCTGCCGGACCGAGTGACGCAAGGCCTTGGACGGGATGGTGCCCAGGTGGGTGCAGTTGCCGCCGACCTGGCGACGACTATCGACCATCGCCACCTTGCGTCCTGCCTTGGCGGCATTCATTGCCGCGCCTTCTCCCGCCGGGCCGGAACCCAACACCACCACGTCGTAGTTGTAGACAGCCATGCATACTCCTCAGAACAGGCCGCGGCGCCCTCGGCACCTGCGGCTAAATCACGCCGATCTGCGGCGTGAAGGAACAATTTGGGGCCAGTGCAGAACCCGGACACAGTCTATAGAAGCGTCAACGCCGGGCACATTAACCCTTGGTCGCGTCGTAGGCTAGTTTTGCCTGCACTACAACGCCATCAATAATGCTTTTTAAGCCGCAATCACTTGGTTTTCTCACCCGCCAGGCGCTCAAAAGCCTGATTGGTGCGGGTGACGAAACCTGTATCGGCACGAATCACAAAGAATGCACCAATGTCATGGGTTTCGGCATAGTCCCAACCCCGTTCAGGACCGAGAATCAGCAACAGCGTCGATAGGCCATCGGCCATTAACGCTGAAGGATGAATCACTGTGACTGACGCCAGGGCGTGTAGGACCGGAGCGCCGGTGCGGGCATCGAAGGTGTGGGAATAGCGCCGGCCATTCTGCTGAAAATAATTGCGGTAGTCGCCGGAGGTGGACACAGCGTAGCCGTCGACGGCGATGATTTTTTGCGCAACTAGCTGGTCGTCCCGAGGTTCTTCTAACGCGATGCGCCAAGGTGAACCGTCGAGCTTTTTGCCGGCAGCCTTGAGTTCGCCAGTGACTTCCGCCAAGTAATTCTGGATGCCCTGCCCTTCAAGCTTTGCGGCAATCGTGTCGACCGCGTAACCGGCCGCGATGCTGTTGAAGTCGACCTCGACCGCGGCGTCCTTGCACAACTGATCACCGTCGATGCGCAAGTGGCTGTGGCCGACGCGTTGCTGCACCTCGGCGAGCGCTTTGGCACTCGGGACTTTTTCCTCACGCGCCTGCGGACCGAATCCCCAAAGGTTGAGCAGCGGCTCCACCGTCAAGTCGAAGGAGCCGTCGCTTTGGGATGACAACTGCTCGCCCACACGGATCAATTCGAGCACAGGGCCAGGCATGACCTGACAGCGACCGGCCGGCAGTGCGTTGAAGCGTACGGTGTCCGAGTCGCTGCGATAGGTCGAGAATTGTCGATCCACTTCGGCGAGGATATTTTCTACTTCGGCCTGCACCGCTTTCGGCCCGGGCGTGGAGGAATGTCTTACGTATTGGATGGAATAACGACTGCCCATGGTCGGACCGTCGAAGCGTTCCAGGCTGTCGCCATTGCCGCAACCGGACAAAACGCCGGCCAGCACCACAAGCCCACTCCACCGTCCAGTTAACAAATCTTCATCTCCCCTCAAAACCGCGCCCGCCATTATGGGCCTCAGAGCGCATTAGAGCGAGGTCTGCCAGCGCCCGTCAGCCAGACGCCAAACCTGTGGGAGCGAGCCTGTGTGGCGAGGGGGCTTGCCCCCGGCCGATTGCGAAGCAATCGTAAATCCGGTCACCGCTATCGCGAGCAGGCTCCCACAGGTGCAGCGTTTTCAAACAAGATTTACCAGCGTGAGTACTTACAAATGTCTTCCAATACGAGCAATGGCAAAGCAATTTTTCGCGTCGTCAGCGGAAACTTCCTGGAGATGTTCGACTTCATGGTCTACGGCTTTTACGCCACGGCCATTGCTAAAACCTTCTTCCCTGCCGACAGCGCTTTCGCGTCCCTGATGCTGTCTTTGGCCACTTTCGGGGCCGGCTTCCTGATGCGTCCGCTGGGGGCGATTTTCCTCGGGGCTTACATCGATCGTCACGGCCGCCGCAAAGGCTTGATCATCACACTGGCAATGATGGCCGCCGGCACACTATTGATTGCCTGCGTGCCGGGTTACGCGACGCTGGGTGTCGCGGCGCCGCTGATTGTATTGTTCGGTCGCTTGCTGCAAGGCTTCTCGGCGGGCGTGGAACTGGGCGGTGTGTCGGTGTACCTCGCCGAGATCTCCACACCAGGCCGCAAAGGCTTCTTCGTCAGTTGGCAGTCCGCCAGCCAGCAAGCCGCGGTGGTATTCGCCGGCCTGCTCGGCGTGGGCTTGAACCATTGGCTCAGCCCGGAAGAAATGGGCGAATGGGGCTGGCGCGTGCCGTTCCTGATCGGCTGCATGATCGTACCGGTGATCTTCGTGATCCGCCGCTCTCTGGAAGAAACCCCGGAATTCCAGGCGCGCAAGCACCGCCCTACCCTGCAAGACATTGTCCGCTCGATTGGTCAGAACTTCGGCATCGTCCTCGCCGGCATGGCGCTGGTGGTGATGACTACTGTGTCGTTCTACCTGATCACCGCCTACACCCCGACCTTCGGCAAAGCCGAACTGCATCTGTCGGATCTGGATACGTTGCTGGTGACCGTGTGCATTGGCCTGTCGAACTTCTTCTGGCTGCCGGTGATGGGTTCTGTGTCTGACAGGATCGGGCGCAAACCCCTGCTGTTGGCGGCGACGATTCTGGCGATCCTCACGGCTTATCCAGCGCTGTCATGGCTAGTTGCGAACCCGAGCTTCAGCCATCTGCTGATCGTCGAGTTGTGGCTGTCGTTCCTGTATGGCTCGTACAACGGCGCCATGGTGGTGGCCCTGACCGAGATCATGCCGGTGGAAGTTCGCACGACTGGTTTCTCCCTTGCCTACAGCCTGGCGACCGCGACCTTTGGTGGTTTCACACCGGCGGCCTGTACGTATCTGATCCATGTGCTGGACAACAGGGCGGCGCCAGGGATCTGGCTCAGTGGCGCGGCGGTGCTGGGGTTGATTGCGACGCTGGTGCTGTTCCGGGGCAATCGTCACGAGTTGCGGACTGCGCAAGCGGCAGTAGTCGGCGGCGCCTGATCCATCGCCTTCGCGAGCAAGCCCGCTCCCACATTTGACCGCGTCCGCCGGGACAACTCGATCAAATGTGGGAGCGGGCTTGCTCGCGAAGAGGCCAACACCGACAACACACCTGCAACTGACCAAACCGCACAACAAAAACGCCCCGACCTAGGTCGGGGCGTTTTCATTTACAACCAAAAGCGCTTAGCGCGGGAACGCTGGCGGGTTTACACCGGCCATGTCTTCCATCACGCGAACCACCTGGCAGCTGTAGCCGAACTCGTTGTCGTACCAGACGTACAGAACAACGCGGTTATCCTGAACGATGGTCGCTTCAGCGTCCACAACGCCTGCGTGGCGCGAGCCAACGAAGTCGGTGGAAACCACTTCCTGCGAATTGACGTAGTCGATTTGCTTGTGCAGATCGGAGTGCAGCGCCATGTAGCGCAGGTACTCGTTCATCTCTTCACGGGTGGCGGCTTTCTCAAGGTTCAGGTTGAGAATGGCCATCGACACGTTTGGCGTCGGAACACGGATCGCGTTACCGGTCAGCTTGCCGGCCAGCTCAGGCAGCGCCTTGGCGGCAGCGGTGGCAGCACCAGTCTCGGTGATCACCATGTTCAACGCGGCGCTACGGCCACGACGATCACCCTTGTGGAAGTTGTCGATCAGGTTCTGGTCGTTGGTGTACGAGTGAACGGTTTCGACGTGACCGTTGATGATGCCGAACTTGTCATTCACAGCCTTCAGCACCGGCACGATGGCGTTGGTGGTGCAGGAAGCGGCGGACACGATCTTGTCGTCAGCAGTGATTTCACCGTGGTTGATGCCGTGAACGATGTTCTTCAGCTTGCCTTTGCCAGGCGCGGTCAGAACAACGCGGTCGATACCCGGACATGCCAGGTGCTGGCCCAGGCCATCGGCGTCACGCCATACACCGGTGTTGTCCACCAACAGCGCATTTTTGATGCCGTACTGGGTGTAGTCCACTTCAGTCGGGTTCTTCGCGTAGATAACCTGGATCAGGTTGCCGTTGGCGGTGATGGTGTTGTTGGCTTCATCGATGGTGATGGTGCCATTGAACGAACCGTGCACCGAGTCGCGACGCAGCAGGCTGGCACGTTTGACCAGATCGTTCTCGGCGCCCTTGCGGACAACGATGGCGCGCAGACGCAGGCCGTCGCCACCACCGGTTTTCTCGATCAGGATGCGCGCCAGCAGACGGCCGATACGACCGAAGCCATACAGGACAACGTCGGTGCCGGTACGACCGGAACCATTCTGCTTGCCGACCACATCGACCAGTTCGTCACGGACGAACTCTTCGGCGGTACGGCCATTGCCTTCGGCTTTGAATTTGACAGCCAGCTTGCCCAGGTCTACCGAAGCAGCGCCGAGCTTGAGCTCACTCATTGCCTTGAGCAGAGGGAATGTTTCGTGGACGGACAATTCGCTGTCATCGGACTGGCGATGGCGAGCAAAGCGGTGAGCTTTGAGAATCGCGATGACAGACTGGTTGATCAGACTGCGGCCATAGATCGAGCTCACCACGTTGTTATTGCGGTAGAGCTGACCGATAAGCGGAATCATCGCTTCTGCGAGTGCTTCACGGTCGATCCATTCACCAAGACACTGGTCGGGCTTCTGAGTCACGGGAACCTTCCACATGTAGGGGCAGAAAAAAGGGGCTACATTATGCCGCCGACTGCCTCCCGTAGCAATGCGCGCCTGTCGCACGGGCAGTAACAGAATCCCGTTCAAAAAAATTACGCCCCGCTCCAGCCCAGTAAAACCGGGGCCTCCAGCATCGTCAATTTTTTGGAGATATCGCCACCTTGTCCGTAACCATCCGTAACACACGTTCGTTTTGCCACTACATAATCAGTAGTTTTCACTAAAAAACCGCTCGATTTTGTCATTACCACTACATTTTGCCCAACCCGCGTAATAGACATATCTGCAACTGACAGCCGGCACCTGAGGCCGTTACAATTGTCGACTTTGTCGCAACGCTTGGAGCTCAACCTTCCGTGCCCGTTCTGCGTCTACCGCTTCTCCCTGCCGCGGCAGGTAAACAGCACTGGGGCAACTTGCCCGGTGCCGCCCTGAGCCTGGCCATTGCCGAGGCCGCCAGCGCTGCCAAGCGCTTTACCCTGCTACTGACCGCCGACAGCCAGAGTGCCGAACGGCTGGAACAGGAGCTGAGTTTCTTCGCCCCGGATTTGCCTGTCCTGCATTTCCCCGACTGGGAAACCCTGCCCTACGACCTGTTCTCGCCACACCAGGACATCATCTCTCAGCGCATCTCGAGCCTGTATCGGTTGCCGGAGCTGGAGCATGGCGTGCTGGTCGTGCCGATCACTACGGCCCTGCACCGCTTGGCGCCGACCAAATTCCTGCTCGGCAGCAGCCTGGTACTGGATGTCGGCCAGAAGCTTGATGTCGAGCAAATGCGCAGCCGGCTTGAAGCTAGCGGCTATCGTTATGTCGATACCGTCTATGAGCATGGCGAATTCACCGTGCGCGGCTCGCTGATCGACCTGTTCCCGATGGGCAGCAAACTGCCCTTCCGCATCGATCTGTTCGACGACGAAATCGAAACCCTGCGTACCTTCGATCCGGAAAACCAGCGCTCCATCGACAAGGTGGACACCGTTCGCCTGCTTCCGGCGCGGGAATTCCCGCTGCAAAAGGACGCGGTCACCCGTTTCAAGGCGCGCTTTCGCGAGCGTTTCGATGTCGATTTCCGTCGCTGCCCGATCTTTCAGGATTTGAGCAGCGGGATTACACCGGCGGGTATCGAGTACTACTTGCCGCTGTTCTTCGATGAAACCTCCACCCTGTTCGATTACCTGCCCCAGGACACGCAAGTGTTCTCTTTGCCGGGCATCGAACAGGCGGCAGAAAATTTCTGGAACGACGTGCGCAATCGTTACGAAGAGCGCCGCGTCGATCCATCCCGTCCTTTATTGCCACCGGCCGAGCTGTTCTTGCCCGTGGAAGACTGCTTTGCCCGCCTGAAGAGCTGGCCCCGTGTGGTTGCCAGTCAACAGGATGTGGAAACCGGTGTCGGTCGCGAGCGCTTCCCCGCTCAGCTGCTGCCGAACCTGGCCATCGAAGCCAAGGCCACTCAGCCGTTGGCAGCGCTGGCCGGTTTCCTCGACGAATTCCCTGGCCGCGTGCTGTTTACCGCCGAGTCCGCGGGCCGTCGTGAAGTGCTGCTGGAATTGCTGGAACGCTTGAAGCTGCGACCGAAAACCGTCGACAGCTGGCCAGACTTTGTTGCGAGCAAGGAGCGCTTGGCGATCACCATCGCGCCGCTCGACGAAGGTCTGTTGCTGGACGATCCAGCCCTGGCTCTGGTCGCTGAAAGCCCGTTGTTCGGGCAGCGCGTGATGCAGCGCCGTCGTCGCGAGAAACGCGCCGATGCCAACAACGATGCAGTGATCAAAAACCTCACCGAGCTGCGCGAAAACGCACCGGTGGTGCACATCGATCATGGTGTCGGCCGCTATCTGGGGCTGACGATCCTGGAAATCGACAATCAAGCCGCCGAATTCCTGACCCTTGAATATGCCGAGAACGCCAAGCTGTACGTCCCGGTAGCCAACCTGCACTTGATCGCTCGTTACACCGGCAGCGACGATGCCCTGGCGCCGCTGCATCGCCTCGGCTCCGAGACCTGGCAGAAAGCCAAGCGCAAAGCCGCCGAACAGGTGCGCGACGTGGCCGCCGAGTTGCTCGACATCTATGCCCGCCGCGCCGCTCGCGAGGGTTATGCCTTCGCCGACCCGAAAGCCGATTACGCGACCTTCAGCGCCGGTTTCCCGTTCGAAGAAACCCCGGACCAGCAAACCACCATCGAAGCGGTGCGCGCCGACATGCTCGCGCCGAAACCAATGGATCGACTGGTCTGCGGCGACGTCGGTTTCGGCAAGACCGAAGTGGCGATGCGCGCGGCGTTCATCGCGGTGCACGGCGGTCGTCAGGTGGCGATTCTGGTGCCGACCACCCTGCTCGCCCAGCAACATTACAACAGCTTCCGCGACCGCTTCGCCGACTGGCCGGTGAGCGTGGAAGTGATGAGCCGCTTCAAGTCGACCAAAGAAGTCAACGCCGCGGTCGCGGACCTGGCCGAAGGCAAAATCGACATCGTCATTGGCACGCACAAGCTGCTGCAAGACGACGTGAAGATAAAAAACCTCGGGCTGGTGATCATCGACGAAGAGCACCGTTTCGGTGTCCGTCAGAAAGAACAGCTCAAGGCACTGCGCAGTGAAGTCGACATCCTGACGCTGACCGCTACGCCGATTCCGCGCACGCTGAACATGGCGGTGTCGGGCATGCGTGACCTGTCGATCATCGCCACGCCACCGGCCCGTCGCCTGTCGGTGCGCACGTTCGTCATGGAGCAGAACAAGAGCACGGTCAAAGAAGCCCTGCTGCGTGAGTTGCTGCGCGGTGGTCAGGTCTACTACCTGCACAACGACGTGAAGACCATCGAGAAATGCGCCGCCGACCTCGCCGAACTGGTGCCGGAAGCGCGGATCGGCATCGGCCACGGGCAGATGCGTGAACGCGATCTCGAACAAGTAATGAGCGACTTCTACCACAAGCGCTTCAACGTGCTGATCGCCTCGACCATCATCGAGACCGGCATCGACGTGCCGAGCGCCAACACCATCATCATCGAGCGCGCCGACAAGTTCGGCTTGGCGCAGCTACACCAGTTGCGTGGCCGCGTCGGTCGCAGCCACCACCAGGCGTATGCTTACCTGCTGACACCGCCGCGCCAACAAATCACTCCCGACGCAGAAAAGCGTCTTGAAGCGATCGCCAATACCCAGGACCTCGGCGCGGGCTTCGTACTCGCCACCAACGACCTGGAAATCCGTGGCGCCGGTGAACTGCTGGGCGACGGTCAGAGCGGGCAGATCCAGGCCGTCGGTTTCACCCTGTACATGGAAATGCTAGAGCGCGCGGTGAAGTCTATCCGCAAGGGTGAACAGCCGAACCTCGACCAACCGCTGGGTGGCGGTCCCGAAGTCAATCTGCGTGTACCGGCATTGATTCCCGAGGACTATCTGCCGGATGTTCATGCTCGATTGATTCTCTACAAACGCATTGCCTCGGCCACCGATGAGGAAGGCCTCAAGGACCTGCAAGTGGAGATGATCGACCGTTTCGGTTTGCTGCCGGAGCCGACTAAGAACCTGGTGCGGATCACGGCGCTGAAATTGCAGGCCGAACAACTGGGCATCAAGAAAGTCGACGGTGGCCCGCAAGGCGGTCGTATCGAGTTCGCGGCGCAGACACCGGTCGACCCGCTGACACTGATCAAACTGATCCAGAGCCAGCCCAAACGCTACAAATTCGAAGGCGCCACGATGTTCAAATTCCAGGTGCCAATGGAAAGCCCGCAAGAGCGTTTTAATACTGTAGAGGCGCTGTTCGAGCGCCTCATTCCGACCACTGCTTAAGGACGCCGCATGCGCCTGTTTCGCTCACTGACCTTGTTGACGATGTTAATCACGACGCTGGTCGCCCCCACGGCGTTTGCCGATGATCTGTATCAGGTTGAAATGATTCTGGTGCGGCAAAACACCGTGCCCGCCATCGTCAGCCGCGCCGCGCCAGAAGACTGGGATGCCGGTGCTCAACGCATCAGCCCCGACAGCTTTCGCACGCCGAGCCTTAATCCCGAGGTGGAAAAGCTCACCGCCAGCAACGAATACACCGTGTTGCTGCACAAGGCCTGGCAACAGAACCTCGGCGAAGAGGCCAGCAAAGTCGCGATCAGCGAAGGCACCGAACAGTTCGGGCAGTTCCCGATCGAAGGCACGCTGAGCCTGAAATTGGGACGCTTCACCGACGTCGACGCCGACTTCTGGGTCAATCAGATCGATGCCAACGGCTTGGTCACCGCCAGCGAACGCCTGAAACAGGAAAGCCATACCAAGAACGGTCAGCTGAACTTCCTCGACAACGGCCATCTGGGCCTACTTATCAAGATCACCTCGTTGACCGCCCCTGCGCCTCGGCCAGCCCCCGATGTAATTCCGGACTGATTGAAGCCCTTATGTCCTCCGCGACCCTGAGCAAACCCCTGGCAACATCCTGGGTCAGCCGATTCAAGGAACAGAGCCTGGAGCGTGGCCGTCGCTACGCTCTGGAGAACCGCGTCAGGATCGTCGAAGTCGGCGATGCCACCATCACCGCCAGTTGCGAAGGCTCTGGCGGTAACGTTTACCGTCAGACCATTCGCCTGCGCGAGTCGGCCAAAGGCACCTTGCTGATGATCGACGCCACGTGCACCTGCCCGGTTCATACCAACTGCAAACATTGCGCGGCAGTGTTGCTGCAAGTGCAGGAAACCCTCGCGTATCCGGCCGCTGCCAAAGACGCTGAACTGCTGGAAAAACTTCAGGCCGTACTGGAAAACCGTAGCCCGAAAGCGCCGCCGCAAGTGTTGGTGGACAACGTGCAACCGGTGCCGCGCCTGTGGCTGGCGAGCATCGAGTTCAGCGCCTTCGAACCGCGCAACGGCAAGATGCAGCGGTACATCCAGCATCGCGCGGCGCTGTCCTTCAGCTATCTGGATGAATACGTCAGTGGACAGAAAAACACTGACATCCTGATTCGCCAAGAGACGCAGACACTGCGGATAAAACGCCACCCGGAAGTCGAACAAGCCTACAGGGAACAGCTGCGAATCCTCGGTTTCAAGATCGCCACCCGACAAAGCAAGGCCCTGCCGGAAAGTGCCGGCGAACTCTACGAGATGGTCAACGACAGCGCCTGGCTGACCTTCACCCTCAACGAGCTGCCGAAGCTGCGCACCCAAGGGTGGGAGTTGCAGATCGACGAGGATTTCGGCTTCGACCTGACCGCCGTTGATGACTGGTATGCCACCGTCGAGCAGGCACCCGAGCGCGACTGGTTCGACCTGGAATTGGGGATCATCGTCAACGGCGAACGGCTGAGCCTGTTGCCGATCCTGTTGAACCTGATGCGCTCTCACACCGAGATCCTCAACCCGGAACGGCTCGCCCGACGTCGCGACGACGAACTGATTCTGGTGAACATTCCGCAGCGCCGCAGCACCGACCAAGGCCCGTTGCAGGTCGCCCTGCCCTTCGGTCGCTTGAAACCGGTGCTGGCGACCCTCGGCGAGTTTTATCTGCAAGAGCCCGGCGAAACCACGCTGCGCCTGAGCAAGGCCGACGCCACGCGACTGAATCCGCTGGAAGGCCTGCCGTTGCTCTGGGAAGGTGGCGAGCAGATCCGCACCTTTGCCCAGCGGCTGCGCGACATCAAGGACCACACCGCGGTGGCCCCCGAAGGGTTGAATGCCACCTTGCGCCCGTATCAGCTGGAAGGCCTGAGCTGGATGCAGTCGTTGCGGCAACTGGAAGTCGGCGGGATTCTCGCGGACGACATGGGGCTGGGCAAAACCCTACAGACCCTGGCGCATATTCTCAGCGAGAAGAACGCCGGGCGCCTCGATCGACCGTGCATGGTGGTCATGCCCACCAGCCTGATCCCCAACTGGCTCGACGAAGCGGCGCATTTCACGCCGCAGCTCAAAGTGCTGGCGCTGTACGGTGCCAGTCGCAAAAAGCATTTCGACAACCTGGCCGATTACGACCTGATTCTGACCACCTATGCGCTGCTGCCCAAAGACGTCGAGCGCCTGGCCGCGCAACCGCTTCATGTACTGGTGCTGGATGAAGCGCAGTACATCAAGAACCCCAACAGCAAGGCCGCCCATGCAGCACGTGAGCTGAATGCTCGCCAGCGTCTGTGCCTGAGCGGCACGCCACTGGAAAACCATCTGGGCGAGCTGTGGTCGCTGTTCCACTTCCTGCTGCCCGGCTGGCTCGGCGACGTGAAAAGCTTCAACCGCGATTACCGCGTACCGATAGAAAAGCGCGCCAGCGAAGTAAGACTTCAACACCTCAACGGTCGGATCAAACCGTTCCTCCTGCGCAGGACCAAGGAACAGGTGGCCACCGAACTGCCGCCGAAAACCGAGATCATCCATTGGGTCGAACTCAACGAAGCCCAGCGCGACGTATACGAAACCATGCGACTGGCCATGGACAAAAAAGTCCGCGACGAAATCACCCGCAAGGGCGTGGCGCGCAGCCAGATCATCATTCTCGAGGCCCTGCTGAAGCTGCGTCAGGTGTGCTGCGATTTACGCCTGGTCAACGATGCCGCCCTGCCCGCGCGCGGTAGCACTTCCGGCAAGCTCGATAGCCTGATGGAAATGCTGGAAGAGTTGTTCGAAGAAGGTCGACGGATTCTGCTGTTCTCTCAGTTCACCTCAATGCTGTCGTTGATCGAAGACGAGCTGAAAAAACGTGGCGTGGCGTATGCGATTCTGACCGGTCAAACACGCGACCGACGCACGCCAGTGAAGGAGTTCCAGAGCGGCAAGCGTCAGATCTTTCTGATCAGCCTGAAGGCTGGTGGCGTAGGACTGAACCTGACCGAAGCGGATACGGTGATTCACTACGATCCCTGGTGGAACCCTGCGACGGAGAATCAGGCGACTGATCGTGCGTATCGCATTGGTCAGGAGAAGCCGGTATTCGTCTACAAGATGATTGCCAGGGGCACGGTGGAAGAGAAGATTCAGCATCTGCAGAAAGAAAAGTCCGATCTTGCCGCTGGCGTGCTGGATGGGCGCAAGACCGGGGACTGGAAATTGCAGAGCGATGATATCGAGGCGTTGTTTGCGCCACTGCCGGAAAAAATTGATAGGTAGCGGCGATAGGTAGATCGTCTTCGCGGGCAAGCCACGCTCCCACAGGAAATCACTGTACCTGTGGGAGCGTGGCTTGCCCGCGAAGGCATCACTGCGGACTCACTGAAGAGGCAAACTATCAAGACTTGGGATCAGACAATGGCGCGAACAGCGCTTCAATATCACTCTGTTCGAGCTTCCACCCCCCACTCGCCCCACCTTCAAGCACCGCCCCGGTCAACGCTGCCTTTTCCTGTTGAAGCGCTTGTATTTTTTCTTCGACCGTACCGCGGGCAATCATCTTGTAGACGAATACCGGTTTGTCTTGACCAATTCTGTAGGCTCGGTCGGTCGCCTGGTTTTCCACCGCCGGGTTCCACCAAGGATCGAAGTGAATCACCGTATCCGCCGCCGTCAGGTTGAGACCGGTTCCCCCAGCCTTCAGGCTAATCAGGAACAACGGCACCTTGCCACTCTGAAAATCTTTTACCGGTGTGCGCCGATCCGTCGTGTCGCCGGTCAACAACGAGTAGTCGATACCGCGCTGCTGCAGTTCCTGCTCAATCAACGCAAGCATCGAGGTGAACTGCGAGAACAGCAAAATCTTTCGATCTTCACTGAGCAACTCTTCGAGCATCTCCATCAAGCTGACCAGTTTTCCGCTGCCCGAGCGAAGGACCTTTGCCGTCAGAGGCGTTTTGATCAATCGCAGATCGCAGCACACCTGACGTAACTTGAGCAAAGCGTCGAGGATGATGATCTGACTGCGCCCGACGCCGCTGCGGGCAATTTCATCACGCACCTTCTTGTCCATCGCCACACGCACGGTTTCATACACATCCCGTTGCCCATCGCTAAGGTCGACCCAATGCACGATCTCGGTCTTGGGAGGCAGTTCGGTAGCGACCTGTTCTTTCTTGCGACGTAGCAGAAAGGGTTTTATACGGGCCGTCAGGTGTTGCATCCGCTCGCTGTTACCGTGTTTCTCGATCGGGGTGCGATAGTCGCGATTGAAGGTTTTACTGTCGCCGAGCCAACCGGGGAGCAAAAAGTGAAACAGCGACCACAACTCGCCCAAGTGGTTTTCCAGTGGTGTGCCAGACAAGCACAAACGCTGCCGAGCCTCTAATTGTCGGGCTGCCTGAGCAGCTTTGCTGACCGGGTTCTTGATGTTCTGCGCTTCATCGAGAATCAGCACACTCCAGAGCTGAGGTTGCAAAACCTCCAGATCGCGCGGCAACAACGCGTAAGTCGTCAATACCAGGTCGTAGTCGGCAAGGCTGGCAAAATCGTTTTGCCGAGCGGCGCCATGGAGCGCCAGTACTTTCAGTTGCGGGGTGAAGCGTGCCGCCTCATCGAGCCAGTTGGGGATGAGGCTGGTAGGCATCACGGCAAGCGCTGGACGATCGAGACGCCCCGCCTGTTTCTCCAGCAGTAAATGAGTCAGGGTTTGCAGCGTTTTGCCCAAGCCCATGTCGTCGCCGAGGATACCGCCAACTTCCAGTTCGCGAAGGGTCTGCATCCAGTTCAGGCCTTCGAGCTGATACGGCCGCAGCACCGCGTTGAGGTCTTCTGGAGCAGCAACGTGTGCATGAGTCGATTCACGCAAGCGTTTCGCAAAACTGCGCAAACGCTCACCGCCCTGCCATACCAGTGGCAGCCCTTCCAGCTCACTCAACCGCGCCGCATCAGGGGTATTCAGCCGAAGCGAATTACCGTTGCTCACCCTCAAATACAACTCACCCAGCGTAGCCATCAATGGCTTGACCCGCCCGAGAGGCAGGGCGACTTTCGTACCTGGTTTCGCTCCGAACTGCCCACTATTGAGATCGATCAATACCTGATCGTTATCGTCGCGGCGGACTAGCTCAGCCGGGTTCATCAGCTGTGGCTGATTGCGTAACAAATGCAGCAGAATCGGTAGCAAGCTATGGCGCTCGCCATTGACCACGATCCCCAATTGCAGATCGAACCATTCGCGGCCCGGCGATTCCTCGATATCGGCATACCATTCTTCTACGGGCTGCAAATTAAAATGAAAGCCGTCAGTGATACTGATCTGCCAGTTGGCCTCTCTGAGCGCTGGCACTCCGGATTGCACAAAAGCAAGCCATGCCGATTCATCCGGCAAATCGAACATTTCGCCTGCGCTGTCGGGTAACGCATCACTTTTACGGGTGGCCTTTTTGAAGCCTTGTTTTTGCAAGGCCTGGCGCAGGGCTTTTTCGGCAGTCGGTTTACGCTGAATGCGCTGTGTTTCGGTGCCGATGAGCACCGATACTTCCGTGGATTTTTTGTCCGCGGCCATATGGCCGTTGTAAGTGAACGCCAGCGCTGCGCGGTGCTCCGGCTCGTGTTTCCAGTTTGTATAACGCTTGGTTGTTGCGAGGGTCAGGAAGGCCTGAGGCTCAATATCATCGACGATCCGCTCAGTCAACGTATGCGGCGGGGGGGCTAATCGAGTCGCAGCACTCATCCGATGGCTGAACTGCATGGCCTGACGTGCCGGGATGTCTGGGGCCAACGACAGGTGACAAGCAAGCTTGTGGTCAAACCCGCTCGCCAGCAGCCCGACTTCCAGACGTTCGCGATCCACGTAATACAAAGGCTCAAGCGCGAGAAAAGTCTCCAGCGGCGCTTCATTGATTCGCCATTTTGGACGAAAACTGCCATTGGCCTGCTCGGCCCAGACAAATTGAGCAGGCTTTTCGAGTCCAGCGGCCAAAGGTTGCCGTTGCTCAAAATCGAGAAACAGGCGCGAAGTCTTTAGTGCCAGCTCAAGGACTTCTGCCCCGCTGCTGCCCTGTAAGGGGTAGTCGCTGTAAAACCCATGATGTGAGTGAACGGCAATCACCAACCGGATGAGTCGCAGATCCACTTCAGTCAGATAGGCAGGTTGGCGCATCAGCGTCTCTTCCAGCGAAAACACTGGCTTGATGTCCTGTAACTGGCCATCCTTGAGCTGACGCGCCCGGAAAACTTCCAACGACCACTTGCCGGCAGTAGACGCCGGTTTGAGTTTGTACACCAGTCGTGTGCTTGCCCCTGGCACTGCCTCCTCGAAATGACTTCCCTCGCGAGGAACATCATTGAGCCAGCGCTCCAAATCGCGATTTAGCTGGACCGGGGCAGTGCTTTTGAACGAGTCCACGGGAAGCTCTTGCAAGTTATACAGCACGGTTGCGCAGTGCTTGCAATTGACCACCACAGGACATGAACAACAGCAAACCAGTTCAAACTCACCATTAAAGTCTTCGATGAGCTCAATGGTTTGTTCATAGATATAGCCTTGGGAACCCTTGCAGGTCGCGAGAACGATAGCGTCCTCTATTTCGCGGATCTGTACCCGATTTTCTACAGCGTATTTGCGAGCCTTGTCCAGAGCACGATGACTGAACTCCTCCGCCCACGGCAGCTCATGAAGTTGTTCAATTATTGTCAGCATAAAATCAACGCTTCTGAAAATTTCTGGAGTCTGGGACGACAAGCTCAGCCTTTCAACACCCGCGCCAACGTCGACTTCACCTTGCCCATCCCGTCATGCAATGCCTGCTCGATCTCGGCCATGGTGATCACTGCTGTCGACTTGCCCGCCGCCGGGTTCACCACCAGCGCCAGACAGGCGTAATCCAGTTCCAGTTCTCGCGCCAACGCTGCTTCCGGCATGCCGGTCATGCCGACGATGTCGCAACCGTCACGTTCCAGCCGAGCAATTTCAGCGACGGTTTCCAGACGTGGTCCCTGGGTGCAGGCGTACACGCCTTGGCTGCTGTAGCCAACCCCTTCAGCCGCCAACGCCGCGATCAATTGCTGACGCAGGGGTTCGCTGTAGGGATAGCTGAAGTCGATGTGCGTGACCTGTTCCAGGTCATCGGCGAAATAGGTGTGTTCGCGACCGCTGGTGTAGTCGATCAATTGATGTGGCACGCAGAAATGTCCGGTGCCCATCGCAGTGTGAATCCCGCCCACGGCGTTGACCGCGAGAATCGCTTCGGCACCCGCCTGCTTCAAGGCCCACAGGTTGGCGCGGTAGTTCACCTGATGCGGCGGGAAACGGTGTGGGTGCCCATGACGCGCGAGAAACAGCACTTCCTTGCCAGCATATTCACCGATCTGCACTTCGGCCGAAGGCGTGCCGTAAGGCGTGTCCACCGCCAATGACTGACGAATGCTCAGACCTTCGAGTTGAGTCAGGCCGGTGCCACCGATAATCGCGTAAACCGTCATAACGAAGAGTCCTTAATCGATCAATTGAGCCTCTCTGAGCGCGCCGACGGCCGCCAGCCAGCGTGGGTCTTGACGGTATTCGGTGCTGGCGTACGCCTGCCCGCGCATCCGCGCAATACGCGCCGAAGGTTTGACCTTCAAACGCTGGGCGGCGCTCAAGGCCAGCTCGGCAGCCGCGCGATCGTTGCACACCAGGCCCATGTCACAACCGGCGGTCAATGCTGCTTCGATGCGACTGGCGGCATCGCCGACCACGTGGGCGCCGGCCATCGACAGGTCGTCGCTGAAGATCACACCGTCGAACTGCAGCTCGCCGCGCAGGATGTCCTGCAACCAGCGACGGGAGAAACCTGCAGGTTGGGAATCGACCTGTGGATAAATCACATGGGCCGGCATGACGGCGGCCAGTTGTTTGCTCAATCGCGCGAACGGCACCAGGTCGTTGGCGCGGATTTCGTCGAGGCTGCGCTCGTCGTTGGGAATCGCGACATGGGAGTCAGCTTCAGCCCAGCCATGACCCGGGAAATGCTTACCGGTGGCGGCCATTCCGGCACTGTTCATGCCGCGGATGAATGCACCGGCGAGCAAGGCGGCGCGCTCGGGATCACCTTCGAACGAACGGGTGCCGACCACTGCGCTGCGCTGGTAATCCAGGTCCAGCACCGGAGCGAAGCTCAAGTCGAGACCGACCGCGAGCACTTCGGTCGCCATGATCCAGCCACACTGCTCGGCCAAGTCTTCGGCATTCGGGTTATCGGCGATGGCACGCATCGCTGGCAGTCGAACGAAGCCCTGACGCAGCCGCTGAACCCGACCGCCCTCTTGATCCACCGCCAGCAGAAGATCGGGACGAATGGCACGGATCGAAGCGCTCAATTCGCGCACTTGACGCGGATGCTCGATGTTGCGGGCAAAAATGATCAGGCCGCCCACTTCGGGCTGGCGCAACAATTGGCGATCTTCAGCCGTCAACCAGGTACCGGCGACGTCCACCATCAACGAGCCTTGCAGGCCAGCAGTCATAGAGATTCCTTGATTACGATAAACCCGGCTCGCACGAATTCGCCGCCATGGGCTGGGCCCGGCAGGTCGGCGATATCAATGAGGAGCGGGTTCAGAACGAGAGTCGGCATGGGCGGCTAGCTTAGCGGATGTCAGCTGCCGCGCCCACCCGTGTGCGGTTAAACCTTGGCGGCGACCGGGGCCGATTTGCTGCGCGGACGCAACTGCGCGGTGGCCATGGCAGTGTCGGTGACGCCGGTTTCGGCCCGCATGCCAGCGGCCAGAAATGGCACCATCAGACGCATTACTTGTTCGATGGAGGTGTTGACGCCGAAATCAGTCTCGGCAATCGCACGCAAGGCCTTGATCCCCGACATGCTGAACGCCGCGGCACCGAGCATGAAATGCACACGCCAGAACAGTTCGATCGGGGGAATGCGCGGAGCGGCCTCGTTGACCAGCATCATGTAGCGGCGGAACACCTTGCCGTACATATCTTCCAGATAACGACGCAAGTGCCCTTGGCTCTGACTGAACGCCAGCCCCAGCAAACGCATGAAAATGGACAGATCATTGCCGCTGCGTGGCTGCACCACCAGAGCTTGCTCGACGAGGATCTCCAGCAGCTCTTCAAGGGTCGGCTTGTTCTCAGGCTTGGCCTGACGGCGCTCCAGTTCTTTATCGAGACTGAGACAGAACGGCCCGAGAAAACGCGAGAAGACCGCCTGAATCAGCGCCTTCTTCGACCCGAAGTGATAATTCACCGCCGCCAGATTGACACCGGCCTTGCTGGTGATCAGACGCAATGAGGTTTCAGCAAAACCTTTTTCCGCGAACAACTGCTCGGCAGCATCGAGAATGCGTTCAACGGTTTCCGACTGGGCCATGGCTACTCCGCCTGACAAACACTTGTTTGAAACATACGTTTCAGCCTTGGCCTTGTCAAGTCTGGCGGTTCGTTTTGGGAATGGTCGGTCAGGTATTTAACCATACAACAGTGCCGCTTCAATCAGCGAGCGAAATGACCGTCCAGCGGCCGACAAAAAAAGGGGCATTGCCAAGACCCGTTCACTGTATATAATCCCAGTCACTGTATAAAAAGACAGAGCGATCAATATGCTAAAGCTGACGCCACGCCAAGCAGAGATTCTGGCCTTCATCAAACGTTGCCTCGAAGACAACGGCTACCCGCCAACCCGCGCGGAAATCGCTCAGGAACTGGGTTTCAAGTCGCCCAATGCGGCGGAAGAACACCTCAAGGCACTGGCTCGCAAGGGGGCGATCGAGATGACCCCGGGCGCCTCCCGCGGCATCCGCATCCCTGGCTTCGAAGCCAAGGCCGACGAGTCCAGCTTGCCGATCATTGGCCGGGTGGCTGCCGGTGCACCGATCCTCGCCCAGCAGCACATCGAGGAATCCTGCAACATCAACCCTTCCTTCTTCCATCCTCGCGCCGACTATCTGCTGCGGGTCCATGGCATGAGCATGAAGGACGTCGGCATTTTCGACGGTGACCTGCTGGCCGTCCATACCACCCGCGAAGCCCGTAACGGCCAAATCGTGGTGGCGCGGATCGGCGACGAAGTGACCGTCAAGCGCTTCAAGCGCGACGGTAGCAAAGTTTGGTTGATTGCCGAAAACCCTGAATTCGCCCCTATCGAAGTCAACCTGAAAGATCAGGAACTGGTTATCGAAGGCTTGAGTGTCGGCGTGATTCGCCGCTAAAGGAGGCTTTATGCAGTTCCCACATACCTCACAGCAAGCCCAACTGCCGTTGTTCGAGGCGTTCATGGCACAGCCATTGGCGCCGATCCTGAAAGATGTGGTCGAATCGCCCTGGAGCGCCGAGCCTGAAGTCTTCAGCGAGCTATCACTGCGCGGCGCGGCCGGGAACTGCCTGAACCTTCTGGCACCGATTCTCAGGGAACTGAGTCAGGATCAGGATGCACGCTGGCTGACACTGATCGCACCGCCCGCCAGCCTGACACAAGCCTGGTTACGGGACGCCGGTCTGAACCGTGAGCGCATTCTGCTCCTGCAACCGCGCGGCACGCAGAGCGCTCAGCAGTTGACCTGCGAAGCCTTGCGACTTGGCCGCAGCCATACGGTCGTCAGCTGGCTTAACCCGCTGAGCACAACGTCGCGGCAACAGCTGATCAGCGCCGCCCGTATCGGGGATGCGCAAAGTCTGAATATTCGACTGGGTTAACTGACAAACACTGTGCGCGCTGAACAGCGCGGGGCTTCTCCAGGGATAGAGAAGCCAATCTGTAGAGGTATCCGAAGAATCCGACGGGCGGGATCAATGAAGAACCCGCGGCCCCTCTTCCTTATCAAATTCACCTTCAACCAGGCGTCCTGCCATCTGAACACCGACGCTCAACATCGCCTTGGCGACTTCCACATGCTGGCCTTGCAGGAAAACCTTGGCATCCTCGGAGAAATCCAAAGTAACCAGAGAACCCTCGTCCTCGGCCCTGCGCAGCTCGATTCGGCCGTCTGGTAACTCGACAATTTCTAGAAAGGACGTTGGCATAAAGGTCTGTTCTCCACGAAAGGCGGGGATTATATAGGCATCAGCCAAGCTTCGCTCGGGATCTTGACCAAATGCCATCACGAAGAGAAATTTCTGACATCGCTCTTCCTTGAGCGGACCCGCCCCTAAACACTCAATCTTTCAGCACTCGTTCAACCCTTCGCGAAACCGAATCGCCAGGCCTTTAAGGTTCTGACGCCAGCTCTCCAGCTCTTCCCGACTCAGCTCTTCCGGCGCCTCTTCTTCATCCAGATTAACGGCCAGAATAAGCGGCTGCGTCACATCGCCCTTGGGCTTGTGCGGAGCGCGAGGCGGCTGAAACAGTGCGGCATGTGCCGACAGCAGCTTGGCTAGCCAGGTTTCAGGGTTTTGCGCCAGTTCGACCATCTCGGCCATTTCCGGAATAGCGATGGTTTCGAGCACTTCGCGGGTCAACAGCATCTCTGCCCGCGGCGCATTGGCCTGAGGCAGGCGATAGAAACCGGCGATTTCATGGCACAGCCCCAACAGCGCACCGTACAGGTGAAACAACGCCGATTCGCGCCCGGCCTGAATCAGCGCCAGGGAGTTCATCGCCCGCCCCTCTTCGGCTTTGGCGAGCGCTTCCAGCGACAGGCCGGCGAAATAAATCTTCTGATTGGTACGGGTATAGAGTTCGTGGGCCATGACGGCAGCCTCCACAACGAAATAATTGCTTCACGCAGGTCAGACAGTGTCGTGGATCACCCGAGCTTCCCGCAAGCCCAAAACAAAAGGCCGCATGAAAACCCGAGGGTTGTCATGCGGCCTTTTGTGTACAGCCTTTTAAGCCTTGGCTGATGGACGCTTGTCTTCAACCGTCCACTTGCCGCCGTCGTAATACGCCTTCCAGCCAGTCGGCTTACCGTCGACCTCTGTCTGCACGTACTGCTCTTTGGTCTTGCGGCTGTAACGAATTACCGAAGGGAGGCCATCCGGGTCTTTCTTCGGCGCTTCGCAGAGGAAGTGGTACTTCGGATCGATCTCATCCTTGTGCGGCACGATCTCCATGACCAATGGAGCACGAGTCTCGCGGTTTTTCGGAAACTGACTGGCCGCCAGGAACAGACCGGAAGCACCGTCGCGCAGGATGTAGGTGTCGTTAACCTTTTCGCATTTGAGCTCAGGCATCTTCACCGGGTCCATCTTCGGCGGCGCCGCGTCACCGCTTTTCAGCAGCTTGCGGGTGTTCTTGCAGGTGGCGTTGGTGCAACCGAAGAACTTGCCGAAACGACCGGTCTTGAGCTGCATCTCGCTACCGCACTTGTCGCATTCCAGGCTCGGACCTTCGTAGCCTTTGATGCGATAGGTGCCTTCTTCGATTTCGTAGCCAGAGCAATCCGGGTTGTTACCGCAGATGTGCAGCTTGCGCTTCTCATCGAGCAGGTAAGCGTCCATCGCGGTGCTGCAGATCGGGCAGCGATGCTTGCCACGAAGGACCAGCGACTCGGATTCACCCTCGTCGTCCGCGGCGATTTCATCGCCTGGCACCAGGTTGACGGTGGCTTTGCAGCGCTCTTTCGGCGGCAGGCTATAGCCCGAGCAACCGAGGAATACGCCCGTCGAGGCCGTACGAATCTGCATTGGACGACCGCACAACACGCACGGAATGTCAGTCATTACCGGCTGGTTGGCGCGCATGCCGCCTTCGGCGCTTTCAGCCACTTCGAGTTTTTTCTTGAAGTCGCCATAGAACTCGTCGAGCACGTTTTTCCAGTCGCGTTCGCCCTGAGCCACGTCATCGAGGTTCTCTTCCATGCCGGCGGTGAAGCCGTAGTCCATGAGATTGGAGAAGCTCTCGGCCAGACGCTCGGTGACGATGTCGCCCATCTTTTCCGAATAGAAACGACGGTTGTGCAGCGCCACGTAGCCGCGGTCCTGGATGGTAGAGATGATCGCCGCGTAAGTCGAAGGACGACCGATGCCGCGTTTTTCCATTTCTTTAACCAGGCTCGCTTCCGAGTAACGCGCTGGCGGCTTGGTGAAGTGCTGGGTCGGATCAAGCTTGATCAGCTTCATCGCGTCGCCCTGAGCCATATCCGGCAGCACGTCGTCATCGCCAGGCTTGGCAATTTGCGGCATGACGCGGGTGTAGCCGTCGAACTTCAGGATGCGGCCCTTGGCACGCAGCTCGAAGTCGCCGGCACCGACGGTGACCGTGGTCGACAGGTATTGCGCCGGCAGCATCTGGCAGGCCAGGAACTGGCGCCAGATCAGCTCGTAGAGCCGCTCGGCATCACGCTCCATGCCCGACAGCTTGCTTGGCTCGGTATTGGCGTCGGACGGACGAATCGCTTCGTGAGCCTCTTGTGCGCCTTCCTTGCTGCTGTAGACGTTCGGGTTTTCCGGCAGGTACTTCTTGCCGAACTCGCCTTCAATATAGGTACGCGCCATCGTCACGGCATCGGCCGAGAGGTTGGTGGAGTCGGTACGCATATAAGTGATGTAGCCGGCTTCGTACAAACGTTGGGCCATCATCATGGTTTTCTTCACACCGAAGCCCAGGCGGTTACTCGCGGCCTGTTGCAGGGTGGAAGTGATGAACGGTGCCGACGGCTTGCTGCTGGTCGGTTTGTCTTCGCGCTTGACGATGCTGTAGCTGGAAGCCTTGAGCTTTTCCAGCGCGGCCATGGCCTGGGCTTCGTTCAGCGGCTTGAAGGCTTCGCCTTTCTCGCGGGCTACGTCAAAGCGCACGGTCGCGCCCTTGGCGGTACCGAGATCGGCGTGGACTTCCCAGTACTCTTCCGGGTTGAACGCGCGGATTTCACGCTCACGCTCGACCACCAGCTTCACGGCAACCGATTGCACGCGACCGGCGGACAGGCCACGGGCGACCTTGGCCCATAGCAGCGGCGAAACCATGTAACCCACTACGCGATCGAGGAAGCGACGCGCCTGCTGGGCGTTTACTCGATCGATGTCCAGCTCGCCCGGTTTGGAGAAGGCTTCCTGGATCGCTTTCTTGGTGATTTCGTTGAACACCACACGCTTGTAGCGGCTGTCGTCACCACCGATGGCTTCGCGCAGGTGCCAGGCAATGGCTTCCCCCTCGCGATCCAAGTCGGTTGCGAGATAGATGGTGTCAGCATCTTTGGCGAGCCGGCGCAGCTCTTCGATGACCTTTTCCTTGCCCGGGAGGATCTCGTACTTGGCTTTCCAGCCATGATCGGGATCGACACCCATGCGCGAGACCAGCTGCTTGCGCGCTTTCTCTTTCGGCGTGAGCACCGGACCTTCACCTGCGGCGGCCTTGCCGCGCTTGGCGGCAGGCTCTTTGCTGGCGCTAGCCGAACCGCTGGTGGGCAGGTCTCGGATATGGCCGATACTCGACTTCACCACGTATTGGTTACCCAGATACTTGTTGATGGTCTTGGCCTTAGCCGGGGATTCCACAATGACCAGCGATTTGCCCATGGATCAGAAAATTCCTGAATTCTAGAAGTGAAAGGCGGTTGGCGCCTGACGCGGCACCGCTATATATAGTGGCTACAAGGTGAGGTCAAGCGCAGGGTTCTGCGCGCACTCCCCTTATGACTGCGGAAAAACGCTCGGTTCGGCTTGCACCAAAGCAAAGCGTGGCACCTGTTCACCGTCAACCTCGACCGACTCCAGGAACATGCTCAAGGGGCGCACCCAAAAGCCGTAATCGCCATACAGGGCTTGGTAAAAGACTACTTCCTCTTCGGTTTCCGAATGCCGCGCAACAGCGAATACGCGGTACTGCGGACCTTTGTAATGTTCGTAGAGCCCAGGTTGTATCGGCATGCTTTGGCCCTCACTGAAATTTTTTCAAAATAAAAACAAAATAAATCCGCAAAAACAAAAACCGGGGCACTTGGCCCCGGCTTCCATCAGCGAAACGCTTAAACGCGTTCGAAGACGGTGGAGATGCCTTGGCCGAGACCAATGCACATGGTAGCCACCCCAAAGGTGCCGCCATTCTGCTTCATCACGTTCAGCAAAGTGCCAGAGATACGGGCACCGGAGCAACCGAACGGATGACCCAGGGCGATCGCGCCGCCGTGCAGGTTAACCTTCTCGTTCATCTTGTCGAGCACTTTCAAATCTTTCAGCACTGGCAGCGCCTGTGCGGCGAAAGCTTCGTTGAGCTCGAAGAAGTCGATATCGTTGATGCCAAGGCCCGCGCGCTTCAGTGCTTTTTGTGTTGCCGGTACTGGACCATAGCCCATGATCGCCGGGTCCACACCTGCCACTGCCATCGAACGAATCACCGCCATCGGCTGGATGCCCAGATCCTGGGCACGCTGCGCCGACATCACGATCATGCACGAAGCACCGTCGGTGATCTGCGACGAAGTACCGGCTGTCACGGTGCCGCCCTTCGGGTTAAACGCTGGCTTCAGGGCCGCCAGGCTTTCCAGGGTGGTTTCCGGACGAATGGTTTCGTCGTAGTCGAACAGTTTCAGGAAACCGTTCTCGTCGTAGCCCTGCATCGGGATGATTTCGTCTTTGAACTTGCCTTCCAGAGTCGCCTTGTGGGCGAGCTGGTGGGAGCGCACGCCAAAAGCGTCCTGTTGTTCGCGAGTAATGCCGTGCATTTTGCCGAGCATTTCCGCGGTCAGGCCCATCATGCCCGAAGCTTTCGCCGCGTACAGGGACATGTGCGGGTTCGGATCGACACCGTGCATCATGCTCACGTGACCCATATGCTCGACGCCACCAACCACGAATACGTCACCGTTACCGGTCATGATCGCTTGCGCAGCGGTGTGCAGAGCACTCATTGACGAGCCACACAGACGGCTGACGGTCTGGCCGGCCGCGGTGTGCGGGATCTGCGTCATCAGGGACGCCATGCGGGCGATGTTCCAGCCCTGCTCCAGGGTCTGGTTCACACAGCCCCAGATCACGTCTTCGACTTCGCTCGGATCAACCTTGACGTTGCGTTCCAGCAATTTGCTGATCAGGTGCGCCGACATGTCTTCAGCGCGGGTGTTGCGGTGCATGCCGCCCTTGGAGCGGCCCATCGGCGTACGACCGAAGTCGACAATCACGACGTCTCTAGGATTCAAGCTCATATACTTTCACTCTCGCTCTAGTGTGGGCGCTTAACCGAAGAAGCTCTGGCCGTTTTTGGCCATTTCACGCAGCTTTGCGGTCGGGTGGTACAGCGCGCCCAAATCAGCGTACTGGTCAGCCAGGGCAACGAACTCTGCAACACCGATCGAGTCGATGTAGCGCAGCGCACCGCCACGGAATGGAGGGAAACCAATACCGTAGACCAGGCCCATGTCGGCTTCGGCGGCAGTTTCGACGATGCCGTCTTCCAGGCAACGCACGGTTTCCAGGCACAGCGGGATCATCATCCAGTTGATGATGTCTTCGTCAGTGACTTCGAGCTGTTGGAAAACGATCGGCTTGAGCACTTCCAGTACCGAAGGATCGGCGACTTTCTTCTGCTTGCCGCGCTTGTCGGTCTCGTAGGCGTAGAAGCCCTTGCCATTCTTCTGGCCCAGGCGCTTGGCTTCGTAGAGCACGTCAACGGCCGAACGGCGATCGTCCTTCATGCGATCAGGGAAGCCTTCAGCCATTACATCGCGACCGTGGTGACCGGTGTCGATGCCGACCACGTCCATCAGGTACGCCGGGCCCATCGGCCAGCCGAATTTTTCCATGACCTTGTCGATGCGGACGAAGTCCACGCCGGCGCTGACCAGTTTGGCGAAACCGCCGAAGTACGGGAACAGCACGCGGTTGACCAGGAAGCCCGGGCAGTCGTTGACGACGATCGGGTTCTTGCCCATTTTCTTGGCGTAGGCAACGGTGGTGGCAACGGCCACTTCGCTGGACTTCTCGCCACGGATCACTTCAACCAGCGGCATCATGTGCACCGGGTTGAAGAAGTGCATGCCGACGAAGTTTTCCGGACGCTTGAGGGCTTTGGCCAGCAAGGTGATGGAAATGGTCGAGGTGTTGGACGCGAGGATGGTGTCCTCTTTGACCTTGCCTTCAACTTCGGCCAGAACGGCTTGCTTGACCTTCGGGTTCTCGACAACGGCTTCGACAACCAGGTCGACGTGGCCGAAATCACCGTAGGACAGGGTTGGACGAATGCCATTGAGCACTTCAGCCATTTTCGCCGGAGTCATGCGACCTTTATCAACGCGGCCCACCAGCAGCTTGGCGGCTTCGGCCAGACCTTGCTCGATGCCGTGCTCGTTGATGTCTTTCATCAGGATCGGCGTACCTTTGGAGGCCGACTGATAAGCGATACCGCCACCCATAATGCCAGCGCCCAATACGGCGGCCTGCTTCACGTCTCTGGCGATTTCGTCGTAGGCCTTGGCCTTTTTCTTCAGCTCCTGATCGTTCAGGAACAGACCGATCAAGCTCTGCGCGGCAGAGGTCTTGGCCAGTTTGACGAAACCGGTGGCTTCGACTTCCAGCGCCTTGTCGCGACCGAAGTTCGCGGCTTTCTGGATAGTCTTGATCGCTTCAACCGGTGCAGGGTAGTTCGGGCCCGCTTGACCGGCCACGAAACCTTTGGCGGTTTCGAACGACATCATTTGTTCGATGGCGTTGAGCTTGAGCTTTTCGAGCTTCGGCTGACGCTTGGCCTTGTAGTCAAACTCGCCGGAGATGGCGCCTTTGACCAGGTTCAGAGCCGCTTCCTGCAATTTCTCTGGAGCGACCACGGCGTCGACGGCACCGACTTTCAGCGCGTCTTCAGCGCGGTTTTCCTTACCGGCAGCAATCCACTCGATGGCGTTGTCGGCACCGATGATGCGCGGCAAACGCACAGTACCGCCGAAGCCCGGGTAGATGCCCAGCTTGACTTCCGGCAGACCGATTTTGGCGGTATTGGCCATGACGCGGAAATCTGCCGCCAGGCACATTTCCAGACCGCCACCCAGTGCGATGCCATTGATCGCGGCGACAGTCGGGACGTTGAGGTCTTCGAAATCGCTGAAAATCTTGTTGGCTTCGAGGTTACCAGCGACAAGCTCTGCATCCGGCAGCTTGAAGTTGTCGACGAATTCGGTGATGTCGGCGCCGACGATGAATACGTCCTTGCCACTGCTGACGATCACACCCTTGATCGAAGCATCTGCCTTGATGGTGTCTACAGCCTGACGCAGTTCGTTCAGGGTAAGACGGTTGAACTTGTTGACGGACTCACCCTTGAGGTCGAATTTCAATTCGACGATGCCACTTTCAAGAGCCTTAACCGTGATGGCTTTACCTTCGTAAATCATCAACTGATCTCCACGATATGGAAGCTGAACAGTACACGTCGGACGCAGGCGACTGGCTCGGCAAGGACGTTTATCGTCGATGCTACGCCAATTCACCCGGCACACCCGCCAACGCGATAGTCGGGATTCTGTAGGAGCGCTCTGTAATACAAACGCTCAATTCATACGCCCGTTTGATTTGGGTATGTCACCTTCACGGAATTTCCGGCAATTGTCAATCGCCCAAAATACTGGTTGAAACGCGACTTTCCGGTCACTTCCGTACCACGAAGCCCTGCAACACGCTGATGCATGTGAGGCCATTCATAGAATCAATAGTTAGAAAAGTCGCCCTAATTAGCGGCAGCCTGTGTTTAACAAGCTACGCTGGCGGGACCCTGAAGAAAAAATTTGAACGCTTTGACGAATGCCCAGCGTAAGATCAGCGCACAAAGAATTACCGGCCTGCCTGGCCAACCTCAGCCCGATGATGATGTCGGGCTTTTTATTGCCTGTCTGTCAGGCGACGACGCGCCAATGCGTAGGAGCTGCCGCAGGCTGCGATCTTTTGATGTTGCGCTTAAAAACAAAATCAAAAGATCGCAGCCTGCGGCAGCTCCTACGGGGGATCAGGTTTCAGGCCAGCGCTTTCAGCAGCGCATCAATGTCCTGCAAAACATTCGATTCGCCCTTCTCGCCCCAATACAGAGCAATCATTTGCTTGTCTGCCTCAACCTTGTAGACGTTGGCAGGCAATTTTTCGAAATGATTCAGCAGTATTCCATCCTCACAGACCTCCTGCCACTGATTGACCCACACACCCGGTGCCTTCTGCCAGTAACTCCAGCACGCCGGTCGCGTGCCACGGCGCGGCCGATGATACTGGGCGCAAGGGCTTGGCGGCTCCTGGCTCAGCCAATGTGGCCATTCCTGGGGCGCCAGCTGCATGGCCAGGCCAATGCGCCGCGCCTCCATGCGCAGGGCTATGCGCCCGCTCTGAGCACGGGAGGGTCGCAACCAGGCCAGCGGACTCAAGACCACCAGCAGGATTGACACCACTATCCAGACCGTCATATGTGTACTCCCGATTCTTGATGAGCCCATTGAGTCACTTTGAAACCAATGCGCTTGAAACCAGCCATACTTACCAATATTGCAATCCTCAGGAGGAGCACCTCATGCCCTACCACCATATTCTGGTCGCTGTAGATCTAACCGAAGAGTGCGATCCTGTAATCCACCGAGCTCGCGAACTCTCGGTGAGCAATGGCGCGAAGCTATCCCTGGTGCATATCGTCGAACCGATGGCCATGGCCTTTGGCGGCGACGTGCCGATGGACCTTTCCCAGTTGCAACAGCAACAATTCGATCAAGCCAAAGAGCGCCTTGAGCGATTGATCGTGAAATACCCGGAACTCTCCAAGGAATACAGTCACTTGACCTACGGCCAGCCGCGTCAGGAGATTCACCACCTCGCCAAGGAGCAAACGTGCGACCTGATCGTGGTGGGCAGTCATGGCCGACATGGCCTGGCATTGCTGCTCGGCTCCACCGCCAATGACGTACTGCACGGCGCGCCTTGCGATGTGCTGGCGGTGCGCCTGATCAAAAGCTGACAACACAAAACCCTGTAGGAAAAAAGCCCGACACTCGAGTTACCGAAGTCGGGCTTTTTTATCGCCGGATCAATCAGGCATCCAGCTCGGCCCAGCGCTCGACCATCACGTCGAGTTCAGCCTGCAACTGCTCCAACTGAGCGATCACCGCAGCCGTCTCGGCAGCAGGACGCTGATAGAAGCCGGCATCCGCCATCTGCGCTTCAACCACCACGATCTGCTGCTCCATGGCTTCGATCTGACCTGGCAACATTTCCAGCTCACGCTGCAACTTGTAGCTGAGCTTCTTCTTTGTCACCGGCGCCTCTACTGCCGCAGCGACTGGCACGGGTTCAGCAGTGACGACAGCCGAGTTCAGGTCGGCCTTGCCGGACTTGCTCTCGGTCACGCCCAACAGGCGCGGCGAGCCGCCCTGACGCAGCCAGTCCTGATAACCACCGACGTATTCGCGAACCTTGCCTTCGCCTTCGAAGACCAGGGTGCTGGTGACCACGTTGTCGAGGAATGCCCGGTCGTGGCTGACCATCAGCACGGTGCCGTTGAAGGTCAGCAAGACCTCTTCCAGCAACTCGAGGGTTTCCACGTCCAGGTCGTTGGTCGGTTCATCGAGTACCAGCAGGTTCGCCGGTTTGCTGAACAGTTTGGCCAGCAACAGACGGGCACGCTCACCACCGGACAGCGCCTTGACCGGCGTGCGGGCACGCTGCGGGCTGAACAGGAAGTCGCCGAGGTAGCTCAGCACGTGGCGGCTCTGACCATCGATATCAATGAAATCGCGACCTTCGGCCACGTTGTCGATCACGGTCTTTTCCAGGTCCAGTTGATGGCGCAACTGGTCGAAGTAGGCCACGTCGATGCGCGTCCCCTCTTCCACTGTGCCGCTGGTCGGTTGCAGACCGCTGAGCATCAGTTTCAGCAGCGTGGTCTTGCCGGTACCGTTGGCGCCAAGCAAACCGATACGGTCGCCGCGCGTCAGGACCATCGAGAAATCCTTGATCAGGAACGGGCCACCCGGGTGAGCGAAGCTTACGTTCTCGAGGACCATCACCTGCTTGCCGGACTTGTCGGCAGTGTCCAGCTGAATGTTGGCCTTGCCGGTGCGCTCACGACGCTCGCTACGCTCAACGCGCAATGCTTTCAATGCGCGAACACGGCCTTCGTTACGGGTGCGGCGAGCCTTGATGCCCTGACGGATCCAGACTTCTTCCTGGGCCAGTTTCTTGTCGAACAGCGCGTTGGCGGTTTCTTCAGCAGCCAGAGTCGCCTCTTTGTGCACGAGGAAACTCGCGTAGTCGCCGTTCCAGTCGATCAGGCCACCGCGATCCAGTTCCAGGATGCGGGTCGCGAGGTTCTGCAAGAATGAACGGTCGTGCGTGATGAACAGCACGGCGCCCTGGAAATCCTTCAGCGCTTCTTCGAGCCAGGCAATGGCGCCGATGTCCAAGTGGTTGGTCGGTTCGTCGAGCAGCAGCAGATCCGGTTCGGAAACCAGGGCCTGAGCCAGCAGGACGCGGCGACGCCAGCCGCCGGACAATTCGGCGAGGGTCTTGTCCGCCGGCAGTTGCAAGCGGCTCAAGGTGCTGTCGACCAGTTGCTGCAAACGCCAGCCGTCGCGGGCTTCGAGGTCGTGCTGGACGTGCATCAGTTTGTCCAGATCGGCGTCGGTGACGATGTTCTGGCTCAGGTGGTGATACTGCGCGAGCAGCTCGCCGACACCGTCCAGACCTTCGGCAACCACGTCGAACACGGTCCGCTCGTCGGCTACCGGCAATTCTTGCGGCAATTCGCCAATCTTTAGACCAGGTGCGCGCCAAACAGAGCCCTCATCAGGCTTCTGGTCGCCTTTGACGAGCTTCATCATGCTGGACTTGCCAGTGCCATTGCGGCCGATGATGCACACCCGCTCACCACGGGCGATCTGCCAGGACACCTTGTCCAACAACGGCATAGCGCCGAAAGCAAGGGACACATCGCTGAATTTGAGCAGGGTCATGAGCTTCTCCAAAAACCGGGCGCGCATTCTACCTGACTTGAGGCTTCAGAAGGCCGGCAATTTCAATGTCGAAGCACTCTGCACAACAATTGTTGCGAACTTGTGCCGGCAGCTCGGCAAAGCTTTCACCCGCTGCTGGCAAAAGGCTAAGCTACGGATAATTCAGTGCCGCGCTTGCCGGCACTTGTCATGATTTCTCTGCCCGGACGTCTCATGCGCAGTCGCCTTTTCAATCTTTTTTCATGTTTGCTTCTTACAGCCGCTGTCGCTCAATCCGCCCAGGCGGTGGACCTGTCCACCCAACGCCAGTACTACGATGAAGCCAAGCGTGCCTTGGCCAAAGGCGATTCCGGCCCTTATTTCCGTTACAGCCAGGCTCTGAGCGATTATCCGCTGGAGCCCTATCTGGCTTATGACGAACTGACCGCACGCCTGAAAACCGCGAGCAACGCCGAAATAGAGAAATTCCTCGCCGAACACGGTGACCTGCCCCAAGCCAACTGGATGAAGTTGCGCTGGCTGCGTTGGCTGGCCGAACGCGGCGATTGGGCGACCTTCGTCAAATATTATGACCCCAAACTCAACTTCACCGAGCTGGACTGCCTGAACGCGCAGTATCAGATCAGCCATAACCGCAAGGCTGAAGGCTACGCCAACGCCGATAAACTCTGGCTGACCGGCAAAACCCAACCCGACGCTTGCGATGGTGTGTTCGGCATGTGGGCCGCCGAGGGTCAACTGACTGAACAGAAGCGCTGGGAACGCACCAAGCTCGCCGCCCAGGCACGCAACTATCCGCTGGTCAACAGCCTGATCAATGGCCTGACTACACTCGCACCGCGCGGTCGCCTGCTGGTGGAGGTGGCGCAAAAACCCGAGCTGCTCAATCAGCCGTCGCGCTTCATCCCGGCCGATGAACCGATGTCCGACATCGTCAGTCTCGGCCTGCGCCGTCTGGCCCGTCAGGATCCGGACAAGGCCATGGCCCTGCTCGACGGTTACGCCAGCAGCATGCACTTCTCCCGCGACGAAAAAGTCGCGATTGCCCGGGAAATCGGGCTGACCCTCGCGCGTCGTTTCGACAGTCGCGCGCTGGACGTAATGACCAAATACGACCCGGAACTGCGGGACAACACCGTTTCCGAATGGCGTTTGCGCCTGCTGTTGCGCCTGGCCCGTTGGGACGATGCCTATCAGCTGACCCGCCGCCTGCCTCAGGATCTGGCCACCACCAACCGCTGGCGTTACTGGCAGGCTCGTAGCCTGGAGCTGGCGCAGCCGCAGAATCCGGAAGCACAGACGCTTTACAAGGGCCTGGCTCGCGAGCGCGACTTCTACGGTTTCCTGGCGGCCGATCGCTCGCAATCCCCCTATTCGCTGAACAACAAACCGCTGGTGCTCAGTCAAGCGCTGATCAACAAGGTGCGTAATACCCCCGGCATACGACGCGCCCTGGAATTCCATGCACGCGGGCAGATCGTCGACGGTCGTCGCGAGTGGTACCACGTCAGCCGGCACTTCAGCCGTGACGAAATGGTCGCCCAGGCGAAACTGGCTTACGACCTGAAATGGTATTTCCCGGCGATCCGCACCATCAGTCAGGCGAAGTACTGGGACGACCTGGATATTCGCTTCCCGATGGCCCACCGCGAAACCCTGGTCCGTGAAGCCAAGGTCCGTGGCCTGCACTCGAGTTGGGTATTCGCCATCACTCGTCAGGAAAGCGCCTTCATGGCCGATGCACGCTCCGGCGTCGGTGCCAGCGGCTTGATGCAACTGATGCCCGGTACCGCCAAGGAAACCGCGCGCAAGTTCAGCATTCCCCTCGCTTCGCCGCAGCAAGTGTTCGATCCGGACAAGAACATTCAGCTCGGTGCCGCTTACCTGAGCCAGGTCCACAGCCAGTTCAACGGCAACCGCGTCCTCGCCTCTGCCGCCTACAACGCCGGCCCCGGCCGCGTCCGTCAATGGCTGCGCGGCGCCGATCACCTGAGCTTCGATGTGTGGGTGGAAAGCATCCCGTTCGACGAAACCCGCCAGTACGTGCAGAACGTGCTGTCGTACTCGGTGATCTACGGACAGAAACTCAACTCACCGCAGCCGCTGGTGGATTGGCATGAGCGGTATTTCGACGATCAATGACCGGCAATGCCGGATATGTAGGAGCTGTGTAGGAGCTGCCGCAGGCTGCGATCTTTTGATCTTTTGATCTTTTTCGGCTCAGCTAAAAACCAAGATCAAAAGATCGCAGCCTGCGGCAGCTCCTACACCTGCACACAGCCGCCACCCCAATTTGCAGCCGAGCGGGTGGAGATGGCCGTGAGAGTGTAGGCGCTACCCCAGATGCCCGGCGCCAGGATTAACGTTTCACTTGTCCTGCCTGTAAATCCGATTGGGGTGGATAACCAGACGCTTGACCTGTGCATCCAACTCGTTGCTGTGATACAGGTCCAGGCATTTCAGCAAATCGAAACGCACGCCCTGGACTTCCGACTCGACCAGCGGGTTGTGATAGTCACGTGCCAAGTAACGATCCACCTGGGTCTTGATCGCGTCGGGGGCCTTTTCCAGGTCGTATTCGGTCCAGTCGCGCAATGCGCTGACGCTGCTTCCTGCGTCAATGGCTGCTGACTTGTCCTCCTTGTAGGCGTTCGCAATGCAGGTCGCGAGCACCATGTCTTTGTAATTCTGCCCGTAGGTACGTGCACTGGCCTCCGGGGATACACCCCCAGTGTCTTTCGCATAACCAGCAGAGGCCAGCAACATGAGTGGCAGGATGCCCAATAGAACCTTCTTCACAGCAAGCTCCAGAAGTTCGCACGGTCGGTGCGATAGTTCACGCCGGGTTCGTTGAAATAGCAGTGGTCGTAGCAAGTACTGCCGTTGAACAGCGTGGCATGCCCCTGGGCATCCCACCAACCCTGCACTTCAAACAGGATCACCCCCTTCTTGCCTCTCAGGGTTCCGCCACCCGAGGGTGGATACTGCACGACTTCAGCTTTGCCCCAGCGTTGCTCCAGAAAGGCAATAAGGTTTTTGACGCGGAAGAAGTACTGGGACTTGTCGGCACCGGACACGGTTTGCCCCGGCACACTTGGAATTTTCAGGCCTGCCTGGTTCAGGATATAGCTCATCCGTACCGCGCAGGTGTTGCTCCAGCGCTGTGTCGGGTCAGGGTTGTTGATATTCTTTTCAACATATCCCCCAATGACTTCGGCGACCTTGACTCCCGAGTTGGAGGGATCATAAATTTGCTGCGAAGCCGTCCAGGCAGCAATGAAAGGAATTCTTTTCATCGGTACGTCCTTGTTTTGAATATTCAGCAAAATCGTCGTGAGGCCCTGCTCATGATTGCTAAGGCCCCAGCAGTCCGGCGCAGGGGCACGGATAAAGCCTAGGTCATCGTACTGATGACGGAAGGAGCCAAATGACTGCCCTATTGACCCGCTTTCAGTCAGAAAAGTGCATCAAAAGGTGGTTTTTTTTCCTGGTTGAACGCTGTGGAGGGCTGGTTCGCGCAACTGGAAAGACTAGCGCTGTACCGGGGCGCCAGCAGAGCCTACACTCGCAGATCGGTTTCGGCCTTGCCGTCATTGAACTGCAACGCTGCCAGCCGTGCATACAGCGCATTACTCGCAATCAACTCCTGATGCGTCCCCACCGCCACCAGTTTCCCTTGGTCCATCACCGCGATCCGGTCAGCATTCTTCACCGTGGCCAGTCGGTGGGCGATGACCAGTGTGGTGCGGTTTTTCATCAGGCTGGGCAGGGCTTGCTGGATCAGGTGTTCGCTCTGGGCATCGAGGGCGCTGGTGGCTTCGTCCAGCAGCAGGATCGGCGCGTCCACCAGCAGCGCACGGGCGATGGCTAGGCGCTGGCGTTGCCCGCCGGATAAACCGAGACCAGCGTCACCGAGGTGAGTCTGGTAGCCGTTGGGCATTTGCTCGATGAAGTCGTGGGCATAGGCGATTTTCGCGGCTTCCTGGACTTGGGCCAAAGTTGCCGTCGGGTGACCGTAGCGAATGTTCTCTTCGATGCTGCCGTAGAACAGCGCCGGGGTCTGCGAGACGAGGGCGAAACAGCGACGCAGGTCCAGAGGATCGAGTTGAGTCAGCGGCACGCCGTCCAGCAGGATGTGTCCTTCGATGGGGTCGTAAAAGCGCAATAGCAGGTCATACACCGTCGACTTGCCGGCACCGGACGGCCCTACCAATGCAAGCGTTTCGCCGGCGTTGATCGTCAGATTCAGACCATCGACTGCATAGCTTTGCGGACGCGACGGGTAGGAAAAACGCACATCTTGCAGCACCAGATCGCCCTTCACCCGCTCAGGCAACGTCACCAGGTCCTGGGTCGGTGGCTGGATGATGTTTTCCGAACGCAATAACTCGGCAATCCGCTCCGCCGCCCCTGCTGCACGCTGCAGTTCGCCGATCACCTCACTCAACGTGCCAAAGGCACCGCCGACGATCAGGCTGTAAAAAACGAACGCTGCCAGCTCACCCGCGGAAATCCTCCCGGCGATGACATCCATGCCGCCGACCCAGAGCATCACCCCGACGGCGCCCAACACCAGCAGGATCACCAGGGTAATCAACCAGGCCCGCTGGAAAATGCGCTTACGGGCGGTGTTGAAAGCCTCTTCGACGGTCGTGGCAAAACGCTGCTCGTCCTGAACCTGATGGTTGTAGGCCTGCACGGTTTTGATTTGACTCAGGGTTTCGGAGACATAGCTGCCGATATCGGCAATCCGGTCCTGGCTCAAACGCGACAGGGTGCGCACCCGGCGACCAAAAATCAGGATCGGCGCGACCACCAGCGGCAACGCGACCACCACGATGCTGGTGAGTTTGGGGTTAGTGATAAACAGCAAGACAATCCCGCCGATCACCATCAGCCCATTACGCAGGAACAGCGACAGCGAAGAGCCGATTACCGATTGCAACAGCGTGGTGTCGGCGGTCAGCCGTGACTGAATCTCGGAGCTGCGGTTGTCTTCATAGAACCCCGGATGCAGGTAGACCAGATGGTTGAACACCCGACGGCGGATGTCGGCGACAACACGCTCGCCGATCCACGACACCAGATAAAACCGTGCAAAGGTGCCAATTGCCAGACCGACCACCAGCAGCATGAACACACCGATGGATCGGTTGAGCAAATGCGGCGACTGGGTCATGAAACCCTGATCCACCAGCAGGCGAATCCCCTGCCCCATGGACAAGGTGATACCGGCAGTGACGATCAACGCCAGCAAGGCACCCAAGGCCGGCCAGCGATAAGGCGCGAGGAAACGGCTGGCCAGACGAATGGCGCGGCGGTGACGGGAAGAGAGCATGAAGATCATCCGATGGCGCAACCAATGGTTTTAACTCGACCAAGCCTACACCGGTCAATGGGATTGAACGCTGTAAATCATAATGAGTCAGGTTAATTATGACCGCCAAGACTAGTGGCTAGATATTATTGGTCTAAAGTCCGGGTGGAAACATCCAGGTATTTCTGGTGGACTGAAGATGCCGACCTGAAGATCGCAGGGAGTTGTCACAGCCCGGTCACCTGGCGGTTTTACAGTAAGCACACAACCTGATGAGGAGACAGGCCATGTCCTTGCAAAACAGCAGCGATGACAAGATTCCAGTGATCCGCACGCAGCCAGACCAGTCTCTGGGTTGCTCGATTATTGATAAGGATGGGCACGAAGTACCGATCACTGAAAACATGATCCAGGACGCTTGCCGCGAACTGGAAAAGCGATTGGTCAAGCCTGCCGAACAAGAGTGATGTAGCCACCGTCTTCTTGGCCCGGCTCTTTTAGCCGGGTTTTTTATGGGTGCCTTTTGAGGGTGCTGCGCGCCCTATCGCGGGCTCCCACAGGATTACCGCGATTTCAAAATTGACGCATGACCTGTGGGAGCGTGGCTTGCCCGCGATAAGGCCAATGCGGTACTCAGACAGCCGAAGCACCCAACGCCGCCACGATCCGCTGCAACGCCGGCGAATCCCCCTCGATCCGCACCTTCAACCCATCGATCTCACGCCGCAGCGGGTAATGCTTGCGCAAAGCATCGAACGCCGCGCGCTGCTCGCTCACATTACCTACAAGGCTGCGACGGAAATCCGCGTCGTCACGGCGCGGGTCGTACACGCCACGGCACAACATCGCCAGTGCCCAGGCCGGATCACTGTCGGCGTTCAACGTCACTCCCGACAACCAAGGCGCTGGCAGCAAGTCGCTCAGGTGAACCTGTTCCGGTTGCCCGAGGAACTCGCAAAACGCCTGATAGATCTGCGCCGTCCCGCGCTGTTTGCCGTCCAGGCTATAACCGGCAATGTGCGGCGTCGCCAGCACACACAACTCGACCAGTGCCACATCGACCTCGGGCTCAGCCTCCCAGACATCCAGCACCGCTTGCAAGTCTTCACGCTGCAACAGCACCTGGCGCAGGGCGGCATTGTCGATGACCGGGCCACGACTGGCGTTGATCAGCCATGTGCCTGGCTTGAGTTGGTTCAACCGGTTTTTATCGAACAGATGCCAGGTCGACTGAGGCCCCTGCTTGTCCAGCGGAGTGTGCAGACTGATGACGTCGCATTGCTCGATGATCTGCTCGAGGCTAACGTAATCGCCCCCTTCAGCGGCTTGCCGTGGGGGATCGCAGACCAGCACGTTCCAGCCCAGGCCTTGCAGAACCTTGACCAGCCGCCCGCCCACTTCGCCGGCGCCGACCACGCCGTAGGTTCGTTGAGTCAGGTCGGCACCTTCGATTTCGGCCAGTGTCAGCAGGCTGCCCAGCACGTAATCGACCACACCCCGGGCATTGCAACCTGGCGCGCTGGACCAGGTGATGCCGGCCTGTTGAAAGTAATCCAGGTCCAGGTGATCGGTGCCGATGGTGCAGGTGCCGACGAAGCGCACCTTGCTGCCTTCGAGCAATTGGCGGTTGACGTTGGTCACCGAGCGCACCAACAGAACATCGGCCTGCTCGACATTGGCGCGGTCGATGACACGTCCCGGTACCCGGCGGATTTCACCGAAACCTGCGAAGAAGGCATCGAGCAGCGGGATATTTTCGTCGGCAACAATCAGCATGGCAGGCTCCTTTGGCGGATCGGCAGTTTAGGCGCAGATGACACCAAACGACTAGCACCGATCCCCCGTAGGAGCTGCCGAAGGCTGCGATCTTTTGATCTTCGCTTTTGGCTTGAAAGGTTTGTTGACCGGTTATTGAAAAACAAGATCAAAAGATCGCAGCCTTCGGCAGCTCCTACACAGGGTGTGCGCAGGATTCAGAGATTACAAATCGGTAACACAGGACTTTTCCTGACCACTGCGTCAAGGCGTAGAATGCGCCGCCTGCGCATCAAAACCCTTTGGACGTTTCGCCTTGAATTCCGTGACTGACCGCCCCTCCGCTATTTCCCTCAATCGCCCGGCCCGGGTTCGCCTGGAGCTTAAAAACCTGCTCGGCCTGGCGTTGCCGATCATGATCGCGCAACTGGCGACCACCGCCATGGGCTTCGTCGATGCGGTAATGGCCGGTCGTGTCGGGCCTCGAGATCTGGCGGCCGTCGCGCTGGGCAACTCGATCTGGGTCCCGGTGTTTCTGCTGATGACCGGCACACTGCTGGCCACCACCCCGAAAGTCGCCCAGCGCTTCGGCGCCGGCACTCACAGTGAGATCGGCCCGATCGTGCGTCAGGCCTTGTGGCTGGCGCTGGTGGTGGGTTTGATGGCAACTGGCATGCTGTTCAGCGCCGAACCGATCCTGCACATCATGAAGGTTGACCCCGAGCTGATCGGCCCGTGCATGCAATATCTGCATGGCATCGCCAGCGGCTTGCCTGCCGTCGCGCTCTATCACGTGCTGCGTTGCTTCAGTGATGGCCTGGGTCGTACCCGTCCGGCCATGGTCCTTGGCCTGTGTGGGCTGGCGCTGAATATTCCACTGAACTACATCTTCATCTATGGCCACTTTGGTGTGCCGGCCATGGGCGGTGTCGGCTGCGGCTGGGCCACGGCGATTGTGATGTGGGTGATGGCGTTGGGCATGGCTGGCTGGGAACGCTGGGCGCCGGCCTATCAGTCGAGTGAATTGTTCAGCCGTTTCGACTGGCCACAGTGGTCGGTGATCAAGCGTCTGCTGGGCATCGGCCTGCCAATCGGCATCGCAGTGTTCGCCGAGTCGAGCATCTTCGCCGTGATCGCCCTGCTGATCGGCAGCCTCGGTGCCACCGTGGTCGCCGGGCACCAGATCGCGCTGAACTTCAGCTCGCTGGTGTTCATGATCCCCTACTCCCTGGGCATGGCCGTGACCGTGCGTGTCGGCCAGGCACTCGGCCGTGAGGAACCGCGCGAAGCCCGCTTCGCCGCCGGTGTCGGCATGGGCACCGCCCTGGCTTATGCGTGCCTGTCGGCGAGCATGATGCTGTTGCTACGTGAACCCATCGCTGCGATTTACACCGCCGACCCGACGGTGATTCAGGTGGCCGCGATGCTGATCGTGTATTCGGCACTGTTCCAGTTTTCCGACGCTATCCAGGTGACCGCGGCGGGCGCACTGCGTGGCTATCAGGACACGCGGGTGACGATGATCCTGACACTGTTCGCGTACTGGGGGATTGGTTTGCCGGTGGGTTACGCCCTGGGCCTGACCGACTGGCTCGGCGCGCCGAGCGGCCCGAGCGGGCTGTGGCAGGGTTTGATCGTCGGCTTGAGTTGCGCGGCACTGATGCTGTCGATCCGCCTGACGCGCAGTGCACGCAAGCGGATCCGCATCAGTCGTTCGGCGGGTTAGTAGGAGCCAGGCTTGCCGGCGAAAGCGCTCTCAAGGACGCCTTCGCCGGCAAGTCGAATCGCTATGCAGGCCCTTTTTTTGTGCCTGATTAAGCAAGTTTCTTGCGGATCCAGTAGAGGTAGGTGCCTGCCTCTTCGTGCTGCGCGACCAGTTCGTGGTCGAGAAACACGCAAAACTTGGGGATGTCGCGACGGGTCGACGGGTCGGTGGCGATCACCTTCAGCAGGCCGCCGGGCACCAGGTCACGGATGTGCTGGTGCAGCATCATCACCGGTTCCGGGCAATTGAGGCCGGTGGCGTCGAGGGTGCCGTCTACCGGCGTATCGATCATTTCACTCATGATTTACTCCTGAAACTTGCCGGCATTGTCGCGCATTGCCGGGTGTTCGGTCACCTGTGGGAGCGGGCTTGCTCGCGAATGCGGACTGACATTCAACATTGATGTCGACTGAGCCACCGGCTTTCGCGAGCAAGCCCGCTCCCACATGGGTCCGTGTGAATCAGCGGGACTTGGGTTTTTTCACGTCCAATCGGCGCAAATGGCAGGTCACTTCCTCACGGTCGTGATACAGCTGCTTGCAGCCGATCTCGACCCGAATGCCCCGCGCCTTGAACCCTTCGGCAATACGTTCCAGCAGGCGTTTCACTTCGGCATAACGCTGTTTCATCGGCAGCTTGAGGTTGACCACCGCTTCGCGGCAATGCCCCTCGCCAATCCATTCTTCCAGCATCGCCGCGTTGCGCGCCGGTTTCTCGACGATGTCGCAGACCATCCAGTCCACTGGTTGCTTGGGCTTGAAGGTGAAACCGTCGGCCATCAAGTGCTGCACCAGACCGGTGTCCATCAGGCTTTCGGCCATCGGACCGTTGTCGATGGCGGTCACCAGCATGCCGCGGTTGACCAGTTGCCAGGTCCAGCCGCCGGGTGCGGCGCCGAGGTCGACGCCAGTCATGTCGCTGTGCAGGCGCTCGTCCCACTGATCGCGCGGGATGAAATGGTGCCAGGCCTCTTCCAGCTTGAGGGTCGAACGGCTCGGCGCTTCACGCGGGAACTTCAGGCGTGGAATGCCCATCGGCCACATCGCCGAATTGTTCGATTCCGCCAGGCCCATGAACACTTCGCGACCACTCTTGAAGGTCAGCAGCAACCGTGGCTTGTGGGCGTCTTCCACTAGTTTGCCGGCCGCCATCAGCGCCTTGCGCAGGTGGCCTTCGAACTTTTTGCAGAAGTTCGACAGCTCTTTGCCATCGTTGGTGTCGACCATTTCCAGCCACAGGCTGCCGCACAGCGGGAAGTCCGCCATGTGCACGAGGATCACGCTGATGCGGTCGGTTTCCGGCAGATCAATGAAGATCCCACGGGCCCACTGACGCGGGAAGATCAGGTCAGCGAAACGCTGGCCACGCATCAGGCGCTCGGCGCCGTCTTCTTCGGTGCAGATAAATTCGGCGCAGGCGCTGGCGGTTTTGGCCTTGGCATAACCGGCCACGTTCAGCCGCGCGGCATGTTCGGAAATCTCGGAACAGACTTCGCTTTCGAAGCCCGGCCGGCAATGCATAAAGAGGGTGTTCATTCTTACTCCTGGGCAGTTGGCGAAGAATTCAGCCACTGCGCGATGCCCAGACTTGCGTTGAAGCAAAGCCTGTCACGAAAACCGGCGCATGATAGCCGAGATCGGAACCTTGGACTTGTCCTTAGGGTCCAGTTATTAGCCTTAATGTCTAAACGGGGCTAGGTTAAAAGCTCTGCCCGCCCCTCAGTCCGTAGCCGTGCGGATTTAAAGGAGTCATTTCAATGCCGTCCCTCGATAGCCTGAAAACCCTTAAAACCTTACAAGTCGACGACAAGACCTATCACTATTTCAGCCTGCCCGAAGCCGCCAAAAGCCTGGGCGATCTCGACAAGCTGCCGATGTCGTTGAAAGTGCTGCTGGAAAACCTGCTGCGCTGGGAGGACGAGAAAACCGTTACCGGCGCCGACCTCAAGGCGATTGCCGCCTGGCTCAAGGAGCGTCGCTCCGATCGCGAAATCCAGTACCGCCCGGCGCGGGTATTGATGCAGGACTTTACCGGTGTCCCCGCCGTGGTCGACCTGGCCGCCATGCGCGCCGCCATGGCCAAGGCCGGCGGCGACCCGCAACGGATCAATCCGCTGTCGCCGGTGGACCTGGTGATCGACCACTCGGTGATGGTCGACAAGTTCGCCAGCTCAAGCGCCTTCGAACAGAACGTCGACATCGAAATGCAGCGCAACCATGAGCGTTACGCCTTCCTGCGCTGGGGCCAGAGCGCCTTCGACAACTTCAGCGTAGTGCCACCGGGCACCGGCATCTGCCACCAGGTCAACCTTGAGTACCTGGGCCGCACGGTCTGGACCAAGGACGAGGACGGTCGCACCTATGCCTTCCCCGACACCCTGGTTGGCACTGACTCCCACACCACCATGATCAACGGCCTCGGCGTGCTCGGCTGGGGCGTGGGCGGGATCGAAGCGGAAGCGGCGATGCTCGGCCAACCGGTGTCGATGCTGATTCCGGAAGTGATCGGCTTCAAACTCACCGGCAAGCTCAAGGAAGGCATCACCGCCACCGACCTAGTGCTGACGGTGACCCAGATGCTGCGCAAAAAAGGCGTGGTCGGGAAATTCGTCGAGTTCTACGGCGACGGCCTCGCCGACTTGCCGCTGGCTGACCGCGCGACCATCGCCAACATGGCCCCGGAATACGGCGCCACTTGCGGCTTCTTCCCGGTGGACGAGGTGACACTGGAGTACTTGCGCCTGTCTGGCCGCACACCGGAAACCGTGAAACTGGTGGAGGCCTATAGCAAGATCCAGGGTCTGTGGCGCCTGCCCGGCAAAGAGCCGGTGTTCACCGACAGCCTGGCCTTGGACATGGGCAGCGTCGAGGCCAGCCTTGCCGGGCCGAAACGCCCGCAGGACCGCGTCTCGTTGCCGAATGTCGCGCAAGCGTTCACTGACTTTCTCGGGCTGCAATTCAAACCCTCCAGCAAGGAAGAAGGTCGCCTCGAAAGTGAGGGTGGCGGTGGCGTCGCGGTGGGCAACGCCGATCTGATCGGCGAAACGGACTACGACCACGAAGGCCGCACGTATCGGCTGAAAAACGGCGCGGTGGTGATCGCCGCGATCACCTCTTGCACCAACACCTCCAACCCCAGCGTGATGATGGCGGCCGGGCTGGTGGCGAAGAAAGCCGTGGAGAAAGGCCTGAAGCGCAAGCCGTGGGTCAAAAGTTCGCTGGCCCCTGGCTCGAAAGTGGTCACCGACTACTACAAGGCAGCGGGCCTGACCCAATACCTTGATGAACTTGGTTTTGCGCTAGTCGGTTATGGCTGCACCACCTGCATCGGCAACTCCGGACCGTTGCCGGAGCCGATCGAAAAAGCCATTCAGAAAGCCGACCTGACGGTTGCCTCGGTGCTCTCGGGCAACCGCAACTTCGAAGGTCGCGTGCATCCGCTGGTGAAAACCAACTGGCTGGCCTCCCCGCCTCTGGTCGTCGCCTATGCGTTGGCCGGGACGGTGCGCATCGACATCAGCAGCGAGCCCTTGGGTAACGACAAGGAAGGCCACCCGGTTTATCTGCGAGACATCTGGCCGAGTACCCAGGAAATCGCCGACGCGGTGACTCAGGTGAATACCGCGATGTTCCACAAGGAGTACGCCGAAGTGTTTGCCGGCGACGAGCAGTGGCAGGCCATCGAAGTGCCGCAGGCGGCGACTTATGTCTGGAACAACGATTCGACGTATATCCAGCATCCGCCATTCTTCGATGACATCGGTGGCCCTGCGCCGGTGGTCAAGGACGTCGAAGGGGCGAAAGTCCTCGCGCTGCTTGGTGATTCAGTGACCACCGACCACATCTCCCCGGCCGGCAACATCAAGGCTGACAGCCCTGCCGGCCATTACTTGCGCGAGCAAGGGGTGGAACCGCGGGACTTCAACTCCTACGGCTCCCGTCGCGGCAACCATCAAGTGATGATGCGCGGCACCTTCGCCAACATCCGGATTCGCAACGAGATGCTCGGCGGCGAAGAAGGCGGCAACACGATTTATATTCCGACCGGGGAGAAGCTGCCGATCTACGACGCGGCCATGCGTTACCAGGCGTCGGGTACGCCGCTGGTGGTGATCGCCGGGCAAGAATATGGCACCGGCTCGAGCCGCGACTGGGCGGCCAAGGGCACCAATCTGCTGGGGGTCAAAGCCGTGATCGCGGAAAGCTTCGAGCGGATTCACCGTTCCAATCTGGTGGGCATGGGCGTGTTGCCGTTGCAGTTCAAGCTGGATCAGAACCGCAAGAGCCTGAACCTCACCGGCAAGGAAACCCTGGACATCCTTGGCCTGACGGGCGTCGAACTGACTCCGCGGATGAACCTGACGCTGGTCGTCACCCGTGAAGACAGCAGCAAGGAAAAAATTGAGGTGTTGTGCCGGATCGATACCCTCAATGAGGTGGAGTACTTCAAGGCCGGAGGGATTTTGCATTACGTGTTGCGGCAATTAATTGCCTCGTAACAACCTGCTGACAACGACACCGCCTTCGGGCGGTGTTTTTGTTTACGCGGTGTGCGTCTCTATAATCGCGCGCCCCCCAAAAAGATCGCAGCCTTCGGCAGCTCCTACATTGGATTGCATTTCCCCTGTGGGAGCTGCCGAAGGCTGCGATCTTGGGGCCCGAATAGGCTCCTCCGCTCAAAAGGACTCCACATGATTGCTCTGCCATGGACTTATCTGGCACTTCTCTCCATGGGCTATGGCCTGGCTTTGATCTACGGCCAACTCGGCTGGCTGGCCGCTATCTCTTTCGCGTTGCTGCTGTTTGCCGGTTTCGCCGTTCGCCAACAACAGATTCCCATCGGCCGCTTCCTCGGCCACGGTTTGTATATCTTCCTGGCAGTGGCACTGGCAATGCACTGGCTTCCCGGTTTCTACAACGGTCGCGCCATTGATCCCCAGCGTTTCACCGACGATGCCGTGCCATTTGCGATGTACCTGAATCAGGACAAACCGCTGATCGGCTTCTGGCTATTACTGGTTTGTCCATGGATTGTCGGCCGGCGCTCGCTGCGATTGTCCGTTTATGCCACCGCCCTCGCCCTTACCGTAAGCGCCGTGCTGGCCTTGGGTGGCGCGCTGTTGCTGGGCGTGATCAGTTGGGCCCCGAAATGGCCGGATCAAGCCTGGTTGTGGGTGCTGAACAATCTGTTGCTGGTGACGCTGGTGGAAGAAGCGTTGTTTCGCGGCTACATCCAGGGCGGCCTGAGTCGGCAGTTCAAACACCTGCCTTATGGCGAAAATCTTGCCTTGTTGCTCGCCTCAATGCTGTTCGGCCTCGTTCATCTGGGCGCTGGCTGGCAATGGATGTTGTTGGCGAGCCTGGCCGGTGTCGGTTATGGCCTCGCCTACCGTTTCGGCGGATTGGGTGCGGCCATCGCCACGCATTTTGGTTTGAATTTGTTGCATTTCGGGCTGTTCACTTATCCGATGCTCGCTGGCTGACGCAACGGTCGTTTTGCGACGCGTTACTGATAAATGAAAAAAACATTTCAATAAATACCTGACGATGCCGACAACCTCTCAAAGCCTTGCGGATCGAAAAAGCCATGCGTAACAACCAGCCCATTACACAACGCGAACGGACCTTCCCCGCTCAGCAACGGTTGATTTCCACCACCGATGCCAAGGGCGTGATCACCTACTGCAACGACGCTTTCGTCGAAATCAGCGGGTTTTCTCGTGAGGAACTGATCCGTGCGCCGCATAACCTGGTCCGTCACCCCGACGTCCCGGCTGCGGTGTTCGCGCACATGTGGGGCACACTGAAACAAGGCTTGCCATGGATGGGCATTGTCAAGAATCGCTGCAAGACCGGTGACCACTACTGGGTTAACGCCTATGTCACACCGGTGTTCGACGGCAATCAGGTGATCGGTTACGAGTCGGTGCGGATCAAACCCACCGCCGAACAGATCCGCCGCGCCGAAGCGCTCTACCAACGCATCAACCAGGGCAAGTCTGCGGTTCCCTCTACAGACAAATGGCTGCCGGTGCTTCAGGACTGGCTACCGTTCATTCTTGTCAGCCAACTGAGCTTCATGATCGGCGCTACCCTGACATCTCAATGGGGCTTCGCCCTCGCCGCCGGCCTTTCGGTGCCGTTGGGCTTGATGGGTTTGAGCTGGCAACAGCGCGGTATCAAGCGTTTGCTGCGTCTGGCCGAACAGACCACGTCCGACCCGCTGATCGCACAGATGTACACCGACAGCCGCGGTGCCCAGGCACGCCTGGAGATGTCGATCCTCAGTCAGGAAGCACGCCTGAAAACCTGTTTGACCCGTTTGCAGGACACTGCCGAACACCTGACCGAACAAGCGAAACAGTCCGACGCCCTGGCCCACAACAGCTCAAGCGGCCTGGAACGTCAACGCGTCGAAACCGAGCAAGTGGCGACCGCTGTGAATCAGATGGCTGCCACCACTCAGGAAGTCGCCAGCCACGTGCAGCGCACTGCTGACGCCACTCAGGAAGCCAATCGCCTGACCGGTCGCGGTCGTGACATCGCTGGGGAAACCCGCGAAGCCATTCAGCGTCTGTCGGTGGTGGTCGGTGAAACCGGCCTGACGGTGACGCAACTGGCCAAGGACAGCGACGAAATTGGCGGCGTGGTCGATGTGATCAAAGGCATCGCCGACCAGACCAACCTGCTGGCCTTGAACGCTGCGATTGAAGCCGCGCGTGCCGGCGAGATGGGCCGTGGTTTTGCGGTGGTGGCCGACGAAGTACGCCAATTGGCGCAACGCACCAGCGAATCCACCGGGCAGATTCACGCCCTGATCGCCAAACTGCAGCAAACAGCCAGCACCGCGGTGCAAACCATGGAAACCGGGCATCGTCAGGCCGAAGAAGGTGTGGCCCGGGTGTTGGAAGCGGACCAGGCTCTGGTAGGTATCAGCGAAGCGGTGGCCAACATCACCGACATGACCACCCAGATCGCTGCCGCCACCGAAGAGCAAAGCGCCGTCGCCGAAGAAATCAGCCGCAACATCAGCAACATCTCACAACTGGCTGACCAGACCTCGGAACAGGCACAGCACTCGGCGCTGCTGAGTGAAGAACTGACCAAGACGGCGAATACCCAGTATTCGTTGGTGGAGCGGTTTAACCGCTGACAACAACGTCAAAAGATCGCAGGCTGCGCCAGCTCCTACATTTGAACGGCGTACACCCTGTAGGAGCTGCCGAAGGCTGCGATCTTTTGATCTTGCTTCTCACAAAAACTCAGCAACCTTCCTGGCTGTCGCATCCAGATGCTGCTCATGCGTAAACCCCGAAGCCTTCAACGGCTTCAAATCATGATCCCCTGCCGCCAACCAGAACACCTCGATACTCGGCGCCAGCGTGTAAGCCTCAACCGCCGCCCGATTACCCAACGCATCCCGCTCACCCTGCACAATCAACGTGCGAGTCTTCAACCCCGCCAGATGCTCGACCCGCGGCTTCTCTGGTTTGCCCACCGCATAAAACGGATACCCCAGGCACACCAGTGCATCCGCGCCCAACTCATCAGCCAACAAACTCGCCATTCGCCCGCCCATGGACTTGCCGCCAATGGCCAGGTGCCCAGCGACATGGCGTCGCACCACGACATACACCTCACGCCAGCATTCCTGCAGTTTGGGTGCAGGGTTCGGGGGGCGTTTACCGCCATCGATACGTCGCTGCGCCATATAGGGAAACTCGAAACGCAACACGTTGACCCCATGCGTGGCAAGGCGCGCAGCCATGTCGCTCATCCAGCCGCTGTCCATCGGCGCACCGGCTCCGTGAGCGAGAATCAGTGTCGCCGAGGCCGGCACTGAGGCGGCATTCCACAACCATCCATGATCCCGCACGCACTGCGCCCATTGATCCCCGTCAATACTGGCCTTGTGCTCTTTGTCCATGCTTGCCTCGCTTTTAGTCTGCCTATAACTCCAGGCGAAGGGAGCGTTGCCTCGCGCAAACGTTCTCACTTCGGCTGAACCGTGGATGGGGAACCATGAACACTTCTATCAGTACCGCCTACAACTACAAGGTGGTCCGCCAATTCGCCATTATGACGGTGGTGTGGGGCATCGTCGGCATGGGGCTCGGGGTTTTTCTCGCCGCCCAATTGGTCTGGCCTGAACTCAACTTCAACCTGCCGTGGACCAGCTTCGGCCGTTTGCGCCCGCTGCACACTAACGCGGTGATCTTCGCTTTCGGCGGTTGCGCCCTGTTCGCCAGTTCGTTCTACTCGGTACAACGCACCTGCCAGACCCGATTGTTCGCACCGAAAATCGCCGCGTTCTGCTTCTGGGGCTGGCAGCTTGTGATTCTCTTGGCGGCCATCAGCCTGCCACTGGGTTACACAAGTTCCAAGGAATACGCCGAACTGGAATGGCCGATCGACATCCTGATCACCGTCGTCTGGGTGGCCTATGCCGTCGTGTTTTTCGGCACGATCATGCAGCGCAAGACCAAACACATCTATGTCGGTAACTGGTTCTTCGGTGGATTCATCATCACCGTGGCGATCCTGCACATCGTCAACAACCTTGAGCTGCCGGTGAGTTTCACCAAGTCCTACTCGGTGTACGCCGGTGCGACCGATGCCATGGTGCAGTGGTGGTATGGACACAACGCCGTAGGTTTTTTCCTCACCGCCGGTTTCCTCGGGATGATGTACTACTTCGTGCCGAAACAGGCCGAGCGCCCGGTGTATTCCTATCGCCTGTCCATCGTGCACTTCTGGGCGCTGATCACCCTGTACATCTGGGCCGGCCCGCACCACTTGCACTACACCGCGCTGCCGGACTGGGCGCAGTCGTTGGGCATGGTGATGTCGCTGATCCTGCTGGCGCCGAGCTGGGGCGGGATGATCAACGGCATGATGACGCTCTCGGGCGCCTGGCATAAGTTGCGCAGCGACCCGATCCTGCGCTTCCTCGTGGTGTCGCTGGCGTTCTACGGCATGTCGACCTTCGAAGGGCCGATGATGGCGATCAAGACGGTCAACGCCCTCTCTCACTACACCGACTGGACCATTGGCCACGTTCACGCTGGCGCGCTCGGCTGGGTGGCGATGATTTCCATCGGTGCGCTGTACCACATGATTCCGAAAATCTTCGGTCGCACACAGATGCACAGCATCGGCCTGATCAACGCGCACTTCTGGCTCGCGACCATCGGCACCGTGCTGTACATCGCCTCGATGTGGGTTAACGGCATCGCCCAAGGCCTGATGTGGCGCGCCGTCAACGAGGACGGCACGCTGACCTATTCCTTCGTCGAAACCCTGGTGGCCAGCCACCCAGGCTTCGTCGTGCGACTGGTGGGCGGCGCGATCTTCCTCAGTGGCATGTTCCTGATGGCCTACAACACTTGGCGCACCGTGCGGGCCTCGCAGCCTGCCGAAGTCGCCGCTGCTGCGCAGATCGCCTGAGGAGGCCGCCATGAAACACGAAACGATCGAGAAAAACGTCGGCCTGCTGATGCTGCTGATGGTGCTGGCCGTGAGCATCGGCGGCCTGACCCAGATCGTCCCGCTGTTCTTCCAGGACGTGACCAATAAACCGGTGGAAGGCATGAAGCCCTACACCGCGTTGCAACTGGAAGGTCGCGACATCTATATCCGCGAAGGCTGCGTCGGCTGTCATTCGCAGATGATCCGGCCGTTCCGCGCCGAAACCGAGCGCTATGGCCACTACTCCGTGGCCGGGGAAAGTGTCTGGGATCACCCGTTCCTTTGGGGCTCCAAGCGTACCGGGCCGGACCTGGCGCGCGTCGGCGGTCGCTACTCCGAAGACTGGCACCGCGCGCACTTGTACAACCCGCGCAACGTGGTGCCGGAATCGAAGATGCCGGCCTACCCGTGGCTGGTCGACAACAAGGTCGATAGCAGCCACACCCAAACCAAAATCCGCGCCATGCGCACCCTCGGCGTGCCGTACACCGACGACGACATCGCAGGCTCAGTCGCCTCGCTCCAGGGCAAAACCGAAATGGACGCGCTGGTCGCCTACCTGCAAGTGCTCGGCACTGCCATCAAGAGCAAGAGGTGAGCCATGTCCATGCCCTTTGAAATAGTAAGCGAAATGAGCAGTGGAATGATCCGCGGCCTGGGCACGGTCGTGGTGTTCGTGGCCTTCGTCGGCCTGACGCTGTGGGTGTTCAACAGCAAGCGCAATCCGGAATTCGCCGAAGCGCGCCTGCTGCCGTTCGCCGACGAGCCGCAATCGGAAAACAGCACCCAACAAGAATCTGCCGCAAGGAGTACCCGGCCATGACCACCTTCTGGAGTACGTGGATCTGCGTACTGACCATCGGCAGCCTGATCGGCCTGACCTGGTTGCTGATCGGTACACGCCGAGGGGAAACCAAGGGCAGCACTGACCAGACCATGGGCCACAGTTTCGACGGCATCGAGGAGTACGACAACCCGCTGCCGCAGTGGTGGTTCATGCTGTTCGCCGCAACCTTGGTATTTGCCGTCGGTTATCTGGTGCTTTACCCGGGCCTGGGCAACTGGAAAGGCATATTGCCCGGTTATGAGAACGGCTGGACCGGTGTCCACGAATGGGAAAAGGAGATGAACAAGGCTGACGCGAAGTTCGGGCCGATCTTCGCCAAATTTGCCGCCATGCCCATCGAAGAAGTAGCCAAGGATCCGCTAGCACTGAAAATGGGCGGTCGCCTGTTTGCGTCCAATTGCTCGGTGTGCCACGGCTCGGATGCCAAAGGCGCGTTTGGTTTCCCGAACCTGGCCGACAGCAACTGGCGCTGGGGCGGCGATGCCGAAATGATCAAAACCACAATCATGGGGGGTCGCATGGCCGCGATGCCGGCCTGGGGAGAAATCCTCGGCGACGCCGGCGTGAAGAACGTCGCAGCTTATGTGCGTCATGAACTGGCCGGCCTCCCCTTGCCTGCCGACAACGGTGCCGACCTGCATGCCGGACAGCAAGCGTTCAGCACTATGTGCGTAGCCTGTCATGGGGCAAACGGCCAGGGCACTGAAGCCATGGGAGCGCCGAATCTGACGCAACCGGCCGGATTTATCTACGGTACAAGCCTGGCGCAACTGCAACAAACGATTCGTCATGGCCGCCAGGGCCATATGCCGGCGCAGAACGAACTGCTCGGCAACGACAAGGTGCAATTGCTGGCCGCTTACGTGTACAGCCTGTCTCAGGGGCTGAGCACCGAGCGTTTGCAGGCTGAAGGCAAAAGCGAATAAATCTCGTCCGCTCTGCTGCCGCATTCACCCGGATGCGGCAGTTCCCTGCCCCTTTGCGACGCATTGTCGCACCCTCCCTTGGTCTTCCTTTCGGTTCGCCGGATTCGGGTCTAAGCTTCCCTGCGATGCGGACTGGCCAGCGTCGGTTCCAGGTCGATTCAACCCGATGTGTTCGACGAATTTGCTCGATGACAGGCCGCAAAGGCTGGTAGACACCGGCTATCGTCCCCGTTGCCCTCTGTTACCCGATCGTCGTGTTTGAACATACCCCGTTACAACTGACCTGAACCCCTCGCCTCTTTCATCCGTTGCGACATTTTGTCCGAGGGCAATTTTGTCCTTACGCGGCGCATGGAAAGGCCGCAGAATCAGCTTTTGAAAGCATTGACCCACGTCATGGCGCGTTGCAATGACCCCCCGCTTTCTACATACTTGCGGCCGATTTTTACTCCTAATAAAACACCCAAACCGTGGAACCTTAGAATGAGCACAGCAATCAGTCCGACTGCTTATAACTATAAGGTAGTCCGCCAGTTCGCCATCATGACGGTGGTCTGGGGGATCCTTGGCATGGGGCTCGGTGTCTTCATCGCCTCGCAACTGGTCTGGCCGGAGTTGAACTTCGGTCTGGCATGGACGAGCTTTGGACGCCTGCGCCCGCTGCACACCAACCTGGTGATTTTCGCCTTCGGTGGTTGTGCTCTGTTTGCCACTTCCTATTACGTCGTGCAGCGAACCTGCCAAACGCGACTGATTTCCGACAGCCTCGCGGCCTTCACCTTCTGGGGTTGGCAAGCGGTGATCGTCGGCGCGATCGTTACCTTGCCGATGGGTTTCACTACCACCAAGGAATACGCGGAACTGGAATGGCCTCTGGCTATTCTGCTGGCCATTGTCTGGGTCACCTACGGTCTGGTGTTCTTCGGCACCATCGTCAAGCGCAAGACCAAGCACATTTATGTCGGTAACTGGTTCTACGGTGCCTTCATCGTCGTGACCGCGATGCTGCACATCGTCAACCACGCGTCCCTGCCGGTCAGTTTCTTCAAGTCCTACTCGGCTTACTCGGGTGCGACTGATGCGATGATCCAGTGGTGGTACGGCCACAACGCCGTGGGCTTCTTCCTGACCACCGGCTTCCTGGGGATGATGTACTACTTCGTTCCGAAGCAGGCCGAGCGTCCGATCTACTCTTATCGTCTGTCGATCGTGCACTTCTGGGCGCTGATCACCCTGTACATCTGGGCCGGTCCGCACCACCTGCACTACACCGCGCTGCCGGACTGGGCTCAGTCCCTGGGCATGGCGATGTCGATTATCCTGCTGGCACCAAGCTGGGGCGGCATGATCAACGGCATGATGACCCTGTCGGGCGCCTGGCATAAGCTGCGCACCGACCCGATCCTGCGTTTCCTCGTGGTATCGCTGGCGTTCTACGGCATGTCGACCTTCGAAGGCCCGATGATGGCCATCAAGACCGTCAACTCGCTGTCGCACTACACCGACTGGACTATCGGCCACGTACACGCCGGTGCCTTGGGCTGGGTAGCGATGATTTCGATCGGCGCGATCTACCACATGATCCCGAAACTGTTCGGTCGTGCGCAGATGCACAGCATCGCCCTGATCAACACGCACTTCTGGCTCGCGACCATCGGTACCGTTCTGTACATCGCTTCGATGTGGGTCAACGGCATCACCCAGGGCCTGATGTGGCGTGCAATCAACGACGACGGCACCCTCACCTACTCGTTCGTTGAAGCGCTGCAAGCCAGCCACCCTGGCTTCATCGTTCGCGCCCTGGGCGGTGCGTTCTTCGCCAGCGGCATGCTGTTCATGGCCTACAACGTATGGCGTACCGTACGTGCCTCGAACCCGGCTGAAGCCAAAGCTGCTGAACAGATTGCTGTAGTTGGAGCTCACTGATGAAGCATGAAGCAGTCGAGAAGAATATTGGCCTGCTGGCCTTCTTCATGGTTATCGCCGTCAGCGTCGGCGGCCTGACTCAAATCGTTCCGCTGTTTTTCCAGGACGTCACCAACAAGCCGGTCGAGGGCATGAAGCCACGCACCGCCCTTGAACTGGAAGGCCGCGACGTTTACATCGCCAACGGTTGTGTCGGCTGCCACTCGCAGATGATCCGCCCGTTCCGTGCTGAAACCGAACGTTACGGCCACTACTCGGTCGCCGGTGAAAGCGTTTGGGACCACCCGTTCCTGTGGGGTTCCAAGCGTACCGGTCCGGACCTGGCCCGTGTCGGCGGTCGTTACTCCGATGACTGGCAGCGTGCGCACTTGTACAACCCGCGCAACGTAGTGCCTGAGTCGAAAATGCCGGCTTACCCGTTCCTCGTGGAAAACAAGCTCGACGGCAAAGACACCGCCAAGAAAATGGAAGTCTTGCGCACGCTCGGCGTCCCTTACACCGACGAAGACATCGCCGGTGCCAAGGATGCTGTGAAGGGCAAAACCGAAATGGACGCGCTGGTGGCCTATCTGCAAGGCCTGGGCACCATCATCAAAAGCAAACGGTGATTTAGATGGATATCGGGATGATTCGTGGCCTGGGCACCGTTGTTGTGATGGTGGCCTTCATCGGTCTGGCGCTGTGGGTGTTCAGCCCCAAGCGCAAGTCGGAGTTTGAAGACGCGACCTTGCTGCCTTTCGCGGATGATCCCGAAGCCATCAAGCACGTCGAGCAAGCTTCTAGGAGTAACAAAGAATGACTACGTTCTGGAGTCTGTACGTCACAGTCCTCAGTCTCGGCACCATCTTCGCCCTGACCTGGCTGCTGCTGTCCACCCGCAAGGGCCAGCGCAGCGAATCCACCGATGAAACGGTCGGCCACTCCTTCGACGGGATCGAGGAGTATGACAACCCGCTGCCGAAATGGTGGTTCATGCTGTTCGTGGGCACCATTATCTTCGCCCTCGGCTATCTGGTGCTGTACCCGGGCCTGGGTAACTGGAAAGGCCTGTTGCCGGGTTACAACTACCTCGATAACGAGAAGCAGACCGCGTTCGCCAACGGCCAGACTGGCTGGACCGGCGTTCACGAGTGGGAGAAGGAAATGCTCAGGTCGGACGCCAAGTTCGGCCCGATCTTCGCCAAGTTTGCCTCCATGCCGATCGAAGAAGTCGCCAAAGACCCGCAAGCCCTGAAGATGGGTGGCCGCTTGTTCGCCTCCAACTGCTCGGTCTGCCACGGTTCCGACGCCAAAGGTGCCTATGGCTTCCCTAACCTGACCGACGCTGACTGGCGCTGGGGCGGTGATGCGGCAACCATCAAGACCACCATCATGGGCGGTCGTCATGCCGTGATGCCGGCCTGGGCTGCAGTGATCGGCGAACAAGGTGTTGCTGACGTTGCCGCGTTCGTGCTGACCAACCTGGATGGTCGCAAGCTGCCGGAAGGCACCAAGGCCGATCCGGTTGCCGGCCAGAAACTGTTCGCCGCCAACTGCGTGGCGTGCCACGGTCCAGCAGGCAAAGGCACCCCAGCCATGGGCGCCCCTGACCTGACCCACCCAGCCGGGTTCATCTACGGTTCGAGCTTCGCTCAACTGCAGCAGACCATCCGTTACGGCCGTCAGGGCCAGATGCCTGCGCAAGAACAGCTGCAAGGCAACGACAAGGTTCACCTGCTGGCGGCTTACGTCTACAGCCTCTCTCACGGTGAGAAGGCAGCGGACGCAGATGCCAAGTAAGGCAAACGCTTGACAAAAAACGGCCCCGTCAGATGACGGGGCCGTTTTCGTTTCAACTGGATAATCGCAGGTTATCGAACCTCAACCGTCTGGATCTCTTTGCGGCTTGGCCAGTTATTCTGGTTGACCTGAAACACCTTCAACGTTTTGCGATCCGTGGACATATCGGCGATCAGGTAGGTCTGGTTCGACGCCCCACCGCTCAAGAATACCGGCACATCCCCGAAGTAATCCCGTTTGTTCCATCCGTAGTAACTCCCGGGTTCGGTATGCAAATGCCCGGCAAACACCGCCGTTACCTTGTATCGCTCGATTATGGCCTTGAACCGGGCAATCTGTTCGGTACTGCCCTTCCAGCGATCCGGCTTGTGCATATTCAGAAGAATGATCTTTGCGCTCTCACGTGCGCGTTTCAGATCTTCCTCCAGCCAATCCAGAGACTCGGAAATCTGGTAACCCGTGGGCACTCCCCAATCCCAGGCGGTAAACCCGGCGGTATAGGTGGGCTCATTATGTAATTGAACAATGTGTACATCACCAAAGTCCTTGGAATAAGCAAGGCTACCGAAAATACCTTTTTTGACAGCACCTTCATCCGATACTCGCATATCCAACGCCGCCAACTTACCCAAGTAACGATTCTTGAAATCAACAATACTGCCGGCCGCACAATTATTCAAAAAACAATCATCGACATTGTTTTCATAATCATGATTCCCCAGGCCATAGTCATAAACACCCCCCAGCTGCTTATCCAGTATCGACCGGATCATGTCACGCTGGTAGCCGTGCCCGAAAGCGGTCATGTCGCCGTTTACCATGACCGGAATGTGTGCCGGGTCAACAGAATGATTACGCCTGAAGCTGGCGACATCGGAATATTGGGTCTCAATCAGCCACTTTGAACGCTGTTCCTTCTCCGCGGTTGTTTCATCCCACCCATGGTCGGAACTTTCAGTCCATGGATACTGAGGATCCGAGGTAAACACTAAATGCCGGGGCAGGTTATTATCTGCCGAATGCGCACCAAACGTAGCGACACATAACAATGCGCCTAATAGCGCATTGACTTTATTATCAAGAAGCATAGAAATCCATCTCTATTGAAGTTAGGTACAAGACACACCGTCTTGCCCGAGCAAGTTATGACAACTTAGAAATCAAAACAAATGTCTATCGCTTCAATATCAATAGTTGATGTTTCCCGCGAGCTCATTAGTGCGCTATCGGAGATAGCCAGATGCACCGCTGCGACCGACGGTCCCCCAACAAGGTTGCGAGCCCCTCAGTCAAGTAGTAACGTTCCTACATCGATGCTTTTGCAGGAGCCTACGCATGATGGCCATCACCACCATTTCCAGTCGTGAATTCAACCAGGACACAAGTAGTGCCAAAAAAGCCACCCGTCATGGGCCGGTTATCATCACCGACCGTGGCAAGCCTGCTCACGTACTGCTAAGCATTGAGGAGTACCAAAAACTGACCGGCATAAACGCCAACATCGTCGACCTGTTGGTGATGCCAGAAGCGGCAGACATCGAATTTGAAACCGAGCGTGCCGTCATCACTCATCGACCCGTGGATCTGTCCTGATGTTTCTACTCGACACCAACGTGATTTCTGAACTGCGCAAACCTCAGGCTGACGCGAATGTCGTCGCCTGGGCCAAAAGTGTTATTGCACCACGCCTGTTTATTTCGGCCATTACTTTGAAGGAACTGGAGACAGGGGTTCTTCGAATGGAGCGTCGTGACCCCGTTCAGGGAAAGGTATTGCGCACCTGGCTGAAGCGCCATGTGATACCGGCCTTCGATGCCAGAATCTTGCCGGTCGATGCCGCCGTGGCACTGCGCTGTGCCAGCTTGCATGTTCCGGATCGTGCCAATGAAAGCGACGCCCTGATCGCAGCAACTGCACTGGTTCATGGCCTTACGGTGGTCACCCGAAACATCAGCGATTTTCAATCCAGCGGTGTGGCACTGATCAATCCATGGGACGAATGAGTTCGCTGCCCCTGCAAAACCGTCCATAATTCACAAGTCAATTGATTCAAGTCATTACACCATCAATTGATTTCCCCCAACGCGACCAAAGGTCGCACCCTTGTGCTAGAGCTACAGGCGTATCATTGCGCCACTGCAACACCTCTTTTTGACCGCGGTTGGCACGTACTGACCGGGGCATTTTTCCACTGCCGTGGGATGCAATGATGAGCAATCAGATTCCGGTACACGACGTCACTCCGCCTGCCAAGAACGCGAACAACAGCGTCGACCTCTACGCCTCTCGAGAAAAGATCTACACCCGCGCCTTCACCGGCCTGTTCCGCAACCTGCGGATGATTGGCGGTGCCGGGCTGTTTCTGTTGTATTTCGGCACGGTGTGGCTGAACTGGGGCGGCCATCAGGCCGTCTGGTGGAACCTGCCGGAACGTAAATTCTTCATTTTCGGCGCGACCTTCTGGCCTCAGGATTTCATCCTGCTTTCAGGGATTTTAATCATCAGTGCCTTCGGCCTGTTCTTCATTACCGTGTACGCCGGTCGCGTCTGGTGCGGCTACACCTGCCCGCAAAGCGTCTGGACCTGGATTTTCATGTGGTGCGAAAAAGTCACCGAAGGCGATCGCAACCAGCGCATCAAGCTCGACAAGGCACCGATGAGTGCCAACAAATTCCTGCGCAAGTTCAGCAAGCACACAATGTGGCTGCTGATCGGCTTCGTGACCGGCATGACCTTCGTCGGTTACTTCTCACCGATTCGCGAACTGGTGATCGAGTTCTTCACCGGCCAGGCTGATGGCTGGTCGTATTTCTGGGTCGGGTTCTTCACCCTAGCCACCTACGGCAACGCCGGCTGGTTGCGCGAGCAGGTGTGTATTTACATGTGCCCGTACGCACGCTTCCAGAGCGTGATGTTCGACAAGGACACGCTGATCGTCTCCTACGACCCGCGTCGTGGCGAAAGCCGTGGGCCGCGCAAGAAAGGCATTGATTACAAGGCGCAGGGCCTGGGTGACTGCATCGACTGCACCATGTGCGTCCAGGTCTGCCCCACCGGTATCGACATCCGCGACGGCCTGCAAGTCGAATGCATCGGCTGCGCGGCGTGCATCGACGCCTGCGACAGCATCATGGACAAGATGGATTACCCGCGCGGCCTGATCAGCTACACCACCGAGCACAACCTGTCGGGGCAAAAAACCAATAAACTGCGTCCACGCCTGATTGGCTATGCCACGGTGCTATTGGCGATGATCGCGTTGCTGGTGACTGCATTCTTCATGCGCTCGCTAGTCGGCTTCGATGTCAGTAAAGACCGGGTGTTGTACCGCGAGAACGCCGAAGGCCGGATCGAAAACGTCTACAGCCTGAAGATCATGAACAAGGACCAGCACGACCACACGTATGTGCTGGAAGCCAAAGGCCTGCCGGACCTCAAGCTGCAAGGCAAGCGCGAGATCAAGGTCGCCGCCGGGGAGATTTTCAGTCAGCCGGTCGAACTGTCCAGCGCACCGGAACAACTGCCGTCGAGCACCAACGAGGTGACATTCATCCTCAAGGACGCTGACGACGCCAACGTCCACGTTGAAGCCAAGAGCCGATTCATCGGCCCACAAATTCGTTGAGAGAAGTGATCATGCCCGCAGCAACTGCCGCAAGTCCCTGGTACAAGCACCTTTGGCCGTGGATCATCATCGCCATCCTGGCCTGCTCAGTGACCTTGACCCTGTCGATGGTGACCATCGCGGTGAACAACCCGGACAACCTGGTCAACGACAACTATTACGAGGCCGGCAAGGGCATCAACCGCTCCCTCGACCGTGAGCTGCTGGCGCAGACCCTGTTGCTGCGCGCCAGCGTTCATCTGGACGACGTGACCGGCGAAGTCGACCTGCGCCTGAGCGGTAACAGCCAGCCGAAAACCCTTGAGCTGAACCTGATTTCGCCAACCCAGCCGGAGAAAGATCGCAAGATCACCCTGGCCCGCAGCGAAACCGAACAGGGCCGCTACATTGGCCAGTTGAACGACAAGGTCGACGGTCGCCGCTTTGTAGAACTGCTGGGCGTTCAGGACGACAAGACCTGGCGCATGTTCGAAGAAGAACAGGTCAGCCATGACAAGGATCTGCTGCTGGGTGATGAGCCATTGCAGGGTGCGGAAGACCTGAAAAAATAAGCCTTACCCTGATCGTTCCCACGCTCTGCGTGGGAACTCAGCCAGGGACGCTCCGCGTCCCAGCCGAAGCGGACGCGGAGCGTCCGGGGAGGCATTCCCACGCAGAGCGTGGGAACGATCATCGGAACACGCCCCATGACCAGTCCAACCCCCTGCTACCACTGCGCTCTGCCCGTCCCGGCCGGCAGTCGCTTCACCGCCGCCGTCCTCGGGGATACCCGCGAGTTCTGCTGCCCGGGTTGCCAGGCAGTGGCCGAGGCCATCGTGGCCGGCGGACTGGAAACCTATTACCAGCATCGCAGCGAGTCATCGGCCAACCCCGAAGCGCTGCCAGTGCAGTTGGTGGATGAACTGGCGCTGTACGACCGCGCCGATGTGCAACAACCCTTTGTCCGCCACGAAGGCGAACTCGCCGAAACCACCCTGTTGATGGAAGGCATCAGTTGCGCCGCCTGCGGCTGGTTGATCGAGAAACACCTGCGTGCCTTGCCAGCGGTGGCCGAAGCACGCTTGAACCTGTCCAACCATCGCCTGCACGTGCGCTGGGCCGACGCGCAATTACCATTGAGTCAGGTGCTCAGCGAATTGCGTCACATCGGTTACGCCGCCCACCCTTATCAGGCCGACCGCGCCAGTGAACAACTGGCCAGCGAAAACCGCCTGGCCTTGCGCCAACTCGGGGTCGCCGGGCTGCTGTGGTTCCAGGCGATGATGGCAACCATGGCCACCTGGCCGGAATTCAACATTGACCTCAGCCCCGAACTGCACACCATCCTGCGCTGGGTCGCGCTGTTTCTGACCACCCCGATCGTGTTCTACAGCTGCGCACCATTCTTCAAAGGCGCGATGCGCGACTTGCGCACCCGTCACCTGACCATGGACGTTTCGGTGTCGCTGGCGATCGGCAGTGCCTATATCGCCGGGATCTGGACCTCGATCACCGGGGTCGGCGAGCTGTATTTCGATGCGGTAGGGATGTTTGCGCTATTCCTGCTGGCCGGGCGTTATCTGGAACGTCGCGCCCGGGAACGCACCGCTGCCGCGACCGCACAGCTGGTCAATCTGTTGCCCGCTTCCTGCCTGCGGCTGGGTGCCGATGGCCAGAGCGAGCGGATTCTGCTCAGCGAGTTGCGCGTGGGCGATCAGGTGCTGGTACATCCCGGTTCGATTCTGCCGGCCGACGGCAAGATCCTCGACGGTCAATCAAGCATCGACGAATCCCTGCTCACCGGCGAATACTTGCCACAACCACGGACCCCGGGCGATGCCGTCACCGCCGGCACCTTGAACGTCGAAGGTGCGCTGACCGTGGAAGTCCTGGCGCTGGGGCAGGACACGCGACTGTCGGCCATCGTCCGCCTGCTGGATCGCGCCCAGGCCGAAAAGCCAAGACTGGCGGAAATCGCCGACCGCGCCGCCCAATGGTTTTTGCTGTTGTCACTTATCGCGGTGGCCGCCATTGGCCTGCTGTGGTGGGAACTGGACTCTTCGCGAGCCTTCTGGATTGTCCTGGCGATGCTCGTTGCCACGTGCCCATGCGCCTTGTCACTGGCCACTCCAACCGCCCTCACCGCCGCCACCGGCACGCTGCACAAGCTCGGTCTGTTGTTGACGCGCGGCCATGTGCTGGAAGGCCTGAACCAGATCGACACGGTGATTTTCGACAAGACCGGCACCCTCACCGAAGGTCGCCTGGCCTTGCGTTCGATCCGGCCGCTTGGGGCCCTGACCAGCGATCAATGCCTGAGCCTCGCCGCCGCCCTGGAAAACCGTTCCGAGCACCCGATCGCCCGAGCCTTTGGCCGCGCACCGCTGGCCGCCGAAGAAGTTCACAGCACGCCGGGCCTGGGTCTGGAGGGGTTGGTCGGCGCACAACGCCTGCGCATTGGCCAGCCAGGGTTTGTCTGCGAACTCAGCGGCGCTCAAACGCCAGTAATGCCCGATGAACCCGGCCAATGGCTGTTGCTCGGCGACAGCCAAGGGCCGCTGGCATGGTTCGTACTCGATGACCGTTTACGCGCCGACACACCCGCCCTGCTGGCGGCCTGCAAGGCTCGCGGCTGGCGCACGTTGCTGCTGTCCGGCGACAGCTCCCCGATGGTCGCCAGCGTCGCTGCCGAATTGGGCATCGACGAGGCCCGTGGCGGTTTGCGTCCGGACGATAAACTGCAGGTGCTGCAACAGCTGCACAAGGAAGGCCGCAAGGTGTTGATGCTCGGTGACGGGGTCAACGATGTGCCGGTGCTGGCCGCCGCCGACATCAGCGTGGCGATGGGGTCGGCCACCGATCTGGCGAAAACCAGTGCCGACGCGGTGCTGCTGTCGAACCGACTCGACGCGCTGGTGCAAGCCTTCAGCCTGGCTCGTCGTACCCGTCGGGTCATCATCGAGAACTTGCTGTGGGCAGCGCTGTACAATGGCCTCATGCTGCCGTTCGCTGCCCTTGGCTGGATCACTCCGGTATGGGCCGCGGTCGGCATGTCGATCAGTTCGTTGACCGTGGTGCTGAATGCCCTGCGCCTGACTCGCCTGCCGAGCGCGCCGGCTGCCGGCACCACGCCAGAAACCCGCCCGCTGCCGGCCTGAGCCGCGCGGGCATGGAGTCCAGATGCCAGCTCTCTACGTGATGATCCCGGCCGCGCTGCTGATCGTGGCCATCGCTATCTATATCTTCTTCTGGGCGGTCGACAGCGGTCAGTACGACGACCTCGACGGCCCGGCCCACAGCATTCTGTTCGACGATCAGGACCCGAACCACAAGGCAGCGGTCGACGAGGCCAGCGGCCATCCGGCCAAACCGGACGACAAGGCGCCGCCCCATGCTTGAATTGGCGCCACTGTTGCTGTCTGCGCTGATCCTCGGTCTGCTCGGCGGCGGGCATTGCCTGGGCATGTGCGGCGGCTTGATGGGCGCGTTGACCCTGGCGATCCCCAAGGAACAACGCAGCCGACGCTTTCGACTATTGCTGGCCTACAACCTGGGGCGAATTCTCAGCTACGCTGCCGCCGGTCTTCTGATCGGCCTGGCCGGCTGGGCCGTGGCCAATAGCCCGGCGGCGATGTTCATGCGCATCCTCGCCGGACTGCTGCTGATCGCCATGGGTCTGTACCTGGCCGGTTGGTGGAGCGGCCTGACCCGCATCGAAAGCCTCGGCCGTGGCCTGTGGCGGCATATCCAGCCGGTGGCCAACACACTATTGCCCGTGTCGAACCTGCCCCGCGCCCTGCTACTGGGCGCACTGTGGGGCTGGCTGCCATGTGGGCTGGTTTACAGCACATTGCTGTGGTCGGCGAGCCAGGGCAATGCACTGGACAGTGCGTTGCTGATGCTGGCATTCGGGCTGGGTACCTGGCCGGTGCTGCTCGCCACAGGGCTGGCTGCCGAGCGTGTCACGGCGTTGTTGCGCAAACGCAGCGTCCGCATGACCGGTGGCTTGCTGGTGATGGTGTTCGGCATCTGGACCTTACCGGGGCCGCATCAACATTGGCTCATGGGGCATTAGATCGGCAGTGGCCCCATCGCGGGCAAGACTCGCTCCTACAGGAGTTCGCGATCCCTTGTAGGAGCGAGGCTGTTGTGGTCGAATGTTTTTAGACCATGATGTAGGAGCGTCGATCTAAGGAAGCATCATGGGTTATCGGGTTGTAACGTCAGAGGAAAAAGCAGAAGCCATTCGCTTGGTTGTGGAGATGCATTACT
>NZ_JYLB01000004.1 GCF_001042905.1 Pseudomonas lini
TGTAGGTATCGTTGCCGGCGCCACCGATCAGGGTGTCGGCACCGAGACCGCCGTCGAGGAGGTTGCCGCCCATATTGCCGGTGATCACATTGTTCAGGGTGTTGCCGGTGCCGTTGAGGTTGGCCCCATCCACCAGTATCAAGTTCTCGATGTTGTTGCCCAGGGTGTAATCGAAGGTGGAATAGACGGCGTCGATTTCGCTGGCCAGGGTGCTGGTTTCGATGACCACATCGCCGAGGTTGTCGACGACGTAGCTGTCGTTGCCGGCACCGCCGATCAAGGTGTCGGCACCGAGGCCGCCATTGAGGAGGTTGTCCGCGGCGTTGCCGGTCAGGCTGTTGTTCAGGTCGTTGCCCAGCGCGGTAAAAGCGCCGGCGCCGAGCAACAGCACGTTCTCGACGTTGTGCAGGTTGCTCAGGTTCAGGTCGACGGTGTTGGTCTGTGCCGTGGCGTTGTAGACGACGTACAGGGTGTCGGTGCCTTCACTGGCGTTTTCCTGGACCAGGGTCAGTTCGCCGGCCTGATCAAGAAAATAATCGTCGTTGCCCTTGCCACCGATCAGGGTGTCCACACCGGCGGCACCATTGAGCTGGTTGTTGCCGTCGTTGCCGGTAATCACGTTGTTCAGGGCGTTGCCGATGCCATAGGTGTTGGCTGTGCCGGTCAGCGTGAGGATTTCCAGGTTATTGCTCAGGATGTAGCTCGACGAAGAACGCACGGTGTCGATCTCACCGGCTAGGGTACTGGTCTCGATGGCCATGTCGCCGAGGTTGTCGACGATGTAGGTATCGTTGCCGGCGCCACCGATCAGGGTGTCGGCACCGAGACCGCCGTCGAGGAGGTTGCCGCCCATATTGCCGGTGATCACATTGTTCAGGGTGTTGCCGGTGCCGTTGAGGTTGGCCCCGTCCACCAGTATCAGGTTCTCGACATTACTGCCCAGGGTGTAGTCGATGTAGGAGTAGACCGTGTCTATTTCCGAGAGCATTAGGCCACGTTCAATGACCACATCGCCGACACTATCGACGATGTAGCTATCATTACCTGCACCGCCATCCATGGTGTCCGCGCCAGACATGCCATTGAGCAAGTTACCCAGTGCGTTGCCGATCAGCGAGTCGTCAAACGCCGAGCCATAGGCGTTTTCGATCTTCGCGCCAAAGGCAATCGCCAGCCCTTCATTGAAAGCATCGCCATTCTGGTCGGTGAACGCTTGGCCGATCTGGCTGAACTGACCTTCATTGAGGTTGATGCGCACGGCAGCCAACTGGTTGCTGGCGTCGATGCTATCGTTTCCGCCGGCATCCCAGATGGTTTCGAACACCGACTGGGTGGGCGCCCAGGAATAAACGTTGTTGCCCGTCATCCACAGATTGTTGACGCCATACAGACTCTGGATGGCCAGAATATCGAGCAGCATCGGTGTCGTGGGTTGGTAGGAGTACGAGTTGTTGTAACTCATGACGGTCAATGAGACGTCATCCAGCGCCGGATCGAGCGTGATTGTGTTTGAACCCCCTGGCGAGAACGGGTGCTTGAGGCCTACCGCATGACCGATTTCATGAATAAACGTCATGAAGTCGTAGCTGCCTTTGTCGGGTGTAGCATCGTTGGTATTTGGTCCGATCCAGACGTCGCCACCGTTTGGGTCGTCGGAGGGGAAATACGCCCATGCCGCTGCGGTGTTGTCCATCTGCGTATAACCACCAAAACGCAAATCGCCCACGTTGGTTGCATTGTCGGTGGTCAGTCGGAAGGTAATGTTGGCAACCGCACTCCAGGAGGCGAGCGCGCCGGTAATCGCAGTTTGTTGCGCCGCGGTCAATGCGTACATGTTCTTGTACTCATTGTCAGCACTGTAGTTGGTCGCGAAGTAAGCCATGCCTGGCGTTATGAAACTGTACGTCAGATTGGTCACAGCTCCAGGCATCCACCACTTGGAGCTTTCCCATTGGAAGCCGGAGATTAAGCTGTCGACGGCTTTAAAGCCTGTCAGCGAAGAAGACAAGCTATCGGTATAACCAGTGGGACGTGGCATGTGAAATTCCTGGGGTAGGCTGCGACCCTTCCTGGATGTGGCCGCTACAATCTGCAATTCTGCATGATAAATAGCGCCATTGACATCATATGGCCACTATTTTTTTGAGGTGAGACCGACGTATGGCGGCTCCAGTTTTGTATCGGCCACGGCCGTTTAATCCTGAGGGCCTCAACTTATCTGCACAAGACTGCCTTGCTCTTCCAGGACTCTTTATGAACGCTGTAAAACCCGCCCTCATCCGCGAAACCTTCCCCGTCGGCCCGTTGCAGTGCAACTGCACGATCATCGGCGATCCGATCACGAAAAAAGCCATCGTCGTCGACCCGGGCGGTAATCACGAACTGATCCTCGCGCGCCTCGACGCCTTGGGCCTGAAGGTGGTCAGCATCATCCACACCCACGCGCACCTCGATCACTTCCTGGCTTCCGGGCAGCTCAAGGAGAAAACCGGCGCGACGCTGCATTTGCATAAAGAAGATCAATTCCTCTGGGACAACCTGGAGATGCAGTGTCAGATGTTTGGTGTGCCTTATACCCCCGTGCCATCGCCAGATCGCTGGTTGGCCGACGATGAAGAGCTGGCTTGCGGGTGTGGCGTGGCGTTGCACACGCCGGGTCATACACCAGGTTCCATGAGTTTTTGGTTTTCAGAGGCTAAGCTGCTGATTGCCGGTGATACGCTGTTCAAGCGTGGGGTAGGGCGCACGGATTTATGGGGAGGCGATCAGGCGACTCTCGTGCGTTCGATCAAACAACGGTTGTATACCCTCGACGAAGAGGCGACGGTGGTGACCGGTCATGGTCCGGATACTCGCCTGGGCGATGAAATGCGCGGTAACCCCTTTGTACGAGCCTGAAGATGCAGTTGTGAAAGGCACGACGGAATTTTTGGCGTTGGCCATGATCCAACGCCCGCAAAGGTTCATTGCTTAAGTCCGCTGCACCACAGAATGCAAAAAAGTAGGAGCTCTCCATGTTCACCTCGCGTCGTTTGATTATTGTCGCTACTGCTGTGGCTTTGTTGTCCGGTTGCGCAACGCAGAACCCTTATGACAATCAGGGTCAGGCTGATAGCGGCTCCACGGGCATGAGCAAAACCGCCAAATACGGTGGCCTCGGCGCCTTGGCCGGTGCACTGGCCGGTGCTGCCATCAGTCACGATAACCGTGGCAAGGGCGCGCTGATTGGCGCCGCCGTGGTGGGGGCTTCTGCCGCCGGTTACGGTTACTACGCCGACCAGCAGGAGAAAAAACTGCGGGCCAGCATGGCCAACACTGGGGTTGAAGTGCAGCGCCAAGGCGATCAGATCAAGCTGATCATGCCGGGCAACATCACATTCGCAACCGATTCGGCGAACATCGCGTCGGGCTTCTACCAGCCGCTGAACAATCTGGCGGGCTCGCTCAAGGAGTTCAACCAGAACCAGATCGAGATCGTCGGCTACACCGACAGCACCGGCAGCCGTCAGCACAACATGGACCTGTCCCAGCGTCGTGCCCAGAGCGTGGCGACTTACCTGACCTCCCAGGGTGTCAGCGGGGCCAACCTGTCGGCGCGTGGTGCCGGGCCGGATAACCCGATTGCCAGCAATGGTGATGTGAATGGCCGGGCTCAGAACCGTCGCGTCGAGGTCAACCTGAAGCCGATTCCTGGTCAGGAATATCAGCAGCAGGGCCAGCCTGTTCAGCAGTATCAGTAACACCTGCCCATAAAAACTGTGGGAGCGGGCTTGCTCGCGAAAGCGGTGTGCCAGGCGACATTAATCTCGACTGACACGGCCTCTTCGCGGGCAAGCCCGCTCCCACAGTGTTCCTCGTCGATCACAAGATAGTGGTCAACCACAAATCCTGTGGGAGCGGGCTTGCCCGCGAAGAGGCCCTGCCAGGCACCTGAGATATCGGATCAGAAACAAAAAAGCCCTCGAACAATCGCTTGTCCGAGGGCTTTTTGTATCGCGCGAAACCTGATTACTTCTTCAGGCCGTAATGCTCATCGAGCATGCCTGGCGCGTTCGGCATTTTTGGGGCGTAGTCGCGAGGTGGTTCCTGATCGCGCGGTGGCGTCAGGCGTTCCCGTGGAGCCTGTGCCGCGTCGGCGTGCAGGGCAGCCAGCAAGCGTTGGCGAGTCTGCTCGTCCAGGGCCAAACGGTTGGCGCCCTCGGCGAGATGATCCTGCACTTCCTGATAGCTCGCAGTCAGTTTCTTGACCAGGGTGGCAGTGCTGTTGAAGTGGGTGACCACTTCGTTCTGATAATTGTCAAAACGTTCCTGAATATCATCCAGCTGACGTTGCGTGCGGTTAGGCGCGGCATTCGGCACCAGGCGAGCGATCAGGAATCCAATGGCGACACCCACAACCAGGGCAAGAGTCGGCAACAACCAAACTAAGAGCGAGTGTTCCACGAGTCCTTCCTCTATAAACGGCTTTGCTTTACGTTAACGGCTCGAACCTGCGCTGTATACCGCGATTCACTCGCAATAGAATTGGCACAGACAATTGGCTAGACGAGTCGACCCGATTCGAGGTCACGGAGTTCCTTCCTTGCTTATGCGCGAAACCCCTGTAGTGATTGATGGCCCGGTCGGTCAACTGGAAAGTTTGTACCTGGATAACGAGCAGCCGCGCGGCATTGCGCTGATCTGCCACCCGAACCCGGTGCAGGGCGGCACCATGCTCAACAAAGTCGTCTCGACCTTGCAGCGCACCGCGCGCGACGCCGGTTTGATTACTTTGCGTTTCAACTACCGTGGCGTCGGCGCCAGTGAAGGCACGCACGACATGGGCACTGGCGAAGTCGACGATGCCCAGGCGGCGGCCGAGTGGCTGAGAGCCAGACATCCTGACGTGCCCCTGACCCTGTTCGGTTTCTCCTTCGGCGGATTTGTTGCAGCAAGTCTCGGCGGACGCCTGGAAGCTAAGGGCGAACAACTCAAGCATTTGTTCATGGTCGCGCCCGCCGTCATGCGTTTGGGCGATCAGGATCAACTGCCGCAACAAGGTACATTGACCCTGATTCAGCCGGAAACCGACGAAGTCATCGATCCACAGCTCGTTTACGATTGGTCCGACGCACTCGATCGCCCCCATGAGCTGCTGAAAGTGGCAGAATGCGGACACTTTTTTCATGGCAAGCTGACCGATCTCAAGGATCTGATCCTGCCGCGTCTTTCGAATTGATTGCAGTCTGACAAGCGATTACCCATGACGACTCGTACCCGTATCCTCACCGGCATCACCACCACCGGAACGCCGCACCTGGGCAACTACGCCGGCGCTATCCGCCCGGCGATCATCGCCAGCCGTGACAGCAATGCCGATTCGTTCTACTTCCTGGCCGACTACCACGCCCTGATCAAATGCGATGACCCGCTGCGCATCCAGCGCTCGCGTCTGGAAATCGCCGCGACCTGGCTGGCCGGTGGCCTGGACGTGGACCGCGTGACGTTCTATCGCCAGTCCGACATCCCGGAAATCCCTGAACTGACCTGGCTGCTGACCTGCGTGGCCGCCAAGGGCCTGCTCAACCGCGCTCACGCCTACAAGGCCTCGGTGGACAAGAACGTCGAAAATGGCGAAGACCCGGATGCCGGCATCACCATGGGCCTGTACAGCTACCCGGTGTTGATGGCTGCGGACATTCTGATGTTCAACGCCCACAAGGTGCCGGTCGGTCGTGACCAGATCCAGCACGTGGAAATGGCGCGGGATATTGGTCAGCGCTTCAACCACTTGTTCGGCCAGGGCAAAGAGTTTTTCACCATGCCCGAAGCGCTGATCGAGGAGAGCGTCGCCACCTTGCCAGGGCTCGACGGTCGCAAGATGTCGAAGAGCTACGACAACACCATTCCGTTGTTCAGCAGCGCCAAAGAGATGAAAGACGCGATTTCGCGGATCGTCACCGACTCCCGTGCCCCGGGCGAAGCCAAGGATCCGGACAATTCGCACCTGTTCACCTTGTTCCAGGCCTTCGCTACGCCGGCACAATCCGACGAATTCCGCAGCGAATTGCTTCAGGGCCTAAGTTGGGGCGAGGCGAAGAATCGTCTGTTCCAACTGCTCGACAGCGAATTGGGCGAATCCCGCGAGCGTTATCACCAGCTGATCGAACGCCCGGCGGATCTGGAAGACATGCTGCAGATCGGCGCCAAAAAGGCCCGTTCGGTGGCGACGCCGTTCCTCCACGAACTGCGTGAGGCGGTTGGCCTGCGTTCTTTCGTCGCTCAGACCCAAGTCGCAGCGACCACCAAGAAGAAGGCTGCGAAAGCCGCGCGCTTCGTCAGCTTCCGTGAAGACGACGGCAGTTTTCGCTTCCGTCTGCTGGCGGCCGATGGCGAACAACTGCTGCTGTCGCGCAACTTCGCCGACGGTAAAACCGCAGGCCAAGTGACCAAGCAACTGCAATCCGGTCAAGCCTTGGACGTGCGCAGTGAAGACCTGAGCTTCAGCGTCTGGCTGGAAGGCGAGTGCGTTGCCGACAGTCCGGCCTTCGCCGACAGCGCTGCTCGCGATGCTGCCATCGGTGCTTTGCGCGTTGCCCTGACACCGGTTCAGGAATAATCAACGGCTCGGTCCGACCAAGGGCCGATTGCCATTCCCACGGGCCGTCGCTACAGTGACGGCCCGTTTTTGTTGCCTTGCTAACGAATTATGACGCCCCTAGAACGATATCAAGCTGATCTGAAACGCCCGGAATTCTTCCACGATGCTGCCCAGGAAACGGCGGTGCGTCATTTGCAGCGTCTGTACGACGATCTGGTCGCGGCCTCGCAGAACAAGCCGGGCCTGCTCGGCAAACTGTTTGGCAAGAAAGACCAGGTGCCGGTCAAGGGCCTGTACTTCTGGGGCGGCGTGGGTCGCGGCAAGACTTACCTGGTCGATACCTTCTTCGAAGCGCTGCCGTTCAAGGAAAAGACTCGCACTCACTTCCACCGCTTCATGAAGCGCGTGCATGAAGAGATGAAGACCCTCGGCGGCGAGAAAAACCCGCTGACCATCATCGCCAAGCGTTTCTCCGACGAGTCGCGAGTGATTTGTTTCGATGAGTTCTTCGTCTCCGACATCACCGACGCGATGATCCTTGGCACGTTGATGGAAGAGTTGTTCAAGAACGGCGTGACCCTGGTCGCGACGTCGAACATCGTGCCGGACGGCCTGTACAAGGACGGCTTGCAGCGTGCGCGTTTCCTGCCGGCCATTGCGCTGATCAAGCAGAACACCGAGATCGTCAACGTCGACAGCGGCGTCGATTACCGTCTGCGCCACCTCGAGCAAGCGGAGCTGTTCCACTTTCCGCTGGATGATGCTGCCCAGGAAAGCCTGCGCAAGAGCTTCCGGGCCTTGACGCCGGAATGCACGGCAGCCATCGAGAACGACGTGCTGGTGATCGAGAACCGTGAAATCCGTGCCGTGCGCACTTGCGATGACGTGGCCTGGTTCGACTTCCGCGAACTCTGCGACGGCCCACGCAGCCAGAACGATTACATCGAACTGGGTAAAATCTTCCACGCCGTATTGCTCAGCAATGTCGAGCAGATGAGCGTCACCACCGACGACATCGCCCGCCGCTTTATCAACATGGTCGACGAGTTCTACGACCGCAACGTGAAGCTGATCATTTCCGCCGAAGTCGAGCTCAAAGACCTCTACACCGGTGGTCGCCTGAACTTCGAGTTCCAGCGCACGCTTAGCCGCCTGCTGGAAATGCAGTCCCACGAGTTTCTGTCCCGGGCGCATAAGCCGTAGGAGTTTTCGGAAAATAAAAAGGGCCTGCATATGCAGGCCCTTTTTGTGCGCGCCGAAGAAACCATGTGGGAGCGGGCTTGCTCGCGAAAGCGGCGGTTCAGTCGACATCAATGTTGAATGTCAGACCGCTTTCGCGAGCAAGCCCGCTCCCACATTGGATTTGTGTTCAGTCCTTAAGCCGCTTGCTGAAACTGCTGTCGATACTGGTTCGGCGACAACTCCGTGTGCTGGCGGAACAGTCGGGCGAAGAAGCTCGCGTCGTCGTAACCAACTTCATAGCTGATGGTCTTGATGCTCTTGCGACTGCCGGACAACAAGCCCTTGGCCGTCTCGATGCGCAGTCGCTGCAGGTAATGCAGCGGTTTGTCGCCGGTAGCGGTCTGGAAACGACGCATGAAGTTGCGGATGCTCATGCCGTGTTCGCGGGCCACGTCTTCGAAGCGGAACTTGTCGGCGAAGTGTTCTTCGAGCCAATGCTGGATCTGCAGGATGATCACGTCCTGGTGCAGCTTCTGCCCGCCGAAACCGATCCGCCCCGGCGCATAGCTGCGCTGCACTTCGTAAAGAATGTCGCGGGCCACAGCCTGGGCCACGTTGGCGCCGCAAAAACGCTCGATCAGGTAAATGTAGAGGTCGCAGGCTGACGTGGTGCCGCCGGCGCAATACAGGTTGTCGGCGTCGGTCAGGTGTTTGTCCTGATTGAGCTGGACCTGCGGGAAGCGCTCGGCAAACGCATTGAAGAAACGCCAGTAGGTCGTCGCTTCCTTGCCATCGAGCAGCCCGGCCTCGGCCAGCCAGAACACGCCGGTGGCCTCGCCACACAACACGGCGCCGCGTGCATGCTGCTGACGCAGCCACGGCAGGACCTGTGGATAACGTTTGCAGAGGGTGTCGAAATCGTCCCAGAAGGCGGGAAGGATAATGACGTCGGCGTTTTCCAGGCCGCCGTCCACCGGCATGATCACGTCACTGAAGCTATTAACCGGTTTACCGTCGGGGCTGACCAACCGGGTTTCAAACGCCGGTGTCAGGCCGTGGCCCAGTTGTTTGCCATAGCGCAGGCTGGCCAGATGGAAGAAATCCTTGGCTTGCATGAGGGTGGAAGCGAAAACCCGGTCGATAGCCAGGATGCTGACGCGCCGCAAGGGCGTGGAGACTTGGTTAGACATAATTCAACTTTATTCTTATAGGGGAAAGTGGTCACCAGACGGCTGGATCGTCTTATTTTTTGTCGGATGTGTCCAGTGTCCTGTATCGGAAGCGAGGCTTAGTCTCTAAAGGTCAATTCCGCCTAACAATAATCACAGGTGCCGCATGATCCCCAGAACCTTGTTCAGCTCCGAGCACGAACTTTTTCGCGACAGCGTGCGAACGTTCCTCGAAAAAGAGGCCGTGCCGTTCCATGGGCAATGGGAAAAACAAGGTTATATCGACCGCAAACTCTGGAACAAGGCGGGGGAGGCGGGGATGCTCTGTTCGCATCTGCCGGAAGAATATGGCGGGCTGGGGGCGGACTTTCTCTACAGTGCGGTGGTGATCGAGGAGGTCGGCCGCCTGGGTCTGACCGGCATCGGCTTTTCTCTTCATTCGGATATTGTCGCGCCTTACATCCTGCATTACGGCAGTGAAGCGCTGAAACATAAATACCTGCCCAAACTGGTGTCTGGCGAGATGGTCACCGCGATTGCCATGACCGAGCCGGGTGCCGGTTCCGATCTGCAAGGGGTGAAAACCACCGCTGTGCTGGATGGCGACGAATACGTGATCAACGGTTCGAAGACCTTCATCACCAATGGTTTTCTGGCTGACCTGGTGATCGTCGTGGCCAAGACCGATCCAAAGGCAGGAGCGAAGGGCACCAGTCTGTTTCTGGTGGAGGCCAATACGCCGGGCTTCGCCAAGGGTAAGCGTCTGGAAAAGGTCGGTATGAAGGCTCAGGACACCTCGGAGCTGTTCTTCCAGGACGTTCGGGTGCCAAAGGAAAACCTGCTGGGCCAGGCCGGGATGGGCTTCGCTTACCTGATGCAGGAACTGCCGCAGGAGCGTCTGACGGTCGCGGTGGGTGGCTTGGCGTCAGCCGAAGCGGCGTTGCAATGGACGCTGGATTACACCCGTGAGCGCAAGGCTTTCGGCAAGGCCATCGCCGACTTCCAGAACACCCGCTTCAAGCTCGCTGAAATGGCGACCGAAATCCAGATCGGCCGTGTTTTCGTCGATCGCTGCCTGGAACTGCACCTGCAAGGCAAGCTCGACGTGCCGACAGCGGCGATGGCCAAGTACTGGGGCACCGACCTGCAATGCAAGGTGCTCGATGAGTGCGTGCAGTTGCATGGCGGTTACGGGTTCATGTGGGAATACCCGATCGCCCGGGCGTGGGCGGATGCGCGGGTGCAGCGGATCTATGCCGGGACCAATGAGATCATGAAGGAGATTATTGCGCGGTCGCTGTAATTTGCAGTGACTGGGCAGACGCCATCGCGGGCAAGCCACGCTCCCACAGGTTTGTGATTTCCTGTGGGAGCGTGGCTTGCCCGCGATTGGGCCTATGAATCAATCAAGGTGCAGGATTTGGATGATCCTGGTGAATCGCCTCGATCCCAGCCAACACTTCGTCGGAAAGTTTGAGCTCGAAGCTGGCAATGTTGCTGTCCAGTTGCTCGAGCGTGGTGGCGCCGATGATGTTGCTGGTGACGAACGGTTGCTGTGTGACGAATGCCAGTGCCATCTGCGCCGGATCCAGGCCGTGTTCACGAGCCAATGCCACATAACGGCTGCACGCTGCCTCTGACTGAGGATTGAAGTAGCGGCTGAAGCGGCTGTAGAGGCTCAGGCGACCTTTGGGCGGACGCGCGCCACCTTCGTATTTGCCCGACAGGAAGCCGAACGCCAGTGGTGAATAAGCGAGCAGGCCGCACTGTTCGCGGATGGCGATTTCCGCCAGGCCGATTTCGAAGCTGCGATTGAGCAGGTTGTAGGGATTCTGGATCGATACGGCGCGTGGCCAGCCCCGGGCTTCGGCGATGGCGAGGAAACGCATGGTGCCCCACGGGGTTTCGTTGGACAGGCCGATGTGGCGGATCTTGCCGGCCTTGACCTGTTCGTCCAGTGCTTCGAGGGTGTCTTCCAGCGGGGTGAGGTTGACTTCGCTCGTGTGCTTGTAGCCCAGTTGCCCGAAGAAATTGGTGCTGCGTTCCGGCCAGTGCAACTGATAGAGGTCGATGTAGTCGGTCTGCAAGCGCTTGAGGCTCGCATCCACGGCCTGGACGATGTGCTCGCGGTTGTGCTTGAGGTGTTTGTCGCGGATGTAGTCAATGGTGTTGCCGGGGCCGGCGATCTTGCTCGCCAGGATCCAGCCGGCGCGATCGCCACGACTTTTGAAGTAGTTACCGATGTAGCGCTCGGTGGTGGCGTAGGTTTCGGCCTTGGGCGGCACCGGGTACATTTCGGCGGTGTCGATGAAATTGATCCCGGCGCTCTTGGCCCGTTCGATCTGGGCGAAGGCTTCAGCCTCGCTGTTTTGCTCGCCCCAGGTCATGGTGCCGAGGCAGATTGCACTCACGTTCAGATCGGTACGGCCTAGCTGGCGATAGTCCATCGGGTGCTCCTTGGGCAAAACAATCATAAAAGCAGGTTGAATTATTTTTCGCAATCTGCATAATTGCGCACCTCTTTCTGCAGTGGAAGTGATGCGCCGCCGCCGAAGAATCTTGCCGTTGAACGGACGCGCCGACCCGAGCCCCCGAAAGCGTCTGTATCCGGCTGCCTTTGACTTGTCAAAGTACGCACTATTCAGTAAGATCCGCCGTCTAATTTACAGGGCGGCCCCTGAGGCTATAAAGAATGAAAACTTTTACTGCTAAACCGGAAACAGTACAGCGCGACTGGTTTGTCGTCGACGCTGCAGGTCAGACCCTGGGTCGTCTGGCCACCGAAATCGCGAGCCGTCTGCGTGGCAAGCATAAAGCTGAGTACACTCCTCACGTTGACACCGGCGATTACATCGTCGTTATCAATGCCGAGCAGATTCGTGTAACCGGTGCTAAAACCACCGACAAAATCTACTACTCCCACTCCGGTTTCCCGGGCGGCATCAAGTCGATCAACTTCGAAAAACTGATCGCTAAAGCCCCTGAGCGCGTGATCGAGACCGCGGTCAAAGGCATGCTGCCTAAGAACCCGCTGGGTCGCGACATGTATCGTAAGCTGAAAGTCTATGCGGGCGCTGTACACCCTCATACTGCTCAGCAGCCCCAAGAACTGAAGTTTTAACGGAATAGTTCATTATGTCGGCGACTCAAAATTACGGCACTGGCCGTCGCAAGACCGCAACCGCACGCGTTTTCCTGCGTCCGGGTACTGGTAACATCTCCATCAACAACCGTTCGCTGGATAATTTCTTCGGCCGCGAAACTGCCCGCATGGTAGTTCGTCAGCCGCTGGAATTGACTGAGACTGTCGAGAAGTTCGACATCTACGTCACCGTGATCGGCGGTGGTGTAAGTGGTCAAGCTGGCGCAATCCGCCACGGTATCACTCGCGCACTGATGCAGTACGACGAAACCCTGCGTGGCGCTCTGCGCAAAGCTGGCTTCGTTACTCGCGATGCTCGTGAAGTTGAACGTAAGAAAGTTGGTCTGCGTAAAGCGCGTAAGCGTCCGCAGTACTCGAAGCGTTAATTCGCTTTCGCGTTCAAAAAGAACGCCCAGTTTCCTCGCGAAGCTGGGCGTTTTTTTATGGGCGCGATTTATCAAGGAATTGCGCTGTGACAACTTGCCACATCCGCAGAGGCCCTATACTGCAAGGCTTGGCAGTGGAGCCCCTCGGTAATTACCTTGTCAGAATTGGGGCTTTTCATTACCATTCGGCAAAATTTTTATAAGTTCAGATTTTTACTTAGTAGACGCCTGATTTAACAGGCCACAAAGCTGATGGGAGAGGACTGAATGAGCAATGACGGCGTGAATGCAGGCCGGCGTCGCTTCTTGGTAGCAGCCACATCCGTGGTGGGTGCTGCAGGAGCGGTGGGGGCTGCGGTCCCGTTCGTGGGGTCATGGTTTCCCAGTGCCAAGGCGAAAGCCGCAGGTGCACCGGTGAAAGTGAATGTCAGCAAAATCGAGCCAGGTCAGCAAATGATTGCTGAGTGGCGCGGCCAGCCGGTGTTCATTGTCCGCCGTACCGAGGAAATCCTGGGGAATCTTAAAAAGATCGAGGGCCAGCTGTCTGACCCGACCTCCAAGAACTCGACGCAACCGACCTATGTCGACCCGGAGACGCGTTCGATCAAGCCAGAAGTTCTGCTGCTGATCGGTATTTGCACACACCTGGGTTGCTCACCGACTTTCCGTCCAGAAGTGGCACCTGCAGACCTGGGCAAGGATTGGGTAGGGGGTTATTTCTGCCCTTGCCACGGTTCTCACTACGATTTGGCTGGCCGCGTCTACAAGTCGCAACCTGCGCCTTTGAACCTGCCAGTTCCCCCGCATTCCTATGAGACCGATGACGTCATTGTCATTGGCGTCGATACGGAGAAAGCGTGATGAGCAAGTTCATGGATTGGGTTGATGCACGCTTTCCCGCGACCAAAATGTGGGAAGACCATCTCAGCAAGTACTATGCCCCGAAGAACTTCAACTTCTTCTATTTCTTTGGCTCGCTGGCGCTGCTCGTTCTGGTCAACCAGATCGTTACCGGTGTCTGGCTGACCATGAGCTACACCCCGTCGGCGGAAGAGGCGTTTGCTTCCGTCGAATACATCATGCGCGACGTCGAGCACGGCTCGATCCTGCGCATGCTGCACGCAGTCGGGGCTTCGATGTTCTTCATCGTCGTTTACCTGCATATGTTCCGTGGCCTGCTTTACGGTTCGTACCAGAAGCCGCGCGAGCTGGTGTGGGTGTTCGGCATGCTGATCTACCTGGCGCTGATGGCTGAGGCCTTCATGGGTTATCTGCTGCCGTGGGGTCAGATGTCCTACTGGGGTGCCCAGGTAATCATCTCGCTGTTCGGTGCGATCCCGGTCATCGGTAACGACCTGACCCAGTGGATTCGTGGTGACTACCTGATTTCCGGTATTACCCTTAACCGCTTCTTCGCCTTGCATGTGGTTGCCCTGCCGATCGTGATCCTCGGTCTGGTGGTGGTGCACATTCTGGCGCTGCACGAAGTCGGTTCGAATAACCCGGATGGCGTCGACATCAAGAAGCACAAAGACGAAAACGGCGTACCGCTGGACGGCATTGCCTTCCACCCGTACTACACCGTGAAAGATATCGTCGGCGTGGTGGTGTTCCTGTTCATCTTCTGCTCGATCGTATTCTTCTTCCCGGAAATGGGCGGCTACTTCCTCGAGAAGCCGAACTTTGAAGTGGCGAACGCCTTCAAGACCCCTGAGCACATCGCTCCAGTCTGGTACTTCACACCGTTCTACGCGATTCTGCGGGCGGTTCCGGACAAGCTCCTCGGCGTAATCGCCATGGGCGCGGCCATCGCTGTGCTGTTCGTCCTGCCATGGCTGGATCGCAGCCCGGTCAAGTCGATGCGCTACAAAGGCTGGCTGAGCAAGATCTGGCTCTGGGTGTTCTGCATCTCGTTCGTGATCCTGGGTGTGTTGGGTGTTCTGGCTCCAACGCCAGGCCGTACGTTGCTGTCGCAGGTATGTACCTTCCTGTACTTCGCCTACTTCATTCTGATGCCGTTCTACACCAGGCTCGAGAAGACCAAACCGGTTCCGGAAAGGGTGACTGGCTGATGAAAAAGCTATTTGCTGTACTGATTCTTGCGGCGATGCCTGTACTGTCTTTCGCATCGACATCGAGTGGTCCGGAGCTGGAAAAGGTCGATATCGACGTTTCTGACAAGGCTGCCATGCAGGACGGCGCACGTACGTTCGCCAACTATTGCATGGGCTGCCACAGCGCCAAGTTCCAGCGCTACGAGCGTGTTGCCGATGACCTGGGCATTCCTCATGAGCTGATGCTTGAGAAGCTGGTGTTCACCGGCGCCAAGATCGGTGACCACATGAACATCGGCATGCAACCGGCTGATGCCAAGGCCTGGTTCGGTGCGGCACCGCCCGACCTGACGCTGGTGGCTCGTGTTCGTGGCACAGACTGGCTCTACGGCTACCTGCGTTCCTTCTATGAAGACCCGTCGCGTCCTTGGGGCGTGAACAACAAGGTGTTCCCGAACGTCGGCATGCCTAACGTTCTGGTCGGCCTGCAGGGTCGTCAGGTGGTAGGCTGTAAACAAGTTCAAATCGTCGAAGACGGCAAGAAGCAATACGATCCGCTGACCGGCACCGCTTTGACCCATGAAGCCTGCGATCAACTGACTGTATTGCCGAAAACCGGCACGCTGAACGAAGAGCAGTTCGACGAGAAGGTCAAGAACCTGGTGACCTTCCTGGCCTACTCGGCCAACCCGGTGAAGCTGCAGCATCAGCGCATCGGTACCTATGTGTTGCTGTACCTGGCGTTCTTCTTCGTATTCGCTTACTTGCTCAAGCGTGAATACTGGAAAGACGTCCATTGATAGAGCTGTAAGCCATTGCTGTTAATCGCGCGCGCCCAGGGGCGTCTCTGAAGGTGTAACGAGTCTGGTGATCCAGGCGTTACGGGAGGCGCCCTCTGGGCGCGCGTGTTTTTCCGTTTCCGATAATTTCAACAAGCGAGGAGGACCGCCATGGGCGTGACCAATCGGTTGGCCTGTTACTCCGACCCCGCCGACCACTATTCCCACCGAGTGCGCATCGTACTTGCAGAGAAGGGTGTCAGCGCCGAGATCATTTACGTGGAAGCTGGTCGCCAGCCGCCTAAACTGATTGAAGTGAACCCTTACGGAAGCCTGCCCACCCTGGTCGATCGTGACCTGGCGTTGTGGGAGTCGACCGTGGTGATGGAATATCTGGATGAGCGTTACCCGCACCCGCCATTGCTGCCGGTTTATCCTGTGGCGCGTGCCAACAGTCGTCTGCTGATTCATCGCATTCAGCGTGACTGGTGTGGTCTGGTGGATCTGATTCTGGATTCGCGGACCAAGGAAGCAGCCCGTGTCGTGGCTCGTAAAGAGCTGCGCGAAAGCCTGACAGGCGTGTCGCCGTTGTTTGCCGACAAGCCGTTTTTCCTCAGTGAGGAACAAAGTCTGGTGGATTGCTGCCTATTGCCAATACTCTGGCGATTGCCGATTCTGGGTATTGAACTGCCGCGGCCTGCCAAGCCGCTGCTTGATTATATGGAGCGCTCGTTTGCGCGTGAGGCTTTCCAGGCGAGTCTGTCTGGTGTCGAACGCGATATGCGCTAAGGCTTAAGGAGCCGCTATGAACTCCAGTCGACCTTATCTGGTCCGCGCGCTCTACGAGTGGATTGTGGACAACGATTGCACCCCGCACATGCTGGTTAATTCCGAGTATCCATCGGTGCAGGTGCCTCAGGGTTTTGCCAGTGACGGACAGATTGTCCTGAACGTTTCCCCGGCAGCCGTGCGTCATCTGCACATGGACAACGAGGCAGTCAGTTTCGAGGGGCGCTTCGGTGGCGTGCCGCATACCCTGTACGTGCCTATCGCATCGATCCTGGGCATTTACGCTCGGGAGAACGGTCAGGGCATGGTGTTCGATATGGAATCGCCTCTGGAAGACGAGGAAGAGATCGAACCGGATGATGATGTTCCGCCACCCGACAGCGAGCCGCCGCGTCCCAGCGGTCGACCGAGTTTGAAGGTGGTGAAGTAATAAAAAAGGCGATCCGAATGGATCGCCTTTTTTATTACTTCACCACCTTCAAACGGGTAGGAGCTGCCGAAGGCTGCGATCTTTTGATTTTGCTTTTCAAGATCAAAAGATCGCAGCCTTCGGCAGCTCCTACAGGGGCGATGGCGATCTCGAGGATGCCACCGCCGGTAAGCAAGTATCAGTCGATGTACTCAAACAACTTCACGATCTTCTGCACGCCGGAAACGCCTTGTACCAGATTGGTCGCCTGTGCCGCTTCCTGCTTGGTCAGCAGACCCAGCAAGTAGACGATGCCGTTTTCGGTCACAACCTTGATACGCGACCCCGGGATGGAGGCGTCGGTGAGCATCTGGGTTTTGATCTTGGTGGTCAGCCAGGTGTCATTCTGGCGCGCCAGCAGCGAGGAGGGCGCCAGTACTTGCAGTTCGTTGTGCACCTTCTTCACCCGCTGAACGGCGGCGGCAACCTGTTCGGCCTTGGCCTTGAGGTCGGCGCGAGGGGTTTGGCCGGCGAGCAGCACCACACCGTTGAAGCTGGTGACGACGATGTGCGAGTTGTTGTCCAGGTCAGGATCGGCCTTGGCGATGTTTACACCGGCCTTGGTTTCGATCAGGGAGTCGTCGATCTTGCTGCCGAAGGTACGAGTGCCACGGTCATCATCGATCGGCGCTTCACGGCTGGCGTTAACCACCGAGGTGCAGCCGCTGATGCCAAGGCACAGGGTCAAGGCCAGAAGGCCTAGGCGATTAGGGGTCATTCTTCACTCCCGAACAGTTGGCTGTCGATCAAATCGCAAAGGCAATGGATCGCCAGCAGGTGGACTTCCTGAATACGTGCGGTGACGTTGGCCGGTACGCGAATCTCGACGTCCTCAGGCAATAGCAGTGACGCCATGCCGCCGCCATCACGACCGGTCAATGCTACGACAATCATTTCGCGATCATGTGCGGCCTGGATCGCTTGAATTATGTTTGCCGAGTTGCCGCTGGTGGAAATCGCCAGCAAAACATCACCCGGCTGGCCGAGGGCACGAATCTGTTTGGAGAAGATTTCGTTGTAGCTGTAATCGTTGGCGATCGAGGTGATCGTCGAGCTGTCGGTGGTCAGCGCGATGGCGGGCAGGCTCGGGCGCTCGCGCTCGAAGCGGTTGAGCAGCTCGGACGAGAAGTGCTGTGCGTCACCGGCGGAACCGCCGTTGCCGCACGACAGCATCTTGCCCTCGTTGAGCAGGGCGTTGACCATGACCTGGCTGGCTTGCTCGATGTGCGGTGCAAGTACGTCCATCGCCTGTTGCTTGGTGTCGATACTGGCCTGAAAAAGCTGGCGAATTCGCGATTGCATGTCCATCTGTGTGACCTTAATTAGCGCGGCTACTCGGCACATGAATGTGCAGCCCGCAAAGCAAAGAGCAAAAGTGTTGGGTGAAGGTGTCCGGTTCGGGACGCAAGCGATCAGCTGTCGAAGGCATTCTGCAACCAGTTCAACTGATCAAGGTTGCTGTCGATGGCAACCACGTCGAAGCGGCAGGGGGAATTGGCCCAACGCGACTCGCGCTGAAGAAAATACTGCGCGGCAAAAATCAGTTTCTGCCGTTTGCGCCCATCGATGCTATCGAGAGCGCCACCCCATTGGGTGTTTTTTCTATAGCGGACTTCGACGAATACTACTGTATCGCCATCAAGCATGACCAGATCAAGCTCGCCGCGTTTACACAACCAGTTCTGCGCCAGCAGGCGCAGACCTTGTTGTTGAAGATGCTCGAGCGCATGACGCTCGGCATCTTTACCGCTTTGCTGGCGTGACCTGTCAGGCATCAGCGCGAGGTGTCCGGCAGGCGTTGAATCTGACCGTTGGTGAACTCTGCCCATGGCAACTGACGCTCGACCCGTTGATTCTGAGTCATGCCCAGGCTGCCCGATTGGCCTTGGATGCGGCTGTCCGGCAAGGCCTTGAGTTGCCCCAGGCGCGGTGCCAGGCGATACGCGTCAACGCCCATCGCGTACAGGCGGCCCAGGCTGCCGCCGGCTTGTGGCCATTGTGCAGTGACTTGTTTACGCAGCGGGTCGTTGGCATCCAGCAGCCATGGGGTTTCGCAGAAGCGAATACCGTTCATGTCGTTGTACTGGTTCTGGTCGCCGCTGGCGCTGAATACGTGGGAGGTGGCGTAAACCGGCACGTCACCCGCGTACTGGAAGTTCAGGGTCGGTTTGATCTGTTGAGCCTGTTGCGGCGTCGCGGCCAGGAAGATGAACTCGATGTCCTGACGACGCGAAGGTTGTGCGGCAACCTGCGAGCCAACGGTGCTTTGCAGGCTCTTGGCGCGGCCTTCGCTCTGGCGCAGTTGGAACATGTCGGCAATCTGCTGGGCCAGTTGCACTGGCTGGTCGACGCGTTCGGTGGCGACGATGCTGCCACCGTTGGTTTGCCAATCCTGGCTGAACGCCCTGAGTACGCGGTCGCCCCATTCGCCTTTCGGCACCATGATGGCAGCGCGATGCAGACCGTCGGCGCGTGCACGACGGGACACTTCGCGGGCTTCGTCTTCAGCGGCAAGACCGAACTGGAACAGTTGGGCCGGACCTTGTTCGCCTTCGCTGTAGTTCAGCGCCAGGGTCGTGATTGGCAGTTGCGGGCGCGCGCTGAGCTGTTTGACCAGCGGCTTCTCCAGCGGGCCGACCACCAGTTGCACGCCATCGGCCTGGGCCTTGCGATAGAACTCGTCGAGGGAGGTCAGGCGCGAGCTGTCATAGAACTCGATGGCTGGCGGCTTCTGCCCGGCTTGTTGCGCCTGGTAGTGAGCGGCCATGAAGCCTTCGCGCAGTGCTTTGCCAACCGAACCCAGCGGGCCGTCTTGCGGCAGCAGCAGGGCAATTTTGCTCAGGGGCTGGCTGGCCAGTTCCTTGAGTTTGGTCAGTGGCAATGGCAACTGGATGGCGGCCGGATGCTTGGGATTTTGTTCGCGCCAGTGGTCGATCGCGGCTTGCTGCTGTTCCAGGGTGCCGGCCGTTTTCACCGCCAGCGCCAGACGGATCCAGCCGCCGAGGTCATCGTCGGTGGTCGGCTGCAATTGATCGGTCGGCAGCGACGCGATCAGGGTCCAGATTGCTTCGTGGTTTTTGCTGGCTGCTTCACCTTCAAGCATCGGGGCAATGAAGATGCGCTCCCGTGCGGCGGCCAGGGTCTGGCCGTCGGCCTCAAGGGCGCGGGCATGAACGGTGCCGGTGCGAACCTGTTGTTCGACGGGCAGTTCGCTCAGGCGTTGCAGGCTCGGATGGCTCAGGGCTGTCAGCGCCGCTTTGGGCTGATTGCGGACCATGGCCAGTTCAGCCGCCAGGGTGTTGGCGAAGACTTGTTGACCAGGCTTGAGTTGTTCCACCGGCACCTGTTGCAGGATTTGCGCGGACTGGCCGGCATTGCCCTGACGATAAGCCAGGTCTGCTGCGCTCAAACGCAATAGAGCGGCTTTTTCCGGATCTTTGCTTTGCGTGGCCTGTTCGAGCAGTTGCTCGATACTGGCGTCCGGGGTCCGTGGAAGTTCGCCAAGGCTGGAAGAGGGCGAGCTGGCGCAAGCCGCCAGCAAGGCAGCGAGGCAGAGGGCAGTGAGCAGCCGCAGGCAAGCGATCATGTAAGTGTTCCTGATACTCGATCAAATTAGCGTGGAATTGTACCCAAGCACTGGCCGGGGCGCGATGTTACTGGCGTGAATCGATCAATTTAGCTCGTGCAAATGTTGCAGCACTGCACAAAAGACTGGAAAACCCGGGGAGGGCGAGACGTATCGCAAGCGTCGCTACGCGCTACAATGTCGCCTTTTACCGATCATGAGGTGTGCGCTTTGACTGCTCCAGGTGCTTTGAATTCCGCTGCTGGCTCGCTTTATGTGGTGGCGACGCCCATCGGCAACCTGGACGACATCAGTGCGCGTGCGCTGAAGATCCTGCGCGAGGTCGCCTTGATCGCGGCCGAAGATACTCGTCATTCCCAGCGATTGATGCAGCATTTCGGCATTCCCACGCCGCTGGCGGCCTGCCATGAACACAACGAGCGGGAGGAGGGTAACCGCTTTATCACCCGTCTGCTGGCGGGCGACGATGTGGCGTTGATTTCCGACGCCGGGACGCCGCTGATTTCCGATCCGGGTTATCACCTGGTGCGTCAGGCCCGTGCCGCGGGAATCAATGTGGTGCCGGTTCCGGGTGCATGTGCCTTGATTGCTGCGTTGTCGGCGGCGGGGCTGCCGTCCGACCGTTTCATCTTCGAAGGTTTTTTGCCGGCCAAGGCTGTCGGCCGACGTGCTCGTCTGGAACTGGTAAAAGAAGAACCGCGTACGCTGATTTTCTATGAAGCACCCCATCGGATCCTTGAATGCCTGCAAGACATGGAGTTGGTATTTGGTGCCGAGCGTCCGGCGTTGCTGGCGCGTGAACTGACCAAGACCTTCGAAACCCTCAAAGGCTTGCCGCTGGCCGAGTTGCGCGAGTTCGTCGAATCGGACAGCAATCAGCAGCGTGGCGAGTGTGTGGTGCTGGTGGCGGGCTGGACTGCCCCTGAGACCGAAGACGCGGTCAGCAGTGAAGCCATGCGTATTCTCGACCTGCTACTCGAAGAGATGCCGCTCAAGCGTGCGGCGGCGTTGGCAGCGCAAATTACCGGCGAACGCAAGAATGTGCTCTATCAGGTCGCGCTGGATAAACAGAAGGGCGAGTAAACCGACATGCAGCGCCGGCCAGAGGCTTTTAGCGCTTGTTCTTCGGCCGCTCTGCCGTTAATCTTCGCGGCGGAGAGTCGATCGGACAGTCGCTGCCCTCTATGAAAATTAGGGGGGGGAGGAAAGTCCGGGCTCCATAGGGCGAAGTGCCAGGTAATGCCTGGGAGGCGTGAGCCTACGGAAAGTGCCACAGAAAATAACCGCCTAAGCGCTTCGGCGCCGGTAAGGGTGAAAAGGTGCGGTAAGAGCGCACCGCACGTCTGGCAACAGTTCGTGGCTAGGTAAACCCCACTTGGAGCAAGACCAAATAGGGTCCCAAGGCGTGGCCCGCGCTGGGACCGGGTAGGTTGCTAAAGATGTCCAGTGATGGCCATCGTAGACGAATGACTGTTCAAGACAGAACCCGGCTTACAGATCGACTCTCCACCTTTTTTCCTCTCTGCCGAGTCATTGGCAGCGATGTGTGTAATGGCAATTTCCCTCCCTGCTGAATCAATAGCAGAAGCGCTTTTGTAATACCGAAAAAATCTTACTCTTAACAAACTACTTTAACTTCTGAACGCAGCCTTCTGTGCTGATTCAAGTTATTGAGCGAATTCATCCGTCAGATTCTCGTTAACCCTCCTTTTGCGCTCCTAAATCTCCGTTCTGTAAGGGTTTTCCTTTAATCAGCGCCTTGACGGTGTGGTGGGCGCATTCCTATAGTGTGCGCAAGTGGCGGAAAGTGGCATGAAGTGGGTTTTTTGAGCGTAAAACGCTAATATTTGGAGAAACGCTGACGTGTTTCGCGGAGCTAACGCTATCAGTCTCGATGCAAAGGGCCGTCTCGCTATGCCGAGCCGGTACCGTGACGAGCTGGTTTCGCGTAGTTCCGGTCAATTAATCGTCACCATCGATGCCGTTGATCCGTGTTTGTGTGTTTATCCCCTCGATGAGTGGGAAATTATCGAAACCAAACTGCGCGCACTGCCTTCGCTTCGCGAAGAGAACCGCCGCCTGCAACGTTTACTGATTGGTAATGCCGTCGACCTCGAGCTCGATGGCAGTGGTCGTTTTCTGGTTCCGCCACGTCTTCGCGAATATGCCAAGTTGGATAAGCGCGCAATGTTGGTAGGCCAACTGAACAAGTTCCAATTGTGGGACGAGGATGCCTGGAATGCGGTTTCTGCCGCTGACCTGGCTGCTATTCAACAACCGGGCGCCATGCCTGATGAACTGCGTGATTTAATCCTGTGACTATTGATAGCGGCTTTAACCACATCACCGTACTGCTTGACGAAGCCGTCGAGGCTCTCGCCGTACGTCCTGATGGCTGCTATCTGGACGGTACGTTCGGACGTGGCGGACACAGTCGGTTGATCCTCAGCCAGCTCGGACCAGATGGCCGGTTGCTCGGATTCGACAAAGATCCTCAAGCGATTGCCACCGGGCAAACGCTAGCGGCCGAAGACGGCCGCTTTGTCGTTGTGCAGCGCAGCTTTGCCGAACTCGGTTCGGAAGTCGCCGAACGCGGTCTGGCCGGCAAGGTCAGCGGTGTTCTGCTCGACCTCGGCGTGTCTTCGCCGCAACTCGACGACCCTGAACGCGGTTTCAGTTTCCTCAATGACGGTCCGCTGGACATGCGCATGGACCCATCCCGTGGAATCAGCGCCGCCGAGTTCGTCAACACCGCGCCGGTGGAAGAAATCGCCCGGGTGTTCAAGCAATACGGCGAAGAGCGTTTCTCCGGTCGCATGGCGCGTGCCGTGGCTGAGCGTCGCGACATCAAGCCGTTCGAACGCACTGGCGATCTGGCTGAAGTGCTGAAAGTCGCCAATCCGGCATGGGAAAAGGGCAAGAACCCGGCCACCCGTGCATTCCAGGGCCTGCGCATTCACGTCAACAACGAACTGGGCGATCTGGAAGCCGGCCTCGAAGCCGCACTGGAATGCCTGGAAGTGGGCGGCCGTCTGGTCGTCATCAGCTTCCATTCGCTGGAAGACCGCATCGTCAAACTGTTCATGCGCAAGCTGGTGAAAGGCGAAGCCGACAACCTGCCGCGCAACCTGCCGGTCCGTCACGTCGCTTTCGAACCGGTAATCAAAATCCATGGCAAAGCGCAGACGGCCTCCGACGCCGAACTCAAAGCCAACCCACGTTCCCGTAGCGCCGTCATGCGTGTCGCGGAGAAGTTGCGGTGAGCAAGCTTTTCGCCAAGCCACTTCCCGGCGGAAGCTTTTTCATGCTGCTGTTGTTTGTCGGCGTGCTCGTGTCGGCCATTGGCGTGTCCTATAGCGCGCACTGGAACCGTCAGCTGCTGAATTCGCTGTACGGCGAACTGAGCGTGCGCGACAAGGCGCAGGCGGAGTGGGGCCGGTTGATTCTCGAACAGAGCACCTGGACCGCCCACAGCCGTATCGAAGTCCTGGCCACCGAGCAACTGAAGATGCGCATTCCTGGCGCCGCTGAAGTGCAGATGGTGGCGCCATGATGAAACTCGAAGGCGCGCTCTTTCCATGGCGGTTCCGTCTGGTGGTCGGGTTGCTCGGCATCATGGTGGCGGCGATTGCCTGGCGCATCATCGATTTGCAAGTGGTCGACCGTGCCTTCCTTAAAGGTCAGGGCGATGCGCGCAGCGTTCGTCATATTCCAATTCCGGCTCACCGTGGTCTGATCACCGACCGTAACGGCGAGCCTTTGGCCGTGAGTACCCCAGTCACCACCCTGTGGGCCAATGCCAAGGAAATGCAAACAGCCAAAGAGAAGTGGCCAGCACTCGCGGCTGCCTTGGGGCAGGACCCGAAAGCCCTGGCCGAGCGTCTCGAAGCCCAGGCCAACAAAGAATTCATTTATCTGGTGCGCGGGCTGACCCCCGAGCAGGGCCAGGCTGTGCTCGATCTGAAAGTGCCGGGCGTTTATGGCATCGAAGAGTTCCGGCGTTTCTATCCGGCCGGCGAAGTCACCGCCCACATGGTCGGCTTTACCGACATCGATGACCACGGGCGCGAAGGCGTCGAGTTGGCCTACGACGAATGGCTCGCCGGCGTGCCCGGCAAGCGACAGGTGATCAAGGACCGGCGCGGCCGGCTGATCAAAGATGTCCAGGTCACCAAAAACGCCAAGGCCGGCAAGCCCTTGGCGTTGTCCATTGACCTGCGTCTGCAATACCTGGCCAACCGTGAACTGCGCAACGCGATCATCGAGAACGGCGCCAAGGCTGGCAGCCTGGTGATCATGGACGTGAAGACCGGCGAGATCCTGGCCATGGTCAACCAGCCGACTTACAACCCGAACAACCGTCGCAACCTGCAGCCGGCGATGATGCGTAACCGCGCGATGATCGATGTGTTCGAGCCGGGCTCGACCATGAAGGCGATCTCGATGAGTGCCGCGATCGAAACCGGGCGCTGGAAGCCGACCGATACCGTCGAGGTATATCCAGGCACTTTGCAGATTGGTAAGTACACCATCAAGGACGTATCCAAGAGTGAAGGTCCGGTACTCGACCTGACCGGTATCCTGATCAATTCCAGTAACGTCGGCATGAGTAAGGTCGCGTTCGATATCGGCGGCGAAACGATTTTCCGCCTGGCGCAGAAAGTCGGCCTCGGCCAGGACACCGGCCTCGGCTTCCCGGGCGAGCGCGTCGGCAACCTGCCGAACTACCGCGAATGGCGCAAGGCTGAAACTGCCACGCTGTCCTATGGCTACGGTATTTCCGTGACTGCGATCCAGTTGGTCCACGCCTTTTCGGCCCTGGCCAACAATGGTCGCCTCGCGCCGCTGACCCTGATCAAAACCGACAAGGCGCCGCAAACCACAGAGGTATTGCCGGAAGCCGTCGCGAAAACCATGCAAACCATGTTGCAACAAGTGATCGAAGCCCCGCGCGGTGTATTCCGTGCGCAGGTGCCGGCGTATCACGTGGGCGGCAAATCGGGTACCGCGCGTAAAACGTCGGTCGGCGTCAAAGGCTACGCAGAGAATTCCTACCGCTCGCTGTTCGCCGGCTTCGGCCCGATGAGCGATCCGCGTTACGCAATCGTGGTGGTGATCGATGAACCGACCAAGGCCGGTTACTTCGGTGGTCTGGTATCGGCGCCAGTGTTCAGCAAAGTGATGTCCGGGACCCTGCGCCTGATGAACGTCACTCCGGACAACCTGCCTGCCACTCAACAAGCGAACGCCGTACCGGTCGTTCCGCTGAAAGCTAATGGAGGGCGCGGCTGATGTCGCTGAGCCTGAACAAGATTTTCGCCCACGCCGGCCGCGATCTGTTGATCCGCGAATTGGCGCTGGACAGCCGCAACGTACGAGCAGGCGATCTGTTTCTCGCGGTTCCTGGTGGCAAGTTCGACGGGCGTGCGCATATCGCCGACGCCTTGCAACGCGACGCTGCTGCCGTGGCTTATGAAGTCGAAGGCGCGACTGTGCTGCCGATCACCGATGTGCCGTTGATTCCGGTCAAAGGTCTGGCGGCGCAGCTGTCGGACATCGCCGGGCGCTTTTATGGCGACCCGAGCCGTCATTTGAACCTGATCGGCGTGACCGGCACCAACGGTAAAACCAGCGTGACCCAATTGGTCGCCCAGGCGCTCGACCTGCTCGGTCAGCACTGCGGCATCGTCGGCACTCTGGGCTCCGGTTTCTACGGCGCGCTGGAAAGCGGTCTGCACACCACACCGAACCCGATTGCGGTGCAAGCGACCCTCGCCGATCTGAAAAAGGCCGGCGCCAAAGCTGTGGCCATGGAAGTCTCTTCCCACGGCCTGGATCAGGGCCGCGTGACTGCGTTGGCATTCGATGTGGCGGTGATGACCAACCTGTCGCGCGATCATCTGGATTATCACGGCACCATGCAGGCCTATGGCGAAACCAAGGCCAAGTTGTTCGCCTGGAATGATCTGAAATGCCGGGTGGTCAACCTGGATGACGATTTCGGTCGGCAACTGGCTGCCGATAAAGGCGAGTCGCGACTGATCACTTACAGCCTGGAAGATTCCAGCGCCTACCTGTATTGCCGCGAAGCGCAGTTCGATGACGAAGGCGTGCGCGCCACATTGGTCACGCCGCAAGGCGAGCACCATTTGCGCAGTACCTTGCTCGGTCGTTTCAACTTGAGCAACGTCTTGGCCGCCATCGGCGCCTTGCTCGGGCTGGACTACGCGCTGGACGAAATCCTCAAAGTGCTGCCGAAACTCGAAGGCCCGGCCGGTCGCATGCAGCGCCTGGGCGGCGGTACTCAGCCATTGGTGGTGGTCGATTACGCCCACACACCGGATGCGCTGGAAAAAGTCTTGATGGCCCTGCGTCCTCACGCCAAAGGCCGGTTGCTGTGCCTGTTCGGTTGCGGTGGTGATCGCGATCGCGGCAAGCGTCCGCTGATGGCGGAAGTGGTCGAGCGTCTGGCCGATGGCGTACTGGTCACCGATGACAATCCGCGCACCGAAGACCCGACCGTGATTTTCGACGACATTCGCGCCGGTTTCACCGCAGTGGATAAAGTTGCCTTCGTTGCCGGCCGTGGCCAGGCGATTGCCCAATTGATCGCCAGTGCTTCGGCGGATGATGTGGTTGTCCTGGCCGGTAAAGGTCACGAGGACTATCAGGAAATCAATGGCGAGCGTCACGCTTTCTCCGATCTGGTCGAAGCCGATCACGCCCTGACCGCATGGGAGGTGGCCCATGCTTAAAGCCATGAAACTGAGCGAACTGACCGGCGCATTGAATGGCCGTCTGATTGCCAGCGACGCCAGCTTCGACGGCGTTAGCATCGACAGCCGCGCGATCACGCCCGGCCAGTTGTTTATTGCTCTGGCCGGCCCGCGTTTCGATGGCCATGACTACCTCAATGACGTCGCAGCCAAAGGTGCCGTGGGTGCCTTGGTCGAGCGCGAAGTCACCGACAGCGCGCTGCCGCAACTGCTGGTCAAGGACACCCGCCAGGCCCTCGGCCAATTGGGCGCGATGAACCGTGCGGCATTCACTCAGCCGGTGGTGGCCATCACCGGTTCCAGCGGCAAGACCACGGTCAAGGAAATGCTCGCGAGCATCCTGCGCACGCGCGGTCCAGTGCTGGCGACCCGTGGCAACCTGAACAATGACCTGGGCGCTCCGCTGACCCTGCTCGAACTGGCACCGGAGCATACCGCGGCTGTGATCGAACTTGGCGCTTCGCGACTCGGCGAGATTGCCTACACCGTCGGCATGACCAAGCCCCACGTGGCTGTCATCAACAACGCCGGAACCGCCCACGTCGGCGAGTTCGGCGGGCCGGAAAAAATAGTTGAAGCCAAGGGCGAGATTCTCGAAGGGCTGGATGCCGATGGCATCGCCGTGCTGAATCTCGACGACAAGGCGTTTGAAATCTGGAAAACCCGAGCCGCCGGTCGCAAAGTGCTGACGTTTGCCTTGAGCAACATCAGCGCCGACTTCTACGCCAGCGATCTGGATCGCGATGCTCGCGGTTGCCCGGCGTTCAACCTGCACAGCCCTGAAGGTGTGGAGCGGGTTCAGCTGAACCTGCTCGGCACCCATAACGTCGCCAATGCGATGGCCGCCGCCGCTGCAGCCCATGCCTTGGGCGTGTCGCTGTTCGGCATCGCCACCGGTCTCGGCGCGGTGCAACCGGTCAAGGGCCGCACCGTCGCGCAACTGGCAACTAACGGTATGCGCGTGATCGATGACACGTACAACGCAAACCCCACCTCCATGTGCGCCGCCGTTGATATACTCGCCGGCTTTTCCGGTCGCACCGTTTTGGTGCTCGGAGATATCGGCGAGTTGGGCGATTGGGCGGAGCAGGGGCACCGCGACGTGGGCGAGTACGCCCGCGGCAAAGTTTCCGCGCTTTACGCGGTCGGGCCAATGATGGCTCACGCCGTGAACGCTTTCGGCGAGCAGGCTTTTCACTTCAGCACTCAGGCTGAGCTGATCAAGGCCCTGGAAGCCGAGCAGGACACAAACACCACCATTTTGATCAAGGGCTCGCGCAGCGCCGCGATGGAAAACATCGTCGCCGCTTTGTGCGGGACCCGTCTGGAGAAACATTAATGCTGCTGCTGCTAGCGGAGTATCTGCAACAGTTCTACAAAGGCTTCGCGGTCTTTCAGTACCTGACCCTGCGCGGGATCCTTGGTGTGCTGACCGCGCTGGTCTTGTCGCTGTGCTATGGCCCGTGGATGATCCGCACCTTGCAGAACCGTCAGATCGGTCAATCCGTTCGCAATGACGGTCCGCAATCGCACCTGTCCAAGTCGGGCACCCCGACCATGGGCGGCGCGCTGATTCTTTCGTCCATCGGTGTCAGTACCTTGCTCTGGGCTGACCTGGCCAACCGTTACGTTTGGGTCGTGTTGTTGGTCACCCTGCTGTTCGGCGCCATCGGCTGGGTCGACGATTACCGCAAAGTCATCGAGAAAAACTCCCGCGGCCTTCCGAGCCGCTGGAAGTATTTCTGGCAGTCGGTGTTCGGCCTGGGCGCGGCGATCTTCCTTTATATGACTGCAGCGACGCCGGTAGAAACCACCCTGATCCTGCCGATGCTCAAGGACTACAGCATTCCGCTGGGCGCGGGTTTCATCGTCCTGACCTATTTCGTGATTGTCGGCTCGAGCAACGCGGTCAACCTGACCGATGGTCTCGACGGTCTGGCGATCATGCCTACCGTAATGGTCGGCGGCGGCTTGGGGATCTTCTGCTACCTGTCGGGTAACGTGAAATTCGCTGAATACCTGCTGATCCCTTATGTACCGGGCGCGGGTGAGTTGATCGTGTTCTGCGGCGCGTTGATCGGCGCGGGCCTGGGGTTCCTCTGGTTCAACACCTATCCGGCCCAGGTGTTCATGGGCGACGTCGGCGCACTGGCGCTGGGCGCGGCCCTGGGCACCATCGCGGTGATCGTCCGTCAGGAAATCGTCCTGTTCATCATGGGCGGCGTGTTCGTGATGGAGACCCTGTCGGTTGTCATCCAGGTTGCCTCCTTTAAGTTGACCGGTCGCCGTGTGTTCCGCATGGCACCGATACACCACCACTTTGAACTCAAGGGCTGGCCCGAGCCGCGTGTGATCGTCCGTTTCTGGATCATCACCGTGATTCTGGTACTGGTCGGCCTTGCCACCCTGAAGCTGAGGTAGAACGAGTGTCTCTGATCGCTTCTGACCACTTCCGCATCGTTGTCGGCCTCGGCAAGAGCGGCATGTCCCTGGTTCGCTTCCTGGCGAACCGGGGCGTGTCGTTTGCTGTCGCCGATACGCGGGAAAATCCACCGGAACTGGCCACGCTCAAGCGTGACTATCCGCACGTGGAAGTGCGTTGTGGCGAGCTGGACGTCGAATTCCTGTGCCGTGCCGACGAGCTCTACGTGAGCCCCGGCCTGGCGCTGGCGACCCCGGCCCTGCAGGCTGCCGCCGCCCGTGGCGTGAAGTTGTCCGGCGACATCGAGCTGTTCGCGCGTAACGCGAAGGCACCGATTGTCGCCATCAGCGGTTCCAATGCGAAAAGCACCGTCACCACGCTGGTGGGCGAGATGGCGGCTGCGGCCGGCAAGCGTGTGGCCGTCGGCGGCAACCTTGGCACGCCGGCGCTGGATTTGCTCAGCGACGACATCGAGTTGTACGTGATGGAGTTGTCGAGCTTCCAGCTCGAAACCACCGATCAACTCAACGCCGAAGTGGCGACCGTGCTCAACATCAGCGAAGACCACATGGACCGCTACAGCGGCCTGCCGGCCTATCACTTGGCCAAGCACCGGATCTTCCGGGGCGCGAAGCAGTTTGTGGTTAATCGTCAGGACGCCCTGAGCCGTCCGCTGATGGGCGAAGGTCAGCCGTGCTGGACTTTCGGTTTAAGCAAACCCGATTTCAAGGCCTTTGGTATCCGGGAAGAGGAGGGCGAGAAATACCTGGCCTTCGAATTCCAGAACCTGATGCCAGTACGCGAGTTGAAGATTCGTGGCGCGCATAACCAGTCCAACGCCCTGGCGGCCTTGGCGCTGGGCCACGCCGTGGGGCTGCCGTTTGACGCCATGCTCTCGAGCCTGCGTACCTTCGCCGGCCTCGAGCATCGCTGCCAATGGGTTCGCGACCTCAATGGCGTGAGCTACTACAACGATTCCAAAGCCACCAACGTCGGTGCCGCTCTGGCCGCCATCGAAGGCCTGGGTGCAGACATTGACGGCAAACTCGTGCTGATCGCCGGTGGCGATGGCAAGGGTGCCGAGTTCAAGGACCTGCGTGATCCGGTCGCGGCCAACTGCCGTGCCGTGGTGCTGATGGGCCGGGATTCCGAGTTGATCGCCCAGGCCATCGGCGATGGCGTACCACTGATTCGCGTCAATTCGCTGGACGAAGCTGTCGCGCAATGCCGCGCCATCGCCGAACCGGGCGACGCGGTGCTGCTGTCGCCGGCCTGCGCCAGTTTCGACATGTTCAAGAACTACGAAGATCGCGGTCACCAGTTTGTCCGCGCCGTGGAGGACTTGGCATGAGCCTCCTGAATATCATCAAGCCGTACCCGTCGCCGATCATCACCGGGCGCGGCATCGACCTCGATTTCCCGATGCTCGCCGGTTGCCTGGCGCTGCTGGGTCTTGGGCTGGTGATGATTGCATCGGCATCAACCGAAGTGGCAGCGGTGCAGTCGGGCAGTGCCCTGTATTACATGATTCGCCACCTTATCTACGTGGCGCTGGGCCTTGGTGCCTGCATCGTCACCATGATGATTCCGATTGCTACCTGGCAACGCCTGGGCTGGCTGATGCTGATTGGTGCGTTCGGTTTGCTGGTAATGGTGATCATCCCCGGGATCGGCCGTGAAGTGAACGGTTCGATGCGCTGGATCGGCTTCAGTTTCTTCAACGTTCAGCCTTCCGAGATCGCCAAGGTGTTCGTGGTGATCTACCTCGCCGGTTATCTGGTGCGTCGCCAGAAAGAAGTGCGTGAAAGCTGGATGGGCTTCTTCAAACCGTTCATCGTGCTGCTGCCGATGGCGGGCCTGTTGCTGATGGAACCGGACTTCGGTGCCACCGTCGTGATGATGGGGGCTGCTGCGGCGATGCTGTTCCTCGGCGGCGTCGGGCTGTTCCGTTTTTCCTTGATGGTTGTCCTGGCTGTCGGTGCGGTGGTGTTGTTGATTCAAATGCAGCCCTATCGAATGGCGCGTCTGACCAACTTTGCGGACCCGTGGGCCGACCAGTTCGGTGCTGGCTATCAGTTGTCTCAAGCGTTGATCGCTTTCGGTCGTGGCGAATGGCTGGGCGTTGGCCTGGGCAACAGCGTGCAGAAACAGTTCTACCTGCCGGAAGCCCACACCGACTTCGTGTTCTCGGTCCTGGCCGAAGAACTGGGTGCTGTGGGTTCGTTGTGCACATTGGCGCTGTTCGTCTTTGTCTGTATTCGTGGCATGTACATCGGTTATTGGGCCGAGAAGGCCAAACAGTTTTTCGCCGCTTACATCGCGTATGGCTTGTCGTTCCTGTGGATCGGTCAGTTCCTGATCAACATCGGGGTGAACGTCGGCTTGCTGCCGACCAAAGGTCTGACCCTGCCATTCCTCAGTTATGGCGGCAGTTCGTTGGTGATCTGCTGTGCCTGTCTTGGTTTGTTGCTGCGCATCGAGTGGGAGAGTCGAACCCACTTGGGCAGTGAAGAAATGGAGTTCCATGAGAGCGACTTCGCCGAGGAGCCGAACCATGGGCGCTAACGTATTGATCATGGCTGGCGGCACCGGGGGGCACGTGTTCCCGGCGTTGGCCTGCGCTCGAGAGTTCCAGGCCCGCGGTTACACCGTGCACTGGCTGGGCACGCCGCGCGGGATCGAAAACGATCTGGTGCCGGCGGCCGGTCTTGAATTGCATCGGATCAACGCCAGCGGTTTGCGCGGCAAGGGCAAATTGTCCCTGCTCAAGGCACCGTTCATGTTGCTCAAGTCGATCTGGCAGGCGCGGGCGATTATTCGTCAGTTGCGGCCGGTGTGTGTGGTCGGCTTCGGTGGTTACGTGACCGGCCCCGGCGGCGTTGCAGCCAAACTGGCCGGCGTGCCAGTGATTGTTCATGAGCAGAACGCTGTGGCAGGTACCGCCAATCGGTTGCTGGTGCCGTTGGCCGCCCGAGTCTGTGAAGCGTTCCCCGACACCTTTACCCTGTCGAGCAGCCGTCGCACCACCGGTAACCCGGTGCGCACCGAGCTGTTCCTCGAAACACCGCGACCTGCCCTGGCCGGTCGCAAGGCGCGTTTGCTGATCCTGGGCGGAAGCCTGGGCGCAGAGCCGTTGAACAAGTTGCTGCCTGAAGCCCTGTCGCAAGTCGCCCCCGACCTGCGTCCGGACGTGTTTCATCAGGCCGGCAAAAACCACGATGAAGTGACTGCAGAGCGCTATCGCGCGGCTGGCGTCGAGGCGCAAGTGCAGCCTTTCATCAAAGACATGGCCCAAGCCTATGGCTGGGCCGACCTGGTGGTGTGCCGCGCAGGCGCGCTGACCATCAGTGAACTGGCGGCTGCCGGTCTGCCCTCGATGCTGGTGCCCTTGCCCCACGCGATCGACGATCACCAGACCCGCAACGCCGATTATTTGGCCCGTGAAGGCGCTGCCCTCCTGATGCCGCAAAGAACGACTGGCGCAGCGGATCTTGCCGCTCGCCTGACAGAGGTCTTGATGCAACCGCAACGACTCAACGACATGGCCACCGCGGCACGCCGCCTGGCCAAACCCGATGCCACTCGTAACGTGGTCGATACCTGCCTGGAGGTGGCCCATGGTTGAGAACAAGAAAGCCATGCCGCACCCGGAAATGCGCCGCATCCGTCGCATCCACTTCGTCGGTATCGGCGGCGTGGGCATGTGCGGCATTGCCGAAGTGTTGCTGAACCTGGGCTATGAAGTGTCCGGTTCCGACCTGAAAGCATCGCCGGTGACCGAGCGCCTGGAATCCTTCGGTGCCCACATCTATATCGGCCACCGTGCCGAGAACACCGCGAACGCCGATGTGCTGGTCACCTCCAGCGCCGTGAACACTTCCAACCCGGAAGTCGCCACCGCCCTGGAACGCCGGATTCCGGTGGTGCCGCGCGCCGAGATGCTGGCCGAACTGATGCGCTACCGCCACGGCATCGCCGTCGCCGGTACCCACGGCAAAACCACCACCACCAGCCTGATCGCTTCGGTGTTCGCCGCCGGTGGCCTGGACCCGACATTCGTGATCGGTGGTCGTCTGAACGCCGCGGGCACCAATGCCCAGCTCGGCACCAGCCGTTACCTGATTGCCGAAGCCGACGAAAGCGATGCCAGCTTCCTGCACTTGCAGCCGCTGGTGGCCGTGGTCACCAACATCGACGCCGACCACATGGCGACCTACGACGGCGACTTCAACAAACTGAAGAAAACCTTCGTCGAGTTCCTGCACAACCTGCCGTTCTACGGTTTGGCTGTGGTGTGCCTGGACGATCCGGTAGTGCGTGAGATCCTCCCGCAGGTGAAACGTCCGACGGTCACTTACGGTTTCGGCGAAGACGCCGACGTGCGCGCGATCAATGTGCGTCAGCAGGGCATGCAGACTTTCTTCACCGTATTGCGCCCTGACCGCGAGCCACTGGATGTGTCGGTGAACATGCCGGGCAACCACAACGTGCTGAACGCGCTGGCGACCATTTGCATCGCCACCGACGAAGGCGTCAGCGATGAAGCCATCGTCCAGGGCCTGTCCGGGTTCCAGGGTGTCGGTCGCCGCTTCCAGGTGTACGGCGAGCTGCCGGTTGAAGGCGGCAACGTGATGCTGGTGGACGACTACGGTCACCACCCGACTGAAGTCGCGGCCGTGATCAAAGCCGTGCGCGGTGGCTGGCCGGAGCGCCGTCTGGTGATGGTTTACCAGCCGCACCGTTACAGCCGCACCCGCGATCTGTACGACGATTTCGTCAATGTGCTGGCCGACGCCAACGTGCTGCTGCTGATGGAAGTCTACCCGGCCGGCGAAGAGCCGATCCCGGGCGCTGATAGCCGCAAGCTGTGCAACAGCATTCGCCAGCGTGGTCAGCTCGACCCGATCTACATCGAGCGCGGTATCGACCTCGCGCCAATCGTCAAGCCGCTGCTGCGTGCCGGCGACATTCTGTTGTGCCAGGGCGCCGGTGATATCGGCGGTCTCGCACCGAAACTGTTGAATAGTCCGTTGTTCGCTGGTGCGGTTGCCGCGCCAAGCGTGGGGAAGTTGAAATGACTGCTGCTTATGCCAACCTCGTCTCCACTATCGCGCCGAAAGACTTCGGCCGTGTCGCCGTGCTGTTCGGCGGTAAAAGTGCCGAGCGTGAGGTCTCCCTGAAGTCGGGTAACGCAGTACTCGAAGCACTGCAAAGCGCCGGTGTGGACGCCTTCGGTCTTGATGTGGGCGATGACCTGCTGCAGCGTCTGATGAGCGAAAAAATCGATCGCGCCTTCATCATCCTCCACGGTCGTGGCGGTGAAGACGGCAGCATGCAGGGCCTGCTCGAATGCCTGGGCATTCCGTACACCGGCAGCGGCATTCTGGCCTCGGCACTGGCCATGGACAAACTGCGCACCAAGCAGGTCTGGCACAGTCTTGGTATTCCGACGCCACGCCATGCGGTACTGAGCTCTGAGGCCGATTGTATTTCGGCGGCCACGGAACTGGGCTTCCCTTTGATCGTCAAACCGGCCCATGAAGGTTCCAGTATCGGGATGGCCAAAGTGACTTCCGCGTCCGAATTGATCGACGCTTGGAAAGCGGCCAGTACCTACGATTCGCAAGTGTTGGTCGAGCAATGGATTCAAGGTCCGGAGTTCACCATCGCCACCCTGCGTGACCAGGTGTTGCCACCGATTGCCTTGGGCACGCCACACACTTTCTACGACTACGACGCCAAGTACGTGGCTTCCGATACCCAGTACCGGATTCCGTGTGGCCTGGAAAGCAACAAAGAAAAAGAACTCATGGACCTCACGGCCAAAGCCTGTGAGGCGTTGGGTATCGCCGGTTGGGGCAGGGCAGACGTGATGCAGGACGCCGACGGGCAGTTCTGGTTCCTGGAAGTCAACACCGCACCGGGCATGACCGATCACAGTCTGGTTCCGATGGCGGCCCGTGCCGCTGGCCTGGATTTCCAGCAACTGGTTCTGGCGATTCTGGCCGCCAGTGTTGAAGAACCTAGAGGTTAAGACGATGCAAGGCGCACAGCTTAGACATCAGCCTTCCGCACCCGGCCGCAAGCCGGTGCCGCGGGGTGCCAGCCGAATGGTTGCCAAAGAGCCGATGTCCGCGCGCCTGCCGAAAGCCAACTTTGGTTTTCTGAAAAGCCTGTTCTGGCCCGTGCTGCTGGTTGCGCTGGGGTTCGGCACTTATGAAGGCGCACAGCGTTTGCTGCCGTACGCCGACCGGCCGATCACCAAGATCGCGGTGCAGGGCGACTTGAGTTACATCAGTCAGCAAGCGGTGCAGCAGCGGATCGCCCCATTCGTGGCGTCGAGCTTCTTCACCATCGACCTGGCGGGCATGCGCACCGAGCTTGAACAGATGCCATGGATTGCCCACGCCGAAGTGCGCAGGGTATGGCCGGATCAGGTAGTGATTCGCCTGGAAGAACAACTGCCGGTGGCCCGTTGGGGCGATGAATCGCTGTTGAACAACCAGGGACAGGCGTTCACCCCGCGCGAGCTGGCGAACTACGAACACTTGCCACAGCTGTTCGGCCCGCAGCGGGCCCAGCAGCAAGTGATGCAGCAATACCAGGTACTGAGCCAGATGCTCAGGCCATTAGGCTTCTCGATTGCACGCCTGGAGTTGCGTGAACGAGGCAGTTGGTTCCTGACCACCGGCGCCGGCAGCGCGGGCCCGGGAATCGAACTGCTGCTGGGACGCGGCAAGCTGGTGGAAAAGATGCGCCGCTTCATTGCCATCTATGACAAGACGCTCAAAGAGCAGATTACGAACATTGCGCGCATCGATCTGCGCTATGCCAACGGCCTCGCTGTTGGCTGGCGGGAACCTGTAGCGCCCACGACAGCCCAACCCGCTGTCGCGAAGAATTAAGAAGAGGCAGGACCCATGGCAAACGTGCAAAGCGGCAAAATGATCGTCGGTCTCGATATCGGCACCTCCAAGGTGGTGGCGCTGGTAGGCGAGGTCTCGGACGACGGCACGCTCGAAATCGTCGGGATCGGTACTCATCCGTCCCGCGGCCTGAAAAAAGGCGTAGTGGTGAACATCGAGTCCACCGTCCAGTCGATCCAGCGCGCGATTGAAGAAGCGCAGCTGATGGCCGGTTGCCGGATCCACTCGGCGTTTGTCGGCGTGGCCGGCAATCACATCCGCAGCCTGAATTCCCACGGCATCGTGGCGATTCGTGATCGCGAAGTCAGTTCCGCCGACCTTGAGCGCGTTCTCGACGCCGCCCAGGCTGTGGCGATCCCGGCTGACCAGCGTGTGCTGCACACCCTGCCGCAGGATTACGTGATCGATAACCAGGAAGGCGTTCGCGAGCCGCTGGGCATGTCCGGCGTACGTCTGGAAGCCAAGGTTCACGTGGTCACCTGCGCCGTCAACGCCGCACAGAACATTGAAAAATGCGTGCGCCGCTGCGGCCTGGAAATCGACGACATCATTCTCGAGCAGTTGGCCTCGGCCTACTCGGTCCTGACCGACGACGAGAAAGAGCTGGGCGTGTGCCTGGTGGACATCGGCGGCGGCACCACCGACATCGCGATCTTCACCGAAGGCGCGATCCGTCACACCGCGGTGATCCCGATTGCGGGCGATCAGGTGACCAACGACATTGCCATGGCGTTGCGCACCCCGACCCAGTACGCCGAAGAAATCAAGATTCGCTACGCCTGCGCCCTGGCCAAACTGGCCGGTGCCGGTGAAACCATCAAGGTGCCGAGCGTCGGCGATCGTCCACCGCGCGAGCTGTCCCGTCAGGCCCTGGCCGAAGTGGTCGAGCCGCGTTACGACGAGCTGTTCACCCTGATCCAGGCTGAGCTGCGTCGCAGTGGCTACGAAGACCTGATCCCGGCCGGCATCGTGCTGACCGGCGGTACGTCGAAGATGGAAGGCGCGGTCGAACTGGCCGAAGAGATCTTCCACATGCCGGTTCGCCTGGGCGTGCCGCATGGCGTCAAGGGTCTGGACGACGTGGTCCGCAACCCGATTTATTCCACCGGCGTTGGCCTGTTGATGTACGGCCTGCAGAAGCAGTCCGACGGGATTTCGTTCTCGGGCATCGGCAGCCGCGACAGCTACAGCAATGACGAACCGAAAGTCGCCTTGCTCGATCGCTTCAAGAGCTGGGTACAAGGCAATTTCTAAAGCTTTACCGCAACACCGCTTCAAACAGCAGTAGGCGAAAAAACTAGAGAATGTAAGGAGAGGGAAAATGTTCGAACTCGTAGACAACATCCCCGCAAGCCCGGTAATTAAAGTTATCGGTGTTGGCGGTGGCGGCGGCAACGCTGTCAATCACATGGTCAAGAGCAACATTGAAGGCGTTGAATTCATCTGCGCCAACACTGATGCCCAAGCGCTGAAAAGCATCGGCGCGCGGACCATCCTGCAACTGGGTACCGGCGTGACCAAAGGTCTGGGCGCTGGCGCCAACCCTGAAGTAGGTCGTCAGGCCGCTCTCGAAGACCGTGAGCGCATTGCCGAAGTCCTGCAGGGCACCAATATGGTGTTCATCACTACCGGCATGGGCGGTGGTACCGGTACCGGTGCTGCGCCGATCATTGCCGAAGTGGCCAAGGAAATGGGGATCCTCACCGTTGCGGTGGTGACTCGTCCGTTCCCGTTCGAAGGTCGCAAGCGTATGCAGATCGCCGACGAAGGTATTCGTCTGCTGTCTGAAAGCGTCGACTCGTTGATCACCATTCCCAACGAGAAGCTGCTGACCATCCTCGGTAAAGACGCAAGCCTGCTGTCGGCTTTCGCCAAGGCCGACGATGTACTGGCCGGCGCCGTTCGCGGTATCTCCGACATCATCAAGCGTCCGGGCATGATCAACGTCGACTTTGCCGACGTGCGTACCGTGATGAGCGAAATGGGCATGGCGATGATGGGCACTGGCTGCGCCAGCGGTCCGAACCGTGCACGTGAGGCCACCGAAGCGGCCATTCGCAACCCGTTGCTCGAAGACGTGAACCTGCAAGGCGCACGCGGCATCCTGGTGAACATCACCGCCGGTCCTGACCTGTCCCTGGGCGAGTACTCCGACGTGGGTAGCATCATCGAAGCCTTCGCTTCCGAGCACGCAATGGTCAAGGTCGGTACCGTTATCGATCCGGATATGCGCGACGAGCTACACGTGACTGTTGTTGCCACTGGTTTAGGCGCTAAAATCGAGAAGCCTGTGAAGGTCATCGACAATACCGTTCACACCTCGATGGCTTCCCAGCCACAACAACAAGCCCCTGTTCGTCAAGAACAGCCTGCGGTGAACTACCGTGACCTGGATCGTCCGACCGTCATGCGCAACCAGGCTCAGGCCGGTGCTGCGACTGCCGCGAAGATGAACCCGCAAGATGACCTGGACTACCTGGACATCCCGGCTTTCCTGCGTCGTCAGGCCGATTGATGAAATGTATCAGGGGTATTAGGGTGATTGGTGTTCAGCAAAGGTCTGGTCTGCTATCATCGCCAGCCTTTGTTGATACCAGTTCGCAATTTGCGCTGAAGCGGCCCATGCCATGATAAAACAACGCACCCTGAAGAATATTATCCGTGCCACAGGTGTCGGCCTGCACTCCGGGGAGAAGGTCTACCTGACCCTCAAGCCAGCGCCCGTCGACACCGGCATTGTGTTTTGTCGTGCTGACCTCGACCCTGTGGTGCAGATTCCTGCCCGCGCGGAAAACGTTGGCGAAACCACTATGTCGACCACGCTTGTTAACGGTGACGTCAAGGTGGACACGGTGGAGCACCTGCTCTCGGCCATGGCTGGCCTGGGCATCGATAACGCCTACGTCGAGCTCTCCGCGTCCGAAGTCCCGATCATGGATGGTAGCGCTGGACCCTTCGTATTCCTGATTCAATCGGCCGGCCTGGAAGAACAGGACGCCGCCAAGAAGTTCATCCGGATCCTGCGGGAAGTGACAGTGGAAGACGGCGACAAGCGCGCCACTTTCGTCCCTTTCGAAGGTTTCAAAGTGAGCTTCGAGATCGATTTCGATCACCCGGTTTTCCGTGACCGCACACAAAGTGCAAGCGTGGATTTTTCCAGTACTTCGTTCGTAAAAGAAGTCAGCCGCGCCCGTACCTTTGGTTTCATGAGTGATATCGAGTACCTGCGCAAGCACAACCTCGCACTCGGCGGCAGCGTTGAAAACGCTATTGTGGTCGACGCGGATGGTGTACTGAACGAAGACGGCCTTCGCTATGAAGACGAATTCGTGAAGCACAAGATCCTCGATGCAATTGGTGACCTCTACCTGCTGGGCAATAGCCTGATTGGTGAGTTCAAGGGCTTCAAGTCCGGACATGCATTGAACAACCAGCTGCTGCGCAAGTTGATTGAGCAGACAGATGCTTGGGAAGTCGTGACTTTCGAAGACGCCAGCACTGCACCGATCTCTTACATGCGTCCTGTTGCGGCCGTGTAAGCAAAAAACCTCTCTAGTTTTTAAAGGCTACCTTCGGGTGGCCTTTTTTTATGGCTGGATCAGTATCAAAAGATCGCAGCCTTCGGCAGCTCCTACAGGGAAACGCGTTCCAAATGTAGGAGCTGCCGAAGGCTGCGATCTTTTGATTCTGGCTTCTAATCCGCGCAAACCACCCGATTCCGCCCACTTTCCTTGGCCTGATACAGCGCCTTGTCCGCCGCAAACAACAACTGCTCCAGGCTGATATCGGATGCTGTCGTCCAGGTGCTGATACCAATACTGACAGTAATCGACGACGTATCGCCCCCCACCAACGGCAACTGCTCCACTGCTGCACGGACGTTGTCGGCAATCTGTTGGGCGCCGGCGCTGTCGGTTTCAGCCAGGATCACCGAAAACTCCTCGCCACCGTAACGGGCGACCAGATCCGCGGGCCGTCGAACATGAGTGCTGATCACCTTGGCCACCCAGCGCAAGGCATCGTCGCCGCCCTGGTGACCATGACGATCGTTGAACGCCTTGAAGTGATCGACATCAATCATCAACAACGACAGTGGCAGACCGGAACGTTGGGCGCGAAACCATTCATGGCGCAGGGCCTGATCCAGGGTTCGGCGATTGGCCAGACCGGTCAAGGGGTCGGTGGCGGCCAGTTGTGCCAGTTCCTGTTCGGCACTTTGGCGCCGACGCAATTCCCGGCAGAGCAACCAGGTCAGCCACAGCAGGCTCACGCACAGGGCGACAGTCGCAAAGCTGACCACCACCGCAGTGCGCTTCCAGGCCGCAAAGACTTCATCACTGGACAGCGCAACGATGACGATCAACGGCAGGTTCCCGACCTTGGAGAAGGTGTACAGGCGCTTGTCCTTGTATCGATCGGACATGCTGGTGAAGCTGCCGTTACCTTCCTTGACGATGCGCTGGAAGTTGGGGCGGTTACTGAAGTTCTTGCCGATCAGCTCTTCGGCCAGGTGTGGTTGCTGAGCCAGAAGCGTCCCGTCCTTGCTGATCAGATTGACCGTGCTGTCACGGCCGATGCTCAAACTGTTGAACAACTGATCGAAGTAACTCAAGCGCATGGCTGCTTCGGCCACGCCCAGAAACTCACCCTGGGAGCCGTTCACCCGCCGGCTGAAACTGATCCGCCAATCCTGTTCGGGCGACCTGGCTCTGAAGGGGGGACTGATGAACATGCCCGGATCCGGGTTGTTCACGTGAGACTGGAAGTATTCGCGATCGGCATAGTTGCCCTGCCTGGGCTCCACCGAGGCCGAGTCGGCGATCACGTCGCCCTTGTTGTCGAGCAACAAAATGTTGCCCTTGTACGGCGCGGCAGTGGCGCGATCGAAATAGGCCAGATGGCGAATGGCTGGAGAAACGCTCTTGAGGTCTTCTCGCTGGGAGGCAGCGATCAAACCCAGCAGCGACACGTCATAGAGTTCGACATTGCGCAGCACGTCGGCGTCGATCAATTGCACGATATTGTTGGCGGCGCGAGCAGCGGACAATTCGGCATTGGCGCGTTCACGGATCAGCAGAAAAGTCACGATGCTGAGTATTGCAATCACCAACAACGAACTGCCGAGAACCAGAAGCTGCTCCGATCGTGTCGAACGGATCGGATGTTGAGATTTCGCACTGCTCACACTCATGGTTCTGACTTCTGCAAATAAGGCGTTATGAAAGTTCTTTTACAAGAATCGGGCAGAGTCCCAGAAACCGGTCGCGTCCAGAGCGCCTGTATAAATGCCGGATAAAAAAAAGACCAGCAAAACATGCTGGCCTTTTGCTAATTGAAGCTTAGAAGACATTCAGCGGGTAGTCGATAATTACCCGGTACCCAGTGCATCGTTGCGAGGGAAAAGGCAAAGATCGCAGCCTTCGGCAGCTCCTACGTTGGAATGCGTTCCCCTGTAGGAGCTGCCGAAGGCTGCGATCTTTTGAGGTCTGTCAGACCGGAAGGTGGATGCCGAACGTATTCATCCCATGATCACTGCGCACAAACACATCCCCGCCATGCATCAGCGCAATCGCCTTGACGATTGCCAGTCCCAGACCGTGATTGTTGCCACTGTTACTGCGCGATGCATCGACCCGGTAGAAGCGCTCGAACAATCGTGGCAGATGCTCATTGGCAATCGGCGATCCCGGGTTGGCGACGCCGATGCTGACCTGATGCGCTTCGACTTCGATCCGTACCTGAATCACTTGCCCGGGCTCGGTGTGCTGCACCGCGTTGCTCAGCAAGTTGATCAACGCCCGACGCAAATGGGCGATCTCGATTCGTACCTGCGCATCGCCACTGACCTCGACCTGAACCTGCGCATCCTCAAGAATCAAATCCAGATATTCCAACGTGGTCGCCACTTCGTCGGCCAATGAGGTGGACGTCAGTTTAGTGGCCTTGCTGCCCTGGTCCGCGCTGGCGAGGAACAGCATGTCGTTGATGATCGAGCGCAGCCGTTCGAGCTCTTCGAGGTTCGATTGCAGCACTTCAAAATAATGTTCGGCCGAACGCCCACGGGTCAGTGCAACCTGGGTCTGGCCGATCAGGTTGGTCAGCGGCGAGCGCAGTTCATGGGCCACGTCGGCGTTGAACGATTCCAGTCGCGAGTAGGCCTGTTCGACCCGCTCCAGAGTCGCGTTGAACGAGCTGACAAACTGATTCAGTTCAGGTGGCAATGGCGACAGTTGCAGGCGCCCGGACAACCTCGGCGGCGCCAGTCGCTGGGCTTCCTGTGACAACTTGATCAGCGGCTTGAGGCCGATCCGCGCCACCCAGTAACCGAGTGCCGAGGCCAGCAATACACCCACGATCGCCAGGCTGATCAGGGCGATCAGCAAGTGGTGCTGCGTCTCGTAAAAGGTTTCGGTGTCGATGCCGATCATGAAGCGCAGCGGCGGGCGCTGATCCTTGGCTGGCAGCTCAGTGACCAGCACTTTCAGCGGGTACGGATGGTCGGGCAATTGCATGTCGCGCATGCCCAATGGGCCCTGGGCGAAAGCGCGGATCGGCGCATCGGGTTGGCCGTATTCATAACCGGGATTGCCACTGACTACCCAAAAGCGGATGCGCTTGTCTTCTTCGCTCAGCAGCTTGAGCTTGGCGTTGATCTTCACCCAATGCTCGGGCGTGCCGTAACGGTTGAGCGCTGATTCAAGCACGCTGTAACGCGCATCCAGCTCGGCTTCGGGCAGCAGGCCCAAACCCTTGTCGACCTGTTGATACAGCGCACCACCGATCAACAGAAACACCAGCAGCGCCACCAGCGTGAACATCCCGCTCAGGCGTAGCGCGATCGAATTACTGGACACTACGACTCTCCAGCACATAACCCATGCCGCGAATGGTGTGCAGCAATTTCTCTTCGAACGGCCCGTCGAGTTTAGCCCGCAGGCGTTTGATCGCGACTTCGACCACGTTGGCGTCGCTGTCGAAATTGATGTCCCAGACCATCTCGGCGATGGCGGTTTTCGAAAGGATTTCCCCTTGCCGCCGCGCCAGCACGCTGAGCAGCGAAAACTCCTTGGCGGTCAGGTCCAGGCGAGTGCCGGCGCGGGTGGCCTTGCGGCTGATCAAATCTATCCACAGGTCGGCGATGCTCACCTGCACCGGTTCGTGGCCACCGCTGCGACGGGTCAGCGCTTGCAGACGCGCCACCAGTTCGAGGAAGGAAAACGGTTTGCCGAGGTAATCGTCAGCGCCATCGCGCAGGCCCTTGATGCGGTCTTCCACCCGCTCGCGGGCGGTGAGCATGATCACCGGCGTTTGTTTGCGTGCCCGCAACGCACGCAATACGCCGAAGCCGTCGAGGCTTGGCAGCATGACGTCGAGGACAATTACTGCGTAATCGCTTTCCAGCGCCAGGTGCAGGCCTTCGACACCATCGCCAGCCACGTCCACGGTGTAACCCTGTTCCGTCAGGCCGCGATGCAGATAGTCCGCGGTTTTTTCTTCGTCTTCGATAATCAGAACGCGCATGACCCCGCCTCAGTCTGTGGTCGCCTGCACCGGCAGTGGTGCTGGGGCTGGTTTAGGTCGATGGAATAGCCGCTCGAGCCACAAGTATATGACCGGCGTGGTGAACAGCGTCAGCGCCTGGCTCACCAGCAAGCCGCCGACCACCGCGATCCCCAGCGGCTGGCGCAATTCGGCGCCGGTGCCGTAGCCGAGCATCAGCGGCAGGGCGCCGAGCAGGGCGGCGAGGGTGGTCATGATGATGGGCCGGAACCGCGTCATACAGGCCTCATAGATCGCCTCTTCTGGCGGCAAGCCACGGTTGCGCTGGGCGTCCAGTGCGAAGTCGATCATCAGAATGCCGTTCTTCTTGACGATGCCGATCAGCAACACCAGCCCGATCAGCGCCATGATCGAAAAGTCCTGGCCGCAGATCCACAACATGATCACCGCCCCGAGACCCGCCGAGGGCAGGGTCGAGATGATGGTCAGCGGGTGCACGAAGCTTTCGTACAGAACGCCAAGAATGATGTACACCGCCACCAGCGCCGCCAGAATCAGCCACGGCTGGCTGGCCAGCGAACTCTGGAACGCCTGGGCCGCGCCCTGGAAATTACCGCTGATGGCTACCGGCATGCCGATATCGGTCTTGGCCTGATTGAGCATGATCACCGCATCGCCCAACGCGACACCGGGCGCCAGGTTGAACGACAGGTTGGCCGCCGGGAACATCCCGTCGTGAGCAATGGACAACGGACCGATGGTCGGCGCATCGAATTTCGCCAAGGCCGACAGCGGCACCATTTCCCCGCTCAGCGGTGAGCGCAGGTAGAAATAGTTGAGGCTTTCGGCCTTGCCACGCTGTTTGGTGTCCAGCTCCAGAATCACGTTGTACTGGTTGGTCTGGGTCTGGAACTCGTTGATCTGCCGCTGGCCGAAGGCGTCGTACAGCGCTTCGTCGACATCACTGGCGGTCAGGCCGAAACGCGCCGCCGCACTGCGGTCGATGCTGATGTGGGTGATGCTGCCACCCAGTTGCAGGTCGTTGGAAATGTCGCGGAACGCCGGGTTGCTGCGCAGTTTTTCCGTCAGGCGTTGGGTCCAGGTGCTCAGGAGTGCACCGTCGTTGCTCTTGAGCACGTATTGGTACTGCGCGCGGCTCGGGCCGGAGCTGAGGTTGATATCCTGGCCAGCGCGCAAATAGAGAACGATGCCCGGGACTTTCATCAGCTGTGGGCGAATCCGGTCGATGAACTGGCTCGCGGACACGTCACGGTCGCCGCGTTTTTTCAACGAAATCCAGAACCGTCCGTTGGCGATGGTTTGGTTGCTGCCCGAAACGCCGACTGAGTGGGAGAACGTCTCGACGGCAGGATCGGCGGCGACGATTTCGGCCATCGCCAGGTGTTTTTTCACCATGTCGCCGTAGGAAATGTCCGCCGCCGCTTCGGTGGTACCGAGGACGAAACCGGTGTCCTGCACCGGGAAGAAACCCTTCGGAATAAAAATGTACCCGGCGACCGCCAGGCCGAGGGACAGGCCGAACACACCGATCATCAATTTCTGATGGGCGAGGGCGCGGCGCAGGCCTTTCTCGTACAGCGCCAGCAAGCGTTCGCCAAAACCCGGTTTGTCGTGGGCGTGATGCACCGGCGCGCGCATGAACAGCGCGGCCAGGGTCGGCGCCAGCGTCAGGGACACCACCACGGAAATCATGATGGTCGAGGTGGCGGTCAGGGCGAACTCCTTGAACAGCCGCCCGACCACGCCGCCCATGAACAGCAGCGGAATGAACGCCGCCACCAGCGAGAAACTGATCGAGACCACGGTAAAACCGATCTCGCCGGCGCCCTTGATCGCCGCCTCGCGCATGCCGTCGCCGGCCTCCAGGTGGCGGTGAATGTTTTCCACCACCACAATTGCATCGTCCACCACAAACCCGACGGACACCACGATCGCCACCAGCGTCAGGTTATTCAGGCTGAAGCCCATGATGTACATCAGGGCAAAACTGGCGATCAACGACACACCGAGCACCGACGCCACGATCAGGGTCGCCGACAACTGCCGCAGGAACAGCGCCATCACCGCCACCACCAGCAGGATCGCGATCAGCAGGGTGACTTCCACTTCATGCAACGACGCGCGGATGGTCTGGGTGCGATCGACCAACACCTTGACCTGCACCGAGGCCGGCAGCATGGCCGTCAGCGTGGGCAGGGCCGCCTGGATACGATCGACGGTCGCGACGATGTTGGCTCCCGGTTGCCGGAAAATCACCAGGTTCACCCCCGGCTGACCATCCGCCCAGGCCTGGATGTAGGCGTCTTCCGAACCGTTGACGACTTTGGCTACATCCTTGAGATGAACCGGTGCGCCGTCCTTGTAGGAAACAATCAGCTGACCGTATTCCTGCGGGTGGAACAATTGGTCGTTGGTGGACAAGGTCGAAATGCTTGACTCGCCGTACAACGCACCTTTGGCCAGGTTGAGGCTGGTCTGCTGGATCGCCAGGCGAATGTCCGCCAGGGTCAGGCCAATGGCGGCGAGTTTGTCCGCCGACGCCTGCACGCGGATTGCCGGACGTTGCTGACCGGTGATGTTGATATTGCCTACGCCATCGATCTGGCTGATCTGACGGGCGAGTAGAGTTTCCACCAGGTCACTGACTTCGGTGCCGGGCATTTGCGGTGAGTTGATGCTGAGGATCAGCACCGGGCTGTCGGCCGGGTTGACCTTCCTCCAGTTCGGCAGGTTCGGCATGTCTTTGGGCAGCTTGCCGGCGGCGGTGTTGATCGCGGCCTGGACTTCCTGCGCGGCGGTGTCGATGCTTTTGTCTAGGGTGAATTGCAGGGTCAGAATGGTCGAGCCCAGGGCGCTGCTCGAGGTCATTTGGGTCACGCCGGGGATGGCGCTGAATTGCACTTCAAGCGGCGTGGCCACCGACGAGGCCATGGTTTCGGGGTTAGCGCCGGGCAGTTGCGCAGCCACCTGGATGGTCGGGAATTCCGCTTCCGGCAATGGCGCTATCGGCAGTCGCGGGAAGGCGATGACACCGAGCAGCACTAAGGCAAAAGTCAGCAGGACCGTCGCCACCGGATGATCGATGCACCACGCGGAAACCGAGCCATGGCCCTTCATGGTTTCGGCTCCGATTGCACCACTTGTGGTGGGTCGGTCACTACCTGCACGGTCGAACCAGGTTTGAGCCGCGACTGGCCGTCGCTGACCAGCACATCGCCCGGTTTCACGCCCTTGATGATGTCCTGGCCGCTGCCTTGATAAACCATCTGCACCTGAACGGCTTCGACCTTGTTGCCATTGACCCGGTAGACGAAATGTTGATCGAGGCCACGTTGTACGACAGTGGGCGGCACCACCAGCGCATTTTTATCCAGTGCTGTCTGAATTTTTACCGTTACCAGCAGGCCCGGCCAGAGTTTCTGTGCGGGGTTGGCGAATTCAGCCTTGGCGCGGATGGTCCCGGTATTGGCGTTGATCTGGTTGTCGATCAGGGTCAGGTGGCCTTCGCCCAGCAGGTTGCCGGTTTCGCCGTCGGTGTCGGCACCGATGTAGGCCTTGACCAGCGTGTGTTGTGGATCGTTGATCAGACCTTGCAGGGTCGGCAACATTTGTTGCGGCAGGGAAAACTCCACGGCAATCGGGTCGATCTGGGTCACGGTGAACAAGCCTTGGGTGTCAGTCATGCGCAGGAAGTTGCCTTCATCCACTGTGCGAATACCGACGCGACCGGTGACTGGGGAGCGAATCTGTGTGTAGGAAAGCTGCACCAGAGCGGCGTCGATCGAGGCCTGATTGCCTTGGGCGGTGGCTTTGAGTTGGTTGACCAGCGCTTGTTGCTGGTCGTAGGTCTGCTTGGACACGCCATCGTCGACGCTCAGCAGTTTGTAGCGCTTGAGGTTGACCTGTGCCACTTGCAGTTGCGCCTGGCTTTCGCCCAGTTGCGCCCGGGCCTGATCGAGGCTGGCGCGGATCGAGCGGTCGTCGATGGTGGCCAGCAAATCACCTTTGTTCACAAGTTGGCCTTCCTTGACCAGCAGCTTGGTGAGGATGCCGTCGATCTGCGGACGTACGACCACGCTGTGCAATGACAGCACCGAGCCGATGCCGCTGATGTAGCGGGGCACGTCTTTTTCGGCGACGCTGACTACTCGCACGGGGATGGCGGTGGAGGTGGCCAGTTTGGTCGTGGCGGGTTTGGCGGCGTACCACACGCCCAGCGCTGCCAGGACGATCAGAAGGGCGGCGAACAGGGCGGTTTTTTTCTGAATTCGCATGCGAGTGGGGCGCCGGGCAGAGTGGTCGGAGTTTTGTCAGGTTTATACCTTCCTTTATAAACCTGTTCGCCCGTCAGGAGAGTGACTGGTAACTGACGGCGCTGTCAGTTTTGGCCGGAATCTTGATCTTGGCGGCCTTATAGCCGACCAGGTTCTTGTTGATTGAGTACATATCCATTTCTGCGGTAAGGGGCGGGTGTACGCCGCTCTACTGTGGGAGCGGGCTTGCTCGCGAAGGCGGCCTGACAGCCGACCAATCTATCGCGGGTGTACGCAACCCCCCGTAGGAGCTGCCGAAGGCTGCGATCTTTTGACGTTGATTTTCAAGATCAAAAGATCGCAGCCTCGTTTCACTCGACAGCTCCTACAGTCATCCGTGTCAGACGAGAATTCGGTGTCAGACGCGGGATTGATCGTTCCCACGCTCCAGCGTGGGAATGCCGCCCGGGACGCTCCGCGTTCCGCTTTTGAATGTTTAACGGATGTGTCAAAACATGGAACTTTCCCACGCATTTTTCAGGTTGTCCGTCGGAAGCAGGCTCTCTAGTCTTTGGCTGTCGCTGCACATTCAGCGACCGGGCGTGAGATCCCCGAAACGAGTAGGCGAAAGCCTCACGACCATAACGGCAAGTGATGGCTCCAATTGAGATTAGGAGCTACAAATGGAAAACGATAATTCTGATTCGAAGTTCAACAAAACCAACCCAAACGCCGAAGCCTCGCGCACCGAAGAATTACTCAAAGACCGCGAAGCCATAAAACGCGCCCTCGACTACTACCTCGATCCCCCGGCGCAATACACCGAAAAACCCCGCCGCCCCAGCACCATGTTCATGGTCGCCCCGGGTGCAGGCACCGAAAGCCTGCTGGCCCACGCCTGTGAATCGTTGGCCTCAGCGAGTGTCCTGGCCACCGATTTCGCCAACAACCTGATCGGCCCGCAGCGTCATACGGCGTTGGCAATTCAGCAGGTCATCATGCTGGCAGAGCTGGCGGTGAACCGGGCGCTGGATAACGTCGATCCGGCGTAGGCCGCGTTATCGTTCATCGCGAGCAGGCTCGCTCCCACAGGATTTGTGTCGTACGCAGATTTTGTATATGACCGCTCCACTTGTGGGAGCGGGCTTGCCCGCGATGACGGCGGCACATCCAACGTCCCTGTGACTGACACACCGCTATCGCGGGCAAGCCTCGCTCCCACAGGGATTATTGTTGTTCACGGATTCAGTGCACGACACAATGCGCCTGTAGGAGCGAGGCTTGCCCGCGAAAGCGGTTGGTCAGTCAACACAAAACCCAACTGACCAACTGCAGCTTGCGGCTCCCGACACAGGTATACTGCCGCCTTTCGCGGCTCGCCTACCGGGCCCGACTCTTTGAGCATCACCCGGAGCTTTCATGACTTCCCCGACACAACCGCCGGTTGCCGACGCTTTGAGCGACGACCAGGCAGACCTGCCAGACAGCGTCGACTCCAGCGCAGACAGCGAAACCAAAGCGGCGATTCCAGCGTTCAAGTTTCCGTTCAAGCCGGGTGAATTGGCCGCGGCGAAGAATGCCAGCCAGCCTTGGTACAAGAACGGCGCCAAGAATGGTCACACCAAGACCCCGGGTGCAGCGCCTCCTGGCACTCGTCGTTCGATGGGTAAGCGCTGAGTCTTTACCTCTGCGGTGCCTGATCTGCCGTCTTCGCGAGCAAGCCCGCTCCCACAGTAGTTCATCGTCGTTCACAGATTCGGTGTACGACACAAATCCACTGTGGGAGCGGGCTTGCTCGCGAAAGGGCCAGCACAAACACCACAGATCTTGGGCTCAGGCCGCCCGCAACGAAATAAACGCATAGTTCAGCGGCGCTTCAGTCGCCACTTGCGCCCCGGCTGCCAGCACTTGCCCGGCAATATCATCGCCTGAAACATGAAAGACCCATTCACCGCCCGACCCCGCCAACGGCTGTTGCGCCACCTGATCAATGACCATGGCAAACGCCGTCATGTCCGGCAGATAAGCAGTAAATCCATCGCCCTTCAGCGCTGTCGTCCGAATCCCCAATAACGCGCAAATCGCTTCCTTGGCCTGAATCTCATCGCGATCCGCCTGACGCGAGCGCTGGATCAATCCTGCCAGTTCCTGATCCACCAGCTCACCCCCAATGATCAAATCCGGCCCTGTTTCCCAGGACTCGGGTGGGCATTCTTTGATCGCCGGGTTGAGCGGGATGTGCGGATTGATTTCCATCGGGTAGATGCGGCACACCAGCGGTCGGCGTTGGTAGATGCGGCAGAGGTTGTCTTCGTCAAGATTCCGGCAGGGACCGACGTTGTACGCGGCAAAGGTGATCGCCACATGCGCCTCGCAGGCGCCGCTTCGAACCACAATTGAACGGCGTTCGGCGTGTTCGCGTTGCTGCATGGGCAGGCCCAGGCCATTGGCGAGGAAGGCCTCCACCAGCACGATCACCTGACCGCCATCGGCCGCCCACATCCGGGCTTCGGCCAGTGTCAGGGGCACGTGGTGGTCGTTGCAGCATTTGCCACAACCTACGCAGGAAAACGTTGTATTCATCTAACGGCCAGTCACCTGTGGGGGCATGAAATGGCGACAAAAAGCCACCGCAAAGGCCTGTGCCGAAGCAAGTTATGCGCCATTCACTGCGCTTTTGCTGTTGGGCGGATGGAGTCCCACTCGGTCACGTAGGCGGTTTTGCTTTTCTTGTTGTAGAGGCACAGCTCGATGCCTTGCTGGCCTTTCATGTGTTTTTGCGGGTACTGGCCTTGCAGCAGGAGCGCGGTATAACCGACTCGGTCATCGAACTGCGCGGCGTTGCCGACGGGTTTGACGTTTTTCAGGCCGCTGGTTTTGGTGCAACTGGCGAGCACGGCTTTGTCGTAGGCGGCCCAGGCGTCGGGGCTGGAGGCATGGGCTTGGGTGGCGAGGGCGGTGAGGCAGAGGAAGGTCGGGGTGATGGCTTTCATGGTTTGGGCATCCTTGGCGTGTAGTGGCCGAGGTCGGAGTATGCCTGATGGTTTTGGGTGGTTGTGCGGGCCTCTTCGCGGGCAAGCCACGCTCCCACAGGGATCACCTAAATCCTGTGGGCGCGAGGCTTGCCCGCGAAGGTGGTGTCAGGTTGGAACCGGCTCCCGGCGGACCACATACATCCCGGCACTTTCATACAAACGCTGAGCCCGAAGGTTGTTTTCCAGCACCTTCAAATCCACAAAACCTTCGCGGCGTTGCTGAAACACGTTGAATGCATTCAGCAGCAGCGCACGGCCAAGTCCGAGGCCTTGAGCGCGCGGATGCACCACCAGGCTCTTGATGTAGGCACTGGTCCAGCACTGAGCGACGCCGACGATGCCTTCGGCGTCGAACGCGATGAAGCACAGGGACGGATCGTATTCAGGATCGGTTTCGAAGCGCCGTTGCCAGACTTCCAGCGCCGGTACGCGACCGCTACCTTCCAGATAGCCCAGCTCCATCAAGTGATGAACGTCTTCGGCAAGTTCAGGGCGGTAGTCGGTCAACTCAATGCCATTTGGCCAAGTAAAAGGCGGCACATCCTCAGCGAGGTTGCGCCGCATCAGAAAACAAAAAACCTCAGCCACAACTCAGTGACCTTGTTCGGCGACGGCCCTGGCCGCCGCGATCAGGCATTTGGTCAGTTCCGGCGAAGAGAATTTGGTCAGCACCGCGTTGGCCCCGGCCAGTCGCGCTTTCTCGCTGTTCATGGCGCTGTCCAGCGAGGTGTGCAGCAATACATAGAGGTGTGAGAAGTCCGGCGTTTCGCGCAATGTGCGGGTGAGGGCATAGCCGTCCATTTCCGACATTTCGATGTCCGAGACGATCAGGTTGATCTGCTGGGCAGTGCCTTGCAGGTCCAGCAGGCAGTCGATGGCTTCCTTGGCGCTGCGTGCGGTGTGGCATTGCAGGCCGAGGTTGCGCAGGGTGTGTACCGATTGTTGCAGGGCGACCTGGCTGTCATCGACCACCAGGATTCGCGCATTGCCGAGTACTTCGGCGTCTTCCATGCTCAGTTCGGTCGGGGCTGTTTCGATCTGCGCCGGAGCGATGCCGTGGATGACCTTTTCGATGTCCAGCACTTGCACCAGCGTGCCGTCGACCGAGGTCACGCCGGTGATGTACGAGCGCACGCCGCCGGAGCCGAAGGGTGGTGGACGGATGTCGGTGGTCAGGCAATGGACGATCTTGCTCACCGCCTGAACGTGCAGGCCCTGCTTGGAGCGGCTGACGTCGGTGACGATCAGGCAGCCACCGTTCGGGTCTTCCAGCGGTCGCTCGCCAATGGCGCGGCTCAGGTCGATCACCGACAACGAGGCGCCGCGCAGGGTGGCGATGCCTTTGACGTGGGGGTGCGACTCCGGCAGCTTGGTCAGCGGCGGGCAGGGGATGATTTCGCTGACTTTCAGCAGGTTGATCGCCATCAGCTTGCCGCTGCGCAAGGTAAACAGCAGAAGCGAAAGTGAATCTGCGCGGGCTTTGTTGGAAGACATAAAAACCTTCTGTGGAGAAAGGTGATGGGCGATTGTGAAGATCGCCAACAGCTATCGATGCCGGGTTATCGACTTGTTGGGGGCAGGCTTTAGTGCCAATGAATGTTGGGTAGATCAAAAGATCGCAGCCTCGCTTCGCTCGACAGCTCCTACAAGGGATTGGCGTGAACCTGTAGGAGCTGCCGAAGGCTGCGATCTTGGCTTATTTCATGCCAAGCCGCTTGGCCATCCGTCCAAGGTTCGCCCGATCCAGACCCAGCTCCCGCGCCGCGCTGGCCCAGTTGTTCTGGTGCCGTTCCAGGCAAGCGCTGATCAGTTGGCGCTGATAATGTTCGGTGGCTTCACGCAAATCCCCTGAAACCAACACCGCCGCCGGCGCAGCATCCACCGGTTCTGGCGCGGGTTCAACGCTGCCGGGCAAGTCCAGATCCGCCGCACTCAAACTGAGAATCTTCGGCCGTTGTTTGCAGTTGCCCAAGGCCTTCAGCGCACTGCGACCAATCAAATGCTCCAGCTCCCGCACGTTCCCCGGCCAGTCATACGTCAACAATGCCGCTTGCGCATCGCTGGTCAGGCGCAGGCTGTTGAGGCCCATGCGTGAGCGGTTTTGTTCCAGGAAATAGCCGCTGAGCAGCAACACATCCCTACCGCGATCGCGCAGTGCGGGCACCAGCAACGGGTAAACGCTCAGGCGATGATAGAAGTCGGCACGGTAGCGACCGCTGCGCACTTCTTCGGCCAGGTCGCGGTTGGTCGCTGCGATCAATCGCACGTCGACCTGATGCTCCTTGTCTGAGCCCAAGCGTTGCAGTTGACCACTCTGCAGCACCCTCAATAATTTGGCTTGCACCGTCAGCGACAGTTCGCCCACTTCGTCGAGGAACAACGTGCCGCCATTGGCCAGTTCGAACTTGCCGCGACGATCATTCGTCGCGCCGGTGAAAGCACCGCGCACATGGCCGAACAATTCGCTCTCCACCAGCGTGTCTGGCAGGGCGGCGCAATTGAGGCTGATGATCGGTTTGTCGGCCCGTGGGGATGCCGCGTGGATGGCCTGGGCAACCAGCTCTTTGCCGACTCCGGTTTCGCCGGTGATCAGCACCGTCAGGTCGCTGCCGCCCACCAGGCTGATCTCTTCCACCAGTCGTTTGTAAGTCTTGCTCTGGCCGATCATTTCGCGGTTCTGTTGGCCGCTGGCCTGACGGTAAACCTCGGCGCGCTGATGTTCGTCTTCGACGCGATTGGCCAGCCGCTCGATGCGCTCGGCGGCGTTGACCGTGGCGGCGGCGAGGCTGGCGAAGGCTTGCAGGGCGTCCAGTTCGATCGGTTCGAAACGTTCAGGGTCGAGCGCGTCGAGGGTCAGCAAACCCCACGGACGCTCGTCGATAAACAGCGGGCAGCCCATGCAGTCGTGGACTTCCAGGTGATCGTGAAGACCATCGACCAGACCGTCATAAGGGTCGGGCAAATCGCTGTCGGCGGCGAAGCGAGTCGGGCCGGGACTGCTGAGCAGTGCTTCGAAGCGTGGGTGTTCGCTGACCTTGAAACGTCGGCCCAGGGTGTCGGTGCTCAACCCGTCCACGGCCAGCGGCACCAGCCATTCGCCATCGAGTCGCAGCAGGGCCGCGGCGTCGCAAGGGAGCAGGGCGCGCATGGCTTCGAGCAGGCGTCGGTAGCGCTCGCCTTCGGGCAATTCGCGGGACAGGTCGGAGACCAGGGGCAGCAGGGTCGTGAGCAATAATTTTGCAGTCATAATGACTCCGTGTAGTCGGTATGACTATAAAGCGTTGTGTGTCGATATGACTACTGTGTTTTTAATTTACTGATTTATAAGGATTTAATTGTTGGCATGGAAACTGATACGTAAAGGTTATTCATATAAAGCCCAGGGGTTGCTCTTATGCTTAGCGTTCAAGACCGTGCCATCGTCAAGTCCACCGTGCCGTTGCTGGAAAGCGGCGGCGAAGCGTTGATCACTCACTTCTACCGCATGATGCTCTCCGAATATCCGGAAGTGCGCCCGTTGTTCAACCAGGCCCACCAGGCCAGCGGCGATCAGCCTCGCGCCTTGGCCAACGGTGTATTGATGTATGCGCGGCACATCGACCAGCTCGATCAGTTGGGCGACCTGGTGGCCAAGATCATCAACAAGCATGTGGCGCTGCAAATTCTTCCGGAACACTACCCTATTGTCGGCAGCTGCCTGTTGCGCGCGATCTCCGAAGTACTGGGCGAAGAGATTGCCACGCCTGAAGTGATGAGTGCCTGGGGCGCGGCCTACGGTCAATTGGCCGAGATCCTGATCGGCGCCGAAGCCAGCATCTACGACCAAAAAGCGCAGGCGCCGGGCGGCTGGCGTGGCGCGCGGGAATTCATCGTGGCGGCCAAGGTCGAGGAGAGCGCGGAAATCACCTCGTTCTACTTCGAACCGGCGGACAAGGGGCTGATTCTCGCGGCAGAGCCTGGCCAGTACATCGGCATGAAACTGATCCTCGATGGCGAAGAAATTCGACGTAACTATTCGCTGTCGGCGCTGGCCAACAAGGGCCAGTACCGCATCAGCGTCAAGCGTGAAGCCGGCGGCCGCGCTTCCAACCATTTGCACGATCAACTGCACGTCGGCGCGAGCATCCTGCTGTTCCCGCCAGCGGGCGATTTCACCCTGACCGCCAGCGACAAACCGCTGGTGCTGATCAGTGGCGGCGTCGGCATCACCCCGACGCTGGCGATGCTCGAAGCGGCGCTGGCGACCGAGCGGCCGGTGCACTTTATTCACTGCGCGCGCAACGGTAGCGTGCATGCTTTCCGTGACTGGATCGATGGCCTGGCCGAGCGTCATCCGCAGCTCAAGCGTTTTTATTGCTATGCCGAAGACGATGGCGTCAGCCCGGCGGCGGACAAGGTTGGCCTGTTGAGCCAGGCGCAACTTGGCGAGTGGTTGCCGGAACAGCGCGATGTGGATGCGTACTTCCTAGGGCCTAAAGGCTTCATGGCCGCGATCAAGCGTCACCTCAAGGCCTTGGGTGTGCCAGAGAAGCAGAGCCGTTACGAGTTCTTCGGGCCGGCTGCGGCGCTCGAATAACTGTTTGCGGTAATTCCTGAGGGCCGGGTTGGTGTTTCGCTTGTTAGCGAAGCACCGACCCGGCCTTTTTTACATTTGGCTAGCACCCGACCAGAGGCCGGGTATGAGGCTGCCTACCTGATTGACGGAAAATACATAAAAGTCCAGTATGGAATTCTAAGTACAAAAAAGGCATTTCCCCCGTTTCAGTTTTTTCTTCTGTCTTGCCAAACCAACAACAACCCGCGAGAGAACGAATATGAAGAAATTCCCCCTCATCACCGGTCTGGCCTTGAGCCTGTTGGCGTGCAGTAGCGTGTTCGCCGCCGAGAAAAACCTGCGCATCGGCATCGAAGCGGCCTATCCGCCGTTCGCGTCCAAAACCCAGGAAGGCAAAATAGTCGGTTTCGACTACGACATCGGCAATGCCCTGTGCGCGCAGATGAAGGTCAAGTGTGAGTGGGTCGAAGGCGAGTTCGACGGTCTGATTCCTTCCCTGAAGGTGAAGAAAATCGACATGGCGCTATCGTCCATGACGATCAACGAAGACCGTAAGAAATCGGTGGATTTCACTCATAAGTATTACTTCACCTCATCGCGTCTGGTGATGAAGGATGGCGCCGTAGTGGATGACCAGTACGCCAGCCTCAAGGGCAAGAATATCGGCGTGCAGCGCGCAACCACCACCGACCGTTACGCCACCGAGGTTTTCGAACCCAAGGGCATCAACGTCAAGCGCTACGGCAACAACGAAGAAATCTACATGGATCTGGCGGCCGGTCGTCTCGATGCGATTTTTGCCGACACCATTCCATTGAATGACTTCCTGTCGATGCCTCGTGGCAAAGGCTACGCATTCGTAGGTCCGGAGTTGAAGGATCCGAAATACGTGGGCGAGGGCGCCGGGATTGCCGTGCGCAAGGGCAACACGCAGTTGGTGGCGGATCTGAACAAGGCGATCGACGAGATTCGCGCTAGTGGCGAGTATCAGAAGATTTCGCAGAAGTACTTCAGGTCGGATATTTACGGCGACTGATAAATCGCCTTCGCGAGCAAGCCCGCTCCCACATTCGATCGCATTTCTTCAGGAAGAACTCGATCAACTGTGGGAGCGGGCTTGCTCGCGAAGGGGCCCTATCAGGCTGTACACATCTTAGGGCTCAGCCCTTCAATTCCTTCAAATGCTTGTACACCGTCGCCCGCCCCATGTTCAGCACATTGGCCACATAGTTGGAGGCGCTTTTGCCTTTGAAGGCGCCTTCGGCGTGCAGCGCCAGCACCAGTTCGCGTTTGTGGTCGCGGGTCAGCACGTTCAGGCTCAACTGACGTTCGCGCAACCAGGCGTGCAGAAAGGTGTTGATCCGTTCCTGCCAGTCATCGCGAAACAGTGAGTCCGGTTGCGGGATCAGCTTGGTCGGCGACAGGAACAAATCCAGCGCCGCTTTCGCGTTCTCGAACAGCGAGATATTCAGGTTGATGCACAGCACCGCCAGCGGACGACCCTCGCTGTCGCGCAGCACGCTGCTGAGGCTGCGAATTTTCTGGCCGTCCCAGTTGAGCTTTTCGTACGGCCCGATGTTTCGTTCGCTGACCTCTTCGCTGAGCATGTCTTCCAGCGAGGAGTCGTCGCCGATTTCCCGTTTGGACAGGTTGTTGGCGATGTAATCGACCTTTTGCGTGCGCAGGTCGTGCAGCACCACCTCGGCGTGAGGGAAGAACAACGTGGCGATCGCATCGGCAATCGCACGGAAGTTGTCCATGGACGTAGCGTCCAGGGCCGAGTCTTTTTCAGGTGCGTTCATACAGTGGAACTCCAGGCAGCGTCAGCGCCCCGTTAAAAAGGGGGCGCTGGAAGTTTGCCGCAATCGTGTGGACACGTCACCTGAGGGGAGGATCAGGATCAGCCCAGGCGGGCGGGGGAGAGCATCTCGGCGTCCAGGCCGAAACGGGTGAGTTGCTCGGGCAAGGCTTCACCGCGTACCAGTGCAGCGCTGGCCTGGCCCATGGCCGGTGACGTCTGGATGCCGTAGCCGCCTTGCGCCGCGACCCAGAACAACCCCGGCACCTGCTGATCGAAGCCGGACAGCAAATCCCCGTCACGCACGAAACTGCGCAGGCCGGCCCAGGTGCGGGTCGGGCGGCGGATGGTCAGGGTGGTGGCTTCTTCGATCTGGTAAATACCCATGGCGATGTCCAGCTCTTCGGGCTGCACGTCGTGCGGTTCTACCGGGTCGGCGTTGGCCGGTGAACCGAGGAACATGCCGGCGTCGGGCTTCATGTAGAACGACTCATCAAGGCTGACCAGCATTGGCCAGTCATGGATATCCAGGCCCTCGGGGCCGGCAAAGATAAAGGCTGCCCGGCGCTTGGGTTGCAAACCCAGCGGTTTAGCGCCGGCCAGTTCGCCAATCTTGTCGGCCCAGGCACCGGCGGCATTGATGATGATCGGGGCGCTGAAGGTCTGAGTGTTGGTTTGAACCTGCCACAACCCAGCGGCATCACGGCTCAGACTCAGCACTTCGCTATCGGTATGGACCTCGCCTTTATTGCGCCGGATACCGCGCAGATAGCCCTGGTGCAGAGCGTCGGTATCGATGTCGCTGGCGGTCGGGTCGTAGATCGCGCCATGGACTTTTTCCGGACGCAGGATCGGCAGGCGCGCACAGGCTTCGCTGGCGCTGAGCAATTGCATTTCCGGCACCGTGGCTTTGGCGCTCAGGTATTGATTGTTCAATTCGGCCGGATCGCCGGTGAAGTCGACGGTCATCTCGCCGCGGGGGGTCAGCAATGGGTGTTCGCAGAAACCGGGCGGCGGCGCGTCGAAGAAGTCGCGGCTGGCCTGGGTCAATGCCCGAACCTGCGGTGTGCCGTAGGCGGCGGTGAACAGCGCCGCCGAGCGTCCGGTGGAGTGATAGGCCGGATGGGATTCGCGTTCGAGCACAATCACCCGCCCGTGCTGCGACAGCCAGAAACCGGTGGAAGCGCCGGCAATTCCGCCGCCGATGATGATGAAATCTGCCTGGCTCATGAACGTCTCCTGTGGGGGGCGCAAATGCCGAAATTGTTAGAGATCCTCTGTAGGAGCTGCCGAGTGAAACGAGGCTGCGATCTTTTGACTTTGCTTTTTAAAGGCAAGATCAAAAGATCGCAGCCTTCGGCAGCTCCTACAGGGGTTTGTGGTGTTAGCGCTGTAGGCGGTAAAGGGCATTGGCCAGGGCGATGTCTTCCAGGCCCAGGCCGATGGAGCGGAAGAACACCGAGCGGTCGTATTCAGGGCGCTGGACTTTTTCGCTGAGCAAGTCGGGCAGGTCGCCGACAATCGAACGCTTGTCCCAGCCATGCTGCTCGCCGGCGATCAGCATTTCACCGGCCGAGCCCGGAGTGGTCTGACGATAGTCACAGAACACCTGCATGTCATTGAGGCTCTGCGGTGGCACTTCATGGGCGCGTGGGGCGTTGGTGCTGATGGAAGTGATCAGCGCCGGTTTGCTCAAAATCGACGGGTCGATTACCGGTCCGGCGGACGAGGTGCAGAGCATGATCACGTCGGCGTCCTGAATCGCAGCTTCGCAACTGTCGGCGAGGGCCAGTCGTGGATCAAGGCTTTTGAGCTGTGCCAGCGCTTCGGGATTCTTGTCGCTCAGGCTCGGCGAGTAGAGGCTGATGCTTTGCCAGTCTCGCAGGCCCTTGACGTAGTGCAGGTGCGCTTGGGCTACCTTGCCGCTGCCGATGATCGTCAGACGCTGGGCCTTCAGCGGCGCGAGCGCATCAACCGCCACCGCCGTCGTCGCGGCGGTGCGTGCGGTGGTCAGTTCACCGGCATCGCAGAGCAGCAGCGGCTGGCCGGTCTGCATCGACATCAGCAGCGTCCAGGCGGTCACCAACGGGCCTTGCTCGCGCACGATGTAAGGCGACGTCTTGACGCCATATACCCCGTCTTCGGCCAGCACACCCAGGTAGTTGATGAAGTCCCCGGCACCCTGCGGGAATTCCACCAGCTGTTGCGCCGGCTGCACGGCATGCCCGGCGGCCAGGTCGCGGAACAGCTTGCGCAGGATCTGCGGCACGTCAACGTGTGCCAGCAGTTCGCGGGCTTGAGGTTGGGTGATCACGTAAGGCGTGCTGGGCATGGTCGGCTCCGGGCGCTGAAAGTAAACTAATTTGTCCATTATGGACTTTTAGTTGTCTCGAGCAAGCTCCTTTGAAAAAAGCCGGACGAAAAAAAAGCGCAGTCCGTTTCCGGCTGCGCCTCTTTCTGTAAGCCCGAGTTACGGGCGCTTGCGCTCAACCGCCCGCAGCAGATGCGTCGGTGGCGTTTCACAACTGATCTTGCGACCCAGCAACGCCTCGATGGACGGTAGCTGGTAGGAGTCGTCTTCACCGGCAAAGCTGATGGACACGCCATCCGCGCCGGCACGACCGGTACGACCGATGCGGTGCACATAGTCGTCCGGGACTTCCGGCAGGGTGAAGTTGATCACGTGGCTGATGCCGTCGATGTGAATGCCGCGACCGGCAACATCGGTGGCCACCAGCACGCGGATCTTGCCTTCGCGGAAACCTTCCAGGGTCTTGATGCGCTTGTGCTGCGGCACATCGCCAGACAGTTGCGCCGCGTTGACGCCATCGCGTACCAGGCGTTCTTCGATGCGCCGCACTTCATCCTTGCGGTTGGCGAAGACCATCACCCGTTCCCAGCCGTTATCGTTGACCAGGTTGTAGAGCAGTTTGTATTTGTCGGCACCGGCCACCGCGTAGATGTGTTGCTCAACGTTTTCGCTGGCCACGTTCTGCGCTTCGATCTCGACGATCGACGGGTCGGTGGTCCATTGCTTGGCGAGGTTCATCACGTCTTCGGTGAAGGTCGCGGAGAACAGCAGCGTCTGACGCTCGTTCTTCGGCGGAGTCTGGCGAATGATCTGACGCACTTGTGGGATGAAACCCATGTCGAGCATCCGGTCGGCTTCGTCCAGCACCATGACTTCGACCATGTCCAGGTGCACATCGCCGCGCTGGTTGAAATCGAGCAAGCGGCCCGGTGTCGCGACGAGAATGTCGCAGTGACGGGCTTCGAGGTGCTTGAGTTGCTTGTCGAAGTCCATGCCGCCGACAAATGTCATGACGTTGAGGCCGGTGTACTTGGTCAGGTCGGCTGCGTCCTTGGCGATCTGCACCACCAGTTCCCGGGTCGGGGCGATGATCAGTGCCCGCGGTTCACCCATGTAGCGCTCTTTGGGCGGCGGGGTTTGCAGCAGCTGAGTGATGATCGAAATCAGGAAGGCGGCGGTTTTGCCGGTGCCGGTCTGGGCGCGACCGATGGCGTCTTTGCCCGCGAGGGTGAAGCCAAGCACCTGCGCCTGGATCGGCGTGCAATACGGAAAGCCCAGGTCCTGAATGGCGTGCATCAGTTCGGGGGCGAGTTTGAAATCGTGGAAGCGGGTTTTGCCTTCCTGGGGTTCGACGACGAAGTCTTCGAGTTTCCAGGGAATAACCGGCGCTTTTGGCTTTGGTTCGCGACGCGGTTTTGGCGGTTTCGGGGTTTCGCTGCGCGGCTGCTCAGAGGCGATGGCCGGGGCTGCGGGGGCGGTCGGTGTGGTCACCGGCTCGTGTTTCGGTGCCGCTACGGTTGCGGTCCGGCCAGGCTGATTACCGTCGGTGCGGTGGCTGGGAGTATGAGAAGGAGCGCTGGAGACTGGCGCGAGCTGCTCAGTCTCGCTTTTACCGAACATTTTCTTGAGTGCTTTGAGCACGGTCATCTCATCAATTGGTTAAGGAATATACGCCGGCCAGTGTAATGCAAGAATCAGGCGCGGCGTAGTGGGATGGATCAATGGGTAGCTTTTAACGCAAACGCTCGGCGAGCCAGACGCCAATGTCGCGGATTTCTTCGGGTAACACTTCGTGGCCCATTGGGTATTCCTGCCATGTCACGGTGACACCATGTTGCTTTAAATACTCGTAGGCGGTCCGGCCCATGGAGTTTTGAACCACGTCATCGTACTGGCCGTGCAATGACAGCACCGGAATGCGTTGCTGGCTGGCGGAAAGCTCCAGTTCATCGCTGAATGTCGGCGCATAAGTAGAGAGCGCTAGTACGCCACCCAGCGGTCCCTGCCATTTCAAAAAGGCCGTGTGCAACACCACGGCGCCGCCTTGGGAAAAACCGGCGAGAAAGATGCGCGAGGCGTCTATTCCGCTGGCCTTCTGCTCTTCGATCAAATCAAAGACCCGTTGCGCGGACGCTTCCAGCTGCTCTCGGCTGATCGCGCGCGCCGGGCTCATGGCCAATATGTCGTACCAGCTCGGCATTTCGTAGCCACCGTTAATAGTCACGGCGCGAGTCGGTGCCTGGGGCAGGACGAAGCGAGTGGTCAACAGGATTTCCTGCAGCGCTTCAGCCACCGGCAGGAAGTCGTAGCGGTCGGCGCCCAGCCCGTGCAGCCAGATAACGCAGGCATCTGCGGGCTTTACGGGTTGCAGAATCAAGGGCTCGGTCATGGGTGCTCCATATGTGTGCGTGCGTTCTCATTTAAGTGCGAGCTCTGAGTGCGCGTCTGGTTGATCAGTTAAGAAGATGTCGCAAGGCTGAAAGTTTTGCTATTGACCTGTCGCTTAATCGCTTTAGCGAGCGGTCTGGTACGGGGTTTGCTATGGGGAAAGCTGTGCAACCAATCTCATGCCTGGCGGTAACACTATCAGTGTACGGCTGGTCGTGGGATAGCAAAGAATCCGGTGATGGATGTTCGCCAGTGGCCGCTACGGGCTTCGCGAACGTGAAAGGGCTACAGCCCGTTCGGCCGATTGGTGAGAAGGGAGTTATCCATGATGTGGATTTTCTCCTACTAGACTCATGGCGATGGTCCTTACGTCGGTTGACCCTAAAAAAAGCCAACAAGGGTCAGCAACGCCTCAAAAGGGTGCGACAGGGCTCAAGCTCCGACACAACAAGAGCAAAACTGGAGGTTTGAATGAAGATGTTGAAATCCACCCTGGCCGTCGTGACTGCAGCCGCAGTGCTCGGTGTCAGTGGGTTCGCTCAGGCGGGTGCAACCCTGGATGCAGTACAGAAGAAAGGTTTCGTACAGTGCGGTGTAAGTGACGGTTTGCCGGGTTTCTCGGTTCCGGACTCCACTGGCAAGATCGTCGGTATCGACGCTGATTTCTGCCGTGCTGTGGCCGCTGCCGTTTTCGGTGATGCGACCAAGGTCAAATTCAGCCAGTTGAACGCCAAAGAGCGCTTCACCGCGCTGCAGTCCGGTGAAATCGACATCTTGTCGCGCAACACCACCATGACCAGCTCCCGTGACGCAGGTATGGGCCTGAAATTCCCAGGCTTCATCACCTACTACGACGGCATCGGCTTCCTGGTGAACAACAAGTTGGGCGTCAAGAGCGCCAAAGAGCTGGATGGCGCGACCATCTGCATCCAGGCCGGTACTACCACTGAACTGAACGTTTCCGACTACTTCCGCGGCAACGGTCTGAAATACACCCCGATCACCTTCGACACCTCCGACGAAAGCGCCAAGTCGCTTGAATCCGGTCGTTGCGACGTGCTGACCTCCGACAAGTCCCAGTTGTTCGCCCAGCGCAGCAAGCTGGCCTCTCCGAAGGACTACGTGGTTCTACCGGAAACCATCTCCAAAGAACCGCTGGGTCCGGTCGTACGTAATGGCGACGACGAGTGGCTGGCTGTCGTGCGTTGGACTGGTTACGCCATGCTCAATGCTGAAGAAGCAGGCATCACTTCGGCGAACGTCGAAGCCGAAGCCAAAGCCACCAAGAACCCGGACGTCGCTCGTCTGCTGGGCTCTGACGGTGAGTACGGCAAAGACTTGAAAGTGAAGAAAGACTGGGTCGTCCAGATCATCAAGCAAGTCGGTAACTACGGCGAAGTGTTCGAGAAGAACCTCGGCAAGAAAACTCCGCTGGAAATCGACCGCGGGCTGAACGCTCTGTGGAACGCTGGCGGCATTCAATACGCACCACCAGTGCGCTGATGGTTCTATCACCCGGCGGGCCAACCGCCGGGTGATGTTCTGTTCCATTATTTCCGGGGCACTTCATGCAAAATTCAATCGGCGCACCAAAGCAGAGGCTCAGCCTCAGCGATCCACGAGTGCGTGCGTGGGTATTCCAGATCATCACCATTGTGGCGGTGGTCTCGCTGGGCTGGTTTCTGTTCGACAACACGCAAACCAACCTCCAGCACCGGGGCATTACCTCGGGTTTCGACTTTCTTGAGCGCAGTGCCGGTTTCGGCATCGCTCAGCACCTGATCGACTACACCGAATCGGACAGCTATGCCCGGGTGTTTGTCATCGGCCTGCTCAACACCCTGCTGGTCACCTTTATCGGTGTGATCCTGGCGACGATCCTGGGTTTCATCGTCGGTGTGTCACGGCTGTCGAAGAACTGGATCATTGCCAAGCTGGCGACGGTGTATGTAGAGGTCTTCCGTAACATTCCGCCGCTGCTGCAAATCCTGTTCTGGTACTTTGCTGTGTTCCTGACCATGCCAGGGCCGCGCAACAGCCATAACTTCGGCGACACCTTCTTTGTCAGCAGCCGCGGCCTGAACATGCCCGCAGCGTTGGCGGCGGATGGTTTCTGGCCGTTTGTGGTGAGTGTGGTCGTGGCCATCGTCGCGATCGTGCTGATGTGCCGCTGGGCCAACAAGCGTTTCGAAGCGACCGGCGTACCGTTCCACAAATTCTGGGTAGGCCTGGCGCTGTTCCTGGTGATCCCTGCGCTGTGCGCATTGATCTTCGGCGCGCCATTGCACTGGGAAATGCCGGAGCTCAAGGGCTTCAATTTCGTCGGTGGCTGGGTTCTGATCCCGGAACTGCTGGCGCTGACCCTGGCCTTGACGGTGTACACCGCGGCGTTTATCGCCGAAATCGTGCGTTCGGGCATCAAGTCGGTTAGCCACGGCCAGACCGAAGCGGCTCACTCGTTGGGGCTGCGCAACGGTCCGACCCTGCGCAAGGTGATCATCCCGCAAGCCCTGCGCGTGATCATTCCACCGCTGACCAGCCAATACCTGAACCTGGCGAAAAACTCCTCGCTGGCGGCCGGTATCGGTTATCCGGAGATGGTGTCGTTGTTTGCCGGTACGGTGCTGAACCAGACCGGGCAGGCGATCGAAGTCATTGCCATCACCATGAGCGTGTACCTGGCGATCAGTATCAGCATTTCCTTGCTGATGAACTGGTACAACAAGCGCATTGCGCTGATCGAGCGGTAAGGAAAAGCGCATGACGACTCATACTTTCAAACCCGACATGCCACCACCGAGCAGTAGCATCGGTATCGTGGCGTGGATGCGGGCGCACATGTTCTCCAGCTGGATCAACACCCTGCTGACGTTGTTCGCGTTCTATCTGATTTACCTGATAGTTCCGCCTATCGTGAGCTGGGCGATTCTCGATGCCAACTGGGTCGGTACCACCCGCGCCGACTGCACCAAGGAGGGCGCCTGCTGGGTGTTCATCCAGCAGCGCTTTGGCCAGTTCATGTATGGCTACTACCCGGTGGACTTGCGCTGGCGCGTGGATCTGACCGTGTGGCTGGCGGTGATTGGCGTGGCGCCGCTGTTCGTCGCACGCGTTCCACACAAGGCAATCTACGGCCTGAGCTTTTTGGTGCTCTATCCGATCATTTCCTACACCTTGTTGCACGGTGGCTGGTTTGGTCTGACCGAAGTGCCGACCAGCCAGTGGGGCGGCCTGATGCTGACCCTGGTGATCGCTACCGTCGGTATCGTCGGCGCATTGCCTCTGGGTATCGTTCTGGCCCTGGGCCGGCGTTCGAACATGCCGGCGATTCGCGTGGTCTGCGTGACCTTCATCGAATTCTGGCGCGGCGTGCCGTTGATCACGGTGCTGTTCATGTCTTCGGTGATGTTGCCGTTGTTCCTGCCCGAAGGCATGAACTTCGACAAACTGCTGCGGGCGCTGATCGGCGTGATCCTGTTCCAGTCGGCCTACATCGCTGAAGTGGTGCGTGGCGGTCTGCAAGCGATCCCCAAAGGTCAGTACGAAGCGACTGCAGCGATGGGCCTCGGTTACTGGCGCAGCATGGGCCTGGTGATTCTGCCGCAAGCCCTGAAGCTGGTGATCCCTGGCATCGTCAACACCTTCATTGCGCTGTTCAAGGACACGAGCCTGGTGATCATCATCGGCCTGTTCGACTTGCTCAACAGCGTCAAGCAAGCCGCCGCCGACCCGAAATGGCTGGGCATGGCCACTGAAGGCTATGTGTTCGCGGCCTTGGTGTTCTGGATTTTCTGTTTTGGTATGTCCCGCTACTCCATGCATTTGGAACGTAAGCTGGACACTGGCCACAAGCGTTAGGAGCGTAGTTTATGAGTGAAGCGATCAAACAGCCTGTGAGCCCTGAAGGCATTATTCAGATGCAGGGCGTGAACAAGTGGTACGGCCAGTTCCACGTGTTGAAAGACATCAACCTGAACGTCAAGCAAGGCGAGCGTATCGTTTTGTGCGGCCCATCGGGTTCCGGCAAATCCACCACCATCCGTTGCCTCAATCGTCTGGAAGAACACCAGCAGGGCCGCATCGTGGTCGATGGCGTGGAACTGACCAACGACCTCAAGCAGATCGAATCGGTCCGCCGCGAAGTCGGCATGGTGTTCCAGCACTTCAACCTGTTCCCGCACCTGACCATCCTGCAGAACTGCACTCTGGCGCCGATGTGGGTACGCAAGATGCCCAAGCGCAAGGCCGAAGAAATCGCCATGCATTACCTGGAGCGCGTACGCATTCCGGAGCAGGCGCATAAATACCCGGGGCAACTATCCGGCGGTCAGCAACAGCGTGTGGCGATTGCCCGTGCCCTGTGCATGAAACCGAAAATCATGCTCTTCGACGAACCGACTTCGGCACTCGACCCAGAGATGGTGAAAGAGGTTCTGGACACCATGATCGGCCTGGCCGAAGACGGCATGACCATGCTCTGCGTGACCCACGAAATGGGCTTCGCCCGTACCGTGGCCAACCGCGTGATCTTCATGGACAAGGGTGAAATCGTTGAACAGGCGGCGCCGAATGACTTCTTCGACAATCCGCAGAATGAGCGTACGAAGCTGTTCCTGAGCCAGATTTTGCATTGATGCCAGACTGACTCGCAAAAACAAACCCGGCCTCGCGCCGGGTTTGTTTTTTGTATTCTGGAGCTCAGGACACGGTGAGCGTTTCATGTTCCTTGTGCACCGTATCCTTGAAACCCCTCAAGTCCGCCCCTTCACCCAGGGTTCTCGCATCCGCGAGCAAGTGCGGATAGCGATCAAGCAAGCGCATCAGCACCATCAGCGCCTTGGGCGGGAGTAATTCGCCGCGCTCGTAACGGGAAAACGCGTTGTGTCCACCACCGGATAACAGCAGCACCGCTTCTTTTTGCGATAGATGCAGCTTGCGGCGGATGCGCTTCATTTCGTTGCCGATCATTTGTCTTCCGGCGATGACCAGCTCGTCGCACGCATCGGAATAGCGCTCCGAGCAACCGGGGTCGAGTATGACTTCTCCGCATCCTTGGCACTCCCATCCGGATAAATCATCGACCCGGCGCTCCATACCCTTGACGCTCATGGTTTCGCCGCGACCTTCGAAGTGCCTCATTCCCTCTCGCGCGCCGCAGCTGAAGCATTGTTTTGTATTCATGGGTTTTTCTCCTTGAAGGAGATCACCGGAGGTTCACTGCCTGAGCAATAAGTGACCTTGATGTAAATCTCCAGATCGTGCGAAGTGATGTGGTACACGTCTTGCCAAATCCGATGATCGCCATAGGTAGTCATCGATTTGTACAACATCTTGCTGTGCAATTCGAAAATGACTTCTTGCATTTCCCTGATGCTAAAGCCCAGGTCTCTGCCGTTTTTCCGTGCCGTCTTGGTAAACGCGTTTTTCCCGAGCCGCCTGACATCCTCCTTGATCACCACCAGGTTGTAATGGGGTGTGTGCTTCTCCATAAGAAACCTTGAACCTGTTCTAGAAATTACCCTTAAAGGGTAATTTTGACCAATCGAAAATCCCGCTCCATTCCTTCTCTCTGACCGTAGGCGGTTGCCGTCCTACACGAAGCTGACTAACATGTCAGAAAATTCATCCTATGATTGGATGAAAGGGCGAACTCCATGTCAGACATTTCTCCATTAATTAAACGATCCCTGGTCGATCAGGCTCTGGACCAGTTACGCCTGCGCATCAATCAAGGCGTCTGGACGGTCGGCCAGCGCTTGCCCACCGAGCCGGAACTGGCAACTGAGCTGGGCATCAGCCGCAATACCGTGCGCGAAGCCATGCGCGTGTTGGCGTTTTCCGGGTTGATCGAGATTCGCCAGGGCGACGGCAGTTATCTGCGGGCGGTGATCGATCCACTGGACACCATGAAGGCGCTGTCCCGTTGCACTCAGGAACAGGCTCGGGAAACCCGGCACATACTGGAAGTCGAAGCCATCGGCCTCGCAGCGTTACGCCGCACCGATGAAGACCTGGTGGCATTGCGCGAAGCGCTAGGCGTCAGCGGCAGTCACTACCACGGCGATCTCGACACCTACATTGCTTGCGATCTGGTGTTTCACCGTCGGCTGGTGGATGCGGCGCACAACCCGACCCTCAGCGAGCTGTATCGCTACTTCTCCAGCATCGTCGGCGCGCACTTGCGCCAGACCCTGAACATCTCTCCCCGACGCCAAGCGGTGTTCGACCTTCATGTCGAACTGCTCGATGCCGTCGAGCAACGCGACCCGGAACGGGCCAAAGCCTTGTCGAGGCAGCTGATCAATGAACCTTGAAACCGAGAACCCCATGTCCACCCAGCAAGCCAGCAACAGCAGCATCACTGAGCTCAAGCGCACGGCGGAGCTCGAAGAGCTGTTGATCGACGCCGAGGCCGATGACGAGCAGGTTCAGCAAACTCATCCGATCCTTCAGCGGCCCTGGCTGTTGTTGCTCGGCCTGATTCTGGTGGCGCTGAATCTGCGTCCGGCGTTATCGAGCATGGCGCCGATGCTCAGCGAGATCTCGAAGACGCTGGGGTTATCGGCTGCCCAGGCCGGGTTGCTGACGACCTTGCCGGTACTTTGCCTCGGTCTGTTCGCGCCCTTGGCGCCGGTGCTGGCGCGACGTTTTGGGGCCGAGCGAGTGGTGTTGGGGATTCTTCTGATGCTGGCCGGCGGGATCATTTTGCGCAGTTCGTTCGGCGAGATCGGCCTGTTCGCTGGCAGCGTGCTGGCCGGCGCCAGCATCGGGGTGATCGGTGTCCTGCTGCCCGGCATTGTCAAACGCGACTTCCCGAAACAGGCCGGCACCATGACCGGCGTCTACACCATGGCCCTGTGCCTGGGCGCGGCCATGGCGGCTGGGGCGACCGTGCCGTTGAGCGAACATTTCGACAAAAGCTGGGCCTTGGGCCTCGGTTTCTGGGTGCTTCCAGCGTTGGTCGCGGCGATTTTCTGGCTGCCGCAAGTTGGCCAGAAGCACGGCGCGCATCATGTTGCCTATCGGGTCCGAGGGCTGTTGCGTGATCCGCTGGCCTGGCAAGTGACCTTGTACATGGGTCTGCAATCGTCTTTGGCCTACATCGTGTTTGGCTGGCTACCGTCGATTCTGATCGGCCGCGGTCTGACACCAACCCAGGCTGGTCTGGTGTTGTCGGGTTCGGTGATTGTCCAGTTGATCAGCTCCCTGGCAGCACCCTGGTTGGCGACGCGTGGCAAGGACCAACGGCTGGCGATCGTGATCGTCATGGCAATGACCCTCGGCGGTTTGTTCGGTTGCCTTTATGCGCCGATCGATGGCTTGTGGGGTTGGGCGATCCTGCTGGGGTTGGGGCAGGGCGCCACGTTCAGCCTGGCGTTGACCCTGATCGTGCTGCGTTCGCGGGATGCTCATGTCGCGGCCAACCTGTCGAGCATGGCCCAAGGCTTCGGTTACACCTTGGCGTCCATGGGGCCGTTCGCGGTCGGCGTGGTGCATGACTGGACCGGCGGCTGGAGCGCCCTGGGCTGGATCTTCGGCGTCATCGGCCTCGGTGCGATCATCGCCGGGCTCGGAGCCGGGCGTTCGTTGTACGTTCAGGTTCAAAGCGAAAAAATCTGATTCGCACACACTGTCGGTATTCGGAGTGCGAATGCTGATGGTGTTTCGTCCGTTGGCAGATTATCGTGCTGGCAATCTGCCTATTCTCCGGAGCCTGTCCATGAGTGATGCCCACAACGTCTTGATCACCCGGTTCTACCAAGCTTTCCAGCAGTTGGATGCCGAGGCCATGAGCGCCTGCTACACCGACGATGTGGTGTTCAGTGATCCGGCGTTCGGCGAACTGCGCGGGCGTGATGCCGGCGACATGTGGCGCATGCTCACCACCCGGGCCAAGGACTTCTCCCTGACCTTCGATAACGTGCGCAGCGATGAGCGCACGGGCGGTGCCCATTGGGTGGCGACCTACCTGTTCAGCCAGACCGGCAATACCGTGGTCAACGACATCCAGGCGCGTTTCGTGTTTCGCGACGGCAAGATCTGCGAACATCACGACAGCTTTGATCTGTGGCGCTGGTCGCGTCAGGCGCTGGGTTTCAAAGGGCTGTTGTTGGGCTGGACGCCGGTGGTGAGAAACGCCGTTCGTGCCCAGGCCTTGAAGGGGCTGAAGGCATTTCAGGCCAGTCGCTGATAAGATCGCGGCTTGTTTCCTACAAGCCTTGATCGTCACGTGAGCACCTCGAGCGAATCTTCCGTCATTGCCGCCGAACCGCCGCTGCCCGTCAGCAAACCCTGGTTCGTCTACCTCGTTCGCGCGGCCAATGGTTCGCTCTACTGCGGGATCAGCGATGATCCCGTCCGCCGTTTCGCCACCCACCAAAGTGGCAAAGGCGCACGCTTCTTTCTGTCCAGCCCGGCCGTGGCACTGGTCTACACCGAAGTCTGCCGCGACAAAAGCGAAGCGCTGCGCCAGGAACGGCTGATCAAAAAACTCAAGAAAAGCGCCAAGGAGTGTCTGGTGGCAAGCGCGGTTGCGGGCTTATCAATCTGACTGATAAGCGCCCATCAGGCAGATGGGTAGGCTGCTTGTGGATTGCGCGTTAAGCTGCGAGCTCCTTATCCGAGCGCCGGAGCCGAGCATGTCCGAGTTGATTCTGCATCATTACCCGACGTCCCCTTTCGCCGAAAAGGCTCGTTTGCTGCTGGGCTTCAAGGGGCTGTCCTGGCGCTCGGTGAACATCTCGCCAGTGATGCCAAAACCCGATCTGACGGCGCTGACCGGCGGCTATCGCAAGACGCCGGTATTGCAGATTGGCGCTGATATCTATTGCGACACCGCGTTGATGGCTCGTCGCCTGGAGCAGGAAAAAGCCTTGCCGGCGTTCTTCCCGGAAGGTCAGGAAATGATCACCGCAACCTTCGCGGCGTGGGTCGATTCGGTGGTGTTCCAGCATGCGGTCAGCCTGGTGTTCCAGCCGGCGTCGGTGGCGGTGCGCTTTGGCAAGTTGTCGCCGGAAGCGATCAAGGGGTTCCTGGCCGATCGCGCCGGCTTGTTCAGCGGTGGCAGCGCCACACGGTTGTCCGCCGAGCAGGCTCGGCACCAATGGCCAACGATCATGGCGCGTCTGGAGCAGCAACTTCAGCGTGAGCAGGGGGACTTCCTGTTCGGTGAGCCATCGATTGCCGACTTTGCCCTGGCCCACTCGTTGTGGTTCCTAAAAGCGACGCACGTGACGTCACCGTTGGTGGATGCTTATCCGGGTGTTTTGGCGTGGTTTGGTCGTGTGATGGGGTTTGGTCATGGCGCGTTCAGCGAGATGACGTCCGAGGAAGCGCTGGAGATAGCCCGCAATGCCACACCGGCCGCGTTGCCGGATGAGCAGTTTGAGGAGCCAAACGGGTTTGAGGTTGGTCAGCAAGTGGTGATCGCTGCGACCGATTACGGGGTTGATCCGGTGGCGGGTGAATTGCTGTTTGCGGGTAGCGAAGAATTGATTTTGCGTCGCGAAGACGAGCGGGCCGGCGTTGTGCATGTGCACTTTCCGCGGTTCGGGTTTCGCATCGAAGTGCAGTAGGTGCTAACCACTCATTTTCTGGTCATGCACTAACCTGTGGGAGCTGGCTTGCCTGCGATAGCGGAGTGTCAGGCAACATCAATGTTGCTGGGCTGACGTCATCGCAGGCAAGCCAGCTCCCACAAGGGACGGTGGTTACTTCAGAGCGGCAAGAACCTTGTCCGGGTCATACCCGCGTATCAACGTCCCGTTCACATCGATCAGCGGAATTCCGCGTCCGCCCAGCGCCTCGTAGGCTTTACGCGCCTGGGCATCTTTCTCGATATCGAATTCCTTGTACGCAATGCCCTTCTGGTCGAGAAAGCGCCGGGTCAGCTTGCAGTAGCCGCACCAATCGGTGGCATAGAGCACGACGTTGGCCTTGGCCTGGGTCTGCTCAGACACCACTTGCGAGGGGTGAAACACCCGCTCGATCTTGCCCCAGTTCTGGTAAACAACGACCACCAGCAAGATCAGCAAGCATTTCTTCAATACGCCGCCGAGCATCAGTTGCGTCGCTTGAGCTGGTCGGTCAATTGGGTCGGCAGGCCTTTGATAATCAGCGTACCAGCTTCTTCGTCATATTCGATCTTCGAACCCAGCAGGTGCGCTTCGAAGCTGATGGACAAGCCCTCGGCGCGGCCGGTGAAGCGGCGGAACTGGTTCAGGGTGCGCTTATCCGCAGGGATCTCAGGCGACAGGCCGTAGTCCTTGTTGCGGATGTGATCGTAGAAGGCTTTAGGGCGCTCTTCGTCGATCAGTTCGGATAATTCTTCCAGGCCCATGGGCTCGCCCATTTTTGCTTGGCTGCTGGCGTAATCCACCAGGGTCTTGGTCTTTTCGCGCGCGGATTCTTCCGGCAGGTCTTCGCTTTCGACGAAGTCACTGAAGGCCTTGAGCAGGGTACGGGTTTCGCCGGGGCCGTCGACGCCTTCCTGGCAGCCGATGAAGTCACGGAAGTACTCCGAAACCTTTTTGCCGTTCTTGCCTTTGATGAACGAGATGTACTGCTTGGACTGCTTGTTGTTCTGCCACTCGGATACGTTGATTCGCGCTGCCAGGTGCAACTGGCCAAGGTCCAGGTGTCGCGAAGGGGTCACGTCCAGCTGATCGGTCACTGCCACGCCTTCGCTGTGGTGCAGCAGGGCGATGGCGAGGTAATCGGTCATGCCCTGCTGGTAATGAGCAAACAGCACGTGGCCGCCCACAGAGAGGTTCGACTCTTCCATCAGCTTTTGCAGATGTTCCACCGCCACCCGGCTGAAGGCTGTGAAGTCCTTCCCGCCGTCGAGGTATTCCTTCAGCCAGCCGCTGAACGGATGCGCCCCGGACTCGGCATGGAAGAAACCCCAGGCCTTGCCTTGTTTGGCGTTGTAGCTCTCGTTGAGATCGGCAAGCATGTACTCGATAGCGCTGGACTCGGCCAGTTCGGAATCGCGGGCATGAAGAACTGCGGGTGTGCCGTCGGGTTTTTTGTCGATCAGGTGGACGATGCAATGACGGATCGGCATGGGCTTCTCGGCTGATTGAAGAGAGGAGGGCGTGCTCCCCCGAAAAAGCGCTCAGTGTACCGCAACCACTGGTTTTGGCGTGGTGCCAAGGGCAATTTGCAGCTGTCCGCCGGCCCTTATGCAGTTTTTTGCCGATTTAGAGCAATAAAGCTGACCAAATGGGTAGCTAGAGGCGGATATTTCCCCGTCTCTGTGCTAGTTTTGCCCGGTCTTACGCGAAGTCACTGCGTTAAGCGTGCATTCAGCATTTGTCAGGTCGAACCAAACCCTGATTTCGGTATCTATAACCCCGACTCGTCGTGGTTATGGCCGAGGGTGCCAGATCCAGAAGATCGGGCTCGATGGCTGACACTGCACTCTGCAATCCATATGAATTTGATAGGGAAGGAACATTACATGGCTCTTACTAAAGACCAACTGATCGCCGACATCGCTGAAGCTATCGACGCGCCAAAAACCACCGCGCGTAACGCTCTGGACCAACTGGGCCAAATCGTTGCTGATCAGCTGGAAAACGGCGGCGAAATCACCCTGCCAGGTATCGGCAAGCTGAAAGTGACTGAGCGTCCTGCCCGTACCGGCCGCAACCCTTCGACTGGCGCTGCCATCGAAATCGCTGCCAAGAAAGTTATCAAGCTGGTTGTGGCCAAAGGCCTGACCGACGCTGTTAACAAGTAAGACTTGTTATAAAAAAACCGTGCTCCGGAGCAATCCGGGCACGGTTTTTTTGTGTCTGTGATTTACCCGCAAACACCCTATGACCAATGTGGGAGCGGGCTTGCTCGCGAAGGCGGTGTGTCAGTCGAATTCAATGGTGACTGACACACCGCCTTCGCGAGCAAGTCGCACCGCCGCTCCCACAGTTGATCTACGTCGGTCAGCTAATCAGCTTTTACGCGCCCAGCGTTCGCGCCAGACTTGCTGCTCGCTTTTAGTCTGGAACGTCCAGGCGACGAAGCGGCTTTGCTTCTGCCCTTGGGACATTTCCACGACCTGGCTTTCCAATACGCCGGCCTTTTTCAGCGCCGTCTGGATCGCCGGCAGGTTCGAGGCTTTCGAGACCAGGGTGCTGAACCAAAGCACTTTGTGTTGGAAGTGCGCGCTCTCGGCGATCAGTTGTGTCACAAACCGTGCTTCGCCGCCTTCACACCACAATTCGGCGGACTGGCCGCCAAAGTTCAGCACCGGCAGTTTGCGTTTTGGGTCGGCGCGGCCCAAGGCGCGCCACTTACGCTCGCTGCCCTTGGTGGCCTCGTCCATCGAGGCGTGGAACGGCGGGTTGCACATGGTCAGGTCAAAGCGTTCGCCGGGCTCGAGCAGGCCCAGCAGAATGTGCTTGGGATTGCTTTGCTGGCGCAGCTGGATGGCCTTGTTCAGCCCGTTGGACTGCACGATGGCTTTGGCGGCGGCCACGGCCGTCGGGTCGATTTCCGAGCCAAGGAAGTGCCAGCGGTAGTCGCTGTAGCCGATCAACGGATAGACGCAGTTGGCGCCCATGCCGATATCGAGCACCTTGACCGGCGCACCGCGAGGAATCTCGCCATCGTTGACGCTGGCCAGCAGGTCGGCCAGGAAGTGCACGTAGTCAGCGCGGCCCGGCACCGGTGGGCACAGGTAATCGGCCGGGATGTCCCAATGGGCAATGCCGTAGAACGACTTGAGCAGCGCCCGGTTGAACACCCGAACCGCGTCCGGGCTGGCGAAGTCGATGCTTTCCTTGCCATACGGGTTGATGATCACGAACTTCGCCAGTTCCGGCGTGGTTTTGATCAGCGCCGGGAAGTCATAACGACCCTGATGGCGATTGCGCGGATGCAGGCTGGCCTTCTCGCGGGGTTCCACGGCTTTGGCCGGGGTAGCGGAGTCAGGCTTCTTGCGCGCAGGTCTTGGTGTGCGGGGGGCGTTCATGGGCGTTGTCGATTCGGGTATGGCTAAAAGTGGCGGGTATTGTCCCACAGACAATGACTGCGCGGGGGATCCCGTAGGAGCGAGGCTTGCCCGCGAAGAACGATAACGCGGTGCAACAGATAGACCGCGTCATCGTTCTTCGCGGGCAAGCCTCGCTCCTACAAAGCGAAACAGGCGGGCATGAAAAAGGGAGGCCTTCTGGCCTCCCTTTTTCATTGCGACTTGCCGTTACAAACTGGCAATCCGCGCATGTTGCTCGGCCAGCTTGCCCAAAGCCTGTTCAGCTTCAGCCAGTTTGGCACGTTCCTTCTCGATGACTTCGGCCGGAGCCTTGTCAACGAAACCGGCGTTGGACAGCTTGCCGCCGACTCGCTGAACTTCACCCTGCAGACGCAGGATTTCCTTGTCCAGACGAGCCAGTTCGGCGTCCTTGTCGATCAGGCCGGCCATTGGCACCAGCACTTCCATCTCGCCGACCAGTGCGGTGGCGGACAGCGGTGCTTCTTCGCCGGCCTTCAGAACGGTGATCGACTCCAGACGCGCCAGCTTCTTCAGCAGCGCTTCGTTCTCGGTGAGACGGCGCTGATCTTCGGCGCTGACGTTTTTCAGGAACAGGTTCAGCGGCTTGCCCGGACCGATGTTCATTTCGCCACGGATGTTGCGCGTGCCGAGCATCAGGCCCTTGAGCCATTCGATGTCGTCTTCGGCGCCCTGATCGATGCGTGCTTCATTGGCCACTGGCCAAGGTTGCAGCATGATCGTCTTGCCTTCGATACCGGCCAGCGGCGCGACGCGCTGCCAGATTTCTTCGGTGATGAACGGCATGAACGGGTGCGCCAGACGCAACGCGACTTCCAGCACTCGAACCAGCGTGCGACGGGTGCCGCGCTGACGTTCGACCGGTGCATTTTCATCCCACAGCACAGGCTTGGACAGTTCCAGGTACCAGTCGCAATACTGGTTCCAGATGAACTCGTACAAGGCTTGTGCGGCCAAGTCGAAACGGAACTGATCGAGCTGACGAGTCACTTCGGCTTCGGTGCGTTGCAGCTGCGAAATGATCCAGCGATCCGCCAGGGACAGCTCGTAGGCTTCGCCGTTCTGACCGCAGTCTTCGCCTTTGTCCAGCACGTAGCGCGCAGCGTTCCAGATCTTGTTGCAGAAGTTGCGATAGCCTTCGACGCGGCCCATGTCGAACTTGATGTCACGACCGGTCGACGCCAACGAGCAGAACGTGAAACGCAGGGCGTCGGTGCCGTAGCTGGCGATGCCGTCGGCGAACTCGTCGCGGGTCTGCTTCTCGATCTTCTTCGCCAGTTTCGGCTGCATCATGCCGGAGGTGCGTTTCTGCACTAGCTCTTCCAGCTCGATGCCGTCGATGATGTCCAGCGGGTCCAGGACGTTGCCCTTGGACTTGGACATCTTCTGGCCCTGGCCATCACGCACCAGACCGTGCACATAAACGGTCTTGAACGGAACCTGCGGCGTGCCATCTTCGTTTTTCACCAAGTGCATGGTGAGCATGATCATCCGGGCAACCCAGAAGAAAATGATGTCGAAACCGGTCACCAGCACGTCGGTGGAGTGGAATTTCTTCAGGAATTCGGTCTGCTCCGGCCAGCCGAGCGTGGAGAAAGTCCACAGGCCCGAACTGAACCAGGTGTCGAGAACGTCGTTGTCCTGTTGCAGTGCAACGTCCGGGCCGAGGTTGTTCTTGGCACGCACTTCGGCTTCGTCGCGACCGACGTAGACTTTGCCCGACTCGTCGTACCAGGCCGGAATCCGATGGCCCCACCACAGCTGACGGCTGATGCACCAATCCTGGATGTCGCGCATCCACGAGAAGTACATGTTTTCGTATTGTTTTGGCACGAACTGAATGCGGCCGTCTTCAACCGCAGCGATGGCCGGCTCAGCCAATGGCTTGGTGGAGACGTACCACTGGTCGGTCAGCCACGGCTCGATGATGGTCCCGGAGCGGTCGCCTTTCGGCACTTTCAGGGCGTGATCGTCGACGCTGACCAGCAGGCCGGCGGCTTCGAACGCTGCCACGATCTGCTTGCGCGCTTCGAAGCGGTCGAGGCCGGCGTATTCGGCCGGGATCTTGCCGTCGATGCTTTCGTTAAGCGTGCCGTCGAGGTTGAACACCTGACAAGCCGGCAGCACGTGGGCGTTTTTGTCGAAGATGTTCAGCAGCGGCAGGTTGTGGCGCTTGCCGACTTCGTAGTCGTTGAAATCGTGGGCCGGGGTGATTTTCACGCAACCGGTGCCGAATTCAGGATCGCAGTAATCGTCGGCGATGATCGGGATGCGGCGGCCAACCAGCGGCAGCTCGACAAATTTGCCGATCAGAGCTTTGTAGCGTTCGTCGTTCGGGTTAACCGCCACGGCGGCGTCGCCGAGCATGGTTTCCGGACGCGTGGTCGCGACGATCAGGTAATCGTTGCCTTCAGCGGTTTTGGCGCCGTCGGCCAACGGGTATTTCAGGTTCCACAGGAAACCTTTTTCGTCGTGGTTTTCCACTTCGAGGTCGGAAATCGCCGTGTGCAGCTTGGTGTCCCAGTTGACCAGACGCTTGCCGCGGTAGATCAGGCCGTCTTCGTGCAGGCGCACGAACGCTTCTTTAACCGCTTCCGAGAGGCCGTCGTCCATGGTGAAGCGCTCACGGCTCCAGTCCACGGACGAGCCGAGACGGCGGATCTGACGGCTGATGTTGCCGCCGGACTGATCCTTCCATTCCCATACTTTCTCGAGGAATTTTTCGCGGCCCAGATCGTGGCGATTCTGGCCTTGGGCTTCGAGTTGGCGTTCCACCAGCATTTGCGTGGCGATACCGGCGTGGTCGGTACCCGGCTGCCACAGGGTGTTGCGACCCTGCATGCGGCGGAAACGGATCAGGGCGTCCATGATCGCGTTGTTGAAGCCGTGACCCATGTGCAGGCTGCCGGTGACGTTCGGCGGCGGAATCATGATGGTGTAGGACTCGCCCGCGCCTTGCGGGGCGAAGTAATTCTCAGACTCCCAGGTGTTGTACCAGGAAGTTTCAATGGCGTGCGGCTGGTAGGTCTTATCCATGCGCGGCGGGACCCTATTGGCATTTATTCAGGAAAAGCCGGCAAGTATAGCGGGGCGTGGGGCGTAGGGCGAGCAGGTGCAGACAGGGCGCAGATCAATAACAACGCGAATCAAATGTGGAGGCAATTTGTGGGGCGGGGGGCTAACCCTGTAGGAGCTGCCGCAGGCTGCGATCTTTTGGCGTCTTCAAGAACACTGAAGATCAAAGTCAAAAGATCGCAGCCTGCGGCAGCTCCTACATTGGAATGGTGGTGTTTATTCGTACTGGCTGAGCAACCGTTCCATCCGCGCATCAAGACGGCGTTTGATTTCGGTTTCGATGTGCGGGGCGAAGTCGTCGATCACGTCTTGCATGATCAATAGCGCGGCGGCGCGCAGTTCGCTGTCCAGGTGCAGCAGGGCGTCGGGGCCTTTGCTGGCGGCAGCCGACGGTTGCGCGGCTGGTGGTGTCGTTTCGACCGGTTGCGGCGCATTGCCGACGGTGTCGAACAGCATGGGGATCTGTTCCTGATCACCTTCAATGACCGTGTCGGTCAGCAACGGCGGTTGCAGGTTGTCATCGCCGAGCAGTTGGCGGATCGACTCGAGGTCATCCAGTAGATGCGCGGAATTTTGCTGCGGTTTTGGAGTGTCCATCGGAATGCTCAGAGTCGCTGTAAACGGTGATCTTGCAGAGGATAGCCCTGTTCGCGGTAGAAACGGAAACTCTCCCGCGCAGCCGAACGAATCGTCGGATCTTCCACCACCACTTCCGCCACGCGGGCGAACTGTTTGGCAAATACCGGGACTTTCAGGTCCAGATTGACTAGCAGATCCTGATGTTGACCGCAGTCATCGCCAAGACCCAGGACAATCAAACCCTCCGGCTCGCTTTCAGCGGGACCGTGGGGCACGAAGCTTTCGCCCTTGAAGGCCCACAAACGTGCATCGAGGTCATCACGCTGGGCGGCATCGCTGCAGTGCAGGTAAATGCGATGGCCCATGCGCCAGGCTTTTTCGGTGAGCTTGCAGGCGAAATCCAGCCGTGCCGAAGGATCGGCGCTGGGCAGGATATAGAAGTCGACTTTGGTCATTGCGGTTCCTGAGCCCTGAGCGGCGCCACCCGAAAGTGACGCCGCCCAAGGTCATCGGTTTCAGGCTTTGGCGCGGTCCAGCAGGTATTGGGTCAGCAGGGGAACCGGACGGCCAGTGGCGCCCTTGTCCTTGCCGCCGCTGGTCCAGGCTGTGCCGGCGATGTCCAGGTGCGCCCAGTTCAGGTTCTTGGTGAAGCGCGACAGGAAGCAGGCGGCGGTGATGGCGCCGGCTTTCGGGCCGCCAATGTTGGCGATGTCGGCGAACGGGCTGTCCAGCTGCTCTTGATATTCATCGAACAGCGGCAGTTGCCAGGCGCGGTCGTCGGCGGATTTGCCGGCGCTCAGCAGTTGGCCGATCAGCTCGTCGTTGTTGCCCAGCAGGCCCGACGTGTGGGAACCCAGTGCGACGACACAAGCGCCGGTCAGGGTGGCAATGTCGATCACCGCTTGTGGCTTGAAGCGTTCGGAGTAGGTCAGGGCATCGCACAGCACCAGACGGCCTTCGGCGTCGGTGTTGAGGATTTCCACGGTCTGGCCGCTCATGGTGGTGACGATGTCGCCCGGGCGCGAAGCGTTGCCGCTCGGCATGTTCTCGGCGCAGGCCAGGATGCACACCAGGTTAATTGGCAGTTTCAGCTCAAGCACGGCACGCAGGGTGCCGAACACGCTTGCGGCGCCGCCCATGTCGTACTTCATTTCGTCCATGCCGGCGCCCGGTTTCAGGCTGATGCCGCCGGTGTCGAAGGTGATGCCCTTGCCGACCAGTGCGTATGGCTTCTCGGATTTCTTGCCGCCGTTGTATTGCATGACGATCAGACGCGGCGGCTGGGCGCTGCCCTGGCCAACGGCGTAGAACGAGCCCATGCCCAGGTCCTTGATCTTCTTCTCATCGAGGACTTCGACTTTCAGGCTCTTGAATTCTTTGCCCAGATTCTTGGCTTGCTCGCCCAGGAACGTCGGGTGGCAGATGTTTGGCGGCAGGTTGCCCAGGTTACGGGTGAAGGCCATGCCATTGGCGATCGCAGTGGCGTGGGCCACGGCGCGTTCGACTTCAGCCTGTGCGGCCTTGATGGTCACCAGGGTGACTTTCTTCAGGGAGAGCGGGTCGGCTTTCTGGCTCTTGAACTGGTCGAAGGTGTATTCGCCATCTACCAGGGTTTCTGCCAGCAGGCGGGTCTTGCCATAGCTGTCGCGGCCTTTGACCACGACTTCGTCCAGGGCCAGTACTGCATCGCTGCCGCCCAGGCCTTTAAGGGTGTTGAGGATGCCGGCGATGAATTTGCGGAACGGGCGATCGCCCAGCTCTTCATCCTTGCCCACGCCCACCAGCAACACGCGCTCGGCCTTGAGGTTGGGCAGGCTGTGCAGCAACAGGCTCTGGCCGACTTTGCCGGCCAGATCGCCGCGCTTGAGTACGGCGCTGATGGCGCCACCGCTCAGTTCGTCGAGTTGTTTGGCAACGGTGCCGAGCTTGCGGCCTTCGCCGACGGCAACCACCAGCGTGGCAGTCTTCAACGTTTCCGGGCTAACGCTTTTTACAACCAGTTCCATGTCCGGGTCCCTGAATTAATGGTCCAAGTGCGCGATGCGCAGAGGCTTGCTTATATAAGTAGAAATACGCCGGTGCAGTGCCAGCGACAAAGGCCGCAGTTTGAACCTCGCTGCCTGCGCCTGACAACCCTCGGCTGCACGAACTTCAGCGGTTCACGCGCCTGCTTGAGCATGCGCAGTGACAGGCGGACCCAATCACAGGATAATGCGCATCTTTTTCGGCGGCTCTGCCCTGCGGGCCGCTGATACGTTTGTTTGTTTGGCCGCTTAGCCTGACAACCCTGGAGTGTCTGGTTTGATTGTCTTCCGTTACCTATCCCGCGAAGTCCTGTTGACCTTGAGTGCCGTCAGCGCCGTGCTGCTGGTCATCATCATGAGCGGACGCTTCATTAAATACCTCGCCCAGGCGGCTTCCGGCCAGCTGGATCCGGGTTCACTGTTCCTGATCATGGGCTTCCGTCTGCCGGGGTTCCTGCAGTTGATCCTGCCTTTGGGGCTGTTTCTCGGGATTTTGCTGGCCTACGGTCGCTTGTACCTCGACAGCGAAATGACCGTGCTGTCCGCCACTGGCATGAGCCAACAGCGACTGTTTCGCATCACCTTGTTTCCGGCCACGCTGGTTGCGCTGATGGTGGCATGGCTGAGCCTGAGCCTGGCGCCACAAGGTGCCAACCAGTTCCAGTTGCTGCTGAACAAACAGGACGCACTGACTGAGTTCGATACCCTTGAGCCCGGCCGCTTTCAGGCCCTGCGCGACGGTACTCGGGTGACCTACACCGAGCAATTGTCGGATGACCGCATCAATCTGAGCGGCGTATTCATTTCGCAGAAAAATATAAACTCCGACAAAAAGGATCGCGGGATTTCCGTACTGGTGGCCGAGAAAGGCCGTCAGGAAATTCGCCCCGACGGCAACCGTTATCTGATCCTCGATAACGGCTACCGCTACGACGGTAATCCGGGTCAGGCCGACTACCGTGCCATCAAATACGAGGAGTACGGCGTATTGCTGCCCAAGCCGGACGTCAGCGACGAAGTCACCGATCGCGATGCGATGACCACTCGTTCCCTGCTGGGCAGTGACGACATCCGTTCGCGTACCGAACTGCAATGGCGTCTGTCTCTGCCGCTGCTGGTCTTCATCGTGACCCTGATGGCGGTGCCGCTGTCGCGGGTCAATCCGCGCCAGGGCCGTTTCCTCAAGCTGCTGCCGGCGATTCTTCTTTATATGGCTTACCTGACCATCCTGATTGCCGCTCGCGGCGCCCTCGAAAAGGGCAAGATTGCGCCGGCATTGGGCTTGTGGTGGGTGCATGCAATCTTCCTGGCCATCGGCCTGGGCTTGCTGTACTGGGAGCCATTGCGCTTGAAGATGGCGAGTCGCCGCAGTGCGCTGGAGGTGGCCCGTGGATAAGCTCGATCGCTACATTGGTAGCAGCGTGTTCATGGCGATCCTGGCGGTATTGGGGATCATTCTGGGTCTGGCAACGTTGTTTGCCTTCATCGATGAGATGGGCGACGTAAGCGATACCTACACGCTGGCGGATGTCCTGAGCTACGTGCTGCTGACCGCTCCGCGCCGTCTGTACGACATGCTGCCGATGGCTGCGCTGATCGGTTGCCTGATCGGCCTCGGCAGTCTGGCCAGCCACAGCGAATTGACCATCATGCGCGCTGCGGGCGTATCGCTCGGGCGGATCGTCTGGGCTGTCATGAAGCCGATGCTGCTTCTGATGGCGGTGGGGCTGGTGATTGGCGAATACGTCGCGCCGGCCACGGAAGTCACCGCTCAGGCCAACCGCTCGCTGGCCCAGGGCAGTGGCGACGCGCAAAGCGCCAAGCACGGTCTGTGGCACCGTCAGGGTGACGAGTTCATTCACGTCAACTCTGTGCAACCCAATGGCCTGCTGTACGGCGTGACCCGTTATCGCTTCGACGATCAACGCCACATGTTGTCTTCGAGCTTCGCCAAGCGCGCGGAATTCGATACGGATCACTGGCAACTGAGCGATGTCACGACCACGTTGTTCCATGAAAAGAACACCGAAGTGGTGACGACTCCGGTGGAGCGTTGGGAAGTAGCCCTGAGCCCGCAACTGCTGAGCACTGTGGTGATGGCGCCTGAATCTCTCTCGATCACCGGTCTGTGGAGTTACATCCACTACCTGGCTGACCAGGGCTTGAGCAATGGTCGTTACTGGCTGGCATTTTGGGTCAAGGTGTTGCAGCCGCTGGTGACCGCCGCATTGGTGCTGATGGCGATTTCCTTCATCTTCGGCCCGCTGCGTTCGGTGACCCTCGGTCAGCGGGTCTTTACCGGTGTGTTGGTGGGCTTCACCTTCCGCATCGTTCAGGATTTGCTCGGGCCTTCGAGCCTGGTATTCGGTTTCTCGCCGCTGTTTGCGGTGCTGGTACCGGCCGGTGTCTGTGCCCTGGCCGGGGTCTGGTTGTTGCGCCGGGCCGGTTGATCGCGGGTTATTCCCGAGATTGCTTGTCACTCAAAACGCCCCGGTCGCAAGACCGGGGCGTTTTTGTACGCGCCGTCTGACCTGCAAACGTGACGCTTGCGCCGTGGATCAGGTACAATTCCCGGCTATTTTTCGGCGGGCTATGCCTGCAGCCTTTTTGAGTGTTGATCCGTGAGTGATTTGAGTCATATCCGCAATTTCTCCATCATCGCCCACATTGACCATGGCAAGTCGACGCTGGCCGATCGCTTCATCCAGATGTGCGGCGGCCTTGCCGAGCGCGAAATGGAAGCCCAGGTGCTGGACTCCATGGACCTGGAGCGTGAACGCGGGATCACCATCAAGGCCCACAGCGTCACCCTTTATTACACCGCTCGCGATGGCATCAAGTACCAGTTGAACTTCATTGACACCCCGGGCCACGTTGACTTCACCTACGAAGTCAGCCGGTCGCTGGCGGCCTGTGAAGGTGCATTGCTGGTGGTCGATGCCGGTCAGGGCGTTGAAGCGCAGTCGGTTGCCAACTGCTACACGGCGATCGAGCAGGGCCTGGAAGTCATGCCAGTCCTGAACAAGATCGACCTGCCACAGGCCGATCCGGACCGCGTCAAAGAAGAAATCGAAAAAATCATCGGCATCGATGCCACCGATGCGGTCGAGTGCAGCGCCAAGACTGGCCTGGGCGTCGACGAAGTGCTCGAACGCCTGGTTCACACCATTCCTGCGCCGACCGGCAACTACGAAGATCCGCTGCAAGCGTTGATCATCGACTCCTGGTTCGACAACTATCTGGGCGTTGTTTCCCTGGTCCGCGTGCGTCACGGTCGTGTGAAGAAGGGCGACAAGATTCTGGTCAAATCCACCGGCAAGATCCACCTGGTGGACAGCGTCGGTGTCTTCAACCCGAAACACACCGCCACCGTTGACCTGAAGGCCGGCGAAGTGGGCTTCATCATTGCCGGTATCAAGGACATTCACGGTGCACCGGTCGGTGACACCCTGACCTTGAGCTCCACGCCAGACGTTGACGTGCTGCCAGGATTCAAACGCATTCAGCCGCAGGTGTACGCCGGTCTGTTTCCGGTCAGCTCCGACGACTTCGAAGATTTCCGTGAAGCCCTGCAAAAGCTCACGCTCAACGACTCGTCCTTGCAGTACACCCCGGAAAGCTCCGACGCCCTGGGCTTCGGCTTCCGTTGCGGGTTCCTCGGCATGCTGCACATGGAAATCATCCAGGAGCGCCTGGAGCGCGAGTACGACCTGGACCTGATTACCACCGCGCCGACGGTAATTTTCGAGCTGCTGCTGAAAACCGGCGAAACGATTTACGTCGATAACCCGTCGAAGCTCCCGGACCTGTCGTCGATCGAAGACATGCGTGAACCGATCGTGCGGGCCAATATCCTTGTGCCGCAAGAGCACCTGGGTAACGTCATCACCCTGTGTATCGAAAAGCGTGGCGTGCAGCACGACATGCTGTTCCTCGGTACCCAGGTACAAGTGACCTACGATTTGCCGATGAACGAAGTGGTCCTCGACTTCTTCGATCGTCTGAAATCCACCAGCCGTGGCTATGCTTCGCTGGATTACCATTTCGACCGTTATCAATCAGCTAATCTGGTGAAACTGGATGTGCTGATCAACGGTGACAAGGTCGACGCCCTGGCGCTGATCGTGCACCGCGACAATGCGCACTACAAAGGTCGCCAGTTGACCGAGAAGATGAAAGAACTGATTCCGCGCCAGATGTTCGACGTCGCGATCCAGGCCGCCATCGGCGGGCAGATCATTGCGCGGACTTCCGTCAAGGCACTCAGAAAGAACGTATTGGCCAAATGCTACGGCGGTGACGTTAGCCGTAAGCGCAAGCTGTTGGAAAAGCAAAAGGCCGGTAAAAAACGCATGAAGCAGGTCGGTAACGTGGAGATTCCACAGGAAGCCTTCCTTGCAGTGCTCAGGTTGGATAGTTAGGTCCTATGTCACTAAATTTCCCGCTGTTGCTGGTCATCGCCGTGTTCGTCTGCGGCTTGTTGGCGTTGCTCGATCTGCTGTTCCTGGCGCCACGGCGCCGGGCTGCCATTAACTCTTACCAGGGTAGCGTCAGCCAGGCTGACATGGTGGTGGTCGAGAAACTGAACAAAGAGCCGCTGCTGGTCGAATACGGCAAGTCGTTCTTTCCGGTGTTGTTCATCGTGCTGGTGCTGCGTTCGTTCCTGGTGGAACCGTTCCAGATTCCTTCCGGCTCGATGAAACCGACCCTGGACGTCGGCGACTTCATTCTGGTGAACAAATTTTCTTACGGGATCCGCCTGCCGGTGATCGACAAGAAAGTCATCGAAGTCGGTGATCCACAGCGCGGCGATGTCATGGTGTTCCGCTACCCGAGCGACCCGAACGTCAATTACATCAAGCGTGTGGTAGGCCTGCCGGGTGACCAGATTCGCTACACCGCTGACAAGCGTCTGTTCGTCAACGGTGAGTCGATCGCCGAACAACTGGTCGGCTCCGAGCCGGGCACGTTGGGCAGCGCTGAGCTCTACAAGGAAAAACTCGGCATCGCCGAGCACCTTATCCGCAAGGAAATGAGCCGCTACCGCGCAGCGCCGGATCGTTCGTGGACCGTGCCTGCCGGGCACTACTTCATGATGGGCGACAACCGCGACAACTCGAACGACAGTCGCTACTGGGATGATCCGAGTATTCCCAAGGATCTGCTGGGCATGGTTCCCGACAAGAATATCGTCGGCAAGGCCTTCGCAGTCTGGATGAGCTGGCCGGAACCCAAACTCAGTCACCTGCCGAATTTCTCGCGGGTTGGCCTGATCAAGTAATCACACACGGCGCTGTTGAACACAGCGCCGAATGCATTTCTGGAGTCGGCATAACCGGTGACAGAAGCATGAAAACAACGATATTCAGGACGTTATTTTTGAACACAGCGTTAATTGTCCCAAGCCTGCGCCGCACCACGGCGATGGCGGTGGAATCCAGCCACGAACTCAGCGTGGGTAAACCGTGAGCGTCTCCTTAAGCCGTCTAGAGCGTCAGCTCGGCTACACCTTCAAGGACCAGGAACTGATGGTCCTGGCCCTGACTCACCGCAGCTTTGCCGGGCGCAACAACGAACGCCTGGAGTTCCTCGGTGATGCCATCCTCAACTTCGTCGCTGGCGAGGCGCTGTTCGATCGCTTCCCGCTGGCCCGCGAAGGCCAGTTGTCGCGCTTGCGCGCACGCTTGGTGAAAGGTGAGACCCTGGCCGTACTGGCCCGTGGTTTCGACCTGGGCGAATACCTGCGCCTGGGCTCCGGCGAGTTGAAAAGCGGCGGTTTCCGCCGCGAGTCGATTCTGGCCGATGCCCTGGAAGCGCTGATCGGTGCGATCTACCTGGACGCCGGCATGGACATGGCGCGTGAGCGCGTGCTGGCCTGGCTGGCCGGGGAGTTCGAAGGCTTGACGCTGGTCGACACCAACAAAGATCCGAAAACCCGCCTGCAGGAATTCCTGCAGTCCCGTGGTTGTGAGCTGCCACGTTACGAAGTGGTGGATATCCAGGGTGAGCCACATTGCCGGACGTTCTTCGTCGAATGTGAAATCACCTTACTGAATGAAAAAAGCCGAGGTCAGGGTGTGAGTCGTCGTATTGCCGAACAGGTAGCGGCCGCAGCAGCACTGATTGCCCTGGGTGTGGAGAATGGCAATGACTGATTCAACTGCAACTCGCTGTGGCTATGTTGCCATCGTCGGCCGTCCCAACGTGGGCAAGTCCACGCTGCTGAACCACATTCTGGGTCAGAAGCTGGCGATCACCTCGCGCAAGCCGCAGACCACCCGTCACAACATGCTCGGCATCAAGACCGAAGGCGCCGTTCAGGCGATCTACGTCGATACCCCGGGCATGCACAAGGGTGGCGAAAAGGCCCTGAACCGTTACATGAACAAGACCGCTTCGGCGGCGTTGAAAGACGTCGACGTGGTGATCTTCGTGGTTGACCGCACCAAGTGGACCGACGAAGACCAGATGGTCCTCGAGCGCGTTCAATACGTGACCGGCCCGCTGATCGTGGCGCTGAACAAGACCGACCGTATCGAAGATAAAGCTGAACTGATGCCGCACCTGAGCTGGTTGCAGGAACAGCTGCCGAACGCGCAGATCATGCCGATCTCGGCCCAGCACGGGCACAACCTGGACGCGCTGGAACGAGTGATCGCCGAGCACCTGCCGGAAAACGATCACTTCTTCCCGGAAGATCAGATCACTGACCGCAGCAGTCGTTTCCTCGCCGCCGAACTGGTGCGCGAGAAAATCATGCGCCAGTTGGGCGCCGAGCTGCCGTACCAGATCACCGTGGAAATCGAAGAGTTCAAGCAGCAGGGCAAAACCCTGCACATCCACGCCTTGATCCTCGTCGAACGTGACGGCCAGAAGAAAATCATCATTGGCGACAAGGGCGAGCGCATCAAGCGTATCGGCACCGAGGCGCGCAAGGACATGGAGCTGCTGTTCGACTCCAAGATCATGCTCAACCTGTGGGTTAAGGTTAAGGGCGGCTGGTCCGATGACGAGCGTGCGTTGCGTTCGCTGGGCTACGGCGACCTGTAACACCGGTCTGCGCTGCACCGTAGAACCCTGTGGGAGCGGGCTTGCCCGCGATGAGGATGTAACATTCAGCAGAGATGTTGAATGTAAGTCAGCCATCGCGGGCAAGCCCGCTCCCACATTGGTTTTGGGTTGTTTTTAAAACTGCGCTCCGTCATTGAGAACCCTGACTTCCATGTCTCAAGCCCCCATAGGCCAACCCGCGTACGTCCTCCACAGCCGCGCCTACCGCGAAAGCAGTGCGCTGGTGGATTTCCTTACGCCGCAAGGTCGGCTGCGGGCGGTGTTGCGTAGCGCGCGGGGCAAGGCTGGAACCCTGGCGCGGCCGTTCGTACCGCTGGAAGTCGAGTTCCGTGGTCGGGGTGAGTTGAAAAACGTTGGTCGCATGGAAAGCGCCGGTGTTTCCACCTGGCTCAACGGCGAGGCGCTGTTCAGCGGCCTCTACCTCAACGAATTGCTGATCCGTCTGCTACCGGCCGAAGACCCTCATCCCGCGGTTTTCGATCACTACGCCGCGACCTTGCTCGCCCTGGCCGAAGGCCGTCCATTGGAGCCTTTGCTGCGCTCCTTCGAATGGCGTCTGCTCGACGACCTCGGTTATGGCTTTGCATTGAACACCGACATTCACGGCGACTCCATCGCGCCGGATGGCCTCTACCGTCTACAGGTGGACGCGGGTCTGGAGCGGGTCTATCTGCTGCAACCCGGTTTGTTCAATGGCATCGAACTGCTGGCCATGGCCGACGCTGACTGGTCCGCCCCTGGCGCGTTGTCTGCTGCCAAGCGCCTGATGCGTCAGGCGCTTGCTGTCCATCTGGGCGGTCGTCCGCTGGTCAGTCGCGAGTTGTTTCGCAAGCCGTAGTCTCCCCGTATGCTGTGCACCGAACTTTCCCTTATTTCAGGAGCGCTTCCGTGACCACCAGCAATCGCATTCTTCTTGGCGTGAACATTGACCACGTTGCCACCCTGCGTCAGGCCCGGGGTACTCGTTACCCGGATCCGGTCAAGGCAGCGCTGGACGCGGAAGAGGCGGGCGCTGACGGCATCACCGTGCACTTGCGCGAAGACCGCCGACACATTCAGGAGCGCGACGTGCTGCTGCTCAAGGACGTGCTGCAAACCCGCATGAACTTCGAAATGGGCGTCACCGAAGAAATGATGGCGTTCGCCGAACGCATCCGTCCGGCGCACATTTGCCTGGTCCCGGAAACCCGTCAGGAGCTGACCACCGAAGGCGGTCTGGACGTGGCAGGGCAGGAGGAGCGGATCAAGGCGGCGGTGGATCGTCTGGCGAAGATCGGTTGTGAAGTGTCGCTGTTCATCGACGCAGACGAGCGGCAGATCGAAGCGTCCCGTCGTGTCGGTGCGCCGGCCATTGAATTGCACACCGGGCGTTATGCGGATGCCGAGACGCCAACCGAAGTCGCTGAAGAACTGAAGCGCGTGGCCGATGGCGTGGCATTCGGTCTGGCCCAAGGGCTGATCGTCAATGCCGGTCACGGTCTGCACTATCACAACGTCGAGGCGGTTGCGGCGATCAAGGGCATCAACGAGTTGAACATCGGCCATGCGCTGGTGGCCCACGCGTTGTTCGTCGGGTTCAAGTCGGCGGTGTCGGAGATGAAGGCGCTGATTCTGGCGGCTGCGTTGAAAGGTTAGATCGGCGGCGCTGCCATCGCGGGCAAGCCACGCTCCCACGGGTCCGGGTTGAACGACAATTGTGTGCTCGACGCGGACCTGTGGGAGCGTGGCTTGCCCGCGATGGCGTCTTTGAAGGCGGCGAAGATTTAAAGCGGAGGGGTTTCCTGGCTCGGCTTGGTCTTGTCGACCCCCGGCACATGCAGGTTGCCCTCGGCGACCTGATTGCCTTCCAGCTGCGGCTGCGTCACCCACGTCAGGATATCGTAGTAACGACGGATGTTCGCCACGAAATGCACCGGCTCGCCGCCCCGGGCGTAGCCATAGCGAGTCTTGCTGTACCACTGTTTCTGCGACAGGCGCGGCAGGATTTTCTTCACGTCCAGCCACTTGTCCGGGTTCAACCCTGCCTTGGCCGTCAGTTTGCGCGCGTCATCCAGATGACCACTGCCAACGTTGTAGGCTGCGAGCGCGAACCACGTGCGATCCGGCTCCTGGATCGATTCATCCAGTTGCTCCTTCATGTAGGCCAGGTACTTCGCGCCGCCCATGATGCTCTGTTTGGGGTCCAGGCGATTGGACACGCCCATGGCTTGCGCCGTGTTCTGGGTCAGCATCATCAATCCGCGCACGCCGGTCTTCGACGTGACTGCCGCTTGCCACAGCGATTCCTGATAACCGACCGCGGCCAACAAGCGCCAGTCGACTTTCTCTTTCTTGGCGTACGTCTTGAAATGCTGTTCGTACTTGGGCAACCGCTGTTGCAGATGCTGGGCGAAGGTGTAGGCGCCCATATAACCCAGCACGTCGACGTGCCCGTAATAGCGATCCTTGAGGCGTTGCAGGGTGCCGTTTTTCTTCACTTTGTCGAGATAGGTATTGATCTCGTTGAGCAGGCTGTTGTCTTCGCCGGCGGCCACGGCCCAGCTCTGATTGCTGGCGTCACCGAGATCGAAGGCGACCCGTATGTTGGTGAAGTACACCTGGTTCATCGCGACTTCGTTGGAATCGACCAGGGTCAGGTCGATCTGGCCTTCATCGACCATGCGCAACAAGTCGACCACTTCAACCTGGTCGGATTCTTCGTACTGGATGCCAGGGAATTTCTTTTTCAGCTCCGCCAGTTGCTCGGCGTGGGTGCTGCCCTTGAGCACCATGATCTTCTTGCCGACCAGATCGCCTGCGTCGGTCGGCCGTGACTGACCGTTGCGGTAGATGATCTGTGGGGTGACTTCAAGGTAAGAGTGAGAGAACCGCACCTGCTGTTTGCGTTGCTCGCTGCTGACCAGACCGGCAGCAGCCAGCACCGGGCCATTGGGCTTGCCCACCTGATTGAACAGGTCGTCGAGATTGTCGGCGGTTTCGATCTTGAGTTCGACCCCCAGATCGTCGGCGAAACGCTTCACCAGCTCGTATTCGAAGCCGGTTTCACCGTTGCGATCCTGAAAGTAGGTGGCGGGACTGTTACGGGTAACCACCCGCAGCACGCCATCCTCCTTTACGCGCTCCAGCGTGTTGGGTTTATCAACACAGCCACCGAGCACCAGGAAGAGTCCGGTTGCGATCAGCCATTTGGCGTACCGCGGACGCAAAGCCGTTGGGGAAAACATCTGCGCAGTATACGCAAAGGACCACGAGCGCCATATCTCGACAGCGAAGGGCTTGTCTGCTAGAGAGTCTAAAACCCGCTTGGAGCCCGCAGGAATGGGCCCGAACAGCATTTTGTGACAGAAAAAATAACCCTCGGAGCGCTCCTGTTCAGGGCCCGAATACCCGGCCCGACGTTCGGGTGCAGCCGTGCGTACCGTTTCGGGTGCTGTCGCGGGCGGTTTAGGCTAGAATGCACGGCCTCAAAGCACATCCCTTCCCGAGGCTGTCCCGAAGATGTTGATCCTGCGCGGCGCTCCTGCCCTTTCTGCCTTTCGCCACAGCAAACTCCTTGAGCAACTGAGCCAGAAGGTTCCGGCTGTCAGTGGCTTATATGCTGAATTCGCTCACTTCGCCGAAGTTACCGGCGTCCTGACCGGCGACGAACAGCAGGTGCTCGCGCGCCTTCTGAAGTACGGCCCAAGCGTTCCAGTACAAGAGCCAACCGGTCGTCTGTTTCTGGTGTTGCCACGTTTCGGCACTATCTCGCCGTGGTCGAGTAAAGCCAGCGACATCGCTCGCAACTGCGGCCTGACCAAGATCCAGCGCCTGGAGCGCGGCATTGCGTTCTACGTCGCCGGCCAGTTCAGCGACGCCGAAGCGCAGCTGATCGCAGGCGCGCTGCATGACCGCATGACCCAGATCGTATTGGACAACCTTGAACAAGCCGCCGGCCTGTTCAGCCATGCCGAACCCAAGCCCCTGACCGCGATCGACGTGTTGGGTGGCGGCCGCGCCGCGCTGGAAAAAGCCAACACCGAGCTGGGCCTGGCCCTGGCCGAAGACGAGATCGACTATCTGGTCGCAGCCTTCGTCGGCTTGAAGCGCAACCCGCACGACATCGAGCTGATGATGTTTGCCCAGGCAAACTCCGAGCACTGCCGTCACAAGATCTTCAACGCCAGTTGGGATATCGACGGTCAGAGCCAGGAAAAAAGCCTGTTCGGCATGATCAAGAACACCTATCAGATGCACAGCGAAGGTGTTTTGTCGGCTTATAAGGACAACGCCTCGGTGATCGTCGGCTCCGTCGCTGGCCGTTTCTTCCCGGACCCTGAAACCCGCCAGTACGGCGCGGTGCAGGAACCGGTGCATATCCTGATGAAAGTCGAAACTCACAACCACCCGACCGCGATTGCCCCGTTTCCGGGCGCGTCCACCGGCTCTGGTGGCGAGATTCGTGACGAAGGCGCAACCGGTCGCGGCGCCAAGCCCAAGGCTGGCCTGACTGGTTTCACCGTGTCCAACCTGCAAATCCCGGGCTTCGAACAGCCGTGGGAAGTGCCGTACGGCAAGCCTGAGCGCATTGTTACCGCGCTGGACATCATGATTGAAGGCCCGTTGGGTGGCGCCGCGTTCAACAACGAATTCGGACGTCCGGCCCTGACCGGCTACTTCCGTACCTTCGAACAATCGATCACCACCCCGCGTGGCGACGAAGTTCGCGGTTACCACAAGCCGATCATGCTGGCCGGCGGCATGGGTAACATCCGTGCCGAACACGTACAGAAAGGCGAGATCACTGTTGGCTCCAAGCTGATCGTGCTCGGCGGCCCGGCAATGCTCATCGGTCTGGGCGGCGGCGCTGCTTCCTCCATGGCCACCGGCACCAGCTCGGCGGATCTGGACTTCGCATCCGTACAGCGCGAAAACCCGGAAATGGAACGTCGCTGCCAGGAAGTCATCGACCGTTGCTGGCAGTTGGGTGACAAAAACCCGATCAGCTTCATCCACGACGTCGGCGCGGGCGGTCTGTCCAACGCCTTCCCGGAACTGGTCAACGACGGCAATCGTGGCGGTCGCTTCGAACTGCGCAACATTCCAAACGACGAGCCGGGCATGGCCCCGCACGAAATCTGGAGTAACGAATCCCAGGAGCGCTACGTTCTGGCGGTCGGCCCTGCGGACTTCGAACGCTTCCAGGCGATTTGCGAACGTGAGCGTTGCCCGTTTGCCGTGGTCGGTGAAGCCACTGCCGAACCGCAGCTTACTGTCACGGATAGCCACTTTGGCAACAGCCCGGTGGACATGCCGCTCGAAGTACTGCTGGGCAAAGCCCCGCGCATGCACCGTTCGGCCGTTCGCGAAAACGAGCTGGGCGACGATTTCGATCCGTCGACCCTCGAGATCGCCGACTGCGTCGAGCGCGTTCTGCATCACCCGGCCGTGGCCAGCAAAAGCTTCCTGATCACCATCGGCGACCGCACCATCACAGGCCTCGTGGCCCGTGATCAGATGGTCGGCCCGTGGCAGGTTCCGGTGGCTGACGTTGCCGTCACCGCCACCAGCTTCGACGTCTACACCGGTGAAGCCATGGCCATGGGCGAGCGTACTCCGCTGGCTCTGCTGGACGCTCCGGCGTCGGGCCGCATGGCCATCGGCGAAACCCTGACCAACATCGCGGCGTCGCGCATCGCCAAAATCTCCGACATCAAACTGTCGGCGAACTGGATGTCTGCCGCCGGTCACCCGGGTGAAGACGCGCGCCTGTACGACACCGTGAAAGCAGTCGGCATGGAATTGTGCCCGGACCTCGGCATCACCATTCCGGTGGGCAAGGACTCGATGTCCATGGCCACCCGCTGGAACGACGAAGGCGTCGACAAGACCGTGACCTCGCCGATGTCGCTGATCGTGACCGGTTTCGCGCCCGTGGCTGACATCCGTCAGACCATGACCCCGCAACTGCGCATGGACAAGGGCACCACCGACCTGATCCTGATCGACCTCGGTCGCGGTCAGAACCGCATGGGCGCTTCGATCCTCGCTCAGGTTCACGGCAAACTCGGCAAGCAGGCTCCGGACGTCGATGACGCCGAAGACCTGAAAGCCTTCTTCGCCGTGATCCAGGGCCTCAACGCCGACGGTCACCTGCTGGCTTACCACGACCGTTCCGACGGTGGTTTGCTGACCAGCGTGGTGGAAATGGCCTTCGCCGGTCACTGCGGTCTGAGCCTGAACCTCGACGGTCTGGCAGAAACCTCCGCCGATATCGCCGCGATCCTGTTCAACGAAGAACTGGGCGCTGTGATCCAGGTTCGCCAGGACGCTACTCCAGACATCCTCGCGCAGTTCAGCGCAGCTGGCCTGGGTGACTGCGTGTCGGTGATCGGTCAGCCGATGAACAACGGCGAGATCAGCATCACGTTCAACGGCGACACCGTGTTCGAAGGTCAGCGTCGTCTGCTGCAACGTCAGTGGGCTGAAACCAGCTACCAGATCCAGCGTCTGCGTGATAACGCCGACTGCGCCGAACAAGAATTCGACGTGCTGCTGGAAGAAGACAACCCGGGCCTGAGCGTCAAGCTCAGCTACGACGTCAACCAGGACGTCGCCGCGCCTTACATCAAGAAAGGCATTCGCCCTCAGGTTGCCGTGCTGCGTGAGCAGGGCGTCAACGGTCAGGTGGAAATGGCGGCCGCGTTCGACCGCGCCGGTTTCAACGCAATCGACGTGCACATGAGCGACATTCTGGCCGGCCGTGTCGACCTGAACGAGTTCAAAGGTCTGGTGGCTTGCGGTGGTTTCTCCTACGGCGACGTATTGGGTGCCGGTGAGGGCTGGGCCAAGTCCGCGCTGTTCAACAGCCGCGCTCGCGATGCCTTCCAGGGCTTCTTCGAACGTAACGACAGCTTCACCCTCGGCGTGTGCAACGGTTGCCAGATGATGTCCAACTTGCACGAGCTGATCCCGGGCAGCGAGTTCTGGCCGCACTTCGTGCGTAACCGTTCCGAGCAGTTCGAAGCTCGCGTGGCGATGGTACAGATCCAGGAATCGAACTCGATCTTCCTGCAGGGCATGGCCGGTTCGCGCATGCCGATCGCTATCGCACACGGTGAAGGCCATGCCGAATTCGCCAGCGAAGAAGCGTTGCTGGAAGCCGATCTGTCGGGTTGCGTGGCGATGCGTTTCGTCGACAACCATGGCAAGGTCACCGAGAACTACCCGGCTAACCCGAACGGCTCGCCGCGCGGGATCACCGGTTTGACCAGCCGTGACGGTCGCGTGACCATCATGATGCCGCACCCGGAGCGTGTATTCCGCGCCGTGCAGAACTCGTGGCGTTCGGAAGACTGGAACGAAGACGCACCTTGGATGCGTATGTTCCGTAACGCGCGCGTCTGGGTTAACTAAGCGCCGTGTACAAGCTCAGTTTTTTTGTTCCGGCCAGTCATGTCGAGGTGGTCAAAAGCGCTGTGTTCGCTGCCGGTGGCGGGCGGATAGGGGCTTATGATCATTGTGCGTGGCAGGTGTTCGGGTTGGGTCAGTTTCGGCCTTTGGATGGCAGTCAGCCGTTTATTGGTGAAGCGGGGCAGGTCGAGCAGGTTGAGGAATGGAAGGTTGAGCTTGTGGTCAGCGATGAGTTGATTCGGGCGGTGGTGGTGGCTCTGAAAGAGAGCCATCCCTATGAGACGCCGGCTTACGAGGTGTGGCGGTTGGAGGATTTCTGATCTTCCTGGCCGCTGAAATGAGAAACCCGCTGAAAGTGATTTCAGCGGGTTTTTTATTGGCTGCGATTTAGGGCGTGGCGGCCTTAGGGCCGACCAGGTTTTTGTTGATTGAGTACATATCCATTGCTGCGGTAACGGCGGCTTATGGTTTCGCCCTTACGGCGAGTCCCTTTTGGCAAACGCGGTACGTGTCAAGGTACCTGTCGCCTTGGTACTCCTGCTGCTATGCCATCGCGGCCTTAACATCAGGGCGTTCGGGGTTCAAATACACCGCATCTGCCAATTTCCAGTTGCGCGTTCTGGTACTCCAGCGGCTCGGATTAGCTTCCCTGGCGTCTTCATACAGTGCTGCTCTGGCTTGTAATAGAGCCGTTGCCTTGCCTTCGTGGCGCTCGTTCGGCGTCACGTATTTCAAGGCACTGTGACGGTGGTCTTCGTTGTACCACTCGATAAATTTTTGCACCCAAAGCCTTGCTTCAGTGAGCGTATCAAACGGTTGGTCCGGCCAGAGCGGGCAGTACTTTGCCGTACGAAAAAGTGCTTCGGCGTAGGCATTGTCGTTGCTTACTCGCGGGCGGCTAAATGAAGGCTCGACGCCCAGAGCAACCATGCTTTCGCGTAATAAAGAGCCTCTCATGACGTGGCCGTTGTCCGAGTGCAGCACCAAAGGACGTCCCGCTGTTTGCTCTCGTAGACAGCCCTTTTCAAGCAGCTCACATGCATGCTCGGCGCACTCCACTTCATGCACTTCATTGGCTACCAATTTACGGCTGTAGATGTCCTTGACCATATACCAGTAGAAAAAACGGCCCTTAACTGTGCTCGGCAACCAGGTGATATCCCAGCACCAAACCTGATTGGGGCCCTCAGCACGATGTGTCGTCAGCACTCTGCGTTTCGGGGCTTTGACCCGACCACGGCGAACGTTTTGATTGGCGGCTTTTAATACGCGATAAAAGGTCGATTCCGAAGCCAGATAAATACCTTCATCTGCCAGTTTGGGCACGATCTGGTGGGGTGTGAGGCTGGCGTAGCCAGCCTGATTAGCGGCATCAAGCACTGCTTGGCGTTCTGCCTCGCTGAGTTTATTTGACGGTGCTGTCCGCTGAGCTAGCAGGCGCCCGTCGCCGTCGGTGTGTCGCCAACGTTGAACCGTGCGCAGGCTCAGTCCCAGCTCATCACATGCTCGATATCGGCGAGCCCCACCCAAGACCGCTTCAGTAATCAACTTCATGGCTTGCGTGCGATCAGAGGCGCTGATCAGTCTTCCTTGTCCTTGCCCCAAATCGCATTGGCTTTTTTTCTGAGTTCCAGCAAAGCCTCCGCTTCGGCCCGACCAGCGTCTGATCGGATCAACTGACGCTCCAGCTCTTTGATCCGTCGTTGCTCGGCAGTTTTCTCTGCGCCGGGCTTCAGATCAGCCAAGGTGTTGGCGTTTTGGCAGGCTTCGCGCCATTGCTGGATTTGCTCCGGATAAATGCCCTTTATTCGGCAATATTGAGAGATCTCCACCTCGCTCAACGGTGCGGTTTCCATGACGGCATTGAATTTGTCGGCGCTGGACCATTGATCACTGGTCTTTCCGTTCCCGGGCACGATCAGACCTTTATCTCTAGCCATTTGTCTCCAGTTACGCAGTGACTGTGGCGTGAGTTTGAGCGCAATCGCGAGCTCTGCCACCGAGCGATTAAGGGGCGGCATCATCTGCAGGACAACCCAGTCTTTGAAGTTGTCGTCATAACGTTTGGGCATTGCTAAATACCTTCGCCCTCTTGAATGAATGAGTCAATCAACAAGGGCGACAGGTAGCCTGACACGGAGGGAACGCCCCAAAAGGAACCAAAAGGTCTCGCCCCAAGCGTCCGGCCCCTCGCTGAGGCTCGGCGTTCCTTCGCTCCGGTATCCATCTGGGGGCATCGCCCTACGGTCTGCTTCGCTACGACCTACATGCGATGGGTTCGACTGCGTCGAACGGCGCTGCGCGCCAATCCCCAGATGAACACCTCCACTCAGCCTCCCGAAGGGGCGGGTGGATCAAAATCAAAAGCCAGATCAAAAGCTGCAAGCGAGCTAACGCTCGGCCTGTTGAGTGGTGAGGGGCGGGTGTACGCCGCTCCACTGTGGGAGCGGGCTTGCCCGCGATGGCGGCCTGACAGCCGACCAATCTCTCAGACATACACCGCCCTACTTGTAGGAGCGAGGCTTGTCCGCGAAGACGGCCTTACAGGCAACGATGTTTATTGATCAGAAAAAACATCAGAACCTTCCCACAAGACTTTCAGGTTGTCCGTCGGAAGTGGCCTCTCTAACGTTTCGGTATCGCTGCCAATTCAAGCTGCCAGATAGTTTGTCAGGCGCCCATATCAGTGATTGAGGTTCAAAAAAATGATATTGCCTGACGTAATCACTCCCCGCGTTAATACGAACACGGCGTTGGGACGGGCCTTGATTTCGATGTTCAAATCTGTCGAAGCAGAGCTGGCACTTGAGAGCGCAGAATCAGGGGCGGTGAAAGTCATCGTGTTCGGTGGGTGCGCCGTTCACCTCTACACAAATCATCGTGTTTCCACAGACGTCGATGCCGAGTTTTATGAAGCTTCTGTCCCTGAAGGCCTCCATCTTCAGACCTTGCTCGCGGAGGTTCCTGAGCAATTTGTCGATGAGCGAACCGGTCGATTGATGGAGCTGAACTATGACCTTCAATACAACACAAGTTTTGGCCCCATTCACGAGGATTACTGGGGACGGAGTATTCCTCTCATAGAGTTCCCGGTTGAGTCTCCGTTGCACGTTCACATTGCGGCACCTATCGACATTGCCATCTCCAAACTGGGCAGGGCCACAGATCAAGACGTTGGCGATATCATGATGCTTCTCCGGGCTGGCTTCATAGTGACCACCGAGCTTCGTCGACTGGCATTGCAGGCGATTGATGTATATGTTGGCAACAAAGAGCCACCAGCATCCGTTCTTACCCATATTTTGCAAGACTACTTGGAGAATACAGATGACGAAGCCCGCTAACGGCCACGTCCTCTCATCCGCCTTGGACACATTGGTCAAACGTCCTCTAAATCAAGCAGATGACGCGGCGCTTGTGAGCGCGGCTAAAGCTGTTTGGTACTCGAAATTGAATCTTGAAAGTGAGGTGACAGCGTTCCTGAACTGCCACTCTGATGAGGTGGAAGTTCGACGTGCAGGTTATCTGCTCGAACGATTCACTCGCTTTGCCTGCGTGTCTGATAGCCGCGTGTCGGAAACCCTTAACGCTATTGAGCTTTTTGCACACTCGACTTCCAAGCATGAAGTGATACCGCAAGCAACCGTACCGCTTCGTCGGCGCCGTGATGAACTCGCCATTGCTTGGGGGCTGAATGAAGGCCTTGGCTTGAAGGCTCAATCCCTCATGCCTTTCCAGACTAGGCACTACGAAGCTGAGCAGCGCGCAACGTTTTCCTGAGCTTAAGCTGCATGGCAAGAACCCGGCCTAGGTCGGGTTTTTGCTGTCCGCTTGGATAAGTGATGGCGTTTATTCATCAGGCAAAACATCAGAACCTTCCCACAATACTTTCAGGTTGTCCGTCGGAAGTGGGTTCTCTAACCTTTGGCTGTCGCTGCCAATGCAGTGACCGGGACTGCAAGCCCGAAGAATCGTTAGGCGCTTATAGGCGCCGCATCAATAAGTGATGTCGGTCGCTCCAATTTTTTAGGAGCTCCACCATGATCAAAGACAATCCCGATCTCCCAGAAACAGACGTAGAAGATGTGGAAACAAACATGGAAAACGAATCCGTTTCCCCCTACGCCTGCCTCAATTCCAAAAAGCTCCACGACGCCGCAATCCGTGCACTCGATCACTATCTCGCGCCACCTTCCCAAAAGAAGGCCAAAGCCGGCCAGCGTCCAAGCACGATCTTCGTGGTCGTGAGGGCCTCTTCGCGGGCAAGCCTCGCTCCTACAGGGGAGTGGTGTCGATATTTAACATGCGACCGACACATAACCCGTAGGAGCGAGGCTTGCCCGCGAAGACTGACTTCAGATCGACAACGACCTAAACCCTGGCACTCACCTCACTGCGATTAACCAAAGCTTCCAGCGCACAACTCAAACTCGGCGCTTTGTCGCCAATCAACAGGTGCCAAACCCCACCGTCCAACTGACTGACACCCATGCAACCAAGCGCTTTCAACTGACCCTCCGACAACGCCTTGCCATCCGCCAGTTGCAACCGAATCCGGGTCATGGCCACGCAATCCATTTGCAGCACATTGTCGCCGCCGCCCAGTGCCTTCAGCCATTGCTGGGCTTCTGTGTTCGCCACAGTGGCAGTTTCAGGAACGTCGACAACGGCAGCGGGGGAGGCGATAACCGCTCGCCCCAAGGCCGGCATCGCCAACCGGATCTCATCGGCAATGCTGTCTGCCATCGGCCCAACTACGACCTGCAAACTGCCGCCCTTGCCCGGACGAACAACAGCCATCGCCCCCAGCGCTTTCAAGTCCGCATCGGATGCCTTGTTGCGATCAACCATGTCCAGCCGCAACCGTGTCGTACATGCACCTACCGTGATCAAATTCTGCGCACCACCCAGCGCCTTGATGTAAGCCCCGGCGCGCTCATTCTCGGCGACTATCACCTTGTCACCGGTCGGCACATCTTCACGCCCAGGCGTCTTCAAATTGAATCGACGAATACAGAAATCAAACACCACGTAGTAGATCAGCGCATACGCCAGCCCCACCGGAACCACTCGCCAGCCATTGGTGGATTCACCCCAGCCCAGAACCATGTCGATGAAGCCGCCTGAGAAGGTAAAGCCCAAGTGAATGTTCAGCAAATTGGTGACGGCCATCGACAACCCGGTCAGCAGCGCGTGAAGCAAAAACAGCATCGGCGCGAGGAACATGAAGGCGAATTCGATTGGTTCGGTCACACCCGTCAGAAACGAGGTCAGGGCCATGGACAAGAAAATCCCGCCCATGACTTTGCGCCGTTCCGGCAAGGCGTTGCGGTACATCGCCAGGCAGGCGGCGGGTAGGCCGAAGATCATCATCGGGAACATGCCGGTCATGAACTGGCCACCTTTCGGGTCGCCGGCAAAGTAGCGCGACAGGTCGCCTGTCACGAGTGCGCCCGTGGTCGGGTCGGTGAAGTTGCCGAATACGAACCACGCCATGTTGTTGAGGATGTGGTGCAGGCCGGTGACGATCAGCAGGCGGTTGAACACGCCGAAGACGAAAGCACCGAAGCTGCCGCTGTCCATCATTAACGCGCCGAAGCCATTGATGCCGTGCTGGATCGGTGGCCAGATGAACCCGAACACGACGCCCAGGCCGACGGCGGCGAACCCGGTGACGATCGGTACAAAACGCCGACCGCCGAAGAACGCCAGATACTCCGGCAACTTGATGTCTTTGAAGCGGTTGTACAGCGCGCCGGCCATCAGGCCGCTGACGATCCCGGCGAGCATGCCCATGTTGATGCTCGCATCGAGCACCTTGAGGGTGGAGATCATCACCAGATAGCCAATCACTCCGGCCAGGCCTGCGGTGCCGTTGTTGTCCTTGGCGAAACCGACCGCGATGCCGATGGCGAAGATCAATGCCAGGTTGGCGAAGATCACCTGACCGGCGTCGTGGATGATCGCGATGTTCAGCAAGTCGGTGTCACCCAGGCGCAGCAGTAACCCTGCAATCGGCAGGATCGCGATCGGCAGCATCAGAGCGCGACCGAGGCGCTGCAAGCCTTCGATGAAGTATTGGTACATGGCGAATCTCCCTGGGTTCTTGTTGTTTTTGTACTGTCGTCGCTCAGCTCAGAGGCCATTGCTGGTGACAGGCGTGACGCACCGCGCTGGCGCTGCTCAGCTTGAGCAGGTCCTGGCTGATGCGTCGGCATTCTCTGGCGTCGAGGTGGCGGACGCGGTCCTTGATTTCGCCGATCTGCACCGGGCTCACCGACAACTCGCTGACCCCCAGGCCAATCAACACTGGCGTGGCCAACGGATCGGAAGCGAGGGCGCCGCAGACGCCGACCCAACGGTTATGCACCGCCGCACCGGCGCAGGTCTGGGCGATCAGCCGCAGCAATGCCGGGTGCAGCGCATCGACCCGTGAGGCGAGGCCGGCGTGGTCGCGGTCCATGGCCAGGGTGTATTGGGACAAGTCGTTGGTGCCGATCGACAGGAAGTCCGCGTGTTCGGCCAGTTGCTCGGCCAGCAATGCGGCGGCCGGGACTTCGATCATCACGCCCAGTTCCGGGCGTTGGGTCAGGCCGAGTTCCCCGCACAGCGCATCGAGGCGCTGGCGGATGTGCAGCAGTTCATCGACTTCGGTGACCATCGGCAGCAGGATCCGGCAGCGGGACAACGGGCTGATCTGCAGCAGTGCACGCAGTTGCTGATCCAGCAGTTCCGGACGGACCTGAGCCAAGCGAATGCCGCGCAAACCGAGCACCGGATTTGCTTCGACCGGAAGCGGTAAATAGTCGAGTTGCTTGTCGCCGCCGACGTCGATGGTGCGGATGATCACCGACTTGTCGCCCATGGCATCGAGCACGGCTTGATAGGCGACGCGTTGTTCCTGTTCGTCCGGCGCGGTGTTGCGGTCCACAAACAGAAATTCGGTGCGCAGCAGGCCGACGCCATCCGCGCCATTGGTCAGTGCATCAGCCGCTTCAGCGCTGGAAGCGACATTGGCGGCGACTTCGATGTGCAAACCATCAAGCGTCAGTGCCGGGGTGTGAGCCTGAGCCTGTTGAAGGGCGCGACGTTGTTGATGATCGAGTTGCGCCTGATGCACCTCGGCCAGGCGCGCGGCGTTGGGCGTCAGTTCGAGACGTCCACCATCGGCATCCAGCACCACCGCTTGACCTTGCTCCTGATCGAGCAGCGTCGAACCCAGTGCAACCATGCACGGCAAGCCTTTCCCGCGAGCGAGAATCGCCACATGGGAAGTCGCGCCGCCTTCGGCCATGCACAATCCGGCCACACCTTGCTGGCTCAGTTGCAGCAAGTCGGATGGCGTCAGCTCATGGGCCGCGACGATGGCGCCGGCCGGTACGTCGTACTGCCAGGTTTCACCGAGCAGGGCGCGCAACACGCGCTGTTTGAGGTCGCGCAGGTCGTTGGCGCGTTCGGCCAGCAACGGGCTGCCAAGTTGCTGAAGCACCTCGCACTGCACGTCGATGGATTGGCTCCAGGCGTGAGTCGCAGCGGTGCCGTGGTCGATGGATTGATAAGCCGCGTCAAGCAGCGCCGGGTCTTCGAGCAGCGCCAGGTGCGCGGCGAAGATGGCTTCTTCGTCAGTATTCTTGTGCTTCTTCGCTTGGGCCAGAGTGGCGTCGATGTCGCTGCGGACCCCAGTCAGTGCAGTGTCCAGACTTTGCCGTTGTTGCTCGCGATCATGATTGCCGGCATCCATCGGCAGACTGATCGAGTTCAGACGAAACAACGGCCCAGCCACCAGACCGGGCGCTGCGCACACGCCATGCAGCACGCCCGCTTCGGCAGGGCGATTACGTTGGATCATCGGTGCTGGCGCAGCGGCGTGGCTGTCTTCGGCCAGGGCTGTGGATAACGCCGCCAACAGGGCTTGCAGCGCGGCCTCGGCGTCCGGTCCCTGGCAACTGACTTTGATTTCATCCTGCTCACCGACGGCCAGCGCCATCAGGCCGATCAAACTGTCGCAGGCCGCCGATTTGCCGGCGAAGTGCAGTCGGGATTTGCTCTTGAACTGTTGGGCGGTCTGGCGGATCAGTGCGGCAGGCCGGGCGTGCAGGCCACCGCGATGGGCGACATGAATATGCCCCTGAACCTCGATGCCGACGACCTCAATGTCGATCTGCACACCGTTGGCCACTTTCGGCACGATGTGCAGCAGCGGATCGCCGACCTTCACCGATTTCAGCGTAATCGGCCGCGCCTGAAAGTCCTGGCTGTTGGTCAGGATCATCAGGCTGACCAGGCTTTTGCACTGCTGCGCGACCTGGTCCAGGTCATAACGCAACAGCGGCTGGCCATTGCTGACGCGCGCACCTTCCTTGACCAGCATCGAGAAACCGACGCCCTGTAACTCGACCGTATCGAGGCCCAGATGCAGCAGCAACTCGGCACCGTTATCGGCGCGCAAGGTGATGGCGTGACCGGTGCGGGCGACGTGGGTCACCACAGCTTCACAGGGTGAGTACAGGGTGTCGTTCAGCGGATCGATGGCGATCCCGTCGCCCATGGCGCCACTGGCGAACACCGGGTCCGGGACTTTCGCGAGTGTGAGCACCGGGCCGCTGAGCGGGGCGCTGAGGGTCAGCTCTTTATTGTTGTTGTGCATGGCTCGGTCTCATCAGTAAAAACTACGGTTCGGATCAACTCGCCCTGTACGGATTAACGTGTCCTCTGTAGGAGCTGACGAGTGAAACGAGGCTGCGATCTTTTGACGTTGTTTTTAAAGAGCAAGATCAAAAGATCGCAGCCTCGTTTCACTCGACAGCTCCTACAGGGTTACTCACCCGCCATTCGAATTAGTGCGTGCGCGTCACTTTGCTCAAATGACGCGGCTGGTCCGGGTCCATGCCTCGGGCGAGGGCCAAGCCTGCGGCCATGACGTAAAAACTCTGGATCGCTAGAATCGGGTCCAGGGCCGGGTGTTCGGCGCGGCTCAGGGTCAGGTCGCGTTCGGCGACGTCATCCGGCGCGGCCAGTAGCACGCGGGCGCCGCGCTGGCGCATGTCCGCCGCAAGGCTCAGCAACCCGGCCTGCTCGGCGCCGCGCGGAGCGAAGATCAGCAATGGGTAATTCTCGTCGATCAACGCCATCGGGCCATGCCGGACTTCGGCGCTGCTGAAGGCTTCGGCCTGGATCGCTGAGGTTTCCTTGAATTTGAGGGCCGCTTCCTGGGCGATGGCGAAACCGGCGCCACGGCCGATCACCATCAAACGCTGACAATCACGCAACGCGTCGATGGCCAGGCTCCAGTCCTGTTTTGCCGCTTCGCGCAGACCTTCCGGCAGGGCAAGGCCAGCTTCCAGCAACTCCACGTCTTCTTTCCAGTGGGCGATCAGGCGGGCGCTGGCGGTGAGGGTGGCGATAAAACTCTTGGTCGCGGCGACGCTGCTTTCGGTGCCGGCGCACAGCGGCAGGCTGAATTCGCAGGCGGCTTCCAAAGGCGAGTTCTCGGCGTTGACCATCGAAATGCTCAGGGCGCCGCGCTTGCGTAGCAGACGCAGGCTGTTCACCAGATCCGGGCTTTGCCCCGACTGCGAGAAGGCGAACGCGACCTGGCCGCTGACCTTCAGCGGCGCTTGCTGCATGGTCACCACCGACATCGGCAACGACGCCACCGGAATGCCCAGTTGCTGCATGGTCAGGTAGGCAAAGTAGCTTGCGGCATGGTCGGAGCTGCCGCGAGCGACAGTCATCGCTACTTGCGGCGGCTGACGACGCAGGCGCCCGGCGATTTCGATCATCTGCGGGTCGAGCTGCTGCAATTGAGCTTGCACCGCCTCGAACGAGGACAGCGCCTCTTCAAGCATTTTTGAAGTCAATGTCTTCTCCTTCGACCATGACGGCGGTCAGTGTGAGTGAGCGATCCAGCCGCACGCAGTCGGCCCAGGCGCCGGGTTGCAGGCGTCCGCGTTCTTGAAGGCCGAGGTAGTCGGCGGGGAATTGCGAAAGTCGTTGCGAGGCTTCGGCAATCGGCAAACCGATCTTCACCAGATTGCGCAAAGCCTGATCCATGGTCAGGGTGCTGCCGGCCAGCGTGCCGTCGGGCAGGCGCACGCCGCCCAGGCATTTGGTCACGGTGTGGCTGCCGAGTTTGTATTCGCCGTCCGGCATGCCGGCGGCGGCGGTGGAATCGGTGACGCAGTACAGGCACGGGATCGAGCGCAGGGCCACGCGGATCGCGCCGGGGTGCACGTGCAGCAAGTCTGGAATCAGCTCGGCGTATTTGGCATGGGCCAGCGCCGCACCGACGATGCCCGGCTCGCGGTGGTGCAGCGGGCTCATGGCGTTGTAGAGATGGGTGAAACTGCTGGCCCCGGCCGCAAGCGCAGCGACACCTTCCTCGTAACTGCCCAGCGTGTGGCCGATTTGCATGCGCACGCCGCGAGCGCTGAGGGCACGGATCAAACCGTCGTGGCCGGCGATTTCCGGGGCGATGGTGATCACCCGGATCGGCGCCAGCGCCAGGTATTCTTCGACTTCGGCCATCAATGCGGTGTGAGCGAAATTCGGCTGGGCGCCGAGTTTGCCCGGGTTGATGTACGGGCCTTCCAGATGCACGCCGAGGACTCGGGCGCTGCCTTTTGGCCGCTGTTCGCAAAACTCTCCGACGTCCTTGAGCACTCGCGAAATCTCTTCGTTCGGCGCTGTCATGGTGGTCGCCAGCAGCGACGTGGTGCCGAAGCGCACGTGGGTTCTGGTGATGGTTTCGAAGGCTGGCGCGCCTTCCATGATGTCTTTGCCACCGCCGCCGTGAACGTGCAGGTCGATGAAACCCGGCAGCAGGTAAGGCAGGTCATTGTCCGCCGGATCGCACGGTTGGCCTTCGATGGACACGACCTTGCCGTGTTCGTGGATCAGCCGGCCGCGAACCCAGCCGTGGGCGGTGAGGATGTTGTCTTCGGACATGATCGGTTCTCGTTTGCTCGTTTAGCAACGAAGCTCTTTATCTGCGGAGCTCTTTATCTACGAAGCTCTTCATCTACGAAGCTCTGCGACAAAGTCGTAGTAGTCGTTGCGGCAATAGGTGTCGGTGACTTCGATTGGCGTGTTGTCTTCCATATAGCCGACCCGGGTCATCAGCAGCATGGCGGTGCCAGGAGCGATGCCCACCAGGGCGGCGAATTCGTCCGAGGCGTTGATCGCCTGAATGTGTTGCAGGGCGCGGACCACCGGTTTACCGATGCCATCGAGGTATTCGTAGAGGGAATCGCCCACCGCTTGCGGCTTGGGAATGATCGAGGCGGGCAGGGTGCTCATCTCGATCGCCATCACCGTGTCGTCGGCTTTGCGCAAGCGTTTGAGCCGCGCAACCTTGTCGTTGGGCGACAGGCCGAGGCGGATCAATTCTTCGTGGGTCGGCGGGGTGATTTCCCGTTCCAGCCATTGCGAGCCGGGGACGAAACCCTTGAGCCGGAGCATTTCGCTAAAGCCCGAGAGGCGTGACAGCGGTTGTTCCAGGCGTGGCGTGATGAACGTGCCAGAGCCTTGATTGCGCCGGATCAGGCCTTGCTCGAACAGCACTTCCAGCGCTTTGCGTGCGGTGACGCGAGAGATGCCCAGTAGTTCGCTGAGATTGCGTTCCGATGGCATCGCCTGTTCGGCTTTCCACTGGCCGGCATGGATCGCCGCTTCCAGATTGCGCGCCAGTTGCAGGTACAACGGCGTGGGCTGGGTGTCGTCAGGGCGTAGGGCCTGGAGGTCATTCATTTAGGTTTGGTCCGATGCGGATGTAGGACTGTTGTCGCCCGGTTGTGGGGCGAAAACTAATACCACTTAAATACCATGTCAATGCCAGTACTTTGCTGTGGGCGCAGCAAAGCTTGCCCTGCATGATGGTCTTTAGGGGGCTTTGTTCTAAGTGGTATTAGGGTCGGGGATTTTAAAAGCAAAGATCGCAGCCTGCGGCAGCTCCTACAGATGGGATTGGTATCTACCCTGTAGGAGCTGCCGCAGGCTGCGATCTTTTGAATTTATTTTTTCGAGGCCGACCGAAGGTAGTCACTCGATCGTTCCCACGCTCCGCGTGGGAATGCAGCCCGGGACGCTCCGCGTCCCACTTAAAGCCGAACGCGGAGCGTCCGTAGTGGCATTCCCACGCGGAGCGTGGGAACGATCATCATCAGCCTTGAAGTTTCACCCGTTACGGCCGAATCTCAATCATCGTGCCATCCGGCACCAAGCCCCAAACCTCGCGCATGTCCATATTGCGCATGGCGATGCAGCCGTCGGTCCAGTCCAGCGTATGGAACAGGTCTTCCGGGTTGTCTTCGGTGTCTGGGGTGCCGTGGATCATGATCATGCCGCCAGGCTCGACGCCTTCGCGCCGGGCGCGGGCGGCGTCGCTGATATTAGGGTAGGAGATGTGCATCGCCAGGTTGAAGCGGTCGCTGATCTTGCGCCAGTCCACCCAATAAAAGCCTTCGGGGGTACGTTTGTCGCCCTCCATCAGCTTCGGCCCCTTGGGGCGTTTGCCCAGGGAAATGCGATAGGTCTTGATCGGCTTGCCGTCATTGATCAATTGCAATTGGTGGGCAGATTTCAGAACCAGAACTTTTTCGATGACTTTGCCGTCCAGCGTTTCCGTGGAGGAAGCCTGGCTGACAGCGACGAACGACAAGCAAAAAACGGCAAGCAACCAGCGCATTGAAACGATATCCCTAAGAGGTGTCGCGATTATTGATTTTATAGATGCTTTTACGTGTAGGCGCGTTAAATGATGGCGGGCTGGACGAGCGGTGGGATCGATTCGGACCGCACGGGGTAGACCTCGGTCCGCCGGTCAGCGAAGAAGCATTCTAAGGTACGCCCCACCGTGCGGAAAGCCAGTTCGCCCCAAGGGATGTCGGCTTCTTCGAACAGTTGCACTTCCAGGCTCTCGGGTCCCGCGGAAAAATCCAGATCCACCAGCTCGGCGCGAAAGAACACATGCACCTGGCTGATGTGTGGCACGTCGATCAGCGTATAGATGCTCAGGTTGCGCACCCGGGCACAGGCTTCTTCGGCGGTCTCGCGAATGGCGGCCTGTTCGATGGTCTCACCGTTTTCCATGAAACCGGCAGGCAGGGTCCAGTAACCGAGCCGTGGTTCGATGGCGCGACGGCACAGCAACACCTTCGAACCCCAGGTCGGCACGCAACCGGCGACGATATTGGGGTTCTGGTAATGGATGGTATGACAGCTATCGCAGACAAAACGCAGGCGCGAATCGCCTTCGGGAATGCGCTGGGTTACCGGGTTGCCGCATTGGCTGCAAAATTTCATGCTTGGGTTCCTGAATGCTGCGCCTATCTTGGCGTGCAGCGGTGTCGGTCGGCAAGTTGTCGTTTCGCGACATGAGGCTGTTCGGGGCTTGGGCGGCCGGTGTGATTGGTGCATGATGCAGGGTAAGGCACAGATCGAGAAGACTCATGCTGGACGAGCTACTGCACCGGGTAAGCAATCACACGCCGCGTACGCTGGAAACCGACCGACGTTTCCCCGAAGCCGCGGTATTGGTGCCTATCACGCGCAGTGACGAACCGGAATTGGTGCTAACCCTTCGCGCCAGCGGGCTCTCGACCCATGGCGGCGAAGTTGCCTTCCCTGGCGGTCGACGCGACCCCGAAGACCCAGACCTGATTTTTACTGCCCTGCGCGAAGCCGAAGAAGAAATCGGCCTGCCACCGGGGCTGGTCGAAGTGATCGGCCCGCTGAGCCCACTGATCTCCCTGCATGGCATCAAGGTCACGCCCTATGTCGGCGTGATTCCGGATTTCGTCGAATACCAGGCCAACGATGCCGAGATCGCCGCGGTGTTCAGCGTGCCGCTGGAGTTCTTCCGCAAAGACCCGCGCGAGCACACCCACCGCATCGACTATCAGGGCCACAGTTGGTACGTGCCGAGCTACCGTTACGGCGAGTACAAGATCTGGGGCCTGACGGCGATCATGATTGTCGAGTTGATCAACCTGCTCTATGACGCGAAAATCAGCCTGCATCAACCACCCAAGAGTTTTATCAAAACCTGAAGCCATCGCGCGTATGGCGTGAACCCGTGAACCCGCGGCAGTCTGAGCCTTGAGGAAAATAAGATGAAATACCGCCTGGGCGACGCCCGCGTCGATACCCATCCGCAGAGTTGGGTCGCCCCCAATGCCGTGCTGGTGGGCAAGGTCAAACTGGAAGAGGGCGCCAACGTCTGGTTCAACGCCGTGTTGCGTGGCGACAACGAATTGATCCTGATTGGCAAGAACAGCAACGTGCAGGACGGCACCGTCATGCACACTGACATGGGCTACCCGCTGACCATTGGCACCGGCGTGACCATCGGCCACAACGCCATGCTCCACGGCTGCACGGTGGGCGATTACAGCCTGATCGGCATCAACGCGGTGATTCTCAACGGTGCGAAAATCGGTAAGAATTGCATCATCGGCGCCAACTCGCTGATCGGTGAGGGCAAGGAAATTCCGGACGGTTCATTGGTCATGGGCTCACCGGGCAAGGTGGTGCGCGAGTTGACCGAGCCGCAAAAGAAGATGCTCGAAGCCAGCGCCGCCCACTATGTGCACAACTCGCAGCGTTATGCCCGCGATCTGGTCGAGCAGGAAGAATGAGCACTATTGAACGACCTGTTCCATCGCCGTGCGTGAACATTTGTGCGCTGGATGAGGATGACATTTGCACCGGGTGTCAGCGCACGGTGGAAGAAATCACCCGCTGGAGCCGGATGGACAACGCAGAGCGGCGCAAGGTGTTGGGGTTGTGCCATGAGCGGGCGAAGTCGAGCGGGTTGATCTGGATGTTGGGTAAAACACCAGACCTGTAGGAGCTGACGAGTGCAACGAGGCTGCGATCTTTTGATCTTGCCTTTAAAAAACAACGTCAAAAGATCGCAGCCTCGTTGCACTCGTCAGCTCCTACGGTACCCTGTGCACAAAATTGACAGGTATTCCCCGCCCCATGCTCTTCCTGATCGCCTACATCAGCAGCGTCGTGCTGATCAATTACGCCTTTTCCAGCGCCCCGCACCTGGACATCATCTGGTCGGCCTGGGGTGGTCTGGTGTTCGTGCTGCGCGACATGGTGCAAACCCGCTTCGGTCACGGCGCGATCGCGGCGATGCTGGTGGCGTTGGTGCTGTCGTACGCCACCTCCGACCCGTCCATCGCGCTGGCCAGCGCCATCGCATTCGCTGTGTCCGAGTGCATCGACTGGCTGGTGTTCAGCATCACCAAGCGTCCATTGCATGATCGCCTGTGGATAAGTTCGGCGCTGAGCATCCCGCTGGACACCTTCATCTTCTTCGGCATGATTGATGCGTTCACTCCGGCCGTGATCCTCACCGCCATGGGTTCGAAGTTCGCAGGTGTGACGGTCGTGTGGCTGATCATGGCCTGGCGCTTGCGTAATCAGGCCGTCGTCAGCTGAAGCCAAACCCTCAGGTTCATGTAAAATGCCGCGCTTTCTCCCCATGGGAAGCGCGCTTCCCTCGATGATCCGCTTCTTGAGGACCTGAGATGACCCGTATCGGAACTCCATTGTCGCCAACCGCGACCCGCGTATTAATGTGTGGCTGTGGTGAGTTGGGCAAGGAAGTGGTGATCGAGCTGCAACGCCTGGGCGTTGAAGTGATTGCCGTCGATCGCTACGCCAATGCGCCGGCCATGCAAGTCGCCCATCGCAGCCATGTGATCAACATGCTCGACGGCGCGGCCCTGCGTGCAGTGATCGAAGCCGAGAAACCGGACTTCATCGTGCCGGAAATCGAAGCCATCGCCACCGCGACCCTGGTTGAACTGGAGTCCGAAGGCTTCACCGTGATCCCGACCGCTCGCGCCGCACAGCTGACCATGAACCGCGAAGGCATCCGTCGCCTGGCCGCCGAAGAGCTGGGCCTGCCGACGTCGCCGTACTACTTCGCCGACACCTTCGAGGACTACAACAAGGCTGTCGAAGATCTGGGGTTCCCATGCGTGGTCAAACCGGTCATGAGTTCCTCGGGCAAAGGCCAGAGCCTGCTGCGCAGTGTCGATGACGTGCAGAAGGCCTGGGATTACGCTCAAGAAGGTGGCCGCGCCGGTAAAGGTCGCGTGATCATCGAAGGCTTCATCGATTTCGACTACGAAATCACCCTGCTGACCGTGCGTCACGTTGGCGGCACTACGTTCTGTGCGCCGGTTGGCCACCGTCAGGAGAAAGGCGACTACCAGGAATCCTGGCAGCCACAAGCCATGAGCCCGGTTGCTCTGGCTGAATCCGAGCGCGTTGCTAAAGCGGTGACCGAAGCCTTGGGTGGCCGTGGTTTGTTTGGCGTCGAGTTGTTCATCAAGGGTGATCAGGTCTGGTTCAGCGAAGTCTCGCCGCGCCCGCATGACACCGGTCTGGTGACCCTTATTTCCCAGGACCTGTCGCAGTTCGCGCTGCATGCACGGGCGATCCTGGGCCTGCCGATTCCATTGATCCGTCAGTTCGGGCCTTCGGCTTCGGCGGTGATTCTGGTGGAAGGGCAGTCGACTCAAACCGCATTCGCCAATTTGGGCGCTGCGTTGAGCGAACCGGATACTGCGTTGCGTCTGTTCGGCAAGCCAGAGGTCAATGGCCAGCGCCGGATGGGTGTGGCGTTGGCGCGTGATGAATCGATCGAGGCTGCCCGGGCTAAAGCGACCCGTGCTTCTCAGGCTGTTGGTGTAGAGCTCTAAACCGAGGCGCGCCATTCGCGAGCAAGCCCGCTCCCACACTTGATCGGTGTGAATACAGATTTTGTATACATCCAAAATCTAATGTGGGAGCGGGCTTGCTCGCGAAGCTTTTGCTTTTTCTTCAGGCCACCCGATTCAAATCGTTATGCCGCGTCTCCTTCAGGCACAGCACCGCAATCAAGCTCAGCACCGCCGCCACATACCCGCCGACATAACTCAAACCGCCCATCGCCACCAGTTTTTGCGCAAAGAACGGTGCCGCCGAGGCTCCGACAATCCCGCCCAGGTTGTACGCCGCCGATGCGCCGGTATAGCGCACGTGGGTCGGAAACAGCTCTGGCAGCAGCGCGCCCATCGGCGCAAACGTCACGCCCATCAGAAACAGCTCGATGCACAGGAACAGCGCCACGCCCCAGGTCGAGCCTTGGGTCAGCAGCGGCTCCATCAGGAATCCGGACAGAATCGCCAGCACACCGCCGATGATCAGCACCGGTTTGCGCCCGAAACGATCACTCGCCCAGGCCGACAGCGGTGTCGCGGCCGCCATGAACAACACAGCGAAACACAGCAGGCCGAGGAAGGTTTCTCGGGTGTAGCCGAGCGTCGACACGCCATAGCTCAGCGAAAACACTGTCGAGATGTAGAACAGCGCATAGCACACCACCATCGCCCCGGCACCTAGCAGCATCGGCGCCCAGTATTGGCTGAACAGCTCGACCAATGGGATCTTCACCCGCTCTTGGCGAGCCATGGCGTTGGCGAACACCGGGGTCTCGTGGAGCTTGAGGCGTACGTACAAGCCCACCATCACTAGCGCGGCACTGAGCAGGAACGGAATCCGCCAGCCCCACGAACGGAACTGTTCGTCGTTCAGGCTCATGGCCAGGGTCAGGAACAAGCCGTTGGCCGCCAGAAACCCGATCGATGGGCCGAGTTGCGGAAACATGCCGTACCAGGCGCGCTTGCCCTTGGGCGCGTTCTCCGTGGCCAGCAATGCGGCGCCGCCCCATTCACCGCCCAATCCCAGGCCTTGGCCGAAGCGCAGCACGCAAAGCAGGATCGGCGCCCAGGCGCCAATGCTGTCGTAACCCGGCAGCACGCCAATCAGCGTGGTACACACGCCCATCAGCAGCAGGGAAGCGACCAGTGTCGATTTACGCCCGATGCGGTCACCGAAGTGGCCGAACAGCGCCGAACCCAAAGGCCGTGCAAGGAAGGCGATGCCGAAGGTGAGGAACGCCGACAGCATCTGGGCGGTGCCGGAGGTCTGCGGAAAAAACACCGGCCCGATCACCAGAGCTGCCGCCGTGGCATAGACGTAGAAGTCGTAGAACTCGATGGCCGTGCCGATGAAACTCGCGGTGGCTACTCGGGTGGCGGAGTTGGTTGGTTGGACAGGCGCGGTGTCGCTGAACGTTGTGCTGGTCGTCATGCGGTAATCCCTGACAGTCATGTGCCCCAGTGGAGCGAATTATTATGGTCGAATACCCAGGGATGTGGGCTGAGATACGGTCGCTGTTCAAGGTAGGAACAGTCGTCGCAGTGGTGCGGATATTGTCGATGATCTGGCCGGAACCTGCTGCGCGCGGGGTAAGCACGTGGTTCGGCGGGGGCTTGGGTAAGCGGCTTGATTATAGGAAGGCGGCTAACGATCGAACAAGGGCATAGATATTGAAAAAGATCGCAGCCTCGTTTCGCTCGACAGCTCCTGCAGAGGAGCGCATTCCAAACTGTAGGAGCTGTCGAGCGAAGCGAGGCTGCGATCTTTTAACTATCTAACGGCTGGAGGCAATCGCAGGCGTCGAACTGGTATGCCAGATCAGCACGCGCGTGACGCGATTGTCTTCCGTCTCCAGAATCTCCAGCCGATAACGCCCGATCTTCAGGCAAACCGCACTGTCCGGAATCGTTTCCAGCGCCTCGGTCACCAACCCGTTGAGGGTTTTCGGGCCATCGCTGGGCAAGTGCCAGCCAAGGCTTTTGTTCAATTCGCGAATCGACGCCGCACCCTCGATGACCAGACGCCCATCGGTCTGCGGATGGATGTGCGGGTTATCCAGGCTGTGCTGGCTTTCGAATTCACCGACGATTTCTTCGAGAATGTCTTCCAGGGTCACGATGCCCAGCACTTCGCCGTACTCGTCGACCACCATGCCCAAGCGCCGCTGCTGCTTGTGGAAGTTCAGCAATTGCAGCTGCAGCGGGGTGCTTTCCGGTACGAAGTAAGGTTCGTGACTGGCTGTCAGCAGCGCTTCCCGGGTCAGGCTCGAATCCGCCAGCAAATGACGGATCTGTCGAGTGTTAAGCACCGCTTCGACCTGGTTGATATCGCTGTGGAATACCGGCAGGCGGGTGCGTCTGTTATGGCGCAGTTGTTCGATGATTTCTTCGAGGGAATCGTCCAGATTGATTCCGTCGACGTCGCTGCGCGGTACCAGAATATCGTTGACCGTGATGTTATCCAGCGCGTGGATACCTGACAGCGAATGCGGGCGACTGGCTGCGTGTTCGTGATCGTCGCGCCGATCTGACGGTATCTCGTCTTCGCTTTGCTGCACCACGTTGATTTTGCGGGCGAATGGTCGCATCAGCAGTTGGCTGATGGCATTGAGTAACCAGGCCGCCGGGTAGACGATCTTCAAGGGTATGCCGAGCAGTGTGTTGCCCAGTGTCAGGACGGCATCCGGATAGCGCACGGCAAGGGTGCGCGGCAGGTAGTCGGCGAACACCAGCAGCACCGCGCTGGCGCCGAGGCAGGCAATCCATGGACCGTTTTGTGCCCAGGTGAAAATCGCCAGCAAGGTGCTGATGACCACCACCAGCGCGCGGCACAGGGTGTTGCAGAGGATCAGGCTGTTGAGTGGGAAACTCAGCTTGGCCACTGGCTTGTCGCTCGAGCGCGAGGCCGTTCGCTGGGCCAGCAAGTGCTGTTGTGCAATTTCGATGGCGGTAAACAGCCCCGACCATAAAATCAGCAGAGCCAGCACCGCGAGCATCGGCCCTATGGGCAAGTCGTCCATTAATGCCGCCCGTCAGATATGCAGAATGTATTCGCGGACCAGCTTGCTGCCGAAATACGCCAGCATCAGCAGGCAAAAACCGGCAAGGGTCCAGCGGATGGCTTTGTGTCCGCGCCAGCCGAGGCGGTTACGCCCCCAAAGCAGCACGCTGAACACGATCCAGGCCAGGCACGCCAGCAGGGTTTTATGCACCAGGTGCTGGGCGAACAGGTTCTCGACGAACAACCAGCCGGAGATCAGCGACAACGACAGCAGGCTCCAGCCGGCCCAGAGGAAACCAAACAGCAGGCTTTCCATGGTTTGCAGCGGCGGGAAATTCTTGATCAGCCCGGACGGATGCTTGTGTTTGAGCTGATGGTCCTGAACCAGCAGCAGCAATGCCTGGAACACCGCGATGGTGAACATGCCGTAAGCGAGGATCGACAAGAGGATGTGGGCGAGGATGCCTGGTTCTTCGTCAATGATCTGCACCGTACCGGCGGGGGCGAACTGTGCCAGCAGCACGGTGGCGGCGCCCAACGGGAACAGCAATAGCAGCAGGTTTTCCACCGGAATCCGCGAGCAGGCCAGCAGGGTCAGGGCGATGACCGCTGCGGCAATCAGGCTGGCGGCGCTGAAGAAGTCCAGGGCCAGGCCGATCGGTGTCAGCAGATAGGTGATCAGGCTGACGCTGTGGGCCAGCACGGCCAGCACACCGAGCGTGACCAGCAGGCGCTTGTTCGCCTTGGCGCCGGTGGCCAGACGGGTGCCCTGATAGAGGGTCGCAGCGGCATATAAGCAGGCGGCGGCGAGGGTGGTAAGCAAACTGGGTGACAAGGGGAGCATAAATCCTGTTAGGCAAGCCCGAAAGGCGCTGAGTTTGGCATAGAACCCCCACAGCACGAAAGACCATGCAACCTGACGGCGAGGTGTCCGCCAGACGCAGTCTTCGCTATAATCCGCGACCTGCCCACGCCGCAGGCTCGCCGAGCACATGTTTATTCCGGTCTGGGCCGCCATTATCCCGGTCTACACAGGGCCTGAAAGGATCGCGCAATGTTTGAAAACTTAACCGACCGTCTCTCGCAGACGCTGCGCCATGTCACCGGCAAAGCCAAGCTGACCGAAGACAACATCAAAGACACCCTGCGCGAAGTGCGCATGGCGTTGCTCGAAGCCGATGTCGCCTTGCCGGTGGTCAAAGACTTCGTCAACTCGGTCAAGGAACGCGCTGTTGGCACCGAGGTGTCGCGCAGCCTGACGCCGGGCCAGGCCTTCGTGAAAATCGTCCAGGCCGAACTCGAAAGCCTGATGGGCGCGGCCAACGAAGATTTGAACCTGAGCGCCGTTCCTCCTGCTGTCGTGTTGATGGCCGGTTTGCAGGGTGCGGGTAAAACCACCACCGCCGGCAAACTCGCGCGCTTCCTTAAAGAGCGCAAGAAGAAGTCGGTCATGGTCGTGTCCGCGGACGTTTACCGTCCGGCAGCGATCAAGCAGCTGGAAATGCTCGCGGGTGAAGTTGGCGTTACCTTCTTCCCGTCCGACCTGAGCCAGAAGCCGGTCGACATCGCGCAAGCCGCTATTAAAGAAGCAAAACTGAAATTCATCGACGTGGTTATCGTCGATACCGCCGGTCGTCTGCACATCGACGAAGAGATGATGGGCGAGATCAAGGCGCTGCACGCCGCGATCAACCCGGTTGAAACCCTGTTCGTGGTCGATGCCATGACCGGCCAGGACGCCGCCAACACGGCCAAGGCCTTCGGCGATGCGCTGCCGCTGACCGGTGTGATCCTGACCAAGGTCGACGGCGATGCCCGTGGCGGTGCCGCGCTGTCGGTACGTGCCATCACTGGCAAGCCGATCAAGTTCATCGGTATGGGCGAGAAGAGCGAAGCGCTCGAACCGTTCCATCCTGAGCGTATCGCTTCGCGCATCCTCGGCATGGGCGACGTGCTCAGCCTGATCGAGCAGGCCGAACAGACCCTCGACAAAGACAAAGCCGACAAACTGGCCAAGAAGCTGAAGAAGGGCAAGGGCTTCGACCTCGAAGACTTCCGCGATCAGCTGCAACAGATGAAGAACATGGGCGGCCTCGGCGGCCTCATGGACAAACTGCCGAACATCGGCGGTGTGAATCTGGCGCAAATGGGCAACGCCCAGGGCGCGGCAGAGAAGCAGTTCAAGCAGATGGAAGCCATCATCAACTCCATGACCCCGGCCGAGCGCCGCGACCCTGAGCTGATCAGCGGTTCGCGCAAGCGCCGGATCGCCATGGGTTCCGGCACTCAGGTGCAGGACATCGGTCGCTTGATCAAGCAGCACAAGCAGATGCAGAAGATGATGAAGAAATTCTCCGCGAAAGGCGGAATGGCCAAAATGATGCGCGGCATGGGCGGTATGTTGCCCGGCGGCGGCATGCCGAAAATGTAAAGTATTCACGCAAGGGCTTGCCCTTGCATCTCCCACATGGAAGTGGGATCTCCAGCAAACCCGCACTTGGCGGGAGCTGACTGGCCGTTTTCAACGACGGCTCTATAGCAAATCTGCATGGCGACCGATAGGCCGCCGGAAAAAGACATTTGCAAAAGTCCGGATATTCCTTAGAATATGCGGCCTTTCGGGCACCTATGCCCGCTGTGCCTTTAGATTTGCAGCACCGACTACAGGAACGATGTTCACATGCTAACAATCCGTCTTGCCCTTGGCGGCTCCAAAAAGCGCCCGTTTTACCACTTGACCGTAACCGACAGCCGCAACCCGCGCGACGGTTCGCACAAGGAACAGGTTGGTTTCTTCAACCCTGTTGCTCGTGGTCAAGAAGTTCGTCTGTCCGTGAACCAAGAGCGCGTAGCCTACTGGCTGAGCGTTGGTGCACAACCTTCTGAGCGCGTTGCTCAGTTGTTGAAGGAATCTGCTAAGGCTGCGGCCTGAGCTATATGAACGCGACGCCAGCTGTTGCCGATGATTTGATCGTTATTGGCAAAATTTATTCTGTTCATGGCGTTCGCGGCGAAGTGAAGGTGTATTCCTTTACTGATCCGACTGAAAACCTGTTGCAGTACAAAACCTGGACGCTCAAGCGCGAAGGCAATGTGAAACAGGTCGAGCTGGTCAGCGGGCGTGGGAACGACAAGTTCCTGGTCGCAAAGCTCAAGGGTCTTGATGATCGTGAAGAAGCACGTCTTCTGGCTGGTTATGAGATCTGTGTGCCGCGCAACCTGTTCCCTGAATTGACCGACGGCGAGTACTACTGGTACCAGCTGGAAGGTCTGAAGGTTATTGATCAACTCGGGCAATTGCTCGGGAAAATCGATCATCTTCTGGAAACCGGCGCCAATGATGTAATGGTGGTCAAGCCTTGCGCTGGCAGCCTGGATGATCGCGAACGCCTGTTGCCCTATACGGAGCAATGCGTGTTGGCTGTCGACCTTGCCGCAGGCGAGATGAAGGTGGAATGGGATGCGGACTTCTAAACGTGGCTAACCTGCGCGTAGAAGTGATCAGTTTGTTTCCCGAGATGTTCTCCGCCATCAGCGAGTACGGCATCACCAGTCGTGCGGTGAAACAGGGGCTGTTGCAGCTCACCTGTTGGAATCCGCGAGACTACACGACGGATCGACATCACACTGTGGACGATCGCCCATTTGGCGGTGGTCCGGGCATGGTGATGAAGATCAAGCCCCTGGAAGATGCTCTGGTTCAGGCCAAGGCAGCAGCCGGGGAGGCGGCGAAGGTAATTTACCTGTCCCCCCAAGGCCGTCAACTGACTCAGTCGGCGGTACGCGAGTTGGCGAATCTGGATGCATTGATCCTGATTGCCGGCCGCTATGAAGGCATTGACGAGCGTTTTATTGATGCTCATGTCGATGAAGAGTGGTCGATTGGCGACTATGTACTGTCTGGCGGCGAGCTGCCGGCGATGGTCCTGATCGATGCGGTTACACGACTGCTGCCTGGAGCTTTAGGGCATGCGGACTCCGCCGAGGAAGATTCCTTTACGGATGGTTTGCTGGATTGCCCGCACTACACCCGACCGGAGGTGTATGCGGATCAGCGTGTTCCCGACGTATTGCTAAGTGGCAATCACGCGCACATCCGGCGTTGGCGTTTACAGCAGTCCCTTGGTAGGACCTTTGAACGACGCGCCGATCTTCTGGAAAGCCGCTCGCTTTCTGGAGAAGAGAAGAAGCTGCTCGAGGAATACATCCGCGAGCGGGACGATAGTTAACAACGTATCGATGGTAAATCCGACGATTTACCTTAGGAGCACAGCATGACTAACAAAATCATCCTTGCACTCGAAGCAGAGCAGATGACCAAAGAAATCCCTACCTTTGCCCCGGGCGACACCATTGTCGTTCAGGTGAAAGTGAAGGAAGGCGATCGTTCGCGTCTGCAAGCGTTCGAAGGCGTAGTTATCGCCAAGCGTAACCGCGGCGTAAACAGTGCTTTCACCGTTCGTAAAATCTCCAACGGTGTTGGCGTAGAGCGTACTTTCCAGACCTACAGCCCGCAAATCGACAGCATGGCCGTTAAGCGTCGCGGTGACGTACGTAAAGCCAAGCTGTACTACCTGCGTGACCTGTCCGGTAAAGCAGCTCGCATCAAGGAAAAACTGGCTTAAGTCCAGCTTCCGATGCCGAAACGCCAGCCTGTTCAGGCTGGCGATTCAAGAAAATGCCTCGTATCGAAAGATGCGGGGCATTTTTCGTTATGGTGCGGAACCTGTAGGAGCGAGGCTTGCCCGCGAAGAGGGTGTGTCAGTCGACATTGATGTTGCCTGGTATGCCGCCTTCGCGGGCAAGCCCGCTCCCACAAGGGGGTGTGCGGCATTGAGGGCTTTTTTCTGCGCAAAAAAAACGCCCCGAACAAGTCGGGGCGTTTTCTTGAGGTGCTTTTGCGTTTAGCGCTTCAGCGAGGCTGGCAGGTGCGGCTGGATCGCCGTCAATACTGCCTTGAAGCACTTGGTGTTGCCGGCGACGATGTGGCCTTTCTCAAGGAAGTCGTGACCGCCGGTGAAGTCGCTCACCAAGCCGCCAGCTTCCTGGATCAGCAGGGCGCCTGCAGCCATGTCCCATTCGGACAAGCCCGATTCCCAGAACGCATCGAAACGGCCGGCAGCCACGTAGGCCAGGTCCAGGCTCGCCGAGCCAGCGCGGCGGATGCCGGCGGTCTGGCCAACCAGGGCGCGGAACATGCCCAGGTAGTTGTCGAGGTTGTCCATCTGGTCGTCACGGAACGGGAAGCCGGTACCCAGCAGGGCGCCGTCCAGGCTGGTACGACCGCTGACGCGCAGGCGACGACCGTTCAGTTGGGCGCCGCGACCACGGCTGGCGGTGAATTCTTCCTGGCGAACCGGGTCCAGAACAACAGCGTGCTCCAGGCGACCGCGGTATTTGCAGGCAATGCTGACAGCGAAGTGAGGAATGCCGCGCAGGAAGTTGGTGGTGCCGTCCAGTGGATCGATGATCCACAGGTATTCTTCGCCTTCGATCCCGGTGCCGGCGTGCATGCCGGTTTCTTCACCCATGATCGAGTGATTAGGGTAGGCCTTGCGCAGCGCATCGATGATTTTCTGTTCGGCGGCGCGATCCACCTCGGATACGTAATCCTTGGCGTCTTTTTCGTCGACCTTGATGGTATCCAGGCGCTCGATGGAGCGGAAAATCAATTCACTGGCGCTGCGGGCGGCGCGCAGCGCGATATTCAGCATGGGCTGCATGGATGTGTCACCTAAGGTTGTTAAAGAAAGCCGGGCATTCTATCAGAAAGTTTCTACAGGTGAAGGTCGGCGTTCGCTTTCATAGCTTAACGGTAGGTTGAGCTGTAAGATTCTGCTCCCATTAAAGTGTTCGAGAGCGCCTCCCTTGCTGCAAAACATTCGTGTCGTCCTGGTCAATACCAGTCACCCCGGAAATATCGGCGGGGCTGCGCGTGCCATGAAGAACATGGGCCTGTCGCGGCTGGTGCTGGTCGAACCGCGGTTGTTCCCGCACCACGAGGCTGACGCGCGTGCGTCCGGCGCCGGTGACATCCTTGAAAATGCTCAGGTCGTCGCCACCCTGGAAGATGCCTTGGTCGGTTGCAATCTGGTGCTCGGTACCAGTGCTCGTGATCGTCGCATTCCTTGGCCTTTGCTCGATCCCCGCGAATGCGGCACGAAAGTGGTCGAGGAAGCTGGGCAGGGTGCCGAGATTGCCTTGGTGTTCGGTCGTGAAGATTCCGGCCTGACCAATGAAGAGCTGCAGCGATGTCATTATCACGTGCATATCCCATCAGACCCTGAGTTCAGTTCGCTGAACCTTGGGGCGGCGGTGCAGGTGTTGAGCTATGAAGTGCGCATGTCCTGGTTGGCGGCCGAAGGTCAGCCGAGCAAGGTCGAGAAGGATGAAGTGGCGTCCACCAAGAGTGGTGAGCTGGCGACCATGGATGAGCTGGAGCGATTCTATGAACACCTGGAGCAAACCCTGGTGGCCATCGAGTTCCTCGACCCGGAAAAACCACGGCACTTGATGGCGCGTCTGCGCCGGTTGTACGGACGCAGCTCGGTCAGCCGGGCGGAAATGAATATATTGCGTGGCATCCTCACGGAAACCCAGAAAGCGGCCCGTGGCGAGCTTCTAAAGCGGAAGGATTAATGATGTTCGAGCGTTTGCGTGAAGATATCCAAAGTGTTTTCCATCGTGACCCGGCGGCGCGTAATGCTTTTGAGGTTTTGACGTGCTACCCGGGCATGCACGCCATCTGGATCCATCGCCTGTCATCAGCGTTGTGGGGCATGGGCTGGAAATGGCTGGCGCGACTGGTGTCGAACTTCGGTCGTTGGTTGACCGGGATCGAGATTCATCCGGGGGCCAAGGTCGGTCGTCGCTTCTTTATTGACCACGGCATGGGCATTGTTATCGGTGAAACTGCCGAGATCGGCAACGATGTCACCCTGTATCAGGGCGTGACCCTTGGTGGCACCAGCTGGAACAAGGGCAAGCGTCACCCGACCCTGGAAGACGGCGTAGTGGTCGGGGCGGGCGCCAAGGTGCTCGGCCCGTTCACTGTTGGTGCCGGGGCCAAGGTGGGTTCCAATGCCGTGGTCACCAAGGCGGTTCCGCCCGGGGCGACAGTGGTGGGGATTCCTGGACGGATCATCGTCAAGTCCGATGAAGAACAGGATGCCAAGCGCAAGGCCATGGCCGAGAAGATTGGTTTCGATGCCTACGGTGTCGGTGAGGATATGCCGGACCCGGTGGCCCGAGCCATTAACCAGTTGCTCGATCATCTGCAGGCTGTAGATGGTCGACTTGAAGGGATGTGCGGGGCGCTGAAGGATCTGGGTAGCAATTACTGTGCGAAAGATCTGCCTGAACTGCGCGAAGAAGACTTTGCCTGTGTGAAGGACAAGGATCAGAGCCAGGCCAGCTAGACCGTGTCAGTTTCTTCGCGGGCAAGCCTCGCTCCTACAGGATTCGCGCAACCCATGTAGGAGCGAGGCTTGCCCGCGAAGAACGATAGCGCGCAATTGCTGGCTGTACGCGGTCAGCCTTTGCTATGATGCGCGCGCTCTTTTGCGGGTAAACCTGACTAAAGTACTAGGTCTTATAGTTGACTTAAATACTCGGGAATTGCATACTCGCCCCATTCCGAACTCCGTGGTAATTGTCCATGCGACTGACTACAAAAGGCCGATACGCCGTGACCGCCATGCTTGACCTGGCGTTGCACGCGCAGCACGGGCCGGTGTCCCTGGCCGATATCTCCGAGCGCCAAGGCATCTCCCTGTCCTACCTCGAACAGCTTTTTGCCAAATTGCGCCGCAGCAATCTGGTGTCCAGTGTTCGCGGTCCAGGCGGTGGTTACCAGCTGTCCCGCGACATGCAGGGCATCCAGGTCGCCCAGGTGATCGATGCGGTCAACGAATCGGTCGATGCAACCAAATGCCAGGGCCAGGGCGATTGCCATCAAGGCGACACCTGTCTGACCCACCACTTGTGGTGCGATCTGAGCCTGCAGATTCACGAATTTCTGAGCGGTATCAGCTTGGCTGACCTTGTAACTCGCCGTGAGGTGCAAGAAGTAGCCCAGCGTCAGGACCAGCGTCGTTGCAACAGCAAGGCGCCACGCCTGGACAAGATTGAAGCGTCCGCCGTCGAATGACAGCCAAAGAGCTAGCGGCACGCCAGCCAGCCTGATTTAGGAGATAGTCCATGAAATTGCCGATTTACCTTGATTACTCTGCGACGACCCCGGTTGATCCACGTGTCGCGCAAAAGATGAGTGAATGCCTGCTGGTCGACGGAAACTTCGGTAACCCGGCGTCCCGTTCCCACGTGTTCGGCTGGAAAGCTGAAGAGTCCGTCGAGAACGCTCGCCGTCAGGTCGCTGACCTGGTTAACGCCGACCCGCGTGAAATCGTCTGGACCTCCGGTGCCACCGAGTCCGACAACCTGGCAATCAAGGGTGCGGCGCATTTCTACTCCACCAAAGGCAAGCACCTGATCACCACCAAGATTGAGCACAAGGCTGTCCTCGACACCATGCGCCAACTGGAGCGTGAAGGTTTCGAAGTGACCTACCTCGACCCTCGTGAAGATGGTCTGGTCACTCCAGAGATGGTCGAAGCTGCCCTGCGCGACGACACCATCCTGGTGTCGATCATGCACGTGAACAACGAAATCGGCACCGTCAACGACATCGCAGCCATCGGCGAATTGACCCGCTCCAAGGGGATCCTGTTCCACGTCGACGCTGCTCAGTCTACCGGCAAGGTCGAGATCGACCTGTCGAAACTGAAAGTCGACATGATGTCGTTCTCTGCCCACAAAACCTACGGCCCTAAAGGCATCGGCGCGCTGTACGTCAGCCGCAAGCCGCGTGTTCGCATCGAAGCGACCATGCACGGCGGCGGTCACGAACGTGGCATGCGTTCCGGCACCCTGGCGACCCACCAGATCGTCGGCATGGGCGAAGCTTTCCGTGTAGCCAAGGAAGACATGGCTGCCGAGAACGTACGCATCAAAGCCCTGAGCGACCGTTTCTTCAAGCAGGTCGAAGGCCTGGAAGAGCTGTACGTCAATGGCAGCATGACCGCCCGCGTACCGCACAACCTGAACCTGAGCTTCAACTACGTTGAGGGCGAGTCGCTGATCATGGCGCTCAAGGATCTGGCGGTTTCGTCCGGTTCGGCCTGCACCTCGGCGTCGCTTGAGCCTTCGTACGTACTGCGCGCCCTGGGCCGCAACGACGAACTGGCACACAGCTCGATTCGCTTCACCTTCGGCCGTTTCACCACCGAAGAAGAAATCGACTACGCCGCGCAGAAAGTCTGCGAGGCCGTTACCAAGCTGCGTACTCTCTCGCCGCTGTGGGACATGTACAAAGATGGCGTCGACATTTCGAAAATCGAGTGGGCGGCGCACTGATATTCAAGTCGCCGCAACCGGGCCCTGCGAATCCACGATTGGCAGGGCTTCAAGAGCGACTCCTGATGAGTGAGGATTAAGAATCATGGCTTACAGCGAAAAGGTCATCGACCACTACGAGAACCCGCGCAACGTCGGCAAGATGGACGCGGAAGATCCTGATGTCGGCACCGGCATGGTCGGCGCTCCGGCGTGCGGCGACGTGATGCGCCTGCAGATCAAGGTCAACGAGCAAGGCATCATCGAAGACGCCAAGTTCAAGACCTACGGTTGCGGTTCGGCAATCGCCTCCAGCTCCCTGGCGACCGAGTGGATGAAAGGCAAGACTCTGGATGAAGCAGAGACCATCAAGAACACTCAGCTGGCCGAAGAACTGGCTCTGCCACCAGTAAAAATTCACTGCTCCGTACTTGCTGAAGACGCTATCAAAGCGGCTGTTCGCGACTACAAGCAGAAGAAAGGCTTGATCTGACTTTCAAGATTTGGCGACGAGTAAGGAGTCACCGATGGCTATCAGCATGACAGAAGCGGCTGCTCAACACGTGCGACGCTCCCTCAACGGGCGCGGCAAAGGTGAAGGGATTCGTCTGGGTGTTCGCACCACGGGCTGTTCCGGCCTTGCCTACGTGCTGGAGTTTGTCGACGAGGTGGTGGCAGAGGATCAGGTGTTCGAAAGTCACGGCGAGAAAGTGATCATCGACCCGAAAAGCCTCGCCTACCTGGACGGCACCGAACTCGATTTCGTCAAGGAAGGGTTGAACGAAGGCTTCAAGTTCAACAATCCCAACGTGCGCGGTGAATGTGGCTGCGGCGAAAGCTTCAACATCTGAGGCTGCGCGTGGGTACTCCTTGTCATTTCGCTTTATTTGAGCTGAAACCGAGCTTCCGTCTGGATCTCGATCAGTTGGCCACGCGCTACCGTGAGTTGGCGCGCGGTGTTCATCCGGACCGCTTTGCAGACGCTTCCGAGCGTGAGCAGCGGCTGGCGCTCGAGCAATCCGCGAGCCTCAACGAGGCCTACCAGACGCTCAAAAGCCCTCCCAAACGCGCGCGCTACCTGCTCGCCATGGGCGGTCGCGAGCTGCCGCTGGAGGTCACGGTGCATGATCCGGAGTTTCTTCTGCAGCAGATGGAGTTGCGTGAAGAGCTCGAAGACCTGCAAGACAGCGCCGATCTGGCGGGTGTCGCAGTGTTCAAGCGTCGCCTGAAGACCGCGCAGGATGAACTGAACGAAAGCTTCGCAGCCTGTTGGGATGATGCAGCGCAACGTGAGCAGGCCGAACGCCTGATGCGGCGCATGCAGTTCCTCGACAAGCTCACCTACGAAGTGCGCCAGTTAGAAGAGCGCCTCGACGATTAACCCAGTGCCGCTCCGGTCGCACGCCTGATATACAGATAAGTCCTGATAACGATGGCCCTACTGCAGATCGCCGAACCCGGCCAAAGTCCTCAACCGCACCAGCGTCGTCTGGCTGTGGGGATCGACTTGGGCACTACCAATTCGCTGGTCGCTGCATTGCGCAGTGGTCTTTCCGAGCCTCTGGCTGACGCGCAAGGGCAGGTCATCCTGCCGTCTGCCGTGCGCTATCACGCCGATCACGTCGAAGTCGGCGAGTCGGCCAAGCTGGCCGCCGCGTCCGATCCTTTGAACACTGTGCTGTCGGTCAAGCGCTTGATGGGTCGTGGTCTGTCCGACGTCAAGCAATTGGGCGATCAGCTGCCGTACCGTTTTGTCGACGGCGAATCGCACATGCCGTTCATCGACACGGTGCAAGGCCCGAAAAGCCCGGTCGAAGTCTCCGCCGATATCCTCAAGGTGCTGCGTCAGCGCGCTGAAGCGACCTTGGGTGGCGAATTGGTTGGTGCGGTGATCACCGTTCCGGCCTATTTCGATGACGCTCAGCGTCAAGCTACCAAGGATGCTGCCAAGCTGGCCGGTCTGAACGTGCTGCGTTTGCTCAATGAGCCAACCGCCGCCGCGGTCGCTTACGGTCTGGATCAGCACGCCGAAGGCCTGGTCGCGATTTATGATCTGGGCGGCGGCACCTTCGATATTTCGATTCTGCGCCTGACCGGCGGTGTCTTCGAAGTGCTGGCTACCGGCGGCGACAGCGCCCTGGGTGGCGATGACTTCGATCACGCCATTGCAGGCTGGATTATTGAGGGTGCCGGTTTGTCGGCCGACCTCGATCCGGGTACACAGCGCCATCTGCTACAAACCGCCTGTGCGGCCAAAGAAGCCCTGACCAACTGCTCGTCCGTCGAAGTTGCTTATGGCGACTGGAAGGCCGAGCTGACCCGTGAAGCCTTCAATGCGCTGATCGAGCCGATGGTCGCTCGCAGCTTGAAAGCCTGCCGCCGCGCGGTGCGTGATTCCGGTATCGAGCTGGAGGACGTTCACGCTGTGGTCATGGTCGGCGGCTCGACGCGCGTGCCTCGCGTCCGTGAAGCTGTTGCGCACGCCTTCGGTCGCGAACCGCTGACCGAAATCGATCCGGATCAAGTCGTCGCCATCGGTGCCGCGATCCAGGCCGATACCCTGGCCGGCAACAAGCGTGACGGCGGCGAACTGCTGTTGCTCGACGTGATTCCGTTGTCCCTGGGGCTGGAAACCATGGGCGGCCTGATGGAGAAGGTGATTCCGCGCAACACCACCATCCCCGTCGCCCGCGCCCAGGACTTCACGACTTATAAAGATGGCCAGTCGGCCATGGCGATCCACGTATTGCAGGGCGAGCGCGAGCTGATCAGCGACTGCCGCTCCCTGGCACGCTTCGAATTGCGCGGTATTCCGGCGATGGTGGCCGGTGCGGCGAAGATTCGCGTGACCTTCCAGGTCGACGCCGACGGTCTGCTCAGTGTCTCGGCCCGCGAATTGGGTTCGGGCGTCGAAGCCAGCATCCAGGTCAAGCCGTCCTACGGCCTGACCGACGGCGAAATCGCCAAAATGCTCAAGGATTCGTTCCAGCACGCCAACGACGATAAAGTCGCCCGCGTATTGCGTGAGCAGCAGGTCGATGCCCAGCGCCTGATCGAAGCGGTGCAGGGCGCTCTGGAGGTTGACGGCGAACGTTTGCTCGACGCCGAAGAGCGCATGGTCATCGAATTGCAGATGCAGGAACTGACCGAATTGATGAAAGGTACCGATGGTTACGCCATCGAGCAGCAGACCAAGCGTCTGTCGCAAGTGACCGATGCCTTTGCTGCCCGCCGCCTGGACTCGACGGTGAAAGCCGCTCTGGCGGGGCGCAACCTGAATGAAATCGAGGATAACTGATGCCGCAGGTCATTTTTCTGCCACACGAGAAGTTCTGCCCGGAAGGCATGGTTGTGGAGGCTGAGCCCGGTATTTCCATTCTCGAACTGGCCCATGAACACCATATCGAGATGGAAAGCGCCTGTGGCGGCGTCTGCGCCTGCACTACCTGCCATTGCATCATCCGCGAAGGTTTTGATTCGCTGGAAGAAGCGGATGAGTTGGAAGAAGACTTTCTTGATCGGGCCTGGGGTCTGGAAGCGCAATCGCGTCTAGGCTGTCAGGCGATCGTCGGAAATGAAGACCTGACCGTCGAAATTCCGAAATACTCGCTCAACCATGCAGCCGAAGCGCCGCACTGATTCAAGGAACCGACATGAGTCTGAAATGGGTTGATGTGCTTGAAATCGCGATCCAGCTGGCTGAAGCCAAGCCGGAAGTGGATCCGCGTTACGTGAACTTCGTCGATCTGCACAAATGGGTGCTGGCATTGCCGGAGTTCAGTGATGATCCGACCCGCGGTGGCGAGAAGGTGCTTGAAGCCATTCAGGCCGCCTGGATCGAAGAAGCAGACTGAATCTGCACCGTACGCAGTTAGGCAATACCAAAGAACCCGCGTATAATTCGCGGGTTTAATTTTTCGCAAATTACCGTTTCTGGAGTTACACCATGGCTGTTCAACGTACTTTCTCCATCATCAAGCCTGACGCTGTTGCAAAAAACGTTATCGGCGAGATCACCACTCGTTTCGAAAAAGCTGGCCTGCGCGTTGTAGCTTCGAAACTGAAGCAACTGTCCAAAGCTGAAGCTGAAGGCTTCTACGCTGAGCACAGCGCTCGTGGTTTCTTCGGCGACCTGGTTGCTTTCATGATCTCCGGTCCGGTTGTCGTTCAGGTTCTGGAAGGCGAAAACGCTATCGCTCTGAACCGTGAGCTGATGGGCGCTACCAACCCTAAAGAAGCTGCTGCCGGCACCATCCGCGCTGACTTCGCTGATTCCATCGACGCCAACGCTGTACACGGTTCGGACTCCGAAGCCGCTGCTGCTCGCGAAATCTCGTACTTCTTCGCAGCTACTGAAGTAACCACTCGCTAAGCATTGGCTTAAGAGTGAAGGTGAATCCATGACTACATCGACTGTAAAAACCAACCTGCTGGGTCTGACTCAACAGGAAATGGAAAAATTCTTCGACTCAATCGGGGAGAAGCGTTTCCGTGCCGGTCAGGTAATGAAATGGATTCACCACCTTGGCGTTGATGATTTCGACGCCATGACGAACGTCAGCAAGGCCTTGCGCGACAAGCTCAAGGCCATTGCTGAAGTCCGCGGCCCCGAAGTGGTCAGCGAGGACATCTCCACCGATGGCACCCGTAAGTGGGTGGTGCGCGTGGCGTCCGGTAGCTGCGTCGAGACCGTGTACATTCCCCAGGGCAAACGCGGCACTCTGTGCGTTTCGTCCCAGGCAGGCTGTGCCCTGGATTGCAGTTTCTGCTCCACCGGCAAGCAAGGTTTCAACAGCAACCTCACCGCCGCCGAAGTGATCGGTCAGGTGTGGATTGCCAATAAATCGTTCGGCAGCATCCCGGCGACCGCCGACCGTGCCATCACCAACGTGGTGATGATGGGCATGGGTGAGCCGCTGCTGAACTTCGACAACGTCGTGGCCGCCATGCATCTGATGATGGATGACCTGGGCTACGGGATCTCCAAGCGCCGCGTAACCCTGTCCACTTCGGGCGTGGTGCCGATGATCGATGAGCTGTCCAAGCACATCGATGTGTCCCTGGCGTTGTCGCTGCACGCACCAAACGACGCACTGCGTAACCAATTGGTGCCGATCAACAAGAAATATCCGCTTAAGATGCTGCTCGAGTCGTGCCAGCGCTACATGTCGTCCCTGGGCGAAAAGCGCGTGCTGACCATCGAGTACACCTTGCTCAAGGACATCAACGACAAGGTTGAACATGCCGTTGAGATGATCGAGTTGCTCAAGAACATTCCGTGCAAGATCAACCTGATTCCGTTCAACCCGTTCCCGCATTCCGGTTACGAGCGCCCGAGCAACAACGCGATTCGCCGTTTCCAGGATCAGCTTCACCATGCAGGCTTCAACGTCACCGTACGCACCACCCGCGGTGAAGACATCGATGCCGCGTGTGGCCAATTGGTAGGGCAGGTGCTGGATCGCACCCGTCGCAGCGAACGTTATATCGCCGTGCGCGAGTTGAGCGCCGAAAACGATATCGCAACAAACGCCGCGAACAATAATTAAGAGAGGATCTCTATGTCCCTGCGCTTCGCGCTGCTTGTGCTGTTGGCCAGCCTCTGTGCTGGTTGTGTCCTGTCGGGCGATTTCAACCCGATGAAGACCAGCAAGGGCCGTGATGAAGCGCGTGCCGCTTACGTGCAGCTGGGCCTGGGGTATCTGCAGCAAGGCATGACCGAGCGCGCCAAAGTCCCGTTGAAGAAGGCTTTGGACCTGGATAGCTCGGATCCTGACGCCAACGCGGCGCTGGGGCTGGTGTTCCAGGCCGAGATGGAGCCGGAACTGGCCGATCAGCATTTTCGCAAGGCACTGTCTTCTCGTCCCGCCGATGCGCGAATCCTGAATAACTACGGCAGTTTTCTTTTCGAAGAGAAACGTTACAAAGAGGCATACGAACGCTTCGAACAGGCCGCCGCCGATACCCTGTATCCTGAGCGTTCACGGGTTTTCGAAAACCTGGGCATGACCGCTTCAAAGCTTGGCCAGCGTGATCTGGCCCGCCAGCAACTGGAAAAAGCCCTGCGTTTGAATCGCCAACAACCACGTGCATTGCTGGAAATGGCTGAGTTGTCTTACGAAGACAGGCATTATGTGCCCGCGCGTGACTATTACGACCGTTTTAGCCTGCTCACCGAACAAAATGCACGTAGTCTATTGCTCGGCGTTCGGCTGGCAAAAGTGTTCGAAGATCGCGACAAGGCCGCCAGTTTTGGCCTGCAATTAAAACGACTCTATCCCGGTACGCCGGAATATCAGCAATACCTGTCGGAGCAATGATGAAAGCGGCGCATCCCGAAGTTGTAGCAGCGAATCGCGTTAACCCCGGTGAGACTTTGCGCCAGGCCCGCGAAAGCAATGGCTGGTCGCTGGCCGAAGTGGCCCTCAAGCTCAACCTCACCGTCAATTCCCTGAGTAATCTGGAAGCCGGCGCTTTCGACAAGCTGCCTGGGCACACCTTTGCCCGTGGCTATATTCGCGCGTATGCCAAATTGCTCGGCATGGACCAAACCGTTCTGGTCCAGCAGTTCGACCAATCCACCGGTACCGACTCCCAGGGCAGCAACGTCCACAGCCTGGGACGTATCGAAGAGCCGGTTCGGGTTTCCCACACCATTTTGCGAATTGTCAGCCTGCTGTTGCTGCTCGCGGTGATTGGCGGTGGTTTTATCTGGTGGCAGGATCAAACTTCATTGCGCACCAAGGACCTGACCGGCCTGGCTCCGGAACACGTTGAAGTCGAAGGCGCCGACGGCACCACCCAGATCCATCCTCTGGACGAGCCGGAAGATCAGGCCGTTGCGCAAGGTCAGGCTGAAGGTGAAACGCCTCTTGCGCTGCCTCAGGCCGAGACTTCGACCGAGGAGCCAGTCAGTGCCGAAACGAGCGCTCCGGTTCCAGCGTCAGCGGCTCCAGCAGTAATGCCTGCGGCTGCGGCCCACAGCACTGCTCCGGTTGTCGCGACACCAGCGACGCCAGCCCCGGCTGTTCCCGCTGTACCTGCACCGGTTATCACAGCTCCGATTGCTCCGACCGCCCCGGCTCCGGCTCCGGCTCCGGCAGCTCCGGTGGCTGGCCAAGGCCAGGTTCAACTGCAATTCACCGCCGATTGCTGGACGCAAGTGACCGATGGCACGGGTAAGGTGCTGTTGAGTGGTCTCAAGCGTAAAGGCGAAAATGTTACTGTCAGCGGCAAACCGCCTTTTTCCGTGCGTCTGGGCTTCGCCCGTGGCGCGCAGGTCAGCTACAACGGGCAGGTGGTTGATGTCGCTCCGTTCACCAGTGGCGAGACTGCTCGCCTGAAGTTGGGTCAATAAGTCATGCACGGCGAATCTCCAATCAAACGTCGCGAATCCCGCAAGATCTGGGTCGGCAACGTGCCCGTGGGCGGCGATGCGCCTATCGCTGTGCAGAGCATGACCAACAGCGATACCAATGACGTGGCCGCCACCGTGGCCCAGATCAACCGTCTGGAAGCCGCAGGTGTCGATATCGTGCGGGTTTCCGTGCCGGACATGGACGCCGCCGAAGCCTTCGGCAAGATCAAGCAGTTGGTCAAAGTGCCGTTGGTGGCTGATATCCACTTCGACTACAAAATCGCTTTGCGCGTCGCTGAACTGGGCGTCGATTGTCTGCGAATCAACCCGGGCAACATCGGTCGTGAAGACCGCGTGCGCGCGGTGGTCGATGCTGCCCGTGATCGCGGGATTCCGATCCGCATCGGCGTCAACGCCGGTTCCCTGGAAAAAGACCTGCAAAAGAAATATGGCGAGCCGACTCCAGCCGCGCTGGTCGAGTCTGCCTTGCGTCACGTCGAGCACCTCGAGCGCCTGAACTTCCAGGATTTCAAGGTCAGCGTGAAAGCTTCCGACGTGTTCATGGCCGTCGCCGCCTACCGCTTGCTGGCCAAGGAAATCGTCCAGCCGCTGCACTTGGGCATCACCGAAGCCGGTGGTTTGCGTTCAGGCACGGTGAAATCCGCCGTGGGCCTCGGTATGCTGCTCGCCGAAGGGATTGGCGATACTATTCGCATCTCGTTGGCGGCCGACCCGGTCGAGGAAGTGAAGGTCGGCTACGACATTCTCAAATCCCTGCACCTGCGTTCCCGTGGCATCAACTTCATCGCCTGCCCGAGCTGCTCGCGGCAGAACTTCGATGTGGTCAAAACCATGAACGAGCTGGAAGGGCGTCTCGAAGACCTGCTGGTGCCGCTGGATGTCGCGGTGATCGGTTGCGTGGTCAACGGACCGGGCGAAGCCAAGGAAGCCCATATCGGCTTGACCGGCGGCACGCCAAACCTGATTTACATCGACGGCAAGCCGGCGCAGAAACTGACTAATGACAATCTGGTGGATGAGCTTGAACGCTTGATCCGCCAGAAAGCGGCCGAAAAGGTCGAAGCTGACGCAGCAGTCATTGCGCGCGGCTAAGTCGAACGAATTTAAGGATTTAAAGTGAGCAAGTCTCTGCAAGCCATTCGTGGCATGAACGACATCCTGCCCGAACAGACTCCCCTGTGGCGTCATTTTGAGGGCACTGTTTCGCGTTTGCTGGATAACTACGGTTACAAGCAGATTCGCATGCCGATCGTCGAGTTCACCGAGCTGTTCAAACGCTCCATCGGTGAAGTGACCGACATCGTCGAAAAGGAGATGTACACCTTCGACGACCGCAACGGCGATTCCCTGACCCTGCGCCCTGAAGGCACAGCGGCCTGCGTGCGTGCGGTGCTCGAGCACGGCATCACCGGCGGCGGCCAGGTGCAGAAGCTCTGGTACATCGGCCCGATGTTCCGTCACGAACGTCCACAGAAAGGTCGTTATCGCCAGTTCCACCAGATCGGTTGCGAAGTCTTCAACCTCGACGGTCCGGACATCGACGCCGAGCTGATCGTGCTGACCTGGCGCCTGTGGGGAGAGCTGGGTATCCGCGATGCGGTCAAGCTCGAACTCAATAGCCTGGGCACCAGCGAGTCCCGTGGTCGTTATCGTGAAGCACTGGTCGAATACCTGTCCGCTCGCCTGGATCAACTGGACGAAGACAGCCAGCGCCGTCTGAAGACCAACCCGCTGCGGGTTCTGGATACCAAGAATCCCGACACTCAAGCGGCGTTGGCCGACGCGCCAAAAATGGCCGACTACCTCGACGAAGAATCCCGCGTGCACTTCGAGGGCCTCAAGGCTCGTCTGGACGCCGCCGGCATTCCTTATGTAATCAACCCTAAGCTGGTTCGCGGGCTGGATTACTACAGCAAGACCGTTTTCGAATGGGTCACTGACAAGTTGGGCGCCCAGGGCACCGTGTGTGCCGGTGGTCGCTACGACGGTCTGGTGGAGCAGATGGGCGGCAAGCCGACCACGGGCGTTGGTTTTGCCATGGGTATCGAGCGCTTGGTGCTATTGCTTGAAACCCTGGAGCAGATTCCCGAAGAAATCTCCCGTCAGGTCGATGTCTACCTCTGCGCCTTCGGTGAAGCCGCCGAGCTGGCCGGTCTGGTCCTGAGCGAGCGCGTTCGTGATCAATTGCCCAACCTGCGCCTGCAAGTCAATGCCGGCGCCGGCAGCTTCAAAAGCCAGTTCAAGAAAGCCGACAAGAGCGGTGCGCTGTACGCATTGATCCTCGGTGACGACGAAATGGCCCAGCAAGTGGTAGGTTTCAAACCCCTGCGTGGCCAGGGCGAACAACAAAGCATTGCCTGGGATGCGCTTGCTGCACACCTGGCCACCTGCGTCGTGCAGGGTTGAAGCTGTCAAACAGCCGATTTAGCGATTAAGGAGTATTGGGGTGTCGAGTACCGAAGACGAACATCTGGCGGAGTTGAAGGACTGGTGGACACGCAACGGCAAGCCCCTGGTCACTGGCGGCCTGTTGGCGCTGGTCATCGTGTTCGGCTGGCAGGCCTTTCAGAAGTATCAGAGCAATCAGTCGCAAGGCGCCTCGATTCTCTATCAGCAATTGCTCGAAACCACGCTGACGCCTGATGGCAAGCCTGATGCTGCACGTGTTTCGGATCTGGCTGGCAAGCTCAACAGCGAGTTCGGCGGCACCGCTTACGCGCAATACGGCAGCCTGTTCGTGGCGAAAGTCGCGGTCGATAGCGGCAAGCTGGACGACGCAGTCAGCGAGCTGAAAGCCATTGTCGACAAACCGGCCAATCCGGCACTCGGCGAAATTGCCCGTCAGCGCCTGGCGCAGGTACTGGCCGCGCAGAACAAGGTCGATGAAGCCCTGAAACTGCTCGAAGGCGATGCCGACAAAGCCTTCCTGGCTACTCGCGAAGAACTCAAAGGCGACCTGCTGGTGCAGTTGGGTCGTACCGACGAAGCGAACACGGCGTATCAAAAAGCCAAGGCGGCACTGTCGGATGAAGCGGCGGTCGGTGGCCTACAAATCAAGCTGGACGACCTGGCCAAAGGGGATGCGTGACGTGATCCGTTGGAAACATGCAGCATTGCTGGCTCTGGCCATATTGGCCGCGGGTTGCAGCAGCAACAGCAAAAAAGAATTGCCACCGGCCGAGTTGACCGACTTCAAAGAAGAAGTGGTTCTGCAAAAGCAGTGGAGTCGTTCGATCGGTGACGGTCAGGGCGAAACCTACAACATGCTGGTTCCGGCGATCGATGGCGATACCATCTATGCCGGCGACGTCACCGGTGTGGTGATGGCGATGGATCGCAGCAATGGCGACGTCAAATGGAAGAAAGATCTCGAACTGCCTGTTTCCGGCGCCGTTGGCGTGGGTTACGGTCTGGTCATGATCGGCACGCTGAAGGGCGAAATCGTTGCCCTGGACGCCAGCAGCGGTGAAGAGAAATGGCGCGCTCGCGTGACCAGTGAAGTGCTCGCGCCGCCGGCCACCAACGGTGACGTTGTTGTGGTTCAGACCCAGGATGACCGTCTGATCGGTCTGGATGCCGCTACCGGTAACCAGCGCTGGTTGTACGACAGCACGCCAGCGGTTCTGACCCTGCGCGGCACCAGCGCACCGATCGTCACCAACCGCCTCGCGGTGGCTGGCCTGTCGACCGGTAAAGTGGTCGCTCTGGATGTTTCCAACGGCGTGCCGGTATGGGAACAACGCGTAGCGATTCCACAAGGTCGTTCGGAACTGGAGCGTGTGGTCGATATCGACGGTGGCTTGCTGCTGTCCGGCGGTACACTGTATGTCGCCAGCTACCAGGGTCGTGTCGCGGCACTGGACCTGGAAAGCGGTCGTCAACTCTGGCAGCGTGATGCTTCCAGCTATGCCGGCGTTGCTCAGGGTTTTGGCAGCGTCTACGTGAGCCTGTCCGCAGGCACCGTTGAAGGCGTCGACGAACGTTCTACCACTGCTTTGTGGAGCAACGATTCGCTGGCCCGCCGTCAACTGTCGGCTCCGGAAGTGTTCTCCAGCTATGTTGCAGTCGGTGATATGGAAGGTTACCTGCACCTGCTGAGTCAGGTGGACGGTCGTTTCGTCGGCCGCGAGCGCATTGACAGCGACGGCCTGCGTGCCCGTCCGCTGGTGGTGGGTGACACGATTTATCTGTATGGCAACAGTGGCAAACTGGAAGCCCTGACCATTAAGTAAAGACTATGCTTGGGGTTTAACCCCCAAGCGGCCCCGTTTTGCGGGGCTCGCAGTGCTTACAGGCGCTGCCCCGAGCACCAGCCGCTGCCTCGCAGCGGCTTTTGTATTTTCTGAAATAACGAAGTGGAGAGCCGCATGGTTCCCGTAATCGCCCTGGTGGGCCGACCGAACGTCGGCAAGTCCACCTTGTTCAACCGCCTGACCAGGACTCGCGACGCCATCGTCGGCGACTTGTCCGGTCTGACCCGTGATCGCCAGTACGGTGAGGCCAAGTGGCAAGGGCGTTCCTACATTCTGGTCGACACCGGCGGTATCTCCGGTGACGAGCACGGTATGGACGAAAAAATGGCCGAGCAGTCGCTGCTGGCCATTGAAGAAGCGGATGTCGTTCTATTCCTGGTAGATGCCAAGGCCGGTTTCACCGCGGCCGACCAGATGATCGCCGAGCACTTGCGCAAGCGTAACAAGCGTTCTTACGTGGTTGCCAACAAGGTCGACAACATCGACCCTGAAATGGCCCGCGCCGAATTCGCCCCGTTGGGCATGGGCCACGCGATCCCGATCGCCGGTGCTCATGGTCGTGGCATCACCCAGATGCTGGAAATCGCCCTCAGCGACTTCCCGAAAGACGAAGAAGAACCGGAAGAAGGCGAGGAAGAGATCGTTGCCGAAGGCGAGGAAGCCAAGCGCATTCCTGGCCCAAGCGAAAAAGACGGTATCAAGATCGCCATCATCGGCCGTCCGAACGTTGGCAAATCGACCTTGGTCAACCGCATGCTCGGTGAAGACCGGGTAATCGTTTATGACCAGCCCGGCACCACCCGCGACAGTATCTACATCCCGTTCGAGCGTAACGACGAGAAGTACACGCTGATCGACACCGCCGGTGTGCGCAAGCGCGGCAAGATCCACGAAGAAGTCGAAAAGTTCTCCGTGGTCAAAACCCTGCAAGCGATCAAAGACGCCAACGTGGTGATCTTCGTGATGGATGCCCGCGAAGGCGTGGTGGACCACGACCTCAACCTGCTGGGCTTCGCCATTGAATCGGGTCGTGCGCTGGTCATCGCGATCAACAAGTGGGACGGCATGACGCCGAGCGAGCGCGACTTCGTGAAGGTCGAGCTGCAACGTCGACTGTTCTTCGTTGACTACGCCGACATCCACTTCATCTCGGCGCTGCACGGCACCGGCGTAGGCAACCTCTACGCCTCGGTACAGAACTCGTTCAAGTCCGCGGTCACCCGCTGGCCGACCAACCGCCTGACCCAGATTCTGGAAGATGCGGTTGGCGAGCACGCGCCACCGATGGTCAACAACCGCCGGATCAAACTGCGTTATGCCCACTTGGGTGGTGCCAACCCGCCGATCATCGTGATCCACGGTAACCAGATCGAGAAGGTGCCGAAGTCTTACGTTCGTTACCTGGAAAACACTTACCGTCGTGTCTTGAAGCTGGTCGGTACGCCGATCCGCATCGAGTTCAAGGGCGGCGAGAACCCGTATGAAGGCAACAAAAATTCGCTCACCGACCGTCAGGTCAACAAGAAGCGTCGCATGATGTCGCACCACAAGAAGGCCGACAAAAAGCGCCGCGACAAGCGCTGATTTATGGCTAACCCGGTTCCTGTGGGAGCGGGCTTGCCCGCGATGAACAATAACGCGGTGTACCTGTAACACCGCGGCGTGACTATCGCGGGCAAGCCACGCTCCCACAGGATCGGGTTACAGAAAGGGCGCTTTATGCGCCTTTTTTTATGGGCGCCGTTTGGGCTATTCTCGAGCTCTCCCGTGCCGTCGTAGAGCCGGGTGTAGCGCAGGGAATCACCGATGATCACCAGTAAGCTGCCGAATGTCGGCATCACTATCTTCACGCAGATGTCTCAGCTCGCGGCGCAAACCGGGGCGATCAATCTGTCCCAGGGTTTTCCCGATTTCGACGGCCCGCAGGCCCTGCGCGATGCAGTCGGTCGGCATATCGCCAGTGGCCACAACCAGTATTCACCGATGACTGGCCTGCCGGTGTTGCGTCAGCAGATTGCGGCGAAGATCGCTCGCAGCTACGGCGCCCATGTCGATGGCGACAGCGAAGTGACGGTCACCCCTGGCGCGACTCAGGCGATCTTCTGCGCCATTCAGACGGTGATCCATAGCGGTGACGAAGTCATCGTGTTTGACCCGGCCTACGACAGTTATGAACCTTCGGTGGAGCTGGCGGGTGGCCGTTGCGTGCATGTGCAACTGGGCCTTAACGATTTCAGCATCGACTTCCAGAAGCTTGCTGAAGCCATTACGCCGCGTACGCGGATGATTATCCTCAATACCCCGCACAACCCCAGCGGCGCGTTGATCAATCGTGCCGAGCTGGATCAGTTAGCAGCGTTGATCCGCGACCGCGATATCTATGTAATCAGCGACGAAGTCTACGAACACCTGGTATTCGACGGCGTGCCTCACGTCAGCGTATTGGCCCACGAAGAACTCTATCAACGCGCATTTGTGGTCAGCTCGTTCGGTAAGACGTACCACGTCACCGGTTGGAAAACCGGTTATGTAGTGGCACCGCCAGCCCTCACCGCCGAGCTGCGCAAGGTTCACCAATACGTCAGTTTCTGCGGCGTGACGCCCCTGCAATACGCGTTGGCCGATTACATGGCCGAGCACCCGGAACACGTCGAAGAGTTGCCGGATTTCTATCAGGCCAAGCGCGATCTGTTCTGTGATCTGCTGGCGCCGTCACGCTTCAGTTTCAGCCGCGTGGCCGGTACTTATTTCCAATTGGTCGATTACTCGCAGATTCGCCCGGACCTCAATGACGTCGAGATGGCGCTATGGATGACCCGCGAACATGGCGTCGCGAGCATCCCGATCTCGGTGTTCTACCAGACGCCACCGGTCGGCCAGCGCCTGGTGCGCCTGTGCTTTGCCAAACGCGAGGAGACCCTGCGTGAAGCAGCGGCAAAACTATGCGTGATCTGAGTGCTCTGCCCAATCTGAATGTTGCGCTGATCCAGACCACCCTGGCCTGGCATGATCGTCAGGCCAATCTGGAGCATTTCGAGCCCTTGCTGGAACAGGCTCGCGGCGCTGACCTGATCATCCTGCCGGAGATGTTCACCACCGGTTTCTCCATGGAATCGGAAACCCTCGCCGAGCCGGAAAATGGCCCCACCAGTAAATGGCTGCGGGTTCAGGCGGCGAAACTGGATGCGGTGATCACCGGCAGCATCATCGTTCAGGTGCCTGACGGCAGTCATCGCAATCGTCTGTTGTGGGCGCGGCCGGACGGGGAGGTGTGGCACTACGACAAGCGTCATCTGTTCCGCATGGCGGGTGAGCACAACCATTTCACCCCGGGCGAGCGTCAGGTGCAGTTCGAATTGAAGGGCTGGCGAGTGCGGCCGCTGATTTGCTACGACCTGCGTTTCCCGGTCTGGAGCCGCGACCCTCAAGACACCGATCTATTGTTGTACACCGCCAATTGGCCAGGCGCACGACGTCAGCACTGGAACCGTTTGCTACCGGCACGGGCGATTGAAAACCTCTGCTATGTGGCGGCGGTGAACCGCATCGGTACCGATGGCAAAGGCTTTGCGTATACCGGTGACAGTCAGGTCCTGGATTTTCAGGGTGAGACGTTGCTCAGCGCAGGTGATGCCGATGGGGTCTTCAAGGTTGTTCTGGATGCGGCGGAGCTGGCTGCTTATCGCACGCGGTTTCCGGCGAATCTGGATGCGGATACCTTCGAGTTCACCTGAGACTTTCGCTGCCTGACCGTCCGTCTTCGCGAGCAAGCCCGCTCCCACACTTGATCGGTGTGAACACAGATTTTGTGTACACCAAAAATCCACTGTGGGAGCGGGCTTGCTCGCGAAGAAGCCAGAACAGGCAACACAAAAATCCCAGGCAAACAAAAAGGCCCCGAGGTTCACACCCCGGGGCCTTTTGCGTTGCAGCGCAAACTTACGCCGCTTTCGCTTCCGGCTGGCTCAGGGAGCGGTTCAGCGCGCTGAACAGGGCCTTGAAGCTGGCGGTGGTGATGTTTTCATCGATGCCGACGCCGTGCACCGCACGTTCACCGTTTACGCGCAGTTCAATGTAGGCCGCAGCCTTGGCATTGGTGCCCGCGCCGATGGCGTGTTCGTTGTAGTCCATGATTTCCACCGGGATCGGCAGACCGGCCACCAGTGCTTCCAGCGCGCCGTTGCCTTTGCCACGCCAGTGCAGGTTGGTTTCGCCCTGACCTTTGCTGGAGACTTCCACTTCCACGGCGCTGTGACCGTTTTCTTCCTGCAAGCGATGGCTGACCAGCGCGTACGGGGTGTTGGCCTGCAAGTACTCGCTGTGCAGCAGCGCGTGGATCTGCTGGGCTGTCATCTCCAGGCCCAGGCGATCGGTTTCACGCTGCACGACCTGGCTGAACTCGATCTGCATGCGGCGCGGCAAGTTGATGCCGTATTCCTGTTCCAGCAGGTAAGCGATACCGCCCTTGCCCGACTGGCTGTTGACGCGAATCACTGCCTCGTAGCTACGGCCGATGTCGGCCGGGTCGATCGGCAAGTACGGCACTTCCCACAGGGCGTCCGGTTTCTGCTGGGAGAAGCCCTTGCGGATCGCATCCTGGTGGGAACCGGAGAACGCGGTGTGAACCAGGTCGCCGACATAGGGGTGACGTGGGTGCACCTGGATCTGGTTGCATTCTTCGACGACTTTGCGCACGCCGTCGATATCGGAAAAGTCCAGTTCAGGGTGGATGCCCTGGGTGTAGAGGTTCAATGCCACGGTCACCAGATCGACGTTACCGGTACGCTCGCCGTTGCCGAACAGGCAACCTTCGACACGGTCGGCGCCGGCCATCAGGCCCAGCTCGGTGGCGGCTACGCCAGTGCCACGGTCGTTGTGGGTGTGCAGGCTGATGATCACGCTGTCACGACGGTTGATGTGGCGACCGAACCATTCGATCTGGTCGGCATAGATGTTCGGGGTGGCGCATTCGACGGTGGCAGGCAGGTTGAGGATCACCTTGTGCTCAGGCGTCGGGTTCCACACTTCGATGACCGCGTCGCAGACTTCCTTGGCGAACTCCAGCTCGGTGGCGCTGAAGGTTTCTGGCGAGTACTCGAAGGTCCACTCGGTGTCTGGCTGCTGGGCGGCGTATTTGACGAACAGCTTGGCGGCGTTCACGGCGATGGCCTTGATCCCGTCCTTGTCCTGATTGAAGACAATGCGGCGGAAGGAAGGGGAGGTCGCGTTGTACAGGTGAACGATGGCTTTCTTGGCACCGCGCAGGGATTCGAAGGTGCGTGCGATCAAGTCTTCACGGCCCTGGGTCAGCACCTGAATGGTGGTGTCGTCCGGGATGTGGCCGTCTTCGATCAGGGTACGCACGAAGTCGAAGTCGGTTTGCGAAGCAGCCGGGAACGAGGCTTCGATTTCTTTCACACCGACTTGCACCAGCGTTTTCCAGAAGCGCAGCTTTTTGACCGCGTCCATGGGCTCGATCAGCGACTGGTTACCGTCACGAAGGTCCGAGCTGCACCAGATCGGCGCTGCGGTGATGGTCTTCGATGGCCAGGTGCGGTCCGGGATATCGATGGTCGGGAACGCGCGGTATTTCGAAGACGGGTCTTTGAGCATGCTCATCGGAAAATCCTTATTGTGTGGGCCGAAAAAAGGCGGCCTGCCGGTGGATCAAATGTTCTGGGGATAAAACGTAAGACGAGGCACCGCGATTCAGCCTGGCAGTCGTGCGCTGACGAGGCACAGGCTGCGGTGCTGGCGAAGCTGAATGAGGGTGTGAGAGGTTTTCATGCCTTCAACCCTAACCGCGGGGGGAAAGGATGGCAAGCAGTCGAAAAAAATTGAGAGGAATACTCGAAAAGTCGAGTTTATTGAGATTTTGTTGCGGTAAATGACAGGGATTGTATTGATGTTTGCGCGAGGTTTGAGCGATGCGCAATTGAAAGTTGGCGATTGTAGTTCGGTCGACGCAGCTATTCTTAAAGCCTCAACCAGGCGACCAGGAAGCAGGAGTTGGCAATGAACGAGTCGGATTGGAAGCTCTATAGCGCATTGCGTCCGGTAGCCCATGAGCGGATGTGTATCCGGATCATGGAGGAGGTCGAGCGCACGGTGCTGGATAAAAGCCTGGCGCCTTATGAACGTATTGAAGCCAGTGAAGAAAGGCTGAAGGCCGGCCAGCAGGAGCTGTATTGGGCGTTTGGCGTTTTCAGACACTCACGCAATGAGGCGCCTGCTCATTTGCTGGGGCTGTGTACTCATGAGCTGATCACATCTGAAGAATTGGCTGGTTTCTCGGAGGAAACTCAAGTCTGGATCAAAGAGCGTCTGGCGCATAGGGAGGTCCACGGGATTGAGGACCTTGAGGCGGAATAAGCGGCGCCTGTGACATTGCCTTCGCGGGCAAGCCACGCTCCCACAGTATCTGTGTCGTACACAAAATCTGGGAACGACACAGATACTGTGGGAGCGTGGCTTGCCCGCGAAGAGGCCGGTAGCCTCAACAACTATCTATGGCTGAAACGCCCCAATAAAAATCGCCGGATCCACCCGCGCATCGTTCAGGCTGATGTTCCAGTGCATATGCGGCCCGGTCGCGCGCCCCGTGGCGCCGACTTTCCCGACCACGCCACCACGGGCCAGTTGCTGGCCGACCTTCACGTCGATCTTCGACATATGGCAGAACATGCTGATAAAGCCTTGGCCGTGGTCGACGAACACCGTATTGCCGTTGAAGAAGTAGTTACCGATCAGAATCACCTTGCCGGCGGCCGGGGTTTTGATCGGCGTGCCGGCAGGCACCGCGAAGTCGAGGCCCGCGTGGGGATTGCGCTCTTCGCCATTGAAAAAGCGGCGCACGCCGAACTTGCTCGACAGCGGCCCGTTGACCGGTTTGTCCAGCAGCAGATTGCTCGGGGTGTTCGGGATGAAGCTGCGGTAGGCCTGGATCTGCTCCGCCAGCTCACCCTCGATGCGCTTGAGATTCTCCGGGTTCGGATTGACCTGCTGAGTGTTTTTCAGGGTGATGTGCTGTTCCGGGTATTTCTTGCCGCCGACGGTGAAGTTCAGGTTGCGACCACCGCTGCTAAGCGACTGGCTGCCCGGTTTGACAGTCAGCGGCACGCCGACAATGGCCAGCCAGTTGTTCTGTTCCTTGACCACCAATACCGGTTTGCCTTGATAGCTGGCTTTCGGTGCCTGGGCGGAGTTGCCCAGATCCACCACCGCCACGCCACCCGGCACCGGTTTGTTCAACAGGCGGGTGATGTAACTGTCGGCGTGGGCGTTGAAGGTCAGGCACAGCAACAGCAGCGGAGCTAAAAAACGCGGCATGGATCAATCCAGTAGAGAAAGGGTGACAGGCGTCAGGTGATTGTCTTCGACGCGCACTTGCAGCTCGCCTTCGCCCAGTTTGGCTTTCAGGCGCTGGCCGGTATGGGTCTGCGCGGCGCTACGAATCGCGTTACCGCGCTCGTCCAGCAGAATGCTGTAGCCACGCGCGAGTGTCGCCAACGGGCTGACCACATGCAGCGTCTGCATCTGACTTTGCAGTTGCAGGCGACGGGATTTAAGACCTTCACGCATGGCCCGGGGCAGACGCTCGGCGAGGCTGTCGAGACGTTGGCGAAGCATCGCCAGTTGTCGCCCGGGATGTTGCCCGGCGAGGCGGGTTTCCAGGCGGATCAAACGTTCGCGACGGGTATTGAGGCTGCGTTCGAAGGCGCGGCGCATGCGCATGTCCAGATCATCCAGACGTTGTGCTTGCTGACGCAGTCGTTCGCCGGGATGACGCAGGCGCCGGGCCATGCCTTCCAGACGCAGCCGATCGCGCATCAAACGGTCGCGGATACGCATCACCAGGCGCCGATGCAGACTTTCGACGCGACGCACCAGATCACTGGAGTCCGGCGCGAGCAGTTCGGCCGCGGCGGACGGTGTCGGGGCGCGGACGTCGGCGACGAAGTCACTGATCGACACGTCGGTTTCGTGGCCGACGGCGCTGACAATCGGTGTCACGCAGGCATCCACGGCGCGGGCCACGGCTTCTTCATTGAAACACCAGAGGTCTTCCAGCGAACCGCCGCCACGGGCCAGGATCAACGCGTCGAAACCGCGGGCATCCGCCAGTTTCAGTGCACGGACAATCTGCGCGGTGGCTTCGCGGCCTTGCACGGCGGTGGGGATCAGCGTCAGTTGGATCTGCGGCGCGCGGCGGCGGAACACACTGATGATGTCGCGGATCACCGCACCGGTGGGCGAGCTGATGATGCCGATGCGTTGCGGGTGCGCCGGCAGCGGCACTTTGCGCTCGGCACTGAACAGGCCTTCGGCACTGAGCTTTTCCTTCAACGCATCGAAGGCCAGGCGCAGGGCGCCATCACCGGCCGGTTCCACGGTGTCGAGAATCAGCTGGTAATCGCCACGGCCTTCAAACAGCGAAACCTTGCCGCGAACCTTGACCGCCAAGCCGTCCTTCAACGCCTGCCGAACCCGCGCGGCGTTCTGCCGGAACAGCGCGCAACGCACTTGGGCGCCGCTGTCCTTGAGGGTGAAATACACATGGCCGGACGCCGGGCGGGCGAGGTTGGAGATTTCGCCTTCGACCCAGATGTTGCTGAACACGTCTTCGAGCAACACCCGCGCGCGGCCGTTGAGCTGGCTGACAGTCAGGACTTCCCGGTCCAGGCCGAGTCTTGCAAAGGGATCTTTAATCATGGGGCGCATGATAAAGGCAATCTCCTGCGCAATGCACGATCCCCCTGTAGGAGCTGCCGCAGGCTGCGATCTTTTGATCTTGATTTTCGGCGAGGCTGAAATTGCTGAAGATCAAAAGATCGCAGCCTTCGGCAGCTCCTACATTGACCGAGTACACCGCTGATTGAGCGGATGCACTCAAAGCCCCGTAGGAGCTGGCGCAGCCTGCGATCTTTTGATCTGCTGGTCGGTCAGCCGAAAAAATCGCAGCCTGCGGCAGCTCCTATAGGGATTGGGTGAAATGCTGAATGAATTGCTGAACCAGCGCAGTGGGACTCTGCCGACAGGCGAGGGCGACAGTGCTGTGGCAATCCGGGTCGTCCAAGGACAGAAAGTGGATATCCGGCGGCGCAATGTCTTGCATCGATTCGGGCAACAGCGCAATGCCGAACCCGGCCTGGATCAGTTGCAGTTGCGTGGTTTTGCGCGACACCACTCGAGCCGCCCGGGGAAAGAACCCTTGGCGCATGCACAACTCGGCGGACAGATAGCTCAGACCGCCACGCTGTGGATGAGGGATGGAAATAAACGCTTCATTCTTCAACTGCGCCAGATCGATGCCTTGCGCGGACTTATCCACAGCCAGCCGATGATTTGGCGGCACCGCCAGCAACAGGCGCTCGCTGTACAGCGGAACAATTTGCACCCCTTCACGCTGACGCAGCACCGGCAGGCGCAACAGGCCCACATCGAGGCGACCTTCGACCAATTCTTCCAGTTGCGCCTCGGAGGACAGCTTGACAATGTCCATCGACACACCAGCGTGCCGATCCAGGTAGACGCTGATTCCTCGCAGTAGCCGACCGCTCATGGGCACGGTGCTGGAGTGACTGAGGCGCAAAACGCCCAGTTGACCGGTGCCCACTTGGGTGGCCATCTCGCTGGCCTTGGTCAGTTCGTTCAATAGGTTTCTGGCCCGAGGCAAAAAGGCTTCACCCGCCGCCGTCAAACGGGGCTGGCGCGCGGTGCGTTCGAACAGCGGCGTTTGCAGCCGGGTTTCCATGTCCTTGATCTGCCGGCTCAAGGCCGATTGAGCAATGAACAGTCGTTCGGCTGCAGCACTGAAGCTGCCGCTCTCGGCGATTTCCACGAAGTAACGCAATTGGCGGGTTGAAAGCACGAGGTATGCCTTTTCGAGATGGGTAGTCGACTTTGAAGATATTAGTCGCAACGCTCGGCGCTGGCTAAAGTCATCGCAGGAATAAAAGGAAGCCGTGTCGATGAATGTGCTGGAGTTATTAAACCAATGGCCGTGGGGTGCGGTGGATTGGCTGGTGATCGGGTTGGGCGTCGCCCTGGCCTACATCGTGTTCGGCATCGCCGGTTTTGGCACCGCGCTGGTGGCCGGGCCGATTCTGATCCTGTTCATGCCGCTGTCGAAAATCGTGCCGCTGCTGGTGTTGCTGGATTTCGTCGCGGCGTTCGGCAATCTGCTGCCCTCACGACGGAATGTGGCGAGGCCCGAATTGCTGCGATTGCTGCCGTGCATGGCAGTGGGCTGCACGTTGGGGGTGATTTTTCTGCTGAACCTGAAATCCGATGTATTGCTGCTGTTGATGGGGCTGTTTATCAGTGCCTATGCGATTTACAGCCTGTGGATTAAAACCCGTCCGGCGCGATTGTCCGCCGGGTGGGCGGTGCCGATGGGCACGGTGGGCGGGATGTTCGGGGCGCTGTTTGGCAGTGGCGGCTTTTTATATGCGATCTATTTGAACAGTCGGCTGCCCAAGGACGCGGCCCGGGCGACCCAGAGTGCGCTGATCAGTTGCAGCACCGTGGTGCGTTTGAGCCTGTTTGCCGTCGCCGGTGTGTATGCCGAGCTACCCTTGTTGGTGTTGGCGCTGTGTTTGTTGCCAGCGATGGCGCTGGGGTTGTGGATCGGCCGGCGGTTGACCATGAAATTGTCCCGCGAGGCATTCGTGCGGCTGGTCACCTGGCTGGTGCTGGCCAGCGGGATTGCCTTGATCGGGCGCTATTTGAGTACTTGACCGGATTTCGTCAGGGATTAAGCTGCCGGCCGCCCTGACGCCTTCGCGGGCAAGCCCGCTCCCACAAGGATTTCAGGTGAGCACAAATGTGTTTACGACCGAGATCGTGTGGGAGCGGGCTTGCCCGCGATGGCGTCAGGACGAACACCGCAGAAATATCCATTTGACGCAGTAGGCTTGCACCATGAATTCCCAAAGCATCATCGTCCCGAAAATCTCCACCCTGCCGGTACACGAACCCCGGGCCCGGGCGGTCGTGCGTTGGCTGGTGCGCAAGAACATCATTAAAGAAGAACTGACCACCTGTGGCCGCACCGGCAATCGCATGGCCCACGCCATCGCCGACGGTGCCCGCGCCGTGGTCCTGCACCCTGAAGCGCTGCCGTTCGGCGAGCCGGTCAATGGCCTGGAAATCATCACCAAGCGCTGCATCTATACACCGGCCAAGGGATTCCTCGAAGAAGCCGGCTGCGCCGAGTGTCGCAAGGAAATCGGCGAAGCGCTGTTCGAAAGCCTGGAAGAGTGGATGCCGGGGCGCACCGATAACTTCACGTGCCCTGAATGCGGGCATGAAGATGACATCAACGGGTTTCTGTTCTTGCAGGAATGCGGTTTTTCCAACTTGGGTTTCATCTTCAACAACTGGCTCGAGGCTGGGTTCAAGCAGAGCTTTATCGACGAATTTGCCGATTGGCTGGATCAGCCCGTGAGCTGGGTCAAAGTCGAACTCTGAACGCGGGCGCCTTTGTAGGAGCTGCCGCAGGCTGCGATCTTTTGATCTTGTTTTTGAAAATCAAAGTCAAAACATCGCAGCCTTCGGCAGCTCCTACAGAGGTGTCGTTTTTCCGTATGTCAGTAATGCCAATAATAGACAGAGTTTTACATTGAACCCGAGGGGGTGTCTGACTATAATGGCGCGCTTCCATTTTCCCGCTCGGGAGCCCCCGCGATGCTGCGTATCAGCCAAGAAGCTCTGACCTTCGACGACATTCTTTTAGTGCCCGGTTATTCCGAGGTTCTTCCTAACGAAGTCAGTCTCAAGACCCGCCTTACCCGTGGCATCGAGCTGAATATTCCACTGGTTTCTGCTGCCATGGACACCGTTACTGAAGCCCGTTTGGCAATTGCCATGGCTCAGGAAGGTGGCATCGGTATCATCCACAAGAACATGACCATCGAGCAGCAAGCTGCCGAAGTGCGTAAGGTCAAGCGGTACGAGGCCGGCGTGGTCAAGGACCCGATCACCATCGAGGCTGACGCCACGGTTCGTGAACTGTTCGAATTGACTCGCCAGCACAACATCTCCGGCGTTCCGGTACTGCACGATGGCGACCTGGTCGGCATCGTCACTTCCCGTGACGTGCGTTTCGAGAACCGTCTGGACGCCAGCGTCCGTGAAGTGATGACGCCTAAAGAGCGTCTGGTCACGGTCAAGGAAGGCGCCGACAAGAACGACGTCCGTGAGTTGTTGCACAAGCACCGTATCGAACGCGTGCTGATCGTCGACGACAAATTCGCCCTCAAAGGCATGATGACCGTCAACGACATCGAAAAAGCCAAGGCTTACCCGCTGGCCAGCAAGGACGATCAAGGTCGTCTGCGTGTTGGCGCTGCAGTCGGTACCGGTAAAGACACCGGTGACCGCGTAGCCGCCCTGGTTCACGCTGGTGTTGACGTAGTAGTGGTCGACACTGCTCACGGCCACTCCAAAGGTGTGATCGACCGCGTTCGCTGGGTCAAGCAGAACTTCCCTGAAGTGCAGGTCATCGGCGGCAACATCGCCACCGGCGCTGCCGCCAAGGCCCTGGCCGAAGCTGGCGCTGACGCAGTCAAGGTCGGTATCGGCCCTGGCTCGATCTGCACCACCCGTATTGTCGCCGGTGTCGGTGTCCCGCAAATCAGTGCCATCGCCAACGTCGCCGCTGCCCTCGAAGGCACTGGCGTTCCGTTGATCGCCGACGGCGGCATCCGTTTCTCCGGTGACCTGTCCAAGGCCATCGTTGCCGGTGCCTCCTGCGTGATGATGGGCTCGATGTTCGCCGGTACCGAAGAAGCGCCGGGCGAGATCGAACTGTTCCAGGGCCGTTCGTACAAGGCTTACCGCGGCATGGGTTCGCTGGGCGCCATGTCCCAGGCTCAAGGTTCCTCCGACCGTTACTTCCAGGACTCCTCGGCAGGCGCCGAGAAACTGGTTCCGGAAGGCATCGAAGGGCGTGTTCCGTACAAGGGCACCCTGAGCGCCATCATCCATCAACTGATGGGCGGCCTGCGTTCTTCCATGGGCTACACCGGTAGCGCCGATATCGAAGAAATGCGCACCAAGCCTGAGTTCGTGCGGATCACCGGCGCTGGCATGGCCGAGTCCCACGTTCACGACGTGCAAATCACCAAAGAAGCGCCAAACTACCGCGTAGGTTGAGGCTTCCAGCAATAAGTTAAGTAACCGGGGCTGTTTTCAGCCCCGAGTTGTTTCTGATTCTCTTCACCGAACTGCATAGACGAGACTGACCACATGGCCCTCGACATTCACGCCCACCGCATCCTGATCCTCGACTTCGGTTCCCAGTACACCCAGCTGATTGCCCGCCGCGTGCGTGAAATTGGCGTGTACTGCGAACTGCATCCGTTCGACATGGACGACGAAGCGATTCGCGAATTCGCTCCAAAAGGCGTCATTCTCGCCGGCGGCCCCGAGTCCGTGCACGTAGCCGACAGCCCGCGCTGCCCGCAAGCGGTGTTTGACCTGGGCGTACCGGTCTTCGGTATCTGCTACGGCATGCAGACCATGGCTGAACAGCTGGGTGGCAAGGTCGAAGGTTCCGAGCTGCGTGAGTTCGGTTATGCCCGCGTTGACGTGGTCGGCAAGAGCCGTCTGCTCGATGGCATCGAAGACCATATCGACGCCGATGGCCTGTTCGGCCTCGACGTATGGATGAGCCACGGTGACAAGGTCACCAAGATGCCGGAAGACTTCCACATCCTGGCCAGCACCCCGAGCTGCCCGATTGCCGGCATGTTCAACGATGCTCGCGGCTACTACGGCGTGCAGTTCCACCCGGAAGTGACCCACACCAAGCAGGGTGGTCGCATCCTCTCGCGCTTCATCCTCGATATCTGCGGCTGCGAAGCCCTGTGGACACCTTCGAAGATTGCTGAAGACGCCATCGCCCAGGTTCGCGCCCAGGTGGGCACCGACAACGTATTGCTCGGCTTGTCCGGCGGCGTTGACTCCTCGGTGGTTGCCGCGCTGCTGCACAAGGCTATCGGCGACCAGTTGACCTGCGTCTTCGTCGACAACGGCCTGCTGCGCTTGCACGAAGGCGAGCAAGTGATGGCCATGTTCGCCGAGAACATGGGCGTCAAAGTGATTCGCGCCAACGCCGAGGACCAGTTCCTCGACAATCTGGCAGGCGAAAGCGACCCAGAGAAGAAGCGCAAGATCATTGGCCGTACCTTCATCGACGTTTTCGATGCCCAGTCCAACAAACTGGATAACATCAAATACCTCGCCCAAGGCACCATTTACCCGGACGTGATCGAGTCGGCTGGCGCGAAAAGCGGCAAGGCTCATGTGATCAAGTCGCACCACAACGTGGGCGGCCTGCCGGAAGAAATGAACCTCAAGCTGGTTGAACCCCTGCGCGAGCTGTTCAAGGATGAAGTCCGTCGTCTGGGCCTGGAACTGGGCCTGCCGTACGACATGGTCTACCGTCACCCGTTCCCGGGCCCGGGCCTGGGCGTGCGCATTCTCGGTGAAGTGAAGAAGGAATACGCCGACCTGCTGCGTCGCGCCGACCACATCTTCATCGAAGAACTGCGCAAGGCCGACTGGTACCACAAGGTCAGCCAGGCATTCGTGGTGTTCCAGCCGGTGAAGTCGGTTGGCGTTGTCGGCGATGGCCGTCGTTACGCATGGGTCGTTGCCCTGCGTGCCGTGGAAACCATCGACTTCATGACCGCGCGTTGGGCACACCTGCCTTACGAACTGCTGGAAACCGTCAGCGGCCGCATCATCAATGAAATCGAAGGCATCTCCCGCGTTACTTACGACGTGTCGAGCAAGCCGCCGGCGACGATTGAGTGGGAGTGATCCCGCACTAGAGTCATCGTTGCGAAAGCCCCTGAACCGGTCTCGGTCAGGGGCTTTTTTATGCCTAACTGCTTTTGAAACGTCTGTTTCTGTAACGTATAAAGTGAGCGACATGGCCAGCAGAAGTTTTGCTTCGACAGGTGGTAAAGTATTCGCTCGCTGTCGGGAGGATTGAACATGAAGCTTGAAGAACGCATGCGGATGGCCATCCAGCGCACGTCGGGTAATGTGATCCTGCGCGCGGATGTTGCATCGCTGGGTGGTCACTCTCAAGTTTCCGTCGCTCTCGATGAGCTGCAGAAAAAGGGCGTAATTGTTCGGATGGGCATTGGAGTTTATGCCAAAGCGTTCAGAAATCCTGACACCGGACTCATTACGCCTGTCGAGGATCTTGAAACACTGGCGGTCGAAGCATTTAGACGGTTAGGCATGAGCGCTTCAGTGCAAATGACGCCTTCAGAACAGCGCCGTTCGGTCGCCCGCAAGGAAGCGAAAATATGCGTGCAGGGCAATCGCCGAATCCGCCGCAAATTGTCGTTGGGCGGAAGGTCGGTGGTTTACATCAATGAACGGGCGCCCTCCCGGAAAGCGAAAAATACAGTGAGGCGTCACCCACAAACCGGTGGCTTGATCATCCCGACTGTTGGACTCAAACGATACGTGCTGGATCTCGCCGAGCTCAACAAGGTTTCGTACGTCAAAACATTTGCCGATGAATGGGCAGAAAATGTCTCGAGATTGGCCGGGGATGATGTTCGTACCGACTCAATTGAGCAGTTGGTCATTGCGTTGAAAAAAGAGAAAAAGGTTACCGGCACAGAAGCGGTTCATTTGCTCGCCAACTACTTGAGAGAAAGACAGCGTGTTTGATCCGTTCAAGGATTTCGAAGCGAAAGGGTATCTCAGGAATGTTGTGGGTGAAAAAGACCTCAACATCGTCAAACACCTTGAGCACGACTTGTTTACCGCGAACCTGTTGGATGCAATGGCTTTCCTGGCCAAGAAGAGAACGATCACTTACGGTGATTTTTTACACGTTCACAAACTTCTTTTTGGGGATCTTTATCCTTGGGCGGGCAAGGACAGATTGAGCACTTCTCCTGATTTGGCCATTTCCAAGGCCGATATATTCTTCTGTCCTCCGTTTGAGGCTAAAAGGGCTGTAGAAGAAGGGCTTCGTCTCGGTCAGAACAAAGACTTGCTCAGAAAATCCCCCGGTGTAGTGATGGGTTTTTTTGCCTATGGTCATCCGTTCCTGGATGGCAATGGCCGAACGATGCTCGTGGTTCACTCGGTGTTGTGTGATCGAGCAGGGTTTTCAATCAACTGGAGCAGGACGACAAAGTCCGCTTACCTGTCGGCGTTAAGTAGCGAGATCGAGACGCCCGACAAGGGAATCCTGGATGATTACTTGAAAGACTTTATCGAGCCGCCTCTGGAACCGGGCGAATGGGAAGCCGCCATTCAGTCAGTTAAGGGGCTTAATGGACTCGTTTCGGTGGACACTATTGAAGGAACCTTCGATGACCCGGCCATTTCGCAGAAGTATCAGGAGTTCGATAAGCGCAGGGGTTACAAGATCGATTGATTGTTAGCTGCCAGTGTCAGGCAGCTAACACATCCCATCCTATTTGTTCGTGCAAGTTAAACGCACGCGACCGCCTTCATTTCCCTTTATCCGGCCGTAGCGCATCTCAGCGCCGGGCCACATCCGAAAAGTAAAACTTGTCCAGGGTATGTCGCGATTCGGTGTACTCGAACTGCCTGCCATCCTGCAAAAACGTCTGGTTACTAACCACGATCACATGGCTTCGCCCATCGAGGTCCAGATGTTGCTGGTCGTCCTTGCTGCGGGGCACTGCTTCGATGGTGCGCTGGGCGTAGGCGATTTGCAGTTGCAGGGTCTGCTCGATGAAGGCGTAGATCGATTGTTCGGCGATATCGCGGGACAAACCGGGAATCACGTCGCTGACGAAATGGTTGATGTCGAGGATCACCCGTTTGCCGTCGATCCGCCGTACTCGCTTGATCCGCGTGATCAGGCTGCCTTCTGCAGCCTTGATGTGTTCGAGCAGCGGGCCTTCGAGGGGGATTTGTGCGAACTCAACCACCTCGGTGCTGACGTCATTGCCCAGTCGCGGGTAGGTTTCCTGGAAGCTGACGATGCCGCCGAGCTGAAACTCGATCGGGTTGGTCGACAGCACGAAGGTGCCTTTGCCGTGGACTTTCTGGGCGAAACCGCGCTCCTGCAATTGCTCGATGGCCTTGCGCACAGTGCCGCGACTGGCCTGATAGCTGTCCATCAGTTCGGTTTCGGAAGGCAGTCGTGCGCCGCGTTCCAGACGTTCGGTCGTAATGCTGGCAAGCAGATCGCTGTAGATCTGGTTGTATTTACTCATGGGGATGGCTCTGTGCCGCGCTGTGCTCAAGGTTTTGAACCTTAAGGGCAGGGTAGGGGTTTGTCCATGCGGCTTTGGGTTTCTTTGACTTCGGAGGTAGGAAATGTCGCCGCCTGTCGGGTTCGGGGGAAACAAAATCAAACTCGTCTGTACGAGTTGTTGCAATAACTCGTACAGACGAGTACTTTTCGCTTCGGCGTGCTGCCAATAACAAAAAACTACAGTGGAAGAACGAGCATGAGCCACGACTACCCGAATATCGCCTCTGAGCTGCTGCACAGCCTCGGTGGCAGCGACAACCTCGAGCAGGCCGCGCATTGCGTCACACGCCTGCGCCTGGCCCTCAAGGACCCGAAACTGGTCAACAGCGCCACGCTGAACCAGATCGATCTGGTCAAAGGTTCGTTCTTTACCGGTGGCCTGTTCCAGGTGGTGATCGGCCCCGGCGAAGTGGAAAAGGTCTACGCCGAACTGCGCCGGCAAACCGGGCTCGCCGCCTCGACCATCGCCGACGTCAAACAGAAAAGCGCCGACAAGATCCACCCGATGCAGCGATTGGTGCGGGTGTTTTCCGACGTGTTCATGCCGATCCTCCCGGCACTGATCATTGCCGGCCTGTTGATGGGCATCAACAACCTGATCGGCGCCAAGGGCATGTTCATTGAGGGCAAGACCCTGCTGGACGCCTACCCTAAGCTTGACGGGCTCTGGAGTCTGATCAACCTGATGGCCAACACCTCGTTCGTGTTTCTCCCGGCCCTGGTGGGCTGGTCGGCGGCCAAGCGCTTTGGCGGCAGCGAAATCCTCGGCATCGTGCTCGGCCTGATGCTGGTGCACCCGGATCTGCTCAATGCCTGGAACTACGGCAAAGCGGTGGCGGGGTTGGAGGGCCAGAGCCTGCCGTACTTCGACATCCTCGGCCTGTTTCAGATCGAGAAGGTCGGTTACCAGGGGCAAATCCTGCCGATCCTGCTGGCCGCCTATGTGATGAGTGTCATCGAAAAGTGGCTGCGGGCGCGGGTGCCTAATGCGGTGCAATTGCTGGTGGTGCCGATCACCACCATCGTCGTCACCGGCGTGCTGGCGCTGGCAGTGATTGGCCCGGTGACCCGCCATCTGGGGATTCTCATCACCGAAGGTGTGGTCGCCCTGTTCGACCTGGCGCCCATGGTCGGCGGCGCGATTTTCGGCCTGCTCTACGCACCGCTGGTGATCACCGGCATGCACCACATGTTTCTCGCGGTCGACCTGCAACTGATCTCCACCCAGGGCGGCACCTTCATCTGGCCGATGATCGTCATGTCCAACCTTGCCCAGGGCAGCGCGGCGTTGGCGGTGTTCTACATGACCCGCAGTGTGCGGGACAAAAGCATGGCCTCGACCTCGGCGATTTCTGCGTACTTCGGCATCACCGAACCGGCGATGTTCGGGGTCAACCTGCGCTACAAATTTCCGTTCTATGCGGCCCTGATCGGCTCTGCGCTGGGCTGCATCTTCCTGTCGCTGAACAAGGTCCAGGCCTCGGCGATTGGCGTCGGCGGCTTGCCCGGTTTTATCTCGATCATTCCCCAGTTCATTCCGATGTTCGTGGTCGGGATGGTGATTGCCATAGTCGTGCCGTTTGTTCTGACCTGCGGGTTGAGCATGAGGATTGTCCGGCCCGGGTATCGGGTCGCTTGATAGATCGCATTCGCCCGTAGGAGCTGCCGAAGGCTGCGATCTTTTGATCTTCGGCGGTGTTGTTGAAAGACCAAGATCAAAAGATCGCAGCCTTCGGCAGCTCCTACGGGGCCAGTACATATTTAAGAGGGAACCCCGCCATGCAAGACTGGCAACGTTCGGTGATCTACCAGATCTACCCGAAGAGTTTTCACAGCCACGCCGGCAACCCCACGGGGGATTTGCTCGGCGTCGTGGCCAAGCTCGACTACCTGCACTGGCTGGGTGTCGACTGCCTGTGGATCACGCCGTTCCTGCGTTCGCCCCAGCGCGACAATGGTTACGACATCAGCGATTACTACGCCATCGACCCGAGCTACGGGACCATGGCCGACTGTGAATTGTTGATCGCCGAGGCCGGCAAGCGCGGGATCAAATTGATGCTCGACATCGTGGTCAATCACACCTCGATCGAACACATCTGGTTCCAGCAGGCCCGCAGCAGCCTCGACAACCCTTACCGCGATTTCTACATCTGGCGCGACCAGCCGAACAACTGGGAATCCAAGTTCGGCGGTTCGGCCTGGGAGTACGAGGCCCAGACCGGTCAGTACTACCTGCACTTGTTCGACCACACTCAGGCCGACCTGAACTGGGACAACCCCCAGGTGCGTGCCGAAGTCTTCAAGATGATGCGTTTCTGGCGCGACAAAGGCGTGGGCGGTTTCCGTCTGGACGTGATCAACCTGATTTCCAAACCGGTGGATTTTCCCGAGGACAACAGCGACGGTCGGCGCTTCTACACCGACGGCCCGAACGTCCATGAATACTTGCAGCAAATGCACCGCGAAGTGTTCGAAGGCCATGACCTGATCAACGTCGGCGAGATGTCATCCACCAGCCTGGAACACTGCATTCGCTACTCGCGACCGGAGTCGAAAGAGCTGTCGATGACCTTCAACTTTCATCACTTGAAGGTGGATTACCCGAACCTGCAAAAGTGGGTTCGCGCCGATTTCGATTTCCTCGCACTCAAGCGCATCCTCTCCGACTGGCAGACCGGGATGCAGGCTGGCGGCGGATGGAACGCGCTGTTCTGGTGTAACCACGACCAGCCGCGGGTGGTCTCGCGTTTTGGTCATGACGGCGAGCATCGGGTGGTGTCGGCTAAGATGCTCGGCACGGCGCTGCATTTCCTTCAGGGCACGCCGTTCGTGTACCAGGGTGAAGAACTGGGCATGACCAATCCGGGCTTCGATCACATCGATCAATACCGCGATGTCGAAACCCTGAACATCTTCCGGCTCAAGCGCGAAGCCGGTAGCAGCGACGCCGACAACATGGCGGCGATCATGCAGAAGTCCCGCGACAACGGTCGCACGCCGATGCACTGGAACGCCGAGCCGAATGCCGGTTTCAGTGCGGTCGAGCCCTGGATCGGCGTGCCGGCCAACGCGGCGAAGATCAACGTCGCGCATCAACTCGATGATCCGGATTCGGTGCTGCATCACTACCGTCAACTGATTGCCCTGCGCCGCAGTGAAACGCTGATGTCCGATGGCGTTTATCGGCAGTTATTGCCTGAGCACACGAAAATCTGGGTGTATGTGCGTGAAGGCCATGGCGAGCGTTTGCTGGTGCTGAACAACTTCTACGGCGCGCCGTGCGAAGTCGAACTACCGCCAGACGTGATCAATGAAGCGATGGCTCAACGTCTGGTGATCAGCAACTACCCGGACTGTCCGCTGCGCAATCAGCAGGTGTTTTTACGGCCGTTTGAATCGTTCGTGCTGCACCTGACTCACCACTAGCCCTTAACCAACAAAAATACCGTTTCAAAAAACACGCAGAACGCTGCGCGGGGGAGTTTGTGCGCCGATTTTTGCTGCATCACACAATAAAAATAATGAGGTGGTTCTTGAAAACAACAATAAATCGCAGCCTTGTAGCGGCGGGCGTGTGCCTGGCATTACCACTGTCGGCCCAGGCGCTGGAATTCGCCGGTTACGTGCGCAGCGGCGTCGGGACCTCGGTTAACAGCGGTAAACAGCAGTGTTTTCAGCTGCCGGGAGCGCAGACCAAATACCGCTTGGGTAACGAATGCGAACAGTATGCGGAGTTGGAGTTGCGCCAGGATCTGTTCACCCTGGACGACGGTTCGGTACTCAGCGTCGACGGCATGGCATCGCTGTATAACCAGTACGACAAGGACCTGACATTCAACGGTGACAACGGCTCGGTGCGCCTGCCGCAGCTGTATGCGCAGTGGTCGAACATGCCCAGTCTCAACGGCGGTTCGCTGTGGGCCGGTCGGCGTTACTACAAACGGAACGATATCCACATTTCCGACTTCTACTACTGGAACCAGAGCGCCACCGGTGGCGGTATCGAAGATGTGCTGATCGGAGATCTGAAGTACAGCTACGCCTTCTCGCGCAAGGACAACCTGTACCAGAAGGACTACATCAACCGTCACGATTTCAACGTCGCCGGCTTCAACACTAACCCTGGTGGTGAGCTGGAATTCGGCCTGAGCTACATCGACAAACCCGACAGCCGCGACGCTCATCGCGGTTGGGCGATCACCACCCAGCATGTGCAAAAGGGCTTTCTGGGCGGCAAGAATAAACTGGCCTTTCAGTACGGCGAAGGCCCCGGCACCGGGTTGGGCTATACCGGTAACGTGAGGCTGGATGACAGCAGCAAAAGCTACCGGGTAGTGGAGTTCTTCGACTGGCAAGTGACGCCGCGTTTCGGCGGGCAAGTCGAAGCGGTCTACCAGAAAGACATTCGCCCGGACGGCGCCGACCAGAACTGGATTTCCCTCGGGATTCGCCCGGCCTATGCGATCACCGAGCAGTTCAAACTGGTGACCGAACTGGGCCACGATCAGGTTGAAGCCACGGGCGGGACGCGCAAGCTGAGCAAGTTCACCTTCGCCCCGACGTGGTCGCCCAAGGGCCCGGAATTCTGGGCGCGCCCCGAGGTGCGTCTGTATTACACCTATGCCAGCTGGAACGAGGCGGCCAAACGGGCGGCCAATGAACTGGCGGCAGGTTCGGCGTTGTCCGACACCGGCGCCTTCGGCACAGCGCGACACGGTGCGAACGTCGGATTGCAGGTCGAGTATTGGTGGAAATGAACGCCGCATAACCCCGTAGGAGCTGCCGAAGGCTGCGATCTTTTCTCTTGGGCTCACTTGAATCTCAAGCGGAAGATCAAAAGATCGCAGCCTTCGGCAGCTCCTACGGGTATCGCGAGATCGCAAGCGTCTTTTATAAAGAACAAAACAGCAGGTGACGTCATGGCCACACCCCAACAATTGCAACTGCTGGCACCCTTGTCCGGCGTGCTGATGCCGCTGGACCAAGTGCCCGATCAGGTGTTTTCCAGTCGCGTGATCGGCGACGGTCTGTGCATCGATCCGACCTCGCAAACCTTGTGCGCACCGCTGGCCGGGGTGATCAGTAATGTGCAGGTCAGTGGGCATGCCGTCAGCATCACCGACGACAATGGCGTGCAGGTGCTGATGCACATCGGCCTCGATACCGTGAACCTGGCTGGAAAGGGTTTCACCCGGTTGGTGGAGGAAGGTCAGCGGGTAGTAGTGGGGCAGGCGCTGATCGAGTTCGACGCCGATTACATCGCCTTGAACGCCCGCAGTTTGTTGACCTTGATGCTGGTGGTCAGCGGCGAGCCGTTCACCTGGCTGACGCCCGAAACGGGTGTAGTGGAAAGCGGTCAGCCGCTGCTGAGTCTGAATCCATCCGAAGTGGCGGCCGATGAGGGGATTGCGCAGGAGGGCGAAGCGTTGTTCTCCAAACCGGTGACGCTGCCCAATGCCAACGGCTTGCACGCGCGCCCTGCGGCCGTGTTTGCCCAAGCGGCGAAAGGCTTTTCGGCGAGCATTTGCCTGCATAAACAGCAGGACAGCGCGAACGCCAAATCCTTGGTGGCGATCATGGCGTTGCAGACCGCCCAGGGTGACGTCCTGCAAGTCAGCGCAGCGGGCGCGGATGCCGAAGTGGCGATCAAGACGCTGGCCGAGTTGCTGGCCGCCGGTTGCGGGGAAGCCGTGACGGTGATGGCAGAGGTTGAGACGGTTGCTGCTGAGGCCTCATCGCTGAAGGTGCTGCGCGGCGTCTGTGCATCGCCGGGGTCGGCGTTTGGCCAAGTGGTGCAGATTGCCGAGCAAACCCTGGAGGTGAATGAGTTCGGCGTGAGTCCACAAGTTGAGCGCGAGCACTTGTCCCGGGCATTGGCGGCGGCGGTTCTGGCCTTGCAGCAGTTGCGTGACAACGCCACGGGTGACGCTCAGGCAGACATCTTCAAGGCTCATCAGGAACTGCTCGAAGACCCTGGCCTGCTGGATCAGGCCTTGGCACTGATCGATGCAGGCAAAAGCGCTGCTTTCGCCTGGCGTGCGGCCACCGAGTCGACGGCAACCTTGTTCAAAAGCCTGGGCAATGCCTTGCTGGCTGAACGGGCGGCGGATTTGGCCGACGTCGGTCAACGGGTACTCAAGCTGATTCTCGGCGTAGAAGATCGTGCGATGGAGTTGCCGGACGGGGCGATTCTGATTGCCGAGCAACTGACGCCCTCCCAAACGGCTGGCCTGGACACGCGCAAGGTGCTGGGGTTCGCGACGGTCGGCGGTGGCGCCACCAGCCACGTGGCAATTCTTGCGCGGGCCTTTGGTTTGCCGGCGATCTGCGGCTTGCCGGTTCAGGTGCTGACATTGATCAATGGCACCCGGGTTTTGCTCGATGCCGACAAGGGTGAGTTGCAGCTGGATCCCGAGCTGGCCGCCATTGAGCAGCTGCAAGCCAATCGTCAGCGACAAAAGAAGCGCCAACAATACGAGTTGGAAAATGCAGGACTGGCCGCCTGTACCCGTGATGGGCATCACTTTGAAATCACCGCCAATATCGCTTCGCTGGCCGAAGCCGAACAGGCCATGACGCTGGGCGGTGAGGGCGTCGGTCTGTTGCGTTCGGAGTTTCTTTATCTGGATCGCAATCACGCGCCAAGCCATGACGAGCAGGCATCCACCTACAGTGCCATCGCCCGCGCCTTGGGGCCGGCGCGCAATCTGGTGGTGCGCACCCTGGATGTCGGCGGTGACAAACCGTTGGCCTATGTGCCGATGGAGCGCGAAACCAACCCGTTTTTGGGTATGCGCGGGATTCGTTTGTGCCTGGAGCGTCCGCAGCTGTTGCGCGATCAGTTCAAGGCGATTCTGAGCAGCGCCGGGTCGGCGCGCCTGCACATCATGCTGCCGATGGTCGCGCAGCTGTCGGAGTTGCGGCTGGCTCGTCAGCTGCTTGAAGAAGAGGCGCTGGCATTAGGGCTTACCGAACTGCCGAAACTGGGAATCATGATCGAAGTACCGGCGGCGGCGCTGATGGCTGATCTGTTTGCACCCGAGGTGGATTTCTTCTCCATCGGCACCAACGACCTGACCCAATACACCCTGGCCATGGACCGCGATCACCCACGGCTGGCCAGTCAAGCCGACAGTTTTCATCCGGCGGTTCTGCGGCTGATCGCCAATACCGTGAAAGCCGCTCATGCCCATGGCAAATGGGTCGGTGTGTGCGGCGCCATGGCTTCGGAAAAACTGGCGGTGCCGCTGTTGCTGGGGCTTGGCGTGGATGAGCTGTCGGTGAGCGTGCCGTTGATTCCAGCGATCAAAGCGGCGGTTCGTGAAGTGGATCTGCTGGACTGCCAAGCCATCGCCCAGCAAGTGCTGGGGCTGGAAAGTGCCGAGCAGGTACGCGAGGCATTGCGGCTGCACCATGAGGCGACGGTCGATACTTCATTGATTCTGGAGAACTGAGCATGTTCGAGAAAATGCAGCGGGCGTTCTGGAAAGCGTTGACGCCGGATTTGGTGATGGATGAGCCGAAAGTGGAGGCTCAGCCTGTTTTCGGTTTGGCCGCGAATGTCGTGGCCGCGCTGGGCGGTGTGGATAACCTCAAGTCGCAACAGCCGGTGGCGCTGACCCGGGTGCGGGTGGAATTGCGGGATATGACGCGAATGGATCGGCAGGCGTTGACGGTGGCTGGGGTGCCGGGAGTGATGATGCTGGAGGATGGAGTGGTTCATCTGATCACCGGTCTTCAGCCATAACCGGACCTTTGTGGTGAGGGGGCTTGCCTGGGGCGAGGGAGCTTGCTCCCGCTGGGCTGCGGACAATCCTGATGTCGCCAACTCTACACGGTGATCGTTCCCACGCTCCGCGTGGGAACGCCTCAAGGGACGCTCCGCGTTCCAGCCACACCGCCGCTGTCGAGCCAGACACCGATGTGACGCAGAGCGTCACGGGCTGCATTCCCACGCAGAGCGTGGGAACGATCATTCAGCAACGTTAGTGGATCACATCCAGCACATCACACCCATCGCGCAATGGAATGGCGCAGAGCACACCCTGCCACTGCATTCGCAGTGACAGCCAAAGACTATCGATGGAGCGCATTTCACACCAGTTCATGGAAACCGCTACGAGTTGAAGGAAACTTCCGATGACCTTGCCCAGAAATTTCACCGTCTGTAAGACCGCCTTCGCGGGCAAGCCTCGCTCCTACGGAATCGAGGCAGACCGCCAAATATGGGAAGACTTCAATCCTGTAGGCAGAAAATTAGGCGCGGGGACTTTGCGGGGGATCGATCAGGAAAGAAGTCGGGAAAGGTGGAAATGGATGTAGGGGGATTCGCTGATTAGCAGCGACTCAATAACGTTCAGCGAAGCGGTCCCAAAACCTGCAATCGCATTTCATCAGGACATACCTGTGTGGGCCTTAAAAGATCGCAGCCTTCGGCAGCTCCTACATTTGATCGGTATACACCCCGTAGGAGCTGCCGAAGGCTGCGATCTTTTAAAGGGCCTCGCCACAGCCTGTGACCATCCGCCGCGCTGCCCTTACTGTTTCTCAACCGCAGGTGTATCGTATTCGCCTTTTGCAGGCCCTCGTGCCTGTCGCTGATACGTGAGGTAGTTGAGTTCATGTCCTTTACCCGTCGACAAATACTCGGTGGTCTGGCCGGTCTTGTGGTGGTTGGCGTGGGGGCCGGTGGCGCGTCGCGTTACTGGCTGGGCAAAATGGCCGACGCTGACGCCGGCCACGACTATGAGTTGATCGCCGCACCGCTGGACGTCGAACTGGTGGCCGGGCACAAGACTCAGGCTTGGGCGTTCGGCCCATCGGCGCCGGGCACTGAATTGCGCGTGCGTCAGGGTGAATGGCTGCGGGTGCGCTTCATCAACCACTTGCCGGTGGCGACCACCATTCACTGGCACGGCATCCGCCTGCCGCTGGAAATGGACGGCGTGCCGTATGTCTCGCAATTGCCAGTGCTGCCGGGCGAGTACTTCGACTATAAATTCCGCGTGCCCGATGCCGGCAGCTACTGGTATCACCCGCACGTGAACAGCAGCGAAGAACTGGGTCGCGGATTGGTCGGCCCGTTGATTATCGAAGAGCGCGAGCCCACCGGTTTCAAATACGAAAAGACCTTGAGCCTCAAGAGCTGGCACGTCGATGAAGAGGGTGCTTTCGTAGCGTTCAGCATTCCTCGTGAAGCGGCCCGTGGCGGCACGGCGGGGGGCTTGTCGACCATCAACGGCGTCTCACAAGCGGTGATCGATTTGCCCGCCGGGCAGATCACTCGCGTACGGTTGCTCAACCTCGACAACACGCTGACGTACCGCCTCAACATTCCTGGCGTCGAAGCGCAGATCTACGCGTTGGACGGCAATCCGATTGCACCGCGCCCATTGGGCAAGGAATACTGGCTGGGTCCTGGCATGCGCATTTGCCTGGCGATCAAGGCACCGCCGGCCGGCGAAGAATTATCCCTGCGCAATGGCCCGGTACGCCTGGGCACCTTCCGCTCAGTAGCGAACACCGATGCGCCGACCGAGTGGCCGCCGGCGCTGCCCGCCAACCCGGTGGCCGAGCCGGACCTGGCCAATGCCCAGAAACTCAACTTCAATTTTGAATGGGTGGGTTCAGTGTCGGTCAATGTCGAAAACGGCAAGCCGCCAAGCCTGTGGCAGATCAACGGCAAGGCCTGGGACATCACCGACAAGACCTGCGCCGATCGGCCGATTGCCAAGCTCGAAAAGGGCAAAAGCTATATTTTCGAATTGAAGAACATGACTCAGTATCAACACCCGATCCACCTGCATGGCATGAGCTTCAAGGTCATTGCCTCGAACCGGCACAAGGTTATCCCGTACTTCACCGACACGTACCTGTTGGGCAAGAACGAGCGTGCGCAAGTGGCGCTGGTGGCGGATAACCCTGGGGTCTGGATGTTCCACTGCCATGTGGTCGACCACATGGAAACCGGCCTGATGGCCGCCATCGAGGTGGCGTGATGCGTCAGATTCGCCCCGCAGCGATTATCGACCGCAGCCGTGATCGCGACTTCATGCGCGAAGCCCTGGCCCTCGCTGCTCAAGGCGCGGCCCTTGGCGAAGTGCCGGTGGGCGCGGTGCTGGTGCAGGACGGTGAAATCATCGGGCGCGGTTTCAATTGCCCAATCAGCGGCAACGACCCCAGCGCCCACGCCGAGATGGTCGCGATCCGTGCTGCCGCCCAGGCCGCCAGCAACTATCGCCTGCCGGGCAGCACGCTCTACGTGACCCTGGAGCCGTGCAGCATGTGCGCCGGGCTGATCGTGCATTCGCGGATCGCGCGGGTGGTGTATGGCGCGCTGGAGCCCAAGGCCGGAATTGTGCAGAGCCAGGGGCAATTTTTTACCCAGGGCTTTTTGAATCATCGGGTGTTGTATGAGGGTGGGGTATTGGCGGAAGAATGCAGCGCGGTGTTGACTGAGTTTTTCAAGGCCCGTAGAGCCAAGCCAGCAGACTAAAACACACATCAAATGTGGGAGCGGGCTTGCTCGCGAAAGCGGTGGATCAGTCAACATCTCTGTTGAATGTTAGTCCGTATTCGCGAGCAAGCCCGCTCCCACAGGTTTTTCTGGTGTCTGGGAGATTGAGACTACTTGCGGGCGACGATGACGGCACGCATCGGCGCCGGCAGCCCTTCGATCGTTTTGCTGTGATCTTGCGGGTCAAGGAAGTCGCTCAACGACTGATACTTCATCCACTCCGTCCCGCGCTGTTCCTCGACCGTGGTCACGCTCACATCCACGCAACGCACATCGCTGAAGCCGGCGCGGCGCAGCCACAGTTCCAGCGCGGGCACTGATGGCAGGAACCACACGTTACGCATCTGCGCGTAGCGGTCTTCCGGCACCAACACCTGCTGTTGATCGCCTTCGATCACCAGCGTCTCCAGCACCAGTTCTCCGCCCTTGACAAGGCAATCCTTCAACGCCAGCAAATGCTCGATCGGCGAGCGGCGGTGATAGAACACGCCCATGGAGAACACCGTGTCGAAGCCTTCCAGATTGGGAGGGAGATCCTCAAAGGGAAACGGCAAGTGCCAGGCATTGGGCTCGGACAGGTAACGCTGCACGGCCTGGAACTGGCAGAAGAACAGCCAGTTGGGGTCGACGCCGATCACGCTGTCGGCACCGGCACCGAGCATGCGCCACATGTAATAACCGTTGCCGCAGCCGACATCGAGGATGCGTTTGCCTTTCAGGTCCAGGTGCGGAGCCACCCGGGACCACTTCCAGTCCGAACGCCATTCAGTGTCGACATGCACGCCGAACAAGTCGAAGGGCCCTTTGCGCCACGGCGACAAACCCATCAGCGCAGTACGCATTTGCGCACGGGTTTCGTCGTCGCAATCGGTGTCCAGTGTCAGGCCGTTGAGCAAGTCGACTTCGCTCGGCTGAATCTTCGGCAACGCGTCCAGCGCGCTCTGCCAGCGTTCCAGGTCGCCGTGACCTTTTTCCATTTTCTTGTCGAGTTGTGCTTGCAGGGTATTGGCCCATTCGGCCAGCGGTGTACCGGCCAGACGGCGGGCGAGGGGAGACAGATCAATCATGGCAAGGCAATCAACGAGGCAAAGTTAAGACACTGGAACCACGGCACGACTTTCGAGAACCCGGCGGCCAGCAGGCGCTCGCGGTGTTCTTCGAGGCTGTCGGGCTTCATGACATTTTCGATGGCGCTGCGCTTCTGGGCGATTTCCAGTTCGCTGTAGCCGTTGGCGCGTTTGAAGGCCACGTGCAGGTCAGTGAGCAGCGCGTGTTCTTCGGGGTCGTTGAAGCGCAGCTTCTCCGAGAGAATCAGCGCGCCACCGGGCAACAACGATTGGCGGATGCGCGAGAGCAGCGCGGTGCGCTGGTCCGGGGCGATGAATTGCAGGGTGAAGTTCAGCGCCACCACCGAGGCCGGCTGGAAGTTGAGAGCGAGGATGTCGCCTTCGATCACTTCCACCGGCAGCAACTCCTGGAACATTGAGTCCTGGCCGTTGAGGTATTCGCGGCAACGCTCGACCATGGCTGCGGAGTTATCCACAGCGATGACGCGGCAGCCGTCGGTGCGCACGTGACGGCGCAACGCTTGAGTCACGGCGCCCAGGGACGAACCGAGGTCGTAGAGAACGCTGTTGGGCTGGGCGAACTGCGCGGCGAGCACGCCGAGGTTTTCCACGATGGTCGGATAACCCGGCACCGAGCGCTTGATCATGTCCGGGAACACCCGAACCACGTCCTCGTTAAAGGCGAAGTCAGGCACCTGGGTCAAAGGCTGGGCGAAAAGGCGATCGGATTCTTTGCTCACGGCGGTTCCAGCGGCGTAGGTGGAAAAGGCCGGCATTTTAGCCAAATTGACGGGGGGATGCGCGGGTTGTCTGATAAAGCGTGGGGAAAGTCCAGCGAGGCTTCTGAGCAGCGAAGGTAAGGGAGCAGATGTAGAGAAGACACTAAATGATGAATGATTGAATGGCTAAGCCCGGTAGCCGAGACTTCGCCATTCATGGTTTAGAGTGTGATTACAGTGCTTTCATTAACACGATATAGGTAGATTGACCCTTGATCTGGAGTTCTTCGTTACTTTCGTTTAGGCCTTTAAATTCAAAGCCGATTTGATAATGCAGTTTTTTATCACTGTTTTCGATTGCTTCTACGGTGTAAGATCCAGTTGTCGCATGAAATTCTACATATTCACTACGGCCTGGGCGACTGGCTGTTTCAAAATAGTACGCAACGATTTCTTGATTGTTGTAAGTGCCGGATTGAATGTTTTTATCGAATTTCAGTACCAAGCCCTTTTTATTTGTGCGCGAGTAGTCTTGTGTGTTTGCACGAGTGGCAAATACGATCGAGCTACTGTTAGGGTCGGCTTCGAACTCAATGATTTGGCTTTCAAGTTTCACACGTTTGGAAACAGTGGCCAGTGTTTCAGCACTGACAGTGATAATCGGATCAGCAGCGCCACGTTTTTTGCTTGTAAAAAAACTCATAATGTCCTTCCTTGCGTTAGATGTGTGGTTGTGTAAAGCCACATAAATAATAAGTTTGCGAGTGAAGGGGGGGTACTGTCAGATCTGATAGTTTTATATGACCTTTCGCTATGTAGGATGTATTGGTTATGTTGCTGCGGATGCGAAATTTTCAGAATCGGGTTTAATCGGTTGGCATTTTTTTCGAAAACGCCGACGCCGCAATCCCCCACTGCCCCAGCCAGTAGCTAAGAATGATCACGTAAGGCGCGGCATGGAATGGCATCACAAATCGGTTAATGCCAATCACACTGTCAGAAAACACAAACGCCACCGCGCCCGCCGCCGCCAACAGCGCCGAGCGTTTGGGCACCTCAGTGCCGAGGCGGGCCAGGGCGCGCCAGAGCATGGCGCTGATGGCCAGCCCATAGACGATCACCGGGATCAGCAGCGGTCCCAAGCCATTGGAAATCAGAATCCCCAGCAGCACCGCGCCCACGCTCAACGCGAGGATCAACGGCAACAGCGCCAGATGCCGGCAATCGCTCAAATAAGCCTTCAGATATGCCAAATGCGCGACCAGAAACGCACCGAGCCCAAACACAAACAAATCCCCCGGCCATGCCAGCAACACATCGCCGATCAGGGAGAAAATCAAACCCAGGCTGATCCAGCGCCGATAGTCACTGGGCGGCGCGTCGTGCAGCCAGCCGAGCAGGGCCAGCACCGGCATCGGTTTGACCAGCAAGCATAGCAACGCGGCATGCACGCTCAGGCCATACAGAAAGGTCACCGCGCCCATCAGCGCCAGAATCAGCCAACCCACGATCAGTTAACCGCGATGGCGCAGTCGAAGGTTTTTACCGCCGGTACTTCCGGTGCCCACGGCTGTGAATACGTCAGCCGCAAGCGGCCAGTACCGGTGGCAAAGGCTTGGAAGCGCCAGGTCGAAAGGCCGGCACTGCCGACGACACCGGCGTCTTCCGGGTTGCTGTAAACCTCGGGGCTGAGCCCGCGCAACACGCCACCGGCCGAATCCTGAATCGTCCAGCGGTAACCCGTGGTCGGGTTGCTGGGCAGGGTCAGGATCAGGTTTTGCCCGTTATGCAGCTTCGCCGGGCATTCGCTTTGTTTTTCCACGGTCACGTTCTGTTTCGATTGCGTGGCGCAAGCGCTCAGCAGGGCGAGGGCGAGGGGGATCAACAGGCGGGTGGGGGACATAAGATCAGTGGCTCCGGCATTCACGACGAACGGCGAGCATAACTGAAGATGAGACAAAGTGTGACAGCCAGACCGGGATGGTGTCGTCAGTGCCGCCGTCATCGCGGGCAAGCCCGCTCCCACAGGGTTTTGTGGTGAACACAAGATTTGTGAACACCCCGGACCACTGTGGGAGCGGGCTTGCCCGCGATGGCGGCGGTGCAGGCGCTACATGACTATCAGAACAATATCTTCGCCACATCCGCAAAGCGCTTGGCGAAGTGCACGGTAATCCCTTCCTTCAGATAATCCGGCAACTCTTCAAAGCTTCCACGGTTTGGTTCCGGCAGAATCAACTCGAAAATCTTCTGCCGACGCGCCGCGATGACTTTCTCTCGCACCCCGCCAATCGGCAGTACATGCCCGGTCAGCGTCAGTTCACCGGTCATGGCCACGCCTTTTTTCGGCGACTGGTTGCGGGCGAGCGAGAGCAGGGCGCTGGCCATGGTCACGCCGGCGCTCGGGCCGTCTTTCGGCGTGGCGCCTTCCGGTACGTGGAGGTGGACGAAGGCTTCGTCGAAGAACGTCGGATCGCCGCCAAATTGCTTCAGATTGGAGCTGACGTAGCTGTAGGCAATTTCTGCCGACTCCTTCATCACTTCTCCCAATTGCCCGGTGAGTTTGAAGCCACGGTTGAGGGTGTGAATACGGGTTGCTTCGATCGGCAGGGTCGCGCCGCCCATGCTGGTCCAGGCCAGCCCGGTGATCACACCGATGCCGGACAATACTTGCTCATTGCGGAATACCGGTCGGCCGAGTGAGGCTTCCAGGTCTTTCGGGCCGAGTTTGATTACTGCTTTCGGCTCGTCAAGCAGCTTCATCACGGCCTTGCGCACCAGTTTGCCGAGGTTTTTTTCCAGCTGCCGCACCCCGGCTTCACGGGCGTAGCCGTCGATCAAGGCTTTCAATGCGTTGTCGCTGATGCTCAGGCTGCCCTTGGACACGCCAGCTTTCTCAAGCTGCTTCGGCCACAGGTGACGCTTGGCGATCGCGACTTTCTCTTCGGTGATATAGCCCGACAGACGAATCACTTCCATCCGGTCCAGCAACGGGCCGGGAATCGAATCCAGGGTGTTGGCGGTGCAGACGAACAGCACTTTCGACAGGTCCAGACGCAAATCCAGGTAATGGTCGAGGAATTCGACGTTCTGTTCCGGGTCGAGGGTTTCCAGCAGCGCCGAGGCGGGGTCGCCCTGGTAGCTCTGGCCCATTTTGTCGATCTCGTCGAGCATGATCACCGGGTTCATCACTTCGACGTCTTTCAACGCGTGGACGAGTTTGCCCGGTTGCGCGCCGATGTAAGTGCGGCGATGGCCCTTGATCTCGGCTTCGTCGCGCATGCCGCCAACGCTGAAGCGATAGAACGGCCGGCCCAGGGTTTCGGCGATGGATTTACCGACACTGGTCTTGCCCACGCCCGGCGGGCCCACCAGCAACACGATGGAGCCGCTGATCTCGCCTTTATAGGCACCGACCGCGAGGAATTCGAGGATGCGGTCCTTGATGTCATCGAGGCCGGCATGGTGTTTGTCCAGCACCTTGCGCGCGTGTTTGAGGTCGAGTTTGTCCTCGCCATACACGCCCCACGGTACCGAAGTCGCCCAGTCGAGGTAGTTGCGGGTCACCGCGTATTCCGGTGAGCCGGTCTCGAGGATCGACAGCTTGTTCATTTCCTCTTCGATGCGTTTCTGCGCCTGAGGCGGCAACACCTTGCCCGTCAGACGTTGCTCGAACTGCTCGATGTCGGCGCTGCGGTCATCCTTGGTCAGGCCCAGCTCTTGCTGGATGACCTTGAGCTGTTCCTTGAGGAAGAACTCGCGCTGATGCTCGCCGATCTTGCGGTTAACTTCGGCGGAGATTTCTTTCTGCAGGCGCGCGACTTCGACTTCCTTGCGCAGCATCGGCAGGACTTTTTCCATGCGCTTGAGCATCGGCACGCAGTCGAGCACTTCTTGCAGCTCACTGCCCGTGGCCGAGGTCAGCGCGGCGGCGAAGTCGGTCAGCGGCGACGGGTCGTTGGGGCTGAAGCGGTTGAGGTAGTTCTTCAGCTCTTCGCTGTACAGGGGGTTGAGCGGCAGCAGTTCCTTGATCGCATTGATCAGCGCCATGCCGTAGGCCTTGACCTCGTCGGTCGGCTCGGTGGGCTGGTGCGGGTATTCGACTTCCACCAGATACGGCGGGCGATGGTGTTTGAGCCAGGTTTTGATACGCACCCGGGTCAGGCCCTGGGCGACGAATTGCAGTTTGCCGTTTTCGCGACTGGCGTGGTGGACTTTGACCAGGGTGCCGTATTCCGGCAGGGCTTTGGTATCGAAGTGGCGCGGGTCTTCCTGGGGAGCGTCCATGAAGAACAGGGCCAGGGAGTGATGATCGGATTGGCTGACCAGTTCGAGGGTTTCGGCCCACGGCTCTTCGTTGACGATCACCGGCAGTACTTGCGCCGGGAAGAAGGGCCGGTTGTGGATCGGGATGATGTAGACCTTGTCCGGCAGGTTCTGGCCAGGCAGGGCGAGGCCTTTGCCGGTGGAGTGGTGTTCGACGTTGTCTGTTTCGGCGTATTCGCTCGTGTCTTCGGGGAATTCTTGCTGGTCGGTCATGGGGCACCTGCGCAATAGGGTATGGGTCTTAGATGGGGCAGGTGGGGGGTGGTTTCAATGGGCCTGGATATTTCAGCTTGTGTGTTCAGGGTTTTGACAGGTCTTGGCGGCCTGACAGCCGACCAATCTCTTTCAGACATACGCCGACCCACTTGTAGGAGCGAGGCTTGCCCGCGAAGGCGGCCTGATAGCCGACCAATCTCTTGCAGATGTACCCGGTTCAACTGTGGGAGCGAGCCTGCTCGCGATGGCGGCGTGTCAGGCGACATCAATGTTGAATGTCAGGCCGTCTTCGCGGGCAAGCCTCGCTCCTACAGGGACTAGCTGTGTGGCGCAGTTTTTGGGATGGCAACGTTATCCAGCATCCGGTTCACCGCCAGTTCGGCCAGCATGACGATCTGTTGAATCGCCATCGCCGTGTGCCGGTGCGGCCCTTCCAGATACCCTGCAAAATCACTCGCCATCACACTGGCCTGGGCCAACGATTCACAGGTGTGGGCCAGCAGGTCTTCGTCTTTGATATCCGGCGCGATCATATACATCGTGCTCGGCTTGCGGGCCACGGGGGCTTTGAGGGCGGATGGGTTGAGGTAGTGATCGAGCGCGCGGTTAGCGGCTTCGTGGAATTTCTTTGAATCGTTGGATTCGTAGGGCGAAACGTTGTCGGTTTCTGGTGTAGACATGGCGATGCTCCAAATAGGAAATGGAAAAGCACCAAGTAAAAATTCAGGCCGCGACGCCCGATCGCTGATTTGCAGCAACTCCCAAAGCCTATCCACCCCACTTCCGAGCGACAACCGTCAAAACATGTCGGAAAGTTCTCAAAAATTCACCACGTCTGTAGGAGCTGCCGAAGGCTGCGATCTTTTGATCTTCCGGCGTCTTCAAGAACACAAGATCAAAAGATCGCAGCCTTCGGCAGCTCCTACAGGGGATGGGTGACCTGAAACAATCGAGCACAAAAAAGGCGACCCCCTCTCAGGAGTCGCCTTTCGTTTTACTGCCGCTACCGCTTATTCCGACAGTTTGTACGCAATCACATAGTCACCTTGCTTGGTGCCTAGCGATCCGTGACCGCCAGCAACAACGAGCACGTATTGCTTGCCGTCTTTGCCGGTGTAGGTCATCGGTGTGGTTTGCGCGCCGGCTGGCAGGCGACCTTCCCACAGTTGCTTGCCGTTTTTCACGTCGTAGGCGCGCAGGTACTGGTCGAGGGTGCCGCTCAGGAAGGCCACGCCACTGGCAGTGGTGAAGGCCCCGCCCAGGCTCGGTACGCCCATGCTCAGAGGGATCGGAACCGGCGAGCTGTCGCGCACGGTGCCGTTCTTGTGCATCCAGATGGTTTTGTTGGTGGTCAAATCGACCGCCGCCACGTAACCCCAGGCTGGTGCCTGGCAAGGCAGGCCCATTGGCGACAGCAGGGCTTCGAGGATCACGCCGTAAGGCGCGCCTTTGTTGGGCTGCACGCCTTCGGTTTCGCTGACGCGAGGGCCTTGTTTGGCGATTTCGGCGGCCGGGATCAGTTTCGATTTGAACGCCATGTAGCTCGGGTTCACGAACGCAATCTGACGCACCGGGTCAACCGAGATGCCGCCCCAGTCGAACACGCCGAAGTTACCGGGATAAACGAGCGAGCCTTGCAGCGACGGCGGGGTGAACATGCCGTCGTAACGCAGGGATTTGAAGTCGATCCGGCAGAGCATCTGATCGAACGGGGTCACGCCCCACATGTCGCGTTCCTTGAGGGTCGGCGGCACGAAGTTCAGGTCGGACATCGGTTGGGTCGGCGAAGTGTGGTCGCCTTCCACTGCGCCTTGCGGCACCGGGATTTCCTTGATCGGCACGATCGGCTGACCATTGCTGCGGTCCAGTACGTAGATGCTGCCTTGCTTGGTGGACGCGAGCACCGCCGGTTTCACACCGTCTGCGGTTTTCAGGTCCATCAGGGTTGGCTGGCCACCGACGTCCATGTCCCACAGGTCATGGTGGGTGAACTGGAAGTGCCAGCGCACCTTGCCGGTGGCGATGTCCAGCGCGGTCAGGCCGGCGGCGTGCAGTTCCGATTCAGGGGTGCGCGCGCCACCGAACTGGTCCGGGGTCTGGTTGCCCATCGGCAGGTAAATCATGCCGAGTTTTTCGTCGACGCTGAAGATGGACCACATGTTCGGCGAGTTGCGGGTGTAGACCTTGCCTTCGGCAATCGGCGTGGTGTCGTCCGGGTTGCCGCTGTCCCAGTTCCATACCAGTTTGCCGGTGTGCACGTCGAACGCACGGATGACACCGCTTGGCTCGTCGATGGAAACGTTGTCGGTGACGTGGCCGCCAATCACCACCAGGTCTTTGGTGACCGCCGGTGGCGAAGTGGAGTAATAACCGCCGGCGGTGAATTCACCGATGTTAGTCGTCAGGTCAACCTGGCCACCGTTGCCGAAGTCTTCGCACATTTTGCCGGTGTCGGCGTTCAGGGCGATCAGACGAGTGTCGGCGGTCGGCAGGAAGATCCGGCGCGGGCAGACGCTGGTCACTGGCGCGTTGGCAGTGCCGGTAGGGCTCTGCTCGGACGCGTAGGCGGCGTCATCGTGATAGGTCACGCCACGGCAGGTCATGTGTGCCCAACCCTTGAAGTTCGCCGCGTTTTGCGTGGAGAGCTTCGGATCGAAACGCCAGAGTTCCTTGCCGGTGTCCGGGTCCAGCGCGATCACCTGGCTGTGCGGCGTGCAGACATAAAGCATGCCGTTGGCTTTGAGCGGGGTGTTTTCGGCGGTGGTTTCGCCCGGGTCGTTCGGGCCAGGCAGGTCGCCGGTGCGGTAGGTCCAGGCGGGCACCAGTTTGCTGACGTTCTGCGGCGTGATCTGCGCCAGTGGCGAGTAGCGATCGCCATGGGCGCTGCGGCCGTAGGAGTTCCAGTCGCCATCGGGCATGGCCGGGGCAGTGTTGGTCATGCCAGGCACGGCGTCGCGATCCAGTTCGCCTTTGATTTCACCGGGGTTGGTGAACAGGCTGGCCAGCGCGGCGATACCGGCGATGACCACGGCAGCGCTCAGCACGCCGGTGCCGACCGGGTTGAATTCGCCGGTACGCAATGGGCGACGAAACCATGGCAGCAGCATGACGATACCAAGGGCAAAGAGCAGCGCCAGACGTGGCACCAGTTGCCACCAGTCCAGACCGACTTCCCACAGTGCCCAGACCGTACTGGCGAACAGCACCACCGCGTACAGGCTCAGCGCCGCATAACGGTCGGCAAGCAGCAGCCCCCCGGTCAGCATCAGGCCGATACCGGCCAGCAGGTAATACAGCGAGCCGCCGAGCATGCTCAGCTTGATCCCCCCGGCCAGCAAGGCCAGGCCCATTAGTAGAAGCACGATACCGAGCAGGCTCGGCAGCAGACGGCTTCGACTGAAAGCACCATCAGCGCTCATAGTGTGGTTCTCCGTGACGTTTTAAGTAGTCCCGCGCAAGTTCACTGTAGATGACGATCTTGTGCGGGCAGGGTTCAGTTAAGAAAGGTGTGCGGTTAATGCAATCCCTGTGGGAGCTGGCTTGCCTGCGATGACGGTGTGTCAGTTGGCAAAGGTGTCGGCTGACACACCGCCATCGCAGGCAAGCCAGCTCCCACAGGTCTTGTGGTTTTAATTAGAAAGACGACTGGATCTTGATCCCGCCAATCAGCGCGTCATCGACCTTGTCCACGCCACCGGGGTGGCGGATGTATTGCAGGTTCGGGCGCACGGTCAGCCAGTTGGTGACGTGCACGCCGTAATAGAGTTCGGCGCTGTATTCGGTGTCTTGCGGCGGCAGGAACGATGGGTCGTCGTAGTCGAAGACTTCACGGGCCTGATTGGTGGCCTCGGCGTTCTTGCGGTAGGCCGGATTGACGTGCACACGGGCCAGGGCAAAACCGATATCGTCTCTGGCGCGAGCATCGAACAAGCCTTTGTAGACGACGCCGGCCTGGACATAGTTGTCGATGGCGTTGGTCTTTTTGTCGTGCATCGTGCCGTTAGCGAACACACTCAACCCGCGTGAGTTGTCACTGGCGCGGCTGGTCAACTGCTGCTGAATACCGAGCCACACGCCGTGCTTGCTCGATGCGCTGCGGTAAGCCTCGCCACTCAGGGCTGCCGGCTGACCATGGCTGTCCTTGTAGACATCGGTGGCCTTGGCATTGCTGTAGTAATAACTGGCACGGTATTCACCCGGCAGGCTATTGAGTTTTGGACTCCAGACCAGTTCCACCGGCAGGATCGCGCCCTGAGTGCCGCTGCCGCTGAGTTTGAAGCCGTTGTCGCGATCCAGATTGGACGGGTTTTGCTCGTAAGCGCCGACTTGCGCGTACAGTTCCGGCGTCAGGTGATATTTGACGCGCATCGCCCACTGGCTGACCGGCCAGTTGTACCAGATGTCGCCCACCCAGTTGCCGACCTGGGAGCCGCAGAACGCCAGGTTCTGGAAGTCGCAGGGGAAGCTGTTGAAGTCTTCGCCCTCGCCGAAGCGGCCGACTTTGATATCGAGCTTCTGATCGAAAAATTTCTGCTGATACCACATCTGCGTCAGGCGCCAGGTCTGGCCACGGCCCCAGACTTCCTGAGCCGAGGTGAAACCGCCGACCCGCGGATCGTTGATCCGGTCGTTGCTGATGTTGTTGCCGTTGCGCTCGGTGATGGTCAGCTGAACTTCAGCGTCGTCCCAGCCGAGAATCTTCTGCAAGTCCAGGTGGGTGCCAAAGCCGAACTGGTCGCTGTAGCGAGCAGTGCGGTCATGGTCGTAGCCGCCGTGCAGGTTGCTGCCCATTTCACCGGTGTAATCGACCTTGAAGTCGTAGCCTTTTTCCGAAAGTTCGGTGCGCGTGCCGTTCCAGTCGCCCAGCATCCACGGCGAATCGCTATCGAAGGCCGGTGCAGCCTGGGTGCAGGTGGCGAGGCTCAATGCGGTGAACCCACCGATCAGGTTCAGGGCTTTTCGACTGGCCACAGGGAGCAAGACAGCGCTGTCTCGCGGAGTATGAAAATCAGGCATAGAGAAGAAGTTCTTGGTCTTTTTTCTTAAAGGGGGGGGCTGAACACTGCGGGATGAAGCAGAGGAGAAGCGTTTCAGCAGGACGGGCGTAAGGATAATGTCCTGTAACACATAGAGAAAGGGCTTTTATTGACATGGATCATTTCGGATTTGGTAACAGTCGGCTGCGACCTGTCGCCGCAGTATCTGGCCGTGCAAAAAAAGGGCGGACTAAAGCGTCCGCCCCGCCTGTTTCAGTGCCGTCAAGTCAATAGATAGACCGGAAAGCATTCACACAAATGCATCACCCGTCGGCGGACTTTTTCCAGCAGTACCGCATTGGTCGGTTGCTCAAGCAGATCGGCAATCAGGTTGGCCACTTCGGCGCATTCGGCTTCACCGAAGCCCCGTGTGGTCAGGGCAGGTGTGCCAATGCGAATGCCGCTGGTGATCGCAGGTTTTTGCGGATCGTCGGGAATCGCGTTCTTGTTCAAGGTGATGTGGGCACTTTCCAACAACGCCTCGGCCTCTTTGCCGGTGATGTTCTTCGCGCGCAGATCGAGCAGGAACATGTGGCAGTCGGTGCCCCCTGACACCACCCGCAGGCCTCGCCGCGTAAGGATGTCCGCCATGATCCTGGCATTGTCGATGACGCGTTGCTGATAGTGCTTGAACTCATCACCGAGGGCTTCGTTGAACGCCACGGCCTTGGCGGCGATGACGTGCATCAGAGGCCCGCCCTGATAAACCGGGAATATCGTCTTGTCGAGCAGCGCCGCGTATTCGCGTTTGGCCAAAATCAGGCCACCCCGAGGCCCGCGCAGGGTTTTGTGCGTGGTCGAAGTGACGAAGTCGGCGATGCCAACCGGCGAGGGGTACAGGCCGGCTGCGACTAGCCCGGCGTAGTGCGCCATGTCGACCATCAGGTAGGCCCCGATTTCATCGCAGATGTTGCGAAAACGCTGGAAGTCGATGGTCCTGGAATACGCCGAGGCACCCGCAATGATCATCTTCGGTCGGTGTTCCCGGGCCAGGGCTTCCATCTGGGCGTAGTCGAGGGTTTCGCTGGATTTTTCCAGACCGTAAGTGTGCGCGGTGTAGAACTTGCCGGAGAAGTTCACCGAGGCGCCATGGGTCAGGTGCCCGCCATGGGCCAGGGACATGCCCAAGAGGGTGTCACCGGGGTTGAGCACCGCAAGAAACACCGCCTGATTGGCTTGCGAGCCAGAGTGCGGCTGGACGTTGGCGTAGTCGCATCCAAACAGTTTGCAGGCGCGTTCGATGGCGAGGCTTTCAATTTCGTCGACCACTTTACAACCACCGTAATAGCGCTTGCCCGGGTAGCCTTCGGCGTACTTGTTGGTCAGCACCGAACCCTGGGCTTCCAGCACTTCTTCGCTGACGTAGTTTTCCGAAGCGATCAGCTCCAGATGGGTTTCCTGACGGTTGCGTTCACTGCTGATCAGGCGGGCGATGACAGGGTCGAAATTGTGCAGGCTCATGGAGTCATTCCTTGGATAAGTGCTTCGGCCACGCAGGCTGGCGCGAGATGCGGTGATGCGTGTGACAGTCCGCCGCCGACCACAATGGAGTCGTAACGAACGATCATGGTCGACTGCCCTCGGTGACGGCGGTGGCTTTGCTTTGCCTGGTATAGGTCAGTACGAAATGCGCCACGAGTCCGAAGATCAGCCCCCAGAATGCAGCGGCCAGCCCCAGGAAACTCATGCCCGAGGCGGTGACCAGGAAGGTGATCAGCGCCGCTTCACGTTGCTTCTCGTCAGCCATGGCGCCGGTCAGCCCGGCGCTGATCGCCCCGAATAGGGCCAGGCCGGCGAGGGAGGCAATCAGCTCTTTGGGCAAGGCAGAAAACACCGAGGCCAGGGTCGCGCCGAAGGTGCCCATCAGAATGTAGAACACCGCGCAGGCGATCCCGGCGATGTAACGCTTGTCGCGATCTTCATGGGCTTCGCGGCCGGTGCAGATCGCGGCGGTGATGGCCGCGAGATTGAGACCATGGGAGCCGAATGGCGCCATCAAGATTGAACCGATGGCCGTGACCGAAATAATCGAGCGCGCCGGGGTGTTGTAGCCCGAGGTGCGCATCACCGCCATGCCCGGCACGTATTGCCCGGTCAGGGTGACCAGGGCCAGCGGCAGGCCGATATTGATGATCGCGTGCCAACTCCACTCAGGGGCAATGAAAATCGGGTGTGCGACATCGATGCTGATTGATCCGCTGTTGAGTTCACCGAACGAGGCCGCCACGGCGCAGCCGACAATCAATACCGACAGAATGGCGTAGCGCGGTGAAAAGCGTTTGAAGATCAGGTACGCCGCGATCATCGACAGCACCAGCGCCGGCTGCAGCTTGATCGAGGTGAAGAGTTCGGCGCCGAAACGAAACAGGATGCCGGCGAGCATGGCGGCGGCGATGGCTTTGGGCAGGCGGCTCATCAGTTTATCGAACGCGCCGGACAGGCCGATCACCGCGATAATCACCGAAGCCACCACATAGGCACCGATGGCTTGGGGCAGGGAGACCGTGGGCAACATCGACACCAGCAACGCTGCGCCCGGTGTCGACCAAGCCGTAATCACCGGAACCCGCAGACGCCAGCTCAACAACAGGCCGGTCACGCCGCTGCCGATGGAAATGGCCCAGATCCAGGACGACACTTGATCATCGGGCAGGTGCGCTTCCCGAGCCGCCTGAAACACGATGATCAGCGGGCCGGCATAGGAAATGATCACGGCAATGAGGCCTGCGATGATCGCTGATAGGGATAGATCCTTTCTGAGTGTGTCCATGATGTCTCGACTTGGCGTGGCTGGCACGTGGTGATTCAGGCGTGGGATTGAGTCGATTGATTCGATTCGAGATGAGTGTATTTGAATGAATTGAGTTGATTCAATAGCGCGAGAGGTTGTGAGGAAATGTTTTTTTGCTGGTCGTGTTTATAACATCAGCTTTTTTAAGCTAACTATTTGTCTGTTAAGGAAATAATATTCGTGTGAAAATTTTGTCCAAAAAGTGTTGCTCGATTCAATCGTCGCATCAATCGACTCAATTCGTCGATTGGGTCGATTTATAAGTTGCCTAACTTCCCTGTGATATGCTCGGATATTCATCATTTCTACGATGGGCAGCGATCATTCATGTGGGTTCCTCAGCTAAACGAGTTCGGCCAGCCGATGTATTTGTCGATTGCCGACGCGTTGGCGCGCGATATCAGCAATGGCGTGTTGAACGAAGGTGATCGTCTGCCGACCTTGCGGGAACTGGCCACCACGCTGAATGTCACGCCGGGTACCATCAGCCGGGCCTATAGTGAAGCCCAACGGCGGCGTCTGGTGCAGGGGGAAGTGGGGCGTGGCACTTATGTGCTCAACCAGAAGCAACTGGAGTTGCCGGCCAGCAACAATGCCGCCCCGCTGAATCTGGGGCAGTCCGAATTATTGGATCTTTCGATCATCAAGCCTTACAGCGAAACCCTGGAATACTGGTTGCGCGACGCATTGGTGGGCATGGCCAAGAGCACGGATTTTGCCCGTGCCCTCGATTACGCCCCCGATGGCGGGCATCCGGCTCATCGCGAGGCGGGTGCGCAATGGCTGCGCCATTCATTGCCCGATGCGCAATGGCAGCAAGTGGTGATCACCGCAGGCGCGCAGCATGGTTTGATGGTCGCGATGAGTGCGTTGACCAATGCCGGTGATCTGGTGCTCTGCGAGGCGCTTTGTTACCCCGGCATCATTTCCCTGGCCCATGGTCTGGAACGACGTCTGCGTGGCGTGCCAATGGACGATGAAGGCATCATTCCCGAAGCGCTGCGCGAACTGTGCCAACGTGAGAAACCGGCGATGCTGGTCTGTGTGGCGACCTGCCAGAACCCGACGGCCGCGATCATGTCGCAAAAGCGTCGGGCGCAAATCGCGGCGTTGGCCGAGGAGTTCGACTTCATCATCCTGGACGATGACATCTACGGTTTTCTGGCCACCGACCCATCGATCAAACCGCTGTCGGCGTTCGCGCCGGATCGTTCGGTGTACCTCACCAGCCTGTCGAAGTCGATCATGCCGGCCTTGCGGATCGGCTATCTCTATAGCCCGCCGAAACTGTTGTCGCGCCTGACCTCGATGGTGCGCAGCAGCGTCTGGATGCCGTCGCCGTTGACCGCCCAGTTGGCCAGCAACGTGATCACCGAGGGGTTGGATAAAAAGCTGATCCGTATTCAGCGCAACGAAGCCGCCGGGCGGCAGGCGATCGCTCAGGAAATATTCGCCAATTTCGAACTCAAGACTCAGCCGTACTCCTACCACATCTGGTTGACGCTGCCCGAGCCTTGGACCAGCGATGAATTCACCATGCTGGCCCGTGCCAATGGCGTGTTGGTCCTCAGTGGTACCCAGTTCCAGGCCGAACGTAGCGCAATGACCCGCTGCGTGCGTTTGGTATTGATGTCGCCCACCAGTCAGGACGAATTGAGATTTGCCCTGACCAAGCTGGCCAGCCTGATCGATTCGGACCCGCGACGTTACTACTGAGTCGACGGCGCTATCGCCTGACGTTTGTCCTCAGAGGCTGTCCAACTCGCCTACAGTTAATTCAGCCTATGACGAATGCCCTTGTCCGGGGCCCTTCCACTGCACGAAGGCCTCCGCTAAGGTGCGCGGCTTCCAATCCTTTCATCGCTCGAAGGCCCGGCATGACCGAACAGAACCCCAACCCGCTGCATGGCGTGACGCTGGAACAGATCCTCAACGCCCTGGTTGAACACTACGAATGGTCGGGGCTGGCCGAGCGTATCGACATCCGCTGCTTCAAGAGTGACCCGAGCATCAAGTCGAGCCTGACATTCCTGCGTAAAACCCCATGGGCGCGGGAGAAGGTCGAACGCCTGTATGTGAAGCTGATGCGCACCAAGCGCCCGGTCTGAGCATGGTCATACCCTCGACGCCAGGTTCTGCCGCGAGGCGTCGTTGTGTTGCCGTGGCTGCGGTTTTGGGCTGGACGGGCTTAACCATTCAGCTGTACCTGATTCTTTACTTACGCTGGACTGTCGCGGCCAGTCTGCTGGGCGGGCTGGTGAGTTTTTTCAGTTTTTTCACTGTGCTGACCAATACGCTGGTGGCGGTGGTGCTGACCTGCGAACTGACGTCCCGAGAGTCGGCGGCGCGGCGCTGGTTTTTGCAGCCATGGGTGAGCAGTGGGATTGCGGTGAGCATCGCTGTGGTCGGTGTGGCGTACAGCCTGCTGTTGCGCCATTTGTGGCATCCCGAAGGCTGGCAATGGCTGGCTGATGAGCTGATGCATGACGTCATGCCATTGTTGTTTCTGGCTTATTGGTGGTGCTGCGTGCCCAAAGGTACGTTGCGCCTGCGGCATATTGCGTTGTGGGTGATCTACCCGCTGGGGTACTTCGGCTATGCGTTATGGCGCGGGCATCTGCTGGCGGTTTATCCCTATCCGTTCATTGATGTCGACAAGCTGGGTTATCCACAGGTGTTCATCAATGCCGGCGGGTTATTGGTGGGGTTTGTGGTGATTGCGCTGCTGGTGATTGGATTGGATCGGTGGAAGGGGCGACTTGGCACAGGCTTGGACCGGTAGCGAGTCTGAAATAGCTTTCGCGAGCAAGCCCGCCCCCACATTTGATCTCCGGTGGACACATTTTTTGTGTGCAACTCGATTCAGTGTGGGAGCGGGCTTGCTCGCGAAGGGGCCCGAGAGAGAGACGGTTATTCCTCGTCGCTGTCCTCCAGACGCCAATAGCCAACGGCTTTTACGAACTGCTCGTCCAGCCCGTGCTCATCAAGCAATACCCGACGGATCTGCCGCGACACCTTGGACTCCGTCGCCACCCACGCATACAGACTGCCACCGGGCACCTTGATGTGCTGCACGGTGGTCAGCAGGTTATTTTTGCCACCTTCACGCAGCACCCAGATCAAATCGATCTGCGCGGCGCTTTCCAGGCGTTGCTGTTCCTTGCCGTTTTCCACTTCCACAATCACCAGCGCACGGCGGTTGGCTGCAAGGCCTTCCAGGCGGCGGGCGATGGCGGGCAGGGCGGTCTCGTCGCCGATCAACAGATAGCTGTCGAAGATGTCCGGCACGATCATCGAACCCCGTGGCCCGCCGATGTGCAGGAACTGCCCGGGTTTGGCCTGCTCGGCCCAGGTCGCGGCAGGGCCATCGCCGTGCAATACGAAATCGATGTCCAGCTCAAGTGAATCCAGATCGTAGCGGCGCGGGGTGTAGTCGCGCATGGCCGGCATTGGTCCGTTGTCCTTGCCAGCACCGAGCACCAGTGTTTCCAGTGCGGCCTGTTCTGCGGCGTTCTGTGGGAACAGCAGTTTGACGTGATCGTCGGTGCCGAGACTGACGAAGCCCGCAAATTCAGCCCCGCCCAAGGTAATTCGGCGCATCCGCGGAGTCAGGTCGACCACCCGCAATACTTCCAGACGACGGCGTTTGATCTCGTGCATGACGCGGTGAATGGTTTGCGCGATCACTTCAGTCATTCGCTTTCTCCTGGGCAGCTTGAACGGCGGGGCCGTCGACAATGGCTTTGGCGGTGTTGTTGAGCAGGGTGGCCACGCGATGGATTTCCTCCGGGCTCCAGCGACCATGGTGCATATGCAAGGCATGGCGCAGGTTGTGTACCGCTTCGTGAATTTCGGCCGGGCGATCATGGCCGCGCAGCGAACGCTTGCTGACTTCGATACGCATGCGTACGCCGTCCAGGGCAATCGCTTGTTCACTTAAAGACAGACGTCCGGCGTCGGTGATGCTGTAGCGTTTTTTTCCCCCCTCGGCGTCGCCCTGGATCATTTCACTCTCTTCCAGAAACGTCAGGGTCGGATAAATCACGCCGGGGCTGGGACTGTAAGCCCCGTCGAACATGCCTTCGATCTGGCGGATCAAGTCGTAACCATGGCAGGGCTGTTCGGCGATCAGCGCCAGCAGCAGTAATTTGAGATCGCCGGGGGCGAATACTCGAGGCCCGCGACCACCGCGTTCGCGGGCGGGGCGTTTTTCAAAACCGTCGCGACCGTCGCCGTGTTCGCGGTGGGGGGAATGATGGTCTCTCATTTTTTCCTTCTCTTGTCGTGTTTAGATACAACTTAAGATATATCTTATCAACAGGGCAAGACCTTCTGACCAACGGCAGATCCGAGGTTCGCGACTGGTCGTCGCGACTAAAGCGCCAAAATCCTAAAAAAAGTAGTCATTAGTGCAGGTGAAAACGCAGAAATTAGTGTTAAGTCTCTAATATCATGTTTTCGTCTATTGTTTATGGGGAGTGTGGTATTAGTCTTACAGAAGTTACTTTTTTAGAAACTTAACCTACAGTGCAGGGAAACGCTGCTTGTAGTCTCTCTCTTACATCCATACATCAATTTTATAGTTATTTCCGGTTTTTTCTTTCTAGGGTCGTAGCACTTCAGCTACGCATTTGCAGGAATTTGCCTGCTTACTTTCCAGATAAATTGATCGATCATCTCTCGGCGTTGAAAGTTCAGCTGGGCAAATAGCTGCTCGTGACAGTTTTACTCAGTATGAGCTTTCAGCACTTCATCCTTTTAAAAAAACAGGTACTGAAAGATGTTCAAGAAAATCGCGTTCGCTGCTCCTTTGGCTGTTTTGGCTCTGAGTTCTTCCGCCGTATTTGCCGCGGGTGAAGCCCGTCATTCCATCAACCTTGTCGCGCATGTACCGACCAACGGTTTCTACGTGGTTCCGGTCGATCCGGACCTGGTCAATAAGGATCAGAGAATGGACTACGCGCCAAGCAAGGGCACCATGGATGAGGTCAACGGTTTCTTTGATGTACGCAACAACAATGGCTCGGTGCACGCCAGCCTTGAAAGTGTGCCGAAGCTGATCTCAGGTGCCACCCAGATTGGCCTGCAAGTAGCGCTCAACAATGTAGTCCTCACGACGACTCCGCAAATGGTGGTTGGCGAAACCGAATCGAACGCCAACTACCGTGCCCCACTCAACATCAAGGCGCTTGGCACCACCTTTGCGCCAGGTGATTACACCGGTGCCGTCACTATGATGTTCGACGCTGTTCCTCCTGTTACTCCTGTTATTCCTTGAACTGTTCAAGAGTCATAAGCGCTGACTTGCTTAAGTGACGTGACCGGCCGGCAACGCTGAAAGTTGTCGGTCGGGATTTAACTTATTTGTAAATAGAGTATCCGTTCATGTTCCCGATGACGCCCATCGCGGCGGCGCTTGCGCTGCTGTTATGTAGCAGTGCATTTGCGGCGCCCACGTCTGTTGATAATACGCCGCGAAGTTTGCTGGCTCAGGCCAAGGGGCTGCCGGCAGAGTTCGAGGAGCATTTCTTCGATGTTCCATTGGCCGTTCGGATTGAACTCGATCAACAGCCCCTCGGTGAGGCGATGATTGTGTTGTCCCGTGATGATCGGGTGACGTTGCTCGATTTCACCGATACCAGCGAAAGCCACTATGGCGCGAGTGAACGCGATACCTGGGCCGATATTCTCAAGCCCGGCGTGACGCTGGGCACCTGCACCAGTCAATGCCCGGAGCAGATGCTGGCGGTTCACTACAACCTTGAAAATTCACTGCTGTCGGTCATCACCGAAAATGCCGAGCGCGACAGCGAAGCCAAGCGCTTCTACGATCAACCCGAGGGCGGCAGCAGCGGCCTGATGGTGCGTAACCAGCTCAATCTCAACGGCGGCCAGGACCAGGATCTGGGCGGTCGTTTTGGCCTGGAGGCCAGCGGCAGCCTGGGCAACTGGAGCCAGACGTTCAACATGCAACTGGCGCGTCTGGGCGGACCGGATGACAAGACCTATCACGCGGTGCATGAGCTCTATACCCAGCGTGAGCTGGAGGGCAGCTTTTTCCGGTTGGGTTATTTCACTCCCAACTCCGAAGGCCTGACCCGACAACCCCGTTCATTCGGCACCAGTCCCGATACCGCGGTCGGAGTGATGTACGGCAGTTCCGACAGCCTGGCGATCGACAGCCCGAAACCCAGCGTTTATCCGATTTATGTCACGGCGAACCGTCAGGGTTCCGTGGAAATTTTCCGCGACGGTCTGCTGATCAATACCCAGTCGGTTCCGGCGGGTTTGCAAACCCTCGACACCCGCCCGTTGCCCGGTGGCATTTACGAAGTGGAAGTGCGATTGATCGAAGATGGCCAGGCCACATCGACCACCCAGGAGTTGATTTACAAGCCGAACAATTGGCGCAACCACGATGAACGCTGGCGCTACAACCTGTTTGCCGGACAAGAAAGCAAATTGCTGAGTAATTGGGATGAGCAGAACAGCGGCGATGCGACGGTGGGGGCGTCATTCAATTACTTGCTGCACCCGCGAGTGATTCTCGGGCTGTCGACGCGCCAGGTGAGCGACAAGCTGCAGTACGGCAGCTCCATCGACTGGAGCCTGGCCAACAGCGTCAGCCTCTACGCCAACCTGTACCAGACCGAAGACCACGGCACCGGTGCCGATTTTCAAGGCTTGTACAACTATGGCGCCGGCAGCCTGGTGATCAGCCACAATCGCAGCTGGCTCGACACCACCAACACCTACGACACATTGCCCGACGGCACCCGCGTCCGTCAGCGCAATGTGTTCACCGGCCAGACCAGCAATTCTTCACTGGCGCTTAACCACCGGGTCAGTCGCAAAAGCTCGCTCAATGCCCGGGTGTCCCACAGCGACGGCAACGTAGAGGGCGTCGGCGTGGATCTGGGGTGGACCCAACGCACCGTTCTGTTCGGCAGCGATGCCAACTGGCGGCTCTCGCTGTTCGATCGTCCCGGCAGCTACAGCAGTGGTGACGCGCGCAATCGCGGGGTCGACCTGAGCATCAACATGGCGCTGGGCAGTCCGGGGCAGCAGATTTCCGGCAGCATCGGCAGCCGCACCGCCCGTGATGGCAGCCGTGACAATAACGCCTCCCTGGGTTTCCGAAAGGACCTGCAAGACCATGTGCTACAGAGCGTATCGGTGACTGCGCTCACCGATACCTACGGTGTCGGTTTGTCGAGTCTGGCGAACTTTCGCACCGATGCCATCAATGGTGACGGGTTCATTCAGCGTTCATCCTTCAACAACAATTTCACCGGCGGCGTGAACCTCGACAGCACGCTTGTCGTTGGAGCGCAGCGCATGGCGTTGACCAGTCAACATCAAGGACGCGGCGCCGGGATGATTGTCGATGTCGAGTCCGACATCGACGGCATCGCGCTGCGTGCCGACGACCTCAGCGGCGGCAGCGCGGCCTTGAGGCCCGGACGCAATTTCATCCCGCTCACCGCTTACAAGAACAGCTCGGTGAGCTTCGACTTCGAAGGCAATGACGTCCCGGCAGCGAGCATCGAACCGGCGCGCACGCGCTATCACCTGAACAAGGGCGGCGTGGAGTACCGCAAGGTCCGGGTGATGAAAACCCTGACCGTGCTCGGACGCTTGCTCGACCCGCAAGGACAGCCGCTCAAAGGCCATCACGTCATCAACCACGCCAGCCGTGGAGTCAGCGAAGTCGATGGCTTTTTCTCAATGGAAATGAATGCCGGCTCGCCCACCCTGCAAGTGCGTCACGCCGACCAGTTGCTGTGCCAGTTCCGCCTCGATGTCGACAAGCACCGCAGCGAAAACAACGTGCTGATGATCGGTGATCTGCGGTGTTCGCCAGACACGTTGGCGGATGCCACTGCCAACCGGCGCACCGCAGGTTGAACGGTGCGGATTCCGATGTTCAAGAGAGTGTGATCATGAATCTAACGACTACATGTTTGCGGCCGATGCTACGGCATGGTCGCTGGCTGGGGATGCTGGCCGTCGTAGCGGCGTCTTCCGCACAGGCGGTGAATCAGGAGATACGGGCGCTGTTCACTCCGGATTCTGCCAACCCGCAACGCAATCTGTTCGTTAATAAAACACCGGTCAGTGGCTATTGTGCCGACTATCCCAGTGAATGCCGGGACAACGAGACCTTCAGCATTCGCCTGCCCATGAGTTTCGAGTCGGCGAGCCCCATGCAACCTAATGCGTCGCCGCGCAATAGTGCGATGTTCAGCATTCCGACCCTGTGGCGTCCGTTAACGGTGACGAACAGGGAAACGGGTGAAACGGAAACTGTCGAGGTGCGTATTGCCGGCTTCGGTTCCCGGTACATCCTCAGTGATACCGCGGTCAATCTGACAGGTGCCGCGACGGCCATTGAAGGGCACCGCGCCTTGTGGGGCGGTCCGGGGGGAGGCTGGGTAAACGCGGCTCCTCCGTGTGCCTACAGTGGTGTCGGAATGTATTCGGACAATTACTACCGATTCTTCTGGAAGACCCCTGTCCAAGGGACTTGCGTCAAGACTGCCAGTTTTCCGATACCGGCCATGACTTATGACTACCTGGACTTCTCCTATGAACTTAAAACCCCCAATCCGCTGACGATGTCATCCGGGCTCTATACGGGAGACGTGAGTTATCGCATTGGTCCCGGTGGTGATTTCGATATGGGCGATGTGATGCTGCCGAGCGACCCCGACCTGACCCTGAATTTTGTGTTGGATGTTCAGCACACCCTTAAAGTCGACATCCCTCCCGGAGGCGAGAAAGTCCAACTGGTCCCGGCGGGCGGCTGGCAAAGCTGGTTGCACGCGGGGCGCAAACCCGTGCGTTTGTTTCGGGACCAGACATTCAATATCTCCGCATCGTCGCGCTTCAAGATGCTGCTGGAGTGTGAAATCAATGCTTTCCCCTATGACTGCGTGATTCTTGATCCGGTGTCGAGACGCTCGGTCGAATTGCAAGTCAGCGTCAGTCTGCCAAACGGTTTGTCCGATCTTTCGGGGCAACCGGTCAAGCGCCGGCGACTCAGGGCTGGACCGGCCAATGCGCAGCAATTTCAACCTGGTTTTTATGTAGATCGAGCGCCGGGAATTCTGCACTTCGAGATCCCGCAACATCAGATGGAATTCATGCTGCAACCCGGTGTGGCGTCGACCTATCGCGGCAATGTCACCGTGATCTGGGATTCGGAAGTCTGATGGCCCACGTATCGATGGCGCGTGTCCGATTTGTGTTCTATGTGATGAGGTTCAAGAGTATGAAACGTTTGTGGGTACTGCTGGGTTTGAGCGGTTTTTCCCTGGCGGTTTGCGCCGGACCGCAAATCAACGTCGGAACGGTGTACGACTATCTGGACAGCGACAAGAGCACTTACCTCAAGCGCGTGTTCAACAGCGGCGACAGCACGGCGTTCGTCAAGGTCAACATTCTGGAAATCGTCTACGACGCCGATGGCAGTCATCGTGAAATACCGCTCAAGACGCAAGCGGACGGCAGCGGTCGGGATGGCTTGATGGCCAGCCCTGCACGACTGATCGTCCCGGCCAAGGGCATGCAGGGCACGCGCCTGTTGCACATGGGCGAGCGTGATACCGAGCGTTACTTCCGTGTGCGCTTCGTGCCGGTGGTGCCGGAGAAGGAAGACGAATTCGCCGTGTCGAGTGAAGAGCGCGATGCCTACAAAGAGAACCTGTCGGCGGGGGTCAACGTGATGACAGGTTTCGGTACGGTATTTTTTGTCCGGCCGAAAAACAGTCGCTTCGACAGTGTGATCGATGACAGTGCCGGTGTTTATCGACTGCGCAATAACGGCAATACCGTGGTGCTGATCGATGAGTTTCGCAACTGCTCACTGAAAATCGAAACCGAGTGTGAGCCGACCACCAAGCACCACATTCTGGCGGGCAAAACCTTTGAATTCGAGAAAAAGCCCGGTCGCGAATACCGCTTCAACCTGGTGGAAGGCACATCGAAAAAGGCGCTGCGCATCGCCAGCCAGTAATACCGGCAGGGGCGAGTCGCCTTGGCGGGCTCGCGGTATTTTTTGACGCAACAGGTAACTGACATGATCAAGCAATCGACCATCGCCGTGTGGATGAGCGTGTTGGCGCTGATGAGTGCCCAGGCTTTTGCGGCCCGGGAAGAGCACACGTTCGAGGTGTCGGTGGATATTCCGACGCTGGGGTTTTACGTCATTCCGGCCGAGTCGAACTGGATACACCTCGAACAGACGTTACCGTGGAACATCCACACCAAGACGCTGGAGGGGCTGCGCAAGAATTTCGACGTCAAGCACGACACCAGTGCGATCGAAGCACGGTTGGAAGCAGAACCCTATCTGTCCAACGGGCGTGACGACCAGAATATTTATTTGAGCGTCAGCTTCAATGGCAAGGAGTTGAGCCATGACCCACGACCGCGGGAAGTGCTGACCACCGCGCAAGCTGTCGCCGGTGGCCGCTTTCCCTTGGAGATCGTGCCGAAAGTGCCTGTCGGCGGATACAAGCCGGGCGATTACTACGGCAATGTGCAGCTGATATTCATCGCCGCAGCGCCTTGATGTGCGGCAGCCTGACGCGCCAGGCTGCCTTGGGTTGCCTTATGGCTTCAATTGGCCTGCTTTGCGCAGTGCGTCGCGGGTCAAGCGTCTCAACAGTTGTTTTTCCGCATCGCCCAGGTCGACGAGCAGGCGGTCGAAGGTGCTGTCGGTGATGGGGTCAACGTCAAAAACCACTGACTCGGCAACGGGCAGATCGTTGATCAGCTCCAGGAGTTTGTTTCGCAGCCCGGCTTTCTCAAGGCCAGTCGACTTGAGCCACTTAAGCTGGGTGGCTGGCAGTGTCTCCAGCTTCTCGTATTTGCTTTGGAAGAGTTGTTTGTTCGTCTCTATCTGGATTGGCCAGGTTTCACGCAAGTAACGCTCCCAGAAGTCCTGTTCAAGCATCGTGTTGATCAGACCATCGCCTTCGCCCAGGGCTAGCACCGTGTCGTACGCCTCATCAATCATGGTGTCGGTTACGCCTGCAACCGTTCGGTACAACATGCGTTCCGATTGCCACGGCAGGTTCAACCGCGAAGCGAGCCCCGTCTGGTACGCCAGGTAGATTTCGACCTCATCAGGGTTGCCTCCACGACTGGCGACGTCGGCCCGGGCAATTTCGTTGACGTGATCCAATCGTGCGGCGCCTTTGGCCAGGGTCACCAGTTTGCGCTGAAGTTCTGTACGGTCGATGGTGTACGAATAGGCCTCGGAGGCGAGCACGCGAATGCCCATGCTGTTGAACAACTGCGCACCGGCATCGGCACAATCGACGGGAGCGATAGCCATGGTGTAGAGCTGCTCGCGCAGCTGAGTGTCGATGTACACGGCATCAACCATGCGCGCGATACGCTGTAACAATTGGTGGCGAATCGGACCCGCAGTGGCAAAGTCCGCCGAGCTTTCCTGTTTGAGCACGATTTCGACAAACGCATGGGACCGGGGGTCGTCGGTCAGTTCCCTGAAAGTGCCGATCCTTTCTATCCCAAGCCCGGGCACGTCGATCCAATCATCCGCAGTGCCCTCAAATACCGTCGGGTTAGAAATCACCAGTGGTTCGGGAGGCAATCCCACTGAGCGACGAATCTCCTGGTATTGCAGTTGGTTGATCTCCGACAAATCACCAACGTTGAGTCGGGTGCGGGCGATCACCCAGGCTTCTGGCCTGCCGGGCACCACCTCGGGAATAACGCTGAGGGGATTGTCCCGCATGTCCAGGAGAAAACCCCTTGGGCGGGTTTTGGCCAGGGTACCGTCGGGCCAGGTGGTCAGGCCGGTGTTTTTCAAGGCTACGACCTTGAGTCTCGGCATGCGGCCAATGTCCGGCAACAGCGTCAGTGGGTTGTCATCGAGCCTGAGTATTTCCAGGTAGGTCAGTTGCTTGAGTCGCAGGACTGCGTTGGCATCGAACACAATCTGGTTATCACTCAACTGCAAGCGTTCCATCCTGTGCATGTCCCCGATGTTCTCGGGTAGCCGCTTGAGTTCGCACCCTCGCGCACTGAGTTCGCGAAGGTTCGGGAAGGCTTTCAACAAGCCATTGCGTTCGCTGGAAAAGAAAGTGTTGTCGAGTTTCAGCACGTTGACTTTGTCGAGGAACTTTCTCAGCTCGGGAGGACGCTTTGACCACCAGGTCTCCAGATCCAGTGGCAGCATTTCTCTGGACAGGTCCAGGGCATAGTTGTCCGGGTCGATACGACTGCCGAGTCCGGTTTTTTTGCGCTCGAAACAATCGATAAGGCGCTCGACGATATGCCGTCCGCCGCCGTCACGAAACGCGTTACTGCCAGGCCCCCACGTTTCCGGTTGCTGGTATTCCCAGCGGTTGAGGATGACGCGCAGTTCATCGAGTTCATCTTCCCGCTGCTCAATGGCTCTTAGTGCGTCGCCTCTTGCGATCAGGGCGTCGGCAAACGTGTCGACCTCGTCGTCGCTGAAGTCCGAGTGCAGGTCCTGAATGCGCTCTTGCAGAGTTTCGCCGGCTCTGCTGGCGAAGGCGCCTCGCACCAGCAACAGTGTCTCGTGCTCGGCCACGGCCCGAATCGGTGGCGTGGCCAGAACCGCCCGGCGCTCGCTCGCTGGCTCGGTTTTGGCGATGATCCACTGCTTGAAGAATCCGGCATCGCCCGGTCGATATCCCAACGCTCTCTGCCCGTTCCTGCCCATGGCCTGGAGCAGGGCTGGAAGAAAATCATCGGCCGCATGGATCTGCTTACTCTCGGCGTCACGCACTTCATATTTTCCGGATTCGTCGCGAACCATGACCCGCACTTGTGCTGCATCTTCCGGCCCGGCGCTGCATCGCAGCTCGCCATCGAGTGCGCCTTGGCGGATTTCGATGCGCAGGTTGCCGAAGGTATCGGTTTGCATCCGCAAGGTGCCCAGAACCAGGTGTTCGGTATGACGACTGACCAACGCGTCGTCATACAGGCCGTGGGCGGCGCGGACCGCCTGGGTCTCGAACTGAAGTTCCCGAGCCTGGCTTTTCAGGCGCAATGACAGGCGCTTGTGCCGGGCAATCTGCTGGCGCTCTGACTGGGTGGCGCCGTTGAAGATTTTTTCCGCGACGGTTTCTGGCAGCTCGGGAAATTCGCTGAAAAGTGCGGCCATTTCGGGGGACAACGCGGCAGGTGGACTCACCGGTGCCCCCAGGCGTTGCAGGGTGTCGGTCAGCAAGGGCGGCGGCGGGGCGTGCTCGATGTGCATCCTGCGCAGGGCGGCTTCTTCGGTGCTGCTGATCTGACGGATCTGTTCCAGTTGTGTGTCGCTGAAGTTGTCGGTGGTATGTCCGATACGACGCATCAGCGTCGAGCCTTCCCACTCGCGCGGGTTTTCCGTTTCACTGACCCAGGCGCCTTGGTCGTTGTGCCGCAAGGTCGGTGCATACGCGTCGGGGCGTTGTGGATGCATGATTCGGTGTTGCCCGGTGGCCGGGTCTTTTTGCACTTCGAAGAGTTTATTGTCGAGTCGCAGAAGTTGCTGGCCTTGGTGCTGGTAAACACCTGTTCCATCGGGCTTGGCGTCTATTGGCAATGACCAGCCGGATTTTTCATAAGGGGTAAGGTCAGGATTCCATAACCGTGTCTGACCCTCGGCCGTTTGCACCGGTTTGAGTCCTTCGAAGAATGGCGAGAGTTTCGCCCGCGCGACATTACCGATTGCGCCTCCCGCCGCGAATGCGCCCAACTGGACGATGCTTTCCAGCACGCTGATGGTCTGTTCTGCAGCCTCGGCAAAATGACCTTCGGCCAGATCGACGATACCCTCGACCACTTCATCGGTCAGTTGATAGGCGGTGTAGGCCAGCATCAGCGTGCCCAGGCCAGGGACAAGCGGCGTCGCCACCAGCAGCGCGACGTTGAGAATGTCTGAAAGCATTTTTTCCAGATTATCCCACCAGGCCCAGCGGGCCATACGATCGGCGTACTCGGTGGAAATCGCGATTTCCCGCGCATCGTTGAGAATCTTGTTGAGCTTCTGTCGGTAGTAGTAGCCCCAAAGATCATTCTTGAAAACAGTCTCTCTGTCGGTCTTGACGCTCGATAGGCTGAACTTCAAGTCGGGGTTGGTCACGGGGGTTTCACGCCAACTGGGCAAGTTGGAGCCTGGTGGGGCCGGATGCCATTTGATTTTGCTCAGGCGGTCATTCAGCCCGGCAAAAAAATGTCCGCGTTGCTGATGAGGCACGAACTGGCTGAAGTACTCTTGATAACTTTTGGTGGCGGTGCCATCGCGTAACTGACGTGTCAGTTCCGCCATGAATTCGAGCGACGACGGGTATCGCTTGAGCGGATGCTCCGGGTCATGGGGAACATACGCCATGACCGGGACGGGGCCCGTGGCGGCGGATACATCGGGGGCGATCAGCACAATGCCAACCAGGCGCGTGTCCATCATTGTCAGGTTGTAATAGCCGACGGGCTGACCGTTCCATTTCAACTGTGAACGATCGTCGAGCATGCCTTGCACTACGTCATAGGCCTCCTGGTCGATGTCCTTTTTCATCAGAGCGATTTGGGCCGCAACATTCAGCGCACTTTTCTGACTGCGAATGACGATGTAACGCAGGTAATTGCTCGCCACTCTGTTGGTCGACAGCAAAAACTCCTTCAGATGCTGTTGGTATTTGGCACCGATGTTCAGTTCGCGGCACAGTGATTTGAACTGATCGATGCTCAGTTTGTGTTTGAGGCGTTTGACCCCGAAGTGCCCACGCGCGTCGGGGCGGGTGATGAACTCGGAGTCTTGGTGAAACGACTCGTTGTGCGAAAAGTTATGCAGGGCGGCGTCCAGCAGCGAGATGGTTCGGCTGGTGGTACCGCCTGAAAAGTCATGAACCCACCAGGATGTTTTCACCGGTGCATACAATCGTAGCCAGGTCTCCTCGACATCGTCATCGACGCCGAAGCGGTCCTTCAGCGCCTGTTGCAGGATGGGCCGGGCAAAAGCGTAGACATCCTGTAGCTCGCTGAGTGCGCGATCTACATCGTTTTGCGCAGTCCAGCTGAGCTTGATGCCATTTTTCAGACGTTGCTGCAGCGCCTGTGTGGCGTCCCGCAGCGGGTCTGGGATGAACACTCTGTCGGCCTTCAGCTCATTGACACGATCGATGGAAGTACCTGCCAGCCAGGAAGGAATGGCCTTTTTGATCAAATCAAAATGAACACTTTTATCGGCCAGGTCATTGGCGAGCTGGTCTGGAATTTTATACGGGTTGAGCATTGCCTGATCGTCCGTTGATCAATAGTGGAGCGATCAGACTAGGTACGTGTGCTGCCCAAAAAAAGCTCAAAGATTAGTTTGAAACAACGCCGTTTTTGAACCGAACCTCCCGAAATCAAAGAATGAAAAATACAGGGTTACCGCCAACCCGCCCCCGCTTGTTGATAGTGGCTAGCGGATTGCCGTTGTCACTGTTGGCTGACACATCGTATGGGTGCCGGGTTGCAGATAAGGTGAAAGAATCGGCGCCATGCCCTTGAGCACTTGCGTAGGTAACGCCGAAGTGAATTTGAAACTCTCGGCCGTGCGCCCGGGGACATAGGCGGTGAGGGTGCCAAAATGCCGGTCGCCAATGTAGAACACGAAAGTCGCGGTACGGTTGATCGATTTCGAGCTGAGAATCCGCCCGCCGGAACCGATGGCCTCAATGCGGTTGTCGCCGGTACCGGTTTTGCCGCCCATGGCCAAGGGGCTACCGTCAGCCAGTTTGAAACTGCCCGCCACGCGTTTGGCCGTGCCGGCATCCACCACTTGTGACAAAGCCTCGCGCATGGCCGTTGCCACTTCGGAAGGCATCACTCGTTTGCCGACGACCGGGTCATTGATCAGGCGGGTTTCATAGGGCGTATCGGCCGCAAAGTGCAGGCTGTCGATACGCAGCGTCGGCATGCGCACACCGTCATTGAGGATAGTGCCGATCAGCTCTGCCAATGCCGCCGGGCGGTCTCCGGAGCTACCGATGGCGGTGGCCAGCGAGGGCACCAGATGATCGAACGGATAGCCGACTTTCTGCCAGCGCTGGTGAATGTCGAGAAACGCCTCGATCTCCAGCATGGTACGGATTCGGCTGTCGCGGGCGCCCTTGTGCCGACTCTTGAACAGCCAGCTATAGACTTCCTGACGCTCGAACTGGCTGGCTTTGACGATCTGGCTGAACTTGGCGTCGGGGTTGTTCAGCAAGTAGCCGATCAACCACAGGTCCAGCGGGTGGACCTTGGCGATGAAGCCCTGGTCTGGCAGGTCATAACTGCCAGGGCCATAACTCAGGTAGAGACGTTCAAGGCGTTCATCAGTCAGTTTTTCATTGAGCTTGGCGCCTTTGAGGTGCGAGCGTACGAAGGTGTTGAAGCTTTCCTGGTCAGCCTGGGGAAATAGATAACGATGCACGGCGGCCATGCGAATCGGCGTCGGGCGCATGCTGTCGAGAAAGGTCTCGAGCCGCGCCTTGGTGTCCTTGTTGCGGTATTTCTTCCAGAACTTCAGCAGGAACGAGGTGCCTTCTTTGTCGGCGAATGAGGCCAGGTATTCCTGACGCCGAGGGTCGCGATCGTCCTTGAGCAATTCGGCGCTGTTGTTGGGACCGGAATAGGTGGTGTAGCGCACAAGGTCACGCATCAGCCGAATGAACGGCAGGTTGATCGACTCACGAATGGCATCGCGCAGGGTCGGCAGGCGGCCGTTGTCTTCCTTGCGAAAGTTATTGAAGGTATGCAGCCCGCCACCCGTGAAAAAGGCCTCGCCAGGGCTGGCGGAGTATTTGCGATCCAGCGCGGCATTCAGCATGTTCGGCAGGTTGCGGTCTTTGTTCTGAATCAGGTAATCGACGGCCCAGCGGCTCAGACGGTCCTGGTCCGGGACCTCGACTTTTTTCAATTCAGGGACGGTCATCGCTGCGTACTTATCGTGCAGCTCGGCGATGATTTGCAGGTAGGTGGTGAGCACGCGCATTTTTGCCGTGGAGCCCAGTTCCAGCTTGCTGCCTTCATTGATGTCGAACGGCTGATCGGTGCTGTCGGTCTGCACCCGTACCCGCGAGCCGTCCGGTGTCAGTTCGAACAGGGTGAAGCTGTAGCGCACCTGCGCGGTGCTGGTGGGTGTGAGCAGACGTTCGCCAATCAGGCCGATTTCCGCTGCATAAGTGGGGTCTGCCAAATGCTTGAGGTACGCAGTGGCCTGGGTTTGCAACTCGCCCTGCAGCGTACTGGTGGCTGACAGGTCGAGGCGGTCGAGGTCATACAGCGGACGGTTGAGCAACCCGCCCAGACGGCTGCGCGCCACACTGATGCCCTTGTTGGTTTCGATTGGCTGAATGGTGGGCTGGGTGGCCCAGTCGCGGTAAGTCACTTTACTGGCCAATGCTGCTGTCGCGAGTGGCGCATCAATCACGCCATTCTGAGCCAGCAGGCGAATATGGCTGTCGGTGAGGCTGGCCAATTCATCACGGCCCTTGGTCAAGTAATGGGAAGGGCGACGCTGAGCGATCATCAGTGACAGCATTTCACGCAGGGCCAAGCCTTTTTCTGACAGGCTTTTCGGATCGGTGTTGGTGCTGGCCAGCCGTTCGTTGGCCTGGTTGAAATCGGCGCCGTACCAGACGCGCAAACCTTCGGCCATGCCATGCACTTCACCGTGGCCCGGTACGGCCGACAGCGGAACACTGTTGAGATAGTCGCGAATCACATTTTGCCGGGCCTGGAGGGTTTCCGGGCCCGCCTGATAAGCCCGCACGCTGGCGGAAATCATTTGCCGGATCTTTTCCGCGCCCGACATCGTCAAGCCATCGGGCGAGTGTCGATATTTCTCCAGCTGCGTCGCCAGCGTACTGCCGCCCGCCGACTGGCCGGGCAGGCGCAACAACTTGGCCACCTGGGACCACGCCGCCATGCCGAACCGAGGCCAGTCCACGGCAGGGTTGGCCAAAGGTTGACGGGGATCGAGCAAAAAGCGGTTTTCGATGAACAGCAAGCTGCTGACCACTACCGGAGGGATCGCCGCAAAGCTTGAATAGAGTTGTTGTGGATATTTGTACTGGTACAGCGGGGCCGCGCGGCAATCGGTGATCGACAGCCCGGCCTGGATTTTCTCTGCATAGGGCACGAAAAAGCCCTTGTCGCTGTACTTCATCAGCGCCGGGGAAAAGCGGGTTTGTGCCGACACCACGTAGTTGCGCTTGAGCAGGCGCGGCAGCAATTCATCCAGGGCGCTGTAACCCAACCGCTGATCGAACGGGCCTGCGCCGGGGTAGCGAATTGCATCGCTGGGGCCAGGTTGCAGCTCGTACTTCAGTGAGGCTGCATATTTGCTGATTTCCCGGGCCTGAAACTTGGAGGTGCGCATTTCCTTGGCCGCGGCGAGGCCCAGGACAATCAGGATAATCAGCAGCAACAACCAGAACGCCCCCCAGCCGTGCCGGGAACGACGGGGTTTCTCAGGTAAAGGCGCTTCATCCACTCGTTCAGTCGGAACCACAGTTTCACTCGAATCGGTTTGCCACAAAGCGCCCATAGTCGACTGATCCATTCACGCAGATTGATCGGACTTCTTTGAAGCTTAGACGGTGGTTGGCGTTGGTGAAAAAATTGTGAAGTAGTAAGTGATGCATGGATGTGGCGAGGGGGCTTGCCCCCGTTGGACTGCGCAGCAGTCCCAAAAACCTAGGCATACCGCGTGCAATGGATTTGCGACTGCTGCGCAGCCGAACGGGGGCAAGCCCCCTCGCCACAACAGCCTCCTTGCCACAGGAATGCCATAACAGATGTGCTGTTCAGCGTTATAGCCAGCAGGCATCCCACAGTGGGTAATCGCCAATTTTTTGCACCAACCCTGCGCGTAACGGATTGGCAACAATGTAACGAGCGAACGGCAGGAGCTCTTCGCCATCACGGATTGCTCTGTCGTGGTAGCCGGTTTGCCATAGTGGACCACGCCGACCGGTCATTTTGTTCACTGCCTGGGTGCAGCGTGACTTGGTAGAGCCGACAACACTGCCCAGATTGTTGTCCCGCAGCTGCATTAGCCAATGGAAATGATCGGGCATCACAACCCAGGCGATTGAATCCACTAAACTCGCGTCGTGAACTCGGCGCAGTTCTGCGACCAGCAGACGTCCTAATTGCCAGTCAGAAAATATGGGTTGGCGTTCGTGAGTAACTGCGGTGATGAGGTAAGCGCGGCCGTTTTCGGAGGCTCTGCCAAAGCGCAGACGATGAGAGTTTGGTTGGGTAGGCAATCCATTGCTTCCTTGCGTAAGTAGTCAACTTGACGCTTCTCAGGCTAGTTCCCGACTTCCTGGATCGGGTCCGTAATTATTGAGTGAATATTCTGATTCTTGCGAAGGATTCACTGCGCTGAGGAGGCAGTTATGCCCAGTTGTGGCGAGGGGGCTTGCCCCCGTTGGACTGCGCAGCAGTCCCAAAAAACCTAGGTACACCGCGTGTAACGGATTTGCGACTGCTGCGCAGCCGAACGGGGGCAAGCCCCCTCGCCACAACAGCTCCCCCTCACCACAGGGCGGATGTTGTCTGTAATAGCTGAACTAGACGCATCAAAGAGGTAAATGCTGCCAAGGTAGGGGCATGGCGATGCACCATTGCTGTGCAATACTAGGCGCCGTTTCAGTGGCGAATAATCCTACATAAGTCAGGTAATGCCACTCCGAAAACCGCGCTTTTGCCGAGAGTTCTGGCTGAATGTTGTGGTTTATAGAGTGAAAAACCCTGCTGGAAGCTTTTTATACTGCATGCCCGCTGATCTTGCAGGTTTTGGTCCTGCAAGACGTGTCTGCCCATGAAGCAGGCCCGGTTTCGCAGAAGCGCTGGCTTATCGGTCGGTGCTTCGACACTCGGTGGTCACATCCAATAACAAGACGAGGTTGTACCTATGCCAGTCGGCAATCACCTGCCTCACGGCGAGACCGCTCAGGGCGGCCCGCTTAAACGCGAACTCGGCGAACGGCATATTCGCTTGATGGCGCTCGGTGCCTGTATCGGCGTCGGCCTGTTCCTGGGTTCGGCCAAGGCCATTGAAATGGCCGGCCCGGCCATCATGCTCTCCTACATCATTGGCGGCTTGGCGATCCTGGTGATCATGCGCGCCCTCGGCGAGATGGCCGTGCATAACCCGGTCGCCGGTTCGTTCAGCCGTTATGCACAAGACTATCTCGGTCCATTGGCAGGCTTTCTGACCGGCTGGAACTACTGGTTCTTGTGGCTGGTGACTTGCGTCGCGGAAATCACCGCGGTGGCGGTGTACATGGGCGTCTGGTTCCCCGACGTGCCGCGCTGGATCTGGGCACTGGCGGCGTTGATCAGCATGGGCTCGATCAACTTGATCGCGGTGAAAGCCTTCGGTGAGTTCGAATTCTGGTTCGCCTTGATCAAGATCGTCACCATCATTGCGATGGTGGTCGGTGGCATCGGCATCATCGCTTTCGGTTTCGGCAATGACGGCGTGGCGTTGGGGATTTCCAATCTCTGGGCCCACGGCGGTTTCATGCCCAACGGCGTGCAAGGCGTGTTGATGTCCCTGCAAATGGTGATGTTCGCCTACCTCGGCGTCGAGATGATCGGCCTGACCGCCGGTGAAGCCAAGAACCCGCAGAAGACCATCCCCAATGCGATCGGCTCGGTGTTCTGGCGGATTCTGCTGTTCTACGTCGGCGCCTTGTTCGTGATCCTGTCGATCTACCCGTGGAACGAAATCGGCACTCAGGGCAGCCCGTTCGTGATGACCTTCGAGCGTCTGGGCATCAAGACCGCTGCCGGCATCATCAACTTCGTGGTGATCACCGCTGCGCTGTCGTCTTGCAACGGGGGGATCTTCAGCACCGGGCGCATGCTCTACAGCCTGGCGCAGAACGGCCAGGCCCCGGCCGGTTTCGCCAAGACCTCGAACAACGGCGTGCCGCGTCGTGCGCTGCTGCTGTCGATCGGTGCCTTGCTGCTGGGCGTGTTGCTTAACTATCTGGTGCCGGAGAAAGTCTTCGTCTGGGTCACCGCGATTGCCACCTTCGGCGCGATCTGGACCTGGGTGATGATCCTGCTGGCCCAGCTCAAGTTCCGCAAAGGCCTGAGCGCCAGCGAACGTGCCTGCCTCAAATACCGCATGTGGCTGTACCCGGTCAGTTCTTACCTGGCACTGGCCTTTTTGGTGCTGGTGGTCGGCCTGATGGCGTACTTCCCGGACACTCGCGTGGCGCTGTACGTCGGGCCTGCTTTCCTGGTGCTGCTGACGGTGTTGTTCTACGTGTTCAAGCTGCAACCGACTAATGTGTCGCAAGGTGTGGTGCGTTCGGCGTCGTAAGTCGTCACGCTAGAAATGCACAAGCCCCGGTCTGAACGATCGGGATTTGTGCATTTGGAAGATCAAAAGATCGCAGCCTGCGGCAGCTCCTACGGGATTTGTGTACATCCGCGATATTGCGGGTGTACTCGGTCGGCGTAGGAGCTGCCGCAGGCTGCGATCTTTTGACGTTAAATGGCTGTGACGGATATCGGTCGGTTCAACCGCTTGTTGAAATCCAGCCAGGCCCCCAGCAATGCCATCAACCCGACCCCCAACAGTGCGCTGAATATCTGCATCGCCAGTACGTTCCCGCCCAAGGCATTGAGCATGTCTGCCAATGGCGCCAGCAACACGCCAAAGCAGAACACCTCCAACGAATAACGACCCATGCGACAGCTTTGTTGCACCAGCCAGTGCTGCGTCCAGCCCGTGTCCGGCAACAACCTGGCGGTGACGTAGGCGAGGGCGAGGAAGTGCAGCAGGCGCGCCGGCGAGAGGTTGGTCTTGCTGATTGGATAGAGCCATTCGCCGAGCCGTTGGGGCATGAAGGTGTCATGCACGGTTGGCCATTTCCATGACACTGCGATCAACCCGGTCAGCAGCAAATAGGTCAGCGCTGCGATAAAAACCGGCTGCCGAGTCAGTGGTCGAGGTTGCTGCACCCGAGGCCGTTGCCCGTGAATCGCCGCCGCGCCACCGAGAATAAACAACAGCTGCCAGGCCAGCGGATTGAAAAACCACACGCCACCGTCGGTGCCCGCCAGGTTCCACTGAAAGCATGGTGCCAGCAGGTACAAAACCACCGACAACCCCACCACGTATTCAGCCTTGCGCAGCAGCATCGGCAGCACCAGCGGCAGGCCGAGCAGCAACAAAATATACAGCGGCAGCGGGTCCATCAGGTTCGGCTTGAAGCGCAGCAATAACTCATCCATCAACGCCTGCTGCGGATTGCTGAGGAAATACTGCAAGCCCATTTCCTGCACCAGATCGCGGGTTTCCACGTGGCTATTGGCGAAAAACACGATGCCCATCAACAGCGCCAGCAAAAAGATGTGCACCACATAAAGCACCCAGGCGCGTCGCAGGATTTTCACCGTGGCGACCATGAAACCATCGCGTCGGGCGATCTTGCCGTAGGCCAGCACGGCCGCGTACCCGGCCAGGAACACGAAAATCTCCGCCGCATCGCTGAAGCCGATGTTACGCACCGTGAACTGCGCCAGCGGGTTTTGCGGCACGTGATCCCAGAAGATGAAGATCAGGGCCAGACCGCGAAAAAAGTCGATTCGGTGATCGCGTTCAAACGTCATGACGGCGGGCTCTTGAACGGGGTTGTTGGGTAGGAGCGGGCAAGCCTCGCTCCTACAGCGGCGCGCAGGGTGGCGTGATTCGCAGGTAATTGCAAAAGGCTGGATATTACCGAATGTCTCAGCTACCTATAGCGAACGAATTGAGCCCATGTCCGTCGGTCTGCCGGGCAGTTCGCGCACCAGAACGACCCCTGATGGGCGTCTGTCGAGCATCTACACTTCGTTTTCTCAGGAGTGTGAAATGTGAAAGTTTCGCTGATTGTCCCGGTATTCAATGAAGAGCAGGCGATCACTCTGTTCTATCAGGCAGTGCGCCGCGAATTGAAACTTGACTCGTGTGAAGTCGAGATCGTGTTCATCAACGATGGCAGCACCGATCGGACAGCTGAGCAAGCCAAGGCGCTGGCACAGGTCGATGAACAGGTATTGCTGATCAACTTCTCGCGTAACTTCGGCAAGGAGCCGGCGTTGTTTGCCGGGCTGGAATACGCCACCGGCGATGCGGTGATCCCCATGGACGTGGACCTGCAAGATCCGATCAGCGTCATCCCGCGGTTGATTGCCGAGTGGCAAAAGGGCGCTGACGTGGTGCTCGCCAAACGCCGAAATCGCGACAGTGACAGTTATCTGAAACGCCACAGCGCATCGCTCTTCTATCATTTGCTGAACAGGATTTCTTACACTCGGATCGAAGAAAACGTCGGGGATTTCCGCCTTATGGACCGCAAGGTGGTCAATGTGATTCGTGCGCTTCCCGAGCATCAGTTGTTCATGAAGGGCGTTCTGTCCTGGGCCGGGTTCACCACGGCGGTGGTGGAATACGAGCGGGCCGGGCGAGTGGCGGGAAGCAGCAAGTTCAATGGCTGGAAGCTATGGAACCTGGCGCTGGAAGGCATTACTTCGTTCAGCACGGTGCCGTTGCGGTTGTGGACTTACATCGGTGGCGGCATTTCGATTTTCGCGGTGCTGTACGCGGTGTACATGGTGCTGGACAAGATTTTCTTCGGTAACAGTGTCCCCGGTTACCCCTCGCTGATGACGGCCATTCTGTTTCTCGGCGGCGTCCAATTGATTGGCATCGGCATCCTCGGTGAGTACGTTGGCCGCATCTACATCGAAGCCAAGCACCGGCCCCGTTATGTGGTCAAAGACGTCATTGGCGGCAAAGACCGGATCGGGCTTTAGCATGGGCAGACTGGGCGACTTTTTCAGCAAAGAACTCGGGCGTCGTCGGGTCTGGCTGTTTTTCCTGGTCGCGACCCTGATTTATGTCATTCCGCTGATCCTCGCGGACTATCCCTACATCGATGACAACTGGCGCTCGCTGTCGGCCGGTACTGCCTGGGCGGGGCAGGGGCGGTTGTTCACCGAGCTGTTCTACAACCTTCTGACCTTTAGTGATGCAGCGCCAAACATCTTTCCGTTGCCGCTGTTGATCGCCACGCTGGCCATGGCCTTTGCGTTGACCAGCCTGACGTTCCATTACTACCCGCAGGCAACGATGCCCTGCTGCCTGGTGCTGTTACCGCTCTGGTACAACCCGTTCTTCCTGCAGAACCTGTCTTATCAATATGACGGGGCGACCATTGCCTTGAGCCTGGTGGCGGTGATTTTCGCGATCACGTTTCGTCATTCCTCGCGCATTCTGCAATGGCTGGTGCCGGCTTTCCTGATTGCGCTGGCGCTGGGGCTCTATCAGGTGAGCCTGAATGTGTTTCTGGGCTTGTGTTGCCTGGAACTGCTCAGGGGCGCGAATGACAAGTGGGCCTGGCGGCAATGGTACGAATTGATTGGCTGGAAAATCGCGCAGGCAGGGCTCGGCGGGTTGATCTACAGCGTCACGGCTTATCCGTACATGAATCAGAATCGCGCTCTGTTGTTGAACTGGGCGGCGGCGCCCTGGCTGCAACTTGAAATCAACATCGGCCGCGTGCTGGAAAAAGTCGTGCTGCTGTTTCACGGTGGATTCACCTGGGTGTTCGCCGCACTGCTGCTGTGTGCCCTTGTGGGCAGCGCACGGCTGGCCCGCAACGTGATGGAACGCCATGACACCGGGCTGAGAAAAATCGTGATGGGCCTGGTGTGTCTGCTGGCAGTGCCGGTCGTGACCTTGTTGGTGTCAGGGACCGCGCTGTTTTTTCGCGACTTCAATGAAGGTGCCAGAACCTTGATGGGTTTTGCGGTCCTGTTGGTGCTGTTGTTCTATTTGAGCCATCTGGCATTGGCGTCCATTCATGAGCGGTTGCCAATGCTGTTGGCGGTGCCTCTGTTGGCCATGCTTTCACTGTCCTTCGCCTATGGCCGCGTGCTGACGATGCAGAACACCTTTGCGTCCAGCGCGTTGTTTTCCCTGGGGCACGACATTGCGTCCAATAGGCAACTGCGCGAGGCCAAGCGCATTTACATGGCGGTGAGTGACTCCGATCACTGGCTGGTGGCGGCCTCGGGCTCGTTCAAGCAGATGCCGGTCTTGCGTTATCTGCTGAACATCGACTTTTTCATGCTGGCTGAAAACCTGCCCAAGGCGGGCATCACCAATGTGGTCGCGGAGAGGGAGCGGCGCAACGCGACCCTCGTCGGTTACCAAGGTTATCCACCGCTGGTGGAGAGCCAGTTCTACCGCCTCTATCTGCTGGGCGATTACGGTTTTATCGTCATGAAAGAACCGACCCCGATCACCACGCTGCAGTGGTGAGCCTGGTGATTACCTCTTCGATCCCTCACGAAAGTTTTCCATCCCGGATGGCCGACAGGGCAGGTCTAGTGGCGGTGATCGTCCTCGCGTTGTTCGCAAGGTTTCACTCCATCACTGTGCCGGTCATCTGGTACGACGAGGCCTACAGCCTGCTGCTGGCTGAGGGCTCGCCGTCATACATCTGGGCTACGACAGCGCGGGATGTGCATCCACCGCTTTACTATGTCTTGCTGCATTTCTGGATGGTGTTGTTCGGCAATGGTGTCTTGGCGACGCGATCCCTGAGTGCTCTGGCCGATGTCGGCACGCTGTTGCTGTGCATTAAATTGATGAGCCTGGTGACAACGCGAAAGGCGACCTGGATCGCCGCATTGTTGTTGGCATTGCTACCGATATCGGTGCGTTACAGCCAGGAAGTGCGAATGTACACCTTGCTCGGCTTTTGGCTGATGGGCGCGACCGTGGCGCTGGTGTGCTGGATCAAGGCACCGGATCAAAAACGTTATCCGGTTTTTTACGTACTGTTGATGACGGCTGCTTTCTACACGCATTACTTCGCCGCGCTGTGCGTTTTGGTGCATTGGCTTTGTGGGTGGCGAGTGCGAGATGGCAGTCGGTCCACGGCAATACCGATTCGTGCGTGGGTCTTGGCCAACAGCGCGATCGTTGTGCTGTACCTGCCGTGGGTACCTCACTTCATCGATCAATTGCTGCGAATGGACGGGCTTGAGTGGATACCGCCGCTCACCTGGCAGACAGCGCCGACCTTCGTTTGGCAACTGGTGATGATGGAGGGCGCGGTCAGTCATTCATCCTTATGGCGTGTGTTGCCCTCGGTGTTGATCGTTGTTTGCGCCGCTGCGGTGTTGCTCAAGGCACGCAGTGAGCGACCTTTCAGCATCTTGTTGGTGGGCTATTTCTTTGTGCCGGTGCTGACCATTTTCTTGGTGTCGTTGATCGTGCCGGTTTTCAATGCCCGATACCTGGTGTTTGCTGCCGCCGCGTTGCCCCTTATCGTTGCACTTGCGCTGGACGCATGGAGCCAACGCCATGCTGTTCTTGCCGCTGTCGCCATGGCTTTGGTTTTATTGGCAGAAGTACACGGGCTTTCGGCGGTCTACGCGCAAACGGATGAGATGAACGGGACAAGCATTCGCAAAGACGCAAGGCTGGATGCCGTGGTCGCGGGTCTCGGTCGCGCAGTCCGTCCGGGTGACGAGATCGTCGTAGATAACCTGTATTGGTACTTGCCGTTCATGTACTACAACTCGACAGGTATTCAGCCGAGGTTATACGTGGTCAAAACACCGACAGGCGCCCTTTGGGGAACCGGCGAATACGGTGGTTGGGCACTCATTCCCCGTCCTCTGCACTCGATACTGTTCAACGATTTTTCGGCCCTGAAACTGAATGGCAGGCGGATCTGGTGGGTAACGGGCCAAGCGCGTCCTGAACATGACGCCTTGTTTCCCAAACACTGGAAACAGGCGTTGACGCTAAAGGCGGGGGACAGTGAGGCCCGCTTGTTCGTTCTTGATGTAACGCCAGCCTTCCTTGAGGCTGGCGCGCAAACACGGCCTATGCAGCCGCCGCTTCATTAGGCTCAAAACTATCCGCCCGCGCCATCTGCCACATCCGCGAATAAAACTCGCCATTCACTTCGCCGGTCAGCAATTCCCCCGGTTTCAGGAACACATGCAACTGCGAGAACAGTTTGATCTCGGTCGCCGACATGCGTCGCACCAGATGCTTGGCCGACAGCTGTGAAGGATGATCGAGGCCCGCGGCGGCAAGCATTTCGGCCAGGGCTTTGAGCGTATTGCGGTGGAAGTTGAACACCCGTTGGGCCTTGTCCGGAACCACCAGGGCGCGTTGGCGCAGGGTGTCCTGGGTGGCGACGCCGGTCGGGCATTTGTTGGTGTGGCAGCTTTGCGACTGGATGCAGCCGATGGCGAACATGAAGCCGCGCGCCGAGTTGGCCCAGTCGGCGCCGATGGCCAGGACGCTGGCGATGTCGAAGGCGCTGACGATCTTGCCGCTGGCGCCGAGTTTGATTTTGTCCCGCAGGTTCAGGCCCACCAGCGTGTTGTGCACGAACAGTAGACCTTCGCGCATCGGCACGCCGATGTGGTCGGTGAACTCCACAGGCGCGGCGCCGGTACCGCCTTCCTTGCCGTCGACGATGATGAAGTCCGGGAGGATGCCGGTTTCCAGCATGGCCTTGGCGATACCCATGAATTCCCACGGGTGGCCCAGGCAAAACTTGAAGCCCACCGGTTTGCCGCCGGACAGTTCACGCAGTTGCGCAATGAAGTGCATCAGTTCGATCGGCGTGGAAAACGCGCTGTGGCGCGACGGCGAGATGCAGTCTTCGCCCATCAGGATGCCGCGGGTTTCGGCGATTTCCTTGGTGACTTTGTGCTTGGGCAGGATGCCGCCATGACCGGGCTTGGCGCCTTGGCTCATCTTGATTTCGATCATCCGCACCTGGGGCGTCTGCGCTTGTGCCGCGAAGCGTTCCGGGTCGAAGCGGCCATCGGCGGTGCGGCAGCCGAAGTAGCCGCTGCCGAGTTCCCAAGTCAGGTCGCCGCCGTTTTCCCGGTGATAGGCGCTGATGCTGCCTTCGCCCGTGTCATGGGCGAAGTTGCCGAGTTTGGCACCCTGGTTCAATGCGCGAATGGCGTTGGCGCTGAGGGAGCCGAAGCTCATGGCCGAGATGTTGAATACCGACGCCGAGTACGGCTGGGAGCACTGCGGGCCACCGACCATTACCCGGAAACTGCTCGGGTCGCTCAATGGCGCCGGACGCATGGAATGGCCAATGAATTCGAAGCCCGACTGATAGACGTCGATCAGTGTGCCGAAGGGTTTGTCGGCACTTTCATTCTTGGCTCGTGAATAGACCAGCGAACGCTGAGCCCGGGAGAAGGGCAGGGCGTCGCTGTCGGACTCGAGCAGGTACTGGCGGATTTCCGGTCGAATACCCTCCACCAGATAGCGGATGTTGCCCAGGATCGGATAATTACGGCGCACCGCGTGTGGGCTTTGCAGCAGATCGAACAGCCCTACCAGGCTGAGGATGCCGGTGACGGCGGTGATCGGCCAGAGCCAGTCGTGCTCCAGAAAGGGCAGGCTGGCGAGGGTGAATATCACACAGACGGCAAAGAAGGCGTAGCGGCTCAGGAGGGACAGGCTCATACGGTTTCCTTGGGTTCGGACTCGGTTGTTTGCAGCCTGGGTACACTCATCCCTGTAGGAGCAGAGCTTGCTCGCGAAAGCGGTGTGTCAGCCACCATCAATGTTGAATATGATGACCTCTTCGCGAGCAAGCTCTGCTCCTACAGAAAAGCGCTGCGTCAGGCATTCTGCGCCTGGAGAAAAAACGAAAACAGCCCGGATTTAGATTTGATCCCTTGCTCGGCTGGTCAGACAGCCGCTTTCGATTGCCGCACCGGTAACTCGACCCGAAACGTGCTGCCCACCCCGACTTCGCTACGTACCGAAATATCGCCCTGATGTTTTTTCACGATGCCATAGGACAGAGACAACCCGAGCCCCGTCCCCTGGCCTACCGGTTTGGTGGTGTAGAACGGATCGAATATTTTCTGCAGGTTGTCTGGCTCGATGCCGATTCCCGTGTCCGCGACCTCGATCGACACCGTTTCACCTTCAAGGCCGGTGCGCAGCGTGATGGTGCCCCGCTCCGGCCCCATCGCCTGAGACGCGTTGACGATCAGGTTCATGATTACCTGATTGATTTGCGACGGCAGGCATTCGATATCGGGCAGCTTTTGAAACTCCTTCACCACATCGGCCTTGTACTTGAGTTCATTGGCGACGATGTTCAGGGTCGACTCGATGCCTTGTTGCAGATTGGTCCACTGCCATTCCTGATTGGAGTCCACGCGGGAGAAGTCCTTCAGGTCTTTGACGATCCGCCCGACTCGGTCGATGCCCTCCTTGGACTCCTTGATCAGCAGTGGAATGTCTTCGCGCAGAAAGTCCAGTTCCACCCGTTCACGTAACTGACCGAGACGGTCGATGACCTCGCTTGAACCAATGGCGTTTTCCGCTTCCCGATAGGCATCGAGCATTTCCTGCAGTTGCTTGAAGTAGCCATCGAGGGCGCCGAGGTTGGAGGAAATAAAGCCGATGGGATTATTGATCTCATGGGCGACGCCCGCCGCCAGTTGCCCCAGCGAGGCGAGCTTTTCCGACTGCACCAGTTGGCTTTCCAGTTGTTTGCGCTCGTCGATTTCCCGCTGCAACGCCTCGCTGGCCTGCTTGAACTGGGCCGTGCGCTGATCCACCAGATGCTCCAGATGGCTCATCTGAATGGACGCCCGCTCGGTCATTTCCCATTTGGTGAGCAGGGTGTTGGCCATCTGCTGAACTTCAATGTTGTCGAACGGCTTTTTCAGAATCAGCAGGCGATCGTGGGCGTGCAAGCGTTCCAGCAGTTCATCCCAGGAATAGTCGGAATAGGCGGTACACACTACAACTTGTAGCTGCGGATCTTCCTGCCACAGGTGTTCGATGGTCTGCGCACCGTCCCAACCTTCAGGCATGCGCATGTCGACGAAGGCCAGGGCGTAGGGGCGGTTTTCCTGTATTGCCTGGATGAGTTTGCCCAGACCCTCCTGACCGCCATAGGCTGAATCCAGCTCGAACAGCAGGTTGGTGGATTTCACTTCGCTGCCGAACAGCGTGGCCTCCATTTCGTCCAGTTCTACATGCTGCGCCGATGTCGGGGTGAGGATCTTGCGAAAGTCTTCATGGATGGACGGCGTGTCGTCGATCAGCAGAATGCGTCGGTTCGAAAGGTCGCTCATGCTTCCTCCATGACGGGTTTCAACGGGATCTGCAACGTGAACAGTGCACCTTTGCCCGGCCCGTCGCTGTGGGCGGTGAGATGGCCGTTCATCTCGATCGCGGCCAAGGCACAGCTGTGCAGGCCGAAGCCGTGACCTTCTTTGCGGGTGGTAAAACCGTGGGCAAAGATCCGCGTCATGTTCTCCGGCTCAATGCCTTCGCCGTCATCCTTGACGCTGATTTGCAGAATCGTGTCTTCGACGACTTTCACCCCAAGGATCATTTGCCGCGGGCGGTTACTGAGGTCGGTCATGGCGTATTTGGCGTTGCTGATCAGGTTGATCAGGATCAGCAACAATCGGTGTTTGTCGCCCATGATTTGCGGTACGTCGCCATACTCCTTGACCACCGTAACGTGATGCCGGGACAGGGCGCCAGCGTTCATTCGCAAGGCGTCTTCCAGCAATTCGCTGATGTGCAGCGGTTCCATCAGGCTGTTGGCGCCTGCGTAGGACTGCTGGGTGGCGACGATGTCCTTGATGTGGTCGACGCTTTTGCTCAGTTGCGCGAGTTCGTCGGCCATGCCTTGTTGTTCAAGGGCAATGGCCTCCACCAATTGATTCAGGTAGCCGGGCAGTAGTTTTCCTTTTTCGTCCTGGGTCAGAAAGACGCCCAGGTTGTCTTGATGCGCGTTGATCAACTGCATCGCCTTGCCCAACCCTTGGGCCTTGCTGCTACGCAGCTTGCGGGTGACCAGGTCGGCCGAGATGTTCACGCTGTTGAGCACGTTGCCGACGTTGTGCAACACGTTAGTGGCGATTTCAGCCATGCCGGCCTGACGCGCGGTGTCGAGCAATTCGCTCTGGGTATTCTTGAGTTCTCGGGTGCGCTCTTCGACCCGTTGTTCGAGGATGTCGTTGGCAGTTTGCAGTTCCTTGTTGACCCGGTTGATCTCGCCGAAGCTGCGCATAAGGCGAGTTGCCAGGTACACCAGCACCATCACCAGCAGCGTCGAAAACACCAGCATGTAGAAGTGGTAGCGCCGGTTGGCTGCATCGGTTTGCTGCTGATCCTTGTTCAGCAGAGCCGTAATGTCGTCCAGCCGTTCGGCCACGGGAATGGCTTCGATGTTTTCCAGCAACCGATTGACCGCCGGTTGTTCACGCAGGATCAGCGCGATGTGACTACTCAAAATATCGATCGGGCTATGGAACTGCTCCGGTAATCGTTGTTTGTTCACCCCCAGTTTGTTTAGTCCCACCAGAATATCGGCCGCTTTGTCATCGGAGGCAACTTGGGCGAACTCCAGGCTGCTGAGCAGCAAGTCGTAGGTATCGGTGGCAATGTTTTGTAATTGCAGTTTGTCTTCGTCGACCAGTTGGGCAAGTGGTTCCTGGATGTCGTCTTCGGCAGTGGGCAAAAACGCCAGTGAGTTGCGCAGCACCGCGTTGTGGGATTTGAACTGCTCCACCAGCCGGGTTTTTTCCTGAATGGCGGCATGATAAGCATCATGGCTGGCACGCCAGATCGGCGAGTCGTTGCGGCCGTGATTGGACTCCATGCTCTCGAACCGCTCCCACAGGTGGGTCATCTCGGTCAGCGGTGCCACCAGCGGATCGTAGTTGTTACTGATAGCAATCCTGGCCTTGAGAATCTCGGTTTCCCACTGCGCGTTGAACTGTTTGATCCGGCCGATCAGATCCCGGGACTCGGCATAAGTCGAGGTCTGGTCGGAGCTTGATTTGAGGTACAGAAACAGCAGAGTCGAGGCCAACAACAAGGCCACGCCACTGAGCAATACCAGGTTGCGACGGTGGTACGTTTTCATAAAGGTTTGCCTCCCCACTCACCGGTCAGGGTCTTGAGGAATTTGATGATCAAGGTCTTGTCCTTGTCAGAGGGCACGCGACCGAGCTGGAACTTGAACATCACGTCTACCGCTTCTTCGAGGGTCTTGGCCGAGCCGTCGTGAAAGTACGGCGCGGTCACGGCGACGTTGCGCAGGCTCGGAACCTTGAACACGTTGCGATCTTCTTCAGCCTTGGTGACCAGATAACGGCCCAGATCGGCTTCGGTGGGGTTGCCCCGGACCTGGAAGTAATCGCCCATGACCCCGAATTTCTGGAACATGTTGCCGCCGATGTTCACCCCCTGATGGCAGGCGATGCAGCCGTAGTCCTTGAAGCGTTGGTAACCGTACTTCTCCTCGGTCGTCAGAATCTCGGTATTGCCCAGCAGGTATTGGTCGAAACGCGAGTTGCCGCTGATCAGCGTGCGCTCATAGGTGGCCAGGGCATTTTGCACATTGTTCATAGTCACGCCGTCCGGGTAGGCCTTGGCGAAAGCGCTTTTGTAAGCCGGGTCGGCGGCCAGTGTCTGAACGACATGCTCCCAATGACTGCCCATTTCGCTGGGGCTCTGCACCACTTCGTGGGCCTGTGTTTCCAGGGTGTCGGCGCGGCCGTTCCAGAATTGCCGGAAATTCAGACTTGAGTTGAAGACGCTGGGGGTGTTGATCGTCAGGGGATCGCCTTTGAAGCCGATAGACAATGCTTTGTCGTCGGCGCCTCCGATTTCCAGACGATGGCAACTGGCGCAGGACAGGCTGTTGTTGACCGACAGGCGTGGCTCGTTGAACAACCGACGACCGAGTTCGACTTGCAAGGGGTTTTGCTGGGGCACCGCGGGCAAGGGTTTGAGTGGTTCGTCCAGCGGTGCGCCGCTGGCTATCAGACAACATCCGAGTAGAGGCGCAAGAAGCAGGTAGTAGAAGGGGCTCGACATCTTGTGATTCCTTGGCGCAGGGCCCTGGGTGTCGTTGCACATCATTCATGTGGCGGCGGATGGAGCGGGGGGCACGGACGTCAGGTATTGCACGAAGGCGTCCGGCTCCACGGCTTTGCTGAAGTAGTAACCCTGGCCTTCCTCGCACTGGAGGGCCTTGAGAAAATTCAATTGTTCGAGGGTTTCCACCCCTTCGGCAATGACGGTCAGTTTGAGGCTCTTGCCCAGGCTGATGATGGCGCTGACCAGGGCCGCGTCATTGCTGTCACTGCTCAGGCCACGAATGAATGACTGGTCGATTTTCAACACGTCGATGGGAAACCGTTGCAGGTAACTCAGGCTGGAATAGCCGGTGCCGAAGTCATCGATGGCCAGCCGTACGCCCAATGCCTTGAGCCGATTCAGCGCGACCATCGTGGCCTCGACATTCTGCATCAATACGCCTTCGGTGATTTCCAGTTCCAGCAAGGTGGGATCCATACCGGTTTGCTTGAGTATCTGTTCAATACCCTCGACAAAATCCCGCTGGCGGAAATCAATGGCCGACACGTTCACCGACATGTAGAGCTTCGGCAGGCCTTTCTCCTGCCAGGCACGGGCTTGTCGACAGGCCTGGGCGAGCACCCATTTGCTCAACGGTACGATCAGGCCGCTGTCTTCGGCCACACCGATGAAGTCTGTCGGGTAAACCCAGCCTTGTCCCGGTTTTTGCCAGCGGATCAACGCCTCGGCGCCGACCACCTTACCGCTGCCCAGGTCGAGTTTAGGCTGGTAGTGCAGGACAAATTCGTTGCGTTCCAGCGCCAGACGAATACCCGACTCGATGCTCTGCTGTTCCCGGGCGCGCTGGTTCATCTCATCGATGAAAAAGCTGAAATCGTTCGGGCCGCTTTCCTTGACGTTGCGCATGGCGGTTTCGGCTTTCTTGATCAGCGCGATGGCATCGAAACCGTCCTCGGGATAGATGCTGATGCCCAGGCTGGCCGTCACGCTCAGGTCGTGGCCGGCGATGTGTTGAGGCGCGCGTATGGCGTTCAAGAGCTTTTCGGCGATGCCCTTGGTCTGTTGGGGGTGATGGATGTCAGCCAGGATCACCACAAATTCATCGGAGCCGTAGCGAAACACCGAATCGGACGCGCGCACGCAAGCCACCAGGTTTTGTCCGACACGTTTGAGCATCTCGTCACCGGTCGGGTGACCCAAGGCATTGTTGATGCGCTTGAAGCGATCGAGCCCCAGAAACATCACGGCCAGTTGTTTGTCATGGCGTCGTGACAGGGCCAGTGACTGGTTCAGCCGGTCGCCCAGCAAGGTGCTGTTGGGCAATTCGGTCAATACGTCGTACTGCAACAAGTGCGATACCTTGAGCAGCTCGTGGACCCGGGCCTCGATGGTTTGCTCCAGGGTCAGCACTTTCATGGCCGCGTCCTGCGCCATCTGCCACTTCCAGGTCAGGGCGCTGGCCATCTGGCGGATTTCCAGGCTGTCGAAAGGTTTTTTCAGCACCAGCAGCTGATCGCCGAACTCCAGTCGTTCGGCCATGGCTTCCCAGGTGTAATCGGAGAAGGCCGTGCACAGCGCGATTTGCAGGTGAGGATCAGCCTTCCAGAGCCGTTCGATGGTTTCCAGTCCGTCCCAGCCCGGGGGCATGCGCATGTCGGTGAATGCCATGGCGTAAGGGCGACCTTGTGCCTGGGCACGCTTGACCAGTTCGAGCGCTTCCTGGCCCTGGTAGGCGGAGTCGAGCTGGAATATCAGCCGAGTAGATTGCTGGCTGCCGAACAGCGCTGCTTCAGTGCCGGCGATGGTTTGTTCGTCGGCGGTATCCGGGCCGAGAATCTTGCGAAAGTCCTGATGGATCGAAGGCGTGTCGTCGATGATCAGAATGCGCCGGTTAGCCTGGGCGAACGGAGTTTTCATTCCTTGTCCTCCGTGGCACGCCGCGGGTCGTCGGGCATCGCTCCGGTTCCGTGGTTGGTGTGCACGATGCTCCCTGCCTTCAGCAATTCGGCGGCCTGTTGGCTGTTGACCGCTTGGCTGAAGTAGTGACCCTGGGCGTTCATCGGTGAGCCGGTGGCCATCAGCGAACTGCGTTGCTCCTGGGTTTCGACGCCTTCGGCGATGATGCCGATCCCAACGTCGCGGGCGAAATTGATGATTGCCCGCAAGGTAGTGGCACTGGCCGTGTCGTGGGCGGCGGTGTCGATGAACGCCTGAGCGAGTTTCAGGTGATTGACCTGGTAAGTCTTGAGGTAGTCGAACGAAGAGTATTCGGTGCCGAAGTCATCGATGGCGATCTTCACCCCCAGCTCATGCAGGCGCGGCAGGATATCGTTGTGCGTCCACTTGGTCTGGGCCAGGGTCGCTTCGGTGACGTCGAAACGCAGGTCCCACGGGCACAGTTCCCAGCGGGCGGTGGTGCGCAACACGTCATAGATCAGCTCGGGACCACTCTTGAGTTGGGCCAGGGACAGTTTTATCGCCACCACCGGTGGCGCCATGCCTTCGTCTCGCCACTGGCGCATTTGCCGACAGGCGCGCTCCAGCACCCAGTGACCGAGGGCGATGATGATGCCGGTTTTTTCCGCGGCGGGCAGAAACGCCGGGGCCTCCAGTAACCCGCGCTGGGGGTGGTTCCAGCTGACCTGTGCTTCCATGCCGAGGATTTTGCCACTGCTCAGGTCTACTTCCGGCCAGTAACGCAGTTCGAGTTCGTCGTGCTCGATGGCCTTTTTCAGGTCGTTGGCGATGGTCATGCGCTCGACCACTTCCTGATTGATTTCCTCTGAGTGGAAGTGGTACTGGTTGCGGCCCTTTTCCTTGGAGCGATACAGCGCCATGTCGGCCTGGGTCAACAGGCTGTCGGCGCTGAGGCAGACCGGGACGTAGCTGCTGATGCCGATGCTGACCGAGACCCGCACATCATTGCCGGCCAGGGAGTAGGGCAGCACCAGTGCATCGCGGACCTTGGCGGCCAGGGACGCTGATTGGGTCGGATCGCCGACATCCAGTTGCAGTATCGCGAACTCGTCGCCACCCAGGCGGGCAACCACGTCGTTTTCGCGCACGCAGTTTTTGATGCGCCTGGCGACCTCCTGCAACAACAAGTCGCCCACCGGGTGGCCCAGGGTGTCGTTGATGCGTTTGAAGTGATCCAGATCCAGGTAAAACATGGCGAACGGTGTGGCCCCGCGCCGTGCGGCGGCGAACGCCTGGTGCAGCCGCTCGATCAGCGTCGCGCGGTTGGCCAGCCCGGTCAGCCCATCGGTGCGGGCCAACAGGGCAATCTTTTCCTCGGCCAGTTTGCGTTCGGTGACGTCGATGATGATGCCTTCGACCTCCAGCAAGCGGCCTTCATCGTCGCGCACCGGGATATAGCGGTTTTCGACCCAGCGCCAGTCGCCGTCGCCGGTGCGCATCCGGAATTCGATGGAAGCACCTGCCGCATGGCGGTCCAGCACCCGGGCCATGGCGGTGTCGACTTTCGCTTGATCGTCGGGATGGATCAGCTCCTGCGCCCAGTTGGACGAAGCCACCAGGGCCGCCGCGATATGGCCGTATTTGGTGATGTTGTGGGAGATGTACATCAACGGAAACGACGGTTCGCCCCGCAGCCGATACAGAATGGTCGGGCTGTTCTGCACGATGATGTTGGCGTCGGACAGCTCCCGGGTGCGCTCCTCGACCGCATGCTCCAGCAGCGACATCTTCAGCGCTGCGTCTTCGGTCATTTGCCACTTGGCGGTCAATGCGCTGGCCATCTGGCGAATTTCGATGGCATCGAAGGGCTTTTTCAGGATAAGCAGGCGATCGCCCAGTTCCAGGCGCTCGGCGATGTCTTCCCAGGAATAGTCGGAATACGCGGTGCAGAGCGCCACCTGCAACTTGGGATCGACCTGCCATAGGCGTTCGATGGTTTCCAGGCCGTCCCAGCCCGGCGGCATGCGCATGTCGATGAAGGCCATCGCGTAGGGCGAGTCATTCGCCAGCGCGCTCTCGACCTTGTCCAGCGCTTCGCGGCCCTGAAACGCGGAATCGATGACGAAACTTTGCAACGATAACGACGCGGGGGTACCGAACAGGGCGTTTTCGGCGCTGGTCAGGCTGTCATCTTCGATCGATGGCGGGCTGAGAATCTTGGCGAAATCCTCATGGATCGACGCCGTGTCATCAACGATGAGAATCCGACGATTAATGTGCGCAAGCAGCGTGTTCACTGACATGCGCCTGTACTGACAGCAGGTTGGTGCAATGGGCTCATAGAGGGTATCCCTTCCCTGATCGCTGGATGGAGCGGGTATCGTTCTGGATCCGAGTGATCTGAGCATAGTCGCCCGGCCAGCACTTCGCCCGGTTGACTGAAACGAATCATTTCCGGGGTCGGACTGAAAATCATCTAGCCTGTAGGTCAGGCTCGGGAACGCCAGGATGTTCGCCCCGCGCGCGATAAAGACACACGTTTTCTTGAGGTAATGCCATGGAAGAGCAACTCCCCACGACTGTGACCTATAAACCCAAGTTACTGCTGGTCGACGATGAGGAGTCGATTCTCAACAGCCTGCGCCGCCTGCTGCGCGGCCAACCCTACGAGGTGCTGCTGGCCACCAGCGGTGCCCAGGCGCTGGAGATCATGGCGCGGCAGCCGATCGATCTGGTGATGAGCGACGCGCGTATGCCCAATATGGATGGCTCGACGCTGCTGGCGCACATCCATCAGCGTTACCCCGACACCCTCCGGATCATGCTGACCGGTTATGCCGATCCGTCGGCCATTATCAAAGCCATCAATGAAGGGCAGATTCATCGTTACATCAGCAAACCCTGGCACGATGAGGAAATGCTGCTGATGTTGCGACAATCACTCGCCTATCAGCATTCCGAGCGTGAGCGCTTGCGTCTGGTGCAGGAGACATGGGATCGGAACGAGGAATTGAAGCTGCTCAACGCCACCCTGGAAAAACACGTCGCGGCCCGCACCAGCGAGCTGCAACAGACCGCCGACATGCTGGACCTGGCCTACGAAGAGCTCAAACGCAGCTATGTCACCGGCACCGAAGTGTTTTCGTTGCTGGCCAACCTGCGCCTGCCGCCCGCCAAACAGACCAACCGGCAGATCATCGAACTGGTGCGGGTGTACTGCAAACTCCATGGCCTGGATGAAGGCTCCAGTCGTGACCTGACCATGGCAGCGGCGCTCTACAACATCGGTAAGTTGAGCTGGACCGACAGCATGATGAGCACGCCCTCGGACCTGCTGCATCACAGTGACCGCGAGCGCTATCGGGGTTATCCGAAGCAGAGTGAGTCGCTACTGATGACGCTCGATCCGATGAAGGATGCCGCCCGGCTGATCCTGCATCACCAGGAGCGTTGGGACGGCAGCGGTTTTCCTGATCGGCTCAAAAGCGAAGCGATTCCGTTCGGTTCGCGGTTGCTGAAACTGGCGGTGGATTTCATCGAGTTGCAGCGCGGGCTGATTCTCGAACGGCAGATGAACAGCGATGAAGCCCTGGTGTATATCCGCCAATACGCCGGTCGCCTCTACGACCCGGAACTGGTGGAGGATTTCATTCAGGTCTGCGCCACTTATCTGAGCGACGTGACGCTGGCCGATCCGACGGTCAAGGTGCTGACCACCCGGGATCTGGTGGCGGGCATGATCCTGGCGCGCAATCTCAATGCCGACAACGGCATGCTGTTGCTCAATGCCGGCAAGGTATTGAATGGGGCGCTGGTGGAGAAGTTGATCGCCTTCGAGGCGATGGAAGGTGCCAAGTACAGCATTTTTGTGAAAGTGCCGGAGGAAGTGGAGGGCGCGCTGCTCGAGACGGGGTGAGCTTTCCAGACTTAGCACTGTGGGCCCCCTGTGGCGAGGGGGCTTGCCCCCGTTTGAGTGCGTAGCACTCACAAGATCTTTGGTGCATTAGAGATTTTGGGGCCGCTTCGCAGCCCAACGGGGGCAAGCCCTCTCGCCACAGTCGCTCCCACAGGGGGTTCTGCAGATGCTTTTTTCGGCGTGACGAAGAACCGGCATGCATGTGATCCTTGCTGCCTTTACCCAAGGCCAATCCAGACCCATGACGCTTTCATCCGCCGCTTCGCCCCGTCTCATCCGCATTGCCGCTGCCCTGCTGATCGGCCCCGACGGTCGCACCCTGTTGGTGCGCAAGCGCGGCACCCAGGCGTTCATGCAGCCGGGGGGCAAGATCGAGGCCCATGAGCAACCGGTCCATGCTCTTGCCCGTGAACTGGAGGAGGAGCTGGGGCTGGTCATCGATCCGGCGCATGCCGTCTATCTGGGGCAATTCTCGGCACCGGCCGCCAATGAGCCGGGTTATGTCGTACAGGCCGAACTCTTTCAACTGACCATCGATTCGCACGTTTCCCCGGCGGCGGAGATCGAAGAGGTGCGCTGGATCGATCCGGCCACCGACGGCGATGTCACGCTGGCGCCATTGACACGGGACCTGATCTTGCCGTTTTATCGAGCCTCACTGATCGATACTGCCTGATCGTCCAAGGACGGAGGATGCCCATGATCCCGCTTCAAGACTTGCTGATTTTCGCCGCCGCGGCGTTGCTGATGGTGCTCACGCCCGGGCCGAACATGATCTACCTGATCTCTCGTTCAATCTGCCAGGGGCGTAAGGCCGGGGTGACTTCGCTGCTGGGCGTGGTCGCGGGGTTTTTAGTGCACCTGTTCGCGGCCGCCGCGGGTTTGACCGCGGTGTTCGTGGCAGTGCCGATGGCTTATGAAGTGTTGAAGTGGGCCGGTGCGCTGTACCTGTTGTGGCTGGCCTGGCAGGCGGTCAAGCCCGGTGCGCGTTCGCCGTTCGAGGCGCAGCAGTTGCCGGCGGATTCGTCGCGCAAGTTGATCACCATGGGCTTTCTCACCAGCGCTCTGAACCCGAAGATTGCGGTGTTTTACCTGTCGGTGTTTCCGCAGTTCATTACCCCTGAGCACGGTTCGGTGTTCACCCAGAGCATCCTCCTCGGCCTGACCCAGATCAGCGTGAGCTTCAGCGTCAACCTGCTGATCGCGTTGTTTGCCGCGGGCATCGCGTCCTGGTTCGTCAATAACCCGAACTGGCTGGCGATGCAGCGTTACTTCATGGGCTTCGTGCTGTCCGGGCTGGCAGTGCGGTTGATGCTTGAGCAGCGGCGAGTGGCCTGAAGATGTGGATTGGACGGCTTGATGCCAGCCATGCCCTGGATTACCGGGCGCTGATGCTTGAGGCCTATGACTTGCATCCCCAGGCGTTCACTTCCAGCGTGCGCGAGCGCGCCGTGATGCCGCTGAGTTGGTGGGAATCGCGCCTGACCAGCAAGCTGGACCGGGTACTTGGGGCGTTTGAGGAAGGGAAACTGGCGGGCATCGTCGGCCTGGCCTTCGAGTCTCGGGAAAAGGCCCGGCACAAGGCGACATTGTTTGGCATGTATGTTTCGAAGGAGGTTCGGCAGCGCGGTCTCGGTTATCAACTGGTTCAGGCTGCGTTGGCCGAAGCGCAGACCCATCAGGGCCTGCGGCTGATCCAGTTGACCGTCACCGCCGGCAATGAAGCTGCGTTCAAGCTGTATCAGCGTTGCGGCTTCGTGCAGTTCGGCCTGGAACCCTTGGCGGTGCGAGTCGGCGAAGACTATTTCGACAAGATCCATATGTGGCGCGAGCTCACCACTGAGCCTTTGTAGGAGCGAGGCTTGCCCGCGAAGGCGGTTTCATATTCAGCATTGATGTCGGCTGACACACCGCTTTCGCGGGCAAGCCTCGCTCCTACAGGGGGGTGGTGTTCTATCGGACGGCACTAACCCCATCCAGCGTCGAAAACGACGTGTCCTTGGCCGTCAGCAAGAAGTCGCGCATGTATGGCGCGTCCAGCATGTCGGCGCGAATCCCGGCGTAGAGCGTAGCAAACAAGCCTTTCTCGCCCAGTCGCTTGGCCTTCACATAACCCCGTGAACTGTATTCATGCAGCGCCCAATGGGGCATGCCGCAGACACCGCGACCGCTGGCCACCAGTTGCATCATCATCACTGTCAGTTCCGACGTGCGCACTTGGGCCGGTTCGATGTCGGCCGGTTCCAGGAAGCGGGTGAAGATGTCCAGCCGATCGCGCTCCACTGGGTAGGTAATCAAAGTTTCCGTCAGCAGGTCTTCGGGCACGATGTACGGCTTGCTCGCCAAGCGGTGCTGATTAGCTACCGCAAGCATGGCTTCGTAGGTGAACAACGGGACGTAAGTGATCCCGACCAGTTCCAGCGGGTCGGAGGTCACCACCAGGTCCAGGTCGCCTCGGGCCAGCGCGGGCAGCGGGGCGAAGGAGAAACCCGAGGCCAGGTCCAGCTCGACTTCCGGCCAGGCATCGCGGAACTGGTCGATGGTCGGCATCAGCCACTGAAAGCAACTGTGGCACTCGATCGCCATGTGCAAACGCCCCGCAGTGCCGCCGGCCAGTCGCGCAATGTCACGCTCGGCGCCGCGCAGCAATGGCAGGGTGGCGTCGGCCAGTTGCAGCAGGCGCAAACCGGCACTGGTGAAGCGCACCGGTTTGGTCTTGCGCACGAACAACTGCATGCCCATGCGCTCTTCCAGCTCCTTGAACTGGTGGGACAGTGCCGACTGGGTCAGGTGCAAGCGGTCGGCCGCATCCACCAGGCTGTCGGCTTCGCGCAAGGCGTGCAGGGTCTTCAGGTGACGGATTTCAAGCACCGGAGGCTCCATGAGGAAAATTTGTGATCAACACGAAAAGGTTGAGTTTGTCTCATGTTGGGTGGGCTGTCGACAATAGCACCATGTTTTATAGCGTCCTTTATAGAGAGAACTCTTACCATGGCCTTGGCCCACACACTTGGTTTCCCGCGCATCGGCGCTGACCGCGAATTGAAAAAAGCCCTCGAATCCTACTGGAAGGGCGACCTCGATCAGAACGCATTGAAAAGCGTCGGCCGCCAACTGCGCGCCACCCACTGGCAATTGCAAAAAGACGCCGGCATCGACCTGCTGCCCGTGGGCGACTTCGCCTGGTACGACCAGGTACTGACTCATTCCCTGACCTTCGGTGTCATCCCCGAGCGTTTCGACAGTGCCAAGGATTCCCGTGGCCTGCCGACACTCGACACCCTGTTCGCCATGGCCCGTGGCGCTAGCGCGGCCTGCTGCGGCGGTGAACATGGCAAGGCGCAATATGCTCAGGAACTGACCAAGTGGTTCGACACCAACTACCACTATCTGGTCCCGGAGTTCACCGCAGACCAACAATTCAAACTGAGCTGGGAACAGCTGTTCGATGAAGTCGACGAAGCCAAAGCCCTGGGCCACAACGTCAAACCGGTAATCATTGGCCCGTTGACCTATCTGTGGCTGGGCAAGGCAAAGGGTGATGGCTTCGACAAACTCGACCTGCTGGAGCGCCTGCTGCCAATCTACGGTGAAATCCTCGGTCGCCTCGCCGCCCAAGGCGTGGAGTGGGTGCAGATCGACGAACCGATCCTCACCCTCGACCTGCCACAGGCCTGGAAAAACGCCTTCGAACGCGCCTATCACATCCTTCAATACTCGCCGCTGAAAAAACTCGTGGCAACCTACTTCAGTGGCCTGGAAGACAACCTTGGCCTGGCTGTCAGTCTGCCAGTGCAAGGCTTGCACATCGACGCGGTGCGCGCGCCGGATCAACTCGGCCAAGTGCTGGATCGCCTGCCCACCTACAAGATTCTCTCGGTAGGCCTGGTCAACGGTCGCAACGTCTGGCGCTGCGAACTGGAGCAAGTCCTCGCGCAACTGCAGCCGGCCCAAGAGCGCTTCGGCGATAACTTGTGGGTCAGCAGTTCCTGCTCGCTGCTGCACAGCCCGGTGGACCTGGACCGTGAAGAAAAACTCGACCCGGAACTGAAAAGCTGGCTGGCGTTTGCCGTGCAGAAGTGCGGTGAAATTGCCGTGCTGCGTGATGCCCTGAATGATCCGCAAGCGCCGAAGGTACAAGCCGCACTGGCTGAAAGCCGCGCCATTGCGGCCAGTCGCGCCCAATCTCCGCGTATCCACAAAGCGGATGTTCAGGCCCGAATCAACGCCATTGGCGCGGCGGACAGCCAACGTCACTCGCCGTTTGCCAAACGCATCGCACAACAACAGGCACGGCTGAAACTGCCGGCGTTCCCGACCACTACCATTGGCTCGTTCCCGCAGACGGGTTCGATCCGTCTGGCGCGCCAGGCCTTCAAGCAAGGCAAGCTGTCGGCCAACGATTACACCGATGCCATGCACAGTGAAATCCGCCACGCCGTGCAAATCCAGGAACGCCTGGGCCTGGACGTGCTGGTTCACGGTGAAGCCGAGCGCAACGACATGGTCGAGTACTTTGCCGAACAGCTTGAAGGTTATGCCTTCACCCGTTTCGGCTGGGTTCAGAGCTACGGTTCGCGCTGCGTCAAACCGGCGATCATTTATGGCGACCTGAGCCGTCCGAAGCCGATGACGGTCGACTGGATCACCTATGCCCAAAGCCTGACCGACAAGGTCATGAAAGGCATGCTCACCGGTCCTGTGACCATGCTGATGTGGTCGTTCCCGCGCGAAGACGTCTCGCGCAAAGTTCAGGCGCAGCAACTGGCCCTGGCCTTGCGCGATGAAGTGGTGGACCTGGAAAACGCCGGCATCAAAATCGTTCAGATCGACGAAGCCGCCTTCCGCGAAGGGCTGCCGCTACGCCGGGCGCAATGGCAGGAATACCTCGACTGGGCGGTGGAAGCTTTCCGCCTGAGTGCATCGGGCGTGCGCGACGAAACCCAGATTCACACTCACATGTGCTACAGCGAATTCAATGACGTAATTGAGTCCATAGCAGCCATGGACGCCGATGTGATCACCATCGAAACCTCGCGCTCGGACATGGAACTGCTGGAGGCCTTCGAAGCGTTCGACTACCCGAACGACATCGGCCCGGGCGTCTATGACATCCACTCGCCACGGGTGCCGGACACGGCCGAGATGGTGACGTTGATGAGCAAAGCGGTGAAGCGGATTCCGGCCGAGCGGTTGTGGGTCAATCCCGATTGTGGGTTGAAGACCCGCGCATGGCCGGAAACAGAAGCCGCGTTGGTAAACATGGTCGCGGCGGCACGCCTGCTGCGCAGTCAACTGGCCTGACAGCTGACTGACAACGGAGCGCTTTCGGGCGCTCCGTTGTTGTTCTTCACAGCTGTGGAAAATGTTTGTGCGCCAGCGGTTTGCCGATGTCGCCCCGCCAGATTGATTCCACCTGAGCACCGCTGCTGGCTTGAGCCTGCTGCCATTGCAGGCCCAGATTGCGTTGCTCAGGCAATTTCAGATGACCTTTGACGAAGTCGTTGAACGGCGACTTCGCCGAGGGGTAATGAAAGTGCGCATACCACAGCGTTTGCGGCGGCTGGCGGGTCAAATCGCGAACTTCATACTCCTGCAGAAAATCCCGTCGACCGTCCGGGCGCTTGCCAATATCGCGCAATGCGCCTTCCTTGCGGATGTCCACCACCCGTTGCTCCAGCAGGTAGTCCAGATAACCCTCGGTCGGGGTTTTGCTGTTCATGGACTGTTCGATGCGCAGGGTACGCCCGGCACGCGCCAGGTCTCGGGCCTGATCGGACAATTGCAGCACCAGCGGATCATGAGGTGAGAGACGTTCGATGGCTTGGGCGCGCATCGATAATTCGGCAGCCTCCAAGCTCATCATGTGTTCCAGATCCACTGGCAGCATGTCTTGCCGGGCATAACCGTCGACTTTGTTTTTATAGGTGGGCACCGTCGCGAGTCTTTTTCTGGCTTCCGCCAGCAACGGTTGAACATCCGAGGGCAGAGGTGATTGCGCCGGCACGGCGGGCTCACTGAGGTGGTATTTGCCACTGGAGCGCGGTAGCCAGGTTTCCGTACGTCCGTCGATACCGTCAATGGTGAAGCGCTTTTGCCGAGTGGCTGCGTCCGTATGCTCGACACCGACGAACAGGCGATTGTCTTCGGTTTCAAAGAGCTTCTTGCCGGTTGTGCCCTCCGTTGGTGTGATCGAGGCTCGATGCCCGAGGGCGTTTCGCGCGTACTCTTCGACCTTTGCCAGACTGTCCAGAAACGGCGTGATCTGCTCCAGATCCAGGTGTTGCGGGTAGCCCAGTGTCCACGCCTTCAGGTTGCGGCGGAACTCGGCGTAGGTCGCCAGGCAGTCCTCGAATACCCGGTTGCGCTGGGTCAGGCTGGCACGTACTTCCGACAGGTTGTGCTGGGTGAAGAGTGCACGCCCGACCTGAGTACGGGCTTGTTTCAGTTGAACGTGAAAATAAACCCAGGTGGTGTCATCGATGGCATCGAGACGGGTGATGATCTCCAGAAGGTGAGCCGCTTTCAGGTAACGGTAGTTGGTCTCGCTTAACATCGTGTTCACTGTCGCTACGTCAGCCGCCATCCTGGCTTTGTGCTCACGGTAGGTGATTTGACGATTCCACAGATTGACCTGCTCCACGGCGGCATGCGCTTGATCAAATTCCTGGAGGAAGGCTTTGCGCACGTTCTTGCGTTGTTCCATCAGGCGCAAGTGGGCGCCGGTATCGTTGACGGGGGTGGTGTCTGAACGAGTGACCAGTTCATCGATCCGGTCGAGGTGTTCCAGCAGGCGTTCTTTGCCGAACTGTATCCGGTGCACCGTCCGATCGACCACGACCCAGGCGTTACTGCTTTGCAATTCCTTTATCTGAGTGCGTTTTCTTCCATGGCTCAGTGGCAACAGGTCAGCCAGGTTTTGGTAACAGTTTTGGGCGGCATCGATGTCAGCGGCACAGGCGCTTTCCAGAGGTGCGCGCAAGGCCTGACGCTGGCTCGGTGTGCTGGCGTGATAGCTGTCGATGGCAACATTGGTGCGGCGGGTCTGGGTATCGAGCCGCCGAATGTAGGCGTCGGCGGTATTGGTCAGAGTCAGTTGACGGCGCAAGTTGCGATCAGTCCACCAGCGGGGTAGCCAACGCCTGATGGCGGCTGGCCAGAGCGGATCCATGCCGTCGGCCAGATGCCCGAGCGCCGCACCGCCGCCCACGCCGCCGCCCTCCATCAATGTGCCATACACCGCATAGTGGGTGTTCCAGTTGCCGGCCTCATCGAGGGCGATCGGCTGTTTATAGGCGCGGGCCCAGGTGCCGTGCAAACGCCAGCCACGAGGGGCATCACTCAGCTCGATCCGGTAGATACGCCCTTGGCTGATCATGAAATCGCCGTCGGCATGCCGATAGACATTGCGATAGATGCCGTGTGTGGCAGGTTGCAATCCAGCCAGAGAAATTTGGTGTTCGTATTCGTAGCCGTGAAAGTAATCCAGGACGCGGCGGGCCTGTCGACGCGAAGACGCCTGCAAGGCACCGGCCGTTCTGGCCATTGTGCGTAACTGACGATGGCGCGTTATCGCGCGGGCAGCACCAGGAGCCGCATTGGCCCCCGGAAGAATATCCATGGCGGCGTCGATCAACGACAACAGCACCGCCTCCACCTCGGCCAGACCATGACCGACATCGCCACGCAGGAAAGCAGCGACCGCCAGATTGGCGCTGCCCCAGGCGTCATACAAGGCAATGGCGGTGCCCACGAATGGCACCATGCCCAGGGCCATTTTCAGATAATTGAACATCGCGCCGGACTTCAGTGCGCAGTGCTCCAGGTACAAGGCGTCATTGGAGCGTGAGGTACTTCGATGGGCTTGCAGCAAACGCCCCATATGCACATTGAGCAGATGCGCCGCCAGTGAGGTGGTGGCCGGCCATGCCATGCCGACGCCGATCAGCGCATCGAAGTTTCGCAGCAAGGCCTGATTGATCCGACTGACGTGAAGGGCGAAGTCGCCATGCAAGGCACGCCCGGCCAGATAGTTGACCATGTTGGTGTGCAGGCACAGGTTGAACAGGTTTTGGCGTGCCTGCTCAAGAGTGTCGTATTGGCGCAGGTGGAGACCGTCCGGGCTGTCCGGCAGGTAGAGCAGCGTCAGGCCGCTGACCTGTTCCTGGATGAAGGTGACACCCGTCAAAGTGCTCGGGCCCTGATGCTGCGTGTCTTCACCACCGACTGTCAGGTGGGCCGGCAGCAGCACGATACGCTTGCCTTGGGCTGCAAAGGCTTCCCGGGTATTGGCGTCAATGGCGATATTCAGTACTTGCTGTCCATGGACGTCGATCTGTCGTTGCAGCACGGCAAATTCGCCCTGCAGTTTCAGCATCAGGCGCCACGGCTCGGTCAGGCTTTCACGGCGATATTCAAGGTCGAAGGCCGAGGTGGTGGGGGCGCCAAGGAAAGCGTGGCGGATCTGCGTCTCATAGTGCCCGGCCAGATCCAGCTCGGTGATCAGCTTGCGCAGATAGGGTTGTGTGATGCCGGTTTTCAGCTTCTGGCGTTCTGCCTCGTCATCCGTAGAGATCTCGACCTGCATGAGCGACAGTCGCCACCACATCGCCTGATCGATATTGGTTTGGGCCAGTTCGGTGAGGGACAGCTTGCTGCGGTTTTTACTGGCTATCAGCACATTCTCCTGAGGCGTTCCCGGTGCTGCGCCATCGGTCACGACCTTCTGCCAGGTAGTTGAATCGGGCAGATCCAGCATTACCTCAAAACCTTGCTTGAGGGCGAAGTCCTTACGCAGGCGAACGTCGATGCGTTTCTGGCTGAAATCATCCCGTGGCGGCAGATCCCGTTCGAGTAACTCATGGGAGCGTTTCATCGCCGCAATGTAAGTCTTGAACAGTTGCTTGAACTGCAAGCGTCGAGCATCGGACAGTGTGCCGAGCCACTGTGGCAGTGCTTGAGCCAGGACGCTGCTGTGGTTTTGCTCGAGGAGTTGCGCGAAGGCCAGTTCCCGCGCGGCGGGCATTGGCACGGTCAGACGGGCGAGGGTGTGTTCGCGCAGTTTCTCCAACGCCACGGTACATTGCTGGGTTTTGGCTGGTACGGGGTTGTCGGCAATCAGTCGTGTCGCCTGCTGTACACAGCGGTAAAGCTGATTTTGCAGGGCATATTCGAACGGGTCGCCGCTCAACTCGCTCAGGTGCAAGGCCAATACCTCGTCGTTGGCGCTCAGTTTGAACAGTGCTTGTTCCAGTGCTTGTCGAGAGGCGAAACGCTGCAAGCCACCGAACCGGCCGGGCCAGTACAACAACAGACTGTGAGACGCGACACCGCGCAGCACGGACGGGGGCGTGATCAGCAGCACGCCGTCCAGTTCCTCGGTTTGAGTGTTGCCGTCGTCGTCTTTGGTGGCCGACAGGGTCAGCCGTGCGACCGCGACATCTGCATTGCGCGGCGCGGCTGGAGCATCGAGAACCGCTTGAACCCAGCGGTGTTCTTCAGGGCTGAGCTGGTTCAGGGTCAATTGAATCTCTGCCTCGCTGCGCAACCCCGCTAGCCGCGCCTGATACAGCGCGGTGTAATGCGCATTCGATGCGTGGCGCAGTTCCAGCATCTTCAGCGCGTCGCGGGTGTCCAGCAATGCAGATGCGGCGGTGTGGCTGGCCTGTTCGGCTGCCGCCAAGGCGTCGAGGTGTTTTTTCAGGTTCTGCAGGCGTGGATCATTCAGATCCCCCGCGAAGTCTTTGCCAAGCAGGGTTTCGAGGGCTGCGCAGTGATATGCCAGGGCTTTCCGGCGGGTGTCCAGCGCAATGTCGGGGGTGAGTAAGCCGAACTGCGGAACACTGTCGCCGGTCTCTCCCTCGCTGATGATGTCCGCCGGCAATTCGGCAGGTTCGGCAAAAACAGCTTCCTGGCGGTATTGCCGATCCAGTCGGTCGGCGGCGTCCATCGCGGCGGCGCCATGCTCGGCGATATCACTGCCGTTGCCCTGACGAATACTGTTCATCCAGTCGACCGATACCCGTGCAATCAGCTGTTCGGCGGCTACCTCCAGCGGCGTGGTTACGATGCGGGTGTATTCGAGACTGACGCCGTCGAGCCGGGGCATTCCGATAGCGTTTTGCGGGTGTGCGATCAGCCAGTTTTCCATCTCAGGACGGTGCTGGAAGTGCCTCCATGCCGGTTGCTGCTCTGGCAGGTACAGCAACTGTGCGGCTGGTTGTTCGGTGCTGATGAGTAAAACCCCGGGCAACTCGACACGGTGACTGTCAGTCCTGAGCGCCAGCTGATTGATAGCCATCCGGGGGGAACCGCTGGGGGGATCGATCAGTGCCAGCAGGGGTTTCATCTGCTCGGCCGTCAAGGTGCGCTGGGCATGGGCCACCTGGCTGGAGGCTTCGATGTGCTGGCGATACAACTGGATAGCCAGCGCTCTGCGCGATACCGCGGTCCCGGGCGCCCGGGCACTCCACCAGCGCTCCCAGTCGTGATTGAGCAGGCGCTCCGGGTTCAGGGTTTTCAGCTGTTCGAGCAGTTCGAAAGGGGACTTGCCGTAGAGGCGGTGTTCCCGTGCAAGACCGATCACCACGCAACGCGCGTTGAGTGAAACCTCGACCGCAGGCTGTTGCAGCACAAAGGCGCAGGCGTGGGTCAGGCTGACAAAGTGTTCCGGCCGGGTGCTGGTGGTGAAGAACCCCAGACCGACCCGATTTCCGTCCAGGTCCCAGTGTTCCTTGAGCAAACGGGTAATCGAGGCACGTGCGCCCGGACTTTGCGCCATGAGTTCGAGCCACTGTCGGCGACAGTCGCGCCAGCGTTCCGAGGCTGTCAGTAACAGGCTTTGATCGGGGTTGGGTGCAAGCGGGTGGGAAAAGCCGAAATCGGCCAGTAAGGGCTTGGGGGCGTCGGGCATGGCGACTGGTCTCCAAAGGGCAAGAGGGCCGGGTTGTACCGGCGTCGAGGCCATTAGAGGTCAGTTGCGAGGGGGGCTGGTGGTACATAGTTATAGGGTTGTGCGCTTATCAAACGCCACGTCCACGCCACGGCCCATTTTAAATAGCGATGGCCGACGGTCGAACGCGTTCGGCCGTGTGGGTCGATGACCGCTCGGCAATCTTCATCAAACTGTCACGTAACTGTGGCAGCGCGCTTGAACAAACTTCATCAGACTCGCGCTCTACTGGAGTTCTGCGTTTCGGTGTTTTTCATGCGTGCCTTATTTTTATCGGTGGCCACCTTTCTGGCCGCTTTATTGTTCAGCCTGTCGTCCCTGGCGGCTTCGCGGTGCGATGTCAATGTTCCGACCGAGCGGGTCGATCTGGAGCAGGTGAGCCTGGCCTACCAGAGCATTGGACGTGCCTCGGATCCGGCGTTGTTGCTGGTGATGGGCCTGGGCGGGCAGTTGATTCACTGGCCGGATGAGGTGGTGGTTGCGCTGTGTCAGCAGGGTTTTCGGGTGATTCGCTATGACAATCGCGATGTGGGTCTCTCGACTTGGCGGCAGACGCCTGTCGAGGCCAACCTGACCTTCGAAGTGCTGCGCTACAAACTCGGTTTGCCGGTATCGGCGCCGTACACCCTGACCGACATGGCTGACGATGCCTTTGGACTGATGGATGCCTTGCACGTCAAACAATTCCACGTACTGGGCGCCAGCATGGGCGGGATGATCGTCCAGCATATGGCGGCCATGGCACCGCAGCGTGTCGAGAGCCTGACGCTGCTGATGACCAGCTCGGGTGCCGAAGGCTTGCCGGCGCCGAGTGCGGCGCTGGTGCAGTTACTCGCGCGACGCGGCGCGCCGAATCGCGAAGTGGCGCTGGAGCAACAAGCCGATTTGCTGGCGGCATTGGGTAGCCCGACGGTGAGCGATGACCGGCAGGCGTTGTTGCAGCAGGCGGCGCAGTCCTATGACCGGGCGTTCAACCCGGAGGGCGTGAAGCGTCAGATCATGGCCATCCTCGCCGAACGGAGCCGCGTGGCGCTGCTCAACCAATTGCGGGTGCCGACGCTGGTGGTTCACGGCACCGCCGATCCGTTGTTGCCGGTGATGCATGGCGTGCACCTGGCGGCGCATATCCGTGGCAGTCAGTTGAAGCTGATCCCGGGGTTGGCGCATCGTTTTCAAGAGGCGTTCAAGGTGCCTTTGTTGGCGGCGGTGTTGCCGTATTTGCAGGCCCATCGAGAAGACACCTCGCATTGGGCGCAGATTGATCCGGTGACCGAACGCAATCTTCTATAACACCCAAATCCAAAGTGGGGACAGGCTCTTGTGGCGAGGGGGCTTGCCCCCGTTGGGTGGCGAAGCCGCCCTTGAAATCAGCCATCGCGGTGATTCAGGTAAACCACATGTACCGCGTTTACGACTGCTGCGCAGCCGAACGGGGGCAAGCCCCCTCGCCACAAAAGCGCCTCAATTACAGGAGGCTGTTTTACGTTGGAACGAAGTTATCAAGCACCCGGTTCACCGCCAGTTCACCCAACATGACGGAGTTCTGGATGCCGAGCACGGTGTTGCGCTGCGGGCCGTCCACCAGCCCCGCGAAATCACTCAACATCACGCTCGCCGCTGCCAGGGATTCGCAGGCGTTGACCAGCAGGGATTCGTTATCGGCGCCGGGGGCGACGGAGTAAAGGGTGCTGGGTTTGCGTGGGATGTCTTTGGGAATGACCGGTTTGAGGTAGTAATCGAGGGCGCGGTCGGCGGCTTCGTTGAGCTTTTTGGAGCCTGGGGTTTCGTATGGGGAAACGTCGTCGGTTTCCGGTGGGTTTGGAGTGATTTTGAACATTGAACCTGTTAGTAGAGCTGCAACTCATCTCGCTACTAAACGGAATGGGGAGGCAGCTGTGCGCAAGTTAGTAGACCGGCCTCCAGTCAAAACCGGCGCGCCCGAGGGCACCATGCGCACAGCCACCATCAAGTGCAGGCGAATGCCTGACTGGATGACACTTATGCGACCGGAAAGAAATGCCGGGCTACTAAACCCGATCACTGGGAATCAGTGACAGGAACCAAGTTACCGACGGGCCTCCAGGCGCACAAGCCGGCGGATTCTGACGTGGTTGTAGGCGACGGCGCAAGGCGCTGTAGCTTTCAGGAAGTAACGCTAAACAGAACTAAACACACCCTTCCAAACACCCCAAAACCTGTGGGAGCGGGCTTGATCGCGAATGCGGTGCTTCAGTCAAAGCAGATATCGACTGACACGACGCCTTCGCGAGCAAGCCCGCTCCCACAAGGGATCTGCTGCGCGCTTTGGCCCCTCGGGTGTATCGTTCAAACTTTCCGGCGCGACCCAAGCCTGCGAGGTGTGTGATGAGTACCCCCCTGAAAATCGATTTCGTCAGCGACGTGTCCTGCCCCTGGTGCGTCGTCGGTCTGTATAGCCTGACCCGCGCCCTGGATTTGCTCGGCGACGAAGTCCAGGCCGAGATCCGTTTCCAGCCGTTCGAACTGAACCCGAAGATGGGCCCCGAAGGCCAGAACATCACCGAACACATCAGCGAAAAGTACGGCTCGACGCCTGAGCAATCGCAGAAGAACCGCGAAATGATCCGCGCGCGCGGCGCCGAGGTCGGGTTTGCCTTTCGCACGGACGGCAACAGCCGTATCTACAACACTTTCGATGCTCATCGCTTGCTGCATTGGGCGGGGCTGGAAGGGTTGCAGTTCAACCTGAAAGACGCCCTGTTCAAGGCGTATTTCAGCGAGGGCGGCAATCCGTCCGATCACGGGCAATTGGCGCAGCTCGCCGAAAGCGTGGGGCTGAATCGGCAGCGGGCCGAGGAGATTCTGGCGTCCGACGAATTCGCCAAAGAGGTTCGCGAGGAAGAACAGTTGTGGTTATCACGCGGCGTGAGTTCGGTGCCGACGGTAGTGTTCAACGGGCAGTACGCCGTCAGTGGCGGGCAGCCGGTGGAGACGTTTGTCGGTGCGATTCGCCAGATCATGAGTGAAGCCAAGGGCGGTACGGTCAACTGACGGCTGCGGGTCGAAAATATATCAATGTGCTACTACGGTTTTTGCCGAGGCTGCCGACATAAGCAGCATCGTTAATAATCATAGGGACTTGATCCATGAATCTTCACGTTCTACGCACTTGGGCAGTGCTGACGTTGCTCGCCTGCCTGACCCTCACTGGCTGTGCTCATGTGCAACCTCCAGTGCCGCTGGACCACCAATTCTGGGATGCCAAAGAGTCGACCATCGGCGTAGCGATCACCGTAGTGCCGGAGCCGGTGCTGGCGTTGACCGGCAATCAGGGGCTTCTGCAATTCGCTATCAACAAAGGCGTTAACAGCAAGCTCAGTAGCAACGTCGAAAAATGGCAAGTACGTGACCTCAACACCTTGCCGGATGCCATCGTCGCCAAGCTGCAGGCCAAGGGTTACAAGGCGAAGCGGATCGATGAGCCAGTCGACCTGTCGGTCTACAAGCAAACCGACTTCCGCGAAGGCTACATGACCCGGGACCTGAAGCCGGTCAAGGCGACCTACGGTGTCGATCGTCTGCTATTGGTGAATGTCTATGCCACCGGTGCCACCCGCAGCTACTACAGCGTCGTGCCGACCAGCGTGCCGATGGCGCAAGTGGGCGGACAGGGTATGGTGATCGATCTGGCGGACAACAAGCTGCTGTGGTTCAAACCCTTTGTCGTGACGCAAGCCGCTCAGGGCGAGTGGGATGAACCGACCTACACCAACCTGTCCAACGCGTTTTATCAGGCTGTGGACAATAGCCGTCAGCAAATGATTACCCCGTTCGCGCAATGAAGCGCCTGCCCATAGTGGTCGGCGCGCTGGCCCTGCTGATGCTGACGGGGTGTGCGCAAAAACCGGCCCCTGAGGTCGGTTTCAAGGACCAGAGTGCCTTGCCTTACGTCCAGGCCCACGGGCTTAAGGTCGATGTGCAGTTGCCGCAATCCTTTGTCGGTGCGAGCACAGTGATTGACTCCCAGGCGGCCTTGAAGGCTGCGTCGTCGAGTCATAACCTGGTGGCCAGTTCGGGCAACACTGCCGGGCTTGCCGGTTTGCTGATCGCCAGCCTGATCAACACCCAGATGGGCAGCGGCAGCTTGCAGCGCGATGCGGAAAAAACCGCGCTCAAGGAGGCGCGACCGATGGCTGACTTGCTTGCAGGTGTTCCGTTGCAGGAGCGTCTACAAAAGCGCTATCAACAGGCTTCGCAAGTGGCCGGGTTCAAGCAAGGAGAAGGGCAGGTCACCGCGCGTTTGGTGATTGAGCCCAAACTGATGCTTACCCCCGATCGCGGCAGTTTCGTGCTGGTCAATCAGGTGCAGGTTCAGGACATTGCCGGTTCGGCGCTGTATCGCATGCGGATCGAAGTCGTCAGCCAGCCGATTCGGCGCTGTGGCAAGCAGTGCATCGATGACGGCGGCCTAGATTTGGCAAAGGTCACGGCCGTGCTCGACGAGTGTATCGACGAGTCGATGCGCGTTTTGTCCACCGACCTGATGCAGTCGACACCGCCAGCGGCAGCCCAGGAAACCTTGCGTTATATCCTTGATGGCCAGCGAGTGGTCGAGCGTGGTTATCAACTGGCCAACAACGGTAACTATTGGCGTTATCGCAACCTCTACGGGGCGGTGAAATCGGTGCCGGTGCCGTTTGAAGATGCGTTGACACAAGCACAGTTGCAGAAGGTTTACGGACAGTAATCCAGGGACTCGCCCCGTACCCCTGTAGGAGCTGCCACAGGCTGCGATCTTTTGATCTTGATCTTTTGCGATCTGGTGGCCGTCGAGAATCAAGATCAAAAGATCGCAGCCTGCGGCAGCTCCTACGGGTGTTTTGTCGCGTCAGCCGTGAAGGCGCATCCACACGCTGACCAACACCGTCGCCGCGATCAACCACGCCACCGCAGCCACCGCCAACGAAGCCTCCAGCCGCATCCGGTCGACCATCACATACAAGGTCGCCAGGTAGACGAAGTACGGAATGATCGACCACATGCCAAACACGATGGTGGTTTTCAGATCATCCAGCGAGCGCCCTTTGCCGACGATGTAATGAGCGATCAGCGCAAAGGTCGGAAACAGCGGCACCAAGCCTGCGATGTAATAGTTTTTGGTCTTGGCCAGCATGGCCAGAATCACCACCACCGCCGCGCCCAGGGTCGCTTTGAACATCAGGTCCATCAGTGACTCAGCCCGTATTTCTTCACTTTGTCGAACAGTGTGGTCTTGGCCATCCCCAGTTCCAGACTGGCCTGGGTCAGGTTGCCGCCGCTGCGCTGCAAGGCGTCGCTGAGCAGGTTACGTTCGAAGGCTTCCACCGCTTCGGCGAAGGCCAGGCCCTGATTACTGCCGCTGGTGCCGGATTTTTTGAAGGCCGGCAGGCCCAATGCGAAACGCTCGGCGACGTTGCGCAATTCGCGCACGTTGCCGGGCCAGTCGTGGCTCATCAGGTTCGACAGGGTCTGGTTGTCCAGTTCCGGCACCGCGCGGTCGAAGCGCAGGGATGACTGCTGCAAAAAGTGTTCGAACAATTGCAGGATGTCTTCGCGGCGTTCGCGCAGCGGCGGCAGTTCCAGGGTTACCACGTTCAGGCGGTAATACAGGTCGCTGCGAAACTCGCCGGCCTTGCTCGATTGATCCAGATCGGACTTGGTCGCGGCGATCACCCGGCAATCCACCGCCACGCTCTGGTTCGAGCCCAGGCGTTCAAGGGTGCGTTCCTGCAACACCCGCAGCAGTTTGATCTGCAACGGCAGCGGCATGCTTTCTACTTCGTCGAGGAACAGCGTGCCGCCGTCGGCGTGTTCGATCTTGCCGATCCGCCGCTTGCCGGCACCGGTGAAGGCGTTGGCCTCGTGGCCGAAGATTTCGCTTTCGAACAGGTTCTCCGGCAGGCCACCGCAGTTCAGCGCGACGAACTGTTTGGTGTGCCGACGGCTGAAGTCGTGCAGGCAGCGCGCGACCAGTTCTTTACCTGTACCCGTCTCGCCTTCGATCAGCACGTTGGCCGAGGTATCGGCGACGTTAGCGATCAATTCCCGCAGGTTTTGCATGGCCGGCGAGCGCCCGATGATCCGGCCTTCGAGGGAATCGCGCTCGAACAGTTGTCGACGTAGCGACGACACTTCCCGCGCCAGGCTGCGTTGCTCCAGCGCGCGGCGGGCGACATCCACCAGGCGTTCCGGGGAGAAGGGTTTCTCCATGAAATCGTAGGCGCCTTTCTGCATCGCGCCGACGGCCATGGAGATGTCGCCGTGGCCGGTAATCAGCACCACCGGCAGGCTGCGATCGCGGGCCTTGAGCCGGGTCAGCAGTTCCAGGCCATCGATGCCCGGCAGGCGGATGTCGCTGATGACGATGCCGGCGAAGTTATCGCCGACTCGCTCCAGCGCTTCTTCCGCGCTGCCGACGCCCACGCAGGGAATGTCTTCCAGGGTCAGCGCCTGTTGGCAACCGAGCAGGACATGGGGGTCGTCTTCGACGATCAGCACACTAAGGTCGTTGTTCATATTGGCTCGGCGGGAGTGGGGCTTACCAACGGTAAACTGAGGACGAAGGTGGTACCACCGCTGGCCGGGTGCTCGACACCCAGATGCCCGCCGGTGGCGGCGGCCAGGCTGGCTGAAAGCGTCAGGCCGAGGCCCAGGCCTTGTTCGCCGGGTTTGGTGGTGAAGAACGGTTCGAACAGATGCTTGCGCGCTTCGGCATCGATGCCGTGGCCGTTGTCGCGTACCCGCAGGCGATACTTGCCGTCGAATTCCTCGCCTTCGAGCCACAATGCCGGTTGAGGCTGCGACTGCATGGCGTCGAGCGCGTTGCCGATCAGGTTGACCAGAATCTGCTCCAGCCGGGTCTGGTCGATCTGCACCTGCACGTCTTTGAAGTCGCGGTGCAATTGCAGGTGCGCGCTTTCCATCCGACTGCCCAGCAATTGCAGGGCGGCGTCTACGGCTTTGCCAAAGCTGGCCTGGCCCTTGTCATCACCGCGCCGGGCGAAGGAGCGCAGGCTCGCGGTGATCCGGCCCATGCGGTCGATCAGCTCATTGATGGTCTTGAGGTTGGTGCTGGCCACATCCAGCTGACCGCGTTCCAAAAAGCGCACGGTATTGCCGGACAAGGTCCGCAAGGCTGCCAGCGGCTGGTTCAATTCGTGAGCGATGCTGGTGGACATCTGACCGATGGCCGCCAGTTTACCGGCCTGGACCAGTTCATCCTGGGCACGGCGCAACGTCTCTTCCGCCTGCCGCCGTTCGCGGATCTGACCCTTGAGCCGTTCGTTACTGGCGCGCAGGTCAGTGGTGCGTTCGGTAATCCGACGCTCCAGTTGATTGTTGGCTTCCTGCAAGGCTTCCCGCGCCGCGAGGCGGGTGGCGATCACCTTGCGCCGCTCGTTCCAGGCGATCAGCAGAAACGCCACCAGGGCAAACGCCACCGCCACCAGAATCCCCTGATTGATCGCTTCACGCCGCAAATCCTGCAGGGGGGTGAGGAGGGTGAAATTCCATGGTGTGTCGCTCAGCGGCCGGGTTTGCGAGAGGTAGCTGATGTTCTCTTCATCGGACATCAATTCGCTGTTGGCGGGGAAGGTCAGTTTTTCCTCGCCTTCGGCCAGTTTCTCCCGCGCCAGCGGTTGCAGTTCGTTCAGTGGAAACCAGTAGTACTGCAGGCTACGGGCCAGTTTTTCCTTGGTTTCCTCGCTCAATGGCACAACCGATTTAAGCCGCCGCGCCGGATCGCTGGAGAGAATGATGATGCCGTTCTCGTCGCTGACGAAGGCTTCCAGGCGCGCACGCTGCCAGCGTTCTTCCATGGCTTCGAGGCGGACCTTGACCACGGCGACGCCGATGATCTTGCCGTGCTCTTCCAGACCGTGCGCCAGGTAATAGCCGGGCTCGCCACTGGTGCTGCCGATTCCGTAGAAACGCCCCGGCTGACCGCGCACGGCATTCTGGAAATAGGCACGGAAGGACAGGTCTTCACCCAGATAACTGTCGACATCGCGCCAGTTGCTGGTGGCCAGTACGCGACCGGTGGTGTCCATCACATAAATGGCCCGACTGCGGCTGCGCCGGTTCAGGCCTTCGAGGTATTCGTTGACCGTCTGCCGGTGTTCCGGCGACGTGTCGGCCAGCAGTTTTGAAACACTGGATTCGAGTTCCAGCAAACTGGGCAGGTAGGTGTACTTGCTGATCTCGCTCTCGACGGCGCGGGCGTGCAGTTCCAACTGACGCTGGCCGTTCTCGCTGAGGCCGCGAATTCCGTAGTGTTCACTGACCCAGAAGCCGATATAACCCAATCCGATCATCAGGGCGATGACCAGCGGCGGCAGGAACAGATGGCGAATCAAACGGGGTTTCACGGCGAGTGATGGCGGCGCGGCGCGATAGAGAGTGGAGTCGCATTTCATCACAGATGCCTTGGGTCAACCACAACACAAATATCCATATACCCACGAGCCCCCTGTGGGAGCGGGGTGTGGTGAGGGGGCAAACCCAATGGGACCCGTAGGAGCCAGGCTTGCCGGCGAAGGCGTCCTTAAGTGCGCTTTCGCCGGCAAGCCTGGCTCCTACGAAAAGCGGTTCACTCCCACACAAGTCCGCTCCCACATTAGTTGGGGAGCGGTGCCGTTCTTAGTGCTGCAAAATTTTCGCGAGGAAGTGCTGTGTACGCTCGGCACGGGCATTGATGTCGCCGAAGAACTCTTCTTTCTTGCAGTCTTCGATGATCTTGCCCTGGTCCATGAAGATCACCCGGTCCGCCACTTTACGGGCGAAGCCCATTTCGTGGGTCACGCACATCATGGTCATGCCTTCGTGGGCCAGTTGCACCATCACGTCGAGTACTTCGTTGACCATTTCCGGGTCCAGCGCCGAGGTCGGTTCGTCGAACAGCATGACGATCGGATCCATCGCCAGCGCACGGGCAATCGCCACACGCTGTTGCTGACCACCGGAGAGTTGGCCCGGGTGCTTTTTGGCATGGGCGGAGAGGCCTACACGCTCAAGCAGTTGCAGGGCTTTTTTGCTGGCTTCTTCCTTGCTGCGGCCCAGCACCTTGATTTGCGCGATGGTCAGGTTATCCATGATGCTCAGGTGCGGGAACAGTTCGAAATGCTGGAACACCATGCCGACGCGCGAACGCAGTTTTGGCAGGTTGGTCTTCGGGTCGGCGATGGATGTGCCATCGACGATCACGTCGCCTTTCTGGAACGGTTCCAGCGCGTTGACGCATTTGATCAGGGTGGACTTGCCGGAGCCGGATGGCCCGCACACCACGATCACTTCGCCTTTTTTGACCTCGGTGCTGCAGTCAGTCAGTACCTGGAAGTCGCCATACCACTTGTTGACATTCTTGATAGAGATCATACGGCAAACCTTTTTTGCAGACGCTTGACCAGCTGCGAGGCGGCAAAGCTGATGATGAAGTATGTGAAACCGGCGAAGATCAGGAACTCATTGGAGCGGCCGATGATGTCGCCACTGGCGCGCGAGGCATTGAGGAAGTCCACCAGGCCCACCGCGTAAACCAGCGAGGTGTCTTGAAACAGGATGATGCTCTGTTGCAGCAACAGCGGGGTCATCTTGCGGAACGCTTGCGGCAGGATGATCAACCGCATCATCTGGCCGTAAGTCATGCCCATGGCCTGGGCAGCCGCCATCTGGCCTTTGGGAATCGACTGCACGCCGGCCCGGACGATTTCGCAGAAGTACGCCGCTTCGAACATCATGAACGCCACGATGCAGGAGGCGAACGCGCCGATCGGAGTGTCTTCGCCGGTGATCCAGCGTAGTACGAACGGCACCGCCAGGTAGAACCAGGTGATGACCAGCAGCAATGGAATCGAGCGGAAGTAGTTAACGTAGGCGCCGGCGATGTTCGACAGCAGTTTGCTGTGGGACAGGCGCATCAGTGCCAGGATCGTGCCGAGGATGATCCCGCCGACGACGCCCAGCGCCATCAGTTGCAGGGTCATGACCATGCCGTTCCACAAGCCCGGCAAGGACGGGATGATGCCCGAGAAGTCGAATTCCATCATTTACCCCCTACGGAGATCAGGCCCGGTACGGCGACTTTCTTCTCGACCCCACGCATCACCAGCATCAGGCCCATGTTCAGCGTGAAGTAGATCAGCGTTGCCAGGGTGAAGGCTTCGAACAGGTTGGCGGAGAACTCGGCGGTCTGTTTGGTCTGCGCGAGCAGCTCCATCAGGCCGATCAGCGAGGCCACGGACGAGTTCTTGAATACGTTCAGGAATTCCGAGGTAAGCGGCGGAATAATGATGCGGTAAGCCTGGGGCAGCAGCACGTTCCAGTAGATCTGCGGCAGCTTGAAACCCATGGCACGGGCAGCGGATTCCTGGCCGCGAGGCAGCGCCTGGATACCGGTGCGCACTTGTTCGCAAACCCGAGCGGTGGTGAACAGACCCAGGCACACGACGACACTGAGGAAGGCCGAGGTGGTCGGGTTGAGATCCTGTTTGTACCACTCCTGGATGTCCGCAGGCAGCAGGTCGGGCACCAGGAAGTACCAGATGAACAGTTGAACCAGCAGTGGCACGTTACGGAAGAGTTCGACGTAGCAGGTCGCGATACCCGATACGATGCGATTCGGTACCGTGCGCATGACACCCAGAATCGAGCCCAGCAGCAGCGCGATGATCCAGGCTGCGATGGCGATGGCGATGGTCCAGCCCAAACCGGAGAGGTACCAGTCGAAATAAATCTCGCTGCCCACGCCGGTGGACTTGAAGAACACGCCCCAGTCCCAGTTGTAATTCATTAGGGTCTCCCCTCGGATTCGTTCGATTTACAAATGCCCGCCTGGGGAAGCTCCGTTCCCGCCCGACCTTGAAGATCAGGCACACACGAGCGGCTCGACAGCCACCGGTTCGAGTGTTTTCCAGAAATGCCAGCAGGGAATGACAACCCCCTGAAAGGGCAGAGGCCCTCTCAAGGGATAAGGTTAGTCAGAAATCAGGATTTCTTTTCGTCAGCCGCTTTGTCGGTTGGATTGGCGATCAGGCCCTTGAGCTCTTCGCTCATCGGGAACATCAGGTTCAGGCCTTTTGGCGGGATTGGCTGCATGAACCATTTTTCGTAGATCTTGTTGATCTCGCCGGACTTGTAGGTCGCGATGATGGCGTCGTCGACAGCTTTCTTGAACGGTGCGTCGCCCTTGCGAACCATGCAGCCGTAAATCTCATTGGACTGCGCAGTCCCGGTCACGGCCCAGTCAGTCGGCTTCTTGGCCTTGGCCATTTCACCGGCCAGCAAGGCGTCGTCCATCATGAAAGCCACGGCACGGCCGGTTTCCAGCATCTGGAAGGACTCGCCATGGTCTTTGGCGGAGATCACGTTCATGCCCATCTGCTTGTCGGCGTTCATCGACTTGAGGATGCGCTCGGACGTGGTGCCCGCGGTGGTCACGACGTTCTTGCCTTTGAGGTCGGCAAAGTCTTTGTACGGGGAATCTTTCTTGGACAGCAGCTTGGTGCCGATTTCGAAGATGCCGACGGAGAAGTCAACTTGCTGCTGACGTTCGACGTTGTTGGTGGTGGAGCCGCACTCGACGTCCACGGTGCCGTTCTGCACCAGCGGGATACGGGTTTGCGAGGTCACCAGGTTGTATTTGACCTGGAGGTTGGGCATGTCCAGGTCTTTCTTGATGGCTTCGACGATTTTCAGCTGGATATCGTGGGAGTAGCCAACCGGTTTGCCGGAAGCGTCCGCGATGTAGGAAAACGGAATGGAAGCGTCACGATGCCCGAGGGTGATGGTGCCGGACTCTTTGATCTTCTTCAGTGTGCCGGTGAGTTCGGCGGCGAAAACTGGAGTGCTAATCAGAGCGGCAGCAATGGCTGCGCCCAGGATATGGGGAACGATGCGCATCAAATTTTCCTCGACATTGTTTTTATATGGAGCCAGTTCATCGGCCTATTGGTGCTTCGAATGCCTGACGGCTCCTGAAGTGTTGGCACAACAGGCATTCGTCCAAGAGTGTAGAGCATGACTCGTGCCAGGCCAGGCGATATAGATCAAGTTATTGATTTATAAGGGTATTAAATATTTGTGGCGTGTTTTTTCATGATCAGTAATCCGGTTAACCGAATCGACCGACAAGTCGCGTTCGGAAAACCGAATACAATCTTGGATTTTACTCAAACCCTGTGGGAGCGGGCTTGCTCGCGAAAGCGTTCTATCAGCCGACGGAGATGTTGAATGTTAGTCAGTCTTCGCGAGCAAGCCCGCTCCCACAGTTGATCAATGGTGTTCTCTAGAATGCAAAAAGCCCCTGAACCTTTCGATTCAGGGGCTTGGGTTCAACCGGATTCCCGATCAGGCCGCTTCGATCTTGCTGCGGTTCTGTTCGACCTTGTTCAGGTAATCCTTGAGCTTTTGCTGTTCCGCCGGGGTGGTGAACAGCCCGAGCTTGCTGCGGCGCCACAGAATGTCGTGGGCGGTGGTCGCCCACTCTTCGCTGCACAGGTAATCGACTTCGCGGGTGTAGAGACCGCCGCCGATGTGTTCGCCCAGATCACTGAGGCCTTCCACTCCTTCGAGCATGCGCCAGGTGCGGCTGCCGTAAGTAGTGGCCCAGCGTCGGGCGATTTCGGTGGGCACCCAGTCGAACTTGTCGCGGATCCGCGACCTCAAGGCCTGTGGAGTGGTCATGTCTTCACCGCCAGGCAGGGTGGCGCTGGCGGTCCAGCTTGGCTTGATGTGCGTGAAGTACGGAGCCAGTTGCGCCAGCGCCGACTCGGCCAATTTGCGGTAAGTCGTCAGTTTGCCGCCGAACACTGACAACAACGGCGCTTCTTCGCCACTGCCCGACAACGCCAATGTGTAATCGCGGGTGACGGCTGACGGGTTGTCGGATTCGTCGTTGCACAGCGGACGCACGCCGGAATAGCTGTGCAGGATGTCGTCGCGGCTGAGTTGCTTTTTGAAGTGAGCGTTGACCACTTTGAGCAGGTAATCGGTTTCGCTTTCAGTGATTGCAACGGCAGCCGGGTCGCCGGTGTACTCGCGGTCGGTGGTGCCGATCAGGGTGAAGTGGTTCAGGTAAGGAATGGTGAACACGATGCGCTGATCTTCGTTTTGCAGAATATGCGCGTGTTCGCCTTCATATAGTTTCGGCACGATCAGGTGGCTGCCCTGGATCAGACGGATGCCATAGGGCGATTCCATCTTCAGGTCGTCACGGATGAACTTGGCGACCCACGGGCCGGCTGCATTCACCAGCGCTTTGGCGCGGATCGAAAACAGGCTGCCATCGGCGCGTTCCAGATTCAGGTGCCACAGGCCCTTGGTGCGACGGGCACTGACGCAACGGGTTTGGGTATGGACGTGAGCGCCTTTCTCGCGGGCGGCCATGGCGTTCAGTACAACCAGGCGTGCGTCATCGACCCAGCAATCGGAGTATTCGAAGCCTTTGGTGATTTCGCTTTTCAGTGGGCTGTCCGGGCCGAACTTGAGGCTTTTCGAGCCTTCGAGTTTTTCCCGTTTGCCGAGGTGATCATAAAGGAACAGGCCGGCACGGATCATCCAGGCCGGACGCAGGTGCGGGCGGTGCGGCAGCACGAAACGCATCTGTTTGACGATGTGCGGCGCCTTGGTCAGCAGCACTTCACGCTCGGCGAGGGCTTCGCGTACCAGGCGAAATTCGTAATGTTCGAGGTAGCGCAGGCCGCCATGGATCAGCTTGCTGCTGGCGGACGAAGTGTGGCTGGCCAGGTCATCCTTTTCGCAAAGGAATACCGAAAGACCGCGACCGGCGGCATCCGCTGCGATCCCCACGCCATTGATCCCACCACCGATGACGGCGATATCGTAAACCTCGGCGAGAGGGGGCGTAGGCAAGGTAGAAGTGGGCATCGGCTGGCCTCGGGTTTTTTGAAATTATATATTTGAATTCGAACATTAATGTTCATTTGCGAAAATATTAGCCCATAAAGACGCCCACAGCCAGTCAACTTCGATTGAAAATACTGATCGAAGGGCGGTTAAAGGAAAATTTACGAACATTCGCGCACAGATCGTTCCCACGCTCTGCGTGGGAATGCATCAATAGACGCTCTGCGTCAGCGTTTGAGGCGGGACGCGGAGCGTCCCAGGCGGCATTCCCACGCAGAGCGTGGGAACGAGAGAGTCGCGAGGGGGTTAAACCACTTCCAACCGAATCTTGTGCTGGCTCAACAACTGCGCCAGGGCCGGCGAAGGCTGCTGGTCGGTGACCAGGCAATCGATCAGGCTGATCGGGCCCAGGCGAATCATGGCATTGCGCCCGAATTTGCTGGAGTCAGCCGCCAGAATCACCTGTCGGGCATTCGCGATAATCGCCTGGGACACCCGTACTTCCTGATAATCGAAGTCCAGCAAACTGCCGTCTTCATCAATACCGCTGATGCCGACCAGCGCGAAGTCGACCTTGAACTGGTTGATGAAGTCGACGCTGGCCTGACCGACCACGCCACCGTCACGCCGCACGTTGCCACCGGTCAGCAGTACGTCGAAATCGTCCTTGGCGCTGAGCATCGAGGCGACGTGCAGGTTGTTGGTGATGATCTTCAGGTGGTTGTGGTTGAGCAGCGCCCGGGCGATGGATTCGGTGGTGGTACCGATATTGATGAACAACGAGGCGTGATCGGGAATCTGAGCGGCAATGGCTTCGCCGATACGCTGCTTTTCATCGCGCATCTGATCGGCGCGCATGGCGTAGGCGGTGTTTTCGACGCTGGAATCATAGGCTGCGCCGCCGTGGTAGCGACGCAGCAGATTGACTTCCGCCAGTTGATTGATATCGCGGCGGATGGTTTGCGGTGTAACGACGAACAGCTGAGCCATTTCCTCGATACTGACATAGCCGCGTTCGCGGACCAGTTCGAGGATTTGCTGCTGACGGGGAGGCAGATTCATGGGGCTTCCTTTGGGCTGCCGTGCAAAATTTGCCCATGATGCCGCAGGAATCTGCTCCCTACCAGTTAGAACCCCATCCTTGGCTTATTCAGCGCCTTCGTGCGGTTCCCAATCACGGGTGCGGCTGACGGCTTTTTTCCAGCCGGCGTAGAGTTTTTCCTTCGCGGTTTCGTCCAGCGTCGGTTCGAACTCGCGCTCGATCACTGCCTTGCCGCGCAACTCGTCCAGGCTGCCCCAGAAGCCGCAAGCCAAGCCAGCCAGATAAGCCGCGCCCAACGCTGTGGTTTCGCGCATTTGCGGACGCTCGACCTGAGTGCCGAGGATGTCGGCCTGGAACTGCATCAGGAAGTTGTTCGCAACTGCGCCGCCGTCCACGCGCAGGGACTTGAGGCGTTCGCCGGAATCCTGCTGCATGGCGTCCAGAACGTCGCGGGTCTGGTAGGCAATCGACTCCAGCGCGGCGCGAATGATGTGATCCACGCGTACGCCGCGAGTCAGGCCGAACAGCGCGCCACGGGCATACGGGTCCCAGTACGGAGCGCCCAGACCGGTGAAGGCCGGCACCAGGTACACACCGTTACTGTCCTTGACCTTGTTGGCGAAGTATTCGGTGTCGTGGGCGTCGTTGATGATTTTCAACTCGTCACGCAGCCACTGCACGGTGGAGCCACCGTTGAATACCGCGCCTTCCAGGGCGTAGGCCACTTCGCCACGCGGGCCGCAAGCAATGGTGGTGAGCATGCCGTGTTTGGATTTCACCGCTTTGTCGCCGGTGTTCATCAGCAGGAAGCAACCGGTGCCGTAGGTGTTTTTCGCCTGGCCTGGCTCGACGCACATTTGACCGAAAAGGGCCGCCTGCTGGTCGCCGGCGATCCCCCCAATGGCGATGCCACTTTTGGTGTGGCCGTAGATTTCGGATGAGGACTTAACTTCCGGCAGCATCTCGCGCGGGATGTCGAGGACTTCCAGCATCTTCGCGTCCCACTCCAGCGTGTGGATGTTGAAGAGCATGGTGCGCGAGGCGTTGGTGTAGTCGGTGACGTGCACCTTGCCACCGGTAAATTTCCAGATCAGCCAGCTGTCGATGGTGCCGAACAGCAGTTCACCCTTGCGCGCACGCTCACGGCTGCCTTCGACGTTGTCGAGGATCCACTTGAGCTTGGTGCCGGAGAAGTACGGGTCGGTAACCAGGCCGGTGGTGTCGCTGATGTATTGCTCGTGACCATCGCGCTTGAGCTGCTGGCAGATTTCGGTGCTGCGGCGGCACTGCCAGACGATCGCGTTGTAGATCGGGCGGCCGGTGGTCTTGTCCCAGACCACGGTGGTTTCGCGCTGGTTGGTGATGCCGATGGCCGCGACCTGGTCGTGATGCAGGCCGGCTTGCGCCAGGGCCTCGACCATCACGGCGCTTTGGGTGGCGAAGATTTCCATCGGGTCATGCTCGACCCAACCGGCTTGCGGGTAATGCTGTGCGAATTCGCGCTGGGCGGTGCAGACCACGTTCGCGTCACGGTCGAAAATGATCGCGCGGGAGCTGGTCGTACCCTGATCGAGGGCAATGATGTAGTTCTTATTCTGAATGTCGGTCATGTCGATTGCCTTGGACGAAAATTAGGAAGTGAGGTCAGGCGCGGGAACGCATGGACAGGATCGCGCGCCAACGGTTTCAAGACGTTCTTGGTTTGCCGTCAATGGCCGGTGCTGCATCCTTTGTAGCAGGTATGGCGCTGGGCAGATGACGGGCAATCAGCCCGCGATAAGCTGCAGCACCGAGGCAGGCACCGACAATCGGTGCAAAAATCGGGATCAGGAAGTACGGGATATCGCGCCCGCCAGTGAAGGAAATTTCACCCCAGCCGGCGAAAAAAGTCATTAGTTTAGGGCCGAAGTCACGGGCCGGGTTCATCGCGAAACCGGTCAGCGGGCCCATCGAGCTGCCAATCACGGCAATCAGCAGGCCGATCAGCAGCGGCGCCAGCGGCCCTTTGGGCAGGCCATTGTTGTCGTCGGTCAACGACATGATCACGCCCATCAGGATGGCGGTGATGATCACTTCAACCAAAAAGGCCTGGGCTGTGGTCAGGGCAGGGTTTGGGAAAGTGGAGAACACCGAAGCCAATTCAAGACTGGTCTGGGTGCCACGAATCATTTGGTGAGTTTGTTCGAAATCGAAGAAAAGATTGCTGTACAGCGTGTAAACCAACAAGGCCCCGCAGAAGGCGCCGGCTACCTGGGAGAAGATATAGAAAGGCAGTTTGCGCTTTTCGAAGTCAGCGAAAATGCTTAGCGCGATACTCACGGCAGGATTGAGATGTGCGCCGGAAACGCCAGCGGTGAGGTAGATCGCCATGCTGACGCCAACCCCCCAGATGATGCTGATTTCCCACAACCCGAAGCTGGCACCCGCAACCTTGAGCGCGGCAACGCAACCGGTACCGAAAAAGATTAGCAGTGCAGTACCCAGAAACTCGGCCATGCATTGGCTCGAGAGCGACGGTTGTTGTAAAGCAGTTGTCATTGAAAACCTCGTTTTTGTTGTTGTCTGGCGCTTTTTCATCAAGGTCAAAGCGCGATTTTCACCGAGGCAGGATCCCCATCCTGCGCTCGGCTTACTGCTGGGTGCTGCGGTGAGACATTCGTACAGTATTCAGATTCGAAAAAATATAGACAAGAAACGCTGCTGTCAAAGGTCGAAAGTGAACTGTCGGTCACAATTGAACTATTAGTCACGTGAATGACCGCATCGTTCATCAGGCATGCCGACCGTGGACGAACGGTACAGAAGCCCGGCCAAGCTATTGAAATGGCGTTGTAATAGAGCCTTTTATCGATCAATGACCTAGAATCCTGCGCAGTATTTTCTTCTGCCGCCAAGCTTGGAGCTGCCATGACCCCCGCATTGGATTTGTTGAAAAAAGTTCGTGCCGAACATCGCGTGCACAGTTACGAACATGATCCGAAGGCAGCGTCCTATGGTCTGGAGGCCGCGGAAAAACTGGGTTTGGACCCGGCTCAGGTGTTCAAGACATTGCTGGCGGCCAGCGAAAAGGGGGAATTGTTGGTGGCGGTGGTGCCGGTCGTCGGCAGTCTGGACTTGAAGGCGCTGGCGCAGGCCGCTGGCGTAAAAAAAGTCGAAATGGCCGACCCCGCGGCTGCACAGCGTTCGACGGGGTATTTGTTGGGCGGCATCAGCCCGCTCGGGCAGAAGAAGCGCCTGCGTACCTTTATTGATCATTCGGCTCAGCCTTTTTCCAGCATCTTCGTCAGCGCCGGACGGCGTGGTCTGGAAGTTGAGCTGGCGCCCGCCGTGTTGGCTGAACACACCCAGGCGAAGTTCGCCGATATTGGTCGCGCCTGAGCAGAGGGTTTCGGGCGTTCAGCTCGGCGCTGTATGGTGGAAATTGATTGGTTCTGTCACTGGTGAATGGCTCTTCGTGGCTTCATGCTCGTCGACCTGAAAAAGGGAGAAGTGCCATGCAGCTAGAGTTTCATCAGGTCGACGCGTTCAGTGATCGGCCGTTCAGTGGCAACCCGGCGATGGTGTACCGGCTCGATACCTGGCTCGACGATGAGTTGATGCAAAAAATCGCCGCCGAACACAACCTCGCCGAAACCGCATTTCTGGTACGTGAGGGTGCCGTCTGGCACATCCGCTGGTTTACCCCGACCACCGAAGTCCCGTTATGCGGCCATGCAACCCTGGCCAGCGCCTATGTTCTGTTTGAAATCTATAAGGAACCGGTCGAGCGGCTGGACTTTATCTGCAAGTCCGGCCCACTGAGTGTCAGCCGTGAGGGCAAGCGCTTGTGGCTGGATTTCCCGGCCATCGTGCCGACAGACGTGGGCGTGACCCTGGATGTCGAGCGCGCCTTGGGTGTGAAAGCAGTCGATGTGTTGGGTTCGAAAGAACTGTTCGTGGTGCTGGAGTCCGAGCAAGCGGTGCTCGATTGTCAGCCGGACATGGTTGCGCTGGCCAAACTGCCGTGGCCGGGTGCCATTGTGACGGCCAAGGGCAACACGCATGATTTTGTATCGCGGTACTTTGCGCCAGCAATCGGCATCAACGAAGACCCGGTGACCGGGTCGACCCATTGCAGCCTGATTCCGTATTGGTCGGAACGCTTGAGCAAGTCGAGTCTGACGGCTTATCAGTGCTCGGCGCGGGGCGGGGAGTTGTTTTGCCAGTTGGAAGGGGATCGGGTGAGTATTGGCGGCAATGCGACGTTGTTTGCGAGTGGCAAGCTGATGTTGGGTTGAGCTGAAAAGATCGCAGCCTTCGGCAGCTCCTACAGGAGTACACATTCCATTGTAGGAGCTGCCGAAGGCTGCGATCTTTTAGCGATGGTTCAGCTGGCGGAGCTATACCGCCGAACACCGGATTCGATCACCGGAATCTGCGCCGCCGTGCTGCCGTTCGCCTGGAATAACACCAGGTGTTCAGCCGCCACCCGAATGCCTACTTCAGCACCGACCAGATGATCGGCATGGCTCGGGAAAATCGACTCCAGCTGCGCGCCGGTAGGCAACTGCAAGCGGTACAAGGTTGATGCCCCCTGGAAGCTCTTGCCGATAATCTGTGTCCTCAGTGGGCTGTCCGGCGCATAGACGATATCGTCCGGGCGCAGCAACACGTCCACGGCACAACCGATTGGCCAAGTGTAGGCGCGGTTGCCGCGCAACTCACCCAGCTCGGTCTGCACCGACTCCGGGCTGCTCAGCTGACCGCGAATGAAGTAACCCTGGCCAATGAAACTGGCCACGAATGGCGTCAGTGGTTCGTGATAGAGGTTGTAGGGCGTATCCCACTGCTCCAGGCGACCTTCCTTGAAAACGCCCACGTGGTCACTGACCGCGAAGGCTTCTTCCTGATCGTGGGTCACCAGGATCGCACTGGTGCCGCGAGCCTTGAGAATATCGCGTACCTCATGACTGAGCTTGCGTCGCAATTCGCCGTCGAGGTTGGAGAACGGTTCATCGAGCAGCAGCAACTGCGGTTCCGGCGCCAGGGCGCGGGCGAGGGCGACACGTTGCTGCTGGCCGCCGGACAGCTCATGGGGGAAGCGCTTGCCGAGGTTTTTCAGGTTGACCAGTTCGAGCAGCTCTTCGGTGATGCGATCCTTTTGCGGGTGCTTGCGGATCCCGAAAGCGATGTTCTCGGCCACGCTCAGATGCGGAAACAGTGCGTAATCCTGGAACACCATGCCGATCCGGCGCTTCTCCGGGGCGAGGGTGAAGCCGGCGCTGGAGATGGTCTCGCCTGCCAGCTGGATTTCACCTTCGTGCACCGGTTCAAAACCGGCAATCGCCCGCAGGGTGGTGGTTTTGCCGCAGCCCGAAGACCCCAGCAGGCAACCGATATCGCCGGCATTCAAATGCAGGTTGAGGTTCTGCACAACCCGCTGGTTTTGATAACCGCAGGCCAGGTTGCGCAGGTTCAGCAGTAAGGTCTGGCTCATGCGTGGTGATACGAAGGCGGGACAAGAAATTCGAGCAGGGCCTTTTGTGCGTGAAGACGGTTTTCGGCTTGATCCCAGGCTACCGAGCGCGAGTCGTCGAGCAGGTCAAGGCTGATTTCTTCGCCACGGTGGGCCGGCAGGCAGTGCATGAACAGCACGTCCGGCGCGGCCAGGTCGAGCAGGGCACGGTTGACCTGGAACGGTGCGAACAACTTCAGACGCTTGGCGGTTTCCTCTTCCTGGCCCATGGAGGTCCAGACGTCGGTGCTCACCAAGTGCGCTCCGCGCACGGCTTCCTGTGGATCGCGGACGATGGTCACCCGATCGCCGGCTTTAGCCACGAACTCTGGGTTGGGTTCGTAACCTTCCGGGCAGGCGATGCGCAACTGGAAGTCGAACTGGATCGCCGCTTCTATATAGCTGTTGCACATGTTGTTGCCATCGCCTATCCAGGCCACGGTCTTGCCTTGAATCGAACCGCGGTGCTCGAGGAAGGTTTGCATGTCGGCCAGCAACTGGCACGGGTGCAGGTCATCGGACAGGCCATTGATCACCGGCACGCGGGAGTTGGCGGCGAATTCGGTCAGGGTGCTGTGGGCAAAGGTACGGATCATCACCGCATCGAGCATGCTCGACATGACGATGGCGCAGTCGCCGATCGGCTCGCCGCGACCCAGTTGCGTATCGCGTGGCGACAGGAAGATCGCCTGGCCACCGAGCTGGATCATGCCGGCTTCGAACGAGATACGGGTGCGGGTCGAGGACTTCTCGAAAATCATCCCCAGGACGCGGTTCTTCAAAGGCTCGAACAGTACGCCGCGGTTACGCAGGTCCTTGAGCTCAACGCCTCGACGGATCACGCTGACCAGCTCTTCGGGCGTGCAATCCATCAGGGAGAGAAAGTGCCTTGCGCTCATCATTGACTACCTTTTTGCAACAGACCGCAGATACTCAAAGCCTTGTTTAACTGAAAAACGGGCGAGACCTGCGGCGTAAGCCGCACGGGGCGACGAAATAGGGGGAGGCGCGATATTGACATTAAATGTCGCGTTTTTCCAATAGGCTACGGTGTTTGGGGATTTCAGAGGGGCTACGAGGTGACCGCAGTAGCGCTTTTGAAGCCTGTTTCCTGACAGCAGCTAACCATTTGTACACCGGGCTCGCCGGGCTTGGCAATCAAACAGGGCGCGGGCGACACGCTGGCGGTCGGTTTTTGACCTGTCATTCGGGTCTTTGGCGGGCAATGTGTCTTGTCCGAAACATTTGCTAAAGCAAAGTGCTGGGTTATAACTAGAGCACGAGTGACGCAGGAAGCCTCAGGAATGGAATCGAAAGAACAACTGTTAATGGAGCTACTCGGCCTTACGGCCCGCTCCCTGACTCACCTCACCGCTTCCATGACCTCGATGTCTTTCGAGCTGATGCGTAGTGAAGACGAAGTCACGAAGGTGGCCGGCCGGCGCATGATCGACCGCATGGCCACCATCAGCGCCGGGCTCGACGAGCATTGGCGACTGATCGGCGAGCTCACCGGCGTGCATGTCGCCCACGAGCAGATCGAAACCATCGAGGAGATCCAGTTGCAGGCGCCGCCGAGTCTGCCGCCGAACTGATCCCTTGCTGTCATCGGCTGGCCTGATAGTCGCCGATTCACAAGACGAACGTCGCTGGCAAAGGGGCGAGTCGCGCGCCATAGTTTTGTTCCCGCGGCCGATATTGCCCGCCCAGAACAAAACAGAGACTGGCCATGACCAAGACTCTCCATCACCGTGCGTGCCACCTGTGTGAAGCCATCTGCGGCCTGACCATCGAAACCACCGAGGTCGAAGGCAGCGGCGTACAGATCACCTCGATCAAGGGTGACCCCCAAGACACCTTCAGCCGCGGGCATATCTGCCCCAAAGCGGTTGCCCTGCAAGACATCCAGAACGATCCGGATCGCCTGCGTCAGCCGATGCTGCGGGTAGGCAGCGAATGGCAGCCTATCGAGTGGGAAGATGCCTTCAGTCTTGTGGCCGAACGCCTGGCGGCGATTCAGGAGCGTCACGGGCAGAACGCGGTGGCGGTCTATCAGGGCAACCCCAGCGTGCACAACTACGGGTTGATGACCCACAGCAATTACTTCCTTGGCCTGCTGAAAACCCGCAACCGGTTTTCCGCGACGTCGGTCGATCAATTGCCCCATCACCTGACCAGTCACTTGATGTACGGTCACGGCTTGCTGTTGCCGATTCCGGACATCGATCACACCGATTTCATGCTGATCCTGGGCGGCAATCCATTGGCCTCCAACGGCAGCATCATGACCGTGCCGGATGTAGAGAAGCGCCTCAAGGCGATTCAGGCCCGGGGCGGCAAAGTGGTGGTGGTCGACCCGCGTCGCAGCGAAACGGCGGCGATTGCCGATCAGCATCTGTTCGTGCGCCCCGGTGGCGATGCGGCGCTGTTGTTCGGGCTGCTCAATACCTTGTTCGCCGAAGGCTTGACCCGCGACAGTCATTTACCGGTCGACGGCCTGGATGAAGTGCGTGAGGCGATCGCAGGTTTCACCGCCGAGGCCATGAGCCCGCTGTGCGCAGTGCCTGCCGAGCAGATCCGTCAACTGGCACGGGACTTCGCGGCAGCGCCGACAGCGGTTTGCTACGGCCGCATGGGCGTTTCGACCCAGGCTTTCGGCACCCTGTGCCATTGGCTGGTGCAATTGATCAATCTGGTCACCGGCAACCTCGATCGGGTGGGCGGTGCGCTGTGCACCGAGCCTGCGGTGGATCTGGTGGCGTCGACCTCGGGCGGGCATTTCAACCGGTGGCAGAGCCGGGTGTCCGGGCGTCCGGAATACGCTGGAGAACTGCCGGTATCGGCGCTGGCCGAAGAGATGCTCACCGAAGGGGAAGGGCAGGTCCGCGCGCTGATCACCGTGGCGGGTAATCCGGTGCTGTCCACGCCTAATGGCCGGCAACTGGAGCAGGCGCTGGATGGATTGGAGTTCATGGTCAGCGTCGACCTGTACATCAATGAAACCACGCGTTATGCCGACCTGATCCTGCCGTCGACTTCGGCGCTGGAAAACGATCATTACGACACCACGTTCAACATGTTCGCGGTGCGCAACGTCACCCGCTTCAACCGGGCGATCCTCGCCAAGCCCGAAGGCGCGTTGCATGACTGGGAAATCTTCGTGGGGCTGGCCAAAGCCTTTGCGACCAAGACCGGCAAGGAACTGAAACCGACTATCGCGCCGGCGCAGATGATCGACCGAGGGCTGCGGATGGGCCTGTATGGCGACGCTTCGGAACACAAGTTGTCGCTGGCGACCTTGTTCGATCATCCTCACGGTATCGATCTGGGCGCGCTTAAACCCAACCTGGCGCCACGCCTGAAAACCGCTAATCAGCGAGTCCAGGCAGCGCCTGTCGAGATCCTCGCCGACCTGGCGCGCTTCGCGGCACTGCAAGCACCGGCCGCCGATGAGCTGCTGATGATCGGCCGCCGCCATGTGCGCAGCAACAACTCATGGATGCACAACTATCACCGTCTGGTGAAGGGCAAACCACGCCATCAACTGCTGATGAACCCGGACGATTTGGCCAGCCGCGGGCTCAGCGATGGGCAGCGGGTGCGCGTCAGTTCGCGGGTCGGCGTGATCGAGGTTGAAGTGGTCGCCAGCCTGGATATGATGAAAGGTGTGGTCAGCCTTCCTCACGGTTGGGGTCATGCGCGACCGGGGGTGCAGATGACGATTGCCAGCAGTCAACCTGGCTCCAGCGCCAATGACCTGACTGACGAATGTCAGCTCGATGAGTTGTCGGGCAATGCGGCGTTGAACGGCGTGCCGGTCACCGTGGCGGCGGCATGAACATGACTGTCGGGGAGGCCGAGCATGGCGCTCGGGTTTCCGTTACAATGCGCCACCGTGCCGACCACTGAGTCGGAAAGTTCAGCCGAGGTGCTCCATGGATATCATCGAAACGATTAAAGAGCAGATTGCCAACAACACCATTCTGCTTTACATGAAAGGCTCGCCGAATGCCCCACAGTGTGGCTTCTCCGCGAAAGCCGCTCAGGCTGTAATGGCCTGTGGCGAAAAGTTTGCCTATGTGGACATCCTGCAGAACCCGGAAATCCGCGCCAACCTGCCAAAGTACGCCAACTGGCCAACCTTCCCGCAGCTGTGGGTCGGTGGTGAGCTGGTCGGCGGTAGCGACATCATGACTGAAATGGCTGCTGACGGTTCGTTGCAAGCGACGATCAAAGCCGCTGTTGAAGCTGCTGCTGCCAACAAGACCGACGCCTAAGACGATTGGCTCCCCTGTAGGAGCTGTCGAGTGAAACGAGGCTGCGATCTTTTGATCTTCAGTAACTAAAAAGCCCCGCCCCTCTATCGAGGGGCGGGGCTTTTTATTGCGCTTAAATAAGTTATTGCAATGTCGTCGCTGCCATCGCCAAGATCGCAGCCTCGTTTCACTCGACAGCTCCTACTCGCCCATCTGCGACTGCAGATAGTTCTCAAGACCTACTTTATCGATCAGGCCCAGTTGGGTTTCCAGCCAGTCGATATGTTCTTCTTCGGATTCAAGAATGTCTTCGAGCAGTTCGCGGCTACCGAAGTCGCCGACAGTTTCGCAGTGAGCGATAGCGACTTTCAGATCGGCATGGCCGTCGCGCTCGATCTTCAAGTCGCACTCAAGCATTTCCTTGGTGTGTTCGCCGATGTGCAGCTTGCCCAGGTCCTGGACGTTCGGCAGACCTTCAAGGAACAGGATGCGCTTGATCAGCTTGTCGGCGTGCTTCATCTCGTCGATGGATTCGTGGTACTCGTGCTTGCCGAGCTTGTTCAGGCCCCAATCTTCATACATGCGTGCATGCAAAAAGTATTGATTGATCGCGACCAGCTCATTGGCAAGGATCTTGTTGAGATGCTGGATGACTGTAACGTCGCCTTTCATGATGGGGTCCTGCCCTGAGTAGCTGTCTATAAGGCAGAGTTTGAGCCGCGTATTTAAGAGTGTCAAACCTAAGTTATTGAAACTTAAATGAAAATTAATCGGAATAAGAGTGTTTTTGTTCCGCGTCTAGCGCCTAAGCGATTGATTTCCAGACATAAAAAAACCGGACATCAAGTCCGGTTTTTTGAAATACGGTAGTTATGCGGCTGTAAATTCTACGGGGTAGGGGATCGCGGCCTGAGCCGTTTGCAGTTTGCCCAGGGTTTCGCGCACCACTTCCTTGGCAAGGCAGGCGCATTTACCGCATTGGCTGGCTACGCCAGTAGCCTGACGGACTTCCTTATAGCTGCAGCAACCTTCATAGATTGCATCGCGGATTTGACCGTCGGTGACGCCAGTGCAGAGGCAGACATACATAAGTGAGAACCGTCGCTGGTTGTGACTCAATTGCGATGGATCTTAATGTTAACGAGAATGATTGTCAAAGTGGTTTCTGAAAGCTTTTCGTCATAAAGGCGTGTGACTGACGAACGGCCTCTTTTCACACTTGTCATGAAGAAAATATAGCAGCGGCCTTTTTACCTTCCAGAAAAAACCGTTGAGGACAGGCCAAAAACGCGGTGTATGATGGTCGGCCTTTTGCGAAGGAGGTTCGTGTCACAGGGCTGTCGCCTGAGGGTGGCAGGCTGGTACGAACCCTGTTCTTCACCGTTATTACACCAGGAGATATCCAATGAGCGTACTCGTAGGCAAACAAGCCCCTGACTTCACCGTACCGGCCGTACTCGGCAATGGCGAAATCGTAGACAGCTACACCCTGTCCTCGGCCATCAAAGGCAAATACGGCCTGGTGTTCTTCTACCCACTGGACTTCACCTTCGTTTGCCCGTCCGAGCTGATCGCTCTGGACAACCGCATGGGTGACTTCGCCGAACGCAACGTTGAAGTGGTCGCGGTGTCGATCGACTCGCACTTCACCCACAACGCATGGCGCAACACCCCGGTGAACAATGGCGGCATCGGCCAGGTTCGTTACACCATGGCTGCCGACATCAAGCAGGAAATCATGAAGGCCTACGACGTTCAGTCCGCTGACGGCGTGGCTTTCCGTGGCGCGTTCCTGATCGACGACAAAGGCGTTGTCCGCTCGCAGATCATCAACGACCTGCCGCTGGGCCGTAACATGGAAGAGCTGATCCGTCTGGTCGACGCTCTGCAATTCCACGAAGCGCACGGCGAAGTTTGCCCTGCCAACTGGAAAAAAGGCGACAAAGGCATGACCGCTTCCACCGAAGGTGTTGCGGCTTACCTGACCGAGCACGCTGCTGCGCTGTAAGGCAGGCGTCAGGCAATAAAAAACCGGCCTCCCTGAGGCCGGTTTTTTTATGGGCGGAATTAACCGGCGACAGGCATCAATCGTTGTAGTCTTCCCAGCCGCCCATTTGTTTCCAGCGATTGACGATGCCGCAGAACAGGTCAGCCGTCTTCTCGGTGTCGTAGCGGGCCGAGTGTGCCTCGCGACCGTCGAAGTCGATATCCGCTGCCTGGCAGGCCTTGGCCAATACGGTTTGACCGTAGGCCAGACCGGCGAGGGTCGCCGTGTCGAAGCTGGAGAACGGGTGAAACGGGTTGCGTTTCATGTCCAGGCGCGCGACAGCGGCGTTGAGGAAGCCCAGGTCGAAGCTGCTGTTGTGCCCGACCAGAATCGCCCGTTTGCAGCCGTTGGCCTTCAGAGCCTTGCGCACACCGCGGAAGATATCGGTCAGGGCCGCTTCTTCACTCACGGCCATGCGTAGCGGGTGATCGAGCTTGATCCCGGTGAATTCCAAAGCTGCCGCTTCGATGTTCGCGCCTTCGAAAGGCTCGACCCGGAAGAAGTAGGTGTGCTCAGGGTACACAAAGCCTTTTTCATCCATGCCAATCACGGTGGCGGCGATTTCCAGCAGGGCATCGGTGGCCGAGTTGAAGCCACCGGTTTCTACGTCGACAACGACCGGCAGGTAACCACGGAACCTGGCTGCCATTGGATGGCGGGAACCGCCTCCGCCGCCATTACCGTCCTGTTCGTCGTCGAAATGGTCTTCACTCACGCGTGTTCCTCCAGCAGGCGCCAGCGCAGTTTTTCACCGGCGCGCAGCGGGATTACGGTCAGCTCGCCAAACGGCAGGCTGGTTGGGGCGGTCCACTCATCGCGGACCAGGGTGATGCGATCGGTGTTCGCTGGCAGGCCGTAGAAACGCGGGCCATTAAGGCTGGCGAAGGCTTCGAGCTTGTCCAGCGCGTTGCGCTGTTCAAAGGCTTCGGCATACATCTCGATCGCGGCATAAGCGGTGTAGCAACCGGCACAACCGCAAGCCGCTTCTTTGGCGTGCTGGGCATGGGGCGCCGAGTCGGTGCCGAGGAAGAACTTGTCGCTGCCGCTGGTGGCGGCGTCGAGCAGGGCTTCCTGGTGGGTATTGCGCTTGAGGATCGGCAGGCAATAAAAGTGCGGCCGAATCCCGCCCACCAGCATGTGGTTGCGGTTGTACAGCAGGTGGTGCGCGGTGATGGTTGCGCCGACATTGGCCGAAGCCTCATTGACGAACTGCACGGCGTCGGAGGTGGTGATGTGTTCGAACACCACTTTGAGGGTCGGGAAACGCTCGACCACCCGACGCATATGCTCATCGATGAAGATTTTTTCGCGATCGAAAACGTCGACATCGCCCCGGGTGACTTCACCATGAACCAACAAGGGCATCCCGACTTCGGCCATGGCCTCGAGTGCGGGGAAAATCTTGTCGATGCTGGTGACGCCAGAATCCGAATTGGTGGTCGCGCCGGCCGGATACAGCTTGGCGGCGTAAACGAAACCGCTGGCCTTGGCCTCACGAATTTCTTCGGGCTGGGTGCGGTCGGTCAGGTACAGAACCATCAGCGGTTCGAAACGGCTGCCGGCCGGACGCGCGGCGAGAATCCGCTGGCGATAGCCATTGGCTTCAGCCGCGTTGCGCACCGGCGGTACCAGGTTGGGCATGATGATGGCGCGACCAAAGGTGCGCGCGACATCCGCGACGGTATTGGTCAACACAGCACCATCGCGAAGATGAATATGCCAGTCGTCGGGACGCAGCAGGGTCAGGCGGTCGGACATGAGGGGATTCCAGGCGGGTCAAACTCAGGGGAATGCTACCGGAAAAGACTCTTGCAGGCACTCGCTATCAAGTTTTGCGGCAAGCTTCCGATATCCAACAGGTATGCCGTAAATATGTGTGTCGGTCTTTTTGTTGCAGAAGCCAGTGGAGCCTCCCGTGCGCCAGCGTTATTTAGCCTTGCTCAGTGTGTTTGCCAGCCTTCCCGCGATGGCGCTCACTTTCCAGACCCGTCTGGAGAGCATCGAGTGGACGGTCGAAGGTGACAAGTTCGAATGCCGCCTGACTCAACCCATCACCGATTTCGGTTCGGGGGAGTTCGTGCGTCGCGCCGGCGAGCAGGCGACATTTCGTCTGAAGGCCTACAACTCGATGATCGGTGGCGGTTCCGCGACCTTGTTGGCGGCCGCTGCGCCATGGCAGCCGGGGCGTGGCGACATCAACCTGGGTTCGGTACGAATCGGCAGTGGCAACGTGCTGTTCAACAGCTCGCAAGTTCAGGCCGGGCGCCTGATCAGTGGGTTGATGGACGGTCGCAGCCCGGTCGTTCGACACTCTTCAGGCGACGGCCGGGTATCTGAAATCCGTCTGTTGCCGGTCAAATTCAGCAAGGCCTACAGTGACTACCAGGGTTGCGTGGCCAAGTTGCTGCCGCAGAATTTCGAGCAGGTGAAGCAATCCGAAATCGGCTTTCCAGGGGAGGGCATCGATCTCGATGCACAAGCCAAGGCCCATTTGCAGGTCATGCTGGAATTCATGAAAGCTGATCCGACGGTCAATCACATTGAACTCGACGGCCATTCCGACAACAGCGGCAACCGCCTGACCAACCGCGAACTGTCGCGACGCAGGGCGCTGGCCGTGATGGATTTCTTTAAGGCTAATGGTATCCAGGAATCGCAGATCACCCTGCGTTTTCATGGTGAGCGCTATCCGCTGGCGCCGAACAAAAACGCCGCCAATCGGGCGAAGAACCGTCGGGTTGCCGTACGCCTTGAACGGGTAGCGCCGACCGAGCAACCGGCGCCTCAAGCCACCGCTTCCGCGGGCAGCGCGAAGGCCTCCTGAACCTGCTGAAATCGTCGCTCGCTCGACATAATCTGTCGCTTCGTCGTCATAAGCTGTCGCGCCTCTGTAAATTATTCTGCATGAGCGGTAGACTTGACGGCTTTCCGTAGAACCCCGTGGAGTGATGGCATGGCGGACGTAAACAAGGTCGTTCTGGCGTATTCCGGCGGCCTGGACACTTCGGTGATCCTCAAGTGGCTGCAGGATACTTATAACTGTGAAGTAGTGACCTTCACCGCTGACCTGGGTCAGGGCGAAGAGGTCGAACCGGCCCGCGCCAAGGCTCAGGCCATGGGCGTAAAAGAAATCTACATCGACGATTTGCGCGAAGAATTCGTGCGCGATTTCGTGTTCCCGATGTTCCGCGCCAACACCGTTTACGAAGGCGAGTACCTGCTGGGTACTTCCATCGCTCGTCCGTTGATCGCCAAGCGCCTGATCGAAATCGCCAACGAAACCGGCGCTGACGCCATTTCCCACGGCGCGACCGGCAAGGGCAACGACCAGGTTCGTTTCGAACTGGGCGCCTACGCCTTGAAGCCAGGCGTGAAAGTGATCGCTCCTTGGCGCGAATGGGACCTGCTCTCCCGTGAAAAGCTGATGGATTATGCTGAAAAGCACAACATCCCGATCGAGCGTCACGGCAAGAAGAAATCCCCGTACTCGATGGACGCCAACCTGCTGCACATCTCCTATGAAGGCGGCGTGCTGGAAGACACCTGGACCGAGCACGAAGAAGACATGTGGAAATGGACCGTCTCCCCGGAGAAGGCTCCAGATAAAGCGCAATACCTGGAATTGACCTACCGCAACGGCGACATCGTCGCACTGGACGGCGTCGAAATGACCCCGGCCACCGTGCTGGCGACCCTGAACCGTATCGGTGGCGAACACGGTATCGGCCGTCTCGACATCGTCGAGAACCGTTACGTGGGCATGAAGTCCCGTGGCTGCTACGAAACCCCGGGCGGCACCATCATGCTGCGCGCTCACCGTGCGATCGAATCGATCACCCTGGACCGCGAAGTGGCTCACCTCAAAGACGAGCTGATGCCTAAATACGCCAGCCTGATCTACACCGGTTACTGGTGGAGCCCAGAGCGTCTGATGCTGCAACAGATGATCGACGCTTCCCAGGCCCACGTGAATGGCGTAGTGCGCCTGAAGCTGTACAAGGGCAACGTGATCGTCACTGGTCGCAAGTCCGACGAGTCGTTGTTCGACGCCAACATCGCGACCTTCGAGGAAGATGGCGGCGCCTACAACCAGGCCGATGCGGCGGGCTTCATCAAGCTCAACGCCTTGCGCATGCGTATCGCGGCAAACAAAGGCCGGAAGCTTTTCTGAGACCTTTGAGTCGGTAATGGATTTGTGGCCTTGCTGATGAGGCCACAAATCTGAAAGAGGGATAACCTGCCGTATATTGCGTTTTCAGCTTTTTTTCTTGTCTCTGCTAATACCTTTCTTCGCTTCTTTCCCCGATAGCTCTTCAAGAGCTGACTGCTGTGTGCCTGTAAAGATTTTGACCAATCATCGTCAGGCCGTGTGAATTCAAATTGTAAGCAATGCAGAACGTTGCGCCGTTGCGTTTCTTGGTGTGCTTTGAAAGCCGGAGCGCGCTTTCCTTCAGCAGCGTCTCCGACTCGGCACAGGTGAGAAATACGATCACCTGCGCAGGATTTTCCTGTGCTTGCTGTATTTTCTCCAGCAGGGCGCTGAATGCCATTTTGTTGTTCATCCAGCGTGCATCAATGATATGCAGGTCTTTCAAGTGCTCGGGCAGGCGCACGTGGTGCTGGGTCGAGCTTTCAGGCGGTACCCTGGAAGGATCGTTTCCTGACCGGTTAACGTTGTCCATGGCTTTCATGAAGTGCTTCCCTTTCTCGAAATCGGAGGGCGCGTAAAGCGACCGATAGTTGAAGTTGAGTGTGACGAAGAAAAGAAAAAGCAAATAAAAGGGAAAGCTAATCAGAAACCAGACATAGAGTTCTCTCTCCTTGTTGTCGAGGAAGGGGAGGGATACAGCAGCCGATGTTTCAGACAGTGCTGCAAATATTGCAATGATTGTCATGGGGTTGGTGATTCTTTTTTTGAGTTTTATCATGTCTTCTGCTCATGAGATATTATTTCTTCTCGATTTGTTTAAGGGGGTGGATTTCAGGATGATAACTAATGAGTGATATTTTTCTGTTGTTATGTTGGGCTCCTTTTTTTTGATAAGTGATGTAGGTCATTATAGTAACTGTATTGTTCTTGGTTCAGGTATGGCTGTTCATTTGTTTTAAAGTTATATGTGTTTATTCTGTTGGTGAAATGTTGCTGTATGTGAGCTTTCATAAGTCGTTCGAGCCGAGTTGTACAGGGGGGTGGAAAATGCTCGTTACTTTTAAGAGTAGCTCAATAGTCGCAGCCTGTCGGATGACTAGTATCAAACCCTGTTATTGTGTTTTTTTTGGTTGTACGTCGATACAAAAAACTGTCGAAGTGCTGAACAGCGTTCGGCTAGTAGCCTTCTCATGGCTCATGATATGCAATGATTTTTTGTAGGAATAATCCGTGTTGTTTGTAGGCCATGTCTCTCGCTGCGGGTGGCCGGGGGTGACGGCATGCCATGGGTGAAACGACTAGGCTATGGTGCGGGCTCTGAAAATTCGAACAGCGAAAATTGGACTTGCCCATGAATAAAGTGCTGATCGTGGATGATCACCCCGTCATTCGTCTTGCGGTACGTATGCTAATGGAACGTCATGGCTACGAAGTCATTGCAGAAACAGATAATGGTGTGGACGCATTACAACTTGCCCGTGAACTAATGCCAGATATTGTCATTCTGGATATTGGAATACCGAAACTGGATGGGTTGGAAGTCATCGCGCGTCTGACATCGACGGCGATGCCTCTTAAAGTACTGATATTGACGTCCCAGGCACCAGGGCACTTTTCCATGCGTTGCATGCAATCGGGTGCCGCCGGATATGTCTGTAAGCAACAGGATCTCACTGAGTTGCTCAGTGCAATAAAAGCCGTACTGTCAGGCTACAGCTATTTTCCTAATCAGGCTCTGCATACCGTGCGTTCCAGTCTTGGGAACGCCAGTGAAGCCGATATGGTGGATCGTTTGTCCGGGCGAGAGATGATGGTCCTGCAACAACTGGCCCGAGGAAAGACAAACAAGGAAATTGCCGATGGAATGTTCCTCAGCAATAAAACAGTCAGTACTTACAAGACTCGTCTTCTGTTAAAGCTCAATGCTCGCTCACTGGTCGACCTTATTGAATTGGCCCAGCGCAACGGCCTGGTATGAAGCTGCCTGCGTTTGACGAGGCGCGATGAACGGGCGTTTATCAGGGGTCGGCACTTAGTAAAAAGCCTCCGTTTCGGGAGGCTTTTAAGTGTTACAAGTCAAAATCGTAATCGGCCAATTGCTTCTGCAGTCGGCGCTCCTCCAGCAGATTGTCGATGGTGCGGCGTTTGCTCAGGTTGGTCTTTGCCACTTCCACTACCGGCTCAGCATCATCGGCCTCAACGGGAGTGAAGTCGTCTTCTACGTCCAATTGCTCTTTGCCAGTACTCATAAGGTTAACTCCAGGCTAAGGCTGCCTTTGGCGCTCCTTATATCGACAATTTCCCGGCGGGTAAAAAAGATTTTTTCAATCGATCAATCAAAAAAACTAATAGCGCCTCAATCGTCCGAGGTCTTTTGCTTGTATTCGCACAGGTCCTCGATCCGGCAGCTGCCACAACGCGGCTTGCGGGCCAGGCAGACGTAGCGCCCATGGAGAATCAGCCAATGATGGGCGTCGAGCAGATATTCCTTCGGCACGAATTTCATCAGTTTTTGCTCCACCTCCACCACATTTTTGCCCGGAGCAATGCCGGTGCGGTTACTGACCCGGAAAATGTGAGTGTCCACGGCCATGGTTAGCTGACGAAAGGCGGTATTGAGCACCACGTTGGCGGTCTTGCGACCAACGCCGGGCAATGCCTCCAGCGCCTCGCGGGTCTGCGGCACTTCACCTCCATGGCGCTCCACCAGCAAGCGACAGGTTTCGATCACATTTTTTGCTTTGCTGTTGAACAGGCCGATGGTCTTGATGTACTCCGACAGCCCTCCGACGCCCAAGGCATGGATCGCCGCTGGCGTGTTGGCCACCGGGAACAGCTTGGCGGTGGCCTTGTTCACGCCGACATCGGTTGACTGCGCCGAGAGAATCACGGCGATCAGCAATTCGAACGCCGAGGAATAGGCCAGTTCGGTCTTCGGTTCAGGATTGTCTTCGTGAAACCTGCGGAAAATTTCAAGACGTTTTGCGGCATTCATGGGCGATGCGTTTCCTCGAAGGCGGTCAATGTGGGGCAGCCGGGCGGCGGGTCCAGGCTTGATGTGCGGCGATCAACAGTCCCAGCAGAATAAACCCGCCAGGGGCCAACGTGGCCAGATGCAGGCCACCGTCGGCGATCAGCGTCCAGCCTTGCCAGTCCGGTTGCGTGGCACCGGCCATCCAGGACAAATGGCTAGCGAGTGTCCCGTTGCCGATGAACTCGCGCAGCAGGCCCAAGCCCACCATCAAGGCGCCGAACAGGCCACACAGACGCAGTCGATCACGCCGTGGGCTCTGGAAAAAACCGTTATGTTCCAGCACGACGCATTGCAAGGCGATCAATCCTGCGTAGAAACCCAGATGCTGGTGCCATTGGAGCGACCAGGCTTGTGTGGCAAGTTCCGCGCAACTGGTCAGCGTGGCAGTCAGCAGCAGGCATGCCAGCAAATGTGTTGCCGGAATCATTCGCGAGCGCAAGACGCTCATGCTCACACCATAAGCACTGAGCACCAGGGCGAACATCAGCCACAAGCCCAGGGCCGTTACCAATGAATCAGTGACGCCGATCAACGGCGTAAGCATCAGCGAGTTCTGCAGGGTCGATGACTTATTCATGGGAGCTGCTCCCGATCAGCGGTTGCCGGTGTTCGTCGAAGTAGCGCAACGCATCATGGGTGGCATTGATCACCGCTCTTGAGGTGATGGTCGCGCCCGCGATCTGATCGAACTGCCCTTGGTCCTTTCTCAAGGCCCAGCCATTGTCATCGGGGTCGATCAGAGACTTGCCGGTAAACACCTGAAGCCAGGCATTGGGCCAGTCGGCGAGCTTGCCGCCCAGCCCTGGGGTTTCCGATTGCTTGAGGGTTTTGACCCCCACTAACTTGCCCTGGGGGTCGATGGCGATCAGCAAGTCAATGGCGCCGGCGTAGCCCAGAGTCTGGCTGCGCAGCAACACGGCGCTCGGTTGTCCAGCCTTGGACGCCAGGTAGCCCCCCAACAGTGTGCTGTTGGCCAGGCGAGTGCTTTCGAGGCTGAGGGGGTGTTCCAGTGGCTGATTGTCGTAGCTGTCGGACGGTAGCAGATCCAGTAACTGGCGGCTGTCGATCAGGCGTTGTTCAGCGGCAATGCGCGCGGCGCTGGTGTGCTGCACGAGGTAAGTCGCGCCCATCCCCAAGCCTGCCAGCACTATCAGGATCACAACGCTCGTCGCTCGGTTCATGGGGCAACCTGCTCCTGTCTGGAGGCGGCAAACCGTTCCAGCGCCGGTACACAGAGGTTCATCAGCAAAACCGCAAAGGCCACGCCGTCCGGATAACCGCCCCACGTCCGAATCAGGTAAGTCAGTAACCCCACGCCTGCGCCGAACAGTAATCGGGCAGTGGGGCTTTTCGCGCCGGATATCGGTTCTGTCACGATGAAGAAGGCACCGAGCATGCTCGCGCCGGTAAGCAGATGAAACAGTGGCGAGCCATGAGAGTCGGAGCCCGTACCGTTCCAACATAACAGGCTGATGACGAACAGGCTGGCGAGCATGCCGACCGGCGCATGCCAGCTGAATACCCGCCGCTGCAGCAGAAACGCACCGCCCGCCAGAAACGCCAGGTTGACCCATTCCACGCCTCGGCCGCCAAAACGGCCGAATGCCGGATTGCCGGCGAACAGTTCTTCCATGGTCAGGCTTTTGTTGATTCGCAGACTGTCCAGCGCCGTGGCCTGAGCCCAGGCATCGGGAGCCTGGCCAAAGCTGAAGCCAAACACCTGTTGCAACCCACCGAACAAATCCATGCCATGGGACGCCGGCCAATGGGTCATTTGCTGGGGAAACATCACCAGGACCAGCGCGAAACCGAGCATCGCCGGATTGAACGGATTCTTGCCGACGCCGCCATACAAGTGCTTGCCGAAAAACAGTCCGAACGCCGCAGCACTGACTGTCAGCCACCACGGGCAATAAGGCGGCAAGGCCAGTGCCAACAGCGTCGCACTGACCAGCGCACTGCCATCGCTCAGCGTCGGTTTTACCGGTTGCTTGCGCAGCTGCAATACCGTCGCTTCCACGGCCAATGCAGTAGCCGCCGCCAGAATCAGGTTGATCAATACGCCCCAGCCATACAGCCAGAACAACATCAGCATCCCCGGCACGGTGGCCAGCAATACCAGCTTCATGGCTTGCTGAAGGCGTTCGTCCACCGATTCAAGGGGTGACATAGGCATCCACCTGACGCTCGGCTTCGCTGAGCGCATGTTGCAACGCTTCGATCTGTTCGGCCGGCGCTTCGCTTGTTTGGGCTTTCTTGAGTTCGGCGCGGCGCATGGCCAATTGGATCTTCGCCCGTTTCAACTCGGCATCTTTTGCGGGGGCAGGTGGCGCGGAGACCGGCGGTGCGCTGATCTCCAGTTGCGCCAGCGCCTGTTCGGCGGCTTCGAACTGCTGTTGCAGCACGATCAGTTGCGATTGCTGTTCGAAGGTTGGCGGATGCCCGAAGGCCTTGAGCGATTTGTTCAACTGCGCCCGACTCATCGCCAGATCGACCTTGGCCTTTTTCAATGCTGCATCGGCATTGTCGGCCTTCTGTGCGCGGACGCGCTCGAGTGCAGCCTGAACCGGGTCGAGCGTTACTTCGCTGTGCTGCACGGCGCGTTGGGCGCGGGCTTGGCGTTCGGCGTGTTTCTGTTCCTCTTCGCGATGCAAACGGGCATTGCGCTGTTCGAAACGGCGTCGCGCGTGATTGCGCTTGGCGGCCCGGGCCTGTTGTTCCTCCAGGCTGAACGCCAGCCCGCCGACAATCGGCAGCACCGTGGCCAGCGGTAACGGATGCATCTCGATGCAATCCACCGGGCAGGGCGCCACGCAGAGGTCGCAACCGGTGCATTCGTCGACGATGACCGTGTGCATGAATTTCGCCGCGCCGACAATGGCATCGACCGGGCAGGCCTGAATGCACTTGGTGCAGCCGATGCATTCGGCTTCGCGGATGTAAGCGATCTGCGCCGGTGCCGAACCGCGACTGACGTCCAGTTCCAGCACCGGCACCTTCAGCAGGTCGGCCAGGGCCGCGATGGTTTCGCTGCCGCCCGGTGGGCACTTGTTGATCGGCTCGCCGCTGGCGATGCCTTCGGCGTAGGGTTTGCATCCGGGGTGGCCACACTTGCCGCATTGGGTCTGCGGCAAGAGGGCGTCGATGCGTTGAATCAGACTCATGTTTTGATCAGCCCGCTGAATCCGAGAAAAACCACCGCGATCAATCCGGCGCCGATCAACTCGATTGGCAGGCCGCGAAAGGGCAGGGGGATATCGTTGTCGAGTGTGCGCTGGCGCAAGTCGCTGAACAAACTCAGTACTAGCCAGAAACCCAGCCCGGCGCCAAGGCTCAGGGCTATGGCGTGGAAAATTCCCTTGTCGTCTTGAGCGTTGAGCAATGTCAGCCCAAGCCCCCCGGCATTCCCCAGCAGCAGGGGCCAGAGACCATCGAATGAAAGCTTTGCCAATAACCGTGAAAGCAGCTTCAGCAGCGGGCCGATCAGCAGAACGCTCAGCGGCAAGAACACGAACAGACGCAGCGACGTCAGCCCCAAAGGCACCAGTAGCCAGTAATAGAGCGCATAGCCAAGCGTGCCGGTGATCAGCATCAGACAAGTTGTCGCGATGCCTAGCGCGTGGACCTGTGGCCGCTCGCTGCCCAGCACCGGATCGACGCCCAGCGGCCAGTGCAACACGAGGTTGTTGATCAGGGCAGCGCTGATAAGCGTAAGAAGCAGTTCGGTCATGATCTGTCTACCTGAAGGGTCCGTATCCACACATTGCTGATGGCTGTTGAATAACTCCGTAGGAGCTGCCGAAGGCTGCGATCTTTTGATCTTGAAAGAGCAAAGTCAAAAGATCGCAGCCTTCGGCAGCTCCTACAAGGTGAGGCCGGACTTCAGAGATAGTATGGGCCAGACATGAAAATCCCACAGTCGCGCCGGGCACGACTGTGGGATCGGTTTACCGCAGACCTTTACTTGATGCGCTGACCCGGCTTGGCGCCGCTGTCGGGGCTCAGCAGGTAGATTTCTTCACCGCCAGGACCAGCGGCCATCACCATGCCTTCGGAGATCCCGAATTTCATTTTGCGGGGCTTGAGGTTGGCGATCATCATGGTCAGGCGACCATTGAGCTTGGACGGGTCCGGGTAAGCGCTCTTGATCCCGGAGAACACGTTGCGTTGCTCGTCACCGATGTCCAGGGTCAGGCGCAGCAGTTTGTCGGCGCCTTCCACGGCTTCGGCCTTGACGATCAGCGCCACGCGCAGGTCTACGGCGGCAAAGGCGTCGAACTCGATCTCTGGCGACAGCGGATCCTTGGCCAGTTCACCGTTGCCTGCAGGTGCAGTTTCGCCGGTGTCGGTTGCGCTGGCGGTCAGGTCTTCTTTCGAGGCGTCGGTCATGGCTTGTACTTTTACCGGGTCGATGCGGGTCATCAACGGCTTGAACTCGTTCAGCTGATGATTGCTGAGTAAGGTCGCGTGGTCGTTCCAGGTCAGCGGGGCGACGTTCAGGAATGCCTCGGCATCAGCGGCCAGCAGCGGCAGTACCGGTTTGAGGAAAATCACCAGCTGGCGGAACAGGTTGATGCCCAAGGCGCAAATGGCCTGGACTTCATCCTGCTTGCCTTCCTGTTTGTTCAGCGACCACGGCGCCTTGTCGGCGATCCAGGCGTTGGCGCGGTCGGCCAGGCCCATGATTTCGCGCATGGCACGGGCAAAGTCGCGAGCTTCATAGGCTTCGGCAATGCTTGGCGTGGCGGCCAGGAAGGCATCGGTCAGTTCCGGCGCGGCGTTGCCGGCTACCAACACACCGGCGTTGCCTTTATGGATGAAACCGGCGCAACGGCTGGCGATGTTGACGACTTTGCCGACCAGGTCGGAGTTGACCTTCTGCACGAAGTCTTCGAGGTTCAGGTCCAGGTCGTCGACGCCACGGCTGAGCTTGGCGGCGTAGTAGTAGCGCAGGTATTCCGGCGACAGGTGATCCAGGTAAGTCCGCGCCTTGACGAACGTGCCGCGGGACTTGGACATCTTCTGGCCGTTGACAGTCAGGTAGCCGTGCACGTTGATGCCGGTCGGTTTGCGGAAACCGGAACCTTCAAGCATGGCTGGCCAGAACAGGGCGTGGAAGTTGACGATGTCCTTGCCGATGAAATGGTACAGCTCGGCGGTGGAATCCTTGCCCCAGAACGCATCGAAGTCCAGTTCCGGACGGCGAGCGCAGAGGTTCTTGAAGCTGGCCATGTAGCCGATTGGCGCATCCAGCCACACGTAGAAATACTTGCCCGGCTCGTCGGGAATCTCAAAGCCGAAGTACGGCGCATCGCGGGAAATGTCCCACTGTTGCAGGCCGGCATCCAGCCATTCGGCGATTTTGTTGGCCACGGCCTCTTGCAACGTGCCGCTGCGGGTCCAGGTTTGCAGCATTTCCTGGAAGTCCGGCAGCTTGAAGAAGAAGTGCTGGGAATCCTTGAGCACCGGGGTGGCGCCGGAGATTGCCGACTTCGGATCTTTGAGGTCGGTCGGCGCGTAGGTTGCACCGCATTTTTCGCAGTTGTCGCCGTACTGGTCTTCGGTGCCGCATTTCGGGCAGGTGCCCTTGATGAAGCGGTCGGCCAGGAACATTTTCTTTTCCGGGTCGAAGTACTGAGTGATCGAGCGCGTGGCGATGTGCCCGGCGTCGCGCAGCTTCAGGTAGATCTGGCTCGACAGCTCACGGTTTTCTTCAGCGTGAGTGGAGTGGAAGTTGTCGAAGTCCACCAGGAACTCGGCAAAGTCGGCACTGTGTTCAGCCTGGACATTGGCGATCAGTTGTTCCGGGGTGATGCCTTCCTTTTCCGCGCGCAGCATGATGGCCGAACCGTGGGCGTCGTCGGCGCAGACATAAATGCATTGATTACCGCGATGCTTCTGGAAGCGCACCCACATATCGGTCTGGATGTATTCCAGCATATGGCCGAGGTGGATCGAACCATTGGCATAGGGCAGGGCGCTGGTGACGAGGATCTTGCGTGGCTCGGACATGGGGCTCGGCTACTTGATGAAACGGAGGTCGGCCACTATAAAGCGCTGGGAAATATATTTCACCCCGTGAGGTTGTTTCCTCCGATGATGAATGGGGGGGTGCCGCCAAAAGATCGCAGCCTTCGGCAGCTCCTACAAAAGCGATGTCATACGCAGGCCCTGTAGGAGCTGCCGAAGGCTGCGATCTTTTGATGGCATCCCGCCGAACGATCAGAACAGGTACGATACCCGCCTGATTTTCCAGTCTTGCTATCGGAGTTGCCCATGAGCGCCGTCAATCGCGCAGCGGTGGAAGCCGTCCTTCGCCAATACACCGACCCTTACCTGAACCAGGACCCGGTCAGCGCCGGGTGCGTGCGCAGCATCGACATCCAGGGTGATCGCGTCAGCGTCCAGCTGGAGCTGGGTTACGCCGCCGGTCTGTTCAAGAGCGGCTGGGCGCAGTTGCTGCAACTGGCCATCGAAGGCCTGGAAGGCGTCGTCACCGCGCGCGTCGAGATCACCAGTGTGATCGCCGCGCACAAGGCCCAGGCACAGATTCCGGGGCTGGCCAACGTCAAGAACGTCGTGGCCGTGGCGTCCGGCAAGGGTGGCGTGGGCAAGTCCACCACCGCTGCCAACCTGGCCCTCGCGCTGGCCCGTGAAGGCGCCAAAGTCGGGATTCTCGACGCGGATATCTACGGTCCGAGCCAAGGCATCATGTTCGGTATCCCCGAAGGCACCCGACCAAAGGTCAAGGATCAGAAGTGGTTCATTCCGATTGAATCCCATGGCGTCGAAGTGATGTCCATGGCCTTTCTGACCGACGACAACACGCCGATGGTCTGGCGTGGTCCGATGGTGTCCGGCGCCCTGTTGCAACTGGTCACGCAAACGGCCTGGGGCGACCTGGATTACCTGGTCATCGACATGCCACCAGGCACCGGCGATATCCAGCTGACCCTGGCGCAGAAAGTCCCGGTGGCCGGTGCGGTAATCGTGACCACCCCGCAGGATCTGGCATTGCTGGACGCGCGCAAGGGCGTGGAGATGTTCCGCAAGGTCAACATCCCGGTGCTGGGCGTGGTGGAAAACATGGCCGTGCACATCTGCTCCAACTGCGGGCATGCCGAGCATCTGTTCGGTGAGGGGGGCGGTGTGAAGCTGGCCAACCAGTACGGTGTCGAACTGTTGGCTTCGTTGCCACTGTCGATGCTGATCCGCGAACAGGCCGATGACGGCAAGCCAACAGTGATCGCCGAGCCGGACAGTCAGATTGCGATGGTTTACCAGGAACTGGCTCGCCATGTCGGCGCGCGGATTGTGTTGCAGGAAGCGGCAACGCCGGCGATGCCGAACATTACCGTCAGCGACGATTGATTCGCTGAAAAGATCGCAGCCTCGCTTCGCTCGACAGCTCCTACATGGATAGGCTTACACCTGTAGGAGCTGTCGAGCGAAGCGAGGCTGCGATCTTTTGATCTTGCTCTAGATCCGCAACCCGCCATCCAATTCCAGAATCCGACCGGTGTAGTAGTCGTTCTCGAAAATGTAGGCCGCCGACTGGGCGATCTCTTCAGGTTTACCCATGCGCTTGAGCGGAATCCCCGAAGTCATTTTCTCCAGCGCTTCCGGCTTCATGCTCAGGGTCATCTCGGTCTCGATGAAACCCGGCGCAATGCCTGCCACGCGAATGCCGTAGCGTGCCAGTTCCTTGGCCCAGGTCACGGTCGCCGCAGCGACACCGGCCTTGGCGGCGGAGTAGTTGGTCTGGCCAACGTTGCCGGCGCGCGAAATCGACGAGATATTGATGATCGCGCCGCTGTTATTCAGCTCGACCATTTTTGCCGCGACTTCACGGGTGCACAGGAACACACCGGTCAGATTGACGTCGATGACTGCCTGCCATTGAGCCAGACTCATCTTGGTCATTTCGCCGTCCTTGACCTTCAACAGCAGGCCGTCGCGCAGAATGCCGGCGTTGTTGATCAAGCCATGGATCGCACCGAAGTCGTCGGCCACCTGGGCGGCCATGTGGGTCACTTGCTCTTCATCGGCGACGTTGCACAGGTAGGCGCGGGCCTCGACACCCTTGGCTTTGCACGCCGCGACGGCGGCGTCGAGTTTTTCCTGATTCAGGTCCACCAGCGCCAGCTTCGCGCCTTTGCCTGCGAGATACTCGGCCATGGAACGACCTAAACCCTGGCAACCGCCGGTGATAATGATTACTTTGTCAGTGAGTTGCATTCGCATAGCCCCATAGCAGATCGGATTGGTTTTCCTTCCTAGAGGGCCTCTCGATCTGAGCCTGATATGGCTTGGCTGCACATGAGAACTGCCCCTATGGCGTGCTGAGACTTTATCCAGGCGCCTGTCCGTTTTTTTGACGGATTCTATATAAGGAGTCATAAATTGAGCGTTGTAGTGGCTAAGCATGCCCGAGAATTGCTTCTCAAGGAATACCGTGGAGTGCTCTCGACGCACTCCAAATCGATGCCCGGTTTTCCGTTTGGCTCCGTGGTTCCTTACTGTCTGGACGAGCAGGGCCGGCCGCTGATCCTTATCAGCCGCATCGCTCAGCACACTCACAATCTGCAGAAAGATCCAAAATGTTCGCTGCTGGTGGGTGAGCGTGAAGCCGAAGACGTACAAGCCGTTGGTCGCCTGACTTACCTCGCCGAGGCAGAAAAGCTTCAAGACCCCGCTGCTATCGAAGCGGCGGCCGAGCGTTACTACCGCTATTTCCCTGATTCGCAGAACTATCACAAGGCCCATGATTTCGATTTCTGGGTGCTCAACGAGGTACGTCACCGCTACATCGGTGGCTTCGGTGCGATCCACTGGATCGATCAGTTGACCCTCGCCAATCCGTTCGCCGGCAAGGCCGAAGTGAGCATGGTCGAGCACATGAATGCCGATCACGCTAAAGCCATTGCGCACTACGTCGAGCTGGCGGGGCTGCCGAAAACCGCTCCGGCGCAATTGGCCGGCATCGACACCGAAGGCATGCACTTGCGCATCGGTCAGGGGCTCTACTGGCTGCCGTTTCAAACGCCCTGTAATACGCCGACACAAGTCCGGGAAGCCTTGGTTTTTCTGGCTCACGCCGAGCATTGGCCGAAAAATGAAGTGGCCGACGCTTGAATTCACGAAACGGCGACGTCATCTAGGGAAGACTGGCAAGGCATTCTTGCGTTGAGGAACCATTTGATGCGCCCTTTTTTATTGCTCTTTGTACTGTTCCCGGTGTTGGAGCTGTTCGTATTCGTCAAGGTCAGCGGGGCGATCGGGTTTTTCCCGGCCCTGCTGCTGATCATTCTCGGCTCGATGCTCGGCGTGTTCGTGCTGCGTATCGCCGGTCTGGCTACTGCGCTGCGCGCCCGTGAAAGCCTGAGCCGCGGCGAGCTGCCGGCTCAGACCATGCTCGAAGGCCTGATGCTGGCCCTGGCGGGTGGTTTGTTGATCCTGCCGGGCTTCGTCACCGACGTGCTGGGTCTGATCATGTTGCTGCCGATCTCTCGTCGACTGCTGGCCAACAAAATGCGCCTGCGTGCCGAGGAACAAGCGATGCGTCAGCGTGCGTTCGCCGATGACCTTCAGCCACGGGGCGGTCCTGCTCCGCAGCAGCCACTGGGCCGTGAGCCCAATGTGATCGAAGGCGAGTTCGAACACCGCGACTCTAAGTAACACTTCCATCGATACGGCACCTTCGGGTGCCGTGTTCGTTTTCAGGGCGTAGAGGTAAAAATTTTTCGCTCCCCGCCCTTGAAATAAGCTTGTACGCCCTTATGTAACGGTCACCGCAAGGTTTCTGGCAATTGCGCCAGACAGACTTCCGCGGTTCGCTTGACGAACCGCACCCGGCTCCGCCGGATTTGTTAAACCCGCCGGGACTACACCGGCCGATGAAAACCACAATTAGGAGAGATCGACAATGAAGCTTCGTCCTCTGCATGACCGCGTCGTCGTCCGTCGCAGCGAAGAAGAAAAGAAAACCGCTGGCGGTATCGTCCTGCCAGGTTCGGCTGCTGAAAAGCCAAACCAGGGTGAAGTCCTCGCTGTAGGCCCAGGCAAAGCACTGGACAACGGTGAAGTGCGTGCGCTGGCCGTGAAAGTGGGTGACAAGGTTGTGTTCGGCCCTTACTCCGGCAGCAACACTGTGAAAGTTGACGGCGAAGACCTGCTGGTAATTGGCGAGAGCGAAATCCTCGCCGTTATCGAAGGCTGATTCCCCGCTCATTTTCCCGCTACTACAAAGTATTTAAGGAATATCGATCATGGCTGCTAAAGAAGTTAAATTCGGCGATTCCGCCCGCAAGAAAATGCTCGCCGGTGTCAACGTCCTGGCTGACGCAGTAAAAGCGACCCTGGGCCCTAAAGGCCGTAACGTGATCATCGAGAAGAGCTTCGGCGCTCCGACCATCACCAAGGACGGCGTGTCCGTTGCCAAAGAAATCGAGCTGAAAGATCGCTTCGAAAACATGGGCGCGCAGCTGGTCAAAGACGTTGCCTCCCGTGCCAACGATGACGCAGGCGACGGCACCACCACCGCTACCGTTCTGGCTCAATCGATCGTCAACGAAGGCCTGAAAGCCGTCGCTGCCGGCATGAACCCGATGGACCTGAAGCGCGGCATCGACAAAGCGACCATCGCTATCGTCAAAGAGCTGAAAGCCCTGTCCAAGCCTTGCGCTGACACCAAGGCCATCGCTCAGGTCGGCACCATCTCGGCCAACTCCGACAGCTCCATCGGCGACATCATTGCCGAAGCCATGGAAAAAGTCGGTAAAGAAGGCGTGATCACCGTTGAAGAAGGCTCGGGCCTGGAAAACGAACTGTCGGTTGTTGAAGGCATGCAGTTCGACCGTGGCTACCTGTCCCCGTACTTCGTCAACAAGCCAGAGACCATGACTGCCGAGCTGGACGGTCCGCTGATCCTGCTGGTCGACAAAAAGATCTCCAACATCCGCGAAATGTTGCCAGTACTGGAAGCCGTTGCCAAAGCCGGCCGTCCGCTGCTGATCGTTGCCGAAGACGTTGAAGGCGAAGCCCTGGCGACTCTGGTTGTGAACAACATGCGTGGCATCGTTAAAGTCGCAGCCGTCAAGGCTCCAGGCTTCGGCGACCGTCGCAAGGCAATGCTGCAGGACATCGCTGTTCTGACTGGCGGTACCGTTATCTCCGAAGAGATCGGTCTGAGCCTGGAAAGCACTACCCTGGAACACCTGGGTAATGCCAAGCGCGTGATCCTGTCCAAAGAAAACACCACCGTGATCGACGGTGCCGGCGTTGAGGCTGATATCCAGGCTCGCGTTCTGCAGATCCGTCAGCAAGTGGCTGATACTTCGTCCGACTACGACCGTGAAAAACTGCAAGAGCGTCTGGCCAAACTGTCCGGCGGCGTTGCAGTGATCAAGGTTGGCGCTGGTTCCGAAGTTGAAATGAAAGAGAAGAAAGCCCGCGTTGAAGACGCCCTGCACGCTACCCGTGCAGCCGTTGAAGAAGGCGTGGTACCTGGCGGCGGCGTGGCACTGGTTCGCGCCCTGCAGGCTATCTCCGAGCTGAAAGGCGACAACGATGACCAGAACGTTGGCATCCAGTTGCTGCGTCGCGCTGTTGAAGCGCCACTGCGCCAGATCGTTGCCAACTCCGGCGACGAGCCAAGCGTAGTAGTCGACAAGGTCAAGCAGGGTTCGGGTAACTACGGTTACAACGCTGCTACCGGCGAATACGGCGACATGATCGAAATGGGTATCCTGGACCCGGCTAAAGTGACTCGTTCGGCTCTGCAAGCGGCTTCGTCGATTGCCAGCCTGATGATCACCACCGAAGCCATGATCGCCGAGATCAAGGAAGACGGCCCAGCTGGCGGCGGCATGCCAGACATGGGTGGTATGGGTGGCATGGGCGGCATGATGTAAGCCAGCCTTACCCCGTACATAAAAACCCCGTCTGCGTTGAGCAGGCGGGGTTTTTTATTGCCCGGAGTTTGTCCCGATCATGGGATCTACATCGGCCCCCTGTGGGAGCGGGCTTGCTCGCGAAAGCGGTCTGACATTCAACATCTTCGGTGAATGTTAAGCCGCCTTCGCGAGCAAGCCCGCTCCCACATTGGAATTGTGTTTCAGGTACTGACTGGTTGTGCCTTGGTGACTAGCTCAGCCTTGGAAGCTGGTCGATAAAGAATGTAGTAATACGCCCCCAAACAAATCAGCCAGCAGAAAATCGCCGTCCACACATTGTGCGAAAAGAAGTGCGCCCCCTGCATCATCCTGCTGAGGGAAAACACCGAGCCCAACGTGAAGGCCAGGACAAACGCCTTGCGCGCCAGGCGCGGACGACGGTCGCGCAGGACGAAGAACAGCGCAAACAACGTGAAGCCAGTCGCCGCATGACCGCCAGGCCAGCAGCGGCCCGGCTTGTCGGTGTGCGGGCGAGGGCTGAGCAGTTCGCTGTAGGTTTCGTGCCCGCCGAATTGCTCCAGGCTCCATGGGCATTGCACCGCCGTCACCGCTTTGACCGGGGTGACAAACGAGGTTGCCAGTGCCAGAGACAACACCAGGCAACCCAGTTCACGTTTGAACGGTTTGAGCCTTTCCATGAAAAAGGAGCCGATGAAGCCCAGGATGGCGAACACCGAAAAGGCGATGACCACTTGCTTGGCCCGGTCATGCAGGATGTTTTCCAGGAAGTAACTGTGCCGTCCGATGAACTCGCCTGCCACCGGGTCATAGAAACGCTTGGCAAGGTCCATGTCCAGGGACGTCAGTTCGAGCAGCAGCAGGGTGATCGCCGCAATGGCGGGCAATCCCAGGAATAGCCAGGCATTCATTGGCCTGGAAGCGGGGCGGGCAGCGGTCGAAGCCATGGCAATTCCTTGGTGAGTAAAATGTTCTGAAGAGCGCAACCGCGGGGAGTCTGTACACGCCCCTGTCGTCAGCCTGTGAATCGATGGTGAAAAAGTTGTTAAGGCCGTTTCAGGTTTTTTTTGTCGGATTTACCCCTGCACGCCACCCTATCCCTGAGCCACACTTGGCCTTAAGCTGCGCGCCAAGACAGCCGTTACTGTGTACGGAGGAGGTGCCGATGCGAATTCTATTGGTTGAAGACAACCGCGATATCCTGGCCAATCTGGCCGATTATCTTGGGCTCAAGGGTTACACCGTGGATTGTGCGCAGGACGGTTTGTCGGGCCTGCACCTGGCCGCCACCGAGCATTACGATTTGATCGTGCTCGACATCATGCTGCCCGGCATCGACGGCTACACCCTGTGCAAACGCCTGCGCGAAGACGCTCGCCGTGACACGCCAGTGATCATGCTTACTGCGCGCGATCAACTGGATGACCGTTTGCAAGGCTTCAAGTCTGGTGCCGACGATTACCTGATCAAACCCTTTGCCCTGTCTGAACTGGCCGCGCGGATAGAGGCGGTCATGCGCCGTGCCCAAGGGGGCGGTCGCCGAGCCTTGCAAGTCGGTGATCTGAGCTACGACCTCGATACCCTGGAAGTGACGCGCGAAGGCCGTCTGCTGAAACTCAATCCGGTGGGCCTGAAGTTGCTGGCCGTGTTGATGCAGAAAAGCCCTCATGTGTTACGCCGCGAGGTTCTCGAAGAGGCCCTGTGGGGCGATGATTGCCCGGACAGCGACAGCCTGCGTAGCCACGTCCATCAACTGCGTCAGGTGATCGACAAGCCTTTCGACAAGCCCTTGTTGCACACGGTGCATGGCGTCGGTTATCGCTTGGCCGAGGGCCGTGATGGAGTTTAAACAGAGCCTTGCTCAACGGATCATCATCGCCTTTGCGTTGATGAGTGCACTGGTGGCGGGAGCCTTCGCCATGGGTATTGTGGCGACCGTGCACCTGGTGGAAGAAAAGCTTATTTCGGCAGGTCTGGGCGGCGATTTGCAACGCCTGTTGCTGATGGACAGCGTGTCGGACTGGAGCCACCGTCCCGAGCCGGACCAGCTGTTCTATTTCAGCGGTGGGCCGGGCGACTTTGAATTGCCCAAGGATTTGCGGCACCTGGACTCAGGCTTTCATGAGGTCTTTCGCGAGCAGCTGTCGTATCACGCAATGGTCGAAATCGTCGACGGTCGGCGTTACGTGCTGTTGCAGGACCAGAGCGATTTCGAAGAGCGCGAGCGGGTGCTGTTTGCCGTGGTGCTGGTGGGTTTCGTCCTGAGCCTGGCATTGGCGGTATTTCTTGGCTGGGTGTTGGCGCGCAAGGTCATGGCGCCGGTGGTGCGACTGGCCCGTCAGGTGCGTCATCGCGATCAGTTGCTGGGCCTGGCGCCGCCGCTGGCGCCGGATTATGCCGCCGATGAAGTGGGCGAACTGGCCGTGGCCTTCGACGCTACCCTGGGGCGCTTGCGTCAGGCGTTGACCCGTGAGCGATTGTTCACCAGTGATGTCAGCCACGAACTGCGCACACCGTTGATGGTGTTGGCCAGTTCCTGTGAGCTGTTGCTGGAAAACCCCGGTATCGATCAGCGCGGCCGTGCTCAGGTCGAGCGAATCGCTCGTGCGTGCGCTGAGATGCGCGAGCTGGTGCAAACCTTCCTCATGCTGGCTCGTGCTCAACATGAAGACGCCAGCATGGCCCCCCAGCAGACCCTGAGCCAGGTAGCTGACGGGCTGCTCTCTCAATGGCGCGAGCCGATCGAAGCCAAGGGTCTGACGCTGAACTTTGAGCCGGGCAATCCGCCGGACACCCGCTATAACGCGACCCTTTTGCATGCGGTGATGGGCAACCTGTTGCGTAATGCGCTGCATTACACCGAGCACGGTTACATTCGCCTCGCCCTGACGGATACAGGGTTCGTGGTCGAGGACAGTGGTGTCGGCATTCCCGAGGAAAAACGCGAGGCGATGTTCGAGCCTTTCGTGCGCGGCAACGAAAAACGCGGCGAGGGCCTGGGGCTGGGACTGTCGCTGGTGCAGCGGATTTGCGAGAACCAGGGCTGGAACGTCAGCTTGACCAACATGGAACCCAATGGCTGCCGTTTTCAGGTGGAGTTGAGTCTGTCCCGGATCTGATAGGGGCCGAAAAGACCGCATTCGATCCTGTAAAACCTCGTAATAATTCCAGGTTTTACATGACAATTTTTTCACAAAGGCACGACCTGACGCTGACGCAGCGCTACCTAAGGTGGTAGTCATCAGACGTTCAGGAGACTGCAGTGATGGCTGGCCCGATCAAACTCGATTTTTCCGAAAAGTACGACGATCAACACGCACGAGAATATCTGCTCAAGCATCAGGATGGCCTCAGTCGCAAACTGTCCCATTGGCGTGACGAGCAACTGGCACGCAAGGCTCTGACTCTGGTTGGTGAACCGGGGCTGGTTCTCGATCTTCCGTGTGGCGCGGGGCGTTTCTGGCCATTGCTGGCGGAAAAACACAACCGTGTCATCATTGGAGCCGACAACTCGGAGTCCATGTTGAAGATTGCCATGCGGGCGCAACCCGCTGACGTCGTAAAACGGGTACAACCCTTGCACACTTCTGCATTCGACATTGCCTTGCCTGATAACGCCGTCGATAGCATTTTCTGCATGCGATTGCTCCATCACATCGGTGAAGCCGAGCATCGCCTGGCCATCCTGAGCGAATTCGAGCGCGTCACCCGTGACAGCGTGATTGTTTCGTTGTGGGTGGACGGCAATTTCAAAGCCTGGAAACGCAAACGCCTTGAGCAGACGCGTGAGCAGGAAAGTTACCAAAATCGATTTGTGTTACCGGCTGCCACGGTTGAAAAAGAATTCGAGCAGGCGGGTTTCCGTATCCAGGAGCAACTGGACTTTTTACCGCTCTACGCCATGTGGCGGGTCTATGTATTACGCAAGAGGTAACAAGATGGCAGTGCAGTGTGCAGCACAAACGGAAGTTGCTTCTCAGGACCGCTTTGACTACTTCTGGAACCTGCGCGGTGAATGGGTAGAAGAACCCAATGTCCGTCGTGGTGGAGAAAGTGGCGTGCAGCGCGTCATGGGCAGTGATGGACAGCTGCTCTACACCAAGCGTCAAACCGGGCATATCTATCGCAGCGGGTTACACCCGTTCGGCCGGCCAACAGTATTGCGCGAGCGCGATGCGCTCATTGGCCTGCGCCTGCTCGACGTTAGTGTTCCGGAAATCGTTTTCTGTGGGGCACAGCGTGATCCCGTGCATAAATGGCGCGCATTGCTGGTTACCAAGTCCCTGGATGGCTTCGAAGAAATCGAACACTGGTACGCGGGTGGCGGTCGGGAGCGTTACGGTGAGGCGGTGCATGATCGCGTATTGAAGGAGCTGGCCGACAACCTGGTCCGCATGCACAAGGGCCGTTGGCAGCACAGCTGCCTCTACATCAAGCACGTATTCGTGCGGGTAACCGGCGAGGGCGAGTCAGCCAAGGTCGAAATTGCCTTGATCGATCTGGAGAAATGTCGGCAGCGTTTGACCGCTCGTCAAGCGGCGACCCATGACCTGAAACAACTGCGTCGCCACTCGTCGTTCCGCGATACGGACTGGGAAAAACTCGTCTATTTTTATAAGACGGCGTTTGGCAGCGCTATCAAAGGCTTATAACAATGAAACTCGAAATTGCACGAGGTTTGTTTTTAGCCGGAGCCTTGGCAGTTACTTCATTGGCGGTGGCAGCGTGGGAGCAGCCCCGCACGCAAGTCCTCAGCTCCGTGCACGGTGACGCGCATTGTCCGTTGCCCCGGGTTGCCAAAGCACCCGTGGCTACTCAACCCGATCATGACTTGTTACTGTTCATGTTCGGACTCTCTCAGGGACTGAGGCCACAAAGTTGAACAGATTGAAGCCCAAATAAAAGGCCTCGCAAATGCGAGGCCTTTTGCTTTTTGACGTCGATCGTTCCCACGCTCTGCGTGGGAATGCCTCTACGGACGCTCCGCGTTCGGCTTTGGATGGGACGCGGAGCGTCCCGGCCTGCATTCCCACGCAGAGCGTGGGAACGATCGTGTAGGAACTGCCGAAGGCTGCGATCTTTTGACGTCAAGGTTTATCGGGTTTGGCCAGCAACGTGTAGATGCACGGCAACACGAACAAGGTGAACAGCGTCCCGATCGACATCCCCGTCGCGATCACCGTGCCGATGTCGAACCGGCTGACCGCTCCCGCGCCCGTGGCGATGATCAACGGCACCATGCCGAACACCATCGCCGCCGTGGTCATCAACACGGGACGCAGACGAATGGCCGCCGCTTCCTCCACCGCTTCGCGAGGCGACAAGCCCTTCTCCTTGCGTAGCTGGTTGGCGAACTCGACGATCAGAATCCCGTGCTTGCTGATCAGCCCGATCAACGTCACCAATCCCACTTGGGTATAGATGTTCATGCTCGACCAGCCAAGGAATAACGGGATCAACGCGCCACAGATCGACAGCGGCACGGTGACCAGAATCACCAATGGGTCGCGGAAGCTTTCGAACTGGGCCGCCAGCACCAGGAAGATGATCGCCAGCGCCAAGGCAAAGGTGACCCACAGCGCGCTGCCTTCCTGAACGTATTGCCGTGACGCACCGGCATAGTCGACGGCATAACCCGCCGGCGCCTCCTCCCGGGCGATCTGGCGCACGGTGTCGATGGCTTCACCCATGCTGACCAGCGGGACCCCGGAAAGAATCGCCGAGTTGAGTTGCTGGAACTGGTTCAACTGGCGCGGGCGCGCCCGGTCGGTCACGGTGATCAGGGTCGATAGGGGCAGCAATTCGCCCTTGGTGTTCTTGACGTAATAATGGTTCAGCCAGTCGGGGTTATCCCGGAAGGGCCGTTCCACCTGTGCAATGACTTTGTAGCTGCGACCTTCGATGGTGAAACGGTTGATCTCCGCTTCACCCAGCAACGTCGCGAGGGTGCCGCCCAGGTCTTGCATCGACACACCCATCTGTGCGGCCTTGGCGCGATCGATATCCACCACGACTTCGGGTTTGTCGAAGGCCAGGTCGACGTCGACAAAGGCAAACTTGCCGGACTCCATCGCTCTTTTTTTCACCCGGTCCGTCACTTCCAGCAATGACTCATAGCTGTTGGCCGAGTTGATCACGAATTGAAACGGCAAGCCTTCACCCGTGCCCGGCAGGGAAGGCAGGTTGAAGCCGAAGATTTGCAAGCCCGGAATGCTCTCCAGTTTGGCCTGGACCTCGGGCAGGATCTGCATTTGGGTCCGGTCGCGTTCGTTCCAGGGTTTGAGCAGGAAGCCGCCGATCCCCGATTGCACGCCATTGAAGCCGTTGATCTGGAACGAGGAGTAGTACTCGGGGAACTCCTTGAAAATCGCGAGGAACTCGTCGGTGTAGGTGTTCAGGTAGTCGAGGTTGGCTGGTTGCGGGGCATTGGCCATCATGAATATGACGCCCTGGTCCTCGTTCGGCGCCAGTTCCGACTGGGTGAATTTGAGCAGGACCGGAATCAGGCACAGCACGATCACCGCGAACACCAGCACCACCGGCCGGGTGTTGAGGGTGCCATGAAGCACACTCTGGTAACGGCGCTTGAGGCCTTCGAAGATCACGTCCAGGCGATGGGCAAGGCCGCTGGGGTTTTCATCGTGGCGCAGCAGCAGGGCGCACATCATCGGCGACAGCGTCAGGGCTACGACGCCGGAAATCACCACCGCCCCGGCCAGGGTCAGGGCGAACTCCTTGAATAGCGCTCCCGTCAGGCCGGTCAGGAAGCCGATCGGCGCATAGACCGCCGCCAGGGTAATGGTCATCGACACCACCGGCATGGCGATTTCCGCAGCGCCTTCAAGCGCGGCATCCAGCGGTGTCTTGCCTTCTTCAATGTGCCGATGGATGTTTTCCACCACCACAATGGCGTCGTCCACCACCAGCCCGATGGCCAATACCATCGCCAGCAAAGTCAGCAGGTTGATCGAGTAGCCCATCATCTGCATGAAGAACATCACGCCGATCATCGACAGCGGAATGGTGACCACCGGGATCACCACCGAACGCAGGGCGCCGAGGAACAGGAACACCACCACGATCACGATCAGCACCGCTTCGAACAGGGTTTTCACCACTTCGTCGATGGAGGCCTGGATAAACAGCGTGGCGTCGTAGGCGATTTCACCTTTCAGGTTCGGCGGCAGCTGGGCTTCCAGCTCCGGCATGATCTTGCGCACTTCCCTGATCACGTCCAGCGGGTTGGCGCCGGGCGTGGCCTTGATGCCGATGTACACCGAGGGCGTGCCGCCGAAGGAACTGATGGTGTTGTAGTTCTCTGCGCCCATCTCGACCCGCGCCACGTCCCGCAGCAGTACGCGGCTGTCGCCCTCGACCTTGAGCGGGACCGCGCCAAAGGCCTCGGCGGATTTGAGTTCGGTGTTGGCGTTGATGCTGGTGACCACGTACTCGCCTTTCACTTCGCCGGCGGCGGAGAGGAAGTTGTATTGGCGCACGGCGTTGGTCACGTCGCTGGCGCTCAGGCCGAAACCGGCGAGTTTCACCGGGTCCAGCCACAGGCGCATGGCGAATACCTGATTACCGAGAATCTCGGCTTCGGCCATGCCCGGCAAGGTCGCCAGTTTCGGCTGGATGACCCGTGACAGGTAATCAGTGATCTGCGGATTGCTCAGCTCGTCGCTGAAGAAGCTGATGTACATCAGCGCCGAGGCGTCGGCGGCTTCCTTGCTCAGCACCGGGTCTTCGGCATCCTGGGGCAGCTGGTTCTTCACCTCGTTGGCCTTGGCCAACAGTTCAGTGAACAAACGGTCGCTGTTGGAACCGATGCGCGCGTAGATCGAGATCACCGAGAAGTTCTGGCGACTGACCGAGGTCATGTAGTCGATGCCCTCGGCGCTGGCCAGGCTCTGCTGCATCGGTTGGGTGATGTAACCCTGGATGGTTTCGGCGTTGGCCCCGGGGTAAGCGGTGGTCACCGTGATCAGGGCGTTTTCCATTTGCGGGTATTGGCGCAGCGGCAACTTGCTCCAGGCCTGGAAGCCCAGCAGCACAATCAACAGGCTGACCACGGTGGCGAGCACCGGGCGGCGGATGAACGGATCGGTAAAAGCCATGGGGATTCCTTGATCAGTCAGCGCGCGGCTGACTGCTCTTCTCGGCTAGGGTCTTGTCGTCGCTGATGGCAATGTGTGCGCCGTGGTCCAGTTTGATCTGGCCCCCCGTGACCACTTTTTCGCCGTTCTGCACGCCTTTGGTGATCATGACCATCCCGTCGCGGCGTTCGCCGGTTTCGACGAAGCGTCGTTCGGCGATCAGAATCGGTTCGCCCTTGTCGTCTTTTTCGAGGCTGCCGTCTTCGGCCTTTTTCTGCGCGACGACGTACAGCGAGTTGCCATAAAGGGTGTAGGTGATCGCGTTTTCCGGCACGACGATGCGTGGCTGCGGATCAGGCAACATCACCTGCAGGCTGGCGAACATCCCCGGCAACAGTTTGCCATCGGGGTTGGCCAGGGTAGCGCGCACCAGCACGTTGCGGGTGCTGCTCTCGACCTTCGGGTTGATTGCACTGATGGTCCCGGGGAAACTCTGCGTCGGGTAGGCCGAGACGATGACCTGTACCGGTTGGCCGAGTGCGATTTTCGGCACCGATTGCTCGGGCACGAAGAAGTCGACGTAGAGGCTGCTGATATCTTGCAGGGTGGCGATCATCGTGCCGCTGGCCACGTAGTCGCCGACGTCTACCTGACGAATGCCGATGGTCCCGCTGAACGGGGCGAGGATACGTTTTCTCTCCAGTGCCGCCTTGAGCTGATTGACCGTGGCACGGCTCTTTTGCAACACCGCCGAGAGTCGGTCGAACTCGCCTTTGGAAATAGCCTGGCTGCCCACCAATTGGCTGCCGCGTCCGTAATCCAGTTGCGCCAATCCCAGGTCGGCTTGAGCGGTTGCCAGCAGGGCAGTTTCAACGGCGGTGTCGAGTTGCAGGATCGGCTGACCGGCCTTGACCTTCTGCCCGGACTCGAATTGCACCTCTTTGACAGTGCCGGCGATCTCCAGGCTCAGGTCGACCCCTTGCAGCGCCGTGAGGGTGCCGACCGTTGGCAAACGGCTTTGCCACGGACGTTCGGTGGCGGTGGCCACGGCGACGCTTATCGGCGGTTTCGGCGCGGAGAAGCCTTGCATCATCGTGTAGATAGAGAAGGCTTTGTAACCGGCCAGGACCAGCACGATTAGCAGAACAACACCCAACATGATCAGCATGCGGCGACGCAGCATATATCCAGTTCCTTGGAGAAAATCAGGTGAGACAGGCGGGAACATTACTCCGAGTGCGAGGGGGATTCCAACTGGCAGTTATTACAGAATGACGCAAACCCTGTAGGAGCGAAGCTTGCTCGCGAAAGCGGTGTGTCAGCCAACTAATGTACTGACTGATACACCGCTTTCGCGAGCAAGCTTCGCTCCTACAAGGGAGGATGAAGTCAGATCAGATGAAGATGGTTGTCCCAGAGCCCCGCAGGCAACTCCAGAGGTTTTGCAACCAGGGTTGTCTGGCGACAATCGTAGTACCGGCATCGTCCTTGACCGGAGGTCACGACAAAACCATCGGCCACGGCCCCGACACCGGCGCAATCTGGAAGTGGCGCGTCCAGGCGTACTTCACCGCTGTCCAGGTCCCAGATAAAAAAGCGGTTGCCCCGCGGCGCGGTCAAGGCGACCAGACGCAGTTCGCTGTGCACGGCGACGCTGGCGGTGTAATGCCCCATGGCCTGCAACTGATGCTCGGGCACCGGGAACGCCACGAACGGTTGTCCGGGACGCTTGATCGCCAACAGCTCCGATGACTCGTGGGCAGCGCCCATGAACTGCTGGCCGGCGACGATGGTGCCATCGCTGGCGACGCCCAAATGCCGCACGCTGTTCATCTGCTGGGCCAGTGTTTCCTTGCTCAACAAAGTGCCGTCGCGCTGCATCAGCACCAGGCTCGGCTCCATCGCGTTGAGGTTCATCTCGACCCGGCTTTCGGCCTCGGTGCGAATGCCGCCGTTGGCGACAATCAACGTCTCGCCATCGGGCATCCACGACACCTGATGCGGACCGACACCGTGGGTGGAAAGCTCGCCGCTGTGCACCAGTCGCTCACCTTCGAACTTATACACACCGAGCAGGCCTCGGCCCGGGTCGGACGTGTCGTTCTCGGTGGCGTACAACCAGTCGCCGCTGTGGTGAATCACTGCGTGACCGTAGAAGTGCCGGTTCGGCCGCGAGACCACGGTTTGCAGCAACGTGCCGTCGCGCAGGTCGATCAGGTAGCTTTCGGTGCCCGGACGCCGAGCGACGAACAGCGCTATCGGCAGCGTCGGGTGGTTGATGATGTCGTGGCAACGCTGGCCGACCTGGGTGGCAAACACCCGGGTACCGTCCAGCCGATAACCGACGGCGTAATGCTTGCCGTCACCATCGTCCCGCGCCGAGAGCAGTAGCGGGCTTTTGTCCTTTTGCTTGAACAGCGTCCAGCCGCCCAGTGTCACCGCACCCAGCAGCAAACTCCCTAACGTCAGAGCCTGGCGTCGCAGCATGGCACTTGCCCTCATCAGTCACCGTCGTTGGCGTTGAAGCCCAGTTGGATGCCCAGCGCCTTGGCCAGCTCGCCTTCGTGCAGGCGATGGACAACGTTGAGGCTGTCGTAGATCGCGTTGAGCTGCTGGCGCCCGGCATCGTTGGTGAGCATGTCGGTCAGCGAGCGCTGGTTGCTGGCGAACAGTTTCAGAGACGCTTCGTAGGCCGCGTCGATCTTGTCGGCCAAGGGTTTCTGCTCGCTCGGCAACAGACCGCGCAGGCCTTTGTTGTCGACACCGACCCAGACGGTTTGCGCCGCGCTCAGGCTCGCTTGCAGGCCTTGCAGCGACGATTGGCTGCGCCAGGCATCGGCCTGGAACGGCTGTGGCGTGCCCTTGCTCTGACGGCCCATCGGCGTGCCGAGTTTTTTCTTCAGGGAGTCCAGCGCCGTCACTTGCACGCGCAACAGATCGGCGATCGCCTCGTGGGAGTCGGCGTAGCGCTGGTTCGGGAATTTGCTCATCTGCGCGAGCATGCCGTCGTTGGTGTTCCAGCGCGACAGGATCTCTTCAGCCAGTTGCTTCTGACGTTCGCCAATGGCGGTCAGCAGCGGGCAGTATTTGGCTTTCTGCGCGCTGTCAGCCATGTCGATCTTGCTGTCGAACAGGATGTACTCATAGGCCGAGAGGCCTTGTACCACAACGCTGGATTTGGTCAGGGCGGCGGCATCGATCTGCGGTTGCGCGGTGACCAGTTGCTCGACCTGACGGCCCACGAGGTTTTTCTTGTCCGGCCAGAACTGCACTTGCCACGAACGGTTGCCCTCGGCCAACGGCCCGATCAGCAGCGGTTGCAACTCGGCCCAGGCTTTCTGCGCGTGCAGGAAGTCGGCGCGGGCGGTGTCCAGGGTTTCCTTGCCTTGGCAGAACGCCAGGGCGCTGACCGCCAATTGACGGTCGGCTTCGACCCAGCGGCTGTAGGTCGGCAGGATGACTTGCTTGGCAATGGCCGCCGACGTGACCGCTTGCGGATCCTGGGGCGAACAGGCGCCCAGGGCGAGGGCGGCAAGGCTGGTGAACAACAATTTGGGACGGAACATGTCGGGCTCCCGCTGAAGGAAAACGTATTAAAGAGAATTCAAAAACGCCAGCAACGCCGCGCGCTGCTCGGCATTGAAAGACAAAACCTGTTGCTGCGCCGCCTTTGCCTCGCCGCCATGCCAGAGCACGGCTTCGAGCAGGTTACGGGCGCGGCCGTCATGCAAAAACTGGGTGTGGCCGCTGACCGCCTGTGTCAGGCCGATGCCCCACAACGGCGGCGTGCGCCAGTCGCGGCCGCTGGCCTGGAATTCGCTGCGGTTGTCGGCCAGGCCATCGCCCATGTCATGCAGCAGCAGGTCGCTGTAAGGGCGAATCACTTGATTGGCCAATTCAGGTTCCGCGGCGTTGGCGGCGGTGGTGTATTGAGGGGTGTGGCAGGATTGGCATCCCGCCTGGGAAAACAGATTCTTGCCGGCCAGCACCTCAGGCGCGCCGACATCGCGACGGGCCGGTACCGCGAGGTTACGGCTGTAGAACAGCACCAGACGCAGGATGTTATCGCTGACTTCCGGCTCACCATCCGGGCCATTGCCGTTGGGTGCCTGCTTGCAAGCGGTTTGCGCGTCGGTGCAGTCATCAACGGTTCTCAGGCTGGTTGTGAGACCCATGTCTCCAGAGAACGCGTGAACGTTTTGTTGATTGAGGTTCGGTTGCCCGGCCTTCCAGCCAAATCGCCCGAGGACGGTTTTCTGCTGCGCGTCGTCCCAGACCCGGTTCGGTCGTCCGGCGATGCCGTTTTTCTCCCGCGCCTGAGCCTCGGCGTTAGCCAGGATGGCCTCGTCGGGGATCGCCTCAAGCAAGCCCAGGCCAATCATCGGCGGTGCGATGCGCGCCGAGAAGCGCGTGTCGGGGTGCATCGGGCCATAGCCGAGTTGAGTGATCTGCAGGGTCGGCTTACGCAACTCGATTTCGCTGCCGTCCTTGAAGCGTATCGGGACCGCTGTGTAATCGACACGTACCTTGCCTTCCGGGACGACGCCGGGCACCGACATGTCCTGGAACTGCCCGCCGTAGACCGGCTCTGGCACCACGCCCAGTTGTTCGATGATCTTGGCGTAGGCCGGCGCATCAGGAATCGACAGACGCACCAGCATCGACACCGCATTCGGCGCATCGGGCGCGGGCGGGTGACCGCGCCCGTCCTTGATGTGGCAGTTCTGGCAGGCGTTGGTATTGAACAACGGACCAAGGCCATCGCGGGCGGTGGTGGTCGACGGCGCAATCACCCAAGGGCTGCGAAAGAAACTGTTGCCGACGCTGAAATCAACGCGCCGTGACGGCGGCAGGTTGGCGGACGGCAGGGAAAATGAATTCTGATCGGTCTTGCGCACCGTCGCACTGCCGCCGGAGCGGGCTTCACCGGGTTCGGCCTGGGTAAAACGCGGGGCGTCATCGCAGGCACTCAGGCCCAGGGCCAGCAACAGTGCAGACAAGCGAAGAGGCAGCGAGGGCATCGGACATCCTGCAAGACGAGCAAAACAAGGGCGCAAAGTCTAACAGGGCAGGGGAGTTTGAATAAGAGGAATTATCGTTTGGTTGATGTGGGGCAGGGTTTCACTTGAGACCGAGTCGCGGCCATCGCGGGCAAGCCACGCTCCCACAGGTTCAGTGCAAGCCCCTGTGGGAGCGGGCTTGCTCGCGAAAGCGGATTTACATTCAACATCGATGTTGGCTGACAGTCCGCCTTCGCGAGCAAGCCCGCTCCCACATTTTGATCTGCGTTCGGGCTAACAGAAAGGCGACCCGAAGGTCGCCTTTCTGTTCATTCAGCCAGCGTTGATCAGAACTCGTGATCAGCGTTGTCCGGGTTCAGGTCGCTGATGCCCAGTTTGCCGGCGGCCGCTTCGATCGAACCGGTCTGCTTGACCAGCGAGGCGATGGCGTCGCGCACGATCTGGTTGCCAGCAGTGTTGCCCGCAGCGATCAGTTGATCGTAGTGCTCACCCTTGTTGGCGTGATCGACCATGACCTGAAGCTTGGCTTCGGTGGCGGCCAGGTCGGCTTTCAGCGCGGTGTCGGCAGCCGGATCGGCTTTGGCGACCAGCGACGACAGGCTGGCGCCAGTCATTTTGCTGCCGTCTACGCGGGTGTATTCGCCCAGGTACACGTTACGCACGCCTTTGGCGTCGTAGAAGTGCGAGTTGTGGGTGTTGTCGCTGAAGCAATCCTGTTCGTCTTCCGGGGAGTTGGCTTCCAGGGAAACCTTCATGCGCTCGCCCGCCAATTCGCCCAAGGACAGGCTGCCCATGCCGAACAGCATTTTGCGCAGGCCGGTTTCAGCCGGTTCCGCTTCCAGGGTGGCGCGGTAGTTGTCGGCCACGTTCGGCTTCCAGTTACCGACCATTTCTTGCAGGTCGTTGACCAACAGTTGGGTCACGGATTTCAGGTAAGCACGGCGACGATCATTGTGACCGCCGGTAGCGCCTTTGCCTTCCAGGAAGTCGGTAGCTGGACGGTTGCCGGCGCCAGGGCCGGTGCCGTTCAGGTCCTGGCCCCAGAGCAGGAATTCGATGGCGTGGTAGCCGGTGGCGACGTTGGCCTCGGAACCGCCCAGCTCGTTCAGGCTGGCGAGTTTTTCCGGGGTGATGTCTTTCACGTCGACCTTGTCTTCGCCGACCTGAACTTTAGTGTTGGCGATGATGTTGGCGGTGGCGCCCGGGTTACCCAGTGCGTGTTCGTAGGATTTGTCGACGTAGTCGATCAGGCCTTCGTCCAGTGGCCAGGCGTTCACCTGACCTTCCCAGTCGTCGATGATGGTGTTGCCGAAGCGGAACACTTCGCTCTGCAGGTAAGGCACGCGGGCCGCGACCCAGGCAGCCTTGGCGGCTTTCAGGGTGTCGGCGTTCGGCTTGGCGAGGAATGCGTCGACGGCGGTTTGCAGGGTTTTCGCGGTGGATTCGGCATCGCTGTAAACGGCGAAGACGATGTCGGCGTAGTGCGCAACCACAGCCTTGGCGGCGGCTTCATCAATTTTACCGGTAGCAGCAGGCGCAGCCGGGGCAGAGGTGCTGGCGGCCGGGGTCGGCGCTTGTGGAGCGGCAGCCTTGTCTTTGCCTTCGCCGCAACCGGCGAGGGAAATAGCGATGGCCAGCAGACTGGCGGTGGCCAGAGGCATACGAATCATGGCGAACATCCTGCTTCGGTGATTGATGGACGCGCGTGGAGGGCGCGCAAAACTGCGACATAATGCAAATCTTTCGCATTATGTGTAAAGGGTTGTGCTTGTAAATATTTCTTATTCACGGGGACACGTGAGGTAGATCAAAAGATCGCAGCCTCGTTTCACTCGGCAGCTCCTACAGAGTGAAACGAGGCTGCGATCTTTTGATCTTCTACAAAATAACCGCGTTACTGCGCTGCGCCTGTTTCAGATAGACACTTAATTCCCGTGCCGGCAGCGGTTTGCTGTAGTGATAACCCTGACCTTCGTGGCAGCCTTCGGAGATGATGTAGGCCTCTTGCTCGGCAGTTTCCACACCCTCGGCAATCACCTGCATGCCCAGGCTCTTGCCCAGCTGGATGATGGCGCGAACGATGGTCGCATCGTCGTCGTCATCAAGCAGATCCTGAACGAAGCTCTTGTCGATCTTGATCTTGTCCAGCGGCAGGCTTTTCAAATAGCTCAGTGATGAATAACCGGTGCCGAAGTCGTCAATGGCGATCAGCGCGCCGGAGCGACGCAGGCTCAACAAATGCTGGGCGGCGGTGCTGATGTCTTCCATCAGGCCGGTTTCGGTGACTTCCAGTTCCAGGCTGCGCGGTGGCAAGCGGTACATCTGCAACAGGTTGTTGACCACCCGCGGCAACTCGGCGTGGTGCAATTGCACGGTGGACAGGTTCACCGCCATGCGCAGGTCGAAACCCTGATCGTGCCATTCGCGCAATTGTTTACAGGCCTGATCCAGCACCCATTCGCCGATGGCGATGATGGTGCCGTTCTGCTCGGCCAGCGGGATAAACAGGTCCGGCGGCACCAGCCCGTGTTCGGGATGCTGCCAGCGAATCAACGCCTCGACGCCCACCACGCGATGATCGCGATAGCTGATCTGCGGTTGATAAACGAGGTAGAACTGGTCGCGGATCAAGGCATCGCGCAGGTCTTTTTCCAACTCGCGGCGCCGACGCATTTCCGTGTCGACGCTGGCGATATAGAACTGATAGCGATTGCGCGAGCGAGTCTTGGCCAGGGTCATGGTCTGCTCGGCTTTTTGCAGCAACTTCTCGGTGCTGTCACCGTCCTCGGGGAACAGGGTGATGCCGATGGTGGCGCGCAGGCGGATTTCCTGATGGTCGAGGGCGAACGCCGCTTCCAGATCATCAAGAATGCTTTGGGCCAGTTCGGCCGCTTCATAGGGTTGTTCGATGTCGGCCTGGACCAGTGCGAACTGGTCGCCACCCAAACGGGCGAGGGCGCCGAGGCGACCGCTGTGAGCCCGCAGGCGATCGGCCAGGGCCAGCAGCAACTGGTCGCCGGTCTGATAGCTGAACTGTTCGTTGATGCCTTTGAAGTCATCGAGCCCGACACACAGCACCGCAACCCGACGCTGCAATTTGCCAGCGTCGACGAGGATTTTGTCCAGTTGTTGCTGCAATTGCTGGCGGTTCGGCAAACCGGTGAGGAAGTCGTACTGGGCCATGCGCAGCAGGCTGTTTTCCGCTTCGTGGCGCAGGTGAGTGTTGCGTTCGATGGATTCGAGCAACTGGTTGGCAGTGTTGATCCAGACGCCCAGCTCGTTTCTCTCATGACCCTTGAGCTGCGGAATCTTGTGGGCGCTGGGCCGGTCCGGGTTGATTTCGGTCAGGTGCTCGATAATCCGCGACAGCGGTTTGGTCAGCAGCCAGTGATAGACCAGATACAGCACCAAAGCCATGGCCAGGGCGCGCAATACACCAGAGATGAAGATGATCACCGAGCTGACGATGAATCCCTTGCCGTAGGTGGCCGTGTCGAGGGTAATGCTCAGGTCGCCGTAGTACTCGCTGTAGGGGCCGCGGCCCACCAGTTGGGTGGTGAAGGTGCGTTCGTTGCCGAGGATCAGGTCAGTCAGCCAGCGGCTGTTGGAGTGCTGCAGTTCACGGGTTTTTTGCGCAAGCATGGCTTCGTTAGGATGGCCGATGGAGGCCATGCGCACGGCATCGTCCTGAAACAGGCCTTCGATCACCTGCATGCCCATTTCCCGGTCCAGGCTGTAGACGGCCTGGGTCGAGGGGTCGCGGAACATGTCGAGGATGCGCTGGGCATCGCTGGCTACGGCCTGACGTGTTTTATAGGCATCGAAAACGATCTGCGCGCAGCTCAAGACTACGCCGACGATCAATGCCGACAGGAGCACGACCCGGAGCAACTTCACCGACAAGCTGTTCTTGAGTTCCAGCTTCAAAGGGTTATTCCTTGTTCCGTGCGGGTAGCGTCAAGTTGCCATGAGTATTGGCAATCCCGTGATGTCAGTCAAAGGGACATTCCAACCCAGGTGATTTTGCCGGTAGCTTGGCCGATATGCTGTTGTTTTGAGTATTTGCCCTATTAGTACTGTGTCGGTTGTTGGGGGCCTCAACTTGAGGGGAGCGGGACAATTTTTCCTTGTGGTTGATGTTAGACCGCTGCGATGTGAGGGCAAGAGGGCGAATGCCACTCGTGTTGTGGGAAAGCGCCCTCCTACTGTAGGAGCGAGGCTTGCCCCCGAAGACTGCCTGACAACTGACCCATCCATGACGGACGGCGTAGCTCTCAAATACACCGCAATACTGTGGGAGCGGGCTTGCCCGCGATGACGGCGGCACATCCAACATCCCTGAGCCTGACACACCGCTATCGCGGGCAAGCCCGCTCCCACAGGATTTGTGTCGTACACAGATTTTGTATATGACCGCTCCCCCGAGGCTTGCCCGCGAAGGCGGCTGTAGGGATGTACCCATTTCCCCTGCCCATAAAAAACCCGGCAAAAGCCGGGTTTTTTGACTGGCGTGAAGCTTAAGCGGTGAAGGTTTTGCCTTCGAACTGCTCAGCCACGAACTTCCAGTTGACCAGGTTCCAGAACGCTTCGACGTACTTCGGACGAAGGTTGCGGTAGTCGATGTAGTAAGCGTGTTCCCAGACGTCGCAGGTCAGCAGCGGAGTGTCGCCGCTGGTCAGCGGGTTGCCGGCGCCGATGGTGCTGGCCAGGGCCAGGGAACCGTCAGCCTTTTTCACCAGCCAGCCCCAACCGGAACCGAAGGTGCCGATGGAGGTTTTGCTGAACTCTTCCTTGAACTTGTCGAACGAACCGAAAGCTGCGTTGATGGCATCCGCCAGCGCGCCGGTTGGTTGACCGCCGGCGTTTGGCGCCAGGCAGTTCCAGTAGAAAGTGTGGTTCCAGACCTGAGCGGCGTTGTTGAAGATACCGCCCGAGGAAGTCTTGACGATTTCTTCCAGGGTCTTGCCTTCGAACTCGGTGCCTGGCACCAGGTTGTTCAGGTTCACGACGTAGGTGTTGTGGTGCTTGTCGTGGTGGTATTGCAGAGTTTCCTCTGAAATGTGCGGCTGCAGGGCATCGTGTGCGTAAGGCAGCGGCGGCAATTCGAAAGCCATGATGATTCTCCTAATCAGGTCAGTTGCGGTGAGCGCAAGGCCGATCACGGGCGGCCAGACATGCGCCGGGGAGTTTGTACTCTTTGCGGCGCAGGGATCGGATCATAGCACCGGGGGTGCGGCATAACCACGCAACAACTGTGTGGAATAGAGGTTCCAGAGCCTTTTGGAATAAATCATGAAGCGATGATTAACTGGAACGCTACGGTGAACATCATGACGGCGACCAACAGGTCGAGGATTCGCCAGGTGCTTGGCCGTGCCAGCCATGGTGCGAGCCATGCCGCGCCAAGGGCTAAAGTGAAAAACCACAACAATGACGCACTGGCCGCGCCCACCACATAAGCACCGGGCTCGGTCTGTTGTGCGCCGAGAGAACCGATCAGCAACACGGTGTCCAGATAAACGTGCGGGTTGAGCAGCGTCACCGCCAACGCACTCAGCAGCACCGCCCGCAATGAACGGACCGTCTGATTTTCACCCTGTTGCAGGCTTTGTTTCGAGCAAGCCCGACGCAACGCCAGGCTGCCGTACCACAGCAAAAACGCTGCGCCACCCCAACGGGCGATGGCCAGCAGGGTCGGGTTTTGCGCCAGCACCGTCGCCAGGCCGAACACTCCGGCGGCCACCAGCAACGCATCGCAGGTCACGCAAAGCGCCGCCACCGGCAGGTGATGTTCACGCCGAAGGCTCTGCGCCAACACAAATGCATTCTGGGTGCCGATCGCCATGATCAGCCCCGCGGCCACCAACAGGCCGTTCACATAGCTTTGCCACATACGTATTACTCCGCGTTGGACGCCAGATCCCGCAGTACCTGCAGGGCGCGTTCGGCATCGGCCTGGCCGACGAACAAATGGTCGTGGTAATAGCCGGCGATCACGTTGCAACTGATGCCGGCCTGGCCCAATGCGGTGGCGAACGCGGCGGTCAGACCGACGGCTTCGAGGGCCGAGTGCACGTTCAAGGTGATCCAGGCGGCGACGTAGTCGAAGCTGAAACCGGCCTTTTCAGCGTGGGAACGTTCCAGAATCACCGTCAGGCCTTCCCGCTCGCGAAAGCTGCCGACAATCTCAAGGCCGGCAGGCAGCTTGCCGTCGCGCAATGTGCAAAACACGTATTCGCCGTCGTTGAGTTGCGGGCTCATGCTGCGCAGCAGGGTTGCCAATGACGTTTCGCCAGCCATATCGGTGATCCTTGTTCAAGAGTTCTTGCTGGCCATTCTCCAGTTGAAGGCTGTATAAGAAAAACCAATAGTACTGATCGCCCATTAGGAAAACTGATGTTCGACTACAAATTACTTTCCGCGCTCGCCGCCGTGATCGAACAGGCCGGATTCGAACGCGCCGCGCAGGTGTTGGGTTTGTCCCAATCGGCCATCTCCCAACGGATCAAACTGCTGGAGGCACGCGTCGGCCAACCGGTGCTGGTGCGGGTCACACCTCCGGCGCCGACGGAGATTGGCCGGCGATTGCTTAACCATGTGCAGCAGGTGCGATTGCTTGAGCGCGATCTACAAACGTTGGTCCCGGCGCTGGACGAAGAAGGCCTGCCGGAACGCCTGCGTATCGCGCTGAATGCCGACAGTCTTGCAACTTGGTGGGCCGAGGCGGTGGGCGACTTTTGCGCGGAACAACATCTGTTGCTCGATTTGGTAGTAGAAGACCAGACCGTTGGCCTTAAACGCATGCGCGCAGGCGAAGTGGCGGGGTGTGTCTGCGCCAGTGAACGGCCGGTGGCCGGAGCGCGCAGCGTTCTGTTGGGGGCGATGCGCTACCGTGCGATGGCGAGCCCGGCCTTCATTGCCCGGCATTTTCCCGACGGTGTGCGCGCCGATCAGTTGGCCAAAACCCCAGCCCTGGTGTTTGGCCCGGATGACTTCCTACAGCATCGCTACCTCGCTTCCCTCGGTGTGGACGGCGGTTTCGAACATCATTTATGCCCATCGTCCGAAGGCTTTCTTCGCCTCACGGAAGCAGGGCTTGGCTGGGGCCTGGTGCCTGAGTTGCAGGTGCGCGAGCAACTGGAGCGCGGTCAATTGCAGGAGCTTTTGCCAGATAAGCCGATCGATGTGCCGCTGTACTGGCATCATTGGCGCAATGGCGGTCAGCTGTTGGGGTTACTCACCGATCAATTGGTGCGCTCGTCGAAGCAATGGCTGGTGCCGTTGGACTGACGGGCAGCGTCAAGACCTCACGCCCTACGCAATATGCAAAGCGCAAAACGCAAAACGAAATATTCGGAGCAATTCATGAAGATTCTGGTCACCGGCGCAAGCGGCTTCATTGGCGGACGCTTTGCGCGTTTTGCCCTGGAGCAGGGCCTGGACGTGCGGGTCAACGGTCGCCGGGCCGAAAGTGTCGAGCATCTGGTGCGCCGTGGCGCCGAGTTCATTCAGGGCGACTTGAGCGACCCGCAACTGGCGCGCGACCTGTGTTCAGACGTTGACGCCGTGGTCCATTGCGCCGGCGCTGTCGGTTTGTGGGGGCGGTATCAGGACTTTCATCAAGGCAACGTCGAAGTCACCGAGAACGTGGTCGAGGCCTGTCTGAAACAGCGCGTTCGGCGCCTGGTGCATTTGTCGTCGCCGTCGATCTACTTCGATGGCCGCGATCACCTGGGGTTGACTGAAGAACAGGTGCCCAAGCGCTTCAAACATCCCTATGCCGCGACCAAATACCTGGCCGAGCAAAAAGTCTTCGGTGCGCAGGAATTCGGCCTCGAAACCCTGGCCCTGCGCCCGCGTTTCGTGACGGGCGCCGGCGACATGAGCATTTTCCCCAGGCTGCTGAAAATGCAGCGCAAAGGGCGGTTGGCGATTATCGGCAATGGCCTGAACAAGGTCGATTTCACCAGCGTGCAAAACCTCAATGAAGCGTTGCTCAGCAGCTTGCTGGCCAGCGGTTCGGCCTTGGGCAAGGCCTACAACATCAGCAACGGAGCGCCGGTTCCGTTGTGGGATGTGGTCAATTACGTGATGCGCCAAATGGATGTCCCACAGGTTACCCGTTACCGTTCCTACGGTTTGGCCTACAGCCTTGCCGCGCTCAACGAGGGTGTGTGCAAGCTGTGGCCTGGTCGTCCCGAGCCGACACTGTCGCGGCTGGGCATGCAGGTCATGAACAAAAACTTCACCCTGGACATCAGTCGCGCACGGCATTATCTGGACTACGATCCGAAAGTCAGCCTCTGGACCGCCCTCGATGAATTCTGCGGCTGGTGGAAGGCTCAGGACATTCGCTGACACACAAGGGCGGCCCTGACTGAACCGAGTTCGGGGTTCAGGGTCAACCGGTGCGGCAGCGGGGGTTATACTTCGCCGCATCAAGCCATCACCGCGTTTTACAAAGGTTGACCCTAATGCCCATGCGTAACGATGCCAACGACGACTTCGACGATGTCCCGAGCCTGCGCGCCAACAGTCTCGATGACGATGATTTTCCGACCACCGCTCGCACTTCCGTGCATTCGCGCACCACACCGGTGGTCAAGGTCAAAGGCCCGAGCACCGGCCCTCTGTGGGCATTGGTCGGCGCATTGTTCTTTGCCTTCGCCGGCCTTGCCTGGTGGAGTTTTCAGCAGATCTCGCTGATGGAACAGCAACTGGTGGCGACCCAGGAAAGTTTCGCGCGCATCAGTGAGGAAGCGGCGGGGCGCCTGCAGGACATTTCCGGCAAGGTCGTGGCCAGCCAGTCCAACGTCAATACCGGCAGTGAAGCGTTGAAGCTGCAAATCAAACAGCTCGAAAGCAAACTCCAGGACCAGAGCAAGCAGCTGGAAAGCAAGCTTCAGGACCAGAGCAAACAGCAGCAAGGCGTACTGGGGCAGACCTCTGATCTGGATAAACGCCTGGCGCAAATGACCGCGCAAGCCACCGAACAACAAACCGCCAATGCTCAGTTGCAGGCCCAGGTCAAAGCCCTGAGCGGCGAACTGGCCGCGTTGAAGAACGCGCCGGACGATACCAGCCAATTCGACGCCCAACTCAAAAGCCTGGGCGCTGACATCGTTGCGCTGAAGAAACAAGGCAATCCAAGCGCCGCTATCGAGCGCCTGGAGCAAGACATGATCGTACTCAAAAGCCAACAGGACAACCGCCCGGCCGCCACACCAGGTGGCACCAACACCGCCGAGTTCGACGCCTTCCGCGGCCAGGTCACCCGCAACATCAACACCCTGCAGGCGCAGATCCAGAATCTGCAGCAACAGCTGCGCACCCGGCCTTAATAGTCCGATGCAGTGATGGGGCCTGTGGAGCAATGCCAGTCAGTTAAGCGCAATCCATGTGGGAGCGGGCTTGCTCGCGAAGGCGGCGACACAGCAAACATTGATGTTGCCTGACTCACCGCTTTCGCGAGCAAGCCCGCTCCCACAGTAAATCTCCATTGGTCACAGATGTTGCATACGGCCGAGATCCAATGTGGGAGCGAGCCTGCTCGCGATTGCAGGCGCCTCGGTCTTCCTATCGAACCGTGTCCTCCCGCCCCCGCAACACTCTGTTCGGCATGGCAATCGCCGCTGCCAGCCCCAACAGCGACACCGCCGCGCTGACCATCAGCAAATGCCGGAAGGTCAGCAGCAGCTCAGTGCGCAGGGCGTTTTGTGCATCCCCCGGTGCGGCGTTCAAACCATCGAGCAAGACATTCCCCGAATGGCCCTCGGCAATCAGCGATGAGCCGGCCAGATGCGCGAAACTCGAATCCTGCAACAACGCCAGCAGCAGCGCCGACATTAACGCCACACCCACCGCGCCACCCAGGGAACGGAACAGATTCGTCGTGCTGGTTGCGACGCCGATATCCCGTTGTTCCACCGAGTTTTGTGTACCCACCAACGATGTCGGGAACTGCATACCGCTGGCGATGCCGCTGAGCAACATGAACAGAGTGCTCAGCACAAACGCCTGAGGCGCACTGAACGCCATGCCGAGAATCGAGAACGGCATCAGCAGGGCACCAGTCAGGATCATCGGTTTATAACGACCGCTCACCGAGGTCTGGCGTCCGGCGAAATACGCGCCTATCGGCAAACCCATGGCCAGCGGCAACAGATGCAGCGCAGCGCTGTCGGCCCCGGCGCCGGTGACGCTCTGGAAGCGAAGGGGCATCAGCACGATCAAGGAAATCGCCTGGAAACTGGTGAAGAAAATCGTGCACCAGCAAAGAATCGCACTGCGGTTGGTGAACAAGTGCATCGGCAGCAACGGTTCCCGCGCCCGCCGTTCATGCCAGACGAACACGGCCAGCACCACCACCGCACAACCGAGCAAACCCGACACTTCGGTGCTGCGCCACGAATGGCCCTGGCCGACCTGAGTGATGCCCAGCAACAACGCCGTCAGGCCGATGATCATCAGCAAGGTGCCGAAGTAGTCGATGATCGGCTTGCGCTGCGGCACTGGCAAACCCACCAGCGTGCGGTGGGCTACCAGCCAGGCACCCAGGCCCAGTGGAATATTGATCAGGAACACCCAGCGCCAAGACAGGTATTCGGTCATGTAGCCACCGAGTACCGGGCCGGCCACGCTGGCCACCGCGTACATGCTGCTGAAGTAACCCTGATAGCGACCGCGTTCGCGGGGCGGAACGATGTCGCCGATGATCGCCTGGCTCACCGAAATCATCCCGCCGGCACCGATGCCCTGAAGGATCCGCGCCAGCACCAGTTGCTCCATGCTTTGCGCCATGCCGCAGAACAACGACGCCAGGGTGAACACCCCCATGCCGAACAGCATCAACTTGCGGCGGCCATACAGATCGCCGAGTTTGCCGTAGATCGGCACCGCCACGGTCATCGCCACCATGTACCCGGAAATCACCCAGGCCAGCAGGCTGACATCCTTGAATTGCGCGGAAATGGCCGGCATCGACACGGCGACGATGGTCTGGTCCAGCGCGCCCAGAAAGATCGCCAGCATCAGGGCGATCAGCACGCTGCGAATGGCCGGTTTGGGCGTTTCAGGCTGGTTGAGATTGGTCACGGGTAAAACCTGCGGGCAGTAATGGACCCGCAGCAGCCAAGGCGAGCGGGATGCTCGCCAGTGTAAGTCGGTAGCAGGCTATTCGATAGCCTCATAAGGAAGGCCGACGTAATTTTCTGCAATGGTTTTTCGGCCGGCCTCGGAGTCCACGAAATAGGCCAGCTCCGATTCGCTGATGCGCTGGCTGAACGCGTCATGCTCGTCGAAGCGATGCAGCATCGAGGTCATCCACCAGGAAAACCGCTCGGCTTTCCACACCCGCCGCAAGCAGACCTCGGAATACTTCTCCAGCAAATCCACACGGCCTTCGCGGTAAACCTTCAGCAGAATATTGAACAACGTACTGACGTCGCTGGCCGCCAGGTTCAGGCCCTTGGCGCCGGTGGGCGGGACAATGTGCGCGGCGTCGCCGACCAGGAACATCCGCCCGTACTGCATCGGCTCGACCACAAAACTGCGCAGCGGCGCGATACTTTTTTCGATCGACGGGCCGGTCACCAGAGAGGCGGCGAGGGCAGTCGGCAGACGGGATTTGAGCTCATCCCAGAAGCGCTGATCGGACCAATCTTCGACTTTGTCCTGGGCCGGAACCTGGAGGTAATAACGGGTACGTGTCGGCGAACGCATGCTGCACAGCGCAAAACCCCGTTCATGCCGCGCGTAGACCAACTCTTCATGTACCGGCGGCGTGTCGGCGAGAATCCCCAGCCAGCCGAACGGATAAACCCGCTCGAACACTTTCAGGCAGTCCGTAGGAATCGACTGCCGCGCCACGCCATGGAAACCGTCGCAACCGGCGATGTAGTCACAATCGAGTCGATACGTTTCGCCGTCCTTGTCGAAGGTGACAAAGGGTTCAGCGGTTTTCATGCCGTGGGGTACGACGTTGCTGGTTTCATAGATCGTCTGTGCACCGGCGTCCCGACGAGCGGCCATCAGATCGCGGGTGACCTCGGTCTGGCCATAGATCGTTACGGTTTTGCCGCCCGTCAGCGCCTGCAAATCGATGTGTACCCGGCGCCCATCGAGGGCCAGTTCGAAGCCTGCATGCACCAGCCCTTCGGCGTCCATGCGCTGACCCACTCCAGCCTGACGCAACAGCTCTACCATGCCTTGTTCGAGGACACCGGCGCGGATGCGTCCGAGCACATAGTCCGGGGTCTGGCGTTCGAGGATCAGGGTGTCGATGCCGGCGTTATGCAGCAATTGGCCGAGTAGCAAGCCAGAGGGGCCGGCACCGATGATCGCGACTTGGGTTTTCAGTGTTTTCATTGTTTTTATGACTCGCAAGCTCCACACGGCCAAGACCGGTGAATGATTTTTATGGATCGAGTACTTGCATTTTTCACTTGCGAGTCTGTCAATTGAAGGGGAAAACTGAGCCGATACCTGTACATTCTGCCAATCGGTGCGATTATCGCCCCGTTACCCTCGAGGCCTGGATTGAAGTGATGAACAAGCCTGACCTGCCATCGATTCCGGTGTTCAAACTCTACGGTGAAAGCCTGGACTGGCCGACCCCTGACTTATTGCACTGTGAAACCATTTCCAAACGCAGCCGCGAACATCAATGGGAAATCAAACCCCACCGCCACGCCGATTTGTGTCAGTTACTCTTCGTTTTCAAAGGTCAGGCAGAGCTTGAAATCGAAGGCAAACGCTCACAATTGACCGAGCCGGCAATCCTGATTCTGCCGCCGTTATCGGTGCATGGTTATCGGTTTTCCGAGAACGTCGAAGGTTTCGTCGTCACGCTGGCCGCGCCGCTGATCGCCCACCTGCAAGCACAATTGGGCAATTCGGTGAACGCTCTAGCACAGGCCGAAAGCTACCCGGCGGGCAAGGACAGCGAGTACCTCAACAGCCTGTTTTCAGCGCTGCAAAGCGAATACACCGGCCATCAACCGGCGCGCGAAATGCTCATGCATTCGCTGGTCAGCGTGATCATGGTGTGGATCAGCCGTCAGGTGATTCAGCGCCAAACCGCCACCCAGCGTCCGCAGCGGGCCCGGGAATACCTCAATGGCTTTATTCAGCTGGTGGAAGAAACCTATCGCCAGCACGTCAAGGTCGAGGACCTGGCTCATCGGCTGGGAATTTCCGTGTCCCACCTCAACGGCACGTGCCGTGAGCTGGCGGGGCAACCGGCGTTGCAGATCATGCACGAGCGTCAATTGCTGGAGGCCAAGCGCTTGCTGACCTACACCAGCATGACCATTTATGAAATGTCCGACGTGTTGGGGTTTTCCGATCCGACCAACTTCACACGCCTGTTCAGGCGTCGCGTGGGGATTTCACCGAAGGCCTTTCGCGACCGTTTGAAGGCCGATCAGGACCATGCCGATCAGGACAACGAGGCCTGACCCCTCGCCACAGGGTGTTCGTTACCGGAGGGCATTGAGGGTCGCGTTGTGGGGAATGCAGCGTTCGAAGTTGCAGCTCGCGTATTCGCGGGGCACTTGTCGCAACTGCTCGACACGCCAGGCGGCCGTGCCATACAGCGCCAGCGTCGCCGCGCAAGTGATGAAAATGGCGAGGTATCTTTTTGTTTTGATGTTCATGGCGTTGACCTCTGAACGAATACCTTCCGGTACTGCTTTGAGCATAGGTCAGCGCGGGTGAGTTGTGTAGGAGCTGCCGAAGGCTGCGATCTTTTGATCTTAATCTTCTCGGCGCCGTTGAAGATCAAAAGATCGCAGCCTTCGGCAGCTCCTACAGAGTAATGCATTCCAAATCCAGGAGTTGGCGAAGCTTTAAAGCCCGATATCCCACTCCGGTTCTTCGGGAAATCTGAGCACCAAAAAATCCAGCATGCTGCGCAACGCCGCCGGCATGTGCTTGCGTGAGGCATACACCGCATAAATGTTCATCTGCCGAGGCTCGGCCTGGGGCAGCAGGCGGATCAGTTCACCGCTGTGGATATGCACTCCCGCCTGATAGCTGGGCAGCATCGCCACGCCGGCGCCGGCCATCGTCGCGCGCAACAGCGTGCTGGCTTCGTTGGCGCTGATATTGCCCTGCACCGGCACCGAAACAGGCTCTCCGTCCTGTTCGAAATGCCAGAGGCTTTTGCCGAAGTAGGAGTGGGTCAGGCAGTTGTGCAGGCTGAGGTCCTCGACCCGTTGCGGTGTCGGGTGCTCGCGCAGGTAAGCGGGGGAGGCGCAGATCACTGAGCGGCAGACCGTCAGCCGCCGGGCGATCAGGTTCGGGTCCAGGTCGTTGCTGGTGCGGATAGCCAGGTCGATGCGTTCGTCCACCAGGTTCACCGTGCGGTCGAGCATTTGCATATCGATGCTGACGCCGGGGTAACGTTTGACGTAGGCCGCCATGGCGTCCGCCAGTTGCGCTTGGCCGAATGAGGTGCTGACGCTGATCCGCAACAGGCCTCGCGGTGCGTCGTCCGGTTCGCTGACGGCGGCCTGCATGTCGGTGGACCAATCGAGCATCTGCCGACAGCGAGGCAGGATCTCACTGCCGGCGGCGGTCAGACTCAATTTGCGCGTAGTGCGGTGCATCAGGCGCGCGCCGACCCAGTCTTCCAGTTCCGCCAGATAGCGTGAAACCACCGGCCGTGACAGGTCCAGGTGATCGGCTGCAGCCGATTGGCTGCCCAGGTCCACCACCGTAACGAACACCCGCATTGCTTGTAGACGATCCATGATTTGCCCGCTTTCAGAAACAAACTATGTTCAAGCATCGCATTTTTTGTATCGAACCAGGCAACTAAGCTCTGTCCCATCGCCAAACACGGCATTCGGACAACGGAGCAACAGATGATCGGCTTCACTTCAATCAAACGCATTCTTCTGGCAACCGCCACGCTCGGCTTCGCGGCCCATGCCGCTGCGGCGTCCACCCTGACGCTGGACGTCTACAACCCAGGCACCAACGCGATCTTCCCGGTGACCTCGGTGCTGGTCAGCGGCGAGAAAGAAGCGATTCTGGTGGACGCGCAATTCGGCAAAGCCCAGGCCGAACAGGTGGTGGAAAAAATTCGCGCCAGCGGCAAGCAACTGACCACCATCTACATCAGCCACGGTGACCCGGATTACTACTTCGGTCTCGACACCGTCACCCAAGCGTTCCCGAAAGCCAAGGTGCTGGCCTCGCAACCGACGGTTGATCACATCAAAAAAACCGTCGACGGCAAACTGGCATTCTGGGGCCCGAAAATGGGCGCTGACGTACCGAACAAAACCATCGTGCCGCAGGTGCTCAAGGGCGACAGCCTGATGCTGGAAGGGCAAAAATTGCAGGTGATCGGCCTGGACGGCAAGCAGCCTGATCGCAGCTTTGTGTGGATCCCGTCGATCAAGGCTGTGGTCGGTGGCGTGGTGGTCGCGGAAAACATTCACGTGTGGATGGCCGACACCCAGACCCCGCAATCCCATGCCGATTGGCTGACGACGTTGCAGGCGATCGAAGCGCTGAAGCCGAAAACCATCGTACCGGGTCACTACCTTGGTGAGAGCGCTCGCTCTCTGGCGGCGGTGCAGTTCACTGCCGGTTACATCAAGGCTTTCGACGAAGAAACCGCCAAGGCGAAAGACGCTGCCGAACTGATCGCGGCAATGAAAAAACGCTACCCGACCCTGGGCGAAGAAAGCTCGCTGGAGCTGAGCGCCAAAGTCGCCAAGGGCGAGATGAAGTGGTAATCCGCTGAGCAGTGGAGAGGAGGATGACGAAAATCCTGTGGGAGCGTGGCTTGCCCGCGAAGAAGGCACCGCGGTTTTTCAGGGATTACGCGTCATCGTTCTTCGCGGGCAAGCCACGCTCCCACAGGTTCTGCGTCGCCCGATGCCGCACAACTCAATACAGATTCACCCAAGCCAACTGGAGAAACGTCATGAGCAACATCGCAATCATCGGTGCCACCGGTCGTGCCGGTAGCCAACTGTTGGAAGAGGCCTTGCGTCGCGGTCACAGCGTCACCGCCATCGCTCGCGACACTTCGAAAATCACCCCGCGTGCCGATGTCGTGAGCAAAAACGTCGATGTGCTCGACGCCGCAGCATTGCAAGCCGCCGTGGCCGGGCACGATGCGGTGATCAGCGCTGCGCATTTCTCCACCATCCCTGCCAGCGCGATTATCGAGCCGGTGAAGAGGGCTGGGGTAAAACGGCTGCTGGTGGTCGGCGGTGCCGGTTCGCTGTTGCTGCCGGACGGCTCACGGGTGATCGACAGCGAAGGCTTCCCCGAGGAATACAAGGCCGAGGCCAGCGCCGGTGCCGCGTTCCTGAATACCTTGCGTCAGGAAAAGGACCTGGACTGGACCTTCCTGTCGCCGTCGGCGGAGTTCGTCGAAGGTGAGCGCACCAGCTCGTTTCGGGTTGGCAAGGATGACTTGCTGGTGAGTGCCGAAGGCCGTAGCTGGATTACCTTTGCTGACTTCGCGATTGCGCTGATCGATGAAGTGGAAACACCGAAGCATTCCCGCCAGCGGTTTACTGTCGGGTATTGATCGTCTGATCGTTCCCACGCTCTGCGTGGGAATGCCTCAACGGACGCTCCGCGTTCGGCTTTGGAAGGGACGCGGAGCGTCCCGGGCTGCATTCCCACGCGGAGCGTGGGAACGATCATCTCTTAGCGGCTCTGCGCCTGCTCCACCAACCACCCCATCAATTCACGCAACTTCGGCGAAGGTTCCGGTTTCTCGGGGAACACCAGGTAATACGCCAACCCGGTTTTCACCTTCAAGTCAAAGGGCATGACCAGCCGTCCGGCACTCAGGTCATCGCCGATCAACGACCAATCGCCAATCGCTACACCTGTCCCCTGGGACGCCATCGACATCGCCAGGTCCAGGGTTTCGAAATGCTGACCTTTGCCGACATTGCTCAGCCGAATATCCGCAGCCTTCAGCCAGGCGTTCCAGTCCCGTTCATCGCGGGTGGGGTGCAGCAACAAGTGTTGCTGCAGGTCGGCCGGGGTCTGCAAAGCCATCGGCCCTTCAAGCATCGGTTGGGAACACACGGGCGTCAGTTGCTCATCGAACAGATGCCGGGAGGCCAGTGAGCTGTCCGGCGGCGGGCCATACATCACCGCCGCGTCGAACTGCTCGCGATGAAAATCCACGCCGTGTTTCACCGTGGTGGTCAATTCCACCGGCACGTCCGGGCGTTCCTTTTGCCACTGCAACAGGCGTGGCAACAGCCACCGCATCACGCAGGTCGGGGCTTTCAGTTGCAGGGTTTCGCGCTTCTCGCCGATCTGCTCCACCGCCTCGTCGATCAGGCCGAAAATCTGCTGCACCCGTGGCAGCCATTCCCGTCCTTCGGCGGTCAGGCTCAAGCCTCGCGCCTGGCGAATGAACAGCTCATAACCCAGATGATCTTCCAGCCCGGCGATCTGCCGGCTCACCGCGCCTTGGGTGATGTGCAGCTGTTCGGCGGCCCGGGTGAAGTTGCAGCACTGCGCGGTGATCAGAAAAGTGTGCAGCGCCGGCAGGGGAGGCAATCGTTTCATTGGGATCCAAGGTATGACGTGAAGACATGGCTAGTATGACTTTTTATCCATTGTTGCGGCTACGCGTCGCCCGTTCCAATGAGGCCATCCCTGGACCTGCCAACCCATCATAAACACTGCGCAGGCCCGGCGTCTCAAACGAACAAAAAGGGCAAAGACATGGCGACGTGCGGCGAAGTATTGGTCAAGTTACTCGAAGATTACGGGGTCGAGCAGGTGTTCGGCATTCCCGGGGTGCATACCGTGGAGCTGTATCGCGGGCTGGCCCGTTCGAGCATCAACCACGTCACTCCGCGTCACGAACAGGGCGCCGGTTTCATGGCCGACGGTTATGCGCGCACCAGCGGCAAACCGGGTGTGTGCTTCATCATCACCGGCCCTGGCATGACCAACATCACCACCGCCATGGGTCAGGCTTACGCCGACTCTATCCCGATGCTGGTGATTTCCAGCGTGCAATCGCGCAGCCAATTGGGCGGCGGTCGCGGCAAGCTGCATGAACTGCCAAACCAGAGCGCGCTGGTCGGCGGCGTGGCGGCGTTCTCCCACACCTTGATGTCGGCGGCTGAATTGCCGGGCGTGTTGGCCCGCGCCTTCGCGCTGTTCCAGGCTGGCCGTCCGCGTCCCGTACACATCGAAATCCCGTTGGACGTGTTGGTCGAAGAGGCCGATGACTTGCTCGCCAGCGTGCCGGTGAACATCGATCGCGCTGGTGCTTCGCCAAGCGCGATCAGCCGCATGACCGACTGGCTGGCCGGTGCCAAGCGCCCATTGATTCTCGCCGGTGGTGGCGCCATCGATGCCGCGGCCGAACTGACTGAACTGGCGGAACTGCTGGATGCGCCGGTGGCCCTGACCATCAATGCCAAAGGCATGCTCGAATCCAGCCACCCGCTGCTGATCGGTTCGACCCAAAGCCTGGTAGCCACTCGCGCGCTGGTCGCCGAAGCCGACGTGGTGCTGGCCATCGGCACCGAACTGGCCGAAACCGATTACGACATCACCTTCGCTGGCGGCTTCGACATTCCCGGCGTGCTGCTGCGCGTGGACATCGACCCCGACCAGACCGTGCGTAATTACCCGCCGAAAGTCGCGTTGGTCGCCGACTCGCGCAACGCCGCTCAGGCCTTGCTGAGTGCGCTGTCCCACCAGTCGCTGGCCGAGCGTCGCAACGATTGGGGCCAGGTGCGTGCCGTGCGTTTGCGCGATGAATTGGCCGCATCCTGGGACGCCCCGACGCTGGCCCAGACCCGCTTCCTGGAAACTGTTTTGCACGAATTGCCGAACGCGGTTTTTGTCGGCGATTCGACCCAACCGGTGTACACCGGCAACCTCACATTTAACCCGGAACGCCCGCGCCGCTGGTTCAACTCGTCCACCGGTTACGGCACCCTCGGTTACGCCTTGCCAGCGGCGATTGGCGCCTGGCTCGGTGGCAGCGTCGAAGGTGGCGCACGCCCTCCGGTGGTGTGCCTGATTGGCGACGGTGGTCTGCAATTCACTCTGCCGGAGCTGGCCAGTGCGGTGGAAGCGCGCACCCCGGTGATCGTCCTGCTGTGGAATAACCAGGGCTACGAAGAGATCAAGAAATACATGGTCAACCGCGACATCGAGCCAGTTGGCGTGGACATCTACACCCCGGACTTCATTGGTGTAGCCAAGGCGCTGGGTTGCGCGGCCGAGGCAGTTAGCGGTGTCGAAGAACTGCGCAGCGCGCTGCGTCTCGCCACCGATCGCCAGGGCCCGACCCTGATTGAAATCGATCAGACTTCGTGGATGAAGGCGGTGTCGAAATGACTTTCCGCATGACTTTCCCAACGGCACTCGACGGTCTGTACATCGACGGTCAATGGTCGGCCGGCAACGAACATTTACGCGTGATCAACCCGGCGACCGAAGCGCTGCTGACAACCGTCAACGGCGGCGATGAACACGCTGTCGATCAGGCCGTCACGGCGGCGACCAACGCTTTCAAAGAATGGTCGAAAACCACCGGCGCCGAGCGCGGGGCGATCCTGCGCAGAATCGCCGCAGGCGTGCAGGCCGGTCGTGAGCAGTTGATGAAGTTGCAGTCGAGCAACAATGGTAAACCGCTGTTCGAAGCGGCCATCGACGTCGACGATGTAATCGCCACGTTCGAGTATTACGCCGATCTGGCCGAAGGCCTGGACGCGAAACAGGACAACGCCGTGGCGTTGCCGAGCGACGAGTTCAGCGCCCGTTTGCGCCGCGAGCCATGCGGTGTGGTGGGGCTGATCGTGCCGTGGAATTTCCCGATGGTCACCACCGCCTGGAAACTCGCCCCGGCCCTGGCCGCCGGTTGCTGCGTGGTGCTCAAACCGTCGGAAGTGACGCCGCTGCCGGAGCTGGAACTGGCGACGATCATTGCCGAGGCCGGTCTGCCAAACGGTGTGTTCAATCTGGTCTGCGGCACCGGCCTGGCTGTTGGCGCACCACTGTCGGCTGACCCACGCATCGCCAAGATTTCCTTCACCGGCAGCAACGCAGTGGGGGTGCAGGTGATGCAGCGGGCGGCGGAAACCGTGAAGGGTGTGAGCCTGGAATTGGGCGGCAAATCTTCGCTGCTGGTGCTCGCCGATGCCGACATCGAGCTGGCCGTGGAAGTGGCCTGTGGCGGTGGTTTCTTCAACGCCGGGCAGATGTGTTCCGCCACCAGCCGCGTGCTGGTTTCCGATGAGCTGGCGGATAAATTTGTAGCGCGATTGAAGGCCCGCGCCGAAGCCATTCGCGTGGCCGACCCGTTCGACCCGAACGTGGAAATGGGCGCACTGGTCAATCAGGCGCAATACCAACGTGTGCTGGGGCACATCGATCGCGGTTTGAGCGCTGGGGCGAAGTTGATCTGCGGCGGTAATCGTCCGGCGGACCTGTCACGCGGCTTTTTTTTGCAGCCGACTATTTTCATCGACGTGCCCCTCGACAGTGCGCTGTGGTGCGAAGAGATTTTCGGTCCGGTGATTTGCGTGCGCAGTTTTACCTCTGAAGCCGAGGCGATTGCCCTGGCCAACGACAGCCAATTCGGCCTGGTGGCCAGCGTGGTCACGCGCGACGCCGAAGCGGCTGATCGGGTCGCCAACGCTTTGCAGGCGGGGCTTGTGTGGATCAACGCGCCGCAAGTGATCTTCCCGCAGACCGCTTGGGGTGGCTACAAACAGAGCAGCATCGGCCGCGAATTGGGGCCATGGGGCTTGCAGGCTTTCCAGGAAATCAAACACGTGATTCGGGCCGTCTGACAGCACGAAAAAGGCGAGCGCATGCCTCGCGATGAGGCATGCGCCAGCGTCATGGCTTCAATGAGTTTTTATCGATAGTCAGGTGTTTTGCACGACCTCAGGATGAACCCGCTGGCAGCGCCAAGGCCCATTGAAAACCGGGGGCTTGAAGCTGATCTGGCCGCGCGGATGCAACGGTTGCGACCAACCTCATACTTAAAAAAACAAAGGGAGTCCTTCATGGGCGAGCACGATCTGAACAGACGTCAATTCATCAAAACCGTGGGCGTGGCGTCCGTGGCGGCGGCGGCCATGAGCATGCCGTTCATCAAGGCCAATGCCAGCGACACACGCTTCCAGGGCAAGACCCTGCGCCTGCTGACCTGGTCCGATGACACCGGCCTTGCAGCATTGCGCAATATCGCGGCAACCTTCGAAGCCAAGTACGGCTGCAAAGTCATCGCTGACCGCACCGGCAGCACTTCGGAAATGGTCGCCAAACTCAAGGCCGGCGGCGATCGTCCGCAGTACGACATCATCACCCTGGCCGGCGTCGGCGCCGAAGGTCTGGCTGCTGCCAACCTGCTGGAAAAACCCGATCTCAACCGCATCCCTAACCTGATCGACGTGCCGGAGCAATACCGCACTGGCGCCAACGGTCACGGCATCGGTTACCTGCTGTGGTGCAACAGCCTGGTCTACAGCACCCGCACCATCAAAGAAGCGCCAGACAGCTATGCCGCCCTGTGGGACGCGGAGCTGTCGCCGAACATCTTCCTGCCGCCGCCGAACTGGACCGAGGCCATGGACCTGATCATCATCGCCGCCAAACTGGCCGGTGGTGACGAACACAACATCGAGCCAGGCTTCAAGAAACTCGCCGAGCTGAAAGATCGCGTCGTGACCTTGGGCGAAAACCCGAACCAGATCGCCGAGCTGTTCCGCACCGGTTCTCTGGACATGGGCGGCTTGTACGCGCCGGCGTTTTTCCCGAAACAGATTCGCGATCCGGCCTACGGTCTGGGCGCTACGTTCGGCATGAAGGAAGGCTTCTACACCGACCTGATGTTGTCGGTGATGCCGAAGAATCGTCCGGGCGATATCGACCTGGCCTACGCCTTCATCAACCACTCTCTGGACCCGCTGGTGCAGGGCAAGATGGCCGAAGACATCTACAACGGCCCGGTCAACGCCAAGGCGATCATCTCCGCCGAAGCACGCAAGAGCCCGTACATCCTCACGCCGGAGCAGATTGCCGAGAAGGCGATCATGCACGACAACGCCTTCCTGGCCTCCGTGCATGACCAATGGATTCGTCGTTACACGGAAATCTTTTCTTCCTGATCCGTAGGAGCTGCCGGAGGCTGCGATCTTTTGATCTTGCTCTTCGGTGGCTCTGAAAAAGATCAAAAGATCGCAGCCTTCGGCAGCTCCTACACGGGCCGGGCGCGAGATATTCCTGATCTTCCATTGACGAGACCCTTTGCTATGGAACACCAACCTCTGACCCATCCGGTAAGCGCCGCACCCGTGCGCATCAATCGGGGTGTCTCACCGACGGCGCGCGCCTGGCTTTTCCTCTCGCCGTCGATGCTGTTTCTCGGCGTGCTGATTGCCGCGAGCCTCTTGGTGCTGCGCATGAGCGTCGGCACCAAAGGCGCGGAATGGACCGGGTTCAGCCTGGCCAGTTACGCGCAATTGCTGGAACCCTATTACCTCAAATCGTTGCTGCTGACGTTGCGCCTGGCGCTGATCAGTGCGGTGATTGCGGTGCTGCTGGCGATCCCCGTCGCCTACACCATGTCGCGGTTGACCTCGCCGTTTGTGCGGCGGATCTTCCTCGCGGCGGTGCTGCTGCCATTGCTGGTCAACCTGCTGCTGCAAAGCTACGGCTGGCTGGTGATTCTCGGCCCCGGCGGCATGCTCAATCAGGCGCTGATGGGCCTGGGCCTGATCAAGCGCCCGATCATGCTGCTCTACAACCAGAACGGCGTGTTGATGGGCCTGGTGCAAACCGCGTTCCCGTTGGCCGTGCTGCCGATTGCCAGCGCCATGCGCGGCGTCGCCCGCACTTACGAAGAAGCCGCTGCCACCCTCGGCGCCAGTCGCTTGCAGGTGTTTCGCCAGGTGGTGTTGCCGATGAGTTTGCCGGGGATTATCACTGGCGCGACATTGGTGTTCGCCTACAACGCCAGCAGTTTTGTGGTGCCGCTGCTGCTCGGTGGTCGGCGCGTGCCGATGCTGGCGGTGATGGTGCATGACCAGATCGCCCCGCTGATGAACTGGCCCGCCGCGTCTGCTGCCGGTGTGGTGCTGATCGTTACCACCCTGGCGATCATGACCTTGTCCGAATACATCACTGGCCGTCGTCGGCGCATGCTGGAGGCTTCGCAATGAGTACCCTGATCAAGAAGCGCCACTCGCTGCTGCCGGGCGATACCGGCAAGTTCGCCGGCATCCTGTCGGGCTTCATTTTGCTGCTGGCGGTGCTGCCGATTCTGACCATGATTGTCATGTCGTTCAGTGGCGCATCGAACCTCGACTTCCCGCCCAGCAGCTACAGCCTGCAATGGTACGAGGCCGCCTGGAACACCTTCGTATCGCCAGATTCCAGCGATGTGCTGAGCCTCGGCAAAGCCATGACCACCAGTTTGATGGTGGCCTGCCTGACCATGATTTTCGCCACGATTATCGCGGTGCCGGCAGCCTATGCCCTGACCCGTTGCGAGTTTCGCGGCAAGGCCGTGGCGCTGCAATTGATGTCGCTGCCACTGGTGTTCCCGATGGTGGTGTTGGGCCTGGCCTTGCTGCTGGTATTCGACAGCCTGCCTTTCCACATCACCACCTCGCGACTGGTGATTGCCCACGTGATTCTGGCGCTGCCGTTCGTGGTGAAAAACTGCACGGCGGCGATGCTCTCCATCGGCAGCGAAGTCGAGGAAGCCGCGCAAATGCTCGGCGCTTCACCGCTACGGGCGATTGTCGATGTGGTGGTGCCGCTGATGAAATCGGGGATTCTGGCGGGCATGTTGCTGGCGTTCATCGTCTCGTTCAACGAATTCACCGTGACCTATTTCCTCTACACCATCGACGTCATGACCGTGCCGATCTGGATGTACAGCCGCACAGTGTCTTCGCTCGACCCTACCGTTTTCTCGTTTGCCGTGCTGATCGTGCTGATCGACTTCGTCCTGATCTGGGCGTTGGAGAAGCTGGTCGGTGAAGGTGGCGTTTCGTTCTGATTCTTGAGGTGCAACATGACTGGTCTGATTCTGGAAAACGTCGAGAAACATTACGGCTCGGCCTGCGCGGTAAAAGATGTGAACCTGCATTTGCCCGAGGGCAAACTGGTGTGTTTCCTCGGCCCTTCGGGCTGCGGCAAAACCACCTTGCTGCGGATGATTGCCGGGCTTGAAACCCTGACCGGCGGCGAGATTCGCCTGGACGGTGAAGACATCGGCCATACGCCGGCGCATCAGCGTAATTTCGGCATGGTGTTCCAATCGCTGGCGCTGTTTCCGCACATGACGGTGGGGGAGAACATCGCCTATCCGCTGAAACTGCGTGGGGTCAGCAAGGCTGATCAACAGGCGCGGGTGGTGGAGTTGCTGGAGCTGATTCAGCTGCAGGAAATGATTGATCGCCCGGTGGCAAAACTCTCCGGCGGTCAGCGTCAGCGTGTGGCGATTGCCCGGGCGATTGCTTCGCGGCCGAAAATCCTCCTGCTCGACGAACCGCTGTCGGCGCTGGACGCCAAGCTGCGTGAGTCGATGCAGGTGGAAATCCGTCAGCTGCAACAGCGTTTGAACATCACCACCATCATGGTCACCCATGACCAGCGCGAAGCCATGACCATGGCCGACATTGTGGTGGTACTGGGTGAGCATCGGGTGCAGCAGGTGGGTACGCCGATTGAAATTTATCGGCATCCGGCCAATGAGTTCGTTGCGGACTTTATTGGTTCGGGGAATATTTTCCCGGCCACGGCGCTGGGCAACGGCAAGGTCAGCTTGCCCGGTGGCGATGCCCTGCAAGTGCCGATCTGCAGCAGCATTGTGGTGGGAGAGAAGGTGAAAATGCTGATCCGCCCGGAGGACCTGCAACTGTCGGCACCGCAGGCGACGGCGGGCAATCGCTTGCTGGGCAAGGTGACCTTTGTGCGGGATATCGGCGCGACCATCGAGACCACGGTCGAGTGTTCCGGGGTGTCGTTTACGGCGCTGAGCACGCCGTGTCAGGGGATTGGTTTGAGTGTTGGGCATCCGGTGTCGTTGACGTTGCCGGTGGAGGCTTGTCGAGTGTTGAGCGCCTGAGAAAACACCACCACCCCGTAGGAGCGAGGCTTGCCCGCGAAGGCGATTTCATACTCAGCATTGTTGTTGGCTGATACGACGCCTTCGCGGGCAAGCCTCGCTCCTACAGGGGGGGCAAATCTGATTACACGGTCAACCGCAACCGCGCCAAATCCCTTAACGGCGGCGCCCCGAACAATCGGCTGTACTCCCGGCTGAATTGCGAAGGGCTTTCATACCCCACCCGATAACCCGCCGCCGAAGCTTCCAGCCCTTCGGCCAGCATCAACCGCCGCGCCTCTTGCAGGCGCAACTGCTTCTGATACTGCAACGGACTCATCGCCGTCATCGCCTTGAATCGGTGATGCAATGTCGACACGCTCAGGTTCACTTCCCGCGCCAGATCATCGATGCGTAGCGGTTGCTCATAATTGCCGTTGAGCCATTTGATCGCCTGGCTGATGCGATGGCTCTGGCTGTTGGCGATGGCAATCTCATACAGCCGATGACCCTGCTGGCTGCGTAACAGCCGATACAGAATCTCTCGACGAATCAGCGGCGCCAGCATGGCGATGTCTTTGGGTGTATCCAGCAAACGCGCCAGACGCAGCACGGCATCAAGCATTGCCGTGTCGATCTGCTCCACATACAGGCCGCGGCCAGTGGGCCGTGTGGGGACGCCGATGGGCCCGGCGTCGGCAATCAGCGCGCTGATTTCCGCCGGGTCGATGTCCAGCCGCACGGCGAGGATCGGTTCCTCGGGCGAGACGTTCACCACCCGCCCGCTCAAGGGCATCGAGACCGACACCACCAGGTAATTCAGCGGGTCGTAATTGAAGTATTCATCCGCCAGCCGCACTTCCTTGCGCCCCTGGGCCATGATGCACAGGGCCGGTTGCGCCAGCACTGGAGCGAAGTCGTGGTTTTTACTGTGGCGCGACATGAACAGCGAACCAACGGCGGTGGCATAAGTGCCATCCTCCATCGTGTTACGGCGGATGAGGGCGGCCAGTTCCGCGCGCTGTTTTTCCATGTCGGCATCCAGCGGGGCTTGAAAATGATCGAGCGACGACATGCAGGGCATCCTCGGTGACGCGTTGGTGATGGGCTGAGCTTAAATTTGTGCAAGGGACAACGGTAGACACATCCTGCCAAAAGCTTGCCTGATTCTGCACGGGGTGGATCTGCGCTCCAACGTTTGCCGGGCGCGGCTTTGCTTTTGTAGGAGCTGCCGCAGGCTGCGATCTTTTGACTTGGTCTTTCAAAATCAAAAGATCGCAGCCTGCGGCAGCTCCTACATGAGTTCAGCACACTTGCCCGAATCTCATATGACAGTGCCATGACCATGGTTTACATGCTGTTACAGACGCTTTCTGCAGCCGCGCAGGATTGTGCAACAAGCCGGCAGAAATCGACTAACGACGACCAGAGCGCGCCGCCTAATCTTGGATCCTGTCGCAGCCCGTCCTCGGCTGCCACTGGATGACCTGGGAGGGTTGAACATGTCTACGCAGATCCCCGTCAGTCATATGGCCTTCGTCCGCGCCCGCGCCGGGCGTTCGGCAGAACTCGGTGCGCGCCTGAGCGCCCTGATCGAGCCGTCGCGCAACGCGCCGGGTTGCCTGAGCTTCGCCCTGCAGCACTCGCAATGCGATCCAGAGCTGTGGCTGGTGTCCGGTTTCTGGGACAACCAACAGGCCATGACCGCTTACTTCGGCAGCCCGGCAATGCAGATTTTTGCCGAGCTGGTGCAGGAGCTGGTGGTCAATAGTCTGGATTTCCATACCTTCAAGGATGTCTCGGCGGCCCAGGCCCTTGGCCAGTCCCAGGCAGCGGTACACAAACTCGTCGGTTGAGGGTTTAATGGCGCAATTCTCCATTAGCCAGGATCCGCGACATGGCACGCAAAGCCTTTGAACACTTCGAAGCCGTTTCAGCAGTAGTACCGGGCGAGGACGGTTACCACGCCGCGATTGCCGTCAAAGCCCTCGGTGGTTCCGGTGCCCCGACTTTTCACAAAGTGCTGGAAGGCCAGACTTTCAAGACCGCTCATGAAGCCGACGAGGCCGCGGCCAAAGAGCTGACCCGCCTCAAAGACGTTAAAGAAGACGCCGACCTGCTCTGGTAATTACTTGACCGCCCCCGGGCGGAACATCTTGAACAATGCCTCTGGCCCCAGCTGAAAGTAATCCGCCGGCCCGCCGCCGCGCAGAATCGGTTCTGCCGCGGCGGTGTCGTACACCCCATCCTTCAACAGCCACTTGGCGATATGCACGGCGACCACTTCGCCGAGAATCAGCCAGCTCGGCACCACTTCCTTGTTTGCACGCTGCAACTGAATGATCTGCGTGACCTTGCACTCAAAGGACACCGGGCTTTCGGCGACCCGTGGCACCTGAATGACTTTCGAGGCGACGGTGGTCAGCCCGGACAGTTCGAACTCATCGACCTCCGGCCCGACCATGGCGCAGCTCTGATTCATCTGCTCGGCCAATGGGCGGGTCGCCAGGTTCCAGGCGAATTCACCGGTTTGCTCGATGTTATTCAGGCTGTCTTTGCGCCCGACGCTGGAAAACCCAATGATCGGCGGGATGTAGTTGAAGGCGTTGAAGAAGCTGTAGGGCGCCAGGTTCAGGCGACCATTGGCGTCCTGGGAGGAAATCCAGCCGATAGGACGCGGGCCGACGATGGCGTTGAACGGGTCATGCGGCAGGCCGTGGCCGTTGGCGGGTTCGTAGAAATGGATGTCGTCGGGCATACAGTGAATTCCTGGGGCGTTCGGGAGGCGGTCATGGTGCAAGGGCTAGCGGCATATTTCCAGCCCATCCTCAATCACTGTGCTCCCCAGAAGCGACTAAGCCCGGCGAAGGCCGGGCTGTGGTGTTGCAGATTGCGGGGGCTGTTCAGGTGAGACCGAGTCATGGCCTTCGCGGGCAAGCCTCGCTCCTACAAGGGCACCACAATCCCTGTAGGAGCGAGGCTTGCCCGCGAAGAGGCTATAACAGCCTCCATCAATGTAGCTGTCAGTCCGTCTCGATCCGCGAATGCTTGCGGGTGTCTTTCATGGTCACGTACACCAGCAACGACACCGCGATGCACGCCGTGACATACCAGTAGTAACCGGTTTCCATGCCGATGCTCTTGAACCACAGCGCGATGTATTCAGCGGTACCGCCGAAGATCGACACGGTCAGTGCGTACGGCAGGCCGACGCCCAGTGCACGGATTTCGGTCGGGAACAATTCAGCTTTAACCACCGCGTTGATCGAGGTGTAGCCGCTGACAATGATCAGCGCTGCCATGATCAGGAAGAACGCGCCCCACCAGGTCTGGATGGTGTGCAGGGTGGTCAGGATCGGCACGGTGAACAGTGTCCCGAGAATACCGAAGGCGATCAGGATCGGACGACGACCGACTTTATCCGACAGCCCGCCGATGATCGGTTGCAGGCACATGAACAGGAACAGCGTGGCGGCAGAAATCGTGGTGGAGTCGGAAATGCTCATGCCGACGGTGTTCACCAGGTATTTCTGCATGTACGTGGTGTAGGTGTAGAACGCCAGCGTGCCGCCCATGGTCAGGCCGACCACGGTCATCAGTTCCTTCGGATGGCGCATCAAGGTGCGCATCGCGCTTTCCTTGGCTTTCTCTTTCTTGGTGAACGACTCGGTTTCTTCCATGCCACGACGCAGGTACAGCGCGACCACCGCACACAGTGCGCCGATGGCAAACGGAATGCGCCAGCCCCAGGCGTACAGCTCTTCGGTGGTCAGGGTCTGTTGCAGCACGATCAACACCGCCAGGGCGATGAGCTGGCCGGAGATCAGGGTCACGTACTGGAAGCTGGAGTAGAAGCCGCGACGATCCTTGGTCGCCATCTCGCTGAGGTAAGTCGCCGAGGTGCCGTACTCGCCACCGACCGACAGGCCTTGCAGCAAACGGGCGAAAATCAGCAGGATCGGTGCGCCGATGCCAATGGTTTCATAACCCGGGCTCAGGGCGATCAGCAGCGATCCGAAACACATCAGGTACACCGAAGCCATCAGCGCTTTCTTGCGACCGGCCTTGTCGGCGTAGAGGCCCATCAGCCAGCCGCCGATCGGGCGCATCAGGAAGCCCACGGCGAAGATCGCGGCGGTGTTGAGCAGTTGTGCGGTGGTGTCGCCTTTGGGGAAGAAGGCTTTGGCGAAGTACAGGGAGAAGGCGGCGTAGACGTACCAGTCGTACCACTCGACCATGTTGCCGACAGAGCCGCTGAAGATCGATTTGATCCGGCTAGCGGTGGTTCTTTCTGTAGCCGGCGCGGCAGCCGACCCAAGAGGCAAGGCGTTGGAGTTATCCATTGAAGGATCCTTCGTTTAATTGTTTTTGTGGAGCGCGTTAAAACGCAGCCTGCTGGAGCTATAGCAGGAGCTGTGCCAAGGAGAGGAGGGCCGGTTTAGAGGGGGTAGTGGGTTCTGTTGAGCGGAAATCCGCTTATTCAGGGGCGGGTTCGAGCGGAAAACCGCTTATTCACGCGTGGTATTGCTTCGTCAGTGCTGGCCCCTTCGCGAGCAAGCCCGCTCCCACATTGGATCTACGGTGAACACAGAATTTGCCCACACCTCGAATTAACTGTGGGAGCGGGCTTGCTCGCGAAGAGGCCAGTTCAGGCACCACAAATCAGCTGTCCTGCAAAAACATCTCACGGTTCAACCCATGCCGCTGCATCTTTTCATTAAAGGTACGGCGCGGCAGTTGCAGTTCTTCAAGCACCGCTTTCACATCACCTTTATGCCGGGTCAACGCCGCGCGCAAGCAATGCGCTTCGAAGGCTTCCTGCTGCGCCGCCAGTGACTGGCCAGGATCGATCCCCACCGGTTCCGGTTCGCCAAGGCCCAGCACTTGTCGTTCGGCGACGTTCGCCAGTTCGCGCACATTGCCCGGCCAGTCGTGGCTCAGCAGATGGCTCAGTTGCGGCCCGCTCAAGGGCGCAAAGGTGCGGCCCAAACGCTCGGCGGCACTCTGGGCGAAGAATTCGAACAACAGTGGAATGTCTTCACGCCGGTCACGCAACGGTGGCAGACGCAACTCGGCGACGTTCAATCGATAGGCCAAATCTTCGCGAAAACGTCCGGCCCGGGCTTCATCCAGCAAGTCGGGTTTGGTCGCGGCGATGATTCGCAAATCCACGTGGATGCTCTGGTTGGAACCCAATCGCTCAAGCTTCTGCTCCTGCAACACCCGCAGCAATTTCACCTGCTGGGCCAGCGGCATGCTTTCGATTTCATCGAGAAACAGCGTGCCGCCGTCGGCGTATTCGAGCTTGCCGATGCGTTTGCCCTGGGCGCCGGTGAACGCGCCGCTCTCATGGCCGAACAGTTCGGCCTCGAACAATTGCTCGGGAATCGCCGCGCAGTTCAGCGCCACGAAGGGCTTGTCCGCGCGGGGACCGAAGTCGTGCAGGCAACGGGCAACCAATTCCTTGCCGCTGCCCGTTTCGCCCCGGATCAGCACATTGACCGGCAACGTCGCCAGGTCCAGCACTTGCCGACGCAACGTCTGCAAGCCACGGGAAACCCCCAGCAGGGTGGCGTCGAGTTTGGCGCGATTGTCTGCTTGCTCGTGCAGGGCACGGTTTTCCAGCACCAGCCGACGCTTGTCCAGAGCGCGGCGCAGGCTGCTCAGAAGGGTTTCCGGGCTGAAAGGTTTTTCGAGGAAATCATAAGCGCCGTCGCGCATCGCTTCGACGGCCATCGGCACATCACCGTGACCGGTCAGCAATATCACCGGCAAGTCGGCATCGCGGCGCTGGACTTCGGCCAGCAGTTCCAGCCCGGTCATGCCAGGCATGCGCACGTCGCTGAGAATCACCCCGGGGAAATGTTTTGGCAGTTGCGCGAGGCACTCATCGGCGCGACTGAACAGTTGCACTTCGAACCCCGAGAGGCTCAGCCACTGTTCGACGGCGCTGCGGATGCTGCTTTCGTCATCGACCACCATCACCGAATTGAGCATCAGCCAGGCACCTCCAGATCAATGGGCAACGTCATAGTAAACACCGCGCCGTTTTCACCATTATCGACACTCAGGCGTCCGCCCGATTCGTGGACGATGGCGAAGGAGACCGCCAACCCGAGGCCCAGGCCATCGCCCACCGGTTTGGTGGTGAAGAACGGATCAAACACGTTGGCCAAGTGCTCTTCGGCAATGCCGCCACCGTTATCGGCGACGGTCAGGCGCCACAATTGTTCATCGGCTTCGAGGCGGATTTCCAGACGCTTGCAGGGTTTGTCGTGCATCGCATCCAGGGCATTGCGCAGCAGGTTGATCAGCACCTGTTCCAGACGAATCGCATCGCCACGCACCCAGGCCGGACGAGTCAGATGTAGCACGGTGCTGATGTGCTCGTCACGCAGGCGCGCATCCAGCAACTGCAGGGATTGGTCGACGACCGCCGCCAAATCCAGCCGTTCGCGCAAACCGCTGGGGCTTTTGCGGGCGAAGGTTTTCAGGTGGCCGGTGAGGGCGGCCATGCGCGTGAGCATGTCGTCCACCGGTTTGAGCGCCTTGTAGGCGTCTTCGACACGGCCGTGATCGAGCAGCAGCCTCAGAGTAGCAAGCTGCATGCGCTGGGCGGTCAATGGTTGATTGATTTCATGGGCCAGCGCCGCAGACATCTGGCCGAGGGCTGCGAGTTTGGCTGATTGCACCAGCCCGTCCTGAGCGGTGCGCAAATCCCGGGTGCGTTCTTCCACCAGTCGCTCGAGTTCTTCACGGCTGCGCTGACGCAGTTTGGCCAGGCGCCAGCGCTGGTTGAGGAACAGCAACAGAAACACCAGCGTCAGCCAGGCCCCGGCGGCGGCGAGCCCGGCGTTACGCAGGTCTTCAAACGCCACCTGCGGGCGACGCAACAGGTGCAGCGTCCAGCCTTCGGCGGTCAGCGGCAGGGATTCCCACAGGTAATTCGCGGTGCCGGCCGGGCCTTCGACCCGGGTCAAGTCGCTGTTGTCGTCGAAGCGGCGCAGGGATTGAAACTCAAGCGGCGTGAGGGGTTGCTTGTCGTATTGGCGAGTGGCTTTGAGTTCGGCGTGATCACCGGCATTCAGCGGGCGAAGGGATCGATAGCGCCAGCCGGGCTGATTGGCAATGAAGATGATCCCGCGTGCGTCACTGACCAACAGCGTGTCGCTGCCCTGGCTCCACTCGCGTTCCAGTTCCGGGAATTCCAGCTTGACCACCATCGCCCCGAGGAACTCGTCGTTGTCGCCCAGCACTGCACTGGACAGGAAGTAGCCGGGAATGCCGCTGGTCACGCCCACCGCATAAAAACGTCCGGTGCCCTGGGTCCGCGTTTGGCTGAAGTAGGGACGAAAACCATAGTTGTGGCCGACATAACTGCTGGGCAGGCGCCAGTTGCTGGCGGCCACGGCCAGGCCGGTACGGTCGAGCAATTCCAGGGTCGAGGACTGTGCCGCGCCGTTGATTTTTTCCAGTTTCAGATTCAGTGCCGTTTGCTGTTCGGCACTGACCGGGCCGGCCAGGGCCGAACGCAACTGCGGATCCAGTGCCAGCACCGCGGGCAGGGCGCGGTAGCGGTCGATCAGGGTGTGCAGGGCATTGGCGTACAGCGCCAGCTGCTGATTGGCGCGGGCGGCGTCTTCCTCCAGCGCCTGACGCTCGGCGTGGCGGATGGCCAGGGTCGCGGCAAGGACGGCACCGGCGACGATCAGCAGGGTGTACAACGACAGACGCAGGGTACGGGAAGTCGGCAGCATGCTGGAGCTAACGGATGGCAGGACGGGCGGGCACCATATCATGCAGACGCTCGGCTCGGCGTCCTGTTCGCGCCATTCGCGGTGCTCAGGGGTGATCTGGCAGGCGGCGTTGTAATGTGCACCCTGCAAAAAATGGTCTGCGGCTGGCTGGCGTCGGCGGAGACATCGGGGTAAGTGAAGGTTTCGATTTTCAGCGGTTCGCCGACGAGGGTGTAGACCCTCTGCAGATTAGGCTTGGGGGCGATGCCGACCCCCACTGCGCCATCAAGCGTCCGGCATTGTCACTGATGTGTGATGAGGGTTTCCATGGCACAGCCATGTCGATTTATGCCGCGCGCTGACTTGAGGGAATAGCCTGGCCCTGCCGCTGTTTGTACCTGACTATTGTCTCGCGTGCCCTTTTGATTTTTCCCCGAAATGCGTTCATGTCATTGGTAATGCTCTGAGACGTGATCGTCTGTTCATCCGATCTCAATCCGGCGGGCTTATGAATGACGAAATCTTCTTGGGCAAAGTTTTCCATGACGTTTTCAAAGCCCGCAGTGGCAGCGATTTCCATTTCTCTATAGGCATCATCCAGACGCTGCAGCTTCATGGGACTTAAGCCGTCCTGCCCATCTTCGGCCTCTTCGGAGAGTTGCCCCAGCTTGATCAGAGTACCTGCACCATACGTAATGAGTTTTTTCAGATTCTTTTCTACAAGCCATTTAAAGGCATTTTTTTGTCCTTGCTCTGTGCCTAGTTGATAGTCGTTGTAAGTCATCTCGGCATACGCTAGAGAAAATATCGGGAGATTTTTCTGCTCGGCTTTTTGCCAGGTAATTTCTTTCGCCTTGGGTACCAGGCCCGGTTCCATATTGATCTTTTTACCGAGCTCCTTGATGCCGTAAGAAACGGCTTCTTTGGTTGCCAGCGCACCCAGTGCGGCACCTGCCCCGGTTCCTGGCCCAGGAAGTATGGCCGATCCTGCCAACCCGCCGAGAACACCTCCTGCAATGCCCGCGCCTGTGGTTAAAAAGCCGCTTATCAAGGTAATCGCGACGTTTTTGCCGATCATTTTATTTTTTTCGCTGGATTCAAAAAGCCTTCCAAGCAGGGAGTCGTACCGGTCGACGATCTTGTTTGCGGAAGAAATGTTACTGGCAAACGCCCGCAACTCTTCGCGTCTTTGAGATTCTGTTTTGACAAAACCTGACTCATCGATATACCGCAGCGGATTGTTCCCCACAAACCCATACAGATTCAGCCCGTCCACATCCCCCGCCGGGTCGGCGCTGACCCAACGCTGCAACCACGGCGCGTAATAGCGCACGCCGTAGTAATACAACCCACTCACATCCATTTCCTTGCCCGAATAACGGAGGGTTTTGTAGTCGACAACAGTGCTGGAGGCTGGCAGCCACAACGCGCTGCCGCCAAAGGGGTAGTAGGTTTCCTGACTGATCACCCGGGCGCGCTGATCGAGTTCGGTCAGGCTTGAACCCAAATGGTCGTTGAGGCTGTATCGCAGCTGATTGTTTTCGATGTCCCCGGGGGGGGCATGGCGCCAATGCAGGCAGCGCACGTTGCCGGGCAAGGTGATCACATGCAGCTCTTCGCCGTTATCCCGGGTGCGGATTTCCAGGCCCGGCAGATAACGTACCTGGTGAAAATGGGTGGCGCTGGCGGTATGCGTTTCGTGGCGTTTGGAGACTCGTTCGCCCTGGCTGTAGCGGTAAACCTCCCGGTCATCGGGCAGGTCGTTGCTGTGTTTGAGCAACGTTACCTGGCTCAAGTGATCGAGCGCGTTCCAGATCAAGTCCGGCCCGTGCTGGAGTTTCACCTGATTGCCGTGACGGTCGAAGAACGCCGCGAAATCCGGCGGTGGATCGCCCGTTTTCCAGCGTAGGGCGCGGTTGTTCGACGGGTCGACTCGCATCTGTCGGGTGTAACCTCCCGTTTCGCGACTGTGTACCAGTTTGATCAGATTGCCGCCCAGGCCGTACTCGTAATGCTGGGTGTAATTGCGCAGGTCATTGGGGTCGCTTGGCTGCGGACGCCCGGGCACGTCAGAGGCCGGTGTAACGTCGTGACCGCTGGCGCTGTTCAGTCGATAGAGCGAGTCATAGGTGAATTCACGGTGGCCGTCGATGGACTGGTTGGCGAAGTACACGGAGTTGAAGGTGTGATCATTGATGCGCAACATGTTACCGACCAGGTCGAAGACGTACTCCAGGTCTTGCAGTTGTTCTTGCCCGGGCACTGCGGCCTGAACGGCGGTCAGCCTGCCGTCGGCGGCGTCGTAACGCCAGCGGGTCACTACATTGTTACCCGCGTGCCATTCGATGATCTGGCCGGCGGCGTTGTAGTGCGCATCCTGCAAAACGGCTTGTGGCTGGCTGGCGTCGCTGCGTAGCAGAAACACCTGCTTGAGCTGCCCGGTGACGTCGTAGCGCAAATCCTGGAAGTGGCCGCCGGCATCGGTTTGTGTCAGCGTCTGGTTCAGAGGGCCGTAGGTCTGGCGACTGAAATGGGGTCTGGCATCGTCAAACGTGCGGGTTTGGCTGAGCGTCTGACCGAGCAGACCGAAGCTGTGGAAGGTCACCGTACCCGACGGGTCGTTCAGCGCAATCATCTGCCCCCGCAGATTGTGACCGGCGTCGGCCGAGGCTGCAGCGTAGGTAAAGGTTTCGACGTTGGGCTGAGCGTTTTCCTCCACGGCAATGACCCGCAACTGCGGATCATGGGTGGTGCGCCAATGGTGACCGCGTTGATCCCAGCGTTGCAGGGCTTCACCGGCGAGACCGGCCAGGCTGACTCGCCAGCCGGCATCAACGCTGTCGATTTTCAGCGGTTCGCCGGCAAGGGTGTAGACCGTGGCCAGGTTGGGTTCGGAGGCAATGCCGAACAGGCGCGGATCCCATTTGGCCACCAAGCGTCCGGCACCGTCATGCTGTTGGCGGGTGATGAGGGTTTCCACGGCCCCGCCGGCCACCTTGCGCAGGTAGTCCACGTGCCTGACGGGCAAGCGGCGAGGGTCGTGGGCCTTTACGCTTGGGGTGCGGTGATGAATGGATGAAGTCATGTTCAGACCCTCGGTACAGTCATGAGCATTACGCCGCGTGCCGTTTTTCCACTAAATATTGCGACACCCGACCGAGCAAGCTTCTAGATTGCTTGATAGCACTTCGGGCAACCTTCATTTGCTGTTGGAGTGTCGGCAGGTCATTGTCCGATGGCATCGGCATATGGGCTGCGCCGACCAGTTGCTCAGAGGCGGGCGCTGCGTCTGTCAATATTTCAAAACTCATCAGGGCCTTGGATTCTTCGCTGTCGAGAAAAGTCGTCAGTTCATCCAGTTTGGCGCTGATTTGATCAAGATCGCCCTGACCCCAGGAATCATTGAGTGCTTCGGTCAATTGGGCCGATTGCCGTGCAATGGCGAGACCCTGTTTCAGATAAGACACCTTAAGATGTTTGCCCATGGTTCTGGCGGTGGTTTCGATCACCGTTTTGGTCAGACCATCAGAAGTCTGTGGATTGAAACTGTTGACCACCGATTTCACGCTGAAAGGGGTGGCCGATGCCTTGCTTTTCAGCCGGCTCACCGACAGTGCCGAGGGATCGGGCATGATGGTGTATCCCAGGGTGGTTTCGTTGCCCAGTTTCTCCATGACTTTATTAGCCGCATCCGCAGCGAAAATACCACCGACCGCAGCAGCGACTGGCATTAAAACAGGTGCCGCCGGCCCGGTGACACTGGCGGCTCCGCCCCCGATCACGGCACCGAAGGCTCCGGCTTTGATCGTGACGGCGAATGTCACCACGCTAAACGCCAGTTTCTTGGCTCCGGTTTTGTAAATGTCTCGGGTACGGGTGAGGTTATAAAGTTGATAGTTGAGTTTTTTCACCTCGCTGTTCACTTGCGACAGCAGGTTCGAATACTCGGTGATCTGTTGGCGGGCCGCGCTTTCTTCCAGGTTCGCGCCGATGGAGTCGATGTAGCGCAGTGGGTTGTTGCTGACCATCGCATATAGGTTCAGGCCATCGACATCACCCGCCGGATCGGCGCTGATCCAGCGCCATAGCCATGGCGCGTAGTAACGCGCGCCGAAGTAGTACAGGCCACTGAGGTCCATTTCCTTGCCGGAGTAGCGAATCGTCTTGTAATCGGCCTCCACTGCATTGTGCGCCGCCCACCACGCCGTGCCGCCAAACGGATAATAAGCCTCAAGGCTCATCAGTGCGCCATGACTGTCCAGTTCCACGCTGCACGACCCCAGGTGGTCATCGTAGTGGTAGCGCAATTGATCGGGTTCGATATTAACGGGCTGACCGGCGGCCCAATGCAGGTAGCGAGTACTGCTCAGCCCCAGTGTCAGGGTGATGACGTGCAGCGTCTGACCGTCGCTGCGGGCATGAATCTCCAACCCCGGCAAGTAACGGACTTCACGACTATGGGTGATTGACGGCGTATGGGTCACGTGGCGTTTGTAGACCCGTTCACCCTGGCTGTAGCGATAGGTTTCTTCATCGTCTGGCAGGCCGTTGCTGTGCGTAAGCAACGTCACTTTGGCCAGTTGATCCCGGGCATTCCAGATCAGCGGTTGGCTGCCTGTTTGCAGGTAGCACTGGTTACCATGCCGGTCGAAGCGTTCGTCGAAAATCGGCTCCGGATCACCTTGCTCCCAGCTCACGCCACGGTTGCCATGGGGATCGATGCGCATCCGCCGGGTGTAAGTATTGCCTTCGCGAACATGCCGCAGTTCGGTCAGATTGTTGCCTGCGTCGTAGTCGTACTGTTCGCGGTAATGGTAGCGACGACCCGGGTCGATGGGGCTGATCAGTTCTGGCAAACCGGGTTGAAGATTGGGCACTTGCGCCTCGAAACCGCTGGCGCCGGTCAGTCTGTACAGCGAGTCGTAAGTGAAGTCGCGATGGCCATCGACCCGCTGGTTGGCGAAGTACACCGTTGCCAGGCTGTGGTCTTCGATACGTAACACATTGCCCATCGGGTCATAGTGATAGGCGAGGTTTTGTCGTAACGTCTCGCCAGGCTTGCCGCTCTTGAGCGTCATCAGGCGGCCGTCGGCAGGCTCATAGCTCCAGATGCTGACGACACCGTTGGCGGTCGTCTGCGTTTCGATTTGCGCGGCGGCGTTGTACCGGGCCTCCTGCAGAATCGGCTTTGGCTGGCTTTGATTCGCGAGTCGCAGGAAAACCTGCTTGAGTTGCCCGGCGACGGTGTAGCGCATCTGTTGTTGATGGCCACCAGCGTCGGTCTGGGTGATCAGCGAGCCCATTGGGCTATAGGTGCGGCTGCTGATAAACCCTTTTGCATCGTCAAAGGTGCGGGTTTCGTGCAGCGGCTGACCCAGCAGGCCGTAGCTATCGAGGGACAAGCTGCCAGACGGATCTATTTGTTTCAGCAGCTGGCCGCGCAGGTTATGACCGGCGTCGGCCGAGGCATCGGTGTAAGTGAAGGTTTCGACATCAGGTTGTGCATTTTCCTCGACCGTCGTCACGCGTAATTGATCATCGTAGGTCGTGCGCCAATGACTGCCGCGTGCGTCCCAGCGCTCAAGCGCTTCCCCGGCCAGGCCCGACAGGCTCAGCCGCCAGCCGGCATCGACGCTGGTTATTTTAAGTGCCATGCCGTCAAGGCGATGGATGGTTTGCTGGTTGGCCGGTGAGGGAGCTTCGGCCAACCGTGGATCGCGTTGTTCGACCAGATGGCCGGCGGCGTTGTGCGACTGACGGGAAATCAGTGACTGCACTGGGCCATCGAGTACGTTGCGCAAATAGGCGACATGGCGCACCGGTAACCCGCGAGGGTCTCTGGCTGTGATTTCCGGAGTGTGCCAATGCATCAGTGGACTCATGTCGCAACCTTTTGCTCAAGGGCTGTGGCTCGAACTCAACGTCGCTGGTTCGCGCGATTGCTCTCACGTGCCTGTTTCTTCAGGTACTGGTTATCTGTGGTGCCATCTTCCTTGTACCAGGACACGATTGTCTGGGTGCTTTCGATCATCCCCAGGACAGCCTTGCCCTGTTGATGCAAGGTACTGCGTCGGATGGGCTGGTAATTTGACCTGTCGGTCATGTGCGTCACATTGGGGATCAGGTCGATTGGATTCACCGTTTCCTGCTTCAAGCGGCCATACGCCATTTCGACGCCTGCCGAGCGCTCTTCAATGGTTTGTTTCCAGCTCTCAAGCATCGTTTCGATCTTCTGGATCTTGACCGGGTCCAGGCGATTCTTGATGTCCTCGGCTTCCTGCACCCGGGAGCCCATGTTGAGCGCCACACTGACGGCCGGCACCACTGACCCGACGACACGGTTCAGAAAGAAACCGACACTTTCCTGCACCCGGTCCGTCGAATCATCTGACGTGCTGATGCCGGCCTCTTGATCAATGGCTTGTATGGTCATCGCCGACGTTTGTGGAATCAGTGGTCTGATCAGGCTTGCGGCCGGAGTGAAGGGAGCGATTGTCCCTCCCGCCATATCGCCGCCGATGTTCCCGCCAACCACACCTTGCGAATACATGGGTTTGCTCTGCAGGGTGAAGTTGGCCACATGCAGGTCATCGGGCAGGAGAAAGTCGAAGTTCTGGCTGCCGTAATAGCCGCCGACGAAGCCGATCCCGGCATTGATGGATTCTCCCACCAGGTTTTTCAGCAGTTCCTTACCGATATTCTGCTGATGGGCAACATTGAGCATCTGGTCCAGTGTGGTGGCGGCATAGCCACCGAGTACGGTAATGAACTTTGAGTAATCGACGATTTCGCGCTTCTCTTTCTGGCTGCCGTCCGGATCCACGTACGACAACGGATTGTTGCCGACAAACCCGTACAGATTCAGCCCGTCCACATCCCCCGCCGGATCGGCGCTGACCCAGCGCTGCAACCACGGCGCGTAATAACGCGCCCCGTAGTAATACAAGCCGCTGACATCCATTTCCTTGCCCGAATAACGCACGGTCTTGTAACTGACCTCCAGCGACGAATGTGCCGTCATCCACGCCGTGGCGCCGAACGGGTAATAACCTTCGTGGCTGATCAGTCGTGCCTGTTGATCCAGTTCCATCAGGCAGGAGCCCAGGTGGTCGTCCAGGTTGTAACGCAGCTGATGGGCGTCGATGTCCAGCGGTTTGCCGGCGAACCGATGCAAGCAGCGGGCGTTACCCAGGATAATCACGTGCAGCACCTCACCGTTGTCCCGGGTGCGGATCTCCAGTCCCGGCAAATAGCGCACTTCGTGAAAATGGCGGGTGGTGGCGGTATGGGTTTCATGGCGTTTGTAGACCCGCGCGCCTTGGCTGTAGCGGTACTGCTCTTCGTCGTTGGGGCCGTTGTCGCGATGGACCAGCGTTACCGATGCCAGTTGATCGCGCGCGTTCCAGCGCAGGCCTTGCCCCGGCTGCAAGGCCTGGAGGTTGCCGTGGCGGTCGAACAGCGTGTCGAACTGCGGGTCGGGATCACCCTCAGTCCAGCGCACGCCACGGTTGCTGACAGGGTCGATGAACATCTGGCGGGTGTGGCTGGCACCCTCGCGTACATGGCTGAGCTTGATCAGATTGTCGCCATGATCGTACTGGTAAGTCTGTGTGTAGTTGCGTCGATCCTGAGGGTCAGTCGGCTGTGGCAGGCCCGGGATGTCTGCGGGCGGGCCGTCGTCGTAACCGCTGGCGCTGTGCAGTCGGTACAGCGAGTCGTAGCTGAATTCGCGATGGCCGTCGACCCGCTGATTGGCAAAATGGCTGGGAGAGAAGACATGGTCGAGGATGTGGGTGATGTTACCCACCGGATCGTAAACGTATTCAAAGTCCTGAAGGGTGGGCTGCTGATCTTTTTGCGCGTGTTGCCGCTGCAGACGCCCGTCGGCCGGGTCGTAGCTCCAGCGGCTGATCACGCCATTGCCCGCCTGTTGTTCGATGATTTTCCCGGCGGCGTTGTACTGCGCGCCCTCCAAAACCGGCTGCCAGTCGGTTTGCCCGTTGATCTTCAACTGAACCTGTTTGAGTTGCCCAGCGAGGTCGTAGCACGATTGTTGCCGGTGCTCGCCAGCATCGGTCTGTTCCAGCACGGCGCCCAGCGGACTGTAGGTGCGGCGGCTGACAAAGGCCTTGGCATCGTCAAAGGTGCGGGTTTCGCGCAGCGGCTGGCGGAGCAGGCCGTAGCTGTTCAGGCGCAAGGTGCCTGACGGATCAACTTGTTCGAGCAACTGGCCGCGCAGGTTGTGGCCGGCGCCGGCTGCGGTATCGGCGTAAGTGAAGGTTTCGACGTCTGGTTGTGCGTTTTCCTCGACGGCCACCATCCGCAACTGATCATCGTAGGTCGTGCGCCAATGACTGCCGCGGGCGTCCCAGCGTTGCAGCGTCTGCCCGGCCAGCCCCGGCAGGCTCAAACGCCAACCGGCATCGACGCTATCGACTTTCAAGGGGGCACCGCGCAACCCATAAACGGTGGCGAGGTTGGGTCTGGTCAGGCGCGGATCCCATTGCGCCACCAGGCGTCCAGCTGCATCGTACTGTTGGCGGCTCACCAGGGCGGTAGCCGTTTCACCGACGACGGTGCGCAGATACGCGATCTGGCGAATGGGCAGGCCTCGACTGTCACTTACCGTGAGCGAGGGCGTGCGCCGATGGACACTGGCTGTCATGGGCACGACCCCTGCGGTTCCGCCGACAGGGGTGGCTCATCGGTGTCGTTGAAGTCTTCGCTGATGTGGTACCACGGATGATAGGTCTCGCGGGAGAAATACCCTTTGGCGTTGATCAGTTTGATCGGGCGACCGAGCACGTCATAGAACAGTTGATCGAAATAGCCCCGTTTATGCAGGGAATGGTCGTTGACGTAGCCATGGGTATTGGCGAAAAACGGCCGGAATTGTCGAACCGGCAGACCTTTATTGTTGTATTCGACCCGTTCGCTGATGCGCCAGCGCGTGGCGGCGAGCTCCTCGCGTAACTCGCCCCGGTCGACGATCAACGAGCCATCGGCGGCCACCGCATACGCCATGCCCGGTTCGACCAGTTGTTGGGTTTGCAGCGACCGGCCGAAGCCGTCCACGCAGGCTTTGACGATCTGGATCTGTGCCGGTACAGGGTCGTCGGGATAACGGTCGGCGCTGAGGACGACGCTGTGCACCGGCTCGCGATGAACTGTCGCGATGAGCTCGCTCAACGCTTGTTTCGACACGGTCAGGTCGGTGCCTTGCCGCAACCGCTGACGGGCGCTGGCGCAGATGTGCCCACTGGGCAGGACATAACCATTGGCGATCCATTCGGCGAGTTGTTCGAGGCTGACGGTAGGTGGCAATTGCCCCATCCAGCTGAACAAATCCTTACGCAACGTGCTGGCGGCTTTTTGTATGGCATCCACCGGGTTCTCGATGGCTGGATCCGGGTGATGATCCACCGGACGCACAAATTCGCTCAGCGGTCTGAAGCCAGCGGCGATGCCCTCTTCAGTGCCGTAGAAACTGATCGCCAACGGCTGTCCGGACGGTTCGTAAATGGCTTCCTGAACGTTGTCGTTGGCATCGATGATGCGCACCGGTTGCAGCGCGTGGTAGTCGTATTCGATCCGGGTCATACAGCCGTCCGGCAGTTCGACGCTGATGATCGCCAGACAATAGGGATCGTATTCGGCCTTGGTCACTCCGTGGCTGGGGGTCTCGTGATATTCGCGCACTTTGAAAAAACGGTCGACGCTGTCGTACTTGGCGAAACCGTAGCGGGCGGACCACAAGTCATCTGTCGGGGAGGGCGTTTCGAACAGCAATGGCATGGGCGTGTAACCGATGCTGGCCAGTTCGGTCCGGATGTCGAAGGGCGGTGGCAGATTGCTGTAGGCGTCCAGCGCGGTCTTGTCCAGTTGTGCCACTTCCAGCGGGCCGGCCAGGGCTTCGAACTCGGCCCGGCCTTCGGGCAGAAGCGACTGATCGGCGGTCTTGAGGTAACGCTGAACCGATTGCATCGTCAGCACTCGTTGGGCATTCCACTCGGGTGAGCCCTGATGCTGCGTAAGTTGCTCATATGAAACCTGATTCGGCGCGAGGCCCGCGGGCAGCGAACCTTTGGGCAGCACCAACGCATTGCTGCGTTGCTGCCACGGCAACCCCAGCCGCCAGTGCTGCGGATCCTCATCCGGATCAATGAACCGGGCGCGGGTTTCGCTCAGGTAGTAAAACTGTTGCGCATCGTCATGGGCGTCGCGCCACCACTGTTGTTGATCGGGGTCGGTAAAGGGCGGCGTGTCCGACTCGGTGCGGCGGCGTGCATGGTTGACGGTCACGGCATGGGTGGGCAAGCCGTATCCGTTCCAGCACAGGGTCACGCCATGCTGGCACATCGGGTCGTCGATAAAACGTTCGTACTGGTAGGCGATCTTCTCCAGCGCCAATGGCAGCAGCACCGCAGCGGCATATTGATCTCTGGGCCGTACTTCGCGAACCAGGTAGCGGTGTTCCTCCACCGAGTACGGCTGAGCCGTGGCCGGGTTGTCCCCGGCAGCCCAGATTTCGGCTCTGGCGATCGAGCCTACCAGCGCTCGGGCGATTTCGTACTCCGTGGTGGCGTCGGGCGGCGTAACCGGTTCGTCGCATTCATCATTGGCGTGATAGCGGCTGAATAACGTGTCGCCCAGTGGGCAGGCCTCTGCGTCGCGATTGAAATAGCCATCCCTTGGCCTGTCCATGGCCTGACCGGTATGGAACCAGGTACACATCCGCACGGGCGCGGTGAAGCCGGGGTCGTCGTCGCCGGTGGCGGTTTCATTGTCGGTTTGTTGCAACTGGCCAAAGCCGCGGAATTCGCGTTCCCGGCCGTCGTAAACACCCTGGCGATAGTTGAACGATTGGGTCAGGCAGTTGCCTGTGACTTCGTCCAGCTGCAGCTGTTTGCTGACCACCTGGACGGGGAACGGTAAGTGACACACCGGGTTTTCGGCCGGTTTTTCATCCAGCCATTCCTGCGCGGAACTGCGATAGACCACCCGGGTACTGCACCCCATGTTGTTGTTGCTGGCCGTCAACAGATAGGGTTTGGCCGACACAAAATCGTAACGCCAGTGCTGCGGCTTCATGTGCGGCACTGTCAGGATCAGGCTGGCACAGCCCAGGCCTTGCAGGTCGGCGAAGGTGACCCGGCACAGCCGGTCGTAGCGCACGCCCTCGGGCCACGGCACGGTGACGGGTATCTGCTCCAGCCCGTTGCCGCCGCGGTTCAGATAAATCTCGAACGCATCGGATTTCAGATAGATCAGTGCCGGCGCACCGGAGCCATCGAGGTCGGCGATCCGCACCCGTGCAGAATCGAATTCGCCATACTCGAACGGCAGGGCGCTGATCACCCGTCCCTCACCGAACTTGCCGTGCCCCAGGTTTGGCCAGCATTTGATTTCGTTATGCCGGATGCGGCACAGCTCGCTCATGTCGCTGCCCAACAAATTGCTCAGCAACACCAGTTCGCTGGGGGAATTGCTGAACAGCGGTAACCGGTCATCTACCGGCTTATGCTCGACTTCTTCGCCCCGGGCAAAACCTTCCTCGCGACGATTGGCGTAGATGCGCACGGAGCGCGGGCCGATCGATGCCAGCGAACTGAGCCCGTCGCCAGACAGATCGCCGAGTTGCGAAAGGGTATTCAAAAACTCTACCGGGAACGCGGTAAACGGAATGAATTCAGCGAAACTGCGATCCGAGTTCAACGTGCGAAAGCCGCTCATGCCTGGTTGCACGGTGATCCAGTCCAGGCGGCCATCGCCGGTCAGATCAGTCAGTATCTGTTGCACGGGTGCGTTGCGGTTCGCGACGGGAATTTTGTTCAGTGCTGCCCAAGGGCCGTAGCCGATGTCATCAGGTCCCGATGCGGCGCGCAGGGGTTCGCGGTAGTACCAGCACTGGTCATAGCGGCAGAAGAAACCCGGCACCCCTTCACCATACAGGTCGACGCACTGGTAATACTGGCCATCCTCGATGCCCGGCATATTGTCCAGCTCAAGCAGCCGTGCGGGGGTTTTATTGATCACGAAGGATGAATAATCGAATTCCACCGGTGGGGTGTTTTCCACGGCACCGCTGGTGTCGTACGCTTGATAGTGAGCCGCGGTTATCTGGCTGAAAGTCCATGCCGGTGTACTCTTCGAATACTCGAGCAGCAGGCGTCGAACCAGCAACTTTCTGTCGCCTGACTCGTCAGGAAAATAATGAAACATCAACACCTGCTGGCAGAGTCGGCGCGTGCCCACCTCAAAACCCTGCCCATAGGTCGAAAAGGGATCGGGGCGGGTCAGCCAAGGTTGCAGCGTGGCGCCGTCATACACGGGTTTTTCTGTCAGCGACCGGGTGCGCTCGCCATAGTCGAACAGCAGATGAAAATGCCAATCCAGCTCAGCGGGGTTTTCCACTGTCCAGGCGTATAGATTCTGGTTGGCCGTGAAGTTGCCGTAGAACACCCGGTGCAGGTAACACTGGGCTCGGTAGTCATGGATGGGGTCGGGATCCTGGTCATCGATTTTGTAATCGAAGCAGATGTGCTCGCCGTGAGCGTTCATGCTCTCGCAGAGCCGCCAGGAACCGACGTGTAACGGATTGTCGGGATCCGAGCGGCGCGAAGCCGCGGTTTTGCCATAGACATGCAACGAGCCGTCACTGCCATGCACCAGCCAGAATGGCGGAACATCACCTTGGGGTTGCCAGCGTTCGCGAAGGGCAAAGTCGCTTTCGACTCGTGGCCAGTAACGCACCACCGTGTGCTCGCCGACGCCCACTCCGTTGTAGCTGCTTTCGGTGCGGGATTCGATCTCGCCCTCGTCGTCGAGCTCGGGCATCCAGACTTCGCCATCGTGGCCGATGATCTCGTCATGGTCGGTGTAACGCGGCACGCCCTTGTTGGTGCGGCGGCTGATCTGGCCGAGCCCCAGATTCCAGCCAATGCCGAACGTCCCGTTACCGGCCTGACTGCTGTAAGTCAGTGACAGTTGCGGATCCCAACCCCGCCCTGAGGAATTCGGTATCGGCAGCTCAAACCCCGAAGCTCCCGTCGGGCCCACGGCGCCCCAACTCTTGCCGATCGTGGCGATCGATGAGCTTTTCGCGATGGACGGCGTCGTGATGCTGAGGTCTTGATCTGCCATGGGTTTCATCCAGTGCGCACGCGGTAGGGCGTGGGTGGATCAACGCTATCAAGATGGAGGCGAAACGTAACCTGTCAGATCTGACAGGTAGAACTGTTTTTTCTAGACCGAATGGATTGGTCGAAGTGGCTGCTTAGATCGAAGGGTTAAATCGATATCCAAAAAAAAAGCCGGGTCGTCTGGGGAGACGGCCCGGCCTTTTTGGCAGTGAGGGAGGTGCTTACTGCACTTCTACCGCCAGGCTTTCACTGATCTTTTGCTGCCAGATCGCAGGGCCGGTGATGTGCACCGACTCGCCCTTGCTATCGACCGCAACGGTCACAGGCATGTCTTTGACGTCGAACTCGTAGATCGCTTCCATACCCAGTTCGGCGAAAGCTACCACGCGGGATTTCTTGATGGCTTGCGCCACCAGGTAAGCCGCGCCGCCGACAGCCATCAGGTAAACGGCTTTGTGGTCCTTGATCGCTTCGATTGCGGTCGGGCCGCGCTCGGATTTGCCGATCATGCCCAACAGGCCGGTTTGCTCGAGGATCTGACGGGTGAACTTGTCCATCCGCGTCGCGGTGGTAGGACCAGCAGGGCCAACCACTTCGTCACCGACCGGATCGACCGGGCCGACGTAGTAGATGAAGCGACCTTTCAGATCCACCGGCAGGGTTTCACCCTTGTTCAGCATCTCGACCATGCGCTTGTGCGCAGCGTCGCGACCGGTGAGCATTTTGCCGTTGAGCAGGACGGTTTCGCCCGGCTTCCAGCTCTGCACTTCTTCCGGTGTCAGGGTATCGAGGTTGACGCGACGGGCCGACGGACCTGCTTCCCAGACGATTTCCGGGTAGGCGTCCAGCGGTGGCGCTTCCAGCGAAGCCGGGCCGGAACCGTCGAGCACGAAGTGGGCGTGACGGGTGGCGGCGCAGTTGGGGATCATGCACACCGGCAACGAAGCGGCGTGGGTCGGGTAATCCATGATCTTCACGTCGAGCACGGTGGTCAGGCCACCCAGGCCCTGGGCGCCGATGCCCAGTTGGTTGACCTTCTCGAACAGTTCCAGGCGCATCTCTTCGATACGGTTGGACGGGCCGCGCTTCTTCAGCTCGTGAATGTCGATGGACTCCATCAACACTTCCTTGGCCATGACGGCGGCTTTCTCGGCGGTGCCGCCGATGCCGATGCCGAGCATGCCCGGTGGGCACCAGCCGGCGCCCATGGTCGGAACGGTCTTCAGCACCCAGTCGACGATCGAGTCGGATGGGTTGAGCATGGCCATTTTCGACTTGTTCTCGGAGCCGCCGCCCTTGGCCGCCACGTCCACTTCCACGGTGTTACCCGGAACGATGGAGTAGTGGATAACGGCCGGGGTGTTGTCCTTGGTGTTTTTGCGAGCGCCCGCCGGGTCGGCGAGGATCGAGGCACGCAGGACGTTTTCCGGCAGGTTGTAAGCCCGGCGCACGCCTTCGTTGATCATGTCGTCCAGGCCCATGGTGGCGCCATCCCAGCGAACGTCCATGCCCACGCGCACGAACACGGTAACGATACCGGTGTCCTGGCAGATCGGGCGGTGGCCGGTAGCGCACATGCGCGAGTTGATCAGGATCTGCGCCATGGAATCGCGGGCTGCCGGCGATTCTTCACGCAGGTAGGCCTCGTGCATCGCCTGGATGAAATCCACGGGGTGGTAGTAGGAAATGAATTGCAGGGCGTCGGCAACGCTCTGAATCAGGTCGTCTTGCTTGATCACGGTCATGAGTCGCGCTCCTCTAAAAGACGGGAACATTCAATAAGGTGCTTGCAGCTTGGGTGCATCGGTCGGTTGCAAGCACCTTTCAAGGCACGCCGGGCATGCTGGCGCGACGCTAAAAAGGCGCGGCAGTATACCGCGCCTCGATGGCCTGTACACGCACCTGATTTTGTGGCGAGAGGGCTTGCCTGTGGCGAGGGGGCTTGCCCCCGTTGGAGTGCGAAGCGCTCCCCGACATTCTTTCTGGTACACACACACACACACACATACCGCATTGGCAGGTTTTACGACTGCTGCGCAGCCGAACGGGGGCAAGCCCCCTCGCCACGGGTATCCCGAACTCGGGTCATGGCTTTGACGCCAGTTTTTTGCCCCAAAAATTGAATGGTCATTTATCAGACTCGCCACTAAAGTGGCATTCGGCTTGTAGAGTAGGACACTCGGGCAGCCTCCTTTCTCACGGTGAATCAACGATTGACCCATAACGCCATCCAGCGGCTTTTGCTCAAACGCTTTGCCCTCGCAGCTGGCACCTACGCCCTGGCTTTGCTGCTGCTGTGGCTGGCGTTTTTCACCGGTCACTACCAAGAATCCGCCACCGGCATGGCGATCGGTAGCGCGTTGGTAGTGCTCAGCCAGGCGGCGTTGTTCGCGGTGTTCTCCAGCGGCCGCAACCTGCGCTTTTCCGACCCGAGCCTGACCGAAGTGCAAATACTGCTGGGGCTGGGTTGGCAAACCTGGCTGATCGCCCATCTGGACGAGGCACGCGGCGCGTTTCTGGTGTTTTACCTGCTGATTCTGTTGTTCGGGTTGTTTCATCTGTCGCGCACGGCTTTCGCCCGTTGCGCGTTTCTGGTGTTTTTCAGTTTCAGCGCCATCACCTTGTGGGAGGGCTACCACTTTCAGCTGCCCGATCCGACGCTGGCCCTGTTGCAAGTGTGCGTGCTGTTTGTGGTGCTCGGGTGGCTGGTGTTTTATGCCCGCTACGTGCAGATGTCGCGCCAGCGTATGCGTCAGCGGCGGTTCGCCTTGCAGGCGCATCAAGACACCCTGCGCGGAATGATGCGCCAGCTCGAAGACCTGGTGGCGACCGACGAACTCACCGGGCTGTTTAACCGCCGACATTTCCTGCGCCTGGCCTCCCGCGAGTTGAACGCCATGGAAACCGATGTGGTGCATGGCCTGGCGTTGATCGACCTCGATCACTTCAAACGCATCAACGATGTTCACGGCCATGCCGCCGGCGATCAGGTGTTGCAAGCGTTCGCCGGGGTGGCCACCGCCTGCCTGCGCGATGGCGATATTCTGGCCCGCTATGGCGGTGAAGAGTTCGTGGTGCTGTTGCCCGATTGTGATCCCGAACGTCTGACCGCTTGCTGCGAACGATTGCGCGTTGCCTTTATGGATGTGGAGATGATCGGCCTCAATGTGCGTCACCTCAGCCTGTCGGCGGGCATGACGTTGCTGGAACTGGGTGACGATCTGGATGACGCCTTGCACCGCGCCGATCAGGCGCTGTACCGCGCCAAGCGGGATGGCCGTAACCGTTGCGCGGCGGCCTGGGAGAATGTCGATGCCTGAGTTACGGGTCGGCGAACGCCAATGGACGGTGGCGCCGGGCAGCAACCTGCTCGATGCCTTGAATCAGAACGGCGTGTCGGTGCCCTATAGTTGCCGCGCCGGCAGTTGCCATGCGTGCCTGGTTAAATGTGTCGAGGGCTTGCCCAGCGACAGCCGTCCAGATGCCTTGAGCAATGAGCAGCGTCAGCAGGGTTGGCGGCTGGCCTGTCAGTGCCAGGTGGTCGATGATCTGCAAATCGAAACTTTTGACCCGCTGCGTGACGGGCTTGCCGCTCAGGTAGCCGCCAGCGATTGGCTGAGCCCCAGCGTTTTGCGTTTACGGCTGACCAGTGAGCGACCGTTGCGCTATCAGGCGGGGCAGCATCTAGTGTTGTGGGCGGGCCAGGTGGCGCGGCCGTATTCTTTGGCCAGTCTGCCGGAAGAAGACCGCTTTCTGGAGTTCCACCTCGATTGCCGTCAGCCGGGGGAATTCAGTGATGCGGCGCGTTGCTTGAAAATCGGCGACCCGATCCGCCTCGGCGAGTTGCGCGGCGGGGCACTGCATTACGATCCGGACTGGTACACCCGACCGCTGTGGTTATTGGCGGCTGGCACCGGTCTGGGGCCGTTGTTCGGTATTTTGCGCGAAGCGTTGCGTCAGGATCACCAGGGCGCCATTCGTGTCATTCATCTGGCCCATGATGCCGATGAACATTATCTGGCCAAACCCCTGCAAGCCATGGCCGCCAGCCGTCCGAACCTGAACATCGAGCTGTGGACGGCGGCCGAGTTGCCCGCGGCTTTGGCGCAACTGCGCCTTGTTTCGCGGCAAACCCTGGCCTTAGTCTGCGGGGCCCCCGACAGCGTCGACGCCTTTGCCCGGCGCCTGTACCTGGCCGGTTTGCCGCGCAATCAACTGCTGGCGGATGTCTTTCTACCCCGTGGTTGAGCGCATCGTTTAACGACGCGAGACTCACCATGCCCGATACCATCCGATTTGAACGCGAGCGCGGCCTGCTGACCCTGCGCATCAATCGCCCCGAGAAGAAAAACGCCCTGACTCGCGCGATGTACAGTCACCTGGCCGAGGCCCTGAAACAAGCCGATACCGATCCTGAAATCAATGCGGTGTTGATCACCGGTAGCGCTGAGTGTTTCACCGCCGGCAACGACATCTTTGATTTCCTTCAGCAACCCCCAAGCAACCTCGACAGCCCGGTGTTCCACTTCATGCTCAATTTGCTGGAGTGCCGTAAACCGGTGATCGCCGCCGTAGCCGGTGCGGCGGTGGGGATTGGTACGACGATGCTGCTGCATTGCGATCTGGTTTACGTCAGCACGGATGCGCGGTTGCGCATGCCATTCGTCAATCTTGGTTTGTGCCCGGAGTTTGGTTCCAGCCTGATCCTGCCGCGTCTGCTCGGGCATGCCAAAGCCGCGCAATTGTTGCTGCTCGGCGAAGCGTTCAGTGGTGAGCAGGCGGCGGCGTGGGGGATAGCGACTGAAGCCTTGGGCAGTGGCGAAGCGGCGTTGGCCAAGGCGCGGGAGATGGCGTTGCGTTTGGAGGCGTTGCCAGCGGAGGCGGTGCGCATCAGCAAGCAATTGATGAAAGCACCGGATCGGGAACTGGTGCGCAAGGTAATAGAAGAGGAGGGCGCGTTGTTCACCCAGCGGCTGCGTTCGCCGGAAGCGATGATGGCGTTGTCCGGATTCATCAAACGGCATTGAGTTTTTCGTTGTCTGGGCCGGCCTCTTCGCGAGCAAGCCCGCTCCCACATTGGATCTGCAGTGTTCACAGGTTTTGTGTCACCCACAAATCCCCTGTGGGAGCGGGCTTGCTCGCGAAGAGGCCAGACCGAACAACATCTCTTTCGGATCAGAATGCAAAAGCCCCACCATTCACATGGCGGGGCTTTTGTTTTTCAGCGAGCGATCACTCAGACCATCGGGTCGCCAACGTGCAGGATTTTCATCCCGTTGGTGCCGCCGGTGGTGTGGTAGCTGTCGCCCTTGGTCAGGATGACCCAGTCGCCTTTCTCGACCACACCCAATTTGAGCAACTCGTCGATCGCGGCCTGGCTGACTTGCTCAGGCGGCAGCGATGCCGGGTCGAACGGTACGGTGTAGACGCCACGGAACATGGACGCGCGCGCCTGTGTTTCGCGGTGCGGGGAGAACGCGTAGATCGGCACCGAGGAACGGATGCGCGACATGATCAACGGCGTGTAGCCACTTTCGGTCAACGCGATAATCGCCTTCACGCCCGGGAAGTGGTTGGCGGTGTACATGGCCGCCAGCGCGATGCTCTGGTCGCAGCTTTCGAAGACTGTGCCGATACGGTGGCTGGAGGTCTTGCTGGTCGGGTGCTTTTCAGCACCGACGCAGATGCGCGCCATGGCCTGTACGGCTTCCAGCGGGTACAAACCGGCAGCACTTTCGGCCGAAAGCATTACGGCGTCGGTGTAGTCGAGCACGGCGTTGGCTACGTCGGACACTTCGGCGCGGGTTGGCATCGGGTTCTGGATCATCGACTCCATCATCTGGGTCGCGACGATCACAGCCTTGTTGTGGCGGCGTGCGTGCAGAATGATTTTCTTCTGAATGCCTACCAGCTCGGCGTCGCCGATTTCCACACCCAAGTCACCACGGGCAACCATCACCGCGTCGGAGGCTTTGATCAGGCCGTCGAGGGTTTCGTCGTCGGCCACGGCTTCGGCGCGTTCGATCTTCGCCACCAGCCAGGCAGTACCGCCGGCTTCGTCGCGCAGTTGACGGGCGTATTCCATGTCGGCGGCGTCACGTGGGAAGGACACCGCGAGGTAGTCGACTTCCATTTCGGCTGCGAGCTTGATGTCGGCCTTGTCTTTCTCGGTCAGGGCCGGTGCGGTCAGGCCGCCACCGCGACGGTTGATGCCTTTGTGGTCCGACAGCGGGCCGCCGATGGTCACGGTGCAATGCAGCTCGGTGGCGGTGGCGGTATCGACGCGCATGACCACGCGGCCGTCGTCGAGCAGCAGCTCGTCGCCCACGCCGCAGTCTTTCACCAGGTCCGGGTAGTCGATGCCGACCACTTGCTGGTTGCCTTCGGTCAACGGATGGCTGGTGGAGAAGGTGAATTGATCACCGATCTTCAGCTCGATCTTTTTGTTGGCGAATTTGGCGATACGAATTTTCGGGCCTTGCAGGTCACCCAGCAGGGCGACGAAGCGGCCATGCTTGGCGGCTAGGTCACGCACCAGCTTCGCGCGAGCCTTGTGCTCGTCGGGGGTGCCGTGGGAGAAGTTCAGACGGGCGACGTCCAGGCCAGCAAGAATCAACTGTTCGAGAACTTCCGGCGAGTTACTGGCCGGGCCAAGGGTAGCGACGATTTTGGTACGACGGACGGACATGCAAAGACTCCTGAGTTCAAGCGCAAGCAGAGGCTACTATGGTCTTTGGGTGTAGTCATTGTTCGTTTGCACTACTTATTGCTTTCTTTATTGAACCCGACAACTTTGCAGCAAGCCCTCCTGAAGATTTCCGACAACGGGTCGATACAGAGCTCAAGACAGGAGATCCCCCATGCGATTCGTGCTCATTGCCGTTCTTGCCCTCAGTGTTGTGGGCTGCACCCGTTGGTCGATGAACCATCATTTGAATAACGCCTACAGCGCCTATGAGCGCGGCAACTGCGAGCAAGTGATGCTCGAACTGTCCAAGGTCGAGCGCGCCAGCCGCGCACGGCCTTATGTGTGGCCGGAAGTGTCGATGATGCGCGGCCAGTGCCTGGAGCGGCAGAAAATGTTTGTCGACGCGGTCCAGACTTACCAGTTCATCATCGCCTCGTACCCGCAGAGCGAATACGCGTATCGCGCCCGTGCCCGCCTGGAAACCTTGCAGAGCCTGGGGCATTACCCGACTCGCAGTGCGGCGGCGGTGCGCCCGACCCGGTTCTGATTGAAGCGGCTGGCTGACCGGCGGCGGTGAGCTATAGTCGAATAGATCGGTTTAGAGCCTTGTTTCTAATTCGAGGTAACACCTGTGATCGGCAGCAGTAAGCGGCAGCGGATGGATGGACTGTCGCACCAGGATCGGGGAGAGCGCGGCTTATGCCTATAAAGCAGTAGAGCAGGCCCCGTTCCGAAGCATTAGTGCGGCCCTGCTTAAGGGCCTTGCGTAGCGAAATCAGCATGTTCACTGACCGCCGGATCGAGCGGCATCAACTGCCGTATTTTCTCAAAGTGTTCAACAGCGTCACCGACAAGCCCATTGGCTTTCTGGGCAATCTGTCCGAGGACGGGCTGATGTTGATCAGCCAGTTGCCAATGATGGTGGGCGCCGATTTTAATCTGCGCCTGAAAATCCCCATGGATGGCCATTGTCAGCAGGTGATCGACCTCAATGCCTGCTGCCTGTGGTGCCACGAGGACGAAACCCCTCACCACTATGACGCCGGCTTCAGCCTGCAACAGGCACCGCCGGAATATGGGCAATTGGTCGAGGCACTGAAGCAGTACTTCAGTTTTCAGCCTTTGCCGGCCTCTGCCTGAACGGCAAAAAGATCGCAGCCTGCGGCAGCTCCTACATTGAACGTATTCGCCGCCAGTAACGCGGATGAACGTAGGGATTGATGTTCGCCGCACTATCGCGGACGAACGTCAATCCCTGTAGGAGCTGCCGAAGGCTGCGATCTTTTGATCTTGACGTTACGTCGGCTTAATCGCCCGCTCGCTTTCCAGCAACCTCTCCGCCAACAACAACCCCATCTCACTCATCTGATAAATCGCCATCGCCAGATGCCGCGGCTTGTCGTCCAGGCTTTCAGCCAGGTCGAGCAGCAGAATGCTCACCGAAGAAAAGGTTTCGTAGGTCTGGATGGCGAGGGCTTCGGGGTTGGCATCAGGTACGACGGTGAACATTTTCATGGCACGGTCCTGGGATGAGCGCAGCGATTCGATATCGGGTTTGAGGTAGTGGTCGAGGGCCTTTTCGGCGGCGGCGTGGAGCTTTTTTGAATCGAGGGAGGCGTAGGGGGAAATCGGGTCGGTTTCTGGGGGATTTGGAGTTGCTTTGAACATAAACGTAAATCCTCTAATGGGGCTGCCACCGTCTCGCGACTAAACGAGGGGGTGGCGGCTGTACGCAGGTTAGTCGACCGGGAAGGATTACGAAAAAACCGGCGCGCCCGAGGGCGCCCTGCGCACAGCCACCATCGAGTGCGGGGATAGGGAATACCCGACTGGATGACGCTTATGCACCTTTCGTAATACCTGCCCGGGCGACTAAACCCGGCCGCTGATTGGCAGCGACGCGGATCAAGTTACGGGGCAACGCCAAGGTGCACAAGCCGGCGGATTCTGGCGGATCTGTAGGCAAAGGCGCAAGACGTTGTAGTTTTCAGCCGATGTCCAGAGCTCATTCGAAATTAAAACGTCCATTTATATGTGGTTTTGATATTGATGACTGTCAGTTCTGATAGTGGTCGCTCTTTCTGAATTGAGTTAGGTTTTCAGCGTGTAATTCGCTTTTATTTGGAGGGTGCTGAAATGAGCGGCGAAGTTAATAATGAAATAAGTGAAGAGGAACTACTTAACGAGGATTTTTGGGCGGGCGCACCAACGGCCGAAGTTTTTTGTCAGCACTCTCGTGTTCCACAGTTGCAGGGATGGATGACGTATCAATACAAAAAGTCAGCGAATGGAAGCACGATACACACTAGAACTTTACGGTACAGGATGACGACCCGATACCAGAATTGGTACCGGGCAAACATGGACTTTAGGGTTAGGTCCTCGAATGAAAAACTCGAGAAGTCACCGGATTCACTCCATCAGGATGGTGAGTGGCATAACTATGTAAAATATGTTGACGTTGTCGCTGCTTCTTCAGGGTTGTATGTAAATATCATGTGCCAGTTCGATGGAACAAATAATGACGGTAATATGTGGGGTAACGAACAGCATCACGTTTTTTAGAATTTATGGCGGCAAGCGTGACTGCCTATTGACCTGTCCCCGTTAAACTCTCTTTTTTGTGTGGTTGTGAGTTTGCTTGAGCGGTTGTATTAAATAACAACGTTTGATAACTGCTTTTAAGGGGCGTTTCAATGTCTCAGAAATATGATGAAGGGGTTGAACCCACTAACGCAGTCATTAGTTCCCCTCAGGACTATGCCACGATACCTATTGTCGCTCTTTCGGTCAGCGGAACCACCAGCCTTGGTGATTCGATGCCCATTTTGGTGAGCCTGTACAGCGGGACGACGTTCGTCGGAGGCACGACCGCTGCAATAAATGGTAGTACATGGGGTGTTACGTTAAATGGACCATATGCGCCAGGTGCTTATCGGTTGGAGGTATACCAGGCATTAGCAACCTCCATCACCCTCAATTTGCAAGTACCCGCACCGGTCATAGACAGCCCTTCCGGAGAAATACTGACACCACAATTCACGGTAGAAGGACGTGGTGCCGTGAACAGCAGCACGATTATCGTCTATAACGCCGCTGATAACCGGCCGTTGAGAGAAGATGTGTGGCAGTCAGGAGAGCGCTGGATGGCGACTGTCACCCTGCCAAGCGAGACGCAACCCCTGACGTTCTACGCCAGGCAGCAAATCGGAAGCTACTTTTCCGTCAACTCCAATCAGAAGACGGTGACCTTGTTGAGGGTGGCACCGGTCATCGACTCCCCGAAACCGGGTGAGGTTGTGGCGGTAGGTAGCCAGCTTTCACTAAAAGGACGGGGCACGCCGGATAAAACAATAAACGTCATGACACCCGGCGGGGGAATTCTGCACGCAACGGCAACGGTTAAAGCTAATCGCACGTGGGATGCGGAGTTCAATCTGGCCAACTACCCAAATGGCGGTACCGTTGAGATAACGGCGGGACATCTCAATATGAATGATTGGTCACCGCCACAATCTTTCATTTTGCTTGGCAAGCCAACGATTACCACCCCGGGTAATGGCGCTGTTACCGATCCGCGAGGGCCGATATCCGGAGGTGGTGGCACTTCGGGCGCGATGGTCGAGGTGTTCAAGGATCTAGATCATTCGTTCAAGGTCGGACAGGGGACCGTAGGCCCGAACGGGCAGTGGAACATTACGACGTTCACCAGAGATATGCCCCCTGGTCCGTTTTCGATTGTCGCGCGACAAACCTTACAAAGTGTCCCATCCAGTATCAGTGATCCTCGGGCGGTCAAGGTTCGTCCACCTGCCTTGACCGCCCCCACTGTCACCTTCCCGACCGAAACCACCGTGAAGTTTTCAGGTACTGGCCATACCGGCGCAACGGTCGAGATCACCGTGGTCAGCGGGCCAGGTGGAACGGCGCCACCTGCTGTCCAGGTAACAGGAGGGCAATGGGAAACGACAGCAACCAACTGGCCTTTTGGCAATTATCAGCTGACGGCGATGCAGAAGGTTTCCGACAATGCCGGTGGCTGGATAACCTCGCAACCATTCTCTTTTGCCGTCGCGAGGGGAATGCCGGATGTGAGCGATGTGAGGTACACGACCGACTATCAGCCGACCTTTTCGGGCAAAGGCTTTACCAGTGCCACGGTGAGGTTTTTTGACGAAGGCGGTGCCACCCATCCCGCTCCTGATGCGATTGTGGCCGGCGGCCAGTGGTCGAGCAGGGCATCCGCGGTGTGGGGGCCGACGTTCGAACGACCTGTGCATATCAAGCAGTTCGTAGGCGATCAATGGTCGCCGAACTATGTCACTGTCAAAGTCACCATCCCGCCCTTGGCGCCCGGCCTCGACGCGCCTGTAGAGAACGGCCTGTCGCCACAGCTCAGTGGTACTTGCTGGCCAGGTGCTGTGGTGAATGTCAAATACAGTGACAGCGCCACGGTGCATCGTCCTTCTGGCAACAACGGCACCTGGACATTTCGACGCGATACGCCGTTTGCAACGGAAATCACCCATACCGTCACCGTCACCCAGGTCAGCGCCGAGCAGACTTCCCAGGAATCGTCCAAAACCTTCGTGGTGTATGCACCCATTCCCAAACCCGTGATCAGATACCCCACCGCCAACTCGGAGGTGGGCCGTGACGTCACCGTTTGGGGGCAGGACGGCATGGCCGGGGCGACGATGCAATTGCGTGATGCTCAGTTCGGCAGGGATTTGGGCTCGCCCGAAACACTCACAAGCAACGGTGAGTGGCCGATTGATCTCAGGACTCTGGATTTTCGTCGCTACACCATCGACGCAAAGCAGGTGCGCAATGGTCGGGAATCCGAGCGCAGTGTTCCTTGCGTTTTTGACGTGGTGCTCTTGCCACCGGCCATCGAAGTGCCGCAGCAAGGCGGGAAACTGCCGCGAACCTCAAAGCTGTCAGGGACAGCAATGCCGGGCGGGCGGGTCGAAGTCCTGCTGGAGGGCGTGAACGAGCCTTTGCTCAGGGATATTCCAGTGGACGCCGATGGTCGCTGGGAAGGCCAAGTGACGTTGCCGGTCGGCACCAAAACCCTCCGGGCCCGGCAAACCTTTGAAACCCAGAGTTCCAAAGACAGCCTTCCACTGACCTATAGCGTCGTGCCGGCCGCACCGTTTATCGAAACCCCGGCCACGGGCGAGCACATCGGTCGGCGGGTAGTGGTGTCAGGCTTCGGCGTGCCGGGGGATACGGTCGCGGTGAAACTGGCCGGCGCCGGGCGCATGGTGCAGGGACGAAGCCCGGTGCTTGAGGACCGTACCTGGTCGGTGACGGTGGACATCGATCTGCCCGGTGGTCGCTATGGTGTGGTGGCCGTGGCCTCGTATGGCGAATTCGACTCAGAAGACTCTCCCGAGCGCCCCGTTCTGTTGGGGACGTTTATGCCGGCTTTTGACCTGCCGGCAGCCGGACACTGGCCCGGCCATCCGGTCAGCTTTAAAGGCCAGGGCAGGCCGGGCAGCGGGCAAGTGGTGAGTTGGTATAACCCTGAGCAAATGTGGACGCCTGTTGTGCCTGTCAACGTCGGGGGCTGGCAAGGCGGGGCATCGCAGACGCTGCCCCAGGGCGGCAATTGGTGCCGGTTCAAGCAATCCATTACCGATAACGCGGACGGCGCAACGATATCTGACTGGGTCGAAAGCAAACGCTTCGAAGTGTTGCCGGGGACTTCCACGGAGCCCTGAGCCCAAGCTTCCTGATGAACGGTCATCATTACTGTCATTTCTGGCAGTATGCGGTGGCCGGCTTGTGGCGCCAAATCTTCATTGACAGAACGTATGGCCTGACGGGTTCGTCAGGCTGTTCAGGATCGTTATCGACCCAAGGAACCTGATCATGGCTGACTCTAGCGATCGCGACTCCAGCGACCACCCTGCCTTGCAACTGTTTCAGCAGGTGTTTAAGGATGAAAAACATGCCGAGCTGGAGGCTTACTTTAAAGAGGGCGGCTCCATCTTTCCTTTGGTGGAAAAGGGCGTCCAGGCACTGGTCAGCGAATACGGGGTGAACGATAAAGATTCCCGGCAGTTTTTGCGCCGGGCCAACAGCCTGGCCACCTATGTGCGTCGCCAGTTCATCGAACACAGGCTGACGGGCAACCGACAGCACGCAGCAGGGCCTTCGAGTGGATTGCTGTCGATGGTTGCCGGGCCCAGTTATGAGCGGCTGTTCGCCACACCTTTTGATGAGCTATGCCCACCGGATGCCCTGGAGTCCTGCGCTTCGCCGGTTGCGTATCTGATCGAGCTGTTGCGGTGGATCCGCGACCGTATCGAGCCCTATGGCGTCGCCGAGCAAAAATACCCGCTGCATGATCGCCGCAAAGACTTGAAGCTGTTGTCTGTGGATTTCAACGCGGTGCATCAAGCGGTGTCCTCGGTCGACATCATCGTTGCGGTGCTGGAAAAATTCATCACCGAGCATGGACCGAAGCAAGATCTTGAAGAGGCCTTGATCCAGGCACGTTATCCGAACGGACTGCCTTATTACCAGCACTGGGTATCCATTGACGCCGTCGCGCGCCACCACGGTCTGTCGGTCGGCAACTTTGTGCACATGATCGACTTGTCTTCCCCCTACTTTCTGCAAACCGGAGCCTGGGATGTCGATGCAGGGCGTGCTCTGGCCCATGCGTCACGACTGGGGCCTTACCAGCGCAAGTTGCTGACGGAACCGCCCGCAGCGATCGTGGACAGGGACGACTTTTACCTGAAAAACTTCGGTGCTGAAGGCCTGGCGTGGCAAAACCTCAATCAGGTGCCGTTCTTCGGTGAACGGACGAAACTTGATACGCCGGGAATCGAGGCCTTGCTGTCGGTTCGTGGTTTTGCTCCCGTACGTTCAGCCAATGTGACATACGCCGGGGCTGCACCCGTAGACCCGGAAAGCGAGCGCTCCGGTTCGGTTTACCTCAATGCCAATGTGGCACCCGCTGTCAGCATCACCAGTACGGGTGATGGCCCATCGTTCCTTCATCGATTATCAGTGAGTCCCACAACAGCCGAGGGTCTTGCCCGATATGACCGGATGAACCGCAAGGTGCGTCTGGACAACTGGCTGGAACTGCCCAGCGATCAGGTGGATGCATTGCTGGTGGCAGCCATTAGAGCTGAAGTGCGCGGTGGTGCGGATGAAGACGCTTGGTGGATTTCCGACAACGTGGTGCATGCGCTGGGCCTGTTCCAGTCACTGCGCGAGCGCTATGGCTGTACGGCGCAGGACTTCGCAGCGTTTATCGACGAAATGTCGGTTTACGGTCGCGGGGAAACGCTTTCGCAGTTTGATCAGGTCTTCAATAACCGGGGTGACTATAGTCAACCCTTGAAGCTGGATGACCAGCCGTTCCCGGTGTTGCCCGTCGAGGGGGCGACTGATTTGACGGTTAACCAATTGTGCAGCGGCTTGGGGATTGATCCGCAGACTTACCGTTACCTGGCCCTGGCGATTGCCCAGGCACACGAACTGGGCGAAACACTCAAACGCAGCCCGGCGGTCATTTCCAGTTTTTACCGTCTGGTGAAACTGCCGCGATTGCTGGGAATCACTCCGGTGGAAGGCGTGTTGATGTTGAACTTGCTGGGAGGGGAGGACTGGCTCAAGGGCCTGGCCGGCTTGCCTCAAATCAACACGACCCCGGGCGGCACGCCGGATGTACTGAACCTTATCTATGCCCTGCATTCCTGCGTGGGCTGGTGCCGGGATCGTGACCTGCCGGTGCTGTGGATGCTGCAACAGGTGTCTGCACCGGCCCCCTTGAGCGTGGCCTCTGAACCTGAGCGACAACTGTTCGAGCAAGTTCGCAATCTGCTGCCGGTTGCGCTGTTTACCAACGCCGGGTTGTTGATGGCCGGCGTGCCACCCCTGGCGGCTGCCGACTGGCTGGACCTGTTGAGCGCTCTGGTCGATGCAGATGGTCTGGTACTGCCACCGCCGGGATCGGAATCCGACTACGTGACGTTTGCCCGGGAACAATTGGACAGGGCGGTCAAGGATGGTCTCGGTGACATCGATGCCACATTGCGGGCTGCGATTGTCGAGCAAATGCTTGGCGTGCTCTTGCAGGTCAGGGAGGCGCAGGTGTCGGTGGTCAAGGAGTGTCTGGCGGTATATGCCGGCGTTGATGCAGAGCAAGCGATACGGGTGCTGAACTGGGCAAACGCCACGGTGCACCTGCTGTTACGGCAAGTGCTTGAGCGAACCGGCCTGACAGCTGACGAATCCGTGCGGGGGCGCAACGAACAGCCGGATCCGTTACTCATGTTGTTGGCTGATGTGCGGCGTCGTAGCGCAGTCGTGGTGAAACTGGGCCTGAGTGCCGTCCTATTACAGGACTATCTGGATTACGGCCACAAGGCCTGGCTGGATCAGGACGACAAACACGCGTTCACGGTGAGAACCCTCTACTACCTTTCGACGCTCACCCGGGCGTTTGAACTGAGCGAACAGCCGTCGCAGAAACTGCTCGACTACCTGCGTCAAGTCAACGCATTGCCTGACGTTTCGGGAGATGCGCTGTGGCTGGCGCAGCAGGCGGCTTCCATCAAGTTGGCCGAGTTTTTTGGCTGGAGCGTTCAGGAAGTGCGCGAGTGTGTCAGCCGCATTGACTCATCCAACCTCAAAGTCCTGAAAAATCTGATTCAACTGGATCTGTTGATGCGCATCCGCGTGCTGTCGGCGCACAGCGGCATGGATGCGCTGACGATTTTCCTGATCGGCTATTTGCCGGAGGCGGTTGACAAGAAGGCCTATGCCGACGCCGCCGAGCACGCCTTGCTGAGTCTGTCCGAAGCACGGGCGCCTGTTGTCCAGCTCCCCAGCGACTTGAAGCAACTCGTCCAGATGACCTGTACCGTAGATAAAACCGAGGTGGTGGCCAACAAACCGGGGGAAAAGATCACGTTTACGGTGACTCTCAAGGACGCCGCCGGAAAGCCTTTGAGTGGGGTCAACGTTTACTGGAACGCCACGCTGGGCAGCATCGCTACCAAAGCGACCTGGACGGATGGAACGGTCAAGGCGGAATTTTTTCCAGGCAAGGTGACGGGCACGGACACCCCGACCTTCTGGCTGGATTTTTTTGAGGCGGAGTACGCCCCCACCATTCGAGTTCTCTTCGAGAGCACATCGCTGACATTCCCGCCACCGCTCAAGTCGCCGGTACCGCTGGGCGTCGTGGCGCAAGGTGATGAAGTCGAGCTCTACGCCACGCTGATGGACAAGTATTTAAACCCGGGAATAAACAGCCTGGTGCGCTGGTCTGTCGAACCCGATGAGGCAAGCAAATGGGCATCGGTGGTGATCCGGCCCGAGCAGACGCTCACCAATCAGCAAGGGCTCACACGGGTGTTTGTCTCCAGCCCTACCGGCGGAACATTCACATTGAGTGTTCTCAGCGAGGGCAGTGAAACGAAAGCGCTCTTCGAACCCATTACGTTCGGCGATGTGACTTCTGCCTGAAAGCACTGACTTGCTGGACGTGCGTGCGCGACTCATACATTCAGGAGAAAGGATCATGGAACTGAACACTATTGGCGGACTGCTTGAAAAACGCCGTTCGGCGCTGGTCGAGTATTGCATCGGACAAGTCAACGAATCAGGCGGCAGGGATTACAACTTTCTAAGAACCCCGACCGACTTGTTCGAACTGTTGCGCATGGATCCGCTGGACAGCTATCCGGTGCAGAGCTCCTGGGTTGCCGAGGCGACGAGTTGCGCCCAGCAGTACATCCACGCGGTGTATCGCAAGCTGGAACCAGGGTTTGAGAAGCATCTGTTTGACAAGCGGCATCTGGCCACCTGGGAACTCTACAGCAACTATCCAGACTGGGCGGCGCTGCAACTGATCGCGCTCTACCCGGAAAATTTCATCAATCCCTTTGTACGGCAGCGTAAGACGAGCCTGTTCAAAACGCTTGAAAACAACCTCAATCAGACGCGCCTGAGCACAGACAGCGTTCAATCGGCCCTGCGCGATTATCTGCAAACGTTCGAACAGACCTGCAATCTGGACGTCATCAGTTGTTATATGGACGGTACTTCACCCGCTCGGGCGGATTACTACTTTGTCGGTCGCCAGCGGGTTGCCCCCTGTCAATACTTTTGGCGCAGGGCGCAGGTTGAACTCTCTCCCACCTGTGTCGCCATCAATCCTGCGGCGTGGGATGAATGGCAACCCGTGGATATTCCCGCAGGGATGAAGGTACTGGATATTCGCCCAGTGTTCTGGAGCGGACGGTTGTGTCTGGTCTGGGCCGAGTGGCGCGACAAGGTGGCCGGTCAGCAGGAGGGCGAATTCCTGCCGCACAAACTGGACATCAATCTGGCCTTCATGACGCAGAACGGCCAGTGGGCGGCTCCCCTGAACATGCACAGTTCCGAGCATAACGAGGATAAAACCGAGGGAACCCGGTTGATTGCAACAGTGTGGGCCGATCGGCATAACCCCAAGGGCAAACTGGGTGTTTTGTTGACCGACGGCAAGGCTGGCGCGCAATCGCTCAAGGTGTTCGCTGTACGCGATGTGCTGTTCCGCCCTGTGGTCGAAGATGATGGCGGCTGGCTGGAGCACGCGGCGAACCATCGGTTTGTCGACGCCGGGACGGCTCAGCACCCGCTGATGAATCAACCGTCCATTGTCACCACTGTAGAGGCGCAAGGCAGCCTGGCGCCTTTTCTGGATCTGCAAGCCGTGGCATTTCGTGTTGGCGACGATGATGTTCTTGTTGTTCAGGGGCTTTGCAGAGCAACGGGGTTGAGCGGAAATGCGGCACCGCTGGAGTTGATCCTGGTCGATAAAACTGATGCAGACCCGGAGCCGATCAAGGCTTGCTTCCCGATTGCTGGTGGTTGGAGCACTGAATGGCAGGTCTTCAGACGCCCCAAAGGTTCATGGGCGCAGCCGACCACCTTCACATTGGGAGCTGCCACAACCTACGGACGGAAAAAATTTGAACTGACCATCATCAACGTCACGGACTTCACCCCTGCAGCACTGCTTAAAAACACTGTTGATGCGGCGCAATTTCTCTCTCTCAAGCAGCCGGGGCTGAAACTCGAATATGCCCGTCTGAACTCGTTGTTCGGCCCCGAGCTGGTGCAGCGTTCCAACATTTCCGTCGATGCCGTGCTTGACTGGGACACACAATTCCTGGCCGAGCCGCCCCCCGCCTTGGGCCCGATCAATGAGCCGAACGGGGCGTTCAACGGCGCCAACGGCCTGTTTTTCTGGGAGCTGTTTTTTCACCTGCCACACCTGGTGGCTACACGCTTGCGCGCAGAGGACCGCTTTCTGGAGGCGCAGAGCTGGTTGCATTACCTGTTTGATCCGCAGGCGCCGGCTGACCCTGAAGCACCTCCAAAACCGTTGTACTGGCGCTGCCGGCCACTGAATGGTCCCGGAAATCTGGGGTGTGAGGTCGAGGCGCCGACCGATCCCGACGCTATAGGCTATTCGGCGCCCAGGCATTTTCAGATTCTGGTGTTCACCGAGTACGTCAACAACCTGATGACCTGGGGGGACTGGTATTACCGCCAGCTCACCCGTGACAGCCTGGTGGCGGCCAAGTTGTGTTACGTGCAGGCCGAGTTTCTGATGGGCAAGGCTCCTTCGGCGCGCACAGTGAACCGTTGGCAGACAGACACGGTCGAGAGCCTATTGAACAAGAGCGGGTCGCGCCCGGCCCTTGAGCAGTTTGAATGGAATCTTGAATTCAGCCTGGCGGACTTTCCTGCCGCCTCCGATACCGCGCCACAGCTTGGGCTGCTGGCAAACGAGCCCTTTGAACTGCCGGTCAATCAGAGACTGCTCGACCTCTTCGCCTTGCCCGGCCAGCGTTTGCATAACCTGCGCAACAACCTCACCCTCGACGGCAAGCCCCTGCAGATTCCACTCTTCAGCCCGCCCACAGACCCCAATCAGTTGCTGCGTGACTTGGCGGTCGGTGGTGTTGGTACTGCGCGACCGATGGGTGGACGACTGGTGGTGGGCGCTTTCCGCTGGCGCGTTACGTTTGAGGCCGCTTTGCGCGCCGTACAGACCCTGCAGGAATACGGCAATCAGGTACTGAATCTGCTTGATCGACGGGATCGGGCCGAACAGGAAGAAATGCAGCAAAACCATCTGGTGGAACTGGGAACGTACGCCCAGACCGTGCAGGAGCAAACCATCACCCAACTGGAAGCAAATGTGACTGCACTGGGGCAGAGCCGGATCATGGCGCAGGAGCGGGCCGAGGCATATGCGCGACTCTATGACGAAAACGTGTCAGCGGTTGAATACGACGTTATGGAAAGCCTGCAACAGTCAAAAATAATGGCGCTCACGTCCGCAAGCATCAAACCCGCAGGCGCGGTGCTTGCCTCTTTACCCAACGTTTTTGGGTTGGCCAATGGTGGGCATCGCCTGGATAAAGTTGTCGATGCGGTGTGCTTCGGATTGGACGTTGCCTCGGCGGTGATGCAACTGGATGCGGAAAAACAAGCCACCACTGAAGCTTACCGTCGTCGTCGCGCCGAATGGGAGCTGCAACGCAATCAGGCCATGGCGGAGATCCGCGCCATTGATGAGCAAATCACGGCGCAGACTCATGCGGTCACCGCGGCCCGATCAAGCCTTGCACAAACCCTCAGGACCAACGCTCAGGCAGTGACCGTTTACAACTTCCTGAAAAAACGTGCGACCAATGCCGAGTTGTACGGTTGGTTGCTGGGTCAGCTCAAGGCCTTGCACTACCAGGCTTACGATGCGGTGGTCAGCCTGTGCCTCAATGCCCAGGCTTCGCTGAGTGCCGAAACCGGCGACTACGACTCGGCCATTCCCTTGCCCCAGGTGTGGCTGGACAACCGCCACGGCCTGACGGCAGGCGAACACCTGCGCGGGCATTTGCTGCGCATGGAACGTGAATACCTGCAACGGCATGAACGACGGCTGGAGCTGGTCAGAACCATTTCCTTGCGGCAGTTGTTTGAAGACAAGGTCGATCCGCAGACGGGCATCGACAGTTGGGAATCCGCGCTACAGCAGTTGCAGGACAGGGGGACTCTGGAATTCAGCCTCACCCAGTTGCTGTTCGATCGCGATCATCCGGGCCACTACTGCCGACAGATCAGTTTGGTCGAGATCGATCTGCCGGTGCTGACCGGGCCTTACGAAGACGTGCGTGCCACGCTGCTGCAGATCAGCAGCATGACCGCGACCAAGGCAACGGCCCAGTCGGTGAAGTACTTGCACCAACCGCAGGGCGGTGTTGCGCCTGCCGATGTGCAAGTCAATCTACGCAGCGGCCAGCAAGTGGCCTTGTCGATGGGGGTTGCCGCCAACGGCATGAGCGCGATGAAGCCGGATGAAGGTTTGCTCAACCCTTTTGAATGCACAGGCGTGGTTTCTCGCTGGGCCCTGAACTTCCCGTGGCAGAAAAAAGAGCCGCAGCTGTCCATGTTGCTCTCGTTGACGGACATCATCGTACGCATTCGTTACACGGCCAAAGCAGGCGAGCCGACCTTCACACGCAAGGTGCAGGACATGGTCACTCAGGCCGAAACCGCCGCGCAAAACAAAACGCTCAAGGGAGTAGGCAGCCATGCGTGAACCGATCATTCAGGCCAATCAGAGCCTGGTGCTCAATGGCGATTTCACCCAGGGGTTCAGCCAATGGGTCAAAGGCCCGGTCAACCCGGCTTGGCTCGGCGTGGAAGCAGAAATGTACGACGGTCAAATGACGCGTTTCCTGGTGGCCGGTAATGAGTCTTCGGTCAGGCAGGACCTCATCGTTCCCAAAGACCTTGATGCGAAGGCGCGGTATTTCCTGAGCTTTCTGTGCGAGACACGCCACAGCGAAGCCGGTCTGCTGCGCATCGGCATTTATGGATCGCCCGACGACACATTGGACATCGAGCTGTTACCGGGCAAGCAGCGCGATCCTGATCAGGATCAGAGGCGTCTGGCCAATGGGCAACCGTTGGACTTCCTGCCAACACCGTACAACGTCGAACTGCAACTGCCGCTCAAAAGTCAGGAGAAGATTCAGGTCAGTGTGTTCAGCCCGAAGAATGATCCCCAGGACTATGTCTCGAAAATCTGCATTACCCGTATCAAGCTCCATATGCATCTGGAACCGGCAGTGATGCAAACGTTGATGCTTGACGAGGAGCCGGTGCCTCCGTCCGGGCCCTTGCACCTGTGTCTGGGGGCCTCGGCGAGCCTGGCTCATCGCCTGAAATTCGAACCCGAGCCGGACAACGCATGGCTGGGCACCCAGGCTTCCATCACCAGCGACGACAACCCGGACGGGGCGATTGTCGCGACGCCTGCCTGGGGCGTCGACCATTCACTGGAAGATAACTGGCTGCTCGATTGCCCGTGGATCGGGGATCAGGAACCCTACCTGTTTTCGATGCAATTGCTTAACCAGTACACCGCCGATGCTTACCCAGTGAGTGTGTCGCTGGGGCATCACCGGTTGGTGTTTCGTGAAGTGCTCGAGGCGGCTTATTACCCGGTGCTGGAGTACGGCCAGAGTGTTCGTCTGGGCGTAATAGTGGCTTCGTATTACACCGGCCAATCACTGAGTGGGCGTACCGTGACCTGGACGCTTGCAGGTCAGCAGGTTGAAGAGATTGCCGTGACCAATGAAGAAGGTTGGGCCTATTTTGACTATCAGCCGACTCAGGCCGGCGATTTTCTGATTGAAGCCTCGGTCGAAAGTCTCTATTACGCCGCGGGCGTAGTGACTGAAACACTGGCGGTACAGGTACTGGCGACGGATCCGTGGAAGGCGGTGCGGGCGGTCGTCGACGGCGTTGAGGCGCTCTGGGAGGAGAAAACCGGTTACCCCAATCGGGGCACGGACTATCCCCTCGACGTGAAGTTTCCCGCAGGCAGTCCACTTTTGGGCACGGAGCTGGCGCTGCACTGGAGCGGCGACTCCCATGAACAATTGGGCGTGGCCGTCAGCCCGGCGCTTGAAGTCCCGGTGCCGGTGCCTGGTGTCGAAACTGGTTGGGTGCTGAGGAGCGAAGATCGATTGGACGGTCAGTTCGAACTGTCGCTGGTCTGCTCGAAATTGCTGTTGCCCTCACCGAAAAAACGCATGTCGCTGGCGCGCAACCTGGTCAGGGTCGGCGAAGTGCGAGAGGCCAACAAGTTTCCGGTGGTGGACGAAAACGAAAGCGTTTTGTTGCGGCTACAAGTGGTGCACCAACTGGTCAGCGGCGATGGCGATCCGGTCGTCAATGCGCTGATTGACTGGATAACCCCTGAAGACAGGGTCGCGACCCGCTCGGGAGCCGATGGCTGGGCCAGTGTGCTGTATACGCCGAAACACGCCGGGGATCTGGTGGTCACGGCCAGCATCAAAGCCCATGTGGACGCCGTCGCGTTTGAGCGGCCGTTCAACGTGAAGGCGTTGGCGACCAGCCCCTGGAAAAACGAGGTCAGGATCTTGCTTGATGGTGTGGAAGTCGATCGGGCCACGCTGGGTGTGCTCTGTCGCCGTGGCCAGACCCATACGCTGAAGGTTGTCCCGGCCCCCGGTAGCCCGTGGGTCGGCAAAGCCATCAGTCTGCACTGGCGAGGTGCCGCGCCTGATATCGGGTTGGAGCCCAGTGACCTTGGAACGCCGAAGCCTCTTTTGGCAGCCGGTGTGGAATGGAAACTCGTCTCACAGGTCAGTTCGAGCACCAGCAGTCTGTTTGAACTGGAGCTGCGACTTGACGGCATTTCAGCTGTACGAGAGTTGTCCGGGCGCTTGCTCTCCGTAGATCTGACAGAAGAAATGAGCCTGGTGCTGGATCAGATTCGGGCGACGTTCAATGGTCAAACGCTTTATCCGTGTCTAGGCGCGCTGCACCGCTTTAACGTGTTGCCCCATGCTCTGAGCCCGCTGGTGGGGCTGATGGCAACGCTGACCTGGTCGGGGACGCCAGCCGATCAATTGGGCGCAACCATCAAACCGGCATTGAACCTCCCTCAACCCCTCAGCGACGCGGGCGCATTGTGGGAGTTGGACTTTACCGCCAGTCAGCAATCCGGTCAGTTTGCCTTGGCATTGGCCCTGCCTCAGTTGGCGTTTGTCGCCAGTGCCAATCCCATGGTGTTGGCGCATAACAAAGTCAGGATCGAGGCGGTGCGTGAATCGCCGGTGGATCCGGTGGTCGGGCAAGATCCCGCCTGGCTATGGGTTCGGGTGTTCTCCCATTTCACGGGGCGTGCAGTTGATCAGGTTCCGGTGACATGGCAGGCCAGTGTGGTGAAAACCGATGTCGATGGCTGGTCCGGTTTTGCTTTCGCACCCGTAGCCGCCCACCCCGAGAATCGAATAAAGGCCTCGGTGACAAGCTCCTATGACGGCTATCAGGAGGAGCGTGTCCTGCGGGTCGCTTCAATAACAGGCGATCCATGGGCAGGGCTGAAGGTTAGTTTTGATAAACAACCGTTCCAGCCCTGGGGCCAGAAAACCTGCTTCCCACGGCGTAAAGGGGAACACTCCATGGATCTGGAGGCCTCAAGTAACAGTCCATTGTTCGGTCATGACTTGACATTGGGGATGACCGCTACCGGACCTGCCGAATTGGGCATCAGCTTCTTGTCCCAAGGCCTCGGCGTACCCAGACCGTTCCACGACACCGGGTTGCAGTACCTCTTCAAGGTGGGGGATCTGAAGGACGGCAGTTTTGCGTTGCGCCTGTCGTCGCAGCGGCTGGCGAGTCTGTCGCCGGCCAATGCGATGTCGTTGGGCACAGGGGAGCAGGTGCTGAAAATCCTCATCCACGACCGTGTCCATCAAATACTGGATTGGGGGCAGGCACTGGAAGAGCAGGTCACCGTGGTATCGGCCATCAGTGGCAAACCGATGGTGGGTTGGAGGGTGAGCTGGCAAAGCGCTGATCTTGGCGTTGTGACTTCGGTGACCAACTATTACGGCGTGGCGAAAATACGTTTTATCCCCACCACGCCTGGCGCAGCAAACGTAACCGCGACAGTGGGGGATCAGCTCAATTCAGATTCAATAGCCCTGGCCTTCACGCTCAATGAACCACGCAAAGTCATTGAGTTGTATGAGCCGACCGGATCCAGAGAGCCTCCTCAAGAGTCTGAAGCTTACGCCAAGGCCAAGGTGGTTTCTGCATTGACCGGATTGCCATTGGCTGGAGTCGAAGTTTGGTGGGATTTCGCCGGACGTGCGTTGGCGCCTTCGCTGACCGATGCTGAGGGCATCGCAAGTTTGACCTTTACGTTCTCTGCGGAGGGGGATGGCATTTTATCGGCCACGGTGAAAGGCGGTTTGGGGGGCTGGGACACTATGCAGTTGTTGTATGGCGGGGTGGTGCCGGTGATTGAGTCGTTGACGAGCCTTCATACGGATATTGATTTGGGGAGGGAAGCCGATGCGGTCGTGAAGGTTGTATCCCGTACTGACGGGAGGCCGTTGGAGGGAGTGAAAATCGCATGGATACTTTCCGGGCAGTTGTTGCCAGCAACGACGACCAATGCTGACGGTAAAGCGACAATAACTGTCAAACCGGTTGAGCTGGGAGAGAACAGGCTTGTAGCGAGTGCCGGTTGGGGAGAGTCGGCATCGTTGATCTTTTATGTATTCGATCCAGCGAACACTCCACTGATCGAACGCATCACCAATCGTTCACCGCAAAACGCTGTGGGTAAGGAGGCGCGTATAGAAGTCAGAGTCGTCGGTCAGCAAACGAGACTTCCTTTGGAGCATGTGCGGGTAGCGTGGAACTATTTGAATCTGTCACTTGCCTCAGTGCGAACGAATGCCGAAGGGATTGCCGAGGTCAGGTTTACATTCCCGAGAGCGGGTAGCGCGCTGTTTCAGGCATTGGCTCGCTCCTCGCTCAAAGAATTGACCCTTGTCGTTGCGCCATAGCCTGAGAGAGGATCTGAGCGGTATTAGAGCACCCCTGCTTTCTTCCAGCTCAAGTACCGCGTCACAAGCCCCGCGCCCAGCTCCCCCGGCCGCGCATCCAGCACCGATACTCCATGAGCACTCAACCGCTCATGGAGTTCAGCCCGGGCGTTCAGATAATCCACCGTGCCGCAGTAGACCAACGTCTCGGGCAGGGTTTGCACCGGCGTATGGCGCAAGTGGTCAAGAGCCTCTTCGTGAAGGCTGACCACCAGTATCTGATGCTGCTTGCTCAGGCGTTTGACGGCAGTGAGCAGATCTTCGTCGTCTTCGTCGCGCAGGTTGGTCACCAACACCACCAGTGCCCGGCGTTTCTGTCGGGCCAATAGCTGGTTTGCAGCGGTCTGGTAGTCGGCCGGGCGTTGGCTGCTGTCGAGGTCGTAGACTGTGTTAAGCAACAATTTGAGTTGCCCTGATCCTTTGATTGGCGCGAGGTAGCGCGGTTGATTGCTGGCGAAGGTGCACAGACCCACAGCATCTCCCTGGCGCAAGGCTGCATAGCTCAACAGCAAACAGGCATTGAGCGCATGGTCGAAGTGCGACAGTTCATCATCCTGGCTACGCATGCGCCGCCCGCAATCGAGCATGAAAATGATCTGCTGATCACGCTCGTCCTGATACTCACGGGCAATCGGTGTGCGTTGGCGTGCAGTGGCTTTCCAGTCGATCTGGCGCAGACTGTCGCCTTCTCTGAATTCGCGCAGTTGATGAAACTCCAGACCCAACCCGCGGCGTTGACGTTGGCGCACGCCGAGTTGGCTGAGCCAGTTATCCACCGCCAGCAGTTGGCCACCGTAGAGGCGAGCGAAGTCGGGGTAGACGCGGGTGTTGTCGACTACGTTCAGTAGACGTTTGCCTGACCATAGGCCCATTGGGCTTGGCAGGCTGATTTCGCAGTGTTCGAAGGTGAAGTGGCCGCGCTTGAGTGGGCGCAGGCGATAGCCGATCTGGCTCTGTTGGCCGGGTTGCAGTTCGACGGACAATGGAAGGTATTCAAAGTCCAGGCCGTGCGGCACATGGTCGAAGATGTGCACGTTCAGCGGTTGTGCAAAATCGTGCTCGACCTCCAGTCGCACTTCGCCCCATCGACCGAGCGCCAGGCTGCCAGGCATTTGCCGTTGTACGTGAGGCGAGGGCAGGTTTTTGAGGCGGATGGCGTCGATGATCGCCAATGCCAGCAGTGCTGACAGTAATCCCCAGTTGATCGCCAAAAGGCTCGATGGAACTGCGATGTCCAGCGCCCGCAATGCGCCCAGCACGATGCCGATGGCCAGCAGGGTTGCGAGCCAGATCAGCAGCAGCCGGGACGGTTTCATGGTGTGACACCGTGTTGCCTGCTGAAAAGATCGCAGCCTTCGGCAGCTCCTACAGGAGACCGCATTCGGCGTAGGAGCTGCCGCAAGCTGCGATCTTTTCTTGGGGCGACGCGGATCTCGATCATGGTGTTCACAGCCGTGGCGCCGGTACTTGATCGAGCAATTGCCGGAGCACCTGATCGACTTCCAGCCCTTCGATGTCCAGCTCCGGGGCAATTCGCACACGGTGACGCAGAACGGCCAGTGCGCAGCCTTTGATGTCATCGGGAATCACGAACTCGCCGCCGCGCAACAAGGCCCGGGCGCGGGCGCAACGCACCAGGGCGATTGATGCGCGTGGCCCGGCGCCGAGGGTCAACCCCGGCCAGGTCCGGGTGGTGCGGGCCAGGCGCACCGCGTAATCGAGTACCTGATCGTCCATTGGCAGATCGCTGGCAATGCGCTGTAAGGCCAGCACGTCCTTGGCTTGCAACACGGTGCGCAATGGTTGCACATCAAGCATGTCGGCCCGGGTCGAGCGGCTGACCTGGCGCACCATGTTCAATTCCTGCTCGGCATCGGGGTAGTCCATGCGCACCTTGAGCATGAAGCGGTCGAGTTCGGCTTCCGGCAGTGGATATGTGCCTTCCTGCTCGATGGGGTTTTGCGTGGCGAGCACCATGAACGGTTGCGCGATGGGCAGGGCGCGGCCTTCGAGGGTGACTTGGCGTTCCTGCATGGCTTCGAGCAGCGCCGCTTGGGTTTTCGCCGGAGCGCGGTTGATCTCGTCGGCCAGCAGCAGGTTGGTGAATAGCGGGCCTTTGCGCAGTTTGAATTGCTCGGTTTGCAAGTCATACACCGCGTGCCCGGTGACATCGCTGGGCATCAGGTCCGGGGTGAACTGGATGCGTGCGAATTCGCCGCCGAAGCAGCGGGCGAGGGCGCGCACCAACAACGTCTTGCCCAACCCCGGCACGCCTTCGAGCAGTACATGGCCGCCGGCGATCAGGGCGGTAAGCACATCGTCGATCACGATGTTCTGGCCGATCACGGCTTTTTGCAGTTCCGTCCTTATCGCTTGGGCCAACTGGCTGGCGCGCTGGCGCTGCTGGGCGGCGTGGGTCTGTGTGCCGGGCTCGATCTGTTCACTCATAAGGCGTTCCTCAAGGTTTGCAGGTGGGCGACCTGACGGCTGAATTCAGCGCTGGGCAGCCGCTGCTTCGGTCGCGGGCTCATGGCCTGGCTGATGGCGCGTGTGGGTTGGCCAGTCAGGCGTGCGAGCACCAGCCATTGTTCGGCAACGCCGAGTTGTTCAAAACCGGGATGACGGTGACGGACACGACGCAGGATGTCTTGTTGCAAGGCTTGCAACAGGCTGTGCTGACCGTTGTGGCGGAGCATGAAATCAGCGCTGGCACGCAGGTGTTCCTGAAGCTGGCGGCGGGCTTTCGTAGCCGGCTCCAGCAACGGGCCGTTACGCACACCCACATGCCAGAACCCGAAAACGATCAAGGCGATCAGGGCCACCAGGGCTTGTGGAAAGTAGCGCCACAGCAAGGTCAGCAAGCTGTCGTGATCGGTATTGAACAGCAGGGTCACGGCTGTGTCGGCCGTCAGGTACCACAGCAGCCAGGCGTTGTCGTACTGGTCGATGGCCGGGGTTTTCCAGAGGTCGGCGTCGGTGACCACGGTGATCGAACCGAGCCCGTGAGTCAGCTGCATCATGTGCGTGGCTTTGCCGCTGTTGGCCCAGGCCTGGGCGAGGTTTTTCGGGTCGTCGAGGTGGAACGCGGTATCGAAGCCGACGTAGGCCGGCGCCTCTTCGTTTTCCAGGTAGAGCTTGGTCAGTTTGGGGTAGGGGTCGTCGACAGGATCGGGCGGCGGTTCCTTGAGGTCTTTGCTCAGGGACTGGTGAAGCTGCACCCGGTCGAGCAGCAGGTCATTGCTCTGACCGGTCTTCTCATCCCACAGGGCTTCGGCGACGAATAAAAGGCGCCCACCGGCGCGGGTCCAGTTCAGTACCTGATCCACCTGTCGTGGTGACATGTTCGACCGATCGCCGAGCAGCAACAAACTGCGCTGGTGAGGTTCGAGGGTCGGCAGGATGTCGAGGCTGTTGGCATGGCTGACGGTCAGGCTCTGTTTGCGCAGAAAATGCTCGGCCGCCAGATAGGGGTTGGCTTGGGCTTCGGGGGATGGGCCGTGATCGATTTCTGCTGGATAGGGTATGGCCTTGAAATACAGGTAAACGCTCAGCGCACACACTAGCAGGGCGATGAACGCACCGACTGAAAGCCACAAGCGCCGGTTCAACGCGCCGCTCCCGGGCCGAACAACGCGCGCCAGCCATCACAGAGTTCCTGTTGCAAATGCGCGGGGGGCAATCGATGCCCATAGGCCATGTTCTGCCAGTGCCCAGTGAGGTTTTTACTGAAAGCCAGCAACGCAGGTTGTTGCAATTGTTCAACGCGCTGAAGAACTTCGCCTTCGGTGTCGGCGGGTTTGAGCGCCATGTTGAAATCGTGCAGCAAGTGGCTGAGCAGGGCGCGATAGAGCAACCCGAGGGCTTCACGGGGATTGGTTTGCCAGAGGCTTTCGGCGCTGGCTGCGATGTCGGCGGGCAGGGTTTCGCGGTTGAGGTCCAGGCCGAATGCCTGCTGCGGTAATGGCCGCGCGACTTTGCGATTTAACGTGGGTCGGCGGCTGACGAAGGCCTGCAGCCAGTCGCGGTAACGCCAGATCAACAGCCCAATGGCACCGATCACTGTGCCCCACAGCAACACCTCGATCAGGTTGGCCAATACGCCAAAGCGTTGGCTGTCCATCAAGCTGAGCAGCGCCTTCAGCCATGCGGGCGTTTGACCATTGTCCGCAGTGTTGGGGGCGGGTTTGTCTTCGCCAAAACGATAGCGCGTTACCGTTTCCTTGTTCTTGAAGGGGGGCTGATCGAGGATGGCCTTGATGCTGTCCCGGGAGGTCTGGCTGGTCAGTGGTTGTTCCAGCAAACGCGGACTGTCCGGCGTGATAACCGGTTCGGCGGCCCAGACGCTTTGCGTCGTCGGCACCAGCAGGATCGCGGCCAGCAGCAGCGTGACAACCGCGCTGGTCAAGCGTTGGCGCAATCGGCGAAAGACCAGCTCGATATCCCAGGCTTCCAGCCGCGTGCGCCGGTTCAGATAAAGGCTGAAACCGCAGGCTACATAGATCGGTTCCCAGACAATCAGCACCAGAACGTAAAAGGTATTGGTCAGGTGTTCCAGCCAGCGCCAGTCTTGGGTGGCGGCGGTGATCAAGGTCTGCCAGCCCCAGTCGAGTTCGACCTGTTGCGGCAAGAGCATGTAGAACAGCACCATCAAGCCGATCCACAGCGCGGTTTCCAGATGCACGCCGATGATCGTCAGCCACTGGGCGGCACCCGCGTTGCGTTGCAGCAACACGCGCAAACGTTGTTGGCGTTCTTCGCCCGCCAGACCTTCGAGTTGCACCACCGGCATCAGAAAACTGCGGCTCAGGCTCAGGCGGCGCCAGGTCAGGCTGGCCAGCAGTTGCGGTTTGAGCAGCCGTGGCCATTGGTGCAAGGCCTGTTTCAGCGTGGGGGTTTCGCCGAACATGGCTTTGGACAGGATGTACAGCGGCAGCCGATCGAACGCCGGTTTGAGCCACCAAAACAGGAACACGGCGAGGGAGGGCGAATCCCACAGCAGCAAGGTGAGCAAGGCGAAGACCGGCAAGGTCACGATCGCCCAACTGGTCATCAACAGGCGTCGATGGCGCTGACTCAGCAGCACTCCCAGGTCCATGGCTTCCCAGGTCGTGCGCGGGCGGATCACCACAGTGGCATCACTCAGGCGCATGGCGAGTCCGTCCGGCGAACAGCAGATAAGTCGCCACCAGGCACCAGAGCGCTGCGCCGACCAGGTATTTGGTCAGCGGCGCGAGCCCGGTCCGCGACGACCAGTAGGCTTCGATAAACGCCGCAATCAGCAGAAACAGCATGACCCCGCAAATCAGCAACACGCTCTTGCGCGCTGCCAGTTGCAGGGCTTCGGCGCGGGGCAAACGCCCCGGCGCGATCAAGGCCCAGCCCAGTTGCAGGCCTGCGGCGCCAGCCAGGGCAATGGCGCTCAGTTCGAAGGCGCCATGGCCAATCACGAACGACCAGAAGGTTTGCCCATAGCCGATGTGCGTCAGGTGCCCGGCCACCGCACCGATCATCAACCCGTTGAAGAACAGGAAAAACGCGCTACCCAAGCCAAACAGCAAACCGCTGGCGAAGGTCTGAAAGGCGATGCCGATGTTGTGCATAATGTAGTAACCGAACATCACCCAGTCTTCACTGGCCGCCCGTTCGGCCGAACGTCCCAGGTGGCCGGCGACGGGGTCGTACATGCTTTGCATCTCACTGACCTGCTCGGCCGGGATCAGGTTGTAGATCAGGTCCGGGAACAGATATACCAGCAACGCGAAGCCGATCAGGCTGCCAAAAAACATCAGGCTGGCGGCAAGCACGAAACGCCACTGCTCACGCACCAGTCGCGGGAAATCGGCGAGGATGAAACTCAACACGTTGGCACCCAGTCGACTGCGATGCCGATAAAGCTGTTGATGCCCGCGCAGTACCTGTTGCTGCAATGAGTCGATCAAGAAACTGCTGTAGCCGCGCTCCTGAGCCAGGGCCAGGTGTTGGCAGATCCGTCGATAATCGCCGGGGAAACTGGCGACTCCAGAGGCGCTCTTGCCTCGTTCCAGCCGTTCAAGCATGAGTGCAAACTGCTCCCATTCGGCGCTGTGGCGACTTTCGAACAGGCTTTGCTTCATGTGGGACCCAACAGGCCACGGGCGATGCCGTTGAGTTCGGCCTTGGCCTGTGGCTTCGATACCTGCAACGGTTGCGCGAGTATCGAGGCGAGCTCGTTGGCCCGCGCCTCGGAGAGTTCACCTTGGCGTTCGGCAAACCCGAGGATGGCGCGTTGCTCGGTCAGCGTCAGCGCGAAGGCTGCACGCCGCGGTGGGACGTCGGGCAACTGCGGTCGGGTGAGCGGTTGTTCGCGGTAGATCACCAGCGTACCGGCGGCCAGGTCGCCGAGGCGTTTGAAGGAGGGATGTTGCAGGCAGCTGATCGCCCCGAGAAAGTAGCCGAACGGCAACATGTCGACAAATCGCAACAGGTTGCGCAACAAGGACGCGGACCAGCCGATCGGCGTGCCATCGTCATGCACTACGCGCAACCCCATCCATTGCTTGCCCGGCGAGCGGCCCTGATTGAGCACCTCGAACAGCACCATGTACCACCAGCTCACCACGAACAGCAAAATCGAGCCAAGCCCTGCACCGAGTTTTCCCAGAAACGCCAACACCATAAACAGCAGGCCCAGGATCAAACCGCGCAGACCCAGGTCGATGGCGAACGCCAGCGCACGTACCATCAACCCGGCCGGACGCAGTGGCAAGTCGATGCCTTCGGGCGTTTCGACGTGATACCGCGTGTCCAGTGGCGGGGCCAGCGTCGCGTTCCTTTGCAGTGCTGTGGTCTCGAGCATGGGCAACCTTGATGTGGCCTGGTCCGTCGGATGCTAGCAGCCTCTCGGGGGAAAACGACATAACTATGTATTGCACAGTGCGTGGTCAGAGATGATTGAATGACAAGATTGCTGGTCGGGGCGCCGTGTGTGCGCCTAGACTTCGCCGGTCTTCAGTTCAGGAACAACCCGTGACCTCGATCTTCTGGTACGACTATGAAACCACTGGCATCAACCCCCGTTGCGACCGCCCGCTGCAAGTGGCGGGGATTCGCACCGACTTCGATCTCAATGAAATAGACGAACCGGTCAATCTCTACTGCCAGCCCAGCGACGACATCCTGCCTCATCCGGCGGCGTGCGCGATCACCGGTATTACGCCCGGCTGTCTGGCTGAACGGGGTTTGAGCGAAGCCGATTTCATGACACGGGTTCATGCCCAACTGGCGGCGCCGGGCACTTGTGGGGCCGGGTACAACACGCTGCGTTTTGACGACGAGATGACCCGTTACAGCCTGTATCGAAACTTTTTCGATCCTTATGCACGGGAGTGGCAGGGCGGCAACAGCCGCTGGGACTTGATCGATGTGGTGCGCGCAGCCTATGCCTTGCGTCCCGATGGCCTTGTCTGGCCCAAGGACGACGAAGGGCGAGTCACGCTCAAACTTGAACGTCTGACCGCCGCTAATGGCATCGATCACGGGCATGCACACGAGGCGCTGTCGGATGTTCGCGCCACCATCGCCCTGGCGCGTCTGATTCGGGAAAAACAGCCGAAGTTGTATGACTGGCTGTTTCAACTGCGAAGTAAACAAAAGGTCATGGATCAAATTCGGCTGTTGCAGCCGATGGTGCATATTTCCGGGCGCTTCTCGGCTGCCCGCAGCTATGTGGGGGTGGTGCTGCCGTTGGCCTGGCATCCACGTAATCGCAACGCGCTGATTGTCTGTGACCTGCACCTGGACCCTCAGGGGTTGCTTGAGCTGGATGCCGAAACCTTGCGTCAGCGGCTTTATACCCGTCGCGATGTCTTGGCCGAAGGTGAACTGCCGGTGCCGCTCAAGCTCATACACATCAACAAGTGCCCGGTAGTGGCGCCGTTATCGGTACTTCGTCCTCTGGACCAGCAACGTTTGGGACTGGATATGGCGCTTTATCAGGAGCGGGCGCTGCGGCTAAGTGACGCACAACAAGTTTGGCGAGATAAAGTGTCAGACATTTACTCCAGCGACGATTTCTCTCCGAGCCAAGACCCCGAGCAACAGTTATACGACGGTTTTATCGGTGATCGGGACCGGCGTCTATGTGAGCAAGTCAGAGCCGCCGACCCTGCGCAATTAGCACAAGAACAGTGGCCTTTTGATGATGAACGTTTGCCTGAATTATTGTTTCGTTATCGCGCACGCAACTTTCCCGATACGTTGAGCCTGGAAGAGCAAGAACGCTGGCGAATATTCTGTCAGAAACGTTTGTGTGCACCTGAGTGGGGCGCGCCAAATACGCTGGATAGTTTTCTGGAGGTGGCGGCTCAATTGATGACTAGTGCTACATCGTTTCAGCGAGAGGTTCTGGATGAATGGCAGAATCATGTCCAGACATTACGCAAACGTTTGAGTCTTTGAAAACGACAATAATCTGCGCTTGAATTCCAGGCATAAAAAAACGCCAGCATTTGCTGGCGTTCTTTTGGTCGCGGATGAGTCTGCGACACGCTTGCTGCTTAGCCCAGCAGGGTAGCCCAGCTTTCAACCACGTCACCGCCCCACTTGGCTTTCCACTCTTTCAGAGTCTTGTGGTTGCCACCTTTGGTTTCGATGACTTCGCCGTTGTGCGGGTTTTTGTATTGTTTAACTTTGCGAGCACGCTTGGTGCCGGTAGTTTTTACTGCGCCGCCACGTGGAGCCTTGGTTTTGGACTCTGGATCCAACAGCGCGATGATGTCACGCAGGGATTTGGAGTATTCGCCCATCAGGGTGCGCAGTTTGCCTTCGAATTCCAGCTCGGTTTGCAGTTTGTCGTCTTGGGACAGATTCTTCAAACGGGCTTGCAGCTCTTTGATAGCTTCTTCGGTGGCGCGATATTCGTTGATCAAGGACATGAGGACTACCTTATGTTGGGCGCTGGATGGCAGGGTGACAGTGCGACAATAATAGTCAGGGTGTTTCATCAAGTAAACATTTAACCGGAGTTTTATTTAAATTAGTTGCGGCATAGGACACACATTGGAGTGACAGTTAAATAGCGTCACAAATATTCACAGTTGAGCTCTTGAAGATTGCCCGCAAGAACACCATCGCGTGGGGCAGCCTGGTGCTTGCAGAACCTGTACCGGACCTGCGGGCAAAGCCAAACGTCATCAATACTGCAGTTTTGCTGCGTAATCGCTAGAATAGCGGCCTTTGCGAAGTTCTGGAGTTTCCCCCTCATGCGCACTTTTCGGCTAGTGATTGCTTGCCCGGACCGCGTCGGCATCGTTGCTAAAGTCAGTAACTTTCTGGCGTCACATAACGGCTGGATCACTGAAGCGAGCCATCACTCGGATAATCTCAGTGGCTGGTTCTTCATGCGTCACGAAATTCGTGCCGATTCGCTGCCTTTCGGTATCGAAGCCTTTCGCGAAGCGTTTGCACCGATTGCCGAAGAGTTCTCGATGGACTGGCGCATCACCGATACCGAGCAGAAGAAACGCGTGGTGTTGATGGCCAGCCGCGAATCTCACTGCCTGGCCGACTTGCTGCACCGCTGGCACAGCGACGAACTGGACTGTGAAATCGCCTGCGTGATTTCCAACCATGATGATTTGCGCAGCATGGTCGAGTGGCACGGTATTCCTTATTACCATGTGCCGGTCAACCCACAGAACAAGGAGCCGGCCTTCGCCGAAGTCTCGCGTCTGGTTAAGCAGCACGAGGCCGAAGTGGTGGTACTTGCCCGTTACATGCAGATTCTGCCGCCCGAGTTGTGCAGCGAATACGCCCATAAAGTCATCAATATTCATCACAGCTTCTTGCCGTCGTTTGTCGGCGCCAAGCCGTATCACCAGGCTTCGATGCGCGGTGTGAAGTTGATCGGCGCCACTTGCCACTATGTCACCGAAGAGCTGGACGCCGGTCCGATCATCGAGCAAGACGTAGTGCGCGTGAGTCACAGCGATAGTATTGAAGACATGGTGCGCTTCGGCCGTGACGTCGAGAAAATGGTGCTGGCCCGTGGTCTGCGTTATCACCTGGAAGACCGGGTGCTGGTGCATGGCAACAAAACCGTCGTGTTCTGATAGCCATACGGTTGAAATTCGAAGGGCCTGAGCGTTCAATCGTTGCAGGCCCTTCTCCGTTTCTGCACTGAGCACATGACTATGGCCGATCCACTGGACAAAGCTGTTTCCAAGGCACCCGCCACATTGGGTGAGGGCTGTTTGAGTCGCTATGACCCGGATGACCTGAGCCCCGAAGACGGCACGGAATTTCCCGGTGCTGCCGAGTTGTGGGAGCAGTTAAGTGGCGAGGGGGCTTGCCCCCGTTCGGCGGCGCAGCCGTCGCAGGGTTTGCCTGAACGAATGCCGGGGGCCGCTTCGCAGCCCAACGGGGGCAAGCCCCCTCGCCACAGTGTGTAGGAGTTGCCAAAGGCTGCGATCTTTTAAGCCTGTTTGAGCTTCATCAACTTCCTGAGCAATGGCCGCCCTAGCATCAGTAAAAACACCGGGCCACCGACCACCAGGTAGAAGTAATAGGTCACTGTCCGCCAGATCAGAATCGCCGCCGCCGCGGTGGATTTCCCGACCATGGGCGCCAGCAGCGCCGCCGATGTCAATTCCGCCGCCCCGGCACCGCCCGGCAACAGGCTGAACTGCCCCGCACTCAGCGACAGCATCTGGATCAGAAAGCACCAGGCCCACTGTAAATCCACGCCCAGCCCACGCAACGCCAGATACAACACGCTATAGCGCAAGAGCCAATGCAGGCAGGTCAGTGCAAACACTGTGATCAACGTCTGAAAGGGCAACTTCAATGTGTCAGTAAAGGCCGCCAGAAAGTGCAGGAGCTTTCGCGCCCAGCGCATCCGGGTGGTGCCTTTGACATTGAGGCGAGCGAGCAACCGACCACTCAGACGAATCAGCGAGCGGTGGTAGCGAGCCGCTAATACGCAACTGAACAACCCGCCGAACATTGAGATGGCGCTGACCGTCAGCAGCCATTCCATGCGCTGACTGAGATGCTGGAACAGTGCGTAAATCAGAATCCCGCTCAGCGCGCAGAGAAAAAACAGCAGATCGCTCAACTGATCCATGGCGAACACGGCGCTGCCCCTGGCCGGCCGCACGCCGTGACGTGCCAGCAGCGCCATGATGGTCAGCGGTCCGCCACTGCCGCCGGGGGTGGCGCAGTAGGCGAACTCGGCGGACATGACCACCCCAAGGCTTTTGAAGCGACTGACCTTGCCGCACTGATCCCCCAACAGCAGGCGCAAGCGCTGGGTGTTGAGCATCCAGCAGAGCAGGATCATGCCGAACATGATCAGCAGCCATTTCAGCGGAAAGCTTTGCAACCGCGACCATGTCTCTCCGCCGCCCAGCAACGACGGGATGAGCACCGCAGCGAGCAGGGCGACGACCAGCAGAATCCCGCGGCTCATGCGGCGCGACCGATGGGGTCGCGTTGCTGTGCCAGCCAGTTGGCCTTGGTCATCGGCACACGGCCCTCGTCGAGCAAGCGCTTGAGGGTTTGCAGCCAGTAGTGACGCGAGAACTCATGGCGCATGTCCACGGGGTGCAGGCCAAGACGGATCACCGGCGCCTGGCGCCAGCGTTGTTCGCGCTGATCGCTGACGATTTTCGACAGACCGCGACGCCAGGCGCTGCGCGCGCTCCAGACCAGGCACGGAGCATCGATCGCGGTGAAATCCGGCAATCGATACAGATGCTGCGAGTCGCTGGTGTAGCGCAGCGGTAACTGGCGCAACGCCTGGCGGGTGCCTTCGCTCATTAACCAGGCCGGAGCGACGAAACCTTGCAATGGCCAGTTGTAGCGGTGGAACACCTCGATTCCGGCACGCAGGCGGGTGAGGGCGGCGGCCTCTGACAGGTCGTAGAACTCGCCTTCATGGGTGTAGATTCGGCGCATGAACCAGTCTCGGGGAGTGAGGGGGATAGGTCCTTCATCGCAATGGAAGTAACCGTGCAGTGCCAGTTCGTCGCCGCGAGCGACCCGGCGGGTCAGCAAACGTCGAAACGCCGGATACGCGGTCAGGTCATTATGTTTGTGGAAATTCGGCACCACCAGCCAAGTGATCGGCACCTCACCCAGCGCGTCGACGGTTTCGACGAAGGTTTGGTAATCGGGCCAGGTTTGCGGCGCAACGTCGTGTAATACCAGTAACAGGCTGGGCGCGTTCATGGGCTCAACCATTGGCGGTCAGTGACCATTGAGTGCCGAGTACGGCGTGATAGTGCCCCAACAGGCTGTCGACCACGATGTCCCAGGCGTAATGCTGTTCGACATGGCTGCGGGCTTGTTTGCCCAGCGCGGCGCTGCCCTGACTGAACAGTTCGCGCACAGCGTTGGCCATCGCTGCTGGATTGTTCGGCGCGCAAAGCAGGCCGCATTGATCGGTGACAATTTCCTGAAAAGCCCCGGCCGCCACGGCCACCACCGGAATGCCGCTGGCCATGGCTTCAAGGACCACCAGGCCAAAGGTTTCCTGATCACCGGCATGCACCAGCGCATCGGCACTGGCCATCAAGCGCGCGACTTGCGCCGCCGGGTAGAACTCATCGAGGACGGTGACATTGCGCGGTACAAGGGTCGGCATCGACGAGCCCACCAGTAACAGGTGATAGCGACGACCCAGGCGTTTCATGCATTTGAGCAGCACTGGCAGGTTTTTTTCCTTGGATCCACGGCCGGCGAAGATCAGCAGATGAGTGTTTTCATCGATGCCCAATTCAGCCCGTAAACCTGGATCCCGTTTACTGGGGTTGAACGTTTGCAGGTCGACGCCCAGAGGTTGTACGAAAACATTCTTCACGCCCAACCCGATCAGCTTATCGGCCATGATTTGACTCGGCGCCAGAACCCGATCGAAGTTGCCATAGAGTTTGCTGACATAAGCTTCAATATTGGGGGTAACCCAATTGCCCATGCGATTGCTGACCAACAGCGGCAGGTCCGAATGATAAAAGCCGATCACCGGCACATCGAGCTGCCGCTTGGCGTCCAAAGCAGCCCAGGCAGTCAGGTATGGGTCGCCGACTTCAATCAGATCAGGCTGCAAATCCTGCAGAACATTGCGCCAGGGCGCGAGACGGAGGGGGAAGCGATAACCCTTGCCAAAGGGCAGGGCAGGGGCCGGAACCGTGTAAATGCCATCCTGCTCACTCAAATGAGCCCCGGGGATCAGCAAGCTGTGACGAATGCCTGGCTTGTTGCCCAGGCGACGGTGTTTGGCATCCAGATAAGTGCGCACGCCACCGCTGGCAGGGGCGTAGAACATGGTTATGTCAGCGATATGCACGATGAACATTCCTCCGGTCCGTTTGTTCTCCCTTGGTTGACCTATATGAAGGATAGATGTTCGATTGGGGTTTTGCGGCGGAGGGTGTCAGCGGGGTTTTGTGGGGATTGGCAGACCGTCTTCGCGGGCAAGCCTCGCTCCTACAGGTTATGCGCAGTTCAAAATGATGCGCCAATCCCTGTAGGAGCGAGGCTTGCCCGCGAAGGGGCCCGCAAGAGCGACTTAAATCCGGAAACTACCCACCAACTGCTTCAACCGCGCCGCCTGCTGCTCAAGGTCCGAGCACGCCCGCAATGTCGATTGCAGGTTTTCCACGCCTTCCTGGTTCAACGTATTGATCTCGGTGATGTCCACGTTGATCGATTCCACCACCGCCGTCTGTTCCTCGGTCGCTGTCGCCACGGACTGGTTCATGCCGTCGATTTCGCCGATGCGCAACGTCACGCTGTTCAAGCGTTCACCGGCCAGGTTGGCGATTTCCACGCTGTCCTGGCTGTGGCGCTGGCTGTCGCTCATGGTGCTGACGGACTCGCGGGCACCGACTTGCAACTCCTCGATCATGGTTTGCACCTGTTGCGCCGACTCTTGCGTGCGATGCGCCAGGTTACGCACCTCGTCGGCCACCACGGCAAAACCACGCCCGGCTTCACCGGCACGCGCCGCTTCAATGGCAGCGTTGAGCGCCAGCAGGTTGGTTTGCTGGGAGATGCTGGTGATCACTTCGAGAATCTGCCCGATGTTCACGGTTTTGCTGTTCAGCGATTCGATGTTGGTACTCGAGGCGCTGAGCATGCTCGACAGCTGATTCATCGCGGCAATGCTGCGATCCACCACGTGCTGGCCGTCTTCGGCCAGGCTGCGCGCGTCGCTGGCCTGACTTGACGCTTGGGCGGCGTTACGGGCGATTTCCTGGGCCGCGGCACCGAGCTGGTTGATTGCCGCGGCGACGCTGCTGGTGCGCGAGGCTTGCTGGTCGGAATTGAACATCGACGAATTCGAGGCGGCCACTACACGCAGGGCCACTTCGTTGACCTGGCCGGTGGCCGAGGACACTTCGCGGATCGACGTATGAACCCGTTCCACGAAACGGTTGAACGCCGTGCCAAGGATACCGAATTCGTCCTGATGCTGGATGGTCAGGCGCTTGGTCAGGTCGCCTTCACCGTCGGCGATGTCTTCCATGGCGCGGGTCATGACGTGCAGCGGCTGGATCAGGATGCGGATCAGCATGCCGAGCAGGGCGATGATGATTGCCACGGCAATGATGGTTGCGACGACCGCCGAGGCGCGGAACTCGCTGAGCATCGAGAAGGCTTTGTCTTTATCCACCGACAGGCCGATGTACCAATTGACCGAAGACAAACCTTTGATTGGGGTGAACGTGACGATACGGGGCTTGCCGTCGACGTCGATTTCACTGAGTTCGCTGCTGATGCGCGGGGTGTTTTTCGGAAACGCCTCGCTCAGGGACTTCATCGCCAGGGTTTTGTCCGGGTGAACCAGGATCTTGCCATCGGCGCTGATCAGAAAGGCATAACCCATGCCGTCGAAGTCCAGCGCGTTGAGGCTGTCGGCGATCACCTGCAAGCTCAGGTCGCCACCGACCACACCGATGCTTTGACCGTCCTTGAGCACACTGTTGACGATGGAAATGACCAGTTGGCCGGACGCGAGATCGATGTACGGTTCGGTCAGTGCCGAGCCGCCGGTGCTTTGCGCACTCTTGTACCAAGGCCGGGCGCGAGGGTCATAGCCCTCAGGCATCTTGCTGTCAGGGCGGATGATGAAGGTGCCATCCTTGTTGCCCAGATAGGCGCCCATGAAGGTCGAGGTCACCGCCTTCTGCTCAAGTAGTTTGGAGACATTGCCGGTGTCAGCGTTCAGGGCGACGTTTTGTGACAGGTTTTCGATCAGCAGGCTACGGCCAGCCAGCCAGGTCTGGATATTGTTGGCCGTCACACTGCCCATTTCTTGTAGATAGTTGTCTAGATCGTTGCGTATCGCATTACGCTGCAAATAGTCGTTGTACAAGGTAAACGAGGCGAAGGCAGCTATAACGATGAGGGCGGCGGCAAGCAGTATTTTATGGCTGAAGCGCAGATTTTTATTCATGGCTTGGGGTTCCGCTAAGGTCTTATTATTCAGGGCGTGCTTTTATAAAGGCACGCAAAACGGGCAGTGTTGAAATCAAGCTGATATTTCCGTCCTCTCCTTAGGGGGATTACCGACGCTTTTCAGTCTTTTATATCGGCCATGAAGGATCAAAGATTAACCATGGGTGACAAAATGCCTGACTCATCGCAACTCGTTATCGGCGCCGATCTCGCGGGCCAGTCCATTGCCCAGGCCATGCGCCTGGCGAACCGTCACGGCCTGGTAGCGGGCGCTACCGGGACCGGTAAAACCGTTACCTTGCAGCGCTTGGCCGAAGCCTTCAGCGATGCTGGCGTGGCGGTGTTCGCGGCGGACATCAAAGGCGACCTGTGCGGCCTGGGCGCTGCCGGCAACCCTCAAGGCAAAGTCGCCGAGCGGATCGCCGGCATGCCCTGGCTGAACCATAAGCCGCAGGCGTATCCGGTGACCTTGTGGGACATTAACGGTCAGTCCGGTCATCCACTGCGCACAACCCTGAGCGAAATGGGCCCGTTGCTGCTCGGCAGCCTGCTGGAACTGACCGACAGTCAGCAGTCGGCACTCTATGCCGCGTTCAAGGTGGCCGACCGCGAAGGGCTGTTGCTGTTGGATTTGAAGGATTTGAAGGCGCTGCTCAATCACCTGCGCGACAACCCCGAGTTGTTGGGGGATGACGCGGCGTTGATGACCACCGGTTCCAGCCAGGCGCTGTTGCGCCGTCTTGCGACACTGGAACAGCAGGGCGCTGAAGCGTTATTCGGCGAACCGGCGCTGCAACTGGAAGACATGTTGCAACCGGCCGTGGATGGTCGCGGGCGCATTCACTTGCTCGATGCCAGCCGTCTGGTGCATGAAGCGCCGAAGGTCTATGCAACGTTCCTGCTGTGGTTGCTGGCCGAACTGTTCGAGCAATTGCCGGAGCGCGGCGATGCCGAGAAACCGTTGCTGGCGCTGTTTTTCGACGAAGCACACTTGTTGTTCGCCGGAACGCCCAAGGCGTTGCAGGAACGTCTGGAACAAGTGGTGCGACTGATCCGCTCGAAAGGCGTGGGGGTGTATTTCGTCACTCAATCGCCGGGTGACTTGCCGGATGATGTGCTGGCTCAACTGGGCCTGCGCATTCAGCACGGTTTGCGTGCATTTACCGCCAAAGAACAGAAATCCCTGCGCGCGGTGGCCGACGGTTTCCGACCGAACCCGGCATTTGAAGCCTTGTCGGTGTTGACGGAGTTGGGGATCGGCGAGGCGCTGGTTGGCACCTTGCAGGACAAGGGCACGCCGGGGATGGTCCAGCGTGTATTGGTTGCACCGCCGCAATCGCGGATCGGGCCGCTGACCGAGACCGAACGCACCGTGCTGATCGCCGGTTCGCCGTTCAAGGGGCGCTACGACAAACCGGTCGATCGCGAATCGGCTTATGAAGTGCTGATGGGGCGTAAAGGGCTGGCGCCGGATCCCGAAGCCGCGCCGGGCAAACCTGCACCTGAAGAGCCGAGTTTCACCGACAAGGCCGGGGAACTCCTTGGCACGGCAGCAGGACAGGCGTTGAAATCAGCCATGCGACAGGCGGCGAATCAATTGGGCCGACAATTGGTACGTGGGTTGATGGGCTCATTGCTCGGCGGCAGCAAACGCCGCTGAAAACCTTTGATTGAACACAACCCCCGTAGGAGCGAGGCTTGCCCGCGAAGAGGCCCTTGAGACCGCCAAAAGCTTCGCGGGCAAGCCTCGCTCCTACAGGGTATGTGTCAATTTCAGGTTTTGGGTTTGGCGTGAGCCGCCAGGCGTTCGAGGGCCGCCCGCAGGTTCGGGTCGGTAATCCCATCAGCCGTCGCCTGAATGGTCGCCGCCGCATCGGTCGACAAATTTATCGTATGCCCCGCCGCCCCTTGCTGAACGGTAGGCGGTTGAACCTTGAACAGAATTCGCGTCAGGCTGGCGAACTCGTCGAACAGCTGTAACTGCCGTTGCAGACGCTTTTGTTGATAACGCAGGCGGGTGGCCCAGTGGCCGTCGGTGACAATCAGCAATAAACTGCCTTCACGCCACGACGCCACATGGCAATGCTCGCGGGCAGCCGGCTGCAACTGGCTTTCCACCAGGCGTTGTAAATGACCCAGGCGTTGAGCATGGCCAAAAATGGCTTTCAGCGGTTTGGCTTCGCGAAGCAGAACGGCGGGTGCTCTGGCCGTGAGAGGGCGAAATGCCATGATCGAACACCTGAAGTAACAGAACGGCCATGGTAACAGAAAGCACCCGTTGCCCCCGACCCATTGCTTTGCGAGCGCTTTACCCATTAAATCAACGAGTAACTTGTGCCCTCGATGGGTTGAAGTTCAGCAAAATGCCCTTATTTTAAGTGAGCCCCGTCACAGCGCAGTGCATGCATCGTGGAATAACGCCACTTTCCTCACCATCGTTTCCGGGTAGAATGCTCGTTCGCATGCGGCCATGAGGGCTGCACGGGCGACTCACGGGGCCGCCCTCCATCCCTTTAGTGTGGAAGATCCTGCCGATATGTTTGCGCCTTTGTTAAAGAAACTTTTTGGAAGCAAGAACGAGCGTGAAGTCAAACGCATGCTCAAGACGGTGCAGCTCGTCAATGCCTTCGAAGAGCAAATGGTAGCCCTTTCGGACGATCAATTGCGTGCCAAGACCGACGAGTTCAAGGCCCGCCTCGCCAAAGGGGAAACCCTCGACAAGCTGCTGCCCGAAGCCTTTGCGGTCGCCCGCGAAGCCGGCAAGCGCGTCATGGGTATGCGCCACTTCGATGTCCAGCTGATCGGCGGCATGACCTTGCATGAAGGCATGATCGCGGAAATGCGTACCGGTGAAGGCAAGACCCTGGTGGCAACACTGGGCGTTTACCTCAACGCGCTGTCCGGCAACGGCGTGCACGTTGTGACGGTGAACGACTACCTGGCCCGCCGTGACGCCAACTGGATGCGTCCGCTCTACGAGTTCCTCGGCATGACGGTCGGCGTGGTTACCCCATTCCAGCCGCCGGAAGAGAAGCGCGCCGCTTACGCCGCCGATATCACCTACGGCACCAACAACGAATTCGGTTTCGACTACCTGCGCGACAACATGGCGTTCAGCATGGAAGAAAAATTCCAGCGCGAACTCAATTTTGCCGTGATCGACGAAGTCGACTCCATCCTCATCGACGAAGCCCGTACCCCGCTGATTATCTCCGGTCAGGCCGAGGACAGCTCCAAGCTGTACATCGAGATCAACAAACTGATCCCGCAGCTGGAATTGCACGTCGAAGAAGTCGAAGGCGAAGTCACCAAGGCTGGCCACTACACCGTGGACGAGAAGACCCGTCAGGTCGAACTCAACGAAGCCGGTCACCAGTTCATCGAAGACATGCTGACCCGCGTCGGCCTGCTGGCTGAAGGCGAGAGCCTGTATTCGGCGCACAACCTCGGTCTGCTGACCCACGTTTATGCCGGCCTGCGCGCGCACAAACTGTTCAATCGCAACGTTGAATACATCGTGCAGGACGGTCAGGTCGTGCTGGTCGACGAACACACCGGCCGTACCATGCCGGGTCGCCGTTTGTCCGAAGGCCTTCACCAGGCCATCGAAGCCAAGGAACACCTGAACATCCAGGCCGAGAGCCAGACCCTGGCGTCGACTACGTTCCAGAACTACTTCCGTCTGTACAACAAGCTGTCCGGCATGACCGGTACCGCAGACACCGAAGCGTTCGAATTCCACCAGATCTATGGCCTGCAGGTCATGGTCATCCCGCCGAACAAACCGTTGGCGCGTAAAGACTACAACGACCTGGTGTTCCTGACCGCCGAAGAGAAATACGCGGCGATCATCAACGACATCAAGGAGTGCATGACTCAGGGCCGTCCGGTGCTGGTGGGTACCGCCACCATCGAAACGTCCGAGCACATGTCCAGCCTGCTCGTGAAGGAAGGCATCGAACACAAGGTTCTGAACGCCAAGTTCCACGAAAAAGAAGCCGAAATCATTGCTCAGGCCGGTCGCCCGGGCGCACTGACCATCGCCACCAACATGGCCGGTCGTGGTACCGACATACTGTTGGGCGGTAACTGGGAAGTGGAAGTGGCTTCGCTGGAAGACCCGACCCCTGAGCAGATCGCCCAGATCAAGGCCGACTGGCAGAAACGTCACCAGCAAGTGCTGGAGTCGGGCGGTTTGCAGGTGATCGCTTCCGAGCGTCACGAATCGCGCCGTATCGACAACCAGTTGCGCGGTCGTGCCGGTCGTCAGGGCGACGCCGGTTCCAGCCGTTTCTACCTGTCGCTGGAAGACAGCCTGATGCGCATCTTCGCCTCTGACCGGGTGAAGAACTTCATGAAGGCGCTGGGCATGCAGTCCGGTGAGGCGATCGAGCACCGCATGGTGACCAACGCCATCGAGAAGGCTCAGCGCAAGGTTGAAGGCCGTAACTTCGATATCCGTAAACAACTGCTCGAGTTCGACGACGTCAACAACGAACAACGTAAAGTGATCTATCACATGCGTAACAGTTTGTTGGCCGCCGACAACATTGGCGAAACCATCGCCGATTTCCGTCAGGACGTGCTCAACGCAACCGTCAGCGCGCACATTCCACCGCAATCGCTGCCAGAGCAGTGGGACGTGGCTGGTCTGGAAGCGGCGTTGCAGAGCGACTTCGGTGTGGCGTTGCCGATCCAGCAATGGCTGGACGAAGACGATCACCTGTATGAAGAAACCCTGCGCGAGAAGCTGATGAACGAGCTGATCGCCGCGTACAACGAGAAAGAAGACCAGGCCGGTGCCGAAGCACTGCGCTCCTTCGAGAAGCAAATCGTTCTGCGCGTACTGGACGACCTGTGGAAAGACCACCTGTCGACCATGGATCACCTGCGTCACGGCATCCACTTGCGTGGTTATGCGCAGAAGAACCCGAAGCAGGAATACAAACGCGAGTCCTTCACCTTGTTCTCCGAGCTGCTGGATTCGATCAAGCGCGATTCGATCCGTGTGCTGTCGCACGTTCAGGTTCGCCGCGAAGATCCGATCGAAGAAGAAGCTCGCCTGCGTCAGGAAGCCGAAGCGCTGGCTGCGCGCATGCAGTTCCAGCACGACGAAGCACCTGGTCTTGAGCAGCCGGAACTGCTCGGTGAAGAGGTCGATGTAGCCCTCGCCGCCGCGCCGGTTCGTAACGAGCAGAAGCTGGGCCGTAACGAGCTGTGCTACTGCGGTTCGGGCAAGAAGTACAAGCATTGCCACGGGCAGATCCAGTAAACCCGTTTCATACGCTGAAATACCCGCGCCGCGACCGGCTTATGCCGTCGCGGCGTTTTGCCATTTAAACCACCGACGCCCCGACGGCGGTGCAGACATCATTTATTAAGGAGCGCATTCATGGCTGTTGGTCTTGGTCCTTTGCCAACGTTGCACCCGGTTGCCGGTTTTGAACTCGGTATCGCCTCGGCCGGCATCAAGCGCCCGGGGCGCAAGGATGTCGTGGTCATGCGCTGTGCCGAAGGTTCCACAGTGGCGGGCGTGTTCACCCTCAACGCCTTTTGCGCCGCTCCCGTAATCCTGGCCAAGCAACGTGTACAAGGCCCGGTACGTTACCTGCTGACCAACACCGGCAATGCCAACGCCGGCACCGGCGAACCAGGCCTGGCAGCTGCCGAGCGCACATGCGCCAAACTGGCTGAACTGACCGGGGTCGATGCAAGCCTGGTGCTGCCGTACTCCACCGGTGTGATCGGCGAGCCGCTGCCGGTCGAAAAAATCGAAGGCGCGCTGCAAGCCGCCCTCGACGACCTGTCGGTGAATAACTGGGAAGCCGCCGCCACCGGCATCATGACAACTGACACCCTGCCTAAGGGTGCCAGCCGCCAGTTCCAGCATGACGGCGTGACCATCACCGTCACCGGCATCAGCAAAGGCGCGGGCATGATCCGCCCGAACATGGCGACCATGCTCGGCTACATCGCTACCGACGCCAAAGTCTCGCGGGACGTGCTGCAAAACCTGCTGCTGGACGGCGCCAACAAGTCGTTCAACCGCATCACCATCGACGGCGACACCTCGACCAACGACTGCTGCATGCTGATCGCCACCGGTCAGGCAGCACTGCCGGAAATCACCGAAGCCAGCGGTCCGCTGTTCGCTTTGCTGAAACAAGCGGTGTTTGAAGTCTGCATGGACGTGGCCCAGGCCATCGTGCGTGACGGCGAAGGCGCGACCAAGTTCGTCACCGTGGAAGTCAACGGCGGCGGCAATCACCAGGAATGCCTGGACGTCGGTTACACCGTGGCCCACTCGCCGTTGATCAAGACCGCGTTGTTCGCCTCCGATCCGAACTGGGGCCGCATTCTGGCCGCCGTGGGCCGTGCCGGCGTACCGAACCTGGAAGTGAGCAAGATCGACGTATTCCTCGGTGACGTGTGCATCGCCAGCCGTGGCGCTCGCTCTGCCACCTACACCGAAGAGCAGGGCGCGGCGGTGATGCAACAGGAAGAAATCACCATCCGCATCGAGCTGGGTCGCGGTGATTGCAGCGAAACCATCTGGACCACTGACCTGTCCCACGAATACGTGAAGATCAACGCTGAGTACCGTACGTAAATAAGGTCCGGACCGAGTCGCGCCCTTCGCGAGCAAGCCCGCTCCCACATTCGATTGCATTTCTTGCGCAAGAACTCGATTAACTGTGGGAGCGGGCTTGCTCGCGAAGGCGGCCGACCAGACACCAAAGATTCTGGTCCATCCCCCTATCAAAAGGTCCCGAACATGAGCCTCCACCTGATCATCGGCGACAAACTGTATTCCTCCTGGTCCCTGCGCGCCGCACTGGCCCTCGACCTGACCGGCACGTCCTACACCGAAGAACTGATCAAGCTGAACCAGCCGGACACTCGCGAGCGCGTGCTCAAGCATTCGCCGACCGGGAAAGTCCCGCTGCTGAAAACCGAACACGGCACCGTCGCCGATTCGCTGGCGATTGCTGAATACCTGGCCGAGCAATTTCCCGATGCCGGCCTGTGGCCCAAAGACACTGCCGCCCGTGCCCAGGCGCGTTCGGCGTGCGCGCAGATGCACAGCGGTTTTTTCGCCATGCGCGGCAACATGCCGTTCGACCTGAGCCACGATGCGCCACTGTCGCCGACCCCACCTGAGGTTCAGGCTGAAATCGAGCGCATGCTGGCGTTGTGGGCTGAGTGTCGTGCCACCTCGACTGAAACCGGCCCGTTCCTGTTTGGCGGCGCGACCCTGGCCGATGCGTTTTTTGCACCGATCGCCGTGCGTCTGCGCACCTATCAGGTGAAGCTACCCGAGGTCGACGCGGCCTATGTCGAAACCATCTACCAATGGCCAGCCTTCAAAGCTTGGCGGAAGGCGGCTCTGGAGGAAATAGAGCGGTGAAACGAGTCCATGTAGCAGCCGCGGTTATCCGCGATAGCAACGGCAAGATCCTCATCGCGCGCCGTGCCGACACCCAGCATCAGGGCGGTTTGTGGGAATTCCCCGGTGGCAAGGTCGAGGATGACGAATCCGTCGAAACGGCCCTGGCTCGCGAGCTTCACGAAGAGCTGGGTATCGTGGTCAATACCGCGCGGCCGATGATCAAGGTCCGCCACGATTACCCGGACAAGCAGGTATTGCTGGATGTCTGGGAGGTCTCGGCGTTTACCGGCGACCCCCATGGCGCCGAAGGTCAGCCTTTGGCCTGGGTGACCGCGCGGGAACTAGTGGACTACGACTTCCCGGCCGCTAACCAGCCGATCGTCGCCGCTGCGCGCTTGCCCGGCGAATACCTGATCACCCCGGAGGGCCTGGAAACCCCGGCCTTGCTGCGCGGTATTCAGAAAGCCATCGCTGGCGGCATCAAGCTGATTCAATTGCGCGCGCCCAACGGCTACGACCCGCAATACCGCGATCTGGCGGTGGACGCGGCAGGGCTGTGTGCCGGCAAGGCGCAGTTGATGATCAAGGGGCCGTTTGAATGGCTGGGGGACTTCCCGTCCGCTGGTTGGCACATCACGTCGACGCAGTTGCGCAAGTACGCGGCGGCCGGGCGCCCGCTACCGGCGTCGCGCTGGTTGGCAGCGTCTTGCCACAATGCTGAGGAACTGGCACTGGCCGAGCAGATGGGCGTGGACTTTGTGACCCTGTCGCCGGTACAGCCGACGCAGACTCATCCGAATGCGTTGCCATTGGGTTGGGAGCAGGCTTCGACTTTGATCGAGGGCTTTAGCAAACCGGTGTTTTTGCTTGGTGGGGTTGGCCCGGCGGAGCGGCAGAAAGCCTGGGAAGCGGGGGCGCAGGGTGTGGCGGGGATTCGGGCGTTTTGGCCTGATTCTTCTGTGTAGCCACTGGCCCCTTCGCGAGCAAGCCCGCTCCCACAGTTGACCGAGTTCTTCCTGAAGAAATGCGATCGAATGTGGGAGCGGGCTTGCTCGCGAAGGCTGCTGATCAGACGAAAAACATCTTCCTGATTAAACCCCGGGTTTCGCTGCCGCTTGCCACAAAATCTCGGCAATCCCCTGACGCTTGGCAATCAACCTTGCCGCCACAAACAACAAATCCGATAACCGATTGATATACGCCAGGCCAACCCCGGCCAACGGCTCGATCGCATTCAACTGCTGACAGCGCCGTTCGGCACTGCGCGCCAGGCAGCGGCATACGTGGGCCTGGGCAATCAGCGCCGAACCGCCGGGCAGAATGAAATTCTCCAGCGGCCCCAACTCTTCATTCCACACATCGATCGCCGCTTCCAGGCGCTCGATTTCTGCCGTGTTCAGTGCCTGATAAACCGGCATCGCCAGTTCACCGCCCAGGTCGAACAACCGATGTTGGCAGGGCGCCAACACCTCGATCACTTCGTTCAACCCCGGATACGCGTTACTTTCCGTCGCCAATCCGGCCAATAGCACTCCCACCTGGCTGTTCAGCGTATCGACTTCGCCAATGGCCTCGATGCGCGGATGGTCTTTGGGCACCCGGCGCCCATCGCCGAGCCCGGTTTCGCCTTTGTCGCCAGTGCGGGTGTAAATCTTCGACAAGCGAAAGCCCATGGTTACCTCGACAGCTGATTGAGTTCTTGAGAGACCACCGGCGTGCCCGACAACGGCAGGCGCAACGTGAAACAGGTGCCCTGGCCCGGCGTCGATTGCACTTCCATCTGGCCTTTGTGGTTGTTGGTGATGATGAAATACGAAACCGAGAGCCCAAGGCCAGTGCCCTGACCGATTTCCTTGGTGGTGAAGAACGGCTCGAATGTGCGTTTGCGCACGCTCTCGCTCATGCCGATGCCGTTGTCCTCGACCTGAATTTCCGCCCATGGCGGATTCAGTTTGGTGCGCAGAATGATCCGCCCCGGTTCGCGGTCGTCCGGGCGCTGGTGAATGGCTTGCGCGGCGTTTTTCAGCAGGTTGAGCAGCACCTGTTCAAGTTCGTTGGCAGTGCCGGGCACCGGGCCCAGCGCCGGATCGAACTGGCGAATGATCGCTTGGCCCTTGAAGTCGAAACCGATGGCCAGGTCGAAGTCATTGCCGGCAATTTCCACCGCTTGATCGATTAACGCCGGCAAATCGCAGGGAGCCATCTGCCGAGTGCTGCGGCGGCTGAAGCTGAGCATGTGCGTCACGATTTTCGCCGCCCGGGCGCCGGCCTGTTGAATGCCATCGAGTAACTGCGGCACTTCACGTGCTTGTAAGTACCGATTGACCGTTTCCAGCTCGATGCCGAGTTGCTCGGCCTGTTCGAGGTTTTTTGGCAGTTCGGGTGACAGGCGCCGACGAATGTTCTGCACGTTGTGCAGGATCGCGCCCAGCGGATTGTTGATCTCGTGGGCCATGCCGGCGGCGAGGCCACCGACCGAGAGCATTTTTTCCGACTGCACCATCATTTCTTCCAGGGACAGACGCTGAGTGATGTCGTCGATCCGGATCACCACGCCACGTCCGGCGCCGCCCATCAGCGGGTAGAACGTCAGGGCGTAATGCTTGGGCTCATCGTCCTTGAGCCAGGTGACGCGTTCAATCTTGGCCACCGTATGCTGTTCGACGGTTTGCCTGAGCTGCGGCAGGAACGGTTTGAGCGGTTCGAAGGCGAGGAAGATCGGCTGGTTCAAGGCTTCATCGAGACGCGTACCGGACAGGGCGCTGGCTTCCTGATTCCACTGGGTCACGTAGAGCTGCTCGTCGAGGGCGATCAGGGCCGACGGCATGGAATCGATGATGCTGTTGAGGTAGTTCTGGAACCCGGTGAGTTTCTTTTCGATCTTGCTGCGCACCTGAACTTCCAGCTCCAGCTTGCGGTTGGTGTGACGGGTTTCTTCGGCCAGCCCCTGGGCTTGGTCGTAAGCGGCTTGGGAGTCGTCGCGGGCGCGCTTGAGTTGCTGCTCCCGGGCCTCGATGCGCGAGAGCATGGTGTTGAACGCTTCGGCGAGGCTGCCGATTTCGTCGTGGTTGCCGCGAGAGGCGCGCAGGGCGTAGTTCTCTTCGCGGGTCACTTGCCGGGACAACTCTTCGAGCTGATGGATCGGCCGGGTAATCAGGCGTTTGATCTGCCGGGCAATCACCAGCCATAACAGCACGCTGAAGATCAGAATCCCCAGGCTGGCGGTCAGGGTCCCGGTGTAGAACGCCATCGGCAATTCGCTGCTGGCGACCAACAACAGATGGCCGGGCTCGGTACCGGGACGGGGCAGGGTGATCACTTGATTACTGCGAAACTCCGAGGCTTGCCAGACCTCCATGTGCCGGTAGTGCCCCGGCAGGTTGAGCTTGTCGCCCGCCTGCAACTGTGCCAAGCGCACACCGTTACCGTCATAGAGGGCTGCCGCGCGCAGCGGTGTATAGCTGTTGAGTTCGTTGAGCAGGCGTTCGGCGTTTTGCGGCGACTTCAACGCTTCGGAGATCAGGCTCGGGTTGGACACCAGTCGGCCAATGGTCTGCAGGGCCTGGGGGGCCATGCTTTCCTGGGAGATGTAATACGCGGCGCTGATAAAGGTCAGGTTGGCGACCAGTAAAACGGTGGTCAACAGCACCAGCAGGGCGGCCAGCAATTTCTGGCCGACTGGAAGGTTTTCAAGGCGCTGGCGCAATGGCATCAGGTTCATCGCTGAAAAGGAACAAGTGGCCAGCGTAGCCGCTGCTCAGTCGCTGGGCAATCCAAGGCTGCGCAGATGGGCGATCAAGCGTTGCTGCAATTGATTGAGGTGAGGCAGGTTCAACTGATGCCGCGACGCGACTTTGCAGGCATGGCCCAACAGATAGCTGATTTCGGTGCGGCGCTGATTCGCGACGTCCTGGTACATCGAGGAGAAATTGGCCGCGGTGGCCTGGATCACCCGTTCGACTTCCTCCCGGAGGTTTTCCGCCGCTGCTGGCTGGCCGCAGCGCTCCAGCAGTTCGGTGAGCTCGGCGCACAGGGTGGCGACTTCGCAATGATGTTGCTGCAAACCGCCGTTGCGGCATTCGTGCAGCACGGTCAGCGGGTTGATCGCACAATTGAGCGCCAGTTTTCGCCACAGCCTGGTGAGGATGTCCGTGCTCCACTCATGGGGAATGCCGGCGGCGCTCAAGTCCTCCAGCCAGATCGGCGCCACCGGATGGCCGGCGTCCCCCAGCCAGGTGTAGCCATGACCGGCGAACACCACACGCCAGTCGCCATCGCGAAATGCGCCTTCGGTGCTGGAGGCGAAGATGCAGCGCGCCTGAGGCACCTGTGTAGCAACCGCGTCCTGACTGCCGAGGCCGTTCTGCAACAGGATCAGTTCGGCGTCGGATGTCAGGCGATGGGCAAGCCGGGCCACGGCTTTCTCGGCGTCGTAGGCTTTGCAGGCCACCAGCAGACGGCGGATGGGCTCGTCGCTGTCGGCTGTTTCGCCGGGCACCGGATACAGTTGCGCTTCGCCGTGTTCGACCAGTGTCAAACCGCCCGCCGCTTGATAGGCCTGTAAGCGTGTCGCGTCCCGCACGATCAGCCTGACCGGCACATCCGCCCGTGCCAGACGTGTGGCCCAAAGGGTGCCGAGGCTGCCGGCGCCCAAAATATGCCAAGGGGTAGACATCAGCTTTTTGCTCGGTTTGTCGCTGGCATGTGAGGCTCGCAGTATCGCTTGGAAAAGACCCGTTATAATGAGCCCGATTTTAACCGCAAGCCAAGCGCGCTCCTTCGTTATCGAGCGTGCCTTTTTATTGGAGAGATTACATGCCGTCGTTCGACGTGGTATCCGAACTGGACAAACACGAAGTCACCAACGCGGTCGAGAACGCCGTCAAGGAACTCGATCGTCGTTATGACCTGAAAGGCAAAGGCACCTTCGAGTTCAAGGAAAAGGACCTGACCGTCAACCTGACTGCGGAAGCCGATTTCCAGCTCGAAGCGATGATCGAGATCCTCAAGCTGGCCCTGGTCAAGCGCAAGATCGACGTGCAGTGCCTTGAAGTCAAGGATGCCTACGCGTCGGGCAAGTTGATGAAGCAGGAAGCGGTCCTCAAGGAAGGCATCGACAAAGAGCTGGCGAAGAAAATCGTCGCTCACGTCAAAGACGCCAAGCTCAAGGTCCAGGCCGCCATTCAGGGCGAGCAGGTGCGCATCACCGGCAAGAAGCGTGACGATTTGCAGGAAGCCATCGCGGCCCTGCGCGCCAAGACGTTCGACATGCCGCTGCAGTTCAATAACTTCCGCGACTGACTTTTCAAGCGGGAACCTGTGGGAGCGGGCTTGCTCGCGAAGGCGGCTTCAAATTCAACAGAGATGTTGACTGATCCAACGCCTTCGCGAGCAAGCCCGCTCCCACCCGTATTGTGTTTAACCCGGCGGATCTTTCTGCCGCTCATTTTTTGCGTGCCGGGTAGCCGGAAATCAGGAGAAAGAAGATGGATTTGAATGCTGAAGTGGACAACCTGGTCAAGGTGTCTCAAGCCTGGATTCCAATGATCATGGAATACGGCAGCCGCGTGCTGCTGGCGGTGATCACCCTGGCCGTCGGCTGGTGGCTGATCAACAAGGTGACGCAGAAACTCGGCGGCCTGCTGGCGTTGCGTAATGCCGACCTGGCGCTGCAAGGTTTCATCAGCAGCCTGGCGAACATCATCCTCAAGGTTCTGCTGATTGTCAGCGTAGCGTCGATGATCGGTGTGGAAACCACGTCGTTCGTCGCGGCCATCGGTGCTGCCGGCCTGGCGATCGGCCTGGCCTTGCAGGGCAGCCTGGCGAACTTCGCCGGCGGCGTGCTGATTCTGTTGTTCCGCCCGTTCCGCATCGGTGACTGGATCGAAGCCCAAGGTGTTGCCGGTACTGTCGACAGCATCCAGATCTTCCACACCGTTTTGCGTACCGGCGATAACAAAACCATCATCGTGCCTAACGGCAATCTGTCGAACGGCATCATTACCAATACCAATCGTCAAACGACACGCAAAGTAGTGTTTGATGTTGGTGTGGATTGCCACGCGGATCTGCAAAAGGCCCGCGAAGTGTTGCTGGAATTGGCCAGGGATGAGCGGGTGTTGACTGACCCTGTACCGGAAGCGGTCATTTCCATGCTGGGCGAAAGCTCGATCACTGTTTCGCTACGGGTCTGGGTCAAGACCGCTGACTACTGGAATGTGATGTTCATGTTTAACGAGCAAGCCCGTGATCGTTTGAAGGCAGCGGGGATTGATATTCCGTTTCCACAGCGGGTGATTCGAGTGGTTCAGGAGTCGGCAACGGTGTAATGATTGGTCCTTCGATACATGTTTGACCTTTCGGTCAGACTTGTTCTGCAAGAGCTCGATTTATTAAACACAATGCTGTAACCAATAAAAAAAGGCCCATCCGAAGATGGGCCTTTTTTGATTACCGCGAACAGGCTTTCGGCAATTACAGAACCGAAATCGGGTAGTCGACGATCAGACGGAACTCGTTGATATCGCCTTCAGCCTGGTCGGTGTTGGCGCGGTGCCATGCCTGACGAATGCGGAAGGACAGATCTTTCGCAGGGCCTGTCTGAACTACGTATTTAGCTTCGAGGTTGGTTTCGTGGTGCTTGCCATCTGCGCCATAACCATAGGCAGCGTATGGGCTGTCGGCGTCCATTTTGGTGCCGTCGATATCCCAGCCTTTAGCGTAACGGGTCATGAAGCTCAAACCAGGTACGCCGTACTCAGCCATTTTCAGGTCATAACGAACTTGTACAGATTTTTCGTTTGGAGCGTTGAAGTCAGAGTACTGGATGGAGTTGGCGAGGAAGATAGAGTCGCCGCCACGGTTGTTCTTGCCCACACCGACGTAGTCGAACGGGGTATCGCCGTTAACCTTCTGGAAGGCTAGGGTAATGGTGTGTGCTTTCAGGAACGAGAGCGCGGTAGCCAAGGAGAACGTGTTGTTGCTGATGTCGCCGGCTTTAGCGTCACCGGTATCGGTGGTGCGGTAGATGTTGAAGTCAGTGTTAAGCGACGTGTCACCACTGAATGGAGTGGTGAGGTTCACGTTGGCGTAGTACTGGTTCCAAACGTCTTCCAGTTTTGCGCCGTACAGCGATGCGGACAGGTTGTCAGTGATGCCGTACTTACCACCAAAGTAGTCGATGGAGTTGGCTTTGATATTGTCGGCATATTGCGACCACAGATCGCCGTCAAGTGCGTTTTTGTCCTGGCTGGACGCCGAGTAAAAATGACCGGCTTCAAGGTCAAGGTTTTTGACTTCGCTGCTCTGCAGCTGGAAGCCGCGGGCAGTTTGCGGAAGGATCCGGGAGCCGCCAACAGCGAACACTGGAGCAGTGCTTGGCTGCATGTCACCGAATTTCAGCTCGGTTTTGGAGACGCGGAATTTAACCGCTGCACCGGCTTTGCCCTGGCTGTCGTTGACTTCATGGGCATAACCGTTGGCCTTGATGGTGTCGCTACGGCTCATGTTACCCGTACCGGAAGTGCCGTCACCGCCATCCAGTTTGATGGCCAGGTAACCGAACGCATCAACGCCAACGCCAACAGTACCTTGGGTGTAACCGGAACTGAAGTTGCCCCAAATGCCCTGGGTCCAGTCTTTCTGGTCGTGGCCGCGATTCTTGTTGTCACGGTTGAAGTAATAGTTGCGAAGCAGCAAGTCGAACTTGGCGTCTTCAACAAAACCTTTGGCTTCAGCCTGGTCACTTACGAACGGTGCGGCCGTAGCCATTTGAGTACTGGCTGCTGCTGCAACTGCCAGTGCGATCATGCTCCACTTCATCACGCGCATCGTGATTTGCTCCTTTGGTTTTTAGAAGAGTACTGCCGTCCCGCCTGTTTTATTATCCGGGCGGCTCTTTCTTTTTGTGTCGGCGCAAACTTATATCACGCCGACCATGTTGGCGATACTTGCGGATCTAACCTTTCAGCTTCTTTACGACCCTGTCGCAAATGGCTGGGTAGATGTCGCAAATTCACAATCCCGACGCAATCGGACTGACAACTTCAGCGTTGTTTTCCATGACTTGAGCATCGGTAAAAAAGAGTCCCTGGTCCTGCACTTGAATCTCCATCGGGCAATCCTGCCACTGTTTTTATTGGCCTTAAGGCTTCCACTTCCAGCGGACGCCTTATAGACGATATAGGTGTGAATGCAACAAGCGTGCACAAATCGGAATTCTGTTGCTGTTTTTTTCCAAAGGCCTGCCTGCTGCTGTAAAAACCCCATAAAACCGGGGGGTTCAAGCTCGTTTTACTTGGGCTTGACGCCATGCTTCGCATCGTGTTTACCACATCGAGCTGATGGGGGCGACAACCAAAAACGTTACCGGTTCACCCCGCCAGTGAGTAGTTAGCGGATGCTGACGCACTGAGCGTAGACGCGTTGTGCGGTTTTGGTGCAAAAAATTTCAATTGCTGTACCGAATTCACACAGCGTCGCTTTGTGTTCGAATCGAACAGCCCGTTGTTTATCGGGCATTTCGGCATTTTTTGTGCTGCGGCGGGTTCTGTCATGGTGCATGCCGGATCAAAATGGCTCATGTCGGGGCGCCCGGAGGACGCTGCAGGTGGCAGTTCGTCGTGAAGCGCGTGGCATTCGCAGGTATGCTGCCGTCCTGTCGCTTGGTGCCGCCGTCTTTTGGTATGGGCGCTAAGCTGAAAAAAGATGACCAGAGGGGAGTGCGCGCTGTGTTCGCTTTAGATCCACGACTTCAACAAGACACGTTGCCGATCGGCGATTTCCCGCTCTGTCGGTTGCTGTTGTCCAATGATTCGAACTACCCGTGGTTCATCCTCGTGCCACGCCGCGAGGATATCAGTGAGATATTTCAGTTAGATGTCGCAGATCAACAGCAGCTGTGGCAGGAAACGACCGCGCTGGCGGAAATGCTCAAGGACTCATTCGATGCGGACAAGTTGAACGTCGCGGCCTTGGGTAATGTAGTCAGTCAGTTGCACATGCATGTGATTGTGCGCAAGCGTGAGGACGCCGCCTGGCCAGCTCCGGTCTGGGGCAAGCAGCAGGCTTTACCCTACAGTCCAGAGCAGATCGCGACGATTCGCGAACGGCTGCGTCTGGTGTTGACCGATGACTTCACGTTTCTGGAGGGTTGAGTCATGAGCCTGGAAGAACGCGTTACCGACCTGGAAAGCCAGTTGGCGTTTCAGGATGACACCATCCAGGCATTGAGTGATGTGCTGGCGACGCAGCAGCGTGCAGTGGAGCGCCTGCAACTGCAAATGGCCGCATTGCTCAAGCGGCAGGAAGAAATGGTCGGTCAGTTCGAGTCCTTCGAAGAAGAGGCGCCACCGCCGCATTACTGAAATGCAGGCAAAAAAAACCGCGAACGATTGTTCGCGGTTTTTTTTTAGCCTTGGAATCAGCGACGCGGCAGGGCGGCGATCACATCTTCGGCTTGCAGGCCTTTGTCACGGTTCATGACAGAGAACTCCACGCGCTGGCCTTCGACCAGAACACGGTGGCCTTCACCGCGAATTGCCCGGAAATGCACAAAAATATCATCGCCGGAGTCACGGGAAATAAAGCCGAAGCCTTTGGAGGTGTTGAACCACTTGACGGTGCCAGTATCGCGGTTGCTCATGTCATAGCTTGGCGAGGCGGCGGCCGGTGAAGATTTGTAGAAGCTGACGGCCAGGTGCAAAAGAATGGCGATCAGGGCAACGACCAGACTGAACAGAACGGCAGGTTGACCGGCGATGACAGGCATCGGGGCGATCAGTGTCAGGGTTTGCAGCACGACAGCCAGAACCAGCAAGGCGCTGACCAGGTTTTGCAGTTGATGACGCGGGCCTTTGTTCCAGTAAGGGATAACAGGTGCAAGGGTGAGGTTGAGCAGGCCGAAAAAGGCCAGGTACAGCGCATCGGGTTGTTGCAGGTAAGGTACCGCTTCGGATCGCAGGCTAGGGATGAAGGACAGCAGCAGGGCTGCTGCGCCCATTAGCAGGTGGACGATTTTCAACATTTTAATTAACTCACGTTAAGACGGATCACAAGGAAGAGCTGATGGAGCACGGTTCGCTTCAGAACAATAAGAGGCGTTGGACACGTACCCGGTATCAGCCTATGCGCAACCCCCGGAAAATAGGCGGTAGCGACACACTGCCTATTTAACAGCAAAGCCCGCGGCTACTCAAATCAGGCAGTCCAGCGGTGCTTTCCACTGGCCGGTATGCCGATGCCGCTTGCTGAGTGTTGTTCGCGCGCAGGGTTCCTCGGATCTTTTGCTTTTTCATTGAGTGATGTTGCGTCAGTTCTTGTGGGAAAACGTCCGGCCTAGGACGTGCTCCATGATCTCCCCTCCGTTGTTGGCTTATCCTACGTTGATGGTCATAAAGTCATCTGGATATGCCTGTGCGCCTGCGCTTTTATAAGGAAACGGAATATGACTCTTATAAGCAGCAAGGATGGCAAAGGAGTGTCAACGGTATGGTTCATGAAGACAGGCGAAACGAGGGGAGGGTCGGTCCACTCAAGGACGTAAGGATTGATTCATTAGTCAGCGAATTCGATATGGGCCTGGCCCAACCATTTTCCCGGTCAGTGCGTTTGAATGGCTTTGCCACCTGTTTGCGGCTGGAGCAGGTCTATTGGGATATTTTGGGTGATATGGCCAAGGTCAATTGCTGCTCGGTCAGTGCGCTGTTGTCCCACGTGGATCGTGAAGTGCATTTGCGTCATGGCGGGGTGAAGAACTTCACCGGGCTGGTGCGGGTTGTCTGCGTCGTGCACAGCCTGAAGGAGGGAAGTTGCCTCGTCATGGCTTAGCGGTGGCGATTGATCGGGTCGAGTGTCGGTCTGTGCAGTCTTACGGCTGCACAGGCTGCATTTAATGGATATAATCCCGCCCTTTGCCGCAAAGCCCAGCATGCGCGGTAGCAATCTGATCGCCGAGACAACCCCCATGCCGATGTACGACTATCAATGTGCTTCCTGTGGTCATCAGTTGGAAGCCATTCAAAAGATCAGCGCAGCACCGCTGGTCGACTGCCCTGCCTGCCAGGCGCCAGAGCTGAAAAAGATGCTGTCCATGCCGGGCTTCCGCCTCAGCGGCACCGGCTGGTACGAAACCGACTTCAAGACCGGTTCCAAGAAGAATCTGGCCGGTGGCGACAAAGCTGACTAGGGTCTAGCGCCCGGGCTGAATGACACGCGCGAGCTCTTGCATCATCTGGCACCTTGTTTAGGTGTGGGGGTGCGGCAAGACCTCCAACCGAATTTCGAATTACGAGAAGTGAAACCACTACCATGATGCGCAGCCATTATTGCGGCCAACTGAACGAAAGCCTGGAAGGCCAGGAAATTACCCTTTGCGGATGGGTTCACCGTCGCCGTGACCACGGTGGGGTGATTTTCCTCGATATCCGTGATCGTGACGGTCTGGCCCAGGTGGTGTTCGACCCGGACCGCGCTGAATCCTTCGCCGCCGCCGATCGCGTGCGCAGCGAATACGTGGTCAAGATCACCGGCAAGGTTCGCCTGCGTCCGGCCGGTGCCACCAACGCCAACATGGCGTCGGGCATGATCGAAGTGCTGGGCTACGAGCTTGAAGTGCTGAACGAAGCGGAAACCCCGCCGTTCCCGCTCAACGAGTTCTCCGACGTCGGCGAAGAAACCCGCCTGCGTTATCGTTTCCTCGACCTGCGTCGCCCGGAAATGCTCGAGAAGCTGCGTCTGCGTTCGCGCATGACCACCAGCATCCGTCGCTTCCTGGACGAGAACGGCTTCCTCGATGTCGAGACGCCGATTCTGACCCGCGCCACGCCAGAAGGCGCGCGCGACTATCTGGTGCCAAGCCGTACTCACGCAGGTAGCTTCTTCGCCTTGCCGCAATCGCCGCAGCTGTTCAAGCAACTGCTGATGGTCGCCGGCTTCGACCGTTACTACCAGATCGCCAAGTGCTTCCGCGACGAAGATCTGCGCGCCGACCGTCAGCCGGAATTCACCCAGATCGACATCGAGACCAGCTTCCTCGATGAAAAAGAGATCATGGGCATCACCGAAAAAATGATCCGCAACCTGTTCAAGGAAGTGCTGGATCTGGAGTTCGGCGACTTCCCGCACATGACCTTCGAAGAGGCCATGCGTCGTTACGGTTCCGACAAGCCGGACCTGCGTAACCCGCTGGAACTGGTTGACGTTGCCGATCAACTGAAAGAAGTCGACTTCAAGGTGTTCAGCGGCCCTGCCAACGACCCGAAATGCCGTGTTGCCGCTCTGCGCGTTCCAGGCGCGGCAAGCATGCCGCGCAAGCAGATCGACGACTACACCAAGTTCGTCGGCATCTACGGTGCCAAGGGCCTGGCGTACATCAAGGTCAACGAGCGCGCCAAAGGCGTTGAAGGCTTGCAATCGCCGATCGTCAAGAACATCCCTGAAGCCAACCTCAATGTGATCCTTGATCGCGTTGGCGCGGTTGACGGCGACATCGTGTTCTTCGGTGCCGACAAAGCCAAGATCGTCAGCGAAGCCCTGGGCGCGCTGCGGATCAAGGTTGGTCACGATCTGAGCCTGCTGACCTGCGAGTGGGCCCCGATGTGGGTCGTCGACTTCCCGATGTTCGAAGAAAACGACGACGGCAGCTTCACCGCGTTGCACCACCCGTTCACCGCGCCGAAGTGCACGCCGCAAGAACTGGAAGCCAGCCCGGCGACCGCGCTGTCCCGTGCCTACGACATGGTCCTGAACGGCACCGAGCTGGGTGGCGGTTCGATCCGTATCCACCGCAAGGAAATGCAACAGTCGGTGTTCCGTCTGCTGGGTATCAGCGAAGCGGAACAGGAAGAGAAGTTCGGCTTCCTGCTCGACGCCCTGAAATACGGCGCGCCGCCGCACGGTGGCCTGGCCTTCGGTCTGGACCGTCTGGTGATGCTGATGACCGGCGCCCAGTCGATCCGTGAAGTGATCGCCTTCCCGAAAACCCAGAGCGCTGCCTGCGTCATGACTCAGGCACCGGGTCTGGTGGATGCCAAGGCATTGCGCGAACTGCACATTCGTCTGCGCGAAACGCCTAAAGCTGAGTAAGGCTGACCAGAAGGGCGCATCTTCGGATGCGCCCTTTCTTTATAGAATGGTCGAGATTTTTTTTTGCTGGCTGGCGCATCATGGCGTGGCGGGCAATGTTTCAAAGATAATTCGGAGCGAGTTATGGCGGGTCATTCCAAGTGGGCGAACATCAAGCACCGCAAAGAACGTCAGGATGCCAAGAAGGGCAAGATTTTCACCAAGTGGATTCGTGAACTGACGGTTGCTGCTCGTCAGGGTGGCGGTGATCCGGGCTCCAACCCGCGTTTGCGTCTGGCGCTGGACAAAGCGCTGGGTGCGAACATGAGTCGCGACATCATCGATCGCGCGGTTGCTCGTGGTGCCGGCGCCGCCGATACCGACGACATGGTCGAACTGACCTACGAAGGTTACGGCCCGGGCGGTGTGGCGGTGATGGTCGAATGCATGACCGACAACCGCAACCGCACCGCAGCGGCTGTTCGCCATGCGTTCAGCAAGTGCGGCGGCAACCTCGGCACCGACGGTTCGGTGGCCTACCTGTTCGAGCGCAAGGGGCAGGTTTCCTTCGCGCCAGGCGTTGATGAGGATGCGCTGATGGAAGCGGCCATGGAGGCCGATGCCGATGACGTGGTGACCCACGAAGACGGCTCCATCGACGTGTTTACCTCGTTCGCCGGTTTCTACTCGGTGCGTAATGCCCTGGAAGCGGCCGGTTTCAAAGGCGATGACGCGGAAATCGTGATGTTGCCGACCACCAGTGCCGAACTGGACCTGGAAGGCGCCGAGAAGGTTCTCAAGCTGATCGACATGCTTGAAGACCTGGATGATGTGCAAAACGTGTATTCCAACGCCGACATCCCAGAGTCGGTGGCCGCACAGCTCGGTTGATGCATTGATAAAGATCGCAGCCCTCACCTGGTCCCTGTAGGAGCTGGCGAAGCCTGCGATCTTTTGACTTTAAGATCGAAAATCAAAAGATCGCAGCCTTCGGCAGCTCCTACACAGTTATCCTCAAGCCACCGCGATCTCTTTCTGCAGGCGTTATGACTTTAATTCTTGGTATCGACCCCGGTTCGCGTATCACCGGTTATGGCGTGGTACGTGATACCGGGCGTGGTTGCGTGTACGTGGCGTCGGGCTGCATTCGCACGGGCTCCGGCGAGCTGCATGAGCGCCTGCAAATCGTCTATCGGGGCGTGCGTGAAGTGATCCAGACCTACGGCCCGGTGACCATGGGCATTGAAAAAGTCTTCATGGCGCGCAATGCCGACTCCGCCCTCAAACTCGGCCAGGCCCGCGGCGCAGCCATCGTGGCTGGTGCGGAGGAAAGCCTGGAAATCGCCGAATACACCGCGACCCAAGTCAAACAGGCGGTGACCGGCACCGGCGGGGCGAACAAGGAACAAGTGCAAATGATGGTCATGCACATGCTGAAATTGACCAGCAAGCCGCAAATCGATGCCTCGGACGCCCTGGCCATCGCGATTTGCCACGCTCACACCCGCTCCAGCCTGTTGCCTCATGGTCTGGGTACGGCACGCAGTCGTGGCGGGCGCCTGCGTCTCTGATAGCATCAGCAATCATTTTTTATGGAATGAGGGTTTTGCGCCTGTGTTGTCGGCGCAAAACCCTTGTTCTGTCAGTCGCCAGCACTGATCTGGCCAAGGCTCAAGGATCTGAAACGTGATTGGACGCTTGCGCGGCACTTTGGCTGAGAAACAGCCGCCGCATCTGATTCTGGATGTAAACGGTCTGGGGTATGAGCTGGAAGTACCCATGACCACGCTTTATCGCTTGCCGTCGGTCGGTGAACCGCTGACCTTGCACACCCATTTGGTCGTACGCGAAGACGCGCAGTTACTCTATGGCTTCTTTGGCAAGCGCGAGCGAGACTTTTTTCGCGAGCTGATCCGTCTCAATGGTGTGGGGCCAAAACTGGCGCTGGCCTTGATGTCGAGCCTGGAGGTCGACGAGCTGGTTCGTTGCGTGCAGTCCCAGGACACTTCGGCGCTGACCAAGGTGCCGGGCGTGGGCAAGAAGACGGCCGAGCGTTTGCTGGTGGAACTCAAGGACCGCTTCAAGGCGTGGGAAACCGTACCGGCGATGTTCGCGTTGGTGCCAAACCAGCCGGGTGGGCCAGATGCGCCTCCGGTCGCCACCGCCGAAAATGACGCGGTCAGCGCGCTGATTTCCCTGGGCTACAAGCCGCAGGAGGCCAGCAAGGCGATTTCCGCCATCAAGGAGAAAGGTTTGAGCAGTGAAGACATGATTCGTCGTGCCCTTAAGGGAATGATCTAAGTGATTGAAGCTGATCGTCTGATCGCCGCCACGGGTGGTCCCCGTGACCGCGAGGAAGTCCAGGACCGGGCGATTCGTCCCGTCAGCCTGGCCGAATACATTGGCCAGCCGACCGTTCGCGAGCAAATGGAGTTGTTCATCCAGGCCGCGCGCGGGCGCAATGAATCCCTGGACCACACACTGATTTTCGGCCCGCCGGGTTTGGGTAAAACCACCCTGGCCAACATCATTGCCCAGGAAATGGGCGTGTCGATCAAAAGCACCTCGGGGCCGGTCCTTGAGCGTCCGGGTGATCTGGCGGCGTTGCTGACCAACCTTGAACCCCATGACGTGTTGTTCATCGACGAGATCCATCGCCTGTCGCCGATCGTCGAAGAAGTGCTGTACCCGGCCATGGAAGATTTCCAGCTCGACATCATGATTGGCGAAGGGCCGGCCGCGCGCTCGATCAAACTCGATCTGCCGCCGTTCACCCTGGTCGGCGCAACTACTCGCGCCGGCATGCTGACCAACCCGTTGCGCGACCGTTTCGGGATCGTCCAGCGTCTGGAGTTCTACAACACCGCTGACCTGGCGACGATTGTCAGCCGTTCGGCGAACATTCTCGGTTTACCACTGGACCCGGAAGGCGCCTTCGAAATCGCTCGCCGTGCCCGTGGCACCCCGCGGATCGCCAACCGCTTGCTGCGCCGGGTCCGGGATTTTGCCGAGGTCCGCGCCAAGGGCCACATCACCAAACCGATCGCCGACCTGGCGCTGAACCTGCTGGATGTCGACGAGCGTGGTTTCGACCATCAGGACCGACGCCTGCTGCTGACCATGATCGAGAAGTTCGACGGTGGGCCGGTGGGGGTGGACAGTCTGGCGGCGGCGATCAGCGAAGAGCGTCACACCATTGAAGACGTGCTGGAGCCGTATTTGATCCAGCAGGGCTATATCATGCGCACTCCGCGGGGGCGGGTGGTCACTCGGCATGCGTACCTGCACTTCGGTTTAAACATCCCGTCACGATTAGGCGAGATGCCCGTGGTAGACGAGTTCCTCGATGCCGTGGACGATTAGTAACCTTTGCGCGCTGATTTATTCGGGGTTTGTGCTGTCCCAGGACCGTACTTTCGCCATAAAGCCGCGAATCAATGAAAAACAGTTGCCTGGCCGGATTGGCAACCTGAGGAGTAAGCACTAGAGTATGCGCGCGCAAAACGGGCTTGAGCCGTTCGCACATCGTTGTCGCGTTTATTACGAGGACACCGATGCGGGCGGCATCGTGTATTACGTCAATTACCTCAAGTTTATGGAACGGGCTCGAACCGAGCGGCTCCGGGAGCTGGGCTTTGCCCAGTCGGCGCTGGCAGGGGAGGACCTGTTGTTCGTCGTGCATTCCAGCGAAGCGCGTTACCACGCGCCGGCGCGACTGGACGACGAACTGCTGGTAAGCGCTGAAGTAATTGAATTGAACCGGGTCAGCCTGCGCTTCAAACAGCAGGTCAGGCGGGCTACGGATAATGTGCTGCTCTGCGAAGGGCAGTTTCTGGTGGCCTGTGTGCGCACCAACAGTTTGAAACCCCGGGCCATTCCCGAAGCTCTACGTGCGGCCTTTGCCGACGTGAGCGGCGCGGGTACACACTCAAAGCAGGAGATAAAGCGTGGAAGCTAACGTCGTCGACCATTCCTCCATGTGGAGCCTGGTCAGCAATGCCAGTATCGTGGTGCAACTGGTAATGCTGATCCTGGTAGCCGCATCGGTGACCTCATGGATCATGATCTTTCAGCGCAGCAACTTGCTGCGCGCCGGTCGACGTGCCCTGGAGAGCTTTGAAGAGCGCTTCTGGTCCGGTATCGACCTGTCCAAACTCTACCGTCAGGCTGGCAGCAACCCTGATCCGGATTCGGGCGTCGAGCAGATCTTCCGTGCCGGCTTCAAGGAATTCTCCCGCCTGCGTCAGCAGTCCGGCGTTGACCCGGAAGCGGTCATGGAAGGCGTGGCCCGTGCCATGCGCGTCGCCATTTCCCGTGAGGAGGAAAAGCTCGAGCAGAGCCTGCCGTTCCTCGCCACCGTCGGTTCCGTCAGCCCGTACATCGGTCTGTTCGGTACGGTCTGGGGCATCATGAACTCCTTCCGTGGCCTGGCAACTGCCCAGCAAGCGACCCTGGCCACTGTGGCCCCGGGTATCGCCGAAGCACTGATTGCTACCGCGATCGGTCTGTTCGCCGCCATCCCGGCCGTTATCGCGTACAACCGTTTTGCTGCTCGCAGCGAAACCCTGCTGGGCCGTTACTACACCTTCGCCGACGAATTCCAGGCGATCCTGCACCGCAAAGTGCACACCAGCGAAGAATAAGCAGGTAATTTCCAATGGCTTTAATCGCTCGAGCTCGCAAAAAGCGCAAGCCGGTTGCCGAGATGAACGTGGTGCCTTACATCGACGTGATGCTGGTACTGCTGGTCATCTTCATGGTGACCGCGCCGATGCTCAATCAGGGCGTGAAAGTTGATCTGCCCAAGGTTTCCAGCGAAGCCTTGCCGCAGGACAACAACACCCAGGTCCTGACCATTTCGATCAAGTCTGACAAGACCTACTACTGGAACCTTGGCAGCGAAGTCGACACCGATAAGCAGCAGGACAGGGCCATGACCTTGCCGCAAATGACCGACGCCGTGACCAAGATCATTCGCGTCGGTACTGAAGGCGGCAAGCGTACCCAGGTATTCATTCGCGGCGACAAGACTGTCGATTACGGCTCCGTCATGGGCGCGATGGGTGGGTTGCAGAAAGCCGGGGTCGGTAATGTTGGCTTGATTACCGAGGCACCCTGATGCAGCAAATGCGAGAGCCGTCCGCCTCGGAAAGCTACTTCTGGCCTAGTGTCTGGGCGATTGTCCTGCACGTGCTGGTTTTCGGCATGCTGTTTGTCAGTTTCGCCTTCACACCGGAGCTGCCGCCGGCCAAGCCGATCGTCCAGGCGACCCTGTACCAGTTGAAATCGAAAAGTCGGGCGACCACCCAGACCAATCAGAAGATTGCGGGTGAAGCGCAGAAATCTGCTGCGCGCCAGACCGAAGTCGAACAGATGGAACAGAAAAAGATCGAGCAGGAAGCGATCAAGGCCGCGGAACAAAAGAAGGAAGATGCGGCTCAAAAAGCCGAAGAATCCAAGAAGGCCGACGAGACGAAGAAAGCGGAAGAGGCAAAAAAGGCTGATGAAGCCAAGAAAGCCGATGAAGCCAAGAAGACCGCCGAAGCCAAAAAGGCCGAAGAGAAACAATTGGCTGATATAGCCAAGAAGAAATCTGAAGAAGAAGCCAAGAAAGCTGCTGAAGAAGAGGCCAAGAAAGCGGCCGCTGAAGAAGCGAAGAAAAAGATCGTCGAAGACGCGAAGAAGAAAGCCGCGGAAGACGCCAAGAAGAAATCTGAAGCTGAAGAGGCGAAGAAGAAAGTCGCCGAAGACGCGAAGAAGAAAGCTGCTGCCGATGCCGCGAAGAAAAAATCGCAGGAAGCGTCGCGTAAATCCGCCGAAGAGAAAAAGGCTCAGGCCCTGGCAGATTTGCTTTCCGACACGCCGCAGCGTCAGCAGGCCTTGGCCGATGAGCAGGGTGACGAAGTCGCCGGCAGTTTCGATGATCTGATTCGTGCTCGTGCAGCGGAAGGTTGGGCTCGTCCACCTTCGGCACGCAAAGGCATGACGGTCGTGTTGCAAATCGGCATGTTGCCGGATGGTACGGTGACTTCGGTTGGCGTGGCAAAGTCCAGCGGCGATGGTCCGTTTGACGCCTCCGCTGTAGCGGCGGTCAAGAACATTGGACGTTTGACAGAAATGCAAGGAATGAAGCCGAGCGATTTCGCTCCGTATCGTTCATTCAAGATGACATTCACACCTGAGGATCTAGCCTTGTGAGAAACCTTCTTCGAGGAATGCTTGTCGTTATCTGCTGCCTGGCAGGGATAGCGGCAGCTGATGAAAAAAACATTCTGGTCACCAGCGGCAGTGATCGGGCCACCCCGATTGCAGTCGTTCCGTTTGGCAACCAGGGCGGCAGCGTGCTGCCGGACGACATGGCCGAAATCATCGGTAACGACCTGCGCAACTCGGGTTACTACTCGCCGATTCCGAAACAGAACATGATCAGCCAGCCAAGCCAGGCCAGCGAAATCATCTTCCGTGACTTCAAGGCGCTGGGTGCCCAGTACGTCATGGTCGGCAGCATTGTTCCAGCGGGCGGTCGCCTGCAGGTTCAATACGCACTGTTCAACGTCGCCACCGAGCAGCAAGTGCTGACCGGCAGCGTGTCGGGCAGCGTCGATCAACTGCGCGACATGGCGCACTACATCTCCGACCAGTCATTCGAAAAACTCACCGGTATCAAAGGTGCGTTCTCGACTCGTCTGCTGTACGTGACGGCCGAGCGGTTCTCCGAGAAGAACACTCGCTACACGCTGCAACGTTCGGACTATGACGGTGCCCGTGCCGTGACCCTGCTGCAATCGCGCGAGCCGATCCTGTCGCCGCGTTTTGCACCGGATGGCAAGCGCATTGCCTACGTCTCGTTCGAGCAGAAGCGTCCGCGCATTTTCATGCAGAACATAGACACCGGTCGCCGTGAGCAGATCACCAACTTCGAAGGCCTGAATGGTGCGCCGGCATGGTCGCCGGATGGTCAGCGCCTGGCGTTCGTACTGTCGAAAGACGGTAACCCGGACATTTATGTAATGAACCTGGGTTCGCGTCAGATCAGTCGCGTCACCAACGGTCAGGGCATCAACACCGAACCGTTCTGGGGTAAAGATGGTTCGACCATCTACTTCACCTCCGACCGTGGCGGCAAGCCACAGATCTACAAAACCAGCGCAAGCGGTGGTGGTGCGGAGCGTGTGACCTTTATCGGTAACTACAACGCCAACCCTAAACTGTCGGCCGATGAAAAGACCCTGGTGATGATCCATCGTCAGGAAGGCTTCACCAATTTCAAGGTGGCGGCCCAGGATTTGCAGCGCGGTAGTGTAAAGATCCTCACTGATAGCACTCTGGACGAGTCGCCTACTGTTGCGCCCAACGGCACCATGGTAATCTACGCCACCCGCCAGCAGGGCCGGGGAGTCTTGATGCTCGTGTCCATTAATGGACGCGTGAGGCTCCCGCTTCCTACCGCACAAGGCGAAGTCAGAGAACCGTCCTGGTCCCCTTACCTGAACTGACGCGGCGCTACACGTTGTACTTAACACACTGGGGTTCATTAGGAGTTTCACGATGGAAATGCTGAAGTTTGGTAAATTTGCTGCGCTGGCTCTGGCCATGGCTGTAGCTGTAGGTTGCTCGTCCAAAGGCGGCGACAATGCCGGTGAAGGCGCTGTTGATCCAAACGCTGGTTACGGCGCAAACACTGGTGCTGTTGACGGCTCCCTGAGCGAAGAAGCTGCTCTGCGCGCAATCACCACCTTCTACTTCGAATACGACAGCTCGGACCTGAAGCCAGAAGCCATGCGCGCTCTGGACGTTCACGCCAAAGACCTGAAAGCAAACGGCGCTCGCGTTGTTCTGGAAGGCAACACCGACGAACGTGGTACTCGTGAGTACAACATGGCACTGGGCGAGCGTCGTGCGAAAGCCGTTCAGCGCTACCTGGTACTGCAAGGTGTTTCCCCAGCTCAGCTGGAACTGGTTTCCTACGGCGAAGAGCGTCCAGTTGCTACCGGCAACGACGAGCAGTCCTGGGCTCAAAACCGTCGCGTCGAACTGCGTAAGTAATTCGTCATGCGAACGTGCCGTCGTGCTGTAACTGTTTTGGCTCTCAGCCTCGCACCGCTTGCGGTGTGGGCTGCGGTTCCTGTGGTCGAGGACAACTCCGGCTATAACAATAGCGGGAGTAGTTATCCGCCTGCGGGTTACGGTACGAACGGCGCCTATGCCGGGGGAGGGGTTTCGGCCCCTGTCTCGGCACAGGGCGAGCTGTTCAACCAACTGCAATCGATGCAGGAGCAGATCTCACGCCAACAGGGTGTGATCGAAGTTCTGCAAAATGATGTAGCGCGCATGAAACAAGAGAACCTGGAGCGATATCAGGATCTTGATCGGCGCATAGGAACCGGCGTTGCACCAGCCGCGACTCCTGATAATTCTTCCACCGGTGGCAATTTGAATGCCCCCGGTGCAGCAGCAGCCGGCGCAGGTGCCGGAGCGGCAGCCGCTCAAGCGCCTGCCGCGGGTGGCGAACCGGCTGATCCAGCGAAGGAAAAACTGTATTACGATGCAGCTTTCGACCTGATCAAGGCCAAGGATTTCGACAAGGCCAGCCAGGCTTTCGCCGCATTCCTGCGCAAATACCCGAACAGCCAATACGCGGGCAACGCCCAGTACTGGTTGGGTGAAGTGAACCTGGCCAAAGGCGATCTGCAAGGTGCGGGTCAGGCTTTTGCCAAGGTTTCGCAACTGTACCCCAAGCACCCTAAAGTGCCTGATTCGCTGTACAAGCTTGCTGATGTAGAACGCCGCCTCGGTCATACCGACAGGGTCAAAGGCATTCTGCAGCAGGTTGTGTCCCAATATCCGGGTACTTCCGCCGCTCAGTTGGCTCAGCGCGATTTGCAGCGCATGTAAGCCTGCTTGGTCGTTTTGAAGAAACCCGCGCTTGTCGCGGGTTTTTTCGTTAGAATTCATCCCCTTTTTATGAAACACCGCTTTTGGGGATCCGCGCGTTGGCGGGGTTCCTTGAAGTGCCTGACGGAGGCGGACAGCCTGTTTAGCTGTTACGCCCGTGGCGACTATGCAAGACACATTGAGAATCACCGAAGTTTTCTACTCGTTGCAGGGTGAAACGCGGACTGCCGGGCTGCCCACTGTTTTTGTGCGCCTGACCGGTTGCCCATTGCGTTGCCAATACTGCGACAGCGCCTACGCGTTCACTGGCGGCACCATTCGCACGCTCGATGACATCCTCGAGCAAGTCGCCGGTTTTCGTCCGCGTTATGTTTGTGTCACGGGCGGCGAACCCCTGGCGCAACCTAATGCCATTCCCTTGCTCAAGCAGTTGTGTGATGCCGGCTACGAAGTGTCCCTGGAAACCAGTGGCGCGCTGGATATCTCGGCAGTCGATCCACGGGTCAGTCGCGTCGTCGACCTGAAAACCCCGGGTTCGAAAGAAGCGCACCGCAACCGCTACGAGAACATCGAGTTGCTCACGCCTAACGATCAGGTAAAGTTTGTCATCTGCTCGCGGGAAGACTACGACTGGGCCGTGTCCAAGCTGATTCAATACGGTCTGGATCAGCGCGCCGGCGAAGTCCTGTTCTCGCCGAGCCACCATGACCTGAACGCGCGTCATCTGGCGGACTGGGTGGTAGCGGACAATCTGCCTGTGCGCCTGCAATTGCAGTTGCATAAATATCTTTGGAATGACGAGCCGGGGCGCTGAAATGACTGAACAAACGAACACTGCAGAGAAACGTGCGGTCATCTTGCTGTCCGGTGGCCTCGACTCCGCGACTGTCGTGGCCATGGCCCGTGCTGAAGGCTATAGCTGCTACACCATGAGCTTCGATTACGGTCAGCGGTCTCACGCCGAATTGCACGCCGCCGCACGTGTCGCCCAAGACCTGGGTGTGGTCGAGCACAAGGTGATCGGCCTGAACCTGAACGGTATCGGCGGCTCGGCCCTGACCGACACTAGCATCGATGTACCGGAAACGCCGGGTGAAGGTATCCCGGTGACTTATGTGCCGGCGCGCAACACCGTGTTTCTGTCCCTGGCGCTGGGCTGGGCCGAAGTGCTGGGCGCACGTGACATCTTTATCGGTGTCAACGCGGTGGATTACTCCGGTTACCCTGATTGCCGTCCCGAGTTCATCGAAGCCTTCGAGCGCATGGCCAACCTGGCGACCAAGGCCGGGGTAGAAGGGCAGGGCTTCCGTATCCAGGCGCCACTGCAGAACCTGAGCAAGGCGCAGATCGTTCAGGCCGGCGTGAAGCTTGGCGTCGATTACGGGCTGACCGTTTCCTGCTATCAGGCAGACGATAATGGCCGCGCCTGCGGTAAATGCGACAGCTGCCGCCTGCGTGCAGAAGGCTTCGCGGCGGCCGGTGTGACTGACCCAACACCTTATTTTTGATTTATTTCAAATTAGGTGTTGAATAGTCCTTAAAAATCAGTATTATACGCGCCACCACACAGCGGGTCGTTAGCTCAGTTGGTAGAGCAGTTGGCTTTTAACCAATTGGTCGTAGGTTCGAATCCCACACGACCCACCATTTTAAAAAATCTGGAAGGCCCACGTAAGTGAGGATTTCCGGGTTTTTTTTTGCCCGCGATTTGAGCTCGGCTCAGTCAGGGTGACGCAGGTCAGAATCATCTTTTGCATCCACGGGATATTCTGTAGCCTTGCGCAGCTTCAACGCTATCCACGCCTGATGAATACTCACTCTCCCGGCGGTACCCTGAAGGGTCCGGAGCCGGGTGTATACTCGACTTTCGCGCGAAAGCGCCTGCAGGTCTTGCGAACATGACGCAGATTTCCGAACGCCTTCTGGTTCAAGCCCACCTCGACGCCAAGCAGCCCAAGCCGCTGACCGCCGAGGAAGAGGCTTATTACCGTACTGCCATCGCTGCCGAGCTCAAGGCTCAGGACGCGGTGCTGGTTGCCCACTTCTATTGCGATCCGGTCATTCAGGCCCTGGCCGAAGAAACCGGTGGCTGTGTCTCCGACTCTCTGGAGATGGCCCGCTTCGGCAATGCCCACCCGGCCAAGACTGTGGTGGTCGCCGGTGTGAAGTTCATGGGCGAAACCGCGAAAATCCTCAACCCTGAAAAACGCGTGCTGATGCCGACCCTGGAAGCGACCTGCTCGCTGGACCTGGGTTGCCCGGTGGACGAGTTCTCGGCGTTCTGCGATCAGCATCCGGAACGCACGGTGGTGGTGTATGCCAATACTTCGGCGGCGGTCAAAGCCCGAGCGGACTGGGTGGTGACTTCCAGCTGTGCGCTGGAAATCGTCGAAAGCCTGATGGATAACGGCGAAACTATCATCTGGGCCCCGGACAAGCACTTGGGCACTTACATCCAGCGCAAGACCGGCGCCGACATGCTGCTGTGGGACGGTGCCTGCATTGTCCATGAAGAGTTCAAGGCCAAGCAGCTCGAAGACATGAAAGCGCTGTACCCGGATGCGGCCATTCTGGTGCACCCGGAGTCGCCGACCGCCGTGATCGACTTGGCCGACGCGGTGGGTTCCACCAGTCAGCTGATCGCTGCCGCGCAAAGTCTGCCAAACAAGACCCTGATCGTCGCCACCGACCGCGGCATCTTCTACAAGATGCAGCAGCTGTGCCCGGACAAGGTCTTTATCGAAGCGCCAACGGCCGGTAACGGCGCAGCCTGCCGCAGTTGCGCACATTGCCCGTGGATGGCGATGAACACTCTTGAGCGCACGCTGAAGAGCTTGCGTGAAGGGACGAACGAGATCTTTGTTGATCCGGCGTTGATTCCGCAGGCAGTGCGGCCGTTGAAGCGGATGCTTGATTTCACACAGGCGGCGCGGATGAAGTTGGCCGGCAACGCCTGAGATCTGTCAGTCAAGTCGCAAAAACTGTGGGAGCGGGCTTGCTCGCGAAGAGGGCGTATCAGTCAACATTGATGTTGTCTGACACACCGCCTTCGCGAGCAAGCCCGCTCCCACAGTGATTTTTGTCTGCTGAAATTACTTTGTTTTCTTCGGGATCCGTACAAGCTGGGTATTGGAATAGATGTCATGCCAGCTGCGCTTCTGCTTGTCGAACAGCGACCAGAAGAATCCCAGCCCGAGGCATAGCCAGGACGCGATCGACACCACAAAGCGCAATAGAGCCTGCCACAGGCTGATGGATGAGCCATCGGCGTTTTGCACGCGGATGCCCCAGACCTGCATGCCCAGCGTCTGCCCCGACCAGGTCCAGAACTTGGCGAAGAACCCGAACAGCACGAACAGCAGCACCGTCGATAGCAGCGGATCACCGTCCAGCGCGCCGGCTTCGGTCAAGGCTCGCATTTGGCCTTCGCCGATGATCGCCATCTGGATCATCTTGTAAATGCCGCTGGTGACGATCAGCAGGGCGGTGCATAACAGAAAGTCGTAGAACATCGCTGCCAGACGACGCCCCAGGCCGACGGCGGGGAAGTCGCCCTGTGGGTAGAGCAGGTGTTTCGACATGGCAGCCTCTGAACGGAAAAAGAAGCCATTTTACGGATTTGCGCGCACAAAAAAGCCCCTGATATCAGTATCAGGGGCTTTTTCGTTACAGAAGATCAGGCTTCTGCTTGTACTTCGTCAGCCTGCATGCCTTTCTGGCCTTGCACAGCAACGAAAGTCACTTTCTGGCCTTCTTTCAGGCTCTTGAAGCCGTTGCCCTGAATAGCGCGGAAATGCACGAACAGATCCGGACCGCTTTCTGGAGTGATAAAACCAAAACCTTTCTCGTCGTTAAACCACTTGACGGTACCGCTCTGACGTTGGGACATTTCTTATTTCCTTTGACGCAAAAATGAATGACAGTCTCCTTCTCGTGAAAGAGTACTGGGGCTGGTTGCAGGAGAGTAAGAAGACGTCGAACGGGATGTAGCTAACTTGTAGGCTACTGCCCAGGTCACGATTCCAAGCGACCCATGCAAACACAGTGAACAAACTCTACGCCAACTACGGGAGAAAAAACAAGCCCTGCGAAGGCCCGTATTTCCTTGGGTTGGTGACAATCAGGGAGGCACTAGCGCAGGCTTATTCGATAGAGTTGTTCCAGTTGTTTTCGATCGTTATAAGTAACGTTCATAAACGAAACGTGCGCACTGTTTTATGGCGGCTGCGTTACAGATTAGTGCACTGTTAACGCAGCCGCGTTACTTATAGAAACAGTCAATCAACCGCGATAGTAGCGTTGTGGAACAAATGGCATTTTGCTTACAAGCAAAGGCACCTTTTTCCCACGAACAATTGCCCAAACCGGTGTATCCAGACCGATATAAGCGCTGTCGAGGTAACCCATGGCCAAAGGACCGCCGAGGGTCGGACCGAAGCCGCCGCTGCACACGCTGCCGATGATTTCGCCGGCTTCGTTGACGATCTCTGCACCTTCGCGCACTGGCGTGCGTTCCTGCGGCAGCAGGCCAACGCGTTTGCGGCTGATACCAGTTTGCTGCTGGGCGAACACAGTTTCAGCGCCGGGGAAGCCACCGGCCCGCGCGCCATCGGCACGACGAGGCTTGGAGATGGCCCACAGCAGGCTCGCTTCGATTGGGCTGGTTTCGGTGTTCATGTCGTGGCCGTAGAGGCACAGGCCAGCTTCCAGGCGCAGGGAGTCGCGAGCGCCGAGGCCGATGGCCGCCACTTCCGGTTCGGCCAGCAGGGCACGAGCCAGGGCTTCGGCGTTGGCCGCGGGCACGGAGATTTCGAAACCGTCTTCACCGGTGTAGCCCGAACGGCTGACAAAGCAGTCCACGCCCAACAGCTTCACGCGGGCGAATTGCATGAAGGTCATCTTCGCAACTTCAGGCGCCAGGCGCGCGAGCACGGTGACGGCGGCCGGACCTTGCAGGGCCAGCAGGGCACGTTCTTCGAACAGCGGCTCGATGCTGCACTGCTCGCCGATGTGTTTGCGCAAGTGAGCCAGGTCCTGATCCTTGCAGGCCGCGTTGACCACCAGGAACAGTTCGTCGTTACCGAGGTTGGCGACCATCAGATCGTCGAGGATGCCGCCGGTCTCGTTGGTGAACATCGCGTAACGCTGCATGCCCACTGGCAGGTCGATGATGTCCACCGGCACCAGGGTTTCCAGGGCTTTGGCCGCGTTGGCGCCGGTCAGGCGGATCTGGCCCATGTGCGACACATCGAACAGCCCGGCCTGCTCACGGGTGTGCTGGTGTTCTTTCATCACGCCCAACGGGTATTGCACCGGCATGTCGTAGCCGGCAAACGGCACCATGCGGGCGCCGAGTTCGAGGTGCAGTGCGTGCAACGGGGTTTTCAACAGTTGTTCGGTGGACATATCCAGCTCCTGAAAATAGTGCAGATGCGCGCATCAGCACTCGATAATGTTGACCGCCAAACCGCCACGGGCGGTTTCCTTGTATTTGCTTTTCATGTCGGCGCCGGTCTGGCGCATGGTGCGGATGACTTTGTCGAGGGAGACGAAGTGCTGACCGTCGCCGCGCAGGGCCATGCGCACCGCATTGATGGCCTTGACCGAACCCATGGCGTTGCGCTCGATGCAAGGCACTTGCACCAGCCCGCCAATCGGGTCGCAGGTCAGACCGAGGTTGTGTTCCATGCCGATTTCGGCGGCGTTTTCCACTTGCTGTACCGTACCGCCAAGCACTTCACACAAGGCGCCGGCGGCCATGGAACAGGCGACGCCAACCTCGCCCTGACAGCCGACTTCGGCACCGGAGATCGAGGCGTTTTCCTTGTACAGAATGCCGATTGCGGCGGCCGTCAGTAGAAAGCGCACGACGCCGTCTTCGTTGGCGCCAGGGATGAAGCGCATGTAGTAATGCAGCACTGCCGGAATGATCCCGGCTGCACCGTTGGTGGGCGCAGTGACTACGCGTCCGCCGTTGGCGTTTTCTTCGTTGACCGCCAGGGCATACAGGTTGACCCAGTCCAGCACTGAAAGCGGATCGCGCAGCGACGATTCCGGGTTGTTGCACAATTGCCGATGCAGCGCCGCGGCCCGACGTTTGACCTTCAACCCACCGGGGAGGATGCCTTCGTTGCGGCAACCGGCGGTGACGCAGTCTTGCATCACTTGCCAGATCTTCAGCAAACCGGCCCGGGTTTCCGCTTCGGGGCGCCAGGCACTTTCGTTGGTCAGCATTACCTGACTGATCGACAGGCCGTAAGTGCTGCAATGACCGAGCAGGTCCTTGGCGCTTTTGAACGGGAAGGTCAGTGGTGTGGCGTCTTCGACGATGCGGTCGGCACCGGCGGCGTCTTCATCGACGACAAAACCACCGCCGACCGAGTAGTACTCGCGGCTGCGGATTTGTATGCCCGCCGCATCGAATGCGCGAAAGATCATGCCATTGGGATGATAGGCCAACGGTTTGCGAATCATCGCCAGGTGTTCTTTCTCGTTGAACGCAATGCTGTGTTCGCCGAGCAGGTTCAAGCGACCGCTGCCGCGAATTTCTTGCAGGCGAGCGGCGACGGTTTCGGTATCTACGGTATCCGGGTGTTCGCCTTCCAGGCCCAGCAACACAGCCTTGTCGCTGCCGTGGCCTTTGCCGGTGGCGCCAAGCGAGCCGTAGAGCTCGACTTTGACGCAGGTGGTTGCGGCCAGCAGCCCTTCACGGCGCAGACCTTCGGCGAAGCGCGCAGCAGCACGCATCGGGCCGACGGTGTGGGAGCTGGAGGGGCCGATGCCAATCTTGAACAGGTCGAACACGCTTAACGACATGGTTGTTCTCCGGTTTCTTGTTATAGGCGTAAATATCACGAGGCATGCACCCTGTAGGAGCTGCCGCAGGCTGCGATCTTTTGATCTTGCTCTTGATACCCGAGTGAACTCGAGAAAAAGATCAAAAGATCGCAGCCTGCGGCAGCTCCTACAGGGAGATGTGGTGTTCTTGAAAATGGGGGCGAGCGAACCCGCCCCCTATAGATCAAGCGTAGCTTTCGATCGACGGGCAGGCGCAGACCAGGTTGCGATCGCCGAAGACGTTGTCGACGCGACCGACCGGTGGCCAGTACTTGCCTTCGATCAGCGACGCTACCGGGTACACCGCTTGCTCGCGGCTGTACGGATGCGTCCACTCGCCGACGATTTCCGCGGCGGTGTGCGGTGCGTTTTTCAGCGGGTTGTCGTCCTTGTCCAGCGTGCCGTTTTCCACCGCGCGGATTTCTTCGCGGATGCGGATCATGGCGTCGCAGAAGCGGTCCAGTTCTTCTTTGGATTCGCTTTCGGTCGGCTCGATCATCAACGTGCCGGCCACCGGGAACGACATGGTCGGGGCGTGGAAGCCGAAGTCGATCAGGCGCTTGGCGACGTCATCGACACTGATGCCGCTGCTGTCTTTCAACGGACGCAGGTCAAGGATGCACTCGTGCGCCACCAGGCCATTGCTGCCGGTGTACAACACGGGGTAATGCTCTTCGAGGCGACGGGAAATGTAGTTGGCATTCAGGATCGCCAGTTGCGAAGCACGCTTGAGACCCGCGCCACCCATCATTCGAATGTACATCCAAGTGATCGGCAGAATGCTCGCGCTGCCGAACGGTGCCGCGCAGACCGCGCCTTCCTTGCGTTCCATCTGGGCGTGGCCCGGCAGGAACGGCGTCAGGTGCGACTTGACGCCAATCGGACCGACGCCCGGGCCACCACCGCCGTGGGGAATGCAGAAGGTTTTGTGCAGGTTCAGGTGGGACACGTCGCCGCCGAACTTGCCCGGTGCGCAGAGGCCGACCATGGCGTTCATGTTGGCGCCGTCGATGTAAACCTGGCCGCCGTTGTCGTGAATGATGCCGCAGATTTCGCGGATGCCTTCTTCGAATACGCCGTGGGTCGACGGGTAGGTGATCATCAGCGCAGCGAGGTGTTCGCGGTGCTCGATGGCCTTGGCGCGCAGGTCTTCGATGTCGACGTTGCCGCGGGCATCGCAGGCGGTCACGACTACACGCATGCCAGCCATGTTGGCGGTGGCCGGGTTGGTGCCGTGGGCGGACGACGGGATCAGGCAGATGTCGCGACGGTCTTCGCCACGGCTCTGGTGGTAGGCACGGATCGCCAGCAGACCGGCGTATTCACCCTGGGAACCGGCGTTCGGTTGCAGGGAGATCGAGTCGTAACCGGTGGCGGCACAGAGCATCGCTTCCAGTTCATCGGTCAGCTGCTGATAACCGGCGCTTTGCTCGGCCGGGGCGAATGGGTGCAAGGCACCGAATTCGGCCCAGGTTACCGGAATCATTTCGCTGGCAGCGTTGAGTTTCATGGTGCAGGAACCCAGCGGGATCATGGTGCGATCCAGGGCCAGGTCCTTGTCGGCGAGCTTGCGCAGGTAGCGCATCAGCTCGGTTTCCGAGTGATAACGGTTGAACACCGGGTGGCTGAGGATCGGCGATTGGCGAACCAGCGCGGCCGGGAGGGTGCTTGCAACGCTCGCGGCCAGTGCAGCGAAGTCTGGCAGCGCTTTGCCTTCAGACAGCACGCTCCACAGGGTTTCAACGTCGGCCTGGCTGGTGGTTTCGTCGAGGGACAGACCCAGACGCTCGCTATCCACGACACGCAGGTTGATGCGCTGGGCGCGCGCCTGGTCGTGCAGCTTGGCGGTGTTAACGCCGGTTTTAATTGTCAGCGTGTCGAAGAAGCTTTCTTGCTCGACGGTCAGGCCCAATGCGCTCAAGCCTTTGGCGAGGATCGCGGTCAGGTGATGAATGCGCTTGGCGATCTGCGTCAGGCCTTTCGGGCCGTGGTACACGGCGTACATGCTGGCAATGTTGGCCAGCAGCACTTGCGCGGTGCAGATGTTGCTGGTGGCTTTCTCGCGGCGGATATGTTGCTCGCGGGTCTGCATGGCCAGGCGCAGGGCCGGCTTGCCGAAACGGTCCACGGAAACACCGACCAGACGGCCTGGCATGTCACGCTTGAACGCGTCCTTGGTGGAGAAGTAGGCCGCGTGCGGACCACCGAAACCCAGCGGCACGCCGAAGCGTTGCGCGCTGCCAATGGCCACGTCAGCGCCGAATTCGCCTGGCGGAGTCAGTACGGTCAGGGCCAGCAGGTCAGCGGCAACTGCGACCAGCGCATTAACCGCGTGGAAACGCTCGGTCAGTTCGCGGTAGTCGAACACGTCACCGTTGCTGGCCGGGTATTGCAGCAGGGCGCCGAAGAACGGCGTCACGTCAGTCAGTTCACGCTCGTCGCCGACCACCACGTCGATGCCCAACGGCTCGGCACGGGTGCGCAGCACATCGAGGGTTTGTGGGTGGCAATGCACCGAGGCGAAGAACGCGTGGCTGCCTTTGTTCTTGCTCAGGCGTTTGCAGAAGGTCATGGCTTCGGCAGCGGCGGTGGCTTCGTCGAGCAGCGAGGCGTTGGCGATCGGCAGGCCGGTCAGGTCGCTGATCAGCGTCTGGAAGTTCAGCAGCGCTTCGAGACGGCCTTGGGAAATTTCTGGTTGGTACGGGGTGTAAGCGGTGTACCAGGCCGGGTTTTCCAGCAGGTTGCGCAGGATTGGCGACGGCGTGTGAGTGCCGTAGTAGCCCTGGCCGATGTAGGTCTTGAACAGCTGGTTTTTGCCGGCGATGGATTTGATCAGCGCCAGGGCATCGGCTTCACTCAGGCCGTCTTCCAGGCCGAGGACGCTGGTGCCCTTGATGCTGTCGGGAATGACGCTGGCGCTCAGGGCTTCCAGGGAGTCAAAACCCAGGCTGTTGAGCATGGCTTGCTCGTCGCCGGAACGCGGGCCGATGTGGCGCGCGATGAATTCGTTGGCGGTGCTTAGGTTTACTTGAGTCATGTCAGCGCTCCTCAGGCTTGGGCGATCAGACGGTCGTAAGCGTCTTGATCCAGCAGTTGGCCGACAGCCGAGGCGTCGGTTGGCTGGAAGCGGAAGAACCAGCCTTCGCCCAGCGGATCTTCGTTGACCAGTTCAGGGCTGCTGTCCAGCGCCGGGTTCACTTCCAGCACTTCGCCGTCGAGTGGCATGTACACGCCGCTGGCGGCTTTTACCGATTCCACGGTGGCGGCTTCAGCGCCTTTGTCGTAGGACTGCAGCTCAGGCAGTTGTACGAAAACCACGTCGCCCAGGGCGTTCTGTGCGAAAGCAGTGATACCGACTGTGACGGTGCCGTCAGCTTCGGTGCGCAGCCATTCGTGATCTTCAGTAAAACGCAACTCGCTCATGGAAACTCCTAAGGGGGCCAGACTCGTCTGGTGGACGCGATTGAATGCTTGGGCAAAAAGCCCTTCTTTATAGGTGGTTACTAAGCAAAAACGCGGCCAATGTTGTTTATTCGTTATAAATCAATGGGATATTGGTTTTTGCGGAAAGCGGAGAAGGGCTGGCTGTAGCGAAATCGCTACAGTACAGACTGAAGAAAAAAGCTGAGGTGGATCAAAGCCTTGCACAGCGGTGATCAGGAGAGAGTGTATCGATATCGTTCCACTGTAGCGCTTTCAGTACAGATGGAGGTCGCTTTTACACAGGTTAGAAACCCTTGAATTGAAATCCGACCCGTAGGAGCTGCCGAAGGCTGCGATCTTGTCCCAGGCGCTACAAAGCTAAAGTCAAAAGATCGCAGCCTTCGGCAGCTCCTACATGGATAAGCGCACGGCCCGATACAAGGGTAAGCATGCGACCGAAGGCAGGGGCATTCAGGGCTTGTTGGGTATGCCGTACTTACGCAACCGATGGGCAATCGCAGTGTGGGAGGTTTGCAGGCGGCTGGCCAGTTGACGGGTCGAGGGGTAGCTGACGTAGAGCTTTTCCAGCAGGGTTTTCTCGAACTCTTCCATGGCCTGTTCAAGGCTGTCGACCTCGCTGTCGCTCTGGCGCGCCACGGAGGTGCCGGCGATGTCGAGATCGCCGATGTCCACCAGGCTGCTTTCGCAAATCGCCGCAGCGCGGAAGATCACGTTCTGCAGTTGCCGCACATTGCCCGGCCAGCGATTGCCCAACAGCGCCGGATAAGTGCCCGGCGCCAGGCGACAGACCGGGCGCTGGATCTGCGCGCAAGCCTGCTGCATGAAGTAGCGCGCCAGCAGCAGAATGTCCTGGCCGCGTTCGCGCAACGGCGGGACTTCGACATTCAGCACGTTGAGACGATAGAACAGGTCTTCGCGAAAGGTGCCTTCGCTGACCATTTTTTCCAGATCACGGTGGGTCGCGCTGAGGATCCGCACGTTGACCTTCACTTCGCGATCGCCGCCGACCCGACGGAAGCTGCCGTCGTTGAGAAAGCGCAGTAATTTCGCCTGCAAGTACGGCGACATTTCACCGATCTCGTCGAGAAACACCGTGCCCTGGTTGGCCAGTTCCATCAGTCCCGGTTTGCCGCCCCGTTGCGCGCCGGTGAAGGCGCCAGGGGCGTAGCCGAACAGTTCGCTTTCGGCGAGGTTTTCCGGCAGTGCCGCGCAGTTCAAGGCCAGGAACGGCGAACTGTGGCGGGCGCTGATGGCGTGGCAGGCGCGGGCCACCAGTTCTTTACCGGTGCCGGTTTCGCCCTGGATCAGCAACGGTGCATCGAGGGCGGCGACTCGCTGTGCGCGAGCCTTGAGCGTACGGATCGCCGGGGATTCGCCGAGCAAGGCATCGAAACCTTCGGCGTGGTCGTGGTGCAGCGCCGAGAGGCGTTCGCCGATGCGGTTCGGTTGATACAGGGTCAGCAGCGCGCCGGCGTCGGTGATCGGCGTGGCGTCCAGCAGCAGGGTCTGGCCGTTGACGGTGATCTCCCTCAGCGGCAGGCGGAAGCCGTTTTCCAGCAATGCGTCGAGCAACGCCGGGTCGGCAAACAGCTCGCTGATGCTTTCACCTGCCGGTTCGCGGCCGTACAGGGCAATCAATGCCGGGTTGGCCAGAAGCACCTTGCCAGCGCTGTCGAGGGCCAACACCGGGTCGGTCATGGCGGCGAGCAACGCGTCGAGCTGTAAGTGACGGCGCTGGCCGGGAAGGATGTCGACCACCGTCACCGCTTGCACGCCGCGCACGCTGAACAGCGCGTCGCGCAGCTCTTCGAGCACTGCCGGGCTCAAGGTCGGGGCGTCGATGTAGACGTTGGGCGGCACCATTTCCACCGCATCCAGATTGAGATTGCGCCCACCGAGCAGGGCCAGGACTTCCTGGGTGATGCCGACGCGGTCGATGAAGCTGACGTGGATACGCATGGGGCGGTTGGGTTCTGGAGTGCGGAGGGTGGCAAGTATGCCTTGGGGCGGGTCTTAGGTGAAATGTACGTGCTAATTGTAGGAGCGAGGCTTGCCCGCGAAGAGGCCATCGAGACCGCTAAAAGCTTCGCGGGCAAGCCTCGCTCCTACAGGTCGTGTGTCGCGGTCTTTCAGTCGGTTTCCATAGCGAATGAAAGTCCGTCATCGCGAGCAAGCCCGCTCCCACAAGGTCAGTGGGTTATTCGAAGTTCTCGAGGTTTACCGGGTCGCCGGATTTCATATCCAACTGCTTCCGGATGTCTTCAAACATTAAGTCGTAATGCTTGTGAATCGAGCCGATCTGGCTGTGTGTTTTCGGGATTCCGTACTTCTCGGCGATTTTTGTCACGTTGTTGGCGAAGTTGTAAGCCTCCTCCTTGGGCAGAAAGAAGGTCTCCTTCATGTCCTTTCCCTGCATGCTGCCGTGCAGGGTGAACAGCATCCCTTTGCCTTTCTTGGGATCCTGCGTGACCTCATAGTCAAGGTGCACGTTGTAGTTGACATCATCCGGGGTCAGCGCGTGGCGCTCGATGTGCAGATGACCGGGCTCAAACGTTGCCATTGACGTCTCTCCTTACAAGTAAGTTATGCCAGGTGTCGCCGTACTGATACGCGTGCCGGCCTTGCCCTGGACGATCGCCTCGATATCCGAGAGTGAACCGATCACTGCGGTTTTTCCAGTATGGCGGGCGAACTCGCAGGCCGCCTGGACCTTTGGTCCCATGGAGCCGGCCGCGAAGCCGAGTTTTTCCATGTCATCCGGGTGGGCCTGGGCGATGGCTTTCTGGGTGGGTTTGCCGAAGTCGATGAACGCCGCGCTAACGTCGGTGGCAATCACCAACAGATCGCTTTCAAGTTGTTCGGCCAGCAGCGCTGAGCACAGGTCCTTGTCGATCACCGCTTCCACGCCCTGCAGTTTGCCACTGGCGGCGTACATCGTCGGGATGCCGCCACCGCCGGCGCAAATCACAATGCTGCCTTTTTCCAGCAGCCACTTGATCGGGCGGATTTCGAAGATGCGTTTCGGTCTCGGGCTGGCGACCACGCGGCGGAATTTGTCGCCGTCCGGAGCAATCGCCCAGCCTTTCTCTGCGGCGAGTTTCTCTGCTTCGGCCTTGGTGTAGACCGGGCCGATGGGTTTGCTGGGGGCCTGGAACGCCGGGTCGTTGGCGTCGACTTCGACCTGGGTCAGCAGGGTGGCGAACGGGACTTCGAAGTCCAGCAGGTTGCCCAGTTCCTGTTCGATGATGTAGCCGATCATGCCTTCGGTTTCGGCACCGAGCACGTCCAGCGGGTAAGCGGAAACCTGGGTGTAGGCCGCGGCTTGCAGCGACAGTAGGCCAACTTGCGGGCCATTACCGTGAGCGATCACCAGTTGATTGCCGGGATAAACCTTGGCGATCTGTTCGGTGGCGATCCGGATGTTGGCGCGCTGGTTGTCCGCGGTCATGGGTTCACCCCGGCGGAGCAGGGCGTTACCGCCCAGAGCAACGACGATACGCATAATGCAGTCCTTCTAAATAGAGGGCGGGGAACTCGATCTCCCTGTGGGAACCGGGTTTGTGTGGGAGCGGGCTTGCTCGCGAAGGCGGCGTGTCAGTCGACATCAATGTTCCCTGTCAGACCGCTTTCGCGAGCAAGCCCGCTCCCACATTGACCGTGTTTCGTCAGGGAGACCCGAGTGAGCCGTTAGATATCCGCCAGTGCCGACACCAGGATCGCCTTGATGGTGTGCATGCGGTTTTCCGCTTGCTCGAAGGCGATGTTGGCCGGTGATTCGAAGACTTCTTCGGTCACTTCAACCCCGTTGGCCAGGTGCGGATAGCGCGCGGCGATGTCTTTGCCGACCTTGGTTTCACTGTTGTGGAACGCTGGCAGGCAGTGCATGAACTTCACGCGCGGGTTGCCCGAGGCTTTCATCATTTCGGCGTTGACTTGGTACGGCAGCAGTTGCTCGATGCGTTCGTCCCACGCTTCCACCGGCTCACCCATCGACACCCAGATGTCGGTGTGAATGAAGTCCACGCCCTTGACCGCTGCTTTCGGGTCTTCGGTGATGGTGATGCGCGCGCCGCTTTCGGCGGCGAAGGCCTGGCACTGATCGATGAAGTCCTGATGCGGCCACAGCGCTTTCGGTGCAGCGATGCGCACGTCCATGCCGAGCTTGGCGCCGATCATCAGCAGCGAATTGCCCATGTTGTAGCGCGCGTCGCCGAGGTAGGCATAGCTGATGTCGTGCAGCGGTTTGTCGCTGTGTTCACGCATGGTCAGGGTGTCGGCGATCATTTGCGTCGGGTGGAATTCAGCGGTCAGACCGTTGAACACCGGCACGCCAGCGAACTTCGCCAGCTCTTCGACGATTTCCTGTTCGAAGCCGCGGTACTCGATGGCATCGAACATCCGCCCGAGCACGCGGGCGGTGTCTTTCATGCTTTCCTTGTGGCCGATTTGCGACGACACCGGGTCGATGTAGGTGACGTGGGCGCCCTGATCGTGGGCCGCGACTTCGAAGGCGCACCGGGTGCGGGTCGAGGTTTTTTCGAAGATCAGCGCGATGTTTTTGCCTTGCAGGTGTGGACGCTCGGTGCCGGTGTATTTGGCGCGTTTGAGGTCACGGGACAGGTCCAGCAGGTAATTCAGCTCGCGAGTGGTGTGGTGCATCAAACTCAGCAGGCTGCGATTGCGCATATTAAAAGCCATGATTGGATCTCCTTTGGTATCGGTTATCCCCCGGGCCGCGCTGGATAAGCGGCGGCCAGGGTTTGAAAGTTAATAGTCGATAGGGTCGCGAATGATCGGGCAGGTCATGCAGTGGCCACCGCCACGCCCGCGACCGAGTTCACCGGCGCTGATGGTGATGACCTCGATGCCAGCCTTGCGCAGCAGAGTGTTGGTGTAGGTGTTGCGGTCGTAACCGATCACCACGCCTGGTTCCACCGCCACCACGTTATTGCCGTCGTCCCATTGCTCGCGTTCGGCGGCGAAGCTGTTGCCGCCGGTTTCGACGACGCGCAGCGCTTTCAGGTTGAGGGCCTTGGCCACGGTGTCGAGGAAGCTGGTTTCTTCGCGGCGGATATCGACGCCGCCCGGTTTGCTTTCATCAGGGCGCACGCTGAAGGCGACGATCTGGTTCACCACTTCCGGGAAAATGGTCACGAGGTCGCGGTCGCAGAAGCTGAACACGGTGTCCAGGTGCATCGCTGCGCGGGACTTCGGCAGGCCGGCGACGATCACCCGCTCGACCGCCTTGTTCTTGAACAGGTTGACCGCCAATTGGCCGATGGCCTGTCGGGACGAACGCTCGCCCATGCCGATCAACACCACGCCGTTGCCGATCGGCATCACGTCGCCGCCCTCAAGGGTGGCGCTGCCATGGTCCTGATCCGGATCGCCGTACCAGATCTGGAAGTCGGCGTTGGTGAATTGCGGGTGGAATTTGTAGATGGCAGTGGCCAGTAACGTTTCCTGACGGCGCGCCGGCCAGTACATCGGGTTCAACGTCACGCCGCCGTAGATCCAGCAGGTGGTGTCGCGGGTGAACTGGGTGTTGGGCAGCGGCGGCAGAATGAAGCTGGAGTGACCAAGAAATTCGCGAAACATCTGAATGGTCTTGCCGCCGAAGCTGTCCGGCAGGTCATCGGCGGAGACGCCGCCAATCAGGAATTCGGCAATCTTTCTCGGCTCCAGGCTACGCAGCCAGGAACCTGTTTCGTTGACCAGCCCAAGGCCGACCGAGTTGGCGGTGATCTTGCGTTCCAGAATCCAGTCCAGTGCTTCTGGAATGGCGACGATGTCGGTCAGCAGGTTGTGCATTTCCAGCACATCGATGTTGCGTTCGCGCATCTTGGTGACAAAGTCGAAATGGTCACGCTTGGCTTGAGCAACCCACAGCACATCATCAAAAAGCAGTTCGTCACAGTTGTTCGGGGTCAGCCGCTGGTGGGCCAGGCCGGGGGAGCAAACCATGACTTTGCGCAGTTTGCCGGCTTCGGAATGGACGCCGTACTTAACTTTTTCGGTGGTCATTACAGTGATCCTCCAGATGACAAATGGGTCAGGTGTTACAGAGTCAGGAAGCCGTCATACAGCCCGTAAGCCGCCACCAGGGCGCCCACGACTACGGCGGCGAAAATCAGCTTCTCGACGTTGGTGAAAACCGGTTTGTTGACTTCAAGCTTGGCCTTGGCGAACAGGATTGCGCCGGGCGCATAGAGCAGGGCGGAGAGCAGCAGGTATTTGACGCCGCCGGCATAGATCAGCCAGACCGCGTAGATCAATGCGACGGCGCCGATGAACAGGTCTTTCCTGCGCTCGGCTATAGCGTTTTCATAGCTCTCGCCGCGCACCGCCAGCAGCAGCGCATAAGCCGCCGACCACAGGTACGGCACCAGAATCATCGAAGTGGCGAGGTAGATCAGCGACAGATAAGTGCTGGCCGAGAACAGCGTGATGATCAGGAACAGCTGGACCATGGCGTTGGTCAGCCACAGCGCGTTGACCGGCACATGGTTGGCGTTTTCCTTGCGCAGGAAGGCCGGCATGGTGTGGTCCTTGGCGGCAGCGAACATGATCTCCGCACACAGCAGCACCCACGACAGCAGCGCACCCAGCAACGAGATGATCAGGCCGACGCTGATCAGCACCGCGCCCCAATGACCGACTACATGTTCCAGCACCGCGGCCATGGACGGGTTCTGCAGTTTGGCCAATTCCGGTTGGGTCATGATCCCGAGCGACAGCACGTTCACCAGCACCAGGAACAGCAGCACGGTGATGAAACCGATGACGGTGGCTTTACCAACGTCGCTGCGTTTTTCCGCGCGGGCCGAGAAGATGCTCGCGCCTTCGATGCCGATGAACACCCACACGGTGACCAGCATCATCTTGCGCACCTGGTTCATCACGCTGCCCAGGTCAGGGTTTTTCACGCCCCAGATGTCGGCGGTGAAGATGTCCAGTTTGAACGCGAAAATCGCGATCAGGACAAACAGCAGCAGCGGTACGATTTTGGCGACGGTGGTCACCAGGTTAATGAACGCTGCTTCCTTGATTCCGCGCAATACCAGGAAATGCACACCCCAGAGCAGCACCGACGCACCGATCACGGCAGCGACAGTATTTCCCTCGCCAAAAATGGGGAAGAAGTAGCCGAGGGTGCTGAACAAAAGTACGAAGTAACCAACGTTACCCAGCCAGGCGCTGATCCAGTAACCCCAAGCGGACGAGAAACCCATGTAGTCGCCGAAACCGGCCTTGGCGTAGGCGTAAACACCGCCGTCCAGATCAGGTTTTCGATTAGCGAGGGTCTGGAACACGAAGGCCAGGGTCAACATGCCCACTGCGGTAATTGCCCAACCGATAAGAACGGCACCGACGTCTGCACTGGCGGCCATGTTCTGGGGCAAAGAGAAGATCCCGCCACCAATCATTGAGCCGACAACCAATGCAACCAAGGCGCCGAGTTTCAGTTTTCCGGGGGATTCAGACATTGCATGACTCCAGTGCAGGAGAAGAGAGAAAACAGGTTAGTTTTGTTCGCTGTTCAATCATCTGACTTAGATCAATGCATGGTCACATTCCATTGTTAAGTAAAGAGTTATGGGGCTTTTACAGGTATAAGGCTAATGCCCGGAAAGCCCTGTGCAGAGGCCTCGGATAAAAGTGAAAGAAATAAAGCGTATCAGTTGAAGTTTAGACGCTAGTTTGTTTTTTTGTTTTGGCAAGTATTGGTCGTTTGATTTTGCAGTGATATTGATTTATTAGGATCTACCGACAAAACCGCTATTTCCGGATGCTGCAATAGCGTGATCAGTTATAAATAAAGGCAAGATTGGCGTTAATTGATAAACGTTATTACGCTTTATCTATTTAGTAAAAAACCGACTATGTGACGGTCTCGCGGCGATAGCGCGGCGGGGTTAATGGAGACGCCGAATGTCGCAACCGACGCAAAAGCTTCGCCTGAGTGCGCTGATCGCTTTGGTGGTGGGATCGATGGTTGGCGGCGGGATTTTTTCCTTACCGCAAAACATGGCGGCGCGTGCCGATGCCGGGGCGATATTGATTGGTTGGGCGATCACTGCAGTGGGCATGCTGACCCTGGCTTTCGTCTTTCAGACCCTGGCCAATCGCAAGCCGGAACTGGACTCCGGGGTATATGCCTACGCCAAGGCCGGTTTCGGCGATTACATGGGTTTTTCCTCCGCCTGGGGATACTGGATCAGCGCCTGGCTGGGCAATGTCGGTTATTTCGTGCTGCTGTTCAGCACGCTCGGTTATTTCTTTCCGGTGTTTGGCCAAGGCAACACGCCGATCGCCATCGGCTGCGCGTCGGTGCTGCTGTGGGCGGTGCATTTTCTGGTGCTGCGCGGAATCAAGGAGGCGGCGTTCATCAATCAACTGACCACCGTGGCCAAGATCGTGCCGCTGATCATGTTCATCGTCATCGCCGCTGTGGCTTTCAAGGCGGACATCTTCACCCGCGACATTTGGGGCCGCAGCAACCCGAATTTCGGCGGCGTGATGGACCAAGTGCGCAACATGATGCTGGTCACCGTGTTCGTGTTCATCGGTATCGAAGGCGCCAGTGTGTATTCGGCGAGGGCGCAGAAACGTTCGGACGTGGGCCGGGCGACGGTCATCGGTTTTATCGGGGTATTGGCGCTGCTGGTGCTGGTGAACGTGTTATCCCTCGGGATCATGAGCCAACCGGAATTGGCCACCTTGCAGAACCCGTCGCTGGCTGCGGTACTGGAACATATCGTCGGCCCTTGGGGCGCGTTGCTGATCAGCATCGGCTTGGCGATTTCGCTGCTGGGGGCCTTGTTGTCGTGGGCGCTGCTGTGCGCTGAAATCCTCTTCGCCACCGCGAAAGACAAGACCATGCCAGCCTTCCTGAAAAAGGAGAACGCCAACCATGTGCCGGTCAATGCGCTGTGGCTGACCAACGTGATGATCCAGATTTTTCTGCTGATCACACTGTTTTCCGCCGGCACTTACACCAGCCTGATTTACCTCGCCTCATCGATGATTCTGGTGCCGTACCTGTGGTCGGCGGCGTATGCGGTGTTGTTGAGCGGGCGAGGGGAAACCTATGAGCATGCGTCGGCCGAGCGCACGAAAGACTTGCTGATCGGCGGCATTGCCCTGTCTTACGCGGTTTGGTTGTTGTATGCCGGGGGCGTGAAATACCTGCTGCTTTCGGCGTTGTTGTATGCACCGGGGGTGATTCTGTTTGCCCAGGCCAAACGGGAACAGGGCAGGCCGTTGTTTACGTTGGTGGAGAAGGGAATTTTCAGCTGTGTGGTTGCCGGGGCGGGGTTGGCGGCGTATGGGTTGTACAGCGGGATACTGTCTTTGTGATCCGGTATTTGCGGTGACTGTTCGGGCCTCATCGCGGGCAAGCCACGCTCCCACAGGTGATATGTGTTCTCCTGTGGGAGCGTGGCTTGCCCGCGATAGCTATCTGATGGTCACCACCACTGCGCGCGATGGGAACCCAATTCCCCGGCCGGCAGCGCCCACTGCAGCGGTGTCCCGGTGATTTTCAGTGGCACCTGCAGTCGGTGGGCCGGTCCCCATGGTGTCTGCTCAACCAACATCCCTTGATCGTTGTCATCCTCCGCCCGCAACGCCTCATCGGTCCCCGCGCCATGTTCAATAAGCAATTTGGCGGTCCGCGCCAACGACAACCTGGCCGACCCGCCACGACCCAATAACGTGATCGCCGTAGCCGCCATCAAATACCCGGTGGCGTGATCAAGCGCCTGCACCGGCAGCGGTGTCGGTTTGTTCGCTTTCTTCCACTGCATCCCCTTTTCGGCAATCCCGCTGCTCATCTGTACCAAACTGTCGAACCCTCGACGGTTCTGCCAGGGGCCGCTCCAACCGTAGGCGTTGAGGCACACATCAATCAGGCCCGGTGCCAGTTTTTGCCGCGCGGCGACACCGTAACCCAACCTTTCCAATGCATCGGCGCGGTAGCCGTGGAGCAAGATATCGGCGTCCTTGAGCAGACTTTCGAACACTGCGCGGTCGTTATTGTTGTGCAAGTCCAGGCGCGCACAGCGTTTGCCCAAAGTGACTTCCGGCACCACACCCGGTTCGTTCCAGGTTGGAGGGTCGATGCGCAAAACATCGGCACCGAGGCCGGCGAGAAATCGGCTGGCGATGGGGCCGGCCAACACGCGGGTCAAATCCAGCACCTTGATGCCCGCCAGCGGTTGCGCCACCGAACCCCGCCACGGCTTCGCGTTTTCGCCGCTGTCGGCGCTGTACTGAATCAACGGCTCGGCGTTCACCGCCAAACCTTGGGGATGCGCTTGCCATTGCGACCAGCTGCGCATTTCGGCCGCGCAACCACCGGCATCAACTACGGCCTGTTCCAGATCACTTTTCACCCATTGCGCAACCTTGCTCGCCATCGCGGCGCGGTCGGCACAGGCGCCGAGCACGCTTTCAGCGGCGGCACGATGATGAGGCGCATTGGTGTGCAGGCGGATCCAGCCGTCCTTGGTCGCATAGTCACCGGCAACCGGGTCCCACAACGGTGGAACGCTCCAGCCCACGGGGCGGATCGACGTCGCGAACCAGAACGACGCCAGGCGGCGGTCGACTTCAAGGGTAGGCAAACGGCCGGTGTGTTGTTGCAGCCATTCACTGACAGCCTGACCGGCAGCGGCAATGCTCGCGCAGGCAAGGTCGGTGACGGCAAACGCCGAGGGCAGGGCGCCACTCGAGGTAAACGGGATTGGGGTGTGCGGCAAGCCGAGCGCGGCTTGAATAGACGTGAGTAAACCAGTCATCGAAGGCCCTCCGGAGCGAGAGCCCGAGCATAGATCAAAATACCGCTCGATTAGATGAAAACGCCGATCGCCGGCCGAATACCCGACCCTGTGGGAGCTGGCTTGCCTGCGATGGCGGTGTATCAGCCAATAGGATTCGGCTGACACACCGCCATCGCAGGCAAGCCAGCTCCCACAAGGATTTCTGATTGTTGCTAAACCCGGAACTGGTCACGCTTCATCCACGCCCCAGCAGATAGGTCGCGTAATCCGGGATGCGGTGTTCGTGAGCCTGATCCATCAACGGGCTGCTGAGCAGGTAATCGGCGCTGCACTCGTTGCAGGCCACCGGGATGTTCCACACCGCCGCGACCCGCAGCAGCGCCTTGATGTCCGGGTCGTGGGGTTGCGGTTCGAACGGGTCCCAGAAGAACACCAGCATATCGACCCGCTGCTCGGCGATTCGCGCGCCCAGTTGCTGGTCGCCGCCCAGCGGACCGCTGATCATGCTTTCCACTGGCAGGTCGAGGCGTTGTTGCAACAACAACCCCGTCGTGCCGGTGGCGACCAGTTCATGCTGCGCGAGTTTGTCTTTCTGCCGCTCGGCCCAGTCCAGCAAAAATACTTTGCAGTGGTCGTGGGCAACCAGGGCGATACGCTTGCGCGCTGCCAGGGTTTGTTGCGTAAAGCTGATACCGATCATCGGTGGCTGCTCCCAGGCGTAATGCGCCTGCGACAATGCATTTTCGCCGTTGCAAATACCTGGTAGGAGCTGCCGCAGGCTGCGATCTTTTGATCCTGGCGGCTGTGAGGCCGACAAAAAATCAAGATCAAAAGATCGCAGCCTGCGGCAGCTCCTACAGGTCCGCGTCGACACAGGTGTCGAGCTGTTTATTCTGCGTTGCAGAGCGCCAGGCAGTTATCGAGCATGCGGTTGGAGAAGCCCCATTCGTTGTCGTACCAGGCCAGCACTTTGAGCAGCTTGCCGCTGGACTTGGTGTGGTTGGCGTCGAAGATCGACGACAGCGGGTTGTGGTTGAAGTCGCTGGAAACCAGCGGCAGGGTGTTGTAACCGAGGATCTTCGAGTGCTGGCTGGCGTGTTTGAGCATCGCGTTGACTTCATCGGCCGACGCTTCACGCTTGAGCTGCACGGTCAGGTCCACCAGCGATACGTTGATCACTGGAACACGCACCGCCATGCCGGTCAGTTTGCCTGCCAGTTCCGGCAGCACCAGGCCGACCGCTTCAGCGGCGCCGGTCTTGCTCGGGATCATGTTCTGGGTGGCGGAACGGGCACGGTACGGGTCGGTGTGGTAGACGTCGGTCAGGTTCTGGTCGTTGGTGTAGGCATGGATGGTGGTCATCAGACCGCTTTCGATGCCCAGCTCGCGGTGCAGCACCTGGGCCACCGGGGCCAGGCAGTTGGTGGTGCACGAGGCGTTGGAAATGATCTGGTGCGATTGGCGCAGAATGTCGTGGTTAACCCCATAAACCACGGTGGCGTCAGCGCCTTTGGCCGGGGCCGAGATGATCACTTTGCGCGCGCCGGCCGTAATATGCGCGGCGGCTTTGGCACGGTCGGTGAACAGACCGGTGCATTCGAACACGACGTCGACCTTTTCCGCGGCCCAAGGCAATTCGGCCGGGTTGCGAATGGCGCTGACCGAAATACGGTCGCCGTTGACGGTCAGGCTTTCCTGATCGTGCTGGACATCGGCATCGAATGTGCCGTGAACGGTGTCGTACTTGAGCAGGTGAGCATTCATCGAGCTGTCGCCCAGGTCGTTGATCGCTACGATCTGCAGATCCTGACGATAACCTTGGGTATACAGTGCGCGTAGGACATTACGGCCGATACGGCCAAAACCATTGATTGCGATTCGAAGAGTCATTTACAGCGCCGCCGTCGTTTTGTTGTTGGAATTACAAGATTATTCGCAAAAAAATAGAAAACAAGCCTTTTTAGTGGCAATATTTTGTTTTATCTACAACGAGTGACCTGAATCAACTGGTCCGAATGATCAAGAAAACCGTCTGTCATCCCAATCACAGCGGTGCTTGATCAGCATAGACAATCAGGTCGCCACATCCGTTAGCCTGGAGTTCTACACATGCATCCCCGCGTCCTTGAGGTCACCGAACGGCTTATCGCCCGCAGCCGCACCACGCGTGAGGCTTACCTTGCATTGATCCGCGGCGCCGCCAGCGACGGCCCGATGCGCGGCAAGCTGCAATGCGCCAACTTCGCCCATGGCGTCGCCGGGTGTGGCAGCGACGACAAGCACAGCCTGCGGATGATGAACTCCGCCAACATCGCCATAGTTTCGTCATATAACGACATGCTCTCGGCGCATCAGCCGTACGAAGTCTTCCCGGAACAGATCAAAAAAGCCTTGCGCGAAATCGGCTCCGTCGGCCAGTTCGCCGGTGGCACCCCTGCGATGTGTGATGGCGTGACCCAGGGCGAGCCGGGCATGGAACTGAGCCTGCCGAGCCGCGAAGTGATCGCGCTGTCCACCGCTGTGGCGCTGTCCCACAACATGTTCGACGGCGCGTTGATGCTCGGCATCTGCGACAAGATCGTGCCGGGCCTGATGATGGGCGCGTTGCGGTTCGGTCATCTGCCGACGATTTTCGTACCGGGCGGGCCGATGGTGTCGGGCATTTCCAACAAGCAGAAAGCCGATGTGCGTCAGCGCTACGCCGAAGGCAAGGCGACGCGCGAAGAGCTGCTGGAATCGGAGATGAAGTCCTATCACAGCCCTGGCACCTGCACCTTCTACGGCACCGCCAACACTAACCAGTTGCTGATGGAAGTCATGGGCCTGCACTTGCCGGGCGCCTCTTTCGTCAACCCGAACACCCCGTTGCGTGATGCCCTGACCCGTGAAGCGGCGCACCAGGTCACCCGTCTGACCAAGCAGAACGGCGACTTCATGCCGATCGGCGAAATCGTCGACGAACGTTCGCTGGTCAACTCAATCGTGGCCCTGCACGCCACCGGCGGTTCGACCAACCACACGCTGCACATGCCGGCCATTGCCATGGCCGCGGGCATTCAGTTGACCTGGCAGGACATGGCCGACCTCTCCGAGGTAGTGCCCACCCTGAGCCACGTGTACCCGAACGGCAAAGCCGACATCAACCACTTCCAGGCGGCGGGCGGCATGTCGTTCCTGATCCGCGAACTGCTGGAAGCCGGCCTGCTACACGAAAACGTCAACACCGTGCTCGGCCACGGCCTGAGCCGCTACACCATGGAACCGTTCCTCGAAAACGGCGAACTGGTCTGGCGCGAAGGCCCGATCGAAAGCCTCGACGAAACCATCCTGCGTCCGGTCGCTCGCGCATTCTCGCCAGAGGGCGGCCTGCGCGTGATGGAAGGCAACCTCGGTCGTGGCGTGATGAAAGTTTCCGCCGTCGCTTTGGAAAACCAGGTCGTCGAAGCACCGGCCATGGTGTTCCAGGATCAGCAGGATCTGGCCGATGCCTTCAAGGCCGGTTTACTCGAGAAGGATTTCGTCGCGGTGATGCGCTTCCAGGGCCCGCGTTCCAATGGCATGCCGGAGCTGCACAAGATGACGCCGTTCCTCGGCGTGCTGCAGGATCGCGGTTTCAAAGTCGCGTTGGTGACTGACGGGCGTATGTCCGGCGCCTCGGGGAAAATCCCGGCGGCGATCCACGTCAGCCCCGAAGCTTATGTGGGCGGCGCTTTGGCGCGAGTGCAAGAGGGCGATATCATCCGCGTCGATGGCGTCAAAGGCACTCTGGAGCTTAAGGTGGACGCCGAAGAATTCGCAGCGCGCGAACCAGCCAAAGGTTTGTTGGGCAACAACATTGGCAGCGGTCGCGAACTGTTTGGTTTCATGCGCATGGCCTTCAGCTCCGCAGAGCAAGGCGCCAGCGCCTTTACTTCTGCCCTGGAGACGCTTAATTGAAACTGGCTTTGGTCGGTGACATCGGTGGTACCAACGCACGTTTCGCGTTGTGGAAAAACCAGCAGCTGGAATCGGTCCAGGTGCTGGCGACGGCAGACCACGCCAGCCCGGAGGAGGCTATTGCGCTTTACCTGAGCGGGCTCGGTCTGGCGCCGGGTTCGATCGGTTCGGTGTGCCTGTCGGTGGCGGGCCCCGTGAGTGGCGATGAATTCAAGTTCACCAACAATCACTGGCGGCTCAGTCGCAAGGGGTTCTGCAAAACCTTGCAGGTGGATCAACTGCTGTTGATCAACGACTTCTCGGCGATGGCGCTGGGCATGACCCGCTTGCAGCCGGGCGAATTTCGCGTGGTTTGCGAAGGCACGCCGGAACCGTTGCGGCCAGCGGTGGTGATCGGTCCGGGCACTGGCCTGGGCGTCGGCACGTTGCTCGATCTGGGCGAGGGCCGTTTTGCTCCGTTGCCGGGGGAGGGCGGTCACGTCGATCTGCCGCTGAGCAGCCCGCGAGAAACCCAGCTGTGGCAGCACATCTTCAACGAGATCGGCCATGTCAGCGCTGAAACGGCGTTGAGCGGCAGTGGTTTGCCGCGAGTCTACAGGGCGATCTGCGCGGTGGACGGTCACACGCCGGTGCTCGACACGCCTGAGGCGATCACAAAGGCCGGGCTGGCGGGCGATCCGATTGCCCTGGAAGTGCTCGAGCAGTTCTGTTGCTGGCTCGGTCGCGTGGCCGGCAACAACGTGCTGACCACCGGTGCACGGGGTGGTGTTTACATCGTTGGCGGGGTGATTCCACGGTTTGCCGATTTCTTCATCGAAAGCGGTTTCGCCCGGTGCTTCGCCGACAAAGGTTGCATGAGCGATTACTTCAAAGGCATTCCGGTGTGGCTGGTGACGGCGCCGTATTCCGGGTTGGTGGGCGCGGGTGTGGCGCTGGATCAGGCTTGAAACCGCGTCGCCTTCATCGCGGGCAAGCCACGCTCCCACAGGATTACCTACATCTGAAAATGTGCGCATAACCTTGTGGGAGCGGGCTTGCCCGCGATGAGGCCCTCACAGACAACATAGATCTTTGATCGATCAGGCATAATCCTCCCCAACACAAACAACAAGGACGCCGCCCCGTGAGCTCAGTCAACAAGTCGATTTTGTTGGTCGATGACGATCAAGAGATACGCGAGTTGCTGGACACCTACCTGACCCGCGCCGGTTTCCAGGTCCGTACCACGCCCGATGGTGCAGGCTTTCGTCAGGCCTTGAACGAGGCGCCGAGCGATCTGGTGATTCTCGATGTGATGCTGCCGGACGAAGACGGTTTCAGCCTCTGTCGCTGGATCCGCCAACACCCGCGCCAGGCCCATGTGCCGATCATCATGCTCACCGCCAGTTCCGACGAGGCCGACCGCGTCATTGGCCTGGAACTGGGCGCCGACGACTACCTTGGCAAACCCTTCAGCCCCCGTGAATTGCAGGCGCGCATCAAAGCCTTGTTGCGCCGCGCGCAGTTCGGTCAGGAGCGTTCCGGCAGCGAAGTGCTGGCTTTCGACGACTGGCGACTGGACATGGTCAGCCATCGACTGTTCCACATCGACGGCGAGGAAGTGATTCTCTCGGGCGCCGATTTCGCGCTGCTGAAACTGTTCCTCGATCACCCTCAGGAAATCCTCGACCGTGACACCATTGGCAACGCCACCCGTGGCCGTGACCTGATGCCGCTCGATCGCATTGTCGACATGGCGGTCAGCCGTTTGCGCCAGCGCCTGCGCGACACCGAAAAACCGCCACGGCTGATCCGTACCGTGCGCGGCAGTGGTTACCAACTGGCAGCCAACGTGGTTGCCAGCAATGGCCACTGAGTTCCTGCGCAAGCTCGCCGGGCAGGTGCCGGTGCCGCGCTCGCTGCTCGGGCGCATGTTGCTGCTGACCCTGCTGGCGGTGTTATTCGCCCAGGCGCTGTCGAGCGTGATCTGGGTCTCGCAATTGCGCGCCACGCAGCTTGAAGGCCTGGTCACCAGCGCTCGCAGCCTGGCTCATTCGATGACGGCCAGCGTCAGTTATTTCCGCTCGTTGCCGGTGGCGTTTCGACCGCTGGTACTCGATCAATTGCGCAGCATGGGCGGCACCCGATTCGTGGTGACGCTCAACGACAAACCCTTGGGGATGGAAGTGTTGCCGATCACCCCGCGCAAAGAAGCGGTGCTCAAAGCGGTGGGCGAAGTGTTGCGCGAGTCGCTGGGTCAGGACATCGACATCTCGGTGACGTTCGTCAGCCCCGAAGACCTGCGGATTTTCAACGGCGGTTTGAAACTCGATGAGTTGCCACGTTCCTGGGCGCATTACGCGTTGACCCTGGAGCCAGTGAACCCGCCGGTGCTGGTCACGCAAATCCAGATGGCACCGGGCGAATGGCTGTACATCGCCTCGCTGTTGCCCGAGCCCTACACCAGTCTTGAAGAGCAAGGCCTGCCGGCGCAGCAGGTCTGGTTCATCGTGCTCACCAGCGGTTTCCTGCTGCTGTTCATCGGCCTGTTAGTGCATTGGCAGAGCCGACCGCTCAAACGATTGGCGCGGGCGGCGCGAGACATGTCTCTGGGTGCGGAAGTCGAACCGGTGGCGGAGGGCGGCGGCAGTGAAGTGGTGGAAGTAGGCCGCGCCTTCAATGCGATGCGCGAGCGCATCAGCCGTTACCTGACCGAACGCAGCCAGTTGTTCAGCGCGATTTCACACGATTTGCGCACGCCGATTACCCGGTTGCGACTGCGGGTGGAATTGCTTGAAGACGAAAAACTGCAAGCCAAATTCGGCCGTGATCTGGATGAGCTGGAGCTGCTGGTCAAGGGCGCGCTGCAGTGCGTGAAAGACACCGACATTCACGAAAACATCGAGCCGGTGGACCTCAATCATGTGCTCGACTGTTTGGTGGAGCCGTATCTGGCACCCAACGGCAATGGCCGCGTGACTCAGCATGGCCGGGCGCTGGCGCCGTATCCCGGTAAACCATTGGCACTCAAGCGTTGCATCGGCAACCTGATCGACAACGCCTTGAAGTATGGGCAGAACGCGCATCTGCACATCGATGACGACGAGAGCGCGTTTGTCCTGCATGTCGACGATGAAGGGCCGGGCGTGCCGGAGCAGCGGCTGGAGCAGGTGTTTGAGCCGCACTTCCGTTTGGCCGGGCAGCAGCAGGGTTATGGCCTGGGGCTGGGGATTGCGCGCAACATTGCCCATAGCCATGGCGGTGAGGTCAGCCTGCAAAACCTGCGTGAAGGCGGGTTGCGGGTGACGTTGCAGTTGCCGCGTAGTGTTGATTAGGAAGACCGCGTTATCGTTCTTCGCGAGCAAGCCCGCTCCCACATTGGATTTGTGTACGACGCAGAACCACTGTGGGAGCGGGCTTGCTCGCGAAGGCGTCAGTCCCTTCAATACATCCCTCAAGGCTAATGTCACAGCTCGGTGACATAACTCGCCCCCTTCGTTACCTGCCCGCCACCGCTCGTTGTTTAGACTGCCCCCAGTCATAACAACAAAAAAGGTACTCCCATGGACACCTTCCAACCCGCCTTCAGCAGTTGGCTGAACGCGCCTGCCCATCAGCAATGGCTTGCCGCCGAAGGCCTGCGCCTGCTGGCATTTGCCAAGGCTGCAAAGCTTGCCGAAGGCTTTGGCAATCTCGATGAAAAGGGTCGCCTGTCGGCCAACGCGCAAGCGGAAACCATGAACACCGCGCGCATGACCCACAGCTTCGCCATGGCCCACATCCAGGGCCTGCCGGGTTTTGCCGAGCTGGTGGATCACGGCATCCAGGCCCTCAGCGGACCGCTGCGTGATGCCAAACACGGAGGCTGGTTCTCCACGCCCGAACACCGTGATGGCAATACCGGCAAAGCCGCTTACCTGCATGCCTTCGTGGCGTTGGCCGCGAGTTCTGCGGTGGTCGCTCAGCGTCCCGGCGCACAAGCCTTGCTCGACGATGCGATCCATATCATCGACACCCATTTCTGGTGCGAGGAGGAGGGCGCCATGCGTGAATCCTTCAACCGCGACTGGAGTGAAGAAGAAGCCTATCGCGGCGCCAACAGCAACATGCACGCCACAGAAGCCTTTCTCGCCCTGGCCGATGTCACCGACGACAACCGCTGGCTGATTCGCGCGCAGCGCATCGTCGAGCGTGTCATTCACGATCATGCCGCGGCCAATGACTATCTGGTGGTCGAGCATTTCGACCGCGACTGGCAGCCGCTGCGCGACTACAACCACGACAACCCGGCCGACGGTTTCCGCCCTTACGGCACCACGCCGGGCCATGGTTTCGAATGGGCGCGGCTGTTGCTGCATCTTGAAGCGGCGCGGGGGCAGGCCGGGATACTCACGCCGGGTTGGCTCGCCACCGATGCGCAAAAACTCTTCGAGCACAATTGCCGTCACGGCTGGGACGTCGACGGTGCGCCGGGCATTGTCTACACCCTCGACTGGGACAATCGCGCGGTGGTTCGCCATCGCCTGCACTGGACGCACGCCGAAGCCAGTGCCGCCGCCAGTGCGCTGCTCAAACGCATCGGTGATGAGCAATACGAGCACTGGTACCGACTGTTCTGGGGATTTTGTGACAGTCATTTCATTGACCGTTGCGATGGCAGCTGGCATCACGAACTCGATCCGCTGAACCGTCCGAGCGCCGATATCTGGGCCGGCAAACCCGACCTGTATCACGCCTGGCAAGCCGTACTGATCCCGCGCCTGCCGCTGGCGCCGAGCATGGCCACTGCGCTGGCGCAATTGTGCCAGAGCGCTCCTGTGTAACCATGTGGTGACATTCGCGCGTCCCTTCGTTACCTGCGAAGGGGCATCCCCTGTTTAGAATCCTATGCAGCGCAAGCACCAGACTTGCATGCATAACAACAAGAAAGGTACTACTAGATGAATGCGATTTCTCGCCTCGCTACTGTCATTTCTCTCGCTTCGTTGCTTCCCGTTGCTGCATTCCCAATCAGTGCCCTTGCCGCCGATGCCAAAGGTTCGGTGGAAGTCGTTCACTGGTGGACGTCTGGTGGTGAAAAAGCGGCCGTCGATGTGCTCAAGGCCCAAGTCGAAAAAGACGGCTTCACCTGGAAGGACGGCGCAGTCGCCGGCGGTGGTGGCTCCACGGCCATGACCGTACTCAAAAGCCGCGCAGTGGCCGGTAACCCGCCGGGCGTTGCCCAGATCAAAGGTCCGGACATCCAGGAGTGGGGCAGCACAGGCCTGCTCAGCACCGACACCCTCAAAGACGTTTCCAAGTCCGAAGGCTGGGATAACCTGCTGATCAAGAAAGTCTCCGACACCGTGAAATACGAAGGCGATTACGTCGCCGTGCCGGTGAACATCCACCGCGTCAACTGGCTGTGGATCAACCCGGAAGTCTTCAAGAAAGCCGGGATCGAAAAAGCGCCGACCACCCTCGAAGAATTCTATGCCGCTGGCGACAAACTGAAAGCCGCCGGCTTCATCGCGCTCGCTCACGGTGGCCAGCCTTGGCAAGACAGCACCGTGTTTGAAGACGTGGTGCTCTCGGTCATGGGCGCTGACGGTTACAAGAAAGCCCTGGTCGACCTGGACCAGAAAACCCTCTCGGGCCCCGAGATGGCCAAGGCCTTCACCGAGCTGAAAAAAATCACCGGCTACATGGACCCGAACCGCGCCGGTCGTGACTGGAACATCGCAGCCGCCGACGTCATCAACGGCAAGGCCGGCATGCAGATGATGGGTGACTGGGCCAAGAGCGAATGGACCGCCGCGAAGAAAGTCGCGGGCAAGGACTACCAGTGCGTGCCGTTCCCGGGCACTGAAAAAGCCTTCACCTACAACATCGACTCGATGGCTGTATTCAAGCTCAAAGCCGATCGCAAAGGCGACATCGCCGCTCAACAAGACCTGGCCAAGGTCGCTCTGGGCAAAGACTTCCAGAAAGTCTTCAGCATCAACAAAGGCTCGATCCCGGTGCGTACCGACATGCTTAACGACATGAGCGCGCTGGGCTTCGATTCTTGCGCTCAAGCGGCGGCCAAGGATTTCCTGGCTGACGAGAAGACTGGCGGCCTGCAACCGAGCATGGCGCACAACATGGCCACATCCCTGGCCGTGCAGGGCGCGATCTTCGATGTGGTGACCAACTTCATGAACAACAAGAACGCTGACCCGGCCAAGGCCAGCGCGCAACTGGCATCGGCTGTCAAAGCTGCCCAGTAATCCCTGACACATATCTGAGAGCGTTCCCCTGTAGGAGCGAGGCTTGCCCGCGAAAGCAGTCTGACATTCAACACATTTGTCACCTGTTACACCGCCTTCGCGGGCAAGCCTCGCTCCTACAAAGGATCGCTCTGTGATTCTCACTTCTTCACCTGGATTATCCCGATGAGCTCTGTGGCGGTTTTCAGCAAAGCCTCACCGTTCGACGCATTGCAGCGCTGGCTTCCCAAGCTGGTTTTGGCGCCAAGCATGCTGATCGTCCTGGTTGGTTTTTACGGTTACATCATCTGGACATTCGTACTGTCCTTCACCAATTCCAGCTTCATGCCGAGCTACAAGTGGGTCGGCCTGCAGCAATACATTCGCCTGATGGACAACGATCGCTGGTGGGTCGCGAGCAAGAACCTCGCGGTGTTCGGCGGCATGTTCATCGGCATCAGCCTGGTGCTAGGCGTGTTCCTCGCGGTGCTGCTGGATCAGCGCATTCGCAAGGAAGGCTTCATCCGCACCGTTTATCTGTACCCGATGGCGCTCTCGATGATCGTTACCGGTACCGCGTGGAAATGGCTGCTCAACCCAGGCCTGGGTCTGGACAAGATGCTGCGTGACTGGGGCTGGGAAGGCTTCCGTCTCGACTGGCTGGTGGATCAGGATCGCGTGGTGTATTGCCTGGTGATCGCCGCCGTGTGGCAAGCCTCCGGGTTTGTGATGGCGATGTTCCTGGCCGGCCTGCGTGGCGTCGATCAATCGATCATCCGCGCGGCGCAAGTCGACGGTGCGAGCCTGCCGACCATCTACTTGAAGATCGTACTGCCGAGCCTGCGCCCGGTGTTCTTCAGCGCTTTCATGATTCTCGCGCACATCGCGATCAAGAGCTTCGACCTGGTGGCGGCGATGACCGCGGGTGGCCCGGGCTATTCGTCCGACCTGCCGGCGATGTTCATGTACTCCTTCACGTTCAGCCGTGGCCAGATGGGCATTGGTTCGGCGAGCGCCATGATGATGCTCGGCGCGATCCTGGCGATTCTGGTGCCGTACCTGTACTCCGAATTGCGAGGCAAACGCCATGAGTAATCAACTCGGAAAACCGGCCATCAGCTTCAGCCGTATAGCCATCTACGCAACCCTGTTGCTGGCCGCCGCGATCTATTTGGTCCCGCTGGTGGTGATGCTGCTGACCAGTTTCAAATCCCCGGAAGACATCCGCACCGGCAACCTGCTGAGCTGGCCGCAAGTGATTGACGGCATCGGCTGGATCAAGGCCTGGGACAGTGTCGGCAGCTACTTCTGGAACTCGGTGAAAATCACCGTGCCGGCGGTATTGATCTCTACGTTCATCGGTGCCATGAACGGCTACGTGCTGTCGATGTGGCGCTTCCGTGGTTCGCAACTGTTCTTCGGCCTGTTGTTGTTCGGCTGCTTCCTGCCGTTCCAGACCGTACTGCTGCCAGCCTCGTTCACCCTCGGCAAGATCGGTCTGGCCAACACCACCACCGGCCTGGTGCTGGTGCACGTGGTTTACGGTCTGGCGTTCACCACGCTGTTCTTCCGCAACTACTACGTGAGCATTCCGGATGCGCTGGTCAAGGCGGCGCGGCTGGATGGCGCAGGCTTCTTCACGATTTTCTGGAAGATCCTGCTGCCGATGTCGATCCCGATTGTGATGGTCTGCCTGATCTGGCAGTTCACGCAGATCTGGAATGACTTCCTGTTCGGCGTGGTCTTCGCCAGTGGCGATGCCCAGCCAATTACCGTGGCCCTGAACAACCTGGTCAACACCAGCACCGGGGCCAAGGAATACAACGTTGATATGGCCGCCGCGATGATCGCCGGGCTGCCGACACTGCTGGTCTACATATTCGCTGGCAAGTATTTCCTGCGTGGGCTGACGTCCGGCGCGGTCAAGGGGTAGAACATGGCAACTCTCGAATTACGCAACGTCAACAAGACCTACGGTGCCGGTTTGCCGGACACCCTGAAAAACATCGAACTGAAGATCAATGACGGTGAGTTCCTGATCCTGGTCGGTCCATCGGGCTGTGGCAAATCCACCTTGATGAATTGCATTGCGGGACTTGAAAACATCAGCGGCGGGGCGATCCTGGTGGACGACGCCGACATCAGCGGCATGAGCCCGAAAGATCGCGACATCGCCATGGTGTTCCAGTCTTACGCGCTGTACCCGACCATGAGCGTGCGCGACAACATCGCGTTCGGCCTGAAGATTCGCAAAATGCCCACCGCCGAAATCGACGAAGAAGTCGCTCGCGTAGCCAAGCTGCTGCAAATCGAACACCTGCTGAGTCGCAAACCGGGTCAGCTCTCCGGTGGTCAGCAACAGCGCGTGGCCATGGGCCGGGCGCTGGCGCGGCGGCCGAAGATTTACCTGTTCGACGAACCGCTGTCCAACCTCGACGCCAAGCTGCGGGTCGAGATGCGCACCGAAATGAAACTGATGCACCAGCGCCTGAAAACCACCACGGTCTACGTGACCCACGACCAGATCGAAGCGATGACCCTGGGCGACAAAGTGGCGGTGATGAAGGACGGGATCATTCAGCAGTTCGGCACGCCAAAAGACATCTACAACAACCCGGCCAACCTGTTCGTGGCGAGCTTCATCGGTTCGCCGCCGATGAACTTTATTCCTCTGCGTTTGCAGCGAAAGGAAGGGCGATTGGTAGCGCTGCTCGACAGCGGTCAGGCGCGCTGCGAATTGCCGCTGGGCATGCAGGACGCCGGGCTCGAAGACCGGGAAGTGATTCTCGGCATGCGCCCGGAGCAGATCGTGCTGGCGGGCAGCGAGCCGAATGGTTTGCCGACCATTCGTGCCGAAGTGCAGGTCACCGAACCGACCGGTCCCGACACCCTGGTGTTCGTCAATCTCAACGACACCAAAGTCTGCTGCCGCCTGGCACCGGACGTCGCCCCAGCCGTGGGCGAGACCCTGACTTTGCAATTCGATCCATCGAAAGTGCTGCTGTTCGATGCCAAGACCGGTGAACGCCTGGGGGTGGCCGGCCTGCCAAAAACCGAAGCTCACAACGCCAACGTAGCCCAGTTCAAAGGCAGATAAAGATCAAATGTGGGAACGGGCTTGCTCGCGAAAGCGGTCTGACATTCAACAGTGATGTCGACTGACACACCGCCTTCGCGAGCAAGCCCGCTCCCACAGGGGGATTCGCGGCAAATGGGGACATCTGCCGCAATCGATGTAAACCGCGTTAGATAAAAACAGTTAATAACAATAAAGACGAGGATGTAGGGATGAAGAAGAAGAATAACGCTCAGCTTATCTGCCAGTTGTCAGCGATTGCGGCAATGATGCTGGCCGGTAGCGTACACGCGGCTGACGCGTTCAGTGCTGACTCGCAGTGGATGACCGGGGATTGGGGCGGCGAGCGGACCAAGCTGATCGAACAAGGGATCGACATCAAGGCCGACTACGTCGGTGAAGTGGGCGCCAACCTGCATGGCGGCTACAACGACGACAAGACGGCACGTTACGCCGACCAGTTTGGCTTGGGCGTGGCGCTGGACCTTGAAAAACTGTGGGGCTGGGATAACACCCAGGCCAAGATCCAGCTCACCAACCGTAATGGTGAGAACATCTCCAATGATCGTGTCGGCGACCCGCGTGCCGGCACCTTGAGTTCCTCCCAGGAAGTCTACGGCCGTGGCCACATGGTCCGTCTGACTCAGTTGTGGATCAAGCACCAGTTCCTCGACGGTAAACTGGACGTCAAGGCCGGTTACTTCGGCGAAGGCGAAGACTTCAACACCTTCCCTTGCGAGTTCCAGAACCTGGCGTTCTGCGGTTCCCAAGCGGGTAACTGGGCGACCAACATCTGGTACAACTGGCCGGTCATGCAGGCGGCAGTTCGCGTGAAGTACAACATCACGCCAGAGTTCTATGCACAGATCGGCGCGTACAACCAGAACCCGTCGCAACTGGAGCACGGTAACGGCTTCAAGCTCAGCGGCAGTGGTACCAAGGGCACCGTCTTGCCGGTCGAACTGGTCTGGTCACCGAAGGTCAACAACCTGCCGGGCGAATACCGTGTGGGTTACTACAAGAGCACGGCCGATGCCGATGACGTCCGTAAAGACGACAACGACAATGACGCAGCGACCACAGGTAACTCCTATCGCAGCCACGACAGCAAGCATGGCTACTGGTTTGTGGCGCAGCAACAACTCACCACCCACAACGGTGATGCTTCACGCGGTCTGAACATCGCGGCCAACGCCACCTTCCACGACAAGGACACCAACATCGTCGATAACTACCAGTCGCTGATGTTTGTGTACAAGGGCCCATTCGACGCACGTCCAAAAGATGACGTCGGGATCGGTTTTGCCCGTATCCATGTCAATGATGACGTGAAGAAAAACGCCGAATTGGTCAACGCCGCCAATGGTGTCAGCGACTACAACGATCCGCTGTTCGCGCCGTTGCGTTCCACCGAGTACAACTACGAAATCAACTACGGCTTCCACGTTACCAACTGGCTGACCGTCCGTCCTAACCTGCAATACATCACTCACCCGGGCGGTGTGGATGAAGTCGACAATGCTCTGGTGGCCGGTCTGAAAATTCAGTCGGTGTTCTAACGCTGTTGCGATAAGCTCCTCTCTATGTGCGCATTTTTGCGGACGGCCATGGCTGTCCGCTTTTTTTTGGGGGCAGCACACCCCTTGGACAGATCGTTCCCACGCTCTGCGTGGTAACGCCGCTCTGGACGCTCTGCGTCCATCGTATGTGACGCAGAGCGTCACGGGATGCATTCCCACGCAAAGCGTGGGAACGATCAGGTAGAAAAATGATTTTCAGGACCGTGGCACATGCTTGAGCATCCGCTACAACGCTTCTTCAAATCCTTGCGCGAACGTCCGGTGTTCGCGTGGGAGCGCTACCAGATGCGCGACGTGCTGGTGATCGACCATCCGCTGTGTCAGGCGGTGTTCAGTCGGCAAGGTGCGCAGCTGCTGCACTTCCAGCCCAAGGGTCAGAAACCCTGGCTGTGGTGCGCGGCGAAGTGGCCGCATGTCGGTGCGATTCGCGGCGGTGTGCCGGTGTGTTGGCCGTGGTACGGCCGTCATCCGAGCGAAAACGCCTGGCCGTCCCATGGCTGGGCGCGTTTGCTCGACTGGAAACTGCTCGACAGCAGCAGTGATGACGATGGCGTGCACCTGCACTGGCAGTTACAGCTGTGCGACTGGCAAGTTGACTTGCACGCGCACCTGGGTGAACGCATGGATTTGCACCTGAGCACCGAGCATCAGGACGACATGCCGTGCCAGTTGAGCCAGGCGTTGCACGCCTATTGGCGTATTGGTGACGTGGGCGAGGTAGCGCTGTCTGGGCTCGACGGTGCGCAAGGTTACGACCAGTTGAGCCGCCAGGTTTGCCAGCAGCAAGGCGAGTTGCGGGTCGACGGTGGTTGTCAGCGAGTGTTCCAGCATGACGGCGAATTGCAACTCAAGGACCACGCCTGGCAGCGCGAGTTGTGCATCGACACCGGTGACCATGCGGACACGGTGGTCTGGCATCCCGGCTCGCGGCCGTTGCTGGGTGTGAGCTGGAACGAGGTTTTAGAGTTTGTCTGCGTGGAAGCGGCCAGCGGCGGGACCGACAGCCTGTGCCTGCCGCCGGGGGAGCGTGCGCATTTGAGTTTGCAGGCGCGGGTGATCGTTCCCACGCTCTGCGTGGGAATGCCTCAAGGGACGCTCCGCGTCCAGTGACGCGGAGCGTCACGGGCTGCGTTCCCACGCGGGAGCGTGGGAACGATCATGGTGGGTTAGTTGAACTCATCCCCAATCGGATACCGACTGGCATTCAGGCTTTCCTTGATCTTGCGCAAATGCGGCTGGAAATCCACGCCCCGGCGCAGGGTCATGCCGGTGGCGAGCACATCGAGCACGGTCAACTGAATGATCCGCGACGTCATCGGCATATAGATGTCGGTGTCTTCCGGCAGCGGAATGTTCAGGCTCAAGGTACTGGCCTTGGCCAGCGGCGACCCCTCGGCCGTCAAACCCAGCACTGAAGCGCCGTTTTCCCGGGCGATGCGCGCCACTTCCACCAATTCGCGGGTGCGGCCGGTGTAGGAAATGATCACGAACAACTCACCGGTGTGGGCCACCGAGGCGATCATGCGTTGCATCAGCACGTCGGCATGGGCGGTCACCGCCAGGTTGAAGCGGAAGAACTTGTGCTGCGCATCCAGCGCCACCGGGGCCGAAGCACCGAGGCCGAAGAAGTGGATCTGCCGGGCCTGGATCAACAGGTCGACGGCGCGGCTGATCAGGTTCGGGTCAAGCGCCTGCAACGCACTGTCCAAAGAGGCGATGGCGCTGCCGAAAATCTTTTTCGTATACGCTTCCGGATTGTCATCGGCTTCAACCGCCCGGCTGACATACGCCGCGCCACTGGCCAGGCTCTGGGCCAGTTGCAGTTTCAGTTCCGGGTAGCCGCTGACACCGAACGAACGGCAGAAACGGTTGACCGTCGGCTCGCTGACCTTAGAGGCCTGGGCGAGGGCGGCGATGCTGAACCGGGTGGCCTGCTCTGGGTTGAGCAGGATCACTTCGGCGACTTTGCGTTCTGCCTTGTTCAGGTCTTCAAGGCGATTCTGGATCTGTTCCAGTAAATTTCGCACGCGGTCCATTACATGTTCCTTAGGTCAGCAGCGCAAATAAGCGTTCGGCTAATGCAAATTGGGCCTTTGATACGACCCATAACGGTGGCCTATCCTACTGATGGCTCCGATCGACCACCACTCGGAATCTGTATTTTGCGAAAATGTTGTGGTTATTACTACATTTTCCCTTGAGTGATGCCTTGAAAAAAGGTATTTGTAGCTTAACTTGATAAAAGAACAAACATCATGCCTTCGATTACGGTTGAACCGTGCACCTTTGCCTTGTTCGGCGCTCTCGGCGATCTAGCCCTGCGCAAGCTGTTTCCTGCCCTCTATCAACTCGATGGCGCCGGCCTGCTTCATGAGGATACGCGCATTATCGCGCTGGCCCGTGAGCCCGGCAGCGAGCAGCAGCACCTGGCATTCATCGCCACTGAGCTGCGCCGCTACGTGGGTGCCAAAGAGCTGGATGAAGCGGTGGTCGAGCGCTTCCTGGCCCGCTTGAGCTACCTGCACGTCGACTTCCTCAAGGCTGACGATTACGTCGCCCTGGCCGAGCAGGCTGGCAGCGCCCAGCGGGTGATTGCCTACTTCGCCACCCCGGCAGCGGTTTATGGCGCTATTTGCGAGAACCTGTCGAAGGTCGGCCTGACCGAAAACACCCGTGTAGTGCTGGAAAAACCCATCGGTTCGGACCTGGAATCCTCGCGCAAGGTCAACGACGCCGTGGCGCAGTTCTTCCCGGAGAACCGCACCTACCGCATCGACCACTACCTGGGCAAAGAGACCGTACAAAACCTGATCGCCCTGCGTTTCGCCAACAGCCTGTTCGAAACCCAGTGGAACCAGAATTACATCTCCCACGTGGAAATCACCGTGGCCGAGCAGGTCGGGATCGAAGGCCGTTGGGGCTATTTCGACAAGGCCGGGCAGCTGCGGGACATGATCCAGAATCACCTGCTGCAATTGCTCTGCCTGATCGCCATGGACCCGCCGGCCGACCTGTCCGCCGACAGCATCCGCGACGAGAAAGTCAAAGTCCTCAAGGCACTGGCGCCGATCAGCCCGGAAGGCCTGACCACTCAAGTGGTGCGCGGCCAGTACATCGCCGGGCACAGCGAAGGCAAATCGGTACCCGGGTATCTGGAAGAGCCTAATTCCAACACCCAGAGCGACACCGAAACCTTCGTCGCACTGCGTGCCGATATTCGTAACTGGCGCTGGGCCGGCGTGCCGTTTTACCTGCGGACCGGCAAGCGCATGCCGCAAAAGCTGTCGCAGATCGTCATCCACTTCAAGGAACCGTCGCACTACATCTTCGCCCCCGAGCAGCGCTTGCAGATCAGCAACAAACTGATCATCCGCCTGCAACCGGACGAAGGCATTTCCTTGCGCGTGATGACGAAAGAACAAGGCCTGGACAAGGGCATGCAGCTGCGCAGCGGTCCGTTGCAGCTGAATTTTTCCGATACCTATCGCAGCGCGCGGATTCCCGACGCCTACGAGCGGTTGTTGCTGGAAGTGATGCGCGGCAATCAGAACTTGTTTGTCCGTAAAGATGAAATCGAAGCCGCGTGGAAGTGGTGTGACCAGTTGATCGCCGGGTGGAAAAAATCCGGTGATGCGCCCAAGCCGTACGCGGCCGGGTCGTGGGGGCCGATGAGCTCCATTGCACTGATTACGCGGGACGGGAGGTCGTGGTATGGCGATATCTGAATTGAAACTGCCTCAGGGCGTTAGCGCTCATGAGTTCAAAAGCCCGGTGCTGCTGGCCGAAGGCCTGGCGCTGAATGTGGCCAAGCAACTGAGTGACGCGATCGACGCGCGCGGCACCGCGACCTTGGTGGTTTCCGGTGGACGCAGCCCGGTGGCGTTTTTCCAGCACCTGGCCAAGCAGACGCTGGACTGGTCCAAGGTTGTCGTCACCCTGGCCGACGAGCGCTGGGTGCCGGTGGAACATGCCGACAGCAATGCCGGTCTGCTCAAGCGTTACCTGTTGCAAGGCCCGGCGGCCAAGGCTCAGTTCCTGAGCCTCTACAGTGCCACCGCCAACCTGGAACAGGCCGCCGAGCAGGCTGATCGCTTGCTCGCCGAATTGCCGTCGATCGACGTGCTGGTGCTGGGCATGGGTGACGACGGTCATACCGCTTCGCTGTTCCCCAACAGCCCGAACCTGGCCGATGCCTTGAAAGTCGACGGCACCCGTCGCTGCTGGCCGATGCTGGCGCCGACCGTGCCTCATCAACGCCTGACCATGAGTCGCGCGTTGCTGGCTTCGGCGAAGACCACCGTTCTATCGATTTCCGGTCAGTCCAAGCTGACCACCCTGAGTGCCGCACTGGCCGGTGACGATGTCGCCGCCATGCCGATTCGGGCGTTTCTGCAACCTACGTTAGAGATTTACTGGTGCCCATGAACCAAGGATCAGCCGCTATGACAAACACATCCCCGACCGTTTCCATGGCGGACAAAGTTGCCCTGATCGACAGCCTCTGCGCCAGGGCGCGGATCCTGCCGGTGATCACCATCGCGCGTGAACAGGACGTACTGCCGTTGGCCGACGCCCTGGCGGCCGGCGGCCTGACGGCGCTGGAAGTGACCCTGCGTTCGCAGTTCGGCCTCAAGGCGATCCAGATCCTGCGTGAAAAGCGTCCGGAACTGGTGACCGGCGCCGGTACCGTGCTTGACCGCAGCATGCTGGCCGCTGCCGAAGCGGCCGGTTCGCAATTCATCGTCACGCCGGGTATCACCCGTGACCTGCTTGAAGCCAGTGTCGACAGCCCGATCCCGCTGTTGCCGGGCATCAGCAACGCCTCCGGCATCATGGAAGGCTATAGCCTGGGCTATCGCCGCTTCAAGCTGTTCCCGGCGGAAGTCAGCGGCGGCGTCGCGGCCATCAAGGCGCTGGGCGGCCCGTTCGGCGAAGTTAAATTCTGCCCGACCGGCGGCGTCAGCCCGGCCAACATCAAGAGCTACATGGCGTTGAAAAACGTGATGTGCGTGGGCGGTAGCTGGATGCTTGATCCCGAGTGGATCAAGAACGGCGACTGGGCCCGCATCCAGGAGTGCACCGCCGAGGCGTTGGCCCTGCTGGACTGATTAACCGGATTTTTACCAAACACTTCGTTGTGTGTTCTACGGCTTTACGGTGCACTTGGTCGGTGCACCGTTTTTTTTTGCCTGAAATAAAACCCCTTATGGCTGCAACGCCTTTTTTTGCCAAAAGAAACCTGTAGGAGCGAGGCTTGCCCGCGAAGGCGATCTTCCTGCCACATCAATACTGAATGTGCCGACGCCTTCGCGGGCAAGCCTCGCTCCTACAGGACATCATGCGATACATAGTTACCGCATCTCACCGCTCGTCCAGCGTTAACCTGCGTTCATCTTATGGAAGAGAGAACGTCATGGACGACAACACTGCAATTACATCCCCACCACCGGTCTGCCAACTGTCACCCGAACAGATCGCCGGCCCGTATTTTCGAAACCCGAAACTGATCCGACGGAACATCAGCGAAGGCATGGATGGCATCCCCTTGGTGCTGCGGCTGACGATCGTCGATGCGATGACCGGTCAACCGGTCACCGGGGCGGTGGTCGATATCTGGCATTGCAACGCGCGCGGGGCGTATTCGGGCTGGAGCAAAGTCGACCCGGACAAGGAAGTCGACGTCGATGCCATCGGTTCGATCCCGCGCACCGATGACGATACCTACCTGCGCGGCGGGCAATTTACCGATCAACAGGGCGTGGTGCGATTTACCACCATCTACCCGGGTTTTTATGCCGGCCGCGCCCTGCATATTCATGTGGCGGTACGAATCACGGCCGGCAACAACTATCTGGAAGAGCGGCATGTCGCCTGGGTCGGCCAGCTGTATTTTCCCGAGGTGGCCTCGCGGACGGTACTCAATGCCCGCGAGTACCGTGGGCGTGGCACCTGCGCGCTGAACAACGAGCAGGATGAGTTCTATCAGGGCATGGGCGGTGAAGCCTCGACCTTGAATGTCCATGCCATCGGTCGAGACTCGAACGAAGACGGCTTTTTCGGGCACATGACCATCGGTGTCGACACGTTTGCGGTGTCATCGCAAATCAAGCCCGAGGACTTCGACAAATACACTGTGTGACCTCAGCGCAATTCAGTCAGCGCCCGGGTCAGCAGATCCATGTCGGCTGCGGTGGTGGTGAGCCCCGGCGTAATGCGGATGCACGGGCCACACGCCGCCCCGCTGCGCGCCACGGTAAACAGGTTGTAGTCGTTGAGCAGGCGCTCGACCATCACCTGCTGATCGGCATGCCGGGTAAAGCGCATCGAGGTGATGCCGCAATACAGGCGTGGGTCATCCGGGGTCATGACTTCGATTCCCGGTAACCCCCTAACGGCATTGACCCATCGGTTGCGCAGGTAATTGAGCCGCATGCCCTTGGCGATGGAACCGCCCATGGCGCGATGTTCTTCGAACACCAGCGGCAGGGTCAGCAGGGCCGGAATATTGGGCGTGCTGTAGGGCGTGCGGGCGCGAATGTCGGTGACCGGGAAATGCATCTCGCCCATGTCCGGGTCGATGTCGGCCAGACGCTGGGGCGCAATGTAGATGAACCCCAAAGTCAGCGGCGCACCGATCCATTTGTGCAGGTTGTAGCCGGCAAAGGCGATGCCCAGTTCATCGAGATTGAATTCGATCTGGCCGAGGGCATGGGCGCCGTCGAGAATCACGTCGATGCCGTGTTCCCTGGCGGCAGCAGCAATCGCCTGCACCGGCATGACCAGTCCGGTGCGATGGGTGACGTGGGTCAGGGCCATCAACTTCAGTCGCGGATAACGCACGAAAGCTTCGCGGTAAGTGGCCAGTAAACTGTCGAAACTCGCGGGGTGGCGGTGTTCGATCTCGATCACTTCCACGCCTCGATAGCGGGCCAGCCAACGCATCGCGCCCTTGACCGTGTCGTACTCCAGATCGCCTATCAGCACCTGATCGCCCGGTTCCAGGCGATTGTAGTTGCGGATCAGCGATTGCAGGCCATCCGAGGCGTTGCGGGTGAGGGCGACGGCTTCGGCGGGCGCACCGATCAGCTCGGCCAATTGCGCACGAATCTTGACGCTTTCATCCTGTTCGAAGCGCTGGCGCACATGCACCGAGTTGCCGCGGTTGATCAGCTCGATGTTGCGCTGATACTCCTCGACCACGGTGCGCGACATGCGTCCGAAGTAACCGTTCTCCAAGTTCAGGGGGCCGGGTTCGACGGCATAACGGTCGGCAAAGGTCTGCCAAAAACCTTCATCGCGGGAACGGCGGGTGTTATCGGGCATGAGCAACTCGGTGAGGTAGGGTGGGTCAGTGGCGAGGGGCGGGTTTGCCGTGTTTGGCGCGCAGCGGTTCGAGCAGCTCCGACAAGCCGTTGTGGTCGATTTCCTGCATCAAGGCCAGCAAACCGCCCAGTTCACCGTGAGGGAAACCTTCGCGAGCGAACCAGTTCAGGTACTGGCCGGGCAGGTCAGCGATGATGCGGCCCTTGTATTTGCCGAAGGGCATTTCGCGGGTAATCAGCAGTTCGAGTTTTTCGGGATTCATCATCAGTCGTCTTGATTCAAAGCAGTCTGGAAAATACAGGCATTCTGCATGCAGGCCAAATGACAGATCATGCAAAAAAAGCGGATACAGATTTCGCCTTAAACACTAACTTATTGAAATATAAGTAAAAAGACGTCAATTCAAAGCTGGCATGCAGGGTGCAACTACTTATTGCATCTTTCATCAACCGCAAGGAATTGAAAAATGACCGACATTAATAAAGACGCGATCTCTGTACTCAACGACCTGATTGAAACCAGTAAAGACGGTCAGGAAGGGTTCAAGACTTGCGCTGAAGACATCAAGCATCCAGAACTTAAAAACCTGTTCATTCAGCGCTCCGCCGACTGCGCTGCTGCCGCTGCCGAGCTGCAGGCTGCCGTGCGTTCCCTGGGCGGTGATCCGGAAACCTCCACCAGCGTCAGCGGCGATCTGCACCGTCGCTGGGTCGATGTGAAGGCGATGTTCACCGGCAAGGATGAAGAGGCAGTGCTGAACGAAGCCGAACGCGGTGAAGACCACGCGCTGAAGGCTTACAAGGACGCACTGGAAAAAATCAACAAGGACAACCTGGTGAGCATTCGTGACATCGTTGAACGCCAGTATCACGGCGTACAACGCAACCACGATCAGGTGAAAGCCCTGCGTAATCAGGCTCGCGCACGCTCATAAGCGTTCGTTATCTGTCAAAAACGCCAGCCAGCCTGGCGTTTTTTTGTGTTCGGGATTTAACACTGGGCGGGATATACGTGCCCATCACTTTGCAGGCCTTGTTCGCACCTGACCGCCGCGCCTTGCAGTTCGCGATCAAGACTTTGATCGGTGGCGGATTGGCGCTGCGGAGCGTCACTTGTGGGGGGTGTTCTGGACAGCGTAATGGCTACTTAGTAGCATCCGCCGCATACGGATCTTTCTCCTGCACGTCGATCGACGTGGGTCAATCAAGGAATCGAAATGCACGACTTCACCCATGGCGATAAAACCGTTTCTTTCACTGTCTTGAGCGGTGAAGTGGTGGGCAGCGAAAAACTCAGCGAGACCCGCGTGACATCCACGGGCGGCGTTCATGTGAACGGTAACGATGGTGATGTGACGCCTGTGCGCATCAGTTCTGTTTCGATCATCAATCATGAGTTCTGGGTCAGAACCCCGGACGGCGTCGAGCACGATGTAAAGCTGCGCGGCGTGGACATTCCTTTGCGCACAGGTCAGGAAATCTCTTTGATCAGTGCCTTGAAAAAGGATGGTTCGCCGCTGCACACCATTTTGCAAAACCACACGGCGTCCAAGCGCTGGGTGCTGCGTGACGCGAAGGGGCTGAATACCGAGCTGGAGCTGTCGCCCTTTAACTGGAAGACACTACTGATCGTGCTTGGATTGTGCGTCGCCGGTCTTGCTACAGCCGGGCTAGGCTTTCTGGCGGCGACAGGCTACTTTTGCTACGCGTGGTATCAGGGCTCCCAGCGCAAGAAACTGCTGATTAGCGATTTGAACGCCTACATCGAGAAGCTGGACAATCAGGTCGCCAGTCGTGGCCAGGCGCCAAGCCCTGTTCAAATTGAAAGCCCGGCCCAGGCTGAAATCTCTTTCCAGGTCGAAAGTCCTGCACCGGCGCAATCCCCTGCCGAGACTGAAAGCCCTGCGCTGAACAGTGAGAGCGTGCGCAGGGCGCTATCGCGCAATCTCTGATTTGGCTCAGAGGCAGACACAGCAAGGGGGAGCAAGCTCCCCCTTCAGTTTTTCCCGGACACCAGTGACGCAGAACGTGGGAACGATCAGCAGACTTGCAAATCAGCCGATGCTGATCGCCGGCGGGGTAGGCAACGTCACGGTCTGTTGCTTGCGCGGCGCCAGAATCTCCGCCTCGCCATCCACGACCAACTCATCGCGCTGGTTGAATACCCGAGTGGCGATGCGCACACGAAATTTCGGCAGTTTCTCGAGAATCTCCAGGCGCACAGTCAGCGTGTCGCCAATTTTCACCGGCTTCTGAAAGCTCATCGTCTGACCGATATAAATAGTCCCCGGCCCAGGCAACTCGCAAGCCACCGCCGCGCTGATCAACGCGCCGCTGAACATGCCGTGGGCGATACGCTCCTTGAACATGCTGGCGGCGGCGAATTCGGCGTCCAGGTGCACCGGGTTGTGATCGCCGGACATCGCGGCGAACAACTGAATGTCGCGTTCTTCGACGGTCTTGCTGTAGCTGGCGGTCTGGCCGACTTCGAGGGCTTCGTAAGGGGTGTTGGTAACCTGGGTCATCTGTCTCGATTCCTGTGACGAATTAAATAAATCCACAAAAAAACTATTCGGCTCTGGGTGGCCGGCGGTTGCTCAAGGCCTGGGCGATCCAGTTCAGCACGTCGGCCGTCACTTCGTCGCGGTTGCTCTCGTTAAACAGTTCATGCCGGGCCTGCGGGTAAATAGTCAGCTGCAGGCTCTGGCAGCCAGCGTCGCGCAGGGCGTGGGCCAGATCTTTCAGACGTTTGCCTTCGCTCACCGGATCACATTCGCCGCCAATCACCAGCAACGGCAGGCCCCGATCGATCTGGGCGAGATTGGACGCTTTGCTGATTTGCTGCAAGCCGCCGAGCAAATCGACCCACAGTTGATTGGTGCAGCGAAAGCCGCAGAGCGGGTCATTGGCGTATTTGTCGACTTCGGCGGGGTCGCGGCTCAGCCAGTCGAATGGCGTGCGCGCCGGTTTGAATTTTTTGTTGAACGAGCCGAACGACAGCCATTCGACCAGCGCACTGCGCCCCTTGGGCCCTTGGCGCAGGCGTTCCAGACGAGCAATCTGCCGCGCTGCGCGATAGAGCGCTATTGGCTGGAAATTCGAGCCGCTGAGAATCGCCCCGTGCAGGCTGGCGCTGTGGTGCAGCAAATAAGCCTGGGCGATATAGCTGCCCATGCTGTGGCCGAGCAACACGATTGGCACGCCGGGATGCTGTTGGCCGATATGTTGGTTAAGGCTGGCGAGGTCGCCGACCACTTTGCACCAGCCATCATCGTCGGCGAAATGGCCCAGCGTACCGTTTTCGGCAGTTTTGCCATGTCCACGCAGGTCCGGCGCATAAACGCCGTAATCCTGATCACAGCAGGCTTGCGCCAGACGGGCGTAGCGACCGCTGTGTTCCGCCATGCCGTGGGCCAGCAGGATCACCGCCTTGAGCGGCGCGGCTGGCAGCCACTGGTTGACGAAGAGGCGGCTGCGGTCACTCGCGGTCAGCCAGAAAGTGTCGTGGATCATGGCGATTCCTTTGCGTTGGACTGCATGAGACTGCTGGGTGGAAAGCAGCCCCGCTGCATTGTATAGCGCATCCGTCGCCTACCGTCTGATCAGGCCACGGCGGGGCAGCAAGATTCACGCGATCTATGACGCCCGTGCGCATATTTGCCTGATTCACCATAGCTGCTAGTGTCCGGGAAGCACCGTTTTTCGCTTCCTGCTTTTTATGGAATGAGAGAGAAGAACAGAAAAGCGGCCCCGGATGGCTCAGGTAAAGAGGACAAAAATAATGCAACCTGATTTCTGGAATGACAAACGCCCGGCCGGCGTGCCCCTGGATATTGACCTTGGGGCCTATAAGTCGGTGATCGAGGTGTTCGAGCGTTCCTGCAAGAAATTTGCTGACCGACCGGCGTTCAGCAACATGGGCGTGACCCTGACCTACGCCGAACTGGAACGCTACAGCGCCGCGTTCGCCGGTTACCTGCAAGCCCACACCGACCTGGTGCCGGGGGATCGCATTGCGGTGCAGATGCCCAACGTCCTGCATTACCCGATTGCCGTGTTCGGTGCCTTGCGCGCCGGGCTGATCGTGGTCAATACCAACCCCTTGTACACCGCGCGGGAGATGCGTCATCAGTTCAAGGACTCCGGTGCCCGGGCGCTGGTCTATCTGAACGTGTTCGGACAGAAGGTCCAGGAAGTACTGCCCGACACCGACATCCAGTACCTGATCGAAGCGAAGATGGGCGACTTGATGCCCACAGCCAAGGGCTGGCTGATCAATACCGTGGTCGCCAAGGTCAAGAAAATGGTCCCGGACTATTCCTTGTCGCAGGCGATTTCCTTCAAAAGCGCGCTGCGTCTGGGTCGGGGCCTGGGCATCAAACCGCTGAACGTCGGCCTCGACGACATCGCCGTGCTGCAATACACCGGCGGCACCACCGGGCTGGCCAAGGGCGCGATGCTGACCCACGGCAACCTGGTGGCGAACATGCAGCAGGCGCGCGCGTGTCTGGGGCAATTCGGCGCTGACGGTCAACCGCTGCTGCGCGAAGGCCAGGAAGTGATGATCGCGCCGCTGCCGCTGTACCACATCTATGCCTTCACGGCGAACTGCATGTGCATGATGGTGACCGGCAACCACAACGTGCTGATCACCAATCCACGGGACATTGGCGCCTTCATCAAGGAACTGAAGAACTGGCGGTTTTCGGCGCTGCTGGGGCTCAACACGCTGTTCGTCGCGCTGATGGACCATCCCGACTTCAAGACCCTGGATTTCTCCAGCCTCAAGCTCACCAACTCCGGTGGGACCGCGCTGGTCAAGGCTACGGCCGAGCGCTGGGAACAGCTCACTGGTTGCCGGATCACCGAAGGTTACGGCCTGACCGAAACCTCGCCGGTGGCCTGCACCAATCCCTACGGTGACAAGTCGCGCATCGGCACGGTCGGCCTGCCGGTACCGGGCACGACGCTCAAGATCATCAACGATGAAGGCGTTGAGCAGCCGCTGGGCGAGCGTGGCGAACTGTGCATCAAGGGCCCGCAGATCATGAAGGGCTACTGGCAGAAACCCGAAGCCACCGCCGAAGTGCTGGATGCCGACGGCTGGTTCAAGTCGGGCGACATTGCGGTGATCGACCCGGACGGTTTCGTGCGTATCGTCGATCGTAAAAAAGACATGATCATCGTCTCGGGCTTCAACGTGTACCCGAACGAGATCGAAGACGTGGTGATGGCCCATCCGAAAGTCGCCAACTGCGCGGTGATCGGCGTGCCGGACGAGCGTTCGGGGGAGGCGGTGAAGTTGTTTGTGGTGGCCCGCGAATCCGGGGTCAGCCTCGAAGAGCTGAAGGCCTATTGCAAGGAAAACTTCACGGCGTACAAAGTGCCCAAGCACATCGTCTTGCGTGAGTCGTTGCCGATGACGCCGGTGGGCAAGATTCTGCGGCGGGAGTTGCGTGAGATCGCCTGATCTGTGAATGGCCGCGCTTCGCGCGGATCGCGGGCAAGCCACGCTCCTACAAGTCCAGTGTTGTTTACAAAGCGGTGAACGACGCGAACCCTGTAGGAGCGAGGCTTGCCCGCGAAGCTTTTAAGGGACCGAAACCCCGGTTTCAGGGGCTTCCAAGGTGCTATAGAATTTTTGCTCTAAAAGTGACTATTGAATATTCAAGAGTCATAAACGTGACCGTAGGGGCCAATTTTGGCTCTAGTCGGCCCTTGGCAAAGCTGCTACTCTCGGCGCGCTTTGTGACCTCTCGGCCTTGTTAAAAGCCAGACTCACCAATAATCAAACACCAATAATAATCGCATCAAATGCGGTATTTGAATTCGCGTTGCTGAGGAGTGGGCTTCCATGATCGAAGACTTTTGGAAGGATAAGTACCCAGCTGGAATTGCTGCCGAGATCAATCCAGACGAGTATCCGAATATTCAGGCAGTGTTGAAGCAATCCTGCCAACGCTTCGCTGACAAACCGGCATTCAGCAACCTGGGCAAGACAATCACCTACGGTGAGCTGTACGAATTGTCCGGTGCCTTTGCTGCTTACCTGCAACAGCATACCGATTTGCAACCCGGCGATCGAATCGCCGTGCAACTGCCCAACCTGTTGCAATACCCGGTTGCCGTCTTTGGTGCGATCCGCGCCGGGCTGATCGTGGTCAACACCAACCCGTTGTACACCGCGCGGGAAATGGAACACCAATTCAACGACTCCGGTGCCAAAGCCCTGGTCTGCCTGGCCAACATGGCGCATCTGGCCGAGATCGTCGTGCCGAAAACCGGCGTCAAGCACGTGATCGTCACTGAAGTGGCCGACCTGCTGCCGCCGCTCAAGCGCCTGCTGGTCAACAGCGTCATCAAGTACGTGAAGAAGATGGTCCCGGCGTATCACTTGCCCAAGGCCATCAAATTCAATGACGTGCTGAGCAAGGGCCATGGCCAGCCAGTGGCTGAAGCCAACCCGGCCAGCGGCGACGTTGCCGTGCTGCAATACACCGGCGGCACCACCGGCGTGGCCAAGGGTGCGATGCTGACCCACCGCAACCTTGTGGCGAACATGCTGCAGTGCAAAGCGCTGATGGGCTCCAACCTCAACGAAGGTTGCGAGATCCTGATCACCCCGTTGCCGCTGTACCACATCTATGCGTTCACCTTTCATTGCATGGCGATGATGCTGATCGGCAACCACAACATCCTGATCAGCAACCCGCGCGACCTGACGGCGATGGTCAAGGAGCTGTCGAAGTGGAAGTTCAGCGGTTTCGTCGGCCTGAACACGCTGTTCGTCGCGCTGTGCAACAACGAAGCGTTCCGCAAGCTGGATTTCTCCAGTCTGAAAATCACCCTGTCCGGCGGCATGGCCTTGCAACTGGCTGCGGCCGAACGCTGGAAAGCGGTTACCGGTTGCCCGATCTGCGAAGGTTACGGCATGACCGAAACCAGTCCGGTGGCCACAGTGAACCCGAGCCAGAACATCCAGATCGGCACCATCGGTATTCCGGTTCCATCGACTTTGTGCAAAATCATCGACGATGCCGGTGTTGAACAGCCATTGGGCGCCATCGGTGAACTGTGTGTGAAAGGTCCGCAAGTCATGAAGGGCTACTGGCAGCGCCAAGATGCCACTGACGAAATCCTCGACAGCGAAGGCTGGTTGAAGACCGGTGACATCGCGCTGATCCAGCCAGACGGTTACATGCGCATTGTCGATCGCAAGAAAGACATGATCCTGGTCTCCGGTTTCAACGTGTACCCCAATGAGCTTGAAGACGTGCTGGCAACCCTGCCGGGCGTGCTGCAATGCGCGGCCATTGGTGTTCCGGACGAGAAATCGGGCGAGGCGATCAAGATTTTCATCGTCGCCAAACCGGGCGTGACCCTGACCAAGGAGCAGGTGATGGAGCACATGCGCGCCAACGTCACCGGCTACAAAGTACCGAAAGCCGTAGAGTTCCGCGACGCGCTGCCGACCACCAACGTCGGCAAGATTCTGCGCCGCGAACTGCGCGACGAAGAGCTGAAGAAACTGGGTGCGAAGAAAGTAGGCGCCTAGTCAAACAAAAGCCCCGCGGATGCGGGGCTTTTGTTAGAGCCAGAAAGCAAGATCAAAAGATCGCAGCCTGCGGCAGCTCCTACATACGGAACTGCGCGAAATTGACGTTGGTACCCGTCGGGCGCATGTCCTGCAGGTAGGAGTCCTTGTCGGCGCTCAGTTCCAGGCTCAGGGCTGCCTTGCGCTTGCCTTGGTTGCGCACCACCAGGCCTTCGAGTTTTTCGCGCAGGAACACCGTCGGCACTTTCAGGTGCAGCAGTTCGTCGGTATCCGGGGTGTGCATCAGCAAGTGAATCCATTCGTACTGACCAACGGCCAGGCGCGCGACCGGAATATCGAACCAGAAGATATTGCGGTTGCGGTTCAATTCGGTGAAATGGCAGTTGTTGACGCCAAGCACAGCACCGCCGAGTTCCTGGTTTCTGCGGGCAATGGCCAGCTTTTTATCGAGTTTCATAACGTTCCTACGGGATTGGATCTTCAGCGCCATGGCCTGAATACGTTGCGCATTCTCGGTGCAAAGCCTGCAAACATAAAGCCTAACCTGCGAAATGTCCGGTTAATAAATAAATGAAACTCCGCGCAAAGGCCCCCGGTCAACCCTTGTGTAACCACTTTCCTCGTTGAAATGTTCACAGGAGAAATACCATGAGCAGCACAGGCGATAAAGTTAAAGGCATGGCAAACGAAGCGGCCGGCAACGTCAAGCAAGGCGTCGGCAAGGCCACCGGCAACGAAAAACTGCGCTCCGAAGGCGTGGCGCAGGAGAGGAAAGGAGAAACCCAGCAAGCGGTCGGCAAAGCCAAGGATGCTCTTAAAAAAGGCATCGACAAGGCGTAACCCGGGCTTTGACGAGTAATCGAAACGGCCATCCGCGGATGGCCGTTTCTGTGTCAGCTTGAACTTGAGCAAGGAAATTGTTTCAAAGTCGCCAAGTAGGCTACTTTGTTGTAGAAAACGGCCCCTGAGTCGCCATGACTTCAACCTTTTTGCGGCGAAAGGAGACGCTAATGTTTTTTCCTAACATGAAGGGTTTGCCCCTGCACCGGGTGATGATGCGAACGGTCACCGAGTTCGTCGACGACGAGATGTCGACCTATGCCTCGGCACTGGCCTATCAAATGCTGTTCTCGCTGTTCCCTTTCATCCTGTTCCTGATCGCCCTTATCGGTTTCCTGCATTTGCCGGACTTCTTCTCCTGGCTGCGCCTGCAATCGGAACTGGTCTTGCCACCCCAGGCGCTGGACCAGGTGAACCCGGTGATCGATCAGCTGCAGCAATCCAAGGGGGGGTTGTTGTCGGTGGGTATCGTGATCGCCCTGTGGACCGCGTCCGCCGGTGTGCGGTTGATGATGAGCGCGATGAACGCCGCATATGATGTGGTCGAAGGCCGTCCGGTCTGGAAACGTTTTCCGCTGTCGATTTTCTACACCATCGGGATCGCCGGCATGTTGCTGATCGCCGCCGCGCTGATGGTGCTCGGGCCGCAGGTGATGGGCTGGATTGCCGCGCAAGTAGGCCTCGAAGATTTCATCGTGACAGTCTGGACCATCGTCCGCTGGCCGGTGGTGGTGATTCTGCTGATGATGGCGGTGGCGCTGATTTACTACGTCATGCCCGACGTCAAACAAGAGTTTCGCTTTATCACCCCGGGTGCGGTGTTGTCCGTGGTGGTCTGGATCATCGCTTCGCTGGGCTTCGGTCTCTACGTCAAAACCTTCGCCAACTACAACGCCATGTATGGCAGTATCGGCGCGATCATCGTGTTGCTGCTGTACTTCTATATTTCCGCCGCGGTGCTGTTGCTCGGCGCGGAAATGAATGCGGTGATCGAGCACATGTCGCGCGAAGGCAAAGACCCTGGCGAGAAGGTCCCTGGCGAGCATGGCCCCGGCCATGAAGAAAAGCACCACGTTTCGGGACTGGGGCGCGACCACTCAAAGCCGACCACTGACGAAGCCATAAAATGATCCGTGAAATTCTGAAAATGGGCGATGAGCGCCTGCTGCGCATTGCCCCGCCGGTGCCAGCGGAAATGTTCGACAGCCCTGAGTTGTGGCAACTGATCGACGACATGTTCCAGACCATGGAAAGCGTCGGCGGAGTCGGCCTGGCCGCACCGCAGATCGGTGTCGACCTGCAACTGGTGATCTTTGGTTTCGAACACAGCGAACGCTATCCCGACGCCGAAGCGGTGCCGCAGACGATTCTGATCAATCCGCTGATCACGCCATTGAGCCCGACCCTCGAAGAGGGTTTCGAAGGCTGCCTGTCCGTGCCGGGCCTGCGCGGGGCGGTAGATCGTTATCAGCAGATTCGTTATGAAGGCTTCGATCCCAAGGGCGAACCGATCGTGCGCATTGCCTCGGGATTTCATGCGCGGGTGGTGCAGCATGAATGCGATCACCTGATCGGCCGGCTATACCCGTCGCGCATCAGTGATTTCAGCAAGTTCGGGTTTACCGAGGTGATGTTCCCGGACCTCGATCCTGCGGCGGATAGCTAAAAGATCGCAGCCTTCGGCAGCTCCTACGGATGTACGCACACCTGTAGGAGCTGCCGAAGGCTGCGATCTTTTGATCTTCTAACCTGGTTGCAAACCCATCGCAATCATCGGTTTGCTGCGCGCATAACGGCTCAACCGTTCAGCCATGGCGTAGGGCAGGGGCGGGTCGAACATAAAACCGCGGCGCTCATAAAAGCCACGCAAATCCGGATGGCAGAACAACCAGACCGGCTCTTCGAGATCCTTGACCGCTTCAGCGATCAACGCCGCGGCGATTCCTTGCTCGCGACAGCGGGGGGCGACGAACAGCCCGGTCAGCCAATGCCCATCCGCCACCGGACGCAGGCACAGTGCGGCGACAATCTCCTCGCGGCGCGCCACCCACAATTGAGCATCGCGGACTGCTTTCATCGACGATTGATGGGCGCGGTAAAACTTGTTCATCAACGGCCACAACGGCTCGTCGAGCAAGGTGTACTGGGTGTTGGGCATGGGCCTGAACTGTCGGTGCGCAAAGCGGGTGATTATAAAAGAACGCGGGCGCCGCGATAGGTGTATACCTGATCTCACGTCCCGTATGAGTGGAGTATGTATCATGGCCAAAGGCATGGATTCAAAGAAAGCGGCAAAGAAGAAACCGGCTAAAACCGCCGATGAAAAACGTGCGGACAAGAAGGCCAAGAAGGTGGGCGTGTTCGGTCACTGATCCCGCGTCAACGGAGCCCGAGTTCTCGGGCTCCTTGTTTTTCAGGCCTATCGAAATAACCAGATAATCTGCAAGAAATCCCTGCGCCATTGCACAGAGGGGGATTGGTTCCCGTTCTGAGCAAAGCCATGCCCCATTATTTTGATGCTGCCCACCGTGAAGAAATCGAAACCCTGCGCCAACGCTTCACCGCTCGCACCGAGTGGCCGACCTGGCTGCTGTTTATCGGCGTGTACGTCGGCTGGTTCAGCATTGTTCTGGGCAGCGACCGATTGGGGCTCTGGTGGAGCACGTTGTTGCTGATTCCACTGCTGGTATTGTGGTTGTCGGTGCAGCACGAATTGCTGCACGGCCATCCCACCCGTTGGCAAACGCTGAATAAAGTCCTCGGTTATGCGCCGTTCGCGGTCTGGTATCCCTATACCCTGTACCGCGACAGTCATTTGCTGCATCACCGCGACGAAGACCTGACCGTCCCCGGTCGCGATCCGGAAAGCCGTTACCTGAGCGCTGAACAGTGGCAACGCAGTTCGCTGTTCGAACAGGGCCTGCACTGGCTGAACAAAACCGTGCTCGGGCGCTTTGTCCTCGGTGCGCCACTGGCCTTGCTGGCGCTGGCCGGGGAAGAGCTGCAACGGCTAAAAGCGGGTGAGCGCCAGGCCTGGTTGATGTGGCTGACCCACGGCGCGCTGACGCTGCTGATGCTGACGTTCATCGCGCGCTACAGCGCGTTGCCAGTCGGGCATTACCTGTTGCTGATCAGCGTGCCGGCGCTGTCGATCGCGATGATTCGTTCCTACTATGAACACCGTCCTCACGTGCAACCCGAGCAACGCACCGTCATCAACGAAGCTGCATGGCCGTGGCGCTGGCTGTTCCTGAACCTCAATTTTCACCTGGTGCACCACGACTTGCCGGGCCTGCCCTGGTACGACCTGCCACGGGTTTATCGCGCGCGCCGCGAGCAATGGCTGGCGCGCAGTGGCGGGTTTGTGGTGCAGGGTTATGCTCAGTTGATGCGTCAGCATGGGGTGAGGGCGATTGACAGTCCACGGCATCCGTTTCACTGATTGTGAATGAGTTCCCCTGTGGGAGCGGGCTTGCTCGCGAAGAGGTCATGTCAGTCAATATTGATGTTGCATGACACACCGCCTTCGCGAGCAAGCCCGCTCCCACAGGGGATTTTTGTTGCATGGGAAGATTTTGATGACTCAACACCTCGCTGAATTACTGATGTACACCTCCCCCGAGCCGATCCGCCAGGCCAACGAGCATTGGCTGGCGCAGATCGTCGAACGGCTCGGCAGCACTCGCCGAGAGGCCGAAGGGCTGTCGCTGATGGATCTTTGGCTGTCCCCGCACCTGTTGCTGACCCAGACCTGCGGCTATCCCTTGATGACGGCTTTGCGCGGTCGCGTCCGGGTTATCGGTCGTCCTCGTTACGAACTTCCGGACAGCAATGGCGGTAACCATTGCAGCCTGTTATTGACTCGCGCTGATGATCCTCGATGGAGCTTGTCGGCCTTGCGGGGCAGTCGCGGTGTGATCAACGGTGAAGACTCCAACAGTGGGATGAACCTGTTGCGTCACCGATTGGCACCGTTGCAGCGCGATGGAGGGTTTTTTGCCACTGTCGCCATCAGCGGCAGCCACCGCGAAAGCCTGCGTTGGCTACGTGATGACCTGGCGGACTTGGCCGCCATCGACAGCGTGACCTTCGCTTATCTCGCGCAGTATGCGCAGGGAGAGGTCGAAGGTCTGCGCGTGTTGGCGCGCACGGCGTTCAGTCCGACGTTGCCCTACATCGCGGCCGCTGGCACCACCGATGAGCAGGCTGAACAGCTTCGACAGGTGATGAATCAGACGTTGAAGGAGTTGCCCGACGTCGCCGAGACTTTGGGCCTGCAAGAAGTGCTGCCGGCCACCGAAAGCGACTATCAAGTCATTCTCGATTATCAGCAGGAGGCCGAAGCGCTGGGCTATGGGAGGTTGCGATAGCTTCGGAAAAGATCGCAGCCTTCGGCAGCTCCTACAGGGTGTACGCCATCCAAATGTAGGAGCTGCCGAAGGCTGCGATCTTGGCGATCTGATGAGCGCCGAAAGGTCGAAATGGCTAATTCATTTGTGGAATATAAAAATTCGTTTTAAGTATTATTAATGAATAAGGCTCCTTGCTAGGATCGCGCCACCGGATCACCGGACATTCAGCGACCCCTAACCCATGGAGCCTCTATGTCCGGCGCCGACTTTTCCCATCGCAACGACGTGGGCGGATTGTTCCGCGCCCACTACGCCTGGCTGTGCGCACGGCTGCGCCGATATCTGGGTGCCAGCCCCAGCGTCGAAGACATCGCTGCCGAAACCTTCGTGCAGTTGCTCGAATCACCAGGCCTGACGCCAATTCGCGAACCTCGCGCCTTGCTCACCACCATCGCCCAGCGGTTGATTTATCAGCTGTGGCGCCGTCGTGATCTGGAACGCCTGCACCTTGATCAGCTATTGCCGATGGACCCTCTCGACGGACCATCGCCCGAAGATCTGGCGCAGTACTCCCAGGCCCTGACACGCCTTGACCAAACACTCGACCGCCTGCCAGGCAAGGTCAGGGCAACCTTCCTGCTGTCGCGAGTCGACGGCCTGACTTACCCCCAAATCGCCGCCAAGCTGGGTATTTCCCAGCGTTCGGTCAGCGTCTACATGACCCGCTCCCAGGCACTGTGCGCCCAGCACAGCGCCAACGAACCCTTGAACCGACCACCCTTGACCCAGAGGTCCGCATGAGATCGATCAAAACCTTGCTCGGCAGTTCGCTGCTAGCCCTGAGCCTTGTGGCTGGCCATGTTCCAGCCGCAGAAAAAACCACGCCCATCCACTTCGGTGACATCACTTGGGAAAGTGGCAGCCTGATCACCGAGATCCTGCGGTTGATCGTCGAGAAAGGTTATGGCTACCCGACCGACACCTTGCCGGGCAGCACCGTCAGCCTCGAAGCAGCCTTGGCGAAGAACGATATTCAAGTGATCGGCGAAGAGTGGGCGGGGCGCAGTCCGGCCTGGGTCAAGGCGGCCTCCGAGGGCAAAGTATTTGGTTTGGGCGACACGGTGAAAGGCGCCACCGAAGGTTGGTGGGTGCCGGAATATGTGATCAAGGGCGACCCGGAACGCGGCATTAAGCCTTTGGCGCCGGAGCTGAAATCCGTCGCCGACCTGGCGCGCTACAAGGACGTGTTCCGCGACCCGGAAGACCCCAGCCGCGGACGCTTCCTCAACAGCCCGACCGGCTGGACATCGGAGATCGTCAACAGCCAGAAACTCAAGGCTTATGACCTGACTGCCAGCTACGTCAACTTCCGCACCGGTTCCGGCGCGGCGCTGGATGCCGAGGTCGCTTCATCGATCCGCCGTGGCAAACCGGTGCTGTTCTACTACTGGTCGCCGACGCCACTGTTGGGTCGCTTCAAACTGGTGAAGCTCGAAGAGCCTCCGTTCGACGCTGAAGCCTGGAAGACCCTGGCCGATGCCAACAACCCGAACCCCAAGGGCACGCGTTCGATGCCGGCCAGCCTGGCCATCGGCGTGTCGGCACCGTTCAAGGCGCAGTACCCGGACCTGGTGGCGTTCTTCGAAAAGGTCGATTTGCCAATCGATCTGCTGAACCAGACCCTCGGGCAAATGAGCGAAAAACGCCAGCCACCGCGTCAGGTCGCCGAAGCGTTTTTGCGCGATCAGCCGCAGGTGTGGAAGGCCTGGGTGCCGGGGGAGGTGGCTACGAAGGTGAGTGGGAGTTTGTAGTTCAGTGGCGATTGATAAATAGCCTTCGCGGGCAAGCCTCGCTCCTACAGGGACAGGTTGATCCCAATCGGGTGATCAACACAAATTCCGTAGGAGCGAGGCTTGCCCGCGAGGCGATCTAACGCCTTACACCCATTCCGCAGCCAACGCCGCTTTCACGCTTGGCCGCTGATCAATCCGTACCTGAAACCGCATCAACGCCGGCCACCGATTCAAATCGATGCCAAACACCTGCGTCCAGCGCAACACCGTAAACAGATACGCATCAGCAATACTGAATCCGCCAGCCATCAAATAATCCTGCCTCTCCAACGTCTGACCCAACACGACAAAACGCTTGAACAGCTTCTCTTTGATGAGCGCTTTCACATCATCCGGAAACTGCGAATTGAACAGCCAACCCAGCCCGCCATGAATCTCGGTCGAGACGAAATTCAGCCATTCCTGCAAACGCACCCGCTCGAATGTCCCGTTCGGCGGTGCCAGGTTCGCCTCAGGCCGTAGGTCTGCCAGGTACTGCAGAATCGCCGGGCCTTCGGTCAGCACATCACCATTTTCCAGCTGCAATGCCGCAACGTAACCTTTGGGGTTGATGGCCAGAAAGTCCTCGCCGGTGGCGGTTTGCTTGGTGCTGTTATCGACGCGGACCAACTCGAACGGCAAGTCCAGTTCGCGCAGCACAATGTGCGGCGCCAATGAGCAGGCTTGCGGGGCGTAATACAACTTCATGGGCAGGGCTCTGGTTGCGGGTTTGCGCCAGTGTCATAGTGCGCGGCACGCTCGGTAAAATTAATCTTTCAGAACACTGCCATTAGGAATGCTACTGCCATGATGAATTTGATGCACTGGCGAATGGTGGTGGCGGTGGCCGATACCGGCAACATTACCCGGGCCGCCGAGCGGATCGGCATGACCCAGTCCGGTGCCAGTCAGGCGCTGGCACTGATCGAAGAAACCCTGGGCGTTCAGCTGTTCAGCCGGGAAAACCGTCAGACCTTGCCGACCGCCATTGGCTTGCCTGTGATCGAACAGGCGCGAACCATGCTCGTGGCTCTGGAGAACATTCGTAGTACCGTCGACGCCACTAAAGATATCCAGCGAGGGACGATTCGCCTGGCCAGTTTCCCGTTGGTGCTGACGACCTTTCTGCCGCCACTGCTGCGCCAGTTCAATCGGCTGTATCCCGGCATTCAAGTGGTGGCGCTGGAGGTCAGCGACGATGAAGTGGAAACGTTGCTCAGTGACGGGCTGGTGGATGTCGGCGTGGCGTTGAACCCGGCGCCCGCGCGCAATGCCGGTCGTTTGGGACGTGATGCCTGGGTGGCGGTTCTGCCCGGTGGCCACCCCTTGGCACGCCGTTCGAATGAACAGGGCGTCTCATTGGAGGAACTGGCGGAGCAACCCTTTGTGCTGGCCACGGGCGGTTGTTCGACCAATGCCCGCAGCCTGGCCGCCGATGCCGGGCTGCAACTGTTGGATGTGCGGGCGGAGGTGCGAGAGTGGAGTAGCGCGTTCACCCTCGTGCGGGAAAACATCGGCGTGACCCTGGTGCCGGAAATGACCCTGCCGACCCATCGCCAAGGTTTGCGGGTAGTGCCTGTGATGCCGCGTATTGATAGGGAATTTGCGTTGGTGGTTGCGCCTGACAAAGAACCTTCAGCGGCGGTGCGGGCGTTGTTGGGTATGCTCGCAGACCGCAATCCATGTGGGAGCGGGCTTGCCCGCGATGGCGGCGTCACATTCAACACATTCGTCGACTGACATTTCGCTATCGCGGGCAAGCCCGCTCCCACAGGTTTCGCGCCTTAACTGGATCAGGTAAGTCGTTCAGGCGAAATCAAGGCACGCCGTTGCAGGCGTGTGCCATGAACCCCGGCCGCAACGCCAGTCGTTGGCAATAGGCGTCGACGGCGGGGTAGTCCGGGCGCTCCATCGGCGTCATGCGCCAGCGGTTGACCGACAGCCCGATGAGAATATCGGCCAGTGTGAAGTGCGGTCCCGCAACATACGCATCGGTTGTCGCGAGTTGCTGTTCAAGGATGCCCATTTTCGCGTTCCAGCCGCGAACGCCATCAGCAATCCGTTGCGAGTCCTGAAAGTTCGGCAGTTGCCTGACCAGCGCAAAAAAGGCGTAGCCCCAGGACGGATTGAGTTCGGTGGCTTGCCAGTCCATCCATTGCTCTACGCGAGCGCGCGCCGCCGGTTCGGTGGGCAGCAGATCAGTGTTTTGGTGTTTGCCGGCCAGGTACCGGCAAATGGTATTGGACTCCCACAGCACGCCGGCTTCGTCGATGAGAACCGGCACTTGTGCGTTAGGGTTGAGCTGGAGAAATTCCGGGCTCTGGGTCGATGCGAAACCGCTGCCCCAGTCTTCGCGTTCGTATGAAACCCCCAGTTCGTCGCAGGTCCACAGGACTTTTCTGACGTTGATTGACGAGGCCCGACCCAAAATCTTCAGCGTATGTCCCATTGAGCTTCTCCGTTTGCTGTTCCAGGTATCGGGAATCTAGCACGCGGAGCGTGGGAATGGTCGTACGTCAGGTACTCTCGCGCACCTTCAATTCAAACCCCATATCCTGCACCGGTTTGGTCACTGAATTGCCGGCCAGCAAGGTCAGCATCAGCTCTGCGGATCGACGGCCAATGGCTTCTCGTGGGGTGCTGATGCTGCTCAGGCGTGGGACCATGTGCTCAGACGCCGGCAAGTCGTTGAAGCCGAGGATCGCCACGCGCTCGGGGATCTTGATTCCATTGCGCAGCGCTTCAAGCAACGCGCCTTGGGCCAGGTCGTCGTTGCCGAAGAAGATTGCATCGACGTCTGGGTGGGCGGTGAGCAGCTGCAGGAACAATTCGCCGCCCAGTCCCACCGACGAGGCTCGCGGTGTCAGTACTTCCAGGGCCGGATCATACAAACCGGCCTTTTGCAGCGCGCGGCGGAAACCTTCGCCTCGCAGTAGCGTGCGCTGGTCCAGTTGCGCACCGATGTAGGCCAGGCGTTTGCGACCACGGGAGAGCAAATGCTCGGCCGCCGTTTCACCCGCGGCGACTTGCGAAAAACCGACGCAATTGAGCCCGGCTCCGCTGTCCAGCTCCATCATGTAGACGCAGGGAATGTTGCTGGCCTCGATCATTCGCCGCGAACTTTCGGTGCGGTCGAAACCGGTCAGCAGCAAGCCACGAGGCTGATAAGCCATGTAATTGCGCAGCAGGTTTTCTTCTTCATCACGCGAGTAATGGAAGTTGCCGATCAGCACTTCGAAGCCCTTTGGTCGCAAAACCTGATGAATGGCTTCCAGCGTGTCGATGAACAGCAGGTTGGACAGCGACGGCACCAAAACCACCACGGAATGGCTCTGGGCCGAGGCTAATGCGCGGGCGGCGGGGTTGACCACGTAGTTCAAGTCGAGGGCGGCCTTCTGGACTTTTTCCACCAGTTCGGTGGCCACCGTGCTGACTCCACGCAGGGCGCGGGACGCCGTAATCGGGCTGACACCGGCCAGGCGCGCGACTTCGTTGAGGGTAGGGCGGCCAGTGGTGCGAGTATTTTTATCGTTTTTAGGGGTATTCATCGGACGGCTTGCCAAACAAAATTCAAGGCACTAAGGTAGCGCTGTCTCGATGCAGCTGCAATGCGTGAACGAGGTTTGCCTGATCCTCGTTTTTTGGCCTCGAGAACGAACATGCTGCAACCCACAAAAATGACAAGAAGGCGTCGGCAACTTCTGCTTTTGCACTTGAGTCTTACGTAGCAAAGGTAGCGCTGTCTGCGCGCTGAGGTGTTACATGAATCATCCCATCACCGCCCTGGTCATCATGGGCGTTGCCGGTTGCGGCAAGACCTGCGTCAGCCAGTCCCTGTGCCTGCTTAGCGGCGCGACCGCCATTGAAGGCGACACTTTCCACCCTGCCGCCAATATCGAAAAGATGAGCGCGGGTATCCCCCTGAACGATGAAGACCGTGCCGGCTGGCTCGACAGCCTGTGCGATGAACTGCGCCGCATCGATGCCAAGGGCGAACGCCCAGTGCTGACTTGCTCGGCCCTCAAACACAGTTACCGCGAACGCTTGCGCAGTGCCTTGCCGGGCCTGGGCTTCGTTTTCCTTGAGCTGACCCCCGAAGTCGCCGCCGATCGTGTGTCTCATCGGCCGGGCCACTTTATGCCGTCGACCTTGATCGACAGCCAGTTCGCCACACTTGAATCGCCCGTTGGTGAGCCCCTGACCCTGGCTCTGGATGCGTCCAGCCACAGCGTCGATGAGTTAGCGAAGCAGGCTCATGCCTGGTGGCTCGATCATGGCTTGAAACTCGCCAGTTGAGTTTTACTCCAAAAGATAGCGCTGTCCTGACGGCTTCTGATTAACCGCTTTAATAACAACAACAAACAGGAGACACCCCTTATGTTTGGCATGTCCCACGAGACCTTTCTGCTGCTGGATGCAGTGGTCACGGTGATCGGGCTTATCGTCCTGATCACCAAGTTCAAGATTCACCCCTTCATCGCCCTGATCATCGCCGCAGCCTTTCTCGGGCTGACCTCCGGCATGCCGATCGGCACCATCATCAAGGCGTTCCAGGACGGCTTTGGTGGGGTGCTCGGTTTCGTCGGGATCATCCTGGCGCTGGGCACGATGCTCGGCAAAATGATGGCCGAGTCGGGCGGGGCGGATCAGATCGCCCAGACCCTGATTCGGGCCTTCGGCAAGGACAAGGTGCAGTGGGCCATGATGTTCGCGGCCTTCCTGGTCGGCATCCCGCTGTTCTTCGAAATCGGTTTCGTGCTGCTGATCCCGCTGGTGTTCATCGTCGCCCGTCGTACCGGCGTGTCGATCATCAAGATCGGTATCCCGCTGCTGGCCGGTCTGTCCGCCGTGCATGGTCTGGTTCCGCCGCACCCGGGTCCGTTGCTGGCCATCGGCGTGTTCGGTGCCGACATCGGTAAAACCATTCTTTACGGCCTGATCGTTGCGCTGCCGACCGCCATCATCGCCGGTCCGATCTTCGGTACGTTCATTGCCAAGCACATTCCTGGTCATCCGAATCAGGAACTGGTGGATCAACTGGTGCGCGATGAGGATGCAGGTGATCTGCCTAGCTTCGCCATTACCTTGGTCACCGTGCTGTCGCCCGTGTTCCTGATGCTGCTCAAGACCTTTGCCGATGTGGCGCTGCCGGACGGCAACTTCTTCCGCACCTTCATGGACCTGATCGGTCACCCGATCTCGGCGCTCCTGCTGGCGTTGCTGCTGTCGCTGTACACCTTCGGCTACAAGCAGGGCATCGGTTCGCAACAGATGCTCAAATGGCTGGACGCGAGCCTTGCACCAACCGCCGCGATCATCCTGATCATCGGTGCCGGTGGCGGCTTCAAACAGATGCTGGTGACCAGCGGTGTGGGTAATGTCATCGGCAACATGGCGGTGGAAGCGCAGATCTCGCCCATCCTTCTGGCGTGGCTGGTGGCGGCGGTGATTCGCATCGCGACCGGTTCGGCAACCGTGGCGACCATTACTGGCGCAGGCATCGTGGTGCCGGTGGTGGGGATGATTCCGGGGGTGAACCGTGAGTTGCTGGTGTTGGCCACCGGTGCCGGTTCGTTGATCCTGTCTCACGTCAACGACGCCGGTTTCTGGCTGGTGAAGCAGTACTTCAACATGACCGTGGCGGAAACCTTCAAGACCTGGACCGCGATGGAAACCATCCTGTCCGTGGTGGGCCTGGGCTTCATCCTGCTGTTGTCGTTGTTCGTCTAAGCACACCGCAAAACAAATGTGGGAGCGGGCTTGCTCGCGAAGGGGACATAACATTCAAAGTAGATGTTGAATGTAAGTCCGCTTTCGCGAGCAAGCCCGCTCCCACAGTTATTTGTGTCAGGCGTTGGTTTTCTGAACCAACCCGTCCGCCCGGAACATCCCGCGAATCCCGCGTACGGCCTGACGAATCCGGTCCTGGTTTTCGATCAGCGCGAAGCGCACATGATCATCCCCATACTCGCCAAATCCCACACCCGGCGAGACACAGACCTTGGCCTCGGCCAGCAGTTTCTTGGCGAACTCCAGCGAGCCCATGTGTGCGTAAGCCTCGGGAATCTTGGCCCAGACATACATCGAGGCTTTCGGGTTTTCGACCATCCAGCCCAGTTCATGCAGGCCTTTGACCAGCACGTTGCGACGTTGCCGATACTGATCGGCAATGTCTTTGACGCACTGCTGATCGCCTTCCAGTGCCGCGATGGCCGCGACTTGCAGCGGGGTGAACGTGCCGTAGTCGTGGTAGCTCTTGATCCGCGCCAGGGCGTTGACCAGCTCTGGGTTGCCGACCATGAAACCGATGCGCCAGCCCGCCATGTTGTAGCTCTTGGACAGGGTGAAAAACTCCACCGCGATGTCCTTGGCGCCGGGCACTTGCATGATCGACGGGGCTTTCCAGCCGTCGTAGACGATGTCGGCGTAGGCCAAGTCGTGCACCACCAAAACGTCGTACTGTTTGGCGAGGGCGATCACCCGCTCGAAGAAGTCCAGCTCCACGCACTGGGCGGTGGGGTTGGACGGGAAGCCGAGGATCATCATCTTCGGTTTCGGGATCGAGCCGCGAATCGCCCGTTCCAGCTCGGCGAAAAAATCCACGCCTGGGATCAGCGGCACTGAGCGCACTTGGGCGCCGGCAATCACGGCACCGTAGATGTGAATCGGGTAGCTCGGGTTCGGCACCAGTACGGTGTCGCCCTGGTCGAGGGTGGCCAGCATCAAATGCGCCAGGCCTTCCTTGGAACCAATGGTGACGATGGCTTCGGTTTCCGGGTCGATGTCGACCGCGTAGCGATCCTTGTACCAGTTGGAGATCGCCCGGCGCAGGCGCGGAATCCCTTTGGACGTGGAGTAGCCGTGGGTGTCTTCACGCTGGGCGACGGTGACGAGTTTTTCGACAATGTGCGGCGGCGTGGCGCCGTCGGGGTTGCCCATGCTCAAGTCGATGATGTCTTCGCCACGACGACGGGCGGCCATCTTCAGCTCGGCAGTGATGTTGAAAACGTAAGGGGGGAGTCGATCTATGCGCGCAAAGCGGCGCGGCGAACCTTGTTCGGCCATTGTTGCCTCGGATAACGTAAGCGCCCGGAACCGTCCGAGCGACGCTGGCCACTGCGGTGGCCTGTGGCGGAATGTAAGGGCAGTCGTGGCAAACTGTCTAGCCTGCGCATCAATAAATTTTTCCCAAGGATATGGTCGATGGAATTTACCAGTGGCTTCTTGTTGAGCCTTTCGCTGTGCCTGGACATCGGCGTGGCCAATATCGCGATGATCACGCTGGCGATGCAGCGCGGCTATTTTCAAGGCTTTGCCCTGGGGTTGGGGACGTGTGTCGGCGATCTGATTTATGCCGTGCTGGCATTGGCCGGCATGACCGTATTGCTGCAGTACGAGACCGTGCGCTGGGTGTTGTGGATCGGCGGGTCGGCGCTGCTGCTGTATTTCGCGGCGAAGATGATTTATTCGGCGATTCACCATGAAGCGCTGTTGGCGCAAACCCCGGAAGTGGGGCACAACTCGCACCGGAAAGAGTTCTTGCGCGGGATTTTCCTCGCCATGTCATCGCCCAGTGCCATTCTCTGGTTTGCCGCGGTGGGCGGCACGCTGATCGCTCGTTCCGGTGGCGGTGGCGCACTGAGCTCGGCGCTGTTTCTCGGCGGTTTCTTGTGCGCCGGAGTGCTCTGGTGTGTCGGTCTGTGCTTTGCTGCGAGCCACGGCGGCAAATTGCTCGGTGACAAACTGCTGCGTTATTCCTACATGGCATCGGCAGCGATCTTCTGCTACTTCGCGGTCTACGTGATCCTATCGGGTTATAACGAGTTTATCGGTCCAGGCGCCATCGAACAGTTGCACGCACTGTAATTGGGCGAATCGGGTTTGGCTTCTATACTCCCAGCCGAACCCACTTTTTGTACCAGGAGTTGAGTCATGGATGAGCAAACAGGCGTCGAAACGGCCGAGCCACGCTTCGAAAACGGGCACTTCATGCTCATAGCGGGGCTTGGTGGACGATTTACTGCGGATACGACCAAAGCGATCCCCGATCTATGGGAGAAATTCATTCCCGAGATTGGCAAAATTCCCGGTCAGAAAAGCGAAGTAACCTACGGCATCTGCTGCAATCCGGATGGCAAGGGTGGTTTCGAGTACATAGCCGGTGTCGAAATCAGCAAGCTCGACGACCTGCCCGAGAAGTACCGCTGGATCGAAGTTCAGCCTCAGAAGTATGCAGTCTTCGAACACAAGGGCTCTCTGGATACCCTGCCCCAGACCTTTCAATACATCTGGAAAACCTGGTTGCCGAAGTCCGGTCATGAAGCGGCGGACGCCCCGGAGTTCGAACGCTACAGCGACGATTTCAACCCGAAGCTCAATACCGGTGTGCTGGAAATCTGGCTGCCGCTCAAGGCGTAATGGCCTGGATCGAGAGGCGGATCGGTGATTCGCCTCTCGATGTCGTGTTGATGCTGATTTATGATCCCCAACCTTTCCCACGCCGATTCAGAGCTGCCATGAACACCGTCATCCGCCACGTCAGCCCCGCTGACCTGGATCGCTGCTATGCCATCGAAACCGTTGCCTACGAAGGCGATGAAGCCGCCACCCGCGAGAAAATCGCCACCCGCATCGCCACCTGGCCCGAGGGCTTTATCGTTGCTAAAGTGGATGGCGTTGTCGCCGGTTTCATCAATTCCGGCGCGGCGTTTGAGGTGGAGATGTCGGACGAAGCGTTCAAGGAATTGATCGGCCACGACCCGGCCGGCCCGCACGTAGTGATCATGTCGGTGGTGGTGCATCCGGACTATCAAGGGCAGGGGCTGGCGAAACGCTTAATGGGTGAGTTCATCCAGCGCATGCGCGCAATGAACAAGGCCAGCATCCACCTGATGTGCAAAGAGCGGCACATTGCGCTCTATGCCGGGTTTGGTTTTGCCTACATCAAGCCTTCGGCGTCCGACCATGGCGGGATGGCGTGGCACGAGATGGTGTTGACGCTGTAATGTGGGAGCGGGCTTGCTCGCGAAGAGGGAGTGTCAGTCGATATTAAAGTTGCCTGATACACCGCATTCGCGAGCAAGCCCGCTCCCACAGGGTTCGTGTTGCCTCAATCGATCCCGACAAACCCTCCGGTCTGGTGCTGCCACAACCGCGCATACAACCCGCCATGGGCCAGCAGTTCGGCGTGGCTGCCGGTTTCGGCGATCTTGCCGTTTTCCAGCACCACCAAGCGGTCCATCCGCGCGATGGTCGAGAGGCGGTGGGCGATGGCGATCACGGTCTTGCCCTGCATCAGGGTTTCGAGGCTTTCCTGAATCGCCGCTTCGACTTCCGAGTCCAGTGCCGAGGTGGCTTCGTCCATGATCAGGATCGGCGCGTCCTTGAGCAGCACCCGGGCGATGGCAATCCGCTGACGCTGGCCACCAGAGAGTTTCACTCCGCGTTCACCGACGTGAGCATCGAAACCGGTGCGGCCTTCAGAGTCCGACAGTAACGGGATGAATTCGTCGGCGCGGGCCTTGTGCACTGCTTCCCAGAGCTCGGCGTCGGTGGCGTCGGGTTTGCCGTACAGCAAATTGTCGCGGATCGAACGGTGCAGCAGCGAGGTGTCCTGGGTGATCATGCCGATGCGTTCACGCAGGCTTTCCTGACCGACTTCGGCGATGTTCTGGCCGTCGATGAGAATCCGTCCGCCCTGCACGTCATACAGGCGCAACAGCAGATTGACCAGCGTCGATTTGCCGGCACCGGAGGGGCCGATCAGGCCGATTTTCTCACCGGGCTTGATGGTCAGGTTGAGGTCGCTGATGATCCCGCTTTTCTTGCTGTAGTGAAAATCGACGTGATCGAAACGCACCTCACCACAGGCCACCGCCAAGGGTTTCGCCTGTTCACGGTCGGTGACGCTGACCGGTTGAGCGATGGTTTTCAGACCGTCTTGAACGGCACCGATGTCTTCGAAAATGCCGTTAACCACCCACATGATCCAGCCGGACATGTTGACGATCCGGATCACCAGACCGGTGGCCAGGGCAATCGCGCCGACCGAGATCAGCGACTGCGTCCACAGCCACAGGGCCAACCCGGTGGTACCGACGATCAACAGGCCGTTCATGCTGGTGATGACCACGTCCATGCTGGTGACCACACGGCCGGCCAGTTGGGCTTTTTCAGTCTGTTCTTCGATGGCTTCACGAGCGTACTGCTGTTCGAAGTTGGTGTGGGCGAACAGCTTGAGGGTGGTGATGTTGGTGTAGCCGTCGACAATCCGCCCCATGAGTTTGGAGCGCGCATCGGACGACACCACCGAACGTTCCTTCACACGCGGCACGAAGTAGCAGAGCGCGCCGATATACGCTGCCATCCACATCAGCAGCGGGATCATCAGACGCCAGTCGGCTTCGGCAAACAGCACCAGTGAGCTGATGGCGTAGATCAGCACGTGCCACAGCGCGTCCACCGCTTGTACGGCAGAGTCGCGCAGCGAGTTGCCGGTTTGCATGATGCGTTGGGCGATGCGCCCGGCGAAGTCGTTCTGGAAAAAATTCAGACTCTGTTTGAGCACGTAACTGTGGTTCTGCCAGCGAATCAGGCTGGTCATGCCGGGGTTCAGGGTCTGATGCACCAGCAAGTCATGCAGGCCAACGAATACTGGGCGCAGAATCAGTGCAACCACCGCCATCCAGGCCAATTCGAGACCGTGATCCTGGAAAAAGTTGACGTTCGGGGTGCCTTGCGCCAGGTCGATGATGCGGCTCAGGTAGCTGAACAGTGCCACTTCGATCAGTGCGCCGAACAGGCCGACGATCAGCAGGACGGCGAAACTCGGCCAGACCTGTTTCAGGTAATAGGTATAGAAGGGGAGAACCCGATCCGGCGGAGCCGCCGTCGGTGCATCGCGGAAAATGTCGATCAGTTTTTCAAAACGGCGATAAAGCATCAGTTCTTCGCCCGCGCACGGGCTCTCCTTTAAACGATATGAGCGGCGCCGGAAGCACCGGCGGCCGCTCAAAACTCCCTGTTCAGCTTAGTCTCAGTCGATGCGCTTGGCCGACTTGATGAACACGGGATCGGCTGGCACGTCTTTCATGCCGCTTTTGGTGGTGGTCTGGGAGTTGACGATGACATCGACGACATCCATGCCTTTAACGACTTTACCGAACACGGCATAACCGTCGCCCTGGTCCAGGAAATCGTTGTCTTTGACGTTGATGAAGAACTGGCTGGTGGCCGAATCCGGGACGGAAGTACGGGCCATGGACAGCGTGCCACGCACGTTATGCAGGCCGTTTTTGGATTCGTTCTTGATTGGCGCCTTGGTTTCTTTTTGCTGCATCTGTTGAGTGAAACCACCGCCCTGGACCATGAACCCAGGAATCACACGGTGAAAAATCGTGTTGTTGTAGAAGCCGCTGTCGACGTACTCAAGGAAGTTCTTGGTACTGATCGGCGCCTTGACCGGGTCCAGTTCGATTTCGATCTGGCCGTTGGTGGTTTCCAGCAGCACGTGCGGCGCCTTGGCGGGCGTGGCGGCCATCAGGTTGGCGGCAAACAGAACAGAGCCGGCGACGAGGGCGATTTTTTTCAGCATAAGTCAGTGATCCTGAGTGGTGGTGTCGACTGCGGTGAGAAACTCGAGCAGCGTTTGGTTGAAACGTTCGGGTTGATCCAGCGGGGTGGCGTGGCGCGAGTCGGCGATCACCACCAGCCGCGCATCGGGCAGCAGTTTTACATAGGTTTCTTTCAATGCGACCGGGGTGTAGTCACGGTCGGCGCTGACGATGAGGGTTGGACAGGAAACCTTGGAAAGTCGTTCCTGAACCCCCCAGCCAACGATGGCATCGAAGCTGGCGAGATAAGCATGTTTGTCGTTTTTTGCCCAGCGCGCCGCTATTTTTTGTCGTAACGAAGCTTGTTCAGGCTTGGGAAACAGTTTGGCGCCCAGGGCCTTGCCGATGGTGCCCATGCTCAGCGCGCGCATCAGACTCCAGCGCTTGAACCACTGCCAGTAGTCGTTGCGGCTGCGCCGTTTGACTTCGGGCGCGCTGTTGACGATGCACAGGCTCTTGAGCAGTTGCGGCTGGTCCACCGCCAGTTGAAAAGCGATCATGCCACCCATTGAAAGCCCGACAAGATGTGCAGGGCCAAGATTCAAGTGTTCCATCAACGCAATCAGGTCGGCGCTGAACCCGGGGATGCTGTAGCGCTCGCGGGGCTTGTCGGAGCGCCCGTGGCCGCGCACATCCGGGACAATCACTCGATGGTGGGCCGAGAGCGCCGGAATCTGCATTTCCCAGTCCAGGGTGCTGGAGCCCAGCCCATGGACCAGCAGCAACGGCGTGCCGTGGCCATATTCCTCATAGTGCAGGTTGCAACCTTCATGTTCGAAATAGGCCATGGGTACACTCCGTGTCAGGCTTGTTCAGGGGCGGCGAAGGGCGCATCCAGCGGCGCGGTATCGAAGGTGCGCAGCAGTTCGATGAGAATCTGCGTGGCCGGGCCCAAGGGTTTGTCCTTGTTCGAATACAGATAGAAGCTCGGGTTGCGGCTGCCGCCCTGGTCCAACGGTAGCACTTTGAGCGTACCTTCCTTGAGTTCGCGCTCGATCATGTGCCGAGGCAGCCAGGCGAAGCCCAGGCCGCTGCTGACGAAGGTCGCGGCGGTGGCCAGGCTGCCGACGGTCCAGCGCTGTTCGGCGCCGAGCCAGCCGACGTCTCGCGGTTGTTGACGGCCGGAGTCGCGGATCACCACTTGCATCTGGCTTTCCAGGTCCTGGAAGTTCAGTTCGCGGTTCAAGCGATGCAAGGAATGCTCGGGGTGGGCCACCGCGATGAATTCGACGTCGCTCAGTTCCGCGCCCAGGTAGCCAGGAATACTGAACCCGGTGATGGCCAGATCGGCCACGCCTTCAAGCAACACCTCCTCGACACCCGACAACACTTCTTCGCGCAGACGCACCCGGCAGCCACGGCTTTGCGGCATGAACGCGGTCAGTGCGCGGACGAGGCGGGCGCTCGGGTAGGCGGCATCGACTACCAGCCGCACTTCCGCTTCCCAGCCTTGCTCCATGTGATGGGCCAGGTCTTCCAGTTGACTGGCCTGTTTCACCAGTTGCCGGGAGCGGCGCAGCAACACGCCGCCGGCCTCGGTGAGCACCGCTTTGCGGCCGTCGATGCGCAGCAATGGCACACCGAGCTGGTCCTGCATGCGCGCTACGGTGTAGCTGACCGACGATTGCGAGCGGTGCAGCGCTTCGGCGGCCTGGGCGAAACCGCCGTGATCGACCACGGCCTGCAATGTTCGCCATTGATCAAGGGTCACGCGGGGCGCTTTCATGTTGAGCTCCTCTTGTCCTAAGCTGGCAGTCCTTATTGGAGGCTGCTGAATGAAAAAACTTTGTAGTGTGATGGCGGGTTGTGCGGTGTTGGCAATGCTGCCGCTGACTGCGTTTGCTTATCCGATCGACGTTCAAAAGCAATTGAACGGCTTGAGCATCGACTACAACTCGTACGACACGGATAACGACATCGCCTCCATTCAAGTGAACAACTACGGCAGTACTGATGCGATCTGCAGGGTGGTTTTCAACAATGGCCCGGAGTCGCCGCGTACCCGCACCATCGAAGTGCCCGCCGGTAAACACAAAAACGCCACCGCCAAGTTCACCCGGACCATCATCAAGATGCGTATCAACCTGACCTGCACCCCGAAATGACTTTACAACCCTGTGGGAGCGGGCTTGCTCGCGAAGAGGGAGTATCAGTCGACATCAATGTTGCCTGACACACCGCTTTCGCGAGCAAGCCGGCTCCCACAGGGCATGCTCCGCTTATAAACGAATTTATCGATGCTTTATAGCAGTTATTTGCGCTTTTTCATCGATATGACTCTGTTTAACCTTCACTCCATCGACCTACAGCATTCTCAGATGGAGGCTACATCCCATGTCCCGCGTTCTGATCATCGAAAGCAGCGCCCGTCAGCAAGACTCGGTTTCCCGCCAGCTGACCCAGACCTTCATCAGCCAATGGAAAGCGGCCCACCCGGCCGACCAGATCACCGTCCGTGACCTGGCCACCAACCCGGTGCCGCACTTGGACATCAACTTGTTGGGCGGCTGGATGAAACCTGCCGAACAACGCAATGACATCGAACAAGCCTCGCTGGAACGCTCCAACCTGCTGACCGATGAACTGCTGGCCGCCGACGTACTGGTAATGGCCGCGCCGATGTACAACTTCGCCATTCCAAGCACCCTCAAAGCCTGGCTCGACCATGTGCTGCGTGCCGGCGTGACCTTCAAGTACACCGAAACCGGCCCGCAAGGTTTGCTCAACGGCAAGCGTGCTTATGTGCTGACCGCTCGCGGTGGTATCCATGCCGGAGCCGCCTCGGATCACCAGGAACCGTACCTGCGTCAGGTCATGGCTTTCATCGGCATCCACGACGTAACGTTTATTCACGCCGAAGGCATGAACCTGGGCGGCGGCTTCCAGGAGAAAGGCCTGAACCAGGCCAACGCCAAGCTTTCTCAGGTCGCCTGAGCCGTTAATCGCCAGATAATCGCTGGATGGTCTAGTGACCTGGCGCAACCCTTCAAGCCTGTACGCGCATCGAACCTCCCTTTGCACTTGTTGCTCCTGAGTGCTCTAGCCCGATTGAACGCATTAGCGAGATCGGGCTTTTTTTTGCCTGCGATTTAGTGAATGAGCACACAACCCCTGTGGGAGCGGGCTTGCTCGCGAAGAGGGCGTGTCAGTGGATATTAATGTTGACTGACCCACCGCATTCGCGAGCAAGCCCGCTCCCACAGTAGATTTGTGTATTGCCTGACTGTTCGCGATCAAGGGCAAAACCCGCTATCGTCGCCGCCATTCGAAATGAGGCGACCATGGGCTATCTACTTTTTGTCACGCTGATCCAGGCGTTTTCCTTCAGTTTGATCGGCGAATACCTGGCGGGGCATGTCGACAGTTACTTCGCGGTGCTGGTGCGGGTGCTGCTGGCAGGGCTCGTGTTCATTCCGCTGACGCGCTGGCGTCAGGTCGAGCCGGCGTTCATGCGCGGGATGTTGCTGATCGGCGCGTTGCAGTTTGGCGTGACTTACGTCTGTTTGTATTTGAGCTTCCGGGTGCTGACGGTGCCGGAAGTGTTGCTGTTCACCATCCTCACGCCGCTGCACGTGACCCTGATCGAAGATGCGCTGAACCGGCGCTTCAATCCGTGGGCGTTGATCGCGGCATTGGTGGCGGTACTCGGGGCGGCAGTGATTCGCTATGACCGGATCAACCCGGACTTCTTCATGGGTTTCCTGCTGCTGCAACTGGCCAACTTCACCTACGCCGCCGGGCAGGTGCTCTACAAACATCTGGTGGCCCGACATCCGAGCGATCTGCCGCACTACCGGCGCTTCGGCTACTTCTACCTGGGTGCGTTGGCGGTGGCGTTGCCGGCGTTTCTGCTGTTCGGCAAACAGAACTTCCTGCCTGAAGCGCCACTGCAATGGGGCGTGCTGCTGTTCCTCGGCCTCGTCTCGACCGCGCTGGGTTTGTACTGGTGGAACAAGGGCGCGTGCCTGGTGAACGGCGGGACGCTGGCGGTGATGAACAATTTGCATGTGCCGGTGGGGTTGCTGATCAACTTGCTGATCTGGAATCAGCATGAAGAGTTGGGACGGTTGTTGTTTGGTGGATCGGTGATTCTGATGGCGGTGTGGATTAGTCGGTTGGGTGTACGCAAACTTGTGGCTATCCACTGAACCCTGTGGGAGCGGGCTTGCCCGCGAAAGCATTGTGTCAGGCAATATTGATATCGACTGACATGGCCTCATCGCGGGCAAGCCCGCTCCCACAGGTTAGAGGCGCTGCTACATAACGTGTTTTTCAGACTCGGGAATGTGGCTCGCGCCCAGCACCGCCGGGAGCAACCCCGACCGCAAATCCCCACCGCTCGGCTGCTGATAAAGGCTCAAGCCAAACTCTGGCAGCACTGCCAGCAGGTAATCGAAAATATCCCCCTGAATCCGCTCGTAATCAGCCCACACGGTGGTGCGGGTGAAACAGTAGATTTCCAGCGGGATGCCCTGAGCGGTGGTCTGCATCTGGCGAACCATGCAGGTCATGTTCGGCTGAATCTCCGGGTGGCTCTTCAGATACGCCAACGCATAGGCGCGGAAGGTGCCGATATTGGTCATCCGTCGACGGTTGGCCGACATCGCCGCGACGTTGCCCTGTGCTTCGTTCCAGGCCTTGAGCTCGGCTTTCTTGCGGCTCATGTAGTCGGTCAGCAGATGCACCTGAGCCAACTTCAGCTCTTCGTCATCGCGAATGAAGCGTACGCCGCTGGCGTCTATGAACAGGCTGCGCTTGATTCGGCGCCCGCCGGACTGCTGCATGCCGCGCCAGTTCTTGAACGACTCGGACATCAGGCGCCAGGTCGGAATCGACACAATGGTCTTGTCGAAATTCTGCACCTTGACCGTGTGCAAGGTAATGTCCACCACGTCACCGTCGGCACCGACTTGCGGCATCTCGATCCAGTCACCGACCCGCAGCATGTCGTTGCTGGTCAGTTGCACGCTGGCAACGAACGACAACAGAGTGTCCTTGTAGACCAACAGAATCACCGCCGACATGGCGCCCAGACCCGACAGCAGCAACAGCGGCGAACGGTCGATCAACGTGGCGACGATGATGATCGCGCCAAACACGAACAACACCATTTTCGCCAGTTGCACATAGCCCTTGATCGAGCGGGTGCGGGCATGTTCGGTGCGGGCATAGATGTCCAGCAGGGCATTGAGCAATGCGCTGACGGCCAGCACCAGGAACAGAATGGTGAACGCCAGCGCCACGTTGCCGAGGAAGTTCAGGCTGGTTTTGCCCAACTCCGGCACCAGGTGCAGGCCGAACTGGATCACCAGCGAGGGCGTCATCTGCGCCAGGCGATGAAACACTTTGTTGTGGCGAAAATCGGTGATCCAGTGCAGCGACGGCTGGCGGCCGAGTATTTTGGTCATATGAAGAATGAGGTAACGCGCCACTCGTCCGAGCACCAGCGCCACCACCAGCAGCAACATCAGCGCGAGCGTGGAATGCAGGAGCGGGTGCTGATCGAGAGCACCCCAGAGGTCTTGGGCGTTGAGCCAGAGCTGTTTGATATCCATGGGTGAAAACGGTTCTTCTGTAGGCCGCGACGGGGCGATTAGAGCATTTAAGACGTTCCGGATGACGTTTTGAGACAAAACAGGCAACAAAAAAACCACTGTTTGCAGCCGTTTGTATAAAGAAACTCGGCCTTCGCGCTCGAAACCGTTACCCTATGCAGCTGTTTTTTTGTATTTCTTCGAGGTAGCACCCGTGTTTTCCCAATTCGCCCTGCACGAACGCCTGCTCAAAGCCGTGGCCGAGCTTAAATTTGTCGAGCCAACGCCTGTGCAAGCAGCGGCTATCCCGCTCGCGCTCCAGGGGCGTGACCTGCGGGTGACAGCGCAAACCGGTAGCGGCAAAACCGCGGCCTTCGTTTTGCCGATCCTCAACCGCTTGATCGGCCCGGCCAAAGTCCGTGTCAGCATCAAGACCCTGATCCTGCTGCCAACCCGCGAGCTGGCCCAGCAGACCATCAAGGAAGTCGAGCGCTTCGCTCAGTTCACCTTCATCAAGTCCGGCCTGATCACCGGCGGTGAAGACTTCAAGGTCCAGGCCGCCATGCTGCGCAAGGTGCCGGACATCCTGATCGGTACGCCGGGCCGGATGATCGAGCAACTGAACGCCGGCAACCTCGACCTCAAGGAAGTCGAAGTGCTGGTGCTCGACGAAGCCGACCGCATGCTCGACATGGGCTTTGCCGAAGACGTGCAGCGTCTGGTGGACGAATGCACCAACCGTCAGCAGACCATGCTGTTCTCCGCCACCACCGGCGGTTCGGGCCTGCGCGAGATGGTCGCCAAGGTCCTGAACAACCCTGAACACTTGCAGCTGAACAACGTCAGCGATCTGAACGCCACCACTCGTCAGCAGATCATCACCGCCGACCACAATCAGCACAAAGAACAGATCGTGAACTGGCTGCTGGCCAACGAGACCTATCAGAAGGCCATCGTGTTCACCAACACCCGGGCCATGGCTGACCGTATCTACGGCCGCCTGGTGGCGCAGGAATACAAAGCGTTCGTGCTGCACGGCGACAAAGACCAGAAAGACCGCAAACTGGCCATCGACCGTCTGAAGCAGGGCGGCGTGAAGATCCTCGTGGCCACCGACGTTGCGGCCCGTGGCCTGGACGTGGAAGGCCTGGACCTGGTGATCAACTTCGACATGCCGCGCAGCGGCGACGAATACGTTCACCGCATCGGTCGCACCGGCCGCGCCGGCAACGATGGCCTGGCCATCTCGCTGATCTGCCATGGCGACTGGAACCTGATGTCGAGCGTCGAGCGCTACCTCAAGCAGAGCTTCGAGCGCCGCACCATCAAGGAAGTCAAAGGCACCTACGGCGGACCGAAAAAGGTCAAGGCCTCGGGTAAAGCCGTTGGCGTGAAGAAGAAAAAAGTCGACGCCAAAGGCGACAAGAAGAAGACCGGCGCCAAGGCTCCGACCAAGCGCAAGATCGCCAACCGCCCGAAGACCGACGCCCTGTCGCTGGTCAGCAAGGACGGCATGGCCCCGCTCAAGCGCCGCAAGCCGGAAGCGCCGGCTGCTGAATAAAGCGCGGTAGCGATCCCATAAAAAACCCGGACAGTGTCCGGGTTTTTTTTCGTCAAAAAATCGCAGCAGCTCCTACAGCTGCACGCTCAAACCGGTGTAGGAGCTGCCGAAGGCTGCGATCTTTTGATCTTGCCGTTCAGCTCTCGGCTTTCTTCTCCGCCGACTGCAACTCCTTGAGACGCTGATCGATCAACTGGCACTTGTCCGGCAAATCCTTGCTGGCCGTCTCCAGGTCCATCTTCTGCAACTCATCATTGATCTCCTTGGCCTTGGCCGGGTTCTGCTCAGTGATCTTGGCGACCTCCTTAGCCAATTGTTCGCGCTTGGCGGTGGCTACATCGGGAGGGCAGGCCCAAACGGGGAGGGCACAGGCAAGAGTGGTAGCGAGGGTCAGTTTCAGCAGGGTTTTCATGAGCGGGGCCTCATTTCTCAATGTCACGGCGTTATTGAGTGGAGGGTTTTTCCACCCGGAAAGTTCAGCCAGTGGACCCAAACCCGCGCGCTAGAGCCTCCGCCAAAAACACCTCGAACAGCTTATTGACGTCAGAATGATGGCAACTTAACATCGCGCCATCACATTGATATCACTTTGCCGTTTCGAGGGACCGAACAGACCATCCGCACGCTAATGCAATGGTCGTTTACGCCACGCTTTGGACCTTCTGACCCAAGCGCGCATTTATCCCCTTATGACGTATTCGCTCTGCAAACGCCCCCAGCGTCTGCCGTGTCGGGACGGCTGTGTCTGTGAATTGCTCACCCACCCTTATCGTTCGCAACGAGACCTTTTGACATGGACGTTCGCCACTACGCCTTCCTCGCTGGCCAGCCCTCTGCTGCGGTCAAAAACCGTGAGCATTTCTGGGGCATGCCCAAGCGTGGTTTGGCGTTTTTGTTGGCCAACGTCATGTTCTGGCAACCGATGTGGGCGCAGGCCGACGGCATCGTGGTGGCCACGCCGGGCACCAGCCTCGGGCAGGCGGGCAACGGTGTGCCGATTGTCCAGATCGCTACGCCCAACGGCAGCGGCCTGTCGCATAACCAGTTTCACGATTACAACGTCGGCACCCAGGGCGTGATCCTCAACAACGTCGCCAACCAGACCGGCGCGACGCAATTGGGCGGGATCATTATCGGCAACCCGAACCTGACCAACGGGGTCGCGGCACAAACCATCCTCAACGAAGTGGTTGGCGGCAGCCCGAGTCAGTTGCGCGGTTACACCGAAGTGGCGGGGCAGTCGGCGCGGGTGATCGTCGCTAACCCCTACGGCATCAGCTGCAACGGCTGCGGCTTCATCAACACCCCGCGCGTGACCTTGACCACCGGCAAACCGGTGCTGGACAACGGTCGGCTGGATCGCTTCCAGGTCGACCAGGGCAGCGTCGCCATCGACGGCGCCGGGCTGAATGCCAGCAACGTCGACCGCTTCGAAATCATCACCCGCAGCGCCAAGATCAACGCCGAGATTCAGGCCAGGAACCTGACCATCGTTGCCGGTCGCAACGACGTCAACGCCGACAGCCTCAACGCCACCGCCCGTGCCAATGACGGCAGCGCCAAACCGCAACTGGCCATCGACTCTTCGGCCCTCGGTGGCATGTACGCCGGGGCGATCAAACTGGTCGGTACCGAGGCCGGGGTCGGGGTGAAACTCGACGGCAAACTGATCGCCAGCGGTGGCGATATCCAGCTGGATGCCAACGGGCACTTGAGTCTGGTCGACACCTCGGCCACGAACGGCGCAGTCAATGTCAAAGCCGCCAGCCTCGATGCGCGCGGCCCGGTCTACGCCGGCACGGCCGTCAACGTGCAAACCCAAGGCAACCTGACCAACCAGCAAACCCTCGCCGCCAGAGACAGCATCACCCTGAGCGCCGGCGGTGTACTGACCAACAACGGCGTCATCGAGGCCGGAGTCAACGCCGACACCAGCCGCAACGCCACGGGCGATGTGAGCCTGAGCGCACAGAACCTCAACAACAGCGGCAAAAGCGTTATCGCTAGCCGTAATCTGACGGTCAACACCAGTCAGACCCTGAGCAACCAAGGCGGCACGCTGAGCGCCGCGCAAACAGCCAACATCACCGCCGGGACCCTGGACAACCAGAACAATGGCCGGGTGTTGAGCAGCGGCACGCTGAACGTAACGGCCAATCAGGTCCTTAACACCAAGGGGGTGATCAACAGCACGGGCAATTTGACGGGCACGATTGCTCAGTTGAACAACAGCAATGGCGAGATTTCCAGTGCCGGCATCACCCGGCTCAACGCGACCACACTGAACAACCGCAGTGGTCAGGTCCTGGGCGACCTGGGTTTGAATATCGACCTCAGCGGCGCCCTGGATAACCGCGACGGTGTATTGGGTTCGGGCAGGAGCGTGGATCTCAAAGCCGCCAGCCTCGACAACCGCGACGCCGGGGTGGTGGTCAGCGACGGCAGCCTCACCGCGCGCATCAGCGATTTGCTGGATAACCAGAACGCGGGTGAAATCAGCGCCAAGGGCGCCATCGATGTACGCACGGGCAAACTCGACAACCGCGGTGGCACAGTCAGCGGTAAAGACACGCTGACTTTGATCAGCGATTCTGCTGATAACCGCGGTGGGGTGATCCAGACCGACAAACAGCTGAAATTGCAAGTTGGCCAACTGGATAACCGTGACAAAGGCTTGATCAGTGGCAAGGCCGGTATCTCCTATGACGGTACTCGCCTGGACAACAGTGGCGGCTTGCTCAGTGCTGTCGGCCCGGTCACCCTCGACGCCGATGAAGTGCAAAACGCGGCCGGGCGGATCTCCAGCCAAGGTGACCTCACCGCCACCATTGGCCTGCTGCAACAACAAGGCGGGGCATTGGTCGCCCAAGGCAACCTGAGCCTGACCGGCACAACCCTCGATAACAGCAATGGCGGCCTGATCGGCACCACCAAAGCGCTGACCCTGAAGGTCGACGACATCGATAATCGTGCAGGCGAACTCTCCAGCAGCCTGTTGCTGAACATCAAAGGTCAGCGCCTGGATAACAGCGAAGGCGGGAAAATACTGGCCGCTACCGATTTGCAAATGGTCGTTGCCAAACTGATCAACCAGAATAAAGGCCTGATCGTCGCCAAGGGTGCGACGACGTTGACCGGTACCACGCTGGACAATACCGGCGGCACCTTCGACAGCCTCAAGGATTTGGTGATCACCCTCGACGATGCCTTGCTCAATGGCCAAGGGCTGATCAGCAGCGAAGGAGCGTTGACCGTCAACGCGGCCAGCCTCGACAACAGCGCCGGCAGCCTGGGCAGTGCCGGTGCGTTGTCTGTCACCAGTCGTGGCGCCTTGCTCAATCTGGGCGGTTCGATCAGCACCGACAACACCCTGACCCTTGACAGCGTTAGCCTGGATAACAGCCAGAAAGGCCTGATATCCGGCAAAGACACCACCCAAGTCATCACCGGCAACGTTGATAACAGTCAGGGCGGTCGCCTCATCAGCGGCGCCACCCTGGAGCTCACCGCCAAGCAGGTCAATAACGCCACCGGACGCATTGCCAGCCAGCAAGCGTTGACCGCCTCGGTTACCGGGCTCGACCAGCAGGGCGGTGAACTGTTCAGTCAAGCCAGCGTGAGCCTGGACCTGAACAACGGTCAACTGAACAACCAAGGTGGTCTGATCAACGCGCCGTTGCTGATGTTGAAAAACCTCAAGGACGTCAACAACCAGAGCGGTGAAATCTCCAGCGCTCAAGCCTTCAAACTGGCCGCTCAGAACCTGGACAACAGTAACGGCAAGTTGCTGAGCAATCAGGGTCTGACCCTGCGCATCGCACAAGCCCTGAACAACCTCAAAGGCGTGATTTCCGCCGCGTCCCTCGATAGCCACAGCGACAGCCTCAACAACAGTGAAGGCTTGATCAGCAGCCGTGGCCGGCTGGAACTCACCACCGACAACACGCTGGATAACCAAAAAGGCGCGGTCATCGCTGACGGTGAACTGTTGCTCACCGCCGACACCCTGGACAACTTTGGCGGCGACGTTGCCGGCAAGGCCGACGCCACCGTTCAGGCCAAAACCCTGAATAACCAGAAAGGCAAATTGATCGCCACCGGTGTGCTCAAGCTGACCGCCGATACCCTCGACAACCGCGAAAAAGGTCTGCTGGGTTCCACCAAAGCCATGACCCTGACGGTCGATGACCTCGATAACCGTGGCGGTGAAATCAGCACCAACGCCGATTTGTCGGTCACCGGTACAAAACTCGACAGCAGCGATGGCGGTCAGGTTTTTACCGGTCAGGCGCTGACCCTTACCGTGGACCAATTGCTCAACCGCAACAAAGGCCTGCTTAGCGCCACCACCGCGCTGAACCTGCAAGGGCGTTTGCTGGATAACAGCGGCGGCAATCTGCTCAGCGTGCAGAACATGCACTTGAACCTGACCGGCGCGTTCGACAACAGCCTGGGCCAGGTCAGCAGCGAAGGTGCGCTGACCGTCAAAACCACGCAACTGACCAACACCCAGGGCAGTCTTTCCAGCGCAGCCGATCTGAAGCTCACCAGCGACGGCAGCGTCAGCAACCAAGGCGGTACTGTGGTCACCGATGGCGCGCTCACGCTCATCAGCGCCAGCCTCGACAACCACGAGCAAGGCAACATCAGCGGCAAAGGCGCGGTGACGGTCACCACCGGCGCGTTCGATAACAGCCAAGGCGGCCGACTCAACAGCGCCAGTACCCTGAACCTCGTCGCGGGCCAGGTCACCAACCAGGACGACGGCCGTATCGGCAGCCAAGGCGCCTTGACCGCTTCGGTCACCGGGCTGGATCAGCAGGGCGGCAAGTTGTTCAGCAACACCAGCCTCAGCCTGGACCTGAACAACGGCCAACTGAATAACCAGAACGGCCTGATCAATGCTCCCGGTACCTTGCTGCTCAAACAACTCAAGGGCGTCAACAATCAGGGCGGTGAAATCTCCAGCGCCGAAGCCTTCACGCTGACGGCGCAAAGCTTGGACAACAGCAATGGCAAATTACTGAGCAATCAGGGCCTGACCCTGCGCATCGCCAACGCGCTGGACAACGTCAAAGGCCTGATCGGCGCGGCGTCCCTCGACGTGCGTGCCGCCAGCCTGAACAACAGCGGCGGCAGCCTGACCAGTCGCGGCGATCTCGAACTGACCGTGGATGGTTTGTTGCGCAACGATGCCAAGGGTCTGATCAACGCGGCCAAGCTACTCAAAATCGGTAGCGCCGAATTCAATAACCAGAGCGGCACGGTGCTTGGCTCCAGCGCCGTCATCCTCAATGCCATGGCGCTGAACAACCGCGATAGCGGGTTGATCAACAGCCAGGGCAAACTGACCCTGACCGCCACTAGCCTGGACTCCAGCAACGATGGCGAAGTCTCGGCCAAGGGCGATATCGGCCTGACCCTGACGTCCCTGACCCAAGACGGCGGTCGCCTGCTTGGCGAAAAAGCCGTCACCGTGGAGCTGGCCAACGGCGATTTCGACAATCGCAACGGCGTGCTCACGGCCAAGGGGCCACTGACCCTCAAGCGCCTGCGCGATCTCAACAACCAGAACGGGGAAATCTCCAGCAACCTCGGTTTCGATGTGATTGCCCGCGCCGTGGATAACAGCGCTGGCAAGCTGATCAGCAGTCAGCTACTGACGGTCAACGGCACCAGCCTGATCAACCAGAAGGGACTGATCTCCGGTTGGCAGGGCCTGACCGTCAATGGTGACAGCCTCGATAACCGCGATAACGGCACACTCTCGAGTCGCAACGGTGATGTTGCCGTGGACCTCAAGGGCGCCTTGCTCAACAGCAATGCCGGGGCATTGGTCAGCCAGGGCAGCCTGAGCGTCAAATCAAAGAGTCTGGACAACAGTAACAAAGGCATCCTCAGCAGCGCGGCAGGACAGACCCTTACCTTGGGCGAGTCTCTCAACAACAACCAGGGTGGCTTGATCGACAGCGGCGCCACACTGAATATCACCGCCGGCGCATTGAGCAACGCGGGCGGCACGATCGACGCGCAAGAGGTGATCAATGTCACGGGCACGGGCCTGGACAACACGGCCGGGAGCATCGCCGGTAATGGCGCAGTGACGCTGGATCTGCTCGGCAACGCATTGACCAATACCAGCGGCAAACTGGTCGGCGCCGGTCCGGTGCTGATCAAGGGCGTTACCGACCTCGCTAACCAGAACGGCCAACTCGCCAGCCAAAGCACGCTGACCCTTCTGACCGGTTCGTTGGACAACAGCAACAACGGCACCATCGCCGCCAAGGACGCTTTGCAGATCACCGCCAGCGGCGCGGTACGCAACAACACCAATGGTTTGATCTACAGCCAGAACGCCGGCCTGAACTTACAAGCAGCCAGCCTGGCCAACGGCAAAGGCGCGATTCAGAGCCAGAATGGCTTGACCCTCGACGTCAGCGGCGACCTCGATAACCAGAGCGGCAAAGTCATTGCCCAAGACGGTGTCGTGAAGGTCGACGCCGCCAACATCGACAACCGTGGCGGCGTGCTGTCGAGCATCAAAGGCGCCCTCGAAGCGCGAGCCGTCGGCGTGTTGCGCAACGGTTACGACCTCAACAACAACCGCCAGGGCGGAATCATTCAAGCCCAGGGTCTGACGCTGTCGGCACTGGCCGGCCTGGACAACAACGGCGGGCGGATCTCGGCGCAAGCCACTGACGCGAGCATCACCACCGCCGCGTTCGACAACCGCAATGGCGTGCTCTACGCCAAGGGCCTGGTCGGCGTGACCGGCACCAGTCTGGACAACGGTAATGGGCAGATTGCCGGTAACCGCATCGACCTCAGCCTCAGCGGCGCCCTGAGCAACCGTGCCGGTATCGTTGAAAGCGACACCACGCTGACCGTCAAAGCGGCTAGCGTCGATAACCAGACGGGCCGGCTTCGCTCCCTGGGCAATGCCGGCAAGACCAGCTTCCAGATTGGTGGTTTGCTGGATAACCGTAATGGCGTGCTCGAGACCGCCAACACCGACATGACCCTGGCCGTTGGCAGCTTTCTGAATGCCGGAGGCCAACTCAATCATGTGGGGCGCGGCAAGTTTGATATCTCCACCGCCAACGTCATTGGCGCCGGGGGCAGCATCACTACCGGCGGCACGCTGGATCTGAATGCTGATACCTGGATCAACTCCAGCGTCATCCAGGCCGGGCGCTTGAACGTCAACGTCGGTAACTTCAGTCAGACCGCCAGTGGCAAGCTGTTGGCCTCTGACTACTTACAAGCTCGTGGTGGTAACTGGACCAACGATGGGTTGATTGCCAGCGATGGCGTCGTGGATATGCAGTTGGGCGGCAGTTACAGCGGCAACGGGCGGATGTCGAGTGTTGGCGGCATTTACCTGACGGCGGCGCAGCTAAACCTGACTGCTGCCTCAAGCATTGCCGGTGGTGGTGACTCCACGATCAAAATCGGCGGACAGCTGACCAACGCCGGGCGGTTGACTTCCAACGCCGGCCTGACCGTCGAAGCCGGCAGTCTTGTCAACTACGGAACGCTGGGTTCCGCTCAAAACCTCGACCTCAAAACTCCGTCGCTGCTCAACGATCGCGGGCTGATTTTCAGCGGCGCGGACATGACGCTGAGCGTTGGCAACTTCACTAACCAGAACGGTGATTTGTACGGTCTGGGCAATGTCGTCGTCAAAGGATTCGGCGGGGCGGCCCAAGCCACCCAAGTCTCAAACATCTCCGGTTCCATGGAGAGCGGCGGCACGTTCACACTCAACGCTGGCTCCTTCGCCAACCGTACTTCGGGCGACGACGGTACCCAGAACTTTGGCCTGTCGCGTACCCTGGTTTCCGGTTTCCTTGCGGTGCAATGCGGCGATTGCAGTGGCGACCACTACGACGTCAATTACATTGCCCGGGAAGTCTTCGAAGGCGGGCAGGACAACGACACCACGGCCTCTGCCTTGTTGACCGCAGGGCGCGACTTTGTCTTCAACGGGGGCGATTTCCTCAATAGCAAAAGCACCGTCAGTGCGACCGGCAACATCACCATCAATGCCAACAACCTGAAAAATATTGGTGCCGTCAGCGGCAATATCGAACGCACGCGCATCTATCGGTCCGGCCGCGTCACCGACGGCACGGTCGGTCGTTTCATGCCGCAGGTGGTGGCATACAACCAGCGTAACAACCCGGATTTCCCGAACGTTTACTACATCGACGGTTCTGGAGGTTTTAGTTTAGGTACCGCTTCGTCTAGCAGCCGCCCGGAGGGTGGCCGGGAGGGTGGCAGGATCGAAATGGTCGTGGTCAAGGACACCGTCACGGATAAGTTGGTGACCAATACTCTCTCGGGTTATTCCTACGGCTCTACCAGCCCGCAATCCCAATACGATCGCAACAACCTGGTGGAACTGCCGACCGGTTTGCAGAACTACACCTTGGTCAGTGACATTGAAACGGCGCGTGATGGTGGAAGCGTCACCGCCGGACGTAATGCCGTCATCCAGGCCGGCGGCAACGTCTCGATCACGGCTGCCCAGGAACTGCAGAACAGTGTCATCCATCAGGACTACGGTTCCACCGGTGGCACCAATAAAGTCGCGGATACCAAGGCCAGCGGTACCGGCACCACGGTCATAAGGCTCAATAGTCAACTGCCCCCCGATCTTGCCCAGCAGCAAGTCAACCCGCTGACATTACCGGGCTTCAGTCTTCCCACCGGGGAGAACGGCCTGTTTCGGCTGAGTACTCAGGACACGAGTGATCTGGCGCCGGTTGCAGGCACAGTGCATCCGCCGGGTTGGACGGTGGGCGGTGAAAGCGTCAGCACCCAGAGACACGTGACCGCCGCTTCCAGCGGTGGTCCGCGCAGCTTGCTGGTAGACGCCCCGGCGGCCGTCTCCAGCAGTGACCGCGCCGTACTCCCTGCCAGGCGCACACCGACGGTGACTGCGGGCGTTGCCAGCACACTCGACGCTTCCGTGACCTCGGTCGGTCCCCGCACGGGTGGACGCGGCGACGACATCAAGACCTCGGTCGACAGTCGTCCCGTGACTCGCGTCACCGGTCTGCCGGACGTGAAAGCGCCGGCCAACGGCCACAAATACCTGATCGAAACCAATCCGGTACTCACCAACCTCAAGCAGTTCATGAGTTCGGATTACCTGCTGGGTAACCTCGGCTACGATTCGGACACCAGCGCCAAACGCTTGGGCGACGGCCTCTACGAACAGCGCCTGATCCAGCAAGCGGTCGTCGCTCGCACCGGCCAGCGCTACATCGACGGCCAGACCACCGACGAAGGCCTGTTCAAGTACTTGATGAACAACGCCATTGCCAGCAAGGACGCACTCAATCTGTCGATGGGTGTCAGCCTCACCTCGCAACAAGTCGCGGCCCTGACCCACGACATCGTCTGGCTCGAAGAGCACGAAGTGAACGGCGAGAAAGTGCTGGTGCCGGTGCTGTATCTGGCGCAGGCAGAAGGTCGCCTTGGCCCGACCGGTGCGCTGATTGCGGGCAACGACGTAACGCTGATCGCCGGTCGGAATCTGGATAACGTCGGGACGTTGCGTGCGACCAATAACCTGTCGGCGACGGCGGGTAAGGACTTGGTAAACAGCGGGCTGATTCAGGCGGGTAATCGTCTGGATGTGCTGGCGGGTAATGACGTCATCAACAAGTCGGGTGGCATTCTTGCTGGTCGCGATGTGAGTGTGACGGCGACCAGAGGTGATGTGCTCAACGAGCGGACCATCACGTCGTCAGACCGCAGCACCCGTTTTGGCACCCAGCATCACGACTACGCCAATAACGCAGCGCGTATTGAGGCCGCCAACGATCTTGGTGTATGGGCAGGTAAGGACATCAATATTGCCGGAGGTGTACTGCAAAGCGGTCGTGACATGAATCTGAATGCAGGTCGGGACGTCAACGTTTCATCTGTGCAAGTCACCAATAGTTTGGTCCAGGACAGCAAACATAATCGCAGCGACATCACTCAGTTAGGTGCAAGCCTGAGTGCCGGGCGCGATCTGTCGGCCCAAGCAGGACGTGATATCACCGCTATTGCTAGCCAGATTGAAGCCAAGCGCGATATCGCCATGTCTGCGACCGAAAATCTGATCATCAGCTCTGCGGCGGATGAAGAACATTCTTTGTCCAAAAGCAAAAAACTCACGGTACAGGAAGATCATGTCAGCCAAGTCATGACTGACATCACGGCAGGTGGCAGTGTGTCGTTGAATGCAGGCAAGGATTTGGCACTGATCTCCAGTCGTATTAGCGCGGGCGATGAAGCCTACTTGGTGGCCGGGAACAATATTGACTTATTGGCGGCTCAAGACACGGACTATTCGTTATACGACAAAAAGAAAAAGGGGAGCTGGGGCAAAAAACAAACAAAGCGTGATGAAGTCACCAAAGTCACAAACATCGGCAGCCAGATAACGACCAATAGTGACTTGACGCTGATTAGTGGCGGCGACCAGCGTTATCAAGCAGCGAAGCTTAATAGTGGCAATGATCTGATCCTACAAAGTGGCGGCTCCATTACCTTTGAAGCGGTTAAGGATCTTAGTCAGGAGAGTCACGAAAAGAGCAATACGAGCCTGGCCTGGAACTCGATGAAGGGTAAAGGCCATACAGATGAAACCTTGCGACAGACCCAGTTGGTTGCCCAAGGTGACCTGATTATAAAAGCGGTTGACGGCCTGCATGTGGACGTCAAGCAAATCAATCAGCAAACCGTAAGCCAGACCATTGATGCAATGGTCAAGGCAGATCCGCAGCTGGCCTGGCTCAAAGAGGCCGAGAAGCGCGGAGATGTAGATTGGCGGCAAGTGAAGGAAGTCCATGAGTCCTTCAAATACAGCAATTCCAGTCTTGGCCAAGGGGCGATGCTGGCAATTGTCATCATTGTGACGGTACTGACGGCAGGGGCAGCGTCGGGTGTCGCCGGTGCTGCGGCAAGTTCGGCAAGCAGTGCTGCAGCGGCTGCTGGCGCATCGGCAAGCACAGCCTCTGCGTTGGGAACCGTTGCGGGGTACGCCGCTTCTGCGGGATTCCAGGCTGCCGTCAGTCAAGCAGCCATCAGTACGGTCAACAACAAAGGCAACTTGTTCGCTGTGACCCAGGAGATGTTGTCCGCTGAATCGTTGAAGGCAATAGCACAGGCGACACTCACAGGAGCACTTGCGGGGAACAGTATCCCAATCCGAATGGTAGTAACGGCGGGATTGAAAGGGGGCAGTTTCAAAGACAACTTGGTCGAGGGCGGGATTGAGTTAGCGGCGAACTATCTGACTGCGTCGCTCTATCAATCTATCGGCGACAAGCTGATTTTTGAGGGGCTCCCCACGAAAATTGCCGTCCATGCCCTGGTGGGAGGATTGATTGCCGAGGCGGCAGGTGGCGACTTCCGAACAGCCGCTCTGGCAGCAGGCGCTAACGAAGCTTTTGTGAGCGCGGTAGGGGAAAAAGTCTTTCCGGGGCCGGTACACGAACAAGTCTTGGCGATGACTTCGCAGTTGCTCGGCATGACTATCGCCGCGGCGGCTGGAGGAAGCGAGAAAGATCAAGAGGTTGCCGGCTGGGTAACGGGTCAAGCTACAGCCAATAACTATTTAGGGCACGTCGAAGTCGAGAAACTCGAAGGCGAGCTGATTGGCTGCCGCTACAACCCTGATCCAGCTGCCTGCCGAGCAAATGTAAAAAGCAAATACCAAGTAATTAGTGACAGCAAAACCGGCGTATCGCTCTACGATTGCAAAAAAAGCGGGGAAACGGCGTGTGCAGATCAACTTGCGGATGCTCAATCCGGCTCTGCGTCCTTGGACTGGCTGCTTGGAACTTCCAAATTAAGCTCTGAAGAACGGGATATTATTGAGCACTTCCAAGACATCAATCACGCCGACGACCGTGTGGCCTATGACCCCTGGAAACAAACATTCTGGCAGGAGTCCGGTGCCGCAGGTGGTGTGCTGGGTGGCATCTCGGGAGGCATAGGTGCAGCAGACAAAGCCGCTGCAGCCTATGCTTATGCTGAAGGGAAGCTTTCGGTTGACCTGATAGATGCCACGATGCAGCCATTCAAGGCGGGTCAGGTTATTTCCAACGCCGGTCGGGCGGTCACAAAGCATCCGGAGTATTTTGGCTTTGAGGATACGGCAGCACTGCGTAAGGTTTACAGGAGTGATGCTCAATTGAATGAGCTTGCAGAAAATTCGATTAGAGATGTTCTACGAGGCGGGGTCAAAACCACTGGTGTGAGTGGGAGGTATCCAGCTGGATGGGTGACCTACACATTGCCGAACGGCAGGGCGGCGAGTTGGGGGCTGGATGGGAAATTTATCGGCTTCCGTGGAGTCAAGAACTGATGAAACAGCTCGAATTTGAAAAAGTAGGGGATATAAATAGTTTTTTTCCTTACTTGTGTGTTTGTTTTAAAGGCGAAAATGAGCCTTTTATGGATGTCGGGATTTCTGAGAAAGGGGTCATTGAATTTACCTTTTATCCGAGCAAAAAAAATGTGGTGTTAAGCATTTCTCAATGGGAAGAGCTATCTGCCCGCGCCCAAGTTTTTCTAATAGCTGAATTAAGGAATAAAGAATTCGAATAGAGGAAGAGAAAGGGGGCGGATTTATTTGTCTGGTTTGTCCAGAAAATAAATCTGTCCCCTTATTACAATTCCCTTATTACACCCAGAGGTAAACTCTGTAAGCGCAGCTCCTTGGTTTGGAAAGCCTGGAATGGGGACTCAGTACCAATTGCCTATGAGCATTGATGAGTTGGTAGGGTAAACGGGGACAGACCACGTTTTTCTGAAGTCGGGCCGTGCTCTTTCGATTTAAAAGTGGTCTGTCCCCGATTTTCCCAAGCGCGACATCGCGATGGCTGCGACCGAGAACATGATCATCAGCTCTGCCGCGGATGAGGAACACTCCCTGTCCAAGAGCAAAAAGCTCACAAGGCAGGAAGATCACGTCAGCCAGGTCATGTCGGGTATCACGGCCGGCGGCGATGTGGCATTGAGTGCCGGTGATAATCTCGCCGTGGTCTCCAGCGGCATTACCGCGGGCGACGAGGCGTATCTGGTAGCGGGTGACAACCTCGACATTCTCGCCGCGCAAGACAGCGACTACTCGCTATACGACAAGAAGAAAAAAGGCTCCTTCGGCTCGAAGAAAACCAAGCGCGATGAAGTCACCGATGTGAAGAACATCGGCAGCGAAATCACCTCCGGCGGCAATATGGTGCTCGCCAGTGGCGGCGATCAACATTACCAGGCTGCCAAGCTCGACAGCGGTAATGACCTGACCATTAGCAGTGGAGGCGCGATCACGTTTGAGGGCGTGAAGGACCTGCATCAGGAGAGCCACGAGAAAAGTGATACCAGCCTGTCCTGGAACTCAATGTCGGGCAAAGGCAATACCGACGAGACCCTGCGGCAAAGTCAATTGGTGGCTCAGGGCGATCCATCAAAGCCGTGGATGGTCTGAACATCGATATTAAACAGATCAACCAGAAATCGGTCAGCCAGACCATCGATGCAATGGTGCAGGCAGATCCGCAACTTGCGTGGCTCAAGGAAGCGGAGAAGCGCGGTGATGTGGACTGGCGTCTGATCAAGGAAACCCACGAGTCGTTCAAATACAGCAGTTCGAGCCTCGGTCAGGGCGCGATGTTGGCGATCATTATTATTGTCACTGTGTTGACAGCCGGGGCGGCAAGCGCTGCGGTGGCTTCTGCCAGTACCGCGATGGGAGCCACTGCCGGTGGAACCATGGCAGCCGCTTCTGCAGCCACCGCAGCAACAGCCACTGCTGCTGCCACTTCGGCTACTGCCGCTGGACTGGGTAATGTGATTGCGACGGGCGTTTTGACCTCCATGGCAAGCACCGCGGCCGTCAGCACGATCAACAACAAAGGCAATATAGGAGCAACCTTCAAAGACGTCTTCTCTTCTGAAAACCTCAAAGGTTATGTGCTTGCAGGTGCCACCGCAGGCATTGCAGCACAATTCGGCTTTAACCCTACGAAGTTGACGTTCGACTCGGCGGGTATCAAGGCCGTAGCCATTAAGATTGCAGCCGACACGGTTGCCAAGACGGCAATTATGGGCGGTAGCCTGACGGATAATCTGGTCGACGCGACGCTGGGGGCCGGGATCAGTATTGCCGGAGCAATCGGGGCCAATAAAATTGGCGATGTAACCCTGTTTGAAAACGGCAAGTTGACGAAACTCGCGATGCACGCTGCTCTCGGCGGCCTGATGGCTGAGGCCATGGGGGGCGACTTCCGTACGGGGGCTCTGGCTGCGGGGGCAAATGAAGCGGTTGTGGACTTCTTGGCTGACAAGTTGTTACCGGTCGGGGTCGACAAAAATAGCCTTGAGTACCAACAAGGGGTTAGTAAGCTGCTGGCGGCGTCTCAACTGGTCGGCGTGTTGACGGCGGCCGTTACGGGAGGCGATGCGTCTGCCGCCGCTGCAGTGACGGCAAACGCAACGCAGTACAACAACCTCGACCACCCTTCTGCTGAACGGCTACTCAAAGAGCTTCAGGGCTGTCGGGCTACTGAGGGCTGTAGTGCGCAGAACATTCGCGAGATTGTTGCGCAATACGAAGACTTGTCCACCAAGCGTTCGATGGCTATCAATGCCTGTGACAGCAGGGCTTGTGTAGAGTCGATCCAGAAAAGTGCTGTTTTACTGGAAGCACCGGTGGCCAAGGATCTGATGGACTTCCTGCGGCGTAATATTTCCTACGATATGGCCGGGCTCCTTACTGGGAATCCAGGGGCAATTGCCGTTCCATCGCAGGGTGTTGATGGTTGGGGAGCGCTGTTTACTTCGGATAAGCAAATGGCTTTTGCGAAGAATCTCAAGGAAGGCTGGCTGACGCCTGCCGAGTTGGCCGGTGTCGATCAATGGGTCAAGGAGACCAGTTGGATGGACCAAGCCGCTGGACAGCCGCTTTCTCTGAACGAGCGAGCAACGCTGATGACTGAACTCCAGACGGCAGTAGGTATCTTGCTCATTGGTAAGAGCTCACCACCTTCGACATCTATCGAATTCGGGAAAAAACTCACACGGAATAGCTCAGGCCAAATTGAAGCTCAAACGACGCCTGCGGAAGCAATTAAAATGCTTGAATTCAATGGTTACACCAAGTCGTTTTCGAAGGATGGTACGGTATCAATTCTGGTGAAGGGGGATAGGACCTACAGGTTTTATCCAAAGTCAACATCAACGAACGAACCGACGGCATCGCTAGATATTGCCGGAATTAAAAAAACGATAGTCAAAATCAGGCTGAAAGGAGAGTGATATGACGGTGCATAAGCTTGAGTCAGAAGACTCTCGTCGTATAACGCAAGACTTATCAAACGTTGTTAATTTTGCGACAGACCTACCGGCCATGATTTTTCGTACAAGCGATTTTGAGTTTTGTTTTTTTGAAAGACCGTTAGTCAGTTTTTCAGATGTTTTGATTGAGCTGATTTCTGCGAGTTATGAAGACTTTTCATCAACTGTGTTTATAAGGTTTGGTGGAAGCTCGGAAAATACATGTTTTTTGTTGGACGGTGTTGATGTTGAGGGGGATGTGGAGTTCATAAATAAAGGATTTCGTGATTTTTTTGCAGGTGAGGTTGATTACCCAATGGTCATTGGGGATCTAGCATTTGACTGGCTAGCATTTGAGAGCGCACACGAAGAGTTTGGTGTGTTAGCAGTGAAATCCAGTCTTAATGTTTCATCGTTTTCCAAGGTGCTTAAGAAAAGCTTTATAAGCTCAAGAGATTTTCAGAAGCTTGCGGGTCAACATGCGGTGATGGATAAGATAGTTAAAGCATTTCACGGGTATTTTTGAAGTGTAACAGGCGACCCAGAGGCCGCCCATTTCCATTCACTCGAGAAAAGGGGACGGATTTATTTGTCTGGATTATCTAGGAAATAAATTTGCTGAAGTCTATCGCGAGCTTTTTAGAAGCGAGTTGGAGATAGGATTGGTTGACCAGATTCGGGCTGCCACCAATGGTAACTATGTACTTGGTAGTTCGCGATTTACTGCCGAAATCGAAGCTATGATTGGGCGACGGGCTCGGCGGGGCTGCCCGGGCAGACCGAAAAAGAATTCTATTTCTTAGATAGGAAACGTGGTTTTCCCCCATTTTTACTAGGGTTTTTACTTATTGTTAAGCCTTGTTCCTACGCACTTCCCTGGTTTTTTCAGCGATTCCCTTAGTGAACGAATTTCCTATGCGATTGTCGGGCGCCGGACGCAAAAACTGTGTATGGTTCGCGCCAAAATCTGTAGGACATTTCGCTATGTCCGTTACTTTCACTTAAAGGAATTAAGTATGCGGTTTTTTCGCGTGGCTTCGGTGTTGTCGTTGTGGGCGGCGGCGTTTTCGGTACAGGCCGAGCAACTGCCGATCGAAGTGCTGAGTGCGGTGGTCAAGGACCAGAAGATCGCCGACGCCGAGCTGCTGTTGCAGCGCAACGGTGCACAAAACGTGGTGGGTCGCACCAACGCTCAGGGCCAGGTTAGTCTGACCACTGAGTTTGCCGATGATGCCGGCAACCTGCTGATCATCAAGAAGCCCGGCTACTCCAATCTGGTGGTCAAGTGCCCGTGCAAGGGCATGACCTATGCCATCAGCCCGGTAATGCAGAACCTCGACGGTCTGCGCGTGGTGCTGACCTGGGGTGCGACGCCGTCGGACCTCGACTCCCACATGATCTTCCCCGGTAACAACATCTATTTCGAAAATCAGCACGGTGACGATGCCAATCTGGATGTCGACGACACCACCAGTTATGGCCCGGAAACCATCACCCTGGAGAAGAAACACTTCGGCGAAAGTTACGTCTACGCCGTGCATGATTTCAGCAACGGCAGCGAGTCGGGTTCGCGCGATCTCTCTAACAGCCAGGCCAAGGTGTTCGTGTACATGGGCCAGTCGCTGGTGCGCACTTACTACGTGCCGCAGAACCGCAGCGGCAACCTGTGGACCGTGTTCCGCATGACCGGCAACGGCGACTTCCAGGACATCAACAGCATTACGGGTGCCAGGGTCAATGCGGCAAACGTGTTGAACGAAGTGTCGCCGTTGCTGGATGACAGCGTTGCCCTGACGGCGGTGGCGGTCAGCGCTTCGGCACAGGCCGATGCGAAAGGCCTGAACACCAAAGGCGAAGCGGCCTACAAAACCGGTAACCTGCCGCTGGCAATCGACTTCTTCCGTCAGGCGATTGATCTGAATAACAGCTACGGTCAGGCCTACGGCAACCTGGGTCTGGCGTATCAGAAGGCCGGTAACACCGCCGAGTCGATCTGGGCCAACCGCAAGGCCATTGCCTTGGCCAGCGGCAATTCGGCCGCCACCGTGCGTGCCGGTTCCTACTACAACATTGCCCGTATCTATGAAGCGGCCGGTCAGTTTCCCGATGCCCTGCGTCATTACCAGTTAGCCAAGACGCAGAAGGCCAACCCGGTGTATGACACGGCCATCGAGCGCGTACAAAACCGTTGATCGCCTAGTGTTGATCTGACCCCCACAACGCGCCGCACTCCGGCGCGTTGTGCATTCATGGGTAGGTGAATCCAGGCCGGGCTCCATCTCCCTGTATCAACCCGGGCGGTAAACGGGGACACGTTTTTCTGAAGTCGGACTGTGCTCTTTCGATTTAAACGTGGTATCCCCTGTTTTTCTTCGGTTAGGGGTACACGTCACCAAGGGTAACCGTTTACCCAATCTATAAACCTTGAAGCAGGGGAGATGGATGGAGCTGAAGTATTACTATATTCCCGGGGGAAATCATCCTATTACAGGGGAGGTTCTATACAGGGCCGCGCTGGTTTCTTCTGGAGAGAATACCGAGCGGTATGAGCTCTATATTTGCACTGTGCTAAACGCGATTGCTCAGACACAAGAGGATTGTGATCGACTACTAGGCTGCATAACGTCGATCGAAGATGGTTCCGAAACATCAGAGGTCGGGGGGGGGAATGATGTTGAGCTGACCATGGACGCTTCAGGTGTACAGGTCGATATCCTGATCAACGACGACTGGGTCGGACAACCCGAGGGTAAATTTACCCTGCAGGAATGGCGTCTGGTACTGGAGCAGTGGAGGTATTTCCTTGGACTGTCTGAATCCTTGGAAACAGTAGTCACCGTGAAACTGTCGTAGAAAAAATCCAAACGCATCAGATTTATTTGTTCGCATAACGGGAAACGGGCAACCAACAGGTCGCCCATTTTCATTCACTCCGCAGCCAACGCCCGCAACCGCCTACCAATCACATCCATCAAATCACAACCATCGCGCAACGGTATGGCCAGCAGTTTTGCAAAGTCGGAAAGCACCACCGTATCGCAACCAATTTCAGCGCGAAACGCGATGTTTTCCAGCACCTGAGTAACGGTGCGAATGCGGTAGTCAGCCATGGCTTGCAGAACATCGAGTGGAGCTTGGGTGTCGATCAGCAGAGATGCCGGGATCAAGTCGATTCCGGTGAGGGGCATGTATCTATCCATAGGTGGAGCCTCGTTTAGTTTATTGAGACTGCCAACGAATCGTCGCCAAACGAAAAGGGTGGCAGCTGTACGCAGGTTGGCGAACCGGAAACGAGTAACCGGCAGACCCGGAGGTCTCCCGCGCACAACTGCCATAAAAAAGCAGTTTTGCGGATGCGGAGGCGCCTGCAAATAAGCAGACAGCTCTCGCACTCGTTAGTCAGGTCGCCAAACCCGGTCGCCATGTGGACGACGGGCGGACTATAAGCTCCATCGTTCCAGCGGTGCAAGGCGTCTGATTCCGAGGTTTACGTAGGACTTTGTCTGCACAGGCAGTCGTCTGCATGACATTCATCAAATCCCACGTCACCCACTCCCTACCGCTCATCGACCCCCACCCCCAAATGGATCCATTCATTGACGCCAGAATACTGGCCATCTAATATCGCGCCACTATTCTGCTATCACTCTCCATTCGAGGGATCGAACATGTACCCACCCGCCCTCGTGGCGAGGTTGTGCCTGGCTTTGCTGTGCCTTTCTCCGCTGAACCTTGCTCATGCCGCCCCCACTCCCGGTGAAACCGATCTGATCCGCGAACGTCAGGATCGCTTGCTCGAAGAGCAGCGTCGACGTCTCGAAGAGCTCAAGGAATTACCCGGCAAGGAAGCCAAACCCACGCCACCGACGGCCCCGGCCGACGCGCGTTGTTTCCCCATCAAGGACATCGAGCTCAAAGGCGCCGACAGTCTCTCGGACAGCGATAAACATCGTCTGCTCAAGCCTTACATCGGTCAGTGCCTAGGTGTCACACAGCTCAACGAGCTGCTGAAAGTCATCACCGATTACTACATCGAAAAAGGCTTGGTCACTAGCCGGGCCTATTTGCCGCAGCAGGATTTGTCTGGCGGGCATTTGAAGGTGCTGGTGGTCGAGGGCAGGCTCGAAGGGTTGAAGGGCGCGGAGGGCAGCCATCTGTCGGACCGTGAATTGGGCATGGCTTTCCCCGGCAAGAGCGGTGACTTGGTCAATCTGCGGGAAATCGAGCAGATGGTCGATCAGTTGAACCGCTTGCCGTCGAATCAGGCGCAGATGGAATTGTCGCCGGGCAAGAACGTTGGTGGCAGTGAAGTGCTGGTCAAGAACACCCCGCAAAAGCCGTGGCGTGCCGGGTTGTCCCGCAGTAATGACGGCCAGCGCAGCACCGGCGAGCAGCAGTGGGGCACGACATTTGATTGGGACAGCCCGCTCGGTTTGGCCGATCAGTTGATGCTGCGCGGCGGTCACGATGCGATGACCGATCACCAGCACACCTCCAACAACGCGATGCTCAATTACAGCGTGCCATGGGGCTGGTGGAATTTCAGTTACACCTACAGTCAGAGCGAATACCGCTCGCAAGCTCAGGCCAACGGTTTCAATTTCAAGCAGACCGGCGACAGTGAAAACCATCAGCTACGCGCCGAGCGGGTGATCCATCGCGACGCCCTGAGCAAGACCTCCCTCAGCACCGGCCTGTCGTACCTGCGCACCAACAACTTCATCGAAGACAGCAAACTCAAGCTGAGCAGCAACCGCATCAGCGAAGCGCAGTTCGGCATCAACCACGGTCGGCGGGTCGGCAGCGCGTTCGTCAACCTCGACCTGGGCATGCAGGAAGGCATCGGCGCGTTCGACGCTCAGGGCAACGGTCACCCGGGCCCCGGCGAGCCGGACGCGCGTTACCGCAAATACACCGCCACCGCGAGTTATTTGCAGCCGTTCAAGCTGTGGGGCGAGTCCTTCAGTTTCAGCAGCCTGATGACCGGCCAGCGCAGTGAAGACGTGCTGTTCAGCCCGCAGCGCACCAGCCTCGGCGGGCAGTCGTCGATCCGTGGCTACAAGGATCAATCCTTGTCCGGTGACAGCGGCGGCTACTGGCGCAACGACCTGCGCTGGAGCCGTCCGGTGACCCTGGAATGGCTGCGCCCGGTGTTCGCCGAATACGGCACCAGCCTCGGCTACGACCAGGGCGTGATCCGTGGCGATCGCTACAACGGCGATCAGCACGGGCGCATGTCCAGCAACTCGGTGGAGTTGTTTGCCCGGGGTCAGCATCTGGCCGCCAGCGTGACCTTCGCCCATTCCCTGGAACGCCCGGACACCCTGACCGAGCGTGAAGCGCCGATCTATTTCCGCGTGGATTTCTTCCTCTAGTTACGCCTCTTCGAGAACACTGACATGGACGTTCGCAACTACGCCTTCCTCGCTGGCCAGCCCTCTGCTGCGGTCAAAAACCGTGAGCATTTCTGGGGCATGCCCAAGCGCGGGTTGGCGTTCCTGTTAGCCAACGTCATGTTCTGGCAACCGATGTGGGCGCAGGCTGACGGCATTGTGGTGGCCTCGCCGGGCACCAGCCTCGGGCAGGCGGGCAACGGGGTACCGATTGTCCAGATCGCTACGCCCAACGGCAGCGGCCTGTCGCATAACCAGTTTCACGATTACAACGTCGGCACCCAGGGCGTGATCCTCAACAACGTCGCCAACCAGACCGGCACGACGCAATTGGGCGGGATCATCATCGGCAACCCGAACCTGACCAACGGAGTCGCCGCACAAACCATCCTCAACGAAGTGGTTGGCGGCAGCCCGAGTCAGTTGCGTGGTTACACCGAAGTGGCGGGGCAGTCGGCGCGCGTGATCGTCGCCAACCCTTATGGCATCAGTTGCAACGGCTGCGGCTTCATCAATACCCCTCGCGTGACCTTGACCACCGGTAAACCGGTGATGGATGGCGCGGGTCGGCTGGATCGTTTTCAGGTCGATCAGGGTAGTGTCGCCATCGACGGCGCCGGGCTGAATGCCAACAACGTCGACCGCTTCGAAATCATCACCCGCAGCGCCAAGATCAACGCCGAGATTCAGGCCAGGAACCTGACCATCGTTGCCGGTCGCAACGACGTCAACGCCGACAGCCTTAACGCCACCGCCCGCGCCGATGACGGCAGCGCCAAACCGCAATTGGCCATCGATTCCTCGGCCCTCGGCGGCATGTATGCGGGTGCGATCAAACTAGTCGGCACCGAAGCCGGCGTCGGGGTGAAACTCGACGGCAATCTGGCCGCCAGTGGCGGGGATATCCAACTCGATGCCAATGGGCATCTCAGCCTCGCGCAGACTTCTGCCACAGGGGCAGTGAACGTCAAAGCCGCCAGCCTCGATGCTCAGGGACCGGTCTACGCCGGCACCGCCGTCAACATTCAAACCCAGGGCAACCTGATCAACCAGCAAACCCTCGCCGCACGGGACAACATCACCTTGAGCGCCGGCGGTGTGCTGACCAACAACGGCATCATCGAAGCCGGAGTCAACGCCGACACCAACCGCAATGCCACGGGCGATATGAGCCTGAGTGCGCAGAACTCGACCTGAAAGCCGGCAACAACCTGGTCAACAAGGCCGGTGGCATCATCGCCGGCCGTGACGTCACGTTGACTGCCACCCGTGACGACGTGATCAACGAACGCACCGTCACCACTCACGAAAGCGGCAGCGGCTATCGCAACGAACGCACTGACTTCGTCGACAACGCCGCCCGCATCGAAGCCGGAAACACGCTCACCCTCAACGCCGGACGCGATATCAACAACGTTGGCGGCGTGCTGAAAAGCGGTGCTGATACCACGATCACTGCCGGTCGCGACGTCAACCTCACTTCAGCCGAACAGATCGTCAGTGGTGAGCGCGGTCGGCATCGTGATCAGACCATCACTCAATATGGCTCAGACATTGATGTAGGGCAGGACCTTAAGGTCAATGCCGGACGGGATATCACCGCTATCGCCAGTCAGATCGACGCCAAACGCGATGTGAACATGAGCGCTGTTGGCGATCTGACTCTGGCCTCGGCGGCGGATGAGCAGCACTCGTATAGCAAGAGTAAGAAGGTTACCAGTCAGGAAGATCATGTCAGTCAGGTGTCTAGCACGGTCAATGCCGGGGGCAATATTACCCTCAGCGCTGGCAAGGATCTGGATCTGATTGCCAGCCGGGTGAGTGCGGGGGATGAGGCCTATTTGTTTGCTGGCGATGATGTGAACCTGGAAACAGCGGATAACGTCGATTACTCCTATTACTCGAAAACCAAGAAGGGTTCATTCGGCAAGAAAAAGTCGACGATGACCGAAACCGACAGCGTCATGTCTGTCAGTTCGAGTGTCGAGGCAGGGAATAAGCTGGTGATCTCTGCCGGGCAGGATTTCAACGCCACAGGCGCCAAGCTGAACAGCGATGGGACATTGCTCGCTACCGCAGGCCGCGACATCAATCTTGATGCCGCCGAAGACTACGCAAGCCAGGCTAACGCATCGTCTAAAAAGGGATGGTCCTCCAGCAAGTCCAGCAGCTCGGAAGTCACGCAGACCCGCTTGAACAGTACTGAGCTGGTCGCAAAAAACATCGAGCTGAAAGCCGACAACGACATCTCGCTGACGGCCGCTGCACTGCGTGCTGAAGAGGCGGTGAAACTCACCGCCGGCAACGACGTATTGATTGGTGCGGGCGAGGAAACTCAAACAACCGAACAGGCGAAAAGCTCCAGCAAGGCCAGTGCAACGTTCACGGGTTTGCTGTCTTCCACACAAAAATCGCAACAAGGGAAAACGACCTCAACCCAAAGCATTGGCAGTGATATCAGTGGCGGCAGCATTCAAATCAAGAGTGGCCGTGACACTGTTGTTGAGGGCAGTACGCTGGTGGCCGACAAAAACATCGGCATTGATGCCGGTCGCAATCTAGAGATCACTAGCGCTGAAAATACCGAGACTTCGAGCTCAAAATCCGGCAGTAAAAAAGTCGGTGAAATAGGCTCCTGGTGGCAGGGTGCGACAGGGATCGTCAAGCAGAAAGAAGCCGATCAATACACCTCTACCCGCCAGTCGGGCAGCCAGATCGCGTCGCTGGGCGGCAATATCAGCCTCACGGCGGGTGACCATTACACCCAGACCGCCAGCCAGTTAGTCACGCCTCAGGGTGATATCGGCATCACCGCCAAGCATGTCGATATCGAGGCCGGTTTCGACACCATGGAATCCACCAAAACGGCCAGTACCATCCGTACGGCCATCGGCGGAACGGTGAGCATTCCGCTGCTTGACGCGTTGCGTGGCATTCAGCAGATGGGCGAAGCGGCGCAGAAAACCAATGACGGGCGAATGCTTGCACTGGCAGCCGTGAACGCAGCCATGAGTGCAAAGCAGGCTATGGATGCCGGTCAGGCATTGATGGAGAGCCCGAAAACCGGGATCAAGATTAGCGTCAATCTCAGTGACAGCCGCAGTCATAGTGAAAGCAGCCAAAGCGGTCGCAATGTAGTGGGCAGCGATGTAGTGGCGGGCGGTAACGTCAAGGTCGTTGCCACTGGTGATGGTGCGAACAGCGATATCAACGTAGTCGGCAGCCGGATCGAGGGCGGCGGCGATGTCAGCTTGAAGGCTGACGGTGAAATTAACCTGCTGTCGGCGCAAAACACGGCGCATCAGGAAAGTACCAACAGCAACAGCGGCTGGAGTGCCGGGATCGGGATCGGCTTTGGTGGGGCGCAAAACGGCATCTCGTTCGAGCTGGCGGCCAATGCGGGACGCGGTAATGCTGATGGCGACGACGTCACTCAGACCAACACCCATATCAAGGGCGGTAAAAGCGTCAACCTGGAAAGTGGTGGGGATACCAACATCAAAGGTGGGGTCGTCTCCGCTGACCTGGTGAAGGTCAAGGTGGGCGGCGATCTGAACATCGAGAGCCTGCAGGACACCAGCACCTACACCTCTAAACAATCGAGCGCGAACGTCGGCGTCAGTATCTGTGTTCCGCCGATCTGTGCTGGCATGAGCAGTATCAGTGGCGGCGTGTCTTCGCAGAATATGCACAGCGAGTACGCCAGTGTCAGCGAGCAATCGGGCATCAAGGCGGGTAATGGCGGATTTCAGGTAGAGGTCACCGGCAATACCGACCTCAAGGGAGCGGTCATCGCCAGTACCGACAAAGCGGTAGCCGATGGAAAAAACACCCTGAGCACCGGAACACTCACCAGCTCCGACATCAAGAACAAGGCTGAGTACGACGCCACCAGCATCAACTTGAGCGGCGGTTACGGCGGCAAAATAGGCCTTGATGGCAAAGGCAATGCCAGCGCGACAGCTAATCCAAATGGGCCTAACGCACCGAGAAAAGGTGGGGTGAGCGCTAACACTCCTGTCGTGTTGTATGCCGGTGACAGTTCCAGCAGCATCACCCACAGCGGAATCAGCGGCGCAGCGGTCACCATCACCAATACGGTCAAGCAGCAGGAGTTGACCGGTCAGACGGCAGAGCAGGCAATTGCCGCGATCAATACCGATGTCTCCAGCGATCGTGATGGCAGTAACAAACTCAAACCGATCTTTGATGCACAAGAAATCGGTGTGGATTTTGAGATTGTTGGCAAGTTCGTGCAGAACGTTTCTCAGTACATTGAGAGTCGTGCGCGAGAAATCGACCAGATGAAGGAGCAGGCCAATAAGGAAAAGGCTGCTGCTAATAATGAGACGTTGCCTATCGCGGAGCGGATAGCCCACCACGAGAACTACCTGCAGCTCAATCAGCAGATCAAGGAGGTCGGCGATAACTGGGGAGCCGGCGGCACTTACCGGCAAATCGCAACAGCCCTGGTCGCCGGTATCAGCGGAAATGTGGCCGGCAGCGGCGCCCAGTTCGCGCAGAACATGGTGGTCAATTACGTCCAGCAACAAGGCTCGGCGTATATCGGCGAACTGGTTAAAAAGGGTCTGAAGGAAGGTAGCCCTGAGCACGCAGCCCTGCATGCAATTCTCGGTTGTGCTGGCGCTGCCGCCAGTAACCAGAGCTGCTCGGCCGGCGCTTTGGGTGGTTCTGCCGCCAGTGTGCTCGCCGGTCTGTTCGCCGATTCCGATCCGAACGAAACCGCAGTAGAGCGAGAAGCCAAACGCAACATCATCACCAGCCTGGTGGCCGGTATTGCGGCCATGAGCAACCCGAACGGCGCGGCGACTGCCAACAACGCGGCTACCGCGAACGTTGATAACAACTGGTTGGCGACGCAGCAGTACGTTCAGGCAAAGAAAGAAATTGATGCTGAACCTAATTTGCTCAAGAAATTGGCGATCGCTACAAAGTGGCAGATCACTTCTCTACGGCAGGATGTATTGACTGGTTCGGGGGTCCTCAAAGGCTTCACGGACGGGATGGCTGGAGCGGGTTTAGGAACCTTGGATAGCGCAGTCACGTTCTTGACCGACCCAGTTCAGAGTTGGGAAGCCGTCAAGGAGTTTGCATCTTCCGATGAGGCCAAGGCGCTGTTGGGTGACGCAATAGCCGCTGCGTTCAAGTCCCAAATTGACCAGATTGGAAAGGCGATCGTCGAAGGCGGCGACGCCAACGCAGAAAATCTTGGCAATCAAATGGGGCAGGCGCTGGCGCTTGTAGTACAGCTCATGATTGGCGGGGGGAGCAGTTCCGCCAACAGCGCGCTGACTCTTTCGAGAATGGGGATCGACGTTTCGGTCAACACCGTCAAAAAAATCGGCGCGTCGGTTGATATCAACGTCGTCAAAACTAAGATCAACAAGCTGCAAGATCTGATGCCGGATTCGGATGTGCCGATATATGTCCCGCCTCCAATCACGGCTGAAACGTTAAGCCGAGATATTGTTAAGAAGATTTTGTCAATCGAAAAAGGCTCGCGACCTCTTCCTGATACATATCTTTCTCAAGCGTATAGAGATATGCACGCTAAAATGTTTGACGAAGGTGTTGTTCGTGTTCAGCCCTCCGCACCTACCGGGACCATTGGTAGGACTGAAACTAGGGTATTGCCTAAGAGTGTTGCGCAAGATGCGATATCGCGCGCAAACGGGGATGTCTCGAAGTTAGAACAATATCTGGGGCTTGATAAAGGGTATCTTGGTAACAATCCGGTCTTGGTGAATATTACAAAAGTCGATGGATATCGCATTCCATCAGGTAATGAGTTTGGTGCAAACGATTTTTGGAGACCCGGTGGATTTACTAGTCCTGGAGGTTTGCCAGAAGCTGTGATAAATCCTGTGCAGCCAGGAGGCTACACCGTTTCTAATGTTTTTCGGTAAAGGTGGGATATGGACAAGAAAATTTTTCAGTTCAGTGACATGGAGATATGGGCTCGCGGGGATCGATTTTTCGTACGATACGATGCCGGATCACATCAGGTTGCTATGCGCGAGGATGAAATATCAGAGCAGGAAGCCCGGGAAGCTTCGCTGAGTACCGAAGCCGCGACGAAAATGTTGGTCGCTTTACAAAAGCGGTTGATACAGGCTGGTATTGATCCTTATGTGTCGAATATGAAGTAGGTTTGATACGGGAAGTTGTTCTGGTTGGTAAATGGCATTGATTTACTTGAATGCACTGTATGAAAACGGGCGACCTTCAGGTCGCCCGTTTTCATTTCACTCCGCAGCCTGCGCCCGCAGCCGTCTGCCAATTACATCCATCAAATCACAACCATCCCGCAACGGTATGGCCAGCAGTTTTGAAAAGTCGGAAAGCACCACCGTGTCGCAACCGATCTCGGCGCGAAAGGCGATGTTTTCCAGTACCTGAGTGACGGTGCGGATTCGGTAGTCGGCCATGGCTTGCAGGACGTCGAGTGGGGCTTGTGTGTCGATGAGCAGGGAAGCCGGGATCAGGTCGATTCCGGTGAGGGGCATGTATCTATCCATGGATGGAGTCTCTTGTCATTGATAAGGACTCTCTGTGGTCGGGTCGCCAAACCCGGTCGCCTTTTGGGCGACGGGCTGACTATAAGCTTCATCATTCCAGCGGTGCAAGGTGCCAGATTCCGAGGTTGATGTAGGGCATTTGCCGCAGTTGTAGTCAGTCAACCGGACGCAACCTACAGAACACCATATAACCTTCTGGGAGCGAGCTTGATCGCGATAGCGGTGTATCAGTCGACATCAATGTTGAATGTCAGTCAGTCATCGCGGGCAAGCCCGCTCCCACAGGGGATTTGTGGTGTTGGCGGATGTTGTGTTCAATCCGAGCCAAAACCCGCGATGGCTGCGGCCTATCCCCCATGACAGCAACTACCCGGCGCCTTGTCCTCATACCGATCGTGATGTCTCACCCAATCCATGATCTCCTCTTCATTACGGCCCTTGGGCGTGAGGTCGAGGTAGTTGTAGGCGCCGACCAGTAGGTCCAGGCCCCTCGCATAGGTGGAATAGGTGTGGAAAATCTCCCCCGCTTCATTTCGATAAAACACGCTGAGCCCAGGGAGTTCTTCTTCGGCGCCGTCGGATTTTTCGTAGTTGTAGGTAGCTTTTCCGGCGGCGACATCTTCGGCTCGGGCTGAGACGCCAAAGTCATAGTTGAAATCGCAGCCTTCGGACGAGACCCAGTCGAATTTCCAGCCCATGCGCTGTTTGAAGGATTGGAACTCGGCGAACGGTGCGTGGGAAACCGCGACCACGGCTACGTCGTGGTGAGCCAGGTGTTGGTTGGCGCCATCGATGTGGTCGGACAGGAACGAGCAACCCGGGCAGCCTTCGTCCCAACCAGCGGCGAACATGAAGTGATAGATGATCAATTGGCTGCGACCGCCGAACAGGTCGGCCAGGCTCAGTTCGCCTTTAGGGCCCTGGAACCGGTAGGGTTTGTCGATTTTCACCCAGGGCAGGGCGCGGCGTTCGGCACTGAGTTTGTCTCGTTCCTTGGTGAAGGCTTTTTCGTGGGCCAGGTGTTGTTTGCGGGCGGCGAGCCATTCTTCTCGGGACACGACCGGATGATTCTGAATGTTCATGGTGATTTCTCCTGCATGCTGTGGCGAAAGTCGATCCGCGCAGAGGGGTAAACCGTCTTACATAGCCTAGTCGTTTGGCCTGTGCCCTATTCGACATACCGCCGGTCGGTAGGGCGAAATAACCAGGCTGAACGGCCGCCCTCCCTGTCGGTCACAACCTATGAAGGCCATTTCACTCACGGGCTCTGGAGGTTGATCAGGATGACGACTTATAACTGGGATTTGATTGAACGCTTGCTGCATGAAGTGCAGAACGGCGCCGGCCACAGTTTCACCCCGCGGCCCTACGCCGAGCAGTATGCGGCGGCAAAAGCCAACGCGGGCGAGCCATTTGAGAACCTGGATCACCTGAAAACGGTGGCTGGTGAGTACGAAAAGTTACTGTTGCTGCGGGATTACATCGAGCCTCGTCCGGAGGACCAGGGTGGCAATGGCGAGAATTACATTTTGACGCCTCGGGGCTCGAGATTGTTGAGCCTGATCGATAGCAGCATTCCGGGTAATGAGCATCCGCGGCAGGTGCTGGATGAGCAGGAGGATGCGCTGGAGGAATTGACGTTTGATGAAGTGGCGTCGAAGGCGCAGATTGCCTGAAGATCACGTGTATTTCATGTGGGAGCGGGCTTGCTCGCGAATGCGGTGTGACAGTCGACATGGATTATGAATGTTAAACCGCATTCGCGAGCAAGCCCGCTCCCACATTGGATTGTGGTGGTCCGTTTAATCCTGCCGCGCCGCCTTCAGGCATTTCAAATCAGTGAAATCCTTGCGCACGCCTTCAATCTTCTTCAACAACTGTTGACGCTGAGCCGGCGTGCTCTCGGCCATCACGTCCACCAGCAACGCCCGAGCCTGGGCTTCGGTGTTGGCGTAGGCCTCGCGGTAAGCCGGCGTCCACAAACTCTCGCGATTCACCAGAAGTGTCTCGATTCGCTGTGGGAATTCTGGACTCTGTCGTTGCGTGACTGCCGCGCTGAATTGCTGCTGCCAATGGGCGCGGTTGGCAATCCATTGTTTGTTCTGATCACCCAAGGCATTTGACCAGGCCATTACTCGTTGCTGTTGGGTTGGGCTGAGCGGGCCGAGCCAGTCATTCAGGCGTTTCTCCATGCGTTTGCTCCGCTCTTTGATCTGTTGCTCCAGAGACGGTTTGAGGTAGGCCTCCTGGCGTTTGCGCTGGTCCTTGGCGAAGGCGTCGTTCATTTCCGCGACTTGCTTGTCATCAAGGCCCTGCAACAGCTCGATGGCCGACGGAGTGATTTCCCGGGCGGTTTCGGCGATGGCCTGTTTGGCTTCCTGGGTGCGGGTTTGCAGTGCGGTGTCGGTGATCTGGTTGGCCTCGACCATGGTTTGTAAACGATCCAGCCAATCGAGGTAGCCGGGCAATTGTGTCGTGCAATGCCAGCTCAGGTGTTCTTTGAGGCGCTCGTTGAACCAGTCTTTTTGCTCGTGATTCATCTCCAGGTATTCGTTGAGCGTCCAGGGAATGATCGCGTCGAGGTTGCGGTAGGCCAGGCCCACACGGCTGCACGCGGCGACGGTGAGGCTGAGGGTGATGATGACGCCGATCTGTTTCCACCAGTGCGACATGGCGAGTCCTTGCGAAGACCTGGTTTCTTAAGGGGTTCTCTTGTGTGATCGCGGGATGAGCCCGGCAGTTCAGCCGATTAATAGAAGCTGTGCGCAGCCTTGAGCGTCACCAGGCCGTCGCACTGGCTATTGTGGCCGGAATAAGCGGAGCAATCACTGCCGCTCAAGCTTGAATCACTGTAGATCAAGTCCAGATCGATGCCCATGAACGGCCGGGACAATTTCACTGACCAGTCGGTAAAACTGCCTACATACCCATCGTCGACGGATACCGGTGTGTTGAGTTGGTGGGTGGTGTATTTCAGGCTGATCCCGATGCCGAACGGCTGATTGCCACTGAGGTCGGCGAAGAGGGTGCTGTTCTGTTTGTCCGGGTCGTTGCTGAAGGCCGCGCCGAACCGACTGCCCAACAGGGTCAGACCGCCGAACAGCTCTTGGCTGTCGAGGGTGTCCGCTTTCGGGTAGCTGTAATGGATCATGCCCACTTCGTAGCCGAGGGAGTGATCGAAAGGCTGTTTAAAGCCCATGTAGGAATCGACTTCGAGATTGCTTGAGGGGCTCAGTCCCATGCTGGGGGACCATTGACCTACGTAGAAGCCGCTGTCATGGCTCAGGTCCAGGCCGCCGTGGAACGAGCCGGTCGTCGAGGGCTTGACCAGACCTTGGGCCATGCTGCGACTGGGGGTGGTGGCGAGCTTGAGATCGAAGTCGCCCAGTTCGCGCTGAAAGACTTGCGCTTGGGCGACCGAATACCACAGCAGGCTGCCGAGCAGGAAAAGAGAGGGCTTGAACATGCGTCACTCCATGAACAGCGAGGAGCAGGTACTGAAAACCTGCTGAAACGCTTGATCCAGACACGTGCAAGCATACCGACGAATGTTCGGCATCGAGGGCCGTTCGTCGATTTTTGAAATATTGATTTGTTTTATGGGGTATTGCGGAAGGGTTCCAGTCCAAGCGCTTCGAAGCTCAAAGCGCTTAGGGACCAGTTAACGCGGGGAAAATTACTTCTTGCCCAGCGTGATCTGCTTGGACGGGCCGAACGTCTGGCCGCTGACGCCTTTGGCAATTTGCTGGATCTCTCCGCCGGACTTGAGGAACGCAGCGATCTGGTTGTTGATCGATTCGCTGGTTTCAACGGCTGGAGCTGGCTTTGCTTTGCTGTTGGATGCTTTTACACGCATGGCGGCCATTAACCTGTAGAAATTAACTTGGCCAGGCATCGTACAGGAAATACTTGACAATTGCTTGGTAAATATCCTCCCGAAATACACCTTGGAGAAGCGCAATTTATCGCAAGTTATTATTCGCAATGTTCCCCTAAGCCGCTGTTTTAACTAAGAACCCAAGTGAAGAAAAAGCGCTTTTCGGATAGCCAGACCAAGCTGTAGGGCACCCTAATGGCCTGACGAGCGGCCAAATGCACACCGCAAAACCCAGGAAAATTAAGCCCTTCCATGGATTTTCTTGCGCCACCGGGCCGGCCGCCGAACGCGGCCCGCAAAACCGGGTAGAATGCCGCCCACGCAATGAGGGTATTGGACATGGCTTTAGTCGGGCGCTACAACAGTTTGCAAGTGGTTAAACACACTAACTTCGGTTTATATCTGGACGGTGGCGCGGATGGTGAAATCCTCCTGCCTAATCGTTATATCCCTAAAGATATTCCCAGCGAAGATGAAGATTGGCTCAACGTTTTTATTTATCTGGACAGCGATGACAAACTTATCGCTACGACCGAAAAGCCGAAAGTTCAGGTCGGTGAATTCGCCAGTTTGAAAGTCGTTGAAGTCAACAGCATCGGCGTGTTCCTGGATTGGGGTTTGCCGAAGGATTTGCTGCTGCCGTATTCCGAAGAAAAGCGCCAGATGACGGCCGGCGAGTATGTCGTGGTGCACGTCTACCTCGACAAACACACGCGACGCATCACCGCGACGGCGCGTCTGGACCGCTACCTGGACAAGACTCCGGCCAATTACACCCCGGGTCAGGAAGTTGATTTGCTGGTGGCCGAAGCGACCGATATGGGCTTCAAGGCAATCATCAACAACAAGCACTGGGGCCTGATCCACAAGAACGAAATCTTCAAGTTCATGCGCGCCGGTAAAGAAGAGAAGGGCTTTATCAAAGAAGTCCGCGCCGACGGCAAGATCAGCCTGAGCCTGCAACCGGTGGGCGAAGAAGCCGCCACCAGTCTGAACTCGAAGATCCTTGCCAAGTTGCGCGACAACAACGGCACCCTGCCAGTCAGCGACAAAAGCGACCCGACGCTGATCAGCAGCATGTTCGGCGTCAGCAAGGGCAACTTCAAAAAGGCCATCGGTGCGTTGTACAAGAACGGCCAGATCGTCATTCACGCTGATCGTATCGAACTCAGCTGACCTTACGCCGGCCCCTGTAGGAGCTGCCGCAGGCTGCGATCTTTTGACTGTAAAAGACAAGATCGCAGCCTGCGGCAGCTCCTACAATATGTGTCGGGCGCAAACTCCCGGGCTCACCACAAATCCTATATGGCAGCGAGCCTGTTCGCGATTGACTGTGCTGCAGTCACCCATGTCTTTGTATACATAACGTCCTGCACCGTTTGCAGGCGCTGACGCCCTGTTCATGGGCATTACCATCCCCTCTACTTCTTAAAGCCTTTCCTCTGAACAGAGTTGAAAGCCCGATTTGTCGCATCTTTCGAACGTATGGCACGCATTCTGCGTAGCAACTCGTATACAAACCATGCCAGCTCCCGTACGCAGTGTGGTCGCCACATCAATCTCGGGGGCCGCGCCTGTACTTTCGAGGAGCCCTGCGATGACCGAGCAATTGCCCAACGGCTACAGCCCACGCCTGTATAACCAGGACCTGGGGCCGCTGCCGCAGAAATGGAATTGGTACAACATCTTTGCCTTCTGGATGAGTGACGTGCACAGCGTCGGCGGCTATGTGTTCGCCGCCAGTTTGTTTGCACTTGGGCTGGCCAGTTGGCAGGTGTTGATTGCCTTGCTGGGCGGGATTTGCATCGTGCAGTTGATCGCCAACCTGGTGGCCAAGCCAAGTCAGCAAGCCGCGGTGCCATACCCGGTGATCTGCCGCCTGGCGTTCGGGGTGTTCGGGGCGAATATTCCTGCAGTCATCCGCGGCCTGATCGCGGTGGCCTGGTACGGAATTCAGACGTACTTGGCGTCTAGTGCCTTGATCATCGTCGTGCTGCGGTTTTTTCCTTCAATGGCGGCCTATGCCGAACCGCACTTTGCCGGTTTGTCCTACCTCGGCTGGTTCGGTTTCCTCAGCCTGTGGTTCGTCCAGGCGCTGGTGTTCTGGACTGGCATGGAGTCGATCCGCCGCTTCATCGACTGGGCTGGCCCGGTAGTCTACGGCGTGATGTTCCTGCTTGCCGGCTGGATCGTCTGGCAGGCCGGCTGGAGCAACATCAGCTTCACCTTGGCGGAAAAATCCCTGTCTGGCTGGGAAGCTTTCGGTCAAGTGATCGTGGCAACGGCGTTGGTGGTGTCGTACTTTTCCGGTCCGACCCTGAACTTCGGCGATTTCAGTCGCTATTGCCGCAGCATGAACGACGTGCGGCGTGGCAATTTCTGGGGCTTGCCGGTGAATTTTCTGGCGTTCTCACTGGTGACCGTGGTGATCGTTTCCGGCACCTTGCCGGTATTCGGTGAAATGCTTCACGACCCGATCGCCACCGTGGCGCGCATCGACAACAGTGTAGCGGTGCTGCTCGGCGCCTTTGCTTTCGTCACGGCGACCATTGGCATCAACATCGTCGCCAATTTCGTGTCCCCGGCGTTCGACTTCGCCAACGTCGCCCCGAGCAAAATCAGCTGGCGTGCCGGCGGCATGATCGCCGCCGTGGCTTCGATCTTCATCACCCCGTGGAACCTGTTCAACAACCCCGAAGTGATTCACTACACCCTCGACGTGCTGGCGGCGTTCATCGGGCCGCTGTTCGGGATTCTGCTGGTGGATTACTACCTGATCAAAAAACAGCAGATCGACGTCGATGCACTGTTTAACGACGGCCCGAGCGGACGTTATTACTACAGCGGCGGGATCAACTGGACGGCGGTCAAGGCGTTGATTCCGGCCACCCTGATGGGCGTAGCGATCACGTTCATTCCAGTCCTGCAGCCGATGGCCAATTTTGCCTGGTTCACCGGCTGCTTCCTTGGCGGCGTCCTGTACTTCGCTCTGGCCAAGCGCGAGCAGGCACAGCAGTCGGCGACGCTGGTCATAGCGGGATGACGCAAGCGGCGATTTAAAGGTCTTTTGCAGACACTTTTTTCTGTCCATCTGGTTAATAATCGACGGCATAATTTTTCGCCCCGGCACTCTGCTCAGCCAGAAGGTCGGGGCTTGGCTTTTACTGTCGAGTCACTGCCATGGATTGTGTTGTCGAGGTGTTCCGGTGAGTGCCACCCGGCGTAGCGCCGATGGATTTGCCCTGCAGGTGATGGTCGGGCTGTGCCTGATCTGGGGCGTGCAGCAGGTGATGATCAAGTGGGCCGCGCCCGACATCGCGCCGGTCATGCAGGCGGCGGGACGGTCGGGTATTTCCGCGTTGCTCGTAGGATTGTTGATCTGCTGGAAGGGCGGTTGGGATCAAGTCGGTAATACTTGGCGCGGCGGCTTGCTGGCGGGTGCGTTGTTTGGCCTGGAGTTCTTCTTCATTTCCGAAGGCTTGCAACTGACCACGGCGGCGCACATGTCGGTGTTCCTCTACACCGCGCCGATTTTTACCGCGTTGGGCGTGCATTGGCTGCTGCCGAGTGAGCGTTTAAGACCGGTGCAGTGGCTGGGGATTTTTCTCGCCTTCATCGGCATTGCCATTGCGTTTGCCGGTGGCGTGTCGTGGGACAACCTCGACCACCGCATGTTGATGGGCGATGCGTTGGGCGTGCTGGCCGGCGCGTCATGGGGCGCGACCACCGTGGTGGTGCGCGCCTCACGTCTGTCGGAAGCGCCGGTGACCCTGACGCTGTTTTATCAACTGATTGTCGGCTTCGTCGGCCTGCTGTTGATCGCGATCCTCAGCGGTCAGGTCACCCATGTCAGCCTGACCACAGTTGCCGTGGCCAGCGTGCTGTTCCAGGGGTTGGTGGTGTCGTTCTTCAGTTACCTGACCTGGTTCTGGTTGCTGCGCCGTTATCTGGCGGCGAACCTGGCGGTGTTTTCGTTCATGACGCCATTGTTCGGCGTCACGTTCGGTGTGGTGCTGTTGGGCGAAGAACTGAGCCTCAACTTTGTGATCGGCGCGGTGCTGGTTCTGCTCGGGATCACTTTTGTGAGCGCAGAACAGTGGGTCCGCCGTCGTTTGCGCAAAGCACTTGGGCAACCCTGACCGGGCGCAGCAACAGGCCTCCTGCGATGAGCAAACCGCTGCCGGCGATCAGCAGCGCGGGTTGCAATCCACCGCTGAAATGACTGCTCAGCGCGGCCAGCAACGGCCCGCTGAGCTGACCCACGGCGAAGCACGCGGTCAGCAGCCCGGCGTTGCGCTGGGTGGCATGGGGCGCCAGTTCTCGGGAGCGCTGCATCACCAGTTGCATGCAGGCCAGGAACGGTCCGCCACACAGGATCACCCCCAGCGCCAAGCCGGCACCGCTGCCTAACAGGCAAGCAAACACCCCGGCGGCTTGCAACCACAACGTTGCCATCAGCCAATGGCGAGTGGTATTCGGGTTGTGCCGACGCAGGCTCACCAACACGACTCCGATTGCTGCCGCCAGGCCGAAGCATGGCCAGAACAGATCGGCTTGCCATTGCCCATGGAACTGCGCGCTAGCCATCTGTGAGAGGAAAGTGGCGGGGATGATGTAGCCCAAACCGTACAACCCATAGATCACCGGTAAACGTCCGACACCTTGGGCACCCGATGTGACGGCAGACGGTGTCGCCGTAGAAGGGATGGCCGGCTGCGGCAGGAACGGCAGAATCCCCAGCAGCATCACCAGCCCGACACCGGCGTACACCAGCCACAAGGTTGCGGATGTCTGACCCAGCAGGTTCGAGCCCAAGGCTAACAATCCCGTCAGAAAAATCCCCAGACCCGGCCCGGCAAAGACCAGTGCGCCGAGCCGCGGACGACCGACCTCCGCTGCCAGCGGTTGACTCAATGCGGTAATCATCACCAACACCCAGGCGCTGGCCACGCCCGTGCCGAAACGCAGCACCAGATGCGACCAGAACCCGTCTGCCCAGAACGAGGCCAGGGTCAGCAGCACACAAAGCCACAAACCACCGAGCAGGCGTCGACGAACCTGCTCGGGGCGACGGGCGAACATCGCGTCCACCGCGCCGACGAAGTAACCGAGATAGTTGGCGGCGGCAATCAGACCGGCGGCGGTCAGGTCGATCTGGCCTTCACTGAGCAAGTGCGGCAGTTGCGGGGTCAGGGCGAAACGCCCGATGCCCATGGCCATCATCAGGGCGATGAAGCTGGCGGTTAAGCGAATCAGAGGGGACATGGTCTGAGTTCCGTTTCGAGGATCAATGACCGTCAGGCTAGGACTGATTGACTTTCTTTAAAAATGAATAATAGTGAGAAACTTGTTCTGATTTGGAGAATGGCGTGGAATTCAGCCAATTGAGGATCTTCCAGGCGGTGGCGGAGGAGGGCTCCATTACCCGCGCTGCTGAACGCCTGCATCGCGTGCCGTCCAACCTGTCGACCCGGCTCAAGCAGCTCGAAGAGCAACTCGGTGTCGAACTGTTCGTGCGCGAGCGTCAGCGTTTGCAGTTATCACCTGCGGGAAAAGTCCTGCTGGACTACACCGCCAAGCTGTTCGCCTTACACGACGAAGCCCACGCGGCGGTGCAGGGCGGGCAACCGGCCGGGGATTTCGTGCTCGGCACCATGTACAGCACCGCTGCGATTCACCTGCCGGAGCTGTTGGCGCGTTATCACCGCAGCTATCCGGCGGTAAACCTGCAGGTGCAATCGGGGCCCAGCGGCGAATTGCTCGAAGGTCTACTCACCGGGCGCCTTGATGCGGCGCTGGTGGACGGCCCTCTGGAATTGGCCGGGCTCGACGGCGTGCCGTTGTGCGACGAACGGCTGGTGTTGATCAGCGAAGCCGATCATCCGCCAGTACGCAGCGCGCTGGATGTCGAAGGGCGTTCGGTGTTCACGTTTCGGCAGGGCTGTTCCTACCGGATGCGTCTGGAAGCCTGGTTTGCCCATGACCATGCAGCCATGGGCCGCGCGATGGAGATCGAGTCTTATCCGGGAATGCTGGCCTGCGTGATTGCCGGCTCCGGCGTGGCGCTGATGTCGGAGTCGATGCTCGCCAGCCTGCCGGGGCGCGAAAGCGTAGCGGTTCACCCGTTGGCCGAGCCGTTCGCCAGCGCGACCACCTGGCTGATGTGGCGCAAAGGTATGGTCGGCGCCAATCTGAATGCGTGGATCGAGCAGCAGCAGGCGGTGTATCCGTCGGCAGCGATTCAGGCCCAGGCATTTGCTTGAACGGGCGTGCAAGGATTTGGATCAATTCAGTAACAGATCATTGCGATGTTGGACGAGCATTGCGTAGGACTTCGGACTATTATCAGTGCGAAGGGGCTACAGAACTTCGGCCGCTCGGCACTACCCTGAAGGGGGCACCATGAAAGAGAAAATCCAAAACTGGCTGCATGATCTGGGTGTCGCACTCGGTTTGATCGAACCGCCTCTGCAACCCGTGCCTATTCGCACTGACGACGAACAACGTCGCCGCCAGCAGCAACGCCGCCGGTAAGTCATAAATCCTGAAAAGATCGCAGCCTTCGGCAGCTCCTACAGGGAGTGTGTCTGTGCTGCGATTGCGGGTACGCCTGTAGGAGCTGCCGAAGGCTGCGATCTTGGCGGTCGACAGGTTAGATCAAGTGTGGCGGTTTAATACCGACCGATCTCAATCAAAAACCGGCTCAAGTCGTCGACGGTCGTCGCAGTCTTGAGCATCCGGTCTTCTTCGGCGGTAAATGCCGTCAAACCCAGCTGATCCTCCAGATGGAAAATCAGTTCTTCAATATCTTCTTTATCCAATCCCAACTGCACCAGAGGGGTGTTGTCGTCGAAGTCATCCCGGCCCTCCAGCAGGCGGCTGATGAAGCGGTGCACGGCTGTACGAACGGCATCTCTTGTCATGATTGTTCTTCGAGGGCGTTATTGTTGTTGTCCCTGGTGCTGAGTACAGCAGGCTTCAGGCGTGTCGGCGCTGCCACTCGTCAATCATCGTGCGTAATAGCAGTTTTCTTCAGACGAAAAAAACGGGTGTGGCAACCGACGCCACACCCGTCGAAGAAAGCATCAAGTCGTTATAGAAAGCTTAGACAGCGCTCGCCACCACTGCTGGGCGACGGGACAGCAAGCTGACGACCACGAAACTCACCAGACCCACGCCGAGGCTGTAGTAGATCGGGGTGTTGGCGTCCATACCGTCCTTGACCATGAACAGCAGCGCGGTGGCAAAGCCCATGCCCATGCTGGCGATAGCGCCGGCGGTGGTTGCGCGTTTCCAGAAGATTGCACCGATCAGCGGGATCAGCATGCCGCCCACCAACAGGTTGTAGGCCAGGGTCAAGGCACTGATCACGTCGTTTACCACCAGCGCGATACCCAGCACGGCGATGCCGGTCAGCAGCGTGAACAGGCGATTGATACCCAGACTCGACTGTTTACCGCCGCGCAGTTTCGGCAGCAGGTCTTCGGTCAGGGTGGTGGCGGCGGCGAGCAGGCCGGCACTGGCGGTGGACATCATGGCCGCCAGGGCAGCCGCAATCACCAGGCCACGGATACCGTCCGGCAGGGACAGTTTGACGATGGCGGCGAAGGCGTTGTTGACGTTGTCCAGGTCCGGGATCAGCACATGAGCGGCCATGCCGATCAGGGCGCAGGCCAGTCCGTAAATGATGCAGTAGACGCCTGCGAATGTACCGGCGACCTGAGCCACTTTGGCGCTCTTGACGGTGAACACGCGCTGCCAGATGTCTTGGCCGATCAGGATCCCGAAGAAGTAGATCATGAAGTAGGTGATGATGGTGTCCCAGCCAATCGTGGTGAAGTTAAAGGCGGTGGCCGGCAGTTTCAACACCAACTCATCCCAACCGCCGACGCGGTACAGGCAGATTGGCAACAGGATGAACATCAGGCCCACGGTCTTGATGACGAACTGGACGATGTCGGTCAGGGTCAGGGACCACATGCCGCCGATCGCCGAATAAATCACCACCACGCCACCGCCGACCAATACCGACAGCCAGAACGGCAGGTCGAACAGCACTTGCAGCACGGTGCCAATGGCCAGGATCGAGACCACGCCGATCATCAGCGCATACGCCAGCATGATCACCGCGCTCGCGGAGCGGGCCATCGGGTTGTAGCGTTTTTCCAGCACCTGGGTAACGGTGTAGATTTTCAGTTTCAGCAGCGGTTTGGCGAGGAACAGGTTCAGCGCCACGATCCCGCAACCGAGAGCCGCGCAGAGCCAGAAACCGGATATGCCATGGACGTAGCCCAGGCGCACGGTGCCGACGGTAGATGCGCCGCCCAGAACGGTAGCGGCCATGGTGCCCATGTACAGGCTCGGGCCGAGGTTACGACCGGCGACCAAAAAGTCTTCGTTGGTCTTGGCCTTGCGCATGCCGTAGTAGCCGAGTATCAGCATCGCGGCGGCGTAGATGAGTACGACGAATAAATCCAAAGCCATGATGGCGTGTCTCCGATTGTCTTTTTTATGGTGAGGCGAAAATCAATCTTTGTGGTAAATCGACCCCTGTAGGAGCGAGGCTTGCCCGCGAAGGGAACGCCGCGGTCCGTCAGGCAGACCGCGTTATCGTTCTTCGCGGGCAAGCCTCGCTCCTACAGGTGGATCAAGCTGTTTGTCTGAGAGCCGGTTTACCGAGCGAATCCTTGCCCTTGCTGCGTGCATCGGTCGGGCCAAATACTTCCCGCGGTTCCGGGAACAGGCTCAGCAGCGTCAGGTACACCAGAGAGGCCAGACCGAGGGTCACCGGCAGGCTGATGTCGATGCCGCCCGCCAGATTCCCGAGTGGCCCGACAAACTGCCCCGGCAGGTTCACGAAGCACAAACCCACCAGCGCGCTCGGGATCCAGGCACCCAACCCACGCCAATTCCAGCCGTGGGTGAACCAGTAACGGCCACCTTTCTCGCCGCGAGTGAACACTTGCAGGTCATCCGGGCAGTAGAAGCCGCGACGTACCAGCAGGCCGATGATCATGATCACCATCCACGGGGTGGTGCAGGTGATGATCAGCACGGCGAAGGTCGACACGCTCTGCACCAGGTTCGCCGCAAAGCGCCCGATGAAGATGAAGGCAATCGACATCACGCCGATCAGCAGCGTTGCCTTGACCCGCGACAGCACCCGCGGAAACACGCTGGACATGTCCAGCCCGGTGCCATACAGCGAGGTGGTGCCGGTGGACATGCCGCCGATCACCGCAATCAGGCACACCGGCAGGAAGAACCAGCTCGGCGACACTGCCAGCAGACCGCCGACGTAGTTGTTGGCCGCGATGTAGTCCGGTGCCTTGATCGCCACGATGGTGGCCGTGGCGAGGCCGAACAGGAACGGGATCAACGTGGCAAGTTGCGCAGCAATCACCGCCAGCATGATGCGACCCTTCGGGGTTTCACGCGGGATGTACCGCGACCAGTCGCCAAGGAACGCACCGAAGGAAATCGGGTTGCTCATGGCGACCAGCGCGGCACCGATGAAGGCGGCCCAGAAACCGGCCTGCCCTATGGCGACGGTACCGGCGAACTGGCTGTCGAAGGTCGGGGCGAACGCGAAGATGCCGAGCAGGAACAGCAGGCTGGCGGCCCACACAGCGATGCGATTGACCCACAGCATGAAGCGGAAGCCGTAGATGCACACGGTCAGTACCAGGATCGCGAACAGACCGTAAGCCAGGCCCAGTGTCAGGTCGGTTTCCGGGATGCCGATCAGGCGTTTCGCGCCACCGATCAACGCATCGCCCGAACTCCATACCGAGAGCGAGAAGAAGGCAATGGCGGTCAGCAGCGACAGAAACGAACCGACGATCCGTCCGTGCACGCCGAAGTGGGCGCCGGAGGACACAGCGTTATTGGTGCCATTGATCGGCCCGAACAGGCCCATCGGCGCTAGGATCAGCGCCCCGATTACCACGCCCAGCACAATCGCCCACACGCCCGCCTGGAAGGACAGGCCGAACAGCACGGGAAAACTGCCGAGCACCGCTGTGGCAAAGGTATTGGCGCCGCCGAAGATCAAGCGAAACAGGTCGCTGGGTCTGGCGTCGCGCTCATGATCCGGGATCTGTTCGACCCCGTTTGTTTCGATGCTGCTAAGGCTTTTTTCTTTGTTGTTGTTATTCATGATCTGCTCCGATCATAAAGGCGCGCTCATCGTGCGTGAGCGTCACCTGTTTGGCTAAGGGGGTGGCAGCCCTTCCGGCATTGCGGACAAATGTTCGTGGCAGGCCAGCCATAGGCCTTGTTGTTCTTGGCCAGACGTCTGTTTTTTGAAAACAATCGTCTCGCGCTCCTGGCTGAAGTGTTGCTCCCCTTGCATGCGCAGCTCGGTGGCCACGTCATGGATGAAAATCGCCACGTCACCCTGCAGGCTGACGAAGGCGTTGCTCGAGGTGCATGACAGCACCTCGAAGCCGTCCTCGGCGCGCCAGGTGTCCCACAACGCCTGATAGGCATCGCGCGACAGCAGGGGCTGCTCGAGGGTGTAGAACACGAAGCTGGCATCAACGCTGAACGCGCCGAAGTAGGCTTCGCGATCGTTACGGGCAAAGGCCGATACCAGAACGGCGGCGGCGTTGAGTACCTGATCACGTTCGTTCATGACCGATCCTCAGCGATGGACCACGCCCGGCAGTACGCAGAGCATTTCGTACAGCAGGTTGGCGCCCAACAGCGAGGTATTACCGGTGGTGTCGTACGCTGGCGAGACTTCTACCAGATCGCAACCGACCAGATCGAGGCCTTGGCAGCCGCGCACGATTTCGATCGCCTGAATGGTCGTCAGACCGCCAATTTCCGGGGTGCCAGTGCCTGGTGCCCAGGCCGGGTCGATTCCATCGATATCGAAACTCAAATACACCGGACCGCCGCCGACTTTCTCGCGCACTTCGGCCATCAGCGGTGCCAGGGATTTGTGCCAGCATTCTTCCGCCTGAACCACACGGAAGCCTTGATTGCGGCTCCAGTTGAAGTCATCAGCGGTGTAACCCTGAGCGCGCAGGCCAATTTGCACCACACGGTCGCAATCCAGAAGGCCTTCTTCTACGGCGCGACGGAAGGTGGTGCCATGGGCGATTTTCTCGCCGAACATGTGATCGTTCACATCGGCGTGGGCGTCGATGTGCACCAGGCCGACCTTGCCGTGCTTTTTATGGATGGCACGCAGAATCGGCAGGGTGATGGTGTGATCGCCGCCGAGGGTCAGGGGGATCACGTCGTGTTCGAGGATATTGTCGTAGGCCTCTTCGATGATCCGCACGGCGTCCAGCAGGTTGAACGTGTTGATCGCCACGTCACCGATGTCGGCAACCGACAGCGAATCGAACGGTGCGGCGCCGGTGGCCATGTTGTACGGGCGGATCATCACCGATTCAGCGCGGATTTCACGCGGCCCAAAACGGGTGCCGGGGCGCAGGGAAGTGCCGATGTCCAGCGGGATGCCGATAAAGGCAGCGTCCAGGCCAGCAGCAGATGGCAAATGGGGGAGTCGCAGCATGGTGGCGATGCCGCCGAAGCGCGGCATTTCGTTGCCGCCCAGTGGTTGGTGAAGAATCTTGTCCACGGGTAAGGCCTCATCGTCGTTGTTTTATTTATGTCGGCTGCACGCTCGGGGAGAGACGGGCACCGCTGTGGGCCGATTCTGCGAAATGTAGTGACCGGGAAGAATCGCTACGGGCAAATACTTAGTTCAGATTTTTCTAAACTAATGGCGAGGGCAGAGATAGACTTACCGTCATACACAGACCCCCTGTGGTGAGGGGCCTTTGTGGCGAGGGGGCTTGCCCCCGTTCGGCTGCGCAGCAGTCGTAAACCTGCCAACTCGGTCTGTCTGATGACACCGGGGTGAATGGTTTTGGGGCTGCTGCGCAACCCAACGGGGGCAAGCCCCCTCGCCACAGATATCGTTCGCCACAGAAACTCAGGGTTTCTTTTCGGAGCATCCAATGGCCAACGCTTTACCCGACCTGAAACTATTGCGCATTTTCGTCAGCGTGGTCCGCCATCAGGGGTTCGCCAACGCCCAGCAAGAGCTCAACCTCTCGACCTCGGCCATCAGCACTTACATGAGCCAGCTCGAAACGGCCCTGGGCCTGGTGCTTTGTCATCGCGGTCGCGGTGGTTTCAGCCTGACCAGCAAGGGCGAGCTGTTCCATCAGGAAACCCTGCGTCTGTTGGCGGAACTTGAAGGTTTCGAACAATACGCCGCCGCCCTCAAAGGCGAGCTGCGCGGCACCCTGAACCTGGGTGTGATCGACTCCACCGTCAGCGACAAGGCCTTGCCGTTCGCCGAAGCCATCGGCGCCTACAGTCAGGAGCACCCGGCGGTGCATTTGCATCTGTCGGTCATGAGCCCCTACGAACTGCAACTCGGCGTGCAGGACAACCGCCTCGACCTGGCCATCGGTGCCTTTTCCACGCGCATGAGCGGTCTGGTCTACATGCCGCTCTACCGCGAGCAACACTGGCTGTATTGCAGCAGTCGCCACCCGCTGTTCACCGAGCGGCGTATTCCCGAGCAAGTCATTACCCAACAGCGCATGGTCGGTCGCGGCTATTGGAGCCAGGCCGAACTGGCCCGCCACGGTTTCAAGCACAGCGCGGCGACGGTGGAAAGTATGGAGGCCCAGCTGATTCTGGTGCTGTCCGGCGCCTACATCGGTTACCTGCCGGAGCACTACGCCCAGGCTTGGGCCGACAAAGGGGATTTGCGCGTGTTGCTGCCAGCGACGTTCGGTTATCAGGCACCGTTCTCGATGATCGTGCGCCGTGGTCGCAGCCGCGAACCGCTGATCCAGACCTTCCGCGACCTGCTCAAAGCGCAGCTCAATCAGGCCGCTTAAAGGAAAAAGAAGCGATGTCCAGAATCCAATGCCCACGCTGTCTGCGCCCGCAAACCCATTGCCTGTGCCCGCTGATCCCGAGCCTCGACAGTCGCACTCGGGTGTTGCTGCTTCAGCATCCAAGCGAAGTGAACCACGCGCTGAACACCGCGCGATTGGCTGCGCAGGGGTTGAAGAATGCCGAGTTGATTGTTGGCGAGGTGTTCGAGGATTTGCCGGCGTTGTTGAATCAGCCGGGCTATCAGGCACGGTTGCTGTTTCCCGGCGAGGAGGCGCAGCCGATGCAGACCTACACCGCTAATGATGAGCCGCTGCTGCTGGTGGTTCCGGATGGCACCTGGCGCAAGGCGCGCAAAATGCTGCACCTCAATCCATTGTTGGCGGCGTTGCCCAGAGTGACATTGGCCGAGGGCGGGGTGTCGCGTTATCGCCTGCGCAAAGCTCCGGGGCCGGGAGCGTTGTCGACGGTGGAGGCGATTGTGCAGGCGTTGCAAACGCTTGAGTCCCCCGTCAGTTTTGAGCCGTTGTTGAAGCCATTCGAGGCGTTGATCGAGGGGCAGATTGCGGCGATGGGGGAGGAGACCTATCAGAAAAATCACGGGCGATGATCCCCTGTGGCGAGGGGGCTTGCCCCCGTTGGGTCGCGAAGCGGCCCCAAAAACCATTCAACCCCGTTGTATCAGGTAAATCGCATCAATCGGTTTTACGACTGCTTCGCAGCCGAACGGGGGCAAGCCCCCTCGCCACAGGACCGCGTCCAGCCTATCTTTCGCGCATCGCCTCAGTCCGCGCTTTCAACACCGGTTTAAGCAAATAATCCAGCACGCTTTTCTCCCCGGTAATAATGTCCACCGTCGCCACCATCCCCGGAATGATCAGCAGCGGTTTCGCATCTCCGCCCAAGTGATTCTTGTCGGTGCGCACTTGAATCAGATAAAAGCTGTTGCCCTTGTCATCGGTGATGGTGTCCGCCCCGATCAGCTCCAGCTTCGCACTCAACCCCCCATAAATCGTGTAGTCGTAAGCGCTGAACTTGACCATGGCTTTCTGGCCCGGGTGCAGGAACGCCACGTCTTGAGGGCGGACCTTGGCTTCGATCAGCAGGTTGTCTTCCAGCGGCACGATTTCCACCATGTCGTTACCCGGCTGGACCACGCCACCGATGGTGTTGACCTTCAGCATTTTGATAATGCCGTGAACCGGCGACACCACGGTGGTGCGCGTCACGCGGTCGTCGATGGCAATGCTCGAGGCGGTGATTTTCGACAGGTCGGTGCGTTTCTCATTCAGCTCTTTCGCCGCGTCTGAACGGAAGGATTGTTCGGATTCGTCGATCTTGCTTTTGATCTCATTGATCGCTGATTCGGCACGGGGAATCGCCAGGGTCGTGGCGTTCAGCGAGCCGCGGATCTCCACCGCGCTGCGTTTGAGCCGCAGGATTTCCACCGGCGAAACCGCCCCGGTGCCCACCAACGGCGCCGACATGTTCATCTCTTGTTGCAGCAGTGCCAGGCTGGAACTGAACTGGCCCTGTTTGGAACGGAATTCTGCCAACTCCTGGGTTTTCTGCCGAAGTTGTTCGGTCAATGTGCGCTGTTCACTGGCCAGTCGGCGCTGGCGTTGTTCATACAGCGAGCGTTCGTCCTCGGCCACTTGCGGCGCCTTGGCGATCACTTCCGCGGACAACTTGAATGGCCGGCCTTCCGCTTCGGCGGACAGCCGTTCGACCTGCGCGGTCAGTGCATAGCGGTCCGCTTCGCTTTCACCTTTGTTCGACAGAAAACGCGTGTCATCCAGGCGCAGCAACGTGTCGCCCTTGTTCACCATTTGCCCTTCGCGCACGAAGATTTCCGTGACGATGCCACCCTCCAGGTTCTGGATCACCTGAATCTTGCTCGACGGAATCGCCTTGCCTTCGCCCGTGGTGACTTCCTGCAACACGGCGAATTTGGCCCAGACCAGCGCGGTGATCAGCAACGCCGCTGCCAGCCACACGGTGATCCGCGACCAGCGCGGCGAATCCTGCAACGAGGCGCCGGCGGTTTCCGGCATGAATTCGCTTTCGGCGCTTTTGCTGAAACTGCCAAAGTAGCCTCTGTCCTTTGATGACGCGGACGATGAATCAGACATGGGCAACTCCTAAACCGTCGCAGAGCCGACACGGCCCTTGCGCAATGCATCGATGACCGCTTCTTTCGGGCCGTCGGCGACGATCCGCCCGTTGTCCAGCACCACCAACCGGTCCACCAGGCTGAGCATCGAGGTGCGGTGAGTGACCAGCAGCAGGGTTTTGCCCTGAATCCAGCCGTGGAGTTTTTGCCGCAGGACGTCTTCGCTGCTGTTGTCCATGGCGCTGGTGGGTTCGTCGAGCAGCATGATCGGCGGGTCGAGCAACAAGGCCCGCGCCAGCAACACCGCTTGGCGTTGACCGCCCGACAGCAATTGACCGCGTTCGCCTACCGGCCGGTCGAAGCCTTGGGGATGTTGACGAGCCAGTTCGGTGACGCCGGTCAGTTCAGCGACTTCAAGCATCCGGGCATCGCTGATGTAGCGCGCGCCGAGGGTCAGGTTGTCGCGCAGGCTGCCGGCCAGCAGCGGCAGGTCGTGGGCAACGTAGCCGATCTGTTGGCGCAGGTCGGCGACGTCCAGTTGTCGCAGGTCCAGGCCATCGAGCAGCAACTGGCCTTCTTCCGGCGCATAGAACCCCATCACCAGCCGCGCTAACGTGCTTTTGCCCGAACCGCTGCGGCCGATGATGCCGATCCGTTCGCCGGGTTTCATGCTGAAGCTGACGTTGGCCAGGGCCGGAGCATTCTGGCCGTTGTAGTGAAACGTCACGCCGCTGACGTCGAGTGCGCCTTGCAGTTGCGTGCGCTCCAATGGTCGCTGTTTGGCGTCACGTTCTTGCGGCAACGACATCAGCGCATCGGTGCTTTTCATGGTCAGTTGCGCTTGCTGATAACGGGTGATCAGCCCGGCGATTTGTCCCAGCGGCGCGAGCACGCGGCTGCCGAGCATGTAGGTCGCTACCAGAGCGCCGACGCTGAGGTTGCCGGCAATGATGCTGTAGACGCCGGCGACGATGGTCGCCATGCCGGAGAACTGTTGGATGAACAGCGTGCCATTGGTGGCCAGCGCCGAGAGGTTGCGCGCATGGCTGTCGAGGCGGGTGAGGGCGCCGTGGGTGCTTTCCCATTTGTGTTGGCGTTCGCTTTCGGCGCTGCACGCCTTGAGGGTTTCCAGGCCGCCGAGGGTTTCGATCAGCAGGGCCTGGCGTTCGGCGCCGAGGCTCAGACTCTTCTGCACGGTGTCGCGCAGACGTGACTGGATCACCATGGCAAAGATGATCGTGATGGGGAACGCCAACAGCGGAATCACCACCAGCCAGCCACCAAGCAGGCCGATCACCACCAGCATCAACACCGCGAAGGGCAGGTCGATCAGGCTGGTCAGGGTGACGGCGGTGAGAAATTCCCGCAGGCCCTGAAAGTCATGAATGCTCTGGGCGAAACCGCCGATGGTCGCTGGCCGCGCTTTCATCGCCATGCCGGTGATGCGTTCGAACAAGGTCGCCGAAAGAATCACGTCGGTTTTCTTCCCGGCGGTGTCCAGCAAGTGCGCACGAACCACCCGTAGCACCAATTCGAACCCGGTGCCGATCAGCAAGCCGATCGACAGCACCCACAACGTTGAAGTGGCCTGGTTCGGCACCACCCGGTCGTAGGTCTGCATCACGAACAGCGGCACCATCAGGCCCAGCAGGTTGATCAGAAAACTCGCCAGAATCGCATCGCTGTACAGCCACTTCGACAACTTCAGCGTGTCGCGAAACCACGCCTCGACTCGCGGCACCAGCGGCGCGCGCAAGTCTTCGAGTTCATGCCGCGGCCGGGCGAACAAGGCCTGGCCGCTGTAGTTGGTGGCCAGCTCGTCCGTGCTGACCCATTGTTCTCCACCGTCGGCTTCGCTCGGCAGAATCAGTGCCTGACCGTCATTGCCGAAGCGACGCAAGATTGCGCAGCGGCCATGGTTGAGGATCAGCATCACAGGCAGGTTGAGCGCGGAAATCTCCCCCAGTTCACGGCGCAACACACGCGCCTGCAAACTGGCCCGGGCCGCTGCGCGCGGCAGCAGGTCCAGGCTCAAACGTTGGTGTGCCATTGGCAGCCCGGCACTCAGGCTGGCGCGACTGACCGTCGCGCCATGAAGTTTGCAGAGGATCAACAGACCGTCCAGAAGCGGGTCATCGAAGCTCAGACGCGGATCGACGCCAGTGTTGCCGGTTTCCATGCTGGTCACTTGATCGCTCCCGTTGCGCTGCGGCAATTGGCATAAATATCTACATATCTCCCTGTAGGAGCTGCCGAAGGCTGCGATCTTTTGATCTTGATCTTGAAAAACAAAATCAAAAGATCGCAGCCTTCGGCAGCTCCTACACGGGGTTACTTCATTTCAGTTCAGGCAAACGAGCTTCGTTTTTCACTTCGGTGGAGGCGATCGCATCGGCGGGCAGCACCACCCGTTGTTTGCTCAGCAACTGACCCATATTCGCCAGCACGCGGTACATCGAAAACTCCTCGGTGTAGCGCACTTCGGTGTAGCGGCGGTTGGCGTTGTAGAGCTCGTTTTCACTGTCGAGCAAGTCGAGCAAGGTCCGTTGACCAAGGCCGAACTGATCCTGATACGCGGCCCGCACACGGGTGGTGGTTTCGGCGTATTCACGGGCGGTCGGGGTTTGTTTCTTGGCGTTGAGCATGGCGTTCCAGGCCAGGTGGATGTTCTCGTTGAGCTGGCGCAGGGCGTTGTTGCGGATGTCCAGCGCCTGGTTGATCTGGTGCGCATTGGAGGCCAGTCGGGCCTTGTCGCTGCCGCCGCGGAACAGGTTGTAGTTCATCACCACACCCACTCGCCATTCGTTGTCGTGGCCTTCGTCGCCCTGAATATTGTTATTCGCGCCCACCGCCGCTTCAGCGTCAAAACGCGGGTAGAACGGCGACTTGGAGACTTCGTACTGGCTCTCGGCCGATTGCACATCGGCCTGGGCGGATTTCAGGTACGGGTTGTTTTCCACCATGCTCTGCTGGGCTTCCGGAAGGGTGGCGGGCAATTCGCCGCGGGTCGATGGCGGCGCTTCGAGTTCATCGGGCATGCGCCCCACGACGCTGTAGAAATTCGTCTCGGCATCGGCCAGATCGACTTCGGCGGTGTCGAGGTTGTTTTGCGCCAGCGCCCGGCGAGCGGTGGACTGGTCGGAGTCGGCGTTGCTGCCAACCCCACGTTCGGTGCGCAGGCCGATCTGATCGTTGACCCGCATGTGCGCTTGCAGGTTGTTCTTGGCCAGGGTCACCAGTTCGCGGCGCTTGAGCACTTCGAGGTAAACCTCGACGGTGCGCAGGGCCAGGTCCTGAGCGGTGCCCTGAGCGTAATAGGCTCGCGAGTTGGCCACGCCTTTGGTGCGCGCGACCTCGTTGGAGGTGTTGAAGCCGTCGAACAGCATCTGCCGCAGGCGCAGTTCCGATTGGGTGTAGGTGAGGATTTCGGTGTGGTGGTTGCCCTGCGCCCGAGTGGTGGTGTTATCGCTGTACCCGCGCCCGTAGCCGGCGTTCAAATCCACCGATGGATAAAAGCCCCCTTTGGCGACTTTAATCTGCTCGTCGGCCGAGAGCCGGGCATCGACCCGCGACGACAGTTCCGGGTGGGTCGCAATGGTGCTCTGGATCGCCTCGGTCAATGACATCGCCTGAGCCTGAGAAGTGCAGGCCATGGCCAGCAAAATCGCGCTGCAGAGGGGGGTTAAAACGCGCATGGATGCCTCTCCCTGATTCCTGATGGTACTTAGTGAGTCGCCAAATATTTGACGTTATTTTTAAGCGAAACCGTCTCACGCTTGTTACAACAGAGCTAAGAACATCCTGAAGAGAAGCTAAGAAGGATTTCTCATAAGTCTTATGCCGAAAAAAACTTATGCGCTCTGAAAAATCCAGCACATTGTTCAATGCGAAAGCCTTGTTTTTGTGAGCTCTCAGAGCATCGACGGGCTTTAGGAAAGTTCCATTCACTTTTCGACACAGGGCGAAGAAGTGCTGGAGGGGAGGGAAGCGAGACGGTTTAGAGGCGACAATTTTTTGTCGCTCGAGTGATTCAAAACCGTTACGCATCGTTAACAGGGCGGTTATTTTGGAAGTGGACCCCGATGCCATTGATTGCAGAGGGTTTTATCCCGATCCAGGAATCCCCCTTGCGAGCGACACGCCTGGCGAGAATGTCGGGAGGCAGCGGTTTACCTCAGGTAAACGCTTTCTCGGCAAACAATCCGCCAGGCAACCTGCCTGAACCATGAGCACGTCTTCGCGCAAACAGGATGCCGACAGCAGTTGGCAGCGGAGGAAATGCACATGGCAACGCTCATCGGTATCGTCAGTAAGGTCATCGGTCAGGTGTACGCAGTGGCGGGTGATGGCACCCGACGCACTCTGGTCGAGGGCGATCGGCTGTTTGCCGGCGAGCAACTGGTCACCGGGGCCGAAGGCGCGGTGGCGGTGCAGTTGAAAAATGGCCAGGAGCTGACCCTGGGGCGTGACAGCAGCCTGCAGATGACGACCCAATTACTGGCGCATCAGGTCCCACACGTGGAGACCGCCGACGCAGTAACACCGAGCCAGGCGCAACTGACCGATGTCGAGCAACTGCAAAAAGCCATTGCCGCTGGCGCCGACCCGACTCAAACAGGTGAAGCCACTGCCGCCGGACCGGGCGCCTCGGGCGCGCCGGGTGGATTGGGCGGCGGTCACAGTTTTGTGTTGCTGGAGGAAGTGGCGGGCCGGGTCGATCCCATCATTGGTTTCCCCACCGCGGGCTTCAACGGTATTCCCGAATTCCCCTTGGCGCGCCGAGACGCTGATCCGGGCAATGGCGATAACGGTGCGGGTGGTGCAGGTGGGACCGGCGCGCTGAATAACCCGGTCACCCTCATTGGCCTGTCGGCGGCGGGGGGCGAACTGACCCTCAATGAAGCCCATCTGGCGGACGGTTCAGCCAGCAACCCCGGAGCACTGATTCAAAACGGCACATTCACAGTCATTGCGGCTGACGGGCTGACCAGCCTGAACATCGGCGGGATCAACGTGATCAGTGGCGGTGTGCCCGCCGGTTTTCCGCAGTCGATCACCACGCAACTGGGCAACACCCTGACGATCACCGGTTACAACCCGGCCACCGGCGTGGTGAGTTACAGCTACACCCTGGTTGGCAACGAAACCCACTCGGCTGGCGACGGCGCCAACAACCTCAGCGAACAGTTCACCGTGGTCGCGAGTGATAGCAACGGCGATACCGCCACCGGTTCGCTGGACGTCAACATCACTGACGATGTGCCCAAAGCGGTCGACGACACCAACGCCAATACCGCCTCGGAAACCCTGCTGACCCTGACCGGCAGCGTGCTGCCCAACGACCTCCAGGGCGCTGACCGCATTGCCACCGGCCCCGACAGCGGGCCGGTCATCGGCGGCACGTTCAACGGGACGTACGGCACCCTGGTACTCAACGCCAACGGCACGTACACCTACACCCTGAACACCAACGATGCGGACTTCAAAGCCTTGAACGGCGGTGGCAACGCTACCGAGAATTTCGTCTACACCCTCACCGATTCCGATGGCGATACCAGCACCGCGACGCTGGTGCTGAACATCCAGAACAACGATGACCCAGTGACCCTCGATGGCCTGAACGTCAACGGCGGTGAACTCAACGTTTATGAGAAAAACCTCAGCGACGGCACCAGCCCCAACACGCCAGCCTTGACTCAAAGCGGCACCTTCACCGTCACCGCCCTCGACGGTTTGCAAACCCTGACGGTGGGCGGCATCGCGGTGGTCACCAACGGTGTGGCCGCAGGTTTCCCGCAATCGATTGTTACTGCGCTCGGCAATACGCTGACCATCACCGGTTTCAACAGTACGACCGGCGTTGTCAGCTACAGCTACACCCTGACGGATAACGAAACCCACCCGAACGCCGACGGCACCAACAGCATCACCGAGAACCTCAACGTCGTCGCCACCGACGTCGATGGCAGCACGGCATTGGGGCAGATCAACGTCAACATCGTCGATGACTTGCCCACCGCCAATCCTGATCTCGCCACGATAGACGAGGGCGCAACGGCCTCGGGCAACGTGCTGGACAATGACGTCGGTGGTGCCGACGGCCCGGCACTCAGTGGTGCGGTGGTTGGCGTGCGCGCCGGCAGCGACACTTCGACTTCAGCCATCGGTGGCCTGAATACGCAAATCATCGGCAGCTATGGCTACCTGACGCTGGATGCCAATGGCAACGCGGTGTATCACAGCAACCCGAACTCGGTCAGCGCGCCGGGCGCCACGGACGTGTTCACCTACACCGTGCGCGATGCCGATGGCGATGAAAGCACCACGACCATCACCATCAACGTGGCCGATTGCACCCTCGTGGCGGTCACCGATACCGACGTGACGGTTAGCGAAAAAGCCCTGGATTTGACCCAGGATGGCCAGGACCTGGCAGCGGGCACGGTCACCGGCAGCGAGCCCGGCAACACCGGTGAAACCGCCTCCGGCACGTTGGTCGGCTCGGTCACCGGCACCACTGGCGTGATCACCTACACCCTGGTCGGCAGCGCCACCGGGACTTATGGGCAACTCCTGCTCAATCCGGATGGCAGCTACACCTACACGCTGACTTCCGCGCCAGCGACCACGCCCAACGTCAACGACGGGCCGAATACCCTGAGCGAAAGTTTCACCTATCAAGCGACCGATCCCTTGGGTAACAGCGTCACCAGTACCATCGTGATCAACATCGTCGATGACGTACCCACCGCCCACGCCGATGCAGTTGCGGTGGCGGAGGGCGGGACAGTCAGCGGTAATGTGTTGGGCAACGATGTGCTCGGTGCTGACGGCCCTGCGTCGGGTGGTGCAGTGGTCGGCGTACGCGCCGGTAGCGACACCTCGACGTCGGCCATCGGCGGCTTGAACACGCAAATCAACGGCAGCTACGGCTACCTGACTCTGGATGCCAACGGCAACGCCGTGTACCACAGCAATCCAAACTCTGTCAGCGCACCGGGCGCCACGGATGTGTTCACCTATACCGTGCGCGATGCCGATGGCGATGAAAGCACCACGACCATTACCATTAACGTGGCCGACTGCTCCCTCGTAGTGGTCCCCGATAATGACGTGACGGTTCACGAAAAAGCGCTGGATTTGACCAAGGATGGACAGGACCTGGCGGCGGGCACGGTTACCGGCAGTGAGCCTGGCAATACCGGCGAAACCGCCAGCGGCACCTTGGCCGGCTCCGTCACCGGCGCCACTGGCGCGATCACTTACACATTGGTCGGTAACACCACTGGGACCTACGGGCAAATCCTGCTCAACCCGGATGGCAGCTACACCTACACCCTGATTTCCGCACCAGCGACCACTCCCAACGCGCATGACGGACCGAACACCCTGAGTGAAAGCTTCACCTATCAGGCCACCGATTCTCTAGGCAACAGCGTCACCAGTACCATCGTGATCAACATCGTCGATGACGTGCCGACTGCGCACTGCGACTCAGTCTCGGTGGTAGAGGGCGGGACCGTCAGCGGGAATGTGCTGCACAACGATGTGCTCGGTGCTGACGGCCCGGCGTTGGGAGGTGCAGTGGTCGGCGTGCGCGCCGGCAGCGACACCTCGACTTCGGCCATCGGCGGCTTGAACAGCCAAATCAACGGCACCTACGGCTATCTCACACTGGATGCCAACGGTAATGCCGTGTACCACAGCAACCCCAACTCGGTCGGCGAACCAGGCGCCACGGATGTGTTCACCTACACCGTGCGCGATGCTGATGGTGATGAAAGCACCACCACCCTGACCATCGACGTGTCCAACAACTGCCTTGTAACGGTCACCGATACCGACGTGACGGTCTACGAAAAAGCCCTGGATTTGACCCGGGACGGCCAGGACCTGGCAGCAGGCACGGTCACTGGCAGCGAGCCTGGCAACAGCGGTGAAACCGGCTCCGGTACGCTGGTCGGTGCGGTCACCGGTGCCAGTGGCGCGATCACTTACACCCTGGTCGGCAGCGCCACCGGAACCTACGGGCAGATCCTGCTCAACCCCGACGGCAGCTATACCTACACCCTGACTTCGGCGCCGAAAACTTCGCCCAACGCCAACGACGGCGCGAACACCCTGAACGAAAGCTTCACCTACACCGCCACCGATGCCGTGGGCAACAGCACCACCGGCACCCTTGTGGTCAGCATCGTCGATGACGTGCCCAAAGCCGTTGCCTCGGACCGTTCGGTGCCCGCGGTGCAGATCGACTCCAACCTGCTGCTGGTGATCGATGTGTCCGGGAGCATGGTCGACCCTTCCGGTGTGTCGGGTCTGTCGCGGCTGGACCTGGCCAAGCAGGCGATCAGCGCATTGCTCGACAAGTATGACGACCTCGGCGATGTGAAAGTGCAGATCGTCACCTTCAGCAGCAGCGCCACGGACCTGACCTCTGTGTGGGTCGATGTGGCGACCGCCAAGTCGCTCATCGCTGGTCTCAGCGAGGGCGGCGGCACCAACTACGACGCAGCCGTGGCGACCATGCAAACCGCGTTCAACACCTCGGGCAAACTGATCGGGGCGCAGAACGTCGGCTACTTCTTCTCCGATGGCAAACCCAACGAAGGCGACATCGGCACCGCGGACGAGACCGCGCTCAAAGCCTTCCTCGACGCCAATGACATCAAGAACTACGCCATCGGCCTGGGCAGTGGCGTCAGTAACGCCAGCCTCGATCCAGTGGCCTATGACGGTAGCACGCACACCGACACCGACGCCGTGATAGTGACCGACCTCAATCAGCTCAACTCGGTACTCTCGGGCACCGTGCAAGGCGCGCCGGTCACCGGTTCGTTGTTGGGCGAGGGCGGTACATTTGGCGCCGATGGCGGATTCATCAAATCGATTACGATCGATGGCACCACCTACACCTATGACCCGAAAGCCAACAGCAATCAGGGTTCGCTGAGCTTCAGCGGCGGTGCGAACCACGGCACGTTCAACACCGCCAATAACACCCTGAGCATTGCCACCGACAACAGCGGCACCCTGGTGGTAAACCTCGACACCGGCGAATACACCTACCTCTCGCAGAAAACCACGGCCGCGGTGATCACTGAAAACATCGGCTTTACCGCCAGCGACAACGACGGCGATCTGGCCAGCTCCACTCTGGTGATCAACGTGATTCCGAACACACCACCGGTGGCGGTCGATGATCACGTCATCACCAACGTGCTGTCGGGCAGCATTGTGCTGCCGGGCGAACTGCTGCTGGCCAACGACACCGACGTCAATGGCGATCCGCTCACTGCATCGCCGACCACCTTCAATACCGGGTGGGTGATCAAGGGCGCGGACTTTACCGGCACCAACCCGAACTTCAGCTTCACCGGCAACAACGTCCAGGCAGTCACCATCGCCCGCAGCGCATTCGTCGCCAACACCGTGGCCATGACGGCGGTGCTGGTGGTCAGCGGGGCACTGGGGTCGGTCAACGCCAACAATACCAATGATGAGGACCGGATCACCGTCAACCTCAAACAGGGTGAAACCCTCAACCTGGACCACAACCTGGCGGCCGGCCACGTCACCATGGAGTACTCGGTCAACGGCGGTGCTTTCACTGCCATCGCCGACGGCCAGACCATCACTGCCACAGCGGACGGCACGTACCAGATCCACATCACCAACATCGACGACGGCGGTCCGGGCAACAGCGGGAAGGGGGCGGAAAACTACCAGCTGACCATGACCGTCAACTACGCCGGAGCCCAGGCCACCACGCCGGACTTCCACGGCACCTACACCGCCAACGACAACCACGGCGGCAGCGACTCGGCCAATGTGACCATCAGCTATCAGGATGGCCATACGCTGACCGGCACTTCGGGTGACGACGTACTGGTGGCGGGCGCTGGCAACAACGTCATCAATGCCGGCGACGGCAACGACGTGCTCACCGCAGGTTCAGGCAACAACGAGATGCACGGCGGCGCCGGCAACGACTTGCTGTTCAGCGGCGCCGGCAACGACCTGCTCGACGGCGGCACCGGCAACGACACCGCGAGCTATGCCCACGCCACCGCCGGAGTCACCGTCGACCTGGGTCTGGTTACCGCGCAAAACACCCTTGGCGCTGGCACTGACACCCTGACCGGTATCGAAAACCTCACCGGCTCGAACTTCAACGACAGCCTCATGGGGAACAACAACAGCAACATCATCAACGGCGGTTTGGGTAACGATGTGCTCAATGGCGGGGGCGGCGACGACTTCCTCATCGGTGGCCTCGGCAACAACACCCTCACCGGCGGCAGCGGCGCGGACACCTTCCAGTGGCTCAAAGGCAACAGCGGCCACGACGTCATCACCGACTTCACCCCAGGCACCGACAAACTCGACCTGTCGCAACTGCTGCAAGGCGAAAACGGCACCGCGGCATCGCTGGATGATTACCTGCACTTCACCGTCAGCGGCAGTGGCGCGTCAGTGATCACCAGCATCGACGTCAGCGCCATGGCCGGCGCCACGCCGAACCAGACCATCGACCTGGCGGGTGTGAACCTGGCCAGCCACTACGGCGTCACGCCGGGGGCGGATGGGGTGATTGCTGGTGGTCACGATACCGCGACGATCATCAACGGCATGCTCAATGACCATTCATTGAAGGTGGATACCGTGTGATCTAAACGTACAAAACCCGCCATTTCTTTGGAAAGAAATGGTGGGCTTTTTGTTGTTTGGGGTTTTGAAGGTCAAAAGATCGCAGCCTTCGGCAGCTCCTACGGATTCGGTGTTCACCGCCCTATCGCGGTTGAGCACAATCCCGCGTAGGAGCTGCCGAAGGCTGCGATCTTTTGATCTACAAACCTGTGTCTCTGGAGCAAAAAACAGGCCCGGGGTGAATATCGCCAGCCCTGGTTTTTTGTTGGGGCTTAGGGCCTCTTCGCGGGCAAGTCGGATCGCCGCACCGCTCGCTCCTACGGATGTATAGGGGCGCTGATGCCACGTACATCCGTAGGAGCGAGGCTTGCCCGCGAAGCTTTCGACTCAGGTCGCCTCGTTCAGGTATTTGCCCACGGTCGCCACGTTGTCGAGCGAGTACTGCTTGCTCAGGTTGGCGATCATTTTGTTCAGGGCTTCGGTCACGTTGAGCTGATCGGTGGAGCTGTCAGTGTTCTGCTCGCGACCGGCTTGCAGGGCGGCTTTCAGTTCATCGCTGCTGACGCCGCCGCTGCTGTCGCTATCGAGCACCTTGAGCAATGCGGCGCTGGTGTCGGTGCTGGTCGACGAGGTGCTGTCGCTGGCCAGGGCGCTGCTCAGCTCGGTGGCTGTGACACTGCCGTCGCTGTCGGTATCGAGCTGGCTGAACAGCTCTTCGCTGGACACCTGCTGAGGTGGTGGTGGCGGTGGGGTCAGGCTGGCGACGAGTTCGTCCTGGCTGACGGTACCGTCTTCGTTCTTGTCCAGGGCCGAGAAGATTTCTGCGCTGTCGGCCGTGCTGCCGGCATTGGTCAGGCCGTTGCTCAGTTCATCGCTGCTGATGGCGCCGTCGCCGTCAGTGTCCAAAGCGCTGATCAGCGCATCGGCCAGTTCGGTGCTTGGCGCCTGATCGCGCGGTGGCGGTGGCGCAGGGGCCATCGCGGCCATTTCCTCGCTGCTCAGGCTGCCGCTTTCGTCGCTGTCCAGGTCGCTGAAGTTTTTGCTCAGGCTGACCAGCAGGCCGTCATCGGTTTTCTGCGACAGAGCGCTCGTGAGCTCGTCCTGATCCACTGCGCCATCGCTGTTGCTGTCGAGTTTGGCGAGCAGGTCTTTCTGGAATTGCTGGCTGCGGGCACTGTTGGTGGAGGTGCTGCTGGTGCTGGTATAGCTCGTGTAGTTACTGACACTACCGATCATTGTGCTCACTCCTTGGAATGGGAAACCGGTGGGTACACCGGCTTATGCAGCCTCAAGGGATAAGGTGTCGTGGGTATGTGGGGTTTGTACCGTCCGGTACACACAAGTATTGGTCAGGCTCAAATCCTGTGGGAGCGGGCTTGCCCTAATGCCAGTCAGTTAAGGGTAAATCGGACCTGTAGGAGCCAGGCTTGCCGGCGAAGGCGTCCTTAAGAGCGCCTTCGCCGGCAAGCCTGGCTCCTACGAAAAGCGGTTCATTCGCTTAACTGACCGGCATTAGGGCTTGCCCGCGATGAGGCCGGCACATTCAACATCGATGTTGGCTGTCAGACCGCTATCGCGGGCAAGCCCGCTCCCACAGGAGAGTCGTTGTGGCTTAGAGACGGGGTAGGCGGATGACCGCCGTCAGGCCTCCCCCGGAGGTCTCTTCCAGGCTCAACTGCCCACCCAGACGCTCCGCTGCTTCCCGGGCGATGGTCATGCCCAGACCGACGCCGCCGGAGTTGCGATTACGCGAACCTTCCAGGCGAAAGAACGGTTCGAACACCGCTTCACGTTTATCCGCCGCGATACCCGGGCCATGGTCGATGACCTTAATCACTAGTTCCTCGCGGCTGTCCTCAAGCGTGATCAGCGCGTCCCCGGCATAACGCAAGGCGTTGTCGAGCAGGTTATTGATGCATGAGCGCAAGGCCATCGGCTGAACCTGCAACGGCGCGCAATGGCCGCTGGCCTGGACATTGGAACCCTGGTCCTGGGCGTTTTCGCTCAGGGATTCCACCAACGCCTGCACATCCATCCATTGTGGCGCCTCGCTGGTGCGTTGTTCGTGCAGGTAGGTGAGGGTGGAATCGAGCATGCTGATCATGTCGTCCAGGTCCTGACGCATCTGGCCTTGCAGCTTGTCGTCGTCGATCTTCTCCAGCCGCAGCTTGAGTCGCGACAGCGGCGTGCGCAGGTCATGGGACACTGCGCCGAGCATCCGCGAGCGCTGCTGCACTTGTTGAAGAATGCGTTGCTGCATCAGATTGAACGTGTGCGCCGCTTGTCGCGCTTCCCGTGGCCCCGACTCATCCAGCGGTGGACTGTCGAGATTTTCACTCAGGCGCTCGGCGGCGTCGCTCAGGCGTTGAATCGGGCGGGTCAGCAGCTTGGCGCCGTACCAGGCGGCGATGATCAGCGAGACAAACTGAAAGGTCAGCGGCACCAGCGGCCCACCGAACCACGGCCGTGGCGGCCGGTTGCCGAAGCGCGGGTCCGGTGGTGGGCGTTGTCCGTCGAAGCGCTCGGAAAATTCCGACGGCGGAGGAGGGGGAGGCGGTGGCCCGTAATGCCTGAACCAGAGGAACGCCAACACGTGCGCCAGTACGATCGCCAGCAGCAGCACGCCAAACAGGCGGCCGAACAGCGTATCGAAGCGCGCACGCATCAACCGATGTCTCGTGCGTCGAACAGATAACCCTCGCCGCGAACGGTCTTGATCAGTTGTGGGGCTTTCGGGTCATCACCGAGTTTCTGGCGCAGACGCGAGACGAGCAAATCGATGCTGCGGTCAAAGGCTTCGATCGAGCGACCACGGGCGGCGTCCAGCAGTTGTTCGCGGCTGAGTACCCGGCGCGGACGTTCGATGAACACCCAGAGCAAACGGAACTCGGCGTTGGACAACGGCACCACCAGGCCATCGGCGGCGATTAACTGGCGCAGCACGCTGTTCAAGCGCCAGGTGTCGAAGCGAATATTCGCACGCTGTTCGGTGCGGTCGTCGCGCACCCGACGCAGAATCGTCTGGATTCGCGCGACCAGTTCCCGCGGTTCGAATGGCTTGGCCATGTAGTCGTCGGCGCCCAGTTCCAGGCCGATGATCCGGTCGGTGGGTTCGCAGCGGGCGGTGAGCATCAGGATCGGGATGTCCGATTCTGCGCGCAACCAGCGGCACAACGACAAGCCGTCTTCGCCGGGCAGCATCAGGTCGAGCACCACCACGTCGAAATGCTCGGCTTGCAGCGCCTGACGCATGGCGGCGCCATCGGTGACACCGCTGGCGTGGATATTGAACCGGGCCAGGTAGTCGATCATCAGTTCACGGATCGGGACGTCATCGTCGACGATCAGGGCGCGAATGCTCCAGCGTTTATCGTCGGCCGGCGCTTTTTGATCGTCGTTCAGAGGTGCTGGGGAGTTGTGCATGCGTGCGTTCATCTGCCAGATAGGCTGCCAACCACAAAGATAGGCTGCGAGGTTGTGGCTTCAGCATAGGCGTCCGGCCGTGAGGCGGGAAGTGCTGTAGGACCTGTTGCGGCTGCCGAGGGTAGCGTTGAAGGGTGTTGTGGGCGTGTCGTGTATGTACCGAACTCGACACAATTGCCGCAGCAGCTAGTCTTGTCTAAGCCGCGACGACGAATTACCGATCATCGGGTCCCGCAGCGGCGCTGGTTCCGCTACAATGCGCGCCGATTTCGACTTGCCTGAGAGCCCACTCATGTCCGCCTGCCAGACGCCTATCATCGTCGCCCTGGATTTCCCTACCCGTGACGCCGCACTGAAGCTGGCCGATCAATTGGACCCGAAGCTGTGCCGGGTCAAAGTCGGTAAAGAACTGTTCACCAGTTGCGCCTCGGAAATCGTCGGCACCCTGCGCGACAAAGGCTTCGAAGTGTTCCTGGACCTCAAGTTCCACGACATTCCGAACACCACCGCCATGGCCGTCAAGGCCGCCGCGGAAATGGGCGTGTGGATGGTCAATGTGCACTGCTCCGGCGGTCTGCGCATGATGGCCGCCTGCCGTGAAGTGCTCGATCAGCGCAGCGGCCCGAAACCGCTGTTGATCGGCGTGACCGTGCTGACCAGCATGGAACGTGAGGATCTGGCGGGTATCGGTCTGGACATCGAGCCACAGGAGCAGGTGCTGCGCCTGGCCGCGCTGGCGGAAAAAGCCGGGATGGACGGTCTGGTCTGCTCGGCCCTGGAAGCCCAGGCCTTGAAAGCCGCTCACCCGTCGTTGCAACTGGTGACCCCGGGGATTCGTCCGGCGGGCAGTGCCCAGGACGATCAACGCCGTATCCTTACCCCGCGTCAGGCGCTGGACGCCGGTTCCGACTATCTGGTGATTGGTCGTCCGATCAGCCAGGCGGCGGATCCGGCGAAGGCGTTGGCGGCTGTAGTGGCCGAACTCGCTTAAACAAACGCTTAAGATCAAATGTGGGAGCGGGCTTGCTCGCGAAGGCGGTATATCAGTCGACATCATCGTTGACTGACACACCGCTTTCGCGAGCAAGCCCGCTCCCACATTTGTTTGTGGTCGTTTCAGATATCGGGTTAAACCTTCAACACCAACTTCCCGAAATTCTCACCGCTGAACAACTTCATCAGCGTCTCCGGGAATGTTTCCAGCCCTTCGACAATATCTTCCTTGCTCTTGAGCTGCCCCTTGGCCATCCACCCGGCCATTTCCTGCCCGGCAGCGCCGAACTGCGCGGCGTAATCCATCACCACAAAGCCTTCCATCCGCGCGCGGTTGACCAGCAGCGACAGGTAGTTGGCCGGGCCTTTGACCGCTTCCTTGTTGTTGTACTGGCTGATGGCACCGCAAATCACCACCCGCGCCTTCATGTTCAGGCGGCTCAGCACGGCATCGAGAATATCGCCGCCGACGTTATCGAAATACACGTCGACGCCTTTCGGGCATTCGCGCTTGAGGCCGGCCTGCACGTCTTCGTTTTTGTAGTCGATGGCACCGTCAAAACCCAGTTCATCGATCAGGAACTTGCACTTGTCCGCACCGCCGGCAATGCCGATCACCCGGCAACCTTTGATCTTGGCAATCTGCCCGGCAATACTGCCCACCGCGCCAGCCGCGCCCGACAGCACCACGGTGTCGCCGGCTTTCGGCGCGCCAACATCGAGCAGGGCGAAGTAGGCGGTCATCCCGGTCATGCCCAGCGCGGATAAATAGCGCGGCAGCGGCGCCAGTTTCGGATCGACCTTGTAGAAACCACGCGGCTCGCCGAGAAAGTAATCCTGCACGCCGAGGGCGCCATTGACGTAGTCCCCCACGGCGAAACCCGGATTGTTTGAAGCGACGACTTTGCCTACGCCCAATGCACGCATGACTTCGCCAATGCCGACCGGAGGGATGTAGGACTTGCCCTCGTTCATCCAGCCACGCATGGCCGGGTCCAGGGACAGGTATTCATTCTTGACCAGGATCTGACCCGCCGCCGGTTCGCCGACCGGTACTTCTTGATAGGTGAACGTCTCACGGGTGGCCGCCCCCACGGGACGTTTGGCGAGCAGGAACTGACGATTGGTCTGGGTAGTCATGACAGGCACTCAAGATGAATGAAGTCTTGTTGATAGACCTTCATGGGCGATGCTGCAAGGTTGGCTGACGCTGCGAATGCACATCGATCCAGTGCAGTGATAGTCACGGCAGCGGTTCTATCACTGCAACTCATGGGTACCCAACCGACCTTCTGATAGTGCTGCCGTGACATACGCCCCTGTGACTAGACTGGGCACACGCGATCCCCTGCATTCCCTCTGAGGACATAACAATGAGCATGACGTTTTCTGGCCAGGTTGCCGTTGTGACAGGCGCGGCCAATGGTATTGGCCGCGCGACCGCTTTGGCATTCGCCGCCGAAGGTTTGAAAGTGGTGGTCGCCGATCTGGACGCGGCCGGTGGTGAAGGCACGGTGGCGCTGATTCGCACCGCGGGCGGTGAAGCGACTTTCGTGCGCTGCAACGTCACGCTGGAAGGCGATGTAAAAAATCTGATGGACGAGGTGGTGAATACCTACGGCCGTCTCGACTATGCCTTCAACAATGCCGGCATCGAAATCGAGAAAGGCAAACTGGCCGACGGTACGATCGATGAGTTCGACGCGATCATCGGCGTCAACGTCAAAGGCGTCTGGCTGTGCATGAAGTATCAGCTGCCGTTGCTGCTGGCCCAGGGCGGCGGCGCGATCGTCAACACCGCTTCGGTCGCCGGCCTGGGCGCTGCGCCGAAGATGAGCATCTACGCTGCCTCGAAACACGCGGTGATCGGCCTGACCAAATCGGCGGCCATCGAATACGCCAAGAAAAAGATTCGCGTGAATGCGGTGTGCCCGGCGGTGATCGACACTGACATGTTCCGTCGAGCCTATGAAGCGGACCCGAAGAAGGGCGAGTTCGCCAATGCCATGCACCCGGTCGGGCGTATTGGCAAAGTCGAAGAAATTGCCAGCGCGGTGCTCTATCTGTGCAGCGATGGCGCGGCATTCACCACCGGTCATTCGCTGGCGGTGGATGGTGGGGTTACGGCGTTTTAATGCTGCCGGCCGCGTAATGCGTGTCAAAGCGCAATCCATGTGGGAGCGGGCTTGCCCGCGATGAGGGCGTGTCAGTCGACATCAATGTTGTCTGATACACCGCTATCGCGGGCAAGCCCGCTCCCACAGGTTTTTTTATCGATCGGCTCCGGTTCCCTGAAGACGCCGGTCAATGTGTTTCAAATGATTAGATCTGAGGGTTTTGGCGGCGTTGTCGCACATCCCCTCGAGCGCTCCTGTGATTAACTGTTTCCCGCAAAACGGACAGGAGTTTGCTTGCTCATGGAGTTGAGAATCGATCGACAGGCATTGGTGCCTGTCGTGCAGCAAATCGTCGACGCATTGGCCGACTGGCTCCGTCGCGACGAGGTGTCGCCGGGGACGCGTTTGCCTTCCGTGCGGCAAATCGCACGGATAAATCTGCTCAGTCAATCCAGTGTCATCGAGGCCTGTGAACGGCTTGTGGCTCAAGGTGTACTGGCGACGCGCAACGGGGCGGGTTTCTTTGTCGCGGCAACGGTGCTGGCCGTTCAGGGGCAACGGGATCTTTCCTGGTCCGAAGGGGTTGAGCAGCAGAGCGGCCTGGTCGGTGAACTGAAACTGGGTTGCGGCGGATTACCCGAAAGCTGGCGCGAGACTGACGACCTGAGCTACGCCATACGCCAGGTCTGCCGCACCGACATGGCCGGGTTGTTCAATTACAGCACGCCGCTGGGTCTGCCTGCTTTGCGCCAGCAGATCCTCAAACGACTGAAACAGCTGTGTATCGAGGTGGATGAAAGCCGAATACTGACCACAGCGGGGGCCAGTCATGGGCTCGATCTGATTGTGCGTACCCTATTCAAACCGGGCGATTGCGTGGTGGTGGAGAGCCCCGGTTATTCGATGTTGTTTGATTTGCTCAGGCTGCATGGGGTCAGCATGATCGAGGTGCCACGAACCCCTCGCGGGCCAGATACCGATGCACTTGAGGCACTGTTGTTGAAGTACAAACCCCGTGGCTTGTTCATCAACAGCTTTTATCACAACCCCACAGGCAGCAGTTTGACCACGGGGGTGGCTCAGCAGGTCCTGCAACTGGCCAAAAACCATGGCGCGCTGGTGATCGAAGACGACGTCTATGCGGATTTTCACAGCGGTCCCGGCACACGCCTTGCGGCACTGGGCATCGATGACAACGTGATCTACGTCGGCAGCTACTCCAAAACCCTCAGCAGTTCGTTGCGGGTTGGCTTTGTAGTGGCCAGTACCGATGTAATTTCGCGACTGGCGCAGGTCAAGATGATCAGCAGCATGGGGGCTTCGCGGTTTAGCGAGTCGGTGCTGGCTTGTCTGTTGGCCAGTGGTGCCTATCGCAAATTGGTGCTGCGTCAGCGCCAGCGTTTAAGCATTGGCAGGGAAGCGGCCTTGCAGGTGCTCGAAGACGCGGAGTGGGAGGTTTTCGGCAAGCCGGCGGGTGGCCTGTTCATCTGGGCGCGATCGCGCAAGTCCGACTACGCTCAGGTGCGAACTCAGGCGCGGCGCTTCGGTGTTCTGCTGTCTTGCGCAACGGCGTTCAGTCCGACTGGTCAAGCTCACGACTGGCAGCGCATCAACGTCGCCTATGCCTGTGATCCTCGCGCTCGGGCGTTTTTTCAGGCCACCGCTCGGGATCGACCTCAAGCGTTCTGAAAACGACGCGGGCGTAGCTTTTTGCCATTATTCCGACGCCGGAGACTTGTGCTGGCACAAGCCCGTTGCGAATCTGCATCAACAGACAATGGCAGGGGACTAAGCGCAATGATTTCGGCCGTGCAAGGACGTTTTGCCAACCTCGGTATGGCGAAAAAACTGGGTGTCGGGTTTGTACTGGTGCTGCTGTTGACGGCCCTGGTGGCGGCCATTGGCGTATGGTCCCTGCAAACCATCAGTCAGCGCTTCGACGGGCTCAAGCAGATGTCGTCGCTCAACAGTGGTTTGCTCAAGGTTCGCCTGCTCGAGCAGGAATACGCCTTGCACGGTAATCCGAAAACCGCGGACGCCTTGCGCGCAGGGGTGGACGCTCTGATCGCTCTGGCGACCCAGCTCAAGGCCCAGTCAGCGGCCAACGTGCCGGTCATGAATGACGTCGAGCAATCTCTGGGGGCTTATCGCAAGGCTTTTGACGAGTTCGTCTCGCTGAGTCAGGCCAAGGACCTGGCGCTGGAAATGGCCAGTTGGTCGGTGTCCAGCGTGGCCAATAACCTGGACGTGCTGCAGGCCGGGCTCGCCGATGATGGTGCCTATACCTTGAAGGAATCCGCGGGCAAGGACGGCGCGCAGTTCATCGAGCAGGCCAATCAGGTCAGCCAGGTTTCGCGGCTGATGTTGCAGGCCATGAACGAAGCGCGCGTACGCCTGGACCAGAGCCGCAAGGGCGACGACAGCGGCGGGCAGGGCAAGATCGAGCAAGCCGATCAGGCACTGACCCAAGCCGAACAACTGAAAACCACGATCAAGGATGAGGGGTACCAGACCGTTCTCAATGAAGTGGCCGGTCACATCGCCGGTTTCAGTGAAAAACTCGCCGAGTACACCGGGTTATTGGCGCAGGAAAAGACCGTCTACGAGCAGCTCCACCAGCGCGCCGCTCAAGTGGTGGAGCGGGTGGATCAGGCCTACGTTGCCGAAGACCAGTCGATGCAGGCAGAGCTGAAAAAGAACTCGCTGTTGATCATCGGCTCCTCGGCATTGGCCTTGTTGGTGGGGCTGATTGCTGCGTGGGTGATCACCCGGTTGATCGTCGCGCCGTTGCGCAGTGTGATCCGTGTCGCTCAGCAGATCGCCGCGGGCGATTTGAGTGCAACGATTGAAGTGACCCGTCGTGACGAGATCGGCCAGTTGATGCAAGCCATGCAGCAAATGGGCGCAGGGCTCAGCAATATCGTCAGTGGTTTGCAGGCCGGTATCGAACAGCTGGCAAGCTCAGCGCAGTCGTTGTCGGCGGTGACCGAGCAGACCAACCTTGAAGTCAGCAGCCAGAAGGAAGAAACCGAGCAGGTCGCCACCGCGATGAATCAGATGACTGCCACGGTACACGACGTCGCACGTAACGCGGAGGAGGCCGCCCAGGCGGCGCAGACTGCCGATGGCAAGGTCGAAAGCGGTCAGCAGGTGGTGCGTCAGAGCATGGCGCGGATTGAACAGTTGGCGGATTCGGCCACCTCGGCCAGCTCCAGCATCGAGAGCCTCAGTGCGGAAATCCAGAACATTGGCACGGTGCTCAGCGTGATCAAAAGCGTCGCCGAGCAAACCAACCTGTTGGCGCTCAATGCGGCCATCGAGGCGGCGCGGGCCGGCGAGCAGGGCAGGGGCTTTGCGGTGGTGGCCGATGAAGTTCGGGCATTGGCCAAGCGAACCCAGCAATCGACCGAGGAAATCGAACGGCTGGTCAGTGCATTGCGCTCGGCGGCGCAGTCGTCGGTGCAGCAGATTCAGAGCAGCGGCGAGTTGGTGAAGCTGGCGGTGAGCGATGCGTTGCAGACAGAGAGCGCATTAGGGAGCATTGCGGCAGCGGTGTCGTTGATTCAGCAGATGAATCAGCAGATTGCAGCGGCTGCGGAAGAGCAGAGTTCAGTCGCCGAGGAAATCAATCGCAGTGTCACCAGTATCCGCGCCAGTGCGGATCAGTCGTCGCTGGCAATGCAGGGCAATGCGGCGTCGAGTATTGAGTTGGCGCAGTTGGGGGTTGAGTTGAAAGGGATGGTGGGGCACTTCAGGTTGTAGGAGAAAAGAGCAGAAGCAAGGATCGCAGGCTTCGCCAGCTCCTACAAAGGCGGGCGTACACCCCGTAGGAGCTGCCGCAGGCTGCGATCTTTTGATCTTGCGGCTGGACGCACTCACCCATCAATCCCAACGCAAAAAAAAGCCACCTGACCCGGTGGCTTTTCAGCATTTGCATGATCAGTCGTAGATCGCTTTTTTCTTCCAGTCGGCGTCAGCCTCGACGTCTTTGAGGCCTTCGGTCAGTTGGTTCACCTCGCCTTCAACCGGAGCGATCTTGTCCATGACCTGGGCGTTGGCGCGGGCCAGGAGTTTCTCCAGGTATTCCAGCTGTTCTGCGTAAACCTGCGGTTCCTGTTGTTTGCGCAGGTATTGCACACCGCGTTCAAAGGCGAGGCGGGCCTGGCCGGGCTGATTCTGTTGTAGAGCATGCTGGCCCAGGTTGTTGAAGAATTCGATGTGCAGCAGGACCAGGATGTGGCGGACCTCGCGGATCCAGCGCTTGGCTTCGTTGGGCGGCAGGAAACCATCCTGTGCGGCGCGGGTGATCTGGCCATGCAGGGCTTCGAGCAGGAAGCGCACGTCTTTGGCTTTGGCTTCGGTCTGGATCGGAGCCGGCGGGTTGTTGACCGGGATCGATTCACCTTGGGCGACCAAGGCATTCAGCTCGGTAATCCGTGCCTTTAATGTGGCACCGGTTTTTTCCAGGTTCAGCAGGCGCTGGCAGACGTTCAGTTCCAGACGGGTCAACAGCAGCTTGAGCGCCGGCGTCATCAATTGACCGGGGAAGGTCTCGGTGATTTCGCCACAGCGACGCAGGCGGTCGTTGAGTTCAACCTTGGTGCGAGCCTTTTCCAGCTTGTTGTTTTCCACCACATGGTTCATGTAGCCAATGGCGATCAATAGTGCGATCCCGGCTACGACTAGCAGGGTGATCATGAGTGGTGTCACCGGTAAGACCTCTTTATGGGGTTCGCGTGCGAGTCGAGTGTAGTGGCTTGGCATTTGGGCGCATAGGGCCGCTCGACGAGTTGAATCGGCTACTGCTCTGCTTGTATCGGCCGTATTGCTGCATATATAAGTAAATAGCGTGCGAGGTGCACATTGCCATCATCTCGGCGCGGACTATAGCGTCTTGATGGATGCCAGAATACAGGCGCCCAGGGTCAGGCGACGGAAAAGCCTGAATCGCTGCTGAAAGCAGGGCGAAGTCATTGATTTAAATAAATTTATATCTGGGGGTTGACGACCCCTCAATCCATCCATAGAATGCGCGCCACTTACAGCGTAAAGCACACAGCGAAACGCGGTAGGGAGTGAATGTTGTACGTGTGTCCCCTTCGTCTAGTGGCCTAGGACACCGCCCTTTCACGGCGGTAACAGGGGTTCGAGTCCCCTAGGGGACGCCAATGCGGGAATAGCTCAGTTGGTAGAGCACGACCTTGCCAAGGTCGGGGTCGCGAGTTCGAGTCTCGTTTCCCGCTCCAGTTTTAAACGGCTTTGCTTTCGGGCAGGGCTGAGTGAAACCAGAACCAAATCTTCGGATGCGGATCTGGGCACCGAAACACACACCATGTGTTCCGGGCAGCGTGTCCCCTTCGTCTAGTGGCCTAGGACACCGCCCTTTCACGGCGGTAACAGGGGTTCGAGTCCCCTAGGGGACGCCATTTGCGGGAATAGCTCAGTTGGTAGAGCACGACCTTGCCAAGGTCGGGGTCGCGAGTTCGAGTCTCGTTTCCCGCTCCAAATTCAAAAAAAACGCCGCTCATTGAGCGGCGTTTTTTTATGCGCGTGAAAAAAAGCCGGCTCAACTCCCGAGGCTCTGCACCAGACTCTCGAGCACTTCTGCGGTTGTATCCTCCAGCGCCGGTTGTGCTGCTACGGCTCTAAGTTGGCAGGTCAAACGGTATTCGCTGGGCGTGCAGTTGACGAACTGCTTGAAGGCGCGAGCGAAGTAGGACGGGTCCTTGAAGCCGGCCTCATAGCCGATGCTGGTAATAGGCATCTGGCTATTGTCGAGCAGTTGCTTGGCGAAGCTCATGCGCTTGTTCAGGATGTAATCCGTGAAGCCAACGCCATTGGCTTCCTTGAACAGGCGGCTGAAGCGAAAGGTCGTCATACCGCAGCGCTTCGCCAAATCTCTCTGATCGATGCTGTCCCGAAAGTGCTGATCGATGTACAGCATCACGTTGCTCAGTGCCTGGTGTTTTTGGTGCCCCGAGGTCAGCCGGATGCTGTCCGGCAGGGTCGGGGAGTGATCGATCAGTGATGTCTGGCCCTGGCCGTTGGTATTTCGGCGCAACTCGCACAGCTGCACCACCGCTGTCAGATAGCGCTTCTTCTCTGCGGTCGAGAGCGGGAGGACCATGTATTCCCAGACACTGGAACGCATGGCCCAGACAGCCAGTTCTTCCGAGTGCTGCACGGTGAACATGGTGATCGGGATGGTGGGGGTGGTGCGTTTGATCTCTAGCAACAGCCTCAAGCCAGGGGTGTCGGGACGATCGAAATGGATGCAGATCATGTCTGCCTGTTCCCCGTGGGGCAACACGGAGTTTTTCGTCAATTTGCAGTCGCAGGTACCCTCGAACTGCGCGATGAGTTCCTTCGTGGAACGATCGTGAGTCAGATCGAACCACAGTAGCACTGGCCTTCTGGTCAAATTGGACGTCATGTCTCTACTCTGGGGTTCTTAGCGCCGCTCTTCGCTGAGTAGTATTGCTAACGTGCTATCACTTTGCAGACTAAATACTGATAAGAAAGACGAAAGTTAGCTCTATTCGCTCTATATGTTTCCTGAAGCCGGTCTAGGGCACTGTTTGTTGACGTGGCTTGGAACACCCGGTATCAACCGCTCGTCGCTTGTGAATCAATGCCAATCACCTTTGCCTGCCATCCCTCGTTTTGCCCCCTCTTGATACGTCTTCAAAAGCCAATGACCCGTATTTGGCACCCCCGCAAAAAAGTCCTAGTGATGTGCAAAATCTTCCTAACGCCCATGCCTTGCCACTGACTAGTGTTGCATCCAGGCAGAGCAGAACGCACTGCCTTCCGAAAAAACAACATTCGAGTGAGGTGGGCAAAATGATCATGCAAACAATCAAGGCTTCGGTAGTGAAGTTCGCCAAAGACGAAGACGGCCTGACCATTGTGGAGTACGCGGTGGCCGGTGGGCTGATTACGGTGGCCGTTGCCACAATGTTCGGTCTTTTGGGCACCGCCGTGAACGTCAGAATCACCGCGCTTTGCGCGGCGGTCAAAGGTGCTGCCTGCTGACAGGGCAACTCACGGAGGGGGGGGATGCGGCGACATCCATGGAGCAACTCAATGGACTTCGCACGGTCCCCACCAATGTACTTTCTGAGCTGTATCACCGCTGAAGTGAGGTACCCAAAATGAATCTGCAAACAATCACAACTTCGATAAACAAGTTCGCCAAAGATGAAGATGGCTTGACCATTGTGGAGTACGCGGTGGCCGGTGGGTTAGTGACAGTCGCTGTTGCCGCCATGTTCGTTCTTCTGGGCGGCGAAGTGAACACCAGGATCACAGCGCTGTGCGCCGCGGTCAAAGGTGCGGCCTGCTAACGATAGTCCCGGTAGGGGAGACGCGCCATGTCCATGGAATTGCTGGTGTCGACAGTTGTACTGCTAGGACTGCTGGGCGTCGCGGTGGTGAGCGATCTGCTTCGCCACCGTATTCCCAACATGCTGGTCCTGTTGGGGCTTGCCCTGGGATTGGTCAGTCAGACTTATTCAGGTGGTGTCAGCGGATTGAGTGACAGTCTGCTAGGTATGCTGATCTGTTTTGCGTTTTTTCTGCCCATGTACGCCTTTGGTGGCATGGCCGCCGGCGACGTCAAGTTAATGGCCATGGTCGGCAGTTTTTTACCGGTTCATTACGCGTTGTGGGCTGCAATGTTCAGCCTGATTGCCGGCGGCGTATGCGGTTTCCTGATTGTGCTGTTCCGCGGTCAATTACTTCAAACCCTGGGCCGCTATCGGCTGATGCTGAGGGCGCAGTCCTATCTGGCGCCTGCTTCGGATGAAGTAGCCGGTAAACCTTTTCCTTATTCGATCGCCATTCTGATCGGCACTTTAAACAGCGTCTACTGGCAACTCGTTGCTGGTGGAATGGGAGCTTAGTCATGCACGTCATCGTCGATAGTGATGCCTACCCCAGCGATCGGGAAGCGGTGCAACGACTGGCGCCTCAGCCATGCACAATCCGCGAGACCGGTCTGACAGACAGTTTTCTCGGTGAGTTGGTGTGCAAGCATCTGCATGACGCCGGCGTACTCGACATGCCGCGGCTGGTGGAACGCCTGGCGCTGACCGGCGCCGTGCTAGAAGAGGTCCTGGCGTTTCTGCGCAAGGACGGCCGTGTCGAAGTGCTTGGCCAGATGGGGCAAGCCAGTGGGCAGATGCTGCGTTATGGCCTGACCGAACGCGGTCGCAGTGCCGCCCGCGATGCCCTGTCACGCAGTGGCTACATCGGCGCGGCACCTTTCCCGGTGAGTACTTACCGTTCCCTGATCAAACTCCAGACCATTCACCATGGTCGCATCAACGCCAACGATATGCGCAACGCCCTTGCTGGTGTGGTGCTGACCGAAGGGATGCTTGATCAGTTGGGCGTGGCGCTGAACTCCGGGCGCGCAATCATGATTTATGGCCCCGCGGGTACCGGCAAGACGTATGTCAGCAGTCGGCTGATTCGTCTGTTCGCCGAGGCCATTTGGGTGCCTCATGCCATTGTCATCAACGAGTCGGTGATCGAGATCTATGACCCGCAGGTGCATCAGCGCCTGGATGATAACGGTCAACAGAACACTCTGATGCTCAACGAAGGGATCGACCGTCGACTGCTGTGCTGCAAACGCCCGATCGTCATTACGGGCGGTGAGTTGAGCATGGAGCAGCTGGACGTTCGCTATGACCCCTACACCCGTCAGTACCAGGCCGCCTTGCAGCTCAAGGCCAGCAATGGCCTGTTCATCATCGACGACATGGGACGCCAGCGCATGGCACCTGCCGAGCTGTTGAATCGCTGGATCGTACCGATGGAAGAGAAGCGCGATTTCATAAATCTGGGCGGTGGTCGACATTGCGAGCTGCCGTTCGATCTGATCCTGGTGTTTTCCACCAACCTCAATCCTCTGGAATTGGCCGATGAGGCCTTCCTTCGCCGGATTGGCTACAAGCTGCAATTCGGTTACCTGAAGCCTGAGGAGTACGAAAAGATCTGGCGTCAGGAAAGCGAGCGTCTGGGCATTCCTTTCGACCCGCTGCTGCTGCGTTATGTACTGCAAAGGCTTTATGCAAGTGAAGGCATGCCCCTGGTGCCTTGCCATCCCCGCGATCTCCTGAACATGGCACTCGACCGTCAGCGTTACCTGGGCGGTTCCGGGGCTCTGTCGCCACAGGAACTGGAATGGGCCTGGCACAACTACTTCGTCCAGCTCGACTTTCTTTGATACGGAGATACTGACATGAGCTCTCGTACTCTTACCCTGGTAGGCGTTTCCCTGGTCATGGGCCTTGGTGCTGCATGGATGGCCGACTCCTGGCTGAGCGCCCGGCTCAATGCCAGCCCGGATGACCACCTTCGAAGCGTGGTGGTCGCCACGGTAGAGATTCCATTCGGGCAGATGGTCGAGGCCCAACAGGTCACGACCATGCGCATGCCCATGGATACGATTCCGGACGATGCCTTCGACTCCACCGACAAAGCAGTAGGCAAGATCGCAACGTTTGACATTCTGAAGGGCGACATCATGCGCGGCGCACGCCTGAGCGAGCACTTGGGTGGCAGCACCCTGGCCTCTCTGATTGCGACCGACAAACGTGCCATATCGGTCCGCGTGGACGATGTGGTCGGCGTGGGCGGGTTCCTCCTGCCAGGCAACCGGGTTGATGTGCTGGCGACCAAAACCACCAGTGCCGGCAGTAACAGTGCCGTGTCCAGGACCATCCTCGAGAACTTGCGGGTGTTGGCGGTGGACCAGACGGCAGGTACCGACAAGACCCAACCGGTGGTAGTGCGTGCAGTGACACTGGAGATGACGACCGCAGAGGCTGAAACCCTGGTCACGGCGCAAACGGAAGGGAAATTGCAACTGACCCTGCGCAACCCGCTGAACTCCGAGAAAAAAATCGCGGCCGTTGCACCTGTTGCGCCTGCCGCACCCGTCATGGCTGTGGCCACCGCCACGGTGCCAAAACGCGTGGTGCAGCGCAGCAGCGGCGAGAGTGGTGGGGCTATCACCATCATTCGCGGGATCGAAACCAAGGTAGTCAACATTCGCTGACAGGGCGCAACAGGTCCTGGACAACAGGTCTTGGCGGAGCCGATCCGGATCAGCATCGGCAAATGAGGGCTTGATGATGAATCTTCGTATTCAGCAGCCGTTCACTGCGACGCCAAGGCGCCAGGAAGGAGCGGTGAGTGTATTGATGGTGTTCGCGTTGGCGGCGATTGGGATGATGGCGGCGTTGGCCCTGGACGGCGGGCACATGTTGCTGAACAAAACGCGCCTGCAGAATGCGGTGGACGCCGCCGCCCTGAGTGGTGCCAAAACATTGAGTCAGGTGACGGGAGGGCTCAATTTCGCCAGTGCAACTCGGACCGCAGCGCTGTTTACGCTGCAGGCAAACGCCAGCGCTGCAGGCAACAACGAATTGGCCACGGCGGTCGCCGGCAACCCAGGCGCTTTTGCGACGGTGGAACTGTCCAGCAGCGTCTATGGCCCGTTCTCCTATCCCGGGCCGACGGATGCCAAATACGTTCGGGTATCGGTATCGAACTACAGCCTGATCGGTTTTTTCTGGAACTTCGCCCAGACAGTCGGCTCCAGCGGACTGGGGGGCAAAGCGGTAGCGGCGATCGCCACCGCTGGACCCAGCCCCACCAGTCCATGTGATCTCGCTCCGTTGATGATCTGTGGCGACGCGAGTCAATACGACCCGGACGCAGGCATGTTCTGGGGCTTTCAATTTGGTGATTTACAAGTATTGAAGACGGGTGCCGGCAATTCGTCTCCCATTGGCCCAGGCAACTTTCAGTTGCTCGATTTTGGTTCGGGCGGCAGTTCGGTCAGAGAAGACCTGGCCGGAGGCGGCTCTGTCTGCCGCAATGTGGGGGAAAATGTCCAGACCTCACCCGGCAACATGGTCGGCCCTGCGTCTCAAGGCTTGAATACGCGCTTTGGCATCTACAACGGCCCAGTCAGTGCCTCGAACTATCCGCCAGACCTGGTGACGTCATCGAGCAATCCCGCAATCACCTACAACGACTCGGTCACCCCCGCGCAGGCGTTTTACCAGGGGCAACCCGTCACCTCCAGCAGCGGCAATCTCACCGCGGGCAGCAACGCGATACAGGATTACAACGACTGGAAGGCGAGCGTGGCCGCGTGTGTGGCGGGAGCCGGCAGTGGCTGCCAGAGCAACGGGGTATTCGAGCGCCGGATGCTGAAAGTCGTTGTTGGCAATTGCACCGGCAAACAGGGCGGTTCAACCACGATCCCCGTCCTGGGTTTTGGTTGCTATTTCATTGTGCAGCCAATGAATAGCGGCGGCACGGAGGCACAGATCTTCGGTCAGTTTGTGCGGGAGTGCGAAGGCGACAACGTGCCCAGCCCTTCGCCGGCAGACGATTCCGGCCCGCAGATCATCCAGCTCTACAAAACCTATCTCGGCATCGGCATTCCGAGCACTGACTCGTAGGAGGCGTCATGAGACTTCATACGTTTAAACGAGCACAGGCCCAGCAAGGCGTGGCGCTGGTGGAGTTCACCCTGGTGCTGCCGGTGTTGCTCCTGCTGTTGCTGAGCCTCGGCGAGTTTGGCCGCATGCTTTACCAGTACAACGTACTGCTGCAAGCGAGCCGCGATGCCGACCGTTTTGTCGCCGGTCAAGCCTGGAACTCGACGCTTGGCACCGTCTCTTTGAGTAATGCGCTGCTGACCCAGACGAAAAACGTCGCGGTGTACGGCGTGCCTGCCAACACCGGCACCGCTGTGGTGTCAGGGTTGACGACCGCGAACGTAACAGTCGCCGCAGTGGGCATCGACCATGTACGGGTCACCATTACCTATAACTTCTGCCCGGTGATTGGCAGTGGCAATTGCGGCGGATCGATTCCAGGATTTTTTGGCAGTCAGATTGCGCTGAGCATTCCACTGGTCGCCACGACCGTCATGAGGGCACTGTAATGAACAAAAAAAATATGCAGGGCCTCTATGTCGTGGAGTTCGCCTTCGTTGGCCTGTTGATGTTCATCCTGCTGTTCGGCGTGGTGGAAATGGGCCGGGTGTACTTTACGGTCAATGCGCTGGATGAAGCCGCGCGACGTGGTGCGCGTCTGGCAGCGGTATGCAATATCAGCGATCCGGTGATCCTGCGGCGAGCGATCTTCAATGCCGCGGGCGACGCCGGTACAAGCCAGCTGATCACTGACCTGACCACCAGCAACCTGGTATTGACCTATCTGGACGAAAACGGTGCTGTGGTGGCCAACCCCTCCGACACGAGTGGGGTCAATGGATTCCGTGCCATCCGCTACGTCCAGCTGAGCCTGCAAAACTTCGTTTTCAACCTGTTTATTCCCGGGTTCGGCGTGCCCATTACCTTGCCCACATTCAGGGCAACGTTGCCACGCGAAAGCCTAGGACGTCATTCCGATTCCGGGGAGATCACACCATGCTGAATACCAAGGAAACTCCAGTCTCCAGCTCGACTGGCAAAGCCGGGCTCCGGTTGCTGATCAGCAGCCGTGACGCCACCTCTTTGCGCGATCTGCAGAGCGTCTGCCAGCGTATGCCGAGCCTTGAAGTGAGCACTCGCCTGGTGAGTAACGGGCATGTCGACCCGCTTTACGGTCTGGACCGGATGCCCGATCTGTTGCTGTTGCGCGTCAGCCACCTGTGGCGCGAAGAGCTGGCGGCGCTGTTGCTGCATCCGGCCCATGAGCGTCCGCCAATGTTGGTCTGCGGTCTGCTGAGCGAACAGGAAGGTATGCGTATGGCGATGCAGGCCGGCGCTCGTGACGTTTTGCCCGAACCCATCGCTGAGACAGAACTGGTCGCCGCGTTGAATCGTCTGGTCACGGAGGTCCGGACCGGCAGTGGGGCAGAAGGGAAGCTGATCGCCGTGATGAGCGCCAAGGGCGGCTCCGGCGGAACCCTGGTGGCCTGCAACCTGGCTCAGCAGCTCAGTGCCAGGGGCGGCAGTACCCTGTTGCTGGACATGGACCTGCAATTTGGCAGCGTGACGCATTACCTGGATGTGGCGCAGTCGCACAGCCATCTCGAGGTGTTGCATCAAATCGATGGCATGGACAGCGTCGCGCTACGCGGTTTTTGCAGTCACTTCAGCCCCACCCTGCATGTGCTGGGTGGTCGGGCCGGTGAGCTGTGCCTGCCGCAAGATGCCCAACCCGAGCAACTTGACACCCTGTTGCAATTGGCCCGCGCCAGCTACGACTGGGTGGTGATCGACCTGCCGCGGCAAATCGACCACCTCACCGGCTCCGTTCTGGAACAGGTGGATCGGGTGTACGTGGTGGTGCAGCAGAGCGTCAGCCATCTGCGCGATGCCAGCGCCCTGGTGCGGATTCTTCGCGATGACCTGGGCGTGCGCGGGGATCAATTGCAAATAGTGGTCAACCGCTATGACAAGGCGGGAGCGATCAGCCTCAAAGACATTGGCGAGGCACTACGCTGCACCAATCTGTCGAAATTACCCAACGACTTCAACCTGGTCAGCCAGAGTCAGAACACTGGCGTGCCGTTGGGGCTGCATGCGCCGAGGGCAGCGATCACTGCCGCACTGCGCGACATGACCGAGGACCTGGTCGGTCAACAGGTGGCCGGGAACAAAGGCTTACTCAAACGCGCCTTCAACCGTTTTTTCGGGGGATGACCCATGATCAGCGACTTTCGTAACCGCTTGCGCAAACAGTCCGGTAAACCCGCCGCTCAGACTGGCGACGAACTGGATCCGGCAGAGGAAATAATGGCGTGGGAGCGTGTAACACCGGACGTTCTTTACGAAACCAGAAGCCAGGTCACCCCGGTGGAGGCCGAGTGGAGGGAAAAGATCTACCAGCAGTTGCTCAAGGTCATGGACCTGTCCTTGCTGGACTCCCTTGAACAGGCCGAGGCCACGCGGCAGATTCGCGATATCTGCCAGCGCCTGCTCGAAGAGCATTCGGCGCCGGTGAGTACCACCAGCCGTCAGTTGATCATCAAGCAGATCACCGACGAGGTGCTCGGCCTGGGTCCCCTGGAACCGTTGCTGGCCGATCACAGCGTGTCGGATATTCTGGTCAACGGCCATGCCTCGGTCTATGTCGAGCGCTTCGGCAAACTGCAACGGACCGATGTACGCTTTCGCGATGATCAGCATCTGCTGAACATCATCGACCGCATTGTGTCCAGCCTGGGTCGGCGTATCGACGAGTCTTCGCCGCTGGTGGATGCCCGGCTCAAGGACGGTTCGCGGGTCAACGCAATTATCCCGCCGCTGGCCATCGACGGTCCGAGCATGTCGATTCGCCGCTTTGCGGTGGACCTGCTCAATACCGACAGCCTGATCTCCGTGGGGACGTTAACCCCGGCCATTGCCCTGCTGCTCAAGGCGATTGTCCGTGGACGCTTGAACGTGTTGATTTCCGGCGGTACCGGCAGCGGTAAAACCACCATGCTCAACGTGCTGTCCAGTTTCATTCCACAGAACGAGCGGATCGTCACCATCGAAGATTCGGCTGAACTGCAACTGCAGCAACCCCACGTGGTGCGCCTGGAAACCCGGCCTTCGAATATCGAGGGGCGAGGTGAGGTGAGTCAGCGGGAATTGGTGCGCAACAGCCTGCGGATGCGCCCGGACCGCATTGTCATCGGTGAAGTGCGCGGCGCTGAAGCGCTGGACATGCTGACAGCGATGAACACCGGCCACGACGGCTCCTTGACCACCATCCACGCCAACACCGCGCGCGACGCGTTGGGGCGAATCGAGAACATGGTCTCGATGACCGGGGCAACCTTCCCGATCAAGGCCATGCGGCAGCAGATCGCTTCGGCCATTGATGTGGTGATCCAGCTGGAACGTCAGGAGGACGGCAAGCGCCGGCTGGTCAGCGTGCAAGAGATCAACGGCATGGAAGGCGAGGTCATCACCATGACCGAAATCTTCTCCTTTGCGCGTCAAGGCATGGGCGAAAACGGCGAAGTGCTCGGCGATTATCGCCCCAGCGGCATGATCCCGGCCTTCCGCGATGTACTGGCCAAGCGCGGCATCGAGTTGCCGCTTAACATGTTCAGGCCTGAATGGATGGAGGCACGGCAGTCATGAACAATATTCCCAGTGAATTCATTCTGATGTTCCTCGGCATGGTGTTTATTGCCGTGTTCCTCTTATCCCAGGGCGTGGTGGTGCCGGTATTCGGTGAAGCCGGCAAGATGCGCAAGCGCATCCGCGGCCGTTTGCATGTACTGGAGAAAGCCAACAATCTGCCCAACATGCAGACGGTGTTGCGGCAGAAATACCTGACGCGTTTGTCGCCACTGGAGGCCATGCTCGAGCAGTTGCCTTTTATGTCGAACCTGACACAGATGATCGAACAGGCGGGACATGAATATCGTGCTTATCGGGTGATATTGCTCGGGCTGTTCCTGGGGGCCTGTGCGGGTATCTCGATCCTGATGCTCTCGTCGGTCTGGTGGATGGCGCTGCTGGTGGCCTTCGCGGTGTTCTGGATACCTCTGCTGAAAATCTCTCGTGACCGCGGCAAACGTTTCGCTCAGTTTGAGGAAGGCCTGCCGGATGCGCTGGATGCCATGTGCCGGGCCCTGCGCGCCGGGCATCCGTTCAACGAAACCCTGCGCCTGGTCGCCGAAGAGCACAAGGGACCGGTCGCCCATGAATTCGGCCTGACCTTCGCCGATATCAACTATGGCAACGATGTGCGCCGGGCCATGCTTGGCCTGCTGGAAAGGATGCCGAGCATGACGGTAATGATGCTGGTGACCTCGATCCTTATCCACCGTGAGACCGGCGGCAATTTGACCGAAGTGCTGGAACGTCTGAGCCGACTGATCCGAGGGCGCTTCCGCTTTCAGCGCAAGATCAAAACCCTGTCGGCGGAAGGGCGCATGTCGGCCTGGGTGCTGGTGGCGATCCCCTTCGTGCTGGCCGTTGCGATTGTGTTCACAAGCCCCAGCTACATGCCTGTGCTGTTCAATGATCCCATTGGCCACAAGCTGATCATCGGGGCTTTCTGCGCCATGTTGATCGGGATTTTCTGGATAAAAAAAATCATCCGGATTCAGGTTTAAGCGGTATTCGCTACCGGGAGGTATAGGTCATGGACTTTTTACTCGGGTTGTTCAGTCGGATTACGGGGAACGAAGAGCTGGCGCGCCTATTGTTTATCGGCGTGGTCGGTATTAGTGCGGTGCTTGCGGCTAGCGCCGTGATTTTGCTGATGTTGGGTCTTCAGGACCCTGTGCAGCGTCGCTTGGCGCTGATCAAGCGTGGTCATTCAGGCAGCTCGGCCGGGCAGGAAGCTCCGGGTAATCTGCAGCTGTTGCTGGAGCGGGTCGGTCAGCGTTTTGCCTCGACCGAATCGGCTAAAACCTCTGTCACCCAGACCCTGTTGACACACGCGGGGTACCGTTCCTCTTCGGCGGTGCAGATGTACTGGGCGGTGCGCTTGATGTTACCGCTGTTGTTGGTCGGCCTTACATTGCTGCTATTGCCCATGATCCCCGGGGTTTCACTGAACATTGGCCTGGTGTTGGTGCTCATGGCGGCCGGTATAGGATGGTTGCTGCCGGCACTGTATGTCGGCAAGCGCAAAGAGGCACGACAAGGGCGGCTGCGTGCCGCGTTTCCAGATGCGCTGGATCTGATGGTGGTCTGCGTGGAGTCGGGCCTGGCCCTGCCCACGACCATCGAGCGGGTGGCTGAAGAGATGTCGGTCAGTCAGGTTGAACTGGCTGAAGAACTGGCCTTGGTCAATGCGCAAATCCGCGCGGGCATTTCCAGTACCGAGGCGCTTAAGCAACTGGCTGTGCGCACCGGCCTGGAGGACGTACAAGGATTGGTCAGCCTGTTGGCGCAGAGCATCCGCTTTGGTACCAGTGTGGCCGATACCCTGCGCATCTATGCCGATGAGTTCAGAGATCGGCGTACGCAGGCCGCCGAAGAAATGGGGGCGAAAATCGGCACCAAGCTGATATTCCCACTGATTTTCTGCCTGTGGCCGAGCTTCTTCCTGGTCGCCATCGGCCCAGCCATGATTGGCGTGTTCAGAGCCTTCGGAAATATGTGAGAGCAACGGGTGGAGGCTATCGAGTCAGATGGCCTCGCCACCCGAACCTGATCTGCACTTTCCTGCCATAGGTTTACACATCCCCTGTAGGAGCTGCCGAAGGCTGTGATCTTTTGATTTTTCTGGCAGGCAATTCGTTGCCCAAGCCTCTGAATCAAAAGATCGCAGCCTTCGGCAGCTCCTACAGGGATTTGCGTATATCTGTTAATAACGACCTGGCGCTGATTGTCGCGATATGCTCGGTGACCGGCAGGTCGTGGCAGAAGCAATAGTTACCAGCCCCCCTTCAAGGAGCACCGCGGGTCAAGCGTAGGAGCTGGCGAAGCCTGCGATCTTTTGATTTTGATGGCCGAGGGATTGCTTAAGAGCAAAAGATTCTTCCGAACGTGGCCCGAGCCTTCGTCAGCTCCTACGGGGGAATCCGGGCAGGATTGGAAAATGTGGATATCAATACTTTTCTGCATACGTCATTAAGCCCGGCTTGCAGCCAGGCTTACTCTGGACGATGCCAGAGGCTGATCACCCATTGACGTATTTCAGTTGCTGCCGCTGGCGGCGTCGCCGCCTACATCCTGGTCAAAAAACTCCGGAATCGGGTAGAGGAAGCTGTTCAGCCAACGCTGCATGGCCAGGTCACGTTCGGTGGCCGAAGCGGTTTGCAGTTTGGGCGAAGCAACGATGCCGCGAATCTGTAGCTGCATCCACTGCTCGGTGCCTTTTTGCTCCTTCGAAGAGGGGCCCGGTTCAATAGCCCAGGCACTGGTGGACAGGCAAGCCATGCACACGATCAACAGCCTCTTGGTATTCATCTCGACTCCTCGTACGTTTTACTTGGTCGCACTGGATGAGGCAGCGGCTACCTCAGTTCTGCGATTCCCCTCGGATGCCACTGCTTTTTTAGCAGAAGCCTTGAGTTTTTCCGCGCGGGTTTGAGCCTCTGCGACTTGCTGAGGGCTTAAGCTGGCGCGGGTCACGAGTTCGGAAGCTGCCTTCCAGTTATCCTGATAGATCAGCAGCGTCACCATATTGAGTGCCGCCAGCGTATTGGACTGCTTGAGCTCCATGGAGGTCATGAACTCAAAGCGTGCTTCAGGGATCCGTCGCTGATTGAGGTAGACCACCCCCAGGTCATTGCGCATCCTGTCGTCGGTGGGGGCCATCTTCACCGCACGCTCAAGGTGAGTGGTAGCGTTGGCGTAATCATTTTTGGCCGCGGCCAACTGGCCCAAGCCATGTTCCCCGTCAGCGGCCATACAGGTGCCGAGCAAGCTTTGATACAACGGCCCCGCCTCGTTACGCCCCATCAAGCGCAGCACCCGGGCCTTGCGCAGGCGAACCTGAACCAGGTTGTCGGGCAAACCTTCAAGATTCGCCAGGCTGGCATACAAACGGCCGTCGTTGGCCATGTTGTCGGCCAGACTCAGGGCCAACTCTTGATCCGAATCGGGCTTGGCACAGACAGGAGGTCGCGACACACCATTAGTGGCACAACCTGCGAGCATTAATGTCGCCGTTATTGCAATGACTGCTTTCATCGAATGCCCTTTGGCTACAACACGTTGAACGCCTGGCCAATGGCAAGAAAGCTGGCCCGGCAAGCGCTCAAGGTCACCGTTACGAATGAGGGCGAGGCAAGTCTGATTCAGGCTCATTGCGAGAGCCCGGAGCGACTGTCGAAATCGCCATTTTCGAGGAAGAACATACGGTAGAAGTTCGGGTCGTAATTGCGCAGCTGTTCGCCAGGCAACGACGGTAGTTGTGCGTTGGCAGCCAGTGGCTGGACCAGGTGTGGGGTGACGATCATCAGCAGTTCACGCTCTTCACGGTTGACGCTGTTGTCGCGGAAGAACGCCCCCAGAATCGGGATATCGCCCAGCCCCGGAAACTTGTTCACCTGGGAACTGTTGCGGGTGCTGATCAGGCCGCTGATGACGAAGCTTTCGCCGTCGGCCAGGGAGATGCTGGTGTCGGTACGTCGAATGGTCAGCGCCGGAACGATGGTGCCGGCGATGCTCACGGCGTTGGTGAAGTCCAGTTCACTGACTTCCGGTGCCACCTTCAGCGCGATACGGTTTTTCCCGATGATGGTCGGCGTCAGGGTCAGGCGGATACCGAATTCCTTGTACTCGATGGACACGTTATCGCTGCCGGAGCTGGGCACCGGAATCGGTACTTCACCACCGGCCAGGAAGCTCGCACTCTGCCCGCTGAGCGCTACCAGGCTTGGCCGTGCCAGGGTGTAGGCGAAACCGCTGCCTTCCAGTGCGTTGATCGACACTAGAGTATCGCTGGACGCAAAAGCGAAGTTGAACATGCCGTTGTTCACCGGCACCGACGGCGTGACAATGCCGCCGACGGTGGGCAAGGTTCTCGGTGAGCCGAACAGGAAGTTGCCTTGGCGGCCAAAAATCGAGGCATTGGCTTCCTTGAGTTTGGTCCGGCTGACTTCAACGAAGCGGATGTCGGTTTGCACCTGGATCGGCAACAGCGGGTCTTCGGAAGGCACTGTCGAGACGCTGGTGAGCGCCGCGGTGGCCTTGCCCTTGACGAACACCATGCTTTGGCGCGGCGTTGTCGAACAGGCGGTCCAGACCATCAGGCTGGTGGTCCCCGGTGCCATACCGGTGAGCAAGAAGGCATTGGGGTTGTTGCCGCTGGGTTGCACGTCGGCGATTTTCGGATCGCCGACTGCCAGCTGTGTCACCGGGACGGGGACGCGCAGTTCATTCTGGAGCCCCTGACCGACCTCAAACGTTGTCGGCATATTATCCAGTTGAGAACAATTGGCCGGCGCGGCCTGAGCCGCATTCACGCTGAGGCCCGTCCAGAACAGGCCATGGATAATTCGCTTGAAAGCGGGCACGGTACGATAGCTCATTAAGTGCATCCTCGCTGAATAGGCCATCTTTGAGGCGAACTGGGTTGCCTCGGATCACTACAAGGGGCCTTGTTCGGCCCTCTACCCCGCCAGACCCCTGACTAATGGCCCCGGCAATATTCCGTGGTGCTACATGCAAGCAGGTGCAATACGCTGGTCTGACTGAACAGCGAGCGACCTTCGCAATAACGGTTTTTAGTGATCCAGATACCTGAGCTGTCGACCCGAGCGATAGGCACAGGCTCGACAGCAACAGCAGCTAAAGACGGCACTTTGCGCCGACCTGACTCCCCTAAAAAGCAACCGGCAATCAAAGCAAAGAGCCGGAAAATGCTTGCCAGGACCATAGTGAGGTAACTCCTTTTGCCATTCCGCTATCTGATCGCTGAACCTAACGTGCAATTTCAAACCGTTATGTCTTCTTCTTGTTTGAAAGGTAGTTCAACCAAGGCAAAGCGCCACGCCTTGAACGAAAACTTTCGATACATGTGCCGGTTTTTTTTCTGAAAGCCACGGTCAGGCCACGCAAACATTGGTAATGCGCCGGATGCTGATGAAATAAGGGGTGCTTTACGGTTCCGCGAGTTTTTCTAGGGGTTTTGCGCTGCATATTTCACAAAAACGCCACTCATTGAGTGGCGTTTTCAGGCGTGCCGGTTTGTACTTTTCGAATGCAGACCAATCATAACAATGGCATCTGGCGGGATATGACAAGGAAGCTGAATACGACTGATTGTGTAGTTCTACACCTGCGAAGTGCAGGTTGGAGTATTGGACGTAACGTACTGGATCACCTCTTCAAGCGTGTCTATGTCAGGAACATTGTTCACTAATGCTTGCGAACTGCACCATGGGTAATCCAGATGCGATACCCACTTCATGATGCAGTGCAGATCAGTCGCCGGCAGGGTTTTCATGTGCTCAATGGTGATAGTGAGCCTCTCGACAAGCCCCGACTCGGGGCTGAACTGCCACTCATACAGACCGCAACCGACTCGGGCTTCACCGGAGCTCTTGTCGGACATGCCGACCAGCCATTTGCACTGGAATGCTCTGGCCTGCGGTTCAGGTGGGAGTCCCAGGCAAAAGGTATAGACGTTTTCGAAGGTCTGGCCGAATCGCCTGACCAGCACATCGCCGATGGGGCCAAGGCCTTCAACGTGGGGTGGAAACGAGATAGATCCGGTGTGCACGACCATGTCCAGGATCGCGTCTGGCGCAAAAGCCTGGGGTAACAAATGTGGGCGGTTACCGTCCTTGGCTTTTATGTACTGTTGAATCGATAGTTGAGCAGTGTTCATTGTTTGTCCGTGGCATCCCTATCAGGTTGAGAGCAGTCCAATCCAAGGCTCACATTACTATTCCACGCGAGCCCGCACTCATTTACAAAGCGCTATTCAAAACATCCGTTACCAGCATGCAGCCGGGGGCGTGGGTGATGCACAGCGGCGGACGTGAAGTTTGCACCACCGATTGTGGGGTCACACCGCAGGCCCAGAATACCGGGATTTCATCGGCTTCGACCGGCACGGCATCGCCGTAGTCCGGGCTGCTGAGTGAATCGATGCCGATCAGCGCCGGATCACCGATGTGCACAGGCGCGCCGTGGACGTTGGGCATGCGTGCGGTGATCTGGATCGCCTGGATCGCCGCGGCGGCCTGCATCGGGCGCATGCTCACCACCAGCTTGCCGCTCAGGCGCGCGGTAGGGCGGGTGTCTATGTTCGTCCGGTACATGGCGACATTGCGCCCCAGATCGATGTGCCTGAGGGCGATGCCGGCATCCAGCAGCGGTTGTTCGAAGGAGAACGAGCAACCAATGGCGAAGGCCACCAGATCGTCCTGCCACACATGCTCGATATCCGACGGTTCTTCGCTCAGTTCGCCATGGCGATAGACCCTGTATCGGGACACCTCGTGGCGGATATCAATGGCTGTGCCGAGATTGCGAAAATACGGATCACCCGGTTCGGTAACGTCGAGCACTGGGCAAGCCTGTCGATTGAGCGTGCAATACCGGAGAAACTCGTTAGCCCAATCATTGGGCAGAATCACGATATTGGCTTGCACCCGACCTTGGGCCAAGCCGCTGGTGTGGCCCTGATATTGTCCGGCAGCGATGTATTGGCGCAGGGCCAGTGGAGCGCTGTGCCTCAGTTGTTCGAAAGACAGGGTGGGTTGGCTCATCACGGCATCTCTTCAGGTTCGATGACCCTTTTTAGAAAACCATGACGATGGCGTCCAACCAGGAATGTTGTTACCCCGGGACAACTAAAAGTTATTCAAGAGTCCGTCGGTTGTTGAGACCGGGTGCCGGAACCATTCGAAGCGGGCCGACATCCGCAGCGTATTGGGAGACTACTTGGCGGCTCATATCGACGATGCTTTCGATCAATTCCAGGCCAACGCCGGCGCGCCATGAAGCCACGACATCCAACTGCGGCAAGCGGGTGCCTGGTTCCAGTTGAATCAGCTCGCCGCTGGCCAAGGGCTTGGCCACCAGCGCGGCCGGCAAGGCGCCAATGCCGAAACCGTCACGAATCAGCCGGGTCATGGCCGACACCGAGTTGACGCAACTGACCCGTGGCGTACTGATGCCATGGGCGTGCAGCAGGTTGAGTACGTCCTGATGCGGCCGGGAGTTTTTAACGAAGGTGATGATGCGCTCACTGGCCATTTCGGCCAAAGAGGCATAGGGGCGGGCGTAGATTGAGTTACTGGCGGCGATCCAGTGCATGGGGTAGTGCGCCAGTTCGAGGTTGCGCACACTTTCGTGGCGGATCAGGTCCGTCTGGAACACGATGTCCAGATAGCCCTTTTGCAGCTGATCGCACAGATTGCGTGCGGCGTCGGCCGTGATTTCGATTTCCACGGCGGGGAAGGTCTGCATCAAGGTTGACATCAACGGGCTGAGCCAGGTGTGGATCACCGTATCCATCACGCCGATGCGCACCAGGCCCTGTTGCGGGTTGGTGTTATCCAGCGAGTGTTTCAACGCTCGCTGAACCTCGAGCATCTGCTCGGCGTAGTCGAGCACCTTGAGGCCTTCGAGCGTCAGCGACACGCCGCGTGAATCGCGCACGAACAAACGCAGGCCCAACTCTTCTTCCAGCGAGGCAATCCGGCTGGAGATAGCCGCCTGAGTGCTGAACATTTTCTCGGCGGTAAGGCTGAAGCTTTGCAGGCGTGCGACCCAGACGAAGGTTTCGAGAAATTTGAGGTTCATGGCGGTTCTCGTGATGGGGCGTTCACTGTTTTTCCACAGAGAACCGTGGTGGGGGTGCAGTAATTGTTACTCCAGAGTTCGTCGCAGGGGGTATCAAATTTTCTTATGCATAACCTCGTTTTTTTCCCGTTTGACGCAGTTTGACCTTGGTGCGAAGAATCCGCTCCACGACGCAGCCACTGCGTCTGCCCCCCACGACAACGCCTTCACAAAAAAATAATGAGGCGTGTCCGTCATCTTCGCTTGCTGCCGCAGGAACTCCCATGGAAAAGACCATGACTGACCACGTGCTTTCAGGTTCGGGCCGCACCGGCCCGTTCAGTTGGTACGGCCCCCTGTCGAAAAATGAAAAGCGTACCTTCTGGAGTTGCAAGATCGGCTATGCCTTGGATGGCATGGACACACAGATGCTGAGTTTCGTCATTCCTACCCTGATTGCCACTTGGGGCATCTCCAAGGGCGATGCCGGGATGATCGGTACTTGTACGCTGTTGGCCTCGGCGGCCGGTGGCTGGATCGCCGGGATTTTGTCCGACCGTATCGGCCGAGTGCTCACCCTGCAACTGACGGTGTTGTGGTTCGCCTTCTTCACCTTCCTCTGCGGACTGGCACAGAACTACGAGCAACTGCTGGTGGCCCGGACTTTGATGGGCTTTGGTTTCGGCGGTGAATGGACCGCGGGTGCGGTGCTGATTGGCGAGGTGATTCGCTCCCAGGATCGCGGCAAGGCAGTGGGCATGGTGCAGGCCGGATGGGCGCTGGGGTGGGGGCTTACGGCATTGCTCTATGCCGGATTATTCAGCTTTCTGCCGCCGGAAGAGGCTTGGCGGGCGTTGTTCATGATCGGGTTGGTGCCAGCGCTATTCGTATTGGTAATCCGCCGACTGGTCAAGGAGTCGGACACCTTCGAGCAGGCCTGCATTGAGCGCAAGGCCAAGCCTGAAAAGGATTCGCGTTGGGCCTTCTTTGAAATCTTCGCACCTCGGATGCTCAGTACCACCTTGCGCGCTTCGTTGCTGACCACTGGCGCGCTGGGCGGTTATTACGCGATCACCACATGGTTGCCGACTTACCTGAAAACCGAGCGAGGCCTGAGCGTACTCGGCACTGGCGGCTATCTGGCGATGGTGATCGTCGGCTCCTACATTGGCTATGTGACCAGTGCATTGCTGACCGATGCCATCGGCCGAAAGAAGAACTTCATCCTGTTTGCCGTCGGCTCCATGGCGATCGTTCTGGCCTACACCCAACTGCCCATCGACAACACCTGGATGCTCTGGCTGGGCTTTCCGTTGGGTTTCTTCGCTTCGGGCATTTTTGCCGGCATGGGCGCTTTTCTGACCGAGTTGTTTCCGACCCGCATGCGCGGTTCGGGCCAGGGCTTTTGCTATAACGCCGGGCGCTCCATTGCGGCGCTGTTTCCGTTGTTCATCGGTGCGCTGAGCGAAACGTTGCCGATTGGTACGGGGATCGGAATCTTCGCTGCTGGTGCCTATGGCGTGGTGATTCTGGCCGCGTTAAGCCTGCCGGAAACCCGCGGTCGCCAACTCGAATCCTGAACCCCGAAACGTCTGGGCAATTGTGCCCAGACGTCGCTGATCCATTGCTAATCGACAAACATCGGCCGCGATCGCAACGCCCCCGAGAGGGCTCGCTCGCGTCCGAAACAGGAGCACGGCATGCACTATTCGTTTTCCACCCAACGGTTGTACCTCCCGGTCGGCACATTGCTCGGTTTGAGCTTGTTTGGCGCACCGGCCGCTCAGGCGGATTTCATTACCGACAGTAAAGGCAGCCTGGAAGCACGCAACTTTTACTTCAATCGCGATTTCCGCCAGGACGGCTCGCGAGACAAAGCCGAGGAATGGGCACAGGGTTTTCTGTTGCGGATGGAGTCCGGGTATACCGCTGGCACGCTGGGGTTTGGTCTGGATGCGCTGGGCATGGCCGGTTTTAAACTGGACTCCGGCGGCGGCACGGCGGGCACTAATCTGTTGCCGCCGGATTCGTCGGGCGGCTCGCAGGATCGCTATGGCGAGTTGGGCCTGACCGCCAAAGTACGTTTGTCCAAGAGCACCCTGAAGCTAGGGACGTTGCAGATCAAGGATCCGGTGGTGAACTCCAACGACACTCGCCTGTTGCCGTCAACGTTCAAGGGCGGCCTGGTCAATGTGCAGGAAATCGACCGTTTGAAGCTCACGGCGGGTCAACTCACGCAGATCAACTTTGTTGATTCCACGGATTACCAGGACATGACCGCCAATCGCATCGGCGGGCAGAGTGACAAGTTCCAGTTCGCCGGGGCTGACTATCAATTCCAGCCGAACCTGACAGCGCAGTACCGCTACGGCAAGCTGGAAAATATCTACCAGCAAAACTACCTCGGATTGGTGCACCTGCTGGATCTGGGGGCCGGTCAGTCGCTCAAGAGCGACGTGCGCTATGCGCGCAGCATCGAGGATGGCAACTTTCGTGACCTCGATAACCAGGCTTTCGGTGCGATGTTTACCTACAGCCTCGGCGGTCACGCGCTGGGCTTCGGCTACCAGCGCATGAGCGGCGACGATCCGTTTCCGTACATCGGACGCAGCGATCCGTACCTGGTCAACTTCGTGCAGATCAATGACTTCGCCAACGTTGACGAACACTCCTGGCAAACGCGCTATGACTATAACTTCGCGGCATTGGGTGTGCCGGGGTTGAGCTTTATGACCCGCTACATCTCGGGTGATAACGTGCAGCGCAGTGGTGCGGGTGAAGGCAAGGAGTGGGAGCGCGACACCGATATCGCTTACGTGGTGCAAGACGGCACGTTGAAAGGCCTGGGCTTTAAATGGCGCAATGCATCGGTGCGTTCGAACTTTGGCAATGATCTGGATGAGAATCGCTTGATCGTCAGCTATACCCTGGCGCTTTGGTGAATCTCTCGGTTATCGAACAAGAAATGATATCGACGGCCCGCCAGTCGGACTGGCGGGCCGTTTGTTTTACATCGACAGAATCAAGCGGCCAGCGAACAGAATCAGGATCACTCCCATGGTTCGTTCGAACCAGTGCCCCATGCGCATGAACAGCAGTCGCACCCGGGCGCTGGAAAAAAACAGCGCCACGATCACGAACCACAAGGCATTCACGAAACACATCCACAGCCCGTACAGCGCCTGAATCTGCAGTGGTGTCGTGGCACTGATGATCGTGGTGAAGATCGCCAGGAAAAACAGGGTGGCCTTGGGATTGGTGGCATTGGTCAGAAAACCTGTGGTGAACGCCTTCAGCAATGTTTGCTCGACCACCGGTTCGTCTGCACCTTTGTCGCCTTCCAGCACAGTTTTGGGTTTGCTGCGTATCAGGCTCACCCCGAGGTACAAAATATAGGCACCCCCCACGACCTTGGCCACCGTCAACAACCAGGGCGTGGTGTGCATCAGCGCACCGACGCCGAGCAAGGTGTAAAGCACATGCACGGAAATGCCCGCGCCGATGCCCAGCGCCGTGCAGATGCCCACTAAGCGGCCGAAGCGCACGCTTTGGCGGATGGTTACGGCGAAGTCCGGTCCGGGGGCGACCACGGCCAGAAAGTGGATGGTTGCCAGCGCCAGAAACTCGCCCAGGTAATTCGAAAACATCTCAGCTCCAGAAAGTCAGGGGTGAAGCATTGCCGCGATAGCCGACAAAGAAGGAAAGGCTCAATCGCGGGTCGTCCACACCTGGGGTCACCGAATGCATGCAGCGCGAATTGAACATGATGAAATCACCCGGCTCAGGACGAATCTCCAGGGTCGGAGGGCCGAGCAAGGCCGGGTCGATGCCGTAACTGTCGCCACGCATTTCGTCGAACTGGTCCGGAGAAATGTCGTGGTCCCACATCTGCAATGCGCCGCCCTCGGTCGGCATGTTCAGGTAGACGTTGCAGGCGAACTGCGCTTCCAGGCTTTTGGCCTGGAAGCTGTCCGGGGCATCCTTGGCGAAAATGTCGTGATGGGCGAGGAAGCACACCCCGGGTTTCACTACCCGGGATAGCCCCACATACATCTTGCGGCCATAGAGATTTTCCAGATGTGCCCCCGCCGGCCAAGACTCGTCGAGCATGCAGCGCAACGTATCGACAGGAGAGGAGTAGGGCGCACAACGGCTGCGCAATTCGGCGATATTGCTGGTGGCGCGCTCGAAGTAATCCTCGATCAGCAGCGGCTGGTTTTCCGCTTCATAAAACGCCATGCCAATGCGACCGATGCTCGGCGCGTTGATGTAGCCTTCGAAGCCGGGGGCGAGGATTTTGTCGCCGATCTGGATCGCCAGCGGCCGAGGCAACAAGCCTTTGACGCGGATGGCGAGGACTTCTTCGTTGGCCAGTTTTTGTATGCACGTCTCATCGAGACGCTCGACGTCAAGCATCATGTTTTTAGGTCCATCTATCGATAGTCAACAGAGCCCGCGAATGCAGGCTCCCCCGGCGTCAGGCGATGACGGGGCCGACATCGCCCAAATGTTCAGTCCACGCTGTAGTGGACTGACAGCGTTCCCTTTTTCTGTGAAAGGGAAGCGATCGTGACCGTGCCCAAATCCTTCAGGCTCCGTACATGGGTGCCGCCGCAACCGTAGGCGGGCAGTTCACCGAAGCCGATTTCCCGGGCGCCTTCGCGCAACGACGTCAGGCGCGGCAGGTCATGGGCGATCCATTGCGTGATGCCGTGCTGAATCGTCTGCGCATCGACCTCCTGTGCGCTATCACCCGGTTTGAATTGGACACGTCCTTCATCCGGCCAGTGATGAGCTTTGGTCGGCATCCAGCCCATCGCCTGGACGAAGTGACCGATCAGGTGCCCCGCCGAATGCATGCGAGTGTTGAACCGGCGGCGTTGCTCGTCGACCCGAATCTGGGTCATGCCGAGTTTTACCGGGTGGTCGACGAAATGGATGATCCGGTCCGGATCCTGAACCACGCGCAGCACCTGGCTCTCGCCGATCCAGCCGGTATCCCAGGGTTGCCCGCCGCCCTGAGGGTGAAACAGTGTGGCGCGCAGCACTACTGCGAATTCGTTCTCATAGGGCGTGCAATCCAAGACCTCCACATTGGCCTTGAGGTCATCACTATGGAAAAAGAGGCGAAGCGTCATATTCCATGCCCTTATTAAAGTTTCTATTTTCATTATATGAATCGTGGAATTGCGTGATAATCCGTTCAATCATCAAAGGACTGTTGCGCTGTGAGCATAAATCTTCCCCTGCCGCTGCTCGGTGAAATGGCGATTTTCGTCAAGGTTGTCGAGACTGGTAGTTTCTCCGAAGCGGCACGCCAATCAGGTTCTTCTCCCTCGGCGGTAAGTCGCAGCATTTCGCGGCTGGAGAAGGCACTCGCCACGCGGCTGCTGCAACGAACCACGCGCAAGTTGCGCCTGAGCGACGGTGGCGAAGAGGTGTTCAAGCGTTGCCAGGAGATGGTCAGCGCGGCGAAGTCGGTGATGGAAATCAGCGGTCAGTTCACCCATGAAGCGGAAGGGCTGGTGCGCGTCAGCGTGCCCAAGGCCGTCGGGCGATTCGTGATTCATCCGCACATGCCGGAATTTCTGCGGCGCTATCCCAAAGTGAACGTGGAGTTGTTGCTCGAGGACCGTCAGGTGGATCTGATCGACGACAACGTCGACCTGGCGATCCGCATTACCGACCGCCCGCCCGCAGGGCTGGTGGGGCGGCAGTTGTTGACCATCGATCATTTGCTCTGCGCAACGCCGCAGTACCTGGCCGAACACGGCACCCCGACTCATCCCCACGACTTGCTCAACCACAGTTGCATCTACCTGGGCGAAACCCCGAGCGATGCGCGCTGGAAATTCAAAAAAGGCAGCAAAGCCGTGACCGTCGGCGTGCGCGGACGTTATGCCGCCAATCACACGGGCGTGCGACTGGGCGCGGTATTGCAACATATTGGAATCGGCAGTCTGCCGTACTTCACCGCCCGTTATGCGCTGGAACAAGGGCTGATCGTGCAGGTACTGCCGGACTGGACTTTTCTGGCGTCCTACCACGGAGGCGCCTGGCTGCTGCATTCACCAACCCGCTATCTACCGCCCAAGTTACGGGTGCTTATCGACTATCTGGTGGAATGCCTGGAGAAGGAGCCCACCTTGAGCAGGCCGGGCAAGCCAAGTGCATTGGGCACGGTCGCGGTGGCGTATGAGTTGCCGGAGAGTGATGGGTTGCTCTGACGGGCCTCTTCGCGGGCAAGCCTCGCTCCTACAGGTTTTGCGCAGACCTTGTAGGAGCGAGGCTTGCCCGCGAAGGCTGACTTCGAACCACCACATCACTCGGCAATGCCACAAAAAAGGCCCGCATGTTCAACCATGCGGGCCTTTTGCATTACTGATTGGGGATCAGTGCTTGCTGTCCTGGTTCGACATCGCCAGCAGCTGTTTTTCCTGATTCCAGTCGAACGGTTCGTCGTTCTGTTCGGCTTCGAAGCGACGTTCTTCAAGGGCCTGGTACAGGTCGATTTCATCATCGGGCATGTAATGCAGGCAGTCGCCGGCGAAATACCACAGCAGGTCGCGTGGGACCAGGTGGGCGATTTGCGGATAGCGAGTGATCACCTGACACAGAATGTCCTGGCCCAGGTATTGGCTTTCGATCGGGTCGACCGGCAGCAATGCACGCAGTTCGTCGAAGCGCTCCAGGAACAAGGCATGGCTTTCTTCGGGAACCTGTTCGGCCTCACCTACGGCGACCAGGATGCTGCGCAGGTGGTCGAGCAAGACGAGATGATCGGCAACGACGTTGGACACGAGATAAGTCCTCAAGAGCAAAACGGGCGCGAGAGTATAAAGCTCCTGCGCCCCTTTTTCACATGGTAAAGAGCCCCATGATAGCGAGAAGACATATGGTCTGCTGGATCAGCGGACCTTGCCTTTGGCCAATACCAGCTCCTTTGGGTCGAAATCATCGACATCGATCACTTTGCGTCGCGCCACTTCTGCCTCGCGCAAGCTCTCGGCTTCAACCGGTTGCAAGACGCCAGCCTCCAGAGCGGCATCGATGGCAGTTTCTCCGACGGTAGGTTTGACCTGGCGACTTTTCAGCGCCGTATTGAGTTTCTTCTGTAGCGGTTTGGCGGCGTTCAACAAATCGCAAGCGTACTGCAGAGCGCCGACCGAATCCTCTGGCGATTGCGGGCGATAGCAGCCCCCCAGTAACTCCTCAAGCGTTGGATCGCCCTTGGGACGACCGATGACGGCTGCGACTTGGGCCGCCAGTCTGTCCGACGGGCCTCTGTGGCGACGACCGAACGGGAACACCATCACCCGCATCAGGCATCCGAGTACCTTGTTCGGGAAGTTGGTCAGCAGTTCGTCCAGCGCACGTTCGGACTGGCCGAGGCTCTCTTCCATGGCCCAGGCGAACAGCGGATGCATATGCTCGGGTGAATCGAGATCGTGATAACGCTTGAGTGCGCCGGAGGCCAGATACAGGTAGCTGAGTACATCACCCAAACGTGCGGATAGCCGTTCGCGGCGTTTCAAATCACCGCCCAGCAGCATCATGCTCAGGTCTGCAAGCAGGGCAAAGGCCGCGGCCTGACGGTTGAGGGCGCGGAAGTAGCCTTGGCTGAGCTTGTCCCCGGGCATGTGTTCGAAATGCCCGAGGCCGAGGTTCAGCACCAGGGTGCTGGCGGCGTTGCATACGGCAAAACCAATGTGGTCGAGCAGCAGTGCATCGAACTCGATCAGTGCCTGTTGTTTGTCTTCGCGGTGGGCGAGGGCCATTTCCTTGAGCACAAACGGATGGCAACGAATAGCGCCCTGGCCGAAGATCATCAAGTTGCGTGTCAGGATATTCGCACCTTCGACCGTGACGGAAATGGGCGCACCTTGCCAGCTACGCGCCAGGTAGTTGTTCGGGCCCATGATGATGGCCCGACCGCCGTGAACATCCATGGCGTGGCTGATGCATTCGCGGCCGCGTTCAGAGAGGTGGTATTTGATAATGGCCGAGGGTACCGACGGCTTTTCGCCGAGATCGACCGCGTTGGCGGTGAGCATCCGTGCGCTGTCCATCAGCCAGGTACTGCCGGCGATCCGCGCCAGTGCTTCCTGAATCCCTTCGAAGGCTGACAGCGGTGCGTTGAATTGTTCGCGAACCTGCGCGTACTGGCCCGTCACCAGACTGGTGAACTTGCCCGCAGCGGTACCGATGGCAGGCAGCGAAATGGAACGCCCGACTGACAGGCAGTTCATCAGCATCATCCAGCCCTCGCCGAGCATCTCCTGACCGCCGATGATGAATTCCAGCGGTACAAACACATCCTTGCCGGAGTTCGGGCCGTTCATGAATGAGGCGCCCAGCGGCAAGTGACGGCGACCGATTTCTACACCGGGGGTCTGGGTTGGAATCAAGGCGAGGCTGATCCCCAGGTCGACTTTGTCGCCCAGCAGATGATCCGGGTCATAAGCCTTGAACGCCAGGCCGATCAAGGTCGCCACCGGGCCGAGGGTGATGTAGCGTTTTTCCCAGTTCAGACGCAATCCGAGGGTTTCTTTGCCTTCCCATTCACCTTTGCAGATCACCCCGGTGTCAGTCATCCCGCCGACGTTGGAGCCCGCCATCGGACCCGTCAGGGCAAAGCAGGGAATATCGTCGCCGCGTGCCAGCCGTGGCAGGTAATGATTGCGTTGTTCGTCGGTGCCGTAATGCAGCAGCAGTTCCGCCGGGCCAAGAGAGTTGGGCACCATGACGGTCGACGCCAGGTCGCCGCTGCGGGTCGCCAGTTTCATCGCTACCTGGGAGTGCGCATAGGCCGAGAAGCCTTTGCCACCGTACTCTTTGGGGATGATCAGGGCAAAAAAGCCATGTTGTTTAATGTGATCCCAAGCCTTGGGCGGCAGATCCATCAACTGGCCGATCTGCCAATCGCTGACCATGGCGCAGAGCTCTTCGGTCGGGCCATCGATGAAGGCTTGTTCCTCTTCGCTCAGCTGCGCTTTTGGATAGGCCAGCAGCTTGCTCCAGTCCGGACGGCCACTGAACAGCTCGCCGTCCCACCAGACCGTGCCAGCTTCAATGGCTTCACGCTCGGTTTGCGACATCGGCGGCAGGTTTTTTTGAAACCAGCCGAATATTGGCGCCGTGAAGAGTTTTCGGCGCAGATCCGGCAGCAACAGGAAAGCGGCCACGGCTGCGAGCATCACCCAGAAAATCAGCATGAGCCAGACGGGGGCATGGCTGAAGATGCCCATCGCCAGCAGATAGACAGCGATGATGCCCAAGGCGGGCAGAGGCGCAGTGCGGCGATGTGCCAGGTAGGCAATCCCGACCACCAGAACCAGTATCCACAACAGCAACATATTCAATTCTCCATGAAGCCAGGGGCAAAACCACTTTCAGAGCTTAGACGGCATCCATAAAAATGGGTGGTCAGCGCATGAGTCTGAGCGTGTAGGAAGCAAGGGCTGAAATTCGTCAGTTATTTCGAGGGGGGACGGTTAAGCGCTTTTGTCGACAGGGCGGCAAACGCTGACATTTGGCCGAAACGTCGTTATCTCTGTGCTGAAGCTGTCGCTAGACTCGTGGCTTCCCCCAGGAGATTGTTCCCATGCACGCATGTCTGAGCCCCGGCCGCTTCATCGACAGTGACCACCCCTCGGTGGTGGAGTTCGCCGAAAAACATCGTGGCGCCGGGCGCGATCCGCTCGAACAGGCGATCAATCTCTATTACGCGGTGCGCGAGGCCGTGCGCTACAACCCTTACACCTTCAGCCGCGATCCAGAAACCTTGCGCGGCAGCTATGCGCTGGCGGCAGGGGAGAGTTATTGCGTGCCCAAAGCCACGTTGCTGGCAGGTGCAGCCCGGCATTGCGGGATCCCGGCGCGTATCGGTCTGGCAGATGTACGCAATCATCTGTCGACGCCACGTCTGCTCGAATTGCTCAAAAGCGATGTGTTCGCCATGCACGGCTACACCGAGTTGTATCTGAACGATCGTTGGGTCAAAGCCACCCCAGCGTTCAATCAACAACTCTGTGAACTGTTCAATGTCGCGCCGCTGGAGTTCGACGGGGTCAACGACAGTGTGTTCCATCCCTTTAACCGTGACGGCGAGCAGTTGATGGAGTATCTGATCGATCACGGCCAGTTCACTGATGTGCCGGAAGCGTTCTTTTTCGAACACCTGGAAAAGTGCTATCCGCATCTGTTCGGCGAGCAGCTGCCGGTGCTGCTGGGTGACATGCAGAGCGATTTGAGTCGCGCCTGATCCGGCGTATGCTGCCTGCGCATTCATCCAAAAGGGGCGGTCATGCTGAAGATCTGGGGTCGGAAAAATTCGTCGAATGTCAGGAAGCCATTGTGGGCGGCCGAAGAACTGGGCCTGGCCTATGAAGCCATCGACGCCGGCGGTGCCTTTGGCGTGGTCGACACACCTGAGTACCGTGCGATGAATCCCAACGGCCGGGTGCCGGTGATCGAAGACGACGGTTTCGTGCTGTGGGAATCCAACACCATCGTCCGTTATCTGATGGCCCGTCATGCCAGCGATACGGCTTGGTATCCGACAGACCTGCAGGCCCGAGCCTCTGCCGAAAAGTGGATGGACTGGACCACCTCAAGTTTTGCCGCCCCGTTCCGCACGGTGTTCTGGGGTGTGTTGCGCACCCCGCAGGACCAGCAGGACTGGCCGGCCATCAAGGCCGCGATCAAGGAGTGCAACGATCTGCTGTCGATGGCCGATCAAGCGCTGGCGGCCAAACCGTACCTGTCCGGCGATGAGATCGGTATGGGCGACATTCCCTTGGGCAGTTTCATTTATGCCTGGTTCGAGATGCCGATCGAGCGTGCGCCGCAGCCTCATTTGCAGGCCTGGTACGAGCGCCTGAAACAGCGTCCGGCGTATCGCAAAGCCGTCATGACCGCGTTGACTTAATACTCACTATCGACACGCTTGACTGTACTTGTGCGGCAGCGACAAGCACCATTGCGCTCATGCGCCGCGGTTGCATTGCTCGCCGCCCGCCCTTATTTATTCCTTTCTTCCCTTCTTGGTGCGTAAATCCGATATGAGTTCCGCTCTGTCCATCCGGCAGCTAACCAAAACCTACGGCAACGGTTTCCAGGCCTTGAGTGGTATCGATCTGGATGTCGCCGAAGGTGACTTTTTCGCCTTGCTCGGCCCCAATGGCGCCGGCAAATCCACGACCATCGGCATTCTCTCGACCCTGGTGAACAAGACCAGCGGAACGGTGAATATCTTTGGTCATGACCTGGACAAGAACCCTGCGCAGCTCAAGCGCTCCATCGGCGTGGTGCCCCAGGAATTCAACTTCAACCAGTTCGAAAAAACCTTCGACATCGTCGTGACCCAGGCCGGTTACTACGGCATTCCGCCGAAAATCGCCAAGGAACGCGCCGAGCAGTACCTGACCCAACTGGGTCTGTGGGACAAGCGCGATGTGCCGTCGCGCTCCCTGTCCGGCGGCATGAAGCGCCGACTGATGATCGCCCGTGCGCTGGTTCACGAACCGCGCCTGCTGATCCTCGACGAACCGACGGCGGGGGTGGACATCGAATTGCGTCGTTCGATGTGGACCTTCCTCACCGAACTGAACAAGAAAGGCATCACCATCATCCTCACCACCCACTACCTGGAGGAGGCTGAGCAGTTGTGCCGCAACATCGGCATCATCGACCACGGCACCATTGTCGAGAACACCAGCATGAAACAGTTGCTCAGCCAACTGCATGTCGAAACCTTCCTGCTGGATATGAAGAACACCTTGCAAGTGGCACCGCAGTTGCTCGGTTACCCGGCCAAACTGATCGACAGTCATACCCTGGAAGTCCAGGTCGACAAGGCCATGGGCATTACCGCGCTGTTCACTCAATTGGCGCAGCAGAACATCGAAGTGTTGAGCCTGCGTAACAAAACCAATCGCCTCGAGGAGTTGTTCGTGTCCCTGGTGGAGAAGAATCTGTCGAAGGTGGCGGTATGAGTTCCGAGCTGCAACCCAACCTCGTTGCCCTCAATACCATCGTTTACCGTGAGGTCAAGCGCTTCACCCGAATCTGGCCGCAGACCTTGCTGCCGCCGGCCATCACCATGGTTCTGTACTTCGTGATCTTCGGTAACCTGATCGGTCGGCAGATCGGCGACATGGGTGGCTTCACTTATATGGAGTACATCGTGCCGGGGCTGATCATGATGTCGGTGATCACCAACTCCTACGGCAACGTGGTGTCGAGTTTCTTTGGCAGCAAGTTCCAGCGCTCCATCGAAGAATTGATGGTGTCGCCCGTGTCGCCGCATACGATTCTGATCGGCTACACCCTGGGTGGCGTGCTGCGTGGCTTGATGGTCGGGCTCATCGTGACCCTGCTGTCGCTGTTCTTCACCGAGTTGCAGGTGCATCACCTGGGCGTGACCGTTCTGGTGGTGGTGCTGACGGCGACGATCTTCTCGCTGCTGGGTTTCATCAACGCGGTATTTGCGCGCAATTTCGATGATATCTCGATCATCCCGACGTTCGTGCTGACGCCGCTGACGTACCTGGGCGGGGTGTTCTACTCGATCAGTTTGCTGCCCCCGTTCTGGCAGACCGTGTCACTGGCCAACCCGGTGCTGCACATGGTCAACGCCTTCCGTTACGGCATCCTCGGTGTGTCGGATATCAGGATCAGCGTGGCGATCACCTTCATGCTCATTGCGACCGTTGTGCTGTATATCGGTTGTGCGCGGTTGCTGGTGAGTGGGCGCGGGATGCGTACCTAAGGAAGACCGAGTCGCCTGCTTCGCGAGCAAGCCCGCTCCCACACTGGATCTGCTGCGAACACATTATTTGTGAACGCCCGCGAATTAATGTGGGAGCGGGCTTGCTCGCGAAGGCGTCAGCACAAACACCACAAAAAGAAACGGCCTCCCAAGCGGAGGCCGTTTTACATTCTCACATTCGACTTTTCTTACGCCGCTTCCACTGCCGACTCACCCACCAGCGCCAATACATCATCACCAGGCAATAGGCGAGGGCACCCAGCACCAACCCCGTGACCACCGAGCCAAGCAAAAACGGTTGCCACAGCGTCGAAATTTCGCCGCTGATCCATTCCCACGTCAGCGCATCCGGCAGGCTGCGGGCGGGGACGTCCATCAGCCAGGCACCGGTCTGGTAAGTGCAGAAGAACACCGCCGGCATTGTGATCGGGTTGGTCAGCCAGACCAGGCTGACGGCAATTGGCATGTTGCCGCGCGCGATGATGGCCAGGAACGCCGCCACCAGCATTTGCAATGGAATCGGCAAGAACGCCGCGAACAGACCGACCGCCATCGCCCGCGCGACGGAGTGGCGATTGAGGTGCCAGAGGTTCGGGTCATGCAGCAGGGTGCCGAGAAAGCGTAAGGATTTGTGTTCCCTGATGCTGGTCGGGTCTGGCATGTAACGTTTGAATAAGCGCCGGGGCATAAGGCTTCTCGGTCGGTTCAGGCGGCAAGTATGTCTGGATTCTACGAACCGCCCATTCAGACTTTGTGACAATTGATAACGACGGACGTGCGGCGAACCGGCTAAGCCTAGGGCGGGGACTCTCAAGGACGGGCATATGCGCACAGGGATGATGGCGCTGGCGTTGGGTTTGCTGGCCCTGCGTTTTTTACCGGTATTACCGCCGGCAGGGTTGTGGCTGTTGTTGCCGGTAGTGGGTTTGATGTTGTTGCCGTTTCGAACTTTTCCCTTGGCATTTTTTCTGTTCGGTTTCAGTTGGGCGGGTGCGAATGCACAGTGGGCGCTGAATGATCGCCTGGCGCTGAATCTCGATGGCGAGACTCGCTGGGTCGAAGGTCGTGTGACCGGGTTACCGCAGCAGGCCGAGGGCGTAGTGCGTTTCGAACTGACGGACAGTCAATCACGTCGCACCAGACTGCCTCGGCACCTGCGCCTGGCCTGGTATGGCGGGCCGCCCGTTAATAGCGGCGAGCATTGGCGGCTGGCCGTCAAATTGAAGCGTCCTGTCGGGTTGCTCAACCCGCATGGGTTCGATTACGACGCCTGGTTACTGGCCCGGCACATCGGCGCCACCGGAACCGTCAAGGATGGCCAGCGCCTGAGGGAGGCGCAGTGGGCCTGGCGTGACGGCATCCGTCAGCGTTTGCAGGCCGTGGATGCTCAAGGACGAACGGGTGCGCTGACGGCGTTGGTGCTAGGGGATGGCGCCGGGTTGAGTCGTGAGGACTGGCAGGTGCTGCAAAACACCGGCACCGTGCATCTATTGGTGATTTCCGGGCAGCACATCGGTTTGCTGGCGGGCGTGGTGTATCTGCTGATTGCCGGGTTGGCGCGTTATGGCTTATGGCCCAAGCGCTTGCCGTGGCTGCCATGGGCGTGTGGAATGGCGTTCGCGGCGGCGCTCGGTTATGGGCTGCTGGCCGGCTTCGAGGTGCCTGTGCGGCGGGCCTGCCTGATGATCGGTCTGGTGCTGTTGTGGCGACTACGGTTTCGTCACCTTGGCGCATGGTGGCCGCTGTTGCTGGCGTTTGACGGTGTTTTGCTGCTGGACCCGCTGGCGAGCCTGCAACCGGGTTTCTGGTTGTCCTTTGCGGCGGTGGCGGTGCTGATTTTCACCTTTGGCGGGCGATTGGGGCCGTGGCGCTGGTGGCAAACCTGGACTCGCGCTCAATGGCTGATCGCGATCGGTCTCTGCCCGCTGCTGTTGGCGCTGGGGTTGCCGATCAGTCTCAGCGGGCCGCTGGCCAATTTGCTGGCGGTGCCCTGGGTCAGTCTGGTGGTCCTGCCGCCGGCCTTGCTTGGGACGATGTTGTTGCCTGTTCCTTATGTGAGCGAAGGATTGCTGTGGTTGGCCGGTGGTCTGATCGATCTTTTGTTCAAGGGGTTGGCGTTGATGGCCGGGCAATTGTCTGCGTGGGTACCGGTGGCGGTCCCGTTGTGGATATGGGCGCTCGGTATGTTGGGAGCCTTTCTGCTGTTATTGCCACGAGGCGTGCCGTTGCGCCCGTTGGGCTGGCCGATGTTGCTGTTACTGGTTTTTGCGCCCCGGCACACATTGCCTGAAGGCATGGCCGAGGTCTGGCAGCTGGATGTCGGTCAGGGTTTGGCAATCCTGGTGCGTACTCGCCATCACACCTTGCTGTATGACGCCGGGCCACGGTTCGGCGATATCGACCTGGGTGAGCGAGTGGTGCTGCCGTCATTGCGCAAACTGGGGGTGAATGGGCTTGATCTGATGCTGATCAGCCATGCCGATGCCGATCACGCCGGCGGTGCGCGAGCAATTGCCAATGGAATACCGGTGAAGCAAATACTGAGTGGCGATCATCTGGCCCTGCCAGACGAACTGCACGCCGAGGGCTGCGAGAGCGGTCAGCAATGGGCCTGGGACGGCGTGAAGTTTCAACTCTGGCAGTGGTCGTCTGCCAGCGACAGTAATCAGAAATCCTGCGTGTTGCAGATCGAGGCCAACGGCGAGCGGTTGCTGCTGACCGGTGACATCGATGCCGCAGCCGAGCGGGCGCTGCTCGACGGTCCATTGGCGGTGCCGACAGATTGGTTGCAGGCTCCGCACCATGGCAGTCGCAGTTCTTCTTCGGTGGCATTGCTCAGCGCCTTGCAACCCAAAGCGGTATTGATCTCCCGTGGTAACGGCAATTCTTTCGGTCATCCTCATCCCACGGTCGTGGCGCGGTATCAAAAACGTGGTGTGGCGATCTACGACAGCGCCGAGCAAGGTGCCATTCGTCTGCAACTGGGACGCTTCAAGCCGCCGTGGACGATGCTTCAAGAACGGCGCTTCTGGCGCGGTCCGCCACCATCCAGCCAGTAACCCGAACTATCGAAGCCCGACCGGATGCGACATCGCGGTCTTCGGTGCGTCCACCCCCTATGTTAGAGTGGCGCACTTTTCGAGGGGACTGTCACTGTGTGGGAATTGGTCAAATCCGGCGGCTGGATGATGCTGCCGATCATTCTGAGTTCCATCGCCGCCATGGCGATCGTCGCCGAGCGTCTCTGGACCCTGCGTGCCAGCCGCGTGACTCCGGAGCACTTGCTCGGGCAGGTCTGGGTCTGGATCAAGGACAAACAGCTCAATAAAGAAAAACTCAAGGAACTGCGCGCCAACTCTCCGTTGGGCGAGATCCTGGCCGCCGGTCTGGCGAACTCCAGGCATGGTCGCGAGATCATGAAAGAGTGCATCGAAGAGGCCGCTGCGCGGGTGATTCATGAACTCGAACGCTACATCAACGCCCTCGGCACCATCGCCGCCATGGCCCCGTTGTTGGGGTTGCTGGGTACGGTGCTGGGCATGATCGATATTTTCAGTGCGTTCATGGGCACGGGCATGGGCACCAACGCCTCAGTGCTGGCCGGTGGTATTTCCAAAGCGCTGATCACCACCGCCGCAGGCCTGATGGTCGGCATTCCGGCCGTGTTCTTCCACCGTTTCCTGCAACGCCGCATCGATGAGCTGGTGGTGGGCATGGAGCAGGAAGCGATCAAGCTGGTCGAGGTAGTGCAGGGTGACCGCGACGTGGATCTGGCTGAGGGCAAAGCGTGAAATTCCGTCGTAAACCACGGGAAACGATAGACATCAACCTCGCGTCGTTGATCGACGTGGTGTTTATCCTGCTGCTGTTTTTCGTTGTGACCACCACCTTCACCCGTGAAACCCAGTTGCGCGTCGACTTGCCGGAAGCGGTCAGCGGTTCCCCGGCCGAGGACCAGCAGGCCAAGCAACTGGACATCGCCATCAGCGCCGAAGGTGTGTTCTCCGTAAACAACCAGTTGTTACCGAAGAACGACCTGACCAGCCTGATGGAAGCGCTGCAGAAAGAATCCAATGGCGATACCAACCTGCCGCTGTCCATCAGCGCTGATGGCAAGACGCCTCATCAGTCCGTCATCACCGCGATGGACGCTGCTGGCAAGCTCGGTTTCAGTCACTTGCGCATGACCACAGTCGAGGCGGCGCCGGCGTCCTGATGGCCATGTCCGATCGATTGCTCGCTGCGTGGTACGAAGGCCATCCGGCGTTGAAGCTGTTGCAGCCTCTGGAATGGCTGTATCGGCGCGTGGTTACCGGCAAGCGCAAGCGCTTTTTGGCGGGCGAGGGCGAGATCTATCAGCCGCCGGTGCCGCTGATCGTGGTCGGCAACATCACAGTGGGCGGTACCGGCAAGACGCCGCTGATTCTGTGGATGATCGAGCATTGCCAGCGCAGCGGGCTGCGAGTCGGCGTGGTCAGCCGTGGTTACGGTGCCAAACCTGCGCAATTGCCGTGGCGGGTCAAGGCGGATCAAGGCGCGGACGTGGCGGGCGATGAACCGTTGTTGATCGTCCAGCGCACCGGCGTGCCGCTGATGATCGACCCGGACCGCAGCCGCGCGGTCAAAGCCTTGCTGGCGAGCGAGCCGCTGGACCTGATCCTCTCCGACGACGGCATGCAGCATTACCGGCTGGCCCGGCACCTGGAACTGGTGCTGATCGATGCCGCCCGGGGTCTGGGCAACCAGCGTTGCCTGCCAGCCGGGCCGTTGCGCGAACCGATCGAGCGCCTGCAAAGCGTCGATGCAGTGCTTTATAACGGCGCCGCGGCCGACCGCATCGACGGTTTTGCCTTTCAGCTGCAACCCACCGCGCTGGTCAATCTGCAAAGCGGCGAACGCCGGCCTCTCGACCACTTTTCCGCAGGCCAGGCCATTCACGCCGTGGCCGGGATCGGCAATCCCCAGCGTTTCTTCACGACCCTCGAAACGCTACACTGGCGGCCAGTGCCGCATGCATTTGCCGACCACGCCGAGTACAGCGTGCAGGCCTTGAATTTCACACCGTCATTGCCCGTGGTGATGACGGAAAAAGACGCGGTGAAGTGCCGTGCCTTCGCCGCCGCCGATTGGTGGTACCTGGCGGTCGATGCTGCGCCATCGCCGGCCTTCGTGGCCTGGTTCGACACGCAGCTGATACGCCTGTTGCCGGCTCGTCTTTTGCCTTAACTCCGTTTCTATCCAGGGAATGTTCATGGACACCAAATTGCTCGATATCCTCGCTTGCCCGATCTGCAAAGGTCCGCTCAAGCTCAGCGCCGACAAAACCGAGCTGATCAGCAAGGGCGCTGGCCTCGCATACCCGATTCGCGACGGCATCCCGGTGATGCTCGAAAGTGAAGCGCGCACCCTGACCACCGACGAGCGTCTGGATAAATGACCACAGCCTTTACCGTTGTCATTCCATCGCGCTATGCCTCCACCCGTCTGCCGGGCAAACCTCTGCTGCTGATCGCCGGCAAGCCGATGATCCAGCATGTCTGGGAGCAGGCGAGCAAAAGCAGTGCCCAGCGCGTGGTCGTTGCCACTGACGATGCGCGCATTGTCGAGGCCTGCAAAGGCTTTGGTGCCGAAGTGGTGCTGACGCGCGAAGACCACAATTCCGGCACTGACCGTCTGGCCGAAGTCGCGGCGAAACTGGGTCTGGCCCCGGACGCCATCGTGGTCAACGTTCAGGGCGACGAGCCGTTGATTCCGCCGAGCGTGATCGATCAGGTCGCCGCCAACCTGGCCGCCCACACCGAAGCACGCATGGCCACCCTGGCCGAGCCGATCGAAGACGTGGAAACCCTGTTCAACCCCAACGTGGTCAAGGTGGTCAGCGACCTCAATGGCCTGGCGCTGACGTTCAGTCGTGCCACCTTGCCGTGGGCTCGCGACGCGTTTGCCAAAAACCGCGAGCAGTTGCCGGAAGGTGTGCCGTATCGCCGCCACATCGGCATTTATGCCTATCGCGCCGGCTTCCTGCATGACTTCGTCACCTGGGGCCCGTGCTGGCTGGAAAATACCGAGTCTCTGGAGCAACTTCGGGCGCTCTGGCACGGCGTGCGGATTCACGTCGCCGATGCGCTGATCGCGCCACCTACCGGCGTCGATACCATTGAAGACCTCGAGCGCGTTCGTCGCTTGCTGGAGGCCTGATGCGGGTTCTGTTCGTCTGCCTGGGCAACATCTGCCGTTCCCCCACGGCCGAAGGCGTGTTGCGGCACAAACTGCGTGAGGCCGGGCTGGCCGATCAAGTCGAAGTGGCTTCTGCCGGCACCGGTGACTGGCACGTCGGCAAGCCCCCGGACAAGCGCAGCCAGGCCGCGGCGAAACTGCGCGGCTACGACCTGTCCGCCCAGCGCGCTCAGCAGGTCAGCCGCGCCGATTTCGCCACCTACGACCTGATTCTGGCGATGGACAACAGCAACCTGCGCCACCTCAAGGCTCTGCAACCAGCCAAGGGCAAGGCCGAGTTGGACCTGTTCCTGCGTCGCTTCCAGTCGGAAATCGATGAAGTGCCGGATCCTTATCACGACAGCGACCAGGGTTTCGAACAGGTCCTGGACCTGATCGAGCGCGCCAGCGATCTGCTGGTGATCGAATTGAAGGGCCGGTTATGAGTTTGCAGATACAAGCTCAGGTATCGCTCAAGCCGTTCAACAGCTTTGGCGTGGATGTTCAGGCCCGGCTGTTTGCCGAAGCCCATAGCGATGCCGACGTGCGCGAAGCCCTGGCCTATGGGGTGGAACATAATGTGCCCGTGCTGGTGATCGGCGGCGGCAGCAATTTGCTGCTGACCGCTGATGTCCAGGCACTGGTGCTGCGCATGGCCACGCGGGGGATTCGTGTACTGAGCGATGATGGCAACCAGGTGGTGATCGAGGCCGAGGCGGGCGAGCCGTGGCATCCGTTTGTGCAACACACCTTGGCGCAAGGGTTGTCGGGGCTGGAAAATCTCAGCCTGATTCCCGGCACTGTGGGCGCGGCACCGATGCAGAACATCGGCGCTTATGGCGTCGAGATAAAAGACGTGTTTGCCGGCCTGACGGCCCTCGATCGCCAGACCGGTGAGCTGCGGGACTTCACGCTGACCGAGTGCAACTTCGCCTACCGTGACAGCCTGTTCAAACAGGAGCCGGGGCGCTGGTTGATCCTGCGGGTGCGTTTCACCCTCAATCGCACCGCGCACCTGCACCTGGAATACGGGCCGGTTCGCCAGCGCCTGACATTGCTGGGCATCGATCACCCGACGCCTACCGATGTCAGTCAGGCCATTTGCAGCATTCGCAACGAAAAACTCCCGGACCCTGCGGTGCTCGGCAATGCCGGCAGTTTCTTCAAGAACCCCTTGGTGCCGGCGACATTGGTAGCGCAACTCAAGGAGCAATACCCGGAGCTGGTGGCCTACGCGCAACCTGACGGGCAAATGAAACTGGCGGCGGGCTGGCTGATCGAACGGGCCGGCTGGAAAGGCTTTCGCGACGGTGATGCCGGTGTGCATAAATTACAGGCGCTGGTGCTGGTCAACTACGGCACCGCAACGGGCCTGCAATTGCTGAACCTGGCGCAACGCATTCAAAAAGACATTTCAGAACGTTTCCACGTCGACCTGGAAATGGAGCCCAATCGGTATTGAGGCTACGCTTTCACGGCTGATTCCAAAGCCCTGCACATCTTCAAATGTGCAGGGCTTTTTTGTTAATGCTGGGTTAACTTAGCTGCCTAACGATGCAAGCATTTGCTCCACCAAAGGCCCGGTGCAGACGTCGCCGTCCGCATAAGAGAGCCTATTAGCCTGAGTCGATCTGCGTGAAGGAACCCACGCGGCAGATTGCTCGACCCCATAACCTCTATAACTATGCGGGCGTGCCCATGATTACCCTGAAACTCAATGGTCAAGATCATCAACTCGATGTCACCGAGGACATGCCGCTGCTCTGGGCGATCCGTGACGTGGCCGGTTACAACGGCACCAAATTTGGCTGCGGCATGGGCCTGTGTGGCGCCTGCACCATTCATATCGACGGCGCGCCTGCGCGCAGTTGCATCACGCCGATCGGCTCGGTAATCGGCCAGAATGTCACCACCATCGATAACCTGCACGCCGACCCGGTTGGCAAAGTCGTCCAGCAAGCCTGGCTCGACAGCGCGGTGGCTCAGTGCGGTTACTGCCAGGGCGGGCAGATCATGTCGGCCACGGCATTGCTGAAAACCAATCCGAACCCCAGCGACGAGCAGATTGAAGAGGCGATGGTCGGTAACATTTGCCGTTGTGGCACCTACAACCGGATCAAGACCGCCATCCGCCAGGCATCCACCCACCTGAAGGAGGCCAAGGCATGAGCCAGCTACCGAATGATTTTGCGCTGAGCAATCTGAGCAACCTCAGCCGCCGTGGTTTCCTCAAAGGCGTGGGCGCCACCAGTGCGCTGGTTCTGGCGGCAAGCTGGGGCTGGCAGGATGCGCTTGCCGCCGAGAAAGACAAGAAGTTCGGCGCTGACGGCATGCCCAATGGCTGGATCGATGATCCTAAGGTTTACGTCAGCATCGCCGCCGATGGCAGCGTGACCGTGGTCTGCAACCGCTCGGAAATGGGCCAGGGCGTGCGCACCAGCCTGACCATGGTGGTGGCCGATGAGCTGGACGCCGACTGGGCGCTGGTCAAAGTGCAACAGGCACCGGGCGACGAAGTGCGTTTCGGCAACCAGGACACCGACGGTTCGCGCAGCATGCGTCACTGGTACGAGCCGATGCGCCGTTGCGGTGCTGCCGCGCGGACCATGCTTGAGCAAGCCGCCGCGGCGCAGTGGAAAGTGCCGGTCAGCGAGTGCCGTGCGCAACTGCATAAAGTCATTCACCAACCGACCGGTCGTGAACTGGGCTACGGCGCGTTGGCCGCTGCTGCCGGTGCACTGGCGGTGCCGGCCCGCGACAGCCTGCGGCTTAAGCAGCCATCGGAATTTCGTTATATAGGCAAGGAAGGCACCAAGGCCATCGACGGTGCGGACATCGTCAATGGTCGTGCGGTCTACGGCGCCGATGTGCATTTCGAGGGCATGCTCTTCGCTACCATCGCGCGTCCAACGGTGTATGGCGGCAAGGTCAAATCCTTCGATGCCAGCGCCGCGATGAAAGTCCCGGGCGTGATCAAGGTTCTGCAAGTCGAAAGCCGTCCATTGCCGTCCGAGTTTCAGCCTCTGGGCGGCGTGGCCGTGGTGGCCAGCAATACCTGGGCGGCGATCAAGGGCCGCGAGGCGCTGAAAATCGAATGGGACGACGGCCCCAACGCCAGTTACGACTCGATCGCCTACCGCAAGGAGCTCGAAGCCGCGTCCCTAAAACCCGGCAAAGTGGTGCGCAATACCGGCAGCATCGACCAGGCCATGAGCGGCGCCGACAGCACTCTCGAAGCCTCTTACTACCTGCCCCACCTGGCGCAATCGCCAATGGAGCCGATGGTCGCCATCGCCCGTTTCAAGGATGGCGTGTGCGAAGCCTGGGCCCCAAGCCAGGCTCCGCAAGTCAGCCGCGAACGGATTGGCGAGCGCCTCGGCATTCCATTCGATAACGTCACGCTCAACGTCACCTTGCTCGGCGGCGGTTTCGGTCGCAAATCCAAGCCGGACTTCATCATCGAAGCGGCGATCCTGGCCAAGGAATTCCCGGGTAAAGCCGTACGGGTGCAATGGACCCGTGAAGACGACATCCACAATTCCTATTTCCACACCGTGTCGGCCGAGTACCTGAAGGCCAGCCTGAACAAGGACGGCCTGCCATCCGGCTGGCTGCACCGCACGGTGGCGCCGAGCATCACCGCGCTGTTCGCGCCGGGCATGAACCATGAAGCGGCTTTCGAGCTGGGCATGGGCTTTACCAACATGGCTTACGCGATCCCCAACGTGCGCCTGGAAAACCCTGAAGCGACGGTCCATACACGGGTCGGCTGGTATCGCTCGGTGTCGAACATTCCCCACGGCTTTGCGATTCAGAGCTTTGTCGATGAACTTGCCCACAAGGCTGGCCAGGATCCGCTCAAGTACCAGATCAAACTGCTCGGCCCGGATCGTCAGATCGATCCGCGCACCTTGAGTGAAGAGTGGAACTACGGTGAATCCCCCGAGCGTTACCCGATCGATACCGCACGGATGCGCACCGTGCTGGAAACCGCCGCCAAAGCGGCCGGTTGGGGGCGTGAGTTGCCCAAGGGTCGAGGCTTGGGCCTGGCGGTGCACTATAGTTTTGTCACTTATGTGGCGGCGGTGATCGAGGTGGAAGTCAAAGACGATGGCACGCTGATCGTACACAAGGCCGACATCGCCGTGGATTGCGGCCCGCAGATCAACCCCGAACGGATTCGCTCGCAGTTCGAAGGCGCCTGCGTCATGGGCCTGGGCAACGCGGTGCTGGGGGAAATCAGTTTCAAGGACGGCAAGGTTCAGCAGGACAATTTCCACATGTACGAGGTGGCGCGCATGTCTCTGGCACCGAAAGAAGTCTCCGTGCACCTGGTTACGCCACCGGGCGATGTGCCGTTGGGCGGAGTCGGTGAGCCGGGCGTGCCGCCGATTGCGCCAGCGCTGTGCAACGCGATCTTCGCCGCCACCGGCAAGCGCATCCGTAACCTGCCGGTGCGTTATCAGCTGCAAGGCTGGCAGAAGGCGCAAGCCTGATGGACAGCGTCGATCTGAACGTCCTGCGCAGCGTGCTGCAATGGCGCCTCGCCGGTCAGCGGGTGATGTTGTACAGCGTGGTCCAGACCTGGGGCACCGCGCCCCGGGCACCTGGCGCCATGCTGGCCTTGCGTGAAGACGGCGTGGTGATTGGCTCGGTGTCCGGTGGCTGCGTCGAGGATGACCTGATTGCCCGGCTGCACGATGGCCGTATCCCGGCCGAAGGGCCACCGGTGCAGTTGATTACCTATGGCGTCACCCGTGAGGAGGCCGCACGGTTTGGTTTGCCGTGCGGCGGCACGTTGCGCCTGACCGAGGAACGCGTCGGCGATCCGGCGTGGGTCGCCGAATTGCTGACGCGCTGCGAAGCGCATGAAATCGTTGCGCGTGAGCTGAATCTGGCGACCGGTGAAGTGGTTTTGCAGCCAGCGAGCAAGACCGATGCGCTGGTGTTTGACGGGCAGACCTTACGCGCCATTTATGGTCCGCGCTGGCGGTTGTTGCTGATCGGCGCCGGCCAACTGTCGCGCTACGTCGCCGAGATGGCGCGGCTGCTGGATTTCGAAGTGCTGATCTGCGATCCGCGCACCGAGTTCGTCTACGGCTGGGAAGAGCAACACGGTCGCTTCGTCCCGGGCATGCCCGATGAAGCGGTGCTGACCATCCAGACCGACGAGCGCACGGCCATTGTCGCGCTGACTCACGATCCACGCCTGGATGACATGGCGCTGCTCACGGCCCTGGACTCCAAGGCGTTTTATGTCGGTGCGCTGGGTTCGCGGGTCAACAGCCAGAAGCGCCGGGACAACCTGGCTCAGCTAGGCTTGTCACAACAGGCCATCGAGCGCTTGCACGGCCCGATCGGTTTGCACATCGGCAGCCATACACCGGCGGAAATCGCCTTGTCGCTGCTGGCCGAAATTGTGGCGATCAAGAACGGCGTCGAACTGAAACAGAAGAAGCCGTTGCAGGAGGGCGTATGAGCGACCCCATCGGCGTTATCGTAGTGGCCGCGGGGCAGGGCAGTCGGTTTCGACAAGTAGCGGGTGACGATAAGGACAAGTTGCTGGTGGACTGCACAGGTCGTGACGGCGTCACTGTGCATTCGATGATCGAGCAGGTGCTGGTGAATCTGCCGGCCACGCTTGAGAAGCGCGTGCTGGTGACCACGGCGGATCGCCCGCAAGTGATTCGCATGGCCCAGGCTTATGGTTGCGAGATTGTGCGGATTGAGTCGACCGGCCTGGGCGACAGCATTGCGGCGGGTGTGGCGGCGTGCTCGCAACTCGGTGGCTGGCTGATCGTCCTGGGGGATATGCCGTTTATCCTGCCGTCGAGCATTGAACAGGTTGTTGCGAATATCGCCGAGGATGCCATCAGCGTGCCGGTGTATGAGAGGCAATATGGGCATCCGGTGGGGTTTGGGCGAAGCTTTGGTCCAGGGTTGATGGCGTTGACCGGTGATCACGGCGCCAAGTCGCTGTTCGCGCAAGCGAGGGTGGTCGAAGTGGCGGTAGAGGATCCCGGGGTGTTGTGGGATGTGGATGTGCCTGATGCATTAGTATTTGCCTGACACACCGCCATCGCGGGCAAGCCACGCTCCCACAGGTTTTGTGTTGAGCATAATTTCTCCTGAACGACACAAAACCTGTGGGAGCGTGGCTTGCCCGCGATGAACGGTAACGCGGTTTTCCTGCGTTACAAAGGACATAAAAAAAGCCCCGCCTGGATCACCAGGCGGGGCTTTTTAGTGGCCGATGGAATCAGGCGAGGGGTTTAGGCTCGTGCTCTTTTTCCTGGGCTTGCTCGTGTTGCTCTACCGCTTCCTGAACGGAGCGTGGTGCTTCATCGATCACGGATTCAACCGGCTCGGCAGCGACTTCAGCGGCCGGGGCAGGGGCTGCCTCAACAACTTCAGCAACAACCGGTGCTGGCTCGGCAACAGCCGGAGCAGCAGTAGCAGCCAGTTCGGCTTCCTTCTGCAGACGCTCTTCTTCACGCTTGCGACGACGTACTTCACGCGGGTCGTTCGGCGCACGGCCACTTGGGGTCAGAGCGCTGACAGGGGCGGCTTCAACCACCGGTGCAGGCTCCTCGGCAACAACTGGCGCTTCAACAACCGCTGGAGCAGGCTCGGCAGCAGCAACCACTGGCTCGGAGACCATGGCATCAGCAACCGGGGCTTCAGCGACTGGCGCTGGAGCTTCGACCGCTACAGGTGGCTCGGCAACCCAGTTGAACGTGGTTTGCTCTTCGCGAACTTCACGTACCCGTTCAGCCGGCGCTTCAACCACAGGCTCGGTAGCAGCCACTGGTTCAGCAACGACGGCCGGCTCAGCGGCAGCTTCAACTTCAGGCTGTACTTCACGAACCGGTGCCACTTCGATTTCCGGAGCGGCAGTGACTTCTACCGGGGTGGTCGCTTCAACCACTGGTGCTTCAACCGGAGCGGTTTCCAGAGTGGCGGCAGTGGCGCGTTCAGCTTGCTCGTTGGCTTGTGCTTCAGCAGGTGCGCTGATCACGGAGCTGGCAACGGCTGCGGTAACAGCCAGGCCGGCGGCCAGATCGGCAGCGCTTGGCGCTTCGGCGTTTTCAGCCGATTCGGACTCTTCCGAACCTTCGATCACGTTGCCGTTCGCATCGCGTTGACGCTCACGACGGTTGCTGCGACGACGCTGGCCACGGGAGCGGCGGCGTGGACGATCGCCCTCGGCGCCTTCCTGACCGTCTTCCTGCAGTTGCTCTTCGCTGGTGGTCAACTCTTCTTCAGCAACGGCAGCAGCCGCTTGCTCGGTACGTGGCTGACGTTCTTCACGCGGTGGGCGTGGAGCGCGTTCTTCACGTGGCTGACGGGCTGGACGCTCTTCAGCGTTGGCAGCGGCAGCCGGAGCGGCATCCAGAGGCTCGCGCAATTCACGAACCGGACGTTCTTCACGCTCGCCACGTGGCTTGCGATCTTCACGCGGGGCGCGCGGTGCACGTTCTTCACGAGGGGCGCGTGGTGCGCGCTCTTCACGTGGAGCGCGTTCCAGGGCGACTGCTGGAGCTTCTTCACGGGCTTCGCGTGGCTCACGTGGTGCGCGTTCTTCACGCGGTGCACGTTCCTCACGAGGTTTGCGCTCTTCATCGCGGCGACCGTTACGGTTGCGGCTCTGCTGGCGGCCGTTACGGCGCTCTTCGTTGCGAGCAGGACGTTCGGTAGCTGGCTTTTCAACCACAACCGGCGCGGCAGGCTCTTCCTTGGTGGCGAACAGGCTGACCAGCGACTTCACCAGGCCTTTGAACAGGCTTGGCTCTGGGGCTACGGCAGCTGGTGCAGCCACCGGAGCAGCGGCGACTTCGGTCGGAACCGGAGCGTTGGCGCGGGCCGGAGCGGTCTTGACCGCGGCTTCCTGGCGAACCAGGGTGCGGGTCGCGGCGGCTGGCTGGACTTCTTCGACTTCGGCAGCGGCAGCGGCGATTTCGTAGCTGGACTGGTTGATGCTGGCTTCCGGGCTGTCATCACGCAGACGCTGAACTTCGAAGTGCGGCGTTTCGAGGTGATCGTTCGGCAGAATGACGATGCGGGCACGGGTGCGCAGTTCGATCTTGGTGATCGAGTTGCGTTTTTCGTTGAGCAGGAAAGCTGCAACCGGAATCGGCACTTGTGCGCGAACTTCGGCGGTGCGGTCTTTCAGGGCTTCTTCTTCGATCAGGCGCAGGATCGCCAGCGACAGCGATTCAACGTCACGGATGATACCGGTGCCGTTGCAACGCGGGCAGACGATACCGCTGCTTTCGCCCAGGGATGGACGCAGGCGCTGACGGGACATTTCCAGCAGGCCGAAGCGCGAGATGCGACCGACTTGCACGCGAGCGCGGTCGGCTTCCAGGCATTCGCGGACTTTTTCTTCCACGGCGCGCTGGTTCTTGGCAGGGGTCATGTCGATGAAGTCGATGACGATCAGGCCGCCGATGTCGCGCAGGCGCAACTGACGGGCGATTTCTTCGGCGGCTTCAAGGTTGGTCTGCAGTGCGGTTTCTTCGATGTCGCTGCCTTTGGTGGCGCGCGCCGAGTTGATGTCGATGGACACCAGGGCTTCGGTCGGATCGATAACGATGGAGCCGCCGGAAGGCAGTTCGACAACGCGCTGGAAGGCGGTTTCGATCTGGCTTTCGATCTGGAAACGGTTGAACAGCGGAACGCTGTCTTCGTACAGCTTGATTTTGCTGGCGTACTGCGGCATCACCTGACGAATGAAGGTCAGGGCTTCGTCCTGGGCTTCAACGCTGTCGATCAGCACTTCGCCGATGTCCTGGCGCAGGTAATCGCGGATGGCGCGGATGATCACGTTGCTTTCCTGGTAGATCAGGAACGGCGCGGAACGATCCAGCGAAGCTTCTTTGATGGCGGTCCAGAGTTGCAGCAGGTAATCGAGGTCCCACTGCATTTCTTCGCTGCTGCGGCCAAGGCCGGCAGTGCGAACGATCAGGCCCATGTCGGCCGGGGCAACCAGACCGTTCAGGGCTTCACGCAGTTCGTTGCGCTCTTCACCTTCGATGCGACGGGAGATACCGCCGGCACGCGGGTTGTTCGGCATCAGCACCAGGTAACGGCCGGCCAGGCTGATGAAGGTGGTCAGGGCTGCGCCCTTGTTGCCACGCTCTTCTTTTTCGACCTGAACGATGACTTCCTGGCCTTCGCTCAGGACGTCCTTGATGTTGACGCGGCCTTCAGGGGCTTTCTTGAAGTATTCGCGGGAGATTTCTTTGAGGGGCAGGAAGCCGTGGCGCTCAGAGCCGAAATCGACAAAGGCAGCCTCAAGGCTTGGTTCGATGCGAGTAATCCGGCCTTTATAGATGTTGGCCTTCTTCTGCTCGCGTGCACCGGATTCAATGTCCAGGTCGTAGAGGCGCTGGCCATCTACCAGTGCAACACGCAACTCTTCGGGTTGAGTTGCGTTAATCAGCATTCTTTTCATGTAGTACCGTCGGTTTCCGGGCTGCCGGAAACGGCGTTCGGCACACACGACTTCTCATGGTCGGTGTCAGGTGCGTCAGGAGTGGTTGGCCACTCCAGTGTCTAGCGAACCCCGGCCAATTGGGCCGGTGTCGCGACGTACGCGTCCTGCTTGCTGTGGCTACTTAAGCACTCAGTCAGGAGGAGGAATCAACCGGCGGCTGTGGACGAGATGAAGCGTCTTGATAAAGCCTATTGCTACACAGTCCAGCGGTTGTGCATCTCCACCCTACACGTATCCCTGATAATTCGGGTGCTGCCGCGCGCAGAATCCGCAGCGGGTTGGCATTTACCGTGAGCTCCGAAAGGGGAGGTCACGCATCATGGCTAATTTAGGCGGTGTTTCCGAAGCGTTCGCTCGGGGTCGTTCGCAGCTGACTGCACTTTGTGAACTGGCCGTGAATATTTGCTCGGAAGGCGAGTGAAAACTCTGCTTTGCGGCATGATTCAGGCCTTATGTCACCTGCGCTCGTTACAACTGCAAACTCCACCGTTACGTAGCGAAAGCCCCGTAGGACGGCCTCGCGTCCTGGTGAATTGCGTTGGTCAGGGCCGGTTTTTGACCGTGGTTCCGCTGTCCAGGCCGCTTTTGGCGGCGTTCGCGACTATAGCAGCAATGATTAAGTGCTTCAATTCCATAAAAAATTGTTATCATCCGCGGCATGACGACTACTGCCCCTTCGACCCCAGCCGTACAACTGCTGGAGGTCTCGCCGGAATATGCCGGCCAACGTATTGATAACTTCCTTCTCGCTCGGCTCAAAGGCGTGCCCAAGACCTTGATTTACCGCATTTTGCGCAAGGGCGAAGTGCGGGTGAACAAAGGTCGGATCAAGCCCGAATACAAGCTGCAGGCGGGCGATATCGTGCGCGTGCCGCCGGTTCGCGTGCCTGAGCGCGACGAACCCGTGCCATTGGCCCAGGGTCTGTTGCAGCGGCTCGAGGCCTCTATTGTCTACGAAGACAAGGCGCTGATCGTGGTCAACAAGCCTTGCGGCATTGCGGTTCATGGCGGCAGTGGCTTGACCTACGGCGTGATTGAAGCCTTTCGTCAGTTGCGTCCCGATTGCAAAGAGCTCGAGCTGGTTCATCGCCTCGATCGTGATACCTCCGGCCTGTTGATGATCGCCAAGAAGCGCAGCATGTTGCGCCACTTGCACACGGCATTGCGCGGCGATGGTGTCGATAAGCGCTATATGGCGCTGGTGCGCGGCAACTGGGCGGCCTCCATCAAGCAAGTCCGTGCGTCGCTGGGCAAGAGCAATCTGCGCTCCGGCGAGCGCATGGTTGAAGTGGACGAGGAGGAGGGCAAGGAGTCTGTGACCGTGTTCAAGGTCCTGCGTCGTTTTGGCGACTTCGCTACCCTGATCGAAGCCAAGCCGATCACCGGCCGGACTCACCAGATTCGCGTCCATACTCTGCATGCCGGACATTGTATCGCTGGTGATACCAAGTACGGCGATGAGGGTTTCAGCAAAGAGATTCGTGATCTGGGCGGCAAGCGCCTGTTCCTGCACGCCTACATGCTGACCGTGCCGCTGCCTGATGGGGGTGAGCTCAAGTTGCAGGCGCCGGTCGACGAGATGTGGGCCAAAACCGTGGAGCGCTTGAGTGCACCCTACTGATTACAAGCTACTGATTTTCGATTGGGACGGCACGCTCGCTGACTCCATTGGTCGGATTGTCGAGGCGATGCATGTCGCATCTGAGCGGTCCGGTTTTCAGTTGCGTGATGATTTTGCCGTCAAAGGCATTATCGGTCTGGGCTTGCCGGAAGCGATTCGCACCCTGTATCCCGAGATTGGCGATGCCGAGCTGATAGCATTCCGTCAGCACTATGCGGATCACTACATTGCGGCGGAGGCCGTGCCTTCGCCGCTGTTTGAGGGTGTTGTCGAGTCCCTCGAAGCGTTTCGTGTCGAGGGGTATCATCTGGCAGTAGCGACCGGCAAGGCTCGTCGTGGGCTGGATCGGGTGCTGAAGTCTCACGGCTGGGAAGATTATTTCGACATCACCCGTGCTGCTGACGAAACCGCCAGCAAACCCCATCCGCTGATGCTCGAGCAGATTCTCGCCCATTGCGAGGTTCGCCCGGAGCAGGCGCTGATGGTCGGCGATTCGTCGTTCGACCTGCAGATGGCGCGCAATGCGGGCATGGATTCGGTAGCGGTCAGCTATGGCGCTCAATCGATCGACGCCTTGAAGCTATTTGAGCCGAGACTGGCCATTGATCGTTTTTCAGAGTTGCACGCCTGGCTGAATCAGCGGGTTTAATTGGTTTTTTTGCTGGGGTACATGGCATGACCGACGAATGGAAAGCGCCCGCCAAGGCGAGTGCGGAAAGCGGTGACGAGAAAAGCTGGAAGCTGCTGGAAAAAACCCTGCTGGCTGGTGTGCAGGAACAGCGCCGGTCCCGTCGCTGGGGGATATTCTTCAAGTCGCTGACTTTTTTGTACCTGTTCGGTGCGTTGATTCTGTTATCGCCGCTGGTCGACATGGAGAAAGGTGCGAGCCTCGGCTCTGGTTACACGGCGCTGATCGATGTAACGGGCATGATTGCCGACAAAGAGCCGGCCAGTGCCGACAATATCGTCGGTAGCCTGCGTGCGGCCTTCGAGGACAAGAAGGTCAAGGGTGTGATTCTGCGAATCAACAGCCCTGGCGGCAGCCCGGTGCAGTCGGGTTATGTCTACGACGAGATCCGTCGTTTGCGCGGCCTGCATCCGGATACCAAGGTTTATGCGGTGATCTCGGATTTGGGCGCTTCCGGTGCCTATTACATCGCTAGCGCCGCGGATCAGATCTACGCTGACAAGGCGAGCCTGGTGGGTTCCATTGGTGTGACGGCAGCCGGGTACGGTTTTGTCGGGACCATGGAGAAGTTGGGCGTGGAGCGTCGTACCTACACCTCTGGCGAGCACAAATCTTTCCTCGATCCGTTCCAGCCGCAGAAGCCTGCGGAAACCCAGTTCTGGCAGAGCGTGCTTGATACCACTCATCAGCAGTTCATCAGCAGCGTCAAGAAGGGCCGGGGTGATCGTCTGAAGGACAAAGATCATCCGGAGTTGTTCTCCGGGCTGGTCTGGTCGGGTGAGCAGGCGCTGTCGCTGGGCTTGATCGATGGTCTGGGCAATGCCAGTTCGGTTGCCCGTGATGTGATCGGCGAGAAAGAGTTAGTGGATTTCACTGTTGAGGAATCGCCATTCGATCGCTTCTCGAAAAAGCTCGGCGCCAGCGTGGCGGAGCATTTGGCGATGTGGATGGGCTTTCAGGGTCCGTCGTTGCGCTGATCTTCTTGCTGTATAAAAAAACCGGCTTTTTGCCGGTTTTTTTACAGTCAAAAGATCGCAGCCTCGTTTCACTCGACAGCTCCTGCATTGAAATGCGCATCCCTTGTAGGAGCTGTCGAGTGAAACGAGACTGCGATCTTTTGACCCTTTAAGGTATCTGCACGCCTTCGGCCAGCAACATGTCCACCAGGCGAATCAACGGCAGGCCGATCAGGCTGGTGGCGTCAGGGCCTTCGGTGCTTTGAAACAGGCTTACCCCCAAACCTTCGGCCTTGAAGCTGCCAGCGCAGTCGTAGGGCTGTTCGGCGCGCAGGTAGCGTTCGATGCGCGCTGTGTCGAGTGCGCGCATATGTACGGTAAAGGGCACGCAGTCGACCTGGCAGTGGCCGGTCTGACTATTGAGCAGTGCCAGCCCGGTCAGGAAGGTCACGCTGGCGCCGCTGGATGCCAGCAATTGTTCGCGGGCCTTTTCGAAGGTGTGAGGTTTGCCGATAATCCGCTCGCCGAGTACCGCGACCTGATCCGAGCCGATGATCAGATGGGTTGGATGACTGCCTGCAAGTGCGCGGGCTTTTTCTTCGGCGAGACGCTTTACCAGTTCGACGGCTGATTCGTCCGGACGATGGCTTTCGTCGATATCCGGCGAGCTGCAGGTGAACGGCAGCTGCAGGCGGGCCAGCAATTCCCGGCGATAGGACGAGCTTGAAGCGAGTAATAAAGGCAGCATGCGCATCTCCAAAGGGCAGGGGTCGAATTCTAGCGCAGGCTCAAGTGACGGACAGGGCTGAATTTCCTTTGACATGGCTGGGGGCATCCCTATAATGCTGCGCCTATGTTGAATGACCCGATTCCACCTCACGTTGACCCGCGCAAATTGGCTGACCGTGGCACCACCCTTCAAGGTGAACTGCTGCTGGCCGATTTGGAGAGACTCTGCGACCCGCTTTCCGATACTGTCGGTACGGTGCAGGCTAAATTCGTTTTTGAACGAGATGAACGTAAATCTGTGGTAATTCACAGCTTTATCGACACCGAAGTCAAAATGGTTTGCCAGCGTTGTCTTGAGCTGGTCACCCTGCCGATCCATAGCGAATGCAGTTATGCTGTGGTGAAGGAGGGTGCGAATACCCAGTCGTTGCCGAAAGGTTATGACGTGCTGGAACTGGGCGAAGATCCTTTGGATCTGCAGTCACTGATCGAGGAGGAGCTTCTGCTCGCCTTGCCCATTGTGCCTGCTCATCATCCGGAAGAATGCCAGCAGCCGGCGGGTCTCGATGAGCCCGAACCGAGCGAGGACGAGGTAACGCGGTCCAACCCGTTCAGTGTATTGGCGCAGTTAAAGCGTGACCCAAACGTTTAGGAGTTAATCAATTATGGCTGTTCAGCAGAACAAAAAATCCCGCTCTGCCCGTGACATGCGTCGTTCGCACGACGCTCTCGAGGCTAGCACCCTGTCTGTAGAAAAAACCACCGGTGAAGTTCACCTGCGTCACCACGTATCGCCAGAAGGCGTATACCGTGGCCGTAAAGTGATCGACAAGGGCGCTGACGAGTAATCCTTGTCCGCTCAAGTCATCGCGATTGACGCAATGGGCGGGGACTTCGGTCCCCGCAGCATTGTTCAGGCCAGCCTTGCTTGTCTGTCTGCTACACCCTCGCTGCACCTGACCCTCGTCGGTCAACCCTCCCTTCTTGAAGAACTGCTCGCCAGCCAATCGGCTGTGGATCGCGCGCGCCTGTCGATTGTGCCGGCGTCCGAAATTATCACCATGGACGAAAAACCTGCCCAGGCCTTGCGTGGCAAACCCGATTCGTCGATGCGCGTGGCGCTGGAGCTGCTGCGAGACGGCAAGGTCCAGGCCTGCGTCAGCGCGGGTAACACCGGTGCGCTGATGGCGTTGTCACGGTTTGTGCTCAAGACCTTGCCGGGCATCGATCGGCCGGCAATGATCGCGGCCATTCCGACGCAGAAGGGCTGCTGCCAGTTGCTCGACCTGGGTGCCAACGTCGACTGCAGTGCCGAGCACTTGTTGCAGTTTGCAGTGATGGGCTCGGTCGCGGCAGAAACCCTGGGCATCGTTCGCCCGAGGGTGGCATTGCTGAACATCGGCACCGAAGACATCAAGGGCAATCAGCAGGTCAAGCTGGCGGCCACCTTGTTGCAGAGTGCTCGCGGCATCAACTACATCGGGTTTGTCGAAGGTGACGGTTTGTACCGTGGCGAGGCGGATGTGGTGGTGTGTGACGGCTTTGTCGGCAATATCCTGCTCAAGTCCAGTGAAGGTCTGGCGACCATGATTGCCGGGCGCATCGAGGCGTTATTCAAGAAAAATTTCGCGTCGAAAGTGGTGGGCGCATTGGCGCTGCCGCTGATGAAACGCTTGCAGGCCGAACTGGCGCCGGCACGACATAACGGTGCAAGTTTCCTCGGTTTGCAGGGAATTGTCGTGAAAAGCCACGGTTCGGCGGGGGTGCAGGGGTTTCAGAGTGCGATTCAACGCGCGCTGATCGAGATCCAGGAAAACTTGCCTGAACGGCTTCATGGGCGCCTGGAAGATTTGTTGCCTTAGGCGTTTTCGTCGGACAATGCTTAAATGTGACCGCTCAGTTCAATGGGCCATCCAACTGTGAGTTTCTTGCGTTCCACAAACGGGACGTCATTCTCCGACGACAAGATCATTAGGGGCTTGTTACATGTCTGCTTCCCTCGCATTCGTCTTTCCAGGACAGGGTTCGCAGTCCCTCGGCATGCTGGCCGAGTTGGGCGCGCAACATCCAGTGGTCCTCGAAACATTCAAAGAAGCTTCCGATGCTCTGGGTTACGACCTGTGGGCACTGACCCAGCAAGGGCCGGAAGAACAACTCAATCAAACCGATAAAACCCAGCCGGCCATTCTGACCGCCTCGATCGCCTTGTGGCGCCTGTGGCTGGCTGAAGGCGGCGCGCGTCCGGCTTACGTTGCCGGTCACAGCCTGGGCGAATACAGCGCCCTGGTGGCTGCGGGCAGCCTGAGCCTGGGCGACGCAGTGAAGCTGGTAGAGCGTCGCGGTCAGTTGATGCAAGAGGCCGTTCCGGCCGGACAGGGCGGCATGGCTGCAATCCTGGGTCTGGAAGATGCCGACGTGCTGGCAGCCTGTGCCGAAGCGGCGCAGGGCGAAGTGGTTAGCGCGGTCAACTTCAACTCCCCGGGCCAGGTAGTGATCGCCGGTGCGAAGGCTGCGGTCGAGCGCGCCATCGAAGGCTGCAAGGCACGTGGCGCCAAGCGCGCCATGCCATTGCCGGTCAGCGTGCCGTCTCACTGCGAATTGATGCGTCCGGCCGCCGAGCGGTTCGCCGAATCGATCGCAGCGATCAACTGGCAGGCACCGCAGATCCCTGTGGTACAGAACGTCAGCGCCAACGTGCCGGCCGATCTGGAGACCCTCAAGCGCGATCTGCTTGAGCAGCTCTACAAGCCTGTGCGCTGGGTGGAGTCGATCCAGGCGCTGGCTGCCAAGGGCGCGACCGAACTGGTCGAATGCGGCCCTGGCAAAGTACTTGCCGGTTTGAACAAACGTTGCGCCGAAGGCGTGTCGACCTCTAACCTCAATACCCCAGACGCTTTCGCTGCCGCCCGTGCAGCGCTGGCCTGAACAAGGAGAAGCTTGCATGAGTCTGCAAGGTAAAGTTGCACTGGTCACTGGTGCCAGTCGTGGTATCGGCCAGGCTATCGCTCTGGAATTGGGTCGTCAGGGTGCCATTGTTGTCGGCACCGCGACTTCCGCTTCGGGGGCCGAGCGTATCGCTGCTACCCTGAAAGAAAATGGTATTCAGGGTACTGGCCTGGAACTCAATGTCACCAGCGACGAGTCCGTAGCGGCCGTGCTGGCGAGCATTCAGGAGCAATTCGGTGCGCCGGCGATCCTGGTCAATAATGCCGGTATCACCCGCGATAATCTGATGATGCGCATGAAAGATGACGAATGGCATGATGTCGTCGATACCAATCTGAACAGCCTGTTCCGTCTGTCCAAGGGCGTTTTGCGCGGCATGACCAAGGCCCGTTGGGGACGAATTATCAGTATTGGTTCGGTTGTGGGTGCCATGGGCAACGCAGGCCAAGTAAACTATGCTGCCGCCAAGGCCGGTCTGGAAGGTTTCAGTCGTGCACTGGCGCGTGAAGTCGGTTCGCGTTCGATTACGGTAAACTCGGTGGCCCCTGGGTTCATCGACACCGATATGACCCGTGAATTGCCCGAGGCGCAGCGTGAAGCCTTGCAGACGCAGATTCCGCTGGGTCGTCTGGGGCAAGCTCAAGAGATCGCGTCTGTGGTCGCTTTTCTTGCATCCGACGGTGCGGCTTACGTTACTGGGGCTACAATCCCGGTGAACGGCGGGATGTACATGAGTTAAATGTGACGGATTGCTTCAAAAAAATGTCATACGAGCTGTCTAAAATCCGTTATAAAGCTGCAATCTATTTATAGACAGAGGGTCGCCGGGTTTGAGGAGTGAAGCTTTCAGTTGAAAAACTGAAAAGTCTTTCTATACACTTACCCACCGGCCAGCTGCCTGAATTTGTCCATTAGGAGTGAAAACAAGGTATGAGCACCATCGAAGAGCGCGTCAAGAAAATCGTTGCTGAGCAACTGGGCGTTAAAGAAGAAGAAGTGGTCAACACTGCTTCCTTCGTTGAAGATCTGGGTGCCGACTCCCTTGACACTGTTGAGCTGGTGATGGCTCTGGAAGAGGAATTCGAGACCGAAATCCCTGACGAAGAAGCTGAGAAGATCACTACTGTACAAGCCGCAATCGATTACGTTACTAACCATCAGGCTTAATAGCTTGTAATCGTTGCTTGCTGTCATGGAAAAACCGCACTGCCATCATGGCGTGCGGTTTTTTCTTTAGGCCTGATGCAAAGTCGTCATTTGAAAAAGGAGAGTGCTGTGTCGCGTAGACGCGTCGTAGTCACCGGTATGGGTATGTTGTCGCCACTGGGCACGGATGTGCCGAGCAGCTGGCAGGGCATTCTGGCTGGCCGCAGTGGCATTGGTCTGATCGAACACACCGACCTTTCTGCCTATTCCACCCGTTTTGGCGGCTCGGTAAAGGGCTTCAATGTCGAGGAGTACCTGTCGGTCAAGGAAGCTCGCAAACTCGACCTGTTCATTCAATACGGTCTGGCTGCAGGTTTTCAAGCCGTGCGTAACGCAGGTCTTGAGGTTACCGACGCCAATCGCGAGCGGATCGGCGTGGCCATGGGCTCGGGTATTGGCGGTCTGACCAATATCGAAGAAACCAGCCGCACGCTGCATGATTCCGGCCCACGACGGATCTCTCCGTTTTTCGTGCCAGGCTCGATCATCAATATGATTTCCGGTTTCCTGTCCATCCACCTGGGCGCACAGGGACCTAACTACGCCATCGCCACGGCGTGTACCACCGGTACGCACTGCATCGGCATGGCGGCACGCAACATCATGTACGACGAAGCCGACGTAATGATCGCCGGTGGTGCCGAGATGGCCGCGTGTGGTCTGGGCATGGGCGGCTTCGGTGCCTCCCGCGCACTGTCGACCCGCAACGACGAGCCGACCCGGGCCAGCCGTCCATGGGACAAGGGCCGTGATGGCTTCGTGCTGTCCGACGGCGCCGGCGCACTGGTTCTCGAAGAGCTGGAGCACGCCAAGGCCCGTGGCGCGACCATCTACGCCGAGCTGATCGGCTTCGGCACCAGTGGCGATGCTTACCACATGACCTCGCCACCGGCCGATGGCGCGGGTGCTGCGCGTTGCATCACCAATGCCTTGCGCGATGCGAAGATCAATAGCGATCAGGTTCAGTACATCAACGCTCACGGCACTTCGACCTCGGCTGGCGACCTCGCCGAAGCCTGTGCGATCAAATCCGTGTTCGGCGATCACGCCTACAAGCTGGCGGTCAGTTCGACCAAGTCCATGACCGGTCACCTGTTGGGTGCGGCGGGCGCGGTCGAGGCGATTTTCAGTGTACTGGCAATCAACAGCCAGGTAGCGCCGCCGACCATCAACCTCGATGAGCCGGACGAAGGCTGCGACCTCGACTTCGTACCCCACACCGCGCGTGGCATGGATATCGACGTGGTGCTGTCCAACTCCTTCGGATTTGGCGGTACCAATGGCTCGCTGGTGTTCCGCCGGTTCGCTGACTGATGGACAGCTGGGTCGACGGTCAACCGGCTGACGCTTTGTCGCTGAAGGATCGCGGCCTGGCTTACGGTGATGGTCTGTTCGAGACCATCGCAGTCAAGGGCGGGCAGCCGCTGCTGCTGGATCGACATTTGTCGCGTCTGGCAGAGGGTTGTTCGCGCCTGGCGATTGCCGCCGATCATGAATTGATCCGCGCGGAAGTGCTGGCCTATGCCGCCGCGCTGGGCGAGGGCGTGCTCAAACTCATCCTCACCCGCGGCGACAGCCTGCGCGGTTACGCCGCCGATCCCTCGGCTCAGGCTCGACGCATCCTGCAAGGCAATCCTCCTGCGGCTTATCCGGTTGTTCATGCGGAGCAGGGCGTTCGTCTTTTTCCTTGTGCGACGCGACTTTCCAAACAGCCATTGCTCGCCGGTCTCAAGCATTTGAATCGTCTGGAGCAGGTCATCGCCCGTTCCGAATGGCAGGACACCGAACATGCCGAAGGCTTGATGCTGGATCAGGTCGGGCGGGTGATCGAAGGCGTGTTCAGCAATTTGTTCCTGGTGCGCGATGGCGTGCTGGTGACCGCCAACCTCAAACGCTGTGGCGTGGCGGGCGTGATGCGTGCCGAATTATTGTTTCAAGCCAAGTCATTGGGGATTCCCACGCAAATCACCGATATCACCCTCGAGCAGCTGCAATGGGCTGACGAGGTCTTTGTCTGCAACAGCGTGTATGGCGTTTGGCCGGTGCGCGCCTATGCCGCACTGAGCTGGCCGGTTGGGCCGCTCACCCGTAAACTCCAAACCATTGCTCGTGCGCTACTGGATGCTTGATTCGTGAGACGTAAATTCTTGCTGCTGCTGGAAACCGGATTGGTTCTGGCGGGGCTGTTGGCGGGCGCTTGCGCCTGGAAAATCGATTCGGCGCTGGAACAGCCGCTGAACATCGCCCAGGAAGAGCTGCTGGAAGTGCCCAAAGGCACTACGCCAAACCGCACCTTCCTTCGACTCGAAGCCGATGGCGTCATCAAAGACGCTTTCTGGCTGCGTGTGTATTGGCGCTTCAATCTGGCAGGACAACCGCTGCACAGCGGCGAATACCGCATGGTGCCCGGTATGACAGTCAACGGGCTGATCGACCTGTGGAAGCGCGGAGAAATGGTGCAGTACAGCCTGACGCTGGTTGAAGGCTGGAATTTTCATCAGGTTCGCGCAGCGCTGGCCAAGGATGAAAAACTCGAGCAGACCCTCAACGGTCTGAGCGACAGCCAAGTGATGGACAAGCTCGGGCACAGCGGGGTTTTTCCGGAAGGGCGATTCTTCCCCGACACGTATCGTTTCGTGCGTGGCATGACCGACGCCGATCTGCTCAAGAAAGCTTACGACCGCCTCGATGAGGTCCTCCTCAAGGAATGGAACCAGCGCGCTGCCGACGTCCCTTACACCGAGCCCTATCAGGCGCTGATCATGGCCTCGCTGGTGGAAAAGGAAACCGGTGTGCCGCAGGAGCGTCGGCAGATCGCCGGCGTGTTCGTGCGGCGCATGGAAATGGGCATGCTGTTGCAGACTGATCCGACCGTGATTTATGGTCTGGGTGATCGTTACAACGGCAAGTTGACCCGCGCTCATCTCAAGGAGCCGACGCCGTATAACACTTACATGATTGCGGGTCTGCCGCCGACGCCGATTGCGATGGTGGGGCGCGAAGCGATCCATGCGGCGCTGAATCCGGCGGATGGCAACAGCCTGTATTTTGTCGCGCGCGGTGATGGCAGCCACGTGTTTTCCGATGATCTGGACGCCCACAACAATGCGGTGCGCGAATTCCAGATCAATCGACGTGCCGATTACCGGTCCAGCCCCGCGCCGACTGTTACGCCGTCGACGGAGGATTCCCAGGCGCCAATCCCGGCGGCTTCGCCCAATGCGGCGCCCGAAGACTTGCCTCCCGTAGCGCCGCAAGACTCTGTGCAAGATCCCGCACAAGATCCCGCACAAGAATCTGCGCCAGCACCCGAAGCGGATGCGCCCGCGCCGCAAAGCCCGCAATGACTCTGACTAAGGACTGCCTGTGACTGGCTTGTTTATTACCCTGGAAGGCCCGGAAGGTGCCGGCAAGAGTACCAACCGCGAATACTTGGCCGAGCGTCTGCGCGCTGCCGGGATCGAGGTGGTGTTGACCCGGGAGCCCGGCGGCACGCCCCTGGCTGAGCGGATTCGCGACGTGCTGTTGGCGCCGGTCGATGAGGTCATGAATCCCGACACCGAACTGCTGTTGGTGTTCGCCGCGCGAGCTCAGCATCTGGCCGAGGTGATCCGCCCGGCGCTGGCCCGTGGCGCGGTAGTCCTGTGCGATCGCTTTACCGATTCGACCTATGCCTACCAGGGGGGTGGTCGTGGTTTGTCGCTGGAGCGCATCGCGATCCTCGAAACATTCGTCCAGGGCGATCTGCGCCCGGACTTGACGCTGATCTTCGATCTGCCGGTAGAAGTGGGCCTGGCTCGCGCCAGCGCCCGCGGTCGGCTGGACCGTTTCGAACTCGAGGGCCGAGCGTTTTTCGATGCGGTGCGCACCGCGTTTCTGGAGCGTGCCAAAGCGGATCCTGCGCGTTATGTCCTGGTGGATGCCGCTCAGCCGCTGGCGCAGGTTCAGCAGTCTCTGGATGCCTTGTTGCCACGTCTGCTGGAGCTGACCCGTGGCTGAAGCCTATCCGTGGCAGGACAATCTCTGGCAGCAAATGGCCGGCCGTGCCCAGCACGCTCATGCCTATTTGCTGCATGGCCCGGCCGGGATCGGCAAGCGTGCGCTGGCCGAGCGTCTGATGGCCCATTTGTTGTGTCAGCGCCCGACCGCCCAAGACGCCTGCGGTGAGTGCAAATCCTGTCTGCTGCTGAAGGCTGGGAGTCACCCCGACAACTACATCCTGGAGCCGGAAGAGGCAGACAAGGCGATCAAGGTCGATCAGGTGCGTGATCTGGTCAGCTTCGTGGTTCAAACCGCGCAGATGGGCGGTCGCAAAGTGGTGCTGATCGAGCCAGTCGAGTCGATGAACATCAACGCCGCCAATGCCTTGCTGAAAAGCCTTGAAGAGCCGTCCGGCGATACCGTTTTGCTGTTGGTCAGCCACCAGACCAGCCGTCTGCTGCCGACCATCAAGAGCCGTTGCGTGCAGCAAGCCTGTCCGTTGCCAAGCGAAGCCATGAGTCTGGCTTGGCTGGCCAGCGCTTTGCCGGACTGTTCGGAAGAAGAGCGCATTGAGCTGCTGACCCTCGCCGCCGGTTCGCCATTGGCCGCGGTCAAATTGCAGGCACAGGGCGTGCGAGAGCAGCGGGCACTGGTGGTTGAAGGCGTGAAGAAACTGCTCAAGCAGCAGCAATCGCCGACGCAACTGGCCGAGGAGTGGAAAACCATTCCCATGTTGCTGCTGTTCGACTGGTTCTGCGACTGGTCGAGCCTGATCCTGCGTTATCAATTGACTCAAGATGAAGCCGGGCTGGGGTTGGCGGACATGCGCAAGGTGATTCAGTACCTGGCGCAGAAATCCGCACAGGACAAAGTCCTGAATATCCAGGACTGGATTCTCGCCCAGCGGCAGAAAGTGATGAGCAAGGCCAACCTCAATCCGGCGTTGTTGCTGGAGGCGCTGTTGGTGCAATGGGTATCCTTGCCTACCCAGAAGTGACCGTCTGACACTAGACTCTGATCATCAGACAGTGGAGGTCAGCATGAACGAACCCATCAGTCCGGGGCCGCGCAATGGTATTTTGTCCTTGACCATCAAGGACAGGGCCGTGCTCTACGCGGCCTACATGCCATTCATCAAGAACGGTGGCCTGTTTATCCCGACCAACAAGAGCTACAAGTTGGGCGATGAGGTCTTCATGTTGCTGCACCTGATGGATGAACCGGAAAAGATCCCGGTCGCCGGCAAGGTCACTTGGATCACCCCCAAAGGTGCCCAGGGCAATCGCGCCGCCGGGGTTGGCGTGCAATTCAACGAAGGCGACAACACCGCGCGCAGTCGAATCGAAACCCATCTGGCCGGAGCGCTGAAGTCCGACCGTCCCACTCATACGATGTAAGTTGCAGCCCTTTTATGCTCGTAGATTCCCATTGTCACCTTGATCGCCTCGACCTCACCGCCCACGACGGCTCCCTGGATGCCGCGCTCGATGCGGCCCGTGAGCGCGGGGTAGGGCACTTTCTGTGCATTGGCGTCAGCGCCGATAACGCCGCCGACGTCAAAGCCCTGGCCGAACGTTACGACGATGTCGACTGTTCGGTCGGCGTGCATCCACTCGATGTGCAGCCGGGTGCCGCACCGGCGCTGGATTGGCTGTTGCGCGAACTCAATCATCCGCGGGTGGTGGCGATCGGTGAAACCGGTCTGGATTATCACTACGAGCCGGAAGCGGCGGCGTTGCAGCAGGAGTCGTTCCGCCTGCACCTGCAAGCGGCGCAACAGACCGGCAAACCGGTGATCATCCATACCCGTGGCGCGCGGGCCGATACCCTTGAGCTGCTACGCGAAGCGGCACTGCCTCAGGCGGGCGTGCTGCATTGCTTCACCGAAGACTGGGAGATGGCCAAGGTTGCGCTGGACATGGGGTATTACATTTCCTTGTCCGGTATTGTCACTTTTCGCAATGCCGATGCCCTGCGGGATGTGGCCAGCAAGGTGCCGCCTGACCGGTTGCTGGTGGAAACCGACTCGCCGTACCTGGCGCCGATCCCTTATCGCGGCAAACCGAATCTGCCGCAGTACGTGCGTGAGGTAGCGGAATTTCTGGCAATGTTGCGAGGTGAGTCCTACGAGCGATTTGCCGAGCAGACCACCGAGAATTTCAAGCGTTTATTCCCGTTGGCGCACGTCAGGGCATCGGTGTAACGTTAGAAAAGATCGCAGCCTATGGGATTTTGGCCGCTGAATCGCAGGCAAAAAAAACCCGGGTTCTGGGGGGTGAATCCGGGTTAAGACCATTAGGAGTAAAACAAAGGCACGCAATCCGTTGGTACCTTCATCGACGCGACACTTGGGGGAGATGCCTCGCCGACAGTTGAAGTATTGATCAGTATTGCGCCGAGTCCAGTTTAGCTGGTCGGGTTTTTAAACAAATTTGGAATACGCGCGCTTCAGTTGAGTTCTCATCAACCCGCGAGGTGGCGCGAATTCATCAAGAAACACATATATGGTCGGATGATCCGTGCATTTTGGCGTAAGTTAGGCATAATACGCGGCTTCGAATTTTGACCCCTACAGACCTTTTCTTATGCATAAAGAACCTCGTAAGGTCCGTGAGTTTCGTCGCCGCGAGCAAGAAATTCTCGATACCGCGCTCAAGCTGTTCCTCGAACAAGGTGAAGACAGTGTCACCGTCGAGATGATTGCTGATGCCGTCGGTATCGGCAAAGGCACGATCTACAAGCACTTCAAATCCAAGGCGGAGATCTATCTGCGCCTGATGCTCGATTACGAGCGCGATTTGAACGAGCTGTTGCATTCGGCCGATGTCGATAAGGACAAGGAAGCCCTGTCCCGGGCCTACTTCGAATTCCGTATGCGCGATCCGCAACGCTATCGGTTGTTCGATCGCCTGGAAGAAAAGGTGGTCAAGGGCAACCAGGTGCCGGAAATGGTCGAGGAACTGCACAAGATCCGCGCCTCGAACTTCGAACGCCTGACCCTGCTGATCAAGGGCCGGATCAGCGAAGGCAAGCTCGAAGACGTGCCGCCTTATTTCCATTACTGCGCAGCCTGGGCGCTGGTGCACGGCGCCGTGGCGCTGTATCACTCGCCGTTCTGGAGCAACGTGCTGGAAGATCAGGAAGGTTTCTTCCAGTTCCTGATGGACATCGGCGTGCGCATGGGCAACAAGCGCAAGCGCGACACCGACACGCCGAGCAGCTGAACCATTCAGTTGCCTTATTGCGCCATGATTTAGCTACATGGCGCAGTACCGCAGGAATATACTCAGGCATAGGGCTTGCTAAAACTTGATTTGTGAGTCAAGTTTTGCGCGTTCGAATCTTCTTTCGCCGGAGTGATCCATGATCGTTGACCGTCAAGGCAGGCGTTTTCGCAATTTGCGGATCAGTCTGACCTCAGCCTGTAACTACGCTTGTACCTACTGCGTGCCCAATGGCAAGCGGCTGGTGGCTGCGCAGGATGAGTTGTCGGCGGAGGCCATGGCACGCGGCGTGGCGTACCTGATTGAGGCCGCGGGCATCGAGCGTTTGCGCATTACCGGTGGCGAGCCACTGGTCAGTCCCAAACTCGAAGCCTTCATGACTGCCGTCGGGCAGATGGGCCTGGCGGACATCAGCCTGACCACCAATGGTCAGTTGCTGGCGAAGAAGCTGCCGCTGCTGGTGGATGCCGGTATTCGGCGCATCAACGTTTCCCTCGATACCCTGGATGCCAGCGCTTTTCGCAGCATTGCGCGCGGCGGTGATCTGGCGACCGTCCTTGACGGCATGGCCCAGGCCGCCGCGGCTGGCATGAAGATCAAGGTCAATATGGTGCCGTTGCGTGGGCAGAACCTCGATCAGGTGATGCCACTGCTCGACTACTGCCTGGAGCGCGGCTATGAGTTGCGCTTCATCGAATTGATGCGCATGGGCCACCTGGCCAGCGACTCCAACGCTTTCCTGCAGCAGTTCGTCAGCCTCCAGCAGTTGCTGAGCCTGATCGGCGAGCGCTACGAGTACCTTCAGGCCGATGCACCCGTCGATGCCACGGCGGTGCGTTACCAGATTCCGGGGCTGGGCCACTTCGGCGTGATCGCCAACGAAAGCGTTCCGTTCTGCCGCACCTGTTCGCGTCTACGCTTGTCGTCCACTGGTTGGCTGCATGGCTGCCTGTCGTCAAGCAATCGCCACTATGTCGGCGACCTGCTGGACAAGCCTCGTCACCAGGCGCTGCCGGCCTTGCAGCGACTGCTGGTCAAAGCCTTGGGGGACAAGCAGGAAGTGGCGTTCTCCGGTGGCGCGACCATCATGAAAATCATCGGCGGCTGATCGAGCCTCATCGCGGGCAAGCCATCCACCATTCACCCCAAAAACAACTGACACACGCCTGCACGTTGAGCTGGCGCGGAAGCTGCATCCCATGGCCATTCGCCGGTTTTCCGTCACCGGCCTCTGGAGGGTAGGATGCGTAGCCTGGTTTTGCTGCTGGCCGTTTTGGCGCTTGGTGGCTGCATGAATGTCAGCGATATGGCCGAAGGGACTCGCTACCACATGAGCGACGCGGGGCTGCTGGACCACAGCGACAGCCGTCGCGTGAATAACTTCCGCATTCAGCCGGACTCGTTTATCTACATCGCCCAAGGTGCGTTCGCGCCGCCGGGCAGTGCCTACCCGCGACCTAACGTAGTGGCCGAGGAGGCCTTCAACGGCTTTATCGAATATTTCCCGATGGTCCGCCGCGCCCGTGCGCCGGAAGGCCTCGACACTGCCATGGGCGAAGCCCGTGCCGCCGGTGCCCATTACCTGCTTTACACGCGTTTCGCCAAGGCCGACGACCGCATCGGCAACTCGGACGAATGGCTCGACCAGGAACACGTGGATCGTCTCGGTATCGACAACGGCGTGATTCAAATCATGTTGATCGAGACCAGCACCCAGTATTTGATTGATACTGCACGTATCAAGAGTCGTGGCGGTTTACTGACGTTCCACGACAATAAGCCAGAAGACTTGCTGGGCCCGCCGCTGGAGCAATACGCTCGTAGCCTGCTGGGGCTCAGCGACCAGTAATTCAAAGGAGAACGCCATGAGTGGCCCGCAAAAAGCCAACGACCTGTTGGGGCAAATCCCCAAAACCAAAGGCTTGCCGCCGGTCCACTTGTGGAACCCCGACTTCTGCGGCGATATCGACATGCGCATCGCCCGCGACGGCACCTGGTATTACCTCGGTACGCCGATCGGGCGCAAGCCGATGGTCAAGCTGTTCTCCACCATCATTCGCCGCGACGGCGATGATTATTTTCTGATTACCCCGGTCGAAAAGGTTGGCATCAAGGTCGACGACGCGCCGTTCGTGGCGATTGCCGTGGAGGTCGAAGGCGAGGGTGAAGCCCAGGTCTTGCGATTTACCACCAACGTCGATGAAACCGCCGATGCCGGCACCGAGCACCCTATGCGTGTGGTGATCGATCCGGTAACTCAGGAACCCGCGCCGTACGTGCATGTGCGCACCAACCTTGAAGCGCTGATTCACCGCAATGTGTTCTACCAACTGGTGGAGCTGGCGGTCAGTCGTGAGATTGACGGGCAGCGTTGGCTGGGCGTGTGGAGCGGTGGCGAATTCTTCCCTATCGGGCTTGAGCCTTAACGCGCTGTCTTTCTGTGCTTCTGTGTTGTAAAAAAGAAACGGCCCGTTATTTCAACGGGCCGTTTTTTTGGGGCTTACAAACCTTTGCTCTTGAGTCGCTCTGCATGTTCCAGGTAGAGCCCGACCGGACTCACGTTCCAACTGTTGATCCCGGCCATCTGATTGACCGCGTCAAAATGGTCCATCGGGTAATCCGAGCGAATCACTTTCCCCAGATGCGAGCTGTAGCGGCCGACCAGCCCATCATTGGCGTCCTTTTCTTTATAAAATAACTTTGACAGCACTTTACAGTTCAAATGACTCGGGTCGAGTGGTTGCAGGCTTTGGAACCTCTGCACGATCCCGCTCCAGGAGTAGTAATACACGCCGTTTTCAACTTCGTTGCCTTCCCCGCCCCAAACCTTTGGCAGCCCTTGTGGGTACTTGCGATTGAAGGCAGCCAATCCTGCGCTGGTCAGCGATTCGAATGCCGCCTCAGGGTCAATCGGGTTTTCCGGATGGCCGCTGATCAACGAAATGAAGGTGCCGACCGCGCCCAACAGGGCCAGTACGAATGCTTCGGGCAACTCTCCCGGCGTCAGCGCCTTATGCAATTGGTCGGCAATCTCGGAACCGTGATTGGGGCAACTGACCGAGGTGACCGACGCAACCTTTTCCGGGTGCAGCGCTGCTACGTAGCGTGCGGCCAGAGGGCCTTGGCTATGGCCGATCAGATTGACCTTGGCGGCTCCGGTTTCCAGCAAAATGCGGTTGACGTGTTCGAGCAGTTTTTCACCGCGTTCCTCATTACCGTTGACGGTTGGAATATTGACGGCAAACACCTGGGCGCCGGCGCGTTCCAAGGCTTCCTCGATTTCAAAGAAGTAGGGATAACCGGCGATTTTATCGAAGCCGAAAAGACCGTGAACCAACACAATGGGGTATTTCGTAGACGCATCCATGTCCATGTTTGTACCTATCGTTAGCTGATTTGAAGGGGTACAAATCGCTGACAGCCCGATCTGTTGCGGCTAACCGTAGTTTACAAAGTGGATGGGATCAAAGCGCTTCGGGCAGGTTTCGGACGAACAACCCTGTCCGTATTGGCGGGGCAGCTGAAAATCCAATTGACACCCAATCATATGATGATTAGCGTGGACACCCATCGCGAACGGCTTTGTGTCGTTTGTTTTTTTATCACCGGTCGACGAGGTGCCCATGTCCAGCAGTTTTCATGCGTCGACGGTCGACTGGCTGGGGTGCTGGATTGCTGCCGGCCAGGTCAAACCGGGCGAAACCATCAAGGTCGAAGCCGATCTGGGCGAGCAGCTCGGTGTCAGCCGTACGGTCATCCGTGAAGCCATCAAAACCCTGGTGGCCAAAGGCATGCTCGAAGTCGGGCCGAAGGTCGGCACACGCGTATTGCCGGTGCGGCGCTGGAATCTTTTTGATCCGCAAGTCGTCGGCTGGCTGTCGCGCAGTGGCTTACCGGAAAACTTCGTCGACGACTTGCTCGACCTGCGTCGCACCATCGAACCCATGGCGGTGCGCTGGGCTTGCGAGCGGGCGACGGTGGAACAAGTGCAAGCCGTGCTCCAGGCCTACAACGCGCTGGAACGGGCCGTGGACAGCGGCATCGATTACAACCGCGCCGACCAGTTCTTTCACGAGTGCATTCTCGCCGCCAGCCACAATCAATTCATCGAACAAATGGTCCCGGCCCTCGGCGCGTTGCTGGCAGTGTCTTTTGAAGTGTCTGCCGCCGACCCGGACGAACTGCGCCGAACCTTGCCAATCCATAAAGACATGGCCGACGCCATCGCCGCCCGGGATTCCGCGCGGGGGGTATGGGCTTGCATGACCCTGATCGATAACGCGGACCTGGCGATCAAACGCTTCTACCCCCAAGTCATGGCCGACAAGAAGGCTAGCTGACAATAAAGAACCCTTGGTGCAGCGGGCTGTGTGGCGTCGGTAAGTAAGAAATTTGAGCGACGAAAATCCTGTAGGAGCGTGGCTTGCCCGCGAAGAACGATAACGCGTAATACCTGAAAAACCGCGGTGCATTTTTCGCGGGCAAGCCATGCTCCCACAGGGTTCTGCGTTTTAACTTATACAGGCTCGCTCCCACATAAAAGCAAAAAGACAGGAGGTTTCATGACGTGGACTGCGGTTACCGGACACCGTGCGCAACTCGGCGAAGGCCCGTTTTGGGATGCTCCGACCCAGGCGCTGTATTGGGTAGATATCGCCGGCAAACAAGCGCTCAGGCTGATCGGCGCCAATGTGCAAATCTGGCAGATGCCGGAGCACGTGTCCGCATTCATCCCCTGCGAGAGCGGCGATGCCCTGGTGACATTGAGCAGTGGGGTTTATCGGCTGGATCTGGATTCTCCAGGCCTGGAACCTAGGCTGACCTTGTTTTGCGTCGCCGATCCGCAACCCGGCAATCGCCCCAATGAAGCCCGCTGCGATGCCCAGGGCCGGCTCTGGCTGGGCACCATGCAAAACAACATCGGTGAGCAGGGCGAAGATTTGCCCGTCGTGCGTCGCTCCGGTGGTCTGTTTCGCATCGACGGCGATGCTCGGGTCACGCCGCTGCTTCGGGGATTAGGCATTCCCAACACGTTGCTGTGGAGCGACGACGGCACAACTCTGTATTTCGCCGACAGCCTCGACAAAACGCTTTATCGGCATTTCATCCATACCGACGGCAACCTGGACACCGCCTATGTCTGGCTTGGCCCCCACGAACGCGGCGGCCCCGATGGCTCGGCGATGGATGCCGAGGGCTATGTATGGAATGCCCGTTGGGACGGCAGTTGTCTGCTCGGATTGAACCCCGAAGGTCATGTGGATCGGGTGATCGAGCTGCCGGTCAGCCGTCCCACCAGTTGTGTATTCGGTGGCGAAGACTTCAAAACCCTGTACATCACCAGCGCCGCAAGCCCGCTCAATCACCCGCTGGACGGCGCGCTGTTATCGATTCGAGTGGATGTGCCCGGAAAAGCTTGTCAGCGGTTTGCTGGATAAATCCCTAAGTATGGGATGTAAAATTATATATTGAGATTATTTGGTGGTCGGGTTTATAGTCGGCCCCATCAGTTACACGCACTCACACTTAAAAAAACAAAACAGGTGAAGTGATGCAGCGATATTCCACCGCACTCCCTGACGGAGTCAGTGCTTCAGGCCGCCTCGGCGCCCGGGCGTTTTCGCGCCTGCCTGCCTATTCCCAACAGCTTTTTGACCGGACATCGACAGATGTCCGGTTTTCGTCGTGCCTTCGAACAGGAGTGTTGATCCATGGCTGAACCTCTTTCCTTGCCACCGGTGCCCGAACCGCCCAAGGGTGAGCGCCTGAAAAACAAGGTCGTGCTGCTGACCGGTGCTGCTCAGGGGATCGGCGAAGCGATTGTTGCCACCTTCGCCTCCCAGCAGGCCAAGCTGATCATCAGTGATATCCAGGCCGAGAAAGTCGAAAAAGTCGCGGCGCACTGGCGTGAACAAGGCGCGGATGTCGTAGCGATCAAGGCCGACGTGTCGCGCCAGCAAGACCTGCATGCCATGGCCGGATTGGCCATCGAACTTCACGGTCGAATCGATGTGCTGGTCAATTGCGCCGGGGTCAACGTGTTCCGCGATCCGCTGGAAATGACCGAAGAAGACTGGCGTCGTTGCTTCGCCATTGACCTGGACGGCGCTTGGTATGGCTGCAAAGCCGTGTTGCCGCAAATGATCGAGCAGGGCATCGGCAGCATCATCAACATCGCCTCGACCCATTCCACTCACATCATTCCTGGCTGCTTCCCGTACCCGGTGGCCAAGCATGGTTTGCTCGGACTGACCCGCGCCTTGGGCATCGAATACGCACCCAAAGGCATTCGCGTCAACGCCATCGCACCGGGATACATCGAAACCCAACTGAACGTCGATTACTGGAACGGTTTTGCCGACCCCCATGCCGAACGTCAGCGAGCCTTCGACCTGCATCCACCACGGCGTATCGGCCAGCCGATTGAAGTGGCGATGACCGCTGTGTTCCTGGCCAGCGATGAAGCGCCGTTCATTAACGCTTCATGCATCACCATCGATGGTGGGCGTTCGGTCATGTATCACGACTGAATAACCCGGGTTTCAAGCGCGAAACTACGTCTGAAATCCAATCATCATACGATATGACTATTGGCTGCATGCTTCGACCGCTGTATTGGCTTTCAAATAACGCTCAAAAAAAATAACAAGGAGTCAGCTTATGAAACGTCGTCGTGGGATCCGTTCCCTGTGTTGTGCCGCTTTGGCGGTTACCGCGGTCAGCCTGAGCAGTACGTTGCTGGCGGCCGAGGAAGTCAAGATCGGTTTTCTGGTCAAGCAAGCGGAAGAGCCCTGGTTCCAGACCGAATGGGCCTTCGCCGAAAAGGCCGGCAAGGACAAGGGCTTCACCGTCATCAAGATCGCCGTGCCTGATGGCGAGAAAACCCTCTCGGCCATCGACAGCCTGGCGGCCAACGGCGCCAAGGGCTTCGTGATCTGCCCGCCGGACGTATCCCTCGGCCCTGCAATCATGGCCAAGGCCAAGCTCAACGGTTTGAAAGTGATCGCCGTCGATGACCGTTTCGTCGATGCCGGCGGCAAGTTCATGGAGGACGTGCCGTACCTCGGCATGGCCGCTTTCGAAGTGGGCCAGAAGCAGGGCGCCGCCATGGCCGCCGAAGCGAAAAAACGCGGTTGGGAATGGAAAGACACCTACGCGGTGATCAACACCTACAACGAACTCGATACCGGTAAGAAACGCACTGACGGTTCTGTCAAAGCGCTGGAAGACGCCGGCATGCCGAAAGACCACATCCTTTTCTCGGCGCTGAAAACCCTCGATGTACCCGGCAGCATGGACGCCACCAACTCGGCCTTGGTGAAGCTTCCGGGCGCGGCAAAAAACCTGATCATCGGCGGCATGAACGACAACACCGTGCTGGGCGGCGTGCGCGCCACCGAAAGCGCCGGTTTTGCCGCGGCCAACGTGATCGGCATCGGCATCAACGGCACCGATGCCATTGGCGAACTGAAGAAGCCCAACAGCGGCTTCTTCGGCTCGATGCTGCCGAGCCCGCACATCGAGGGCTACAACACTGCGAGCATGATGTACGAGTGGGTCACCACCGGCAAAGAACCGCCGAAATACACCGCGATGGACGACGTTACGCTGATCACGCGCGACAACTTCAAGCAGGAACTGGAAAAAATCGGCCTGTGGAACTGAGGCGCGGTTGATTTCATCGGCAGCCCTGGCGACAGGGCTGCCTGACCGGTGTGATGAGGTGGGTTTATGCACGCACAAGTACAGACAGATCAACAGAGCATTGGCGGCAGCCTGCGTTTCAACGGAATCGGCAAAACCTTTCCCGGGGTGAAGGCGCTGGACGGCATCAGCTTCGTCGCCCATCCGGGGCAGGTTCACGCCTTGATGGGCGAGAACGGTGCCGGTAAATCCACGCTGCTGAAAATCCTTGGCGGGGCTTACACGCCGAGCAGCGGCAATCTGCAGATCGGCGAGCAGAAGAGGATCTTCAAATCCACCGCCGACAGCATTGGCAGCGGGGTCGCGGTGATCCATCAGGAGCTGCACCTGGTGCCGGAAATGACCGTCGCCGAGAACCTGTTTCTCGGGCATCTGCCGGCGAGTTTCGGCTTGATCAATCGTGGCGTTTTGCGGCAACAGGCATTGGCCTGTCTTAAAGGCCTGGCCGATGAAATCGACCCGCAAGAGAAAGTCGGGCGTTTGTCCCTCGGCCAGCGGCAACTGGTGGAAATCGCCAAGGCGTTGTCCCGTGGCGCGCATGTGATTGCATTCGACGAGCCCACCAGCAGCCTGTCGGCGCGGGAAATCGATCGCTTGATGGCGATCATCGGGCGCCTGCGCGACGAAGGCAAAGTGGTGCTTTACGTCTCCCATCGCATGGAAGAAGTGTTCCGTATCTGCAACGCGGTGACGGTGTTCAAGGACGGTCGCTTCGTGCGCACCTTCGAGGACATGAGCGCGCTGACCCATGATCAGTTAGTGACGTGCATGGTCGGTCGCGACATTCAGGATATCTACGATTACCGCAGCCGTCCGCGTGGCGCGGTGGCGCTCAAGGTCGACGGGTTACTGGGGCCGGGCTTGCGTGAGCCGGTGAGTTTCGAGGCGCACAAGGGTGAAATCCTCGGGCTGTTCGGCCTGGTCGGCGCCGGGCGCACCGAGCTGTTCCGGATGCTCAGCGGGCTCACGCGCAACACCGCCGGGCGCCTGGAATTGCGCGGTCGTGAACTGAAACTGCGTTCGCCGCGCGATGCTATCGCAGCGGGGATTCTGTTGTGTCCCGAGGACCGCAAGAAGGAGGGCATCCTGCCGCTCGCAAGCGTTGCCGAGAACATTAACATCAGCGCTCGCGGCGCCCATTCCACCTTCGGCTGCCTGTTGCGCGGCCTGTGGGAAAAGGACAACGCCGACAAGCAGATCAAGGCGCTGAAGGTGAAGACGCCCAACGCAGCGCAGAAAATCATGTACCTGTCTGGCGGCAATCAGCAGAAGGCGATTCTCGGTCGCTGGCTGTCGATGCCAATGAAAGTCCTGCTGCTCGACGAGCCCACTCGCGGCATCGATATCGGGGCAAAAGCCGAGATCTACCAGATCATCCATAACCTGGCGGCCAGCGGCATCGCGGTGATTGTGGTGTCCAGCGACCTGATGGAAGTCATGGGCATTTCCGACCGCATCCTGGTGCTCTGCGAAGGCGCGATGCGCGGCGAACTGACCCGCGAACAAGCCAATGAATCCAACTTGCTGCAACTGGCGTTGCCACGCCAACGCGCTGCCGACGTGGCGAACTGAGAGGTGACTATGACCGTCCAAAATAACGCTCTGCCAACCCCGCGAAAACCTCTGGACCTGCGGCGCTTTCTCGATGACTGGGTGATGCTGCTGGCGGCCGTCGGGATCTTTGTGCTTTGCACCTTGCTGATCGATAACTTCCTGTCGCCGCTGAACATGCGCGGTCTGGGCCTGGCGATTTCCACTACCGGGATTGCCGCGTGCACCATGTTGTATTGCCTGGCGTCCGGGCATTTCGACTTGTCGGTGGGCTCGGTGATTGCCTGTGCCGGCGTAGTCGCGGCGGTGGTGATGCGCGACACCGACAGCGTGTTCCTCGGCGTGAGTGCAGCGCTGGTGATGGGGCTGATGGTCGGGCTGATCAATGGGATCGTGATCGCCAAGCTGCGGGTCAATGCGTTGATCACTACGCTGGCGACGATGCAGATCGTGCGTGGCCTGGCTTACATTTTTGCCAATGGCAAAGCGGTGGGCGTTTCACAGGAACAGTTCTTCGTCTTCGGTAACGGTCAGTTGTTCGGTGTGCCGGTGCCGATTTTGATCACCATCGTCTGCTTCCTGTTTTTCGGTTGGTTGCTGAATTACACCACCTACGGGCGCAACACCATGGCCATCGGCGGCAACCAGGAAGCGGCGTTGTTGGCTGGGGTGAATGTCGACCGAACCAAGATCATCATATTCGCCGTGCACGGTGTGATCGGCGCGTTGGCCGGGGTAATCCTGGCGTCGCGCATGACGTCCGGTCAGCCGATGATTGGCCAGGGTTTCGAGCTGACGGTGATTTCGGCTTGCGTGCTCGGCGGGGTGTCGCTGAGCGGTGGGATCGGGATGATTCGGCATGTAATTGCCGGGGTGCTGATTCTTGCGATCATCGAGAATGCGATGAACCTGAAGAATATCGATACGTTTTATCAGTATGTGATTCGTGGCTCGATCTTGTTGCTGGCCGTCGTAATCGACCGACTGAAACAACGCTGATTTCCCTTTGTGGGAGCGGGCTTGCTCGCGAAGACGGTCTATCTGTCACATTGATGCTGGATGTGCCGACGCCTTCGCGAGCAAGCCCGCTCCCACAGTTGATCTCTGTCGTCCTCAAGTTGTGTTTACGCAGCAAATACGATGTGGCGAGCCGACGATTGACCGCGTAGCGATCGATTTGAACCTGGATCCTTCACCCACTTTCACAAAATATTCCTTGCTCGCCCCAACCCGTTTCAGCTATGACGGTACACCCGAGGTGTACATGATTAGACCGCTACGAATTGACAAGAAACAACAGGTAGTCGACGAGCTCGTCCGACGCATCGAAAACGGCCTCATGGAGGATGGCGTTTTATTGCCGGGCGAACATCAGTTGGCTCAAGAATTCAAGGTCAGCCGAGGCACGCTGCGTGAAGCCCTGGCCGAACTGAAACGGCGCCACTACATCGCTACGCAAAGCGGTGTGGGGTCCATCGTCACGTTCGACGGTGTGGTGCTCGATCAGCGCAGCGGCTGGGCCCAGGCGCTGGCCGACAATGGGGCGCTGATCAATACCGAAGTGCTGCGGCTGGAGGCGGTCACCCGTCCTGACCTGCTACCACGTTTCGGCACTGATCAGTTCATCACCCTCGACCGTCGCCGCCGCGGCACCGATGGCACGCTGGTGTCCCTTGAACGCTCATTGATGCCCGCCACCGGAGGTCTGGAAGGCCTGCCGCGAGTCGGTTTGATCGATGACTCCCTGACCATCACGTTGGCCGCCTACGGCTACATCGGCGATCACGGCGATCAGTGGATCGGTGCCGAACCCTTGAATGCCGAAGACGCCGTATTGCTCGGGCGCCCGGAGGGTACGGTGTTCCTCAAGGCCCTGCGCACCACTTACGACCGTCAGAACCGCTTCATGGAACAGGTCGAAAGCCTGCTCGACCCGGTGCATTTTCGTCTGCACCTGCAAATTGGAACTTCAAAATGACCGCGCTCGACCGTGCACTGGGCGCCTTCTATGGGTTGGCCCTGGGCGATGCGTTGGGCATGCCGACACAATCCCTGAGCCGCGCCGAGATCAAGGCGCGCTTTGGCGAGATCACCGATCTGCAAGACGCTGGCCCGGATCAACCGATCGCCGCGAACATGCCCAAAGGCTCGATCACTGACGATACCGAACAGGCGATCCTGGTCGGTCAGTTGTTGATTGAAGGCGAGGGCTGGATCGAACCGGCGGTGCTGGCCCAGCGCTTGATCGAATGGGAAGCCGGGATGCAAGCCAAGGGCTCGCAGGATTTGCTCGGCCCCTCGACCAAACGCGCGATCGAGATGATCCTCGCCGGCCACTCGCTGGAAGAGGCGGGTCGCCACGGCACCACCAATGGCGCGGCGATGCGCATCACGCCGGTGGGGATTGCGGCCGATGTTGCCGATCCTGAGCGTTTCATCCGCGCCGTGGTGCAAGCCTGTCAGGTGACCCACAACACCACACTGGGAATTGCCAGTGCGGCGGCGGTGGCGGCGGTGGTTTCTGCCGGGATCAACGGCAAGGACCTGGGCGAGGCATTGAACCTCGGCCAGCAGATCGCTCAGCAAGCCGAAAGCCATGGCCACTGGGTCGCTGGCGGACGTATCGCTTCGCGGATCAGTTGGGCGCGGAGCATCAGCGTCGACAGCGACAAAGCGTTGCTGGCGGACTTGCTGTACGACGTGATCGGCACGTCGGTGGCCTCGCAGGAATCGGTGGTGGTGTCGTTTGCGCTGGCTCAGCAAGTAGCCATTGATGAGATGAGTGCCTTCGAAGCGCTGTGCATGGCTGCCAGTCTGGGCGGTGATACCGACACCATCGCGGCGATTCTCGGCGCCATGCTTGGGGCTTCTCTGGGGCTTGAAAGTTGGCCGGTGGCGATGATCGAACAGGTTAAAGCGGTAAATGATTTGCAGCTGGAAGCGTTGGTGCAGGGGCTGTTGGCTCTGCGTTGACTGTACTGACGTCTTCGCGAGCAAGCCCGCTCCCACAGGGATAGTACAAACCTTGAGATACACGCCGTACCTGTGGGAGCGAGCCTGCTCGCGATAGGCGCGCCGCATACTAGAATTTTTCACCCGCAATGGAGCGCAATGATATGGCCAGGATCGCCGGAACGTTATGTCGACTTCCGAAATTGCCCATAACCACAACAATGGCAACAGGAGTTTTTTTATGAGTTCATCGAACATCGGGCAAAGTGCCGGGCAATTGGAAACCCGTGGTATCGAGCCGGTGCCGGAAGGGGAGTGCAACGGCCACCCACTGCAACTGTTCTGGGTCTGGTTCGCAGCGAACATTTCCATCCTCGGTTTGCCGTTGGGCGCCACGCTGGTAGCCTTCCGCGGCCTGGCGATCTGGCAGGCGATCATCGTCGCCATTCTCGGTGCCGCCGGCTCTTTCGCGGTGGTCGGGATCATCTCCATTGCCGGTCGCCGTGGTCGCGCACCGAGCCTGACGTTGTCGCGGGCAATCTTCGGCGTACGCGGCAATATCGGCCCGACGCTGGTCTCGCTGATGTCGCGACTGGGTTGGGAAACCGTCAACACCACCACCGCTGCATTCGTCTTGCTGTCGTTGTGCTCGATTCTGTTCGGCTCACCGGTGGAAGCCAAAAGCGCGCCGCTGCTGACCCTGGTGTTCATCGCGATTTTTGTGCTGCTGACGTTGTCGGTGTCCGGCCTCGGTCACGCCACGTTGCTGGTGATTCAGAGATGGGCGACCTACGTGTTCGGTGCGTTGAACATCCTTGTAGGCGGTTTCCTCTGCGCGACCATCGACTGGAGCGCCGTATTCAACGCCACGCCAGCGCCCCTGAGCGCGATGATTATCGGCATCGGCACCATGGCTGCTGGCACCGGGATCGGTTGGGCCAACGCCGGTGCCGACATGTCGCGCTACCAGCACCGCAGTGTCAAAGCCGTGCGTCTGGTGGCGTCGGCGGCATTCGGTGCGGGGATTCCGCTGGTGCTGCTGATCACCCTCGGTGGTTTGCTGTCGGTGGGCAACAATGATCTGGCCTCGGCCACTGACCCGATTGTCGCGATCCGCGACATGCTGCCGACCTGGATGGCCGTGCCGTACCTGATCACCGCGTTCGGCGGGCTGCTGCTGTCGAACAACCTGTCGGTGTACTCCGCCGGTTTGACCACGCTGACCCTCGGCCTGAAGGTCAAGCGCGTGTATGCGGTGGTGCTCGATATCATTGCGATCTTCGCCGGTTCGATCTACTTCATGTTGATTGCCGAGAGCTTCTACGGCCCGTTCATCACCTTCATTTCCTTGCTGGCCGTACCGATCACGGCGTGGGTCGGGATCTTCGTGGTCGACCTGATTCACCGGCATTACTACAGCCCCAAAGACCTGCTGGACGTCAGCCCGAGCAGCGCCTACTGGTATCGCGGCGGCGTCGAGTGGCGCGCCTTTGGTGCGTGGGCGCTGGCGATTGTGCTGGGTTTCAGTTTCACCACCATTGGCACCACTGAACAAGATATCTGGTTCCGCGGCTTTTTGTCCGACTCCTGGCTGGGCCACAACGGCCTGGGCTGGATCGTGACGTTCCTGGTGGCCGGTGGGATTTACTGGGTGCTCGGCGGTGCCAAGGATCGCCGCGCTGCGTTGTTCGAGAGTGCTCATGCCTAAGTTGTTGCACACCGGCCAGGTCATGATCGACCTGGTCATGGCCGTGGATAAATTGCCTCAATCAGGCGGTGACGTGCTGGCGCAATCCGCCCGTTTCGAGGCTGGCGGTGGCTTCAATGTGATGGCTGCGGCCCGGCGAAACGGCTTGCCGGTGGTTTACCTCGGTGGCCATGGCAAGGGCCGTTTCGGCGACCTGGCCCGAGAGGCGATGACGGCTGAAGGCATTCGGATCGGCATCGATCAGAGCACCGAGCGCGACACCGGGCTGTGCGTCGCGCTGACCGAAGCCTCGGCCGAGCGCACGTTCATTTCCTGGATCGGTGCCGAAGGCGAATTGGCCGCCGAAGACCTGGCGAGTGTGCCAGCCGAGGCGGGCGATTTTGTCTATGTCAGCGGCTATAGCCTGCTGCATGGCGGCAAGGCTCAGGCGCTGGTGGATTGGGTGCTGGATTTGCCGGACGGGATCAAGGTGGTGTTCGATCCGGGGCCATTGGCGGATTCACCGGACGTGCCACTGATGAAGGCCTTGTTGCAGCGCATCGATCTGTGGACCAGCAACCGTGTCGAGGCGCAGCGGTTTACCGGGGCGAAGGATATCGACGAGGCATTGAATCGGTTGGCGGATTATCTGCCCACCGAGGTGTTGACGGTGGTGCGCGATGGGCCGCAAGGCTGCTGGATCAGCCAGCATGGCGATCACCAGCATGTGCCGGGATTCAAGGTCGTGGCGGTGGACAGCAATGGCGCCGGGGATGCTCACGCGGGCGTTTTTGTCGCCGGGTTGGCGCATGGATTATCGGCAGTCGAAGCGGCACGACGGGCGAATGCGGCTGCGGCGTTGGCGGTCACTCGCTGGGGGCCGGCGACTTCGCCGGGGGCGGCTGAGGTGGATGCGTTGATCTGGAAGACTTTCGGCGCTTGATCCACCGCTTTCGCGAGCAAGCCCGCTCCCACATGGATTTATGTCGTTCACACATTCAACGATCAACATAGATCCAATGTGGGAGCGGGCTTGCCCGCGATGAGGCCCTCAAACTCTCCATCAATTCAGATCTTCAACCCGCCTTGCGCAACGCCTCGATCAACTCTTGCTTGCGCATGCTCGAGCGCCCTGGAATCTTCTTCGCCCGGGCTTCTTTCATCAGGCTGTCCACCGTCTGCGTATCGCGCGAAGCCTTGCTGTTGCGTGGCTTGCCTTCACGAGTGGCCACTGCACGTCGGGATGATTCCTTGCGATCTGCAGACTTGGCGCTGGCGGGCTTCTTGCGCCCAGAGCCGCCGGCGCGTTCACCTCCGCCCGACTGCTTGTTCACCGTGGCCCAGGCACGAGCTTCGGCTTCATCTTTCGACACACCTTTGTGCTCGTAGCTTTCTTCGATGTGTTCGGCCTTGCGCTTTTGCTCGGCGGTGTATTTGTCTTTGCTTCCACGAGGCATGGGATTTCTCCTGGTTGTAGGAGCTGGCGCAGGCTTCGCCAGCTCCTACATGGTTAGACATCCAGCTTGCGCGCCGCCTCAACCCCGGCGGCGCTGAGCTTGATTGGCAGGTTTAACGAGTGCTCGCCGGCTTCGTTGCAGGTCACATGACCGTGCTGGATCAGCCCGCGCTCCTGCAGAGTTGCGAGGGTGCTGGCCACGACTCTCTCCCCCCGGTAATTGTCCAGAACCTCCTTGCCCAAGCCATTTGGGTGGGCGTGCAGCAGGCGGGTCAGGACTTCTTTTTCCAGGTTTTTATCGACGTTCATGGTTACCTCTTCGTCAGGATGGGTAGGTATTGCATGTTCGCTCGCACCGGCGAACTTATTGATTGGCGCTACGGCCTTCGGAGCCCGAGCCACCGGTGGTGGTTTTCGAGCTGACGCCGGTTCCGGCGTTATCGGGAGTGCCGGGTGTATTCATCCCGCCCTGACGGCCCGCGTCGTCGTGATAAATCCGTGGGTCTGTGGCCGTCGGGGAAGGCGACCGGCCGTTGTCGATGCCTTGGGTGGCCGCAGATTCGGGCCTATCAATTGGATCGGTCGGGTCGGTCCCGGAAGAGCTGGTCGCGGCGAACGCGACAGAGGTGAGCAATGTGGTGAGGGCGAGGGCGGTCAGTCGGGACGTGATCATGGTGTCGTCTCCGTTGATTAGAGTCCTTACCCGATATTGGTCCTTTCTGACCTGGATTGGTGCCTGATGAACGACGAGTGGTCCAGGGGGCGTTCTCAATGAGTTTCCCCGCCGCGTTGTCGCCTTAAAGCGGGCCAGGCAAGGCGCAGGCCGCTGGGAATGGTTGTTCCCTTTCCAAGGCCTGCAACGCAGGCTGGCCCGCTTTAAGGCACAACCCGAAGGGCCGGGCCTGCTGTTGTGCAGGGCTGCGTTGCTCGAAGCTTATTTGGAATGACCAAACCACGCTTCTCGCGCCTTGCCCTGCACAACAGCAGACCCGGCGCGGCGGGGAAACTCATTGAGAACGCCCCCTAGGCCTGCTGCAATGTTTTGATCCTGCTGACGTGACGCCAGATCAACCGACCTACGGTGATCAGCCAGTTCAGCAGGGCGATCGTCAGTACCGTAAGCAACAGTGTCACCATCCCGTGTTCGACGATGATTCTCCCGGCCAGCAACGGAAAGCCGAACACGCCGACGAAATAGGACAGGCTGAACAACAGCAAGGACTGCGAGGTCGTGCCGGACGGCGCTTCATTAGCCGCCAGGCCATTGATCACCGAATACGTCAGCCCATAACCCACCCCGAGCATCATCGCCGCCAGCACGTAGCTGAACCCGTCGTCGACCACAAAACCGAACATCAGGATCGAAACCATCATCAGGCCCGACAACAGGCAGGAGGCACGCAATGGATCGCGTTTGACCACGAACCCGGCAATCAACATTCGGCTGCTGATCGCCGCGCCCATGAAACCGAAAAAGAACAGTGAATAATCAAGTGAACGGGACGCTGCGTAACTGGTTTGAAAACTCGACAGACCACCGAAGACACAGCCGCCGAGGCCGACCATGATGATCGGGAACACGGCTCTGGAGGACAACACCCGAGCCGTTGCGTGCCAGGATATTCGAGCGACTGACGCTGATGCCGAGGGCGTTTTCTTGAGCTGGACATCCAGCCGCCAGAACAGCAAAGCACCGATCAGGCTGGCCAGCGCCGCGAGGTAAAACGCTGCCGTCACCGGATACCCGAGAGCACTGGCAGCACGGCCCAACAATGGACCGCTGCCGATCCCGGTCATCATGCTGCCCGACAGCAGCGCAAAGTATTTAGCCCGTTGCGCAGGCGTCACCAGGCTCGCGACGATGATCGGTCCGAGCGTGTAGAAAACGCCCCAACCCAACCCTAGCATCAGTCCAAAAAACAGCAGCAAATTGCCAAAGCCAGGCGTCAAGGCAAATCCCAGGCTGGCGACCACCAGCAAGAGGCTGAACAGTGCAATGGAGCGCGCCGCGCCGAGAAGGTCAGACAAGTGACCGGAGACAATCACTGCCGCGAAGGTGCTGAGCATCGCCGCCGAAATCACGCTGCCGGCATCGAGTTCGTTGCCGCCGCGAGAGCCGATCAGCAGCGACAGTAAAAAAGTCGAGCCATAAGACAACGACAACAAATAGCTGGCGAGGCAGAACAGGCTGAACAACCTGCTTGAGACGGGTGGGGCGGCGGCAGACATGAGGCGGTTCCTTGACCCGATAGAAGTGAATGTCATCTATCTATCACGCAAGGTACCGATGATAGGTCTGTGGTTACCGATTTCAGGGTTAGTGGAGGCCGGAGTAATACTTTCAGCAGATGCTGATTTCTTCCTTGAACAGCTCCATGAAACCCTTCAGGCGTTCGTGGCGAATCTGTGCCAGACGTTGACCGGTGGTCGTTTGGAAACCGTCCGCCAGGTGCAGCAGCTTGGTCTGGAAATGATCGAGGCAAAAGCGCTTGTCGTCGTAGTCCCGTTCTTTCGCCTCTGGGTCCAAAGGGTCGTACAGCGCACTGCCCATGCGCCCGGCAATGTAGAAGGTACGCGCCACGCCGAGCATGCCAAGGGAGTCGAGGCGGTCGGCGTCCTGGATGATTTTCGCTTCGAGGGTGATGGGCGTGATGTTGGCGCTGAAGCTATGGGCTTCGATGGCGTGGACGACCGCTGTGATTTTTGCGCCAGGCCAATCCAAGGCTATCAGTACTGTCGAAGCTTTCTGCGCCGCCAGCCGTGAGGCCTGTGAGCGCAGCGGCGAGTTTTTCTCCACCGCCACGCAATCGTGCAACAGCACGGCTGCCAGCAGCACCTCAAGATCACCGCCTTCTTCGGCATGAAGCGTGCGCACGTTGTGCCACACCCGCTGCAAATGCGACAGATCATGAGCACCGTCCTCGCCTGGTTCCAGCGCATGGGGCAGCAGTTCAGAAGCCAGATTGTGCAGCGGCGCGAAAGTGGCGGTGGTCATGGAATTCCTTGGATTCGACTCGGTTTTTGTGATCAATGAGCACCCTGTGGGAGCGGGCTTGCCCGCGAAGACGTCAGCACAGTCACGCTGATTTCGCAGGCTGGCCCGTTCATGCAAAACGCCACAAAACATTAATGCTACATGACGTTTTGCTTTCAAATGTGACGAGCGCCCCGCGCGGACTTAGTATGGCGTTTTCAACTTTTCACAAGGCACGTTCATGACCATCGAAATCCGCCCGGCAACCCCCAGCGATGCTCCGCAAATCCTCGCGTTCATCACTGAACTGGCCGACTTCGAACGTGCCCGCCACGAAGTCATCGCCAGCGTCGCCGACATCGAGCGCAGCCTGTTCAGCGAAGGCGCCACCGCCCATGGCCTGGTCTGTCTGCGCGACGGTTTGCCGATCGGCTTCGCGGTGTTCTTTTTCAGCTATTCCACTTGGTTGGGCAGCAACTGCCTGTACCTCGAAGACCTCTACATCACTCCCGAACAACGGGGCGGCGGCGCCGGTAAAACCTTGCTGCGCCACCTGGCGAAAATCGCCTGCGCCAATGACTGCGGCCGTTTCGAATGGAGCGTGCTGGACTGGAACAAACCGGCGATCGAATTCTACAAATCCCTCGGCGCACAACCGCAGGAAGAGTGGGTGCGGTATCGAATGGATGGAGCGGTGTTGCGCGAGTTTGCCGAGGGACGTTGATCGATGGTGGCTATATGACATGAATCAGTTGTTCGCACCGCTCTAGTCCGGCATTCTGTGCGCCCTTTGCGCACTCACGGACGACACCTGCAATGCTTTTGGCACTCTTTCTCCACGCCCGTGGAGCCTTCGCCGCGTCAATGAGTGACCGGCGATGAGCGGACTTCGGGCGACTCTGCGTTTGTACGGCCTGGTGAAAAACCTCGGCTCCACGGACGACCGCCACCGCCAGTCGGTGGACATCCTTTGCACCCTCAACCGTGCGGGCGGCAAGGCGATCCGGGCGTTTGTTTCGCGTCTGGACGCCGAGTTGATGACGCGCAGTCGCGGTCTCGAGGAGTACCGTGTCATACCGCTTCGCACGTTCGATCCGAATCCGTTTATCCGGGAACATCAAGGCTGGCTGACGCTGCACGTCTGCTGTGGTTTCGTTGCCTTGGCGGGTCAATCGTTGTTGAAGGACGGCACGCTGCTGCCCATGGGCTGGTATGTTTATTCCGACATCGGCCAATGGACCGCAGAGCGTTACATCGATTTCGGCCCGCAGATGGCCAGCCTGCTGCAGACGTCCTATGACCGGATCGGCCTGCGCGACTACAACACCTTGCTCAACGACCTCGACAGCGTTTCGGATGCAGATCTGAAATGGCAAGTCGCCGAGGCCTGGCAAACCCTTCACAACGTTTCATCCCCCGTCAGCCATGACGATTGCCACGCGCTGTTCGACCCGGTCGATAACCGCTGGTACTTCGCCGCAACCGACATCGATATCTATCAGCCTCACCCTGAATCTCAGAAGCAAGGAGCTTTGACTTGAGTGGAAAACCTGCTGCACGCGTCACCGACCCGACGGCATGCCCATTGCCGGGCCATGGCACCAACCCGATCGTGTCCGGCTCCCCGGACGTGTTCTTCGACGGCCTCGGCGCTGCGCGCATGACCGATAAATCTGCTTGCGGCAGCCCGATCACCGGCGCCGTGTCTGGCACGGTATTCATTAACGGCCTTAACGCCGCAACGCTCGATAGTACGGGCGGCCATGGCAACGTGGTGGTTGGCGGTTCTGGAACGATCATTATTGGTCAGAGTGGCGGAGGGGCGGCGTTTAGTGGGTTGTTGCCGATGCCGGTGCATTTTACTGACAGGTTGCAGGTGGTTAACGAAGCGACCGGAGAGCCCGTTCCCTACCACCCCTACACCATTCAGCGTGGTGACGGCAGTGAGGAGCATGGCATCACCGATGCGTCGGGGTTTACCCATACCGTCAGTTCTCATTTGGCTGAAACCATTAAATTGTTTGTGGAGTAATCAGGTATGGCTGATGAAGGCGCGACAGTAGAAGCACCCTTGGCGAAAAGAGAGGTGAAAACGCATACGCTGACATGTAAGACGGATCAGTCCGTTAAGCAGGTTTCTGTTTCTCTACGAAATTTTGTTGTGTTTTTTATAGGTGGTGCTGGGGATCAGGAGAGCTACTATCTGAGTGGGCCGAATAATAATGTGGATGATGTGCGTGAGATATTTATAAGAGATGCAAAGCAGCTAAAATTCCCGAAAGGAAAATTTGAGTCTTGGCCTCTTGGTTACAATGATTTTATTGCTGACAAAGATTTATCAGAACATGTGCTGAAAAAATACCTGATTGCTCTACAGCGGTATATATCATCGGTCATAGTCTTGGGGGGTGGAATGGCGCGCACCTGTCCAGTGTTCTGACCGATAAAGGCTACAAGGTAAGAATGTTGATAACCATAGACCCGGTTGGTGAAGGTAAGGTTGTTTGGAGTATTTCGAATATATATAGATTGCAACCTAAGCCGAAAGCTGAGTACTGGGTTAATATTCGAGCTGCTGCTGCACCTGAAAAGCGCAATTTGTCTGACAGGGTCGCAGATTTTGGCGAGCAGTGGGAAGTTGTCGAAGGGCCGGATGTGATGGGGCGGGTTGACGTAAATCACGCCGATGCACATATCATGTACATTCGGCCGTTGAATAATGGAAAAACAGCTCGGCAAATACTGAATGAATCGATTTTGAACTATTTTAAGGAGTAGCATTTGATGTTTCGATGCGTTTTTTTGCTCATTATTTCCTTTTGCGCTTCGTGTTCACTGAATCACGGAAAGCCGATCGCGACGCTGATATATTCCGATGTTGAGGAGTTAAGAGATGCAGGGATATATCAGGTGCGCTTTACTTCGGATGTCGCGATTCTTGAACTATTCAAGTCGAGTATCGGTCAAGGATTGATCTGCGCAGTAGATGATGATCTTGATTTTGCCGTGGCTCATCAGATAAAACGTTCTGGCTATGGTCTGGTGGAGCGCATTGAAGATAACTCGGTATACAAATATCAGGCCGATGTTATTTTCAGGGAGTTCACTGGAGAGAAAGGAGCGGAGGTTTTTCCGGAAGGCGAGGCGTTGAGTCGTTGGTTAACTAATCGAAGCTACATTTCCTGTGTGTTTCGGGTTCATACCACGACCTACAATACTTACTTTTCAAACGTTATGCGTATTCCAACAGTCGACTTGGTGCAAGCTATCGATAAAAAATAAAATCCAGCGCTTGGCGAGGCCTCTTGTCAGGACACGAAGGGCCTCGGGACTTTTCATGTCTACTCCGTCGCTTTCCAATTACCGCTTAGCAAACCATCCAGTGCCTGCCTCACGGTTGTTGACACTGGACCCCGTTGGTAATGGAGCGATGGCGGGAGCTATTTCAAACATTTATCCAGAAAAACCAAAGCTAAAGCAGGGTTGGAAGAAGGGCCTAATGTGAATAGTAAAATGGATGTAAATCATGAAGAGGCGGATGTTGTGTTTACGACGGTTTTGGCGGATGAGAAGTCTGCTCTTGCGTACGTGATTCAATCTATTAATAAACATTTCAGAGGTTGATGTGAATATTCCGAATTTTTTTTTGCTTGTCACTGTTTTTGTTTTGGGTGGGTGTTCCTTCAATCAAGATAAGGCCATTGCTAATCTTGATTTTTCAAGAATAGAAAGGGTGCGCGATACACCTGTATATAATCTATATTTTTCAGCAGATACCGATATTCTCGGTTCATACAAGTCACGTGTTGGTGAAAAATTGATGTGTGCCTTGGCAGATGATGTCGACTTCAATCTGGACCATCGGATGAAGTATTTCGCTCAGGGTGCTGTTGCTCGGGATAAAACTCAACCAGGATTTAAGTTTGTCTCACAGATTATTTTTAATGTGTCTATTTCCGCTGGTGCTAGCGAGAGGGCTTTGGGGACGTCGGAGTTGAAAGCTCTTCTGTCGAATAAAGAGTATGTGGCTTGTCGGTTTCTGGTTAGCGCAACGATGACGAATACTTATTTTTCGAATGTGATGTACGTTCCGGTTGTAAGAATAAAAGAAGCCTTGGATGGTAAATGAGTTTGATGTCAAAGCATTTATTGTTTTGTAGTTGGATTTGCCATTGGTTAGTGTTGTTTTGTCGTTTTTTTTATTTTTTGGGCGAAAAATGAAAAAATTGCTGTTGGTTTTTGCGTTTTTTATGTGTTCGTCGTGCATGCATTTGGAAGTGCCGGCACCACGAATCGAGTTTGCATCAATTGAGTATGATTCAGGTCTCTATAACCTGCGCTTTAGGTCCGACAGAGATCTGGTTAATTTGTATGAGGCACATGGCATAAACGCGCAAGTAGGTACTTGGCTAAGCTGCTCTCTGGATGGGGACGTTGATTTTTCTATCCTGCATCATATTCGACTGTCAGGACGTGCCGTTGTCGATGAAGTGCACATTATTGAAGGGGATCGTCGTTATGAATTCAGCAGCAGATTGATGTTTGAAGAGGATGAAGATGAAGGGGCTAGTTCTCGGCCTATCCAGAAGGAAGTGTTGCTGTCGTTGTTAGAAAAACAGGAATATATTCCGTGCAAGGCGACAGTTACTGCGTTTTTTTACAATGCGTATTACTCCAAGGTTATGTACATTCCAACGTCACGGATTATTGCCGAAGTCGAGAAAGAAATCACGGCACCTGAGTACGTAATTTTGCCACCAGAGGATCGACAACTGTCATGGTTGCAGTTTGAACAGATCTGCATCAATGAGACGCGCTACTACGCGGGCGAGATCATCGTTCATGGGGGAGTGTGCAGCGGTTTACCCTACAGTGGGCTGTTGAGTTCATTCGCGCCGTTGAAAGGTAAATTTCGCATTGTGGACATCAAAACCATGCAGCCTAAAGCGAACGTCGGTTACACCATCAGGCGTGCCGATGGACGCGAAGAAGGCGGTTTAAGTGATGCTCGGGGAGAAACGCACATGTTCGGTGCGGACCATCATGAAACCTTCAAGCTTTTCGTGTCTGAAGAGGGGGTTGGAGGGATTCCGATATAAAAACGTTAAAATCCCAAAATATGGGATGTTAAATTACATATTGAGATTTACCTTTTGAAAGGTCTATAGTCCAGCTCACTCACTGCCCAAAAAACAAAACAGGTGAAGCGATGCTGGCGCAATTGATCGCGCTCGATTGGGGGACTACCTCATTACGTGCTTACAAACTCGGCTTCGGTGGCCAGGTGCTGGAACAGCGCTCGCTGTCGTCCGGGATCATGCAGTTGCCAAAGACGCCGCGAATCATCGCCGGCCAGGAATGCGCCGACGGTTTTGAATTGGCCTTCGATGAGGCGTGCGGTGACTGGCTTGACGCACAGCCCGATTTGCCGGTGATTGCTTGCGGCATGGTCGGCAGTGCTCAGGGCTGGCGCGAAGCGGCCTACTGCGACACGCCGGCGAACGTCGCCAATCTCGGAACTTCCCTACAAACCGTTCGCAGTCTTCGCGGGGTCGATGTGCACATCGTGCCGGGCGTGATTCAGCGTTCGCGCTTGCCGAACGTGATGCGTGGCGAGGAAACCCAAGTCCTCGGCGTGTTGCAGAATCTGCCGAGCGGGGCGGGTAACGATCTGTTGATCGGCTTGCCGGGCAGCCATTCGAAATGGGTGGAAGTGGCCGACGGTTGCATCGTGCATTTCGATACTTTCATGACCGGCGAAGTCTTCGCCGTCCTCAGTGAACACAGCATTCTGGGGCGCACTCAGCAGCGCGGCGCGTCCTTCGATGGCGAAGCGTTTGATCGTGGCGTGCGGGTGGCCCTGTCGGCGGACGGCGAGTTCGGACCGCTGTCGACGTTGTTCAGTGCCCGCAGCCTAGGGCTGACCGGTGAACTCAGCGCCGTCGCTCAGCCGGACTATCTGTCCGGTCTATTGATCGGCCATGAACTGTCGGCCCTGGCCAATGTTCAGCGGCGCCGGCGCAACAGCGTGCACCTGCCCTCGATCATCCTCATCGGAAACGCCCAACTCTGCGCCCGCTACAGCCGGGCGCTCGACGCTTGCGGTTTTGCCCGGGTGACCCTGGCCGAACAAGCCACCGAACGCGGGTTGTGGCAGTTGGCGGTCGCCGCCGGACTGATCACGACACCCCCATCCCGTTAAACCTGACTGGAGGTCTGACATGCTCAAGCAAGCACTGGCACAAAACGGTCTGATCGCGATCCTGCGTGGCCTGCGTCCGCAAGAAGCGGCAGCCGTCGGCGAAGTCCTGTACTCGGCCGGATTTCGTGTCATCGAAGTGCCGCTTAATTCCCCCGAACCGTACGAAAGTATCCGCATCCTGCGCAGTACCTTACCCGCCGATTGCCTGATCGGTGCGGGCACGGTGTTGACGCCGGAACAGGTCGAGCACGTGAAAGCGGCGGGCGGCCAGGTGATCGTCATGCCTCACAGCGATGCCAAGGTGTTGCGTGCGGCGAAAGCGGCGGGGCTGTTCCTGTCGCCGGGTGTGGCGACGCCGACCGAAGCCTTTGCGGCGCTGGCCGAAGGGGCGGATGTGCTGAAGATGTTCCCGGCCGAACAAATGGGCCCTGCCGTTGTGAAAGCCTGGCTGGCGGTGTTGCCGGCAGGGACGGTGCTGGTACCGGTGGGCGGGATTACGCCGGACAACATGCAGGTGTTTGTCGAGGCCGGCGTCAAAGGTTTCGGTCTCGGGTCCGGGTTGTTCAAACCGGGCATGACGGCTGACGAAGTAGCGGTGCGCGCCAAGGCGTATGTCGCTGCCTGGAATGCTTTGCGTTAAGACTTTTTGGCGCTGTGAGCGCTACATCTACAAGAGAGACAATAGAGATGAAAATCACCAAACTCACCACCTTCATCGTTCCGCCGCGCTGGTGCTTCCTCAAGGTCGAAACCGACGAGGGTGTGACCGGTTGGGGTGAGCCCGTGGTCGAAGGCCGCGCGCACACCGTCGCTGCTGCGGTTGAGGAATTGTCCGACTACCTGATCGGCAAAGACCCACGCAACATCGAAGACATCTGGACCGTGCTCTACCGTGGCGGCTTCTACCGTGGCGGCGCGATCCACATGAGCGCCCTGGCCGGCATCGACCAGGCGTTGTGGGACATCAAGGGCAAGGCGCTGGGTGTGTCGGTCAGCGATCTGTTGGGTGGCCAGGTGCGGGACAAGATTCGCGTTTATTCGTGGATCGGTGGTGATCGCCCAGCGGACACCGCTCGCGCTGCGAAAGAAGCGGTCAGCCGTGGTTTCACGGCGGTAAAAATGAACGGCACCGAAGAACTGCAATTCCTCGATTCCTTCGAGAAGGTCGACCTGGCCTTGGCCAACGTCGCCGCCGTACGCGATGCGGTCGGCCCGAATGTCGGCATCGGCGTGGACTTCCATGGTCGGGTACACAAGCCCATGGCCAAGGTGCTGATGAAGGAACTCGACCCGTACAAACTGATGTTCATCGAAGAGCCAGTGCTCAGCGAAAACTACGAAGCGCTGAAAGAACTGGCGCCGCTGACCAGCACGCCGATCGCCCTCGGCGAGCGGTTGTTCTCGCGTTGGGACTTCAAGCGGGTGCTCAGCGAAGGCTACGTCGACATCATCCAGCCGGATGCCTCCCACGCGGGCGGCATCACCGAAACCCGCAAGATCGCCAACATGGCTGAAGCCTACGACGTGGCACTGGCGCTGCATTGCCCGTTGGGCCCGATTGCCCTGGCGGCGTGCCTGCAACTGGACGCGGTTTGCTACAACGCATTTATCCAGGAGCAGAGCCTGGGCATTCATTACAACGAGAGCAATGACCTGCTCGATTATGTAAAAGATCCGCGGGTGTTCGACTACGACAAAGGCTTCGTGAAAATTCCCAACGGCCCGGGCCTGGGCATTGAGATCAATGAGGAATACGTGATCGAACGCGCCGCCGTCGGCCACCGCTGGCGCAACCCGATCTGGCGCCATGCCGATGGCAGCTTTGCTGAGTGGTGAGTCCCTCCTGAGTCAACACAAATCCCTGTGGGAGCGGGCTTGCCCGCGATAGCGTCCTGTCAGTCACATTAATGCCGAATGTGCTGCCGCCATCGCGGGCAAGCCCGCTCCCACAGGGAACAGCGCAAGTCTTCAAATTGACCTCAATAAACATAAGAAGAGGCACCCCCCATGCAACCGCAAACCCTCACCGGGCAGGCGTCGTTGGTGACGCCGAGCCGCAAGCGGTTTTTCATCATGGTCCTGTTGTTCATCACCGTGGTGATCAACTACCTGGACCGTAGCAACCTGTCCATTGCCGCCCCGGCGCTGACCAGCGATCTGGGCATCGATCCGATCCATGTCGGGCTGATCTTTTCCGCGTTCGGCTGGACCTACGCCGCCATGCAGATCCCCGGCGGCTGGCTAGTGGACCGGGTGCCGCCGCGCATCCTGTATAGCGTCGCATTGCTGCTGTGGTCGGTGGCCACGGTGATGCTCGGCTTCGCTGCCAGTTTCATCGCGCTGTTTGTGCTGCGCATGGCCGTCGGTGCCCTGGAGGCGCCGGCGTATCCGATCAACAGCCGCGTGGTGACGACCTGGTTCCCCGAGCGCGAACGCGCCACGGCCATTGGTTTCTACACCTCCGGGCAGTTCGTCGGGCTGGCGTTTCTCACGCCGGTACTCGCGTGGTTGCAACACCAATATGGCTGGCACATGGTGTTTGTCAGCACCGGCGCGGTGGGCATTATTTGGGCGGTGATCTGGTACGCGGTGTATCGCGAGCCACGGGATTTCAAAGGCGCCAATGACGCTGAAATCGAGCTGATCCGCGAAGGCGGCGGGCTGGTGGATATCCAGGCTGAAGCCGCGAAGACCAAGGCTAAATTCAGCTGGATCGACCTTGGGATTGTCCTGAGCAAACGCAAGTTGTGGGGCATTTACCTCGGTCAGTTCTGCCTCAATTCGACGTTGTGGTTTTTTCTGACGTGGTTCCCGACCTACCTGGTGAAATATCGCGGCATGGACTTCATCAAGTCTGGCTTGCTGGCGTCGCTACCGTTTCTGGCGGCCTTCGTCGGCGTGCTGTGCTCGGGGTTCTTCTCGGACTTTTTGATCCGTCGCGGCTACACGGTGGGTTTCGCCCGCAAGTTGCCGATCATTGGCGGCCTGCTGATTTCCACCTCGATCATCGGCGCCAACTTCGTCGAGTCGACGCCGCTGGTGATTGCCTTCCTCGCATTGGCCTTTTTCGGCAACGGTCTGGCTTCGATCACTTGGTCGCTGGTGTCGACCCTGGCCCCGGCGCGCTTGCTTGGATTGACCGGTGGGGTGTTCAATTTCATCGGTAACCTGGCGGCGATTACCACGCCCATCGTCATCGGTTTTCTCGCTTCCGGTGATTCGTTTGCCCCGGCGATTACCTATATCTCGGTTCTGGCGTTGTTGGGTGCGCTTTCCTACGTGTTGCTGGTGGGCAAGGTCGAGCGTATCAAGTTGTAGTCGCGGCCATCGGGCGACCATAATGCCGCCCGTTCACTCGCCCAACGGTAAAGGCTGGATATGCAGGAAGACGCCCCAAAAATCGCCAAGGACGCCGCGCCGACTGGCACCCAGACATTGCTTCGTGGCCTGGGTGTGGTTCAGGCCGTGGCCAGTGGCGCCCGCGATCTCAAGGAAATCGCCCGGCTGATCGGCACGACGCGCAGCACCACTCATCGTCTGGCCAGTTGCCTGGTGGACGAGCGTTACCTGCGGGTGGTGCCGCAAGTCGGTTATCTGCTGGGGCCGAAACTGATCGAGCTGGGTTTCCAGGCGCGTGAAGAGTTGCCACTGGTGACGCTGGCGGGGCCGTATCTGGATGAGTTGTCGGCGTTGACCGGCGACACCATTCACTTGGCGATTCGTGAGGGCGACGAGGTGCTGTACCTGCACAAGAATCCCGGGCGCAACGGTCCGGAAATGCGTTCGCGAGTCGGTCATCGCATGCCATTGGCGCGTACCGGGATCGGTAAGGCGCTGATGCTCGATGACACGCAGGAAGAATGGCAACGGCTGTACGAAATCAGCTTGCCGGTGGGTGGGAAAAATCAGTTCTGGCCGCAGCACCCGGAGCAATCCTGGGAGCAGTTTCAGCAGCGCATGATCGAGTACGTGGCCGGCGGGTACGCGTTCGATCTGGAAGACAACGAACCGTCGATCCGCTGCGTGGCAGCGCCGATCCGCGATGCCAGCAAGCGCATCGTCGCCGGTATCAGCATCGCTAGCACCGTGCCGTACATGCCATTGGAAAAAATGGCCGAGCTGATTCCCCTGATCAAAGGGGTCACAGCCCGGCTTTCTGCTGAACTCGGCGCGAAAGTCTGATCAGACTTTCAGCGTCGCCATATCGATCACGAAGCGGTACTTCACGTCACCGGCAATCATGCGGGTGTAAGCCTCGTTGATCTGGCGGATGTCGAGCATTTCGATGTCGCAGGTGATGCCGTGCTCGGCGCAGAAATCCAGCACTTCCTGGGTTTCGGCGATGCCGCCGATCAGCGAGCCGGCCAACACGCGACGACCCAATACCAGTTTGGCGGCGTGAACCGGTGGATCGATCGGTTCAATCAAGCCCACCAGAATGTGTACGCCGTCGAAACGCAGCGTATCGAGGTAGGGATTGAGGTCGTGCTGCACCGGAATGGTGTCCAGCAGGAAGTCGAAATGTCCTGCGGCGGCTTTCATCTGTTCTGCGTCGGTGGACACGATCACGTGGTCTGCGCCTTGACGACGACCTTCTTCAGCCTTGCTCGCCGAGCGGGTGAACAACGTCACTTCAGCGCCCATCGCCTTGGCGAACTTGATGCCCATGTGGCCGAGGCCACCCATGCCGAGAATCCCGACCTTGTCGCCGGCCTTGACCCCGTAGTGCTTGAGCGGCGAGTAGGTGGTGATGCCGGCGCACAGAATCGGCGCGGCGCTGGCCGGGTCGAGTTTCTCCGGGATACGCACGACAAAGTGCTCGCTGACCACGATGCTGTCGGAGTATCCGCCCATGGTGTTGCTGCCATCGACCCGGTCCGGGGTGGCGTAGGTCAAGGTCGGACCTTCGAGGCAGTATTGCTCCAGATCCGCTTGGCAGGCTTCGCAGTGACGGCACGAGTCAACCATGCAGCCGACGCCGACCAGATCGCCGACTTTGTGTTGGGTAACATTCGCACCGACGGCGGTTACTTTTCCGACGATCTCATGGCCGGGCATCAGTGGGTAAACTGCAATGCCCCACTCGTTGCGTGCCTGATGGATGTCGGAATGGCAGACGCCGCAGTAGAGAATGTCGATCGCAACATCGTCGGCCCGTGGGCTGCGGCGTTCGAATTTCATCGGGGCGAGGGGAGTGGAGGGTGACTGAGCGGCGTATCCGATGGCGGTGTACATGGTGAACCTCTTAAAAAAAGCAGTGACCAGTGAGGCGAGCAATTCTGGGCGCCGCACGGGTTACCGGCCATGGCGATTCCTCCGGGTGTCATGCCTAATCCTCCGGCTTACACCGTTGATTGGTCGCATTGGCGTTCAGACCTGCGATGATGTTTTCATCCCTTTTTTCGCGACTTTTTTGTGACTTCTTTTGTGAAGAGCTCCCCTATGTTGTTGACCCGTCATCTCGACGCCAATGCCACCCTGGTTTCGTTGATCCAGCCGCTGATCAACCGCGATGGCTTTGCGCCTACCGCGTTGTCGGGCGTGCAGCTTATGCGGGCCAGTTGCGATGTTTCCCGCGGCCCGCAAATCTACGAGCCAAGCCTGGTCATCATCGCCCAGGGCGGCAAGTTGGCGCATCTGGGCCCGCGTATTCTCGAATATGGCACTGGGCATTACCTGATTCAGGCGTTGCCGGTACCCTTCGAATGCGAGACGTTTTCGGCGCCAGATGGCCCGATGCTAGGCGTGTCCATCGCCATTGACCGGGTAATGCTCGGTGAGTTGGTATTGGCCATGGGGCTGTCGCCGGGGCGCACGGTTCCCGCACAGACGCCCGAGTCCATGACCTCGGCAGTCCTCGACGATGCCATGCGCGGTTGTGTGGAACGGTTGTTGCGCTGCCTGCACGATCCGCTGGAATGCCAGATCATGGGCCCGGCGCGTTTGCGTGAATTATTGTTCGTGGCGTTGCGGGGACCGCAAGCCGATGTGTTGCGAGCGCTGGTGGAACAACAGGGTCAGTTCGCGCGGATCGCGGCGTCGCTGAGTCATCTGCATGCGCATTACACTGAGCCGCTGAACGTCGAGACCCTGGCCAGTTGCGCGAACATGAGCGCGTCGACGTTTCATGAGCATTTCAAACGCTGCACCTTGTTGTCGCCGGTGCAGTATTTGAAGCGTTTGCGCTTGCTCAGGGCTCAGCAGTTGTTACTGGGCGAAGGCTTGGGCGTGGCCCAGGTGGCGCATCGAGTGGGGTATCAGAGCACGTCGCAGTTCAGCCGCGAGTACAAGCGCTACTTTGAACGTAATCCCGGGGATGAGCGGGCTGCTTGATACACCTCGAATCCCCTTGTGGGAGCGGGCTTGCTCGCGAAAGCGGTGTATCAGTCGAGATCAATGTTGGATGATAAACCGCCTTCGCGAGCAAGCCCGCTCCCACATTGGTTTTGTGTTGACGCTTGAATTTCGGGCAACAAAAAGGCCCCCATTTCGGGAGCCTTTGTTGTTCAGCGATTCGACTTACATGTTCGGGTAAGTCGGGCCGCCAGAGCCTTCCGGCGCCACCCAGGTGATGTTCTGTGCAGGGTCCTTGATGTCGCAGGTCTTGCAGTGAACGCAGTTCTGGGCGTTGATCTGGAAGCGCTTCTCGCCGTCTTCCTGGGTCACCACTTCATACACGCCGGCCGGGCAGTAACGCTGGGCAGGTTCATCGTACATCGGCAGGTTCTTGGCGATCGGAATGCTCGCGTCGGCCAGCTTCAAGTGGCAAGGCTGCTCTTCTTCGTGGTTGGTACCCGAGATGAACACCGAGCTGAGTTTGTCGAAGCTGATCTTGCCGTCCGGTTTCGGGTAGTCGATCTTCTTGCAGTCGGCCGCCAGTTTCAGGCAAGCGTAATCCGGCTTGGTGTCGTGCAGGGTGAACGGCAGTTTGCCGCCGAAGATGTTCTGGTCGAGCCAGTTGAAGCCGCCGCCGACGATGGCGCCGAACTTGTGAATCGCCGGGCCGAAGTTGCGGCTGGCGAACAGTTCGTCATAGAGCCAGCTCTTCTTGAAGGCGTCGACGTAAGTGGTCAGTTCTTCGGTGCCGTCCTTTTCAGCAAACAGCGCGTCGGCCACGGCGTCAGCGGCGAGCATGCCGGACTTCATCGCGGTGTGGCTGCCTTTGATCTTGGCGAAGTTCAACGTGCCGAGGTCGCAACCGATCAACGCGCCGCCCTTGAAGACCATTTTCGGCAGCGAGTTCAGGCCGCCTTTGGAGATAGCACGTGCGCCGTAGCTGATGCGCTTGCCGCCTTCCAGGTATTGCTTGAGCACCGGGTGATGCTTGAGGCGCTGGAACTCGTCGAACGGCGACAGGAAGGTGTTGCTGTAGGAAAGATCGACGATCAGGCCGACCACCACCTGGTTGTTTTCCAGGTGATAGAGGAACGAGCCGCCAGTGTTCTCGGTGCCCATGATATCCAGCGGCCAACCGGCGGTGTGGACCACCAGGCCTGGCTGGTGCTTGGCCGGGTCGATTTCCCAGATTTCTTTCAGGCCGATGCCGTAATGCTGGGCGTCGGCTTCGCTGTCGAGGTTGAAGCGCTTGATCAGCTGCTTGCCGATATGGCCGCGGCAACCTTCGGCGAACAGCGTGTACTTGGCACGCAGTTCCATGCCCGGGGTGTACAGACCTTCTTTCGGATTGCCTTCGCGGTCAACGCCCAGATCGCCGGTGATGATCCCGCGAACCACGCCGTTCTCGTCGAACAGTGCTTCCTGGGCAGCGAAGCCCGGGTAGATTTCCACGCCCAGGTTCTCTGCCTGCTGAGCCAGCCAGCGGCACAGATTGCCCAGGGAGATGATGTAGTTGCCTTCGTTGTGCATGGTCTTGGGCACAAAGAGGTCAGGAATCTTCTGCGCGCTGTCGGCGTTTTTCAGAACGAAGATGTCATCGCGTGTGACTGGCGTATTCAGCGGTGCGCCGAGTTCTTTCCAGTCCGGGAACAATTCGTTCAGGGCGCGTGGTTCGAACACGGCACCAGACAGGATGTGAGCGCCGACTTCGGAGCCTTTTTCGACCACGCAGACGCTGATTTCCTTACCGGCTTCGGCGGCCTTCTGCTTCAAGCGGCAGGCGGCGGAAAGACCAGCGGGGCCGGCACCGACGATGACCACGTCGAATTCCATGTATTCGCGTTCCACAGGCTATCTCCTACTCAAGGCTCAACAGTTTTTTTTCTAATTGGAGGTTTGGTGTCGCATCCATGAATTCCCCCACAATGCAGGGGAGAGGACAATCGATGAACCACCTTTCTCTCTAGGTGGCGCATTATATCTACACCACTCCTAGCGTCCAATACAAACGTTTGTTTGAATGGGCTCAAAGCCAGAGAAATCAAAGTCACGCGGCTTATGAACGGCTATTTTGCCGTATTGACCGGAATAGGCGTTCCGGTCAAGATACGGTCGGTTTTGCGCTCGCCGTAGGCTGACTGTTGGTTTCAAGAGCACCTCTAAAGACAGGGCGATGGCAGTACAAGGTGATGCGTCGCGCAGGTTTTATGCGCAGTTTACACGCCGCGATTATGAATGACTTGTCGGTCACCACTGACGAACGGTTATCAGCCTCGTGAGCAGAGTTCACCCGATACACCTGCCAGCGTTTTTAGAGGTGCCCTTGCGCCGATGAGCATCAACCGCCAGGTTCGCCTAGGCGACTTTCTTTTCACCGGAGAGTAACGAGGAATCCATGAAGGTTCTTGTAGCTGTCAAACGCGTTGTGGATTACAACGTCAAGGTTCGTGTCAAGGCGGACAATTCCGGCGTCGACCTCGCTAACGTCAAGATGTCGATGAACCCGTTCTGCGAAATCGCAGTGGAAGAAGCCGTACGTCTGAAAGAGAAAGGCGTTGCGACTGAAATCGTCGTCGTCTCCATCGGCCCGTCCACCGCTCAAGAGCAACTGCGCACCGCGCTGGCTCTGGGTGCCGACCGCGCCATCCTCGTCGAATCCGCTGAAGATCTGACTTCCCTGGCCGTTGCCAAACTGTTGAAAGCTGTTGTCGACAAGGAACAGCCTCAGCTGGTGATCCTCGGCAAACAAGCCATCGATAGCGACAACAACCAGACTGGCCAGATGCTCGCTGCACTGAGCGGCTACGGTCAGGGTACCTTCGCTTCGAAAGTCGAAGTGTCCGGCGACAGCGTTGCCGTGACCCGTGAAATCGACGGCGGCGCGCAGACAGTTTCCCTGAAACTGCCGGCCATCGTCACCACCGACCTGCGTTTGAACGAGCCGCGTTATGCGTCTCTGCCAAACATCATGAAAGCCAAGAAGAAGCCTCTCGAAGTGCTGACTCCGGACGCTTTGGGCGTTTCCACCGCCTCCACCAACAAGACCCTGAAAGTCGAAGCGCCGGCTGCACGCAGCGCGGGTATCAAGGTCAAGTCGGTGGCTGAACTGGTCGAGAAACTGAAAAACGAAGCGAAGGTAATCTAATCATGACTATCTTGGTAATCGCTGAACACGACAACAAAGTGCTGGCCCCGGCCACGCTGAACACTGTGGCGGCTGCCGCCAAAATCGGTGGTGATATCCACGTTCTGGTTGCAGGCCAGGGCGCTGGCGCCGTGGCTGAAGCCGCTGCGAAAATCGCTGGCGTGGCAAAAGTCCTGTCTGCTGACAATGCTGCTTACGCGCATCAGCTGCCGGAAAACGTTGCTCCACTGGTTGCAGAGTTGGGCAAGGGCTACAGCCACATCCTGGCCGCCGCCACTTCCAACGGCAAAAACATCCTGCCGCGCGTTGCCGCGAGCCTGGACGTTGACCAGATCTCCGAGATCATCTCGGTCGAAAGCGCTGATACCTTCAAGCGCCCGATCTACGCCGGTAACGCCATTGCTACCGTACAGTCCAACGCTGCGGTCAAAGTGATCACCGTGCGTGCCACCGGTTTCGACCCGGTGGCTGCTGAAGGTGGTTCGGCTGCCGTTGAAGCCGTTGCGGCTGCTCACGACGCTGGCACTTCGAGCTTCGTTGGCGAAGAACTGGCCAAGTCCGATCGTCCGGAACTGACCGCTGCCAAAATCGTCGTTTCCGGCGGTCGCGGCATGCAGAACGGCGACAACTTCAAACACCTGTACGCCCTGGCCGACAAGCTGGGCGCTGCCGTCGGTGCTTCCCGCGCCGCGGTCGACGCAGGTTTTGTACCCAACGACATGCAGGTCGGTCAGACCGGCAAGATCGTCGCGCCTCAGCTGTACATCGCCGTCGGTATTTCCGGCGCGATCCAGCACCTGGCCGGCATGAAAGACTCCAAAGTGATCGTTGCGATCAACAAGGACGAAGAAGCGCCGATCTTCCAGGTGGCCGATTATGGCCTGGTGGCAGACCTGTTCGAAGCTATCCCCGAGTTCGAGAAGCTGGTCTAATCCGGCAGCTTGACTTATAAAGAGCCCGACCTTTTGGTCGGGCTTTTTTTTGTTCTTCTGTAGGGTTTGAGTGGAGTGTTTCACCATGGATTTACGCCGCGTGTGTGGCTGGTCATTACTGCTGGGGCTGACGCTGTTGCCGGGGCTGTCCATCGCCGCGGGCAAATGCGAGCGCCTGGTGGTGACCGGCAGCCCGGACGCGCCGCCGTACCTGTGGCAAGACCCGCAAAACCCCAAACATCTGGTTGGCGCCAGCGCCGACCTGCTGCAGCACGTGGCGGGGGAGTTGGGCATCAAGGTCGAGCTGCTTTACGCCGGCAAACGCTCCCAGGCCCTGGACGAAGTGCGCAGCGGGCGCATGGACATGCTGGCCGATGCGCCATTGATGGTCAGTGAGCTGGAAAATCTGGATTACATCCACCCACCGCTGCTGGAAAACGATTATCTGGTCTGGACCCGCAACGACTCGTTACTGGTCTACAACGAAGCGCAGGACCTTCGCGGTCATCCCGGCGCCTTGTCGGAAAAGGCTCGAATAACCCCCTCATTTGATACTTTTGCCGAGCAGCAATTGACCCTGTTGCGCACGCCCAATCTGACCCAGGCCTTCCAGAAGTTGCTGCTGAATGAGGTGGAATTTGTCCTCGCCGGACGCTACTCGGGCATGGCCCTGGTGCAAACGCTGGGGATGGCCAATGACTTGATGGCCCACCCACACCCCATCGACAAACCTGGCCTGTATCTCGCGGTTTCCCATAACTCTGCCTGCAACGATCCTTGGTTGCGCGGACAGCTGGCCAAAAAGATGACAGAATTGCCCGCGTCCGGACTGACGGAAGCTGCGCTGCTGCGCAATATCGAGCGTTGGAAAGCGCAACGCTCACAACCGCAGCCACAACCTGTCAGTACCCCAAAACAGTAGGGATTTTTAGTGAGTATTCGACCTCTTTTCGCTGCCCTGGCCGTTCTGGCTCTGGCGGGTTGTGCAGCCGATCCGGCGCCGAATGAACAAATACGCCTGACCGAACAGGCCCTCGAACAAGCCAAGGCCGTGGGTGCTACCACCGACGAAGTGCCGGAGCTGAAACTGGCTGAAGACAAGTTCAAGCGTGCCAAGGGCAACATGGCCGACCAGTCCTTCAAGAATGCGCGCATGCGGGCCGAGCAGGCCGAGCTGGACGCGCGCCTGGCCGAGGCCCGGGTTCTGACCCTCAAGAGCGAGGAACAGTTGAACGTGCTCAATACCCGCATCACTCGCCTGCGCAAGCAACTGGGAGATGCCCAATGAGCCTCAAGACCAAAGCACTCGGCGGCTTGATCCTGGCTGGCTGCGCAAGCCTTTATGGCTGCGCCGGTCAACACAGCGAAGCCGTATTGCAGCAGGCCGGCACCGACTTTCAGAAGGTCAAGGAAGACTCCAACGTGCTGCGCATTGCGCCCAAAGACGTGATCCGTGCCGGCGAGTCGCTGGCCCGCGCCGATCGTCTGTCCAGCTACTGGGGCAGCGGTTCGGACGTCGTGCATTACGCCTACCTGAGCCGGCGCTACAGCGAAATCGCCCGGGAACACACTAATCAAGTGCTCAACGAAGAACGCGCTGCGAAGCTCGAGCTCGAGCGTCAGCGCCTGCAATTGGCCCTGCGTGAGTCCAAGTTGCTCAGCGTGCAGCAACAGGGCAAGTGGCTCGAAGAACAAATTGTAGCGCTGGCGACCACCCAAACCGACCGTGGTCTGGTGATGACACTGGGCGATGTGCTGTTCGATACCGGTGAAGCAGAGCTGAAAAGCTCTGCAAACCGCGTGGTGCTGAAGATCGTCCAGTTCTTGCAGCTCAATCCCAAGCGCGTGGTGCGGATCGAGGGCTATACCGACAGCACTGGCGGTAAACAGGAAAACCTCAAACTGTCCCGCGACCGTGCGCAATCGGTGGCTGACGTGCTGATGGACCTGGGCATCGACGACAAACGTATCAAAGTCGAAGGCTACGGCGATGAATACCCGGTGGACGTGAACGCTTCCGAGCGCGGGCGTGCGCAGAACCGTCGGGTGGAAATTGTGTTCTCCGACGAAAAAGGCCAGCTCGGCGCCGCCAGGTAGGAGCTGGCGGAGCCTGCGATCTTTTGATCTTGCTCTTGAAGTGGGCCTGGAAAGATCGCAGCCTCGTTTCACTCGACAGCTCCTACGCAGCTCCTACAACCCGGCCTGTCAGCAGTGCCGGGTTTTTTTGTGCCTGCCAATCAGCGCAATACTCTCCATAAAACAGTACAGTTTTTGCTGACAATGCACTGTACGGTCGACTATTGTGGCAACTGTCCCAGTACACTTCTAAACTGTTCCGGTATTGTTTCACACAAGAATAAAATGCCCGTGAAATCGAGTGCTGCGTCATGACCAATCTCTTGCTCTATCAACGAATTGCTCAGCAACTGGCCGAAGACATCCGCCGCGGTGTCTATCAACCCGGGGAGCGCGTGCCTTCGGTGCGCAAGATGAGCTCGCAGCTCAACGTCAGCCATGCAACGGTGTTGCAGGCCTACGCCAACCTTGAAGATCAGGGGCTGATCCGTGCCCGGCCGCAATCCGGTTACTACGTGCACCAGACGCCAGCGCTCACGGCGCCAACCCCGGATATCGCCCGGGTTGAGCGACCTGGCCTCGTCACCCGCAGCAGCATCATTCAGCAAGTCCTGGTCGAATCCCGCCGCGAAGGCGTCTTTCCGTTGGGCGCAGCTGTACCGAGCGTCGACTATCTGCCGGTGCGGGCGCTGCATCAGCAACTGGCCAAAGTCACCCGGTTCCATAGCCCGCGGGCGTTCAGCTACATGTTCAGCCCCGGCTTCGAGCCGTTGCGTCGGCAAGTGGCGATCCGCATGCGCGACGCCGGCGTGGTGGTCGACCCGTCGGAAGTGGTGATTACCCACGGCTGCGTCGATGCGTTGCAGATGTCTCTGCGCGTGTTGACCCGGCCGGGCGATCTGATCGCGGCCGAGTCGCCGACCTATTACGGTTTGCTGCAACTGGCCGACCTGCTGGGGCTGAAAGTTATCGAGATCCCCAGTGATCCAGCCACCGGCATGAGCCTCGAAGCCCTGCAACTGGCGGCCAACCAGTGGTCGATCAAGGCGTTGGTGCTGACTACGCGTTTGAGCAATCCCCTGGGCGGCACCATGCCCGAAGAGCGGCAGAAACAATTGCTGCGCCTGGCCTCGGATTTCGATATCCAGGTCGTCGAAGACGATATTTACGGCGAACTGATGTTCGAGCAGGGCCGCACTAAATCGCTCAAGGCCTATGACCGGCTGGATCGGGTGATCTATTGCTCCAGCTTCTCCAAAACCCTGTCGCCCGGTGTGCGCATCGGCTGGATGATTGCCGGCAAGTACCAGCAGGAAATCCAGCGCTTGCAGACCTTCAGCACCCATTCGGCCTGCAGCGTCACGCAAATGGGCATCGCGGCCTATCTGGAGAACGGCGGTTACGACCGGCATTTGCGTTACATCCGTCAGGAGTACCGCAAAAACCTCAGCGCTTTTCAGCTGGCGGTGCAGCAGTACTTCCCGGAAGGCACGCAGATGACCCGGCCCACCGGCGGCTTCATTCTGTGGGTCAGCCTGCCGGGGCGGGTCAACACGCAGGAGCTGCATGTGCGTGCGTTGCAGCAGGGCATCAGCATTGCGCCGGGGCTGATTTTCAGTAACACCGAGCAGTTCAATCACTGCATTCGCCTGAACTGTGGCATCCCCTGGAACCGCGAGGCCGAGCGTGCGTTGATGACATTGGGGTTGCTGGCGACGCAACTTTGCCAGGAGACGGCGAGCGGTTTTTGACCTGCCGGGCAGTTGTGAACTGCCCGCTTGTCTTGTCGTCTCCAACAGGCGAGCATATAGCCTTCTGCCGTTCACGCCGTTGGGTCCATGAAGCCGATTTTTCCTGCCGCCTGGTTGTTGATCTGCCTGTTAATGACCTGTCACGCGGAAGGCGTCATGGCGGCTTCCGTTCAGGAAAAACCGACAGCCAACGCAACCGCAAAAAAACCGGCACCGATCAAAAAGGCTGCGCCGGTCAAAAAGAAGGCTGCAGCGGTCAAAAAGCGTTCCCCCATTGCTTCCAAGTCGAAACCGGCCAGTGAAGTCGTGAAAACCAAGCTCCCTTCGGCAAATCTCGACTTGAGCCTGCCCAAGGACATGGTCGAAGAACTGAAGCCGGTCGGCACGGTAGCGTTACCCCGACGCGATGCGCTGTTGCCGCAAATGTTCGGTGACAAGAGCAGCCCGTTCCAGCTCAACGGTCGTCTGCTCAGCAACGAAATGCAGCTGCAACTGCGCAATGAAGAGCGTCGGGAAGTTGAAGGCGCGGCGCTGGAATTCGAGTTCAAGCAGTAAATCCCTCCCATTCGTGACCCGCGGACCAGACGCTTTGTCGGAGACTGCTCAGTCACGTTCGTTTGAGCGAAAAAACCCGGGCTCAGGTAATTTTAAACAGTCGTTTTAGCCGTTACTCTGTGCCCGTCCCTTTACCCGTCGCGAGGAGCTTGTCGTCATGAGATGCCGTGAAGGCTGTGGCGCCTGTTGTATTGCCCCTTCCATCAGTTCGCCGATTCCCGGAATGCCCAATGGCAAAGCTGCCGGAGAGCGTTGTGTGCAGCTGTCTGCCGATAATCTGTGCAGCATTTTTGGCAAGCCGGAACGTCCTGCGGTGTGTTCGGCATTTGAAGCCGATGTCGAGGTCTGCGGCAGCAGCAGCGATGAAGCGATCAAGTTGCTGGGCTGGTGGGAGCAAATGACGGCCGCGTGATGTATTCAACGAACGGAACTTCAACAATAAGGAATAAGACTATGGGTTCGCTGCATCGTATGGCTGTGCTGTGTGGTTTGACGGTTTTACTGGCCTCCACGGCCCAGGCCGAAGAGTGGAAAACCGCCAAGGAAGAAGACGGCATCAAAGTGTCCTTGAGTGAAGTGGCCGGTTCCCAATACAAGGCTTACCGTGGCGTGACCGTCATGAAGACCACCATGGCCAAACTGCGTGCATTGCAGGAAGACGTGCCGGGCGCCTGCGCCTGGATCCACGAATGCAATACCCAGAAGCTGCTCAAGCATGAAGGTAACCAGAGCTGGACCTACACCCAGTTCAATACCCCTTGGCCGGTCACTCCTCGCGACTCCGTGTTGCATGTCACCACCGTTGAAAGCGCCGATGGCAGCCTGACCCGCGAGCTGGAAGGACAGCCGAAGTACCTTCCGGAAGAAAAAGGTTTTGTACGGGTCGCCCAGGTCAAAGGTTTCTGGAAGCTCGTGCCTAAAGGCGATCAAGTCGAAGTGACCTATCAGGCCCATACCGAACCCGGCGGCAGCGTGCCGTCGTGGTTGGCCAACAAGTTCGTGGTCGACGCGCCGTTCAATACCCTAAAAGCCCTGAAAGAACGCGCCGAGAAGTAACCGCGTACTCTTTTGATATGGCCTGTTCGACAACGCCCCGATTTGGTCGGGGCGTTTGCGTTTTTTTACCAAGGGCGGGGCTATATTTTGTTTCTGGATATGCGTTGAACGAAATTTTCACAAAGCCTCCAAGACAATTCACCCGCGCCCAACCAGTCCGCCTCCGCAACTTTGCGCCAGGTCTCTTGTCCCAGAACGCTACAAGCGACCGTCGGGGTCTGCCGGTCAGTAATCAATGGTAATGGCGCGGTTGATCGTGCAACATTTGCGCATCGCGCAAGCCCCGGGGCCGAGGATGGCCAACAGAGGGCAAGGTACTTAATGCCGGTCAGTTAAACGCAAGCCCGCTCCCACAGATTAACCGACCAGCATCAGGCAAGGCGCCGCTGTATTTTTGAAACTTCAACTTCCAATGGGTCCTAAAACGACATGGCAAACCCGGACGCCCTGAGTCAGCAGCGAGCTTCTAGTCGCCTGCTGCAACCGACCGTCAAATCGCATCTGGCCTACACACTGTTGTGTGCCTTGGTCATGATGGTCATGTTCAGCCTGCTGCGCGTAGCGCTGTTGGTCTACAACAGCTCGATGATCCTCGACACACCGGCTTCGACCTTTCTGGAAGCGTTCGCCAACGGCCTGCGTTTCGATTTGCGTCTGGTGGTTTACCTCTGCATCCCGCTGCTGCTGGCATTGTTCAGCGCCCGGGCCATGGCTGCCCGCGGGTTCTTTCGGCTGTGGCTGACCGTTGTCTCGAGTATCGCGCTGTTCCTCGGCCTGATGGAGATGGACTTTTACCGCGAGTTCCACCAGCGCCTCAACGGCCTGGTCTTCCAGTACGTGAAAGAAGACCCGAAAACCGTGATGAGCATGCTCTGGTACGGTTTTCCGGTGGTTCGCTACCTGTTGGCCTGGGCCGTGGGCACGTTGATTCTGACCCTCGCGTTCAAGGGCGCCGACCGCGCCACGCGTCCTCGCGGGCCGTTCAGCGGAGGCAGCATTAGTACGCGGCAGGTCGCTCCGTGGTATGCGCGTGGCATCGTGTTCGTGGTCTGTCTGCTGGTCTGCGTGGTCGCCGCTCGTGGCACCCTGCGTCAGGGGCCGCCAATGCGTTGGGGTGACGTTTACACCACCGACTCCAATTTCGCCAACCAGTTGGGCCTCAATGGCACGCTGTCGCTGGTCGCGGCGGCGAAGAGCCGGTTGTCCGAACATCGCGACAATGTCTGGAAGGCCACACTGCCACAGCCTGTGGCCCAGCAAACCGTGCGCGATATGTTGCTGACCCCGAGCGACAAGCTGGTCGATCCCGAGACCGCTGCGGTGCGTCGCACCTACAGCCCCGATACCAACAAGACACTGCCGATCAAGAACGTCGTGGTGATCCTGATGGAAAGCTTCGCCGGTCACTCGGTGGGCGCTCTGGGGCGTCCGGGTGAAATCACGCCGTACTTCGACAAACTGTCGAAAGAAGGCCTGTTGTTCGACCGTTTCTTCTCCAACGGCACCCATACCCATCAGGGCATGTTCGCCACCATGGCCTGCTTCCCGAACTTGCCGGGTTTCGAATACCTGATGCAGACGCCTGAAGGCAGCCACAAACTGTCCGGCCTGCCGCAGTTGCTCAGTGCCCGTGACTACGACGATGTATACGTCTACAACGGCGACTTCGCCTGGGACAACCAGTCGGGCTTCTTCAGCAACCAGGGCATGACCAATTTCATCGGGCGTAATGACTTCGTCAACCCGGTGTTCTCCGATCCGACCTGGGGCGTGTCCGACCAGGACATGTTCAACCGTGGCCTGGAAGAATTGAAGGCCCGCGACGGCAAGGACAAAAAGCCGTTCTATGCCTTGCTGCAAACGCTGTCCAACCACACGCCGTATGCTTTGCCGACGCCATTGCCGGTTGCGCCTGTGACCGATCGCGGCAGCCTTAACGAGCACTTGACCGCCATGCGCTACTCCGATTGGGCGTTGGGTCAATTCTTCGAACAGGCCCGCAAAGAGCCGTACTTCAAGGAAACCCTGTTCGTGGTTGTCGGCGATCACGGTTTTGGCAATGAACAGCAAATTACCCAAATGGACCTGGGTCGCTTCAACGTTCCAATGCTGTTGATCGGGCCGGGCGTGCAGGAAAAATTCGGTCAGGTCGACCACACCGTGGGCACTCAGATCGATATCGTGCCGACCATCATGGGCCGTGTCGGTGGCGATGTGGTTCATCAATGCTGGGGTCGCGACTTGCTGAACCTGCCGGAAGGCGACAAGGGCTTTGGCATGATCAAACCGTCGGGCAGCGATCAGACGGTGGCGTTGCTCACTGCGGATCGCGTGCTGGTACTGCCCAAAGAGATGCCGCCGAAGTTGTATCGATATGAACTGGGCGCCAACCCGAAAGGTGAAGTGATCCCGGCTTCGGCGGACGAAGCGGCGCTCAAGCAGAAGCTCGAGTCGTTCATCCAGACGGCCTCAAAAAGCCTGATCGATAACACCGCCGGTGTGGTTGACGGCAAGCCGGACCTGTAGGAGCCAGGCTTGCCGGCGAAGGCGTCCTTAAGGGTGCCTTCGCCAGTAAGTCGGATCACCGACCGCTGGCGCATACGAAAAGAGGCCCTTCGCAGGGCCTCTTTTTTTTGCCGGCAAAACCTTTATATCTTGCCAAGTAGCAGCAGGATCAACAGCACCACCAACACTACGCCGATGATACCGGACGGGCCGTAACCCCAACTTCTGGAGTGCGGGAAGACCGGCAAGCCACCTATCAACAACAGGATAAGAATAACGATAAGAATTGTGCCCATGTCTGTTTCCTTGTTGGAAGCGTTGTGGATTGACCTAGGGTTTAGCCATCAGCTGGACTTGTATTAATCCTAGCTGCTTACAAAATCCGACTCATGGATATGAAGAAAAATTCCAGGTTTTTTTAATGTATTTGGAAAGTATGTTTATTTCTTTTACTGCGTCTCAAAGTTGAAACAACCAGACCGCGCCGTGGTTCATTGCTGGCCATTCAGCAATCTGATGGAGCGTGGGTTGCGCATTATCCTTCGCTACACTCGGTGCATCTTCCCCGGAACAACAAGGCTGTTTGCTATGCAAAATCGCATGATGATCACTGGCGCGGGCTCAGGCCTGGGTCGCGAAATCGCGCTGCGTTGGGCGCGTGAAGGCTGGCAGCTGGCCTTGTCGGACGTCAGTGAACCCGGTTTGCAAGAAACCCTGAAACTGGTTCGCGAAGCCGGCGGTGATGGTTTCATCCAGCGCTGCGATGTGCGTGACTACAGCCAGCTGACGGCCTTCGCCCAAGCCTGCGAAGAGAAACTCGGCGGCATCGATGTCATCGTCAACAACGCCGGCGTGGCCTCGGGCGGGTTCTTCAGTGAACTGTCGCTGGAGGATTGGGACTGGCAGATCGCGATCAACCTGATGGGCGTGGTCAAGGGCTGCAAGGCCTTCCTGCCGCTGCTGGAGAAAAGCAAAGGCAAGATCATCAACATCGCCTCGATGGCGGCACTGATGCAAGGTCCGGCCATGAGCAACTACAACGTGGCCAAGGCGGGTGTGGTGGCTTTGTCCGAGAGTCTGTTGATCGAACTGGCCCACGAGGAAGTCAGCGTGCATGTCGTTTGCCCGTCGTTCTTCCAGACCAACTTGTTGGACTCCTTCCGCGGCCCGACCCCGGCCATGAAAGCCCAGGTCGGCAAGTTGCTGGAAAGTTCGCCGATCACCGCCGCTGACATTGCCGATTACATCTATCAGCAGGTCGCCGCCGGCGAATTCTTGATTCTGCCTCACGAACAGGGCCGCATGGCCTGGGCGATCAAGCAAAAAGACCCGCAAGTGCTCTACAACGAAATGACCGTGATGGCCGACAAAATGCGCGCCAAGGCCAAACAATCCGCAGGCTGAACTTGCCCGTGCGCAATACCGTCGTTAGGGTGGCCGCAACCGGCCATCCTCACGAGACACCTGCATGATCAATTACCTGTGGTTTTTCCTCGCCGCGCTGTTCGAAATCGCCGGCTGCTTCGCCTTCTGGATGTGGTTGCGCCAGGGTAGAAGCGCTTGGTGGATTATCCCGGCGTTGCTCAGCCTGATCTTGTTCGCGGTGCTGCTGACCCGGGTCGAAGCGAGCTATGCCGGCCGCGCCTATGCCGCCTACGGGGGCATCTACATCATTGCGTCGATTGGCTGGCTGGCGGTGGTCGAGCGGATTCGTCCACTGGGCTCGGACTGGATTGGTGTGGCGCTGTGTGTGATCGGCGCCACGGTCATCTTGTTCGGCCCGCGTCTCTCCGCTTCCTGAAGGATCGGTCCTTCATTCAACCGGTTTGTCGGATGGGTCCGTCAGGGCGAAGCATCCTGCGCTGTAGGGCGAGACTGTTTTGCTGCCGTTGCATTGAACACCCGCTACGCGCCGGGCATCTTCAAGGGCCGGAAACCCTGAAGGATGAATGCCATGCTTGTACTCAGTCGCGTTGTGGGCGAGTTGATTTCCATTGGTGACAACATCACCGTGCGGGTTCTCGCCGTTAACGGAAGCAGCGTGCGCTTCGGTGTTGAAGCGCCACAGCAGGTCAACGTACATCGCGCCGAAGTCTATGAGCGCATCCAGATCAAACAGGCCAAAGCCAAAGCTCGTTAAGGGCCTCAGTCGAACAGATGCTTGGGCACGTCGTGCTTGAGCATCAACTGGCATTGCTCGCTTTCCGGATCGAAGACGATCAGCGCCTGTCCCTTGGTCAATGCCTGGCGAACACGCAAGACGCGGGTTTCCAGCGGTGTGTCATCGCCGTTGTCCGTGCCGTCGCGGGTCACGAAATCCTCGATCAGGCGGGTCAGGGTGTCGACTTCAAGTTGGTCGTGGGGGATCAGCATAAGGCACCTCGGCTAGACAATGGCGCGATGCTACGGCGGTTATGAACGCATCACCAGTAGGAGCTGCCGAAGGCTGCGATCTTTTGATCTTTGCGCCAGATGCATCGCTGCAGATCAAGATCAAAAGATCGCAGCCTGCGGCAGCTCCTACAATTTTGCGTTCGCTTTAGCTATCTGTGCGCTGTCCGACGAGGCTATCGACCGACGGCACCCGCGTATCGCTTTCCATCTGCGTCTCGTGTTCGATCTGGTGACTGAACCGGTCCAGCGATCCCTTGGCCGGTTGTGCATCGCTGGCGAACACCGGCGGGCTGAGGATGTAGGCGCCGAGCAGGCGGCTGAGGGCGGCGAGGCTGTCGATGTGGGTGCGCTCGTAACCGTGGGTGGCATCGCAACCGAAGGCCAGCAGGGCGGTGCGAATGTCGTGGCCCGCCGTGACGGCCGAATGCGCATCGCTGAAGTAATAGCGGAACAAGTCACGGCGCGCCGGCAGTTCGTTGTCGCTGGCCAGGCGCAGTAGATGGCGCGACAGGTGATAGTCATAAGGCCCGCCAGAATCCTGCATTGCCACACTCACCGCATGTTCGCTGGAATGCTGGCCGGGCGCGACCGGCGCGATGTCGATGCCGACGAATTCGCTGACATCCCAGGGCAGGGCGGCTGCCGCACCGCTGCCGGTTTCTTCGGTGATGGTGAACAGCGGATGGCAGTCGATCATCAACTCTTCGCCGCTGTCGACAATCGCTTTCAGCGCCGCCAGCAAGGCGGCAACGCCGGCCTTGTCATCGAGGTGGCGGGCGCTGATGTGGCCGCTTTCGGTGAACTCCGGCAACGGGTCGAAGGCGACGAAATCGCCGACGCTGATCCCCAACGAATCGCAATCGGCGCGGGTCGCGCAGTAGGCGTCCAGGCGCAATTCGATGTGATCCCAACTGATCGGCATTTCATCCACGGCAGTATTGAACGCGTGCCCGGAAGCCATCAGCGGCAACACGCTGCCGCGGATCACACCGTTGTCGGTGAACAGACTGACGCGGCTGCCCTCGGCAAAACGGCTGGACCAGCAACCGACCGGCGCCAGGGTCAGGCGGCCGTTATCCTTGATCGCGCGAACCGCTGCGCCAATGGTGTCCAGATGGGCGGAGACGGCGCGGTCCGGGCTGTTTTTCTTGCCCTTGAGGGTGGCGCGGATGGTGCCGCGACGAGTCATCTCAAAGGGAATGCCCAGCTCTTCAAGACGCTCGGCGACGTAACGCACGATGGTATCGGTGAAGCCAGTGGGGCTGGGAATGGCGAGCATTTCCAGCAGGACTTTTTGCAGGTAATTGAGGTCCGGTTCGGGAATTTTGCTGGTCATGGAAACTCCTGATGAAGTGAGAGCTGATCGTTCCCACGCTCCGCGTGGGAATGCAGCCAGGGACGCTCTGCGTCCCAAGCGGACGCGGAGCGTCCGAGGAGTCATTCCCACGCGGAGCGTGGGAACGATCAGGGGGGCTAGGCCGCCGGCTGACTATGCGGAAACAACAAATCCACAAACCGCTCGGCCGTCGGCTGCGGTTCATGGTTGGCCAGCCCGGCGCGCTCATTGGCTTCGATAAACACATACTCCGGCTGGTCAGCGGCCGGCACCATCAGGTCGAGCCCGACCATCGGAATATCCAGCGCCCGCGCCGCGCGCACGGCCGCATCCACCAAGGTCGGATGCAGAATCGCCGTGACGTCCTCAAGAATGCCGCCGGTATGAAGGTTCGCCGTGCGTCGCACGAACAAGTGCTCGCCGGCCGGCAGAATGCTGCTGTAGTCGTAACCCGCCGCCTGCAAGGTGCGCTGGGTCTCATGGTCTTGCGGGATTTTGCTTTCACCGCTGGTCGCCGCCTGACGGCGACGGCTCTGGGCCTCGATAAGCGCACCAATGGAATGCTGACCGTCGCCGACCACCTCCGCCGGCCGGCGAATGGCGGCCGCGACCACTTCGAAACCGATCACCAGAATCCGCAAGTCGAGGCCTTCGTGAAAGCTTTCCAGCAGCACTCGACTGTCGAATGCGCGGGCGTTTTCGATGGCCTGCTGAACCTCTTCGATGGTGCGTAAATCCACCGCCACACCTTGGCCCTGTTCACCGTCCAGCGGTTTGACCACCACCCGTTCGTGCTCGTCGAGAAATGCCAGGTTGTCGTCCGCGCTCCCCGCCAGTTGTTGGGCGGGCAGTTTTAGACCGGCGTTTTTCAGCACCTTGTGGGTCAGGCTTTTGTCCTGACACAACGTCATGCTGATGGCGCTGGTCAGATCGCTCAGGGATTCGCGGCAACGTACCCGACGACCGCCGTGAATCAGGGTGAACAGACCGGCTTGCGCGTCATCCACCTGCACATCAATGCCGCGCCGATGAGCCTCCTCAACGATGATTCGCGCATACGGATTGAACTCCGCTTCCGGGCCGGGGCCGAGAAACAACGGCTGGTTGATGCCGTTTTTGCGCTTGATGGCGAAGGTCGACAAGTTGCGAAAACCGAGCTTGGCGTAAAGGCTTTTCGCCTGACGGTTGTTGTGCAGCACAGACAGGTCCAGGTAACTCAGGCCACGGCTCATGAAGTGTTCGATCAAGTGCCGCACCAGCACTTCACCGACGCCTGGGCGGGAACATTGTGGATCGACCGCCAGGCACCACAGGCTGCTGCCGTTCTCCGGGTCGTTGAAGGCCTTGTGATGATTCAGGCCCATGACGCTGCCGATGATCGCGCCGCTGTCCTCATCTTCGGCCAGCCAGTAAACCGGGCCGCCCTGGTGATGAGGCGTCAGCAAACTCGCATCAATCGGCAGCATGCCGCGCGCCTGATACAGCTGATTGACGGCCTGCCAGTCCGCTTCGCTTTGCGCCCGACGGATGCGAAAACCGCGAAACACCCGGGTGGACTGACGATAATCGCTGAACCACAGGCGCAAGGTGTCGGAAGGGTCGAGGAACAGTTGGGCCGGCTCCAGCCCCAGCACTTGCTGGGGCGCGGCAACGTACAAGGCGATGTCCCGCTCACCGGGCTGCTCATTGAGCAGCTCTAGGGCAAGGCTCGCGGCATCGGGAAAGGTATGGCCGATCAGCAACCGGCCCCAGCCGCAATGCACCGCGATTGGCGCGGCGCCCAATTCACTGCCGTCTTCGGCCAGGCGCGCCTGCAAGCGTTCGTAGGAGGGCGCCTGACCGCGCAACAAGCGTTGGCTATAAGCCGTAGCGTGAGGTTTCATCGATCAGATTCCTTGTTCACTGAGCCACAGGTTCAGAGCTGCCAATTGCCACAGCTTGGAGCCGCGCAACGGGGTCAGTTGACCTTGCGGATCGGTCAGCAGGCGGTCGAGCATGGCGGGGTTGAACAGGCCACGATCCTGACTCGGATCGAGCAGCAGTTCACGCACCCAGTTCAGCGTGTCGCCCTGCAAATGCTTGAGGCCGGGGACCGGGAAGTAACCCTTTTTGCGGTCGATCACTTCACTCGGAATGACCAGCCGCGCCGCTTCTTTCAAGACTTGCTTGCCGCCATCCGGCAGTTTGAATTTGCCCGGCACCCGCGCCGACAATTCCACCAGGCGATAGTCGAGAAACGGCGTGCGCGCTTCCAGCCCCCAGGCCATGGTCATGTTGTCGACCCGTTTGACTGGGTCATCCACCAGCATCACGGTGCTGTCCAGACGCAGGGCTTTGTCTACGGCTGCGTCGGCACCGGGCTGAGCGAAATGTTCCTTCACGAAGTCGCCGGCCGCGTCGTTGGCCGTCAGCCATTTCGGCTGCACCGTGGCGGAGTAGTCGGCGTAGCTGCGGTCGAAAAACGCATCGCGATACGCCGCATACGGATCGCTCGCACCGTCCACTTGCGGATACCAGTGATACCCGGCGAACAACTCGTCCGCGCCTTGGCCGCTTTGCACCACCTTGCAGTGCTTGGCCACTTCGCGAGACAGCAGGTAGAAGGCGATGCAGTCATGGCTGACCATTGGCTCGCTCATGGCGCGGAACGCCGCGGGTAGTTGCTCGATGATTTCTTTTTCGTCGATGCGCAGTTGGTGATGTTGGGTGCCGTAGTGCTTGGCGATCAGGTCCGAATACTGGAACTCGTCACCGCGCTCGCCGCCGGCATCCTGGAAACCGATGGAGAAGGTCGACAGGTTTTCAACGCCGACTTCGCGCAACAGGCCTACCAACAGACTCGAATCGACACCGCCGGAAAGCAGCACGCCGACATCCACGGCCGCCCGTTGACGAATCGCCACCGCATCACGGGTGCTGTCGAGCACACGGTCGCGCCAGTCTTCGAGGGTCAGGTTCAGTTCGTCGGCATTTGGGCCGTAGGGCAGGGTCCACCAGGTTTTCTGCTCGGTGGTGCCGTCTGCTTCGATGCGCATCCAGCTTGCCGGGGGCAGCTTTTCGATGCCCGCCAGCAAGGTGCGCGGGGCCGGGACCACGGCGTGGAAATTCAGATAATGATTGAGCGCCACCGGGTCGAGGATCGGGTTGATGTCGCCGCCCTTGAGCAATGCTGGCAGGGCCGAGGCAAAGCGCAGGCGTTGACCGGTGCGCGACAGATACAACGGCTTCACGCCGAGACGGTCGCGGGCAATGAACAAACGCTTGGCGTCGCGCTCCCAAATGGCGAAGGCGAACATGCCGTTGAGTTTGGGCAACAAGGCTTCGCCCCAGGCGTGATAACCCTTGAGCAGCACTTCGGTGTCGCCGCCGGAATAGAAGGCGTAACCGAGGCTTTCCAGTTCGGTGCGCAGTTCCGGGAAGTTGTAGATCGCGCCGTTGAAGGCCAGGGACAGGCCCAGTGAGTTGTCGATCATCGGCTGTGCCGAGCCGTCCGACAGGTCCATGATTTTCAGGCGCCGATGGCCCAGGGCAATCGGCCCCTGGCTGTGGAAGCCCCACGCATCAGGGCCGCGAGGGGCCAGGTGATGGGTGATTCGTTCAATGGCTGCGAGGTCCGCAGGTTGATGGTCGAAACGTAATTCTCCAGCTAATCCGCACATAAGTCCTTACCGGTTTTTCCGTTGGGGAGGGTCAATCGATACCCGCCAAAAACGGCGGGTACTCAGAAACTGACCCAGGTGAATCCCTGGAGTTTTAGACCGATAAGTTATAAGGCTGTGGGTCAGGCTTTTCCGCGGATCAACTGGCGCAAGGCAAAACGGTTGGGATGGCAGGCTTCGGCCACTGTTTTTGGCAGCGGCAACGGCTCGTTTTCTAGCCATGCCGCCAACAGCTCGCCAGACAGTGGCGCGGTGATCAAACCGCGAGAGCCGTGACCGCTGTTGATGTAAAAACCATCGAGCCATGGGCAGGGAACATCGGGCACTTGCCGGGCATCTTTGCTCAGCGCGGCATAGGCCTCGGCGAAGGCGGCCTGTTCGGCCAACGGTCCGACGATCGGCAAGTAGTCGGGGCTGGTGCAGCGGAATGCCGCGCGCCCTTCAAGCTGTTGCGGGTCCAGGTCTGGAACATGCAGACGGGCGACCAGATCAGTGGAGATTTCCTCGAGCAACGCCAGGTTGCCGAGGTGTTCGGCGACGGTCGGGGTCAGCTCATCGCTTTTGAAATCGAAGCTGGCGCCGAGTGTGTGTTCGCCCAGGCGTGCGGGTGCTACATAACCTTCAGCGCAGACGACGGTCGCCAGGCTCTGGCTTTCAGGGGTTTGCGCCAGCCGGGTGATTTGCCCGCGAATGCGTTTGAGGGGCAGGTCGGCGCTGTATGGAAAACGCTTGATCTCGGCGGCGCCGGCCAGAATTACCACGGGCGCGCTGGCCAGCAGTGCATCACCATCCCAAGCCTGCCATTGATCATCGACCTTGCGCAGTTCCAGCACCTCGCAATGGGGCAGCCACTGGATGTTCGTGGAGGACGCTTGCCACTGGCACAACGCGGGCGGATGAACCCAGCCACCTTCAGGGTAGAACAAGCCGCCGTGCGCCAGTTCGATACCGGCTCGGGCCTGGGCCTGGGATTGATCGAGCAGGTGCACCAGGCTCGGTGAAAAGGCCGCGGCCAATTGCGCCTGACGCTCGGCTTCCTTGGCATTGAAGGCCAGTTGCAAGACCCCGCAATCGTCCCAGTCGACACCACGTTGCAGCTGTTCCAGCAGACGTCGGGTGTAGCCAAAACCGCTGACGATCAATTGCGATAACGCCGTGCCATGGGCCGAAAGCTTGAGGTACAGCACGCCCTGAGGATTGCCCGAGGCTTCCTGCGCCAGTGCTTCGTGACGGTCCAGCAAACTCACTTGCCAACCCCGCGCGGCGAGGCTGGCGGCACTGGCGCAACCGGCCAGACCGGCGCCGATCACCAAAGCGCGGCGTTCGCCGGTCAGCGGTTGTGGGCGAGCGAACCATGGTTTTGTCGCGGCTGGTTTAGCGGTCTCTTCGGGCCAACCGAGGAACGTGCCCCGCAGAATTTCCCACTTGTGGCCGATGCCTGGCGTGCGCTTCATCTTGAAGCCCGCCGCGTTCAGCAGGCGGCGCACCCAGCCGGTGCTGGTGAAGGTGCTGATGGTCGAGCCGGGCGCCGCCAGGCGAGCCAATTCGGCAAACAATTCGGCGGTCCACATGTCGGGGTTTCTCGCTGGAGCGAAACCGTCGAGAAACCAGGCGTCGATCTGCGCATCCAGTTGCGGCAACTGCTCAAGTGCATCGCCGATCAGCAAGGTCAGGGTAACGCGGCCGTTGTCCAGCACCAGACGCTGAAAGCCTTGATGGATCGCCACGTATTGCGCCAGCAATTGATCGGCAAACGGCTTGAGCTCCGGCCATAAGGCCAAGGCTCGTTGCAGATCGGGCGCGCTCAGCGGGTATTTTTCGACGCTGACAAAATGCAGTCGCGCACCGGCCACCGCGTGCTGTTCGAACAACTGCCAGGCACAGAGAAAATTCAGCCCGGTGCCGAAACCGGTCTCGCCAATCACCAGTCGACCACCCGCCGGCAAGGCGGCGAAGCGGTCGCGCAAAACGTTTTGCTCCAGAAACACGTAGCGGGTTTCTTCAAGGCCCGACAGGTCGGAAAAATACACATCATCGAACACCCGCGAACGCGGGCGACCTTGGTCGTCCCAGTCGAGCTGGGCGTGGGGCAATACAGGTTTCATGGCAGGCTCGGTAACGGCAAGGTGGCCATTCTAGCCGATCGCCGCAGTGGCGCTTGATCCATGGCAAGGCACCGAGCCAACCGCCTGCTCAAAATGGTGGGTTACCGCAAAAGATCGCAGCCTTCGGCAGCTCCTACATGGTATCGACGTACACCTGTAGGAGCTGCCGAAGGCTGCGATCTTTTGATCTTTTTTGCTGCTAGTCTTGCTCAATCCTGGAAGGAGCCGCTCCATGTTCGAATCTGCTGAAATCGGTCATGTCATCGACAAAGAAACCTATGAAGCCGAAGTGCCAGCGTTGCGTGAAGCCTTGCTCGAAGCGCAGTTCGAACTTCGCCAGCAACAGCGCTTTCCGGTGATCATTTTGATCAACGGCATCGAAGGGGCCGGCAAGGGCGAGACGGTCAAGTTGCTCAATGAGTGGATGGACCCGCGCTCGATCGAGGTCCGCACCTTCGACCAGCAGACCGACGAAGAACTGGCGCGACCGCCGGCCTGGCGCTACTGGCGGATGTTCCCGGCCAAGGGGCGCATGGGGATTTTCTTCGGCAACTGGTATAGCCAGATGTTGCAGGGACGGGTTCATGGTTTGTTCAAGGATCCGCGACTCGATCAAAGCATCAACGGGGCCGAACGGCTGGAGAAGATGCTGTGTGACGAAGGCGCGCTGATCTTCAAGTTCTGGTTTCACCTCTCCAAAAAACAAATGAAAGCGCGGCTCAAGGCGCTGGCCGACGACCCGTTGCACAGCTGGCGCATTAGCCCGCTGGACTGGCAACAATCCGCGACCTACGACAAATTCGTGAAGTACGGCGAACGGGTGCTGCGCCGCACCAGCCGCGACTATGCGCCGTGGCATGTGATCGCCGGCGTGGACGCGCGCTATCGGAGCCTGACGGTCGGCAAGATCTTGCTCGAGGGCCTGCAGAGCGCGCTGAAGAGACCCAGGATTCACCCGCACAAAGTCAGCGCAGCGCCCTTGTTCCCCAGCGTCGATCAAGTGAATCTGCTCGACAGCCTGGACTTGACCCAGCAGCTGGACAAGGACGATTACGAAGAGCAACTGATTACCGAGCAGGCACGGTTTTCCGGGCTGATGCGCGACAAACGCATGCGTCGCCACGCGTTGATTGCGGTGTTCGAAGGCAACGACGCGGCAGGCAAGGGCGGGGCAATCCGGCGGGTGGCCGCGGCGCTCGACCCGCGCCAGTACGACATCGTGCCGATCGCCGCGCCCACCGAGGAAGAACGGGCGCAGCCGTATCTCTGGCGGTTCTGGCGGCATATTCCGGCCCGGGGAAAATTCACTGTGTTCGACCGTTCCTGGTATGGCCGGGTGTTGGTGGAGCGCATCGAAGGCTTTTGCAGCAAGGCGGACTGGATGCGCGCCTATGGCGAGATCAACGACTTTGAAGAGCAGATCGCCGATGCCGGAGTGATCGTGGTCAAGTTTTGGCTGGCCATCGACAAACAGACTCAGATGGAGCGTTTCCAGGAGCGCAAAGAGATCCCCTTCAAGCGCTTCAAAATCACTGAAGACGACTGGCGCAATCGCGACAAATGGGACGACTATCGCGCCGCTGTCGGCGATATGGTCGATCGAACCAGCACCGAGATATCGCCCTGGACCCTGGTGGAAGCCAACGACAAGCGCTGGGCACGGGTCAAGGTCTTGCGCACCATTAACCAGGCGCTGGAAGAGGCCTTTGAAAAGTCCGACAAGCGCGAAAAGAAACTGCAAAAGCGCAAGCGCTGAACCGATGGCTACGCATACGCGGGGTGAATGATTGTCGCGGTCAGTCATAGGGTGGACTTATGCTCGGTCCAACTCCTGACTGACAACAACAATGAGGTGTATGCCATGCGTGAAGTGGTGATCGTCGACAGCGTACGGACCGGCCTGGCCAAGTCCTTTCGCGGCAAGTTCAACATGACCCGCCCGGACGACATGGCGGCCCACTGTGTCAACGCGCTGCTCACGCGCAATGACGTCGACCCGGCCAGCGTCGAGGATTGCATCGTCGGCGCCGGCTCCAACGAAGGCGCCCAGGGCTTCAACATTGGCCGCAACGTCGCGGTGCTGTCGCACCTGGGCATCGGGACGGGAGGCATGACCCTTAACCGCTTCTGTTCGTCGGGCTTGCAGGCCATCGCCATTGCCGCCAATCAGATTGCTTCGGGGTGCAGCGACATCATTGTCGCTGGCGGCGTCGAGTCGATCAGCCTGACCATGAAAAGCGTCAACACCGACAACCTGATCAACCCGCTGCTGAAAGAGCAGGTGCCGGGTATTTATTTCCCCATGGGCCAGACCGCCGAGATCGTCGCGCGTCGTTACGTTGTCAGTCGCCAAGAGCAGGATTTATACGCTCTACAAAGTCAGCAGCGTACCGCCCTGGCGCAGGCCGCCGGGTTGTTCAACGATGAAATCGTACCGATGGCGGTGAAGTATCGCGTTGAGGACAAGGTCACCGGCCAGGTGCAGATCCTCGACGGCATCGTCGATCATGACGACTGCAATCGCCCGGACACGACTCTGCAAAGCCTGGCCGGGTTGAAACCGGTGTTTGCCGAAGACGGCTCAGTGACCGCCGGCAACTCGTCGCAACTGTCCGACGGCGCTTCGATGACCCTGGTGATGAGCCTGGAGAAAGCTCTGGCGCTGGGGCTCAAGCCCAAAGCCTTCTTCCGCGGTTTTGCCGTGGCCGGGTGCCAGCCGGACGAGATGGGCATCGGCCCGGTGTTTTCGGTGCCGAAGTTGCTCAAGGCCAAGGGGTTGCAGGTTACCGACATTGATCTGTGGGAGCTCAACGAAGCGTTCGCCTCGCAATGCCTGTACAGCCGCGATCGGCTGGAAATCGACAACGACAAATACAACGTCAACGGCGGCTCGATTGCCATCGGCCACCCGTTCGGCATGACCGGTTCGCGTCAGGTCGGGCACATCGTGCGTGAGCTGCAGCGGCGCAACCTGCGTTACGGCATCGTCACCATGTGCGTGGGGGGCGGGATGGGGGCTACGGGGTTGTTTGAGGCGGTGCGTTAGACCTTAAGTGTTTTGTAGCCTGATCAACCGCATTCGCGAGCAAGCCCGCTCCCACATTTGACCGAGTTCCAACGTTGGACACGGTTAAATGTGGGAGCGGGCTTGCTCGCGAATGCAGGCGGCGCGGTTTATTCGCTCATGCTCATGACCTGCATCCGCTCGATATACGCGTGAATCTCGCGCTCCGCTGCCTCCCGGTTTTCAAACGGCCCCTCCAAAGTGAGTTCCCGTGTGGTGAAATACAGCTCTCCATTCACACGACACAAGCGGTCACAACGAAAGTGGGTGGCGGGGGCGTTGTCTTGGGCGCGCATGCCGTACATGAGCGATCTCCTGCGGATGACAGTTTCAATGAGCTTATGCATGAACCACTTGTCGCGCCTGGCCACCTGATCGACGGCATATCGTCAACTTTACGGTGCGACCTGCACAGTTTCATTCGCGGCCCGTTGGCAACTGTCCCTGTGTCGCGCCCCGGTCTGAGCCTAGAATGACCGTTTTCGCCAATCGGCTTTGGGGTCAGCATGCATATTTCATCGGGTCGCTGGGTTTATGGGCTGTGCCTGGCCTTGCTGACTGCGTTGCTGTGGGGAATCCTGCCGATCAAGCTCAAGCAAGTGCTGCTGGTGATGGACCCGGTGACGGTGACCTGGTTTCGCCTGCTGGTGTCCGGCGGTTGCCTGTTCATTTATCTGGCGGCGACCAAACGCCTGCCGAGTCGTAAAGTCCTCGGCCCGCGCGGTGGCTGGCTGGTGTTGATGGCGGTACTCGGACTGGTCGGCAACTACGTGCTGTACCTGATGGGCCTGAACCTGCTCAGCCCCGGCACCGCGCAACTGGTGGTGCAAATGGGCCCGATCATGTTGCTGATTGCCAGTCTGTTCGTGTTCAAGGAACGGTTTAGCGTGGGGCAGGGGATTGGCCTGTTGGTGCTGCTGATCGGCTTTGCGCTCTTCTTCAATCAGCGCTTGAGTGAGTTGCTCACCTCCCTGACCGATTACACCGCCGGTGTGCTGATGGTGCTGCTGGCGTCCACGGTCTGGACCTTCTATGCCTTGGGCCAGAAGCAGTTGCTCACGGTGTGGAATTCGTTGCAGGTGATGATGGTGATTTACCTGTTTTGCGCGCTGTTGCTGACGCCATGGGTGCATCCGCTGGAGGCGCTGCAACTGAGCCCGCTGCAAGGCTGGCTGCTGCTGGCGTGCTGTTTGAACACGCTGATCGCTTATGGCGCCTTCGCTGAAGCCCTGGCCCATTGGGAAGCCTCACGGGTCAGTGCGACGCTGGCGATCACGCCGCTGGTGACCTTTGGCGCCGTGGCCGTGGCCGCGTGGTTATGGCCGGAGTATGTGCATGCCGAACAGATCAATGGCCTGGGTTATGGCGGGGCGGTGCTGGTGGTGCTCGGGTCGGCGTTGGTGGCGTTGGGGCCATCGTTGGTGGCCGGGCTCAGGGCTCGACGGGTGCGGATGGCAGTCACACGGTAGACCTCGTTATCGTTCATCGCGGGCAAGCCACGCTCCCACAGGTTTTGTGTCGATCACAGTATCCGTGAGCAACCCAAAACCTGTGGGAGCGGGCTTGCCCGCGATGACTGACTGTCGGGCGCTACAGAACTCAGCCCTTGGCACCGGCCTCCAACATGTCCTCCGGCCTCACCCAGGCATCAAACTCTTCATCCGTCAGATACCCCAGCTGCAACGCCGCCTCGCGCAAGGTCAGCCCCTCGCTGTAAGCCTTCTTGGCAATCTCCGCCGATTTGTCGTAGCCGATGTGCGGGTTCAGCGCCGTCACCAGCATCAAACCTTGTTCCAGATGCTCGGCCATTTTTTGCGCATCCGGTTCCAGGCCGGCGATGCAATGCTGCTGGAAGTTACTGCAGCCATCGCCCAGCAAGCGGATCGATTGCAGCAGGTTGTGGATGATCACCGGTTTGAACACGTTCAATTGCAGGTGGCCCTGACTGGCGGCAAAACCGATGGCAACGTCATTGCCCAATACCTGACAGGCCAGCATCGACAGCGCTTCGCACTGAGTCGGGTTGACCTTGCCGGGCATGATCGAACTGCCCGGCTCATTGGCCGGCAGTTTCACTTCGGCAAACCCCGCTCGCGGCCCGGAGCCCAGCAGGCGCAGGTCGTTGGCGATTTTCATCAGGGTCACGGCAAGGGTTTTCAGTGCGCCGGAGAGGGTGACCAACGGCTCGTGGCCGGCCAGGGCGGCAAATTTATTGGGGGCCGTAACGAACGGCAGGCCGGAGAGGGCGGCCAGTTCGGAGGCGATCGCTTCGCCAAAACCGTGGGGCGAGTTCAATCCGGTGCCGACCGCAGTGCCGCCCTGAGCCAGTTCACAGACGGCCGGTAGCGCGCTGCGGATCGCCCGCTCGGCGTAATCCAGTTGCGCGATGAACGCCGAGAGTTCCTGGCCGAAGGTAATTGGCGTGGCGTCCATCATATGGGTACGACCGGTCTTGACCAGTTTCATGTGCCGTGCGGACAGCTCCGCCAACCCGCCGGACAACTCGCTGATCGCCGGCAGCAAATGCTGCTGCACCGCCTGAACCGTCGCGATGTGCATGGCCGTGGGGAAGCAATCGTTGGAACTCTGGGAGCGGTTGACGTGATCGTTGGGGTGTACCGGGGCCTTGCCACCGCGCGGGTTGCCGGCCAGTTCGTTGGCGCGACCGGCGATCACTTCGTTGACGTTCATATTGCTTTGGGTACCGCTGCCGGTCTGCCAGACCACCAGCGGGAACTGCTCGTCATGGTCGCCGTCGAGCACTTCGTCGGCGGCCTGTTCGATCAGCCGGGCGATGTCGGCGGGCAGGTCGCCATTGCGATCGTTGACGCGCGCCGCGGCTTTCTTGATCAGGGCCAGGGCGTGTAGCACCGCCAGCGGCATGCGTTCGTTGCCGATGGCGAAGTTGATCAGCGAGCGTTGCGTCTGAGCGCCCCAGTAAGCGTCATCCGGGACTTCCACCTGGCCCAGGCTGTCGGTTTCGATACGGCTCATCATGCACACTCCTGTAGGTCTGATAGCGCAGTTTAGGCCTTGATCGCCGGCTGTGGTTCCATCAGTCTGGAATTTGACCGTTCAACCCCTCTAAATCAGGCGCGACAAGGCTTGGGGTTGAGTGACACACTTTTTTAGGTGCAGAATGGACGCCCTTGAGGTTTTGCCTCGCCTGCTAGAAAAGGAAACTCGATGACTCGTCTTCGTGCCATCTGTACCGCGGTTGCACTGGTTTGCGCCAGCGGCCAGGTTTTTGCCGATACCGCCAGCCACAACGCCAGTGCCGAAGCTTTCCTGACCCTGGCGCACGCTGACAAATTGGGCACTCCGGTGTACATGCAAGTGCAGCAAATGTTCGCTCAGCGCTTTGAACAGACCAAAGCCCCTGAATCGAAAAAAGCCGTTCTGGAAACTTACCAGGCCAAGGCTAACGCCGCTCTGGATCAAGCCATTGGCTGGAAAAAGCTGAAGCCGGACATGGTCAAGCTTTACACCACCAATTTCAGCGAATCCGAGCTCAAGGATCTGGTTGCGTTCTACCAGTCGCCACTGGGCAAGAAAGTCCTGGAAAAAATGCCGCAGCTGACTCAGCAATCGGCCCAGATGACTCAAGCCAAGCTGGAAAGCGCGGTGCCTGTGGTCAACAAACTGCTGGCTGACATGACGGCCGAGCTGGAGCCTAAGGGCGCCGCTCCTGCCAAGAAAAAGCCTTAAGCGGAGTTCGGGATGACCATGCAACAACGCATCGAATCGACGCTCGGGCTGCTACAGCCCGAGCATCTGCAAGTGCTGGATGAAAGCCACATGCACAGCCGTGGGTTACAGACCCACTTCAAGGCGGTGGTGGTCAGCCAGCAGTTCGAAGGCCTCAATCGCGTCAAGCGTCACCAGAAGGTGTACGGCACTTTGGGCGAACTGATGGGCGAGTTCCATGCGTTGGCGCTGCATACCTACACGCCGCAAGAATGGGCACAGATCGACGCGGCCCCGGCCTCGCCGACCTGTGCTGGCGGCAGCAAACATTAAGCAGATCGAAAGATCGCAGCCTGCGGCAGCTCCTACGCGCCTGTGGGCGCCGCCGCAGGCTGCGATCTTGGCCATCTAAAGCCAATCGCTGCTGGTTTTGCTAGAATCCGCAACGCGCCGCTCACCCGGCGCGTTTTTTTTCGCATCCGGTTCACCCCTTACGAGGGTAGCCACCTGGAGAATTACCCATGACACAACAGATTGTCGTGGCGGCACTGTATAAGTTCGTCACCCTGGAAGATTACGTCACCCTGCGCGAGCCGCTGCTGCAAGCAATGGTCGACAACGGCATCAAAGGCACGCTGCTGATCGCCGAAGAAGGCATCAACGGCACCGTGTCCGGCAGCCGCGAAGGCATCGACGGGCTGATGGCCTGGCTCAAGAACGACCCACGAATGGACGACATCGACCACAAAGAGTCGTACTGCGACGATCAGCCGTTCTATCGCACCAAAGTCAAACTCAAGAAAGAAATCGTCACCCTCGGCGTCGAAGGCGTGGACCCGAATAAAAGTGTCGGCACCTACGTGGATCCACAGAACTGGAACGCACTGATCAGCGATCCGGAAGTACTGCTGATCGACACCCGCAACGACTATGAAGTCTCGATCGGCACCTTCGAAGGCGCCATCGATCCGAAGACCACCAGTTTTCGCGAATTCCCCGACTACATCAAAGCCAATTTCGACCCGGCCGTGCACAAGAAAGTCGCGATGTTTTGCACCGGCGGTATTCGCTGCGAGAAGGCCTCGAGCTACATGCTCAGTCAGGGTTTCGACGAGGTCTATCACCTCAAGGGCGGCATCCTGAAGTACCTCGAAGAGGTACCGCAGGAAGAAACCAAATGGCAGGGCGACTGCTTCGTGTTCGATAACCGCGTGACTGTGCGCCACGACCTCAGCGAAGGCGACTACGATCAATGTCATGCCTGTCGTACGCCCATCAGCGTGGAAGACCGTGCATCCGAGCATTATGTGGCCGGCATCAGTTGCCCGCATTGCTGGGATAAGCTGAGCGAGAAAACCCGTCGCAGTGCCATCGACCGGCAGAAGCAGATCGAACTGGCCAAGGCGCGCAACATGCCGCACCCGATCGGTTACAACTACAAGCAAACTCCTTCCGAGGCTTGAACCATGTCTGCACGTCGCCTGCTCTATGTGATGGACCCGATGTGTTCCTGGTGCTGGGGTTTTGCGCCGGTGGCCAACGCGCTGGTCGAGCAGGCGCAGGCAGCGGGGGTGGACGTGCATCTGGTCGTCGGCGGTTTGCGCACGGGCAGTGGCTCGGCGCTGGAGCCGACCACCCGGCGCTACATCCTTGAGCACTGGCAGGCGGTCCACGAGGCTACTGGTCAACCGTTCAAGTTTGAAGGCGCGCTGCCCGACGGGTTTGTCTACGACACCGAGCCGGCGTGTCGGGCGCTGGTGACGGCGCGCAGCCTGGCACCGGATTGCGCGTGGAAATTGCTCGGGTTGATCCAGCAGGCGTTCTACGCCGAAGGTCGCGACGTCACCCACGCCAGCGTGTTGGTTGAGCTGGCAGAGCAGGCCGGTTTGCCGCGCATCGAGTTCGCTGCCGCCTTCGACCGTGCCGATCAGCACGCAGCCACCGCTGCCGATTTCACCTGGGTCCAGGACCTGGGCATTGCCGGTTTCCCGACCTTGCTGGCAGAGCGTGATGGTCAATTGGCGTTGCTGACCAATGGGTATCAACCTTTGAGTGTGTTGTCACCGTTGCTCGGCCGCTGGCTGGAGCGCGCTGCCTGTGCATGACCTGCCCGACGACGTTCCAGCCCCTGCACGTGTCGACCGTCTGAGCTGGGCAGAAATCCGTCGCCTGGCCCTTCACCATAAAAAATCCTTGTGGATCGCCAACGGCGTCGCGGTATTGGCAACGCTGTGCAGCGTGCCGATCCCCTTGCTGTTGCCATTGCTGGTCGACGAAGTGCTGCTGGGCCACGGCGACGCTGCGCTGAAAATAATGAACCACGCGCTGCCCGACGTCTGGCAGAAAGCCGCGGGCTATATTGGCCTGATGCTGCTGGTGACATTGGCACTACGCTGTGCCGCGTTGTTGTTCAACGTTGTGCAGGCGAAATTGTTTGCGGCGCTGGCCAAAGACATCGTGTATCGGATTCGGCTGCGGTTGATCGAGCGGCTCAAGTGCATCTCGCTGGGGGAATACGAAAGCCTGGGCAGCGGCACGGTGACTACGCACCTGGTCACCGACCTGGACACGCTGGACAAATTCGTCGGCGAAACCCTCAGTCGTTTCCTCGTGGCCATGCTGACGCTGGTGGGCACCGCCTCCATCCTGATGTGGATGCACTGGAAACTCGCGCTGCTGATCCTGCTGTTCAACCCGCTGGTGATCTATGCCACGGTGCAGTTGGGCAAGCGGGTCAAACACCTGAAAAAACTCGAGAACGACAGCACCTCGCGCTTCACCCAGGCCTTGACCGAAACCCTGGATGCCATCCAGGAAGTGCGCGCCGGTAATCGTCAGGGTTTTTTCCTCGGCCGGCTTGGCCAGCGAGCGCGTGAAGTGCGCGATTACGCCGTGAACTCGCAGTGGAAAACCGATGCATCGAACCGCGCCAGTGGTTTGCTGTTCCAGTTCGGCATCGATATTTTCCGTGCGGCGGCCATGCTCACTGTGTTGTTTTCCGACCTGTCCATCGGCCAGATGCTGGCCGTGTTCAGCTACCTGTGGTTCATGATCGGTCCGGTGGAACAACTGCTCAACCTGCAGTACGCCTTTTACGCCGCCGGCGGTGCGCTGTCGCGAATCAACGAGTTGCTGGCCCGTGCCGACGAGCCGCAATACACCGGCAGTGTCGACCCGTTCCAGGGGCGCGACACGGTGGGCATCGAAGTTCAGGGATTGAGTTTCGGCTACGGCGACGAGTTGGTGTTGAACCAAATGAACCTGTCGATTGCCCCCGGTGAAAAAGTCGCGATTGTCGGCGCCAGCGGCGGTGGGAAAAGCACGCTGGTGCAGTTGCTGCTCGGTTTGTACACGCCGCTGGCCGGCACCATCCGTTTCGGTGGTTCGACTCAGGAAGAGATCGGCCTGGAAACCGTGCGCGAAAATGTCGCCGTGGTCTTGCAGCATCCGGCACTGTTCAACGACACCGTGCGCGCCAATCTGACCATGGGCCGCGAACGCAGCGACGAAGCCTGCTGGCAGGCATTGGAAATTGCTCAACTGCACAACACGGTGCGTGAATTGCCCAACGGCCTGGACAGTATTGTCGGGCGCTCCGGTGTGCGTTTATCCGGCGGGCAGCGTCAACGCCTGGCGATTGCGCGGATGGTGTTGGCCGAACCCAAAGTGGTCATCCTCGACGAGGCCACGTCCGCCCTGGACGCAGCCACCGAATACAACCTGCACCAGGCACTGGCGCGGTTCTTGAGCAACCGCACCACGCTGATCATTGCGCACCGGTTATCGGCCGTGAAGCAGGCCGACCGGGTGCTGGTGTTCGATGGTGGGCAAGTTGCCGAGGATGGCGACCACCAGCAATTGATTGCCGATGGTGGGTTGTACGCCAAGCTTTATGGGCATTTGCAGCAGCACTAGATGAGTGCCACAGGACGCTCAGGGCGTTTTCCCCGGCAAGGATGAGCACATGGGGATGAAGCCCAGCCCTGAAGCGCTGGGACTATGCTGCTGTTGAGCATGAGTTTCCCCGGCTTGCCTAGAGTGAGAACCCATCCTAGTCTAGCGGTAGCGTTTTCGTCCGGACGACGATCGAGCAGTGTCAAGACAAGGGACCTCATGAAGCAAAAAAGGACTCTCGGAACCCCTCGGTTGTTGGGCATCGTCTGGCCTTTTATCGCCGTCGTGTTATTTCAGGCATTGTTAGGAGGCGTCAGCCTTTACGTTCTTTCGGCGGTTCGCGGCTACGTCGGTGGTGAAAGCCTGTGGTCCAAGGGCCAGAAAGACGCCATCTACTACCTCAATCTCTACGCCGACAGTCACGACGAAACGATTTTTCTCAAATACCAGAACGCGATTGCGGTGCCTCAGGGTGGTCATGAATTGCGTCTGGCGCTGGATCATCAGCCTCCGAATATCGAGGCGGCACGGATTGCGATCCTCAAGGGCGGCAACCATCCGGACGACGTCTCCAGCCTGATTTGGCTGTACCTCAATTTCCGCCACTTCAGCTACCTTGAAAGAGCCATCGACCTCTGGACGGTCGGTGACGCGTACCTGGTGCAACTCGATGACGTCGCGCGGGAGATGCGCCAGCGCATTGCCGATAGCCAGGCCACCGATGCCGACATCAAGCGCTGGAAGGAGCAGATTTTTACCATCAACGAAGGCGTGACGCCTGCCGCCAAAGCGTTCAGCGACGCCTTGGGCGAAGGCTCGCGGGTGATTCTCCGGCTGCTGTTGGTGACGAACCTCGCCACCGCGCTGGGTTTGATTGTGTTGGCCCTGATGCGCACTCATAAGCTGCTCAAGCAGCGCCATGCCTTCGCCGATGCCTTGCAATTGGAGAAAGACCGGGCACAGATCACTCTGCAATCGATTGGCGATGGGGTGATCACCACGGACGTCGAGGGCGCGATCGCCTATATGAATCCGGCCGCCGAGGCCTTGACTCACTGGAAGGCTGAACAGGCGGCGGGGTTGCCATTGGCTGCGCTGTTCAATCTGCTGGACGAGAACGCTCAGGCCGACGGTTTTACCTTGATCGAGCACATTTTGAGCGGTCAGCTCAGCGGTGGCAGCGAGCATTCCAAACTGATCCAGCGCCTGGATGGCAGCACGGTTTCGGTCACTCTGGTCGGCGCGCCGATCCGCAACGCGGGCAAGGTCAGCGGCACCGTGCTGGTGCTGCACGACATGACTCAGGAGCGGCAGTACATCGCCAATCTGTCCTGGCAGGCGACCCATGACGCCCTGACCGGGCTGGCCAACCGCCGCGAATTCGAATATCGCCTCGAACAGGCCCTGCATAACCTTACGCGCCAGGTGGGGCGTCACGCCTTGATGTTTCTCGACCTGGATCAATTCAAACTGGTCAACGACACCTGCGGTCATGCGGCGGGCGACGAGCTGTTGCGACATATCTGTGCGTTGTTGCAATCAGGTTTGCGCGAAGGCGACACCCTGGCCCGACTGGGTGGCGACGAGTTCGGCATTCTGTTGGAAAATTGCGCGCCGGAAGCGGCCGAGAAAATCGCCGAAGGCCTGCGCCAGACCGTGCAGAACCTGCATTTTGTCTGGAAAGGCCGGCCGTTCGTGACCACCGTAAGCATCGGTCTGGTGCATGTGGCCCAGAGTCCGGCCACCCTGGAAGCTTCGCTGCGGGCCGCTGACATGGCTTGTTATATGGCCAAGGAAAAGGGCCGCAACCGGGTTCAGGTCTATCACGCCGACGACTCGGAACTGTCCCTGCGCTTTGGCGAGATGGCCTGGGTGCAGCGCCTGCACGTAGCGTTGGAAGAAGACCGCTTCTGCCTGTACGCCCAGGAAATCGCGCCCCTTGGCGCTGACGAGCAGGACCGCGGGCATATCGAAATCCTGCTGCGCCTGCATGACGAAGCAGGGCGCATGATTCTGCCGGACAGTTTCATTCCGGCCGCCGAGCGTTACGGTTTGATGACGTCGATTGATCGTTGGGTAGTGGAGAACGTTTTCAAAGTCATTGCCCAATGCATTGCGCAAGAGCGCGAAGAGTCGTTGGCCATGTGTGCGATAAATCTGTCAGGTATTACTATCGGAGATGAGGCGTTTCTGGACTTCCTTCGTGAACAGTTTGTTGCATATTCAATTCCACCCGAAATGATTTGTTTTGAAATTACAGAAACCAGCGCGATTGCAAATCTGGGTAGTGCAATTAGATTTATCAATGAACTCAAAGGTTTAGGTTGTCATTTTTCGCTAGATGACTTTTGCGCCGGTATGTCCTCATTCGCTTACTTGAAACATTTACCTGTAGACTTCCTGAAGATCGACGGGAGTTTCGTAAAGGATATGCTGGACGACCCGATTAACCGCGCCATGGTCGAAGTGATCAATCACATCGGTCATGTCATGGGTAAGCGCACGATTGCCGAGTTCGTTGAAACACCTCAGATCGAGCAGGCATTGCTGGAGATCGGGGTGGATTACGCTCAAGGGTATGTGATTGAACGCCCGCATCTGTTTACCTGGGATAGTTTGCAAAGTCGTCCTGCCCGGCCCCGACCTTTGTTGTTCAAGGCGCCGGGCACGTTCCGTTGAAACTCTTGTTGATCTAAAAAATCACAATCAAAAGGAGCGCGACAGTGATCGACACATTCAACAGAACCGGACCACTCATGGAAGCTGCAAGTTACCCCGCCTGGGCTCAGCAACTGATCCAGGATTGCAGCGAGAGCAAGCGCCGGGTTGTCGGACACGAACTGTATCAACGCATGCGAGATAACAAACTCAGCGCAAAAACCATGCGTCAGTACCTTATCGGTGGCTGGCCGGTGGTCGAACAGTTCGCTTTATACATGGCACAGAACCTGACCAAGACCCGTTTTGCGCGCCACCCTGGCGAAGACATGGCGCGTCGCTGGCTGATGCGCAACATTCGCGTCGAATTGAACCATGCCGATTACTGGGTGCATTGGAGTCGTGCTCACGGTATCAGCCTGGAAGATCTGCAAGCCCAACAGGTGGCCCCTGAGCTTCACGCCTTGAGCCACTGGTGCTGGCACACCAGTTCGTCGGATTCGCTGATCGTGGCCATCGCCGCCACCAACTACGCCATCGAGGGTGCGACAGGGGAGTGGTCGGCACTGGTCTGTTCCAGTGGCGTCTACGCGGCAGCGTTCCCCGAGGAAGATCGCAAGCGGGCCATGAAGTGGTTGAAGATGCACGCCCAGTATGACGACGCCCATCCATGGGAAGCGCTGGAAATCATCTGCACCCTGGCGGGCATGAACCCGAGCAAAGCACTGCAAGTGGAGTTGCGCCAGGCTGTCTGCAAAAGTTACGACTACATGTATCTGTTCCTGGAACGTTGCATGCAGTTGGAACTGGCGGTGAAAACCCCGGTAGCCCGTGAGCGGATGGAGCTGGCCGAAAGCTGATCCTCTGAAAGCAACGCAAACCAAATGTGGGAGCGGGCTTGCTCGCGAAGACGGCTTAACATTCAACAGAGTTGCTGAATGTCAGACCGCTTTCGCGAGCAAGCCCGCTCCCACATGGGTTATGCAGCGTTACTGAAATATCAGCCCGCCATCGCCAGGCGGTTACGCCCCGCGCGCTTGGCCACATACAACGCACTGTCGGCCCGTCGCAACAAACTCTCGGCAGACTCGCCGGGCAGCAGCGTCGAGCAACCGATGCTCACCGTCAGCTCGATCATCTTGCCCTCGGCCTCATAGTCCTGAGCCTGCGCCGCAAACCGCAGTCTTTCACCGACCATGGCTGCAGCTTCCCGACTGGTGTTGGAAAGCAGAATCAGGAATTCTTCGCCACCAAACCGGAACACCATGTCGACGTTGCGCAACTGGTTTTTGATCGAGGCTGCGACGGCCTTCAGCACTTCATCGCCGGCACTGTGCCCATAGGTGTCGTTGATGTGTTTGAAGTGATCGATGTCCAACATCAGCAGCGACAGGGGCTGCGAGTGTCGACGCGACATCTCGATTTCCCGTTCCAGCGTCTGATCCATGGCGATGCGGTTGCCGGTATCGGTCAGCGGATCACGCAATGCACTTTGGGTTGCCGCTCGGTAGAGCAGGGCGTTTCGCATGGGGAAGAGCAGGGTCGACAACAGTGACTCCAGGTTGCCCTGTTCCTGTTCGCTGAAACGCTGATTGCGACGGAACACCAGCTCACCCAATTGCTCGCCTTCATGGCTGAGGCTGTAGCTGATTGAATGGTGACCCCGCGCGCCGAATTGCAGGCGCAAGTCGCTGGGCTGATGCTCGTAACTCAGGGCATCCAGTGGCACAAGGCGCTGAATTTCACGGAAGAAAAGTCCGAGAATGCGTTGCGGCTCAAGACTGGTTTGCAGTTGCAGGCCCAGCGTTTGGCGCAACTGCGCAAGACTGACGGGCCGCTCCAGGAGGGGAGGCTGCTGACCAAAGCCCAGGCGTTGCAATTTGGCACTGTCGAAGTCAATTGCGTTGGTCTGGGAAGGTGATTTCATATGGCGTGAGCCCCTAAGCAGTAAGGCTGTCTTACAGGCTGGGTGAGAGCGGCTTTGGGCTGCGCGTCATTACTGGTCCATCAGTCCCGTAGGACATTTGGCACGAGTTTAGTCCGCTTTGCCGAAGATTAGTAACCTCTCGGCTCAAGCTCCGCCTCGTCTGCTTTCACACGGCGTGTCTGAACAAAATTAGAGCGAAAGTCGTGCCATTCGGTTCAGTCGAATAAAAAGCTTTAAAAATCAAAATACTGGAAGGTTATACGAGGGGGATTACGGAGGGCGATGACATTTATTTGACTTGTAGCGGGGGTAGTTACCATCGGGTTTGAGTGCCGCGTCGGGAAGCCGTCGCGGCAGAAAAGCGACGCACGGGCGTTACTGAGCGTTGAACGCCTGGCCATTGATGCCGGTACTGTCCGGACCCATCAGGTAAAGGTAGACCGGCATGATCTCCTCGGGTGTCGGGTTGTTCAGCGGGTTTTCGCCGGGGTAGGCCTGAGCGCGCATGCTGGTTCGGGTGGCGCCGGGGTTGATGCTGTTGGAACGCACCGGTGCGACTGTGTCTACTTCGTCGGCCAGGGTTTGCATCAGGCCTTCGGTAGCAAACTTGGAAACGCCGTACGCGCCCCAGTAAGCACGACCCTTGCGACCGACACTGCTGGAGGTGAATACCACCGAGGCGTCCTGAGACAGCTTGAGCAGTGGCAGCAGGGTGCTGGTGAGCATGAACATGGCGTTGACGTTGACGTGCATGACGCGCATGAAGTTCTCACCGGACAGCTGCTCGATGGGTGTCCGGGGACCGATGATCGAGGCGTTGTGCAGCAAGCCATCGAGGTGGCCGAATTCGGTCTCGATCATGGCTGCCAGTTCATCGTATTGATGAGGCAGCGCGGTTTCCAGATTGAACGGAATCACGGCCGGTTGTGGATGGCCGGCTGCTTCGATTTCGTCGTAGACCTGAGTCAGGTTGGCTTCGGTCTTGCCCAGCAACAGCACGGTGGCACCGTGGGCGGCGTAGGTTTTTGCAGCGGCAGCGCCGATGCCACGGCCAGCGCCGGTGACCAGGATGACCCGGTCCTTGAGCAATTCAGGACGGGCGGAATAATCAAACATAAAAAACCTCAACATAATCCGTTAACAGGGCCGAAAAAGATCGCAGTCTTCGGCAGCTCCTACGCCGATCGCGGTCTCCTGTAGGAGCTGCCGCAGGCTGCGATCTTTTGATTTGAATCAGCAACTGCACAAAGCGTTATCCAACACCTCGACCAGCGCCAGCGGATGATCGATTACCACGTCCGCGCCCCAGTGCTTCGGGTTATCGTCCGGGTGAATATAACCGTAGGTCACCGCGCAGGTTTTGGTGCCGGCATCGCGGCCGGACTCGATGTCCCGCAGGTCATCGCCTACAAACAGCACGCTGGCCGGGTCCAGTTCGAGCATCTTGCACGCCAGGATCAACGGCTCCGGATCCGGTTTGCTGTTCTTCACATGATCAGGGCAAATCAGCACTTTCGAACGTTCGGCCAGGCCCAGCTGCTGCATGATCGGCTCGGCGAAACGCACTGGTTTGTTGGTGACCACGCCCCAGATCAGGTTGGCCTTTTCGATTTTCTCCAGCACCTCGGCCATGCCGTCGAACAGATGGCTGTGGACCGCGCAATCCTTGAGATAGCGGTCGAGAAACTCCTGACGCAGTTCCTCGAACCCCGGCGACTCCGGGTCCATTGAAAAGGTCACAGCGACCATCGCCTTGGCACCACCGGAAATTTCATCGCGAATGTATTGAGTGTTCATCGGCGGCAAACCACGGTCAGCGCGCATCGCCTGGCAGATGGCGATGAAATCCGGCGCGGTGTCGAGCAGGGTGCCATCCATGTCGAAAAGGACTGCTCTGATACGCATCGGCTTACTCCTCGCGCAGGGTCTGGATCATGTAGTTGACGTCCACGTCGGAGGCCAGTTTGTAATGCTTGGTCAACGGATTGTAGGTCAGGCCGATGATGTCCTTGACGGTCAGGCCGGCCATGCGGCTCCAGGCGCCAAGCTCCGAAGGGCGGATGAATTTCTTGAAGTCGTGGGTGCCGCGCGGCAGCAACTTCATGATGTATTCGGCGCCGACGATGGCGAACAGATAGGCCTTCGGGTTGCGGTTGATGGTGGAGAAGAACACCTGGCCACCCGGTTTGACCATTTTGAAACAGGCGCGGATCACCGACGACGGATCCGGCACGTGTTCAAGCATCTCCAGGCAGGTAACTACGTCGAACTGTTCAGGCATTTCTTCAGCCAGGGCTTCGGCGGTGATCTGCCGGTACTCGACGCTCACGCCGGATTCCAGCTGATGCAGTTGAGCGACCGCCAGCGGCGCTTCGCCCATGTCGATACCCATCACGGTCGCGCCGCGCTGGGCCATGGCTTCGCTGAGGATGCCGCCGCCGCAACCGACGTCGAGGACCTTCTTGCCCGCCAGATTGACGCGCTCGTCGATCCAGTTGACCCGCAGCGGGTTGATGTCGTGCAGCGGTTTGAACTCGCTTTCGCGGTCCCACCAGCGATGGGCCAGGGCTTCGAATTTGGCGATTTCGGCGTAGTCGACGTTGCTCATGGTGTCAGTCCTCTAAAACTTGAAAAATCCTGTTGCCCCGGTTTCGGTCCAGGGTGCTTACAATTCGGTATGGCCGCTGATGCGCCTGCCCCAGGCCTTGGCAGTGGCACACAGCTGCGCCTCATCCAGACGGGTCAGGCGGTGGTCGTCGAGCAGTTGCTTGCCGGCGACCCAAAGGTGTTTCACGCAGTCGCGGCCAGTGGCGTAGATCAGTTGAGAAACCGGGTCGTAGACCGGTTGCTGTGCCAGGCCCGACAGGTCGAATGCGACGATGTCCGCCGCTTTGCCGACTTCCAGCGAACCCGTCTCTGCTTCGATTCCCAGTGCGCGCGCGCCATTGAGCGTGGCCATGCGCAGGGCGCGATGGGCGTCCAGCGCGGTGGCGGAGCCGGCGACGGCCTTGGCCAGCAACGCAGCGGTGCGGGTTTCGCCGAGCAGGTCGAGGTCATTATTGCTGGCCGCGCCATCGGTGCCGACCGCCACATTGACTCCGGCTTGCCACAAGCGCTCGACCGGGCAGAAACCGCTGGCCAGCTTCAGGTTCGACTCCGGGCAATGAATCACATTGGTGTTACTTTCTACCAGCAGCACCAGGTCTTCATCGCTGATCTGGGTCATGTGAACGGCCTGGAGGCGCGGCCCGAGCAGGCCCAGGCGGCCAAGGCGGGCCAGCGGGCGTTCGCCACGCTGCTCGACCGACTGCTGCACTTCGAAAGCGGTTTCATGGACGTGCATATGAATCGAGGCGTCCAGCTCTTCGGCGATCACCCGGATTTTTTCCAGGGTTTCGTCGCCCACGGTGTAGGGTGCATGGGGCCCAAAAGTGATTTTGATCCGCTCGTGATGTTTGAGATCGCCAAATAATTCAACGCCCTGACGAATGGCTTCATCCGCCGTGGCGGCGCCTGGAATCGGGAAATCGAGGATCGGAATGGCGATCTGGGCGCGAATGCCGCTGTTATGGACGCGTTCGCTGGCGACCTTCGGGAAGAAATACATGTCGGAGAAACAGGTGATGCCGCCTTTGATCTGCTCGGCAATGGCCAGGTCAGTGCCGTCGCGTACAAACGCTTCGTCTACCCATTTAGCTTCGGCCGGCCAGATGTGCTTTTCCAGCCAGGTCATCAGCGGCAGATCATCGGCCAGCCCGCGGAACAGCGTCATTGCCGCATGCCCGTGAGCATTGATCAGCCCGGGGGCGAGCAACATGTCCGGCAATTCGCGGACTTCGGTTGCGTTAAACTTCAAGGCTGCTGCGCGCGGGCCGATAAATACGATACGACCGTCGCGGATGCCCAGGGCATGCTCTTTAAGGACCACACCAGCCGGTTCGACGGGTACCAGCCAGGTCGGCAGCAATAACAGGTCGAGCGCAGCGGTGGGGGTCGGCATCGAAAGTCGGTTCCAGTGCTTTTGTAAAGGATGGCGAAGTATACCCGAGCGCCTTCGCGGGGGGATCGCTATAATCGGCGGCTTTTGTTCATGAGTGCGGGGTAATTGGATGCGCGATCGACTGTTGGCTGCGGAGAAGGTGAAGGCCATCGATTGGCGTGATGGTGCCCTGCATCTGCTGGATCAGCGTATTTTGCCGTTCGAGGAAACCTGGATCGCCTACACCAGCGCTGCGGGTGTGGCTGAGGCTATTCGTTCGATGGTGGTGCGCGGCGCGCCAGCGATTGGCATCAGTGCGGCGTATGCCATGGTGCTGTCAGCCCGCGCCCGAATTGCCGAGGGCGGTGACTGGCAGGCGGCGTGGGAAGAGGATTACGCGTTACTGGCTGATTCCCGTCCAACAGCGGTTAATCTGTTCTGGGCCTTGAGTCGCATGCGTGACCGCCTGGACCGCCTCAAGGAAGACGCAGACCCTCTGGCGGCGCTGGAAGCCGAAGCCATCGCCATCCACGAAAGTGATCGCGAAGCCAACCTGACCATGGCCCAATTGGGTGTGGACCTGATCCGCAAGCATCAGGGCAACGCCCAGGCGATCCTGACGCACTGCAACACCGGCGCACTGGCCACCGGCGGCTTCGGCACGGCGCTGGGGGTGATTCGCGGGGCTTTCATCGAGGGTATGGTCGAGCGCGTCTATGCCGATGAAACCCGTCCGTGGCTGCAAGGTTCGCGTTTGACCGCATGGGAATTGGCCAATGAAGGCATTCCCGTGACCCTCAATGCCGATTCCGCCGCTGCGCATATCATGAAAACCAAGGGCGTGACCTGGGTGATCGTCGGCGCCGACCGCATTACCGCCAATGGTGATGTGGCAAACAAGATCGGCACCTACCAACTGGCGGTCAACGCCATGCACCACGGCGTGCGCTTCATGGTGGTGGCACCGAGTTCGACCATCGACATGAACCTGGCCAGTGGTGACGAGATCCCCATTGAAGAGCGCGACGGCCGCGAGTTGCTGGAAGTTGGCGGCAAGCGGGTGGGGGCGGATGTCGATGCGTTCAACCCGGTGTTCGACGTCACGCCTGCGGATCTGATCGACGCGATCGTTACCGAAAAAGGCATCGTCGAACGGCCGGATACGGCGAAAATGGCGCAGTTGATGTGCCGTAAGCGTCTGCATTAAAGATATCTGGCGCCTGATAAATCGCTATCGCGGGCAAGCCCGCTCCCACAGGTTTTGTGAACGCTGCAAAACTCTGTGGGAGCGGGCTTGCCCGCGATTAGGCCCTGAGAATCAATGAAACAAGCCGAATCTGCCCTGAATTCTCCATTCAACACAGCTCTAAGCCCCTCTCGTCCCTTTCAAGCCTGTCACCGGTCAACTAACTATGCTCCATGCGCATCTGGGGGATAGGTGCGTGGCGGCTCTTGTGATAACATCCGGCGGTTTCCAGGGTAGCCTGATGTGGCTGCCTTTACTGCGCAGATCCATGGCATAACTCGTTGATTTGTCGTAAGTCGGTGCACGGCACTCAGTCTGCATCGGCGAGCTTCGTTCGTCCCATATGGATGTGACGAAGTTTCACCAGAAAAAGGAATCAGGCTTCTCATGGGCGAACTGGCCAAAGAAATCCTCCCGGTCAATATCGAAGACGAGCTGAAGCAGTCCTACCTCGACTACGCGATGAGCGTGATTGTCGGGCGGGCACTGCCGGATGCGCGCGATGGCTTGAAGCCCGTGCACCGGCGTGTGCTGTTCGCGATGAGCGAGCTGGGCAACGACTTCAACAAGCCGTACAAGAAATCTGCCCGTGTTGTCGGTGACGTGATCGGTAAGTATCACCCTCACGGTGATACCGCGGTGTACGACACCATCGTTCGGATGGCGCAGCCATTCTCGCTGCGTTACCTGTTGGTAGACGGTCAGGGCAACTTCGGTTCGGTGGACGGCGACAACGCCGCGGCCATGCGATACACCGAAGTGCGCATGACCAAGCTGGCGCACGAGCTGCTGGCTGACCTGCACAAAGAAACCGTGGACTGGGTGCCGAACTACGACGGCACCGAAATGATCCCGGCGGTCATGCCGACCCGTATTCCCAACCTGCTGGTCAACGGCTCCAGCGGTATCGCCGTGGGCATGGCGACGAACATCCCGCCGCACAACCTCGGTGAAGTCATCGACGGTTGCCTGGCACTCATCGACAACCCGGAACTGACCGTCGATGAGCTGATGCAATACATCCCTGGTCCGGACTTCCCGACCGCCGCGATCATCAACGGTCGCGCCGGCATCATCGAAGCCTACCGCACCGGTCGCGGGCGCATTTACATGCGTGCCCGCTCGATGATCGAAGACATCGACAAGGTCGGTGGTCGTCAGCAGATCGTCATCACTGAACTCCCTTACCAGCTGAACAAGGCGCGTCTGATCGAGAAGATCGCCGAGCTGGTCAAAGAGAAGAAGCTCGAAGGCATCACCGAGCTGCGCGACGAGTCCGACAAGGACGGTATGCGCGTCGTGATCGAGCTGCGTCGCGGTGAAGTGCCTGAGGTGATCCTCAACAACCTCTACGCCCAGACCCAGCTGCAAGCGGTGTTTGGTATCAACATCGTCGCGCTGATCGACGGCCGTCCGCGGATCCTGAACCTCAAGGACCTGCTGGAAGCGTTCGTTCGTCACCGTCGCGAAGTGGTTACCCGCCGTACCGTGTTCGAACTGCGCAAAGCGCGTGAACGTGGCCACATTCTCGAAGGTCAAGCGGTTGCCTTGTCGAACATCGACCCGGTCATCGCCCTGATCAAGGCCTCGCCAACGCCGTCGGAAGCCAAGGAAGCACTGATCAAGACTGCGTGGGAATCTTCCGCCGTGGTTGCGATGGTTGAGCGTGCCGGTGCCGATTCGTGCCGTCCAGAGACTCTGGACCCGCAATACGGTCTGCGCGAGGGCAAGTACTTCCTGTCGCCGGAACAGGCGCAAGCCATTCTGGAACTGCGTCTGCACCGTCTGACCGGTCTGGAACACGAAAAGCTGCTGGCCGAGTATCAAGAGATCCTCAACCAGATCGGCGAGCTGATCCGCATCCTCAGCAGCGCCACGCGCCTGATGGAAGTGATCCGCGAAGAGCTGGAAGTGATCCGCGCCGAGTACGGCGATGTGCGTCGCACCGAGATTCTCGATGCCCGTCTCGACCTGACCCTGGGCGACATGATCCCGGAAGAAGAGCGCGTCGTGACCATTTCCCACGGTGGCTACGCCAAGACCCAGCCATTGGCTGCGTACCAGGCTCAGCGTCGTGGCGGTAAAGGCAAATCGGCCACTGGCGTCAAGGATGAGGACTACATCGCTCACCTGCTGGTCGCCAACAGCCACACCACGCTGCTGCTGTTCTCCAGCAAAGGCAAAGTGTACTGGCTGAAAACCTACGAAATCCCGGAGGCGTCCCGCGCTGCCCGTGGTCGTCCGCTGGTCAACCTGCTGCCGCTGGACAGTGATGAATACATCACCACCATGCTGCCGGTCGAGGAATATACCGAAGGTCACTTCATCTTCATGGCCACTGCTAAAGGCACCGTGAAGAAGACCCCGCTGGAATCCTTCAGCCGTCAACGCAGCGTCGGCCTGATCGCGCTGGAACTGGACGAAGGCGACGTACTGATCTCTGCCGCCATTACCGATGGCGAGCGTGAAGTCATGCTGTTCTCGGACGGCGGCAAGGTGACTCGCTTCAAGGAAACCGACGTTCGTGCCATGGGCCGTACCGCTCGCGGTGTCCGCGGTATGCGTCTGCCGGAAGGCCAGAAGCTGATCTCCATGCTGATCCCGGAAGAAGGCAGCCAGATCCTCACCGCTTCGGCGCGTGGTTTCGGCAAGCGCACCGCGATCACCGAGTTCCCTGAGTACAAGCGTGGCGGTCAGGGCGTTATCGCCATGGTCAGCAACGACCGTAATGGCCGTCTGGTCGGCGCGGTTCAGGTGCTCGACGGCGAGGAAATCATGCTGATTTCCGACCAGGGTACTTTGGTTCGTACTCGTGTCGACGAAGTCTCCAGCCTGGGTCGTAACACCCAGGGCGTGACCCTGATCAAGCTGGCCAGCGATGAAACGCTGGTAGGCCTGGAGCGGGTTCAAGAGCCATCGGAAGTCGAAGGCGAGGAGCTGGAAGGCGAAGGGCTCGAAGGTGAAGAGGGTGCAGTGTTTGACGGTGAAGTCGTGATCGACGACGTTGCCGAAGACCAGCAACTCGACGCCGCCGCTGACGAAGAGCCGCAAGAGTAAGCGGGCAAGCAGGGGGCGGATGAAGATTCGCCCCCTTGTTGTTTGTCCCTCAGGAACTATGGAATTGTTTTAAATGTAGGGCTGTAGGACCGTAGGAGCTGTCGAGCGAAGCGAGGCTGCGATCTTTTGATCTTGCCGTCGCTCTTGTCTTGGCGGGCAGAACGAAAAGATCGCAGCCTCGCTTCGCTCGACAGCTCCTACAGGTTTACAGATCCACCTACCGATTTACAGATTCACAGATTTATTGCGTGATACCACCAAATCAGAGCGAGATTGGATGTGAGCAAGAGAGCCTATAACTTCTGTGCCGGTCCTGCGGCGCTTCCCGAAGCTGTCCTGAAGCGTGCTCAGGGTGAACTCCTTGATTGGCACGGCAAGGGCCTGTCGGTCATGGAAATGAGCCATCGCAGTGATGAGTTCGTGTCCATTGCCACCAAGGCCGAGCAGGATCTGCGTGATCTGCTGAATATCCCCTCGAACTATAAAGTGCTGTTTCTGCAAGGTGGCGCGAGCCAGCAATTTGCTCAGATTCCTCTGAACCTGTTGCCGGAAAGCGGCACCGCCGACTATATCGACACCGGTATCTGGTCGCAGAAAGCTATCGAAGAAGCCTCGCGCTACGGCCACGTCAACGTTGCCGCCACCGCCAAGCCTTACGACTATTTCGCTATCCCCGGTCAGAACGAATGGAGCCTGTCCAAAGACGCGGCCTACGTTCACTACGCACCGAACGAAACCATTGGCGGCCTGGAATTCCAATGGATCCCGGAAACCGGTGATGTACCGCTGGTTGCCGACATGTCCTCGGACATTCTCTCGCGTCCGGTGGATGTTTCGCGCTTCGGCATGATCTACGCCGGCGCCCAGAAAAACATCGGCCCGAGCGGCGTCGTCGTGAACATCGTTCGCGAAGACCTGCTGGGTCACGCCCGTTCCATTTGCCCGACCATGCTCAACTACAAGGTCGCGGCCGATAACGGCTCGATGTACAACACCCCGCCAACCCTGGCCTGGTACTTGTCCGGTCTGGTGTTCGAGTGGCTGAAAGAGCAGGGTGGTGTCGAAGCCATCGGCAAGCTCAATGAAGTGAAGCAGCGCACGCTGTACGACTTCATCGACGCCAGCGGCTTGTACAGCAACCCGATCAACAAGTCGGACCGCTCGTGGATGAACGTGCCGTTCCGTCTGGCTGACGATCGTCTCGACAAGCCGTTCCTGGCCGGCGCCGACGAACGCGGCCTGCTGAACCTCAAGGGCCACCGTTCCGTGGGCGGCATGCGTGCCTCCATCTATAACGCCGTCGATATCGTTGCGGTCAACGCGCTGGTTTCGTACATGGCAGAGTTCGAGAAGGAACACGGTTAATGTCTGAGCAAGAACTCAAGGCACTGCGCCTGCGCATTGATGCTCTGGACGAAAAAGTTCTGGAGCTGATCAGTGAGCGCGCACGTTGCGCCCAGGAAGTTGCGCGAGTAAAGATGGCCTCGCTGGCCGAAGGCGAAGTGCCGGTGTTCTATCGTCCTGAGCGTGAAGCTCAGGTGCTCAAGCGTGTGATGGAGCGTAACCAGGGGCCGCTGGGCAACGAAGAGATGGCGCGGCTGTTCCGCGAAATCATGTCCTCGTGCCTGGCCCTCGAGCAGCCGCTGAAAGTGGCGTACCTCGGCCCTGAAGGTACCTTCACTCAGGCTGCGGCCATGAAGCACTTCGGCCACGCGGTGATCAGCAAGCCGATGGCGGCGATCGACGAAGTGTTCCGGGAAGTCGCTGCCGGTGCGGTGAACTTTGGCGTGGTCCCGGTGGAAAACTCCACCGAAGGCGCGGTCAACCACACCCTCGACAGCTTCCTCGAGCACGACATGGTGATCTGTGGCGAAGTCGAGTTGCGGATTCACCACCACCTGTTGGTCGGTGAAAACACCAAGACCGACAGCATCAGCCGCATCTATTCCCACGCCCAGTCCCTGGCCCAGTGCCGCAAGTGGCTGGACGCGCATTACCCGAATGTCGAGCGCGTGGCGGTTTCGAGCAACGCCGAAGCGGCCAAACGGGTCAAGGGTGAGTGGAACTCGGCAGCGATTGCCGGCGACATGGCGGCAGGCTTGTACGGGCTGACCCGTCTGGCCGAGAAAATCGAGGATCGTCCGGACAACTCCACGCGATTCCTGATGATCGGCAGTCAGGAAGTACCGCCGACCGGCGACGACAAGACCTCGATCATCGTCTCCATGAGCAACAAGCCCGGCGCGCTCCACGAGCTGCTGGTGCCGTTCCACGACAACGGCATCGACCTGACGCGCATCGAGACCCGTCCGTCGCGCAGCGGTAAATGGACCTACGTGTTCTTCATCGACTTCGTCGGCCACCACCGCGACCCACTGGTCAAAGGTGTACTGGAAAAGATCAGTCAGGAAGCAGTAGCACTCAAAGTGCTGGGTTCCTACCCGAAAGCAGTTCTCTAAGGGCGGTAGCAAATGAGTGGCAACTTCCTCGCTCTGGCACAGCTGGGCGTGCAACAACTTTCGCCTTACGTTCCGGGCAAGCCCGTGGACGAGCTGGCCCGTGAGCTGAATCTCGATCCGGCCAATATCGTCAAACTGGCGAGCAACGAAAACCCGTTGGGCGCCAGTCCCAAGGCGCTGGCAGCGATTCGCGAAGCGCTCACCGAGCTGACCCGCTATCCGGACGGCAACGGTTTTGCGCTCAAGACCCTGCTGGCCGATCAGTGCCGCGTCGAGCTGAACCAGGTGACGCTAGGCAACGGCTCCAACGACATTCTGGAGCTGGTGGCGCGCGCCTATCTGGCGCCGGGCCTGAACGCGGTGTTCAGCGCGCATGCGTTTGCGGTCTATCCGATCGTGACCCAGGCCGTCGGTGCCCAGGCAAAAGTGATCCCGGCCAAAGACTGGGGTCATGATCTGTCGGCCATGCTGGCCGCGATCGATGCCGATACTCGCGTGGTGTTCATTGCCAACCCGAACAATCCGACCGGGACCTGGTTCGACGCCGAAGCGCTGGATGAATTCCTGCAAGACGTACCGGCCCATGTGCTGGTGGTGCTGGACGAGGCCTACATCGAATACGCCGAAGGCAGCGACTTGCCCGACGGCCTGGACTATCTGGCGGCCTACCCGAACCTGCTGGTTTCGCGCACCTTCTCCAAGGCCTATGGCCTGGCGTCGCTGCGGGTCGGTTACGGCTTGTCCTCGGCCATCGTCGCCGATGTGCTGAATCGCGTGCGTCAGCCATTCAACGTCAACAGCCTTGCGCTGGTCGCCGCTTGTGCAGCGCTGCAAGACGTCGAGTACCTGGCCGAAAGCCGTCGCCTGAACGAGTCCGGCATGCAGCAGCTGCAAGCGGGTTTCCGCGACCTGGGGTTGAGCTGGATTCCATCCAAAGGCAACTTCATCTGTGTCGATCTGGGTCGCGTTGCGGCTCCAGTGTTCGAGGGGTTGCTGCGTGAAGGTGTGATCGTGCGTCCGGTGGCCAACTACGGCATGCCGAACCACCTGCGTATCACCATCGGTTTGCCGTCTGAAAACAGCCGCTTCCTCGAGGCGCTGACCAAGGTTATGGCTCGTGGTTGATGTCACTGCACTGCAATCTGCTCAACCTATGATCGGTCGCCTGGTGGTGGTCGGCCTCGGGTTGATCGGTGGTTCGTTTGCCAAAGGCTTGCGTGAAAGCGGTCTGTGCCGCGAAGTGGTCGGGGTCGATCTCGACCCGCAGTCGCGCAAGCTGGCGGTCGAGTTGGGCGTGGTGGATCGTTGCGAAGAGGACCTGGCGGCGGCTTGCCAGGGCGCTGACGTGATTCAGCTGGCGGTGCCGATCCTGGCCATGGAGAAGTTGCTCGCACTGTTGGCGGGCATGGATTTGGGGCAAGCGATTCTGACCGACGTCGGCAGCGCCAAGGGCAATGTGGTGCGCGCGGCGACCGAGGCGTTCGGTGGCATGCCGGCGCGTTTCGTGCCGGGGCATCCGATTGCCGGTTCCGAGCAGAGCGGGGTAGAAGCCTCCAATGCCGAGCTGTTCCGTCGCCATAAGGTTATTCTGACGCCGCTGGATCAGACCGACCCGGCCGCGTTGGCAGTGGTCGACCGGTTGTGGCGCGAACTGGGTGCCGACGTCGAGCACATGCAGGTCGAGCGTCACGACGAAGTGTTGGCGGCGACCAGCCATTTGCCGCACTTGCTGGCGTTCGGTTTGGTCGATTCGTTGGCCAAACGCAATGAAAATCTTGAGATCTTCCGTTACGCTGCGGGCGGTTTCCGCGATTTCACAAGAATCGCCGGTAGCGACCCGGTCATGTGGCACGACATCTTCCTCGCCAACCGCGAAGCTGTCCTGCGCACACTCGATACATTTCGCAGCGACCTCGACGCCTTGCGCGACGCGGTCGATGCAGGGGATGGGCACCAATTGTTGGGCGTGTTCACTCGCGCCCGGGTTGCCCGCGAGCATTTCAGTAAAATCCTGGCCCGCCGGGCCTATGTGGACGCTATGAATTCCAACGATCTGATTTTCCTGGCACAACCTGGTGGCCGCCTGACTGGGCGGATTCGTGTACCGGGCGACAAATCGATTTCCCACCGTTCGATCATGCTTGGCTCCCTGGCCGAAGGCGTCACCGAAGTGGAAGGTTTCCTCGAGGGCGAAGACGCTCTGGCGACCCTGCAAGCTTTCCGCGACATGGGTGTCGTTATCGAAGGCCCGCACCACGGTCGTGTGACCATCCACGGCGTCGGCCTGCATGGCCTGAAGCCTGCGCCGGGCCCGATCTATCTGGGCAACTCCGGCACCTCGATGCGTCTGCTGTCTGGCCTGTTGGCTGCGCAGAACTTCGACAGCACGCTGACCGGCGACGCCTCGCTGTCCAAGCGTCCGATGAATCGCGTGGCCAATCCGCTGCGTGAAATGGGCGCCGTGATCGAGACCGCTGCTGAAGGCCGTCCGCCGATGACCATTCGTGGCGGCAACAAGCTCAAGGGCCTGACTTACACCATGCCGATGGCCAGCGCCCAGGTTAAATCCTGCCTGTTGCTGGCGGGTCTGTATGCCGAAGGCAAGACCACCGTCACTGAGCCGGCACCGACTCGCGACCACACCGAGCGCATGCTGCGCGGCTTCGGCTACCCGGTGACCGTCAACGGCGCGACTGCCTCGGTCGAGTCCGGCCACAAGCTGACCGCGACCCACATTGAAGTGCCGGGCGATATCTCGTCGTCGGCGTTCTTCCTGGTGGCCGCGTCGATTGCCGAAGGTTCGGAGCTGGTGCTTGAGCACGTCGGCATCAACCCGACCCGCACCGGTGTGATCGACATCCTGCGCCTGATGGGCGCTGACATCACCCTGGAAAACCAGCGTGAAGTCGGCGGCGAGCCGGTAGCGGATCTGCGCGTACGGGCAGCTAAACTCAAAGGTATCGAGATCCCTGAGGCGCTGGTCCCACTGGCTATCGACGAGTTCCCGGTGCTGTTCGTGGCCGCGGCATGTGCCGAAGGGCGCACCGTGCTGCGTGGCGCCGAAGAGCTGCGCGTGAAGGAGTCGGACCGGATCCAGGTGATGGCAGATGGTCTGCTGGCGTTGGGCGTCAAGTGCGAGCCAACCCCGGACGGCATCATCATCGACGGCGGCCAGATCGGCGGCGGCGAAGTGCATGGTCACGGCGATCACCGGATTGCCATGGCCTTCAGCGTGGCTTCTTTGCGCGCCACTGCCCCCATCCGCATTCATGATTGCGCCAACGTCGCGACCTCGTTCCCGAACTTCCTCGCGCTGTGCGCGCAGGTCGGTATCCGTGTTGCACAAGAGGCTCAGTCGTGAAAATCATCGCACCGGTCATCACCATTGATGGGCCAAGCGGCTCTGGCAAGGGCACGGTCGCCGGGATGCTGGCCAAGCGCCTGGGCTGGAACTTGCTGGATTCCGGTGCGCTTTATCGATTGCTGGCTTTCGCGGCGCATAACCATGGCGTCGATCTGACGAATGAGGAGTTGCTCAAAAAGCTTGCCGCTCATCTGGATGTGCAATTCATCGCGGCGACCGACGGTCAACTGCAGCGCATTATTCTGGAAGGCGACGAAGTCAGCGATGTCATTCGTACCGAAAGTATCGGCTCGGGCGCCTCGCAAGTCGCTGCGTTGCCCGCCGTTCGTGAGGCGCTGCTTCAGCGCCAGCGGGCCTTTCAGGAATCACCGGGTCTGGTGGCCGATGGTCGCGACATGGGCACGGTGGTATTTCCCGACGCACCGTTGAAGATTTTCCTGACCGCCAGTGCCGAGGAGCGTGCGCGCCGTCGATACTTGCAGTTGAAGGGCAAAGTCGATGGTGTTAGTCTGTCGAGTCTGCTAGATGAGATACGTGCACGCGATGAGCGTGACACCCAGCGAGCGGTAGCCCCGCTCAAACCGGCGGCTGACGCCATACAGCTGGATTCCACGGAATTATCCATCGATCAGGTGCTGGAACGCATCATGAGCGAGATCGCCATTCGCGATATCGCCGGGTGACCAAGAAGGCCGCAGGGGACCAGTCATAGTCCTGCGGTGGCTTCTTTTAAATGAAACTAACCCACACCGTCTGGGGTGTGGAGATGGGCGTATTCTTCGCCCTCATCAACAGGAATTAAAATGAGCGAAAGCTTTGCGGAACTCTTTGAAGAAAGCCTAAAAACCCTGAACCTTCAGGCAGGCTCCATCATCACCGGTGTTATCGTTGATATCGATTACCAAGCTCGCTGGGTAACCGTTCACGCTGGCCTGAAGTCTGAAGCACTCATCCCGCTTGAGCAGTTCTACAACGACGCTGGCGAACTGAACATCAACGTCGGTGACGAAGTTCACGTTGCTCTGGACTCGGTTGAAGACGGCTTTGGTGAAACCAAGCTGTCCCGTGAAAAAGCCAAGCGCGCTGAATGCTGGATTGTTCTGGAAGCAGCCTTCGCAGCCGAAGAAGTGGTCAAGGGCGTTATCAACGGTAAGGTTAAAGGCGGCTTCACTGTCGACGTTAACGGCATCCGTGCGTTCCTGCCAGGTTCTCTGGTTGACGTCCGTCCAGTGCGCGATACCACGCACCTGGAAGGCAAAGAGCTGGAATTCAAGGTCATCAAACTCGACCAGAAACGCAACAACGTTGTCGTTTCCCGTCGCAGCGTCCTCGAAGCCGAGAACTCCGCCGAGCGTGAAGCTCTGCTGGAATCCCTGCAGGAAGGCCAACAAGTCAAAGGTATCGTCAAGAACCTCACCGATTACGGCGCATTCGTCGATCTGGGTGGCGTCGATGGCCTGCTGCACATTACCGACATGGCTTGGAAGCGTATCAAGCATCCTTCCGAAATCGTCAACGTTGGCGACGAGATCGATGTCAAGGTTCTGAAGTACGATCGCGAACGCAATCGTGTTTCCCTGGGCCTCAAGCAACTGGGCGAAGATCCATGGGTTGCTATCAAAGCCCGTTACCCAGAAAGCACTCGCGTTACCGCTCGTGTAACCAACCTGACCGACTACGGCTGCTTCGCTGAGCTGGAAGAAGGCGTTGAAGGTCTGGTACACGTTTCCGAAATGGACTGGACCAACAAGAACATCCACCCTTCGAAAGTCGTACAAGTCGGCGACGAAGTGGAAGTTATGGTTCTGGACATCGACGAAGAGCGTCGTCGTATCTCCCTCGGCATCAAGCAGTGCAAATCTAACCCATGGGAAGATTTCTCTGGCCAGTTCAACAAGGGCGATAAAATCTCCGGCACCATCAAGTCGATCACCGATTTCGGTATCTTCATTGGTCTGGACGGCGGCATCGACGGTCTGGTTCACCTGTCCGACATCTCCTGGAACGAAGTGGGCGAAGAAGCCGTTCGCCGCTTCAAGAAGGGCGACGAGCTGGACACCGTTATCCTGTCGGTTGACCCAGAGCGCGAGCGCATCTCCCTGGGTATCAAGCAACTGGAAAGCGATCCGTTCTCCGAGTACGTTCAAGAGAACGATAAAGGCGCCATCGTTAAAGGCATCGTGAAGGAAGTTGACGCTAAAGGCGCCATCATCACTCTGGCCGACGATATCGAAGCGACTCTGAAAGCCTCCGAAATCAGCCGTGACCGCGTTGAAGACGCGCGTAACGTTCTGAAAGAAGGCGAAGAAGTAGAAGCCAAGATCATCAGCGTTGACCGCAAGAGCCGCGTAATCCAGCTCTCGATCAAGTCGAAAGACGTTGAAGACGAGAAAGAAGCCATCCAAAGCTTGAAAGACAAGCCTTCGGATAGCATCGCTGCTGGTCCTACCACTCTGGGCGACCTGTTGCGTGCACAAATGGAAAAACAGAACTAAGTTCTGTCAGACCATAGAAAAAGGGCGACTTCGGTCGCCCTTTTTTGTGGCTGCGATTTGGTGAGCCTAGGGGGGCAATACCGGTCAGTTAAGAGGCAAGCCTGTTAAGCGCGGAACCTGTGGGAGCGGGCTTGCCCGCGATGAGGCCGGCACATTCAATGTTGATGTTGATGTTGATGTTGATGTTGATGTTGACTGAGGCGCCGCCATCGCGGGCAAGCCCGCTCCCACATGGGTCGCGCCTAACTGACTGGCATTACGGCAAGCCTGGCTTCTACGAAAAGCGGTTTGCTCGCTTAGCAGGCTGGCAGTAGGGCTGGCGCCGCCTTATTTCTTTCGTGAAACCAATGATCTACATAAGCTGTCTGTAACTTCATACAGGTCAATCGTGTATTCAAGGCTAGGCTTAGTCTGAAGTGAACGACCGCTGGGCAATGCGCCCGGCATTAAGGAAGTGAATGAACAAGCTCATTGTCGTGATAGCAGTACTGACATTGGCGGGCTGTACCACGAGCGCCAAGACTCATGCGGTGCGCGGAGTCAGTGGTATAGAGATCGATTGTTCAGGATTGGGCTCCGGATGGGAAAAGTGTCACAAGCGAGCCGCCAGGGAATGTAAGGGCGCAGGCTATAAAGTCGTCGTAAGGTCCGATGATGCGAAGGAGGAAGATGGATTTCCTTTTGGCTTCAATCCCGCGGGTTATCTGACGCGCACCATGCTGGTTATCTGTAGATGAATGCCGGGTTTGAGCAATGTTCCGATAGTCTGAAATCGGGCGCCTCATTGCAGGGAAAGATATGTCAAAACTCGGGCTGTTCAAATTTCTCCGGGCATGCTAAAACCTTTGAAGCGCTTTTCCTAGCTGCTTGAAAAAGAAGGGAAAAATATGACGAAGTCGGAGTTGATCGAACGAATTGTCACCCATCAAGGGCTGCTCTCATCCAAGGATGTGGAGCTGGCCATCAAGACCATGCTTGAGCAAATGTCCCAATGTCTGGCCACCGGTGATCGAATCGAGATCCGTGGGTTTGGCAGCTTCTCCCTGCACTATCGCGCGCCGCGCGTAGGCCGTAATCCGAAAACCGGTCAGTCCGTCAGCCTCGACGGCAAGTTCGTTCCGCATTTCAAGCCAGGCAAAGAACTGCGCGATCGCGTGAACGAGGAAGAGGAGGAGGGGCTTTGACAGCTGCACTTCAAGGAACCACTGATGCGTAACCTCAAGCGCGTACTTCTCGCTGTATTTGTCCTGTTGCTCGTTCTCGCGATCCTGGCGTTCGTACTTGAGAACCAGCAAGGCGTGTCACTGCTGTTCCTGGGCTGGGCGGGCCCGCAGTTGCCAGTATCGCTGGTCATGGTGATTGCGCTGCTGATCGGCATGGTGATCGGTCCGATTCTCGGCTGGTTTCTGGGACGTACGTCCAGGGCCTCACGCAAACACCTTGTCTGATAGCGATAAACCCGTTGTACGCGTCGAATTTGCGCCATGGCTTGTCCATATCCATTAGTAAAACCTTCATTAAGCTGTAAAATGCTGCGCTTGGTCGATAGGGCGTTCCTGAATCGGTTCGGACTGACTCTGTCAGAAGCCACGGCTGACTTGATGGCTTTTGCATTCATGGATTAGACAGTGCTCGGTTGACGGCCCTGTCAGCAACTCAAGGGTATGGTTTCGCGTGAAAATTCTAGTAACCGGCGGCGCCGGGTTTATCGGCTCGGCAGTCATTCGTCATATCATCTCCAACACTAACGACTCTGTCGTTAATGTCGATAAACTGACTTATGCCGGTAATCTTGAGTCGTTGGCCGAAATTAGCCAGAACTCGCGCTACGTGTTCGAGCGCGTCGACATCTGCGACCGTGACCAAGTGGACCGCGTCCTGCGTGAACACCAGCCGGATGCCGTCATGCACCTGGCCGCAGAGTCCCACGTTGACCGCTCGATCTCCGGCCCGTCTGAATTCATTCAGACCAACATCATCGGCACTTATACCCTGTTGGAAGCTGCACGCCATTATTGGTCGGCACTGGATGATGCACGTAAAGCCAACTTCCGCTTCCACCATATTTCCACCGACGAAGTCTACGGAGACCTCGAAGGTCCGGAAGACCTCTTCACCGAAACCACTCCGTATCAACCAAGCTCGCCGTACTCGGCCAGCAAGGCCAGCTCCGATCACCTGGTTCGCGCCTGGAGCCGCACCTATGGCCTGCCGACTCTGGTTACCAACTGCTCGAATAATTACGGTCCCTGCCACTTCCCCGAGAAGTTGATCCCGCTGATCATTCTCAATGCACTGGAAGGCAAGCCGCTGCCTGTTTATGGCAAAGGCAACCAGGTCCGTGACTGGCTCTACGTCGAAGACCACGCCCGCGCGCTCTACAAAGTCGTGACTGAAGGCGTGATCGGCGAGACCTACAACATTGGCGGCCATAACGAGAAGCAAAACATCGAAGTGGTGCATACCCTTTGCGCACTGCTCGACGAACTGCGTCCAGATTCCGCTCATCGTCCACATGCCAGCCTGATCACCTACGTTCAGGATCGCCCGGGCCACGACCAGCGCTACGCCATCGACGCCAGCAAAATCCAGCGCGAGCTGGGTTGGACGCCGGAAGAAACTTTTGAAACCGGTATCCGCAAGACCGTCGAGTGGTATCTCAACAATACTGAATGGGTGGCTCACGTGAAGAGCGGCAGCTACCAGCAATGGATCGACCAGAACTACACGGGTCGTTCGGACAAGGCATGAAAATCCTCCTGTTGGGAAAAAACGGCCAGGTGGGTTGGGAGCTGCAACGCTCGCTCGCGCCACTTGGCGAGTTGATTGCGCTGGATCGTCACTCGGTTGATGGCTTGAGCGGCGACCTGTCTGACCTTGGCGCACTGCGTACGACTATCCGTCAGGTGAGACCTGACATTATTGTCAACGCTGCCGCTTACAACGCTGTGGATGAGGCTGAGTCCGAGACTCGCTTGGCCGACCTTGTGAATGGTCAGGCAAGCCAGGTGATGGCTGAAGAGGCTGCATCCCTGGGTGCCTGGCTGATTCACTATTCGACCGACTACGTGTTCAATGGTGAAGGGCTGACACCATGGCAAGAGACAGATCCCGTTGCCCCGCTGAATCACTACGGCGTCAGCAAACTGGCCGGCGAGCAAGCGATTACTGCTTCGGGCTGCAAACACCTGATCTTCCGCACCAGTTGGGTCTATGGCGCTCGTGGCAATAATTTTGCCAAGACTATGCTGCGTCTGGCCAAGGATCGCGACACCCTGAGCGTCATTGTCGACCAAATCGGTGCCCCGACCGGTGCAGATTTGATTGCCGACGTGACGGCGCTGGCCATTCGGCAGGTCTTGCAGCGTCCTGATCTGGCTGGCCTGTATCATCTGGCGGCCAGTGGCGAGGTGTCCTGGCACGGTTATGCCAGCCATGTGATCGATTTTGCCAAGGCCAATGGCGAAGAGCTTGCCGTCAAGGTGATCAATCCGATAGACGCGAGCGCTTATGCAGCACCGGCGCGCCGCCCTCTGAATTCCCGGTTGAACACTCAGAAACTGCGTGACAATTTTTCTCTTTATTTGCCGGATTGGCAAAGTGGTGTCACCCGAATGCTTATGGAAGTCCTGAATAAATGACCACGACAAATCGTAAAGGTATCATCCTCGCTGGCGGCTCGGGCACTCGTCTGCACCCATTGACCCTCGGCGTGTCCAAGCAGATGCTGCCGATCTACGACAAGCCGATGATCTTTTATCCGCTGTCGGTGCTGATGCTCGCTGGAATGCGTGAAATTCTGATTATCTCCACGCCTGAGGATTTGCCTAACTTCAGAAAGCTGTTAGGAGATGGCTCTCTTTACGGTATCAACCTGACCTACGCCGAACAACCTAGTCCGGACGGCTTGGCACAAGCCTTCATTATCGGCGAAGAGTTCATTGGCCAGGATCCTTGCTGTCTGATACTGGGTGACAATATTTTTTATGGTCAGTTTGCGGAGCATCTGCGCACCGCCAGCAGTCAGGTTCACGGCGCGACCATTTTCGGTTATCACGTGTCTGACCCGGAACGCTTTGGCGTGGTGGAGTTCGACGCAAGTGGTCAGGTGTTGAGCATCGAAGAAAAGCCGCTGAATCCAAAGTCCAGCTATGCGGTGACCGGCTTATATTTCTACGACAACCAAGTTGTCGAGATCGCCAAAAATATCAAGCCATCCGCCCGTGGTGAGCTGGAAATCACTGACATAAATCGTGTTTATCTTGAACAGAAATCGCTGAAAGTCGAAATGCTTCGTCGCGGCTTCGCCTGGCTGGATACCGGTACGCACGATTCGCTGCTCGAAGCTAGCCACTTCGTGCATACCATCGAGAAGCGTCAAGGCTTGAAGGTGGCTTGTCTGGAAGAAATTGCCTATAACAACGGGTGGATTTCCGCCGCCGAGTTGTCAGCTCAAGCAGAGCGTCTCGGAAAGACTGGTTATGGTCAATACTTGGAAAGGTTGCTGGAAACGCATTCCCGCTGAGGTTGATCAATGCAGGAGCGTGATGCCGTTTTGATGGCGTGTTCATGTCTTTTAAAATGATTTTATTTCACCGGTCGGCGCCTGAGTTATTAATTTACGATGCGACCTGTAGAATGGCCGACAGAATTTACTGCTCCGTTCGCTGAGCATTTTTTCGGGCACTTATTCGTTGCCGTGACTGCCTCGAATAAGAAAGCAGATGTGCGAAAAGTGATTGAGTGGGTCAGGTGAGCCGATAGGTGTTGGATTGAAGTTAAGCTTTCACTTGCGTTCGCTTCAAGCAATATTTTGCATTGATTACGATGCAGGAATGACTGGATTATAACTGAGCCCCGCTTTCTGGTTATGTCTGCCAGAAGGGGATTAAGGATTTAGAGCATGGAACTGATTCCCGTAATTTTGTCTGGCGGAGTGGGTAGCCGGTTGTGGCCCGTTTCTCGAGAGGCCCATCCAAAGCCGTTCATGGATCTGCCAGATGGCCAGAATCTAATCCAGAAAACTTTCCTTCGTGCTTCGCGTCTGGAAGGTGTTGTGGAGGTTCTTACGGTGACCAACCGGGAACTCCTGTTCAAGACCGAAGACGAGTACGGCGCAGTCAACACGCTCAAACATTCGCAAGGTTTCATCCTTGAGCCTTTCGGACGTAATACAGCCGCCGCCGTTGCTGCCGCCGCGCTTCAACTGGAAGCCACTCATGGCCCCGACGCCCAAATGCTGGTGCTGGCGGCAGACCACCTGATAAAAGACGAAACAGCATTTGCTGCGGCAGTAGCCAGTGCGGTGACGCTTGCCGCCGAAGGCTGGCTGGTAACCTTTGGTATTCAGCCGACCTATCCTGAAACAGGGTTCGGGTACATCGAAGCGCAGAAAGATGCACCTCTGAAGGATGGCCTGAAGGTTGCGCGCTTCGTCGAAAAGCCCAATCTTGAAACCGCTGAAGGCTACGTCAGTGCAGGCAACTACTATTGGAACTCCGGGATGTTCTGCTTCCGGGTCGGCACTTTGCTGGAAGAACTTCGTCAGCATGCCCCGGACGTAGTGGAAGCTGTCAGCAAAACCATTGAAAGTTCGCGCCTCACTACCTCTGACAAATATCGTTGCCTGGCACTCGACGCTGATGCATTCGCAGAGGTTCCGGACATCTCCATCGATTACGCATTGATGGAGCGCTCCTCCAAAGTAGCGACCATCCCTTGTGATATCGGTTGGAGTGACATCGGGTCCTGGAATGCCGTCAGTGAGCTGACCGAGCCTGATGAAAACGGCAACCGTTTTGAAGGCGAGGTGCTGTCCCACAATTCCCGCAACAACTACGTAAACAGTGAAGATCGACTGACTGCGTTGGTTGGGGTTGAGGACTTGCTGGTCATCGATACCCCGGACGCGGTGATGATCGCCCACAAAGATCATGCCCAAGACGTAAAACATATCGTCAATCAGCTCAAGGCGGCCAGCCATACGGTCCATTTGCTCCATCGTACCGTGCATCGCCCTTGGGGGACCTACACAACCCTGGAAAATGGCGAGCGCTTCAAAATCAAACGCATTGTGGTGAAACCCAAGGCGTCGTTGTCCTTGCAGATGCACCATCACAGAAGCGAACACTGGATCGTCGTCAGCGGGATGGCCAAGGTCATCAACGACCAGCAGGAGTTGATGTTGAACACCAACGAGTCCACCTTCATTCGTGCTGGTCATCAGCACCGTTTGATGAACCCGGGCGTCATAGACCTGGTGATGATTGAAGTGCAAAGTGGCGACTATCTTGGCGAGGACGATATCGTTCGTTTCGAAGATAATTACGGCCGCGTCGATAATTAACAGTACTTTGGCATTGCTAAGTCAGGTCGGTGAGGTTTCCATCGGCCAGGCTTTTTTGCATTCGGCCTGGTCCTGATTCATTTCCATCGTGGCGAGCGTGCAGAGCCGTTAAATCGGCCTCGCCTCCACATACCTCAGCAAGAGAGCGGTATGAATACCCCGATCAATACCCAGTGTTTCAAAGCCTATGACATTCGTGGCCAGGTGCCATCCGATCTCAATGCAGAGGTGGCTTACCGGATAGGCCGGGCCATGGTTACCGAATTGCAAGGTAAAAGCATTGTGCTGGGGCGTGATATGCGGCTCGAAAGCCCGATGCTGGCAGAGGCGATGACGCGTGGATTGCTGGAGGCGGGCGCAAACGTCATTGATATCGGTTTGTGCGGAACTGAAGAAGTCTACTTTGCAACCAGCGCGTTCAAGGCGGACGGCGGAGTAATGATCACTGCCAGCCACAATCCCAAGGGTTACAACGGGATGAAGCTTGTAAAGTCTGAATCTCGACCGATCAGCGGCGACACGGGGCTCAATGCCATACGCGACCGTGTGGCAAGTGGTGATTTGGGTGCCTTGGCTGCAGGCCCCGGCGAAGTTCGATTCGAGCTGGATAAGACGGCCTACATCGAACATCTTCTGAGTTACGTCAATGTGGCTGATCTCAAACCGCTGAAAATACTTGCTGATCCGGGCAATGGCGCTGCCGGCCCTGTGCTGCAGGAATTGGTCAAAAAGTTGCCATTCGAATGGGTGATCATCAACGCCGAGCCTGATGGCGATTTCCCCAACGGTGTACCCAATCCGCTTCTTCCAGAGAACCGCACGCTGACACGCCAAGCGTTGTTGGCAAACGGCTGCGATTTGGGGATTGCGTGGGATGGTGACTTCGATCGTTGCTTCTTTTTCGACCAGGAAGGCCGCTTCATCGAGGGCTATTACCTGGTCGGTCTGCTGGCAGAAATGCTGCTCAAGAAAAACCCCGGCTCCAGGATCATCCATGACCCAAGGTTGACCTGGAACACGATCGATCAGGTTCGATTGGCGGGCGGTGTTTCAGTACAATGCAAGACCGGCCACGCCTTCATAAAAGAGCGCATGCGTCTGGAGGATGCAATCTACGGCGGTGAGATGAGCGCTCACCATTACTTCCGGGATTTCGCCTATTGTGACAGCGGCATGATTCCCTGGCTGTTGGTAACCGCATTGATGTCTGCGACGGGAAAAAACTTAGCCCAGCTTGTTGATGAGCGCGTTGCCGCCTATCCGTGCAGCGGTGAAATCAACTATCGAGTGAATGATGTATCTGCGGCGCTAGAGGAGGTCCTGGCACATTATTTACCTCAAGGGCCTCATCTTGATCAAACCGATGGCGTCGGTCTGGAGTTTCCTGACTGGCGATTTAATCTCCGGGGTTCGAACACAGAACCTCTGTTGAGGTTGAATGTGGAAAGCAGAGGGAATCCAGCGCTTGTGGCGTTGAAAGTCAAAGAAATTGAGGGACTGCTGAACAGTAGATATATGGAATGACAAAACGGTTCTCACTTCCACAAGGAAGGTGAGGGGCAGCAATAAGTTGGCTCTCTGATAGAGACATACTGTTCGATTGATTAATTTAAATTGGTGAAAAAATGAGCGACAAGAAAGTAGCGTTGATTACGGGTATTACTGGTCAAGATGGTGCTTACCTTGCTGAGTTCCTGCTCAAGAAAGGTTATTCGGTACACGGTATCAAGCGTCGTAGCTCCCTGTTCAATACTCAGCGTATTGACCATCTCTACCACGACCCGCACAACCAAGGCTATGATCTCAAGCTGCACTACGGCGACCTGACCGATTCAAGTAGCCTGATTCGTATCGTGCAAGAAGTACAACCAGATGAAGTCTACAACCTCGGGGCGCAAAGCCACGTTGCGGTTTCCTTCGAATCGCCAGAATATACTGCTGATACTGATGCCATGGGTACATTGCGCATCCTAGAAGCAATCCGCATCGCTGGTCTTGAGAAAAAGACCAAGTTCTATCAGGCATCCACATCCGAGCTGTACGGTCTGGTTCAGGAAATTCCACAGAAAGAAACCACGCCGTTCTATCCGCGTTCCCCTTATGCCGTCGCCAAGATGTACGCCTACTGGATCACTGTGAACTACCGTGAGTCATATGGCATGTATGCCTGTAACGGTATTCTCTTTAACCACGAATCGCCCATCCGCGGTGAAACCTTCGTAACCCGCAAGATCACTCGCGCCTTGGCACGTATCAAGGTCGATCTGCAAGATTGCCTGTACCTCGGGAATATGGACGCCCTGCGTGACTGGGGTCATGCTCGTGATTATGTGGAAATGCAATGGCTTATGCTGCAGCAAGAAACTCCGGAAGACTTTGTGATCGCGACCGGTGAGCAGCATTCGGTTCGGGAGTTTGTTGAGGTTGCAGCGAAGGAAATCGATATCAAGATTCGTTGGGAAGGTACGGGTGTAGACGAGAAAGGTTACGACGTCGCAACCAACAAATGTATCGTTGCCGTCGATCCGCGTTATTTCCGTCCAGCCGAAGTTGAGACGCTGTTGGGTGACCCAAGCAAAGCCAAAGCCAAGTTAGGCTGGGTACCAACTACCTCCTTCAATGAGTTGGTAGAAGAAATGATGCGTGAAGATATGAGTGAAGCCAAACGCGACAAGCTGGTCGCTGAACACGGCTTTAAATACTTCAAGGGTCAGGAATAAGGGGGCTGGGATGATACCGGTATATCAGCCTTTTCTGGGCGGACGCGAAAAGGAATATGTAAACCAGTGTCTTGATTCGACCTGGATTTCCTCTCGCGGAGAATTTATCTCCCGCTTTGAGAGCGAGTTCGCCCGATACATCGGTGCCGAACATGCGACCACGGTGAGCAATGGCACTGTTGCCCTGCACTTGGCAATGGCTGCTCTGGGGCTTGGGCCTGGCGATGAGGTGATTGTTCCGACGCTCACTTATGTGGCGTCCGTCAACACCATCATGCAAACCGGGGCCAGTGTCGTTTACGCTGAATCCCTGGCGGATACCTGGAACGTCAGCGTTCCAGACATCCGAAGCCGCATTACGCCTAAAACCAAGGCCGTCATGGTCGTGCACTTGTACGGTCTGGCATGTGACATGGATGAGGTCGTTGCTCTGTGTAAAGAGCACAATCTACTGCTGATTGAAGACTGTGCAGAAGCCTTTGGCTCTCTGTACAAAGATCAGCATGTAGGGACTTTTGGTGATGTCGCTACGTTCAGCTTCTTCGGAAACAAGACCATTACCACCGGTGAGGGTGGGATGGTAGTGTCCAAAAACAAGGACATTCACGAAAGAGCCTGTCACCTAAAAAGCCAGGGTGTGTCCAAGACCCGCGAGTACTGGCATGACGAGTTGGCGTTCAACTATCGGATGACCAACATCTGCGCAGCAATCGGCCTTGCCCAGTTGGAACGTGCAGACGAGATCATCACGCTTAAGCGGCAGGTTGCGGACTGGTATCGCGAAGCACTCGAAGGGCTTCCGCTGCAGATGCATGCAGAGCAACCAGGTACACGTCACTCCTACTGGATGTGCTCGGTGCTGTTGGATGATCCGAGTCAGCGCCAGGCATTGCGTGATCATTTGAAGAACAAGGGCATTGAGACACGCCCTCTGTTCGCTCCTGCTCATAACATGCCGCATTGCAAGACGGAGGAAACCTTTCCGGTAGCGCAGGACCTTAGCTCGCGAGGGATGAACCTTCCGAGTTATCCGACCCTGAGCCGAGAACAGGTGCAGCAGGTTGCAGACGAAATCAGGGCGTACTTTTCTGCCTGATTTAATAGTGATCCGGGGAAGAGTGCAAACCCTGGATATCTTCAAGTGCAGCGCCAGGATTGGCTGGCGTTGTAACTAAAAATCCAGAGGAAGTAATGATTTCGTACTTTTCCCGCGTTTGGGGGGCCCGTTACTTTTGGGTGCACCTTGCCTTATCAGATCTACGCTCGCGATGGAGGCGATCTTTTTTTGGCGTCATGTGGTCAATCATCCAGCCGCTCGGGTTGACACTATTATTAAGCTTGGTGTTTAGCAAAATATTTAACGCGGACATTGTGACGTACGCCCCCTATGTACTATCAGGAATTATTGTCTGGGATTACATCGCCGCCAATACGGTGGGGGGCTCACTATCCTTTGTGCAAGCTGATGCCTATATCAAGCAATGTAATCACCCATTAGCCATATACACCCTTCGTACAGTGGTAGGCAGCTCGATTGTGCTCATGCTGGCGAGTGTTTCGTTATACGTATGGGTATTGGTGATAATGCCGCAAAACTTTGGGTGGAGCTGGCTGGCTACATTAACGATTTTTCCGGTTTTGGCGATGATTGCCTGGCCGGTGTCAACGATCCTTGCCTATTTCAGTACCCGTTTCCGGGACATCCCTCATGCTCTTGGGCTTGTGATGCAGGCGCTGTGGTTCGTATCTCCTGTGTATTTCGAAGCCAAGATGTTCCAAAACGGAGGGCTTCATGCGTTAGTTGACTACAACCCTATCTACCACATCCTCCAAATCATCAGGGCGCCTCTGTTGCAGGGCCAATGGCCGACGTTTGAAAACTATGCTTTCAGCTTGGGCACCGCGTTGCTCTTTGCCTTGATCGCGATCATGGTCGGCAAAAAGTCTGAGCGTAAAGTGATTTTTTATCTATGAAAAACAATCGAATCTCACTAAGTAGTGTCAATCTTCACTACGCGGCAGTAGCCTACAAAGACAGATCGGTAAAGTCTTTGATGGCCGGGCTCTTGCGCCAACGTCCGCAAAACACTGGGATTGCAGACATACATGCACTAAAAGATGTGAGTGTCGAAATTGTCAGTGGCGAACGTGTTGGCCTGCTAGGGCATAACGGCGCAGGCAAAAGTACGTTTCTCAAGACTGTTGCAGGCCTTTATCCTATCTCCAGTGGCACGTTGAAGGTGGTTGGGCAGGTTCGCTCCTTGTTCGATTTGAGTCTTGGTTTTGAGCCCGATGCTACAGGCCGGGAAAATATCCTCTACCGCGGCTTGCTACTCGGCCTGACGCCGCGCTTCATGCGCGAAAAAGAGGCCGAGATCGTTGAGTTTGCAGGATTGGGCGAGTTCATTGATTACCCGATAAAGACCTACTCTGCTGGAATGCAGGTTCGCCTGGCCTTTGCAATCTCTACGACCGTTGGAGGCGACGTGCTGTTGCTTGACGAGGTTATCGGGGCTGGGGATGCCAACTTCATGGCTAAGGCCAAAGCACGAATTACTAGTTTGATCGAACAAGCTGAGATCCTGGTTCTTGCTTCTCATGATCTGGGGGCGTTGAGATCGATCTGTACCCGTGGGTTAGTTTTCCATCATGGTACATTGATGTTTGATGGAAATATTGAAGCGGCCATTGCTGAATATGCATCTATTAATGGACTGAATAATGTCGGATAAACCATTGCGGGTCATGTGGCTTCTGAATCACGGGGCCGCACGAAAGTTTGAGATCCCGATGCTCAAAGCGATGGGCATCAATGAAATATTTCTTCCTAAATCATTTCCTCAGGAAATCGGATTTCGTTCGGCAAGCATTGATTATTCCGAAGACGATAATCTGACTGTGCCACGCGATGAGCTAGAGATACTGAATGCCCAAAATTGGTATAAATCGCCTACGAAAGAAGCTTGGGCGATAGCTAATAAGCATTTTGATATCTGTTTTTTTATATGTCAGTCGCTTGGTTTTATGAGCGAAGTGTCCCGATCATTTCAAGGCGCTGCTATTTGGCGAGCATATGGTCAACCTGTCGACGTAAACTATTCGGTTGTTGTCAGGGCCATGATGCATGGTAGCCAATCCGTTCAACGACTAGGGCGCCGTCTCTGGTTTGGCATTGCATATGAACACCTCGCGAATGTTGAACCTTTATATCTTCAGCGACGCAAAGTCTTTTTACCGCTAGGATTAAGTAACTGCAGTATTAATGATATATGGAAAGGGCGTGAAAAGGTTATCTTTTTCGTTTGCCCAGACATAGGTCCAAGCAGTTATTACGGCCAGATCTATAATGATTTTACGCGTGATTTCGGCGATTTCCCCTATAAGGTTGGGGGGGCTCAACCTATTGAAGTTGACGATCCTAATGTACTGGGTTTTGTGACGCATGAAGAGCATGATAAAAACATGCGAGAATGTCGGCTTATGTTTTACCATTCTCGTGAACCGAATCATATTCATTACCACCCTTATGAAGCTATAAGAGTTGGCATGCCTCTTGTATTTATGTCGGGCGGCATATTAGATCGTATGGGAGGTATAGGTTTACCGGGTAGATGCCAAACAATCGCTGAAGCTAAGGATAAAATCCGGAGAATCTTGAATGATGATGTCGATCTAATTCGACGAATTCGTGAAACTCAGGCGGTGATGCTTGAGCCCATGCACGCAGATCGTTGCGTGGATGCATGGCGCGTTGGAATGGACAAGATAATATCGGATTTGGCGCTCATTCGTTTAGAGCAACGCCCGCTTCCTATTAAAAGAAAAAAGATTGCGGTAATTGTTCCTGTCGAGTATCGGGGTGGAAGCCTTAGAGGCGCGAAACTCATCGCACAAGCAATATTCTCTGGTAGCAGAGATTGGGGCGAGCCTGTAGACGTAATTTTACTGCACTTGGAAAGCGCTGATAGTTACCAAGATGAGGACTTTAAGGATATAAGTCCCGAAATTCAGCGGCGAGCGTTTTGTTGGGAAAGTTTGGATCATCCCAGAGCTCGGCGTGCAATGAGATATGCTGGGCATGACGGTTGGGAACCAACCTACAACAAGTATCTATGCGTTGATGACGGTATTAAGCAATTGTTAGATTGTGATGCCTGGGTAGTAGTTTCTGATCGGGTATCGGCGCCATTGCTACCGCTGAAGCCATGTTTATTTGTGGTGTACGACTACTTACAGCGTTACGAGGACAACTCTACGATACGGGATAGCGCCTTCATTGACGCTGTTCGTTTGGCGCAAAAAGTAATTGTGACGACGGAGTTTACCAAGAGAGATGTAATTCAATATGCAGGGGTAGATCACGAGCGAGTTGTCAAATTGCCGATGCTAGCCACAGATTTTTCTGATGAGAAGCTAGGTGCGATTACACGACGGTCAGATACTAAGCCATATTTTGTGTGGACTACGAACGCAGCTGCTCATAAAAACCATGAAAATGCTTTCAAGGCCCTTGGCTTCTACTACGACAGTCTAGACGGAAAAATGGATTGTCATATTACTGGTGTCAGTACTAAAAAATTGTTAAAAAGCGATGCGGCCCACTTGCGTGGAGCAATAAAATTAGTCAAATCAAGCGAAGCACTCAAAAAGAATGTTCATTTTCTTGGTGAGCTGCCTGATTTTGAATACCGGTATGTCCTTGGTAACGCAGCATTTCTGTGGCATACCGCAAAAATTGATAATGGAACGTTTAGCGCGATTGAAGCAGCTTATTTAAACGTCCCGACGCTGAGTAGCGATTACCCTGCTATGCGTGAAATCGATGAGCAGTTTTCTTTGAATCTGGAGTGGATGGATTCAAGCGATTATAGAGAGATGGGGCGTAAGCTAAAAGAGATGGAGTTAACGCATCTTTCGAGGTCCGCTACGCTACCAGGTGTTGCACGTCTAAGCGAACAGCATGTGGAGAAACTCGGTGTTAAGTACTGGGAAGTAATCAGAGAATGTCTATGAAATACTATGGAATATACTTGGCATATGCCCCCGGTCTGGATTTGAGGCATGAAGGACTAGGTCGATACCTAGCTGCCTTCGTGAAGGGTGCTTCGCTACGAGAAGACGTGAGATTTGTCTTAGTATGTCCGAGTTGGTCAAGAGAGGGCATTGCTGAATTATTCGCTAGCGAAGGCGTTCCTGAGGAAACACTTGAAATAATCAGTCCAGCGAAGAAGCCTGTAGTGCTTCGGGTTTACGAAGCTTACCTTGAACGTAAAAAGAGAAATAACAAATCTCGAGTTGTTCGATGGTTAAATGAGAGGATGACTGCGCTAAAGAATTCCTTGAGCAATCATGTTGAACAGCGATTGGTCACTACACAAAGCCTCCTTGGTGTCCTGGGGCTTCTTATCGAGGGATTGGTAGCTTTAGCGGCAGTCATAGTCATTAGTCCTGTCGTATTTGCTGTATTGATTGGTTTGGGAATAGTCAGGGCTCCCAAAATCGTACGATGGATTCTAATTCGGTTTTTCAAGCGCTTCAGAGTTTTATCTTCCAGGTTCGGAGGCGCAGTGCAAGAGCCAAAGGACGACGCATTTGTCTTTCGGCTTTATAAGCGCATGGAAAGTATAGAATCCGAAAAAATGCTTAAACTGATAAACGGACAGAGCAAGGTTAAAGCTTGGTATAGCCCAACAGCTTTTTGGCCGGCATTTAACAAGATTAATACACCAAGACTAATGTGTGTTCCTGATGTGGTGCTTTCAGATTTTCCTGTCGAATTTTCAGGACTAGGCGGTGATCGTTACATGCAGACATTTGAGTCTGTTCGTCGTTCCATTCAGACCGGTCAGCATTTCATTACGTATAGCGAAGCGGTTAAGTGGGAAACCTTGGTTGACCAATATTCTGTAAATCCTACCGATGTTACTGTAATTCACCATGCGCCTAATATGTTGCACAAGTGGGTGACAACTCGAGGCTTCTCCGATTTGGTGGAGACCTCTAAGCATTATTGCTGGACATTACTATCAGCGGCCATGCATAAGTCTAGTAATAGACATTATACGTCTGGTTTTAAAAATTCCAGTTTCAAATTTTTGTTTTATGCCAGCCAGTTTAGACCGAATAAAAATCTTCTAATGCTGTTGAGGGCGTATGAGTATTTGTTAAGAAATAAATTTTTGTCGCATAAATTGATTTTGACAGGAGACCCTGATAAGTTCTCCGTTGTCAAAAAATTCATATCTGAGCATGGCTTGCAGAATGACGTTTTATGTCTATACGGATTAAGTATCCAGGAGTTGGCCGCGTGCTACAAGTTGGCTGATTTGGCAGTAAATCCAAGTTTAAGTGAAGGCGGGTGTCCTTTTACCTTTACCGAGGCTTTGTCAGTGGGTACCCCCGTCGTAATGGCAAGAATCGCGGTCACGGAAGAAATTCTGGTTGACGAAAAGCTGCAAGCTAAGATGTTCTTCGATCCTTATGACTGGCGTGACATGGCGCATCGTATCGAGTGGGCCATTGAGCACCGCGATGAGCTTGTGGCACTACAATCGGAAACATATCAGCGGCTTATCCAACGAACCTGGACTGATGTGGTAGACGAACATATCAATGTTTTGGATTTGATCTCCTCTGGAGGGCAGCATCAATGAACAATCAACCAATAGTCGTCCCGAATGGATTATTGATTATTGGCTTTGGAGGACACGCTAGAAGCGTTGCTGATGTTGCGCTATCCATCGGTGTAAAATCACTATGTTTTATTGATGAAAACGCTCGAGACGGCGAAGAGTTCTGTTCATTTCCTGTTAAAAAAATGTTCGATTTTGACCTCGGAGCGGATTGGGCTGCATTCCCGGCATCCGGCGACAATCACAAACGCGCTCAGCAATTTCAATGGCTACAGAGTCGCTTTATCCCCATTGCCACATTAATATCTTCGCGAGCGACAATTGGGGTTGGCTCTGTAATAGGTGCTGGCAGTTTTATCGGACACCACGCACATATAGGCCCTATGGCCGAGATAGGCACCGGTTGTATCATCAATACCGGAGCGATTGTGGAGCATGAGTGTGTTATCGAGGAATTCTGTCATGTGTCTGTAGGTTCGACGATTGCCGGGCGCAGCACTCTCGGGGCACGTGGTTTTATAGGCGCTGGCGCAACTGTTATTGACGCTATAACTATTGTTAGTGATGTGACAATTGGTGCTGGCGGGTGTGTCCCTCGTCATTTGACCGAAAGCGGTGTGTACACAGGTGTCCCGGTAAGAAGAGTGCGGCGTTAAATGAAAGTCCTACACTTTTTCAAAACCTATTTTCCAGAAACAATGGGTGGCATTGAGCAGGTTATATTCCAACTTGCAGAGGGTGGTGTGCGCCACGGCATCGACACTCAGGTCCTTTATCTTAGTAAGCGGGGAGCCGCACATAGCGAGGTGTTCGCTCATCACACGGTTCATCGTGCGTATGAGAATATTCAAATAGCTTCTACGGGTTTTTCATTAGGTGCCATTAGTGCTTTTAAACAGTTATCTAAACAGGTAGATATCGTTCATTACCATTTTCCTTGGCCATTCATGGATCTTGTGCATTTCGCTAGTGGAGTGAAAGTTCCTACTGTAGTCTCATATCATTCAGATATTGTAAAGCAAGAGAGGCTGCTCAAATTATATTCGCCTTTGATGAGTGCTTTTTTGAACAGTGTGGACTCGATTGTCGCTTCATCGCCTAACTACCTGGAAACTAGTTCCGTACTTAATCGGTTTAAGAATAAGGTCAGTGTCATTCCGATTGGCATAGATTCCACGACTTACCCCGTCGCCGACGAAACACGAGTGGCTACGTGGAGAGCTCTTCTTGGAGAACGATTTTTTCTATTCGTAGGAGCACTTCGTTACTATAAGGGGCTAGATTATTTACTTGATGCCGCAAAAATAACTGGAATTCCGGTTGTGATTTTAGGCTGTGGGCCACTTGAACAAGAGTTAAAAGATAAATGTGATCGCGAACATATTATTAATGTGAAGTTTTTAGGTGGATTGCCTGACGAGGATAAAGCGGCACTTCTGCAACTGTGTTACGGCCTTATTTTTCCGTCGCACCTACGTTCTGAGGCATTTGGAGTAACCTTGGTTGAGGGTGCTATGTATGGGAAGCCGCTAATTTCATGCGAAATTGGGACCGGGACTACCTATATAAATATTAATGAGGAAACAGGTTTGGTGGTTCCTCCGCGGGATGTGGGGGCATTAGTAGGGGCGATGCGTAGGCTGTGGGATGCTCCGGTTTTGGCTGCTAAGCTTGGAGAAGGCGCCCAAGAGCGATATCAACAGTTATTTCGAGCCGATACGATGGTTGACTCATATTTAGAATTATATAACCAGCTGATTTCCAAACGACTAAAATCTTAACCCTGCTGTCAGTTAGTGAACTCAATGGCGTTGTGGAGCTTGATGATGGTTATTGTCGACAAGGGATATGTATGCAGACCTAGGGTGTTGCCGCAGGCCGAAAACCAACCCCGTAAATGATGATCTGTAACTGGTCCTTAAACCCCGCCTATCAGCGCGTGAGGTGGGGGTATGACAAATCATGCTGGTGTGGAGGTCGTTCGCGGCTCAATTACTTCATTTTTGTGGCCTGATACCCACCACTGTTCCCGCCTTTTCGTTTTTCGATGAAAGCAAGTGCGCCAAATGTCTGCATGCAAAGATTGTGAATTACGCGGACGATATGTGTCGTCCCGGCAGCGGAGAGCAGACAATGGTGCTGAGTGGTTTGATGGCGCGGTTAAGACTGTGTGTCAATGAAGAGAAAACGACACTGTGAAACTCCCGGAACACTCACTCGGCTTTTCAGGATATAACTTGGGCAGGCAATATGATCGTTGATGGGAAAATCTACATCGGTACCAAACCTTCAAAACAGCCGATGAAATCGATTATTGGCAAAATTCATGCCGAAACGGCGTTCAGCCGCTGCCGTGATGATCGGGTTACATGATATTATTCCAACGGTTTTGAGCGAAATCAACCGTCGCCGAGCCTTATACGGTGCCCGAACTTCAAGTATGGAATGGGCCCAACTTAAAACCGAACAAGATCGTGCTTTGGTGAAAAACGATGACCATTAGTGAGACTCAAACCGCAATATCTCCTTCAAAAATTACCAGTGGTTCAATAAGACATATTGGGTACAGACCTGATATCGATGGTCTTCGTGCTATTGCTGTTCTGGCTGTTTTGATTTTTCATGCATTCCCAACGGTGCTGCGTGGCGGTTTTGTAGGCGTTGATATTTTCTTTGTTATTTCTGGTTATCTCATATCCAAGGTTATTCTGACTACGTTGTATCAGGGGACTTTCACCATTGCTGACTTTTATTCTCGTCGCATACGTCGAATACTCCCTGCACTTGTGACCGTATTAGCCAGTTGCTTGGTATTCGGCTGGAATACGATGCTGGCTGATGACTTGGCCCTTCTGGCAAAGCATGTTTTGGGGGGGGCCAGCTTTGTCTCCAATTTTGTATTGTGGAGCGAGGCAGGATATTTCGACAAGGCATCAGAGTTGAAGCCTCTATTACATCTCTGGTCATTAGGAATTGAAGAGCAATTTTATGTTGTCTGGCCACTATTATTGTGGGCTGGATGGCGTTTGCGGATCCCCCTCCTGCCAATTGTAGTGCTTATTGGTTTGGCATCCTTTGCGATGAACATGGTTGGGATTCATGAGCACCCAACCGCGACCTTTTACTCTCCGCTCTCTCGCGGTTGGGAGCTGATCATCGGAGCTGCGTTGGCATGTCTTACATCCGACTCCGGTACCAAAGCTATTTCACACAACAGGTACTTCGCGGTTGTTACGTCGACTTTCGGCTCAGCAAAGGTGCGCTCGGCTGTTTCAATTATTGGCCTACTGTTCATTGTTTATGCAATGTTTCGGATTAAAGACACGCTTCCATTTCCTGGCAAGTGGGCGCTGTTTCCGACCGTGGGTACCATCCTGCTAATAGCCGCAGGATCAAGTGCATGGGTCAACAGAGTGTTGCTCAGTAGCCGTCCGATGATTGCGGTAGGGTTGATCAGCTTTCCTCTTTATCTCTGGCACTGGCCGTTGTTGACGTTTGCAAGAAGCTCCTACCCGGAAGGTTTACCTTGGTCTGCCCGCTTGGGGGTATTGGTTGCGAGTGCTGTGCTGGCGACCCTCACCTATCTTTATATTGAAAAGCCATTTCGTTCAGGCTCGCGTACACGATTCAAAGTCTCCGTTCTATGCGTTTCCATGTTCGTGGCAGCCGTCATATCAGGGTGTATATTAAAGTCTGGCGGTTTCGCATCCCGTTATCCCGAAATTATTCAACGGGCAACTGAGTACAATCTCGACGGCTATCGCGCAGCGTTGCGTAATCGAGTTTGCTTTATGGATATAGGGCAGGATGCATCGCAGTACGCCCCAGAGTGCATAGATAAAGGGACTGCACCGTTGTGGGTATTGTGGGGGGATTCAGGGGCAGCTGCCATTTATTCGGGTCTGCGTGGTCTTGCAGATCGCAGCGGTCAATTCCGGCTCGCACAATTTACTTCCTCGGCCTGCCCCCCAATGATTGGTTACGAGGGAGGTAATTTGGCATGCAGCCGCAATAATCAGTGGACGATTGAAAAAGTTCGGGAGCTGGTGCCCGACACGGTGATTCTAGCCGGGATGTGGGGGGAGTATGCCAGGGAGCTTCTGCCTTCTACGATCAAGCAAATACAAAGCACGGGAGTGCGCAGGGTGATAATCCTGGGGCCGTCCCCTGCATGGAAAGATACGCCGTCTCGCATAGCCTTCAATTTGTGGAGTAGTGATCCTCTACATCGGGTCCCTTCGGAGCGATTGGATTACGCCAAATATGGGATGGGCCATGGCGCTCAAGTACAGGAGGGGCTTGATAGCCGAACAGAGATTGCGGAGCAAAATCTGCGATCTATGGCTCAACAGTCGGGTGCGCTTTATATATCTATTGCTGAAAAGATGTGCAACGAAGACGGTTGTCTCATGAGAGAGTCTGCATCCAGTGGTGAAGCGTTCTATTTAGATATTGTTCATTTCACTCCCCATGGTGCAAGTTTCGCAATGAAGGCAATTGCACCTGAGCTAGGTATAAACGACCGCTAGGTAAATGAAGGTCTCAATTGCTGTACGTACTTGAGGCCGATGGAAAGTGAGATTACGAAGTCTTTCTCGTGTTGCCATTTTTTCCGCGGTTCTAGGGCAGCAAGGCTTCGTAATCCCTAAGCAAGGTCCATGCGTAGGGCGCTTGACGCCCTGCTGCTCCAACAACCTTCCCAGCAGAAGTATCTCGCCATCCGCTTCCAACCTACGAATCTGCTCTGGATTGATGTACTGATGGGAGAGCAACAAGGGCAACAACCTCGTCAGGCGCCAGGGCCCGATTAGCCGGGCGCATCATCGCATTACTCGCTCCAGTCGATCTATATCTACCGGCACGGAGCCGCCTCTAACCGGTTGCTCATGTTGGAATGGATGCACGAACAACCGTGGAGGTACCCACCACTCCAGGCGAAGCGGGAAGCGGTGCTCGTAAATGGTATTGTCGCGCTCAATCGCCGCCAAGGTGTCACGAGGCAGTTTCGAACGGCTGTGGAGCCCCGTCGCGCCGAGTCATTTCATGAGAGGCGGCCGAACAAGTACGTCGATTTTCCATTGACCAGTATCTATGTGGGAGGTCTGTACATAACGCGCCTGCAACTGCTTGCCGGACTCTGACGGAGCAACCGTCCAGGGATCGGTGACGTTCAATACCACTGACGGTAAGTTGGCGTCGAGTCCATAAAATCTAGAGATTGCACTCTCGATCTTGGGAGTGGCCCCGTTTTGTTGACTGAAATCCCATGTTGACAGCGTTTTGGGCCGCATTCGAGTGAGTAAATAGATACTAGGAAACCGTCCGATCACTGCGACTGAATCGCCGGGAATTGTTGCTAAAAGCTCAGTGGTCTGGCTAATAGCCCGGACTTTATCTTCGGTAGTAAGCAGGCCGGCAAAGACCCCATTCTCGATTCGCTTCGCAGGTGCCGAACTTAACGGATTCACAACTTCCCCGTAAATGAAGTTAAAGTTGCTTATTAAAAAAAGAGCGACGACGACACAGAGGAGCGCTAGGTGAGAAAGACGCTCAACTTCTCTTTTCGGGAATATGGCGAGAAGAAACACGCAGACACAGATGAACCCGCCAATGGCGAAGTTAACGATGCTGTTTGTGGCGGTTAGCGACGTAACAATGCCAGCGAAGAGCCCTACGAAAAAATACGCAGTCATTGCGTGGTCATTGCGAGCTTTGGTGATCGCTTCAGTAAGAAAGAAGGCTGTCCCTGCGATCGCGAGTAAGAACACGTAATCATGCGATGTAGCGTAAAGAAATGGGCCTGCGAGCCTGGCAGCTACAAGAATTCCGGTAATGACTGTACCTGTAATCCACCTGTGGAGAGAGCGGCGTGATCCTCTCCCCGCGAAGATACCTATGGCGATTGATGCCAGACACAAGGTTACGAAGATGTCGCTTGCGCCAAGTAAGGTAGCTGCCTTCGATAATTTTCCTCCAAGCCCGGTAGAAACTTGAAGTGATGAATTGGTGAACTCGATGATCTGCATAAAACGGTTCACGCCGTACGCAGACAATAAGAGGCCAAGTCCGACGATCTGAAATGTAAGGCACCACACAACATAACGTCGAAAGTTAGGCCTTAAAACAGGTACGACTGCAATGGCAATCAAAAAGCTTGCCAGAACGACTACGAACGTGGGGTAGGCGATCACGGACACCATCCACGCTGCTGCGGATGTTATTAACCAGCGAGGCTGCTGGGTTTCTGCAAAGGTCGCATAAGCTGCGACCGCGCAAAGCATGCTTAGCATGCCCAGGGTGTTGTACGACGGAGAAGGAAGACTGAAAGGGATAAAGCTCGTCACCGCGATACCGCAAAGCACTGCGATCGGAAATGTTTGGCGAGTACGAGCGAAACGGAAAAAGCAAAAGCCCGAGATAAGACTCACAACCAGATATATAAATCTGTTGAAAAGAGCTAAGCCCTCCTCGTTTGGCTGCACCGCGGCAAAGACTTTGACGAAAGGAAATACCAGCAATTCAGCGGTCTGATGTAGCCCCAGAGCGTTGCTGTACTGAAATCCGGTCTTTAGCCAACCATCCAAAAAGGACAAGTAGTAGGACTCGTCCGTGAGGTCTACGCCTATCGTCATGCGATAGCAAAGCAAAAGGGATGTGACAACCGCAAGTAAAATCATTCCGGCGCGAAGCGCAACATCGGAGCGGCAGCCATCGTTATTCGAAGTCGGTGTGGACATCCCTGAAATCTCTTGTGAGCGCGCAAAAGGTCCATATGGTACCAGAAACCGTTGCGCTCTCAGTAGAGGGTTTCCACTTAATTACGGGAGCGGTTCACGGCGGCTAGGCCGTCGATAGATTTTCGGAAGTCCACCGGCTTGGAAGATTAGGGTAGGGTGTATGATACGCAAGCCATGGCAGCAGTTGTTACAGCTAGGAACGAAGCGGCGAGCAACGCATAAGAGGCAAGGATCGGTAAACAATGCCTTTTGAGCAGTTTAGAAAATTCTTGCCATTCGAACTGTGTAACGACGGATCCAAACAAAACCAGATAGAGAGGCATAAAGAATCGGGTTTCAACTGCACCTGGTATTATCGCTAGAACAGGAATGAGTAGCGGGGCCAGATAAGCCATCTCAATCCAACGGGGGGTTTTTCTTGTACAAAAAATCAAAGCGCCGAAAAAAAATAGACTAAAGCAGAGAAAAGCAACGATGCTTTTATTTATTGAAGGTTTTGTGGCGTAAACCAATCCGTCACGAACATCAATACCGTTAATGAAGTGCCTTCCGTAGATTCCAATAAACTGTACTGGGTGTTTGGCAACCAATGAAATGTAGCCGGCTATAGTTGGATCGTTGGTGAATTGCGATTCATAAAGTGAGCGCAAAGTAATTCCGGCGGAGTCTTTATAGTATAGGCTAGGTGCGGGAGTGTCGCCGCCATTATATGTTTCATAACGCTGTATTGTTACTCCCCAATACAATTGTGTCGCCATCAAGGATTTACCTTGTACCGTAGCGAAAACTAAAGGGGTGGCGACGTCATGGATGCGTTTATTAATTGCCATTTGTGGTAAGGCTACAATAAAAGCCCCCAAAATAAACGCAATTATACCAAGTCTGCGAGCGCTCCATGATTTGCTACGCAGGAATACAAATGGAATGATAAACAGCAAGGCGATGAAGGAAAAAATGTAAATGGTTCTGATATTGTAAGCTGCGCTAACTGCCGCGCCGGAAAAAAATAAGAATGCTAACCAGTACTTTCCTTTAGCCCTTTCCGCGAATGCTATCGCGATTATAAGGGTTAATACTGCGGGCATGTCAGAAAGCGGATACAGGAAGAGTCCTGGAAAAACGCCAATTGTAAGTAATGCAAATAAAATCCGGCGTGAAACGGTAAGGCGGCCACCGAAGCACTGCAGGAAAAAATTTGCCACAGGGCCTGTCAAAAGGTAAGCGTAGATAGCAGATGTGCTGACCCTGAAAACAATACGGCCTGAGTCGTTTATAGCATCAGTTAAAGCATGTATTGGAAACAGCAGGTAGGCATAGACGTAACCCCTAACGATATCTGGGAAATTCGCTACAGATGCAGGAGTGCTCAGCGTCCAATAAGTACTAGAGTCAAAGGGGAACTCTTTAATGCCTAGAATTTGGTGGGTAATCAGTAATGTTAAAAATACTATGCAGAACGAATAAATATTCGGTTTGCTCTCTAGCTTTGCTAGTACTTCCATTGGTGATCCTTTATTTTACTCTGGGCCAGCGTCGCAGGCCCAGAGTCATTTGTTAGTGCTGATAAGTAATGTGTTGGTTTCGAGTGGGTTTATTTTTTTATCTCGATCCAATCTAGCTTTCCAGCAAGACCGTAGTATTTCTCATCAGTGTCGCTAATAAATGTAATAGTGTTCATTCCGTTTCTAAGTTGGCTTTTAACAAGCTCAGCTTTGAATTTATTTCCGTCCGTCCATTTTAATGGGATGTCAATGCCGTTTAACTCGATTTTCATACTGGTTGTTATTTCTGGGCTGACCATTATATCGAACAGCCCTTGTAAATAATAGCGGTCTGCAGAAGGCGAGAACTTAAAGTCGAGGAAAGCATTTTTATTGCTTTTCCAAGCTAAAGACTTGTGCTGAAATTTATTGACAGCCCAGTCGGCTTCGCGCCATCCAGAACCGGCTGTTGGTAACTCCATGCTCCACCAGTCACCGAAACTCCAGAAGTAATGGTCGCTGGATCCCTGGTCAGTAAAGTTTACTAGTGAATTATGATAGTTAGGTTTGTCGATGAACCCACGATAGATCGAGCCTGTATGCCCTTGGTCACTACGTAACATGTCCGTACGGAGTGGATCAACTTTTGTAACTTCATCTGGGCTTACTAAGAGGGTCGCGGTCTGTGATTTTACAAGTTTTTTATCTTCTAGTTGCGGGCCTTTTTCTATCCCTGGGCCACTAACTGGTGTTGGGTAATGAAATAACCACTCGGTAGCAGTCTCTTCGCATTCCCCCTTTCGTGCAAGGCTGTCGATTTGCTGCCACTCGTTACCCAACGCATGGCATACCTCCACTTTATTAAATGGATGGCCATAAATATAGTTAAGGGTGGCTTGGAAGTTTCCATTGATAAACATCCATGTGTGATTGAGTTGGTTTGTTTTGTCAATAACTACTAACGTTTTGTCCTTGATGTCGCCATCAAATTGTTCGACGATGTTTTTTAGAATGCTGCGCTGCCTATCTGAGAGCTTAACATAGTGGTGGAATTGATATAGTTGTGTTGAAAATCCGATGAAAATCAAAAAGGCCATGCAGCACGTGGCGAGGTGTTTATTGATTTTGCTTATGGCTATGAGTATGGCTAAAGTCGCGAATACACCACCAGGCGTTGCGAACAGGAATGTACGCTGGCTTATGGATTGGTGAGCAGGAGATAGTAAGAAAGGCGCATAGCCTAAAAGAACCAGGATAATGCCAGCTATCAATAAGTGGGTGGAAAGTATTAGCGAGGGTGAAGCTGTAATATCTGTTCTTTTAAGTTTATGTAGCAGTGCAAGGGTTATGATGGTTGCTATCGCTAGTACACTTAATGCGTACCAGTATGTATTGAATTCGATGGTGGTAATTTGTAACGCGTCATACCAGCCACCCAAGGTTGTCCTCAGCAATCCAATCGAGAACAGATTTGGTAGTGAGAGTTTGATCGTGCTGATTGTGTTCGTGCCAGCTATAGCACCTTGATAGCTCTTAATTAATGGTGCGGTATAGATTGCATAAACAATATAAGTGAGCGCGCCGGTAAACCAAATAAGGTGTTTCCAGATCTGTTGGCGTAGTTGAGATATTGCCAGTTTGATGCCGGATCTTGCAAACACAATCAGGAATGGTAGTACCGTCAGTAATAGTGAAGCTTCATACATTGCACAGGCGGCTAGCAATAGTATGGCTGACAGGCCTGCCATTAGATATGACGCGATTGGCGTTGTCGAATTTTTAGCAGCTATGAATATAGCGGTTCCAAGTAGAATCGAACTAAGCGCCCAATTTATATGGAGTGCTCTAAACGACAACTGCATGGTGTCAGCCGGGTAAATTACGATTAACAGTCCCGCGATCACTCCCCATTTCAAGGAGCCTGTGAGGTGAGTCGTTATATAGCTAAGGCTCGAGCCTTTTACGCATAGCGATAATGCGAGTAATAAGTTCCAATACTTGAATGAGTATGGGTCAAGAAAGTATGCAAGTGCCTGAGGGAAAATCGTTAAAGGTCTAAGTGCATGGGCAGCCAGAGGGCTAGAAGTATCGGCAAAAAAGAATAGTCCACTAGTTGTGAACACTCCTAGCAATCCCCACTCTTCTATCAGGCCGATCAGCGAGAAACCGTAGGGTAACCACAACGCAAATACTAAAAAAACAACCGGGATGATTTGTGCCATCCAGAATTTTGTCACGCCAGACGAGTGCAGCCAGGAATACCTGTGAGATAAGATTTGCTCAGTTGTATTTGTCATTGAGTCCTACTGGTCTATTTCTGTCTTAGACTGATGTGTAGCTTTAAGTATTGTTTTGCTCAGCAAGTAAGTTACAGGCAGAAGCAGGACAATGATCAAAAGCGGCGCTATTTCTTTAGGTATGCCTAATCTCTCTACCATAAGGCTAAGCATTAAAGCAGCCAATATGTACTGGAGTAAATACACTAAAGGGTAGGCCATCAAGCCTTTCCATGATTTTTTTACATTGAAAACAATTTGTGCATTAAACAGGTACGAAAATACGATTCCGGTTATGTAAGCGATGACATAGGATTTTTGATAGCTTATATACATGTTAAGCAATAAATAGATTCCATAGGTCAGGAGGGTGTTTAAAAAACCTCCTGCCAGGAACGATACCCATCGGCGTACATGTTCTTTTGAAATGGTAATGCTCACTAGTTTTTCGAGCCTGTAATTTTCAAAAAGTCGGAATAATCCCGAATGTAATCAGCCGCATCATAGTAGTCGGAAGTAAATACCAGCAGGACAGCATCTTCCGAGTATTTATACTGGATGCCCCAGATCAAGGGTGGCAAGTAAATACCTTTGTTCGGAGCGTCGAGCATTACTTCTGCGCGGCTTTGACCGTCATCTACCACTACAGCGCAACTCCCTTTGACGCAGATAAGAAATTGATGGCATTTGTGATGGGCATGTTCGCCGCGGGTTTTTTGGCTGGGTACGTTAAACACCAGGAAATAGCGCTTCGGAATAAAAGGGATTTCCTTTTCGAATTCGCCGACCGACAAATCGCCCCGCATGTCCGCTACGTATTTGAAGCTGTGTGAGGTGACTTCGCCCACTCCAACCCTTGTAATCCCTTCTTGCAATTCTGCATTTTCAACGAGCTTCGGTTTTTCGCTGTTGTCGCTTGCCGTTGAATTCTCTACGTATCCGGTAATCCGCGCCGGTGACCCTGTCACAATCGCATACGGAGGCACGGATTTGGTGACCACCGCGCCAGCTCCTACCATTGCACCAATACCGATGGTGACTCCTGGGAGGATCACGGCGCCACCACCGATCGAGGCCTTGTCGTGTATCACCGTTGGCAGAAACGTTTCCGGGTAAATCTTGGAGCGAGGAAACTTGTCATTGGTGAACGTGACATTCGGACCAATAAACACATCGTTGCCAATTCGCAGTCCATCCCAGACATACACGCCAGACTTGATTGTCGTTCTGTCGCCGATAACGACATCGTTTTCAATCAGGCAATGGGAGCAGATGTTCACATCTGCACCGATCACAGCGTCGGGAAAAACAACAACGTACTGCCAGACACGGGTGTTTTGACCGATATTGGAGCTTTTGACGTCAGCACTAGGATGGATAGTCGGGTTAGGCATGATCAGTTTGCTCCCTATTGTTCAATTGCATGCTCACGACTGCTAATGGTCGTTGTTTGGTGTTTTCATAGGCGCGCCAGGCATAGGTGCCTACAAGGCCCAGACCCAGAAGATTCAAAGTGCCCAGCAGCAGGACCACGACCATGGTGGCGGCATACCCTGGTACGGCGATGGTGCCGTGAATTCTTGCAATGATGACCATCAGGCCTATTGCCGCTGAGACCAATGAGCCTATCGCGCCCATTTTGATCAAAAGACGAATAGGGTAGTCGGTAAACGCGAAGACGCTGTCCATCATGTATTCCAGCTTCTTCTTGAACGTCCACGCTGACTTACCTTCCTGGCGAACCTGGCGATCGTAGTCGACGAATTTTCTTCTGAAACCGAGCCAGAATATTAATGCGATCAACGACGAACGAGATTCTTCAAGTTTCAGAAGCTGCTCTTTGAAGGCGTTGTTGCAGCCAAAGATATCCACGCCACCTTTAGGCATGTCGTGGACCACCAGCTTTCTATAGAGGCCCCAGAACATTGAAGAGGCCAGTCGGCTGAAAAGCGGATCCTTACGGGCGTTACGTGTCCCGATGGCCACATCACACTCATCGTTCGACAGCGACTGGAAGAAGCTGATCAACAGTTCCGGTGGTTCCTGCAGGTCGGCCGCCATGACGCCGAAATATTCCCCGGTTGCTGCCATCAGGCCCGTACGAATGGCCGGGAAAGAGCCGAAATTCCTTGAATGAGCAATTAACTGCGCGGCAAACGGCAGGTGTGGCAGTTCTCTTTGAATCAACTCAAACGATGCATCCGGGCTGCCATCGACGACAAAAACCGCTTCTACCTCGTTGTTCAGGCTCTCGTTGATTTCGCGGAGAGCCTGAATCAAGCGTGGAATGGATTCTGCGTTTTTGTAAACCGGGATGATGATCGAGTACGTCATGCAGCCCATCCATTGACCGCTTTGATCACTGCGCTGACTTCATGCTCTTCCATTTCTGGATAGCATGGCAGAGTCAAAATCTCTTTTGCCAAACGCTCGGTGTTGGTCAAGTGGCAGTCAACGTTCACGTTCTTGAATACAGGTTGTTTGTAGTCAGGAATCGGGTAGTGGACCTCGGAAGCGATTTGCAAGCCACGCAGATGTTGCTGCAGGGAGTCCCGTTTCGGGCTCTTGATCACATAAAGGTGAGCGACCCAGGCATCGCTTTTCCCTTGCGGATGAACAATGTCAGGTTGATTTATTTCATTGCGATAACGTTCGGCAATTTCGTTGCGTCGGGCATTGCCCTGATCAAGATGGGGCAGGAACTCGGAGAGAATGGCAGCTTGCATTTCGTCCAGGCGGCTGTTTCTGGCTCCGCTCAGCTCCACGCAGTATTTGGAAGACCAGCCGTATTGACGCAATTGTGAGACTCGCTGCGCAATTTCAGCAGAGTTGGTGACTACTGCGCCACCGTCGCCAAGCGCGCCGAGGTTTTTTGTCGGGTAGAAACTGAAGCTCGAGGCGTCCCCGAATGTCCCTACACGTTTGCCATGCAGGCTGGCTCCGTGTGCTTGTGCGCAATCTTCCAGGAGCGCAATGCCGTTGTCCGCGCAGAAAGTGGCGATTTCCTGGATTTCCGGGATAGCCAAACCATAAAGGTGAGTGACGACGACGACTTTGGCGCCTGCCTCAACGGCACGTTTGACTTGGGCAAGCGTTACGACCTGGGTATCGAAGTCGACATCCATGAAGGTGGGTACGGCACCAATGGCCAGGACCGAAGTGGTGGTATACATGCCGGCGTTGGCGACAGTAGCGACCACGTCACCTTTTTCAACACCCAGAGCCTTGAGGGCCAATTCAATTGCATCGGTGCCATTGGCGACGGTTATGCAGTGGTCAGCGCCCAGGTATTGGGCAAAGGACGCTTCAAAACGTTTGACCTCCGGACCCAGCACAACCCATCCGCTGGACACCACGCGTTGGATGGATGCATCGATCTGATCTCGGTATTTGGCGATTTTCGCGCTGAGATTATTGATTTGCTGCATCGATGTACTCCCTTCGAGGCCTAGCCTATTGAATTTAGTATTTATTTTGAATCACTTGCTGACGCCAGCCATCTTGGCTAGACGCCTAGGCTCTACTCAGTGAGCTTTTAGTCAAAATTGGGTGGATTCTATCTCTCCCGGGTGTTTGCTCCAACCGGTGTGATGGAAATTCGTCTTGAATCGATAGCGTGGAATTCCTCATCTGCGGACCAGACGCTTGGCGGTCGGAGGGAGGGCTGGGGGGTAACACACAAATTCAGCGCTCAAAATGACGTCTTTTCGTGATAGATTATTCCATTGCTATCAATTTTTTAAATCGGTTTGAAATGTCAAAAAAAATACTTGTAACCGGTGCTACGGGGTTTCTGGGAAGTGCTCTGGTAAAGCATTTCTGCACGTTACCGGAAACATCGGTTGTGGCTCCGCTCAGAAATTTGAATAGCAAGTTGCCCGAAGTAGTACAAAAAATTTATATATCGAATATAGATCGAGCCACCAATTGGGCTCAGTCTCTTTCCGGTGTGAATGTGATTGTGCATTCGGCGGCTCGAGTGCACGTCATGCACGAGGATCCGGCGCAATCGCTGGAAAAATTTCGTGCGATCAATGTCGAAGGGACACTTAACCTGGCGCGGCAGGCCATACTGGCTGGCGTTAAAAGATTTATCTTTATCAGTTCTATCAAAGTCAATGGGGAAACTACTGCGTCAGGACGTGCGTTCTCTGCAGATGATATTCCACTGCCTTCGGATTCATATGCGATTTCCAAGTGCGAAGCAGAACAACAACTTATGCAACTGGCCCAGGATGGAGCCATTGAAGTTGTAATCATCCGTCCGGTGCTTATTTACGGTGCAGGTGTAGGTGCGAACTTTCAGCAAATGATGCGATGGTTGATCAAGGGTATTCCGCTACCATTCGGGGCGGTGAACAATCAGCGAAGCCTAGTATCACTGGAAAATGTCGTTGATCTGATCAATACGTGTGTCGATCATCCCCGCGCTGCGAATCAGGTCTTTCTGGTAAGCGATGATAGTGATGTTTCAACGACCCAGTTGATGCGACGCCTTGTCACTTATTTGGGGGCGAAAACCTGGCTTGTACCCGTTCCTGCCGGGTTGCTGGTGTTCCTGGCTGGCTTATTGGGGCGACGGGCGGTAGCTCAACGGCTTTTCGGCTCATTGCAGGTCGATATCCAGAAAAACAAGGAACTGCTGGGCTGGCGTCCACCTGCAAGTCTGGATGAAGGGTTGAAATTGACCGCGCAGCATTTTCTGGAGTCTCGCCAAAAATGAATTATGCGTGGTTCATTCCGGTGGCTGTCTGTATTTCCTTTTTTCTGACGGCGGCGTTACGCAAGTACGCGATTTCTCGAAGATTGATGGATGTCCCGAACGCCCGTAGTTCTCACGTGGTTGCAACACCGCGTGGTGGCGGCGTAGCAATTGTCGTGGCTTTTATTGTGTCGTTGATGTTTCTGTACGCTGCTGGACTGATTACGCCATCTGCCTTTTTCGCGAGTGCAGGGGCAGGGCTCTCGATAGCGCTGATTGGTTTTATGGACGACCACGGACATATCGCCGCACGCTGGCGTTTGTTGGGGCATTTTGCGGCGGCGGTCTGGTTGCTGGGCTGGATGGGTGGTTTGCCTCCAATCGCACTGTTTGGCGTGTATGTCGATATGGGCTGGGCAGGTCATGTGCTGGCAGCTTTCTATCTGGTGTGGTTACTCAATCTCTACAACTTCATGGACGGAATCGATGGCATTGCCAGCGTAGAGGCGATGTGTGCCTGCCTGGGAGCTTGTCTGCTTTATTGGTTGGCAGGGCTGGACAGCCTGATTTGGGGACCGTTGTTGCTCGCCGCTTCTGTGGCAGGTTTCCTTTATTGGAATTTCCCACCCGCGAAGATTTTCATGGGCGACGCCGGCAGTGGATTTCTTGGCATGGTGCTGGGGGGGCTTTCTCTGCAGGCGGCGTGGGTGAGTGCGCCTATGCTATGGGCCTGGCTGATTTTGCTTGGGGTATTCATCGTCGATGCGACATTTACGCTGTTTCGCCGTTTGTTTAGAGGGGAGAAAGTCTATGAAGCGCATCGCAGTCATGCCTACCAATTTGCCTCACGTCGCTTCGGCAAGCATTTACCGGTAACGATCGCTGTTGGCATGATCAATCTGTTCTGGCTGTTGCCAATAGCCGTGTGCGTGACACGTTTTGGTCTGGACGGAGCTTTGGGGGTCATTTTGGCTTATGTGCCACTGATCGTGCTGGCAATAAAATTTCGCGCCGGAAATCAGGAAGATTCAGCGGTATAGAACTAAGCAGCTACTACTCTGTCATTAGGTTTAGAGTGATTGCGGCGCGCCTTTGAGGTTTCAGGTGAAGGGGCTGCAGAGAGGAGGACTAAGGTGTTTGAAGGGTTTATGGATAAAATCAGAGCGTACCTGGTAGGGCTCCCTCGGCGTCGAAAAAGGTTAATTCAGGTCGCTACAGACATCCTGTTGGTCTGGATCGCCCTGTGGCTAGCGTTTATCGTGCGTCTGGGCCTGGATGATATGTACAACCCCTTGAGAGTCCATTTTTGGCTCTTCGTCTGTGCCCCAATTATCGCTATTCCCTTGTTCATACGTTTTGGCATGTACCGTGCCGTCATGCGCTATTTCGGTAATGACGCCCTCATCGCCATTATCAAGGCCGTTAGCCTTTCGTCGCTTATTCTGGCTGTCGTTGTCTATTGGTACAGCAATCACGAAACGGTAGTGCCACGCTCCATCGTTTTCAACTACTGGTGGCTAAGCCTCGTCATCATCGGCGGTCTGCGCTTGTGCATGCGCCAGTACTTCATGGGCGACTGGTTCACAGCCGCCCAGCATGTACCGTTCACCAGTCGCGATGATGGCCTAACCAAGGTCGCCATTTACGGTGCAGGCGTGGCGGGCAATCAACTGGTTGCAGCACTTCGCATGGGCCGAGTCATGCGCCCTGTGGCGTTCATCGACGACGACTCCAGCATCGCCGATCGCTCTATCTCTGGCCTCCAGGTCTACAAACCCAAACACATCCAGCAGATGATCGACGTCACCGGTGCACAGGAAATCCTTCTGGCCCTACCGTCGTCCACCCGCGCGCGACGCAGGGAAATTCTCAATCTGCTGGAAGGTTTCCCGCTTCACGTACGAAGTGTTCCGAACTTCACCGATCTGGCCAGCGGTCGGGTCAAGGTTGAAGACATTCAGGAAGTGGATATCGCTGACCTGCTAGGCCGTGACGCCGTGCCAGCGCAGGCTGATTTGCTTGAGCGCTGTATCAAAGGCAAGACCGTGATGGTCACTGGCGCTGGCGGGTCGATCGGTTCGGAGCTGTGCCGGCAGATCTTCTCCCTTGGCCCGACCACGCTTCTGCTGTTTGAGCACAGTGAGTTCAACCTCTACAGCATCTTGTCGGAATTGGAGCAGCGCGCCTGCCGTGAGTCGGTACCGGTCAAGTTGCTGCCTATCCTCGGCTCCATACGTCACCCGCACAAACTGCTCGATGTGATGAAGACCTGGCGCGTAGATACCGTTTATCACGCGGCCGCTTATAAACATGTGCCGATGGTCGAGCACAATATCGCTGAAGGCGTGCTCAACAATGTCATGGGCACGTTGAATACCGCTCAGGCTGCCTTGCAGTCGGGTGTGGCCAACTTTGTGCTGATCTCAACCGATAAAGCCGTACGTCCGACCAACGTCATGGGCAGCACCAAGCGTCTGGCGGAGTTGACCCTTCAGGCCCTCAGTCGTGAAATCGCCCCCGTACTGTTTGGCGACAAGGCGAATGTATCCCGGGTCAACAAAACCCGTTTCACCATGGTTCGTTTTGGCAATGTGCTTGGGTCGTCCGGTTCGGTGATTCCGTTGTTCCACAGCCAGATCAAATCCGGTGGCCCGCTGACGGTCACGCACCCGAAGATCACCCGTTACTTCATGACTATCCCTGAAGCGGCACAACTGGTGATCCAGGCCGGTTCCATGGGGCAGGGCGGCGATGTGTTCGTCCTGGACATGGGCGAACCGGTGAAGATCGTCGAGCTGGCGGAGAAGATGATTCACCTGTCCGGTTTGAGCATCCGCTCGGAGAAGAACCTGCACGGTGACATTTCCATTGAGTTCACTGGCCTGCGTCCGGGCGAGAAGCTCTACGAAGAGTTGCTGATCGGGGATAACGTCGCTGCTACACCACATCCGATGATCATGTCCGCCAACGAAGACCATCTGTCCTGGGACGTGCTCAAGGGCCGTTTGACTGAGCTGTTGTTGGCTGTCGAGGAAGATGATTACTCCCGCGTGCGCCAGCTTCTGCGCGAAACGGTCAGCGGCTATACCCCTGACGGCGAGATTGTCGACTGGATCCACCAGCAACGCCGTCTCGAGCCCTGATTGTTTCACATCCTGTAACGGACACATTTTTGACAGCTCCAGTACATCACCTAAGTTTAGGAGGCAGCTTCGGAAAAGCTGCTTTCTCAATCGATGTCATGGAGCTTCATTTATGCGTACTGGCTATTTCTACTCTCTGGTTTTTGCCCTGCTCACCAGCGCCTCTATTGCGGCCATTGCCGCCCCGGCAGCGGCGCCGGAGGCTGCCAAGGCACCCTTGATGCTGGACGTTGCCGCCAAGGCTCAAACCGGTAAGGTCGATCTCAATGGGGCTGATGCGCCGACTCTGCAGCGCGAGTTGTCCGGGATTGGTGAGGCGAAAGCCAAGGCGATTGTTGCTTATCGTGAGAGTAATGGGCCATTTTCGTCCGTCGACGAATTGCTGGAAGTGAAAGGGATCGGCAAAGCCATTCTGGACAAGAATCGCGAGAAGCTGGAAGTGAACTAAGCTTATAAATCCACACCAAGAGGCCGGTCATTGACCGGCCTTTTTGCATATTGCCGCAGAGGGTGATTTGACGCCTTTCATCAGAAGACAAAAAATTACGACTATCATATAGCGCTAAAATTATGCCTATAATAAATTCGTCATTCGCTGAAACGCTCTGACATTCAGGCACTTCGCCTTCCTCATGCATCCTCCAGGAGCATTGTCATGAATTCTGTCCAGAACCAAGGTACAGCCCTCGTCACCGGTGCTTCTTCCGGCATCGGTGCGGTTTACGCGGAGCGGTTGGCGGCGCGTGGTTTTGATTTGTTGCTGGTTGCCCGTGATCTGGAGCGGCTGGAGGCCGCGGCGAGCAAGTTGCGCGCCGCGCATGGGGTTCAGGTGGAGGTACTGAAGGCGGATCTGACGCAAAAGGATGATGTGTTGAAGCTTGAGCAGCGTCTGCGCAGCGATTCGAGTATCAGCCTGTTGCTGAACAACGCCGGTGTCGCGGCGGATGGTTTGCTTGCCAACGCGGATATGGATCAGCTGGAGCGGTTGATTCAGCTGAACGTCACCACGGTGACGCGGCTGGCCTCGGCGGCGGCGGCCAGTTTTACCAAGGCGGGTCGTGGGACGATTATCAATATTGCATCGGTGGTGGCGTTGTTTCCAGAGCGGTTCAATGCGACGTACAGCGCGAGCAAGGCTTATGTGTTGAGTCTCACTCAGTCGTTGAACGCCGAACTGGAAGGCACCGGGGTCCAGGTTCAAGCGGTGTTGCCGGGTGTAACACGCACCGAGATTTTGGAGCGCTCCGGTATCGATGCGTCCCAGATTCCGGCGGACATGATCATGGAGGCGGGGGAGATGGTCGACGCGGCGTTGTCGGGTCTGGACCAGGGTGAGTTGATCACCATTCCTTCGTTGCCGAATGCCTCCGAGTGGGAGGCCTTTATGGCGGCGCGTCATGCGATGGCGCCGAATCTGTCCAGAAGCACGGCCGCCACGCGTTACAAGTGAGGCACCATGAATAGGCTTGAGGTATTTGCGTTATGAGTAATCGTCGAGTGGTGGTCACGGGCATGGGCCTGGTGTCGCCGTTGGGTAGTGGCGTCGAAGCGGTTTGGGCGCGTCTGTTGGCCGGGCGTTCCGGGTTGCGGGCGTTACCGGATGAGGTAGTTGCCGATCTGACCACCAAGGTCGGTGGGGCGGTGCAAACCTTGGCGGAAGATCCGGAGGCGGGTTTTGATCCGGATCGGGCGACACCGCCCAAAGAGCAGAAGAAGATGGACCGCTTCATTATGTTTGCCATGGAGGCGGCGCGTCAGGCGCTGGAGCAGGCCGGTTGGCAACCGCAGGACGCCAACGCCCAGGAACGCACTGCCACCATTATTGGCTCGGGCGTGGGTGGTTTCGGCGCGATTGCCGATGCGGTGCGCACCACCGACAACCGTGGCCCGCGACGTTTGTCGCCGTTCACCATTCCTTCGTTTCTGGTCAATCTTGCGGCGGGCCATGTGTCGATCGAGCACGGTTTCAAGGGCCCTTTGGGGGCTCCGGTAACGGCGTGCGCGGCTGGGGTTCAGGCGATTGGTGACGCGGCGCGGCTGATTCGATGTGGCGAGGCAGACATTGCAGTGTGTGGCGGGGCGGAGGCGGCGATCGATCGTGTTAGTCTCGCCGGGTTCGCGGCGGCTCGGGCCTTGTCCAGCGGTTACAACGACACCCCGGAGCGCGCCTCGCGGCCGTTCGACAGTGGGCGTGATGGCTTTGTGATGGGCGAGGGCTCGGGCCTTTTGGTAATCGAATCCCTGGAACATGCCCTGGCGCGCGGCGCTCAGCCGTTGGCCGAGCTGGTCGGTTACGGCACCAGCGCCGATGCTTATCACCTGACCGCGGGGCCTGAAGATGGCAGCGGTGCGCGTCGGGCGATGTCGCTGGCGTTGGCTCAGGCGGGCATTTCGCCGGCACAGGTGCAGCATCTCAATGCTCACGCAACTTCGACACCGGTTGGTGATCTCGGGGAATTGGCGGCCATCAAGTCGCTGTTCGGCTCGGACAACAAGATAGCGGTAACGTCGACCAAGTCCGCGACCGGGCATTTGCTCGGTGCCGCAGGCGGGATCGAGGCGATCTTTACGCTGTTGGCGCTCCGCGATCAGGTGGTGCCGGCCACGCTCAACTTCGATAACCCGGATCCAGCCGCCCAAGGCGTGGACATTGTTCATGGTCAGGCGCGGCCAATGACGATCGAGTACGCGATGTCCAACGGCTTCGGATTTGGCGGCGTGAACGCCAGCGTGTTGTTCAAATATTGGGAGGACTAGTTCACGACAGGTGATGGCACGAATAGTGATTACTCATTCGCTGACGATTGTTGAACAATCTAGAGGCGTTGAGTATGAGCAGCGGACTGTCCCTGGCCGACCACATCACATTGGAGTTACGCGCTGACATCATCGGCGGTCGTTTGCTGCCCGGCATGGCGTTGGTGGAGAACGATCTGGTGTCGGCTTACAACGCCTCGCGAAATACAATTCGCGAGGCGTTGCACCGTCTGGGGCAGGAAGGACTGACCCTTTATGTCCGCAACAAGGGCGTGATGGTGCGTCGGCTGGGGAGCGATGATGTGCGCGATCTGTTCAAGGTCCGTCGCACCCTGGAGTTGCAAGCCATCAGCGCCAGTCAGCCACTGCGTGATTATCAGTCCGACCGGATGCTCGAAGCCCTGGAAGCCACCGAGTTGGCCCGGGAGCGTGAGGACTGGCGAGCCGTCGGCACCCACAGCCTGGCATTTCACCAACACATCGTCGGATTGCTGCGCAGTCCATTGTTTGATGAGTTCTTCACCAACGTCGTCGCGCAATTGCGCCTGGTGTTTTGCACCGCTCCCGATGAATCACGTTTTCAGGCGCCTTGGCTGGCGCGTGACCGGCAGATACATGACTTGCTGGCCGACGGCGATAAGCGCGCGGCCGGGGACGCCATGAGCCTTTATCTCGACGACTCCGAACACCTCCTGTTGCAGATGCTTGCCCCTTCTTCCCATCACTGATTGAGGATTTGTGCCATGTACAAAGACTATCCGGCGGCTTATCAAGTCAGCAAAGGCTCGGCCTTGCAGGTGGACACGGCTTTTTACGAGAGAGTCCGGGACAAGAAAGAGGGTCGCACGCTGATCGAGCAGTTCGAAGTGCCGATCCGCACCGGCCGCGCCTGGAATGTGCCGGCCGGGCATGTGTTCAGGGTCACGACCCCGGTCGGCCCGCAAGTCGGGGACTTCAATGTCTGGAATGCCCACGACCCGCGTGAACGCTTGTGGGCAGCGCGGACCCGGCAGTTGCAAGGGGCGCATGTCAGCACCCATGACCGGCTCTGGTCGAACCTGCCTTTCTTACGACCGTTGGTGACTATCACCGACGATAGCCTGGCCGGGTATGGTATCGACGAACATGGCGGGCGTTTGCACGACTTGCTGGGGACGCGCTGCGATCCGTATGTGAACAAAATGCTCACCGGTGAGGACTTCCATCATCACTGCCACTCGAATTTGACTCGCGCAGTGTTACCCCATGGCCTGACCGAGTTTGACGTGCATGATGTGCTGAACATTTTCCAGTGCACCGGCCTGAATCACGATGACATGTACTTCATGAAAGCCTGCCCGGCGCAGCAGGGCGATTACCTGGAGTTCTTTGCCGAGATTGATTTGCTGTGCGCGCTATCGACCTGCCCGGGTGGGGATTTGTCGCTGGCCATGTGGGGGCCGGATGCGCAGGATCCGCTGAGTGTGTGTCGTCCGCTTGGGGTGGAGATTTATCGGTTGGAGGAGTCGTTGCTTGAAGGCTGGAGCCAGCCGGAGCGTGCGGCTTACAAAGGGCTGCATGGCTTGCACATTGCCAAGGCGGATTGGGAAAAGTAAGAGCAAAAAGATCGCAGCCTTCGGTGTAGTGGTTCAGTTTTTTTAAACCATCGCGTAGGAGTATTAAGCCGCCTGTTGCTCGAACAGCGCAGGCGGCAAGTGGTTCGAGGCGGAGTGGCAACGGCGATGGTTGTAATGCGAGATGAATTCC
>NZ_JYLB01000005.1 GCF_001042905.1 Pseudomonas lini
CGGTGTAGGTGATCTGGCCGCCTTCATCCACGACGCCGGTCGCGGTCAGCGACAGGTTGGTGGTGTCCTGGGTGTCAGTCACCGAGGTGTTCGCCGACTTGCCGTCGACTTCCAGTTTCTCGTAGTTTCCACCCTTGGCATCGTCGATCTTGACGCTCAGTGAACCGCCACCGGTCAGTGCATCGTTCGGCGCGGTGAAGTTCACGCTGGCGCTGTTCGATCCGACCGGAATGGTGATGACCTGGCCGTTGGACAGGGTGACAACCACCGGCGAACCGGTGACTGGAGCCGATACGGATGCCGTGTAAACCACGGTCCCGCCTTCGGCGACGCTCGAAGTGGCAGTCAGTGAAACGGTACTGGAATCGATGGTGTCGTTGACGGTGGTGACCGCCGGGGTGTCGCTGGTGACCAGGTGCTCGAAGCCGCCACCGGTCGCATCTTTGATGGTCGCCTCAACGGTGCCGGCGTCTTTATAGACGTCGTCCTTCGGTGCATCGACGGTCACGGAACCGGTGATTTTGCCCGCTTCAATGGTGATCACGGCGCCATTGCTGAGCGTCACGGTCACCGGTGTACCGGCTGCATTGGTCAGGGTTGCGGTGTAGGTGATCTGGCCGCCTTCATCCACGGTGCCGGTCGCGGTCAGCGACAGGTTGGTGGTGTCCTGGGTATCAGTCACCGAGGTGTTCGCCGACTTGCCGTCGACTTCCAGTTTCTCGTAGTTGCCGCCCTTCGCATCGTCGATCTTGACGCTCAGGGAGGTACCGCCGGTCAGCGCATCGTTCGGCGCGGTGAAGTTCACGCTGGCGCTGCTCGACCCGACCGGAATGGTGATGATTTGGCCGTTGGACAGGGTGACAACCACCGGCGAACCGGTGACTGGAGCCGATACGGATGCCGTGTAAACCACGGTCCCGCCTTCGGCGACGCTCGAAGTGGCACTCAGCGAAACGGTGCTGGAATCGATGGTGTCGTTGACGGTGGTGACCGCCGGGGTGTCGCTGGTGACCAGGTTCTCGAAGCCGCCACCGGTCGCATCTTTGATGGTCGCCTCAACGGTGCCGGCGTCTTTATAGACGTCGTCCTTCGGTGCATCGACGGTCACGGAACCGGTGATTTTGCCCGCTTCAATGGTGATCACGGCGCCATTGCTGAGCGTCACGGTCACCGGTGTACCGGCTGCATTGGTCAGGGTTGCGGTGTAGGTGATCTGGCCGCCTTCATCCACGACGCCGGTCGCGGTCAGCGACAGGTTGGTGGTGTCCTGGGTATCAGTCACCGAGGTGTCTGCCGACTTGCTGTCGACTTCCAGTTTCTCATAGTTTCCACCCTTGGCATCGTCGATCTTGACGCTCAGTGAACCGCCGCCGGTCAGTGCATCGTTCGGCGCGGTGAAGTTCACGCTGGCGCTGCTCGACCCGACCGGAATGGTGATGGTCTGGCCGTTGGACAGGGTCACAACCACCGGCGAGCCGGTCACCGGCGCCGACACGGACGCGGTGTAAACCACCGTGCCGCCTTCGGCGACGGTGGACGTCGCGGTCAGGTTCACGGTCGAGATGTCGAGAGTATCGGTCACTTCGGTGACCGCTGCCGCCGGGCTGGTGGCCAGGTTTTCGAAGTTGCCGCCCGCAGCATCCTTGATGGTCACTTCGACCTGGCCGGCGTCTTTGTAAACGTCGTCCTTCGGTGCGTCGACAGTCACGGAACCAGCGGTGGCGCCGGCGGCGATGGTGATGATCGCGCCGTTGCTCAGCGTGACGGTGACCGGAGTCCCGGCTGTGTTGGTCAGGGTCGCGGTGTAGACGATGGAACCGCCTTCAGCGACCGAGTCAGTAGCGGTCAGGCTGAGGGTGGTGGTGTCCGCAGCATCGGTGATCGAGGTGTCTGCCGACTTGCCGTCGACTTCCAGTTTTTCGTAGTTACCACCTTTGGCATCGTCGATCTTGACGCTTAGCGAACCGCCACCGGTCAGTGCATCATTTGGCGCAACGAAGTTGACGGAACCGCTGCTTGAGCCGACTGGAATGGTGATGGTCTGGCCATTGGACAAGGTCACAACCACCGGCGAACCGGTGACCGGTGAGGTTACGGACGCGGTGTAAACCACGGTGCCGCCTTCGGCGACGCTCGAAGTGGCACTCAACGAAACGGTGCTGGTGTCGATGGTGTCGTTGACGGTGGTCACCGCCGATGTATCGCTGGTGACCAGATTCTCGAAATTGCCACCGGTGGCGTCTTTGATGGTTGCTTCGACAGTGCCGGCGTCTTTGTAGACGTCATCCTTCGGCGCGTCGACGGTCACGGAGCCGGTGGTTTTGCCCGCTTCGATGGTGATCACGGCGCCGTTGCTCAGCGTGACAGTCACTGGTGTGCCAGCGGCGGTGGTCAGGGTTGCCGTGTAGGTGATCTGGCCGCCTTCATCCACGGTGCCGGTCGCGGTCAGCGACAGGTTGGTGGTATCCGCAGTGTCAGTGACCGAGGTGTCGGCCGACTTGCCGTCGATTTCCAGCTTCTCGTAGTTGCCGCCTGTAGCGCCGTCAATTTTGACGCTCAGAGAACCGCCACCAGCCAATGCATCGTTTGGTGCGGTGAAGTTGACGCTGGCGCTACTCGAGCCGACCGGGATGGTGATGGTCTGGCCGTTGGACAGGGTGACAACCACCGGCGCACCGGTGACCGGCGCTGACACGGACGCGGTGTAAACCACGGTGCCGCCTTCGGCCACAGTGCTGGTCGCGGTGAGATTGACGGTCGAGGTGTCGATGGTATCGGTCACGTCGGTAACCGCTGCCGCCGGATTGGTCGCCAGGTTTTCAAAGTTACCGCCTGCGGCATCCTTGATGGTCACTTCGACGGTGCCGGCGTCTTTGTAGACGTCGTCTTTCGGCGCGTCGACAGTCACGGAACCAGCGGTGGCGCCGGCGGCGATAGTGATGATCGCACCGTTGCTCAACGTGACAGTGACCGGAGTCCCTGCGGCATTGGTCAAGGTCGCGGTGTAAACGATGGAACCACCTTCGGCGACCGAACCAGTAGCGTTCAGGCTGAGGGTGGTGGTGTCCGCAGTATCGGTGACCGAGGTGTCCGCCGACTTGCCGTCGACTTCCAGCTTCTCGTAGTTACCACCTTTAGCATCGTCGATCTTGACGCTCAGCGAGCCGCCACCGGCCAGTGCATCATTTGGTGCAACGAAGTTTACAGAACTGCTGCTCGAGCCGACCGGAATGGTGATGGTCTGGCCATTGGACAGGGTCACAACCACCGGCGAACCGGTGACCGGTGCCGACACGGACGCGGTGTAAACCACGGTGCCGCCCTCGGCGATATTCGCGGTGGCACTCAGCGAAACGGTGCTGGTATCGATGGTGTCGTTGACGGTGGTGACTGCCGGAGTGTCGCTAGCCACCAGGTTTTCGAAGTTGCCACCGGTTGCATCTTTGATCGTTGCTTCAACGGTGCCAGCGTCTTTGTAGACATCGTCCTTCGGTGCATCGATGGTCACGGAGCCGGTGGTTTTGCCCGCTTCAATGGTGATCACGGCGCCGTTCGACAAGGTCACGGTGACCGGTGTGCCGGCCGCGTTGGTCAGGGTCGCGGTGTAGGTGATCTGGCCACCTTCATCCACTGAACCGCTGGCGGTCAGCGACAGGTTGGTGGTGTCCTGGGTATCGGTCACCGAGGTGTCGGCCGACTTGCTGTCGACTTCCAGCTTCTCGTAGTTACCACCTTTGGCATCGTCGATCTTGACGCTCAGCGAGCTGCCGCCGGCCAGCGCATCGTTTGGCGCAACGAAGTCGACAGAACCGCTGCTCGATCCGACTGGAATGGTGATGGTCTGGCCATTGGACAGGGTCACAACCACTGGCGAACCGGTGACCGGTGCCGACACGGACGCGGTATAAACCACGGTGCCGCCTTCGGCGACGTTCGAAGTGGCACTCAGCGAAACGGTGCTGGTGTCGATGGTGTCGTTGACGGAGGTCACCGCCGGTGTATCACTGGCGACCAGATTCTCGAAGTTGCCGCCGGTCGCGTCTTTGATGGTCGCTTCAACGGTGCCGTTGTCTTTATAGACATCGTCCTTCGGAGCGTCGATGGTCACGGAGCCGGTGGTTTTGCCCGCTTCGATGGTGATCACGGCGCCGTTCGACAAGGTCACGGTGACCGGAGTGCCGGCGGCGTTGGTCAGGGTCGCGGTGTAGGTGATCTGGCCACCCTCATCCACGGCACCGGTCGCAGTCAGCGACAGGTTGGTGGTATCAGCGGTGTCGGCCACCGAGGTGTCGGCCGACTTGCCGTCGACTTCCAGTTTTTCGTAGTTGCCGCCTTTGGCATCGTCGATCTTGACGCTCAGCGAGCCGCCACCGGCCAGCGCATCGTTTGGCGCAACGAAGTCGACAGAGCCGCTGCTCGATCCGACTGGAATGGTGATGGTCTGGCCATTGGACAGGGTGACCACCACTGGCGAACCGGTGACCGGTGCCGACACGGACGCGGTATAAACCACGGTGCCGCCTTCGGCGACATTCGCGGTGGCTGTCAGCGAAACGGTGCTGGTATCAATGGTATCGGTGACGGTAGTGATCGCCGGGGTGTCGCTAGCCACCAGGTTCTCGAAGTTGCCGCCGGTCGCGTCTTTGATGGTCGCTTCAACGGTGCCGGTGTCTTTATAGACGTCGTCCTTCGGTGCATCGATGGTCACGGAGCCGGTGGTTTTGCCCGCTTCAATGGTGATCACGGCGCCGTTCGACAGCGTCACGGTCACTGGTGTGCCGGCCGCATTGGTCAGGGTTGCTGTATAGGTGATCTGTCCGCCTTCATCCACAGCGCCGGTCGCGGTCAGCGACAGGTTGGTGGTGTCAGCGGTATCGGTGATCGAGGTGTCTGCCGACTTGCCATCAACTTCCAGTTTCTCGTAGTTACCGCCCTTGGCATCGTCAATCTTGACGCTCAGCGAGCCGCCGCCAGCGATGGCATCGTTTGGCGCAACGAAGTTGACAGAACCGCTGCTCGAGCCGACCGGGATGGTAATGGTCTGGCCGTTCGACAGGGTCACGACCACTGGCGAACCGGTGACCGGTGCGCTGACGGACGCCGTGTAAACCACGGTGCCGCCTTCGGCGACGGTGGACGTCGCGGTCAGATTCACGGTCGAGGTATCGAGGGTATCGGTCACATCGGTGACCGCTGGCGCCGGATTGGTCGCCAGATTTTCGAAGTTGCCGCCGGTCGCGTCTTTGATGGTTACTTCGATGGTGCCGGCGTCTTTGTAGACGTCATCCTTCGGTGCGTCGACAGTCACACTGCCTGTAGTCGCGCCAGCGGCGATGGTGATCACCGCTCCGTTCGACAAGGTCACGGTGACCGGCGTGCCCGCGACGTTGGTCAAGCTCGCGGTGTAGACGATGGAACCGCCTTCAGCGACCGAATCAGTAGCACTCAGGCTGAGGGTGGTGGTGTCCGCGATATCAGTCACCGAGGTGTCCGCCGATTTGCCGTCGACTTCCAGCTTCTCGTAATTACCGCCCGTTGCGCCGTCAATCTTGACGCTCAGGGAGCTGCCGCCCGCCAGGGGGCTGTTTGGCGCGACAAAGTTCACGCTGCCGGTGGTTTCGCCGACCGGGATGGTGATGCTCTGGCCGTTGGACAGGGTGACGACCACTGACGCACCGGTGACGGGGGCGCTGACCGTTGCGGTGTAGACCACGGTGCCGCCTTCGGCGACGCTCGAAGTGGCACTCAGCGAAACGGTGCTGGTGTCGATGGTGTCGTTGACGGTGGTCACCGCCGGTGTATCACTGGCGACCAGGTTCTCAAAATTACCGCCGGTCGCATCTTGGATGGTTGCTTCGACGGTGCCGGCGTCTTTGTAGACGTCGTCTTTCGGCGCATCGACGGTCACGGAACCGGTGGTTTTACCTGCTTCGATGGTGATCACGGCGCCGTTCGACAGCGTCACGGTCACTGGTGTGCCGGCCGCATTGGTCAAGGTTGCCGTATAGGTGATCTGTCCGCCTTCATCCACGGTGTCGGTCGCGGTCAGCGACAGGTTGGTGGTGTCAGCGGTATCGGTGATCAAGGTGTCTGCCGACTTGCCATCAACTTCCAGTTTCTCGTAGTTACCACCCTTGGCATCGTCGATCTTGACGCTAAGCGAGCCGCCACCGGCCAGTGCATCATTTGGCGCAACGAAGTTGACAGAACCGCTGCTCGAGCCGACCGGGATGGTAATGGTCTGGCCATTCGACAAAGTCACAACCACCGACGAACCGGTGACCGGTGCGCTGACGGACGCGGTGTAAACCACGGTGCCGCCTTCAGCCACACTTGAAGTCGCCGTCAGATTCACGGTCGAAGTGTCGACGGTATCGGTGACGTCAGTGACCGCAGCCGCTGGATTGGTCGCCAGGTTTTCGAAGTTGCCGCCTGCGGCATCCTTGATGGTTACTTCGACCTGGCCGGCATCTTTATAGACGTCGTCTTTCGGCGCATCAACGGTCACGGAACCGGTGGTTGCACCGGCGGCAATGGTGATCACGGCGCCATTGCTCAACGTGACGGTGACCGGAGTGCCGGCGGTGTTGGTCAGAGTCGCGGTGTAAACAATGGAGCCACCTTCAGCGACCGAATCAGTAGCGCTCAGGCTGAGGGTTGTGGTGTCTGGAGTGTCGGTAACCGAGGTATCCGCCGACTTGCCATCGACTTCCAGCTTCTCGTAGTTACCACCTTTAGCGTCGTCGATCTTGACGCTCAGCGAGCCGCCACCGGCCAGTGCATCATTTGGAGCAACGAAGTTTACAGAACCGCTGCTCGAGCCAACCGGAATGGTAATGGTCTGGCCATTCGAAAGGGTCACAATCACCGGTGAGCCGGTCACTGGCGACGTCACGGACGCGGTGTAAACCACAGTCCCGCCTTCGGTGACGTTCGAAGTGGCACTCAGCGAAACGGTGCTGGTGTCGATGGTGTCGTTGACGGTGGTCACCGCCGGTGTATCGCTGGCGACCAAGTTCTCGAAATTGCCGCCGGTCGCGTCTTTGATCGTCGCTTCAACGGTGCCGTTGTCTTTATAGACATCGTCCTTCGGAGCATCGACGGTCACGGAGCCAGTGGTTTTGCCCGCTTCGATGGTGATCACGGCGCCGTTCGACAAGGTCACGGTGACCGGAGTGCCGGCGGCATTGGTCAGGGTCGCGGTGTAGGTGATCTGGCCACCTTCATCCACTGAACCGCTGGCGGTCAGCGACAGGTTGGTGGTGTCCTGGGTATCAGTCACCGAGGTGTCGGCTGATTTGCCGTCAACTTCCAGCCTCTCGTAATTACCACCCTTCGCGTCGTCGATCTTGACGCTCAGCGAGCTGCCACCGGCCAGTGCATCATTTGGCGCAACGAAGTTGACAGAGCCGCTGCTCGAACCGACCGGAATGGTGATGGTCTGGCCATTGGACAGGGTCACAAGCACCGGCGAACCGGTTACTGGCGCGGTAACGGAAGCCGTGTAAACCACGGTGCCGCCCTCGACAACGTCTGCGGTAGCCGTCAGCGAAACGGTGCTGGTGTCGAGGGTGTCAGTCACGTCGGTGACCGCTGCCGCCGGGTCAGTCACCAGGTTTTCAAAGTTGCCACCGGCGGCGTCCGCGATGGTGACTTCAACCTTGGCGGCATCTTTATAAACATCATCGGCAGGCGCATCGACGCTCACGCTGCCGGTGGTCGCGCCAGCGGCGATGGTGATCACCGCGCCGTTGCTCAAGGTCACGGTGACCGGCGTACCGGCCGGATTGGTCAACGTTGCGGTGTACAGAATCTGACCACCTTCGGCCACTTCGGTGGATGCCGACAGGCTCAGGCCGGTGTCGTCTTTCGAATCGGTAATGGTGGTGAGTGCCGGTTCGGTGCTCGGGGTCAGTTGCTCGAAATTGCCGCCGGTGGTGCCGGTGATCGTAGTGCTGACGGTGCTGCCATTGTTGTAGACGTCGTTGGCCGCGGTATCGACAGTCACGCTGCCGGTGGTCTTGCCCGCTTCGATGGTAATGACCGCGCCGTTGCTCAAGGTCACGGTCATCGGCGTGCCGGCCGGGTTGGTCAGGGTGGCGGTGTAGGTGATCTGGCCGCCTTCGACGACGGTGCCGGTGGCGCTGAGGCTCAGGCCGGTGTTGTCGAGCGAGTCGGTGATGGTGGTGACTGCCGGCGTGGTGCTCGGTACGAGGTTCTCGAAGTTGCCGCCGCTAGCGCCAGTGATCGTGGTGCTGACGGTGCTGCCATTGTTGTAGACGTCATTGGCCGACGTCGGAACGTCCACGCTGCCTGTGGTGTTGCCAGCGGCGATGGTGATGGTCGAACCGTTGGACAGGGTGACGGTGACCGGCGTCTGCGCCGGGTTGGCCAGCGTCGCGGTGTAGGTGATCTGGCCACCTTCAGTGACGCTGCCAGTGGCGGTCAGGCTCAGGCCGGTATCGTCGACCGAATCGGTAATAGTGGTGACCGCCGGAGTCGGGTTCGGCACCAGATTCTCGAAGTTGCCGCCGGTAGTCCCGGTAATCGTGGTGCTGACGGTACTGCCATTGTTGTAGACGTCATTGGCCGGCGTCGGAACGTTCACGCTGCCGGTGGTGTTGCCAGCGGCGATGGTGATGGTCGAACCGTTGGACAGAGTCACGGTGACCGGCGTCTGCGCCGGGTTGGTCAGGGTCGCGGTGTAAGTGATCTGACCGCCTTCGGTGACGGTCGAGCCGGCCGTCAGCGTGACGGTGGTGGTGTCGGCGGAGTCGGTAATGGTGGTGACAGCCGGTGTTGGATTCGGCACCAGGTTTTCGAAGTTGCCACCAGTCGCGCCGGTAATCGTGGTGCTGACGGTACTGCCGTTGTTGTAGACGTCATTGGCCGGCGTCGAAACGTTGACGCTGCCGGTGGTGTTGCCTGCGGCAATAGTGATGGTCGAACCGTTGGACAGAGTCACGGTGACCGGCGTCTGCGCCGGGTTGGTCAACGTCGCGGTGTAGGTGATCTGCCCGCCTTCAGTGACGGTCGAGCCCGCTGACAGTGTGACGGTGGTGGTGTCGACGGTGTCGGTGACCTGGGTCACGGCCGGAACGGTTGGCGGGGTGACCACGATACCGCTGCCGCCCGTGGTGCCGGTGACGGTCACGGTGATTTGGGTTGGATCGTTATAAACCGTGTCGTTCGGTGCCAGCGGAACGTTGACGGTGCCGGTGGTTTGGCCGGCTGCGATCACGATCACCGAGCCATTGGACAGGGTGATGGTCAGGTCGGTCAGCGGCGCCTGGGTCAGGGTCGCGGTGTAAACCAGCACGCCACCGGCCTCGGTGATGGTCGGCGTGGCGCTCAGGCTCAGGGTCGACTCGCGCAGGGCATTGGTGCTGGTGTCAGCAGTCTGGCCGCCGGTGGTGTCTTGTGTTGCCAACGCGGCAGTGGCGAGACCCTCAGTCGGGAAGCCAATGGTCGGGTCGACCCGAGCAGCGGTTGCCTCCAGGGCCACGAAGCTGTGGCCGCCACCGGCAGCGCCGCCCGAACTCGCAGCCGTAGGGCCGGCCGCGGTAGCTTCAAGAGCGGTGGTCGGGTCGACGCCGGCGGCGATGGCTTGTTGCAATTCGTCAACCGATGGCGCGGCTTGTGCAGTGGCTTGCGCAAGGTCAGTGCTGGAACCTGGATCGCTGCCGCTCCACTGAGTGTCGCGGCCCAGGTCCAGGATGCGGCCATCAGCCAGTTCGAGCGTAATGGCACCAGCGGCACCGGTGTCTACCTGATCGCCGACCAACAACCGGTCGCCTTCAACGAGTACGCGGCGGATGCCTTCTGGCGACACCGCGAAAACCTGACCCACAATGCTTTTGACGATGGCAACAACACTGCTCATTGAAGACTCTCCGGGTGTCACGTTCAGTTGACTTCCATGAACCGGTCAGCGTGTTCGCCAATCGGGGCTGGACGTGCTTTCAAAATATTCGATGCATAACTTTGACGCGATATCGTCAATAATTTGGCTATATTTTTTCGAAATTAACTTTATGCCAAACTATTGACCTTATGGGAGCCATCCTAAACAATCGTCCAAGTAATGTCACATTGATATTTAAGCGGCGACCTGTCCTACAGCGTGTGATCCAGTTCCGGTTTTGAACTTTCCGACATACGGTCATTACGGTTGCCATCATTCGATGCAGCGCCACGTTCTGCAGTGATTCAAGACAAGAAGTCCCGGGAAACTCCAACTATGCGTTTGCACCTGTTCAAGGTTCTACCCTTCGCCCTTGCCGCCAGCTTTGTTCAGGCGCAAAGCCTCCCGCAGGCCATGCAGCAGGCGCTGGATGTCCATCCGGAAATCCAGGCAGGGGTTAACAGCCGATTGGCCGCGGATTATCAGTTAAAGGCCGCTAAAGGTGGATACCTGCCGAGGGTCGATCTGCTGGGCGGTTATGGTCGTGAAGGCACCGACAGCGTCACCACACGTGCCGCCGGTAACAACAACCACTGGGAAACGCTGAACCGCAGCGAGTCAAGTTTACGTCTGTCACAGATGGTTTTTGACGGTTTTGCGACGTCCAGCGAAGTGGGGCGTCAACAAGCCACCGTTAATTCTCGCGCTTATTCCTTGCTGGGCACCTCGGAACGTACCGGACTGACCGTCGCTCAGGTCTATCTCGATGTATTGACCCGCCGCGAATTCGTGCGCCTGGCCGAAGATAACCTGAAGAACCACGAACGGATTCTTGACCAGATCAAATTGCGCACCCAGCGCGGCGTAGGCAGCGGTGCCGACCTCGATCAGGCTGACGCACGTATGGCCCAGGCCCGCAACAACCTGATTACTGAACAGACCAACCTGGCTGATGCCGAAACCAACTACCTCAGCGCCGTCGGCCAGATGCCCGATCAACTGGAGCGGCCCGCCGATTTCATGGCGCTGTTGCCGGCCAACCTGAATGAAGCCCGGGCGCAGATGCTGGAAAACAGCCCGATCCTGCGCTCCGCCGAATCCGATATCGCTGCCGCCGAGAAGCAGTACGAAGCCGCCAAGTCGAGCTTCTACCCGCGCTTCGATGCCGAATTGGGTCGCACCGCCGATAACGATATCGACGGCCAGAACGGTCACAACAATGAATGGCAGGCCATGCTGCGCATGCGCTTCAATTTGTTCGCCGGTGGCAGCAACAAGGCTGATCTGGAATCCAAGTCCTACCTGTCGAACCAGGCACTGGATATTCGCAACAACGCCCTGCGCGTGTTGAACGAAGAACTGGGTCTGGCCTGGAATGCCCTGAACAACGCCAACGCCCAGGTGCCGATCGCCCAGCAATATGTCGATCGCAGCGCCAGTGTGCGCAGCGCGTATCAGAAGCAGTTCAGCCTCGGCGAGCGGACATTGCTCGATCTGCTCGACAGTGAAAACGAGCTGTTCAGCGCTTCCCGTCGGCTGGCCGAGATCAAAAACATTCAGTTATTTACTCAGTACCGAATCAAGGCGACCATGGGCGAATTACTCAAAAGTCAGGGCGTGGTCGCACCATTGGCATCCGTTGTGCAAAACGACGTGAAGCCCAAGGTTCAGCTGCCCGGGATGAATTGAGTCCTGCCCCATTTCAATTGTTAGCCAAGAGTGTCGAGCGTGGAATCAGAAGTCAGTCGAGTTCAACTCATTCATGATCCGCGCGCGCTGCATGACGATCCGTTACTGGACGGCCTGTTAGCCCTTTGCACTTTGCACCAGAAACCGGCCAGCGCCGCGATGCTGACCACCGGCCTGCCGTTACCCAAACAACGCCTGAGCGTCGAACTGCTGCCCCGTGCGGCTGCTCGCGCCGGGCTGCAAGGGCGGGTGTTGCAACGCAAGCTGGAGCAGATTCCGGCGATTGCCATGCCGGCGCTGTTGCTGCTCAAGGAAGGTCGCAGTGCGGTGCTGCTCGGCTGGCACGGTGAAGACCAGGCCCGCTTGCTGCTCAGCGAAAGCGATGGTGGTGAGGTTTGCGTCAGCCGTGAACTGCTCGCCGACGATTACAGCGGCAAAGTCTTCTTCGCCCAACCCCAACACAAATTCGACGTCAATCACGGCACGCTGATCCCGCGCGCACGTTCGTGGTTTCGCGACACCCTCAAGCGTTCGCGCTGGCTGTACGCCGACGCCATCGCTGCCAGTTTCCTGATCAACATCATTGCCATGGCCGCGCCGCTGTTCGTGATGAATGTCTACGACCGCGTGGTGCCGAACCAGGCCGAGTCGACTCTTTGGGTTCTGGCCATCGGCATCACGGGCGCTTACCTGTTCGACCTGATCCTCAAGAGCCTGCGCAGCCTGTGTCTGGACCTGGCCGGCAAGAAAACCGACCTGATCATTTCGGCGACGCTGTTTGAGCGCATCGTCGGCATGGCCATGAAGTATCGCCCGGCTCGGGTCGGCAGCTTTGCCCAGAACATTCATGAGTTTCAGAGCCTGCGGGACTTTCTCGCGTCGCTGACCCTCACCAGCCTGATCGACCTGCCGTTTACGCTGCTGATCTTCATGGTCATCGCGATTCTGGGTGGGCATCTGGTGTGGATTCCGGTGCTGGCGTTCCCGATTGCCTTGCTGATCGGTTATGCCTTGCAGAAGCCGCTGGTGGCGACCATGGAACGAACCATGGCCCTGGGCGCCGAGCGCCAGTCGAGCCTGATCGAAACCCTCGCCGGCCTTGATGCGGTGAAGGTCAACAACGCCGAAAGCGAACGCCAGTATCAGTGGGAGCAGACCATCGGTACCCTCAGCCGCCTCGAGTTGCGGGTGAAAATGCTGTCCGGTCTGGCGATGAACATCACCTTGCTGATTCAGCAACTGGCCGGGGTGATCATGATCGTCTTCGGCGTGTACCAGATCATCGACGGCCACCTGAGCATGGGCGGCTTGATCGCGTGCTACATGCTCAGCGGTCGTGCCCTCAGCCCGCTGGCCTCGTTGTCCGGTCTGCTGACTCGTTACCAGCAGGCCCGTGTGACCATGACCTCGGTCGATCAGATGATGGAGCTGCCGCAGGAGCGCAATTTCGACGAGCGTCCGCTGAGCCGCAAAGTGCTGCAAGGCGCCATTGAATGCCGCCAGATGAGCTTCACTTACCCGGATCAGCAGAACCCCGCGCTGAAGAACATCAACCTGATCATCAAGCCCGGCGAGAAGATCGGCATCATCGGTCGCAGCGGCTCGGGCAAAAGCTCCCTGGCCAAATTGCTGGTGGGCCTCTATCAGCCGGACGACGGCGCGTTGCTGGTGGATGGTGTGGATATCCGTCAGATCGACGTCAGCGAATTGCGCCACAACATCGGCTACGTGCCCCAGGACATTCAATTGCTCGCCGGTACCCTGCGCGACAATTTGGTCTCGGGCGCACGTTACGTCGAAGACGAATTGGTGCTGCAAGCTGCGGAATTGGCCGGCGTTCACGAGTTCGCCCGTCTGCACCCGCAAGGTTATGAGCTGCAAGTCGGTGAGCGTGGGCAGAACCTGTCCGGTGGTCAGCGTCAGAACGTCGCCCTGGCCCGAGCGCTGCTGCTCAACCCGCCGATCCTGTTGCTGGACGAACCGACCAGCGCCATGGACAACACCGGTGAAGAACGCCTCAAGCAACGCCTCGCTGCAGTGGTTGAAAACAAGACCGTGGTGCTAGTGACGCACCGGGCTTCGCTGTTGTCGCTGGTGGATCGTCTGTTGGTGATCGACCGTGGGCAGATACTCGCCGATGGCCCGAAAGCCGCCGTGATGGAAGCGTTGAAGAAGGGGCAGATCAGTGTTGCTTAAGTCCGGGGTCAAAGAATCCATCCGCCGCTACTTCAAAGGCTCCGCATCGCTGCAAGGCCAGCCGCTTCCCGAGGTCAACAAAGCGCTGATCGAAGACGCCCCGCGTGTGGTGCGGCTGACGATCTGGGCGATCATCGGCTTCTTCGTGTTCCTGATGCTCTGGGCCAACTTCGCGGTGATCGATGAAGTCACCAAGGGCGACGGCAAGGCGATTCCGTCGTCGAAGATCCAGAAAATCCAGAACCTTGAGGGCGGCATCGTCTCCGAGCTGTTCGTCACCGAAGGGCAGATCGTCGAGGCCGGTGCGCCGCTGATTCGTCTGGACGACACGCGGTTTGCCTCCAACGTCGGTGAAACCGAGGCCGATCGACTGTCGATGCTGCTGCGTGTGGAACGCTTGAGCGCCGAAGTCGATGACCGTCCGCTGAACTTCCCCGCCGACGTGCTCAAGGCAGTTCCCACTCAGGCTGCCAGTGAAGAGTCGCTGTACATCAGTCGTCGTCAGCAACTGCACGATGAAATCGGTGGCTTGAAGGAGCAGTTAATCCAGCGTCAACAAGAGCTGCGCGAGTTCACCTCCAAGCAGGCTCAATACCGCAGCGGTCTGGCCTTGCAGCGCCAGGAAATCAACATGTCCGAGCCGTTGGTGGCTCAGGGCGCGGTGTCACCGGTGGAGGTTTTGCGCCTCAAACGCGCCGAGGTTGAAACCCGCGGCCAACTGGACGCCACCACCCTGGCGATCCCTCGCGCCGAATCGGCGATCAAGGAAGTACAGCGCAAGATCGACGAGACTCGCGGTAAATTCCGTAGCGAAGCCCTGACCCAACTCAACGAAGCGCGTACCGATCTGAACAAGGCCCAGGCCACTGGCAAGGCCCTGGAAGACCGGGTCAGCCGGACGCTGGTGACATCGCCGGTGCGCGGCATCGTCAACAAGTTGCTGGTGAACACCATCGGCGGCGTGATCCAGCCAGGCAGCGATCTGGTGGAGATCGTGCCACTGGATGACACCTTGTTGGTAGAAGCCAAAATTCGTCCGCAAGACATCGCCTTCCTGCATCCGGGGCAAGAAGCGACGGTGAAGTTCACAGCTTACGACTACACCATTTATGGTGGGCTCAAAGCCAAGCTTGAGCAGATCGGTGCTGACACCATCACCGATGAAGACAAGAAAACCACCTACTACATCATCAAGCTGCGCACTGATCGCAGCCACCTGGGGACGGATGAAAAACCGTTACTGATCATCCCGGGGATGGTGGCGTCGGTGGATATCATTACCGGCAAGAAGACCGTGCTCAGTTATTTGCTCAAGCCGATTATTCGGGCGCGGGCTGAGGCGCTGCACGAGCGGTAGTCTTCGCTCGGGGCTGATGGCCTCATCGCGGGCAAGCCTCGCTCCTACAGGGACGCGGGCTTCTGTAGGAGCGAGGCTTGCCCGCGAAGGCGGCCTCAAAGACACCCCATCTCAAATGCCATATAGTTATTCGCTAACGGTATTTAAATTTCAATTCTTATACCTATAAAGTCACTTCCCTGCGTACCTGCCGACCAATCGGCGCGCCGCACGACACGAACCAACACGGAACCTCCGTGAGTTTCTGATCGACGCGCGCCCTTGAGCGTGCCGTGCGTGGGAGTGATTTTTATGTCAGCTGTCTCTTTTTCTCCAAAGCCTGCATCAACCAGCACCGCCACCATCGCATCGCAAGTCTTCGAAGTCCGACCATTCAGCGGCGCTGTCGGTGCCGAAATCATCGGTCTGGACCTGTCCCGCCCGATCAATGATCAAGACTTCGCCCGTGTCCATCGCGCGCACTTGGACCATCACGTGGTGGTGTTCCGCGACCAGCGCATTACCCCCGAACAGCAGATCGCCTTCAGCCGCCGTTTCGGCGTGTTGCAAATCCACGTGCTCAAACAGTTCCTTCTGGCCGGGCATCCAGAAATCCTCATCGTTTCCAACATCATCGAAAACGGCCAATCCATCGGCCTCGGTGATGCCGGCAAGTTCTGGCACTCGGACCTCTCCTATAAAGAATTGCCGAGCCTGGGCTCGATGCTGCATGCCCAGGAGCTGCCGTCCGAAGGCGGCGACACGCTATTCGCCGACATGCACAAAGCCTGGGACAGCCTGCCCGAGGCGCTGCGTAAAGCCGTCGAAGGCCGCTCGGCCGCGCATTCCTATACGGCGCGCTACAGCGAGACAAAGTTCGAAGGCAATTGGCGCCCGACCCTGACCCCGGAGCAACTCGCGCAAGTCGCTGAAGTCGTTCACCCCATCGTCCGCACTCACCCGGAAAACGATCGCAAAGCGTTGTTCGTCAGCGAGGGCTTCACCACCCGCATCGTCGGTTTGCCGGAAGACGAGAGCAAACAATTGCTCGACGAGCTCTACGCCCACAGCGTGCTGCCGCAAAACATTTACCGCCATCAATGGCAGGCCCACGACCTGGTGTTCTGGGACAACCGTTCGCTGATTCACCTCGCCGCCGGATGCCCCAGCCATCTGCGCCGCAAGTTGTATCGCACCACCATCCAGGGCGACGCGCCTTTCTGATTTCGGAGAATTCCCATGTCCAAACGTCTTCCCTTTGCACCATTGGCTGCGGCCATAGGCCTGGGTTTCAGCCTGCTCGCCGGCAGCCTGGTAGCGCCGCCCGTGGCTCACGCCGAAGGTGAAATTCGTATCGCCGAACAGTTCGGCATCGTTTATCTGCTGCTCAACGTGGTGCGCGATCAGAATTTGATCGAGAAGTACGGCAAGCAGGAAGGCATCGACATCAAGGTCGACTGGACCCAGCTCTCCGGTGGTTCGGCGGTCAACGATGCGTTGCTTTCCGGTTCCATCGACATTGCCGGAGCTGGCGTCGGTCCACTGCTGACCATTTGGGACCGCACTCACGGCAAACAGAATGTCAAAGCCGTGGCCTCCCTGGGCAACTTCCCTTACTACCTGGTGAGCAATAATCCCAAGGTCAAAACCATCGCCGACTTCACCGAGAAGGACCGCATTGCGGTGCCGGCGGTCGGGGTTTCTGTGCAGTCGCGTTTCCTGCAATACGCGGCGGCCAAGCAATGGGGCGACAAGGAATTCAATCGCCTCGACAAGTACACCATCGCCGTTCCGCACCCGGATGCCACCGCGGCACTGATTGCTGGCGGCACCGAGTTGAGCGGACACTTCTCCAACCCGCCGTTCCAGGATCAGGCGCTGGAAAACCCCAACGTGCATGTGGTGCTGAACACTTATGACTTGCTTGGCCCGAACTCGCCGACCGTACTGTTCGCCACCGAGAAATTCCGCAACGAGAACCCGAAAACCTACAAAGCCTTCATCGCTGCGCTGACTGAAGCGGCCGAGTTTGCGCAGAACGATAAAGGTGCGGCGGCTGACACTTACATCCGTGTCACCAAGGCCAAAATCGACCGCGCGGCGTTGCTGAAAATCATCGACAACCCGCAGTTCGAATTCAGCATCACGCCGAAAAACACCTACCCGCTGGCGGAGTTCCTCTACCGCGTTGGTGCGATCAAAAACAAACCGGATTCGTGGAAGGATTACTTCTTCCAGGACGCCCAACCGCTGCAAGGGAGCTGACCGACATGAACGCCCCTTTGCAAGGCCACACGGTCAGCAAACCGATCACGACCGCTCAAGCGCTGTTGTCGGTCGACCAGGTCAGCCTGGAATACCGCACGCCTGCGCGTGTGGTTCGAGCGACCCATCAGGTCAGTTTCGAGATCGATCCGGCGGACCGTTTTGTGCTGCTCGGCCCTTCCGGCTGCGGCAAGTCGACATTGCTCAAGTCGGTCGCCGGGTTCATCCAGCCCTGTGAGGGTGAGATTCGCCTGCAAGGCCAGCGGGTCGATGCGCCAGGGCCGGACCGGATCGTAGTATTCCAGGAGTTCGATCAGCTGCCGCCATGGAAAACCGTCAAACAGAACGTGATGTTTCCGCTGCTCGCTTCCAAAACCCTCAAACGCAAAGAGGCTGAAGAGCGGGCGCTGCACTATCTGGACAAAGTCGGTCTGGCGGCGTTTGCCGATGCCTACCCGCATACCTTGTCTGGCGGCATGAAAGCACGCGTGGCCATTGCTCGTGCCCTGGCGATGCAGCCGAAGATTCTGTTGATGGACGAACCCTTTGCCGCCCTCGACGCGCTGACCCGACGCAAGATGCAGGAGGAGTTGCTGCTGCTCTGGGAAGAGGTGCGTTTCACGTTGCTGTTCGTCACTCACTCCATCGAAGAGGCGTTGGTGGTGGGCAACCGGATTTTGCTGCTGTCGCCCCATCCGGGTCGGGTGCGGGCGGAAGTCCACAGCCATCAATACGACCTGCACAGCTTGGGTGGCGTGGCGTTCCAGGAATCGGCTCGGCGGATTCATCGGCTGTTGTTCGATGAAGGTCAGTCGCCGGAAACCGAACGTGAGCTGGATTTCGCCGACATTCGCATCGCTTATTGAGCCATTGGAGGATTGCCCGATGAGCCATTCATTATCTGCACGTAAAGAGTACGAAACTGTTTTGCAGCCGCTGACGAGTGTGCCGCTGGAGCGCGAATTGCCGCTCGGCCAGCGCCTCTGGCAGCAGGGTTGGTTGCGTAAAAGCCTGATCCTGGTTTTGCTCGCGGTGCTTTGGGAGGCCGTGGCCCGCTATCAGAACAACGACCTGCTGCTGCCGAGTTTTTTACAAACCGCCAGCGCGCTGCAGGACGGCCTGCTCAGCGGCGAACTGCTGGGCAAGGTGTGGATTTCTCTGGTTGTCTTGCTCAAGGGTTACCTGATCGGCATCGTTCTGGCGTTTGTCCTGACGACGCTGGCGGTGTCGACCCGATTCGGTCGTGATCTGTTGAGTACGCTGACTTCGATGTTCAATCCGTTGCCGGCCATTGCGTTGTTGCCGCTGGCGCTGCTCTGGTTTGGCCTGGGGCAGAACAGCCTGATTTTTGTACTGGTGCATTCGGTGCTCTGGGCGTTGGCTTTGAATACCTATGCCGGGTTTCTTGGCGTTTCGGAAACCTTGCGCATGGCCGGTCGCAATTACGGCCTCAAGGGCATGCGATTCGTGCTGCTCATCCTGATTCCGGCCGCGTTGTCGTCGATCCTCGCCGGTTTGAAAATTGGGTGGGCGTTTGCCTGGCGTACGCTGATCGCCGCCGAACTGGTGTTTGGCGCTACCAGTGGCAAGGGCGGTTTGGGTTGGTACATCTTCCAGAATCGTAATGAGCTGTATACCGACAAGGTGTTTGCCGGGTTGGCGGTGGTGATCTTGATCGGGTTGCTGGTGGAGAATCTGGTGTTTGATACGTTGGAGCGGGTGACGGTGAAGCGGTGGGGGATGCAGCGCTGAGTTTTGCGGTGACTGATCTGGCCCCTTCGCGAGCAAGCCCGCTCCCACATGGGTTCTTTGTCGTACACAAAATCTGTAGCCACTGAAGATCAACTGTGGGAGCGGGCTTGCTCGCGAAGGGGCCAGCCCTATCACCACCTCATCCAAAGATGTTTGCTAGCATTGCGTCTGAATCAATCCAGATCAGACACGAGTGCTCAGCATGCAACTCCCGGACATGAACCTGTTAGTCGCCCTCGACGCCTTGCTCGACGAGGGCAGTGTGGTGGGCGCTGCGCGGCGGATGAATCTCAGCCCGGCGGCGATGAGCCGGACGCTGACGCGGATTCGCGAGGCCATCGGCGATCCGATTCTGGTGCGCGCCGGTCGTGGTCTGGTGCCGACGCCCAAGGCACTGGAGTTGCGCGAGCAGGTGCGGGACCTGGTGGAGCAGGCCGCTTTGCTGTTTCGCTCTGCCGATGACGTCGACTTGGGCAGTTTGCGCCGACGGTTCAGCATTCGCGCCAATGATTTCTTTGTTGGCGTCTACGGCGGCAAGCTGTTCGACACGATGGAACGCCAGGCACCGCATTGCGAATTGCGCTTTGTCCCTGAGGGTGACGGGGACGACGAAGCCTTGCGCGAAGGGCGCATCGATTTAAGCGTCAGCAACAACCGGCCGCTGATGCCGGAAGTGAAGGTGCAGAACCTGTTTTCCACTCACTTTGTCGGGCTGGTACGTGAAGATCATCCGCTGTTCGATGAAGAGATCACCGCCGAACGGTACGCCGGTTTTTCCCATATCAGCATGTCCCGCCGCGGGATCGCCCGTGGCCCCATCGACACGGCGCTCAACGCCTTGGGGCTGGAGCGGCGGGTGGCGGTAATTGCACCGAGTTTCCATGCGGCGATGTTCGCCTTGCCGGATTCCGATCTGATTCTGCCGGTGCCCAAGGAAGCTTTGCTGAGCGTGCGACGCCTGGGCTTGAAACTGCGCTCATTCACCCTGCCGATTCCGTTACCGACCCTGATGCTGACCCAGGCCTGGCATCCGCGTTTCGACAAGGACCCGGCTCATCGCTGGATGCGGGAAACCCTCAAGGCCTGTTGCGATGAGACCTGGCTGGCCGCGCAACCGGTTTAAAGATCAAAAGATCGCAGCCTTCGGCAGCTCCTACCGGGAATATGTGTTCGCCATGCTTTTGTAGGAGCTGCCGAAGGCTGCGATCTTTTGATTTAACGATTGCGTATGGCGCACTTATAAGCTGCCAATAAGTCAATTTTCGTAAGCTTCCACCCTCCCTAAAATGCTTCGGTATTCCCCTTCCGGAGCTTGTAGTACATGACTTCCCTCACGGTCACGGCGCCTTTCGCTGCGGCCAAACCAGCGACCGCCGTCACGCCTCCGGTCTTCGGCCCGCGAATCATCATCGGCCTGGTGGGCGTGTTGCTGGCGGTGCTGGTGTCGGGCCTGAACGAGATGGTGACCAAGGTCGCCCTGGCCGATATCCGCGGCGCGTTGGCCATCGGTTACGACGAAGGTACCTGGCTGGTCGCCAGTTACACCGCGACCTCGGTGGCCGCCATGGCATTTGCCCCTTGGTGTTCGGTGACGTTTTCGTTGCGGCGCTTCACCCTGTACGCGATCAGTGCGTTCACTCTGTTGGGTGTGTTGTGCCCGTTCGCCCCGAATTACGAAAGCCTGCTGGTCATACGCACCTTGCAAGGACTGGCCGGCGGCGCGCTGCCGCCGATGCTGATGACCGTTGCCCTGCGGTTCCTGCCGGCCAACATGAAACTCTATGGCCTGGCCGGTTATGCCCTGACGGCAACCTTCGGCCCCGGTCTCGGCACGCCGCTGGCCGGGTTGTGGACCGAGTACGTCGGCTGGCAATGGACCTTCTGGCAAATCGTCGTGCCGTGCCTGATTGCCATGGCGGCGGTGGCTTACGGTTTGCCTCAGGATCCGCTGCGGCTGGAGCGCTTCAAACAATTCAACTGGCGTGGCTTGTTGCTGGGGTTTCCGGCGATCTGCATGTTAGTAATCGGCATTCTGCAAGGCAATCGGCTGGACTGGTTCGAGTCGAGCCTGATTTGCGGACTGCTCGGCGGCGGGCTGCTGTTGCTGGTGCTGTTTCTGCTCAATGAGTGGTCGCAACCGATTCCCTTCTTCAAGTTGCAGATGCTCGGTATCCGCAACCTGTCATTCGCGCTGTTGACCCTGGCCGGCGTGCTGGTGGTGTTGCTCGCGGTGGTCCTCATTCCCTCCAGTTACCTGGCTCAGGTCCAGGGTTATCGCCCGGTGCAGACCGCGCCGATCATGCTGCTGGCGGCGCTGCCACAGTTGATCGCGCTGCCGTTGGTGGCGGCGCTGTGCAACCTGCGTTGGATCGATTGCCGCTGGGTGCTGGGGATCGGCCTGAGCATGCTGACGCTGTCTTGCCTCGGTGGTTCGCAGCTGACGTCGGCATGGATTCGCGACGATTTCTACGTCCTGCAATGGCTGCAGATTTTCGGTCAGCCCATGGCCGTGCTGCCGTTGTTAATGCTCTCCACCGGCAGCATCACTCCGATGGAAGGGCCGTACGCCTCGGCCTGGTTCAATACCGTGAAAGGTCTGGCGGCGGTGATTGCTACCGGGGTGATCGACGCACTGACCACTGCAAGGCTGCATTTCCACTCAACCATGCTGGTGGACAACCTTGGTAATTCGCCTCTGGTTGACGGCACTAGCGCTGGTCTCGCTCACCGACTGCATCAACAGGCCGTGGTGCTGATGTCCTCCGATCTTTATCTGTGCATGGCCGGCGTCGCCGTGGCGCTGATCCTGTTGATTTTCTGGCTGCCGACGCGGATCTATCCACCGCGCGCGCCAACTTGAATGCTTCACTGAAACAGAAGGTTTTTATGACGATTCAATCAAAGCAAAAAGTTGCTGTCGGCGTTGCCGCAGTGATGGCGCTCGGCGTGTTTGTTTACCTGCTGGCGCCGGGCTTGTTCGGCAAGCGTACGCAGCAGAACACCAACGATGCCTTCGTCTCGGCGGACTTCACCCTGGTGGCACCGCGCGTGGCGGGGTTCATCAAGGACGTGCTGGTGGAAGACAATCAGCAGGTCAAGGCCGGACAGCTACTGGCGTTGATCGACGACCGCGATCTGCGCGCTGCCGCTGAGGCTGCCGACGCGCAAACCCTGGTGGCCAGGGCGCAACTGCAGAACGCTCGTTCAACCCTCGAGCGCCAGACATCGGTGATTGCTCAGGCCCAGGCCACGGTGGTTTCGGCGAAGGCAGAAATGGCCTTCGCCGAGCATGAACTGAACCGCTACAACCACCTCGCCGGGGTGGGAGCCGGCACGGTGCAGAATGCTCAGCAAGCGCGCACGCGTATCGATCAGGCCTCCGCTCGCTTGGCCAATGCCACGGCGGTGCTGGCGGCTGAACGCAAGCAGGTAGAGATCCTGACCGCCCAGCGTGATGCGGCTGAAGGTGGACTGAAGCGAGCGCAAGCAGCGCTGGAAATCGCCAGCTATGAGCTGTCCTATACGCGCATCGTTGCGCCCCAGGACGGCATGGTCGGCGAGCGCGCGGTGCGGGTCGGCGCCTATGTCACGCCGGGCAGCAAGATTCTGGCCGTGGTGCCGTTGGCGCGGGCCTATGTGGTCGCCAATTTTCAGGAAACCCAACTGACTGACGTGCAGCCGGGGCAGAGCGTGCAAGTGCACGTCGACAGCCTCGGCGGCGAAGCCCTGCGCGGGCGTGTCGAGAGCATCGCGCCGGCCACCGGCGTGACCTTCGCCTCGGTCAAACCGGACAACGCCACGGGCAACTTCACCAAGGTTGTGCAACGGATTCCGGTGAAAATCATCCTCGATCCGGGGCAGCCATTGGCCGAGCGGTTGCGGGTGGGGATGTCGGTGGAGGCGAGGATTGATACAGCAAGCGCCAGCGAGCATGAGGTTGCGCAACGATGAACTTTGTTAATCGCACATCCCTGTGGCGAGGGGGCTTGTCGGAATGCCGCACCATCCCGTTCGAGTGCGCAGCGCTCGCAAATTTTGGGTCCGCTGCGCGGCCCAACGGGGGCAAGCCCCCTCGCCACAGGGTCAGCATTCATTCAGTGGTTTTTGTGTTGAGTCTGTTTTCATTGAGCGCCTGCACCGTCGGCCCGGACTTCCAGAAACCTCAGCCGCAACAAGTGGCCGAATGGTCCAAACCAACTAAAGCCGCCGCCAGTCAGATCATTCCCAGTGAAATGAACGAACGCTGGTGGGAAATATTCCACGACCCAAAACTCTCCGCCCTGACCCAACGCGCCCTGACCGACAACCTCGACCTGAAACTCGCCAGCCGCCGCTTGCAGCAAAGCCGTGCCGCGCGCCAGGTGATCACCGCCAACCGCTATCCCAACACGGCCGCCACCGGCAGCTACGGGCGCAAACGCAACAGCGGTGAAGGCCTGAACGATCCGTCGGGCAATAACGGCGACTCGGCGTTCAATCTGTGGGACGCAGGGTTTTCCGCCTCCTGGGAACTGGATTTCTGGGGCCGTGTGCGCCGCGAAACCGAAGCCGCCGATGCCACCCTGGAAGTGGCGGAAAATGATCGCCGTAGCGTGCTGCTGTCGGTGCTCGCCGAAACCGCTCAGGACTACATTCAGCTGCGCGGTGTGCAAAGGACGAGGGCCGTCACCGAGCAGAACCTCGACGTCGCCCGGCACAGTTTGAAACTCTCGCAACTGCGCCTGGCCGACGGTGTGGCGACGGATCTGGACGTTGCCGAAGCCGCTGCGCAAGTCGCGGCCATCGAGTCACGTTTGCCGGCGCTGGAGCAGCGTCAGTCGCAATTGATCAACGCCCTGAGCCTGTTGATGGGCGAACCGCCGCAAGCGTTGTCCGCCGAGTTATCCACAGACGCTCCCGTGCCGCAAACCCCGCGTCAGGTCGCCATCGGCTTGCCCTCGCAATTGGCCGAGCGCCGTCCGGACATTCGACAGGCAGAAGCCCGTCTGCACTCCGCTACCGCCAGCATCGGCGTGGCCAAGGGCGACTTTTATCCGCGGATCACCCTGTCGGGCAACATCGGTTCGCAGGCCATGCAGTTGAGCGATTTCGGTTCCTGGGGCTCGCGCTCGTTCGGCATCGGTCCGCAGTTCAGCCTGCCGCTGTTCGACGGCGGTCGCCTGCGCGGCATGTTGCATCTTCGCGAAGCCCAGCAACAGGAAGCGGCGCTGGCCTACCAGCAAACCGTGCTGCGGGCCTGGCATGAAATCGACGATCAACTCACCGCCTACAACGCCAGCCAACTGCGCCGCGACAGCCTCGCCGAAGCTGTGCGCCAGAACCAGATCGCCCTGCGCACCGCGCAACAGCAGTACGTCGAAGGGGTGGTGGATTTCGTCAACGTCCTCACCGTGCAGAGCGAATTGCTGGTGACCCAACAGCAGTGGGTCGAGAGTTCGACCGGGGTGTCGTTGGCGATGGTTGGTTTGTACAAGGCGTTGGGTGGGGGATGGGAGTCGGTGTATCCGGTGGCAGGTGCCGTTACCAATAATCCGGTTTGATCGCGGGTGCTTTATGAGTAGGCACACGAACTGGAAACTGGTGCGACTGAAGTTCTTCTGAGGTTACGACACGTCGCATCCAGTGTGAGTGCTCCTTCAAGGAGCCAGGCGGTGAGCGTTTGAACTCGGTCCTGCATGGGAGAACAACGCCAACTATCATCTGCGGAAAATCCTCTCGGATGGCTTTTAATGCGGGAGCCATATCTGTGTCCCCGGAAACAAGAACGAGCTGTTGAATGCGCTCCGTGTTGTGGTCTTTGGTTTCTCTCGCCGCGGTGCGATACATGCTGATTGCGATATGGACGTCAGTTTCTTTCTCTTCGAGTTTCCAAATAGCGACTTTGTCCTGGCGTGACGCACCAATTTTTTTGTCGATAAAGCGCGGCGCTCTTGCGGGTTCGAGTTGGTGGCGACCATAGTGAACAGACACATTATTGGCCTTGAGTGCTCGAACATAGGTGTCCTGAGCTTCCTTGGAAATTCTGCCGCGAGTAGCCAGCTCCGGCTTGACGGAAGAAGTGAAGTAATCCATTGAAGCGAGTGAACTTTGAGGATTTTCGACGTAGGCGATGTGGGCCAACAACTTTGGCAAATTCAGCCATTTGTAAGGAGTGCCTGCTAGCAATCCGTAGAACACGTTGTAGCCGTCAACGAAGAACGCAGTACGCACAAATCCAATCCTCAGAAACGAAAAAACCGGCCTAAGCCGGTTTTTTCACCCCAACTGCCAGAGAACCTAATCTCTGCGTACGGGGTTGAGTAGTGGGCTGATCCTAAATTGAGTGCGTTAGCACGTCAACCCTCGACTGACCAAGGTACTACTCGACTGGACGATTTCCAGCACCGGCCGACCAGTTTTGTGCAATTGCATGATCGATGGTCAAGGCATTCCCGGGTTCAACTATTTGTGATTGTTGCAGGGAGAAGGTGGAAATGTCCGACTGTCTCTATATCCGCAAAGTGTCTATTGCCGTCTTCAGTTTAGATTGAATGGACGTTCCTGATTTCGTGTGGGATTTAATACCAATGCTCATTACCCCTAGGAATCAAACGACCACACCGAGAATTTCGTCCTTTTTGAAACATTACATTTCTAACCAATGATGGCCATCCGGCTTGACGCTCACCCCCGCTGTCATAGACTCCGCTCATCCGTCAGGGAGTTACGGTTATGCGGCGTGTTCGTATTTTGGTTATTGGATTGACCTTTGTAACGTGCGTAGTACAGGCGCAAACGCCTGCGCCAGACGATCCGTTGCTGGAAAGCAGCGCGGTCGGCGGTAATGCGTCGGCCAGCAGTGAAGCCCGTGGCGTGCTGCGAGCCCGGGATCAGGCGGTGCTCGCCAGTGAGTTGTCGGGGCGGATTGTCGAGTTGCCGTTCAGTGAGGGCGAGTCGTTCAAAAAGGGCGACACCCTGGCGCGGTTTGACTGTTCGGCTTATCAGGCTCAGCTCAATGCGGCTCAGGCCGCCAGCCGTGGTGCCGGTGAAGAACTGGCGCACAACAAACAACTGGCGGCGTTGAATTCAGTCGGGCGCTTTGAAGTGGCGCGGGCTGAGGCCAAGGTCAGCGAGATTCAGGCGCAGTCTCAGGTCTATCAGGTTCAAGTCAAACGCTGCAGCGTGGTGGCGCCGTTCGATGGTCAGGTCGTCGAGCGCAAGGTCAAGCGCTACGAAAGCGTTGCCGCTGGTACACCGTTGCTGGACGTGGTCGATAACCGCACTCTGGAAATTCACCTGTTGGTGCCGTCGCGCTGGATGGGCAAACTCAAGCCCGGCCAGACGTTCAGTTTTGTCCCCGATGAAACCGGTCAGCCGCTGGATGCCACGGTCAAGCGCCTCGGTGCGCGGATCGACGAGGGCAGCCAGACCTTGCTGCTGGTGGCGGCGCTGCCCAACGCCAACGGTCTGTTGGCTGGGATGAGCGGAACGGCGCATTTCGCGGAGCTCAAATGAACGCCCCGGTGACCGGCGGCGCCGAGCAGGTGTTCGCAAGGTTTCTTGACCTCGAACGCCAGACCCGCGCCGCGCGCACGCCTTCTCAACTGGCTTACAGCCTGGTGAATGACGGTCAGGCGCTGTTCGGTTTCCGCCATGCCGCGCTGTTGATCGCCGGCAAGGTGCAGGCGGTCACCGGTGTCAGTGCCGTGGAACCGAATGCGCCGTTCGTGGCGTTTGTCGAGCAAGCAGTCGCGCAGCTGTTCAAGCTTGAGGTGTTGAAACAGGCGCGGGTGATCACACCCGATCTTCTCAGTGAATCGATTCTGGCCGATTGGCAAAGTCTGTCAGCCGCTCAGGTGTTCTGGCTGCCGCTGATCGATCATCAGGGCGAGGTGTTCGGCGGCCTATGGCTAGCGCGGGATGTGCCGTGGAACCCTTCCGAACACGTGCTGCTGTCGCAACTGGGCGACACCTACAGCCATGCCTGGCTCGCGCAGCAACCACGCAAACCCTGGCGACTGCGCTGGACACGCAAGCGTCAGGTGGCGCTGGTTGCCGTGTTGTTGCTCGGGTTGCTGATCCCGGTGCGCCAATCGGTGTTGGCACCGGCCGAAGTCGTCCCATTGGGCGGTCGGGTGGTCGCGGCGCCGCTGGACGGAGTGATCGCCGAGTTTCTGGTCAAACCCAACCAGACGGTGAAAACCGGCGACCTGCTGCTGCGCTTCGAAAGCACCACGCTCAAGGCTCAGGCCGATGTGGCCGGGCGCGCCCTGGGCGTTGCCGAAGCGGAACTCAAGGCCAATTCCCAACGCTCCTTCGCTGATGCCGAATCCAGTTCGAAAATCGATCTGCTGGCGGCGCGAGTGGAGCAGAAACGCGCCGAACGGGATTACGCCCGTGAACTGCTCAAGCGCAGCGAAGTGCGCGCCGAACGGGACGGCATCGCGGTGTTCGCCGACGCCGAACGCTGGACCGGCAAACCCGTGCAAACCGGCGAGCGGCTGATGGAAATCGCCGACCCGAACCAGGCCGAGTTGCGCATTGAACTGGCCGTGGGCGATGCGATTGCCCTGGAACCGGGTGCGCAGGTCGCGCTGTTTCTCGACAGCGATCCGCTGCAGCGGCACTTGGCCAAACTCGAACGTTCGGCCTACGAAGCGCAGCCCACCGCGGCCGGGCAACTGGCTTATCGACTGGATGCGACGTTTGACGCCGCGCCGCCGCGCATCGGTTTGCGCGGCACTGCGAAAGTCTTCGGTGACCGTGCGCCGCTGGCGTTGTATCTGTTGCGTCGACCGCTGGCCGGGTTGCGTCAGAGTGTGGGCCTGTAGATGAACCTGCCGAGCCTGCGGGCAGACCTGCAGTTGTCGACGGCGGCCCCGGCCCTCGACGGGTCGCCGCGCTGGACCCTGGCCGATCCGGTGCGTGGGCGTTATTTCAAACTCGGTGCGGCGGCGATGCGCCTGCTGCGCCATTGGTCCCTGGGTGATCCGGAGCAAGTGCTGCGTGCCGCCAACCGCGAACCAGGGCTGCCGCTGGATGGTGTGGCGCTTGAGCAATTGCTGGAGTTTTTGCGCGGCCACGACCTGATCAGCGCCCTCGACCCGTCGCAGCGCGCCAGTTACAGCCTGAAGGCCGCGGCTCAGCGCCAGAGCCTATGGCAAATCCTGCTGCATCAATACCTGTTTTTCCGGATCCCGCTGTGGCGCCCGGACGCCTTTCTCAATCGGGCTTGGCCGTGGCTGGAGCGTTTCGGCCCGCGTGCATTGCGCTATGGATTGCCCGCGACGCTGGGGCTCGGGGTGTTTCTGGTCTCACGGGACTGGCAGCGGTTTATCGCGACCTTTCCGCACCTGTTCAGCCTCGGCGGTGCGCTGGCGTTTGGTGTGGCGCTGTTTTTCGCCAAGCTTTGCCACGAGTTCGGCCACGCCTTCATGGCCAAGCGCGCCGGTTGTCGGGTGCAGAGCATGGGCGTGGCGTTCATGGTGCTGCTGCCGATGTTTTACACGGACGTCAGCGACGCCTGGCGCGTCAATGATCGCCGTGCGCGGTTGCTGATCGGTGCCGGCGGGGTTCTGGCGGAACTGGTATTGGCGTGTATCGCGCTGCTCGCCTGGTCACTGCTGCCTGACGGCCCCGGGCGCACGGCGGCGTTCATGCTCGCCAGTGCGACCTGGATCACCACGCTGGTGATCAACCTCAATCCTTTCATGCGTTTCGATGGCTACTTCTTGCTCAGTGATTTCTGGGAAGTAGACAACCTTCAAGGGCGGGCCTTTGCCTTGTGCCGCTGGCGGCTGCGCGAGTTTTTGTTTGGTTACGCTGCGCCGGCGCCGGAGCCGTGGTCGCCAAAGATGCAGCGGCGTTTGTTGATCTGGGGGTATGGCGCTTGGCTGTGGCGCGCGGCGTTGTTTTTCGGGATCGCGTTGGCGGTCTATCACCTGTTCTTCAAGGTGTTGGGGATTTTCCTGATGCTGGTGGAGCTGGTGTGGTTCATCTTTCTGCCGATCCTGAGCGAGTGGCGGCAATGGTGGAGCCGTCGCGAACAGGCGTATGCGCCTCGGGTACTGCTCAGCGGTCTGGCGTTGCTTGGGCTGTTGTTGCTGCTGGCGCTGCCATGGCGCAGCGCGGTGGAGTTGCCGACGATGCTTGAGGCCGGACGCGCCAGTGCCCTGCACGCGCCGGTGGCGGCGCGGGTCAAAACGGTGAATGTGCACGACGGCCAGATCGTCGCTCAGGGTGAGGTGCTGATCGAGCTGGAATCCCCGGATCTGGACTCACGTCAGGCCATCGTCCGTCGCGAAATCCAGATCCAGCAGTTGCAGATGCGCCGTCAGGCCGGCCGCAGCGAAACCGCCGCCGATGCCGGTATCGTCGAACAGCGCCTGGCCGAAGCCGTGGCTGAATATCGGGGCCTGGCTGCCCAGCGTGAACGTCTGCTGCTGCGCACGCCCCACGGCGGCAAGGTGCGCGATCTGTTGCCGCAGTTAACGGTCGGCCGCTGGCTTTCGACCAAAGATCCTTTGGCGCGGGTGGTCGAAGACGGCGCGCGGTTGCGCGGTTATCTGGCCGAAGCCGAACTCTGGCGTGTCGCCCCGGGTGCCAGAGGGCGATTCATCGCCGATGATCCGATGCACCCGGCGATCAAAGTGCAATTGAGTGAAATCGATACCAATGGAGTGGCTTATGTCGATCAGGAAGCGCTGACTTCCGATCACCACGGGCCGATTGCCGTGCGGCGCGATCAGCATCAGCGCGCCGAGCCGGTGCAGGCGCAGTACGGCGCGCGGTTGAGCATCCTCGAAAATACCCCGACGCCGATGCAGCCGTTGCGCGGCATTGTGGTATTGCAGGGCAGCGGCGAGTCGTTGCTGGGCGTTGCCTGGCGGCGCTTGGCGGCGTTGGGGGTCAGGGAAAGCGGCTTCTAAGGGTGAATAGCTAAGGGAGAACAACGATGGCGAAAACCGATTCAGTGGCAGCGGACGGCTTGGTGGTCAGGCCTTCGCGGACCAGCGATGGGCCTTTTCTGCACAGCCTTTACCAAGCGGCGCGGCCGGATCTGCAATGGATCGACGGTGAGCAGGAGGTGGTTGAACAGGTGGTTGCCCAGCAGTTCAAAGTGCAGGAACAAGGGTTGGGGGAGAACTTCCCCAATGCCATGCATTACGTGATCGAGAAACTCGACAGGGCCATTGGCGCACTGACCACCGACTTCGGCCCCAATGAAATTCGCGTGCTGTACCTGGCGTTTATCCCCCAGGCCCGAGGCAAGGGTTACGGTCGGACGGTGCTGCAAGGCGTGCAAAAAGCCGCGCAACAAATCCGCTGCCCGGTGGCGACGGTGGTCTGGGCCAACAACCCCCATGCACGCCAGCATTATCTGGCGCTGGGGTTTCAAGTTGAAGAGCGCAACCCGGCGGCGGAGCGGTTGGTGTGGTATCCACAGGGTTGAACACACCACAATCCTGTGTAGGAGCTGCCGCAGGCTGCGATCTTTTGATCTTAAAAGAGCAAGATCAAAAGATCGCAGCCTGCGGCAGCTCCTACATAAAGCGATCAGTGTCGCTCTTCAGTTGAAGGCGATGTAAAAGTACCCCAGTTGCGGATCACGCCCCATGGCCGGTACTCGCGAAACAAAAATATCTTCTACCTGGCCCAGCTCCGGCAACTCCAGCGCACACAAGCCATCGACAAAATCAGTGGGTTGCAGGCTGTTGAACTCGACGCTGAACGGCATGCGTTCGCTGTTTGGCATCTGTGAGCGGGGTGTTTCTGCAAGCGTGTCGATATGGATCGGCAATTCACTGCCATCGGGCAGCCGCAGCGTCTCGGTCTTGCCCAGCAGTGCCTGAAAGTGTTGGCTTTGAACCTGTTGCAGCATGGCATCACTCCATCAGCAAAAGTGGCCGGGGGATTTGAACCCCCGGCCAAACCCTCAGTTACGCGAAGGGAAAAGACCGTTCAGGGCGATGCTGAAGTTGAGCACCAGGAACGGGTTCATCACCTCCATGGGCAAGCCGTTGCCGGCAGACGAGATTTCCCCCGTTACCGTAGTGGCCACGCCCTTGAGCGGTACGGCCGCAGCACCTTGTTGATCGGAGTAAATACTCGCCGAGCCCGGCCCGCCTCCCGAGGCACCGATGTACGAGTTGGTCGCGGTCGGGTTGGTGACCGGGTTGCTCGCCGGGCTGGCCAGTTGCAGGGTGGTGGTGGCCGTGAGCCCGGACAAGGCGTGGGTGTGGTTGGGCAGGTTAGTAATGGTCGCGGTGACGTTCTCGGTCCCGGAGACTTCGCCGATGACGCGTGGGGTCAGGCCCAGGCCGTTGCCCATGGCGACCGGCATGCGACCTTGCAGGTTGGGCAGCATGAAACTGGTGGTGCCATTGCCTCCGAAATTGACTCCCAGCAGTGCGAAAACCGTGTTGTATTGCGCGATGCTCAGCGTCTGGCCGTTGCATAGGGCCCAGCCATTGGGCGCGAAGTTAAAGGCGAAAGGCTGGATAGTGCCGATGAATACTTCCATGATTCCTCATCCCTCAGGTTAGTGTCTGATACGTCACGTTGCAGGCCCGGTTATCCGGGCAGTTCGCGCTGATCAGCCGACTCCTTTCATCTCCGTGGCTGGGTCACGCCACGCCAAAGCGTAGACGCTGATCGGAATGATTGCCGGACGTCGTCCGTCGCAAGGCCAGCATCGACGTCGGGCTCGCGCCTGTCCTACAGTGCTCGTGAAGCTTCGGTTTTCAGTTGGCCGTTGCAAGGGGAGGTAATGGAGGCGCGCAGAGAAACACCGCTGGGCGATACCCAGGACCCGCATGCGATGCCGGGCTCGTGGGCTACTGCCCGTCGCTTGCTTCGATGGGCGCGGGAGCATTGGTTATTGTCGATCCTGGTATTGGCCACGCTGGTGCGTTTTTACCACCTGACGGCGGCAGCGATCTGGGGCGACGAAGGGTCCAGCCTGTTGCTGAGCCAGTATTCCCTGGCCGGGATCTGGGAACATGCGGCTCATGATGTGCATCCACCCCTGTATTTCATGCTGCTGCACGGCTGGACCGGCCTTTTTGGAGACAGCATTTTTTCGATTCGCAGCCTGAGTGCGCTACCGGGGATTGCCACGGTGGGACTCGGCGTCTGGCTGGTGGACCTGCTCGCTACCCGCCGCGCCGCATTGATGGCCGGGGTTCTGCTGGCGCTGCTACCCACGGCGGTGCGTTACAGCCAGGAAGTGCGGATGTATTCGCTGCTGGGGCTGTGGCTGATCGGTGCCACGATCGCCCTGGTGTGTTGGATAAAACGGCCGCAACGCACACGCTATCTGGTGATTTACACCCTGCTGATGAGTGCAGCGTTCTACACCCATTACTTCACGGCGCTGTGCGTGCTCTGCCACTGGCTGTATCTGGGACTGATCCGCGTGCAATCAGGGTATCGATTGCGGCACATTCAGCGCTCTGGCTGGTGGCTGGCGAATGTGGCGATTGTGGCGTTGTACCTGCCGTGGCTGCCCAATCTGCTCGATCTTGTGCAGCACATGGATCAGCTCAAAGCCAATGGCGATGTGGGGTGGGAGGCGCCCGTCACGCTCGGCTCACTGCCTTCGATGATCTGGTCGTTCCTGATCCAGGACGATGGCGAGAACCTGCCCACGCTGGTTTTTATCGCATTGCCACTGGCGCTGCTGGCCTTGGCGGGCGTGGCGCTGGCGCGGGATCGCAGTGTTTTCCGTGGCAGTGCGCTGGCGGTGATCTACACCGTTCTCCCGGTGTTGCTGGTGTTTGTGGTGTCGTTCATATCGCCGGTGTTTATCGAGCGTTACCTGACCGCTTATGCCCTGGGCTTGCCGATGCTGGTGGCGCTGGCCATCGATCGCTTGTACGCGGGCTCCAAGGTATTGGCGCTGGCCGTGCTGATGCTGTTTGTCGGCGTCGAACTGGTGGGCCTGAAGAACAACGCCACGGTGGATACCGACGATCAGATCAGCGTCGTGGTCAACTACGTGAATCAGCACTTCTCCCCCGGCGACCGAATCGTCACCAGCGACATGCTCTGGTACCTGAGTTATGTCTATTACAACCGGACAGACGCCAAACCGTTGCTGTACACGCCGCCGTTGGCTGATGGCAGGTCGAGCCGGCCGAACGCTTACGGTTTTGGCACGTTGGTGACCAATGATGTTTACCTGGATAGCCTAGGCGGCTTACCTGAAGGCAATGGTCGGGTATGGCTGGTCGGTAGCGTCGATGGACCGGACGAGTTCGCGCCCTTGCCCGCAGGCTGGCAAAGCGTCAGCGAAACCCACGCGGGAGGCGCCGAGGCGCGCTTGTACGTGCTGAAGTAACCCCGGGTTTCAAGGCTTAAACGATTCATCTTTCAGGTCGCTATATCAATCGTCTTCTCCAGTCGATTTAGCTCCGATTTGATATCAAAGCACCACTAGTCGCAACACCATTCATGGTCTACGCTCGTCATACAAAAGGACTTTTGGCGGGTGAATGGATGCAGCACTTTCACTTTATTTCCGGCTTGCCGCGCTCAGGCTCGACCCTGCTTTCTGCCATTCTTTTGCAGAACCCGCGCTTTCATGCCGGCATGACCAGCCCCGTGGGTGCGCTCTTTTCCGGTGTTCTGGAACAATGCAGCGCCGGCAGTGAATTCGGTGCGGTAATCGATACCGACCTGCGTCGCCGTCTATTGCGCGGCTTGTTCGATTCTTTCTACGCCGACAAGGCCGACAAACCGGTGGTGTTCGACACGAACCGCCTGTGGAGTTCGCGCCTGCCGGCGATCAGCGATCTGTTCCCTCAAGCCAAGATCATTGCCTGCGTGCGCAATGTCGCTTGGGTCATGGACAGTATCGAGCGCCTGTACCGCGCCAACCCCTTCGAAAACACCAAGCTGTTCGGCGATGCGGTCGAGCGCAACACGGTCTATAGCCGCTGCGAAACCCTTGCCCAGCGTAATCGGCTGGTGGGGTTTTCCTGGGCCGCCCTCAAGGAAGCCTACTACGGCGAACACGCCGACTCGTTGCTGATCATCGATTACGACCTTTTGAGCCAGGCGCCGGAGCGGGTGATGCGGCTGGTCTACGATTTCATCGGCGAACCCTGGTTCGAACATGATTTCGATCATTTGGCCTACGACGCACCGGAATTCGATCAGGCCCTCGGCCTCTCGGGGCTGCATAAGGTGAAGGCCAAGGTTCAATTGCAATCCAGGCGGACGATCCTGCCGCCGGACTTGTTCAAGCAGTACGCCGAGTTGTCCTTCTGGCTCGATGGCTCAGCCAGCGCCGCCAATGTCATTCGTATGAAAGCCGACGCCGCGATCAGTTGATCGCGGCGTTTTCATTGATGCGTCAGAAAGTTCGAGTCCGGGTGAGCAGCATGTGGTGGAGCAAAGGCAAGTCGCGGGTTACCGAAGGCGCACGAGCGCTGGCCTCGCCAATGATCATGTCCCTGGAACCACGCATGCTGTTCGACGGTGCGGTGGCCGCGACGGTTGCCGACACCGCCCAGGCTGACAGCCATGCCACCGCCGAGGCGGTCAAGGCGCCGACGGCCGACCAGCCGGTCGCCAGCAAAGACACCCACGGCCAGGCCGATGCCACACCGGCGCCAGCACCCGCTGCGGTGCCGGGGCAGAGCGTGGTGTTCGTCGATTCGCGGGTCAAAGACGCCGCCAGCCTGCTTCAGGGTGTCGCGCCCGGTACTCAGGTGATTCAACTGGATGCCAGCAAAGATGGCTTGCAGCAAATTGCCGACTATCTGGACACCCATCAGGGCATCAGCTCAGTGCAGATCATTGCCCACGGCAACGCGGGCGATCTGTGGCTGGGCGATAGTTATCTGTCGGCTGACAACGTCGCGGCCCGCAGCGCAGTGCTGACGGATATCGGCAAGGACATGAACGTCGGCGGCGACATCTTGATCTACGGCTGCTACACCGCCGAAGGTGAGCGTGGCTTGAGTTTTGTCGACTCGCTGGCTCAATTGACCGGCCGCGATGTGGCGGCTTCCAGTAATCGCACCGGGATCGGTGGCGACTGGAATCTGGAAATTGCCACCGGCAACATCGAAAGCGCCAACGTCCTCTCGACCACGGCCATGAGCGAGTATCAGTGGGGGCTGGCCACCTGGACCGCCACCAACAACGCCAACACGGGCGTCGGCTCACTGCGTGCGGCCATCGCCTCGGCGCAGAACGGCGATATCGTCACCTTTAACAGCAGCATGACGGTGCAGCTGACGTCCGAACTGCTGATCAACAAGAACATCACCGTTGATGGCGACTTGAACAACGACGGCGCGGCTGACGTGATTCTCGATGGTCAGTACAGGACCCGAGTGATTGAGGTGGCGTCCGGCAGCATCGTGACACTCGATGGCCTGGTGATCACCCGTGGCCTGGTGTCGGGCACGGGCGGCAACGGTGGCTACGGTGCCTCGGGCGCGATGGCCGGGGGGATTTTCAACGCAGGGATTCTGACCCTGAACAACGTTACCGTGACCTCCAACGGCGCTTCCGGTGGCGGTGGCGGCGGTGGTGTCACCGGCGCTTTTTACGGCGGTGGCGGTGGCGGCGGCGGCGGTTTGGGCGGCCAGGGCGGCGGGCATGGCGGTTCGGCAGGGCCGGGTACCGGCACGTTGGGTGGTGGTGCGGGCGGCGGCGGCGCCGGTGGTTATGGCGGCGGTTATGACGCGACCCACATGGGCGGTCGCGGCGGTACCACCACTGGCGGGGCGGGCGGGGTGGGCGTTTCCTATTACAGCAACGGCGGTAACGGTGCGACGGCCAGCAATGGCACGATTTCCATTGGCGGCGGTGGCGGCGGGGCCGGTTGGGACAAGGTGGGTGGCGCTGGCGGCAACGCGGTGGGCGGGATCTACAACGCTAGCAGCGGCACCATCACCATCGTCGGCACGTCGACCATCAGCAACAACATCGGCGCCGGTGGCGGCGGTGGCGGTGGCGGTGGCCAGGGCAGCAATGCCAGCAATGGTGGCGAGGGCGGCCGGGGCGTCGGTGCGATCTGGAACAAAGGCACATTGTTGATCACGGCAGCCAACTTCGCCGCCCTGGCCGGTAATGCCGCGGCCAGTGGTGCCGGTGGCACTGCGCAGGGCGGGGGGGCAACCGGCACCTCGCCGACCTCCGCCGCGACAATCTATAACGATGGCGGTGTACTCAACACCGCGTATTCGCCGCCGCCGACCGCGACCATTGTGGTCGCTGATACCACACTGAGCATCGGCGAAACGTCCTTGGTGACGATCACATTCTCCGAGGCTGTGACCGGTCTCACCAATGCGGATCTGACCATCGCCAACGGTACGTTGACGGCAGTGAGCAGCGGCGATGGCGGCATCACCTGGACAGCAACGTTCACGCCGACCGCCAGTCTTTCCGATACCACCAACGTCATTACCCTGGACAACACCGGGGTGATCAACGGTCTGGGCACTGCCGGCGTCGGTACGACCAACTCCAATAACTATGTCGTCGATACGGCGCGGCCAACCGCCAGCATCGTGTTCACCGACACGGCGCTCAGGGCCGGTGAAACATCGCTGGTGACCATCACCTTCAACGAAGCAGTCACCGGTCTCACCAATGCCGACCTGACGATTGCCAACGGCACGTTGACTGCCGTGAGCAGCAGCGATGGCGGCATCACCTGGACGGGGACCTTCACCCCGACCGCCAGCATCACCGATGCGACCAACCTGATTACCCTGGACAACACTGGGGTCAGCGACCTGGCAGGTAACGCCGGCAGTGGCACCACCGACTCGAACAACTACGCCATCGATACCGTGCGGCCAACGGCAACCATCGTGGTGACGGACACCGCGCTGAGAATCGGCGAAACCTCTCTGGTAACGATCACCTTCTCCGAAGCGGTGAGCGGTTTCACCAACGCCGACCTGACCATTACCAATGGCACGTTGACCTCGGTGAGCAGCAGCGACGGCGGCATCACCTGGACCGCCACGTTCACCCCGAACGCGAGCATCAATGACACGACCAACCTGATCACCCTGAACAACACCGGGGTCAGCGACCTGGCGGGCAACGCTGGCAGCGGCACCACTGATTCCAACAACTATGCCATCGATACCGTGCGCCCAACGGCCACCATCGTGGTCGCGGACACGGCGCTGAGAATCGGCGAAACCTCTCTGGTCACGATCACCTTCAGTGAAGCGGTCAGCGGTTTCACCAATGCGGACCTGACCATCACCAACGGCACGTTGACCGCGGTGAGCAGCAGCGACGGCGGTATAACCTGGACCGCGACCTTCACCCCGACCGCAAGCATTAACGACACGACCAACCTGATCACCCTGGACAACACCGGCGTGGCCGATCTGGCGGGTAACGCTGGCAGCGGCACCACCGACTCCAACAACTACGCCATCGACACCGTGCGGCCGACGGCTACCATTGTGGTTGCGGACACCGCGTTGAGAATCGGCGAAACCTCTCTGGTGACCATCACGTTCTCCGAAGCGGTCAGCGGTTTCACCAACGCGGATCTGACCATTACCAACGGCACGTTGACTGCGGTGAGCAGCAGCAACGGCGGCATCACCTGGACCGCGACGTTCACGCCTTCGGCGAGCATCAATGACACCACCAACCTGATCACCCTGGACAACACCGGCGTGGCCGATCTGGGGGGTAACGCCGGCAGCGGCACCACCGATTCCAACAACTACGCCATCGACACGCTGCGCCCGACCGCCACGATCGTGCTGGCCGATACGGCGCTGACAGCGGGCGAAACCTCGCTGGTGACCATCACCTTCTCTGAGGCAGTAACGGGTTTCACCAACGCCGACCTGTCGATTGCCAACGGCACTTTGACTGCGGTGAGCAGCAGTGACGGCGGCATCACCTGGACGGCCACGTTTACCCCAACAGCAGGCATCATCAGCGCGACCAACGTCATCAGCCTGGCCAACACCGGCGTGGCGGATCTGGCGGGCAACACCGGCAGCGGCATCAGCTCCTCGGGCAACTACGCCATCGACACCGCCCCGCCGACCGCGACGATTGTCGTGGCGGACACTGCGTTGAGAATTGGTGAAACGTCACTGGTGACCATCACCTTCAACCAGGCCGTGAGCGGTTTCACCAACGCCGACCTGACGATTCCCAACGGCACGTTGACCGCGGTGAGCAGCAGTGACGGCGGCATCACCTGGACGGCGACTTTCACCCCGACGGCCAGCATCACCGATACGACCAACCTGATCACCCTGGACAACACCGGCGTGCAGGCTGCTGTCACCGGTAACGTGGGCAGCGGCACTACCGACTCCAACAATTACGCCATCGATACCGTGCGCCCGACGGCCACCATCGTGGTCGCAGACACGGCGCTGAGAATCGGCGAGACTTCACTGGTGACCATCACCTTCAGTGAGGCGGTCAGCGGTTTCACCAACGCCGACCTGACCATTACCAACGGCACGTTGACTGCGGTGAGCAGCAGCGATGGCGGCATCACCTGGACCGCCACGTTCACCCCTTCGGCGAGCATCAACGACACGACCAACCTGATTACCTTGGACAACACCGGGGTCAGCGACCTGTCGGGCAATGCCGGTAGCGGCACCACCGACTCCAACAACTACGCCATCGACACGCTGCGCCCGACCGCGACCATCGTACTGGCCGATACGGCGTTGACAGCGGGCGAAACCTCGCTGGTGACCATTACCTTCTCCGAGGCGGTGACCGGTTTCACCAACGCCGACCTGAGCATCGCCAACGGCACGTTGAGCGCGGTGAGCAGCAGCGACGGCGGCATCACCTGGACGGCAACGTTTACCCCGACAGCAGGCATCATCAGCGCGACCAATGTCATCAGCCTGGCCAACACCGGCGTGGCGGATCTGGCGGGCAACACCGGCAGCGGGATCAGTTCCTCGGGCAACTACGCCATCGACACCGCCCCGCCGACCGCGACGATTGTGGTGGCGGACACTGCGTTGAGAATCGGTGAAACGTCACTGGTGACCATTACCTTCAACCAAGCCGTGAGCGGTTTCACCAACGCCGACCTGACCATTGCCAACGGCACGTTGACCGCGGTGAGCAGCAGTGACGGCGGCATCACCTGGACGGCGACTTTCACCCCGACCGCCAGCATTACCGATACGACCAACCTGATCACCCTGGACAACACCGGCGTGCAGGCTGCCGCCACCGGTAACGTGGGCAGCGGCACTACCGACTCCAACAACTACGCCATCGATACCGTGCGCCCGACGACCACCATCGTGGTCGCGGACACGGCGCTGAGAATCGGCGAAACGTCGCTGGTGACGATCACCTTCAGTGAGGCGGTCAGCGGTTTCACCAACGCGGATCTGACCATTACCAACGGCACGTTGACCTCGGTGAGCAGCAGCGACGGCGGCATCACCTGGACGGCGACTTTCACCCCGACTGCCAGCATCACCGATACGACCAACCTGATCACCCTGAACAACACCGGCGTGGCAGATCTGTCGGGCAATGCCGGCAGCGGTACCACTGATTCCAACAACTACGCCATCGACACGGTCCGACCCACCGCGACCATCGTTGTGGCCGACGCTACCCTGAGCGCCGGCGAAACCTCGCTGGTGACCATCACGTTCAGCGAAGCGGTGAGCGGTTTCACCAATGCCGACCTGACCATCGCCAACGGCACGTTGAGCGCGGTCAGCAGCAGTGACGGCGGCATCACCTGGACGGCCACGTTCACGCCAACGGCCAGCATCACCGATACGACCAACCTGATCACCCTGAACAACACCGGGGTCAGCGATCTGTCCGGCAATGCCGGTAGCGGTACCACCGATTCCAACAACTACGCCATCGACACCACCCTCCCGACCGCGACGATCGTGGTGGCCGACAATGCGCTGAAAATCGGTGAAACGTCGCTGGTGACCATTACCTTCAGTGAAGCGGTCAGCGGCTTCACCAACGCCGACCTGACCATTGCCAACGGCACCTTGACGGCGGTGAGCAGCAGTGATGGCGGCATTACCTGGACGGCAACTTTCACCCCGACGGCCAGCATCACCGATACGACCAACCTGATCACCTTGGACAACACCGGCGTGCAGGCTGTCGGCACCGGTAACGTGGGCATCGGCACCACCGATTCCAACAACTACGCCATCGACACCGTGCGGGCAACGGCCACCATCGTGGTGTCGGACACGGCGCTGAGAATCGGCGAAACCTCTCTGGTAACGATCACCTTCTCCGAAGCGGTGAGCGGTTTCACCAACGCCGACCTGACGATTGCCAACGGCACGTTGACCGCGGTGAGCAGCAGCGATGGCGGCATCACCTGGACCGCCACGTTCACGCCTTCTGCGAGCATCAACGACACGACCAACCTGATCACCCTGGACAACACCGGCGTGGCCGATCTGTCAGGCAACGCCGGCAGCGGCACCACCGATTCCAACAACTACGCGATCGACACGGTCCGACCCACCGCGACCATCGTCCTGACCGACCCTACCCTGAGTGCCGGCGAAACCTCGCTGGTGACGATCACCTTCAGTGAAGCGGTCAGCGGTTTCACCAACGCCGACCTAAGCATCGCCAACGGCACCTTGACCGCGGTGAGCAGCAGTGACGGCGGCGTCACCTGGACCGCGACCTTCACCCCCACCGTCGGCGTGAATGACTCGAGCAACGTCATCACTCTGGCCAATACCGGTGTGGCCGATGTGGCCGGCAACACCGGCAGCGGCACCACCAACTCCGGCAACTACACCATCGATACGGTGCTGCCGACCGCCACCATCGTCGTTGCCGACAATGCGTTGAGCATCGGTGAAACGTCGCTGGTAACCATCACCTTCAGTGAAGCGGTCAGCGGTTTCTCCAATGCCGACCTGACCATCGCCAACGGTACGTTGACCTCGGTGAGCAGCGGTGATGGTGGCATCACCTGGACCGCAACCTTTACGCCGACCAATGCCATCACCGACACCAACAACGTCATCACCCTGGACAACAGCGGTGTGCAAAACGGCTCGGGCAACGCCGGTAGCGGCACCACCGATTCCAACAACTATGCCATCGACAATGTGCGGCCAACGGCAACCATTGTGGTCGCGGATGCGGCGCTGGCAGTGGGTCAAACATCGGTGGTGACCATCACGTTCTCCGAAGCGGTGACCGGATTTACCACGGCCGACCTGACGGTGAGCAACGGTATCCTGAGCAATCTGAGCACCAGCGACAACATCACCTATACCGCAACCCTGACGCCGACGGCGAGCGTCACCGATTCGACCAATTTAATTATCCTGGACAACACCGGAGTGATCGATGGGGCCGGCAACACGGGCGCCGGTACCACCGATTCCAATAACTACGCCATCGACAGCCAGCGCCCGACCGCCACCATAGTGCTGAGCGATACGACCCTGAAACCGGGCGAAACTGCGTTGGTGACCATCACCTTCAGCGAGGCGGTAACAGGTTTCGACAACAGTGACTTGAGCGTCGCCAACGGCACTTTGAGTGCAGTCAGTAGCAGCGATGGTGGCATCACATGGACCGGGACCTTTACTCCGACTATCGGGATTACCGACGCCAGCAACATCATCACCCTGGTCAATACCGGTGTGACTGATGTGGCCGGCAATACCGGCGCCGGCACCACCAACTCGGCTAACTATGTGGTGGAAACCCAGGTGCCGACCGCCAGCATCGTGGTTGCCGACAATGCCCTCAAGGTCGGTGAAACTTCGCTGGTGACGATCACCTTCAGTGAAGCGGTCAGCGGTTTCACCAACGCCGACCTGACCGTTGCCAACGGCGCGCTCAGCAACGTTTCGTCCAGCGATGGCGGTGTGACCTGGACCGCGACTTTCACACCTGCAGCCAGCGTGACGGACACCACTAACCTGATCAGCCTGGACAACAGCGGAGTGATCAACGCGTCGGGCAACAGCGGCGTCGGCGTGACCGATTCCAACAACTACGCGATCGATACCGCTCGCCCGACTGCAACCATTGTGGTCGCGGACAATAAGCTGGGCATTGGTGAAACCACCACGGTGACCATTACCTTCAGCGAAGCGGTGTCCGGTTTCGACCTGTCGGACCTCAGCGTGGCCAATGGCGTGTTGTCCAACCTGGTCAGCAGCAACGGCGGTGTGACCTGGACGGCCACGCTCACTCCGACCGCGAGCCTTAACGATGCGACCAACCTGATCCTGCTCGACACCGGCAATGTGCTCGACGCGGCGGGCAATGCCGGCGCCAGCATCGCCATTTCCAACAACTACGCGCTCGATGCGACTCGCCCGACCGTCACCATCGTGGTTGCCAACCCGAACCTGGGCATTGGCCAGACGACGCTGGTGACCTTCACGTTCAGTGAGGCGGTCAGCGACTTCGATTTGTCGGACCTGAGCGTCACCAACGGCGAACTGACCAACCTGGCCAGCAGCGACGGCGGCAAGACCTGGACCGGGAACTTCACGCCTGCCGCGAACATCACCGACCCGAGCAACTTCATTGCGCTGGACACCAGCAATGTGACGGATTTGGCGGGCAACATCGGCGCCAGCGTCGCGGTCTCCAACAACTACACGATCAACACCGTGCCGGCGTTTGTGGTCCTGCCACCTGTCACCGTGCCCGCTCAGCCTAACGTGCCATTGCAGCCAATCGTCTTCACCCCGCCCACTGGCGATATCGGCTCGCCGCTGACCTTTACCCCGCTGTTTGAACAACGGGTGATCGGCAACGGCATTCGGCCTCTGGGCGACATTTTCATGAACCACGGGGCGCTGGCGCCAAGCTTTATTGCGCAGGTATTCAGCAGTGAAAACGGTGGCGATGGCTCAGGCCAAGGCTTCCTGGGCTTTGGCGGGGGCGATGGCGGGGTCTTCGGCAGCAGCACGCTGTCAAGCCTGTTCAATCAGGACACCAGTAGCGAGGGGGATTCGCTGAACACCTTTGGTAATCAGTCAATCAGGGCGGGGGATGCTTCCCAAGGGCTGCGCGGCGTGTTTGGCGCACCGAGTCTTGGTCAGCAATTGCAACAGTTCAAAGACACCGAGCAGCGGCAGATCGAAAGCCTGGCCGCGGCTTTGCAACAGGTCGGCATCAGTGAAATGCGGGCCTGAAAAAACCATTAAAGCAGGGCGGCACCTGGGGGCTCCAAGGATGAAGAGAAGTCAGAAGTTATTCGGCGCCAGTCTGCTGGCGCTGGCGATCAGCGGATGTGCAGTCACCAGTGAACCGATCGAACGCGGCGTCAGCCAACAACGCGCCAAAAGCGATCTGCAAAACATGTACACGGGTCAGGAGCCCCTCAGCGGCCCACTGACTCTGCACCAGGCCATGGCCCGTGCGGTGAAATACAACCTTGAAGGCCGACTCAAGATCATGGAAGAGGCCCTGGCCAAGCGCCAACTCGACCTCGCCAGCTTCGACATGCTGCCACGCATGGCGCTGGACGCCGGGTACGTGGGGCGTAATAACGTAAATGCTTCCAGCAGCCAGAGCGTGGAAACCGGCACCCAGTCCCTGGAACCGTCGACCTCCCAGGACCGCGACCGTGAAGTGGCGGACCTGACCATGGTCTGGAACGTGCTCGACTTCGGTGTCAGTTACATCAGCGCCAAGCAGCAGGGCGATCAGCGGCTGATCGTTCAGGAACGTCGGCGCAAGGTGATCAACACCATCGTTCAGGACGTGCGCTCGGCCTATTGGCGAGCCATGGCCGCCGAACGCTTGCTCAAGCAAATCGACAGCCTGATGGCCCGGGTCGAAACCGCTCGCAACAATAGCCAGAGCATGAGCGAGCAGCGCATCGGCGATCCGATTCAGGCGTTGGGTTATCAGCGCTCGCTGATCGAAGCCACTCGGCAACTGGAAGAGCAACGCCGCGCACTGTCGCTGGCGAAAACCGAACTGGCGACCCTGATCAACCTGCCTCCAAGTACCAATCTGACGCTGGCGACCCAGGATGATTACGTCATTCCGGAACTCAAGGTCGATCTCGCCAGCCTGGAACAGGAAGCCCTGACCAGTCGGCCGGAGTTGCGAGAGCAGGATTACCAGACCCGCATCAGCGCCGCCGAAACCCGCAAAGCCATGCTGCGCCTGCTTCCGGGGCTAGAGTTTTCTGCTGGCGGGCATTACGACAGCAATTCGTTTTTGGTGGAACAGGGCTGGGCGGATTACGGGGTGAAAGTCACCTGGAACCTGTTCAATGTGATTTCCGCACCCGCCGCGATCGACGTTGCCAAGGCCGGTGAAGAAGTCGCCACGGCGCGCCGGCAGGCGATGTCGATTGCCGTATTGGCACAGCTTTACGTGGCCAACGCCAACTATCGCGAGGCGATGCGGCAGTTCAAGACCAATCAGCAACTGTCAGACATCGATGGGCAAATCGTCGGCCAACTGCGCAATCGCTATCAGGCGGCCGGGCTGGGCGAACTGGATTTGATCCAGGGCGAGCTGAACACCTTGCAGGCCGATCTGCGTCGCGACCTGTCCTACGCCGACCTGCGCAACGCTTACGGGCAAATCTTCGCCAGCGCCGGTCTCGATCCGCTGCCGGACGAAGTGCAATCGACCGAAGTCCAGTCCATCGCCACGGCCTTGGCCAATCGCGAAGAAGCGTGGGCGGCGGGCAACATCTCAGTGCCGGTGGCCCATGCCCCGGTCCAATAACCTGCTGGCGCCGACGGCGAGCATCAGCCGCGCCCAAAGGGAGGCACGCAACGGCCATCGCGGCACGGCGATTCTGCTGACCGGTTTACCGGCCGCGGGCAAGTCGACATTGGCCCAGGCACTGCACGCCGAGCTGTTCGAACACGGTGTGCAGAGTGTGGTGCTCGATGGCGACGGACTGCGGGTTGGGCTCAATCGTGATCTGGGGTTTACCGACAGCGATCGCCTGGAAAACATCCGCCGCGCCAGTGAACTGGCGGCACTGTTGGTCGAGAACGGACAAATCGTCATCCTCGCGATGATCGCGCCCTTGGTGGAGTTGCGTGAAGTGTTCGCCCGACGGCTGGGCGAGGATTACCGCGAAGTCTGGTGCAGCGCCTCGTTGGCGGTGTGTGAACAGCGTGATCCCAAAGGTCATTACGCCCGGGCTCGACGGGGTGAGTTGGCGGGGTTTACCGGTGTCTCCGCGCCTTACGAACCACCGCCGTGCGCGTCGCTGGTGCTCGACACGGGCGCGCAGTCGGTCGAGGCCTGTCTCGACCGTTTGCTGACTTGGCTCGGCGAGTGCGCGGTGTTGCCGAAACGATGAGTCGGCCGGCCTTCTCCCGCTTGCCGGTAACGGTGGATTTGCCGTTGCTGTTGCAGGCGCTGGCGGCAATAGGCGAGGGCGATTGGCACAGCCATTTCAATAGCGATTATTACGCTGGCGACTGGAGCGGTGTGGCGCTGATTTCCGCAGCCGATGCCTTGACTGAACTGTCGCCCGGTCGCGGTGAGCCTTTGCTGCGTTCCCCCTGGCTGCAAGATCTTCGATGGCAGCAAGGGTTGCGGGATCTGCCGCTGCAGATCGTCTGCGCGCGCCTGTTGCGGCTCGGCCCGGGCGGGCGCATTCACGAGCATCGCGACTATGACCTGGGCGAGCCGGATGCTGATTTGCGTCTGCACATTCCGCTGCTCAGTCCACCCCAAGTGGACTTTCTGCTGGACGGCCAACGCATGCCGATGGCCGCTGGCGAATGCTGGTTTCTCGACCTGTCGCGGCCTCATCGCGTGGACAATCGCGATACTCAGGCACGGATTCATCTGGTGCTCGATTGCCGACCCGGTGCCTGGCTGGAGCAGGCGATTATCGACGGGCTGGCAACCACGCCGTCGTCGGAAATGGGGCGGGACGCTTTTGCGCAGTTCAAGGCATTGGTGGCCAGTGATCCGCAGCTGTGCAAGTCCTTGCAGGGGTTGCAGGACAACCAAGCCTTTATCGCTCGCACCCTGGAACTGGCCGCCGAGCGTGGACTTGCGTTCACCCGTGAAGAGCTGCGCGCGGCGATGCGCGACGGTCGTCGTCAATGGAATGAACAATGGAGCGCCTGAACCTCGAAGGCTGGTTGCCGATCCGCGTTTGGCAAGAAGCCGGGCAATGGCAGGTTGACTGGTGCTGGTTCGGTGACACGCGACTGCATCAGCCGTTTTTCCGTGATGCGGTGGAGGATGCGCTGCGGCTGCCGTTCAATCAGGCGTTTCGTCGAAAAACTGCATTGTCGACGCTCTCTGACTGGCAGGTTTGCAGTCCCGGCCTGATGCCGAGTGCGTTTATCTTCCACGCCTCCCGCTGCGGCTCGACCCTGATCAGCCAGATGCTGGCGCAACTCGACAACCACATCGTCATCAGCGAACCACCGCCGCTGGATGCGTTGCTGCGCAGTGATGTGCCCGCCGTCGAACGCTGTGCCGCCATCAAAGGGTTGCTGTCTGCCTACGGGCAACGTCGGCTTGGCGTGGAGCAACGGCTGGTGATCAAACTCGACGCCTGGAACATCGGTGAACTGCCGTTGTTGCGCGAGTGCTTCCCCGAAACGCCGTGGTTGTTTCTTTATCGCGATCCGCTGGAAATTGCTGTCTCGCATCTGCGTCGCCCGGGCATGCACATGGTGCCGGGGATGATCGGGGCGAGCGTGCTGGATGAGGAGTTTCCGTTCAGCAGCCGTGAGGATTACATTGCCCGACGATTGGGGCGGTTGCTGGCATCGGGATTGGCGCAATGCCGGGCGTTTGGCGGCTTGGCGGTGAACTACAGCGAACTGCCGCAGGCCATGGCGGGGCGGTTGGCAGCGTTCTTTGCGTTGGATATCGAGCAGCGCAGGCAAGTGTTTGCGGCGGTGGGGCAACATGCCAAGCAGCCGTTGCAGGTGTTTGTTGGTGACAGCGATGACAAGCGTCGTGAAGCCTCGGCGTTGTTGTGTGAACAAGTGGAGCATTGGGCGCGAGTGCCTTATGAGGCATTGGAAAAGGATCGCAGCCTCCGGCAGCTCCTACAATGGCCCGGCGTACTCCTGTAGGAGCTGCCGAAGGCTGCGATCTTTTGGAGGCTAGAGATAATTCCTCAGGGTTTCGACGACAAATCTGCCATCCCCTTGAGCAACTCGATCGGCAGCGGGAAGACGATGGTCGAACTCTTGTCCCCCGCAATCGAGCTCAGCGTCTGCATGTAACGCAACTGCATGGCACCTGGCTGACGCCCGAGCATTTCAGCAGCCTGCATGAGTTTTTCCGAGGCCTGCAATTCGCCTTCAGCGTGGATCACCTTGGCCCGACGTTCCCGTTCGGCCTCGGCCTGTTTGGCGATGGCGCGAATCATCGATTCGTTGAGGTCCACGTGCTTGATCTCGACGTTGGCCACCTTGATCCCCCAGGCATCGGTCTGCGCATCGAGCACTTGCTGGATGTCGACGTTCAGGCGTTCCCGTTCGGCCAGCAATTCATCGAGCTCATGTTTACCGAGCACCGCCCGCAACGTGGTCTGCGCCAGTTGGCTGGTGGCCATGAGAAAGTCTTCGACCTGAATGATCGCCTTTTGCGGATCGAGCACGCGGAAATACAGCACCGCATTGACCTTGACCGAGACGTTGTCGCGGGTGATCACGTCTTGTGGCGGCACGTCGAGCACCACGGTACGCAGGTCGACGCGAACCATTTGCTGAACCACCGGAATCAGCAGGATCAGGCCGGGGCCTTTGACCTGCCAGAAGCGTCCGAGTTGGAACACCACGCCGCGCTCATATTCGCGCAGGATGCGGAAGGTCGACCCCGCCAGTGCAATCAGCAATAACAGCAGCGCGGCAAAACCCAGTTGCAGGCCCATGACTATTCTCCGCCATCATTGTTCATTGCGGGCGCTGCGTCAGCCGCAGCCACTTCCAGCAGTAGACCCTTGCGTGCCACCACCCGGACTTGTTGTCCCGGTTGCAGCGGTGTTTCGCACAATACTTGCCATTGCTCGCCTTGCAAGTGCACCCAGCCGATGTAAGCACTACCCGCCTGCAACGACGTTATCGGCGTTACGCTGCCCAGCAATTCGTCGTCGCCGCTGACGTTGCGACGCGGTCGGGTTTTCAAGGCGCGGATCAACAGGAAACCCAGCAGCAGTGCACTGATCAGCCCCAGCCCGATCATCAAGGGAACCGGGATCTCGGCATTGGTCAGAATCACCGCGCCGATCACAAACATCACAAGGCCGCCCAGACCGACCACGCCATAATTGGGCAAGGCCGCCTCGGCGATCAGAAACGCAATGCCGAAGGTGATCAGCCAGAGCCCGATGGGATCGGGAACCAGCACTACGAGGGTGTCCGCTGCGAAAACCGATCCGCTCAAGGCCAACAGCAGCGCAATTGCACAGCAACGTGTGTTCACTTGACCCTCCGGGAGAGTCATCCGTCCACGAGCCGTTCATGGCTCTGTATACAAGTTTAGTTGAGCCTGCACTGGTATGAATTTTGACCAGTTATCGACAGCGTCCGACGGGCGGATTTCCCGCCGGATCCCACCAGCGGGCCTAGACTTTTAAGGGAGACCAAAAGCTAACCACCGTCCGCGATTCGTTGCTGCGGACACCGAGGTGCATCATGCGTATGGCAAAAACCGTGCAGAACAGCCTGGAAAAGGCGCACTGCGAATATGACATCGTTTCCCACCCGCACTCGGCCAGCAGCCTTGAAACGGCTCGGCTCGCGGGCATCCCTGCCGAACGGGTCGCCAAATCGGTGATTCTCGACGACCGTCACGGCCACTACTTGATGGCCGTGCTGCCCGCCAGCCGTCACCTGGACCTGAGCAAAGTACGTGGCAGCAGCGAATGGCAAATCACCCGGGAAAGTAACCTGCCGCACCTGTTCGACGATTGCGAACGCGGCGCCGTGCCCGCACTGGGCGAATCCTACGGGATGGATATGGTCATCGACCCACAGCTCACCCGGCAGAAAGACATCTACCTCGAAGCCGGCAACCACAACAACCTGGTACACATGAGCGTGCCGGAGTTTCTGAAAATGGTGCCGCATGCCGAGGTGTGTGAGTTGAGTCTGTCGGCATAGCGCTGCCGTCAATCGCGGGCAAGCCCGCTCCCACAGGAATCGCGAAAATCCTGTGGGAGCGGGCTTGCCCGCGATTGACCGCGTAGCGGTCACCCCAATTTAGCCATCAAGAAGGAGCCAAACATGGAATCCCCTACCCACAGCCTCCCCTCCCTGTTCAAACAACTCGGCCTGCCTGATGACGCCGAAAGCATCGATAAATTCATCGCTACCCATTCACCGCTCAAACCCGAACTGCACCTGGCGGACGCGTTCTTCTGGAACGAGAGCCAGGCAGAGCTGCTGCGTGAGGAGATTCTGGATGATGCGGATTGGGCGGAGGTGGTGGATCAGCTGGATGTGCTGCTGAGGAAGGGGCGGGGGGTGTAAAAAAATCTGTAGGGAAACGGCGAAATGTAAAAAAACTGGTGAGTGGTAAAAAAATCTGAGCAAAAACTTAATTTGTTAGCTTTTTCCAGGGTTGCTCAGAAACAGGTAATAGACCAGAATCAAGACCTGAATTGAGGTCTTAATTATGCAAAGTGTTCTGGCCGACATGGCGGTTAGCGTGTCTGAGTTGAAGAAAAACCCATCTGCAGTTCTGAGCGGTGCTCACGGTGGGCCTGTGGCAGTGCTGAACCATAACCGAGTGATGGGATACATGGTTCCGGCCGATGTTTTCGAGCAAATGATGGAGCGCCTCGATGACTTCGAGTTGGCGGAAATTGTTCGCTCTCGTAGAAATGAAACGCCGGTCCCGGTAAGCCTGGATGACCTATAAGCTTGAATTCCTGCCCTCCGCACGCAAGGAGTGGGACAAGCTGGGGCATACATTGCGTGAGCAGTTCAAAAAGAAACTGGCGGAACGGCTTGAATTGCCTCGAATCCCTTCCGACTCACTGCATGGGATGCCTGATTGCTACAAAATCAAATTGAAGTCATCGGGATACAGGCTTGTGTATCAAGTTTTTGATGAGCGCGTAGTCGTTTCTGTGGTGGCGGTTGGTAAGCGCGAACGCAGCGATGTGTACGACCGAGCCAAGAAGCGCTGATAGTTCTAGACCTCTCTTATTTTTGCCGCTTGCGTCCGCATAGCGGCAAATTCGGTTTCGATCTCTTCGTTACTGCGGCACTGTCCTTCGTTTTGCGAGAATCGTGCAGCATCCACTTTCCTTTGCAGGAAGTTGTGGTAACGATCCGATTCTCCGAAATCGAAGATATTGTCAGTTTCTGTTGTATCACCAGGCATTGTTCGATTCTCGGTTCGGATAGCGAACGTTACACAGATTTCAAACTCGACAGCGATCCCTGTGGAGCTCCCATGTCTGACCATTGCTCGCCAATATGTTTCAAAACTTGACCAACTTTCCCCTCCAATGCCATATTGATAGTTAGCAAACTAACAGTGTGTGCATCCCCTCGTGCCAAAGAACCTCGACGCTCTCCAGATGAACATCAGCAGCTCCATGGTGGTGGCCGCCAGGCATTGGCGGAAAATCTGTCAGACCACGCTGGTCAACTATGGAATCTCCGAAGCCTGTGCCGTGCCGCTGTTGATGATCGGGCGTTTGGGCGAGGGTGTGCGGCAGGTGACGGTCGCGCAGGCGGCGGGGATGGAGAGTCCGTCTCTGGTGCGTTTGCTGGATCAGCTGTGCCATGCCGGTTACGTGTGTCGTACCGAAGACACCCAAGACCGCCGCGCCAAGTGCCTGAGCCTGACCGAGACCGGTCGCGAACTGGTGCAGGCCGTCGAAGTCGAGTTGGTGCGTTTGCGCCATGAAGTGCTCGAAGGGATCGCCCCGAGTGATCTGGAAGCGGCGCTGCGGGTACTGAAAGCTTTCGAAGCGGCCAATCATCCAGCGGTAGCTCAACCTTGAGCGGATTTTTCACCGGCGTCCCCCCGGCGCGAGACTGGTTCTACGGTGTGCGCACGTTCGCGGCATCGATGATTGCGCTGTACATCGCCATGCTCATGCAAATGCCCCGTCCGTATTGGGCAATGGCCACGGTGTACATCGTTTCCAGTCCGTTCGTCGGCCCTACCAGTTCCAAGGCGTTGTACCGCGCCGTTGGCACTTTGCTTGGTGCGGCGGCGGCGGTTTTTTTCGTGCCGATGTTTGTGCAAAGCCCCTATGTGCTGGTGGTGGTCATCGCGCTGTGGACCGGGATTTTGCTGTTCCTGTCCTTGCACCTGCGCACCGCCAACAGCTACGCCTTGATGCTCGCCGGTTACACCTTGCCGCTGATCGCCCTGCCGGTGGTGGATAACCCGCTGGCGGTGTGGGACGTGGCCGAGGCGCGCACCGAAGAGATCTTCCTCGGCATCGCCTGCGCGGCGGTGGTCGGCGCCATGTTCTGGCCACGGCGGCTGGCGCCGGTGTTCAACGATTCGGTGAACAAATGGTTCGCCGATGCCTCGACCTACAGCCTGCGCTTCCTCAGCCGTAACGTGCAGCCGGACGAAGTCAGCGTCCTGCGTTCATCGATGGTGGCGAACTTCAACAGCCTGGAATTGATGATCGGTCAGTTGCCCCACGAGGGCGCGCGGCCGCAGACAGTGCGTAACACCAAGGAACTGCGCGGGCGAATGATCCATCTGCTGCCGGTGATCGATGCCCTCGACGATGCGCTCTATGCCCTCGAGCGGCGCACGCCGGAGCTTGTGGATAAGTTCGCGCCACTGCTGGCCGCGACCGCCGAGTGGCTCGACCACAAAGACGCTGATCTCGACCGCTGGCAGGCCCTGAAAAACCAGCTCGAAGCGCTGCAACCGAATGCCGAGGCGCTGGACGACCGCAAGCAGTTGCTGTTTTCCAACGCGCTGTATCGCCTCGGCGAATGGATCGATGTGTGGCAAGACTGCCGCAGCCTTCAACACGCCATTCAGTGCGAGAGCCAGGACAGTTGGCGCGCGGTGTATCGGCACTGGCGCCTCGGTCGGCTGTCACCGTTTCTCGACCGTGGGTTGATGCTCTATTCGGCCGCGTCCACGGTCACTGCCATCATTGTCGCCTCGGTGCTGTGGATTCTGCTCGGCTGGACCGACGGTGGCAGCGCGGTGATTCTGGCGGCGGTGGCGTGCAGTTTTTTCGCTTCGATGGACGACCCGGCGCCGCAGATTTATCGGTTCTTTTTCTGGACCGCGATGTCGGTGCTGTTCGCCAGCCTCTATCTGTTTCTGATCCTGCCGAACCTGCATGACTTCCCGATGCTGGTGCTGGCATTCGCCATCCCGTTCATCTGCGTTGGCACCCTGACGGTGCAGCCGCGTTTCTACCTGGGCATGCTGCTGACCATCGTCAACACGTCGTCCTTCATCAGCATTCAGGGCGCCTACGACGCAGATTTCCTCAGCTTCGCCAACTCCAACCTGGCGGGTCCCATGGGCTTGCTGTTCGCGTTCATCTGGACCCTGATCGCCCGGCCATTCGGCGCTGAACTGGCGGCCAAGCGCCTGACCCGTTTCAGCTGGCGCGACATCGTCAGCCTCACCGAACCGGCTTCGTTGGCCGAACACCGGCAATTGGGCGTGCAGATCCTCGATCGCCTGATGCAGCACTTGCCGCGACTGGCCATGACCGGCCAGGACACCGGGATCGCCCTGCGGGAAGTGCGCGTGGCGTTGAATCTGCTCGACCTGCTGGCTTATACGCCGCGTGTGGTTGGTGTGCCGCAGGTGCTGCTGCAGCAAGTGGTGGCCGAAGTCGGTGAGTACTTCAAGGCCTGTCTCAAGGCCGACGAACGTCTGCCAGCGCCGAGCCCGTTGCTGATGACTCTCGACCGCACCCGTCGCGCCCTCGATACCGAGTGCGACGACGGCGCCCGTCTGCATTTGCTGCACGCCCTGAGCGGCTTGCGTCTGGCCTTACTGCCGGGTGTGGAGTTCGTCGGCGCCGGTGAGCTTGAAGAACCGCTTCCCCATGGCATCGATGGAGCGCCTTTATGATCGGTGATCTGGATATCAGCGGAGTATTCCTGCCCACGCTGCTGGTGCTGATGGGCATTACCTACGTGTTGTACCTGTTGCTGCACGGGGTGCTGACGCGCCTGCACTTTTACCGTCTGGTCTGGCACCGGGCATTGTTCAACGTGGGTCTCTACGCCTTGCTCCTCGGCGCCGTGGACTCACTCAGTCGATACCTGATGACATGAAAAAACCTTTTTTGACCCTCGGCCGCGTGGTCCTGACGCTGTTGATCGTGACCTTCGCCGTTGTCGTGGTCTGGCGCATGGTCATGTATTACATGTTCGCGCCCTGGACCCGGGACGGGCACATCCGCGCCGACATCGTGCAGATCGCCCCGGACGTGTCGGGGCTGATCCAGCAAGTGGAGGTGCGCGACAACCAATGGGTGAAACGCGGCCAGGTGCTGTTCAGCATCGATCAGGACCGTTTCAAACTGGCACTGCGCCAGGCGAAAGCGGCCGTTGCCGACCGTCAGGAAACCCTTGCCCAGGCCCAGCGCGAAGCCAAGCGTAACCGTGGCCTCGGCAACCTGGTCCCGGCCGAGCAACTGGAAGAGAGCCAATCCCGTGTCGCCCGCGCCGAAGTGGCGTTAATGGAGGCGCAGGTGGCGGTGGACAGCGCCCAGCTCAACCTCGACCGCTCGCTGATCCGCAGCCCGGTGGATGGCTACGTCAACGACCGTGCGCCGCGTTCCCAGGAGTTCGTCACCGCCGGGCGGCCGGTATTGTCTGTGGTGGACAGCAACTCGTTCCACATCGACGGTTATTTCGAAGAAACCAAACTGGACGGCATTCATGTCGGCCAGAGCGTCGATATTCGCGTGGTCGGCGACCGCGCCCGTCTGCGTGGGCATGTTGAGAGCATCGTCGCCGGTATCGAAGACCGTGATCGCAGCAGCGGCAGCAATTTGTTGCCCAACGTCAATCCGGCGTTCAGCTGGGTGCGGCTGGCGCAGCGGATTCCAGTGCGAATCGCTTTCGACGAGGTGCCGGCGGACTTCCGCATGATCGCCGGCCGAACGGCCACGGTGTCGATCATCGACGATCAAACCCGGGAGCCGGCGCAATGAGCAGGGCCTCTGGGTTGGCGGTGGCCGGATTAGGCTTGTTGCTGTCGGCCTGTCAGGTGGTCGGGCCGGATTATCACTTGCCGGACGAGGCCGCCGTGCACCGTGACGACTTTCAGGGCGATCTGGCGGTGAACGGCAAAAATGTCGTTTCGGCGCCGGTGCCCAGCGATTGGTGGCGGTTGTATCAGGATCCGCGTCTGGACCAATTGGTGCAGCAGGCCATGGCCTCCAACACCGATTTGCGGGTGGCAGCGGCGAATCTTTCGCGGGCTCGCGCTCAGGTCGACGAAGCGCAGGCGGCGGGCGGTTGGAGCGGCGGTGTGAAAATCGGTGCCCAGCGTCTACAGGAGTCCGGCGAGGCATTTTTGCTGGCGGATAAAGTGCCGGTGGCCAACGTCGGTGACATCGGCATCACCACGTCTTATCAGTTCGACCTGTTTGGCACGTTGCAACGCGGCATCGAAGCGGCCAAAGCCAATGCCGATGCGACTCAGGCGGCAGCGGACACCGCGCGCATCACGCTGGTGGCCGATGTGGTGCGGGCTTACACCCAGGTCTGCGCGGCCAACGAAGAGCGGGAGATCGCTCAGCATTCTCTCGACCTGCAAGCCCAGAGCACCACGCTGACCCAGCGCTTGCGCGACGCCGGACGCGGCGATGAAACCCAGGTCACCCGTTCGCAAACCCAATTCAAATCCTTGCGCGCCGAATTGCCGCGTTATGAAGCCGCACGTCAGGCCGGACTGTTCCGCTTGTCGATGCTGCTGGCCAAACCGGTCGAGCAATTGCCGGCGGGCACCTCCGACTGTGCCGAGCTGCCGAAAATTGCGCAATTGTTGCCGGTGGGTGACGGCGCCACGCTGCTCAAGCGTCGACCCGACGTGCGGCAGGCCGAGCGCAGATTGGCGGCCGCGACCGCCGCTATCGGCATTGCAACCGGCGAGTTGTACCCGGACATCAGCATCGGCGCGACCATTGGCACGGTCGGGATTCTGGAAAACCTCGGCAAACCGGCGACCAATCGCTGGGGCTTCGGCCCGTTGCTGAGCTGGACCGTGCCGTCCAACGGCTCTCGCGCGCGAATCCGTGAGGCCGAGGCCGCGACCCAAGGCGCGCTGGCGCATTTCGATGGCGTGGTGCTCAACGCCATCCGCGAGACTCAGACCGGCCTGGCGCAATATTCCGCGCAGCTTCAACGCCGCGATGCGTTGGCAGATGCCGAGCAATCGGCTCAACTGGCGGCAGACCAGACCCACCGCTTCTTTCAGGCCGGTCGCGCGTCGTTCCTGGCGGACCTGCAAGCCACCCGCACCTACACCGACGTACGGGCGCAACTGGCCTCGGCCAACACCCAAGTCGCGATGAGCCAGATCGATTTGTTCCTTGCTTTGGGTGGCGGTTGGGAAAGCGGACGAACGCAAGGGTCACAACCCGGCAAACCCTGAGGCCGTTGCTATGCTTTGATTTGATGGGGGCGCGCGGCGAACCCGTCGATCAAGGCTTGCGTTGGTCATGGGGATCTAATAATGAAAAACCCTTACGCTCCCGGCTTCTGGTGCGCCATTGCAGCATTGGTTTTGCTGTCGGCCACCTATTTCTACGGCGTCATGCTGGCTCACCAGCTCGACACGGCGCTGATATTCCTCGACAGCGCGGCGGCGTTGATCGCCGTGATGGCTATCGTGGTGGTCGCCTGGGCTTCTTTACAGAACCAGCGCATCAAGAAACGACAACTCGAACAAGGCAAGACCCTGGTGCTGATCTGGGACACCAAGGTGGCTTTGCGTCGTGTCGAAACGGTATTCGATCGGTATTTCTGGGGCAGTTACTGGCAACCGGGGCGCACCTTCCAGGAAGTCATGGGCGAACTCACCGGCACGCCGCTGGAAAAAAGCCTCGAAACCTTGAAGAAACAATGCCTGGCGCTGGACAAGCAGGTGGCCGACGAGGGGTGGCACTGGCTCAACAATGCGCGAGAGCTGTCCGATGTCGCCAACGCCATGGCCCGTGAACGCTATCAGCTGGATTTCTGCGACCCGCGCGCGGAAGTGACCGGCGGGGCGGTGATCAATCGGGATTTTGAAGTGCTGGTGTATACGTGGACGGCGCGGTTGAAAAGCTTCGATCATCAGCTTGATGAAATTGAAGTGCAGTATTCATAAAGTTGTATTGGCAGGGCTGACGCCTTCGCGAGCAAGCCCGCTCCCACATTGGAATGCGTTCCCCTGTGGGAGCGGGCTTGCTCGCGAAGGCGATCGGATAGTCACCGAAACTCTCGACCCTTGCCAGTTGTCCACAAGCAGCAATATCCCACAGACACTCTTTCACCTTTAATCATTGGGCCGCTTTGCGGCGCAAATGCTAATCTCCATCCCACTTTTAGCGAAGTCGAGCCGCAACCCGTCATGGGTTCAGGGAAGACGACCACACTTTCAACAACGGACATTGAACGGGTATTTCATGAATAAATCAGCAGGCGTGCTTCTAGGAATTGTCGTGGCCATCGGTGCAGTCAGTGCCGGCGGTGCGTGGTACACCGGCAGCAAACTCGATGGGGTGCTAAACACCTCGATCGCCGACGCCAACAAAGAGCTGCAAGCCGCGCTGGCAGGTTCCAACGGTACGGCGTCGCTGGAGCTGGTGTCGCTTGACCGCCATGTGTTCAGCAGCACCGCGCACTACCGCCTCAAGGGCGAAGGCGAGATGTTTGGTGAAGCGCCGGTCGAGTTGCTGTTTGTCGACCGCATCGAACACGGCCCGCTGCCGTTCTCGCGCCTGGTGTCGCTGAAGTGGTTGCCGGTCCTGGCCACCAGTCACTACGAGCTGGAAAAAACCCCGCTGACCGAGAAGTGGTTCGCGGCCGCCAAGGACAAATCCCCGGTCAAAGGCGTGGTCAATATTGGCTACGACAATTCCACCAAGGGCACCCTCGAGTTTCTGCCGCTGGAAACAGCACTGGATGACAAGTCCAATCTGACCTTCTCCGGTATGAAACTCGATGTAGACGCCAGTGCCCAGGCGCAAAAGGTCAAGGCTGACGGTTACATGGACAGCCTGAAGCTGACCACTGTGGCCGAAGATCAGACCCCGGTGCAGGTCGAGCTCAATGGCTTGACCGTGGCCAGTAACCTGAACAAAAGCACGTACGGTTATTACACCGGCGAAAACACCATCGAGCTGACCAGCAGCAAGACCACCTTCGGCGCCAAACAGTCGGTACTCGGCTTCAAGAACTTTGAAATAAAGAACAAGACCGAGGAGTCGGGCACCAACGCTTCGGGGCGTGCCGATTACAAGGTTGGTGAAGTGTCCTTGAACGGCAAGGTTGTCGGCTCTGCGCAGATGGCCATGAGCCTGAAAAACCTCGACATCCCGTCAACGATGTCGCTGATGCAGATCTACCAGACCAAACTGCAACCGTACGAAAAGGCCGCCACTGAAGCTGCTGCCGCTGGTCTACCGGCGCCGGAGCTGAACCTGACCCCGGCCGAAGAGGCACAGGTCAAGACCGGCCTGGAGAAACTGCTGGCCGCCGGCCCGCAGGTGGCTCTGGAAAATCTGTCGTTCAACACCAGTAACGGCGAAAGCCGCGCCAATCTGGTGTTGGACCTGACCAAACCGCAGTCCATGGACCTGCCGCCAGACCAGTTGGTCAAGCAGTTGATCGCTCTGTTGGACTTCAACCTATTGGTGTCCAAGCCAATGCTGGTTGACGTGCTCACCGTGCAGTCGCAAATCGACGGCCAGACCGACGCCAAGCTCATTGCCGATCAGGCGAGCGCAACCGCTGACATGTTCGGCAGCATGGCGGTCGGCACACAATTGGCGAAACTGGACGGTAACAACGTCGTCACCAAGCTGCACTACGCCAACAATCAGGTGGACTTCAACGGCCAGAAAATGACCCTCGAAGAATTTGTCGGCTTCGTGATGAGCAAACTCGGCGGCACGGGCGACGTCACCCTCCAGTAAAACCGCAGGCCTTCACCGCAACGCCCGGCCTCTGCAACACGCAGACGCCGGGCGTTTTGCTGTCTGGGGTTTCGAAAGGAGGTGAGGAGAGGAACCGCTTTTTGTAGGAGCCAGGCTTGCCGGCGAAGGCGCTCTTAAGGACGCCTTCGCCGGCAAGCCTGGCTCCTACAGGTCCGATTTGCGTTTGACTAGCTGGTATCAGAGAAGACCCGAGCGTCACGAATCTGAATAATTCTTGTGTTCTGAATAGTCGACTACGCTTGCATGCAAGACTGCGCCGATAAAGCTTGGCTGGGTCTTTCGATCCGGCTTTCCGCTACGAATGGGCAAGGGACATTGCGACCCGGCTGGCCATGTAAGGATGCTGACGAATGCCGTGTATTGCTGGTCCCTTGATTCATCGTGGTTTGCGCCCCTTGTTTCGCGTTGCGCTGTGCGGCCAGTTGCTGTGGCCGATGCAGGCGCTCGCCGACACCCCCTACGACCAAATGGTTCGCGATGCACGGGCCGGCAACTACACGCCTGCACTGACCGTATTGCGCCAGGTACCGGTAAACCAGGCCACCACCGGTCAGATCAGCGATCACTTGCAGATCGCCAGCTGGGCGGGTCTGGACGCCGAAGTGGTCCAGGTCTATGAAACCCAAGGGCACAATCGGGCGATGCCGGTTCAGGCCCTGACCGCCACCGCGCGTGCCTATCGCAACCTCAAGCGCTGGGACTCGGCGACCCGGGTGTACAACAAGGCCCTGGCCCTTGAACCGCAAAATGCCGACCTGCAGCTGGGGCTGGCGATGACCCAGGCCGACGCCGGTAAACCTGACGAGGCCGTTGCCCGCGCCAGGGCGCTGGTGGCGGCGAAACCGGATGATGCTTCCCGCCGCTTGGCCCTGGCCTATGCCTTGACCCGCGCCGGCGCCACCTACGATGCATTGTTTGAATACGACCAGGCCTTCATCCGCGCTGGCAGCAAGCCCGACGTCGCTCGGGAATACGTGATTGCCCTGCAACGCGCCCGCCTGCCGGAACCGGCCTTGCGCCTGGCGCGTCAGCGACCGGGGCTGCTGGATCCGGTCACGCTACGACGTCTTGAAGGTGACCTGGCCGCAGAACGTGTGCGCCTGGCCGAGCTGGCCACTCGCAGCGAAAAAGAACGTTATGTGATCGCCGATCGGGCGCTGGCCGATTATGACCAGTTGCTGACGACCTGGACGCCGGATCCTCAGGCCCACGATGACGTCATCCGCTGGCGAATCGATCGCATGGGCGCCCTCAAGGCCCGTGCGCGCACTGCTGATGTGATCGCCGAATACCAGAAGCTGCTCGCCGAAGGCGTGAAGATTCCGACCTACGCCCTGCGTTGGGTGGCGTCGTCCTATCTGGACCAGCGTCAGCCGGAAATCGCCACCGATTTGTATCGTCAGGTGCTGGTGGCGCCGGATGCCGATGTCGGCGACCGCCTGGAAGACAGCACCGCGCTCTATTACGCCTTGCTCGAAAGCGATAAGGCCGATGAAGCGCGTCAGGTCGCTGAAGACCTGGCCAAGACCCAGAAGCCGCGGGTCGAGCTCAAGGGCTTGCCGATGGGCAATCCCAACGATGAATGGATGGACGCGCAGCAACTCGCCGCCCAGGCCGGCACCTACGGCGCTGATCTGCCGTCGGGTGAGCAGCGTTTGCAGACGCTGGTGGATCAGGCCCCGGGCAACCTCGGTCTGCGTCTGGCCCAGGCCGATCTGTACCTGGCCCGGGACTGGCCACGGCGTGCCGAGAATCAGCTCAAGGAAACCGAGAGCATGGCGCCGCGGGACATCGGCCTGGAAGTTGCGCAAGGCCACACCGCCATGGAGCTGCAGGAATGGCGGCAGATGGATGCGCTGACCGACGATGTGGTCGCGCGTTTTCCAGACAACCGTCAGGTCCAGCGTTTGCAGCGTCAGCGTGCAGTCCACGACATGGCCGAGCTGCGAGTGGAGGCCTATGGCGGCAAGAGTTATGGCGGTGGCAACGGCGACGCCGGGGCGGTTAACGGCAGTCGCGATTTCGGCATCGAAACCACGTTGTACAGCCCGCCCATAGATGAAGACTGGCGCGTGTTCGCCGGTGCCGGTTACGCCACCGGCGACTTCCAGGAAGGCACCGGCCACCATCGTTTTCAGCGCGTCGGGCTTGAACGTCGGACCCGCGACATGACCCTGGAAGCGGAGGTCTCCAACCATTCCTACGGTTTCGGTAACAAACAGGGCGCGCGCCTGGCGATTGCCCGAGACATCGACGATCACTGGCAGTACGGCGGCAGCCTCGAATACCTGTCGGCGCAAACGCCGTTGCGGGCCTTGAACAGCGACATCACCGCCAACGGCGGCAGCGGTTTCATCCGTTGGCGCGCCAATGAGAGCCGCGAGTGGAGGCTGGCGGTCAGCCCCTCGCACTTCAGTGATGGCAACAATCGTGTCGAAGCCTTGCTCACCGGTCGCGAGGGTGTTTACCGCGCGCCAGGGTTGCAAGTCGACCTCGGCCTGGAGGTCGGCACCAGCCATAACTCCAAGTCCGACGACGTGCCGTACTTCAATCCCAAATCCGACTTCAGCGTGCTGCCGACGGTGAACGTCAACCACGTGCTCTATCACCGTTACGAAACCTCCTGGAGCCAGCAGTTCCAGGCCGGTGCGGGCACTTATAGCCAGCGTGATCACGGGACCGGCGGCGTCGGCCTGCTGGGTTACGGCCAGCGCTACAGCTGGAACGACGTATTCGAGGTGGGTGGCCTGCTGAGCGTGATCAATCGGCCTTATGACGGCGACCGCGAAACCGATCTGCGCCTGCTCGTCGACCTCACTTACCGCTTCTAGAAGAGTTTGAAGATGCCTTTTATTTCGCGTTTCATCCTTCTGCTGGGAGCGCTGTTGATCAGCGCCTGCGCCCAGCAAGCCCCGGCCTTCGCACCGCCGTCCGAACGCCCGGTGTCGGCCAATGAAAAGCCGTGGCCGAAAAACCACGTGCTCGGGATCTCTTACCACGATGTCGAAGACCGTGACCCCGATCAGGCGGTAGTGGCCGTGCGCACCGAGCGCCTGCTCGAGCAACTGGCATGGCTGCGGGAGAACAACTACAAGCCGGTTACCGTCGACCAAGTCATGGCGGCTCGCAACGGCGGCCCTGAACTGCCACCACGGGCGATCATGCTGAGTTTCGACGATGGCTATTCGAGCTTCTACACTCGCGTGTTGCCAGTGCTGCGCGCCTATAACTGGCATGCCTTGCTGGCGCCGGTCGGGGTGTGGATCGATACGCCGCTGAACCAGCCGGTGGATTTCGCCGGTACACCACGCAAGCGTTCGGACTTCCTGACCTGGGAGCAGATCCGCGAGATTTCCCGATCCGGTCTGGTGGAAATCGCCGCCCACACCGACGCCAGCCACAAAGGCGTGTTGGCCAACCCGCAAGGCAACCTGCAACCGGCGGCCGCCACTCGGCGTTATGACGCTGCAACCGGCCGCTATGAAACCGAAGCCGAATTCCAGGCCCGGATGCGCGCCGACGTGGCGGCCATCTCGGAGAAGATCCGCAAGGTCACCGGTTACAAACCGCGTGTCTGGGTCTGGCCATACGGCGCGGCGGACGGCACCTCGCTGCAAGTGGTCAACGAACAGGGTTATCAGATGGCCCTGACCCTGCAAGACGGCCTCGATTCTCTCGACAACCTGATGAGTAGCCCGCGCTTTTTGGTGGCCTCGGACCCGAATGGCGAACACTTCGCCAACAGCATCGTCTCGGTGCAGGCCGAATCGCCGATGCGCGTGGTGCATGTGGACCTGGACAACGTCTACGACGCGGACCCGGCCCAACAGGAAATCAACCTCGGCAAACTGATCCAGCGCATGGCCGACATGGGCGCCAATACGGTGTTCCTGCAAGCCTTCGCCGACCCAGCGGGCGATGGCCTGGTGCATTCGCTGTACTTCCCCAACCGGCACCTGCCGGTGCGCGCCGACCTCTTCGACCGCGTGGCTTGGCAGTTGCGTACTCGGGCTAACGTCAAGGTCTTCGCGTGGATGCCGGTGCTGAGTTTTGCCCTGGACTCGAAGTTGCCACGAGTCACTCGCTGGGACCCGAAAACCGCTACCACGTCGATCGATCCGGATCAGTACAAGCGCTTGTCGCCATTCGATCCAAATGTGCGGCGCATCATCGGTGAAATCTACGAAGACGTGGCACGCCTGACCTCGGTCGACGGCATCCTCTATCACGATGATGCGGTGCTGTCGGACTTCGAAGACGCCGGGCCTGAAGCCCTGAAGGTCTATGCCGCCAACGGTCTGCCCGGTTCGATCGCCACCCTGCGCGACGATCCGGCTACCCTGCAACGCTGGACGCGGTTCAAGAGCCGCTACCTGATCGATTTCACTCACGAACTGACCGCCAAGGTCCGCGCCATTCGTGGCCCGCAAGTGAAAACGGCACGCAATATTTTCGCCGAGCCGATGCTCAACCCCGAGAGCGAAGCCTGGTTCGCACAGAACCTCGACGACTTCCTGGGCGCCTACGACTGGACGGCGCCGATGGCCATGCCACTCATGGAAAAACAGAGTCTCCAGCAATCCGGCCCCTGGCTCGAAACGCTGGTGGCGACGGTGAAATCGCGCCCCGGCGCACTCGACCGCACGGTGTTCGAATTGCAGGCCCGCGACTGGACGAAAAACGCCGACGCCGACGCCGACATCGACGGCGAGCAGTTGGCTGACTGGATGGGCCGCCTCAAGCGTCAGGGCGCCACCAGTTTCGGCTACTACCCGGACAACTTCCTCGAGAACCAGCCGGACCTGAAAACCGTGCGGCCCGCGCTCTCCAACAAGTGGAATCCATAACATGCTGGACAGACTTTTAGCCCTGCTGGTTCTGGCGATCGTCCTTGGGGTTCCCCTTGGGCTGATCTTCCTGCTCACCGGGCAATTCCTGATGGACTTCGTGTTCTTCTATCCACTGTTCATGTCGGGACTGTGGATTGCCGGCGGCCTGTATTTCTGGCTGCACTGGGAGCGGCACTGGCCGTGGCAGGACGACACTTTGCCGCCACCGCTGGCCGGCGAGCCGCTGATCTCGATCCTGATCCCTTGCTACAACGAAGGCGACAACGCGGCCGATACCATCCACGCGGCGCTGGCCCAGCATTACCCGAACATCGAAGTGATCGCGATCAACGACGGCTCCAAGGACAACACTGCCGCGGTGCTCGATGCACTGGCATTGCAGGATCCGCGTTTGCGGGTGCTGCACCTGGCGGAGAACCAGGGCAAGGCCGTGGCCCTGCGCATGGGCGCCATTGCGGCGCGCAGCGAATATCTGGTGTGCATCGACGGTGACGCGCTGCTGGCGCCGAATACCGCGGCGTATCTGGTGGCGCCGATGCTCGACAATGCGCGACTGGGCGCGGTGACCGGCAACCCGCGAATCCGCACCCGTTCGACCTTGATCGGCCGCGTGCAGGTCGGCGAGTTCTCGTCGATCATCGGCCTGATCAAGCGCACCCAACGGGTGTTCGGGCGGATCTTTACCGTCTCCGGGGTGATCGTCGCCTTCCGCCGCACAGCGCTGAACCGGGTCGGCTACTGGAGCCCGGACATGATCACCGAAGACATCGACATCAGCTGGAAGCTGCAACTGGATCACTGGAGCATTTTCTACGAGCCCCGCGCGTTGTGCTGGATCCTCATGCCGGAAACCCTCGGCGGCCTGTGGAAGCAGCGTCTGCGCTGGGCCCAGGGCGGCGCCGAGGTGCTGTTCAAGAACATCCGTGGCATCTGGCAATACCGTCATCGTTACCTCTGGCCGCTGCTGTTCGAATACTGCCTGTCCACCGGCTGGGCGTTCACCTTTCTGCTGTCGGTGATTTTTTGGGGCGTCGGCAAATTCGTCGAAATGCCGCCAGCCATTGCCGTCGATCACCTGATGCCGCCGGCGTTTACCGGGCTGCTGTTGGCAGTGGTCTGCCTGGTGCAATTCGCGGTCAGCATCCTGATCGACCGCCGTTATGAAAAGGGCCTCGGCAAGACCATGTTCTGGGTGGTCTGGTATCCGCTGGTGTTCTGGCTTATCAGCTTGTTCACCACCCTGGTCAGTTTTCCCAAAGTGCTGTTCGGCCAACATCAGAAGCGCGCGCGCTGGGTCAGCCCGGACCGGGGCATCAAGCCGCTGAATGACGATGAAGAGGAAATCATCAAATGAAAATCATCAGAACCCGGCAGCGGCCCTTTCTGGTCGTGATCGATGTTTTTCTCACCGTGCTCGCCTGGGTAGGTCTGCTGTATCTACTGGCGCGGGGTTTGTGGCCGTTGATCGATACCCATGACGGCCCGCGCATTGATGCGTCATTTTTCGACGCCCTCGGCACGTTGCAGATTTACCTGTGGGTGGCGTTGTTGAATGCGGTGATCCTGATCACGTGGGCGCGTTATCAACAGAGCAAAAGCAAGAGCTTCGCCCAGCGCCGTTTGCCGGCGCCGGTGGTGGATGATCAGGGGCTCAGCAAAAGCTTCAAGCTGACCGGCGACCGCTTGGCGAAATTGCGCACGCCGGGCTCGATGACCATTCATAACGATCAGGATGGTGATGTCAGCCATGTTGTTACGCATTACTTCCCGGTCGACCCGGCCGAGCTGCCGCCGCCTTTGGCGCCGCTGGAGCATCCGTTCGTGATTCGCTTACCGGCCGAAGATGACGACAATCGAGAGCCGATAAGCATCGCTTGACCCGCTCTTTGTAGGAGCTGCCGCAGGCTGCGATCTTTTGATTTTCAGCGGTTTCGAAAATGCCAAAGATCAAAAGATCGCAGCCTGCGGCAGCTCCTACGAGGGGAACGGAGGATTGGAGAGATCGGTCAGGCAAAATCCCGAATCAGGCGCCAGGCCTCATCCACCGACAGCGGTTGTTTCATTCGTTCGGCGAGCATCGCCATGGTCCGTTCCTGATCGCAGGCAACGGCCGCCGCCACCACGCCGTTCTTGCCGAACAGGCCGATAAACGGTGGATGGTCAGGATCGCCCTTGAACTCGACCTCGTCCCAGGCCTCGGCGTGTCCGAGGTAGTCGTAATTTTTGCCGAAGTGCCAGGTCCAGAAATACGGTACATCGAGGTAGCGCTCGTCACCGCCGAGCATATTCGCCGCTGCAATTCGCGCCTGTTGCTGGGCCAGGCGCCAATGCTCGATCCGTTGCGGCTGGCCGTTGAGCGGGAAGGTCGCGATGTCGCCGACGGCCCAGAGCCCATCGGTCACGCGCATCCCGCCATCCACCTTCAGAGACTGATCCTTTTCTTTTGGCAGATCAGCAAACGGGGTCGTTGCCGGGGTGACGCCAATGCCGACCAACACCAGATCTGCCGGCAAGCGCTGACCGTTATCCAGCAGCACCGCTTCGACCTTGCCTGTGCCTTCGATCTGCGCGGCTTCGCCATCCGTATGAAACACCACGCCGTTGACCTCGTGCAGGGCACGAATTGCCTTGCCGACAGCTTCGCCGAATTGCGCCTGGAAAGGGATGGCATGGCGGGCCAGGACGGTGACGTCCAGGCCGTACTGACGCAGGGATGAAGCGGACTCCAGGCCAATGAAGCTGTCGCCGACAATCACTGCTCGTTGACCGGGTTTTGCAGTCGTCAGAATCTGCTGCGCCTGTGCCCTCGAGCGCAGCACGAACACCTGCGGCAGATCAGCGCCCGGCAGCGACAGGGATTTGGGTATGCCACCGGTGGCGATCACGGCGGCGTCATAGTTCAACGATTGACCATCGGCCAGGCGCAGGGCACGGTTCGGTGCATCCAGGCCCATTACATCGCTGTTTATCCGTTCAATGCGCTGTTCGCTATAAAAGCTTTCATCGCGCAGCGGCGGCACTTCGTCCGGCGGCATCTCCCCGGCAATCACGAATTTGCTCAATACCGTACGGTCGTAACCGGCCTCGGGCTCACGGTCGATCAACAACACCCGGCCGCCGAAACCTTTCTCCCGCAACGCCGCCGCACAAGCCGTACCTGCGGCACCGGCACCGATGATCACAAAGGTCCGCTTATCGTCCGCCGGCGGGCTGCTGGGAGTAGGCATCGGCTGGTCGTCGACCCAGACCTCATCGTCGCGGATTTCAAGCGGGTAGCGTCGCAGACTGTCCAGCGACGGTGGCTCGCATAACGCGCCATCTTCGAGCCGGTACGCCGCCTTGTGCCACGGGCAGATCAGTCGTCCCTCACACAGCGCACCTTTGGCCAAGGGAGCCCCGGCGTGGGGACATTTGCCCTGATAGGCGCGCAATTGATCGCCGACCCGCAGCAAGACGATTTTCGTCTTATCGATCCGGACTTCAAGGCCACGGTCTTGGGGCACATCGGCGAAACGGGCGACGCGATGCAGTGCCATGATCGATCTCCAGGGAGGTGTTTCACTTAAGAGTTTGGCGCCTATTCCCAGGTTCAGCCAATTCCCGCTGCCACCGCACGAACGGTCCGGCTATAGTTTGCCAGCCGACCACGGCCCCACCCGCACAAGGTGCTCCGGTATGACCCGATTGACCTCTTTGAACCCTTGGCTGGCGGCCGTTGCAGTCGCCCTTTGCGTGCAGTTTCCGGCACAGGCCCAGGAGCGTTTCACCCTCAGCATTCCCGGTGTTTCGGACAATCGCCTGTTCACGTCGGCGGCGGCCAGCGATGCCAGCGGTTGTGGCGGTAAGAACCAATCCCCGGCCCTGAGCTGGAACGCCGGCCCCCCGGGCACTCTCAGCTACGCCATCGTCATGCACGACCCGGACGGCCAGAAAGGCCTTGGCGTTGATCACTGGATTCATTACGGCATCAAGGCCACCACGCGGCAGATTCCGGCCGGTGTCGGCGCCAAATCCGCCCTCGAAGGCGTGGGCGGCAGCAACAGCAAAGGCACCACCAGCTACATAGGCCCTTGCCCGCCCATTGGCGACAGCTCCCATCACTACCTCATTCAGCTTTACGCCCTGGACCTGGCGCCAGACGCCTTGCCCGCCGGCCTGACCCGCGCGCAGTTGATGGAACAAATCAAAGGCCATGTGCTGAAAAACAGCAGTGTGGTGCGGCGTTATCACCGCTGAAGATTATTCACTTCGGCTTAACCCGAACTGATCGGGCTGTCCGTCTCAGAGGATGAATGAGTCAATTTCCTCCTGAGGTCAGCCCCCATGTCCCTCCCACTGTATTACTTGCGCCCGGCCGCCCAGGGTTTCGCCGCCGGGTTGTTGCTGGCCATCGCCGGTTGCGGCGCTTCATCCACGTCTGATCCGGCGGTGGTTGCGCCCCCGGCTCAAGGTGAGCTGAAAACTGAAGCGTTGGTGCGTGAGGCGGCCATGGCGGACACCGCGCAGGCCAAACGCAGCGCGCGACCGGCCCCATTAGTCGCTTTCGCGCCAATGCCGGCAGGCGAGGCTTATCCACAAGGCTATCGGGATGAGCAGCGGGAGCAATATCAGGCGCTGGCCGATAACCCGATTCACAGCGTGACCGAGGCACCGGTCTCGACCTTCAGTGCCGATGTCGATACTGGCGCTTACGCCAATGTCCGGCGCTTGCTCAATCAGGGGCGCTTGCCTCCCGAAGGGGCGGTGAGGCTGGAAGAACTGGTCAATTACTTCCCCTACGATTACGCCTTGCCCACCGATGGCTCGCCATTCGGCGTGACCACCGAGCTGGCGCCGTCGCCCTGGAACCCGCATACCCGCTTGCTGCGCATCGGCATCAAGGCATCTGATCGCGCAGTGGCGGAACTGGCTCCGGCGAATCTGGTGTTTCTGGTGGACGTCTCCGGCTCGATGGACCGGCGCGAAGGTTTGCCCATGGTCAAAAGCACGCTGAAATTGCTGGTCGATCAATTGCGCGAGCAGGACCGGGTTTCGCTGGTGGTGTATGCCGGAGAATCTCGCGTGGTACTGGAGCCGACTTCCGGACGGGAAAAAGCGAAAATTCGTACCGCGATCGATCAATTGACCGCAGGCGGTTCGACCGCCGGAGCGTCGGGTATCGAACTGGCCTATCAAATGGCCCAACAGGCGTTTATCCCCAAAGGCATCAACCGCATCCTGCTGGCCACCGACGGTGACTTCAACGTCGGCATCAGCGACTTCGACAGCCTCAAGCAAATGGCTGTGGATAAACGCAAGACCGGCGTGTCCCTGACCACCCTGGGTTTTGGTGTGGATAACTACAATGAACACCTGATGGAACAACTGGCCGACGCTGGCGATGGCAACTATGCCTACATCGATAATCTGCGCGAGGCGCGCAAAGTACTGGTGGATCAGCTCGGCTCGACCCTCGCAGTAGTGGCGAAAAACGTGAAGCTGCAGGTGGAGTTCAACCCGGCGCAGGTCAGCGAATATCGGCTGCTGGGTTATGAGAATTGCGCCTTGAAGCGTGAGGATTTCAGCAGCGACAAAGTCGACGCCGGAGAAATCGGCGCAGGGCATACGGTGACAGCGTTGTACGAAATTGTGCCCAAGGGCGAGAAGGGCTGGCTGGAACCGCTGCGGTATGGCAATTCCGGGGCCGATGTTTCCGTAAAAAACGGGGAAATGGCGATGCTGCGGGTGCGTTATCAGTTGCCGGAAGGTGGGAATAGTCGCTTGATCGAGCGGCCAATACTGAATGGTGAGGCCGGCAAGCTTTCGACCGCCAGCGATGACCTGAGATTTGCCGCCGCCGTTGCCGCATTTTCTCAGCAACTCAAGGACGGGCGCTATACCGGTGAGTTCAGCCTGAAAGACACCGAAGCCCTGGCCCGTGGCGCACGGGGCGATGATCAATTCGGCCTGCGCAGTGAATTCGTACAGTTGGTGGAGTTGGCGCAGAGCCTGCGAACCCCGACCGCCTCCAATCAACAGCCCAACGACAACCGGATAGAGTGAAAGAGGCCAGCGCTGACATGTCCGATTCTGCAATCAGCTCAGCCGCCGGCAGCGACGAATCGCTGCTGGCGCGCTACCGCTCCGGCGACGGGCCGGCGTTCGAAGTTTTGTACGCCCGTCATCGCCAGGGCCTTTATCGATTCCTCCTCGGCCTCAGCGGCAAGCCCGAACTGGCCGAAGAGGTGTATCAGGAAACCTGGCTGAGCCTGATCCGCAGCACCAGTCAGCCACAAGGCCGGGCGAACTTTCGTACCTGGCTCTACCAGATTGCCCGCAACCGACTGATCGATCACTGGCGCAAACACGGAATCCACAACCCCTTGCACGACAGCTATGACGAACAAACCCACGCCCTGATCGATGACACGGCCGACCCCGAACAACTGCTGAGCCTGAGCCGCGATGGTCAACGCCTCGAAGCCGCCCTGCAAACCCTCCCCGCCGATCAGCGCGAAGTGTTCCTGCTGCGCGCCCATGGCGACCTCGACCTGCCGCAGATCGCCACCCTCACCGAAACACCGCTGGAAACCGTCAAAAGTCGCTTGCGCTACGCCCAGCAAAAACTGCGTCGGCTGCTGGCCGAGGAGGTACTGACATGACTGACGCCCGACAAACACCGCCATCGCCTGACGATGAAATGCTCAAGCATTTTCGCGATCACAGCAACGGTGAACCACCGGCGCATCTCGACGCCTTCATCCTGGCCACTGCGCATCGCGAAGCCCCCGCACCGAAGCCGAACCTGTGGCAACGCTGGCTCCGCGCCTGCCAGCAACCCCGCTGGCAAGTGGCATTCGCCAGCCTCGTCGGCGTGGCCCTGATGCTGGCACTGGTGCAACGCACGCCGGAACAGCTGCCGAGCTATGACTTCGCGCCTGCGCCCAAAGCGTCCGCGCCGCTGGCCAAACCGGAAGCCGCTGTTCGCTCCCAGGCTGCACCGGCCGGCGCGATCTCCGCTCCCGAACCTGCTGCACCCATGGCGGAGTTTTCTGCACCGATGCAGCGCGAGTCGATCAATAGCGAAATGGCGGACGAAGCCAAAGTCAGCAAACGCTTAGCCGCGCCGGCCAAGTCACTGGATGATCAATTACGTGAAGTGATACGCCTGCAAGAGACCGGTCAAAGCCAAGCCGCCGAGGCGCTGCTGACGACACTGCACAAACGCTACCCCAAGGAAAACCTCACCGCCCGACTCAAGGATTTGCAGAAGAAATGAGGTGAGACGCGGTCGGCAAATTTGGCATCGACACCCGAAAGCGCGCACTATCAGCTCATAGCCGATGCGTTGGAGGATGCCGTGGCACAAAAAATCGACCGCATCGCCCAAATGCTCAACTGCCCGGTCAAGGGTGAGGAATTGCGGCGAGCAGTGACTGAGAGTCGTAAGGAGTTTCTACTGGCGAAACAGGCAGAAGAAGCGCTTGAGGAAGACGTTCTTGATGATGAAGTGGTCGAGGACGAAGCGGATGATGACTACGACGAGTTTGACTGGACGACAGAATGAAAAAACCGCTTCGGCGGTTTTTTTGTACCCACAAAAAAGCCCCAGACCCTAAGATCTGAGGCTTTCTCGTTTCTACGTATGGTGCACCAGGCGGGATTCGAACCCACGACCCCTGCCTTCGGAGGGCAGTACTCTATCCAGCTGAGCTACTGGTGCAATGCGGGCGCCATGATACTCATATGCACTGCGGGCGTCCATGCTGCTGAATCGTCTGCCTTTTTCCAAAGCGTAACCTACGATTGCTACGCTGATCTGAAAAAATAGGCAAATGCGGCGTTTTCGTTCTTTTTTTCGAACAGCCTATTGTCCTTTACCCCCTTTGATCCTAGGATTCGTTTGAGATTTCAAACGCTCTTGTCTGGGTGCTGAACCGCACGAGTTCGATCAGTGCGCTATTTATGTGCTTCAGCCCGGTGAATGATTTCCCTGACGGCAGCCTATAAGGCGCCTTTCTATAATCATAATTCGCTCCGCGCGTGCCGCGGTGCTGTTAAGGAAAGCCGACATGCAGCTTAAAGACACCCAGTTGTTCCGCCAGCAAGCCTTTATCGATGGCGCTTGGGTCGATGCGGACAACGGTCAGACGATCAAGGTTAACAACCCGGCAACGGGCGAAATTCTGGGCACTGTGCCGAAAATGGGCGCTGCCGAAACCCGCCGTGCGATCGAAGCCGCAGACAAAGCGCTGCCGGCCTGGCGCGCACTGACCGCCAAGGATCGCGCGAACAAACTGCGTCGCTGGTTCGAGCTGATCATCGAGAACCAGGACGACCTGGCTCGCCTGATGACCCTGGAGCAGGGCAAGCCATTGGCTGAAGCCAAGGGCGAGATTGTTTACGCCGCTTCCTTTATCGAGTGGTTCGCTGAAGAAGCCAAGCGCATCTACGGTGACGTGATTCCGGGCCACCAGCCAGACAAGCGCCTGATTGTGATCAAGCAGCCGATCGGCGTGACCGCTGCGATCACCCCGTGGAACTTCCCGGCCGCGATGATCACCCGTAAAGCCGGCCCGGCCCTGGCCGCCGGTTGCACCATGGTGCTCAAGCCTGCTTCGCAAACGCCGTTCTCTGCATTCGCCCTGGCTGAACTGGCTCATCGTGCCGGTATTCCGAACGGTGTGTTCAGTGTGGTGACCGGCAGCGCCGGCGACATTGGCAGCGAGCTGACCGGCAACCCGATCGTGCGCAAACTGTCGTTCACCGGCTCGACCGAAATCGGTCGTCAGTTGATGACCGAGTGCGCCAAGGACATCAAGAAAGTCTCGCTGGAACTGGGCGGCAACGCGCCGTTCATCGTGTTCGACGACGCGGACCTGGATAAGGCCGTCGAAGGCGCGATCATTTCCAAGTACCGCAACAACGGCCAGACCTGCGTCTGCGCCAACCGCCTGTACATTCAGGATTCGGTCTACGACGCGTTCGCCGAAAAACTGAAAGTGGCCGTGGCCAAACTCAAGATCGGCAACGGCCTGGAAGACGGCACCACTACTGGTCCGCTGATCGACGAAAAAGCCGTGGCCAAGGTTCAAGAGCACATTGCTGACGCCGTGAGCAAAGGCGCTACCGTGCTGGCGGGTGGCAAGAGCATGCAAGGCAACTTCTTCGAGCCGACCATCCTGACCAACGTGCCGAACAACGCTGCCGTGGCCAAGGAAGAAACCTTCGGTCCATTGGCGCCACTGTTCCGCTTCAAAGACGAAGCTGACGTGATCGCGATGTCCAACGACACCGAGTTCGGTCTGGCCTCGTACTTCTATGCTCGCGACCTGGGCCGTGTGTTCCGTGTGGCTGAAGCCCTGGAATACGGCATGGTCGGCGTCAACACCGGGTTGATCTCCAACGAAGTCGCGCCGTTCGGCGGCATCAAGGCGTCGGGCCTGGGCCGTGAAGGCTCCAAGTACGGCATCGAAGATTACCTGGAAATCAAATACCTCTGCCTGGGTATCTAAGCTCGGCCCGGCAAGGCATTGCTTCAAGCGCAAAGGGCACGAGAGCGCTGTCCCTTTGCGACGCTTCAAACGGAATTTTCTCTGTGGCCGGGAAAGCTGTGGCAGTCGATCATCGCATGCTGCCGTAGTTGCCTCCCGCCGCATTTTCCTTGAACCACGCCGCCCGATGAGCGGTGAATGAGGACACTATGAGCAAGACTAACGCATCCCTGATGAAACGCCGCGAAGCCGCTGTACCGCGCGGTGTTGGCCAGATTCACCCGATCTTCGCCGAGTCCGCGAAGAACGCCACCGTGACCGACGTTGAAGGTCGCGAGTTCATCGACTTCGCCGGCGGTATCGCTGTGCTGAACACCGGTCACGTGCACCCGAAAATCATCGCCGCCGTCACCGAACAGCTGAACAAGCTGACCCACACCTGCTTCCAGGTCCTGGCTTACGAACCGTACGTGGAAGTGTGCGAAAAAATCAACGCCAAGGTGCCAGGTGATTTCGCCAAGAAAACCCTGCTGGTAACCACCGGCTCCGAAGCCGTGGAAAACTCCATCAAGATCGCCCGCGCCGCCACTGGCCGTGCCGGCGTGATCGCGTTCACCGGCGCTTACCACGGTCGCACCATGATGACTCTGGGCCTGACCGGTAAAGTCGTGCCTTACTCGGCCGGCATGGGCCTGATGCCAGGCGGCATCTTCCGCGCGCTGTACCCGAACGAGCTGCACGGTGTGAGCATCGACGACTCGATCGCCAGCATCGAGCGCATCTTCAAGAACGACGCCGAGCCGCGTGACATCGCGGCCATCATCATCGAGCCGGTTCAGGGCGAAGGTGGTTTCTACGTCGCGCCTAAAGAGTTCATGAAGCGTCTGCGCGCCCTGTGCGACCAGCACGGCATTCTGTTGATCGCTGACGAAGTGCAGACTGGCGCTGGCCGTACCGGCACTTTCTTTGCCATGGAACAGATGGGCGTTGCCGCCGACCTGACCACCTTCGCCAAATCCATCGCCGGCGGTTTCCCGTTGGCCGGTGTGTGCGGCAAGGCCGAATACATGGACGCTATCGCTCCAGGCGGCTTGGGCGGTACTTACGCCGGTAGCCCGATCGCTTGCGCCGCGGCCCTGGCCGTGATGGAAGTGTTCGAAGAAGAGCACCTGCTGGATCGCTGCAAAGCGGTCGGCGAGCGTCTGGTGACTGGCCTGAAAGCCATCCAGGCCAAGTACCCGGTCATTGGTGAAGTGCGTGCCCTGGGCGCGATGATCGCGGTCGAGCTGTTCGTCGACGGCGACAGCCACAAGCCGAACGCTGCTGCTGTGGCATCGGTTGTGGCCAAGGCGCGCGACAAGGGCCTGATCCTGCTGTCGTGTGGCACCTACGGCAACGTTCTGCGCGTACTGGTACCGCTGACCTCGCCGGACGAGCAACTGGACAAAGGCCTGGCGATCATCGAAGAGTGCTTCGCCGAGCTCTGATCCATTTGTGATCTGATCGACAAAAAACCCGCTTCGGCGGGTTTTTTGGTATTCCCGCAAATCAAATCAGCCAGAGATAATCCGGTTCTTGCCCTGGCGCTTGGCTTGGTACATCGCCGCATCGGCGCGGGCGAACAGGGTGTCGATGCTTTCATCCTCGTGTGTGAGACTGCTCAGGCCTTGGCTGACGGTGATGCCGAAGGTCTGGTCGTCATGGCTGAAGCTTAACCGCTGAATTTCCCGTTGCAGGCGCTCGGCCACTTGCATGGCCATGTCCGGTGCACAGCCGGGAAACACCGCTGCGAATTCCTCACCGCCGATCCGTCCGAACAGATCACCACGCCGCAGGGCCGCGCGACCGCTCTCGGCGATGCGTTGCAGCACCTTATCGCCTTCCTGGTGACCGTAGGTGTCGTTGACCACTTTGAAGTCATCGATGTCCAGCAACAGGAACGCCATCGGCGCGCCGTTCAACCGCGCCTGCTCGAATTCGTGATTCGCGCATTCGAAGAAGTGTCGGCGATTGCTGCTTTGGGTCAACACATCGGTGCTGGCCAGGCGTTGCAGCTCGGCTTCCATCTGCTTTTTCTCGGTGATGTCTTCGGCAATGCCGACGATGATCACCGGTTGACCCGGCTCGGCCTGACGGTTGATGAAACACTTGTCGCTGAGCCAGCGCACTTGGCCGTCTGCCGCGATGATGCGGTATTCGCGATCTTCGACGGCGCCTTTGACCAGCACTTGGGCGAGGCTGCGCTCGGCGTAGTCCAGATCGTCGGGGTAGACGCTGTCGCGCCAGTGGTTGAAGTCGGACAGCAACAGGCCGGCGGGGCGGCCGAAAATCCGGTCATAGGCCGGGCTGACGTAGAGCACCTGACGGGTTTCCCAGTTGAATGCCCAAAGCACGGCGTTGACGCTGACCAGCAGCGAGCTGAACAGCTGTTCGCGTTCGCTCAGGCGTGCCACTTCACCCTGGGCATGCATCAGCGCCATCAGCGTTTGCGCGGCCTCGGGCCACTGCGGAAGGGATGTGTCTTGTAGGCTTTTATTAACCATCGGCACAAATCTCAAAGGGCGTGCCGCTATGTCGACAGCGGCCAAGAACAAAGCCCGCCTGGATGGCGAAGTGTCTTTGAGATAGGGGATTTGGAGCGAAGTTCCCGCTTGGGGGGAAGGGGCCCGCTGGGCGGTATGGCTGCTTGAATTGACGACGCGTTTTTACGGGTGAAACGCGTCGTCAGGTTTTGCGACGGCTTCGCCGCCGAACGGGGGCAAGCCCCCTCGCCACAGAGGATCAGGCGTTGGCAGGGCGCAGGGAGTAGGTTTTCAACTGGTCGGCGAAGTCACGCAGGGATTGAATCCCGCTGGCCTCGGCCTCGTGTACCCAATCCTTGATGGCAGCCAGCATGTCGTGACCATTTGAGCTGGTCTTGACCCAGATCTGTTGCAAGGCCAGGCGCTTCTCGTAAATTACCTTCAGCGCCTGGCTATGCTCGAGCATGGTCTGGATGCGCATATGGTGTTTTTCGTCCAGCAGGCTGGTTTCCCGCGAGAGCAAACGCTTGGCCCGGTAGAACTGGTGGCGGACCGAGTGATCGACCTTTTCCAGCTCTTGCTTGACCAGCGGCGCGATCACCAACTTGCGGTACTGGGCCATGATCTGGAAGCGGTTGTTGAGGATCGCCATGGCGGTGTCCATGTCCAGGCTGCCTTTGCCTTCGACACGGTGGGCGATCGGCGCGACCCGCTGGACCTTGGCCAGACGCAGGAAGCTGAAGACCTGGATCCAGGCCCAGCCGAGGTCGAATTCCCACTTCTTCACCGACAGTTTGGCGGAGTTAGGGTAGGTGTGATGGTTGTTATGCAGTTCTTCGCCGCCGATCAGGATGCCCCAGGGCACCAGATTGGTTGCCGCATCGCGGCATTCGAAGTTGCGGTAGCCGATGGCATGGCCCAGGCCATTGACCACGCCGGCGGCCCACACCGGGATCCACATCATCTGGATGGCCCAGATGGTGATGCCGATGGTGCCGAACAGCAGCAGGTCGATGACGCCCATGATTGCCACGCCCAGCAGCGGGAAGCGGCTGTAGAGGTTGCGTTCGATCCAGTCTTCGGGACAGTTTTTGCCGTAGATGCGCAGGGTCTCGGGGTTTTCCGCTTCGGCGCGGTACAGCTCGGCGCCTTTGCGCAGAACGGTGGACAACCCCTTGATGACCGGGCTGTGCGGGTCATCGACGGTTTCGCATTTGGCGTGATGCTTGCGGTGGATAGCTGTCCACTCGCGGGTGTTCTGCGCCGTGGTCAACCACAGCCAGAAGCGGAAAAAATGTTTCAGGCCAGCATTGAGCTCGAGCGAGCGATGGGCTGAATAGCGATGCAGATAAACCGTGACGCCGACGATAGTCACGTGGGTCATCAGTAGGGTGACTGCCACCAGTGACCAGGGCGATAAGCCAAGAAAACCTTCGTACCACATAGCCTATAGGACCCTCGATAAAGAAAAAAACAGCCATCGCATTATCACTTAGCTCACAGATAAAACCAGTCGCCCTTTCAGATAAGAGTGGCTGGATGTGTCTTTAATCTACAACTCCAGCCTTTTTGTAGGGACATGGACGCTCTAATGTCAGCCACCTATCGCGATGCTTTGCGTGCAGCGCTGCTCTATCTGGTGCTTTCCGTAGCCTGGCTCCAGTTTAGTGGTTATTTATTGAACAGGTTCTTCGATAGTTCCACCGACCTGCTGCGCTGGTAGCGGATCAACGGTTATGCCTGGGTGACACAGGTTTAGGCTCGACCGGATATCCGATGCGTACTCAGACCCCCGAAGGCTGTGATCTTTTGATCTTCCGGCCATTAACTCCCCGCAAACCCTTGTCTCAGCAAGTAATCTATTTTGGTTATATAAACATTCTTAAATAGTCTTTTTAAGAATATCCGCGCCTATCTACTATTGCCCTACGCCGTAAGCAGTGCCCGCCACTGCCAGGCATATCTCATTAAAGGAGCAGCACCATGAGCGCATCCCTACGTAGTGTTGACGGGCAGGACGAAGCCACCATTTTGCGTGAGATCCAGAGCGCTTTGCGCGATCTGCGCTTTGGCGCGGTGGAAATCACTGTGCACAACGCCCAGGTGGTTCAGATCGAACGCAAAGAGAAATTCCGTTTGCAGCAGCCGGGCAACAAGCCGAGCTGAAGCGAAAGATCAAAAGAACAGGCAACCCGTTCCAGACCATAAGAAAAAGCCAATACATCAAGAATTCCAGGAGCTTTCACCATGTCGTCGATTCGTCATTTTGCTTTGGCCGCCCTGGCCAGTGCCCTTTTTGCTGGTTCCGCGGTTGCCAAGGATTACGAGTTGCTCAACGTGTCGTATGACCCGACCCGTGAGCTGTACCAGGAGTACAACGCCGAGTTCATCAACTTCTGGAAAAAGGACCACGCTGGCGACAACGTGAAAATCCAGCAGTCCCACGGTGGTTCGGGCAAGCAGGGCCGGGCGGTGATCGACGGTCTGCGGGCCGACGTGGTGACTCTGGCCCTGGCCGGTGACATCGACGAAGTTGCCAAGCTCGGCAAGAGCTTGCCGGTCGACTGGCAGAAGCGTCTGCCGGAAGCGAGTACGCCTTACACCTCGACCATCGTGTTCCTGGTGCGCAAGGGCAACCCGAAAGGCATCAAGGACTGGGGCGATCTGACCAAAGACGGCGTGGAAGTCATCACCCCGAACCCGAAAACCTCCGGCGGCGCACGCTGGAACTTCCTCGCGGCCTGGGCCTATGGCCTGAAAGCCAACGGCGGTAACGAAGCCAAGGCCAAAGAGTACGTGCAGACGCTGTTTAAACACGTGCCAGTGCTGGACACCGGTGCTCGCGGTTCGACCATCACCTTCGTCAACAACGGTCAGGGCGACGTGTTGCTGGCCTGGGAAAACGAAGCGTTCCTGGCGTTGAAAGAAGACGGCGGCGCCGACAAGTTCGACATCGTCGTGCCTTCGCTGTCGATCCTGGCCGAACCACCGGTGGCCGTGGTCGACAAGAACGCCGAGAAAAAGGGCAACACCGACATTGCTGAAGCGTACCTCAAGCACCTGTACAGCCCGGCCGGCCAGGAAATCGCGGCGAAAAACTTCTATCGTCCACGGGACAAGGACGTGGCCGCCAAGTACGCCAAACAGTTCCCGACACTGGAACTGGTGACCATCGACAAGGACTTCGGTGGCTGGAAAGCCGCGCAACCGAAATTCTTCAATGACGGCGGCGTGTTCGACCAGATTTATCAGGCGCAATAACCTGAAATAAGCCATAAACGAGCCTCGAATTCCGATTCGAGGCTTTGCGCGTTCTCAACCAAGGACTTTTATGTCGCGTCGTATCTCCCCCGTCATACCCGGCTTCGGGCTGACGCTGGGCTACACCTTGGTGTACCTCAGCCTGATTGTGCTCATTCCACTGGCGGCAATGTTCGTGCATGCCGCTCAACTGACCTGGGATCAGTTCTGGGCAATCATCTCGGCGCCTCGAGTGCTGGCGGCGTTGAAGCTGAGCTTCGGCACCGCGCTGTATGCCGCGATCATCAACGGCATCATTGGCACGCTGCTGGCCTGGGTGCTGGTGCGCTATACCTTCCCGGGACGCAAAGTCATCGACGCGATGATCGACTTGCCGTTCGCATTGCCCACGGCGGTGGCCGGTATCGCGCTGACAGCGCTGTACACCCCCACCGGGCTGGTGGGTCAGTTCGCGGCGGACCTGGGGTTCAAGATCGCGTATACCCCCCTGGGCATCACGCTGGCGCTCACTTTTGTGACGCTTCCATTCGTAGTACGTACCGTACAGCCTGTACTGGCCGATATTCCCCGTGAAGTGGAGGAGGCGGCGGCGTGCCTCGGTGCCAAGCCGTTACAGGTTTTCCGCCATATTCTGGTGCCGGCGTTGTTGCCAGCTTGGCTGACCGGTTTCGCTTTGGCCTTTGCCCGCGGGGTCGGCGAGTACGGTTCGGTGATCTTCATCGCCGGCAACATGCCGATGAAAACAGAAATTCTGCCGCTGCTGATCATGGTCAAACTCGACCAGTACGATTACACCGGCGCCACCTCCATTGGTGTACTGATGCTAATGGTTTCCTTTGTCCTGTTGCTGCTGATCAACTTGCTGCAGCGGCGCATCGAAACCCCATAAGGAGGCGCAAAAAATGTCCCAATCGTCTATTGCAGCTGCCTCCTCGAACGCCGCCCGCCGTGGCAGTGCCACGTCGCGGCGAGTCTTGATCGGCCTCGGCTGGCTGATCTTCGCGCTGTTTTTGTTATTGCCGTTGTTCATCGTGGTGTCCCAGGGCCTGAAGCTGGGCCTGGGGGCGTTCTTCACCGCGATCTTCGAGCCAGACGCCTTGTCGGCGTTGAAACTCACCGTGATCGCCGTGCTGATTTCGGTGCCGCTGAACCTCGTATTCGGTGTCAGCGCGGCGTGGTGCGTGAGTAAATACTCGTTCCGTGGCAAGAGCATGCTGGTGACCCTGATCGACCTGCCGTTCTCGGTGTCGCCGGTGATTGCGGGTCTGGTCTACGTGTTGATGTTCGGCGCCCAAGGCCTGTTCGGGCCGTGGTTGCAGGATCACGACATCCAGATCGTCTTCGCCTTGCCGGGCATCGTGCTGGCGACGATTTTCGTCACCGTGCCGTTCGTGGCGCGTGAGCTGATCCCGCTGATGCAGGAACAAGGCACCCAGGAAGAGGAGGCCGCGCGCCTGCTCGGTGCCAATGGCTGGCAGATGTTCTGGCACGTCACCGTTCCCAATATCAAATGGGGCCTGATCTATGGCGTGGTGCTGTGTACGGCCCGGGCCATGGGTGAGTTCGGTGCGGTGTCGGTGGTTTCCGGGCACATTCGCGGGGTGACCAACACCCTGCCGTTGCACGTCGAGATCCTCTACAACGAATACAACCACGTGGCCGCGTTCGCTGTGGCGAGCCTGTTGCTGATCCTGGCGCTCTTCATCCTGCTGCTCAAGCAGTGGAGCGAAAACCGTATTAACCGCCTGCGCGCCAGCGCCGCGGAGGAATAAGTCATGTCGATCGAAGTGCGTAACGTCAGCAAGAACTTCCACGCGTTCAAGGCGCTGGACAACATCAGCCTGGACATTCAAAGCGGCGAGCTGGTGGCGCTGCTGGGGCCGTCCGGCTGCGGCAAGACCACATTACTGCGAATCATCGCCGGCCTGGAAACCCCGGATCAGGGCAGCATTGTGTTCCATGGCGAAGACGTTTCCGGCCACGACGTGCGGGATCGCAATGTCGGTTTCGTGTTCCAGCACTACGCCTTGTTCCGGCACATGACGGTGTTTGACAACGTTGCTTTCGGCCTTCGCATGAAGCCGAAAAACCAGCGTCCGAATGAAAGCCAGATCGCGGTGAAAGTCCACGAACTGCTGAACATGGTGCAGCTGGATTGGTTGTCCGATCGCTACCCGGAACAACTCTCCGGCGGCCAGCGTCAGCGCATCGCGCTGGCCCGTGCCTTGGCGGTGGAGCCGAAAGTTTTGCTGCTCGACGAACCCTTCGGCGCGCTCGACGCCAAGGTCCGTAAAGAGCTGCGTCGCTGGCTCGCGCGTCTGCACGAAGACATCAACCTGACCTCGGTGTTCGTGACCCACGACCAGGAAGAGGCAATGGAAGTCGCCGACCGTATCGTGGTGATGAACAAGGGCGTGATCGAGCAGATCGGCTCACCGGGCGACGTCTACGAAAATCCGGCCAGCGATTTCGTCTATCACTTCCTTGGCGACTCGAACCGTCTGCATTTGGGCGAAGACCGGCACGTGCTGTTCCGTCCACACGAAGTGTCGCTGTCGCGGCATGAACTGGAAGACCACCACGCGGCTGAAGTGCGGGATATTCGTCCGCTGGGCGCCACCACGCGGGTGACGCTGAAGGTCGAAGGCCAGAGCGAGCTGATCGAAGCTGAAGTGGTTAAGGATCACGACAGCCTGGTTGGCTTGGCGAAGGGAGAGACGTTGTTCTTCAAGCCCAAGGTCTGGCAGAAAGTCGCCAACATCTAAAGCAAAAGCATCGCGGGCAAGCCCGCTCCCACAGGGGATTTGTGAACGACACAGATCACTGTGGGAGCGGGCTTGCCCGCGATGGCGTCCTACACCGCTGCGTTTTTCTGACGCAAACGCACACCCCCCACCCGCGCCTCGATCTGCTCTTTCAGCTCGTGCCGCATCCCGAGCAAAAACGCCAACTCAACCACCACAAACAACGGCCCGACAATCAACCCCGTCACATCATCGACAAACGCCGGTTTGCGTCCCTCATAATGATGACCGACAAACTGAATCGCCCACCCCACCACAAACATCCCGATACCGCTTGCGAGCCAAACCAGCGTGCTGTGCTGCGCAAGAACCTGACCCGCCCAGATGCACAGACCGAGCAACACGGTCATCAATACCCCAAGACGCACCTCCAGGCGCAGGTAAAACCACGCCGATGCCATTGCGACCAGCACCGCCGGCGAAACCCAGCCTCCACCCCATTGCGGCCGTGACAGCAACACCGCGACCGCCACTACAATCAGCGGGATACCGATAAAGTGGCTGGCGATATTGCGCGGGTCACGGTGGTAGGCGGCGTATTGACTGAGATGGTCAACGAGGCTTTTCATTGTTATTCCTCCTGTAGGGTGATGGATGATGCCCCGGTTTCATCTCTCGCTCTGTCAGCCAGGCGACAATCTCCAGGAGTTTTCATGGACATGCAGGTTTGGCGTTCGCGCCTGGATACGGGGCAGTGGTTCAGTCATTTACCTGTTCCCTTACAGAATAGTCTGCTGGCTGCGGCCCGAGTGCGGCGCCTGCCGTCGGGGCAACTGCTGTTCAAACGCGGTGATCCGCCGTGCGGGCTGTATGCAGTGCTCGAAGGTTCGGTGCGCATTGGCGCGGTGAGCGAGCAGGGCAAGGAAGCGCTGCTGAGCCTGGTGGAAGCACCGCACTGGTTCGGCGAAATCTGCCTGTTCGATGGCCAGCCGCGAACCCACGATGCCTACGCCATTGGCCAGTGCACCCTGTTGCACATCCCGCAGGCGACGCTGTTGAAGTTGCTCGACCAACAACCGGTTTACTGGCGGCAACTGGCGTTGTTGATGAGTCACAAACTGCGCCTGACCTTCATCAACCTCGAACAGCTCAGCCTTATGCCCGCCCCGGCACGCTTGGCGCATCGCTTGCTGATGATCGCCGAGGGCTATGGCGAATTTGACCCGCCGCGCCGTGTTCTGCAACTGCCTCAGGAGCAACTGGCGTCGATGTTGTCGCTGTCGCGCCAGACCACCAACCAGCTCCTCAAGGATTTGCAGGGGCAAGGGATTCTGGACCTCAAGTATGGCGAGATCGAGATTCTGGATGCCGAGCGGTTGCGAGCGTTGGCGGTGATTTGAAAAATGATCGCCACGGTATTGGTGGGCTTTATCCGCGAACGCGCCTAGCCTGTGACGACGACAATCGAGGTGTGCCATGCGTGTGTTGCTAGTGGAAGACGAACCCGAGACCGCCAGTCTCCTGGCCAAAGGCCTGAGCGAAGCGAGTTACGTGGTGGATGTGGCGCTCAATGGCATGGACGGCCGGCGCTTTATCGAGTCCGGCGAATACGAACTGATCATCCTCGACGTGATGCTGCCGGGGCTCAACGGCTGGCAGTTGCTGCAGCAGATCCGCAAGCTTGGCGACACGCCGGTGCTGCTCCTCACCACCAGGGACGGCATCGAAGATCGCCTGCGCGGGCTGGAATTGCATGAGGATGATTACCTGCTCAAGCCGTTTGCCGTCAGTGAACTGGTGAAGCGGGTGCGCAAGCTGTTGCGGCGAGATCGGGGACGCTGAAGGTTTGCGGCGTATGGACTACCGCCTTCGCGAGCAAGCCCGCTCCCACAGTGGACCTGTGTGAATCACAAATGTTGTGAACAACCGAAAACCCTGTGGGAGCGGGCTTGCCCGCGAAGAGGCCGGAACATACAAAACACCTCTCGGATCTGTCATTGCAACCCATCCCGAAATTGCCCCGGCGTCATTCCGGTCCAGCGTTTGAACGCGCGGCTGAAGCTACTGGTGTCGGCGAAACCCAGCAGATAACTGATCTCACCCAACGAACACAGCGGGTCGCGCAGATGCAGCAGCGCCAGGTTCTCCCGACTTTCGTTGAGCAGCGTATCGAACCGACAACCTTCGTCCGCCAGGTGCCGTTGCAGGCTGCGCAGACTCAAGTGCAGCGCATGGGCAATGCATTCGGCCGACGGTTCACCTTCCGGCAATTGCTCTTCAATGGCGTCGCGAACCTTGCGCTCCCAGGTCAGGAGTTTGAGTTGCGCCAGGGTTCGTTTGAGCACGGTTTCGTTGTGCTCGGCGAGTTCCGGGTTGGCGTCGTCCAGATGGCTGTCGAAGTCCAGCAGAGCGAACTCCAGTCGGTCTTCATCGGCGTTGAAATACACCGGCGAGCGGAACACTTTGTGCCATTGATGCGGGTCGGCAGGTTCCGGACGGCGCAGGTAAACCGCCAGCGGGGCGTAGTCACGGCCCAGGCGATTGCGGCAAGTGCGCACGTAAATCGCCGCGAAGGCATCAATGGCTTCGAAGGCTGGCGCGGGGTTGCCTTGGGGGATTTTCAGGCGGAAGTAGTAGCGATCCTCAGCGCGGATCAACTCCAGATCCAGCGCGTTACTGACCACTTGGTGATAACGCACGATGCGCTCGAAGACTTCCCGCAGGCTGCCGCTGGCCACCAACGCATAACCCAACGCATGAAACGTGGTGGGGCTGACGAACCGCGACACCCGCAAGCCAATCGCCGGATCGCCGCTGACCTGCACCGCGATGTGCCACAGGCGCGTGGTAGCGGACAACGGGTAACGGGCGTTCGGGTCGTCCATCAACTGCGGGTCGAGCCCCGCCTGTTGGCACAGGGCGGTGCTGTCGAGCCCCAGCGCATCGAGCTGCTTGCGCAGGGCGCGGGTCCAGCTGGCGAGGGAGGTCGGTTCAGTCATGTTGATTGGCGCGTCCGGTCAACAGGTTGGCGTTCACGGCTACCGCTCTGTAAATCATCACAGGGCAGGATGCGAACATCAATAACCAGAGGATGGAAGCATGGACGGTATTTCTGCAAGTCCCCAGCGACTGAATGCAGCACAGCGATCAGCGCATATTCGCCAGGTGGTATTGGCCAAGGGCGTCGAACTGCGTCAGCGCTACCCGATTCTCAACCATCAGGATGCCTTGGGTGCGGGCATTCTGGCCTTCGCGTTGTCCGGGATGATCGGTTCGGCAGCGCTGTACATCACCGGGTACATGGCCTGGTGGGTATGCCTGTTGCTCAACGCGTTTTTCGCCTCGCTGACCCACGAGCTGGAGCATGACCTGATCCACAGCATGTATTTCCGCAAACAGCGCGTTCCGCACAACCTGATGATGGGCCTGGTATGGCTGGCGCGACCGAGCACCATCAACCCTTGGATCCGCCGTCATCTGCACCTCAACCACCACAAGGTGTCCGGCACCGAAGCCGACATGGAAGAGCGAGCGATCACCAACGGTGAGCCCTGGGGCATCGCGCGGCTGTTGATGGTCGGCGACAACGTGATGTCGGCGTTCATCCGCATGCTGCGGGCCAAGACCCGCGCGCACAAGTTCAGCATCATCAAGCGTTTTCTGAAGGTTTACGCACCGCTGGCGCTGGTGCATTGGGGGGCATGGTATGTGTTTCTCGGTTTTCACGCCGCCAACGGCATTGCGCATTTGTTGGGTGCGCCTGTCGAGTGGTCGGCGACTATGTTGGCGGTGATGCAAGTGATCGACATCGCTGCCGTGGTGATCATCGGTCCGAATGTGTTGCGCACGTTCTGCCTGCACTTTGTCAGCTCGAACATGCACTACTACGGTGACGTGGAGCCGGGCAATGTGATTCAGCAAACCCAGGTGTTGAACCCTTGGTGGATGTGGCCGTTGCAGGCGTTCTGCTTCAACTTCGGCAGCAGCCACGGGATCCATCACTTTGTGGTGAAGGAGCCGTTCTACATCCGGCAGATGACCGTGCCGGTGGCGCATAAAGTGATGCGCGAGATGGGCGTGCGGTTCAATGATTTCGGGACGTTCGGGCGGGCGAACCGGTTTGTTCGCAAGAATGGAGTGGTGGGGGATGAGTTGCGCACTGTTCGGACTTGATGATGGGTACTTGAGGTATGCGACCGATCGTTATGACTGTTGACTTAGTGCCAAGAGAAATAACGGGTACTTGGATTGGAATAAGTTATGAAGTGTATGCATAGTGCTTATTGCATTTTTGTAGGTAAATAACATCTTTTTGCGTGGACAAAGTCCAAGGGGCGAACCATGCTCAGTGTCGTGAGTTTCCAGGAGGAAACTTGCTCTCATCGGAAGATACTTATTAAACGATAAAGGAATTCGAACCATGTCGAGCATTAATGGTACTTATGTGAACTCCAACTCTGGCGCCCAATTGGTTATTACCGATGGTAATGATTCGAATGGCACCTTCAGTGGAAAACTGAGCCAGGGCGGTGTGAATTACGATGTCAGTTATGGGCACTACCACTTCCAGAATAGTACCGGACAACCGACCATCATCACCTTGGCCGCTTTGAATGATGGCACCGGCTACCAGGCCTGGACATTGTTCTCGCCGGACCACAACTATTCCCGACTCCGGGCTGTGGGTTCGCGCAATAACTTTGATGGGGACGTAGTGGGATTGGCTGGTGAATTCGTCAAACAGTAAGCCTTGAGGTAGTTATCGACAGGCTGATGAATTGAAAGATGCATCAGCCTGTCGTTATGAACATAATTCAACTAGCTTTCGCCAAAATTTTAGTTGCTTTTGATTGTGTGCGGCCTCGGTTCTCTCGTAAATCTCACGCCATTCACGAACAATTTCAATACTTGAAAAAACATAGCCTTTCGCCTGTTTGGCTACAAGCCTTGTAGGACGTGGCTTTGGTGTGTTTTTTTATATTCTATATTGATATATTTATAGATTTAAATATTCCTTTAGGAAATAAGCATTTGACCTAATGATTCACCCCAAGCCAAAAAACCGGTTCCCAAAGTGGCCGAGCAGCCACCGGCGGCGCTCGGACGATGTGCCCATCGTTCTCAAGGTTCATTGAACCGAAACCTTTTCGCGCTAAAACATTTTGCACGAGGGCATCAGTGCGGCAGGCTCCGCGGCGCGTTAACAGATTTTTGATTTCCGGGGCCGTCTCCTTGGCAGGGTGCGGCCCCTTTTTTTATTCCGGGCAAACACCAAACCCTGTGGGAGCGAGCTTGCTCGCGATGGCGTCGTCACATTCAACATTGATGGTGACTGATCTACCGCTATCGCGAGCAAGCTCGCTCCCACAGGTGATTTGTATATTCGATACTGATCTTAACAAATAGCTTCTTATTCCTTAACGAATATAACTCTCCTCCCTATACTCGATCAGGAACAGACACGCAGCAGGAGAGCTCCCCCATGCGCAACGAATCAATTCGCTACCTGATTGTGCCGGGCTGGCAAGGATCGCCAGAAGATCATTGGCAAACCCATTGGCAGAACAGCCTGCCCAACAGTGCGCGGGTGGAGCAGGCAGACTGGCTGACGCCTCGCCGTGAGGACTGGGTCGCGGCACTGGCCGAGGCGATTGCCGCCGACAGTACGCCCGTGATTCTGATCGCCCACAGCCTGGGCTGCATCACCGTCGCCCATTGGGCGGCCACGGCACCGCTGCCATTTTTGCGTCAGGTGCGCGGCGCGTTGCTGGTCGCGCCAGCGGATGTCGAGCGCCCGGCTTGCGCGCCGGCCTTGCGCAACTTCGCACCGATCCCGACCCATTTGCTGCCATTCCCGAGCCAGGTCGTCAGCTCCGACAACGACAGCGCCGTGAGCGCGCCACGAGCGCTTGAACTGGCGCGTCAGTGGGGCGCCGAGGCGGGGATTTTATCGGGTGCCGGGCACATCAATGTGAAGTCCGGTCACCAGCGCTGGGAGCAAGGTTTTGCGTACCTCTATCGTCTGCAAAACCGCATGGAACAGCACGCCCTGCGTCGAGCTTGAACCTTTATTTTATTGAACGCCCCCGTCTCCCCGGCGGTTTTGGGCGGGAGTCTGCCATGAGCTTGCATGAAACATTCGGTCAGCCGCTACTGACCTTTCCCGATGCGGAAAAAAGCCCGCTGAGCATTCGCGCCAAGGCGTTGGTGTTCGTCGATCCGCGTTCCCGGCAGTTGCGCCAGGAGCTGGAACAACTGGCGCCACGTTCGATTTCGGTATTGATCCGCGGTGAAACCGGCAGCGGTAAAGAACTGCTGGCGCGACACATCCATCGTGCCAGTGATCGCGGCGGGTTGTTCGTGTCAGTCAATTGCGGGGCGATCAGCCCGACCTATGCCGACGCTGAACTGTTCGGCTACGCCGCCGGCAGCTACAGCGGTTCGGCTAGCAGCCGTGCCGGTTGGTTTGGTTCGGCCAATGGCGGCACGCTCTATCTGGATGAGATCGGCGACCTGCCGCTGCCGATCCAGATCAAGTTGCTCGCAGCCCTGGAAAACCACGAAGTCACTCGCGTTGGCGCTCAGCAGCCAAGCCCGGTGGACGTACGTCTGGTGGCCGCCACCAGCATCGATCTGGCTCAGGCCGTGGCTGCCGGAAAATTCCATGAACGGCTTTATCACTACCTCAGCGAAGGTCAGCTCGAACTGCCGGCCTTGCGTGAGCGGGTGGGCGATATTTTGTCGCTGGCCGAATACTTCCTCGGCATCTACAGCCAACGCCTTGACCTGCCGGTGCCATTGATCAGCGAAGCCGCGCAGCATCTGCTGGAGCAGCACAGTTGGCCGGGCAACACTCGGGAACTGGAGAACGTCATTCACTTTGCGCTGTTGGTGAGTACCGGCGACGAGATTTTGCCGGAGCATTTGAATCTGCCCGAGGCGGCTGTTTCGCTGGTGACGATCGAGCAACAACTCAAACAGATTCTTGGCAACGGTTCCGTTGCCGAGAAAGACGCCTTGAAAAAATTGCTCAAAGACGCCGGGCTTCTGTAGGAGCTGGCGCAGCCTGCGATCTTTTGATCTTGGCAATGTTGGACTCACCGAAGATCAAGATCAAAAGATCGCAGCCTTCGGCAGCTCCTACATCGGGCGGGCGATGCAAACAAATTGGAATATGAAAGTGAATAAAAGATATTGTTCGGGAATAAAAAATCCCGGTATTGTCCGCGTCACGTCAGCGATAGCACATCACTGGCACTCGTACTAATCAGCCGTCGTCGATGATGGCCGCGAATTTCGATAAGGACACTGCATGAAAAAGGTTCTGTTGTTCACCGCATTGGCGGCTGCCCTGACTGCGGGCCTGGCCCAGGCTGGCGAGAAACTGGTGGTTGCGGCGACCCCGGTTCCACATGCCGAGATTCTTGAACTGATCAAGCCTGCCCTCGCCAAAGAAGGCGTCGACCTGGAGATCAAAGTCTTCACCGACTACGTTCAGCCTAACGTGCAGGTCGACCAGAAGCGTCTGGACGCCAACTACTTCCAGACCCTGCCGTACCTGAAAAATTTCAACGAGGGTAAAGGCACTAACCTGGTGACCGTGATCGGCGTTCACGTTGAACCATTCGGTGGCTACTCGAAGAAGTACAAAAAACTGACTGACCTGCCAAACGGCGCAACCATCGCCATCCCGAACGAAGGCAGCAACAGCGGTCGTGCCCTGATTCTGCTGCAGAAGGCTGGCCTGATCGAGTTGAAAGACCCGAAAAATGCCGTGTCCACCCCCAAAGACATCGCCAAGAACCCGCACAACTTCAAGTTCAAGGAACTGGAATCGGCCATGCTGCCGCGTGTTCTGGATCAGGTCGACCTGGACATGATCAACACCAACTACGCACTGGAAGCAGGTTTGAACCCGGCTAAAGATGCGTTGGTGATCGAAGGTGCCGATTCGCCTTACGTGAACTTCTTGGTGGCTCGTCCAGACAACAAGGATAGCGTCGCTATCCAGAAACTGGCCAAGGCCCTGACCAGCCCGGAAGTGAAGGCGTTCATCGAGAAGAAATACAGCGGCGCGGTACTGCCGGCGTTCTGATTGAACGCAATCTCGAACCTCTTCAAGGTTTCAACGCCGACGGCTAGTACAGCGTCGGCGTGATCGTTCCCACGCTCTGCGTGGGAATGCCTCAACGGACGCTCTGCGTTCGGCTCTGAAGGGAACGCAGAGCGTCCCGGGCTGCATTCCCACGCAGAGCGTGGGAACGATCAGATCGCGGGCTTCTTCAGGCGACTCGGTCTGCCTGGGAGGACGCCTTCGCGGGCAGCCTACAGAGGCTGCGTTTTCAGCGCCTTGCGCAACGCCACCAGCAATTTCACGATGTCCTGTGGATCCAGCCGCTGTGGCACGTTTACGTCAGCCATTTTTCTCTTCCTTGTGATGGTTCGGCCGGGAGTCTGGCCAAAAGCTGCACGTCCTTGGAGGGGTATTTTGAAAAAAAGATCCTTCCTACAGCGCAAAGAAAAATAGTCGTCTTCCACTGCCGCCGCAAATCCGCAGGATAGTTTTTTGCGTGATATCAATATTCTTTAACGGTATTTAAATTCTTCTTTTTATACCTTTAAAGTTGGTGCCTGCCGGGTGGTTATCCACTGCCCATGGACTGCGCCATCGTCGCTTACCGAGCGGCGTCCAGGGATGTTCAATGACTTTCGATTACGCTTTTATCCTCAGCACCCTGCCGGCGTTTCTCAAAGCCGTGGGCGTGACGCTGCAGGTCGGCCTCATCGCTATCGGTACTTCGTTACTGGTAGCGCTGATCAACGCGACGATTCTGGTGTTTCGCACACCCTACCTTCAACGCTTGGTCGGGCTGTATGTGGAGTTGGCGCGGAACACGCCACTGCTGATTCAGCTATTCTTCGTCTACTTCGCCTTGCCGGCCCTGGGTATCAAAGTCTCGGGTTTCGCGGCGGCGATCATCACCATGACTTTCCTTGGCGGCGCTTACCTCACCGAAGTGCTGCGCGCCGGCGTGGATGCGGTGCCCCAGGCGCAACTTGAGTCCGGCCGTTCCATTGGGCTGTCTCACGGGCAATTGCTGCGTTACGTGATCCTGCCGCAAGCCGGCATCCTCAGCCTGCCGTCGCTGTTCGCCAATTTCATCTTCCTGCTCAAGGAAACCACCGTGGTTTCGGCGGTGGCGGTGCCGGAGATTCTCTACACCACCAAGAGCTACATCGCGCTCTACTACAAAACCTACGAAATGCTCGCCGTGCTGACGCTGATTTGCGTGCTGCTGTTTTTGCCGTTGTCGCTGCTGCTCCGTCGTCTGGAAAGGAGGCTCCAGCATGGCCAGTTCGGGTCTTGAGTTGCTCTGGGTGTCGTTGCCGCAACTGGGCAAGGGCGCGGCGCAAACCCTGTCGATCTCTTTTCTGAGTATCGCCATCAGCACGGTGGGCGGCGTGCTCTATGGCGTGTTGTGCACGCTGAATTCGAAATGGCTGAGCGCGATTCTGCGGGTTTATCTGGAACTGTTCCGAGCGATCCCGGTGCTGGTCTGGCTGTATTTGCTGTTCTTCGGTCTGCCGATTTTTTTCGGGCTGAGCATTCCAAGCTTCTGGTGCGCGGTGCTGGTGTTGTCGCTGTGGGGCGCCAGCGAGGTCGGTGAAGTGGTGCGCGGCGCGTTGCATTCGTTACCGCGCGGGCAGCGTGAGGCCGGGTTGTCGATTGGCCTGGACGGTCCGCAACTCTACGGCTACGTGCTGCTGCCTCAAGCGCTGAAACGCATGACGCCGCCGACCATCAACGTCTACACGCGCATCATCAAGACCAGCTCCCTGGCGGTGCTGATCGGCGTAGTGGATGTGATCAAAGTCGGTCAACAAATCATCGAACGCACCTACGAATCAGTGCTGATCTACGGCGCGCTGTTCCTGTTTTTCTTTTTCATCTGCTACCCGCTGTCAGCCGCCTCGCGTGTGCTGGAGCGGCGCTGGACGCAAGCATGAGTGCATTGATCGAGTTCAAGGGTTTCAACAAGTTTTTCGGCGAGCAGCAGGTGCTCGACAGCATTGATCTGAAGGTGAAGCCGGGCGAAGTGATCGTCATCCTCGGCCCCAGCGGTTGTGGCAAAAGCACGTTGCTGCGCTGCCTCAACGGCCTGGAAGTGGCTCACAGCGGCAGCTTGAATTTTGCCGGTCGTGAGTTGCTGGGCAAGAGCACTGACTGGCGCGAAGTGCGTCAGCAGATCGGCATGGTGTTCCAGAGTTATCACCTCTTCCCGCACATGAGCGTGCTCGACAATCTATTGCTCGGCCCACTCAAGGTGCAGAAACGCGAACGCCGCGAAGCCCGCGCTCAGGCTGAAGCGCTGCTTGAGCGTGTCGGTCTGCTGGACAAGCGCGACGCCTTCCCGCGCCAGCTCTCCGGTGGCCAGCAACAACGCATCGCCATCGTTCGTTCGCTGTGCATGAACCCCAAGGTCATGCTCTTCGACGAAGTCACCGCCGCCCTCGATCCGGAGATGGTCAAGGAAGTGCTCGAGGTGATTCAGGGCTTGGCCCGCGAAGGCATGACGTTGTTGATTGTCACCCATGAAATGGCCTTCGCCCGCGCCGTGGCCGATCGCATCGTGTTCATGGATGCCGGGCGCATCCTTGAGCAAAACCCACCCGAGATTTTCTTTACGAACCCGCAAACCGCACGAGCGCAGCAGTTCCTGGAGAAGTTCTCCTACGTCGCCGCACTACCCAAAACGACTCAAACAAAGGAACTGGAACTGTCATGAAAACTGCCAAGTCTTCTCTGCTGTTACTCCCGCTGTTCGGCCTGGCGCTGCTCGCCGGCTGCAACAAAACCGAAGAACCGACGAAGCCGAAAGTCGCAAGCGTCAGCACCGCACCAGCCGGTTACCTGGAAAAAATCAAAGCCCGGGACAAGCTGGTCGTCGGCGTTTTCACGGATAAACCGCCGTTCGGTTTTGTTGATGAAGCCGGGCGCTACGTGGGGTTTGATACTGACATCGGTCGCCAATTCGCCAAGGATCTGTTGGGCGATGAGAACAAAGTGGAATTCGTTGCGGTGGAGCCGGCAAGCCGGATTCCGTTCCTGCAAAGCGACAAGGTCGATTTGATCCTGGCCAACATGACCGTCACCCCGGAGCGTAAGGAAGCCGTGGACTTCACCAACCCGAACCTCAAGGTTGCGGTGCAGGCACTGGTGCCGCAGGCGAGTTCGGTGAAGAGCCTCGATGACCTGGCGACCCGCACCACCATCGTGACCACGGGCACCACGGCGGATATCTGGCTGACCAAGAATCATCCGGACTGGAAACTGCTGAAGTTCGAGAAAAACTCCGAGTCCCTGCAGGCCCTGGCCAATGGTCGCGGCGACGCTTATGCGCAGGACAATCTGGTGCTGTTCAGCTGGGCCAAGCAGAACCCGGGCTACCGTGTGCTGGAGGAAAAACTGGGTGCCGAAGCACCGATTGCGCCGGCGGTGAAGAAGGGCAATATCGAACTGCGTGATTGGGTGAACGTGGAATTGGCGAAGTTGGGGGAGGAGAAGTTTTTGCTCAAACTGTACGACCAGTATGTGCGTAAAGAATTGAGCGATGACACCAAGCCTGAGAGCGTGATTGTCGAGGGTGGGAAGTGGCAGGGGTGAGTCTCTAACCTTTGCGGTGATCTCGCGGCCGTCATCGCGGGCAAGCCCGCTCCCACAGGGTTTGGTGTGGACGCAGATTTTGTGTTCACTGAAGATCATTGTGGGAGCGGGCTTGCCCGCGATGGCGGTTTATCAGACACCACCTAATCCGGCCAATACCACGCTGGCTCATCCAGCATCCGCTGCCCGACCATCCCGGTCTGGCCGAAATTCTTCTCCAGCACAATGCAATTGCATTCCGGGTCTTGCTGCAACGCCGAGATCAAGCGCCGCGCATGGGACACCACCCACACCTGACACTGCTCGGACGCTCGAATGATCAACCGCGCCAACGCCGGCAACAGGTCCGGATGCAGACTGGTTTCCGGTTCGTTCAACACCATCAACGTCGGCGGTCGAGGGGTCAGCAATGCCGCGACCAGCAGCAGATAGCGCAACGTCCCGTCCGACAACTCGGCGGCGGACAACGGTCGCAACAACCCTTCCTGATAAAACTCGATCGCAAACCGTCCGCCTTGCAGCGGTTCGATGTTCAGTCGCGCGCCGGGAAAGGCATCGCTGATAGCCGCCTGCAAGGCTTCGGGATCGCCGATTTCGATGATGGTCTGCAAGGCTGCCGCCAGGTCGCGACCGTCGTGGTGCAGCACCGGCGTGCGGGTGCCCAGTTGCGGTTGGCGCACTGGCGCGTCGGCGTCACTGCGAAAGTGATCGTAGAAGCGCCAGCGACGGATGAACTCGCGTAATTCCAGAACTTCCGGCGAAGAACGCAAACTGCCGACCTGATCGAACAGGCTGTCGAAATTCGGCGTGTGCTGGGCCAGTACGTCCCAGCTGCGATTGGCTCGGGCACGGATCATCGGGCCGTCGCGATCCACCAGCAGGCTGGCCGGACGATAAATCGGCCCGGCCCAGACGCATTCACGCTTGATTTGCGGGTCGAGGTTGAAGCGTGACGGAATAGGTGAACTGTGTTCGGGCAGCATGAAGTGGCCGTTGGAATCGGGCAGCCCGAGGCTGATCGAATAGCTGAAATCCTCACCGGCAAATCCCAGCCGCAGTCGTTTGACGCCGTGTCTCACCGTTGCCTCGACCGGGACTTCGCCGTTGCGCATCCGTCGGCTGATATTTTCCGGCCCGGCCCAGAACGTCGAATCCAGCCCACCCTCGCGTGCCAACGCATTGACCACCCCACCCTGAGCGGTTTCCGCCAGCAGGCGCAAGGCGCGGTAGAGGTTGGATTTACCGCTGCCGTTGGGGCCGGTGATCAGGTTCAACCGGCCAAGCGGAATCACCAATTTATTGATCGAGCGGTAATTGGCCACTGCGAGGGTTTTGAGCATGAGTTCCTCATTGATCGTTCCCACGCTCCGCGTGGGAATGCATCCCGTGACGCTCCGCGTCACAGTGGACGCAGAGCGTCCATGGCGGCGTTCCCACGCGGAGCGTGGGAACGATCAATGGAGTATAAGGATCGCACGTGCAGACGTGGAACCCTGATCTAAGCTCTCAGTCGTATCGTCACTGGCACGTTCGTACAACGCAAAGGAGTCTGCATGGCGGGTCCCGGATTGAAATTAATGGTTGGCCTGAGCCTCATCGCCTTGCTGACCGCCTGTGGCGATAAAAAGCCCGTCGAGAAGGACCGCCCACGAGTCTTCGTGCAAGAGGTCAAACCATCGGATTACGCCGCCTCGGTGACACTCACCGGCGACGTCCAGGCGCGAGTACAAACCGAACTGTCGTTCCGCGTGGGCGGCAAGATCATCCAGCGTATGGTCGATGTCGGTGACCGGGTTTCGGCCAAACAAGTGCTGGCCAAACTCGACCCGAAAGACCTGCAAACCACTGTCGACTCGGCCCAGGCTCAGGTCGTTGCCGAACAGGCTCGGGTCAAACAAACCGCCGCGGCCTTCGTTCGCCAACAAAAACTCCTGCCCAAGGGCTACACCAGCCAGAGCGAATACGACTCCGCCCAAGCCGCCTTGCGCAGCAGTCAGAGTGCATTGACTGCTGCTCAGGCGCAGTTGGCCAACGCCCGAGATCAACTGAGCTATACCGCGTTGATTGCCGACGCGCCGGGGGTGATTACCGCGCGCCAGGCCGAAGTCGGCCAGGTCGTGCAAGCCACGGTTCCGATTTTCAGCCTGGCCCGGGACGGCGAGCGTGACGCGGTTTTCAACGTTTATGAATCGCTGCTGGCTGAGCCGCCGGCGGATAGATCGATTGTGGTCAGCCTGCTCGACAACCCGAAGATCAAGACCACGGGCACCGTTCGGGAAGTCACGCCGGCAGTCTCGGCGCAGACCGGCACAGTGCAAGTCAAAGTCAGCCTCGACAGGCTCCCCGAGGGCATGCAACTCGGGTCGGTGGTGAGCGCCACCGCCAAGCCAGTCGGCAAAACCGCAGTGGAGCTGCCCTGGTCGGCCCTGACCAAAAACCTCAGTGACCCTGCCGTGTGGCTGGTGGATGCCGAGGGCAAGGCGCAATTGCACACGGTCACCGTCGGTCGTTACCTGACCGGCAAAGTCATCGTCAGCGCCGGCCTCAACGGTGGCGAAAAAGTCGTCATCGCAGGCGGCCAATTACTGCATCCGGGCGTGAAGGTGGAGATCGTCGAAAACACCTATAAGACGCCAATGACAGGAGCCCAGCCATGAAGCGCCTGTTGCTGTTGTCCGCCGCTGCACTACTGGTCGCTTGCTCTGATGAGGAAGCGCCGCCAGAACCGGTTCGGCCGGTATTGTCCGTGGAGGTGAAAGCGCTCAATCAAGAAGACCTCGGCCGGTTTGCCGGCAGCATTCAGGCCCGTTACGAAAGCAATATCGGTTTCCGGGTGCCGGGGCGTATCGCCAGCCGTAATGTCGATGTCGGCGCCGAAGTCCAGAAGGGCGCCTTGCTCGCCACTCTCGACCCCTCCGATCAGCAGAACCAGTTGCGCTCGGCTCAGGGTGATCTGGCGCGCGTTCAGGCGCAGCTCATCAATGCTCAGGCCAACGCTCGGCGTCAGCAGGAACTGTTCAATCGCGGGGTTGGCGCGCAGGCGCAACTGGACATCGCCCAGACCGATCTGAAAACCACTCAGGCGTCCCTCGATCAAGCCAGGGCCGCGGTCGATCAGGCGAAGGATCAACTCGATTACATCGAGTTGCGCACCGATCACAAAGCCATTGTCACCGCGTGGAATGCCGAAGCCGGACAGGTGGTCACGGCCGGCCAGCAAGTGGTGACCCTGGCGCAGCCGGACATCAAGGAAGCGGTGATCGACTTGCCCGACACCCTGGTCGATCGGTTGCCCGCCGACGTGGTGTTCCAGGTCGCCTCACAACTGGACCCGAGCATCACCAGTACCGCCATCGTGCGCGAAATCGAACCCCAGGCCCAAAGCGCAACCCGAACCCGGCGCGCTCGTCTGAGCCTGACCGATACGCCGCCGGGCTTTCGCCTCGGCACGGCGATCAGCGTGACCCTCAGCTCCGCGATCAAGCCACGCCTCGAACTGCCGGTGAGCGCGCTGCAGGAGGTCGATGGAAAGCTGCGGATCTGGATCGTTGATCCGCAGACGCAAACCGTTTCCCCACGGGACGTCAGCCTGATCAGCCGGACCGATGCCACGGTGGTCCTGGCTAACGGCGTGAAGTCCGGCGAGCGGGTGGTCAGTGCCGGTGTGAACAGCCTCAAACCGGGGCAGAAAGTGAAAATTGACGAGGGCAGCCCGCAATGAAAGGGAGTTTCAACTTATCCGAATGGGCCCTCAAGCATCAGTCGTTTGTCTGGTATTTGATGTTCGTCGCGCTGCTGATGGGCGTGTTCTCGTACCTGAACCTGGGCCGCGAAGAAGACCCCTCGTTCACCATCAAAACCATGGTGATCCAGACCCGCTGGCCCGGCGCGACCCAGGAAGAAACCCTCAAGCAGGTCACCGACCGAATCGAGAAAAAACTCGAAGAACTCGACTCGCTCGACTACGTGAAAAGCTACACCCGCCCCGGCGAATCGACGGTCTTCGTTAACCTGCTCGACACCACCAGTGCCAAGGACATCCCGCAAATCTGGTACCAGGTGCGCAAGAAGATCAACGACATTCGCGGTGACTTCCCGCAAGGCCTGCAAGGGCCGGGCTTCAACGATGAGTTCGGCGACGTATTCGGTTCGGTGTATGCCTTTACCTCCGACGGCCTGTCGATGCGCCAGTTGCGCGATTACGTGGAACAGGTGCGTGCCGAAATTCGCGAAGTCCCGGGGTTGGGCAAGGTCGAGATGGTCGGCGAGCAGGATGAAGTCCTTTACCTGAACTTCTCCCCCCGCAAACTGGCCGCCCTCGGCATTGATCGGCGCGAGGTGGTGCAGACCCTGCAATCGCAGAATGCCGTGACCCCGGCCGGGGTGATCGAGGCCGGTCCGGAGCGAATTTCGGTGCGGACCTCGGGGCAGTTTGCCTCCGAGAAAGACCTGGCCAACGTCAACCTTAAGCTCAACGACCGCTTCTACCGACTGGCCGATATCGCCGACATCAGCCGTGGCTACGTCGATCCGTCGACCCCGGAGTTTCGCTTCAACGGTCAGCCAGCCATCGGCCTGGCGATCGCCATGAAGAAGGGCGGCAACATTCAAGACTTCGGCAAGGCGCTGCACCTGCGCATGGATGAGCTGACGGCGGACCTGCCGGTGGGCGTCGGGGTACACACCGTTTCCGACCAGGCTGTAGTGGTGGAAGAAGCCGTCGGCGGCTTCACCAGTGCGTTGTTCGAAGCGGTGGTGATCGTGCTGATTGTCAGCTTCGTCAGTCTCGGGGTTCGCGCCGGGCTGGTGGTGGCGTGTTCGATTCCGTTGGTGCTGGCGATGGTCTTCCTCTTCATGGAATACAGCGGCATCACCATGCAGCGGATTTCTCTTGGTGCGCTGATCATCGCCCTCGGTCTGCTGGTGGACGACGCGATGATCACGGTCGAGATGATGGTCACGCGCCTGGAAATGGGCGAAACCAAAGAGCAGGCGGCGACTTTCGCCTACACCTCGACCGCATTCCCGATGCTCACCGGCACGTTAGTCACCGTGGCCGGTTTCGTGCCGATCGGCTTGAACGCAAGCTCCGCCGGTGAGTACACCTTCACGCTGTTCGCGGTGATCGCGGTGGCCATGCTGGTGTCATGGATCGTCGCCGTGTTGTTCGCCCCGGTGCTCGGTGTGCACATTCTGAGCGCCAAGGTGAAGCCTCACGACGCAGAGCCCGGGCGCATCGGTCGGGCGTTCAATGGTGGCTTGCTCTGGGCGATGCGCAATCGCTGGTGGGCCATCGGCATCACCGTGGCGCTGTTTGTGCTCTCGGTGTTTTCCATGCAGTTCGTGCAGAACCAGTTCTTCCCGTCCTCGGACCGCCCGGAAATCCTTGTCGATCTGAACCTGCCGCAAAACGCCTCTATCGCCGAAACCCGCATGGTCGTGAATAAGCTCGAAGCAACGCTCAAAGACGACCCGGACATCGTGCGCTGGAGCACCTACATCGGCGAGGGTGCGATCCGTTTCTACCTGCCCCTCGACCAGCAATTGCAGAACCCGTACTACGCGCAACTGGTGATCGTCAGCAAAGGCCAGTCACGCACGGCCTTGACTGCTCGCCTGCAAAAGCGCCTGCGTGAAGAGTTTGTCGGTGTCGGCAGTTACGTCCAGGCCCTGGAAATGGGCCCGCCGGTGGGACGGCCGATTCAGTACCGGGTCAGCGGCAAGGACATCGATCAGGTGCGTAAACACGCCATCGCCCTGGCCACCGAACTGGATAAAAACTCGCACATCGGCGAAATCATTTACGACTGGAACGAGCCGGGCAAAGTGCTGCGCATTGACATCGCGCAAGACAAGGCGCGGCAACTTGGGTTGTCGTCGGAAGACGTGGCGAACCTGATGAACAGCATCGTCGTCGGCTCGCCGGTGACGCAGGTCGATGACGATATCTACCTGATCGACGTGGTCGGCCGCGCTGAAGATGCCGAACGCGGAAGTCCGGAAACGCTGCAGAACTTGCAGATCGTTACCCCCGGCGGCACGTCGATTCCGCTGCTGGCGTTTGCCACGGTGCGGTATGAACTCGAACAGCCGCTGGTGTGGCGTCGTGATCGCAAACCGACCATCACCATCAAGGCCGCGGTGCGCGACGAGATTCAGCCGACCGACCTGGTGCAACAGCTGAAACCGGACATCGACAAATTCGCCGCCAGTTTGCCGGTGGGCTACAAAGTCGCCACCGGCGGTACGGTGGAGGAAAGCGGCAAGGCCCAGGGGCCGATTGCCAAGGTCGTGCCGTTGATGCTGTTTTTGATGGCGACCTTCCTGATGATCCAGTTGCACAGCGTGCAGAAGCTGTTCCTGGTGGCCAGCGTGGCTCCGCTCGGGCTGATCGGCGTGGTGCTTGCGCTGATTCCGACGGGCACGCCGATGGGCTTCGTGGCGATCCTCGGGATTCTCGCGTTGATCGGCATCATCATCCGCAACTCGGTGATTCTGGTGACCCAGATCGACTCTTTCGAGAAGAGCGGCTACACGCCCTGGGACGCGGTGGTGCAGGCCACGGAACATCGTCGCCGACCGATTTTGCTGACGGCGGCGGCGGCGAGCCTGGGGATGATCCCGATTGCCCGGGAAGTGTTCTGGGGGCCGATGGCCTACGCGATGATTGGCGGGATCATCATTGCGACTTTGCTGACGTTGCTGTTTTTGCCGGCGCTGTACGTGGCCTGGTACAAAATCCGCGAACCGAAGAATGAGTCTGCCTAATGATCGTTCCCACGCAGAGCGTGGGAACGATCAGTCGGCTCGACGCCAGACACTGGCCAACCAAGGCTGCTGCTCCCGCGGCAGCCCCGCCGGCCGGTAATAATGCTCAAGCTCCACAAACCCCGCCTCGGTCAGCATTTCCTGCCACACGTGAAGATCGTAATACGCCCCATACCGCGGCCCGTTCCAGCCCTCCTGATTCTCGCCACGCGGATTGGAGCTGAACAAAACCCCACCCGGTTTCAACGCCTCGCGCAGCTGCTTCAACACCCGAGGTAATTCCTGACTCGGTATGTGGAATAGCACCGCATTGGCAAAAATCCCGTCAAACCGCTCGGCCGGCAGATCGAGTTTCAGAAAGTCCTGCTGCCAGACTTCGCAACCACTGTCCTCGCGGGCCATCTGCGCGAGCTTTTCCGAACCGTCGAGCCCGACGGCGGTGTGGCCCATGCGGGTGAAGGTTTTCAGGTCACGGCCAGGGCCACAGCCAAAGTCGAGAATGCTGAACGGCGCCTCACCCTGAAGATGCCGCAACAGGGCATCGATGTTCTGGCTGACATCGTGATCGCGAGTGCCTTCACGGAAGTCTTCGGCCACCGCATTGTAATGGCCCAGAGTGGTGGTGGTGATTTGCTCCAGGTCGTCGGGAGTCTGTTTCATGGTCGGCTGCGCAGGTAAAAGTAGATGTGCTGACTATAAGCGCTTTCGCGCTTTAAAAGATCGCAGCCTGCGGCAGCTCCTACAGGGTGAATGCAAATCCCGTGTAGGAGCTGCCGAAGGCTGCGATCTTTTGATCTTCGCTCAGCTCTGTTTCATCCCCAGGCATTTAATGGACCGATCAACCATCGCCTTGGCAATCTCCAGCAAATGCCAGACGGAGAACACCAATGCCCGATCGGCACCCTTGAGTTGATCGCCACACTGATAGGCCGTGACCGAGGCACAGCGCAGCAGATCAGCGACGTAGAGCTGGGTATCCTCGAAGCTCACGTCCTTGCTGACGTTGTAGAAGCGAAATTCGTCGGGCGGTGAGGGCTGATCGCCGGTGAGGTAGAAATCAATCGCACGGTAGAGCGCCGATCGATCCCTGAGCGGGTCTTCAGTTGCGGTTTCGTTGGTGGGTGTTTCGGGAGGTGGATCGGGTACGGATTTTTTCATGTGTTGCTCCTATTGCTACATGGGAGCCATCACTTATCGCCTACTAAACGATTGGGTGGCGGCTGCGCGCAGGTTAGTAGGCCGGTCAATAGGAAAACCGGTGCACCCGAAGGTGCCCCACGCACAGCCACCATATTCTGCATGCGGCAAACATTGCCGGACATGAGCATGGAATCGCTATGCGCCTATTGATCCGGGCTACTAAACCCGATCACTGATGAGCAGGGACGAACCGAGACTAGCCACGAGATTCCGCCGGCGCAAGCGAGCGGAATGATCTAGGAAACGTCCTGCAAATGAAAGGGATCGAGCCTGCTGGCACTCTGATTTTCTTGTGCGAAAACTTCCCTTTGAGCGGTGAATTTGATGGCGCCAAGATCGCAGCCTTCGGCAGCTCCTACAGGGACCGTGCCCGACGCAAATTCCTTGTTAATGCCAAACCCTGTAGGAGCTGCCGAAGGCTGCGATCTTTTGATCTTCACTCAACGTTTATTCAACCCCCGCGCCAACCGATCCCCACCCAACTGAATCATCGCCACCAACACCACCAGCAACACAATCACCGTCAACATGATCTGGCTATCAAAGCGCTGATACCCATACCGATAAGCAATGTCCCCCAACCCACCGGCCCCAATCGCTCCGGCCATGGCCGAAGAGTTGATCATCGTCACCAACGTAATCGTAAAACCACCGACAATCCCCGGCAGCGCTTCGGGCAGCAGCACATGCCAGACGATATGCCAGCGTCGGCAGCCCATTGCCTGCGCCGCTTCAATCAACCCATGGTCGACCTCGCGCAAACTGACCTCGGCGATGCGCGCAAAGAACGGCGTGGCCGCTATGGTCAGCGGCACCACGGCAGCCCACACGCCGTAAGTGGTGCCAACGATCAACCGGGTAAACGGAATCAACGCCACCATCAAAATCAAAAACGGAATCGAGCGAAACAGGTTCACAAACGCACCCAACGCGCGATTCAGCGCTGGTGCTTCGTAGATCCCGCCCTTGGAACTGGTGACCAGAATCACCGCCAACGGAATGCCCGCCAACAGCGCAATCAACGACGACACACCCACCATCAAAAACGTGTCAATAAAACCCTGAAGCAACCGATCAAACCACATAACCCAGCACCTCCACCTGTTGCGTCCAGTTGCCGGTGCGCTGACGCAACTCCTCGGCGCCGAGGGAGGAACCGGTCACCGCCAGCAACAATTGCCCGAGCGCATGCCCCTGAATCCGTTCCACGCCCCCTTGCAGCAAACGCACGCGGCCACCGAGAGCGCTGAACAGCGCCGCCAGGTCTGGCTCGTCGCTGGCGCTGCCGGTGAATTGCAAACGCAGCACCACGGCGGCGTCCGAAGACTGCGGCTGCTCCCGCAAGCGGCTTTGCAGCTCTTCCGGCAGACCGTGTTGCAATGGTGCGAGCAAGGTCTTGCTGACCTCATGCTGCGGGTTGCCGAATACTTCCCAGACCGGCCCTTGCTCGACGATTCGCCCGTGTTCCAGCACCACCACCCGATCACAGATATCGCGGATCACCGCCATCTCGTGGGTGATCAGCACGATGGTCAGGCCCAGGCGTTGATTGATCTCACGCAGCAAGCCGAGGATCGATTGCGTGGTCTCCGGATCCAGCGCCGACGTCGCCTCGTCACACAGCAGAATTTCCGGGTCATGCACCAGCGCGCGGGCGATACCGACGCGTTGTTTCTGCCCGCCGGAAAGTTGCGCCGGGTAGGCTTTGTGCTTCTCCTGCAGGCCGACCAGTTCCAGCAGTTCGCGGACTTTGCGTTCGCGCTGTTCCTTGGGCACGCCGGCGACTTTTAGCGGCAATTCGACGTTCTGCCAAACCGTCTTGGCCGACATCAGATTGAAGTGCTGAAAGATCATGCCGATCCGCCGCCGCAGCGCCACCAAGCGGTCTTCATCGAACTCGCCGATGTCGACCTGATCGATCAGCACCCGCCCGCTGCTCGGTTGTTCGAGGCGATTGATGGTGCGGATTAGCGACGACTTGCCCGCGCCACTGCGACCGATGATGCCGAACACTTCGCCGCGCTGGATCGCCAGGTCGATACCGTGCAGGGCCGCCACCGGACCTTGCTGGCCGTTGTAGGTTTTGCCCAGGCCGATGAAGCGCACGTGAGCGCGATTGAGGTCTGGGTGCAGCTCGGTTTGTGTGGCGTTATGTGGCTCCGAAAGTTCCAGTCGCCTTTGGATAGCGGCCGTCATACTCAGCTTTCCCAGCCGGCTTGATAGAGCTTGCCGTGGGCTTTATCCAGCGCCGCGCGAACGGCCGGCGAATGCTGGTAGATGTCGACGAATTTGATCAGGCGTGGGTCGGTTTTGCTTTTCGGCTGGATCACGAACTGGATCACGTATTCCTTGTGATCGAGGCCGTCGAACAGCAGGGCGGAACTGGCATCGAAGGTCTTCGACAGGCGAATGTAGGCCGGGTAACCCTGGACCAGATCGGCGTCGTCGTAGGCGCGCACCAGTTGCACGGCTTCGACTTGAAGGATTTTGATTTTCTTCGGGTTGGCGATGATGTCTTCTTCGGTGGCCTTGTAGCCGACGCCCGGTTTGAGGGTGATCAGCCCGGCCTTGGCCAGCAGTTGCAGGCCACGACCGCTGTTGATCGGGTCGTTGGCGATGGCCACGCTGGCACCGATGGGCAACTCGTCGAAGCTTTTGTATTTTTTCGAGTAGAGGCCGACGTTGTTGATGATCCCCGGGGCGAACGGCACCAGGTCAAAACCGGCGGCGGCCTTGGCGTTTTCCAGGAACGGGATGTGCTGGAAATAGTTCACGTCGATGTCGCCCGAGGCGAGGCTGACGTTGGGGGCGATCCAGTCGCTGAACTCCACCAGTTCGACTTTCAGGCCTTGTTTGTTGGCTTCTTCTACTGCGGCTTCCAGGGGAATGGCGAAGGCGGCGGTGGTGCCGACTTTCAGTGGTGCGTCGGCGGCGAAGGTGATGGAGCTGAAGAGGCCGAGGGCCAGGGCCAGTGCTTTGGCTGGGTGAGAGAGGTAGGTCTTGGTCATGATGAGTTTTCCAGTCAAGTTAAGGCCGATCGTTCCCACGCTCTGCGTGGGAATGCCTCCCGGGACGCTCCGCGTCCCTGCGGCGATGACGCAGAGCGTCACTGGCTGCATTCCCACGCAGAGCGTGGGAACGATCAGGGTCGGGGGTTAGTGTCGGTAGTGGGATCCGGTATGTTGCTCGGGCAAATGCGCTTCGCCGTGAAACAGTTTTTCCCGCAGGCTGCCATTGTCGTAAGCGGTCTTGTACGACCCTCTGCGTTGCAACTCCGGAATCACCAGTTCAATGAAATCCACATAGCTTTCCGGCGTAACAATCCGTGTCAGGTTGAAACCATCCAGTCCGGTTTCGGCGATCCACGATTCCAGTTCGTCAGCCACCTGCTGCGGCGAGCCGACCACGGTGATGTAGCGGCCACCGAGGGCGTGTTGTTCCAGCAATTTACGGCGGGTCCAGTCGTTGTTTTGCAGGTTTTTGGTGGCGGACTGGATGGCGTTGCTCTTCACGTACTGGATCGGTTCGTCGAGTTCGTACTCGGAAAAATCGATCCCGGTGGACGCCGAAAAATGCGCCACACCGGCCTCGGCGCTGGCGTAGCTCAGGTACTCGGCGTGCTTCTTCCAGGCCTGCTCTTCTGTCTCACCGACGATCACGTTCAAGCCCATGAACACCTTGATGTCCGAGGGGTTGCGCCCGGCTTCGACGGCACTGGCGCGAACCTTGTCCACCTGAACCCGGGTCGCCGGCTTGTTCTGACCGCTGATGAACACGCACTCGGCATGCCGACCGGCGAACAGCAAACCGCGATCGGAACTGCCGGCCTGGAACAGCACCGGCGTGCGTTGCGGCGAGGGTTCGCAGAGGTGATAACCCTCGACCTGATAGAACTCGCCCTTGTGCTCGACCTTGTGCACTTTCGCAGGCAAGGCATAGATCCGTTGTTCGCGGTCGTTGAGCACCGCGCCGTTTTCCCAACTGCTTTCCCAGAGTTTGTAGAGCACTTGCAGGTATTCATCGGCCTGGTCGTAGCGGCGGTCGTGTTCCACCTGTTCGCTCAGGCCCATGGCCTTGGCGGCGCTGTCGAGGTAGCCGGTGACGATGTTCCAGCCGACCCGCCCGCGACTCAGATGATCGAGGGTCGACAGGCGTCGGGCGAACAGGTACGGCGGTTCGTAGGTCAGATTGGCGGTCAGGCCAAAGCCGAGGTTTTTGGTGACCGCAGCCATGGCCGAGACCAGTAGCAGCGGGTCGTTGACCGGCAACTGGATCGACTCTTTGAGCGGCACGTCCACCGAGTTTTGATAGACGTCGTACACACCGACGATGTCGGCGATGAACAGACCGTCGAACAGTCCGCGCTCCAGCAACTGCGCCAGTTCAGTCCAGTATTCGATGGTTTTGTATTGAGTGGAATTGTCCCGTGGATGCGTCCACAAGCCATGGTTGATGTGCCCGATGCAGTTCATGTTGAACGCGTTGAGCAGGATTTTCTTTTTGGCATCAGCCATCAGATGGTCCCTCGCAATGGAGGGTTTTCATCGTTGAGGTAGTAGTTGCCGACAGCGTGATACTTCCAGCGCACCGGGTCATGCAGGGTATGTACCCGAGCGTTGCGCCAGTGGCGATCCAGGCCGTGTTCGACCAGGGTCGCCTGACTGCCGGCCAGTTCGAACAAGGTGCTGCCGGCGGCGAGAGAGATTTCGGTGCTGATGGCCCGGGCTTCGGCGACGGCAATTGATGCGGCGGCGACGGTCTGAGCATTGGTGTCGGCCTGGGCCTGGTCGAGGAATTCGCCGGAACGTTCCAGCAGGGCTTCGGTGGCGTGCAGGCGAATAGCCAGGTGGCCGAAACTCTTGATCGTCAGCGGGTCTTCGGTGGCTTTTTCGTTGCCGGAATCAATCCACGGCCGAGTCTTGGTGCGCACAAAATGCAGGGCATCTTCATACGCCGCGCGGGCTATGCCGGTATCGATTGCGGCGTGGAGAATCTGCGCCAACGGGCCGACAGTGGTCGGGCGCTCGAACGCGCTTTGAAACGGAATCACGTCCTCGGCGGCGACGTAGACATCCTCGAACACCACCGAACCGCTGCCAGTGGTGCGCTGGCCGAAGCCGCTCCAGTCGTCGATCACCGTCAGGCCCTTGCTGTTGCGCGGGACGAAAGCCAATTGCTGCACACCGTTTTCGTCCACGACTGACGTCGGGATGCGCTGGGCGTAAATCGCGCCGGTGGCGTAGAACTTGCGGCCGTTGATGCGGTAGCCGTTGCCATCTCGAGTCAGGCTGGTGACTCGATCATGGGCGGTTTTGGTGCCCAGTTCCGCGAGTGCATTACCGAAGCGCTGGCCGGCCAATACTTCTGCGTACAGGCGTTTTTTCTGCTCATCGGTGCCGTTCACGCGCAGCACTTCAAGGGCATAGAAATGGTTCTGGGGGATTTGTCCGAGGGAGCCGTCGGCCTGGGCGATCAACGCGATGACCTTGGCCAAGGTGACGTTGGAAACTCCAGCGCCGCCGTATTCTGTTGGCACGCTGATGCCCCAAAGACCCGAACGGGAAAACACTTCCAGTTCCGGGTATGGCAAACGACGCTCGCGGTCGCGCAGGGCGCTGTCGCGTTTGAAATCGTCGGCCAGGTCACTGGCGACGATCAGGGCTTGCTCATCGCTGGTGATGACCGCGACGTGGTGAGAAAGAGTCATGTGTTTCTCCAGAGATCTGGTCAAAAAGGTTCTGGTCGTCAGATCCAGGAATGGCGCGCAGGCAAAGTTCCGTTGAGGTGGTAAGCGCCGACGGCGTGATACTTCCAGCGCACCGGGTCGTGCAGCGTGTGCACCCGGGCATTGCGCCAGTGGCGGTCGAGGTTGAATTCGGCGAGGGTGGCGCGGCTGCCGGCCAGCTCGAAGAGCTTTTCGCTGGCCAGCAGCGAGATCTCGGTGGTCAGCACTTTGGCTTCAGCCACGGCAATCGAGGCGCGCGCAGCGGACTCGGCGGTGAGCGGCGCGGCGTTGACCTGATCGAGCACTTGCCCGGCCCTGCGCAACAACGCTTCGGCGGCGTGCAGTTCGATTTTCAGCTTGCCGATGTCGGCGATCACGTAGAGGTCGTCGCTTGCCCGGTCGACCTTGGCGTCGATCCAAGGCCGTGCACGCGTTTTTACGAACTCGATGGCGTCATCGATGGCGCCCCGGGCAATGCCGGCGTCGATGGCTGCTTGAATCAACTGCGACACCGCGCCTTGGGTATTCGGGCTGTCGTTGATCTTCCAGTTATCCACCACCAGCTCGGCGTCGACCCGCACGTTGTTGAGCAAAATGGTGCCGCTGGCAGTGGTGCGCTGGCCGAAACCCGACCAGTCATCGACGATGCGCAGCCCCGGTGTGCCACGACGAACAAAGGCCAGCACTTGCTTGCCGTCGTCGTTCAGCGCCTTGACGGCCACCCAGTGGGCGAACAGGGCGCCGGTGGAATAGAACTTCTGCCCGTTGATGACGAAGCCATCGCCGTCGGCGGTGATCCGCGCCTTGAGTTCGAGGGTATTTTTGGTCCCGCGCTCCGGCCCCGCGTTACCGATTCGCCAGCCTTCGAGCACGCTTTTGAACAGCTGTTTTTTCTGCGACTCGGTGGCGCTGCCGAGTATCAGGTTGAGAATCCCGAACTGGTTCTGCGGGATCTGCCCCAGGGCCGGGTCGGCCGCGGAAATGATCGCGAACACCGAGGCTAAGGTGACGAATGAAACCTGCGGGCCACCGTACTCACGCGGGACAGCAATGCTGCCCAGGCCGCTGCGGGTGAACTGTTCGATTTCCGACCACGGCAGCTTGCGCTGCTGGTCACGTTTGGCTGCTTGCAGGCGGGCGACTTGCGCCAGCTCATGGGCAGCCTTGATGGCTTGTGCATCGTTGCGCAAGACCTGCGCGGGCAACAACAATGGGGCGATGTCCAGATCACTCTGGACGATTGCATCTGCCAGACTGGACATCAGTGCCGCTCCTTGGCTGCACGCAATGCCCTGGCGATTTGCACTGGGGTGATTGTGTTCCGGACCATACCTACCTCACATCTCATGGAAGCGCCGCGATCGTTGCGGCGAACGAAAACAAGAATGTCCGGTGGTCCGGTGCATATACCCTAAACGTGTATAAATAATTTATGAACTAACTTTTAGGAATATGTATAGAAGGTCGTTACCCTTTAAGCCGCCAAGATCGCAGCCTTCGGCAGCTCCTACAGGGGAATGCGTTCGGCGTAGGAGCTGCCGAAGGCTGCGATCTTTTGATCTTGTAGCAGCCGAACGCAGCCTCGCAGGCTCGACAGCTGCTAAGGGGGCTCATCGCTTTCGGGATTCAGCAGCCATGAGTGCTTCTTTCGGCGGCACCTTCAGGTAGGGATTGGCACAGCCGATCTTCAGTGTGCGTGCCGGTGCCCACCGCGAGTTATTACCCACGCGGTCGAGGATGCAGTAGGTCACTTCCAGTCGAAGGTCTTCGCCGGCTTCGAGAATGATCGCCGGGGGCACCCAGACCTGAATCGGCTGACCCACATCGCAAGCCTTGAGCTTTGGCAGGTCCATGCGCACATCACCCCAGCGCAAGGTGATTTCGTCGTCGACGGCCATGTTCAGGTACGGTTCGATGGTCAACGGGACACCGCGTTTGATCTGGTTCGGATTGACCCCCTGACGACGAATGGTTTCAGGGATGAACACCGGCGCCAGGCTCTGGTTTTCCTCATCGCAAAGAAGCAGGCCACCCGGGCAATCGAGTTTGATCTGGACGCGCGCCGCCGGTGATACCGCGGTCCCTTGCCCGACCTGCATGACCTTGTAATGGACGCGGGCAGAACCATTGGCAATGAAGCTTTCCGGCACCCGCAGGTTCACGGCTTTGCTGTCATGGTCGGACCCCAACACGCTGGAGGCGACATAGCAGTTGTCCCAAAACAACTCGATCAGATCGCCTTCGTCCATGCCGGGGTAGGGTGGCACCTCGATCATAAGATGCGCGGCCGAGGTGATGTTGATACCGGCCTTGTGGCTTTGCGCCAGGGTCGGGGCTGCAAGTTCAGGTTTGTTTGAAGTGCTTGTCATGGGTTTCTCTCCTTGAAGCTTTGCCGCGAAGTCCATTTCTGAAAGATCGAAAGGCGTGAATTACCAAGCAACAAAACGATTCACTATTTGCGCGCTTAAACAATGATTGAGTGGGGTGGCTGTTGCCGGTTGGGGACTAGATAAGAGTGCGCTTGAATAGGTGTCAATAGCGTTGGTTGGTTAAAGGTTAGTTCTTGCGTGATTCAGAAAACTCCTACGCGGTGTGGTTAATAAACCTCATCGCTCTGTCGAATATAGTCCGGTATTTAATGGGTTTTAGGCCTCTGAGGCAGCAACCCTTTGAGCGTGGGCAATGAGGTGTTTTATAGATTTTAGGCGATGTGAATCTGTTGCAGGACATATATATGTACCGCATGGGATGGCGGGAAGTTATTTAGGATGGAGGAAAACATGTGGGTCGTTGAAAGCTGCTGTACGGTTTTTAAAGCGGAGTTAATGTCACTTCCTTCCATGGAAGTTGACAGTTTTCGAGCGGGGCCGCACTAGGCGTTATTAAGAAACTTGCTGAGAAACTGCTTCGTCCGTTCCTCTTTCGGATTGGCAAACAGTGCCTTGGCTTCGCCTTGTTCGACGATCACACCCTTGTCGAAAAACACCACGCGGTTGGCCACGTCCCGGGCAAAGCCCATTTCGTGGGTAACGATCACCATGGTGCGTTTCTCCTCGGCCAGGCCGCGGATGGTCGCCAACACTTCGCCCACCAGCTCCGGGTCCAGCGCCGAGGTCGGTTCATCGAACAGGATCACTTCCGGTTCCATCGCCAACGCTCGGGCAATCGCCACACGCTGTTGCTGACCGCCGGACAGACGTCGCGGGTAAGCGTCTTCCTTGCCCGCCAGACCGACCTTGGCCAACAGCTTTTTACCCAGGGCAACGGCTTCGGCGCGTGGGATCTTTTTCACCACCAACGGGCCTTCGATCACGTTTTCCAGCGCGGTGCGATGGGGGAACAGGTTGAAGTTCTGGAACACAAAACCCACGTGCTGACGCAAGCGCCGTACCAGGCTCTGCTGCTGGTTCAGAGGGCGGCTGCCATCGATCTCGATGTCACCGACCTTGATCCGGCCGCTGCTAGGCTCCTCGAGAAAATTCAGGCAGCGCAGGAAGGTGGTCTTGCCCGAGCCGCTGGGGCCGATGATCGCCACCACCTCGCCTTCCTTCACCTGCAGATCGATGCCATTGAGCACCACCTGACCCTTGAACTGCTTTGTCAGTTTTTCCACGACAATCATTGGGTCAGGACTCCTGGTCGTGCCGATTGACCCGCGCTTCCAACTGGTTCTGCAGGTGCGACAGTACAGTCGCCAGAACCCAGTAGATCAGCGCAGCGGCAAGATACATGGTGAAAATTTCGAAGGTGCGAGCGGTGATCAACTGCGCTTGGCGGAACAGTTCCGGCACCTGGATGGTGGCTGCTAGTGCGGTGTCCTTGACCAGCGAGATAAAGCTGTTGCCCAAAGGTGGCAGGGCCGTGCGCGCCGCTTGCGGCAGGATGGCCCGGCGCAGGGTTTGCGCGCGAGTCATGCCGATACTGGCGGCGGCTTCCCATTGGCCGCGCTCGATGGAGCTGATGGCGGCACGCAGGATTTCGCAGGCGTAGGCAGCCATGTTCAGCGAGAAGCCGATCAGGGCCGCCGGCAGCGGATCAAGTTCGATACCCAGTTGCGGCAAGCCGTAATAGATCACGAACAGTTGCACCAGCAACGGCGTGCCGCGAAAGAACGACACGTAGATGCGGGCGATCCAGCCCACCAGTTTGAAGCGCGACAGCCGCATCAACGCCAGGCCGAAGCCCATCAGCAGGCCGAAGAACATTCCGCCCAGGCTCAGGATGACCGTGTAGTACGCGCCCTTGAGCAGAAAGGGCGCGGAGTCCAGCGCAAGTTGGAAAGCTTCTCCCATTATTGAGTGACGTCAGCGCTGAAGTATTTTTCCGACAGCTTTTTCAGCGTACCGTCGGCACGCAGCTTGTCGATGGCCTTGTTCACCGCGGCCAGCAGCTCAGGCTCGCCTTTGCGCAGGGCAATACCGGCTTCCTGGCGGGAGAACGCTTCGCCGGCGGCGGCAGTGTCCTTGGCCTTCCTGGCGTATTCCAGCGCGGCCAGGCGGTCGATCAGAATGGCGTCGATGCGGCCAACGCGCAGGTCCTGGAACTTGGTCGGATCATCTTCGTAGGTGCGGACGTCAGCCTTGGGCACATTCTCTTTCACCCACTGCTCGTAGTTGGTGCCCAGACCTACGCCGACTTTCTTGCCGGCCAGATCGGCGGCGGTCTTGATGGTGTCTTTGTTTTTGGTCAGGGTCAGCGCCTGAATCCCGGAAACGGTGTAAGGCGTGGAGAAGTCGTACTTTTTCTTGCGCTCTTCGGTGATGGTCACCTGGTTGATCACCGCGTCCAGACGCTTGGATTCCAAGGCTGCGAGGATGCCTTCCCATTTGGTCGGCTGCAGTTTGACCTTCACGCCCAGCTCTTTGGCCAAGGCTTCGGAGAACTCGACTTCGAAGCCGCTCAGTTTGCCATCGGCGTCGACGAAGCTGAACGGTGGGTAAGTGCCTTCCAGACCGACGTTGATCACGCCTGCGTCCTTGATTTTTTGCAGCTGCTCACCGGCAACCGCCTGCCCGAGCAGGCCGGCGCTCAGCGCCAGGCCCAGCGAACCCACCAGCAGATTTCGACGTAATGCGGAAAAATTCATGACAAGCCCCTGTTTTCTTATGGAAGACGCTTAAGGAAAGTTGGCAAATTCGGGATTTGAACGACTGCGATATCCTGCCTTAAAGCAGCTTATGCGTCTTGCTGCAAATTCGCCTGCGGCGCGACTATATGATGTTGCCTTTAGATAGGAAAATACTAAATATTCAGTTTGTTATTCTTTTTTAAAATATGAGGTGTCATCGAAAAGATCGCAGCCTTCGGCAGCTCCTACATGGATCGGCGTACTCCCTGTAGGAGCTGCCGAAGGCTGCGATCTTTTGATCTTCGATTCTTACAAAAAGCTGGTATAGGCAAACAACGCCGGCGCCCCACCGGTGTGCAGGAAGATGATCGGGCCGTCATTGAAACGCTGGCGCCCGATGCCGTCGAGCAAACCGGCCATGGCCTTGCCGGTGTACACCGGATCCAGCAACAACCCTTCCTGACTCGCCAGCAGCTTCAGCGCGGACAATGTCTCTGCATTCGGCTCGCCATAACGCGGACCGAAATATTCGTCCCACAGTTCGACTTTGAAACTCGCCGGCAGGCTCACGCCGAGAAGTTCGGTCGTGCGCTCGGCGAGGCCCTGGACTTTCGGTCGTTGTGCTTCATCGCTACGGGAAACGGTCACGCCGATCACTGGCAAATCTGGCAGTACTTCGCTCAATGCCAGCGCCAGACCGCTGTGGGTGCCGGCACTGCCAGATGCCAACACCACCGCGGCGAAATTCAGCCCGGTGTCCTTGATCTGTTCAGCCAGTTCCAGGCCTGCACGGACATAACCCAACGCGCCCAATGCATTCGAGCCACCAATCGGCACCAGATACGGCTTTTTACCGTTACTGCGCAGACGCCCGGCCAGCGCTTCCAATTGCTCATCGGCATTGTCGAGGTTTTCCACCAGTTCGACCTTGGCATCGAACAGGTCCAGCAATAGTCGATTGCCATTGCCGACATAGTTGCTGTCGTCGGTGCCGAGTGGATTTTCCAGCAGGGCCACGCAGCCCAGGCCAAGCTTGGCCGCAATGGCGGCGGTCTGGCGCACGTGGTTGGACTGGATCGCGCCAGCAGTAATCAACGTGTCAGCGCCCTGGGCCAAGGCATCGGCGGCCAGGTATTCGAGTTTGCGCAGCTTGTTGCCGCCCAGTGCCAATGGCGTCAGGTCATCGCGTTTGACGTACACATCGCGGCCCAGCCAGGTCGACAGGCGTTCGAGTTTTTCCAGGGGAGTAGGATGACCGAGCAGGTCGAGGCGGTTAAAGCGGGCAAGCTGTTGTTTGATCATGGGTCCGTACTGGCGGAGGAAGATGTCAGGACTATAGGCACGGGTATTTAGTGGGGCAACTGCCAATCGCTTATAGCCAAAAGTATTGAGTACAGCACTATTGGTTCTTAATTCGGCTGCAAGCCGTTGCCGTAAAGTAATCGCGGTTAACGCGGCCAGACAGTCCGGCCGCCCGTGAGGAGTTTTTACCGTGAGCGAGCGTTCCAGCCATTGGCAATTGCAGACCATCGTCAGCCAACTGCGTACGGCGCGCGACCAGTGGCGCGCACAAAACGGCCGGGCCAGCGGCGAGCAGGGCGGTCGCGAGTTGCCGTCCCGAGCGGCCATGGCGGACATTCTCGAAGCCTTGTGCGGTGCGCTGTTCCCGATGCGATTGGGGCCGGTGGATTTGCGTGAGGAAAGTGAAGATTTCTACGTCGGCCATACACTCGATGTGGCACTGAACGCGTTGCTGGCCCAGGCGCGGCTCGAACTGCGTTACGCCGCGCGCCACAGTGCCCAGGCCGACACTGAAGTCGAGGCCAAAACCATCCAGATCATTCAGGACTTCGCCCTCGCTTTGCCGGGGCTGCGCACTCTGCTGGACACCGACGTACTGGCGGCCTATCACGGCGACCCGGCGGCTCGCAGTGTCGATGAAGTGTTGCTCTGCTATCCGGGGATTCTGGCGGTGATTCACCATCGCCTGGCCCATCATTTGTATCGTGCCGGCTTGCCGCTGCTGGCGCGGATCAGCGCGGAAATCGCCCACTCGGCCACCGGCATCGACATCCATCCGGGGGCGCAGATCGGGCGCAGTTTCTTCATCGATCACGGGACGGGTGTGGTGATCGGCGAGACCGCGATCATCGGCGAGCGCGTGCGGATTTATCAAGCGGTGACCCTCGGTGCCAAGCGCTTCCCGGCGGACGAAGACGGCCAGTTGCAGAAGGGCCATCCGCGGCATCCGATCGTCGAGGACGATGTGGTGATCTATGCCGGCGCGACGATTCTGGGGCGGATCACCATCGGCAAGGGCTCGACCATCGGCGGCAACGTCTGGCTGACCCGCAGCGTGCCGGCAGGGTGCAACCTGACCCAGGCGAATCTGCAGCATGATGATGGGACGCAGAAGTAGGGGGCAAAAATCTCTAGTGGTCTTTCTGACGCCATCGCGGGCAAGCCACGCTCCCACAGGGTTTGTGTCGAACGGTATTTCCGTGAACGACACGAAAACCTGTGGGAGCGGGCTTGCCCGCGATGGTTTCAAGCCAGGCCCAGATAATGGCATTTAGCTAATTTCCCGCCGAATGAATCCCGCAAATCCCACCTTATACCCTCCCTTGAGCTAGCACAGAAAAGCTACCGCCGAGCCCTGCGATTAGTCCTTAGCCCCCTATCCATGTTTAACTTGAACGCTCATTCAAGTTAAACCGCCGGTTTGCTGCCCGCTCACAACAGGAGGCTTGCCTTTGCCGAGTCCGTTATTGATTGCCCTGTTTCACCCCCTTGAGGTGCACCTTTCATGAGTGCATCGTCCACCCCCGCAAGCGGCCAGGTCCGCATGAATCCGCCGGTGTTTTATTTCGCGGCGACCTTTATTTTGTTGTTCGCCGTCGTGGTCATGGCGATACCCGAGCAGGCCGGTGCCTGGCTGTTGCAAGCGCAAAACTGGGCGGCCAATACGGTCGGCTGGTACTACATGCTCGCGATGACGCTGTATCTGGTCTTCGTGGTGGTCACCGCCTTGTCTGGCTACGGCAAGATCAAGCTCGGTGCCGACCACGACGAGCCCGAATTCAGCTACCTGTCCTGGGCCGGCATGCTGTTCGCCGCCGGGATCAGCATCACGCTGTTTTTCTTTTGCGTGTTCGAACCGCTGACGCACTTGGCACAACCGCCGCAAGGCGAGGCTGGCACGGCGGATGCGGCGCGTCAGGCGATGCAGATTCTGTTTCTGCACTGGGGCCTGCACGGCTGGGGCGTGTTCGCTTTCGTCGGCATGGCGCTGGCCTATTTCGCCTATCGCCATAACCTGCCGCTGGCCCTGCGTTCGGCGCTGTACCCGCTGATCGGCAAACGCATCAACGGCCCGATCGGCTACGCGGTGGACGGCTTCGGCATCATCGCTACGGTATTCGGCCTCGGCGCCGACATGGGCTTTGGCGTATTGCACCTCAACTCGGGCCTGGACTACCTGTTCGGCATCGCTCACACCCAGTGGATTCAGGTCGGCCTGATCACGTTGATGATGGGCGCGGCGATTATCGTCGCGGTGTCCGGCGTCGATAAAGGCGTGCGGGTGATGTCCGACATCAACATGCTGCTGGCCTGTGCGCTGCTGCTGTTTGTGTTGTTCGCCGGCCCCACCCAGCACTTGCTCAATACGCTGATCCAGAACATCGGCGATTACCTCGGCGCCTTGCCGATGAAGAGTTTCGACCTCTACGCCTACGACAAACCCAGCGACTGGCTGGGCGGCTGGACGGTGTTCTACTGGGCCTGGTGGATTGCATGGTCGCCGTTCGTGGGCCTGTTCATCGCACGGATTTCCCGTGGCCGGACCATCCGTGAATTCGTCTTCGGCGTGCTGCTGATCCCGCTCGGTTTCACCCTGGCGTGGATGTCGATCTTCGGCAACAGCGCCATCGACCAAGTCCTCAACCACGGCATGAGCGCGCTCGGCATGTCGGCCATCGACAACCCGTCGATGACCCTGTACCTGCTGCTGGAAACCTATCCGTGGAGCAAAACCGTGATTGCGGTCACGGTGTTCATCAGCTTCGTATTCTTCGTGACCTCCGCCGACTCCGGCACTGTGGTGTTGTCGACGTTGTCCGCCAAGGGCGGTAACCCGGATGAAGACGGGCCGAAATGGCTGCGAGTGTTCTGGGGCGCGATGACGGCGTTGGTGACCAGCGCGCTGTTGTTCTCCGGCAGCATCGACGCATTGAAGTCAGCGGTGGTGCTGACCTCGTTGCCGTTCTCGATGATTTTGCTGCTGATGATGTGGGGGCTGCACAAGGCGTTTTATCTGGAATCGCAGAAGCAGATCGCGCAACTGCATTCTCTGGCGCCAGTGTCTGGAGCACGGCGCGGCGGATGGCGTCAGCGCTTGAGTCAGGCGGTGCATTTCCCGTCGCGCGATGAGGTCTATCGCTTCCTCGATACCACGGTGCGCCCGGCGATTGAAGAGGTGACGGCAGTGTTCGTCGAGAAGGGCTTGCACGTGGTCACTCAGCCCGATCCGGCCAATGACAACGTCAGCCTGGAGATCGGTCACGGTGAACTGCATCCGTTCATCTATCAGGTGCAAATGCGCGGCTACTTCACGCCGTCCTTCGCCCGTGGCGGCATGGGTTCCAAGGAACTCAACAATCGTCGTTATTACCGCGCCGAAGTGCATTTGAGCGAGGGCAGTCAGGACTACGATCTGGTGGGCTACACCAAGGAACAGGTCATCAACGACATCCTCGACCAGTACGAACGGCACATGCAGTTTTTGCACCTGGTGCGTTGATTGAGGAGGGGGGCTGACGTCTGGTCAGGCGTCAGTGCTCATCGTCATGAACAACACCAGCGCCGCCACCGGTACGCCGAACACCGCGCTACCCACCACCAGTTCCGTGCTCAACGGCTGGCCGGCGTTGACCATGCCGACCGCGCCGTTGATCAAGGTCAACGCCAGCCACAGCACGACAAAGCTGTAGGCCAGGGTCTGGCGGGGGAAACCGATTTTCTCGCCGATGAACAGCATCAGCGCCAGCAGGATCAGGCCGAAGAAGATGATGATTGCCGTGTGCATGGTGGAGTTCCGCCCTTCAGATGTGTATTGCCCTTGAGGCCGCCTTCGCGGGCAAGCCACGCTCCCACAGGGTTTGTGTCGAACGGTAATTTCCGTGAACCACACGATCCCTGTGGGAGCGGGCTTGCCCGCGAAGACGTCCTCATTGCTCAACCCAATACATCGAGCATAGTTAAACCAACCCACCATTCACCCGCAGGATTTGCCCATTACCGATGGTCCGCGGGCAATCTGGCTTGCTTGAGTTCGGCTAATATTTATCAGAGTGTGTATCGTGTGTATTAAGGATGTGATCATCACGTAATGTGCTCAGCAGATGCTGCCCACAAGGACGAAGGTGATGCGAAGTCGGGAAATGATCAGGATGATCGAGGAGAATGGTTGGTATCTGGTGGCCGTGAAAGGTAGCCACCATCAGTACAAGCATTCGTGCAAGTCGGGCAGGGTGACGATAAAGCACCCTGATTCGGATCTTCCAAAAGGAACGATCAACAGCATATTGAAACAGGCGGGTCTGAAATGAGACCCGACATCGGAAACGAGAGCCTCGAAGGGGCCACATCACAGGAAGGACTCATCGAAATGAAATTCCCGGTCGTTCTGCACAAGGATGCCGACTCAGAATACGGAGTGATTATCCCGGACGTGCCGGGTTGCTTCTCCGCGGGCGCTACTGTGGCGCAGGCATTTGAAAACGTGAAAGAAGCGTTGGCTTTGCACTATGAAGGCTTGGTCGCCGATGGAGATCCACTGCCGCAGGTGCGTGAGATTGACGCTCATCTTGATAACCCTGATTACGCTGGCGGTGTATGGGGTGTGGTCGACTTCGATATCACGCCTTACTTCGGCAAGTCGGTGCGCTTCAATGCCACGCTCCCTGAGCAATTACTTGAACGCATCGACCAGACGGTCAGACGAGATCAGCGATACAGCTCAAGATCTGGTTTTTTGGCGGCTGCCGCGTTGCGTGAGTTGTCGGCGTAAACGTTGGGAGTGGATATCGGCGCTATGCGGTGGGTCAGATTTAACAATCTGTGAAACGTTTCAGCATTTTCTCGAGCCCCAGGTTTATCGGCGTTTGTCCGGGCGTATGCTGGGCAACTTGCAAAGCAGTCGATACCACATTCAAGACAGACAAGAGAGGATTCGATGACCTACACCGCTGCCGAAAATCGCTACGACTCCATCCCTTACCGCCGTGTAGGCCGCAGCGGGTTGGTGCTGCCGGCACTGTCCCTGGGCTTGTGGCACAACTTCGGCGACAGCACACCAATCGATACCCAGCGTTCGTTGCTGCGCACGGCATTCGATCTGGGCATCAACCACTTCGACCTGGCCAACAACTACGGCCCGCCGTACGGCAGCGCCGAGATCAACTTCGGTCGTTTGCTGCGTGAAGACTTCAAGCAGTACCGCGACGAGTTGATCATCTCCAGCAAGGCCGGTTGGGATATGTGGGCCGGCCCTTACGGTCAGGGCGGTGGTTCGCGCAAATACGTGCTGGCCAGCCTCGACCAGAGCCTGCAACGCCTGGGCTTGGATTACGTAGATATCTTTTACTCTCACCGTTTCGACCCGGACACGCCGCTGGAAGAAACCGCCAGCGCACTGGCCACTGCCGTGCAGCAGGGCAAGGCGCTGTACATCGGCATCTCGTCCTATTCCGGGGTGAAAACCCGTGAAATCGCCGGGTTGCTGAAGGAGTGGAAAGTGCCGTTGCTGATTCATCAACCGGCTTACAACCTGCTGAATCGCTGGGTGGAAAAGGACCTGCTAAACACCACCGATGAACTCGGCACCGGCGTGATCGCCTTCACGCCATTGGCGCAAGGGCTGTTGACCGACAAGTACCTCAATGGTGTGCCAGCGGATGCGCGGGTTAATCGTCCGGGCGGTGGTTCGTTGCAAGCGTCTCATCTGTCCGAAGCCAACATCGCCCATGTGCGGGCGCTCAATGAAATCGCCAAGCGCCGTGGTCAGAGCTTGGCGCAGTTGGCGCTGGCCTGGACCCTGCGAGATCCACGGGTGACCTCGGCGCTGATTGGCGCGAGCCGACCGGAGCAGATCATCGAGAACGTCGGGGCGTTGAAGAACCTGAGTTTTAGCGTAGAGGAGTTGGCGGAGATTGATCGGTTTGCCCAGGAGGGTGGGGTCAATCTTTGGGAGAAGCCTTCGACGGCTGAGTAACTCCGTACTGATCGTTCCCACGCTCCGCGTGGGAACGCAGCCCGGGACGCTCCGCGTCCCATCCAAAGCCGAACGCAGAGCGTCCGTTGAGGCATTCCCACGCGGAGCGTGGGAACGATCGGCTCACCGGAAGAAAGGCACATCCCCCAACACGGTCGCCCGCTGCATCACCCGCCGCGCCGGGCGGTAATCATCCACCGCGTGATGCTGGGTCACGCGGTTGTCCCAGAACGCGATGTCGTCTTTCTGCCAGCGCCAGCGGATGGTGAACTCCGGCCGTGTGGTGTAGGCGAACAAGAATTTCAGAATCACTTCGCTTTCCGTCTCCGACAGCTCATTGATCTTCGACGTGAACCCTTCATTGACGAACAATGAGCGGCGCCCGCTTACCGGGTGCGTGCGAATTACCGGGTGCGATAACGGCGGGTTCTTGCGTCGGGCTTCTTCCCACTGGACCAAGGCTTCTGGTGTATTGCCATAGCGCTCCAGCGGGAACGAGCGGGTGAAATCGTGAGTGGCGGTCAGCCCTTCGAGCAAGGTTTTCATCGGCGCGGACAGCGCTTCATATGCCGCAATACCACTGGCCCACAGCGTGTCGCCGCCAAACTCCGGCAGCAGTTTGGCGCTGAGCACCGCGCCCATGGCCGGGGTCGGCAGGAAGGTCACGTCGGTGTGCCAGATCGCGTTGTCTCGCACGTCGGTGACGGCAGTGTCGAGGATCAGCACTTCCGGCTGTTCCGGCACGTTCGGGTAGATCGGGTGAATGTGCAGGTCGCCGAAATAGGCGGCGAATCGCGCTTGCTGCTGCGGCTCGATCGGCTGGTCGCGGAAGAACAGCACTTGATGCTTAAGCAGCGCCTGCTCGATAGCGTCGTGTTGTTGCAGGTTCAGCGGCTGGCTGATGTCGATACCGCTGATTTGCGCGCCGAGTGCGGAGCTTAGAGGGACGATGGTCAGGTGGCTCATGGTGTTCTCTTCAATTCTGGGGGCCGTACATGAATTTTGTGAACGACACCGCACCTGTAGGAGCTGCCGAAGGCTGCGATCTTTTGATGTTGAAGAGCAAGATCAAAAGATCGCAGCCTCGTTTCACTCGACAGCTCCTACAGGGTTGATCCAAAAAAGGGGGTATCAAGGCAGTTGCTCCCACATTCAAATGCTTCAGTGAGCCTGGCCGTGCCATGGCACCAGTTTGCGTTGTAGCGCACGCAAGCCCATTTCCATGACGAAGGCGATCAATGCGATCACCAGAATCCCCAACACCACCACATCGGTGACCAGGAATTGCGCGGCCGACTGCACCATGAAGCCCAAACCGCTGGTGGCGGCGATCAATTCAGCGGCCACCAACGTCGACCAACCCACGCCCAGACCAATCCGCACGCCGGTCAAAATGTCCGGCAAGGCACTGGGCAAAATCACATGCCGAATCAACTGCGCCCGAGTCGCGCCCAGCGACTGCGCGGCGCGTAATTTCGCCGGGTCGACCGTGCGTACGCCAGTGGCAGTGGCAATCGCGATCGGCGCGAAGATCGCCAGGTAGATCAGCAGCACTTTTGATAACTCACCGATGCCGCACCAGATCACGATCAGCGGCAGATAAGCCAGCGGCGGAATCGGGCGATAGAACTCGATCAGCGGATCAAGAATGCCGCGAGCGATGCGGTTGTGGCCGATGGCAATGCCCACCGGCACGGCGGTCAGCACGGCGAAACCAAGGCCCAGGCCAATACGGCTGAGGCTCGCGCCCAAGTGCTGCCACAAGGTCGAATCCATGTAGCCGGTGGTCACCAGCAGCCAACCTTTTTGCAGCACGGCGGACGGCGGCGGCAGGAACAGTGGTTCGATCAAACCAGTGGCCGTGACGGCCCACCAGATTGCCAACAACGCGATCAGGGTCAGCACGCTGATCCAGCGCGTGTTCAAACTGCGACGCAGCGGAATTGCCGCCGAGCTCGACTTCACCGTCGCGGCGGGAATTTCATAGGTGCTCATGCGCGCTCCTGCCGCTGGACGGCACTGCGTTGGGAGAACACTTTGGCGAGCACGTGTTCGCGGGTTTCGATAAAGCGTGGATCGGATTTGATTGCCCGCGCAGATTCGCCGGCGGCGTAACGCTGACCGAAGTCCAGGCTCAGACGCTCGACGATTTGCCCGGGGTTGGGTGCCAGCAGAATCAGATCCGTGGCGAGGAACACCGCTTCTTCAATGTCGTGGGTAATCAGGAACACCGGTTTGGCGGTGCGCTGCCAGACTTGCAGCAACAGCTCCTGCATCTGTTCGCGGGTGAAGGCATCGAGGGCACCGAAGGGCTCGTCCATCAGCAAAACCCGAGGGTCTGCTGCGAGGGCGCGAGCGAGGCCGACACGTTGCTTCTGCCCGCCCGAGAGCTGCCAGACTCGGCGGTTTTCGAAACCGGAAAGGTCCACCAGCGCGAGCATTTCCCGGGCGCGCAGTTCACGTTTTTCCCGCGCAATGCCGGCCAGTTCCAGACCGAAGCCAACGTTGGCCAGCACGTCCTGCCAGGGCAGCAGGGCGTCGTTCTGGAACACCACGCCGCGCTCGGCACTCGGGCCTTTGACTGGCACGCCGTCAAGGGTGATGCGCCCGGCAGTGGGCTCGACGAAACCGGCAATCAGGTTCAACAGCGAAGTCTTGCCACTGCCGGACGGGCCGAGGGCGACCAGCAACTGCTGAGGCCCCAGGCTCAGGGAAATATCCGTCAGCACAGGCTCCGCTGCGCCGGGATACTGTGCGCTGATGCGCTCCAGCTGTAGCAAAGCCATCGCGGTTAACTCCTGATCAATTGGTGATGTATTTGGCGCTGACGTACGGCGCGTAGTCCGGCAGCACGGCCTCGACTTTGCCCTGTTCCTTGAGGAACACCGCGGTGTCGGTGATGGCCTTGGTGGTCGGCGCGCCGAGGGTGATTACCTGATCAGCTGCGAGCGGGAAGACGTTGCCTTGCAGCAGCAATGGAATGTCGCTGGCCTTGGCACCGGAAAGCTTCACCAGTTTGTCGACATTGCTTTGGTTGGCGAGCCAGGCTTTCGGGTCTTTACGGTAGTCGGCGTAGGCATCGAGGGTCACTTTGGCGAACGCGGTGACGATTTCCGGGTGCTTCTCGGCGAAATCCTTACGCACGATCCAGGCATCGAAAGTCGGCGCGCCGAACTTGGCCAGTTCGCCCGAGGTGATCAGCACTTTGCCGTTTTCCTTGGCCACACCGAGAGCCGGGTCCCAGACGTAGGTGGCGTCGATATCACCGCGTTTCCACGCAGCAATGATCGCTGGCGGCGCGAGGTTGAGCACGGTGACTTTCGAGGGGTCGATGTTCCAGTGTTTCAGCGCGGCCAGCAGGCTGTAGTGGCCGGTGGAAACGAACGGTACGGCGATTTTCTTGCCGATCAGGTCTTGCGGAGTCTTGATTCCGGAACCGTCGCGAGCGACCAGCGCTTCGGCGGCACCGATCTGGGTGGCGATGAGGAAGGTTTCCACCGGGACTTTGCGGGTAATTGCCGCGGTCAGGGGGCTGGAACCGAGGTAGCCGATTTGCACATCGCCGGAAGCGATGGCGGCAATGATGTCGGCGCCGTTGTCGAATTTGCGCCAGTCGATGTTGGCTTTGGTGGCTTTTTCGTAGGTGCCGTCGGCTTGGGCGACTTTGGCCGGGTCAACGGTGGTCTGGTAGGCGACGGTCACATCTGCCGCCTGAGCCAGGAAACTCGCCGAAGCCAGAAACGCGGCGGCCAGAAGGCGAAGAGGGGAAGTCAGTTTCATCGGGGAGCTCCTTGTCAGGCGACCGAGAGTCGGCGTGAAAAGGAGACTAAATGATATAAGAATCCGAAAATAAATAACTTTTTCGAATTACCTTATGAGCGGAAAATTCTAAGAGAGACCGTTGTGGCGAGGGGGCTTGCCCCCGTTCGGCTGCGAAGCAGTCGTAATGCAGGCGACGCGGTTTACCCGAAATATTGTGTGTGTCGGTTTTGGGACTGCTCCGCAGTCCAACGGGGGCAAGCCCCCTCGCCACAGGGGGGCTGCTCTGGCAGTTTAGTTGCTGATCGCCAGAATACTCGCCTGATACGACCCGACAAACACATCGAAATCGCCAACTTCGTTCTGTTCCAGCTCCATCTGCTGAGCCAACGACGAACGCGCCAATTCTTCAAATCTAGCCTGTTCTTCGCTTGAAAGCGGCTCGCTACGGAAAAATTCCGCGTGCACCTGACTCTGACGCAAAGAGAACTGAGCAAAGCTTTCCTTGTGCTCGGCCATCGCTGCCAACACCTGCGCCGATGGCGTCAGGGACGAATCCTTGACCTTGGCCAGTTGTGCGTCCAGCGCCTTGCTGTGAGCATCGCCGCCATGGCTTTGATCCAGCAATGCCGCTAATGGCGCAATTTTTTCCAGCAATTCGCCGGCCCATTCTTTCAGGTCTACCGGGTGCCCGTCGCGTTGCAACTGCAGGCCCGGACGACGACCTTCCTTGACCACGCTGAGAAAGTTCGAGGTCGCGTTACCGCAGCTGGTACTGGTCAGCAGCGGGCTGTCGTTCAGCGCGCAATACAACAGGAACGCATCAAGGAACCGCGACTCGGTGAGGTCGATGCCCATCGGCAGGAACGGGTTGATGTCCAGGCAGCGTACTTCGACGTACTGAATGCCACGGGCCACCAGCGCCTGGATCGGCCGTTCGCCGGTGTAGGTCACGCGTTTCGGGCGGATGTTGGAGTAGTACTCGTTTTCGATCTGCAGGATGTTGGTGTTGAGCTGAACCCACTCGCCGTCCTGGTGCGTACCGACTTCGACGTACGCCGGATACGGCGTGGCCACCGCTTTGCGCAGGCTGTCGGTGTAGCTGGTCAGATCGTTGTAGCACGGCGTCAGACCGGCCTGGGCGTTGCTCTGGTAACCCAGGTCGCTCATGCGCAGGCTGGTGGCGTACGGCAGGTACAACGTGTCCGGGTCCAGCTGTTCCAACTGATGCGAGCGACCGCGCAGGAAACCGGCGTCCAGCGCAGGCGAGGCACCGAACAGGTACATCAGCAGCCAGCTGTAGCGACGGAAGTTGCGGATCAGCGCGATGTAGGCCGACGACTGATAGTCGCGGTCGGTGCCGTCAAAGCCCTCAGCCTCTTTAAGCAGCGGCCAGAGCTTTTCCGGCAGGGAAAAGTTGTAGTGGATCCCGGCGATGCACTGCATGGTCTTGCCGTAACGCAGAGCCAGGCCCTTGCGATAGACGTACTTGAGCTGACCGATGTTGGAGGTGCCGTAATAAGCGATCGGGATGTCTTCCTCGGCCGGCAACGGGCACGGCATCGATGGACTCCACAGGTACTCATTGCCGAGCTTGCTGTAGGCAAACCGGTGAATTTTGTCCAGGCTCGCCAGCGTATCCGCCGGGTCTGGCAGAGCTGGCGTGATGAATTCCAACAGCGACTCGGAATAGTCAGTGGTGATTTGTTCATTGGTCAGCGCGGAACCCAATGCTTCAGGGTGCGGCGTTTGCGCCAGGCGCCCTTCGCCTGTCACGCGCAGGCATTCACGTTCGATGCCGTGAAGGCACTGTTCGAGCAGAGAGAGGTTAGCGCGCTCGCCAAGCAGAGCCAGGCGGCGGTTGAGAAGTTCGCTCAAGTTGGATTCCTTCACGCGTCAGTCGCCCCAATATGGGGGTGGGCAAGACGGTCTACAAGGGTGAAGTTAAAACTGGCGTTTTCGCCTGGTTTTCGGGCCTGACAGGCCATATGCCGATTATTCAAGAACTGCACGATCCCTGTGGGAGCGGGCTTGCCCGCGATGAGGGAGTGTCAGTCACCGTTTATGTCGTCTGACACACCGCCATCGCGGGCAAGCCCGCTCCCACAGGTTGCTTTGCGTTGAAATTAACTCAAATTGATGGCTTCTAGCTACAGGACAGCGAACGTGCCTTGTGCTTTTGCGACGAGTTTGTCGCCTTGCATCACATCGGCTTCGACCACCAGCGTGCGGCGGCCCGGATGGATCACCCGGGCCGTGCACATCACCTCACCGTCAGCGACGGCGCGGATGTAGTTGATCTTGCACTCGATGGTTGCGCTCTGCTGGTCAAAGCCGTGGGTGCTGGAACAGGCCAGCCCCATGGCAATGTCCACCAGACTGAACAAAGCGCCGCCATGCAGCTTGCCGCCGCGATTGCGCAGTTCTGGCTCAAGCGCCAGGGCGACTTGCGCCACCCCGGTTTCCAGACTGTGCAAGCGACACCCCAGCAGCTTGAAAAACGCGCTTTCGGTCAAGCCGACCGGGATCTCCATCAGCGTTTTTTCAACTGTTTGGCGTTAGCGAACAGCGAGGCCATGGCGTTGTTGGCCGGGGCTGCTGCCGTGGTTTCCTTGCGCGGTGCGGTGTTCTGGGATTGGCGTGGTGCCGAACCTGGACGCGCACCGCGAGCACCGTCGATCTTCTCGCCCGGGGTGTCGCTCATGCGCATCGACAGGCCAACGCGTTTGCGCGGGATGTCGACTTCCATGACTTTCACCTTGACTACATCACCGGCCTTCACCGCTTCGCGCGGATCCTTGATGAACTTCTCCGACAGCGCGGAGATGTGCACCAAACCGTCCTGATGCACGCCGATGTCGACGAACGCGCCGAAGTTGGTCACGTTGGTCACCACACCTTCGAGGATCATCCCCAGTTGCAGGTCCTTGAGGTCTTCGACGCCTTCCTGGAACTCGGCGGTCTTGAACTCGGGACGTGGGTCGCGACCGGGTTTTTCCAGCTCTTGCAGGATGTCGGTGACCGTCGGCAGACCGAACGTTTCGTCGGTGTACTTCTTCGGATCGAGACGCTTGAGGAAGCTCGCGTCGCCGATCAGCGAGCGAATGTCACGGTCGGTTTCAGCGGCAATGCGCTGCACCAGCGGATAGGCTTCCGGGTGAACCGCGGACGAATCCAATGGATTGTCGCCATTCATCACGCGCAGGAAGCCCGCCGCCTGTTCGAAGGTTTTTTCACCCAGACGCGCGACTTTCTTCAGCGCCGCACGGGTTTTGAACGCGCCGTGCTCGTCGCGGTGGCTGACGATGTTCTGCGCCAGGGTCGCGTTGAGGCCGGAGATACGGGCCAGCAGCGCCACGGAGGCAGTGTTGACGTCGACGCCCACGGCGTTCACGCAGTCCTCGACCACCGCGTCCAGGCCGCGTGCCAGTTTCAGCTGCGACACGTCGTGCTGGTACTGGCCGACGCCGATGGATTTCGGATCGATCTTCACCAGCTCAGCCAGCGGATCCTGCAAGCGACGGGCAATCGACACCGCGCCACGGATCGATACGTCGAGATCCGGGAATTCCTTGGAGGCCAGTTCCGACGCCGAGTACACCGATGCACCGGCCTCGGAGACCATGACCTTGGTCATCTTCATCGCTGGATACTTTTTGATCAGCTCAGCGGCGAGCTTGTCGGTTTCACGGCTGGCGGTGCCGTTGCCGATGGCGATCAGGTCGACCGAATGCTTGGCGCACAGGGCGGCGAGCACAGCGAGGGTCTGGTCCCACTTGTTGTGCGGCACGTGCGGGTAAACCGTGGCGTGATCCAGCAGCTTGCCGGTGGCATCGACTACGGCGACCTTGCAACCGGTGCGCAGGCCCGGGTCGAGGCCCAGGGTGGCGCGCGGGCCGGCCGGGGCCGACAGCAGCAAGTCGTGCAGGTTGTGCGCGAACACGTTGATCGCTTCGGTTTCCGCGCCGTCGCGCAGCTCGCCCAGCAGGTCGGTTTCCAGGTGGGTGTAGAGCTTGACCTTCCAGGTCCAGCGCACCACTTCGCCCAGCCATTTGTCGGCGGCACGGTTCTGGTTCTGGATGCCGAATTGCTGGCCGATCATGCCTTCGCACGGGTGCATGGTGCCCGGCAGTTCATCGCCGACTTTCAGTGCGGAGCTGAGAATGCCTTCGTTGCGGCCACGAAAAATCGCCAGCGCACGGTGCGATGGCATGCTTTTCAGCGGTTCGTCGTGTTCGAAATAGTCGCGGAACTTGGCGCCTTCCTCTTCCTTGCCAGCGATCACGCGGGCACTGAGGGTGGCTTCCTGCTTGAGGTAGCTGCGCAACTTGTCCAGCAGGCCCGCGTCTTCGGCGAAGCGCTCCATGAGGATGTACTTGGCGCCTTCAAGGGCGGCTTTAACATCGGCCACGCCTTTTTCGGCGTCGATGAAGCGCGCGGCTTCGGCTTCAGGGTTCAGGGTCGGGTCGTTGAACAGGCCGTCGGCCAGCGCGCCGAGGCCGGCTTCCAGGGCGATCTGGCCCTTGGTGCGGCGCTTCTGCTTGTACGGCAGGTACAAGTCTTCGAGACGGGTCTTGGTGTCGGCGAGTTTGATGTCGCGTTCGAGTTGCGGGGTCAGTTTGCCCTGCTCTTGAATGCTGGCGAGGATGCTGATCCGCCGTTCGTCGAGTTCTCGCAGGTAGCGCAGACGCTCTTCCAGATGACGCAACTGGATGTCATCGAGGCTGCCGGTCACTTCTTTCCGGTAGCGGGCGATGAAGGGAACGGTAGAGCCTTCATCGAGTAGCGCGACGGCCGCTTCGACCTGTTGTGGGCGTACACCGAGTTCCTCGGCGATGCGGCTGTTGATGCTGTCCATAAAACCACCTGACAAATTGTGAAAGCAGGCTCGCAGGCGCAGAGATAAGGGCTCGGCGAGTCTGGTTGAGCGGCCTGGCGTGCGCCGCTACCTGAGCCAACAGGCTTCCCGTTGACCCGTGAAATCGAACAATTACTGCCAGCGCCATGAAAAAAAAGCGGCTGCTTACAGTAACGATCAGACGTTGCCTGACACAAAAGGCCGCGCATTATAACCAGCGTTCTGTCCATTCGGGGGCATCGCGGGTTGTAGGCACAATGCCCGGTTTTCTGGCGGGGAAGGAAAAATCTGCTAACAATGCACACGGTGCGTATAACGGCAGCTACGCCATAATGCGCGCCGAGATCAAAGGAGCATCCAATGAGCAGCACTGCAAACATTGCTGAAGGCGAAAAAATTCTTATTGTTGACGACGATCCTGGGCTGAGCAGCCTGCTGGAACGTTTTTTCGTCAGCAAGGGCTACCGTGCCCGCGCCGTACCGAACACCGAACAAATGGACCGCCTGCTGGCGCGTGAAGTGTTCAACCTGGTCGTCCTCGACCTGATGCTGCCCGGCGAAGACGGCCTGACCGCTTGCCGCCGCCTGCGCACGGCGAACAATCAGATTCCGATCATCATGCTGACCGCCAAGGGCGATGAGCTTAGCCGCATCAAGGGCCTCGAACTGGGCGCCGACGATTACCTGGCCAAGCCGTTCAACCCGGACGAGCTGATGGCTCGGGTCAAAGCGGTTCTGCGTCGTCAGGCGGCACCGGTGCCAGGCGCTCCGGGCAGCGAAGACGAAAGCGTGACCTTCGGTGACTACGAACTGTCCCTGGCCACCCGCGAACTCAAGCGCGGCGACGAAGTGCACATGCTCACCACCGGTGAGTTTGCGGTACTCAAGGCGCTGGTCATGAACGCGCGTCAGCCACTGACTCGCGACAAACTGATGAACCTGGCCCGTGGCCGCGAGTGGGATGCCCTTGAGCGTTCCATCGACGTGCAGATTTCCCGTCTGCGCCGGATGATCGAGCCCGATCCGTCCAAACCACGCTACATCCAGACCGTCTGGGGCGTGGGTTACGTGTTCGTTCCGGATGGCGCCGCCACGAAGTGATTGGTGATTTGTAGGCGCGGGTCTTGCGGGCAAGGGGTTAGATGACCTTTCCCGCAGACCCGTGATCCGCAATATGCGAGCATGCTCGCTCCTGCAAGTGTGTAGCGGTTACCCATGAAAACCCCTGTTTGGTTCCCCCAGAGCTTCTTCTCCCGCACCCTGTGGCTGGTGCTGATCGTCGTCCTGTTCTCCAAGGCGCTGACCCTGGTTTATCTGTTGATGAACGAAGATGTGCTGGTGGATCGCCAATACAGCCACGGCGTCGCCCTGACGCTACGTGCCTATTGGGCCGCCGACGAAGAAAACCGCACCAAAATCGCCGATGCCGCGACCCTCATCCGGGTGGTGGGTGCCGGTGTGCCGGAAGGCGAACAGCACTGGCCCTACAGCGAGATCTACCAACGACAAATGCAGGCCGAACTGGGTGCCGACACCGAAGTGCGATTACGCATGCACTCACCACCGGCGCTGTGGGTCCGGGCGCCCAGCCTGGGCGATGGTTGGCTGAAAGTGCCGCTGTACCCGCATCCGTTGCGCGGCCAGAAAATCTGGAACGTGCTCGGCTGGTTCCTCGCCATTGGTCTGCTGTCCACCGCCTCGGCGTGGATCTTCGTCAGCCAGCTCAATCAACCGCTGAAACGTCTGGTCTATGCCGCGAGGCAACTGGGTCAGGGCCGCAGCGTGCGCCTGCCAATCAGCGATACACCGAGCGAGATGACCGAGGTTTATCGCGCCTTCAACCAGATGGCTGAAGACGTCGAACAGGCCGGGCGCGAACGCGAACTGATGCTAGCCGGGGTCTCCCACGACCTGCGCACGCCACTGACCCGTTTGCGGCTGTCCCTGGAGCTAATGGGTGACCACAGCGACCTGACAGACGACATGATCCGCGACATCGAAGATATGGACGCGATTCTGGATCAGTTCCTGGCGTTCATTCGTGACGGGCGTGACGAGTCGGTGGAAGAAGTGGACCTGAGCGATCTGGTTCGCGAAGTCGCCGCGCCGTACAACCAGAACGAAGAGAAAGTGCACTTGCGCCTGGAACCGATCCAGCCGTTCCCGTTGCGTCGGGTGTCGATGAAGCGGCTGCTGAACAACCTGATCGGCAATGCTCTGCATCACGCCGGCAGCGGCGTCGAAGTGGCGGCCTATGTGTCCGGGGATACCAGTGCGCCGTATGTGGTGCTGAGCGTCATGGACCGTGGCGCGGGGATCGATCCGTCGGAACTGGAGGCGATCTTCAACCCGTTCACCCGTGGCGATCGGGCCCGGGGCGGGAAGGGGACCGGGTTGGGGTTGGCGATCGTGAAGCGGATTGCTTCGATGCATGGCGGAAATGTCGAGTTGCGCAATCGGTCCGGTGGTGGGCTGGAAGCGCGGGTGCGGTTGCCGCTTGGATTGATGTTGCCAAGGGATGCGGTTTAACGGCTGAAAAGATCGCAGCCTCGCTCCGCTCGACAGCTCCTACAGAAAAATGCGATCCCCCTGTAGGAGCTGTCGAGCGAAGCGAGGCTGCGATCTTTCAGGCTCAACCCTTCCCTTTGGTCCGAGTCATATTCGGCCCGCCATTCTTCTCCAGATGCTCAATGATGATCCCCGCCACGTTCTTCCCGGTGGTGGTTTCAATCCCTTCAAGCCCCGGCGATGAGTTCACTTCCATCACCAGTGGCCCATGATTGGAGCGCAGGATATCCACCCCCGCCACCGCCAACCCCATGACCTTCGCCGCACGCAACGCGGTCATGCGTTCTTCCGGCGTGATCTTGATCAGGCTCGCACTGCCACCGCGATGCAGGTTGGAGCGAAACTCCCCCGGCTTGGCCTGGCGTTTCATGGCCGCGATCACCTTGTCGCCGACCACGAAACAACGAATGTCCGCACCGCCGGCTTCCTTGATGTATTCCTGAACCATGATGTTCTGCTTCAGGCCCATGAACGCCTCGATCACCGATTCCGCCGCCGTCGCTGTTTCACACAGCACCACACCGATGCCCTGGGTGCCTTCCAGCACCTTGATCACCAGCGGCGCGCCATTGACCATCTCGATCAAGTCGGGAATGTCATCCGGGGAGTGGGCAAAACCGGTGACCGGCAAACCGATTCCCCGGCGTGACAACAATTGCAACGAGCGCAGTTTGTCTCGCGAACGAGCGATGGCCACCGATTCGTTGAGCGGAAACACCCCCATCATTTCGAACTGGCGCAGCACCGCGCAGCCATAAAACGTCACCGATGCGCCGATCCGCGGGATCACTGCATCGAAACCCTCCAGCGGTTTGCCACGGTAGTGGATCTGCGGCTTGTGGCTGGCAATGTTCATGTAGGCGCGCAGGGTGTCGATCACCACCATTTCATGGCCACGCTCCATACCGGCTTCGACCAGACGACGGGTGGAATACAGACGCGGGTTCCGCGACAGCACAGCGATCTTCATGCAACACCTGTGGAGAAGGTAGATACCGGGAACACCGGCTTGTCTTGTACATATTTAATGCCCGGATTGACCACCAACTGGCCATCGATCAGGGCTTTGGAACCGAGTAACAGGCGATAACGCATGGACTTGCGGCAGGCGAGGGTGAATTCGACCCGCCAGACCCGATCACCGAGGGCCAGGGTGGTGCTGACCACATAGCGCATCTGCGCATGGCCATTGGAGCTTTTAATGGTTTTCCTCGTTACCAGCGGGGCTTCGCAGCGCCGGTGCCGCAGTTGCACCACCGTGCCCAGGTGCGCGGTAAAGCGCACCCACTGTTCCCCATCGCGCTCGAACGGCTCGATGTCGGTGGCGTGCAAACTGGAGGTGCTGGCGCCGGTGTCGATTTTTGCCCGAAGGCCCGCGACTCCCAAATCCGGGAGCGCCACCCACTCGCGCAGACCGATAACGGTCAAATGGTCAAATGTCTTCAAAAGTGCTCAACCGGCAAAAACCGCTCAGACCGCGTGCGGCCGAATTCGCGGTATTCACGCAGAATAATGGGTAAAAGGCGACAGATATCTACTGCCCGAATTTCCATCCCTCAATGTGCGAGGGAATGCCTGCATTCTAATCCACAGCGTGGTGATTCATGGCACGACAGAAACGGTAGTACAGTTCATCGATATTTCAGAATGAGGTCATCCAATGGCACAAAAAAGCGAAGAGGACGACAAGGTCCGTCTCGATAAATGGTTGTGGGCCGCGCGTTTTTATAAAACACGAGCCTTGGCCAAGGCCGCGATTGAGAGTGGCAAGGTGCATTGCCGGGGCGAGCGCTGCAAGCCAGGCAAGGAACCGAGGGTCGGCGATGAGTTTCAGATTCGCACCGGCTTCGAGGAGCGTACGGTGGTAGTCCAGGCGCTGTCGATCGTGCGCCGTGGCGCGCCGGAGGCTCAGGCCCTGTATGCCGAAACCGAAGCCAGCGTCGCCATACGTGAAGCGGCTGCGGCCATGCGCAAGGCCGGGGCGTTGGGCGTGAGCACCGATGGCAAACCGAGCAAGAAGCAGCGCCGGGATCTGTTCAAGTTTCGCGGTAACAGCAACGACGAGTAGTGATCGCCGTCGGGCGCAGACTTGCAATCGCGCACCCGTGCAGCCATATGGGTGTACTCGACGCGGCGAAATGAAAACGCCGTTCGTCGAAAAGCGAGGTTTGACCTTGCTTGGAACAGCCCCGGATTGTTCATAAAATGCCCTTACGGCTGAACCTTGCCCGCCCCAAAAAGCGGAAATGGCGCGATTTTCTTTTTTTGTCACCCTTTCAGATACCCAGACCTATGACCAATCTATCGGATAACGACTACACCCAACGCTTCATCTTCGATGACAGCGACACCCGCGGCGAGCTGGTTGGGTTGGAGCGTAGCTATGCCGAAGTCCTCGCCAAACACGCCTATCCGGAGCCGGTCGCACAACTGCTGGGCGAGCTGATGGCGGCGGCAGCGTTGCTGGTTGGCACCTTGAAGTTCGATGGCTTGCTGATTCTGCAGGCCCGTTCCGAAGGCCCGGTGCCGTTGCTGATGATCGAGTGCTCCAGTGAGCGTGAAATCCGCGGCCTGGCGCGTTACGAAGCCGACAAGATTGCCCCCGACGCGACCTTCGCCGACCTGATGCCCAATGGCGTGCTGGCGCTGACTGTCGACCCGACTCAGGGCCAGCGTTACCAAGGCATCGTCGACCTCGACGGCGAAACTCTCTCGGAGTGCTTCACTAACTACTTCGTCATGTCTCAGCAGGTCGGCACGCGCTTCTGGCTCTACGCCGATGGCCGTCGTGCTCGTGGCTTGTTGCTGCAGCAATTGCCTGCCGACCGTCTGAAAGACGAAGAAGAACGCGCCGCCAGTTGGCAGCACATCACCGCCCTGGCCAGCACGCTGACGGCCGATGAATTGCTGAGCCTGGACAACGAAACCGTGCTCCATCGCCTCTATCATGAAGAACAGGTTCGCCTGTTTGACGTGCAGAACCTGCGTTTCCATTGCAGCTGCTCTCGGGAACGCTCGGGCAATGCGTTGGTCAGTTTGGGTCTGGATGATGCCCAGGCACTCGTTATCGAACACGGTGGCGCCGTGGAGATCGATTGCCAGTTTTGCAACGAACGTTACCTGTTCGACGCGGCCGATATCACCCAATTGTTTGCGGGTGCAGGGGTCGATACGCCGTCAGATACCCGTCACTAAAACGTTTCAGTGCAGGTAAATTCACTGCTTTGCGCCGGAATAACGCCGTTCTGACGGGAGGGCCCTACACTTTTTGGGCTTTTCTGGCATAATCCGGCCCACTTTTTTCGCGGTAGTAGTGCACGACTTTCTACTACAAAACGTTTGGAGCACTCGGCCACTGGCCGACGGGGAACCTCATGACGCAAGCCAATAACGCCGTGTACACCGATCTGAGTGTTGATGATCTGGTTAAAGAAGCCCTGAATCGCGGTGAAGGCGAGCTTGCCGATACCGGCGCGCTGGTTGTTCGCACCGGTCACCGTACCGGCCGTTCGCCAGTCGATCGTTTCATCGTTGAAGAGCCGACCACCCAGGACGCCATCGCCTGGGGCCCGATCAACCGCAAGTTCCCGGCCGACAAGTTCGATGCCCTGTGGGCTCGCGTCGAGGCCTTCAACAACGCGCAAGAGCATTTCGTTTCCCACGTGCACGTAGGTGCTGCCGAAGAGCACTACCTGGCCGTGAAGATGACCACCCAGACTGCCTGGCAGAACCTGTTCGGTCGTTGCCTATTCATCAACCCGGCCCAGTACAACCCGGCTGGTCGTGACGAGTGGCAGGTCCTCAACGTTGCCAACTTCGAATGTGTTCCAGAGCGTGACGGTACCAACTCCGATGGTTGCGTGATCCTCAACTTCGCCCAGAAGAAAGTGCTGATTGCCGGCATGCGCTACGCCGGTGAAATGAAGAAAGCCATGTTCTCGGTGCAGAACTTCCTGCTGCCGGCCGCCGACGTGCTGCCAATGCACTGCGCTGCCAACATCGGCGAAGCGGGCGACGTGACCCTGTTCTTCGGCCTGTCCGGCACCGGCAAAACCACCCTGTCCGCCGATGAAAGCCGTTACCTGATCGGTGACGACGAGCACGGCTGGGGCGAGGGCGTGGTGTTCAACATCGAAGGCGGTTGCTATGCCAAGTGCATCGACCTGTCCGAGAAGAACGAGCCGGTCATCTGGAAAGCCATCAAGCACGGCGCAGTCCTGGAAAACGTTGTGCTGGACGACGCCAAGAAAGCTGACTACGCCGACGGCAGCCTGACCCAGAACAGCCGCGCAGCCTACCCGCTGGAGCACGTCGAGAAGCGTTCCGAGAAGAACCTCGGTGGCGAGCCAAACGCTGTGATCTTCCTGACCTGCGACCTGACCGGCGTCCTGCCGCCAGTCTCGATCCTCAGCGAAGAACAAGCGGCCTACCACTTCCTGTCCGGCTACACCGCACTGGTGGGCTCGACCGAAATGGGTTCCGGCAGCGGCATCAAGTCGACCTTCTCCACCTGCTTCGGCGCACCGTTCTTCCCGCGTCCGGCTGGCGAATACGCCGAACTGCTGATCAAACGCATCCGCGGCTTCGGCTCCAAGGTCTACCTGGTCAACACCGGCTGGACTGGCGGCGGCTACGGCGTCGGTAAGCGCTTCAACATCCCGACCACTCGTGGTGTGATCGCAGCGATCCAGAGCGGCGCGTTGATCGGTGCTGAGACTGAACACCTAGACACCATCAACCTGGACGTGCCGTTGGCTGTGCCGGGCGTTGAGACTGGCCTGTTGAACCCACGTAACACCTGGGCTGACAAGGCTGCTTATGATGAAGCTGCTAAAGCGTTGGCTGGGTTGTTTGTTGAGAACTTCAAGAAGTTTGAAGTGAGCGATGCGATCAAGGCTGCTGGGCCGAAGTTGTAAGTGTTGGTTTGATGTAATGAGAAAGCCGTCCTTTGGGGCGGCTTTTTTTATGGGCGCGATTTAGACCATCAGAAATACAACTGCCAATATTCCAGCTGAAAAAGCGTTAAACAGCCAGAATAATGCCACTTACGCGTTCAGACAGATGTTCTCCAGCTCCTGCGTATCCCACCGTTGCGCCTTGATCGCTTGGTAGAGCATGCCAATGGTCAACGGCACTTTCTCGCCACGCCCCTTCGCCCGACGCTTGAGAAACACATCAAAGCCTTCGGGCTGAAAGTAGCGATAGGCGTCGTAGTCCACGAAGTCGATGGCGAACTGTTCCTCCAGCGCTTCCATCAGCTGCCGCGCATCCGCACCGTCGCAGCCCAGGTCGAAGTTGATCGAGGTGGTGAGGCTGATGGTTTTGCGTTCAGGCAGGCCGAGTTCTTCATGCAGCAGCTGCATCAGCAGGTGCATGGCGTGGTCGTCGGGGAAGTTGGGGGCGAGGTTCATGGTGCATCTTCCATTAGGGGCATGCCGATGAGTCGGCTCGGGCCGGATTTTGCGGCAAGTTTGGAGCGGAATCATCCGCAATAGACGATCAAGAAGGATCGCACGGCAGGATCAGATTAGCCCTACAACCGCACTTTCCAACACTCGGTAACTTCACCGGCCTCGGCATTGAGCCGTGGTTTTATTGGTGACCGAGAGGGGAACGGATGGGCAAGGACACACCGCAAGTGTGGCAGCACTACGATAACGATGGAGGTGGTTACCGTCGGCTACGGGACATGACCACCACTGAATTGGCAGAGAGAGAGGCCAGGCAAAACGCCTACGAGGCCATGCTCGCCAGGCAGGACGCATTCGAAAAGTGCCGGGAAGTGGCGTTTCAGAAAAAGCGTCAGTCGCTCACCGGTTGTGTCTTTGCCAAGTCTTGTAAGTTGCCGGATTCAATCATCGACTACACCTGCCCATCCGGGTTCGTGCCGACGGACAGCGTCGGTGAGTATGGTGAGCTCACCTTGTTGGGAGGTCGTCAGGCCGATGATTCCGGCTGCTTACCGCTCAAGAAAATCAGCGGAGTTTTACCTGCTGGTATCGGCTCTTTGGCGTTGGGTGGTGTAGCAATTGCTCCGGCATCCATCGCAAGTACTGGCGCCGGAGTCGTCACTGCCGGAGTTGCTGCGGGTGCATTAGTGGGGTTGGTTGCTTTGCTTGCGCCATCGAGTCTGGGCGATGGTGCGTTGTATACCGACGATCAACTCAGATCACTCAAACAAGCTCGAACACGGGTTCGTTTGCGGGTAGAGGAGCAGGCTGACGGAACGCTCAAGGGCTACGGCTATAACACCCAGAGCCGGCGTGATTGGGAGATGGTCCCTATCGTGACGTTTGAAACGCGCGGATCTCAACAGGTGGCTGACTTTGGTAGCGGGGTTGAGTTGATTTGGACTCCCGCAGAAAACCTAGCAGATACGATGGGTATTCCGGCGCTGGAAGCGGCACCGCAAGCGCCCCAAGTCTGGATTTTTCCGCCGGCGGAACAGGCGGACAACATTATCGTCAGCCCGGTTTATCCGCCGGAGTATCAGGATTTTATTCTGGTATTTCCGGCGGATTCTGGGGTTCGGCCGCTGTACGTCGTTCTGAGCGTGCGACGTAAAGGGCTTCCGGGAATAGGTCACAGTTACCACCCCTCACCTATGATTGAAGAAATAACTGGATTTCCAGGTTTGAAAGAGGCCAAAAAAATAACGCCTCAACAGGGTGGTGGAGGGCTTCGAGAGCGCTGGACGGATGCAAAAGGTCGAACAGTTTACGAGTGGGATTCTATGCATGGTGAGCTGGAAGTTTATCGCGCCAGCGATGGTAGCCACTTAGGTTCCTTCAATCACGTTACGGGGGAGCGGATCGACGATCCGAAACCGCGTCGTAACATCAAGAAATTTCTGTGAGGACCCATGGGACTGAAGATTCGATTGAATTGGTACGACAAAAAAACCGAGATAGGCGTAGGGCGAGAGTACTCAAAAGACTTTGGGGATGATGCTTCGTTTATGGATGAGCTCGGGATTGAGTCAGAAAACAATATCAATAATGGGGGGTTCGATGTCGACGGTGACTGGGCTGTGATTCTGCAGTTGTATTTTGTTCACACTATTGAGTTGTCTTCCTACGACTATCAGGTGTCTTTCGACTACCGCGATGCCTGGTAGTTAGTAACTGTTTAATAAGGCTCCGCGGTGCGGAAAAAATTCTTGATGTGCTCACGATAAGAGAGGCGAAGTCTTTTCGTCGGGAGCCTCTCGTCGATCACTGTGTTTCGATCTGTCGCTCATGGGCAGTACCAAAGAGTTTCACGGCCATCTTTGTCTGGCATGAATCAGTCTCACCATTTCCACTGCCTCATCTGCGATCAGATAGATCATGACGTAGTTAGAGGTTGCAACTATCTCCCGCGTTCCAGGGACTTTGCCTTTTCTGTAAAGGGTCGGACGCTGCCGAGCGTTTTCCGCTTTCAATTCGAAAATTTCGTCGAGGGCAATGGCTGCTTCAGGATTGTGCAGAATGATGTGATCCATGATTTTGCTTCGGTCATTAAGCGCCGTTTGACGCCAGACCAACCTCATCAGCGCACTCTCTGACGTATGGCATCCCGTTTGGCGGCGAATATTCGGCGGGCCTCTTCATCGGTCACTGTCGGTCTCGAATCATCAAGACCAATTTGTACCTGCTCCTTGAACCACTCCTCGTACGCTACGGCTTCATGTGCTTGTTTCATTGCTTCGGAACGATCAGGACGAGTGTAGGTTTTGATCTGGAGCGGATCATAGTTCGACGTGTCTACATCGAAGCGGGTGATGCCTATGTCTTGCAGATAAGTCACCAGCGTTTCTAGTCGTTTGAACAGGCGAACCTGTCGGCTGCGTTGCGCCGCCAGGGAGCACTCTTTGTTCCCGTATGGGATTTGAATCGACCATCCACCTGGTTTCGCGACGATATGTGCGCTGTTTACATAGCCCTTCACGACCAATTGTGTGAGGGTGCTGTGATCAATGGTTTCGGCTGTCATGAGAATGAGTCCATTGTTGAACAATGGCTCACATGCTACGCAATCAATAATAGTTTGCAAGATTCGGTTCCTATTGCCGGAAGGCGGAAATACATCATTGATGGTCTTCGGGGCAGGCAGCTCTACTCGAGTGATGCCTGCCTGGGAGTGCGTCAGACGGGGGCTTTCCAGCCCATCATGCGTTGCTGGGCGACTTTCAGCAGGTCACAGCCGTCTTGGGTCAGCAGGAAGAGCGCGTGGGTGATGTGGGGAATGTCTTCGATGTCGCCGTGTTTGAAGCAAACGCAGTGCAGGGTTTTGAGGAGATCGCTGGAGGCTCGGATTCGCTGGAGGGCGGCTTCTAGGATGTCTTGGGGATTTGCCTCTGTGTCGATGATCAGGGGCGGGGAATCAGTGAGATTGGTGTTGAGAGGGATGTAGCGAATATCTGTAAGCGGATTCCATTTATTCATAGTGAGAATTCTCAAGTGCATCGGGAGAAACCGCCGCCATCGTGACCAAGCGATGGGAGGCGGACTGTGTTCGGGTTGGTCAAACCGGTGAGAACTCACTTTGCCGGTACGCCCGAAGGCGTCCCGAACACAGCCACCATATAGCGTGCAGCACTTGAGGTGCCGCAGCATACAACGGAAGCGAAATGAGTTCTCTATTCGGGTGACCAAGCCCGAGTCACTGATTTGGCAGCGACAGTCACGACTATAGGTGCGAGCTCCGGGCAACGATAGACGACAAGGAGTCCCCGCTTGTAGGAACCGGATGAGCCTTGGCTAGGCCGTTTCTATAGGAATTTTCCGCGACGCAATTTTTCGTATTTTTTCGTCATCCCGCGCCCATCGACTTCAACGAATATGCTGGTACGAATCCACATCCAGCACGCTAGTCGTCAACCCGGTCGCCGGCGCATAGATCGCACCCTTCACCGCCGAGAAGTTGACCCCTTGGCTGCCCAGCGAAACGTAGCGTTCGCCTTGATCCAGTTCGCTGAAGTAGGTGTAAGAGTATTTGTGCATCAGGCGGTACTTCGCTTCGTTGTCGACCATGGCTTTGCCGAGGTTCTCCAGATCGGCATGGGTCAGGTTCAACGACTTGTCCAGTTGCACGCCCCAACGCTTGAGGCAGACTTCGGCAAAGTGGCGGACGATGCGGCCGGGTTCGACCAGGATTTTCAGGTCGCCGGCGCCGTTGGGGACGCCGCCGGTGGAGGTGGCGTTACCGGCCATGGTGGCGTGACGGCCGGGTATGGGGTAGATGTGGGTTTTGGTGCCAGTGGCGGTTTGCGGAATAACGCAGCTGAAACCTTTCGAGCGTTCGTCCCGGGCATAGAAACCTACATACTCTTTGACGTTGGGACCGAGTTTGACTTTGTCATCCTGAAAGTTGCCAATGCCAGGCACCGGGTCAATCGCAAAGATATTAACCGGGATGTTTTTAAGTTCGCTGTCCTTGAACATGGCGTTGGCCAGCATGTGGCAACTAATGCCGCCGCGGCTCCAGCCCACCAGGTTTACCTGGGTGGGAATAACACCGTCCTTGCGGAAGGTTTTGATGATCTGTTCTTGCAGCGCCTGCTGGGTCACGCTGCGATCGCCATAGTTGTATTTGCGCCAGAACCACGAGCCTTCAACTTTCACGTCTTCGATGGGGATGCCGGCCGCTTTGAGGCGGTTGTATTCCTCTTCGGTCAGTTGCTCGCGCTGCCAGTCGCACTGGCCTTTGATGATGTTGATCGCGTGCTGGACGTTTTGCTCCCAGCCTTTGCCGAACAGTGTGCCGCTGAGGCCGTACTCTTCGGACTTGGTAAAGAGGTCGTCGGCTTGCAGGTTACCGCTGCCGGGGCCGTCGACCACGATCCATTCGGCGAACTCCCTGCCGAGATGATGGGATGCGAGTGTCGACACCAATTCGCCGTCCCAGTAATTTGCATTGATGTCGTCGAATTTAGTTGAGCCAGTGCCGCAGAAGAAAATAGTTAGTGCAGTCATTTGTGTTGCTCTTGTTTGATGTAAGAGCTGGCACGTTAGTTTGTGTTGTTTGAATAGTGAAGTGATTAGTTGTTGCTGTTTTTGTAAGGGTTGTTAGTTGTTGGTCTTTTTTATTTAATTCGCTGTTTGGCGACTTCAAGTAGTTCGCAGCCATCTTGGGTCAGCAAGTAAAGTGCGTTGACGATATTGGGTATGTCTTTCACGTCAGCCTGTTTGAAGCACAGGCAATAGAGCGTTTCGAGCAGGTCGCTGGCGGCGCGGATGCGTTGCAGGGAGGCGTCGAGAATCTCGTGAGGATTGGCTTCGGTGTCGATGACCAACACGGGGGTATCGCTGTAGCTGGTTTTGAGCGGGCGATAGCGGTCTGTTAACGGGTGGAACGTGGTCATCGAGGTCAGTCCTGTGGGAAGTCGGGCAATTTCGCCGGCAGGCCGACACAATGTTTTCAGCCGCGTCGAAAACTATAGAGGGCCACGATGACGCGTCGCAAGGTGGCGCAAATGGACAGGTTTTGTAGGGGATTTACCGGCGCTATCGGCCTTTGCCTACGCACACGCCAACTATTTTTTAAGCTTTTCCCTTAGAGGTCGATATTCCTACGGGCCTGTCAGGCTTAGCGCATCAAAGCTCTGCATGGTGCGCGCCAGAATTTGTAGGACGTTTCGAAGCGTCTGAGTCGACTCTTAAAGGGAATTAGGTATGCAATGGCTGCGTATGGCCTCGATTTTGTTGTTGTGGGCTGGTGTTTGTCGGATGGCGGGCGCTGCTGACGTCGCTCATTCGCTGGTTCTCGCCAACATGGACCGTAACGGTTGGCCACAGGCGCTGACCACTCAGGCAGACGTCGACACTGCGTCCCGCGCCGAGGTGTTGATGGTGGGCAAGGCGCTGTTGGCCAGCGAAGCGCTGGATGAACAGGGTCTGAAACAGCGACTGGGTGTGCAGGCTGTGAAGCTCAAGTCGGTCAGGCAAGTGCGTGAGGGGTTGTGGGATCGGCTGCTGCTCACCTACCGCAACGCCAGTCAGAACTGCGACGGTGAACCCTTTTGCCCCCGTGTGCGAAGTGTCGCGGATTTGCGTCAGTTGGCGGCGGCGTTCACTGGCGAAATCAGCCCGGCTTATGCAGTTTGGGCGAGCAAGAGCCAGGTGTTTCATGAGCAGGCGTTGGATGAACAACTGCGGGTGGCGGTGTTGGTGCCCTGAGTTCGCTGATAGTTTTGTGGTGATTGTGCTGGCCTCTTCGCGCTCCCACAGTTGACCGAGTTCTTGCTTGGCGACTCGGTCTAATGTGGGAGCGGGCTTGCTCGCGAAAGCGATCTGACAGACGCCGCTTTCCTTAAGCCTTACCATGCCCTGGTTCTATCCGCTGTATCATCCCGTATCGTTTTTGCCCCCGACCTTTTCTCGACTCGCTGCGTTCGCCGGCTAGGCTTTGGGCTTCGCAGCGGTCAACGGAGTGACAGCTTATGCACAACACCCTGGAACAGGTTTTCGGTTATCCACAGTTTCGGCCCGGCCAGGAGGCGGCGGTCAGTGCGGTGTTGGCCGGGCGTTCGGCGGCGGCGATTTTCCCTACCGGTTCGGGCAAGTCTCTTTGCTATCAATTACCGGCCTTGTTGCTGCCGCACCTGACGTTGGTTGTCTCGCCCCTGTTGGCGCTGATGCAGGATCAGTTAGCGTTTTTGCAGCGCCACGGCATTGCGGCGGGCAGCATCGATTCGGCCCAGAGCCGCGATGACGCCAGCGATGTGATGGCCCGGGCCAAGTCTGGCGAGTTGAAGATTCTGATGATTTCCGTGGAGCGTCTGAAAAACGAGCGCTTCCGCCATTTTTTGCAGCAGGTGCCGATCTCGCTACTGGTGGTGGACGAGGCCCACTGCATCTCTGAATGGGGTCACAACTTCCGCCCCGACTACCTCAAGCTGCCGGACTACCAGCGCCAGTTCAACATCCCTCAGGCCTTGCTGCTGACCGCTACCGCGACACCCAAGGTGATCGCCGACATGGAGGCCAAATTCGCCATCGCCCCCGAGGATGTGGTGACCACCGGTTTTTACCGGCCCAACCTCAATCTGTTGGTGGAACCAGTACGCGGCCAGGACAAGCGCCGACGCCTTGTCGAGTGGATGAGCCAGCGTCCCGGTCAGCCGAGCATCGTCTACGTGACCCTGCAGAAAACCGCCGAGCACATCGCCGAACATCTGGGACGCAACGGCATCCAGGCCGAGGCCTATCACGCCGGTTTACCCCATGAGCAGCGGGAAGGGATACAGAAACGGTTCATGGGCGGGCAATCCAATTGCATCGTTGCCACCATTGCCTTCGGCATGGGCATCGACAAAAGCGATATTCGCAACGTGGTGCATTTCGATCTGCCTAAATCCATCGAAAACTACAGCCAGGAGATCGGCCGCGCCGGGCGTGACGGGCAGCCATCCGATTGCCTGGTGCTGGCCAACCGCGACAGCCTCAACGTGCTGGAGAACTTCGTCTACGGCGACACGCCGGAACGGGACGGCATTCGTTGCGTGCTCGAGGAGTTGCAAGCCGCTGTGCCCGAGGGGCAGTGGGAGTTTCTGCTGGGGCCGCTGGCCGATCAGAGCAACATTCGCCAGTTGCCGCTCAAGACCTTGCTGGTACAACTGGAGTTGCGCGGAATAATCGCACCGCGTTATGCCTATTACGCCGAATACCGCTTCAAGTATTTGCAGGAGCCCGAAGCATTGCTTGCCCGATTTGAAGGTGAGAGAAAGGACTTCGTCTCGGCGATCATCCAGACCTCCAGCCGCGCACGGACCTGGGCCACGGTGAATTTCGATGCGCTGTATGAGCAGTATTCCGCCGAGCGCAGTCGGGTGGTCAAGGCGCTGGATTACTTCCAGGAAAAGGGCTGGGTCGAGGTCGAAAGCAAGCAGATGACTGAGGTCTACAGCCTGCAGCAAGCGAACTTTGATCCCTCAAACCTGAGCGCTGAATTGCACGCCTACTTCACCCAACACGAGCGCACCGAGATCGCACGGATTCACGCCATGCTGGATCTGTTTGCCACTGACCACTGCCTGGGCTATCGCCTAGCGGAATACTTCGGCGACGAAAACGCACCGAAGCAGTGTGGGCATTGTTCCGTGTGTCACGGTCAGGTGGCGCGGCTGCCAGCACCACCGGAATTGCCAGCGCTTGTGGATAAAAATTTCGAGGCGCTGTGTGGTGATTTTATCCACAGGCACGAGCAGCACACGGGCAACGTCCCGTCAGCTGAACGCGTAACAAGATTTCTGTGCGGGATCAGCGTGCCGCTGTTTACCAAGCTCAAGGCGCGGTCGATTCCCGGGTTTGCGGCGTTGGAGGATTATCCGTATGGCGACGTGCGGACGTGGACCGAGGCGCACCTCTAACTGTAGGAGCTGCCGAAGGCTGCGATCTTTTGATTTTTTTGCGGAATTGAACATGCCGAAAATCAAGATCAAAAGATCGCAGCCTTCGGCAGCTCCTACGGGGGAGTTGGTGTTTTTGAAAGTACATCCATCCCCTGAATGTCGCTCATCACAGGAATAAATTTCAAAAAAGCCCGGCGCCTGACTATGGTGAGGACTGTCTTTGGATCGCTAACAAGAGAACAACCATGAGCCAGACACCGTTCGATATTCAGCGCGCCGCCGTGATCGGCGCGGGCACCATGGGCCGTGGCATTGTCATGTGCCTGGCCAACGCCGGGGTGCCAGTGCAATGGGTCGATAACAATCCGCAGATGCTTGAGCAGGCGCTGATCAGCGTGGCAGATACTTACGCCCACAACGTGCGTCAGGGACGGATCGATCAGGCCGAGGCGAATGCGCGCATTGCACAGGTGACGGCGGCTGCTGATTACGCAGCGATCCGCGATGTCGATCTGGTCATCGAAGCAGTCTACGAAAACCTCGAGTTGAAGCAGAAGATCTTCCGCGAACTTGATGGCTTGATGAAACCTGAAGCGATTCTGGCCAGCAATACCTCGGCACTGGACATTGACGCGATTGCTGCTGCCACTCGCCGTCCGCAGCAGGTCCTGGGCCTGCATTTCTTCAGCCCGGCGCACATCATGAAATTGCTGGAAATTGTGCGCGGCGCCCAGACGGCGCCGGCGGTGCTTGATGCGGCGCTGGTGCTGGGCAAGCGCATGGGCAAGGTCAGCGTGGTGTCGGGCAACTGCCATGGCTTCATTGGCAACCGCATGCTGCATCCGTACGTGCTCGAAGCGCGCAAGATGCTGCTGGAGGGCGCTTTGCCTTATCAGGTGGATGCGGCGCTGCAAGGTTTTGGTTTCGCCATGGGGCCGTTTCGCATGTACGACGTGGTTGGCATCGACCTGGAGTGGCGTGCTCGGGAGCTGGCTGGCAAAGGTCAGGATGCGCCGGAGGTTCAAGTGGACAATCGCTTGTGCGAGCTGGGGCGTTTCGGTCAGAAGAGTGGCGACGGGTATTACCACTACGAACCGGGCAGTCGCCAGGCTGAGCACGATCTGGAGGTCGATGCGCTGGTGCTGGAAGTCAGCGAAGGGTTGGGGTTCCAGCGTCGCCAGATCGGCCCTGAAGAGGTTCTGGAGCGTTGCTTGCTGGCGCTGGTCAACGAAGGGGCGAAGATTCTTCAGGAAGGTATTGCGACGTCGGCGCACGACATTGATCTGGTCTACCTCAACGGTTATGGCTTCCCGGCGGAGAAGGGCGGGCCGATGGCCTGGGCAGATCAGCAAGGGTTGGAAGATATTCATCTGCGGTTGTTGCAGCTTGAAACCAAGCAGGGCGATCACTGGGCGCCGGCGCGGTTGATTGGTGAGCTGGCGGCGCAGGGTAAAGGGTTTGCCGGCATGTGATACTGATCATTCCCACGCTGCGTGGGAACGCCTCGATGGACGCTCTGCGTCCGCTCCTGAATGTGACGCAGAGCGTCACGGGCTGCATTCCCACGCAGAGCGTGGGAACGATCATGAAAGGACCCGCTCCGATGCCCCAACGCACCGACTACCCCCACTTCCAGCCCATCACCACCCGCTGGCACGACAATGACGCCTACGGTCACGTCAACAACGTCACCTACTACAGTTTTTTCGACACGGCGGTGAACACCTACCTGATCGAAATCGGCGGCCTGGATATCCATGACGGCGAAGTGGTGGGTTTTGTGGTCAGTTCGGCCTGCGACTACTTTGCCTCTATCGCTTTCCCGGACCGGATCGAGGTCGGCCTGCGGGTCGGCAAATTGGGTAACAGCTCGGTGCAATACGAATTGGCGGTGTTCAAGACAGGCGAAGATGAAGCCTGTGCGGCGGGGCGGTTCGTGCACGTGTTTGTGGATCGGGCGTCGAATCAACCAGTGGCGATTCCTGCCGGATTGCGCGGGGCGTTGGAGCGCCTGGTGGTTTGAGGGGCAAAAAAAATCGCAGCCCGAGGGCTGCGATTTTTTGATCTACCGGTAAACGGGGCGATTCAAGCCTCAGTCGCGATAGCGATGTTTATGCTTGCGATGACCATAGGCATGGCCGCGACCCGGGTGGCCGTCACGGTAGTAGCGACGATCATCATGACCACGACGATAGGAACGACGATCATCATCGTCATCGCTCTTGTTGCCCATGTAGTTACCCAGCGCGCCACCGGCGCCGCCGCCTGCTGCGGAGCCGATCAGGCTGCCCGTGGTGCCGCCCATGCTGCGGCCGACCACGTTACCGCCTGCTGCGCCCAACGCACCGCCAATGGCGGCTTCGCCACGGCTGCGTTTGTCTGCGCCGACTGCGCTACCACCCGCACCGCCCAGGGCCGCGCCAATGGTTGAACCTGTACTGCCGCCTAGCGATTGACCGACGACCGAGCCAAGAACCCCGCCCAATGCGCCGCCCACACCTGCTTCGGTGGTGCCGCCTGCAGAAGCGAAGCCACTGACCAGGCCAAGGGACAACAAGAGAATCGAGGAGAACTTCATAGAGGAACCTCAAGGGGATGACGGCGCGATCCTGAGGCTGAGTCATGGTTGTGACAACCGAAATCCGACGAGTAACACGACTTGAGCACAATTCTATAAGTTACTGTTTTTTGGGTGGAACTTAAGTGTTTTTCGCCGGTCTTTAACTACTTCGCAAAGGCCGTTTCTGTACAGAAACGGCCTTTTTTGTGGGCGTTTGATAGTTGTCGCGTCAGCAACATCGCTAAAAGATCGCAGCCTTCGGCAGCTCCTACAAAAGCGCAGTCGTGCGCAATCCTGTAGGAGCTGCCGAAGGCTGCGATCTTTTGATCTTGATCAGGCCGACTTGGCCATGATCAACCCAGTCTCACTCGCCGCCTCCAACCGAATCGCCACAAACTTCGACGTCGGCGTATGGCTGCCATCCCCGGTGCTTTCCAGCGGCACCAGTGGGTTCACTTCCGGATAGTAAGCGGCCGCTTGCCCGGCAGGAATATCAAACGCCAGCAGCGTGAAGCCCTTCACCCGGCGCTCACGGCCATCATCCCAGATCGAAACGATGTCAGCCTTCTGCCCCGGTTTGAAGCCCAGGCGAATGATGTCGGCCTCATTGACGAACAACACATCCCGCTGACCTTTCACCCCGCGATAACGGTCATCAAGACCATAAATGGTGGTGTTGTACTGATCGTGGGAGCGCATCGACTGCATGATCAGGTCCGGCAATACCCCGGTGGCGCGGGTGCGTTCGTGCACCAGGTCTTTGGGCAGAATGTTCGGACGGAAATTGGCCCGCCCCGACGGGGTATTCCAGCGACGTGCGCCGGCGCTGTTGCCCAGGTAGAAACCACCCGGGTTCTGGATTTTCTCGTTGAAGTCCCGGAAGCCCGGGATGGTGTCGGCAATCAGATCGCGGATGCGGCTGTAATCGGCCACCAGCCAGTTCCAGTCCACCGGTTTGCTGCCCAGGGTCGCGGCGGCGATGCCGGCGATGATTGCAGGCTCCGAGCGCATCTGGTTCGACAGCGGCTGCAGCTGACCGTTGGAGGCGTGGACCATGCTGAACGAGTCTTCCACGGTCACCGCTTGGGCGCCTTCGGTCTGGATGTCGATGTCGGTACGGCCGAGGCACGGCAGGATCAGCGCGTCTTTACCATGGGCTAAATGGCTGCGGTTGAGCTTGGTGCTGATCTGCACGGTCAGGTCGCAGTTGCTCAAGGCCTGGAAGGTCCGTGGGCTGTCCGGGGTGGCTTGGGCGAAGTTGCCGCCCAGGCCGATGAAGACTTTTGAGCGGCCGTCGGCCATGGCGTGAATCGCCTCGACCACGTTGTGGCCGTTTTCACGCGGCACTTTGAATTGGAAGCGGCGCTCCAGAGAATCGAGGAACGCCACCGGCGGACGTTCGTTGATGCCCATCGTCCGGTCGCCTTGCACATTGCTGTGGCCACGTACCGGGCACAGACCGGCGCCCGGCCGACCGATGTTGCCGCGCAGCAGCATCAGGTTGGCGATTTCCTGGATGGTCGGCACCGAATGACGATGCTGGGTAATGCCCATGGCCCAGCACATGATCACGCTCTTGCCTTTGGCGTACATGCGCGCCGCTTGCTCGATCTCCAACAGCGTCAGGCCGGACTGCTCGACGATCTGCTCCCATGGGGTGTCGTCGATGACGCCCATGTATTCCAGCACGTTGATCGCATGTTCATTGAGGAAGTCGTGATCGAACACCGCCGGGGCACCTGACTTCTGCGCGTCGCGCTCCCATTGCAGCAAAAATTTCGCCATGCCGCGCAGCACCGCCATGTCGCCGCCCAGTGCCGGACGGAAGTACGCCGTGTTGGTCGGCTTGTCGCCGTTGGTGAGCATTTCCAGCGGATGCTGCGGATGCTGAAAGCGTTCCAGGCCGCGTTCTTTCAGCGGGTTGACGCACACCACCTGAGCGCCACGTTTCACCGCTTCGCGCAGGGGCTCAAGCATCCGCGGGTGGTTGGTGCCGGGGTTCTGGCCCCAGACGAAAATCGCATCGGCGTGTTCGAAATCATCGAAGGTCACGGTGCCTTTGCCAACGCCGACACTTTGCGCCAAAGCCACACCGCTGGCCTCGTGACACATGTTCGAGCAGTCGGGAAAGTTGTTGGTGCCGAAGGCTCGCACGAACAGCTGATAGAGGTACGCCGCTTCGTTGCTGGCGCGGCCCGAAGTATAGAACTCAGCTTGATCCGGGCTCGACAGGCCTTGCAAATGTTTACCGATCAGCGCGAAGGCGTCTTCCCAGCTGATGGGTTTGTAGCGATCGGTCTCGGCGTCATAGCTCATCGGCTCGGTCAATCGGCCTTGATACTCAAGCCAGTAGTCGCTCTGCTCCAGCAGCGAGCTGACGCTGTGTTTGGCGAAGAACGCGCCGTCGACACGCCGTTTGGTCGCTTCCCAGTTCACCGCTTTGGCGCCGTTCTCGCAGAACATCACCATGCCTTTTTCCGGAGAATCGCCCCAGGCGCAACCGGGGCAGTCGAAGCCGCCGTTCTGGTTGGTCTTGAGCATTATGCGGAGGTTTTTCAGCGCGTTATCGCTGGTCAACCAGGCCTGGGCGACGCTGATCAGCGCGCCCCAGCCACCGGCTGGGCCTTTGTAGGGCTTGTAGCGGGGGACGGGTTTCTGGTCGGCTTGACGGTGTTGACTCACGCTTGATTCTCCAACGCTGGGCTGTAGACCCGTGGTGCATTTTTCTGCGGCAGGTGGATGAGGTTGAGGTTGTGACGACGGGCCCATTGCACGGCAAGGCTCGTGGGCGACGACAGGCTGACCAGGGTCTGGATGCCGGCGCGTAAAACTTTCTGGATCAATTCAAGACTGCAACGGCTGGTGACAATCGCCAGGCCGCCAGTGGTCGGAATCTTCTGGCGGATCAACCCGCCGATCAGCTTGTCGAGAGCGTTGTGTCGACCGATATCTTCACGCCCCAGCAGCAATTCGCCATTGCCGTTCATGAACACCGCCGCATGCACCGCGCCGCAATGTTGGCCCAGCGGCTGGAATTCGCCGATGCGCTGGCGCAGGCCGTCCAGCCATTCGGCCGGGGGGAGTGGAGCGCCGGGCAATACTTTGAGTTCGGGCAGCGCTTGCTCTACCGCTTCCACGCCACAGAGCCCGCAACCGCTGGTGCCGGCCAGTTGCCGACGCTGCTGCTTGAGGTTCCAGAAGGCGCGATTGGCGATGGTCACTTGCGCGTATTGCGCCGAACCTGTGCCACTGAGTTGCAGGTCGTAGATATCTGAAGCGTCTTCGATGATGCCGCTGCCGAGGCTGAAGCCGACGATGAAGTCTTCAAGGTCCGTTGGCGTCACCAGCATGACCGCCTGGCTAATGCCGTTATAGGCGATCGCCAATGCGACTTCTTCGGCCAGCGCGGTGCTGGCCGACTCGGTGTATTCAAGGTTGCAGTAACTGTATGTCTGGCTTGCGGCGGTCGCGGGCGTTTCAACGGCAGGCGCCGCGCGGGCAGGGCGCTTGGCGTTCATTAGGCATCACCGACGGTTTGGTCAGCTTTAAGCCTAGGCGTGTCAACTTGTCGCGTCTAATTGCTATTACTGATCTGCCGATAGATGGGGTCGATCAAGAGTCTGTCAGTGATTGTTGATAGATCGCGAAACAGGCTTCTGCGAGCGCCGAACGTGGAGCACTGCGACGCATGATCAGCCCCAGCCGGGCGAGGGTCTGGGCACTCTCGATGGGTTGGAGGCGCAAGTGATCGGTGAGATTTTCGAGACCACCATCCAGCGGCATCACGGCACAACACAGACCGCCGTGTACTGCTTGTAACAATTGGTGGACTGAATCGGTTTGCAGCAACGGTTGGGGGGCCAAGCCACGACTGTGGAAGTTATGGTCGATGGACTGGCGAAAATGCATGCCGCTGGTGAGCATGCCCAGCGGCAGTTCAATCAACGATTTCCAGCTTAAGGGTGCGTCGCCGAAACTGAAGAAACGCTGGTCGTAAAGCAATCCCATACGGGTTTCGCTGAAGGCCAGGGAGTCGAAACGCTCACCGTCCAGGCGTTCCAGGTAGGACACGCCGAGATCGAGGCGATTGTTCGCCAGCTGTTCGAGGATCTGCTCGGAACTCAGGGCCGAGAGTTCGAAGCGCAGGTTCGGGTGCTCGGCGTGCAGGCGCTGCATCAGCGGTACCGGGTCGAAACTCGACAGCGGCACCACGCCCAGACGCAACGTACCCACGAGGTTGCCGCGACAGGCTGCCGCCTCGGCCTGCAAACCGTCGTAAGCCGCCAGCACCGTGCGCGCCCACGCCAGCACACGCTCGCCCGGCGCGGTAAAACCTTCGAAGCGCTGGCCGCGGTTGACCAGCGGCAGTTCGAGTTCTTCTTCGAGGCTGCGCAGACGCATGGACAGGGTCGGTTGGGTGATGTGGCAACGCGCGGCGGCCTGGCCGAAGTGCCGGGTTTCGTCGAGAGCGATGAGGAATTTGAGCTGCTTGATGTCCATCTTCGCTCCAGGGCGTGGGCAAGGTTTGCGATTCTACCGCCTGCGCGGGGTTGGGTCATTGGTCGGCTGGGAGCCGGGCTTCGCAAGGCTGGTCTAGTCTTTGGCGTCTGGAACCTAAACCCCAAGGAGAGTGCACCATGAGTATTTTTAGCTTTGTGAAAGAAGCAGGCGAAAAACTTATCGATCTGCTGACACCTGGCAATGCGAATGCCAGCGAGCAACTGAAGGAACACATCAGCAAGGTCGGCCTGGGTAATCCGAATGTTCAGGCGACCATCGAGGGCGACAAAGTCATCGTCACCGGTGAAGTGGCGAGTCAGGAAGAGAAGGAAAAGATTCTGTTGGCTGTGGGCAATATTGCCGGTGTTGGCAGCGTGGATGACCAGATCACTGTGACTGGGCCGGTTGCTCAGGCGGCGCGCTTCGTCACCGTTAAAAAGGGTGACACCCTCAGCGCGATTTCCAAGGCTGAATACGGCGACGCAAACAAGTACAACAAAATCTTCGAGGCCAACAAGCCAATGCTTTCGCACCCGGACAAGATCTATCCGGGGCAAGTGTTGCGGATTCCCGAATAATGTGAGGCCCGTAGGAGCTGCCGAAGGCTGCGATCTTTTGATCTTGGCAATATTGAAGCTGCCGAAGATCAAGATCAAAAGATCGCAGCCTTCGGCAGCTCCTACAGGGGATCATAGCCCTGCGATAAGGTCTCTATAATCCCCCACCGCCGCAAACTCGGCCGTGTCCTTCGGCCCTTTGCGGCTGTCCGGCTCGCTCACGGCCAGCAGATGCGCCACGCCAAAATTGCGCGCACTGCGCAGAATCGGCAACGTATCGTCGATAAACAGACTGCGCGTCGGGTCGAAGCCGATGTCGGCCTGCAAGGCATCCCAGAACTGCGGGTTTTCCTTGGGGAAACCGTAATCGTGAGAGCTGATCAACCGCTCGAAATACGGCGCCAGTTCAATTCGTTCCAGCTTCAATGACAGCGAGTCGCGGTGGGCGTTGGTGATCAATACCACGCGTTTACCGGCCCGTTTGATCGCCGCCAGAAAAGTGTCCGCATCCGGGCGCAGGGCGATCAGGTGCGCGGTTTCCAGTTTCAGTTCGCGCACCGACAGCTTCAGCTCGGTGCTCCAGAAGTCCAGGCAGTACCACTGCAACTGACCGGCATTGCGTTCGAACAGCGGCTGCAATTCCAGTTCCGCCATGGCCCGGCTCACCCCATGCAGCTCGGCATAACGCTGGGGCAGGTGCTCCATCCAGAAATGGTTGTCGTAGTGCAGGTCCAGCAACGTGCCGTCCATGTCCAGCAAAACGGTATCGATGTCGCGCCAGGGCAGCAGGGACATAAAAAACTTCTCCAGCGGTAAAAAAGATATCCGAGGTAAACAATCAGGATAGGCCGGGTATAGTAACGCGTTCACGCCAAGGAGCCTCCCATGCGCCAGAAACCCACCGTACTCGCCCGCGAGATCGTCGCCACCAGCCGTTTGTTCTGTGTCGAAGAGCTGAAGTTGCGCTTTTCCAATGGCGTGGAGCGTACTTACGAGCGTCTGGTCGGCAAAGGCACCGGTCATGGCGCGGTGATGATCGTGGCGATGCTCGACGCGGACCACGCGGTGTTGGTGGAAGAATACTGCGGCGGCACTGATGCCTATGAACTGTCCCTGCCCAAAGGCTTGATCGAGCCGGGCGAAGACGTGTTGGCGGCGGCCGAGCGGGAGCTCATGGAGGAGGCCGGGTATGGCGCGCGGCAGCTGGAACATCTGACCGAGTTGTCGTTGTCACCCGGCTACATGAGCCAGAAGATCCAGGTGGTGCTGGCCACCGACCTGTACGAGGAACGCCTGGAGGGTGACGAGCCCGAGCCGATGGGGGTGGACAAGATCAACCTGCGTGAATTGTCTGCCCTGGCGCAGAACCCGCGATTCACTGAGGGCCGTGCCTTGGCGGCGCTGTATCTGGCCCGTGACTTACTGACTCAACGTGGGGTGTTTTTGCCGTGAACCTGAATTTTCCCCATCCGTTGATGGCGCCGGTCGTTGAACTGGCTTTGAAGGCTGGCGAGGCGATCCTGCCGTTCTGGCGCGTCAACGTTGCCGTGACTGCAAAGTCCGATGATTCCCCGGTCACCGCCGCCGACATGGCCGCTCATCATCTGATTCTGGCCGGGCTGACGGCGCTGGATCCGAGCATTCCGGTGCTGTCCGAAGAGGACGCCAATATCCCCCAGAGCGTGCGCGCTGGCTGGCAGCGCTGGTGGCTGGTCGATCCGTTGGACGGGACCAAGGAGTTCATTTCCGGCAGCGAAGAGTTCACCGTCAACATTGCGCTGATCGAGCAGGGGCGTGTGGTGTTTGGCGTGGTGTCGATGCCGACCAACGGGCGCTTTTATGTCGGCGGTGCCGGGTTGGGTGCCTGGCGTGGCGATAAAGGCGCCGAGCCGTTGCCGATTCAGGTTCGCGAGGTTCCGGCTGCGGGTGAAGTGTTCACGGTGGTCGCCAGTCGCCGGCATTCGAGCCCTGAGCAGGAACGGTTACTCGCGGGGTTGAGCGACAGCCTGGGTGAACTGCAACTGGCGAATATCGGCAGTTCGTTGAAGTTTTGCCTGCTGGCGGAAGGGGCGGCGGATTGTTATCCGCGGTTGGCGCCGACTTCGCAGTGGGACACGGCGGCTGCGCAAGGTGTGCTGGAAGGTGCGGGCGGTGAGGTGTTGGATTTGAATGGTGAGCCGTTCTGTTATCCGGCGCGGGAGTCGTTGTTGAATGGATTCTTTCTGGCGCTACCGGCTAAGGCGGCGTGGCGGGAGAAGTTGTTGGCGTTGGCTCGGGGTTGAAGATCAAAAAGATCAAAAGATCGCAGCCTCGTTTCACTCGACAGCTCCTACAGCGAAACGCGCCCCCTGCAGGAGCTGTGTAGGAGCTGTCGAGTGAAACGAGGCTGCGATCTTTTGCTTTACCGGTGAAGGACGTACTGCCCGGTAAACTTCACCGCATCCTCTTCACTCCCGGTATTCACGATCCGCGAATGCAGCGTCAGCCGCGCCCGCCCATATCGCTCATACATCGCCAAAAATTTCTTCCACACGGCCGCACTCGGTGCCTGGCAAATCGCCGTCGCGTCCATGGTGACCGGCAGCGGGTAGCTGATCTGCCCTTCCTGAATCACGATGTGCCCGTCTTCAATGCCTGCTTCGTGCAAACGCAAATGCAACCAGCCCCAGCCGGCCAACACCGCGCCGCAATACAGGCTGCCACCGAACATGGTGCTCTTGTGATTGACGTTGGCCTCCAGAGGCAGGTGCAGGCGCAGTTGTTGGTCGTGCCAGTCGAGCACTTTGAGGCCCATCTTCCGCGTGAGGGGGATGTCGGAATGGAGGATCGATTCCAGGTGACGACTGTCGCGGTTCATTCGCGGGCCTTTTGTTTGAAGGGGATGATTTTACGGTAGCTCAATCAAGGTCGTCGGTAGGGCTGCTGGTGCCGGCGTCGGCGAAGTTCAGACCATGCTTGCGCAGTTTGTCGTGCAAGGTTTTGCGCGGAACCCCGAGCGCTTCGGCGAGGCTGCGCACGGAACTGTGCGAGCGCGTCAGTTCGGCGGCAATCAGGCTCTTCTCGAAGTTCTCCACTTGCTCGCTCAGACCGCCGCTGACCACTTCAACCGTGGTGCCGACGCCGCCTTCCGGCGTGTTGTTGTCCAGCGCCAGTTCAAGGCCCAGGGCAAAGCGTTCGGCGGCGTTCTGCAGTTCACGCACATTGCCTGGCCAGGTGTGACGTAGCAGCAGCGCCCGGTGCCCCGGTTGCAATTCGTGAGGCGGCAATCCGTGGCGGGTGCTGGCTTCGTCGGCGAAATGCTGGAACAGCATCAGCACATCTTCGCCCCGTTCGCGCAGCGGCGGAATGCGCAGCGGCGCGACGTTCAGGCGGTAATACAAGTCGGCACGAAAGCGCCCCTGATCGGCGGATTGACGCAGGTCTTCCTTGGTCGCGGCGATGATGCGAATGTCCAGCGGGATCAGCTGGTTGCCGCCCAAGCGCTCGACCACCCGCTCTTGCAGCAAACGCAGCAGTTTCACCTGCACATCCAGGCTCATGCTTTCGATTTCATCAAGGAACAACGTGCCGCCGTTGGCGAATTCGAACTTGCCGATGCGGCGCTTCTGCGCACCGGTGAAGGCGCCGGGCTCGTGACCGAACAGCTCGCTTTCCACCACCGACTCGGCCAGGGCCCCGGCGTTGATCGCCACGAATGGACCGTTACGCCGACTCGACAGGTCGTGCAGCGCGCGCGCCACCACTTCCTTGCCCGCACCTGTTTCGCCGAGGATCAGCACGTCGGCCTTGGTCGCCGCCAGTGCGCCAATCTGCTCACGCAGGCGCAGCATCGGCGCTGATTGCCCGACCAGTCGAGCGCTGAGTTCGTTGCGATCGCTCAGGGCCAGACGCAGGCTGCGGTTGTCCAGCACCAGCCGACGCAGATCCAGGGCACGACGCACGCTGTCGAGCAGGGAGTCGCTGGCGAAAGGTTTTTCCAGAAAGTCATAGGCCCCGGCGCGCATGGCTTGTACCGCCAGCGGCACATCGCCGTGGCCGGTGATCAGCAGCACCGGCAGCTCCGGGTCCTGGGCGTGGAGTTCGGTCAGCAGTTCGAGGCCGTCCATGCCCGGCATGCGGATGTCGCTGACCACCACGCCCGGCCAGTCGCGCTCCAGTTGCCCGGCCAGACCTTTGGCTTCAGCGAGCGGCAGGATCTTCAGGCCGGCCAGGTCCAGGGTCTGGCTCAGGGCCTGACGCAGGTGGGGATCGTCGTCGATCAACACGACCTGGATGCGGTTGTCGATGGTCATGCACTTCGGTCCTCGGACGGTTGCAGGCTCACGCCCGGTGCGCCTGCGCGCAGTTTCAGGGTAATCAGGGCGCCCCCTTCCTTGTGGTTGGAGAACGACAGTTCACCACCGAAGGCGCGCATCAGGGTGTCGCAGATCGCCAGCCCCAACCCAAGCCCCTGAGTGCGGGTCTTGGTGGTGTAAAAGGGTTCGCCGGCACGACCCAGCGCTTCCAGGCAGAACCCGGGGCCGTTGTCGCGAATGTACAGATTGACGCCGTCGGTGGTGGATTCGGCACTCAACCAGAGTTTACGCGGCGGGCCTTTTTCCGTCAGGGCATCGAGGGCATTGGCCAGCAGATTGCCGAGTACCTGGCGCAGACGGGTTTCCCCGGCCTCGACCCACAGAGTGGCGGCCGGCAGGTCACGGATCAGCTCGACCTCCATGCTGCGCCTACGCTTGGCCAGTAACGCCAGCGCGTCGTCCAGTGCCGGTTGCAGGGCCACGCTTTCCGGGGCGTGGCGATCACGCCTGGCGAAGGCGCGCAGGTGGGCGATGATCGAGGCCATGCGCCCGGTCAATTCGCTGATCAGCTTGAGGTTGCCGCGAGCATCCTCGGTGCGCTGATGATCGAGCAGCACTTCGGCGTTTTCCGCGTAGCTGCGAATTGCCGCCAACGGTTGGTTGAGTTCATGGCTGATGCTCGCCGACATCGTCCCCAGCGCCGAGAGCTTGCCGGCCTGCACCAGGTCATCCTGAGCGCGCACCAGCTCCTGCTGGGCATGTTCGCGCTCCAGCACTTCCTGCTTCAGTCGACGGTTGAGGCCTTCGAGGTCGCTGGTCCGTTCGGCGACCCGGCCTTCCAGTTCATGGCGGGCCTTGGCTTCGAAGGCGATCCGCTCCAGGTAATGGCGCCGGCGTTGCATCATCAGGCCGAGCAGCAGCATCAATACCAGCAGCGTTGCGCCGCCGATGGCCACGACCGTGCGTACCGGGCGGTCGATCAGGGTACGCGGCGCAAGGATACTGACGCTCCAGCCGGTTTCTTCGATCTGCCGGGTTTGGGTCAGCCAGGCGTTGGCGTCGAGATTCAACGGCTTGGGATCGCGGGTCGGGTAGGGTTGAATCGCGGTGATGGCCTCGCGCTCTGCGTCGCTCAATGGGCGGGTCGAGCGGAAACGCCACTCTGGCCGCGACGTGAGGATGACCACGCCATTGTGGTCAGTCACCAACAGTTGTTCCGGGGTTTTGCCCCAGAGGCTTTCGGTGTGGTCGAGGTCGACCTTGACCACCAGTACGCCGATGATTTTTTCGCGATCACGTATCGCCGCCGCAAAGAAGTAACCGCGCTTGGCCGAGGTCGTGCCCAGGCCGAAGAAGCGCCCCAAACGCCCGGCCATGGCCTCGCTGAAATAAGGACGGAAAGCGAAATTGCGGCCAACGAAGCTGTCGTGTTTGTCCCAATTGGAGGCCGCCAGCGTCTTGCCCGTGGTGTCCATCAGGTACATGACTTCGGCGCCGGTCTGGGCACTGATGTTTTTCAGCAGGCGATTGGCATTGCCCTGAATCACGCCCTCGTCGGGCGCGGCCAACGTCGTGCGCAGTGCGGGCAGCTCGCCGAGAATCTGCGGCAACACTTCATACCGATGCAGGGTGCCCAGCAGGTTGGCGACGTAGAGGTCGAGGGTCTGACGGTTCTGCCCGGCCAGTTCGCTGCGGTAGTAACGCTCGGCCAGATGCTCCAGCGGCCACAGCAAGGGCGCCAGGCACAACGCGAGCAGCGCCAGGCTGCGCCAGCGGGGTCTGCGGGGTCTGCGGGGGAGGGTCGGAGTCATGAGCATCAAGCGCCTGGGGGTACAGATGCATTATGCCTAGGCTTGCGGGCGCAGTCTGCGCACCTGGGATCAAGTGCGCGCTGGCGGTGAAAATTCACACAGAAATTCAGGAAAAGACTTCAGCGTCCTTGAAGAACGCGGCGGACTGATCCTTGGCGGACAGTTTCGGTGCTTCGTCCAGCTGCCAGTCGATGCCCAGGTCCGGATCGTCCCAGCGAATGCTGCGCTCGGCCGACGGGGTGTAGTAGTCGGTGGTTTTGTAGAGGAACTCGGCGAAATCGCTCAACACCACGAAACCATGGGCAAAACCTTCCGGTACCCATAATTGGCGATGGTTGTCGGCGGACAGGCGCACCGCCACCCATTTACCGAAATGCGGCGAGCTGCGGCGAATGTCCACCGCCACGTCCAGCACTTCACCAGCGGTGACGCGGACCAGTTTGCCCTGAGTGTTCTCCAGCTGGTAATGCAAGCCGCGCAGTACACCTTTTTGCGAGCGGGAATGGTTGTCCTGAACGAACCGGGTGTTCAGGCCGGTTGCCTCTTCGAAAGCCTTGGCGTTGAAGCTCTCATAGAAGAAACCGCGCTCGTCACCAATTACCTTGGGTTCGATGATCAGAACACCGGGCAGGTCGGTGGTGACTACGTTCATGGGTGTTTCTCCAGCTATAGGCGTGATGGCCGGCATTCTCACGCAAAGTGGTGGTTGGTGCGAGTGGTGTGGTGAAGAGAGTTGCGCGGGCATTTGATTCGCGCCAACCAGGAAGGGGGTTGCGTATCGCCCCAAGCAGTGGCGATATAAGCGCCTAATAAAATTTCAGGGGTCGTTGTATGCCGCTCGCCACTTTGATTCACCGCGCCAGTCTGCCCAGCCCGCAGGTGTCTGCGGCGCAAGCGCTTGAGCTGCTGGAAGAGCATTACGGTCTGAGCGGGCGGTTGCAGGCGCTTGGGAGCCAGCAGGATCTCAATTACCGGGTCGACAGTGGTCAGGGGCGTTTCGTCCTGAAAATCTGCCGTGGCGATTATTCGACGCTGGAGCTACAAGCTCAGCACGCAGGGCTCAAGCATCTGGCTGAACATCCAGGCGTGCAGGTGCCACGAGTTATCCCTGCTAAAAACGGCGCCGACCTGCTCTCCCTTGAGGTTGGGGGCCAGGCGGTGCACGTGCGCCTGCTCGATTACATCGAAGGTCAGTCCCTGACGCACCTTGATCATCTAGATCATTCAGTGGTTGCCGGTTTCGGTCGGCTCTGCGGCGAAATGGACCTGACGCTGGCCGGTTTCGATCATCCGGGGCTTGAGCGCACCCTTCAATGGGACGCCCGCCACGCTAACGCGTTGATCGCGCATTTGCTGCCGGTGATCAAGGATGAGCGGCAACGAGCGTTGATTGCTGAAGCGGCCGAACAAGCCGAGCGTCATTTGCAGCCGCTGGTGGATAAGCTGGCGGTGCAGGCGATTCATATGGATATCACCGACGACAACGTGGTCTGGCAGAGGGATTCGCAGCGGCAATGGCAGTTGCAGGGCGTCATCGATTTCGGCGACCTGGTCCGAACCTGGCGGATCACTGATCTGTCGGTGACCTGCGCGGCGCTGCTGCACCATGCCGAGGGCGACCCGTTCTACATTTTGCCGGCGGTTCGGGCTTACCACGCGGTCAATCCGTTACAGCATGAAGAGTTGCTGGCGCTCTGGCCGCTGATCGTTGCGCGCTCGGCGGTGCTGGTGCTGAGTGGCGAACAGCAGGTCAGCATCGATCCGGGCAATGAGTACAGTCGTGACAACCTGACCCATGAGTGGGAAATTTTCCGTGTGGCCACGTCGGTGCCGTTGGAATTGATGGAGGCGGCGATTCTTACCGCCGTCGTTCAAAGCCTGCCGAGCATCGGCAGTGAAAACTTCGCGCCATTGTTGCCGAGTCTGGTGGGGCGTGAATTTGCGCTGATCGATCTGGGTGTGCTCAGTCCGCATTTCGACGCGGGTAACTGGGAGCAGCAAGGGATCGATCTGCGTTTGTTGACGGAAGCCGCCTCGGCTCACGGTCTGGCGGCCAGTCGATATGGCCAGTATCGTCTTTCCCGCACTCGGCCGGACTGTGCCAGCGAACCGGATACTTTCCCGTTACACGTTGCATTGCGAGTGCCCGACGGCACGGCGGTCGAAGCGCCGTTTGCCGGGGTTATCCATATCGAAGGGGAGAACCTGCTGCAACTGGACGGTCCAGAGCTCAGCGTCCGATTGTGGGGTGTGGCCCCATCGGTACGCAGTAGCGCGGTGCTGGTCAAAGGCCAGGTGCTGGGCTCGGTCAGCGGGCCGTTGATCGTGCAGTTGTGCCGAAGCGCTCAGCTAGACGCGCCGTTGTTTTGCACACCTTCGCGTGCGGCAGCCTGGCAGGCACTGTGTCCGTCACCTGCCGTGTTGCTGGGCCTGGCCTGTGATGCAGAAGAAGAACTCGACCCGCAGACATTACTGGCCCGCCGTGACGCGAGTTTCGCTCGCTCCCAGAAGTACTATTACGTCGACCCGCCGCGCATCGAGCGAGGCTGGCGCAATCACCTGATCGACATGCAGGGCCGTTCTTACCTCGACATGCTCAACAACGTCGCGGTCCTGGGGCATGGCCATCCGCGGATGGCTGCCGTTGCCAGCCGGCAGTGGTCGTTGCTCAACACCAACTCGCGTTTTCACTACGCGGCGATTGCCGAGTTTTCCGAGCGTTTGCTGAAGCTGGCACCGGACAACATGGATCGCGTATTTCTGGTCAACAGCGGTACCGAGGCCAATGACCTGGCGATTCGCCTGGCTTGGGCTTATAGCGGCGGTCGCGACATGCTCAGTGTGCTGGAGGCCTATCACGGCTGGTCGGTGGCGGCGGATGCGGTCTCGACTTCGATTGCCGACAACCCCAAGGCCTTGAGCAGCCGTCCGGACTGGGTGCATCCGGTGACTGCGCCGAATACCTATCGCGGTGAATTTCGTGGCGTCGACAGCGCACCGGACTACGTGCGCAGCGTAGAGCACAACTTGGCGAAAATCGCCGAGCAAAAGCGCCAATTGGCCGGCTTCATCTGCGAGCCGGTGTATGGCAATGCCGGCGGTATTTCACTGCCGCCGGGCTATTTGAAGCAGGTCTATGCGCTGGTCCGCGCTCAGGGCGGGGTATGCATCGCCGATGAGGTACAGGTCGGTTACGGCCGCATGGGCAAATTCTTCTGGGGCTTCGAAGAACAGGGCGTGGTGCCGGACATCATCACCATGGCCAAAGGCATGGGTAACGGCCAGCCGTTGGGCGCAGTCATTACCCGTCGGGAAATTGCCGAAGCTCTGGAGGCGGAGGGCTACTTCTTCTCGTCGGCCGGTGGCAGCCCGGTCAGTTGCCGGATCGGCATGGCAGTGCTGGATGTGATGGAAGAAGAAAAACTTTGGGAAAACGCCCAGGTTGTGGGCGGGTATTTCAAGGAGCGTCTTGAAGCGTTGATCGACCGGCATCCGTTGGTGGGGGCGGTGCATGGTTCTGGTTTCTATCTGGGCGTGGAGTTGATCCGCAATCGAGAAACCCTGGAGCCCGCGACTGAAGAAACCACGGCGTTGTGCAATCGCCTTCGTGAGTTGGGGATCTTCATGCAGCCGACTGGCGATTACTTGAACATTCTCAAGATCAAGCCGCCGATGGTTACGTCGCGTCAAAGCGTGGATTTCTTTGTCGACATGCTGTCGAAGGTTCTCGAAGAAGGGCTGTAAACAGAGGCCCCTGTGGGAGCGAGCTTGCTCGCGATATCGGTCTTACATTCAACATCAATGTTGGCTGGTCTGGCCTCATCGCGAGCAAGCTCGCTCCCACAGGGATTGTATTTAAATTCGATTATTATCTGGGTTAAGTGAGTAGTTTTTTACGGATTGAGTGTTTATCCCTTTAAAAGCCGATTTTTATCGGCTATAAAGTCGCCATTGCCCAAGGTGTGGATGAACCACGCCCGGTGCTGCCTCTTTCTGTCATCGGTCGATGCCACCCTCGACCTCAAGCACTTGCCCAGGAGATGATTCATGAGCCGTATCGTTACCGTCGCCGCTACCCAGATGGCCTGTTCCTGGGACCTTGAAGCCAACATCGAGATCGCTGAGAAGCTGGTCCGTGAGGCTGCGGCGAAAGGCGCGCAAATCATCCTGATCCAGGAGTTGTTCGAGGCGCCGTACTTCTGCCAGAAACCGAACCCGGATTACCTGCAGCTGGCCACGACCGTTGAAGATAACGTCGCCATCAAGCACTTCCAGAAAGTCGCCAAAGAACTGCAGGTTGTTTTGCCAATCAGCTTCTACGAACTGGCCGGCCGCGCACGTTTCAACAGCATCGCAATCATCGATGCCGACGGCAGCAACCTCGGGATTTATCGTAAAAGCCACATCCCGGACGGCCCTGGCTACCACGAAAAGTACTACTTCAACCCGGGCGATACCGGCTTCAAAGTCTGGAACACCCGTTACGCGAAAATCGGCGTGGGCATCTGCTGGGATCAGTGGTTCCCTGAGTGCGCCCGCAGCATGGCGCTGCAAGGCGCGGAAATCCTGTTCTACCCGACTGCCATCGGCAGCGAGCCACACGACAAGACCATTTCGTCCCGCGACCACTGGCAGCGCGTGCAACAGGGCCATGCCGGCGCCAACCTGATGCCGCTGATTGCCAGCAACCGCATCGGCAACGAAGAGCAGGACGGCTACGACATTACCTTTTACGGCTCGTCGTTCATTGCCAACCAGTTTGGCGAGAAAGTCCAAGAGCTGAACGAAACAGAAGAAGGCATTCTGGTTCACAGTTTCGACCTCGATGAGCTGGAGCACATCCGCAGCGCATGGGGCTCGTTCCGTGACCGTCGCCCGAACCTGTACGGCGCGATCAAAACCCTCGACGGTTCCCTGGAGTCCTGAACCATGACCACTTTGAACAGCACCCCTCGCACCGACGGCTTTTACATGCCAGCCGAATGGGCGCCGCAAACCCAGGCCTGGATGGTCTGGCCCGAGCGCCCTGACAACTGGCGCCTGGGCGGCAAACCGGCACAAGCCGCGCATGTAGCGGTGGCCAAGGCCATCGCGCGTTTCGAACCGGTGACCGTGGCGGTTTCCGCCGGCCAGTACGAGAATGCTCGTGCCCGTCTCGATGTGCCGAATATTCGTGTGGTGGAGATGTCCAGCGATGACGCCTGGGTTCGGGATACTGGCCCGACGTTCGTCATCAACAATCGCGGCGAAGTCCGTGGTGTGGATTGGGACTTCAATTCCTGGGGCGGTTTCGACGGTGGTCTGTATTCGCCGTGGAACCGTGACTCCCAAGTGGCGGGCAAGATCCTCGAAATCGAGCGCAGCCCGCGCTACCGCACCGAAGGTTTTGTGCTCGAAGGCGGCTCGATCCATGTCGATGGCGAAGGCACCCTGATCACTACCGAAGAGTGCCTGCTCAACCGCAATCGCAACCCCCACATGGACCGCGCGCAGATCGAAGCGGTGCTCGGTGCCAATCTGGCTGTGGATAAAATCATCTGGTTGCCGGACGGTCTGTTCAACGACGAAACCGACGGCCATGTGGATAACTTCTGCTGCTACGTGCGTCCGGGCGAAGTGCTTCTGGCCTGGACCGATGACCCGCAGGACCCGAACTACCCGCGCTGCCAGGCGGCAATGAACGTGCTGCAAAACAGCACCGATGCCAAGGGGCGCCCATTCACGGTGCACAAGATGCCGATTCCGGGGCCGCTGTATGCCACCGAAGACGAGTGCGCAGGTGTCGATCCGGTGGATGGCACTCAGGAACGCAATCCAACCGTTCGTCTGGCCGGCTCTTATGTGAACTTCCTGATCGTCAACGGCGGCATCATCGCGCCGAGCTTTGACGACCCGTTGGATGGTCCGGCCAAAGAGATTTTGCAGGCTTTGTTTCCGCAGCACGAAGTGGTCATGGTGCCGGGTCGCGAACTGTTACTGGGGGGCGGTAACATCCACTGCCTTACCCAACAACAGCCCGCGCCGCACAAGGAGTGAGTGAGGTCGTAACAGCCTGAGTTGATTGAAGAATCGATTGAGCAACGATTTAACCTCGTTATTTCACGGAAAGCCCGCAGCCCATCAGGACCGCGGGCTTTTTTGTATCCACTTGTCGACACTTCGAAAACATTGGCACAGCTCTTGTATCTTCGATGGGGTAACACGGGGAGGGAGAGAACTTCGATGTTCTGTCATAAACCTTGGATAAGTTAGCCGCTCACAAACCAGGAGAGAGCGCTGAGATGAACGCCGAAATGAACGTCGTGAGCGAGCACGCAATGCATCCCCTGGCAGTTAACAGCGAATCGCTCCAGGTCTTGGCGCAGTGGTTGAAGTCCAATGGAACGCGTCAGATCAGGGAACCTGATCCGCGCCGGATGATGATCGAGCGCTACCCCGCTGGTTTATTCAGCGAGGCGGAACTGGAAGCACTGTGGGATGTGATGGAAGGATAAGAAGAAAAACAACGGATTGATAAAAGCGCTGCCGGGAAGGCGGCGCTTTTTTTTGTCTGTTGGAAATGTTGGCGCTTGTTATGACGCCAGGATCAAAAGATCGCAGCCTGCGGCAGCTCCTACATAGATCGGCGTAGGAGCTGCCGCAGGCTGCGATCTCTTGATCTTGCTAACGGCCATAACCCGGCGGAAAACGAAAAGCATTCGACCGATTCATGAAACAGACTGAAAGCCATTCCAGCGTTTTTCCGAAACTGTCTGGGGATTAATCTGCCGGCATTGAGTTTTCCTACTTTGTTGCCGGAGTCTTCCCATGATCCTTCACTACATTTACGACCCATTGTGCGGCTGGTGTTACGGCGCCAAACCGCTGGTGCAGGCCGCCCAAAGCGTGTTGCCGGTGATCGCCCATGGTGGTGGCATGATGACCGGCGCCAACCGCCAGACCGTTTCGCCACAACTGCGCAATTACGTCATGCCCCATGACCGACGCATCGCCGAGTACACCGGCCAGCCGTTTGGCGAGGCGTATTTTGAGGGTCTGCTGCGCGATGAGACGGCAGTGTTCGATTCCGCGCCGCCGATTGCCGCTGTGCTGGCAGCCGAGCAGATCGCTGGCCGCGGGTTAGCGTTGCTGGGGCGTTTGCAGACGGCTCATTACGTGGAAGGTCAACGCATCACTGACGAAGCGGTTCTGCTGGAACTCGCCACACAGACCGGCCTTGAACCTGAGGCGTTCCAACAAGCATTTGATGAAGCCGACATCGAGCACCATATCAAGGACAGTCGCGCACTTTTGGCCAAGGTCGGTGGACAGGGTTTCCCGACTTTTGCGCTGGAACAGGATGGCCAGTTCACCCTGGTCGACATCGGCCCGTGGCTCGGCAAGCCGCAAGCTTTCGCCCAATGGCTGGGTCAGTCGTTTGCGGCGAAAGAGTCTTCATCCGCGTTTCAAACCTGTGGCCTCGATGGCTGCGCCCATTGAATTCAGCTGGAGTCACCATGGATAACCTGAGCCTGATCAAAAGCACGTACGAAGGCGCCAACTCCCAGGAGAACGCTCGCAATACCGCCGCGGCGCTGGCCGATGACGCCCGCTGGACAGAAGCGGCGGGTTTCCCCTACGCCGGGACCTACGTCGGTTTCGACGCTATCGTCGAAAATGTCTTCAAGCGCCTGGCCACCGAGTGGGAAGATTTTCAGTTCAAGGTCGAGAACTACGTCGCACAGGGCGACAAGGTGTTTGCCTACGGCAATTACAGCGGAATCTACAAAACCACCGGTCGCCCGATGAATGCTCGAGTCGCTCACTTGTGGACCCTGGCCGATGGCAAAGTCACGCATTTCGAACAATTCGTCGACAGCCACACCGTGCAATTGGCTATCGTTGACAAGTGATTTCTTAGACGATTTTCGCCTATTCACAGACGATTCCTGAAATTGACACCTTATTAAGGGCGCGGATAGGATGCGCCCCACGCCTGTGGCTAACCGCCATGACTCACAAAACAATAAAAGGCCCGCCCGCGAATTTTCGTGGGCGGGCCTTTTTGTTTTTGAGTGAAAAAAGAGCGCGATAGCGCCATTTCAGTTGTTCGACACAGCGCGTATCAACCCGTAATAAGGAAAATAACATGTTGAACAAGCGAATCAGCCTGATCGCATTGGGGATGTTGAGCGCCACTCAGGCCATGGCTAACGACCAGGCCGAGTCCAAGGGTTTTGTTGAAGACAGCAGCCTCAAAGTGCTGCTGCGCAACGCCTATATCAATCGTGACTATAAAGACGGCAACCAGGACAAAGCCGAATGGGGCCAAGCGGCCATCGGTACTTTCTCGTCCGGTTTCACCCAAGGCACCGTCGGTGTGGGTGTGGACGCCTTCGGTCTGTACGCACTGCGTCTAGATGGTGGCAAGGGTCGCAGCGGCGCCGGTGGTATCGACTTCTTTAAGCAGGGCGATAGCGGCAACGCAGCTGACGACCTGTCGAAGGGTGGCGCGGCAGTCAAGTTCCGCCTCTCCAGCACCACGCTGGCCTATGGCGACCAGATGCCGGCCCTGCCGGTGCTGAACTATGACAACTCGCGCCTGCTGCCAGAAAGCTACACCGGCACCCTGATCACCTCCAGGGAGATCAAAGGCCTGGAGCTGAACGCAGGTCGCTTCACCGCCGAATCGCGCAAAAGTGCTGAAGGCCGTGACAGCGGTGGCTTGAAGTCGATCAACGTGTTGGGCGGTAGCTACCAGTTCACCGAACAGTTCAAGGCTGCGCTGTACGCGTCCGACGTCGAAGACGTGCTGAAGAAACAGTACGTGAACGCCAACTACGTGTTCCCGATCGACAAGGATCAGTCCCTGACCCTGGACTTCAATGGCTACCGCACCAAGCTGGACGATTCCTACGTCCGCGAAAGCGGTGCTACCGGCGACGACAACAAGATCTGGAGCCTGGCAGCGACCTTCGCCACCGGCCCGCACTCGTTCACTCTCGCTCACCAACGCAGCACCGGCGACAGCAACCTGGGTTACGCCTACGGCGGCTACCAGAAGGATCAAGGTCGCGTCGGCGACGGCGGCAACACTATCTACCTGGCGAACTCCTACTGGTCCGACTTCAACGCCGAAGACGAACGCAGCTGGCAGTTGGGCTACGGTCTGGACTTCAGCGCCTTCGGTGTTCCTGGCCTGAGCTACAACTTTGCCTACGTGCGCGGTGACAACATCACCACCTCCACCAGCGAAGGCGGCACCGAGCGTGAAATCTTCAACCAGTTCAAGTACGTCGTGCAAAGTGGCCCGGCCAAAGACCTGAGCGTGAAGGTACGCAGCTCGATCCTGCGCGTGTCGCAGAAATCCAGCGAGTACAACGTCAGCGGCAACGAACTGCGCGTATTTGTGGATTACCCGATCAACATCTTCTGATGATCGGCTGAGTTCGAACTCGATAAAGACCCCGACTGGCTCGGGGTTTTTTTCGCCTCATGACCGTAAGAAAATACGAAAAATGGCTGTTTTCGATCGTAAAAAGTCGAATTGAAGCAACTTCATACCGCGTTTCAATCAACGCTTGATATGCCTGAAATTCTTTCTCATGGGCTGCAAATCCCGCACCTACTAGATTAAGCCGCTAAATGCAGTGGAGACCTAGTAATGATCGTTTTGAACAGAGAAGTTGGCGAATCGCTACGGCGCGACAAATATGTCAACGTCCAGGGAGCCGACTTCAATCTCTTCGGTCATTTTTCCGACTTCGTCAGATTGACCAAAAGTTGGGAAAGCATGGAGCCGGACAGTTATTACGGCCAGGCCGATGCGGGCATGCGTTTCCGTCGTTACAGCGACTTTGAATACAACCCGGTCACCCGTGACTTGACGCAGCTGGAACACCGCGCCTACGTGCAATCGAAGGCCAACAACAGCTACGTCGGCGGACTGGAGCGGCACTTCCAGGACTTCTCCAATGAAGTCATCAATTCGCCGGTGATGCGTAGCCTCATCGATGCGGATTTCGAGGTGTACAAAAACGTATTGCCGCCAGAGTTGCACGACGAAATCTGGCAATGCCAGATCCATCAGATCCGCATCGAAATCAAGCCAGGCAAGCAACTGGAAATTACCCCTGAAGGTATTCACTGCGACGGTTATCCGTTCAGCGGTGTGCATTTCTGGGGCCGCAACAACGTGGATGGGGCGGAGAGTCGTTTGTATTCGGCCCAGGAGGAACAACTGGCGGCGACGACCTATCTGGAAATCCTCGACACCACCTACTTCCTCGATCGCGATATGCGTCACTACGTGACACCGGCACGCAACACCCACGCTCACGAAATGGCCTATCGGCAGATTCTGGCAATTTCCTTCTCGCGGCCCGGGACCGCTTTCGACATTGTTCGCTGAACAGCTAGATCCCATGCACATCGCCGAGTGCCCTGCACCGGTGATGCTGCAGCGCGCGACGGCCAAGGATGCCCAGCGCCTGGAGCGCTTCTTTCGGCAATTCGAAGAAGTGTCGTTCTGTGAATGGCAGGACGCCAAATGCCTGCGCGGTGTGTTGGTGCAGAAAACCACCACCGCGTTCCTCGCGCTCGATGTCTGTGGCGAAGTGGTCGGCGCGGTATTGGGCGGCATGCTCGGCAGCCGTGGCACCATCAATCACCTGGCGGTGAGCCCGGTTTATCGCAGCCAGGGTGTTGGTCAACGTCTGGTTGAAGCGGCGTCGGCAGACATGAAACGGGTCGGTGTGCTGCGGATGTTCCTGTTCGTTGACGATGCTAACCTTGCCGGCAAACGTTTTTGGAGTGCCCAGGGCTTTTGCGAGCCATGCGGCGAAACTACCTTTGAGAGGGACCTATGAATGAGACGTCCAGCAGCCAGCCGCTGATGGTCGAGCCCCAGCCCTCGCGCACGTTCGCTGAAGCCAGCCCGGTGATTGCGGGCTACTTCACAGTGTCGTTTGTGTTCGGGTTGATGGCCGTCAATGCCGGATTGCCCGTATGGCTGCCGGTTGCGATGTGCCTGTTCGTCTACGCCGGTGCCTCGCAGTTCGCCGCCCTGGCGCTGATCTCCAGCGGCGCGTCGCTGACCACCATCATCCTCACCACGTTTCTGATCAATGCAAGGCACATGCTGATGTCGGTCTACATGGCCAAGGCCTTGCAGGCGATGGGGCTCAGTCGTCTCGAGCGCTGGTGTTATGCCGGCGGGCTGACCGATGAATCGTTTGCCTTCCACAGCGTCAAGCTGGGCAAGGGCACGCCGGTCAATGTGCGTTACCTGATCGGCTTCAATCTGTATTGCCACACGTCGTGGGTGCTGGGCGGTTTGCTGGGCGCGATCTGCGCGCAGTACGCGGCGCACCTGATCAAATATCAGCTCGACTATGCACTCACCGCAATGATGCTCTACGTGCTGGTATCGCTGTGCAACACCCGCAACAAACTGATCGCCGCATTGGCCGCGGTCGCCTGCATGGGTGTCCTGAGCCTGATCGGCAGCTCACCCTTCAACGTGTTCATCGCCACATTTGTGGGCTGCGGGGTGGGTGTATGCCTGACCAAACGTTCCTGATCCTGGTCGTCGTGCTGATGATGGTCGTGACGTTCCTGCCGCGCGCGTTGCCGCTGCAGGTGAGCACTGACCATTGGCCACCCCTGGTCGCCCGGGCGCTGGAATACCTGCCGGTGGCGATCGTCGCTGCAATCAGCCTTACGCCGCTGTTGATCAAGGATCAACAGGTGCAGCTCGATCGCCCGGAATTCTATGCAGCGATTCCGACGTTGTTATGTGCGTATTTCAGCAAAAACCTCTTTCTCAGTGTGGCGGTTGGGACGGCTGCGTACATTGCGCTCGGATCGTTCATGTAGCGACAGAGCGACCACGTCGTTCAGGGCCTGGCCCGACAACTCGGGGTTATTGACCGCCAACCGCACTTCGAGAGAATCTTCGAAACCCGGGAAAATGGTCAGGCCGTTACGCAGGGCTGCCTCACGGGAAACCATGCCGAGGCCGTCCATTTGCGTGATCAACGACAGGGTCAGGGTCTCGCTGCAGGAATAGATCATCCGCTTGCCTGACTCGTAATTACCAAGGCCGGCGTCGAGAAAACGCAAGAAGCTGTGGGAATACGGACAATCGTCGGCAGGCCGAACCTGAAACTTATTGCCGAGCAGCATCAGCGGATCGTTTTCCTGACCGCAATGGGCACCGACCACCTGCACCTGTACATGGGGCAGGGCAATACTGGGTAACCCCGGCTGCTGCGGCCCGATCAGCACGGCCAGGTCGAAGTCCTCATTCTTCAGCTTGCTGAGGTTTTCCATCGACTCGGCGTAGCTGAATTCCAGCTGATAATCAGGAAACACCTCAATAAGGCGTCCGATCATGCGCCGGTTGAAGTCGGCCGAGAGCGTGGTATTAAGCGCAACCTTGAGCGTGCGCTGCCCAGGCACCTTGAGCGCGGCGACTTTCTCTTCCAGTTGCCGCGTAGCGACCAACACTTTGTCCATGTAGGGCGTGAGCTCCGTGCCCTGCGTTGTCAGAGTCAGCCCCTTGTTGGAGCGACGAAACAACCGAAAACCGAACTGCTCTTCGACCTTGTTCAACTGCGCGGCCAATGCCTGCACGGTCAAACAGGAATGCTCTGCCGCCGCCGACAATGAGCCGGTCTGCACAATGCGCATGAGGTTACGTAAGGTTCTGCTATCCATTTGGGTAATGCCCTCTAAAGTGGGCTGGCTATTGTTGTGTACCTGATCGCCCCGGTGGGCGTCGGTCGCGTGCTGGCTATGATCCTGCACCTGAGCATGCTTGTCCCGAGTTTAGTAGCGAAATGATTCTGCGTCCGATGGTTGGAGGCTTACACAGGATCGGGTTTTTTGGTGGGGGGTAGGTGATCGGGGTCAAAAATTGGCCTGAATGGGGATGTGTGGACATTTTCTGGATATCAGCGAAACCTTTTTCCAACGCAAAAAAAAGCAGCCTGATCAGGCTGCTTTCATGAATAGGTGCTTGATATTGTGCTCCCTCAAGCAGGGGAGGAGAGGTTTACCCGAGCGCTGATTTTCAGGTCATCAACGGGGCTCCTACATCGACTATCGCCACCTGATGGCAGTCGGTTTCGCGCTCTCGATTAAATTGTCTGCCCGTAATAGGCGGGTGTCAACGGGTGTATTGGGACCGTGTGTCGGCGTCTTCAGGGGGCGGAAAATCTGCGAGAAGTCTCTTTTCGAGATTAATACGTTTGCGAATTAAAATTTTATATTTGTTCGCATATGTACTAACCTGAAATCAACACATCGCATATCCAAGGAGGCCTCCACCATGCCCGCCTCAACCATCGTCCTCAGCCCACAGCAACAACTCGAGACTCCCGAAGCCGGTCGAGTCGCGCTCAAATTTTTCTTCAATCTAATGGAACGCTGGGGCTGCACCGCCGAGCAACAACGCACCCTTTTGGGTAAAGTCGGCAACACCACTTTCTACAAGTACAAACACCTGCCGCCCAACGTGCGCCTGCCCCACGACACCCTGGAACGCATCTCGTATTTGATGGGTATCCACAAAGCGTTGAGCATTATCTTCAGCAACAGCCGCGAGCGAGCCTACACCTGGGTCAGCAGCCCCAACACCGCCGCGCCGTTCAATGGCCAGTCGGCGCTGTCCTACATGCTGGCCGGCCGCGTAGTCGACATCGCTGACGTGCGCCGCTACCTCGACGGAGTGCGCGGTTGATGGCGCCGGAGCTGGCCGACCCGCAGTGGCCGCGGGCCTATCGGATCGTCAACAGCTGCTTCCCGCCGATCTCATTGTTCGAAGACGTGCTCGACCCCGAAGACCTGACCACCGCCTACGCGCTGGAAGCCCTGACCAACGATCGGCTGATGGAAGAAGCCGGCGTGCTCTCCCGCGTGCGCCCCGAAGACCGCATCTCCGGCCCCGGCTCCACGCCCGTCATGGCCGCGTTCACCCACATCGGCAAAACCAGCCGCTTCACCGACGGCACCTTCGGCGTCTACTACGCCGCCAGCAGCCAGGCCGCTGCCATCGCCGAGACGAGCTATCACCAGGAACGCTTCCTCGCCGCGACCAACGAACCGGACCTCGAGTTGACCATGCGCACCTACGTCAACCGGGTCGTCAAACCGCTGCATGACATCCGGCAAAACTATCCTCACCTTCATGACCCGGACCCAACCGCGTACGGCCCAGCCCAGGCCTTCGCCCGCCAATTGCGCGAAACCCTGTCCTGGGGATTGCTTTACAACAGCGTTCGTTTGCCGGGCCATGAATGTGTAGCGGCGTTTCGACCGCCCGCTGTGTCCATTCCGAAGCAAGGGAAGCACATTCGGTATGTTTGGAGTGCGAGCAGTCGGAAGATCTCGTTTGTGTTTGAAGTCAGCGAGATGTGAAGCCCAACGAAGCGCAAAAAGCCCCGATGCGTTCGGGGTCTTCTGTGTCGCTGGACGAATACGCGTCGCATAAATGGAAAAACTGCGCACGTATCTAAATGGACTACATCAAAAGTGGCTAAGTCCTACTGCGGAAATAGCCTGCGATGACTACTAAACAGCACCCTTTAAATCGTCTACTGAGATGTTCGGAGGGCATCCACTGTTCCAGGTAGGAATCCATCATTTGAAGAGATTTGCATTTGTAAGTGAGGCGGCAACACGTGAGTACAAGGATTTGCCGGAGTGGGTACAGGATGAGTTCGGGAAAGATCTGATGCGTGTGCAGTACAGCGGTGATCCAGAGCTGGCAATAAAGCAACTGAGTTCAGTAGGTGCGGGGGCTGTTGAGTTGATTATCAATGGCAGCCCGGCATACCGATGCATCTACATTGCGAAGTATGCGGACACCATTTTCGTCCTTCATTCATTCGTGAAGACGACGAATGGAACCGATCGTCACGCAATGGCTGTTGCGCAAGACCGGTTGAAGGAACTGAAAAGGGAGCTTCGAAAGATGGGTTACAACGTCTAGCAGGCGTGAGATTGTGAAATGACGATCTGAGGTAAGGCCCCGGCATCGTTGGACGGCAACGTAAAAGTAGTGCGAAATCCGAGTCTATCCAGCATGTCCATCATTGCATCGATCGTAAATTTCTCGATCTTGCCAGTGGTTAGCTCGGAAACGCGTGATTGGGTCACATTTAACCTGGATGCAGCCTCACTCTGTTTGAGGCCCAGTTTTTTGATGCAATCAGTGATGAATATCGATAGCTCCATTTTCAACGCCATTTTGCTGGCGACTTCCTCGTCATGCGTGACATGGAACGGGCTATCAAAGAATTGAAGTGCCATGAGCATTTATCCCATTTTTAGGCGGTATCTAAAATTTACGATAAATGGAGATTAGCCGATTGATCATTTTTGATGCAAACGTTTTTTGTGTTTGTCGATCACCGGCAAAATTAGCGGCCACTTGCTGCGGTGCATTTTTCTTCGAAAATACGATGAGGTTTATCAGCATGGATTGAAGCCCGTTTTGACCGCTGGCGAGCCTTACGGTTAGGCCATATTTTCCGTTGGCGTCTCCAATCGATATCGATGTAGTCATTACACCAAGTAACTAATGAAGTTCCCGCCCCCACCTTTATCCCCCTGACCCAACCTCATACATTCCTCTCCAACGCCTCCTCATCATTCCGATGAGAAGACCACTGGAGATTTCCCCATGCCTTTCGTAAGCGTACGCATCACCCGCGATGGCGTTACCCCAGAGCAGAAAGCTCAGGTGATCGCTGAAATCACTGAAACCCTGGAGCGCGTCCTCAACAAACGCCCGGACCTGACCCACATCGTGATCGAAGAGGTCGACACCGATAACTGGGGCTATGCCGGGATCACCACTACCCAGTACCGCAAGCAACTGGCTGAGGCGCAAGGGCAGTCATGACCGCGTCCGTCACCATCGATTTCGTCTCCGATGTGGTGTGCCCCTGGTGCGCCTTGGGCGCCACTGCGCTGGAGCAAGCGATCGAGAACGTCGCCGGTGAAGTCTCCGTCGAGCTGACCTTCAAGCCCTTTGAGTTAAACCCGGACATGCCAGCGGAAGGCAAGAACGCGGTCGAGCATTTGATGCGCAAGTACCGGCGCACCGCCGATGAAGTCACCGCCAGCAAAGCGATGCAGATCGCTCGCGGTGAGGCCATCGGGTTCAAGTTCGATCTGGAGAAGCGCAGCCATTTCTACAACACCTTTGATGCTCACCGTTTGTTGTTCTGGGCGTCGCAGGAAGGGCGGCAGATCGCACTCAAGCGAGCGTTGCTACGCGCTTACTTCGCCGACGGCCAGAACCCGAGCGATCACCAGACGCTGGTGCGTTTGGCTGCTGAAGCGGGGCTGGATGCGGAGCGTGCAGGCGAGGTGTTGGCCTCCGGAGCATTCGCCAAAGAGGTGCGTGAACTTCAAGCGTTTTACCACGAGCGCGGCATCAATTCGGTACCGGCCATGGTGCTTAACGGTCGTCACCTGGTGTCCGGTTCGCAATCGGTCGAGTACTACGAACAGATGCTGAGGCAAATGGCGAAATCCCCTGCCGAAGCCTGATTGATCACTTTTCAAACCATCATTTATTAGTAGAGGTTCATCATGAGCAATTCTAAAAAAGTCATCGTTATCACTGGCGCCTCCCAAGGTCTCGGCGCAGGCATGGTCAAGGCCTTCCGTGATCTCGATTACCAAGTAGTCGCCACTTCGCGTTCAATCCAGCCATCCACCGACCCGGACATCTACACCGTTGCCGGCGACATCGGCGACCCGGCGATCGCCCAGCGAGTCATCCGTGAAACGATTGAACGTTTTGGCCGCATCGACACCCTGGTCAACAACGCCGGGATCTTCGTCGCCAAGCCGTTCACCGCCTACACCCACGAAGACTACGCAGCGGTGCTGTCGGTGAACCTGAATGGTTTCTTCTACATCACCCAACTCGCGATCACCGAGATGGAAAAACAGGGCCGCGGCCACGTCGTCAACATCACCACTAGCCTGGTGGACCATGCGATTGACGGTGTGCCGTCGGTATTGGCTTCGTTGACCAAGGGTGGCTTGAATGCGGCGACCAAATCCTTGGCCATTGAGTACGCCAAACGCGGGATTCGGGTGAATGCGGTTTCCCCGGGCATCATCAAGACGCCGATGCATGGTGAGGAAACCCACGAAGCCCTGGGGAATTTGCACCCGGTTGGGCACATGGGGGAGATCAGCGATATTGCTCAGGCTGTGGTGTATCTGGACAGCGCAAACTTTGTCACCGGCGAGATTTTGCATGTCGATGGTGGGCAGAGTGCGGGTCACTAAGACCAGATTTTCCAAACCCCAGAAACAACAAAGCCCTCGCATTTCTGCGAGGGCTTTGTTTTGTATGGTGCGGCACCAGGAGTCGATGGCTCCCGATGGAATCGGGAACACACCATTCGGGATCAGATAGGCGCTTTGAATGTGGGGTTCATGAAGCAGTTACAATGTATATAAAAGTCATAAATCACTACATGGATGTTTGCCAATGCTCAAGTTCAATGCTCATCTCGGTTTCCAATTCAATGAGTTGCCTTTTCTACAACGCATCGAAGCTGCCGCAGCAGCTGGTTTTCGGGCGGTGGAGTTCCCGTCGCCCTATGAATTCGACGCAAGTCTTCTGGCCGACCACCTGGCTCAATACAGTCTGCCGCTGATTCAGTTCGCTGCACCGGCTGGCGTTACCAAAGGCATCGCTGCCTTGCAGGGTAAGGAAGAAGAGTTTCGCAGCGGGTTGCTCCAGGCCGCCAGCTATGCAAAGGCGCTGGCGTGTTCGGATGTCCACATCATGTCTGGCGTTACGACGCAGGATGAGGCGGCGCTTATCTTCGGGGGTAACCTGGAGTATGCGGTCAAGTACTTCGAAGATCAGGGTTTGCGGCCGCTTATCGAAGTGATCAGTTCGCAGGCGATGCCGGGCTACTACATGTCTGACTTCAGCAAGGCGCAACAGGTGCTGGAGACCTTCCCGAGTGTTGGGCTGATTCTCGATCTTTACCATGCCCAGATTCTGACCGCAGATGCAGCAGATGTTCTGGCCCGGTTTTATGACAGAACAGTCCATGTGCAAATTGCCGACTGCCCGGGTCGTCACGAACCGGGAACGGGGAGCATCGACTTTGCTGCCTTGTTCGCGGCGCTGGAGCAGCGCGGCTACACAGGATGGATCGGCTGTGAATACCGTCCTTCCGGCTCTACCGTTGCGAGCCTTGACTGGATAAAGCAGCTAAGTGCGTAGTGCTTGCGACGCACGAACGGGTTCGATGGGAACAGACCACGATTTCTGGCTTGAGTGATCAAGCAGGAGATAAATTAATCGCAGTCTGTTTCTGGCTTACTTACTCCAGACACCATTGCTGCTGGCGTTTCCAATCATTTGGAAATCCCATGAGTCTCAAATAGCCCAGTTCCTGCTGATCCATGATTTCGGCCAAGCGAAACTTCCACTGGCTGTCTGGACTGATCAAGTCGGTTAGATAGGCCAGCATCGTCAATACGATGTATAGCCGCTGCTTGGGTTGAGGCCGGTCGGCAGGTGCATTTGGGATGATCCATTCTTTGGGTAAGGATGGTCGAATCGAGAGCTCTCGGTTCCATAGTCGTGAGTGGTGGGCGCAACAGTTTCGGATGAAGGTCAGGGTGTGGAGCCAGGAGGCCAATACTTCAAAGGGCAGATTGAATCTGCTAGCGATCGCTTTCTTGTCGGCGCTTTTGCCTATGGCATTGAAGAGGGTGGATACCGTTCCAAGGCTGAGCTCTTCCAGAACAGCCCAAGCGGGCGGCAACTCAGGATGGGCATAAGTCGACCCATAGAATCGGAAATAGTTATCGCGCATGCGATTTTCAATCCGTTGTTGCTGGACTCCATCAGCCTGACGGCTCTTTTTTATGCGATCAATCTCACGTCCAAGTTTTTTTCGTTCCTTGTCCAGCTGATTTTGCAGGGGGCGCAGTAGATCAGAATGCGAGTATGACGAGGAGAAGACTGAAACGTCAGCTATCCAGTCAGGCCCATACTTAGGGCACATGTGATTGCTGATAGTCGCTCGTATGGCAACTTCGACACGTTCGATTGCATCCATGGTTATGCGTCGCAACGAACCATCGAAGCGGTAGATATCGACGACAACCTTCAGTGTACTACCGGGCTTGAAGGTGTGTTCGGGACCCGCCTCCTGGAAGGGGCGCATGTAGGGGCTCAGGCGAAACAGCGTGACCACTTCGAGAAAGCGCATGGCCCGATCGTCGTTGGCGACGTGCAGGCCTCGTTGCTTTAGCAGTTCCAATTGCTGTTCTACGCTGAGGGCCGGTTTGTCGAAGGGCCTCATGTAGTTTTCTCCAGGCAAAAAAAACCCGCACGATTTGAGCTTGCTGACTGGGTCAACCTAGGCTTGGCGGGTGTGTTGGGGTGCATTATAGGTAGGTGTAAGAGCCCGTCAACGTTGCGCTGACGTGAAATTGTAACGGGTAGAGGCGCGCGGGCAATGTTTGGGCTGTCGATGGAGATAAGGCTTTGTTGGTCTTATCGCAGCAATTTGGCAGCTTCCGGGGGAGTTTCCAAGCCCCAGAAACAACAAAGCCCTCGCATTTCTGCGAGGGCTTCGTTTTGTATGGTGCCGGCACCAGGAGTCGAACCCGGGACCTACTGATTACAAGTCAGTTGCTCTACCAACTGAGCTATACCGGCGTGTTAGGGCGACGATTATAGCGATTGGGTTGGTTCTGTAAACCCCTGAATTCAGACTATTTTTATGCAGGCGTTTGATCTGGCGCGAACCAGCACTTTCTTGAGTTTCTGAGGGGGCACCAGGCTCGGCTGTTTTGCATGGCTCGCAGTTCTGCTTCAGCTTGTTCGGCGCGTTGCGGGGCAGCGGCGAGGTGGTTTTCGAGGTGCCCTTGTATGCGTGTATAGCAAGGCCGTTGCAAGGCGCAATTTCCCGCTATGGGTGTCCGGTATTCGGCGGCTATGTCGTTTTGATGAAATGCTTATGCACAATGGACCAGGGGCGACTACCTGTTCATTACGATTTTGTAGACTCGTTCTCATTTGTCCGCAAATGCCTGTTTTGCGGGTTTTTTATTTGTGTGAACAAAAAATGACCAGCAGTGTTTTAGGCGTAAAACAGCGTGGATATTGGATCCACGATAATTCCATCAACAGAGTTATCCACAGGCTGTGGCTGTTTAAGGACGTTCTGCAAGGAGTAGGAAATTGCGCGGCGTGAGTGGAGTTTCACAGAAGGTGCCGAGGCGAACGGTATAACCCTGCTGAATGAGGAAAAGTGCCCGATCAAGTACCAGCCACAGTTCCAGCGGCCGTCGGAAAAGGCCTCGCAGCAGCTCCAGGTTGCGCACTTCGGCCAATCGCTGCCAACCGGCGGCTTCCAGTCTAGTCCAATCTGGCGCACCGACTGTGGATAAGTCTTTGAGCGCGGCCAGATCGCGGCAGTAATCGGCGAAAGGTTTGTCCAGCCAGGCGCTGGGCAGAGAAGGGGTCGGCAGGTATTCGTCGACGCCGCGCAGTTGTCGTTGCAGCAGGTCGAACGCCAGGCGCCGGGCCATGGAGGTGTCGCGCTGGCGTCGGACGCGAGCGCCGGCGGTGACGGTTTCGCTCATCGGCAGCGCAAGGTCATCGAGGGAAAGGTGTAGGTCGGAGCGCTCAGCCGCAGAGGAAAGCGGCTGATAGGTGTTCAGACTGATCCGGTTGTAGCAGCAGGGTGCGATGGCCAGTTGTTTGCAACCGGCTGCGCTGGCGAGCTGGATCAGTCGCACATGCAGATCACCGCAAGCGTGCAGCGCTACGGGCGTGTGATCGGCGTTCAATAAGGAGGCTGCACCAGGCGCGAGCACATCTTGCTCGACATGCAGCGCATGCAATTGATGACGTTGGCTGAGTGCCTGACCGCTGGCAACCAGCGTTGGGTCGTATTCCAGGCAGGTCAGTTGTTGCCCGGTTTGCAGCAAGCGTCGCCCTAAATGGCCCTTGCCGGAACACCAGTCCAGCCAATGCGTCGGTGCATGAGCAAACTGCAAACAACTGGTGAACGCTTCGATCTGCTGCCACTTGCGTCCAGGCACATCCACATTCAAGCGATGACCCGCTGCTTCAAGCGCACGACTCGGCAATTCATCCACCGTGCTCAGTTCAGCAGACATCGCCGCCAATGAAGCAAACGGCTTCGGCGCATCAAGCAAACAAGGTTGGTTATGACTGCTTTCCGCATCCTCCAGCGACCGCCGGCGTAGCCAGAACGCCAACTCCGGGTAGGACGCTTCCCAAGGCAATTGCAGATAAGTAAACGGTCGAGGCTTCCACAGCGCCTGATGCTCGATCAGAAAAGCATCCAGCGCGGTGAAACGGGCGAGCAAGGCCTCGCCCGTCAGCACGCAGGAATCAACGCCCTTGGCAGGCATCGACGCGCAACCAGCGCTCCAGCAGCTTGAAGCCACGAACCAGCACGTAAGCCATCAGCAGGTAGAACATGCCCGCGGCAAAGAAGATCTCCACCGGCAGGTAGGTGCGGGCGATGATGGTGCGGGCCATGCCGGTCAATTCCATCAAGGTCACCGTACTGGCCAGGGCGCTGGCCTTGAGCATCAGGATCACTTCGTTGCTGTAGGCCGGCAGGCCGATGCGCGCCGCACGCGGCAGCATAATGTAGAACAGCGCCTTGGCCCGGGACATGCCCAACGCCCGCGCCGCTTCAATCTCGCCCGGCGGAATTGCCTGGATCGCACCGCGCAGGATCTCGGCGATGTAGGCCGCAGTGTGCAGGGTCATGGTCGCGGTGGCGCACCAGAACGGACTGCGCAGGTACGGCCACATCGAGCTGTTACGCACCGCGTCGAACTGCGCCAGGCCGTAGTAGACCAGGAACAGCTGAACCAGCAACGGCGTACCACGGAAAAAGAAGATGTAGCCGTAGGGGAATGCCCGCACGTACCAGAGTCGCGACGAACGAGCGATGCCCAGTGGAATCGCCAGCAGCAAACCGGCGATCACGGCGATGGCCACCAGTTCCAGGGTCAGCGTCGCGCCCTGAGCCAGTTTCGGCAGCCACTTGATGATGACTTCCCAGTTCATTGGGTGCTCCTCGCGAAGCCGCGAGCGGCGCGTCGTTCCATAAAGTGCATGCCGGTCATGGCCAGAATGGTCAGGCCCAGATACATGAAGGCGGCCACCATATAGAAGGTGAACGGTTGCTTGGATATGGTCACGCCGATTTGTGTGTGACGCATGATTTCTTCCAGGCCGATGACGGAGACCAGCGCGGTGTCTTTCATCAGGATCATGAACAGGTTGCCCAAGCCCGGCAGGGCGATGCGCCACATTTGCGGCATGATCAGCCGGGTAAAGATGCGGAATTTCGACAGGCCCAGGGCCACGCCGGCTTCACGGTGACCTTTGGGAATCGCCAGAATCGCACCGCGAAACACTTCCGTGGCGTAGGCGCCGAAGCACAGCCCCAGCGCAATCACGCCGGCGGCGAAGGCGTTGAGTTCGAGGTCGGGGTTGCCCAAGAACTCGCCCAGGGCACGCATCAGGTTGACCGTGCCGAAGTAGATCAGCAGCACCCAGAGCAATTCCGGGATGCCGCGAACCAGCGTCGAATAAGTGCCGCCAAGCCATTGCAGCGGCTTGTACGGGGAAGTCTTGGCCAAGGCGCCGAGCAGACCGAGCACCAGCCCCAGGCACAAGGCCGAGAGTGCCAGCTTCACAGTCATCAGCGCACCAGCGGCGAGCGCCGGGCCGAATCCGTAGAGGTCGATAATCATGGATTTCTTTTCAAATCGCGGCAGGCATTGCGAAGGACCGGCACCGTCAGAGAACGGCGCCGGTCATGCAGCTCAGAATCAATAGATGCTGAACGGGAAGTACTTGTCGTTGATCTTCTTGTAAGTGCCGTCTTCGACGATTTCTTTCAGGGCAAGGTTCAGCCTCGCGCGCAGGGTGTCGTCTTTACGCACGGCGATACCAATCTTGTCACTTTCTTCCACTGGGTCACCCTTGAATTCATACGAACGGCCGGCGTCGCTTTTCAGCCACTCGTAGTTGACGTACTTGTCTGCAAGGATGCCGTCCAGACGACCCGAGGTCAGGTCCAGGTAAGCGTTTTCCTGGGTGTCGTAGAGTTTGACTTCAACGCCGGGCATGTTGTCTTCCAGCCAGGTGCCGGCCAGAGTCGCGCGTTGGGCGCCAATCACCTTGCTTTGCAACGAAGCCTTGTCGGTTTTGAAGTCGACGTTTTTCGGCGCGATGAACTGCAGTTTGTTGGAGTAGTACGGTTCGGTGAAGTCCACCGCTTGCTTGCGCTCGTCGGTGATCGACATCGAGGAGATCAGGAAGTCGAACTTCTTGGCGTTCAGGGCCGGGATGATGCCGTCCCAGTCGGAGGTAACCACGGTGCACTCGACTTTCATCTTGGCGCACAGGGCATCGCCGATGTCTTTATCGAAGCCGACGACATTGCCACTGGCATCTTTGTTGTTGAACGGCGGGTAGGCCGCTTCGATGCCCATCTTCAAGGTCTCGGCGGCGGCACCGGCGCTGAAGGCCAGGGTGACAGCAGCGGCCAGAAAGATTCTTTTGTAGTTCTGCATGCGGGTAGCTCCGTTAGCGGTTGCTGGACATGAATTGTTTGCAGCGTGCCGAAAGCGGGTTTTCGAACACCTGCTGCGGCGATCCTTGTTCTTCTACCAAGCCTTGGTGGAGGAACACCACTTCGCTGGAAACCTGACGGGCAAAGCCCATTTCATGGGTCACGAGCAGCATGGTGCGGCCTTCTTCGGCCAATGCGCGGATGACATTAAGTACTTCCTGGACCATTTCCGGGTCAAGGGCGGAGGTGGGTTCGTCAAACAGAATGACCTTGGGCTGCATCGCCAGGGTGCGGGCGATGGCCGCGCGTTGCTGCTGGCCGCCGGAGAGTTGCGCCGGGTAGGCGTGACGCTTGTCAGCGATGCCGACCTTGGCCAGCAAGGCTTCGGCGACTTCGATAGCCTCGGCTTTGCTTTGGCCGAGCACGCGGCGCGGGGCTTCGATGATGTTGTCGAGCACGCTCATGTGCGGCCAGAGATTAAAGTTTTGAAATACAAAACCAATCTCGCTGCGCAGGCGATTGATCTGCTTGCCGTCGGCAGCAACAAGTTCGCCGTTCTTGGCGGCTTTGAGCTTGAGTTCTTCACCGGCTACCAGGATCTGGCCCTGGTGCGGGTTTTCCAGCAGGTTGATGCAACGCAGGAACGTGGACTTGCCGGAACCGGAGGAACCCAGGATCGAGATCACGTCGCCGTCGCGGGCGGTCAGCGAGATGCCTTTGAGCACCTCAAGCTGTCCGTAGCGTTTGTGCAAGTTGCGGATTTCAAGCGCGGGCGTGGCCTCAGCCATGTGCGTTCCTCATAGTGTTTTGCGCTCCTGCTGTTGGTGGCCTTCCTGGCGAGGCGGCCAAGCTAGCATAGCGTTCGAATGGCAGCCAACAGCGCTACGGACGGTAAACGGGTGGCATGTGGCAGGTTGTCGCATCGGCACAGCAGACTGTCGCCCCATCAACAACCGAACAGCCGTTTGAACACGCTTGGGCGTGGCTATCGCGTAAAAAAAGGCGCGATGTTGCCAGCTTTGGCGGGGTGTTGGAAGCGCTAACCGGACAAACGTTCCTGATCTGAACTTTTATTGTGCGTGCCCGAATTTTTTGATGTGTTTCTGGTGCGCTGATTCGTTCCTTGAAGTGGGTGGCAGGGTAACGTTCTGGCGAAATGCCATTAATCTCAATGACTTGCGATGACTGCTCGATTCGCGCGAAGGCCCCGTGTCGCGGGCGTATGAAATATTTTGGCGCAATTATTGCGTGCAGAATAAGAAACGCCCTGTTGGATTCTTTTTACGAGAAGGAATGTCAGACCGGGCCGACGTCATCGCTTTACTTGCAAAGGTAGTCTCAATGAGTAGTAGCCAAAGCTCCTCCAATGGCCTCGAACAGGGGCTCAAACCGCGTCATGTGACCATGCTGTCGATCGCCGGGGTGATCGGTGCCGGGCTGTTTGTCGGCTCCGGTCATGCCATCGCAGCTGCCGGTCCAGCCGTACTGCTGGCCTATGCCGCCGCCGGTATGCTGGTGGTGCTGGTGATGCGCATGCTTGGCGAAATGGCCGTCGCCTCGCCGGACACTGGCTCCTTCTCCACATACGCCGACCGCGCAATCGGTCACTGGGCCGGTTTCACCATCGGCTGGCTCTACTGGTGGTTCTGGGTGCTTGTCATTCCGTTGGAGGCCAACGCCGCCGCGACCATCCTGCATGCCTGGTTCCCTGACGTGGCAATCTGGGCGTTCACGCTGGTCATCACCTTGCTGCTGACGGTGACCAACCTGTTCAGTGTGAAGAACTACGGAGAGTTCGAGTTCTGGTTCGCCCTGGTCAAAGTCGTAGCGATCATCGGCTTTATCGGTCTTGGCATTCTGGCGATCTTCGGCTTCCTGCCTACCAGCCAGGTCAGCGGCGTGTCGCACCTGTTTGACACTCAAGGCTTCCTGCCAAACGGCATGGGCGCGGTGCTGGGGGCCATTCTGACCACCATGTTTTCCTTCATGGGTACCGAGATCGTGACCATCGCGGCCGCGGAATCGAAGAACCCTGGCCAGCAAATTTCCAAGGCCACCAACTCGGTCATCTGGCGGATTGGTTTGTTCTATCTCGTGTCGATCTTCATCGTTGTGGCCTTGGTGCCATGGAACGACCCGATTCTGGCCAGCGTCGGTTCCTACCAGACCGTGCTGGAACGCATGGGTATCCCGAATGCCAAGCTGATCGTCGATATTGTGGTTCTGGTTGCGGTAACCAGCTGCCTGAACTCGGCGCTCTACACTGCTTCGCGCATGATGTTCTCGTTGGGCAAACGCGGCGATGCGCCGGCCGTTTCCCAGCGCACCAACAAGAGCGGCACGCCGTACTGGGCCGTCATGTTGTCCACCGGTGCAGCGTTCCTTACAGTGTTCGCCAACTACGTGGCCCCGGCCGCCGTGTTCGAATTCCTGCTGGCAAGCTCCGGCGCTATCGCGCTGCTGGTGTACCTGGTGATCGCGTTTTCACAACTGCGCATGCGTAAACAGCGTATGGCTCGCGGTGAAAAAATCGCCTTCAGCATGTGGCTGTTCCCGGGCCTGACCTACGCGGTGATCATATTCATCGTTGCGGCCCTGACCATCATGCTGTTCCAGGACGCCCATCGCGTGGAGATCCTCGCGACTGGTTTGCTGAGTGTGTCGGTGGTGGCTGCCGGGTTGTTCGTGGCTCGTCGTCGCAAGCTGCAGAAAGTGGGCGCGGTGGTGCTGAGCTGATTCGTACCGCGTAACGCAAAACGGCCGCTGTCAGTGATGACAAGCGGCCGTTTTTGTTTTGTCTGTTGTGCTCGATTCAAGCGGGGTGCACCCAGTCTTCAACTCGTAAACCGGATACACGCTCAAATTCCCGTAGATTATTCGTCACGATGGTGAACCCTCGTGAGCGTGCGTGGCCGGCAATCATGTGGTCATAAGGGCCTATTGGTGTCCCTGCTTTAGCCAATTCCGAGCGAATCATTCCGGTGTGTGCTGCTGCTTCATAGTCAAAAGGCAAGATCTCAAGACGGGCAACAAAGCCCTCGATGACAGCGAGGTTTTTTTCCGGTGCGGCAGATTTTTCTGCACCGTAAATCAACTCCATCAAGGTGACAGCGCTTATGCATAGCTGGCCGTGATGACGATTGAAGGCTTCGCGTACAACCTGTGGCTTGTTCTTGATGGTGAAGATGCAGATGTTGGTATCGAGCATGAATTTGATCATTAAAACGACTCACGCTCCTGATCGGTTGGTTGCTCACGGTCAGCCATAAAGTCTGCGCTCACGCCTTCGCCGTCGAACCAGCTATCCCAGGCTTCTCCTGCCGGGGTGATGAGGCGAGTCCTGCCGATAGCGATAACATCGACACGCTTCACATCACTGGGCATTGCGACAGCTTTGGGCAGGCGGACGGCCTGGCTTCGATTGCTCATAAAAAGGGTGGTTTGTTCCATGGCAGGCCTCCTGCGCTTTGCTGACGCTTGAAGTCAGAAGCATAGAATTTTGTTGGGATATGTCAATGGGATATACACGATGACTGATGAAAGGTTGTGATAGTCACGACAGTTTCAATGGTTACAAAAAACGGCTGCTGTCAGAGATGACAAGCAGCCGTTTTTACTTCCAGAGTGGCCTTACTCAGCCTTTTCCACCGGCAAGTCCAGCGACTGACGATAACTGTCCAGCGCATCGCCAAAGTCAGTGATGAATTGCGGATCGGTCAGCCAGGCCTGGGCGGCGTCGCGGTCCATGCCATCGGCCCACATGCGGTAGTCGATCAGCATGTCGGCGGCCAGGTGCGTGGCGGCCATGGCTTCGTTGTCGGCGTTTTCCATGTCCAGCAGTTCTGGATGGTCGCTGATGATTTCGGCGAGGTTCGACAGTAGGGTCAGCAGCATGTCGTTGCGGCTGGTGGCCTCGACGTCACGCATTTTGCTGAACATCGCCAAGGTGTATTCCGGGATCGGCTCGCCGAGTTCGCCCAGGTCATCATCCAGTTCGGCGGGTTTTCTGCCGTGAATATTGATTTGCTTGGCTTTGGCCTTTGCGCGCTTGGCGCGTTTCTGTTGCTTGTTCAGGGATGCCATGGGAACTCAGTTTGGTTTCTGTTGGGTTTGGGCCGCGATGACTTCGGACGCTGCCACGTAGTCAGCCTGGAAGGCCGGGGATTCGATCCACGCCAAGGCGCTGGCTTCGTCAGCTTCGGTGGACCATTGGCGATACTCGATCAGCGCAGCGATGATGAAGTCTGTCGCGGTTTCTTCGCCTTCCTGTTCCAGCACCAGCGCGAGCAGTGGGTGTTCAAGAAAGGCCGCGCACATCGCCTGTTGACTGATCTTTGCCGCATCGATCATTTCTTTGAACAGTTCGGTCAGGTCCACCGATTCGAAGTCGATGCGATCGTCGTTCGGGTCCAGCTCGACCGGCGCGGCAGCCCGCTGGGTGCGGTTCTGCTTGGCCTTGGCTTTGGCGCGGGAGGCGCGTTTGTTCTGCTTGTTGGCGGAGGCCATGGGCGTCGTTCCGTAATTCGTTGAGAGGGCGCATGCATCAACTGCGTGGCACTCGCCGCCCGGGTGTATCGGGGGCCAGCTCGCCGGTCTGCAGCCAGGACAATGCAATGGGCCATAGTGTGGCTTGGTATGCGCTGCGAAAAAAGGCGAAATGTCCGACTTCTTCTTCGCCGATATCTTCGGGGGCGATTCGCAGGTGGGTATTTGTGCTGCCAGTGAAGTAGCCGAGCAAGCGTTCGATCGCCGGAATCGTACCGTAGGGATCGTCGCTGAGGCTGATCGCCAGGGTCTGGGCTGTGACGTTGGCGAAGGGAAGCTGGCCGTTTTTGGCGTGGATGACACGACCGCTGGGGCGTTTCTCGTATCGGGCGGTGGGCTTGCTCCAGTCGCGAACTACACCGGCCGGGGTGTCTTCGAGCCAGCCGAGGCGTTTGCCGGGAAAGTAGCCGTACAGCATGGTCATCAATGGCATCACCACATGCCACTTGCCAAACATTCGCCAGCGATGAGCAGGGGCATAGTCGCGCCAGTAAGCGAACTGCGCACCCACCGTCACCAAGCGTCGGATCACATGCCCGGAGGCTCCCAGCCCGGCCGCGCAACCGCCGAAGCTGTGGCCGACGACATTGATGGGTTGTTGTGCAAACTCGCGTTGCGCCCTTTGCAGCATCGCCTCGAAATCCAGCGCGCCCCAATCGGACCATGAGGCCTCAAGCCCCTTCAGTGACGCAGGGCGCGACTCGCCGATGCCGCGGTAGTCATAGGTGATCACGTCGAAGCCGTTGGCGAACAGGTAATCGGCGAAGCGCGAGTAGTGTCGGCAACGGACTGAAGTAGCGGCGTTGATGATCACCACCGGACGGGTTGGGTCTTGATTCGCATGCCGCCAGGTGAAGCCGCCAAGGATGAAGCCGTCGGTGGCGGGTTCGTTGAACGGCTCTCCGGCGGCACTGGAGGGCGATTTTCCGAGTTGGATCGTTGGAAGTTGCGTGAGCAGGGTTTGTTGTCTCATTGGTGCTCCGTTGCAAACCGGGCCCATTTAGAGCGAAAGTTTGTCTAGAGTTTGTCTACGGTATGGCGTCAGTAAAACTCCTGAGAATCCAGCGGCCTTTGTGCAAACTACCTGATTTTTCAATACTTTGGTCGCGTGTCGACATCGAGTGCAGCAAATTGCGAAATTTGTTCTGCTTTTGTTTTTCGTCTAAAGCATCCGACAGTTTGTCTAGGATTAGCGCGACTAGCTCAATGCGTGATGCTGACCCATATTGCCTCAAATAGTCGAGAATCAGATCTTTGTAGTAGCCATCATTGAAAGCCCGGTTGCGAATATAGTCGCTTTGGTTGCCCGTGCTGCGCGCCACTTGGGCGGCCGCGTAATAATTCGGTTTTCGCCCCTCAATAAGCCCTTGCTTGCGCAGCAAGACCGCGGCATTTTCTGTGATGGGTTGTCTTTTCTGCACCCTGTCCAGCAGCATGACTGTATTCAATGGCAGATCCTGATTTTCTAACAATAGACGGGTGTAGTTTTCGTCGATCACGTTCCCGTAAATTTCCAGCACAACTTTGTTTTCCTTGGACTTGCTGTAGTCCGGCAGTGGGAAGTACCGGCTACGTTGGGACAGAGTCATGGTGGAAATACCGAAACCCATGGTGTCGATCATGTTCAAGCCGACCATCGCTTGGGTCAGCCAAGGGTTACGGTAGCGGCTTGGCGTATGCTCGCCGCTAAAGTAATCCTCAGGTTCACCCTCATAGAAACCGCCAGCATTTTCGAATACCAATCTGTCGACGCGCTCTACGACCATAATGCGTGAGCGCAGTTGATAGTCCTGATGGGCAATGCAGTTGTGCAAGGCTTCCAGGATAACGCGAGTGTCATATTTGCTGACTTCGGTGGCCAGCAATTGGTTTTGTGGAAAAAGCTTGTAGTCAATATTACGTATGCGATGCAGCACCTGAGTCGTCGTCAGTAAAAACGGTAGGCCAAAGTGTTCGTATGCCTGTTCTTCACCTGCGAGTTTCCAGGTGATTTGTGCCAGGGTTGGCAGAAAATGACTGGCTTCTCGTTTGCCCACCAACAACAAAGCGGAGTGCGTGATGCATCCCTGAATAGTCAGCTTCGCTTTGTCCAGAAAAGTCGCCAGATCCCAGGTTTGAATGTCTTCAGCAAATGAAGCATTGCGGTGTTTCTCCGCAAACTTCTGTCGTGCTACGTCGACCGCCTGTTCATCAAGGTCGGCGTGGGTCGCGCCTAATACCGTCTGAGCCGACCAATCCTGTATGTCGATTGGCTCATTCAAAATGGCCTCCAGCCGTTCCTGCCGCATCTCAGTCAATGCATCGTCCAGCCGCTGCCAGGCTTTATCGTGCGCATAAACCGGCAGCCTCGGCCTATGCTTGGGGATATGAAACACCCAAACGGTTTTGCCGGTATCGCTGGTAGTGAAACTTTCGATGCAAAAACCTTCCGAGTTCAGATTGCAGCAACGCCCCAGCAAACGCTGGCGAATGTTTTCAGGTGTGTAGTCATGAAGCTGCTGGACTCCGACAATGTGTAGCGAACAATCCTGAACGCCGATCACCAAATGACCTCCGGCCATATTTGCGATGGCGGATAGATAACTCGCAATATCTGCACCTTTGCGTCCGGACACGGCGTGAGTAAGGTTCTTGAACTCTTTCCATTCGCAGGCAGTGTTTTCCTTGGGGTATTTGCCGCGTAGGTAGTTTTGAAGGGTCAATTCGTTCACCGGATTACCCGGCCACACAACCGCTCCTCAATCACCGCCCATTCCCGATCCAGTTCTGTGCAAAGTTCCTCCTCGCTCGGTAGCACCAGTCTGTAGGTGCTGGCAAACAGCTGTTCGTTGCCTTGCAGCACTGAATAGCGCACCACCGATTCATCTTTTTGCGCGCAGAGAATGAGACCGACGGTGGGGCTATCCTCCGGTCCGCGCTTGAGGTCGTCGTACATGCGCACGTACATGTCCATCTGGCCGACATCCTGGTGGGTCAGTACGCCGCGCTTGAGGTCGAAGATGACGAAGCACTTGAGCAGGTAGTTGTAGAACACCAGGTCGATATAGAAGTCTTTGCTCTCGGTACTGATGCGTTGCTGGCGAGCGATGAAGGCGAAGCCTTTGCCCAGTTCGAGCAGGAAGCCCTGGAGTTGATTGATCAATGCTTGTTCAAGTTCGCTTTCCTGGATCAAACCCGCATTGGGCAGGCCGAGAAATTCCAGTAGCACGGGGTCCCGGATGAAATCCCGAGGGCTGGCGTTCATTTGCTGGATATTGGTGGCGGCTTCCTGTTTGACGGCGGCCCGGTCGCGGCTCGCCAGCAGGCGTTCGTAATAGAGGGTATTGATCTGGCGCTCGAGGGCGCGACTTGACCAGTTCTGCAGAGCAGATTCGTTCATGTACCAGTGGCGAGCGTTGTCGTTGTCGACTCGTAGCAGTCTGCGGTAGTGGGTCCAGCTCAATTCGGAACGCACTGCGTTCCAAATTGGAAAGGTCTGATAAAAGTCCCGCATGTATCGCAGGTTGCGTTCGTCAAAACCTTTCCCGAACTCGGAAGTGAGGACTTTCGCCAGCGTCGATAGCAACTGCTTGCCATAAACCGCCCGCCGAGCGCCTTCCTGCTCGAACTCCACAATATGCCGTCCGATCTGCCAACAGGTTTGCACCTGAACGGTATCGACCACTCGCAGCACCTTCTGACGCGCTTCACGGATCAACTCGCCAAGATTGCCGAGCAGTGAAGTGATCTGTGGATCTTGAGTGTTACCGGGTTTTAGGGAGCTCATGACATTTTCCGCGGCTAAGGAAACAAGCGGAAGAGGATGGCAAGAGAGAGATAGTCCGCGATGCCGGGCGTTACTGGTAAATCGGAAGGAAAGGCGAATTTGCTTTGCAGGACCGGGCCGACGGCAGCCCATGCATGAGGAGCACATCACGTAGTCCGATTCGCAGTGAGCCCAAGTGCTAATCGATCTAAAACTTGAACATTCAGCAACAAATCTAAAAAGAGTAACGATTGGGTTCTGCGTAACCCGGGAGTCGCCATCATGAAGAACGTCCATTCATTCATGCTGCCCATCGCCGCTGTCGGCGTACTGATGTTTCCAGTCGTGCTTAACGCAGCCAGTCTTGAACCGATCGACAGCACAGGCGTGCAAGTCCAGCAGCAACAGCAAAACGGGATTACTTACCTGTCCGGGGGGATCGGAGAGGATGAGGCGCGAGCCATTGAACAAGCGCAGGGCTACAACCTGCACATGACTTTCTCCATCGGGGCGGAGGGCAAATATGTTCCGGATGTAAATCTGGTCATTCAGAAAGACCCGGGGCAACCCGTGCTGACGCTGAGCGAAGCCGGCCCGTTGGTTTATGTTCAGCTGCCACCTGGCAAGTACACCGTCGTCGCGACTCGCAATGGTGAGGAACGGCGTGATACGGCGGATGTAGGAAGTGGTGCCGCTCGCAATCTTGTCTTCCACTGGAATACTGAAAACTAGTCCAAGAGAGACGCTTGCTCGATGCCTGATCAAATCGCGGGCATAAAAAAACCCTGAATCTTGCGATTCAGGGTTTTCGGTATTTGGTGCCCAGAGACGGAATCGAACCGCCGACACGGGGATTTTCAATCCCCTGCTCTACCGACTGAGCTATCTGGGCAACGGGGCGCATTAAACTGGTTTTTCAGGGGGTCGTCAAGAAAGTTTTCAAAAAAATTTTAATTATTACCGTCGCTTACGATCCGACCCCCGAAAAAACGGGATTATTCAGCCGGCGGAACGTAGCCTTCGGCCTTGGCGTATTCCTCGCCGGAAAAGAACTTGTCCATCTCGCCTTGAAGATATTTGCGGTCTTCGGCGTTCATCATGTTCAGGCGTTTTTCGTTGATCAGCAGGGTCTGGTGTTTCTGCCAGTCGGCCCAGGCCTTGGCCGAGACGTGGTCAAAAATGTCCTGGCCTTTTGCACCCGGAAATGGAGCTCGCTCCAGGGCGGGCAATTCTTCTTTGTACTTGCGGCACATGATGGTGCGGGTCATGACGACTCTCCTGCGTTCAATACGGCGGCCGCGCGTTCGAGCAAGGTTTTGACCGGGGCGGCAAGGCCCAGGCGCGGCGGGGTGGCGAGGTTATACCAGAGCCAGTCGGCCTCGGCCACGTGATGGCCGGCCTCCTGAACCTGAACCAGCCAGGGTTCGATGGATAACTGAAAGTGGCTGAAGGTGTGTACCAGGCTCGGCAGGGCCTGTTGGCTGCGCAGTTCCAGCGAGTGCTGCGAAGCCAGATGTTGCAGGTCGTCGAGGTCGTCGAGTTCCGGCAGGCTCCAGAGACCGCCCCACAGGCCCGTGGAAGGGCGACGGTAAAGCAGAATCGCCCCTTCGCCGTTGGCGAGCATTGGCATCAGCGTGCGCTTCTGTGGCACGGCTTTGCGTGGCTTGGGGATCGGGTAGCGGGTTTCCAGGCCCAGCATGTGCGCCTCGCAGCCCTTTTCCAGGGGGCAGAGCAGGCAGCTCGGCTTGCTGCGGGTGCAGAGCGTGGCACCCAGATCCATCATCGCCTGGGTGTAGGCGTTGACTCGATCATATGGCGTGAAGCGCTCAGCGTTGGCCCACAGCTGTTTGGCAACCTTGGGCTCGCCCGGATAACCCTCTTGCGCGGTAAAGCGCGCCAGCACCCGTTTGACGTTGCCATCGAGGATCGGCGCCCGCAGGCCCATGCTCAGGCTGGCAATCGCGCCGGCGGTGGACAGGCCGATACCCGGTAGATCGGTGAGTTTTTCCACATCACGGGGAAACTCGCCGCCATATTCGGCAACGACAATCTTCGCGGTCTTCTGCAAGTTGCGCGCGCGGGTGTAGTAACCGAGGCCGGTCCACAGGTGCAGCACTTCGTCTTCCGGCGCGGCGGCCAGGGCTTCGACCGTTGGCAGCGAAGCCATGAAACGGTCGAAGTAATTCAGCACGGTGCTGACCTGGGTCTGCTGCAGCATGATTTCCGAGACCCACACCCGGTAAGGGGTGATGCCCTGCTGCCAAGGCAAATCGTGGCGGCCGTGGCGGTCGTACCAGTCCAGCACCGCCGTTGAAAACTGCTCGGCTCTCATCGCTTGAACAGCCCCTTGAGCGCGTTTTTCAGTTCCGGGCTGACTTTATCGCCAAGCTTCTCGTCGATTTTTTCGCTGATCCGCTCACCGGCCAGTTTGCTCGCGACTTGTCCCATGCGTTCATTGTCGACGCGGCAAGCCTTGGCACCCAGTTCCAGCGGACCACGGCAGCGCAGTGGCCACTCGATGCCGACGAAGCGCTCGCTGACTTGGCAGGCCGGGTCCGGCATGTCGCTCTTGTCGCCTTCGACGATCACGCCGACGCGGTAATCCATGCCCAGCACCCGCAGGTCGATGTCGCCGTTACCGTTGACGGTCATGCCCGGAATGCGCACTTTCAGGTCGGGGTTACTGGCCACGCCGTTGTGGAAGGTCAGGTTGCCCTTGAGCTCTTCGAACGGTGTGTCCTTGCCCCGTGGCTCGCCCGTGAGGGTTTTGCGATTCAGGGTGGCGATGCCTTTGCACAGTTGCTGCTCAAGGTTGGCATTGAGCAGAACGCCATTGTTGATGACGAAACTGGCATTGCCGTTGAGGTTGTCGATCAGCACGCTCTGGCTATTGCCGCTGCTGGTCAGCGCGCTATCGAGGGTAACCAGGCCTTGGACCGGTGGATTTTTCCCTTGGCTTTCGAGGATTTTTTCTACAGGCACTTTGCTGATGCGCGTCTGCATGTTCAGCGCCGGCACTTGCTGGCGCACGTCCAGGGTACCTTTGGCTTCGAAGTTGCCGTCGTACAGGTCGCCGCGCAGGTTCTCCAGCGTCAGCAGGCCGCCTTGGCCTGTGGCCTTGAGTGCCGCATTCTGAATCGGCAGTTTGTCGAGGGTCAGCTGGCCGAAAGTCAGGTCGGCGTTCACGTCGAGTTTGCTCAGGCGTTCCACCGGCAACAGACGCTCGGTGCTCCACGGGCCTTTGGTCGGTGAGGGCGGCAGCGGTGAACTGCCTGCACCAGCCATCGCCTCGCTCTCGGTGCTGGCCACTTCGGCCTGACGCACCTGCTTCGCGCTGTTGGCTTCGGCGGATTTTGGCGGCAAGTAACGATCGACGCTGAAAGTGTCACCCTTGAGGTTCACGCGCAGCGATTGCTTGGCGAAGTCCTCGACAGCGATGCGGCCGCTGAAAGTGCTGTCGTCGAGTTTCAGGTTGAGGTTGTCGAGGGACAGGCTGGTCGGCGTGGCGGCAACCTGGCTGGCCAGTTCGACTTTGCTCAGGCTGCCTTCGGCCATCGCCGGGAGTTTCTGGCCGATGCTGTCGACGAATTTCGCCAGATCGAACTGGGCAATCGACAGGCCACCGCTGATTTGCGGGGTCTTGTCGAGGTCGTTGGCCTTCAGTTCACCCAAGGCGCGCAGCTGGTTGGCGGAGATCTTGATGCCGGTCCATTCGGCGACGTTGGCAGCCCTGTCCAGCAGCAACTGACCTTGAGCGGCGAAGGTCATGGTCTTGCCTTGCAGTGGATCGCCAGCGACTTCACCGGAAAGTTTCATGTCTTCGAATTTGTAGCGCTGCAGTGCACGCTCGAAACGCAACTCGCCGGCCAGCTCGGTTCGTACTCGCAGAACCGGTTGGTTGGTGCCGAGAAATGCGGTGAGTTTGACCGGGATGTTGGTCGAGTCATGTACCGGGCCAGTACTGAGCTGGATGCTTTCGGCGCTGAACTGCTTGCCGGTTCTCTCGTCGCTGTACTCAACGCGGGCGTTGTTGACGGTCAGGCTGTCGATGTCCAGGCGGATCGGCTGAGCCGGTTTTTCTGCCTGAGCGGTAGTGGTTGGTGCAGGTTCGCCGGTGGCGGCGGGCGGCGTGGCCGGAGTACTCGGGGTGGCTGGCGCCGGGGCCTTGCCGATGTCTTCCCAGTTGCCGTGGCCGTTCTTGTCGCGATTCAGGCGCAGATTCAGGCCTTCGACGCGCACATCGCTCATCTGCACTTCGCGGCGCAGCAGCGGAATCACGCGGACCGACAGGCCGAGCATCTGCAAGTCTGCGAACGGTTCGGCAGGCTTGGCCAGGGTTGCAACACTGGCTTCATGCAATTCCAGGCCCAGCCAGGGAAACAGGCTCCAGCCGATATCGCCATTGAGCGTCAGCTCGATGTGGGCCTTGTCGCGGGCAATCTGGCGAATCTCGTCTTTATAGTCGTTGGGATCGAAGAGGTGGGTCAGGGCAAAGCCCAGCGCCACAATGATCAGCAACAGCCCGAGAAGTACCAGACCCAGGATTTTGCCGAACGCTTTCATGGGCGAGTCCTTGTATTAGTCGAATTCGAAATTTAGCCGGGGAGTATAGCGCTCCGAAGTGGCTGACCGGTCAGCGATCACATCGGGAGCTCATCCAGCGGCACCTTCAGCTTAGCCGCCAGCGCTTGAGCTTCGAGGTGCCCGGCAGGCGCCAACAGCCGCAATGTCGCGCCTGATTGCGACGCCATTTTCTGCGCTTCGTTCACCATGCGCTCGGCAACCCCACGACGACGGGTGATTTTTCGTACGCATAAATGGGACAAATGCCAGACGTCGTGGTGCCGTTGCAGACGTGCCGCACCCAACAACCGATCGTTGAAGCGTCCGGCGATCAGCGAACCGTCCTGCAGGCAGTCTTCGATCAGATGCATCTCCCCTGTAAATGGCGCAAACAGCCAGTCCGGGGCGTCGCGGTAGATCTTCTGCAGATCTTGCTGATCCTGATAAGTGGCTTGGTTCAGCAGCTCGACAACGATCGGCATGGTGTCTCCCTTGAAAGCTAATCTGGTCCCATAGGAGCTGCCGCAGGCTGCGATCTTTTGATCTTCTGTTCACGTTGCAAAAGATCAAAAGATCGCAGACTTCGGCAGCTCCTACGTATGAATACATGTTCTTACGGTTGTACGAGAACAGATGACATACAAAAGGTGATATCAGTTTGGTTTTTCTGTCACGTGCAAATGGTAACCTCTGCCCGTTCGTCCGTCCCTTCTGCGGCGTGATGTCGCACCAAAATGGAGCTTCACCTAAAAAACAGTCATGCCTGCGTGCATTAAGGCTGGGGGTGAAGTACGGCTGGCGAACAATACTAATAATTGGGGGAAACACCATGACTACGAGCATCACGGCGGACGGCCTCAAAGCCGACCAGCCCGCGTTCCTTTCCAAGGAGCGCATCATCGCCAAGCCCGGTTTTAACCGTTGGCTGGTACCACCGGCCGCTCTGGCCATCCACCTGTGCATCGGCATGGCCTACGGTTTTTCGGTGTTCTGGTTGCCGTTGTCCAAAGCCCTGGGCGTCACCAAGGCCGTGACTTGCGCGCCGGACATGAGCTTCATCGCTCAGGTCTTTTCGTCTCAATGCGACTGGCCGATCTCGATGCTCGGCTGGATCTACACCCTGTTCTTCATCTTCCTTGGCTGCTCGGCAGCGATCTGGGGCGGCTGGCTGGAACACGCAGGTCCTCGCAAGGCCGGTGTGGTGTCGGCACTGTGCTGGTGTGGCGGTCTGCTGATTTCGGCGCTGGGGGTCTATACCCACCAGATCTGGTTGATGTGGATCGGCTCCGGGGTCATTGGCGGTATTGGCCTGGGCCTGGGTTACATCTCGCCGGTCTCGACCCTGATCAAGTGGTTCCCGGACAAGCGCGGCATGGCCACAGGCATGGCGATCATGGGCTTCGGCGGTGGCGCGATGGTGGGTGCTCCTCTGGCTGCAGCGCTGATGGGCCACTTTGCTTCGCCAACCAGCGTGGGCGTATGGCAGAGCTTCCTGGTAATGGCCGCGATCTACTTCGTGTTCATGATCGGTGGCGCGCTGTCCTACCGCGTTCCGCCAACTGGCTGGAAGCCTGAAGGCTGGACTGCTCCGGCGAAAAAAGCGTCGAACTCGATGATCACTCACCGTCACGTCCATGTGAATGTGGCGTGGAAAACTCCGCAATTCCGTCTGGTGTGGCTGGTGCTGTGCCTGAACGTTTCGGCGGGTATCGGCATCCTCGGCATGGCTTCGCCGCTGTTGCAGGAAGTTTTCGCCGGTAAATTGCTGGGCACTGACCAGACATTTGGTCAGCTGGATGCCGGGCAACTGGCCTCGATCGCAGCGATTGCGGCCGGTTTCACCGGTTTGCTGAGCCTGTTCAACATTGGTGGCCGGTTCTTCTGGGCTTCGTTCTCGGATTACCTGGGTCGCAAAAACACTTATTTCGTGTTCTTCGCCTTGGGTTTTGCGCTGTATGCGTTGATCCCGAACCTCGGTCATCTGGGCAGCGTCGCGCTGTTCGTGGCGGCGTTCTGCATCATTCTGTCGATGTACGGCGGTGGTTTTGCGACAGTGCCGGCTTATCTGGCGGACCTGTTCGGTACGCAAATGGTCGGTGCGATCCACGGTCGTCTGCTGACCGCGTGGGCGGCGGCGGGTGTGTTGGGGCCGGTGTTGGTGAACTACCTGCGTGAATATCAGCTGAGCATCGGCGTTGAACGTGCCGCAGCTTACGACATCACCCTGTACATCCTCGCGGGCCTGCTGGTGCTGGGTTTCCTGTGCAACCTGATGGTTCGCCCGGTGGCCGACAAGTACTTCATGACCGACGCTGAACTGGCCGCCGAGCAGGCGCTGGGCCACGACAAAGGTGCTGACGCCAGCACCGTGCTGGAGTGGAAAGCGGATGCGGGCACCAAGCCATTGGCGGTGGCTGCGTGGCTGGTGGTGGGCATTCCGTTGGCATGGGGTGTTTGGGTGACGCTGCAGAAAACCGCAGTGCTGTTCCACTAAGAGACGCTTTGTGCCTGGCATGTGTTGTATCAGGCACATTGGTTTTATGCCCGAAAAGATCGCAGCCTTCGGCAGCTCCTACGGTCAGCGTTCACATCACATTGTGTGGACGCGGTCGGTGTAGGAGCTGCCGGAGGCTGCGATCTTTTGCTTGTACTGACATGTCTATCCCCGACAGCAAGGGATTCACTCCGTCAGTGATATCACCTCTCGTGTTTCTGTTTAGCGCCCGCGACCCTATAATGGCTGCCTTTTTCGCCCCAATGATTTTTGCGGAGCTGGTGATGGCCGAACGTATGGCGTCTGTCGAGCGCGACACTCTGGAAACCCAGATCAAAGCCTCGATCAACCTGGATGGCACCGGAAAGGCCCGATTTGATATCGGTGTACCTTTTCTTGAGCACATGCTGGACCAGATCGCCCGTCACGGGCTGATCGACCTGGATATTGTCAGCAAGGGCGACCTGCATATCGACGACCACCACACGGTGGAAGACGTCGGTATCACTTTGGGTCAGGCCTTCGCCAAAGCCATCGGCGACAAGAAAGGCATCCGTCGCTACGGCCATGCCTACGTGCCGCTCGATGAAGCGCTGTCGCGCGTGGTGATCGACTTCTCCGGCCGCCCTGGCCTGCAGATGCATGTTCCTTATACCCGCGCTACCGTCGGCGGTTTCGATGTTGACCTGTTCCAGGAATTCTTCCAGGGCTTCGTCAACCACGCCCTTGTCAGCCTGCACATCGACAACCTGCGTGGCACCAACACCCACCACCAGATCGAAACCGTGTTCAAGGCTTTCGGCCGCGCCCTGCGCATGGCTGTGGAGCTGGATGACCGCATGGCCGGTCAGATGCCGTCGACCAAAGGCGTTCTGTAATGCAGACGGTCGCGGTTATCGATTACGGCATGGGCAACCTGCACTCGGTGGCCAAGGCCCTCGAGCACGTCGGTGCCGGCAAAGTGCTGATCACCAGCGATGCCGATGTGATTCGCGAAGCCGATCGCGTGGTATTTCCCGGCGTCGGTGCGATTCGCGATTGCATGGCGGAGATCCGTCGCCTGGGCTTCGACTCGCTGGTGCGTGAAGTCAGCCAGGACCGTCCGTTCCTTGGCATCTGCGTGGGCATGCAAGCTTTGCTCGACCACAGCGAAGAGAACGACGGCGTCGATTGCATTGGCCTGTTTCCGGGCGCGGTGAAGTTTTTCGGCAAAGACCTGCATGAAGACGGCGAACACCTGAAAGTCCCGCACATGGGCTGGAACGAAGTGAGGCAGACGGTGAGTCACCCGCTGTGGCACGACATTCCGGACTTGGCGCGTTTCTACTTCGTGCACAGCTACTACATTGCTGCCGGCAATGCGCGGCAGGTGGTGGGCAGCGGTCACTACGGTGTCGATTTCGCCGCAGCGCTGGCCGATGGCTCGCGTTTCGCCGTGCAGTTCCACCCGGAGAAGAGCCATACCCATGGCCTGCAATTGCTGCAGAACTTCGCTGCGTGGGATGGTCGCTGGTAAATGGCCGTCAAGAAGAAGCTGCCGATCCTGACCCTCACTCCCGAACAGGAGAACGAGGCCAATCACAAGATCAAACGCTTCATGGAGGATCGCTTCGAACTGGACCTGGGTTCGTTCGAAGCGGCTGAAATCCTTGAGCTGTTTACCCGCGAAATTGCTCCGCACTATTACAACAGGGCGATTTTCGATGTGCAGACGCACCTCAAAGAGAGGTTCGAAAGCATCGAAAGCGACCTGTGGGCGCTCGAGAAAAACTGATTTCCGAGCGAAGCTGAATACTCGAATTTGAAGGTTTGCCAGATGCTGATTATTCCCGCTATCGATCTCAAAGACGGTGCCTGTGTTCGTCTGCGCCAGGGCCGCATGGAAGATTCCACGGTGTTCTCCGATGACCCGGTGAGCATGGCTGCCAAGTGGGTGGAAGGCGGTTGCCGCCGTCTGCATCTGGTCGACCTGAACGGTGCTTTCGAAGGCCAGCCGGTCAACGGCGAAGTGGTCACCGCCATCGCCAAGCGCTACCCGAACCTGCCGATTCAGATCGGCGGCGGTATCCGCTCGCTGGAAACCATCGAACACTACGTGAAAGCGGGCGTGAGCTACGTGATCATCGGTACCAAAGCCGTGAAAGATCCGGCTTTCGTTGCTGAAGCCTGCCGTGCGTTCCCAGGCAAGGTGATCGTCGGTCTGGATGCCAAAGACGGTTTTGTCGCCACCGACGGCTGGGCTGAAATCAGCACCATTCAGGTGATTGACCTGGCCAAGCAATTCGAAGCCGACGGCGTGTCCGCGATCGTTTATACCGACATCGCCAAAGACGGCATGATGCAGGGCTGCAACGTTTCGTACACCGCCGCCCTGGCCGCGGCGACGAAGATTCCGGTGATCGCTTCCGGCGGTATCCACAATCTGGGTGACATCAAGTCGCTGCTCGACGCCAAGGCGCCAGGCATCATCGGCGCCATCACCGGCCGGGCGATTTACGAAGGCACCCTCGATGTCGCTGAAGCGCAAGCTTTCTGCGATTCGTACAAAGGCTGAGGACTCACCATGGCGCTGGCCAAACGCATCATCCCTTGCCTGGACGTGGATAACGGCCGGGTGGTCAAGGGCGTCAAGTTCGAGAATATTCGCGACGCCGGCGACCCGGTGGAAATCGCCCGTCGTTACGACGAGCAAGGTGCCGACGAGATTACCTTTCTCGACATCACCGCCAGCGTCGACGGTCGCGACACCACGCTGCACACCGTCGAACGCATGGCCAGCCAGGTGTTCATTCCGCTGACCGTGGGTGGCGGTGTGCGTACCGTGCAGGACATTCGCAACTTGCTCAATGCTGGCGCGGACAAGGTCTCGATCAACACCGCTGCGGTGTTCAATCCGGAATTCGTCGGCGAAGCGGCCCAGCATTTCGGGTCGCAATGCATCGTCGTCGCCATCGACGCGAAGAAGGTTTCCGGTCCGGGCGAAACCCCGCGCTGGGAAATCTTCACCCACGGTGGTCGCAAGCCAACCGGCCTCGACGCCGTTGAGTGGGCGAAGAAGATGGAAGGCCTGGGTGCCGGTGAAATCCTGTTGACCAGCATGGACCAGGACGGCATGAAAAACGGCTTCGACCTGGGCGTCACCCGCGCCATCAGCGATGCGCTGGGGATTCCGGTGATCGCGTCCGGCGGTGTTGGCAACTTGCAGCACTTGGCCGACGGCATCCTTGAAGGCCACGCCAGCGCGGTGCTGGCGGCGAGTATTTTCCACTTCGGCGAATACACCGTGCAGGAAGCCAAGGCCTACATGGCTCATCGCGGCATCGTGATGCGCTAAACAGTACAGGCCAGTGGACAGCATGGCGGGCTCAAGGCACTCTTGGGCACGCCATGGATTCCGGTAGCCCGACATGCTTAAACGTCTTCTTCTTGTCCTCGCCAGCGCTTCTCTGTTGCTCATCAGCGGAGCCCACGCCGAAGAAAATCCCGGCACCGGTCTGGTGTTGCTGACGGAAAACTTCCCGCCGTACAACATGGCGAAGAATGGCAAGAATTTCGCTCAGGACGAGAACATCAATGGCATTGCCGTGGACATCGTCCGTGAGATGTTCAAACGCGCCGACATCACTTACAGCCTGACGCTGCGTTTCCCTTGGGAGCGAATCTACAAGCTCGCCCTGGAAAAGCCTGGTTATGGCGTGTTCGTGATGGCGCGGTTACCGGACCGCGAGAAACTCTTCAAGTGGGTCGGCCCTATCGGCCCGGACGACTGGATCCTGCTGGCCAAGGCCGATAGCAAGATCACCCTCGAGTCACTGGAGCAGGCGCGCAAATACAAGATCGGCGCCTACAAGGGCGATGCAATTGCCGAGACGCTGGCCAAGCAAGGACTGAAACCGATTGTTGTGCTGCGCGATCAAGACAATGCAAAAAAACTGGTCAATGGCCAGATCGACCTGTGGGCCACCGGTGACCCGGCAGGCCGCTATCTGGCGCGCCAGGAAGGCGTGAGCGGGCTCAAGACCGTGCTGCGCTTCAACAGCGCCGAGTTGTACCTGGCGCTGAATAAAGACGTTCCGGATGACGTCGTGGCCAAGCTTCAGGCAGCGTTGGATCAGCTGCGCAAGGAAGGCGTGGTGGACGACATCATGGGGCGGTATTTGTAGCAATCATCTCGATGTGGTCTGAAGCGTAGTGTCCGGCGTCGCGCTCAAGTACACGGCACTTGTAAACACGTTATTCAACGTCGCCCTTGTCAGCTGCTGCTCCCTTGAGGCGACGCCGATAATGCACAGTGCATGTGCGCCGCTTTGTGGCCCGATTTCAGTATTGATGTAAGCATCTTCAGCGCTGGTGGCGGCGCTGTAATTGTCGGGGGCCTTGCAGTCCCTGGCGTTATGGACCGTTTTATAGCGATAGAAGGGCGCCTCAAGGGAAAACCTGAAATCCCAGGTAGGCAATACGATCTGCCCATCCGCATTTTGCGTTCTATGAACGTATGACTTGAGCTTCCAGGGCTCCGCGACAGTCAGCTCGACCGGCTCCAACGAACAGTCCGCCCCATCGCCGTTGAAGACCCCGTCAATAAAGCACTTGTGCAGAAAGTTGGCCGAGTAGCTGTAGTTAAAACGGGCGGCCTTGCAAGACATCGAGTGCTCACAGTCGGGCGGCGATGGGGTATTGCGGGAGGCCACGACTTTACTGACGATGCCGGTAATTTCGTTGGTGCGGCGATTCAGCATCGGGCTACCGGAGCTGCCAGCGTAAAGGTCGCAGCTGTTTTTCATGGCCAAAGGGAACACCCCAGGGTGATCGACGAATGTTCCGGCGGTTTGTTCGGCGCAGGCGCTCAATCGAAGCCCCTGTTCGGTAAAGCCGCCCGGCGCGCCAATGTTAAGCGCATCCTGACTCTCGTAGGTTTGATGGGACGCCAGCTTGAGCGGGTTGACCCCGGCCTGTATCAGCGACGCCAATGTCGCGTCGACTTCGAGTACTGCAAGATCGGTCCCGACCAGGCTGCTCCATCGGGCAGTTCGGATGGCGTATTGGCGTTTGCGCTGTGGCACGTCATGAAAGTAGTGGAAGGTGACGCTGGCTTTCAAAGGCAGATTGGTCCGCGCCGAACCGTACTCAAAGAACACGCAATGACCGCTGGTGAGCAGGTAAGCAGGACCAGTGGCTTGGCCTTGTCTGTTACGCGTGTCCAGTAGAACGGCGCTGCAGGTCTCGCCCGATTGGAGGCTGAGTCGTCCCACGCCGCTCCAGATCTCATAAAAATTTTCGCTGTTTTGCAGGGCTCTTGACGGTGAATCGTTGACGGCGTCTTCGCCCAGGTCGCGGGCCTGCACGGCGGAAATAGCCAGCAGGCCAATCACGCCGGCGAAGCAAAAGAAGCTGAGATATTTCATGTCCATTCCTTGGTGATGAAATTCGGGGTGAGCGCTATCGTGGCACGCGTCTGTGTGCCGACAGATATAAATAGTTATCGCGAAATGGAGTGGGCTGCGAGGAATTACCGGGCGGTCGGGAAGCGGTACTGGCCATCCTTGCCGTGCGCTGCCGTTGCACGATTGCCGCGCACGCTGATCATCTGTTGGATATCGATCCAGGCAATGCCCTGAGCCTTGAGCTTGGGCAATTCACGTTCAAGCACCGCCAATGTCTGCGGATACGGATGCCCGATCATTACCGCAGAACCCTGCTTTCGCGCCAGGCTGATAGCCGTCTGCAACTGAGTGAAGATCGCGGCTTCAGTGGGCTCGTCATCCAGGAACACATCCCGCGAAACGCTCGCCAAACCGATCTTCTGCGCCTCCGCGGCCGCCACGGTTTGCGCGCTGGTGCGGCTGTCGACGAAGAATTTGTGCCGACGCTGCAAGTCCGCCATCAGCCAGGCCATGGCCGGTTGCTGCGCGGTCATGCGGCTGCCCATGTGGTTGTTGATGCCAGCGGTATACGGCACAGCCTTGAACGCTGCGTTCAAGCGCTTCTCGAGTTCTTCGATAGGTAATTCGGGATGCTAGGCAAACGGCCCGGTGGCCGGGGCCATGGGCATGTGCAGGATGACGATCTTGCCGGCGCGATGGGCTTCGCGGGCGAACTCGGTGGCGTGGGGAGTGTCGGGCATGATTGCCGCGGTGACCGGGCCGGGCAGCGCCAGCACACGGCGATCCTGGAGCAGGTTCTGCCCCAGGTCATCGATGATCAGGCTCAGATAAGCCTTGTGAGGTGTGGCCGCTGTTGTGGCAGGCGCCGCGTGAGCGACACCCGCCAGACAGCACAGCAGACCAAGGAGCAACCGCAGGCGCATCTCAGCGGCCGGAGGTGATGCTCAGCCCTTTGAGCAGGCTCAGGGCCTGGGCCAACTGATAATCGTCATCCTGTGGCATGGCCTTGGCTTTGCCACTGGAACCGGTCGGTTTGTCGGCGCCGCCGTTGCCATTGCCCAGGTGACCTTGCAAGTCGGCTTCCTTGAAGTATTCGCCGTCCTGCTCGTTGGTGATCTTGGCTTTGCGCACTTCGATGTCCGGGACGATACCTTGCGCCTGAATCGAGCGGCCGTTCGGCGTGTAGTACAGCGCCGTGGTGATTTTCAGTGCGCGCTCGTTGTTCAGCGGCAACACGGTCTGGACCGAGCCTTTGCCGAAACTGGTGGTGCCCATGACGACCGCGCGTTTCTGATCCTGCAGGGCGCCGGCGACAATTTCCGAGGCCGAGGCGCTGCCGCCGTTGATCAGCACGACCAGCGGCACGGCTTCGCTTTCGTCCTTGCCGGTGGCGGAGAAGCGCAGTTCGGAGTTGGCGATGCGGCCCTTGGTGTACACGATCAGGCCCTTGGTGATGAAGTGGTCGACCACTTCCACCGCCGATTGCAGCACACCGCCCGGGTTATTACGCAGGTCGAGGACCATACCGCTGAGCTTCTTGCCGTTGTCTTTGCGCAACTTCGCCAGAGCCTTGGAGACCTCTTCGCCGGTCTTGACCTGGAACTGGGTGATGCGGATGTAGCCGTAGCCGGACTCCAGTAGCTGACTCTTCACGCTCTTCACTTGAATGATGGCGCGGACCAGGGTCACGTCGAACGGCGCGCCGCCGTCGCGTACCAGGGTCAGGGTGATCTTCTGGCCGATCTTGCCGCGCATCTTGTCCACGGCTTCGGTCATGCTTTGGCCGCGAGTCGGCTGGCCGTTGATCTTGACGATGAAGTCGCCGGCCTGAATGCCGGCCTTGGAGGCTGGGGTGTCATCGATGGGTGAAACTACCTTGATGAAACCGTCTTCGGCGCCGACTTCGATGCCCAGGCCGCCGAATTCGCCGCTGGTGCTTTCCTGCAGTTCAGCGAAGTCTTCCGGGCCCAGGTAGGCGGAGTGCGGGTCGAGGTTGCTGAGCATGCCTTTAATGGCGTTTTCCAGCAGGGTCTTGTCGTCCACCGGCTCTACATAGGCTGCCTTGATCCGGTCCATGACTTCGGCAAAGGTGCGCAACTCGTCCAGCGGCAATGGCGCCTTGGTGGTCGCAGCGGTGCCTGCAGGTGCGACCGCCGGGGCAGGCTCAGCGGCAAACGCCAACGGTGCGCCGATCACCAGGGCAATCGTCAGGGCCAGCGAGGTAAGGCGGGACAAATACAGCATGTCGAACGAACTCCTGAAGTAGATGGCGTACTTATCCTTGCGCACGACACCATTGCGCCGGATCACTCGGGTGACCCTGCTGACGAATAGCGAAATACAGTGCTGGTGTGTCCTGTCCGCCACTGTTACCGACAGTGGAGATGGACTCACCGGCTTTTACCACGTCACCCGCAGACTTGAGCAGCGTCTGGTTGTGACCGTAAAGACTCAAAAAACCGTTGCCGTGGTCGAGGATCACCAGCAACCCGGCGCCTCGCAACCAATCGGCAAACACCACGCGGCCGCCGTGAACGGCATGCACCTGGCTGCCGGCGGAGGCGCTGATCATCACGCCGTCCCATTTGGAGCGGGCATCGTCGCCACGGCTTTCACCGAAGCGCGCCAGCAGTCGACCATCAACCGGCCATGGAAGTTTGCCGCGGGAGGAAGCAAAGGGGCCGCCAAAGGTTTCGCCTGAACTTGAAACCAGTGCACCGGGTGTCGATTTAACGGTTTTGCGTGGGGCGTCAGTGGCATCTGCTTCAGCCTGAGCCTCACGTAAACGCTTTTTTTCGGCTTCCTGCTGGGCGATCAGCGCTTTTTGCCGCGCCTCTTCTGCCTCTCGGGCCTGGCGGGCCAGGGTTTCTTCAATGGTTTTAAGGACTTTAGACAGATCTGCCTGATCCTGCTCGCGCGCCGCCAGTTTCTGATCGCGGGCCTTCACGTCGTCGCTGAGTTTGGCCAGGACTTGCTGGCGCTCCTTGCGGACCTTGTCGAGTTCGTCGCGCTGGCTGTCGAGGCTGCTTTTCTGCACCAGCAATTGCGCTTGCTGCAGGCCGATGTCTTTTTCGACATTGGCCAGTTGGCGCAGGGTTTCGTTAAAATTCTTCAGCTGCTCCAGGCGGGCCTGGCTCAGGTAGTCGTAATAGGTGAGGGTGCGGGCGAATTTTTCCGGGTTCTGCTGGTTGAGCAGCAGCTTGAGGTACTCCTGGCGGCCATTCTGATAGGCCGCGCGGGCCTGGATGGCGATCAGTCGTTGCTGTTCAATGCGCGCGCTCTGGAGTTTTTTTTTCTCAGCATCGAGTCGCTGTAGCTCGGATTCGCTTTTCTTCAGCTCTTTTTGCAGGGCTTCGACCTGCTTCTCGAGCTTGCCCATCTCGGTTTCGGTGCCCTTGAGGTCTTTCTGCACCCCGGATTTTTCTTCCTGGAGTTTACCCAGCAGTTTCTTCAGCTCGGCAATGTCCTGACGCGTGGCGTCCAACTGTTGTTGGGTTTGCGTGCGCTCGTCGGCAAAGGCCGGTTGAAGCAGGCAAGTCAGGGCAAGGGCTATCAGGACGCGAAGCATAGAGGCGGGCGGCACCAGGGAAAGGGACGGCCTAGTATGCCCGCCAAGCGCAGCAAAAAAAATGCCCAATTGGGGCTGTGTGATAACTGGAGCTGAATCGGTGTTGAAATCACCGGAAAACCAATGTGGGAGCGGGCTTGCTCGCGAAAGCGATGTGTCAGGCAACTTTGATGTCGACTGATACTCCGCATTCACGAGCAAGCCCGCTCCCACAGGGTTGACGGCGTTTGAGCGACCGGATTACACCAGTATCGAAGTCCCGGTCATCTCCGCCGGTTTCTCAAGCCCCAGCAACATCAGCATGGTCGGCGCGACATCCGCCAGCACGCCGCCATCACGCACCTTGAGATCACGCTTGCCGACATAGATGAACGGCACCGGCTCGGTGGTATGCGCAGTGTGCGCCTGGCCGGTGGTTTCGTCGGACATTTGCTCGACGTTGCCATGGTCGGCGGTAATCAGGGCTTCGCCGCCGACTTTTTCCAGCGCATCGACGATGCGGCCGACGCACAGGTCCAGGCATTCAACTGCTTTGACCGCCGCGTCGAATACACCGCTATGGCCGACCATGTCGCCGTTGGCGTAGTTGACCACGATCACGTCGTAACGCTGGTTTTCAATAGCATCGACGATGCGATCGGTGACTTCCGGGGCACTCATCTCGGGCTGCAAGTCATAGGTGGCGACTTTCGGCGACGGGATCAGGATGCGTTCTTCGCCCGGGAACGGTTCTTCGCGACCGCCAGAGAAGAAGAAAGTCACGTGGGCGTACTTCTCGGTTTCGGCGATGCGCAGCTGCGTCTTGCCGTTTTTCGCCAGGTAATCGCCCAGCACGTTGTCCAGGCTGCTTGCGGCGAAGGCCGACGGCGCGGGGATGCTGGCGGCGTATTGGGTCAGCATGACGAAACCGGCAAGCGCAGGCTGGCGAGCACGTTCGAATTCCTTGAAATCGTCTTCGACGAACACGCGGGTCAGTTCGCGGGCGCGGTCGGCGCGGAAGTTCATGAAGACTACGGCGTCGCCGTCTTCGACTTTCACTGGCTCACCGATGCTGGTGGCTTTGACGAATTCGTCGCTTTCGCCACGTTCGTAAGCGGCTTGCAGGCCTTCCTGTGCAGTGGCGGCATTGAATTCGCTGTTGCCATCGACAATCAGGTTGTAAGCCTGGGATACGCGGTCCCAACGGTTGTCGCGGTCCATGGCGTAGTAGCGGCCAATGATGCTGGCGATCCGGCCTTTGCCGAGGGCTTCGAAGGTCGCGTCCAGCAACTCGATCGACGACTGGGCGCTTTTCGGCGGCGTATCACGGCCATCAAGGAAGGCGTGCAGGTAGATTTTTTCGGCGCCGCGCTTGTAGGCCAGTTCAGCCATGGCGACCAAGTGATCCTGGTGGCTGTGAACGCCGCCATCGGACAGCAGGCCCATGAAGTGCACGGCTTTGCCGGCAGCAACGGCTTTATCCACCGCGGCGCAGATGGTCGGGTTCTCGAAGAACTCGCCGTCGCGGATCGCTTTGGTCACGCGCGTGAAGTCCTGATACACCACGCGGCCGGCGCCAAGGTTCATGTGACCGACTTCGGAGTTGCCCATCTGGCCGTCCGGCAAGCCGACGTCCATGCCGCTGCCCGAGATCAGGCCGTTCGGCACGGTGGCCCACAGGCGGTCCAGAACGGGCTTCTTCGCCGCATAGATGGCGTTGGATTCAGGGCTCTCACTGTGACCGAAGCCGTCGAGAATAATCAGGACCAAAGGTTTAGGCGTGGTAGTCATGGATTCCACTCGTGGCTGAATTAAAAGAAGGCGATGGAAAAGGGAGTGGCAGTTTAAAGCGAAGTTCCAGCCACGTCACCGCCGGACGGGGTTTGGCCCACCATAGTGGCTGTGTATACTGGCCGACATTTTAACGCCCTGGAACCTCCTTCGATGGTTGCTCACCTGATTGAATTTGCCACTAACCACTATTTGCTCGTCGGTATCTTCGTCGTACTGCTGGCGTTGCTGATCGCTTATCAGATGCAGGGCGGCGGCCGCAGCCTGAGCACCGGTGAACTGACCGGGCTGGTCAACAAAGACGCAGGCGTGGTGATCGACATCCGTCCGATCAAGGATTTCACCGCCGGTCACATTGTTGGCGCGTTGAACATTCCTCACGACAAACTGACCGCTCGCGTCGGCGAACTGGAAAAGCACAAGGCCAAGACCATTATCCTGGTCGACGCCATGGGCCAGACTGCCGGCACTCATGCTCGCGAGCTGATGAAGTCCGGCTTCACCGCCGCCAAGCTGTCCGGCGGTATTTCCAGCTGGAAAGCCGACAATCTGCCGCTGGTGAAGTGATATGAACAACGTCGTCGTCTATTCCAGCGATTACTGCCCTTATTGCTCGCGAGCCAAGTACCTGCTCGAGAACAAAGGCGTAGCCTTCGAAGAGATCAAGGTCGATGGCAAGCCGCAGGTGCGTGCCGCGATGGCTCAGAAAGCCGGACGAACGTCCGTGCCACAGATCTGGATCGGCAACACCCACGTTGGCGGCTGTGATGATTTGTTTGCCCTGGAGCGCGCCGGCAAGCTCGACGCCATGCTCAAGGCCTGACTGCCTTACTTGAAATAGCCAACCCTACAAGACCCGAGATCAGAAAGGATCTGAGATGACTGACCAACAGAACACTGCAGCTAGCGAAGAAGAAACCGCACCGCAATTCTCCTTGCAGCGCATCTACGTACGTGACTTGTCCTTCGAAGCCCCGAAAAGCCCGGCGATCTTTCGCCAGCAGTGGGAGCCGAGCGTCGGTCTGGATCTGAACACTCGCCAGAAGGCTCTGGAAGGCGACTTCCATGAAGTTGTGCTGACTCTGTCGGTCACCGTGAAAAACGGTGAAGAAGTGGCGTTCATTGCTGAAGTGCAACAGGCCGGGATCTTCCTGATCAAGAACCTGGATGATGCTTCGATGAGCCACACCCTCGGCGCGTTCTGCCCGAACATCCTGTTCCCGTACGCTCGCGAAACCCTGGACAGTCTGGTGACCCGCGGTTCGTTCCCGGCCCTGATGCTGGCCCCGGTGAACTTCGACGCGCTGTACGCACAAGAGCTGCAACGCATGCAGGCGGCTGGCGAGACTCCAACCGTTCAGTAAAAAGAAGCTTCGTTTGCTCCATGAAAAAAGCGCCGTTGAAGGCGCTTTTTTCGTGGAGCAAACGAAACCTTCGAGTAGGAGCTGCCGAAGGCTGCGATCTTTTGATTTTGATTTTTAAGATCAAAAGATCGCAGCCTTCGGCAGCTCCTACGGGGGCGTGTCCCTTACTTGAACCCGAGCTGGCGCCAGCCTTCATACACGGCGACGGCCACGGTGTTGGACAGGTTCAGGCTGCGACAGCCTTCGCGCATCGGCAACCGCAGGCGTTGTTCGCCGGGCAGGGCGTCGAGCACTTCGGCCGGCAAGCCACGGCTTTCCGGGCCGAACAGGAAGGCATCGCCCTCGGCGAAGCTGGCGTCGTGAAATGGCCGCGAGCCCTTGGTGGTAAAGGCGAACAACCGTGGATGACCGAGGCTTTCCAGGCAGCTGGCGAGGTCCGCATGTCGTTGCAGGGTGGCATACTCATGGTAATCGAGGCCGGCCCGACGCAGACGCTTGTCGTCCATCTCGAAGCCCAGCGGTTCGATCAAATGCAGGTGGCAGCCACTGTTGGCGCACAGCCTGATAACGTTGCCGGTATTCGGCGGAATTTCTGGTTGGAAAAGGATGACGTGAAACATGCACGGCTCCGAAGGTAAAGATGACGGGCATTCTACGCCGCCAAAGGACCCTCGTTCGAAACTATTCCCGCGAGTGATGGCTTCGCTGGCGATTGTCGGGGTGATGGTGGGCCTGATGATCGGTCGCCTGACCGCGCCTGAGCCCAGCGTTTTAGAGCAAGTCGAGGTGACGAACGATGGGCTGGTGGTGTGGTTCAACAACGAACCCAAAACCCACGGTGAGCTGGTTGACGGCAGCGTGGCGCTGTTGTTCGAGGCTGAAGGCAAGGCGCAAAAAGGTCAGCTTAAGCTCAACGGCAAGGACGTGAACTGGCGAACGCGGTTGAGTGATGGGGGGTTGTTGCTGACGGTGGTGGCGGCCCGTCCGCTGCAGGGCGAATGGGCCGGTAGCGAGGTCGATGACCGCTGGCGGCTGGAGATCCATCTCCGAGAGCAATAAAAGAGGGAATCCCCGGCCTGCCTGTACCAAGGTCCCCAAAACGGGAGGGCTCGCGCATTGCGTCGTGAGCCCGGTGTAAAGAGGGAATCCCCGGCCTGCCTGTACCAAGGACCCCAAAACGGGATGGGCTCGTCGCAATTGCGGTATGAGCCCGGTGTAAAGAGGGGAATCCCCGGCCTGCCTGTACCAAGGTCCCCGAAACTGGGTAGTGAACTGAATCACTGAATGGACTGTTGCAGGGGGCGTGCCAGTTTTTGACAAGTTGCAACAGAAAGCCGTATAGCAGCGCTGAAAGCCCCGTCATTCGGGGCTTTTGTGTTTTTTCGATATGGATTTTTCTGCAGATGACGGCGGGTTTTGAATAGGGCGTTATGCGCGATTGCGGTTCATGGTGCCTTACTGCGGTGCATTGAGCCCCTAAAAGCATCGCGGGCAAGCCCGCTCCCACATGGATTTGATGTCAGCCACAAAAAGACGGGCTTGGCACAAATCCTGTGGGAGCGGGCTTGCCCGCGATTGGATCTTGCGGTCAACGAAGAGCTAAAGGGTGTTTAACCCTCATCCCCCTCATCATCATCCCCGCCATCAACCTTCATCCCCAATTCCTTTATCTTGCGCGTCAGGGTATTACGTCCCCAACCCAGCAAAACGGCCGCGTCGCGGCGGCGGCCGGCGGTGTGTTTGAGGGCGGTCTCGATCATGATTCGCTCGAAGGTCGGCACGGCACTGTCCAGAAGACTCGACTGACCGCGAGCCAGCGCCTGATCAGCCCACTGACGCAACGCTTGCTCCCAGTTGGTCACCGGCGCCGAGTCCTGCGGCAAGCTCAGCAGCTCTGGCGGCAGATCGCTGATGTGCACTTCGCGACCCGAAGCCATCACAGTGATCCAGCGGCAGGTATTCTCCAGCTGACGCACGTTGCCTGGCCACGGCAGGTTCTTCAGGTATTCCTCGGTTTCGCTTTTCAGCAGCTTCGGTTCCACCGCCAGTTCTTGCGCGGCGCGGCTGAGGAAGTGCTTGGCCAGGGTCGGGATGTCTTCGCGACGGTCCGACAGCCGTGGAATGTGGATGCGGATCACGTTGAGGCGGTGGAACAAGTCCTCACGGAATTTTCCGGCATGCACCAGGGTTTCCAGATTCTGGTGAGTCGCGGCGATGATTCGCACATCGACCTTCACCGGCACATGACCGCCGACACGGTAGAACTCACCATCCGCCAATACCCGCAGCAAGCGAGTCTGGGTATCCGCCGGCATGTCGCCGATTTCATCGAGGAACAGCGTGCCGCCATCAGCCTGCTCGAAACGTCCGCGACGCAGGTTGGCCGCGCCAGTGAAGGCACCTTTTTCATGGCCGAACAGTTCGGACTCCATCAGATCCTTGGGGATCGCCGCCATGTTCAACGCAATGAACGGCGAGGCCGCCCGTGGGCTGTGACGGTGCAGGGCGTGGGCCACCAGTTCTTTACCGGTACCCGATTCGCCATTGATCAACACGGTGATGTTGGAGTGGCTCAAGCGCCCGATGGCGCGAAACACTTCCTGCATCGCCGGCGCTTCACCGATGATTTCCGGGGTGCGGGTCAGGGCGACCGGGACTTCCAGGCCTTGCTGTTCCTGAGCGTGCTGGTTGGCGCGCTTGACCAGTGAAACCGCTTCGTCGACATCGAACGGCTTGGGCAGGTATTCGAAAGCACCGCCCTGATAGGACGCGACAGCGCTGTCCAGGTCGGAGTGCGCGGTCATGATGATCACCGGCAACCGCGGGTGTTGTTCGCGAATCCGTGCCAGAAGGTCCAGACCGCTGGCACCCGGCATGCGGATGTCGGAGATGATCACGTCCGGCTGCTGGCGCGCCAGGCGGCTCATCACGCCATCGGCGCTGTCGAAGCTTTGCGTGGTCATGCCTTCCTGCTGCAAGGCTTTTTCCAGGACCCAACGGATAGAACGGTCGTCATCGACGATCCACACGGTTTCACTACGGCTCATGTCGATGTGGCTCCTTGTTCCAGTGGCAGAAAGATCGAGAACGTGGTGTGGCCTGGATGGCTATCACATTCGATCAGGCCCTGGTGCTGGCTGATGATGTTCTGGGTAATGGCCAAACCGAGCCCGGTACCGTCCGGGCGGCCGCTGACCATGGGGAAGAAGATGGTTTCCTGTAGCTCGGCGGGGATCCCCGGGCCGTTGTCGATGATTTCGATCTTGGTCACCAGGCGATGGCGCACGTGGCCGATGGTGAACTGGCGCATGGCGCGGGTACGCAAGCTGATGCGGCCAAGGCGCAGCTCGTTCTGGCTGCTGATGGCCTGCATCGCGTTGCGCACGATGTTCAGGACGGCCTGAATCATCTGTTCGCGATCAATCAACACATCCGGAATGCTTGGGTCGTAGTCGCGCACCAAAGTGATGCAGCCTTGACTTTCGGCCTCCACCAACTGACCCACGCGCTCCAGCACTTCGTGGACGTTGCACATGGCCAATGACGGCAATTTGTTGGAGCCGAGCATGCGATCCACCAGATTACGCAGGCGATCGGCTTCTTCAATGATGACGTTGGTGTAATCGCGCAGGCTTTCTTCCGGCAATTCACGGGCGAGCAACTGCGCCGCGCCGCGAATCCCGCCGAGAGGGTTTTTGATCTCATGGGCGAGGCCGCGTACCAGCATCTTGCTGGTCTCCTGCTTCGACAGCTGCGCCTCTTCCTTGGTGATCCGCAACAAGCGGTCACGCGGGTGAACCTCCAGCAACAGCAGCGTAGCGCCATTGCTCAGGATCGGCGTTACCGCATAGTCGACGGTCAGGGTCTGGCCGGTGAGGGCGGTGAGCATCGCTTCGCGCTTGGTGAATGGGTGCGCCTGCTCGACTGCCTGGCGCAGGGAGTTCAGCGCTTCGGTGGACTCGGTGAACAACTCGCTGATGAACTGCCCATGGCTACGCTGGCCGCTGATGGCCAGCAGCATCTCCGCCGCCGGGTTCATGTACTCAAGGCGCAGTTCGGCGTCGAGCAGAATGGTGGCGGTGGTCAGGTTGTCGAGTAGCAAGCGGTGTAGTGCGTCGCTAATGGTCATCAGGACCTCTTTTGGAGCAGGGCATGCGCATGAATAACGCGCCGATACGGGGAAAATGCAAAAACCAAACCAAGGCTCCGAAAAGAAGCGTTTAGAGCCTGAAACAGGCGTTTGACGCTCATTTGCGTGGCGTTCTGCCAGCTTTCGCGGGTACTTTCGAACCAAAATGGGTTGTGATGTGAGTACTGTGCACTCTAATGCACCAATATAGTGCGCAAACCTGAACGAAGTTAGAAGAAGGGCAGGAAGGTCGAATATGTAGGAGCCAGGCTTGCCGGCGAAGGCGTCCTTAAGAACGCTTTCGCCGGCAAGTCGGATCGCCGCACCGCTGGCTCCTACACAGGCATCAGCGCCAGAAGAAGCTTTTTTCTTCTTCGGGTTTGTCTTTGAGGGGGCATTCCGGCCGTTGGCCGTAGTCGGTAAGGATGCAGGGTTTGACCTGACGTTTCTGCGCGAGGGAAATGCGCTGCATGTGGAACGGTTGATTGGCCGTGCGTTCGACGGTACGGCCCTGTTCGTCGAGGATTTCCACCGACAGGTGATGGCTGCCGCGGTCGATGTTGCTCAGGGCGAACACTGGGCTCGGGCCGGGCTCGGCGGTGGGTTGGCCATCCAGCAGCAAACGGTAGCGATGGCCCTGTTGCAGGCCGGGTTCGCTGGTAACGCTGACGATCAATTCACCGGCTGTGCTACGGATCGTGGCATCCGGGTCCGGCACCAGCACACGAAGCATGTCGTAATGAAACAGTGGTTTGGCTTTCGTGGCCGTCACTGGCGCGGCGCCGCTCGGGTTGGCCGACATTCGATTGCTGGTCGCCAGTGGTACACGCTTGGCATTACGGGTGCCCGGCTGATCGGTGAAAACCCGATTGCCTTGGGCGTCTATGTAGGTAAAAACCTCGGCCATGGCCGGCAGGCTGATCAGGCAGGCGACCAATAGCCAGAACCTCAAGGCTTATGCACCCGTTGTACGGTGAAGGTCACAGTGGGGCTTTGCTGCACGACGTTTTGCCCGTCGATCACCTGAACCGCGAGGCGGTGTTCGCCACGGTCGATGTTCACCAGTTGCAGGATCGGTACGTTGCTCGGCTGGCCGTAGGGTTGATCGTCCAGTAACAGCCTCAATCGATGAGGGTCTTGCAGGCGCGGTTGGATCAATACGCTGACGGTGAACGTGCCGTTGTTGGCGCGCAAGGCTTCTTCGGTGGGCAAACCGCTCAGCTCAAGCACCTGATAGGCGCTGCCGGGCTGTTCACGGCTACTGGCTTGCGCAGGTGCTACAGGTTCGCCCGATGGCTGGCGCTCGATACTGTTGAGCGGTGGCAACTCCACGGGTTGAGCCTTTACGCCATCGGGCGGTTGATTGCTGTAGGCGGTGTTGCCGTTGGCGTCGGTGTACTTGTAGATCTGCGCGGCGGCGGGCAGGGCGATCAGCACAAGCAGGCATAACAACAATGAGCGCATTGCAGGCTTCCATTGGCCGTTGGGCAAGTGTCCGGCCCTGTTCCGTTCATGACGACTAAGCGCTGAGCATAGAGCACTTCAGCGCACGTCGGCAGTCAGGCTCAGCGGCTGGCGCTGCACAACTCAGCGGTGGCGCGTACTTGGGCGAGTTCGCGCAATGGCGCGTGGGCGCCGGTTTTATTGGCCTTGGCCAGCCAGGCCGGGCACTGCGGGTCGTTGCGATAAGGGCTGAAATCGGCCAGTTGTTGCAGCAGGCGTTTTTGTAACTGATCAAGTTGCGGGCGGATCTGCCCGACGAGATCGGGGCGAGGGTCGTTGGGCGCCTTGCCTTGCGCGTGCCAGTCAGACAGGTGCGCGTATTGCACCAGTTTGTTGGCCTCGATCTGCGCCGAGAAGAACTGTTCGACGGCTTCGTTGCTCAATTTATAGGCAGGTGCCAGGGCGACAGCGCCGGCAATGACTTCGCGCTCGCGCTGCCGGTCTTCGACCGGTTTGCCGCTGTCCCATTTGCTCAGCGCGACCTGATCGGCAATTGCCAGGCGTTCGTCGATGGTGCCAAGCAGCGGGGCGAGGGCGGCAGGTGCCGGGCTGGCAAAAGCGCTGTTGGCCAGCAGGGCGGTGAGCAGGGCAAGGCATGGGCGTAGGTGCATGGGGCATCTCGGCTTTATCGGATGAAGGCCATGATGCACGCAACCGGGCATCCGATGACAGACGGTCGCCCATAAAAAAGGCCTCCCGAAGGAGGCCTCTCTTTTGTCACGCCGCGTAGCGCGGCGCTACCGGATCAGCAGCTGTAGTACAGCTCATATTCCAGTGGGTGTACGAAGGTACGAACCTTGATTTCTTCTTCGCTTTTCAGGGCGATGTAAGCGTCGATGAAGTCGTCGCTGAAAACGCCGCCTTTGGTCAGGAACGCACGACCTTTGTCCAGCTCTTCCAGGGCTTCTTTCAGGCTGCCGCAAACTTGTGGGATCTCTTTCGCCTCTTCAGGCGGCAGGTCGTACAGGTTTTTGTCAGCTGCGTCGCCAGGGTGGATTTTGTTCTGGATGCCGTCCAGGCCAGCCATCAACAGTGCAGCGAAGCCCAGGTACGGGTTAGCTGCTGGATCCGGGAAGCGAGCTTCGATACGGCGAGCGCGAGGGCTGGACACGTAAGGAATACGGATCGAAGCCGAACGGTTGCGAGCCGAGTAAGCCAGCATCACTGGCGCTTCGAAACCTGGGACCAGACGCTTGTAGGAGTTGGTCGACGGGTTGGTGAAGCCGTTCAGAGCCTTACCGTGCTTGATGATGCCGCCGATGAAGTACAGAGCGGTGTCGGACAGGCCGGCATAGCCTTCGCCAGCGAAGGTGTTCTTGCCATCTTTGGCGATGGACAGGTGAACGTGCATGCCCGAACCGTTGTCGCCGTACAGAGGCTTAGGCATGAAGGTCGCGGTGCGGCCGTATGCGTCAGCAACGTTGTGTACGCAGTACTTCAGGGTTTGAACTTCGTCAGCCTTGGCAACCAGGGTGTTGAACTTCACGCCGATTTCGTTCTGACCGGCAGTCGCCACTTCGTGGTGGTGAACTTCGATGACCAGGCCCATTTCTTCCATGGCGTTGCACATGGAGGTACGGATTTCGTGGTCGTGGTCGAACGGCGGAACAGGGAAGTAGCCGCCTTTGACGCCCGGACGGTGGCCTTTGTTGCCGCCTTCCACGTCCTGGTCGGACATCCACGAACCTTGTTCGGAGAAGATTTTGAACATCGAACCGGAGATGTCGGACTTGAACTTCACTTCGTCGAAGATGAAGAACTCAGGCTCTGGACCCACGAATACGGTGTCGCCGATACCGGTCGACTTCAGGTATTCCTCGGCACGCTTGGCGATCGCACGTGGGTCACGGTCGTAGCCTTGCATGGTCGAAGGCTCGATCACGTCGCAAACCAGGATCAGGGTCGGCTCTTCGGTGAACGGGTCGAGAACGGCAGTGCTGTCGTCCGGCATCAGGATCATGTCGGAAGCTTCGATGCCTTTCCAGCCAGCGATGGAGGAACCGTCGAACATTTTGCCTTCTTCGAAGAAAGCTTCATCCAGCCCATCGCGAGCCGGCATGGTCACGTGGTGCTGAGTGCCTTTGGTGTCCGTGAAGCGCAGATCAATCCACTTGACGTCATGATCTTTGATGAGTTGAACCGACTTCGACATAGTGTCCTCCGGGTGGCTTCGGGCTTAGTAGTGGATGCCCTTAGAATGTGGGTGATGCCGGCGCGAATACTCTGCCAAGGCAACCTGCCTCACAAGGGAGCAAATTGCATGCCAGTGCCCCACCATGGGTTTTTTGCCCCAATATCACGCTTATAAAGGTGCAAAGCCTCGAAAAGCGCCAAACCTCGCCCTGTAATGTAGCGTTGAATTCCATAAATGACCTGTTTTGGTGCGCGCAAAACCTTCTGCACATTAACTGGTTAAACCTTGAGCAATTTCCGCTATAATCCGCGCCCCCCTTTTTCGGCTGGCCCAGCGCGCGCTGTTTTCATGAAACTAATCGTAAAAGTCTTCCCCGAGATCACCATCAAGAGCCGCCCGGTACGGATGCGTTTCATCCGCCAGTTGGCCAAAAACATCCGTACCGTGCTCCGCGATCTGGACCCGGCTGTGGTGGTGAACGGTGTGTGGGACAATCTCGAGCTGGAAACCCGCGTCAGCGAGCCGAAAGCCCTGAAGGAGATGACCGAGCGCCTGAGCTGCATGCCGGGCATCGCGCATTTCCTGCAGGTCGATGAATACCCGTTGGGCGACTTCGACGACATCGTCGCCAAGTGCAAGCAGCATTTCGGTGACGCCCTGGCCGGGAAGATCTTTTCGGTGCGCTGCAAGCGTGCCGGCAAGCACGAATTCAGCTCCATGGACGTCGAGAAATACGTCGGCAGCCAACTGCGTCGTCAGTGCGGTGCCGCCGGAATCTCGCTCAAAGAGCCGGAAATCGAAGTTCGCATCGAAATTCGCGACAAACGGTTGTTCGTGATCCACAGCCAGCACAACAGCATCGGCGGTTATCCGCTGGGTGCCCTGGAACAGACGCTTGTACTGATGTCCGGTGGCTTCGATTCCACCGTCGCCGCCTACCAGATCATGCGCCGCGGGCTGATGAGCCATTTCTGCTTCTTCAATCTGGGCGGACGTGCCCACGAACTGGGCGTCATGGAAGTCGCGCACTTCATCTGGAAGAAGTACGGCAGCTCCCAACGCGTGTTATTTGTCAGTGTGCCGTTCGAGGAAGTACTGGGAGAAATTCTCGGGAAAGTCGATAACAGTCATATGGGCGTAGTTTTGAAGCGTATGATGTTGCGCGCTGCTTCCCGTATTGCCGATCGGCTGGAGATCGAAGCGCTGGTTACCGGCGAAGCGATTTCCCAGGTGTCGAGCCAGACGTTGCCAAACCTGTCCGTGATCGACTGCGTGACTGACAAGCTGGTCTTGCGACCGCTGATCGCCAGTCACAAGCAGGACATCATCGACCTGGCCAACGAAATCGGTACTGCCGATTTCGCCAAGCACATGCCGGAATACTGCGGGGTCATCTCGGTGAACCCAAAGACCCACGCCAAGCGTCCGCGCGTGGAGCATGAAGAGAAAGAATTCGACATGGCAGTACTCGAGCGTGCGCTCGAGAACGCCAAGCTGGTGCCGATCGATCGCGTGATCGACGAATTGGGCCAGGATTTGCAGATCGAAGAAGTCAGCGAAGCACTGGCGGGCCAGATCATCATCGACATCCGTCACCCGGATGCCGCTGAAGACGAGCCGCTGGAACTCGCTGGCATTGAGGTGCAGACGATGCCGTTTTATGCATTGAACGCTCGTTTCAAGGAACTGGACCCTACTCGCCAGTACCTGTTGTATTGCGACAAAGGCGTGATGAGTCGCCTGCATGCCCACCATTTGCTCAGTGAGGGGCATGCCAATGTGCGCGTTTATCGACCGAGCTAAGTGCCCGGGGCTGTTTGCCTGTGGCCTGCGTCACCGGCCCCCCGACGCCGCCGTCAAGCTGTAACGGCTTTGCCGGACTCTACTGTAAATCGCTGCCAAGACTTGTCAGCACACCGAATCCTCTGATCGAGATACACAAGTGATCGAAAATCTACGCAACATCGCCATCATTGCTCACGTTGACCATGGTAAAACCACCCTGGTAGACAAACTCTTGCGTCAATCCGGCACTCTGGAGCGCAACGAGCTCAACGACGAGCGCGTGATGGACTCCAACGACCAGGAGAAAGAGCGCGGTATTACCATTCTGGCGAAAAACACCGCCATCAACTGGAACGGCTTCCACATCAACATCGTGGACACCCCGGGCCACGCCGACTTCGGCGGCGAAGTTGAACGCGTAATGTCGATGGTTGACTCCGTTCTGCTGCTGGTTGACGCTCAAGACGGCCCTATGCCGCAAACCCGTTTCGTGACCAAGAAGGCTTTCGAAGCCGGCCTGCGTCCAATCGTGGTGATCAACAAGGTTGACCGTCCAGGCGCGCGTCCGGACTGGGTTCTGGACCAGATCTTCGACCTGTTCGACAACCTCGGTGCTACCGAAGAACAGCTGGACTTCAAAGTCGTCTACGCCTCGGCCCTGAACGGCATTGCCGGTCTGGAACACACCGACATGGCTGAAGACATGACTCCGCTGTACCAGTCGATCGTCGACAACGTACCTGCGCCGAAAGTCGACCGTGACGGTCCGTTCCAGATGCAAATCTCCGCTCTGGACTACAACAGCTTCCTGGGTGTTATCGGCGTTGGCCGTATCGCTCGTGGTCGCATCAAGCCGAACACTCCGGTTGTCGCTATCGACGCCGACGGCAAGAAGCGTACCGGTCGTATCCTGAAGCTGATGGGTCACCACGGTCTGCACCGTATCGACGTTGAAGAAGCAGCTGCCGGCGACATCGTCTGCATCAGCGGCTTCGACCAGCTGTTCATCTCCGACACTCTGTGCGACCCACTGAACGTCGAAGCGATGAAGCCGCTGACCGTTGACGAGCCAACCGTTTCCATGACCTTCCAGGTAAACGACTCGCCTTTCTGCGGTAAAGAAGGCAAGTTCGTCACCAGCCGTAACATCAAGGAACGTCTGGACAAAGAACTGCTCTACAACGTTGCTTTGCGCGTTGAAGAAGGCGACACCGCCGACAAGTTCAAAGTCTCCGGCCGTGGTGAGCTGCACCTCTCGGTACTGATCGAAACCATGCGTCGCGAAGGCTTCGAAATGGGTGTTGGTCGTCCGGAAGTGATCATCCGCATGGTTGACGGCGTCAAGCACGAACCGTACGAAAACGTGACCATCGACCTGCCAGAAGAATCGCAAGGTTCGATCATGGAACAGATCGGTATCCGTAAAGGCGACCTGACCAACATGGTTCCGGATGGCAAGGGCCGTGTGCGCCTTGAGTACAACATCCCGGCTCGTGGCTTGATCGGTTTCCGTAACGAGTTCCTGACCCTGACCTCCGGTGCAGGCATCCTGACCTCGATCTTCGACCGTTACGACGTGATGAAGTCCGGCGACATGTCCGGCCGTCAGAACGGCGTGCTGGTTTCGGTTGCTACCGGTAAGGCGCTGACTTACTCGCTGGAAACCTTGCAAGCTCGCGGCAAACTGTTCCTGGGTCACGGTGAAGACGTGTACGAAGGTCAAATCGTCGGCATCAACAGCCGCGACAACGACCTGGGCGTCAACCCAACCAAAGGCAAGAAGCTGGACAACATGCGTGCTTCGGGTAAAGACGAAACCATCGCTCTGGTTCCGCCTATCCGCTTCACCCTGGAGCAGGCTCTGGAATTCGTTCAAGAAGACGAATTGTGCGAAGTCACTCCTAAGTCCATTCGTCTTCGTAAGAAGATCCTGGGCGAAAGCGAGCGTACCCGCGCTGCCAAGAAAGCTGGTAACTGAGTTTCGACTTAGTTAGCGCTTAAAAAAAACGCCCCCGACCGCAAGGTCGGGGGCGTTTTTGTTTGTCTGGGGCTTGTGCGGTGTCAGTTCGGGCCCCATCGCGGGCAAGCCCGCTCCCACAGTAATTTGTGGTGTTTACATAATCTATGTTCGGCGCTGAACCCTGTGGGAGCGGGCTTGCCCGCGATGAGGCCCTGTCAGACAGCGGGATTCTGGATCAGAACTTATCCAGCGTCCGAGGATTGCTCTCGCGCACCACTTCTTTGGGCTTGTACGCGCAATACCCCGGTCGCGGCCCGATCTTCGGGTGATTGCGGCAGGTGTCCGGGCGCTTATCATAAATAGTGCACAGACGGCTCTTACGATCCAGGTACAGGCAATCGTTGTTGCTCATGCGCTGAAGGGTGAAGATCTCGGACTTCTGGTTATAGCGTTCGACGATCCCTTCCTTCTGCAAACGCTTGGCGATGTTCTTCGGCGGATCGCCACGCTCGAACTCATCGACGATGCCGATACGGATCAGATCCTTGATCTTGACCTCGACCGGCAAGGTGCAGCAGCTGGACACGCAGGAACCGCACATCGGGGCAGAGTACTTGGCCCAGGTATCGAGGCGATCGATCTCCGCGGCGGCGATCAGGTTGGGCTTCATCATCGGTTGTTACCAGCGTGTGCATCAGGGCGCGCGATCATACCGGGACTGGTGGATTTTTGAACAACCTTTCGCCAGATTTTTTCACTTGGCGCAAAATAATCCCTGTGTCCGGCACGGCCCCTGCATTGTTTCTGGCACGCGACAACGTAATGTCGATCTATCTCGCACTAACAGGGAAAACTGCCGAACCAGAGTCTCAATGGTCTGTCAGACCGACTAGGCTCAGACAACTTCACGCTCGCTCGAGGTCTTATCGATGACTCAAGAACCACTTGTTCGCGAAGCAGAGGTGGCCGCATTCCGCGACGCCGTCTTGACCAAGCTTACCTACGCGGTGGGCAAAGACCCTGATCACGCCTTCGACCACGACTGGTTCGAAGCCATCGCCTTGGCGGCGCGCGATCACATGGTCGAGCACTGGATGGACCACACCCGGCAGATCTACCGTAAAGGCCAGAAACGGGTCTATTACCTCTCCCTTGAATTCCTTATCGGCCGCTTGCTCTACGACAGCTTGAGCAACCTCGGTCTGCTCGATGTGGCTCGCGAGGCCATGACCGAACTTGGCGTCGACATCGAGCGCATCCGTCTGCTGGAACCCGATGCGGCTCTGGGCAACGGAGGCCTCGGGCGCCTGGCGGCGTGCTTCATGGAAAGCATGTCGACCCTGGGCATCGCTGGCCATGGTTACGGCATTCGTTACGAACACGGTTTGTTCCGCCAGGCCATCGTCGACGGTTGGCAGCAGGAGCAGACCGAACACTGGCTGGATTTCGGCAACCCGTGGGAGTTCGAGCGGCCGGAGGTCGCCTACCCGATCGGCTTCGGCGGCAGTGTCGAAACCGTGACCGATGAAAACGGCAAATCCAGGCAAGTCTGGTCCCCGGCGGAAACCGTGCGGGCCATTGCCTATGACACCCCGGTGGTCGGTTGGCGCGGCGCGAGTGTCAACACGCTGCGACTGTGGCGTGCCCGGGCCATGGAAGATTTACACCTGGAGCGCTTTAACGCTGGCGACCACTTGGGCGCGGTAGCCGAAGTGGCCCGGGCCGAAAGTATCTCCCGCGTGCTCTACCCGGCGGATAGCACCGATGCCGGTCAGGAACTGCGCCTGCGTCAGGAATACTTCTTCGTTGCCGCATCCCTGCAGGATTTGCTGCGCCGCCATCGCAACATGCACACCTCGGTGCTGACCCTGGGCGATCACGCGGCCATTCAACTCAACGACACTCACCCCTCGATCGCCGTCGCCGAGTTGATGCGTCAGTTGGTCGACGTTTATGACGTGGCGTGGGATGCGGCGTGGCAGGTCACCGTCGACACGCTGTCGTACACCAACCACACGCTGTTGCCGGAAGCGCTGGAAACCTGGCCGGTCGGTTTGATGGAGCGGATGCTGCCACGGCACATGCAGATCATTTATTTGATCAACGCCCAGCACATCGACTCATTGCGGGCCAAGGGCGTTCACGATTTCGACGTGTTGCGTGCGGTGTCGTTGATCGAGGAAGACAACGGTCGACGCGTGCGCATGGGTAACCTGGCATTCCTTGGTTCTCACAGCGTCAACGGCGTTTCCGGCCTGCACACGCAGCTGATGCGCAGCACGGTGTTCTCCGAACTGCATAAACTCTATCCAGAACGGATCAACAACAAGACCAACGGTATTACCTTCCGCCGCTGGCTCTATCAAGCCAACCCGGAGTTGACCTCGATGATGGTCGACGCCCTCGGCCCGGATATGCTGGATAACCCCGAAGAAAGCCTGATAGGGCTGGAACCGTTTGCCGAAAAGACTGCATTCCGTAAACAGTTCGCCGAGCAGCGGCTGCACAGTAAAAAAGCCCTGGCGTACCTGATTCATGAGCGGCTGGGGATCGCGATCAACCCGGCGGCGATGTTCGACGTGCAGGTCAAGCGGATCCACGAATACAAGCGTCAGTTGCTCAACCTGCTGCACACCGTCGCGCTGTATCAGGCGATTCGTGCCGAACCGGAAATCGACTGGGTGCCGCGGGTGAAAATCTTCGCCGGCAAGGCGGCGGCCAGTTATCACCAGGCCAAGTTGATCATCAAGCTGACCAACGACATCGCCCGGGTGGTCAACAATGACCCGACCGTGCGTGGTTTGCTCAAAGTGGTGTTCTTGCCTAACTACAACGTCAGCCTGGCCGAAAGCATCATTCCGGCGGCGGACTTGTCGGAGCAGATTTCTACCGCAGGCTTCGAAGCCTCAGGCACCAGCAACATGAAGTTCGGCCTCAACGGCGCGCTGACCATCGGTACCCTGGACGGGGCCAACGTGGAGATGTGCGAGCGCATCGGTGCCGAACATATGTTCATCTTCGGCCTGAGCGCCGAGCAAGTGGAGGCGCGCAAGTTCAACCATGAGTTCAACGCGGCACCGGACATTGCCGCCTCCCATCGACTCAACGACGTGCTGCAAGCGATTCGCGGCGGGGTGTTCTCACCGGACGATCCGTCCCGCTATACCACACTGATCGATTCGCTGGTGGACTATGACCGCTTCCTGGTCTGCGCCGATTTCGACTCCTACTGGCACGCTCAGATGCGCGTCGAGGCTCATTGGCACGACTCGAAAGAATGGTGGCGCTCGGCGGTATTGAGCAGCGCGCGGATGGGTTGGTTCTCGTCCGACCGGACCATTCGCGAGTACGCCACGGATATTTGGAAGGCGTTGGAGTAAGTCTTCGACCGGCTCGATATACTGGCGCGCCGGAAAAGATCGCAGCCTTCGGCAGCTCCTACGGTCAGCGTTCACCTAACATTGTGGTGAACGCGGTCGTTGTAGGAGCTGCCGAAGGCTGCGATCTTTGCTGTACGGGCTGCGCTAATCTTTCTGGATTGGCCAATGCGCTTAGGGATATCGACCATGCAATGGATGTTCATGCTGATTGGGCTGCTACTGGGCTGGCTACTCGATGAGTCGTTCAGCGATGCGCTGTTGGGCGCTTTGCTCGGGCTGGGTATCGGCCAGGCAATCCGCATCAGCGGCTTGAGTACTCAAACCACCGAGCAGAGGCGCTTGCTCGATCAAGCGCAGGTTGCGCTGAATGCGGTCGAGCAGCGACTGGCGTTGCTGGAAGTGTCGGGCGTCAAAACACCTGAAGCCAGTGAACCGGTTCCATCCCCTGAAATCATTCTCGAGCAAGCCCCTGTCGCAGCCCCGGAGCTGATCTGGGAACTACCGCCCGAACTCGAACCCATCACGGCGGCGGCCGCCGAAACGAGTCGTCCGCTGCCCGATGATCTCTGGAAACCCGAACCGGTCGCCCGCGAACCACAACAACCGGCGGCGCCTCGCGGCCCGAATTTCATCGAGCGGGCCATCAGCGGCGCGCGCAACTGGTTGTTCGGCGGTAATACCGTGCTGCGGGTCGGCGTGGTGCTGTTGTTCCTCGGTCTGGCCTTCCTGTTGCGCTACGCCACTGAAGGCATGGTGGTGCCGGTCGAGTTGCGTTACGCCGGTGTCGCGGCGTCGGCCTTGGGCCTGCTCGCGCTGGGCTGGTGGTTACGCCTGCGCAACAGCAATTATGCGTTGATGCTGCAAGGCACCGGGATCGCGGTGTTGTACCTGACAGTATTTGCCGCGATGCGTCTGCATCCATTGCTCGACCCCACGGCTGCACTGGGACTGCTGGTGGTGGTAACAGTGTTCTCGGCGATTCTCGCCATTACCCAAAACGCCTTGGGCTTGGCCGCCGCTGCCGCACTGGGCGGTTTCGCCGCGCCGATCCTGACCTCCACCGGCGCTGGCAACCATGTCGCGTTGTTCAGCTACTTCGCCTTGCTCAACACCGGCATCCTCGCCATCGCGTGGTTCAAGGCCTGGCGGCTGCTTAACCTGATCGGCTTTGTCGGCACCTTCGGCATCGGGTTGGCCTGGGGTCTGCGTTCCTATACGCCGGAATTGCTGTGGAGCACCGAGCCGTTCCTGATTCTGTTTTTCCTGATGTACCTGGCCATCGGCCTGTTGTTCGCCCGGCGCAAGCTGCTGGAAATGAGCGACGCGCCCGAGGACGATAGCCGCGATGCACTGCTGCACTGGTCGGCGCGCAAGGGTGATTATGTCGACGGCACGATGTTGTTCGCACCGCCGCTGGTGGGCTTCGGTTTGCAGTTCGCGCTGGTGGAACATCTGGAATTTGCCGCCGCTTTCAGCGCCTTGGCACTGGGCATGATTTACATGGGCCTGGCCCGGTTGCTGATGGGTGGTCGAGCGCTGTTGTTGGCGGAAACCTGTTTGGCACTTGGCGTGATCTTCGCCAGCCTGGCAATTCCGCTGGGGCTCGATGCACGTTGGACCGCAGCCGCCTGGGCGGTGGAAGGCGCGGGGATTTTCTGGCTCGGCCTGCGCCAACAACGACCGCTGGCGCGAGCCTTTGCCTTGCTGCTGCAACTGGGCTCGGCACTGGCCTTTCTCAGTGAGCTGCGGATCGGCGAGAGCAGCCTGGTCGATGGCGCTCCGCTGGGGGCGTTGATGCTCGGCGTGGCGCTGCTGTTCAGCTTCTATCAATTACGCAAAGCGTTGCCTGAACAGGCGTCGCAGTGGGAGCGCCAAGCACTGCCGGTGCTGGCCTGCCTGGGGCTGACATTCCTTTATCTGCTGGCGCCACTGTTCTTCTTCACCCATGGCACGGCGATCAGTTGGGCGCTGGCCGGGTTGGCGACGCTGTTCGTCGGCCTGCGCCTGCAATCGAGGACGTTCCTGTTCACCGCGTTCGCCGTGCAACTGCTCGGCGGTGCGTTGTTCCTGTTGCGGCTGCAAGGGGCGGGTGGTGAGTCGGTTGCGGTGTTCAGTGCCGGTTGGAGCGGTTTGCTCAGTGCGTCACTGATCGGGCTGGCATTGATCGCCGGGATGTTGCTGGCGGCCCGCGACGACATGGTGCGCAGCGACGTGCGTTTGCTGCGCGGCTTGTCAGTGGTGTTGCTGGCCGGTCTGGTGCTGATCAACCTCGCCGTGTTGTTTGTGTTGCCATGGCAAACCGCGAGTGCGGTGTGGGCCGCCAGTGGTTTGTTCATCATCTGGCTGAGCCTGTACCTGAAGCAGCGCGTGAGTTTTGTCTTTGGTCTGCTGTTGCAGGTGATCGGTGGCGCTGCGTTCCTGTTCGCCGGGCCGGATCTGCTTGGCCCGCTGCTCAGCGAAGGGTTGCGACCGCTGGCGCATAGCGGTTTCTGGACGCCGCTGGTGCTGGGGTTGGCCGCATTCGTCGGGGCTTGGCGTTTGCAGGTCGGCAACCATGCTTCGGCCTTCGATGGGCTGAGTCTGCAACGCTTGTCCGAAGTGTTGCTGGTGTGGGGCGCGGGTTGGTGGGCGCTGGCGTGGGTCAGCGAAGTGCTGCGGTTCGCACCGTTGAATCTGCAAGCCACTTTGTTGCTGGCCGTCGCCGCCGTGAGTGTCGCGCTGTGGACGGTATTGGCACTGCGCCTGAAGTGGTCGTCGCTGGGCTTGCTCTGCACCTTGCTGATTCCCGCGGCCGGTTTGGTGTTGCTCGCTGCCTGGCATTCGCGTTATCACCCGGCCGCCAACTTCGGCTGGCTGGTTTGGGCTGCGGTGTTTGTCGTGCATTTCATCTCCCTGCGGCGCCTGGCGCCGACGCTGCCTGCAAGCGCCCTGAGCACCGCTCATGTGCTCGGCTGCTGGCTGTTGATCGGCGTGCTGGCCCTGGAGCTGCGTTACGGCTTGCTGCTGTTGTCGGAGCAGTACAACGCCTGGCGCTGGTTGGGCTGGGCGATTCTGCCGAGTCTGTATCTGGTGCTGATGGCCGCGCCGCGTGCGTGGCCATGGCCGGTGTCGGAGTATTCCCGCGAGTACCGGGTCTATGCCGCTGCGCCGTTGGCGTTGTTGATGCTCGGCTGGTTCTGGCTGGCGAACATCGCCAGTGACGGCACCGCCGAGCCGTTGCCATATGTGCCGCTGATCAACCCGCTGGAACTGGGCCTGCTGTTTGCCCTGTTCGGCGTTTACGTCTGGTCTCGCAGCGCCGTGACGCAACTGGCGATTCGCAAGGATTACGCCGATAACGCCACGCAAGTGATTGCCGGGGTTTCGCTGTTCGTCTTCTTCACCGCACTGGTGATGCGCACGGCTCACCATTGGGGTGGTGTGCCGTACGCGCTGGATCTGCTGCTTGGGTCGATGTTGGTTCAGGCCGGCCTGTCCATCGTCTGGACCCTGATGGCCCTGAGTCTGATGATCGGTGGGCATCTGCGTCATCGCCGCGAAGTCTGGCTGATCGGCGCGGCGCTGATCGCGCTGGTGGTCGCCAAGCTGTTCTTCGTTGAATTGAGTAACCGCGGCGGGCTGGCGCGGATCGTGTCGTTTATCGGCGTTGGCGTGTTGCTGTTGGTGGTGGGCTATTTCGCTCCATTGCCGCCCAAGCGTGCCGAAGCTGTGCCGGATGTTGAAAAACCGGCCCCTGAAACCGAAGGAGTGTCGTCTTGAGTCAGAATCTGAACCTGGGCTGGTGGGGGGCTGTGGTGTTGGGTGTGACACTGTCGGCTGGCGCGCAGGAAAAACCGGCGGACTTTGCCGCGCAGGTGCCATTGTCGGTGAGTGGCGAGGGCCCGTGGTATCGCCTGGAACTACCCTTGGGTGTGCAGTTGAAAGCGCGGCAAACCGATCTCAGCGATCTACGCGTGTTCAACGCCGCCGGTGAGCCTCAGGCTTATGCTCTGGCCCGAGAACCCGCGCAGACCCGCGAAAACCGCACGTTGAACGACGTGAAGTGGTTCCCGTTGTACAACTCGGCGGATGCCACCGAACGCGCGCCGAGTGTGCGCGTGCAATCGAACACCAACGGCACGTTGATCGAAGTGCAGCCGTCCAGCCAGTTGGAGGCGGGCGAAGAGGAGCTGCGCGGCTGGTTACTCGATGCCAGTCGAATCAAGGCGCCGTTACAGCAATTGATCCTTGACTGGACCAGCGATCGCGACGGTTTCCAGCGTTTCAGCATCGAAGCCAGCGACGATTTGCAACATTGGCAGTCATGGGGTGAAGGGCAAGTGGCGCGTCTGACGTTTGCCGACGAGCGGGTCGAGCAACATGAAGTCGGCCTGCCGGGGCAATCGGCGCGTTACCTGCGCTTGCTCTGGAGTTCACCGCAATCGGCGCCAGTGCTGACGTCGGCGCAACTGGAAAGCACCAACCCTCGCACCTTGCCGCTGCCATTGGTCTGGTCGCAACCGTTGGCTGGCACCAGCGTGAAGGCTGGTGAGTACATCTGGCAATTGCCGATGGGGTTGAACGTCCAGCGCTTGCAGATCGAGCTGAATCAACCCAACAGCCTGGCACCGGTGACATTGTCGGGACGCCGGGAAACCAGCCTGCCGTGGCAAACGCTGACCAGCGGTTTGCTCTACCGCTTGACCCAGAATGGCCAGGACGTGGTGCAGAACGAACTACAGCTGCCGGGCCAAACCGTGCAGCAATTGAAGCTGACGGTGGATGAGCGCGGCGGTGGCCTGGGCGCCGAAGCGCCGACCGTCCGATTTGCCGTGCGCTCCACGCAACTGGTGTTCCTGGCGCGCGGGGCCGGGCCTTATACGTTGGCGCTGGGGAGTGCAACGGTGAAGGCGGCGAGCTTGCCATTGTCGACGCTGATTCCGGATTACAGCGCTGCGAAGCTGGCGGCGTTGGGCAAGGCGACCGTGGAGGGTGGGGGCGTGGTGACGCCGGCGGCGACCGTGCCAACGGCGGCGGACACGAACTGGAAGAAATTCGGGTTGTGGGCGGTGCTGTTGCTCAGCGTGCTGTTTTTGGGGGCCATGGCGTTCAGCTTGCTGCGCAAGCCGGTTGTTAAGTCCTGAGGATGGCTGGCGCTACACGCCATTCGCGAGCAAGCCCGCTCCCACACTGGATCTCGGTCGTACACAAATGTTGTGTACGCTGAAGATCTACTGTGGGAGCGGGCTTGCTCGCGAAAGCGGTCTATCCGCCACAAAAAAACTCAATCTGCCACTGATCCACAAGCCACATCGGCCCCATTTCGAACTACGCTCAACCCCGCACATGAACTCTATTGGGTGTATCACGTCTGATAGGAGGAAATGCGCCCCGACTCGCGTTAAACTGCGCGGGTTTTTAGCCCCCCATTCCACCGGAGCCTTCCATGTCCCGCGTTACCTTGAGTCGCTATTTGATTGAGCAGACCCGCAGCAACAACACTCCTGCCGATCTGCGCTTCCTGATCGAAGTGGTGGCGCGTGCCTGCAAGGAGATCAACCACGCCGTGTCCAAAGGCGCCCTGGGTGGCGTTCTGGGCAGCATGGGCACTGAAAACGTCCAGGGCGAAGTGCAGAAGAAGCTCGACGTAATCTCCAACGAGATCCTGCTCGAAGCCAACGAATGGGGCGGTCACTTGGCCGGCATGGCGTCCGAAGAAATGGACAATGCCTACCAGATCCCGGGCAAATACCCGAAAGGCGCCTACCTGCTGGTATTCGACCCGCTGGACGGTTCGTCGAACATCGACATCAACGCGCCGGTCGGCACGATCTTCTCGGTACTGCGTTGCCCGAACGAATACCTGACCCAGAATGAGCCCTTGAATGAAAAGGCCTTCCTGCAGCCAGGTACCCAGCAAGTGGCCGCCGGCTACGCGATCTACGGTCCGCAGACCATGCTGATCCTGACCCTGGGCGATGGCGTGAAAGGCTTCACCCTGGACCGTGAAATGGGCAGTTTCGTATTGACCCACGAAAACATCACCATTCCTGAAACCACCCAGGAATTTGCCATCAACGCGTCCAACCAGCGTCACTGGGAAGCTCCGGTACAGCGTTACGTCGGCGAATTGCTGGCAGGCGACGAAGGCCCGCTGAAAAAGAACTACAACATGCGCTGGGTTGCCGCGATGGTCGCCGACGTGCACCGCATCCTGAACCGTGGTGGCCTGTTCATGTACCCACGCGACAGCCGCGAGCCGTCGAAACCGGGCAAACTGCGCCTGATGTACGAAGCCAACCCGATGTCGTTCCTGGTGGAGCAAGCGGGCGGAGCGTCCACCGACGGCCACCAGCGCATCCTCGACATCCAGCCGGAAGGCCTGCACCAGCGTGTTGCGGTGTTCCTCGGTTCGAAAGAAGAAGTTGCCCGCGTCACGGCTTACCACAAGGAATAAACCATGACCGCGCCCTGGCAGCCGTTGCTCGAATGGTGGTTCGGATCTTGCGAATCACCCAACGAAATATCGGCTGACAAGGGCAAGTTATGGTTCGGCAAGCGCGACAGCCAGGACCTCGAAGCGCGCGAGCGTTTCGGGGACCAGGTCGAGCGGGCACTGGCCGGCGGATTGACCGAATGGGTGCAATGCCCTGAAGGTTGGCTGGCCCTGGTGCTACTGCTCGATCAACTTCCGCGAATGATCTTTCGCGACACCCCCAAATCCTTTTCAGGCGATCTCAGGGCTCAGGCACTGGTAGCGCAAGGCATTGCTGCGGATTTCGATCGGCAACTGCGACCGATCCAGCGGGTGTTTATCTATCTGGTGTTCGAGCACTGCGAAAATCTGGCAGTGCAGAACGAAGCGGTTTCGCGGTTTCTTGATCTGGTTGAACAGCAACCGGAGGCGGATCGGGCGGTGTTTGCCGACAACCTGGATTATGCCGAGCGGCATCAGAAGATCATTGCGCGGTTTGGACGGTTTCCCCATCGCAATGCGGTGTTGGGGCGCGAATCTACGGCTGAGGAAATTGAGTTCCTTTCAGGACCTGGATCCCGGTTCTAGCTGATCGTTCCCACGCTCCGCGTGGGAATGCAGCCCGGGACGCTCCGCGTCCCTTCCAGAGCCGAACGCGGAGCGTCCGTTGAGGCATTCCCACGCAGAGCGTGGGAACGATCAGCGCTCGGTAATTAGATCCTGAAACTACCCACCAACTGCTTCAACCGCGCCGCCTGCTGTTCAAGATCAGCACATGCACGCAACGTCGACTGCAAGTTCTCCACACCTTCCTGGTTCAGCGTGTTGATCTCGGTGATGTCGACGTTGATCGACTCCACCACAGCGGTTTGCTCCTCGGTCGCGGTCGCCACGGACTGATTCATTCCGTCGATTTCACCGATGCGCTGCGTCACGCTACCCAGGCGTTCGCCGGCCTGGTTGGCGATGCCGACGCTGCTTTCGCTCTGGCGCTGGCTGTCGGTCATGGTGCTCACCGCTTCCCGGGCGCCGACTTGCAGTTCTTCGATCATCTTCTGCACTTGCTGCGCCGAATCCTGAGTGCGGTGGGCGAGGTTGCGCACCTCATCCGCGACCACGGCAAAACCACGGCCGGCTTCACCGGCACGGGCTGCTTCGATGGCGGCGTTGAGCGCCAGCAGGTTGGTTTGCTGCGAGATGCTGGTGATCACTTCCAGAATCTGGCCGATGTTCACCGTGTTGCTGTTCAGGGTTTCGATGTTGCCGCACGAATCGCTGATCTTCGCCGACAGCTGCTGCATTGCGGCGATGGTTTTATCCACCACCTGCTGACCGTCTTCGGCCAAGGCACGGGCGTCGCTCGAGTGTTGCGAGGCGAGGGCGGCGTTCTGGGCGATTTCCTGGGCGGCGGCGCCCAGTTCGTTGATCGCTGCCGCCACGCTGCTGGTGCGTGAGGCTTGCTGATCGGAGTTGAACATCGACGAGTTGGAGGCCGCGACGACCCGCAAGGCGACTTCGTTGACTTGGCCAGTGGCCGAGGACACTTCGCGGATTGAGGTATGAATACGTTCCACAAAACGGTTGAACGAGGTGCCCAACGCACCGAATTCGTCCTGGCCATGAATGGTCAGGCGCTTGGTCAGGTCGCCTTCGCCCTCGGCGATGTCATGCATGGCGCGGCCCATGGTCAGCAGCGGTTGCATCAGCACGCGGATCAACATGCTCAGTAGCGCGATGATAATCACCACGGCGATGACCATGGCGATGAACGCCGAGGTGCGGAATTCGCTGAGCATCGAGAACGCGGTGTCTTTATCCAGCACCAGCGCCACATACCAGTCGGCAGACGGTACACCGTTGACGTGAGTGAAGGAGATGAACTGGGTTTTGCCGTCCAGTTCGACTTCCTTCAGGCCCGGGCTGATTTTCGGCGCGCCGTTGGGGTAGGCGTCGGCCAGGTTCTTGAGCACCAGTTTGCTGTCCGGGTGGATCAGGATCTTGCCGTCGGCGCTGACGATAAATGCATGTCCATGACCGCCGAAATTCAGCAAGTTGATGATCGCGCTGACGCTGGACAGATCAATGTCTGCGCCGGCGACGCCAATCATTTGATTCTGGTGCTTCACCGGGGTGGCAACGGTAATCACCAGTTTGCCCGACGATGCCGCAATGTAGGGTTCAGTGACGATGGTCTGTTGCGCGTTGTTGGCCGCCTTGTACCAGCCACGAGCGCGCGGGTCGTAGTCCGCCGCACGATTGCCGGCCGGGACCGAGAACATCACGCCATCGGTGCCGCCGAAGTAGCTCAGCTGGAAGTTGCTGGTGTAGGCCGGCAGGTCGATGACGCGCTTGAGGTTGGCCTGGGCGCTGCCGTCCACGGCGATCTGCTGGGATAGCGATTGCAGCAACTGGATGCGACTTTCCAGCCAGGTCTGGATGTTGCTGGTGGTCAGGCTGCCGAGTTCCTGCATTGAGGACTCGGTGCTGCTGAGCAAAGTCTGCCGCTGGCGGTAATCGTTGAACAGGATGAAACAGGCGAATGCAACGGCCACCACGAGAGCGGCTGCCAACAGGATTTTGTGGCTGAATTTCATGTTTCTGGTCATTAAATGAGCTACCGCGAAGGGGCTGGTCAGCAAGGGGTGTCAATTTGCCACAGTGGAAGGCTTTGCGCTGCTTTCTTATGTCGACTGGCCAGCGCCAAAGATTAGGTGGCTTGCGGGAAAACCGACGAAATACTCAACGGCGCGAAAAAGTGGCTGATTTATCGTAAAAGGCAGATGGGTGGCTGAACAAATAGCCGAATGCTCAGGGAACCAGACAGGGGTTTTCTCTTCTAAGCTTCAGCTTGGCAGCCATGCCATTCCCTACGCCCCAGGAGTTACACCATGTCGCTGCGTTCTATCGCCTTGCTCTCGTTCTGCGTGTTGTTGGCCGCGTGCGGCAAGATCAATCAGGAAAATTACTCGAAGCTGTCGACCGGCATGCCCAAGGCCGAGGTTGAAACCTTGCTGGGCAAACCTGCCGATTGCTCGGGCGCGCTCGGCATGTCCAGTTGCACCTGGGGCGACAAAAACAGCTTTATCAGCGTGCAGTATGCCGGTGACAAAGTGCTGATGTTTTCCGGCCAAGGCCTGAAGTAAACCGGGGCTATTCGCCCACGGGAGAAAAAAATAATGAAGCGGTTACTGATCGTTCTTTTTGCCGGCCTGGTACTGGCCGGCTGCGCCACTTCTGGCGTAGATCCGTTGGCACCCAAGACCGTCAATTCGGTCAACCTCAAGCGCTACCAGGGAACCTGGTACGAACTGGCGCGTCTGCCGGTGTATTTCCAGCGCAACTGCGCGCAATCCGAAGCCCATTACAGCCTCAAGCCTGAAGGTGACATGGCGGTGCTGAACCGCTGTCTGACGTCGGACTGGCAATGGGAAGAGGCCAAAGGCACGGCTTATCCACAGGTGCCCGGCAAGGCCGACAAGCTGTGGGTCGAGTTCGATACCTGGTTCTCGCGACTGATACCCGGTGTGGCGAAGGGAGAGTACTGGGTGTTGTACGTCAGCGATGATTACAAGACCGCGATTGTCGGCGATCCGAGCCGCCGTCACCTCTGGCTGCTGTCACGCACCCCGACAGTCAATGGTGTAGTGCGCGAAGAACTGCTGAGCAAGGCGCGTCAGCAGGGTTATGACACGACGCGACTGATCTGGCGCACGTCGGATACCAAGATGGCCAAGACTTCGAACTAGCGGCGCGGCCGAAAAAGATCGCAGCCTGCGGCAGCTCCTACAGAGTCCGTGTTGATCCGCATTATTGCGGCCAACCGGACCAAGGTAGGAGCTGCCGAAGGCTGCGATCTTTTGCTTTTTCGGTTAACCGAGCAGTTCGCGCAGAACCTGGGTGAAGGCGCGGTTGCTTTCTTCTTCCCCGGCGTGCCGCCCATCACGCACGACCCACTGGCCGTTGACCAGCACATCCCGCACCTGACGATCACCACCGGCAAACAGCCAACGATTCAGAATCCCGTCGCCACTGGCCGTCGCCAGATACGGATCGTTGCCATCGAGCACCAACCAATCCGCGCGCTTGCCGACTTCCAGGGCGCCAATTGGCTGGCCCAGCGCCTGGGCACCGCCATCCAGCGCGGCGTCGTACAGTGTGCGGCCGACCATCGGCTGATCCGCGCCATACAAACGATTACGCCGCTGATCGCGCAGACGTTGGCCGTATTCCAGCCAGCGCAATTCTTCCACCACGCTTAACGACACGTGACTATCGGAACCGATGCCCATGCGCCCGCCCTGCGCGAGGAAATCCACCGCCGGAAAAATCCCGTCGCCGAGGTTGGCTTCGGTGGTCAGGCACAGGCCGGCGATGGCGCGGCTCTGGGCCATGAGCGTGACTTCTTCCGGGTTGGTGTGGGTCGCGTGAACCAGGCACCAGCGCTGATCGACTTCAGTGTTTTCGTACAGCCATTGCAGCGGACGGCGGCCGCTCCAGCTCAGGCAGTCATCGACTTCCTTCTGCTGTTCGGCAATGTGGATGTGCACCGGGCACTGCTTGTCGCTGGCCGCCAGCACTTCACTGATCTGCTGCGGAGTGACCGCGCGCAACGAGTGGAAACACAAACCCAAGGCCTGGGCCGGTTGCTGCGCCAGGATCGGCTGCAAGCGCGACTGAAGTTTCAGGTAGTTTTCGGTGCTGTTGATAAAGCGGCGCTGACCTTCGTTCGGGGTCTGGCCGCCGAAACCGGAGTGGCTATAGAGCACCGGCAGCAGGGTCAAACCAATACCGGCGGAACTGGCAGCCTGGCTGATGCGCAGTGCCAGTTCGGCCGGGTCTGCGTACGGCTGGCCGTTCGTATCGTGGTGTACGTAATGAAATTCCGCGACCGAGGTGTAACCGGCTTTGAGCATTTCGATGTACAGCTGACGGGCGATGACGCCGAGTTGGTCCGGGCTGATTTTTCCGACGAGCCGGTACATCAAATCGCGCCAAGTCCAGAAACTGTCATTCGGATTACCCGCCACTTCCGCCAACCCGGCCATGGCCCGTTGGAAGGCGTGGGAGTGTAAATTCGGCATACCCGGCAGCAGCGGACCGCTCAGCCGTTCGGCGCCATCTGCGTTGGAATCGGCCTGGATATGGGTCAACACGCCATCGGCGCTGACCTCAAGACGTACATTGTTGGCCCATCCACTAGGCAGCAGTGCGCGTTCGGCAAAGAAGGCGGACATGGTTCAGCACCCCATCGTGTGTTATTTGTATATACATATACAGACGTTTGCCTGCTCGGTAAACTCCGGCAAGCTAGTAGCCCTCAACAAATGAACAAGGATTAACCGTGCCAACTCCGTCTGCCACATTGCCGCCGAATGCCAATCTGAGCGCCAATCTGGGCGACAGTCCGGCGCCCTTGTACGCCCGCGTAAAACAGATGATCACCCAGCAAATCGACAGCGGGAACTGGCCACCGCACTACCGCGTTCCGTCGGAAAGCGAGCTGGTCAACCAGCTGGGTTTCAGCCGCATGACCATCAACCGCGCCTTGCGTGAGATGACCGCCGACGGTTTACTGGTGCGCATGCAGGGTGTCGGTACGTTCGTCGCCGAGCCGAAAAGTCAGTCTGCCTTGTTTGAAGTGCACAACATCGCCGACGAGATCGCCTCCCGTGGCCATCGCCACACCTGCAAGGTGATCACCCTCGAAGAAGAGGCCGCCGGTTCCGAGCGGGCCGTGGCCCTGGACATGCGCGAAGGCCAGAAAGTTTTCCACTCGCTGATCGTGCATTTCGAAAACGATATTCCGGTGCAAATCGAAGACCGTTTCGTCAACGCGCTGGTGGCGCCGGACTACCTCAAGCAAGATTTCACCTTGCAAACGCCTTACGCCTATCTCAATCAGGTCGCGCCGTTGACCGAAGGCGAGCATGTGGTCGAAGCGATTCTCGCCGAGCCGTCCGAATGCAAGTTGCTGCAGATTGAAAAGGGCGAACCCTGCCTGCTGATTCGTCGCCGCACCTGGTCCGGCCGTCAGCCCGTGACCGCCGCCCGTTTGATCCACCCCGGTTCCCGTCATCGTCTGGAAGGACGGTTTCATAAATAAGAAAGAGACATAAATGAGTCAGTTGAAGGTTTTACGCGCGGCCGGTTACCCGCGCATGCCGTGGAAAAACGGCGGCGGCAGCACCGAAGAAATCACCCGTGATACCGGTGTGGGCCTTGATGGTTTTGGCTGGCGCCTGTCGATTGCCGACATCGGCGAGTCGGGCGGGTTTTCCACCTTTGCCGGCTATGAGCGAGTGATCACCGTGCTGCAAGGCGAGGGCATGACCTTGCGGGTCGACGGTCAGGACACGCGGTCGTTGTTACCGCTGGACCCGTTTGCTTTCAGTGGCGAGAGTCATGTGTCCTGCACATTGCTCGGTGGGCCGATTCGTGATTTCAACCTGATTTATGCACCGGACCGTTACAGCGCGCGGTTGCAGTGGCTGGAGGGCGAGCCGCGGTTTTTCAGTTCGGCTGGCACCGTGTTGGTGTTCAGCGTCGCTGAACAGCTTGAAGTGACGGTGGGTAACAACGCCTCTCAGCTAGGACGCCATGATTGTCTGCAGCTGGACGGTAACGTTGGCCTGCTGGATATCTCCATCAAGGGGCAGTGCTGTGTGATCGAGCTGATCGCACGCTGATCCAAAATCCTCAAAAGATCGCAGCCTTCGGCAGCTCCTACATTGATCATGTTCGCCGCAATATTGTGGATGGACATTGAATCTGTAGGAGCTGCCGAAGGCTGCGATCTTTTGCTTTTAAGCGTTCCCCATCGCGCACCAACTTGTTACCGAACGCCCCAGCGTGACGCAAAACCACGCTCAAGTAACAGCCATCTTCCTCACACCAAATCCCCCCGAAAAATTTCATCTCCGTTAAAACCCTTGATCTACAGCCTTTCCAGACCTTTCAAAACTTTTCTTGAACACTCATCCAGTAAGTTGGCCGCTTGATTGCATATGCTTGTATGTACAAGTAAAGACGTATGCGTATGAGTCGATTCGAGACTCCTCGCAGCGTCCACTGATTCGCTTGGGGCGCTGTGACGCGCACAGGCTGGCTCGCCCACTGCCAGGGCTGGTTTGAATTGATCGCTGAGGAGTCTTTTTCGTGACTGACAATACCCAGAAACCTACTAAATACCGCAATGTCGAAATCCGCGCTGCCCGCGGTAACAAGCTGACCGCCAAAAGCTGGCTGACTGAAGCGCCGCTGCGCATGCTGATGAACAACCTCGACCCGGAAGTCGCCGAGAACCCTAAAGAACTGGTGGTTTACGGTGGTATCGGTCGTGCGGCACGTAACTGGGAATGCTACGACAAGATCGTCGAAAGTCTGACCAACCTGAACGACGACGAGACCCTGCTGGTGCAATCCGGCAAGCCGGTCGGCGTGTTCAAGACCCATAGCAACGCCCCGCGCGTACTGATCGCCAACTCCAACCTGGTGCCACACTGGGCGAGCTGGGAACACTTCAACGAACTCGACGCCAAAGGCTTGGCCATGTATGGCCAGATGACCGCTGGTAGCTGGATCTACATCGGCAGCCAGGGCATCGTCCAGGGCACCTACGAAACCTTCGTCGAAGCCGGTCGCCAACACTATAACGATGACCTGAAAGGTCGTTGGGTCCTGACCGCAGGCCTCGGTGGCATGGGCGGCGCTCAACCACTGGCCGCAACCCTGGCCGGCGCTTGCTCGCTGAACATCGAATGCCAGCAGGTCAGCATCGATTTCCGCCTGAACAGCCGTTATGTCGATGAGCAAGCTACTGACCTCGACGACGCTCTGGCGCGTATCGCCAAATACACCAAGGAAGGCAAAGCGATTTCCATCGCCCTCCTTGGCAACGCGGCCGAAATCCTGCCGGAACTGGTCAAGCGCGGCGTGCGCCCGGACATGGTCACCGACCAGACCAGCGCCCACGACCCACTCAACGGTTACCTGCCAGCCGGCTGGACCTGGGAAGAGTACCGCGCTCGCGCCAAGACCGAGCCAGCCGCTGTCGTCAAAGCCGCCAAGCAATCGATGGCCGTGCACGTTAAAGCGATGCTCGAATTCCAGAAAATGGGCATTCCGACCTTCGACTATGGCAACAACATCCGTCAGATGGCCCAAGAAGAAGGCGTCGAGAACGCGTTCGACTTCCCAGGCTTCGTACCGGCTTACATCCGTCCGCTGTTCTGCCGTGGCATCGGCCCGTTCCGTTGGGCTGCGCTGTCGGGCGATCCGCAGGACATCTACAAGACTGACGCCAAAGTAAAAGAACTGATTCCGGACGACGCCCACCTGCACAACTGGCTGGACATGGCCCGTGAGCGCATCAGCTTCCAGGGGCTGCCGGCACGTATCTGCTGGGTTGGCCTGGGCCTGCGCGCCAAGCTCGGTCTGGCGTTCAACGAAATGGTTCGCAGCGGTGAATTGTCCGCGCCAATCGTGATCGGTCGCGACCACCTGGACTCCGGTTCGGTAGCCAGCCCGAACCGCGAAACCGAATCGATGCAGGATGGTTCCGATGCCGTGTCCGACTGGCCACTGCTCAACGCTCTGCTCAATACCGCGAGCGGCGCGACCTGGGTTTCCCTGCACCACGGCGGCGGCGTCGGCATGGGCTTCTCCCAGCACTCGGGCATGGTGATTGTCTGCGACGGTACTGACGAAGCGGCCGAGCGTATCGCTCGCGTCCTGCACAACGACCCGGCGACCGGTGTCATGCGTCACGCCGATGCGGGCTACCAGATCGCAATCGACTGCGCCAAGGAGCAGGGCCTGAACCTGCCGATGATTACCGGCAAGTAATGCTTGCCCTGTAGGAGCTGCCGAAGGCTGCGATCTTTTGATCTTGATCCTTTAAAGGCAAAAGATCGCAGCCTCGTTTCACTCGACAGCTCCTACAGGGATCACCAACACCGACAAACAATCCACAGAGGTTGAACAATGGCTGTTAATGACGATCGTGCAGGCAGTAAACCGTTGATCGAGAAACGTTCGATCGACTACATCCCGGAAGCGGAGAGACACGGTCGTCTGTTGAGCCAGTTCACCCTGTGGATGGGGGCCAACCTGCAAATCACCGCGATTGTCACCGGGGCCCTGGCCGTGGTGTTGGGCGGTGACGTGTTCTGGTCGTTGATCGGTCTGTTGATCGGTCAACTGCTCGGCGGTGGCGTAATGGCGCTGCATGCGGCGCAAGGGCCCAAGCTTGGCCTGCCGCAGATGATCTCCAGCCGGGTACAGTTCGGCGTGTATGGCGCGGCCATCCCGATTGTGCTGGTGTGCCTGATGTACTTGGGCTTCACCGCAACGGGCACCGTGCTTTCCGGCCAGGCGCTGGGCCAGTTGTTTGGCGTCAGCGACAGCGTCGGTATCCTCATCTTCGCCAGTGTCATCGTGCTGGTCACGGTGCTCGGTTATCGGGTAATTCATTTCATCGGCCGTGTCGCCAGCGTCATTGGCGTGATTGCCTTCGTTTACCTGTTCAGTCGCCTGATGAGCCAGACTGACGTTGGCGCACTCCTGCAAATCCGCCACTTCAGCTGGAGCAGCTTCCTGCTCGCGGTTTCGCTCGCAGCGTCCTGGCAGATCGCCTTCGGCCCCTACGTGGCTGACTACTCCCGTTACCTGCCAAGCAGTACGTCCTCGGTGAAAACCTTTTTCGCCGCCGGCGCCGGTTCGGTTATCGGCGCACAGGTGGCGATGATCCTCGGCGTGTTTGCCGCCGCCATGGCCAACGGGCAATTCGCCGGCCACGAAGTAGCCTACATCGTTGGTTTGAGCGGCAGCGGTGCCACCGCTGCGCTGCTGTACTTCAGCATCGCGTTCGGCAAGGTCACCATCTCAACACTGAACTCCTACGGCAGCTTCATGTGCATTGCGACGGTCATCAGCGGTTTCCGTGGTGACCTGAAAGTAACGCGTTTGCAGCGTCTGGTCTTCGTGCTGGTCATCGTCGGCACTGCGACCCTGATCGCGTTGCTCGGTCAGCACTCGTTCCTCGGTGCGTTCAAGTCCTTCATCCTGTTTTTGCTGGCTTTTTTCACGCCATGGAGCGCGATCAACCTGGTGGACTACTACTGCATCACTCGCGAGCGCTATGACGTGCCGGCGCTGGCCGATCCGAACGGTCGCTACGGCCGTTGGAACCCCCTCGGTATCAGCGTCTATGTCTTCGGTGTGCTGGTGCAACTGCCGTTCATCTCTACCAAGTTCTACACCGGTCCGCTGGTGCACGCTCTGGGTGGTGTGGATATTTCCTGGATCATCGGTCTGGTGCTTCCCGCAGGCCTGTATTACGTGTGCGCAAAAAAATGGCACAGCGCAGTACCCGATCACCTGATTCTGCCAGTCGAGCAGGACAGCAATGCAGCACCTATAACAAGCGGGGCCGGTCGCGCTGCGGCGCAGGCCTGATTGGACGTGGACAGGGCTGGATGCCTCTTGACTGCCGTAAGCCAACTCATGATTAGGAGCGTCAAACAATGAAATCGAACAAGACCCTGCTGACCACATTGCTTTCCATGGGCCTGTTGGCCAGTGCTGGCGCCACTCAGGCGGCTGGCTGGTGCGAATCGGGCAAACCGGTGAAATTCGCCGGCCTGAATTGGGAAAGCGGCATGCTGCTGACCGACGTGATGCAAATCGTCTTGGAGAAAGGCTACGACTGCAAGACCGACAGCCTGCCAGGCAACTCCATCACTATGGAAAACGCCCTGAGCAGCAACGACATTCAAGTGTTTGCCGAAGAATGGGTCGGTCGCAGCGAGGTCTGGAACAAGGCCGAGAAGGCCGGCAAGGTTGTCGGTGTCGGCGCTCCGGTGGTTGGCGCCATCGAAGGTTGGTACGTCCCGCGTTACGTGATCGAAGGCGATGCCAAGCGCAAGCTGGAGCCTAAAGCACCGGACCTGAAAGCGATTGCCGATCTGGGTAAATACGCTGCAGTGTTCAAGGATCAGGAAGAGCCATCCAAGGGCCGTTTTTACAACTGCCCGGCGGGCTGGACCTGTGAGCTGGATAACAGCGAAATGCTGAAAAGCTACGGCCTGGAAAGCACCTACACCAACTTCCGTCCGGGCACCGGCCCGGCGCTGGATGCCGCGGTGCTGTCGAGCTACAAACGTGGCGAGCCGATCCTGTTCTACTACTGGTCGCCAACCCCGCTGATGGGCCAGGTCGACCTGGTCAAACTCGAAGAGAAGCCTGGCGTGGACAAGAGCGTGACCATCAAGGTCGGCCTGTCCAAGACTTTCCACGAGCAAGCCCCGGAACTGGTGGCCGTGCTGGAAAAGGTCAACCTGCCGATCGACCTGCTGAATCAGAACCTCGGGCGCATGGCCAAAGAGCGGATCGAATCGCCAAAACTGGCCAAGATCTTCTTGAAGGAACATCCTGAAGTCTGGCACGCATGGGTGAGCGAAGACGCAGCCAAAAAGATCGACGCGGCCTTGTAGGTCGAGTGTCTCCGACTGTTGGCAACGGCAGTCGGATGCTTGATCGCAACCCCTTGATTGAGAGTCTTTTTATGTTTCCCGAAAGCTTTACCTTTTCCATCGCCGACTGGGTCAACAGTTGGGTCGATTCGCTGGTCACCAACTACGGCGATGTGTTCCGCAGCATCTCCGACACCCTGTTGTGGGCCATCGTCAATCTCGAAGGGCTGCTGCGTGCGGCGCCCTGGTGGCTGATGCTGGCGATCGTGGCGGGCGTTGCCTGGCACGCGACCCGCAAAGTCGTGACCACGTCGGTCATCGTCGGTCTGCTGTTCCTGGTGGGTGCGGTCGGCCTCTGGGACAAGCTGATGCAGACCCTGGCGCTGATGATGGTGGCGACGGTCATCTCGGTGCTGATCGGCATTCCGCTGGGCATCCTCTCGGCGCGCAGCAATCGCCTGCGTTCGGTGCTGATGCCGCTGCTGGACATCATGCAGACCATGCCGAGTTTCGTGTACCTGATCCCGGTGCTGATGCTGTTCGGCCTGGGCAAGGTCCCGGCGATTTTCGCCACGGTGATCTACGCCGCGCCGCCGCTGATCCGCCTGACCGATCTGGGTATTCGCCAAGTCGACGGTGAAGTGATGGAAGCGATCAACGCCTTCGGCGCCAATCGCTGGCAACAACTGTTTGGCGTGCAACTGCCGCTGGCCCTGCCGAGCATCATGGCCGGGATCAACCAGACCACCATGATGGCCCTGTCGATGGTGGTGATCGCCTCGATGATCGGTGCCCGTGGCTTGGGTGAAGATGTGTTGGTGGGGATTCAGACCCTCAACGTCGGACGTGGGCTTGAGGCCGGTCTGGCGATCGTGATTCTGGCAGTGGTCATCGACCGCATTACTCAGGCGTATGGTCGGCCACGGCATGAGGTGAGCAAATGAGCAGCGAAGCCATTAGCAAAAGCAATGAAGCCATCAGCAAGATCGAAGTCAAAAACGTCTTCAAGATTTTCGGCAGCCGTTCCAAGGATGCGCTGGGCATGATTGGCCAGGGCAAAACCAAAGACCAGGTGTTGGCCGAAACCGGCTGCGTGGTCGGCGTGAACGACCTGTCGCTGAGCATCGGCACTGGCGAGATCTTCGTGATCATGGGCCTGTCGGGTTCCGGCAAGTCGACCCTGGTGCGCCACTTCAATCGCCTGATCGACCCCACCAGCGGCGCGATCCTGGTGGACGGCGTGGACATCCTGCAATACGACATGGAAGCCCTGCGCGAATTTCGCCGGCACAAGATCAGCATGGTGTTCCAGAGCTTCGGCCTGCTGCCGCACAAGACCGTGCTGGATAACGTCGCCTACGGCCTGAAAGTGCGTGGCGAGAGCAAGCAAATGTGCGCCGAGCGCGCGCTGCACTGGATCAACACCGTGGGCCTCAAGGGCTACGAAAACAAATACCCGCATCAGCTTTCCGGCGGTATGCGCCAGCGTGTGGGCCTGGCTCGTGCCTTGGCTGCAGACACCGACATCATCCTGATGGACGAAGCCTTCAGCGCCCTCGACCCGTTGATCCGTGCCGAGATGCAGGACCAGTTGCTGGAACTGCAAAAGACCCTGCACAAGACCATCGTCTTCATCACCCACGACCTCGACGAGGCTGTGCGCATCGGCAACCGCATCGCGATCCTCAAGGATGGCCGCCTGATTCAGGTCGGCACGCCACGAGAGATCCTGCATTCGCCGGCGGATGAGTATGTCGATCGGTTTGTACAGCGGCGTGCTGCGGTGGTTTGAGAGATTTGCGGTGTCTGTGCCGGCGCCATCGCGGGCAAGCCCGCTCCCACAGGAATTGGTTGTGTTGCACAAATTTTCTTCACACAACAGAGCACTGTGGGAGCGGGCTTGCCCGCGATGGCGCCGGTAAAGCTGCATCAATATTCAGGTTGTACGCACGAGGTTGAAGATGTCCCAGGCTGAAAAAATCGTTATCGCCGACGCTCCATTGCGCTGGCAGGATGTGGTCGCAGTCGCTCGTCACGGCGCGCAGCTCGAGCTGTCGCCCCAGATCTGGGCGCGGATCGAGAACGCCCAGGCGATCGTCCAGCGCATCGTCGCCAGCGGCGAGCGTGCCTACGGCGTCAACACCGGCTTGGGCGCCTTGTGCAACGTCTCGCTCAAAGGCGAACAACTCAGCCAACTGTCGCGCAACACCTTGCTCAGTCACGCCTGTGGCGTTGGCGCGCCTTTGGCCGACGAGCAGACCCGCGCAATCATCTGCGCCGCTATTCGCAACTATAGCCATGGCAAATCCGGCATTCATCGCCGGGTGGTCGAAGCCCTGTTGGCACTGCTCAATCGCGGCATCACCCCGCAAGTGCCGTCCCAGGGTTCGGTGGGCTACCTGACCCACATGGCCCACATCGGAATCACGCTGCTGGGTGTCGGCAATGTCAGCTATCGCGGGCAGATCGTTTCCGCGCAGCAGGCCTTGAGCGAGGAAGGTCTGCAACCGGTTCAGCTCGGCGCCAAGGATGGCTTATGCCTGGTCAACGGCACGCCGTGCATGACCGGTCTCAGCTGTCTGGCAATTGCCGATGCGACGCGTCTGGTGCAGTGGGCCGATGTGATCGGTGCCATGAGCTTCGAAGCCCAGCGCGGTCAGATTGCGGCGTTCGATGCCGAGATCATCGCGCTCAAGCCTCATCCAGGCATGCAGCAAGTCGGCATCAACCTGCGGGCGTTGCTCGATGGCAGTGAAGTGATTGCCAGCAGTAAAGGCATTCGCACTCAGGATGCGCTGAGCATCCGCTCGATCCCGCAAGTCCACGGCGCCGCTCGCGATCAACTTGAGCACGCGAAAAAGCAGATCGAAACCGAACTCAACTCGGTCACCGACAACCCGATGCTGCTGGGCACGCCGGACGACTTCCGGGTGGTGTCCCAGGCCAACCCGCACGGCCAGTCAGTGGCATTGGCGGCGGATTTGCTGGCGATCGCCATGGCCGAAATCGGCTCCATCGCCGAGCGTCGACTGGACCGCTTGATCAACCCGCATGTCAGCGGTTTGCCGGCGTTTCTGGTGGCCAATCCGGGAGTGAACTCCGGGATGATGATCGTGCAATACGTTGCCGCTTCCCTGTGTGCGGAAAACCGCCAGTTGGCGCAACCAGCGGTGCTCGATAACTACGTCACCTCGGGCTTGCAGGAAGATCACCTGAGCATGGGCACCAACGCGGCGCTGAAGTTGCATCGCGCGCTGGAAAACTGCACGCAGATCCTCGCCATTGAATATTTGCTGGCATCCCAGGCGTTTGAATTCCTCAAAGAGCAACGCTTTGGCGCTGGCACCGATGCCGCGTGGCGTCTGCTGCGTGAGCGAGTCCCGGCCTACGACCAGGATCGCTGGCTGGCGCCGGACATTGCCGCCGCTGCCAGTGTTTTGAAAGACCCGATTTTGTTGCACAAAGTGTTACCGAACCTGAACTGATTTCCACCACACCAGCGTGCCAAGGCGCGGCTCCCCAGAAGGCGAGACGCGACGGACAACGGACATCTCCGGAGCGTCTGGTGAGTTAATGACAAACTCTCAAAAGGAGCACGAAATGACTGCGCTAAACCTGATTCCCGGCCAACTGAGCCTTGCCCAACTGCGTGATGTTTATCAGCAACCGGTCAAAATCACCCTCGACAACAGTGCCTCGAGCCAGATCGAAGCCAGCGTTGCCTGCGTGGAACAGATCCTCGCCGAGAACCGCACTGCTTATGGCATCAACACCGGTTTCGGCCTGCTGGCTTCGACCCGTATCGCCAGCGAAGACCTGGAAAACCTGCAGCGCTCGCTGGTGTTGTCCCACGCCGCCGGTGTCGGCGAGCCGATCAGCGACGCGCTGGTTCGCTTGGTCATGGTGCTCAAGGTCAACAGCCTGAGCCGTGGCTTCTCGGGTATCCGTCGCGTGGTGATCGATGCACTGATCGCCCTGATCAACGCCGAGGTTTACCCGCACATTCCATTGAAAGGTTCGGTCGGTGCCTCCGGCGACTTGGCGCCATTGGCCCACATGTCGCTGGTGCTGCTGGGCGAAGGTAAAGCTCGCTACAAAGGCGAGTGGATGGAAGCAACCGAAGCGCTGAAAGTCGCCGGTCTGACCCCGTTGACCCTGGCTGCCAAAGAAGGTCTGGCGCTGCTCAACGGCACTCAGGTTTCTACCGCTTATGCATTGCGCGGTTTGTTCGAAGGCGAAGACCTGTTTGCTGGCGCCCTGGCCATTGGTGGCATGACTGTAGAAGCGGTACTGGGCTCGCGCTCGCCGTTTGATGCACGCATTCATGCGGCTCGCGGCCAGAAAGGCCAGATCGACGCCGCTGCCGCTTACCGCGATCTGCTGGGTGAGCGCAGCGAAGTGTCCGACTCGCATCAGAACTGCGAAAAGGTCCAGGACCCGTACTCCCTGCGCTGCCAGCCGCAAGTCATGGGCGCCTGCCTGACCCAGTTCCGTCAGGCCGCCGAAGTGCTCGCCATCGAAGCCAACGCCGTTTCGGACAACCCGCTGGTGTTCGCCGCTGAAGGCGACGTGATCTCCGGCGGTAACTTCCACGCCGAACCGGTCGCCATGGCCGCCGACAACATGGCATTGGCCATCGCTGAAATCGGCTCCCTGAGCGAGCGCCGCATCTCGCTGATGATGGACAAGCACATGTCGCAACTGCCGCCATTCCTGGTGGCCAATGGCGGCGTGAACTCCGGCTTCATGATCGCCCAGGTGACCGCGGCAGCATTGGCCAGCGAGAACAAGGCGCTGTCTCATCCGCACTCGGTGGACAGCCTGCCGACGTCGGCCAACCAGGAAGACCACGTGTCCATGGCCCCGGCGGCAGGTAAGCGTCTGTGGGAAATGGCGGAAAACACGCGTGGGGTTCTGGCAGTGGAATGGCTGGCGGCGGCTCAAGGCCTCGACCTGCGTGAAGGTCTGAAAACCTCGGCCAAACTGGAAAAGGCCCGGGCGATTTTGCGCGCTGAAGTGCCGTTCTATGAGAAGGATCGCTTCTTTGCGCCGGACATCAACGCGGCGAGTGAGTTGTTGGCCACGCGTTGCCTGAATGAATTGGTGTCGGTGAAGTTGCTGCCTAGCCTGTAATGGCTCCTTCTCTGATGATCGTTCCCACGCTCTGCGTGGGAATGCCTCTAGGGACGCTCTGCGTCCAGTGACGTGGAGCGTCACGGGCTGCATTCCTTTGCTGCGCGTGGGAACGATCAGTCGCCAATAAAAATAATTAAGGACGAGAAATGCAACAGCCAACAACAGGTTTGAAACGCGGGCTCTCGGCCCGACATATTCGCTTCATGGCGCTGGGGTCGGCTATCGGCACCGGGCTGTTCTACGGTTCTGCCTCGGCCATTCAAATGGCCGGTCCTGCGGTATTGCTCGCTTACCTGATCGGTGGCGCGGCGGTGTTCATGGTCATGCGCGCCCTCGGCGAGATGGCGGTGCACAACCCGGTGGCCGGCTCTTTCGGCCAGTACGCGAGCACCTACCTGGGGCCGATGGCGGGCTTCATTCTCGGTTGGACCTACGCGTTCGAAATGGTCATCGTCGGCATGGCAGACGTCACCGCGTTCGGTATTTACATGGGCTTCTGGTTTCCGGAAGTCGACCGCTGGATCTGGGTACTGGGCATCGTTTCGGTGGTCGGCGGCTTGAACCTGTGCAACGTCAAAGTCTTCGGTGAAATGGAGTTCTGGCTGTCGCTGCTCAAGGTCGCGGCCATCGTCGCGATGATCCTCGGTGGCTTCGGCATCATGCTCTTCGGTATCAGCACCGCGCCCGGCGCCCAGGCGACCGACATCAGCAACCTCTGGAGCCATGGCGGCTTCATGCCCAACGGCGCGGGTGGTCTGATCGCTTCATTTGCCGTGGTGATGTTTGCGTTCGGCGGCATTGAAATCATTGGCGTGACCGCTGGTGAAGCCAAAGACCCACAGCGCGTGCTGCCCAGGGCGATCAATGCCGTACCGTTGCGTATCCTGCTGTTCTACGTGCTGACGATGTTCGTACTGATGTCGATCTTTCCATGGCAGCAGATCGGCAGCCAGGGCAGTCCGTTTGTGCAGATCTTCGACAACCTGGGCATCAGCTCGGCCGCGACCATCCTCAATATCGTGGTGATTTCGGCGGCAGTCTCGGCCATCAACAGTGACATCTTTGGCGCCGGTCGCATGATGTACGGTTTGGCCCAGCAAGGGCACGCACCCAAGGGCTTTGCCCGCTTGTCGGGCAATGGCGTGCCATGGATGACCGTGGTGGTGATGAGCGCCGCGCTGTTGCTGGGTGTGCTGCTGAACTACCTGATTCCGGAAAACGTGTTTTTGTTGATCGCCTCTGTCGCGACCTTTGCCACGGTGTGGGTCTGGCTGATGATTCTGTGCACCCAGGTGGCCATGCGTCGTTCCATGAGCGCCGAACAGGTCGCACAACTGAAATTCCCCGTGCCGTTCTGGCCCTATGCGCCTATGGCGGCGATTGCCTTCATGCTGTTCATTTTTGGCGTGCTGGGCTATTTCCCGAACACCCAGGCGGCGCTGATCGTCGGCGTGGTCTGGATTGTATTGCTGGTGCTGGCCTACCTGACGTGGGTGAAACCGGCGGCAGGCAAGGCAGTACCGGTTGAGCGGGAACCCTCTTTTTCTCATCGATAACCTAACGGAGGCCACGGATGAAAACTCTCTGGCAACACTGCCACGTCGCAACGATGGCGCAAGGCGTCTACTCGATCATCGAGGATGCGGCCATTGTGACGTCAGGTGCGCACATTGAGTGGATTGGTCCGCGCGGCGAACTGCCGTCAGGCGAGTACCCGGCAGTCAATGATCTTAAAGGGGCCTGGGTGACTCCGGGCCTGATCGACTGCCATACCCACACGGTGTTCGGCGGTAACCGCAGCGGTGAATTCGAGCAACGTCTGCAAGGCGTCAGCTACGCGGAAATCGCCGCGGCCGGCGGTGGCATCGCCAGCACCGTGCGCGCCACTCGCTTAGCCTCCGAAGACGAGCTGTTCGCCAGCGCTGCCAAGCGTCTGAAGAGCCTGATGCGCGACGGCGTGACCACGGTCGAGATGAAGTCCGGCTACGGCCTGGACCTGGCCAGCGAACGCAAGATCCTGCGGGTCATCCGTCGTCTTGGCGCCGAGCTGCCGGTCAGCGTGCGCAGCACCTGCCTGGCCGCCCACGCTCTGCCGCCGGAATACGCGGACCGCGCCGACGCTTACATCGATCACATCTGCAGCGAAATGCTTCCGGCGCTGGCGGCCGAAGGGTTGGTGGATGCGGTGGACGCTTTCTGCGAATACCTGGCGTTTTCGCCGGAACAGGTCGAACGGGTTTTCGTCGCCGCGCAGAACCTCGGCTTGCCGGTGAAGCTGCATGCCGAGCAATTGTCGTCGCTGCACGGTTCGAGCCTGGCGGCGCGTTACCACGCCCTGTCTGCCGATCACCTGGAATTCATGACCGAAGACGACGCCATTGCCATGGCCAAATCGGGCACTGTCGCGGTATTGCTGCCCGGCGCGTTCTACTTCCTGCGGGAAACCCAATTGCCGCCGATGGAAGCCCTGCGCAAACACGGCGTAAAAATCGCCATCGCCAGCGACCTCAATCCCGGCACTTCGCCGGCGTTGTCGTTGCGCTTGATGTTGAACATGGCCTGCACCTGCTTCCGCATGACCCCGGAAGAGGCCCTGGCTGGCGCAACGATTCATGCCGCCACCGCGCTGGGCATGGCCGAGACTCACGGTTCGCTGGAAGCCGGAAAAGTCGCAGACTTCGTCGCCTGGCAGATTGATCGACCGGCCGACCTGTCGTACTGGCTGGGCGGCGACCTGGAAAAACGCGTCGTGCGTCACGGCGTCGAAACGAGCGTTTAGGAGAGCAGTTGTGGATAAGGTTCTGAACTTCAAACAAGGCCGCGTGCCGCTGCTGATCAGCATGCCCCACGCCGGTCTGCGCCTGACCCCGGCGGTCGAAGCGGGATTGATTCCCGACGCGAAAAGCCTGCCGGACACCGATTGGCACATCCCAAGGCTTTACGAATTTGCCGCCGAGCTGGGTGCCAGCACCCTGACGGCCGAGTACTCGCGGTTTGTCATCGACCTGAACCGGCCTTCCGACGACAAGCCTTTGTATGTCGGCGCCACCACTGGTCTATACCCGGCGACGTTGTTCGACGGTATTCCATTGTTCCGTGAGGGCATGGAGCCGTCAGCGGCGGAACGAGCGACTTATCTGGAGCAAATCTGGACACCGTACCACCGCACCTTGCAGGAGGAACTGGCACGGCTGAATGCCGAATTCGGCTACGCACTGCTATTCGATGCGCACTCGATCCGCTCGATCATCCCGCACCTGTTCGACGGCAAGCTACCGGACTTCAACCTCGGCACCTTCAACGGCGCCAGTTGCGATCCACAGTTGGCTACTCAACTGGAAGCGATCTGCGCGAAGCACCTCGATTACAGCCATGTGCTGAACGGTCGCTTCAAGGGTGGGCACATCACCCGGCATTACGGCAACCCGGTCGAGAACATCCATGCCGTGCAACTGGAGTTGGGTCAGTGCACGTATATGGAAGAGTTTGAACCGTTCCGCTATCGCCCAGACTTGGCGGCACCGACGCAAGTGGTGCTCAGGGAATTGCTGCAAGGGCTGTTGGCGTGGGGCGCAAAGCACTACGGCTGACTGATCGCTGACTGATCGTTCCCACGCTCCGCGTGGGAATGCAGCCCGTGACGCTCCGCGTCACTGGACGCAGAGCGTCCCTTGAGGCATTCCCACGCGGAGCGTGGGAACGATCGACACTGGAACTGTCGCCACCGTGCAAAACACGGTCGCCACAGTTCACTTTTACCCTCTCGACGCTGCGTAATGTTCTGGGCACGGTGCACGAAGACACCGGCCCTGACAATAATCTGCCGCACGAGACTCTCCCGATGAAAAGACTGTTCACCCGCTGTCTCTCAACCCTCTGCGGCACTGCTCTTCTGAGCACCAGCGTTTTCGCCAACGACCCCGCTTCCTGCAAGACCGTACGCATGGGCGTGGTCAACTGGACCGACGTCATCGCCACCAGCGGCATGGCTGACGTGTTGCTCAACGGCCTCGGCTACGAAAGCAAACAAACCAGCGCTGTGCAGCAAATCATCTTCGCCGGCATCCGCGACAAACGCCTCGATATCTTCCTCGGTTACTGGAAACCGGCGATGGACAAAAACATCGCGCCGTTCGTGGCAGCCAACCAGGTGAAGGTCATGGACAAACCGAGCCTGGCCGACGCCCAGGCGACGCTCGCCGTGCCTGACTACGTGGCTGCCGCCGGCCTGAAAACCTTCGCCGACATCGCAAGATTCAAGGACCGGCTCGGCGGCAAGATCTACGGCATCGAGCCGGGCAGCGGCGCCAACACCACCATCAAAACCATGATCGAGACCAATCACTTTGGCTTGAAGGACTTCAAACTGATCGAGTCCGGTGAGGCCGGCATGCTTGCCGCCGTTCAGCGGGCGGTCAATCGCAAGGAGTTCGTGGTGTTCGTCGGCTGGACCCCGCATCCAATGAACATCAACATGAACATCGCCTACCTGACCGGCAGCGAAGACGTCTATGGTCCGAACGAAGGCGCGGCGACCGTTTCCACCGTGACCGCGCCGGACTATGCCGAACGCTGTCCGAACGTGAATCGCTTGCTGGAAAACCTGACTTTCACCGCCGCCCAGGAAAGTCAGTTGATGGTGCCGATCATGGAGCGCAAGACGCCGCAGGATGTCGCCAGACAATGGCTGCGTGATCATCCCGAAGATCTTCAGCGTTGGCTGGCAGGTGTCAGCAGTTTTGATGGCAAGGAGGGTGTGGCAACCGTTCAGGCCAGTTTGAAAAACTGAGTGGTCGAAAGATATCACTGTGGCGAGGGGGGCGCAGAACCTGTGGGAGCGTGGCTTGCCCGCGAAGAACGATGACGCGTAATACCTGAAAAACCGCGGTGCATTCTTCGCGGGCAAGCCACGCTCCCACAGGATTTGCGTCGTTCAAATTTTTTGACTTCCTCTATTTGGCTGGCTGCAGGCTCATGGCTCCTTATCCACTCTCTGAACACATGGCGGCTTTCGTCGAGAAAACCCTCAGCTTCAACAGCACCGACAGCAGCCTCACCGGCCTGCGTCAGGCCTACAGCGAGATGTGCCGGGCATTTACCCCGCCGTCTCCCGCTATGCTTGAGGTGGTCGATTTCGAGTTGGCAGGCGTGGCCGTACGCTCCTGGCAACCGCCGGTCACGCCGCCGACCAACGGTTGGCCGTGCATCATGTACCTGCACGGCGGCGGTTGGGTGGTGGGGGATCTGGATTCCCACGCCTTCATCTGCGCCGAACTGGCGTCGGTGCTCGGTGTGCTGGTGATCGCCGTCGATTATCGGCTGGCACCGGAGCATCCGTTTCCGGCGGCGTTCGATGACTGCCTGAGTGTCTGGCGCGCGTTGCGCAAGGGACCGTTTCAGCTCGACCCTGCGCGCACCCTGGTGGCGGGCGACAGCGCTGGCGGCAATCTCGCCGCTGCGTTGTGCCTCGCTCTGCGTGATGCCGGCGAGCCAATACCATGCGCGCAAGTTTTGATCTATCCGGGACTGGGCGGCGATCACCGATTGCCGTCGCGCAGCGAATGCGCCGATGCACCATTGCTCAGCAGCAGCGATCTGGATTGTTATCACGCGTTGTATTTAGGCGGAACCCGACAACCGGGTGCCTATGCGATGCCCTTGCTCGCCGACGATTTCAGCGGTCTGCCACCGGCGTTGATCGCCGTGGCGCAGTTCGACCCGCTGCGCGATGACGGCGTGCTTTACGCCGAGCGACTCAACGCCGCAGGCGTGAGCGCAACGCTTTATCACGGGGAAGGGCTGGTTCACGGCTGTTTGCGGGCGCGGGGGCAGGTCGCCGAAGTCGACCGACTCTATGAAACCCTGCTCGGCTATTTGGCTGAGACGACGGGCTGACAAACTCTGACGCTGCAAGGGGCATGCTCATTGAAGTAATTCGGGTTTATGATGCCGGACGGCAGAATAATAGAAGTCCCCCCAGGGATGACCTCGACCCCTTACGGAGCGCGCAATGCAGACTTTGTACCCGCAGATCAAACCCCACGCCCGGCACGATCTGGCTGTCGATAAAACCCACACGCTGTATGTCGACGAAAGCGGTTCGCCGGAAGGTTTGCCGGTGGTGTTCATCCACGGCGGCCCTGGCGCCGGGTGTGATGCCCAGAGCCGTCGGTATTTCGATCCGAACCTGTATCGCATTGTCACCTTCGACCAGCGTGGTTGCGGTCGCTCCACGCCCCACGCCAGCCTGGAAAACAACACCACCTGGGATCTGGTCGCCGACCTCGAGCGGATTCGCAAGCACTTGGGCATCGACAAATGGGTGCTGTTCGGCGGCTCCTGGGGTTCGACCCTGGCCCTGGCCTACGCGCAAACCCATCCGGAGCGCGTGCACGGTTTGATTCTGCGCGGGATTTTTCTTTGCCGTCCCCAGGAAATCGAGTGGTTCTACCAGTGTGGCGCCAGTCGCCTGTTTCCCGATTACTGGCAGGACTACATCGCGCCGATCCCGCAGGATGAACGCCACGACTTGCTCTCGGCGTTCCACAAGCGGCTGGTCGGCAACGATCAGATCGCCCAGATGCACGCGGCCAAAGCCTGGTCCATGTGGGAAGGCCGCACCGCCACCCTGCGACCGAATCCGCTGGTGGTCGACCGCTTCTCCGAGCCTCAGCGTGCGTTGTCCATCGCCCGTATCGAGTGCCACTACTTCACCAACAATGCTTTCCTGGAGCCGAACCAACTGATTCGTGACATGGCCAAGATCGCCCACCTGCCCGGCGTCATCGTCCATGGTCGTTATGACGTGATCTGTCCGTTGGACAACGCCTGGGAACTGCATCAGGCCTGGCCGAACAGCGAATTGCAGGTGATTCGCGACGCCGGCCATGCGGCGTCCGAATCGGGCATCACCGATGCCTTGGTACGTGCCGCTGATCTGATGGCCCGTCGTATGCTCAACTTGTCGCCTGACGAAGCATGAAGGGCTTGCTGCAACGCGTGCGTGGCGCGCGAGTCGAGGTTGCGGGAGAGGTGGTTGGCGCGATAGATCAGGGGTTGCTGGTGCTGGTGGCGGTCGAGCCCGACGATACTCGGACCAGCGCCGACAAACTTCTGCATAAACTGCTTAACTATCGAGTATTCAGTGACGCCGAGGGCAAGATGAATTTGTCCTTGGCGGACGTAGGCGGCGGGTTGCTGCTGGTCTCGCAGTTCACCCTGGCCGCCGACACCAAAAACGGGTTGCGCCCCAGTTTTTCGACTGCGGCTCCTCCTGCTTTGGGCGAGGAGCTGTTCGACTATCTATTGGGCAAAGCGAAACAGGTGCATGGCACTGTGGCATCAGGTAGATTCGGCGCGGATATGCAGGTGCATCTGGTCAATGATGGCCCGGTAACCTTCCTGTTACAGACGTGAAAGCGCTTGAAACATCTTTTTAAGTGCATTTCGACTGAAAACGGGGGCTTTTCCCGATAAATACTTGGTTCCCCCTGATGCGTTGTAACGCGGCCTACTAGATAATCGCGCGCTACGGGGATCAGCGTTCGTTGGTCCGTTTTGACTTAGGTAGAGACTTGTCCGAGACCTGTTGGGGAATCATTTTGCCCCATAGGAGTCGGAACAATGCTCGCCAACTTGGCAAGAGTCGTTCGCAGGGTCGGTTTTTTTCCACCGCACACCGTGCTGGCACTTTAACTGGCCGTTGGTTTTTTGATCTGTTTTCGGCGAGGGTTGCTCGTGATTGTTAGTCCCTGTAATGCACCAAAATTGTCTGCCAAACGGTTTCGAAGCGCTCTGGTAGCAGGCTCTGCACTGCTCTGCCTGTTCAGCGCCGGCCAACTTTGGGCATTCAATCTGGATGACGTATCGGTCAAGGCAAAAGAGCTGGCCGGGCAAAAATACGAAGCCCCGCGCAGTAACCTGCCGAATGAATTTCGCGAGATGAAATTCGCGGACTATCAAAAAATTCGGTTCCTCACGGAAAAAGCCGAATGGGCGAACCAGAAAACCCCCTTCAAGCTGTCGTTCTATCACCAGGGTATGCATTTCGATACGCCGGTGAAAATCAACGAAATCACGGCCAACACCGTCGAAGAGATCAAATACGACCCAAGTCGTTTCGACTTCGGGGATGTGAAGTTCGATCCTAAAGCCACCGAACAACTGGGTTATGCCGGTTTCCGTGTGCTGTATCCAATCAACAAGGCCGACAAGCAAGACGAAATCATGACCATGCTCGGCGCGAGTTATTTCCGCGTCATCGGCAAGGGGCAGACCTACGGGCTGTCCGCTCGCGGCATGGCCATTGATACCGCGCTGCCATCCGGCGAAGAGTTCCCGCGCTTCACCGAGTTCTGGATTCAACAGCCCAAGCCGGGCGACAAGCACCTGGTGATCTTCGCCCTGCTGGATTCGCCACGTGCCACAGGTGCCTATCGCCTGACCGTGCGTCCGGGCAGCGACACGGTTGTCGACGTCAAGGCCAAGATGTTCCTGCGTGACAAAGTCACCAAGCTTGGCGTTGCGCCGCTGACCAGCATGTTCCTGTTCGGCGCCAACCAGCCGTCGAAAGTGCTGAACTACCGTCGCGAACTGCACGATTCCAGCGGCCTGTCGATCCATGCCGGCAACGGCGAATGGATCTGGCGCCCACTGAACAATCCGAAACACCTGTCCGTGAGCAACTTCTCGATCGAGAACCCGCGCGGTTTTGGCTTGCTGCAACGTGGCCGTGACTTCAGTCACTACGAAGACCTCGATGACCGCTACGACAAGCGCCCAAGTGCCTGGATCGAACCGAAAGGCGATTGGGGCAAAGGCTCCGTCGATCTGGTAGAGATTCCTACGGCCGACGAAACCAACGACAATATCGTCGCTTTCTGGAGCCCGGAAAAACTGCCTGAGCCTGGCCAGTCCCTGGACGTTGCCTACCGCATGCACTGGACCCTTGACGAAGCCTCCCTGCATTCGCCGGACAGCGCCTGGGTTCAACAGACCCTGCGTTCCACGGGTGACGTCAAGCAGTCGAACCTGATTCGTCAGCCGGACGGCAGCGTGGCCTATCTGGTGGATTTCGAAGGCCCGTCCCTGCAAGTCCTGCCGGAAGATGCCGAAGTGCGCAGCCAGGTGAGCGTTGGCGACAACGCGGAACTGGTCGAGAACAGCGTCCGTTACAACCCTGAAACCAAGGGCTGGCGCCTGACTTTGCGGATGAAGATCAAGGATCCGGGCAAGGCCACCGAAATGCGCGCAGCGCTGGTCAAGAACATCTCGCCTGCCGAGGCGCTCAAGACCGCGGCGCCAGCGTCCACTTCTTCCGTTGCCAAGGCCGACAAGATCGCCGCCCGCCAGCAAGAGAAGAAGGACAAGGAAGCCAAGCAGACTGAAGCACAAGCCCAGCAAGTCAAGGATACCAAGGACAAGGACAACAAAGACGCCAAGCAGCCTGTCGCTGCCGAAGCGGCCCCAGCCACAACGGAATCGGCACCGACTGAACAAGTCCTGACCGAGACCTGGAGCTATCAGTTGCCCGCCGATGAGTAATTCACAAGTACAGCCACAAACGCTTGCCGAGTACCTGGCGCATTTGCCGATGAGCGACGAGCAGCGCGCGGAACTCGCGGGCTGCAAGTCTTTCAGTGAACTGCACGAACGTCTGTCGTCCTCGACGTTCGACGCGCCCACCGAGGCTGCTCAAGCCTCTGTCGGCCGGCGCCTGACCCTGAACTCCGCCGAAGAACTGGCGGACGCGGAAATGCTGGTGCTCGACGCCAGCGGTCGGGTTTGCCTGAAGGCAACCCCGCCGATCCGTCGGACCAAAGTCGTGCCCGAGCCGTGGCGCACCAACATTCTGGTGCGTGGCTGGCGTCGGCTGACCGGTCGCACCAATCCGCCGGCCCCGCCGAAGGATGAGAACGTGCTGCCGGCAGCTCGCTGGCGCACCGTCGGTTCGATCCGACGCTACATTCTGCTGGTGCTGATGCTCGGTCAGACGATCGTCGCCGGCTGGTACATGAAAGGCATCATGCCGTACCAGGGCTGGTCGTTCGTCGATCTTGAAGAAGTCCTGCATCAACCTCTGAGCCAAACCGCCACGCAAGTGCTGCCATATGCCTTGCAAACCAGCATTCTGATCATGTTCGGGATTCTGTTCTGCTGGGTGTCGGCTGGTTTCTGGACTGCGCTGATGGGCTTCCTCGAGTTGATCACCGGCCGTGACAAGTACCGCATTTCCGGCGCCAGCGCCGGTAACGAGCCGATCGCCAAGGACGCACGCACCGCACTGGTGATGCCGATCTGCAACGAAGACGTGCCGCGGGTGTTCGCCGGTTTGCGGGCGACCTTCGAATCGGTTGCGGCCTCGGGTAACCTGGATCGCTTCGACTTTTTCGTGCTCAGCGACAGTAACGACGCCGACATCTGCGTTGCCGAGCAACAGGCCTGGCTGGATGTCTGCCGTGAAGCCAAGGGCTTCGGCAAGATCTTCTATCGTCGCCGTCGCCGCCGGGTAAAACGTAAAAGCGGCAACCTCGACGACTTTTGCCGTCGTTGGGGCGGTGACTACAAGTACATGGTCGTGCTCGACGCCGACAGCGTGATGAGCGGCGAATGCCTGAGCAGTCTGGTGCGCCTGATGGAAGCCACGCCGGACGCCGGGATCATCCAGACCGCGCCGCGTGCGTCGGGCATGGACACCCTTTATGCGCGTATGCAGCAGTTCGCCACGCGCGTGTACGGTCCGCTGTTCACTGCCGGTCTGCACTTCTGGCAGTTGGGCGAATCCCACTACTGGGGCCACAACGCGATTATCCGCATGAAGCCGTTCATCGAGCACTGCGCCCTGGCGCCGTTGCCCGGTAAAGGCGCGTTTGCCGGTGCGATTCTGTCCCACGACTTCGTCGAAGCTGCGCTGATGCGCCGTGCCGGCTGGGGCGTATGGATTGCCTACGACTTGCCGGGCAGCTACGAAGAACTGCCGCCGAACCTGCTGGACGAACTCAAGCGTGACCGTCGCTGGTGCCACGGCAACCTGATGAACTTCCGGCTGTTCCTGGTCAAGGGCATGCACCCGGTGCACCGTGCGGTGTTCCTGACCGGCGTGATGTCGTACCTGTCTGCGCCGTTGTGGTTCTTGTTCCTGGTGTTGTCGACGGCCTTGCTGGCGGTCAACACGTTGATGGAGCCGCAATACTTCCTGGAACCGCGTCAGCTCTATCCACTGTGGCCACAATGGCAGCCGGACAAAGCAATTGCGTTGTTCTCGACGACCATCGTGCTGCTGTTCCTGCCGAAGTTGCTGAGCATCATCCTGATCTGGACCAAGGGCGCGAAAGAGTTCGGTGGCAAGTTCAAGGTGACACTGTCGATGCTGCTGGAGATGTTGTTCTCCATGCTGCTGGCGCCAGTGCGAATGATTTTCCACACCCGTTTCGTACTCGCCGCGTTCCTCGGCTGGGCCGCGACCTGGAACTCGCCACAACGTGACGATGACTCCACGCCATGGAGCGAAGCGGTAAAACGCCACGGTCCGCAAACCTTGCTGGGCTTCTTCTGGGCCCTGTTGGTGATCTGGCTGAACCCGAGCTTTCTCTGGTGGCTGGTGCCGATTGTCGGTTCGCTGATGCTGTCGATCCCGGTATCGGTGATCTCCAGCCGTGTTGGCCTGGGCCTCAAGTCCCGTGATGAAAGCCTGTTCCTGATCCCTGAGGAATACAATCCGCCACAGGCGTTGCTGGCAACCGACCAGTACACCCACGAAAACCGTTGGCATGCGCTGAACGACGGCTTCGTCCGGGCAGTGGTCGATCCACAGCAGAACGCCTTGGCGTGTGCGCTGGCGACATCCCGTCACCGTCAGGCCGAGCCAATCGAATGGCTGCGTATCGAGCGGGTTCGCCATGCGATGAAGGTCGGGCCTGCCGGGCTGACCAACGACGAGCGCGTGGCCCTGCTGAGTGATCCGGTGGCACTGGGTCGCTTGCATGAGCAGGTGTGGAACGAAGGCCACGCCGAGTGGCTGCAAGCCTGGCGCACATCGGTGGATGCCGATCCCCATGCGCCGCTGTTGCCGCTCAAGCCTGTGAGCGTGCAGCCTCAGTTGGCCTAATGAAAAACCCCGCGAAAGCGGGGTTTTTTTTGGGCTGATGATCTGACTGAGCACAACTTTGTGTTCGGCGCGGATCCTGTGGGAGCGGGCTTGCCCGCGATTGCATCACCCCGGTTTCAAGCGAGCCGGGATACCCGCATCAGCTCAAACCTTGAACCGCCCCACCAGCATCTGCAAATGCGTCCCCAACCGCGCCAGCTCGACGCTGGAGGCCGCGGTCTCTTCACTGGCGGCCGAGGTCTGCTCGGACACATCACGCACGTTCAGCACGCTACGGTTGATCTCTTCGGCCACTGCGCTCTGTTGCTCGGCGGCGGTGGCGATCTGCTGGTTCATCGACTGGATCGCCGACACGGTGCGGGTGATGCTTTCCAGCGAGCTGCCGGCGCGGCGGGTCAGTTCGACGCTGCTGTCGGTCAGGCTGCGGCTGTTGTCCATGATGGTCGCGACTTGCTGAGTGCCGGTTTGCAGGCCGACGATCAGCTCTTCGATTTCTTCGGTGGACTTCTGGGTGCGCTGGGCCAGGCTGCGAACTTCGTCAGCGACCACCGCAAAACCGCGACCGGCTTCACCGGCGCGGGCGGCTTCGATGGCGGCGTTGAGCGCCAGCAGGTTGGTTTGCTGGGCCACGGACTTGATCACGTCGAGCACGCTGCCGATCTTGTCGCTTTCGCGCTTCAGATGCCCCATGGCTTCGGTGGAGTTACCGACTTCGGTAGCCAAGCGCTCGATCTGGGCGATGGCTTCGCCAACCACCTTGTCACCCTCGCGGGCCTGCTGGTCGGCGGCAACGGCAGCTTCGGACGCTTCCTCGGCGTTGCGCGCGACTTCCTGAACGGTGGCAGTCATTTCGTGCATCGCGGTAGCCACCTGATCGGTCTCGACCTTCTGGCTGTTGACCCCGGCGCTGGTCTGCTCGGTGACGGCCGACAGCTCTTCAGCGGCGCTGGCGATTTGGGTCACGCCATCGCTGATGCCGCCGATCAATTCCCGCAGGCCCAGGGTCATGTTCTGCATGGCGCGTTGTAGCTGACCCAGTTCGTCCTGGCGTTCGGAAGTCAGGTTATGAGTCAGGTCGCCCGCGGCGACACGCTCGGCCACTTTGAGGGTCTGGCTCAGAGGAATGACAATCTGGCGAGTGATGGCCCAAGCCGCGAACAAACCAAAGGCCGACGCCAGGACGGTGGCCATCAGCAGCAGGTTTTTGGCGTGTGCCGCATCGGTGTCACGCACGACGGTTTGCGAGACGGTGAGCTTTTTGCTGACGTCGAGCAGAATGTCGCCTTGCGCGCTCATACGCTTGAGGGCGGCAGCACTGGCAACCTGGGAGTCGCGGAACTGGCTGACGGCCGCGCGATAGGCTTTGAGTGAGTCGGTTGCCTGTTGCAGGTTGGCGATGTGTTGTTCCGGCAGTTGAGACGGCAGGCTTTCGAGGTTTTTCAGGGCGTTGCCGATGGCGTCCAGCGCCGGCTGCTCGGCCTCTGGTTTGCCGCTGTAGGTGTAGCCGCGGACCTGGAAACGCGCTTGCTGGATCAGCTTGCTCAGGTCGATCACGCTGTTGAACTGAGCGACGCTGTCGCCTTGCAGCATGGATTTTTCGACTTCAGCGACCCGGGCCACGGCGTTATCGGCGGTGGCGCCCAGTTTGCTGCGAGCATCTTCGCGGGTGGCGGTGGCCTGAGTCATATCAGCGAAGGCGCGTTTGTACTCGCTGACCGCGGCCAATTGCTGGTCGATCATCGCCACGTCGGCAGGCTGTTCGATCAGCGTGCGGGCGGTTTTCAGGCCGGTATCGAGTTGGCCGATCAGCTCGTTGACGGCGCCCGGACCTTGTTCGCCACGGCGCATGTCGTAATCCAGACGGGCCAGTCGCAGGTCTTTGGTCAGCTCATTGAGGCTGGAAATAAAGCCAAGCGTATCGCCACGGCTGATCACACCGCCAAGGCCGGTCCAGCCGGTGAAGGTGATCAATAAGGTTAGAAGCAGCACCAGACCGAAGCCGACACCCAGTTTGCGATTGACGCTTACGTTTCCCAGTTTCTCGGCTAGCCAACGGTACATGCTGCAACTCCCTCGGACCATTAATCGGTTTTATGGGAACTGTATCGGCCGGCTGGCGGCGTTCTGTAGGCGTGGCGCAATGTTCGGGCGGCGAGGCTTTTGTGGCGAGGGGGCTTGTCGGAACGCCGCATCGCCCCGTTCGGCGGCGAAGCCGTCGTGAAATCAATGGATGCGTTGTTTCTGAAAAAAAGCGGTGGCCGCTTCGCGCCCAAACGGGGGCAAGCCCCCTCACCACAGATAGGATGATTGACGTTAAAACAGTCGCGAAAGCAGCGCAGTGACGGCGGTTTCGACCCGCAGGATGCGGTCGCCGAGTTGCACCGGTTGCAGGCCGGCCTTGCCCAGCAAATCGATTTCGTAGGGAATCCAGCCGCCTTCGGGGCCGATGGCCAGGGTCACGGGTTCATTCAGGCCACGAGGGCAGGGCGGGTAGTTACCGGGATGACCGACCAGGCCTAAGGTGCCTTCGGTAATGGCCGGCAGACGGTCTTCGACAAAGGGCTTGAAGCGCTTCTCGATGACGATTTCCGGCAGCACGCTGTCGCGGGCCTGTTCAAGACCCAGGATCAACTGCTCGCGAATCGCCTCGGGTTCCAGGAACGGGGTTTGCCAGAAGCTCTTCTCGACGCGATAGCTGTTCACCAGCACGATGCGCGGCACACCCATGGCGGCCACGGTCTGAAACACCCGACGGAGCATTTTCGGTCGCGGCAGGGCCAGGACCAGGGTCAGTGGCAGCTTGGCCGGTGGCGGCTGGTCGAGGGTGACGCGCAACTCGGCTTCATCGGCGTCCAGGCGCAGCACCTCGGCTGAACCCATCAAGCCGCCGATACGCCCGACGCGCATACTGTCGCCTACCACCGAGCGATGGACTTCCTGCATATGAGTCAACCGCCGATCGCGCAGGATCGCCCGGTCGGCCGCAATGAAGTCGGCCTCTTCGAGGAGCAGCAGGTTCACGCTTGGGTCGCTGGCGGCTGGTCGTTGTGATCGTCAGCCGGCTGATCGTCCGAATGCTCGCCACGCTTGCTGATCAGGCTACCGAACAGGATGCCGATCTCGAACAGCAGCCACATCGGTACGGCCAACAGTGTCTGCGAGAAGATGTCCGGCGGCGTCAGGATCATGCCGACCACGAAGCAGCCGATGATCACGTACGGACGAATCTTCTTCAGGTAGGCGACGTTGACCACGCCGATCCATACCAGCAGCACCACGGCTACCGGAATCTCGAACGCCACGCCGAAGGCGAAGAACAGCGTCATGACGAAATCGAGGTAGCTGCTGATGTCGGTCATCATCTCCACGCCGGCCGGGGTGGCGGCGGCGAAGAACTTGAAGATCAGCGGGAACACCAGGTAATAGGCGAACGCCATGCCGGCGTAGAACAGCATGATGCTCGATACCAGCAAGGGCACGGCGATGCGTTTTTCATGCTTGTACAGGCCCGGTGCGATGAAGCCCCAGATCTGATGCAGGATCACCGGGATCGCCAGGAACAGCGAGACCATCATGGTCAGCTTCAGTGGCGTCAGGAACGGCGACGACACGTCGGTGGCGATCATCGTCGCGCCCACCGGCAGGTACTGGCGCAACGGCGTGGAGACGAAGGTGTAGATCTGCTGGGTGAAGGCGAACAGCCCGGCAAAAATGATGAACACCGCCACGACACAACGCAGCAGGCGAGTGCGCAACTCGGTGAGGTGCGAAACCAGCGGCATGTGCTGGTCGTTTTCGGGGAGATCGCTCATGGGGCTCGCGGCGGCAATGTTGGGTCATGAGGGGCTGGCGCAACAGGCGTCGCCGCAGGAGGAACAGGTTCTACTGGAGTAGCAGGTTCAGCGGCTGCAATCACCGGCATAACCTCAACCGCCGGCGCATGAATCGTTTGCGTCGCTACAGGTTCCACCGGCGTCGGCTCCTGCTGAGTCGGCGTGAAGATCTTCCGCGCCTCCTGCTCCAGGGACAGAATGTGCTCGTTGTGCAGTTGCCGGCGGATCTCGTCGGCACCGATTTCACGTTCAACTTCCTGTTTGATCGCGTTGAAGCTGCGCTTCAGCCGCCCGACCCACAGGCCGGCGGTGCGCGCAGCGCCCGGCAGACGCTCGGGCCCCAGCACCAGCAGGGCAACGAGGCCGACGAGCAGCAGTTCAGAGAAGCTGATACCAAACATTAGTCAGTGCTCACGAGTCTTTGCGGGTCGGCTCTTCGACTTTTTGCGCCTGCACGTCGATGGTGTGCGGCGGGTTCACGGACTGTGTGGTCTGTGGCTGAACAGGTGGAACCGGTTGGGCCGGGGTAACAGTCGGGTCAACCGGCTTGTCTTCATCGTTCATGGCTTTACGAAAGCCCTTGATCGACTCGCCCACGTCCGTGCCGAGGTTTTTCAGCTTCTTGGTGCCGAACACCAGCACCACGACAACCAGGATGACGACCCAGTGTTTCCAGTCAAAAATGCCCATGTTGCGTTCCTCTCTAATAGTTGTTCAGGCGGACGGGCGAGAGGCTTTCTCGGCGTGTCCGGACAGACCGAAGCGACGGTCCAGTTCATCGAGCACAGCCTGTGGATGCTGCCCCAGTTGGGCGAGCATGACCATGCTGTGGAACCACAGATCGGCGGTCTCGTAGATCACATCGCTGCAGTCACCGCTGATGGCGGCATCCTTGGCGGCAATGATGGTTTCGACCGACTCTTCGCCGACTTTTTCCAGAATCTTGTTCAAGCCCTTGTGGTACAGACTGGCGACATACGAGCTGTCGGCAGCGGCGCCTTTGCGCTCTTCCAGCACTTGGGCCAGACGGGTCAGGGTGTCACTCATGTGTATGTCCTGCGGAGTAGATTGCGTGCGGGTCTTTCAGAACCGGGTCGACGGTTTTCCAGTCGCCGTTCTCGAAGACTCGGTAAAAGCAGCTCTGACGGCCGGTATGGCAGGCGATGTCGCCGATCTGCTCGACCATCAGGATGATCACGTCAGCGTCACAGTCCAGGCGCATCTCATGCAGGGTTTGCACGTGGCCGGACTCTTCGCCCTTGCGCCACAGCTTGCCACGGGAACGTGACCAGTAAATGGCACGGTTCTCGGCAGCGGTCAGTTCCAGCGCTTCGCGGTTCATCCAGGCCATCATCAGGACGCGTCCGGTCTTGTGATCCTGGGCAATCGCCGGCACCAGGCCATCGGCGTCCCACTTGATCTCGTCCAGCCAGTTTTTCATCTTCGACTCCGACAGCGGGCTCTACTTCAATAGTTGAGGCCAATGTTCAAATTCAGCGTTCAAACAGTGTGCCAGCCGATCATCCAACTGGCTATCGGCGAACGACCAGATACAAGCCGACCGCCACCATGATTCCGGCGGGCCAATGCCCCAGTTCGTTCAGCGGGCCACCGGCGGCGAGTATCGTGCCACCGGCCAAATGAGCGGTGCCGAGCAACCGCAGGAACCAGTCGTCCTTGCGCTTGTGCCAAGGACGCGGCGGGTCGTTGGCGTGGGGCTGAGACATGCGCTCAAGCAGGTCGCGGGCCATGTTGGCCAGATGCGGCAGTTGCTCAAACTGGCTCTGCACGTTGCCGATCAAGGCTTTGGGGCTGACGCGCTCGCGCATCCAGCGTTCGAGGAACGGCTGGGCGGTGTTCCACAGATCGAGGTCCGGGTACAGCTGACGGCCCAGGCCTTCGATGTTCAACAGGGTTTTTTGCAGCAACACCAACTGCGGCTGCACTTCCATGTTGAAGCGTCGAGCGGTCTGGAACAGGCGCATCAGCACCTGGCCGAAGGAAATATCTTTTAACGGTTTTTCGAAGATCGGTTCGCACACTGTGCGGATAGCCGCTTCGAACTCGTTGAGTTTGGTTTCCGCCGGCACCCAGCCCGAATCGATGTGCAACTGCGCGACACGCCGGTAATCACGTTTGAAGAACGCAAACAGGTTGCGCGCCAGATAGTCCTGGTCTTCCGGGGTCAGGCTGCCGACGATGCCGCAGTCGATCGCGATGTACTGCGGGCTCCACGGTTGCACGGTGCTGACGAAGATGTTGCCGGGGTGCATGTCTGCGTGGAAGAAGCTGTCGCGGAACACCTGGGTGAAGAAAATCTCCACACCACGCTCGGCGAGCATTTTCATGTCGGTGCGCTGGTCGGCCAGGGTCGCGAGGTCGGTGACCTGAATCCCGTAGATGCGCTCCATCACCAGCACTTTCGGCCGGCACCAGTCCCAATAGACTTGCGGCACATAGAGCAGCGGCGAACCTTCGAAATTGCGCTTCAGCTGGCTGGCGTTAGCCGCCTCGCGCAGCAGGTCGAGTTCGTCGTAGATGGTTTTTTCGTAGTCGCTGACCACGTCCACCGGGTGTAGCAAGCGAGCGTCGGCCGAGAGTTTTTCCGCGGCGCGGGCAAGAATGAACAGCCACGCCAGGTCCTGGGCAATGATCGGTTTGAGGCCCGGGCGGATCACCTTGACCACTACTTCTTCACCGGTTTTCAGCTGCGCGGCATGCACTTGCGCCACCGAGGCCGAGGCCAGTGGCTCGACGTCGAAACGGCTGAAGACTTCACTGATTTTTTTGCCAAGCTGCTCTTCGATCAGCCGGACCGACACTTGCGAGTCGAATGGCGGCACGCGGTCCTGCAGTTTCATCAGTTCATCGGCGATGTCTTCGGGCAGCAGGTCGCGGCGCGTCGAAAGGATCTGGCCAAACTTGATGAAAATCGGCCCCAGGTCCTGCAACGCCAGGCGCAGTCGCGCACCACGGCTCAGGTCCAGCGTCTTGCGCGGAAACCAGCGCCACGGCAAGGCGTAGCGCAGCGCCAGCAGAAACCAGGGCAGTGGCAGGGCGAACAGCAAGTCATCGAGGCGGTAGCGAATCACAACGCGCTGGATGCGCAACAAACGGCGGACGGCAAGCAGCTTCATGCGTTATCGCTTGGGTCGAGGGATCGGAAAAGGCGCTCGAAACGCGCCTCGAGACGTTCCAGATCGAGCTTGATCTGGTCCAGTTCATTAAAACGGGCGTCAGCTTCGCGCTGACCGACGAGGGCGCGCGATTCTTCGGCCAGGTATTCGCCCAGGTTCTGATTCAGGCTGGCGAACCCTTGTTGATACCAGCGTGCGCGACTGCGCAGGTGACCGCCGACCAGTTGCGTGGCCACAGGTCCCAGCCAGCGCGAGAGTTCGTACTCCCAGTCCAGTTCGAGGTCCTGAAGGATCGTCGCCAGTTCCAGCAGCACGCCGCTGTCGCCGTCGAGTTCGACTTCCGGGGCATGCAGAACCGAAGTCTTGTCCTTGCTCGTCGCCAGTTTCAGCAGGCTTGAGGCCGGTGCGCGCAAGGTGCAATCGGCACCGCTTTCCCACTGGGAGGCGAGCATCAGGCCTTCATCGCTGGGCAGGATGAACAGTTGCAGCGCCGGGCTGCGGCAGTCGACGGCAATCACCTTGCCACTCAAATGCGCCAGCCGCGGCAGCGCCGTGCTGTCGAGACGCAGCACCCGGTTCAGGCCGAGCTCAACGCTGGCAAGCAGGCCGGCCAGCAACATCAGGGCTTGATGCCGCGATGCAGGGCGACGATACCTGCGGTCATGTTGTGATAGGTCACGCGGTCAAAACCGGCCTCGACCATCATCGACTTCAGGGTTTCCTGATTCGGGTGCATGCGGATCGATTCGGCCAGGTAGCGATAGCTTTCCGAATCATTGGTGATCAACTTGCCCATCAACGGCATGAAGGCGAACGAGTAGGCGTCGTAGGCTTTGGACATCAGCGCGTTGGTCGGTTTGGAGAATTCCAGTACCAGCAAACGGCCGCCCGGTTTCAGCACGCGCAGCATCGAGCGCAGGGCGTCTTCTTTATGCGTCACGTTGCGCAGGCCGAAGGCGATGGTCACGCAATCGAAATGGTTGTCCGGGAACGGCAGCTTTTCAGCGTCGGCCTGGACGAATTCGACGTTGCCGGACACACCCAGGTCCAGCAGGCGGTCACGACCGACCTTGAGCATGGATTCGTTGATGTCGGCCAACACAACCTGACCCGTCGGTCCCACAAGATGCGAGAACTTGCGGGTCAGGTCGCCAGTGCCGCCGGCGATGTCCAGCACGCGGTTACCGGTGCGCACGCCCGACAGTTCGATCGCGAAACGCTTCCACAGACGGTGCATGCCGCCCGACAGGAGGTCGTTCATCAGGTCATACTTGGCGGCTACCGAGTGGAAAACCTCAGCGACTTTTTCCGCTTTCTGGCTTTCCGGAACGTTTTTGAAGCCGAAGTGAGTGGTGGGTTCGGCATCGCTGCCTTTGCGCTGATCAGTCATATCGCTGTCACCAAAAGAGAATGCGGGACATTCTAATCCCGGTGGCCTGCTTTGTCTTGGCAAGGCTGAAGGTAAGATAGGCAACCACCGGGACGTTTTGACGCAGCAATGGTCAAGATCTTCAGGAAGTATTCATAAAGCAGGAGTCATTCGATGGCCCGTATTAGTGTTGAGCGTGCCCACGGCCTGGGTAAGGAAGCGGCCCGCGAGAAGGCCGACAAGTTGGCGCAGAAACTGTCCGAACAATATGGCCTGGAACCGCAGTGGTCAGGTGACACCCTGAATCTCAGACGCTCGGGTGTAAAAGGGGCGGTGTATGTGGGCGAGGACTCGATCAAGGTTGATGTTGAACTGGGCCTGTTGATGTCCGCCATGAGCGGCACCATCAAATCGGAAATCGAAAGGGCGCTCGATAAGGCATTGGCATAATCCGGTCGTTATGTGGAATGCGATTGATGTGGGAGCGGGCTTGCTCGCGAAAGCGGTGTGTCAGTCGACATCAATGCTGAATGACTCACCGCATTCGCGAGCAAGCCCGCTCCCACATTTGTTCTGCATCTACAGGTTTTGTGTCACTTGTTAGGGTGCCGTTTCTAATTATTCTCACTACTTTGTGCCTGAGCCCGACTCTCTGCGGGCAGTTCCTCGACCCTTCTGCGCGTGAGGTGCACCATGGCCAAAGTTATTTTGAAGAAAAAAGTCGACGTTGAAACTAACGCCTTGGGCGACGTCAAATCGTATGCCCGCAAGATCTGGCTCGCTGGTCTGGGTGCTTACACCAAGGTCGGCCAAGAAGGTAGCGAGTACGTTCAAGAGCTGATCAAGGCTGGTCAAGCTGTTGAAAAGAAAGGCAAAAAAGTAGTCACTGAAAAACTTGAAGCGGCCAATGCCGAGATCGATGAAGCCAAGAGTGAAGTAAGCACTTTCAAAGGCAAAGTCGAACTTCAACTCGACAAAGTCGAAAGGGCTTTCGATACACGTATCGCAAGTGCCTTGAATCGTATCGGCATTCCGTCTAAACATGACGTTGAGACACTCTCTGCTAAGCTCGATGAGCTGACGGCATTGCTCGAACGTGTCGCGCGTAAATCTTAAGGAGAACGGGATGGCTGGTAAAAAGAATACTGAAAAAGAAGGCAGCTCGTGGATCGGGAAGGTCGAAGACTACTCCCGCAAGATCTGGCTGGCTGGTTTAGGCGTGTACTCGAAGATTGACACTGACGGCAGCAAGCTCTTCGATACATTGGTTAAGGACGGCGAGAAAGCCGAGAAGCTCACAAAGAGCGCTGTCGGCAAAAAAGTCGATGCTGCCAAGGACTCCGCTTCGTCGGCCAAGTCGCGCATCAGCGGCGTGAAAGATCGCGCACTGGGCAAATGGGATGAGCTGGAAGGGGCTTTCGACAAGCGTCTGAACAGCGCCATTTCGCGCCTCGGTGTACCGAGCCGCAATGAGGTCAAGGCACTGCACAGCAAGGTCGATACCCTGACCAAGCAAATCGAAAAACTCACCGGTGCCAAGGTTGCGCCTGTTGCGGCGAAAACCGCAGCGGCCAAACCAGCGGCCAAAAGCGTAGCCAAGCCATTGGCCAAGGCTGCCGCTAAACCGGCAACCAAAACTGCCGCAGCGAAACCTGCAGCCAAAGCGGCTGCAAAACCTGCCGCAAAACCTGCCGCCAAACCAGCTGCTAAACCGGCGGCCAAACCTGCAGCTAAAACCGCAGCAGCCAAACCTGCCGCAGCGAAGAAGCCAGCAGTGAAAAAACCAGCCGCCCCGAAAGCGGCTGCACCGAAACCAGCAGCGGCTGCTGCCAAGCCGGTAACCCCGGTCAGCACGGCGAACTCCGCCACTGCACCGACCCCTGCTGTAACCCCGACTGCCGCGCCGGCTCCATCGACGCCAACCAGTCAGTCCTGATGATCGTTCCCACGCTCCGCGTGGGAATGCCTCACCGGACGCTCCGCGTCCATTGCGGCAGTGACGCAGAGCGTCACCGGCTGCATTCCCACGCGGAGCATGGGAACGATCACGCCCGGCCTGCAAAGGTCGGGCGTTTTTGTTTTGAAGATTCGAGGTTTGGGTCGCTTGTCGAAAAAAGATCGCAGCCTTCGGCAGCTCCTACAGGGGATTGCGTACACCTGTAGGAGCTGCCGAAGGCTGCGATCTTTTGATCTTAATGCTCCTCGAGGTACTGCAATGCCAACCGCTCGGTCGCCACCTTGATCGGCGGCAGCAAGTGCGGCGCCACCAGCATCATGATCTGATACACCACCAGCCTCACTTCACCTTCACGGTCGAGAATCCGCTGATAGTCCAGCGAGAACAGCAACGTCATGGTGATTTGTTCCACCAACTGCCCCAGCGCCTGGGTGTCACTGACCAACTGACCTTGAGCTTTCAACTGTGCCAGCAATGACGCCAGTGTGCGCTTCAACGCATTGAGCAGGTTGCGTATCCCCTTGGCCAGTTTCGGCAGGCGGCCAGCAAGGTTCGACAGGTCCTGGAACAGAAACCGGTAATGGGCCAGGCGTTCGATGATCAAGTGCAGGAACAGCCAGTAATCGTCGGGCGCCAATTCCACATCGGACGGTGGGTCGAGCAAGGGCGTCAATTCGGCCTGGAAACGCTCGAACAGCCCGAGGATCAGCGGTTCCTTGCCGTGGAAGTGGTAGTAGAGGTTGCCCGGGCTGATGCCCATTTCGTTGGCCACTTCCATGGTGGACACATTCGGTTCGCCCTTCTGATTGAACAACTGCAGGGCACATTCGAGAATCCGGTCGCGGGTTTTCATCCAGTCTTCTTAATGGTCGAGTCATGCCACGGCCATTGGCGGCCGTGGTTCGTTGAACGTCAGCGCACGCGCACGTAAGTACCGGGTGCCGCCTCCATCGGTGGATAGTTCTGGTTGCCGAGAGCCATTTGGGTTTCACGTTGTGCGCCGGAGCGTTCCTGAATCCAGCCCAGCCATTGCGTCCACCAACTGCCGTCGACGCGCTTGGCGTCGTAATACCAGGCCCGCGGGTCGCTGCTCAGTTTCGGATTCTCGACGTAGTTGGCTTTCGGATTGTTCGGCGGGTTAAGAATGCTCTGCACATGACCGCTGTTGGACAGCACAAAGCGCCGCTCGCCACCCAGCAGCAATGCCGAGCGATACACCGCATCCCATGGGGTGATGTGATCATTCATGCCTGCCACGCTGAAACTGTCGACGGTGACTTTCTGCAGGTCGATCGGCGTGCCGCACACTTCCAGCCCGCCCGGATGGTTCAGCGGGTTGTGCTTGAAGAAATCCAGCAGGTCGCCATGAAACGCCGCCGGCAGGCGCGTGTTGTCATTGTTCCAGTAGAGGATGTCGAACGCCGGCGGTTCTTTGCCGAGCAGGTAGTTATTGACGAAGTAATTCCAGATCAAATCGTTGGGCCGCATCCAGGCAAACACCTTGGCCATGTCGCGACCTTCCAGAACGCCCTTCTGATACGAGCGGCGCTTGGCCGCTTCCAGCGTTTGTTCGTCGGCGAAGAGGGTGGCCGGGCTGTCTATCTGGCTGTCGAGCATGCTGACCAGGTAGGTCGCGCTGGACACCCGTCGTAGCTGCCGCTTGGCCTGCAAGTGCCCTTGTAGCGCGGCGATGGTCAGCCCACCGGCGCAGGCCCCCATCAGGTTGACCTCGCGAGCGCCGGTGATCGCCCGGCACACATTCATCGCTTCTTCGGCGGCTTCGACGTAAGACGACAACCCCCATTCGCGATGACGCACATCGGGATTGCGCCAGCTGATAATGAAGGTCTGCAAACCGTTTTTAAGGGCGTACTGGACGAAGCTGTTGCCGGGGCTCAAGTCGAAAATGTAGTACTTGTTGATCTGTGGCGGCACGATCAGCAACGGCTTTGAATACTGCTTTTCGCTCATCGGCTTGTACTGGATCAGCTCCAGAAGCTCATTGCGAAACACCACGGAGCCAGTGGTGGTGGCAACCGTTTTGCCTACCTCGAACGATTGCTTGGTGACCTGTCTGGGCAGGCCGTCGTTGTGCAGGAGGTCATCTAGCAGATGGCCGATACCTCGCACCAGACTGTTGCCGCCGGAGTTGAAAAACTCCTTGATCGCCAGCGGATTGAGCAGGGTGTTGGACGGCGCTACGGCGTCGTTGATCAAGGCAAAGGCGAAGTGGGCGCGGGCACGATCGTCCGGGCTCATGTTGCTCTCGTCAATCCAGCTTTTGACTTCTTTCTGCCAGCTCAGATAGGCCTGCAGGCTGCGGCGATAAAAAGGATTGAGGCTCCATGTCGGGTCGGCAAAGCGACTGTCCTGCGGGTTGGTCGGGTGCAGGGTTTCACCCAGCAGAACACGGCCCAACTGGCCGCCCAGTTTCAAGGCATGCCGGGCCGTATGCACCGGATTGCGCAGGCCGTGGGTGGCCAGGCTGCGCAAGGTCGAAAGCAGGTCCCGGCCGCGCAGACCGGTAACCGCACTTTGTGCATTGATGAATGCAGCGGGAGTGGGCAAAGAGCCCTTCGCTGGTTTATCGCGCATGAGTTAACACTCCTTCGTCATCAGGCCAAAAACAAACACACCCGAACAAAACACCATAGACGTTGTTGCGGGTTGTTGCGCGGCACGGCCTCCTGCCGACTCCTTTTCATAAACAAAAGTCGGGATCGGTTAACCGCCCGATGGCGCCGGATGTGGATGCATTACTGCGCGCTGACGTTCCTCCTCAAGAAACTTCATGATGATCGGTGCCACCGCTTCGGCCCGGGTAATCAAAAACAGATGGCCGTCGTCGATGATGTGCAATTGGGCATTGGGAATTCGCCAGGCCAGCATGCGCATGTTGATCAGCGGGATCAGTGGGTCATCGTCGCCGGCCAGCACCAGGGTCGGTTGGTTGATCTTGTGCAGCCAGTGAATGCTGGTCCAGCCGAGGCCGGCGAACAGCTGCCAGTAATAACCGAGTTTGCCTGCCGAGCGGACTCTGGCAGCGTGACTGGCAGCCAGGGTCGGATCGCGACGGAACGAGCCGCCATAGATCATCGGTGCGATGCGGATCACATGGGATGGCTGGATGTAGCGCCGTGGGCTGGCCATCATCCACAGCACTTTCGGCTTGCCCGGAACCATCACGGCGCCGGCTGCCGTGGCCGCCAGTACCAGTTTTTTGCAGCGTTCGGGATAGTCATGGGCGAACTGCTGCGCCAGAGCGCCACCCCACGAAACGCCAATCACGTTGACTTGCCCGTAATCGAGATAGTCGAGCATTCGTGCAGTGAGTTTCGCCAGGCCCGAAAAGCGATACGGGCGATTGGGAGTCGATGAACCGCCGACGCCGGGTACGTCGAAGGCGATGACTTCCAGGTCCGGATCCAGAGCCTGGACGAACGGGAATATCAGCTCCAGGTTGGCGCCGATGCCGTTGAAAATCAGCAAGGGCGTCAAGTGAGGCTTGCCGGGGCGTACCGCAGTGCGGAGGGTCTGGCCATCCAGGTTGACGGTACGAAAGACGAACGGTTGCGGCATGCACAGAGCCCTGTAGTTTTTAAACGCTGATCGAGCCGTCCCGGGCCGTCGCAGAATGTTCGAGGCTGGCCTCGAGAGTAATCAATAGAGATCGCGGCACCTCCCAGTGCCGCGGACTACGAGTTATTTGAAGCTCAACGTTCATGCACGTAAGTACCCGGCGAAGCTTCACCCGCGGGATAGGCCTTGTTGCCAAGGTTGGCGGGGGATTTCTTCAGTTTGCCCGAACGCTCGGCTTGCCACGCCTGCCAATGCAACCACCAGGAATCGGTGTGCTTGGTGGAATTTTCCATCCACTCTTCGGCTTTGACCGGCATTTCGGTGCTGGTCATGTAGCGCGCTTTCGGATTGCCCGGAGGGTTCAGAATGCTCTGGATATGCCCGCTGCTGGACAGCACGAACTCAACCTTGCCACCGAACAGCTGCGCGGATTTGTAGCAGGACTTCCACGGAGTGATGTGATCGTTGGTACCGGCCAGGGAAAAGATGTCGGCGGTCACCTGCTTGAGATCGATCGGCGTGCCGCACACTTCCAGGGCATCGGAGCGGATCAGTGGGTTGTTTTTGAACATCTCGATCAGGTCGCCGTGGAACGCCGCGGGCAACCGGGTGGTGTCGTTGTTCCAGAACAGGATGTCGAAAACCGGTGGCTCATTACCCAGCAGGTAGTTGTTGACCCAGTAGTTCCAGATCAGGTCGTTGGGGCGCATCCAGGCGAAGACTTTCGCCATGTCGCGACCTTCCAGCACACCGGCCTGGTAGGAATGGCGCTTGGCGGCTTCGAGGGTCTGCTCGTCGACGAACAGCGCCACATCGCTGTCCAGGGTGGTGTCCAGCACGCTGACCAGCAGGGTGAGGGCGTTGACCTTCTTCTCGCCGATCGCTGCGTAGTGACCCAGCAGGGCGGTGCAGGTGATGCCGCCGGAGCAGGCACCGAGCATGTTCACGTCTTTGCTGCCGGTAATCGCGGTGACGACATCGACCGCTTCCTTGAGCGCTTCGATGTAGGTCGACAGACCCCACTCGCGCTGCTCCTTGGTCGGGTTGCGCCAGCTGACGATAAACGTCTGCACGTTGTTGCGCAGGCAGAAGCGCGCCAGGCTCTTGTCCGGGCTCAGGTCGAAAACGTAGAACTTGTTGATCTGTGGCGGCACCACCAGCAGCGGGCGTTCATGCACCTGCTCGGTGATCGGTCGGTACTGGATCAACTCCAGCACATCGTTGCGAAACACCACTGCGCCTTCGGTCACGCCCAGGCTCTTGCCGACTTCGAATGCACCCATGTTGACCTGGCTCGGCATGCCGCCGTTATGCACCAGATCCTTGGCCAGATGGGAGAGACCGTCGAGCAGGCTCTTGCCACCGGTTTCGAAGAAGCGTTTGACCGCCGCCGGGTTGGCCGCCGTGTTGGTCGGGGCCATGGCTTCGGTCATGAGGTTGATCACGAAATGACCGCGAGCGACGTCTTTGGGCGAGAGGTTGCTGTCATCGATCCACGCGTGAAGCTCCTTGCGCCACGCCAGATACGTTTGCAAATAACGTTTGTAGAGCGGGTTCTGACTCCACGCCGGGTCAAGGAAGCGACGGTCATCACTTTGCGGTTGAAGCTCGGATTTTCCCAACAGCACGTTCTTGAGTTCGATGCCGAAATGGGCGACATGCCTGACACTGTGGATGGGTTGTCTGATGGCCTGGCTCAGCACCATGCGGGCAGAGCCCAAGAGATCCTTTCTACGTAGTCCAACAACAGGATTCAGCCCCAAGGTGTTTTCCGAAGCCTGAAATTTCAAGTCATCGTTAAGCTTGTTACTCATCTACGACGCTCCATTGTCCTGAGACGAGTACCTGAGTCCAACTGTGTAGTCACACAGCACGCCAGGTACTACTGCTCGGGTGACTGTAAATTGCGCATCGCTGCTTTTTAGTTCAGAGAGCACTGCACGGAACTTGCCAGCTCCATTGGTTACCCGAGTTTAATTTTTTTCGCAAGCGGGCCAATCGTTGACACCGCAGCGGAGCATTCAAACAGATGGAATTAGAAAATGCCCTCTAAATACCCAGAGGCCTGAGCTAGAGCATCAGCTTGACGACCGACTCATTCGGATCACGGGTCTTTCCAGCCGCTTTGAGTTCCGCAAGATAATCGTTCCAGAGATCTTCCTGGCGCACTGCCAGCTGGTACAGATATTCCCAAGTGAACAGGCCGCTGTCGTGGCCGTCGTCGAAGGTCAATTTCAGTGCGTACTGACCGGCGGGTTCGACCTTGGTCAGTCCTACGCCGATCTTGCCAAATTGCAGGATAGGTTTGCCGTGGCCCTGGACCTCAGCGGAAGGAGAGTGCACGCGAAGAAACTCGGCGGGCAGGTGATATTCCTCGCCGGACGCGTATTTGAGCGTCAGGGTTTTTGAGGCTTTGTGGAGTTTGATGTCGGTGGGGAGTTGGGTCATGGCAGGTCGTCCGTCTATGTGGAACGTTGTGTAGGAGCTGCCGCAGGCTGCGATCTTTTGATCTTCGGCATCAGCCGGAAAAGATCGCAGCCTGCGGCAGCTCCTACAGGTGTTCCGTTCTCACAGGAGAGTAGGTGACCTACAGGATATAACGGGACAGGTCTTCGTTCTGCGCCAATTCGCCCAAGTGGCTGTTGACGTAGTCGGCATCGATCAGGATCGGCTTGTCCTCGTGGGTGCTGGCCAGATCACCGGCGCTGAACGATACCTCTTCAAGCAGGCGCTCGAGCAGGGTATGCAGGCGGCGGGCACCGATGTTTTCGGTTTTCTCGTTGACCTGCCAGGCGATCTCGGCGAGACGCTTGATGCCGTCCGGCAGGAATTCGATGAGCAGACCTTCGGTTTTCAGCAGTGCACAATACTGCTCGGTGAGCGATGCATGCGGCTCGCTGAGGATGCGCTCGAAATCTTCCGGGCTCAGGGCCTTGAGTTCGACCCGAATCGGCAGGCGACCTTGCAGCTCCGGAACCAGATCGCTCGGCTTGCTCAGGTGGAACGCACCGGAAGCGATGAACAGGATGTGGTCAGTCTTGACCATGCCCAGTTTGGTGTTGACGGTGCAGCCTTCGATCAGCGGCAGCAAGTCGCGCTGTACGCCTTCACGGGACACGTCGATGCCACCGGAGTTGCCGCGCTTGGCGACCTTGTCGATTTCGTCGATGAACACGATGCCGTGCTGCTCGACGGCTTCCAGGGCCTTGGCCTTCAATTCTTCTTCGTTGACCAGGCGACCGGCTTCTTCGTCGCGAACCAGTTTCAGCGCTTCCTTGACCTTGAGCTTGCGGTTTTTGCGCTTGCCCTTGCCCATGTTGGCGAACAGGCTCTGCAGCTGGTTGGTCATTTCTTCCATACCCGGTGGCGCGGAGATATCGACGCCGGACACTTCGGCCACTTCGATTTCAATCTCCTTGTCATCCAGCTGACCTTCACGCAGGCGCTTGCGGAACAGCTGACGGGTATTGGAATCCTGGGACGGTGCGGAATCCTCGTTGCTGAAGCCCATGCGTGCCGGCGGCAGCAAGGCGTCGAGGATGCGCTCTTCGGCGGCGTCTTCGGCGCGGTGACGAACCTTGGTCATTTCCTGTTCGCGCAGCAGCTTGATCGCGGCGTCGGCCAGATCACGAATGATCGATTCGACGTCACGGCCGACGTAGCCCACTTCGGTGAACTTGGTCGCTTCGACTTTGATGAACGGCGCGTTGGCGAGCTTGGCCAGGCGACGGGCGATCTCGGTTTTACCAACACCGGTCGGGCCGATCATCAGGATGTTCTTGGGGGTGACTTCGACGCGCAGCTCTTCGGGCAGCTGCATCCGGCGCCAGCGGTTGCGCAAGGCGATGGCGACGGCGCGTTTGGCATCGTCCTGGCCGATGATATGGCGATTGAGTTCGTGGACGATTTCACGGGGGGTCATGGGCATAATAATTGGCGGTCCTCAAGCAACAGTGAGCCGTGGCGCTAGGCCGAAACAGGCTTACTCAGCGAGGTCCTGCTCCTCAATGGTGAAGGTGTGGTTGGTGAACACGCAGATGTCGCCAGCGATGCCCAGGGCGGTTTCGACAATTTCCCGGGCCGACAAATCGGTTTTCTTCAGCAGGGCACTCGCGGCAGCCTGGGCGTAACCGCCGCCGGAACCCATGGCGATCAGGCCTTCTTCGGGCTCAACCACGTCACCGTTGCCGGTGATGATCAGCGAGGCATCTTTGTTGGCGACCGCGAGCATGGCTTCGAGGCGGCTCAGGGAGCGGTCGGTGCGCCATTCTTTGGCGAGTTCGACGGCGGCGCGAACCAGGTGGCCCTGATGTTTCTCAAGCTGGCCTTCGAAACGCTCGAAGAGGGTGAAGGCGTCAGCGGTGGCCCCGGCAAAACCGGCGATAACCTGGCCGTGGTAGAGGCGGCGAACTTTCTTCGCGTTGCCTTTCATCACGGTATTGCCGAGCGAAACCTGGCCGTCGCCGCCCATGACGACTTTGCCGTGGCGGCGAACTGAAACGATGGTGGTCAAGGGAGAGTCTCCACGCAGCGGGGCGAAAATGCCTTATGCCAACTCATATGGGGGTGGTGGAGCGTTTTTCAACTGTGGAGCGGGAGAGGGGACGAGCGGTGTAGGGCGGGGATGGGGGTGTTGTCTGTTCGGGCGCCTTCGCGGGCAAGCCTCGCTCCTACAGAGATTTACGTGAACCTGTAGGAGCGAGGCTTGCCCGCGAAGAACGATGACGCGTGTCCTTAACGAAATCAGCGGCTCTGACGTTGTTGTAACAACAGGTTGCTGAAGCCGCTGCCAGCCAGTTGCTTCTGGGCGGTGGTCAGCTGTTCGCGGTTGCTGAACGGGCCGACCAGAACCCGATACCAGGTCTCGTCCTTCACAGTGCCGGATTCAACCGCCACGGCCTGACCCAGCAGAATGATCTGCGCACGAACTTTGTCGGCATCGGCTTCCTTGCGGAACGAACCGGCCTGCAGGAAGAACTTGGTCACTGGCGCAGCTTTCGCCACAGGCGGTGCTGGCGGCGGGGTGATGCCGGCCAATGCCGCTTGAGCCCGGGCCGTGTCGATCTTCGCCGCTTCCGCAGGCGTCACCGGCGTGGTCGGAATGGCCGGCACTTGTGGCGTCGGCAGGGTTTTTTCCGGTACCGCGTCCGGCGGCACGATGACTTCCGATTCCGGCAGCAAGGTGTAGAAGTCGTACTTCGGCTTCACCGGTTGCGTCGGGCTCGGCGGGGTCTTGTTGGCCTCGGCGATCTTGCTGGCTTTCTGCTGCTCGATCTTCTCGCGCTTGACGGTATCGCTGCCCTTGCCCGGCTCCAGCTTCATCAGGAACACAATGAACGCGCCGACTGTCAGGCCGATGGCCATCCACAGCCAGCCCGGGATCGGTTGCTTTGCAGGAGCTTGGTAACGGCTGGCGCCACGCTTGGGTGCAGGTTTTTTCTTGGCAGCCAACTTACATACGCTCCAGAGTTTCCAGACCCAAGAGTTCCAGGCCTTGCTTGAGAGTGCGGCCGGTCAGCGCGGCGAGGCGCAGGCGGCTTTGCATTTGCGCCGGGGTGTCGGCGCCGAGGATCGGGCAGTTCTCGTAGAAGCTGGAGAACAGGCCGGCAACATCGTACAGGTAGGTGCAGAGGATGTGCGGCGTGCCTTTGTCGGACACGTTATTCAGGATTTCGCCGAACTGTGCCAGTTTCGCCGCCAGCTCATGTTCGTGCGCGGCTTCAAGGACGATCTGACCTTCGACTTCGCTGAAATCCTTGCCGAGTTTGCGGAACACACCGGCCACGCGAGTGTAGGCGTACAGCAGGTATGGCGCGGTGTTGCCTTCGAAGTTCAGCATCAAGTCGAAGTTGAAGCTGTAGTCGCTGGTGCGGTGCTTGGACAGGTCGGCGTATTTCACGGCGCCGATGCCCACGACCTTGGCGATGTTGCGCAACTCGTCTTCGGCTAATTCCGGGTTCTTCTCTTTCACCAGCGTGTACGCGCGTTCCTGGGCTTCGGTCAGCAGGTCGATCAGCTTCACGGTGCCGCCGTCACGGGTCTTGAACGGACGGCCGTCGGCGCCGTTCATGGTGCCGAAGCCCATGTGTTCCATTTCCATCGGGTGCGTCACGAAGCCGGCCAGACGAGCGACCTGAAACACTTGCTGGAAGTGCAGGGCCTGACGCTGGTCGACGAAGTACAACGCGCGATCAGCTTTCAGGACGCCGCTGCGATAACGCACGGCCGCCAGGTCGGTGGTGGCGTAGAGGTAGCCACCGTCGGCCTTGACGATGATCACCGGCAGCGGGTCGCCGTCGGCATTCTTGAACTCGTCGAGGAACACGCATTGAGCGCCGTTGCTTTCGACCAGCAGGCCTGCGGCCTTGAGGTCGTTGACCACGTTGATCAGGTCGTCGTTGTAGGCGCTTTCACCCATCACGTCGGCCATGGTCAGTTTGACGTTCAGCAGTTCGTAGATTTTCTGGCAGTGCGATAGCGAAATATCTTTGAACTTGGTCCACAGCGCCAGGCAGTCCGGGTCGCCGGCTTGCAGCTTGACCACCAGGCCACGGGCACGATCAGCGAACTCTGCGGATTCGTCGAAGCGTTGCTTGGCAGCGCGGTAGAAGTTTTCCAGGTCCGACAGCTCATCGCTGGTGATCGGGTTTTCCTGCAGATAAGCCATCAGCATGCCGAACTGGGTGCCCCAGTCGCCGACGTGGTTCTGGCGGATCACTTCGTCGCCGAGGAATTCCAGAACCCGGGCCACGCCGTCGCCGATGATGGTCGAGCGCAAATGGCCGACGTGCATTTCTTTGGCCAGGTTCGGGGCCGACAGGTCTACCACGGTGCGCTGCACCGGGCCGGCCTTGCGCACGCCGATGTGATCGTCGGCCAGCGCCGCGTCCAGGCGGGTCGCCAGGGCTTGAGTGTTCTGGAAGAAGTTCAGGAAGCCAGGGCCGGCGATCTCAGTTTTGGAGACGTTCTCGTCAGCCGGCAACGCGGCGATGATTTTTTCGGCCAGGTCACGCGGCTTCATGCCCGCAGGCTTGGCCAGCATCATGGCGATGTTGCTGGCGAAGTCGCCGTTTTTCTTGTCACGGGAGTTTTCCACCTGGATCGCCGGCGACAGGCCTTCAGGCAACACACCTTCGTTGACGAGTTGGGTGATGGCTTGTTGGATCAGCTGGCGAATGGTGTCTTTCATGGTGTTCTCTGTCGACCGCAAGCGCGGCGGCGCTTCGATGCGCTGGTGGAAAAACTGGGCATTATCCGTTGCGAAGACGGGCTTGCCAACTATAGCGGGCAGGTTATGGATATGTGGTGACAATTCGGCCGCCTTCGCGGGCAAGCCTCGCTCCTACAGAGATTTGCGTGATCCCTGTAGGAGCGAGGCTTGCCCGCGAAGGCGATCTCTAAATCAATACAAATCCACCGGATCGACATCCAAGGACCAACGCACTGCCCGCCCACTCGGCATCTGCTCCAAAACCAGCAACCAACTGCTCAGCAATCGATGCAGTGGCGCCCGGGCCGTGGCTTGCAGCAATAACTGTGCACGATAACGCCCGGCTCGGCGCTCCATCGGCGCCGGCACCGGCCCCAGCAACTCAATCCCGGTCAGATTCTGCTCGGCCAGCAAACGCTCGGCCTCACTGCACGCTTCATCGAGGAAGCCTTCTGCTTGCCCCGGTTTATGCGCTTCCGCCCGCAGCAGCGCGAGATGCGCAAACGGCGGCAACCCTGCGGAACGACGTTCGCTCAACGCCTGTTCGGCAAAGGCGAAATAGCCCTGTTCGGTCAGTTGCACCAGCAGTGGATGGTCCGCCAGGTGCGTCTGGATAATCACTTTGCCCGGCTCTTCGGCCCGTCCCGCGCGCCCGGCGACCTGGACGATCAACTGCGCCATGCGTTCGCTGGCGCGGAAGTCACCGGAGAACAGTCCGCCGTCGGCATCCAGAATCGACACCAGCGTCACCCGAGGAAAATGATGCCCTTTGGCAAGCATCTGTGTGCCGACCAGAATGCATGGCTGGCCTTTCTGAATGGTGGCGAACAGTTGATTCATCGCGTCTTTGCGTGAAGTGCTGTCGCGGTCAACCCGCAGCACCGGGACGTCCGGAAACAGAATCCCCAGGCGCTCTTCGGCGCGCTCGGTACCGGCGCCCACGGGCCGCAAATCGACTTTGCCGCACTTCGGGCAATGCCGGGGCACTCGTTCAACGTAGCCACAATGGTGACAACGCAGCTCGCCGGAGCGCTGGTGCACGGTCATTCGCGCGTCGCAGCGCTGGCATTCAGACATCCAGCCGCAGTCGTGGCAGAGCAGCGTCGGGGCGAACCCTCGGCGGTTGAGGAACACCAGCACTTGCTGGCCGGCGGCCAGGGTCTGACCGATGGCTTGCTGCATCGGTCCTGAAATGCCGCTGTCCAGCGGGCGACTTTTCACGTCCAGGCGCAGGAAGCGCGGCTGCTTGGCGCCACCGGCCCGCTCATTCAGGCGTAAGAGGCCGTAACGACCGGTGTAGGCGTTTTGCAGGCTTTCCAGCGAAGGTGTGGCGGATCCGAGGACAATCGGGATGTTTTCCTGCCGGGCGCGGACCAGTGCCAGGTCGCGGGCGTGGTAGCGCAGGCCTTCCTGCTGTTTATAAGAGCCGTCGTGCTCTTCATCGATAATGATCAGGCCGGGGTTCTTCATCGGCGTGAACAGTGCCGAACGGGTACCGATAATAATGTCGGCCTCGCCATCCCGTGCCGCCAGCCAGGCTTCCAGACGTTCGCGGTCATTGACTGCGGAGTGGATCAGCGCGATCCGCGCATTGAAGCGCTGCTCGAAGCGCGCCAGGGTTTGCGGGCCGAGGTTGATTTCCGGGATCAGCACAAGGGCTTGTTTGCCGGCCTCGAGGGTTTCGCGGATCAGCTGTAAATAGACTTCGGTCTTGCCGCTGCCGGTGACGCCGGCCAGCAGGAACGCGTGATAACTGTCGAACCCGGCGCGAATCGCCTCGTAAGCGGCGCGCTGCTCGGGGTTGAGTGGTAATTCCGGTTGCGCCAGCCAGTGTTCGTGGCGCATACCGGGCGCGTGTTTGCGGATTTCTACTTGCACCAAATCCTTGGCCAGCAACAGATCGAGACTGTCCTTGCTCAGCATCAGTTTGCTCAACAGCTGATGAGCGACGCCATGGGGATGTTGGGCCAGGGTTGCCAGGGCCTCGCGTTGACGCGGGGCACGAGCGATGCGCGGGTCATCAAGGCTGGCACCGGGTGCGGCGGACCAGAAGCGTTCCTGACGAGCTTCGGCCAGTTCGCCTTGTCGCAACAGCACCGGCAGTGCCCAGCTCAACGTATCGCCGAGGCTGTGCTGGTAATACTGAGAAGTCCACAGGCACAGCTTGAACAACGCGGGGGGCAGCGGCGGCGTGGCGTCGAGCAGCGCCAGGGCCGGTTTGAGCTTTTCTGCCGGTACTTCGCTGGTATCGGTGACCTCCACCAGAATCCCGATCATCTCCCGCCTGCCGAACGGCACCCGCAAGCGCATGCCCGGGTGCAACTGGGCGCGCAGGACTCCGGCCGGCGCGCGGTAATCGAACAGGCGGCGCAGGGGCGAAGGCAGGGCGAGGCGCAGAATGGCGTTGGGCACGCGATTGTTTTCTCGATGAGAGGGCGGTGAAGAAGGCCGGGAGCCTAGCAGACGACTGGTTTAAGCGACAGCTTGCGTGATTGCGAAGGTCTGGTAGAATCCGCGGCCTAATTACGTGCGGTATTCAACAATGGTGTTGAGTGGCGGCACGCTAGCCTGAGGAATACATCATGAAAGCCGATATCCATCCAACATACGAAATCACCGCAGTTACCTGCAGCTGTGGCAACAAGTTCGAAACTCGTTCGAACCTGGCCAAGCCTCTGGCGATCGACGTATGCAACGAATGCCACCCGTTCTACACCGGTAAGCAGAAGACTCTGGATACTGGCGGTCGTGTACAGCGCTTCGCAGACCGTTTCGGCGCTTTCGGCAAGAAAGCTCCAGCTGCTGCAGAGTAAGGTTGAAGGGCCCGATGGGCTTTTCCTTGCTGATGAAAAAGGCGTCCCTCGCGGGCGCCTTTTTTGTGTCCGCGATTTGGCTTTCCGCTGCCCAGGCCTTCTGCCCGGTGCCCAGCGGGCTGACGTCGGTCGCGGTGCAGCGGGTAGTGGATGGCGACACCTTGCGTCTGCGCGATGGCCGCAGTGTGCGCATGATCGGTTTGAACACGCCGGAGTTGGGCAAGCAGGGTCGTTCTGACGAGCCGTTCGCCGTGGCTGCGCGCAAACGCCTTGAAGCTCTGGTGGCTGCCAGCGATGGGCGGGTCGGTTTGCTGCCGGGTAAAGAAAGCAAGGATCATTACGGCCGCACCCTGGCCCATGTCTACAGCGTCGATGGGGCCAACCTTGAGGCACAGATGCTCGCCGAGGGTCTCGGTTTTCAGGTGGCGGTGGCACCGAATGTCGATTTGGTCGCCTGTCAGCAAGCCGCGGAACGCAGTGCTCGTCGGGCCGGTCTCGGGTTGTGGCGCCAATCACCTGTGCTGAAAGCGGAGCAGATCAGTGCCTCCGGTTTCGCCATGCTCAGTGGTCGTGTGAGCAAGGTTCAGCGCAATCGCGGCGGGGTTTGGATCGAGTTGCAGGATTCGGTTGTATTGCGGGTTGCACCCAATATGTTGGATCAATTCGATGTCGCATCGCTTGAAAAGCTCAAAGGCAAGCAAATCGAGGCTCGTGGCTGGGTGGTGGATCGTTCGCGCCGCGGTGGGCTGAAGCCGGGGCAGGCGCGTTGGCTTCTGCCGCTGACCGATCCGGCGATGTTGCAGGCGGCGCCGTAAGAAAAAATTGTAGACATTTTTCATGTTGATTGTGAACAGTCTATCCCTTGTGTTTCGTGGCTCTTGGCCCAAAGTCGTAGGGCCGGGCGCTTGACAGGGGTGACTGGTCAGTCTTGTGAGGACTTTGCGAGGCGAGTATCCTCGGCGGTCCGTCTGTCCAACAGTAAAAAGCGGAATGCCCCTATGTCTGATTTGAAAACTGCCGCTCTCGAATATCACGCCCATCCCCGTCCAGGGAAGCTGAGTGTCGAGCTCACCAAGGCCACCGCTACCGCCCGCGATCTGTCGCTGGCCTACAGCCCCGGCGTAGCCGAACCAGTACGCGAAATCGCCCGCGATCCTGAACTGGCCTACAAATACACCGGCAAGGGCAACCTGGTTGCAGTCATTTCCGATGGCACCGCGATTCTCGGCCTGGGTAACCTTGGCCCATTGGCTTCCAAGCCGGTTATGGAAGGTAAGGGCGTGCTGTTCAAGCGCTTTGCCGGCATCGACGTATTCGACATCGAAGTCGACTCCGAAAGCCCGCAAGCCTTCATCGACACCGTCAAGCGTATCTCCATTACCTTCGGTGGCATCAACCTGGAAGACATCAAGGCACCTGAGTGCTTTGAGATCGAACGCGCTCTGATCGAGCAGTGCGATATTCCGGTATTCCACGATGACCAGCACGGCACCGCGATCGTTACTGCGGCCGGCATGATCAACGCCTTGGAAATCGCTGGCAAAACCCTGGCTGACGCCAAAATCGTCTGCCTGGGCGCCGGTGCGGCCGCCATCTCCTGCATGAAATTGCTGGTGAGCATGGGCGCCAACATCGAAAACATCTACATGGTTGACCGTACCGGTGTGATCCACTCCGGCCGTGACGACCTGAACCAGTACAAGGCTGTGTTCGCTCACGCGACCGAGAAGCGCACCCTGGCTGACGCGCTGGAAGGCGCTGATGTGTTCGTTGGCCTGTCCGGTCCGAACCTGCTGAGCGCTGAAGGCCTGAAATCCATGGCGGCCAACCCGATCGTGTTCGCGTGCTCGAACCCGGATCCGGAAATCTCCCCGGAACTGGCTCACGCCACCCGTAACGACGTGATCATGGCCACCGGCCGTTCGGACTACCCGAACCAGGTCAACAACGTACTGGGCTTCCCGTTTATCTTCCGTGGTGCCCTGGACGTTCGCGCCAAGCGCATCAACGAAGAAATGAAAGTGGCTGCCGCCAACGCCCTGCGTGAACTGGCCAAGCTGCCAGTGCCTCAGGAAGTGTGCGACGCCTACGGCGGCATCAAGCTGGAATTCGGTCGTGAGTACATCATTCCGAAACCAATGGATGCCCGTCTGATCACCCTGATCTCCGATGCCGTGGCCAAGGCTGCAATCGAGACCGGTGTGGCAACCCTGCCGTATCCGAAGAACTACCCGCTGAAAAGCGTGGATGACGTGTTCAACGGCTAAGCCGTTGTAGCGCATCAACCAAAAGCCCCGGCTCTCGCGAGTCGGGGCTTTTTATTGTCTGCGGTTTTTGTGGTGTCTTTCGAGGGCCTCTTCGCGGGCAAGCCCGCTCCCACAGGGATCGCGGTGATTCACAACCTCTGATAGCGCCACAGAACCTTGTGGGAGCGGGCTTGCCCGCGAAGGGGCCGGGTCATTCAGCGCATAACCGGCAGGCAATAAAAAGCCCCGCTCTTCTTTCGAAGGCGGGGCTTTTTTGCAGCTTCAGGCAATCAGAACAAATCGATCGGCGCCGCCTCATCCGCGGGCAGCGGACTGCCAGGCGCATTGCCGTTGCTGAGCTCGTTAACCGACGGCGGTGTGTCTTCGGCCTTGAACAGTTCGAAGTAGGCACCTGGCGTACTTGGGGTGGCCGCACGGCCGCTGATCGGGTCAACCCGCAGGCTGAGGATGCCTTCCGGCTCCGCCTGGGTGTGAGGCGGCTTGTCTTTAAGGGCCGCCGCCATGTAGTTCATCCAGATAGGCAGGGCGACAGTGCCGCCGAACTCGCGTTTGCCCAGGCTTTCCGGTTGGTCGAAGCCAGTCCAGACGGTGGTCACGTAATCGGCGTTGTAGCCGGAGAACCAGGCGTCCTTGGATTCGTTGGTAGTACCGGTCTTGCCCGCGATGTCGCTGCGGCCCAAGGCCAGCGCACGGCGGCCGGTGCCGAGTTTGATCACGTCCTCAAGCATGCTGTTGAGGATGTAGGTGGTGCGGCCATCGACGATGCGCTCGGCCACGGCTGGCGTTTGTGGCGCTGGCTGGGCGCTTGGCGCTTCGCCTGGGGTGGCGTTGACCGTGAAGGTGTCGGAGGCCGGCATAGCGATGCCATCGCTGGCTACGGTGCCTTTGGGAACGCTCGGCGGGTTGGCGACGAATAGCGTGTCGCCGTTGCGGCTTTCGATCTTGTCGATGATGTATGGGGTGATCTTGTAGCCGCCGTTGGCGAAGGTGGCCCAGCCGGTGGCGATTTCCATTGGCGTCAGGGTTGCGGTACCCAGGGCCAGGGACAGGTTGCGCGGCAAGTCCTGCTTGTTGAAGCCGAACTTGCTGATGTAGTCGATGGTGCGGTCGACACCCAACGCTTGCAGCAGGCGGATCGATACCAGGTTGCGCGACTTATAGAGCGCTTCACGCATGCGGATCGGGCCGAGGAAGGTGTTGGTGTCGTTCTTCGGACGCCAGACCTTGTCCAGGTATTCGTCAACGAACACGATCGGTGCGTCGTTCACCAGGCTGGCCGCGGTGTAGCCGTTGTCCAGGGCGGCGCTGTAGACGAACGGCTTGAAGCTCGAACCCGGCTGACGCTTGGCCTGCATGGCGCGGTTGTAGTTGCTCTGCTCGAAGGCGAAACCGCCGACCAGTGAACGAATGGCACCGTTCTGCGGGTCGAGGGAAACCAGTGCACCTTGAGCTTGCGGAATCTGGCTGAATTTGAGCGAGCCGTCAGGCTGACGCTGCACGCGAATCAGATCACCGACCTGCGCGACATCCGACGGCTGCTTCGGATTGGCGCCCATGCTGTTGGTGTTCAGGAACGGACGAGCCCACTTCATGGTGTCCCAGGCGATGTGCTCTTCGCCGGTACCCGTGCGGGTCAACACCTGCACGCCGTTCTTGTCGACCTGGGTCACGATCGCCGGTTCCAGGCCGCTGATGATTCGCTGTTTGGTCAGCTCCTGAGTCCAGGCTTCTCGGGTTTTACCCGGCAGGCGTGACTCGGGGCCGCGATAACCGTGCCGTTGGTCGTAGGTCATCAAGCCTTCGTGAACCGCGGTGTTGGCCATCTCCTGCAAATTGCTCGGGACTGTGGTGGTGACACGAAAACCTTCGGTGTACGCATCGCTGCCATAGCGGCCGACCATTTCGGCACGGGCCATTTCGGCGACGTATGGCGCGTTCACTTCCGGGGTCGGCACATGGTAGCTGGCGTTCAGCGGCTCATTGATCGCAGTGGTGTAGTCGGCTTCGGTGATTTTGCCGAGCTTATACATGCGCCCCAGGATCCAGTCGCGACGCTCCTTGCTGCGGGTCGGGTTAGCCAGCGGGTTGAAGCGCGACGGGGCTTTTGGCAGGCCGGCGATCATCGCCATCTGCGCCAGGCTGACGTCACGAATCGACTTGCCGTAATAGACCTGCGCCGCCGCCTCGATGCCATAGGCGCGGTTGCCCAGATAGATCTTGTTGACGTACAGCTCGAGGATCTCGTCCTTGGTCAACTGCCGTTCGATCTGCAGGGCCAGGAGGATTTCGGTGGTTTTGCGCGAGAAGCTGCGTTCGCTGGTCAGGAAGAAGTTCTTCGCCACCTGCATGGTGATGGTGCTGCCGCCGGATTGAATGTGACCGCTCTTGACCAGTTGGGTCGCGGCGCGCATCAGGCTGCTGGGATCGACGCCGTAGTGGTTGGCGAAATTGTCGTCTTCAGCACTTAGTAACGCATTGATGAAATTGGGGGGAATGTCGGCGAAACGGATCGGAGTACGGCGCATTTCGCCAAACTCTGCGATCAATTTGTTGTCGCTGCTGTAAACCCGCAAAGGAATCTGCAACTGAATACTTCTCAGCGCCTCCACGGACGGCAATCCAGGGCTAAGGTAAAGAAAAGCGCCGCTCAGACCCAGGAGCAGTCCGCAGAAAACGGCGACGATGGACCAACCGAAAAATTTCAGCAGACGAATCAAGGCTTTTGGATATCCAGGGTAAAGAATGAATTAGGCATCAGGGGTTCAGGCTATACAGAGAATGACCCGCGCTTGCAGTGAAAGCGGAAAAAACGCTCAGCATTATAAGCATTTTTCCGTCGGGGGCGTCATTTGCGCTTCTGTCAAGACGGGGGGTATTGAACGCAATGGATATTACAGAGTCCGTAACTCACGGATAGTCATAGGGAATTGGTAGTGCTAGGACTCTTCAATAAAAAAGCCAATACGCTTCTGGGGATCGACATCAGCTCCACGTCGGTGAAGCTACTGGAGCTAAGTCGCCAGGGCGACCGGTACCGGGTCGAGGCCTATGCGGTCGAACCGCTGCCCGCGAGTGCCGTGGTCGAGAAAAATATCGCCGAGCTCGAAGGCGTGGGGCAGGCTCTTGCGCGCGTGCTGGCCAAGGCCAAAACCAGTCTCAGGAACGTTGCCGTGGCGGTGGCCGGTTCGGCGGTGATCACCAAGACCATCGAGATGGACGCCGGTCTTTCCGACGACGAGATGGAAAACCAGCTGAAGATCGAGGCCGATCAGTACATTCCTTATCCACTGGACGAAGTGGCGATCGATTTCGAAGTGCAAGGCGTGTCGGCACGCAACCCCGAGCGGGTCAATGTGCTGCTGGCGGCGTGTCGCAAAGAAAACGTCGAGGTCCGTGAAGCGGCCCTGGCTCTGGCCGGGCTGACCGCGCGCGTGGTGGACGTCGAAGCCTATGCCCTGGAGCGATCGTTCGGCCTGCTGGCAACCCAGTTGGCCGCTTCTCAGGAGCGTCTGACCGTGGCGGTGGTCGATATCGGCGCCACCATGACCACCCTGAGCGTGTTGCACAACGGGCGGATCATCTACACCCGCGAACAATTGTTCGGTGGCCGTCAACTGACGGAAGAAATCCAGCGTCGTTATGGCCTGACCGTCGAGCAGGCGGGGCTGGCGAAGAAGCAGGGCGGTTTGCCGGACGATTATGTCAGCGAGGTCTTGCAACCGTTTCGTGATGCGTTGGTGCAGCAGGTGTCGCGTTCATTGCAGTTCTTCTTTGCCTCCGGCCAGTACAACTCGGTCGATCACATCCTCCTGGCCGGCGGCACCGCCTCGGTCCCCGGGCTGGAGCGATTGATCGAGCAGCGACTGGGTACGCCGACCCAGGTCGCCAATCCATTCTCCGACATGACCCTGAGCAGCAAGGTCAACGCCGGTGCCTTGGCGAGCGATGCTCCGGCACTGATGATTGCCTGCGGGCTGGCCCTCAGGAGTTTCGACTGATGGCGCGGATCAATCTTTTACCCTGGCGTGAAGAGTTGCGCGAAGGGCGTCGCAAACGCTTTTTACTGGCGTTGGTCGGTGTGCTGCTGGGGTCAGTGAGTGCGTTGCTGATCGCGGATCAGGTCATTAACGGCGCCATTAATCGGCAAGTCGCCCGTAACGATTACATCGGCAAGCAGATTGCCGTGGTCGACGAGCGGATCAAACAGATCAGCGACCTGAAGGCCCGTCGACAGCAACTGGTCGAGCGCATGCGCATTATTCAGGACCTGCAAGGCAACCGGCCGATCAGCGGGAGGATCTTCGATCAGTTGGCGCGTACCTTGCCGGACGGAGTTTATTTCACTGAAGTGAAAATGGTCGGCAAGACGTTGTCCATCACCGGCGCAGCGGAGTCCAACAATCGTGTTTCGGATCTGATGCGCAATCTTGATGCGTCCGACTGGTTCGATGCGCCCAACCTTACGGAGGTCAAGGCGACCACCGCTGGTCAGCTGGATCAGGCCAATGTGTTTCAGTTGACCGTCCGTCAGACTCAGCCAACAGTTTTGGGGGGCGCTAAATGAAGCCGTCCGAATGGTTCGAAGGGTTACGCCAGATCGACATCAATGATCTGGACACCAACAACATGGGTTCCTGGCCAGCGGCGATCAAGGTCCTGGCGAGTGTCCTGCTGATGGTTCTGGTGCTGGCCCTGGGCTACAGCTTTTTGATCAGCGATTTGCAAAACCACCTGGAACTCAGGCACGAGGAAGAGTCGACGCTCAGGGAGCAATTCGCGACCAAAGCCCACATGGCGGCGAATCTGGAGCTGTATACCCAGCAGATGAAGGAAATGGAGAATTCCTTCGGCATGCTATTGCGGCAATTGCCCAGCGACACCGAAGTGCCCGGCCTGCTGGAGGACATCACCCGCACCGGCCTGGGCAGCGGTCTGGAGTTCGAAGAGATCAAGCTGCTCCCGGAGGTCACACAACAGTTCTACATCGAGCTTCCTATCCGGATCACCGTCACCGGCGCCTATCACGACCTGGCTACTTTCGTCAGCGGCGTGGCCGGGCTGCCACGGATCGTCACCCTGCATGACTTCGACCTGGCGCCGGCCAATCCTGATGGCGGTCCGAAGTTACGCATGAGCATCCTTGCCAAAACCTATCGCTACAACGACAAGGGGTTGCAGAAATGAGCCCGATTCGTTGCCTGTCGATGGTTATGTGTCTGGTTATCCTGGCCGGTTGTGGCGGCGACAATGATTTCAGCGACCTGGACGCCTACCTGAACGAAGTGCGCCTGCGTGCACCTGGCAAGATTGAACCAACGCCGACATTCCGGTCTTACCCGACATTCACCTACAACGCTGCCAACCTGCGTAGCCCGTTCTCCCGGCAGGTCAGAGTCGATCTGGCCGGCCAGAAGCACGGCTCGCGTAACGTCAAACCCGACCCCAACCGGGTCAAGCAGTACCTCGAAGGCTTCAATATCGAGCAATTTGAAATGGTCGGCACCCTCTCCAATGCAGCCGGTTCCTTTGCGCTGTTGCGCGGGGCGGGCGGTGTGCATCGGCTGAAAGTCGGCGATTACCTGGGGCGTAACGATGGACGGATCGTCGCCATCAGCGGTTCGCAAGTCGACGTGGTCGAAATCGTTCCCGATGGCGAAGGTGCCTGGCTGGAACGGCCGCGAACCATCCCTTTGAAAGAGCACTCATAGTGGAACTCGAATAATGAACAGGATTTTCTCAACCTTCGGTATTTCGCTATGGATAGCGTTTCTGTCGCCGATGGTAGTGGCGGCCAACCTCAAAGCGCTGGATGTCGCCGCGCTGCCCGGTGACCGTGTCGAGTTGAAGTTGTCGTTCGATGGGCCGCCACCGCAGCCCCACGGTTACACGACAGAGCAGCCTGCGCGGATTGCGCTGGACCTGCCGGGAGTCGCCAGTCAGCTGGCGAACAAGAACCGGGACCTGGGCGGCGGCAATGCCCGCAGCGCCACGGTAGTGGAGGCCAAGGACCGTACACGGCTGATCATCAGCCTGACTCAATTGACTCCGTACAACACCCGCGTCGAAGGCAACAATCTGTTCGTGGTTGTCGGGCAAGGGGCCGGTAGCAAGGCGCCCAAATCGGCCGTCAGCGCACCGCGCGCAGCCACTGCGACACCAGCGCCCGCCAGGGTCAATGCGCCCGTGGGTAAAGCCATCCGGGGCGTGGATTTCCAGCGCGGCACCCAGGGTGAGGGCAATGTGGTCATCGATCTGTCGGATCCGTCCATCGCCCCGGACATCCAGGAGCGCGATGGCAAAATCATCGTCGGTTTCACCAGGACCCAACTGCCTGAACGGTTGCGTGTACGCCTCGACGTCAAGGATTTCGCCACGCCGGTGCAGTTCGTCAACGCCAGCGCCACGGGCGATCGGGCCATTATCAGTATCGAGCCCAGTGGCGCCTTCGATTATTCGACCTATCAGACCGACAACAAATTGACCGTCAGCATCCGGCCGATGACTGTCGATGACCTGCAAAAGCGCAACGCCGAACGCTTTGCCTACACCGGCGAAAAACTCTCGCTGAATTTTCAGGACATTGATGTGCGCTCGGTGCTGCAACTGATCGCCGATTTCACCAATCTCAATCTGGTCGCCAGCGACACGGTGCAGGGCGGTATCACGTTGCGTCTGCAGAATGTGCCGTGGGATCAGGCGCTGGACCTGGTGCTGAAAACCAAAGGCCTGGATAAACGCAAGATTGGTAACGTGCTGCTGGTGGCGCCGGCTGATGAAATCGCTGCCCGAGAGCGTCAGGAACTGGAGTCGCAGAAACAGATCGCCGAACTGGCGCCTCTGCGTCGCGAGCTGTTACAGGTCAACTACGCCAAGGCCGCCGATATCGCCAAGCTGTTCCAGTCGGTGACCAGCGCCGAGGCGAAAATCGACGAGCGAGGGTCAATCACTGTCGATGAGAGAACCAACAACATCATTGCCTACCAGACCCAGGATCGACTCGACGAACTGCGTCGCATCGTTGCACAACTGGATATTCCGGTGCGTCAGGTGATGATCGAGGCGCGCATCGTCGAGGCCAACGTCGATTACGACAAGAGCCTTGGCGTACGCTGGGGCGGTTCGGTGCAGAAGGGTAACTGGAACACGTCCGGGGTCAACGGATCTTCGACCACCATTGGTACGCCGGGCAGCACCAGTACCAACTCGCCGTTCGTCGATCTGGGGACGTCTGCCAATACCTCCGGGATCGGCATCGCCTTCATTACCGACAATGTGCTGCTGGATCTTGAGCTTTCGGCCATGGAGAAAACCGGCAACGGGGAAATCGTCTCGCAGCCCAAGGTGGTCACGTCCGACAAGGAAACCGCGAAAATCCTCAAGGGCACCGAGATTCCCTATCAGGAAGCCAGCTCCAGCGGCGCCACCTCGGTGTCGTTCAAGGAGGCTTCGCTGTCCCTGGAAGTGACCCCGCAGATCACGCCGGACAATCGCATCATCATGGAGGTCAAAGTCACCAAGGACGAACCGGACTACCTGAACAAAGTGCAGGATGTACCGCCGATCAAGAAAAACGAGGTCAACGCCAAGGTGTTGGTAAACGACGGCGAGACCATCGTCATTGGTGGGGTTTTCTCAAATACTCAGAGCAAGGTTGTAGATAAGGTGCCATTTCTCGGTGATGTGCCGTATCTTGGCCGCCTTTTCCGGCGTGACGTGGTTTCGGAGAAAAAATCCGAGCTGCTGGTCTTTCTCACTCCGCGTATCATGAACAATCAGGCGATTGCTGTGAGTCATTGATTCTGTGCGAAATTTGATTCTTGTTGGACCGATGGGGGCTGGAAAAAGCACCATCGGCCGTTTGCTGGCCAAAGAGCTGCGCCTGCCGTTCAAAGATTCCGATAAGGAAATTGAATTGCGCACGGGCGCCAATATCCCGTGGATTTTCGATAAGGAAGGCGAGCCGGGCTTTCGCGACCGCGAGCAGGCAATGATTGCCGAGCTGTGCGCGTGCGATGGCGTGGTGTTGGCGACTGGCGGCGGCGCGGTGATGCGCGAAGCCAATCGTCGAGCGCTGCACGCCGGTGGTCGAGTGGTCTATCTGCATGCGTCGGTCGAGCAGCAGGTCGGCCGAACGGCTCGCGACCGCAATCGGCCATTGCTGCGCACCGCTGATCCGGCCAAGACCCTTCGGGACTTGCTGGCGATCCGTGATCCGCTGTATCGGGAAATCGCCGACCTGGTGGTGGAAACCGATGAGCGGCCGCCGCGAATGGTGGTGCTCGACATCCTCGAACGCTTGCAGCAGCTACCGCCCCGTTAATGCGCGGCGCGAAATGCGCTATCCTCGGCGTCCTGTCGCAGCCGCTCAAGGTTGTGGCGGCTGGCTACCGAATGGCGTCACACCAGCAGACGCCATGGAATTCGTAAACTCAAGGCAGGACGCCTGATTCCATCTTCACTGTGGGGACACATGCAGACACTCAAGGTCGATCTAGGCGAGCGCAGCTACCCGATTCATATTGGCGAAGGTTTGTTGGATCAGCCTGAGCTGCTGGCCCCGCATATCCGCGGGCGGCAGGTGGCGATCATCTCCAATGAGACCGTCGCGCCGCTCTATCTCGAGCGTCTGACCCGCAGTCTTGCACAGTTCTCGGTGATTTCCGTGGTGCTGCCCGACGGCGAAGCCTTCAAGACCTGGGAAACCCTGCAACTGATTTTCGACGGCCTGCTGACTGCACGGCACGATCGCCGCACCACGGTCATCGCCCTCGGTGGCGGCGTGATCGGTGACATGGCCGGTTTTGCAGCCGCCTGCTACCAGCGTGGCGTCGATTTCATCCAGGTACCGACCACGTTGTTGTCGCAAGTCGACTCCTCGGTGGGCGGCAAGACCGGGATCAATCACCCGCTGGGCAAGAACATGGTCGGTGCTTTCTATCAGCCCAATGTGGTGCTGATCGATACCGCCACCCTCAACACCCTGCCGCCCCGCGAACTGTCTGCCGGGTTGGCGGAAGTCATCAAATACGGGCTGATCTGCGATGAGCCATTCCTGACCTGGCTCGAAGAAAACGTCGATCGCCTGCGAGCGCTGGATCAGACCGCCCTGACTTACGCCATCGAACGCTCCTGCGCAGCCAAGGCTGCTGTGGTCGGTGCCGACGAGAAAGAGACGGGCGTACGTGCCACGTTGAACCTGGGCCACACCTTCGGCCACGCGATCGAAACCCACATGGGCTATGGTGTCTGGCTTCATGGCGAGGCAGTCGCTGCTGGCACCGTAATGGCTTTGGAGATGTCCGCGCGCCTGGGCTGGATCAGCGAGCAGGAGCGTGATCGCGGTATTCGCCTGTTCCAGCGTGCCGGCCTGCCGGTCATCCCGCCGGAAGAGATGACCGAAGCCGATTTTCTCGAACACATGGCAATTGACAAGAAAGTGATCGACGGTCGTTTGCGCCTGGTGCTGCTGCGCCACATGGGCGAAGCAGTGGTGACCGACGATTATCCGAAAGAGGTTTTACAGGCCACGCTGGGAGCGGATTACCGCGCCCTGGCTCAGCTTAAAGGTTAATAAGATCCCGATGACTAGTTTGCATGCCGACGAGGCTTTCCTCGGCCATTACCAGTTAAGTCATGACCCTTTCGCTCCACGGGTGCCTGGCTTCAAATTTTTCCCGGCCCAGCGCAAACCGGTGCTGGGGCAACTGCATCATCTGGCCCGTTACAGCCAGTTGTTGCTGGTGGTCACTGGCCCTCAAGGCAGCGGCAAAACCCTGTTGCGTCAGGCCCTGGTGGCCAGCACCAACAAACAGTCAGTGCAGAGCGTGGTGGTTTCCGCCCGTGGCGCCGGCGATGCAGCCGGTATGCTGCGTCAGGTGGCTCAGGCGCTGAACGTCGAGCAGGCCGAAATTGGCGCGATCCTGGCCCAAGTGGTCCAGCTTGCCCTCACGGGGCAGGAAGTCTATTTGCTGGTCGACGATGCCGAGCAACTCGACGAATCTGCGCTGGAAGCCTTGTTGGCTTTGGCCGCTGGTGCGCCGGAAGGTCGCCCGCACGTGTTCCTGTTTGGCGAGTCCTCTCTGATTGCTCAGCTTGACGCGTTGAGCCTGGAGGAAGAGCGCTTCCACGTCATCGAATTGCAGCCTTATACCGAAGAAGAAACCCGCGAATATCTGGATCAGCGTCTAGAAGGCGCCGGTCGGGGTATCGAACTTTTCACCGCGGATCAGATCTCTGATATTCACGAAAGCTCCGACGGTTGGCCTGGCAACATCAATCAGGTCGCCCGCGATGCAATGATCGAAGCCATGATTGCCAGCCGCTCAGCGGTCAAGCGTCCAAGTATGGGGTTCAACATGCCGAAGAAACACGTATTGGCGATTTCCGCCGTAGTCGTGGTCGCGGTAGCCGCCGCCTGGTTGATGCCGGGTCGCAGCAAAGCACCGACCACCGGCGCACCTGCCAATGAACAGGCACAACTGCCGCTGGGCCAGGGCACGCCACAACCTGATAGCGGTGGCGCTCCCGCCGTGGAATTCGCCGGTAACTCGCAGCCAATGCCGTTACCACTGGTCGGCAACTCGCAGCCGGTGATGCGTGGTCCATTGGCCGAAGCCGCCGGTGGTATCACCGAAGGCGACGACGGTGTGCCGGTCGAAGGTTCCAGCGCTACACCGCCAACCGTGACCACCACTGCGCCGCCTGCCGGCATCCAGCCGGGTCCGGCGCCAACGCCTGCCGCCAAACCGGTTCCAGCGCCGACTCAGGTCGCGACAGCCAAGCCAGTGCCAGCGCCTGCACCTGTTGCCAAACCGGCTCCAGTGCCCGCCAAGCCGGCCGCCGCTGTCAAACCTGCCGAGAAGCCAGCCACTGTGGCCAAAGCCGCCGGTGGCAGCTGGTACGCAGGCCAGGCGCCGGGTAACTACGTGGTGCAAATCCTCGGCACCAGCTCCGAATCGGCCGCGCAAAGCTTCGTCAAGGAGCAGGGCGGCGAGTACCGTTATTTCAAGAAAGTACTCAACGGCAAGCCGCTTTACGTCATCACCTACGGTAGCTTCGCTAACCGCGATGCAGCCGTTACCGCCATCAAGGCCTTGCCAGCGAAGGTTCAGGCTGGTAAACCTTGGCCTCGCACTGTCGCCAGCGTCCAACAGGAACTGGCAACAACTCGCTGAAGATTCGGCGGCCTTACCCAGGCCGCCTCTCCAAGCACCTCAAAATTTCTGCAAGTGCGCGCTGCCCGCAAGGGCGCGTGCCTTGTGGTGTCTGCGTCACAGTGGTCTTTGAGTCGTTGCGGTCAAAATTAAAAAAAGTTTTGACTAGCACAGCATATCGCTTTAAACCTTTCACAAATGCGACATAGATTTGCGACATTTCGTCGTCAAATTTGTGAGCCTCAGTGTCGGTGTGTACAATGACCTCCCTTTTGCCCCCGCAAAGCTGGCGTACGTTCGGCGTGGATGGTAACTGGCTGAATTGAAAAGAAATTTGCCTCGATAAGAGGCAGCCTGGTGAGAAAGTGTCTATGAAAGCAGGTCTGTACCAACCAGATGAATTCAAGGATAACTGCGGTTTCGGCCTGATAGCCCATATGCAGGGCGAGCCCAGTCATACCCTTTTGCAAACGGCCATTGAGGCCCTGACCTGCATGACCCACCGCGGTGGGATCAACGCCGACGGCAAGACCGGTGACGGTTGCGGTCTGCTGATTCAAAAGCCGGATGTGTTCCTGCGTGCGATTGCCCAGGAAACCTTCGGCGTCGAACTGCCCAAGCAATATGCGGTGGGCATGGTCTTCTTCAACCAGGACCCGGTCAAAGCCGAAGCCGCTCGCGAGAACATGAACCGAGAGATCCTGGCCGCCGGTCTGCAACTGGTCGGCTGGCGCAAAGTGCCGATCGACACCAGCGTGCTTGGCCGCCTGGCCCTTGAGCGCCTGCCGCAGATCGAGCAAGTGTTCATCGCCGGTGATGGCCTGAGTGATCAGGACATGGCCGTCAAGCTGTTCACCTCCCGTCGTCGCTCGTCCGTGGCCAACGCCGCCGACGCCGATCACTACGTCTGCAGCTTTTCGCACAAGACCATCATTTATAAAGGGTTGATGATGCCGGCGGATCTGACCGCCTTCTATCCAGACCTCAGCGACCAGCGCCTGCAGACCTCGATTTGCGTGTTCCACCAGCGCTTTTCGACCAACACCCTGCCGAAATGGCCGCTGGCTCAGCCGTTCCGTTTTCTCGCCCACAACGGCGAGATCAACACCATCACCGGCAACCGCAACTGGGCCGTGGCCCGTCGCACCAAGTTCACCAACGATCTGATGGATCTGGAAGAACTCGGCCCGCTGGTCAACCGTGTAGGTTCCGACTCCTCCAGCATGGACAACATGCTCGAGTTGATGGTCACCGGTGGCATCGACCTGTTCCGTGGCGTGCGGATGATCATTCCGCCTGCGTGGCAGAACGTCGAAACCATGGACCCGGACCTGCGTGCGTTCTACGAATACAACTCGATGCACATGGAACCGTGGGACGGCCCGGCCGGCGTGGTAATGACTGACGGTCGTTACGCGGTGTGCCTGCTCGACCGTAACGGTCTGCGTCCTGCGCGTTGGGTCACCACCAAGAACGGCTTCATCACCCTGGCCTCGGAAATCGGTGTCTGGAACTACCAGCCTGAAGACGTGATCGCCAAGGGCCGTGTCGGTCCGGGCCAGATCTTCGCCGTGGACACCGAAACCGGTCAGATCCTCGACACCGACGCCATCGACAACCGCTTGAAGTCGCGTCATCCGTACAAGCAATGGCTGCGCAAGAATGCCCTGCGCATCCAGGCGACCATGGAAGACAACGACCATGGTTCGGCGTTCTACGACGTCGATCAGCTCAAGCAGTACATGAAGATGTACCAGGTCACTTTCGAAGAACGTGATCAGGTGCTGCGTCCGCTCGGCGAGCAAGGCTACGAGGCCGTTGGCTCGATGGGCGACGATACGCCGATGGCCGTGCTGTCCCAGCGCGTGCGCACGCCGTACGACTATTTCCGCCAGCAGTTCGCGCAGGTCACCAACCCGCCGATCGACCCGCTACGTGAAGCCATCGTCATGTCGCTGGAGATCTGCCTCGGTGCCGAGCGCAACATTTTCCAGGAGTCGCCGGAACACGCCTCGCGCGTGATCCTCAGCTCGCCGGTCATTTCCCCGGCCAAGTGGCGCTCGCTGATGAACCTCGATCGCCCGGGCTTCGAGCGCGCGATCATCGACCTCAACTACGACGAAAGCGTCGGCCTCGAAGCGGCCATCCGCAACGTCGCCGATCAGGCTGAAGAAGCCGTGCGCTCCGGCCGTACCCAGGTCGTGCTGAGTGACCGTCACATTGCCCCGGGCAAGTTGCCGATCCACGCTTCCCTCGCTACCGGTGCGGTGCATCACCGCCTGACCGAGAAAGGCCTGCGTTGCGACTCCAATATCCTCGTGGAAACTGCGACTGCTCGCGATCCGCACCACTTTGCGGTATTGATCGGTTTCGGCGCCTCGGCGGTCTATCCGTTCCTGGCCTACGAAGTGCTGGGCGACCTGATCCGAACCGGTGAAGTGTTGGGCGACCTCTATGAGGTGTTCAAGAACTACCGCAAAGGCATCACCAAAGGCCTGCTGAAGATCCTGTCGAAGATGGGCATCTCGACCATCACGTCGTACCGCGGTGCGCAGTTGTTCGAAGCCATCGGCCTGTCTGAAGAAGTCTGCGACCTGAGCTTCCGTGGCGTTCCAAGCCGCATCAAGGGCGCGCGTTTCGTCGACATCGAGGCCGAGCAGAAAGCCCTTGCGGCCGAAGCCTGGAGCCCGCGCAAGCCGATCCAGCAAGGCGGCCTGCTGAAGTTCGTCCATGGTGGCGAATATCACGCCTACAACCCGGACGTGGTCAGCACCCTGCAAGCCGCTGTGCAGCAGGGCGACTACAGCAAGTTCAAGGAATACACGGCGCTGGTGGACAACCGTCCGGTGTCGATGATCCGCGATCTGTTCAAGGTCAAGACCCTGGATACGCCGCTGGACATCAGCGAGATCGAACCGCTGGAATCGGTGCTCAAGCGCTTCGACTCCGCGGGCATCTCTTTGGGCGCATTGTCGCCGGAAGCTCACGAAGCCCTGGCCGAAGCCATGAACCGCCTCGGTGCGCGTTCCAACTCCGGCGAAGGCGGCGAAGACCCGGCGCGCTACGGCACCATCAAGAGCTCGAAAATCAAGCAGGTCGCCACCGGCCGTTTCGGTGTGACCCCGGAATACCTGGTTAACGCTGAAGTGCTGCAGATCAAGGTCGCTCAGGGCGCCAAGCCCGGCGAAGGTGGTCAGTTGCCAGGCGGCAAGGTCAACGGTCTGATCGCCAAGCTGCGTTACGCAGTGCCGGGTGTGACCTTGATTTCGCCTCCGCCGCACCACGATATCTATTCGATCGAAGACTTGTCGCAGCTGATTTTCGACCTGAAACAAGTCAACCCGAAGGCGCTGGTCTCGGTGAAGCTGGTAGCAGAAGCGGGCGTCGGCACCATCGCTGCCGGTGTGGCCAAGGCTTACGCGGACTTGATCACCATTTCCGGCTACGACGGCGGCACCGGTGCATCGCCACTGACCTCGATCAAATACGCGGGCGCACCGTGGGAACTCGGTTTGGCCGAAACCCACCAGACCCTGCGCGGCAACGACCTGCGCGGCAAGGTCCGGGTGCAGACTGACGGCGGCCTGAAAACCGGCCTCGACGTAATCAAGGCCGCGATCCTCGGCGCTGAAAGCTTCGGCTTCGGCACCGCGCCAATGATCGCCCTGGGCTGCAAATACCTGCGTATTTGCCACCTGAACAACTGCGCCACCGGCGTCGCGACTCAGAACGAGAAGCTGCGCAAGGATCACTACATCGGTACCGTCGACATGGTGGTGAATTTCTTCACCTACGTCGCCGAAGAAACCCGTGAGTGGCTGGCCAAGCTAGGCGTGCGCTCCCTCGAAGAGCTGATCGGTCGCACCGATCTGCTGGAAATCCTCGAAGGCCAGACCGCCAAGCAGAACCACCTGGACTTGACCCCGTTGCTGGGCAGCGATCACATCCCGGCAGACAAGCCTCAGTTCTGCCAGGTAGACCGCAACCCGCCGTTCGACAAAGGCCTGCTGGCCGAGAAAATGGTCGACTTGGCCACTTCGGCCATCAACGACATGAGCGGTGCCGATTTCGCCCTGGATATCTGCAACTGCGACCGTTCCATCGGCGCGCGGATCTCCGGTGAAATTGCTCGCAAGCATGGCAACCAAGGCATGGCTAACGCGCCGATCACCTTCCGCTTCAAAGGCACTGCCGGTCAGAGCTTCGGTGTGTGGAACGCCGGCGGCCTGAACATGTACCTGGAAGGCGACGCCAACGACTACGTCGGCAAAGGCATGACCGGCGGCAAGCTGGTCATCGTTCCGCCGAAGGGTAGCATCTACAAGACTCAGGACAGCGCCATTATCGGCAACACCTGCTTGTATGGCGCCACCGGGGGCAAGCTGTTCGCCGCCGGTACCGCGGGCGAGCGTTTTGCCGTGCGTAACTCCGGTGCTCACACCGTGGTTGAAGGCACTGGCGATCACTGCTGCGAATACATGACCGGTGGTTTCGTCTGTGTACTGGGCAAGACCGGTTACAACTTCGGCTCAGGCATGACCGGCGGTTTCGCCTACGTGCTCGACCAGGACAACACCTTCGTTGACCGGGTCAACCACGAACTGGTGGAAATCCAGCGGATCAGCGGTGAGGCGATGGAAGCCTATCGCAGCCACCTGCAACGCGTGCTGAACGAATACGTCGAGGAAACCGACAGCGAGTGGGGTCGTAACCTCGCTGAAAACCTCGATGACTATCTGCGTCGTTTCTGGCTGGTCAAGCCCAAGGCTGCCAACCTGAAATCGTTGCTTTCCAGCACCCGTGCCAACCCGCAGTGATATGCGCCTGAAGAGTTTGATGAGGTTTTAACAATGGCTGAACGTCTGAATAACGACTTCCAGTTCATCGATGTCGGGCGCAAGGATCCGAAGAAGAAACTGTTGCGTCAACGCAAGAAAGAGTTCGTGGAAATCTACGAACCCTTCAAGCCCCAGCAGTCGGCCGACCAGGCCCACCGCTGCCTGGGTTGCGGTAACCCGTATTGCGAATGGAAGTGCCCGGTGCACAACTTCATTCCGAACTGGCTGAAGCTGGTGGCCGAGGGCAACATCCTCCAGGCCGCCGAGCTGTCGCACCAGACCAACACCCTGCCGGAAGTCTGCGGCCGGGTTTGTCCTCAGGATCGTCTGTGCGAGGGGGCCTGCACCCTTAACGACGGTTTTGGTGCGGTGACCATTGGTTCGGTGGAGAAGTACATCACCGATACCGCGTTCGCCATGGGCTGGCGTCCGGACATGTCCAAGGTCAAACCGACCGGCAAGCGTGTCGCGGTAATTGGCGCGGGCCCTGCCGGCCTGGGCTGTGCCGATGTGCTGGTACGTGGCGGCGTGACCCCGGTGGTGTTCGACAAGAACCCGGAAATCGGCGGTCTGCTGACCTTCGGCATCCCCGAGTTCAAGCTGGAAAAGACCGTGCTGAGCAATCGCCGCGAAGTCTTCACCGGCATGGGCATCGAGTTCCGCCTGAACACCGAAATCGGCAAGGACGTGACCATCGAGCAACTGCTCGAAGAATACGATGCCGTGTTCATGGGCATGGGCACCTACACCTACATGAAGGGCGGCTTTGCTGGTGAAGATCTGCCGGGCGTGTATGACGCGCTCGACTTCCTGATCGCCAACGTCAACCGCAACCTGGGCTTTGAAAAGTCGCCGGAAGATTTCGTCGACATGAAAGGCAAGAAGGTCGTGGTACTGGGCGGTGGCGACACCGCGATGGACTGCAACCGTACGTCGATCCGCCAGGGCGCCAAGTCGGTGACCTGTGCGTATCGTCGTGACGAAGCGAACATGCCGGGCTCGCGCAAAGAGGTGAAGAACGCCAAGGAAGAAGGCGTGAAATTCCTCTACAACCGCCAGCCGATCGCTATCGTCGGTGAAGATCGTGTCGAAGGCGTAAAGGTGGTCGAGACCCGTCTCGGCGAACCGGACGCCCGTGGCCGTCGCAGCCCCGAGCCGATCCCGGGTTCCGAAGAGATCATCCCAGCCGACGCCGTGGTCATCGCGTTCGGTTTCCGTCCAAGCCCGGCATCGTGGTTCGAGCAGTTCAGCATCCAGACCGACAGCCAGGGCCGCGTCGTGGCGCCGGAACAAGGTCAGTACAAGCACCAGACCAGCAACCCGAAAATCTTCGCCGGTGGCGACATGGTGCGCGGTTCCGACCTGGTGGTAACGGCGATCTTCGAAGGCCGCAATGCCGCCGAAGGGATCCTGGATTACCTGGGCGTCTGATCGCTTTCCAAAACTGGAATGCGATCAAATGTGGGAGCGGGCTTGCTCGCGAAAGCGGTGTGTCAGTCAACATCTCTGTTGAATATGACGGCCCCTTCGCGAGCAAGCCCGCTCCCACATTGGTTTTTAGGTGTTGCCAAAACCGTGTTCCACCGCGACAAATTGACCCGATAGACAAAAGGAACGGCTCTTGCCGTGCCTTTTACGTCGCGCTCTGAGAAAATGCCCGCACTTTTTTTCCGGATGCCGACATGACTGCCCTGAAGAACGACCGTTTCCTTCGCGCCCTGCTCAAGCAACCCGTAGACGTCACCCCTGTGTGGATGATGCGTCAGGCCGGTCGCTACCTGCCTGAATACCGCGCCAGCCGTGCCAAGGCCGGTGACTTCATGAGCCTGTGCATGAACCCGGCGTTCGCTTGCGAAGTCACGATGCAGCCGCTCGACCGCTACCCACAACTGGACGCGGCGATCCTGTTCTCCGACATCCTCACCATCCCGGATGCCATGGGCCAAGGCCTGTACTTCGAAACCGGTGAAGGTCCGCGCTTCAAGAAAGTCGTCAGCACCCTGGCTGACATCGAAGCCCTGCCGATTCCTGATCCGCACAAAGACCTCGGCTACGTCATGGACGCAGTCAGCACCATCCGCCGCGAACTGAACGGCCGCGTGCCGCTGATCGGCTTCGCCGGCAGCCCATGGACCCTGGCCACCTACATGGTCGAAGGCGGCTCGTCGAAAGACTACCGCAAGACCAAAACCATGCTCTACGACAACCCGCAAGCCTTGCACCTGCTGCTGGACAAGCTCGCGCAGACGGTCACCAGCTACCTCAACGGCCAAATCATGGCCGGGGCGCAAGCGGTGCAGATCTTCGATAGTTGGGGCGGTAGCCTCTCGGCGGCGGCGTACCAGGAGTTCTCCCTGGCCTACATGCGCAAAATCGTCAGCGGCCTGATCCGCGAACACGAAAGTCGCAAAGTGCCGGTCATCCTGTTCACCAAGAACGGCGGCCTGTGGCTGGAAAGCATCGCTGACGCTGGCGCGGATGCGCTGGGCCTGGACTGGACTTGCGACATTGGCGAAGCCCGCCAACGCGTCGGCAGCAAAGTCGCCCTGCAAGGCAACATGGACCCGACTGTGCTCTACGCCAAGCCAGAAGCCATCCGCACCGAAGTCGGCCGGATCCTCGCCAGCTACGGCAAGGGCAGTGGCCACGTGTTCAATCTCGGTCATGGCATCACGCCGGAAGTCGACCCAGAACACGCCGGTGCGTTCCTGCGCGCGGTGCATGAACTGTCGGCGCGGTATCACGAGTGATCGTGGCCCAATAAAAAACGCCCGGCTTATGCCGGGCGTTTTTGTTTGTGGTTCAGAAAATGAGCAGTGGATGCAGTTCATTGTGGGAGCGGGCTTGCCCGCGATGGCGTCATCTCATACAACACATGTGCTGGGCCGACCATCGCTATCGCGGGCAAGCCCGCTCCCACAAGGTTTTGTGTCAGGCCTTCACACCACCCAACGGTGGCAACTTCGCCAGCTTCAATGCCACCAACAACGCAATCACCAACAACCCGCCAATAAACAACCCGATCCCGTTCCACCCACCCAAGTGCCAAGCCACACCGCCCGCCGTACCCGCGATACTCGACCCGGCGTAATAACTGAACAGATACAGCGACGACGCCTGTCCTCTGGCCTTGATCGCACGACGGCCGATCCAGCTACTGGCCACCGAATGCGCACCAAAGAAGCCGAAGGTAAAGATCAGCATGCCGAGAATCACCAGCGGTAACGGCGTGAACATGGTCAGGGCGATGCCCGCGAGCATCACCACAATGGTTGCCCAGAGCACTTTGCGCCGGCCGAGCTGGTCAGCCAGGGCGCCGATTTTCGCCGAGCTGTAGATACCCGACAGGTACACCACCGAGAGCAGCCCGACGAACGCCTGATCCATGTGATACGGCTCGGCCAGCAGGCGATAGCCGATGTAGTTGAACAGCGTGACAAACGCGCCCATCAGCACGAACGCCTCAACGAACAGCAGTGGAAGACCAGCATCGCGAAAGTGCATGGTGAAACCATCGAGCAAGCTGCGCGGATGCAGCGAGCGGGCGCGGAAGTTGCGCGATTCCGGGAGTATTTTCCAGAATACCGCTGCGGCAATCAGTGCCAGTCCCCCAATGACCAGCATCGCCGTGTGCCAGCTGACGAAGTCGATCAATACCCCGACGATCAATCGTCCGCACATGCCGCCGATGGCGTTGCCAGCGATGTACAAGCCCATGGCCAGACCAAGGTGCTGCGGGTGAATTTCTTCGCTCAGGTAAGTCATCGCGACCGCCGCCAGACCGCTCAACGACAGCCCCACCAGCGCCCGCATCACCAGCACGCCTTGCCAGCTCGGGATCATCGCGCTGGCCATGGTGCAGAGAGCGGCGGCGAACAGCGCGGCGACCATCACCGGTTTACGCCCGACGCGATCAGAGACAGGACCGGTGATCAGCAAGCCGATGGCGAGCATGCCGGTGGCGACCGACAGGATCAGGCTGCTCTGGGCTGCGTTGATGGAAAACTCGCGGGACAGCAGCGGCATCATCGGCTGCACGCAGTAGAGCAAGGCAAAAGTCGCAAAACCGCCCGAGAACAGCGCCAGCACCGTGCGCATGAACAGCGGCGTGCCTTTCTCGATGTAGATCTCGCTTAGCTCAGTGACGACGTCGTCCAGCGGAGTGGGCGGAATTTCATGGGCGAGTGGGGAGACAGCAGTTTTCACTTCGGACCTCGGAGGGGCGCAGCCGATCAGGCAATGAAAAAATCATATAGCTGCCTAATGATTCAATCCAATATATTGTTCGACCTGTTTGATAGGTTTTACGACCTAATGGAGTTTTCATGGAATTGCGCCATCTGCGCTACTTCATCGCCGTCGCCGAAGAACTGCATTTCGGCCGCGCCGCCCAGGTGCTGGGCATCTCGCAACCGCCGCTGAGCCAGCAGATTCAGGCGCTGGAACAGGAGGTCGGCGCACGGTTATTCGAACGGACCAATCGTCGGGTCGAACTCAGTGAGGCCGGTCGGCTGTTTCTGGAAGAGGCGCGGTTGGTGCTGGCTCAAGTCGACAAAGCGGCGGATGTTGCGCGGCGGGCACAACTCGGTGAGTTGGGTGAACTGAAGATCGGCTTCACCTCGTCGGCCCCGTTCAACTCGACCATTCCCCAGGCGATCTTTTCGTTTCGCCAGCGTTTCCCGGCTGTGCACCTGCACCTGCGGGAAATGAGCAGCACCCAAGTGGCCGATGCATTGGTTGATGAGTCGATTGAAGTCGGGATTATGCGACCGCTTGGGTTACCGGACTCGCTCAGCGTGGTGGAACTGATGCGCGAGCCGCTGGTGGCGGTGCTCAGCTCCAAACATCCGCTGGTGAGCGGCAGCGAAGACGGTTTATTCCTATCGGCGCTGGCCCTCGAACCCTTCGTATTTTTCCCACGTAGTTATGGCAGCGGTCTGTACGCACAGCTGCTCAGCCTGGCGCGAGATGCCGGGTTCAGCCCGCACTTCGCGCAAGAGGCTGGCGAGGCGATGACCATCATCGGGCTGGTGGCGGCAGGTTTGGGGGTATCGGTGTTGCCGGCGTCTTATCAGCGGATGCGTATTGATGGCGTGGTCTACCGCCCTCTACTCGATCCGGCGGCCGTGTCTGCAGTGTGGCTGGTGCAGCGCAAGGATCAGAAATCGCCGATGGCCAGGGCGTTTGTGGAGTTGTTGACGCGTAAAGTTGAAGGAATGTGATCAGCGTTTAAGAGATCGCAGCCTTCGGCAGCTCCTACGCCGATCTATGTAGGAGCTGCCGAAGGCTGCGATCTTTTGATCCTGATGTTCAAAGCATCAATGCAATCTGTAGCAGCATTAGTCCGCGTCAGGCGTTACTGAACCTTCGCCAAATCCCCTTTCAACGCAACACCCGCCATGAGCGCCCCAGCGTGGCACTCATAGTTCTTGGCATCCTTGCGCTCGTTGCTTTTGTAGAAGCTGACGATGTTGGTCACGGCATTGGCGCCGGCGTTCTTCGCTGCCTGGTGCAGGCTGATGATTGCCGATTGCGCGACCCATTCGCAGGCCACTTCGTCAGACTTGTTGAAGGCGTTGGTTTTCTTGTTGGTCACGGCACCCGCGCTGACTACGGTGACGTTGCCAGACGGGGTATTGCCCGCCAGGTAGAATTTCACGCTGCCATCGATTTTGCCGGCGCGGGTTGCTTCGGCGACTGCTTTGTCAAAAGGCAGATACACCGCGGTGTCACGGGCCTGGCTGATGCCCGGCAATGCACAGATCAGCAAGGTCGCGGCGACAGCGAGTTTCTTGAAGTGCATGGAGGTCTCCTTGACCCTAGGTAATTCGATTACGACCAGCGGCGGAAAATCAACGAGGTGTTGACCCCACCAAAAGCGAAATTGTTGTTCATCACGTACTGGTTGCTCATCTGCCGGAATTCACCGCGGAGGTAATCGAGCTTGCCGCACTGCGGATCGACTTCATCGAGGTTGAAGGTGTGCACGTACTGGTCGCGGTTCATCATTTCGATGCTGAACCAGGACTCCAGCGCGCCGCAGGCTCCCAGGGTGTGACCGAGGAAACTCTTCTGCGAACTGATTGGCATGTGTTCGCCGAACAACGCGCTGGTGGCCAGTGTTTCGGCAATGTCGCCCTGTTCTGTCGCGGTGCCGTGACCGTTCACGTAGCCGATGTCCGAAGGCTGCAGTCCGGCGTCTTCCAGGGCGAGTTCCATGGCCCTGCGCATGGTGAGCTGCTCCGGGCGGGTGGCGTGCTGACCATCGGCGTTGCTGCCGAAACCGACGATCTCGGCGTGGATATGTGCACCGCGCGCCAGGGCGTGTTCGAGTTCTTCGAGCACCAGCATGCCGCCGCCTTCACCGATCACCAGGCCATCGCGACCGGTGTCGTAAGGGCGAGGGCTGGTTTGCGGGGCATCGTTTTTCAGGCTGGTGGCGTAGAGCGCATCGAACACCATGGCTTCAGTCGGGCACAGCTCTTCGGCGCCGCCGGCGAGCATCAGCGGCAGGCGGCCGAACTTGATCGATTCATAGGCGTAACCGATGCCTTGGCTGCCACTGGTGCAGGCACTGGAGGTCGGAATCAGTCGGCCAGTGAGGCCGAAGAAGATGCTGACGTTGGCTGCTGTGGTGTGCGGCATCATCCGCACGTAGGAGTTGGCGTTCAAGCCTTCGGCCACTGAGTTGAGCAGCATGTTGCCGAACGCCTTGATCTCGTCGGTGCTGCCGGTGGACGAGCCGCAGGAAACGCCCATGCGTCCGTCCTTGATCGACTCGTCACCCAGCAGCCCGGCGTCCGCCAACGCTTGCTCAGCAGCACCAACAGCGAGCCGCGAGACGCGGCCCATGCTGCGCAGTTGCTTGCGGGTCCAGTGGCTTGGCACTTTGAAGTCATCGATCGGCCCGGCCAGGCGCGTGTTGAGTTCGGTAAAACGATCCCACTCGTCCATGCGGCGGATGCCGCTGCGGTTGGCCGCGAAGTTGCCGGCGATGGTGTCCCAGTCGCTGCCCAGTGAGGTGATGCCGGCCATGCCGGTGACGACGACGCGCTTCATCAGCACAGGCCTCCATTGACGGCCAGAACCTGCCGGGTGATGTACGACGCTTCCGCCGACATCAGGAAATTCACCGCACCAGCCACCTCTTCCGGTGTGCCCATGCGTTGTGCGGGGATCATTTTCATCAGTTCTTCCACCGGCACGTTTTCGTCGAGCATCGCCGTGTCGATCAGGCCGGGTGCGACACAGTTAACAGTAATTTTTCGCTTGCCCAGTTCGATCGCCAGCGCCTTGGCTGCGCCGATCAAACCGGCCTTGGACGCGCTGTAATTGACCTGGCCGCGATTGCCGATCAGGCCGGAGACCGAGGTGATGCAGACAATCCGTCCGGCGGCGCGACGACGGATCATCGGCATCATTACCGGGTGCAGCACGTTGTAGAAACCGTCGAGATTGGTGCGCATCACCAGATCCCAATCCTCCTCGCTCAGGGCCGGAAAAGCACCATCGCGGGTCAGGCCGGCGTTGAGGACCACGCCGTAATAGGCGCCGTGGGTTTCGACGTCGGCCTCAAGAATAGCTTTGCAACGGGCACGGTCGGACACGTCGAATTGCAGGATGCGAGCGTTGCGGCCCAGGGCCTCGACTTCGATCTTGACGGCTTCGGCATCCGCAAGGCCGCTGCGGCAATGCAGCACGATGTCATGCCCGGCCCGAGCCAGACGCAACGCAATGGCGCGGCCGATACCACGGCTGGAGCCGGTGACCAGTACGGATTCAGTCATCACTCGACTCCTTGGGGTTCATGAAGATATTGCGCGGCCTGAGGCGGGCGAAACACGTTCAGCCGGGCGGTGGCGTGGATGCCGGGGGCGGTGAGGTGGCATTCGAACACACCCATGCCGTTGTCGTCTTCCAGCGAGCGTATTCCATGGATGGTCAACTCGGTGCCGGCGGGGAAGTGTTCCACGTTGCATTCGAATTTACGGGTGCCGAGCAGGAAACCCAGTTCCACCGCATTGCCTTTCTGACGCGCATGGCAGCCGGCGTACGCGGCGACGCTCTGGGCCATCAGCTCGATGCCGACCCAGGCCGGCAGGCTGCCGTCGGGGCGATTGAACAGGCCGCCGGGTTTGACGGTAAGTCGGGTGTGAATTTGCTCGTCATCGAACGACAGGATTTGCTCAATGAGGATCATGTCGCCGGCATGCGGCAGCAGTTCGGCGAGCGGCCAGGTAATCATGGAGCGTCTCCGATAATCAGGCTGACGTTATTGCCACCGAAGGCAAAGGAATTGCTCATCAGGTAGCGAGGTGCAATGGACGTCAGGTGGTCAATCGGGGTCACCCAATCCAGGGCCGGCAATTCGGGGTCGAGCTGGCCGTCCCAGACGTGGGGCGGCAGGGATTGCTCGCGGTTGTCCGCGCTCAGGCTCAACCAGCAGAACGCCGCCTCCAGGGCACCGGCAGCGCCGAGGGTATGGCCGGTCATCGGTTTGGTCGACGAGCAGGGCACGCCTTGCGGGAATAGCGCCGTCACCGCCAGGCTTTCCATGGCGTCGTTGTGTTGCGTGGCGGTGCCGTGCAGGTTCAGATAACCGATTTGCTGCGGTTGCAGGCCTGCGCGGCTCAAGGCTTTGCGCATCGCTTGCAGGGCGCCACGGCCGGTCGGCTCCGGCGCGGAAATATGGTGTGCATCGGAGCTGGCGCCACTGCCCAGCAAGGCAATCGGTTGGCCATTGCCGGCGCTTTTGCTCATCAGAAACAGCACCGCCGCTTCGCCGATATTGATGCCGTTACGGTTTGCCGAAAACGGGTTGCAGCGCTGTTCGGACACCGCTTCCAGGGCCGAGAAACCGTTGAGGGTCAGCTTGCACAAACTGTCGACACCGCCGCACAACACGGCGTCGCACACGCCCAGATCGAGCAGTCGTTGAGCACTCATCAACGCACGGGCGCTGGAGGTGCAGGCGGTGGAAATCACATAGGCCGGGCCGCTCAATTGCAGCCAGTCGGCGAGAAACGTCGCCGGCGCGCCGAGTTCCTGTTGCTGATAGTCATAATCGGCAGGGAACTGATGCTCGCGGATGTAATGCGCCAGGCCGCTGCTGGCCTCGTGAATGCCCGAGGTGCTGGTGCCCAGGATTACGCCGATACGGTCGCGGCCGTAGGTCTGGATAGCCTGCTCGATGTCTTCGCGAATTTGCAGCGCAGCCTCCAGCAGCAATTGATTGTTGCGACTGCTTTGATGCGCCAGCTCAGCCGGAATCGGTGCCAGCTCACCGCGCACCGCCGCGACCGGCAACGTGCGATCCACCACCCAGCCGGCCTCGCTGCGCATGCCCGAGCAATCGCCGGCAAACAGGTTGCGGGCGACTTCCTGCTTGTCGCGGCCCAGGGCGCAGATCACCCCGAGGGCGTTCAGATAAGCCGTCATGGCGTGTGCTCGCCTAACGGAGTGACGCGATAGTGCGGGCCTTGGGATACGTTCAATTCAAAGCTCAGTGGTTGTGAATAGCGGATGTTCCAGCGGGGTGACAAGGACCGTTGCCCGCCATCCTGCCGGGCGGCGGGATAGTTGCGATGCAACTCGCCCGCAGGGGTCAACGCAAACAATAAGGCAGCGAACAGCTCCCGGGCTTCCGGATTGGGCGGCAGCAGGCCGTCGGCCTGCCATTGGCCATCGATCAGCTTCTGTCGTGCCACGGGAATCCCCAAAGGGTCCATCATCGACCAGCGAATGCCCGGGCCTTCGCGCTGAATCACCAGCAGCCAGTCCTGACGCTGCTCGGCCATCTGCCGTTCGATGTGCAGTTGCAGCGGCAACGCCAGGTTCGGGGTTCGCTCGGGCAGCGGTGCCTGGCTGGCGCAGGCGCTCAGCAACAGGACACAACCCACAAGCAGGAAACGGATCATCAGGCACACCCTTCAACGGGCTTGCGCGCGACTACATTGACCAGGGTTTCTTCCCGTTGGCCAAAGGGTTTTGGCTGGCGCAGGCCGAAGCGTTCGAGCAGGCCGAAATCCTTGGCGCGACTCCACCACAAATAAGGGTAAGACACGTTCTGCGGGCCGAATTCAAAACCCTGCCGACGAATCATCTCCAGGTAGCCGGCGGCACTCTTCTGCACGTGCATCGGATGGCGAAACAGCCAACGAATCACCCATGTATCAATGTAAGCCTCGGTGGACTCGGCGAACAGCAAATAGCCGCCCGGCTTGAGCACCCGATAGAACTCGGCCAGGGCTTGATCCTGCTCGACAAGGTGATGGAAAGTCTGGTGACAGAACAGCAGATCGACGCTGGCGTCCGGCACTTTGATGCTCGCGCAGTCACTGCCGATCATCTCTACATCCATGCCCTGGCGGGCCGCTTCTTCGCCGCTCAGGTTCAGGCTGTGCGGGTCGGCATCCAGGCCGATCAGGCGCCGAGGCGCGAAGGTCTGGCGCAGGTACTGGAACGACTTGCCCTGGCCGCAACCGGCATCCAGCAATACCGGGTTGTCGGGCAATGGCGCGCGGAACAGGTCGCGCAAATCATTGATCGCCACTCGCAATACATGGTGCTGCCAGGTGTGACTGCGCAGAAACCAGAAACCAAAACGGGTCTCTTCGACGTAGTTGTCGCTCAAGTAACTCATGTCGGATCCTGGGCGCAAAGGTCCGAGATCATCCGCAGTCTACGTTTGGGTTCGCTGACGAACGGGTTGCGTTCATCCCAGGCGTAACCCGCGAGGATCGAGCTGATCATGCGGCGGATTTCCGCTGTACCGCCCTGATAGAAAATCACATCCTGAAAGGTCCCCGCGTACCAGCCTTCGACGTAGCAGCGGAAGGTGTTGACGCCGCGCTTGAGCGGTTCGGCGAACTCGGTCTGCCAGTCGACGCTTTCACCTTGCAGTTGGCGGTGCAGTACCCCGGCGGCCATGCTCGCCGAACGCATGGCGATGGTCACACCAGAGGAGAACACCGGGTCGAGAAATTCCGCCGCATTGCCCAGCAGGGCGAAACCTGGGCCATGCAGGGTTTTGACGTTGGCCGAATAGCCGCCGATGGTTCGCGCGGGCGTATCCCACACGGCGTTGTTCAGCACACCGGCCAGGCTTGGGGTTTCGGCGATGAAGCCGCGCAGGCAGTCGTCCAGATTCTCAGTGCGGCCTTCGAAGTGTTCGGCGGCCGCCACCACGCCCACCGAGCAACGGCCGTTGCTGAACGGGATGGTCCAGAACCAGATATCGCGCTGGGTCGGATGGGTGGTGATGAGGATTTTCTCCCGGTCGAAAGCCGGGTTGTCGATACAGTCTTCGACGTGGGTGAACACGGCCTGGCGCACCGGGAAGTTCGACGGTGCTTCAAGGTCCAGCAAGCGCGGCAGCACGCGACCGTAGCCGCTGGCATCGAGCACGAAGTCGGCCTCGACGCGGTATTGGCTACCGTCTTCGCGAAGCACGTCGAGCTGTGGTTTAGGCAGGCTGAAATCGGCGCTGACAATGGCTTCGCCATAACGGACATCGACACCTTGCAGCGCAGCCTGATCGGCCAGCAGCTTGTCGAAGTCGGCGCGCTGGACCTGGAACGTCGTCGGCTTGCCGTTGGTGAACGTGTCGCCGAAATCGAAGGCGCTGTACTGATCGCCCCAAGCGAACGCCGCCCCGTTTTTGCGCTGGAAACCAGCAGCATTTACCGCCTCGAGCATGCCGGCTTCTTCGACGAAATCCAGGCAGTGGGACAGCAGGCTTTCACCGATGGAAAACCGTGGGAAATGCTGGCGCTCGATCATCAACACATCATGACCTTTGCGCTTGAGCAGCGCGGCGGCGATGGCACCCGAGGGGCCAGCACCGATCACCAGTACCTGGCGACGTTCCATTTCAACTATTGGCACGGGTGCTCCTTGCCGGGGCGGCGATGTTCAAAGGGATTCGGTGCATGCCGGCCAGTGCCGGCAGCAGGGTTGCGATCAGGCCCATCAACATCAGCGCGAAATACAGCGCCGGGCTGATGAGCTGTTGTTGCAGCAGCAGGTTGAGAAAGACGATCTCGCTCAAGCCGCGAATATTCAGTAAAAGGCTTTCCCGCCAGCGGCTGGCACCTTCAAACGAGGCGCCAGCCCAGCCGAGGCCCAGCCAGTTGCCCAACAGTTTGCTGGCGATCGGCAACAGCAGGAGCGCGGCCAGTTGCATCCCGCTGAGACTGTCGATGGCGCTGTGCACGTTGATCTGCACGATGCCGAACGTGAGGATCAACGGGATGGCGATCCAGGTCTGCAAACGGCTCATCCACGTCGCCGACAATGGCAGCACCAATGGCACCTTGAGCGCGGCCATGCACAGCAGATAGCCGATGCCGAAAATAAGCGCATTGAGTTTGAAGTGTTCGGCGACCACCAGCAGCGCGAAGAAGCAGCCGCTGTGCAGCAACGGTTGGCGCAACCCGAGCAGTCGCAGCAACAATGGCAGGCAGGCGCCGGCCAGCGGCAGCAAGAGGCTGCTCAGGTGCAGGCTGCCCTGGGCGAACGCGAACAGGGTCCAGCAGATCAGGTCGATCAGGATCGCGGTCTGCACCAGGCGTCGGGTGGCAGCGGGCGGGTAGTTGATGTGTCGCAGGTACAGATACAACACCGGAATCGCGGTGATGGCGAACAGCAGACCGACCGCCAGCGAGCTGATCCACGGCTGCGGCGGCAACAGCCAGACCGCTGTCGCCAGCCCGCAGGCAAACGGAATGCAGAAACTCGGCAGGGCGATCTTCAGGCTCTGGCGTTCCAGCCGCAGGTCGATCACGTCGCTGAGGATGTGCCCCAGCAGCAAGGCAAAGCTCAAACTGTAGAGGTTCTTCAGCCAGCTCGGCGAGATCAGGTCGGCACCACTCAGTTGCCAGCCCGGTTCGATCCAGAAGTACATCAACAACGGCAGGCCGAAGGTCGCCAGCAACAACTGGCTGACGATCGGAATCAGACCGAAATGACGACCGATACGGGTGGCCATGGCGAACAACACCAGGGCCATCAACCAGAACGCAGCGACCATCATGCTGCCGGCTCCACGACTGGGGCGGCGTGGACTTGGCGTCCGGCCCACGGTGCCAGGATGAAGCTGAACGCCAGGCCGAGGCTCACGGACAGGCCGAAGTTGCTTACCGCCGGCGTGCTGGACACTGCCAGCAAGCCGAACGACAGCCAAGTGGTCACCGCTGCCAGCAACGTACCCAAAAGGCTCGCCGCGGCGCCGCCGATCTGTTCGCGCATGAGGATCGCGTAATCGACGCTGATGGCCGTCACCAGCAGCAGGCCGAACAGGCTGAACAGCGTCAGCGGCTGACCGAGCCAACCGAGGCTTGCCAGACTGCACAGGGCCGCCAGTAGCGGCAAAGAGACGATACGCAACGCACCACCGAAACCGAATGGCAGGATCAGCACCAGCACGATCAGCACGCAGGAAGCGAGTTTCAATTCAGCAGCACTGATTTGAGTGGCGGCGAAAACCTGGTTCAGTTCGCCGAGACGATCCACCAGTTCCACACCCGGCAAGTCCAGTGCCTGGACCCGCAACAGCGTGGGATTGTTCAAGCCTTGCAGGCTGACCATCGCGGCCACGCCGTCATCGGTCGGCCCCAGCCACAGCGTGCGATAGGGTTCCGCCAATGGGCCGGCCAGCGCTGCGTCGATGTCTTCAATGGGCAGCGCCTGCAACGTTGCCAACTCGGCCTGCAATGCGGCGGCCGGCACGCCGAGGGCGAGCAACGGTTGCCAGAACTGCGGCAGCTTGTTCAGTGCTTCACGCACTTTGCGCTGTTCGCTTGGCTGGCTGACCAGTTGATTGAGCGATAGATAGCCCTGAAGTTTTTCCAGATTGACCAACTGATCCAGACGCTCGCTCAGTGCCGTCAGGCGTTCGAGCAACGCCTGCTGATTGGCCGCGCGCACCAGGAAGAACTGGCTGGTAGGTTGATAGCCGGTGATGCGCGCGATGGTCTGGGCTTCGTCGGTCAGTTGCTGCGGCGTGCCGACCCATTGGCGAATATCGTTTTTGCTCTGCAGCTGCAACAGACCGCCGACACAGAAGGCGATCAGCAGTGCCAGCAGCACCGGCGTGCGCAAGTATTTCAGCAGCGATTCACGCAGCTCCAGCAACTTCTCGGCGATGCGCATCGGCCATTGCGCCGGCCGCAGAACCACGCCCTTGAGCAGCGCCGGCAACAGGCACACTGCCGACAGATAGGCGCCCACCAGGCCGGCAGCGGAGAACACGGCAATTTGGGTCAGGGCCGGAAACGGCGTCCAGGCCAGGGCCAGGTAGCCGATGCAACTGGTGATCAGGCTCAGCGTCAGCCCCGGTAGGGTCAGGCGTAACGCCGGCCAGCTGTGCCAGGGTTTCAGGCTCCAGCTTTTCGAGAGGTAATGCAGCGGGTAATCCACCGCCACGCCGATCAGGCTTGAGCCCAATACCAGTGTCATCACATGCATGTGACCGAACAGCGCCACGCAGGCGACCGCACCGAACAACATGCCCACCAGCACCGGGACGAACGCCAGCAATACCCGCCAACGCCGGAAGGCCAGCAACAGCAGCAACAAAATCCCGATCGTGGCGCCGCCGCCGACCCAGGTCATTTCGCGCGCGGCTTGCCGTTGACCGCTGGCGGCGTACAACAGGCCGCTGGCGGCGAGCAGTTGCACATCGGCCTGGGCGGCTTCTTCGCGACTGTGCTGGAGTAGGTCAGCCACTTGCAGCGGCAGGTTCATGTCGAACGCGTTGCCGGCGGTTCGCGCCCGCAGCATCACCCAACTCTTGCCGTCGGCCTCGGCAACCAGCGTACCGCTGCCGATGTCCAGTTGCACCGAACCATGCTGCGGCTGACTGTTCTGAATGCGTCCGGTCAGGCCGAGCCAGTCGTCCTGGCTCGGCACCAGGCTAAAGCCGGTGAACGGGTCGAACAGGGCTTGTACCCGTTGCTGAATAAAGGCATCGGGGTGCTCGATGAGTTGCTGTCGGTCGGCCACGGACAACATCGCCAAGCGACCTTGCAGCAATTGTGCGCGCAGCGCCGGCAAGTCGGCCTGCAGGTTCCACTGGACTTTTTCGAAGACACCGCTGGCCTGCCACTGCTCGCCGAGTTTTTGCGCCATGGCGATGGCTTGCTGGCGGTCTTTATGGCCGACCAGCACCAACATTTCCCGGTTCAGCGGTTCTTGCATGCGTTGTTCGGCACGCAGTTCCAGCGCGTCTGGCGCGGTGCCTGGCACCAGTTCCATCAGGTTGGCCGACAGCGGTGCACCGTCACGCCATTGCCAGCCGGCGAGCGCGAGCACCGCCAGCAGCAGGATCAGAAACAGCCGCGGCAGCATCCGTTCACTCGGCAAAGTCATGTTGCTCCGCATCGCTTAAAGGTTGTGCGCTGGTGCTGTCCTGCAGGCGCAACAGGGTCCGGTCACCCTGGGTTTCGAGCAGCTCGATGCTGTGCACCAGTTCGCCGCCGTCAATGTTGATCTGATTGAACACCTGCTTGAGCAGCATCGAACGCGGGGTCAGGGTCAGCTTCCAGTTTTGTGCGTCGCCGCTCAGCGAAAGCTCGAAATCCCGTTGCAAGCCACTGCTGTCGCCTTGCAGCACCGCTAGGAACAAGCGGTTCTGCTCGGCGCCGGCACTCTTGTTCGGCAGCATTTGCCAACCGTTGGCATCACGCCGGGCAATGCCTTTGTCGTTGATGCGGTAGTCCTGTTGCAGCGGCGTTTTCAGCAGCCAGAGCAGGCCGTGATTCTTTGCCAAAACGAAGGTGCCCTTGCTGGTCAGCGGCTGGGGCAGGGCGCGCAGGTGTTTTTCCTGGATGAAACTGCCGTGGATCACATCGGGTTTGGCCAGTTGACCGCTGAGTTGCTGTAGATCGAAAGCCTGCGCCAATGATGAAAGCCCGAGCAACGCTAAAGCGCCGAGGCATTTGAACAGCGAATTCATGGGAGCATCCTTTCAACCGCGTCGGTGAACACCTTCGGTGAGGCCAACTGCATTTCGCGGCTGCTCATGTCGACGGCGACCTGCACGGAACAGGCGCGGGTCAGGCGCTCGCCGGTGGCCAGATCGCTGATCAGGTAACTGATCTTCAGGCGGTTTTCCCACTCCACCAGGCTGGCGCGCACATTCAGCTTCTGGCCGAACACCGCACCACGCACATAGCGCAGCTGCAAGTCGATCACCGGCCACGCGTAACCCGACGCCACCATGGCGTCGTAGTTGTGGCCGATCTTGTCCAGCAGCGCACAGCGAGCGACTTCCAGGTATTTGACGTAATGGCCGTGCCAGACCACGTTCATGGTGTCGACGTCAAAGAACGGTACGAGGATTTCCGTGTCGGTGTGCAGCACTCCCTTGCTACGCATGCAGCCTCCAGTGTTGTTCGGCGATACGTTGCAGGCACAGGCGCAATTCGCTTTCCAGGGCACGGTCTTCGATGACCGGCGGGAAGTCCTTGGCCAATTCTTCGTGCATCGCGGCCAGGGCCGGTGGCAGTGGGCGCGCGTCTTCAGCCTGGCCGCGCAGCCAGACGCCTTGGTTGGCGGCCAGCAGCGTGGCGGCGGCGACCTGTTCGGTCAGCTCCAGCACACGAATGGCGTCGCGGGCAGAGATGGTGCCCATGCTGACTTTGTCCTGGTTGTGGCACTCGGTGGAACGCGAGAAGACGCTGGCCGGCATGGTGTTTTTCAGGGCCTCGGCGGTCCAGGCGCTGGTGCCGATCTGCACGGCCTTGAAGCCGTGATTGAGCATCGCGCGGTCGGCGGTGGCGCCAGACAGATTGCTCGGCAAACCATGGTTGTAACGCTCGTCCACCAACAGTGCGAGCTGACGGTCGAGCAAGTCAGCGACGTTCGCCACCAGGGTTTTCAGACTGTCCATGGCGAACGCGATATGGCCGCCGTAGAAGTGCCCTCCGTGCAGCACGCGTTCAGCTTCGGCGTCGATGATCGGGTTGTCGTTGGCGCTGTTGAGTTCGATCTCGATGAACGAGCGCAGCCAGTTCAGGCTGTCGGCCAGCACACCGAGTACGTGCGGCGCACAGCGCAGGGAATAACGGTCTTGCAGGCGATGCAGCGGCGCGGTCGGCGCATCGATCGCCAGATCTTTGCGCAACCACGCAGCGACTTGCATCTGCCCGGGATGGGGTTTGGTGGCGAATAGACGCTCGTCGAAGTGCTCCGGGTTGCCCTGCAAAGCGACCACGTTCAGCGCGGTAATGCGCGTGGCCAGTTGCAGCAGGTAATCAGCGCGGGCGTAAGCCAAGCAGGCGAGGCCGGTCATCACGGCGGTGCCGTTCATCAACGCCAGCGCTTCTTTGGGGCGCAAAACCAGCGGTTCCCAGCCCAGTTCGCTGTGCACATCGGCGGCTTGTCGACGCTCACCACGGAACATTACTTCGCGCTCGCCGGACAAGGTCGCGGCGACGTAGGACAGCGGCGTCAGATCACCGCTGGCGCCCACCGAACCTTCTTCCGGAATCAGCGGCAGAATGTCGTGTTCGAGGAAGGCTTGCAGACGCTCCAGCAATTCCACGCGTACGCCGGAAACGCCCTGGCACAGCGACTGCAAACGCGCCGCCAGCACCGCGCGGGTAGCTTGGGCGTCGAGCAGTTTGCCCAGACCGCAGCCGTGGAAGGTATACAGATGACGGGGCAAGGCTTCGACATGGTGCAGCGGCACCGCCACCACGCAGGAGTCGCCATAACCGGTGGTCACGCCATAGATCACGCCTTCCTTGTCCAACAGGGAATCAAGGAACTGCGGGCCCTTGGCGATGCGCTGGCGAAACTCGGGGTCGCCCTGCAACTGCGTCGGCACCTGACGGTTGGCCAGGGCCAGCACGTCTTCGATGCGCAAAGGGAGTTCGCCGAAGGTTACCGGCTCAAGCGTTGGCGTCGTCATCGGTCTTCCAGAAAGGGTAAAAGTTGAACCATTGTTGGGGCGCTTCGAGGCAATAGTGACTCAGGCGTTCGGCGTAGCGGGAGGCCCACTGATGAATGACCTGTTCGCGGTCGCTGCGTTTCCACACGATGGCGTCGGCGAACGGTTCGAGGGTCAGTCGATAGTCGCCCGTCGGTTTCTTCAGGCACAGCATCAGGTTGATCGGGCATTTCAGCAGGCCGGCCAGCAACCATGGGCCTTGCGGGAACGCTGCCTGATGGCCGAGAAAATCCACCGTCACGCTGCGCCCGCCATGCAACGGCACGCGGTCGCCGGCAATCGCCAGCCATTCGCCGCGCTCCAGGCGTTCATGCAGTTGCAGCATGATCACCGGGTCCAGCTCGCTGACCTGAATCAGCCGCAGATTGGTCGCCCCGGCTTCGCCCAGCAGACGGTTGAATTGTTCGGCGTGCTTGGTGTGCACCAGCACGTTCATGGTGACTTTCTCACCGATCTCGGCCAGCGCCCGGCAGACCTCGAGATTGCCCAGGTGCGCACCCACCAGCATTTGCCCGCGTGTGCCGCGCAGTTTATTGCGCAGCAGCGCCGGGTCGATGATTTCGATTTGATCGATGCTCAGCTTGCCGTTCCACACATCGAGTTTGTCGAGCATGGAGTCGGCGAAAGCCATGAACTGGCCGAACACCCGCCAATGGGTCGGGCGCAGTTCGCGACGACCGCTCCAGTCAGCGAGCCGCTGCTGGTATTGCCAGGCGCTTTGGCGGGCGCTGCGCCCGAACAGGAAAAAGTACAGCACGATGCCGTACAGCAGCGGGCTCAGCAGTCGGCGGCCCAAGACTTTTGCGCAGAGCGCGGTGAACTTCATCAGCCAGAAACTGCCCCGCTCCTGGCGGTCGGCCCAGTGTTGTTTGTCTGCGTTGTCGCTCATGCTCGCCACCGTCGCCAGAGGATCACCGGTGCGCGCAGCAACATGCCGAAGAACAGCCGGGTGTGCATGCTCGTAATCAGTACGTTGTCGTGGAACAGGCGGAAATGCGAGACGCCATCCTGCGGGTAACGGACTTTGGTTTGCAGCCACTGCATCGGCTGGTTACGCCAGGCCAGGCGCACCAGGATGTCGGAGTCGAAGTCCATACGCTTGCCGATCCTGGCTGAGTCGATCAGTGCCAGGGTCGGCGGCAATGGATAGACGCGAAAGCCGCACATCGAGTCGCGAATCTGCAACGACAGGGTGTTTATCCAGACCATGACGTGCGTCAGATAGCGGGCGTACAAACGACCTTTCGGCACACTGGCGTCGTATTGCGGATAGCCGCAGATCACGGCCTCGGGATGGGTGCGTGAATGCTCGATGAAGACTTTTACGTCTTGCAGGTCGTGCTGGCCATCGGCGTCCACCTGCAAGGCGTGGCTGAAGCCCAGGCGCGAGGCTTCCCGCAAACCGGTCATCACCGCGCCGCCCTTGCCTTGATTGATGGTGAGCCTGATCAGGTAAACCCGGTCACGCAGGGCCAGTTGGTCAAGCACCTTGGCACAGGCCGGGCTGCTGGCATCGTCCACCAGAATGCATGGCAGGCCACTGGCAAGCAGGGCATCGACCACGGCAGTGATTGCGGTTTCGTGGTTGTAGACCGGGATTACGGCGCAGGGGTTATGCATCGCCTGAGGCCTCCAGCAAAATCCGCCCACTGGAGCAGGTGGCGGTTTCATTGCGATAGGCGAAATACAATTTGCTGCGCGCCGAGTCGAAGCGCAGGTGCAACTGGATTTCGTCACCGGGGCGTACCAGTTGCTGGAATTTCAGCACTTCCATACCGGCGAATTTTGCCGGCAGGTCCATCAATTGCTGACCAAGGCTCAGCGCCCAATCCACCTGCACAACACCGGGCAATACCGGCGTCTGAGGGAAATGGCCGCTGAAATACGCCAAGTCTGGCGGGACGGCCAGTTGCAGGCTCCACTCGCCATCGGTGTCGATCTGTTCCAGCACTTGCGGCGCCTTTGGGCGTGGCGCCAGCAATAGGGTCTCCACTTCGGCCTGAGGCAGTTTGCCTTGAGCATTCAGTGGCAATTGTCGCAACAGGCGCCAGCGACGGGGCAGGGCGAGTGCCTCGCAATGCTGGCTCAGGTGTTGGCGCAATTCCTGAGTAAGAGTGCGTCGACCCTGATTGCGCAAGGCATGCAAACCCTGCTCGCTCAACACCAGCAGCGCGCCCAGCGAAGCACGGTTTTCCTGGACGACGCCAAGCCGCGCTTCAGCGACCCACTCATGGGTCATCAGAGCTTGTTCGAGCATCGGTAGCGAGATACGTTTTTCTTCCAGTTTGACGATTCGGTCCAGCCGTCCCAACAGCTCGAAACGGCCGTCGGTGGCGATGCGCGCGGCATCGGCGGTGTGCTCGATATGGCCGGCCGGCAAGTACGGCGACGCAATAAGCAGGGCGCCATCGCTGTCCTGGCTCAGCGCAACATCGGCGAAGGGCTGCCAGAGATTCTGGCCCTGACGCCAGGCGATGCCGCCGGTTTCCGAGCTGCCGAAAATTTCTGTCGGCCATTGTTGCAGGCGCTCATGCAGGCTTTGCGCCGCTTCGGCGGGCAATGCACCACCGGAGGAAAACACTCGGCGCACCGCGCTCAGCGCTGGCCAGTCGAGGTTGTCGCCCATGCGCTTGAGCAGTGCCGGGCTGGCGACCCAGGCGAAAACCGGGTATTCGCGGCTGGCGCGCTGCAGGTCTTCCGGGAAGGCCAGTTGTTTACGCACGAACGAGCGCCCGGCGCACAACGGCCACAGCACCCGAAACAGCAAACCGTAGATGTGTTGAGTGGCGACGCTGCCGATGATGCAGGCCTCGCCCAGATCTGCGCCCCACAGGTGCTCCAGCGCTTCGACTTCATTGGCCAGTTGGCGCAGGGTTTTGTCGATGCGCTTGGGTTCGCCACTGGAGCCGGAGGTGCACAGGCTCAGCTGACAGCGATCCAGATCCAGCGGGTTGGCGGGCAGCGGTGGATACCGATAATCGCTCAGGTGCGCATCATCGGCCTGATCGGTCAGCCACAGATCGACCTCGGTCGACCAGCGCTGGCGAGTCTGCGCTTGCAGGTCGGCGGGCAGCAGCACGCTGACCCCGGCACGCCAGGCGCCGAGCAGGGCAATGGCCAGGTCGGCAGCGTCCTCAAGGTGCACGGCGATGTGCTGCACGCCTTGCGCTTGGAGGCCGGCAGCCAGGCTCTGGGCCTGTTCGCACAATTGCGCGTGATTCAACGCAGGTTCCACCGTCACGGCTCGGTCTGGCTGAGCCTTGAGCAACAGTTGCTCAAGTGTTATCCAATTCATGGGCGGCCTCTTACCCGTTGTCGTATCAGCCATTCAATGGCAAACATCAGGCCAATCAATCCATAGGAGATCAGGCCGGTGTACAACATCCACCAACTCAGCGGCGCCCAAAGGGTCAGGGCGGCGGCGCACAAGCCGTTGCAGAGAAAAAACACGCTCCAGGCAATCGTCACCTGGCGGGTGTAGCGAATAGCCCTGGCCGGTAATTCCGGTTCTCGCAGACGGGCCAGGCGTTCGATCATCGGTGGGCCGTATTTCAGGCTCAGGCCGAACAGCACCAGCATGAACCCGCTGATCAGCACCGGGTACCAGCGCAGCAGCACCGGGCTGTCGAACAGCGCCAGCAGCAGACAAAAACCGATGGCGACCGTGGCCATCCACAGGCTGCCGGGGCGCCGCTCGCCGGTCAGCGCCCGTGCCAGCCACAGGCTACCCAGCAGCAGACCGAACTGCCACGGGGCAAAATGCTCCATGCCGAAATACACCGCAAAGGGGTACAACAGGCCTGCCAGCAGCAGGCCCAGGCCGATCAGTCGGCTCATGCGGCGGGTTGAACCAGACGGTAGACCGCCTCGACCACGTCGCTGACGGTACGCACCGATTTGAATTCTTCGGCGGCGATTTTCTTGCCGGTTTGGCGTTTGATGTGATCGATCAGGTCGACCGCATCGATGCTGTCGATTTCCAGATCCTGATACAGGTTGGACCCCAGGCTGATGCGCTCGGGTTCCAGCTCGAAGAGTTCGACCAGGGCATCGCGCAGGGTATTGAAAATATCGTCACGAGTTTGCATGGTCCGGTCTCAAGCTGCCTGTTTTGCAGTGACGAACGCCGCAAGGCTCGCCACGTTGGTGAAGTGATTACGGGTGTCCTTGGCGTCGGCATCGATTTTGATGCCGTACTTTTTCTGAATCGCCAAGCCGAGTTCCAGGGCATCTACCGAGTCCAGGCCCAGGCCTTCGCCGAACAGCGTTTGTTCATCGCCGATGTCGTCGACGCTGATGTCTTCGAGACCCAGCGCTTCGATGATCAATTCTTTGATTTCCAGCATCAGGCTATTAGGTTGTAGATCGCTCATCTTCGGCGAGCTCCTTGATAAAGTAAGAGTGCAAATAGTCATTGAGCTTGCGCGAGGCTTGAGGTGCAGCGCCCAGCGCGGCGAAGGTCTGTGGGTCTATATCGGCCCCGACACGAAAACTGAAGTGCACGCGGCGTTTGGGGATCCGATACCAGGGTTCGGCCTTGGTCAATGTGGTCGGGCTGACCTTGATGATCACCGGGGTGAGGATTCTCGCACCGCGCAGGGCGATTGCCGCGCCCCCCCGATGAAAGGCCGGCGGTTTACCGGGTTGGGTGCGGGTGCCCTCGGGGAAAATGATCAGGGTCTGACCGCTTTTCAGGGCCTCGGCAGCGGCGTCGAGCATGTCCATGCTGCCGTCGTTGCTGATGTAATCGGTGCGGCGTAGCGGGCCGCGGGTGAACGGGTTTTCCCAGAGGCTTTTCTTGACCACACAGTTGGAGTGGCCCACCAGGCCGATCAAAAACACCACATCGATCAACGAGGGGTGATTGGCGACGATCATCTGGCCTGGCCGTCCGAGTTTGTCCGCCCCTTGAATGTCATAGGTCAGCACGCCAGTGCGAGCCATGAATCGAATGAAAAACCAGAAACACCCGCTGACGGTCTGTCGTGCCCGCTGACGATGGGCCTGGGCGTCTCCCGGCAGGCAGCTCAACAGCGGAAACACCACCAGTCGCAGGCAAAGCCCGCCCAACCCGAACAGGGTGAAGCTTGCGGCAGTGGCCAGCAGGCGCCAGTAATAGGCGTCGCGGTTTTTATCGGTTACGGGTTGCGTTGCCAGGTCCATACACGATTTTTCCAGGCATGTTGGCAGGAAGTCTGCTGGCCGAGCAGGGTACGCAACAGATTCAGGGCATGGGGCCAGTGGGCTTTGGACAACGCTTGCGAGGTGCTGTTCAGCGACAGCTGCCACTCATTGCCGGGCGTAATCAGCAGGCCGACTGCATAAGGGAATGGCACGTCATCGATCCAGGCCGAGTAGGCCGCGGGCGGTTGTTCTTCGGTCACCACCAGCAGTACCGCGGGCGCCCCTTCCTCAAGCAGCGCCGCCGCCTCTAGCATGCCGTGTTCAAGGCCATCACCGGCCGCAGCGAGGGCGGTCATTTCGCTGGTTTCGCCGCGCATGATCGACCACAGACCGATGACCGCGTTGTGCACCGACAAGCTGAACTGGGTGGGCGACAACGGTTGGTCAGTCGCCAGATCGCTGAGAATTTCGAAAGTGCGCGGGGTTTCGCCGTGGCGGGAAATAAAGACCAACGGCAGGTCCTGGCGTCCATCAGCCAACGGCCAGCCAACGCTGAATGCCATCCGGGCCAGACGGCTGAGTCGCCGACGCTGCATGGCCGGCAGAAACGACACATCGGGGGCGGCATCGCTGGGCTCGAGCACGACCGGTTGTCGGCTCCAGGCCTGCCAATCGTCCACGCTTTCAAGCCCAGGGGCCCATGCGCGCCATTGGGCGATGTTGAAATTGATCACAGACATTCATCCCGCCCCTGCGGGCTTCCTTTGACGCGGTGAGTCGCAAAAAAGCGCGGCTGACCTTACGTGGCGCTTAACGCCGAATGGTGCGCATTATCCCGGTGCGGCGGGCGTGTAGCAAATGCTGGTTACATTTTGCGCAACGAAATGTACCGTCTGGTTCGCGGCAAAAGCTGTCGTTTGGCCATTATCCACGTTGCAGCGGACATGTCTGTCAGCTCTATCGGCTGTCGATGGAAGAGTTGGCGGCTTTTTCCACCGGATATTTACCAATGACTGTGTAGTCCCGATGCCAGCGAGGTAGCTAAGCAGCGCCATGGACTACTACACTCGGTCATTCTTTGATACACGGAGGTTTTGACATGCGGCGCGTGGTGTTCAATCAGAAAGGTGGCGTGGGCAAATCAAGCATTGCCTGTAATCTGGCGGCGGTCAGCGCCAGCGAAGGCTATCGCACGCTGTTGGTGGATCTCGATGCTCAGGCCAACTCCACTCAATACCTGACGGGACTCACCGGTGATGATATCCCGATGGGGATCGCTGACTTCTTCAAGCAGACGCTGTCCTCCGGGCCGTTCTCGAAGAAAAATCAGGTCGATATCTACGAAACCCCATTCGACAACCTTCACGTCGTTACCGCCACCGCCGAGCTGGCCGACTTGCAGCCCAAGCTTGAGGCCAAGCACAAGATCAACAAGCTGCGAAAATTGCTCGAGGAACTCGACGGCGATTACGACCGAATCTACCTCGATACGCCGCCAGCGTTGAATTTCTATGCCGTCTCGGCCTTGATCGCCGCTGATCGTGTGCTGATTCCCTTCGACTGCGACAGTTTCTCGCGTCAGGCGCTGTATGGCCTGTTGGCGGAAATCGAAGAATTGAAGGAGGACCACAACGAAGGGCTGGAAGTTGAAGGCATTGTCGTCAACCAGTTCCAGGCCCGCGCCAGTTTGCCCCAGCAAATCCTCGACGAACTGATCGCCGAAGGGCTACCGGTGTTGCCGGTGTACCTGGCCAGCTCGGTGCGCATGCGCGAATCCCATCAGGCCAACACGCCGCTGATCCACCTCGACCCGCGGCACAAACTGACCCAGCAGTTCGTTGACCTGCACAACCTGCTGGAAAATCCCTGAAAAGCCCCTGTAGGAGCGAGGCTTGCCCGCGAAGGCGTCGTGTCAGGCAACAATGATTTCGAATGTGCCGGCCTCTTCGCGGGCAAGCCTCGCTCCTACAGTTTCGCGGTGGTTTTCAGATCCCCTGACTGCGCAACCAGCTCATCAACTGCGGTAACGGGAAGGCCCCGCTCTGGCGAGCCACTTCCCGGCCGTTCTTGAACAGAATCAAGCTCGGGATCGAGCGAATCCCCAACTGCGCCGACAGCTGCTGATTCGCCTCGCTGTCCAGCTTGGCCAGCCGACACTTGCCCGCCAATTGCCCTGCCGCCTGCTCGAACACCGGCGCAAACGACTTGCACGGCCCACACCAGTCCGCCCACACATCCACCAGCAACGGCAGGTTGCCCTTGATTTGACTGGCGTAATCGCCTTGTTTCAATTCGAACGGTTTGTTCAGCAGGACTTCGGCTTTGCAGCGGCCGCATTTGGGATGGTCATTGAGGCGCTCGGCGGGGATGCGGTTCAGGCCGTTGCAGTGGGGGCAGGGGATGAGGAGTGGGTCAGGCATGATCGGGCTCCGGATGAGTAGGCAATCTATGGCACTGATCTGGAGTCGGAAATGATGTTTATCAAGCGCGGCGATAACCTTCCTTGGTTAGAGAGACACCTTACGAGTGCTGGTGTCTCCGACTGATTGAATTCAGCGTTGTTCAGCCTCACGACGAACAACTGATCTCCAGATGCTTGCCCCACTCCGGTGGCCGCTCGGCGTAGCTCTCCATCCCCGGCTGTTCCTCGAACGGATTGCTCAGTACCGCGTGCAAACGACGAACTTCTGCATAGTCGCCACTTTCCGCTGCATCGATGGCTTTCTGCGCCAGATAGTTACGCAGGATGTACAGCGGGTTGACCGCATGCATTCGTTTGCGGCGCTGTTCCTGGTCAACCACGCCTTCACGGGCAACCCGGGCGATGTAGAGCTCGCCCCATGCATCGAAGCCCTTGATGTCGACGAAGTCATCGCGCAAACGGGCGACGGCCAGTTCGGGTGACTCATCGCCGAGGCGGCGGAAGAACAGGCTGTAGTCGACGCCGCTGTTCTGCATCAGTTGCAGCAGGTGCTCCAGCAGTTTCTGGTCGTCGTCTTCGGCAGTGGTGAGGCCGAGGCGGCGGCGCATCAGGTCCAGGTAGTGGGCCTGGAACAGCGGCAGGTACAGGCCGAGGGTTTCGCGCAGGGCTTCGACGCTGATGAACGGCGTCAGGGCCTGGGCGAGGGCGCTGAGGTTCCACTGGCCGATTGGCACCTGATTGCTGAAGGAGTAGCGGCCTTGGTCATCGGAGTGGTTGCAGATGAAGTGGGCGTCGAAGTCGTCGAGGAAGGCGAACGGGCCGAAGTCGAAGGTGATGCCCAGGATCGACATGTTGTCGGTGTTCATCACACCGTGGCAGAACCCATAAGCCTGCCATTTGGCGATCAACTCGGCATTGCGCTCGACGATTTCGCGGAACATCGCCAGGTACGGTTCCGGCTGTTCCAGGCAATGCGGGAAATGCATGGCCAGCACGTGCTCGCCGAGTTCTTTCTGTTGTTCGGGGCGCTTGGTGTAGTAGAAGAATTCGAAATGTCCGAAGCGCACATGGCTTGGCGAGAGGCGCAGGACCATGGCCGCGCGCTCCTGTTTCTCGCGCCAGACCGGCGTGTCGGAGCCGATCACGCACAGAGCGCGAGTGGTGGGGATGTTCAGGGCATGCAGGGCTTCGGAGGCGAGAAATTCGCGGATCGATGAACGCAGTACCGCCCGTCCATCGCCCATGCGTGAGTAAGGCGTCTGACCGGCGCCCTTGAGGTGCAGGTCCCAATGCTCGCCGGCTTCGTTATAGACCTCGCCCAGTAACAGGCCGCGACCGTCGCCCAACTGCGGGTTGTAAGAACCGAACTGATGCCCGGAATAGACCATCGCCCGCGGCTCGGCCTCGGCCCAGAGCTTGTGGCCACCGAACAGCTCGGCGAACACCGGTTTCTCGGCCTCCGTCGGGTCCAGGTCCAGCAGCGCCATGGCGGCGGGGCTGGCGACCACCAGTCGCGGAGCGGCGATGGGCTCGGGCAGCACATGGGTTGAGAACGCGTCGCCCAGGCGGGCGAAGCGATTGTCGAAGGTCAGTTCGTCGAGGGCTTTCAACGGCCATCTCCAGCAGAATGTCCGAGCATTCTGCTAGGGATAGAGCGGTTAGTCGAGTTCGACAGGCGGCGGCTCTCGCCGCGGATTGCCGTCGGGCAGCGGCACGATGGTTTTGGTTTCCGGCTCAACCGGCACCATCTTGTACTCCTGGCCGTGAAGGTTCTTGAGGTAGACCTCCATCTGTCGGAACGAGATGTTGATCTTCTGCTTCTTGAACTCGCGATTGATGAAGCGGTTGACCTCGTCGAGTACCGGGTTACGGTCGCCGAGGTCGCGCACATGCATGCGCAATTCGTGGTCGAGGGTGCTTTCGCCGAAGTTCAGGAAGTACACGTGGGGTTCCGGGTCCTTCAGCACACGCGGGTTATCCCGGGCAGCTTTGAGCAGCAGCTCTTTCACCAGGTCCAGGTCCGAGCCGTAGTCGACGCCGAGCTTGAGGGTCACCCGGGTGATGGTGTCGGTCAGGGACCAGTTGATCAGTTGCCCGGTGATGAACGTCTTGTTCGGGACAATGATGTCCTTGCGGTCGAAGTCGGTGATGGTCGTGGCGCGGATGCGGATCTTGCTCACCGTGCCTGACAGGTTGCCGATGGTGATGGTGTCGCCGATCCGCACCGGGCGTTCGAACAGGATCATGATGCCGGAGATGAAGTTGGCGAAAATCTCCTGCATCCCGAAACCGAGACCGACCGACAGCGCGGCCACCAGCCATTGCAACTTGTCCCAGCTCACGCCGAGCGTGGACAGTGTCGAGACGAAACCGATGCCGGCGATCACATAGGACAGCAGCGTGGTCGTGGCGTAGGCACTGCCCTGCGCCAGGTTCAGCTTCGACAGCACAAACACTTCCAGTAAGCCCGGCAGGTTGCGCGCCAGCGCAAAGGTGATGCCGATGATAATCAACGCGCCGAGCATGTCGCCGATGCTGATCGGCACCATGCTCATGTTGGCGCCGGTGCCGCTGGTGTATTCGTAGAGGGTGATGTTGTCCAGGTACGAGAACACTGAAATCAGGTCCGACCAGACCCAATACAGCGCCGCGATGAAACCGCCGAGCAGGGCCAGGCGGATCAGTCGCAGGGACTGCTCGTTGACCTTCTCGATGTCCAGGGTCGGCTCTTCGATCACCGCTTCGCCATCGCCTGCTTCTTTGGCTGCCTGGCGTTTGGCAAGCGCGCGTTGATAGGCCAGGCGCCGTGCCGCAACACTGAGGCCGCGCACGAAGGTCGCTTCGATCACCAGCCAGAACATCAGCAGGTAAAGCGTGTTGATCAATCGGTCGCTGAGTTTCAGCGCGGTGTAGTAGTAGCCAAAGCACACGGCGACGAACAACGCGATCGGCAGGGCGGTGAACAGAACCCCCACGGCCTTGCGGAACAGTGAAGCGTTCTGGTGAGTCGGGCTGCTAACCAGCAGGCGGCTGAGTAGCCAGGCCATCAAGGCGTAGCAGGTCAGCACCACCGGCATGCCGAGCACGTCATCGGCCAGTATCGCTGGTTGCAACTCGGCGACCGCTACCACCGCCACCAAAGCCATCACTACCAGGCCGAGTCTGCGTATCCAGCCTTGAAGGAATTCGACCTGAGGTTTTTCCCAGCGGAAATGCAATTCGGCCACGCCGCCCGGCGCGAGGATGCGGTAGGCGGTGTAGAACACCAGCCAGGCTTGGGCCATTTGCAGCAGCGCCGCGCCCATATTGGCGTTCTGCCCGCGGGCGTCGATTTGCAACGCCAGGCCGCACAAGGCCAAACCCAGGGCGACGGGCATCGCCAGCAGGATGTTGATCAGAATCGCTTGCGGTGTGTGCCACTGGCTGTCGCGCTTGAAGTGGCCGATGTCCAGGTGAACTTTATTCAGGCGGGCATAGAGATTTTTACGGCGCCACAGCAGCGCTCCGATCAGAAAGGCCAGCGGCAGAAACAGCAGCGGCCGCTGCGTCAGGCCATCGGTCAGTTCGCTCAGGCTTGAGGCCCAAGGCAGGGTGGTGACCTGACGCTCCAGGCGTTCCGGCACGCCGCGCATCCACTCAAGATCCAGCGGCTTGTTGCTGGGAATCCAGAACATTTGCTCGTCCAGCGTAGCCCTCAGGCTTTGCGCGGTGCTGAGCAGTTGCTTCTGGTTGAGTTGCAGCGTGATGGATTCGTTGAGCACCGCGCTCAGTTCGCGATTCAAACGCTCCAGCAGGTCTGCGCGGGTGGTGGCCAGTTCCAGCAGGCTCTTGCGTAGTTGCGGGGTGACTTGCTCGGGCGGTTGAGTCGCCAGCAGGTTATCGACATAGGTTGTCGGGTTGCTGAGCAGTTCCCGTTGCTGGCTGACTTCGAACTGATACAGGCGAATGTCGGCGATCTGGTCGGCCAGATCGCGGTCGAGCTGGAGGCGCGGCAGGGCCTGTTTCTGTTTGTAGAGAATCTTGGAGAGCAACAGACTGCCCTTGAGCACGTTGATCTGTTCGTCCAGCGCCGAATCGCTCTGGGTCACACTGTCCAGTTGCTGTTTGGTCTGCAGGTTCTGTTGGGTGACTTCGTTGAGACGGTCGGTGCTTTTAAGCAGGTAGTCGGAGAGCTTCAGGTTGGCCGCGCTTTCGGTGGCCAGCAGGGTGCTGCCGCCAGCCTTCTGCGCTTCGATGGACTGCTGGGTCACCGTTTCTTGCGACTGGGCCAGGCGTTTTTGGTTGATCAGGTTTTGCAGCTCCTGGATTTCCCGCTCCAGGCGATCGGATTTTTCCGACAGTAGATCATGCTGGCTGTTGCCCAGATCCTGCAGCTGACTGTTGCCGGCCAGTTCCTGTCGACGCAACGGGATCAGCGCATTCAATGCCGCGAGCTCTGCGTTGAGCTGGTCGCGCTGTTCAGCGCTCAACGTCTTGCCGTTGTCTTTGCCGATTTTAAGAATGTTATTGATTTGTTGAATGCGCGTCTGGCTGGCGGAAATTTCCGCTTGCGCACGCTCGGGACGAGTCTGGGCGGTAATCACCAGACTGTTGGCCTCGGCCAGTGCTTTCTGCAGATCGCTTTGCTGCGTCGAGCGTTCGGTCAAAAGCTGCTCAAGCTGCTGAATGGACTCTTTGGTATAGCGCTGCGCCACCGGCACCACATTGGTGGCCTTGAGGCGGGCCAATTCGCGCTGGTTCTCGATGTTCTGCTTCGGTGCGCTAGCGAGCTGCTGCTTGAGATCAGCCAGTTTTTGCTCGTAATCACGCTTGTTGGTGAGTTGCGTCAACGTGCTTTGCAAAATGCTCTGCAGGGCTTTCTGATCGGCTTCCGGCAGTTTGCGGTCGGCGATCTTGTTCAGGCTCGCCTGCACGGCTTCGCTGGACGGCGGTTCGGCGGCTTGCAGCGTGCTGATGGAAAGACTCAAGCCCAGCAGGGCCATGATGATAAAAGTGCGCAGGGTTGACATAGAGACCGATCGAAAACGAGGCGAAGAATGGAGTTTAGAGGAAGAGTCCCGGTCCGGGGCGACTTCCTTCGGGGAATCTGACGCCTACCTTACCAATCTTGTTCCCTTCCATGACAGCAACGGTCCAAAGGGTGTTGTTCCATTCCACCTGGTCACCCACTACGGGTGCACCGCCCACTTTCTGGGCAATGAAGTGGCCCAGGGACATGTTCGGATCGATGCCTTCGACTTTCAACCCGTACAGGGCAGCAACCGCGCCCAGCTGGGCGTCTCCTTCGAGTACGAAGTCGCCGAAGAAGCGCAAATCCAGCCCTCGTTGCGGGGCCTGACTGAAGAGTTTTCCGAGGGCCGGAAGGTTATGTTCATGGCCGATTACGCAGAGCAAATCATCGACTTCAAGCACCGTACTACCCGACGGATGGAGCAGTTGTTGGCCACGAAACAGGGCCGCGATACGGGTGCCTTCGGGCATTTTCAGCTCGCGAAGAGGGGATCCAATGCACCATTTCTCGGCACCGAGGCGATACACGAACAGCTCCCACTCGCTGGTGACATGCACTTCCAGCGCCGATCGGGAAATCGGCAAGGGCTCTGGTGGGACGGTCACTTTCAAAAGCTTGGCAACCCAAGGCAGGCTTGTGCCTTGCACCAGCAGCGACACCAGCACGATAAAGAACGCCAGATTGAAGTAGAGCTGAGCATTGGGAAGCCCGGCCATCAGCGGGAACACCGCCAGAATGATCGGTACGGCGCCGCGCAGGCCAACCCAGGAAATGAAGGCCTTTTCGCGGCCATGGAACGCCTTGAACGGCAACAGGCCGACCAGCACTGATAGCGGGCGAGCAAACAGAATCATCCACAGCGCCAGGCCCAGCGCCGGCAAAGCAATCGGCAACAGGTCATGGGGCGTAACCAACAGCCCCAGCACCAGGAACATGCCGATCTGGGCCAGCCAGGCCATGCCGTCGAGCATATGCAGAATGCCATGGCGACTGCGGACCGGGCGGTTGCCGATCACCAGGCCGCACAGATACACCGCCAAAAAGCCACTGCCGTGCAGGGCGTTGGTCAGGGCAAACAAGACCAACCCGCCAGCAATCATCAGAATCGGATAAAGGCCGGTGGCCAGGTTGATACGGTTGACCAGTTGCAGCAGTAGCCAACCACCGCTGAGGCCGATCACACCACCGATGCCGAACTCGCGCACCAAATGCACCAGCAGATTCCAGTGCAGGCCGGTTTCGCCGCTGGCGAGCATGTCGATCAGGGTCACGGTGAGGAACACCGCCATCGGGTCGTTGCTGCCGGATTCGATCTCAAGGGTCGCGCTCACCCGTTCGTTCAGGCCCTTGCCGCCCAGCAGCGAGAACACGGCCGCGGCGTCGGTGGAGCCAACGATGGCGCCGATCAACAGGCCCTGGATCATGTTCAAGTCGAACAACCACGCCGCCGCCATCCCGGTCAGCCCGGTAGTGATCAACACCCCCACCGTGGCCAGCGATAGCGCCGGCCATAACGCCACGCGGAAACTCGCCACCCGGGTGCGCAAGCCGCCGTCGAGCAGGATCACTGCCAGGGCGAGGTTGCCGACCAGATAAGCCGTTGGGTAGTTATCGAAAATAATGCCGGCGCCGTCGACACCGGCCGCCATGCCCACCGCGAGGATGATCACCAGAATCGGGATACCGAGGCGCGATGAAAGTGAGCTCACCAGTATGCTCGCACCTACCAGCAACGCGCCGATCAAGAACAGGCTGTTGATGGTCGTCGCATTCAAAGGCAGTACTCCAGAAAGCTAAAGGCGGGCACAAACTGACCATGCAGTCTGCGTGCCAGCGATTCTAACCTGTTGAAATGTGATGCTGTCAAAAAGCTTTTTCAGATCAAAAGATCGCAGCCTCGTTTCACTCGACAGCTCCTACAAAGGATCTGCGTAAACCTGTAGGAGCTGTCGAGTGAAACGAGGCTGCGATCTTTTCGGCAGTGATGCGATCTTCGGTTACAGGCTAAACCGCCCAACCATGTTGTTCAGGTCCAGCGCCAGGCGCGACAGCTCGTTGCTGGCCGCGCTCGTCTGGTTGGCACCGGTAGCCGATTGCACCGACAGGTCACGAATGTTCACCAGATTGCGGTCCACTTCACGGGCAACCTGTGCCTGCTCTTCGGCCGCACTGGCGATCACCAGGTTGCGCTCGTTGATTTCGACGATGGCGCTATTAATAGTGTCCAGCGACATGCCTGCACCACGGGCGATATTCAAGGTCGATTCGGCGCGCTCGGTGCTGTTGCGCATCGAATCCACCGCGTGTTCGGTGCCGCTCTGGATGCTGCCGATCATCCGCTCGATTTCGCTGGTCGACTGCTGGGTACGATGGGCCAGGGCACGTACTTCGTCGGCGACCACCGCGAAACCACGACCGGCTTCACCGGCACGGGCTGCTTCGATGGCGGCGTTCAATGCCAACAGGTTGGTCTGGTCGGCCAGGCCACGAATCACGTCCAGCACTTTGCCGATGTCTCGCGATTCGTTGGCCAGATCACCGATCAGGGTGGCGGTGCTCTGCACATCGGCGCTCATGCGCTCGATGGCACTGACGGTTTCCTGCACCAGGTCACGACCGTCACCCGCCGACGTGGTGGCGTTTTTCGAGGCTTCGGAGGTGCTCACGGCGTTGCGGGCGACTTCCTCCACGGCGCTGGTCATTTCATTGACCGCCGTGGCGGCTTGTTCGATTTCGTTGTTCTGTTGAGTCAGGCCGCGAGCGCTTTCGTCGGTGACGCTGTTGAGCTCTTCCGCGGCGGAGGCCAGTTGCGTGGCCGAACCGGAAATCCGTTGCAGGGTGTCGCGCAGTTTGTCCTGCATCTTCGCCATCGCGGCCAGCAGGCGACCGGCTTCGTCTTCACCATCGACCATGATCGGGCGTGTCAGGTTGCCTTCAGCAATTTCTTCGGCGGCGCTCAGGGCGTTGGCAATTGGCTTGGTGATGCTATTAGTCAGCAGCCAGGCGAACAGCAGAGTCAGGCCGGTGGCGATGACCAGCAGGGTCACCGTCAGGTTGAAGGCTGATGAGTACTCCTCGGCAGCTTGCTGGTTGGTGTCGAGGGTCTGCTGAGTGTTGATTTCCAGCAAACGGTTCAGCACGACGTTGATCGCTTCAGAGTTAGTCAGCAAATCGGTATTGAGCAGCGTGCGCAGTTCGTCGACCTGATTGTTGCGTGACAGGCTCTTCATCCGGTCTTCGATCTGGCGATACTGCCCCAGCAACTGCACATACTGATCATAGGCCGCACGTTCCTGCGGGCTGGCGATCAGTTTTTCGTAGACGGTTTGAGCTGCTCGGATCTGTTGGTTACGGGTTTCCAGCAGGTCCATGGTTTTCTGCTGGACGTCCGGCTCGCGGTTCACCAACAGACGGTAAGACAGGACGCGCAGGCGCAGGGTTAGCTGAGTGAACTCGTCGAGGCTTTTAATGCTCGGTACGCTATTCGAGGTGATTTCCTCCGCAGCGCCGCGAATCTTGCTCATCTGATTCAGCGCGAACACCCCCAGAACCAGCATCAAGCTGCCAATCAAGGCAAAACCGAGGAACGCCCGCGGTGCGATATTCATATTTCGTAAAGACATGGTGTTCACCGAAAAAAGCGCATCCGTGCGGGGCTGAGACTGCTGTATGCATGACTTATCGGTCATACGACTAAAGTCTTGAGGCGCTGCGCGCTTTTGTCGCAGAAGGGCCGCGGCGACGAAGTGCAGGAACCAGAACCGCCAATCACAGTCTTTAAAACTCGCGAGGAAGGTCGCCCGCCAGGAAAATCAAGGCCTTGCGCCTGCATAACCCTGGCATCTGTGGTGACTTTTCTTTATCGTACGCGCCCTTTGAAAATGCCCGGAAAATCAAAATGTTGGAAGCATCCCTAAGCCAATTGGAACAACTGGTCAGCGACCTGGTGCAGCAGAATCAGACCCTGCTGGGCACCAATCAATCCCTGAGTGCAGAACTGGCCCAGGTCAAGGATGAAAACGAAAGCCTGCAACTGAGCCTGATGGAACAGGAAGAGAAACAAGGCGCCACCGCCGCACGTATTCAGGCCTTGGTTGAGCGCGTCAACGCCGGCCCTGTCAGCGCATGAGTTACGGCGCCGCAGGGGTAAAAGTCGTCTCGATTCTGGGGGAGGACTATTCGATCAAGGCGCCGGCCGGGGAAGAGCAGACCCTGCTGGACGCCGCATTAATGTTGAAGGCCGCCCTGGCCGAGACCAAAAAGAAATACCCGACGCTGATCGGTGACCGCTTGCTCGTGCTGGCGGCGATGAATCTGTGCTCGCAGCAGATCGAAATGCAAAAGCGCCATCAGGAGGAACTCAACCGTTACCAAGAGCAAGTCAGCGCCACGGTTGAAGTGATCGCCAAGACAATCAATCAAGCCTGATCAGCTTTGCGCACAACCAAAGAATAAATTGTCGCTTGAGTTGTATACAATCGGCACGGCTGTTGCAGTGTTTCAGCCTCTTATTCTTTGGGGGTGCTCCATGCAGTTCTGGCGACGCAGTATTCAATGGCAGTTGATCCTGAGCATGGGCACCGCCCTGCTGGTCAGTATTCTGATCGTGGTTGGCGTTTATACCCTCGTGGTCAATCGCCTTGCCCAGCGCTATCTGGTCGAACAAGCGCTGCCGTCGAGCATCGAAGCGATGCGCAACGATATAGAACGAATCCTCGTTCAACCCCTCACCGCCGCCAAGGACATCGCCAGTAACAGCATGGTGCGTGACTGGTTGGCCGCAGGTGAAAACAGTGCCCAGACCGCTGGCTTCGTCAACTATCTGGAAGGCATCCGCGCCGAGCACAAAGCCTTTACCGCGATTATTATTGGCACCGCGTCCAACCATTACTTCACTGAAAAAGGCCTGGACCGGACCCTCAGTCGCTCCAATCCAAAGGACGCCTGGTTCTATGCTTTCCTCGACAGCAACCAGCCGCGCACCCTCAATATCGACAATGACACCGCCACCGGCGAATTGGCGCTGTTCATCGACTTCAAGGTCGAGCAGGCCGGCAAAGTCGTGGGCGTCGCTGGCCTCGGGCTGAGCATGAAAGAGCTGTCGGAGCTGATCCACAATTTCAACTTCGGTGAGCGCGGCAAGGTCTATCTCGTGCGTTCCGACGGTTTGATCCAGGTTCATCCCGAGGCGCAATTCAGCGGCAAACGCACGCTGGTCGAACAGGTCGGCGCCCCGGCGGCGCAAGCGGTCATGGGGCCGCTCTCTACCTCCATCGCGTCCGCCACCAGCAGTTTTGTCCGCGATGGCGAAGATTTTCTGGCGTTGAGCCTCCCGCTGCGGGATCTGGGCTGGACCCTGGTGGCCGAAGTGCCGCAGTCGCAAATCTATGCCGAAGCCCGTCGCGCGATGTGGATGAGCAGCGGCATTGGCCTGGCGGTTGCGTTGGTTTGCCTGTTGCTGGTGGTGTTGCTGGCCCGTGGATTGGTGCGACCGATTCGTCAGGTAACAGCGGCGCTGGTAGCCATCGGTAGCGGTGGTGGAGATTTGACCCACAGGTTAGATTCCAGCCGCGCCGATGAGCTGGGTGACCTCGCTCGCGGCTTCAATCGGTTCCTGGAAAGTCAGCGCGACATGATCGGCGAAGTCCTGGCCACCAGTGAGCGTTTGCGCACGGCGGTCGGCCAAGTGGCGCGGGTGGTGGACAACACGGCCGAACGCTCAGGCCGTCAGCAGGAAATGACCGACATGGTCGCCACCGCCGTCCACGAGATGGGCCTGACCGTGCAGGAAATCGCTCAGAACGCCGGCAACGCGGCCGTCGCTTCGCAAACCGCGCGGGATGAAGCACTGCAGGCGCGGGAGGTGGTGGGCGGGTCGATTCGGCATATTGAGAGCATGTCCGACGAGATTGGCATCGCCGCCGGTGCGGTGGGCGAGTTGGCCCATCAGGTGGCATCCATCGATCAGGTGTTGGCGGTGATTCGCGGCATTTCCGAGCAGACCAATTTGCTCGCGCTCAACGCGGCCATCGAAGCGGCGCGGGCCGGGGACATGGGGCGCGGGTTTGCGGTGGTGGCTGATGAAGTGCGGACCCTGGCGCGACGAACTCAATCGTCCACCGACGAGATCCAGCAGATGATCGGCAGCCTCAAGCAGGGCGCGGAGAATGCGGTGTTTTCCATGCACGCCGGGCAAGCGGCGACTGGCACGGGTGTTGAGTCGAGTCAGCGCACCGGGGCGTCGCTGACGGCGATTACCGGGCAGGTCGAGCGCATCAGCGACATGAACCATCAGGTGGCCACGGCGACGGAAGAGCAGTCGGCGGTGACGGAAGAGATTAACCGGAACGTGCAGGGGATTTCCGACCTGGCGCGAGCGACGGCGGGGGAGGTCAGGGCTTGTCGGGAAGACTGTCAGATGCTGCAACGGTTGGCGGATGATTTGGCGCGGCAAATGGGTGGGTTTCGGTTGAGCTGACATCGCGTTGATTGTATCGACGCCATCGCGGGCAAGCCCGCTCCCACAGGATTTGGGTGTTGAACACATTATCTGTGAACAACAGAGATCCCTGTGGGAGCGGGCTTGCCCGCGATTGGATTTCAGCTACACCACAGAGTTCTAATCAGAACCACTCATCCTGCATGCCCAGACACACATCATCCCGCGCCTCAAGAATCGCCAGTTCATGGTGACAACCCGGCACTTCCCACGTCAGGAAATACCGCGCTGCCTGCAGCTTGCCTCTATAGAAGCTCACATCCGCCGCGTTCCCTTTGCCCAACCCTTCCTCCGCACGAATCGCCTGTTCCAGCCAGCGCCACCCGATCACCGTATGCCCGAACACTTTCAGATACAGCGCCGAGTTCGCCAGGCTGCTGTTGACCTTGCCCTGAGCCAGGTCGGTCAGCAGCCCGATGGTCACGGTTTGCAGGCGCGCCACCAGTTTCTCCAGCGGTTCACGCAGCGGCGTCAATGATTCATATGCCTGCGCCCGCCCGGCGGTGTCGGCGATCAGACGGATCAATTGCTTGAGCCCCGCGCCTCCGTTCTGCGCCAGTTTGCGCCCCAGCAAGTCCAGCGACTGAATGCCGTGAGTCCCTTCGTGAATCGGGTTCAGGCGGTTGTCGCGGTAGTACTGCTCCACCGGGTACTCACGGGTATAACCGTGGCCACCGAGAATCTGGATCGCCAGTTCGTTGGCCTTCAGGCAAAACTCCGACGGCCAGGATTTGACGATCGGCGTCAGCAAATCCAGCAGCTCATGGGCCTGTTTACGCTCGGCTTCGTTCTCAAGGGTCGTGGTGTCGTCGAACAGTCGCGCCGCGTACAAACCGAGGTCGAACGCGCCTTCTACATAAGCCTTCTGGGTCAGCAGCATGCGTTTGACGTCGGCATGCTGAATGATCGCCACCGGTGCGGTGCTCGGATCCTTGCTATCCGGCACTCGACCTTGCGGCCGCTCGCGGGCGTATTCCAGGGAATACAGGTAACCGGCATAACCCAGCATCACCGCGCCCATGCCGACGCCGATTCGCGCCTCGTTCATCATCTGGAACATGTAGCTCAAACCGTGGTGCGGCTTGCCCACCAGATAGCCGACACACTCGCCGTTGTCGCCGAAATTCAGCGCGGTGGACGTGGTGCCGCGCCAGCCCATCTTGTGGAACAACCCGGCCAGCAATACGTCGTTGCGCTTGCCGAGACTGCCGTCATCATTGACCAGAAACTTGGGCACGATAAACAGCGAGATGCCCTTCACCCCGGCCGGTGCGTCCGGCAGTTTGGCCAGCACCATGTGCACGATGTTTTCCGACAGCGGGTGATCGCCGCCTGAGATGAAAATCTTGTTGCCCTTGAGTCGATAGGTGCCGTCGGACGCAGGCTCCGCGCGTGTACGAATATCCGACAGCGACGAGCCGGCATGCGGCTCGGTGAGGGCCATGGTGCCAAAGAAGCGGCCGTCGATCATCGGTTGCAGGAAGCGCTGCTTCTGCTCATCGGTGCCGAAGCTTTCAATCAGGTTCGCTGCGCCCATGGTCAGGAACGGGTAAGAGGTCGACGCCGCGTTGGCCGACTGAAAGTGCGCAAAGCAAGCTTGCGACAGCAGCGTAGGAAGTTGCATGCCGCCGGCATCGAAACTGCGCGCGGCGTTGAGGAAACCGGCTTCGAGGAAGGCATCCACCGCCGGTTTCACTTCCGGAATCAGAATCGCCTGACCGTCCTCATAGCGCGGTTCGTTCTCGTCGCCCTTGCGGTTGTGCGGGGCGAAGAACTTCTCGGCGATGCTGCGGGCGGTGCCGATAGCCGCATCGAAGGTCTCGCGATTGTGCTCGGCGAACCGCTCACGCTGGGTCAGGCCCTCGGCATCAAGGACTTCATACAGCTCGAAAGCCAAATTGCGGGAACTGAGCAACGTCTCGGACATGGCGGCCTACCTTTTGTTGGAATGGACCGAGTCTAGGCGTGGGGAGGGCGGGGTGAACAGGATGATTGATCTTGGTGATGGAGAAGCAAAAGATCGCAGCCTTCGGCAGCTCCTACAGAGAAACACGATCCCCTGTAGGAGCTGCCGAAGGCTGCGATCTTTTGATCTTGCTTCTAAAACACCGGACACCCATTGCAGGTGCCCGGTCTTATTGCGGTTTAACCGATCGTCATCAAACTGGCATTACCCCCCGCCGCCGCGGTATTCACGCTCAACGCCCGCTCGATCACCAAACGCTCCAGCGCAATGTTGGTCTCTCCCTGCGACAAACCATGAACCCCGACAATCGCGCCGGCACGCTTGGCTACTTGCTGGCAGACCGCACGCAACTGGTCGGAATGGCCATGATGCAGAACCGCATCAATCACCACCTCATCCTTGGTCCAGTCGGCAACTCGCTTGATCCGCGCCTGGATTTCTTTCGGCAGGCGTGCGAACAGTGCCTTGCCCGGTTCAGCGTCCGGCCATACCGCCGAGCCGCCCACGGCCAATACCGCAGCCAGTTGGGTCAGCAAATCGCCTTCGACTTCCGCCAGGCACAGCACGTGTTCGCGCGGCAGGATGGCGTAGCTGTTGCGCTCGCCGGTCGGGCCAGCCAGTACGCGAGTGATCCCGCTCTGCGATTGCGCCGCGAACTGTACGCACAGGGTGCTCAAGTCAGCGAACTTGTTGCTGTCGGCCCAGGCTTTCAGCGCGGTCAGCGGTTTGCTTATGGCATCACGCAGACGGACGTCCGGTGCGGCGATAGCGTCGCCGCGAGCGAAGGATTGTTCGATCGCATCGGTAGGACGTGTCGACAGCAAGCGGTACAGGTACAGCGGACCACCGGCTTTCGGGCCAGTGCCCGACAGGCCTTCGCCGCCGAACGGTTGCACGCCGACTACGGCGCCGACGATGTTGCGGTTCACATAGACGTTACCGGCGTTGACGTTGTCGATCACCTTGGCGATGGTCTCGTCGATGCGGGTGTGTACGCCCAGGGTCAGGCCATAGCCGGACGCGTTGATCTGGCCGATCAGTTGATCGATCTCTTTGCGCTTGTAGCGAACCACGTGCAGAACCGGACCGAAGATCTCCCGTTGCAGTTCGTCGAAGCTTTCCAGTTCGATCAGGGTCGGCATCACGAAGGTGCCGCGTTTGACTTCTTCGCTGTTGGCGATTGCCACCTGGTACACGTTGCGACCTTTGTCGCGCATGGCCTGGATGTGCTTCTCGATGCCGGCCTTGGCTTCGGCGTCGATCACCGGGCCGATGTCCACGGACAGGCGCTCTGGATTACCGAGACGGCATTCAGCCATGGCGCCCTTGAGCATTTCGATGACGCGGTCAGCAGAATCTTCCTGCAGGCACAACACTCGCAGTGCCGAGCAACGTTGGCCGGCGCTGTCGAAGGCCGACGACACCACGTCGATCACTACTTGTTCGGTCAGTGCCGAAGAGTCGACGATCATCGCGTTCTGGCCGCCGGTTTCGGCGATCAGCGGAATCGGACGACCCTGAGCATCCAGACGACCGGCGATGTTGCGTTGCAGCAAGCGAGCGACTTCGGTAGAACCGGTAAACATCACGCCTTTGACGCGATCGTCGCCGACCAGACCGGCGCCGACGGTTTCGCCACGGCCCGGCAGCAGTTGCAGCACGCCTTCCGGAATCCCGGCCTCGATCAGCAAGCGCACGGCTTGAGCGGCCACCAGCGGGGTTTGTTCCGCAGGTTTGGCCAGTACCGGGTTACCGGCGGCCAGGGCAGCAGCGACCTGACCACTGAAGATGGCCAGCGGGAAGTTCCACGGGCTGATGCAGACCACTGGACCCAATGGGCGGTGGGCATCGTTGGTGAAATCGTTGCGTGCCTGCACCGCGTAATAACGCAGGAAGTCCACGGCTTCACGCACTTCGGCGATGGCGTTGGCGAAGGTCTTGCCGGCTTCGCGAGCCAACAGGCCCATCAGTGGCTGGATCTCGCCTTCCATCAAATCGGCGGCACGTTCCAGAATCGCGGCGCGCTCGGCGGGCGGGGTGGCCTGCCAGATCGGTGCCGCTTTCAGGGCGCACTGAATGGCGTTGTCGACGTCTTCGACAGTGGCTTCCTGCACATGGCCAACCACGTCACGCAGATCGGACGGGTTCAGGACGGGCGCAGGGGGTTCAGTGCTGGACGCGCAACCGAGCATCGGCGCCGCTTTCCAGTTGTTGTGAGCGGTGGCCAGCAGGGCGCACGACAGGGAAGCCAAACGATGTTCGTTGGCCATGTCGATGCCGCTGGAGTTGGCGCGCTCGGCACCATAAAGATCACGCGGCAGCGGAATACGCGGGTGCGGCAGACCGAAGCCACCTTCCAGCGTCGCCATCTGCTCGATGCTGGCCACTGGATCGGCCACCAGCTCCTGAATCGAAATAGACTGGTCGGCGATGCGGTTGACGAACGAAGTGTTCGCGCCGTTTTCCAGCAGGCGACGCACCAGGTACGCCAACAATGTTTCGTGGGTGCCAACCGGTGCGTACACGCGGCACGGACGGTTCAGCTTGCCTTCGGAAACTTTGCCTACAACCTGTTCGTACAGCGGTTCACCCATGCCGTGCAGGCACTGGAACTCGTACTGACCGGGGTAATAGTTCTGACCAGCGATGTGGTAAATGGCTGACAAGGTGTGGGCGTTGTGCGTGGCGAACTGCGGATAAATGACTTCCGGCACCGACAGCAACTTGCGGGCGCAGGCGATGTAGGAAACGTCGGTGTACACCTTGCGGGTGTAGACCGGGTAGCCTTCCAGGCCTTCGACCTGGGCGCGCTTGATTTCGCTGTCCCAGTACGCGCCTTTCACCAGGCGGATCATCAGGCGATGACGGCTGCGGCGAGCCAGGTCGATCACGTAGTCGATCACGTACGGGCAACGCTTCTGGTACGCCTGGATCACGAAGCCGATGCCGTTCCAGCCGGTCAGTTGCGGCTCGAAGCACAGGCGCTCCAGCAGATCCAGCGACAGCTCGAGGCGGTCGGCTTCTTCGGCGTCGATGTTCAGGCCGATGTCGTATTGCTTGGCCAGCAGGGTCAGCGACAGCAGGCGCGGGTACAGCTCTTCCATCACGCGCTCGTACTGGGCACGGCTGTAACGCGGGTGCAAGGCGGACAGCTTGATCGAAATGCCCGGGCCTTCATAAATCCCACGTCCGTGGGAGGCTTTGCCGATTGAGTGGATGGCTTGTTCGTACGAGGCCAGGTACTTCTGGGCGTCGTGCTCGGTGAGTGCAGCTTCACCCAGCATGTCGTAGGAATAGCGGAAGCCCTTGGCTTCGAACTTGCTGGCGTTGGCCAGGGCTTCGGCGATGGTTTCGCCGGTGACGAACTGCTCGCCCATCAGGCGCATGGCCATGTCGACGCCCTTGCGGATCATCGGCTCGCCGCTCTTGCCGATGATGCGGCTCAGCGACGAAGTCAGGCCGGCTTCGTTGTGGGTGGCGACCAGTTTGCCGGTCAGCAGCAAGCCCCAAGTGGCAGCGTTGACGAACAGCGACGGGCTGTTGCCCAAGTGCGGCTGCCAGTTGCCGGTGCTGATTTTGTCGCGAATCAGTGCGTCACGAGTCCCTTTGTCCGGGATGCGCAGCAGCGCTTCGGCGAGGCACATCAGTGCTACGCCTTCCTGGGACGACAGAGAAAATTCCTGCAACAGACCCTGAACAATCCCGGCACGGCCGCCGGCGCTTTTTTGATTGCGCAGTTTCTCGGCAATCGAGGCGGCGAGCTTGTTGGTGGCTTCGGCCATCGTGGCCGGCAGGCGCGCCTGCTCGATCAGCATCGGCACCACTTCAGGTTCCGGGCGACGGTAGGCGGCAGTGATAGAAGCGCGCAGCACCGATTGCGGCAGGATGCTTTCAGCGAATTCCAGGAAGCACTGATGTGCGTGATCAACGTGGATCTCGCCCGCTTCGTCAACTTCCTTGCCGTTCAAACCGTTCAGCTCGGACAGGGTTGCACCACCCTCGAGTTTTTCCAGGTAATTGAAAATTGCCTGCTTGATCAGCCAGTGCGGCGTGCGATCAATCGAGGTCGCGGCGGCCTTGAGGCGTTCGCGGGTCGGGTCGTCAAGTTTGACCCCAAGGGTGGTGGTAGCCATATTTTTATCCTCATGTTTGCCACGACCGCGTGGCATCAGCTGGCGGCAAGATTAGCTGTGCGTCGGTCGAGGTGCAACCGGGTGCAACCCTTTTTTTGTCGGAATAATAAGCAGCTCGTCAGGAAATTAATTCTGGTACATCCCTCCCGCGCCTGCTTGGTGCTTTTACTTCTAGTGCAACCCGAAAAACGCCCTAAAAAGGAGCAAAAACCGACCCTTTTCAGGAAAATCCGACTAGGTGCAACTTATTCGTACGAAACTGGTTGCACCTTATTTGCTTTGTTGAATAGCATTCGCGGCCAAGGTGCAACCGGTCAAAAAGATCGGTGTGCCGGCTGATGGCTTTCCTGGGGAAACATCAGTCATAAATGCGCGGTATCCGGAATCGTCTGTCAAACGTCGTCGTTTGCGAGCGGTTCACCAGCCGCCGTTACATAAAAACAATGCCAGGGCGTAACTCAATGAGCGTAAGCAATCCAACCCTGATCACGTTCGTGATCTACATCGCAGCAATGGTGCTGATCGGCTTCATGGCCTATCGCTCCACCAACAACCTTTCTGACTACATTCTGGGCGGTCGTAGCCTGGGCAGCGTCGTGACCGCACTCTCCGCGGGCGCTTCCGACATGAGCGGCTGGTTGTTGATGGGCCTGCCAGGTGCTATCTACATGTCCGGTCTTTCCGAAAGCTGGATCGCCATCGGCCTGATCATCGGTGCTTACCTGAACTGGCTGTTCGTCGCCGGCCGTCTGCGCGTGCAGACCGAGCACAACGGCGATGCACTGACCCTCCCGGATTACTTCTCCAGCCGTTTTGAAGATAAAAGCGGCTTGCTGCGGATCATCTCCGCGGTCGTGATCCTGGTGTTCTTCACCATCTACTGCGCTTCCGGCATCGTGGCCGGCGCCCGTCTGTTCGAAAGCACCTTCGGCATGTCCTACGAGACAGCGCTGTGGGCCGGTGCTGCGGCGACGATTGCCTACACCTTCGTCGGTGGTTTCCTGGCAGTGAGCTGGACTGACACCGTACAAGCTACGCTGATGATCTTCGCCCTGCTGCTGACGCCGATCATCGTGCTGCTGGCGACCGGCGGCGTCGACACCACGTTCCTGGCCATCGAAGCGAAAGACGCTAGCAACTTCGACATGCTGAAAAACACCACTTTCATCGGCATCATCTCGCTGATGGGCTGGGGCCTGGGCTACTTCGGCCAGCCGCACATCCTGGCGCGTTTCATGGCGGCGGATTCGGTCAAGTCGATCGCCAACGCTCGTCGCATCTCCATGACCTGGATGATCCTGTGCCTGGGCGGCACCGTCGCTGTAGGTTTCTTTGGTATCGCTTACTTCTCGGCGCACCCTGAAGTGGCCGGTCCTGTGACCGAAAACCACGAACGTGTGTTCATCGAACTGGCCAAAATCCTGTTCAACCCATGGGTTGCCGGTGTGTTGCTGTCGGCCATTCTGGCTGCGGTAATGAGTACCCTGAGCTGCCAGCTGCTGGTGTGCTCGAGCGCCCTGACCGAAGACTTCTACAAAACCTTCCTGCGTAAAACCGCTTCCCAGATGGAACTGGTCTGGGTTGGTCGTGCCATGGTTCTGCTGGTTGCCCTGATTGCCATCGCTCTGGCGGCTAACCCGGAAAACCGTGTACTGGGTCTGGTCAGCTACGCTTGGGCTGGTTTCGGTGCCGCTTTCGGTCCGGTCGTCCTGATCTCCGTGATCTGGAAAGACATGACCCGCAACGGCGCACTGGCCGGCATCCTGGTCGGCGCGATCACCGTGATCGTCTGGAAACACTTCGAACTGCTGGGCTTGTACGAAATCATCCCTGGTTTCATCTTCGCCAGCCTGGCGATCTACTTCGTCAGCAAAATGGGCGCACCGACCGCCGGCATGCTTCAGCGCTTTGCCGCGGCCGAGAAGGATTTCCGCCTGAACAAGTGATGGGGATGAGCTGATGCTCTGATCTTTTGCTGAACATGAAAAACGGTCTGCTTCCTTTTGGGGGCGGGCCGTTTTTTTTGTTTTGGGGAAAGGTTTGGTGTCAGTACTGACGCCTTCGCGGGCAAGCCTCGCTCCTACAGGATTTGTGTTCGCCGCAGAACTGTAGGAGCGAGGCTTGCCCGCGAAGAGGCCATCCGCAGCAACACACTACATCTGCGAGGAATGTCTGTAGCCAAACATCCCGATTTTTGAAGGAAAAATCCCTAAAAAAGCAGGACAAATCTGATTTCCCTGTCCCTCCCTCAACACCCCTTGTCGCTCATGCAGAATCGCCCGCCTTCATTCTGCAGAGACACATCGGATGTTCGCGCCTGCCAATCAACCGCGTTTCATGTTGACCCTAGACGGCGTCCAGAATGAGCTCAAGGTACTTGAGTTCACGGGCAAGGAAGCCATCAGCCAACCCTACCGTTTTGACCTGGAACTGGTCAGTGAGCGCCCGGATCTAGAACTCGAAAGCCTGCTGCACCGTCAGGCGTTTCTGAGTTTCGATGCGCAAGGTTCCGGTATTCACGGTCAGATTTTTCGCGTCGGCCAGAGCGATTCCGGCCAACGTCTGACGGGCTACCAAATCAGTCTCGTACCGCGTCTGGCGTACCTCGCTCGGCGCATCAATCAGCGAATTTTCCAGCACAAAAGTGTGCCGACGATTGTCACGCAAATCCTCAAAGACCACGGCATCCAGCGCGATGCCTACGAGTTCCAGCTCGGCAGCAACTACCCCGAGCGCGAGTACTGCGTGCAATACACCGAAAGCGATCTGGCATTCATCCAGCGGTTATGTGCAGAAGTCGGCATTCATTACCACTTCCAGCACAGCCCCGACGGGCATCTGTTGGTGTTCGGCGATGATCAGACGGTTTTCCCCCGGCTGCCCGAGCCGACGCTGTACCTGCCGGGCAGCGGGATGGCGGCAGATGCACCAGCGATCAAGCGTTTCAACGTGCGGCTGGAAACCCGGACCACCGCGGTCACTCGCCGGGACTACGACTTCCATAAACCGCGTTTACAACTCGAAAGCCGCCTCGACAGTGAGCAGCGACCGGTGCTCGAGGACTACCACTATCCCGGCCAATTCACCGATCGCGATCACGGTAAACAACTGGCTCAACGGGCTCTGGAGCGCCACGCTGCAGATTACCGCCAAGCCGAAGGTCGCGGCGACGAATCTGCTTTGGTCAGTGGGCATTTCCTACACCTCGCCGAACACCCGCGTCAGACGTGGAATGACCTGTGGTTGATCACCGAAATCGAACACCGTGGCCGACAGCCGCAGGTGCTGGAAGAGTCGGCCACCAGCGACAGCCCGGATGATTTCCAAGGCTATCGCAATACCTTTCTGGCGACGCCGTGGGACGTTTCCTTTCGCCCGCCGCTGGGGCCAGAAAAGCCACGCATGCTTGGCTATCAGCCCGCCGTGGTTACCGGCCCGACTGACAGCGAAATCCATTGCGACGAGTACGGCCGGGTCAAGGTTCAACTCGCCTGGGACCGTGACGGTCAGCTCAACGAGCATTCCAGTTGCTGGTTGCGTGTCGCCACTGGCTGGGCGCATGACCGCTACGGCAGCGTGATGATTCCGCGCGTCGGCATGGAAGTGCTAGTGGGGTTCGTCGACGCCGATGCCGACAAACCGCTGGTCATGGGTTGCCTGCCCAACGCGGCGACCCCGGTGCCACTCGATCTGCCGGCGGACAAGACCCGCAGCATTTTCCGCAGCCAAAGTAGTCCCGGTGGCGGCGGTTACAACGAATTGCGCATCGAGGATCGCAAAGGCGCCGAGGAAATCTACCTGCGCGCCCAGCGAAACTGGACTCAGCATGTACTGAACGATCAACAGGTACAGGTCGATAACCAGCGCAGCATCGTCGTCACCGGCACCGCCCGCCATGAGTTGAAGGCTGACGAAAAACGCATCACCCACGGTCAGCGCCAGACCGAAGTGCGGCTGGACGATCACCTGGTGGTGGTCGGCGACCGACACATTCGCGTGACCAGTCAGGCCCTCAACGCCAGTCAGCAATTCCACGTCAGCGCCGGCCAGCAAGTGGTCATCGACGGCGGCGCCAGCGCGACCATTCAAGCAGGGGGGCAGTGGATCAACATCGGCCCCGGCGGAATTTTCAGCAGCGTGCCGATTCAGGTCGGTGGTGCGCCGATGGCAGCCATGGCGGCGGTGCCGAGCCTGCCGGATGCTCCGTTGAAACTCGCAGCCGCCCCAGCGGCGCTGCTCAGTGCCGCACAAATACTCAGCCTGCAAAGTGACGCGCCATTCTGCGAAGAATGCGAGCGCTGCAAGGACGGTGTTTGTGCCGCCTGATGCCTTGTCACCTCTCGCCTGGCTGGAACGCCAGCCGCTGAAACCGTCGGAGCAACTGTTCGCGATCTTCAGCAGTGCCAGTGCTGCTGAACCGTTCAAAGCCTGGCAACGCTCGATCACGGCTCAAGCGCCGAGCCCGATCTGGGCCGACACCGCGTATGCCGAGTGGGAAGCGGTGATGCCCTATGTCGGAATCGTCGCGGCTGGCAGTGAGTTTCTGGAGTGGGTCGCCACTACTGAGTCTCGTGACTGGGGTTGGCTGGCGGTTTCTTCTGCCCCTCAAGAAGCGCTGGTCGAACATTTGCGCAGTCTCACTCAAGTTCTTTTACCAAACGGCAACGTGGTGTTTTTCCGTTTTTGGGATGCGCGTTATTTGTTGTCGATTCTGCAGTCTGTCGACGTTAACGCCACGCAGTTAATGCCTGTCATCGAGCGTTGTTTGATCAATGGGCAACCGCTCGATATCGGTGGCAGTGCATTGAAAACCGCTAGGGATTTTCCGTGGTGGGAAGTTTCTGAATCACTGCTCAAACACCTCTCCACTGAGTCCGCCACAACCCGCATCAACAACTTGATGAAGTGGTTGAACGAAGACCGCCCAGACCTTTACGAAGCGCTTTCCGAAAGTGTGTTGCGGCACAAAGTCGCGACCTTTTTGCAAGCGCCGGACCTGCCTCAAGCACCGAAATCAGCTTTGGTGGATTACCTGATATCGGAGCTGGACTGATGGATCAGATCGTACGGATCGAGCAGGAGCTCGACGGTTTCAAAGACACCTTGAGTTTGTATCGCCAGCAACTTGGCAGCTTCTTGAGCAGGAGTGCGAACAGGGTTAGCCGGGCGATGGATATGCCGTCGCTGATGGACATGGAGCGGCTGATAAAACTTGGGAACACCACGACTGCTGTGAGCAGTGGCGATGATGATTTCTTGTCGGGTGTTGCGCAGTGTCCGGCAAATGGAATTCTGGAAATCGAGAGCAAGTTCGAATCAGTTTATGACATTCCGTTGGGGAATATTCAGGTCGATGTGATCGCCATGGATGGCGGTAAGTCGACGCCTGTGACGCTCGATGAGAACGGCAAAGGGAAGTTCGAAGGCTTACCCGGAAAGTTCTATCGCGTTCATGTCCAGAGTGAAGTCACCCCAACTCAAATCGATGATCTGTTCTCCTCCTACGATGGCCTGACCATAGAGCTGGAGGGCTGGCTGCGCAAGGAGTGGGAAGGGTTCAAACCGCAATGGTCGCAGCAATCGACATCGGCATCGTTAGCGGCAGTGGGCAATGGAGTGCTCGCAGGAAGTTGGGCTGCGATTCAGGCTGTTTGGGATGGCATTGGTGAACTCACCGACATCCTGAAAGACCCCGACGCCTTTGCCGAAAAGCTCGGTGAAAGTGCCGGTCAACTCGCCGATCTGGCCGTCACTGCCCCAGACAAAATGGAAAAGGCCATGTTGCTGGCCAGCGACGAGGCAGCACTGTGTTTGCTGGTACGCACCGCAGTGCTATGGCTCGAAGCATTGCCACCTTCGCAACTTGCCGGGTCCTCGGCTGAAGCCATTTCCAAGGTCGTGGTCGGTTTGGTCATCGACTTGTTAATTGGCTTGGTGCTGAGTGTCGTGGGGGTAGGCATTGCCTGGCTGACGGTGCGCCTGGCCAAGTACAGCGCGCAGATTTTTCAGGCCGCAATGGGCTTCGTGAAGTCGATGGTCGCGATCATCAACAACTTCATGGAGTACGTCGACCGCTATAAAAAAGTCGCCGCGCGCGGTGTTGCAGCGGGACTGAAAAAGGGTCGCATGCAATTGCGCTGGAATGGCCGCAAGAACACCACACTGAAAAAAGACGAACACCACGACGACGTCCCGGATCAGGCGAAAAACCCCAACGGCGACAGCGCCGATTCCGCGGATAAAACCGCCACCAACAAATGCCCGGTGTCGATGGTCACCGGCGAAGAACTGCTGACCCTCACCGACGGTGCGCTGGACGGGCTCCTGTCGTTCGACTTCACCCGGCTCTATCGCACCAGTGCTGCCGAGATCGACTGCGGGCTGGGTTTTGGCTGGAGTCATTCGCTCGCCCATCGGTTGGAAATTGACGGCGATCAGGTCATCTGGATCGACCACGAAAACCGCCGTACCCCGTTTCCATTACCGAACCATGAACGCCCGGCGATCCACAATAGCCTGTCGCGCGCGGCGATTTATCTCGGCGATGAGCCCGAAGAACTGATCCTCGCCCAGGCCGGCGATGAATTGCGTTTCTACCACTTCCACAACGGTCGGCTGACGGCGATCAGCGACGCGTACGACAACCGATTGCGCGTCAGCCGCGACCGCCAGCAGCGCATCCAGCGCCTCGACAACGGCGCCGGCCGCGCCTTGCTGTTGCGCTATGACCGCGCCCATCTGATCGCCGTCGACTACCAGCGTTTCGTTCCGGCGCAGACCCTCGCCGAGGCGACCTGGCACACCGAGCAGACGCTGGTCAGTTATCGCTACGACGAATGCGATCAGCTGATCGAAGCGAGCAACGCCGCCGGGGAAAGCGAGCGCTACGACTACGACGACCGGCACGTGATTTTGCAGCGGCAACTGGCCGGTGGCGCGAGTTTCTTCTGGGCGTGGGAACGGTCCGGCAAGGCGGCGCGCTGCGTCCGGCACTGGGCGTCGTTTGCGCAGATGGATGCGTGCTACGTCTGGGACGACCAGGGCAGCGTCACGGTTCATAACGTCGATGGCAGCCAAGAGGTTTATCTCCACGACGACCGCGCACGGCTGGTGCGCAAGGTCGAGCTGGATGGTGGCGAACAGCTCAAGGCCTATGACGATCAGGGCCGGTTGGTGGCCGAGCAGGATCCGCTCGGGGCCGTCACTGAATACCGCTACGACGACGTCGGACGGTTGGTGGCGCTGATTCCGCCGGAAGACGAGCCAACGACCTTCGAGTATCGCAACGGTTTCCTGCATGCGCGCTATCGCGGCAAGGCCGTATGGAAATACCAGCGCAATGCGCAGGGCAATGTCACCGAGGCGACCGATCCTGACGGGCAGGTCACCCACTATCACTACGACGAACAAGGCCGACTGCTGTCGATCCGCTACCCGGACACCAGCCGGCATGTGTTCGTCTGGAATGCCTTGGGGCAACTGGTCGAAGAAACCTTGCCGGACGGTGGGCAGCGACGCTTTTCCTACGATGCGCTGGGGCGGCAGACGACCCGTCAGGACGAACACGGAGCGGTCACCCGTTACCAGTGGGACGCCGTCGGCCGACTGATCCAGACGACGTTGCCTACCGGTGCCACTCGCGGATTCAGCTACAACGCCTACGGCAAGATCACCGCTGAACGCGATGAACTCGGCCGCGTCACCCGCTACGAATACGCCGACGACCTGCACCTGGTCAGCCGCCGGATCAATCCGGATGGAACCCAGCTCCAGTACCGCTACGACAACGCGCAGCTGCTGCTCACGGAAATCGAAAACGAATCCGGTGAAAAATATCGGCTGGACTACACGGCCAACGGCCTGATCCGACAGGAAACCGGATTCGACGGCCGCCGCACCGCGTATGCCTACGACCTCAACGGCCACCTGCTGGAGAAAACCGAGTTCGGCGACGACGGCTCGCAACTGGTTACGGCTTATGAGCGGGACCCGGCCGGACGGCTGCTGACCAAGACCCTGCCCGACGGCATCCAGGTCGAGTACCGCTACGACTCGCTGGGTCGATTGATCAGCGTCGACGATGGCCACGACCATCCGCTGGAATTCGAGTACGACCAGCAGGATCGCCTGATCACCGAACATCAGGGCTGGGGCACCTTGCGTTATGCCTATGACGCCTGCGGCCAGCTCAACCGCCTGCGCCTGCCAGACGGCAGCAAACTCGATTACCACCACGCCAAGGGCGGCGCGCTGACGGCGATCGATCTCAACGGCGCGCGTCTTACAACCCACACGTACATATCCGGCCGCGAACAGCAACGTCAGCAAGGCCTGCTGCTCAGCGAATATGCCTACGACGATCAGGGCCGACTAAAGGCCCACGCTGTCAGCCAACAGCAAAAAAACCTCTACCGCCGCGACTATGCCTACGGCCTCAACGGCAATCTCGACCAGATCGCCGACACCCGCCACGGCCAGCGCAGCTACCAGTACGACCCGCTCAACCATCTGACCCGCGTCCGCCATTCCCGCGACGCCCCACCGGAAACCTTCGCCCACGATCCGGCCGGCAACCTGCTGATGCAGGACCGTCCCGGCGCCGCGAAGGTGCTGGGTAATCGCCTGCTCATGCAGGGCGACCGCCACTACGACTATGACCCCTTCGGCAACCTCATCCGCGAACGCCGCGGCACCGCGCAGAAACTCGTCACCGAATACCGTTACGACTGCCAGCACCGGCTGATCGGCGTCACCACCCCGGACGGTTGTTGCTCAAGCTACTGCTACGACACCTTCGGTCGTCGCATCGCCAAAACCGTTGATGGCAAAACCACCGAGTTCTTCTGGCAGGGCGACCACCTCGTCGCCGAAAGCAGCCGCGAACATTACCGCAGCTACGTCTACGAACCCGGCAGCTTCCGCCCGCTGGCGATGCTCGACGGCAAAGGCCCGAAAAAGGCCTGCCCGTTTTACTACCAACTCGATCACCTCGGCACGCCACAGGAACTGACGGATTACGGCGGCGACATCATCTGGTCGGCGAAGTACAACGCCTACGGCAAGGTCACCAGCCTCAAACACGACGCGGGAGAACAACTCGAACAGCCGCTACGTTTTCAAGGGCAGTACTTCGACGCCGAGAGCGGCCTGCACTACAACCGGCATCGCTACTACAATCCGGATATTGGTCGGTACCTGACGCCGGACCCGATCAAGTTGGCGGGTGGGCTGAACCAGTACCAGTACACGCCGAACCCGACGGGGTGGGTTGATCCGTTGGGGTTGAGCGGGAATTGCCCGCCGCCGAATAAGCCTGGGTGTGGGGCGCCGGATGATACGACTGGCGCTAAGGTTGATGAAGGTGAGCCGGCGCTGCCGAAGCTGACAGGTGATCAGCGGAGGGCGCGGATTGATGAGTTGGCTGAGGCGAATGCGAAGCGCCGTGTTGAAGAAATGGAAGCAAAATACGATATGCACACAGTCAAAAAACACAGCTCAGAAATATCTGACCAAGCGCTCAAACAACGAGCAGTTAATGGGGCCGATCCTCATACCGGTGAGGTTCCGAAAGGCGCTAAAGGGAACTCGAGCTCTCAATTCAGAAACTGGCGTATGCATTTGGGGGCGTTGAATAAAGCTATGACAAGGGAAGCGTTAGGTTTGAGCCCGCATACAGGGAAGGACCACAATCAGTATCCGATTGTAAGGATGGAACTACCTGGGGCCGGGCGTGGTTATAAGCCAAACAAGAAAGACGTTAGTAGACCAAGACTAAATGAAGATCTGAATTGGTTTGAAGTTAAGTTCAATAAGGATAATGTGCTGCGGCCTTTTACTGCTTATCCTTCGGGGGGGGAGTGATGTTGCGAGATCCATTTTTAAATGAAGAGTTTCAACCAGATTTGATGTGGTTTATTGGCGTTTTTGATGTTTATGATCGCGAGGAAACTCGGGGTGCGGAACTGGAAGTATTTAATCCTAATGACCGCTTTGACAGAGCGGAGCTGATCAAAAGATACAGCTTGAATCTAGGTTATCTGTCCTATAGACATAAGCTCGTGCTGATGGATTTTCTAGCGGAAAAGCTAAGCGATGCGTCTTATGATTTTCAGAGTTTGTTTGATATAGATGAAGAAGATGCAGGTAGTTGGCCGCGTGGTGAGTGGTATGCATTGGAGGATCCCCGTGGATTTCTTCAAGATGTCTATTTGTTGGCTCAGGAGGCATGGAAGGAAGATCTTCTTTTGGCGAGTCTTGAAGATCGGGACAGTTGGTGATGGATAAGGTGGTGCCTGTCAGTCGGACTCCCGCGCGTCGGCATTCTCAAGAGTAATGAATAAATTCGTCCCCTTTATGCCTAAGAAGTATAGTGCGCTTATCATGGAGATTGACGAGGTCGTCGAGGAGGCGTTTGTTTTGTTTGTCAATGGCGTAATAATCCAATGCTTTATTAACTTCTGTCCATTTAAAATTGAAATCGGTAAAACTTACGAGGTTGAGTTTGAATTGGTTTTGCCTGATAGCATCGACATGGAAGTAAGTCAGGATGAATATATTGGAGTTGAAATGGAGGATGATAATTTTTCATGTGTGTTGGCGGGCTATTAGATGGTGCCGTATTAAGGTCTTTTATTGATTTCGATGCTCAAGATATTCATTATGACTACCCGTTTTTTAACCAGAAATTTATTAAAATAAATGTGATTCGTATTGATGTGACTTTTTGATTTTGGTGCCGGATTTTGAGCGGCGGGGGGCGGATATATTCTCAATTGGCGGGCAGGCCAACAAAGAGGATGGGTTTATTTTTGCTGCCAGCTTCGAGACACTCAGATCATTATTAGTGACTCTGTCCCTTATCCAGTTGGAGTTGTTTTAAGACGTAGAGCATCCACCGTTATGCCTGTATCCGGGGTGTATCTACTTTTACGCAAGGACCAGCGAATGCCAGATGGTTATCGAATACATACAGGATATGCAGAGTAATGAGCGCAAGATTTCCGGCACTATTTCAGTTCTTGGCTGGCTACTTTCATGAGGATTGGAGCTGTGATCACGAGTCAGAAGATGATGTCGTTCGATCGTTTGTTGCTGAATCTTCTCCAGAAAGGATTTCTCAAGTGAAGGATGAGTTGCAGGTCGTTTTACGTTCTATCCAAAGTGAAGAGGAATTGCAGGTTTTTTTGTTTGAGGAAATTGGATGTTCTTACTATTACCCCTATGCGTGGCCCTCAGGTAAAGCATGGTTGGAGCATATTTTGAGCATGCTTTAGCAGTGAATCCTGTTAGCTTTTCTGCGCTCATCGGGTGAAGGAGGAAGAGAAATTTCTGGGCAAGGTCGTCGGAAGTTTCCTTCAAAACGTATCGGTTTCCATGAACTGGTGCGAGGTGAGATTCATGGATAGTCTTTGGCTGTCACTGCAAATGCAGTGGCAGGGTGTAGGAACCCTTGAAGGTCATTCGCGCATCAGTACTGTCGTTTGATTTGCGGCACTTTATACGTGCCCGTAACATCGTTCGCGGCGGCTGTGTGCGGGACACGTTTCGACGTGGCTGAGTTTGATGGCCCTCAGTTTCCTACTCCCGCGCACGGCTGCCACCCAAAGCCCGTAGGAAGGCCGTTGGTAGCTTTTTGAGTTAATAGCTAAAGGCCTATCAAATAATGACGACCCTTACACCCGATCCTCCCTACGAAAAAATAATTCCTCATCCCGAAAACCGCTTCATGGCATTGACCAGCAACTGCACCGACATGCCGACCCTGTTCGTCGATACCCACGCGCCGATCGATGTTCTGTATGACGCTGCCAACTACCGAATTCGCGCCGTTACGCAGGTGCTGGAGAACATGTCTATGCGCGGTTCGGTTGAGTGTGAGTCGTTCATTCTTAGTGATTTTGCTTTGCTCTGTGCCATTCCATTGCGAGATGGCTGTGATGTGCTGGATGTGATCGGGCGACGGTTACGGGCGCAACCGTAACATCGGCGAGAGGGTGATCCTTCCCACATGGCTGTAGGAAGGATCATGTCTTTTTCGATTTTTAGCGTTTATTTTGGTAAATATTGATCCTGAGATTTTATGAATGTGTTCAGCTCTTCGGAGTTGTAAATCTCAAGGCAAGCGTAAAAAACCATTTTTTTATCTGAGTGTTTGCTGACCGATGAAGAGTTTGTGTAAGCGTCAAGCATGAATTTTTCGGTTTCCATGTATGGATCGTGTGTGACTTCCAGGGTGTCTTCATTTTGTATTATTAGATGCTGGCCTTTTCCCATTGCTGAGTAGGCCCCGATGGCAAGGCCTATATCAGATTTTATTTCTGATTCGCCTTTGAACTGATTGGCTATGCAATTGGCTAATCCATAGTCTTTCAGCATTTCCCGAGCTTTGTCGATATCCACTTCCGCAGATATAGCTCGACTTGAAATGAGTAGAAGTAAAAACAGAATTAACCGTGAGCGTGTCATCCCTTCAATTCCCAGAAGTTTATTTTGTTCAGTTTTACATTTGGATTTTCATAAGTATGGCTATCTTGACGATGGTAGTCGCTGCCGTCACCGGTCACGTTCCCATCCCAGAGAGTTGCGTGCCCCGTTGCATCGCTCCATCCGGTGATTTCCATAATGATGACGCCTTTCTTTCCATTTATAAAATTTAAATTGCTTTGAGTTATTGTATGGTCAGGTTCACCCCAATTATGTTTCAGGAAGGCAAGAAAATCTATCACCTTCATGATATAGGGGAGTTGATCTGCTCCGGCAAGTCGATAGATTGAGGTATTTGGTATGATCGTACCTTTGGGTATTTTATATCCGCCGTAGTTAAATGCCCTACTTATCCTTAAGGCGCAAGCATTTGCATAGGCGTCAGGTTTGTCTGCCCTTGCCGCCTCGACAGGACCTCCGACAAGGCCATAAACATCTATGGATGACTTATGTCCTACTTCTGCATATGCGTTCCATAAGGTGCTAAATCGCGGTCTTTTAACCGAGATGCTAGAAGAGATGCCGCTAGAATTGATGATGACCTTAGCCATTATGCTTCACCTTCCATGTTGATAACTTCGCTTCCAAATGCGTTCGGAATGATAGCTACTCCTTTGGCATCCACAATCCCTGTTAAAGTATTTTCGATTGGGCCGCTAAGGTTGACGGTAACTGTTTCACCTGGCAAATAGCCCGAGGTTTTTACGTGTATGTTCAGGTCAGTATAGAACCGTGAGACTGACTCAACAGGCACTTGGGCATCGCCATAGGACAAGGAAATATCGGTGATGGTCTTGGGACGATTGATCAGGGCAGTAATGCCTGAAAAATCTGCTTTGTTGTGTTCGGCTCCGCCATACACAGATGACTGAGCGGAGATCACCTTGTTGGATTGTGGAGGGCAGCCGCAGGCGACGTAATCACCTTCCAGAGCAACCAATCCGGCCGGTAACGTAATGGTTCGAGGTCCGACTGCGACGATGGGGCCTTTTCCTTTGCTGCAGGCTGGACAACTTGCCATGTGCCCGACGGATGAGGTGCTCACCGCGCCATCGATATTAATACCGACATTTCCTTCCAGCACGGAACCACCGGTTGATGTGGGCGCACCGATACCAATTATTTTCCGTCCCATGTAAATCTCCATTTTACGGGTGTCAGGTCGGTCCGATCTTCGCACTCATATGTAAGCGGCACGATGGCTAGGCTTGGACAAGATGTGACTTGATGTTGCTCGCGCAAGAGCAAGATCAAAAGATCGCAGCCTGCGGCAGCTCCTACAGGGGTCGCGATCGTTCCCATGCTCTGCGTGGGAATGCAGCCCGTGACGCTCTGCGTCACATCGGTGTCTGGCTCCACAGCGGCGGTGTGGCTGGAACGCGGAGCGTCCCTTGAGGCATTCCCACGCAGAGCGTGGGAACGATCACCGTGCAGAATTGGCGGCATCAGGATTGTCCGCTCAGCCACCAACCCCTGACGTCCAGCCCCGTACAAGGTAAACTTCCCGGCCTTCGCAGGAGCAATCATGAATTATCGCCACGCCTTCCATGCCGGCAATCACGCCGATGTGTTCAAACACCTGACTTTGACCCGCCTCATCGCCTTGATGTCGCGCAAGGAGCAGCCGTTTGCCTATCTCGACACTCACGCCGGTATTGGTCTGTATGACCTGCAGGGCGATCAGGCCAGTCGTACCGGCGAGTACCTGGAAGGGATCGCGCGGTTGTGGGATCAGCCGGATTTGCCGGCGCTGACTGCCGATTACATGAAGGTGCTGCACGACATGAACCCGGATGGCCAGTTGCGCTATTACCCGGGGTCGCCGGAGTTGGCGCGGCGGCTGACGCGGCCGCAGGATCGGCTGATGCTCAATGAGAAGCACCCCGAAGATGGCTTGCTGCTCAAGGACAACATGGCCGGTGATCGTCGGGTGAAGGTTCACTTGGGCGAAGGCTGGCATGTGCCGCGGGCGATGTTGCCGGTGCAGGAGAAGCGGGCGGTGATGTTGATTGATCCACCGTTTGAGCAGCTCGATGAAATGCAGCGTTGTGCGGCGTCGTTGAAAGAAGCGATTGGCCGGATGCGTCAGACGGTGGCGGCGATCTGGTATCCAGTGAAGGATCAGCGCCTGTTGCGTCGTTTTTATCAGGACTTGGCCGGTACGGGCGCGCCGAAGTTGTTGCGGGTGGAGTTGTTGGTGCATCCGTTGGATACGCCCAATAGCCTGAATGGTTCGGGGTTGGCGATTGCCAATCCGCCGTGGGGGCTGGAAGAGGAATTGCGTGAGTTGCTGCCGTGGTTGTCCAAGAAGCTTGGGCAGACCCAGGGTGGGTGGCAGATGGATTGGTTGATTGCCGAATAAGGTAGATCAACGGCAAGATCAAAAGATCGCAGCCTTCGGCAGCTCCTACAGGGTGAATGCAAAACCGTGTAGGAGCTGCCGAAGGCTGCGATCTTTTGCTTTAAGCGGTTAGATCGGGCAAGTCACGCCTGTACCGCCAATCCCGCAATACCCTTCAGGGTTTTTCGCCAGGTACTGCTGGTGATACGCCTCGGCGAAGTAGAACGTCGGGGCTTCTTCGATTTCGGTGGTGATGGTGCCTTTGCCAGCCTTCGTCAGTTCCGCTTGGAATACTTTCTCGCTGTTCTTGGCGGCTGCCAACTGGGCCGGGTTGGTGGCATAGATCACCGAGCGGTACTGGGTGCCGATGTCATTGCCCTGGCGCATGCCCTGGGTCGGGTTGTGCAGTTCCCAGAACATCTTCAGCAGCGCTTCGTAGCTGACTTTTGCCGGCTCGTAGACCACGAGCACGACTTCGCTGTGGCCGGTCAGGCCCGAGCAGACTTCTTCATACGTCGGGTTTGGCGTAAAACCGCCGGCGTATCCCACCGCCGTACTGACCACCCCTTCGCGCTGCCAGAACTTGCGTTCCGCGCCCCAGAAGCAGCCCAGGCCGAAGATCGCGAAATCCACGTCGGTGACGAACGGGCCCAGCAGCGGGGCGTCGTGGACGAAGTGTTTTTCCGGCACGGTCATTGGGGTTTCGCGGCCAGGCAGAGCTTGTTCTTTAGTCGGGAGCACGTTTTTGTTCACCAGGATTTCCGAGCGCAAGACCATGATCAGTCCTCTCAGTCAGGTTGAGATGTAAATACACAGACCGTCAGTTTGCCTAATGACGCCCGGTTAAGCACTACCCAATGTGGGAGCGGGCGATTGGACCGCGCGGGTAGCGTTTGAGCTTTTCGATCAGCTCGGAACCCGGGATCGGTCGGTCGAACAGGTAGCCCTGGCCGACGTCGCAGCGGTGGCGGCGCAGGAAGGCCAACTGCTCGGCCGTCTCGATGCCTTCAGCTACAACCTTGAGTTTCAGGTTGTGGGCCATGGCGATCACCGCGGAGGTGATTTCCATGTCGTCCTGGTTGTCGGGGATTTCGTGGATGAAGCTTCGATCGATCTTGATGATGTCGATCGGGAATTTTTTCAAGTAACTGAGCGACGAGTAACCGGTGCCGAAGTCGTCCATCGCCAGGGTCAGGCCCAGACGTTTGAGCTGATCGAGCTGCAAGTGGGTGTCTTCGGTGGCTTCCAGCAGCAGGCCTTCGGTCAGTTCCAGCTCCAGCAGGTTCGCCGGCAGCTCTTCTTCCTTGAGGATGTTGGCGATGGACGCCACCAGGTCCGGGTCGGAGAACTGCTTGGGCGAGAGGTTGATCGCCACTTGCAGGTTGCCGAGGCCGGCGGCGGTCAGTTCTTTGCTCATGCGGCAGGCCTGGCGGGCGATCCATTTGCCGATCGGGATGATCAGCCCGGTTTCTTCGGCAACGCTGATGAATTGATCCGGGCGGATCATGCCTTTTTCCGGATGATTCCAGCGCAGCAGCGCTTCCATCCCCAGCAAGCGACCGCTGCGCAGGCACAGCTTGGGCTGGTAGAACACGTCCAGCTCGTTCTGGGTCAGGGCGCGGCGCAGGTTGTTTTCGACGAACAGTTTGTAGCTGGCCTCGGCGTTCAGCGCTTCGGTGAAGACTTGCACCTGGTGCTTTCCGTTGGCCTTGGCCTTGTGCAGCGCCAGGCCGGCGTTGCGCATCAGCGTTTGTGGGTCGCGACCGTGCAGCGGCGCGCAGGCCAGGCCCACGGAGCCGGTGACGCTGATCAACTGGTTGTCGACAAACATCGGTTTGTCGAGGGTCGCCAGCAATTGGTTGGCGACCTGCTGGCCAGTCGAGAGGTCAGTGTCGTCCAGCAGCACCGCGAATTCGTTACTGGCGAAGCGCGCCAGACTGCCGCTCGGGCTCAGGCTGTTGCGCAAGCGTCGCGCCAGGCTGATCAGCAATTTATCGCCGGTCTGGTGGCCGAGGCTGTCGTTGATGCGTTTGAAGTTGTCGATGTCTACCAGCAACAGGCTGATCGGCGTATCGCTGTCTCGGGCGAAGCGTTCGTCGAGGTTGCGGATGAATGCCGGGCGGTTGCCGAGGTTGGTCAGGTTGTCGGTGTAGGCCAGGCGTTCTATGCGCTGCTGGGCGAGCTTGGTCTGGGTGATGTCTTCGTAGATACCGATGTAGTGCGTCAGCTCACGGTTGTCGCCATAGACCTTGGAAATCGACAGCTGACCCCAGTAGGGTTCGAGGTTTTTGCGCCGGCTCTTGAACTCGCCCTGCCAGCTGTTGCTCTTGGCCAATGCCGACGGCGCGTCGAACAGCAGTTCGCTGAGGTTTTCCAGTGCCGGCAGTTCCGACAGCCGCTGGCCGTGGACTTCCTCGGTGGTGTACTGGGTGATCGCCGTGAAGCTTGGATTGACGTATTCCACCACGCCATCGCAATTGACCAGCAGAAAGGCGTTGGCGCTTTGCTCCACCGCACGCTGGAACAGGTGCAGGGCGCTGGTGGCGGTGCGGCGGTTGTGGTTGTTGATGACTTGGGCGAACTGATCCGCCAACTCGCCGGCAAAGGCGATTTCGTCCGACTGCCAGGCGCGGGTTGCACCGATCTGCTCCAGGCAGAGCACGCCGACCACTTGGCCATCGACGCGGATGCTGGCGTCGAGCATGGCGTTGACGTCGCGCGGGCGCAGGCTCTCGGCTATTTCCCGGGTGCGCGGGTCGCGCATGGCGTTGTGGGCATCGATAGCGCGCCCGGTGTGCAAGGCGTCGAGGTAATCGGGGAAACCACTGACATCGATCGGCTCCGGCAGTCGGTGACCCCGGGTAACGCGGTGATAGGCGGAGATCGGCGTCAGTAGCGAGCCGTCGAGGTTCCACAGGCTGGCGCAGTCGACTTCATAGATGTCGCAGGCACTGCGGGTGATCAGCTCGGCGGCTTCTTGCAGGGAATTGTTGGTGCTGTAGCGCTGGCGGGTCAGCAGCAGAATCAGATCTTGCTGGGCGCGCACCCGGTCCAGGTGCTGCAGTTGTTCCTGCTGGGCGCGCTGATTGAGTTCCAGGGCAATTTGCAGGCGTGAGTTCTGGGTTTCCAGATCCAGCGCCGGCGTTAGCGGTTCGCCGCCGAACAGACCGTCCACCACCATAAGGTAGCCGCGCAGCAGGTGTCGATTGTGTTGTTTGTAAGCTTCGCCCAGTTCCAGCAGGCTCAGTACCCCTGCGGCAGTGTGCAAGGTGTAGCGGATCAGGTAATGCGGGCTATCGGCGAGTTGCTGCTGGATCGTGTCGTGCAGTTGATAGCGCGCTTCCGGCTCCATCAGGCTGGCATAGGGCGAGCCGACCAAAGCACAGAGCTCCACTGCCGGCAGGCCAAACTGTCGCTCGCAATTGGGGTCGAGAAACAGCAGCGCCCAGCTCGGTTCATTCAGCCGTTCGAAACGCAGCATGCCGAGCCGCGAGGGCACTGGCAACTGCGTCACTACCTCGGCCACCATACGGCTGGCGGCATCGGGTTGGCTCTTCATATGGAGGGAAACTCGCTTCGAATATGCTGATCGCGCCGGGCTCTCGCCCTCTTTTCTGTTGTCTGCGGCAAGGTTGCATCATTGCAACACCGACTGACAAGAGACATGAAGGCCAAGTGCTATAAGAATATGTCGGCAGGCGTGAAGAATTCTCCAGCGAGGCGCCGAAAAGTAATGCAGTGAGTCAAAAAATCGCAGCCTTGTAGGAGCTGCCGAAGGCTGCGATCTTTTCGGGATCAACGCAATTTGATGCTGATCGACTGCAATGGCTTGCCATCCCGATCGTGATAATTGACGCGAACCTGTTCGGCATCGACGATCAGATGCGCGAAATTATCCTGGCTGATCACCTCACTGGTCAGCTCATGCCGATAATCTCCCGCGGCCGTTCGGGCCAACGCCTGGTCGAGGATGAAGGTCGATGCCTGGGCGTACGGCAGCAGTTTGCTGTTGCACAGCGGGGAAGACACGATGGTGTGAACTTCGAAGTCCGCTACCTCACTGTGAGTCAGGCGACTGGTCAGCGAGCCGTGGACATCACCGGAAATGAACAAGACGTTCTTGATGCGGTGCGTACGAATCGTCTCCAGCAGCCGCAGTCGTTGTTCCGGGAAGGCTTTCCAGGCGTCATCACCATGAAGCTTGCGGTCGGGGTAGAACATGACGCTGGTGACCACGAATTTGACCCGGGCCGTGCTGTTGATCAGCCATTTGAGCAGTGCCTGTTCCTGTTCTTCATCAAGGATGCGCCGGTCGCTGGCCGACAGATTGCGTCGGGTTCGGCTATCGGTGATAAACCATTCGATATCGCCCTCGGTGAATTGATACCAATAGTGCGGCAGCCACGCTCTGTTGACTTGCCCGTTGGCAAGCAGTTCATGTACGGGGCTGTGGCTGACTTGATAGTGTTCATACGCCGCCATGGCATTTCGGTATAAGTGAACATCGCTCTTATTTGCATTGGCGGGCCAGTTATCTTCAATTTCATGGTCATCGAGGATCATGTAAGTCGGCATGCCGGACATTAACTTCGAGATGTGCGGCTGAGAAAAAGCCGTGCGGTATTTGCTGAGGATGTCCTTGTATTCCCGGTCGGGGGCCACGAGGTTCAGGTCATCGACGTAGATTTGATCGCCCGTCATCAGCATGGCGCTGATAGGCGGCTCGGCGCGCTCCGCCAGGCTTGTGATCGAGGCAAAGATCCGGTCGCCCAAATGCGGGGCCGAGGCAATGCCGGCGGTCATTCGCAGGTAACGACATGAGCCGACGATATAAGCCCGTGGCGTGGTGGTTTTGCTGGACTGCGTGCGAAAGCGATAGATCTCCCGCGGCCATTGCAGTGGCAGTTCCTGAATCGTCTCCACGGTATGCACCGGGCTCATGGGACTGAACCAACCTGCCTGATATTCATAGTCGGTATCGATGGCAAGATTGTTGAGTGCAATCACATCGGACATGTCGCGCAAGATTGTCAGATTTGCAAATACGCCTTTGGACCAGTGTTCCTCACCGACGCGTCGATAACGGATGCCTGCAAATACCAAGGCATCATTTTGTAATTCGCCGCGCAAGAAAATGCGCGCATGGTTAGTTGTGGTATGGCCAATAATCGGGCCGACAGTCGGTTTGAACATGTTCGAATCCATTCGAAGTAATGCTAACTAAGCAGATTAAGTTGTCGAAGTTTCTATTGGAAATTCTCCGAACTAAGACTAGTTATTGGCTCGCAAAAAATATCGGGCGGAAGTGGACTCGAGTTGTAGGCGGTGTAAGCCTTGAATGTAGGAATAAGGCGCAGAGGAGGGCTTTCTTCAGGGCAAAAAAAGCCCCGCCAAATTGGCGGGGTTGAGGTACGAGCGTGGCGCTCGGAAAACATGGAACGCGACAGGCCCTCCGGTGAAGGAGGGCCGGCCGGTGTTACAGCAGGATGGTGCGGATGTCCGCCAGCAGGTCGCTCAGACGCTTGGTGAAGCGTGCAGCAGCGGCGCCGTTGATCACACGGTGATCGTAGGACAGCGACAGCGGCAGCATCAGTTTCGGCTGGAAGGCTTTGCCGTCCCAGACTGGCTGGATGGTTGCCTTGGAAACACCGAGGATCGCCACTTCCGGCGCGTTGACGATCGGCGTGAAGCCGGTGCCGCCAATGTGGCCGAGGCTGGAAATGGTGAAGCAGGCGCCTTGCATGTCGTCAGCGGTGAGCTTTTTGTCGCGGGCTTTGGCAGCCAGCGCAGCGGCTTCGGCGGCCAATTGCAACAGGCTCTTCTGGTCGACGTTCTTGATGACCGGTACCAGCAGGCCTTCAGGGGTGTCGACCGCGAAGCCGATGTTCACGTACTTCTTGCGGATGATCGCCTTGCCGCTAGGTGCCAGCGAACTGTTGAAGTCCGGCAGTTCCTTGAGCAGGTGCGCGCAGGATTTGAGCAGCAGCGGCAGGATGGTCAGCTTGACGCCAGCCTTCTCTGCAACGGCTTTCTGAGCGTTACGGAACGCTTCCAGGTCGGTGATATCAGCCGAATCGAACTGAGTCACGTGTGGAATGTTCAACCAGCTGCGGTGCAGGCTCGACGCGCCGATTTGCATCAGGCGAGTCATCGGCACTTCTTCGGTTTCACCGAAGCGGCTGAAGTCCACGACCGGAATCGGCGGGATGCCCGCGCCGCCGGTTGCGCCGCCAGCGGCCGGTGCTTCCTTGGCCTTCTGCATCATGGCTTTGACGTAAACCTGCACGTCTTCTTTCAGGATGCGACCGTGCGGACCGCTGGCGCCAACGGCGTTCAGCTCGACGCCGAATTCACGGGCCAGTTGACGCACCGCAGGACCTGCGTGAACTTTCGCGCCCGGCTTGGCAGGAGCAGCAACTGGAGCGGCAGCAGCAGGCGCAGCCGGAGCAGCAGCGGCTGGAGCAGGAGCGCTTGGTGCGGCTGCGGCAGGTGCTGGAGCAGCAGCAGGTGCCGCGCCTTTGACTTTCAGCTTCAGGATCAGGTCGCCGGTACCGACTTCGTCATCCAGCTTGATGGAAACACTTTCCACCACGCCAGCGGCAGGCGATGGAATTTCCATGCTCGCCTTGTCGGATTCCAGGGTGATCAGCGACTGGTCGGCGGTGACGGTATCGCCAGCCTTGACCAGCACTTCGATGATCTTGGCCTTGCCCGCCGAACCGATGTCCGGGACGTGAATGTCCTGAACGGTGTCGGCAACCGGAGTCGCCGGAGCCGCAGCGGCTGGCGCCGGAGCAGCAGCAGGCGCAGCAGCCTGGGCTGGCGCGGCCGCGGCCGGTGCAGCGGCACCCGCCACTTCCAGATCCAGAATCAGGTCGCCGGTGCCGACTTCGTCATTGAGCTTGACGCTGATGGCCTTGACCACGCCAGCGGCAGGCGATGGAATTTCCATGCTCGCCTTGTCGGATTCCAGGGTGATCAGCGACTGATCAGCCGCGACGGTGTCGCCGACCTTGACCTGGATCTCGATGATCTGGGCCTTGCCCGACGAACCGATGTCCGGCACGTGTACTTGCTGAACACTGGCAGCAGCAGGCGCGGCAGCAGGAGCGGCTGGCGCTTTCGCGGCAGCAGGTGCAGCTTCAGCCTTGGCAGCTGGCGCAGCGGCAGCCGCAGGCGACGGTGCAGGGGCCGCAGCAGCGGCACCTTCGACTTCCAGCTCCAGCAGTTCGTCGCCTTCTTTCAGGCGATCGCCCAGCTTCACTTTCAGGCTCTTGATGATACCGGCCTTCGGCGCAGGCACTTCCATGCTCGCCTTGTCCGACTCAAGTGTCAGGATGCTCTGGTCGGCTTCGATACGGTCGCCGACCTTCACAAACAATTCAATTACTTCACCTTCACCGCTGCCGATGTCAGGTACGCGAATGAGTTCGCTCACAGAGTGTCTCCTCAGCAGTCCAGTGGGTTGCGTTTTTCCGGGTTGATGCCGAACTTGGCGATGGCTTCAGACACCACCTTAGGTTCGATATCACCACGGTCAGCCAAAGCTTCCAGGGCTGCCAACACCACGAAATGACGGTCGACTTCGAAGAAGTGACGCAGCTTCTTGCGGCTGTCACTACGGCCGAAACCATCGGTGCCCAGGACTTTGAATTCCTTGGACGGGACCCACTGACGAATTTGCTCAGCGAACAGCTTCATGTAGTCGGTAGAGGCGATGACCGGACCTTTACGGCCGTTCAGGCACTCTTCGACGTAGCTCAGTTTAGGCTTCTGGCCCGGGTGCAGACGGTTGCTGCGCTCGACGGCCAGGCCATCGCGACGCAGTTCGTTGAAGCTGGTAACGCTCCACACGTCAGCGCCGACGTTGAACTCTTCACGCAGGATCTTCGCCGCTTCACGGACTTCACGCAGGATGGTGCCGGAGCCCATCAGCTGAACGTGGTGCGCCGCTTCGCGGGTGTCTTCCTCGAGCAGGTACATGCCCTTGATGATGCCTTCCTCGACACCGGCCGGCATGGCGGGTTGCTGGTAGGACTCGTTCATCACGGTGATGTAGTAGAAAACGTCCTGCTGCTCTTCGGTCATCTTCTTCATGCCGTCCTGGATGATCACCGCCAGCTCATAGCCGTAGGTTGGATCAAAGGTGCGGCAGTTCGGGATGGTGGCAGCCAGGATGTGGCTGTGACCGTCTTCGTGTTGTAGGCCTTCGCCGTTCAGTGTAGTCCGGCCGGCGGTGCCGCCGATCAGGAAGCCACGGGTGCGGCTGTCGCCAGCGGCCCAGGCCAGGTCGCCGATACGCTGGAAGCCGAACATCGAGTAGAAGATGTAGAACGGCAGCATTGGCTGGTTGTGGCTGGAGTACGAAGTACCGGCAGCGATGAAGGAGCTCATGGCGCCCGCTTCGTTGATGCCTTCTTCGAGGATCTGGCCCTTCTTGTCTTCTTTGTAGAACATCACCTGGTCTTTATCGACTGGCTCGTAGAGCTGGCCGACGGAGGAGTAGATGCCCAACTGACGGAACATGCCTTCCATACCGAAGGTACGGGCTTCGTCCGGAATGATCGGAACGATGCGCGAACCGATTTCCTTGTCCTTGACCAGCTGAGCGAGGATCCGCACGAAGGCCATGGTGGTGGAAATTTCACGGTCGCCCGAGCCGTCCAGGATTGCCTTGAGGGTATCGAGCGGTGGCGTCGGGATGTCGAAGCTTTTGGCGCGGCGCTGTGGCACGAAACCGCCCAGTGCAGTGCGGCGCTCGCTCAGGTAACGGGCTTCAGCGCTGTTGGGTTCCGGTTTGAAGAACGGCAGGTTTTCCAGCTCTTCGTCTTTGACCGGAATGTCGAAGCGATCACGGAACAACTTCAGACTGTCGACATCGACTTTCTTGGTGTTGTGCGCAGTGTTTTTCGCTTCGCCGGCACCGGTGCCATAACCCTTGATGGTTTTGGCCAGGATGACGGTCGGTTGTTCTTTGTGGTTGACCGCTTCGTGGTACGCCGCGTAGACCTTGTACGGGTCGTGGCCGCCACGGTTGAGTTTCCAGATCTCGTCGTCGGACAGATCAGCAACCATCGCCTTGAGTTCTGGCGAGTTGAAGAAGTGTTCACGCACGAACGCGCCGTCTTTGGCTTTGTAGTTCTGGTACTCGCCGTCGATGACTTCGTCCATGCGACGTTGCAGGATACCGTCGACGTCTTTGGCCAGCAGTGGGTCCCAGAAACGGCCCCAGATGACTTTGGTCACGTTCCACTGAGCGCCGCGGAACACGCCTTCGAGTTCCTGGATGATCTTGCCGTTGCCGCGAACCGGGCCATCAAGGCGCTGCAGGTTGCAGTTGATAACGAAGATCAGGTTGTCGAGCTTCTCGCGGCCAGCCAGCGAGATGGCGCCCAGGGATTCCGGTTCGTCGCACTCGCCGTCGCCCAGGAAGCACCAGACTTTTTGCTTGCCTTCCGGAATGAAGCCACGGGCTTCCAGGTACTTCATGAAGCGTGCCTGGTAGATCGCCTGGATCGGGCCCAGACCCATGGATACCGTCGGGAACTGCCAGAAATCAGGCATCAGCCAAGGGTGCGGGTAGGACGACAGGCCCTGACCGTCCACTTCCTGGCGGAAGTTGTTCATCTGGTCTTCGGTGATGCGGCCTTCCATGAATGCGCGGGCGTAAACGCCTGGCGAGGTGTGGCCCTGGAAGTAGATCAGGTCGCCGCCGTGCTCGTCGGTCGGGGCCTGGAAGAAGTAGTTGAAGCCGATGTCATACAGGGTCGCACTGGAAGCGAAGCTGGAGATGTGACCACCCAGGTCAGAATCTTTCAGGTTCGTACGCATTACCATGGCCATCGCGTTCCAGCGTACCAACGAGCGAATGCGGCGTTCCATGAACAGGTCGCCAGGCATGCGTGCTTCGTGGGTAACGGGGATCGTGTTGCGGTAAGGCGTGGTGATGGCGTAAGGGAGCTGCGAGCCGCTACGGGTCGCGAGTTCGCCCATACGGGTCATCAGATAGTGAGCACGGTCTTCGCCTTCTTTGTCGAGAACCGATTCCAGGGCGTCCAGCCATTCCTGGGTTTCGACGGGATCGAGGTCTTGCATGGCTTGCTCCAGGGCGGAAAGGCTTCCAGAATCGGTTGCCTGAGTTTGCGACTGGCCTTGTGGGCAGACGATATAAATTCTTGGATTGCCGAGAGGTATGTTCCGGCGGCGTGTAGTTTTACTACAAATCATCGGGCATTTCAGCCTTTCGAATGTATAGACGAGTAGTAAAACTACAGAAGATCGGCTTGTGGCCTCCGGCTGCGTTGTGAGAATAATCGTTAAGGTTGGTCTTTTGCCAACCAGAAAAGGTGAAAGCTTGATGGTCGCTGCCAAAAATAAAGAAATTTCAGCTATTTCTAACCTTTGTTCGACAGTCAGTCACGTAGTGTGTTTTCAAGAATCACTACATGCAGCCCTTCACACGCCGATCAAGGATAGACCATGAGCCTCCCTTCGCTTGTCGAACTGCCCGGCGTTCTCCTGCCGTTTGTCACCCGTGCCGAGCAGTCGTTCCGTACGGCTGTCGGGCTTTTTCCCGACGATCATGGCCTGTCTGCCTGGACGCCTGAGCGCTGGGCGCAATTTGCCCGTGTCACTGCTGCCAGCGACTTTGTGATTGAACAGAGTCTGCGTGACCCTTTGATGTTGCTGGAGCTGGTGCAGTCTGGCGAACTGGACCGCGCCTTTGCGCCGGGCGAGTTGTGCGCACAGATTGCGACGGCGGTGAGCACCGCCGAAACCGACGACCAGCTTGGCCGCGCCCTGCGTCGCCAGCGCGCCCGCCAGCAAGTGCGGATTATCTGGCGCGACCTGACTCGCCAGGCCGATCTGATCCAGAGCTGTCGCGACCTCTCGGACATGGCCGATGCCAGCATCGATCAGGCCTATCAGTGGTTGTATCAGCGCCATTGCCAACAGTTCGGCACGCCCACCGGGCGACGTAGCGGCGAGCCGCAGCAGATGGTCATCCTCGGCATGGGCAAGCTCGGCGCCGTGGAGCTGAATCTGTCGTCGGACATCGACTTGATTTTCGCCTACCCCGAGGGCGGCGAAACCGTCGGCGTGAAACGGTCGCTGGATAACCAGGAATTTTTCATTCGTCTCGGCCAGCGTCTTATCAAGGCGCTGGACCCGATGACCGTCGACGGTTTCGTGTTCCGCGTCGACATGCGCTTGCGGCCTTACGGCTCGTCCGGCGCGCTGGTGCTGAGCTTTAATGCACTGGAGCAGTATTACCAGGATCAGGGGCGCGACTGGGAGCGCTACGCGATGATCAAGTCGCGCGTAGTGGCCGGCGATCAAGTGGCGGGCGCGCAACTGCAAGAGATGCTGCGACCGTTCGTTTACCGGCGTTACCTGGACTTTTCGGCCATCGAAGCGCTGCGCACGATGAAGCAGCTGATTCAGCAGGAAGTCCGGCGCAAGGGCATGGCGGACAACATCAAACTCGGTTCCGGCGGCATTCGTGAAGTCGAATTTATCGCCCAGGCCTTCCAGCTGATTCACGGTGGCCGCGACCTGAGCCTGCAGCAGCGTCCTCTATTAAAAGTACTGAGCACCCTCGAAGGTCAGGGTTACCTGCCGGCGGCGGTGGTCAGCGAATTGCGCGAAGCCTACGAATTTCTGCGTTACACCGAACACGCGATTCAGGCGATTGCCGACCGTCAGACCCAGATGCTGCCGGATGGTGAACAGGATCAGGCGCGCATTGCCTTTATGCTCGGGTTTGCCAACTGGACGGCATTCCACGAACAGCTGATGTACTGGCGTGGCCGGGTGGCCTGGCACTTTGCTCAGGTGATCGCCGATCCCGATGAAGAGGCCGGCGCCGAGAGCGAAGTGGTGGTCGGCGGGGAATGGTTGCCGCTGTGGGAAGAGGCCCAGGACGAGGAAGCCGCGTGCCGTCAGCTGGAGGAGGGTGGTTTTGCCGACGCCTCCAAGGCGCTGAAAGCCTTGGCCAGTCTGCGTGGCAGCCCGCAATTGCGTGCCATGCAGCGCCTGGGGCGTGAACGCCTCGATGCTTTTATTCCGCGTTTGCTGGCTCAGGCTGTGGAGCATGCCAATCCCGATCTGGTGTTGGAGCGGGTACTGCCACTGGTGGAAGCCGTGGCGCGTCGTTCCGCCTATCTGGTGTTGTTGACCGAGAACCCCGGGGCCCTGCGCCGCTTGCTGACGCTGTGCGCCGCAAGCCCGTGGATTGCCGAACAGATCACGCGCTTTCCGTTGCTGCTCGACGAATTGCTCAACGAGGGTCGATTGTTCAAGCCGCCGCTGGCGCCGGAACTGGCGGCCGAGTTGCGCGAGCGTCTGACGCGGATTCCCGAAGACGACCTCGAACAACAAATGGAAGCCCTGCGGCATTTCAAACTGGCGCACCGCTTGCGCGTCGCCGCCTCGGAAATCGCCGGCAGCCTGCCCTTGATGAAGGTCAGTGATTACCTGACGTGGCTCGCCGAGGCGATCCTCGAACAAGTGCTGGCCCTGGCCTGGCGCCAGACGGTGGCCAAGTACGGTACGCCGCTGCGCACCGACGGCAGCTTGTGCGACCCTGGTTTCATCATTGTCGGTTACGGGAAAGTCGGTGGTCTGGAATTGGGGCACAGTTCGGACCTGGATCTGGTGTTCATCCACGACGGCGATCCGCAGGCGGAAACCGACGGGCCGAAGCCTATCGACGGCGCACAGTTTTTTACCCGGCTCGGGCAGCGCATCATTCATTTGCTGACGGCGCAGACCAACTCCGGCCAGCTGTATGAAGTGGACATGCGCCTGCGGCCGTCCGGCGCATCCGGTTTGCTGGTGAGCTCCCTGGGGGCGTTTGCCCGGTATCAGGAAAACGAAGCCTGGACCTGGGAACATCAGGCGCTGGTGCGGGCGCGGGTACTGGTGGGCAGCCAGGATGTCGGCCAGGCATTCGAGAAGGTTCGCGCGGCGATATTGGCCAAGCCGCGGGACCTGCCGACCTTGCGCCAGGAGGTCAGCGAGATGCGCGCCAAGATGCGCGATAATCTGGGCAGCAAGAGCACTGCGGCGGGCACGGCGGCAAATGCCTTCGAGGCCACGGCGCCGTTCGATCTCAAGCAGGACGCCGGAGGTATCGTCGATATTGAATTTATGGTGCAATACGCGGCTCTGGCATGGTCGCAAGCGCATCCGTCATTGCTGCGCTATACCGACAATATCCGCATTCTGGAAGGGTTGGAGGAGGTCGGGCTGATGCCCGCCGAAGATGCCAGCCTGTTGCGTGAAGCCTATAAGGCCTACCGCTCCGCCGCTCACCGGGAGGCCTTGCAGAAGGACGCCGGTGTGATACCGGGCGACCAGTTCGTGGATGAACGACGGCAGGTAATGCGGATCTGGCGCGAGCTGGGGTTAAGCTGAAACGGGATATTTGCAACACCTGATACCCAATGTGGGAGCGGGCTTGTGGTGAGGGGGCTTGCCCCCGTTTGAGTGCGTAGCACTCACAAGATCTTTGGCATATCAGAGATTTTTGGGGCTGCTTCGCAACCCAACGGGGGCAAGCCCCCTCGCCACAAGCCCGCTCCCACACTGGATCTGCAGTGTCTGGTAGATTGAGGCAGCTAAGCTGCATCGCATGGATGTGCACAAAATTGATCCGACGAGCCCCAATCGGCTCGTCCAAATGACCTGACGGTTCACCCCGAAGGTGCTGGATTCTCGAGGCGGGGAGGCGTATGCCTCCCCGGCTCGTTTTTGGAAACCACATGAAAATTCTGATCGTTGGGCCCAGTTGGGTCGGTGACATGGTGATGGCGCAGACACTTTTTCAGTGTCTCAAACAACGCCACCCGCAGTGCGAAATCGACGTGCTGGCCCCCGAGTGGAGCCGGCCGATCCTCGAACGCATGCCTGAAGTACGTCAGGCCTTGAGCTTCCCGCTCGGCCACGGCGTGCTGGAGCTGGCGACGCGTCGGCGCATCGGTAAATCCCTGGCCGGCCAGTACGACCAGGCCATCCTGCTGCCCAATTCCCTGAAGTCGGCACTGGTACCGTTTTTTGCCGGTATCCCGAAACGCACCGGCTGGCGTGGCGAATTCCGCTACGGCCTGCTCAATGACGTGCGCACGCTCGACAAAGAGCGTTACCCGCTGATGATCGAGCGTTTCATGGCCCTGGCCTTTGAGCCCGGTGTCGACTTGCCGAAGCCGTATCCACGGCCGAGCCTGCAGATCGACCCGGTGACCCGCGACGGCGCACTGGCCAAATTCAGTTTGGCTCTCGACCGTCCGGTGTTGGCGCTGTGCCCCGGCGCCGAGTTCGGTGAGTCCAAGCGCTGGCCGTCGGAGCACTACGCCAAGGTCGCCGAAGCGAAGATCCGTGAAGGCTGGCAGGTCTGGCTGTTCGGCTCGAAAAACGATCACGCGGTGGGCGAAGACATTCGCGCGCGGCTGATTCCGGGTCTGCGTGAAGAGTCGGTGAACCTCAGTGGCGACACATCCCTGGCCGAGGCCATCGATCTGCTGTCCTGCGCTGACGCGGTGGTCTCCAACGACTCCGGCCTGATGCACGTGGCCGCTGCGCTGAACCGCCCGTTGGTGGCGGTGTACGGCTCGACGTCGCCGGGTTTTACGCCACCGTTGGCCGAGCACGTCGAGATCGTGCGCCTGGGCATCGAATGCAGTCCGTGCTTCGATCGCACCTGCCGTTTCGGTCATTACAATTGCTTGCGCCAGCTCATGCCGAAAGCGGTGAACGAAGCCTTGCAGCGGTTGCTGGGCACTGTGGTCGAGGTCAAATAGTTTGCGGGTACTGTTGATCAAGACTTCTTCGCTGGGCGACGTGATTCACGCGTTGCCAGCGTTGACCGACGCGGCGCGGGCGATCCCCGGCATCACGTTCGACTGGGTGGTGGAAGAAGGCTTTGCCGAGATTCCGACCTGGCACCCTGCCGTGGGTAAGGTGATTCCGGTGGCGATCCGTCGCTGGCGCAAGAACATCTGGCAGACCATCAAGAGTGGCGAGTGGAAGCGCTTCAAACAGAGCATTCGCGCGACCAAATATGACTTGGTGATCGATGCCCAGGGCCTGCTGAAAAGCGCGTTGCTGACTCGCTACGCCAAAGCCCCGGTGGCTGGGCTGGACAAGAACTCGGCCCGCGAACCGATCGCCGCGCGTTTCTACTCCCGACGTCTGGCCGTGGCCCGTGGGCAACACGCGGTAGAGCGAGTGCGTCAGCTGTTCGCGGTGGCCCTGGGTTACGACCTGCCCAAAGGGCTGGGCGAATACGGCCTGAACATCGAGCGACTGGTGGAGTTGCCGCGCAAGAATCCGTACGTGGTGTTTCTCCATGGCACCACTTGGGACACCAAGCATTGGCCCGAAGCCTACTGGCGCGAACTGGCCGAGCGGGTGGGTTACCTCGGCGTGGCAGTGAAGCTGCCGTGGGGTAATCCGATCGAAAAGTCCCGCGCCGAGCGCATCGCCAAAGACATGCGACACGTCGAAGTGCTGCCCAAGCTGAACCTGGCGGGTGTCGGTAAAGTTCTGGCCGGGGCGCAAGCCTGCGTAGCGGTGGACACCGGTCTCGGTCACCTCGCTGCGGCGCTGGACGTGCCAACCCTGTCGCTGTTCGGCCCGACCAACCCGGGCCTGACTGGCGCGTACGGCAAGTCGCAGATTCACATGGCCAGCGACTTTCCTTGCGCGCCGTGCCTGCAAAAGAAATGCACCTATCAACCGACGGCCGACGATGCCCGTCGGTTCGACCTGAAACGCGAGTGGCCCCTGTGCTTCACGCGTCTGAATCCCGAGCGTGTCGCGAGCCGACTGAGCACGTTGTTACTGGCTGAGGAGCTGCGCTGATGCAATTGGCATTTGTCCTGTACAAGTACTTTCCCTTTGGCGGTTTGCAGCGCGATTTCATGCGCATCGCCCTGGAATGTCAGCAGCGCGGCCACCAGATTCGCGTCTACACGCTGATCTGGGAAGGCGACATTCCGCCGGGCTTCGAAGTGCTGGTGGCACCGGTGAAGGCGTTCTTCAATCATCGGCGCAACGAGAAGCTCACCGAGTGGATGGAGGCCGATCTGGCCAAGCGCCCGGTGGACCGCCTGATCGGTTTCAATAAGATGCCGGGCCTGGACGTTTACTACGCCGCCGACGGCTGCTTCGAAGACAAGGCGCAGAACCTGCGCAACTCGCTGTACCGTCGCTGGGGCCGCTATCGCCACTTCGCCGAGTACGAGCGCGCGGTGTTCGCCAAGGACGCGAAAACCGAAGTGCTGATGATTTCCGAAGTCCAGCAGCCGCTGTTCATCAAGCATTACGACACGCCAATCGAACGTTTCCATCTGCTGCCACCGGGCATCGCCCAGGACCGTCGTCGCCCGGCGAGCGCGGATGACATTCGAGCCGGGTTCCGCGCCGAATTCAACCTGAAGGACGATGAACTGCTGCTGGTGCAAATCGGCTCCGGGTTCAAGACCAAAGGCGTGGACCGCAGCCTCAAGGCCTTGGCCGCCTTGCCCGCCGAGCTGAAAAAGCGCACCCGGCTGTTTGTAATTGGCCAGGACGACCCCAAAGTATTCCAGTTGCAGAGCGCCACATTGGGGCTCGGCGACAACGTGCAGTTCCTCAAGGGCCGCAGCGATATCCCGCGTTTCCTGCTCGGTGCCGATTTGTTGATCCACCCGGCGTACAACGAAAACACCGGCACGGTGCTGCTTGAAGCCGTGGTGGCTGGCTTGCCGGTGCTGGTGAGCGCGGTGTGCGGCTATGCCCATTACATCGCCGAGGCCGACGCCGGTCTGGTGCTGGACGAGCCTTTCGATCAGGCGCAACTGACGCAGTACCTGACCGGCATGTTGAATGACGCAAATGCACGGGCGGCCTGGAGCCGCAACGGTCTGGCTTTCGCCGAGACGGCCGACCTCTACAGCATGCCGCAGCACGCGGCCGATGTGATTCTGGCGGAGCACGCTTAATGAAGTTGATGCTGGCTGAACCGTTCAAGAGCCTCTGGGCCGGACGCGATCCGTTCGCCGAAGTCGAGGGCCTCAAGGGCGAGGTGTACCGCGAGCTTGAAGCGCGCCGGACACTGCGTACTGAAGTGGACGGCCACGGGTTCTTCGTGAAAATCCACCGTGGCATCGGCTGGGGCGAGATTTTCAAGAACCTGCTGACCGCCAAGCTGCCAGTGCTTGGCGCGGGCCAGGAGTGGAAGGCCATTCAGCGCCTGCAAGAAGTCGGCGTGCCGACCATGACCGCTGTGGCTTACGGCGAAAAGGGCAGCAACCCGGCGGATCAGCATTCGTTTATCGTCACGCAAGAGCTGGCGCCCACCGTCAGCCTCGAAGATTTCAGCATCGACTGGGTCAAGCAGCCGCCCGAGCCAAAACTCAAGCGCGCCTTGATCGCCGAAGTCGCGCGCATGACCGGCATGATGCACCGCGCCGGGGTCAACCACCGCGACTGCTACATCTGCCACTTCCTGCTGCACACCGACAAACCGGTGACAGCCGACGACTTCAAGCTGTCGGTGATCGATCTGCACCGTGCTCAGACCCGTCCGACGATTACCCAACGCTGGCGCAACAAGGACCTGGCGGCGCTGTATTTTTCGGCGCTCGACATTGGCCTGACCCGTCGCGACAAATTGCGTTTCCTCAAGGGTTATTTCCAGCAGCCGCTGCGCCAGATTCTGGCTGAAGAAGCGGGGCTGCTGGCATGGCTCGAAGGCAAGGCCAACAAGCTCTACGAGCGTAAGCAGCGATACGGGGATGCGCTCTGATGTCGGGTTGGACACTGGAACCTGCTTACAGCGATCTGGCAGAAGACTTCGGCAGTCTTGACGCGGTGTTCGCGCTCGAGGGCGAGCGGCTGACCCGCGATCCACTGTCCGAGGTCATTCGCGTCCAGCGCAATGGCGTCAACTATTACGTCAAGCGCTACGTCGGCGCCGGCAAAGGCCTGCGCCGTTATCTGGGCAAGCCGCGGGTGAAAGCCGAATGGCAGAACCTCAAGCGTTTCGCCAAGTGGGGCATTCCTACCGCCGAAGTAGTGGCCTGGGGGCTGGAGCGGCGCGGCGCGGCATACGATCGCGGGGCGATGATCACGCGCGAGCTGCCCAATACCGAAGACTTGTCGGCTCTGGCAGGTCGGCATGATCCGAAGCTGGCGGACCGCGCCTGGGTCGACAACATCAGTCGGCAGCTGGCGGGCTATACCCGGACCATGCACGACCACCGTTTTACCCATAACGATTTGAAGTGGCGCAACCTGCTGATCGACGATGAGCCCCGGCTATTTTTGATCGACTGCCCCAACGGTAATTTCTGGCGCGGCTTCTGGCTCAAATACCGGATCACCAAAGACCTGGCTTGTCTGGACAAAGTGGCCAAATATCACCTGTCGGCCACCCAGCGTCTGCGCTTTTACATGCAATACCGCCAATGCACCCGGCTCAATACCGCCGACAAGAAACGGATTCGGCACGTGGTGAGATTTTTCGAGGGACGCGAATGACTGATTTTCTGGCTGCTGAAGACCGCGCGCTGCTTGAGCGTCATGGCCTCGGCACCTTCGACGCGCTCTGGGCCAAACAGCTCGAGGCGGTGGATGAACCCAATACCGCTGGTGATGGCTGGAGCAGTGTGTTTCGGCTGGAGCTGGAAGGTCATGGCTACTACCTCAAACGCCAGAGCAACTACCTGACGCGCACATGGCATTCACCGTTTGGCGAGCCAAGTTTTGCCCGTGAGTTTCGCAACATCAGTCGTTATCAGAAGCTGGGTGTTCCTGCGTTGCAGGCGGCGTTCTTCGGTGAGCGCAAAGTCGACGGCGAAGTCCGGGCAATTCTGCTGACCCGCGCGCTGGACGGTTGGGATGATCTGGATTCACTGTTGCAGCGCTGGTCCGACCTGAGCACGGTGCAGCACTCGGCGATTCTGAAAGCCTGTGGGCAACTGGCGCGACGCCTGCACGAGGTTCGTCAACTCCACGGTTGCTTCTATCCCAAGCATATTTTTCTGCGGGCCACCGGTGACGGTTATCAGGCTCAGTTGATCGATCTGGAAAAAACCCGGCCATTGCTGTTTGGCCAACGTGATCGGGTCAAGGACCTGGAACCGTTGCTGCGTCGGGCGCCGGAATGGAGCGAAAGTCAGCTGCGCGAGTTGTTGGCGGTTTATCTGGATCAGCCATTGAACAGCTCGCTGGTGGACAGTTGGGTATCGCGCCTGAGTGCGCGGCGCAGTCACAAGGAGGCGCGTTAATGCGTTTGTCCGAACTGAAAAACGCCGGCCGCAGCCCGAGCCTGCCGCTGAACATTCCACTGGCCGATGCCGCGGGGCCTGCGGAGTTACAACTGCTAAGTCTGCTGCGAGTGTTGCCAGGCCAGCGTTACGTTGGCGCCGGAGTCTGGCGCGGACGGCCGGTGTTGGCCAAGTTGCTGGTCGGCGGTAAAGCGGCGCGGCATTTTCAGCGTGAACTGGACGGCGTGCGTTTGCTCGCCGCTCAGGGACTGACCACGCCGTTGCTATTGGCTGATGGCCTGAAGGACGGCGAAGGCGGCTGGTTGTTGTTCGATTTCCTTGAAGGTGCCGAGAGCCTGGGAGACGCCTGGAAACAGGTCGAACACTTGCCGGTGTTGACGGATGAGCAATCAGCGGTGCTGGCCGAGGCGTTGGGCGCCATTGGGCAATTGCACAGCAAAGGCTTGTGGCAGGAAGACTTGCACCTGGACAACCTGTTGCGCCATGGCGGTCAGTTGTATTTGATCGATGGCGCCGGGATCTGTGCCGAGACGGCTGGCAAGCCACTGTCGCAGCAGAAAGTCCTGGAAAACCTCGGGGTGTTTTTTGCCCAGTTGCCCACATCGCTGGAACCCTTCACCGAAGAATTGCTGGTGTATTACCTGCTGGGAAACGGCGAGCATGCCTTGCCCATGGAAGCGTTGCAGAAGCAGATCGACAAGGTCCGTCGCTGGCGCTTGAAGGATTTCCTGATCAAGGTCGGCCGCGAGTGCACGTTATTCAGCGTCCAGCGCGGAGCGTTCGGCTTGCGGGCGATTCGCCGTGAGGAAGAGACGGCGATGCTGCCGGTGCTGGAGCAGGCCGATGCCTTGCTCGATCAAGGCCATCTGTACAAGACCGGCGGCGCGGCGAGCGTCGGCAAGGTCGAGGTGGCCGGGCGCACATTGGTGGTCAAACGCTACAACATCAAGGGCTTTGCCCACTGGCTCAAGCGTTTCTGGCGCCCGAGCCGTGCCTGGCACTCATGGCGTGAAGGCAATCGCCTGGAATTCCTGGGTATCGCCACGCCCAAGCCATTGGCGTTGCTGGAGACGCGTTTTCTCTGGCTGCGCAGCCGGGCGTACCTGGTGACCGAGTATTTGCCGGGGCCAGACATCATCGAGCGGTTTGCGCCGTACGTGGAAAGCGGCGAAGCGCCGCAAGCCGAGTTGCAGGCTCTGGATCACCTGTTCGCGGAGCTGATTCGCGAGCGGATCAGCCATGGCGATTTCAAGGGCCATAACCTGTTCTGGCAGCAGGATCGCTGGGCGCTGATTGATCTGGATTCGATGTGTCAGCATGGCTCGGTCAGTAGCTTTGCCCCAGCGTACGCGCGGGATCGGGCTCGGTTTATGCGTAACTGGCCCGAAAGCAGTGCGCTGTATCGGGTGATTGATCAGAGGTTGCCTAAAGATATCTCTAGCGCTGCCTGAATCGGGTCTTCGACCCTATCGCGGGCAAGCCCGCTCCCACAGTTTCAGTGGTATGCATAAGTTTTGTTTGCGGCGCCATCACTGTGGGAGCGGGCTTGCCCGCGATGGCGTCAGATCAGTCCCCCGAGATCTGGAGGACAAGTTCTTATGAACCGTCCTACATGATCTACAGACCCCGTGAACTGTGCCCTGAATAGCCACGATGCTAGTTTGCCTGACGTACTCGGAGGGCAAATTTTGACGATAAAAATGGCTGTGTTGCTGGGCACTTTCTCACTGGCGCTATCTGGCTGCGGGACCGCTGTCACGGTGTTGCAGGATGACGAGGCGGCCGCCCGTGGCCTCAGGAAACAAAAAACCTACTGCCAGTCCATCCCTCGCATCTACAGCGGTCTGGCCCACGACTTTTGCCTCCTGCATGCGCCGCCTGATCCCACTGGTGTTCTGGTGCCATTCGTATTGCTGGATCTGACCTTGTCTGGTGCACTGGACACGGTTGCCTTGCCGTACACGATTTATCGGCAGGCTACGGACGGCAATATCAGGATTTACTGGCGCCCGGGTCGCGGATGAGCGAAGGCGAACGCGTGGGCTCGACGTCATCTTCACGGTGCTGATAAGGGCAGGGTCATTCCCGCCACGTTTACGCTATAATCCCGCCCTTTAGCTGTCTCTCGCCCCTTGCGAGGGCACATTAATTTTGAGGCGCGTTGCGCCTGCATGCAGACTAAAGAGGCTAGACCCCTGTGGCATTGACGATTCTTGGCCTGTCCGGCGCCCTTAGCCATGATCCTTCCGCAGCGTTGTACATCGACGGCAAGCTGGTCGCGGCGGCTGAAGAAGAGCGCTTCGTGCGCGATAAACATGCAAAGAACCGCATGCCTTACGAATCGGCGAAGTTCTGCCTCGAGCAGGCGGGCATCAAGCCGTCCGACGTTGACGTGGTGGCGATTCCGTTCGCGCCGATCAGCCTGTTCGGAAAGGCTCGCTGGCACTACGCCAAGCGTTACTGGTACGCCCCGGACCGCGCCCTCGATGCGATCCTGATGGGCAACCGTCGCTACAAGCGCTATCGCAACAAGATTGTCTGGTGCCTTGAGCAACTGGGCTTCGATCCGAAGAAAATCAAGATCGAGCCGGTCGAGCATCACCTGGCCCACGCCTCCAGCGCCTACCACTGCTCCGGTTTCAAAGAGAAAACCGCGATTCTCGGGATCGACGGCAAGGGCGAGTACGCCACGACCTTTTTCGGCTACGGCGAAAACGGCAAGATCCACAAGATCAAGGAATTCTTCGATCCGGACTCTCTCGGCGGCCTGTACGGTGCGATCACCGAGTTCCTCGGTTTCGAGATGCTCGACGGTGAGTTCAAGGTCATGGGCATGGCGCCGTACGGCGACGCCAACAAATACGATTTCTCGCGTCTGGCCTCGTTCGAGAACGGCGAGCTGGTGATCAACACCGACTACGCCAACGTCATCGGCCTGCGTCGTTATAAAGAGAAGGGCAAAGGTTTCTACTTCTCGCCGAAGCTGATCGAGTGGCTGGGGCCCAAGCGCGAAGGCGACATCGCCGACGAGCCGTACATCCACTATGCCGCGAGCATGCAAGCGCTGTTCGAAAAGATCTCGCTACAGATGATCGACCACTACCTGGGCGATGTGCTTAAGGAAACCGGCAAGCTGGCCTTCGCTGGTGGCTGTGCGTTGAACGTCAAGCTGAACCAGAAAATCATCGCTCGCGACGATGTCAAAGAACTGTTCGTGCAACCGGCGTCCGGTGATGCCGGCACCGCGGTCGGCGCGGCGGCTTACGTGTCCCATGCCCGTGGCGTACCGGTCGAGAAGATGGAACACGTCTACCTCGGCCCGTCGTACAGCAACGAAGACGTGATTGCCGCGTGCTCCCGTCATCCGAGCAAGCCAACTTGGCGCAAGCTCGAGAACATGCCGGAAAACATCGCCAAGATCATGGTCGATGGCAATCCGGTGGCCTGGTTCCAGGGGCGCATGGAGTTTGGTCCGCGCGCCTTGGGCGGTCGTTCGATCATCGGTTGCCCGAGCGCGACTGGCGTGGCTGACCGCATCAACCATCAGATCAAGTTCCGCGAGCGCTGGAGGCCTTTCTGCCCGTCGATGCTCGACACCGTTGCGCCACAGATGATCAAGATCGATCACCCGGCGCCATTCATGACCTTTACCTTCGAAGTGGCTGAAGAGTGGAAGACCCGCGTGCCGGAAGTCGTCCACGAAGATGGCACGTCCCGGGCCCAGGTGTTGAAGCGCGAATACAACCCGCGCTACTACGACATGATGAAGGCGCTGGAAGTGTTGACCGGTAACGGCGTGTCGCTGAACACCTCGCTGAACCGTCGTGGCGAACCGATGATCTGCTCACCGACCGACGCCTTGAATATGTTCTTCGGTTCCGACCTGCAGTACCTGATCATGGAAGACATTCTGGTGGTCAAAGAAGGCGCGGACGCTTATGACACGCTCGGCTGAGCGCCATGTGCTGCAGTTCTGCCACGGCTATGACGGGCCGTTTCTGGACTGCGCCCGGCAGTACGCCAGCCTGTTCGCGGGGACCGGTTATCGAGTGACCACGGTGTTTCTGACCGGGGCTGCCGATGCCGAAGTCGCCGCGAGCTGCGCTTCCGATGAAGTGTTGTTCATGGAATACAGCTCCAAGGCCATTCGTGGCCTGAAGCTGGGCGCCATCGGCGATTTGCGCAAGATCGCCGCCTCGCGCAATTTCAGTTTCTGCATTGCTCACCGTTTCAAACCGATCTACATCGCCTTGCTCGGCACTTCGTTGCCGGTCATTGGCGTGCATCACGCGTTTGGCGATTACCAGCGCGGCACCCGCAAACTGTTCGCGAATATTTTCCGCAAGCGCCTGAGCCTGCTCGGGGTCTCCGATGCGGTGCGTGACGACATGCGCCGTTGTTTGCCGAAATGGCCGGTCGAGCGGATTCAGACGCTGTATAACCGTATCGATGTGCAGGCGTTGCAGTCCAGTCAGGTATCGGTTCGTGAGGCCCGGGAAACTCTCGGTCTGTCGATGGATGCCTGGATTGTCGGCAACGTCGGGCGCCTGCATCCGGACAAGGATCAGGCTACGCTGCTGCACGGTTTTGCCGCGGCATTGCCGAGGTTACCGGCCAACAGTCAGTTGGTGATCCTTGGTAGCGGTCGGCTGGAACAGGACCTCAAGGCTTTGGCGCGCGAGCTGGGTATCGGCGATCGAGTGCTGTTCCTCGGCCAGGTGCCCGATGCTCGTCGTTACTTCTGTGCTTTCGATGTGTTTGCCCTAAGCTCCGATCACGAGCCATTCGGCATGGTGTTGCTGGAGGCCATGGCCGCCGGTGTGCCGTTGCTCGCGACCGCGTGCGGCGGGGCCAGGGAAGTGGTCGAAGGCGTCGGCATTCTGTTTCCGTTGGGCGATGCCGAGCGTTTGGCTCAAGGGCTGCAGCATCTGGCCGCGATGGACGAGCAGCAGCGTCGCCAATGTGCCGAGCTGATGTTTGACCGCTTGCGTGAGCGCTTCTCCGATCGCGCGGTACGCGATGCTTTCTGGCATTTGCCGCATGTCACCGAACTGGCACCGAGGGGCTGATGCTCAACCGATTTCAAGGCTGGCGCGAACGTGGCTGGGCGCAGGTCGACGCATCGACTTATGCACAAGCCTGGCAACGTTTTGGCGGCAGTGTCGCGACTCATCCTCTGGTGGTCGAGCGTCTGGCACAGTTGGCTGACATTCCGGTGCGCTATCTGGCTTGGGAACATAACGGCGAAGTGAAAGCCGCCATCCCGACCTGGGGTCGCGACCTGGCGCTGTCCAAGGACGTGCTCAAGCGCAGCGGTAAAAAGGGCCTGTTCGACCTCGGCAATGCTGAATTGATCCTGCCGGCTGCCGCGGATGCCCAGGCACCGTTGCGTCATCGCGGGCGTTATCTGTCGGCGCTGAGCGAAGGCCGTTTTACCGGCATCAAGCTGCAGACCGAACAACTGGCCATGGCGAGGACACCTGAAGAGCTGTCGAAGAAGTTTCGCTACAACCAGCGTCGCGAATTGCGTCTTCTGGAAGAGGCAGGTGGTGTAGCGCGGCCGGTTACCGAGTTTTCCAGCAGCGAACTGGCGGCTATCTATTGCGACCTGTTCCAGCGTCGCTGGGGTTTCCCGGCCACCGGTGCCGAGCGTATGGGCGAGGTGATCGAGCTGTTGCGCGAGTTGCTCATAGGCTCGGTGATTTTCCTCAACGACGCACCGATTGCGATTCAACTGGTGTACCGCGTCGAGGCGCCGGAGTGGATCAGCGTCGAGTATGTCAACGGCGGTGTCGATCCCGAGACCCGCGAATTCAGCCCCGGCAGCGTACTGAGTTTTCTCAACACCCAAAGCGCCTGGGAACATGCACGCGCGCTGAATAAACCCCTGCGGTTTTCCTTTGGTCGGACCGACCGTGAGTACAAGGACCGCTGGTGCAATTCTGTGCCGGTCTTCACGGTATGAGCCAACCCATGAGCCGCAAACAGCAACTGCTCAAGCGCCATCGGCGCAACAAACGCATAGGCCTGCTGATTGCGCTGATGCTGTTGATCGCTATTGGCGTGCTGGTTGCCTGGTGGCTGCCGCTGGTGCTTGCGGTGCTGGGCTGGGTTGCCCATGAGGCGTGGTTCGCCGACCATCTGTTTTATTCGCCAAAAGACGATTATCAATACAACTTCCCGCCGTACACCCCGCAGCCCAAGATTTATCTGGATGGTGAGCGGCTGCGTCTGGATGAGGGCGTCATGCTGGTCGATGACGCTACGCTGGTGCTGGCGTTGCGGGTAAAAAGCACGTGGCTGGGGCGCTTTATCGATCCCGTGGTCGAGTTGTCGGGTGGCGATAATCCCGACCGACAAACCTTTGAGCGCGGTGTAAATGGCCTGCGTTACCTGAACCTCACGGGTCAGGCGCAGGTGCTGTCGCGAGGTGAGCTGCGATTGCGCGGGCGTTTCTGCCGATTGCTCGGCGAGCCCGTGCTCTGGGCGCTCGAGCATCCGGACTACCGCCGTCAGCGGGTGATGGTGATCGCACCCCACGCCGACGATGCCGAGCTGGCCGCATTCGGGTTGTACAGCGGCGCGAGTGAGAGCTGGATTGTTACCTTGACCGCCGGTGAAATCGAGGCCGGGCACTATCGACAGATGGGGCTCGATGGCGTCGAAGCATCCCGGTTGAAAGGCTCGTTGCGTGCCTGGGACAGTATCAGCGTGCCGTTGTGGGGAGGGGTGCCTCAGGAGCGCTGTATTCAACTGGGTTACTTCTGCCTGCAATTGCCGGCCATGCAGAGCGTGCCGGCCGAGGCCGTAGCGTCCCGTGAGGCACAGCTTGGCGATACCCGATATTTCCGACGGTTCAATCCGTTTGCCCTGGGCAGTGACGTTGATGGCCTGCCGTCCTGGAACAATCTGCTGGCAGATCTGCGCGAGTTGATCGAACGTATCGAGCCTCAGGTCATTGTCTTGCCGCATCCGCGCTTCGACCCTCATCCAGACCATCTATGCTCGCAGCAGGCAGTGATGCAGGCACTGAGCGGCACAACCTGGCAACCCGACACTTTGTTGCATTACGCCAATCATTTGCACGACAACGATCGCTGGCCAATGGGCGACGCTGGCACAGGGGTGGCACTGCCGCCACAGATGGAGATGCATGAACCATTGCGTCCCTGGACGCTTTGTCTGTCGACCGAAAATCAGTGGCACAAGGCAATGTCGTTGGGCATGATGCACGACCTTCAGCCCCGGCTTCCCTTCAAGCGTTTGCTTCGCCGGGCGCTGCAGCGTTGCCTGGTGGCTCGGCGCTGGCCGGCATTCGGTGAGAACGAATTTTTCCGTAAAACGGTGCGACGTCACGAGTTGTTCTGGGTCCAAGAGCTGTCTGGAAAGAGAGAGACCAATTGAAAGTTCTGTTTCTGGTGCAGAAAGAGCAACGAGCGATCCTCGATCGCCTGTATGACGGTATCGCCGAGCAATGCGATTGCGACAAGCGTGAATTGACCAGTGCGGAGCAGGACGACTTGCGTGGGTATTTTCGCAAGCACGTCGATGTGACCCTCTATGACCGGATCGTATTGTTCCTGCGCTTCAAAAAAGAGATCAGACAGGTGAGGTTCATACAGACCCTGCCCAATCTGGTTATTCTCGAACACGACGCGTATCAGAACTACATCCCGTGCAAATACACCGGCAAGTTCAGCGCCCATTACCGCAAGCTGCCCTGGGCACGTGTGATCAGTTCGGGTTTCATGGTCAGCGAGCGCTTGCGTGATGAAGGTTTTGACGCGCATTTCGTGCCCAAGGGCTACGACCAGGCGCTGTTGCAGAACCGCCAGCGCGAACGGGATATCGAGCTGGGCTTCGTCGGCAGCCTCAACAGTGTGGCGTATGCCGGTCGCAAGGCCATGCTCGAGTCGGTGGCCGAGGTCGAAAACCTGTTGATCACGCGCACCAAGTCGGGTGAGGAATACTGCGAGACGTTGAGCCGGATCCGTTATTTCGTGAGTGCCGATGTCGGCATGGGCGAATACATGATCAAGAATTTCGAGGCCATGGCCTGTGGTTGCGTGCTGTTTGCTTACGATCAAGGGGAAGCAGAGAATCGCGCGCTGGGCTTTGTCGACATGCAAAATATTGTGCTCTATCGAACGCGCGATGAACTCAAAGAGAAACTCGCCGTGTTGCGCGCGTCCCCGCAGCTGACCGAGGCCATTTCGTTGGCCGGGCAGGCTCTGGTTGAGCAGCGCTACACCTTCCGGGCGGTGGGGCATGCAATTGTCGATGCCATGCGGGCGCCGCTGCGCAAGCATGTCCCGCTGAGCTGGAAAGAAAAACTACGCTTGTCGCTGGGGCTGTAAAGCCGGGCGATTAAACAATCAATGGTGCGGTGCATATAAATGCTGTTCAGTGAGACTAGCGACATTTCGATCGTCATCACCAGTTGCGGTCGCTTCGATTTGTTGAAGCGGACTCTGGAGACACTTGACCGGTTCAACACGGCCCCCATTCATAAAGTGTTCATTACCGAGGACTCCGGCGACAGTGCCGTAGAGGCCTGTATTCCGGAACACTGGAGGGCGCACACCCAGTTCTTCATCAACAATCCGCGTCTGGGTCAGTTGCGATCCATCGATGCCGCCTACGCTCAGGTGCAGACGTCGTGGATTTTCCATTGCGAAGACGACTGGGATTTCTATCGCGAAGGGTTTATCGAAGAATCCCAACGCCTGTTGGAAGAAGATCCACAGGCGCTTCAGGTGTGGTTGCGCAGCTTCAATCATGACCTGATGGTTCACAGTCCTTATGTGTTCCTGGGCGAACGAAAAGTCAGCCATGGCATTCCTTTCTACGTGCTGGGCTCGCACAAAGCCGACTGGCAGGGTTTTTCCTTTAACCCGGGGCTACGCCGTCGCGCGGATTACCTGTTGCATGCACCGTATTCCGGGTTCTCCGGAGAGAAAGACCTGTCGCGCCTGTATGCCGGGGCAAACCGCTACGCGTTGATTCTGGAAAACGACGCGGTATTGCATACCGGTTTCGGTGAGCATGTGGTGGTTCCACAGGAGCGTGTGAACAAGTTGAAGCGCAAGCGTCTCGATCGGCTCAAGCTGATAGCGGTCCTTATTATCGGCTTGGCAACGGGTTGGGTGCTTCATGGAATCTAGCGGCATGAAACCCGGAAAGATCACCATTGCGTCGTATTTTGGAGCGGCACTCTGTCTGTTTCTTCTGAGTTTTGTGGTCGGTTGGTCGTCCAAGTGGACCAACAATCTGTTTTACGGCCTGATGGTATTGCCAGGCCTGGTCCTCCTGATCAAGCAACGAGGCTCTGGCCTGTTCAAGCAGCCGTTGGTGTGGGTCTGGACGGCGTTCATTCTGTGGTTTCTGGTGCCTGCGACGATTGCCGGGCAGTTTCAGTTCTTCAAACACGTCTTCTATGTCTGGATGTTCGTGATGGTGATCGGTGCGTTCACCGATCCACAGTTTTTCCGCAGCCCTGTGTTTGTTCGCGGGCAATTCTGGATTCTGGCGTTGTACATTTTTGGCTGCGCACTCTACAGCTGGGTATCGGGTGAATACGCTGTCGGTAGCCGGGTGGCACTGCTTCCGGCACGCTTGCAGAATGTTATCTACGCCAGCATCTGGCTGCTTTGTGCGTTGGCGTTGGCGTTGCCAATCTGGATTAGGGAGCGAAAGTTGATCGAAGGGGCGGTGGCCGTCGTCTTCTCGATATTTGCGGTGGTCTTCATACTCCAGGCGCGCACAGCGTTGGTGGGGGTTGTATTCCTGTTGGGCGTCTGGTTGCTTTACGGCCTTTACCACAAGCCGCGGTTGGTGGGGAGTGTCGTGGCGCTGGGGGTTGTGGTCCTGGGCCTGCTGGTTCTGATGGTGCACAACGAAGCGTGGTATCAGTCGCTCTGGGCTCGAGGCGATTCTTACCGTATCGAAATCTTTAACATCATGGTTGGCGAGTGGCGGAACTGCGGCTGGATGTTGGGCTGTGGCATCAACTTCCACACCTCCCAGCTGATTGACGGCTGGATGCCGATTCAGCATCCGCACAACATTTATGTGGCGCTTGGGCTGTACAGTGGCGCGGTGGCGCTGGCGTTGTTTGTCGTGTTGATGGCGAGCACTATTTGGCAGGCCTGGCGTCTGCGCGATGTGTGGGGCGTCTACCTGGCGTGTGCCCTGGTGATGCTGAACTTCGATGGCAGCCTGTTGATCGGTAACCCGGACGAGTTATGGCCGCTGGTCCTGTTGCCTGCAGCGATGATCCTCGGGCGAGCGCTGCAAGCGCAGCGCCAGGCGCTGGCGTAATACCTGACCTCCGTCCCCGCTCCGGGGGCGAAGGTGTCTGGATCATTTTTGCAAGGCGATGCTCAGTTCCTCCGGGGAGCAGATGCTCTGGGTCTGACCATAATTGTCTATGAAGACTTCGCCGCGACCGTCGAGCAACCATTGGCGGTCTTGCGGGTAGCGCACCATATGCTTGAAGTTGCGCAGCCGCAGGGTCTTGCGCAGCGGACGGCGATAAACCCGCATGTCGGCAATGTCGATCAGCCCCAGCTGATGCTCAGGTGTGAGCACGATATTGCCAAGGTGTGCGGAGCGGAAGTAGATCCCGCGCTCATGCAAAGTGGCCATGAACGCCCCCAGCTGACCGCGCAATGGATCGGCATCGTCTTGGATATCCAGAAGTTGGCGCAGAGTCTGGCCCGGTAACGGGTCGTAATGCACGGCATCGCGCTCGATGCTCGGGATGCGATAAACCTGGCGAATCGACGGACAGGGAATCTGCCGTTCACGCAACGCATCGCAATTGTCGGCAAAGCGTTTGGCGTATGGATACCAGGCAGCCGATGTCAGCAGGCGCTTGCGGCGAAACAGCTTGAGGATTGAGCCGTCCGTCAATCGCAGAACCTTGTCCCCCGAACCATCCGCTTCAAGGACTTGTGCTCCCTCGCGCAGGGCGAGATATCGGGTATGGTCAAGCGCTTGCATCAATACTCCAGTGGTCGACGCTGTGAGGCATGGATAGCCGGCCATGTTACCGCAGCTCAGTGACTAAAATGGCCTGTGTTACACTTGCGGGCTCTTTTCTCATACAACGGGTTCTCATGACTAGCCCTGATTCGCCTGCGCCGTCGAGCTTGAAGATTTACCTGCGCCTGCTGTCGTATGTGCGTCCGTACATGGGCATGTTCGCCATCAGTATCGTAGGCTTCGTGATTTTTGCTTCGACGCAGCCCATGTTGGCCGGGATTCTCAAATATTTCGTCGATGGCCTGAGCAACCCGGAAGCAGTGCTCTTTCCCAATGTGCCTTATCTGAAGGACTTGCAGCTATTGATGGCTGTGCCAATGCTGATCATTCTGATCGCCGCATGGCAAGGTCTGGGGTCGTTTCTTGGTAACTACTACCTGGCGAAGGTTTCGCTGGGGCTGGTGCACGACCTGCGCGTTGAGCTGTTCAACAAGCTGCTGGTACTGCCCAACCGTTATTTCGACACCCATAACTCCGGGCACCTGATTTCACGCATCACTTTCAACGTGACCATGGTCACCGGCGCCGCCACCGACGCCATCAAGGTAGTGATCCGCGAAGGCCTGACCGTGGTGTTCCTGTTTGCCTACCTGTTGTGGATGAACTGGAAACTGACCCTGGTGATGCTGGCGATCCTGCCGCTCATCGCGATCATGGTAAGCAGCACCAGCAAAAAATTCCGCAAGCAGAGCAAGAAGATTCAGGTGGCCATGGGCGACGTGACCCACGTTGCGTCCGAGACCATCCAGGGTTATCGCGTTGTGCGCAGTTTCGGTGGCGAGAGCTATGAAGAGCGCCGCTTCGCCGAAGCCAGCCAGGGCAACACCAACAAGCAGTTGCGCATGACCAAGACCGGTGCTGTCTACACACCCATGCTGCAATTGGTGATCTACAGCGCAATGGCCGTGCTGATGTTCCTGGTGCTGTTCCTGCGCGGCGATGCGACTGCCGGTGACCTGGTGGCATACATTACCGCGGCGGGTCTGTTGCCCAAGCCGATTCGGCAGCTATCGGAAGTCAGTTCGACGATCCAGAAAGGCGTTGCCGGAGCCGAAAGCATTTTCGAACAACTGGATGTCGAGCCAGAGGTGGACAAGGGTACGGTCGCGAAAGATCGTGTCAATGGTCACCTGGAGGTGCGTAACCTGAGCTTCACGTATCCGGGAACCCACCGTGAAGTGCTGAAAAACATCAGTTTCACCGCGGCACCGGGGCAAATGATCGCACTGGTGGGCCGTTCCGGCAGCGGCAAGTCGACCCTCGCCAGCCTGATTCCTCGCTTCTATCACCACGAAACCGGCGAGATCCTGCTCGATGGCGTGGAAATCGAAGACTATCGCCTGCGCAACCTGCGTCGTCATGTTGCCCAGGTGACGCAACACGTCACGCTGTTCAATGACACGGTGGCCAACAACATCGCCTACGGTGATCTGGCCGGCGCGCCGCGTGCCGATATCGAGAAAGCTGCCGAAGACGCCTATGCCATGGATTTCATCGCCCAGTTGCCGCAAGGGCTGGACACCGATGTCGGCGAGAACGGTGTGCTGCTCTCCGGTGGTCAGCGTCAGCGACTGGCAATCGCCCGTGCCTTGCTGAAAAACGCGCCGCTGCTGATTCTCGATGAAGCGACGTCGGCATTGGATACGGAGTCCGAGCGGCACATTCAGGCCGCGCTGGATAAAGTCATGAAAGGTCGCACGACGCTGGTGATCGCTCACCGTCTGTCGACGATCGAGAAGGCTGACCTGATTCTGGTCATGGATCACGGCGAAATCGTCGAGCGTGGCACCCACACTCAACTGCTGGCGCAGAATGGCTACTACTCGCGCCTGCATGCGATGGGCCTCGACGCCCCGGCTGAAGACATCGCCTGACCCCGATACGAGGGTGAGCCTGACTCACCCTCGTGTTCACCGGCGTGCAATGCGTCCGGTGGTTTGTATCCACTGACAGCGAAGTGCGAAATCGACACCCGGGCGCTGCAACTGGCGGACGTCTGTCGTCGGTTATCGGTATTTCTGCTCAATTAATGAGCAAAAACTGCTGCCGATTCATCCGGTTGCAGCCGTCACACAAGCCAGCGCCAACCCTGTGTTAATATCGCGCCCCTGTTCATTTTGTATGTGGGTTGCTCCATGAAGTTGTCCATGCCGCGATTCGATCAAGCCCCTGTCTTGGTGGTCGGCGATGTCATGCTCGACCGTTACTGGCATGGTGGTACCTCACGGATTTCCCCTGAGGCACCGGTACCGGTAGTCAAAGTCGAGCAAATCGAGGACCGCCCGGGCGGTGCCGCCAACGTTGCCCTGAACATTGCCGCGCTCGGTGCGCCGGCCTCGCTGGTCGGCGTGACCGGCGATGACGAGGCTGCCGATAGCCTGGTCAATAGCCTCAAGGGCGCCGGCGTGCGGGCGTTGTTCCAGCGCATCGCGCACCAGCCGACCATCGTCAAACTGCGGGTGATGAGCCGCCACCAGCAATTGCTGCGTATCGACTTCGAAGAACCTTTCGCAACCGACGCCCTGGCGCTGGGCGAGCAAGTCGACGAACTGCTCGAAGGCATCAAGGTGCTGGTGCTGTCCGACTATGGCAAAGGCGCGCTGAAAAATCATCAGGTGCTGATCCAGGCTGCCCGTGCCCGTGGGATTCCGGTTCTGGCCGATCCCAAGGGCAAGGATTTCTCGATCTACCGCGGCGCGAGCCTGATCACCCCGAACCTCAGCGAGTTCGAAACCATCGTCGGTGGTTGCGCCGATGAGCACGAATTGGTGAGTAAGGGCGCGCAGCTGATGCACGACCTCGACCTCGGCGCGTTGCTGGTGACCCGTGGCGAACACGGCATGACCTTGCTGCGTCCGGATCATCCGGCGCTGCACCTGCCGGCCCGTGCCCGTGAAGTGTTCGACGTGACCGGCGCCGGTGACACGGTGATTTCTACCCTGGCGGCGGCGATCGCCGCTGGCGAAGAACTGCCCCACGCGGTGGCCTTGGCCAACCTGGCGGCGGGCATCGTGGTCGGCAAGCTCGGTACCGCGGCCATCAGTGCCCCGGAATTGCGTCGTGCTATCCAGCGTGAAGAAGGTTCCGAGCGTGGAGTGTTGGGGCTGGAGCAGCTGCTGCTGGCGGTCGATGACGCGCGTGCGCACAACGAGAAAATTGTGTTTACCAATGGCTGCTTCGACATCCTGCATGCCGGCCACGTGACCTACCTCGAACAGGCGCGTGCCCAAGGCGATCGTCTGATCGTGGCGGTCAACGACGATGCGTCGGTGAGCCGCTTGAAAGGGCCGGGTCGGCCGATCAACAGCGTCGACCGTCGCATGGCTGTACTGGCAGGTTTAGGCGCCGTGGACTGGGTAATCAGCTTCGCTGAAGGCACCCCGGAAAACCTCCTGCGCGAGGTCAAGCCGGATGTGTTGGTCAAGGGCGGCGATTACGGGATCGACCAGGTGGTTGGCGCAGACATCGTCACTGCTTACGGCGGGACTGTGAAAGTGCTGGGGTTGGTGGAAAACAGCTCGACCACGGCGATTGTCGAGAAAATCCGCAATCACTGAAACGGCGCGGTCACTGTGGCGAGGGAGCTTGTTGTGGCGAGGGGGCAAGCCCCCTCGCCACAACAGCCCCCTCACCACAAGGTTCTATCGTGCGGCCTTGCGCGGCACGATTCTTTTCAGCAGTTGTTTTGCTTTTCCGTGAAGGCGGGCTAAACCGGAATCCTTCCCCGGCGGGCTCAAACCCTGTTGCCGTACCCAGTCCTTCCAGCGAATCCGCTCATCCTTCACCAGCCACCCTTCCTGCCGGGCAAAACTCTCTGCCAGATACAACCCGCGGGTACTCGCCGGGTAGAGCTGATCCTTTTTCAGGGTGTACAGCTCGGCCATCGGCTGGCCGTCCTGCAGTGGCATCAGATACAAATCGGGACGTTTTCGATCGAGCCGGGCCACCAATTGATCGCCCTCCAGTCGTTCGTCGACATGAAACAGGCTCAGGGATTTGGCTTCCTTGGGCACGTCCAGGCGCAAGTCATAGATCAATTGCAGCGATGCTGTGGGTAAATGCACGTAGGCCCGCGGACGCTCGATCAGCGGCATGTTGGCGCAGCGCACCGGCCGCGCCGAGCCGGACAGCGGTGTCAGGCGAAACGGTAGGGCTTCGCGGTAATGCAGGGCGGACGAGTAGGGCGCGGGCAGCCAGGTGTCGTTGAAACGCCCGCTGAGCCAGCCTTCCGGGGTTTCCAGAAGGCACTCTTCGGCAATTTCCTGGGTCGCCGTGTGCAGCGGCAGGTTCAGTTCATGGGCCGGCACATAACCCGAGATCAGTTTGAGCACCACATCGCCGCGGTCCTGCCGACGCTGACGCACCAACACCCAGTAATCGCGATTCTGCCAATGCAGAGTCAGGCGCACCGAGACCCCGAGATTTGCCAGCTCCAGGGCGAACCGCTCGGCGTCGGGCACCGTTACCGGACGGCGGCGTTGCAAAGTCTGGGAGAAATTCAACGGCATCCCGACGCTCTGGTAACTCAGGCCTTCGGGTGTCGCTTCGACGAATAACGGCAGGGTCTTGAAGTTGCTCGGGTTCTTTCTTATCAGCGTACGCGGCATGTCGGCTCCTGCTTAAGGCCGCGTGGGCGGCATCAGTTGCTACGAAGGACCTGGGCAACGGTCGCGACGTTGTGGGCGAGGTGCAGCGGATTGATGGTCCCGACAATAGCACTGGCCACACCCGGGTGTTCAAACAACAACTCGAAGCTGGCGCGTACCGGGTCCACGCCCGGGCTCAAGCAAACGTGGCCGCTGGCCAAGGCTTTTTTGACCAGGATCGCTTTGCCGTGAGCAGCAGCATAGTCAATGACCGGCTTCTCGTTCTGATCGTTCAGATTGTAGGTGACCATCGCGCAATCACCTTGTTCCAGAGCCTTCAAGCCGCCTTCGACGGTTTTGCCGGAAAAACCGAAACCGCGAATCTTGCCTTCGCGCTTGAGCTCGGCAAGGGTCGCATAGACCTCACTGTCATTGAGGATTGCCAGGTCGTTGCCGTCGGAGTGCACCAGCACCAGATCGATAACATCCGTTTCCAGACGTTGCAGGCTGCGCTCCACCGACAGGCGAGTATGGGCGGCGCTGAAGTCGTGGTGCGACTGGCCGTCGGCGAACTCTTCGCCAACCTTGCTGACGATCACCCAATCCTGACGTTGACCCCGCAGCAACGGGCCGAGACGCTCTTCGCTGCGGCCATAGGCCGGCGCGGTGTCGATCAGGTTGATGCCCAGGTCGCGCGCGAGTTTGAGCAGCATGCGCGCTTCGTCATCGTCGGGGATCTGGAAGCCATTGGGGTATTTCACCCCTTGATCGCGGCCGAGTTTCACTGTGCCCAGACCTAGGGGCGAAACCAGCAGGCCGGTGCTCCCCAACGGGCGATGAAAGTCGTGCAGGGTTGGTTGGCTCATGGCAGCAGTTGCTCCCAGGCAGGGACGCCCATCGGCGGTTTTGGCAGTTCCGGCAGCGGCACCGGATGGCTCGGCTGAATGCCGTCGCGTTGCAGTGCTGCGAGGACGCGGTCAGCGAAGTCCGGCGCCAGGGCCAGTTTGGTCGGCCAACCCACCAGCACGCGATCCTGCTCGGCGAGGAAGGCATTGTCCGGGCGAGTCAGGCCCGATTGCAGCGGCTCGGCGCGTTCGACTCGCAAGGTCGCCCACTGCGCGGTGCTCAGGTCGATCCACGGTAGCAGGTTGCCGAGTTCTTTCTGCGCGGTGGCTATCTGCTCCGCAGGATCGCGGGCCACGCCTTCGGCTTCGGCGATGTCGCCTCCCACGTACCAGACCCACTGGCCATCGGCGGCCGGGTGAGTGGTCACGGTGACGCGCGGCTTCGGCCCGCCGCCCAGGCAATGGGCGTACAGCGGTTTGAGGCCCGGGCCTTTGACGATGATCATGTGCAGGGGGCGACGCTGCATGGCCGGTTGGCTCAGGCCCAGTGCCTTGAGCAGGTCGGCGGTGCCGGCACCTGCGCTGAGAATGATGCGCTGGGCGCGGATCTCGCGTTCGTCGACTTTCAAGCCGACCAGTTCGCCGTTTTCCAGCAGCGGTTCGATGTGCTGACCGGCCAACAGACCGTCGCCAGCCAGATCGGCCAAGCGCTGGATCAGGCTCGGCACGTCGACCACCAGTTCCGTCAGGCGATAGACCTTGCCCTTGAAGCGCTTGTCTTGCAGCGCTGGCGGCAATTGATCGCCTTTAACTTGATCGACCCGCCCGCGCACGGCTTTGCTGGCGAAAAAACTGGTGAGGTTGCCGGCGAGAGTGCCGGGGGACCATAGGTAATGGGCGTCGGACAACACGCGTACGCCGGACAGATCCAGTTCGCCGTCGCCGGCCAGCGCTTCACGCCAGCGACGCGGCATGTCGGCGATGGCTTCCGAGGCGCCGGTCAGGGCACCGTGCAATGCGTACTTGGCGCCGCCGTGGATGATGCCCTGGGACTTCAGGCTCTGCCCGCCACCGAGGCTGGCGCTTTCCACCAGCACGGTCGAAAAACCCTGATGGCGCAGACGCGCATTCAGCCAGAGGCCGGCGACACCAGCGCCGACAATCAGAACGTCGGTGGAAATAACAGATGGCATGCAGCGACCTCAGTGTTCAAGACGAGGGCGCAGTATACAGACTCATAGATTGGAGGTTTTGCTGGCGATCAAGAGAACCATTGTGGCGAGGGGGCAAGCCCCCTCGCCACAGGATCCCCTTCACCACAAGGGGATTGGTTGCGACAGTTAATGCCCCGCAGTCTTCGAGAACAACTGGATTACAACCACGCCCAGCACAATCAACGCCATCCCCAGCATCGCCGGCACATCCAGCTTCTGCCCGTAGATAAACAGCGCCGCAACGCTGACCATCACGATCCCCATGCCGGCCCACACCGCGTAGGCCACGCCCACCGGAACGCTGCGCACCACCAGGGTCAGCATCCAGAAAGCAATGCCATAACCGACGATGACCAGCAGCAGCGGCAGTGGCGTGCTGAAACCCTTGACCGCTTTCATCGAAACGGTAGCGATCACTTCGGCGCAGATGGCGATGGCCAGGTAGTAGTAAGCGGTCATGGGTCAATCCTCGTGTGAAGTGTTGCTTTCTGAGGTCGGCATTCTAGAGATTCGCCAGATGCGGTAAAGTCATTACCTATCTGCTCTGAAGATGGGTTGAGCCATGAACATGCAATGGAATCTGGAACAGCTGCGCTTGTTTGTCAGCGTAGCGGAACAGCGTTCGTTTTCCGCGGTGGCGCGGGATCAGCGCAAGGCACAGTCGGCGGTCAGCAGTTCGATTGCGTTGCTGGAAGAGGACTTGGGCATCAGCCTGTTCGATCGTAGCAGTGGTCGTCAGCCGAGACTCACCGAAGCCGGTACCGCCCTGCTTGAGGAGGCGCGGGAAGTGCTGCGTCAATGCGAACGCCTCAATGGCCGGGCGCTGGCGATGATGCGCGGCCAGGAAGCGAGTCTGCGTGTGGCTCAGGACGAGGCAATGCCCTATCAAGCGGTGGTTGAAAGCTTCGAGGCCCTGGCAGAAAAGTTTCCCAGCCTCGAAGTGCAGCTGACCAGCGCCGCCCAAGGTGATGTGGCGCGCAAACTGGTGGAGCGGCGGGCTGACCTGGGCTTGCTGTTTTATCATGACCAGATTCCCGAAGCCCTTGAGCGGCGAGTATTGGGCAGCGTCGAGATGGTCACGGTGTGCGGCGCGGGGCATCCCTTGGCGAAGCAGACGCAGGTCGATTGTCAGCAATTGGCGCAGCATCGACAGTTGCTGATGTCCACGCAGTCCAGCGTTTATCCCGGCAGCGAGCCGGCCAGCCCGCAGGTCTGGCGCGCCGACAGTTTCTACGTGATGGCTGAATGGGTGATGCGCGGCCTTGGCTGGGCCTGGTTGCCGCGACATGTGGTGCAGTACCCCGCGTATCAGGATCTGATGGTCGAGCTGAGCAGCGAATGGACGCCGCCGGCATTGATTGTCGAGCTGGTATGGCGGCGCGACGAGCCCCTCGGCCCGGCGGCTCGTTGGCTGGCGGAACGTTTTGCCGTGCACTTGCAGGCGATCGGCTAAAAAACCGATAAACTCCGCCGCCATGAATAGAACTCTCTACACCGCGCTGTTTTACCTGGGGCTGCCATTGGTAGCGATTCGGCTTTGGCTGCGGGCGCGCAAGGCGCCGGCGTACGCCAAGCGCATTGGCGAGCGTTTCTCCCTCGCGCTACCGGCGATGAAGCCGGACGGCCTCTGGGTGCACGCGGTGTCGGTGGGCGAAAGCATCGCCGCGGCGCCGATGATTCGTGCCTTGTTGCAACGGTATCCGACGCTGCCGATCACCGTCACCTGCATGACCCCGACCGGGTCCGAGCGCATCCAGGCGTTGTTCGCCAACGAGCCGCGCATCCAGCATTGCTATTTGCCTTATGACTTGCCTTGCGCAGCAAAGCGATTCCTTGATCAGGCCCGGCCGAAACTGGCGGTAATCATGGAAACCGAGCTCTGGCCCAACCATATCCACCAATGCGCCAAGCGCGGGATTCCCGTGGCGCTGGCCAATGCGCGACTGTCCGAGCGTTCGGCCAAAGGTTATGGCCGCTTCCATAAACTGACCCGGCCGATGCTCGCCGAGATGAGCCTGTTCGCGGTACAGACCGAAGCCGAGGCGCGGCGCTTCCGGGATTTGGGCGCGCGCCCGGAAACCGTCGAAGTGACCGGTTCGATCAAATTCGACCTGACCATCGACCCGCAACTGCTGCAGCGTGCCGGCGAATTGCGTGCGCAGTGGCAGGCACAGGATCGTCCGGTATGGATCGCCGCGAGTACGCATGAAGGTGAAGACGATGTGGTGCTGGCTGCCCATCGTAGGCTGCTGGCCAATCATCCCGATGCCTTGCTGATTCTGGTGCCGCGTCATCCGGAGCGCTTCAACCCGGTGTTCGAGTTGTGCCGGCAGCAGGGTTTTGCCACGGTACGGCGTTCGACGGGCGAGCCGGTTACCACAGGTACGTCGGTGCTCTTGGGCGACACCATGGGCGAGTTGTTGTTTCTCTATGCGTTAGCCGACAGCGCTTTCGTCGGTGGCAGCCTGGTGCCGAACGGCGGCCATAATCTGCTGGAACCAGCAGCCCTGGCCAAGCCGGTGCTCAGTGGGCCGCACCTGTTCAACTTCCTCGAAATCGCCGCGCAGTTGCGTAGCGCCGGGGCGTTGGCTGAGGTCGAAGATGCCGAAGGTCTGGCGCTGGCGGTGCAGCGGCTGTTCGAATTGCCGAGCGATGCGCAGCGAATGGCAGAGGCGGGGCTGAAGGTGATGCGCACCAATCAGGGCGCGTTGCAGCGGTTGTTGGATGGGTTGGGCAGGTTGATCGAGCGTTAAGACCGAGCCGAGCAAAAAAAGATCGCAGCCTTCGGCAGCGCCCAACGGGCGCGTAGGAGCTGCCGAAGGCTGCGATCTTTTGATCTTGTGCTTTTATTGAGCCGGATTAGCCCGTAATTGCTCCGCCGCAGCCTTGGCCAGATCCGGTGGCAGGAAGTCCTTGTCCGGGTTGTAGTCGGCCTTGAGGTAACGCGTCAGATCCTGCAAATCCCCCGGGTTCAAAGTGCCGGCGGCCTGCTTCAAACGCAGGTTGTCGAGGATGTAGTCGTAGCGGGTGTTGTTGTAGTTGCGCACCGAGGTGTACAGCTGACGCTGGGCATCGAGCACGTCAACGATGTTGCGCGTCCCCACCTGATAACCGATTTCGGTCGCTTCCACCGCGCTCTGGTTGGAGATGATCGACTGTCGGCGGGCCTGCACCTGCTCGACGTCGGTGTTGACGGCGCGGTGCAGATTGCGGGTGTTTTCCACGACCTGACGACGCAGCGCTTCGCGTTGCTGCTCGGACTGAGTCAGCCGTGAATAGGACTCACGCACCTGCGAGCTGGTCAGCCCACCGCTGTAGAGCGGGATGCTCAATTGCAGGCCAACCGTGCGCTGCTCGACATCGCCGCCGTAACGCACGCCGTTCGGGTTCGGGTTGGTAAAACCGAGGGCGTCGTTGTCACCTTTCTGATATTGCGCGACCGCATCCAGGGTGGGCGCATGTCCGGCCTTGCGCTGCTTGAGGGTTTCCTCGGCGGCGCTCACTGCGTAGTTGCTGGCCAGCAGATTCAGGTTCTGCTTGGCGGCGGTGTCGACCCAGGCTTTGGCATCGTTCGGTGCTGGCGGCAGGATCGGTAAGGTATGGACGATGCCCTGGATAGAGTTGTACTGGCGGTTGGTCAGGGTGATAAGCGCTTCGAACGCGTCATCCACCTGACGCTGAGCGAGAATCCGGTTGGCTCGTGCGGTGTCGTAACTGGCTTGGGATTGCAGCACGTCGGTCTTGTCCGACAGGCCAACGTCGAAGCGTTCGTTGGACTGGTCGAGCTGACGCTTGAACGCCGCTTCTTCGGCCTTGGTCGAGGCCAGGGTGTCCTGGCTGCGCAGCACGTTGAAGTAGCTTTCGGCGCTTTGCAGGATCAGGTTCTGTTCGGTGGCCGAGAGTTGCAAGGCCGCCTGTTCGTTGACGTCCTTGGCGGCCTGTAACTGGAACCAGCGATCGGCGCGGAAAATCGGTTGCGCCAGGGTTGCCTGATACACCGTGCCACTTCGGGTCGAGGTCATCGATGGCTGATCGAGTTCGGTGCGGGTGTTGTTCAGGTCAGCACCGGCGGACAGGTTGGGCAACAGCCCGGCGCGGGCCTGGGGCACGACTTCCTTCTGAGCGCCGTATTGGGCGCGGGCGGCGGCGAGGTCGGCGTTGTTGTCCACCGCTTCCTGATAGACGCTGACCAGGTCAGTTTTGGTCGATAAGGGCGCTTCAGCTGCCCAGGCCATTCCGTTGGACGCACAAGACACGGCAAGGGCCAGTGAGAGTTTGCGCAGCATGAGGCCATCCCTAAAAAATTACGCTGATAATTTGAGCGCCAAGGCTACGGCGCGGCGCCCTGCAGCGTCAAGGCGCGGCACGGCGTAGCGAGTGTAGTTGCACGCAGGCAAGGCAACAATCCTGCAATTGCGCCATTCATCATGGTGTTTGCTGCGGAGTTGGCGTTCTTTGCCGGTTGTGTCTAGACTGGCCGGGTTCTTGTCGGGGTGCCTTGCTATGAGGCTGAGATCGAATAATTTCGGATCCCGTTGAACCTGATCAGGTTAGCGCCTGCGTAGGGAACAAGATTTCTCGTCACCCGGCGAGTCCTCTTGTGCTTCGTCCGGGATGTTGTTCGACAATCGAACACCCCTCGAGCACCGAGCACAGCACCAGCTGGTTTTCCCAGCGCCCGTGCGTCCATTCGTTTACAGGTTCGCTCCGACAAAAATCCACTGCCTGGATGTGTGTCTGGAGAGCCCGTGATGACTACAAAATCAAAAATCGAAACCAATCTGAGTGACTCGGCCAAGGTCGATCAGCAATCGGTTCAGCCGTTTACCCGCTCGCAAAAAATTTATGTTCAGGGCACTCGCCCGGACATTCTCGTGCCGATGCGCGAAATCAGCCTGGACGTGACCCCGACCGACTTCGGCGGCGAAATCAACGCGCCGGTAGTGGTGTATGACACCTCGGGCCCGTACACCGACCCCAACGTCATCATCGACGTGCGCAAAGGCCTCGCCGATGTGCGTTCACCGTGGATCGAATCCCGTGGCGACACCGAACGTTTGTCCGGCCTGAGCTCGAACTTCGGCCAGGAACGCCTGGCCGATGCGGAATTGACCAAGCTGCGTTTCGCCCACGTGAACAACCCGCGCCGCGCCAAGGCCGGGGCCAACGTCAGCCAGATGCACTACGCCCGTAAAGGCATCATCACCGCCGAGATGGAATACGTCGCCATCCGCGAAAACATGAAGCTTGAAGTGGCCCGTGCCGCTGGCTTGCTGGATCAGCAGCACGCCGGCTACAGCTTCGGCGCCAGCGTGCCGAAAATCATCACGCCGGAATTTGTCCGTGAAGAGATCGCCCGTGGTCGCGCGATCATTCCGGCCAACATCAACCACACCGAACTGGAACCGATGATCATCGGCCGTAACTTCCTGGTGAAGATCAACGGCAACATCGGCAACAGTGCACTGGGTTCGTCCATTGAAGAAGAAGTGGCGAAACTGACCTGGGGCATTCGCTGGGGGTCGGACACGGTCATGGACTTGTCCACCGGCAAGCACATTCACGAAACCCGCGAATGGATCATCCGTAACTCGCCGGTGCCGATCGGTACCGTGCCGATCTACCAGGCCCTGGAAAAAGTCGGCGGCGCCGCTGAAGACCTGACCTGGGAGCTGTTCCGCGATACGCTGATCGAGCAGGCCGAGCAGGGCGTCGACTACTTCACCATCCACGCCGGTGTGTTGCTGCGCTATGTGCCGCTGACTGCCAAACGCGTGACCGGTATTGTTTCCCGTGGCGGTTCGATCATGGCCAAGTGGTGCCTGGCGCACCACAAGGAAAACTTCCTCTACACCCATTTCGAAGACATCTGCGAAATCATGAAGGCCTACGACGTCAGCTTCTCGCTGGGCGATGGCCTGCGTCCGGGCTCGATTGCCGACGCCAACGACGCTGCACAATTCGGTGAGCTGGAAACCCTCGGCGAGCTGACCAAAATCGCCTGGAAGCACGACGTGCAGTGCATGATCGAAGGCCCGGGCCACGTGCCGATGCAGTTGATCAAAGAGAATATGGACAAGCAGCTCGAGTGCTGCGACGAGGCGCCGTTCTACACCCTCGGCCCGCTGACCACTGACATCGCGCCAGGCTACGACCACATCACCTCGGGTATCGGTGCGGCGATGATCGGCTGGTTCGGTTGCGCCATGCTCTGCTACGTGACGCCGAAGGAACACTTGGGCCTGCCGAACAAGGATGATGTGAAGACCGGGATCATCACCTACAAGATCGCCGCTCACGCTGCCGACCTTGCGAAGGGGCATCCGGGCGCGCAAATTCGTGATAATGCCTTGAGCAAGGCGCGTTTCGAATTCCGTTGGGAAGACCAGTTCAACCTGGGCCTGGACCCGGACACCGCGCGTTCGTACCACGACGAAACCCTGCCGAAGGATTCGGCCAAGGTCGCGCACTTCTGCTCCATGTGCGGGCCGAAATTCTGCTCGATGAAGATCACCCAGGAAGTCCGTGAATACGCGGCCAACCAGCGGATCGAAACTGTCGATGCGGAAGTTGCGCAAGGTCTGGCAGAACAGGCTGAGCGGTTCAAGCAGGAAGGTAGTCAGTTGTACAAGAAGGTTTGATTTGATCCGCAGCGCCAGCCTTTCGAGGCCGGCGCAGCTCTTGTAGGAGCGAGGCTTGCCCGCGAAGGCGGTTTGTCTGACACACCGCTTTCGCGGGCAAGCCTCGCTCCTACAGGTTGTGGTTACAACAACAAATGTCCCTCTGAGATAACACCCCTTGAGCATTCAACCCAGCACTTATTCCCCGGACATCGCCGTGCCGACCGACAAGCGTGTCTTCGGCGGCCGTGATTTGTGTTCCCTGTGGTTCTCCCTCGGCATCGGCCTGATGGTGTTGCAGACCGGCGCGCTGCTCGCTCCAGGTCTGGGCCTGTCTGGCTCATTGCTGGCGATTTTTCTTGGCACGCTGGTCGGCGTTCTGTTGCTGGCCGCCGTCGGCGTGATCGGCAGCGACACCGGCCTGTCGTCGATGGCCGCGCTCAAACTCAGCTTGGGCCGTCATGGCGCCAGCCTTCCGGCGGTGTTGAACCTGCTGCAACTGATCGGTTGGGGCTCGTTCGAAATTATCGTGATGCGCGACGCTGCCAGCCTGCTTGGCGCCCGTGCGTTCAGCGAAGGCAGCCTGATGACGAATCCGCTGCTTTGGACAGTTTTCTTCGGTGGTTTGGCGACTTTGCTGGCCGTCAGCGGGCCACTGACCTTTGTGCGCAAAATCCTGCGCAAGTGGGGCATCTGGCTGCTGCTGGCCGCGTGCATTTGGCTAACCTGGAACCTGTTCGCCAAAGCCGATCTGGCGGCGTTGTGGGCGCAGGCCGGTGATGGTTCGATGCCGTTTGCCGTGGGCTTCGACATTGCGATCGCAATGCCGCTGTCCTGGCTGCCGCTGATTGCCGACTACTCGCGGTTCGGCAAGCGCGCGAAGAAAGTCTTCGGCGGTACGGCGCTGGGCTTCTTTATCGGTAACTTCTGGCTGATGAGTTTGGGCGTGGCCTACACCCTGGCGTTCGCGCCGAGCGGTGAAGTGAATGCCTTGCTGCTGGCGTTGGCCGGTGCAGGGTTGGGGATTCCGTTGCTGCTGATTCTGCTGGATGAGTCGGAAAATGCCTTTGCCGACATTCACTCGGCGGCGGTGTCCAGCGGGATTCTGTTGCGCTTGAAAGTTGAGCATCTGGCCTTGGCGATCGGCGTGATCTGCACACTGATCGCGTGCCTGGCGCCATTGGCCCAGTACCAGAACTTTCTGCTGTTGATCGGTTCGGTGTTTGCGCCGCTGTTCGGTGTAGTGCTGGTGGATCACTTCATCCTGCGCAAGCGCAGTGCTCATGTAGCGTCAGCCGCATTGCGCTGGCCGGCGTTGCTCGCCTGGTTGGGCGGGGTGAGTACCTATCATTTGCTGGCCAATCTCTATCCGGACATCGGCGCAACCCTGCCGTCGCTGGTACTGGCAGGGCTGCTGCAACTGCTGCTCGGTCGGGCCTTCAGCTACGGCCGGGAAACAGCTCGGGCTTGAGAATACCGTTCAGGCGCGGGTAGGGGATCTTCAGTTCGACGTGGCCCAATGCGTAAGGCGCGATGGTGCTCACTTCGTACTTGAGGATCACCCCGCCGTAGGTCAGCGCCACGTTCTGGGTTTTCACGAAGGGCCAGCTCTTCACGAACTCCGGTTCCTGATCGAGTTTGGTGCTGATCAGCCAGCTGTTGTGCGCCACTTGGGCCGCTTTCCAGAACGCCTCTTCCTGCCCCGGGATCAACATGTCCGAGAGGGTCAGTACTTTATGCTGCTGACGTGAGTAGTTGATGAAGCCGCGGCCCGGCGTGCCATGGGCACCGCCGGTGTCCAGGTAGCTGGATAATTCAACGATCACCAAGCCGTCATGCTGCTCACGTACCTTGGCTTGCAGGTAGCTGCTGTAGCGCGGGCCGGCACTGCTCAAAAACTGCTCGCGATACGCCGCCAATGTTGGCGCTACAGGGGCGTCAGGCGAGGTGCGGGTCATTTGCAGCAGGCGTTTTTCGATGATGCCGTCAAGTGCAGGTTCATCCGGGAAACGCAGCGTATCGATATTCACCAGCGGGCAGTCAGCGTTGGCGCAGCCTGGTTTCAACTGTTCCGATGCGTCGCGGGTAGTTTCCAGCGGCGCCCGATAGTTGGGCTGGAACAAACTCTGGCAGGCGCCCAGGGTCAGGGCGATTGCGGCCACGGAGGCGATTTTAAAAAGCGACATGGGCGTCCTTCATAAAACAGGGAAAGGCGAAAAGTTACCCGCTTCGACTCTTAACGAAGCAGTCAGTTCGCCACTAAGCTAATTAGAGTTGGTTTCGCCCTCACCGTCTATCCCGCTGACTGGAAAGGGGCTGCATCAAACATCGCGGGCGCGTTAGGATGGCGCGAAGTCGAGGTTGGAGCCTCGGATAGGATTTGTAGAACGAGGATAGTCATGACTGATTTTGCCAACGCCATTCCGACCGCCGTTGATATCGTTCGGCGCGAAAAGTGCTATGAGGGTTTCTACAAGCTCGACCGCGTGCACTTGCGCCACGAATTGTTCGCCGGTGGCATGAGTCGCGAAATCAATCGTGAACTGTTCGTGCGCCATGATGCGGTGTGCGTGCTGCCTTACGATCCGCAGCGCGATGAAGTGGTGCTGATCGAGCAGTTTCGCGTCGGTGCCATGGGCAAGACCGACAATCCGTGGCTGATCGAACTGGTCGCCGGTCTGATCGACAAGGATGAAGTACCGGAAGAAGTTGCTCACCGCGAAGCGCAGGAGGAAGCTGGGCTTGTATTCGGGGCGCTCTGGCCGATGACCAAATATTTTCCATCGCCGGGCGGCAGTAATGAATTCGTGCATTTGTACCTGGGGCGTTGCGAGACAACCGGGGTCGGCGGCCTGCATGGGCTGGAGGAAGAGGCAGAAGATATTCGCGTCACGGTCTGGGCGTTCGAAGATGCCCTGCAAGCCGTACGCGACGGACGTATTGCCAACGCGGCAAGCATCATCGCCTTGCAATGGCTGGCTTTGAACCGCGTTGAAGTGAGGGGGTTATGGTCGTAAACAAGCTGCGCGATCGCTACCGGATCGACCTCGTGGGGCTGCAAGCCTCCTGCGAGGCCAATTACGCGCGCCTGATGCGACTGCTACCGGACATGCGCAACGAGCCGGCAGCCCGGCGCATTGCCGTGACCCATGGCGACCAGATGCTGGGTGTGCTGGCCCTCGAAGTGCTGCAGGTCTGCCCGTACACCACGACCCTGCAAGTACGCCAGGAACACAGCCTGCCATGGCTGCCGGTGCCGCAACTGGAAGTTCAGGTCTATCACGACGCCTGCATGGCCGAAGTGGTCAGTGCTGAGCATGCAAGACGCTTCCGGGGCATCTATCCTTACCCGAACGCCGCGATGCATCAGCCGGATGAAAAGGCTCAGCTCAATCTGTTCCTGGGGGAATGGCTGAGTCACTGTCTGGCATGTGGGCACGAGTACGCAGTCGTTCGGTAGTTGTGAACTGCGTCCGGTTCACAGGTTTCCTCTTTTGATCGTCCCCCAGCATAATTGCGGCACTTACCCATCCCGTGATCACGCCCTGGGAGAACGCCTTGCCGAGCGTATCCACATTGACCACCGCCGATCCTGCGTTGCTGGTGCAACTCTCCGACAGCCATCTGTTTGCCGAGGCGGACGGGACGTTGCTGGGCATGAATACCCGCGACAGCCTGCAACAGGTCATTGAGCTGGTAAAGCTTCAGCAGCCGCAGATCGACTTGATCATTGCCAGTGGCGATCTTTCACAGGACGGGACGCTGGAGTCGTATCAGCTGTTTCGTGACCTGACCCGGCAGATCGATGCGCCGGCACGCTGGATTCCCGGTAATCATGACGAGCCGCGGATCATGGCTGAGGCAGCGGTGCAGAGTGCGCTGCTGGAGTCGGTGGTGGACATCGGCAACTGGCGGGTTACGTTGCTCGATTCGGCGGTGCCGGGTTCGGTGCCGGGGTATTTGCAGGATGAACAGTTGCAGTTGCTGGCCCGCTCCTTGAGTGAGGCGCCGCAGCGGCATCATCTGGTGTGTTTCCATCATCATCCGGTGTCGATCGGGTGTGCGTGGATGGAGCCCATTGGATTGCGCAATCCTGAAGCGTTGTTCGCGGTGCTGGATCGGTTTCCTCAGGTACGTGCGGTGTTGTGGGGGCATGTGCATCAGGAAATTGATCAGGAGCGCAACGGTGTTCGCCTGATTGCATCGCCCTCGACCTGTATTCAGTTCGAGCCGGGCAGTGATGATTTCAAGGTGAGTGAGCAGGCGCCGGGGTATCGATGGTTGCGGTTGTTGCCGGATGGTCGGCTGGAAACTGGCGTGGAACGCGTCACCGGGTTCGACTTTCAGATTGATTACGGCTCTAACGGCTACTGATTTATTTGTCATTTTCCAAGACCGAGGTGCGGCCATCGCGGGCAAGCCCGCTCCCACAGGGGATTTGTGAACGCCTCAGATCCTTGTGGGAGCGGGCTTGCCCGCGATGGCGTTTGCTCAGGTGACATGATTTCCACGCATATCCCCGATTTTCCCGACACCCTGTAAACTGCGCCTCTTTACCCGACGCACAGGGAGCTCAAATGTCTGGTTCGATCCTTTATATCCACGGTTTCAACAGCGCGCCGGCGTCGAAAAAGGCCTGTCAGTTGATTAATGTGATGGAACGGCTGGGCTTGAGCGATCAGTTGCGTGTGCCGGCCTTGCATCACCATCCTCGCGAGGCCATCGGTCAGCTGGAGCAGGCGATTGCCGAGCTGGGGCGGCCACTGCTGGTCGGCAGCTCACTCGGCGGCTACTATGCGACTCACTTGGCCGAGCGCCATGGCTTGAAAGCCCTGTTGATCAACCCGGCCGTCAGCCCGCACCGGATGTTCGACGGGTATCTGGGGACGCAGAAAAACCTGTATACCAATGAGACTTGGGAAATGACCCACGACCACGTGACGGCCCTGGCCGAGCTGGAAGTGCCGGCGCCCCAGGATCCGCAGCGGTTTCAAGTGTGGTTGCAGACCGGCGATGAAACGCTGGATTATCGCCTCGCCCAGCAGTATTACCGAGCCTGTGCCTTGCGCATCCAGGCGGGCGGCGACCATAGTTTCCAGGGTTTTGCCGAGCGATTGCCGGCAATGCTGAGTTTCGCCGGCATCGGCGCAGATTTGTATCAGGCGATTGATTTCACTGCACTGTGATTTGTCGCCTCTTTTTCATAGAACTCTCTTTTTCACAGAACACTTTTTACAGGCGGACGACGAGACCCCATGGCCACTCCCAGCGCTAGCTCTTATAACGCAGACGCCATCGAAGTCCTCTCGGGCCTCGACCCGGTGCGCAAACGCCCCGGCATGTACACCGACACCAGTCGACCGAACCACCTCGCCCAGGAAGTCATCGACAACAGCGTCGACGAAGCCTTGGCCGGGCATGCGACATCGGTGCAGGTCATCCTGCACGCCGATCACTCTCTGGAAGTCAGCGATGACGGCCGTGGCATGCCAGTGGACATTCACCCGGAAGAGGGTGTGTCGGGCGTCGAACTGATCCTCACCAAGCTTCATGCGGGCGGCAAGTTTTCCAACAAGAACTACCAGTTCTCCGGCGGTTTGCACGGGGTGGGTATTTCCGTGGTCAACGCCTTGTCGACCGAAGTCCGGGTGCGTGTGAAGCGCGACGGCAACGAATACCAGATGACTTTCGCTGACGGTTACAAGAAGACCGAGCTGGAAGTGATTGGCACCGTCGGCAAGCGCAACACTGGCACCAGCGTGTTCTTCGCGCCGGACCCGAAGTATTTCGATTCACCGAAATTCTCCATCAGCCGCCTCAAGCACGTGCTCAAGGCCAAGGCCGTTCTGTGCCCGGGGTTGCTGGTCAGTTTTGAAGACAAGGCCACCGGCGAGAAAGTCGAATGGCATTACGAAGACGGTCTGCGCTCCTACCTGGTAGACGCAGTCAGCGAATTCGAACGCCTGCCGGACGAACCGTTCTGCGGCAGCCTGGCCGGTAACAAAGAAGCGGTCGATTGGGCGTTGCTGTGGTTGCCCGAGGGCGGCGACAGCGTTCAGGAAAGCTACGTCAACCTGATCCCGACGGCCCAGGGCGGTACGCACGTCAACGGTCTGCGTCAGGGCTTGCTCGATGCGATGCGCGAGTTCTGCGAATTCCGCAGCCTGTTGCCGCGTGGCGTGAAGCTGGCGCCGGAAGACGTCTGGGAACGCATTGCGTTCGTCCTGTCGATGAAAATGCAGGAACCGCAATTCTCCGGTCAGACCAAGGAACGCCTGTCATCCCGTGAAGCGGCAGCCTTTGTTTCCGGTGTGGTCAAGGACGCGTTCAGCCTGTGGCTCAACGCTCACCCTGAGACCGGCATGCTGCTGGCGGAATTGGCGATCAACAACGCCGGCCGTCGTCTGAAGGCCAGCAAGAAGGTTGAGCGTAAGCGCATTACCCAAGGGCCGGCGTTGCCGGGCAAACTCGCCGACTGCGCCGGACAGGACCCGATGCGCTCCGAGCTGTTCCTGGTGGAAGGTGATTCCGCCGGCGGTTCGGCCAAGCAGGCGCGGGACAAAGAATTTCAGGCGATCCTGCCATTGCGCGGCAAGATTCTGAACACCTGGGAAGTCGACGGCAGCGAAGTGCTGGCCAGCCAGGAAGTGCACAATATTGCCGTGGCCATCGGTGTCGATCCGGGCTCGGCGGACATCGCCCAGTTGCGTTACGGCAAGATCTGCATCCTCGCCGACGCCGACTCCGACGGTCTGCACATCGCCACGTTGCTCTGCGCCTTGTTCGTCCAGCATTTCCGTCCGCTGGTGGATGCCGGACACGTCTACGTCGCCATGCCGCCGCTGTACCGTATAGACCTGGGCAAAGAAATTTACTATGCCCTGGACGAGGCCGAGCGCGATGGCATTCTCGATCGTCTGGTAGCCGAGAAGAAACGCGGCAAACCACAGGTCACCCGATTCAAAGGTCTGGGTGAAATGAACCCGCCGCAGTTGCGCGAAACTACCATGGACCCGAACACGCGGCGTCTGGTGCAGTTGACGCTGGAAGATTTCGACGCGACCTCGGAAATGATGGACATGCTGCTGGCGAAAAAACGCGCTGGCGATCGCAAGTCCTGGCTGGAGTCCAAGGGCAACCTGGCCGAGGTTCTGGGCTGATGCGATTTGGCTGGGCCCTGGCGTGTGCGTTGCTGCTGACCTCGGTAACGGTTTCGGCGCAGCCCGCAACCGAGCTGCGCCTGTTATCCGAGCATGCCGTCGACGGCATGCGCGGCGGCAATCTGTCGGGGCTGGCCCAGTGCGGCAAGGATTTGTGGACCGTTTCGGATCGTGACGATGATCAAATCTATCGCCTCGACACCCGCAACAACACCTGGCAAGCCGAAACCGTGCGCATCGACGTACCCCTGGCGCCCGACAGCGGTTTGCCCTGGGGCTTGCGTTCGCGGGCCTGGGCGGCGTCGTTCGTGCGGGGCGGGGACCTGGATTTCGAAGGCGTCACCTGCGACAGCGCTGGCAATCGTTACATCGTCAGCGAAGCGCACGCCGCGGTGCTGCAGGTTCCGCCAATCGGGCCTGCGTCCTGGCTGAAAATCTCGCCGATGCTGGTACGCGAAGCACGGGCCAGCGGCATGTTGCTGCACTTCAATTCGTTATTTGAAGGGCTGGCGATCAATCCGGCCGGTGACACGCTGTGGCTGGCCGCCGAACGTGAGCGCCGCGGTTTGCTGCTGATCAAGCGCCAGCAAACGGTCTGGGACTGCAAGGGTGGTTGTGTGCTGCTGAGTGAAGCCGGGGTGGAGATGCAACCAGCGCAATTTCCCAAGGCCCGCGCGCGCTCCCGGGATTTTGCCGATCTGTCATTGTTTGACGGCAAATTGTTCACCCTTGAGCGCAATGCCTTTCAGGTTTGCCGTCGCGATGCGGTGACAGCCAAGGTCGAGCGCTGCTGGTCGTTTGCCGCCGAGGCCTTGCAGGAAAACCGTCGTTATTCACAGCCCTTTGGGCTGGCGGAAGCGTTGATCGTGGACGCCGACGGTGCCTGGATCGGTATCGACAACAATAATGGTGCGCGCGCCGACGGCGAGAAACGCCCGATTGTCTGGCGTTTTGCCGCGCCTGAAGGTGGCTGGAGTGCCAAGCCATGAGTCAGCAACCGCCGGGCAAGCGCGCCGGTCGGGTGTTGATGGTGTTGGCCTGGTGCGCCGCGCTGTTTCTGGCGACGCGGTTTTTCGGGCCATGGGAAGAGAATCAGCAAAACCCGAATGCGGTGGTCAACTCCGAGCAGGGCGAAGGTTTTATCGAAGTGAAGTTGATCAGCAACAGCCAAGGGCATTTTATCGCCACTGGCCAGATCAACGGTCAGCCGGTGGATTTCATGCTCGATACCGGCGCGACCGATGTGGCGATCCCTGCGGATCTGGCCAAGCGTTTGAAGCTGGAAGAAGGTTTCGGTGTGACCCTGAGCACGGCCAATGGCCTGAGCCAGGGCTATCGTACAAAAATTGACCGCCTGCAACTGGGCGACATCGTGCTGCGGGATGTCCGCGCTCTGGTCGCGCCGGGGCTGCATGGTGATCAGGTGCTGCTCGGTATGAGCGCACTGAACAAACTTGAATTTACCCAGCGCGGTGGCACCATGCTGCTGCGCCAGACAACGAACTGATGAGGCCCGCATGAGCGACTCCCTTGATCTCAGCCTGGACGGTGTAGAACGCCGGTCACTGGCTGACTTCACCGAAAATGCCTACCTCAATTACTCCATGTACGTGATCATGGACCGTGCCTTGCCGCATATCGGCGACGGCCTGAAACCGGTACAGCGGCGCATCATCTACGCGATGAGCGAGTTGGGGCTGGACGCTGATTCCAAGCACAAGAAATCGGCGCGTACCGTCGGTGACGTGCTCGGTAAGTTCCACCCGCACGGCGACTCGGCGTGCTACGAAGCCATGGTCCTGATGGCCCAGCCGTTCAGCTACCGCTACACGCTGGTCGACGGCCAGGGTAACTGGGGTGCGCCGGACGATCCGAAGTCCTTCGCCGCCATGCGGTACACCGAAGCGCGGCTGTCTCGTTATTCCGAAGTGCTGCTCAGCGAGCTGGGCCAAGGCACCGCGGATTGGGGGCCGAACTTCGACGGCACGCTGGAAGAGCCTTTGGTATTGCCGGCCCGTTTGCCGAACATCCTGCTCAACGGCACCACCGGTATCGCCGTGGGCATGGCCACCGACGTACCGCCGCATAACCTGCGCGAAGTCGCCACCGCTTGCGTGCGCTTGCTGGACGAGCCGAAAGCCACGGTCGAGCAGCTCTGCGAGCACATCCAGGGCCCGGATTACCCGACCGAAGCGGAAATCATCACGCCGCGCGCCGACCTGCTGAAAATCTACGAAACCGGCAAGGGCTCGGTGCGCATGCGCGCCGTGTATCACATCGAAGACGGCGACATCATTGTCACCGCGCTACCGCACCAGGTTTCGGGTGCCAAAGTGCTGGAACAGATCGCCGCGATGATGCAGGCCAAACCGTCGAAAGCCCCGCAGATCGCCGATCTGCGCGACGAATCCGACCACGAAAACCCGTGCCGGATCGTGATCATTCCGGGTGCGCGCAAGAACTTTGACCACGATGCACTGATGCAACACCTGTTTGCTAGCACGGAGCTGGAGTCAAGCTACCGGGTCAACATCAACATCATCGGTCTGGACGGCAAGCCGCAGTTGAAAAACCTGCGGGCATTGCTGGTCGAATGGCTGGAGTTCCGGGTCCAGACCGTGCGTCGTCGTCTGCAATTCCGCCTGGACAAGGTCGAGCGCCGCTTGCACCTGTTGGACGGTTTGTTGATCGCTTACCTCAATCTGGATGAAGTGATTCACATCATCCGCACCGAGGAACACCCGAAAGCCGCCCTGATCGAGCGTTTCGCCCTGAGCGAAATCCAGGCCGATTACATCCTCGACACCCGTTTGCGTCAGTTGGCGCGACTGGAAGAAATGAAGCTGCGTGCCGAGCAGGATGAACTGCTCAAGGAACAAGCCAAGCTGCAAGCCCTGCTGGGCAGCGAAGCCAAGCTGAAAAAGCTGGTACGCACCGAGCTGATCAAGGACGCCGAAACTTACGGCGACGACCGTCGCTCGCCAATCGTCGAGCGTGCAGAAGCCAAGGCCTTGACCGAGCACGATCTGCTGCCGAACGAGAAAGTGACCGTAGTTCTGTCGGAAAAAGGCTGGGTTCGCTCTGCCAAGGGGCACGAAATCGACGCCACCGGGCTTTCCTACAAGGCCGGGGATGGTTTCAAGGCCTTGGCGGCCGGACGTTCCAACCAGTTTGCGGTATTTATCGACTCCACCGGGCGCAGTTATTCGGTCGCGGCCCACACCTTGCCCTCGGCCCGTGGCCAAGGCGAGCCGCTGACCGGCCGTCTGACGCCGCCGCCAGGGGCGAGTTTCGAATGCGTGCTGATGCCTGAAGACGATTCGCTGTACGTGATCGCGTCTGACGCCGGTTACGGTTTCGTGGTCAAGGGTGAAGACCTGCAAGCCAAGAACAAGGCGGGCAAGGCCCTGTTGAGTTTGCCGAACAACGCCAAAGTGATTCTGCCGCGCCCGGTAGCCGATCGTGAGCACAACTGGCTGGCCTCGGTGACCACCGAAGGTCGCCTGCTGATTTTCAAAATCAGCGATCTGCCACAATTAGGTAAAGGTAAAGGGAATAAGATCATCGGGATTTCCGGTGAGCGTGTTGCCAGTCGCGAAGAATATGTCACGGACATCGCCGTTTTGCCGGAGGGTGCCACTTTGGTGCTGCAGGCCGGAAAACGTACCTTGTCATTGAAGGCGGACGACCTTGAACACTACAAAGGTGAGCGTGGGCGTCGTGGTAACAAACTGCCAAGGGGCTTTCAGAGGGTTGATGCGCTGTTCGTCGAAAACCTCAATTAAGCGTCCTAGAGCGCTCGATCTACGATTTAACACGTAGATCGACGCTTTGCCGCTGGAGTCGGAACGCATATTCACGGATGATATGGCCTTTCAAGCGCCGGCGTAGCCGAGCGTTCTTCATATTTTTTGAGTATTTTCACTGTGGTTAGCCTTGTGGCAGCCACCTGGATGGGACGATGACTGCTCTGCGCCTTCCTTTTATTTTGATGCTCGCCGGCGTTCTTGGCCTGGCGGGTTGCAGCGTTCACCAACCGGTGTCGCTGTATCAGCTGGACAGCGGAAGTCCGGCTCAGCCTGCGCAAAGCGCGGGCATGGCGGTATTGCTTGGCCCGGTAACGGTTGCCGACTACCTGCAACGCGAAACTTTGCTGCAGCGTCAGCCCGATGGCAGCCTGCAAGCTTCGGTTGATGGTCGTTGGGCGGGTAGCCTGTCGTCCGATATCGATCAGCTGTTGCTGCGTCAGGTCGCCGGTCATCTGGACAGCCAACGCGTTGTCCTGGCACCGGCAACACTGGGCTTCACGCCGGATGTTCAGGTTCTGCTGACGATCACGCGTCTGGACTCGGGTGCGTCGCAACCGGCAATCCTTGATGCGCAATGGCGCCTGATCGACCGTCGTGGTCAGGTGCGCGATAACCGCATCATTCATCTGCAGGAACAGCACGCCGGCGGCACTGCGGCTCAGGTTCAGGCTCAGGGTGTGTTGCTGCAGCGTCTGGCCGAACAGCTGTCGACCGCGCTCAAGCCACTGGCCAACCAGCCGCCGATCGCCGAAGCACCTCGCAAGCCAGCTGCCAAGCCTGTGGCACCGGCAGCAGAGCCAGAGAAGCAACCGAAGATTCCAATGGCTTCGCCGATCCGCACGGATATGGAAGTGTTCAGGTTCTAAGCCTGGATTGATCCAAAGCAAAGCCCGCCATTGATGCGGGCTTTGTTGTTTCTGCAGGTTGGAGATCTGCGGTGCTGCTGCCGGCCTCATCGCGGGCAAGCCCGCTCCCACAGGGGATTTCTGTCGTACACAGGTTTGATCGTTCCCACGCTCTGCGTGGGAATGCAGCCGTGACGCTCTGCGTCACATCGGTGCCAGGTTCTGGGTATGAGGTGGGGCTGGAACGCAGAGCGTCCCTGGAGGCATTCCCACGCGGAGCGTGGGAACGATCAGCCCGCAGACGATCACTCATCTGCGGGCTTCTTTACAGCGAGGGCTAGCGTTTACGCCCGGCGTTCGTGCATCCGCGCCAGTTGCCGCTCCAGCATCGACGGATAGGGCTCCATCAAACGCTCTACGCAGCACGCACCTTCAGGGCTGGCGATCGGGCGGATCCGCGCACGCTGGCGAATCAGCGCGTCGTCGCTGATCTTGCGCTCCACCAGCAACAGGTTACGGCTGTGTTGCGACAGGGCCAGTGCATCCTGAGCTGTTTCGGTCAGCAGCAGGTCGATCTGGCTCAAGCCGAACAGTTCGTCACCCAGCGTCAGGCCCAACTGCAATTGCAGGGTGATGCCGCTATCAGCGACTTCGATCTGCAACTGATGACCCAAGGCGCGCAGCAACTCTCCGCAGCAGATGGCGTTGGTCAGGTAGTCGTCGCCGCTGTCTTCGGTGTGGAACAGCATCAGCGTGCTGCCATCGTTCAGGGTATGCAGTTCGCTCTGGTAAAGCGACGCGGCCTGATCGAGGCAATCGCGATAGCGTTTGAGCAGCTCTTCCAGGCGTGCGCGGGGCAGGCGGCGCAACTGATCTTGCGCGCCCAGTTGCACGGCCAGTACGGCGCTGTGCTGCGGCAAGTTCGATACCTGCGGCTTTACGACTGGTTTCGGCGCGCTATCTGCCGAATCATCACGCAGATCGGCAAACGGATCTTCGTCGTCCTCATCGTCTTCGACGGTGCTGACAGTGCGCCGCGGCGCAGGCTTGAGGCCGGCGACAGGCTTGGTTTCGTCGAAACCTGGATCGCGCAGGTTACGCACTTCGAAGGTCGGCTCGTTATCGTCGGCGTCTTCGTAATCGCTGTCGTCGTATTCAGGTTCCGGCGCAGGTTCCGGCTCGGCCGGCTCTGGCGCGAAATTGGCGTGCAGCTGGCGAGCGAGGTCGCCGACCTCATCCTGGCGCTCGGTGGCCGGGGTGTATTCGTCGATATTGCGCAGCCACACCCGCAATTGCATCAGCGGCGTGGAGAGATTGCGTCCCAGGCGCAGGCTCAAGGCCAGGGATAGCGCCAGCAGAATCGCACTCAGAATGCCCATGCTTTGCAGGCTGATGGTCATTGGCTGCTGGAACTGGTCCATGTCCAGGCTGATGCGCAGTTGCCCGGCGGTCACGTCTTGAAAAGTGATCTTGCTCTGGTACATGCCCTCGGCTTCGCCCAGCAGGCTATGCTTGGGACGCTGACCGGCTTCGGCGAGGATGCGGTTATCCACGCTGTAGATGGCGGCGTGGGCCACCAATTTGTTCTTGGTCAGGTTGTTGAGCAGCACGTTCAGGCTGAGGATGTCATTGGACACCAACAGTTCCGTGGCCGAGGTCGCGGTCTGGGTGGTCAGGCTTTCGCCCAGGGCATCCGCCTGCTCGTGCATGGCCTGCTTGAACTGCAAACCCATCACGCAGGCATAGATCACCAGGGCCAGAGCGACCAGGATCACGTTATGGCTGGCAATGCGCAATGCGATCGGTACACGGCGATGACGCAGTGCCCGGAAGATCAGCAGAAAGAAGTTATCGGTTTTTACTGGCGTGGGCCGGTTCACTTGAGCTCGGCTCTTTAGTCCGTGAAGTTGACGCGCAGTATAGCGACAGGCCCTAGGCCGTCAAAGCGCTCACGGTGCCCGATGGTCACTGAAAATGGGTAGAATGCGGTTTTTTTCCACCTGCGGGGGTGCGCCTTGCGCGAAATTGTCCTGATAAACATCACGGGAGTCGACCGTCCGGGTCTGACTGCGGCCATTACCGGTGTTCTGGCCCAGGGTGGTGTGAATATTCTCGACATCGGTCAGGCGGTGATCCACGACACCCTGTCGTTTGGCATCCTGGTTGAAATTCCCGATACCGAACAAGGTAGCTCAGTGCTCAAGGACATCCTGTTCACGGCCTACAAGCTGGAGCAGCAGGTGCGTTTCACGCCCGTGTCCGAAGAGGATTACCAGCTGTGGGTCGGCAATCAGGGCAAGAAACGCCACATTGTCACCCTGCTGACCCGCAAAGTGACCGCCGAGCAATTACAGCGCGTTAGTTCGATCACCGCCAAATATGGCCTGAACATCGATCATATCGATCGCCTGTCCGGGCGCATGCCGCTGGACACCCCGGCCGACAAGGGCAAGGGCTGCATCGAGTTTTCCGTGCGCGGCGAGGCGGCGGATCCGCAAGCGCTGCGGGCCGAATTCCTTAGCGTTGCTCAAGAACTGAACGTCGACATCGCCTTCCAGGAAGATTCGCTGTTCCGTCGTAACCGCCGTCTGGCGGTGTTCGACATGGATTCGACGCTGATCGAAGCCGAAGTCATCGACGAACTGGCCAAGGCTGCTGGTGTGGGCGACCAAGTGTCCGCGATCACTGAGCGGGCAATGTCCGGCGAGCTGGACTTCCGCGCCAGCTTCAAAGAGCGCCTGGCCTTGCTGCAAGGGCTGGACGTCAGCGTGCTGGACTCCATCGGTGCCTCGCTGCGCCTGACCGAAGGCGCCGAAACCCTGTTCGCCGAACTCAAGCGTCTGGGCTACAAGACGGCGATTCTGTCGGGCGGCTTCACTTACTTCGCCAAGCAACTGCAGGCCAAGCTGGGCATCGACTACGTGTTCGCCAACGAACTGGAAGTGGTCGACGGCAAGGTGACTGGTGTGGCGGTCGAGCCGATTGTCGATGCGCAACGCAAGGCTGATCTGCTGCGTGAGCTGGCGCATAAGGAAGGTTTGCGTCTGGAGCAGACGATTGCCGTCGGTGACGGTGCCAACGATCTGCCGATGCTGGCGATTGCCGGGCTGGGCGTGGCGTTCCGTGCCAAGCCGCTGGTCAAGCAATCGGCGAAGCAGGCGATTTCCACCCTTGGGCTCGATGGCGTGCTGTACCTGCTGGGCTTCCGGGATCGCGACGGGCAGCTCTGAGTTTTGTATTGACTGGCAGGGCCTCTTCGCGAGCAAGCCCGCTCCCACATTGATCGTGTGATCGACATAGATCCAATGTGGGAGCGGGCTTGCTCGCGAAGGGCGCGCCGCGGTTTTACAGACTTACGCTCAAAGCGATTTCCACAACGAATCAAACTCTTCCACTGCCCCGACCGCGCCGCTCCCTGCGGCGTTTTCGTTTCTGGCTGTCTCAAGCGAACGGTAGGCAAACTGATTGAAGCTGTTGGTACTCGCCACCCGACGCTCCAGTCCGGCCCGGCGTTCCTCGCCGTTGGTATTGATCAGCACCTTATTGCCTTCCTGGAACGGCAGGCGAGGTGTTAGCAGGGTGGCCGGCAGGTCGATGGCACTGATGGCAGGCAGCAGAAGCCCACGCAAGTACTGGCTGTGCTCGTCGTGGGAGCGCATCAGTTGCAGACCGCAGGGTTCGGCGCAAGGCGCGACTTGCTCGATACCCATCTGCGTGCCGCCGCCCCGCACCTGGCGGATCCAGCGCACCACTGCAATGCTCCAGCCTTGACCGGCAGCATCCTCGATACCGACCATTTCGCCAGCCTGTAGCTCGGCGGGCACGGCGCCGGGCCAAGCCAGGCAATAGCCGCCAGGGCTGTGATTGATCACCGGCAGCGCATAGGTCGGGAAATGCTGTTGGCGGTCGGCCGCCTCGTGGCTGTCATCGTTCTGAAGGTGCGGGTATTCGATCTCTTCGTAAGGCAGCAGCGTATCTGTGGTGCCATGGGGGGCGGCGTCGAAGGCCTGGCTCCATTGGTCTTTGGCGCGACTTGTCGGGTCGGTAGCCGAGAACTGCGCGGGGCGGGCGCCGGGTTTCTTCAGGATGTCGTTGAACGAGCGTTGCCCGCCGAGATAAAAGTGCAATGCACTCATGCCCACGCACAGGGTCAACGTGCCGTGGCCGACGGTGCGCTGGAAACTGCGCTCGGCGGCCTGACCCCAGGCGGCATGCAGGTGTTGCAGCGTATCCAGATTCAGCCCCGTCGGAACGGGCAGCGGCGATGCCTTATCGGCCGACTGTTGCAGATGGGTTTCGATGGCCGCGACCAGAGGTTGTGGGTCGATTCCGAGCAAGCTCTCCTGTTGTTCAGCGAGGAATTTGGAGCGGTAACGTGGCCCGGTGTCGAGATCCGGGGCGATGGCAAACAGCCCATTGTCCGGTTTGGCCGGTTGCAGCTTGATCCACTGGCTCCAGGGTTCGAGCACCTCCGCGAGTCGGGCGATCTGGCTCTGGCGCAGTTGATTGCAGCGTGAAGCCTCCAGCAGGAGGGCGACGACGTAGGTTTGCTCGATGCTCAGGCTTTGCGTCTGACTGGCCAGTTCATCGCGCACGCTCAAATTTTGCAGCTGGAACTGACAGCCAATCCGGTACAGCTGATGTAACTCGAGCCACAGACTTTCGGGCACCGGGCAATAGAGTTCAGTGGCGCGGATCAACGCGCCGTTCAGGCAATGGATTGCCCGTTGCAAAGCCTGGGTCAGCAGGGGGGCACGGTCCTTGCTGAAGCGCGGCGTGATGCGGATGACGATTTGTTTGTAGCCGATCGCCAAGTGGCTCTGCAGCGCCTGGCAAAGGTTGGCGATCTTGCGCGAGCGCTCGTCGAGCACAATCGCCTGATGCAGGAAATGCCGCTCCAGGTGCTTGCAGACGTAATACACCTCGGGCCGCAGCAGTTCGAGCAGTTGCAGACGATTGTCGCTGGGTGTGAGCAGTTGGTTGAGTTCGCTCAAGCCTTGATACAACTGGCGAGCGGTTTCGCCGATGTTGGCTTTGGGCAGGTTGGCGATCCAGCGCTTGAGATCGCGAGGCGTGGCTTCGCAGAAAGACAGACGCGACTGCGTCGGGATCGGTGCGCGTAGCAGCAGGACAGGATTGGTCTCATTCATGCCGTAGACAAACTCCGACCGGGAAATGGGCAGTGAATGACTTGACTGTAGCAGCTATGAGCGCGGGAGGAGGTGTCGCGATGTTTACGCCGCACTGGCCCGCGTAGGAGCTGCCGAAGGCTGCGATCTTTTGATTTTGCTTTTTGACAGTTTGGAGCTGCCGAAGATCAAGATCAAAAGATCGCAGCCTTCGGCAGCTCCTACAGGGGAATGCGCCGCCCGGAAGACAACCCGGGCGGCGGGTCCGGGATCAGGCGGTTGGCAAGCCGATGCCCTGGCCCATCTGCACTGGCGAAAGGGCGCCCAGCCCTTCAGCCCATTTCACTTGATCCGGCCCGAACAGCACGACTGCCGTAGAGCCGAGCTTGAAGCGACCCAATTCCGCGCCTTTCTCCAGATGGATCGGCGCACGGGCCGCTTCGTCGTAACGGAAGGTTTTCAGTTCGCGCTTGGGCGGTGTCACTAAGCCGGCCCACACGGTTTCGATCGACGCCACAATCATCGCGCCCACCAGCACCACGGCCATCGGCCCGCGCTCGGTATCGAAAATGCACGCCACGCGCTCGTTGCGCGCGAACAGCTCTGGTACGTTTTCAGCGGTGGTCTGGTTGACCGAGAAGATCCGGCCGGGGATGTAGACCATCTCGCGCAGAGTGCCGGCCAGCGGCATGTGCACACGGTGGTAATCCTTGGGTGACAGGTAAATGGTGGCGAAATCACCGCCCATGAATGGCGCTGCGTTGGCTGCGTCACCACCGAGCAGTTCCAGCACGCTGAAGCTGTGGCCCTTGGCCTGGAAAACACGACCGTGTTCGATCGGGCCGAGCTGGCTGACGGCACCGTCGGCCGGACTGAGGATCGCGCCGGGGGTTTGGTCCAGTGGGCGAGCGCCGTCTTTCAAGGCGCGAGTGAAGAACGCATTGAAATGCTCATAAGCCGTCAGGTCTTCGACCAGCGCCTGAGACATATCCACCTGATAGCGCTTGGCGAACCACGCAGTGAAGGCATTCTTGAACCAGCGCACGCGGCATTCGGCAATGCAGCCAGCCAGTCGCGAGATCAAGTGGTGAGGCAGCAGGTATTGGCTGAGGATAAACAAACGCTTCTTCATTAACTGTCCTTAAAAAACCTTAAATCTCTACGGGCGTGTCGGGATGGTTGCCCCATTCGCCCCAAGAGCCGGCGTAGCCTTTGACTCGCGGATAACCGAGCGACTTGGCTACTAGATACGTGAAGCCAGAACGATGGTGAGTCTGGCAGTGGGTAATGACTTCTTTGTCTTTGGTGATGCCGAGTTGTTCCAGGATTTTCGGCATGTCGGTGCGGATGCGCAGGTTGCGCGCCTGATCCATACCGGCTGTCCACTCGAAATTGACCGCGCCAGGAATGTGCCCGCCCTTGGCGGCCAGCACTTTCTCGCCGGAGTATTCCAGCGGCCCACGTGCGTCCCAGATCGCCAGGTCAGCGGCACCGAGGCGGCTTTGCAGGTATTCGCGGGTGGCGATGGGTTCATCGTGCAGGGTCAGGGCGACCGGGCCACCGACCGCAGGCGGGATCTGGATCGACATCGGCAAGCCTTCTGCCAGCCATGCCGGCAGGCCGCCATCGATATAGTGATACTTGCTGTGGCCGATGACATCCAGCAGCCAGATAAAGCGCCCGGCCCAACCGCCGCCTTCGTCGTCATAGACGACGTAGACTGCATCGGGGTTGTGGCCCAGTTCGCCGAACAATGCTTCAAGCGCGGCTTGGGTCGGTAGCAGGCCCGGCGCAGGCGCCTGACCCAGTTGAGTACGTTTTGGATCGACAAAGCGTGCCCCGGGGATATGCCCTGCGGCATAGCGGGCGCTGCTGGTCAGGTCTACCAGAATCAGTTCGCGGGAGTCGAGACGCGGGAGCAGGTCGCTCGGCTCGATCACCAGCGCCAAGCCAGAGAAGTCAGACATGTGAGGTCTCCAGAGCACAAAGGGGAGGATTGTAGCGCAGCGTCATGAGGGCCTGTTATCAGTTATTTCGGCATAGGAAAAAACTGAAAACAGGCCCTGGTGGTTGGCCCTAGCGCTGGCTAAAGCTGTGCAGGGCTTTTTCGATGCATTGTGCGGTTTTGCCAAAAGCCTGCACGGTAATTTCCGAAAACGGCCCGCCGCCCTGATCCGCCACCACGATCATGATCACTCGACCGTTGTTGACCAGGGAACGCAGCAGCAAGTGCTCACCGCTGAACTGTTTACGCAGGCTGGCCGGCAACAGGGCCGAGAATTGTGCGTTGTTGGACGGCGCCAGGCGCACCTGGGCCTGTTGCGCGAGCAGGCGCTGCAGCACGGTGCTTTGGCTGACCACCAGGTTCAGGCCGGCCACTTCTTTGGGCAACCCGGCAGTCTGGTGCACACGCAGATTAGCGTGCGTGCGGTCGGCCATCAGGATCATCACCCGCCGCATGCCACACGCCACCAGGGCGTCTCGGGCCGATGTGGTCAAGTGCATGGCATTGGTAAAAGGGCTCGGCTCCACCAGCAATTCGGCGCATTGCTTGCGCCACTTCGCCAGGTCTTCTGCGGTCGGCGCCGGGGCCGGCAGCAAACCGGCGTGAGCACGGTTTATGCCCGACGGCCAGATCAGCGCTTCGGCCGGATGCCAGAGGTCCGGCATGGCGTGTTGGCGGGCGCTATTGGCGGCTTGCTGGTGCAATTGTTGTTGCACCTCATCCATCGGTATTTGCAGGTAAAGGCTGGTCAGGAACTGCCAGCGTTCACAGTGGGGACTGTCCCAGGCCTGTTGTGCCGACAACGCCAGACCGTTGGCCAGCAGCACGGTATTGGCGGGCTGATTGAGCCAGCGCCGTAGCGTCGGGTCGTCATCGAGGCGGTTCTGTTGGCGTAGCGGGTGATCGCTGTCACGCGCGATGCGCAGCACTTTCACCAGCTCGCGTTGTTCGCTGCGCAGCAGCCGATAACCCTGCTGCACCCAGATCGGCAAACGCCAGGTGTCCACCAGCGCCAGACAGATTTCCAGCAGGCGCACGCCGAACAATTGCTTTTCGACTTTGCGCGCCGACTCGCCTTTATAGATGACCCGCAGCTCCCATTCTTCAAGCAACTGCGGATGGGTCAACGCCATGGGCCACAGTGGCGAAAGAAACAGCAGGCTGCCCCAGTGGATGTCCTGCCACAACCGCGCCAGGCGACCGGCAAAAAAACCATTGGCCTGTTGGGTGGCGTGCTGGCTGATCAACTGAAGCTGGCGCAAGGCGACAGGTATCTGCGATTGGGGTTCGGCGGGCAGGCGCTCGAGCAATTCTTCGGTGCGTTTCAAACCGAGCCGATTGATCGCCACTTCAAGATTTTCAGCGGGCTCGGTCATGCTGCCATGAGTATGGCGGTTGGCTTCGCGAATCACGCTCAAGGCAAGAGCCGGGCTGTTCTGCATCAGTTCGGCGATGTCTCGCAGCGAACTACGGTTATCTCGGATGGCTTTGCAGACTTGGTCGTGACTGGCTTGCGGAACCGGCAGGCGTACACCATCGAGAAGCTTGACCCAGCCTTCGAGCGTGGTTGGTTTTGGCGTTGGGACGTTCGTTTCGTTAGCCATGGTTGCACGCGATCATTGTCTGCATTACCTGTGCCCGGCGCGGGCTAAATTAGCTTTTCGATTGAACTGGCTATAGTCTGGCGCAGTTTTGCCGATAAGGAGAAGAAGAGATTTTTTAACTTCCGAATATGACCTTGAACCCGACTCAGTAAGTGCTCTCCTACCTATGGCTAAAATTATCGGCATCATCGTCGTATTCGCGAGCGTGCTCGGCGGATACGTGCTTTCCCACGGCAAGATTGCCGCCCTCATCCAGCCTTTCGAGGTGATGATTATCGGCGGCGCGGCCCTTGGTGCATTCCTGCAGGCCAACCCCGGTCATATGACGATGCACGTGCTCAAGAAGTCCTTGAGTATGTTCAGTTCGCGTTTCAACCACACCTTCTACCTGGAAGTGCTGGGGCTGATTTACGAGATTCTTAACAAGAGCCGCCGCGAAGGCATGATGGCAATCGAAGGTGACATCGAAGATGCCGCCGCGAGCCCGATCTTCGCCAAGTACCCGGCGGTCCTGAAAGATGACCGCATGACTGCGTACATCTGCGATTACCTGCGCATCATGTCCTCCGGCAACATGGCTCCCCATGAGCTTGAAGGTTTGTTCGACATGGAACTGACCAGCCTCAAGGAAGACCTGGATCACCCCTCCCACGCAGTCAACGGCATCGCCGATGCCATGCCGGGTTTCGGTATCGTCGCGGCGGTATTGGGTATCGTGGTGACCATGGCTTCCCTGGGTGAAAGCGACCAGAAAATGATTGGCTTGCACGTAGGTGCGGCTCTGGTAGGTACCTTCTTCGGTATTCTCGCAGCCTACGGTTTCTTTGGCCCGCTGGCCCACGCCCTGGGTCACGATGCCAAGGAAGAACTGAACGTCTACGAAGCCATCAAGGCCTCGCTGGTGGCTTCGGCTTCCGGCATGCCGCCATCGCTGGCAGTGGAATTCGGTCGCAAGGTTCTGTACCCGGCGCACCGTCCTAGCTTCGCTGAGCTGGAACAAGCGGTTCGCGGTCGCTAAGTCATGGAAAATAACCAGCCGATAATCATCAAGCGCGTCAAAAAGTACGCGGGCGGGCATCACGGGGGCTCCTGGAAAATCGCCTTCGCGGACTTCGCGACGGCGATGATGGCGTTCTTCCTGGTGTTGTGGCTGTTGTCCACGGCAACGCCGGAACAAAAGATCGCCATCGCCGGTTACTTCAAGGATCCGGTCGGTTTTAGCGAAAGCGGCACGCCGTACATCATCGATCTGGGCGGCTCGCCGACCCTGGCGCCGGAGAACACCCTCAACCCCGAGGTGAAATCCCAGCCTCAGCCGGACAAGGTGACTATCGACTCCGAGCAGGTCGAAGGCATGGCCGAGCTGGTCGAGAAGGAGCGTCTGGAACTGCTGCTGCAAGAGTTGCAGAACAAGGTCGAAGAAAATCCGCAGCTACAGAAGTTCAAGGACCAGATCCTTTTCGAGATCACCCAGGACGGTTTGCGCATCCAGATCGTGGACGCCGAAAACCGCCCGATGTTCGACTCCGGCAGTGCGCGTCTGAAGCCGTATTTCGAAGACATCCTGCTGGCCATGGCTGACACCATCAAAGCGGTGCCGAACAAGATCAGCATCAGCGGTCACACCGATGCCAAGCCGTACTCAGGCGCCGGCGACTTCGGCAACTGGGAACTCTCGGCCAACCGTGCCAACGCGGCCCGCCGTGCATTGATCGCCGGCAGCTATCCGGACTCTCAGGTAGCGCGAGTCGTGGGTTATGCCTCGTCGGCGCTGTTCGACCGGGAGAACCCGTTCAACCCGGTCAACCGCCGCATCGACATCATCGTACTGACCAAGAAAGCCCAGCGTGCCATCGAAGGTTCGCAAGGTGCGGAACCTGCGCCAGTGCCGACGCAAGGACAGGGTGGCCCAGGCGAAGTGCCCACGCCGTCAGCCGATCCGAACGCCTTGCCGGCGGATAAGGAACCGCTGCCGGCTCATGAGCTTCGTGAGCGGTTGAATCTGTTTGATGATCCTGCGCCGAAACCGGGTGATCCGGTCAAGCAGTGATCCACGAAAAAGCCGCGAATGATCGCGGCTTTTTTGTTCGTGCGAAGGCATGACGCTGCTGGCGGTAAAAAACAAGGAATCAGGATCGCGCAGCAGTCTTACCTACCTTTGTGGCGAGCGAGCTTGCTCGCGCTGGGCTGCGTAGCGGCCCCAAAATCTGACAACCATTGCCGATTTTTGTGAGTGCTACGCACTCAAGCGGGAGCAAGCTCCCTCGCCACAGGTTTCTCACTGACTCAAGACTCTCTTAGGTGAACAGCATTGCGCGATCATCGCGGCTTTTTTTGCACCTGTCAGAAACCCCGTCGAATGCGGTTCTTGAGCTGGTCGTGGAACAGCTCGGCATTGCCTCTGTAGGTGCGGTAAAGGGATTCGTTGATCGACCCCAAAGTCATTGAGCGCTTGGTCGCTACTTCTTCACGATAGGCATCAATGAAAAACTCCAGATCCTTGTCGGTGCTGAGCTTTGGCCATTTATCGAGGTACAGCGGCAGTTCCGCTGGTCCGGTCTTGAATGAGCAGATCCGCCGGTTGCTGATGGTCGCTTCGCCGATTTCGAACGGCACCCACCAGGAATGTGCGGTCCTCTCAGAAACGACTGCGAGTAAGTGTGTGCATTCTGTGATGTTGCGGGTGATCACTCCAGTAATGTCGTCGGTTGTCTGGGACTCCGGATCCAGCACATCCAGGTAAGTTTTGATGTTTGCCTGCTTCAGACGGGAGTTGATTGCGATGGCGTGGGGGCGATCGCTATGGCGATAGCTGATAAACACTGGCATCAAAAATGTCCCTTGATCGCGAGTTCGCGGTAATAGGCGCCGAGGGCGGTGAGGCGGCAACCGGTGGAATGGAGGGCGGCGTAGTACATGTGTTCGGCGTCCACCGGTTCGATCAGGCTGTGGCGGTTGCACTTTTGCAGTTGGGAGAAGACTTCGCCGTGCTCCGGGTCGAACGTGGCTTCGGTAGGTTCGTAGCTGGGGTCGAGCGCGAACATTGATTCCGCCTCTTCGAACCAGTCGGGCAGTTTGCGCAGAATCTCTTTGGGGATCAGCGGGGAGACTTCTCGCAATGAAATGAACTGCGACACATTGGTCTTGAACACCGGGCGCTGTTCCCACGCGTCGAGAGCGTTGTCGACGAATGAATAGAGACTGCCGGGTGTGATTTTCCCCAGAATGTTCGCGGCGCCGCCGTGCAGTGCTTGCAGCAACAGTCCCGTGAAAATCCCGTGGTTGGCGCCTTCCATCGCCGGCTCCTCCTTTTTGCACGCGGTGAGGATGGTCATGCCTTCGCACACCATGCTGCTCTCGCTGCGTAGCGCCCGCACTTCGCCCGCCGAGCCTGCCTGGCAGCAGTCGAGAATAATCACTTTGTTTTTGATTTTTACGGCTTTGGTCGCCCAATTCAGGATGTCGCTGATGCGAATTCCATCCTTGGCGGATTTGTAGTCCTGGGGGATCAGCATGCCTTCGTCCGTATCGACGTCGAAGTTGCCGTGGCCTGCGAAGTACAGCAGTGCAACGCTGCAATCACCTGAAAACAATTCCTGGATATGTCCTTCGAGCTTTTCGCGGCTCAGATAATCTTCGGCGGAAGTCAGGACCAGGTTCTTGAAATTCGGATCGCCATTGGCGTCGGTTTTCAGCACCGAAGCCATGGCCATCGCGTCGTTGTTGCAACCACTCAATTGTGAAACATGGCTGTAATTATTAATGCCAATGAACAGTCCCTTGCGCATGGTTCAGCCCGCCGCGTGAGTGCGAATGGCACTGATGATGCTGTTGGTGTTCCACGCACACTCCGCGTGCGCCGCCCGGCGTACCACCGTGGAAATCCGCTCCGCACCAAACGGTTTCACCGCAATGATCACCTTGCCCATTCGCCTGGCGATCTCGATTTCCTTGTTGATCCACTTGCTGTAGGTCGAATACATCCCCGCCATGATCAGCACTGCCGAGCAGAGCCGAATCTTGTTTTCGATGGCTTCTTCAAGTTGCTTGTCGGTTTTCGCGCCGATGATCGGATTGTCCGGTGGCACCGAAAAGTTCTTGAACGTGAAGTCGGGTTTCGCATTGAGCAGGCGGACCAGATTGTCGTGGGCGTCTGAGTAGTTCCACGAGTGGCTGATGAACAAATGATAGGTTTGCATGGCTGTCCCTCGGTATCGCCAGAAATGCGATGAGGGCTCGAATGTATGCACTTGAGTGGCCGCAACAAGGCCTTGGCGGTTAAAGAGACGCGTCCTTCAGGCAGGCACGAAGAAGCCTTACAGAGAGGTCTGACGTTTAATTGAGGGGTTTTTTGTCGGACGCCACGAACGACCTACCGCCCCGTAATAGTCAGGGGCGGCTGGCACGTCTGTTTAATAACTGCTTTCAGGCAAACTGGCGATGATCGAGCGGTAGCTGTTCATCCGTTGCTGCTGCACGCGACCTTCTTCCAGGGCCTTGAGCAGTGCGCAACCCGGCTCGCGGTCGTGCTTGCAGTCGCGGAAGCGGCAGGTGCCGATCAGGTCGTTGAACTCGATGAAGCCGGCTTCGACGTCGGCACGGCTGACGTGACCCAGGCCGAATTCCCGAATACCCGGGGAGTCGATCAACTCACCGCCACCGGGGAAGTGGAACAACCGCGCGGTGGTGGTGGTATGGGTGCCCTGGCCCGACAGCTCGGACAGTGGGCCGACGCGGGTGTCGACTTCCGGCAGCAGGCTGTTGACCAGCGACGACTTGCCGACACCGGACTGGCCGACGAATACGCTGATGTGCCCGTCCAGCTGCTTCTGCAACTGCTCCATGCCATTGCCGTGGTGGGCCGACACTTCCAGTACCGGATAACCCAACGTGCGGTAAACCGCCAGCAAGGCATTCAGCGCCGGGGCGTTCTGCTCGTCGATCAGGTCGAATTTGTTCAGCAGCAGCAACGGCCGAATACCGGCGTGTTCCGCAGCGACCAGATAACGGTCGATCAGGTTGGCGTGAGGCTCGGGCAGCGGCGCGAAGACGATAACGATCAAGTCGACGTTGGCCGCCACCGGCTTGAGCTGACCACGGCTGTCGGGACGGCAGAGCTCGGTTTTACGCGGCAGTTGCGCCACGATCACGCCGATGCCCTGGTTCCCGGCACGCCACACAACCTGATCGCCGGTCACCAGCGCGGGCAGGTTGGCGCGCAAATGGCAGCGGAACACCTGGCCGGCCAATTCGCCATCGAGGGCCTCGACTTCGACCTGCACACCGAAGTGCGCGATCACCAGGCCCGTCTGTTCCGGACCCAGGTCGCCGCCTTCGAGTGCCTCGACAGCCGAGGACTCGCGTTTGGCGGCGCGGGCAGCGCGCTCGCCCTGAATCTTTTCGATGCGCCAGTTTTGACGACGATTGAGTTGGCGTTTGGCCATGGGTGTTCCGTATCGAGAATGCAGCGATTAGGTAAAACGGCCGCGAGTTTAGCACGCCCGGTGGCCTCCCTAGGCTAAACTGCGCACCTACGCCGAGGAGCCGACTCATGCAAAACCCGCTGAACCTGATCTGGATCGACCTGGAAATGACCGGTCTGAACCCTGATACCGACGTCATCATCGAGATGGCCACTATCGTCACTGACAGTAATTTGAACACCTTGGCCGAAGGTCCGGTGATCGCCATCCATCACAGCGACGAGATCCTCGCCGGCATGGACGAGTGGAATACCCGTCAGCACGGCGGCTCCGGGCTGACCCAACGGGTTCGCGACAGCCGTATCAGCATGGCCGAAGCAGAAGCCGAGACCATCGCCTTCCTGGAAAAATGGGTGCCGAAGGGCAAGTCGCCGATCTGTGGCAATAGCATTTGCCAGGACCGTCGCTTCCTTTATACCCACATGAAGTCGCTGGAAAGCTACTTCCACTACCGCAACCTCGACGTGTCGACCCTTAAAGAACTGGCCGCGCGCTGGGCGCCGGATGTACGCGACAGCTTCAAAAAGGGCAGCACCCACCTGGCCCTGGACGACATCCGCGAATCGATCGCCGAGCTGCAGCACTACCGCAAGAATTTCATTAAGTTCTGATTGCGCGCCACGGTCCTCCCTCTGTAGGAGCTGCCGAAGGCTGCGATCTTTTGACCTTGAAAATCAAAATCAAAAGATCGCAGCCTTCGGCAGCTCCTACAGGAAGTTGTGTTGTAGCTGCCCTCTTTTGGTGCTTCGGTGAAGTGGGTAGACTGCGCGCCTTCCTGCAAGGACCGCCACCATGTTGCTGATGCTCTACCTGATCGCTATTACCGCCGAAGCCATGACTGGCGCCCTGTCTGCGGGCCGTCGCGGCATGGACTGGTTTGGCGTGGTGCTGATTGCGTGTGTCACCGCATTGGGCGGTGGTTCGGTGCGTGACGTGCTGCTCGGCCACTACCCGCTGACCTGGGTCAAACACCCGGAATACCTGGTGTTGACCTCCGTCGCGGCGATGCTGACGATCTTCATCGCCCGCTGGATGCGCCACCTGCGTTCGCTGTTTCTGGTGCTCGACGCGGTGGGCCTGGTGGCGTTCACCCTGATCGGCTGCATGACGGCCCTGGAAATGGGCCACGGCATGTTGGTGGCTTCGGTCAGCGGCGTGATCACCGGCGTATTTGGCGGCATCCTGCGGGACATCTTCTGCAACGACATCCCGCTGATCTTCCGCCGCGAGCTCTACGCCAGCGTCTCTTTTGCAGCGGCGTGGTGCTATCTGCTCTGCATCTACCTGCAATTACCCGGTGAACAGGCGATCCTGATCACCCTGTTCGGCGGCTTCCTGCTGCGTTTGCTGGCGATCCGTTTCCACTGGGAAATGCCCAAGTTCGTTTATAACGACGAGGCTTGACCCTCACGAAATACCCCTTATCCCCAGGATGTACTCATATCGGTAGGAGCTGCCGCAGGCTGCGATCTTTTGACGTTGATTTTTTAAGATCAAAAGATCGCAGCCTGCGGCAGCTCCTACGCCAGACCGTGTTGTTTCAGGGCCCATTCGACGTGTTCGCGGACCAGTTCTGAAGGGTGTTCGCGTCGTGCCTTCAGCGCTTCCAGCACCGGAATACTCGACGGCGCATTACCCAGGCCGACCGCCAGATTGCGCAACCAACGCTCGTAACCCGCGCGTCTGAGCGGTGAACCCTCGGTGCTGCTTAGAAACTTGTCCTCATCCCACATGAACAGTTCCGCCAGCTCCGCGTTGTCCAGGTTATGCCGGGGTTTGAAATCGCTTTCGCCGGAAGGTCGGGCGAAGCGGTTCCACGGGCAGACGATCTGGCAGTCATCGCAACCGAATACCCGATTGCCGATCAATGGCCGCAAATCTTCGGGGATAGCACTTTTCAGTTCGATGGTCAGGTAGGAAATGCAGCGCCGGGCGTCCAGTACATATGGACCAACGAAGGCGTTGGTCGGGCAGATGTCCAGACAGGCAGTGCAGCGACCGCAGTGTTCGGTGGCGTGGGGCGGGTCGACCGGCAGTGGCAGGTCGACGAACAGTTCGCTGAGGAAGAAGTAGCTGCCAGCCTTGCGATTCAAGACCAGCGTGTTTTTGCCGATCCAGCCAAGGCCAGCCTGTTCCGCGATGGCTTTTTCCAGCACCGGGGCGCTGTCGACAAAGGCGCGGTAGCCGAACGGACCGATCACCGCCTGAATTTTTTCCGCCAGTTGTTGCACGCGTTTACGGATCAATTTGTGGTAATCGCGGCCCAAGGCATAACGCGAGACGTAGGCTTTTTCCGGTTCGGCCAAGCGTTTGGCCATTTCGGTGTCGCCCGGCAGGTAGTCCATGCGCAGGGAAACGACGCGAAGTGTGCCGGGCACCAGCTCTTCCGGGTGTGAGCGTTTGCTGCCATGGGCGCCCATGTACTCCATTTCGCCGTGGTAGCCGGCTTCGAGCCAGCGCTCCAGGTGCTGCTCATGCTCGGCCAGGTCGAGGCCGCTGATGCCGACTTGCTGAAAGCCCAGCTCGCGGCCCCAGTCCTTGATGGATTGGGCAAGAGCGGGCAGGTCTGTAGTAATAGCGGGCATGAGGCGAGAGAAACCGGAGCTGAGGTGCGTATAATTCTGCCAGACATCGGAGCCTGAAGACGCATGCCGCACACTAAAGATGAATTACCCGACGCGCTGTATAGCGCCGCGCAAGTCCGAGGGCTCGATGCGAGCCTGATTGCGGCCGGTACACCGGGCTTCGAATTGATGCAGCGTGCGGCGCGAGCGACCTGGCGCGCGCTGGTCCGTCATTGGCCGACGGCGCACGAATTGAGCGTGGTGGCCGGCCACGGCAATAATGCGGGCGACGGTTACCTGGTGGCCGTGCTGGCCCGACGTGCCGGCTGGCACGTGCGGGTGCTGGCCGCCGGTGATCCCGGGCGTTTGCAGGGCGATGCCGCATCGGCCCATGCCGAGGCAGTAGCCGAGGGCGTTGCCATTCAAGACTGGAACGCGCACTGCGAATTACGCGGCGTTGTGCTGGATGCCTTGCTCGGCACCGGCCTGACCGGTGAAGTGCGCGAGCCATACGCCAGTGTCATCGCCGCGATCAATGCCAGTGGGCTACCGGTTGCAGCGGTGGATATCCCTTCGGGGTTGTGCGCTGATACGGGGCGTCAGCTCGGCATTGCGGTTCGAGCGGACCTGACGGTGACGTTCATCGGTTTGAAGCTGGGTCTGTTCACCGGTAGCGCTGCCGATGTGGTTGGCGATTTGGTATTCAATGATCTGCAGGCCGCTCCAGAGACGTTTATCGGGGCCACGGTCAGTGCTCGTCGCTTGACGGCTGGTAATGCGCCGCGTCTGACCGGTCGCGCTCCCACTTCCCACAAAGGCAGCTTTGGCCACGTATTGCTGATCGGCGGTGATCGCGGTTTTGGCGGCGCCATCCTGCTCGGTGCACAAAGTGCTTTGCGCAGCGGCGCCGGGATGGTGTCCGTGGCCACTCGCAGCGAGCATGTTCCGGCTGCATTGGCGCGTTTGCCTGAAGCGATGGTGCTCGGCATTTCGTCGGCCAATCAATTGATGGGGCTGCTTGAGAAGGTCACGGTGCTGGTCGTCGGCCCGGGGCTGGGGCAGGGCGCCTGGGGACGCAGCCTGTTGTCGGCGGCGGCTAATGCGCCGCTGCCGCAGGTCTGGGACGCCGATGCGTTGAATCTGTTGGCCGAAAGTGGCGTGAGTTTGCCCGCACGTTGTGTTATCACGCCGCACCCTGGCGAGGCGGCGCGATTACTGGGGGTATCGACGGCCGAGGTTCAGGCCGATCGTCCGGCCGCTGCCCATGCATTGAGCAAAAAATACACAGCGGTGGTGATCCTCAAGGGCGCCGGCAGTTTGATCGCCAGCCCCGACGGGCGTCTGGCGTTGTGTCATCAGGGCCATCCGGCCATGGCATCTGCCGGTTTGGGCGATGTGCTGGCCGGTCTGGTCGGTGCCTTGCTCGCCCAGGGCATGGACGCGTACGACGCGGCGTGCCTGGCGGTCTGGCTGCACGCCAATGCCGGCGCGCAACAAGGTGAATACGGCCGTGGGCTGGCGGCCAGTGATCTGATTCCAGCCATTCGTCAGTTGTTGGAGGAGCAAGCACCGTGTCTGAAGTAACCCTGTACCTGGCTGATGAAGAGGCGATGACCGCGTTTGGTGCGCGCATCGCACAAACCACTGAAGGGCACGGTCTGATTTTTCTCGAGGGAGATCTGGGCGCCGGGAAAACCACGCTGTCCAGAGGCATTATTCGTGGCCTGGGGCATACAGGCGCGGTAAAAAGTCCGACCTTCACCCTGGTCGAGCCTTACGAGATTGGGGAGGTCCGCGCCTTCCATTTCGACCTGTATCGACTGGTCGATCCAGAGGAGTTGGAGTACCTCGGCATCCGCGACTATTTCGAAGACGATGCACTGTGCCTGATCGAATGGCCCCGGAACGGTGCAGGCTTTTTGCCAAAGCCCGACCTGACCATTACCATTAGCCCGCAAGACAGCGGGCGTTCGCTGAAAATTTTGCCCCAGGGCTCGCGTGGCGAGTTGTGGTGTGCCGCTTTGGCATTGGAATCCAATTAAATGATGGGGTTAGGTATGCGCTTTCGCGCGTTGGTTGCTGCCGTAGGATTGTTGTTTTTGGCGGTGACCGTCGACGCTGTGGCCGAGACGAAGGTCAACAGTGTTCGCCTGTGGCGGGCGCCGGACAACACGCGACTGGTGTTCGACCTGACAGGGCCCGTCCAGCACAGTGTCTTTACCCTGTCCTCCCCGGACCGGCTGGTGATCGACATCAATGGCGCATCTCTGGGGTCGCCGCTGAACGTCAATACCTCGAATACTCCGATCACCGCAATGCGCTCGGCTCAACGTACGCCGACCGACCTGCGAGTGGTCATCGACCTGAAAAAGGCCGTCACGCCGAAAAGTTTTACCTTGGCGCCCAACGCCCAATACGGTAATCGCTTGGTGGTCGACCTGTTCGATAACGCCGCCGATGCTGCGCCAATTCCTGTACCGACCAACGTTGTCACAGTGGCCCCGGTGCCGGTCACTCCGGTAGATCCGCCGGTCAAACTGCCACCAGCCCCGGCCGGCAAGCGCGACATCATTGTGGTGATCGATGCCGGCCACGGTGGCGAAGACCCGGGTGCCTCGGGTTCTCGCGGTCAGCGTGAAAAAGACGTGGTGCTGGCGATCGCCCGTGAACTGCAGCGACAGGTCAACGGCATGAAAGGCTTCCGCGCCGAACTGACGCGTACTGGCGATTACTTCATTCCGTTGCGCGGCCGTACCGAAATCGCCCGCAAGAAGGGCGCTGACCTGTTCGTTTCGATCCACGCCGACGCCGCGCCTTCGGCCGCCGCGTTCGGAGCATCGGTGTTCGCCCTGTCCGATCGCGGCGCTACGTCGGAGACCGCCCGTTGGCTGGCCGACAGCGAAAACCGATCCGACTTGATCGGCGGTGCCGGCAACGTCAGCCTCGATGACAAGGACCGCATGCTGGCCGGCGTACTGCTCGATCTGTCGATGACTGCTTCCCTGACATCCAGCCTCAACGTTGGCCAGAAAGTCTTGAGCAACATCGGTCGCGTCACGCCGCTGCACAAACAGCGCGTGGAGCAAGCCGGGTTCATGGTGCTGAAGTCGCCTGACATCCCGTCGATCCTGGTGGAAACCGGTTTTATCTCCAACGCCAACGAAGCTTCCAAGCTTGCCGCAGCGAACCACCAGCAAGCGCTGGCGCGTTCTATCAGCAGCGGTGTGCGGCAGTTCTTCCAACAGAATCCACCGCCGGGCACCTACATTGCCTGGCTGCGAGATTCCGGCAAGATCGCCCAGGGCCCGCGTGACCATCGCGTGAATCCCGGCGAAACCCTGGCGATGATCGCCGTGCGCTATCAGGTGTCCCCGGCCACCTTGCGCAGCGCCAACAACCTCAAGAGCGACGAGCTGAAGATTGGTCAGACATTGACCATTCCCGGCACTGAACTGGCGGCCAAAGAATGAATCAGGTGCTGACCAACACTGCGCGTATCGAACTGCTCAGCCCGCGGCTGGCGAACCAGATTGCCGCCGGTGAAGTGGTTGAGCGCCCGGCCTCGGTGATCAAGGAGTTGCTGGAGAACAGCCTCGACTCCGGTGCCAAACGTATCGATGTCGATGTGGAGCAGGGCGGCGTCAAGTTGCTGCGGGTTCGCGACGATGGCAGCGGCATTTCTGCCGATGACCTGCCCCTGGCCCTGGCCCGTCATGCCACGAGCAAGATTCGTAACCTGGAAGACCTTGAGCAGGTGATGAGCCTGGGGTTTCGTGGTGAGGCGCTGGCCTCCATCAGCTCCGTGGCGCGTCTGACCCTGACGTCCCGCACTCGCGATGCCGATCAGGCCTGGCAGGTGGAAACCGAAGGCCGGGACATGGCGCCTCGCGTACAACCGGCAGCCCATCCGGTGGGGACTTCGGTGGAAGTGCGCGATTTGTTCTTCAATACCCCGGCGCGCCGCAAGTTTCTCAAGACCGAAAAAACCGAATTCGATCACCTGCAAGAAGTGATCAAACGTCTGGCGCTGGCGCGGTTCGACGTGGCGTTCCATCTGCGCCACAACGGCAAAACCATCCTCAGCCTGCACGAGGCCCACGATGATGCGGCCCGCGCCCGGCGTGTAGCGGCGATTTGCGGTGCGGGTTTCCTGGAGCAGGCGCTGCCGATCGAGATCGAGCGCAATGGTTTGCACTTGTGGGGCTGGGTCGGGTTGCCGACCTTCAACCGCAGCCAGGCAGACTTGCAATATTTCTTTGTGAATGGCCGTGCCGTGCGCGACAAACTGGTGGCCCACGCGGTGCGCCAGGCTTATCGCGATGTGCTGTTCAATGGTCGGCACCCGACGTTCGTGCTGTTTTTCGAAGTCGATCCGGCGGGCGTCGACGTCAACGTGCACCCGACCAAGCACGAAGTACGCTTCCGTGACGGGCGCATGGTTCACGATTTCCTCTATGGCACTTTGCACCGCGCCCTCGGCGATGTGCGGCCGGAAGATCATCTGGCCGCGCCTGTCGCGACGGCGATTGTCCGGCCAACCGGGCTCGACGCCGGTGAGTTCGGTCCGCAGGGCGAAATGCGCCTGGCGGCCAATGCGCTGCTGGAACAGCCTCAGGCACAACCGTCGTTCAACACGCCGGCTGGCTCGGGCGCTGGTGCCGGTTATCAGTATCAGTACTCGCCGCGGCCTCAGTCCGGAGTACCCGTCGCCGAAGCTCAAGCGGCCTACCGTGAGTTCTTCGCGCCGTTGCCCGAGGCCAACGCGGTCGCGCTGCCAGCCGGGCAGGACGACATTCCGCCACTGGGTTACGCGTTGGCGCAGCTCAAGGGCATCTATATTCTTTCGGAAAACGCCCAGGGCCTGGTACTGGTGGACATGCATGCCGCCCATGAGCGGATCATGTATGAGCGTCTGAAAGTCGCGATGGCCAGCGAAGGCCTGAGTGGTCAGCCGCTGTTGGTGCCTGAGTCCCTGGCGGTCAGTCAGCGCGAAGCCGATTGTGCTGAAGAACATGTCGCGTGGTTCCAGCGGCTGGGCTTTGAGTTGCAGCGTCTGGGCCCGGAGTCGCTGGCGATCCGGCAAATCCCCGCGTTGCTGAAACAGGCTGAAGCCAATCGATTGGTTAGCGACGTTCTGGCGGATTTGATGGAATATGGCACCAGCGACCGGATTCAGGCACATCTGAACGAACTGCTCGGCACCATGGCCTGCCACGGCGCGATTCGCGCGAATCGGCGTCTGGCCTTGCCGGAAATGAACGGTCTGCTGCGGGACATGGAAAACACCGAACGCAGCGGTCAATGCAACCATGGCCGACCGACCTGGACCCAATTGGGCCTGGACGATCTGGACAAACTGTTTTTGCGCGGTCGTTGATGAGCCAGTTCCCTCCTGCGATTTTCCTGATGGGGCCGACGGCTGCCGGCAAGACCGACCTGGCCATCGAACTCACCAAGGTCCTGCCCTGCGAGCTGATCAGCGTCGATTCGGCGCTGGTTTACCGTGGCATGGACATTGGTACTGCCAAACCTTCCAAAGAAATTCTGGCCGAATTCCCGCATCGGTTGATCGATATTCTCGACCCGGCCGAAAGTTACTCGGCTGCTGATTTTCGTCGTGATGCGCTCGAGGCCATGGCCGAGATCACCGCGCGGGGCAAAATTCCGCTGCTGGTAGGCGGCACAATGCTCTACTACAAGGCTTTGCTCGAAGGTCTGGCCGACATGCCGGCGGCGGATCCAGATGTGCGCGCGCAAATCGAAGAAGAAGCTGCACGCCTTGGCTGGCAAGCCCTGCACGATCAATTGGCGGTCATCGATCCGCAATCCGCGGCGCGAATTCATCCGAACGATCCGCAGCGCCTCAGTCGCGCGCTGGAAGTTTATCGCGTCAGTGGTCAGAGCATGACTGAGCTACGCTTGCGACAATCTGCGCAAAGTACTGAAGCAGCCGCTTCGGGACTGCAACAATTGCCCTATACTGTCGCGAACTTGGCTATCGCCCCGGCAAATCGCCAGGTACTGCACGAGCGTATTAAACAAAGATTCACAAATATGTTGGAACAGGGATTCATCGACGAGGTCGTAGCCCTGCGAAATAGAGGTGACCTGCATTCGGGGATGCCGTCTATACGTGCTGTAGGTTATCGACAAGTCTGGGATTACCTGGATGGCAAGCTGACGCAAGCCGAGATGCAGGAGCGTGGAATCATTGCCACGCGCCAATTGGCAAAGCGCCAGTTCACCTGGCTACGCAGTTGGGCTGATTTACACTGGTTGGACAGCCTCGATTGCGACAATCTGCCGCGCGCCTTGAAATACCTTGGGACCATCTCCATATTGAGCTGAGTCCTTGCAATTGCCGTCTATCCTTGGGGGTGTGACGGCCCCAAGCCATCTGTTTACCTATTTTTTATATTGAATCCTTAAAGGAGTGCGGCACATGTCAAAAGGGCATTCGCTACAAGACCCTTACTTGAATACTTTACGTAAAGAGAAAGTGGGGGTTTCCATCTACCTGGTCAACGGGATCAAACTGCAAGGCACGATCGAGTCTTTCGACCAGTTCGTTATCCTGCTGAAAAACACCGTTAGCCAAATGGTTTACAAACACGCTATCTCTACAGTGGTGCCGGTTCGTCCAATTCGTCTGCCTAGCGCAACCGAATCCGAAGCAGGTGACGCTGAGCCAGGTAACGCCTGATAGGAGTCTCCTTTGTTCTTTGAGCGCCACGGTGGTGGTGAACGGGCAATTCTCGTTCACTTGGATGGTCAGGACCCTGAGGCGCGCGAAGATCCGCAGGAGTTTCAGGAGTTGGCAATTTCGGCTGGCGCCGAGACCGTCGCGTTTTTTAACGTGCCGCGTCATCGGCCAACCGCCAAAACCCTGATTAGCAGTGGCAAGGTCGAAGAATTACGCGACCTGGTCAGCGCCGAACAGGTCGATCTGGTGATTTTCAATCACATCCTCACGCCCAGTCAGGAACGTAACCTCGAACGTATTTTCGAGTGTCGCGTGATTGACCGCACGGGTTTGATTCTCGATATCTTCGCCCAACGCGCCCGCACCCATGAAGGCAAGCTCCAGGTTGAACTGGCCCAGCTTGAACACATGAGTACGCGGCTGGTTCGTGGCTGGACTCACCTTGAGCGGCAGAAGGGCGGTATCGGTCTGCGCGGCCCGGGTGAAACCCAGCTGGAAACCGACCGGCGCCTGTTGCGGGTTCGCCTGCGGCAGATCAAGGGGCGCCTGGAAAAGGTCCGCAGCCAGCGCGAGCAATCTCGTCGCGGGCGCAAACGTGCTGACATCCCGACGGTTTCACTGGTGGGGTATACCAACGCCGGCAAATCGACGCTGTTCAACTCGGTCACCGATTCCGACGTCTTCGCCGCCGACCAGTTATTCGCTACCCTCGACCCGACTTTGCGCCGACTCGAACTCGATGACCTCGGGCCGATCGTACTGGCCGACACCGTGGGTTTCATTCGTCACTTGCCGCACAAACTGGTCGAGGCATTTCGGGCTACGCTCGAAGAGTCGAGCAACTCCGACCTGCTGCTGCACGTGATCGATGCGCATGAGCCTGAGCGGATGGCCCAGATTGAACAGGTCATGGTGGTGCTCGGGGAGATCGGGGCACAGGACTTGCCGATCCTTGAGGTATACAACAAACTCGATTTGCTCGAGGGTGTTGAGCCGCAGATCCAGCGCGATGCCGATGGCAAACCGCAGAGGGTCTGGTTGTCGGCCAAGGATGGTACCGGCCTGGACCTGCTCAAGCAGGCTGTGGCCGAACTGTTAGGCAGTGATTTGTTTGTTGGCACCTTGCGCTTGCCGCAACGTTTTGCTCGACTGCGTGCGCAGTTTTTCGAACTCGGTGCTGTGCAAAAAGAAGAACACGACGAAGAAGGCATCAGCTTGCTGGCCGTTCGCTTGCCACGGATCGAATTGAATCGACTCGTGAGCCGCGAAGGTCTGCAACCGATGGAATTCATCGAGCAACACACTTTGCAATAAAAGCCTGAGAAAGCGGTTGTGCCGCGGTGACAGGCATTCTGTAGCATTGGTCGGCGCGCCGTGGGTGCGTCTTTGCTTTATCAGATGGAGAGCGCTATGGCTTGGAATGAGCCGGGTGGCAACTCGAATAATCAGGATCCTTGGGGTGGCAAGCGCCGCAATAACGGCGACCGCAAGGGACCACCGGATCTCGACGAGGCCTTCCGAAAGCTGCAGGAAAGCCTGAACGGGTTGTTCGGTGGTGGTAAAAAACGCGGTGACGAGGGCGGTGGTTCGGGCAAGAGTGGCGGCTTCGGCGGCCTGCTCGGCATCGGCCTGGTCGTGCTGGCGGCTGTGTGGCTGTACAGCGCTGTCTACGTGGTCGATGAGCAGGAGCAAGCCGTAGTGCTGCGCTTCGGCAAATACTATGAAACCGTCGGCCCGGGCCTGAACATCTATTTCCCGCCGATCGATCGCAAGTACATGGAAAACGTCACGCGTGAGCGTGCCTATACCAAGCAGGGTCAAATGCTGACTGAAGACGAAAACATCGTCGAAGTGCCGCTGACCGTGCAGTACAAGATCAGCAACCTGCAGGACTTCGTGCTGAACGTCGATCAGCCGGAAATCAGCCTGCAGCATGCGACCGACAGTGCCTTGCGTCACGTGGTGGGTTCTACCGCCATGGATCAGGTGCTGACCGAAGGTCGTGAATTGATGGCCAGCGAAATCAAGGAGCGTCTGCAACGCTTCCTCGATACCTATCGCACCGGTATCACCGTCACCCAGGTCAACGTACAGAGCGCAGCGGCACCGCGTGAAGTTCAGGAAGCCTTTGATGACGTGATCCGCGCCCGTGAAGACGAGCAGCGTTCGCGCAACCAGGCTGAAACCTACGCCAACGGCGTCGTGCCGGAAGCCCGTGGTCAGGCCCAGCGCATCCTCGAGGATGCCAACGGTTACCGCGACGAGACCGTCTCCCGTGCCAAGGGTGAGGCTGATCGCTTCACCAAGCTGGTGGCCGAGTATCGCAAAGCCCCTGAAGTTACCCGTCAGCGTCTGTACCTGGACACCATGCAGGAAATCTTCAGCAACACCAGCAAGGTTCTCGTGACCGGTAACAAGGATGGCCAGAACAATCTGCTGTACTTGCCGCTGGACAAGATGATTGATAGTGGTCGCAGCCCCGGTGCTCCAGTGACCGGTGCGGCAGCCAGCAGCAATGAAGTGAATGCGCGTGCGGCAGCTGATCTGCAGCAACAGCAAGCACGTACCAGGGAGAGTCGCTGATGAGCAATAAATCGCTGATCGCCCTTATTATCGGCGTCGTCGTGGCGATCGTTGCCTGGAACTGCTTCTACATCGTGGCTCAGACCGAGCGTGCGGTGATGCTGCAGTTCGGTCGCGTGGTCCAGGCCGATGTTCAGCCGGGCCTGCATGTGAAAGTGCCTTACGTGAACAAGGTGCGCAAATTCGACGCGCGCCTGATGACACTGGATGCACCGACACAGCGCTTCCTGACGCTGGAAAAGAAAGCCGTAATGGTCGATGCCTACGCCAAGTGGCGCGTGAAAGATGCCGAGCGCTTCTACACCGCGACTTCCGGCCTCAAGCAGATTGCCGACGAGCGTCTTTCCCGTCGTCTGGAATCGGGCCTGCGTGACCAGTTCGGTAAGCGCACCCTGCACGAAGTGGTGTCCGGTGAGCGTGATGCGCTGATGGCTGACATCACCAATTCGCTGAACAAGATGGCGGAAAAAGAGCTGGGCATCGAAGTTGTCGATGTCCGGGTCAAAACCATCGACCTGCCGAAGGAAGTGAACCGCAGCGTGTTCGAACGTATGAGCACCGAGCGTGAGCGTGAAGCTCGCGAGCACCGCGCCAAGGGTAACGAGCTGGCTGAAGGCATCCGTGCCGACGCCGATCGTCAACGCCGCGTGTTGCTGGCTGAAGCCTATCGTGAATCTGAAGAGGTTCGCGGTGACGGTGACGCCCAGGCTGCTGCGATCTACTCCAAGGCATACGGTCAGGATCAGGAGTTTTACGCGTTCTACCGTAGCCTGCGTGCCTACCGTGAAAGCTTCGCGAACAAATCCGACGTCATGGTCCTGGACCCGGGCAGCGACTTCTTCCGTTACCTGGAAAAAGCCAAGCCTTGATACGGCGTTGACCTGAATCATCCCCCCGCCTGGCAGCTAAAGCCTCGGGCGGGGTGATCCTTTGGGAAAACGTGTGTATGATGCGGCAGCCGGGAAATTCCCGGCTTTTTTGCGTCTGCACGTTTGATTGCTGTTTTTATGCAGGCGCCCGAGTTGAATGACTCGACAGGTTTTTCGAGGAAAGTGGTTGGCGAAGCCGGTTTCAGGCTTTTCGCCCCGTTGTTCATGCGCGTGGTTTGCACATGAACCGATCATTTTCTGCTTCACTCAAGGCTCGCCCAAAGGCTTGTCGCCCGGATCATAGGGGAATGGCGTAATGGCAACGGTAGACCGCTGGCTGCTGCCAGATGGCATCGAAGAAGTACTGCCACCAGAAGCTGCGCGCATCGAAGTAGCGCGTCGCCAGGTGTTGGATCTGTTCCAGAGCTGGGGTTACGAGTTTGTCGTGACTCCCCATATCGAGTACCTGGAATCCCTGCTGACCGGTGCAGGTTCGGACCTCGATCTGCGTACCTTCAAGGTCATCGACCCGCAGTCGGGCCGGCAGATGGGTTTCCGTGCCGACATCACGCCGCAAGTGGCGCGCATCGATGCGCATACCCTGCGTCGCGAAGGTCCAAGTCGTCTGTGCTATGCCGGTAGCGTGCTGCATGCCCAGCCGCGTGCCTTGTCGTCCTCGCGCAGCCCGATTCAACTGGGCGCCGAGTTGTACGGCGATGCCAGCCCGAGCAGCGACGTGGAAGTCATCAGCCTGATGCTGGCCATGCTGCAACTGGCCGATGTGCCGGATGTGCACATGGACCTCGGTCATGTCGGCATCTACCGCGGCCTGGCCCGCGCCGCCGGTTTGTCGGGCGAAGTCGAGCAACAGTTGTTCGATGCGTTGCAACGTAAAGCCATCGACGAGGTCATTACCTTGACCGAAGGCTTGCCTGCCGATCTGTCGGGCATGCTGCGAGCGCTGGTCGACCTGTGTGGCGGTCGTGAAGTGTTGAGTGCAGCGCGTGAGCGTCTGGCCAATGCGCCGGCGCCCGTGCTGGCGGCCCTGGACGATTTGCTGGCGATTGCCGAGCGTCTGTCCACGCGTTTCCCGGAATTACCGCTGTATTTCGACCTGGGCGAGTTGCGCGGCTACCACTACCACACTGGTGTGGTGTTCGCCGTGTTCGTCCCGGGTGTTGGCCAGTCCATTGCCCAAGGCGGTCGTTACGACGACATCGGCGCCGATTTCGGTCGTGCCCGTCCGGCAACTGGTTTCTCTACCGATTTGAAAACCCTGGTGACCCTGGGGCGTGCTGAAGTCGAGCTACCGTCTGGCGGTATCTGGATGCCTGACAGTACGGATGCAGCACTCTGGCAGCAGGTTTGCCAGCTGCGCAGTGAGGGTCAGCGAGTTGTTCAGGCGTTGCCTGGGCAGCTTTTGGCCGCCGCCCGTGAAGCGGACTGCGACCGGCAATTGATTCAGCAGAACGGGCTTTGGCAAGTATTGCCGCTGGCTTCTTGAGTTTTCCTGCCGGCCGCCGCCGGCACCAAGTTTGCGCGAATGAGGACAAGTGTTATGGGTAAGAATGTCGTAGTCCTGGGCACCCAATGGGGTGATGAGGGCAAAGGCAAGATCGTTGATCTGCTGACCGAACATGCTGCCGCCGTAGTGCGCTACCAAGGTGGCCACAACGCTGGTCACACCCTGGTGATCGACGGCGAAAAAACCGTCTTGCACCTGATTCCGTCGGGCGTGCTGCGCGAAGGCGTGCAGTGCCTGATCGGTAACGGCGTGGTGGTTGCACCCGACGCCCTGCTGCGGGAAATCATCAAGCTGGAAGAGAAAGGCGTTCCGGTGCGCGAGCGCCTGCGTATCAGCCCGTCTTGCCCGCTGATCCTGTCCTACCACGTAGCGCTGGACCAGGCCCGTGAAAAAGCGCGTGGCGAGCTGAAGATCGGTACTACCGGTCGCGGCATCGGCCCGGCTTACGAAGACAAAGTTGCCCGTCGCGGTCTGCGCGTAGGCGATCTGCTCAACATGCCGCGCTTTGAAGCCAAGCTGCGTGAACTGGTGGAATACCACAACTTCATGTTGGTCGGTTTCTACAAAGAGCCAGCCATTGACTTCGACAAGACCCTGGCCGAGTGCAAAGAATACGCTGAGCTGCTCAAGCCGCTGATGCTGGACGTGACTGCCGAGCTGCACGACCTGCGTCGTGCGGGCAAAGACATCATGTTCGAAGGCGCCCAAGGTTCGTTGCTGGACATCGACCACGGCACCTACCCGTACGTGACCAGCTCTAACACCACCGCTGGCGGCGTTGCTACCGGTTCGGGCGTTGGTCCTATGTTCCTGGACTACATCCTGGGTATCACCAAGGCTTACACCACACGTGTAGGTTCGGGTCCATTCCCGACTGAGCTGTTCGACGAAGTCGGTGCGCACCTGGCTAAACAAGGTCACGAGTTCGGCGCGACTACCGGCCGTGCTCGTCGTTGTGGCTGGTTTGACGCCGTTATCCTGCGTCGCGCTATCGATGTGAACAGCATCTCGGGCATCTGCCTGACCAAGCTGGATGTACTCGACGGTCTGGAAACCATCAACATCTGCGTCGGCTACAAAGATGCCGAAGGTAAGGACGTTGCCCCGACTGACGCTGACAGCTACATGGGCCTGCAGCCGGTGTACGAAGAAGTGCCGGGCTGGACAGAGTCGACCGTGGGTGCCAAAACTCTGGAAGAGCTGCCAGCTAACGCCCGTGCTTACATCAAGCGCGTTGAAGAGCTGATCGGTGCGCCGATCGACATTATTTCGACGGGCCCGGATCGCAACGAAACCATCGTTCTGCGTCACCCGTTCGCTTAATAAGTCGTTGATGTAAAACACGAAGGCCCCTTAATTGGGGCCTTTGTCGTTTATGCCTGTCGAACGGCATGACCTTTGCTGGGAACATTGAAAAAGCATCGTTTCTGACGTGCTATCAATTTGATGGCGTCAAAGCAGAGGGATTTTCAGTGTCGGCCGTTCTCTCACTGTTACAAAGCCGTCTCTTGCGGCCCGTGTTCGTTACCCTTGGTATCGCCCTTTTGGTGCAGGTGCTGGTGGCTGTCGCTCTGACCCGGAGCACAGTGACTGCGCTGGAAGCTGATTTGGGTCTGCGGCTGGACGCCGACAGCCAAAAGCTCTCTGGTGAGCTTGAGCAGGCGGGACGTGAGGTCACGTCGAGTCTGGATAGTCTGTCCGCCAGTACTCGCCAACGCCTGACAGCCGGACTGTCTCCGCGTCTGAAGGACGAGCAGGCACAACTGCGTGCGACGCTGGAGAAGGGGTTGAAGGATTCAGCCAACGACATGGCGCAGCTTCTGGCCTCGGTCGCACCCCGCGCCATGTGGGACAGCGATATTCCCACTCTGTCCGAATTCGCTCGCCGTGCCCAGCGCAATCCCAATGTGTTGTTCGTGGTTTACGACGATGCCACGGGCCAGCACCTGACGCGCTACCTCAACCGGGAGAACCCGATCAACAAGGCGCTTCTGGAAAAAGGTCAGGGCGAGCGGGCGCTGGACAAGGTGCTGGATGCGGCGAAGAACGATCCGTCGGTCTACTACCTTGAAGCCTCGATCAACCCCAATGGGGTAGAAATCGGCAAGGTCCTAATGGGGGTTTCGACCGCTTCCGTGGAAACCGATCTGGCGGCGCTGGACAAGCGCTTCTCGGCGCTGATCGCCAGCAGCGATCAACTGGTGGGCGACAGTCTCAAAGGCGCGGCAGCTGACAGCGCAACGGCGATGCGCGGGCGTCTGCAATCGGCGCAGTCCACCGCCACTGAAATGAAAGCCAACACCACCACTGCCGTGCAGGAAGCTGCGGGGACTTTGCGCTGGCGCATTGGCATGGGCTTGTCGGTAGTGGGTTTTGGTGTGCTGCTGTTGCTGGCAGTGGTGCTGGGGCGTCGAGTGGTCAACCGCTTGAAGCTGCTGATCGCCGCCATGGATGACCTGGCGGCAGGTGAGGGCGATCTGACCAAGCGCGTGCAGATCAACAGCCAGGATGAGATCGGCGACATGGCCTCGGCGGTCAATCGCTTTGTGGATAAGTTGCAGCCGATCGTGCGTGAGGCGGGCGATGTGGCCCAGCGTACCGGCGTGGAAATTGGTGCCATGACCCTGCGCAATGCTGGCGCCGATGCGGCGGCGGGCATGCAGCGCGATGAAGTGGCCGAAAGCTTGCGTGCGTTGTCGCAAATGGCTGACGAAGCTCAGTCTGAAAGCCACGCCATGCAAGCCGCTTTGCAGCAGGTGGTGGGCATTCGTCAGGCCACGGATGAAAACACGCGGACCTCGGCGAAAGTCGGCAGCCTGATCGAAGCGTTGGCTGGGCAGGTCGACACTGGGGCGAAAGTCATCGAGCGCCTGGCACAGCAGAGTGAGCAGATTGAAGTGGTGCTGACGGTGATTCACGGGATCGCCGAACAAACCAACTTGCTGGCATTGAACGCGGCCATTGAGGCGGCGCGTGCCGGCGAGACCGGTCGCGGGTTTGCCGTGGTGGCGGATGAGGTGCGGGCACTGGCGAGCAAGACTCAGAGTTCAACCGGTGACATTCAGGCCCACATCGTTGCGCTGCAGCAGGGCGCGCGCGAGGCCGTCGCGGCTATCGGACAGGCCGGACGTCAGGCCAGCGAAGGTTTGCTGGTGTTGCGCGACAGTGCGCGGTTGCAGCAGTCGGTGCAGGCCTCGGTCGAGCAGGTGCATGCGGCGATCGGTCTGGCGACCCAGGCCGCGGCGCATCAGGCGCAAGGTGCGCAGGCCGTTCGGGGGCGGGTTGAGACTATTCATGCGCAGGCTGAGAAGGCTGCTCAGGCGGTGGTGGAGACTACGGCGAGTGGCAAGGTGCTGGATGGCTTGGCGGCGCAGTTGAAGGCTAGCCTGGGGCAGTTCAGGGCTTAAGCTTTGTATTGTTTGTGCGGGCGCCATCGCGGGCAAGCCCGCTCCCACAGGTACTTCTGTGAACTCACAATTTTGTGCGTAACGGAAGACACTGTGGGAGCGGGCTTGCCCGCGATAGCGATCTCAGCGGCTCAAATACATCCGCGTCGTCAGTAAATAAACCGGCAACCCCGACACCAATATCAACAACGCCGCATAAGGCGCCGCCGCCGCAAACTCCACATTTGCGGTATGCGCCCAGACTTCCGTCGCCAACGTATTCAGCCCGGTCGGACTCAGCAGCAGCGTCGCCGTCAGCTCCTTCATCGCATCCAGAAACACCAATGCAAACGCTGCTCCCAAGGCAGGGAAGATTATCGGCAGCGTCACCCGACAAAACGCGCTGAAGGACGACGCTCCCAGCGTGCGTGCGGCCTCTTCCAGTTGTGGCGCTGCCTTGTTCAGCGCGGTGCGAATCGGCGCTTGAGCCAGCGGCAGAAACAACAGCGCATAAGCAATCAGCAGCAGCGCCGAGGTCTGGTACAGCACCGGCACATAATGCAGGGCGAAATACACCAGGGTCAGCGCAATCACCAATCCCGGCAGTGCATGCAGCAGATACGGAAGGCGCTCGGCCCAAATTGCCAGTCGGCCTTTATGACGTACCACCAACAATCCCACCGGCACCGCCAGCATCAGGCACAGCGCCGCGCCACCGAGAGACAGCGCCAGAGACGACAACAATGCCTCGCTGATCGCGGCGACCGGGAACGCCGCTGACGAACCCACCATCAGCCAGTACGCCAGCATCCCCAGCGGAATTCCGCTGCCGATGATTGCCAGCAGCAGGCAGTACAGCTGCCCGACAGTCGCCCAAGGCCCCAGGCGAACCTGCTGCGCATGTCGCGCCGCGCCCTGGCCGGTGCGCACATGTCGGCCCTTGCCGCGCACGCGCAGTTCCAACCAAAGCAGCATCAGACACAACACCAGCAACACGGCGGAAAGCATCGCCGCATTCGCGTTACTGAATTCCAGTTCGAACTGTTGATAGATCGCGGTGGTAAACGTCTGCAGGCCGATGATCGACAGCGCGCCGAACTCCACCAGCATGTGCAGCGCAATCAGCAGCGAACCGGCCAGCAGTGACGGCCAGAGCAGCGGCAGGGTGATTTTGAAGAACACGCCCCAGCGATTCTGCCCCAGGGTTCGTGCGGACTCCTCCAGGGACGGATCGAGATTGCGCAGGGTTGCCGCCACCGGCAGAAAAATCAGCGGGTATTTGGACAGGGTCATCACGAGGATCGCGCCGCCTAGCCCTTCGAAGTGAGCGCTCAGGGAGACCCAGGTGAAGCTGCTGACAAACGCCGGCACCGCGAACGGCAGACACAGGATCACGCCCCATAGCCGTCGCCCCGGCAGATTACTGCGCTCCAGCAACCAGGCGAGCGACAAACCAATCACACCGCAGGCCAGCGTGACGCCCACCATCAGTGCCAAGGTATTACGCAGCAGGCCAAACACATAAGGGCGCCACAACAGATGCAACGCCTCGGCCCAACCGGCCTGCCAGGTCTTCAGTCCGACATATGCCAGTGGCAATAGACTGAGCGCCACCAGCAGCAAAACCGGCAGCAACAACCAGATCGACGGGCGCTTGCGCCGTGGCATGTAGCCCCCGCGCAAGGCGGGGGCAGATAACGATGCGCTCATCAGTTCAAGCCAACGTCACGTTCCAGGTCCAGGGCTTCTTCGGCGTTGCCGAGATCGGCTGGCGTGACTTTTGGTGCTTGCAGTTCGCTGAACGGCTTGAGGCCACGATCCGATTCCATGCCTTTGTGCAGCGGGTATTCGGCGGTGGTCTGGGTGATCACGCGCTGACCTTCTTCGCTCGCCATGTAGGCGAGGAATTGCTGGGCTTCTTTTGGATGTTTGCTGGATTTCAGCACCGCAGCGCTGGAAACGGTGATTAGCCCGCCGACATCACCGCCGGTGAAGTAATGCAGTTTCGAATCGAGCTGGCCTTTTTCACGCTGCAAGGCGAACCAGTAATAGTTGTTCACCAGCACGGTGGCGACTTCACCGTTTTCCACAGCCTTCAGCGCGACCATGTTGTTGCTGTAGGTTTTGCCGAAAGCGCGTAGGCCGGTGAGCCATTCTTCGGCTGCATCCATGCCGTGCACTTTGATGATTGCTACGGCTTGTTCCTGAAACGCGCCGCTGGTTGGAACGAAGCCGACCTTCCCTTGCCATTTCGGATCGGAGAACTCCATCACCGACTTGGGCAGGTCTTTTTCATCGATCAATTTGGGGTTGAATGCAACCACGCGAACTCGCGCAGTGATACCGATCCAGGTGCCGTTGCCGGCAACGTAGTCCTTGGGCAGAACGGCGAGGGTAGCGGCGTCGGTTTTCGCCAGCAGGCCTTGTTCGCCGAGTTTGTTCAGCGGTGGGGATTCTTCGGTGTAGATCACGTCGGCGGGGGAGCGATCGCCTTCTTCGACGATCTGGCTGGCGAGCTGGTTGCTGCTGCCCTTGCGCACATTGACGTGAATCCCGGTCTTGGCTTCGAAGGCTTTGGCGACGGCGTCGCCGACTTCTTTGTGTTGGCCGTTGTAGAGTGTCAGGGAAACCGGATCGGCGGCTTGGGTGAGGGGAGTGGCGAGTGTCAGGCCGAGCAGGGTAATGGTCAGGCCGCGGCGCAGGGTATTTCGAAACATCATTCGCAGGGTTCCTCACTGTTGCATTGCAAAATCTTGTAACAATGATAAACGATATTGTTTCTCAAGTGCGTCTTGCGGGGGGGGGCTGCGAGGTTTTGCTAATGGTGGTTAGAGCGGGCTTTTGTGGCGAGGGGGCTTGCCCCCGTTCGGCTGCGAAGCAGTCGCAAAACCTGATAATTAGGTGTGGCTGGAAGAATGAAGAGGGCCGCTTCGCGACCCAGCGGGGGCAAGCCCCCTCGCCACGGGGAAGTAATGGCTTGGGGTTTTCGAAAGCCAGAAACGCAAAAACCCGCTTTCGCGGGTTTCTGTGAAATTCAAGATCGTGACCTTGAATTTGAATTGGTGCCCAGAAGAAGACTCGAACTTCCACGACCTTGCGGTCACCAGCACCTGAAGCTGGCGTGTCTACCAATTTCACCATCTGGGCATAATCGCAAGCGTTGCCGCTGTTGATGTGGCGCACTATACGGAGAGCATTTTGATCTGTAAACCCCTGATTTAGTTTTAATAAATCGGAAGCCTGAAATGCAAAAACCCGCTTTCGCGGGTTTTGTGTGAGCCTTGAAATTGTTCTAATCTCAAGCTCGAAATTGGTGCCCAGAAGAAGACTCGAACTTCCACGACCTTGCGGTCACCAGCACCTGAAGCTGGCGTGTCTACCAATTTCACCATCTGGGCAGTATCGGCAGCGCGTGTGCGTCGTCGATGGCGCGCACTATACGGAGCGTCTTTTTAACTGTAAACCCCCGGCATCGAAAAAACCTGGAAAATTTCTCCAGTGGTATTCAAATCAGCTTTGCAGTGTCGATAAAGGGCTTTAGATGGGCTGTCATAGCCTGAAATTTCCCGTTTCATTACGCCTATGCCAAACTAACCCGCATATAGACAAGGTGAAAACTCTCTAATGGCCGATTGGCAGTCCCTCGATCCCGAGGCCGCTCGTGAAGCGGAAAAATATGAAAACCCTATTCCTAGCCGCGAACTGATCCTTCAGCACCTTGCTGATCGAGGTTCGCCTGCTAACCGCGAGCAGCTGGTCGAAGAGTTTGGTCTGACCACAGAAGACCAGATCGAAGCCCTGCGCCGCCGCCTGCGCGCCATGGAGCGCGATGCTCAACTCATCTATACCCGCCGGGGCACTTATGCGCCGGTGGACAAGCTCGACCTGATCCTGGGCCGCATCAGCGGTCACCGTGACGGCTTCGGCTTCCTGGTCCCGGATGACGGCAGTGATGACCTGTTCATGAGCCCGGGGCAAATGCGCCTGGTGTTCGATGGCGACCGTGCCCTGGCCCGTGTTTCCGGTCTCGACCGTCGCGGTCGCCGCGAAGGCATGATCGTTGAAGTGGTGTCCCGTGCCCACGAGACCATCGTCGGTCGTTACTTCGAAGAGGGCGGTATCGGTTTTGTCGTCGCGGACAATCCGAAGATCCAGCAAGAAGTGCTGGTGACTCCGGGTCGCAACGCCAACGCCCAGATCGGTCAGTTCGTCGAAGTGAAGATCACCCACTGGCCGACGCCACGCTTCCAGCCGCAAGGCGACGTGGTCGAAGTCGTGGGTAACTACATGGCGCCGGGCATGGAAATCGATGTCGCCCTGCGCACCTACGATATTCCTCACGTCTGGCCTGAAGCGGTGCTCAAAGAAGCCGCCAAGCTCAAGCCGGAAGTCGAAGAGAAAGACAAAGAGAAGCGCATCGATCTGCGTCACCTGCCGTTCGTGACCATCGACGGCGAAGATGCACGCGACTTCGATGATGCGGTCTACTGCGAAGCCAAGCCGGGCAAGCTGCGCCTGTTCTCCGGTGGCTGGAAGTTGTACGTGGCGATTGCTGACGTTTCCAGCTACGTGAAAATCGGTTCGGCGCTGGATAACGAATCCCAGGTTCGTGGCAACTCGGTGTACTTCCCCGAGCGTGTCGTGCCGATGCTGCCAGAGCAACTGTCCAACGGCCTGTGCTCGCTGAACCCGCACGTCGATCGCCTGGCCATGGTCTGCGAGATGACCATCTCCAAATCCGGCGAGATGACCGATTATTGCTTCTACGAAGCGGTGATTCACTCCCACGCTCGCCTGACCTACAACAAGGTCAGCGCGATGCTGGAAACGCCGAAAGCCACCGAAGCGCGTCAGCTTCGTGGTGAATACACCGACGTCCTGCCGCACCTCAAGCAGCTGTATGCGCTGTACAAGGTTCTGCTGGCGGCTCGTCATGTGCGCGGCGCGATCGATTTCGAAACGCAGGAAACCCGGATCATCTTCGGTTCCGAGCGCAAGATTGCCGAAATCCGCCCGACCGTTCGCAACGACGCCCACAAGCTGATCGAGGAATGCATGCTGGCGGCCAACGTGGCCACTGCCGAATTCCTGAAAAAGCACGAAATCCCTGCGTTGTATCGTGTCCATGACGGCCCGCCACCGGAGCGTCTGGAAAAACTGCGCGCCTTCCTTGGCGAGCTCGGCCTGTCCCTGCACAAAGGCAAGGATGGTCCGTCGCCGAAGGATTACCAGGCTTTGCTGGCCAGCATCAAGGACCGTCCGGATTTCCACCTGATCCAGACCGTCATGCTGCGTTCGTTGAGCCAGGCGGTGTACAGCGCTGATAACCAGGGCCACTTCGGCCTGAATTACGAAGCCTATACCCACTTCACTTCGCCGATTCGCCGCTACCCGGACCTGCTCACGCACCGGGCGATTCGCAGCGTCATCCATTCGAAAATGGACACGCCGCACGTTCGCCGTGCCGGTGCGATGATCATTCCGAAAGCGCGCATCTACCCGTACGACGAAGCGATCCTGGAGCAGCTCGGCGAGCAGTGCTCGATGAGCGAGCGCCGTGCCGACGAAGCGACCCGTGACGTAGTGAACTGGCTCAAGTGCGAGTTCATGAAAGACCGTGTGGGCGAATCGTTCCCGGGTGTGATCACCGCCGTGACCGGTTTCGGGCTGTTCGTCGAGCTGACCGACATCTACGTCGAAGGCCTGGTGCACGTCACCGCGCTGCCGGGTGATTACTACCACTTCGATCCTGTGCACCACCGCCTCGCCGGTGAGCGTACCGGTCGCAGCTTCCGCCTTGGCGACACGGTTGAAGTGCGCGTCATGCGCGTCGACCTCGACGAGCGCAAGATCGACTTCGAGATGGCTGAAAAAACCATCAGCGCGCCGATCGGTCGCAAGAAGCGTGGAACTGAAACTGCTGCTCCTGCCGGCGCTGCTACCAAATCGGCTGCAGAGCCGGCACCGGCCAAAACCGGCCGTCGTCCTGCCAAGGAAAAGGCTGTCGAAGCCTATCGCCCGAGCGATGCCGCGGCAAAAAATGCCGAGTTGCGCAAAAGTCGTGAACTGAAACAGGCGTTGCTGTCTGAAGCGAAAAGCGGCGGTAAAGCGGCGTCTGGGGGAAAGACCGGGCGGTCGGCGCCTGACAAGGCCTCCGGCGGCAAACCGAGCAAACATCGTAAAGGCCCGCCGAAAGCGGGTTCGGCCCCAGCCAAAAGCGGCGGGTCGCGTAAACCTAAGGCCAAGTCATGAGTCAGTTGGAAAAGATCTATGGCGTGCACGCTGTAGAAGCGTTGCTGCGTCATCACCCAAAACGCGTCAAGCAGATCTGGTTGGCTGAAGGCCGCAGTGATCCGCGGGTGCAGACGCTGATCGCACTCGCTGCCGAAAATCGCGTGGCGGTCGGTCAGGCTGAACGTCGTGAGCTGGATGCGTGGGTAGAAGGCGTGCACCAGGGCGTGGTCGCGGACGTGAGTCCGAGTCAGGTCTGGGGCGAGGCGATGCTCGACGAATTGCTCGATCGCACTGAAGGCGCACCGCTGTTGCTGGTGCTCGACGGCGTGACCGATCCGCACAACCTCGGCGCTTGCCTGCGTTCGGCCGATGCGGCCGGTGCGCTGGCGGTGATCGTGCCAAAGGACAAGTCAGCCACCCTGACCCCGACGGTGCGTAAAGTCGCCTGCGGCGCGGCGGAAGTGATTCCGTTGGTGGCTGTGACCAACCTGGCGCGCACCCTGGAAAAACTCAAGCAGCGCGGCTTGTGGGTCGTCGGTACGGCGGGCGAGGCTGAGCAGGAGTTGTATCAGCAAGACCTGACCGGCCCGACCATCCTGATCATGGGCGCGGAAGGCAGCGGCATGCGCCGCCTGACTCGCGATCTTTGCGATTATCTGGTGCGTCTGCCAATGGCGGGCAGTGTCAGCAGTCTCAATGTGTCCGTGGCGACTGGTGTGTGCCTGTTCGAGGCCCTGCGCCAGCGTGGCGTCAAGGGAGCCGCCAAAAAGTCCTGACACAACCCTGTAGGAGCTGCCGAAGGCTGCGATCTTTTGACTTTGACTTTTAAAGATCAAAAGATCGCAGCCTCGTTTCACTCGACAGCTCCTACAGGTGCTCGGCTTTCCAGTCGAGGTGATTGTTCAAATATTCACCAATTGCCTTGCGCCTCTCTTGTCCCTTCTCTACAATTGCGCCCCTTGCTGTGACGGCAGGCACGCATGTGTCTATCGCAAGCAAGTCCATAAGTGTCATTCACTCCTTGTCTGACCGCTTTTGAGCGGCAGGCTACAACCCGTAAGGAGCATTCATGCGTCATTACGAAATCATCTTTTTGGTCCACCCGGATCAAAGCGAGCAAGTCGGCGGCATGGTTGAGCGTTACACCAAGCTGATCGAAGAAGACGGCGGCAAAATCCACCGTCTGGAAGATTGGGGCCGTCGTCAACTGGCCTACGCAATCAACAATGTTCACAAGGCTCACTACGTGATGCTGAACGTTGAGTGCACTGGCAAGGCCCTGGCCGAGCTGGAAGACAACTTCCGCTACAACGATGCAGTGATCCGTAACCTGGTCATCCGTCGCGAAGAAGCCGTTACCGGCCAATCCGAGATGCTCAAGGCTGAAGAAAACCGCAGTGAGCGCCGTGAGCGTCGCGACCGTCCTGAGCACTCCGACGCCGAAGGCGTTGATGGTGATGACAGCGACGCCAGCGATAACGCTGACGAGTAATCCACGGACCTTTTAAGGAGCCTATCAAATGGCACGTTTCTTCCGTCGTCGTAAATTCTGCCGCTTCACCGCTGAAGACGTGAAAGAGATCGATTACAAAGATCTCAACACTCTGAAAGCTTACGTATCCGAGACCGGCAAAATCGTTCCAAGCCGCATCACCGGTACCAAAGCTCGTTATCAGCGTCAGCTGGCCACCGCTATCAAGCGCGCCCGCTTCCTGGCCCTGCTGGCCTACACCGACAGCCACGGCCGCTGAGACCGGGCAGTCGACACGTAGCAAAGGATTGAATGCATGCGCGCCTTAGCTGAGTTCATCATGCGCGGCCGTATGCAGGCCACTCTGGTAGTGGCTGGATGCGCAACGCTGCCGTTGTTGTATTGGTTGGGTGCTGCCGCCGGATGCCTTGTGCTCCTGCGGCGCGGATTGAGGGACGCCTTGGGCGTTCTTGCTCTGGGACTGCTGCCGGCGTTGATCTGGTGGCTTTACTCCGACGACCCACGGGCACTTCTGGTGCTGCTGGGGTCTTCGAGCCTTGCGTTGGTTTTGCGCGCAAGCGAGTCCTGGAACCGCGTGCTGCTGGTCAGCATAGCGATGGGATTGGTGTTTTCAGTGGTGCTGGGGGCGGCTTTTGCGCCCCAGATCGAGATGCTGGCGCAGGCTTTGATAAAAGTCATGCCGTCGCTACTCGGTGATGTCTACCAGCAATTGTCGGTAGACGAGCAAGCGCGTTTCGCGTCCCTGATTGCACCGGTCCTGACCGGCCTGATTGCGGCCTTGTTGCAAATCGTCAGTGTGCTGAGCCTGATTGTCGGGCGCTACTGGCAGGCGTTGTTGTACAACCCGGGTGGTTTTGGTCGCGAGTTTCGCGCCATCCGAATCCCGCTTTTACCGGCGATGTTGCTGCTGGTGTTGATGCTTCTGGGGCCTAACTTAGGCTCGCAGATGGCCATGTTGACACCGTTGTGCAGCGTACCGCTGGTGTTCGCCGGGCTGGCCCTGATTCACGGGCTGGTGGCGCAAAAGCGACTGGCCAAATTCTGGCTGGTGGGGTTGTACGTCACGCTGTTGCTGTTCATGCAGCTGATCTATCCGTTGCTGGTGGTCTTGGCCATCGTCGACAGCCTGATTGATTTTCGCGGTCGTTCGGCACCGAAAGATGCCGATAACGCGAACGGTGAAGGTTAAAAGTTAAGAGGATTTTCACATGCAACTGATCCTTCTGGAAAAAGTCACCAACCTGGGCAACCTGGGTGACAAAGTGAACGTTAAGGCTGGTTACGGTCGTAACTACCTGCTGCCTTACGGCAAAGCTACCGCTGCGACCGCTGCCAACCTGGCTGCGTTCGAAGAGCGTCGCGCTGAGCTGGAAAAAGCCGCAGCAGACCGTAAAACTTCGGCTGAAAGCCGTGCCGCCCAACTGGCTGAGCTGGAAGTGACTATCACTGCCACCGCTGGTGACGAAGGCAAGCTGTTCGGTTCGATCGGCACCCACGACATCGCTGATGCACTGACCGCCTCTGGCGTTGAAGTTGCAAAAAGCGAAGTTCGTCTGCCGAACGGCACCATCCGCAACGTAGGCGAATTCGACGTAGCCGTGCACCTGCACGCCGAAGTTGAAGCCACCGTACGCGTTGTCGTGGTAGCAGCTTAAGCAGCACTTGTCGGCTGGCACCCTCGGGTGCTTGCCGGTAACATCGGGCACGATCCTGTTTACAGGTCGTGCCCTTTGTCTTTCTGCAGTTCCTGATTCTCATAATTTCTGCTTTTCCTAACAAACCAAGTGGCCATGAACGATATCTCCGCTCCCGAGCAATACGATCTGCAAACCGCTGCCCTGAAGGTGCCGCCGCATTCCATCGAGGCCGAACAGGCCGTGCTCGGTGGTTTGATGCTGGACAACAACGCCTGGGAGCGTGTGCTGGATCAGGTTTCGGACGGCGATTTCTATCGTCATGACCACCGTCTGATCTTTCGTGCGATCGCCAAGTTGGCGGACCAGAACTCCCCGATCGACGTCGTGACCCTTGCCGAGCAATTGGACAAGGAAGGTCAGACCTCGCAAGTCGGTGGCCTCGGTTACCTGGGTGAGCTGGCGAAAAACACGCCGTCCGTCGCCAACATCAAGGCCTATGCGCAAATCGTTCGTGCGCGCGCGACGTTGCGGCAGTTGATCGGCATCGCCACCGAAATTGCCGACAGCGCTTTCAACCCGGAAGGCCGTACGGCTGAAGAGATTCTCGACGAAGCTGAGCGGCAGATCTTCCAGATCGCCGAGGCCCGGCCAAAAACCGGCGGCCCGGTGAGCGTGAATGACCTGCTGACCAAGGCTATCGACCGCATCGACACCTTGTTCAACACCGACAACGCCATCACCGGCCTGTCCACCGGTTACACCGACCTCGACGAGAAGACCAGCGGCTTGCAGCCTTCCGACCTGATCATCGTCGCCGGTCGTCCATCCATGGGTAAAACCACCTTTGCGATGAACCTGGTGGAAAACGCCGTGTTGCGCAGCGACAAGTGCGTACTGGTTTACTCACTGGAGATGCCAGGCGAATCGCTGATCATGCGTATGCTTTCGTCCCTTGGGCGTATCGACCAGACCAAGGTCCGGGCCGGTCGCCTGGACGACGACGATTGGCCACGCCTGACCTCGGCGGTCAACCTGCTCAACGATCGCAAGCTGTTCATCGACGACACGGCCGGTATCAGCCCGTCAGAGATGCGCGCGCGGACCCGGCGTCTGGTGCGGGAGCACGGTGACATCGCCCTGATCATGATCGACTACCTGCAGTTAATGCAGATTCCAGGTTCCGGCGGCGACAACCGGACCAACGAGATTTCCGAGATCTCCCGTTCCTTGAAAGCCCTCGCCAAGGAATTCAACTGCCCGGTGGTGGCGCTGTCCCAGCTCAACCGCTCCCTGGAGCAACGACCGAACAAACGCCCGATCAACTCCGACTTGCGGGAATCCGGAGCGATCGAGCAGGATGCTGACGTGATCATGTTCGTGTACCGGGATGAGGTGTACCACCCGGAAACCGAGCATAAAGGCATCGCCGAGATCATCATCGGTAAGCAGCGGAACGGCCCGATCGGCACGTCACGACTGGCGTTCATCGGTAAATACACCCGTTTCGAAAACTTGGCGCCGGGCAGCTACAACTTCGACGACGAGTAAATTATTCGTTGTCTGGTCGGGCCTCTTCGCGGGCAAGCCTCGCTCCTACAGGGATCACGCCGAAGCTGTGGGAGCGGGCTTGCCCGCGATGGGGTCGTCGCAATTTCCGACCATAGCCGTCGGAATTGGTCAAATTTTGTGCTATATTCCGCGCCCGCGAAATTCAATGAAAGCCAACACCGGTTATCGACATGCAAGCAGCCAAGCCGTTATTTGACTATCCCAAGTACTGGGCCGAATGTTTCGGGCCGGCGCCATTCCTGCCGATGAGCAGGGAGGAGATGGATCAGCTTGGCTGGGATTCCTGCGACATCATCATCGTCACCGGTGATGCCTACGTCGACCACCCGTCGTTCGGCATGGCGATCATCGGCCGACTGCTGGAGGCCCAGGGCTTCCGCGTCGGGATCATTGCACAGCCGAACTGGCAGTCCAAAGACGACTTCATGAAGCTCGGCGAGCCAAACCTGTTCTTCGGCGTCGCGGCCGGCAACATGGACTCGATGATCAACCGCTACACCGCCGACAAGAAAATCCGTTCCGACGACGCCTACACCCCCGGTGGCCTGGCGGGCAAACGTCCGGATCGCGCGAGCCTGGTTTACAGCCAGCGCTGCAAGGAAGCCTACAAGAATGTACCGATCGTGCTCGGTGGCATCGAAGCCTCCCTGCGCCGCATCGCCCACTACGATTATTGGCAGGACCGGGTGCGTAACTCGATCCTGATCGACGCTTGCGCCGACATCCTGCTCTACGGCAACGCCGAGCGCGCGATCGTCGAAGTCGCCCAACGCCTGTCCTACGGTCACAAGATCGAAGACATCACCGACGTGCGCGGCACCGCGTTCATTCGTCGTGACACGCCGAAAGACTGGTACGAAGTCGACTCGACGCGCATCGACCGTCCGGGCAAGGTCGACAAGATCATCAATCCGTATGTGAACACCCAGGACACTCAGGCCTGCGCCATCGAGCAGGAAAAGGGTCCGGTTGAGGACCCGAGCGAAGCCAAGGTTGTGCAGATCCTCGCCAGCCCGAAGATGACGCGTGACAAGACTGTGATCCGTCTGCCATCGGTCGAGAAAGTCCGTGGCGATGCGGTTCTCTATGCTCACGCCAACCGCGTGCTTCACTTGGAAACAAACCCGGGTAATGCCCGCGCGCTGGTGCAGAAGCATGGCGAAGTGGACGTCTGGTTCAACCCGCCTCCGATTCCGATGACCACTGAAGAAATGGACTACGTGTTCGGCATGCCTTACGCACGGGTTCCGCACCCGGCGTATGGCAAGGAAAAAATTCCTGCCTACGACATGATCCGCTTCTCGGTGAATATCATGCGCGGTTGCTTCGGCGGCTGTACGTTCTGCTCGATCACCGAGCACGAAGGCCGGATCATCCAGAACCGTTCCGAAGAGTCGATCATTCGCGAAATCGAAGAGATCCGCGACAAGGTCCCAGGCTTCACCGGGGTGATCTCCGACCTCGGCGGCCCGACTGCGAACATGTACCGCATTGCCTGCAAGACTCCGGAAATCGAATCCGCGTGCCGCAAGCCTTCGTGCGTGTTCCCCGGCATTTGTCCGAACCTGAACACCGATCACTCATCGCTGATCCAGCTCTATCGCAGCGCCCGTGCCCTGCCGGGTGTGAAGAAGATCCTGATCGCGTCTGGCCTGCGTTATGACCTCGCGGTCGAGTCGCCGGAATACGTCAAGGAGCTGGTGACTCACCACGTTGGTGGTTACCTGAAGATCGCCCCGGAACATACCGAGGAAGGTCCGCTCAACCAGATGATGAAACCGGGCATCGGCAGCTATGACAAGTTCAAGCGCATGTTCGAGAAGTACACCAAGGAAGCCGGGAAAGAGCAGTACCTGATTCCGTACTTCATCGCCGCTCACCCGGGCACCACCGACGAAGACATGATGAACCTGGCGCTGTGGCTCAAGGGCAACGGTTTCCGTGCCGACCAGGTGCAGGCGTTCTACCCGTCGCCGATGGCCACCGCCACCGCGATGTACCACTCGGGCAAGAACCCGTTGCGCAAGGTCACTTACAAGAGTGACGCCGTGACCATCGTCAAGAGCGAAGAACAGCGTCGCCTGCACAAGGCGTTCTTGCGTTATCACGACCCGAAAGGCTGGCCGATGCTGCGTGAAGCGCTGACCCGCATGGGCCGCGCCGACCTGATCGGACCGGGCAAGAACCAGTTGATCCCGCTGCATCAGCCGGCGACCGACAGCTACCAGAGCGCCCGTCGCAAGAACTCGACACCGGCCGGCAGCCACAAAGTGGCAGGGGAAAAGACCACCAAGATCCTGACCCAGCACACCGGTCTGCCACCACGTGCCAGCGATGGCGGTAACCCGTGGGACAAGCGTGAACAGGCCAAGGCTGCGGCGTTCGCCCGCAACCAGCAGGCGGCCAAGGAGCGCAAGGACGCGGCCAAAGGCAAGGGGCCAAAACCGGCCCGCAAGCCAGTCGTGCCGCGTTAATTTCCGCGCCATATCGCAAAACGCCAGCCTCAGTGCTGGCGTTTTGTTTTCTAGCGAGTGTGCGGCCTGTTTGCTAAGGTTGCGCGCACTTCAATGGCGGCCCTGGAAACCGATTTCCCTATACGACGCCAAACCCTGTGGGAGCCGGGCTCGCCCGCGATGACGGCGGCACAGGCAATAAAGATCCCCGATCTTCAAGGACGATTCACATGAGCAACCCCTTACCGGGTATCGGCATGGATTACAGCCCCTCCCAGTTCATGGCCCGCCAACGCATCGAAAGCCAGATCAACCTGCCACGCCTGTTCGCCGCCATCGACGCCGATCCCGGAATTGTCGGCGCGGGCGTGGTGTACATCGACGCCGAATTCAACGTAGTGACCCTGCGCGAGTTCAAGCCGATTTGCAGTATCAGGCCCAAGCGAATCATTTTGCGCGAGGCGCAGAAGTACATTGCGCCTGCGCAGTTTGCTGATCAGGTAAAGAACAACTCACGTGAATCTCGTTTAGTGGGGGAGGCAGTCAATACGACATTATCTTGTGCCGGTGCCATTCTGGGCTGGATCGTGGTTTTCAGTGGCACAATTGCAGTTCCGTTTACAGCAGGTGCCAGCTTGGTTGTAACAGCAATTGGAGCAACAGCTGCTGCCGCGAGTACTGCGCAGTGTGTGGTGGGAGGCACGAGGACGTACAACGAACTCAACGACCCATCAGCCAATGATGATATGGACAGCGAGGACTGGTATCGCTATGCAATGCCGGTACTGGATGCGGCATCATTGCTGGGAGCCGGTGCGTCTACTCTAACCACCCTGAGGCTCTTGCAGGCCAGGAAGGTCTCGACCGGCAGGAGTTGGTACGAGCTTTCTAAAGGTCTGACCCGTCAGCAAAGAAAGGCGTTGACCAAAGAATTGTTAACATTAAAAGACCCGAGCCTGACAAATAAACTATTGAAGCTTCGCCAGCGTTCGGGGGCGCTTGCAAAGCGTTATACAGCTACTCAAATCAATCACGCGACGGTCACTCAGATTCGCGACTCTCTGGGGGCGGCCATAGGCTTAACAGGAAGTAGCTTAGCTGGGAACCTCAGAACAATTGCTGTTGGTCTGTATGAGGAGGTTGAGTAATGGATCGCAAGTATTCATTGAACGCTTTCCTTGCTCACTATTTTCCGACCTTTATCTGCGCCTTTTTTCTAGCTTGTTTTGCTCTTTCTGCTTCGATTTCATTAGTCTCAAGTACTTACTTTCGAGGCGATCCTGAACGGGGCAAGTATTCGTTTATTGTGGCGTTGGTGCTGTCTTTGCTCTTGGCTTTGAGCCACTTTGTCATGATCAGGGGGCGATCCTGGGGTGTGCGGGCCATCATCGTATTCTATTTGGTGTGTTTCCTCACAGTCCTCCCCACTTATGGTTATAAGCCGCATCCCGTCGCCTATGTGACTGGGTTGTTATTTCCGATGCTGGGTTTGCTACTGCTTAATAGCAAACGCCATCGAGAAATGCGCCAGAAGTTGCTTGAATTACGTCATGAGCGTATCGCAGCAAAATCTGCCGTCGGGCTTCAGAAAAACAAGAAGGGACGCTAGGTGGAACACTATCCGTTTTTTCTCAATTTTATGAAGCGCTACTTCCCAACCTTTATCGCCGCGATCTTCGTGGCGAAAATATCGTGTTTGCTTGCTCTCTTTGCTCTTCTCGATAACTTCTTTGTGAGCGCTCCACTGGCAGACGAAGCGAAATTCTTCGCCGTATGCACTGTTATTTGCATAGGGGTTCTGGTCCATAGCAACTTTATGGTCGTACGCGGCAGACCGGCTTGGGTCTGGGTGTTCGCAGGGCTTTTTGTGGTCTGTCTATTGTGTGTGTTGCCGACTATTGCCTATCGGCCAAATCGATTCGTTTATGCGGCAGGCATCCTCTTTCCATTGCTAGGCCTACTGCTACTCAACAGCAAACGCCACCGCGAAATGCGCATCCAACTGGTTGAAATCCGCCGTCAGCGCGAGTTGATCAGGCAAGCCTTCAAGGCATCGCGCCGCCGTTGAGTCGACTCAACCACCGATCCGCCACATTTATGTGCGCTCCTTCGCGCACGAAAGCGAGCAATGCGCGCTTTTAGTGCTCTACTGCCTTGAGTAACGGAAGAAAGGGTCCGACCTGCCTGCATGGCATAAGTCTTGCGCCGCTTTCGATAACGTCCAGGCTCGCAGGAGGCACGCCGTGTCGATTCATGTCGCATTGCACCACGTCACGCATTACCGCTACGACCGCGCCGTCGAGCTCGGTCCGCAGATCGTTCGCCTGCGCCCGGCTGCCCACAGTCGCACGCGGATACTGTCCTATGCGCTGAAAGTCTCGCCCGAGCAGCATTTCATCAACTGGCAGCAGGATCCCCAGGGCAATTACCTGGCGCGGTTGGTGTTCCCGGAGAAAACCGATGAGCTGCGGATTGAGGTCGACTTGCTGGCGGAGATGGCGGTCTTCAATCCGTTCGACTTCTTCCTCGAGCCCTATGCCGAAAAGATCCCTTTCGCCTACGCTGCGGATGAGCGCAAAGAGCTGGCGCCGTACCTGGAAACCTTGCCCCTGACGCCGAAATTCAAGGCCTATCTGGAGGGCATCGATCGCACGCCGCTACCGAGCGTGGATTTCCTGGTCGCGCTCAACCAGCGCCTCAGCGAAGACATTGGCTACCTGATTCGCATGGAACCGGGCGTACAGACCCCGGAATACACTCTCGAGCATGCCTCCGGTTCCTGCCGCGACTCGGCGTGGTTGCTGGTGCAGTTGCTGCGCAACCTCGGCCTGGCGGCGCGTTTCGTGTCCGGTTACCTGATTCAGTTGACCGCCGATGTCAAAAGCCTCGACGGCCCCTCGGGCACCGAAGTGGATTTCACTGACCTGCACGCCTGGTGCGAAGTCTATTTACCCGGTGCTGGCTGGATCGGCCTGGACGCGACTTCAGGGCTGTTTGCCGGTGAAGGACACATTCCGTTGGCGTGTAGTCCCGATCCGTCCTCTGCGGCACCGATCAGTGGCTTGGTGGAACCGTGCGAGTGCGAATTCACCCACGAGATGTCGGTCGAGCGGATTTGGGAAGCGCCGCGGGTTACCAAGCCCTACACCGAAGACCAATGGCTGACGATTCAGGCATTGGGCCGGCAGATCGATGCCGACCTGCTCGAAGGCGACGTGCGCCTGACCATGGGCGGCGAGCCGACGTTCGTTTCCATCGATGACCCGGACGGCGCGGAATGGAACACTGCAGCGCTAGGGCCCGACAAGCGTAGGCTGTCGGCCGAACTGTTCCAGCGCATGCGCAAGCATTACGCGCCCAAGGGGTTGGTGCATTTCGGTCAGGGCAAGTGGTATCCCGGCGAGCAACTGCCGCGCTGGTCGCTGAACTGCTACTGGCGTCGCGACGGTGTGCCGATCTGGCACAACAGCGCGCTGATCGCCGATGAGCAGGAAGACTACGGTGCCGATGGCGAGTTGGCCGGGCGTTTTCTGGCGAGTGTCGCCGAACGCCTGAAAATTCCGACACGCTTTGTATTCCCGGCCTACGAAGACAATTTCTATTACCTCTGGCGCGAAGGCGCTTTGCCACAGAACGTCAGCGCCGAAGACTCTCGTCTCGAAGAGCCTTTGGAGCGGGCGCGTCTGCGCAAAGTCTTCAGTCAGGGTCTGGACAAGGTTATCGGTCAGGTCCTGCCGCTGGCGCGCACCGCCAAGGGCGATCAGTGGCAGAGCGGTCGCTGGTATCTGCGCGAAGATCATTGCCGATTGGTGCCGGGGGATTCGCCGCTGGGGTATCGTTTGCCACTCGGTTCGCAGCCCTGGGTGAAGGCAGCGGAGTATCCGTTCATTCAGCCTGTCGACCCGAATCAGGATTTCCCTGAGCTGCCGGGCACCGACCAGCTACAGAATCACGCTCAACCGCAAACCGCCGACGAGCGTGCGCCAAAGATCGACGAGTCCGCCGACTGGCTGACCCGCACCGCTTTCTGCGCCGAAGCGCGAGAAGGCCGGTTGTACCTGTTCATGCCGCCACTGGAGCGGGTCGAGGACTATCTGGAACTGGTCGCCGCCATCGAAGCCACCGCCGAGGAGTTGCATTGCCCGGTGTTGCTGGAAGGCTATGAACCGCCGAGCGATCCGCGCCTGAGCAACTTCCGTATTACTCCGGATCCAGGGGTGATTGAGGTTAACGTCCAGCCGTCCGCCACCTGGGATGAGTTGGTGGAGCGCACCGAGTTTCTTTATGAAGAGGCGCGCCAGACTCGACTCACCACCGAGAAGTTCATGATCGACGGCCGGCACACCGGCACCGGCGGCGGCAACCATTTCGTATTGGGTGGCGCGACCCCGGCTGACTCACCGTTTCTGCGCCGTCCCGATCTGCTGCGCAGCCTGATCAGCTACTGGCACAATCATCCATCCTTGTCCTACCTGTTTTCCGGTTTGTTCATCGGCCCGACGTCCCAGGCGCCGAGGGTGGATGAGGCGCGCAACGATTCGCTGTATGAGCTGGAAATCGCCTTCGCACAAATGCCGAAGCCGGGCGAGGAGTGCCCACCTTGGCTGGTGGATCGACTGCTGCGCAATCTACTGATCGACGTGACCGGCAACACCCACCGCGCCGAGTTCTGCATCGATAAACTGTATTCGCCGAACGGCGCCACCGGGCGCCTAGGGTTACTGGAACTGCGAGCCTTTGAAATGCCGCCCCATGCGCGCATGAGCCTGGCTCAGCAATTGTTGCTGCGAGCGCTGGTGGCGCGGTTCTGGCGTGAGCCTTATGCGCCGCCGAAACTGGCGCGCTGGGGCACAGAGCTGCATGACCGGTTCCTGTTGCCGCACTTTATCGAGCAGGATTTCGCCGATGTCATCGTCGACCTCAATGCCGCCGGTTACCCCGTGCGGGCCGAGTGGTTCGCGGCGCATCTGGAATTCCGTTTTCCCAAGGTCGGCGACTACGCCGTCAGCGGCATTGAACTGGAATTGCGTCAGGCGCTGGAGCCTTGGCATGTACTCGGCGAGGAAGGCGCGGCAGGTGGCACGGTGCGTTACGTGGATTCGTCGCTGGAGCGTTTGCAGGTCAAGCTCAGCGGCCTGCCGCCTCAGCGTTATCTGCTGACGTGCAACGGCATCCCGGTGCCGTTGCAACCCACGGGGCGGGTCGGTGAGTTTGTCGCCGGCGTTCGCTTTCGCGCCTGGCAACCGGCTAACTGCCTGCAACCGACCATCCCGGTCCACGCGCCGCTGGTGTTCGACTTGCTCGACACCTGGATGGGGCGTTCGCTGGGCGGTTGTCAGTACCACGTCGCTCATCCGGGCGGGCGCAACTACGACAGCCTGCCGGTGAACGCCAATGAGGCCGAGAGCCGGCGAATGGCGCGTTTTTTCCGTCTCGGACACACGCCAGGGAAACTTCCTATACCGAATCTGGAAATTAACGACGAGCTACCGATGACTCTCGATTTACGACGTTTCTAAACCGTACGCGACGCTCGGATTTTTCGTATATCCGGGCGTCATGAGCCTGCGTTAGTCTGACCGTTCTTTGCTGTCTGCCGAGCTTTCCATGCCTGACCTGCTTGACCGCTACCCGCTGACCGCGGGCACTTACCACGAACTGCTCGACGACAGCGGTGCCGTGCGCCCGCACTGGCAGCGACTGTTCGATCAATTGCAACGCAGCACGCCAGCGCAACTGGTGCAGCGTCAGGCTCTGCTGACCCGACAGATCCAGGAAAACGGCGTGACCTATAACGTCTACGCCGACCCCAAGGGTGCCGACCGACCGTGGGAGCTGGACCTGCTGCCCCATGTGATTGCCGCCGATGAGTGGGAACAATTATCGGCCGGGATCGCTCAACGGGCGCGCTTGCTCAATGCTGTGCTGGCGGATTTGTACGGCCCTCAGCGCTTGATCGCCGAAGGCCTGCTGCCGGCTGAGCTGGTGTTCGGTCACAACAACTTCCTCTGGCCCTGTCAGGGCATTGCGCCGCCCGACGGGGCCTTTCTGCATCTGTACGCCGTGGATCTGGCGCGCACACCTGACGGTCGCTGGTGGGTGACGGCGGACCGGACTCAAGCGCCATCCGGTGCCGGTTACGCGCTTGAAAACCGCACCATCGTGTCCCGGGCCTTCCCCGAGTTGTACCGCGATTTGAAGGTGCAGCACCTGGCCGGGTTTTTCCGCACCCTTCAGGAAACGCTCGCCCGTCAGGCGCCGAGCGATGACGAAGCGCCACTGGTGGTGCTGCTGACGCCGGGACGTTTCAACGAAAGCTATTTCGAACACTTGTACCTGGCTCGTCAGCTCGGTTATCCGTTGGTGGAGGGCGGCGACCTGACCGTCCGGGATGCCACGGTCTACCTGAAAACCTTGAGTGGTCTGCGTCGGGTTCACGCGATCATGCGTCGGCTCGACGATGATTTCTGCGATCCGCTGGAGCTGCGCACCGACTCGGCCCTTGGCGTGCCGGGGTTGCTCGAGGCTGTGCGCCAAGGCCGGGTGCTGGTGGCCAACGCACTCGGCAGCGGGGTGCTGGAATCGCCGGGGTTGCTGGGCTTTCTGCCGAGGATCAATCAGTTTCTGTTCGGTGAAGAGCTGATCCTGCCGTCCATCGCGACCTGGTGGTGCGGCGAAGCGCCGGTACTGGCCCAGGCCTTGGAAAAACTGCCGGAGCTGTTGATCAAACCGGCGTTTCCGTCGCAGAGCTTCGCCCCGGTGTTTGGTCGTGACTTGAGCGAAAAACAGCGCCAGACCCTGGCCGAGCGCATGCAGGCACGGCCTTACGCCTATGTTGCGCAAGAATTGGCGCAGCTGTCCCAGGCGCCGATCTGGCAGGCCGAAGGTGGTCAGTTGCAACCGCGGGCCATTGGCATGCGCGTGTATGCGGTGGCCAGTCGGGACGGCTATCGAGTACTGCCCGGCGGGCTGACCCGGGTTGCCGCCGAAGCCGACGCCGAAGTGGTGTCGATGCAGCGCGGTGGCGCCAGCAAGGACACTTGGGTATTGGGCGATCGCCCGCCCAGCGGCGAACAATGGAAAGCCCAGCGCAATATTGGCGTTCACGATCTGGTGCGACGCGATCCGTATCTGCCATCGCGGGTGGTCGAGAACCTCTTCTGGTTCGGCCGTTACTGTGAGCGCTGCGATGACAGCGCGCGGCTGCTGCGCATCATGCTCGCGCGCTATGTCGATGGCGATGACCCGCAAGCCCTGGAGGCGGCAGTCGATCTCGGTGAACGCCTGAATCTGTTGCCGGAGGAGGGCGAGTTGCCGGAGCGGTTGCTGGCGGCGCTGCTTGGCGATGATTGGCCGTTCAGCCTGCGTTCCAACCTGCAACGCTTGCAGTGGGCGGCGTCGCAAGTACGCGGCAAGCTCTCACGAGAGAACTGGCAAGCGCTGGTGGAATTGCAGCGCGAAGCCATGGCGCTGGAAACCGACGAGCCGGATTTCGGCGAGTTGCTGGACTTCCTCAACCGGTTGGTGATGTCGCTGGCGGCATTGTCCGGTTTTGCCTTGGACGACATGACCCGGGACGAAGGCTGGCGTTTCCTGATGATCGGTCGGCGGATCGAACGGCTGCAATTTCTCAGCGGCAGCCTGGCGGCGTTTCTGCGCGGTACCGGAACTTCCGATCAGGCCGGGCTGGAATGGCTGCTGGAGCTGGGCAACAGCAGCATCACCTACCGCTCGCGGTATTTGGCGGTGGCGCAATTGATCCCGGTGCTGGACCTGTTGTTGCTCGACGAGCAGAACCCTCACGCGGTGCTGTTCCAGTTAAAGCTGGTGACCCGCACGTTGAAACGCTTGAACGATGACTTTGGGGCGCCGCGTGAAACAGGTTTGCCGCAGTTGGTGGAGCGGCTGGCGCGCTTCGATCTGGGTTGCCTGGAAAACTCACTGTTTGGCGAGGCCAGTGTTCGCGCCGCCATAGAGGGGCTGGCCGATCTGTTGCAGGAGATCGCCGATGCCAGCGGACAAGTATCGGATCGCTTGGCCTTGCGCCATTTCGCCCATGTCGATGATGTCAGCCAACGCACGGTGTCCGTCTGATGAATGCCCATTACCAGATTTTCCACGACACCCATTATCACTATGACAGCCCGGTATCCCTGGCCCAGCAGCTGGCGCATCTGTGGCCGCGGGCTTGCGCTTGGCAGCGCTGCACCGATCAGCAATTACAGATCAGTCCCGACCCGACCTCGCGCCGGGATGAGCTGGACGTGTTTGGTAATCCGCTGACCCGGTTGGCATTCGAGCGGCCGCACGATGAGTTGCTGGTCAACGCCAGCCTGACGGTCGAAGTGCTGGCCCGACCATCGTTGGACTTCAATCAATCGCCAGCCTGGGAAGAAACCTGCAATGCGCTGACCTACAGCAGTCAGCCGCTCTCTTCTGAGTTGCTGGAAGCCTGTCGTTACCGGTTCGAATCGCCTTACGTGCATTTGAAGCGCAATTTCGTCGAGTTCTCCGAAAGTTGTTTTCCTCCAGGCCGGCCATTGCTGCTGGGGGTTCAGGCGCTGATGGAGAAGATCTTCAGCGAATTCACCTTCGACGCCGAAGCGACCCAAGTGGCAACGCCGCTGGTGGAAGTGCTGGAGAGGCGGCGCGGGGTTTGCCAGGACTTTGCGCACTTGATGCTCGCTTGTGTGCGCTCCCGTGGATTAGCAGCGCGCTATATCAGCGGCTACTTGCTGACCCAGCCCCCGCCGGGCCAGCCACGGCTGATTGGTGCCGATGCGTCTCATGCCTGGGTGTCGGTGTTTTGCCCGGTGCTGGGCTGGGTGGATTTCGACCCGACCAACAATGTGCAACCGGCGCTGGAACACATCACCCTGGCTTGGGGACGGGACTTTTCCGATGTGTCGCCGTTGCGTGGGGTGATCCTGGGCGGTGGCAGCCACGACCCGGAGGTACGAGTTACCGTAATGCCATTGGAGTAACGAAGATCCAGTGTGGGAGATTCTATGTGGTGAGGGGGAGGGATTTCAGATGGGACTGTGAGGGTCAGCAACATCGTTGCTGACCCTGGACACAGATCCGGTGGGCCTGATCAGATCATCGGGCCCTGAGGGTCTCAGGCGTCGGGCGCCTGATCTTTCGGTGCTTCAGTTTCGTCTGTAGCCACTTCGCCTTCGGTATCCGGGTTCAGTGCTGCTGCTTCTTCTTCAGCTGTAGCTTTCTTGCGCTGAAGCTTTTCCTCTTTCTTCTGCTCCTTGGCCAAGTCTCTCTGACGCTTGGCGAAGGAATAATTAGGTTTAGCCATGGGCGATCCTCTGGGGTCGAAGGTGAGGTTGAGCGGCGCATATTCTGCCCTGTATCGATGCCTAGCCGTTAGCTGGGTTTTTGCTCGGTCCATTTTGGCGGTACCGAGGGTTGCCAGGCGTCCAGTGCATCGAGCAGGGTTTGCGGCGATTCGCTCATTTGCAGCATGTCACGGTGCGCTTCGCGAACGAAGCCTTCGCCGACGATATGATCAAGAAAAGACGTCAACTTGCTGTAGAAACCGTTCACTTCCAGCAAACCCAGCGGTTTGCCGTGATAGCCGAGCTGGCCCCAGGTCCAGACTTCGAACAGCTCTTCCAGGGTGCCCAAGCCGCCGGGCAGAGCGATGAAGGCGTCGCTGAGCTCGGCCATTCGCGCCTTGCGCGCATGCATGCCATCGACCACTTCCAGGCGAGTCAGGCCGCTGTGGCCGATTTCCTTGTCTTTGAGGCTCTGCGGGATGATTCCGATCACTTCACCGCCGGCCGCCAGCGCGGCATCGGCCACAATCCCCATCAGCCCGACGGCGCCGCCGCCATAGACCAGAGTCAACTTGCGCTCGGCCAATGCTCGCCCCAGGGCGACAGCCGCTTCACGATAAGCCGGGTTAGTGCCAGTGCTGGCACCGCAAAATACACAAACGGACGCTAAAGACATGCCTTACTCCATGGTCATCAGGGCCACAGAGTAAAGGCAGGCTTGCCTCGTTCCAAGGGTTAAACCTCGCGTTCAGGTGTTTCACAGGTACCGCTGGCGCCACAGGCATAAGCGGCGAGCAAACTGCTCAAAAAACGGTTGAAAGACATGACAGGCGCTCCGGATGAGAGATGACGGTCCTGATGATAGGGCCGTGCCAGACGTCTGGCTGGTAGATTGTTTCGATGAGTGTCATAGCTCGAAAGTTGTATACAATTTTTGATTCAGGTCATAGGAACTTGCGAAGATTTCAGGCAGTCTTCTGTCCATTAGCACTTTTGTTAACCCTGCCTTGGAGATTCACCATGTTTGCCAAACTTGTTGCAGTATCCCTGCTGACACTGGCCAGCAGCCAATTGATGGCTGCCGAGTGCAAGACGACCATCGACTCCACCGATCAGATGTCCTTCAACACCAAGGCCATTGAAATCGACAAAAGCTGCAAGACCTTCACCGTTGAGCTGACCCACTCCGGCAGCCTGCCAAAAAACGTGATGGGCCATAACTGGGTGCTGAGCAAAGAAGCCGACATGCAGCCGATCGCTACCGATGGTTTGACTGCCGGCATCGACAAGGACTACCTGAAAGAAGGTGATGCCCGCATCATCGCTCACACCAAGCTCATCGGCGCCAAGGAAAAAGACTCGGTGACTTTTGACGTGTCAAAGCTCAATGCTGCTGAAAAGTACGGTTTCTTCTGCTCGTTCCCGGGCCACATCTCGATGATGAAAGGTACGGTTACTCTGAAGTAATCGAATCGAACCCACAAAAAAAGCGTCCATTAGGGACGCTTTTTTTGTGCTCATTATTGGGCCAGGCCGAATCCTTGTAGGAGCTGTCGAGTGAAACGAGGCTGCGATCTTTTGATTGTGATCTTAAAAGCAAGATCAAAAGATCGCAGCCTCGTTTCACTCGACAGCTCCTACAGGTTTCTATAAGGGCAAGGTCCTCAAGGCGCAAACGGCATCACACGCTTGTGATGGGTCTTTTTGTAAGTGTCGCAGATGATCTTGAACGCTTCTTCACGCACCGGTTCGCCGTGCAGGAAGGCGTCGATCTCGGCGTAGGTCACGCCGTGGGACGCTTCGTCCGGTTTGCCCGGCGACAGGTCTTCTAGGTCGGCGGTCGGGATTTTTTCCACCAGCGACTCCGGTGCGCCGAAACTGCGGGCAATCGCCCGGACCTGATTTTTCACCAGGCCGCTCAGCGGTGCGAGGTCGCAGGCGCCGTCACCGAATTTGGTGAAGAAGCCCATTACCGCTTCTGCCGCATGGTCGGTGCCGATCACCAGGCCGTGAGCCGCGCCAGCGATGGTGTATTGCGCGACCATGCGCATCCGCGCCTTTGTGTTACCCAGCACGAAATCTTTCTGCACCGCCTCCTTACCCTCGAAGGCCGCCACTTCGCTGGCCAGGGATTTGACCGCCGGGCCGATGTTTACGGTGTGGCGCTCATCGGGGGCAATGAAGTCCACTGAGGCCTGGGCATCATGTTCGTCGAACTGGACGCCATAAGGCAGGCGCACGGCGATGAACTTGTAGCTGGCATTACCCGTGCGCTCGCGCAGTTCACGCATGGCGCGCTGGGCCAGCAGGCCGGCGGTCAGGGAGTCGACGCCGCCGCTGATGCCCAGCACCAGCGTCTTGAGCCCGGCATTGACCAGGCAGTCCTGAATGAAGGTAATCCGCCGGGCAACTTCCGCCTCGAGGGCGAGTTGATCCGCGAAGGGCGGTTGGACCTTGAGCTGTTCAGCAATCTCACGCTGTACGGCTTGCATGAATTCACTCCTTGCTAGATGGGCTTGAAATGGCGGCAGGTACTTGGAAAACATGTCGCAAATAGGCGACGAAATTCGGGTCTTTGCAGTGAGTCTTGCCAGGCTCATCAGAAATCTTGGCCACTGGCTGGCCGTTGCAGGCCGTCATTTTAAGCACGATGCTCATCGGTTCGACACCCGGAATATCGCACGTCAGGTTGGTGCCGATGCCGAAGCTGACATTGATCCGACCGCGCAATGCCCGAAAAATCTCCAGAGACTTGGGCAGCGTCAGACTGTCGGAAAACACCAGGGTCTTGCTCATCGGGTCGATGCCAAGCTTGTGATAGTGGGCGATGGCTTTTTCCGCCCACTGCACCGGGTCACCGGAATCGTGGCGCAAGCCGTCGAAGAGCTTGGCAAAGAACAGGTCGAAATCGTTGAGGAAGGCATCGGAGGTGATGCAGTCGGTCAGGGCGATTCCCAGCAATCCCCGGTATTCACGGACCCAACAGTCGAGGGCGGCAATCTGGCTGTCGATCAGCCGCGGACCGAGTTGCTGGTGCGCCATGATCCATTCGTGGGCCATAGTGCCCAGCGGCTTCATGTCCAGCTCCCGGGACAGGTGCACGTTGCTGGTACCGACGAAGCGACCGGGGAAGTCATGCTTGAGCACGTTCACCACTTCTTCCTGTACACGGTACGAGAAGCGACGGCGGGTGCCGAAATCGGCTACTTGCAACTCGGACAATTCGTCCGCGCTGGCGTTGGCGGTCAGCCAGTCGAACTTGCGATAGAGCTGCTCGCGGGCCTGTTCCAGGACGATTTCCCGGTAGCGATAGCGGTTGCGCACTTCGCTGACGAGTGCCAGCAGCGGCACTTCGAACAGAATCACGTGCAGCCACGGCCCGCGCAGACGGATGAACAACTCACCGTTTTCAATACCGGTGTGGATATAGCGCAGGTTGAAGCGGAACAGCCCGAGAAAACGCAGGAAATCCGGTTTCAGAAAGCTGATGCGCTCCAGGAAACTCAACTGATCGGCACTCAGGCTCAACTCGGCCAGTCGCTCGATCTGGAAACGGATCTCCGCCAGGTACGGGCGCAGATCCTCGCTGTTACGGCAACGAAACTCCCATTCGACTTCCACGTTAGGGTAGTTGTGCAGCACCGCCTGCATCATCGTCAGTTTGTAGAAGTCGGTGTCGAGCAGGTTCTGCACGATGCGATCGGCAAACACACTCTCGCTCATAAGGGGTCTCCAGGCTGGCCGCGGCCCGTGGCAGCGACGTTGCAGCTGTTTCAATGAATGGGGCTAGTGGCGCATATCAGGGGTGGGGATAGCCAGTTTTTTTTGTGTTCATGATGGAATAATCACATATTGCTGGCCCCTTCAAATGCAAACACCTGTGGTTCCTCAATTATCTGCTGTTGCCTCAAGCGCTGCCTGGATGACGAGCGCCAGGCTTTCCCAGCTTCTTACATAGCCATCAAGGTGGGAGTGACGAGGAATAAGCCCTGTTTCAATTGCCTTGATCATTGCTGCTTTTATCATTTCATGGGTCGCTGATTTGGCCACGATTTACACTCCTTTGAATGTTATTTGGTCCAGCACGTCGACACCGTCCTGTAGCAATAAATAGGCTGGAAGTATCAGGCGGAAGAAATCAGCATCATTAGTATGTTTAACGGTTACAGAGGTCAACGCCTCTAAAAGGCTCGTGGCAGCGCGTATTCTGAAGCAGGCATCTTCAAATAACAGGTGGGGTGCGATGTGCGAGTCTATATAAAAAGTTGGAGTGTTAGATGCGTTAGATTTAAGAGGCTGATAGCGATTCACAGACGAACTCCTTGAGCGCGCTTGGGGTGTGAGGGCGCGAGTAATTGTTTTTTTATGGGTGTTGATATTGCCTGGGCATTGCTTGTCGGCTGAACCACCGCATAAGTGCGCTGGCTCAGCGTTCATTGAAATTTACGCGATCTGAGCTTTAGCAGCGGGCCGATCCGCACAAACAGAGTTCTTCGGCGAGAGAGGATTTGTTATCGCGGGCCAAGCTGTCAAATCGAGATCCAGATCGCTAAATTTGCTTGAGTCAAAAACGGGGGTTTTTGTTCCAGTGCGACGTTGTTCATCATAGTCGCCAAGGATTCGCGTACAGACTTTGAATAGCAGTGTCATCGCAACAAGGTTGACCAAGGCCAAAAGTGTCATGGTGATGTCGGCAAACGCGAGCACCGTGGAAAGGTCTTCAACCGAACCCCAAAAGACCAGCATCAATACGGATATGCGGTACGTAACTAATGATTTATGCGGCGCTGCGAAGATGAATCGTAAACTGTTTTCTCCCAGATAGTAGTTGTAGAGCATTGCCGTGAACACAAACAGGGCAAGTACCACGCTGATAAACATCCGGCCCCAATCGCCTACTACCTCAGCAAGCGAGTTTTGTGCCAACGCAATACCGTCGCCTTCGAAACCGGGAGCATAAAAACCAGAAAGCAAAATGATCAACGCGGTACACGTACAAATAACGATGGTATCGATGAAGACACTGAACGCCTGCACCACGCCTTGTGCTATCGGATGGGCGATTTTTGCCGCAGAGGCGACGTTAGGCGCGCTGCCCAGTCCTGCTTCATTGGAGAACACTCCGCGCCTCACCCCCATAATGATTGCACTGCCCACCAGCCCGCCAAAAGCCTGATCCAGTCCGAACGCGCTTTTGACAATGCTGAGCAGCACTCCGGGGACCTGGTCGATTTGCAACACGATCACGTAAAGCGTTACACCGATATAGGCAACAACCTTAAGGGGAACCAATAAATCGGCGACCGCCGCGATACGCTTTATACCGCCCACGAACACTATGCCCAGCAACAAAGACAGCGTGAGTCCGGACCATGTCGTCGATAAACCAAAGGCATTGTTGAGAGAGTGCGATACGGCATGAGACTCAAGGCCATTAATGGCAAACCCGAAGGTCACCAAAAGCAGGAGAGCGGCAATCGTACCGAGCCAGCGTTTGCCCAGGCCATGCTGGATGTACCAGGACGGGCCTCCACGATATTGACCGTTTGCATCGCAGCGTTTGTAGAGTTGACCCAATGCGCATTCGAAAAAGCTACTCGACATACCCAATAGAGCTGTCATCCACATCCAGAACACCGCACCGGGGCCGCCCATGCTCACGGCAATGCCGACGCCAACGATATTGCCGGTTCCGACCCGTCCGGCAAGGCAGAGCGTCAATGCCTGCAATGAGCTCAAGTGGGTGTTGCCGGTATGCGAGCTGCCACGTAATACCGAAATCATGTGGACGAAGTAGCGAAGCTGTACAAATCGTGACCGGATGGTGAAGTAGGTTCCAAGTCCAAGAACTAAAGGTATCAAAACCTTTCCAGAGAGAAAGTCATTGATGACGTCAAGCATTCAAAGCTCCTTGCTATTTAGAGTGCTGGCGGATTGATAGTGTGGCGATTCCTGAAAGCTTTCAGGTCCCGTAATATCCGGTCATTTATCGTTGTCGCAATTTCGCAAGTTGGTTAAAAGTGATGCGAGTTGCTGCTATATTTGAGCCTTCTGGCACTACTGTGAAGGCTTGTATGCGTGATTTTCTTCCGGCTAACTTAAGGCTGCTGTGTAGTCACTACCGATCTGTCGCTGAAGTCTGTAGGAAACTTCGGATTAATCGTGGGCAATTTAATAAATACTTATGTGGGAATAGCGTTCCAACAGCTTTTAACCTAAAGCGTATTTGTGATTTTTTTGGGGTGGAAGAGTTCGAAATAGGTCTGCCGACAGATCAGTTTGTCAACCTTGTTGGTGGCAAGGCGGTGCGAATAAACTCTTCTCGCGAGGTGTCGGCGCCGGAACGAATACTTGAACACCTTCGGCAACAGTCTTCTTTGCAAATAAAAGCCTATACGGGTTACTACTATGAGTATTACCACGCGATGACGGAGCCTGGCTCTATTATTTGCGCTTTGGTGCATGTATATGAAGAAGACCAGCACTTCGTGTACGAACGAAATGAGCGTTTACAAATAGTCGGCGCGGAAGAGGAGTATGAGCAGTATCGGTATGTGGGAGTAGCCTACTACCTACAGGATCGCTTGTTTCTCATTGATTACGAATCGCTGACCTCCAACGAAGTCAGCCAAACCATCCTTATTCCTAGCTTCAAAAGCTGTATTACTCGGCTCAATGGCTTGAAAATTGGCGTTTCCGCTGCGGACCATCGCACTCCCGCGTGTTCGCGTGTTGTTTGGGAATATCTCGGTCAGGAGATCAATCGAATCGATGTGTATCGCAAGGTGCGGCTATACAGCATGGATGATCCAGTTATCGACGATGATTTGCGCGGACGCCTCGCGCAAACCAGCGTTGTCGACGGGCTCTTTGTTATTTCGTGAGGCCGCAGTGATCCTGACAAGCCGGGTTGTCAGATTGAAGGGCCGCTGCGCGACCCAACGGGAGCAAGCTCCCTCGCTACAGGTACTGAGTGCGGCACTAAATTTGTGACAGGTCAGGACTATCAATCTGCTCCAGCATCCACTTCACAAAATCCCGCACCTTGGGTACTTCCGCCGAATGCTCCGGATACGCCAGGTAATAGGCGTCGGTGCTGGGCATTGCATGCTTCCAGGGAATGACCAGTTTGCCGTCGGCCAATTCCTCTTCCACCAGAAACTTCGGCAGCAGCGCCACGCCGCAGCCGACCTGGGCGGCGCGGATGCACATGTAGAAGGTTTCAAAGCGCGGGCCGTGGTAGCTGTGCTCGGTGTGGTAGCCCTGGCTGTCGAACCAGTCGTGCCAGGCCTGGGGCCGGGAAGCGTTTTGCAGCAGGACCAGGTCGGTGAGTTGCGTGGGGTCGGTGAACGGCGTGTCCGGAAGGCTGCCCGGCGCGCAGACCGGCACCAGTTCCTCGCCAAACAGCTTCAGGCTTTCGGTGCCGGGCCGAGAGCCCTGGCCGAAGTAGAACGCCAAGTCGCTGCGACCTTGCAGCAGATCATCGGCTTCCTGTTCGCTGCAAAGGTCCAGATGGATCGACGGATGGCGCAGGCGCCAGCCTTTCAAGCGTGGCACCAGCCAACGCGCACCGAAGGTCGGAGGCGTCGAGACGCGCAAGACTTCGGTATCACCGCCGTAGGAACGCAGGTAATGGGTCGACATTTCGACTTGGGTGAGGATTTTTCGTACCTCCACCAGGTACAAATCGCCGGCGGGGGTCATTTGCAGGCGTCGGCGCACCCGGCGGAACAACAGGTGTTGCAGCAATTCTTCGAGTTGCGCGACCTGTTTGCTCACGGCGCTCTGCGTCAGGTTCAGCTCTTCGGCGGCACGGGTGAAGCTCAAATGCCGGGTCACGGCCTCGAAGCACTGCAGAGCGGTGATCGACGGCAAGTAGCGTTTATTCAGCATGGGTGGTCCTTTTTCTTGTTTCTCTATGCTCTTTTTTTTACCGGCAAATTCGCAGCATGAATAAACGGAATGATATCTCTCTTAAAGGTCGTTTGTTGGGTAACCTCGGGAGCGCTAAAACTACAGGTCTGATCAGCCGGGTTAATCCGGCTGCACGTCTTCTGTTTTTTGCTTGAGGAGTGACCCATGGTTGCCGCATTGCTTGATCGTCTTGGTGTGAACCCGGCCCTGTATCAGAACGGCAAAGTGCCGGTGCATTCGCCTATCGATGGCAGCCGTATCGCTGCCGTGAACTGGGAAGGCGCCGCTGAAGTCGAGCAGCACATCAGTCGCGCAGATCATGCGTTCGAACTGTGGCGCAAGGTTCCGGCGCCGCGCCGTGGCGAATTGGTGCGTCAATTGGGCGACATCCTGCGCGAGTACAAAGCCGACCTCGGTGAGCTGGTGTCCTGGGAAGCTGGCAAGATCACTCAGGAAGGTTTGGGTGAAGTTCAGGAAATGATCGACATCTGCGACTTCGCGGTCGGTCTGTCCCGTCAGCTGTACGGTTTGACCATCGCCTCCGAGCGTCCTGGCCACCATATGCGCGAAACCTGGCACCCGCTGGGCGTCGTTGGCGTGATCAGTGCGTTCAACTTCCCGGTCGCCGTTTGGGCCTGGAACGCCACGCTGGCGCTGGTCTGCGGTAACCCGGTGATCTGGAAACCGTCGGAGAAAACCCCGCTGACCGCATTGGCCTGCCAGGCGCTGTTTGATCGCGTCCTGAAAAATTTCAGCGATGCCCCGCCACACCTGAGCCAAGTGATCATCGGTGGTCGCGATGCTGGCGAAGCCTTGGTCGATGACCCGCGTGTCGCGCTGGTCAGCGCCACCGGCAGCACCCGCATGGGCCGCGAAGTGGCACCGAAAATCGCTGCACGTTTTGCCCGCAGCATTCTTGAGCTGGGCGGCAACAACGCAATGATCCTCGGCCCAAGCGCCGATCTGGACATGGCCGTACGGGCGATTCTGTTCAGCGCCGTCGGCACCGCCGGTCAGCGTTGCACCACTTTGCGTCGCCTGATCGCCCATGAGTCGGTGAAGGAAGAAATCATCACCCGCCTCAAAGCCGCTTACTCCAAGGTGCGCATCGGCCATCCGCTGGAAGGCAATCTGGTGGGTCCGCTGATCGACAAACACAGCTTCGAAAACATGCAGGACGCGCTTGAGCAGGCCTTGAGCGAAGGCGGCCGGGTGTTTGGCGGTAAGCGTCAGCTGGAAGACAAATTCCCCAACGCTTACTACGTTTCGCCAGCCATCGTCGAAATGCCGGAACAGAGCGATGTGGTGCGCGACGAAACCTTCGCGCCGATCCTGTACGTGATCGGTTACAACGATTTCGAAGAGGCGCTGCGCCTGAACAACGCCGTGCCACAAGGCCTGTCGTCGTGCATTTTCACCACCGACGTGCGTGAAGCCGAGCGGTTCATGTCGGCGGTGGGCAGTGATTGCGGCATCGCCAACGTCAACATCGGCCCGAGCGGCGCAGAGATCGGTGGCGCGTTTGGCGGCGAGAAGGAGACGGGCGGTGGTCGTGAGTCCGGTTCGGATGCATGGCGCGGATACATGCGCCGTCAGACCAATACCGTGAACTATTCGCTGGAATTGCCGTTGGCTCAGGGGATTACGTTCGACTGAAATGAGCTCAGATCTTTGATCCAATGAAAATCCAATGTGGGAGCGGGCTTGCTCGCGAAAGCGGTCTTTCAGTTACATAGATACTGAATACACGGACGCCTTCGCGAGCAAGCCCGCTCCCACACTGGAATGGATGTGTTTGTTAGGTTTCTGTTGGAGTCTGGCAATGCCGTTACGCGAAGAGTGTCTGTGGGAAAAACTGACGCCGCAAAGGCCCGACAACGCGGCGCTCAAAGGCGAGGTGACGGTGGATGTCTGCGTCATCGGTGCCGGTTTCACCGGGCTGTCGGCGGCGGTGCATCTGCTGGAACAAGGTAAACGTGTTTGTGTGCTGGAAGCGCATCGCGCCGGGCATGGCGGTTCGGGGCGTAACGTCGGGCTGGTCAACGCCGGGATGTGGATTCCACCGGATGAAATCGAAGCAGGCTTCGGCGAGGCGGTCGGCAGTCAGCTCAACCGCATGCTGGGTGCGGCGCCGTCGCTGGTGTTCAGCCTGGTCGACAAATACACCATCGATTGCCAGTTACGCCGCGAAGGCACGCTGCACATGGCGCACAACGCGCGTGGCGAAGCGGATCTGCGCAGTCGCGAAGAACAATGGAAACGTCGCGGTGCGCCGGTGGAACTACTAACCGGTCAAGCCTGCGAGCAAGCAACGGGCACCAAAAAAATTGCCGCCGCCTTGCTCGATCGGCGTGCCGGCACGATCAACCCGATGGCCTACACCACGGGGCTGGCCAACGCGGCCATCAGCCTTGGCGGTCAGCTGTTCGATCACTCCCCGGTGACCCGGCTCGAACGTCAGGGCCAGCGTTGGTCGGTGCAAACCGCCCAGGGTTCGGTGCTGGCCGAGCAGGTGGTCATCGCCTCCAACGCCTATACCGAAGGTGACTGGACGGAGCTGCGGCGCAACTTTTTCCCCGGTTATTACTATCAAGTGGCTTCGGTGCCGCTGACCGAAGACGCCGCGCAACAGATTCTGCCCGGAGGTCAGGGTTCCTGGGACACCCGGCAGGTGCTCAGTAGTATTCGGCGAGACAAGGACGGGCGACTGTTACTCGGCAGTCTCGGCAATGGCAACCAGAAACCGACCTGGTTCCTGAAAGCCTGGGCTGACCGCGTTCAGCAGCATTACTTCCCGTACCTGAAGCCGGTGGAGTGGGAATGCACCTGGACCGGTTGCATCGCCTTCACCCCCGATCATTTGATGCGCCTGTTCGAGCCGGCGCCGGGTTTAGTGGCTGTCACCGGTTACAACGGTCGGGGCGTGACCACCGGTACAGTGGTCGGCAAAGCCTTTGCCGATTATTTGTGTAATGGAAATCCTCAGGCTTTGCCGATTCCGTTCGCGCCCATGCAGCCATTGGCGGGTGTGGGGCTGCGAAGCTGCCTGTATGAGGCTGGATTTTCGCTGTATCACGCAGGCCAGTGCCTGCGGATCGTCATCTGATTGTTGAAATATGTTGCTGGAAGCGGCGCTTTTCAGCGAAGCGGCTAGCCTGTAGTGGTGCGGGTTGTAGCAGTTCCGCACCAGTAGTGTGCAGTTCGGTGACGCGAGCTGTTACAGGCTGGTTGCACATTGTTTGGCGCTGCGGTTGCAATGATGGCGCGCGCGGGTTGCGCCTTTAAAAATAAATGGTTTCACCTCCCGCGGTTTAGACGGTTGCACGCCCAATGAAAATGGGCCCGAAACAGTCGAAATAACAACAAGGCAGCGACTTTTTTAAGAATAAAAAACCGATGGCACGGCCCTTGCTCTGAGCATTCAGTGAAGTCGCAGTGCCAACTAAAAAAAACCTTGGAGCACCACCTCATGTCCCAGACGTTTTACAAGAAAGGCTTTCTGGCCCTCGCAGTGGCAACTGCGTTGGGTGTTTCTGCGTTTGCTCAGGCTGACATCAAGATCGGCGTAGCGGGTCCAATGACGGGCGCCAACGCGGCATTTGGCGAGCAGTACATGAAGGGTGCGCAGGCAGCGGCTGATGCGGTCAACGCCGCTGGCGGTGTAAACGGGGAAAAAATCGTACTGGTCAAAGGCGATGACGCCTGCGAACCGAAACAGGCTGTGACGGTCGCCAAGGACCTGACCAACCAGAAAGTCGCTGGCGTAGTCGGTCACTTCTGTTCCTCGTCGACCATCCCGGCCTCCGAGATCTACGACGAAGCAGGCATTATCGCGATCACTCCAGGTTCCACCAACCCGGCTGTTACCGAGCGCGGCCTGAGTGCCATGTTCCGTATGTGTGGGCGTGACGACCAGCAAGGCATCGTGGCCGGCGACTACATCGTCGACATACTCAAGGGCAAGAAAGTGGTGGTCCTGCACGACAAGGACACCTACGGCCAAGGTCTGGCGGACGCCACCAAGGCCCAGCTGGAAAAGCGCGGCGTGAAGCCGGTGCTGTATGAAGGCCTGACCCGTGGCGAAAAAGACTTCAGCACCATCGTCACCAAAATCCGCGGCGCTGGCGCCGACGTCGTTTACTTCGGTGGCCTGCACCCGGAAGCCGGTCCTCTGGTTCGTCAACTGCGTGAGCAAGGTCTCAAAGACGTCAAGTTCATGTCCGACGACGGCATCGTAACCGACGAGCTGGTGACCACCGCTGGCGGTCCGCAATTCGTTGACGGCGTGCTGATGACCTTTGGTGCCGACCCACGCATGCTGCCAGACAGCAAGACCGTAGTGGACGAGTTCCGCAAGAAAGGCACCGAGCCTGAAGGCTACACCCTGTACGCCTATGCTTCGGTCCAGGCCCTGGCCGCAGCCTTCAATGGCTCCAAATCCAACAGTGGCGAGAAAGCCGCCGAGTGGCTGAAGAAAAACCCGGTCAAAACCGTGATGGGCGAGAAGACCTGGGACGCCAAGGGCGACCTGAAAGTCTCCGACTACGTGGTTTACCAGTGGGACAAGGATGGCAAATACCACCAGCTGGAAAAACAGAAGTAAGGGCTGACGCGATCGCCTGATCCCTCAGTTCCCTGTGGGAGCGGGCTTGCCCGCGATGATGGCCTGACAGACGACAATTTTGTTGAATGTTCTACCGCTATCGCTGGCAAGGCAGCTCCCACAGGGGCGGTGGTGTCTGGGATGATCGCGTCTGACATTGCTCCGACGTAAATCTGTATTTTCCCTAGAAGAACCGCACAACGCACAGGCGTGCAGGTTCTCACTGCGTGAGATTGCGTTATGGATGGTATTTTCCTGCAGCAACTGGTCAACGGCCTGACCCTCGGGTCGGTCTATGGCCTGATCGCCATCGGCTACACAATGGTCTATGGCATCATCGGCATGATCAACTTCGCCCACGGCGAGGTTTACATGATTTCCGCTTACCTCGCGGCAATCAGTCTGGCTCTGCTGGCATACTTCGGTATTGAATCCTTCCCCCTGCTGATGCTTGGCACACTGGTCTTCACCATCATCGTCACGGCGGTGTATGGCTGGGTCATCGAGCGCGTCGCCTACAAACCGCTGCGCAACTCCACCCGACTGGCACCGCTGATCAGCGCCATCGGTATTTCGCTGATCCTGCAAAACTATGCACAAATTTCCCAAGGCGCCCGTCAACAGGGGGTACCAACACTGCTGACCGGTGCATGGCGAGTTGAGGTCGGGACCGGCTTCGTCCAGCTTACCTACACCAAGATCTTTATTCTGATTGCAGCGTTTGTCGGGATGGCCCTGCTGACCTACGTCATCAAGTACACCAAGCTCGGCCGTATGTGCCGCGCCACCCAGCAAGACCGCAAGATGGCCTCGATCCTGGGGATCAACACCGATCGGGTAATTTCCTACGTGTTCATCATCGGTGCGGCGATGGCGGCCCTGGCCGGCGTGCTGATCACCATGAACTACGGCACATTCGACTTCTACGCGGGCTTCATCATTGGCATCAAGGCGTTCACCGCCGCGGTGCTCGGTGGGATCGGTTCGCTGCCTGGAGCGATGCTCGGCGGAATCATTCTCGGGATTTCCGAGTCGCTGTTCTCCGGATTGGTCAACTCGGACTACAAAGACGTTTTCAGCTTCTCGCTGCTCGTTCTCGTTCTGGTCTTTCGGCCCCAAGGCCTGCTCGGCCGTCCTCTTGTGTCGAAGGTGTAAGCGATGTCTTCAACCACTAAAAAAACCATTGATCTCAAAAGAAGCCTGGTTGACGCGATTCTTGCCGGTCTGGTGGCCCTGATTGTGTTCGGCCCGATTGTCGGCGTAGTCCTCGACGGCTACGGCTTCAACCTGGAAGCGACCCGGGTGGCATGGATTGTCGCCATCGTCATGGCCGGCCGCTTTGCCTTGAGCCTGTTCCTGCAAACCCCCAAGGGCCTGAGAATTCTTGAAGGCTTTGAAAGTACCGGCTCCGGGGTCCATGTACTGCCGCCTGATTACAAATCCCGCTTGCGCTGGATCATCCCGGTGATGATCGTTATCGCCGTGGTGTTCCCGTTTTTCTCCAACTCCTACCTGCTGGGCGTGGTCATCCTTGGGCTGATCTACGTATTGCTGGGCCTGGGGCTGAACATCGTGGTCGGCCTGGCCGGCCTGCTCGACCTGGGTTATGTGGCGTTCTACGCCATCGGTGCCTATGGGCTGGCGCTCGGTTATCAATACCTGGGGCTGGGCTTCTGGACGGTGCTGCCGCTGGCGGCAATCACTGCCGGGTTGGCCGGTTGCATCCTGGGTTTCCCGGTGCTGCGCCTGCACGGTGACTATCTGGCGATCGTGACCTTGGGGTTCGGTGAAATCATCCGGTTGATCCTCAATAACTGGCTGTCCCTGACTGGCGGTCCGAACGGTATGGCGGCTCCGTTGCCGACGTTCTTCGGCCTTGAGTTCGGCAAACGAGCGAAGGAGGGCGGAGTCCCGTTTCATGAGTTCTTCGGCATCGCCTATAACCCGGACGTGAAGTACTACTTCATATACGCGGTGTTGTTCCTGGTGGTTCTGGCCGTGCTGTACATCAAGCACCGCTTGACTCGCATGCCAGTCGGTCGCGCGTGGGAAGCCTTGCGTGAAGACGAAATCGCCTGCCGTTCCATGGGCCTGAATCACGTACTGGTCAAGCTGTCGGCGTTCACCATCGGTGCATCGACTGCCGGTCTGGCGGGCGTGTTCTTCGCCACTTATCAGGGTTTCGTTAACCCGACCTCGTTCACTTTCTTTGAATCGGCACTGATCCTCGCCATCGTGGTACTCGGCGGCATGGGCTCGACCATCGGCGTGGTGATTGCGGCGTTCGTGCTGACTGTTGCCCCGGAACTGCTGCGCGGCTTCGCTGAATATCGCGTGCTGCTGTTCGGCATCCTGATGGTGTTGATGATGATCTGGCGACCGCGCGGCCTGATCCGGATCAGCCGCACCGGTGTGACCCCGCGTAAAGGAGTGGCGCCATGAGCGAAGAAATCGTTCTCTCGGTCGAAAATCTGATGATGCACTTTGGCGGCATCAAAGCGCTGAATAACGTGAGCCTGCAAGTCAAACGCAACTCGATTTTCGCGTTGATCGGTCCCAACGGCGCGGGCAAGACCACGGTGTTCAACTGCCTGACCGGATTCTACAAAGCGTCCGGCGGGCACATCGAACTCAATGCCCATGGTGTGAAAACCGATGTCATCAAAATGCTCGGGGAACCGTTCAAGGCCGTTGATTTCGTTTCGCCCAAAAGCTTCGTCAGCCGGCTCCACTACAAGATGTTCGGTGGCACGCACCTGATCAACCGTGCCGGTCTGGCGCGGACTTTCCAGAACATTCGCCTGTTCAAGGAAATGTCGGTGCTGGAAAACCTGCTGGTGGCCCAACACATGTGGGTCAACCGCAACCTGCTTTCGGGCATCCTCAACACCAAGGGCTATCGCAAGGCTGAAAGCGATGCACTGGACCACGCCTTCTACTGGCTGGAAGTGGTGGATCTGGTGGACTGCGCCAACCGCCTGGCCGGTGAACTGTCCTACGGTCAGCAACGCCGTCTGGAAATCGCCCGGGCCATGTGTACCCGGCCGCAGATCATCTGCCTCGACGAACCGGCCGCTGGCCTCAACCCTCAGGAAACCGAAGCACTGAGCGCGATGATCCGGCTGCTGCGCGACGAGCACGATCTGACCGTGGTGCTGATCGAACACGACATGGGCATGGTAATGAGTATTTCCGACCACATCGTTGTATTGGACCACGGCGTTGTCATCGCCGAGGGCGGGCCTGAAGCGATTCGACACGACCCGAAAGTGATTGCCGCCTACCTGGGCGCTGAAGAAGAGGAAGTGGTATGAGTGCACCCATCCTCGAACTCAAGGAACTGGACGTGTTCTACGGGCCGATCCAGGCCCTGAAGAAAGTCTCGTTGCACATCAATGAAGGTGAAACCGTCAGCCTGATCGGCTCCAACGGCGCCGGCAAATCGACCCTGCTGATGTCGATCTTCGGCCAGCCTCGGGCCGCTGACGGGCAAATCATCTATCAGGGTGTGGATATCACGCACAAGTCATCCCACTACATTGCGTCCAACGGTATTGCTCAATCGCCGGAAGGCCGGCGGGTGTTCCCTGACATGACCGTCGAGGAAAACCTGTTGATGGGTACGATTCCAATCGGTGACAAGTACGCCAAGGAAGACATGCAGCGCATGTTCGAGTTGTTTCCACGGCTTGAAGAGCGGCGTACCCAACGCGCCATGACCATGTCGGGTGGCGAGCAACAAATGCTCGCCATCGCCCGGGCGCTCATGAGTCGACCAAAGCTGTTGCTGCTCGATGAGCCGAGCCTGGGGTTGGCGCCGATTGTGGTGAAACAGATCTTCGCGACCCTGCGGGAACTGGCCAGCACCGGTATGACCATCTTCCTGGTGGAGCAGAACGCCAACCACGCCCTCAAACTGTCGGACCGGGCGTACGTGATGGTCAACGGCCAGATCCGCCTCAGCGGCACCGGTAAGGAGCTGCTGGTGAACGATGAGGTGCGCAACGCCTACCTCGGCGGGCACTAAACCGAAGAGCCCCAAAAAACGCCCTGACGCACTCAACGTCAGGGCGTTTTTTTTGCCCACAGAATCTCCCGTAGGAGCTGCCGAAGGCTGCGATCTTTTGATCTTGCTTTGAGGTGTCTGTGGAAAAGATCGCAGCCTTCGGCAGCTCCTACACGGGACGGTGCTTTGAGGTAAAGGGAAATTGTGGAAAACAATATTCACGACCTCTCAAAGCGCGACATAAAGCCGCTGCAAACTGCTGTTTTGTCACGGTTTTGACTTGTCCCCGTTTGCTGTGGAGCTGGCTGTGAATAACGTGGGAGTAGCTGGCTGAAAGCCTTTGAATCCGTGGCTTGTAGCGACGTGGTTGTTTTTTGATCAGGTGTTTTTGCTGGACATCGAGCCGGCTTTGTCAACCTTTTTGTTAGAGGTAAACACGCTATGAATCGAGGTGGACAAGCCTGTGGATAAGTCTGTGGTTAAACTCTGGAAAGAGTCGGCTGAGGGCCGTGGTTACTGGCTTGGCGCCATCGTCGGTTTGACCGCTCGGTCGTGCAAATTGCCCGGGGTTACACAGCAGGCACCCGAGGGTCAAGCAAAAAACTTTCTAATCTGCCCGCAAAGCCTTGTGGACAGCGGCTTGCAGCTTTTGCACTTGCCCCCGGAAACTGTGGACCGGCCTGTGGATAAGGTGCGCGTACATGGCTGCAAGCCACAGCCCATATGGCGTTGCCAGTGTTGATTGTTTTTTGTACGGTTTTTGCGATGGTTGCCGCTGTGGATAAGGCCGGGCATGCTGGCAACTGATTTTCTATTCCAAGGGCTGTCGATCAGCCGAAGCAAGGAGAACACGATGTCCAACACCCTGTTTATTACCGGCGCGACCTCCGGTTTTGGTGAAGCCTGCGCCCGTCGTTTTGCCGAAGCCGGCTGGAAACTGGTGCTGACAGGTCGTCGTGAAGAGCGCCTCAATGCCCTGTGCGCCGAGCTGTCGAAGCAGACCGAGGTTCATGGCCTGGTGCTCGACGTACGGGATCGCAAGGCCATGGAGGAGGCGATTGCCAACCTGCCGCCGTCCTTTGCCAAGTTGCGCGGGCTGATCAACAACGCCGGCCTGGCCTTGGGCGTGGATCCGGCTCCCAAGTGCGATCTTGATGATTGGGACACCATGGTCGACACCAACATCAAAGGTCTGATGTACAGCACTCGCCTGTTGTTGCCGCGTTTGATCGCTCACGGTCGTGGCGCCGGCATCGTCAACCTCGGTTCCATCGCCGGCAACTACCCGTACCCGGGCAGCCACGTGTATGGCGCGAGCAAGGCGTTCGTCAAACAGTTCTCCCTGAACCTGCGTTGCGACCTGCAAGGTACGGGCGTGCGGGTCAGCAACATCGAACCGGGCCTGTGTGAGAGCGAGTTCTCGCTGGTGCGTTTCGCCGGTGACCAGGAGCGTTACAACGCCACTTACGCCGGCGCCGAGCCGATCCAGCCGCAAGACATCGCCGAAACCATTTTCTGGGTGCTCAACGCACCGGCCCATATCAACATCAACAGCCTCGAGCTGATGCCGGTGAGCCAGACCTGGAGCGGGTTTGCCATTGAGCGTAATGCCAAGGCCTGAGACCGAGTAACGGCTATTCGCGGGCAAGCCTCGCTCCTACGGGTTTTGTGTTGAATCACGATTCTGCGAACGACACATGACCTGTAGGAGCGAGGCTTGCCCGCGAAAGCAATCGCCCAGTCAGCGCAAATATTTGACCAACCCGCGATAACAGGTCGCCAAGTGATAAGGCGTGGTCGAAGGCATGTCCTTGCGGCTTACTTCGCCATGTTCATCGCGACACTCATACCAGCCCCCCGCATGCAAAAAGCGCTGTTGCAGCGCCTGCAATTGGCGCTGCACAGAGGCTTCGCTGCCTGGGCGCAAGGTCAGGGCTCGCAGGTATTCAGCCTGGGCCCAGATGCGTTGGGTCGCATCACGAGGATGGTCGTCCAGTTCCAGCATCGCGCGCACAGCCCCGGTCTGCTGATCCACGCCCAGTTGCTCGGTAAGCGTAAAGGCGCGGTCCAGCGACGCATGCAGTTTGGAGCCGCGCAGCAAGGGTGAGGACTCCAGCAGGAAATACCATTCAAACTGATGGCCTGGCTCGAACCAGTTATCCACAGCGCCCAGCGGCTTTTCCATCAATACCGCGTGCTGCGGATCGATGAAGCGCTTCTGCATGGCTGTGCATAACTTGAGAAGCGCGCTCTGCACAGCAACGTCCTCGCGCACCGAAAGGATGGCGAGGAAGGCTTCGGCCAAATGCATCAATGGATTCTGCAGCGGCCCGGAGTTGAGCGAGGACCAATCACGGTCCAGGCTGGCTTCGTACAGGCCGTCGCCTGTGGCGAAGCGCTGCGCCAACACTTCCAGCGTGGCGTTGAGCACCGACTCCACCAGCGGTTCGCGAACCTTGTCCCAGTAATGGGCGCAGGCGAACAGGATGAAGGCGTGGGTGTAGAGGTCTTTGCGCTGATCCAGCGGCGCACCTTGCGGGTCGATGCTGTAGAACCAGCCGCCATGCTCGGCATCGTGGAAATGCTGTTGCAAGGAGCGGAACAGTGCCGCCGCCCGTTCTTCGGCCTCAGGCACTTGGCCGATCAGGCTGGAAAACAGGTACAGCTGCCGCGCGCAAGCCATGGCCCGGTAGCGCTGCGGTGGCAGCGGCTGATGCTCGGCGTCCAGCGCTTCATACGGCAATGCCATGTCGGCGTTCCAGCCGGGGCCCTGCCAGAGAGGCACGATCACGTCCTGGAAGTGCTGTTGCACCGAGGCGAACAGGGCGGTCAATTCAGGCTGGGAAGCAGAGCGGGAAACAGAGGGCATTGGCTGGCGTCGTCACGGCAGGGGCGATTGCGCGACATGGTAGCAGAGAGGCAGGCTTGAGAGAGGCGGTGTCTGTCAGGCCGCCTTCGCGGGCAAGCCTCGCTCCTACAGGTTATTTGTTGTCCGCGCACCGCGACCAACACAATTCCTGTAGGAGCGAGGCTTGCCCGCGAAGAGGCCATAACTGACGATAAAGAAATCAACCCGCCAGCAACCACACCCCAGTCGTCGCCGAAGCCGCACCCGCCAGCCGAACCAGTGGTGCTGCCGCTTGAGGCAGCACGCGAACCACCGCATAACCCGCTGCATGCAACGCCGCCGTCGCCACCACAAACCCAGCCGCATACGCCCAAGGGCTCGTCATATCCGGCAACTCCAGACCATGCGCCACGCCATGAAACAGCGCGAACAATGCGGTCGCACCCACCGCCAGGCTCAACGGCGGACGCACCGCCAAAGCCACCGCCAGGCCTAACGCCAATACCGAGGCAGCAATCCCGCTTTCCAGCGCCGGCAGGTTCAGCCCTTCAAAACCCAGCAGGCCGCCGATCAGCATCGTGCCCACGAACGTGCACGGCAGCGCCCAACGCGCGGCGCCTTTCTGCTGCGCGGCCCACAAGCCCACGGCAACCATTGCCAGCAAATGATCGAGGCCGCCGATCGGGTGGCTGATGCCGGCCATCAAGCCATTGTCGCCGTGGCCCGGGTGAGCGAACGCGATGGCCGGGGTCAGCAGCAGGGCCATGGCGCCCAGAATGCGTTTCAGTGTCATGGATAAGCTTCCTTGTTGATAAGTGTGATCAGGCCGCAGTCAGCAAGCCCTGGCGTTCGATGAAGGCAATGATTGCTTCCAGGCCCTGGCCGGTTTTCTGGTTGCTGAAGACGAACGGTTTGCCGTTGCGCATGCGTTGGGTGTCGCTGTCCATCATTTCTAGCGAGGCGCCTACCAGCGGTGCGAGGTCGATCTTGTTGATCACCAGCAAATCGGATTTGCAGATCCCCGGCCCACCCTTGCGCGGTAGCTTGTCGCCGGCCGAAACGTCGATCACGTAGATGGTCAGGTCCGACAGTTCCGGGCTGAAGGTGGCCGAGAGGTTGTCACCACCGGACTCCACCAGAATCAGGTCCAGCCCCGGGAAGCGTCGGTTCAGTTGATCCACGGCTTCAAGGTTGATCGAGGCATCTTCGCGGATCGCCGTGTGCGGGCAGCCGCCGGTCTCCACGCCGATGATTCGCTCAGGCGCCAGGGCTTCGTTACGCACCAGAAAGTCGGCGTCTTCGCGGGTGTAGATGTCGTTGGTCACCACGGCGAGGTTGTAGCGGTCACGCAAGGCCAGGCACAGGGCCAGGGTCAGGGCGGTTTTGCCGGAACCGACCGGGCCGCCGATGCCGACGCGCAGAGGTTGTGCATTCATGTGATTCTCCAAAGTAAAAGGCCCTAGGAACGGAACAGTCGGCTGTACTGGCGCTCATGGGCCATGCACGCCAGCGACAGGCCGAAAGCGGCGCTGCCAATGTGTTCGGGGTTGATTCGGGTGGCGTCTTGCTGGGCCTGTTGCAGCAGCGGCAGCAGTTCGCTGGTCAGGCGCTGCGCGGCTTGCTGGCCCAGGGGCAGGGTTTTCATCAGCACCGCCAATTGGTTTTCCAGCCAGCTCCAGAGCCAGGCGGCCAGCGCATCTTGCGGGCTGATCTGCCAGGCGCGGGCCGCCAGCGCCCAGCCAAGGGCCAGATGCGGTTCAGGGCATTGGTCGAGAAAGGCCCGGGCCGGCGCATCCAGTTCCGGTAAACCGTTGAGCAGTTGCTTCAACGAATAACCCATCTGCCGACTTTCCTGATGCAGCTCACGGGTTTCCCGGCTGGCGCGATGCTCTTCACAGCGTTGCAGCAGTTCGGCCCAGTTTTCTTCAGCCGCAGCGGTGCAATGGGCGAGCAGTAGCGGCGCGTCGAAACGCGCGAGATTGAGCAGCAACTGATCGCTGATCCAGCGCCGCGCGCTGTCGGGGTCGTTCACGCGGCCGTTATCCACAGCCATCTCCAAACCCTGGGAATAGCTGTATCCGCCAATCGGCAGCTGCGGGCTGGCCAGACGCAGCAGTGCCCAGGCTGGATTCATAAACGCACGCCGAACTGGTGCAGTTTCGGCGGGTAGTTGAAATCCTCATCGCCATGGCGCGAGTGGTGATGACCGCCGCCGTAAGCACCGTGTTCCGGCTGGAACGGCGCTTCGATGTTCTCGACCTTGGCATCAAGCTGTTCGAGCATGGCCTTGAGCACGTAATCGTCGAGCAGGCGCAGCCAGCCATCACCGACTTGCAAGGCCACATGGCGGTTGCCCAGGTGATAGGCGGCGCGGGTCAGTTCGAAGGCGTTGGCGCAGGTGACGTGCAGCAGTTGTTCGGGGCGAGCGCAGACGCGAACGACGCGCCCGTCTTCGGCTTGCAGGCATTCGCCGTCATACAGCGGCGGCTGACCGCGCTCCAAAAATAACCCGACGTCCTCACCTTCGGCACTGAAACAGCGCAAACGGCTTTTGCTCCGGGCTTCGAAAGTCAGGTGCAACTCGGCGGCCCAGACGGGTTGAGGGTCGATTCTGCGATGAATCACCAGCATCGGAAGGCTTCCAGCAATGGACAATGCTCAGGGCTAGAGCAAGGGGCTTGCCAATCGGGGGAGGCGTAGGAAATGCCTGTCGGTACTTGGTTGGCGATGCTGGATGTTGCCGCAACTTGGTGCGTGACAGGATTTGCTGCACCGATTTGCGGCGCATAAAAAAGATCGCAGCCTTCGGCAGCTCCTACAGGGAAATGCGATCCACGTAGGAGCTGCCGAAGGCTGCGATCTTTTAACAGGTCACTCGGTACTGCCGAGTCCCTGCCAATGCTTCAGTCCGATAAAGATGAAGCGCAACTGCTGAGTAATCTTCGCCTGTGGCGTCAAATGCTCCGGCAACGCTTGCGCCGGTGGATCAATAATGTCCGGCAGGGTCGCGAACACGCTCTTGACGATCAGATCAGCCATGACACCCAGCCCCGCGATGTCCAGATGCTGCAGTTTCGGCATCAGCGACAAGTCCGCCGCCAAGTCCGAGCTGATGTCTTCGCGCAAGCGGCCAATGGCTTGGCGCACCGGCAGCGAGCCGCCGTACTGTTCGCGGGCAAGAAACAGGAACTGCGAGCGATTGGCCGTGACCACGTCGAGAAAGATCCGCACCGAGGCGTCGATGATGCCGCCCATGACGAACTCGTTATGGCGCACCAGGCGGATGGTTTCACGGAAGGTCTGACCGACTTCGCTCACGAGCACCAGGCCCAATTCATCCATGTCGGCGAAATGCCGGTAGAAACCGGTGGGGACGATCCCGGCGGTTCGGCTCACTTCGCGCAGGCTCAGGCTGCCGAATCCTCGGCCGCTTTCCATCAAGTGGCGGGCAGCGTCCATCAGGGCGTTGCGGGTCTGTTGTTTCTGTTCGGCGCGGGGCAGCATCGCAAAGGTGTTTTCTGGACAGGGACAGCGGCGCACTCTAGCAAATCGGCTTCGCTGGCGTCGAACGACTATCGGGGGATCACGCGGGGAAATGCAGCTTTTATGAAGTCAAAAGCCCAATCCGGGGATTGGGCTTTTTTTCGGGGCCGCCATGGGCTTAGCTCACAGCGCTGTTGCGTTCGATTACACGGTCACCACCACCTTCAGCAAGGGTCTGGCCTTGTGGAGTGCGATCGGAACCACCTTCAGCAAGGGTTTGGCCTTGTGGAGTGCGGTCGGAACCGTCAGCAGCCAGGGTCTGGCCTTGTGGGGTGCGATCGGTACCGTCAGCGGCCAGGGTTTGGCCTTGTGGAGTGCGATCGGAGCCGTCGGCAGCCAGGGTCTGGCCTTGTGGAGTGCGGTCGGAGCCGTCGGCAGCCAGGGTTTGACCTTGTGGAGTACGATCCGAGCCATCTTGAGTGATCAGGCCTTTTTCTTTCAGGCGATCATTGCCACCTTCGGCCAGGGTCTGACCTTGTGGAGTGCGGTCGGAACCATCAGCGGCAACGGTCTGGCTGAACACCGAGTGGCTGTCTTTGACTTGTGGAGTGGCCTGATCAGCGGCCGGCAAAGCAAAAGCGGTGCTGGCTAACATCGAGAGGGTCAGGCTAAGCAGTAATTCGCGTTTCATGATGGGTTGCTCCTTGGGAGGGCGATAAAGTGGGTACGAGGGCAATGCTACTCTCGATAAGTCGATACAAAAGTTCATAAACGCAATGGTAATAATCAACAGAATTGATTGTTCGGCCGCAGCGCTCTAGAACGGGCGTTTCCGGCGAGCTTTTTTGCACTGAGGTGGGTATTTTCGACCCGTTCTCGCCTCGCAAAAGTGCGGGTGCGGTAACGCCGGATGAGGGAGCAGGGTGTCCCCGGCCGATTATTTGAGTGTTAAGTGCCTATTCGGTTAAACCTGCGTGCCATTTCCCAGTCCTAGATTTCATGGCAGGCCAGTTCTGGCCTAACGTTTCATCAGTGCGTCGCTGTCGGGGCGCTCAGTCGTATTCAGGAGCCCTGTGCAATGACGCGCACTCGTAAAATTCTTGCCTGGACCTTCGCCAGCCTCGTTGTCCTGCTGGCCGTCCTGGTGCTGATCATCGCGTTCTTCGATTGGAACCGGATCAAACCGCCCCTGAACGCCAAAGTGTCCGAAGAACTGCATCGTCCGTTCGCCATCAATGGCAACCTTGCGGTGATCTGGCAGCGCGAGCCTGACGAGGGCGGCTGGCGGGCCTGGGTGCCATGGCCGCATGTGGTGGCTGAGGATTTGAGCCTGGGCAACCCGGACTGGTCGAAACAACCGCAGATGGCCACCCTCAAACGCGTCGAGCTGCGCATTTCGCCGCTGGCCTTGCTGGCGCAGCGGGTGGTGATCCCGCGTATCGACCTGAGCGAGCCCAATGCCGACCTGCAGCGTCTGGCCGACGGCCGCGCCAACTGGACATTCAAGTTCGACCCCAAAGACCCGAATGCCGAGCCTTCGAACTGGGCGCTGGACATCGGTGCCATCGGCTTCGACAAGGGACACGTCACGCTCGACGATCAGAAGCTGAAGACTCAGCTTGATCTGCTCATCGATCCGTTGGGCAAACCGATTCCGTTCAGCGACATTGTCGGAGGCAAAGCGGCAAAAAAAGCGGTTGAAAAGGGTGGCTCGCCACAGGATTACGCCTTCGCATTGAAGGTCAAAGGCCAATACCACGGTCAGAATCTCGCGGGCGAGGGCAAGACCGGCGGTTTGCTGGCTTTACAGGACGCCTCCAAGCCGTTTCCGCTTCAGGCGCAAATGAAGATCGCCGACACCAGCGTCGAGATGGCCGGCACGCTCACCGATCCATTGAACCTCGGCGCCCTGGATCTGCGCCTGAAACTGGCCGGTGCCAGCCTGGGTAATCTCTATCCGCTGATCGGCGTAACCCTGCCGGATACTCCGCCTTACGCCACCGACGGGCACTTGGTTGCCAAGTTGAATGAGCCGGGCGGGGCGGTGTACCGCTATGAGGCGTTCAACGGCACCATCGGCCAGAGTGACATTCATGGCAGCCTGACCTACGTGGCGAGCCAGCCGAGGCCCAAGCTCAGCGGGGCGCTGGAGTCCAATCAACTGCTGTTTACCGACCTGGCCCCATTGATCGGTGCCGATTCCAACGCCAAGCAAAAGGATCGCGGCGGTGAAAGCAAGCAGCCGGCGGACAAGCTGCTGCCGGTCGAGGAGTTCAGGACTGAACGCTGGCGCGACATGGACGCAGATGTGGAATTCACCGGCAAACGCATCGTCCACAGCGCAAAACTGCCGTTCAACGATCTCTACACCCATGTGGTACTGACCGATGGCGTGCTCAGCCTCGAACCCCTGCGTTTCGGCGTGGCTGGCGGCAATCTGGATGCGCAGATTCGTCTGGACGGGCGCACCGAGCCTTTGGAAGGCCGGGCCAAACTGACGGCGCGTAAGTTCAAGCTCAAGCAGTTGTTCCCCACCCTGGAGCGGATGAAAACCAGTTTCGGTGAGCTTAATGGCGACGCCGATCTTGTCGGTCGGGGCAACTCGGTAGCCAAGCTGCTGGGCACTGCCGATGGCAATTTGAAGATGCTGATCAATGACGGCGCTATCAGCCGTGAGTTGATGGAGCTGGCGGGGCTCAATGTCGGCAACTATGTGGTCGGCAAGATCTTTGGCGACAAGGAAGTGAAGATCAATTGCGCGGCGGCCGATTTCGAGATCAAGGCCGGTCTGGCAACCACGCGGCTGTTCGTTTTCGATACCGAGACCGCGATCGTCTACGTCGACGGCACGGCGAACATGGCGACCGAGCAACTGGACCTGACCATTTCTCCGGAATCCAAGGGCTGGCGCTTGATTTCGCTACGTTCGCCGCTGTATGTGCGGGGCAAGTTCATCAAGCCGGATGCGGGCGTGAAACCGGTGCCGTTGATGCTTCGTGGGGCCGGGATGGTTGCACTGGGTGTGATCGCCGCGCCAGCGGCGGGCTTGCTGGCATTGATAGCGCCCAGCGGTGGTGAGCCGAATCAGTGTGCGCCGTTGCTGGAGCAGATGAAGGCGGGCAAGGCGCCGGTGACGGTCAAACCCACCCGGTAGATCAAAAGATCGCAGCCTGCGGCAGCTCCTACAAATGTGGTGTTCGCCGCGATTTCGCGGATAAACGCTATCCCCTGTAGGAGCTGCCGAAGGCTGCGATCTTTGCTTTCAGGTCTCGCCAGCTCCTACAGAGGAATGCGTTCTCCCGTAGGAGCTGCCGCAGGCTGCGATCTTGGCAATAGACCCGACAATCGAGCCTCCTCCTGCAACCACGCAAAAAACGCCCGCACCGGCGGATGCCGTTCACGGCCCGGTACGCACAGCGCGCTGTATCCGGCCCCGTCGACCTGAATGTCCCCCCGATAGGGCAGTAGCAAGCCGCTGGCCACACTCTCCGACACCAAAATATTGCTCGCCAGCACCAGGCCTTGCCCGGCGATGGCGGCTTGCAGGGCGTAATGCTCTTCGTCGTATTCACGCACCGCTGGTTGTTCGGTTAACCAGGTTTCACCGGACTGCGCGCACCAGGCCTCCCAGCCGTGTGCGTACAACTTGGAGTTGTGCCAGCGCACGCTAATCAGCGTCGGTACCCGACTGGCTGCCAGAGTCACTTGTTCGGGCGAGCCATAGACCCCGAAGGATTCGTCGAACAGGCACAGGCCATACAGGTTCGGGTAATCGTCGAGGCTGTAACGCACCACCAGATCGACGCTGGCGTCCTGATGCAAATCGATGACTTCACAGTGAGTGTCCAGGCGCAGGCTGATGTTCGGATGGCGGGCGTAAAAACGTCCCAGCCGAGGCACCAGCCAAAGGGCTGCGAACGCGGCTGTGGTGGAAATCGTCAGGTTCGTGCCGCTGCGTTGCGGGCGCAAGGTATCGACGCTTTGCGCCACTTCCAGCAGGGCGCCGTGCAGGCTGCGGAACAGCCGTTCGCCGCATTCGGTCAGGCGCACCTGCCGGGGCAGTCGTTCGAACAACGGCACGCCGAGCCAGTTTTCCAAGGAGCGGATCTGATGGGAAACCGCCGTCGGCGTCACGGAGAGCTCTTCGGCGGCGGCCTTGAAACTCAACAGGCGCGAGGCAGATTCGAAGGCGCGCAGGGCGGTCAGCGGCAACGAAGCAAACATTTAAAACTCCATGGATGAAATAGATTCATCCAGACTGATTTCTGTTCATTTGAAGAGCGGCGGTTCCACGCTTCAAGCTGCAAGCACAAGCCGTTTCAGTTTAGCCCTTCAAGGAGATTCAGATGAGTAGAATTCTTGCCATTCACGCCAGCCCCCGTGGCGACCGATCACATTCGCGGCGTTTGGCCGAGGTGTTTCTTTGCGCCTGGCAGGGCCGCAACCCGCAGTCGCAACTGACCCGCCGTGAAGTCGGTCGGGCGTTGATTCCAGCTGTCAACGAAGCGTTTGTGGCGGCCGCTTTTCATCCGGAACCCGAAGCGCGACCACTGTCGATGCAGGCCGACCTGGCACTCAGCGATGAATTGGTGGGGGAGTTGCTCGGCCATGATCTGTTGGTGATTTCCACACCGATGTACAACTTCAGCGTGCCCAGCGGCCTCAAGGCCTGGATCGACCAGATTGTGCGGCTCGGGCTGACGTTCAATCACACCCTGGACAACGGCGTCGCTCAGTACGAGCCGCTGGTGCAGGGCAAGAAGGCGTTGATCGTCACCAGTCGCGGCGGTTTTGGTTTCGGCCCCGGCGGTGAACTTGAAGCGATGAACCATGCCGATCCGTTGCTGCGCACGGCGCTGGGGTTTATTGGCATCACCGATGTCACGGTGGTCGCCGCCGAGGGCGAAGAGTCCGCCGAACGCACCTTCCAGGTGTCCGTGGCCGAGGCCGAGCAGCGTCTGCTGGCGCTGGCCAGGGAGTTCTAGATGGCCTGGTTGTTCCTGCTGATCGCCGCCGGGTTCGAGGTCACCTTCGCCATGGGCATGAAGTACGCCGAAGGCTTCACCCGGCTCTGGCCGTCAGTCATTACGGTGGTGGCCGCGGTAGGCGGGATTTACTTCCTGACCCTGGCCATGCGCGAATTGCCAGTGAGCATCGCCTACCCGATCTGGACCGCCATCGGTTCACTGGGCACGGTGTTTCTCGGCTTTGCGCTGCTCGGCGAAAGCCTGACAGCGCTCAAGCTGGTGTCGGTCGGGCTGATTGTGGCGGGTGTGGTGGGGTTGAAGTAGGCGATGTCATAGACTGGTCGTTGAGTTGTCATCTTGGGTGGCGATGCTTGGCTGATGCCTTGCATCCGGCCTTGCTTCATCTCACCGATCACAAGGATGTTTATCCATGTCGCAAGGTTCCGCCACGCGTTACCCCTTGGTGCTGGTCCCGGGGATGCTCGGTTTTATCCGTCTGTTGCTCTATCCCTATTGGTACGGAATCATTTCGGCGCTGCGCCGGGATGGGGCGACCGTGATTGCGGTGCAGGTCTCGCCGCTCAACTCCACCGAGGTACGCGGCGAGCAATTGCTGGCACGCATCGAGGAAATTTTGCGCGAAACCGGTGCCGAGAAGGTCAACCTGATCGGCCACAGCCAAGGCTCGCTGACCGCCCGTTACGCCGCGGCAAAACGCCCGGACCAGGTGGCTTCAGTGACCTCGGTGGCCGGGCCGAATCACGGCTCGGAGCTGGCGGACCATCTGCACACCCATTATCCGGCTGACAGCGCCAAGGGCCGGCTGCTGAGCTTTTTACTGTGGCTGATCAGCGCGTTGATGTGCCTGCTGGAAACCGGCTATCGCGGGCCGAGACTGCCGGTGGATATCCCGGCTTCGCACCAATCCCTGACCACGGCGGGCGTGGCGCTGTTCAATCAGCGTTATCCACAAGGTCTGCCTGACACTTGGGGCGGGCATGGTCCGGAAGTGGTCAATGGCGTGCGTTATTACTCCTGGTCCGGAACCTTGCAGCCAGGCAAGACCGATCGCGGGTGCAATCTGTTCGACGGGACAAACCGCAGTTGCCGGTTGTTTGCCAGGACCTTTGTGCGTGAAGCGGGGCATTGCGACGGGATGGTCGGGCGTTACAGCTCGCATTTGGGGACGGTGATCGGTGATGAATACCCGATGGATCACTTCGATATCGTCAACCAGTCGCTGGGGCTGGTGGGCAAGGGGGCAGAGCCGGTGCGGTTGTTTGTTGAGCATGCGGCGCGGTTGAAGGCGGCCGGTGTGTGAACGGCAGTGGGACCGCGTTATCGTTCTTCGCGGGCAAGCCACGCTCCCACAGGTTTTGTGTCGGACGCCCGTAATAGGCACGACGCCAAACCTGTGGGAGCGTGGCTTGCCCGCGAAAGCGTCATATCAGGCAACACTGACCTTTCGGCCCAGCACCGTGGTCCAGCGCTCCGACAAAATCACCCCGCCCAGCGTCAACACCCCACCCACCAAGTGATACAGCGCCAACTGTTCATGCAGCACCACCGCCGCAATCAGCGCAGTAATCAACGGCAGCAAATTGAAAAACAGCGTGGTCCGGCTCGGCCCCAGGCGCACCACGGCCTGCATCCACGCCAGCGGCGCAAGCATCGAGGCCAGCAGGCAGGCGTAGAGCACCAGCGGAATGTTATGCAGGGTCGGGCCGATTTTCGGTGAGGCGAGGAACAGCGGAAACAGCACCACCACCGCGACCAACACCTGCAAATACAACAACACCAGCGGCGGCAAACGCAGCTGCCATTTCTTCAGCAAGGTGCTGTAAATCGCATACGCCAGCGTGGCGATCAGCATCATCGCGTCGCCCAGGTTCACCCCGTGTTCCAGCAAAGCGCCAAGGCTGCCGGACGACACCACCACCAAAACCCCCGCAAACGACAACACCGCGCCGGCCAGTGCGCCGGCGGTCAGGCGTTGGCCGAGGCAGACAATCGCCATGGCCAGCGACATCAATGGCATCAGCGACAAAATGATCCCCATGTTGGTGGCCGAAGTCAGCGTCGCAGCAAAGTAGGCCAGGCTCTGATAAACCGCCATGCCGAGCACGCCAAGGATGAAAATCCTGCCAAGGTTCGGGCGGATCAACGACCAGTGGGCGATCACCGGTTTAAGCATGAAAGGCGTGAACAGCATTGCGGCCAGCAGCCAGCGGTAGAAACCGATTTCGGCGGGAAAGATCGCGCCGACCGCGAGTTTGTTGATCACGGTGTTGCCGGCCCAAATGAAAATGGCCAGCAGGGGGTAAGCGTATTGCATCGGGAAAAACCAGAACGTTAATGAAGGGTGATTATCCGCTTGTCTGAATCAATGCCTATACTGCGATCCAGACAACTTGCCTCTGATTCCGGACAGCATGAGCAGCAAACACATCGATCTGCTGGATTTCAGCGAACTGCCGGCCCCGGTCTATTTCCGTTATGCCGACTTCAACACCCACGAATACGCCTCGGTCCACCATCACCCTTGGGGCACCCTCGAGTATTCGGCCAATGGCGTCTTGCACATGGAAATCGGCAGCCGCCGCTTCATGTCGCCGCCGCAGTACGCGGTGTGGGTGCCGCCCGGGACCGAGCACAGTTTCTATAGCAATCAGCCGATCAACTACCGCGCGGTCTGTCTCGCGCCGGCGCTGTGTCGCGATCTGCCGCAGCAGGCCTGCACCCTGGCGATCAGCGACATTCTCAAGGCGATCCTGAAAGACTTCGCCGCCCGCGATGTGAAAATTCCCGAGCACGATGCAGACCAGCGACTGGCTCAAGTGCTGGTGGACCAACTGCAACAGGCGCCGATGCATGAGTGTTACTTACCCTACGCCAGCAGCACCGGGCTGCTCGCAATCCTTGAAGCCTTGCAGACCGAGCCTGGGGACAACCGGCCATTGGCGCACTGGGCCGCGCAAATTCACGTCAGCGAACGCACGTTGGCCCGGCAGTTTGTCCGCGAGTTGGGCATGAGTTTCGGTGAGTGGCGGCAGCGGTTGCGGTTTCTGGCGGCGATCGAAGCGCTCGATAGCCAGCGCAGCATTCAGGAAATCGCCTTCGACATGGGCTACAGCACCGGCTCGGCATTCATCGCGATGTTTCAGCGTCAGGCCGGGTGCACGCCTGAGCAATATCGACGCAGCCACCTCGATAGCAGGTGAACGTGTAACAGGCTTTGTCTACACTCCGAAACAAGGCCGCATCCATCGGTGCGGCAACAAGGAGAACACTCCATGAAGATGTTGCGTGCCCCGTTGTTGATGGTCGGTTTGCTGCTCTGCTCCCAAGGTTTCGCCGCCACTGCCCAACAGAACAAAATGACCACCTGCAATGCCGACGCTACCGCAAAAAGCCTCAAGGGTGACGAGCGCCAAGCCTTCATGAGCACCTGCCTCAAAGCCGCGCCGGCCGCCGATGCCGCCAAGCCCATGACCCCTCAACAAGAAAAGATGAAGACCTGCAACGCCACCGCCGCCACCCAGGCCCTCACGGGTGATGCGCGCAAAACCTTCATGAGCGATTGTCTGAAGAAAAAATAAAGATCAAAAGATCGCAGCCTTCGGCAGCTCCTACAGGGAACGCGATCTTATGTAGGAGCTGCCGCAGGTTGCGATCTTTTCGGAGCGACGCCGCTTGAAGGTCATCCGCTCGCTTCGGCGCCGGAACGCTGGCAGACTGCCAATCCTTTTACGTCGTTCGTTTTGAGGCTGTATGTCAGCGTTTTCTCAGCGTCAGGTCTTGTTGCTCATCAGCTGGGTCATCATTTTTGGTGGTTTGCTGCTGGTGCTCCCTCTGCGATTGCTGCCCAGCCTGCTGGCCGGGTTGTTGGTGTTCGAACTGGTCAACATGCTCACGCCGCAATTGCAGCGGCTGATCGAAGGCCGCCGTGCGCGCTGGCTGGCGGTGGCGTTGCTGGGGACATTAGTCGTCAGCGTGCTGGCGCTGATCTTTGCCGGTGCGATCAGTTTTCTACTGCACGAGGCGGAAAACCCCGGCGCTTCCCTCGATAAATTCATGGTCGTGGTCGACCGCGCGCGCGGGCAGTTGCCGCCGTTCATCGACGCTTATCTGCCGGCCAGTGCCGCCGAGTTCCGGGTGGCCATCGGCGAGTGGATGAGCAAGCACCTCAGTGACTTGCAACTGGTCGGCAAGGACGCGGCGCACATGTTCGTGACGCTGCTGATCGGCATGGTGCTGGGGGCGATCATTGCCTTGCAGCGAGCGCCGGATGTGACCAAGCGCAAGCCCTTGGCCGCGGCGCTGTTCGACCGTTTGCACCTGTTGGTCCAGGCGTTTCGCAACATCGTTTTCGCGCAGATCAAGATTTCCCTGCTCAACACGTTCTTCACCGGGATTTTCCTCGCGGTGGTCCTGCCGATGTTTGGGATCAAGCTGCCGCTGACCAAAACCCTGATCGTGCTGACCTTCCTGCTCGGCTTGCTGCCGGTGATCGGCAATCTGATCTCGAACACCTTGATCACTATCGTTGGCTTGTCGCTGTCGATCTGGGTGGCGGTGGCGGCGTTGGGTTATCTGATTGTGATCCACAAGCTCGAATACTTCCTCAACGCGCGCATCGTCGGCGGGCAGATCAGTGCCAAGTCGTGGGAGTTGCTGCTGGCAATGCTGGTGTTCGAAGCCGCGTTCGGCCTGCCGGGGGTGGTGGCGGGGCCGATTTATTATGCGTATCTGAAGAGTGAGTTGAAGCAGGTGGGGATGGTTTGATCCGGTGTTGATCTACTGTGGCGAGGGGGCTTGCCCCCGTTGGGTCGCAAAGCGGCCCCCCTTATCCCCAAAAGAAGGGACTGCTGCGCAGTCCAACGGGGGCAAGCCCCCTCGCCACAGGGTTTCAGGTCAATCCATCGGGCCGTAACGCTTGGCCGCCTCGATCGCCAACCCACTGCCGATGCTGCCGAAGATGTTCCCTTCCACATGCCGCGCATTCGGCAACATCGCCGAGACGCTGTTGCGCAGCGCCGGAATCCCGCTTGAACCGCCAGTGAAGAACACGGTGTCCACCTGATCGACCCGCACATTGGCGTCGTTCAGCAACTGGGTCACGCTGTTGCGCACCCGCTCCAGCAAGTTGTCGATGGCCGATTCGAACAGTGCCCGGCTCAGTTCCACGCTCAAACCCGGTTCGATACGATCCAGTGGCACATGGCGGCTGTCGGCGTGGGTCAGCTGGATCTTGGTTTCTTCCACTTCCATGGCCAGCCAATGCCCGGCGCGCTGGTCGATCAGCTTGAACAGGCGATCGATGCCGCCGGTGTCTTCGATGTCGTAACGCATGCTGCCCAGGGCCAGGGTCGACTTCTGCGAGTACACCGAGTTGATGGTGTGCCAGGTCGCCAGGTTCATGTGGTGGCTGGTCGGCATGTAGGCGCCACTCTTCATCCGGCTGCCGTAGCCGAACAGCGGCATCAGGCCTTGCAGGCTCAGCTGCTTGTCGAAATCGGTCCCGCCGATGTGCACGCCACCGGTGGCGAGGATGTCGTCGTGGCGGTTGTCGTGGTTGCGGCGCTCGGGGGACAGACGCACCAGCGAGAAGTCCGACGTACCACCGCCGATGTCGACAATCAGGACAAGCTCTTCTTTTTCGATGGTCGACTCATAGTCGAACGCCGCCGCAATCGGTTCGTACTGGAACGAGACGTCCTTGAAGCCGATGGCGCGGGCTACATCCACCAAAGTGTTTTCCGCTTCCTGGTCGGCCAGTTCATCGTCATCGACGAAGAACACCGGACGGCCCAGCACCACTTCTTCGAATTCCCGACCGGCAGCGGCTTCGGCACGCTTTTTCAACTGGCCGATGAACAGCCCGAGCAGGTCCTTGAACGGCATCGCCGTGCCGAGGACGCTGGTGTCGTGCTTGATCAGTTTGGAACCCAGCAGGCTCTTGAGCGAGCGCATCAGCCGGCCTTCGTAGCCTTCCAGGTACTCGTGCAGCGCCAGCCGGCCGTACACCGGGCGGCGTTCTTCCATATTGAAGAAGACCACCGAGGGCAGGGTGATCTTGTCGTCCTCCAGCGCGATCAGCGTTTCCATGCCGGGGCGCAGCCAGCCGACGGTGGAGTTGGACGTGCCGAAGTCGATACCACAGGCACGGGCTGGAGATGCGTTTTTCATGTCTTTCAAGTTCCGGTTAAAAAACGGCCGCGCAGTGTATGTCAGTGCGGCGAAGATTCGAAGGCCGACTATCCGTTAAATCGCAGCGATCAGCGCTTGAAAGATGCTCCAACACCCCCAAACTTCCCTGCATAGACTTGGCAACCCCTGGGGCGACTGCAAGAACCGCGCCCTGCTGCCGATAAACTTCTGATGCGCTGCCCGGTCACAACCTTGAGATCGGTCAATCCAAACGCTGCAAACAAGAGCATGCTGTGCCTGGCTGCGCGATTTCGATAATGGATGGTGATTCCCTCGATGGACTTCAAAGACTATTACAAGATTCTCGGTGTGGAGCCGACCGCGGACGATAAGGCGATCAAGGCCGCCTATCGAAAGCTGGCGCGCAAGTACCACCCCGACGTCAGCAAGGAAAAGGACGCCGAGTCCAAGTTCAAGGATGCGTCGGAAGCCTATGAAGCGCTGAAAAGTGCCGACAAGCGCGCCGAATACGACGACTTGCGCAAATACGGTCACCACGGTCAGCCCTTTCAAGGCCCGCCGGGATGGCAGAGCCGCGGTGGTTTCGGTGGTGGTGGTCAGGACACGGGCGATTTTTCGGACTTTTTCAGTTCGATCTTCGGCAACCGTGGTCCGGGTTTTGATGGTGGTGGACGGTCGGGCCGAAGCGCCGGGCGTCGAGGGCAAGACGTGGAAATGGAATTACCGGTTTTTCTGGAAGAAACCCTCTCGACCGAATCGAAGAAGGTCAGCTTCCAGGTGCCGCATTACAACGCGGCCGGCCAGCATGTCAGCAACACCAGCAAAAGCCTGAACGTGAAGATCCCCGCCGGCGTGACCGACGGCGAGCGCATCCGCCTCAAGGGCCAGGGCGCGCCAGGTATCGGTGGCGGGGCCAATGGTGACCTGTACCTGACCATCCGTTTTGCGCCGCACCCCAAATTCGACGTCGAAGGCGAGAACCTGATCATCACCTTGCCGCTGGCACCGTGGGAGCTGGCGCTGGGAACCGAAGTCGCGGTGCCGACCCTGACCGGCAAGATCAACCTCAAGGTGCCTGCCGGTAGCCAGAATGGCCAGCGCATGCGTGCCAAGGGCCACGGCCTGCTGCACAAGGCCGGTCACCGTGGTTACCTGTTCGTGCAGCTCAAGGCAGTGATGCCGAAAAAACTCGACCATGACGTCAAAGAATTGTGGGAGGAGCTGGCAAAAAAAGCCGCTTTCGATCCGCGAGAGAACTTTTGATTTCGAGATAAGGAGTAGCCAATCATGAGCGACCCCGTGATCGTTCTACTGGACCTGGCAGAATTCTGTGAGGCGACCGAATTGTCGGACGTGCACGTGATCGAGATCGTCGAACACGGCATCCTCGAACCTCAGGGAACATTGCCCAAGGATTGGCGCTTCACCGATTACGAGCTGGTGCTGGCCAAGCGCGCTGCCAAGCTGCGGCGCGACCTTGAGCTGGAATGGGAAGGCGTCGCCCTGGCGCTGGACCTGCTGGAAGAGGTCCAGCAACTGCGGGCCGAGAACCGCATGCTCAAGCAGCGGTTAGGGCGGTTGCTGGTTGAGTAGGTGTTCTGATGTTTTTGTATCGCCTGTCAGGTCGCTTTCGCGAGCAAGCCCGCTCCCACACTTGACCGCGCTCGCTCATGTAACGCAGATCAAATGTGGGAGCGGGCTTGCTCGCGAAGAACGATAACGCGGTCTTCCTGCATCACCCCGTTCTGGGTAACACCCGCGTCTAACCCCCTAGAACAGGAAATACCGCTGCGCCATCGGCAATACATCCGCCGGTTCACACCACAGCAATACACCGTCGGCCTTGACCTGATAGGTCTGCGGATCGACATCGATGTGCGGCAGGTAGTCGTTATGGATCAGGTCGGTTTTCTGCACGTCGCGACAACCTTTGACCACGGCGATTTTCTTCTTCAAACCCAAGGCTTCGGGCAAACCGGCTTCCTGCGCCGTCTGGCTGATAAACGTCAGGCTGGTGGCGTGCAGAGAGCCACCATAACTGGCGAACATCGGCCGGTAGTGCACCGGTTGCGGTGTCGGGATCGAAGCGTTGGCGTCGCCCATCAGGCTGGCCGCGATGGCACCGCCCTTGAGAATCAGCGTCGGTTTGACTCCAAAAAACGCCGGGCGCCAGAGCACCAGATCGGCCCATTTACCCACTTCCACCGAGCCCACTTCATGGCTGATGCCGTGGGTGATTGCCGGGTTGATGGTGTACTTGGCGATGTAGCGTTTGGCGCGGAAGTTGTCGTTGCCTTCGCCATCACCCGGTAACGGGCCGCGCTGCTTTTTCATTTTGTCGGCGGTCTGCCAGGTGCGCGTGATGACTTCACCGACGCGACCCATGGCCTGGCTGTCGGAGCTGATCATCGAGAAGGCGCCGAGGTCGTGAAGGATATCTTCGGCGGCGATGGTTTCCCGGCGAATGCGGCTTTCGGCGAAGGCCACGTCTTCGGCAATGCTCGGGTCCAGGTGGTGGCAGACCATCAGCATGTCGAGGTGTTCGTCGATGGTGTTGCGGGTGAACGGCCGGGTCGGGTTGGTCGAACTCGGCAGCACGTTGGCGAAACCGCAGGCCTTGATGATGTCCGGGGCATGGCCGCCACCGGCACCTTCGGTGTGGTAGGTGTGGATGGTGCGGCCCTTGAAGGCGGCGAGGGTGGTTTCGACGAAGCCCGACTCGTTGAGGGTGTCGGTATGGATCGCCACCTGCACGTCGTACTGATCGGCCACGTTCAGGCAGTTGTCGATGCTCGCCGGGGTGGTGCCCCAGTCTTCGTGCAGCTTGAGGCCGATGGCGCCGGCCTTGACCTGTTCGATCAACGGCTCCGGCAGGCTGGCGTTGCCCTTGCCGGTGAAGCCGATGTTCATTGGGAACGCATCGGCGGCCTGAAGCATGCGCGCCAGGTGCCATGGTCCGGAGGTACACGTGGTGGCATTGGTGCCGGTGGCCGGGCCAGTGCCGCCGCCGATCATGGTGGTGACGCCGCTCATCAGCGCTTCTTCGATCTGCTGCGGGCAGATGAAGTGGATATGGGTGTCGATGCCGCCAGCGGTGAGGATCATGCCTTCACCGGCGATCACTTCGGTGCTGGCACCGACGGCGATGGTGACGTTGGGCTGGATGTCCGGGTTGCCGGCCTTGCCGATGGCCGCGATGCGCCCGTCCTTGAGGCCGACGTCGGCTTTAACGATGCCCCAGTGGTCTATGATCAAGGCGTTGGTGATCAGTGTGTCGACCACTTCCGCGGCTAGTAACTGGCTTTGGCCCTGGCCGTCGCGAATGACTTTGCCGCCGCCGAATTTCACTTCTTCGCCGTAGGTGGTGAAGTCCTGTTCCACTTCGATCCACAACTCGGTGTCGGCCAGACGGACCTTGTCACCGACGGTGGGGCCGAACATATCGGCGTAGGCTTGTCTTGAGATTTTCATGCGCTTGCCTTGGGATTCAATTGTGTTTGAGACCGCTCGCGTCGCTCGCTATCGCAGCCTCGCTGCGCTCGACAGCTCCTACAGGGGGATCATGTTCCCCGTATATCGCGTTTTCCTGTAGGAGCTGTCGAGCGAAGCGAGGCTGCGATCTTTTGATCTTTAATCGAGATCGCCCATGATCCTGCCGGCAAACCCGAACACCCGACGATGACCGGCCAGGTCCACCAACTCGACCTCGCGGCTCTGCCCCGGCTCGAAGCGCACGGCGGTGCCGGCGGGGATGTTCAGGCGCATGCCGCGGCTGGCGGCGCGGTCGAAGGTCAGGGCGTCGTTGGTTTCGAAGAAGTGATAATGCGAGCCGACCTGGATCGGTCGGTCACCGCTGTTGGCCACCTTCAGGCTGAGGGTGCGGCGGCCGACGTTGAGTTCGATGTCGCCGGGCTGGATCTGGTATTCACCGGGAATCATCAATGGGCTCCTTGGAGAATCTTGTAGTAAAGGGCAGTCGGTTTGTAGCGGCCGTTCGGGTCGCAGGCGTAGTCGGGGATTTCGCCGGCGCGGGTGTAGCCCATCGCCTTGTAGAAGTCTTCGGCGGGGGAGCCGGCTTCGGTGTCGAGGTAGAGCATGCCGCGTTTGTGCTGGCGGGCAGCGAGCTCAAGGGCATGCATCATCTGTTGGCCCAGGCCGCGACGACGGGCGTGTTCACGCACCAGCAGTTTCTGCACTTCGGCGCGGTTCAACCCATTGGCTTTCTGGCACAACGTCAGTTGCACGCTGGCCTGTACCTGTTCGTCCTTGACCACCACCCAGAGCAGCACGTTGCCTTTGTTCAGGTTCTCCTGGACATCATCGAAATAAGCGCGGGCCTGCGTCGCGTCCAGATCCGCCATGAACCCGACACTGGCGCCATAGCCGACGGCGTCGAGCAGCAAATCAATCAAACCCTGACGATAGTGCGCAAAGCTTTCAACATTGACGCGGCGCAGTTGGGCGGCGTTCATGGGTATCACTCCTTGTGGGGACCGGGTGGCATTGCGCCCGGGTCGAGAAACAGTTGCATGAAGGTCAGGTCCAGCCAGCGGCCGAACTTTGTGCCCACCTGCGGCATTTGGCCGGTGACGACGAAACCGGCCCGCTCGTGCAGTCGAATCGAGGCGCTGTTACCGCTTTCGATGGCGGCGACCATCACGTGTTTGTTGCAGCCTTTGGCGCGTTCGATCAGCGCTTCCATCAGTTGCGGCCCGAGGCCATTGCCCCGCTGATCGTTGCGCACGTACACCGAGTGCTCGACCGTGTGGCGGAACCCATCGAACGGGCGCCAGTCACCGAATGAAGCGTAGCCGAGTACGCTGTTATCGCCGTCGACGATCACCAGGATCGGATAGCCCTGGTCTTGCCGGGCGCTGAACCAGGCTTGGCGGTTGCCCAGGTCCACGGCCTGTTCGTTCCAGATCGCCGTGGTGTTGAGGACGGCGTCGTTGTAGATGTCGCGGATCGCTGGCAGGTCGGCGAGCAGCGCATCGCGGATGTGGTAAGTCATGGCGCGGCCTCAGGCGATCGGTTGGTGAACGGTGACCAGTTTGGTGCCGTCGGGAAACGTCGCTTCGACCTGGATCTCCGGGATCATTTCCGGGATGCCTTGCATCACTTGTTCGCGGCTGAGCAGGGTGGTGCCGTAATGCATCAGCTCGGCCACGGTCTGGCCGTCACGCGCGCCTTCGAGCAGCGCCGCGGAAATATAGGCCATGGCCTCCGGGTAATTGAGCTTCACGCCGCGAGCCAAACGCCGCTCAGCCACGAGGCCGGCGGTGAAGATCAGCAGCTTGTCTTTTTCGCGTGGGGTCAGGTCCATCGTTTGGAATCCATAATCGGCAGTTAAAAAGTTCACTCCCCCTGTAGGAGCGAGGCTTGCCCGCGAAGGGAGCGCCTCGGTTTAACGGGAAGACCGCGTTATCGTTCTTCGCGGGCAAGCCTCGCTCCTACAGGGGATCGTGTTCAGGTACTCCAGATTCGCGGTGGTATGGCTTCGCGGCCCAATAGCGCCGGGCGTAGCAACCGCCACACATCAATCAGCCAACCACGTGCCAACAGCGCTTCACTGGCCAGGCATCGGGCAACCAAAAGCCCCGGCAATTGCGTCAGATCCCCGCGCACGTCATTGGGCAGTGAGCGGCACTTCTCCAGCAATTCACTATCAATTTCACCGGTCACCAGTAACGTCGCAAACACCGATTGGCCATCCAGCCCTATTGGCGAATCCAGCAAGCCATCATTCCCGACAATGCGCTGGCGTTCGTGCCAGAGCAACTGGCCGTCGCGGCGGATGTCCAGTTGCGCCTGAAAGTGCCCGAGGTCAAAGCGCTCGCCACTGGCCGGGCGTCCCAGGGCCACCACGTCCCAGTAGAACAACCGCGCATCGCCCTCAAGGTCGATGCTGGTGCTGAGTTCCGCCTGAGCGTCGCTGAAGATAATCGTCTCTTGCGGCAGCCACTCCAACGTAGCACCGGTGGCCACGCGCAGGTCGAGTTTCTGATAAGCCGGCCCGGCCGCGCGATACCACTTGGCGGCGCCTGGGCTGGTGATTTGCGCCCAGGCGTGCGTGCCGACGCTGGCCGAGATGTCCAGCCGATCACCCCCGGCAATCCCGCCCGGCGGGTGGACGATGATGTGCTGACACACTTCGGGGCCTTCGGCGTACAAATGCTTCTGCACCCGCAGCGGGCCTTTGTGGCGACGCTGCACCGGGCGTGTGCTGTCGTCGAAACGGGCGTAGCCGAGTTCGAGCTCGGCATGCCAACTGGGGGTGAACAACGTGATGGGGGCAGGTAAATTCATGATTTCTGATTATCGTCAGGAGGCTGCAGGTTAGATCGTAACCAGTCCACGGACGCCTTCGGCTTCCATATTCTCACCGCGACCCTGCTGCACGATCTCGCCCCGGGACATCACCAGGTATTGATCGGCCAGTTCAGCGGCGAAATCGTAGAACTGCTCCACCAGCAAAATCGCCATGTCGCCGCGCGCTGCAAGTTGCTTGATCACCGCGCCGATTTCCTTGATCACCGACGGCTGGATGCCTTCGGTGGGTTCGTCGAGAATCAGCAGCCGTGGACGGCTGGCCAGTGCTCTGCCGATCGCCAGTTGCTGTTGCTGTCCACCGGATAAGTCACCGCCGCGCCGTTGCTTCATTTGCAGCAGCACCGGGAACAGCTCGTAAATGAACGCCGGGACTTCCTTCGCTTCAGAGCCCGGAAACCGCGACAGGCCCATCAGCAGGTTTTCTTCCACGGTCAGTCGGCCAAAGATTTCCCGACCCTGAGGCACATAAGCGATGCCGGCATGCACCCGTTGGTGCGGCTTGAACGTGGTGATCGGTTTGCCTTCCCAGTTCACCGCACCTTCCTTGGCCGGCAGCAAGCCCATCAGGCATTTGAGCAGGGTGGTCTTGCCCACGCCATTGCGCCCGAGCAGGCAGGTGACTTCGCCGACCTTCACCTCAAACGTCAGGCCCCGCAGGATGTGGCTACCGCCGTAGTACTGATGCAGCTTGTCGACTTGCAGCATGTTCAAAATTCCTTCTGTGTGACACGGGCCGCACTCTTGATCTGCTGGATCTGCTGGATCTGCTGGATCTGCTGGATTTTTCTCCTGTAGGAGCTGTCGAGCGGAGCGAGGCTGCGATCTTTTGATCTTCCGGAGGTGCGACATGCAAAGATCAAAAGATCGCAGCCTCGTTTCACTCGACAGCTCCTACGGTGGGCATGGGCATGAACCATGAACCATGAACCATGGTCTAGCGGCCGAGGTAAACCTCGATCACCCGCTCATTGTCCTGCACCTGCTCCAGCGACCCTTCGGCCAGCACGCTGCCCTGGTGCAACACGGTGACGTGGTCGGCGATCGAGCCGACGAAGCCCATGTCGTGTTCCACCACCATCAGCGAATGCTTGCCCGCCAGGCTCTTGAACAGCTCGGCGGTGAATTCGGTTTCGGCGTCGGTCATGCCTGCCACCGGTTCATCGAGCAGCAGCAGTTGCGGGTCTTGCATCAGCAGCATGCCGATTTCCAGAAACTGCTTTTGACCGTGGGATAACAAACCCGCCGGGCGATTAACCGAGGCGGTCAGGCGGATGGTTTCCAAGACTTCAGCGATACGATCTTTCTGCTCGCCACTGAGACGAGCCCGAAGGCTGGCCCATACCGACTTGTCGGTCTTCTGCGCCAACTCCAGGTTTTCGAACACGCTCAGGGCTTCGAACACCGTCGGCTTCTGGAACTTTCGACCGATGCCGGCCTGGGCAATCTGCACTTCACTCATCTGCGTCAGATCGAGAGTTTCACCGAACCAGGCTTTGCCGTGGCTGGGCCGGGTCTTGCCGGTAATTACGTCCATCAGCGTGGTCTTGCCCGCGCCGTTGGGGCCGATAATGCAGCGCAATTCGCCGACGCCGATGTACAGGTTCAGATCGTTCAGCGCCTTGAAACCATCGAAGCTGACGCTGATGTCTTCGAGGGTCAGGATGGTGCCGTGTCGGGTATTCAGACCTTTGCCGGCGCTCTGGCCGAGGCCGATGGCATCGCGGCTGCTGCCGGCGTCCCTGTTGGGCTCCAACGGCGGAAAAAAGGCCGGCTCAAGCATGAATTCAGCCGTTGCAGTCACTCTCATTGCTCACCCCTTTTCTTCAGCAACCCGATCACACCTTTGGGCAGGTACAACGTCACGACGATGAACAGCGCGCCGAGGAAGAACAGCCAGTATTCCGGAAACGCCACGGTGAACCAGCTCTTCATCCCATTGACCACACCCGCGCCGAGCAGCGGACCGATCAACGTTCCGCGACCACCCAGCGCCACCCACACGGCGGCTTCGATGGAGTTGGTCGGCGACATTTCACTCGGGTTGATAATTCCGACTTGCGGCACATATAGCGCGCCGGCCAAACCACACAACACCGCGCTCAGAACCCAGACAAACAACTTGAAGCCGCGTGGATCGTAGCCGCAAAACATCAGGCGGTTTTCCGCATCGCGCAACGCGGTCAGCACCCGGCCGAACTTGCTTTGCGCCAGCCGCCAGCCAATAAACAGGCTCGCCACCAGCAACAACACCGTGGCGAAAAACAACACCGCACGCGTCCCTGGTTCAGTGATGCCAAACCCGAGAATGGTGCGGAAGTTAGTGAAGCCGTTGTTGCCGCCAAACCCGGTTTCGTTGCGGAAAAACAGCAGCATTCCGGCGAAGGTCAGGGCCTGGGTCATGATCGAGAAATACACGCCCTTGATCCGCGAACGGAAGGCGAAGAAACCGAACACCAGCGCCAGTAATCCCGGCGCCAATACCACCAGACACATGGCCCAGAGGAAGCTGCTGGTGCCGGTCCAATACCACGGCAATTCAGTCCACGACAGGAACGTCATGAACGCCGGCAAGCCATCGCCCGAGGCCTGGCGCATCAGGTACATGCCCATCGCGTAACCGCCGAGCGCGAAGAACAGACCGTGACCCAGCGATAACAGGCCGGCGTATCCCCAGACCAGATCGAGGGCCAGGGCGACGATGGCGTAGCAAAGAATCTTGCCCATCAGGGTCAACGTATATGCGGAGACATGCAGCGCGCTATCGGCCGGCAACAACGACAGCAATGGCAACGCCAGCAGCAGAGCGAGGATCACCGCACCGACGGCGATCGTGACCTTGGGGCCGGCCTTTTGTGTGGCCGTGAGCAGCAGAGGCTGGTTCATCAGTCGATCACCCGTCCTTTCAGTGCGAAGAGGCCTTGCGGACGTTTCTGGATGAACAGAATGATCAGCGCGAGGATCAGGATTTTGCCCAGCACCGCACCGATCTGCGGTTCGAGAATTTTGTTGGCGATGCCCAGACCGAAGGCGGCCAGCACGCTACCGGCCAATTGACCGACACCGCCGAGTACCACCACCAGGAACGAATCGATGATGTAGCTCTGACCGAGGTCCGGGCCGACGTTGCCGATCTGGCTGAGGGCCACACCGCCGAGGCCGGCGATGCCGGAGCCGAGGCCGAAGGCGAGCATGTCGACGCGCCCGGTCGGTACGCCGCAGCAGGCGGCCATGTTGCGGTTCTGGGTGACGGCGCGCACGTTCAAACCGAGGCGCGTCTTGTTCAGCAGCAGCCAGGTCAGCACCACCACAAACAAGGCGAACGCGATGATCACGATGCGGTTGTACGGCAGCACCAGATTCGGCAGCACCTGAATCCCGCCCGACAACCACGCCGGGTTGGCCACTTCGACGTTCTGCGCGCCGAACACCAGGCGCACCAATTGAATCAGCATCAGGCTGATGCCCCACGTCGCCAGCAGGGTTTCCAACGGGCGACCGTAGAGGTGACGAATCACCGTGCGTTCCAGCGCCATGCCGATCCCGGCGGTGACGAAAAACGCTACCGGTAGGGCAATCAGCGGGTAGAACTCGATGGCCTGCGGGGCGAAGCGCTGGAACATCAACTGCACCACATACGTCGAGTAAGCGCCGAGCATCAGCATTTCGCCGTGGGCCATGTTGATCACACCGAGCAGGCCGAAGGTGATTGCCAACCCGAGGGCCGCCAGCAGCAGAATCGAACCGAGGGACATGCCGCTAAAGGCCTGCCCAAGCATCTCGCCGATCAGCAGTTTGCGTTTGACCTGGGCCAGGCTGGTTTCGGCGGCGGTGCGTACATTGGCATCGGCTTCGACGCGGGGTTCAAGCAAACCTTCGAGGCGGGTGCGGGCCAATGGGTCGCCGGTTTCGCCAAGCAAGCGCACGGCGGCGAGGCGTACGGCCGGGTCGGTGTCGACCAGTTGCAGGTTGGCCAGTGCCAGGCTCAGAGCTGCGTGAACGGTTTCATCTTTTTCGCCAGCCAGTTGCTGGTCGAGGAATTTCAGCTGTGCGGGTTTTGCGCTTTTCTGCAACTGCTGCGCGGCGGCCAAGCGGATTTTGGAATCGGCGGCGAGCAATTGGTGGCTGGCCAAAGCGGTGTCGATCAGACCGCGCAGGCGGTTATTCAGGCGCAGGGTTTTCGGTTGGCCATCGACAGTCAATTCGCCTTGTTGCAGGGCGTTGATCAGTTCGATACGGACCGGATCGGGCTGCGCGGCCCAGGCTTCCAGAAGTTTTGCTTGTTGCACGGGATTGGCTGCGACGAAGTCTTCGGCGTCGCCGGCGTGGGTGGCCATCGGCAGCAAAAGTGCGATGGCGAGGATGATGCGATAAAGGGCAGTGGGCATGTCATTGGCCTTGCGCGAACATTGTGGGAGCTGGCTTGCCTGCGATGGCATCACCTCGGTACATCAGATACACCGAGTTGTCTGCATCGCAGGCAAGCCAGCTCCCACAGGAGTTGTGTCGGGCTCGAGCTCCATGCTCAAGCCCCAATGGCTTAGTTGCTCTTCACCGCATAATCCGGCTTCTTGTCGTTACCCGAGATAAACGGGCTCCACGGCTGGGCGCGGATTGGCCCCTCGGTCTGCCACACCACGTTGAACTGACCGTCGGCCTGAATCTCGCCGATCATCACCGGCTTGTGCAGGTGGTGGTTGGTCTTGTCCATGGTCAGGGTGTAGCCGGACGGCGCGGCGAAGGTCTGGCCGGCCAAGGCTTCGCGGACTTTGTTGACGTCGGTGGACTTGGCTTTCTCCGCCGCTTGCGCCCACATATGGATACCGACATAGGTAGCTTCCATCGGGTCGTTGGTCACCGCTTTGTCGGCGCCAGGCAGGTTGTGTTTCTTGGCGTAGGCTTTCCAGTCGGCGACGAATTTCTTGTTCTGCGGGTTCTCGACCGACTCGAAGTAGTTCCACGCCGCGAGGTTGCCCACCAACGGTTTGGTGTCGATGCCGCGCAGTTCTTCTTCACCCACGGAGAACGCCACGACTGGAACGTCGGTGGCTTTCAGGCCCTGGTTGGCCAGCTCTTTATAGAACGGCACGTTGGAGTCGCCGTTGACCGTGGAGATGACCGCAGTCTTGCCACCGGCGGAGAATTTTTTGATGTTGGCCACGATGGTTTGATAGTCGCTGTGGCCGAACGGGGTGTAGACCTCTTCGATGTCCTTGTCGGCCACACCTTTGGAGTGCAGGAACGAGCGCAGAATCTTGTTGGTGGTGCGCGGGTAAACGTAGTCGGTGCCGAGCAGGAAGTAACGCTTGGCGCTGCCGCCTTCTTCGCTCATCAGGTATTCCACCGCCGGAATCGCCTGCTGGTTAGGCGCCGCGCCGGTGTAGAACACGTTCGGCGACATCTCTTCGCCTTCGTACTGCACCGGGTAGAACAGCAGACCGTTGAGTTCTTCGAACACCGGCAGCACCGATTTACGCGACACCGAGGTCCAGCAACCGAACACCACCGCGACCTTGTCCTGAGTCAGCAACTGCCGGCCCTTTTCGGCGAACAGCGGCCAGTTCGATGCCGGGTCAACCACCACCGGTTCGAGCATCTTGCCGTTCACGCCGCCCTTGGCATTGATTTCGTCGATGGTCATCAACGCCATGTCTTTGAGCGAGGTTTCGGAGATCGCCATGGTGCCGGACAACGAATGCAGAATACCGACCTTGATGGTCTCGGCGGCCTGGACCGTCCAGGCCATGCCCATCGCGGCAATGCTTGCCGATAGTGTGAAAGCCTTGATCAAACTGCGACGCTTCATTGTGCGATCTCCATGAACGTTAAAGTTTTTTATGGTTGGCAGATGCGGACGACTGAAGGGTCTTTAGCAAGGGCTGTGCCCGGTCGGGGAAGGGCAAGGAAATGTCGTATTAGAGCGGTTGCGCGGGTTTGGCGGCGCACCATGAAAGACCGCGTTGGGCGCACTGGTGCGAAGAGGTGCGCCACATTGGGGCGCAGGCAGTGCAGACACCGCGGATCAAATGTGGGAGCGGGCTTGCTCGCGAAAGCGGTGGGTCAGTCACGGTGATGTTGAATGTGCCGCCGCCATCGCAGGCAAGCCAGCTCCCACAAGGGGAGCGGGCATATACAAAATTTGTGTACGACACAAATCCTGTGGGAGCGGGCTTGCTCGCGAAAGCGGTGGGTCAGTCACGGTGATGTTGAATGTGCCACCGCCATCGCAGGCAAGCCAGCTCCCACAAGAGAAGCGGTCATATACAAAATCTGTGTACGACACAAATCCTGTGGGAGCGGGCTTGCCCGCGATGGCGGTGTGTCAGTCACAGTGATGTTGGATGTGCTGCCGTCATCGCGGGCAAGCCCGCTCCCACAGTATTGCGGTGTATCTGGGAGCTACGCCGGGTCGACGTTATCCAGCGCCCGGTTCACCGCCAGCTCCGCCAGCATGATGCTTTGTTGAATCGCCAGCGCCGAGTAGCGCTGCGGGCCGATCAGATCGTTGGCGAAATCGCTGGCCAGGACACTTGCTGTGGCCAACGATTCGTAGGCGTGGGCCAGGAGGCTTTCGGTATCCATATTCGGGGCGACGATGAACATGGTGCTGGGGCGGCGGGGTTTTTCGGTGTATTGCGCCGCGGGATCGAGGTAGTAGTCGAGGGCGCGTTTTATGGCTTCGCGGTCTTTGAGCAGGTCGTCGTGGCGAGAGGTTTCGGGATCGGGAGTGCTGGTGTCGACGGGTGGGTCGGGTACGAGTTTCTTGTTCATAGTATTTCCAATTTTTTTTAAATGAGAGCAACCACCTGCCGTTTCTCACGCGGCGAAGAAGGGGTGGCAGCTATGTGCGGGGTGAGAAACCGGTAAAAAAATAGAAAAACCCGGCCAGACCGAAGTCTGCCCACACACAGCCGCCATAACGCTTTTGCAGACAGCGATGAAGCTGGCGGCAATTATGCTGATACGAAGACTGCATGGCTATTTTTTACCGGGTTCTCACGCCCGATCACTGATGTGCAGTGACAGCCACAGACTAGAGAGCCCGCGTCCGACGAACAACCTGAAAAACCCGTGGGAAACTTCCGTGTTTTGACACATCCGTTAAACATTCAAAAGCGGAATGCGGAGCGTCCCTGGCGGCGTTCCCACGCGGGAGCGTGGGAACGATCAATCCCGCGTCTGCCACCGAATGCTCGTCTGCCACCGAATGCTCGTCTGCCACCGAATGCTCGTCTGCCACCGAATTCTCGTCTGACACGGAATTCTCGTCTGACACGGAATTCCGTCTGACGCGGATTACCGTAGGAGCTGTCGAGTAAAACGAGGCTGCGATCTTTTGATCTTAAAAAATCAAGATCAAAAGATCGCAGCCTCGTTTCACTCGACAGCTCCTACAGTCCACAGTCCTACAGGGGCCTGTGTGCATCTGGAGAAAAGAGGTCAGCGGCGGCGCATCAGGCCGATGAAGAACAATCCGCCAATCGCCGCAGTGGCGACGCCGATGGGCAAGTCTTCCGGGGCGATCAGTGTGCGTGCGGCCACATCCACCCAGACGAGGAACAAGCTGCCGAGCAGGACGCACACCGGCAGCAGTCGCCGGTGTTCAGCCCCAACCAACCGCCGCGCAATGTGCGGCACCATCAGCCCGACAAACCCGATGGACCCACTGATCGACACCAACACTCCAGTCATCAACGACGCAATCAAAAACACCCGCAACCGCACGGTGCGAGCATTCAGGCCGAGGGTCACCGCCGTCTGCTCACCCGCCATCAACGCATTCAACGGCCGAGCCATCCCCAGCAACAACACCAACCCGAGCAACACACTGGCGGCCGGCACCGCGAGCAATTCCCAGCGCGCCAATCCGAGCCCGCCGAGCATCCAGAACATCACTGCGGAACTGGCGCGGTGATCACCGAGAAACAACAGCAAATTGGCGATCGCCATCATCACGAACGATACCGCCACGCCGCACAACAGCAGCCGATCACTGTCTAGCCGCCCATTGCGATTGGCGATCATCAGCACAATCAACATGCTCAACAACGCGCCGATAAATGCCGCAATCGGCAAGGTCAGCAACCCGACAATCTCACCGACATGCAGCACCACGATCACCGCGCCGAGGGTCGCGCCGGAGGTCACACCGAGCAGGTGCGGATCGGCCAACGGATTGCGCGTCACCGCTTGCAGCACCGCGCCGATCAACGCCAGACCGGCGCCCACCAGCGCGCCGAGCAACATGCGCGGCACGCGGATCAGCCAGACGATGTGTTCCTGGCCGGCAGTCCAGTCCGCAGCACCGAACCCCAAAATCTTGTGCAGCAATATTCGCCACACCACCTCCACCGGCACCCGCGCCGGGCCGAAGCCCAACGACACCACGCACGACACCAACAACAGCGCGCCGAGGGCGATCAGTAACAAGGCATAGCGACGATCAATCATTCGCCGTGGAAACCCTTGGCCAGGGTTTCGACCGCCAGCACGTTGTCGATCCCGGGCGTGGCCTGCACGTACGGAATGACGATGAAGCGCTGGTTCTTGATCGCGTCCACCGATTGCAGGGCCTGGTTGTTGAGCAGGAATTGTTCCTTCTGCGCGGCGGTGACTTCGCCGTAATCAACGATCACAATCACCTGCGGATTACGCTCGACCACGTTCTCCCAATTCACCCGGGTCCAGCTCGCCTCGACATCGTCGAGGATGTTGCGCCCACCGGCAGCGTCGATCAGCGCTTGAGGCATGCCGAGGCGCCCGGAAGTCATGGCCCGGTCCTCACCGCTGTCGTAGAGAAATACCCGAGGTTTGTCCGTCGGCAGATCCTTGCGCACCTCGGCGACTTGCGCCTGCATCTCGGCGATCACGGCGTTGGCGCGATCCTGCACGTCGAAGATTTTCCCGAGGTTGCGCAGGTCGTTGTAGGTGTCTTCCAGGCTCGCGGGCGGGCGCTTCATGACGAAGGCGCAGGACTCGGTGAGTTCGTAGACGTTGATGCCCAGCGGTTGCAGGGTTTGCGGCGTGAGATCACCGCCGACGCGCATGCCGTAATCCCAACCCGCGAAGAAGAAATCGACGTTGGCGTTGAGCAGGGTTTCCACCGACGGGTACTTGGCCGCCAGCTCCGGCAAGCCGTCGAGGATGGTCTGCATCTCGGGCGTCACCGACTTCCAGCCCGTCACGCCGCTATATCCCGCCATCCTTGGTTTGAGGCCGAGGGCGAGCATCATCTGGGTCATGTTGATGTCATGGCTGACCGCATGTTTCGGCGCTGCCTTGAAGGTGACTTCGCGGTTGCAGCTCTGGACTGTCAGCGGGTAGTGGGTGGCCTCGGCCAATGCTTGGGCACTGCCCAGCAACAGCGCGAGGCAAAGCAGGGAACGCAAAGTCATGGTTGGGTTATCCAGGTGATTCGTGGGTAGCCGTGCAAGGGATGGTCATCGATCAAGGCGTTGACGCCGAACACGTTGTGCAAAAGTTGTGTGGTCAGGACTTCTTTGGGTGTGCCGCTGGCCACGATGCGCCCGTGATTGATCACGTACAGCCGATCGCAGAAGGCCGCCGCCAGATTGAGGTCGTGAATGCTTGCCAGCGTGCCGATCTGCAGACGCTTGACCAGTTGCAACAGCTCCAGCTGATAGCGCGGGTCGAGGTGATTGGTCGGCTCGTCGAGGATCAGCAATTGCGGCTGCTGGGCCAGGGCGCGGGCGAGGATCACACGCTGTTTTTCACCGCCGGAAAGGGTGGCAAAGGCGTGGTCTTCGAAGCCTTTGAGGCCGACCGATTCGAGGGCGTGGGTCGCGAGTTTTCGGTCTTCAAGGGTGTCGCCATCAAACAACCCTTTGTGCGGCGTGCGGCCCATGGCGACCACTTCTTCGACGGTCAGGCCGAAGGCGTCGGGGAATTCCTGCAACACCACGGCGATGCGTTGCGCGCACCAGCGTGAGGATTGCTTCCAGACGTTGTGGTGATCGAGTTTGACCTCACCGCTTTCCGGTTTGCTGAAACGATAGGCGCAACGTAACAGGCTGGTTTTGCCGCTGCCGTTGGGGCCGATCAACCCGACGAACTCACCGGCGGCCACGTGCAGTGATGCATCACGCAGCTGGAACTGGTGATGGCAATGGCCGTGGCCCAGAGGTGTCCAGGCGAGGTTCGTGAGGTTCAGCGAGGTCATGCATTTGCTCTGAGATATTGGGTGATGCTGATGACGCCATCGCGGGCAAGCCCGCTCCCACAGGGATCGCGCAAATCCTGTGGGAGCGGGCTTGCCCGCGATGGGGAATTTTAATCAGAATGGCATGTTTGGGTTATACAGTAACACTAAAAAAGACCATGAGATAAGCGCGGGAAGTCTACAGGCCTCTCTAAAACACGCATCTCACCTGCTTCATGATGAAGCTGAAGTGGATTCAGTTTGCCGGCTCAAGCGCGACAGCAGCACCCGATCCAGTACCCACACGACCACCAGCGAAGCCCCCACCAACGGAAACATCACCGCCAGCCCAAGCATGATGACCATCGCGGCTTTCCATTTCGGCAGGTCGTGACGCAACGGCGGTACACCAAATTTGCCCTGTGGACGGCGCTTCCACCAGATCACCACACCGCTGACGGCGCTGAGCAAAATCATCAGGCAGATCAGCAGCACGATGATCTGATTGAACGGGCCGAACATCTTGCCTTCGTGCAGCATCACGCCGACTTCGGTGGCGCGGGCGACGTTGCTGTAATGCTGCCAGCGCACGTCAGCGAGGACGTTGCCGGTGTACTGGTCGACATGCAGGGTGGCGTCGTTGCGTGGGTCGTCGGCGAATAGCGCGATGGTGAATACGCCGGAGGCCGTGGTGGGGAAGGTGATGCTGTAACCGGGCTCAACCTTGCGTTGCACGGCGATGTTTTGCACGTCTTGCAGGCTGATGGTTGGCGCTGCCGGACCCGCTTGCGTGCTGGTGTGGGCCATGTGTTCGGCGTGGTCGCCGGACATCGGCATCGGCGTGTTTTCCATGGCCCAGGGCACGGTCTGGCGTGTGACGCTGTTGAGGCTGCGGGCCTCGACGTCGGACTTCGGCACGTCATTCCACATGGCTACCGGGAAGCGGTTCCAGAGGTCGGCGTATTGCTTGCCCCAGAACCCGGTCCAGGTCATGCCGCTGAGCAGCATCACTAGCAGCAATGCCGCGCCCCAGAACCCGGTCACCGCGTGCAGGTCACGCCAGAGCACTCGGCCGCGACTGTTCAAGCGTGGCCAGAGAATCCCGGCGGACTGGCCGCGCGGCCACCACAAAAATACCCCGGAGACCACCAGCACGACGCCCCAACCGGCGGCCAGTTCCACCAGCCGATCACCGACGGTGCCGATCATCAACTCGCCGTGAATCGAGCGCGCGACTGCTTGCAGATTCTTCTTCGCGTCTTGCTCGCCAAGGATGTCGCCGTGGTACGGATCGATGAACACGTTCAGTTCATGACCTTCGTTGATCACCACAAATTGCGCACTGCGTTCAGCGTTGACCGGCGGCAGGTACTGTTTGATCCGGCCTTGTGGATACGCCTCTTTCACCCGTTTGAGCAGGTCGTCGGCGGAGACTTTGTGATGAGCGGCCGGGACGTTCAGCAGGCTGCCGTACATCAACGGATCGAGTTGCGGCTTGAACAGGTAGATGATGCCGGTCAGGGCCAACATCACCATGAATGGCGCGACGAACAGGCCGGCATAGAAATGCCAGCGCCAGGCCAGGTTGTAGAAATTCGGTTTGGGCTGTTTCATTCGTGTGCTCCGCTAGGCGTAGTTCTTTATTGTTTAGTGCGGTTGCTGCGCAACCGATCGCGGGCAAGCCCGCTCCCACAGGTTCAACGTCGCCCATGTGGGAGCGGGCTTGCCCGCGATGCTTTTAGAAACTCATATCGACCTTGGTCCAGAGCGTGCGCCCCGGTTCGTTGATGGCTTGCGGATCATTGGCCGGGAAGCCGAAACCGGCGTTGCCCGCCAGGTTCAAGTGTTCGGCGTAGGCCTTGCCAAAGAGGTTGTCGACGCCGCTGCTGACCTTCCAGTTCTTGTTGATCCGGTACGCACCGTTGAGCGAGAACACGCCAAAACCCGAGCTCGTGTCGAAGTCTTTGCCGACCACGTTGCCCTTGTTCTGGTCGATGCGGTTTTGCGCCGCAACCACCCGCCACAAGGCGCCAGCGCTCCAGTTGTCTTCGCTGTAGGTCAGGCCGAAACGTGCATCCAGCGGTGGCATCTGCGGCAGGGCACTGCCATCGCTGCTGTTCTTGCCCCAGGCGTAGGCCAGGGTCGCGTCGGCTTTCCAGTTGGCCGTCAGCTTGTAGGCCGCGCCGAGTTCGCCGCCCATGATTCGCGCGTCGATGTTCTCGGCTTGCGAGGTCATGCCCATCATCCCCGGCGTGTAGTTGAACAGGATGTAGTCACGCACCTGTCCGACGTAACCCGAGGCCCAGGCTTCGAGGTCTTCGGTCTTGTATTGCAGGCCGAAGTCGAGCTGGGTGGTTTTCTCCGGTTTGATCGAGTCGAAGGCATTCACCGAACCGGCGGGACCGGACTTGGGCGAAAACAGCTCCCAGTAATCCGGGAAACGCTGGGAGTGACCGAGGCCCGCATACAGCGTGGTTGGGCTGTCGGCCAGGTCATGCTCGTAACGCACGAAACCGCTCGGCAGTGTGTCGGCGCGGGTGTCGTCGGCCGTCGGGTTCGGACGGGCCATCATCCCGGAGCCGAGGGTCTGCCGATAATCCTTGGCCGACGCGCGATCCAGGCGTGCCCCGGTGATCAACCGATCACGGTCGGCAGCGTACCAGGTCAGTTCGCTGAACACGCCGTAGTTGTGGAAGTCGGTGTCCTTGTTGCGCGGCACATCCTTGTAGGCGTCGACGCCCATCGCGCTGCGTTGGCGGTGTTCGTTGGTCTGTGCATCCAGGCCACTGATCAGTTGCACATCAGCCCAGCGCCAGGTGGCTTTGATCCGCGCGCCGAGGGTTCGGCGGTCGACGTTGGAGGCCATGGGGCCGGCCATCATCCCGGTGCCCGACGGCGTGCGCAGGGTGTAGTTGTCCATCACGTGGTCGGCGTAGTTGTAGTAGACCTGCGCCTCGACCTTATCCAGCACCTCACCGATGTTTGATTGCTCGAAACGCAGGCCCAGGCTTTCGCGCAAGAACTGCGAACCGTCCATGCCGCGCCCGGCGTAACGGGCTTCGCCATCGCCCTTGCCGGCGGTCAGTTCCAGCAGCGTGTCGGCGCTCGGCGTCCAGCCGACAGCGACGTCACCGTTCCACTTGTCATAGCGCGAGGGCACGGTGTCGTTGTTGCCATCCTTGTAGTCGTCGGAGTGCGCGGTGTTGCCGATCACTCGCACGTAACCCAGCGGCCCACCGGCAGCGGCGTCCACCACTTTGTCGAAGCGGCCGTTGGAACCGGCCAGCACGCTGGCGTTCACCCGGGTGCCGAGTTCGCCGAAGCTTTCCGGCTCACGGTCGAACAGGACGGTGCCGGCCGATGCGCCGGGGCCCCAAAGCACGGTTTGCGGGCCTTTGATAACGGTGAGCTTGTCGTAGGTTTCCGGTGAAATGTACGAGGTCGGCGCGTCCATGCGGCCGGGGCAGGCGCCGAGCATCATGCTGCCGTTGGTGAGGATATTCAGTCGCGAGCCGAACATGCCGCGCAGCACCGGATCACCGTTGGTGCCGCCGTTGCGCACCAGCGCGAAGCCGGGGATGGTCTTCAGATAGTCGCCACCGTCACTGGCCGGCACCGGTTGGCGCGGGTCCTTGGGGTTGGTGACGATGGTCAGTGGCGAACTCGGCGCGATGGCGGTGATCACCGTCGGGGTCAGTTCTTCGGTGTGATCGGCGTGTTCATCGGCCAGCGCCAGCGGAGTCAGCAACAAGCCGCAAAGAACGGCGGTGGCGTGCCTGAAACGAACGCGAGATTCGTTCAGGGCAAAAGAAGCCTGGGCAGCGCCCAAACGTGTGTCAGCAGAAAACCTGGACATGACAATTTCCATCGAACAGTCGTAAACGACACGGCCGGCAGCCTGCGGCTGTCTTCTAAACCGTGTGAAATTGGAAGTGGGTGTTTACGCGACGATGGGCGGGGCGCGGGTGCGGGCACCGGGGAAGAAGGTTTGCCGGGCGTGGCCCAGGCGGGTAGCGGGAGTGCTGAAAGTGGTTGTCTGTGGACTGTCGAAGGCGACGAAGGACTGACCGCCAGTGAGCGCCGGGCAATTGAACAGCAGGCTGCAATAGCCGCATTTTTCCCAGAGTGCGTGATGGTCGGCTTTGGGCGGACAGTGCTCGGCGGCGGGTTGCGCGCCATGCTCCATGGCCTGCATGTCCATGGGCATGCTCATGGACATTGAGGCGCGTTGATCCATCGGCATCGACTGAGAAATCAGCGGACCGATAAAGATCATCAGCATGGCGAACAGGCTGATCCAGCTGCCGCGGGTCAGGCTCATTGACTGACTGCGGGGCACGGATGACCTGACGCTAAGCGCACGCATGGGCGTATTCAGCTTGGACGATTACTGGGCGTGCATGTGCTCTTGCATGCCTTCAGGCGCTTTTTTCTGCACCGCGACCTCGACCGTTACATCGCCGGATTTCTCGAAGTGCATCGTCAGCGGGAAGCGTTTGCCGTCGCTCAACAGGCTGCGGTCTTTCAATTCCAGCAGCATCACGTGATACGCCATTGGTGCGAAAGTAACTTCGCCGCCAGCCGGAATCTCGACGCTGGGCACTTGCTGCATTTTCATCAGATCGTTTTGCATCACGTGCTCGTGCAGCTGGGCAACGCCTGCGATCGGTGAGTCGACGCTGAGCAGTCGGTCGGTGGTTTTGCCGTTGTTGTGAATCACAAAATACGCGGCAACGGTAGGCGCGTTAGGCGGCAACTCTTGCGACCACGGATGGGCGATCTCAAGCTCGCCAGCCTTGTATTCGTGAGCATTGGCAAAACAGGCAGGCAGCAGCAACACAGCCAGAACGATGAGTTTGTTCAACATGGCAGTTCTCCAGAACGATTCAAAACGCAGGTCAATTGCGAGAAGGAATCACACCAGAGGGGATGCGCGGGGGTTGAGACTCGGCCATTGCTGGCGTGTAGGGGTGTCGAGCGTGGCAGGCGGCAGGCTTCGATTGGCCTCAAAACGCGCGAAATACAACTGCTGCGCATGCCCCGGCAACGCCACCAATGGCGCGGAACCCGAGCAGCACCAGCAATGCTGCATGTTGGAATGATCGTCGCTCTGCGGAGCTTTCTGCTCGATGTCGCCCAGGGAAATCGCCACCAGCTTGGTGCCGTTGGAAGAGCAGAAACTGCCCCACAACAATTGCTCTGCAGGCGATTTCGCCGTCTGCGCCATCGCTCCGGACATCGGCATGGCGAGCATGTTGAACAGCACTGCAAAGCAGGCGATCCAGGCAAATGCGAGCCGTTGTCGGGACATGAGGGCAGATCCGGTTGAGTGAGCAATCAGGCGCGGCTATTTAGCCTGATCAGGGGCGATAAGTAAAAAGGCCGCGTGCGGTGTGGTGTCGCAGTGCGTCAGTCAGCATGTCGAGCAGCCGACGTGCAAGCTCAGCCTCGCCGTTTTGAAAGAGTGTAGCGACTTCGATTCTTAATGCCTGGGCGAATTGAGGGTCGATTTGGATTCTTGCCCGGATTGTGTGTTTGACATCTCTGAGCGCCACACGATTGAAACTCCCATCGCCCGGGTCTTCCTCTTCGCAGGCCTTGATGAAGTTCCACATGTCGGCAGGTGCCAGGAGAAACTCAGTGATATCGAAGCGTGTGAATTTTTCAGACATCAGGGCCTCTGAGCGAAGCGTTAGCGGATGCTCAGGAATATAGGCTTGGAATTCGGGCTAAACCAGTCAGCCACTTTTGAGGGTGACGTGAGTTCGGTCTGCTCAACTTGTAGGAATTAGTTCGTCACCGAGATCCTTCCAGTGTGTTCGCTATCGCCAAGATCGCAGCCTTCGGCAGCTCCTACAGTTGGAATGCGTACTTCTGTAGGAGCTGCCGAAGGCTGCGATCTTTTGAGGCCAGTAAAAGTTAATTACCTCAGCGCTTCCAATACCTGTACGACCGAACAAAACTCCCGCTCAACTCCCGGCAACACCGGCCGCTTCAACACCAGCACCGGCACTCCACGTTCCCGCGCCACTTCCAGTTTCGGCTCGGTGGCGGTGCTGCCGCTGTTCTTGCTGATCAGCACATCGATCTGCCGACGCTCGAACAGCTCGCGTTCATCCTCGATCAGAAACGGCCCACGCGCGCCGATCACTTCGCAGCGCTCATTCCCGGGATAAACGTCCAGCGCACGCAACGTCCAGAATTGCTCCGGCGGGATTTCGTGCAGATGCTGCAGCGGTTCGCGGCCGAGGGTGAACAGCGGTCGGCGGAAGGGTTTCAGTGCTTCGATCAGCTCGGCCCAGTCGCTGACTTCGCGCCAGTCATCCCCAGCGTGTGGTTGCCAGGCCGGGCGCCGCAAAGCCCAGCACGCAATGCCGCTCAACTTCGCGGCGGTGGCGGCGTTCTGACTGATTTGCGCTGCGTAGGGATGGGTCGCATCCAGCAGTAGATCAATGTCTTCATCCCGGATGAATTGCGCCAGACCTTCAGCGCCGCCATAACCGCCAACCCGAATCTGGCAGTTCAGATCCGTCGGCACGCGACCGACACCGGCCAGGCTATAGATGTGTTCCGGGCCCAGAGTCCGGGCGATGGCCAGGGCCTCAGTGACGCCGCCGAGCAACAACACGCGCTTCATCGAAAAACTCCTGCATGACCGACAATCCCGCCTTGGCGATCGATGGCGAATACTTCCACCTGAACCTGCGCCGGCACCACGCTGCGGGCAAAGTCCAGAGCGTGCTGACACACCGCATCGCCGAGCGCGATCCCGGCAGCGCTGGCCATCGCCAACGCCTGCTGACTGGTATTGGCTTCGCAGATCGCCTGTTGCAACGCCGCATCGGCACCGACTGTCGCAGCCCATTCGGCCAGTTGCGGCAGGTCGATGCTTGAATGCCGACTGTGCAAATCCATGTGCCCGGCCGCCAGTTTGCTGATTTTGCCGAAGCCGCCGCACAGGCTGAGTTTAGCCACAGGCACTTTGCGCAAATGCTTGAGCACCGCGCCGACGAAGTCGCCCATTTCGATCAGGGCGATTTCCGGCAAGTCATAGACTCGGCGCATGGTGTCTTCGCTGGCGTTGCCGGTGCACGCGGCAATGTGCAGGTAACCGTTGGTTTTGGCGACGTCGATGCCCTGGTGGATCGAGGCGATGTAGGCCGCGCAGGAGAATGGCCGGACGATGCCGCTGGTGCCAAGGATCGACAAGCCGCCGAGAATCCCCAGCCGCGGGTTCATGGTTTTCAGCGCCAGGGCTTCGCCGTCCTCGACGTTTACCGTGACCTCGAAGCCGCCCGGGTAATCCAGCTCCTCGGCCAGCAGCGTCAGGTGCTCGCTGATCATTTTGCGCGGCACCGGGTTGATTGCCGGTTCGCCGACGTTCAGCACCAGCCCGGGCCGGGTGACGGTGCCCACGCCACGGCCGGCGCTGAAGCGAATGCCTGGCTCGCTGTGCAGGCGCACCTGGGAAAAGAGCAGGGCACCGTGGGTCACGTCCGGGTCATCGCCGGCGTCCTTGATCGTTCCGGCTTCGGCGCCGTCGTTCATTAATCGACAGAATTCCAGGCGCATCTGCACCCGTTTGCCTTTGGGCAGAATGATCTCGACGGCGTCCGCCTCCACGCCGCTGAGCAGCAGGCGTGCCGCCGCGAGGCTGGTGGCGGTGGCGCAGCTGCCGGTGGTCAGGCCGCTGCGCAGCGGGGCGGGTTGTTCGGCGGTTTCGTCACGCATCGAGGGGTTTCGTCACGTCCAGCAGGGTAATCGGCAGCGCCTGACGCCAGGTGTCGAACTCGCCCAACGGTTGCGCCTGAGCGACGTGAATGCGGGTCAGTTCACCGCCATGCCGTTCGCGCCAGGCCATCAGGGTCACTTCGCTTTGCAGGGTGACGGCGTTGGCGATCAGCCGACCGCCGGGTTTGAGTTGCGCCCAGCAAGTGTCGAGCACGCCTTCGCGGGTGACACCGCCACCGATGAAAATTGTGTCCGGGCGTTCGAGTCCGGTCAGGGCTTGCGGCGCGCTGCCGCGAATCAGTTGCAGACCGGGGACGCCCAAGGCGTCGCGGTTGTGTTCGATCAACAACTGCCGCCCTTCATCGGCTTCGATGGCCAGCGCCCGGCAGCTCGGGTGAGCGCGCATCCATTCGATACCGATCGAACCGCTGCCGGCGCCGACATCCCACAGCAGTTCGCCGGGTGTCGGTGCGAGGCGGGCGAGGGTGATGGCGCGCACGTCGCGCTTGGTCAGTTGGCCGTCGTGCTGGAAAGCAGAGTCTGGCAACCCGGCGAGGCGCGACAGGCGAGGTGTGTTCGGTTCGGCGATGCATTCGATGGCGATCAGGTTCAGATCGGCGATCAGCGGCTCGCTCCAGTCATTGGCGACACCCTCGATACGTCGTTCGGCTTCGCCGCCCAGATGTTCCAGCACGGTGAGGCGACTCGGCCCGAAACCGCGCTCGCGCAGCAACGCCGCGATGGCTGCCGGACTCTGGCTGTCATTGCTCAACACCAGCAAGCGCACACCACTGAACACATGGGCGTTGAGTGCGGCGACGGGGCGGGCGACCACCGACAGGGTCACTACGTCCTGCAACGGCCAGCCCAGGCGAGCGGCCGCCAATGACACGGAAGACGGGGCGGGCAGGATCAGCATTTCCGCACCGGGCAGTTGCCGCGAAAGGCTGGCACCGACGCCATAGAACATCGGGTCGCCGCTGGCCAGCACACACACCGGCTCGCCACGCAGTGCCAGTAACGGTTCAAGGGAAAACGGACTCGGCCATAATTGCCGCTCGCCGCGAATGCACACCGGCAGCAAATCCAGTTGTCGCTGACCGCCAATGATCCGCGAAGCGCCCAGCAGGGCGCGACGGGCATTCTTGCCCAGGCCCTTGAAGCCGTCTTCACCGATACCTACTACTGTCAGCCAGGGTGACATCTGCCGTCCTCAAAAAAAGTCCACAAACGGACTGTTCCGACGGGCAGGCTTTTCATGCCGTCGGACAAAGCAGGCATAATACCGCGCCTTCGCCCGCGAAGCGCCTTTCCCACACAGCCGGTCGCCCCTTTGAACGAACGCCCGATGTCCACCGCCTTACGCCCCTCGGCCTGCCCGGGGTTGCTGCGTATTGTCCCGGCACTGGATGGCGGCATTTGTCGGATCAAATTGAACGGCGGCTCAATCAGCGCCGCCCAGGCTGAAGCGGTGGCCAGCGCGGCCGAGCGGTTTGCCGGGGGCGTGATTGAAGCAACCAACCGCGCCAACCTGCAGATTCGCGGGATTGGCAGCGAGCAGACGGCCTTGATCGACAGCCTGCTCGCCGCAGGATTGGGCCCGCGTACCTCGGCGGGCGACGATGTACGCAATCTGATGCTCAGCCCGAGCGCCGGGATCGACCGGCAGATGTTGCTCGATACGCGCCCGTTGGCCGAACAGATCCTCACCAGCCTGCAAAGCCATGAGCGTTTTCACCAATTGAGCGCCAAATTTGCCGTGCAGCTCGATGGCGGCGAAAGCCTGGCGATGCTCGAACATCCTCACGACCTGTGGTTGAGCGCCGTTGAGCAAGAAGGCGAGTGCGTGTTGGCCTTCGGTTTGGCGGGTTGCCCGACTCAGGCTCCGTCGGGCGCGGTGCGACTGGAGGATGGCCATGCGCTGGTGATCGCGGTGCTTGAGTTGTTCCTCGATCTGGCGCGTCCGGACCAGACGCGCATGCGTCATCTGCTGGCCGAGTACCCGGTTGCCGGGTTTGTCGCTCAAGTGGCCGAACGTGTGCCGCTACTGTCCATCGTGAGCGGGTCACGCGTTACGAACTCGAACGTTCTGCACTCTCGTGTTCTGCACATAGGCGCTCATCCTCAGCGTGAAACCGGCCGTGTTTATGTCGGGGCGACGCCGCCTCTGGGCCGACTCGATCCCGCCATGCTTCGGGGCGCGGCACAACTGGCCCGTGAACGAGGTGACGGCAGCCTGCGTTTCACACCTTGGCAAAGCCTGCTGTTGCCCGATATCCACGAACTCGATGCTGCTCAAGTTATCCACAGCCTGGAAAATTTGCGCCTGCGCTGTTCGGCAGACGACGCCTTGGCGCATCTGATCGCCTGCACCGGTTCGGCGGGTTGCGGCAAAGGCCTGTCCGACACCAAAGGCGATGCCCTGCAACTGGCGACGTTGTTGCAACGTCACGGCCAAGTCTTTGATGTGCATCTGTCTGGCTGTACGCGTTCCTGCGCGGCGGCGCACATCACGCCAGCGACGTTGCTGGCCGTCTCACCCGGTCACTACGACCTCTATTTTCGCGACGCAGCTCAGCCGGGTTTCGGCGCGCTGCAAGCACGCAATCTTACTATTGAAGCGGTCGCGACCTTGCTCGACGCCCGCTCACGGAGCTCCCTTGATGCTTGATTACATCCGCGACGGTCAGGAGATCTATCGCAACTCCTTCGCGATCATTCGCGCCGAGGCCAACCTGGCGCGCATTCCGGCCGATCTGGAGAAACTCGCGGTGCGGGTGATCCACGCCTGCGGCATGGTCGAGGCCATCGACGGGCTGCAATTTTCCGAAGGCGCCGGCAAGGCCGGGCGCGATGCGTTGGCGGCTGGTGCACCGATTCTGTGCGACGCGCGGATGGTCAGCGAAGGCGTGACCCGCGCGCGTTTGCCGGCCAATAACCCAGTGATCTGCACCCTGCGCGATGACAGCGTCCCGGAGCTTGCCCGCGAGTTGGGCAACACCCGTTCCGCTGCCGCGCTGGAACTGTGGCGTCCGCACCTGGAGGGCAGCGTGGTGGTGATCGGCAATGCGCCGACCGCGCTGTTTTATCTGCTGGAGATGCTCGACGCCGGCGCGCCGAAACCGGCGCTGATCCTCGGCTTCCCGGTGGGTTTCGTCGGCGCCGCCGAATCCAAGGCGATGCTCGCGGCGGACAGCCGTGGCGTGCCTTTCGTCATCATGCAAGGCCGGTTGGGCGGTAGTGCCATGGCCGCCGCCGCCGTCAATGCCCTCGCCACGGAGATCGAATGATGCAGCAACCTGGACGTTTGATTGGCCTGGGCGTCGGCCCCGGTGATCCGGAACTGATTACCGTCAAAGCCTTGCGCCTGTTGCGCGAATCTCCGGTGGTGGCGTACTTCGTCGCCAAGGGCAAGAAGGGCAATGCGTTCGGCATCATCGAAGCGCATCTGCAGGACGCACAAACCCTGCTGCCGCTGGTGTATCCGGTGACCACCGAAGCGCTGCCGGCGCCGTTGTCGTACGAACAAGTGATCAGCGATTTCTACGATGCGGCCGGCGAACAACTCGCCGCGCATCTGGATGCGGGCCGTGACGTGGCGGTGATCTGCGAAGGCGATCCGTTCTTCTACGGCTCCTACATGTACCTGCACGATCGTCTGGCTGAACGCTATGAAGCCGAAGTGGTGCCGGGCGTCTGCTCGATGCTCGGCGGTGCGTCGGTACTCGGTGCGCCGCTGGTGTATCGCAATCAGAGCCTGTCGGTGTTGTCGGGTGTACTGCCCCACGAAGACCTCAAGCGGCGACTGGCCGATGCTGATGCGGCGGTGATCATGAAACTGGGGCGCAACTTTCCCAAGGTCCGTCAGGTGCTCGAAGAGCTCGGTCTGGCCGAGCGTGCGCTGTACGTCGAGCGCGCGACTATGGCCAATCAGAAAATCGTCCCGCTGGATCAGGTCGAGCCGATGTCCTCGCCGTATTTCTCGCTGATCATCGTTCCCGGTGAAAGGTGGCAAGGCTGATGGCCCATTCCGCTCCGGCGATTGTCATCCTCGGCAATGGCAGCCTCGCGACCGCGCGCAAGATTCAGCAGGTGTACCCGGGCGCACTGATCCATGGATTGGCCGAACGGGTCGACGGGGCGGACCGTGTTTATCACGAGTTCGGCGCGACCCTGCGCGAACTCTATCAACAAGACACGCCGATCATCGCGCTGTGCGCCGCCGGGATTGTGATCCGCACCCTGGCGCCATTGCTGTTGGAAAAAGGTGCCGAGCCGCCGGTGCTGGCCGTGGCCGAAGACGGCAGCGCGGTGGTGCCACTGCTCGGCGGTCTTGGCGGGGTGAATGTCATGGCACGGGAGATTGCCGCTGGCCTCGACGTCACGGCGGCGATCACTACCAGCGGTGAATTGCGTTTCGGCACCTGCCTGCTCAATCCACCCAGCGGCTATGCCTTGGGCGATCTGGAGCTGGGCAAGCGCTTCGTCTCGGACTTGCTGGCCGGCGAACACGTGCGCATCGAAGGCGCTGCGCCCTGGTTGGCGCAAGCACAATTGCCAGAAGACCCTCAGGCGCATTTGTCGATCCATGTCGGCAGCGCCGAACGGACGCCGGCCGCCAATGAATTGTTGATCTACCCGCGCAGTGTCTTGCTGGCGGTCAGCGCCAGTGTGGCGGATTTGCCCCAGGCGATTCGCGCGGCGCTGCGTCAGGCGCGAGTTGCCGGGCAATCGCTGGCGTGCATGCTGGCGCCGGTCACGGAGATGGCCAGCCCGGCATTGCGCGAAGCGGCGCTTGAGTTGGGTGTGCCGCTGCGTTTTGCGTCGACCGCCAGCGATGCCAGTGAGTTGGCTCGCGGGTCCGTTCCCGGCGCGACAATTATCTCGATCGACACGAACCTGGCGTTGGCAATCGCTGAACAACCGCTGGACATCGCGCGGATAGGCCGCCCTCGCGGTCGGCTGGCGGTGATCGGCCTGGGCCCGGGTGCTGCCGAATTGATGGTGCCTGCGGTGAAGGCTGAATTAGCCAGAGCCACGGATGTGCTCGGCTATGAAACCTATGTACGCATGGCCGGCCCGTTTCGGCCGGATCAAGTGCTGCACTGCACCGACAACCGCGAGGAGATGCAGCGTGCTCGTCACGCCTTCGAACTGGCGGCCCAGGGGCGTTCGGTGATTGTGGTCTCGTCCGGTGACCCCGGCGTGTTCGCCATGGCCGCCGCGGTGCTCGAAGCGTTGCACGAGTCGAGTGACCCGGCCTGGCACAGCGTCGATCTGGAGATTCTGCCCGGGGTTTCCGCTTCACTGGCGACGGCTGCTCAGGCCGGTGCGCCGTTGGGGCATGACTTCTGCGTGATGTCGCTGTCGGACAACCTCAAGCCGTGGTCGATCATCGAGAAGCGTCTGGACCTGGCCGCCGAAGCCGATCTGGCGCTGGCTTTCTATAACCCGATATCCCGTTCTCGGCCGTGGCAGTTAGGCCGTGCTCTGGAAATCGTTGCACAGCACCGTACGCCGCAAACTCCGGTGGTTCTGGGCCGTGATATCGGCCGGCCCGGCCAGACGCTGCGGGTCACCACACTCGGTGAGCTCACGCCTGACCAAGTGGACATGCGCACCATGGTGCTGATCGGCTCGTCCACCACCTGCGTGTTCCCCCGTGCCGAGGGTGGCGACTGGGTGTACACACCGCGCTGGTATGGCAGCAAACCCCTCTGCTGAACCCAGGCGGCCCGCTCGGGCCGCCTCCTTCACTGAATCCCGTTATTTTCCCGATTGTTTCGGCATTTGTGCGCGTAAGCCTGTTCGGTTGTTTGAGTGGGACTGGGTCGTCTGTCCAGGAAGAACTTTGATCTTGCATTGTAGGAAGTTCTACTTTGATGCGGGTGTTTTTCAAGGTGTGACGATTCATGGTTTAAGACGACTGTTATAAGGTCGGGCTTATGCAGGCCTTTTTCGGGGCTCTAATGTGTATGTCATCAGTAAATGAAGCGGTGTGAGTTAAGTCTGTAACAGTGGGTGTGGTATTGGCTTTGTAATTAATTGAATTCCTTGTGAGTTGAGCTGTGTTTGGGTGGTGGGTTAGTTTTGTTTTGCACTTTGTTGGTGTTAATTGGGTGTGGAAGGTTGATGTAGTATTTTTTCGGTCTTAAGCGTATTGATATTTCGAGGTTTGCTCAGAAGGGGTGACACTTTTTTATTGAGAATAAGTGTGAGTGTCTGAGTTGGAATCATCATTGTCCAGAGTCGATCCCGGCTATTTATATACGATAAATGGAAGTGTTGTTTATGAGTGAGTCTAAGTTTTCTGTTGCGGATGGCTATGTCAATTTTGTGGATCTGTTTAATCGTGGCGACCTTGAACAGGCCTTGATATCGTACAAGGGTACCGATCAATACGATGCGGTGCTCCGATATTACTTCGGGTGTTTCGGCGTGCTGGACTCTCCACAAATGTTGGAGCCATTGGGTCTGCTCAAGCAGGCTTTGGGTGCCTTGGAAGGAAGTAGCCGGCGCCGCCGCGCGGCAGAATCGGAACTGCCCATGAGTCCTGGTGTTGCCGGGACTCCTGATTTGGCGGACCTCTACAACAGAGTCGAGGGTTTTGAGACGCGCCTGCACAACGGCCTCGAACAGCTGAAGTTACCCGCCACCGAAGTGCCGAAGAATCTGCACTTTGTCTGGCTGGGCGGCGGTGTCGGGGCGATTCAGCGCGACTACATCAATATCTGGAAGCGGGTGATGGCCAAGGACGGCTACCAGCTGAATGTCTGGTATGACAGCGATGGGCTACTGGTTCACGAAACCAACCGAATCATTGTCGAGGCGGCGAAGGCTGATGTGTTGTCCGGCGATGGGCTAAAGGTTACTACCGGTCATGATTTGGCAGATCGGTATGAAGAGCGAGCCACTGCGTTGAAGCGCCAGATGTATATGCACATCAATAAGGCAACCGAACTCGGTCAGAGTGCTGATCAGGCGCGAATAGACTTGCTGGTTCGCGGCTACGGGCAAGACGAGGTAACCCTGCGCACGTTAAGGGATAAAAATGCTCAAGTCATGGGCAGTCTCAATGACGAACACATCCGGTTGCGCGATGTTCATGAACTCCAGGCATTCTCTCGACTGAGTGATTTCTATAACCGTGAAATGTCCTTGCGCGGCAATCTCGCGGCAGCCTCGGACATTGTGCGGGTGCTGGTAGAACAGGGTGAGGGCGGGATCTACAGCGACGTGGATTTCTTGCCGCCGCTTGCTCAGAACATGGCTGGCATTGACATTAGCCAGCTAGAGTTCGACGCAAGGCTGGGTATTCTGCAATTGTTGCTGGACCACAATCCTCAATGGATGCCGGGTCGCCAGACGCTGCGCAGTCGCTATACCGACTACTCCAAACGAATCCCTGAGGCACATCGCGAAGCGCTGGAAAAGTTTGCCAAAAGCGCACCTTCGTTAGAGCAGGTATTTGTTTCGTTCGATGAACGTTATGTTCGGCCCGACAGTTTACGGTTGGCGATGATCGACAATGGCGAGTCCAACGCGCTGATTATTAGCCATCCCGGATCAGCTGCGCTGGAAGCCATCATCGAACGCTTCGAGATCCACCGGCGTGTACTGCTCGCGGTTGCGCTCGAGGCCGACAAGCGCAAAATCAAAAACTACGATGGCGATGGCATGTATGGGCTAACGGAGGAAGTGCTCAGGAACGAATTCGATATCGTCGACGAAAAAGCCGGCAGAGAGGATTTTCGCGCCAGTGACTTGTGTAGGGGGATCGCCGATTACTTCAGTGACGGCATCCGTCCCAACGCCCAGGGGTCGATATTCTTGACGGGACCGGGGGCTGTGCGTGCCGGTCTGTTGGACTTCGAAAGCAAGTTCTTGACGCCGGGGGGCGCTGACGCATTTCGGGATGCCATGCGGTTGCACTCCGGGTTCAACAACGCTACGGAGGAGGATAGGGACCACTCGTGGAAAGAAAATGCTGAGAATACGGAGGCCTGGTTCGAAGCGGAAAAAAAGCGTTGGACCGATGGCGAACTGAAAGCCCGCTACACAGGACACATGGCAGAACTGCTCAAGCACCAGAGCATTGAGTTTGAGGAAGGCTGGCCGGTAATCGAGGGGCGCCATGTACTGTCCACGAACCTGTTGCAGCATCTGGCTGACGAGCTGGGCGAGCCGTTCATGCGCATGATGAATCGTAGCCATAACGGTGCGGTGATCTTCGACAAGGCTGTGCCACTGAGCTTCGATGATCGCCAGTCGATCCTTGCCCAACGTACCGATGCACGGCCGCCTGCATCATTGAGTGATCCGCAGACGCAACAGCTGCCTATCGATGAACTTCTGAGCGGACTTGCCAAGGGCACGGTTGAAGTCGTCCAGTTGAGTCCCTTGCAGCGTCTGCTGCTCGGCGCCTTGACCGGTGCGCAGGCATTGGATAATCGCAGCTTTGACGCGGTTCGCCCGCAACTGGAAAACCTCGCCAACAGCTTCGGTGAACTGGGGACGGCGGGCCGCTACGCGGCGATCGAACACATGCTTTACCAACATCAGGCTCCGGCGTTTCTGGCCGGGCTTGCCAGCCCTGCCGATCATCCGCCGGTGCATTCGGAAACTGCTCTGGGGCTGAAGAAAAATGCGCTGGAACAACCGTTGACTTTGCGCCAGTGGGGCAAGCACATCGCCAGAATCCAGCAGGTGGCGAAACTTGAATACCGTGACCAGGTTGTCGAGCGCGTCGGTGTTGTTCTGGACGGTTTTGAAGCGGGCACCATCAAGCTTGTGCCGCAGGATTTACTCTTGCAGGGCGTCGGTGACTCGGTGGGCGGACGTTGTTATCCACTGGCCCTGGTGATGGCGGCAGCGTTATCGGAGGGGAAGGCCGCGGCCAACACCTTGCGTGAGCGATTCTATCTGGGGGTTATCGAGCCGCAAGGGAGCGATTCAGCGATCTTTCTGCAGAGCCTGGAGGCGTTGCGGGATGTACAGCTCAATGAGGTGGGCAACGCGCTGGCGCGCTCGGATCTGAATCAGGTCGTGGACATTCTAGAAGCCAGAACAGCCACCAGTACGCTGATGCTCAACTCCGATAATCACGCCATGCTGGTGGCTAAAACCATTGAGGGCGAGCGCAGCACGTATCACTTTTACGATCCGAATTTTGGCGTATTCGAGTTCGAGGACCCGACGCTGTTCAGGCAGGCGCTGGTGCAGTTCTTCCTTGAACAGAAGATGGCCAGGCATTACGCGGCCTATGGTAATGAGTCCCGTCCGACTTTCGATCTGATCGAACTGGAAGGCGCGCGGGTGTCGGGAGTGGCATTGCCGGGCGCAATTAGGGTCTCGGAACTGCTGCAACCCGGCACGTTGCCGGGACAGTCGCAACGCCCAGTCAGGCAGCGTCTGGCCAGTGCCCGCGGACAATCATTGATGAGTAACGATCGTCTGGGCAGTTGTCTATTGGCGCTGGACAGTCATTGGTGGGGGCAACAAATCGAGCAAGTGACAACTCGCCTCCGGCAGCAGAATCAGTTGGCACCACAGCTTGTGCCGTTGTTCGAAACCCTGGAGATCACGCCGGACGGGACATACCGGATGAGCCTGATCGACCCTGCAAACCCTGAGCGCGTGGTACGAGTCATCACCGACGACCATCGACTCTTGCGCATTAAAAGCTACCTCTCGGAACGTTTTGCAGCCTTGGCCAATAAGTCGTCCGTCCCGGGCGATCCCGTCGATCCCACCGATGTGGGTAGCGTCCATACCTTGAACGCCGGCTTCGCCATACAAGCGCTGATGAACGCGTTGAAGGGGAGGGAAGGACCTGATCGATCTCTGACCCTGGCTGTCCGGTTGCACGCTTATGTCAACTACGCACAGTTGGTGCATGGCAACGTTGTCGACATAGCGGGCCTGGTGGGTCTGGCCCGGCAGGCACTGGCTGAAGAGAAATTGATCGCCCATACCGTCGCGCCAGTGGTCAAAGCGGCTGTGGGGCCTGCCGTGGGTGAAGCGACCGGAGGACTGTTGCAGTTGGCGAATGTCGGTTTCGACATTTATCAATTGGCGACTGCGAAAAACGATGTCGAGCGCGCCCAGTTCGGGACGCAACTGGCTTTCGACTCGGCCAGTCTGGTGTTGGCGGTGGGCGCTTACGCTGCCGGCGCCACCATCGCCGGGGCGTTTCTGGGCGGGGCAGCCGTGATTCTGGCGGGGTTGGCAGTGGGGGTGGCGGCGCTGGTTCAGGGCTTTGCCACCATTGCCGAAGAAGCCAAACAGGTCGGGCTGTTTTTCGATGAAATCGAGAAGGCTCATCGTCAAGGCTATCGATTCGACAGCGCTTTGGCCGCATGGGTACCCCGTTCATCGCTGATCGTCCAGACGCTGGATCTGGCCGCCGGCAAGCTGCTGCTCGACAGCCCCAAGCTGTACCCGCTACGCGATCATTTCGGAGTGCCGACCTTTGACAACGATTACGAACGGGCGATCAATATACGTCGGGAGCTGGACCTTCCTAGCCAGATAAAATTCACTCCGCCCACCGGGCAAGTCATTGTGCTGCCCTGTACACCACAAACCTGTTACAGCTATGAGTACAAGGCGCTGCCCTTCGCAACGCTGCGCCATGACAGCGGGTTCGATACGGCCCGGCGTCTGGAGAAAAAGAAAGCGGACGGCGGATGGCTGTTCCTGTTTTCCTTCTATTCGTTTCCGAGTGAGTACATCCTTTATCGCCTGTTCCCGGCCTATCGACCAACAGTGATCGATGTGCTGCTCGATGCCGTCGAGCGCTCGCTGGTGGTACCGGTTCTGCCCCCGGCATGGCATGGGAAAGTCGCCTATCGGATTCAGGGCGCCGGCAAGCAATGTGCATTGGTGCTCAATCCCGGGGTGAGTCTGACACTTGAGTCACCCAGCGTTACTACCTCCCGATGGGTGCTGGAGGCGGCGTGGGCCAGCGAGAGCGACGTTGTTCTGGACGGGTCTACGGGTCTGCAGATCGGCACCGTCAAGGTGGCGTTCACGGGCCGAGGTCTTCATGACGTTCTGATCCGGATCAGCAACAATCAGCTGTTCCAGCTCGATCGCGGAAAACGGCAGATGAACCTCGTCGAGCAGGATGTGCCCCCGGGCATGGATCGGCGGACGTTGCAGGAACATCTCAAGACCCTGGCTCAAGAGCATCATTTGGTGATGCCGTATACGCCGGTGCATAACTATCTGATTCCATTCGAGAGGCCGGATGAGCCCCGGTACACAACCGCCTGGTACGACGCCAAGGAGGATCGCTTCCTGTACATCCGCAACGACGAGGTAGTGGGCGCCGATGAAGCATTGCTGGGGACGGTGGCTGGTGGCTACGCCTATTACTACGAACCGCAGAATTTCTTGATATGGCAAGTCGACGCGGTCACCGGGCTGCTCAGTCATCGTTATCGGTTGCTGCCTAAATACACGGGAGCCACCATCAAGAGCGTAGAGGCGGACGCGCAGGGGGTGATTCACGTCGTACAGGAAATCGCTCACGAGGATAAGGCCAACGATGTACTGATCTACGTGATCCATGACGGACAACTGCTGCTGAGCTCGGTCACCCGCGACATGGATCCGGCGCTGGAATCAGTCTTCAGTGCCAGCAACACACTGGCCGACTGGTCGCAGGTACTTGGCAGCTATTACACCTTTAAGCCTGTCGACAATGATGCCTTTGTTACCGTCGACTGGCAGCCGGCCCCCTTTGTTTCGGTCTGCTGGAAATTCGAAGCAAAGGCGCGGGACATGGCCTGGGTTCGTCACAGTGACCACCTGATCATCCGTCCCACTCCACGGCTCCATCGCGGGCGCGGCTGGGCAGATTCGATCAAGAACATGACTGATCTGACGTTGCTCGCACCGGCTGACGGCAGCGATGTGTTTGTCATCTACGACAGGCTCAAGCAGCAGCTGTGCCGCAAGCAACGTACCCTGGTGGATGGCAAAGGGCATTGGTCCCATACATGGGAACAGCCCGCGAAGCTGGTAAATGTCGTGGCAGTCGAAGGTGGGTACCTGGCGCTGACGTCGGAGGGCCTGTTCTTCAACCTGACCCCCCAGGGGTACCTGACGCTGGGAGGCCTTGGCGAGTCGTGGTTCAAGGATCGGATGCACTGGTGGTCCGCTTTGGAACCGCTTGCCCGGCAACACGTGGCCGAGCATTTTGCCCTTGTTGGCCTGAGCAACTTCAACGGCGACGCCAGGTTGTGCGCCTGGTACGTTGGCAATCGATTGTTGCTGGCTGATCTGGGCCATGGAAAAGAAGTGCGCCTGCTCAGCGTTACCCCTGATAGCGAGGCGGCCTGGTTGTTCGATGTTTCGAGTGGCGAAGTCTATCGTCAGGCGTTCATCGATCCGCAGCGACTGGAACCTGCATTCGGCCAAGGCTCGCGATTGCTACTGGCTGACGCGCTACCCGCCGCCGAGCGTGAATGGGCGCCTTGGCAATTTGCCGAGGTGACGGTTGAGGGCGGCGGACTGCGCGGTATGACACGTGAAGGTGTGGTGCTCGAGCTGCCTTATCAAGAACCGGCGTTGATCACCGGCGTCACCCTTGAGTGGGTCATGACTCAGAAGGGGCGAGCGTACGAAGCCCTTAAACAACTGGCGGACAGCCAACCTCATGCCGCGCTGCTTTCGGTGGAGGAACCCGGGAGCTTGACGTGGTTCGTGGCCGATACCGAACGTTTTATTCGGGTGCCAAAGGCCGCGATTCCAGAGGCCTTCGAGCTGCTGGGAACGCAACGGCAAACCAGTGTATTGCTTCATGAAGACAAGGAGGGACTGCTGCTGACGTACCCGGGCATGGGGCATGCGGGACCACTCAGTTATGTCCAGCGTAATGCCGAGGTACTGGTCATTGAAGGTCAGATGAAGATCGGCGATGTACTGCCGCTGATGCCCGACGATGTCACGAGCCTGATCCTGCGCATGGGGCAAGGTGCGGTAAGTTACCGGTTGTCGAAGGCTGCCTGGCGGAGGCTCGAGTTGGTCATTCTCGACTGCCGGCACTCGCTGGGTAGTGTGGAAACGATTCCCGGCAAGTTGATCTGGGAGCTGGATACTCCTGAAAAGCTGTTGCTGAGTATCGTCCAGGAACACTTGGTGATCATTGACCCGGACAGCGGGCACAGTGTGATCTTTCGTGAAGTGTATGCGACGGATGTCAACTTGCGCGGCGAAGTCTTGCTCGGGTTCGAAGGGCATCGACCCTATGCCGTTTCGACACTGGTGCAGAGGCTGGTCGCTTGGCAGAGCCTGCATGCCAGTGCAACGCTGGGTGAACTTCTCACCATAGCGCCTGCTGAGTTGGAAAGCAGTCTGGCGGGATAGCCTTGAGCTGAGATTTGGAAGTTTTTCCAGGTTGACGGTTCTTGAGTATGCAAATCCTGATGTGAGTTTTTAAAAAGATATCAGCCGATTTAAAAGGATATTAAGTTGAGCAGTGAGAAAGAAATACGGATGGGGCGCGACTGGGCGAAGGCGCTTGAGTGGGTTGAGTTAGAGGCCGTAATAAAACGTTTCCTCAATGTAGAGTCTCAGGGCAATGCCTTGCGTTACTACGAAGGTGCTGTCCAGGCCTCCAGCCTTGCCGAACAACTGACAGCGGTCAGTTTGCTCAAGGAAACTATCGGCTCCATTCCGAAAGCCTCGAATAGCGCAGTGCAGCAAGTTCAAGGCAAACTGGCCGAATACCATCTTCGCTTGTCCACTACTGTGGGAATGCTAAGTTCTGCCAGACCCGTTCCCAAGAAATTGCATTTTGTCTGGGTGGGTGGAGGTATTGGTGCTATCCAGGGCGATTACATCAACGTCTGGAAACAGATGGTGGGGCCTGATGGGTATAGCCTCAATCTCTGGTACGACAGCGACGGACTGTTAGCCCATGAAACCAATCGAGTCATTGTTGAGTCGGCCAAGGCCTCGGGCGCCATGTCCGCACCTCAAGATATGGCAGATACACCCAATACATTGGCCAATCGTTATATCGAACGAGCACGCGCACTTCGTCAACAGATGTTTGAACATATCCAGCGGGTCCTCGGTGAAGGCGGAAGTGCCGATCAGGCACGAATTGATCTGTTGGTGAGTGCCTATGGCCAGGATGAAAGTACGCTCAAGGCACTCAAGGCACGGAACCTGCAATCGCTGGAGGCTGTAGGGCACAAGGGGATTTTGCTGCGCGACATTCGCACGCAGCTATCCGATCAACCGTTGTTCGATATTTATGAGCGCGAAATATCCTTTCGCACCAATTTGGCGGCGGCATCGGATATCACACGTCTGCAGGCTCTGAAGATTGAAGGCGGCACCTACCTTGATGCCGATCTGCTGCCATCCCTGCATGAAAAAATCGGTGGGGTGGATCTCACCGGTTTTGATGCCGAAGCGCGAATAGGTGTGATGCAGTTATTGCTTGATCACAATCCGCAACTGCTGCCGAATCGGGGCTCGCAGTATGCTGACAAGCGCCGCTTTGTCCCGGCGGACAACAACGATGCAATAACCGGGTTTGCAAAAAACGTATCGTCATTGGGGGACATTTTTGCGCCGTTCAATGATGTGCTGGTCTCTGCGGACGGGGTGCGTGCCGGCAACAAGAACAGTCCTCACCAGTTTACAAACCACACACCCTTCAATGGTCTTTCCAACGCATTGTTGAGCGCTCATGCAGGGTCTGCGGCACTTGCCGCGATCATGAATAAAATCCGCAATAACTATGCCTTCAGAGACCGGGTGGTAGAGCAGTCTAAAAAAGGCCACATCTCGCTTGAGGATCGCAATGCGTTCCCCGAACTGATTATCCGTGAGATGGAGAAGCTGTACGGCCCGATATCAGATTGGGGCGACGCTTTGCGCGCTCACGACCAGTTCTCGCAGGCTGTTATGAACTACGACGCCGATGGCATCAAATTCGGTGCCCAATCGGCCATCGTCATGAGCGGGCCATCAGCGGTATCGAATGGATTGAGCGATTTCGTCAATGAGCAGCTGATGGCCAGTGCCCGTCAGCCAATCAGTGACCGGGTCGATCTTTTTGACGGCTTCAATCTGGCGACCGAAGAGGAGACCCACCATAGCTGGAAGGACAACGCCAAGACAGAACCGGATTGGTTTGAACTGGAAACGAAGAGAATTAAGGAAGGCTTCTACAACAACCATTACAAGGGCAACGTAAATGAGCTGCTCAACAGCCGGACGTTGACGTTTAAGCAGGGCTGGCCGGTGATCGAAGGCAAACCCGTGTTGCTGACATCGGTGCTGCAACAGCTGCTTGATGATCTGGGCGAACCCTTCAGGCGCGCGATGAATGACAAGTTGAGCGGCGACATCACGTTCAACGATCGCATTGCCCTCGACTTTGAGACACGACAGAAAATCCTGGCGCAACCGGCCAGCGAGCTTCCTATATCGATAGGCGCCGAGTCGCTTGGCAGTATGAACGAGGCGTTGGCGCGTATCGCTGGCGGCAAGTTGCCTGCGGAGCAGTTGAGCCCGCTGCACCGTGTCGTATTTGGCGGCCTGTTCGGTGCACCCACTCTGGATCAGGAGGGGTTCGCACCTGCCTGGAAGGAGACGGTCGCCCTCGCCGAAAGCACTCAGGATCGCGGGTTATTCGCACGTTACGACTTGATCGAGCAGACCCTGTTCAACCGGCGTCCGGCGATGTTCGAAGCCGGCCACAATGCCTCATCCCTGTCCGGGCAGGTTTCAGAAAACTCGCGGGTACTGAAGGCCCAGGCCCTTGCCGAACCATTGAGCGTGCGGCAGTGGGGGGAGCACGTCCACAGAATCGAAACGGCCACCAGAAACGAATACCGGGCGTCGATTCTGCGCCGAGGGCATTCAGTCCGTGAACGGTTTTTCCAGGCCGGGGCCGACTCTGTCAAACAGGCGCCACAGGAGCTGCTGGTACGCGGCAGTGGAGATCCGGGTCGGCGTTGTTATCCGCTGGCGCTGGTCATGGCCGCAGCGCTTGAAAGTGGCCACACGACAGAGCGGGCCTTGATCGGCAAACTGGCGATTGCCAACCTCACGCCTGATGCCGCTGAAACCCATGCGCTGCTTCATGTTCTGGATGAGTTGCGCGGCCTTCCCATGTCGCAGTTCGGCGAAAAAACGGCGGCTGTGAATCTGGGCGTGGCCATGCAGGCACTGGAAGCGAAAAGCTCCACCGGTAGCTTGATGCTCAACACTGACAATCACTCGATGCTGGTGAGCAAGGTCGTGGAGCACGGAGAGACATCCTATCGATTTTATGACCCCAATTTCGGCCTGTTTGCTTTCATGCGGGCAGAGGATCTGCAGCAAGGCATCAACAACTTTTTGCAGGATGACGTGATTGCCAGGCTCTATGGCCTCGGCGAGATGTCGAATGCGTCTTTCGATGTGATAGATCTCAACGGTTCGAGCATTGCCGAAAAGCCTTTGCCTTCGCGAGTGACTGTCGGCGATTTGCTGAGTCGCGAGCAGATGGTCGGTGGACGGTCAGTTGAGCCTTGGCAGCATCACGCGGCATTACGTGTCCGTTCATTGTCGGAAAATGCCCGGCTGGGTGATGGCCTGGCGCGGCTGGACGCCCAGGGTTGGGCGCGGCAGATCGAAAGCGCCACCACTCGCTTGCAGGCAGAGCATCAGTTGAGTCGTGACTTTGTGCCGGTCTTCGAGTCATTGAAGACCAGTGCGACAGGCCAGCGTGAAATTACCCTGGTCAATGCCAGGGACGCCGGTCAGACCCGCAGAGTCGTGACCGATGACCTGCATCTGGACACGATCAAATCTCACCTGACAGACATTTACCAGGCGCTGTCGGTCAAGGCGCCCCGCCCCGGTGTGGTTGATCCGACCGATGCGGGTGCCGTTCATACGCTCAATGCCGGATTCGCCATTCAGGCCTTGTTGTTCGCTCTGAAGGATCGGGAGTCCTCCAGAAACGGGACGACGGCATTAACGTCTGCGGTGCGCCTGCATGGCTACCTGTCTTATGCACAACTGACCCACGGCATCGTGGTGGATGTTGTGGAGCTGATCAATCTGGTGCGTATCGCGTTCACTAACAGCCTATTGGTCGCCAAAACCACCTCGTCGGTGGTGATCAATGCCTTGGGGCACGTGGCCAATGAAGGGGTAGGCAATATTCTTCAATTGGCTGCGGTCGGATTCGATATTTATCTGCTGGCCAATGCCGAGAATGAAGCTCAGATTGCCCAGTTCGCTACCCAACTGGCGTTCGATTCCGCAGGCCTGGTGGCAGGGCTGGGCGGGCTTGGCGCATCCCTGGTCGGAGCCGGCACCGCGGCTGCGTTTCTGGGTGGGGCGAGTGTCATTCTGGGGGGGCTGGCGGTCGGCATCGGTGCGTTGGTCGAAGGTTTCAGCGGAATACTGGAGCGGGCCCGACAGGTCGGCAAGTATTTGAATCTGATTGATCAGGGTTATCGCAGCGGCGGGTTTTCGCGGATCGACGATGCGCTGTGTATCAGCCCCTATGTCGTCGTCACACACTTGGACCTCGGTGCACGGCTACTGCGTTACGGCGGCGTCCTGGATATATACGCGGCCATTCCCCATGAGTTGCATCCGCCGAAGGGCAATCCGGATCGGTTATTGTCGATCAGCATCCGTGAGTCGCTCGGCTATGCATACGAAAGCACGCTTCCCGATGCCGCAGACTTTGATGTTGTCGTGCTCCCGTGCATGCCGCATTGCTACTTCGGATTCGACTATAAGGCACTGCCAGGCTCGACCTCCCGCAGGGAGCATTTTGAAACGGCGCTGAAACTCGAGTACGACAGTGCAGGGGAGCGCCAGTTCTGGTTCAGTTTCTACAGGTTCCCGAGCGAATACGTGCTGCATCAACTGATACCCAATTACGCGGAGACGTTGATCAACGTAGTACTGGATCGCAGGAACCGCTTTCTCCACGTGCCGAAATTGCCAAGAGAGCTGCACAATTACCTGTCCTACGAAATTCTGGGGAGGGGTGGGCAATGCACGATGGTGCTGGCCGAGGGTGTCCGGGCGATCACGCTTATAAAGACCACGGATGCGCCGTCAATGGCCTGGGCATTGAGTGCAACCTGGCTGGCTGAGAGCGACGTGAAAATTGAAGGGGCTCGTGTGCAGTTGGGCGCGATCCAGGTCCATGTCCCTGACCAGTCGCCTTTGCTTTTGCAACTGGACAAGCAGTCGTATCAAGTGGACTGGGAGCAGGGAAGCTTGCTCATCTCCGAGATCGCGATCGGCTCGGGCGGTAATGCTTCCGCTGCACAGGCGTCTATCCGCGAGCTCGCGCGTTCCATGCGTCTGGCCGGTCGCTACACGACTGTGCGGGATTTTCCTGTTCCCTACAGCGATCCCCTCAAACCGGTTTACACCACGGCCCAATACGACCGCAACGAAGACCGTTTCCTGTTTGTCCGTGGCCTGGATCCGGCCTATCAGAAAGTCGCTTGCCTGGGCGCCATTGTCGACAAGTACGCGTACTACTATGTCCCCGATGATGTTCTGATCTGGCGGACGGATGTGACCACCGGGCAGGTCAACCGGATTTACCGGTTGATGGATCCAGTGCCGGGCTCAAGGATTTCGGCCTTCCAGGAACTGGAGGGAGGGCTGATGCGGATCGTTCAGAAAGTCGTGCTGCGTAACGGTCGTGACATGAAGATGACTTACCTGCTCGGCGCAAATGACCTCTCGCTGTTTTCTGTCATAGGCGCTCTGACCGAGGGCCAGAAGGCATTGCTGCAACGCAGGAACACGGTCTCCCTTGCGTATTTCTTTTGGGATTACGAATTGATGGTGCGCAATTCGAAGCTCGCGCCTTTCGATGCCGTGAGTGTCGTGGATTATCAATGCGCTCCCCTGACCTCAATCACCTATTGGCACGAGGATTCTCGCAACCCCATCAGCCTCTGGTTGCGACGGGATGACGGGCTCGTGATTCGGCCAAACCTGGAGGCGGACTCTGGCAGTCTGATTTTGCTGAACACCCAGGACGCCGACGGCGATACGTTCCTGTTCTATGATCAGCGCCATCGCAGTCTCTACCGACAGCGAGTGACGGCGCAGAATGACGAGCCGTCCGCGTCTGCTACAAAGATTCTGCCTCACGAGGTGGTCGAGGTGTTTTACCAGGAGCAGCGCCACATTGCGCTCACTCAGGACGGCATGCTGTTTCAACTGAGCAGGACTGATGAATCGCAGCTTGTCGCGCTGAGCGGGGACTGGCTGGCACAGGCCGCAGCGGCTGCAGGTGATGGTTTCGAATGGCACGCGAGCGTTCTGGCACTTGCCGAAGCGTTGGCCGCCGACGGTTTTGAAGTGTCGGGTGTGCAGAATGTCCCGGGCAATGCGTTCCTGCGTGTCTGGTGCCTGGGGCGGCGCATGCTGATTGCCGACATGAGGCCGAATCAATCCGTACAGCTATTGGCGCAGACCCCGGACAAAAAGGCTGCATGGTTATGGGATTCGGCCTCGGGGCAGGTCTATCGTCAGCCCTTCATGGAGCCCGAAGCATTTGCGGCGGCCTTTGCCAACGGCACGCGCCTGTTGCATCGAGATCGGCTGCCGGCAATGCAGCGGGTAGCTGCGCAATGGTCTTTCACCCGGATCGCACCCGAAGGCGCGGGATTGCGTGGCCTGACCCGAGAGCATGTATGGATCGAGCTGTTTGAAGGTGAAGCACCTCGTATCGTCGGTGTCGAAAGCGATTTCTTCTTTGGTCTTGGCACCCGGCAGGCGCGGGAAAACAAGCTGCTCCAGTTGATTGCCGGCCGCTCCCACGCACCTGTTTTAACGGCGGGCAGATTCGATGATCTCTTTGCCTGGTATGACACAAGTGCCAGGCGCCTGTACTACTCGACCGTACAAACCAACGGGCATTGGCCTGCTTATCTGGGTGTGCGCAATGGCGAAATTGCGCTGCTGTACAACACCATCACCCATGAGGTGTTCAGTAACAGAAACGGTGCATGGCTGGTGCCGGACCATGATGTCTGGATGTATGCAGACACGGTGAGTCGAACGGCCCAGGTAATGACGATCCAGACCCGGGACAATATCGAGGACTTGCTGATGCTGATTCCGGACGGTGTCACCACACTGGTGTTGGGTCTCAATGGCGGGATGACATGCCTGATCTCAGAAGCCGCCTGGTTACGGCTCGACTGCCTGATCATCGACTTTCATCAGCCAGCACCCCGAAAGCGCCAATTGATCGTGCAACTGCCGCCTATGGATCACTGGCGGATCACGCTGGCCGAGGGGCATTTGTTGCTGACCGATCCAGATGACGGGCGTAGCCTGGTTTTTCGAAGTGTCGAGTCCGCCGGAGCGGAATCGCGGGACACGTTTGAACTGCTGATCAATGTTTCCGGCGATCCGCTGTTCGTCACCCTTGAGGATCTGATGCAGGACCTGGAGGAGGGTGTCAGTCTTGAGCTGGTGAAACTGCTGGCGAAGGCCGTCGAGGCGTAGACCCGGAAGCGGGCAATCTGTCTCTGGGGGTTACGCGAGGCTGCGGGGTTGATTCCACGCAGCCTTTTTCATGAGGCACCGGCGCCAGGCACGAGATAGCCCTTCACCCCGGTAAAAATAATCTGCGCCGCCAGCGCGCAGACAAACAACCCCATCAGTCGGCTGACAATCTGCAAGCCCTGATCGCCGAGAATCCGTTCTATCCGGTTGGACAAATAAAGCACCACGCCGACCGTGAAACTGGCCAGGGCAATACTGAGGATCGCGGTGAGTTTGTCGTCCCAGTGCGGCTGGCTCACGCCCATCACCAACAGCGCACCGATGGTGCCGGGGCCGACGGTCAGCGGAATGGTCAGCGGAACGATGGTCACATCCTGCTGCACGTTATCGGTCTGCACTGCCGACTTGCCCTGGGCCATGCCCAGCGCCGAGATGAACAGCACACTGCCAGCGCCGATGCGGAAGGCGTCCACGGTGATGCCGAAGACATTGAAAATCACCCGCCCGAACAGGTACAGCAAGACGCTGGAAACCAGCGTGGCGGTCGCCACTTTCCAGGCCAGGCGTCGTTGCTCCTTGCGCGAATAGCCGCGGGTCAGGCTGATGAAGCAAGACAACACGAAGAACGGGCTGTAGAGCACCAGCATCTTCAGGTAAACGCTGAACAACACATGGAGCATGGCAAGCTCACTGGCGAGGGACGTCGTGGGGAGTCTATCAGGCGCTGCGGGGTCTGTCGGCTCAGGAGGTCTGAACCGCTGCACGGTTCTGCTGATCACGCTGGGCAACCCAGTGTTCGATCAGGTCGCGCAACTGCGACAGCTCGACCGGTTTGGCCATGTGCCCGTCCATGCCGGCCTGGCGCGCGCGCTCTTTGTGCTCGGCGAGGATGTGTGCGGTCAGCGCTACCACGGGGGTGCGTATCCGCTGATTGCCGACTTCCCAGGCACGCAGCTGCTGGGTGGCGGAGAAGCCGTCGAGGATCGGCATTTCGCAGTCCATCAGCACCAGGTCGTAGCGCTGGGCCTTCATCGCCATCAGGGCTTCTTCGCCATTGCTGGCGGTGTCCGGTTGCAGGTTGAGCTTGCCCAGCATGCCGCGTATGACCTTGGTCGAAATGCTGTTGTCTTCGGCCACCAGAATGCGGAAATCGCTGGGCACCTTGACCGGAAGGGTTGGGCCGGTGGGCAGTTGCTGGGAGACGGACAGGCCTTTGTTGCGCTGGTTCAGCTCGTCCGCCAGAGTGGTCTTGAGTGTATAGCCGGCCACCGGTTTGGCGAGAATGCGCTTGATCCCGGAGTTGCGCGCGATGATCTTGCTCGGGGCGTTGCTGATGCCGGTGAGCATGATCAGCAGAATGTCATGGTTCAGGCTCGGGTCTTCCTTGATCTTGGCGGCCAGTTGCATGCCGGTCATGCCGGGCATGTTCTGGTCCAGCAGGACCACGTCGAAGTAATCGCGCAGATGGGCCTTGGTGCGCAGCAGCGCCAGGGCCTCCTTGCCGGATGGCACGGCGCTGACATTCAAGCCCCAGGCGCTGCACTGCTGCACCAGCACCTTGCGGCAGGTGTCGTTGTCGTCCACGACCAGTACGCGTGCGCCTTGCAACGGGCTGTCCAGGTCCGACGTCGGATGTTCGAGACGGTCCGGGTCCAGCGGCAGGGTCAGCCACAAAGTGCTGCCCTGGTTGGCGCCGCTCTTGATGCCGAACTCGCCTTGCATCAAACGGATCAGTTGACGGGCGATGACCAGCCCAAGATTGCCCCCCAGACTGGTGGCCGAGAGGAAGTGCTTGCTGTGCAGTTCGGCATGCATCAGCGCGTCGCGTTCTTCCGCCTCCATGGGCTGGCCGCTGTCCTGCACGGCGATGCGCAGTCGCGGTTTGGTGCTACGTTCGTCGAGGGCGACGACGATCAGGATCTCGCCTTCGTCGGTTTTCTTCAGGGCGTTTTCCAGCAGGCTCAGCAAGGTCTGGCGCAGACGCGTCGGATCTCCGCTGATGACGCGTGGTACTTGCGGCTGGATAAAGCTGATCAGCTCGACGTTCTGCTGTTCAGCCTTGGCGCGGAAGATGCTCAGGCAGTCTTCGATCAGGGCGTTGAGGTCGAACTGCACGTCGTCCAGTTCGATCTGCCCGGACTCGAGTTTGGAGATGTCGAGAATTTCGTTGATCAGTGTCAGCAGCTCGTTGCCAGCGCTATGGATGGTCTGCACATAGTCACGTTGCTTGACCGACAGCGGTGTGCCCAGAAGTAGTTCGGTCATGCCCAGCACGCCATTCATCGGGGTGCGGATTTCGTGGCTGATCTTCGCCAGGAATTCGGCTTTGGCGTTGATCTCTGCATTGCTGGCGGCCAGATCGCGACTGACGCTGAAACGGTCTTCGGTGATGCTGCGCTGTCGCTCGCCCAAGGCAATACTCATCAACAGGCCACTGATACAGATAAACACCAGCAGAATAATGATCAGCCCTTGCGGCGCGACAAGGGTCAGCCCCTGCAGCGCGGGCAGAATAATCAATGTGCCGAGGTTGAATACCACCATGGCCGCCACGAACAGGCGCGCCGGGCGATAACCTTTTTGCCAGTGATGGGCGCTGACGAACAACATGCTCAGGCCGGCCAGGGCAACCAGCCCATAGGTGATGAGGTTCAGCGGCAGTGTGTTGACGAACAGCAACAGCAGACCGCAGACCACGATGAGCAGGATGTCGCCCAGCAGCAGCTTGTTCAGTGGGTGTGGGCCGAGAGGGGCGAAGAAACGGTAGGCGAACATCAGGCCGCAAGGTGCGGTCAGCAACAAGGCGAGGTAGGCACCAGGTGTCTGCAAGGAGGGCCAGTTCGGTAACCATGGGCCGGCCAGATTCAGCAGCAACACCAGACTGAGCAGCAACAATACTTCGCACGCCGCCAGCCAGAGGCTGCTGCGTGAGCGTGTATAGGCATAACGGGTCAGGTTATGCAGGATCAGCATTGCGATGCAGCCAAAGAGCAGCCCGTAGATCAGCGTCAGGTTCTGAGTAGCCGCGGTCATGACCGCCGATTGCAGGGTGATGTAAGGCCGCAACTGGTGTTCGGAGACCAGCCGCAAGTAAACGTCGAGGGTTTTGTCGCTTTGTGGCAGCGGCAACATGAAGTCGCTGCTGGGGAGGGGGCGCGTAGCCTGGAGCTGCCCGCCACCGGTATTCAATTGATCGATCAACTGGTCGCCGTCGAGCACATACAGATTGAGGTGCGACAGGTCCGGTGCGAACACTCGCAGCAACTGTTCATGCTTGCCGGGCGCGAGCCTGAAACGCAGCCATAGCGCACCCTCGGGCGCGGCCGCGGTGAGGCGCTCGAGTTCGATGGGGCTGAATTGATTGGTGTAGCGGCTGGAACGGATGTCGCTCAGCTGCAGGTCGCCCTGTTCGTCGAGCAATACCGCCCAGCCACTGCCTTGCGCGGCCTGGGCCGGGAGCATGCAGAGCAAGGTCAGCAGAGTGACGGTGAAGCCTATGGCAATCCTGAGCCAGCGCACGGCGAAATCCCTTCGTAGGTTAATGCCAGAGTATAACTATGCGCGGCGCCGGAATAGTCAGGCAAGGGCCGCAAGCCCTTGCCTGGCCGAATGGATGGCTTATTCCTGATTTTCGCCACGCTCGCGGGCAATGGCGCGGTAGCCAATGTCCTTGCGGTAGAAGCAGCCTTCCCAGTCGATTTTAGCTGCCAGTTTGTAAGCTTGCTGCTGGGCTGCGTCGACGCTGGTGCCCATGGCGGTTGCGCACAGCACCCGACCACCGGCGGTCACCACCTGACCGTCCTTGAGCGCAGTACCAGCATGGAAGACTTTGCCTTCCAGTGCCGCGGCTGCATCCAGGCCGTTGATGGCAACGCCTTTGGCGTAGTCACCCGGGTATCCGCCGGCGGCCAATACGATGCCGACGCTCGGACGTGGATCCCATTGCGCTTCGACCTTGTCCAGCGCTTGCGCCAGGGCGGCCTCGACCAGCAACACCAGGCTCGACTGCAAACGCAGCATCACCGGTTGGGTCTCAGGATCGCCGAAACGGCAGTTGAACTCGATAACTTTTGGGTTACCCGCCTTGTCGATCATCAGGCCGGCATAGAGGAAACCGGTGTAGACGTTACCTTCCTCGGCCATGCCACGCACGGTCGGCCAGATCACCAGGTCCATGACCCGCTGGTGGACTTCGGCCGTGACGACCGGGGCCGGGGAGTAAGCGCCCATGCCGCCGGTGTTCGGGCCGGTGTCGCCGTCGCCGACGCGTTTGTGGTCCTGACTGGTGGCCATCGGCAATACGTTCTTGCCATCGACCATGACGATGAAGCTGGCTTCTTCGCCATCCAGGAACTCTTCGATCACCACGCGGGAACCGGCGTCGCCAAACGCGTTGCCTGCGAGCATGTCGCGCACCGCGTCTTCGGCTTCGCTCAGGGTCATGGCCACGATCACGCCTTTACCGGCGGCCAGGCCATCGGCCTTGATCACGATCGGTGCGCCTTTTTCACGCAGATAAGCCAGGGCTGGCTCGATCTCGGTGAAGTTCTGGTAGTCGGCAGTCGGGATCTTGTGGCGAGCCAGGAAGTCTTTGGTGAAGGCTTTCGAGCCTTCCAGCTGAGCAGCGCCAGCGGTCGGCCCGAAGCAATCCAGGCCACGGGAGCGGAACAGATCGACGACACCGGCGACCAGCGGTACTTCCGGGCCGACGATGGTCAGGGAAACGTTTTTCTCCGCGAAATCTGCAAGCTGCTCGAGGGCGAGCACGTCGATAGCGACGTTCTCGCACTTGGCTTCAATGGCGGTGCCGGCGTTGCCCGGGGCAACGAAAACTTTCTGCACGCGCGGATCCTGAGCCACTTTCCAGGCCAGGGCGTGTTCACGGCCACCGCTGCCAATGATCAAAACATTCATTTCAAAAACCTCGGATGACGCTAATTCTGGAGGCAGCGCTGAGCTGCTTTTCTGTGGGGGCTGGCTTGCCTGCGATAGCATCACCTCGGTCTGCCTGGCAAACCGAGGCGCCTGCATCGCGGGCAAGCCCGCTCCCACAGTTGATCGTCGTATTAGTGACGGAAGTGGCGCATGCCGGTGAAGACCATGGCGATGCCGGCTTCATCAGCTGCAGCAATCACTTCGTTATCACGCATCGAGCCACCTGGCTGGATCACCGCAGTGATACCGACCTTGGCCGCGTTGTCCAGACCATCGCGGAACGGGAAAAAGGCGTCGGAGGCCATCACCGAGCCTGCTACCTGCAAACCTGCGTGTTCAGCCTTTATCGCAGCGATACGCGCGGAGTTCACGCGGCTCATCTGGCCGGCGCCAACACCGATGGTCTGACGGTTCTTGGCGTAGACGATGGCGTTGGACTTCACGTACTTGGCGACTTTCCAGGCGAAGATCAGGTCGTTGATTTCCTGTTCGGTCGGGGCGCGCTTGGTCACGACTTTCAGGTCTTCGCTGCCAATCATGCCGATGTCGCGGCTCTGTACCAACAAACCGCCATTGACACGTTTGTAGTCCCAGGCCGGAGCGCGATCAGCCGACCATTCGCCGCAGGCCAGCAGGCGTACGTTGGCTTTGGCAGCCACGATGGCGCGAGCTTCTTCGCTGACGCTAGGGGCGATGATCACTTCGACGAACTGACGCTCGACGATGGCCTTTGCAGTTTCAGCATCCAGCTCACGGTTGAACGCGATGATGCCGCCGAACGCCGACTCGGTGTCGGTGGCGTAGGCCAGTTCGTAGGCCTGACGGATGCCGCCTTCAGCGTCCGGGCTAACGGCCACGCCGCACGGGTTGGCGTGCTTGACGATCACGCAGGCCGGCTTGACGAAGCTCTTCACACATTCCAGCGCGGCGTCGGTGTCGGCCACGTTGTTGAACGACAGCTCTTTGCCTTGCAGTTGGGTCGCGGTGGCGATGCCGACTTCGGCAGGCTTGGCTTCAACGTAGAACGCCGCACTCTGGTGCGGGTTCTCGCCGTAGCGCATTTCCTGCGCCTTGATGAACTGGCTGTTGAAGGTGCGCGGGAATTCGCTGCGACCTTCGGTGCTGAGGGTTTCAGCCGCCTGATTCACGGTGCCCATGTAATTGGCGATCATGCCGTCATAGGCGGCGGTGTGTTCGAAGGCCTTGAGCATCAGGTCGAAACGCTGAGCGTAGGTCAGGCCGCCGGCCTTGAGGCTTTCCAGGACGTTGGCGTAATCGCTGGCATTCACCACGATAGCCACGTCTTTGTGGTTCTTGGCTGCCGAACGGACCATGGTCGGGCCGCCGATGTCGATGTTTTCGATAGCGGTCGGCAGGTCGCAGCCTGGCTTGTTGATGGTGGCTTCGAACGGGTACAGGTTGACCGCAACCAGATCGATCGGCTTGATGCCGTGCTCGTTCATGATGGCGTCGTCGACACCGCGACGACCGAGGATCCCGCCGTGGATTTTCGGGTGCAGGGTTTTCACCCGACCGTCCATCATTTCTGCGAAACCGGTGTAATCCGCGACTTCCACTGCGGCAACGCCGTTGTCACGCAGCAGCTTGAACGTCCCGCCGGTGGAGAGGATCTCGACGCCCAGGGCTTCGAGCTCCTTGGCGAATTCAAGGATCCCGGTCTTGTCGGAAACGCTGATCAAGGCGCGGCGGATCGGCAGGCGGGTAGTCTGGTCGGTCATTTCAATTTCCATCAAAAGCAAAGGAGTCAGCAAAAAAGGCGACCGGTTTTAAGCGGGCGCCTTTCTGGTTTGATTGAATGCTTACAGCAAATCGTACTGCTTGAGTTTCTTGCGCAGGGTGCCCCGGTTCAGCCCGAGCAGCTCACTGGCCTTGGTCTGGTTGCCCTTGACGTAGTTCATCACGCATTCGAGCAGGGGAGCCTCGACTTCGGAGAGCACCAGGTTGTACACATCCGTGACGGCAGCGCCCTCAAGGTGGGCGAAATAATTGTGCAGCGCCTTCTCGACACTCCCGCGAAGGGTCTGACCTTCTTCGCTCGGCGTATTGAGGTGCTGTTTCAAATTCACGTTGTCGCTCACGGGTGTTGTTCCACTCACTAAAGTCTCGGTCATCATCGTCATGCAGCCACCCCTTCTCCGTCCCCTGTCAGGCTCTTGTAGCGTTCGGCGAAGAAGGCCCGAACGTAGGCGCATTGTGCTTCCGTATCTTCCAAACGATTGAAGTGGGCGCGGAACTCCCTGGCGCCCGGCAAGGTTGCGAGATACCAGCCCACATGCTTGCGAGCTATGCGCACGCCCATGACGTCGCCATAGAAGGCATGCAGCGCAGCCAGATGCTCAAGCAGAATACGTTCCACCTCGATCAGTTCCGGTGCCGGGAGTTTTTCGCCGGTACGCAGATAATGGTCGATTTCACGAAAAATCCATGGCTGCCCCTGGGCAGCCCGACCCACCAACAGGCCATCGGCACCGGTCGCGTCGAGCACGTACCGGGCTTTCTCGGGCGAATCGATATCGCCATTGGCGAAGACCGGAATCGACACCGCCTGCTTGATCGCGGCAATGGTGTCGTACTCGGCTTCACCGGTATACAGATCGGCACGGGTGCGGCCATGCACCGCCAGCGCCGTAATGCCTGCCTGTTCGGCGATCTTCGCCACGGTCAGGCCGTTCTTGTTCGCCCGGTCCCAGCCGGTGCGGATCTTCAGGGTGACCGGCACATCGACCGCGGCCACCACGGCCTGCAGGATCTCGGTCACCAATGCTTCATCTTTCAACAGGGCGGAGCCGGCGGCCTTGTTGCAGACCTTCTTGGCCGGACAGCCCATGTTGATGTCAATAATCTGTGCGCCCAGTTCAACGTTGGCCCGGGCCGCATCCGCCAGCATCTGCGCATCTCCGCCAGCGATCTGTACCGAGCGGGGCTCGGGATCGCCTTCGTGGATCATGCGCATCCGCGATTTGCGGGTGTTCCACAAGCTCATGTCGCTGGTGACCATTTCCGAGACTACAAGGCCCGCGCCCAGTCGTTTGCACAGCTGACGAAAGGGCTGGTCGGTGACACCCGCCATGGGGGCGAGGATCAAGCCGTTGTGCAATGTATATGGACCGATGCGTACCGCCGACATAGGACTTCCCTGTTGTGGGGCCGGATCATGAGAGTTCGAAAAAGGGTTGGCATGATACCCGCTCTCGATGACTGGATAAAGGCTGAATTGAACAAAATCTGAACAGTTATTCTGTTATCGCCAGCGGTTTGGTTTGAACGGGCACAGTCAGAAATCTGCCGTCAAGCCTGTAACGGTGAACCGTTTCACTCGGGCGAGTGGAAGCTCAGGCTGTAGTTCACCGCCTTGGAGCCTGGATCGAGAATGTCCAGCGCGATATGGATCGGCGTTTGCGGCGGCATTTCCGCCAGCCCCTCGAGATCGCCGCTGAGGTACTCGCCGGGCTTGAAGCGACGGCTGGCGATCAGGTGGCCGTTGAGGTCGGCAAAGCGCAGCTCCAGCAGCGGGAAGGGCTGGGAGAAGGGCGCACGGTTGTAGATGATGGCATCGACCACCAGGGCGCCGTTGAAGTCCGGGTGGCTGCGGACTACCAGATTGCTGCTTTTGACTTTCGCGATGTCGACTTTGGATGGCACGGTGCAGCCGATCTGCGGACACAGTTGCTGGAACCATGGACGGTATTGGTCCTGGCGTGCCAGTTCGTCGAAGTGGTAGGCGACGTATTGGCCGGCGAGGCCGGCGGCGCCGAGCAGGATCAGCAGCAGCCAGAAAAAGCGCCGACCCCAGGGTGAACGACGTTTTTGCCAGTCCAGTTGCAACGGATCGTCGGTCAGGTCCTTCAGCTCTTCCGCGCGCAGGGTCGGTGCGCTGCGTTCGCGTCGCTTGCGCAGGGGCTCGACCGAGGGCAGATCGTCGTCGATCTCCTCGGTGGTCGCCGACAGGCCCCCAAAGGGGATCGGGGCGTCGAGCGGGTCGTGCAGGCGCAGCTGTTGTATTTCGGGCTCGTCGCCCAGTTCCACGGGCTCCAGCGACAGCGAAGGCTCGGTGCGCGAGTGTTTGCTCGGCTCGATCGTCGGTTCTGGTGTGGGCGCGTCGAGGGTTTGTGCGCGATCGGCGGCCGATTCACTGAAGAGACTGTCGGACCAGGGCTCCTGGTCGTGCTCGGTGATATCTCGGCGAGCGCTGAGGCTGTCTTCGCGGGGCCGAGTGAATTCCGTTGTTGGCTGGATTTCCCGCTGTTCGAGCCGGGCGAGCTCTTCGTCCAGATCCAGGCTGTCCAGATCCATTTCGGCAGCGGTCCATTGCTTTTGGCTGATGGCTCGCTGCACGGTCGGTTCGACGGGCGCCGGTGCAACCGGTTTGACCGTCTCCTTGCCGGCCCGCTGCTCGAGTAACTGCTTGGCGGCGTTGAACACCTGCAAGCACGAGCCGCAACGAACCACTCCACGGGCCACGCTCAACTGAGCATGGCTGACGCGGAAGCTGGTTTGGCAATGCGGGCACTGGGTGACGAAGCTGTCGGTCATGCGGCAATCCGGTTTATGCAGGCGTTCATTCTAGCGCCGACGGCCAGTAATGCGTACCCAGCCGTCGCGATTGGCGATCGGGTCCAGATCGAAGTCCTGAGCGTAGGCGGCGGCGACTTCGTCACCTTGTTCAGCGAGGATGCCCGACAGCGCCAAACGACCGCCCGGCTTGACCAGGCTGGACAGTTGCGGCGCCAGCGAAACCAGCGGGCCGGCAAGAATGTTGGCGACCAGCACGTCGGCCTGAACCTGTGGCAGGTCTTGCGGCAGATACAGCGGGAAGAGTTCGTCGGCAATGTTGTTGCGCCCGGCATTGTCGCGGGAGGCTTCCAGCGCCTGCACGTCGATGTCCGTGCCGACGGCTTGCTTGGCGCCCAGTAGCAGGGCGGCAATCGCCAGAATCCCCGAGCCGCAACCGAAGTCGAGCACGTTGCAATCTTTCAGGTCCTGACCGTCGAGCCATTCCAGGCATAGCGCGGTGGTCGGGTGAGTACCGGTGCCGAACGCCAAGCCTGGGTCCAGCAGCAGGTTCACCGCGTCAGGCTCGGGCGCGGCATGCCAGCTCGGGACGATCCACAGGCGCTGACCGAAGCGCATCGGCTGGAAACCGTCCATCCAGCTGCGTTCCCAATCCTGGTCTTCGATCACTTCGCTGTGATGCTCGGGCAACGGGCTGCCGGTCAGCAGTTCTAGGTGGGCCAGTACGCTGGCGGCTTCGGTGCCACCTTCGAACAGCGCCAGCAGGTGCGTGTGCGACCACAGTGGGGTGGTATTGAGTTCCGGCTCGAAAATCGGCTGATCTTCGGCGTCCATGAAGGTCACCGACACGGCGCCCACTTCAAGGAACGCGTCTTCGTAGGTTTCGGCTTGTTCTGGGCTGATGGCGAGACGGACTTGCAGCCAAGGCATGGCGGGCACCTTTGAAAAATATAGATTGCAGCCTAGCGGGCTGCGAGAAGCGCGCAAGTTTACGCGAGCGCGAGGCAGAAGACGACCATGGTTGAAAAGCAAAGGATCGCAGCCTGCGGCAGCGCCTACAGGGGAATGCGTTCAAAATGTAGGAGCTGCCGCAGGCTGCGATCTTTTGATCTTTCTTTTCCGCCAGAAACAACAAAGCCGCTCGAAAGCGGCTTTGTTGGTATGGATCACAGCTTAATGCTTTTCGCCAGCCAGCTTGTGTTCCAGGTAGTGGATGTTGACTCCGCCTTCGCAGAAGCCAGCATCACGGACCAGATCGCGGTGCAGCGGGATGTTGGTCTTGATCCCGTCGACAACGATTTCGTCCAGCGCATTGCGCATGCGCGCCATGGCTTCGTCACGGGTTGCGCCGTAGGTGATCAGCTTGCCGATCAACGAATCGTAGTTCGGCGGAACGGCATAACCACTGTACAGGTGCGAATCGACGCGAACGCCGTTGCCGCCTGGAGCATGGAAATGCTTGACCGTGCCTGGGCTAGGCATGAAGGTTTTCGGGTCTTCGGCGTTGATCCGGCATTCCAGCGCGTGACCGCGGATAACGACGTCATCCTGGGTGTACGACAACTTATTGCCAGCGGCGATGCTGAGCATCTCCTTGACGATGTCGATGCCTGTGACCATTTCCGATACCGGGTGTTCTACCTGGACACGAGTGTTCATCTCGATGAAGTAGAAGTGGCCGTTTTCGTACAGGAACTCGAAGGTGCCGGCGCCACGGTAGCCAATGTCGATGCAAGCCCGGACGCAGCGTGCGAGAACTTCCTCGCGCGCGTTCTCGTCGATGCCCGGTGCCGGCGCTTCTTCGAGAACCTTCTGGTGACGACGTTGCAGCGAGCAATCGCGGTCGCCCAAATGGATAGCATGGCCCTGGCCATCGGAAAGCACCTGAACTTCCACGTGACGTGGGTTGGTCAGGAATTTTTCTAGATAGACCATCGGGTTGCCGAACGCTGCGCCCGCTTCGGAGCGGGTCAGTTTCGCCGAAGAGATCAGGTCTTCTTCCTTGTGAACGACGCGCATGCCGCGACCACCACCGCCGCCAGCGGCTTTGATGATCACCGGATAACCGACTTCGCGACCGATGCGCAGAGCGGTTTCTTCGTCTTCAGGCAGTGGGCCGTCGGAACCCGGAACGGTTGGAACGCCAGCAGCGATCATGGCGTGCTTGGCCGATACCTTGTCGCCCATCAGGCGAATGGTTTCGGCTTTCGGGCCAATGAACGCGAAGCCGGAGTTCTCGACCTGTTCGGCAAAGTCGGCGTTTTCCGCAAGGAAGCCGTAGCCTGGGTGGATGGCGGTGGCGCCAGTCACTTCAGCAGCGGCGATGATGGCCGGAATGTGCAGGTAAGAGTGCGCGGCCGAGGCCGGACCGATGCAGACGGATTCGTCTGCCAGGCCCAGGTGCATCAGCTCTTTGTCGGCCTTGGAGTAAACGGCGACAGTCTTGATGCCCATCTCTTTACAGGCACGCAGAATCCGCAGGGCGATCTCACCGCGGTTGGCGATCAGAACTTTTTCCAACTTCGCAGTCATCAAAGTTTCTCCGCGGTTCAAACGATGGTGAACAGCGGTTGGTCGTACTCAACCGGCTGGCCGTCTTCGACGAGGATGGATTCGATCACACCGCTGGCTTCAGCTTCGATGTGGTTCATCATCTTCATGGCTTCGACGATGCACAGAGTGTCGCCTTTCTTCACGGTCTGGCCGACTTCAACGAAGGACGGCGAGGACGGCGAAGATTTGCGATAGAAAGTACCGACCATCGGCGAACGGGCAACGTTGCCGTTCAGCACAGGCGCAGCCGGAGCTGCAGGAGCAGCGGCGGCAACCGGGGCAGCAGCGACAGGCGCAGGCGCCGGAGCATGCATAGGAGCGGGAGCGTAGTACTGCTGAGCCGGCGTCTTGCTGTGACGGCTGATGCGTACGGACTCTTCGCCTTCCTTGATCTCGAGCTCGTCGATACCGGACTCTTCCAGCAATTCGATCAGTTTCTTAACTTTACGGATATCCATGAATCATCAACTCCCAAGGGTCGGTCAGGGGCGTTTAACGCTTGTTGTTCAAGCCGTTGCCTGTCTTTCAAGCTGCTCTAGTGCGGCCTCCAGGGCCAGTCGATAACCGCTGGCGCCAAGGCCGCAGATCACTCCCACCGCTACGTCGGAGAAGTAAGAGTGATGGCGGAAAGGTTCGCGTTTGTGCACGTTAGATAAATGCACTTCGATGAATGGGATGCTCACTGCCAGCAGCGCGTCACGTAATGCGACACTTGTATGCGTAAAAGCTGCTGGATTGATCAGAATGAAGTCCACACCTTCGTCGCGAGCCGCGTGGATGCGATCGATCAATTCGTACTCGGCGTTGCTTTGCAGGTAGAGCAAATGGTGGCCGGCATTGCGCGCCCGCTGTTCCAGATCCTGATTGATCTGCGCCAGCGTCGTTGCACCGTAGACGCCCGGTTCCCGGGTGCCGAGCAAGTTCAGGTTGGGGCCGTGTAAAACCAATAGGGTCGCCATCTGCTGCTCCTTTGTCATCTGTGTGCAATTGTCAGAACCAGGCGACTATGCCGCAAAGCCTTTGTGACTGTCCAGTTCTATGCAATAGCCAGCACGATGGCCGATGTTTACGCGAAATATGTGACCGGCTAATTAAATCCGGTCATTTGCTTTCGCAACACGTTCGGCGAAGTTTTTCGCGTTGATCTCGCCGATCACCCGCACATCGGCACGTTCGACGCCATCTTTGCCAAAAAACATCAGCGCCGGAGGACCGAATAGCGCGTAGCGGTCGAGCAGGGCGCGTTGTTCGGCGTTGCTGGCGGTGATGTCGAAACGGATCAATCGATAGCCTTTGAGGCGTTCGACAACATTGGCATCGTTGAGAACTTCGTGTTCGATGACTTTGCAACTGATGCACCAGTCGGCGTACCAGTCGAGCAGCAGTGGCGTTCCGGAGGATTTGGCTTCGGCGAGGACGCGGTCCAGTTCGGCTGGCGTGGTAATGGTTTGCCAGTTGCCGACGATTTGCGGTTGACCGTTGCCGGCGACATTGCGCGGTTGACCAATGGGGTTGAACGGATCGGTTTGGCCGCTGAAGGCGCCATACCAACAGGCCAGGGCATAAAACAGCAGGAACATCCCGAGCAATTGCCCCAGGCGTTTTCTTGGCGGTTTATAGACGAATTCCAGTGCGCCCATAAACAACCCGACGCCACCGGCGAGCAAGCCGATTAACAGCAAAGTGATCTGGCCCGGCAATACCCGGCTGAGCAAAGCGATCGCCAGCCCCAGCAGCAGCACCCCAATCGCGTTTTTCACGTAGATCAGCCATGGACCACTTTTCGGCAGCCAAGCCGCGCCGCCGGTTGCCACCAGCAACAGCGGAGCACCCATGCCCAGGCCGAGCATGAACAATTTCAATCCGCCGCCCAGAGCATCGCCGCTGGCGCTGATGTACAGCAGCGCGCCGGCCAGTGGTGCCGAAACACAAGGCGAAACCAGCAGGCTCGACACCACGCCCAGCACCGCCGCGCCCCACAACGAACCACCCTCGGTACGCCCGGCAATCCGGTCCAGGCGGCTGCTGATGGCATGGGGGAGTTTCAGTTCGAATACGCCAAACATGGCCAGGGCAAACACTGCGAAAAACATCGCGAACGGCACCAGCACCCAGGCCGACTGCAAGCGCGCCTGAAGATTGAGCTGTGCGCCGAACATTCCCATCAATGCACCGAGCAGGGCGAAACAGACGGCCATTGGCAGCACATAAGCCAGCGACAAGTTGAAACCGCGTAAACCACCGACCTGCCCGCGCAGGACCACCCCGGAAAGGATCGGCAGCATCGGCAGCACGCAGGGGGTGAAGGTCAGGCCAACACCTGCAAGAAAAAACAGCGCCAGTTCGCGCCAGCTCCAGGATGTGGTCGCGGCGTCACTGCCATCAATACTCAGGCGCTCGGTCTCGGGCGGGTAACACAGGCCTTTGTCGGCACAGCCCTGATAGGTCACGACCAGCGTAAAGGCGCGGGAATCAGTGCGTGGCAGGTCTATATCGAGAATGCCGTGGTAAACCTCGACATCGCCGAAGAACTCATCGTGCTTTTGTTCGCCCTTGGGCAGTTGCGCTGCGCCGAGGCCAATGTCGGCCGGTTCGGCGCGAAACTGGAAGCGATGGCGATAGAGGTAGTAACCCTCGGTGGCGACGAAGCGTAGCTTGATCGATTGCGGCGTGCTTTCTACCAGGCTCAATTTAAAGGCTGCGCGCACCGGCAGGAAGTCTGCGCTGTTGTTGATCGAACCCAGGGTGGAACTGGGCCGACTGTCCAGCAACCCGGCGGCAGAGGCCGGCAGGGCGAGCACTAAAAACAGCAGGCAGAGCAAACGGCGCATGACAATCTCGCGTATCGAAAGTGTGGGCATGATAGCGGACAGTGACGGGGTGTGCAGGGCGGGGCATTTTGCGGTGGTTGTTCTGACGCCATCGCGGGCAAGCCCGCTCCCACAAGGACAGCGCATACCCTGTGGGAGCGGGCTTGCCCGCGATGGCGGATTATCAGGCGCGGAAGGCCTGAACGGTTGTATATAGACCGCCATCTTGACGGTTTTTCTGGTCGCTCCGGTGGGCAGCGTCGAGCTTACTTTGTTGATTGATCGCTGGAGTGGTTGCACAAGTTGATTGTTACAGGGGTGTAATGGGTGCTGTTGGTATGCCGAAACAGCGTGCTGCTGTGATACTCGTAGACTTCCTGGTTGGTCGATACATTGATGACCGAGCCTTGGACATCGACCTTTACGGCTGGATCTCGGGTGACGAGAAACGGACCGGCAGTCTTGAGTTCAGACGCTATTTGTTCGTCGGATGTCAGTTCGCGATAGGCATAGTATCGATAGCTGAACGGCACCGTTGCTCCGCCTCGATCATCCTTGACACCGTAGATGAAGCCATTTTCGCCAAGGGGTAGTTTGAGTACTACATCGGTCAGCACCGGGGTGCTGGAAGACATAAGCCATGTCCAGCCGATGTAAACCAGGCATACCGCCAGCAGGCAGGAGGTGACGATTGTGTATGCGGTTTTATGGAGGCCAACTGCTATGTTTTCCTCCACAGATACGCCTGGGGGCGAAGGTGGAACTATCACGGGGCACTCCTGTGCTCGCACGATTAATTGAAGCGCTAAACCCTAGCATCAAAACGACGACTAAAAACCACCGCATAGCTAAATAGACGTTTCATACAATAGTCCAGCTCGTTAGTTGCGTTCGGGCCCGCAGCCCTTAGACTCGGAAGGCCTGAACGGCGGTATGCAACCGTCCACCCAGCACCAACAAATTCTCCCCTTGCTCACGTCCCTCGCCGATGCGCAGCAAGTTATCCCCACCCAATTGGTGAATCCGTTCGCTGTGATCGCGGATTTCGCTGACAGCGCCGCTCTGCTGGGCAGTGACATCGGCGATGCGCACGGCGGTGTCGGAAATGGTCTGGATCGCCCCGACGATTTTATCCAGCGCACCGTCAGCCGCCTGAGCCTGATTGGCCGTGGCTTCGGCGTGTTCGACCTGAGCGCGCATGCCTTCGACCGATTGCCGCGCGGCGGTTTGCAGGCCGGCGATCAGCGTCTGGATCTCCGCCGTGGCCCCGGCGGTGCGTTGCGCCAGTGAGCGAACCTCTTCGGCGACTACCGCAAATCCTCGGCCCATTTCTCCGGCGCGGGCCGCTTCGATGGCGGCGTTCAGGGCCAGCAGGTTGGTCTGGTCGGCAATCGAGCGGATCACCGTGAGCACACCGCCGATGGTCGCCGACTCTTCGGCCAGATGTTCGATCATCTGCGCATTGCCTTGCACTTCGCCCACCAGCGCATGCAGGCCGGTGAGGCTCAGCCCGATCACTTTTTGACCGTGTTCCACCGCCAGTCCTGCATGACGACTGGCATCGGCAGCCTGGCTGGCGTCACCGGCGACTTGTTGAATCGTCGCCTCGAGTTCACCGAGAGAGTCGCGGATCAACGCGGTGTCGCCGGCCTGATGCTCGGCGCCGCTGTGCAGGTCATTGCTCAATTCGGCCAACGTTCGGCTGCTGCCGGCGACTTGCTCGGCGTTGAGGCGAATGGTGCCTACCAGGTCGACCAGATAGGCGCGCAAGCGATTGAGCGAGGCTTGAATGTCATGCAGTTCGCGGTTGGTCGCGCCCAGTTGAATGTCGCGGCTGAAGTCACCTTCGGCCCAGGTCGACAGCGCCGGGGCGAGGTTGGTCAGGGTTCGGGCCAGGCGTCGCTGCAAGGTATCGATGAGCAATGCGATCAGCAGAATCAGCCCGATCATCACCCCTTGCATCAACCGCACTTCGCTCTGAATCTGCCCGTGCTGGGCACGCACCACCGGCTCCAGCTCGGCGATGGACTGCTGCACGGCGGCGATTTTCAAGTGCGTCGCGGTGCTGAGGTCGGCGCGTTTCTGGATCTGTTCGCGAGTGCGCGCCAGTTCCGAAGGGTAGCGGGTGAGCAAGCTATTGAGTTCACGCTTGAGGCCGACGCCGGCATCTTCGGCGACGGTTTTCTCGGTGTTCTCCAGCCCCATCATCGCGGCGAAATCATCGGTGTTCGATTCAGTGCTGGCAGTCACACCAAGCAGCGGTAAAGCGTCCAGTTGCTCGGCTTGAGTGCGGATGTTGGCGACTTCGCGTTCGACATCGGCGGCCAGCTCGCTACGACCACTGCTGACCAGTTTGTCTCGGGCCAGTGACAGTTTGCCCAGATGCTGGGAGGCAACGAGCAAGGGCGTCAGATACGTCGCATTGCCGCTGGCGTATTGGCTGAGCTGATCGAGGCTGGCGCCGAGTTCGCGTTCGGCTTGCAGCAGCAGTGCTTGCGGGTCGCCCGCGAGTTTGCCAGCGGCCAGCAGGTCGGTTTTGCTGAATTCAGCCAGGTTCGACAGGCTCGGACGCAAGGTGTCAGCCAATGCCGGTGGTAACTCACCGAGTTCCTTTTGCAAGGTGTCGAGGGCCTGACTGGCGCTGCTCAGGCGCAGGGCATTGCCGCTGGCCAGGTAATCCTCGACGTTGCGCGCCACTTCATTTTGGAACTGCTGAGACAGGCCCAAGTAACGCTCCATCAACAGATAGGGGCGCTCCAGGGCTTTTTGCGACCACCAGAGTGTGGCGCCAAGGGCCACGCACACGGCGACCAGAAGGAGGGTATTGAGATTGGTCAACAGCTTCAGGCGCATCATGGTCTACCAACGGCAGAATGGTAAGTGCCTGAAGTTATTGCGTTTCTGTTACAGAGTTATGACCGAATGGGTCGATTCCGATGAAAAAGTGGCACTTTGCTTTGACTCCCGCGCGGCTTGTACGCGGTTACGTCCGGCGTTCTTCGCACGGTACAGCGCCTCGTCCGCCTGGCTGGCCATCAGCAGGCTGTCAGAGTCTTCGCGCAATTCGACGACGCCGGCGCTGAAGGTGCACCAGAGGTCCTGGGGCTGAGCCGGGTAGTGAATTTCGGCAAAGCGCTGACGGATTTCATCGAGCACCTTGTAGGCCGATTCGATATCAGTGTCCGGCATGACGATGGCGAACTCTTCACCGCCGTAACGGCCGATGAAGTCGGTCTTGCGTAACCGTTGCTTGAGGAACAGCGCCAGGCTCTTGATCACCCGGTCGCCCATGGGATGGCCGTGGCCGTCGTTGACCCGTTTGAAGTGGTCGATGTCGAGCATCGCAAAGCTCAGCGGCTTGTTTTCGCGGCGGGCGCGGAATGAACAGTCTTCGAGCAATTGCAGAATGTGGGTGTGGTTGTACAAACCGGTCAGGCTGTCGCGCACCATCCGCGCCTTCAGATTGCGTGCCCGCGCCGCGCGGTTGCGCACGGTGGTGATCAGGTGCCGTGGCTTGATCGGTTTGGTCAGGAAGTCGTCGCCGCCCTCGCTCATGGCGTCGAGCTGCTTATCCAGGTCGTCTTCGGCCGACAGATAAATGATCGGCACGCTGACATAGCGGTCGTTATGCCGGATCACCTTGGCCAGTTCAGTACCGGTGCAGGCCGGCATGTACATGTCGAGGATGATCAGGTCCGGCTGGAAGTCCGCCAGTTCGGCCATGGCCTGGATCGGTTCGATCAAGGTCCGCGTGACGATCCCGGCGCTGTTGAGCAGGCGTTCGGTGTGCAAGGCCTGGGCGCGGGAATCGTCGATGATCAGCACTTTATAGGGTTCGTACTGGGCGACGCAGGTCAGGACTTCGATCTTTTCCAGCAGGCTCGAGGCTTCGAGGGTGCCAGTGAGAAATTCCTGGCCTCCGGCGCGCACGGCGGCGAGGCGGGTCGGGGTATCGGTTTCGTGCAGGCTGAAAAACAACAGCGGCAAGGGTTGTTCAAGGCCTTCCTGGGCTTCGGCCGCCAGTTTCAGGCCGATGCCGGCGCCACTGAAGTCGACATCCATGACGATCGCCGCCGGCAACCGCTCGACCATCGAGGAGCGGAACGCGGCGACACTGTCCAGGGATTGGGCACTGAGCCCGAAGAATTCAAGTTGCTTGGCCAGCCGCTCGGCCCGGTCGTGATCCTGCAACATCACGTAGATCGGTTTGCGCAGCGGCGGCAGAAAAGTGTGTTCGAGCTGGTCGCCATGACGCAGGCCGGTGCGGGACAGGCGCTGCATCAGGCGATTGAGGTCAGTGATCAGTCCGCTGCTCAGACGTCCGCGATTGGCGTCGACCGCTTCCAGCGACTGGCCGATGTGGCGCGCCAGCTGGGTGTGTTCCGGCTGTTCGAAACGTTCGGCAAAGCGCAGCAAGCGCAGATTGGCCTCACTCAGCTCCGACAAGTCGGTGGTGGACCATTCGTTGCGTTGCAGGCGTTGCCATATCTCAAGAATTTGACGTGCCTGATGAATTACCCGCTGGGCAAAGTGGTGCTTGAGGCGCTCACGGCTGGGGTCTTCTGGCTCGGTCATATCCTGACTACTAGTTAGGGTGCATGCTGAGATCGACTGGTGGCTCTATGCTAGCACCTCTTTTCGATTGCATGAGTGTCGTACGTCAATAATCTGCAAAGCGACTTCATTCAGTTTCTGACCGGTCGGTTTTGTTTTTCCGGTCGATGTCCACATGAGCCAGCGTATAGGCTGTTTCTGGACGTTTCCCGCTTGTTTCAGAGGAACTTCCGAGCGTCCGGCATACGTCGTCTGTCAGGGATTTCTGATTTTTCATTGGCATGATTCGGGCGGCGTTTACGACTGTTAGGGTTCAGGGATTCCCTTAGACGCTCGTCCGCAAACCATGACCCAGTGTTTCAAAGAACACCCCATCGATGATCAGCGCCTGAATCACAACAGCACGCCCGTTGCTGACTGTGAGTGTAAGGAGGTGCGGCTTTATGGCAGCAAGACCCTGGTTACGGACGTGCCGATTCTTACTTGCTCATGCCTCTGGCGTACCTATCAGCGTGAGGCAGAAAAAATCGTCGCACCGGATGGTGAATTGATTGCTGACCCGGTAGAGCGTAACCGCGCGATCAATGCCGCTTACGCCCGATTGTGGCTGCATGACCGGCGCTTCCAGTGGGCAGGGTTAGCGGCCTTCGCCTCGAAGCAGGTTGGTTGCGGACTGCTCCATGCGGCGGACAGCATTGATCTTATTCGCGATGAGTATGAAGCGCGGCAGCGTTTGCGGGACAGTCGCCGTGAGTCAGGGATTTTGACTCCGGACAGGATGTCCGAACAGGCAGGCGCGTTGCGTGACTATAAAGAAGCCGATGCTCGCAATCCTGTGCCCTCTGTGGATTTCCGTTCCGCAGAAGAGGACTTGTCATTGGTGCAGCAACAATTCCGACATGTGTACGACATGATGGCGTTGGGGAATACCACGTTGTTTCTGGATGTTTATCCGCTGCATGAGTTTTATGCGAAGCGGGGATTGAAGGAGTTGAAGCAGTGCCTGGACGCTCGGGTCGAAATCTATGGGCATCCAAAGTTTCCGGTGCTATGGCCGGTTGGGCAGGAAAAACTCCAGTTCGGACGGGATTATCCCGAAGTTTTGCTGGCTTTTGAGGCGATAGAAGCAGGGGACATTGCCAGGAGCGTGGAGTATTTGGCGTTGCATGAACAAAAAAATATTCTGCAGCCGACAATTTATAAAGACCGCCAACTGACAGCTTTGCTGCGAGGCAACCACGCTTCCTACGTCACAGGTTTTCCTTCAGGTGTTGCCCAGGCAATTGAGTTGACACTCACCAGTCAATGCCAGCGCGTCACGGATGGTCGCACCATCGGCTTTGGCAGCAACCCACTGGCGGACTTGTCAGAGATCAATCAGCGAATGGAGTTCGTACTTCAGGCAGCAGCACGCTTTGATCAGATGCTCAACGACCACAACCGTAATGCATTAGAACAGTCGATTAACGAGATCGTATCGAGCGGTAGCAAGCTATGAATCTGCGACCACGGCTGTTCGATTGGCGCTACGCGGCGAACCTTTTACTGCTGGCTGTCTTGACATGGGCCGCCATACATCAGCTGACGCAACCTCTCTGGGATGAACCCGAAATCGTCTTGGAAATGGGGGGGACGTATGAAGATCTGCGCAGAAACTCTTCAGCCCCCTTTAGTCCGGAGATACGCGGGCACATCTGGTTCGGTATTCCCATGACCGATGCAAGATTGCGATTCGTCGATCCGCAGTTTGGGTTCACCACGCCTGCGGCGCGCTTTTTTACTGTCGACTTTGATGACAATGTCATTTACGGCATCCGCATGTCCCCGCAGGTCGAGCCGCTACTAATCGATGATGCCCTCAAGGTGGTTCTCGACCTGCAAGACCAATGGCGTGAAAAAGGCTGGGTGGCGAAGGGGCTGCGAAGAAATCCCACGATCGCCGATACCCCTGAATGGCGAGCCTGGCTTCGGAAAGGGATTCTGCACGGGCAATCCAATTGGCAAGCCGGCGACAAGTATCAGGTCATGCTGGTCCTGGGTCGCTTCGAGGATTACCGAAATCCGACCGAAGAACGCTACCTCATCACCCTCGCACTCGCCAAACCCTGGACGCCCTTCGACGAAATCGAAGACATGTACGACGAACCCAGTCACTTCCCCGCCCCGCAACCCAACTAAAAAGGAGCCGCACCATGCCAACCCCCGCTTTCATGACCCTCAAAGGTGAACGACAAGGCTTGATCAGCGCCGGGGCCTTCACCGAGGCATCGGTGGGCAACGTCTACCAATTGGGTCGTGAAGACCAGATCATGATTCAGGCCCTCAGCCACGGCATCTTCGTACCGAAAGGGTCGGGAGCCGGGCGTCGGATGCACAAACCCCTGGTCGTCACCAAAGCCATCGACAAGGCATCACCGCTGATCAACATCGCTCTGTGCTCCGGGGAGTTGCTCAGCAAGTGCCGCGTCGAGTGGTATCGCACCTCGGCTCACGGAACGCAGGAGCATTTCTACACGATGGAGCTTGAAGACGCGGTGATCATCGGCGCCGAAGTGCTGATGCCGCATTGCCAGGATCCCGCTACTGCTTACCTCACTCAGCTGGAAAAGGTCCACTTCAGTTACCGACGGATCTATTGGCGGCATGAGATCAGCCGAACCATGGGCTCTGACGAATGGAGCGCCGAGACTCAAGTATGAGGCTGGTCAATGAAATGCATCTGTCCGCGTGGGAGCGCCAGCATGCATATTCCAGTGAGCAAGCGCTGGATCACGTGCGCCAGGCGTTGCTTGATCGGCAACCCGTCGAAGGCCTCGACGAGTTGCGTGCGGACCTGCTGATTGATATCGACAGCGAGGTGCTGGAGCAGGTCGAGCGTGGCGAATGGTGGCTGATCCGGGCGGAGGCTGACTTTGGCGACTGGCCGATACCGGTCCGGATCTTCGATCAGAAGATCATCGAATTGATGAAGAATCCGCCAGTCCAGGCCTCACGATCGCCAAGAATCTTCCGCCTCGTCGACAGCGTAACGGCCGAGCCGCTGGCGCAGCAGCATTACATCGCGACCGTGGACGGGCAGGCTGCCCAGAGAAAAACCGACGGCGAAGGCATCGCCCATCTTTTTGCGCCGGCCGAGGTGCGGCAGATTTCAATGGAGGTCATCGGCGTTTAGCGCGGGCATGGATGCTTGAGTTCATTGGCAACGGTTTCCACAGGTTCGGGCGGTAATTTTCGGGATAAGCCCAACGGCAGGTGCCGGTCAAAGGCACGTTGTTGTATGGTTGTGGTCGAACCGATGAACTCAAGTGATTGAAAGGATACCGCCATGCTGGACTGGAAGAACCGCACAGGCAGCGCGCCTGAGCGTGCCGCTGAACCGAAATCGGCCACCCGCAGTTATTTTGGCGGCCTGTTGTTCAGCCGGGCGCTGGCCACTCTGATTGTTCTTTACCTGTTGGTGGCGATCGCGCTGGGCTGGTACTGGAGCCAGGAGCCGGCGCTGTTCCCGGTTCAGCAGAATGCCCAGGTGGCGGCCGAGAAAGAAGGCAAGCAGATGGTTGTCGGGTACACCACGGTGGAAACCCTCAAGACCGTCGCCGGTACTTTGCTGACCAAACCGGGGGGCTATATTTCCAACGACCGTTTCCCGCCGGGCCTGTGGATGGACAACATGCCGAGCTGGGAATATGGCGTGCTGGTCCAGGTCCGCGACCTGAGTCGTGCGTTGCGTAAAGACTTCGCCCGCTCGCAGTCGCAGTCCGCCGAAGACGCCGACCTGGCCAAGGCCGAGCCGCGTTTCAACTTCGACAACAAAAGCTGGGTGCTGCCATCCAGTGAATCCGAGTACCTGGAAGGCATCAACTCCCTGAGCCGCTATCAGGCACGTCTGTCGGGGCCTGACCAGAAAAGTGCGCTGTTCTATGCCCGCGCCGACAACCTGAACAATTGGCTGGGTGATGTCGGAACCCGTCTGGGTTCGCTGTCGCAACGGCTGTCGGCCAGTGTTGGTCGGGTCAAGCTCAACACCGCGCTGAAAACCGAAGTGCCGGCGCTCGGTCAGGTGCCGCAAGTTGACGAAGAAGTCGTCGAAACCCCATGGCTGCAGATCGATAACGTGTTCTATGAGGCCCGCGGTCAGGCTTGGGCGTTGTCCCACCTGCTGCGCGCGATCGAAGTCGATTTCGCCGATGTGCTGGCGAAGAAAAACGCCACAGTCAGCGTGCGCCAGATCATTCGTGAGCTAGAGGCTTCGCAAGAGCCGGTCTGGAGCCCGATGATCCTCAACGGCAGCGGCTTCGGTGTGTTGGCCAACCATTCGCTGGTCATGGCCAATTACATTTCCCGGGCCAACGCCGCGGTGATCGATTTGCGTCAACTGCTCAATCAGGGCTGAGTCATGGTCGATAGTTCCGTTGATGACATGCGTGAGGCCGCCCATCGCGCGGCCTCCGATGCCGAACAGATCGCCTGGGTCGACGAGCAGGACAACCTGCTCGGCGCGCTGGTCCGCTCCGAGCTGCGCGAACGCGAGCTGATCGGGCGCGGCACCTACATCATGCTGTTCAATTCTGCCGGTGAACTGTGCGTGCACCGACGTACCCTGAGCAAAGCGATATACCCCGGTTACTGGGACGTGGCGGCCGGCGGCATGGTGCTGGCCACTGAGACTTACGCCGAATCGGCGGCCCGTGAGCTGGAAGAAGAGCTGGGCGTGAGCGGTGTGGAACTGACCGCCCATGATCACTTTTTCTTCGAGGACACCGGCAACCGACTCTGGTGTTCGGCGTTTTCGGCGGTGTGGGACGGCCCGTTGATCCTGCAACCGGAAGAAGTGCTTGAAGCGCGTTTCATCCCGATCGATCAGGTCCTGCTGGAAATCACGCAGAAGCCTTATTGCCCGGACTCTCTGGCGGCCTTGCAGCGCTATCTTCGCGCCCAAGGGAATAACGTCGCAAAAGAGCTATAAATTGGCGCCGATTGGCTCTTAGCAATCGGCGTTTTTGCCGTTACACTGCGCGACCTTTTCAAACTGAACCGGTAATGCTTGTTGTAGGAGCTGACGAGTGCAACGAGGCTGCGATCTTTTGATCTTGATTTAACGGCAAAATCAAAAGATCGCAGCCTCGTTGCACTCGTCAGCTCCTACGCTCATACACAGAGCTGTACCGTTTCAGTAGCGCTGCCCCTGCCTGAGTGGGGCTTCGCGGTCGATGGCCCTGCCACGACCAGTCTTTGTCCTCCCAAGAGGATTGCCGGTGGCCAAAAAAGCCGCATCCTTCGCCGCCCTTGGTGGCCTGGTATTTTCCACCGACGCAGGTCGTCATTGCCCGGATTGCAGTCAACCGGTGGATGCCTGCATCTGCAAACAAACCGTTATCCCGGCCGGCGACGGCATCGCTCGCGTGCGTCGCGAAAGCAAGGGTCGTGGCGGCAAGACGGTGACCACCATCACCGGTGTGCCGTTGGCCGAAGACGCGCTCAAGGATCTGGCCACCACGTTGAAAAAACGTTGCGGGACCGGCGGGGCGTTGAAAGACGGAATCATCGAAATCCAGGGCGATCATGTCGAGCTACTCTTGGCCGAGCTGATCAAACACGGTTTCAAGGCGAAGAAGTCCGGCGGCTAGCAGCCTCTGTGAAAACCACCCGCGGCTTGATCCAGTCCCGATTTCATTCAGGTCTGGCGTCGTCTCCATGGTTTTCACAGAGCCTGTTCATGACCGGTTTCTAAACTCACTGCGGTCAGCGAGGTCTACCCCCTCGTTGACGAACCGTCATTTTCATACTTTAGACTGCGCCGGCCTGAACCCAGGCGACGCTCTATGACTTCTTTATAGGGGACTTCGATGTCCGTACGACGCACACGCAAAGACGATGGCAGCCAATGGACAGTTGCGGACAGCCGCAGTGTTTACGGGATTCGCCATTGGGGGGCCGGGTATTTCGCGATCAATGACGCCGGTCGCGTCGAAGTTCGTCCGAACGGCCCGACCAGTTCGCCTATCGACCTCTTCGAGCAAGTCGACCAACTGCGCAAAAGCGGTTTGTCCTTACCGTTGCTGGTGCGTTTTCCTGACATCCTGCAAGACCGCGTGCGTCAGCTGACGGGTGCGTTCGACGCCAACATCGAACGCCTGGAATACCAGAGCAAGTACACTGCTCTGTACCCGATCAAGGTCAACCAGCAAGAAGCGGTGATCGAAAACATCATCGCCACCCAGAACGTTTCCATCGGTCTGGAAGCCGGCTCCAAGCCGGAACTGCTGGCGGTACTGGCGCTGGCGCCGAAGGGCGGCACCATCGTCTGCAACGGTTACAAGGACCGCGAGTTCATCCGTCTGGCGCTGATGGGCCAGAAGCTCGGCCACAACGTGTTCATCGTGATCGAGAAAGAATCTGAAGTCGGTCTGGTGATCGAAGAAGCAGCGTCGCTCAAGGTCAAGCCGCAGGTCGGCTTGCGCGTGCGTCTGTCGTCCCTGGCGTCAAGCAAGTGGGCAGACACCGGTGGTGAAAAATCCAAGTTCGGCCTGTCGGCGGCGCAACTGCTGTCGGTGGTCGAGCGTTTCCGCGCTGCAGGCCTGGACCAGGGCATTCGCCTGCTGCACTTCCACATGGGTTCGCAGATCGCCAACCTGGCGGACTACCAGCACGGCTTCAAGGAAGCGATCCGTTATTACGGCGAGCTGCGCAACCTTGGCCTGCCGGTGGATCACATCGACGTCGGCGGCGGTTTGGGTGTGGACTACGACGGTACTCACTCGCGTAACGCCAGTTCGATCAACTACGACATGGACGATTACGCCGGTGTCGTGGTCGGGATGCTCAAGGAGTTCTGCGACGCGCAGAGCCTGCCGCACCCGAACATCTTCTCTGAAAGCGGCCGCTCCCTGACCGCTCACCACGCCATGCTGGTGGTTCAGGTAACCGACGTCGAGAAACACAACGACGACGTGCCGAAGATCGATAACAAGGAAGAGCTGCCGGAAACCGTGCAGTGGCTGGTTGACCTGCTCGGCCCGACCGACATCGAAATGGTCACCGAGACCTACTGGCGCGCCACGCACTATATGAGCGATGTGGCCACTCAATACGCCGATGGCAAGCTGACCCTGGCGCAAAAAGCCCTGGCGGAGCAATGCTACTTCGCCGTTTGCCGCCGCTTGCACAACTCGTTGAAGGCCCGTCAGCGTTCCCACCGTCAGGTGCTCGACGAACTCAACGACAAGCTGGCCGACAAGTACATCTGCAACTTCTCGGTATTCCAGAGCCTGCCGGATACCTGGGCCATCGGCCAGGTCCTGCCGATCCTGCCGCTGCACCGTCTCGACGAAGAGCCGCTGCGCCGTGCGGTGCTGCAAGACCTGACCTGCGACTCCGACGGCAAGATCAAGCAGTACGTCGACGAGCAGAGCATCGAAACCAGCCTGCCGGTGCATGGTTTGAACGAAGGTGAAGACTATCTGCTGGGGATCTTCCTGGTGGGTGCCTACCAGGAAATTCTCGGCGACATGCACAACCTGTTCGGTGATACCGACTCGGTGAACATCTACCAGAACGCCGACGGCAGCGTGTACCACGCTGGTATCGAAACCCACGACACCATCGAAGACATGCTGCGTTACGTGCACTTGTCGCCGGAAGAGCTGATGACCCACTACCGCGACAAGTGCGCCAGTGCCCGCATCAGCGCCGCCGAGCGCACCCAGTTCCTCGATGCCTTGCGTTTGGGCCTGACCCGTTCGTCTTACCTGTCTTCTTGAGGTAAGGCTCCGTTCTCATCGGGTTGTCTGAAAATTCTCCATACGTTGGGGAAATTTCAGATGGCCTGGTGCGACACTTCTCTCTTTTTAAGCGAAATGACCCACGGACCGGGCTATCCAAGCGATGTGGTCTTCTTTTCACGTAGGCCATTTCCTAAGTTGTACTTCGGCACTCTACTCGGCCATGTCTCTCAGCGAGAATCCCCGGCCGCCCCTCCTGTAGAGAATCGCCGATGTTCGATCCAGTCAACGAGCCGTCATTTCGTCTGGATATAGCGGGTCTTCCTGACCCCTTTGAGGTCTTGGCCTTTACCGGTAGTGAAGCCATCAGCGAGCCTTTTGTGTTCGACGTGGATCTGCTGAACATTGATCCAACGTTGGACCTCGCAAGCCTGCTGTATCGCTCGGCCTTTTTGCACTTCGGGCCCTTGGGGCAAGGTATTCACGGGCAGTTGCTGGGCCTCGTTCAGCTCGGCAATGGAGGTGAACCCAGGTTATGTCGTGTACGTCTTGGACCCAGGCTGGCGTGTCTGGCCCAGCGCTTCAATCAGCGGATATTCAGCCAGCGCTCGGTGCCGGAGATTCTCGCTCAGGTGCTCAAGGAACACGGTATTGCCGACAAGAGTCGGCGCTTCGACCTGAGCGGCGATTACCCGTCCCGTGATTTCTGCACGCAGTACCGGGAATCAGACCTGCAATTTCTCCAGCGTCTGTGCGCCCAGGAACGGCTTCATTACTACTTCGAACACGGCTCACGCGGACACTGTCTGGTTTTCGGTGATGGCCTGGGGCAGTTTATCCGTGGCGAAGAGAGCGTCTTCAAGGGTGAGATCGAACGGCCAGGTGTGCATCAGTTCAAGCTTCACGGTTGCGGGCAGATCGCCGAAGGCCAGACGAATCTGGCGACGTTGCGCAGCGGCCAACTGATGCCGCTGTCCGGTCATCCGTGTGTGGACTGGAATCGACTCTGGCTACTGACCCATGTCGAGCATCAAGGGGGCCAGGAACCGGGGCTTCCCTATAGCAATCAACTGCGCGCCGTTGGGCAGGAAATGCCTTTGGTGGCACCTCATTCGGGCGTGAAACCCAGGATGCATAGCCTGCAGCGGGCGTGGGTGGTCGAGGTCGATGAGTCTCAACCGGATCTGTCCAGATCGGTTGCCGTGCAGTTTGACTGGCTTTACCAGGGGGAGGGCGCAGCGCCCAGCCACTGCTGGTTGCCGTTGGCTCCCGAGCTGGAAGGCGCGGGCACCCTGCCGTTGAGTGAAGGGGCGCAGGTGCTGGTGAGCTTTATCGAAGGCGATCCGGATCAACCCTTGATCAGCGGATTTCTACCCGGCGCAGATCCAGTCATACCCGACCTGCAACCCTCCTTGACGACCGATGCCGGCCCGGCGTTCGACGGCTTGTTGGGCATGCTGCAATCCAGCGAACCCTTGGTCCTCCTGTGCCTGCTGCCCGGCGGCGGCAGTTTCAGTCATTGCGCGCAGTCCTTTTGCACCTGCCGGGCGGCGATGCAGCTCGGCCAGAGCGGTGCGGCATGATCGCCGCTCAAGCGGTCGATCCGACCCCGCAATGGCTGTTGCTCGATGTTCCGGGCGTGCCTCAGGCCGGCGCGAGTTTGCGGCAACAGTTTGTTCATGCCCGATGGTTCAGCCTGTTCGAAGGCACCGAATTTCACCCCTTGCGTGAGCGCGGGCCGGTGTTGGTCGACCTTCGCGAATGCCCGGCATTGGCCGAGCTGTGCCAAAGTGCGCCACATACCTGGAGCGGGTTGCTGCTGGTCAGTGAAGCATCGTCATCGCAGCTGCTGGAGCATTTGCGACGCATGCTCGCGGTCACCTTGGGTCTGCATCACCGGGCCTTGTTGAGTTACTACAACCCACACACGGCGAGTTATTTTTTCGATGCTTGCGATGCGCAGGAGCTGAGTCGCTGGCTCGGTCCGATCGATCAGTTGCGCTGGTTCGGCGGCACCTGGGCCGACCGGGCCATAGGCTGTCAGGGCTGGCAGCAGTTGTTCAATCCGCGGCTTGCCGTCCGGCCGCTGGCCATCGAAGAAAACCTCAGCCTGCGTCAGCGAGAGACCTTGCAAACCTGCCTGCTGGAACAACACACCTGGCGCTGGAGCCGATCCACCAACACCGACTACAACAGCTTGTGGGCTTACTTGCAGGAAGGACTGGCGCTGGGTTTCAGCGAACGTGCGGTGCTCGATGGCTGGTTATGGTTGCGCTTGCAGCATCCCTACGCAGTGGCCGGGCAGCCGTTGTCGGGAGCCACCCAGCAGGAGCGTCTCGATAGATTGCGCAACCTGTGGCAGAACGATCAACCCTGAAGCAGACCCTCGTCATCCATTGAGCCAGCTGTCGTGCTTGCGCAAGTACCAGGCAAACGCGCCAAGGGTCAGGCTGCGCAGCAACATGAACAACAGGAAGGTTATCCACAATCCATGGTTGCCCAAGCCTTGCAGCGCCCAGGCGAAGGGCAGCAGCAGGATCAACGTCAGCAGCATGCCGTTGCGCATTTCCCGAGCGCGGGTGGCGCCGATGAACAGGCCGTCGAGCAGGTAACTCCAGACAGCAATCAGCGGCAGCACCGCGAGGTAAGGCAGGTAAAGGAAGGCGGTGTCGCGCACGCTCTGGATGTCGGTCTGCATCTCGATGAACAGGTGCCCGGCGAGCAGAAACAGCAAGGCAAACCCCACACTCGCCAGCAACGACCAACCGCACGCCACCACCAATGAGCGGCGCAGGGCCTCTCGGTCGCGAGCACCGATGGCGTGTCCGCACAGTGCTTCGACTGCGTGGGCCAAACCGTCCAGCGCGTGGGCGGTCAGCAGCAGACCGTTAAGCAGCAACGCATTGGCGGCAACTGTGGCATCGCCGAGCCGTGCGCCCTGCACAGTGATCAGGAAAAACACCGACTGCAACGCCAGGCTGCGGATGAAGATGTCGCGATTGACCGCCAGTAATGGGCGCCAACTCTGCCACAACGCCAGCGCGGCCCAGGCGATATGGCCGGGGTAGGCGCGCAGGGCTTTGCGGGTCATGAACAGGCCGATCAGTGCGCCGGTCCACTCGGCGATCACCGAGGCCCGGGCCGCGCCGACCACACCCCACTCCAGGCCGAGCACGAACCACAGGTTCAGCGCGATATTGACCAGGTTGGTGCTCAGCAGAATCGCCAGCGGAGCTCGAGCGTTCTGGGTGCCGAGGAACCAGCCCACCAGCGCGTAACTGGCCAGCGCCGCCGGCAAGCCGAACAGCCGTGTGTGGAAGAATTCGCGGGTGAGCTGATCCAGCTCCGCCGACGGTTGCATGAAGTGCAACGCGACCCCGCTCAACGGCACGCCCAGCGTCCCTAAAAGAATGGCCAGGCCCATGGCCAACAGCAGACCCTGGAGCAAAATCTGCCGCAACGCTGCGCCATCCCCACGCCCGGCAGCCTGGGCGGCGAACCCGGTGGAGCCCATGCGCAGAAAGCCCATGGCCCAGGCAAGAAAGGTATACAGACTGGCACCCACTGCGACAGCACCGAGCTGATGAGCATGGGGCAGGTGGCCGACGACGGTACTGTCGACCAGCGCCACCAGCGGTACGGAAATGTTCGAGAGAATCATCGGGGCGGCGAGCGCCCAGACTCGACGATGGGTCGGACGGTCGCGCCAGTCGGCAATCAGGTTGGGCATGCAGGCTCCTTGGGGGCGCCTGCATTGTAGCGGCAGATTGTGTTCAGTTAAGCGAACGCAATCTACAAAACATCAGAGATCTAATGTGGGAGCGGGCTTGCTCGCGAAGGCTTTCTTACATTCAACATGTCAGTCGACTGACACACCGCTTTCGCGAGCAAGCCCGCTCCCACATTAATTGGGCGCAGCTTTAGTGAACAATCCAGCTCAGCAACCACAATCCCAGCAACAACCAGATAATCCCCATGATGATCGATGCGTTCATGAAGGCGCGGATCGCGGCCCATAGCAGCATCAGCCCGATGATCAGCGTGATGATGCTGACGATCGAAGTGTCCATGCCCAGCGCCTGGGCCAACCCTTCGACAAAATTGCTGCCGGCGTTGCTCAACAGGTTGAACAGACCACTGAGGGCATCGATGATGAACCGGATGGCCGAGCCGATTATCTGGCCGAGCCATTCGAAAAAGCTTTCTACCTGCATGTGTACGTCCCGATGGAGTGGTGGCGTGGTTGCCGGATCCGAGCGTTGGGCTATGGATCGTGCTGCGTAGGAGCTGCCGAAGGCTGCGATCTTTTTGAGTATGGCGCAAGTGCGCAGGCACAACGCTGCCACTTGCCTTCACCCGCCATCCCCCTGAAGCTATACGTCTTCAGGAGAGCCCGATGAACCTTGTTGAACTGACCGAACGCCTGCACGCCATTCGCGACCGCAATGACTGGCGGCAATTTCACAGCCCGAAAAACCTGGCCATGGCCGCAAGCGTGGAAATGTCCGAGCTGGTGGAGATTTTCCAGTGGCTGACCGAAGACCAGTCGCGTCAATTGCCGGCAGACAAGCTCGCCCATGCCGGGCAGGAAATCGGCGACATCGTGCTGTATCTACTGCTGCTGTGCAGCGAGTTGGGGTTGGACATGAATGAAGTGGTGCGCAGCAAACTCGCGGACAGCGAACGGCGGTTCAGCTGATGAGCGACCGTCATTTCGATCAGCTGGCGACTCGCTTCGCCGAAAAAATCTACGGTGGCGCCAAAGGTGCGATCCGGCTCGCCGTGCTGCAAGCCGACCTGGCCGAAACCCTGCCGGACCGCCCGTTGCGCGTCCTGGACATCGGCGCAGGCCTGGGCCACATGTCGTTGTGGCTGGCCGAGCGGGGTCATCAGGTGACCCTCGCCGAACCCGCCGAACCGATGCTTGAAGGTGCCCGCCAGCGCTTCGCCGAAGCGGGGCAGACGGCGACGTTCATCCAGGCACCGTGGCAGGACCTGCTCGGTCAGCTCACCGAACCTTACGATCTGGTGCTGTGCCACGCCGTGCTGGAATGGCTGGCCGAACCCCATGCAATTCTGCCGGTGCTGCATCAGTTGACGAAGCCGGACGGCTGGTTGTCCCTGGCGTTCTACAACCGCGATGCGTTGATCTACCGCAACCTGCTCAAGGGCCATTTCCGCAAGATGCGCAAGAATGACATGGCCGGCGAGAAGCAGAGCCTGACTCCGCAACAGCCACTTGATCCACGGGAACTGGCGGCGCAACTTGAGAGCATGTGGCAGGTCGAAACCCAGAGTGGGGTGCGGGTTTTTTACGACTACATGCCGGTGGAATTCCAGGCCCGCGTCGAGCTACCGGACTTGCTGGAAATGGAACTGGCCCACCGCCGTCACCCAAGCTTCGCCGGGCTTGGGCGCTATTTGCACTGGATCTGTCGGCCGATCTGACCGGAGCGCGAAATGAAAAGTCGTTCAGGGTTGCTGGTGATCTGTCTCGGGTTGGCGGCCTGTCAGGGCAGCAACCCTTATGTCGCGACGTCCAATCCCCTGCCACCGGCACCGCCCCAGGCCGCCACCACCTTCGACCGCAGCGCCTACCCGGCGGATCCCCGCGATTACGGCCGCTATCGCAGTTGGGCCTGGCTCAACGGACGCCTGCCACCGGGCACGGCCTGGGCCGACTCGGCGCAGGTGGCCGAAGCGGTCAGCAATGCCCTCGATCAACGCGGCTTGCGCCCGCTGCACGACAACCGCCCGGCGGACCTGTTGGTCAGCGCCGATTTGCATCTGGAAACCCGCTTGCGACAGGTGCAGGACGACTATGGTTACGGCGGGGGTTACTACGGCGGTGGTTATGGCGGTTACAACCGCTACGGCAGCAGTTACGGCATGTACAACACGGTGCCGGTCATCCGCACTTATCAGGTACAAGTGGTGGTGGTGCGAGTCGATCTGTTCGACGCGAGCACCGGTCAGCCGGTATGGAGCGCCAGTGCCGAAACCAGCAGTCAGGGAAGCCAGAGCGAGCGTGCCGATGCCATACGCGAAGCTGTCGAAAAGGCCATGTCGGCGTATCCTCCTAGTTAGCTTCCTATACAGGAAGCATCCCGCAGGTGCATGTCTTCTATCGGAGAAAAATCATGTTCCGCCGTCTCGCTTTACTGGCCATGGCCGCGCTGCTCACTGCCTGCGCCGCCAACCAGGTCAATCATGACTTCGATGCCAGCCGCGACTTTGCCGCCTACCGTAGCTGGAGCTGGAAAGAGCCCGCCGTGCAATACCGTCCCGATGACCCACGGATCAAAAGTGACCTGACCGAACAACGCATCCGCCAATCCGTTGCCGATCAGCTGGATCAGCGTGGCTTGCGACCAGCCGCCGGTGGTGCTGGCTCGGATCTGAAGGTACAGGCCTATCTGATTGTCGAAGATCGCCAGCAACAGGTGAGTACTAACTATGGCGGCGGTTATGGTGGCCCATGGTACGGCTACTGGGGCGGGCCGATGTACACCGAAACCCGCAACGTCAGCTACAAGGTAGCGACCATCCAGGTCGACCTGCTTGATGGCAAGGACGGCAAACTGGTGTGGCGCGGCAGCGACGAGCAGACGCTCAGCCGCACACCGAACCCGCAGGACCGTAGCAATAAAATCCGCGAGACGGTCGGGCGGATATTGGCTAACTATCCACCGAGATAAGTAGCAGGAAGATCAAAAGATCGCAGCCTGCGGCAGCTCCTACAGGGGATTGATGTACACCTGTAGGAGCTGCCGCAGGCTGCGATCTTTTGAGTTTGATCTGCGGCAACCTGTGAACGCGCCTACTACACTGCTCCACACCAATGGAAGTAGCCCTCGGCAGTGCGCCGGCAAAGGAGTGCGCCATGTCTCTCCGCTTGCAGTTTCGTAGCCCGGCCCGGCAACGGGGAGCGATCGGTTTGATGGCGGTGCTGGCCTTGGGCATGGCCTTGGTGTTTCTGCTGGTCATGATCGACAGCGGCCGCCTGTACCTGGAAAAGCGCAGTTTGCAGCGGGTGGCGGATATGGCCGCGCTGGAGGCCGCCACGCGCAACGGTGATTGCGCCGTGGGGGCCACCGCTACCGCCTATGCCACCTCTAGCGCAAACCGCAACAACTTCACCCTTCCTGATCCCACGCGCAGTCTGGCGGTAGCCTGTGGCACCTTGACCCTGGACGCCAACAATCTTCGGGTTTTTACGGTTAATGCGAGCAGCAGCGAAGCCATTCGGGTGATCGCCAGCCATTCGGTCCCGCAGAGTTTTGCCGGCGGCATCGGCGCCCTGTTCGGCGGCGCTCCAGCCGGGGCGACCCTCAACCTGACCGCGACCGCCGTCGCGGCGTTGCCACCTCCGCTGGCATCGCTGACCATTCGCAGTACGGTGCTGACTATCGATACCAGCAAGTCGACCACCCTCAATGGACTGTTCGGTGGTTTGCTGGGCAGCAATCTGAACCTTTCCGTGGCGGGCTGGCAGGGTCTGGTGAACACCAACATCAGCCTGCTCGGTTACCTCGATCGATTGAAGGTCGACCTCGGCCTCAACGCCGCCGGGTATGAGCAGGTATTGGGCACTTCGGTGGCCGTCAGTCAGCTGATCCAGACAGCCGTCAATGTGCTGGACCCCGGCGGCACGCTCGGTGCGACGGCGACCATCGTCGGTCTGCAAGCACTCAAGGTTGCCGCTGGCTCAACGACCGTGGTGCTGGGCAATATGCTGCACGTCGAGAACGGCAGCAATATCTCGGCGTTGGCGACGAACGTGAGTGTGTTCAACCTGATTGAAGGCATCGTGCAACTGGCCAACAAGAAAAATGGCCTGGTGGCGACGCTGCCGATCAATCTGGCGGGGCTGGCGCAAATCACGGCCCGGGTGCAGGTGCTGGAGCCGCCGCAACTCTCGGCAATCGGCAACCCGAAAAACGCGGCGCTGGATCCACTGGGGCCCAATCGGATCTACGTGAGAACCGCGCAGGTGCGCACATTGCTGTCGATCGACCTGCCGGCACTCGACGCCATTGTGGCGCTGGTCAATGCAGTGGCGGACCTTGCAGGGCCGCTGACCAACACCCTCAATGCCTTGCTCAATCTCAACCTGGTGGCGGTGCTCAATTCACTGACCTGTGCCTTGGGCGTGCCCTGCCAGACACCCGACATCAAGCTGTTGCCGGGGCCGATACGGCTCGACGTGGCGCTGGAGGTCGCCAGCGCCAGCAGTTACGTCACGGCCTACAGCTGCGTCAGTAATACCAACAAAACCCTGACCACCAGCACCAGTACATCGCTGGTGAACCTGAAAATCGGCCGGATCGATGCGGCCAGCATGTTCGGCAGCAACACCACGCCGCCTGCGGTCACGGTGCAGCCGTTGAAGGTGATCGATATCGGGATCAAAACCTGTCGCAGGATTCTGTTCTTGCCTATCACCTGCGATCCGCGTGTGCCCGGCGTCGGTGGCGGTATCGATATCGTTGCCGACACCAGCGTGGCGGCGAACGCCAACATATCCCACGTCTATTCCGCACCACCCGCTACCAGCCTGCCGGAAATCAACCAGCCACCGTTCTACTACTCGTTTACCACCAGCAGCATCGTTAGCAGTCTGCTCAACACGCCGCTTAACATTCACGTGGACATGTATGGCCCGTCGGGCAGTCTTGTCAGTGGTCTGGGGACGATCCTGAGCAGCGTCACCACCTTGCTGGTCAGCGCGATCAACAGCGTGCTCAGCCCGTTGCTCGATAGTTTGATCAACACCTTGCTGTTGAGCCTTGGGATCGATTTGAACAAGGTCGACGTCGGTGCCAACCTCAGCTGTCATTCGGGACGCGCGACGCTGGTGATCTGATCGTCTGCGACAATCGGCAACTCGATACAAAACCGCGCGCCCTCGGTCGAATTTCTTACACTCAACTTACCGCCCATGTTTTCGACGATGCCGTAACTCACCGACAACCCGAGCCCGGTGCCGACACCCACCGGTTTGGTGGTGAAGAACGGTTCAAAAATCCGCTCCAGCAGCCGTGGATCGATGCCGCCGCCGTTGTCCTCGACCCACAGTCGCACCGAGTATTCATCACGTTCGGCGTACACCGAAATCCACGGTTTGAACTCCCGGTCGGCCTCGCGTTTGCTCAGCAGCGCATCCCGCGCGTTGACCATCAGATTGATCAGCACCTGTTCCAGCTGATCGACGTAACCGCGCACCTGCACTTCAAATCCAGTCTCGCTGACCCGCAGCTCGACGCCTTTGCCGCGCATGCCTTCGGACAGCAGTGACAGCGTGCCCTCGATGGCTTGAGCCGGATTGAACGGGTGCTGCTCGATCTCCGAACGCCGACCGAATACCCGCATGTGATCCACCACCCGCGCCGCGCGCTGGACTTGCGCGTCGATGCGGTTGAGTTTGTCTGTCAGGTAATCGATTTGCGCATCGCCATTGCTCAGACGCTTGAGCACATTGACGATGGCCATGCGCATCACGTTCAGCGGTTGGTTGATTTCATGGGCCAGCCCGGTGGCCATTTCGCCGAGGGTGGCCATTTTCGCGCTTTGGGTGAGCTGCTGTTGGGCACGCCGGACTTCGGTGTTGTCGCGGCCCACGGCCTGAATCTCAAGCAAACGACCTTGCTCGTCGAACACCCCGCGATCCGACCAGACCCACCACGCGTGTTCCCGTCCCGGCAGTTGCAGGTTGATTTCCGCAGTGCTGACCGGGAACTCCGGGCTCAGGTGACTGAGGCGCTGGAGGAACGCTTCACGCTGTTCCGGCGACATCCAGCTGCCCAGGTTGACCCCCGGCAGTTGCTCGGGCTGACATTCCAGATAGGTCGCCAGCGGGCGGTTGCCGAAGGTCAGCGTCAGGTCTGGAAGGTAGCGGCAGATCATCGCCGGGGAATCTTCCACCAGGATCCGATAGCGCTCTTCACTCTGTTTTACTTTCTCGGCAGCCAAGGTCGCTTCGGTGACATCCAGCCACAGCCCCACGGCTTCCACTGGCAGCCCGAGATCGTCGCGCAGCAGTTTGGCTTCGTCGAGCAGCCAGTGGTAATCGCCGCGACTGTCGCGCAGCCGATAACGGGCACGCACTGAACCTTCGCGCAGCAGTTGCCGGGTGCGCTCGAAATAGCCGTCGCGGTCCTCGGGGTGAACCCGTTCCACCAGCGCGCCGGCGGCACAATCGGCGAGCGACCAACCGAGCAGCGGCAACAAGCTGTCGCTGAAAAATGTCGGTTGCAGCGCACCTTCGACATAGCGCTGCACGTAGATCACCGCCGGTGAACTGGCGATCAGGTTGTCCAGCCGGGCATGGGCGGCAGCGGCGTTCTGCTCTTGATTTTTGATGTCGCTGATGTCGAGCATGAAACCCACCAGCCGCCGGTTTCTGCCGATGCCCAAGGCCTGACCTTGTAGTCGATACCAGATTGGCGTTTGCGCTGCGTCGGGGCGATGCAGGCGCACGCACAGCAGCAACGGCGCGCCTTCGTCCTGCAAGGTTTGCAGGCGAATCGTCAGCTCTTCACGGTCGGCGGGATGGATCTGTTCGAGCCAGTCGTGCAGCGGCAAACGAGTACTCGCAAGGTTCAACGTATCGGCGAGCGACGGCGCCAATTGCACCTCGGCGGTGTCGCTGAAGACCTCCCACCAGCCAGTGCCGAGCAAGGCTTGCAGAGACTCCAGCCGCTCCAGTTGCAGATGGTGCTGATGCTCGCGCAAGCGCTCAAGCAGCGGGCCGGCCAAAGCGGCGGTGAGTTGCAACCAGTCGCGCTCGCTAAGGTCGGGAGCACGCTGTTGCGCCGGGTAGAAACCACAGAGCAACCAGGCCACCACGCCCAGGGCATTGTGGTACGGCACCGCGAACCCTTCGGCGTTACCGAAGATGCCTTGCAGGCGCGGGTGTTCGCTGGGAATCAGTTGCTGAGGGGCGGAGCCATTCAAACTGTCGAGACCGGTGCCCAGGCGTTGGTCGATTTCCCACAAGCCGGGGGCATCGAAGGCCGTGTAATGCTGGTGGATCAGCCAACCCTCGGCCTGTTCGTCGAGCAAGGCCATGGCGATGCAAGGGATCTGAAAGCGCTGGGCCAGACCTTGCAGTTGCTCCGCCAGCACCTCGGGCAAGCGCGTCAGGCTGCACAGGCGCAACTGTTCGCTGATCTGCGCCGCAAGTAATTGGCATTGTTCGCGGCTGCGCGCTTGTCGACGTTCGAGCAGCAGGTCGCCGATGTCGATCAACTGCAACAGCCAGCTTTCGCCCAACGGCTGCACCCAGCCACGCAGATGCAAGGGGTGTTCGCCGAGGCTGAAAAAATCCAGGTCCAGGCTCTGTCCCTGCCACTCGGCAGGCGCGCCTTCGACCGACAAGCCGCTATGGGGCATCAGATAATCGAGCAGGTGCGGTGCCTGTGCGCCGGGGATTTGTTGCGCCAGCAGATGCCGCAGCGGGCCGCTCAGCTGAATCACTCGGCCCTCGTCATTCAGATGCAACTGCAAACCGACACGTTGCACGCTCGGCGTGTCCGCACTGTTCGAGGGCTGTGGCGGTTGGCGATTGAGCAGACGCCCGAAGAGCTTGTCCCCGGAACTCAAAATTGCAGGCTCGATCGGGCGGTAAGAGTCGCTGGCAGATTGGGCACCGAGCCGATCCCCGGCAGCACCAAAAACGGCAGGACCTGATTCAGTTTACTGGTGGGATAGTTGATGGTGACCGTCAGCACGCCACCGATATAAGTGGCACTGGCGTCAGTGGCCACATTGAAGTTCAGCGCGGCGGGAATCCAGGCCAGTTGCCGGGTCAGTTCGGTGGTCGCTATGTTTCTGACGGCGGTGTCGTAATTGGCGGTGCTCGGGTCCAGCGCCACACTGCGGCGCACCGCTTCGGCCGTCGATTGATTGAACGATTGCATCAGTAACAGCGGCAGGCTGTAACTGACCAGCCCATAAAACACGGCGAAAAAGATGATGAACACCAAAGCGAACTCAATCGCCACGGCACCTTTTTGTTTGCGGGGGAGGCCTGTTTTCATGAGTGCGTCTACCCTGACCATCACGACGTAGTATCAGCATAGAATCATTCAGCCAAAACGGACGTTTTTTACCGGATGCAGAACTTTGTCCTACTTATCTGGCTGACGCTTTGCGCAGCGCAGGATGTCCGAGAGCGGCACATCGCCAATGCCCTGACCCTTGGCGTGGGTGTATTGGCGCTGACGTATCTGTTATGGACAGGCACCACATGGTTGGGGGCCGAGGCGGTGCAGGGCGGCTGGGCTTTGTTGTTGGCTCTGGCCTTCACCTTGCCTGGTTATGCGTTGAGACGCCTGGGGGCGGGCGACGTGAAACTGATGGCGACGCTGGGCCTTGCGACGGACGGTATGCACCTGCTCGGCGGTTTCATCGGTGCCGGATTGGCCAGTGCGTTCTGGCTGCTGCTGGCGCCAAGACTCTGGCTATATATGGGGCAGGGGCTTAGGGATCGTCTTCGTTATCTGGGCCCAGGAACGTCAAAAAAACAGCCCTTTGCGCCGTTCGTATTGGTGGGCATGTTGCTCACGCTGGTCTGGATGCATTAGTCGCCGGGCGCCCCCGTTCTATGTACATAGTTGGAAAGTGCGTCTACTTTCAAAACAGTTGTTGTACACCTGTGGGCAGTGGGTACAGGAACGGTCAAGCCAGACTTGGCATGGAGTGACACGTGAACAAGCTAATCTCCGCAATAAAAGTCCTTGTGGTCGATGACGAACCATTGATTGTCGAAGAACTGTGCGAGTTCATCGAGCGCAATGGTTATCGCTGTGTTCCTTGTCAGTCCGGCAAGCAGGCGATCGAGCGTTTCAATGAATATGAGGATATCGGTCTGGTGCTCTGTGATTTGCAGATGCCTGACATGGATGGCATTCAACTCGTCCAGGCGTTGCAACGGTTGTCCGGCAAGCACCGGGCGTTCGAGGCGATCATGCTCACCGGCCGCGCAGACAAGCAGGATGTGATCAAGGCCTTGCGCGCCGGGTTCGCTGACTACTATCAGAAGCCGATTGATCTGGATGAGTTGCTCGAAGGCTTGCAGCGCCAGGAAGTGGTGTTGCAGGAGCGGCAGAAAAACCTGCAGTTGGGGCATTTGAGTCAGAAGCTGCAGTACCTTTGTGAGTCGATCGACGAGTTGTATCAGGATCTGGACAAGGTTCGTCGGGGGCCGTCCTCTGCACCTTTGTCGGATTCGGCTGATGGTGCATTCAGTGAGTCGGAGCGGGTGGAGATGCCGGCGGTTTTCAATCAGCTGTCACCGCGGCAGTTGGAGGTGGCGCGGTTGGTGGGCAAGGGGCAGACCAATTATCAGATTGCCTGTGAGTTGGGGATTACCGAGAACACGGTGAAGCTTTATGTGTCGCAGGTGTTGCGGTTGACGCATATGCATAATCGCACGCAAGTGGCGTTGGCGTTGTCGCCTGGTAATGCTGGTGTGCGGCGGCTTACTGCGCACTAGGCGCATACGCCGATCAACTGTGGGAGCGGGCTTGCTCGCGAAGGCGGCCTGACAGCCGACCTGTAGTTTGTTGACTGAGTACATATCCATTTCTGCGGTAACGGCCACTTATGGTTTCGCCCTTACGGCGAGTCCCTTTTGGCAAACGCCCCAAAAGGAACCAAAAGGTCTCGCCCCAAGCGTACGGCCCCTCGCTGAGGCTCGGCGTTCCTTCGTTCCGGTATCCATCTGGGGGCATCGCCCTACGGTCTGCTTCGCTACGACCTACATGCGATGGGTTCGACTGCGTCGAACGGCGCTGCGCGCCAATCCCCAGATGAACACCTCCACTCAGCCTCCCGAAGGGGCGGGTGGATCAAGATCAAAAGCGGCAGGCGAGCTAACGCTCGGCCTGTAGTTTGGCTCACCGCATTCCCCTGTAGGAGCTGCCGAAGGCTGCGATCTTTTGATCTTGGCGGCCTGACAGCCGACCAATCTCTCTTAGACATACGCCGACCCTCTTGTAGGAGCGAGGCTTGCCCGCGAAGATGGCCTTACAGGCAACGATGTTTATTGGTCGGTAAAAACATCAGAACCTTCCCACATGTTTTTCAGGTTGCCCGTCGGACGCTGCGTCTCTAGCCTTTGTCCGTCGCTGACAATTCGGCGTCCGGGCGTCGCGGCTCGATTCTTGAGGCATAATCGCTCCACCAAACAACAGCACTTTTGGGTATCTGTCGTTTCGTGTCATGGCGACTGTGCGCGGGATACCTTCGGGTATGCCGAGCTGCCTCGGGGATCGGTCCGCGAACCCGCGTACAGCTGCCACACCGCTGCCTGACCGCGCGCTCGACCACTACCTCAAGCCACCGCTCAAACAACCCAAAAGCCGCAAGCCAAGCAAGATGTTTCTGGTCGCCCCGGATATGGATCACGAAAGCCTGCTGGCCCATGTCTGCGAATCACTGGCCTCGGCCAGCGTCATGACCGGCGACATTGCCGCGTATGTCGACGCCCCTTATTGCAGACGTACACCGTTCAGCTGTGGGATATCAAGTCAGATCAAAAGATCGCAGCCTTCGGCAGCTCCTACGCGGAATATGCGTTTCCCCTGTAGGAGCTGCCGAAGGCTGCGATCTTTTGATCCTGGCGGCCTGACAGCCGACCAATCTCTCTTAGACATACGCCGACCCTCTTGTAGGAGCGAGGCTTGCCCGCGAAGATGGCCTTACAGACAACGATGTTTATTGGTCGGTAAAAACATCAGAACCTTCCCACATGTTTTTCAGGTTGCCCGTCGGACGCTGCGTCTCTAGCCTTTGTCCGTCGCTGACAATTCAGCGACCGGGCGTCGCGGCCCTTTGATCTGATGCATAATCGCTCCACCTAGCAACAGCACTTTTGTGTCTGTCGTTTCGTGTTATGGCGACTGTGCGCGGGATACCTTCGGGTATGTCGAGTTACTCAGATCTCGGTCCGCGAACCCGCGTACAGTTGCCACCTAAAATTGCGTCGCGGCAATTGGAAGTGGCTCCATTTCAAATCTGAGGAGTCACCATGTTCAAAGCCACACCGAATCCCCCTGAAACCGACGACGTTTCCCCCTACGAATCCCTCGATTCGAAAAAACTCAACGAAGCCGCCGAACGGGCGCTAGACCACTACCTCAAGCCACCGCCCAAACAACCCGAAGGCCGCAAGCCAAGCAGGATGTTTATGGTCGCCCCGGACATGGACAACGAAAGCCTGCTGGCCCATGTCTGCGAATCACTGGCTTCAGCCAGCGTCATGACCAGCGACATTGCCGCGTATGTCGACGCCCCGCAGCGGCATACGATCCTGGCGATTCAGCAGGTCATCATGCTGGCCGAGCTGGCGGTGAACCGAATGCTGGATAACGTCGACGTGCCGAAGCCCGCGCCACACAGCTGATCCCCTATAGGTGCGGGCCTGTGGTGAGGGGGCTTGCCCCCGTTGGGTTGCGAAGCAGCCCCAAAATCTCTGATGTTCCAAAGATCTTGTGAGTGCTACGCACTCAAACGGGGGCAAGCCCCCTCGCCACAGGTCGCTCCTACGGGATCGCCGCTGTGCCTTTCAACGACCAAAGGCTCGAGCCAATGCGGTGAAGCTGGGTCCGGCCAGTACGATCAGCAATGCCGGGAAGAGAAACAACATCATCACGACGGACATTTTCGCGGACATCTTGGAGATGTATTCCTGCAAGCGTGTCAGGCGTCGGTCATCGAGCAGCAGTTTGAGCCCCAGCAGTGATTTCATGGCGCCGCCGCCCTGGTGGATCAATTGCTGAAGAATCACGCAGGTGTCGGTGAACTCGTCCACCGCCAGCAACTGGGTGGCCTTGTTCAGTTCTTCGCCAAGCTCCAGGCCGGAGTCGACCCGGGTCAGTATCAGGCGCAGTTCATGGGTCAGGGCTGGCAGTAATTGTTTGCCTTCGATGCTCAGCACTCGCAGCGACTGCTCCACCGCCATGCCGGATTCGAACAGGATGCGCAGCAGTGGAATGAGGGTCGAAATCTCGATCGCCAGTTGTCTTTGCCGACGGTGTGCGGCAGCGGCCAGCAAGCGTTTGGGCAACAAATAACCGAGGGCGGTGGCGAAGGCCGGGGTGATCCAGTAGTTGGTCACCTGCGGGAAGAACACGCTCTGGATCAATAGACTCAGGACCAACGCAAGCACCGGTATGCCGATCTGACAGGCAGCGAACAGCGAGCGTTGCCGGGCGCTGCGCCAGCCGAGGCGGTTGAGCAGCATTTGAGTTTCGTTGTCCAGTTTGACCGAGCGCTGGCCGATGCGGCTGTCGCCCAGTGCTTGCAACCAGTGACTGACGCGATGGTCGCTCAGTGGTTTGCCGTCCAGTCGTTGAGCCACCTGGCGAGCACGTCGATGTTGGTCCAACAGCCCACTGAGCAGCAACAGCGTGGCCGCCAGAAACAACAGTGCGCTGATCAGCAGGGCTATTTTCATACGCTACGCAACATGCGCCAGAGCGCCAGGCAACCCACGACCTGCAGGCCGAACGCGGTCGCGAGCATCATTTGCCCCGAGCTGCTGTTCCACATGGCGAGCAGGTATTTCGGATTGGACAGCAAGAAGTAGGCGGCAAGCCCCACGGGCATCAGGGCCAGCACCACCGCCGTGATGCGGGTTTCGCCCGTCATGGCGCGCAGTTGGCGCGCAGCCTGGTCTCGTTCGCGGATCATTTTGATCAGGTTCTCAAACAGCTCACTGGCATTACCGCCGTAGCGGTGATTGACCTTCAGGCCCAGCGCGAACAAGCGAAACTCGTCTTTCTCGTACAGCTCGGCGAAGTCCGTGACGGCGTCAGGCAGGCTGACGCCCAGGTGCACGTTGCGCTGAACCCGGCCCATGGCGTTTTTCAGTGGGGCTTCGGCGGCGTCGATGGCGACCAGCACCGCATCGGCCAGGGTGCGCCCGGACTTCAGACTGCGCACCGTGTGATCGAGCAACGACGGCAGTTGTTCGATCATGCGCTTGAGCCGGCGCTGGTAGCACCAACTGATGTACAGCCGCAGAGCCAGGGGCGGCATCAGCAACAACGCCAGCAAACCGATCCAGCTCGCGAGGGCAAATCCCAGCAAGATGCCCAAGGCCCAGAGCAACAGCCACAACCCCAAGCGCTCGGTAGGACGACCGAGACCGGCGCGTAGGAAGGCCCGTTCCAGGCCAGCCCAGGATGATTTCGCCACCGTCAGTTGCGGTTGCCCCTGCATCAAGCGACCCAGGGTTCGATCGATACCGGTCTGGCGCAGACCGTTGTAGAACAAACGGATCGACAGGCCCAGCAACGTCAGGCAAATCAGGATGAGCAGCGCCGGTTTGAGCATGCCGTGATCCTTTAGTGCGATAAGGGAGAGAGCGCCGATTCACGACGCAATTTATCGCCGGCGGGGTTGACCGCCTCGCGCAGAAAACCGAAACCGGTGCGTCGGTCGAAACGGAACAGCGTATTGGTCACGTAGATGTCATCACGGATACCCACGACCTCCACCACTTCGCTGACGCAGCGGCGGCCATCGGGCAGGCGTGTCAGTTGGATCACCACGTCCAGCGCCGCACAGATCATTTGCCGCAGGGTGCGTTCAGCGATGGAGCGTCCGGTCAGGCCCACCAGGGTCTCCAGGCGCAACAGCGCATCCTGGGCATTGTTGGCGTGCACGGTGCTCATGGAACCGTCGTGCCCGGTGTTCATTGCGGTGAGCACGTCGACCACTTCGACGCCGCGAATCTCGCCGAGGATGATCCGGTCCGGGCGCATCCGCAGCGCGTTGCGAATCAGATCGCTGGCCTTCACTTCGCCGTGGCCTTCGGCATTCGGCGGTCGGGTTTCCAGGCGCACCACGTGAGGGTGGCCGAGTTGCAATTCGGCGACGTCTTCGATGGTGACCAGGCGTTCGTGAGGGGCGATCAACTGGCTGAGAATGTTCAGCAGCGTGGTCTTGCCGGTGCCGGTACCGCCGCTGACAAGGATGTTGCAACGCTTGCCCACGGCCTCCTGAATAAATTCAAAGATCGCCTGATCGATGGTTTGCATCGCCATCAGATCGGAGCTTTTGAGCATGTCCTTGCGGAATTTTCGAATCGACAGGCACGGGCCATCGAGAGCAATGGGTGGGATGATCGCGTTGACCCGGCTGCCGTCGGGCAGGCGCGCATCGACCATCGGTGAAGACTCGTCGAGCCGTCGCCCCAGAGGCGCGAGAATTCGTTGCATCACCCGCTCGACGTGATGGTCGTCGATGAATCGCAGGTCACTCAGGTGCAACACACCCTCGCGTTCGACGAACACCCGGTGTGGGCCGTTGACCAGAATCTCGGTCACCGAGGAGTCGCGCAGCAACACCTCCAGCGGGCCGAAACCGGTGAGCTCGTCGACGATTTCTTCAGCCAGCCGTTCCATCTCATAACGGGAAATCGCCAGGTGCAAACGGGCGATGTATTCGGCGACTTTGTCGATGACGAACTGCGACAGCATTGGCCGCGAACCTTCCAGCAGGTTTTTTCCGGACTCTTCGATGGCGTCGATGATGTAGCGGTGCAGCACCAGTTTCAGGCCTTCGTGGTCGGTATTGCCGGCCGGCCCGTGCGGGGGAGCGCCGAAGAGTTTTTCCCCGCTCATTGCGCGCCCCTCAATCGGTCAAACCAGCCAGCCTTGGGTTTGTCCAGGTCTTCGGAGCGTTTAGCCAGTCGTTCGCCGAGGGCGCGCAGGCTTTGGGTCAGGTTTTCGCGCGGGGCCAGTTCAAACAGGCTCACCCCCTGATTCTTGGCGCTGAGCCGTACTTCCGGGCTGTAGACAAGGACCGCCATCACCTCCATGCCGAAGCTTTTGCTCAAGGTGTCGGAGTCTGGCGCGACGTTGCGCAGATAGCGGTCCACCAGCAACCTGGCGTGGTCGAGCTTGAGGCCTTTTTCGCGCCAGCGGCCGAGCACTTCAAGGTTGCGTCGACAGTCGAGCACATTCTGATCGGTGTACCACAGCAACTTGTCGCAATGGCTGACGAAGGTGCGCAACGCTTCGCTGTCCGACTGGCCGGTGAGGTTCACCACGATGTGCTGGAAATGTTGACGCAAGGCGCTGAGCAGCATGTACAGTTCGGCGGCACTGGTCTGCTCCAACGGTTCGTCGTTGCTGGCGTAGGCGAGAATCCGCAGCCCGGCATCACAGGTGGTGAAGGCGCTGTCGATCAGCGTCGCGTCGAGTCGCCTCAGATGTCGCAACGCATCGCCAAAATGAAACGAGCTCTCAAGCCCCAGCAACGCAAGGCTGTCGCCACGCGGCAGGCCCAGATCCAGCAACAGTGTCTGCTGACCGCTCTTTTGCACTACGTGCGCCAGGTGGTTGGCGAGTAGCGCTCCGTCGGCATTGCTCTGCGCACCGTAAAGCACGGTCAGGCCACCCTGTTGACTCTGTTGCAGGTTCGGCGCCACGGTCGGCAGGCGTTTGCTCAGGCGTCGCACCAGGCCGGCAACCTCACTGGAGCGTGAGCCATAAGAGACGAAGTCCCGCGCGCCGGCACGCATGGCATTGAGCACGAGTTGGTTGTCCATGCCGTCGCCCAAGGCAACGATCGCCAGCATCGGTTTGGCTTCCAGGGCACCCTCGATCAATGCACTCTGGGCCACCACATGCTCACGGTCCAGCCCCACGAACACCAGGCTGGCGAAGGTCACGTCCACCAGCGTCAAGAGTTCATCGAGGTTGCCGCCACCGGCGCTGATCACTCGGCCCAAAGGGGCAAGGGCACCTTGCAGCCACTCGAAGTCGGTGCTGTTACGCGTGATCGCGAGGAAGGTCTGACTCAGGTTCTGGGGCTGGCTCATTGCGATAACCCACCGCATTTATCGAAGCAGCCGTTGTCGAGCAAGTACTGCGTGAAACGTCTGCGCATGGAGAAGTGTCCTCGCTCGATTCAGGGCGTTTGTTGGGTGACTTCATTGCCGCGGATGACTTCCACGCTCGTCTTGCGCGGTGCTGCGCCGCCGGTGGCGGGTTTGGGTGTGCCGTCCAGGGCCAGTTGACTGAACTGCACCAGTTCGCGATTGGCACTGGCCAGGCTCGCCTTTGAATCGCGGTTGCCGGCCCAGTATTGGTTCAGGCGTTTTTCCTCGGCGCTGCGCACGGCCAGGCGCAAAACCCCGACCTGAGCCGCGAGCATCAGGCGGCTCAAGAGGGGTTCGGGGACGGCAAGCAAAACGGTGCGGGCGCTGGCGCGCTGCTGTTCCTGCTTGAGTCTTTCTTCGGTGCTGCGCGCCGGGTTGGCAGGCTGGCCATCGTTCATCAGCCCCAACTGGTCGCCGACACCGAGCACCCGCAACGCCGGGACCACGACTTGGGCCGATTGCTGGAGGTTGTTGGTATCCATGCGCAGAAACAGCAGGACGTCGACATAGTCACCGGGGCTCAGTTGACCGCCGACATTGACCACGTCATCCGCCGCCACGGCCAAGGCGCGCTCATCGGGGCGGATCATTCGCGCCAGTGCACCGCCGGTTTCGAAACTTTCATCATTGAGCCAACTGCCGGCAGTCAGCATGCGCCAAGGTGTACGGCCAATGGCTTGATCGAGACGGGACAGGCTGCCGGCCGGGGCGGTACGGAGTTTTTCCACGGTCACGTCGGCGGCGGTGATTTGTTCGAACGGTGCTATGTCACGCAGCAGCACAACCACCGGCTGGCGTGTCGGGTCGTCCACCGACGCCAGTATCGGGGCCGATGATGTGCCGGGTTGCGCGATGGATTCGGGTGCCGGTTGGCGACTCAGCGCCAGCCCCCAGTAACCGGCAATGATGGCGCCTACCAGAAACAGCCCGGCCAGGCCCATGGTGACGCGACTGTTCATGAAGGCTCTCCCTTTCCTGCTGCGTAACGCCCCCCAAGAGTTCTAACGAGATGACTTCGCAATCAGGCAGCTATGAACATCGAACTATTTCGCTATTTGACGGTAGCGCAGGTAGAGCAAAACGCCATTACAGGGCGGGAAATATCTGACAAAAGTAACGGTTTGAAGCCAAAAGTGCTGTTTCATGACGTCAACGAACCGGTTACTACTTAAGTATTAATAGGTTCTTACAGTTGTTGGTCTTGGGTTTGCCGACAATGCTGATGCTGGCATAGGGGAATCATGTTGCGGCCGTGCAACATCCGCTGTCATAGGAGACACGTCATGTCCTTTATTAAAGTTGTTCAGAAGATCAAATCCGAATTCGTTTTTTACAGAGGTCTGGTCAAAGATACTGAAGGTGCGTCGGGTATCGAGTACGCGATTATTGCGGGTATGGTGGCTGTCGCGCTCGCAGCATTTGCGGGACCCATCGCGACGAGTGTTACCGCAATGTTCACCACGATCGCAGCTGCGCTTTGATTTGAAGGTTGTCATTGGGCAGTCATTTGCCAATCCCGCAAAGGGCTTCTAACGTCAAGGCTTAGTCCATTGCAGGTGTTACCCATGAACGCTCCAGCGCTCCCTCGCCAACAGCTTCTTCTGGTCGACGATGAGGAGGATGCGTTGCTGGAACTGGCGGAGTTGCTGGAGGGCGAGGGCTTTACTTGCTTTACGGCAACGTCGGTCAAACTCGCCCTGCATCATTTGACTTGTCACCCTGATATTGCGTTGGTGATTACTGATTTGCGGATGCCGGAGGAGAGTGGCATGTCGTTGATCAAGCGGTTGCGTGAGCATACGGCGCGTCAGCATTTGCCGGTGATTGTGACGTCGGGGCATGCGGATATGGATGATGTGAGTGATATGTTGCGGTTGCAGGTGCTGGATTTGTTTCGCAAGCCGATTTATCACGTGCGGTTGTTGGAGACGTTGAATAATTTGTTTCCAGGGGTGGTTAGTTCCTGATCTATGGTGCCCATGTCCCAAGGTAAGCACTGAACTGTGGCGAGGGGGCTTGCCCCCGTTGGGCTGCGCAGCTGCCCTGAAGGCTGAGCACGCGGAGTGTCTGACAGTGCGCTTGGCGACTGCTGCGCAGCCGAACGGGGGCAAGCCCCCTCGCCACAAAATCAGGCAACAGGCCGCCACTGCCCAGCCATATGCTCCAAATCCCCCACCCCCATCAACTGAAAATCCCCGCTGGACCCCGCCGCGCTGGACATCAGCGTCACTTCACTGGGAAGGCGCACCGGCTTCCTGAACTGCACCGCAATCTCGACGTTTGCCGTCGGCAAATGTTCGCTCAGGGCTGCCAGCGTACGGGCCTTGTTCCACAGTCCATGGGCGATGGCACTGGGAAAACCAAAGAGCTTCGCGCTGATCGCACTCAGGTGGATCGGGTTGTAGTCCCCGGACACCTTGGCGTACCGCCGGCCAATGTCCGCGGGCGCTTTCCAGTGGGCGACTTCGGTCAGCAGTAATGTCGATGCAAAAGCTTCTTCGGCCGGCTCACCTTCCAGTTTGACGCCGCGACAAAGCATCTGGCTTTCAGCCTCCCACAGCGGCCCCAACTGATCGTCGAGTGTCGTCACCAAATTGAACGTCGCCCCCTTGGCATGAGGTTGCAGGTTCTGCACTTTCACGCTGACCCGCACCCGGTGCACGCCGCCCATGGGGCGCAAGATGCGGATGCGATTGTTCAAGTGAATCAGCCCCAGCAGTGGGAACGGAAACGCTTTGGCGGTGAGCAATTGCATCTGCAAGGCAAACGCCAGGATGTGTGGATACGTCGGTGGTAGCAGCCCGTTGTCGGCGAAACCACAGACCTTGCGATAAGCCTCCAGGTGTTTCGGATCGACATTGACCCAGCAGTGATAACCCAGGTCGGGCAGTGTGGTGCCGGTGATTTTGCGGCGCGTTGCCGCCTTCACATACAGCGTTTTCAGGCCCGGTTCGCTATTGAGTGTGTGCCAGTCGGTGGTCATGTCAGGCTCCCAAAACGCTTTGCCCACAAATGCGCAACGCTTGCCCGGTAAATGCTCCGGTGCCCGGTTGTGCTAGCCAGGCCACGGCTTCGGCGACGTCTTGTGGCAGGCCGCCCTGGCCCAACGAACTCAAGCGTCGCCCGGCTTCGCGTACGCCGAAGGGCAGGTGCGCGGTCATTTGGGTTTCGATGAACCCTGGCGCCACGGCATTGATGCTGATGCCGCGTTCACTCAGCAGCGGTGCCCAGGCCTGGGCCAGGCCGATCAACCCGGCCTTGCTTGCCGCGTAATTGGTTTGCCCGCGATTGCCGGCGATGCCGCTGATGGACGCCAGCAGGATCACTCGGCCGTTGTCGCGCAGAGTGCCGCTGTCGAGCAAAGCCTTGGTTAGCACTTGCGGCGCATTGAGGTTGACCGCCAGCACCGCGTCCCAGAATTCCGGGGTCATGTTGGCCAGGGTTTTGTCCCGTGTGATGCCCGCGTTGTGGACCACGATGTCGACGCCGTCGGGTAAGTGTTCGATCAATTGTGCGGCGGCGTCTTCGGCGCAGATGTCCAGGGTGATGCCGCGCCCGCCGAGGCGTGCGGCCAGGGCTTCGAGATCGACTTTGGCAGGTGGCACGTCGAGCAGGATTACCTCGGCGCCGTCGCGGGCCAGGGTTTCGGCGATCGAAGCGCCGATACCGCGCGCCGCGCCCGTCACCAATGCCTTACGCCCCGACAAGGGGCGAGTCCAGTCCATCACCTGCGCCTCACACGCCTTCAAGCGAATGACTTGCCCGGAAATGAACGCGCTTTTGGGCGAGAGGAAAAACCGCAATGGGCCTTCCAGTTGATCTTCGGCGCCTTCACCGACATAGATCAGCTGCAAAGTGCCGCCGCTGCGCAGTTCCTTGGCCAGCGAACGGCTGAAACCTTCCAACGCACGCTGTGTGCTGGCGGCGAACGGGTCGCTCAGGGTCTCTGGCGCTCGGCCAAGAATCACCAGGTGCGCATGGTGATCGAGGTTTTTCATCAGCGGCTGGAAGAACTCGCGCAGCTGTTTCAGCTGATCGACCTGCACCAGATCACTGGCGTCGAACACCACGGCTTTGAGTTTCTGGCCGTGGCCGGGAATCCACGCGGTGGCCAGGGTCGGATCGGCGCCGTAGCTGTAAATCGTGTCGGTCAGGCGATTGGCGAGGGTGCTGACTTTTTCCGCCAACGGGCCACCGCCAATCAACAGCGCCCCCTCGATTGGCCGCAGCCGGCCTGCTTGCCAGCGTTCCAGTCGTACCGGCGACGGCAGACCCAGGGCACCGACCACACGATGGCCGATGGACGAATTGGCGAAGTCGATATAACGGTCAGACATGAATCATGCTCCAGCAGCTGGGGTTAAAAGTGTGGACCAGGAATTGCAATTAGTCGTTCGATCCACGAGATACGGCCTACGCTTGATCATTGCAGGTTAGTTTGAGATTGGGTTTAGCAGGACTTTCAGCAAATGGTTTGGTGTTCATAGTTGATTAAAAGGAGCTTTTTCATGACTCAGCTGCGCCGCGTCGCGATTATCGGTGGTAACCGTATCCCCTTTGCCCGGTCCAACGGGCCGTACGCCACTGCCAGTAACCAGGCGATGTTCACCGCAGCGCTGGAAGGCCTGATCGAGCGCTATAACCTGCACGGTGTGCGCATGGGTGAAGTGGCGGCAGGTGCGCTGCTCAAGTATTTGCGCGATTACGGCCTGACCCGCGAATGCGTGCTGGGCTCGCGGTTGTCGCCGACGACGCCGGCCTACGACATCCAGCAAGCCTGCGGCACGGGGCTGGAGGCGACGTTGTTGGTGGCGAACAAAATCGCCCTGGGGCAGATCGAATGTGGCATTGCCGGTGGCGTCGATACAGCCTCGGACGTGCCGATCGGGGTCAACGAAAGTCTGCGCAAGATCCTCTTGCAGGCCAACCGCGCCCGAAGCACCGCCGACAAACTGAAAACCTTCCTGCAACTGCGTCCCCGCCATTTGATGCCCGACTTTCCAAGCATCGGCGAGCCGCGCACCGGCCGGTCGATGGGTGAACACTGTGAAATGATGGCCCAAACCTGGAGCATCCCGCGTGACGAGCAGGATCAGCTGACTCAGGAAAGCCATCAGAAGCTGGCCGCGTCCTACGCCGAAGGCTGGCACAACGATTTGATGACGCCGTTCCTCGGCCTGACCCGGGACAACAACCTGCGCCCGGATCTGAGCCTGGAAAAACTCGCCTCACTGAAACCGGCCTTCGAGAAAAGCGCCAAGGGCACCCTGACCGCGGGCAATTCCACGCCACTCACCGATGGTGCGTCGGTAGTGCTGCTGGGCAGTGAGGAGTGGGCGAAAGAGCGCGGCTTGCCGATCCTCGCCTATTGGCGTGACGGCGAGGCGGCAGCGGTGGATTTCGTCAACGGTGCCGAAGGCCTGCTGATGGCGCCGGCTTATGCCGTGCCGCGTTTACTGGCGCGCAATGGCCTGACCTTGCAGGACTTCGATTACTACGAAATCCACGAAGCGTTCGCCGCGCAGGTGCTATGCACATTGAAGGCCTGGGAAGATCCTGAGTTCTGCAAAACCCGTCTCGGCCTCGACGCGCCGCTGGGCTCCATCGACCGCAGCAGGCTCAACGTCAAGGGCAGCTCACTGGCCGCCGGGCATCCGTTTGCTGCCACCGGTGCGCGCATCGTCGCCAACCTGGCGAAGCTGCTGGACGCGGCGGGCAAGGGCCGAGGGTTGATCTCGATCTGCGCCGCTGGCGGTCAGGGCGTGACGGCGATTATCGAGCGTTGATTGCGGATTACTGTGGATTGAGCACTGCCGCGCGTTGCTGCGCGGCCAGTTCGCGGTTGCGGTTGGCGTAACCCTCGGCCATCACCGAGCAGACGATCAGCTGCAACGGGTGATAGATCATGATCGGCAGCAGAATCAGGCCAAGGCCGGGGTTGGCACCGAAGATCAGCGCCGCCATTGGTGCACCGGCCGCCAGGGATTTCTTGCTGGCGCAGAACACTGCGGCAATCTCATCGGCAGGGCTGAACTTCAGCGCCCGAGCGGTGCGGGTGGTCATCCACAGGATGATTGCCAGCAAAATTGCACTGCCCATCAGCGCAGTCAGAATCACGCTGTTGCCCTGTTGCTGCCACATCCCCGACACCATCGAGTTGCAGAACGCCGAGTACACCAGCAGCAGGATCACCAGCTTGTCGGCGATGTTGGTGTAGCGCTTGTGCCGAGCAAAAAACTTGCCCAGTAACGGCCGCAGCAATTGCCCGAGCACCAGCGGCAATAGCAGCATGGCGCACAAGTCGAGCAGGGTTGCACCGAGGTCGATTCCGCCCGCGCCGCTACCGACCACGAAACTCACCAGCAACGGTGTCAGGAAAATCCCCAGCACGCTGGACAGGCTCGCGTTGAGAATCGCTGCTGGTACGTTGCCGCCTGCGCTGCCGGTCAGCGCCACGGACGAGGAAATAGTCGAGGGCAGGGCGCAGAGGTAGAGGAAGCCGAGCATCAGCAGTGAGGGGATGTGCGAACCCAGCAGTTTGTCGCTCAGCAGCCAGATCAATGGGAACACCGCAAAGGTGAAGATTTGAACCATCACGTGCAGTTTCCAGTTTTTCAGCCCGTGGCGGATCTGCTCGCTGGAGAGGTTGACCCCGTGCAGGAAGAACACCAGGAACACGCCGATGTTGATCACCCACTCGGCATGCATCCCGCCGCCGGCGGCGCCGAAGGTCGGGAAGAAATACGCCAGCAGCGTGGCGATCAGCATGCCGCACAAGAACCAGTCGGTGACCACGCGTTTGAGGTGTTTGAAGGCATGCATGACCGGCACCGAATACGTTTGTAAGAATTGATGACTTAGCCTAACGTCGGCCTTATCAGTCGTCTTGCGACATAAGGCCAATCAATGCCGACTAACGGACAACTTTCCCTCGAGCGAACGATTCCGGCGCTAACGGCGTTGCCGCGCCCGTTGTATGCGCGGGCGGAAAGTCTGAACGCTGGTTCGTGGACGCCGCCGCATCGTCACGATTGGGTGCAGTTTTCCTACGCCATCAGCGGCGTTCTCGGTGTGCACACCGCCGAAGGCAGTTTCTTTGCGCCGCCGCAGTGGGGCATCTGGATTCCGGCGGATCTCGAGCATCAGGTCGTGACCTCGATGCGAGCCGAGATGCGCAGCCTGTACGTGCGCCGCGAGGACTGCCAATGGGCGGACGGGCGCTGCCGGGTGCTGGAAGTCACGCCTTTGGCGCGGGAGCTGATCAAGCGGTTTTGCCTGTTGCCGGTGGAATATCCACAGGGCGATAGCCAGGAGGCGCGGTTGGTGGGCGTGCTGCTGGATCAGTTGGCGAGTCTGCCGGAAGTGGGGTTTTCCCTGCCGCTGCCCCGGCATGAACGTTTGCTGGGCTTGTGCAACGAGCTGATCGACAGCCCTGAGCGCAATGCGACCTTGCGGGAATGGGCCGAGCGTTTGGGCACGTCGGAGAAAACCCTGATGCGCTTGTTTCAGCGTGAGACCGGGTTGAGCTTCCGTGGCTGGCGTCAGCGCATGCGGCTGCTGTCGTCGCTGAGTTTGCTGGAGGAGGGGAACAGCGTGACCCATGCCGCGCTGTCTTGTGGGTATGACTCGACGTCGGCGTTTATTGCGGCGTTCAAGGGGTTGTTCGGGTTTACTCCGGGGGAATTGTTCAGGCAGTGACGGCCTCATCGCGGGCAAGCCCGCTCCCACAAGGACAACGCAAACCCTGTGGGAGCGGGCTTGCCCGCGATTGGCCGCGTAACGGCCACCGGTATCCGGTCAGGTTCTGAACCGCCGAACCAACCCATCCAGCTCATTCGACAACCCCGCCAGGCTCTGAGAATCCAGGCGCGCCGAGTTCGCCAGTTCTGCCACCAACTGCGCATCGCCATGAATCTGGCTGATGTGGCGATTGATGTCTTCCGCCACTTGATGCTGTTCCTCTGCCGCCGTGGCGATCTGAGTGTTCATGTCGCGAATCACATCCACCGATTCACGAATCTGCCCAAAACTGCTGCGTGCTTCACCGATACGGGTCACCGATTGCTGCGACACTTCCAGGCTCGCGTGCATCTGCTGCGTCACCTGGCTGGTGCGTTTGGCCAGGTTGCCCAGCAACCCGTCGATTTCCGCCGTAGAGTCGGCCGTCCGTTTGGCCAGGGCGCGAACTTCATCCGCCACCACCGCAAAACCACGACCCTGTTCACCCGCCCGGGCCGCTTCGATGGCGGCGTTCAGTGCCAGCAGGTTGGTCTGTTCGGCGATGGAACGAATGGTCCCGAGGATCGACTGAATGTCGTTGCTATCGCGCTCAAGCTGTTGCATCGATTGCGCCGATTGTTCGATTTCCTGGCTCAAACGATCAACACTGCTCACGGCGGCATCGATCTGCTGCTGACCTTCGCGCGCCTGGCGCTGACCGCTGTCGGCCGACTCGGCGGCCTGGCTGCAAGAGCGCGCGACTTCGTTGGCGGTGGCGACCATTTCGTGGAACGCCGTGGACACCATGTCCACCGCTTCACGCTGGCGCCCGGCGGCTTCGGCCATGTCGCTGGACACTTGCGTCGAGCTCTGGGAGGTGGCGAGGATCTTGGTCGCGGCGCCACCGATGCTCTGAATCAGGTTGCGAATCGCCGCCAGAAACTGGTTGAACCAGTTGGCCAATTGAGCCGTTTCGTCGCTGCCACGGATTTGCAGGTTCTTGGTCAGGTCGCCTTCACCTTGGGCGATGCCTTCCAGACCGCTGGCCACGCTGCGGATCGGCCGCACGATCAGGCTGGCGAAACTGGCTCCGACGATGGCGAAGAATACCGCCAGTACCGCCGCGATGATCGCGATCAGCCAAGTCAATTGGGTGGCCGAGCTCATCACGTCGGTCTGCTTGATCAGGCCGATAAAGGTCCAGCCCAGTTGTTCCGACGGCCAGACGTTGGCCATGTAGCGCTCGCCATTGAGCTCGACTTCCACCAGCCCTTTGCCGGCCTTGGCCAGTTGCGCGTAGCCGTCGCCGAGACTGTTGAGGGCCTTGAAGTTGTGTTCCGGTTGCTTCGGATCGACCAGCACTTTGCCGGTGTTTTCCACCAGCATCAGGTAGCCGGTTTCGCCGAGCTTGATCTGTTTGACGATTTCGGTGAGCTGCTTGAGCGTCACGTCGATACTGACCACGCCGCCGTTGGTGCCCAGTTTGTTATCGATGGTGCGCACGGTGCTGACATAAGTCGCGTCATCCTGGGCCCAGTAATAGGCCTCGGTGCGAAACGGCTTACCCGGTTTGGCCTGCGCGGCTTTATACCAAGGGCGTTGGCGCGGGTCGTAATTGTTCAGCTTGGCATCGTCTGGCCAGGACACGTAACCGCCCGCCGCGGTGCCGAGGATGGCATAGGCGTAGGCCGGGTGGCTGTTGCCCAGGTCCTGGAGAAGGGCGAAGACCTTTTTGTCCGACTCACCTTGGGGAATGCTCTCGGCGTTGGCGCTCATGTAGGTCTTGAGGCTATCGTCGGAGTTCTTGATCAGCGGTTGGGTGGCCAGGTAATCGACGTTCTGGCTGATGCCGTCAAAAAACAGCTGCATGGCATTGCTGACCTGACGAATCTCACGGCCGCTGCCATCGACAAAATTATCCTTGGCATCGCTGCGCAAGTTCAGCACCACGAGGGTGGCGACCAGCACCACGGGCAAGCAGGCGATAATTGCAAACGCCCAGGTCAACTTCTGTTTGATGTTCATCCGCGCTCCATTTCTTCTTGTAGACCCACGCAGTGCAGATGACTCGCGGATTATTTGGTAGCTGTAAATGTTTTCGATTGTCGGACAAATCCTTTGCTCTCTAATACCTTCGGCTGATGGACAGGGAAATTGAGGCCTGTTAAGAAAAATCCGGCAAAGGGTAGGGCTACATGTCAGATTCTGTCGCAAATGCCCCTGTAGCCCTTCGTCAACAAGTGGCGCAGGCTCAGCTATGATCCTGAGCGGTCAATGAGTTGTGCCCGATTAATCCGGCACATTGTGTGCTTCTTGATGTTCATGGGAACGTTCATAGGTCGGCAACCCCTCCCGCGAATGAGAGGATTGCCGTATAACGAATGACTTTCGCGTGTTTGGTAATAAAGGACCCACAATAAAAGCTGATGAAGACTCCAAAACGCATTGAACCCCTGATCGAGGACGGTCTGGTCGACGAGGTGCTGCGCCCACTCATGAGTGGTAAAGAAGCAGCTGTTTATGTGGTGCGCTGCGGCAACGAGCTGCGTTGCGCCAAGGTCTACAAGGAGGCGAATAAACGCAGTTTTCGTCAGGCGGCCGAGTATCAGGAAGGCCGTAAGGTGCGCAACAGCCGGCAGGCTCGAGCGATGGCCAAGGGATCCAAGTTCGGCAAGAAAGAAACCGAAGATGCCTGGCAGAATGCCGAAGTGGCGGCGTTGTTCCGGCTGGCCGGTGCCGGTGTGCGCGTACCCAAGCCGTATGACTTCCTCGAAGGCGTACTGCTGATGGAACTGGTGGCCGACGAGTACGGCGATGCCGCGCCGCGTCTGAACGATGTGGTGCTGGAGCCGGACCAGGCGCGCGAATATCACGCGTTTCTGATTTCGCAGATCGTGCTGATGTTGTGTACCGGTTTGGTGCACGGTGACCTGTCCGAGTTCAACGTACTGCTGACGCCAACCGGCCCGGTCATCATCGACCTGCCGCAAGCGGTGGATGCGGCGGGCAACAACCATGCGTTCAACATGCTGGAACGGGACGTGGGCAACATGGCGTCGTACTTCGGTCGCTTTGCACCGGAGTTGAAACGTACCAAGTACGCCAAGGAAATGTGGGCGTTGTACGAAGCCGGCACCTTGCACCCGGCCAGTGTGTTGACCGGCGAGTTCGACGAGCCGGAAGAACTGGCGGACGTCGGCGGGATCATGCGCGAGATCGAGGCGGCCCGTCTCGATGAAGAGCGCAAGCAAGCGATCCGCGCTGCGGACGACGCGCCACCGAGCAAGGCCGAAGAACCGCCTCCGCCGTGGATGCAGTAATCGGTTGACCCAAAACCCGGCCTCGGCCGGGTTTTTTGTAGCTGCCTGCCCGAATCCCCCAAACACCGAAGAACCAATGTGGGAGCGGGCTTGCTCGCGAAAGCGGTAGATCAGTCGACATTGATGTTGAATGACACACTGCATTCGCGAGCAAGCCCGCTCCCACAATAGTTTTGCGCCAACACTAAATCTGCGCCCGGCACCGATTTATTGTGGGAGCGAGCCTGCTCGCGAAAGGGCCATCGCCTTCAACATAAAACCTCCTACATACTGCACCGCTCGAAACACCCCACACTCAAGGACTGAATGTGAACTCCACCCGCAATGCCCAATTGATCATCGCCGCCCGGCTGATTTCGGACTTCGGCGCTTTCCTCAACATGGTTGCCCTGGCCACCTACGTCTATCTACTCAGCAACAGCGCCATGAGCGTCGGCATCTTCCTCGCCAGCCGTGTAGCCGGGGGGATCTTTGCCAGCCTGATCGGCACCCGGTTCTATCGCCGCTGGGCTGGGCGCCTGCCGCTGATTGCCTTCGACCTGCTGCGCGCCGGGTTGCTGGGCTTGCTGCTGGTGTTGCCAGTCACCCAACAAGCGCTGCTGCTACCGTTGATCGCGTTCGGCCTGGGGTTTGGCAATTCGATGTTCGCCATCGGCCTCAACAGCCAATTACCGCACATGATCGATAAGGCGCAGCTACTCAAGGCCAACGCCTGGATAACCTCGGCGTCGTCTGCGGCGATGGTCGGCGGGAGTCTGGTGGCGGGGTTGTTGGTGGCGGGGTTTGGCTTTGAAACGGTGTTTGCCCTGAACGTGGTCACTTACCTGCTGGCGGCGTTGTTGATTGTGCCGCTGCGGTTTCCCAGACCTGCACCCAGTGATGAACCCCTTCACCAACAAGGCGAATGGTCGGCCCTGCGTCAGGGCTTGCGCACCGCTCCGGTGCTGACGGCGATGCTGACCGTCGCGATGGCCGATACGCTTGGCAGCGCCGCACACAACGTCGGCCTCCCGATCATTTCAAAACTGCTGACACCTGAATCGGCCAGCACCACCCTGGGCCTGATGCTGGCGGTCTGGGCCATCGGGAAATTCATCGGCGCGCGAATCGCCAGTCGCCTGAAAGGTACGGACAACGCGCACCTTGAACGGCGATTTTTCTTCGGCGTGTTGCTGATGTCCTGTGGCTTCATCCTGATGTTCCAACAGCAAACCCTTTACGGCTTGCTGCTGTTTTCGTTGCCCGCAGGCTTGGGTGACGGCTTCTCGGAAGTCGGCCTGATGTCGCGCCTGCAACGTGAACCGGACAACCTGCGCCTGCCGATTTTCAGCTTTCTGACGCTGCTGCAAATGACCGGGTTCGGCATCGGCATGTTGATCGCCGCGCCGTTCTATTCCTGGTGGACGCCCGGCTCGGTGGTGTTGTTGTTCCACGGTATTCCCCTCACCACGTTGCTGGTGGCGAAGGGGGTGGCGCTCAGGAGTGAGCGGGTTCGGCGCAGCAGCCCGACGCCAGCTCCTTGAGGATCGGGCAGTCCGGGCGGTGGTCGCCGTGGCAGTGTTCTACCAGGTCTTGCAGGGTGTCGCGCAGTTGCCCGAGTTCGCGAATTTTCTGGTTCAGCTCGTCGATGTGCTGACGGGCCAGCGCCTTCACATCGGCACTGGCTCGCTGACGGTCTTGCCAGAGGGTCAGCAATTTACCGACCTCTTCCAGTGAAAAGCCCAGATCCCGAGAGCGCTTGATGAACGCCAGAGTATGCAGATCGTCGTCGCCATAGACCCGATAGCCACTGTCGGTGCGATGGGCCGCCTTGAGCAGGCCGATGGATTCGTAATAACGAATCATCTTCGCGCTCAGACCGCTCTGGCGGGCCGCTTGGCCAATATTCATCGGTTGTCCTCCAGGTCTTTGGGTTTCCAGGTTTTCAACAGTAACGCATTGCTCACCACGCTGACGCTCGACAGCGCCATGGCCGCGCCGGCCAGCACCGGGTTGAGGAAGCCGAACGCCGCCAGTGGCAGGCCGATCAGGTTATAGACGAAGGCCCAGAACAGGTTTTGGCGAATCTTCGCGTAGGTCTTGCGGCTGATTTCCAGCGCCGCCGGCACCAGCCGTGGATCGCCGCGCATCAAGGTGATCCCGGCAGCGTGCATGGCGACGTCGGTGCCGCCACCCATGGCGATGCCGATGTCTGCCGCGGCAAGGGCTGGTGCGTCGTTGATGCCGTCGCCAACCATTGCCACCACACCGGTTTTTTTCAGTGCGGCGACGGTGGCGGCTTTGTCCGCCGGCAGTACTTCGGCGTGGACATCGCTGATGCCCAGCGCCTCGGCGACCACCTTGGCGCTGCCGCGGTTATCGCCGGTCAGCAGATGGCTGCTGATGTTCCGTGCGCTTAAGCGTTGCACCGCTTGCAAGGCGCCGGATTTGAGCGTGTCACCGAAGGCGAACAGGCCGAGCACTCGCGGTTCAGGGCTTTGTTCGATCAGCCAGGACAGGGTCCGGCCTTCGGTTTCCCAAGCGGTTGCGAAGTCGGCCAATGGCCCGGTGCTCAGTCCGCTTTCTTCCAGCAGACGTCGATTGCCCAAAGCCAATCGCCGACCGTTGAGACTGCCGGCAATGCCGCGCCCGGTCAGCGATTGACTGTCGCTGACATCAGCCACGGTCAAGCCGCGTTCGGCGCAGGCATCCAGCACAGCCTTGGCCAGCGGGTGTTCACTGCCGCGTTGCAGCGCACCTGCCATTTGCAGCAAGGCGGCTTCGTCACCTTCGATGGCACTCAGATGAGCGATACGCGGCGTGCCCGAAGTCAGCGTGCCGGTCTTGTCGAACACCACGGCGCTGACTTCATGAGCGCGCTCCAGGGCTTCGGCGTCCTTGATCAGAATCCCGTAGCGCGCCGCCACACCAGTGCCGGCCATGATTGCCGTCGGCGTGGCCAGCCCGAGTGCACAAGGGCAGGCGATCACCAACACTGCGACTGCATTGATCAACGCGGTTTCCAGTGGCGCGCCGTACAGCCACCAACCGATCAGGGTCGCCAGCGCGATCAGCAGCACCGCCGGCACGAACACCTGGCTGACTTTATCCACCAGTTTCTGGATCGGTGCTTTCGCCGCCTGTGCGTCTTCCACCAAGCGGATGATCCGCGCCAGCACGGTTTCTGCACCGAGCGCCAAGGTCCGAACCAGCAGCCGACCTTCGCCATTGATGGCGCCGCCGGTGACCTTGTCACCCGGTTGTTTCGGTACTGGCAGGCTTTCGCCACTGATCAGTGCTTCATCGGCGTGGCTCTGGCCTTCCACCACTTCGCCATCCACCGGGAAGCGTTCGCCGGGTTTGACCATGACCAGATCGTTGAGGCGCAAAGCGCTGATCGCAACCTCCTGTTCGCGGCCATTGATCACCTGAATGGCTCGCTCCGGACGCAAGGCTTCAAGGGCGCGGATGGCGCTGGCGGTCTGGCGCTTGGCGCGGCTTTCCAGGTATTTGCCCAGCAGCACCAAAGCGATCACCACCGCCGAGGCTTCGAAATACAGATGCGGCATGCGACCGGCAGCAGTGGCCCACTCATAAATGCTCAAGCCGTATCCGGCGCTGGTGCCCAGGGCTACCAGCAAATCCATGTTGCCGGCGCCGGCGCGCACGGCTTTCCACGCAGCGATATAGAAGCGCGCGCCGAAGATGAATTGCACCGGCGTCGCCAACGCGAACTGCACCCACGCCGGGAGCATCCAGTGCACGCCGAAAGGTTGCAGCACCATTGGCAGCACCAGCGGCAAGGCGAGGGCGATAGCCGCCAGCAAAGCCCAGCGTTCACGGTGCAGTCGTTGTTGTTGATTGTCGGTTTGCGGGTGTTCGACTTCCCAGACACTGGCGGAGTAACCGGCCTTGGTCACGGCGCCGATCAGGGCTTGCGGGTCGACCTGGCCGAGCAATTCGAGGTGGGCACGCTCGTTGGCTAGGTTGACGCTGACACTTTTGACCCCCGGCACCTTGGCCAGTGCCCGTTCGACGCGGCCAACGCAGGATGCGCAGGTCATGCCGTCGATGCTCAATTCCAGGGTCTGCTGCGGCACGCTGTAACCAGCCTGCTGCACGGCCTCCATCAAGGCCGGCAGGCTGTCACTGGGCGCTTGAACCCGGGCCTGTTCGGTGGCCAGGTTGACGCTGACTGCCGTGGCGCCGAGAACTTTGCTCAAGGCACGCTCGACACGCCCGGCGCAACTGGCGCAGGTCATGCCGGCAATCGGCAGATCGAAGGTGGTGGATTCGGACATCGGTCACGCTCCCTGTAGAAATTACCTACAGGATCAACCTTGCCATGCGGGCAAGGTCAAGCGCCACTCTGCAAATCGTCTCGCGACTCTGCACTTCGTAGGAGCGAGGCTTGCCCGCGAAGGGTCCATAACATTCAACATCAATGCTGACTGTTATGGCCTCTTCGCGGGCAAGCCTCGCTCCTACAGGTAGGTGGTGATCAATACTCGAGGGCGGCAGGCTTGAGGTACATCCCTTCCTGCGTCATCGCAATCCGGAACTTCAACACATCCCCGGCCTTGAGCGTGATGTTCTGCGAACCCGGCGCGAGCATGCCCGGGTTGCAACCCGGCGCCTGGCCCGGTAGCAGTTTGAGGCGCAGGGACACATTGCCCGGCGGCAGGTTGAATGAGGTGCTCTGTTCCTGGAACAGTCGCGCCGATAGCTGATCCTGGATGTACACGCCGATTTCGCAGGAAGTCGAAACCTCCAGGCGCTCGCGGGAAATGATCAGCACGCCGTAGTCCTCCCCGGCGGCTTGGACCGAAGGTGTCGCGGCAAATAGGCTGAGGAAGCCAAACAGGCTGAGAGCTGACCAGCGCATGGCTGAATCTCCTGATGTCGAGTCATAGATGGACGCAGCTTGGCCGAGCACGACGCCGATTGCCAGCCCGGCAGCTTGCTTCAGAACTTGACCTTGCCATGGTGGCAAGCTCGAGACTGCCCTCAACCCGTATTGAAGGGCCCCATTTGAGGAGACGTCCCATGCAAGTGTTCAACGTTGAAGGCATGTCCTGCGGTCATTGCGTCAAGGCCATCACTCAGGCGCTGCAAGCCAAGGATCCCGCGGCCAGCGTGCGCATTGATCTGGCAGCAAAAGAAGTCGGCGTTGAAAGTGCGTTGACAGCCGATCAGGTGATCGCCGCGATCAGCGAAGAGGGTTATGGCGTCAAATTGGCCTGAGTTTTTTAATAGTTAGCGACCTAACGGAATGTTCAAGGCGTCCACGCCCGGCTAGACTGTTGGCCTGCCGATCCATGGCCAACCTGCATGCCTAACCTGGACGCCTGATGAACCTCCGTACAATCCTGATTCTCGGCGCCTTGAGCGCTTTCGGTCCGCTGGCGATCGATTTCTATCTGCCGGCATTCCCGGCGATGGCGCTCGCTTTCGGCACCGACGAAAAACACGTTCAACTGACCCTGGCGGCCTATTTTCTCGGCCTGTCCATTGGCCAACTGGCCTACGGCCCGGTGGCGGATCGCTTTGGACGGCGGATTCCCTTGCTGACAGGGCTCGGCTTGTTCACCGCCGCTTCATTGGCCTGTGCTTATGCGCCGACTCTGGAGTGGCTGATTGGCGCACGTTTCGTCCAGGCGCTGGGCGGTTGCGCGGGCATGGTGATTTCGCGGGCGGTGGTCAGCGATAAATGCGATGCGGTGGGTTCGGCGAAGGTCTTTTCGCAGTTGATGCTGGTGATGGGCCTGGCGCCGATTCTTGCGCCGATGCTGGGCGGGTTGCTGGTCAATACGACGGGCTGGCAATCGATCTTTCTGGTGCTGACCGGTTTCAGTGCGCTGGCAGGGTTGGCAGTGGCCCTCGGGCTGCCGGAAAGTCTGCCGGCCCATGTGCCGCGCCAACCGTTGTCGGGCGCGCTGCGTCAGTACGGTCGGTTGTTGGCGGATCCGATCTTCCTCGGCCATGCCCTGACCGGTGGTGTCGCCATCGCCGGGATGTTTGCCTACATCGCCGGTTCACCGTTCGTCTTCATCAAGCTCTATGGCGTGCCGGCCGAGCATTTCGGCTGGCTGTTCGGCATTAACGCGGCGGGTTTCATTCTGGTGGCCCAGGTCAATGCCCGGATGCTGGCCAAGCGCGGTCCGGCCTTTTTACTGGCGCGTACCGTCTGGCTCTATCTGGCGGGCGGTCTGGCTCTGTTGGCGGTCAGCGCGTTGCACACCGCGCAGTTGTGGCCGTTGCTGATTCCGCTTTTCCTCTGCATCGCCAGCCTGGGTTGTATTGTGCCCAACGCCTCGGCCTGCGCCATGAACGGGCAGGGCGCGCGGGCGGGCAGTGCCTCGGCGATGCTCGGTTGCCTGCAGTTCAGCGTCGCCGCCGGGGCCGCAGCATTGGTGGGTGTTTTGCACGATGGCAGCGCCATGCCGATGGCCATGGTCATCAGCCTGTGCGGGATTCTGGTGGTGAGCGCAGCAACGCTCACCCGACGTTTGCAAAATGCCCGGGCGCTGACACAAGCCCAGGTCTGAGGACGGACTCAGCCAGCAGCGCGCTGCTGACGGTCGGGAAACTGATGGGGCGCGTGCAAGCGCGCTTCAAGCGTTTTAGTGAAGGCCAAGGCTTCGGCTTCACTGCGGAACGTCACAGCGTGTTGATCCAGGCGGACCTGCCAGCGGGATGTTGCCACTTCTTTTATCAGGATCTTCATTGCTGATCTCCTCTTGTAAAAGACGTCTCGTAAAAGACATCACATAAAAGATTGTTCGCAGAGCTTTCGATTGTAGACCTGAATACGATCGCAATTGTGACAACGGTCAATTCTCTGACTGACGGCAAAAGATCACCCGCCCCTGTAGGAGCTGCCGAAGGCTGCGATCTTTTGATCTTGTGTTTTTAAAAGCAAAATCAAAAGATCGCAGCCTCCGGCAGCTCCTACTCTTCAGAACCCTTCAAGCACAATCTTGCCCTTGGACTTGCCGCTCTCCAACAGCTCATGGGCACGCCGCAGGTTGGCAGCGTTGATGGTCCCGAAGTGCTCGCCGACCGTGGTTTTCAGCGTGCCCGCATCGATCAGCCCGGCGACGCGGTTGAGCAGTTTGTGTTGCTCGATCATGTCTGCGGTTTCGAACAGTGAGCGGGTGTACATGAACTCCCAGTGCAGCGACAGGCTCTTGCGCTTGAGCTTGGTCACGTCCAGCGACTTCGGATCATCGATCAGCGCCAGTTTGCCTTGCGGCGCCAACGCCTCCACCAATTGATCCAGGTGTTGATCGGTCTGAGTCAGGCTGGCGACATGGGTCACCTGCTCGAACCCCGCACGTTTGAGTTCTTCACTCAGCGGCTGGCTATGATCGATCACCTGATCGGCGCCCAGGTCACGCACCCAGCTCTGGGTTTGTGCACGGGAGGCGGTGCCGATAACCTTCAGCCCGGTGAGCTGGCTGGCCAATTGCGTGAGGATCGAACCCACACCGCCAGCGGCACCGACGATCAGCAGACTCTGGCCCTCATCGGTTTTGCCTTCGCGCACTTGCAGGCGCTCGAACAACAGTTCCCACGCGGTAATGGCGGTCAGCGGCAGGGCGGCGGCTTCGGCGAAACCGAGGGTTTTCGGCATGTGACCGACGATTCGCTCGTCCACCACATGCAACTCGCTATTGCCGCCGGCACGGGCGATGGAGCCAGCGTAGTACACCTTGTCGCCAGCCTTGAACGAGGTCACTTCGCTGCCGACGGCCTTGACCACACCGGCCACGTCCCAACCCAGTACCTTTGCCGCGCCAGCTTCAGGCTGGACGTTCTGGCGAACCTTGGTGTCCACCGGGTTAACCGAGATGGCTTTGACCTCCACCAACAGGTCGCGCGGGCCGGCGACCGGTTCTGGCAGCTCGATGTCTTGCAGGGATTTTTCGTCGCTGATGGGCAGGGAGGCGTAGTAGGCAATGGCTTTCATGGTGGGTTCCTCAGAGGGAATGATTTCGATGGGACAGATGATTGGTTATTTCCCGGCAAGATAAAACCCGCTAAAAGAGCAGTCTCTTTCAATATTTTTTTGATAATCGGGGCTGGCGATGTTGCGTTTCGATGACTTGCAGTTGTTCGTTCGGGCTGCGGACCTGGGCAGTCTGTCTGCGGCGGCGCGAGGGATGGATATGTCGGCGGCGGTGGCCAGTGCGGCGTTGAAGCGCATCGAACAGCAACTCGGCGCGCGCTTGCTCGCCCGTTCTACCCGCAGTCTGCGCCTGACCGCTGAAGGCGAGGGCTTTCTGGAATACGCCCGGGCAGCCTTGAGCAATCTCGATGAGGGCCGCCGCTTGCTGGCCAGCGGGCAGGATCAAGTCAGCGGGATTTTGCAGTTGTCGGCGCCTTCGGATTTCGGTCGCAACCTGCTGTTGCCATGGCTCGACGAGTTTCAGCGCGAGCATCCGAAACTCACGGTCCGGTTGCTGCTGGGCGACCGCATTGCCGACCTGTTCCGCCAACCAGTGGACATTGCCCTGCGTTATGGCGAGCCGGAAGACTCGAGCCTGGTGGCGTTGCCCATCGCCCCGCAAAACCGTCGCGTGCTCTGTGCGGCGCCGAGTTACCTGGCCCGGCATGGCGAACCTCGGCATCTGGAGCAACTGGCTCAGCACAATTGCCTGTTGTTCATGCTCGGCAGCCGGGTCCACGATCACTGGAGTTTCCACGATGGCAAACGCGAAGTGAGCCTGACGGTCAGTGGCGATCGATTTAGTGACGACGCCGATGTTGTGCGTCTATGGGCCATAGCGGGAGCGGGGATTGCGTATAAGTCCTGGCTCGATGTCGCCGCCGATGTGCTGGCCGGTCGATTGAAAGTGCTGATGCCGGAGCTGCTCTGCGAGCGCGCACCGCTGAATTTGCTGTGCGCGCATCGCGCACAATTGAGTAAGCCGGTGAACCTTTTGCGGGAAATGCTTGCCAGCCGATGCGCTCATATAAGCAGTCAATTTCCGGCGAAATCGGATGTCGATCATTAGTCGCAGGCAAATAGCGAAATTTCTGTCAGGAACTATCACCACCAATGGAGCCCCGAGGGCAGGAACCGGCGGTTAACCCGCTTATACTAGCGCTCGCCTCATGTACGCACCGTCGACCTCGCAATGGCGAGTTCAGGTTCGATTCGGTCATACCCGATGGTCATCACCGGACCTTCGTTGTACCCGCGAAGCATGGCCTGGGTGAGTGGGTGGCTTTGCCCGGTTTATGGCGGTTTTCGCGTCTTGGCCGACGACACATTACTGGTCAAGATGTCTCTGAGCAGTAGACGAAACGATTCAACAGGGAGTGAATACATGGAACATGCACCTTGCATCAGCCAGATCGCCACATTGCTGGCTGACCCAAAGCGCAGCGCAATGATGTGGGCCTTGATGGACGGCTCGGCGCGGCAAACCGAAGAGCTGGCGTTGCTGGCCGGCCTGTCGCCGTCTTCGGCCAGTGCGCATTTAGGGCGTTTGTCCGCCGGAGGTCTGTTGAAAGTCGAAACCCGTGGCCGCAAACGGTTTTTCCGGCTTGCCGCGCCCGAAGTCGGCGCCGCGATAGAAGCCTTGGCCAGCGCGACCCTGGCCAGCGCGCCTCGGGACATTCCAGAGGTTTTCAAACGCACCAGCCCTATCGCCAAACCCCAGGCGGCGCCTTCGTCTTTGCTGCGGGCCAGGCTCTGCGACGACCATCTGGGCGGCACCCTGGCCGCCGACCTCTACCAGCGTCTGCTGGATGCGGGCTGGATCGAGCAACTCGATCAGCGGGTCATGATCACTCACAAGGGCGCCACACAATTGGCAACACGCGGTGTATTCATCCAGGCGCTGGCCCATCGCAACAGCAGAGTCGCCTGCGCTTGCCCGGACTGGAGCGAAAGACGCCCGCACATGGGCGGTTCACTGGGCGCAGCGTTGTTGCAGTTGTTCATGCAGTCTGGCTGGTTGAGCCTGCCCAACGATTCGCGAGCGTTGCAGATCACCGCTGCGGGGCAACGGGAAATCCATCGCTTCGCCAAGGAAACCGAGCTGGAAATGGCGCTTTAGACCATTGAGGTGCGACGTCCGGGATTTGTTTCAGGCGTCGTTCAGAGCTGTGGACAGGTCGCATCCAGCAATAATCCCCAGCCGCTATCGCGCACACTCGATCCGGGGACTTTCAGGATTGGGGGAATGTGGCATGGAAACACGAAGCTTCAGCGCGGCAGAACGATTGGAACGGCTGCCCATCAGCGGTTATCACCGCATCATTTTCATCATCATTGCCCTGGCGTTTTTCTTTGACTCCATGGACCTGGCGATGATGACCTTCCTGCTCGGCTCGATCAAAACCGAGTTCGGCCTGAGCACGGCGCAGGCCGGGTTGCTGGCCAGTTCGAGTTTCTTCGGCATGGTTCTGGGGGCATCGCTGTCCGGTATGTTGGCCGACCGCTTCGGGCGCAAACCAGTGTTCCAGTGGAGCATTGTGCTGTGGGGCATCGCCAGCTACCTGTGCTCCACGGCGCAGAACGTCGAAACGCTGACGCTGTTCCGAGTCTTGCTGGGGATCGGCATGGGCATGGAATTTCCGATTGCGCAGTCGATGCTGTCGGAGCTGATTCCAGCTAAGCGACGTGGGCGTTACATCGCGTTGATGGATGGTTTTTGGCCGCTCGGTTTCGTCGCAGCGGGGGTGCTGTCGTACTTCCTGCTGCCGGTGATTGGCTGGCGCGACATCTTTCTGGTGTTGGCGGTGCCGGCGGTGTTCGTCCTGGCGATTCGTTTTTTCATTCCCGAGTCACCGCGCTGGCTGGAGCAGGCCGGGCATCATGACGAGGCGGATAAGGTCTTGCTCGGCATCGAGGACCGGGTCCGGGCTTCACTGGGCCGTGCGGATTTGCCTGAACCGATTCGTCTGCCACGGGTGGCGAGTCAACCGGGTACTTTCTTCTCTGCGCTACGGGAGATCTGGTCGCCGCAGTATCGCCAGCGCACGATGATGATCTGGAGCGTGTGGTTCTTTGCCTTGCTGGGTTTCTATGGCCTGACGTCCTGGCTCAGTGCGCTGTTGCAACAGTCGGGTTTCGCCGTGACCCAGTCGGTGTATTACACGGTGCTGATTTCCCTCGGCGGAATTCCCGGTTTCCTCATGGCTGCCTGGCTGGTGGAGCGTTGGGGGCGTAAACCGGTGTGCGTGGTGACATTGCTCGGCGGCGGGGTCATGGCGTTTCTTTATGGCCAGAGTGCGGTGTTCGGCGGCAACGTTAGTCTGTTGATTACCTCGGGGCTGTTGATGCAGTTCTTTCTGTTCGGCATGTGGGCGGTGCTCTACACCTACACCCCTGAGTTGTACCCAACGTCGGCACGCGCCACGGGTTCGGGGTTCGCTTCGGCTATCGGCCGCGTGGGGTCGTTGCTCGGGCCGTTGGTGACCGGGCTGGTGTTCCCGATGACCGGGCAGGGCGGGGTGTTTGCGCTGGGGGCGATGTGTTTTGCGATTGCGGCGGGGGTGGTGTGGATGTTCGGGATGGAGACCCGGGGCAAGACGTTGGAAGAGTTGAGTGAGCCGGTGATTATCAATTAATCACCGATTAAATGTGGGAGCGGGCTTGCTCGCGAAATCGGTATGCCAGTCGACATCATCGTTGACTGACACACCGCTTTCGCGAGCAAGCCCGCTCCCACATGGGTTATGCGGGTTTCACCAACCGCGCATCCAGGCTGTTCTGCGCCAGGCGCTTGGCCTGATCCTGGGTCATGCCCAGATCGGTGTACAGCGCGTGGAAGTTCTCGGTGACATACCCGCCAAAGTAGGCCGGGTCATCGGAGTTCACCGTGACCTTCACACCGCGCTCGAGCATGTCGAGGATGTTGTGTTGGGACATGTGATCGAACACGCAGAGTTTGGTGTTCGACAACGGGCACACGGTCAGCGGGATCTGCTCGTCGATGATCCGCTGCATCAAGCGCTCGTCTTCGATGGCGCGCACGCCATGGTCGATGCGCTGGATTTTCAGCAGGTCGAGGGCTTCCCAGATGTACTCGGGCGGGCCTTCTTCACCGGCGTGCGCGACGGTCAGGAAGCCTTCGTTGCGCGCACGATCAAACACCCGCTGGAACTTGCTCGGCGGGTGGCCCATCTCCGAACTGTCCAGGCCCACGGCGACAAACGCATCGCGAAACGGCAGCGCCTGGTCGAGGGTTTTCTGCGCTTCGTCTTCGCTCAAGTGACGCAGGAAGCTGAGGATCAAACCGCTGGTGATGCCCAGCTGCTGCTCGCCATCCTTCAGTGCGGCGGCGATGCCGTTGAGCACCACTTCGAACGGGATGCCACGGTCGGTGTGGGTTTGCGGGTCGAAGAACGGTTCGGTGTGAATCACGTTCTGCGCCTTGCAGCGCAACAGGTAGGCCCAGGTCAGGTCGTAGAAATCCTGAGACGTGCGCAACACATCGGCGCCCTGGTAATACAGGTCGAGAAACTCTTGCAGGTTATTGAAGGCGTAAGCCTTGCGCAGGGTTTCAACGTCGCTCCACGGCAGGGCGATCTTGTTGCGTTCGGCCAGGGCGAACAGCAGCTCAGGTTCCAGCGAACCTTCCAGGTGCAAGTGCAATTCTGCCTTGGGCAGGGCGTTCAGCCAGTCGTACATTTTTGAATTCTCATCAGGTGCAATGAGGGCATTCTACAGATGCCCGCAGAAACAATGAGCAAAACCTGACCAGCCGGTTCATTACACGGCTTCCCGTTCCCGTCGATAGGCGTAGGTATCGGCGAAACGCGACAGCAGGAATTCGGCGCAGGTGGTGGCCGGATACTTCGCCGGATGCCGTTCGTCCTGGCAACCGGGCAGGCATTCAATGGCGGTGTCGGGGTGCGGTTCAGCAAAGAACGGCATTGAGTACCGATCCACCCCGAGCGGGCTGATCACCCGATGCGGCGTCGACAGGTAACGGTCGTTGCTCCAGCGCGCCATCATGTCGCCGAGGTTGACCACGAACGTGCCTTCGATCGGCGGCGCATTGATCCATTCGCCCTGCACGTTGCGCACTTGCAGACCGCCAGCGGCATCCTGATAGAGCAGGGTGATGCAGCCGTAATCGGTGTGAGCGCCGGCACCTTGCTGATCTTCGGTGCTGGCAGTGTGGCGCGGCGGGTAATGAATCATCCGCAGTACGCTGACTGGCTCTTTGAAGCGGGTATCGAAGAAATCACGCTCAATGTCCAGCGCCAGAGTCATGGCCCGCAGCAGGGTTTGAGCGAGCGCCTGCATGTCGACGTAGTGTTGCTCCATCAGCGATTCCCAACCGGGCATCGACGGATGACGGTTGGGACCGCGCAAGGGTTTTTCCGCAATAACCTCGGGATGATCGGTCGGCAGGTGCAGGCCCATGTCGAAGGTTTCTTTCAGATCGCAGGGCTTGCTCGGGTCGAGTTGCTCGGTGGCGATGGCGCCATAGCCGCGGTGGTGGCGGGTCTGGGTGATGTCGATCTTGAGTTTTTCAGCGGCGGGCAGGGCGAAGAAACGTTGGGCATGGTCTAGCACGGCATCGATACGCGACGGGGCAATCGGGTGGCCCTTGATATAGAAAAAGCCCCATTCACGGCAGGCGTGGTCGATTTGCATGGCGATCGATTGCCAGGCGGTTTGATCAGCGCTGTAGAGCGGGCTGATGTCGATGATTGGGAGTTGGTTCATGTTGCTGTCCTGATAAATGCGATACCTGAAACACAATCCAGCACGCACCATAGATCCAGTGTGGGAGCGGGCTTGCTCGCGAAAGCGGTATGCCAGTCGACATCAATGTTGCATGACACACCGCTTTCGCGAGCAAGCCCGCTCCCACAGGGTTTTGTGTTCACTTGGCCGGAATTACTTCGGTATCTCGGCCTTCATGCCTTCGACGTAGAAGTTCATCGACGCCAATTCCGCATTGGTTGCTGTCGCGCCCGCCGGGATTTTCTCCACGCCGGCCTGATCCTTGATCGGCCCGGTGAACGGATGCAGGGCACCGCTCTTGATGTCGGCAATGATCTGTTCGGCTTCGGTTTTCACCGCAGCCGGCACCAGGTCGCTGATCGGCAGCTCAACCGTACCTTCCTTCAGACCGCCCCAGTAATCCAGAGATTTCCACGTGTGGTCGAGCACGCTTTGGGTCGCCTGAATGTAGTGCGGCCCCCAGTCGTTGACGATAGACGTCAGCACCGCTTTCGGCCCGAAGTGCGCCATGTCCGACGCATAACCGACGGCGTACACGCCACGACGTTCGGCCGCCTGGATCGGTGCCGGGCTGTCGGTGTGCTGGAACACCACGTCCACGCCCTGGTCGATCAGCGCATTGGCGGCGTCAGCTTCCTTGCCCGGGTCGAACCAGGAATTGACCCACACCACTTTGATCTCGGTGCCCGGGTTGTACTTGTTCAGGGCCAGTTGAATGGCGTTGATATCGCGGATGACTTCCGGAATCGGGAAAGAAGCGACGTAGCCGACTTTTTTGGTCTTGGTCATCTTCGCTGCAAGGAAACCGCCGACGTAGCGACCTTCATAAGTGCGCGCCAGGTAAGTGCCAAGGTTCTTGTCCTGCTTGTAGCCGGTGGCGTGTTCGAAAGTCACCTTGGGAAACTGCTTGGCGACTTTCAGGGTCGGGTTCATGTAGCCGAAAGACGTGGTGAAGATCAGGTCGTACTTGTCCTTGGCCATGTTGCGGATCACCCGCTCGGCGTCGGCGCCCTCGGCGACGTTCTCCACGTAGTTGGTGGTGATCTGCTCGCCGAGCTTCTCAGCCAGCGCCTTGCGTCCCTGTTCATGCTGATACGTCCAGCCGTGGTCACCGATCGGACCGATATAGACGAAGCCGACTTTCAGCGGGTCGGCGGCACTGGCGGTCAGGCTGGCGCTCAGACCGATAGCTGCGGCGACAGCGCAAAGCAGCTGCTTCAACGGACGTTTATGCATGAACTGGAACTCCATTTTGTTGTGAGATGGAGGAGGGCAATGCAAATTGCTGACCAACAGGACAACAAAATCAAAAGATCGCAGCCTGCGGCAGCTCCTACATGATTTCGCGTACCCCTGTAGGAGCTGCCGCAGGCTGCGATCTTTTGATGTTGAATTCCTTACTAGAGCCAACCCGGTGCAACGGGTCCAACTCACGCCATGCACTGGTGCGGACGCCTTACACAAAACCGTGGGAGCGAGCCTGCTCGCGATAGCGGACTCACATTCAACATCAATGTTGACTGACACGTCGTCATCGCGAGCAGGCTCGCTCCCACAATAGATTTATGTCGACTCAGACGCCGCTGATCAACCGCCGAGCCGCCTGGCTATGATCGGCAATCAACCCTTTCAGATCCAGCCCTTCAACCTGCCCATCGATCACCCGCCATTTGCCGCCGACCATCACCCGGTCCGCCCGATCCGCGCCGCACAGCAGCAGCGCCGACACCGGATCATGGCTGCCGGAGAAGCGCAGTTCATCCAATTTGAACAGCGCCAGATCCGCCTGCTTGCCCACCGCCAGTTCACCGATATCGGTGCGCCCGAGCAAACTCGCCGAGCCCTTGGTCGCCCAGCCCAGTACCAACTCCGGCGTAATCTTTTCCGCGCCATAACGCAGCCGCTGGATGTACAGCGCCTGACGGGTTTCGAGGATCATGTTCGAGGCATCGTTGGACGCCGAACCGTCCACGCCCAGACCCAGCAGCGCACCCGCAGCGGTCAGGTCCAGCGTCGGGCAAATGCCGGAGGCCAGGCGCATGTTCGAACTCGGGCAATGGCAAATACCCGTGCCGGCCGCGCCGAGACGGGCGATTTCGTCGGGGTTGAAATGAATGCCGTGGGCCAGCCAGGTACGTGGCCCGAGCCAGCCGACGCTGTCCAGATAATCCACGGTGCGCAGGCCGAAACGTTGCAGGCAGAAGTCTTCTTCGTCGAGGGTTTCCGCAAGGTGTGTGTGCAGGCGTACGTCGAGGGTGTTTGCCAGTTCGGCGCTGGCGGACATGATTTCCGGAGTCACCGAGAACGGCGAGCACGGTGCCAGGGCGATTTGAATCTGCGCCCCATCGCCGCGCTCGTGGTACGCGGCAATCAAACGTTGGCTGTCGTCGAGAATCACTTCGCCTTCCTGGACGGTTTGCTGCGGTGGCAGGCCACCGTCCTTTTCGCCAAGGCTCATGGAACCGCGAGTGAGCATGGCGCGCATGCCCAGTTCGCGAACACTCTCGACCTGTACGTCGATCGCGTTTTCCAGGCCTTCCGGAAACAGGTAATGGTGATCGGCCGCGGTGGTGCAACCGGACAGTAGCAACTCGGCCAACGCGACTTTGGTGGCGAGGGCAAGTTTTTCAGGGGTGAGACGAGCCCAGACCGGATAGAGGGTTTTCAACCACGGGAACAACGGCTGATTAACCACCGGCGCCCAGGCACGGGTCAGGGTTTGATAGAAGTGGTGATGGGTGTTGATCAGCCCCGGCAGGATCACGTGTTCGCGTGCATCGAAAACGTGGTCACAAGGCGCGGAGGGTTGCTGACCGGCGGCGAGCACTTCGACGATCAAACCGTCTTGCAGCACCAGACCGCCACGGGCATCGAGCGCGTTGGCCGTGAAAATGGCGAGGGGATTTTTTAACCAGGTACGGGTCGCAGGCATGGTGGCCGGCTCCTCTGAAAGTTGGGTTCAGGGTTGCCAGCTCAGTGTTGCCCTGTCTGCTGATCCAGGGTCGCCGCGAGGGCGAGGTGCGGAGTTTCGAACAAAAAAGCTTCGCGGGCAAGCCTCACTCGTCCAGACGATGCCAAACCCTGTGGGAGCCGGGCTTGCCCGCGATGCAGGCACCTCGGTCTTTCAGCTAGACCGAGGTGATGCAATCGCAGGCAAGCCAGCTCCCACAGGGAACAGTGGGGTTACCAGGGAATGGTCTCACCCCTGTAGTTCACAAAATGATGCCCGCCCTTGCCGGCATACGCATTCACCTGATCGATCAGCCCGCGCGTACTGGTTTGCACATCAATGTCCGCGCCTTCACCGCCCATATCAGTCTTCACCCAACCCGGATGCAGCGACAGCACGGTGAGTTTCTGTTCGCCCAATTGCGTGACGAAGCTGTTGGTCATGGAGTTCAGCGCCGCTTTGCTGGCTTTGTACAGCGCCAGCTCTGGCGCGTCGGGCATGGTCACGCTGCCCAGCACCGAACTCATGAACGCCAATACGCCGCTGTCTTCACGAATCTGCCCGACAAAACGCTGGGCCAGATTGATCGGCGCCACGGCGTTGGTGAAGAACAATTGACCGACCTCGGCCAACGTCGCTCCGCCCGGCGTCTGGACCTCCGGGCCCTTGACCCCGGCATTCACGAACAACAGGTCGAACACTTCACCTTTGAGTTGTTGGCTCAGGGCGATGACCGCTTGCTGATCGTCCATGTCGAGTTTTTCGATCCGCACCTTGCCCAACGCTTGCAAGGCTTCGGCGCTCTGCGGGTTGCGCACGGTGGCGGTGACTTGCCAGCCGTCGGCCAGCAGGGTTTTCACCAGACCGAGGCCCAAGCCTCGGGAGGCACCGATGATGAGTGCGGTTTTTGCCGTAGACATGAATGGCTTCCTTGATGGATGAGAATCACGGATTTAAAGGGTGCTGACTCAAAGGACACTGTTGACCGAGCCGATGTTGCAGTTCCTGACGCAAGACATCGAGTTCGGCGATGCGGGTTTCGATCAGGTTCAGTTTGTCTTGCAGCAGTTGGGTCACGGCATTGGCTGGGTCGGGTGCCTGCCACAGCGCGGCGACGCTGCTGCCGATCTCGCCGAGGGTAAAGCCCAGTCGCTGAGCCGTCTTGATGTACAGCACCAGTTGCACCATCTCCGCCGGATAGTCGCGATAACCATTGGCGCCGCGTTGCGCGGCGATCAATCCGCGTTGCTCGTAAAAGCGCAACGTGTCGCGACTGACGGCGCTGGCCTGGGCTAATTCACCGATGCGCATCTTGATGTCTCGAGATGGCTTGACCCTGGAGCATACTCCAGGCTTTAGCCTTGTTGCTCCCTGAATTTATGGAGCAATGCCAATGTGGACTTCAACGCAATATCGTCAAGTGGTGCGTGGCAGTGCGTGGTACGACCTGATCGTGACCGCTGCTTTTGTAACACCGTGGAGTTTTGCGGCGTTGCATGGCGTGTTGTTGAGCGTGAGCCAGACTTTCAATTTGCCTGGCGAGCTACCGCCGTTCGAGCCGATGCACATGCTGATGGCGAATTTGTTGGGCTCGATTGTGTGCGTGTGGGCGGTGCTGCGGATTCGTGATCCGCAGCAGGTGTTTGGGCGGTATGACGCGGTGGGGAGGTTTCTGTTTTCGGCTTGGCAGCTGTATGCCTTGCTCCACGGCGCGAGTTCATTGCTGGTTGTTTTCTTGGTCTTTGAATTGGCGTGGGGCGCTGCTCAGGTGTTGCCTGTTAGGGCGCCATCGCGGGCAAGCCCGCTCCCACAGTGATCTTGGGTGAACACAGATTTTTTGATCGATACAGAAACCTGTGGGAGCGGGCTTGCCCGCGATGAGGCCCTTGAAGTCTCCGCTAATGCCCGGCCTGCCACGGCTGTCCCAACGAAACCGGCGCATACAACCGTGTGCGCACGGCATCCCGGGACAGCAGCACCAACACCACAATGGTCGCGACATACGGCAGCATCGCCAGCAGGCTCGACGGCATCGCCAGCCCCAACCCCTGCGCCACCAAATGCAGGATGCTGGCGAGCCCGAACAGATACGCCCCGAGCAGCAATCGCCACACTCGCCAACTGGCAAACACCACCAGCGCCAAGGCAATCCAGCCACGACCGGCGCTCATGTTTTCCGCCCACATCGGCGTGTAGGCCAAGGACAAATAAGCCCCGGCCAACCCCGCCATCGCCCCGCCAAACAGCACCGCCAGCGTACGCACGCGCAACACCGGCAAGCCCATGGCACTGGCCGCATCCGGGTTTTCGCCAACCGCCTGAATAATCAACCCGACGCGACTTTTCAGAATCACCCAGGCCACTAACGTGAACAGCGCGAACGACAGATACACCAGCAAGTCCTGAGCAAACAGCATCCGCCCGATCAGCGGGATTTCACTCAACAACGGAATCGCCACTGGCTCAAAACCTGCCAACGGTTTGCCAACCCACGCTGCGCCGACAAAGGTCGACAGGCCTACGCCGAAGATCGTCAACGCCAACCCGGTCGCCACCTGATTGGCGTTGAACACCAGTGCTACCAAGGCAAACAGCGACGACAACAGCATCCCGGCGAGCATCGCCAGCAACACGCCAAGCCAGAGGTTGCCGCTGTTCAGCGCGACGATGAAACCGATCACCGCCCCGAACAGCATCATGCCTTCCTGCCCCAGATTGAGGACGCCACTCTTCTCGCAAATCAGCTCGCCCAGCGCCACCAGCAACAACGGCGTACCGCAACGGACCATGGCGTAGAAAATATTGCTCAGCAGATCGATATCCATCACAAGGCTCCTGCTTGTACGGCGGTGGTTGGTGCACGGCGCGCCCAGCGCAGGTTCAAACGCGGTCGGTAGAGAATCAGTACGTCACTGGCCAGCAGGAAAAACAGCATTATCCCCTGGAACAATTGAGTGATCGCTTGCGGTAGGTTCATGCTCATCTGCGCGCTCTCGCCACCGATGTACAGCAGCGCCATCAACAGGCTGGAAAACAGAATACCGATGGGATTCAGTCGCCCGAGAAACGCTACGGTGATCGCCGCATAGCCGTAACCCGGCGAGACCTGCGGCACCAGCTGGCCGATCGGCCCGGTGACTTCGCACACGCCGGCCAACCCCGCCAAACCACCGCTGATCAACAGCGCCAGCCAGATCAGCCGCTTCTCGCGAAAGCCGACGAAACCTGCGGCGCGCTTGTCCAGCCCGAGCACTTTGATCTGGAAACCGACAAAGCTTTTCTGCAGTAACACCCACACCGCCACCAGCGCGAGCAGGGCGAAATAGACCCCGGCGTGAACCCGACCGTCCTCCATCAACAGCGGCAGTCGACTGGCATCGCCGAACATTGCCGACTCTGGAAAGTTGAACCCGGCCGGGTCCTTCAGCGGCCCGTGGACGCAGAACAGCAGCAAGTTCAGGGCGATGTAATTGAGCATGATGCTGGTGAGGATTTCATTGGCGTTGAAGCGTGTGCGCAACCATGCTGTCAACCCGGCCCACGCGGCGCCGGCCAAGGTGCCGACCACCAGGATTAGCACCAGCGCCCAGCGACTTTGCAAGCCAACGATGTTCACCGCCAACGCACTGCCGGCGAGGGCGCCGAGCAGCAACTGACCTTCGGCGCCGATGTTCCAGATCCGCGCTTGATACGCCACCGCCAAGCCCAATGCGCAGAGCAGAATCGGCAGCGCTTTGACCAGCAGTTCGGAGACGCCGTACAGGTCGCTGATCGGTGCAATCAGCAACGTGTGCAAGGTCAGCACTGGATCGTGGCCCAGCGCGATAAATAGCAATGAGCCGCAGCCCAGCGTCAACACGGCCGCCAGCAAGGGCGAGCACCACAACATCAGGCGTGATTGCTGGCCACGCGGTTCGAGAGAAAGCAGCATGTGAAACTCCGTTAAAGCGCTACGGGGGCAGGTGATTGAGGCGCGTCGAACTGGCCGGCCATCCAGCCGCCGACGTCGCTCAGATGGGTGTCGACGGTGGCCTGCAATGGCGACAGCCGACCGCCGCACAGGGCGCCGAGGCGGTCGCTGATCTGGAACAGTTCGTCGAGGTCTTCGGAGATCACCAAGATCGCCGCGCCAGCATCGCGCAAGGCAATCAACGCCCGGTGAATGGTCGCGGCCGCACCGACGTCCACCCCCCAGGTCGGGTGCGCGGCCACCAGTAATTTAGGCTGCTGAAGGATCTCCCGACCGAGGATGAACTTTTGCAAGTTGCCGCCGGACAGACTGCGAGCAGGCGCCTGGGCATCGGGTGTCTTGACCCCGAAGCGGCGAATGATGTCTTCGGCCAGCGCTTCGACCTTGCTGCGCTGGATCAGCCCGTTGCTGACCAGCCCCTGTTGAAACGCGGTGAGCAGGGCGTTATCTGCCAGGCTCAGCTCCGGCACCGCGCCATGGCCCAGACGCTCGGCGGGGACGAATGCCAGGCCAAGTTTGCGTCGAGCATCCGGCCGCAAATGGGCCACCGGTTGCCCGCCGAAACTGATCGTTGCGCTGTCATCGCGGGGTAACCGTTCTTCGCCACTGAGCAAGGCCAGCAACTCATCCTGACCGTTGCCGGCCACTCCGGCGACTCCCACGATTTCGCCGCTGCGCACGTCGAAATCAATATTCTTCAGAGAGCAGCCGAACGGGTCTGGGTTGTGCCAGGACAATCCCGTCACGTTCAAAAACGCATCAGCGCCAGTGACCTTTGGATAGTCGGTGATCAGCTCGGCGGCTTCACCGACCATCAATTGCGCCAGTTGCCGATCCGAGCACTCCGCCGGCACGCAATGCCCGGCTACCCGACCGCCGCGTAACACCGTGGCGCTGTGGCACAACGCGCGTACTTCGCCGAGCTTGTGGCTGATAAACAGAATGCTGCAGCCCTCGGCGGCCAGTCGGCGCAAAGTGACGAACAATTCGTCGGCCTCTTGCGGAGTCAGTACCGACGTCGGTTCATCGAGAATCAACAGGCGGATGTCTTGCATCAGGCAGCGAATGATTTCCACCCGCTGACGCTCGCCGATGGACAGGCTGTGGACAAGTCGCTCCGGTTCCAGCGCCATGCCGTAGCGTTGTGACACTTCGCGAATCTTCGGCTCAAGCTGCTTCGGTGCTCCTGCCGCAGCGCCCATTGCCAGCGCGATGTTCTGCGCCACGCTCAGGGTTTCGAACAGCGAGAAATGCTGGAACACCATGCCAATCCCGAGGCCGCGAGCCTGGGCCGGGTTGCGCATGGTTACGCGCTGGCCCTGCCAGATCATTTCCCCTGAGTCGGCGTGAGTGACGCCGTAGATGATCTTCATCAGGGTACTTTTGCCCGCACCGTTTTCGCCGAGCAGGGCGTGGATTTCACCGGGCGCAATGCTCAAGTCGATGGCGTCGTTGGCCAGGCAACCGGGATAACGTTTGCTGATTCTGCGCAATTGCAGGCGGGGTATTTGATCGGGGATCGGCACGGGGTTGGACATGACTGGCTCAGGTCGACAGAGGTTATGCCTGGGGATAAAGCAATTTCCTGGCCATTGAGTCAGGAAATCGGCAAAGCCTTGCTGGCATAGGGGTTGTGGACAGTGCCTCGTCATATTCCAATTCCGAATCAGGCACCACTTGAGGGCACGTTCTTTGATCAGGCTCCGGTTTTGCGCGCGGTGAATTGATCAAAAAACGAGCAATACCCTGCAAGCTATGTCGGACATGGGGCTGCGCCAGCCATGAACGGGTTATCCACAGGTTGTTCCACAGTATTTGTGCGCAAGCCGACTGGAGGGGCATAAGCACTGGGGGGCTTTCTTCTAATGGCGATAAACCGCTCTAACTGTTTGTTTTTACGTGGAATAAATGTTGTTGCTGGGGATTTGGATGAAAAATGAGCAAAGCCCGCAAAGCCGCATGACAGAAGGGTTACAGCGGAATGTGCTCAGGTTATCCACAGCCGGGTGCACAGCAGATGTGGGCAAGTATCGAATGCAGGGCGAATCGGGGCGCCCCAAAAGATCGCAGCCTTCGGCGGCTCTCACAGGATTGCATTCCTTACGCAAGTACACGGTCGGAGTAGGAGCTGTCGAAGGCTTCGATCTTTTGATCTTTCTTTTATCGCTGCAACAAAATGCGCCCGCGACTCAAATCCGCCAGCTGCATCTGCAAGGTCTCTATTTGCCCCTCGCCGATCGCCAATTGCAGTTCCACGCCATTGGCCGTGAAGGTTTCTTCTACGACCAAACCGCCCAGTTCCGCTAACCGAAGCTTCACCAGCGCCAACTCGCCAAACGCACAGGCACAACTGACCGGCACCCGGCTGATCAGCTCGATCTTCGGCGCCACTTGCAGGCATTTGTTGGCACCGCCGCCATAGGCCCGGGCGAGGCCGCCGGTGCCCAGTTGAATGCCGCCATACCAGCGGATCACCAGCACCGCGACCTGATCGCAATCCTGCGCTTCGATCGCTGCCAGAATCGGCCGGCCAGCGGTGCCGCCGGGTTCGCCATCGTCATTGCTGCGGTATTGATCGCCGAGTTTCCAGGCCCAGCAATTGTGCGAGGCGTTCAAATCACTGTGCTGCTCGATGAACGCTTGGGCATCAGCTGCGCTAGTGATTGGTCCGGCGAGGGCGATGAAGCGGCTTTTGCGAATCTCTTCGCGGTATTCGCAAAAGCCGCTGAGGGTAAAAGGCATAAGTGTCTTAGATAGCAGGCGTCAGGCCGCAGCCTTTGAGAATGATGCGGATCAGATTGTTGCCGGCGTCTTCCATGTCTTGCTTGGTCAACTTGGTGCGCCCGGTGACACGGCATATCTGCGTGGCAAAATCGGCGTAATGCTGGGTGCTGCCCCACAGCAGGAAGATCAGGTGCACCGGGTCGATCGGGTCCATTTTGCCCGCGTCGATCCACGCCTGAAACACCGCGGCCCGGCCCTGAAACCAGATGCGATAGTCCTGGTTGAAATGCGCGCTCAGGCATTCACCGCCGCTGATGACCTCCATGGCGAAGACCCGCGAGGCTTGTGGCTGGCGCCGGGAGAATTCCATTTTTGCGCGGATGTATCGGGTCAATGCTTCTGCCGGATCGTCCTCGACGGTCAGGGTATTGAAGGTGCTGTCCCACAATTCAAGGATGTTACTCAGCACCGCCACGTACAAACCGAGTTTGTTGGTGAAGTAGTAATGCAGATTCGCTTTGGGCAACCCGGCATTCTGCGCGATGGTGTTCATGCTGGTGCCTTTGAATCCGTGACGGGCGAACTCGTCTTCGGCGGCTTTGATGATGGTCTCTTCGTTCTTCTGACGAATGCGGCTGGCGGGTTTGCCGCCGTGGGCTGGGACTTCAAAGGTCATAGGCACTTCCGAACAGGTAAATGGGTGCAACCAGATGCGTTGATAGCGCACCCACAGGCCGCAGACAAGTCCTGTTGCGATAAAACCTTGGCCACTGCAATTCCACAGGGATTTTCTTGTTCAACGTGTCGCCGCCAGGCTCTCCAGAAAACTCTCCAGCACCAAGTGGGGACGACGGCCCTTGCGGGTGACCGATGCCAGGCTCAGGTCATAAAAACGCGCCTTGGGTTTCAGTGCACGCAATCGGCCCTGCTGCACCCAGAGGCTGGCGTAATGATCCGGCAGGTATCCGATGTAGCGCCCGGTCAGAATCAGAAATGCCATGCCTTCGCGATCCGACGCACTGGCGGTGCAGTTGAGCGCTTGATAGTGGGCCTGGATCTCGGCGGGCAAGCGGAAGGTCGGGGCGATGGCGTCCTGGCTATTGAGGCGTTCATCGTCCAGTTGTTTGTCGTCGACATAAAACAGCGGATGGCCGACCGCGCAATACAGCAGCGAGCGTTCGCTGTAGAGCGGCTGATATTCCAGGCCCGATAGCGCACTGGCTTGCGGCACCACGCCGACATGCAAGCGACCGTCGAGCACGCCTTGTTCAACTTCATTGGGCGCGATCATGCGGATCTGGATCTGCACGTCCGGACCACGCTCCTTCAACTGCGCCAGGGCGTGAGTAATGCGCATGTGGGGCAGGGTGACCAGGTTGTCGGTCAGGCCAATGGTCAACTCACCGCGCAAATGTTGGTGGAGGCCGTTGACCTCGGTGCGGAAACTTTCCAGCGCACTTAATAGCTGCAGCGCTGATTGGTAAACCTCGCGGCCTTCTTCGGTCAGGGAAAAACCGGCGCGACCGCGTTGGCACAAACGCAGGCCGAGGCGTTGCTCCAGATCGCTCATCTGCTGGCTGATCGCCGAGCGACCGATCCCCAGCACCGATTCTGCCGCGGAGAAGCCGCCGCATTCCACGACGCTGCGAAAAATCCGCAACAGCCGGATATCAAAGTCACTGACTTGCGCCAGCGGATCGGGACGACGGCTGCTCATGCTTTGGTTACTCAAAGTTTAGTAGCGGGCTGACTGAAGGTTAGAAAAGTTGGATTTCACCGACTTTATCTCCGTGGCAATTTAGCTGCAAGAAAGCTTTTCATCTCCACGCCGCTTATTGCCCTGCGAGGTTTTGCCCATGAACGTGCCTGAAAACGCCCCGACTTCCCTGGCCAGCCAGCTCAAGCTCGATGCTCACTGGATGCCCTACACCGCGAACCGCAATTTCCAGCGCGACCCGCGACTGATCGTGGCTGCCGAGGGCAGTTGGCTGACAGACGACAAGGGCCGCAAGGTCTACGATTCGCTCTCGGGTCTGTGGACCTGCGGCGCCGGACACACCCGCAAGGAAATCCAGGAAGCGGTGGCCAAGCAATTGGGCACCCTCGATTACTCGCCGGGCTTCCAGTACGGTCATCCGCTGTCGTTCCAGTTGGCCGAGAAAATCACCGACCTGACGCCGGGCAATCTGAATCACGTGTTCTTCACCGACTCGGGTTCCGAGTGTGCAGACACAGCGGTGAAAATGGTGCGTGCTTACTGGCGCCTGAAAGGCCAGGCCACCAAAACCAAAATGATCGGCCGTGCCCGTGGTTATCACGGCGTGAACATCGCCGGCACTAGCCTGGGCGGCGTGAACGGCAACCGCAAACTGTTCGGCCAGGCGATGATGGACGTCGATCACTTGCCGCACACTTTGCTGGCGAGCAATGCGTTTTCCCGTGGCATGCCGGAGCAAGGTGGTATCGCCCTGGCCGATGAACTGCTCAAGCTGATCGAACTGCACGATGCATCGAACATTGCTGCGGTATTCGTCGAGCCAATGGCTGGTTCCGCTGGCGTTCTGGTTCCGCCGCAGGGTTATCTCAAGCGTCTGCGCGAGATCTGCGATCAGCACAATATCCTGCTGGTGTTCGACGAAGTGATCACCGGGTTCGGCCGTACCGGTTCGATGTTCGGCGCCGACAGCTTCGGCGTGACTCCTGACCTGATGTGCATTGCCAAGCAAGTCACCAACGGCGCGATCCCGATGGGCGCGGTGATTGCCAGCTCCGAGATCTACCAAACCTTCATGAACCAGGCGACGCCTGAGTACGCGGTGGAATTCCCGCACGGCTACACCTATTCCGCCCACCCGGTGGCTTGTGCTGCCGGCCTTGCGGCACTGGACCTGCTGCAAAAGGAAAACCTGGTGCAAAGCGTGGCGGAAGTGGCGCCGCACTTCGAAAATGCGTTGCATGGTTTGAAGGGCTCGAAAAACGTCATCGACATTCGTAACTACGGGTTGGCCGGTGCCATCCAGATTGCGCCTCGCGACGGCGATGCCATCGTGCGTCCGTTCGAAGCCGGCATGGCTCTGTGGAAAGCCGGGTTCTACGTGCGCTTCGGTGGCGACACCCTGCAGTTCGGCCCAACCTTCAACAGCAAGCCGCAAGACCTTGATCGTCTGTTCGACGCGGTCGGCGAAGTGCTGAACAAAATCGACTGATTTTTTCCTCTATTCCCTCTAATAGAAAGAAAGGCGCCCTTTGAAGGGCGTCCGTGGACAACTTTTCAGGAGCCCCGCATGAGCCTTATCCCGCATTTGATCAATGGCGAACTGGTGACCGAAGACGGTCGTACGGCCGACGTGTTCAACCCGTCCACCGGTCAGGCGATCCACAAGCTGCCACTGGCCAGCCGTGAAACCATTCAAAAAGCCATCGACTCGGCCAAAGCTGCGTTCCCGGCCTGGCGTAACACTCCGCCGGCCAAGCGTGCTCAGGTGATGTTCCGCTTCAAACAACTGCTGGAACAGAACGAAGCCCGCATTGCACAACTGATCAGCGAAGAACACGGCAAGACCCTGGAAGATGCGGCCGGTGAATTGAAGCGCGGGATCGAGAACGTCGAGTTCGCCTGTGCTGCACCGGAAATTCTCAAGGGCGAGTACAGCCGTAACGTCGGGCCGAACATCGATGCCTGGTCGGATTTCCAGCCATTGGGCGTGGTGGCCGGTATTACCCCGTTCAACTTCCCGGCCATGGTGCCGCTGTGGATGTATCCGCTGGCGATCGTCTGTGGCAACTGCTTTATTCTGAAACCGTCCGAGCGTGATCCAAGCTCGACGCTGCTGATTGCTCAGCTGCTGTTGGAAGCCGGCCTGCCGAAAGGCGTGCTGAGTGTGGTGCATGGCGACAAGGCTGCGGTGGATGCCTTGATCGAAGCGCCGGAAGTCAAAGCGTTGAGCTTTGTCGGTTCGACGCCAATTGCCGAATACATTTACGCCGAAGGCACCAAGCGCGGCAAACGCGTCCAGGCGCTGGGCGGGGCGAAGAACCACGCGGTATTAATGCCGGATGCGGATCTGGATAACGCAGTCAGCGCACTGATGGGCGCGGCGTACGGTTCGTGCGGTGAGCGCTGCATGGCAATCTCGGTAGCCGTGTGTGTTGGTGATCAGGTAGCGGATGCGTTGGTGGCCAAACTGGTGCCGCAGGTCAAGGCGCTGAAAATTGGTGCTGGTACGACCTGCGGCCTGGATATGGGGCCGCTGGTTTCCGGTCAGGCTCGCGATAAAGTCAGTGGCTATATAGAAGACGGCGTTTCGGCAGGTGCGAAGTTGGTGGTAGATGGTCGTGGTCTGAGCGTGGCCGGTCATGAAGAAGGTTTCTTCCTGGGCGGTTGCCTGTTCGATAACGTCACGCCAGAAATGCGCATCTATAAAGAAGAGATCTTTGGACCGGTGCTGTGCGTCGTTCGGGTCAACAGCCTGGAAGAGGCGATGCAACTGATCAACGATCACGAGTATGGCAACGGCACATGCATCTTCACGCGGGATGGTGAAGCGGCGCGGTTGTTCTGCGATGAGATTGAAGTGGGGATGGTCGGCGTCAACGTGCCATTGCCAGTGCCAGTGGCTTATCACAGCTTTGGCGGCTGGAAGCGTTCGCTGTTCGGCGATCTGCATGCGTATGGTCCGGATGGCGTGCGTTTCTACACTCGTCGCAAGGCTATTACCCAGCGCTGGCCGCAACGAGCGAGTCATGAGGCTTCGCAGTTCGCATTCCCTAGCTTGTAAGTAGAAGGGCAGAAGGCCGACCTCTTGAGGTCGGCCTTCGTGTTTTCGGGCTTTTTTGGCCTATATGACAGAAATGTGAAAATTGGTGTTGACGGCAGATTCTGGAAGTCTATAATTCGCCCCACTTCCGGCGCAGTCGAAACGGAAAACTCCTTGGTAAACAAAGAGTTACGCAGTTTTCGGCAGCGGTTACGCTTCAGTTCATCGAAGCCAGAAGGAGTTGGTAAGGCAGTGTGTTTTCGCCTTATTGACGGTTCGATCATCTCGGTCGAAAGCGGAGAAAAAGAGGTGTTGACAGCAGCGTGTAACGCTGTAGAATTCGCCTCCCGCTAACGAGAGATCGGAAGCGCAAGTGGTTGAAGTTGTTAAAGATTTCCAAGCGAAACTTTGAAAACTTCTGAAAATAACCGCTTGACAGCAACAGAGGCTGCTGTAGAATGCGCGCCTCGGTTGAGACGAAAGATCTTAACCAACCGCTCTTTAACAACTGAATCAAGCAATTCGTGTGGGTGCTTGTGGAGTCAGACTGATAGTCAACAAGATTATCAGCATCACAAGTTACTCCGCGAGAAATCAAAGATGTAACCAACGATTGCTGAGCCAAGTTTAGGGTTTCTTAAAAACCCAAAGATGTTTGAACTGAAGAGTTTGATCATGGCTCAGATTGAACGCTGGCGGCAGGCCTAACACATGCAAGTCGAGCGGTAGAGAGGTGCTTGCACCTCTTGAGAGCGGCGGACGGGTGAGTAATGCCTAGGAATCTGCCTGGTAGTGGGGGATAACGCTCGGAAACGGACGCTAATACCGCATACGTCCTACGGGAGAAAGCAGGGGACCTTCGGGCCTTGC
>NZ_JYLB01000006.1 GCF_001042905.1 Pseudomonas lini
AAACCTGAACGTATTGAAATGCAGCCCCGTCTCCCGGTCCAGGTACTGCCCCTGAAACCGCAGGTTCTGCTCTTCGATGTAATACGGCTCGCGCACCTCTTCTAACGTGTTGCCCCACACCCGATAAGTCGCCTGCCAGACGTTGTGGCCGTCCGCCTCGGTGAGTTGTTCCGGCAGGCCATTGAGGTCGTTGTGGTAGTAGCGGATTTTTTGCAGCGGGCCGGTGCCGTCGACGCGGGCCAGGGGTTCATAACCTTCGTCTTCGTAGAGGTAGAGGCTGGTTTGTTGATGGCGATGCTCCTGCAACAGGCGCAGGCCGTCCCAGGTGAAGCGGGTTTCGCCGAGTGGGTAGCCGTTGGTGTCGTGCTCGGTTTTTTCGATGCGCCGGCCCAGCGGGTCGTAGGTCATCCTGAGCACGCTGCCGTTTTCGTTGCGCACTTCAATCAACCGGCTCTCGGCGTCATAACCGAAGCGCTGCAGGCCCCGTTTAGCGCTGCGTTTTTCGATCATCCGGCCAAAGGCGTCGTAGCGGTAACGCTTGTCCTGGTAGGTCAGCAGTTTGTTGTGCACCACCAGTCCGGCGCCGGGTTGCGGGCCGTCCAGCAGGTTGGCGGCGGCGTCGTAGGCGAAGGTTTCGCGCTGGCCGTGCAGGCTGTCCTGGCTGGCGATGATGCGGCCGGTGGCGTCGTAGTGCAGCAGTTGGCGATGTTGCGCGGCGGGTTGCTGGTCGAGTTTGCCGATCAGGTTGTCGGCGGGGTCGTACTCGAAATGTTTCTGCACCGCTGCTGGCATCAGCGATGGCTGGCTGGTGTGTCGGCGTTGGCGGGAACGTAAACGTCCGCTGCGGTCGTATTCGCTGCGGGTGCTGATCTGGCCTTGGGTGCGCAGCACTTCGCGGTGCAGGCGATCACGTTCGAAGTCGCTGATGACCTGGCCGTTGAGGTTGATCTGGTGCAGGTGGCCGCTGCCGTAGTACAGACGATTGATCCAGCGGCCGTCGGGCAGTTGGGTCTGGATCAGGTTGCCGAGTTCGTCGTAGTGGTGGTGCAGGCTGCCGGCTGCGCTTTGTTCTTCGAGCAACTGGCCGAGGGCGTCGTAGGCAAAGCTCAGGGTTTGTGTGTTGCCCTGCAGGTCGCTGAAGGTGACGGCGGTGAGCTGGTCCAGTGGGTCATGGGTGTAGTTGGTGCGGCCATCGTCGGTGATTCTGGCGATCAGCCGGCCGACAGCGTCGCGTTCCAGTCGATGAACGATGGGGGCCAGGGGCGTCTCGGGGACGATGGCCAAGCCGTTGCCATAAGGCGCCGGAACAGCCGTTACCGCCGCGACGTTATCCAGCAGGTCATAGGTGTAGCGCTTGGCGCTGCCACCCAGATCCTGTTGTTCGGTCAGTCGATCGCCCGCATCCCAGGCAAACCGATAACTTTCGCCGTTTTCGTTGATCAGCGCTTGCAGCAGCCCGTAGCTGTCATACCCGAACTCCGGCCATGGGCGTCGGTGCGCTGGCGTACCTGGTGTTGATAGAGTCGGTTACGGCATGCGCATCAGCGCAGTCCTCAGTCGTTTGATCAGCTTCGGATCTTTGAGGCAATCGGCTGGCCGTATGTTATCCAGGGCGGGCACTTGCTGTTCGATCCACCACAATCCTTCCTTGAGCCCTCTTTTACCATAGAGAATGACCGCCATATCGAGGTTGCCATCCAGTCGTTTCGCCAAAGTGCGGGCGTCGTCGTCGAGATAGACTTTGTTATATAAATCCACGAAATCCTGCCAATCGGCATCGCCGGGGTAATCGTCTTCCAGTTGTTCCATCTTCAAAAAATCCAGCTATTTGGGCTCGGCAAGGTTCTTATTGCTCGTATTCATTCGCTGCAAATGAGCTTTACTGCACGTTTTAGGGTGCCGTCTGTGAGGGCTTCTATAAGCTGTACAAGATATTGTAGAACGAGGCTGGATTGTCTTTTATCAAGGATAGATCCTGGCCTATGGATATCTTGTCGAATAATGATTTATTGATTGCCATTCGACGAGTGATTATCGCTTCTAGCAGCTTGCTGAACAGCGTCTCATCATTGACGTATTTTTTCAGTTTTAGAATTTCGTGAGGCTTGCTTTTCAGAATATGAAAGGAGTAATTCATCAAGATAATATTGGAGATAAACAGGTTTTCCGTTGATTGAAGAGGGTTGATCGTATCGATCAAAGCATTAAATATCTGCTTCTTGTTTTTAGCGTATGCGTGCAAAAATACATCGGGATACATGAGTTCGCTGTGACGATCATTAAGCTTGAAACGGTAATTTGTGTCGTCGGGGTCGGTCAATAATGTGACGATGCTTGTTTGATAGCTTTTCAATGTGCTTAGCAATTCGTGTTCTTTTCTGCTATCAAACTTGATCGCTTTGTAAACCAAGTCGATAACATCCCAAAAAACTACAGGCCCCAGGTTGTCGGTAGCCATTACCAGCTGATTATCCTTGATGCTGAACCGTCGATACGCTTCGTCGTCAATACTCAATTCGAAAAGCAGGAACCTGAGCATGTAGTTCCTGAGTTGTGCATCCGCGTCGAGAGTGCTGTTCTTCAAACTGATCAGTTGAATCAGGTAGAAGAAAATAAAATAGTCTTTGTTGGTTCGTTGACGGTTGTCGATTTCAAGCAGATAGCCAAAGCGGGACAGGACCAAGAGAAGGGCATAGCAATCCGACTCTGCGAAACCGTTTTTTGACATGGTTTTTTCGAAGGCGCTTATGGAAAACAAATCGTGCCAGCGGCTCACGTAGAAGGTCGAACCGTTGCGTTTTCTGGCGACGACAGACAGCAGCGAGGGCTCGTCTTCTTCGTAAAAAACAGCGCCCAGCTTCGTTGGGCACGGCCGGATGTTCAGGAAATTTTCAAGCTTGTATGAAAGTAGATTGAATATGTCCATTTTTTAAGGTTTTCCACATGCTGTCATGATTTACCCAGACCGCTTTCTCACCTTTTGTATTCGGAACCAGACCCCCTTTACCGCCTTGATAATTGCGCAGTGCGCGGCTTCGGCATAGCCCATCTTTTGGGCTCCGTCAGGCTGAAACCCTTGTGCAATGTGGCTTTTCGGGAAAGTCCATGCTCCGGCAATGCCTGAAAACTTTTATTCTGGCACTTAGCATTATCCTGCCGCATACAAATAAATCGCATCTTCTGAAATGTATATTATTTTTCTGTTTGGGTGTGCCTGAACTGGAGTGATTAATAACTCGCGCAGATCGCCTGAAGTCACAGCATCATCAAGAAAACTCAAGAGATCGTTTTTTTCTGCTTTACACAGTTCTCCCTTGAAAATTATTTTTTTGCCTTTGTAAGCAACCAGTTTGTGTGCCACATAATAGTAATCTGAAGTCATGTGAGGCTCCAGATCTCTAAGTGAGTCGAGTACCTGAATGAAACCGCCTGAAAGTGTTGACTGTAACATCAGTGAATAGATGGTTTCTCTGCTTTCATACGGGCCTAATTCAAATTTTTTAAGTTTTTCCAGTTGATAGTTATTTTTCATGTTGGCTCGGTTAGCTCGGACTACTAAGCCAAGAGGAGAAGTCAGAAATATATATTTCACTTAGAATTAAATCTAGAGGTATGTCTTCAATGCTGTCGGCTATCTCGTCATAAGGAGCTGGTAACACATAGGAAAACCCGAAGTCATCATCGAGAATTATTGAGCCATTAAAAATGCGTTGACGTTTGGTAAGTTTTTTTATTTGGCCAAAAGACATTCCTGTAGAAAGTACTCCTCTGTAAAGTCCTTGGTAATGTACATTGCAGCCAATTGAGAATATTGTTCCGTCAGAAAGGGTTGCTATAGTGATGGTGTCATTTACTATATAGGCCACTCTCGTTTCGCTGTCTGGCAAGGTATAGTTTTTTATCTTGATGCTATGATTCTTATATAATTCATCGATATAGCTGGAGATGTTGTCCCCTAATAGAATGTTTGCTACGGAGTGCTTGGATTTGATGTCTGCTGTAAAATCAATCATATTTAAGTTCCACCATTCATGAGCGTGCCATTAACATAAACTGGAGAGTCTTTTATTAGGTCGTAATTTTTGAAGTCGCCATGTCCAATTCTGCCGAATACAACATCTTCTCCAGATTTATTGGCCTTGTACACTTTCCAATAATCGTTTCCGTGAATGTTCTTCTGGGTGGAACTGCCCCCTGGATGGTAGTCAAGTTTATAGGTGGCTCCGGATTTTGTGGTGCGCACATACTGAACATGTTGAATTGCATCAGGTCTGCCAGCTTGAGGATAGGATTTTGTCCAGCCTCGGGCTGCTAGATACCCGTCGACGTCAGCAGGTTTTTTTCCTGATAATTTTCCAATCCATCTTCTGGTTATTGTATTTTTTCTGGCAAAGCCTTTTGGCGAAGTACAGCTTAGGCCTAAAGGGTCGGCATAGCCTGCGGGATTCGGCGCATAGGCGTAGAGATTGATCCCTCCCGCCAACCCAATAGGATCCGGCGTCGTAAACCGCCCCACATCCGGATCATAAAACCTGAACGTATTGAAATGCAGCCCCGTCTCCCGGTCCAGGTACTGCCCCTGAAACCGCAGGTTCTGCTCTTCAATGTAGTACGGCTCGCGCACCTCTTCTAACGTGTTGCCCCACACCCGATAAGTCGCCTGCCAGACGTTGTGGCCGTCCGCTTCGGTGAGCTGTTCCGGCAGGCCGTTGAGGTCGTTGTGGTAATAGCGGATTTTTTGCAGCGGGCCGGTACCGTCGACGCGGGCCAGGGGTTCGTAACTTTCGTCTTCGTAGAGGTAAAGGCTGGTCTGTTGATGGCGATGCTCCTGCAACAGACGCAGGCCGTCCCAGGTGAAGCGGGTTTCACCGAGCGGATAGCCGTTGGTATCGTGTTCGGTTTTTTCGATGCGCCGGCCCAGCGGGTCGTAGGCCATGTTGACCACGCTGCCGTTGTCGTTGCGCACCTCGATCAAGCGGCTTTCGGCGTCGTAGGCGAAGTGTTGCACGCCGCGCTTGGCGCTGCGTTTTTCGATCATCCGGCCGAAGGCGTCGTAGCGGTAGCGCTTGTCCTGGTAGGTCAGCAGCTTGTTGTGCACCACCAATCCGGCGCCGGGGGCTGGGCCGTCCAGCAGGTTGGCGGCGGAGTCGTAGGTGAAGGTCTCGCGCTGGCCGTGCAGGTTGTCCTGGCTGGCGATGATGCGGCCAGTGGCGTCGTAGTGCAGCAGTTGGCGGTGTTGCGCGGCGGGTTGCTGGTCGAGTTTGCCGATCAGGTTGTCGGCGGGGTCGTACTCGAAGTGTTTTTGCACCGCCGCCGGCAACAGCGAGGGTTGGCTACTGTGACGGCGTTGCCGTGCGCGCAGGCGGCCGCTGCGGTCGTATTCGCTGCGGGTGCTGATCTGGCCTTGGGTGCGCAGCACTTCGCGGTGCAGGCGGTCGCGTTCGAAGTCGCTGATGACCTGGCCGTCGAGGTTGATCTGGTGCAGGTGGCCGCTGCCGTAGTACAGACGATTGATCCAGCGGCCGTCGGGCAGTTGGGTCTGGATCAGGTTGCCGAGTTCGTCGTAGTGGTAGTGCAGGTTGCCGGCCGCGCTATGTTCTTTGAGCAACTGGCCGAGGGCATCGTAGGCGAAGCTCAGGGTTTGGGCGTTGCCGTGATGGTTGGTGAAGGTGACGGCGGTGAGTTGGTCCAGTGGGTCGTAGGTGTAGTCGGTACGGCCATCGTCGGTGAGTTTGGCGATCAGCCGGCCGACAGCGTCGCGTTCCAGTCGATGAACGATGGGGGCCAGGGGCGTCTCGGGAACCACGGCCAAGCCAGTGCCGTAAGGCGCCGGAACGGCCGTCACCGCCACGACATTATCCAGCAGGTCATAGGCGTAGCGCTTGGCGCTGCCGTCGAGGTCTTGTTGTTCGGTCAGCCGATCTCCGGCATCCCAGGCAAACCGATAACTTTCGCCATTCTCATTGGTCAGCGCTTGCAGCCGCCCGTAGCTGTCATACCCGAATTGCACCTGCCGGCCATGGGCGTCGGTGCGCTGACGCACCTGGCCGCGACGGTTGTGTTGATAGAGCGTGGTGTGCCCGGCCGGGTCGGTATAACCGGTCAACTGGCCGCTGACGTCGCGCTGATATTGCTCAGTGCGCCCGTCCGGCAATTGGCTGCTGAGCAACCGCCCTTGGGCGTCGTAGCTGAATTGGGTGCGTTCGCCGAGGGCGTCGGTGATGGTTTGCAGATAGCCGCGGTTGTCGTAGTTGAAGCGCGTCGGATAACCCGAGCAATCAATGTGTTCGATCAATTGGCCGAACGGATTCCAGCGCAGCTTTTTGCTTTTGCCGGTGGCATCGATGATCTCGACGACCTGGCCGTGGGGGTCGTAGCGGTAGCGCGTGACATGGCCCAATGGATCGGTTTCGGCAATGCAGTTGCCGCGCTGATCGTAGCGATACTGCCAGCTGTGGCCCGCGGCGTCGGTTTCCACCAGCGGCAAGGCCCAGAGCTCGAGCCACAAGGTCGAGTCACTGCGACCCAGCGGGTCGGTTTCACCGATCAGGTTGCCGGCGTCGTCGTAGCTGTATTCGTAGTGTCCGCCCTGTGGGTCGGTAGCGCTGAGCAGTTGGCGCTCGTCGTTCCACTCGAACTGCCAGGTCTGGCCGAGGTTGTCGGTGTATTCGGTGATCTGGTGCTGGGTGTTCCAGCGTCGTGTACTGACGCGCTGCAAGCCATCGGTGATGCGCGTGACACCGACGCCGAGGTCATAGTCGAACTGGTAGGTGTCGCCTTCGTCGGTCCAGTGCCGGACCACGCGCCATTCACGGTCTTCAATTAACGCCCATTCATAGAAGCAACGTAGCCCCGTGGGCAATTGATGCTCGACCATCCGCCGTTCGGCGTCGTAACTGAAGCGCCGTTGCACTTGGCCGGTGGCGTCACGCACTTCGGCCAGGTTGCCTGACTGATCGTAGCCATAACTCACCAACACTTCGCGGTGTTGGTCCGGGTAGACCCGTTCCACCTGACTGACCCGTGTCTGAAGGTAGGTCAATTCCACCTGAACCAAGTCAAAGGTGTCGCGCAGTTTTACAAGGCGTCCGACGTCGTCATAGTCGAGATAGATGCGGTTGTCATTGCGATCACCGAGCTGATTCAGACGCAACAAAGACGGGTTGCCGGGTGTGACGTCAAACAGCCGGTACAGCCCGTCATCGCTTTCAATCAACAGTTGTCCATTAACGTGGCGTCGAACACTCAACCCTTCACTGGCACTGAACACCGCACCGCCCAAGGGGATCGAACCCATGTCGATGCGCCGGCCCTGTTCATCGGTGTAGACCAGCGTTTCACCGCCCTCCGGATGAGGCAGAATTTCAACGCACACCTCGTAGGACACGCTCCAGCCGGCGCCGAACAACCCGTCGCGCCGCTCGTCACGGCTGTTGTAGAAGCGCTGCCAATCGATCGGCAAGATGCCAGGCAACATGAAATCCAGCTCTTCATCGCCCCCCAGCACCTTGGCCCCGGTGGCGGCGTGCACCGGGTTCGACGAGCCCATGGCGGCGTTGGCCATCGCCCCCATCGCGCTGCTGACGGCCATCGACGTCGCGCCACCGACCAGCATGCACGGCAATTTGCTGAAGAACTTGCCTTTGCCACCCTTGAGCATCAGCAACGCAGTGACCGCCAGGCCCACGCCCGGGGTCTTGCCGCTGCGGATCTCGCGCACCACCACCGAACCGCCGCCAATGGTCACGTTGGAGGAAATCAGCCCGGACGATACGACCTTGGCATCGCAGGTGCTGCGATCGCCGCTGCGCACGGCGGGCTGGCCGTTGATGGTGACCTTGTCCGAGCCCTCGGCCATGAACTGCGGCGGCATCGGCGGATGCTTCATGCAGACGAGCAGGTCCAGCGGCTTGGGCACCGCGCCGGGTGCCGGGGTGGCAACGGTGGGGCGCCACATCTGGGAGAAGAAGCTTTCGGCCATGTCCAGGTAACTGGCTTCTGAAGCTTCCGGCTCGGGCGCCTCCAGCTCGGTGCCGGCCGGCGCGACATGGGACGGGATCGCCCCGGCGGCCCGAGCGGCGGGCATGTTATTGGTGAGGGTGTTGGTGGAGCCGGTGAGGATGTTCGCCTGCACCGTGGGCGGAAACAGCGCGTTGCTGATCTTCTCGCACCAGTTGCTTAAGCCCTTGTCGGCTCCGGTCTTGCTCATGGCAAGGCCGACGACCGTGCCCACTACCAGGCCGAGCACGATGCAACCCAACCCGCCGGTGACGACCGTGATGCCGGTGGCCGCCACCACGGCGGCAGTGGCCAGCGCGGTAATCGCGATGTTGGCTGCCACCTCCAGCACACCGCCGAGGATGTCAGCCATCATCGAGGTATGGTTCAGTGCATCACCCAGCCGGGCGGCCCAGAGCGCGTCAGACATGCGGGATGTTCATCCGGCATAAGCGTCTGACGGCTGTGTAATCGTTGCGCTTGTGACGCAATTCGATGCCTTCCATTGCACTTCTATCCTTGTCGTTACGGCATGCGCATTAGCGCAGTCCTCAGGCGTTTGATCAGCTTCGGATCCTTGAGGCAATCGGCTGGCCGTATGTTATCCAAGGCTGGCACCTGCTGTTCTACCCACCACAACCCTTCCTTGAGCCCTCTTTTACCGTAGAGAATGACCGCCATATCGAGGTTGCCATCCAGTCGTTTCGCCAGGGTGCGGGCGTTGTCGTTGAGATAGTCCTCTTCGTATAACCGCACAAGCACTTGCCATTCGGCATCGCCAGGGTAATCGTCTTCCAGTTGTTCCACCTTCAAGGCCCGTGCGCTCACTACTCACTGAATACAAAGCTTTCTTGTGCCAGCTTATGTTTGGTCCGGTAATTGGTTTCCCACTCAAGATAGTCTTCGGGAGGTTCTGGGCTGATTCCTTGGGTGGACCAATATTGTTCTCCATAGGCTATCAACATGGCCCAGTGGTACTCCAGTTCGTGGCTCCTTGAAATGACAGCCATGTAGTTAGTGACAGGCGTGTTTATTACAGGCGCAGCAGCCATCTGCGAATCGGCTTCCGCTTCGGTCCTGTTGGCATAGTGGACAATAATTCCTCGGATGACTTCGACCCAACTACGCATGTTGAAAATAACCGTTTCAGCCGGGTCATCATCATCTTGGAAAACCATCCCATCGACAAAATTATCTCTGTGCATCATGAACAACCTTTAATTTTGAATCGGTCGAAGAGTGCGGCTGCTTTTTTCGAATAAATGGCAAACTGACTCCCCTTCGGTTTGGGCGTCGCTCCCTTGAATTTAACCGGTGTTGAGTTCCTGAGCATGGGGCCACTGACCGCATCATGGCTGTGATCGAGTGTGCCTTGACGTCCCTTGGTAACGAACTCTCCCCATTCGCCATTGGGGGAGTCGAATGTCTTGATGTTCAATTTGGCCAGTTCCGAGTTGGGAACATCGAATTGTGTAATAGTCGGATGGTCCCTCATCGCTGCCCACTCCACAGCCTGTGCCTTGTCAGTCGTTACATAGAAACCTCCTTTACCTGCCGGGTCAAAGTCCAGGCCTCCTCTACCCTTTGAGGGGTCAATAGGACCTTGAATATCACCGGCATGGTAAAAGGTGGTCGTTCCAGCATCAGTGGCCAGACCCAGGGGGTCCATCCAGGTGAACGGGTTGGGAGCATAGCAATAGAGGTTGATTCCTCCTACTAAACCCAAGGGGTCTGGCGTGATGAACCGTCCGATTTGCGGATCGTAAAAACGGAATGTGTTGTAATGCAGTCCTGTTTCGCGATCCAGATATTGCCCTTGGTAACGCAGATTCTGTTCTTCGATGTAATGCGCTTCGCGTATTTCTTCGAACGTGTCGCCCCATGTCCGATAACGTGCCTGCCAGATCGGCTGGCCGTCTGCTTCCACAAGCCGTTCGGGCAGGCCATTAAGGTCGTTGTGGTAATAGCGAAATTTTTGTTGGGGGCCGGTACCATCAACTCTGGCCAACGGTTCGTAGCTGTTGTCGACGTACAAGTACAGGCTGGTCAGTTCGTTTCGGTGCTCTTGCAATAACTGCAGGGCATCCCAACTGAACCGGGTTTTTCCCAGCAGATGCCCATCGCCACTGCATTCGGTCTTTTCTACGCGACGCCCGAGCGGATCGTAGGCCATTGTCACTACTGTTTCAGCGGTGCCTTGGCGATTGCGTACCTCAATCAACCGACTTTCTGCGTCGTATCTGAAGTGTTGGGTTCCCCGGCTGACACTGCGTTTCTCGATCAAACGTCCAAAGGCGTCGTATCGATAACGTTTGTCCTGGTAAGTCAGTAGTTTGTTGTGCTTTACCAAGCCCGAACCCGACGGTGGACCGTCGAGCAGGTTTGCAGCGGCGTCATAGGCGAATGTTTCGCTCTGGCCCTGCGTACCGTTCTGGCTCGCTACAATTCGGCCGCTGGCGTCGTAATGCAGTAATTGGCGCAACTGGCCAGCTGGCTGCTGTTCAATACGCTCGATCAGGTTGTCACTGGCATCGTAATCGAAGTGCTGTTGAGCAGAAGCAGGCAGTTGTGATGGCTGGCCTGTCGGCCTGTGGGTGCGTGTGCGCAAGCGGCCGTTTTGACCATATTCGCTGCGAGTCGTGATTTGACCTTGTGTACGCAGTACTTCTCGGTGCAGGCGATCTCGCTCGAAATCGCTGATCACCTGCCCATCCAAATTGAGCTGGTGCAGGTGGCCGCTACCGTAATACAGCCGATTGACCCATCGACCATCAGGTAGCAACGTTTGAATCAGATTGCCAAGTTCATCGTAGCGGTGATGCAGGCTCGCGCCAGAACAATGCTCTTCGATTAAATGCCCCATAGCATCGTAGGCAAAGGCGAGTTTTTGTTCATTTCCCTGATGGTCGATGAAAACGATCCCGGCTATTTTTCCCGCCGCATCGTAGGCGTATTCGGTTCTTCCATCCTCCGTTATCTTTCTCAGCAAGCGCCCGACGGGGTCTCGTTCCATGCGATGCACGATGGAGCCCACAGACTCTTGGGACAGTGGGTCGTTCGAAGGTGCTGGAGTTGTCTCGGCGAGAGCAACCTGACTGAGTGAATCATAGATATAGCGGTGCGCACTTCCGTCGAGGTTGTACTGTGCGCTCAAGCGGTTGCCCGCATCCCACTCGAACCGATAGCGTTCGTTGTTCTCGTTGATTAGCGCCTGCAGGCGTCCGAAACGGTCATAACTGAATTGCACAGCACGGCCATGCGCGTCGCGGCGTTGGCTGACTTGTCCCCGACGATTATGTTGATAGCTGATCAGGTGTCCTGCGGGATCCTTGTAACCGATCAGTTGACCAATGGCATCACGCTGGAAATGTTCTGTGCGACCGTCCGGCAGCTGTCGCTCGATCAAGCGCCCACGGATGTCATACCGATAGTGAGTATGCTCGCCCAGTGCATTCGTGGTGGTTTGCAGGTATCCGCGATTGTCGTAGCTGAAACGGGTTGGCTGGTTGGAGCAATCAATATGTTCTACGAGTTGGCCCAAGGTGTTCCAGCGTAGCTTCTTGGACTTTCCGATAGCGTCAATGATTTCCACGGCCTGACCATGGGCGTCATAGCGATATTGGGTGGCATGTCCCAGCGGGTCAGTTTCCTTGATGCAATTGCCACGCGAGTCATAAAGGAATTGCCAGCAGTTGCCACCCTTGTCGACTTGCGTCAGCGGGAGCGCCCAATGTTCCAGCCACGCTATCGATTCCCGGCGACCTGCAGGGTCGAGGGTCTCGGTGAGATTGCCAGATTCATCGTAACTGTACTCATACCGGCCGCCTGCAGGGTCGGTCGCGTTGAGTAACTGACGCTCGTCATTCCACTCGAATTGCCAGGTCAGACCCAGGTTATCGGTGTATTCAGTGATCTGGTGCTGCCGGTTCCATTTACGCGTGCTGGTTCTTTGCAGGCTGTCGGTGATCGTTGTGATACCAGCCTGAAGATCGTAGTGGAATTGGTATTCGTCACCCTCGTCGGTCCAGTGCCTGACGACCCGCCACTCGGTATCCTCCAGCAAAGCCCATTGGTAAAAACAACGTAGTCCAGTAGGCAACTGGTGCTCCACCATCCGACGGTTTTCGTCATAGACAAAGCGTCTCTGGACTTGGCCGCCTGCATCCTGGGCTTCTGCCAGATCACCCTGTGGATCATAGGTGTAGCTCGTCAGCACTTCCCTTCGTTGATCTGCGTATAGCCTTTCGATCTGGCGGACCCGTCGGGGCCATTGCTTGTCGTAGATCAGTTCGACCCGAACCAGATCGAAGGTGTCACGCAGTCGGCTGATGCGCCCGGTTTCGTCATAGTCAAGATAGATGCGATTGTCATTGCGGTCGCCCAATTGGCTCAGGCGCAACAGCGAAGGTGTCCCTGGTGTGGGATCAAACAGCCGATACAGTCCGTCCTCGCTGTCGATCAACAATTGGCCGTTGCGATGACGACGAAAGCCCAGCCCCTCACCGGAGCTAAACATTGCGCTACCCGGCGGCAATGAACCGATTTCTATGCGTCGTCCTTGCTCATCGGTGTAAATCAGCTGTTCACCCCCATCGGGGTGGGGCTGTACTTGCACGCTGATTTCATACGGGACACTCCAGCCCGCACCGAACAGCCCATCTCGGCGGTCGTCGCGGCTGTTGTAGAAGCGTTGCCAACCGATAGGCAGATGCCCTGGCAACACGAAGTCCAGCTCATTATCTGCGCCTAGGACCTTGGCACCCAAAGCTGCATGAACAGGGTTGGGTGAACCGACAGCAGCATTGGCGGCCGCTCCCATAGCCTGGCTTACAGCATAAGAACCTACGGCACCAAGCAGCAGGCACGGCAGATTGCTCAATGTCTTGCCCTTGGCACCCTTGAGCAACATCAATGCTTCGATTGCCAGGCCAACCCCTGGTGTCTTGCCACTTCGAATTTCCTGAACAACTACCGTGCCACCTCCGATGGTCACGTTGGGTGAAATCAGTCCGGAAGAAACCACTGTTGCGTCACACATACTACGGTCACCACTGCGTACCGCAGGCTGACCGTTGATGGTTACTTTTTCCGAACCTTCGGCCAGTAGTTGGGGCGGCATCGGAGGGTGACGGGTGCAAGCAATAAAGTCCGTCATGCGCGGCACGACGCCCGGTGCGGGGCTAGCGACGGTCGGTCGCCACAGCTGTGAAAAGAACCCCTCGGCTATATCCAGAAATCCTGGTTCTGGCGCGCTAGCATCTTCTGGAGGGGGCTCAAGTTCTAGCGTGCCTGAGGCTTCGAGTTTGGCTGGTGCTATGCCGGCTGCTCGTGCTGCGGGGATCGAATTGATTAAAGTGTTGGGTGAGCCGACAGCGATGTTGGCCTGGATCGTCGGTGGGAAAATTGCATTGGCAAGGTCTTCGCACATTTTGCTCAGCCCTTTGTCTGCCCCGGTCTTGCTCATCGCCATGCCGACAACTAGCCCGACCACCGCACAGAGGATGCAGCCACCGATACCGGCGGTGGCGAGGGTAATACCTGCTGCTGCGGCCACCGCAGCCGTCGCCAGTGCGGTGATTGCTACGTTTGCTGCTACTTCGAGTACTCCGCCGAGGATGTCGGCCATCATCGACGTATGCGTCAGCGCATCGCCAAGGCGAGCAGCCCAGAGTGCATCAGACATAACAAGTACTCATCTACGTGACGACATCGAACTGTAACGAGTTCTTGATAGTCGCCCAGTGTGCAGCTTCGGCATCTCCCAGCTTTTGGGCCTTTACGTAACTGAGGGCAAGTAACTTGCGAGTGCCGGGCAGCACAAGCGCCAATTGGTACTGGAATACCTTTTCGTTGCCTTTGTGAAACTGGCTGCGCAGCTCGATGCCTTCGATTTCTTGAGCTGCCCCCAAACGCACTGGCTGACCAGGTTGATAGCGCAGCTCCTGAACCTGTTGTTCGAGTCGCTTGAGCTGGCTGTCGAGATTGCTTTGCAAGGTCTCGCCATCAGCGAGAAGGCTGCGACTGACGATTAATGAAGTTCCTAGTTCGGGAAACTTCAAGATGTTGATTGTCGCGTCTTGCAGTTCACCTGTAGGCAGGTTGAATTGGAGTTCGTTGATGCGATAGGTCATGGAGCCGAGATCTCTTTATGAATTGCCTTTGGGCTGGGGAAACATCGCGTCCACGCCAGCCTTGATATTGGCTTTGATGCCTTGGCCATCAGGTGTAGCGCCAGCTTCGCCGCCATTATTAAGGTGCAGTACCCCGCCTGTATTGAACTGGGCGTCACCCTTGGCATAAAAATCGATTTGTACACCGCTGAGGTTGATTTGACCGCTGGCGTTGAGCTCCAGAATACTTTTGCCGCATACCAGGCGCAGGTTCTCTCCCACTTCTATAACGTAACTGGTGCCGATGCTGTCCGTTTTCTTGCGGCCAACCAGCAGGATGTCTTCATCCTTGACCGCACGCAGACGCGTATGACCGATGGTCACCGTCTCGTTATGCCCGATGCTCTTGTTGCGGTCGTGGCCCACCGAGTGGCTTTCATCCACCTCGACCACGATGTCCTGATTGCGCTCGGCATGGATGTACAGCTGCTCGGCGCCTTTTTTGTCTTCCATGCGGATTTCGTTGAAATTCGCCGGTGAGCCGCCCTTGCTTGAACGGCTTTTCATGCCGCTCTGGGTGGCGTTTTCCGGCAAGTCGTAGGGCACGGTTTGTTCGGCGTTGTAGACGCGGCCGGTGATGATCGGCCGGTCCGGGTCGCCCTCGAGGAAGCTGACGATCACTTCCTGGCCGATCCGTGGGATCTGCATCGAGCCCCAATTTTTACCGGCCCAGGATTGCGACACGCGAATCCAGCACGAGCTGTTTTCGTTGGACTGGTCGTGGCGGTCCCAATAGAAATGCACTTTCACCCGGCCGAACTGGTCGGTCCAGATTTCCTCGCCCTTGGGGCCAACCACCAGTGCGGTCTGCGGGCCTTTGACGATGGGGCGGTGGGTGTTGGGCAGGGGGCGGTAGCTTTGTTGGGCGTCGATGCAGGTCAGGCTGCTTTCGAACTGCGCCGAAGCGCCTGCGCCGCCGGTTTCCCCGCTTTCCTGGGAGACGTAGTAACGGGCGCCGGCGATCAGGTATTCGCGGTTCTGGTCCTGGCGGCTGAAGCCCGTGAGGCTGAACAAATGTCCTGACCCCAAGCCCCGAGCGTTGCCGGCGAACTCGACCTGTTCGTGCAGCGTCTGCAAGGCTTCGATGCGGGTGCGGGCGTAATGTTCGCCGTCTGCGCTTTGCACATAGGTGCCGGGATAGTCGTACAGTGGATAGTCGCCGGCGGTGTGCGGACGAGGCATGGCCGAGCGCACGTCAATTCGCGCGCTGGGGCGCTGGAAGTCATAGTCGTTGAGTTCCAGCGAGCCCGGCTGGACTTCCTGGGCCAGGCGCCAATCGTGGATGTGATCGCGTTCGCGCTGCTGTTCATTCTTGGGGTAGTAGGGCACCGACGCGTAGCCGGGCACGCTGGTGTGGGCGCCGTAGGCATCGGCCAACACCAGCACATGACGACCCTGTTCATGGCGGAAGAAGTAGTAGATCCCTTCCTGTTCCATCAGGCGGCTGACGAAATCGAAGCTGGTTTCGCGATACTGCACGCAGTATTCCCACTCGCGATAGGGCCGGCTCAGGGCATCTTCGAAGTCGGAAAAACCCAGGTCGCGAAAAACCTGTTTGATGATTTGCGGGATGGTCAGGTTCTGGAAAATCCGGCAATCGGAGGTGCGGGTCAGCAGCCATAGCCAGGGACGTAGCGTGGCCTGGTAGCTGGCGAACTGGCCCTGGTCGACGTTCTGGCTGCAACGGGCAACGATGCCATGGAAATAGCGCTCACCACCGTCGTCCAGTTGCAGGCTCAGGCACATGGGTTTGCCGAGCAACTGGTTGAGGTCGATGGCATTGTCCAGCGAGTGCAGCTGCAACTCATAGTTGAACAGCCGCCCCAACTCTTCGCCGCCGCCCATGTCCTTGAGCAACAGCACTTCAGGTCCCAGAGGGCTGGTGATCTTTGCCAGGCGTGAGGCTTGGTTGAATAACATGGTCGTCCTTATCGCTGCCGCAATCCTTTTGACGCTGCCGAAGATTGCAGCCTTTTGACTTTAAATATCAAGAGATCGCAGCCTTCGGCAGCTCGTACAGAGGCGCGCGACCGCCAGGGGCGGTGGCGCTGAAGCCATAATGTAGTTCGTTAGTTGAGGGAGAGGAACCAGGTTCTTGATTGTTACCAAGCATTACCTGAATATCTGCTCCTCCGCGCGTCACCTCACGTCCATGGAAGGCGATTACTGTGACCTCTTACCGCATTCAAGAAGCTGATCTTGAAGTCCCCGATACATGGCAGGACCAGAGCATCAATATTTTTGAGCCTGGTGAAGCGCTAAGGGCGTACGTGGAAAAAGCAGACGCTGACTCAATTCGCGTTCGAATTATTGATCGCACGCTGGACGCCGCTTTGCATGCTATCGGGTTTTCGAAGACGGCAGAGAATGATGTTTATTTTTTGGATGTCCCGGACGGCACGCAGAAGGCCAAGGTATTGGATGCTCTACGTTTACTGAGAGTGGCCTTTTCGGCGGGTAAGGAATGGTGTCCGTCTGAAGTCTTTGAATACTTTCGGGACATGGGTTTGCTGAGCGGTAAGTATTTGAGAGTCTCGTGGACGCAGCCCGGCCAATACCTTCTTACGGACGCCTGAGTCATGGCAACAAGGGGAGAGTTTTCAATGAGTACCAATCTAGACAATGTATTGCTGCTTGCCCTGGCCTATGACGAATTGGATAAATTCCTCGTAGGCGAGCCGTTCTACTTTCAAGAAGCCAAAAACGACTACGAGGAACCGCAAAATATCTTCGTGGCCTTCGATTTGCTGGTGTTGCGTTACTGGCAGCAGACCCGCGACGCCAACTTCCCCGCACGCTTCGTGGCGGCTTTTCTCAAGATTCTCGCGACCTACCCCGATCGTAATCGGGCGATCTATGCCGCAGCGGGCTGGGTTTGGTATTACCTTTTTTGCCTGAGCCAAAAGCGCGAGGAGCCCGAGGGGCTCTATGCCGAGCTGTTCGAAATCGACATGGGGTCCGTGGCCTTGGCCCTTCGAAGGCAGCTTGAGATCAATAAGGCAGCGCTTATCCTGGATACACGTTGGGCTGGTGGCAGTTGGAACAGCGAGAACGGTTTATGGGAGCCGTTGATGCGTACCGCCCTGAACGTCAGGGACAAGCTTGGAGGACCGGACTACGTGCCTGCCAATATCTGATGAGTTATGGATCGCTGGCGGTAATCGATGTCGGAAGCATTTCACTAAACGACTTCGGTTGAACGGTATTAGCGTTTTAGAGATGACTGTGAAATTTCAAGATGTTTTGGTAAGTCGCGAACACATGTTCTCCGTGGGCTTCGAGCAAGACTCGGGCCGATTTTACGTATCTATACCGGTCAGCAACGGCATGGTCGACTACGAGGAATACTATGAAGTTGATCGCGCGACCTTTGATCTTTTTAAGCGTGACCCGGATGCTGCGCTGCGGTTTGTTATGCGTTGCAGGAAGCGTGAACTGGACGAACTGTTGATTGTCCAGCCGGGTACCAACCGTGGCACCGCCATCTGATGATGGGCACGCGCCATTTTTCACCTGCCGGAACCGGATCAAGTGTGGGAGCGGGCTTGCTCGCGAATGCAATCTGTCAGCGACATTGATGTTGGCTGACACAACGCCTTCGCGAGCAAGCCCGCTCCCACATTGACCGTGTTCCAGTCAGGTCATGCTGCGTCGCTGAAGTCGTAGTGCAATTCATTATCCCGGGCGCTGATTCGCACGCCTGCCAGCGCTTTGCCTTCGAGCATGCGGGTGAGGAATTCACGGCTCATGTCCGGCAGCAGGCTGTTGGTCAGAATGGTGTCGATCATTCGCCCACCGCTTTCGGTTTCGGTGCAGCGGGAGACGATCAGGTCGATCACCGCGTCGTCGTAATCGAAGGCCACTTTATGGGTGTTCTCCACGCGCTTTTTGATACGGTTGAGCTGCAGGCGGGTAATGGCCTTGAGCATCTCGTCGCTGAGCGGGTAGTACGGAATGGTCACCAGGCGGCCCAGCAATGCCGGCGGGAAAATCTCCAGCAGCGGCTGGCGCAAGGCCTTGGCGATCTCTTCGGGCTCGGGCACGTTTTGTGGGTCTTTGCAGACCCGGGCAATCAACTCGGTGCCAGCGTTGGTGGTCAGCAGAATCAAGGTGTTCTTGAAGTCGATCACCCTGCCTTCGCCGTCCTCCATCACGCCTTTATCAAAGACCTGGAAGAAGATCTCATGCACGTCCGGGTGGGCTTTTTCCACCTCGTCCAGCAGCACCACGCTGTAGGGTTTGCGCCGCACGGCTTCGGTCAGCACGCCGCCTTCGCCATAGCCGATATAGCCCGGTGGCGCGCCCTTGAGGGTGGATACGGTGTGAGCTTCCTGGAATTCGCTCATGTTGATGGTGATGACGTTCTGCTCACCGCCGTACATGGCTTCGGCCAGGGCCAGGGCCGTTTCGGTCTTGCCCACGCCGGAGGTGCCCGCGAGCATGAACACGCCAATCGGCTTGCTCGGGTTGTCGAGGCCGGCGCGGGAGGTCTGGATGCGCTTGGCGATCATCTGCAAGGCGTGGTCCTGGCCGATGATGCGTTTCTTCAGGTGCTGGTCGAGGTTGAGCACGGTTTCCAGTTCGTTACGGGCCATGCGGCCCACCGGAATACCCGTCCAGTCGGCGACCACCGAGGCCACGGCCTGGTAATCGACCGTCGGCAGAATCAGCGGGGTTTCCCCTTGCAGAGCACTGAGACGCTGTTGCAGGTCCACCAGTTTCTCGCACAGGGCGTGGCTTTCGTCACTGCCAACGTCGCGGTCGACCACACCGACGCTTTCGCGCAGGGTGGCGCGGGTGGCGAGCAGTTCGTCCACCAGGGTTTTCTCTTCGGCCCAGCGGCTTTCGAGTTCGGTCAGGCGTTCGCGCTCGGCGGCCAGCAGGTTTTCGCTGTTGCTCTGGCGGGCGCCGATGACGATGCCGATGGCGTGCTCGCGGGCGATGATTTGCAGTTCGGTTTCCAGCGCCTCGATGCGACGACGGCTGTCGTCCACTTCGGCCGGCACGGCGTGCAGGCTGATGGCGACCCGGGCGCAAGCGGTGTCCAGCAGGCTCACGGATTTGTCCGGCAATTGGCGCGCAGGGATGTAGCGATGGGACAGCTTGACCGAGGCTTCCAGGGCTTCGTCAAGGATCTGCACCTTATGGTGTTTTTCCATGGTCGAGGCCACGCCGCGCATCATCAACAGCGCCTTGTCTTCGGACGGCTCGGCGACTTGCACCACCTGGAAGCGGCGGGTCAGGGCCGGGTCTTTCTCGATATGCTTCTTGTACTCGGCCCAGGTCGTGGCGGCCACGGTGCGCAGGGTGCCCCGGGCCAGGGCCGGTTTGAGCAGGTTGGCCGCGTCCCCGGTGCCGGCGGCGCCACCGGCACCTACCAGCGTGTGGGCTTCGTCGATAAACAGAATGATCGGTTTTGGCGAGGCCTGGACGTCTTCGATGACCTGGCGCAGGCGCTGTTCGAATTCACCTTTCATGCTCGCGCCGGCCTGCAACAGGCCGACGTCGAGGCTGCGCAATTCCACGTCCTTGAGCGCTGGCGGCACGTCACCGGCGACGATGCGCAGGGCAAAACCTTCGACCACGGCGGTTTTACCGACACCGGCTTCACCGGTCAGAATTGGATTGTTCTGCCGACGGCGCATGAGGATGTCCACCAGTTGGCGGATTTCTTCGTCACGCCCGACAATCGGATCAAGCTTGCCGCTGCGGGCCTGCTCGGTGAGGTCGACGGTAAAACGCTTGAGCGCTTCCTGCTTGCCCATGGCGCTTGGGGCCATGGCGCCGCTGGCTTCACCGGGCACGCTGCCGGCGTTGAAACCGTCGCTGGCGCTGAGCGCATTTTCCGGCGAGTCACCGACGTATTCGTCAAAACGCTCGCTCAGGGCCTCGACCTTGATCTTGTCAAACTCTGCCGACAGCCCCAGTAGTCCATGGCGCAGGCTCGGCGTCTTGAGGATGCCCAGCACCAGGTAACCGGTACGCACCTGGCTTTCGCCGAACATCAGGCTGCCGTAGACCCAGCCACGCTCCACGGCTTCTTCCACATGGGAGGACAAGTCAGTAATTGAAGTCGAGCCACGTGGCAAACGGTCCAGGGCTTCGGTCAAGTCACGGGCCAGGCGCGCCGGTTCGATATTGAACTGACGGATGATGCGGTGCAGGTCTGAGTCCTGCAGTTGCAGCAACTGATGAAACCAGTGGGCCAGCTCCACATAAGGGTTACCGCGCAACTTGCAGAACACGGTGGCGGCTTCGATGGCTTTGTAGGCCACGCTGTTGAGTTTGCCGAATAACGCGGCGCGACTGATTTCACCCATGCTCATGGCTCCTTGAGATCTGTGAGGTGTTGGCCTGCTCGGCGTAGTGCCGGGCCAGTATTAAATCCTTGGCATCTTTTTCGGGTTGGCCCAGCCAGGTATTGAAACCCAGGCGGAACTGGCGATTGAGTTGCAACGCCGGTACTTCGGGCTGTTTCAGAATCAGGTTCAGATCCCAGTCCAGTTCATGGCCCAGGTATTCGGCCACCCAGGCCACCAGCTCATTGAAGGGTTGGCTACCGGGCAGCATGCCCATGTAGTCATCCAGCTTGAGTGGGCCCAGGCGAATGCGGAATTTGTGCTGGCGATCCCAGACGTAACGGCCCAGGCAAAAATCCACGCCCAATTGATGGGCGCTGACGCCCACGCGGCTGCGTTCCGGCAGCTCCAGCCATTGGCCGACGTACTCTTCGATCTCCACCGGCAGGCCGAAGTACTCGCTGAGAATGGCCTTCAAACCATCCGGGTAGCGGGTTTGTGCCGACAGATGACCGCTGTAATGCAACTTCGCCGTGTCGGGGATCAGCCCTTGTTTGAGCAGGCTCGGCATGCCCCGGCCGCTCAGTGCCGCCAGGCGTGCCGACCAGTAGTCATCGTCCGGGCGGTCATGGCTGACCGTCGGCCGCGCTTCGGCCCAGGCCCGGTAAAACAGGCTCAGCAGACGGTGATGGAACACATCCAGGAAGCGTTTACTGGTGCTGTCGGCGTTGTTGCGCTGGCGTTCGCGCACATATTCGGTGATGTGCAGCGGCAATGGGCCGTTGGGGCCGCCGAGGCCGAAAAAGAACTGCTCCAGGCGCGCCGGCGCACCGTCGACGCCCGGCTGTACTGACGCCAGGGTCGCCGGGGCGAAGGTGCAATCGGCCTGTTGCCCAAGGCGCAGCGGATCATCGGCCAGGCGCAACGAATGGCCCAGGCGCGGCAGGTCAGGCGATTCGCACTCGATGCGCCGCAACGCCTGGAAGAAGTCGTATTCCCAGGGCTCCTGGTGCATCGCGTCCAGGGTACTCACAGGGTCGGACGGCGTCCGGGCTTGGCTTTCCATCGCATGATCTCGCCGCGTTCGGTGGTACGGATCACCGTCTCGGTAAAACTGTTGATCGACACGTAGCGTGCCAGGAAGCGCTCGAACACTGCACCGAGCAAGAAGACTCCAGTGCCGCGAAACGCGTTTTCATCGAATTCCAGGGTGATCTCCAGGCCACGACCAAACACGATCGGACCGGGCATTGGCAAGCGTCGGGTGCAGGCCTTGCTGCTGACTTCGCGCAGGCCTTCGATCTGCAATTGCAACGCCGCATCGTTGCTGTCGCCGTACAGGCGCAGCAGTTCGCGCAGGGCAGCGGCGCCTTGGCCTTGTTCGCTGAGGGACAAGTAATTCAGCGAAAGCTGGCTGATCAACCGCCACGCCTTGGCGTCATGGGCATGGCTGGCGCGTGGGCGACTCGGGCCTGCTACGCAGCGCACCGCCGCTACCGGTGCGCTGTCGGCCAGGGTGAAGTCGGTCTTGCTGTTGCCCACGCTCATGAACAGCGGCAGGTCGCGGTTGGTGCACAACGCTGTTACGCCCAGTTGGCGCAGGTCGTGGCGATAAGGCGCCTGCTGGCTGTCCACCAGGCTGACGAAGGTTTCGCTGCCGATGTAAGTCGAGCGCGGGCCGTTGCGCCGCTGGCCGCTGGACAGCACGCGGGGTTCGCGTCGCACCGTGTACCAGGCCTGATCGCGGCCGTAACGAGACGGATCGCGTACCGCATAGAACGGCAAAAAAGGCTGCTCCGACCCGGTGCCGTGGCCGGTGAGGGTAGTCAGGGAATGAATCTCGAAATCCATCGGCCGGGTGCGGTCGGCGATCACATGGTGTTCATTGACCCGTTCCGACAAGTGGATGCGATCCAGGCGCTTGGGAAACAAGTTGATTGCCGGGGTGCAGAACGGCAGGAACTGCGCGGCTCCGACGCTGCCTTCCAGGCTCGGATCGTGACGGTCGAACAGCACGATCAACTCCAGTTCCTGGCCGTCGCAGCGTTTGACCGCCCGGCTCAACTGGGTGAAGTCGACAAACAGAAAGCGCTGGGGCAGGGCGAAATATTCCTGCAACAGGCGATAGCCCTGGAAGGCCCGCGAGACCACTGGCAGCGCGGCGTCGGTATCGTCGAATCCCTGGGAGCGCAGTGCATCCTGCGGCAGGCGTTCCACCCAATCACCGCCGGGCTGACGGGCGAACACGGCGCAGACGTTGCCCAGTAGCTGTTCGTAGAGGCGGAAGGGCTGCTCGTCTGCGCCGTTGAGGTACAGCGGCAGGTTGTCCAGGGCCAGACTGTTGAACGGTAGTTCGGCGCCGGTGCGCAGGGTCAGGCGCAGACCGGCTTTGGCCTTGGGTTCGCTGGCGGCCAAGCGCCCGAGCATGGCGGACGGGTTGCCGAAGTACTCGGCCTGGCTGACCTGCAACGGCCACAACGTCACCGCGTGGGCGGTGCGGTACTCGCAGCAGGTTTGGGTTTCGCGGCCCAGGGCGGTGCGCAGGACCGTGTCCCGGGGAAGCGGGAAGCCGCTGCTCAGCGAGCCTTCATCGGGGTCGGCCTGCAATTGCACCACGGTCATCGACGGTGTCGGCGCCAGGTAATGGGGGTAAGCGATTTCCAACAGGTTGTGGGTGAAGGTCGGGTATTCGGCGTCGAGCTTGAGCTGTACTCGCGCCGTCAGATAAGCAAACCCTTCCAGCAAGCGCTCGACGTACGGGTCGGCGCAGTCCATGCCGGACAACGTCAGCCGACTGGCGATTTTCGGGTATTCCTGAGCGAACTCCGCCGCGCTTTCGCGCACGTGATGCAACTCCTGGTTGTACAGTTCCAGCAGGCGCGGATTCATGGGCGTCTCCGCTGTTCGGCGTTGACCACTCGCACATGGCCGGATTCCAGGTCCAGATCGGTTTGCAGCATCAGGCGCAGCGGCACTGGCTGCGCCCAAAGATCGCCTTCGATCTCGAAACTCAGGGCGTTGTGGTTCATCTCGGCGGATGCCCGGGCCCGCACGCGCAAAGTATTACGCAGAATCCGCGGTTCGAATGTGGCGATAGCCTGGTGGATCAGTGCTTCAAGCGCCGCGATATCGACGTTCGACGCACTGTTGCCGGCCAGGGCTGGCAGCCCGAAGTTGACCACTGACGTGCCGGCCGGGGTGTGCAACGTCGCATCGGCGCTGAGCAACGAAGTGGTGTTGAGCAGCCACGCCAAGTCACGCAGCACCGAGGCTTTCAGTTGGGTCAGGGAGAGCACGCGCTTGTCGGCGCTTTCCTTGAGGTTGCTCGGGTCGTCGTCGGTCAACCGGTCCAGCAGGGACGGTTGCAGGCGATCGCGGGTGGCGATTTCGGTTACCACGTAAATGGCCCCACATACATTTTTTGGTCTCCGCCCGAGCCGCAGGACGCATACGTATTAACCGTTCCCGCTTCCAGGCCCCCCTGGATCTTGCGAATAGCCTGCATTTTGCTGAGGCAGTCGCGGCTGGGCGCAGGCATGTGTTCGCTACGCCAGACCGAAAATATCGGGGTGTCGTTGAAAGTCTCTACGCGCAACTGCTGCTGTTTATTCAGGCTGAAGCTGCAAGGCCATTCCATGTCCAGCTTCATGCGATTCTGGTCGGGTTTGACCAGCGTGCATTGACCCTGGTCGTCAACCAGTCTGAGTTGCTGCCCAACAAAGACTGTCTGGGTTATTGGCGTTTCGGCATGTTCGGCCCATGCGCTCGGGATGATAAAGTTCATCGCCAGGCCCACGGCGAGCAGATGTTTTTCCATTACGCGAATTCCCAACCGATCCAGCAGAGACGGTTGCAGGCGATCACGGGTGGCGATTTCGGTTACCACCGGAATAGCGCCGTAAACATTTTCTGGTCTTGCTGGCCAAGCCCGCACATGGCGCTGGGGTTGACCGACGAAGCTTCCAGAACGCCATTGATTTTGCGTACAGCCTGGGATTTTGTATCGCAGTCCCGACTGGGCGGTGGTTCGGGCATGCTCCGTTCGACTAGAAAGATCGGAACGCCTTTGAACATTTCTACCCGCAATTCACCCTTTGGGTTCAGGTTGAAATAGCACGGCCATTCCATGCCCAGTTCCAGATGAGTCTGATCAGGTTTGAGGACCGCGCATTGACCGTTCAGGTCGACCAACTTAAGTGCCTGGCCCGCGAATGTTCCTTGAGTGCGAGCCGGTGCGTCGAGTTGATCGGGGTCGGTTTCAGCGCAGGCATTCAAGCTGATCAACAGGCTGCACAGGAGTGTGGCCCGTAGCGTTGGTCCTATCATGTCAACTCCCAGAACCAGACCTGTCTGGAAAGGAAGTCACCATCAAAGAAGCCTTTGGTTCGGCCACGATTCCATAGATCGATGTGGTCGCCTGAACGTTGGCCTTCAGACTCTTGTGCACGGGCAAAGCAATCCTTGAAAAAGATGATCCCGGTCTTCTGGCTGAGCGTCAGCCGATCGGCTGCGCTACCACTCAAAATGGTCGGGCGCCCTAAATGATGCCGCCAGAGCCAGTTTGCCAGGGACTCGGCGCCACGGGCGTGGTCATGCTTGCATTTGGGATCGGTATAGGTCGACTTGTTGACCTTGATGCTCAACTCGCCATTCAACGCGACACTCATGCGAATCGCGCACTGGTTGCCCCAAGGCTGGTCGCAGGGATCCTTGACGGTGGGATAGCTGCTCCACAAATTAATAAACGAAGGTTTGGCCATGACTCAGACACCGGATGGGAAAGGATTGGATTCGAGCAAGCACCAAAATGCCCCCGACGTATAACGGCGGGGGCATGTTCGTTACACCTTGACGTTCTGGCGGATGTTCCAGCCGAATTTGACCGGCCCGCCTTCCTTGGTGCCATCGGCTTTTTGCGGCTGGTAGTCCACCAGCACCTTGGCGAAGTTCAGGGTCAGGTTTTCGGTCAGGCGATCATCGCTACCCGAGCCGCCGCTGCTCAGGGACGTGACCAGCACTTCTTCCAGATTGATGATCATGTACTCGACCTGGCTTTCGCCGCCGGCCTTGCGCACGGTCAGCTTGACCTTGTCGATGTGCTTGCCGCTGGCGCAGTGCATCATCAGGTTCGGTGAGGCTTTGTCGACGTACTTGGTCAGCGACAGGTCCTGGATGTTCACCTTGCCGGCACCGCCGCCGCTGCCCACGTGCATATTGCCGGACTGAGACATGCCCCAGCTCCAGTTCAAGACGTCGATTTCGTCCTTGTGGGCCTTGTCCATAGACTCGCCCTTGATGTCGCCGATCTTGATGAAAATATCAACAGCCATGTTCTCTCCCTGTGTGGTCTCTACCACATTGTTTGGTTAACGCCGACCTTGCGAAATCTGTTCAAAGCTCCTGCAGAATCACGCTTCTCGGGCCTGTCCCAAATGCCAGTCAAGGCACAGAACCTGTGGGAGCCGGGCTTGCCCGCGATGCAGGCACTGCGGTTTTCAGCCGGACCGCGTTGATGCCATCGCGGGCAAGCCCGGCTCCCACACAAGCGTGCCTCTGCAGGTTTTTACGCGCCCTTGGCCGAAGGCAGCTTGGATACCAGGCGCAGCGACACAGTCAGACCTTCGAGCTGATAGTGCGGGCGCAGGTAGAACCTGGAGTTGTAGTACCCCGGGTTGCCTTCCACGTCCTCGACGATCACTTCGGCCGCAGCCAATGGGTGCTGGGCCTTGGTGGTTTCGGTGGAGTGCGCCGGGTCACCGTCGACGTAGTTGAGGATCCAGTCCTGCAACCAACGCTGCATTTCGTCCTTCTCTTTGAAGGAGCCGATCTTGTCGCGCACGATGCACTTCAAGTAATGGGCGAAACGGCAGGTGGCGAACAGGTACGGCAGGCGCGCAGCCAGGTTGGCGTTGGCGGTGGCGTCCGGGTCGTCGTACTCGGCCGGTTTCTGCAGCGACTGGGCGCCGATGAACGCGGCGAAGTCGGTGTTTTTCTTGTGCAGCAGCGGCATGAAACCGTTCTTCGCCAGTTCCGCTTCACGGCGGTCCGAAATGGCGATTTCGGTCGGGCACTTCATGTCCACGCCACCATCGTCGGTCGGAAAGGTGTGCGCCGGCAGGTTTTCCACTTCACCGCCAGACTCCACGCCACGAATGCGCGAGCACCAGCCGAAGTGTTTGAACGAGCGGTTGATGTTCACCGCCATTGCATAAGCGGCGTTGGCCCATGTGTACTTGGAGCTGTCGGCACCGTCGGTGCTTTCTTCGAAGGCGAAGGCCTCCACCGGATCGGTCTTGGCGCCATACGGCAGACGGGCGAGGAAGCGCGGCATGGTCAGGCCGATGTAGCGCGAGTCTTCCGATTCGCGCAGCGAGCGCCAGCCCGCGTATTCCGGGGTGGTGAAGATTTTGGTCAGATCGCGCGGGTTCGACAGTTCCTGCCACGAGCCCATGCCCATCACGGTCGGCGATGCGGCTGCGATGAACGGCGAGTGCATGGCGGCGCAGACTTTCGACAGCTCGCCCAGCAACTCGACATCCGGCGGCGACTGGTCGAAGTAGTAATCGCCCACGAGGCAACCGTAAGGTTCGCCGCCGAACTGGCCGTATTCTTCCTCGTACATCTTCTTGAAGATCGGGCTCTGGTCCCACGCGGTGCCCTTGAATTTCTTCAGGGTCTTGTGCAGGTCAGTCTTGGAGATATTGAGCACGCGAATCTTGAGCTGCTCGTCGCTTTCGGTGTTGTTGACCAGGTAGTGCAGGCCACGCCAGGCGCTTTCCAGTTGCTGGAAGTCCGGGTGATGGATGACCTGGTTAACCTGGGCGGTGAGCTTGGCGTCGATGGCGGCGATGATTGATTCGATCGACTTGATGGCGTCGTTGGACACCAGGTCGGTCTGCGCCAGGGCCTGCTCGGCCAGGGTGCGCACGGCGGTTTCGACGGCTTCGCGGGCGCGGTCGGTCTTGGGTTTGAATTCTTGCAGCAGCAGGGAGGCGAACTCGCTGGCTTCTTCGGTGGTGCCCAGTGTCTGAGCGTCTGCACGTACTGAATCGGTCATGATCATTCGTCCTGATTAAGCCTGAGGCTCGGCTGGCTTCGGCGCACTGGCAAGCGCCTGGAGCAGCGCCGGATCCTTGATGGCCTTCATGATGATTTCTTCGGCACCGGTCTTGCCGTCCATGTAGGTCAGCAGGTTGGCCAGTTGGGTGCGCGCTTCGAGCAACTTGTTCAGCGAGTCGACCTTGCGCGCCACGGCGGCCGGGCTGAAGTCGTCCATGCTTTCAAAGGTGATGTCCAGGCTCAGGTTGCCTTCGCCGGTCAGCTCGTTGGGCACGTGGAACGCGACGCGTGGCTGCATGGCCTTGAGGCGCGAGTCGAAGTTGTCGACATCCACCTCAAGGAACTTGCGATCGGCCACAGGCGCCAGAGGCTCGGCGGGCTTGCCGGCGAGGTCCGCCATGACGCCCATGACGAAGGGCAACTGGACCTTTTTCTCGGCGCCGTAAAGCTCGACGTCGTACTCGATCTGCACTCGAGGCGCGCGGTTGCGCGCGATGAATTTCTGAGAACTTTGCTTCGCCACGTTGCTGCTCCTGGTCGCTCAAGCGACGGTGTTGGCGTCACCGGTGGTACCGGTGACGTGACTGCGTGATCCGTTCGCTTTTATTCGCTGTCTGGTCCGCGCAGGTTTTCAAATTGGCTCATGCCGTCGGGAATCAGGTTGCGCACGATCGCCGCAAAGTCGGCGTGCACCAGATTCTTCGCCCGGTTCAACAGCACCGGCAGCGGGCTGGAGGGCTCATGACGGGTGTAGTACGCAAGAATCCGGTCCAGGCTGCGCAGCACGTCGTCGCGATTGTTGATTTCGCCGCTGCTGGTACCAGTGCTGCGCGGTGTGCTTGGTACGGTGGTGTGTTCAACCGACGCGGCACTGTCGTCGCTGATGGAGTCGGGCAGGGGGCTGTCGCCGCTCTGCGGGGCGAACTGGCCGAGAATCTGCAGGGCCATTTTTAGCGGTTGCTTCAACGGTCCAAGGTCAACGCCCTGGGCGGAACCCACTTGTTCGCTGACCTGTTGCTCGATGGCCTCGGCGACGCTGCGGGCCTCGTGCAAAGCGGCGCGGGTGATTTCCAACTGTTCGGGATCGCTGTCCAGGAACGCCCCGGCGAGCTGCTCGGCGCCGAGGTTTTCGTCAGGGAAGCTTTGCAGGCCGCTGGCATTGGCGGCGGCGCGCAGGCTGACAGCACCAAAGGTTCGCGAACGGGCCAGGATGCTTTCGCGCAACAGGCGAATGGTGGCATCGGACGTCAGGCCGGCGAGGGCATTGATGCGCACGGTGGGGTCGTTGTCGTCTTCGGCATCCAGGCGCGGATGCAGGTCGGCCCAGTATTGCTTGAGCAATTCGCTGATCAGTGTCAGGACGCGGGCCAGGCCGGTGACGCCTTCGAGGGCAAGGGTACTTTGCAAAAGGTAGTGGGTGATACGCAGGTCTTTGCTGCGTTGCAACAAATCCAGACTTTGCTGCTGGATGCCGCGCCATTCAGGAGGGGTCGCAGGCAATATTGAATCGCCCATGCTGCGCTCGGGCTGGCCCAGGGAATCGCGTTCCAGGCGTAAAAAATCCGCGTCATATTCCAGATCTTCACCACAAGGCGAAGTCGCGGAAACGGCGGCGAGCAACAAAGGCACTTCCACTGAATTTGATCTCCCTATCGCCCGACTGACAGAGTCGGGCAGTTCACATGCTAGTTCCAGTTGGAACTTCACGTGCTTCCTTGAGTGTAATAGCCCTTTAGATGCGCGGTGATCTTAAAGTGCCATCATTTATATTCAAGAAGTTATGCATTTTTGGTGTAGTACTTATGGCTTGTCAAGGTAAGCTATTTCCTCTGTGTGACAGATGTGAGGTGCTTAACAACCCGCGCGACCGATAGGTCGAGGCAGGCACTGACGCAGGTTTTTTGTCACGCAGGCAGGTTAAGATCAGCAATTGTGCTGTTAAAAAACCGTTTTCAGGTTGTTTTTGCAAGGTTGTCGGAGCGAGTCTCGCGGGAGTGAATCCCGATTCGCCCGCGCGCAAAGTGTTCAGCAAGGAGGCAAGATGTCACTGTGTTTGACTATCACTAGTTATCACAAGATTACCCCTGGCCAGTGCTCTGAAAAATCCATGGATCAGGGAGTGATGGCAATTGGCCGCAATTCTGATAATGACTGGGTATTGCCCGATCCAGAGCGTTTGGTCTCCGGAAAACATTGCGTTATTCAATATAAAGATGGCCGGTATTACTTAACTGATAACAGCACTAACGGTGTGGAATTGGTCAAGGCCGGTATTCGTCTGCGCAAGGGCAACAGCGAGCCGTTGCAAGATGGCGAAGTTATCCGCATCGGTGATTATGAAATCCAGGCGCGTATCGATTTCAGTCTGCCGGTGACCGACGGCAACCCTTTCGCCGATTCGTCCAGCAGCTTCGAGGCCCTGATGGGGCGTCAGGGCGCCGTCGTGAATACGCCGACGTCGTTGCCTGTGGCACCGCCTGCACATTTTCAGGGCGTATCGGCCATGGACACGATGCCGGACCTGTTCGACTTTCTGACACCGACCAGCGTCCCGCCAGCCACCCAACCCGACCATGTCCCGGCCGAGCAGCACGACTTCCGCCCACCGACCCCGATTCCCAACCCAACGCCCGTGGCCGAGCCCGCGCCGCAGGCGTCGGCCCAACTGATTCCGGAAGATTGGGATCTGTTCAGCGACAAGCCTGCGCCGGTGGCGGTTGCCCCCCCGCCTGTCGCTTCCTTGCCTGTTGCAGAAGTTGCGCCGCCACCCGTACCTCACATCAGTGTACCGATCGAGCCGGCACCTCTGCGCGAACCCGTGGCCATCGTCGAACGCCCGGTCAATCCTGCCGACAATTCTCAACCCGACCTGTTGCAAGCTTTTCTGCGCGGGGCCGGGCTGGATCAAGTGCGCCTGGACAAGGCTCAGGCCGAGGCGCAAATGGAAAGCATCGGTCGCAGTTATCGGCTGATGGTCGAAGGCCTGATCGATGTCTTGCGTGCCCGCAGCAGCCTCAAGGGCGAGTTCCGCATCCAGCAGACGATGATTCAACCGGTGGAAAACAATCCTCTGAAATTCGCTCCCAACGTCGATGAAGCATTGCTGTTGCTGTTGCGCCACAGCAATCAGGCGTTCATGGCGCCGGACTTGGCGGTGCGCGACAGCTTCGATGACTTGCGTGCCCATCAATTGGCGGTGATGGCCGGTGTGGAAGCTGCGATCAAGCACCTGCTGGCGCGCTTCGAGCCGGCACAACTGGAAGAGCGCATGGGCAAGCCCGGTGGTCTGTCGAGCATTTTCAATGGCTCGCGACAGGCCCAGTACTGGCAGCAGTTCACCGAGCTCTACAGCAATATTTCCCGCGAGGCCCAAGAGGATTTCCAGGACCTGTTCGGTCGTGAATTCAGCCGCGCCTACGAAGAACACAGTACGAGGCAGCGCCGCGGCTGAGCGTCGCCATCGCATAGCGCCATTCATAGCAAAGAACGGAACAACGGATAGCTGAAACGTCATTGAGGACGCAGGATGATTCCCAGGTTTTTACTCGCAGTCGCTACCGCGCTTCTGCTGACCGCATGTGCCAAGGATGCAGCCAAACCCCAGCCCGAAGAGGCCGAGGCCGAGGCCGACACGGCCGCCGTCGAGTTGCACTTTCACGCCATTGCCGGGCTCAACCCCGGCGCCACTGGCCAGCCAGCCCCGGTCCGGGTGCGTATTTTTGAATTGAAAAATGCCGCCACCTTCGGCCGTTCCGATTATTTCGCACTGGCCGAACGGGCCCAGGCGACGCTCGGCGCAGACCTGATCGACCAGGACGAAGTGCTGATCCAGCCCGGCCAGCAGTTGAGCCTGCAGCGCGACCTCGACCCGGCCACCCGCCATATCGGCGTACTGGTGGGGTATCGCGAGCTGGATCAGTCGTTGTGGCGCGCGGTGATGAATGTCCCGCCGCGCCAATACACCGAATACCAGATCAGCCTCGACGTGCGAGCCGTGCGCGGCGCCGTCGTGGTTTCCCCATCCAGCCCTGCCCAATAAGCAATCGGAGCCCCCCATGTCCTGGAACAATCGTGTGGTCTGGTCGGAAGGCATGTTCATTGGAACGCAGCACTTTCAGCAGCATGACCGTTACCTGGAGAACCTCATCGACGCCCGGAGCCGCCCGTTGTCGGCCGGCGCCTGGGGTTTCTCCGAATTGCTGATCGACCAGGGCCTGCTGGCCCAGGGCAAACTGGCGATTATCTCGGCGCGGGGCCTGTTGCCGGACGGCACGCCATTCAACATTCCCCAGGATGACCTGGCGCCGAGCCCGCTGAATGTCGATGACAACCTGCGCGATGGTTTGGTGTACCTGGCCTTGCCGCTCAAGCGCGCCGGTGCGCGAGATACCGTTGACGAAGGCGAAGCCTTGGGCGCTGCGCGCTACGTGAGCCAGGTGCGCGAAGTCCGGGACGACAACGCGCCGTTCGAAAACCAGGCCCCGGTGGCAGTGGGTTCGAGGGCGCTGCGATTATTGGTAGCCCGGGATGGCATCAGCGACTACGCCGCCATCGGCCTGGTACGAATCAAGGAGAAACGCGCCGACCGAGCCCTGGTGCTCGACGACACCTACATCCCGCCGCTGCTGGATGTGGTCGCCTCCAACCCCCTGGCCGCGTTTCGCAGCGAACTGCTGGGCTTGCTGCATCAGCGCGGCGAAGCCCTCGCCGGGCGGGTGGTGGCGTCCGGTGCCGGCGGTGCCTCGGAGATTGCCGATTTCATGCTGCTGCAACTGGTCAACCGTGCCCAGCCGCTGATCCAGCACTTGAGCCAGTTGAGCCCATTGCACCCCGAGCGGTTCTACAGCGAGCTGGTGAGTCTGGCCGGCGAGTTCTCGACCTTTACCGCTTCCGGGCGACGGCCCCAGGAATACCCGCAGTACCAGCACGATGACTTGGCGCCGAGTTTCGCGCCGGTGATGCAAGCCCTGCGTGAGGCGCTGTCGATGCTGATCGACAGCAAGGCCACACCGATTCCGATCGTCGAAAAAGCCTATGGCGTCCATGTGGCGATGCTGGCCGACAAGGCCCTGCTCGACAGCGCCAGCTTCATCCTGGTGGTGCGCGCCGACGTACCCGCCGAAACCCTGCGCAGCCACTTTGGCCAACAGAGCAAGGTCGGCTCGGTGGAGCACATCCGCAACCTGGTCAACCTGCAATTACCGGGCATTGGCCTGCTGCCGCTGCCGGTGGCGCCACGGCAGATCCCGTATCACGTCGGCTCCACCTATTACGAACTGGACCGGGGCAGCGAGCATTGGCAGCAACTGGCCAACTCCGGCGGTTTTGCGTTCTACATCGCGGGGCAATTCCCGGGGCTGAACCTGGCTTTCTGGGCGATCCGAGGATAAACCGCAATGAGCAACGACGATCGTACCCAATTCATGCCGACACCCGGTGGCCGTGGCGCCGAGCCCGCCCGTCCGGATGCTGGTCGTGCCCAGGCCGCGCCGCTTTCGATGCCGGCCGCGCCGCTTTTGATCGGCAACGCCGAAGGTCTCAACCCCCTGGAGAGCGCCGCTGGCCCGTTGCTGGCGTTGCTGACCCGCTTGCGCAACACCATTGCCCACCCGGCGCCGGCGAGCCTGCGGGCGCAATTACTGGCCTACCTGCGCCAGTTCGAGGAGCGCGCCGAGGCTGCCGGCGTGGTGCGCAACGATGTGTTGCTGGCCCGCTACGCCTTGTGCACCGCTCTGGATGAAGCGGTGTTGAGTACGCCGTGGGGTGGTGCCAGCGACTGGGGCAAACAGAGCCTACTGATCACCGTGCACAACGAAGCCTGGGGCGGCGAGAAGGTGTTCCAGCTCCTGGAGCATTGCCTGCAAAGCCCCCGCGAACGTTTGTATCTGCTGGAGCTGTTGTACCTGTGCATGTGCCTGGGTTTCGAAGGGCGTTATCGGGTCATGAACGACGGCCGCAGCCAACTGGAAGCCTTGCGTGAACGCACCAGTGCGGTCATCCGCAGCGCCCGTGGCGATTATGAGCGTGAACTGTCGCCGCATTGGCGCGGCGTCACCGTGGCTCGCGACCGGCTGGCGCAATTCATGCCGCCATGGATTGCCGTGGCCATCGGCGTGGCGTTGCTGCTGGCACTGCTGTTCGGCCTGCGCTTGAAACTGGCCGCCGATGCCGAGCCGGTGTTTAAAAATATCCATGCGCTGGGCGAGATCCCGGTGCAGGCCATCGACCGTCCGGTGGTGCAACCGAAACTGATCGAGCGTCCCCGCCTGGCGGGCTTCCTTGCCGATGAAATCAAGGCGGGCCGGATAGCGGTGGAAGACGCCGTTGACCGTTCAGTGGTGACCATCCGTGGCGATGAGCTGTTCGCCTCGGGCAGCGCCAGCATCATCGACGATTTCCAGCCGCTGATGCTGCGCATCGCCGATGCCGTTCGTAAGGTCAAGGGCCAGGTCCGGGTGACCGGCCACAGTGACAATCGCCCGATTGCCACCTTGCGGTTTCCATCGAATTGGGCCTTGTCCGAGGCGCGGGCCAATTCGGTGCTGCAAATCCTTTCGGCCAAAACCGGCCAGCCCGAACGCTTCAGCGCCGAAGGTCGCAGCGACACCGAACCGCTGGCCTCGAACGCTACAACAGAGGGCCGCGCACGCAATCGTCGGGTCGAAATCACAGTGTTGGCGGAGGGGGTCGAGTGAAGGCGTTTTTCAGTTTTATCATCCGCTGGGTCATTCCGTTGCTGGGGCTGATCGCCCTGAGCCTGATCATCTGGTTTGTCGGGCCGCTGCTTGAATTCCTGGTGCCCGAAGGCCGGCGCTGGGCGCTGATCCTTCTGGTGTTCGCGGTGTGGATCGCCTATCGGGTGTTTCGCATCATCCAGGCTCGCCGTCAGGCCGCCGAAGTGATGCGCAGCCTGGCGGCGCAAACCCCGCCGGACCCGACCAGCATCGCCACCGCCGAAGAACTCGAAACCTTGCGCCAACGCATGGACGAGGCCTTGGCGCTGTTGAAGAAAGCCAAGCTGGGTGGTGACGAGCGACGTAACCTGTACGAACTCCCGTGGTACGTGATCATCGGCCCGCCGGGTTCGGGAAAGACCACGGCGCTGGTCAATTCCGGGCTGCATTTTCCGTTGGCGGCGCAGTTGGGCGCCGGGGCGGTACGCGGCGTCGGTGGCACGCGCAATTGCGATTGGTGGTTTACCGATCAGGCCGTGCTGCTCGATACCGCCGGGCGCTACACCACCCAGGACAGCGACGCGACGGTCGATAAAGCCGCGTGGCTGGGTTTTCTCGGCCTGTTGAAAAAACAGCGGGCCCGGCGTCCGATCGACGGCGCGTTTATCGCCATCAGCCTCTCCGACCTGCTGCTGGGCAGCGACACCGAGCGCGCTGCCCATGCCGCCGCGATCCGTCTGCGTATCCAGGAGCTGTACACGCAACTCGGCGTGCGCTTTCCGATCTACCTGATGCTGACCAAGCTCGATCTGGTGCCTGGGTTCATGGAGTATTTCGATACCCTGAGCAAGGAAGAACGGGCTCAGGTCTGGGGTATGACCTTTGCCCTGGACGACGGCAAAAACAATGACAGTCCACTGGCCCATCTGCAAAGCGAATTCACCGGCCTGGAACAGCGCCTCAACGATCGTTTGGTGGAGCGTTTGCAACAGGAACGCGACCCGGCGCGGCGCGATCTGATCTACGGCTTCCCGCAACAGTTCGGCGCGTTGAAGGATTGCCTGCAAAGCTTCCTTGAGGGCGTGTTCAAACCCAACGCCTTCGAAGAGCGAGTGCTGTTGCGCGGGGTGTATTTCACCAGCGGCACTCAGGAAGGTAGCCCGATTGACCGGCTGATCGGCTCCATGGCCCAGAGCATGAACCTGGACCGCCAGCACCTGGCACGCCAGAACGGTACCGGGCGCAGTTACTTCATCGAAAGACTCTTCAGCGCCGTGGCCTTTGCCGAGCGTGGACTGGTGGGGGTCAACCCGAAAGTCGAACGTCGGCGCAAGTGGATTGCCCGGGGCGTGCTGGCCTCGACCGTGGCCCTGGTGCTGGTGGTCGGGACCTTGTGGTGGGTCAGCTACCGCGCCAACCAGGCGTACATCGCGCAAGTCGATCAGAAAGTCGCGCCCCTGGGCCAGGCCGTGCAGAACCTCAGCCCGGCGCAACGGGACGTGCTCGCGGTGTTGCCCTTGCTCAACGCGGTAAAGCACTTGGCCGACGACGCGCCGAGCTGGGCCGAAGGCCTGGGCCTGTATCAGGGCAACATGCTTGAAGCCGAGTCTGGCAGCGTCTATCGCAAGCTGCTGATCGCGGTCTTCGCGCCACGCTTGCTCACGCGCATCGAAGAGCAACTGCACGGCGGCGGCAATTCGGATTTCCTTTACGAAGGCTTGAAGGCCTACCTGATGCTCGCCGACAGCGAGCATTACGATGCCGATTTCATCAAGGCGTGGATCGCCCTGGACTGGGATCGCAGCCTGCCGCGCGACTTGCCGGCCGAGCAGCGTCTGGCTCTGGAGGAGCACTTGCAGGCACTGTTCGAGCGTCATCCGCCCACCGCACGTCTGGACCCTCGCCTGATCGACGACCTGCGCCGGCAGTTGCAGCAGCTGCCGGTAGCCCAGCGCGTCTATGACCGGATCAAGCGGCAGAAACTGCCGGAAGGCATCCCGGACTTTCGTCTCAACGAAGCGGCCGGGCGCGATGCCGCGCTGGTGTTCAGCCGCAAGAGCGGCAAGCCACTGGGCGAACCCTTGAGCGGTTTCTTCACGGCCAAGGGTTACCGCCAAGGGTTTTTGCTTACCAGCCTGAACCAGACCGGCACCCTGGCCGAGGAGCAGTGGGTGCTCGGTCGCGACCAGGCAGAACAACAGAACGTCGTCAGCCTGGCCGCCGACGTGCGCCGCCTGTATTTCCAGGATTACCAACGCCAGTGGGATGCCTTGCTGGCTGATATCGACTTCGTGCCGATCACCAGCGTGGCCCAGGCCGCCGATGTGTTGCGGGTGATTTCTGGCCCGACTTCGCCGTTGAAAAAACTGCTGGTAGCGGTGGCGAAGGAAACCGACCTGCAACAGGAAGAACGCCTGCTGGCCGCCAAGGGCGCACCGGTGGAGGGCGGGGTCGACAAGCTCAAGGAGCGTCTGGGCAGCTTGCTCGGCCAAGAGCAGGCGACACAAAACACGCCGGATGCCAGTGAAGATCCAATCACCGCGCATTTTGCCGGACTCAACAGCATCGTCAGCAAAAGCGAAGGCGAGCCGGCGGCCATCGATGGTCTGCTGGCCGACATGAACGCCCTGTATGTGCAGGTCAGTGCCATGGTCGGCGCCAGCGGCGACGCCTTGCTCGGCGAAGCCAAGAACCAGGCCGCAGCGGCCGCGACACGGGTCAGCCTCAACGCCGAGCGTCAGCCGCCACTGGTGCAGGGCCTGGTCAAGTCGGTGGTCAACTCCACCACCAACAGCATGATGGGCGGAGTACGCAATCAACTGAACGCGGCCTGGACCAGCGAAGTGGTGAACATCTATCGCCAGTCCCTGGCCGGGCGTTATCCGATGTCGCCGGGCAGTGCGCGGGACGCGACCCTGGACGACTTCGGCCAGTTCTTCGGCGTGGGCGGGGTGATGGACAACTACTTCCGCAAATACCTGCAGCCGTACGTGGATACCTCGACCCAGGCCTGGCGCTGGCAACCGGGCGCCGCACAGAAGCTCGGCATCGCCCCGGGCGTGCTGCAAACCTTCCAGCGGGCAGCGACTATCCGGGATGCGTTTTTCCGTTCCGGCGGCACCCAGCCGATGGTGCGCTTCGAACTCAAGCCAGTGGCGATGGACGCCACCATTACCCAGTTTTTGCTCGACCTCGACGGCCAGCAATTGAGCTACGACCACGGCCCGAGCCGCCCCACCTCCATGCAATGGCCCAACCCCGGCAGCATCGGCGTGGTGCGGATCTCGATCATGCCGCCGTCATCCAGCGGTCGTTCCGGCATCACGTTGGACGGGCCTTGGGCCTGGTTCCGCCTGCTGGAGCAATCGGACCTGACCGCCGGCAACTCGCCGGATCGCTTCAACCTGCGGCTGCGGGTCGACGGCGCCAGCGTCTCTTATGAGCTGAGGGCCAACAGCGCCTTCAACCCGTTCAAGAGCCGTGTGCTCAGCGGGTTCAGCCTGCCGGAGCGTTTATGAGCACGCCGGGCTTCTATGGAAAGCTGGCCAGTCGCGGGGACTTTGTCAGCCGTGGCTTGCCGCAGAGTTTTATCGGCCCCTGGGATTCGTGGCTGGCGGCGGGCCTGCTCGCCAGCCAGAGCCTTGGGGACCGTTGGCTGGATGCCTATCTGGTCAGTCCGCTGTGGCGTTTTATGCTCGGGCCCGGTGTGTGTGGGCCGCAGGCCGCCGTTGGGGTGGTGATGCCGAGCATCGATCGGGTTGGCCGGTATTTTCCGCTGACCGTCGCGGTGCTGCTGGACCACGACGCTGATCCAGCGTCGGTGGTGGGCGGCTCGGATGTCTGGTTTGAGCACGTTGAGCAATTGCTGTTGAGCACGTTGAGCGTGGAGGCGAGCTTCGAAGCCTTCGGTGCAGGACTGGAGACGCTGGGCAGCCCGGCGTACCTGCCACGTGCTCCAAGCAGCCGCTTTGCCGGCCTGCATCGCTTTGATGCCACCGACCCGAAGGCGCGAATGAGCGCGCTTGCCGAACTGGCCTGCGAAGGCGCAAGCCTGTGGTGGGGCCAGGGTTCACAGCGTATCGCCCCTGCTTTATTGCGGTGCCAGGGCTTGCCGGCCGCCGCTGATTTTGCGCAATTTTTGCTCGGCCAAGAAGGTGTTGTGTAGATGTCTCCAAGCGTTGGAAAGACGTTCAAGTCTGCAAGCAAGAGCCATGTCGGTATGGTCCGCCAGGTTAACGAAGATGCTTGCCTGGACCGGCCGGAAAACGGTCTGTGGGTGGTCGCCGATGGCATGGGCGGGCACGCGGCGGGCGACTACGTCAGCAGTCTGATCGTCGACAGTTTGCGTAGCATTGCCGTGGGCCGCTCGCTGGATGAATACGTCGCGGCGCTGAAAACCGACCTGCTGCGGGTCAACGCCGCCGTGCGTGAAGAAACCGCCAACCGCGGCGTGACCATGATGGGCAGCACTGTGGTGGTGCTGGCGGCGCGCGGCTTGCGCGGGGTGTGCCTGTGGGCGGGTGACAGCCGCTTGTATCGCCTGCGTGACGGCCTGCTCGAAGGCATCTCGCGGGACCACAGTTACGTTCAGGATCTACAGGACAGCGGCCTGCTCAGCGAAGCTGAAGCCCGGGTGCATCCACGGGCCAATATTGTCACCCGCGCCATCGGGGTCGAGGCGCAACTGAAACTGGCGATAGTCGATCTGTTGTTGATGCCCGGCGACAGTTACCTGTTGTGCAGCGACGGGCTGACCAAAACGGTTGAAGACCATGAGATCCGCGAGGTGCTGAGTCACGATGAGCCCGGGGAAATCACCAGCAGCCTGGTGTCCCTGGGCCTGATGCGCGGCGCTCCGGACAACATCACCGTCATCGTCGTGAAGGTGCCGTCATGAATTCCGCCTTGCACATTCTGATCCCCGGCTATGACATTGACGGCGAGATTGGCGAAGGCGCCATGGCCAGCGTTTACCTGGCGACCCAGCGCTCGCTGGAGCGCAAGGTGGCGCTGAAGGTCATGGCTGCCGCACTGGCGGCGGACCCGAGTTTCTGTGAGCGTTTCCTGCGCGAAGGTAAAACCCTGGCGCGCCTGTCTCACCCGCATACGGTCACCATCCATGACATCGGCCATGTCGGTGAGCTGTATTACATGGCCATGGAATTCCTGCCCAACGGCACGCTCAAGGAGCGCATCGCCGCCGGCCTGACGCCGGAACAGGGCCTGATCTACATCCGCCAGATCGCCTCGGCCCTGGGCTATGCCCATGGGCTGGGGCTGGTTCATCGCGACGTCAAACCGGCGAACATTCTGTTCCGTGCCGATGGCACGGCGGTGCTCTCAGACTTCGGCATCGCCAAGTCCATGGATGACCGCACCCAGTTCACCCAGGCCGGTTTCGCCGTCGGTACTCCCAGCTACATGAGCCCGGAACAGGCGCGCGGCCAGGATATTGATGGTCGGGCCGATCTTTATGCCCTGGGCGTGGTGCTCTACGAAATCCTCGTCGGCAAACTGCCGTATACCGGCAATGACGCACTCTCCACGGCCTTGGCGCATCTGACAGAACCGTTGCCGGAGCTGCCAGTGCACCACGGTCGCTATCAAGAAGTGCTGCGCAAGCTGTTGGCCAAGGATCCGGCCGACCGTTTCCCGGATGCAGCGGCGTTGTTGCAGGCGCTGGATAATCTGCCTCGGGAATCGGTTGAAGCGACCACCATCCGGCCATTACCCATTCCGGTATCGCCGATTGCGGTGAGCAATGACCTGGCGGGACTGACGCCAGTGTCCATCGATATACCGACCGGCCCCGCGCAGCCACAACCTCGGCCCAACCTTGTTCCGCCGACTGTGAAGCCGACGCCGTCGTCCACGGTCTCGGAACAGCGAAAGGGGCCGGTGTTGGCACTCGCCGCCATCGCGGTGGCCGTGGCGCTGGCCTTGGGCGGCGCGGGTTATTGGTGGCTGTCCGGTGACGTCGAAGCCGACGCCAAGGTGCCGGTGGTTTCAGCACCGCCGGCCAGTGCGCCGCCGACCGTGGCGCCACCCGTGCCCCCTCCCGTAGCCACGGAGGTCGATGGCGGTCAGCGTCCGCTGCTGATGGCCGGCAAAAAAACCTTGTTCCAGCGAGTACTCAGCAAGCCGGGGGCGAAACTCGCCAGCGACCCGGGGGCCACACCCGACAAGGCCTTGCCGGCGTTCTCGGTGCTTTACGTCTATCAGCGCCAAGAGGTTGATGGCAGCCCTTGGCTGCGTGTCGGCGCCGCCACCGACGGGCGCAGTGAGGGCTGGTTGCCGGCCGCGCAAGTCAGCGACTGGAAGCAGAGCCTGGTACTTAAGTTCACCGAACGCTCCGGCCGTGCGCCGGTGATGTTCTTGCGTCAGCCCGGCGACGTGGAGAGGTTATTGGCCGATCCGTCGGCGGCAAAAAACCTGCTGCTCAAGGCCCAGCAGAATCGCGAAGACAACCAGCAGGTACTGGCCCTGGAACCGGCCGCCAGTGCGGTGCCGCAGAATCAGTTTTATCTGTTGCCGATTTTCGATTCGCGCGAGAGCTTCGATGAGAACGGCCAGTCGGTGCAGTTGCTGAACGTGGCGTCCATCGACCCCGGTGATGCTCCGAAGGCCGCTGCCAACAACACGCCAATCACTACCGCTAACGCCGACGCGTTCCGCACCGCCGTGGTGTTGGTCGTTGACACCACCGTGTCCATGCAGCCCTACATCGATCAGGTCCGCGACGTCGTACACCAACTGCAAACCCGCATCGCCGAGCGGGGCGAGCTGGACAGTGTCAGCTTCGGCCTGGTGGGGTTTCGCAGCAGCACCCAGAAAACCCCGGGCCTGGAATACGTCGCCAAAACCTTGATCACCCTGGACCAGGGCCGCGACCCGCAGCGCTTCATGGACCTGGCGCGGCAGGTCAAGGCGTCCACGGTCTCTAGCCATTCGTTCAACGAAGATGCGTTTGCCGGTGTGATGGAAGCGGTCGAGGGCATGGACTGGTCCGGCTATGGCGGGCGCTTGATTCTGTTGGTCACCGATGCCGGTGCCTTGCGCAAGAACGACCCGTATGCCGCCACGCAAATGAACGAGGCCGAAGTGCGTCAAGCCGCGCTGGGCAAGCAGATCAAGATCTACGCCTTGCACCTGCTCAGCGATGCCGGCAAGAAAACCCATGGCGGTGCGCAAAGCCAGTATCGCACCCTGACCGCCGACGCCAACCCGCAGATCGGCGATCTGTACATTCCGGTGCCGGGCGCCGATGTGCGCAAGTTCGGTGAGCGGGTGGACGAGATCGGTTCGGTGTTTGCCGACCTGGTGCATCAGGTGCGTGGCAACAAGCCGCAAACCGTGCCGCTGCTGAGCGCCGCGCCGAGCCTGAGCGACAAATCGGCGGCCGTCGGCTACGCGATGCACATGGATTTCCTGGGGCGCAAAGCCGCCAGCCAGGCGCCGCAACTGGTCAGCGCCTGGACCGCCGACCGCGACCTGACCAACCCGGCGCTGCCTGCGTTCCAGGTGTGCGTGATGCTGACCAAGTTACAGCTCAACGACTTGCAGCAATCGTTGAAACTGATCGTCGATGCGGCCCGCAAGACCCAGACCTCGCCGAAGAATTTCTTTCAGGAAATCGCCAGCGCCAGTGCCTACATGAGCCGCGATCCCTCGGCCTTGCGCAAGGGTGGCAACCTGGCCGATGGCGGGGTTCTGGGTGAATACCTGGAAGGGCTGCCATACCGCAGCAAGTCGCTGAACATGACCCAGGATTTGTGGCTTTCGTTGAGCGTGGCCGAGCAGGAGGACTTTATCGACGAGCTGGATTCGAAAATTCGCCTTTACGAAACCTTCCACAACGATCTGGCCAACTGGGTGCGTTTCGGTGATGCCGAACCGGGTGATGCCTTGTACCGCGTTCCGTTGTCGACGCTGCCGTAATGCTGAACATGAACGCAGTGCACAAAAACCGGGGCGTCGGCAGCCAGCGTTACAGCCTGGTGATTCCACGGCTGCAACTGCACGCTGGTGAACAATTGGCGGTGGTCGGTCCCAGTGGTTGTGGCAAAAGTACGTTGCTCGATTTGCTGGCGCTGGTGCTGGCTCCGGATCAGGCCGGGCAGTTTGATTTTGCGCCGGTCCAAACCAGGACGGACATTACCGGGTTGTGGCGCGCAGATGCGCAAAGTGCCTTGGCGGACCTGCGCCGCCGGCACTTGGGCTACGTGCTGCAAACCGGTGGTCTGCTGGATTTTCTCGACGTGCGCGGCAACATTGACCTGTCGCGCAAACTGCTCGGCTTGAAAGACGACGGCAGCGTGGATCGCCTGGCCGGGGTGTTGGATATCGCCGATCAACTGGGCAAAAAGCCGGGTGACTTGTCCGTCGGCCAACGGCAACGGGTGAGTTGCGCCCGCGCCCTGGCCCATGGGCCGCGTTTGCTGTTGGCCGATGAACCGACCGCCGCCCTCGATCCGCTGAACGCGGAACGAGTGATGCAGTTACTGGTGACCCAGGCCCGCGAACAGGGCGTGTGCTGCGTCGTCGCTACCCACGATGAATCACTGGCCCGCGCCAGCGGTTTGCAGGTGCGGCGTATCAGTTGTCATCGCGACGTCGATGGCGGTGTCACCGCCATCCTCGGGGAGGCTTGCTGATGCGCAGCGCGCTGGTGGCTTCCCTGGCCTGGCAGGATTACCGCAACGATGCGTGGCTGTCGGCCTGTTCGGTACTGGCGCTGGTGGCGGTGGTCGCACCGCTGCTGGTGCTGTTCGGCTTGAAATTCGGCCTGGTCAGCAGTTTGACCGAGCGCTTGGAAAACGACCCGGCCACCCGGGAAATCATTCCCTTGGGGGGCGGCCGGTTCAGTGCCGCGTTTATCGAACAATTGAGCCGGCGCGGCGACGTGGCTTTCGCCTTGCCGCGTACCCGGCAGATTGCCGCGACGGCGGATCTGACCGCTGGCGCTTCGACGGTGACCGTCGAAATGATCCCCACCGCCGTCAACGACCCGTTGCTCGGCAGTCTACCGGTGCCCCAAGGGCTGGATCAGGTACTGCTCAGCCAGACCGCCGCCGAAAAACTCGGGGCCAAGGCCGGTGATTGGCTGGAGGCCAGTTTCGGCCGGCAGGTGGCCGGTCGTGGCGAGGCGCAGCGCACTCGCGTCCAGGTGTCGCACGTTCTGCCGCTGGAAGCCTTCGCCCGGGACGGACTGTTCGCGTCATTGACGTTGCTGGAAGCGGCTGAAGATTACCGAGACGGTCGCGCCGTGCCAGCGTTCGGTTGGCCAGGTGATGTGGTGGGCGTGACGGAGCAGCGGGTGTATCCGGCGTTTCGCCTGTACGCCCGCAGCCTCAAGGATGTCGAGCCGCTGCGTCAGTACTTCGCAGCACAGAATCTGCTGGTCTCGACTCAGGCCCAGACCATCGCCCAGGTGCAATCGCTGAGCCGCAACCTGTCGATCGTGTTCTGGATCATCGCCGGATTGGCCTTGGCGGGAGCGTTCGCGGCGATTTTTGCCGGCGCGCTGGCGGCGGTCGAGCGCAAGCGCCGAGAGTTGTCGGTGTTGCGCCTGCTGGGGTTTTCCACGGCGGCGTTGCTGTTATTTGTGGTGGTGCAGGCGCTGTACAGCGCCGGCCTTGCCGCCCTGTTGAGTGCCGGGCTGTATGGCCTGGCGCAATCGGGTTTAAACCATTTATTTGCGCAGATGCCGGGCGAGTACGCCAGCCATCTGCTGGCGCGTCACTACGCGTTGGCCCTGGCGGCAGTGCTCGGCGTCAGCGCCGTGGCGGCAGTCTGTGGTGGCTGGCGAGTGGCGCGTATCCAGGCGTGTGAAGGAATCCGAGATGTATAAGTTATTGGGCGCCGCCGTGGCGCTGAGCCTGGCCAGCTTGGTCTTGGCCGATGAAAGCACCGACAAACTGGACAACCCCAAGCCGTTGCCCGATGACGTCAGCCTGCCGCTGCCGTGCGAAGGGCAGATGGTGTTCCGTTACGTCTACATCCTGGCGCAGGGCACTCTGGACGACCGCGAGATCAGCCTCGGCTATCCATTCAGCGAGGGTGAGGCCGGTTATCAACAGTCGTTCATTTCCGGTTACCGTCGGGACTTTATCAACGGCCAGTTCACCCTCAAGGATCTGCCCAAGGATTGGGGCAAGACCATCACGCCGTTGATGCCCAAGACGGACGCCAAGACCCCGCTCAAACCGATGCTCTATTTCATCGGCAAATACGAAGTCACCGCCCGCCAATACGCCCAGGTCATGGCCCAGGCGCAATCGTTGGCCAGCGGCGAGCCAGCGCCTGCCTGCGAGGCATTGCAAGCCGAGGCGCCGCAAGGCATGGCCGGGCGTTTGCCCAAGGTGAAGTTGTCGCGATTCGAGGCCGAGCGCTTCTCGGCGGTGTATAGCGCCTGGCTGATGAAATACCACAAGGACCTGCTGCCGGTGAGCGGTCGAGGTACCTCGGCGGAAGAGGGCGGGCTGGGTTTTGTGCGCTTGCCGACCGAGGTCGAATGGGAATTTGCCGCCCGTGGCGGGCAGGCCATTAGCCGTCAGGACCTGGAAGGGCGTCTGTTTCCCCGTCGTCTGGAAGGCAGCGAAAGTGACGGGCCACTGGCGGACTGGGCAGTCTTCAATCAGGTCGCCGGTGGCACCGGCCAGGCCGCGCGTCTGATGCCGGTCGGTACCAAACTGCCAAACCCCATCGGCCTGTTCGACGTGATCGGCAACGCCGCCGAAATGGTCCAGGAGTCCTTCCAACTCGTGCACGCCGGACGCCGCCAAGGCACCTACGGCGGCTTCGTGGTCAAGGGCGGCAACTACCTGGAAGGCGAGGGCACCTTGTTCACCGGGATGCGTCGCGAGTACCCGCTGTTCGCCGCCGACGGCACCGAGCAAAACAACGAAACCACCGGCTTCCGGGTCGCGATTGGCGCGTTGTCGGCACCGCGTTCGCGCTACAAGGAACTGTTTGCCCAATGGCAGAAAGAAGGTCGGCTGGCTTCGTTGACCGATGCCATCGACGACGCCCAGGACCCGACCAAACGCCTGGACAGCATCATTGCTGCCAGCGTCGACCCGCGCCTGCAAGCCGAGTTGGGGCTGGTCAACGAAGAGCTCAAGCGCAACGTCTCGCTCATCGCCCAGCAGCGCGAGGAAGCGGCCGGCAACCTGATCCAGTCGGCGGCCCTGGTGGCCGAGACCGTCAACAACTACAACATTCGCCTGACCAATTTGCAGAAGAGTCGCCAGCAGGCCGTGGACGCCAAGGACGAGGCCAGCGCCAGGCTGTTCGCCACCGCCATCGACAATGGCCGCAGCGCGCTGGATGGCGCGGTGGCGATCTACATCGACAACCTCGCGACCGGCACGCGCTACACCGATGCCGTGATCCAGGCGCAGTTTCAACGCATCAAGGAAGAGTTGGAGCGCAAGCCGGTACTGGGCAAGAGCCTGGTAACGCGCGCCACGTTATTCGTTCGTCATGTCGGTGATTATCGTCAGCAACGGCGAGCCGACCCGGCGGCGATATTGAAGGAATTGCTCGCATCGAACGCCCAGCGGTCTTGATCGTTCGTTGTACAGCGAGCTTGGAAGGGACTCAGGCGGCGGTGGGCCGTGCTGAGCTGGTCAAACTTAAAAGAGAACACAACTATGCTTTCCTCCCGTAAACCTTTTGCTTCGCTTTCCAAGCGTCACTTGCTGCTGATGGCCGTCGGCTTCAGCACCGTACTGACCGGTTGCGCCACGTCGCCGACCTCCAAGGTCGCCTCGAGCACCAAGGTCGAGTACTACCCAAACTGCTATGAGCCGGTGCAGCACCTGCGTGCCACTGACTCGAACATGACCAAGTCGGTCGTCACCGGCGCGGCCGTCGGCGCTGTCGGCGGTGCACTGCTGGGTGCCTTGGTCGATTCCGAGAACCGTGGCCGCAACGCCGCCATCGGTGCCGCGGGCGGTGCCCTGGCCGGTGGCGCGACCGGTTACTACACCGAGCGCCAGAAGCAGATCGCCGACGACAACCAGCGCATCGCGTCCTACGCCTCCGACGTCAACAAAAGCACCGCCGACATCGACCGCAGCACCGCGTACGCCAAGACTTCGCAGCAGTGCTACCAGAACGCGTTCACCAAACTGGTCGCCGACCGCAAGGCCAAGACCGTCAACGACACCGAAGGCCGCAAGCGCCTGGCTGAAATCGTCGCGGGCCTCAAAGAGTCCAACGACCTGATCGTCGCGGTTAACGGTAAAGCCAGCGAAGACCTGAACAACTACACCCAGGCCTACGAAAAAGACCTGCAGCAAGTAGGTGTGCAGCGCACTGACGTGGTCACTGTGGCAACCGCCGACACCACGCCGGTCGTGGCGCCAACCAAGAGCAAAAAAGCAGTGAAACCGGCGAAAAAACCGGTGCTGCCAACCGTGCCGAAAGAAGCGGTCACCACCGAGAAAACCCTGCAGACCGCACAAGCCAAACAGGCGGAAAGCAAGCAAGTTGCCAGCGCCGGCAACACTCAGGTCAACAGCATGTGCAAGAACCCGGACCTGGGCGACTGGGCACCGGTGCCTTGCCCGAATGCTTGATTGAGTTTCTGTAGGCCTTTGATCATTCCCACGCTCTGCGTGGGAGTGATCTGTACTGGCTATGCCTTGGCGCTATGCGCCGCCATCTCCTGCACTGGCAAATGATCCAGCGCTCGTTTCACCAGCAAAGCTACACAATCGAATCAATATCCAGATGAAATGGCAGGCCGACGGCATGCCCTCCGGTCATTGCCGCAATGGCTGCATCGTGGTCTTCGGCCACTGGTGGAATCATCGCCAACTGTTCCTGAACGATGTTTTCCGGATGGGCTTTCCAGCGCAGCAGATTTTCCTGTACCCACTCGGGCTGGTCGGCGTAGCTGCCATAAACGTCAGCCTCGGTGACTTGCTGGCTGTGCAGCGCAACGAGTCGAGCCTGGGTCATCTGGATCTTTTCCTTTTCCTCCTTCAGAGCCCGCTTCTTTTGGTCGTCTTGATGGTAATTGGCATGCGCGGTAGGATTCCTGTCGATTTGCCTCTCGAGGTCGGTCAATTGTCTGCTGATGTTTTCCAAACCGTTTTTGATCCAGTCGAACTCCCTCAGGGTCACCAGTGAGCGCTTGAGCTCCTGGGCCTCCTGCCAACGCCGCAGGCTGGCCCAGCAACCGGGGATGTAGCTGCCGACCATCGAGTGATCCGCAGCTTGCATCACTTGCTCTAGGAGTGAACCGCGCTGGGGCAGGCCATCGATCTGCTGTAACGCCTCTGCGCAGCCATGATCATTGATCGTGCTGCAACCCGGCTCCCACAGAATCGAAGACTTGTGTTCTTTGCCGAATATCACCGGCATGAAGTGGCGCAGCTTGCCGTGGTGACCGTAGGGCTCGCCCCTGAAGTTGATCATGTTCACAACCAGGTATGCCAAGCCAATGACGGGGGTCAATACAATCACCGCCCCGTGTTTGAGATACATCGACTTGGACGGCGTGTTCATCCAGGTGGCGGGCACGCTCGGTACGGGGTCGTTGTGTTTGACGATCCGGTGATGGTTCAGGGGCTGGGCGCTTTCGATGAAAGTTGCGTCGCCGGCGCGGGGTGCGCCGTAGGTGTAGAGCACGATATCCGGCGCATATTGCGGATCGCGTCGCAGCATCTCGGCCAGTAACAGCGCCACCGCTCCACCGAGGCTGTGCCCGGTAATCAGCAGTTTTTGTCCGCTGTAGAATTTTTCCAGGTAGCTCACGACAAACGTGTAGGCGACCTTGGCGGCTCCGTAGAAACCGTTATGGACTTTGCCTTCCCCTTCTTCAAAAGGAACCTGCTGGGCATCCGCATCACGCAGGCCATCGGCCAGCAGCTCATTGGTTCCGCGCACGCTGATTAATATCAATTCGTCGTGATGGGTGATAAATGCCTGCGTGTCCGAGCTTTTGACTTGTTTGCGATCATCGAGAAAGTGCAGTTTGGCTGGGTGCTCCTGCTCGTCACCCAACTCTGGATTGTTGACCTCGGGGTAGAGCAACGGGTCGAACGGCATAACTTCCAGCCGTTTCGAATAAGGCACCTCTTCATACAGCGGGTAGTACTTTTTCGTCTGCGTGGCATCGACTTTCCACAACTCATCAAACTGTGGCAGGGCATGGCCGAACCAGTTACCGCTGCTGGGCTGCAAGGGAAAACTCACACAGTCCGTTCTGACGGGTTGTGTATCCGGCTCCTGACCAAAGTCGGTGTAACTCAGGGTCGACATCAAGGCCAGTTGATAGAGATTGAGCGCGCAAAATTCGCTGCCGGTCGACAGCATTGGGCGTAGCGCCCTCATTGGGCGCACTTCCATCACATGATGCTTGTTCGGCAGCAGGGCAATGCCCTTTGGTTTGGGCGGTGGCGGGAAAAACCCCAATTCGACTGTGGCCATGTCCATCTGACTGAAGACCGCACCTATACCTCCATCCGGGATGTTTTTATCGACAATAGTGAACGCTCTGGTTTTGGGAGTGGATCGCAGCAGCTTGTGCACCACCATATTGGGTGGATCGCGACGAAAGGCCAGCGGCGGCAAATGCGCCACATGCTTTACCAGTTCACTCACTTCAATCTGGTAATAGGCAGCGGGGGCTGCGAGGTCTTTTGCGGGATTGGCTTGGGTTCGTACGCCTGATTTGTTGAAAAAGCGGGTTTTCTCGGCGCGCACTTGAAGTTCGGTGATGGGGAGGGGGTAGTGTGGTCTTGTTCTTAAATCCTTATAGAGTGCTTCTGCACCTTTAAAGGGCTGGTTAAGTTTGAGCACTACTGGGCCGCAGTAGTGGTTATCCACCTTTCCGGAACCTGTAGCATCCAGTTTTCCGGTGTAGATAGTATCTTCGTAATCGGTGATCTCGAAGGTTAAACCGGCATAGGGTTTGCCATCACCGAATTCGTCCACTAATTGAAAGCTTGTCGAATGACCACGCAGTGGGCAGGCATGGATGTTACCCGTCATGAAGGGGGCGTCACTGGCGGCTAAAGGTTTGAGGCTCATGGGTTCGTGTCCTTGTTTTCCGTGCACCCTGGGTAAATAGTGCAGACTCTTTCGTCCACCATTCTGAAAGTGCTGAAATCTTTGTAATTTCCATTGCAATAGCCACGCTGATCTTCAAAGCCTTTGCCCATACAGCGTTTCCAACCACCAGGAACTTGAACCCAGGTGTCACCCCAGCCGGGTTTTTCTTCATCGGCTAATTTGATTTTCAACCTCACGGTTTTCCCCGATAGCTGAGTCAGTGTGTACGCCGTGAAAGGGCGACTTCGGGCGACATTTCCCTGTACATCCATTTTTTTGCAGGTGAGCAGTTTTATTAGGTAACGCTTGGGGCCGACTGTGCGAAAAGCCCACTGGCATTCGCCAAAGAACTCACCTGCGCCGTCAGCGTTGAAAGTGCCCATGTGCCGCTCCAACAACTCCGGGCGCACGGCAAAGGAGGCGAAGTCGTAGCTGCTGTTACTTCGTCCCGGGCCAAAAATCCCCGTGATTTTGATCTCCACATGGTTTAGCGCAAGCGGGCAGTCGCTCACGGTTCTGTAAAGCGGGATCTCGGAAGTGGCTTCGTAATCCATGTAGATTTTATTGAAGCCAAGCTGAGTATCTTTCCCACCTGGCACCGTGCACGTCTGCCCTTTGGCGGGCACGTAGGTGGCCGTCAGGTCGTACGTGAAGTCAGGAGGGAAATCGGGAACGAAAGTAAAAGTCTCTGGCTTACCAACAACCGAACACCCCAGGATCAGAGACAGACAACCACCGAGGCTCAAGCCTTGAAATACAAACCTCATAGGGGAACATTCCCCTGCCAATACAGCGCTTGCTGATACACGCGCTCAAAATGTGCCGTTGGGGCTTCTTCGGGCTTGGGTAGCCAGGACCGGGGCGGAAGGTAACCCGGCGCGTGCAGGCTCTGGGTCAGCAAAAAATGCACCTGCTCCGGTTGCTGCCATCCCCATAAACGGGCCAATTGAACCTGTCCCCATAACCAGTCATCCACATTCATCTGCTCGGCGAGGGTCGCCAAGGCTTCGGTGTGCTCACGGACGAGGTAGCGGCGAGTGTTATCGAACTGCACGTTCGCGTAGACAATCTCCGGCGTCGGGGTTTTCTGCCACGCCGGTTCGAGCGGTAGTGGGTGTTCCCCGGGGTCAGGGTTGTCAGTGACGGTCCATTGTTCAGCGTGCCAGTAACAGACGCTGGCGATCGGCCCAAGATATTCGGCGCGCTGCTCAAGTTGCAGATAGGTCAGGGCACGCCCCAGTACGCGGTTATCGTGGAAGCGATACACCGCTTGATTCGGCCGCTCACCGACTACCAGCCGGTCGCGCCAGTGAGTGACCAACGCATCAAGGTCAAAGTTGGTGGCGCTCGCCAGCCAGCCCCAATGACGCTCTGGAGTGGCGAGCAGTGCCTGGATCAGTGGATGTTTGACGGTGCCAATATGGAAAAGAACAGGGCCTGTTGGCGCCATTGAGTTGGCTGCCGTACCCACATACAAATTGCGGTACTGATCGGCTCCCAGTTCCTTGGCCAACGCCATGCGCTCGTCGAGCTGATCGTCAGTGTCGAGCATCAGATAGAGATCCCGCCCGGATCGCGATTGCTCGTGTAGCCATTGTTCAAGCGTACTCATGCGACTTCTCCAATGTTGCATTGGCCAGCAAGACAGGCCTCACAAAGCGGGCAGTAGTCCGCCGCCTGCTGGCGGGCGCCGGTGACGATAGACAGTGGGCTGGCGATAACGGGATTCGGATTGCTGGGCACAGCCTGTAGCGCTTGTAGCGGCGGAATACCCGCCAGGGGCGCACCGCCCTCGACAATGGCCACGCTGCTGAAAATCCCGCCGGCGTTGATGACGATGTGATGACCACCTGCCTTGAACGTCAGGCTCATGCCGGCATCGATCACCACGTTGGTAGCGGTGACATGCGCCTGTTGCCCGGCCTGAATCACCAGCGACCCCGCGGACGTCGTGCTGCTATTGCCGCTGATAGTGATCAGCTCATCACCGCCAATCACCGTGCTACGCACACCTTCGGTGGTGTGGAATTCCTCGCCCTTGATCAGGCTGGTGCTGTTGTTGTCCACCTGCTCGAAGCGGTCGTTACTGATCACGCTGTGGCTGTCGTTGAGGATCAGTTGCTCGATGTCGCGTTGGGCGCGCAGGTAGATTTTTTCCTGCCCGGTACGGTCTTCAATCGACAGTTCGTTGTAGCCGCCATTGCGCGGCGAGCTTTGGCTGCGCAGGACAGTTCTGGTCTTGTTCTCGGGCAATTGATGAGCGACGGACGTGACCTTGTTGACCACGCAACCGGTGATCAACGGCTGATCCGGATCGCCCTCCTGAAATGTCACGACCACTTCCATGCCAACGCGTGGGATGGTCACTGCCCCAAAACCTTCGCCCGCCAAACTGGATGCAACCCTTAACCAGCAACTGCTTTTTTCACTGTTGAGTTCTGCCCGATCCCAAGGAAACTCGACACGAACCCTGCCGTACTCATCGCAATAAATTTCTTCTCCGGGAGGTCCTGTGACACGCGCGGTCTGGCAAACCAGCACAGGTTTTCGGGGAGGCATCGGTGGCCGATAAAACACGTCCCAGGGAATCGCGCTGAAGCGGTTGCGGTAGCCCTGGGTAAAGCCGTCCGCAGGTTCGGCAGCGCTGATGACTGATTCTTCAAGCACTTGGGGTTGTTTTCCAGCGTGAGTGACACTGAGCAGCAGCCATAGATCGTTGTACGTTTCGCGTGGGTGTTGCGTCAGGCTGAAAAAATGACCGCTGCGCAGGGTCGACTGGTCGCTTTCGCCTTCGGCCAATTGGTAATCGGTACGGTGCCGTTCCAGGGTCTGCCGGGCGAGCTGTTTACCGCGTTTTTCGCTCTCGAAAAGCAGCGGGTAGCGATAGTCTTCAAGCTCAGGAGTGAACTCGGTTGTGAAGCGGCTTTCCAGCAACAGACTCGGGCGTTGCAGGTCGTAGTGTCGGCGGGTGGTCGTGCTGGGGCGGGTGCTGAAACGCAGGGAGAACTGGCTGACGACCGAATGTTCCGCCACCAGGCCGGAGTCTTGCTGATAAGGGGTTTCGCCCAGCTTGGGGAAGACGGTCTGGTCGTCGGTGAACACCAGCACATGGCCTTCCCGGGAATGCTGGTGGTGCCACGCGATACCATCCTCGGCACACAGCCGCTGGACGAACTCGAAGTCATTTTCCGCGTATTGAGTGCAGTACCCGCGCTCGTGATTCGTTCCGATGCTGAAGGTGAAAGCATCGGCCTGAATGCCATGCCCCTGGAGGACCTGAGCGATAATTTGCGGCACCGTCAGGTGCTGAAAAATCCGTTGGTTGTGGCTGAACTGCAAGTAGTGCAGTGCGGGCACCAGGGTCAGGTGATAACGGGTCAGCCGTTTACCAGCTTCACCTACGCGCACATCTTCGATACGGCCATGAATGCCTTCACCATTGAGGCCGAACTGGAGAAACGCGGGCTGGCTGAGCAAGCTTTCCAGATCGAAATCAGGGTATTCGCTAACCAGCTCGATCTGGATCGAATACAAGGTGCTGATGGCTTCAATGCCTTCAAAGGCCAGTACTTTGAAATCGTTGCGAACCGTTGGGATCAGTAACGTGAAGTGAGCAGCATTGGCCGGGGCGAACATGCGCTTATCCTTTTGCTTTTCCGTGGCTTGTCCTTAAGCCGAAGAGGAGACAAATCGCGGTGCCCAAGCCATGCCCGGCGTGAGCAAACGCAAACTGCCCAGCACGCTAACAAGAGGGAAAAAGAATGAATGTCGGACGCGTCCAGAAAGTACGTCAGAGTTTTCCGCATTTCAGAATGTTGTGTCTGCGATGCGCGAATGGCTTTCGATACTTTTGTAAGAAGTTTGAGGCGAACTGAGTACGTGTTTGGAGGAAGATGGGTGAAATAAAAAGTGCCATCATTTTGATGGCATCTTTTATTTCTTATTGTCAGTTATTGCTACGTCCATGGATGACTGTAACTTTTCGGAAAGCTCCTACATTTTTCATGTTTTATTTTTGTCATGCTGGGTTCCGCTTCAGGGTGTGAATGTTCAGTGATGCTTGGCGGCGTTGATGAACCGCTCGGGTTCAATGGCTGCGGGGGCGATGCGTCGAAGGTGGGGAGGTAAAAACCGGCGTCAGGGGATCCCCTGTGCCCTATAGGGTGATCTCCTACAGCAACAACGAAGACGCAGTTTTATTGTTTTATCGGATGCTTGCTAATGGCCATCATTATGATTAGGATGCGCGCCTTGAAAGAGCGCGAACTCAATTGGATGAGACTCATCGCAGCTCTTTGATACTGTCCAGCGCCATTTCAACTCCAATGGCCGAAGACTGTAATCCTAATTAAAGGTCACGGATGTCCTACTCAAGCAAACTTTCCGCCCATTACCTTGAACTCGCAAAAGCCTCTGTTTCCAAAGAGAATTTCGCGGGCGAGGATGTTCGCTTTTCGAGCGAATATGAGGCGTTGGAAAGCGAGTTGGGTAAAGCCTCGTCCATGCACGAAAGCGGTCAGATCGACTGGCTGAAAATCCGCGAAAACAGCGAAAACCTGCTGCGCACACAATCCAAGGATTTGCGTGTTGGCGCGTGGTTGACCTGGGCGCTGTACCAGCGTGAATCCTTCCAGGGGCTCCTGGCCGGCGTCGGTTTGTTGCACCACCTCTGTGAAAACCATTGGGCCGAGGTTCACCCGAACAAGGCCCGCACTCGCTCCGCTGCCATCAGTTGGTTGGTGCCGCGTCTTGAGCAGGTGCTGACCGAAAACGTCGCGATCAAAGAGCAGTTGCCGATGTTCCGGCGGCTGGTCGAACACCTTGAAGGCCTCGATGCCGCATGCACCGAGCACCTGGGCGATGACGCGCCGTTGCTGCTGCCGATTTCCCGTCGCTTGAAAAACATGGTCCAGCGCGCCGCCGACAATCAGCCGGAACCCGGTGTGGTGGGCGCCGCGGTGGCGCAGGTCAAGCAGGCCGCGACTCAGCTGTTCACCCCCGGCGCACCGATCGATAACGAGAAAGAAGCCCACAAGGCCCTGCGTGCCCAGCAGGAAAACGCCCGTCCGCTGTGTGCCTGGTGGCTCAAGCAGAAGGCTACTGATCTGCGCGCCCTGCGCCTCAATCGCACGTTGTTGTGGCTGCCCATCGATGCGGTGCCCGAGCGCAACGCTGAACAGATCACCGTTCTACGCGGGCTGCCGGCGGACAAACTCAAGGCCTATCAGGACCGCTACGATCAGGGCAAATACGCTGATCTGCTGGTAGAGCTGGAGGCGAGCCTGGCGAAGGCGCCGTTCTGGTTCGATGGCCAGCGAATGGTCTGGGAATGCCTTCAGGGGCTGAACGCCGAGATGGCAATGCGCGAAGTGGAAATCCACTTCGCGCTTTTGGTTCAGCGTCTGCCCGGCATCATCGAATTGCGTTTCCATGACGGCGCGCCGTTCGCCGATCCGGCCACCCGCGCCTGGATCGGCGCCAACGTCATGCCGCACCTGCAAAGCGCCAGTGCGCCGCGCAAGGTCGAAGTCGCCGATACCCAGCCGGCCTGGGAACTGGCCCTGGAAGAAGTCTTGCCGATTCTGCGCAAGGACGGCCTCAAGGCCGCCGTGCAGATCCTCAAGCAAGGCTTGCAAAGTGCTCACGGCGGGCGGGTCCGATTTTTCTGGCAGTTCGCCCTCGCACGGCTGTGCTTCATGGCCAAGAAATACGAACTGGCCAAGACCCAACTCGAAACCCTCGACCAAACATTACAGGACTCAGGCCTGCACGCCTGGGAGCCCGATCTTGCGCTGGAAGTGCTGCATTTGCTGCATAGCTGCTGCGAGTTGTTACCGCAGAATCATGCAGTGCGTGAACGCAAGGAAGAGATTTATCGCAGGCTGTGCCACCTCGATCTCGAAGTGGTACTCGAATAGGCCCCAGGGCCACAACCGCAAGGAGAAAAGCCATGGCCAAAGAAGGCTCGGTAGCCCCCAAGGAACGCATCAACGTCACCTTCAAACCCGCCACCGGCGGTGCTCAGGAAGAGATTGAACTGCCGCTGAAACTACTGGCAATCGGTGACTACACCCACCGCAAGGACGAACGCAAAGTCGAAGATCGCAAGCCGATCAGCATCGACAAAATGACGTTCGACGAAGTGCTGGCCAAGCAAGAGCTGAGCCTGACGCTGAGCGTGCCGAACCGTCTTCAGGAAGAAAGTGACACTGAAGAACTGGCTGTGAAACTGCGCGTCAACTCGATGAAGGACTTCAACCCGGCCTCGCTGGTCGAGCAAGTGCCTGAGCTGAAAAAACTGATGGAACTGCGCGACGCGCTGGTGGCCCTCAAAGGCCCGCTGGGTAACGCGCCTGCGTTCCGCAAAGCCATCGAAGGCGTGCTCGCCGACGACGAATCCCGCGGTCGCGTACTGGGTGAACTGGGCCTGAACGCCGCAGCCCAGGACGCCTGAGCCCCTATCAGCCAAGGAAGCCAACACAATGAGCACTAGCGCAGCACAGCAAAAGAGCAACGAGAACGGCGAATACAGCATTCTCGACAGCATCATCGCCGAAACCCGCCTGACCCCGGACGACGAAGCCTACGACATCGCCAAGCGCGGTGTGTCGGCGTTCATCGAAGAACTGCTCAAGCCGCAGAACAACGGCGAGCCGGTCAAGAAAGCCATGGTTGACCGCATGATCGCCGAGATCGATGCCAAGCTCAGCCGTCAGATGGACGAAATCCTCCACCACCCGGACTTCCAGTCCCTGGAATCGTCGTGGCGTGGCCTGCAGTTGCTGGTCGACCGCACCAACTTCCGCGAAAACATCAAGATCGAAATCCTCAACGTCTCCAAAGACGACCTGCTGGACGACTTCGAAGATTCGCCGGAAGTGATGCAGTCGGGCCTGTACAAGCACATCTACACCGCTGAATACGGTCAGTTCGGTGGTCAGCCAGTCGGCGCGATCATCGCCAACTACTTCATGTCCCCAAGCTCGCCGGACGTGAAACTGATGCAATACGTGTCCAGCGTTGCCTGCATGTCGCACGCGCCGTTCATTGCTGCCGCCGGCCCGAAATTCTTCGGCCTGGAAAGCTTCACCGGTCTGCCGGACCTGAAAGATCTGAAAGATCACTTCGAAGGCCCGCAATTCGCCAAATGGCAGAGCTTCCGTCAGTCGGAAGACTCCCGTTACGTGGGCCTGACCGTGCCGCGTTTCCTGCTGCGTAACCCGTACGATCCGGAAGAAAACCCGGTCAAATCGTTCGTGTACAAAGAAACCGTCGCCAACAGCCACGAGCACTACCTGTGGGGCAACACCGCCTACGCGTTCGGCACCAAGCTGACCGACAGCTTCGCCAAATTCCGCTGGTGCCCGAACATCATCGGCCCACAGAGCGGTGGCGCGGTTGAAGACCTGCCGTTGCACCACTTCGAAAGCATGGGCGAAATCGAAACCAAGATCCCTACCGAGGTACTGGTCAGCGACCGTCGTGAATACGAACTGGCCGAGGAAGGTTTCATCTCCCTGACCATGCGCAAAGGCTCCGACAACGCGGCGTTCTTCTCTGCAAGCTCGGTGCAGAAGCCGAAGTTCTTCGGCATCAGTGCTGAAGGCAAGGCTGCAGAGCTGAACTACAAGCTCGGCACCCAACTGCCGTACATGATGATCGTCAACCGCCTGGCTCACTACTTGAAAGTGCTGCAGCGCGAGCAACTCGGTTCGTGGAAAGAACGTACCGACCTCGAGCTGGAACTCAACAAGTGGATCCGTCAGTACGTGGCCGACCAGGAAAACCCGAGCGCCGAAGTCCGTGGCCGTCGTCCACTGCGCGCAGCCCAGATCATCGTCAGCGATGTTGAAGGCGAGCCTGGCTGGTACCGCGTCAGCCTGAACGTGCGCCCGCACTTCAAGTACATGGGTGCCGATTTCACCCTGTCGCTGGTTGGCAAGCTGGACAAAGAGTAAGCGGAGCCTAACTCATGACTGGATACGGCAGCCTTTTCGAACGCCTGGGTGGCGACGCGGACAAACGCGTCGGCTGGAGCCGCGAGGTTTCCGCCATGGCGTCCGTGGCTGCCCATCTGGCCAAGATGCTCAGCACCCGTGCGGGCAGCGTGCAAACGCTGTCCGATTACGGGCTACCCGATCTCAATGACATGCGCCTGAGCCTGCACGACTCCCTGAGTCAGGCCCGCCTGGCCATCGAAAGCTTCATCGAAGCCTACGAACCACGCCTGAGCAACGTGCGTGTCATCTCCCTGCCGCGTGACAACGATCAGCTTCGCCTGTCCTTCAGCATCGAAGGCCTGCTGGAAGTTGATGGTTTCAAGCGCCAGGTCAGTTTCGCCGCGCGCCTGGATGGCAGCGGTCAAGTGAAGGTGAACTAGGGATATGCGATTGAGGGTTCCAAGTACGTTGGCAATGATCGTGCGCCGCGCTTTGCTGCTGATCGCCCTGACTGCCGCTGCCCTGATGTTGGCTGCCTGCTACATGAAAGTGACGGCTTCAAGGCTCGCTCACGTGTACTCCACAGTCTGGAACGAGCCTGGGACTTGTTACATCAATTCCTACATTCCGCAGTATTCGGCTCTGGGCATCCCCGGAAAGATCTTCCGTCTTTTCACCAGTGAAGCCTTTTTCAGGGTGTACGCAAAAGACGGCACGTTGTTGAAGTCGTCTGAATGGTTGATTTGGCAGAACGAATTCACGACGGATGAACGGGCGCAATGGGTAAACGCTCATGCGATCTATCCGACAGCGACGGGTTACGAGGGCTGGAAAATTCCAGTGTGTGGTTGAGCAATGAACAGTCATCAAGCCAAGGTCAATTAAGGAGAGCCCCATGTCAGGAAAACCCGCAGCACGCGTCACCGACCCCACCGCTTGCCCGCTCCCCGGCCACGGCACCAACCCGATCGTCGCCGGGTCCGGCGACGTGTTCTTCGACGGCCTCGCAGCTGCCAGCCAAGGCGATGCCTCGGCGTGCGGTGGCGCGTTGGTTGGCGACCTTGCGACGACCGTTTTGATCAATGGTAAGTCGGCGGCAACGGTGGGTTCTGTTGGTACTCATGGCAATAAGGTTACGGCTGGGTCTTCGACGGTGATTATCGGGAATTCGCATACGCCGGTGCCGTTTGTTCCGCCGTTGCCGGTGGAGATTCAGTGGCCGTTTAACGAGCACTTTGTGATCAATTGCCAAGAGAGCGGAAAGCCGCTCGCCGGGGTGGAGTACACGCTTAAAACGGCCTCGGGGAAGATCATTAGCGGTGTGACGGGAGCGGACGGCAAAACACAAAGAGTCTTCTCGGCTACTGCGGAGGCGGTTGAGTTGGTCATTGAGCCTCAAACCAGAGTTGTACTCGCTTAGTTATTTGCTTTCACCGCCAGTGACAATCGGATCCTGGAGTAACTGTTAGAGGGATATGGAAATGGCAGCAACAACAGTGGCAACGACCATGACTCCGGCAAGTAATAAAGTCGGACAGTCTGCGACTGCGCGTCAGTTCAAGATCACTGATATTCCAGATACGATGAAAAAAATGAAATGGCCAGTTGCCGCAGACCTTATGAACCATTGGTTCAATGGTAAGCCATGGCCGACTGATGAAGGCGGGATGGATGATGAAGTAAAGAAGCATGATGTTTTCGCGCCCAAGGAATACATAGAAGAATCCATCGTTAAAATGAGTTGGGTTTCCGGTTTTGAACGTGCAAATTCTGCGATAAAGCATTTGAGGGAGACTTGGAATAGTCCAGCTGGAGTCACTCTGATCAAAAGCAGGCTCCGTCGAGCGTTTTCCGGTAAAGCCTCTGGGTGTTATCCGGTTGCGTTTAATGGTGTTGCCAGTGCTGCTGAGAAATTTGGTTATTCAAATAACAAAGTAGTCGAGTTTGAGCAGGCAGGCTCTGATGAGGTGAATGAGCTTCGAGCGGCACTGGCTAACTTCAACATGCGAGCTATTGCTGAAGGTGTAGTCGTTGTAACGGATAAGAGTATCGTGTTTACCCCGTCGCAATTGGGCTTTTATATCGAGGATTCCTACGATTTCAACGATGGAGTAGCTCTGTTCAGTCAGATTCTTGGCTACTGGAATTTCGATAAGTTAGTGACGGACCCCGTTGAGGGAGCAAAAGCTAACGCGAAACTGGCTGCCCAAATGAATGCCGTTATGGCGGAGTCGCAATATCAGGGTGTGAGAGGACAGCAAAGCACACAGCAAAAAGATGAGGCCGTACGTCGATATCGAGAGCTCGAAGGCAAACACTACATGCTCGTTCAAAACAGTGACTTTCGAGACTATCGTGATCTGAATAAGAAGGGCGGCGATTTTCGCGTGTATTCGGACATTATGTACGAACCCGTAACGTCTGCACTTATTGAGATATCTGCTAAATGAAGATCGGACATAAGTACGCCATAAGCTTGGCTGTCTTGTTGTGTAGCTTGTTGATTGCTATTGCAATAATTGTGGTTGAGGTTTTAGGTCGTGCGCCAGACTATTCGAAAAAAAGTCCGTCTGGCCAATATCTTATCGAGTCTGTTCCTGCAAGCTCGCTTTTGACCCCGCGAGACTTTGTCTATCTGCGATTCACCGATTTAAACAACCCCAGTCAGGTTTACCGTACACCTCTTTTTTCCGAGTTGGAGTTGGATATGCGCGCCGACGAAGATGAAAAAACAGTGGGTGTTGTATTTATAGAATTTGATAAGTCGAGCAAGGCTTTTACGTTGGGGCTTTCTAGCCCGAAAAAGCATTGGTTGAATTTTTTTATCAGCAATACACCTTACAGGGTTCTGGAAAATTGAGCTGGGTTCAGTGATCGGGATGCTCTTTGCAAGAGCACGAAAAAAAAGAACGAAAAAGTGGGCTGTCCCTAATATTTTATATGGGAAGCATGATTTGAAAGTTATTGTTGGAGCTGAGATGACTCGCCTCTTGCGTCCCCATCCGTTCGCCCGGACTGTGTCGAAATGATCTGGCTACAGCGCTTCCTGATGGCGATGGGTGCGCTCGCCTGCGTGGCGCTCGTGGTGATCGTTTCCTACATGGACTTTTCGAAAGATCAGCCTCGCGTGTTGAGCGAGTACCCGAATGCGAAATGGCGTGGCGGTGCTGAGGGTGGCCAGTTCGTCGAAATCACCAAATCTGAACGGCCCTATTATTTCGTTCAGATCAGAAATGATGATGGATCATTGTGGGATCAAGGTTGGCTGAAATCTGGAGAAGAAAACAGTGAGCCATTCACTGTCGATAACGTGATGTTCTTCGCCGGCGAGGGCGTTATTTATCTTCAGCAACGCCAGATTCTGAGTGCCGATAGAGCCATGACCGGAGCTGAGCATGAATAGCCGTCGAGTCATCGGTCTGATCGTGCATGCGCTGGCCTGCGTGCTCTACATCGTGCTCAATAACTTTGCAGTGCCTATCTACAAACAGCTCGTCGGCGGCCTGACCTCACGTGGCGTGGCCATCGGCATGGGCATGTACCTGGTTTTTTACTTTTTTGTTTTCCTCAATGTTGCTCTGGTCTTAATCAATCGCCTGGCCATCAAGTTTGGCGTGACGGTCTTCATGATGCTGGCGATCCTGTTTTACCTGCTACCGCAATACCCCGTTCGCGCCATGGCGTATTGCGCGTTGGCGGGTGGTTTGACGCTGTTGGCGATTGTGCTGAGCCATGTCATGAACGCAGCCTTTGTCCGCTTGCGCGGGAAACAGGGAGCGGCCCAGTCGTGATGCGCAACCGTCGAACAATATCGCCCGTTGCGTTGATTGCGATCCCTGATCGGCGCGACCGTGCTCCGTCAAACGCGAACGCGAGGATCTTCAGCGCAGTTGGACCCTCAAGGATGGAGCCTTTTGCCCATGATTGACGTATCAGACGAGATGCGCATGTACCTGATGTTCATCGCCGACAGCAATCTGTTCGGCGGCATCGCGATCTTGAGTTTTCTGCTGATTGTTACGGCAATCAGCAAGCGACTGCGCCAGTCATGGCTGCATTGCGCGCTGACTTTCATGGTCCTGATTTCGTTGGTGGCCATCGAAATCGCCGGCAGTTGCTACTCATCGGTGCCTCCCGCATGAACATGCCGACGCGCATCATCTGCTGCCTGTTGATCCACAGTGTTTTCTGTGTGGGTTATACGTTTCTGAATAACTTCGCGGCCGACTGGTACATCTCGACCTACGGCGGTTTGACCTCCCGTGGCGTGAACATTCGTCTTACCAGCAAATTCCTCTACGAGTTTTTTCTCGTCTTCAACGCGGTGCTGGCGCTGATTCCTGTGCTACGTGTGAAGTTGATCCTGTGGGCGATCTGGGTGGGGCTGATTCTCTTGTGGATGCTGCCGGATCATCCGCTGCGGGCGCTGCTCTATGGCATTGGCCAAGGGACATTCACCTTGACGGCGATCCTTCTCAGCACAGGGCTGGATAGCTGGTACAAGCGCAAATTTGCAGGCGCCAAAGCCTCGAAGCTCGCGTCGGGGGCCGACCATGCTTAGCCGCGCGCAACTGAGTTTCTTCATGGTTGCCTTGTGGTGGCCATTGCTTGCTGTACTGACGATCTCTTCCTATCAGCTGTGGATTGGCGAGTACACGACGTTCGATTCATCCCACACCCATTGGGAGTACCTGTTGTGGTGGGGCATTCCTGGGCTTTTGGGATTTTCGCTGTGGATGTCCCGATCCGCGAAGAGCCGAAACGAGCAACAAGCGCTGCGAATGGTCTGGTGGGCGCCGGTGAAGTTCATCCCTTTTTACATCGTGCCATGGGTGATTTATGGCGTGTGTTGTTTGATCGCTGGGCAGTCTCAGGACGCTTACATGGCGTTCGGCTGGACCATGGTTGTGCCTTTCCTACTGATCGCCGGTTATGTCTGTGCCGGCGTAACGGTCGCGCTCTACAGGATATTTTTTTGATGAGTACCACCACCAGGCAGGTAACCCATGTCCTTTAACCACTACTACCAAAGCGAACTCACCGCACTTCGCCAGTTAGGTCGTCGTTTCGCCGAGCGTAGCCCGGCGTTGGCGCCTTTCCTTGGGCAGGCCGGGCGGGATCCGGATGTGGAGCGGTTGCTGGAGGGCTTTGCCTTTCTGACCGGTCGCCTGCGCCAGAAGCTCGACGACGAGTTGCCGGAACTCAGCCATTCGCTGATGCAGTTGCTGTGGCCCAACTACATGCGGCCGCTGCCGGCGTTCAGCATTTTGCAGTTCGACCCGCTGAAGCGTTCCGGGCCTGCGTTGAAGGTCGAGCGTGATACACCGGTGGAGAGTGTGCCGGTCGATGACGTGCGTTGCCGCTTCCGCACGTGCTACCCGACTGAAGTCCAGGCGCTGGATCTGGCCGCGTTGACCTACTCGGTGAAGGGCGATGGTTCGCTGTTGAGCCTGCGTTTGGAGATGAGCGCTGATGGTCACCTCGGCGAGCTGGAGCTGAGTCGTCTGCGTCTGCACTTCGCCGGTGAGCGCTACATCAGCCAGATGCTTTACCTGAGCCTGTTGCGCAACCTCGAAGGCATCGAGTTGATCCCGCTGGACGGCGCCGGCAAGCCCATCAACGGTGTGAACGGCCAGCCGATGGCGTTCAAGATGCCTGGCGACCGTGTGCAGCCGGTGGGTTTTGCCGAGGAAGAAGCGTTGATTCCGTATCCGCTGAACACCTTCCGCGGCTACCGCTATTTGCAGGAATACTTCGCCTTCCAGGACAAGTTCCTGTTCGTCGATGTCAACGGTCTGGATCTACTCAAGGCGCTGCCGGAAGACACGTTGAAGCAGATGCGCGGCCTGGAGTTGCGCTTCGATATTCGCAAGAGCGGCATCATGCGCATGCGGCCGACCCTGGACAACGTGAAGCTCTACTGCACGCCAATCGTTAACCTGTTCGAGCACGACGCGCTGCCGATTCGCCTCGATGGCAAGCAGGACGAATACCTGCTGTTGCCGGCCGAATACGACCTGGAAAACTGCGGCGTGTTTTCGGTGGAAACCGTGACCGGCTGGAAGCCCGGCGGCCTCGGTTATCAGGAGTACGTGCCGTTCGAATCCTTCGAACACGACCCGAGTTTCGACGTGCCCACCAGCCGTCCGCATTACAGCATCCGCCAGCGTTCGTCCTTGCTGCACGACGGCCTCGACACCTACCTGAGCTTCGGCATCCGCCATACCGAAGCCCACGAAACCCTGTCGATCGAGCTGATGTGCACCAATCAGAACCTGCCGCGCAAGCTCAAGCTCGGCGACATCTGCATGGCCTGCGAAGAGACCCCGGAGTTCCTCAGCTTCCGCAACATCACCCCGGCCACGTCGAGTTTCGCACCGCCGCTGAACCGTGACTTCCTCTGGAAGCTGATCAGCAACATGTCGCTCAACTATCTGTCGCTGGCCGACGTTAATGCGTTGAAGGTGATTCTCGAAACCTACGACCTGCCGCGCTACTACGACCAACACGCGGAAAAAGTCAGCAAGCGCCTGCTGGGCGGGCTCAAGTCGATCAAGCACCAACACGTCGACAGATTGCACCGAGGGTTGCCGGTACGCGGGTTGCGCACCGAGCTGACCATCGACCCGGAAGGGTATATCGGCGAGGGCGACCTGTTCGTGTTCGCTTCGGTTCTTAACGAGTTTTTCGCGCTTTACGCCAGTCTCAATTCGTTCCACGAGCTGCGGGTAAAAAGCACACAGGGAGAGGTGTACCAATGGACACCACGTATGGGCCTGCAGCCCCTGCTTTAAGCGGGCTGACCCGGGTAATACGCGAGTACTCGCTGTTTCAGGCAGTGCTGCTGGTCATTGACCGGCTGCGCGATGCACACCCGCACCTGAGCGAAGACGACCTGTACGACCAGCTGGAATTCCAGGCCAATCCGAGCCTGGGTTTCCCTGGCAGCGACGTCGATCGCGTGGAGTTTTTCAAAGAGCACGGGCAGATGCGTGCGCGTCTGCGTTTCAACCTGATTGGCCTGGTCGGTTCCGGTTCGCCGCTGCCGGCGTTCTATGGCGAACAGGCCCTGGGTGACAGCGAAGACGGCAATCCGACCCGCAACTTCCTCGACCTGTTCCACCATCGCCTGCAACGGCTGATGCTGCCGATCTGGAAAAAATACCGCTACCGCGCAAGCTTCCAGAGCGGGGCGCTCGACCCGTTTTCGGCGCAGCTGTTTGCGTTGATCGGCCTCGGTGGCGAAGAGATCCGCAGGGCCCAGGAACTGAACTGGAAACGCCTGCTGCCGTACCTCGGTTTGCTCAGCTTGCGGGCGCACTCGGCGGCGCTGATCGAAGCGGTGCTGCGTTACTACTTCAAGCACGCCGAACTGACCATCGAGCAATGCATCGAGCGCCGCGTCGAAATCCTCGACGAGCAGCGCAATCGCCTGGGCCGCGCCAACAGCCTGCTCGGCGAAGACCTGGTGCTGGGCGAACACGTGCGCGACCGCAGCGGCAAATTCCGCATTCACATCCGCGAGCTCGACTGGCAACGCTTCCACGAATTCCTGCCGATCGGTTTCGGCTATCAGCCGCTGTGCGCGCTGGTGCGGTTCACCTTGCGTGACCCGCTCGATTACGACATTCGCCTGGTGTTGCGCCAGGAAGAAATCCGCGAACTGCGCATCGGTGAGCAGAACGCCTGTCGCCTGGGGTGGACCAGTTGGCTGGGCCGCGAAAAAGCGGACGGCGTGGTGACCTTGGGCAGCAAAATTCATTAAGGACGTGAGCATGATCAACGTAGACCTGCAACAACTCATCCAGGCGCTGGACGCCGAAACCCGCCGTGATCTGGAGCGTTCGGCCGAGCGTTGCGTCGCCCGTGGCGGCAGCAAGATCCTCGTCGAGGACTTGATGCTCGGCCTGCTGGAGCGTCCGAACGGCTTACTCGCACGCGCGTTGCAGGACGCCGATGTCGATGCCGGTGAACTCAGCGCCGCGCTGCAATCGCGGGTCGAACACAGCGCTTCGCGCAACCCGGTGTTCGCCCCGGAACTGGTGCAGTGGCTGCAAGATGCGCTGCTGGTGGCCAACCTCGAACTGGGTCAGACCCAGGTTGAAGACGCTGCGCTGATCCTCGCTCTGCTGCGCAATCCGATGCGCTACGCCGGCAGTCGCTATCAGCCGCTGCTCGCCAAGCTGAACATCGATCGCCTGAAAGAATTTGCCCTGTCGCAACAGGAGCAACCGGCGGCTAACGGCAAACCGGCGGCGCAGGGCGAATCGCTGTTGCAGCGCTTCACCCACAACCTGACCCAACAGGCCCGCGACGGCAAACTCGACCCGGTGCTGTGCCGTGATGGCGCGATCCGTCAGATGGTCGACATCCTCGCCCGTCGCCGCAAGAACAACCCGATCGTGGTCGGTGAAGCCGGCGTCGGCAAAACCGCCATCGTCGAAGGCCTGGCGTCGCGCATCGCAGCCGGTGAAGTGCCACAGGTACTCAAAGGTGTCGAATTGCTGTCGCTGGACATGGGCCTGTTGCAGGCTGGTGCCAGCGTCAAAGGTGAATTCGAGCGTCGCCTCAAAGGCGTGATCGACGAAGTCAAAGCCTCGCCAAAACCGATCATTCTGTTTATCGACGAAGCTCACACCCTGATCGGCGCAGGCGGCAATGCCGGTGGTTCCGACGCGGCCAACTTGCTGAAACCGGCCCTGGCCCGTGGCGAGTTGCGCACCATCGCCGCCACCACGTGGGCGGAGTACAAAAAATACTTCGAGAAAGACCCGGCCCTGGCCCGTCGTTTCCAGCCGGTGCAACTGCACGAACCGACCGTCAGCGAAGCGGTGACCATCCTGCGTGGCCTGGCCCAGGTTTACGAGAAGAGCCACGGCATCTACCTGCGTGATGACGCGGTGGTGGCGGCGGCCGAGTTGTCTGCCCGTTACCTGGCAGGCCGTCAGCTACCGGACAAAGCCGTCGACGTGCTCGACACCGCGTGCGCCCGAGTACGCATCAGCCTCGCCGCCGCCCCGGAAAGCCTGGAACGCCTGCGTGGCGAGCTGGCCGAAGGTGGCCGTCAGCGTCAGGCCCTGCGTCGCGACGCCGAGGCCGGTCTGCTGATCGATCATGAAGCACTGGATGCTCTGGAAGATCGCCTGGCCGACGCCGAAGACGAAATGGTCGCTCTGGAAACCCTCTGGACCGAACAAAAAGCACTGGCCGAGCGTCTGCTGGACCTGCGTCAGCAATTGGCCAAGGCCCGTGAAGCCGCTGCCGTCGAACCGACCATCACGGTTGAAGAAGACGCTGAAGGCACCGTGATTGAAACCCTGCCCGTAGACGAAGCACAAAGCGTCGCGTCCCTGGAAACTGCACTCAACGAAACCCACCGCGCCCTGACCGAAGCTCAAGTCAAAGAGCGTCTGGTCAGTTTCGAAGTCTGCCCGCGTCTGGTGGCCGAAGTCATCAGCGCCTGGACCGGCGTGCCGTTGGCGCAACTGGCCCGCGAACACAATGCCAAGGTCGCGAGCTTCGCCACCGACCTGCGCACCCGTATTCGTGGTCAGGAACAAGCGGTTCATGCACTGGACCGTTCGATGCGCGCCACCGCCGCAGGCCTCAACAAGCCTGATGCACCGGTCGGCGTGTTCCTGCTGGTTGGTCCAAGCGGTGTCGGCAAGACCGAAACCGCCCTGGCCCTGGCCGACTTGCTCTACGGCGGTGATCGCTTCATCACCACTATCAACATGTCCGAGTTCCAGGAGAAGCACACCGTCTCCCGTCTGATCGGTGCGCCACCGGGCTACGTCGGTTACGGCGAGGGCGGCATGCTCACCGAAGCCGTGCGCCAGAAGCCGTACTCCGTGGTGTTGCTCGATGAAGTCGAGAAAGCCGACCCGGACGTGCTCAACCTGTTCTACCAAATCTTCGACAAAGGCGTGGCCAACGATGGGGAAGGGCGCGAGATCGACTTCCGCAACACGCTGATCCTGATGACCTCGAACCTGGGCAGCGACCGCATCAGCGAACTCTGCGAAAACGGCGCGCGCCCTACCGCCGAAGTGCTGGAAGAGACTATTCGCCCGGTACTCAGCAAACACTTCAAACCGGCGCTGTTGGCGCGCATGCGCGTGGTGCCTTATTACCCGGTCGGTGGCCCGGTGCTGCGCGAGCTGATCGAAATCAAACTCGGTCGTTTGGGCGAGCGCCTGAACCGTCGTCAGCTCGATTTCACTTACTCGCAGGACCTCGTCGATCACCTGGCCGAACGCTGCACCCAAAGCGACAGCGGCGCGCGCCTGATCGACCACTTGCTCGACCTGCACGTGCTGCCGCTGGTGGCTGACCGTTTGCTCGATGCAATGGCCACCGGTGAAAGCCTCAAGCGTGTGCATGCGACGCTCGACGGCGACGCCAGCGTGATGTGCGAGTTCGCCTGAGGTGGGTGTGATGTTCACTCAAGTGCCGCAACCGCTGGTCTATGCCGAAGCCTTGCTGGCGCAGTTCGCCAGCCTGTCGCGCGCGGCGGACGGTGCTGCGCTGCTGGGTGACTTCGTGCGCGGTTTGGCCGAGCTCAGCGGTTGCGAGCTGACGCAACTTTACCTGCTGGACGCGACCCACACCTGCCTGGGGATGAACGCCGAATGCCTGAACGGCATTCTGCAACCCCGGGAAGGGGCGAGCCTGCCGGCGGATTACAACGGTGAACAACTGCTGCAATTCGCCCTGTGCCAGAACCGCGTGGTGAGCCTCAGCGAGCTGAGCGGCAGCCTGCACGAAACGAGTTTCCTGCCGCTCCAGGCCACGCCTTGGCAGTCGCTGTTGTGCGTGCCGTTGGTTAATCAGCAAAAGGCTGTCGAAGGTTTGCTGCTGTGCGCCAGTCGCCGGCATATCGACCTGCAAGGCTTTGCCGATTCCCTCGGTCAACTGGGCTCGTTCGTGCTCGGCCAATTGCACTTGCTGCAGCGTTTGCGTCAGCCGACCGGCAATACACGGCCGACTCCGGTCAACGTCCCGAGCGCCAGCGGTTATGGCCTGATCGGCAAGAGCTCGGCGATGCGGCAGACCTATTCGCTGATCAGTAAAGTTTTGCACAGCCCTTACACCGTGCTGCTGCGCGGCGAGACCGGCACCGGTAAGGAAGTGGTCGCGCGGGCGATTCACGACTGCGGCCCGCGACGTTCCCAGGCGTTCATCGTGCAGAACTGCGCGGCGTTCCCTGAAAACCTGTTGGAAAGCGAGCTGTTCGGCTACCGCAAAGGTGCTTTCACCGGCGCCGACCGCGACCGTGCCGGGCTGTTCGACGCAGCCAATGGCGGCACCTTGTTGCTCGATGAAATCGGCGACATGCCGTTGTCGCTGCAAGCCAAATTGCTGCGCGTGTTGCAGGAAGGCGAGATCCGTCCGCTGGGTTCTAACGACACCCACAAGATTGACGTGCGCATCATCGCTGCGACGCACCGGGATTTGTCGGTGCTGGTCAGCGAAGGCAAATTCCGCGAGGACTTGTACTACCGCCTCGCGCAATTCCCGATCGAGTTGCCGGCCCTGCGTCAGCGCGAAGGCGACATCCTCGACCTGGCCCGGCACTTCGCCGACAAGGCTTGCGCGTTTCTGCAACGGGATGCGGTGCGTTGGTCCGACGCGGCGCTGGATCACCTGTCCGGTTATGCCTTCCCCGGCAACGTGCGCGAACTCAAAGGTCTGGTCGAGCGCGCGGTATTGCTGTGCGAAGGCGGCGAGTTGCTGGCCGAGCATTTCTCCCTGCGCATGGAAGCCATGCCGGAAGACAGCGGCCTGAACCTGCGCGAACGTCTGGAGCAGGTCGAACGCAGCCTGCTGCTCGACTGCCTGCGCAAAAACGACGGCAACCAGACCCTCGCCGCCCGCGAACTCGGGTTGCCGCGCCGCACGCTGCTGTATCGCCTTGGTCGCCTGAATATCAATTTGGGTGACTTCGGTGGGTAGGCAAAAGACCGTCGATTTCACCTCATTCGCTTCTAACAGCGCCACCCAAACGGGTCGGCGCTTTGTGCTTTGTCTATCCCTGGAGACCCTCTGATGTCTGTTCGTCACTGGCAAGCCGTCCTGCTGACCCTCGTCGTTCTATGCGGCCTCGGCGGCTGTAGCGGCAACTACAAATACAACGACAACACCTATCGCCCATTGGGTGATCCGCAGGCGGTCAATCGCGGCAAGTGACCGCAAGGAGTATCACCATGGAACTGGTTTTCGAAATGCTGAACACCAAGCAGTTCGTGCCCACGGATTTGTGCCAGAAGACCTTCAAGCAGGCCGGTGGCGTGATCGGCCGGGGCGAGGATTGCGACTGGATCATCCCCGACCGCAAGCGTCACCTGTCCAACCACCACGCGGTGATCAGCTACCGCGAAGGCACGTTTTTCCTGACCGATACCAGCAGTAACGGTGTTCAGGACGGCGAAAGCGGCGCGCGCCTGCGCAAGGGCGAGCCGATGCGCATCGAGCACGGCAGCATTTATGTGCTGGGTGACTTCGAGATCCGTGCGCGACTGGTGCGCGACCCGGCGACGTTCGACGGTGAAGTGGGCCGTCCACGGGCGGCGGGCAGCATCATTCCGGATGATGCTTTCCTCGATCTCGATCCGCTCAACGCCCTCGAACAGCAAGAGCGCGTGTACTCGGAAATCGACGAACTGATTTCCCCGAGCACCACGATCGAAGACACCCGTCAGCGTGCCGACTACGCGCGCATCGACATGGAAAGCCTGATGGTCCCGGAGCTGATCGACGCCCCGGCAGAGCCTGCACCAGCCCCTCCGCCGAAAGCGGTCGAACGTCAGAGCGAAGGTTTCTGGGAGCACTTCGGTGCCGCCCTCGGCGTGGATCTCAAAGGCCTCGACCACGACGCCCGCGAAGCCCTGGCCCTGAACGCCGCGCGCCTGCTCAAGCAGAGCGTCGGCGGTTTGCAGCAGAGCCTGCGTACCCGCAGTGAACTGAAAAACGAACTGCGCCTGGCCCAGACCACCGTGCAAGGCAACCACAAGAATCCACTGAAATTCGCCGTCGATGCCGGTGAAGCGCTGGGCATTTTGTTGCAGGGCAACAAGCCGGGCCAGTTGCCGGCGGAGCAAGCGATCTCCCGTGCGTTCCGCGATTTGCAGGCGCATCAGGTGGCGTTGCTGACCGCCAGCCGCGCCGCCGTTCGCGGCACCCTGGAACACTTCTCGCCACAACAGCTGACCCTGCGCTTTGAGCGCGACAGCAAGCCGCTGCTCGCCACCTCCGGCAGTCGCTGGAGAGCCTATGGGCGTTATCACCAGGCCCTGCGTCAGGACGATGACTGGAGCGAACGCCTGCTGGCCCGCGACTTTGCCCAGGCCTACGAAGAACAGATCCGACTGATTTCCACCCTTCACACCGACCACCAAGGATGATGCGCATGTCTCGCTGCTCGACCGCTTTTTTCAAGACACTGACTGCGCTCACTGCCCTCGTGCTGTTGGCCGGTTGCTCGTCGTTGTCGCCGTATTCCACCGTGACCAAGCTCAACCTGAAGCTGACCGCCAGCGATCAGCTGAACCCGGACCTCAACGGTCGTCCGTCGCCGATTGTTGTGCGCCTGTTGGAGCTCAAGCACCCGGTGACTTTCGAGAACGCTGATTTCTTCAGCCTCTACGAGCGCGCCAAGGAATCCCTGGTCCCGGACCTGGTGGCCAGCGAAGAACTCGAGCTGCGCCCGGGTGAAACCATCGAGCTCAAGCTCAGCGTGGAGGAGGGCAGTCGCTACGTCGGCGTACTCGCGGCCTACCGTGACCTGCCGGAAACCAAATGGCGCTACACCGTGCAAATCACTCCGCTGGAAGTCACCGTGGCTGACCTGACCCTCGATCAGGCCGGCATCCGCAATACCCATGAAACGCTCGCCAAGGCGGATGACTGATCATGAATTCCCATAAAGTCATTTGGCAGGAAGGCATGCTGCTGCGTCCGCAGCACTTCCAGCACAACGATCGTTACTACGACCACCAGATGAAGACGCGTACCCAGTTGCTGGGCAGCTACATCTGGGGCTTCCTCAACCTGGAAATCGACTTGCAGTTCCTCAACATGGGCAAGCTGGTGATCAGCCAGGCCTCGGGGATTCTGCCGGACGGCAGCCTGTTCGAACTCGGCGGCAACACCGAGCCGTTGGCCCTGGACGTGCCGCCGAACACCGGCAACACGCCGATTTATCTGGCGCTGCCACTGGTGACCGGTAACCACATCGAGTCTCGCCGCCCGGAGCAGTCCGACGTGCTGGCGCGCTACACCGCGTACGACGCGGAAGTCGCCGACTCCAACGCCGGCGACGACTCCGCCAGCCAGGTCAGCTGCGGTCGTCCGGACTTCAAACTGTTGCTCGGTGAGCAGCAGAGCGACCAGGCCTACGTGAAGCTGAAAATCTGCGAAGTGCTCGACACCACGCCCGATGGCGTGATCAGCCTCGACCCCGACTTCGTGCCGACCTACATTCAAGCGCATTCGTCCAGCTACCTGCTGTCGTGCCTCAAAGAAGTCATCAGCATGCTCGGCCACCGGGGCGATACCATTGCCGAGCGGATCAGCTCCAACGGCAAGGTCGGTGGCGCGGAAATCGGCGACTTCATGATGCTGCAACTGATCAACCGCACAGAAATGCTGCTGCGCCATTACCTCGGCCTGGAACAGGTTCACCCGGAAGAGTTGTACCGCACGCTGCTGACCATGCTCGGTGATCTGGCGACGTTTTCCAGCGAGAGCAAACGCCCGCGCCTGGACAGCCGTTACCAGCACAGCGACCAGGGCGCGAGTTTCCGCAAACTGATGGAAGCGATTCGTCAGGTGCTGTCGATGGTGCTCGAACAGCACGCCATCGAACTGGTGCTGCAAGCGCGTCAGTACGGGATCATCGTGTCGCCGTTGCACGACCACAAACTGCTGGGTTCGGCCTCGTTCGTGCTGGCGGCCAGTGCCAACTGCGACTCCGAAGAACTGCGCCATCGCTTGCCGGCGCACCTCAAGGTCGGCCCGGTGGAGCGCATTCGCCAACTGGTCAACCTGCATCTGCCAGGCATCAAGGTCAAACCGTTGCCGGTGGCCCCACGGCAGATCGCGTTCCACTCCAACAAAACCTATTTCATCCTCGAACTCAGTTCCGAAGACCTGGCGCAACTCGAGCGCTCCGGCGGCTTCGCGTTCCACGTGTCCGGCGAATTCGCCGAGCTTGAACTGAAATTCTGGGCCATCAGGAACTGACCGACATGATCAAGGACATGGAATACAACCAGGACGACAAAACCGTCCTGCTCGACCGTCAGGGCCACGGCCCGGCGTCGAGTCCGCTGACTGACTTCGCTGCACCTCCGCGTTTCGAACAGCTGGAAGAGCGGATGATCTACGCCGCGCGTTTGCGCCCGGCCGAAGCCTTCAACATCAGCCTCAATTCGCTGGTGGCAGCGGCGTCCGAGCTGCTGTCGGAAGTGGTGCGCCTCAAGCACAGCGATACCCGCGAAGACCTGTACGCGCTCAACGAGCGGCTGACCGCCGGGCTGAAGCTGTTTGAAGTACGGGCGCTGCACAACGGCGCCGAAAGCAGCCAGGTGATGGCCGCGCGTTACGTGCTGTGCACCGTGGTCGACGAAGCTGTCGTCACCACGCCGTGGGGCAACGAAAGCGAGTGGTCGCAAATGAGCCTGCTCAGCAGCTTCCACAACGAAACCTTCGGTGGCGAGAAGTTCTTCCAGCTGCTGGATCGCCTGTCGAAAAACCCGGTCAAGCACCTGCCGATGCTGGAGCTGATGTACCTGTGCCTGTCCCTCGGTTTCGAAGGCAAGTACCGGGTGCAAGCGCGCGGCATGCTTGAACTCGAAGGCATCCGCGACGCCTTGTATCGGCAGATTCGTCAACTGCGTGGCGACGTGCCGCGTGAGTTGTCGCCGCATTGGGAAGGCCTGAACGATCAGCGTCGCAGCCTGGTGCGCATCGTGCCGGCGTGGATGGTGGTGCTGTTCACTGTGGTCTGCCTGGTGGTGATGTATTCGGGTTTTGCCTGGGTGCTGGGCGAGCAACGCGAAACCGTTCTGCAACCTTATCAGCAGCTAGAACCGACCGCGGTTAAGCCGCAGTCGCAGCCGTAAACAGGGACGTGTGATGAAAAAGTTTTTCAAGAAAGTTGGCGCATTCCTGCGCCAGACCTGGGTCTGGACCTTGCTGCTGGTGCTGTTCGTCGCGCTGCTGGTGTGGTTCGTCGGGCCGCTGTTGGCGGTAAATGACTACAAGTTCTGGGAAGGTTCGACCTCCCGTCTGCTGACGATCAGTGTGCTGTTCCTGATCTGGGGCCTGACCATGGTCTTCGTCAGCTGGCGCGCCGGTGTGCGCAAAAAGGCTGTGGAAGAAACCGAAGACGGCCAGGACCGTATCCGTCGTGATGAGCTGATCGACGAAGAGCAGAAAGAGCTTCGCGTACGCTTCAAGGATGCGTTGAAAACCCTGAAGACCTCGAGCCTGTATCGCGGTCGCAGCGAACGCTGGCGCAGTGATTTGCCGTGGTACTTGCTGATTGGCCCGCAGGGCAGCGGCAAGACCAGCCTGCTGGACTTCTCGGGCCTTGAGTTTCCGATCAACAAGATCGACCGCAAACTCACCCGCGACACCCTCGGCACCCGGCATTGCGACTGGTACTTTGCCGACCACGGCGTGTTGATCGACACCGCCGGGCGTTACCTGACCCAACCGGATGCCGAAGTCGATGGCAGCGCCTGGAGCACCTTGCTCGACCTGCTGCGCAAGCGTCGCCGCAACCGTCCGTTGAACGGCGTGCTGGTGACCATCCCGGTGGAAATGCTGCTGGGCAACACCGAGCAAGACCTCGACACCCTGGCCCGCCAGGTGCGTGCGCGTCTGCAAGACGTGCATCAGAAACTCCATGTCGACGTGCCGATTTATCTAGTGTTGAGCAAGGCCGATCGCCTGCTCGGTTTCGACGAATTCTTCGATCAACTGACCCGCGAAGAAAGCGACCAGGTACTCGGCACCAGTTTCCGCAAAGAGCAGAGCGGCACTGACGTGGCCGTGCTGCGCGCCGAGTTCGAAGAGCTGCTGCGTCGCCTGAACAGCCAGGTGATCATGCGCATGCACCAGGAGCGTGACACCCAACGCCGTGGCCGCATCCTCGACTTCCCGCATCAACTGGGGCAGATCGGCGAGCGCCTGTGCCTGTTCGTCGACATGGCGTTCACCGGCAACCGCTACCAGCGTGTCAGCCAGTTGCGCGGTTTCTACCTGACCAGCGCACCGCACTTGACTCAAGAGATGGACCAGACCACCGCCGGCATCGGCGCGAACCTGGGCATGAACGCTGGCATGCTGCCGACCCTGCGCAGTGGCCGTTCGCGGTTTATTCACCATTTGCTCAGCCGAGTGATTTTCCCCGAGGCCGATCTGGCCGGTCTGGACAAGCGCGAACGCAGCCGCATCCATTGGGGCCAACGTGCCCTGTACGTGGGCGCACTGGCGGCACTGGCGCTGTTCGGCATGTTGTGGGCTGGTGGTTTCTCGGCCAACTACGAGCGTCTGGAAAACCTGCGTAACCTGGCACAAAACTGGAATCAGCAACGCTCGGCCCTGACTGCGCGTGATGATTCGATGGCGGTACTCAAGACCCTCGACACCCGTTACGCGGCAACGCAGGTCTTCCCGCAAAAAGGTGACGTGTCGTACCACGAACGCGGTGGCCTGTACCAAGGCGAAGACGTCAATCCAGTGGTCAAGAGCGCCTACGAGCGTGAACTTGAAGCGCAACTGCTGCCACGGGTTGCAACGCTGCTGGAAGGCCAGATCCGCGCCAACATGAAGGACCGCGAACGCCTGCTCAACAGCCTGCGTGCGTACCTGATGCTGAACATGAAAGATCGCCGCGATGCTACGTGGCTCAAGGATTGGGTCGCCACTGACTGGTCCCTGCGTTATGCCGGCAACACAGCGGTGCAGAACGGCTTGAACACCCACTTCGAACGTTTGCTCAAGCAGCCGTTTATCTACCCGCTGAACGATCAACTGGTAGCGCAGGCGCGTCAGGTTTTGCGCAGCGAGTCGCTGGCCAACGTGGTTTACCGGATGCTGCGCGAGCAGGCTCGCAATCTGCCGGAATACCGTTTCAGCCAACACTTGGGCCCACAGGGTGCGCTGTTTGTCGGCACCGATTACGTGATCCCGGGGTTCTACACCCAACAGGGTTATCAGCAGTACTTCTCGGTCCAGGGCACTGCACTGGTCACCGACATCCTGCGTGACAACTGGGTGCTGGGCGAAGGTTCGGGCATCAGCGGCATGGACTTGCGTCGCCTGATGGTCGAACTGGAGCAGCTGTACTTCCGAGACTACGCCAACTTCTGGAGCGAAGCGGTCGGCCAGGTGGCATTGCCACCGATCAACGACGCCGGTGAAGGCGCCGAGCAACTGGCGGGCCTGACTTCGGCTAACTCGCCGGTGCTGCAACTGCTGGTGGAAGTGCGCGAGAACACCCGTTTCCAGGTCATCGCAGACAGCGCCGATGAAGCCGCCGATGCGGCGGACAAACTGGGCGAGAAGGGCGGCAAGCTCGGCAAACTCGCTGCGGCCGCCGCGGACAAAGCGTCGGACATGGCGAAGAACTTGCCGGACACCGCGAAGAAATCCCTGCAACGTCGCTTCGAACCACTGCACCGTTTGCTGGATGACAACAACGGCCCGGCCGCTGATTTGACCCCGGCCCTGACAGCACTCAACGACCTGCAACTGCAACTGTCGAGCCTGGCCCGCGCCAGCGCGCCGGAGCAGGCTGCATTCGAAATGGCCAAGACCCGCATGAGCGGCCAGCGTGATGCGCTGAGCAACTTGCGCAACGCGTCGAATCGTCTGCCGCGTCCAGTCAGCGTGTGGTTCAACGTGCTGGCCGAAGACACCTGGCGTCTGGTGCTCAACGATTCTTACCAGTACCTGAACCAGCGTTATCAGAGCGAGCTGTACAGCTTTTACGGCAAGGCGATCAACAAGCGTTACCCGTTCAGTGCCCACAGCACCAGCGACGTCGCGATCAGCGACTTCCGCGAGTTCTTCAAGGCCCAGGGCATTGCCGATCGCTTCTTCGAGAACTACATGCGTCCGTTCGTGAGTGGCGATCCAGGCAACTACCGCCTGCGCAGCGTTGACGGTCACAGCATGCCGATCTCCAAGGTTTACCTCGACCAGATGGCCGCGGCACAAGTGATCCGCCAGAGCTTCTTCTCGATCAACCCGGCCGAGCCGCAAGTGCAGTTCAAACTGGAGCCGTACACCCTCGACCCGGCCGTCAGCCGTTCCGAGTTCAAGTTCGGCGACAAGACCATTGAATACCGTCACGGCCCGATCGTGCCGGTGTCGTTCAAATGGCCGACCGACGCTGAAGACGGTCGCACCAGCCTGGTCCTCGACAAAATGGCCGGCCGCCCGATCGGTATCGAAAAGAACACCGGCCCATGGTCGCTGTTCCGTCTGTTCGACCTGATGCAGACCGAGTACCTGACCGGTCGCGATGTGCTTGTGCTGAAAGCTGACGTGGGTGGCCTGCGCGCCAACTACTTGCTGTCGAGCCAGCGCACGCCGAACCCGTTTGACATGGGCGTACTGCGTACTTTCCGTATGCCGGTGCAGCTCTGATGCAGGTTGCCAGTCCCTGGCGCAGCGCTGCGCGTACCGACCCGGGCAAGGTTCGGGCGCGCAACGAAGATGCTTTTCTCGACTGTCCCCAGCAGGGGCTGTGGGTGGTCGCGGACGGCATGGGCGGTCATCAGGGTGGCGACATCGCCAGCCAGTTGATTGTCGCCAGCCTGGCGGAACTGCCGGTGCAGGACGACTTCGACGAACGACTCAAAGGTATTCGCCAGTGCCTGCACTGGCTCAACCGCCGCTTGGGTCAGGAGTTGACCGTCACCGCCGGGCGCCATGACAGCATCATGGGCAGCACCGTGGTGGCGCTGCTGGTGGAAGGTAATCGCGCGGCCTGCATCTGGGCCGGCGACAGCCGCTGCTACCTGTGGCGCGGCCAGCGTTTGTATCAGCTGTCCAAGGACCATTCGCTGCAACAGCAACTGATCGACGAGCAGAACATGAGCGTCGAGCAAGCCCAGGCTCACCCCGCCGCCCACGCCCTGACCCGCGCGGTCGGGGCTGCCGAGCAGCTGACCCTGGATGTGCTCGAACTCGAGGTCTATCCCGGCGATGCATTTCTGTTGTGCAGCGACGGTTTGTATCAAGGGCTGAGCAGCGATGCCCTGGGCAACGCCTTGAGCCTGACCGCGCCGCACGTTGCGCTGGAACGTCTGTTCGACGGCGCTCTGCGTGGTTCGGCCCGGGACAATCTGACTGCCGTGGTGATCCGCCAATGACTGAATTCATGCCACCGATCGACGACCTGCTGGTGACCGAGGAAGAAGCCAATAACCTGACTTACTTTGCGTTCGCCAAGCCTTTAAACGGAAAGCCGCATGTGGCCGAGCCTGCGCTGGCGCCAACCCGGGCCAGCGTCGGTGCGCTGCCCGACGTGCTCGCAGGCCGTTACCGCATCGAGCGCCTGCTCGGTGCCGGTGGCATGGGCGCGGTTTACCGTGCACGGGATCTGCTGCACGAACAGTTCGGCGATCCCGACCCTTACATCGCGCTGAAAATCCTCAGCGAAGAATTTGCCGAATCGCCGGACGCCAGCGCCTTGCTCTACAGCGAGTTCGCCCTGACCCGACGCCTGCGCCACAACAACGTGCTGCGACCGCACACCTTTGAAGTGGACACCGACTGCCAGCGCGCCTTCATCACCATGGAACTCATGCGTGGGCTGACCCTGGACAAATTACTCTGCGAGCGCCCCTTGGGCCTGCCGTGGAAAGAGCTGCGCGACATCGCGCTGCCGCTGCTCGACGCGCTGGCCTACGCCCACGCTCGCGGCGTGCTGCACGGCGACATGAAGCCGAGCAACGTCATGCTCAGCGAAGAAGGCGTGCGCCTGTTCGACTTCGGCCTCGGCCAGGCGGAAGAGGGCATCCTGCCCGGCCTGCCGCACCTGAGCCGTAACCGCTTCAACGCCTGGACCCCCGGCTACGCCGCCCCCGAACTGCTCGAAGGCCAGCCGCTGTCGGCCAGCGCGGACGTGTACGGCGTGGCCTGCGTGATTTACGAACTGGCGGGCGGCAAACACCCGTTCCGCCGCTTGCCGTCGACCGAGGCCCGCGACGGACGCCTCGAGCGCGAGCTGCACGCACCCCGAAACCTACCGAAACACTGCTGGCCAGCCCTGCGAACGGCGCTGGCTTTCGATGCGGCAGATCGAACGATCACTGCCGCCCAACTGCGTGACGCTATGGGCGCCACATCGTCTTGGCTGCAACGTCTGCGACTCCGGGCGTAACGGATGACTACCGAACAGGGAGCAAACAATGTTTAACCCTTCCAACGAAACGCATTTCAGCCTGACCGTCGAAGACTACGTAGGCGACCTGCAAGTGCTGTCGTTCACCGGCACCGAAGGCATCAGCCAGCCGTATCGCTTCGACCTGGAACTGGTCAGCGAAAACCCGGACCTGGACCTGGAAAAGCTCCTGCACAAGCAGGCCTTTTTGGCGTTCGATCCAAAGGGTTCCGGCATCCACGGCCAGATCTACCGCGTCGCCCAAGGCGATGCCGGCAAGCGCTTGACCCGCTACAAAGTCTCCCTGGTGCCGCAGTTGCAATACCTGCATCACCGCACCAACCAGCGCATCTACCAGCAGATGTCGGCGCCGAAAATCATCGCGCTGATCCTCGAAGAACACGGCATCAAAGGCAACGCCTACAAATTCCAATTGAGCCAGCCGTGCCCGGACCGCGACTACTGCGTGCAATACGACGAAACCGACCTGCACTTCGTCCAGCGCCTGTGCGAGGAGGAAGGCATTCATTACCACTTCCAGCACACCTCCAAAGGTCATTTATTGGTATTCGGTGACGATCAAACGGTGTTTCCGAAACTCGGCCAGCCCACCGCTTATGTGCAAGGCAGCGGCATGGTCGCCGACGAACCCGTGATCAAAGGCTTCAAACTGCGCCTGGAAACCCGCACCAGTCGGACTACCCGCCGCGACTACGACTTTGAAAAACCGCGCCTGCAATTGGAAGCTGCCTATAAACCTGATGTTCAGAGCGAAGAGCCGGACCTCGAAGACTACGACTACCCCGGCCGCTTCCTCGACCGCGCGCGCGGCAAATTCCTCAGCCAACGCGCCCTCGAACGCCACCGCGCCGACTACCAGCAAGCCGAAGGCCATGGCGACCAGACCACCCTCGTCAGCGGCCACTTCCTGGAAATCTCCGACCACCCGCGCACCGAGTGGAACGACCTCTGGCTGCTCACCGAAGTCGTCCACGAAGGCAAACAGCCGCAAGTGCTCGAAGAAGGCGTGACCAGCGACACCACCGACTACAAAGACGACTTCCACCAGGGCTACCGCAACCGCTTCCTCGCCACCCCATGGGCCGTGTTCTACCGCCCGGCCCTGGAACACCCGAAACCCCGCGTCCTCGGCAGCCAGACGGCCATGGTCACCGGCCCCAAAGGCGAAGAAATCCACTGCGACCAATACGGCCGCATCAAAGTGCAATTCCACTGGGACCGCGAAGGGTTGGCTGATGACAAAACCAGCTGCTGGATGCGTGTTTCTTCGAGTTGGGCTGGGGATCGATACGGCGCCATCGTTATTCCGCGTATCGGTATGGAGGTGCTCGTCACCTTCCTTGAAGGCGACCCCGACCAGCCGTTGGTAACCGGGTGCCTGTACCACAAGGAAAACCAGGTTCCCTACGACCTGCCAGCGAACAAGACTCGCACTGTGTTCAAAACCCTCAGCTCACCGGGGGGCGGTGGGTTCAATGAACTGCGGATTGAAGACAAGAAGGGGGCGGAGCAGATCTTCATTCATGCCCAGCGGGATTGGGATGAAAACATCGAGCACGATCAGAAGATTCGGGTGGGGAATGAACGCCACGATACGGTGGTGAAGAACACCTACACCGAGCTGAAGGCTGAAGAACACCGCACCACGATTGCTGATCGCAAGAGCGAAGTGCGGGTGGATGATCATCTGACGATTGGGCAGAACCAGCACATCAAGCTTGGGACTGCGCAGCTGACCAGTGCGGGGAAGGAAATACATCTCAAGGCTGGGGACAAGATTGTCATCGAGGCCGGGATGGAGCTCACGGTCAAGGCTGGGGGGAGTTTTATCAAACTCGATGCGGGTGGTGTGACGGTTGTTGGGCCGGTGGTGAAGATTAATGCCGGTGGGTCGGCAGGCTCGGGGACCGGGATCGGGATTAAGCCGCCCGTGTTGCCGGGGGCTGCGGATAAGGATAAGGCGGGGAGTTTGATGGATCAGGCGTTGGGGAATGCGGTGCCTGAGAAGGTTAAACCGAAGGCTTTTTTTGTGTTTTCTGAGTGATGAGTTTCGTGATGACAACAAACAAAAACGCAAGGCAGTTCAGGTGGTGCTCCATCGCACTGCTGACGTTGGGTATGTGCAGCGGCGCCGTTGCCTCATCGCCCAGTGACCCGCAATGCCCGAGCGGCAACTTTGCAGAGTTCGCCCAGGTTTTCTCATCCCAACCTGAGATACAGAAGGCATCTATTGCCTCGTCCGTTCAGGAACTTCGAGTGGTTGCCGATGGCGACAAGCCAAAGGTTGTCCAGCGCAATATCAAAGCGCTGGACGCTACCGAGTTGAACGTTCTTGTGCCGGAAAATGCTGCTGCGTCGAGCCTAACTATTAAGGTCGATTTACCGAACAAGCTGATCGTTCGTGACCAGGCAGGCAAATTTCTAAAGGTTTTCGTCTTCAAACACGGCGACTGTTGGGTTCTGGATCGTGTCGAAGATTGGTCGCTTGAAAACGTATCTGATGTTGTGTCTCGAACAGAGAAACTATTGCCAGGTCAGCGAGAGCTGAGGAAAGGTGCATGGTTTGACAGGCTGGCTAATCATGCATCGCCTGAATCGGGTGTTTATTTGTACGCAGCAGCACTGGATAGCTACTTGGCCGGAGCGCAAGAAGGTTCGCCGCAAGCTGCACTCGCTGCTGCGGGAATCAGTCTTTCTGGGCAAGCTCCCCGCCTGGATAACAGCAAAATTGTGGATCTTTTGATTGCTGCTTCAAAAAGCATTCCCGACGCAGGCGTGACGCTTGCGAATTTTTACTGCGATGAGGGCGAATACGACGACAAGCAAGTCTGTATCAACCCGCAACTGTCAATGGCTGCATTGGAAAGCGCCGCGAGCCGAGGCTCGGTAGATGCGCTGAGCCAACTTGGCGAGGTGTATGAAGTCGGCACCGTCGCCCCTGCTGACCTGCCCCGAGCAATGGCGTGTTATCAGGAGGTTCAGAAAAAGGATCCTGAGTCCGGCACGCGAGGTGTTGACCACTTGGCGGCCCAAGGCGTCGTCGCTGATAACTCAATTCAATGTCTTAAAGCAGGGAGCTTCCGATGAGTACCGGACTACTCGAACAGCGGGCCAACTACCCGCATACCCAATATGAATACGGTCCAGCGAAAGGCTATGCCGATGCCGACGGCGACGGTCGAAAGGAAATCGACTGTTCAGGTCTGTTGTACCGAATGCTGAAGGACGCGGGTTATTCAATTCCATACCTGACAACGGGACAGCTGAATGTTGACGTAACCCATTTTGTCGTCGTTCCGCTCGCGAACGTCGAGCCTGGTGATATTGCACTCTGGATCAATTTTCACGGGCATACGGGGGTAGTCGAGAGCATCAATTCGGTGCGCAATGCGGGGGATTTTTTCGGTTCGCAAACCTCATCGGGGCCTAAGTCCGCCAAGTTCGGGAACGGTAGTGGTTACTGGCCAATGCCAGAAAAGTTCTTGCGTCCAAAACCCCAATATAGAACTGGTGCGCAACCGGCGCCGGCGGCTGCTCCCGCTCCCGCTCCCGCTCCAGCACCTGCTCCGGCGGGCCCTGCGCCGCTGATGAACTTCCAATATCCGTTTCGCAAGGCTGACGGTAAGCAATTCACAGATGCTGAAGAAATCTACAAAGTCCTTGAGGGTGAGACCTCGGGTCATTACCTGCTGGGTAGCAACAAATTTTGGCACGGTGGTATTCACATCACCGACAAAAGTGCTCCTCAGTGCGTGCTGAATGAACCAGTACGTTGTATGGCTGATGGTGAGGTCGTTGCGTATCGGCTCAATCAGGACTATCTGGAGTCAACCTTTGGTGACAATGAGAAAAAGCTGAAATACTCCAACTCCTTTTGCCTGGTACGTCACGAGTACAAGTCGACGCCTAACCCGGAAGAAGGACCGAACAAGGGTAAGCAAAACAAGCTGATCTTCTACAGCCTCTACATGCACCTCTTACCGTATAAGCGCTATCCGTTATCACCGGATGAAACGCCAAAACCGAAGGTGACCATGAAGGTAGGGGACTTCAAGGCTTATGACGAGGCGCCCTTGTCGAGCGACATAATCTCCCCTGGTAAAGTGACGAACGGTACCAAGCTTGAAGTCCTGGAGCAGAAAGACGTTAACAACATCACATACGCCAAAGGCAAAATTCTTTCCGGCAGCGTGAAGGCTGGTTCGAACAAAGTTCGCGACGTAGGGACTGAAATTTGGTTCGCCTATTTGAAGGATGGTGAGCCATACAAAAACTCCCAACATCACCGCATTTGGACAGCAGACGTCATTCCAGAGCGCGCCCGGCCAAATTACTGGCAAGGAAAGGTTAAAGCTAGGGCGACTAAACGGTTGCCTATACATCAGAGTCCGGCGAATCCAACGAACGGACAGCCTGCCGGTGCGCCCGTCGATGGCGGCCTGGAGTTGGCCGTCAATAGTGTTATCGAGTTCGATAGCAAAGAAATCGTTAACCTAGTGATTGGCAATAAATTAAGGCGCATGGCCTCATGCACACTGGTGTCTGGCGGAGTATGGCAGCCAACGGGGAATGCACCGCCGACATTCTGGACGAACGTCGAAAACGATCCGGCAAGCCAGTATGTGCAGTGGGAGACGGTGACTCCTACGGACTTTGATAGCGTTGCATCAACCAGAACCGGCATCAAGGCTGGCGATCCGATTGGTTACTTGGGACAAACCGAAAACCTCACAGGCGAAAACGGTGGCGTGGCAAGCAAGTATCAAGTACATGTCGAGATATTCACTGCCGAAGCTGACGTGAAAGAATTCCTTAAGAACTCTGCCGGTTTGAAGATTGGCAAGCAGTATCTGTATCTACCGGTGGGGGCCGAACTGAAGAAAAAAGCACCGGCAACTGGCACCACGCCACTTAAGAAGGAACATGCCGTTGATCTGCGTAAGGCTCCAGTTATCAAAGAGGGCAGCGACGACTATTACGAAGTCAAAGTGACAGAGGATGACCAATCGATCACTGGCCTTGTAAAGAAGGCCGGCGCAGAAGTCATCACGCAGCATGATTGGGAGAAGATGGGTTTTCAGATTGTTGAGGAAACAAACGCCACAGCGGATGGTTTTCTCGATCCGGAAGACATGCCGCAATTTTTCAAGGATCTCTTTGCAAAAATTGACAAAAACCACGATGGTGAAGTTGATCCGGGCGAGCTCGCTGACGCACTGAAGAACGCTGATACGAGAGATCAGTGGGCCAAATTTATTGCTCATCATCCGACTGAGTGGAAGAGTAAAGCCGATGCACCTAAGTGGAGTAAGTTAGATAACTTGTTGGAGCTGTCGCCGAAAACGTTGAAGCATGAAAAAGAAAGAATAAGTAAGTATGTGTTTTGGGAGGAGCTTTCTGGGAGCGCAGTTATCAACTCTGAAGTTGTTTGGCACTTTCATCCGGTTGAGTTTGTCAGTACGCACTTGTTGAAGCGTGCGCCGTCTGGATGGGCCCATAGCGCATTTGCAAATTTGTTGGGTAAAGTGGAATCGAATAACGATTACACGGCTTACAATGCTACAACACCTGTACTTAAATCATTCTACAATACAAATCTGACATCTCTGACAATTGCTGAGGTTCAGCAGAAGCAAGAAAATGATGAAATGTTTGCAACAGGGCGGTACCAACTTATCACGCCTACTCTAGCTGAGGCCGTAGATAAGCTTGGTTTGGATACGTCTCAAAAATATGATGAGGCGATGCAGGATAGAATATTTGTTGATTACCTGATTAAAATAAAAAGGAAAGCCATAATTAACTATCTGGAAGGGGATGGTGATGTGGAGGATGCAATTTACGCATGGGCGAAAGAATTTGCGTCGGCAGGCGTAAGGCAAGGAAAGAAAATCAGCTCTATAGTTTTGAAGGATGCTGCAGGCGTCCCAATTCTTCACCCTGTAACTCATAAAAAACAGTGGGTCGAGCGACATGCTCAGTCGGAAGGAGTATCTTTCTATCAAGGCGATGGGCTGAACTCTGCTCATATTACACCCGACGAAATGGTCCGTGCACTCGAGGAGTCTAAAAGAAATGCTGGGTAAATTTTTGTCTAAAACACTTCTATTGCTTTGTTTTATTAGTGCTTTAGCGTTTGCGGCGCCTCCATCATTTTCAGAATACGACGCCGGCACTTTGTATAAGGGCGCAAGTCATCCGTTAGCTAAAATTGATACCGCGGGTCAGCGCTGGGATGAATTAAGAAATAATGCCGCAAAAAAAGCAGTAAACTTTGCAGGTCATTACATTCTTTTTACCGGTGAGTGTGGTGGTGGTTCAATTTGTGGAGAAGTCATTGATGCGAAAACTGGGGAGGTTGTAAGGAGCTTGCCGAATGCTTACAAGGCAGACGATGAGGAAACTGAGGAGTCGTTCGATATAGACTTTAGGGCTAATAGCAGGTTGGTTGTGATAATGGGGGTCGCTCAAAATCGGGAAGTGGATGCTAACAACAATAAAGTCTCGCGAAAATATAGAACTAGATATTATGAGTTTGATGGTAAGGAATTCCATTTGGTTGCCAGTGAAGATAGGTAGTGGGGTGGTAGAAAGTTTTGGTTTAATATGAGTCTGGTACATGAGCGGCTGTCAAAAAAGCAGGTGGGTTTATGTAAAGAAAGTTAGGTGTGGGTAAGTAAATCTGTCCCGCTTTTCTATGCTTTATTATTTTTCTCCTGTGATCGGTCGTGGCGTCGAGGGTCAACCGTGACAACGAAGTTTAAAAGGTCTGCCGTAGCACTGATGAGCGTCGCCTTCGCGGCGTCGATGGTTTCGGTTCATGCACAGGAAACCTGCAACCACGACAGCTTTACCAATCCCGATTTGATCACTTGCGGCCAGCAAAGCTACGAAAAAGTCGACGCTGTGTTGAATGAGCAATACAAGAAAACCCTGACCAGCTTGTCTCTCACAGACAAGAAGCAACTAACCGATGTGCAAAGGAGTTGGGTGCGCTTCAAAGAGGCGTATTGCGAGGATCTGTATCAGGCCGTTTTGCCGGGAGCTGAGGCGCCTATCGAGAAGCTAGCGTGTTTGGCGCAGACAACCAGTGCCCGCTTGGGTGAGCTCATTTATCTACAGACCGGCCTGCCCAATGATGGCTTTTACAAAGCTGCATCGTTGATGGCAGGGCAGGACCGTGAAAACGGTCTGAAGACCTCGATCAATCTGCTGGGAGGGGGTGACTTCGACGATCCGGTTTGGAAGCAATATGCGGATGGGCAGTGTGAGATGAGTTTTCGACTGTTTCGTGAAGACCTCGCTTATTGCGCTGTGCGAATGCGCTTTCAGTTGCCCATGAACCGCTAAAAGGAATGATCGGGTTGAAGTCTTTTTCGTTGTTTTTTGTAGCCCTGCTACTCATCTGTCCGATGGCGGCTCACAGCGAAGTCACAACTGAGGTCTATTGCTTCCGCTCGCAGGAAGGCAAAGACATCAATTTTGAGTTTAGAAGCTATTACGACTCGGTTTCCAAATGGAGCGGCGCAAGCGTCAAGTACAGTAAATCGAAGGAGGCCATTTCTCTCGTCTATAAAGATTCCGAAGAAGAGGTGCTCGATCCGAGTCGGCCCTCTCAGTTCACGACAAGATGGGTTGAAGTGTCTGAAGGTTCGGTGACCGGAGATTATGGAATGGTCGGTCAGGGGGCTCTGATTTACGGAATGGTCTATACGAACTACAAATCCGGAAAGAAATACGTATTCGAGCAGGATAGCAATATGGACTCGCCGCCCGAGACAGGCTGCCAGTGGTGAGCCAGGGGTCATCAAGAAAGGGGACTTAACGTCCCCTTTTTCTATCCGCTGTCCGTTATGCCTTAGCCCGATGCTCCGCCGGATTCGGCGAATCAATGTGATCCAGCGCTCGCTCCACCAACAACCGAACCCCATCCGCCAATCTGCTTAGCGCCAAGGCTAAGGAGCGCCGTGTTCCATCAACATCGTCGGCCAAGTTGGCGGCGATGGCGCTGATGGACAGCAGGTCTTCCGAGGCGTTGGCCAGGAGGGCTTCGGTGTCGATGTCGGGGGAGACGGTGAAGAGTTTGCCTTTACGCTTGGGTTTTTCGTTGGGTGGTGGGGCGAAATGGTGGTCGAGGGCGCGTTCGGCGGCTTCGTGGAGCTTTTTCGAATCGAAGGATTCGTAGGGGGATGTGGCTGGGTTTTCTGGAGGATTGGGTGTTGGCTTGATCATTAAGTGTTACTCCATGATTTAAGGAGCTGACACCGTTTCGCGTGCACTTCGAAAGAGGTGGCAGCTGTGCATAGGTGTGCAAGACCGGTGGAGTCACCCGGCAGACCCGAAGATCTCCCATACACAGCCGCCATAACGATTCGCGAGCATAGGAAAACGCTCGATGAATTGCCATAACCGAATGTGTACTCCACCGGACTTGCACGTCCGTGTCACCGTTTTTTGCGGTGACGAACAGAGGTTATCGGTGAAGGTGAGGGCTGCCTAGTTCATGGACAGCCCGGCGTTTTGAAGGAAATTTCCCAGAGGTTTGAGGGCATCAAGATCAAAAGATCGCAGCCTTCGGCAGCTCCTACAGGAATGTGTTTCTTCAGGTGTAGGGCGGGTGTTGGGTGTGACGCGGAGCGTCACGGGATGCATTCCCACGCGGGAGCGTGGGAATGATCAAGGTGGAGGAGGGAGCGCGTGACTTGGTGGTCATCATGCGGGAAAAGCGGTTCATCTTCTTCTAACGCAACCCGACAGTGGCGTTCTTGCTTGAAGCCGCTACACTGCGCCGGCCGTTCATTTTTCTTTTGAGGCTGTGCGCATGAAATTTCGTTTTCTTCTGTGGATGCTGGGTTTGTTGATGGGTAAGGCCAGTCGGACTAATCCTGCGTTTCAGCAGCAGTTGGGTGACAAGGAGCTTGTTTTCCAATTACAGACCCTGGACGGGAAGGTGGCGCGGCATTTCTTTGTGAAGGATCAGCGCATTACCAGCAAGTCGGGCGTGTATGCCGAGCCTGCGTTTGCGATTGCATTCAAGGACGCGGCGTATGGTTTTGCCACGATGCAGGCGAAGAATAAGCAGTTGGCGTTTATGACGGGGATTCAGGACAAGTCGATTCAGATCAAGGGCAACCCGGCGTTGGTGATCTGGTTTCAGGGGTTGACCAAGTATTTGAAGCCGCGGAAGGCGAAGGCTAAGGCTTGAGTTTCGCGTGATGCGGTGACGCAGAGCGTCACGGGATGCATTCCCACGCAGAGCGTGGGAACGATCAATGGGGTCAGGTAGCCCGAGGTGGATTCATCGCGAGCAAGCCCGCTCCCACAGGGATCGCCTGAATTCTGTGGGAGCGTGGCTTGCCCGCGATGCTTTTAGGCTTGGCTGAATTGTGAGGCGAGTTCGCGCAACAGGACTTCAGCTTCAAGCACTTTGCTGACCACGTCGTTGGCCTTGTCGCGGGTCAGGCCAACACGCTCCAGCAAGGCGTCGGGGATGTCTTCATCCGGCCCAGACCCAATCCCGCGACTGCGCAGTAAACGCACCGCCAAACACACGAGGTTCGGGTATTCGGCGTAGTCGCCGTCGTAGCTTGGGTCGTGCTGGAAGCGCAGGGCGGTGGCCAGTTCTTCGGGCATGTCCCAGAAGCGCATCAGCCACGCGCCGATTTGTTCGCGACTGATGCCCAATAGGTGTTGTTCCACGTAGCTGTGGCACAGGTGCGGGTTGACTTCCAGGTGGCGGCAGATCAGCGAGAAGTGCGGCGGGAATACGTGGGCCAGTAGCAAGTAGCCGAAGTTGTGCAGCAGGCCGGCGAGGTAGGTCAGGCCGGCTTCCGGGCGCTGGGCGCGGGGCATGGCGCGGGTCAGGCCTTCGATGACGGCGGCGGTGTAGATCGATTGCTGCCAGTACGGTGTGGTGTGTTGCGGGTGGTCTTTCGGCAGGCTGAGGGTTTTGCCGAGGGCCAGGCCCAGCGCCAAATTGATCACCAGGTCGAAACCGAGCACACGGACGATGGCGTCTTCCACTGAACGAATCTTGCCCGGCGAGGCGTAGAACGGCGAGGCTGCCCAGCTGACGACTTGTGCGGCCAGGGCCGGGTCGGTTTCGACCACGCCGGTGATGTCGTCGATGGTGGCGTTGGGGTCGACCCGCAGTTTGATGATTTTCTGCGCGGTTTCGGCCAGCGGTGGAATCTCGATGGTCTCTTCCAGACGCTGCTGGATGCGCCGCGCGGTGAACGCTTGTACGGCCTGGGTGATTTCCTCGCGGTCATCGTGGGGGCGGTCGAGGTTCGGGCGGATGCTGGTCAGGGCTTCGCCGAAGTTGCCGGCGCTGGCCTTGGTGAGCATGGTTTTGAAAGCATCGCTGGAGATTTCCAGCAGCACATTCGGCTCGCCCGAGTTGATCAGCAGCTTCGGTTCGCGCAGCAGGCTTTCTTCGTACAGGCACGGCGAGCTGGTGAGCGCCGGCAGGCCGGGCAGCAGGCTCAGGCTGTGTTTGCCGAGCATTTTTTTCAGGCGTTCGGTGGATACGGCGGTCAACCGGCGGCCGGTGAGTTCGGCGAGGCGGTTGAGGTCGAGCAATTGGCTCTGGGGGAACAGCACCATGAGCGCGCCGACGGCATCGTCCAGCAGAACTGCCTGCACTTTGCGTGCGGCGTTCAGGCTGTGATGGTCGAGGACTTCTTCGTAGGCGATGCCCAGCTTGCCGAGCAGCAGCCGAATAACAGACGGAGCGTGCGGGGTTTCGGGGGCAAGGGCAGCTTCTGTCATGGTCTGTATCCGTTTGCAAACAATTGCGGGAGTATAACCAGCTTGTTTAAAGCCAGGGTTCAGAAACTGCGACAGTGCTCACACTTGGCCGTATTGCTGCCCATGGCGTAGCCAGCGGTCGAGCAGCGGGCTGACGTGATCCGGCCAACGCTCGAGCAATGCTTGAGCGGCGTCGCGCACGGCGGGCAGCAAATCGGCGTCGCGCATCAGGTCCGCGACCTTGAATTGCAGCAGACCGGTCTGGCGCGTGCCGAGCATTTCGCCGGGACCGCGCAGTTCGAGGTCTTTTTCGGCGATGACAAAACCGTCGTTGGTTTCGCGCATGATGCCCAGCCGCTGACGGCCGATCTGCGACAGCGGCGGATGGTAAAGCAGCACGCAATGGCTGACGGCGCTGCCCCGACCGACGCGGCCACGCAATTGGTGCAGTTGCGCGAGCCCGAGGCGTTCAGGGTTTTCGATGATCATCAGGCTGGCGTTGGGCACATCAACGCCGACCTCGATCACAGTGGTGGCGACCAGCAGTTGCAGGTTGCCGGCCTTGAACTCGGCCATCACCGCGGCTTTCTCGGCGGGCTTCATGCGGCCGTGGATCAGCCCGACTTTCAACTCGCCGAGGGCGGCGGTCAGGTCTTCAAAAGTAGTTTCGGCGGCCTGGCAAGTCAGCTCTTCCGACTCTTCGATCAGCGTGCATACCCAATAGGCCTGACGCCCTTCGGCACAGGCGCCGCGCACCCGTTCGATCACTTCGACGCGCCGGGTGTCGGTGACCAGCACCGTATTCACCGGGGTGCGGCCGGGCGGCAGTTCGTCGAGGATCGAGGTGTCGAGGTCGGCGTAGGCGCTCATGGCCAGCGTTCGGGGGATCGGCGTGGCGGTCATGATCAGCTGGTGCGGACACATCCGCCCGCCGACGCCTTTTTGCCGCAATGCCAGACGCTGCTGCACGCCGAAGCGGTGTTGTTCGTCGATGATCGCCAGTGCCAGGTTCTTGAACTGCACTTCGTCCTGGAACAGCGCGTGGGTGCCGACCACCATGGGCGTTCCGTTGGCGATCTGCTCCAGCGCGGCGACGCGGTTTTTACCCTTGAGCTTGCCGGCCAGCCATGCGACTTCAATGCCCAGCGGTTCGAGCCAGCGTTTGAAGGTGATGAAGTGCTGTTCGGCGAGGATTTCTGTGGGCGCCATCAATGCGACCTGATAACCCGCTTCCAGCGCCTGAAGTGCGGCGAGGGCGGCGACCACGGTTTTACCGGCGCCAACGTCTCCCTGAATCAGCCGCAACATCGGTTCGTGCTGGCTAAGGTCGTAAGCGATTTCGTTGCCGACCCGTTGCTGGGCGCCGGTCGGCGTGAAGCCTAGGTTGGCCAAATACTGTTCTGGCAGCTTCGTGGCTTTCGGCATGGCCGGGGCACGCAAGGAGCGCATGCTCTCGCGCAGGCGCTGCTGGGACAGTTGATGGGTCAGCAGTTCTTCGAAGGCCAGCCGATGCTGCGCCCAGTGATGACCGAGGGCGAGTTCGTCGACATCGGCATCGGCGGGCGGGTGATGCAGGTAGCGGATCGCGTCGGCCAGCGGTGCCAGTTGATAGTCCCGGGCCAGTTCGGTCGGCAGCCAGTCGGGCAGGCTGCTGGGGCCGAGCAGGGTCAGCGTTTGCATGCACAGTTGGCGCAAACGCTGCTGGGTCAGGCCTTCGGTGAGCGGGTAGACCGGGGTCAGGGTTTCATCCACGGGCGGCGGCTCATCGCCGGTAATGGCGCGGTATTCCGGGTGGTAGATCTCCAGCCCCGACGCACCGGGCCGCGCTTCGCCGTAGCAACGAATGCGCGTGCCGCGTTTGAGGCCTTCTTTCTGGGCGTTGCTGAAATGGTAGAAACGCAGGCTGAGCCCGCCGGTGCCGTCCTGCAGACGGACAACCAGGCTGCGGCGTCGGCCCATGACCACGTCGGCGCCGCTGACGGTGCCTTCGATCACGGCGTCCTGACCCGGTCGCAAATGGCCGATCGGGACCACACGGGTGCGGTCCTGATAACGCAGCGGCAAGTGGAACAGCACGTCCTGGAGATTCTCCAGGCCGACCTTGGCCAGTTTCTCGGCCATGGCTTCGCCGACACCCTTGAGTGCCGTCACCGACACTTGCGACAACTCGGTCATGGCAGCGACTTAACCGGCCACCACCGGCGCTGGCGGCTTGGCCACCGAGCACAGGCGAATGGAGTCGGCGAGGATTTCAATCGCCTTCGGCCGCGGGAAGCTCGCGCGCCAGGCGATGGCCACGGTGCGGAACGGCACTGGCGCGCTCAATGGGCGCACTTCGATCACGCCGGGAGCGTAGTGATGGCTGTCGACCGCCGACAGCGGCAGGATCGAAATGCCCAGGCCGGACGCAACCATGTGGCGAATGGTTTCCAGCGAGCTGGATTCCACCGTGGTGTGTTTGGCGCCGTCGTTGCCTTTGGCCAGAGTCGGGCAGGCTTCCAGTACTTGATCGCGGAAGCAGTGGCCTTCGCCGAGCAGCAGCAGGCTCTTGTCGTTGAGCAGGGCGGCGTCGATGGATTCTTTTTGGGTCCACGGGTGCTGGGCCGGCATCAAGACGTAGAACGGCTCGTCGTAGAGTTGCAAGGTCAGCACGTCGGCTTCGTTGAACGGCAGGGCGATGATGATCGCGTCGAGCTCGCCGTTGCGCAGTTTGTCGCGCAGCACGTGGGTGAAGTTTTCTTCGATGTACAACGGCATCTGCGGGGCGACCCGGTGCAGTTGGGGAATCAGGTGCGGGAACAGGTATGGGCCGACGGTGTAGATCGCGCCGACTTTGAGCGGGGCAGTCAGCTGGTTCTTGCCGGCCTGGGCCAGTTCGCGGATGCCTTGGGCCTGTTCCAGGACTTTCTGTGCCTGGGCGACAATGCCTTCGCCGACCGGGGTCAGGCGCACGGCGCTCTTGCTGCGCTCGAAAATCAGCACACCGAGTTCGTCTTCAAGCTTTTTCACGCCCACCGACAAGGTCGGTTGGCTGACGTGGCAACGCTCGGCCGCATGGCCGAAGTGCTGCTCTTGGGCGAGGGTAACGATGTAGCGTAATTCTGTAAGAGTCATAGCAAGCGTCCATGAAGTTGCGGGCCAAGCATACCGGCTGCAATCGATAGACGCACGTTATCAGACTGAGTGTGTTGAGTGACACAGGGCAATGCAGGTTTGGCGTTTGCGGATATGCAAAAAGCAAAAAGATCGCAGCCTTCGGCAGCTCCTACAGGATGTACATCAATCCCAGGTAGGAGCTGCCGAAGGCTGCGATGTTTTGATCTTCTGTTTTAACGGCGACGTTCCAGCGAGTAAACAAACGGTGCAACGATTTCGATGGAGCCGTTGTTCAGCATGTCGGCCGGTGGCTTGGGCAGCGGTTGGGCGCGGCGGATCATTTCCAGGGTGGCCCGGTCCAGATCGGCGTTGCCGGAGCGGCCCACCAGTTCGAACGACAACACGTTGCCTTCAGCATCGACCACGAAGCGCAGACGGTTCAAACCTTCCTTGCCCCGCGCCTGTGCACTGGCCGGGTACTTTTTGTACTTGGCCAAGTGTGCGAGCAGGGTGCCTTGCCAGCTGGCCTTGGCAGCTTGTTGCGCTGGCGATGGGCCGGGTGCCGGCTGAGCGGATTTCTCCGTCGGTGCCTGAGTCGGTTGCGCGTCGCTCGGTTTTTCCTCGGAAGGCTTTTCCTTCGGCGGCTCCGGCTTTTTCTCCACAGGCTTGGGCGGTTGAGGCTTCGGCTTGGGTTTGACCGGCTTGGGCACGGCAATCTCGGCCTTCGGCGCTTCAGCGAGTTTTGGCAGCGGCAGTTCTTCCACCGGGGCCGGTGGCTGTGGCGGCGTGATCACCTTCGGCGGTGCGGGCGGTGGCGGGGCCGGAACCGGCGCCAGTTCGACCATCATCGCCTGCGGCGGCAGCTCGATCGGCGGGCGCGACGTCCAGTTCAGCGCCAGCGCAATGGCCAGCGCATGGACGCCCAGCACCACGGCCAGGCTCCCGCTGTAACGCGTCAGCTTTTGGCGCGTGTTGATCATTTCTTGGCTGCCGTCTCGAGTCCGACCAGGCCGACCTTCAGGTAACCGGCGGCGCGCAGGGCGTCCATCACGCTCATCAGGTCGCCGTAGTCCACGCCTTTATCGGCCTGGAAGAAGATCGTCGTGTCTTTCTTGCCCTTCGTCTTGGCGTCGAGTGTGGCGCCGAGGGTTTCGGCCTTCACTTCGTCTTCGCCGAGGAACAGGCGCTGGTCAGCTTTCACGCTGAGGAACACCGGTTTCTCTGGCCGCGGCGCCGGTTTGGCGGTGGAAGCAGGCAGGTCGACCTTGATGTCCACGGTGGCCAGCGGCGCCGCCACCATGAAGATGATCAACAGCACCAGCATCACGTCGATGAACGGCGTGACGTTGATTTCGTGGTTCTCGGCCAGATCGTCGTCTGCGCCTTCTTTCAAATGCAGGCCCATGGCCGATTACCCCACTTTCACCATGTGCGGTTGCGAGCTACTACGCTCGGCCGGCAGGTGGTCGAGATCACGGCTGACCAGCAGCAGGACTTCTGCCGAGGCGTCGGACACTTGCGCCTTGTAACCGGCGATGGAGCGGGCGAAGACGTTGTAGATGACCACCGCAGGAATCGCTGCAACCAGACCCAGCGCGGTTGCCAGCAGGGCTTCGGCGATGCCGGGAGCTACGACGGCGAGGTTGGTGGTCTGGGTTTTGGCGATGCCGATGAAGCTGTTCATGATGCCCCATACGGTGCCGAACAGACCGACGAACGGCGCGGTGGAACCGATGGTGGCAAGTACGCCGGTGCCGCTGCTCATGTTGCGACCGCAGGCAGCGACGAGGCGCTCCAGGCGGAAGCTCACGCGTTCCTTGATGCCTTCTTTCTCGCGGCTGTTGGCCGACAGGCGCATTTCTTCCAGCGCGTCATGGACCAGCAGGTTGGCGAGGGTGCCTTCCTTGGCCGCCGTAGCGCTGGCTTCCTTAAGGGTGGCGGCTTTTTTCAGGTGGGCGATTTCAACGCGCAGACGACGCTTGGCGCCTATCAGCTCGAAGCCCTTGGCGATCCAGATGGTCCAGGTGATGATCGAGGCGATGGCCAGGCCGATCATCACGATCTTCACGATGATGTCGGCGTTCTGGTACATGCCCCACGGCGACAGGTCATGGGCCATGCCCAGGGTGTTGTCGGCTTCGAGGACTTCCGGCACGTCAGCGGCGTCTACGGCCTGGACCGGATCGGTCGCGGCTGGGGTCACGGCAGGCGCGGCGGGTGTTTGAGCGGCGGCAGGCTGTGTGGCCGGCGCTTGTGCATCAGCGAAGGCGGCGGTCGGCGCCAGCATCAGGCTGAGCAGCAGGGCGGCCACCGCGCTCCAGGCGCGAGGTCGTTTGGTTGGCGAAGCGGGGAATTGATTGCGTGTCATGCTGGCCGGACCTGAAAGGAAAAGACGGTAAATGTTCTTCCAGGCCTCGTGAGGCCGAGAACAAAAGTGGCGTGCATTATTGCAAGTAATTCTTGTTAACAAAAGTAATAGAGTATCTTTTTTTCCTGCATTGCTAGCCGCGTGTCCTTTGTCGACGCTAGTCTGTAGCTTTCCGATAGGAGTTTTCTGATGTCCGCGCCTTCTGTTTTGATCGCCGGCTGCGGTGATGTCGGCAGTCGTCTGGCCACGCAATTGTTGAATTCGGGGTGGGAGGTTCACGGCTTGCGGCGTGACGTCTCACGCCTACCCCAAGGGGTGATTGGCGTTGCCGGTGACTTGTTCAATAAAGACTGCCCGGCGACCTGGCCAATCGGAGCGGTGGATTACCTGGTGTATTGCGCGGCGGCTACCGATCACGATGAGGCCGGATACCGAGCCGCTTATATTCAGGGTTTGCAGCACGTGCTGGAATGGCTGGGCGACTATGGGCAAGTGCCCAATCGACTGCTATTCGTTTCCAGCAGCAGCGTTTACGGCCAGCAAGAGGGCGAGTGGGTCGACGAGAACTCGCCGACCGTGGCAGCTGGCTATTCAGGGCGTGTGATGCTGGAGGCCGAGCAAGTGGCGCGTGATAGCGGCATCCCGGCGAGCATCGTGCGCTTGACCGGGATCTACGGTCCGGGCCGAGAGTTTCTGCTGACCCAGGTCCGTCGCGGTTATCGCGTGGCGATCGATCCACCGTTGTACGCCAACCGCATTCACGTCGACGACGCGGTGGGGTTGCTGGCATTCCTGCTTGAGGCGGATTGGCGTGGCGTGGCGCTGGATGATGTCTATATAGGCGTCGACGATGCGCCCGCGTCATTGGCTGAGGTGGTGGGCTGGTTGCGTGAGTATCTGGGCGTGACCGAATGGGCCGAGGATGCGAGTGTGCGTCGTGCCGGCAGCAAGCGCTGCAGCAATGCCCGGGCGAAGGCGTTGGGTTGGGTGCCGAAGTATCCGAGTTTCCGCGAAGGCTACGCTGCGATCCTCGAAGGCCGCTGATGATTTCCAGTCACCACAAACCAAATGTGGGAGCGGGCTTGCTCGCGAAGGGGTCATAACATTCAACATCATCGTTGACTGTTACACCGCTTTCGCGAGCAAGCCCGCTCCCACATGGATTCTGCGTTGGCCTTAGGGCCGGGTTACTGCTTTTCCAGCAACCACTTGCGATCACCCGGCGTAAACGAAGGCATCTCGTCCGCCAGTGCGGTATTCACGGTCTGGAAAATCTCCAGTTCCTTGCCCTTGCGCGCAAAGATCCAGGTATTGCCCTGGCCGTTCGCCTGCAGCCAGATGTTATCGTTGCCGCCGCTCATCGACGCGCAATCGCCCGCCAGGCACAGGGCATAACGATCCGCACCGGGCAGGCCGGCAACCTGGCCATCGGCCTGGAATTGCACGGTGTTGCCTTCGCCCGGGCCGCTGAGAATTTTCCAGCTGCCGCCCATATAGGCCGAATACAGTGCCCGCTCGAAACTCGCGCCAATCGGTGCGCCTTCCGGCACCGGGACCGCTGCACGGTCGAAGACTTGCTCCGGCTCGTTGTCGTTGGCGGCCTGGCTCAGTTGCTTGCCATCACGCTTCAGCTCGCTGGCGGAGCTGCCATAAAAGTCGACTTTCCAGGCGCCGGACTCTTCGCCCAGCAGCTTGCCTTCGACATTTTCAAAACCATTGGTGTAGCGGGCCTGGCCGGCCCTGGTGTTGACGTCCCATTCCAGATTCGGGCCATAGGCCTGGAGCGCTTCGCGCAGGGGGCCGCCTTTGGATGCAGCATCGATCGCCGACTGATTGATCCAGGTGCCGCTGATATCACGGTCGGCAGGGTCGCTGGCACAACCGCCCAAGAGAAGGGCGACCAGCGAGAGAGCTAGCGCTTGGCGCATGGTGGAATCCTTTCAGAACGAAATCGGCGCAACCTCTGGGGTTGCGCCGGACACATTACTCGATGACCAGAATGGCATCCATTTCAACCTGCGAACCCTTTGGCAGGGCTGCTACGCCGATGGCGGCGCGGGCTGGGTAAGGCTGGTCGAAGTACTTGCCCATGATCTCGTTGACCTTGGCGAAGTGGCTCAGATCGGTGAGGAAGATGTTCAGTTTGACGATGTCCTTAAACGAACCACCGGCCGCTTCAGCCACGGCTTTGAGGTTCTCGAACACCTGGACGGTCTGGGCTTCGAAGCCTTCGACCAGTTCCATGGTTTTTGGGTCCAGAGGAATCTGACCCGACATGTAAACGGTGTTGCCAGCCTTGATCGCCTGGGAGTAAGTACCGATGGCGGCCGGGGCCTTGTCGCTGTTGATAACGGTCTTGGTCATGTATGACTCCTTGTGAAGGGTGGGCTACGCGCGCATGCGGGTGATGCGAATCACCCCGGTCAAGGCGCGCAGTTTCTTGATCACGCGGGCCAGATGCACGCGGTCGTGCACACTGACCACCAGTTGGACCACGCTGATACGACCGTCGCGTTCGTCCATGCTGATTTTTTCGATATTGCCGTCGGCCGCGTTGACGCTGCTGGCCAGCAGGGCGATCAGGCCGCGCTGGTGTTCCAGTTCGACGCGCAGCTCGACGTTGAATTCGCCGGTGACATCCTTGGCCCACGAGAGCTGGATGCATTTTTCCGGGTTGTGGCGGATTTCGCTGATGTTGCGACAGTTGTCCAGGTGCACCACCATGCCTTTGCCGGCGGAGAGGTGCCCGACAATCGGGTCGCCCGGGATCGGCGTGCAGCACTTGGCGTAACTGAGCACCAGACCTTCGGTGCCGCGAATCGCCAGCGGACCTTCCGGGCTTGGCAATTGCTCGCCTTCGCCGAGCAGGCGGCGGGCGACCACGTAAGCCATGCGATTGCCCAGGCCGATGTCTTCGAGCAGGTCTTCGATGAGTTCGAGGCGGTATTCGTGGAGCATCAACTGCACGCGCTCGACCGGGACTTTTTCCAGGGAGCTGTCGAAACCGTTGAGTACCTTGTTCAGCAGGCGTTCGCCGAGGCTGATGGACTCGGAACGGCGTTGCAGTTTCAGCGCATGGCGGATGTGCGTCCGCGCTTTGCCGGTGACCACGAAGTTGAGCCAAGCCGGGTTCGGCCGCGCGCCCGGGGCGCTGACGATCTCGACCGTGGAGCCGCTTTGCAGCGGTTCTGACAGCGGCGCGAGACGACGATTGATCCGACAGGCGATGCAGCTGTTGCCCACGTCGGTGTGCACCGCATAAGCGAAGTCGACTGCCGTGGAGCCTTTGGGAAGCTCCATGATCCGGCCTTTGGGCGTGAACACGTAGACCTCGTCCGGGAACAGGTCAATCTTCACACTCTCGATGAATTCCAGCGAATTGCCGGCCCGTTGCTGCATTTCCAGCACGCCTTTGACCCACTGGCGGGCGCGGGCGTGAGTGCCTTTGGGCTGCTCGTCGCCGCTGGATTTGTACAGCCAATGGGCGGCGATGCCGTTGTTGGCCATCTCTTCCATTTCACGGGTGCGGATCTGGATCTCGATCGGTACGCCGTGCATGCCGAACAGCGTGGTGTGCAACGACTGATAGCCGTTGGCCTTGGGGATCGCGATGTAATCCTTGAAGCGCCCCGGCAACGGTTTGTACAAATTATGTACAGCGCCCAGCACGCGGTAGCAGGTATCGACCTTGTCGACGATGATCCGGAACGCGTAGACGTCCATGATCTCGTTGAAGGCCCGACGCTTGCCGCGCATTTTCTTGTAGATGCCGTAGAGGTGTTTCTGACGACCGCTGACCTCGCCCTGAATGCCGTCGATGGCCAGGCAGTGGCTGAGGGACTCTTCGATCTTGTTGACGATTTCCTTGCGGTTGCCCCGGGCGCGTTTGACCGCCTGGTTGATCCGCGCGGAACGCATCGGGTGCATCGCCTTGAAGCCGAGGTCTTCGAACTCTATGCGGATGGCGTGCATGCCCAGCCGGTTGGCGATGGGCGCATAGATTTCCAGGGTTTCCTTGGCGATCCGCCGGCGTTTTTCGCCGGACAGTACTTCCAGCGTGCGCATGTTGTGCAGGCGGTCGGCCAGCTTGACCAGGATCACGCGAATGTCGCGCGCCATGGCCATGGCCATTTTCTGGAAGTTTTCGGCTTGGGCTTCGGCTTTGGTCTCGAAGTTCATCTGGGTCAGTTTGCTGACCCCGTCGACCAGTTCGGCCACGGTTTCGCCGAACTGCGCTTGCAGCGCTTCCTTGGCAATACCGGTGTCTTCGATCACGTCATGCAGCATCGCAGCCATCAGGCTCTGATGGTCCATGTGCATGTCGGCAAGAATATTCGCAACCGCGAGTGGGTGCGTGACGTACGCCTCACCGCTGCGGCGGCGTTGGCCATCGTGGGCTTGTTCGGCGTAGAAGTACGCTCGGCGGACCAGATTGACCTGGTCCTTGCCGAGGTAGGTCGATAAGCGATCGGCGAGGGCGTCTATGCTCGGCATGATAATTCCTGCCGTTCGTTGTGACCCCGCGCCGTGCTACGTCGACCAGGCATGGACTTATACTGCCTCGTTGGACTCGTCCTCGAACGCTGCGAACAGCGGTTCGTCTTCGACGATTTCTGCGTTGGCGATGAACTCGTAGCTCATCAGGCCTTCGGCGATTTCACGCAGCGCTACAACAGTAGGCTTGTCGTTTTCCCACTGAACCAGGGGCTCTTTGCCGCCGGTGGCCAGTTGACGGGCACGCTTGGTGGACAGCATGACCAGTTCAAAACGGTTTTCCACGTGGTTCAGGCAGTCTTCAACGGTTACGCGGGCCATGGTATTCCTCGGAGCGAATGCAATATGCGCGCTGCCCGGGTGGGCGAGCGGACTCAACAGTTTAAAAAATCACCAGCGATTAGGGAAGCGCTGATTTTTTGACCAGGCTCTTCAACGCGCTATAAGTGCCAATGTAAAGCCCTTGCAGCGGTTTTGGGAAGCGCTGTTTAGCCGAGCAATTCAGCCAATAATTTGCCATGACGCTGCTGCTGACGCTTCTGATGCAGCTGATTGGCGCGGAAAATCGCCTGCAAATCGCGCAGCGCGTGGGCGAAATCGTCGTTGATGATCAGGTAGTCGTAGTCGACGTAGTGGCTCATTTCACTGACGGCTTCGCGCATCCGGCCTTCGATGATCTCGTCGCTGTCCTGGCCGCGATTGTTCAGGCGCTGACGCAAGGCTTCCAGGGACGGCGGCAGGATGAAGATCGAACGTGCTTGGGGCATCAATTTGCGCACTTGCTCGGCACCCTGCCAGTCAATTTCCAGAATCAGGTCGTGGCCTTCATCCAGGGTCTGCTGCAGGTGGCTTTGCGAGGTGCCATAGAGATTGCCGAACACTTCGGCGCGCTCGAGGAAATCCCCGTGCTCGATCATCTTCACGAACTCGCTGCGTTCGACGAAGTGATAGTTCACGCCGTTCACTTCACCGGGGCGCATGGCGCGGGTGGTGTGGGAGACCGAGACACGGATCTCCTGATCAGCGTCGGTCAGGGCCTTGACCAGACTGCTCTTGCCCGCGCCCGAAGGGGCGGAAATGATGTACAGGGTGCCGGTGCTGTGGGTCATGTCGGGTTTGCCTTACTCAATATTCTGCACTTGTTCGCGCATCTGCTCGATCAACACTTTGAGGTTGACCGCCGCTGTCGTGCTGCGCGGGTCGAAGGCTTTGGAGCCCAGTGTGTTGGCTTCGCGGTTGAGTTCCTGCATCAGGAAGTCGAGGCGCCGACCGGCAGCGCCGCCGGATTTGAGCACTCGGCGAACTTCGATGATGTGAGTGCTCAAGCGATCCAGTTCTTCGGCGACGTCGCTCTTTTGCGCGAGCATGACCATTTCCTGCTCCAGTCGCTGCGGGTCGAGGTCGGCCTTCATGTCGGTGAAGCGGTCGAGAACTTTCTGGCGTTGGGTGGCGAGCATCTGCGGGACCAGCTCACGCAGGATCACCACATCCCCTTCAATAGAGGTCAGGCGCTCGTTGATCAATCGCGCCAGCTCAGTGCCTTCGCGCTCGCGACCGGCCTTGAGTTCTTTCAGGCCCTGATGGAACAGCGCCAGGGCTTCGGCATTCAGCGCTTGCGGGTCGGCGGCATCGGCGACCAGCACGCCGGGCCAGGCCAGGACTTCCAGCGGGTTCAGTGCGGCCGGGTTCTTGATCAGACCGGCGACCGTCTCGGCGGCGGCGACCAGTTGCGCGGCGCGCTCGCGGTCCACTTGCAGCGGTTTGCCGGTGCTTTCTTCGGTAAAGCGCAGGGTGCATTCGAGCTTGCCCCGGGACAGTTCCTGACGCAGGCCTTCGCGGACCGCGCCTTCGAGGTCGCGGAAAGATTCCGGCAAACGCAGGTGGGGTTCCAGGTAGCGGCTGTTGACCGAGCGCAATTCCCAGCTCAGGGTGCCCTGGACGCCGGCTTTCTCGACGCGGGCGAAGGCGGTCATGCTGTGCACCATGGAGGTACCTCGCAATGCAGGTCGGCGCGTAACCCATGGTTCGCGGACCCGCTATCTGTGAATTAAAGCCGACAGGCAGCAAAGGCGCAGGATTGTAGCGCAGTGGGGCGGATGCGCCCAAACACACGCTGTGACAAAGAGCTGCAGGCCGTCGGCTAAGCTCTATTCAGGGGCTTCAATCGTCGGGCGATTTTTTTAGAAGTGCCCACACGCGGCCCACGGCTCTATAATGCTCGGCAGTTTTCCGTCCCCCGTACAGGTAATCCCTATGAAACGTCCAAGTGGTCGCGCTGCCGATCAGCTCCGCTCGATCCGCATTACCCGCAACTACACCAAACACGCCGAGGGTTCTGTACTGGTCGAGTTCGGTGATACCAAAGTCATCTGCACCGTCAGCGTCGAGAATGGCGTGCCACGTTTCCTGAAAGGTCAGGGCCAGGGTTGGTTGACCGCAGAATACGGCATGCTGCCGCGCGCCACTGGCGAACGTAACCAGCGTGAAGCGAGCCGCGGCAAGCAAGGCGGCCGTACTCTGGAAATCCAGCGTTTGATCGGCCGTTCCCTGCGCGCTGCGCTGGACATGTCCAAGCTGGGCGACGTCACCCTGTACGTCGACTGCGACGTGATCCAGGCTGACGGCGGCACCCGCACCGCGTCCATCACCGGTGCCATGGTTGCACTGATCGACGCCTTGAAAGTGATCAAGAAGCGCGGCGGCCTGAAAGGTGGCGACCCGCTCAAGCAAATGATCGCGGCCGTTTCGGTGGGCATGTACCAGGGCGAGCCTGTGCTTGACCTCGACTACCTGGAAGACTCGGCTGCCGAGACTGACCTCAACGTGGTGATGACCAGCACTGGCGGTTTCATCGAAGTTCAGGGCACTGCCGAAGGCGCGCCGTTCCAGCCGGAAGAGCTGAACGCGATGCTGGCGCTGGCGAAGAAAGGCATGAACGAGATTTTCGAACTGCAGAAGGCTGCACTGGCCGACTGATTGTTTTGACGCCCGGCAAGGAGAGCGCCATGAGTGATGAGCAGCAGTTGCTTCCCACCCCGAGTCCCGAGGCTCGCCAGTGGGCGATGTTTTGTCACCTCTCGGCGTTTCTCGGTGTCTGGTTTCCATTCGGTCACCTGATCGGGCCGCTGATACTCTGGCAGTGGAAGCGTGAAACCGATCCGTTCATCGACGCCCAAGGCAAGGAAGCACTGAACTTTCAGATCACCGTGGCCCTGGTCTCGGGCATCTGTTATCTGCTGATGCTGGTGTTGATTGGCTTTGCGCTGCTGCCGTTGGTGCTGATCGGGGCGATGGTGCTGTGCATCATTGCCGGGCTCAAGGCCAATGACGGGGTGCCTTATCGTTATCCCTTCACCTGGCGGTTGGTGACATAAGTACGCCGCTGATCCCCTGTGGGAGCGGCGGTGCGACGATTCGACTTGCTCGCGAATGCGGTGGGTCAGTCGATACTAATGTCGCCTGACACGACGCCTACGCGAGCAAGCTCGCTCCCGCATTAGAAAATCATTGCCCACAAAAAAGCCGACAGCGATGTCGGCTTTTTTGCATCTGCGAAAACACGCTTAGATAGTCAGCGTCCAGTCGTAGTCCACGATCAGCGGTGCATGCTGCGAGAACCGTGGCTGACGTGGCAGGCGTGCGCTGCGTACGAAGCGGCGCAGGCCCGGGGTCAGTATCTGGTAGTCGAAGCGCCAGCCCAGGTTAAGCATCTCGGCCTGTTCGTTGTCCGGCCACCAGCTGTACTGGTCGCCTTCACGGCTGACTTCGCGCAGGGCATCGACATAACCCATGTTGCCGACAATCTCGTCCATCCAGGCACGCTCAGGTGCCAGGAAGCCCGGAGATTGCTGGCTGTCGCGCCAGTTCTTGATATCCAGCTTCTGTTGCGCCACGTACAGCGAGCCACAATAAATGTACTCGCGACGTTTGCGTCGCTGTTTATCCAGATAACGGGCGAAGTCGTCCATTAGCTTGAACTTCTGGTTCAAGTCTTCATCGCCGTTCTGCCCCGAAGGGAGCAGCAAGGTCGCGATGCTGACCTTGTCGAAATCGGCTTGCAGGTAACGCCCGTAGCGGTCGGCCGTCTCGAAGCCGAGACCGCTGATGACTGCCTTCGGTTGCAACCGCGAGTACAAAGCCACGCCACCTTGGGCGGGAACTTCAGCTTCGCAGGCATAAAGGAAGTAGCCATCCAGTTGGAAGGCTGGATCGTCCAGTTCAAAGGCGGAGGCGCGGGTGTCCTGCAGGCAGATGACGTCGGCATTCTGTGCTTGCAGCCAACTGAGCAAACCACGCTCGACTGCAGCCTGAATACCATTGACGTTCACACTGATGATCCGCATAAGTGGCCCCAAAAATCGCGTGCGGGTATGATACACGGCGTCTACCTAATTAGCTAAATCCGTGGTATTTGGGGTTTTTTTCATGCAAGCGTATCAGCGCGACTTCATTCGTTTTGCCATTGATCGTGGCGTTTTGCGCTTCGGTGAGTTCACCCTGAAGTCCGGACGCACCAGTCCTTACTTCTTCAATGCCGGCCTGTTCAACTCGGGTTCCGCCCTGGCGCAGCTGGGTCGTTTCTATGCGGCAGCCATCGTCGAGAGCGGTATTTCGTTCGACGTGCTGTTCGGCCCGGCCTACAAAGGCATCCCGCTGGCGGCGACTACTGCCGTGGCGCTGGCCGAACATCATGGCCGTGATCTGCCATGGTGCTTCAACCGCAAGGAAGCCAAGGCCCACGGCGAAGGCGGCAGCCTGGTCGGCGCGCCATTGACCGGCGACGTGCTGATCATCGACGACGTGATCACCGCAGGCACCGCCATCCGGGAAGTGATGCAGATCATCGCTTCCCAGGACGGCGCCAAGGCCGCGGGCGTGTTGATCGCCCTGAACCGTCAGGAGCGTGGCAACGGCGAATTGTCGGCCATCCAGGAAGTGGAGCGTGACTTCGGCATCCCGGTGATCAGCATTGTTTCGCTGAATCAGGTGCTCGAGTTCCTGGCGGATGACCCGCAGCTCAAGCAACACCTGCCGGCAGTTGAAGCCTACCGCGCCCAATTCGGCGTCTAAAGAAAAGGCCCTGTGAGAACAGGGCCTTATTTTGTGAGTGCTGGTGTCCGGGAGGCTGTTACTCCCGTAGGTGCAAGGCGCGTAACAAGGCATCAATTTGCCCGAAGGCGTCCTGTTGCCACTGATCCGGTGTGCGATCACCGAGGATTTGGCTGTCTTCGACGAAACGTCTTACTGAGGTCGGGCCGTAGCCCTCGGCGATATCAAACTTTTCGCAGATGAACTGAAAACCCTGTTCGCCACTTCCCATTTCAAGTACTGGCCGACACTCTTCTGCGAGCGCGTCTATACCTCCGGGATAATTACGAACGCAATAGTAGATGTCGTACGCGTCCTTCTGTTTATGTCTTCCATTCAGGGCGTATCCCTTCATCGCAAGTAGTGCGGGGATCGAGCATACAGCGACCTCGACACGATTAGTGCCGCCCGTAGGCATTGGGCCCTCAATTGCAACCATCTGATAAAAACGCATGGCCAAGTCGGCGCCGTCTGCGCGTTGAACTGCAAAGTCGTTGAGAATGGGCGGCTTATTTTGGATGATTTCGGCGTCGCGCGGCATTAAGAAGTCCACGATCACATCTATAGCCGCTCCACCATCCTGCACGGGAACCTGGCGAACGAGTTGGAATCGCCGAAGTTCCCCTCTTTGCTCATACCCATTACCCATCAGTGCCTCGATCAATGTCGCGTACTCACCATCACCGAGAGCCTCTGCGTCCAGGCTCAAATCGACATCAAGGGTCCCAACATGTTGCATATCGTCATTCGCAAGTAGAAGCCACGGCACCGCTCCACCGATCACTGCAAACTTGCCTCTGAAGGAACCAAGAATTTGACCCATTTCGACTAGTACCGCCTTCACTGCAGTTGTCGTTCTGTTGTCATAATCCGAAGCAGATTGAGGCTCTTGAGGTACTAACGGGGCCATGTCAGTTTTTCCTGGCGTAGATACTCGGCGGCTTCCTTTCCGCGTTCTCCTGCAACCGATAGGTCCAGATAGGTCTGAACTGGACTGGTGCATATGACGCCCGGAGCGGCTTCAGTGGTGTCCAATAGAAGTCCTTCGTCCTTGGGTAAAGTGATCACTACGTTTTCTCCCTTTGATGCGGGAACTAGTTGTAATGCCTTGACCAATTTTTCCAGACCTTCAATGTCCGTATAGAAGTAATTTGTGCTGACTCGAGCATAGGGAGCGAGCCATTGGGCGGCAGAAAATGAGGAAAAAAGCGCGTGTCCGTTGCTTCTTTCGCTGATCGCGTTCCGTGCCGCATTTTCCAATGCGCTGCCATGTAAGGTGGTATAGAACTTTTTACGGTCCCCTGATGGAAGCTCATACGCTTCGACCCATGCATCCAAAAGGGATTGAGGATCGGATAAACATACTCCCTCATTTGTGGCTCGTGCCCATTCTCGATTCAGCAGCGCTGTGCGGACATTACTGACTTGACCCAGACTCGCTCTGGCAGCTTCGGAGAGTTCCATCACCCGCCAGGCACGGTCCGGTTCCCGAAGCATCATACGAATGATTTGAGCTGACTTTGGTTTGAAGAGAGACTTCAGTTCCCTATTCTCCGAGGGCGGCTTGTCAGTAACTTGATGGTCAATGAATACACCATCGAACGAAATCCAGGAATTACCTTCCAGGTCCAGATATCCGACACCTTTTTCCCGACACGCTTGTCTGGCAGCGGGCGAAAGATAAGGTGCGACTACGATAGGTGTAACATCTATGCCCCGCTCGTTTACATAGTCGCGAAGCTGAAGTATGGCTGCGTTGATGAATCTGGGCTGGCCACTTGCTTTCACCTCGCAGACCAGAGAGTGCGATTTCCCTGATGTGTTTATGTCGACAATGAAGTCGGGAGTCCAGGCTTTTGAAAGCGGGGCAGATTTCAGGCTTTTAATCTCGAGTATCGGTACCTTGCTCAGGAGGTTGTGCAGCGCCTCTCTTGAGTGTATTTCGAGCTCTTTCATTGATTTGACCTTTTTCAACGAATGCTGAAAATAGCCATTTTGCTGAAAATAGTCGAGGGCTTTCACCGAATAAGCTTATTTCAACAGTTGTTGAAATTGGATAGGTACTGAAAATATGGAAACTGACCTACTGCTAGCCCAGCTTCCGCCATTTGTCGATGAGCCGCGCAGTCAGCCATCCATTGAGCAGCGCAAATACCAACAGCACCCAGACGACCATCACGTAAAGGGTACGATCCACGTCAAAATCCCACAGATCCAACCTGCTGCCACGAATGATGCTAATGGCGGCCGGTAGGTTGACGTAAAAAAGTGCCATGAAGGCGCTTGTCAGGGGTAGGGCGCAACCGAGTAAAGCACCAAAAACCTTTCCTCGGCTGCGTTTTCTCGCCTGCGGACCTGATTGTTTTTCATCCAGTTCCAGCGCTTCATGCAGCCTGGGCCACGCCAGGTTGAACATGAAAGTGGTCAGGGTCAGCAGCAGGCCGCTGACCGCGACGATGTCACTGAACGGCATTCAGGCCAAGCGTCCGGCACAACAGGTCGTGAGAGTCTTCACTGATTTCGAACAGCCCGGCGCTGCCTTTGCGTTTGGTGATGGGTTTGAAGGTCGGCTCGTTCTGGGTGATCAGCATGTTCAATTCATCACGAATGACGTCGGAGCTGATGACCACCAGGTAAACCGTCTGCGCATGGTCTGCGGTTTCGATGACGGCCCGCATGCTGTTCTGCAGGATGTCGTCGAGTTGATTGCGAAACCGAGAGACCGTGTTCTTCAGGAGCGTTTTGCTTTGGCTCTGGGTCAGTTGGAAGATCGTTGATATCTGCGATTCGGTCGGCAGCGTTTGCCCGAAGTAACTCTGAATCAGATACAGCAGACGATCCTGTTTCGCCTCATCGGCCCTGCTTGGCATGCCGCCTTCGACCAGCATTTTCAGGTATTCGGTCAGGCTCGCCTTGGCTATTCGCTGTAGGGCATGAGCGATTTCGTGGTCGGAAATCCTCAGCGTCTTTTTGACCGGTTCCTTTTGTTCCAGGTCGAAGGCCTGGGCGTCGATCGTGAACGAGATCTGCATGGCTCAGTCCTCCAGGATTATTTTTTGCTGGTGCTGCTGAGCGTCTCGGCCTTTTTGATCCCGACGGGTTTATTGGTTTTCTCTGGGTACGGATCAATAGCCGCATCGCCCTGACCGGTAAGAATTTTCCAGCCATGACGGGTGTGTGGTGTTTTCCGGAGTTGCGGGCACGGCGGCATCGAGGTCTTGGCCTGATTCGAGTACTCATGACCGCAATCGACGCAGGCATAGGTGCCAGGTGCAACATCGCTGCCGTATGGAACATAGTCTTTTTGCATGGATAGATCTCCTGTGGGCTCAGGGAAGATCCTATGCAGATTGCTTACTTCGCGATGTCAGACGTTTCGCTTAGTCAGGTCAGGCATTTCCTGCGCGCATAAAAAAGATCGCAGACTTCGTCAGCTCCTACAGGGTTTTCGTACATCCGAAAATCCGCTGTTGTAGGAGCTGCCGAAGGCTGCGATCTTTTTAAGGTTTGAATCAGTGACGCTTGCGATTGCTGATCAAAGTGCCCACACCGGTATCGGTGAAGATTTCCAGCAGAATCGCGTTCGGCACCCGACCATCAATGATCAACGAGCTACCCACGCCGCCCTGTACCGCTTCCAGCGCGCACCGAATCTTCGGCAGCATGCCGCCGTAGATAGTGCCGTCGGCGATCAGGTCGTCGACCTGTTGAGTCGTCAGGCCGGTCAGAACCGTGCCCGACTTATCCATCAGGCCGGCGATGTTGGTCAGCAGCATCAGCTTTTCAGCCTTTAGTGCCTCGGCCACTTTACCGGCCACCAGATCGGCGTTGATGTTGTACGACTCGCCGTTGGCACCGACGCCGATTGGCGCGATCACCGGAATGAAATCGCCTTTGACCAGCAGGTTCAGCAGGTCGGTGTTGATGCCGACCACTTCGCCCACCTGGCCGATATCGATGATTTCCGGCTGAGTCATTTCCGGTGTCTGACGGGTAACAGTGAGCTTTTTCGCACGAATCAGCTCGGCGTCTTTACCGGTCAGGCCGATGGCGCTGCCGCCATGACGGTTGATCAGGTTGACGATGTCCTTGTTGACCTGTCCGCCGAGGACCATTTCCACCACGTCCATGGTCTGCGCGTCAGTCACGCGCATGCCATCGATGAAGTGGCTCTCGATCGACAGGCGCTTGAGCAGGTCGCCGATTTGCGGGCCGCCACCATGAACCACCACCGGGTTAATGCCCACGGCTTTCATCAGCACGATATCGCGGGCGAAGCCGGTTTTCAGCTCCTCGCTTTCCATCGCGTTGCCGCCGTATTTGATCACCAGCGTCTTTCCGACATAGCGGCGAATGTAAGGCAGCGCTTCGGACAGGACCTTGGCGGTGTTGGCGGCGGCTTCGCGTTCGAGGGTCATTCAGGGCTCCGGGTGCTTCAGAAGATCAAAACGGTAATTGGAGATCAGGGGCAACGCGTTTCAGCTGGACGTGGAACACATCCTTGATGCGCTGCAATTCAGCCTCGTCATCGGCCTCGAAGCGCAGCACCAGCACCGGTGTGGTGTTGGAGGCGCGAACCAGGCCCCAGCCTTTGGCATAGTCGACTCGCACGCCGTCAATGGTGGTCAGGTCGGCGCCTTCACCCCATTGCGCATCGTGCAGTGCATCAATGATGCTGAATTTGCTCTCTTCGGTCACATGGATATTGATCTCTGGCGTAGAAATATCGTTCGGGAAGGTTGCGAACAGCTCTTCCGCGGTGGATTTTTCCTTGCTCAGGATCTCCAGCAGCCGCGCGGCGCTGTAAATACCGTCGTCGAAACCGAACCAGCGCTCCTTGAAGAAGATGTGCCCGCTCATTTCGCCGGCCAACAGGGCGCCGGATTGTTTCATTTTCTTTTTGATCAGCGAGTGACCGGTCTTCCACATCAGCGGCCGACCGCCGTATTCCTTGATCAGCGGGATCAGGCGACGGGTGCATTTGACGTCGAAGATGATTTCCGCGTTCGGGTTGCGCGCCACGACGTCGCGGGCGAACAGCATCAACAGGCGATCAGGGAAAACGATGCTGCCGGTATTGGTAACAACGCCTACACGGTCGCCGTCGCCGTCGAAAGCCAGGCCCAGGTCGGCGTTGGTTTCCTTGACCTTGGCGATCAGGTCCACCAGGTTTTCAGGCTTGCCCGGGTCCGGGTGGTGGTTCGGGAAGTTGCCATCGACTTCGCAGAACAGCGGGATGACTTCGCAGTTCAGGGCTTCGATCAGCTGCGGCGCGATCACGCCAGCCGCGCCGTTACCGCAATCGACCACCACTTTCAGACGGCGGGCCAGTTTGATGTCCTGGACGATTTCGGTGTTGTAACGGTCGAGGATTTCGACCTGGGTGATGCTGCCCTTGCCGCTGCTCAGGTTGTTGGTCTTGAGGCGGTCGTGCAGGGCCTGGATCTGTTCGTTGGCCAAAGTGTCGCCAGCGATGACGATTTTGAAGCCGTTGTAGTTCGACGGGTTGTGGCTGCCGGTGAGCATCACGCCGGATTTGCCAGCCAGTACGTTGGCGGCGTAGTACAGCGCTGGGGTTGGCACCAGGCCGACGTCGCTGACGTGGCAACCGCTGTCGGCCAGGCCCTGGATCAGTTGCTCGACCAGTTCCGGGCCGGACAGGCGACCGTCGCGGCCGACGGACACGTTGGGTTCGTTCTGGGCCAGGCTCTGGGAGCCGATGGCGCGACCAAGCCAATAAGCGGTTTCAGCGTTCAAGAATTCCGGGACGGTGCCGCGAATATCGTAGGCGCGGAAGATGCTGTCGGGGAACTTGGGTGCGACTTGGGCTGGGGTGCTCATCTGTAGGAATGCTCCATCTTGAAAGTGGCTGGACCTGCCGGCGAAAAACTCGTCGGCAGGCGCAAACTGAAGGGTATGACGGTGTTTTCCACCGAGAGTTCGTGGTGTGAAAAGGCCATGCCATCAACATCGACGAGCAATTGGCCGGCCAATGCCTTGATTTCCAGTGGTAAACCTTCCAGATGACGTCTTTGCAATTTTCATCCTTAAAATGCAGAGGGCAGGTCTGGCCGGGTAGGGCTCCCAGCCTGAATGCCGATGATCAGTGGCTACCCGAATGGCCGAACCCGCCAGTGCCGCGCTGGGTTTCGACGAACTCTTCGACCATTTCAAAATGCGCTTGAACCACTGGTACCAGCACCAATTGGGCCAGGCGTTCGCCTACCACCATGTTGAAATCGGTCTGGCCACGGTTCCAGCACGACACCATCAGCGGGCCCTGGTAATCGGAGTCGATCAAGCCGACCAGGTTGCCGAGCACGATGCCGTGTTTATGGCCCAGGCCGGAGCGCGGCAGAATCAGCGCGGCTAAACCTGGATCGCCAATGTAGACGGACAGGCCGGTCGGAATCAGCAGGGTTTCGCCCGGCTTGATGACGGTGTCTTTTTCCAGCATGGCGCGCAGGTCGAGGCCGGCGGAGCCTGGCGTGGCGTACTGCGGCAGCGGAAATTCGGTACCAATGCGGGGGTCGAGGATCTTGGCTTGCAAAGCGTGCATGTAAATTAAACCTGGTTCAGACGTTCGGCGATAAAAGTGATCAGCTGGCGAGCGATTTTGCTCTTGCTGGTCTGGGCGAAGAGTGTGGCGTGCAGCTCACGGTCGATCACGCTGCAGGCGTTTTCTTCGCTGTTGAAGCCAATACTCGGGTTCGCGACGTCGTTGGCGACGATCAGATCGAGGTTTTTGTCTTTCAACTTGCGGGCAGCGTAATCGAGCAGATGTTCGGTTTCGGCAGCGAAGCCGACACTGAACGGACGGTCGGGACGGGTGGCGATGGTTGCCAGGATGTCCGGGTTGCGGACCATCTGTAGCAATAAGCCGTCGCCGTTCGTAGGATCTTTCTTGAGTTTCTGTGGGGCGACGACTTCCGGACGGTAGTCCGCGACCGCGGCAGAGGCGATGAACAGGTCGCAAGGGATCGCCGCTTCACACGCAGCGAGCATGTCGCGGGCGCTCACCACATCGATGCGCGTGACACGATCCGGGGTCGGCAGGTGCACGGGACCTGTGATCAGGGTCACGCGGGCGCCAGCTTCTACCGCGGCTTCGGCCAGGGCAAAGCCCATTTTTCCGGAGCTGTGGTTGGTGATGTAGCGCACCGGGTCGATGTTTTCCTGGGTCGGACCAGCGGTGATCAGCACATGTTTGCCGGTCAGCGCCTGGCGCTGGAAGCAGTCTGCCGCGCACTGGGCGAGGTCGGTGGCTTCGAGCATGCGACCCATGCCGACGTCGCCGCAGGCCTGGCTGCCGGAGGCTGGGCCGAAGACCTTGAGGTCGCGGCTTTCGAGGGTTTGCAGGTTGGCCTGGGTCGCCGGGTCGCGCCACATGGCCTGGTTCATCGCCGGGGCAACCGCGACCACGGCGTCGGTGGCCAGCACCAGCGTGGTCAGCAGGTCGTCGGCAATGCCTTGGGCCAGGCGGGCGATCAGGTCCGCGGTGGCGGGAGCGATCAGCACCAGGTCGGCCCATTTGGCCAGCTCGATGTGGCCCATCGCGGCTTCGGCCGCCGGGTCCAGCAAATCGAGATGGACCGGATGCCCGGACAACGCCTGCATGGTCAGCGGGGTAATGAATTCGCTACCACCACGGGTCATGACCACGCGCACTTCGGCGCCCTGGTCGATCAGGCGGCGAACCAGCTCGGCGCTCTTGTAGGCAGCAATGCCGCCGCCGACGCCCAGAACGATGCGTTTCCGATACAGCCGCTGCATAGGTCTGCCTTTCATTTCGTTGATGACTGCTTGGCGATACCCCCTCCCCAGGGATGAATTCGCCAGCAAAAAAGATGGGCTACGATATCACAGCGACCGCTATGGAACAGCGGCGCCCACATTCCAGGGAGGTGCTATGAGTATTCGCGATTGGCCGGTGGCCGAGCGGCCACGGGAGAGGTTACTTGAGTTGGGTTCGGGGAGTCTTTCGGACGCCGAACTGCTAGCGATTTTTTTAAGGACCGGCGTGTCGGGTAAAAGCGCAGTTGATCTGGCGCGACACCTGCTGAATCAGTTTGGCAGCCTGCGCTCACTGCTAGAGGCCGATCAGGCTGCGTTCAGCAGGCAATTGGGGCTTGGGCCAGCGAAGTTCGCTCAGTTGCAAGCGGCACAGGAAATGGGCAGAAGGCATTTGGCCGAACGTGCACGCCAAAAATCGGCACTGGAAAATCCGCAGGCGGTTCGTGATTACCTGAAATCGATGCTGCGCCACGAGCCTCACGAGGTGTTTGGGTGTCTGTTTTTGGATTCCAAGCATCAAGTGCTGACCTTCGAGGTGCTCTTTCGCGGCTCCATCGACAACACCAGTGTCTATCCGAGACAAGTGGTTAAACGCGCGTTGGCCCACAACGCCGCCGCGTTGATCCTCTGCCACAACCATCCGTCGGGTAATGCCAGCCCCAGTCAAGCCGACCGCACGCTGACCAAGCGTCTGCAAGAGGCGCTGGACCTGATCGACGTGCGGGTGCTGGACCATTTCATCATCGGGGACGGCGATCCGCTGTCCATGGCCGAGTATGGGTGGATGTGAACGAGGGATTCGAAGCTAAGTGAGTCCCTGTGGGAGCGGTCCTGTGGCGAGGGGGCTTGCCCCCGTTTGAGTGCGTAGCACTCACAAGATTTTTGGTGCATCAGAGATTTGGGGGCTGCTTCGCAGCCCAACGGGGGCAAGCCCCCTCGCCACAAAAGCCCGCTCCCACAGGTTGTGTGTTGGTGCTTATGGCTTGAGGACTACCTTGGAGTAGTCCTGGCGACCAAACGGGCTGACTGCATAACCCTCGACGTCTTTGCGCGTCAGCGCAAACGCCGTCGGGTGAGCCAGTGGCAGCCACAACGCCTGTTGCTGGATCTGCGCCTGGGCCTGTTCGTAGAGCTTGGTGCGTACACCTTGCTCACCAGTGGTCTTGCCGGCGCTGATCAGTTTGTCCAGGTCCGGGTTGCAGTAGCGGGCGAAGTTGGTGCCGGATTTGACCCCCGCGCAGGAAAACTGCGGCGTGAGGAAGTTGTCCGGGTCGCCGTTGTCGCCGGCCCAGCCCATGAACAGCAGGTCGTGCTCGCCGGCCTTGGCGCGGCGAATCAGCTCGCCCCATTCGATCACGCGAATCTCGGCCTGAATGCCGATTTCCGCAAGGTCGGATTGCAGCATTTGCGCGCTGAGGCTTGGGTTCGGGTTTAGCAGACTGCCGGAAGGGCGGGTCCAGATGGTGGTCTGGAAACCATTCTTGAACCCGGCCTTGGTCATGAGTGCCTTGGCCTTTTCGATGTCATGCGGGTAGCCCGGCAAGCCTTTGGCGTAGCTCCAAGTGTTAGGTGGGTACGGGCCGTTGGCGGGTTCGGCGGTGTCTTCGAACACGGCTTTGACGTAGTTGGCCTTGTCGAACGCGAGATTGATCGCCTGGCGTACTTCAGGTTTATCCAGCGGCGGATGTTGGCTGTTGATGCCAACGAAGGCGGTCATGAAGGCGTCAGTCTTTTCGACTTTCAGGGTCGGCTCTTTCAGCGCGGCCTGTACGTCCAGCGGCTTGGGCGATAGGGCGATCTGGCACTCGTTGCGGCGCAATTTCTGCAGGCGCACGTTGGCATCGGGGGTGATGGCGAAGATCAGCGGGTCTACCGATGGCTTGCCGCGGAAGTAGTCGCGGTTGGCCTTGTAGCGAATCGAGGCATCTTTCTGGAAGCGCGAGAAGATGAACGGGCCGCTGCCGATCGGCTGGTTGTTGAGTTTTTCCGGAGTGCCGGCCTTCATGAGTTGGTCGGCGTATTCGGCCGAATAGATCGAGGCGAAACCCATGCTCAGGGTGGGCAGGAAAGTCGAGTCCGGGTGATCGAGGGTGAAGCGGATGGTAAGCGGGTCCAGTGCGTCGATCTTCTTGATCAGCGCCGGTAACTGCATCGACTGGGCGTGCGGGAAGCCGCTCTGGGCGACTTTGTGCCACGGGTTCGCCGGGTCGAGCATGCGGTCGAAGCTGAACTTCACGTCTTCGGCGGTCAGGTCGCGCGTCGGGTTGAAGTATTCGGTACTGTGGAATTTCACCTGTGGGTGCAATTTGAAGACGTAGGTCAGGCCATCGGGTGTGACTTCCCAGCTGTCCGCCAGGCTGGCGACCACTTTGCCGCTGGCCGTGTCGAAGTCCACCAGGCGGTCCATCAGCACGTCGGCCGAGGCGTTGGTGGTGGTCAGCGAGTTGTATTGCACCACGTCGAACCCTTCCGGGCTGGCTTCGGTGCAGACGCTCAGGGCGGCAGCCATAGCCTGTGGGCTCAGTAGAAGCGGGGCGAGCAGCAGCGGTAGGGCAGCGAGGCGCATGGTCGGATTCCTTTACAGATCGAAGGCCCATCTGCAAGTGCAGTCTGGAAAAGGCTTACCCTAGTAGGCTCTTTTGCAAATGACTATCCCCTTTTTCGTTTTAAGGGGACTATGGGCGCTTGTTTCCGTGATGCGGGCCGAGGAAAACCCGGAATCGGTCGGTTGGCCGATTCTCTGCGACGAGCGGTCTTCATTGACCACAGCCTTTATCCAAGGCGCCCGCCGCCCGAAAAATGGGGAATTTATCGAGTCCGCGCACACGGAATGTTGTTGCTCTCCAGTCTTTCTGGTATAAAGCAGCGCTCTTTTCTAGGGGCCCGGTTCCTTCACTGTAGGTGTAGCCGGTAAGACCTCTAAAGAAACGCGGCGCCTGGCGCCAAATGACTGAGAGATTAAGCGGCCAACCCATGCCGGGTTGGGCATGTGGTTTTAGAGGGCTGAGGCATGTCGAGAGTATGTCAAGTTACCGGTAAGGGTCCGGTGACTGGGAATAACATTTCCCACGCAAACAACAAAACCCGTCGTCGTTTCCTGCCGAACCTGCAGCATCACCGCTTCTGGGTTGAAGAAGAGAAACGTTTCGTGCGTCTGCGCGTATCTGCCAAAGGCATGCGTATCATCGACAAGCGTGGCATCACTGTCGTGCTGGCCGAAATCCGCAAAGCTGGCAAGATCTAAGGGAGCTAATCATGCGTGAATTGATTCGTTTGATTTCGAGCGCCGGTACTGGTCACTTCTACACTACCGACAAGAACAAGCGCACTACTCCGGACAAAATCGAGATCAAGAAATTTGATCCGGTTGTTCGTAAGCACGTGATCTACAAAGAAGGCAAAATCAAGTAATTGATTTTTCCCTCTTACGAAAAAGGCCCGTATCGCGAGATATGGGCCTTTTTTGTTGCCTGTCTATTTTGTATTGCCTGGACCGGCCTCTTCGCGAGCAAGCCCGCTCCCACATTGGATTTGTGAACGACGCAGATCAAATGTGGGAGCGGGCTTGCTCGCGAAGGGGCCGGCCGGGGCAGCACAAGTTCTCAGGCCTTCTGTCAAACACCACATAGATCTTGCGGCACGGCTCCAGCACTTCCCAGGTGCCTTTGAAACCGGCCGGAATCACGAAGCGATCGCCCACACGCAGGGTCTTGGCGTTGCCATCGCCGTCGCGCAGCACTGAAACCCCTTGGACGATTTCGCAGTATTCGTGCTCGGTGTAGTTCACTAGCCACTGGCCGACTTCGCCTTCCCAGACACCTGCACTCATCTGGCCGCACGGGCTGTTGTAGTGGTTGTACACCGCTTGCTCGGGGTCGCCCTTGAGGACTTTTGCCGGGTCGGGCCGATAACGATCGGGCTGGGTGTTGGCCTGGCTGAAATCGACGATATCCTGAATGCTCATGCTGGTATTCCCCCGTGATTGCGCTGGAAAATTGAAAGTCTATGTTTATTAAAATGAACATCGCAAGGCCGTTTGCTGGCCTTGTGTCAAATATATTGAAACTTTACCGGCCGCTGGTTTAGGGTAACGGTTGCCTTGAGCCGAAAAGCAGGCTGGCCGGGCAGAATTCCTGACAGCGCCCGCATAGAACGCGGGGCACTCGTATTCAATAAGAGGAGGACACTCGAATGACCACCCTGACTCGTGCCGACTGGGAACAACGGGCTCGCGATCTGAAGATCGAAGGCCGCGCCTACATCAATGGCGAATACACCGATGCCGTCTCCGGTGAGACTTTCGAGTGCATCAGCCCGGTCGATGGCCGTCTGCTGGGCAAGATTGCCAGCTGTGACGCCGCCGATGCCCAACGTGCCGTGGACAACGCCCGCGCCACTTTCAATTCCGGCGCTTGGTCGCGCCTGGCGCCGACCAAACGCAAAGCCACCATGATTCGTTTTGCCGGCCTGCTGAAACAGCACGCCGAAGAGCTGGCCCTGCTCGAAACCCTGGACATGGGCAAGCCGATCAGCGATTCCCTGTACATCGACGTTCCCGGCGCGGCGCAAGCCCTGAGCTGGAGCGGTGAAGCCATCGACAAGATCTACGACGAGGTCGCCGCCACTCCGCACGATCAGCTGGGTCTGGTGACACGCGAGCCGGTCGGCGTGGTCGGTGCGATCGTGCCGTGGAACTTCCCGTTGATGATGGCCTGCTGGAAACTCGGCCCGGCGCTATCCACCGGTAACTCGGTGATCCTCAAACCTTCCGAAAAATCGCCGCTGACGGCCATTCGCATTGCGGCGCTGGCCGTTGAAGCCGGTATCCCGAAAGGTGTGCTGAACGTGCTGCCGGGCTACGGTCACACCGTCGGCAAGGCCCTGGCCCTGCACAACGACGTCGACACCCTGGTGTTCACCGGTTCGACCAAGATCGCCAAGCAACTGCTGATCTACTCCGGCGAATCGAACATGAAGCGCGTCTGGCTCGAAGCTGGCGGCAAGAGCCCGAACATCGTGTTCGCTGATGCGCCGGACCTGCAAGCCGCCGCCGAAGCCGCTGCCGGTGCCATCGCCTTCAACCAGGGCGAAGTCTGCACTGCTGGTTCGCGCCTGTTGGTCGAGCGTTCGATCAAGGACAAATTCCTGCCGCTGGTGATCGAAGCCCTGAAAACCTGGAAGCCGGGCAATCCGCTGGACCCTGCGACCAACGTCGGTGCACTGGTGGACACCCAGCAGATGAACACTGTGTTGTCCTACATCGAATCCGGTCACACCGATGGCGCCAAACTGGTGGCTGGCGGTAAGCGCATTCTTCAGGAAACCGGTGGCACTTACGTTGAACCGACGATTTTTGATGGCGTAAGCAACGCGATGAAAATCGCCCAGGAAGAGATCTTCGGGCCAGTGTTGTCGGTCATCACCTTCGACAGCGCTGAAGAAGCCATCCAGATCGCTAACGACACACCTTACGGTCTGGCTGCGGCGGTCTGGACCGCTGACATCTCCAAGGCTCACCTGACCGCCAAGGCTTTGCGCGCCGGTAGCGTGTGGGTCAATCAGTACGACGGCGGCGACATGACCGCGCCGTTCGGTGGCTTCAAACAGTCCGGCAACGGTCGCGACAAATCGCTGCACGCGTTCGACAAGTACACCGAGCTGAAGGCGACCTGGATCAAGTTGTAAGTCAGTAAGGGAGCCCGATTGAACATCGGGCTCCTGAAGGACACAGATCCCTGTGGGAGCGGGCTTGTGTGGCGAGGGGGCTTGCCCCCGTTCGGCTGCGAAGCAGTCGCAAAATCGTTGCGCGCGGCGTACTTGATGCACCGCAATTGCAGGTTTTGGGGCCGCTCCGCGACCCAACGGGGGCAAGCCCCCTCGCCACACAAGCCCACTCCCACACTGTTTTGTGCTGTACATAAAAATATCCACAGGAGTGTGGAACATGCGTTGGGCGACGTATTTCGCCGTTTTGGCGTCTGTCTTGAGCGTCGGCCTGGCCCTGGGTGTCAGCATGCCGTTGGTATCGCTGCGTCTGGAAGGCTGGGGTTACGGCTCGTTCGCGATCGGCGTGATGGCGGCGATGCCGGCCATTGGCGTACTGCTGGGGGCGAAAATTTCCAGCCACCTCGCAGCCCGTCTTGGCACGGCTAATCTGATGCGCCTTTGCCTGTGGGCCGGGGCGGTCTCCATCGGCTTGCTTGCGCTGTGGCTGAGCTATCCGATCTGGCTGGTGCTGCGGTTGATGATCGGGGTGATCCTGACCCTCGTCTTCATCCTCGGCGAAAGCTGGATCAACCAACTGGTGGTCGAGCAATGGCGCGGTCGGCTGGTGGCGCTGTATGGCAGTAGCTATGCGCTGAGTCAGTTGGCCGGGCCGTTGCTGTTGGGCGCATTGGGCACCGAGCACGATTACGGCTTCTGGGTTGGTGTCGGTTTACTGATGACGTCACCGCTCCTGCTGCTGGGTCGCGGCGGAGCACCCACCAGCGAAGCCTGCAGCGTAACCCTCGGTGACTTGTTGACCTTCTGCCGCGGCTTGCCGGCAATTGCCTGGGCGGTATCGCTGTTCGCGGCGTTTGAAGCGATGATCCTGACTTTGCTGCCGGTTTACTGCCTGCGCCAGGGCTTCACCACGGAAATCGCCTTGGCGATGGTCAGCACGGTGGTGGTGGGTGATGCCTTGCTGCAGTTGCCGATTGGTGCGCTGGCCGATCGCTTGTCGCGGCGTACATTGTTTACCGGTTGCGCGATGCTCTTGCTGCTGTCGAGCCTGGCGATTCCATTGCTGATCGACACGCTACTGATCTGGCCGCTGTGGGTGTTGTTTGGCGCCAGTGCCGGCGGGTTATTCACCTTGTCGCTGATCCTGATCGGCGAACGTTATCGCGACGATGCCTTGGTGCGCGCCAATGCCCATATCGCCCAGCTATGGGGAATTGGTTGCCTGATCGGGCCCTTGGCGGCCGGTGCCGGGAGCCAGTGGATCAGCGGGCATGCCTTGCCATTGCTGATGGCGGCGGGCGCGTTGGGGCTGGTGATTCTGGTGTCGCGGCAAGGGGCGTTTGGTGTGGTGCAGCCGGCATAGATCAAAAGATCGCAGCCTTCGGCAGCTCCTACATTTGAAATGCGATCCCTGTAGGAGCTGCCGAAGGCTGCGATCCTGGCAATTTAAGCTACAACATCCGCTCCAGCCCAACCATGCTGCTGAGCCATGAATTGAAGTGTCTCCACCAACCTCCCGGTTCTTCGGTCAATGTGTGCTGCTTGCCGTCATCTTCGGTGACCCAGACGATCTGACCCTTTTCCAGTCGGGCGTGGTAGCTGAGGGCAGGCGCCATGCCCTCCAGTGCCAGTTCGCGCACCCGCCCGGCAAGCTGCGGGTTGTCCACCAATACCCCGACTTCGGTGTTCCACAGTACCGAGCGCGGGTCGAAATTGAACGAGCCGATGAAGGCTTTCTGTCGGTCGAAAATCATCGCCTTGCTGTGCAGGCTGGAGTCGGAACTACGGTAAGAGCTGCTCCCGCTGTGAAACAGGCTCGGTCCGCTGCCGCCATTGTCTCCATTGTCGCCGGGCTGGCGGCGTAATTCGAACAGCTGCACGCCATGCTCCAGTAAGGCTTTGCGATAAGGTGCGTAACCACCGTGCGTGGCCGGTACATCGGTGGCTTCCAGTGAATTGGTCAGCAAACTCACCGACACGCCTGCATCAGCGCGACCGGTCAGGTACACCAGCCCCGATTGGCCGGGCACGATGTAAGCCGAAACCATGATCAGCTCCTTGCTGACCCCATTGAGTTCGGGCGCCAACTGGGTGGTCAGCAACAAGTGCGGATCCGGCTCGCCCTTGGACAATACCTTGCTCGGTGCGTCCCACAACGCCTGGTTCCACGCCCAGATCAACTCCCGGCGCCAGACATCCAGGCGCGGGTGAGTGGTGTAGGCCATCAACTGCTGATAAAGGGCATGGTTCTGTTTGCGCGTTTCCTCCAGGGATTCGTCCAGTCGGGTCCGGGTGTTTCTCAGATCCCTGGCTGTCGGCTTGCTTGAGAGAAACTGTTCGATCGGCTTGCTCAGGGCGCTGTTCCAGTACTGGTCGAAGCTGTGCCCCAATTGCTCTGCAACCGGGCCCACGCTGAGCATGTCGATGTCGGTGAAATTCAGGTTGGGCTCAGCGTCGAAATACTCGTCCCCCAGGTTGCGCCCGCCAACGATCGCAGCGCTGTTGTCCGCCACCCACAGTTTGTTGTGCATGCGCCGGTGTTGCAGCGACAGGTTGAAGAATCGGCCCATGGTTCGCGTAACGACGGTGCTGCGGCCCAGGTGCAGCGGGTTGAACACGCGGATCTGAATCTTCGGGTGGGCGGCGAGGGTTGCGATGATCCGGTCCAGGCCATCGCTGGTGGTGTCGTCGAGCAGAATCCGCACCCGCACGCCGCGGTCGGCGGCGTTGAGCAGTTCGCTCACCAGTATTCGTGTGCTGATGCCGTCATGGACGATGTAGTACTGCAGATCGAGGCTGCTTTGGGCGTTGCGAATCAGCTCGGCGCGGGCGGTGAAGGCTTCGGCGCTATCGGAGAGCAAGCGAAAGCCCGATTGGCCCTTATGGGGGGCGGCCTGTGCCTGGATCGAACGGCCGAACGCTGAATCGGCCGCCGGCAGGGCCTGACTCGGTTCGCGAGGGACGTTGAGTGTCGCGCAGCCACCCAGGAACGAGGCGAGTAACAGAAGAGCGAGCAAGGGCTGTCTGATTCTCACGGCGCGTGTTCCGGTGGTGGCGGTTAGCATATGGACGCCGGATCCCGCGGAAAGGTCAGTCGGTTTGCGCCAGCAGTTTGATCGCCGCCGCGCCGACCTTGCGCACCGCTTCTTCGATCTGTGGTGTTGGTTTGGCTGCGTAGTTCATTCGCAGGCAATTACGGTATTTACCCGAGGCGGAAAAGATACTGCCGACAGCAATCTGTACGCCTTGATCATGCAGCGCCCGATTGAGTTTCAGGGTGTCGAAGCCCTCCGGCAGTTCGACCCACAGCATGAAGCTGCCTTGCGGACGGCTGGCCCGGGTGCCGGCGGGAAAATAGCGGGTCACCCAGTCGATCATTGCGTCGCGATTGCGCTGGTATTGCGTGCGCATCTTCCGCAAATGCGGTTCGAAATGCCCCGCCTTGAGAAATTCGGCAATCGCAATCTGCGGTTGCGGCGCGGTGGAGCCGGTGCTGATGTACTTCATGTGCAGCACCCGTTCCAGATAACGGCCCGGTGCGACCCAGCCAATGCGCAGGCCTGGTGCCAAAGTCTTGGAAAAAGAACTGCAGAGCAAAACGCGGCCGTCTTCGTCGAAGGATTTGATCGTGCGGGGGCGCGGGTAGGTGTAGGCCAGTTCGCCATACACATCGTCCTCGATAATCGCCACGTCGAATCGCTGTGCGAGCGTCAACAACGCACGTTTGCGTGACTCCGGCATGATGTAGCCCAGCGGGTTGTTGCAGTTGGGGGTCAACTGTATGGCTTTGATCGGCCATTGCTCCAACGCCAGTTCCAAAGCTTCGAGGCTGATGCCGGTGAGCGGATCAGTGGGAATTTCCAGCGCTTTCATGCCCAGGCCTTTGAGCGTCTGCATGGCGCCGTGAAAGCTTGGCGAATCCACGGCGACAATGTCGCCCGGTTCGCAGATGGAGCGGATGCTAGTGGATAGAGCTTCGTGACAACCGGTGGTGATCACCAGATCGTTGGCGCTCAACTGGCAGCCGGAATCGAGCATCAGCCGCGCGATCTGTTCGCGCAGTTCGAGGGTGCCGCAGATGTTGTCGTAATACAGACCGGGCATGTCCTGCCGACGGCTGATTCGCGCCAGGTTGCGCAGCAGCGGTTTCATGGTCGGCGTGGTGATGTCCGGCATGCCGCGACCTAGTTGCACGACATCTTTGCGCGGTACGGCGCGGATCAGTTCCAGCACTTGATCCCACTGCGAAATATCCACTGGTCGTTGGGCTGGCCGGCCGACCACTGGCAGCTCCGGCAGTTCGCGACTCACCGGTACGAAGTAGCCGGACTTGGGTTTGGGCATCGCCAGACCAACGTCTTCCAGCACTCGATAGGCCTGTTGCACCGTGCTCAGGCTGACCCCGTGTTCGACACTCAGTGCCCGCACCGAGGGCAACCGGTCGCCGGGGCGATAGAAGCCCTGTTCGATACGCGTGCCGAGCAATTCGGCGAGGTTGACGTAAAGGGTCATAGCGCAGTCTCGGGGTGGGTGATTCGGTTAACCAGTACAGATGGGGCAAAAATATGTGATTCAGAGGCTGAAACGAAAAATCTGTATGGAGTTAATACACCATCGTTGAATCTGTAATGCTTTTCGCCGTCCGCGCATCATGAAAGCTCTGGCTACCCAAGTAAACAGGAGCAATGAAAATGAACGGCTTGAGCGATGTGCGGCTGACGTTACACAGTCAGGAACTGGCGGCAGGGCAAAAAAACGGCGCACGCGAGGCGGTCATGCGCAACGCACCGTCCGGCCTGGGTCGCTGGGGCCTGTTCTGGCATCGTCTGCACACGCGCAAGGCGTTGCTGGAATTGACGCCGGAGCAGCTCAGGGATGTCGGATTGAGTCAGGAGCAGGCGTTGGAGGAGGGGCTTAAACCGTTCTGGCGGATCTGAGTTTTGCGGTGTTCTTTAAATCGATTCGCGAGCAAGCCCGCTCCCACATTTGATCGTCAACGAACGCAGATTTTGTGTTCGACAACGATTAAATGTGGGAGCGGGCTTGCTCGCGAAGGCGTCGATACAGACGCCGAAAATCTTTCAGACCAATTCTTTGAACCGATGCCACAACATCCCCAACGCCAACAACGGCGAACGCAAATGCTTGCCGCCGGGGAAGGTGATGTGCGGCACCTTGGCGAACAGATCGAACCCTCCACTCTGCTGACCACTGATAGCCTCAGCCAACAACTTCCCCGCCAAGTGCGTGGCATTCAACCCATGACCGGAATAGGCCTGGGCGTAATACACATTCGGCTGCTCCTTGAGCCGGCCGATCTGCGGCAGGCGATTGGCGCCGATGCCGATCATCCCGCCCCATTGATAGTCGATTCTCGCTCCGGCCAGTTGCGGGAACACCGCCAACATCTTCGGTCGCATGTACACGGCGATGTCTTTCGGGTCGCGTCCTGAATAATGGCAGGCGCCGCCGAACAGCAAGCGTCGGTCCGCCGAGAGTCGGTAATAATCCAGCGCCACCCGTTGATCACAGACCGCCATGTTTTGCGGCAGCAAGGCGTGAGCCTGTTCTTCACTCAAGGGTTCGGTGGCGATGATGTAACTACCGGCGGGCAGCACCTTGCCGCCGAGTTGCGAATTGAGATCGTTGAGGTACGCGTTGCAACCCAGCACCAGTGTCTTCGCGCGAACCGTGCCTTGGGCGGTGTGGACTTTGACCTCGGGGCCGTAATCAATGCGGGTCACCGCCGATTGTTCGAACAGCTTCACGCCCAATTGCCCGGCGACGGCCGCTTCGCCGAGTGCCAGGTTCAAGGGATGCAGATGCCCGGAGCCCATGTCGATCAAGCCGCCGACATAGCGGTCGGAACCCACCACGCTGTGCATTTCGTGGGCTTGCAGCAGACGGGTTTCGTAACGGTAACCGAGGCTGTGCAGCTCGATGGCGTCTTCGGCGAAGCCTTCCAGGTCTTGAGCCTTGTTGGCGAGGTCGCAGTAACCCCAGGTCAGGTCGCAAGGGATCTGAAAACGCTCGATCCGCTGTCGGACGATTTCCACCGCTTCCAGGCCCATCAGTTTCATCTGACGCACACCGTCGACGCCGATCACGTTGGTGAACTGATCAAGGCCATGCCCGACACCACGAATCAATTGCCCGCCATTGCGTCCGCTGGCGCCCCAACCGATCTTGTGCGCTTCCAGCAGCACTACGCTGAAGCCACGCTCGGCCAATTCAATCGCGGTGTTCAGCCCGGAGAATCCGCCGCCCACCACGCACACGTCCGCAACCAGCTCACCTGTGAGCACCGCAAGATCGGGTTGCGGCAAGCTGCTGGCGGCGTAATAAGAGGCCGCGTGTTGATGGCTCGAGGCAGGTTGCTGAACGGGGGCGTTCATATCCGTCATCCTGATGCGTGTGTTTGAAAAAGTTGACGGAGCATAAGCCGCCGCTTCGCACGCGAGCAACACCGGTCGGTTGGCGCTGTCTGGATCGGGGCTTTTGCGTCAGAATCCCGGTCTATTCCACATTCGGTCACCGCTTCGATGAGTTGCAACAGTCAGAAGATTCGCACGCTACGCCAGCAGATTCCCTCTTTCGAGTGCGTGCCCGGCTGCCATGACTGCTGTGGGCCGGTGACCACCTCGCCCGAAGAAATGTCCCGCCTGCCGCGCAAGACCCGGGCGGAGCAGGATGCGGCGATGGATGAACTCAATTGCGTTCATTTGGGGCCCAACGGTTGCACAGTGTATGACGAGCGACCGCTGATCTGTCGGCTGTTCGGTACCACCAAGACGTTGCCATGCCCCAATGGGCGACGACCGGTGGAGCTGATCCATCCGCGGGTCGAGAAGCAGATTCATGAGTACATGGCTTCTACCCGACAGGTGTTGGTCTGACTGTTGCGTGAATCAGCCTCACCGAGTCGACTCCATCGCGGGCAAGCCCGCTCCCACAGGTGTTGCGCCGATCTTGTGGGAGCGGGCTTGCCCGCGATGGGGCCCGAACATGCACCACAAAGCCTCAATCCGGAATCGGCAGGTTCAAGCTCTCTTTCACTTCTTCCATCACGATATAGCTCTTGGATTCGCGCACATGCGGTAGCTTGAGCAGGATGTCGCCCAGCAGTTTGCGGTACGAGGCCATCTCGGAAATCCGTGCTTTCACCAGGTAATCGAAGTCACCTGACACCAAATGGCATTCCAGTACGTGGGGCAGTTTCAGCACCGCGCGTCGGAACTCTTCGAAAGTATCGCCGGATTTGTAGTCGAGGCTGATCTCGACGAACACCAGCAAGCTACCCTTGAGGTGCTGCGGATTCAGGCGGGCGTTGTAGCCCATGATGATCCCTTCGCGCTCCAGTCGCCGTACCCGCTCGGTGCAGGGCGTGGTGGAGAGGCCGACCTTTTCCCCCAGTTCGGTAAAGGAAATGCGCCCGTCCGCTTGTAGGATCCGCAGGATGTTGCGGTCGATCTTGTCCAGCTCACGTTTGGTCTGAGTGTTGGTCCGCATAGGGGATGCGCCTCCGTGAAAAGGGTTTTTGCCGAGAATTGTCGCCAAATATAGGCACTTATATAGTGAAAAGCACTGGCTAATCTTTTTTAAACTGCCCACATCTTCGGTCTGCACAATAAACGTCAGCGGTAAGCCGCGATGAGGGATATGAAAATGCGCGTTCTGGTCTTGGGTAGCGGCGTCATCGGTACCGCCAGTGCCTATTATCTGGCACGGGCCGGCTTTGAGGTGACGGTGGTTGACCGTCAGCCAGCAGCGGCCATGGAAACCAGTTTCGCCAACGCCGGGCAGGTTTCGCCGGGTTATGCCTCGCCGTGGGCCGCGCCGGGCGTGCCGCTCAAAGCCATCAAGTGGCTGTTGCAGCGTCACGCGCCATTGGCGATCAAGGCCACCGCCGACATCGACCAATATCTGTGGATGGCGCAGATGCTGCGCAACTGCACCGCCAGCCGTTACGCGGTGAACAAGGAACGCATGGTGCGCCTGTCCGAGTACAGCCGCGACTGCCTCGACGAATTGCGCGCCGAAACCGGCATTGCCTACGAAGGCCGCAGCCTGGGGACTACCCAGCTGTTCCGCACCCAGGCGCAGCTTGATGGCGCCGCCAAAGACATCGCCGTGCTGCAAGAGTCCGGCGTGCCGTTCGAATTGCTCGACCGCGCAGGCATTGCCCGGGTCGAACCGGCCCTGGCCAGTGTCACCGACATCCTCGCCGGTGCCTTGCGCCTGCCAAACGACCAGACCGGCGACTGCCAGATCTTCACTACCCGCCTGGCCGAAATGGCCACGAAACTGGGTGTGGAATTCCGTTTCGGCCAGGACATTCAGCGCCTCGACTTCGCCGGTGATCGCATCAACGGCGTATGGATCGACGGCAAGCTGGAAACTGCCGACCGCTACGTGCTGGCGTTGGGCAGCTACTCGCCGCAATTGCTCAAGCCGTTGGGCATCCGGGCTCCGGTGTATCCGCTCAAGGGTTACTCGCTGACCGTGCCGATCATCAATCCGGCGATGGCCCCGACGTCGACCATTCTCGACGAGACCTACAAGGTCGCGATCACACGTTTCGACAACCGCATCCGCGTCGGCGGCATGGCGGAAATTGCCGGTTTTGACCTGTCGTTGAATCCGCGTCGACGCGAAACCCTGGAGATGATCGTCAACGACCTTTATCCTCAGGGCGGCGATCTGCCTCAGGCGAGTTTCTGGACCGGTCTGCGTCCGACCACTCCGGATGGCACGCCGATTGTCGGTGCCACGCCGTTCAAAAATCTGTTTCTGAACACGGGCCACGGTACGCTCGGCTGGACTATGGCCTGTGGTTCCGGTCGTTTGCTGGCGGACCTGATGGCCAAGAGAACGCCGCAGATCAGCGCCGAAGGCCTCGATATTTCCCGTTATGGCAACAAACTCAAGGAGTCTGCAAAACATGTCAATCCAGCGCCAGCTCACCAATGAGCGCATGAGCCAGATCGTTGTCCACAACAGTACCGTGTATCTGGCAGGGCAGGTCGGCGATGACATGAGCGCCGGGATTGAACAGCAGACCCGTGAAACCCTCGCCAACATCGAGCGTTTGCTGGATCTGGCCGGGACCGACAAGAACCGTCTGCTGTCGGTGACGATTTACCTGAAAGACATCGATGCGCACTTCGCAGGCATGAATTCGGTGTGGGACCAGTGGCTGCCAAAAGGCGTCGCCCCGGCCCGCGCTACCGTTGAATCGAAGCTGTGCGAACCGGAAATCCTGGTCGAGCTGTCGGTTGTTGCCGCGCTGCCATAACGCTCAGCCAGAAAGATCCCTCTCCCGGCGCTGTTGGCGGTTCACGCTGTCAGCCAGCGCCGGTTTTTTTTCAAATGACCGACTAGAAGTCTGCCGCCATGCGTCCAGCCCGTGCCCTGATCGACCTTCAAGCCCTGCGCCACAACTACCGGATCGCCCGTGAAGTCACAGGGGCAAAAGCCCTCGCGGTGATCAAGGCCGATGCCTATGGCCATGGCGCGGTACGCTGCGCCCAGGCGCTGGAAGCCGAGGCGGACGGGTTTGCCGTGGCGTGCATCGAAGAGGCGTTGGAGCTGCGTGCCGCCGGTATTCGTGCGCCGGTGTTGTTGCTCGAAGGTTTTTTCGAAGCTGATGAGCTGTCGCTGATCGTCGAGCATGATTTCTGGTGCGTGGTGCATTCGCTGTGGCAGCTCGAAGCCATCGAAAAAGCCGCGCTGAGCAAACCGATCACAGTCTGGCTCAAGCTCGACTCGGGCATGCATCGGGTTGGCTTGCACCCGGCGGATTACCAGGCGGCCTATCAACGGCTGCTGGCCAGCGGCAAAGTGGCGAAGATCGTGCTGATGAGTCACTTCGCTCGCGCCGATGAGCTACATTACCAGACCAGCGCCGAGCAGGTCGCGGTGTTCGAGGCGGCGCGTCAGGGTTTGGCGGCTGAAATCAGCCTGCGTAATTCGCCAGCGGTGCTCGGTTGGCCGCAGATTCCGAGCGATTGGGTGCGTCCGGGCATCATGCTCTACGGCGCGACACCTTTCGAAGAGGCCAATGCCGTGGCAGCCCGCCTGCAACCGGTGATGACCCTGGAATCGAAAGTGATTTGCGTGCGTGAACTGCCGGCCGGCGAGCCGATTGGTTACGGCGCGAAATTCGTCACCCCCAAGCCAATGCGCGTTGGCGTGGTGGCGATGGGGTATGCCGACGGCTATCCACGTCAGGCACCGACCGGTACGCCCGTGATGGTCGCCGGGCAGCGCAGCCAGTTGATTGGCCGCGTGTCGATGGACATGCTCTGCATCGACCTGACCGACGTGCCGCAAGCCGGCCTCGGTTCGCCCGTCGAGTTGTGGGGCAAAAATATCCTCGCCAGTGACGTTGCGACGGCCGCGGGCACGATTCCTTACCAGATCTTCTGCAACCTGCGTCGAGTGCCGCTGCTCTATTCCGGGGCCTGACGAATAAGGTTCCCGACCGAAAGTCGCTTCGCCAAACAGGATTCAGGTCCAAGTGTTGTAAATACTGAACGCTGTCGCCATGATAACGCTCAATATTCCTGCAAACCTGAATCCCTGGAGGCTCCAGCATTGGACGTCGGTGAACGACTGCAATCGATCCGTAAGCTCAAAGGTCTTTCCCAGCGTGAGCTCGCCAAACGCGCGGGTGTAACCAACAGCACCATTTCGATGATCGAGAAGAACAGCGTCAGCCCCTCGATCAGTTCGCTGAGGAAGGTACTGGGCGGGATTCCCATGTCCATGGTCGAGTTCTTTTCCGAAGAAATCCTGCAGGAAAAACCGACTCAGATCGTCTACAAAGCCCACGAGCTGATCGATATTTCCGATGGGGCAGTGACCATGAAACTGGTCGGTCGGGCTCACCCGAGCCGGGCTATCGCGTTCCTCAACGAAATCTACCCGCCAGGCGCCGATACCGGTGACGAGATGCTCACCCATGAGGGCGAGGAAACCGGGATTCTGGTGGAAGGTCGGCTGGAGCTGGTGGTCGGGCTCGAAACATTTGTGCTCGAAGCCGGCGATAGCTACTACTTTGAAAGTACCAAGCCGCACCGCTTCCGTAATCCGTTCGATGCCCCGGCGCGACTAATCAGCGCAGCTACCCCAGCGAATTTCTAAGAGAAGAGGCGTCCTGCCCGGATTGTGGAGACGCCCATGCTGTATTCCCGTCCCACGACAAGACCCCTTCGACTTTGGGGTTGTTTCAGTGTGGCGGGCTTACCGCTATACTTGCGCCCGCCTGCGAACCGTGGCCGTGGGCGTGACTAGCCACCATTGAGGGTGAACGCGTGAATCTAATTATGAAAATGCTGGCCGTACCAGCAACCGTATTGGCCCTTTGGGCAGTCAGCGCACAAGCAGCGACCAACGACGATATCGCTAAACGTCTTGAGCCAGTCGGCCAGGTTTGTGTGCAGGGCAAAGAGTGCAAGGGGATGGAAGTCACTGCTTCTGCGGGGGGTGGTGATGCCAAGACCCCTGACTCGGTGATTGCAAAACATTGCAACGCTTGCCACGGTACCGGCCTGTTGGGCGCACCGAAAGTCGGTGATGCCGCAGCCTGGGGCGAGCGCGCCAAGAAAGAAGGCGGCCTTGACGGCTTGCTGGCGAAAGCGATCTCCGGCGTCAACGCGATGCCACCAAAAGGCACCTGCGCCGATTGCTCTGATGCCGATCTCAAGGGCGCCATCCAGAAGATGTCCGGTCTGAAGTAAGCCCGGTCTTCAACGAAAAGCCGCTTTCGAGCGGCTTTTTTGTGCCTGCGATTTTTCCCTGAGGCTATTCTTTGCTGCAAAGACCCAACCCCAATTCATGGAACGGGCGGGAGGATCAGATGGTGCAGTTGTGCTCTATCGAGCAGGCGGTCGATGATGTTCTGGCGCGGTTACCAGCGCACATTCACATGGGATTGCCGCTGGGGCTGGGCAAGCCCAATCACTTCGTCAACGCGCTGTATCAACGGATCGCGCAACTGCCTAAGCGGCAACTGACGATTTACACCGCCCTGTGCCTCGGACGCCCGCCATTGGGAGATGGCTTGCAAAAGCGCTTCCTCGAACCCTTCATCGAAAGGGTGTTCGGCGATTATCCGGAGCTGGATTTTCTCGCCGACCTGCATCGCGACAGCCTGCCTGCCAACATTCACGTCCATCAATTCTTCCTGCAGCCAGGCAGCCTGCTTAACAGCGCATCGGCCCAGCAGGATTACGTCAGCAGCAATTACAGCCACGCCGCCCGGGACATCAATGCCGCCGGATTGAACCTGATCGCGCAACTGGTCGCCAGCCATAGTGAGCATCCCGATCGCCTGAGCCTGAGCTGCAATCCGGACATCACCCTCGACCTGTTTCCAATGATCGCCAAGCGCCGGGCGGCGGGGGAAACGATCCTTCTGGTGGGCCAGGTGCACAACGATTTGCCGTACATGCCCGGCGATGCGGAAATCGGCATCGACTCCTTCGACCTGCTGATCGACGCGAAGGACCGCACCACGCTGTTTTCCACGCCGAATATGCCGGTGGGTTTCCAGGATCACTTCATCGGGCTGCACGCCAGTACGCTGGTGCGCGATGGCGGCACGCTGCAGATTGGCATCGGCGCCATGGGTGATGCCCTGACGGCAGCGTTGCTGGCGCGACAGGCTGACAGTGAGGGTTACAAGGCGTTGTTGGCGGATCTGAATCTCAGCCAGTGGGCGCAGTTGATTGAGCGCGAAGGGGGTATCGAACCGTTCGCCAAGGGCCTTTACGGTTGCAGCGAAATGTTCGTCAACGGCTTGCTGGTGTTGGCCGACGCCGGGATCGTGCGGCGCAAAGTTTACCCGGACGTGCCGACCCAGCAGCAGGCAAATGCCGGAACGCTGGACGAGGCCGCGCAGACTGACGGCATCTCGGTGCATGGCGGGTTTTTCCTCGGGCCGCGCAGTTTCTATGAACGCCTGCGGGAGATGCCTCAAGGTAAACGGCTCGAATTCAACATGACCCGCATCAGCTACATCAACGAGCTCTACGGTCAGGAAGAACTCAAACGCTTGCAGCGCCTCGATGCGCGCTTCATCAACACCGTCTTCACCATGACCTTGCTCGGTGCCGGCGTGGCCGATCAACTCGAAGACGGGCGGGTGCTGAGCGGTGTCGGCGGGCAATACAACTTCGTCGTCCAGGGCCATGCGCTGGAAGGCGCGCGTTCGATCCTGCTGCTGCGCAGTTGGCGCGAGTCGGGCGGTGACGTCAGTTCGAATATCGTCTGGCAATACGGCCACTGCACGATCCCACGGCACCTGCGGGACATCGTCGTCACCGAGTACGGCATCGCCGATTTGCGGGGCAAGACCGACGCGGCGGTGATCGAGGCGTTGCTGAACATCAGCGACTCACGCTTCCAACCGGGGCTGATCGAGCAGGCGCAGAGCGTTGGCAAATTGCCGAAGCATTTTCGCCTCGATCCGCGTTTCGCCGACAACAGCCCACAGCGGTTGCAGGCCATTCAAGCGCGGCATTCGAATCTGTTTCCGGAATATCCGTTGGGCTGCGATTTCACCGCTGAAGAGCGGGATTTATTACGGGCGCTGAACTGGTTGAAGAGCAAGTTCAAGCTCACGGAGATTCTGGAATTGGGCAAGGCTGCACTGGATGCGCCAGCGGCTTCGGAATTCCCGGCGCATCTGGAAAGGATGCAGCTGACCAAGCCGGAGGGGTTGAAAGAGGATTTGTTTCAACGGCTACTGCTCACCGGCCTGAAAGCCACCGCTTTGTAACGGCCAGCGGAGACCAAATGTGGGAGCGGGCTTGCTCGCGAATGCGGTGTGTCAGTCAAAGTTGATGTCGACTGACACACCGCATTCGCGAGCAAGCCCGCTCCCACACTGGTTTTGCGGTGTGGCGGTTTATTCGATGAAGGTTACAACGCCATCCTTCAGCGACTGCACCCGCGCCAACGATTCAACGCGATAACCTTGGGCATCCAGTTCCGCACGGCCGCCCTGGAACGACTTCTCGATCACAATACCCAAGCCTGCAACGGTCGCGCCGGCCTGTTTGATGATCGAGATCAGCGCTTGCGACGCCTTACCGTTAGCCAGGAAGTCGTCGATGATCAGCACGCGGTCGCTGCTGGTCAGGTGGCGCGGGGAGATTGCCACGGTGCTTTCGGTTTGCTTGGTGAACGAGTAAACGGTCGCCGACAGCAGGTTTTCAGTCAGGGTCAGGGACTGATGCTTGCGGGCGAAAATCACCGGCACGCCAAGGTTCAGGCCGGTCATGATCGCCGGGGCAATGCCCGAGGCTTCGATCGTGACGATCTTGGTGATGCCCGAATCCTTGAACAGCGTGGCGAATTCGTCGCCGATCAGCTTCATCAGGGCCGGGTCGATCTGGTGGTTCAGAAAGGCGTCGACTTTCAGAACCTGATCGGAAAGCACGATGCCTTCTTCGCGAATTTTCTTGTGCAGTGCTTCCATGAAGCTTTCCTCTACCGGCGCCGTGTGCGCCTAGCTTGTAAAAAGTGTTCGGTTAAAAAGTGCTCAATTCTAGCGCTTTAACATCGCGCGTATATCCGCCAGTGCGGTATTACCGCGGACGGCTTTGACTTCAACGGGAGTGTCGTCATTACCTTCCCAGGCCAAGTCGTCCGGCGGCAGTTCATCGAGGAAACGGCTGGGCGCGCAGTCGATGATCTCGCCGTATTGCTTACGCTTGGCGGCGAAGGTGAACGCCAACGTCTGACGCGCTCGGGTAATCCCGACGTAGGCCAGGCGACGTTCCTCTTCAATGGTGTCGGCTTCGATGCTGGAGCGGTGCGGGAGAATTTCTTCTTCCATGCCCATGATGAACACGTAGGGAAACTCCAGACCCTTGGAGGCGTGCAAGGTCATCATCTGCACACCTTCGGCGCCGTCTTCCTCTTCCTGCTGACGCTCCAGCATGTCGCGCAGAACGAGTTTGCCGATGGCGTCCTCGACGGTCATCTCGCCTTCTTCGTCTTTCTCCAGGGTGTTTTTCAGCGCCTCGATCAGGAACCAGACGTTACCCATGCGGTAATCGGCGGCCTTGTCGCTGGAGCTGTTGGTACGCAGCCAGTTCTCGTAGTCGATGTCCATGACCATGCTGCGCAGGGCGGAGATCGGGTCTTCGCCGGCACACTGCTCGCGGACCTTGTCCATGAAACGCTTGAAGCGCGACAGGCGATCGGTGAAGCGCGTGTCCAGATGCTCGCCCAGGCCGATTTCGTCGGTGGCGGCGTACATCGAGATTTTGCGCTCGGTGGCGTAGTTGCCCAGCTTCTCCAGCGTGGTCGAACCGATCTCCCTGCGTGGGACGTTGATCACCCGCAGGAAGGCGTTGTCGTCGTCCGGGTTCACGATCAATCGGAAGTAGGCCATCAGGTCTTTCACTTCCTGACGTCCGAAAAAGCTGTTGCCGCCGGACAGGCGATACGGAATCTGGTGGTGCTGCAGCTTCAGCTCGATCAGCTTGGCCTGGTAGTTGCCGCGATACAGGATCGCAAAATCGCTGTATGGCCGGTCCGTGCGCAGGTGTAGGGTCAGCAGTTCCACGGCCACGCGCTCGGCTTCGGCGTCTTCGTTGCGGCAACGGATCACGCGGATTTCGTCGCCATGGCCCATCTCACTCCACAGCTGCTTTTCGAACTCGTGCGGGTTGTTCGAGATCAACACGTTCGCGCAACGGAGGATGCGGCTGGTGGAGCGGTAGTTCTGCTCGAGCATGACCACTTTCAGGGACGGGTAATCGTCCTTGAGCAGCATCAGGTTTTCCGGACGGGCGCCGCGCCAGGCGTAGATCGACTGGTCGTCGTCGCCCACCACGGTGAATTGGTTACGCTTGCCGATCAGCAATTTCACCAGCAAATACTGGCTGGCGTTGGTGTCCTGGTATTCGTCCACCAGCAGGTAGCGAACCTTGTTCTGCCATTTTTCCAGGATATCGTCGTGTTCCTGGAACAGTTTTACCGGCAGCAGGATCAGGTCGTCGAAGTCCACCGCGTTGAACGCCTTGAGCGTGCGCTGGTAGTGGGTGTAGACGATGGCGGCGGTCTGTTCCTTGGGATTGCGTGCGTTTTCCAAGGCTTCGGGCGGCAGGATCAGGTCGTTTTTCCACGAGCCGATCATGTTCTTGATCTCGTCGACGCCGTCGTCGCCCGAGTATTCCTTCTGCATGATGTCGGTCATCAGGGCTTTGACGTCGGTCTCGTCGAAGATCGAGAAGCCCGGTTTGTAGCCCAGCCGCACGTGTTCCTTGCGGATGATGTTCAGGCCCAGGTTGTGGAAGGTGCAGACCGTCAGGCCGCGGCCTTCGCCGCCCTTGAGCAGCGTGCCAACGCGTTCCTTCATCTCGCGCGCGGCCTTGTTGGTAAAGGTCATGGCGACAATGTATTGGGCGCGGATGCCACAGCTCTGGATCAGGTGCGCAATTTTGCGAGTGATCACGCTGGTCTTGCCGGAGCCTGCGCCGGCGAGCACCAAAAGAGGGCCGCCGACGTAGCTCACGGCTTCTTGCTGCCGGGGATTGAGTCGGGACATACGAAATCAGGGAGTCATTAGCGAAATGGGCCGGCATTTTAACAGGCTCAGCGAATTGTGCTGCTCTCTCCGACTTGTGACCCAACACGCTATCTCTATTTGCCGGTTTTGCTTCTTTCACGCAGGATGCGCAGTGAATTTGCGTCTAATGTTCGTATTCAATACGCCAAAGTCGTGTTTGATAACCGATGTCATGTTGTCATTGGTTATCTGCGCGGCATAATGCCCGCCGCCTACATCTTTGCAGAGTCTAGGGAGCTAGCTTGTCTACGCCTGTCGAACCCTTGCGTTTGCTGCTACTGGCCGAAGAGCCGGCGTGGGCAGCGTTGTTGCGCGAGTGTCTGGCTCCGATGGGGAGTTCGGCTGTGCTGCTCAGCGCGCCGAGCTGGGAGTCAGTCAGCAACCTGTTCGATGACAACCGCAGCGCGGTGTTGTTGACGATTCCTGCTCTCCAGCCAGCACCCGGCCGTTGCAACTTGCCGACCGTGTTGCTGCTTGAACACGAGCCGCTGGCGCCGCCCGACGGTGTGAGCGACTGGCTGGTGCGCGATCTGCTGGATCCCGGCATGTTGCGCCGCTGCCTGCGCCATGTGCGTGAGCGCGGCGTGCTGGAAAACACTTTGCAGCGCCTGGCCGAGCAGGACCCGTTGACCGGTATCGCCAACCGTCAGGGTTTCCAGACCTTGCTGGCGGCGCGCCTGGCTGAAAACGAAGGCCGCGGGTTGGCCCTCGGTCACCTTGATCTCGACAACTTCCGACACGCCAACGACGCCCTCGGCCACCAGGCCGGCGATCGGTTGATCCTGCAAGTGGTCTCGCGGCTGAAAAGCCAACTGGAGGCCAGCGATCAACTGGCGCGGCTGGGCAGCGATGAATTCGCCCTGCTGATCGATACTCGCCGCGCCCCTCAGCGCGCCGAATGGATGGCCGAACGCATTACCGAAGCCCTGTCCGAACCCTATTGGGTCGATGGCGAAAGCCTGTTGATCGGTTCCAGCCTCGGCATCGCTCACGCACGAGCGCAGGCCGGCGCCGACCCATTGATGTGGCACGCGCACATCGCCATGCAGCAAGCCAAGAGCACTCAGGGCTGCACCTTTCACATCTTCAACGAACGGATCAATCGCAATGCCCGCAGCATCGCCGACCTCGAAAGCGAGCTGCGCCGGGCCTTGCGCCGCGATGAGCTGGAATTGCATTACCAGCCGCGCCTGAACCTTGAGGACGGCCAGATCGTCGGCCTCGAAGCCTTGGTGCGCTGGCGTCATGGCGAACGCGGCTTGTTGCCCCCCAGCGAATTCGTGCCGCTGGCCGAGCAAAGCGGCTTGATCGTGCCGTTGGGTTATTGGGTGATTTCCCGGGCCCTGCGGGACATGCAAGCGTTGCGCGAACGAGGTCTGCCAGCGCTGCACATGGCAATCAACCTGTCGTTCCGGCAGTTTCAGGACAGCCAGTTGCTGTCGACCCTGAGCCGGCTGATTGCCGAGCGAGGCGTCGAGGCGCAATGGCTGGAATTCGAACTGACCGAAACCGCGGTGATGCGTCGCAGCGATCTGGTCAAGCAGACCATGGACGCCCTCGGGCGTTTGGGCGTGCGCTTCTCACTGGATGATTTCGGCACCGGGTTCTCTTCGTTCGTGCACCTTAACAGCCTGCCGATTGCCTTGTTGAAGGTCGACAAGAGCTTTGTCGGCGGCATGGAGGAGCGGGAAGAGAATCGCAAACTGGTCCACGCGATGATCAACCTGGCGCACAACCTCAACCTCGAAGTGGTTGCCGAAGGCGTGGAAACGCTGGAGCAACTGGATTTGTTGCGCGGGTTTGGTTGCGATCAAGTTCAGGGATATCTGATCAGCAAGCCGTTGCCGTTGACGGAGTTGGTTGAGTATTTGACCTTCGGCAGCAGTCAGCAGCACGTACTGGAAGTCGTGAGCTAACCTCAGGCCCTGTAGGAGCGAGGCTTGCCCGCGAAGGCGTCGTGTCAGTCGACATTGTTGTTAACTGACACGACGCCTTCGCGGGCAAGCCTCGCTCCTACAGGGCTAGGCGATCTCGAAATTCTGCTCTGACGACGGCTCCCGCCTGATCATCCGCTTCATCTTCCACTCAAACGCCAGTGTCAGACTCACCGCCGCACACGCCAGCCCCAGCGCCAACCCCCACCAGACCCCCGTTGGCCCCCAGTTCAAATGGAAGGCCATCCACCAGGCGGCCGGTGCGCCGATCAGCCAGTAGCAACCCAAACCCACCAGGAATGTGGTCTTGGCATCCTTGAGCCCGCGGATGCAGCCCATGGCGATGGTTTGTGTGCCATCGAACAGCTCGAACCACGCCGCCACTGCCAGCAGGCTCACGGCCAGGTTGATAACTTCGCGGAACGCCGGATCGTTGTGGTCCAGGAACAAGCCGATCAATTGATGCGGCAGCAGCCAAAAGACCATTGCGAAGCCGAGCATTGCCGCCGCCCCGAAGGCGATCCCGACCCGTCCGGCCAGCCGCGCATCAAGCAATTGGCCTGCCCCATAATGTTGGCCGATGCGCATGGTGATCGCGTAGGAAAGCCCCGCCGGCACCATGAACGCCACCGAGACGATTTGCAGGGCGATCTGATGCGCCGCCAGTTGCGTACTGCCCATGGTGCCCATGCACAGCGCAGCGAAGGCAAACAGGCCGACTTCCACCGCATAAGTGCCGCCAATCGGCAGGCCCAGGCGCCACAATTCCTTCAAGTACTGACGGTTGGGCCGCGACAGACCCTGGCGCAACGGATACGCGTCGTAGGCCGGATGCCGACGAATGTGCAGCGCGAGCGCCAGCGCCATGAGGTTGGCAACGATCGCCGTGACCAGGCCGATGCCCACCAGACCCATTTTCGGCAGACCGAACATGCCGGTGATCAATGCATAGTTGAGCAGGAAGTTGGCCACAGTACCGGCGAGGCTGATGACCATCACCGGCGTCGCCCGGCCGATGGCGCTGGTGAAGCCGCGCAGCGCCATGAAGCTCAGGTAGCCGGGCAGGGCGAACGGCAGAATCAACAGAAACTGGCCGGCAGCCTGGACGTTGGTTTCGGTCTGGCCGAACAGCAGCAACACCGGTTTGAGGTTCCACAGCAGCAAACCCGCCACCAGCGCCATCAACCATGCCAGCCACAACCCGGCCTGGGTCAGTCGCGCCGCGCCAATGATGTCGCCCGCGCCCTGACGGATCGCCACCAGGGTGCCGACGGCGGCGATCACGCCGATGCAGAAAATCGACACGAATGAATACGTCGCCGCGCCCAGGCCTCCGCCGGCCAATGCCTCGGGGCTCAGGCGCGCCATCATCAACGTGTCGGTGAGAACCATCAGCATGTGCGCCAACTGCGAGGCAATCAACGGCCCCGCCAGCCGCAGGATGGCCCAGAGTTCAATACGCGCTGGATGCTGCATGATCATCACGCTCGATTGTCAGAGAGAACAGGAAGCGTCGATTCTCGGCGCTCTGCGGGGTTTGCACAAAGGGATAAAAAGGATGGGTGGCATGATTAAAACTCATGCTGGGGAGTTTCTGATAAGTTGATGCAATCGCGCTATAGGAGCTTTCCCGATGTCTCGTCGTCTTCCTCCCTTGTATGCCCTTCGAGCATTCGAAGCGGCGGCGCGGCATAGCTCGTTTACCCGCGCCGCCGAAGAACTGTCGATCACGCAAAGTGCGGTCAGTCGGCACATTCGTACGCTCGAAGAGCATTTCGCCTGTCGGCTATTTCATCGCAGCGGGCGCAACCTGCAACTGACCGAATCGGCGCGGCTGATCCTGCCCGGCATTCGCGAAGGCTTCACCGCCCTCGAACGGGCCTGCAATACCTTGCGCGCCGAGGACGACATCTTGCGCATGAAAGCCCCATCGACCCTGACCATGCGTTGGTTGTTGGCCCGGCTCAGCCGTTTTCGCCACCTGCGACCGGGGAACGAAGTGCAATTGACCAGCGCCTGGATGGACATCGATCGGGTGGACTTCAACCACGAACCCTTCGACTGCGCCGTCATTCTCAGCAATGGGCATTTTCCACCGGACTGGGAGGCGACTTTCCTGTTCCCCGAAGAGCTGATTCCGGTGGGCGCGCCGAATCTTCTGAAGGATCAACCGTGGGACGTTGCGCGCCTGGCCAGTACTGAGTTGCTGCACCCGACGCCGGACCGCCGTGACTGGCGCAACTGGCTGGAGCGCATGGGCCTGACCGATCAAGTCTCGCTCAAGGGCGGTCAGGTGTTCGACACGCTGGAGCTGGGCATGATTGCTGCCGCCCGAGGTTACGGCGTGTCCATGGGCGACTTGCTGATGGTGGCGGAGGATGTTGCGCAGGGACGTCTGAGTTTGCCGTGGCCGACGGCCGTCGCCAGTGGTGAGAATTATTACCTGGTCTGGCCGAAAACCCGCCCTGGAGGTGAACGTTTGCGCCGCCTCAGCGATTTCCTGCAAGGCGAGGTCCGGGCCATGGAATTACCGGATGTCGAACGCCTGGGCTGAATCGATGGAGCCGCCGCAATGGCGGCCTTGAGCCATATCCCCGTTAATTACTCAAGTATTCAGCTTTGCCGCCGAAAATCTGCTGATGGGACCTTCGTGCAGGTTCCATGTTTTCCCCACAATCAGAAATTTTGCCGAGTGTGCGATGGGATCAGAATGATCCGGCCACTGGGTCAGGAGCTGTCATGTCTCAACCTCGTGCTCGGATTGCCTCACAGCTGGGTCTTGCGCTTGCCGTGATTCTGGCGATTGTCATCAGTGGCAGTACAGTATTCGCCCTGCGCTCGCTGGACACCGCCAACCTCGCCACCCGCGAAGAGCATCTGGCCAGTGAGGCCCGCTTGCTTGCCGATCAGCTGAGCACCTTTCACGGCACCTTGCGTGAAAGCACCCAGCGCCTGGCCGGCCTGTTCGAGAAGCGCTTCAGCGCCGGTTTGAGCGTGCATCCGGATGAGCCGGTGACCGTGGCGGGTGTGCAGACTCCGGGCCTGCACTTGGGCAGTGAAGTGTTGAACAACAACTTCGCAGAAGTCGACGAGTTCAAGCAGATGACCGCAGGCGTCGCGACCGTGTTCGTGCGCAGCGGTGAGGAGTTCATTCGGGTCAGCACGAATGTCAGCAAACAAGATGGCAGCCGTGCCATCGGCACTCTGCTCGACCACGCGAACCCGGCTTACGCCCGTTTGATGGCGGGGCAGAGCTACGTGGGTCGAGCGTTGCTTTTCGAACGCTTCTACATGTCGCAGTACACTCCTGTACGCGACAGCAGCGGTAAGATCATTGCCGTGCTGTACGTAGGATTCGATTACACCGACGCGCAGAACGCGCAGTTCGCCAACCTCAAACGCTTCCGCATCGGCCAGACCGGTTCCCTGGCGTTGCTGGATGAACAAGGCAAATGGCTGGTGCCGATTGCCGGTGTACAAGCGCTGGATCAGGCGGTCTCGAGCATCGTCGGTCTGGCCAAGACACCGGGCAAAGGCGACTTCTGGAACGACAAGTCGCAAGACTTTTACAGTGTTGCCGTGCCGTTCGAAGGCGGGCCGTGGTCGGTGGTGGCGAGCATGCCGAAAACCGAAATCCGCGCCGTGACCTGGAGCGTCGGCATTCAATTGGCGATCGGCAGTCTGCTGGCGATGCTGCTGGCGGTCGGTGCGGCGGTCTGGTTGCTGCGCAGCAAACTGGCTCCACTGGGTGATCTGGTGCGTCAGGCCGAAGCCTTGGGTGCCGGTGATTTGAGCGTTCGCCTGAACGTGTCGAGCAATGACGAAATCGGTCAACTTGCCCGCGCCTTCAACCAGATGAGCCAGGCCTTGTCGACCATGGTCGAGCACATCCGCCGAGCGTCGGGAGAAGTCAACAGCCGTGCCCAGGCCTTATCCGGTTTGTCCGGTGGTGCCTATGAAGGGATGGAGCAGCAGTCTGGCGAGATCACCAGCATGGCTGGCGCCGTAGAAGAATTCAGCGCCACCTCGCTGAACATCGCCGACAACATGGGCAACACCCAGCGTCTGGCGCAGGAAAACGCACAGCAAACCCAGATCGGTCGTACGTCGATGGACGAAGCGTCCTCATCCCTGGAGCAAATCGCCGGTGCACTGAACAGCACCGCGACGGTGATCAATACCTTGGGGCAGCGCTCCCAGGAAATCGGCGGCATTGTCGGGGTGATTACCGCGATCGCCGAGCAAACCAACTTGCTGGCGCTCAACGCCGCCATCGAAGCTGCCCGCGCCGGAGAGCAAGGTCGTGGGTTTGCGGTGGTGGCCGATGAAGTGCGCAACCTTGCCTCACGTACCCGCCAGGCCACTGACGAAATTTCCGGGATGATCCAAAGCATCCAGCAGGAAACCGGCAACGCCATCAGCACCATGGAGCAGGGCAACGTGCTGATGCAGGAAGGCCTGTCGCGCAACGCCAACGTCGCCTCGGCGCTGGCACGGATCGATGAACAAAGCCGCTCGGCCGGTCAGCAATTCGCCGCGATCACCACTGCGACCCAGGAGCAAAGCAGCACCGCGACCTTGCTCAGCAGCAATCTGCAAAGTATCGCTTTGGCGAACAGTGAGCAGCGCGAAGTGGTGTCGAACCTGGCTGTGACTGCCAAAGAGCTGGAGAAGCTGGCGGCGGACTTGCGGCATGAGGTTGACCGGTTTCGTTGAGTCGCCTCTGAAATCGCCTTCGCGAGCAAGCCCGCTCCCACAGTAGATCTGCGGTGAACACAGTATTTGTGAACGCTGGAGATCAGGAGCGGGCTTGCCCGCGAAGGGATCGACTCGATTCCCAATTTGTCTCAACGCTGTGGATCAATTCCTCACTAATAGTCTTCCTTGGCATTTAGCACCAGTGTCTCGATTTTTATGCTTGCTGAAACGTTTCTTCAAGTCTATAAAATTGGCACAACTCCAAGAAAGGCTGCTGCCATGACCCCGCTCAAACTCTTTGTTGCCCTCAGCGCACTGTCCGCTGCCTCCCAAGCCATGGCTTGGGACTATGTCCTGCTCGATACCGATAAAGCCGCCCAGAACTGGCAAATCACCAGCCAGCAACTCGGCGTAAAAACCGACAAACCCTTCAGCGTCACCCTGCGCACCTTGCACGGCGGTCGGCAAGAAGGGGTCAGCATCGTCGACATCGATAACGGCACGATGAAACTTTCGGTAGTACCGACTCGCGGCATGAACGTCCTGCAGGCCTCGGTCGGCGATGTGCGCATGGGCTGGGATTCGCCGGTCAAGGAAGTGGTCAATCCTTCCTTCATCGAACTCAACGGCCGTGGTGGCCTGGGCTGGCTGGAAGGTTTCAATGAACTGGTCACCCGCTGCGGCTACGAATGGGTAGGCCACCCCGGCATGGACAACGGCGAACTGCTGACCCTGCACGGCCGGGCCGCTAACATCCCTGCGAACAAAGTCACCCTGCACATCGATGAAAAACCGCCGTACGCCATCACTCTGCGCGGCGAGCTTAAAGAACAGGCGTTCAAGAAAGTCGACTTCTCCGTCGCGACCGAACTGGTCACCGAACCCGGCAGCGTAGCGTTCGCCCTCAACGACACCCTGACCAATAACGGCGACTATCCGAAGGAATACCAGGCGCTGTATCACAGCAACTTCAGCACCCCATTCCTGGAACAGGGCGCCCGCTTCGCCGCGCCGGTGAAACAAGTGTCGCCATTCAACGACAAGGCCAAGGGCGATCTGCCCGACTGGCAAACCTACCGCGCACCGACCAAGGACTACGACGAAACGGTCTACAACGTGGTGCCGTATGCCGATGCCAAGGGCGACACATTGACCGTGTTGCATAACAAGGCCGGCAGCTTGGGGGTTTCGGTCGGCTTCAACACTCAAACACTGCCAGTGTTCTCCCTGTGGAAAAACACCGATACCCAAGGGCAGGGCTATGTCACGGGGCTGGAGCCGGGGACGAGTTTTTCCTACAACCGCCGGTATCAGCGGCCACTGAATCTGGTGCCGACGATTGGGCCTAAGGAACAGAAGCAGTTCGGGATCAGCTACAGCTTGTTGGCGGATAAGGCTGCTGTGGATAAGGCGTTGAAGCGGGTGAGCGAGATTCAGGGTGGGCGGGAGACTGAGGTGCGACAGACGCCGTTGGTTGATCTCACCAAGGGGTGATGCCGATTAGAGCGTTGTCGGCCGATATTGCAGCGCTTCGGCCAAGTGCTCGCGGGTAATGCCATCGACTTGCTCAAGGTCCGCCAACGTGCGAGCAACCTTGAGCAGTCGATGAGCCGCTCGCAGCGACAAGGTCAGCCGTTCACACGCCGTTTCCAGCCAGGTTTCGTCGATTGTGGATAACTTGCAATGTTTGCGCAGGCCGGGCAAATCGAGGAATGCATTGGCGCAGCCCTGGCGTTTTTGTTGCCGTTCTCGTGCATCGGCGACCAACTCGGCGGCGGTGGCAGTGTCGTCGCCGGGTTTCGACGCAGGATTCAGCGCCGTGGCTTCGCGAGCAACCGTCAGGTGCAGATCGATGCGGTCCAGCAGCGGCCCCGACAGTTTGTTGCGATAGCGCTGAACCATGTCCGGTGTACAACTGCATTTACCACTGGGCTCGCCAAGATATCCACAGGGACACGGGTTCATTGCGGCCACTAATTGAAAGCGGGCCGGAAACCTCACTCGATCCTTGGCGCGGGATATCACGATGTGGCCGGATTCCAGCGGTTCCCTTAACACCTCCAACACCTTGCGATCGAATTCCGGGAGCTCATCGAGGAACAGCACACCGTGGTGGGCGAGGGTGATTTCGCCGGGTTGCGGTTTTGAGCCGCCGCCCACAAGTGCCGGGCCTGAAGCGGAGTGGTGTGGCTGTCGGAAGGGACGCTGCGGCCAATGACTCAACGGCACACAACTGGCGACCGATTGAATTGCCGCAACTTCCAGCGCTTCACTCTCGGCCAACGGCGGTAACAGCCCCGGCAGACGACTCGCCAACAATGTTTTCCCCGTCCCTGGTGGTCCGCTGAACAGCAAGTTATGAGCCCCCGCCGCCGCAATCAGCAACGCGCGCTTGGCCGCGAGTTGTCCCTGCACTTCATTCAAATCGGGGTAGGGTTTGCTGGCGTAGAGCAAGCCATTGGACGCATAGGGTTCGATGGGTGTGTGGCCGTTGAAATGTGCGACCGCCTCCAGCAAATGATCCACCGCAATCACCTTCAATCCCGACGCGAGGCAGGCCTCCTCGGCATTCGCTCGTGGCACCACCAGCGTGCGCCCGGCCTTACGCGCCGCCAGCGCAGCGGGCAACACACCACGAACCGCCCGCACTGCGCCCGACAGTGCCAACTCTCCCAGGCACTCGACGTCATCCAGCGTCAACGTTGGCACTTGCACGCTGGCCGAGAGAATTCCCAAGGCAATCGCCAGATCGAATCGCCCCCCGTCCTTTGGCAGATCGGCCGGAGCGAGATTCAAGGTGATACGTCGTGCCGGAAATTGCAGGCCTGAATTGATGATCGCGCTGCGCACCCGGTCTTTGCTTTCCTTCACCGCCGCTTCGGGCAAACCGACCATCGTCAGCGACGGCAAACCATTGGCCAAATGGACTTCTACGGTGACGGCGGGTGCTTCTACGCCGACCTGGGCGCGGCTGTGGACGATGGAGAGGGACATGGTCGTTCCTTGAGCTGAAGAGCACCGCTTCCTGCGGTTTTTGAAGGGTAGTAGGGGGAGGGGGATTTGGTGGGATGTTTGGGGCGACAAACTTTCACTGGATGTTGCAAGTAGGAAGCAGGCCAATCGCGAGGCACAAAAAAACCGCCACTCGGGCGGTTTCTTCGGGGAGCCTGGTCAGACTCGTGCAAGCCATCAGGTTCAAGTTCTTTGCCATATGTTGTCGCCACTTTAAAAAAGCGATGTTGGCTGGCAGAAACGTTGCCAGCCAAGCGAAGTGCTTCAGCATGAAGTTCAGCAATCCATACTGATTTGGGCTTTCGCTTCTTGGGGTTCATAGGCACCTCGTTATTGGATACTTGGTTTTTGGTGAATCGTAAGTGAAGGGGAATGGCTGACGTAATCAGCCGCGAGAGCTGTTTTTTGTAGGACCGGTCTTGGATAGATGAAGGACTTCGGTGAAAACTCACGGCCGCACTTGTCGGATCGAGGTGGCTGCTTATGATCACAGCTGATCTAGTCCTCAGGAGGGGGAATGAGCAATTCTGGAATGCGGCCGATTCATCCTGGCGAAATCCTAAAAAAGGAATTTCTTGAGCCGCTGGGTATTACAGCGGATGGTTTGGCTAGTTCGTTGAGAGAGGTCGCGGGCGAAGTGAGCGCCCTTGTGATGCGGGAGAGAGGTGTAAGCCCTGACCTTGCCAAGAGGCTTTCCATTTGCCTGAAAACCACGCCCGAGTTCTGGCTAAACCTGCAATCGACCTACGATCAGCGCAGAGCCGAAATCGAGCGTGGTTGAGCTTCGGGTACTTAAAAAGACTGCAGCACCCGCGAAGCACGCTTCCACCACGGAGCATTGACCGTACTTCGCGGTCGTTCCTCATTCGGCAGCAGCTGCGGAACATCCTGCAACCGAATCCACGGCTGGTTATTCCAGTGCAGCAAGCTCAATGACATCTGCGGCCAATTCAGCAGGCTCAGAATCGGGCGCTCTGTTGAGGTGGGTTGCTGGGCGTCTCTGAGCGCAGGCACCACGTCGTGGGTCAGCCATTCGCGAAGGCCTCGGTATTCGGGGCAGTAATGGTAGACCAGTAGCGCGTAGACGCCGGATTCGCTGATCAGCAGTGTGTTTTCGACGGTGCCGTGGATGAGTGTCTGCAGATTCTGGTGTTGGTCGGGATCGAGTTTGCGTAGCGCTCGTTCGTCGAGGAATAGCCTGAGCAATCGGCCGAGGTCGCGGGCGCTAAACCAGGGTTGGTTTTCCAGGAGGAGGGCGTGGAGGTGGAGTTTGTGGCGGGTGAAGATGTGTGGGGTCAGGTAAGTGTCATCGCTATTCATTGATACAGCTCCTTTTGCTAAAGGGGCTGCCGTCAACCGTCGCCAAACGATTGGGTGGCAGCTGTACGCGGGTTGGCGAACCGGAGCAAAAGGAACCCGGCAGACCCGAAGATCTCCCACGCACAGCCGCCATGACTCGATGTGGCGGAAATTAGCCCGCCGTCGGATGGTCGTTGTGCACCTTAAGCTTTCAGGTCGCCAAACCCAGTGCTGAATATTCAGCTGAGGGTGAGCTTAGGAACCGGGGCTTTGCGGCGCAATCGGACGGCGGTGTGTTCTTTGTAGGACGTTGCCGGGATGTTTGCGGGGCTTAAGATCAAAAGATCGCAGCCTTCGGCAGCTCCTACAGGACACATTGAATGATCGTTCCCACGCTCTGCGTGGGAATGCATCCCGTGACGCTCTGCGTCACATCCTGAAGCGGAACGCGGAGCGTCCCTGGCGGCATTCCCACGCGGAGCGTGGGAACGATCAGCTTACTCGGCGTCAGCAGGAGGATTGAGCTTCGCTTCCAGCTCAGCCACTTTCGCCTCAAGGCTCTCCAACCGTGCCCGGGTGCGTGCCAGCACGACCATCTGGCTATCAAACTCTTCCCGGCTCACCAGATCCAGCTTGCTGAAGCCACTCTGCAACAGAGCCTTGAACTGGCTTTCGATTTCGCTTTTTGGCAGTGGGGTGTCGCCGCTGAAGAGGCGGGAGGCGGTGCCGCTCAGGGCGTCGAGGAAGTCTTTGGGCGCGAGCATGGGAAGTGTCCTGTCAACAATGGCGGGCAGTGTATCACGCAGTGTCTATAGTCAATCTCGGCAGCTGCGATGCACGCTTTTCGCGCAGTCGAGTGGGCAGCCGCGCACTGTTGTTGTGCGTAACGGTTGTGTCAATCGGGCGAAAGGCTCTTGGGCAGCGGCCAAGGTATTGAAATCAATGGGTTTTGGATAGATGGCAAGCTTTCTGCTTAGTCGCTGGTGACCCATGCACTGATGCAGTCGCTGTGACGAATGCAGTGCGCCAAGCGGAACGGGGGAAGTTTCGTGCGGAGTGGTTCGCTGGCGTCGGACGGGCAGGTAAGGCCGACGATGCGTTACAAAGCCAGGCACTGCGCTTAGACTTGAGTCGGGTTTGTTTTCCTGGGGCAAGTCCACCAATTCGGGAGAGAGTTTTCATGAAGCTAGTCACTGCCATCATCAAGCCGTTCAAACTGGACGACGTGCGCGAGTCACTGTCCGAGATCGGCGTGCAGGGCATTACCGTTACTGAAGTCAAAGGCTTCGGTCGGCAGAAGGGTCACACCGAGCTGTATCGCGGCGCGGAGTACGTGGTCGATTTTCTGCCCAAGGTGAAGATCGATGTCGCCATTGACGACAAGGATCTGGACCGGGTTATCGAGGCGATAACCAAGGCCGCCAACACCGGCAAGATCGGTGACGGCAAGATCTTCGTGGTCAATCTGGAACAGGCGATTCGCATTCGTACCGGCGAAACCGATACCGACGCAATCTAAGCCGCCACAAACCCAACGCCCCAGGAGAAAACAATATGACTCTGCGTAAATTCGCAGGGCTAGGAGCCCTGTTGTCCCTCGTAATGCCCGGCCTGGCCATGGCGGCAGACGAAGTGGCGGCCCCAGTCCTCAACTCCGGCGATACCGCCTGGATGATGACCTCGACAGCCCTCGTGCTGTTCATGACCATTCCCGGCCTCGCGCTGTTCTACGGCGGCATGGTTCGCTCGAAAAACATTCTTTCCGTGATGATGCAGTGCTTCGCCATTACCGGTCTGATCAGCATTCTGTGGGTCATTTATGGCTACAGCATTGCGTTCGACACCACCGGCATGGAGCAGGGCGTCGTCAACTTCAACTCGTTCTTCGGCGGGATGGGCAAGGCATTCCTCGCCGGTGTCACGCCTTCGAGCCTGACTGGCCCCGCGGCGCTGTTCCCCGAGGCGGTCTTCATCACCTTCCAGATGACTTTTGCCATCATCACCCCAGCGTTGATCGTCGGTGCTTTTGCCGAGCGGATGAAGTTCTCCGCCATGCTGATCTTCATGGGTATCTGGTTCACCCTGGTTTACGCACCGATTGCGCACATGGTCTGGTCCGGCAACGGCGGCCTGATGTGGGATTGGGGCGTTCTCGACTTCGCCGGCGGCACCGTGGTGCACATCAACGCCGGTGTGGCCGGTCTGATTGCCTGCCTGGTATTGGGCAAGCGTAAAGGCTTCCCGACCACCCCGATGGCCCCGCACAACCTCGGCTACACCCTGATGGGCGCCGCGATGCTGTGGATCGGCTGGTTCGGCTTCAACGCCGGCTCCGCTGCCGCCGCCAACGGCACTGCCGGCATGGCGATGCTGGTCACCCAGATCGCCACCGCTGCTGCGGCGCTGGGCTGGATGTTTGCCGAGTGGATCACCCACGGCAAACCAAGCGCACTGGGTATCGCTTCGGGTGTGGTGGCCGGTCTGGTCGCGATCACTCCGGCGGCAGGCACCGTGGGCCCGATGGGCGCCCTGGTGATCGGTCTGGCGGCGGGCGTGGTGTGCTTCTTCTGCGCCACCACCCTGAAACGCAAACTCGGTTATGACGACTCCCTGGATGCGTTCGGCGTGCACGGTATCGGCGGTATCCTCGGCGCGATCCTGACCGGCGTGTTCGCGGCACCGGCTCTCGGTGGCTTCGGCACCGTCACCGACATCGGTGCACAAGTCTGGATTCAGTGCAAAGGCGTGGGCTTCACGGTGATCTACACCGCGATCGTCACGTTCATCATCCTCAAGGTCCTGGACGCTGTCATGGGTCTGCGTGTCACCGAGGAAGAAGAAGCTGTCGGCATCGATCTGGCGCTTCACAACGAACGCGGCTACAACTTGTAAGCACGCGCATGAAAAATTTGCCCGGCTTGCCGGGCATTTTTTTGTCCGGGATTTGTCAGTGAAGGAAGGGCTGAAAGGTTTTTTCTGACACGTTCGGTCGCGTTTACGACGGGCGTTTTTCTGCGGCCAATGGCTTACACGATTGAAGGAATATTAGGGCCTTTGTTTTTTTCCAGAGCGCGCTAGAATGCGCCCCGAACGTGCGGAGAACAGTATGTGGCAACAGACTCTGATCACCTTGCGAGCACGACCCCGAGGGTTTCATCTGGTAACGGACGAATTACTCGCCGGCTTGCCTGAACTCAAAGCGTGTCGGGTCGGTCTGTTGCATTTGTGGCTACAGCATACCTCGGCGTCGTTGACCATCAACGAGAACGCCGATCCGGCGGTACGTCGCGACTTCGAACGATTTTTCAATCGTCTGATCCCACAAGGAACAGACGGCTATGAGCATAACGACGAAGGCCTGGACGACCTCCCGGCGCACTTCAAGGCCAGCGTACTTGGCTGTCAGCTCAGTTTGCCGATCTCGGCAGGCCGACTGGCGTTGGGGACCTGGCAAGGTGTTTATCTGGGCGAGCACCGTGATCACGGCGGTGCCCGTAAAGTCCTCGCCACCGTGCACGGTGAAGGGGCATAAAAACCGCTGGTTACCAGCGGTGGTTGATTTTTTTCCGGCAGCCGTCGACAGACGGCAAAGCTGGGCTATAACTAATCTGCTTTTCGCAAGTCATGAGGTAGAACATGAGCGACGATGATCTGGAAAACGACGACCTCGAAGTAGGCGACGAAGACGAAACCGAAGAAGGCCTTGAAGCGGCGGCAGAAGACGTCGCTGAAGATGATGGCGGTGATACGCCCGTTCCGACTGCCAAAGGCAAGGCCAAGGCTGCGGTATCGGTCGATGAGCTGCCGAGCGTCGAAGCCAAGAACAAGGAACGCGACGCCTTGGCCAAGGCCATGGAAGAGTTTCTTGCGCGCGGCGGCAAGGTGCAGGAAGTGGAGGCCAATGTGGTCGCCGATCCTCCCAAGAAGCCTGATAACAAGTACGGCAGCCGGCCTATCTAAGCGCCTGCTTCTTGCTTGCTGAAAAAGCCCGCCGTCGCTGCGGGCTTTTTCATGGGCGCAGAAATTCAAAATTCACGCTGATCCCTGTGGGAGCGGGCTTGCCCGCGATGGGGGCGTTACATTCGAAATTGATGTCGTCTGACACACCGCTATCGCGGGCAAGCCCGCTCCCACAGGTTATGTATCAGGCGGAAGCCGAATTCCACCGCGCCAACAACCCCGGCAATTCGTTCAGGCTACGAATCTCGGCATCCGGCGCCTTCTCGGCTTCCCACACCTTGCCTGCCGGGTTAAACCAGATTGCCCGCAACCCCGCCTGCTGGGCGCCGGCAATGTCGTCGCCGGGATGGTCGCCGATATGCACCGCTGTTTCGGCGGTCGCGCCACCCCGCAGCAGCGCTTCATGAAACAGTCGCGCATCGGGCTTGGCGATGCCGATGTCTTCGGCGCACAGGGCAAACTTGAAGTAATCCGCCAGCCCCAACCGACGCACATCGGCATTACCGTTGGTGACCACGCCAAGCGCATAGTGATTGGCCAGAATTTCAAGGGTCGGTTGCACCTCCGGGAAGATCTCCAGCTGATGCCGCGCATGCAAAAACACTTCGAAACCCTGCTCGGCCAGGTCGGATGCGTCGGTATGTCCGTAACCGGCTTCTTCCAGCGCATGGAACAACACCCGCCGACGCACGGCACTGATGCGGTGTTTTAGGCTCGGTTCGTTGCTCAGCACTCGCTCGCGAATCGACCACAGATGCTCCACCGGCACCGCGCCCAGGTTCGGGGCGTGCTCGGTCAACCATTCACGCAATATGACTTCGGCGCTGGCAATCACCGGAGCGGTGTCCCACAGGGTGTCGTCGAGGTCGAAGGTGATCAATTGGAGGGTCATGAATCATCGCCTTTAATGCGTTTGGCCCGTGGGTGGGCGCTGTCGTAGACCGTCGCCAGGTGCTGGAAGTCCAGGTGGGTATAGATCTGGGTAGTCTTGATGTCCGAGTGGCCGAGCAATTCCTGCACCGCCCGCAAGTCCTGAGAGGACTCCAGCAAATGGCTGGCGAAGGAGTGTCGCAACATGTGTGGGTGCAGGTTCTGCCCCAGTTCACGCTCGCCGGCGGCCTTGACCCGCACCTGAATCGCCCGAGGGCCGAGGCGCCGGCCTTGCTGGCTGACAAATACGGCGTCGTCTGCCGGGTTGCTCATGGCTCGTAGCGGCAGCCACAACTCCAGCGCTTCGCGAGCCTTTTTGCCCACAGGCAACAGTCGAGTCTTGCTGCCCTTGCCGAGCACCTGGACCATGCCGTCAGCCAGGTCCAACTGATCAAGGTTGAGCCCGGTCAGTTCCGAAAGCCGCAGGCCGGAGGAATAGAACAGTTCCAGAATGGCCTGATCCCGACGCGCGAGAAAATCATCCTCTACCGCGCCTTCAAGCAGTTGCAGTGCGCGGTCGGTGTCGAGGGTCTTCGGCAGGCGACGTTCGCCCTTGGGCGGTGCCAGGCCATTGGCCGGGTCGTGGTCGCACAGACCTTCGCGGTTCAGATAGTGATAGAGCCCGCGTACTGCCGACAGCAACCGTGCCAGGCTGCGGGATGATTGGCCTTGGGAGTGCAGGCGAGCGATCAGGCTGCGCAGGCGCTGGATGTCCAGCGCGGCCCAGCTGTCGATGTTCTGTTTGACGCACCAGCCCAGCACTTTGTCGAGGTCGCGGCGGTAGGCGTACAGCGTGTGCGGCGACACCTGCCGCTCACTGCGCAGGTGTTCGCAGTAAGCGTCCAGTTGTCGTTCCATGGTCAGCGTACCGAGCGCAGGGAGCTGTTGACCCGTGGCAGCACGCGGCCCATGACTTCGGCGATGTAACTCAGGAACAGCGTGCCCACCGAGCTCTTGTAGTGCTGCGGATCGCGGCTGGCGATGGCCAGGACGCCGTGGATGCCTTGGTAGCTGATGGCGACGACGGCGGTGGAGCCGATCTGCTTGCGCTGTTCTTCGCCGAACAGGAAGTCCAGCTCGTGTTCGCGCAGGCTGCCACTGACGCTTTTGTCTTCCGAGAGCAAGCCGCCGATGGCCGTTTGCGCGTCGGCATGCGTCACCCAGCGGCCCACCGGCATCGGGTTGTCGCCCAGCAGGATCAGGCTGACGAAGGGCACCTGGAAGTCCTGACGCAGGCTGTCTTCAACGCTGATCACCACATCTTCCAGGCTGGTGGCGTCCATCAGCGTGAGAATCAGGCGGCGGGTCTTGTCGAACAGTCGGTCGTTGTCGCGGGCTACGTCCATCAAGTGCGAAAGGCGATGCCGCAACTCGATGTTGCGGTCGCGCAGGATGGTCATCTGACGTTCGACCAGCGAAATGGTGTCGCCGCGCTGGTGCGGAATGCGCAGGGCCGGGAGCAGTTCTTCGTGCTCGATGAAGAAATCCGGATGAGCCTCCAGGTACGCGGCAATCGCCGCCGCCTCAAGGCTTTCGGAAGGAGATTCGTCGGGCTGTAGGGCGGGAACCTGGGGCTTGTCGGTCATGGATTTCGCTCACTCAAAGACGCACTTGTCCTTCGTATACGCGCACTGCCGGGCCGGTCATCATGACCGGTTGGCCAGGGCCTGCCCATTCAATGGACAGACGCCCGCCGGGCAGGTCGATCAATAGCGGCGAATCCATCCACCCCTGGCTGATCGCGGCCACTGCGGCAGCACAGGCGCCGGTTCCGCACGCCTGGGTTTCCCCGGCCCCGCGTTCCCAGACGCGCAACTGCGCGCGGCTCCGGTCGATGACCTGGAGAAAACCGACATTGACCCGCGCCGGGAAGCGCGGGTGATGTTCGATTTTCGGTCCCAGTTCATGCACCGGTGCGTTGTTGATATCGCTGACCCGCAACACGGCATGGGGGTTGCCCATGGACACCGCGGCCAGTTCGACCGTGGTGCCGTCGACGTCGACCTGATAGCTCAGGGCCTGGCTCGGGGCTTCGAACGGAATCTCGGCCGGTACCAGGCGCGGAGCGCCCATGTTGACGCTGATCTGGCCATCGTTGCGGATGTCCAGTTCGATGATGCCGCTTTTGGTCTCGACGCGAATCAGCCGCTTGGCGGTCAGGCGCTTGTCGAGTACGAAGCGGGCGAAACAGCGCGCACCGTTGCCGCACTGTTCCACTTCGGAGCCGTCGGCGTTGAAGATCCGGTAGCGGAAATCCACGTCCGGGTTGCTGGGCGCTTCGACGATCAGCAACTGATCGAAACCGATCCCCGTGTGCCGATCGCCCCATTGCTTGGCGTGTTTTGGCAGGATGTGCGCGTGCTGGCTGACCAGGTCGAGAACCATGAAGTCATTGCCCAGGCCGTGCATCTTGGTAAAACGCAGCAGCATGGTTTTACTCCGGCAGCAGGCTTTCGCCAGCAAACAACTCGGCTACCGTCTCACGGCGACGCACTTCAAATGCCTGATCACCGTCCACCAACACTTCAGCGGCACGGCCGCGGGTGTTGTAGTTGGAACTCATGACAAACCCATAGGCACCGGCCGAATGCACGGCCAGCAGGTCGCCTTCTTCCAGGGCCAGTTGACGATCCTTGGCCAGGAAGTCGCCGGTTTCGCAGATCGGGCCGACGATGTCGTAGGCACGAGCGGTGCTGTTGCGCGGGCGCACGGCGGTGACGTCCATCCAGGCCTGGTACAGCGCCGGGCGGATCAGGTCGTTCATGGCTGCGTCGACGATGGCGAAGTCTTTGTGCTCGGTATGCTTGAGGTATTCGACCTGGGTCAGCAGCACGCCGGCGTTGGCGACGATGAAACGGCCCGGCTCGAACACCAGCGCCAGGTCACGACCGTCGAGACGCTCGCGCACGGCTTTGATGTAGTCGGCAGCCAATGGCGGCTCTTCATCGCGATAACGCACGCCCAAACCACCACCGAGATCGATGTGGCGCAGGTAGATGCCGCAATCGCCGAGGCGGTCGACCAGGCCCAGCAGGCGGTCAAGGGCGTCGATGAACGGCGGCAGGGTGGTCAGTTGCGAACCGATGTGGCAATCGACGCCGACCACTTCCAGGTTAGGCAGTTGCGCGGCACGGATGTACACGTCTTCGGCGTCGGCGATGGCGATGCCGAACTTGTTTTCCTTGAGACCGGTGGAGATGTACGGGTGAGTGCCGGCATCGACGTCCGGGTTCACGCGCAACGAGATCGGCGCGCGAGCGCCCAGCTCGGCGGCCACTACTTGCAGGCGTTCGAGCTCATCGGTGGATTCGACGTTGAAGCAGTGCACGCCGACTTCCAGCGCACGACGCATGTCGTCACGGGTCTTGCCGACACCGGAAAACACGATCTTGTCAGCAGTGCCGCCAGCGGCCAGTACGCGTTCCAGTTCGCCACGGGAAACGATGTCGAAACCGGCGCCCAAACGCGCCAGGACATTCAGTACACCCAGGTTGGAGTTGGCCTTGACCGCAAAGCAGACCAGGTGCGGCATGCCGGCCAGCGCATCGGCGTAAGCCAGGTATTGGGCTTCGATGTGCGCACGGGAGTAGACGTAGGTCGGTGTGCCAAAGCGCTCGGCGATGGCGGACAGGGCAACACCTTCCGCGAACAGCTCGCCGTCACGGTAGTTAAAAGCGTCCATGGCGTTCCCTTATTGGTAGACGTCGTGCTTGTGTGCCTTGGAGGCAGGCTGCTGTTGCGAGGACTTGGCCTGCTCGGCAGGATCCTGGTTCTCATCAGGCAGGTACAGCGGGCCTTTTTGACCACAGGCCGATAATAAGCTGACAAAAGCGACGAGCGAAGCGAGCGCAGCAAGGGAAGAGATCAGGCGCTTCATGGCGAAATCCTTGAAAATGCGTTAATTGCGCCGGAGTATACCGGCCACCCGGCAGCTTGCCTATGCGACGCGCCTCCCGTCTGGCGGGCCTTTGCCTGATGCGCGTCGGTTTAATGAAGTCCCTGTGGGAGCGGGCTTGCCCGCGAAGGCGTTGGTTCAGTCAACAAAGATATTGAATGTGCTGACCCCCTCGCGGGCAAGCCCGCTCCCACAGAGCGGTACTTGGACGTTATCCTTTGCAATCACCGGGGCTCGCCCGTATCTTGCGGCGCTTGAGCGTGAGTAGACACTTTTTGAGGTTCCTGCAATGAGTTTGACCGAAGCCCGTTTCCACGACCTGGTCGATGCCACCCAGCAGTCGCTGGAGGATATTTTTGACGAGAGTGGCCTGGATATCGATCTGGAGAGCTCGGCCGGTGTGCTCACCGTCAAGTTTGAAAACGGCAGCGCGCTGATCTTTAGTCGCCAGGAACCGCTGCGTCAGTTGTGGCTGGCGGCCGTGTCGGGTGGCTTCCACTTTGATTACGACGCAGAAAGCGAGCGCTGGATGTGTGACAAGAGTGAAGAGCAGCTTGGTGAGATGCTTGAGCGCATCGTCAAACAGCAAGCCGACGTCGAACTCGATTTCGAAGGTCTGTGAGATCGTGACCCAGCCTGCGCCCGTTCGTCCGCCCAAACCGCTTTACAGCAATGTCAGTCCGGCGGTGCCTTCGCCGTGCAGCGGTGTGTGTCGGCTGGATGAGCAGAAGGTCTGCCTGGGGTGTTTCCGCCATGTCGAAGATATCCGCGAATGGCGCTCGGCGGATGATGAGCGGCGGCGGGTGATTTGTGCGCAGGCCCTCGATCGAAAGAGAAGCGGCTAACTCGACCCCCGTAGGAGCAGCCGAAGGCTGCGATCTTTTGATTTTCAGCGATTTCGGGTCCGTAAAAAATCAAGATCAAAAGATCGCAGCCTGCGGCAGCTCCTACGCCGCCGGGTGACGGCTTGTATATTTATTGAGCTGTGATAGTGTCCAGAGACGCCTCAACCCATCGAGGCTCGTGAAAACCCCGCCTTTTTCTGGCGGGGTTTTGCTTTTTTCGTGCAGAAGAAAGGAGTCTGCCCTGATCATGACCGCACCTTCCATCACCCTTACCCGTCTGGACGTACAACGTCTGGAGCGCCTGATCGACAGCCTGGATGACACGCTGCCGGGCGTTATCGCGCTGCAAACCGAACTGGATCGCGCCGATACTCTGGTCGGTCACGATGAAGTGCCCGCCGATGTCGTGACCATGAATTCCCGTGTGCATTGCCGTGAAGAGAGCAGCGGCAAGGACTATCACCTGACGTTGGTTTACCCCAAGGATGCCAACGCCGACGAAGGCCGGATTTCCATTCTGGCGCCGGTGGGCAGTGCGTTGCTCGGCCTGAAGGTTGGCCAGCACATCGACTGGCCGGCACCGGGCGGCAAGACCCTCAAACTGACCCTGCTGGAAGTTGAATCGCAGCCTGCTCATGGCGGCGACTTCCCGGAATAACATCCCTTCAGACCTGCTCGAGCGCCTCGTTCAGTGCGCGTTCCAGGTCGGCCTTGTAGCGTAGATACAGCTGACTTGAACCCTGACCATCACCGAGCAGGCCCGACAGGTCCAGGTCGGTGATGTAGCAGCGATAGCGTTCGGTCCCGCGGCGCTGCTCGACGATTTCCCAGGCGACTACGCTGAACAGTTGGTCGCCATATTCCAGCTCCGAAAATTCCCGCTGATTGCAATACAACGTGACCTGCACCTGTCCTGGTGCTGCCTTGCCGATGATCGCCTGCACATCATAGAACGGTTTGTTGACCGGCGTTTGCGGCGCCGGCCGGGCTTCGACCCGACGCGCCCGTGCGGTACCTGAAGGTAACAACTGGTAATACAAAGTATCCAGGCTCAATGGCTGGGCTGCGTCCATCGGCAGCAAGGCATCGCGCCGGTACTGGATCGATTGCAGGAAGCGTTGCAGCGGCACCAACAGGCTTTGTTCGTCGTGATAAGGCAAACGCTGCTGCCACAGGGCATTGAATTCATCCAGTACATACACATCGGCCTGGTGTTCGTTGATCCGGTAGAACACCTGCACGCAGTCGGGTTGCCCCATGGGCAGGATCAGCGCCAGGTCGTGGTCTTCCAGTGCCATCGGGTCCAGATGAAACGGGCTGTAGCTCGCCAGTTCTTCGCCGAGGTAGTCGAACAGCGTCGGCAGGGTGGCGAGGGCGACGTGATTGACCTGGCCGGGCACCAGTTCCAGCACGTGGTAGTGCTGCTGGACCTGAATCAGGTAACGATGATTGAGTTTGCTCAGCAGCAGGTTTTGCGCGGTGTCGAGGATTTCTTCGACCCGCCGGGCAATGAATTGCGCGCGGTTGTGGCAGAAGCACCGCACCCGCAGCTTGGGCTGTTGTGGCCCGTCCGGCAGGTTGTTGAGGTAATCGCGCAGGCAGTCGAGCAGGGCGTGGGGGCCGTCAAAACGGCTGACCAGCACCTCGTTCCAGCTATTGAGCGTGACCTGATCCAGGGTCAGCACCAGGTTTTCCCGCACGCCGGCGTAGCTCAGGGAATCGGTGCGCTCGGTGGTCATCAGGATGTTCAGGTCGCGATGGTGCTTGAGCGGATCGATGCCGACGTTCACCAGAATCAGTACTTCGCTCGGCACACTGGCGCGTAGCAAAGGCTCTTCGGCGACAGTGGTCAGGGGCAGGGCGATGCTTTGTTGCAGGCTGCCGAGCAGGTTGAACAGTTCGAACTCGCTCAAGTCGCTGGTGCCGGGGTGCAGGGCCAAGCGGGTGCTGCTGTCGATCACGCCATTGCGGTGGCACCAAGTGAGCAATTCCAGTAACTGACGGCTGCGCTTGATCGGTGAGAAATGCTCCCACTCGTGGACGGTCAGGCTGCCGTTGTACAAACCCCATTGGGTTTGCCCCGGTTCTTTCTTGTTTGGCGCCTGCACCAGCGTCAGGGTGTCTTCGGCGAGATCGGGGGCGATGCCCGGGTTGATGAACTCGACTTTGTCGGCCTTGCGCTCGAAGGCCGCGTACAGCCGTCTGCCCAGCACATTGAGGTCGCGCTTGTTGATCAGGCTGACGGTCTGCTCATTGCGGGCAAACTGCGTCAGGAAGCGGTAGCTGTAATTCAGCTCGCCAACCAGGGCTCGGCGTTCGTCGCTGACCTGGCGGACTTTCCACTGGCTGCGGCTGTCGAGCAATGCGAGCTGACGCTGATCCCAATGCCATTCGTTGGCCAGGCGTTCGAGCAATGAACGCTGCCAGCTCTGGGTGCGACCGCTGCTGCCGGTGAGTTTGCGATTGACCTTCAAGTACAGCGCGCGGCGTACCAGCTCCAGCCGTTCCGGTTCGCCCCGGGTCGTGAGGTATTCCTCGATGCGCCGGTAAACCACCACGTATGGATCCAGTTCATCAAGGTCCAGTCGATTGGCAAACACCGCCTGTTTGAAGCGCAGGCTCAGGCACTGGACCTTGGGGTGTTCGCTGGCGTAGACCTCAGTCAGCAGCAGTTTGAGCACTGATTTGTACGGTGACTCGATGCCTTTGAACAACTGCCAGAGCCCGGCACCGATGAACTCCCCGGGCGGGATATACGACAGATGCCCCAAGTCCAGAGTCTCGTCGGCACGGATGAAGCGCTTGGATAGCAGCGTGTGGGTATACCGGTCGTAAGCCGCCTCTTCATAAACCGGCACCAGCCACCAGATGGGTGTACGGCCGGCCAGCCAGATCGCGGTGCGGTAGAACTCGTCCAGCAGCAGATAGTGCTGGGTGGTGCCACAGTCTTCCGAACTCAGCTGGGTATCGCGCTCGCCGAGCACGAAGCGAGCAGGGTCGATCAGGAAGAAATGCGCCTCGGCACCCTGGCTGGCAGCCCATATTTCAAGTAACTGGCATTTCTTGCGCAGCTCTGTGAGCTCGCTTTCGCTCAAGTCCGGCCCGTGACAGACCCATACGTCCATGTCGCTCTGATCGGCCTGGGCCAGGGTGCCGAGGCTGCCCATCAGAAACAGACCGTGAATCGGTCGCGGCGGATTGCTGCCGTGGCGCGGCTTATAGGAAAACGAGCGAGTCAGGCGCTGGGCTTCGGCGAGGGCGTTGGCGTCAGGTTCGAAATTCGATAGCCCGGCCGGCGTGCTACCCGAAACATAACCCGGCAACAGCGGATGATTGACATGGAAAAACAGCGGCAGCAGGGTCAGAACCGTTTGCTGGCGGGTCGACAACCCTTCCATGGCACGGGCCATGCGACCCTCGTTGAGCTTCAGAAAACGGGCGCGCAGCTGGCTGAGAACCTTTCGGTCGATTCCCTCGTCCAGATCGGGGCGGATTTCATGGGTACGGGTCATGTCAGCTCAATCCGGCTCGCGGGGCTCGGACGTGGAGGGCTCGGGATGAGGGGCAGTTTAGCGCCTCGGCCCCGGGACTTTTAAGCTGATTTTGTATTTCTGGTGTCAGGTTTCTATCGCAAGGCGACAGCGGACACCAAAGTGTGCCCGCGGAAATCCCGTGACAGAGGTTTCCGTGGGCGATGCGGTGAGGCTCAGGCTGTTTCGCGCACGGACAGAATGGTTAGAACGGTTTGCACATTTTGCGCAGCGTCACGCCCCAGGCTGGTCAGATAACCGCCGTCGGGCTGGGTGATCAATTCTTTGTCGAACAGTCTTTGGGCAGCGGCAATGGCTTTCGGGGCAGCGGTCTGATGAATTTTCAAACCTTCCTGGGAACTGTCCAGGTTGAAGAGGGCGAGGATTTCCAGTTCGGCAACCAACTCAGGGGTAAGCGACATAAGGACTCCAGACTTTCTAGGAATTGGACGATAGCGCTCCTAAGGTGATCCCACTCGCGCAGCATGTCCAGTGCTCGTAACAGGGTTTTTTGCCTCGGGGGGAGCATTCCCTGGCGGGGGCGTGGTTTCTGTAGGAGCGAGGCTTGCCCGCGAAGAACGATGACGCGGTTTTTCAGGAAGACCGCGGTGAGGCCTTCGCGGGCAAGCCTCGCTCCTACATGGGGGATGGGCTTATTTCTTTTCCGGCGGCAACTCTGGCAGAGCGCGCAGCGCAGCTTCGTACCATTCGGTGTTGAACGCGCGGTCTTCTTCGAGGATCGCGTCGATTTCCACCGCCAGCACGTGGGCCATCAGGTTGAGGATTTCTTCACGCTCGTAACCCACCAGGGTCAGCTTGTTGAAGGTCGCCTTGGCTGCTGGCGGGTTATCGCTTTCGATCTGGTTCTCGATCGCTTCGATCAGCGTCGTTTCGGTGAACTCTTCTTCGTCGTTGTCGATATCGTTTGGCTCGCTCATGGCAGGCTCCTCAAGGAAAGGCGGCCAGTTTACCTGCATTCAGCGCTGTGATGCTGCTGGCAAGAAGTGCCCGGGCGTTCTATAACTGGCGCTGCCAACCCCTGCACGGCCTGGAGGCTATGTAATGCTCAAGCTTTATGGATTTTGCGTCAGCAACTACTACAACATGGTCAAGCTGGCGTTGCTGGAGAAGGGACTGCCATTTGAAGAAGTGCCGTTTTACCCAGGCACGTCCCCGGAAACGCTAGCCATCAGCCCACGTGGAAAGGTTCCCGTGCTGGCCGTCGAACAAGGTTTCATCAACGAAACCAGCGTTATTCTCGAATACATCGAGCAGAGCCAGAAAGGCATGCCGCTGTTGCCGAGCGATCCTTTCGAGCGAGCGCAGGTCCTGGCTTTGGCCAAGGAAATCGAGCTGTACATCGAATTGCCCGGCCGCGCCTGTTATCCCGCGGCGTTTTTCGGCATGACGGTACCGGACGCTATCCAGGAAAAGACCAAGGCAGAGTTACTGCTGGGGTTTGCCGCGCTGGGCAGACACGGCAAATTCGCTCCTTATGTGGCGGGTGACAGCCTGAGCGTTGCCGATCTGTATTTCGTCTACAGCGTGCCGATGGCGTGTGCCGTGGCGCAGAAGCTGTTTGATATCGATCTGTTGGCCGAGATGCCAGCGGCCAAGGCGCTGCTGAAGCGTCTTGAGCAGAATCCGCATGTGCAGCGAATCGCAAAGGACAAGGACGCGGCGATGCCAGCGTTCCTGGAGATGATCGCGTCCAAAAAGTAGACGTGTAACGATCTTGAGAATGCCTTCGCGGGCAAGCCTCGCTCCTACAAGAACAAACACGGTCTTTGTAGGAGCGAGCGGTGCGGCGATCCGACTTGCCCGCGAAGCTTTTAACGGCTGGCGAGCAACGCCTGACCGCGAGCAACAGCCTTCTTGACCTGCGCCGGCGCAGTGCCGCCGATGTGGTCACGGGCATTCACCGAGCCTTCCAGGGTCAGCACGGCAAAGACGTCCTGCTCGATCTGATCGCTGAACTTGCGCAGTTCTTCCAGGCTCATTTCCGCCAGGTCCTTGCCGCTTTCCACGCCGTACTTCACGGCATGGCCAACGATCTCGTGGCAATCACGGAACGGCAGGCCACGGCGAACCAGATAGTCAGCCAGGTCGGTGGCGGTAGAGAAACCGCGCAATGCCGCTTCGCGCATCATCGCGTGCTTGGGCTTGATCGCCGGGATCATGTCGGCAAAGGCCCGCAGCGAATCGCGCAGGGTGTCGGCGGCGTCGAACAGCGGCTCCTTGTCTTCCTGGTTGTCCTTGTTGTAGGCCAGTGGCTGGCCTTTCATCAGGGTCAGCAGGCCCATCAGCGCGCCGAATACCCGGCCAGTCTTGCCGCGAACCAGCTCTGGGACGTCCGGGTTTTTCTTTTGCGGCATGATCGAGCTGCCGGTGCAGAAACGGTCCGGCAGATCGATGAACTGGAACTGCGCGCTGGTCCACAGCACCAACTCTTCGGAGAAACGCGACAAGTGCATCATCGCGATGCTCGCGGCCGAGCAGAACTCGATGGCGAAGTCGCGATCGGACACGTTGTCCAGGGAGTTACCGCCGACAGCGTCGAAGCCCAGCAGTTGAGCGGTGTATTCGCGGTCGATCGGGTAAGTGGTGCCCGCCAGTGCGGCGCTGCCCAGCGGCATGCGGTTGGTGCGCTTGCGGCAGTCGACCAGACGCTCGTAGTCGCGGCTGAGCATTTCGAACCAGGCCAGCATGTGGTGCCCGAAGGTCACCGGCTGCGCGGTTTGCAGGTGAGTGAAGCCCGGCATGATGCTGGCGGCTTCGCGCTCGGCCTGCTCCAGCAAGCCTTGTTGCAGACGGGTGATTTCGCTGAGGATCAGGTCGATCTCGTCACGCAGCCACAGGCGGATGTCGGTGGCGACCTGGTCGTTACGACTGCGGCCGGTGTGCAGCTTTTTACCGGTCACGCCGATGCGGTCGGTCAGACGCGCCTCGATGTTCATGTGCACGTCTTCAAGGTCGATGCGCCAGTCGAACTGGCCGGCCTCGATTTCACCCTGGATGGTGTTCAGGCCATCGATGATGCTGTCGCGCTCGGCATCGGTCAGCACGCCGACCTTGGCCAGCATGCTGGCGTGGGCGATCGAGCCCATGATGTCGTGGCGATACAGGCGCTGGTCGAAGGTGACGGAGGCGGTGAAGCGGGCGACGAAGGCGTCGACGGGTTCACTGAAGCGGCCGCCCCAGGACTGATTGGTCTTGTCAGTGCTCATGAATTCGCTCGTATCGGCTTGAAGAAAGATGGCGTGGAACGCTGACGCGGATAATAACAGGGTTGCCAATCCTGTCGCTGACACTGGTCGACAGGTTTTTTTCTTATCGCGCCACCCCTGCTCGAAGCAAGCGATACGGAAATTGCGCAACGATATTTTTCAATTGAGCAATATCGTCCCGGCAACCGTCTACAGTTGGACAGAGGATCAGCGCACTTCTCGATGCTGCAGCTGACTATAGAGAGAAGAGGGGTGTTCATATTGTGTATCAGCAAACCCTACGGCGATGCCTCGCCAGTGCGGGCCTTGGCCGCCAGTCACGCGGCAGATAAAAATTTAGCCGCCGGTCTCGCGGCACTTTTTGGCCCTCGCGCTAGTCTTAGCGTGGATCGCGGTGACGGACGTCACTTCACCTGTCTACGCTATCCTTGTGCGAGACTCACGCAGGAATCCAGCGCAATATGAATGTCCTGATCGTTGATGACGAACCCCTGGCCCGCGAGCGCCTGAGCCGAATGGTCGGCGAACTCGAGGGATACAATGTCCTGGAGCCCAGCGCCACGAACGGCGAAGAGGCGTTGGCACTGATCGACAGTCACAAACCGGATATCGTGCTACTCGATATTCGCATGCCCGGCCTTGATGGCCTGCAAGTGGCTGCACGATTGTGCGAACGCGAAACCCCGCCCGCCGTGGTGTTTTGCACCGGGCCCGATGAATTTGCCGTGGAAGCCCTACAGGCTAGCGCCGTGGGCTATCTGGTGAAGCCAGTGCGCACAGAACAGTTACACGAAGCATTAAAGAAAGCCGAGCGACCCAATCGCGTCCAACTCGCGGCCTTGACTCGTCCGGCAGCCGAAACCGGTAGCGGCCCGCGCAGCCACATCAGCGCCCGTACCCGAAAAGGTATCGAACTGATTCCGTTGGGTCAGGTGGTTTACTTCATTGCCGACCACAAGTACGTCACCTTGCGTCATGAGGGCGGGGAAGTGCTGCTCGACGAACCACTCAAAGCCCTCGAAGACGAATTTGGCGACCGTTTCGTGCGGATCCACCGCAACGCACTGGTTGCTCGTGAACGCATCGAGCGGCTGCAACGCACGCCCTTGGGGCATTTCCAGCTATTCCTCAAAGGTCTGAACGGCGATGCCCTGATCGTCAGTCGACGCCATGTGGCCGGCGTGCGCAAAATGATGCAACAGCTTTAAGGGCGGATTTCTACCCTATTACCGGACATTGAGGGCCAGGGAGGCCACGCAGTTTCTGATACAAGTCAAAGTGGATTTGGCTGAGCTGTTATTATCTGCCGTATCTATTCAGTACGGATTGATTGATCCATGTCCTCTCGCGAAATCCGCATCGCCACCCGCAAAAGTGCTCTCGCCCTGTGGCAGGCCGAATACGTCAAGGCTCGTCTGGAAAAGGCCCATCCGGGCCTGCTCGTGACGTTGGTTCCCATGGTTAGTCGCGGCGACAAGCTGCTCGATTCGCCGCTGTCGAAAATCGGCGGCAAGGGCCTGTTCGTCAAGGAACTGGAAACCGCGCTGCTGGAAAATGAAGCCGACATCGCCGTGCATTCCATGAAAGACGTGCCGATGGACTTCCCCGAAGGCCTCGGTCTGTTCTGCATCTGCGAGCGCGAAGACCCGCGCGATGCCTTTGTCTCCAATACCTACGCCAGCCTGGATGAGTTACCGCCAGGCAGCATCGTCGGCACCTCCAGCCTGCGTCGTCAGGCTCAGCTGCTGACCCGTCGCCCGGACCTGGAAATCCGCTTCCTGCGCGGTAACGTCAACACTCGCCTGGCCAAGCTCGATGCCGGCGAATACGACGCCATCATCCTCGCCGCGGCGGGTTTGATTCGCCTGGGCTTCGAAGGCCGCATCGCCTCGGCCATCAGCGTCGAAGACAGTCTGCCGGCCGGTGGCCAGGGCGCGGTCGGTATCGAATGCCGTAGCGCCGACACTGAAATCCACGCGCTACTGGCGCCGCTGCATCATCAGGACACGGCCATTCGTGTTACTGCCGAACGTGCTCTCAACAAACATTTGAATGGCGGCTGCCAGGTGCCGATCGCTTGCTACGCCGTGCTTGAAGGCGAGCAGATCTGGTTGCGTGGGTTGGTGGGTGATCCGAGCGGCGGCCTGTTGCTCAGCGCCGATGCCCGGGCGCCACGGTCTGATGCCGAGGCTTTGGGTGTGCAAGTGGCCGAAGACCTGCTGAGCCAGGGCGCCGCCGACATTCTGAAAGCAGTCTATGGCGAGGCAGGGCACGAGTGACTGGCTGGCGCCTGTTGCTGACGCGCCCTGCGGATGAGTCGGCGGCGCTTGCCAGTGTGCTGGCCGACGCGGGGGTTTTCAGCAGCAGCTTGCCGCTTTTGGATATCGAGCCGATTCCTGCCTCTGACACAATGCGCGAAGTGATTCAGAACCTGGATAGCTATTGCGCGGTGATCGTGGTCAGCAAACCGGCCGCCAGAATCGCTGTCGATCTGCTCAACCAGTACTGGCCGCAGCCACCGGATCTGAAGTGGTTCAGCGTGGGCGCGGCGACGGCGCAAATCCTCGAGGATAACGGGCTGGATGTGAGCTTCCCGGTCGACGGCGACGACAGCGAAGCCTTGCTTGAGCTTGCGCCGTTGCGCGAGGCTGTCGCGGGCCCCGATCCGCGGGTGCTGATCATGCGCGGGGAGGGTGGGCGCGAGCTGCTGGCTGAGCGTTTACGCGAGCTTGGTGCTAGTGTCGAGTATCTGGAGTTGTACCGACGCGGTTTGCCGCAGTACCCGTCGGCAACGCTGCCTGACCGGATCAAGGCGGAACGCTTGAACGGGCTGGTGGTCAGCAGTGGACAGGGTTTTGAGCACCTGCACCGATTGGCTGGCGATGCCTGGCCGAGCATGGTGCGGCTGCCGTTGTTTGTTCCAAGCCCCAGGGTCGCCGAGCTGGCACGCGCCGCCGGGGCCCAAACAGTTGTGGATTGTCGTGGCGCCAGTGCCGCGGCCTTGCTGGCGGCGTTACGGGAACACCCCGTGCCCGTTTTCTAATGCAAAGGATGGATACGTGAGCGAAACAGCCTTGCCTAAAGATGACGTCCGGCCCGTGCTTGATGCACCGGCTGATGCACCGGTTGAAACTGCGCCACCTGCTGTTGAGCAGCGCCGAGGCAATGGGTTGGCAATCGTCGCGCTGCTGTTGGGCGCTGCCGGTGTTGCCGTGGGCGGTTGGGGAGTCTGGCAGGTGCGTCACCTGCAAGCCAATAACCAGCAGCAGTTGAGTCAGGTACAGGCGTTGAACGATCAGGCACAGAGCCTGAAGCTCAACGAGCAACGCCTGACGGCTCGCCTGGAGCAAATGCCGGCCGCCGAGGAACTCGACGCGCGCAGTCGTCTGGTCACTCAACTCCAAGGCGATCAGCAACGCCTGAATCAACGCCTGGAAACCGTCCTCGGCGCGAGCCGCAAGGACTGGCGTCTGGCCGAAGCCGAGCACTTGCTGCGTCTGGCCAGCCTGCGTCTGTCGGCGTTGCAGGACATCAGCAGCGCCCAGGCCCTGGTGCAGGGCGCCGATGAAATTCTCCGTGAACAGAACGACCCGGGGGCTTTTGCCGCTCGTGAGCAAGTGGCGAAAACCCTGGTAGCCCTTCGTAGTACCGAACAGCCGGATCGCACCGGGTTGTTCCTGCGACTGGGTGCCTTGCGCGACCAGGTGATCAACCTCACCGAGCTGGCGCCTGAGTACAAGGACCGTGGCGAATCCCTGCTGGGCCTGACCGCTGATGGCGACGGTGCCAGTCGCTGGGCGCAATGGTGGGATCAGATCTCGCGTTATATCCGCATCGATTTCAACGCCGACAAGAATGTCCGTCCATTGCTGGCAGGGCAGAGCCTGGGCCAGGTGCGTCTGGCCCTCAGCCTGGCGCTGGAGCAGGCGCAGTGGGCCGCGCTCAATGGCCAGGCCGCGGTTTACACCCAGGCGCTGGCCGAAGCGCGGGACGTGCTCAAGGGCAACTTCAACCCGGACAACCCTCAAAGCAAAATCATGCTCGAGCAAGTGGCCGAGTTGAGCAAGCAGCCAGTCACGGTGGTCACGCCAGATCTGACGGGCACGTTGAGTGCGGTTCAGGCTTACCTTGAGCGGCGCAACGTCAATGCCGAGGACTCAGTGAAACCTCTGGCCAAACCTGCCGCGAGCACGATGCAGGAGGCCACGCCATGAAGCGCCTCTATGTGATCGTGTTCGTGGTCATCGCCGCGGCCGCCGCGCTGGGGCTGGCGATTGCCGAGCATTCCGGTTACGTGCTGATCGCCTACAAGACTTTCCGTTACGAATCGAGCCTGTGGGCAACCCTGGCCCTGGTAGTCGTGCTGTGGCTGGTGTTCTGGGGCATCAAGGCGTTGGTCGAGCTGGTGACGACTTCCGGTGGAGTGGTCAATCCATGGTCGCGGCGCAATCGCAGTCGACGAGTGCAAGTGGCGATCGAGCACGGTCAGCTGGATTTGGCCGAGGGTCGCTGGGCCAGTGCGCAGCGCCATCTGTATCGCGCGGCGGAAGCCGAGCGCCAGCCGTTGCTCTATTACCTCGGTGCCGCCCGTGCCGCGAACGAACAAGGTCACTACGAGGAAAGCGACAACCTGCTGGAGCGCGCTCTGGAGCGGCAGCCCCAGGCCGAGCTGGCGATTGCCTTGAACCATGCCCAATTGCAGACTGATCGCGGTGACACTGAAGGCGCGCTGGTGACCCTGCAAGCCATGCACGAGCGTCATCCTCATAACGTCCAGACCTTGCGCCAGTTGCAGCGCCTGCTTCAGCAGCGGGGCGACTGGTCGGCAGTGATTCGCTTGTTGCCGGAGTTACGCAAGGACAAGGTGTTGCCACCGGCCGAACTGGCTGAGCTGGAGCGCCGGGCCTGGGGTGAAAATCTTTCGTTGGCGGCGCACCGGGAAGAGGACGGAACGGTCGGTTTGCAATCGCTCAATCGCGCCTGGCAGCAACTCACCGCTGCTCAGCGCCAGGAACCGCAACTGGTGCTGGCCTATGCCGAGCAATTGCGGCAACTGGGCGCGCAGGTCGAGGCCGAAGAAGTCCTGCGTGCAGCCCTCAAACGCAAATACGACAGCCATTTGGCACGCCTGTATGGGTTGGTTCGTGGCAGTGATCCGGCCAGGCAGCTGCACACCGCCGAGAGTTGGCTCAAGGATCATCCCGCCGACCCGAGCCTGTTGCTGACGTTGGGCCGTTTGTGTCTGCAAAGCAGTCTGTGGGGCAAGGCCCGGGATTATCTGGAGAGCAGCCTGCGTGTGCAGCGCAACCCTGAAGCCTGCGCCGAACTGGCGCGGTTGCTGGCGCAACTGGGTGACACCGAACGCAGTAATCAGCTGTTCCAGGAGGGCTTGGGACTATTGGATGAGCGCTTGCTGGCGGCACCGCTGCCGGTGCCGGCTCACGCCTGATTCCTGCGCCGGACCTATGTAGGAGCTGCCGAAGGCTGCGATCTTTTGATCTTGTCATAAGAGCGCAGTCGCTCTGAATCCCCCACTGTTTCAGCGTTGTAATCCTTCGCCGGCAAAGTCCTACAGAGGACTACATCAAATCCTCTCGACGCTGTCGGGATTTCCCTACACTTCTGGTGAAGTGTCCGTGGTGGTCTGCCTTGAAAGGCTGCCGCGCTTTCCTCTACCGTAACCGCCTGTCTCTACTGTTACGGAAAAGCCATGTCTTTGGCCTGCTCACGCTCCTTGTTTTTCATGGTTTTCATTGCAGGTGCCCTGGCCTTGGGCGTTTCCTATCACCTGGAATATGTGGTCGGCCTCAAGCCTTGCGGGTTGTGCCTGTTGCAGCGGGTTTGCCTGGCACTGCTCACGGGTGTCTGCCTGGCGGCTTCAGTGCAGGGGCCTGGCCGCTTTGGATGCTTCCTGTATTGGTTGCTGGGTCTGCTTTGCAGTCTGGCGGGTACCATCACGGCGTGGCGGCAGGTGGTGTTGCAGAGCGATCCAGTGCATCAGTTATCGGCATGCTCATCTGATCTTGCCGATCTGTTCGCCAGTACACCCTGGCTGTGTGTCGTGCAGCGCATGTTCAAAGGAACCGCCGATTGCGCGGAAATTTCCTGGACGCTGTTCGACTTGAGCATCCCGGAGTGGAGTCTGCTGTTCTTCGTTGCGATGATGATTCTGGGCGGGCATCAGTTGCTGCGCCTTGTCTGGATCGCGTGTCAGCGACCGCTCAGCGGCGAGTCGTCGCACCGGGTGCTGGCGGGCGATTAAACACTTGTATGAACTTTATCTCCTGCGTACCTTGAAGCCATAGGCGCGCGGGCATAATCTGGCCCGCACGTGTCATTGGATTTATGTTGCTCGAATGACGCTCTGCCTGGTCGAATCTTGGTCTTCAAGTGTGCGACAGGTGTAGAGCAGCATGACCCACAAGGGAAGAGAGAATCACCATGCTCGAAAGTTGTCAGAATGCTCAGGAACGTTGGGGTGGAGTGCATCTGCTGATCGATCGCTGGTTGCAGGAGCGTCACGAACTGGTTCGGGCCTATGATGCTCTCGGCGCCAAGCCCGAAGCTTTGGGCGAGAACCGAAAACCGTTGCAGGAATTCTGCGGTGTGCTGGTCGACTACGTGTCTGCCGGGCATTTCGAGATCTACGAACAGCTGACCGGCGAAGCCAAGGCGTTCGGTGATACTCGCGGTCTGGAGTTGGCCGAGACGATCTACCCGCGCATCGACGTCATTACCGAGAAGCTGCTGGCGTTTAACGATCTGTGTGATGCCGGTAAATGTGTCGCGGAGAAATTCAAAGAGCTGGGTGGCTTGTTACACGAACGCTTCGAACTGGAAGACTGCCTGATCGAAGTGCTGCACACCGCTCACAAGGAAGAGGATTCGGTTCAGGCCTGAACCTTATCCAGCAACACCCTCAAAACGGTGCGCTATGCGCGCCGTTTTTCGTTTCCGGGTTTCAGCTTGTAGCACCACGCAATTCGACTTCGAATACCAGTGGTGTGAACGGCGCGATCAGGTCGCCGGCACCGTCGGCACCATAGGCTTGGGCCGATGGAATCACCAGGCGCCATTTCGCGCCGACCGGCATGTTTTGCAGCGCACTGCGCCATCCGCTGATTACGCTATCAAGACTGAACCACTGCGGCTGGCTGTTCTGGTCGAACACCGAGCCGTCAGGCAGGCGTCCGATATACAGCACCTGGACCTTGCCATTCGGACCGGCCTTGGCACCGGTGCCCGGCACCAACTCTGTCAGCAATATTCCATCGGCCAGTTCGCGAACGCCGGGTTTGGCTTTTTCTTCAACGAGAAACCGTCGCTCGTTTTCTAAAGCCAGTTCGCTTTGCGGCACAGGCGATTGCATGGCAACCCGAGCCTCATGCTCGGTCAGAATCTGTTCGATCCGCTCATCTTTCAGTGCCAGCGGCTTGCCTTGATAGGCTTGCTGCAAACCTTCGAGCAGCGACTGAAGTTGCAGATCCGGAACTTCCTGGCGCAAGCGTTCGCCAAGGCTTGCGCCCAAGCTGTAAGCGAGATCGTGAGCGTCATTTGCGGCGGTTTTTTCGGCGGCCTGGGCCACGGAAAAAAACACGCACAGCGATAAGAAAAGGTAGCGCGACATGGGCACTCTCCGACCTGAGATGCGCAGGATTATGCCAGTGCGAATGCGCTCGAAGGTGAACTGGTTTTACCTAAGCGCAGAACTTTTTTGATTCGTTGCAACGGAGTGCTTTCGATACTGTCAACATGCCCTAGCGGCGGTAGCAGCAGAGGTCTAGTATGAGCCGCATTCACGTCAGCCAGGAGGTAAACCATGTCGGCCACCAAGAAGCCTGTAAATACTCCGTTGCACTTACTCCAACAACTCTCGGGCAGCTTGCTCGAGCATTTGGAAAACGCTTGTTCCCAAGCTCTGGCTGATGCTGAGAAACTGCTCGCCAAGTTGGAAAAGCAGCGCGGAAAAGCGCAGGAAAAACTGCACAAATCCCGGACCAAATTGCAGGACGCTGCGGCGGCCGGCAAAGCCAAGGCGCAAGCCAAGGCCAAAGAGGCGGTGAAAGAACTTGAGAACTTGCTCGATGCCCTCAAGGATCGCCAGTCCGAAACGCGCAGCTACATCCTGCAACTCAAACGCGACGCTCAAGAAAGCCTGAAACTGGCCCAGGGTGTCGGTCGTGTCCAAGAGGCTGTCGGCAAGGCGTTGTCCCTGCGTTCGGCCAAACCAGCTGCGGCACCTGCGAAGAAAGCCGCTGCCAAACCAGCTGCTGCAAAAGCACCGGCCAAGCCTGCTGCCAAAGCTGCGGTGAAAGCCGCAACCAAGCCAGCCGCAAAACCGGCTGCGAAAAAACCAGTTGCTGCCAGCGCTGCGAAACCAGCGGCTAAAACGACGGCTGCCAAACCTGCCGCCAAGCCCGCTGCTGCCAAAACAGCTGCCGCTAAACCGGCTGCAAAAACCACGGCTGCCAAACCCGCAGCGGCAAAACCAGCGGCTCAAACTGCTGCCAAGCCAGCTGCTAAAACTGCCGCCGCGAAACCGGCTGCCAAGCCAGCCGCCAAACCTGTCGCGGCTAAAACCGCCGCAGCCAAGCCTGCTGCAAAACCAGCTGCTAAACCCGCTGCAAAAGCTGCGGCCAAACCCGCCGCGAAACCGGCTGCCAAAACTGCTGCTGCGAAACCTGCTGCCGCTGCCAAGCCAGCCACTGCTGCCAAACCCGCCGCTGCAAAACCGGCTGCAAAACCAGCAGCCAAACCCGCAGCCAAGCCAGCAGCAAAACCGGCCGTGAAAAAGCCAGTCGCCACTGCCAAGCCGGTTGCTGCGCCAGCGATCAAGCCAGCAACTCCGACCCCGGCCTCCTCGGCTTCGCCCGCGCCTGTAGCAACCACCTCGACCACCACGTCTGCGCCAACGCCAGCCGCGTCGTCGAGCACCAGCACCAACCCAACCAGCGCTTCTTAAGTGCCGGTTACCGCGACGCGCAGCTGATGCAGCGCGTCGCGGTCCAGGTTGGCGGCGCCTGCCGCCATACCTTCCAGCCAGGCCGAGAGATCGGTCGCCTCATCCTGCGGCCAGCTCTTTGCCGATCGCTCCAGTCGCAACAACAGCTGTCGCTCGGCTTGCAGTTCCAGGGTTTTGACTTGTTCGCGCAACGTATTCAGTTCGACGTCTTCGGCCGCGCCGGCCTTCCATTGCCTACGCAACGCCCGTAGCGGTTGCACGATATCCACGTCCCAGGGCTCGGCTACGTCGCGAAGCTGCTTTATTCGTTGCTCGTTGCAGGCGACACCCCGCTGTCCCAGCCACAGACCACAGAGCAGCAGACACACGTTCACCCCTCTCGACTGCAATCGCAGGCAGGCATCTTCAACGCCGGGACGGGCGTAAGTGCCAAGGGAAAAGCTCCACAGGTCAGAGGACATAGTGCTACTCGCGCCAGTTGCGAGCGAAGCTGGTAGACTCCGCCGCCATTATGATTCGACTTCAGAACCTGACTTTACAGCGTGGCCCGCAACGTCTGCTAGAAGACGCCGAGCTGACCCTGCACGCCGGCCACAAAGCCGGCCTCATCGGTGCCAACGGCGCCGGCAAATCGAGCCTGTTCGCCTTGATTCGTGGCGAACTGCACCCGGACTCGGGTGACTGCTTCTTGCCGGCCGACTGGCGCATCGCCCACATGCGTCAGGAAATCGAGACGCTCGAACGCATCGCGGTCGACTACGTGCTCGATGGTGACCTGCGCCTGCGCGAGGTGCAACGCGACCTCGCCGCAGCCGAAGCGGCCCATGACGGTGCCGCTCAGGCCCGCCTGCACTCGGAACTCGACAGCGCCGACGGCTACACCGCCGACGCTCGGGCTCGAAAGCTGCTGGCCGGCCTTGGGTTTACCAATGAGCAGATGGATCGGCAAGTAGGAGATTTCTCCGGTGGCTGGCGGATGCGTCTGAACCTGGCGCAGGCTTTGATGTGCCCTTCGGACCTGTTGCTGCTCGACGAACCGACCAACCACTTGGACCTCGACGCCATCATCTGGCTCGAAGAGTGGCTTAAAAGCTACCCCGGCACCTTGATGCTGATTTCCCACGACCGGGACTTCCTCGATGCCGTGGTCGATCACGTAGCCCACGTCGATCAACGCAAGATCACCCTGTATCGCGGTGGTTATAGTGCCTTCGAACGCGCCCGTGCCGAACGTCTGGCCCAACAACAACAGGCCTACGAGAAGCAGCAGGCGCAACGTGCGCACATGGAAAGCTACATCGCCCGCTTCAAGGCCCAGGCCACCAAGGCCCGTCAGGCCCAGAGCCGGATCAAGGCGCTGGAGCGGATGGAAGAACTGTCTGCCGCCCACGTCGATTCTCCGTTTGATTTCGTCTTCCGCGAATCGACGAAAATTTCCAGCCCGCTGATCGACCTGTCGGATGCTCGACTGGGTTACGGCGACAAAGCCATTCTGGAGAAGGTCAAGCTGCAACTGACCCCAGGCGCGCGGATCGGCTTGCTCGGCCCGAACGGCGCGGGTAAATCGACCCTGATCAAAAACCTCGCCGGTGAGCTTGAGCCGTTGGCCGGTCGCCTGACGCGCGGTGAAAACACCGTCGTCGGCTACTTCGCCCAGCATCAGCTTGACTCCCTCGACTCCAGGGCCAGCCCGTTGCTGCACTTGCAGCGCCTGGCGCCGACCGAGCGTGAGCAGACTCTGCGCGACTTCCTCGGCGGTTTCGATTTCCGCGGCGCGCGTATCGATGAGCCGGTACTGAATTTCTCCGGCGGTGAGAAGGCGCGTCTGGCCTTGGCATTGATCGCTTGGGATCGACCGAACTTGTTGCTGCTCGACGAACCGACCAACCACCTGGACCTGGAAATGCGTCTGGCGCTGACCATGGCCCTGCAGGAATTCAGTGGCGCGGTACTGGTGGTCTCACACGATCGCCATCTGCTCAAAAGCACCACTGACAATTTCTATCTGGTGGCAGACGGCAAGGTCGAGGAGTTCGACGGCGACCTGGAAGACTACGCCCGTTGGCTGGTCGAATACCGTCAACGCAATGCCCCGGTCAGCAATACCCCGGTCAATCCGGACAAGACCGACAAGAAGGCCCAGCGCCAGGCCGCTGCTGCATTGCGTCAGCAGTTGGCTCCGCACAAGCGCGAGGCTGACAAGCTTGAAGCCGAACTGGGCAAGCTGCACGAGAAGCTGGCGAAGATCGATACCAGCCTCGGCGACAGCGACATTTACGAGCCGATGCGCAAGAACGATTTGCGTGATCTGCTGGCTGAACAAGCCAGGCTGAAGGTGCGTGAAGCCGAACTGGAAGAAGCCTGGATGGAAGCGCTGGAACTGCTGGAAAGCATGCAGGCGGAGCTGGAGGCGCTGTCCTGATGGAAGCCTTCAAGCTGCCTTTACCGGCTGGGTGGGGCGAGCCGCTCTGGCTGGTCGCGCAAATCCTGCTAATCCTGCTGGCCGGTTATATCGCCCAGCGAGTCGTCGCTAAATGCCTGACTCGATTGGGTGAGCGCTACCCGTTTCCGCCGCAGTTTTTCATGCCGCTGCGCGGCGGTTTGCGCTGGCTGATCATGGGCAGCGCGCTGATCTTCGTGCTGGAACGCCTTGGCGTGTCGGCCACGGTGCTCTGGACGGCGTTGTCCGGTTTCGTTGCAGTAGCCGCCGTGGCGTTTTTCGCCATGTGGAGCGTGCTCTCCAATCTGCTGTGCGCGATCCTGATCTTTACCGTCGGCCCATTCCGTATTGGCGATGTGGTCGAGTTGGTGGATACCACCGACAAGCCCGGTGTCAAAGGCCGGGTAGTGGCGATCAATCTGCTCTACACCACGCTGATCGAAGCCGAAGAACTCGGCACCGGCAGCGCCATGGTGCAAGTGCCCAATAGCCTGTTCTTCCAGCGCTCGGTTCGACGCTGGCGTGGCACTGATGTGTTCCCTTCGAACGGGTTCGAAAAGTAAGCCTTTTGTTGCCTGATACACCGCCATCGCGGGCAAGCCCGCTCCCACATTTTTTGGGTTGGATTACAGGTTTGTGATCAGCCCGAAACCCTGTGGGAGCGAGCTTGCTCGCGATGGCGGTCCGTCAGACGATGGGCCCTTCAAGCCGTAAACGCTGGTCGACAGTCGCCATGTCCTGCAAAAAACGGTAGTCATTGGCCCAAAGGCGCATTAGCTTAGACGTCTGTCAGGAGTCTGAGTCGAGGTGTGCGATGGTGCTTCAAACATGGCTGGCTTTTTTTGCCGCCTGCTGGGTGATCAGTCTTTCTCCCGGTGCCGGCGCCATTGCGTCGATGTCCAGCGGTTTGCGCTACGGTTTCTGGCGCGGTTACTGGAACGCCATAGGCTTGCAACTGGGTCTGGCGTTGCAGATTGCGATTGTCGCTGCCGGTGTCGGTGCGATCCTCGCGGCCTCCGCTACGGCTTTCTATGCGATTAAATGGTTTGGCGTGGCCTACCTGGTCTACCTCGCGGTCAAGCAATGGCGCGCGCTGCCCAATGATATGAACGACGACGCGGCCATCCGGCAGATCGGCAAGCCGATAGCGCTGATGTTCCGCGGTTTTCTGGTGAACGTCAGCAACCCCAAGGCCTTGGTGTTCATGCTCGCAGTGCTGCCGCAATTCATCGACCCCCACGCGCCGCTGGTGGCCCAGTACCTGATCCTCGGCGTGACCATGATTTGTGTCGACCTGATCGTCATGGCTGGCTACACCGGGCTGGCGGCCAAGGTGCTGCGTTTGCTGCGCACACCCAAGCAGCAAAAACGCATGAACCGCACCTTTGCCGGGCTGTTCATTGGCGCGGCGGCGTTCATGGCGACCCTGCGCAAAGCCGCGGTGTAAAACCTTCAGGCACAAAAAAGGCGACCATCACAGGTCGCCTTTTTCATTTGTGGCGGGGAGCTTTTGTGGCGAGGGGGCTTGCCCCCGTTGGGTCGCGAAGCGGCCCCAAAACCAGTGACCTCAATTTCCCGGATACACAGCGTACACGGGATTTACGACTGCTTCGCAGCCGAACGGGGGCAAGCCCCCTCGCCACAGGCAAGTCCCCTGGCCACAGGTGCCTACTGAAATATCAGTGCAGAATCACCGGCGCCGTATCCCGTGGCAGATTATTGCGCAGCGGCGCTTGCCCCGGCTGCTCGTAGCCACCGCCACCAAGCTGTTGGCTCAATTGCGCAGCCACATCCTCACCCAACGCCTTGGACACGTCACGCACCACCCGTGGGCGGTTCAGGGAAACCCGGATGTCCCGGCCATTCACCAGTTTGGTGTCCTGACCTTCGCCCATCGCCGTGAAGGCCGAGGTGATCTCATAGGTCTTGGTGTTGATCAGACTGAAATCCGCCACCAGCGTCAGCCCCAGTACCGCCGAATAGCTGTCAGTGTTGGCCAGCTCGTTCATGTCGCGGGTGAAGTCGATGTCTGACACGGTACCGAACAGCACGTAGTCGGCACCCTTGAAGCTACCGGCCTTGATCCGCTTGATCACGTCATACACGTCACCTTTGGACGAGGCTGTATAAGGCGTGCCCTGAACCAGCTGAAACATGCCGGTGCGCAGAATCTCGCCCTTGATGTCGCCAGTGAATTTACGCAGTTCACCTTGCTCGATGTAGCTGCTGGTTGCTTCGTACTCTTCGTAACTGGACGAACCACTGGCGCCGTAATAGCTCTGGCTGTGGTTGCTCTGGGCAGAAATAGTGTGGACGTATTGCTCCACCCGTTCCTGATACGCCAGGTCCGCTACCGCGACTTTCGGGGCCGCTTGCACGCTGAACGCGCAAGCCAGGGCCATCATGCCAATCCATGTGCGCATCGATTAACGCTCCGTGGTTTTACGAATCTCTTTTTCGTCCATCCACTCGGCCAGACCGCTTTCAACGTCGATCAACTGCAGGCTGAATTTGTAGAAGACGTCCTTGTAATCACTGCTGCGTTTGACGATCGAGCTGATCGAACCTTCGATGCGATATTGAGCAGCGATCATGTTGCCAGTCTTGGCCACAGTGCTTTTCTTGTACAGGCCGCTCTGGTTTTGCAGCTTGAGCTGGTCAACCTGGCTTTGCATGGCAGTGTTGTCGCTGGCGAAGCGGGCGACGCCGGTCTTCATCAGCTGGGTCTTGATGCTGGTGGTGATTTCGCGGGTATCGATGTACTCGCTGGTCTTGTTCTTCACGTCGTAGACCTGAACCACCGGACGGCCTTGCAGGATGCCGGATTGAGCCAGGGAGCGGGTCATGGATTCAGCGATCATCTGCAGGTCGGTGGAGCCGAACTCGTTGGTCACGGTTTCCACGGCTTTGGTGTCACCGTAGCTGATGTTTTTGCTGCCCAGCGTTGGCGAAGTGTTGGCGCAACCGCTGGCCAGAAGGGCGATGACGGCGATGAACGAAAAGCGTGCAAACATGGGAATGCTCTCTAGAACTGAACGAATAGGGTGTCGGGCTTAAGGCGTTTTGATTTCGAGACGGAAATCCACGGCTTTGGCGGTTGGCGCAATGGCCTGAATGAAACTGGTCTGCTCGCCGTACATCAGCTGGCTTTTCCAGGTTTCTTCTTCGGCAACCGGGAAGCCTTCAGGGCCGAGCCAGGCAAAACGGTAGTAGAAGGTCTTGTTGTTGTAGCTGGTGTTGCTCAGCTGCGCATTGACCGTCATGAAGCCGTTTTCCCGGGCCACGCGCATGGCGCCGACTACGATGTTCTTGAGCTTGCCCATGGCCACGACCTTGCTGGCAGCGCTGCCTGGCTCCGGCGGTGGCGGGGTGGCGCAACCGGCCAGCAAGGCCAGGGCGACGACAGCGATGAATTTGAAGCGCATGCAAAGACTCCGTTCTTAAGGTTGTTTGAGGCTGGCCACGGTGGTCGGGTTGGCGCTCGGGCTCACGTGCGCAGCCTGGCCGCTGGCGAATACTTGATTGCCCACGGCGCGCAGGGTGATGACCTGAAAGCGCTGATCGACGGTGACCTTGACCACCGAGCCGCCCACGGCGCTCGGCAGCGTGACGCTGTGCTCGCCTTTCTTCAAGCGCAGACGCACCACCTGAGTGTTGTCCGGCAGCGTACGCCACGTACGGGTATCGGCACCTTCGAGTACGGCTGAAGAGATACCGACCGCCAGACCCGCCAGCGGGTTGGTTTCGTTGATCTGTTTCTGTGCCACACCACGAGTGATCGCCCGCACGGTGGTGCGAAGGATGATGCCTGGCATGTCATCACGCAGCGCGCGCCGGGACATGGCAGTGGTGCTGTTGAGTTGGGTCAGGTCCAGCTGCTGACCGTCGACGCCGATCTGGGCGAAGGCGGCAGTGGAGGTATCCGGTTTGATGATCGGGAACGACAGCGGTGTGATCACCACGTTGTTGCTGATCGGCAATGGCAGCGGAATACGGATCGAGTCGCGGGACGGCGCCAGACCGCTTTGCACAACGATCAGGATGTCGCTGTCATCGTTCTTGGCGGGTTTGTCGAGATTCACCAGCGCCTGTTCCAGCAGCGGCGTGTTCGGACGCAGTTCGGCGGCCTTGCGATAACCCGGTGCCGCCAGATCTTTCTCGCCCAGGGCTTCGTAGACGAAACCGGCCAGATAATGGCTGAACGCACTCTGGTAGCTGTTTTTCAGGCTGACCACTTCTGGCGCGTCGAGGCTGGCTACCGGATAACCCTGAAGATCCTTGTACTGGGTTTTCACGCCTTCTTTCTCGGCTTGCTCTTCGCTCTTGAGGTATTCCTTGTCACGCAGGTCGGCAATCACCGCTTCACGTTCGTGAGTCTTCTTGATCGCGGTGCGTGCGCCGTCGAAGTCGTTCACCGCCAGCAGGTTGAGGGCCATCTGCGTGGTCAGCATGACTTTTTCGTAGTCGTAGCCTTCGTAGCGACGAACCTTGTCGTTGACAAGGAAGCTGCCGAACTGAGCCAGGTATTTGTCGGTGTCGAGCTTGACCGCGTCTTCCCACTTGCCCACCACCTGATCGGCGCTGGTCCAGGCATTCTGGCTGCCGGACAAGTCGCCTTTGGCGCGCAGCAATTCACCTTTCTCGAAGTAATAGAGCAGGTCTTTGTCTTTGCTGGTGTTGTTCTTTTCCAGCAGGGTCAATGCGCCGTCGACGTTGCCGGAAGCCAATTGCTGGTTGGTTTGCGCAAGTTCCGAATCGTAGTTACGAAAGGCCGAGCAGCCGGAAAGCAACGTGACAGCGCTGAGCGCGATCAAGGTGGGGGCACGGAATGCCATAAGGGGTACGTCTTCCCTGAATATAAGCAGCCGCGTGCGGGTCGGGCTGTTGGGACCTATCGGCAGGGAGACTGGCGTCCTGCCAATTCCTCATAAAAAGAGGAGCTTAAATGCCATATCGCAATAACGACGGCGCGGCATTATAAACAGGGATGCTGGCTATGTAATGGCTTTTTAATTACATCTTTTCACACCGTGCCACTACTTATTTCAGACCGGATACCGCACTGCTTTCAGGCGCAATGGCAGGTTCGAAAGCCACTCCGTTGCTGTAAACCCGCTCGCCCAGCGCTCGCAGGCCTATGACCTGATGGTTCTGCTCGATGCGGACTTTCAGGGGCGTGGCGCCCGGCGCGTTGGGCAGGCTGATCAGGTGCTCACCTTTTTTCAGGCGCAAGCGCGCCACCAGGGTGATGTTGGGCAAGGTGCGCCAGGTTCGGGTGTCCGCGTGCTCGAAGCCATCATGCTTCGTCACGTAGGAGGCTTTGCTCGGGTCGCGCCGGTTGTCTGTGCCCTGGACAGAAGCGGCCAGGTAGGCGCGATACGCGGTACGTTGAATGATGCCTGGCATATCGTCGCGCAAGGTGCGCAGCGACATGTCGGTGAGGCTGTTGACGGGTATCAGTTGCTGTTTGCGACCGTCGATAGTCATCTGCGTGAACGCTGGGGTCGACGTGTCGGGAACCATCACCGGAAACGATACGTTGGCGACGATCACCTGGTTGTCTTCAAGGCGCACCGGGTACGGGACACGAACCGAACTGCGCGCCGGCGCCAGGCCGCTTTGCACGATGATCAGCACATCACTTTCATTTGCCTTGGCTGCAGGTTTGTCGAGTTCGCGCAATGCCTGCTCGAAGAAGGGCAGGTCGGGTCGCAACTCGATGGCCTGGCGATATCCCGGGGCGGCAAGATTACGCTCGCCCAGCGCTTCATAGGTAAACCCGGCCAGGTAGTGACTGAACGCACTCTGATAGCCGTTTTTCAGCGCGATCACGGCGGGCGCATCGAGGGTCATCACGGGATAGCCCTGGAGATCCTTGTAGCGCACGCGAACGCCCTGGGCCTTGGCTTCTTCTTCAAGTCGCTCGTATTCCTTTTCCCGCTGACGGGCAATCAGTGCTTCACGTTCGTGGGTTTTCTTGATGTCGGCGCGAGCACCGTCGAAGTCATTCACGGCCAACTGGTTCAGGGCCATTTGCGTGGTCAGCATGACTTTTTCGTAGTCGTAGCCATCGTAGCGCCGCAGTTTGTCGTTGATGATGCTGCCCCAATGATCGCCCATCGCGGACAAGAGCTGTGTGCCGGCAGACTCGACGGTGTCCTGGCGCTGGATCACCATTTGCTCTGCACTGCGCCAGGCAACCTGGCTTTGCGGCAGCGCACCACCGGCACTCAGGACTGCACCTTTTTCGAAGTAGTAGAGCAAATCCCGTTCTTCTGACGGATTGTGCAGCTCCAGCAGTTGGAGAGCGCCCTGCGGATTTCCCGCTTTCAACTGGGCGGTCGTTTGCTCCAGTTCCAGGTCGTAGTCACGGTAGGCGGCGCAACCGGTCAGGGCAAGGCTTAACAGCAGTGAGAAAAACAGGAGTGAACGCATGGACGTTGATTCTTCCCTGAACGAAACCGACGGAGGGTGGCAATTGGCCGCTGAATTTATACGCAGCTACGCAGGAAATACCAACAAAGCTTGAGTGAAACTCATTGGAAGTGAACAATGTGTTACTTCGTATTTCCATTTGAGATTTGTTCATGATTGCCTCCTCCCGTTTTCTGGCGTGGCTCGTGCTGCCGATGATCGCGTTCTGCAGCTTCAATGCGCTGGCCGAAACCGCAGAAGGTGCGCCCAAGGCCCTGCATTTGCTCGATTACATTGGCGCCGATTACCCGGCGACGGTCGAGGCGGGCAAAGTCATCGATGAATCCGAATACCGTGAACAGCAGGAATTCCTGAAGGTGCTGCAAGGTTTGATCGCCGATTTGCCGGCCAAACCTGAACGCGCAGAGCTGGAGCAGGGCGTCAGCAGCCTTGGTGCTGGAATCGCTGCTCGCAAAGATGGCGCGGATGTCGCTCGTCAGGCACGGCAATTGGGCGCAAAACTGGCGGTGACCTATGAGGTCAGCCAGGCTCCGGTTATCACTCCAGACCCGACTCGCGGCGCGCCGCTGTATGCCCAGCAATGCTCGGTGTGCCATGGCGATGCGGGCGCCGGTGACGGCCCGGCAGGCGTCGGCATGACGCCACCGCCGGCCAATCTGCGCGATGCCGCGCGATTGGATCGCCTGAGCCTTTACGCGATTTACAACACGCTGGGCATGGGCGTTGAAGGCACCGACATGCCGGCCTTCGCCGATCAGCTTGATGATCGTCAACGTTGGGACCTGGCGACCTACATCGCCAGCTTCAGCGCCGATCCGGCCGCGGCAAAGTCCGGGAAAACCTACAACATCGCCGACCTGGCACGTCAGACGCCAGCCGAAGTGCAGGCCGCCGAAGGTCCGCAAGCCGCCGCGACCTTCCGCGAGCAGCGAGCGCAACCGCCGCAGGTCAAGCGTGGTCCGGGACAGTTGCTGGATTACACCGCGGCCACCTTGGACAAGAGCATCGCAGCCTACCGCGCCGGTGATCACGATCAGGCTTATGACCTGTCGGTGGCGGCGTACCTGGAAGGCTTCGAGCTGGTCGAAAGCTCTCTGGACAACGTCGACGCCAACGTGCGCAAAGACACCGAGAAGTCCCTGATGGCTTACCGTCAGTCGTTGCAGGACGGCTTGCCGTTAGCCCAGGCCGAGCAGCGTCTGGAGGCGGCCAAGGCCAAGTTGAAAGAGTCCGCTGGCCTGCTTGGTAGTGATGGCTTGAGCTGGTCGCTTAGCTATATTTCCGGTCTGTTGATTCTGTTGCGAGAAGGCCTGGAAGCGATTCTGGTGCTCGCGGCGATCCTCGCGTTCCTGCGCAATACCGGTCAGCAATCGGCGGTGCGCAGCGTCAACATCGGTTGGGGCCTGGCGCTGCTGGCCGGGCTGGCGACCTGGGCGGTGGCGGCGTATGTGATCGACGTTAGCGGTGCCCAGCGTGAATTGCTGGAAGGCGCGACGGCGTTGTTTGCCAGTGTCATGGTGCTTTGGCTCGGCGTGTGGATGCACGACCGTCGCCACGCAGCGGCCTGGCAGGACTACATCAAGAGCAGCCTGGTGAGTGGCGGCGGGCGTTTCGGGTTTGCGATCCTGGCGTTCTTCTCGGTGTATCGCGAGCTGTTCGAAGTGATCCTGTTTTATGAAACCCTGTGGTTGCAGGCCGGGCCGGCAGGGCACAACGCGGTAATGGCGGGCGGGGCGACGGCGCTGGTATTGCTGATCGGTTTGGCCTGGGTGATTTTGCGCGGCTCGGCGAAACTGCCGCTGGCGTTGTTCTTCGGCATCAATGCCGGATTGCTGTGCGCGTTGTCGGTGGTGTTTGCCGGCCATGGTGTGAAGGCGTTGCAGGAAGCTGGTGTCTTCGGCACGCGACCGGTACCGTTCTTTGACTTCGACTGGCTGGGGATCCACGCTGATGCGTATTCGCTGAGTGCCCAAGCCGTGGCGATCATTGCGATCATCGTGCTGTACAGCCGCAGTCGGATGGCGGAGAAGCGGCGGGTGTCGGCTTCTTAAAAGCATTCGCTGCGCTCACAATCGCGGGCAAGCCCGCTCCCACAGGTTCAGCGCTAACCTTGTGGGAGCGGGCTTGCCCGCGATGCTTTTCAACAGAGGAAATAACTATGCGCGTGTGGATCGATGCCGACGCCTGCCCGCGGGCAGCCAAGGATCTGGTGGTGAAATTCGCCCTCAAGCGCCAATTCGAAGTAGTGCTGGTGGCCGGCCAGCCGCAGATCAAACCGGGCCTCGCCCTGGTGAAGCTGATCGTGGTGCCCAGCGGCCCGGATGCCGCCGACGATTACCTGGTGGAATACGCCGTGCCAGGTGAGCTGGTGATTTGCAGCGATGTGCCGCTGGCGGATCGGTTGGTGAAGAAAGGCGTTGCGGCGCTGGACCCACGAGGCAAGGAGTTCGATGCGCAGAACATGGGCGATCGGCTGGCGGTGCGTAACCTGTTCACTGATCTGCGCGAGCAGGGGCAGATGAGCGGCGGACCGGCACCGTTTGGCGAGCGCGAGAAGCAGGCGTTCGCCAATGCGCTGGACCGGATACTTACGCGGTTGTCGCGCAAAGCCTGAAAAGATCGCAGCCTGCGGCAGCTCCTACACGGACCGTGACCGACGCAAATTACGGGTCAGTGCAAAATCCTGTAGGAGCTGGCGAAGCCTGCGATCTTTTGATCTTGCCTCTTTACTCGTCGTTTTCGTGGGTCAGTTCCAGTACGCGGTCGACCAGTTTGTTGATGCCGGAAGCGGCCTCGCTGATCGATTGCGCCAGCATGTACGCCGGAGTGCTCACCAATTTGCGCGCCTTGTCTTCGACGATGTCGGTCACTGCGCACTCGGCATGGGTGGCGCCCATCTTGTTCATCGCGGCGGCGGTATCGGCATCGTTGCCGATGGTGCAGGTCACACCCGGGCCGTAGATTTTTGCGGCCAGGGCCGGCGAGATGCAGATCAGCCCCACCGGTTTGCCGGCTTCGGCGAACGCTTCGGTCAACGCCAGGACGTCAGGCTGAACGCTGCATCCGGCACCTTCGACGGCAAAGCTCGACAGGTTTTTAGCCGACCCGAATCCGCCAGGAACGATCAGCGCATCGAAGTCTTCGACGCTGGCTTCACGGATGTCCTTGATATTGCCCCGGGCGATCCGCGCCGATTCCACCAGCACGTTGCGCGCCTCGGGCATTTCTTCGCCGGTCAGGTGGTTGATCACATGCAATTGCGCGATATCGGGTGCGAAACACTGCACCTGGGCACCGCGCTGGTCCAGCCGCAGCAGGGTGATCACGCTTTCGTGGATCTCGGCTCCGTCGTACACGCCGCAACCGGAAAGGATCACTGCAATTTTTTTGCTCATGGGCTTTTCTCCAGATTCATGGCGTTAAATGTCCACTAATTTGTCACTCGTTGCCATAGGGTTAATTCACGGCTACACCTAATCTCTGCTGAACAATTCTGATCAGGGCGCGTCATGGACTTCATTCTGTATGCGGTGCCATTTTTCTTTGTGCTGATTGCGGTCGAGTTGCTGGCCGACCGTTGGCGCGGGGTGAGCAATTACCGCGTGGCAGACGCGATCAACAGCGTCAGTACTGGCGTGCTGTCGACCACCACGGGCTTGTTGACCAAAGGGGTCGGCCTGGTGACTTATGCCTTTGCCCTGAAGCATCTGGCCGTGATTGAGCTGTCGGCCGACAGCGTCTGGGTCTGGGTGTTTGCCTTTGTCTTCTACGACTTCTGCTACTACTGGCTGCACCGCATGGGCCACGAGCGCAACATCCTCTGGGCCGCCCACTCGGTGCATCACCAGAGCGAGGATTACAACCTCTCCACGGCCTTGCGCCAGACCAGCACCGGTTTTCTGCTCAGCTGGATTTTCTACCTGCCCATGGCCATGCTCGGCGTGCCGCTGCTGGTGTTTGTCAGCGTCGCGGCGCTGAATCTGCTGTATCAATTCTGGGTGCATACCCGGCACATTCCCAAGCTCGGCTGGTTCGAATGGTTCTTCGTCACGCCGTCCAATCATCGGGCTCACCATGCACAGAACGCTCTTTACATGGATCGCAACTACGGCGGGGTGTTCATTATTTGGGACCGTCTGTTCGGCTCGTTCCAGGAAGAGGACGACAACGAACCGGTGATTTTCGGCGTGACCACACCGCTGGCGAGCTGGAATCCGTTGTGGGCGAACGTGCAGTTCTATGTGCAGCTGTGGGATGACGCCCGGCGCGCCGAAAGCAGGTGGGACAAACTGCGAATCTGGTTCATGCGCACCGGTTGGCGGCCGGCGGATGTGGCGGCCAAATACCCGATGAACAAACCGGACCTGAGCCAGTTCCGCAAATTCGAGGTGCCGCTGGATGGGCGCCAACAGTGGTATGTGGCGCTGCAATTTTGCGTCTACATCGCCTTGGGCAGTTACTTGATGAATCTGGAGCAGAGCCTGCCGACGTCGGCCCTGGTGTTGGGCTGGGGGGCTGTGGGATGGGGGCTGTTTGTGTTGGGCGCGGCCCTGGAAAATCGCCCGCAGGCATTGAAGCTGGAGCTGTTGCGGCTGGCGTCGAACCTGCCGCTGGTGTGGCTGGCGCCGATGGTCGGGCTATGGCCGGGCAGCGCGGTGGGCTGGGTGGGGCTGCTCAGTTACAGCCTGCTCAGCGGAATCGGTCTCTACTGTTGTAGAAACCGCTTCACTCGATGGGCGTCGTAGGTTCGCTGGACTTGGCCTGTTCGGCTTTCAACGCTTGCTCGTCGGCATAGATCTTCTTAGCCAGACGGGCATTCTTGAAGCGCCGCCGCAGCCACAGGCCAAAGCCCAGTACCAGCAGGGCGCCCAGCACCCACAGCTCGTACTTCTTGATACTGCCAAGCATGCCTTCGAGTACCGCGCCGAAGTGATAAGAGGCTGCGGCCAGCGCGGTGGCCCAGATCGCTGCGCCAATGCCGTTGAGTAGCAGGTAACGTCCCGGCGGATAGCCCGACAGACCGATCGCCACCGGCATTACGGTGCGCAACCCATAGACAAAACGGAAGCTCAGCACCCAGATGTCCGGGTGCTTGCGAATATGTTCCAGCGCCCGATCACCCATCAGTTGCCAGCGCGGTTTGCGGGCCAGCAATTTGCGCCCGTGCTTGCGCCCCAAGAAGTACCACAGCTGATCGCCGGCATAGCTGCCGAAGAACGCCACGACCACCACCAGGTTGATGTCCATGTATCCGCGGAACGCAAGGAAGCCCGCGAGCACGAGAATGGTTTCGCCTTCGAAAAACGTGCCGAGAAAAAGGGCAAAATAGCCGAAGTCATGCAGAAATTGTTGGAGCATTGTCTGGGTGCTGGCGAAATGAACGCGCAGCCTAACCCTTCGTGCACATTCATGAAAGTGTCCAAATGTGTCTCGACGTGAACATTTCCTACAAGGACAATGGAATGCGGCTACGTGTCACAGGGTGCACACAACTGTCATGTGTTCGTCATAATGGCCGCTTATAACTGTCACGCTCGCCCGTCTGCGCGGGCTCAGGAGTCTGCCGTGAGCTTTACCCCCGCCAACCGTTTGTTTCCTGCAACCCGCCTGCGTCGCAACCGTCGTGATGATTTCTCGCGCCGACTGGTCCGTGAAAACGTGTTGACCGTCGACGACCTGATCTTGCCGGTGTTCGTGCTGGACGGTGAAAACCGTCGCGAAGCGGTGGCCTCGATGCCGGGCGTCGAACGCCTGACCATCGATTTGTTGCTTGAAGAAGCGGCCAAGTGGGTCGAGCTTGGGATTCCTGCGTTGGCACTGTTCCCGGTGACACCACCAGAGCTTAAATCCCTGGACGCCGCTGAAGCCTGGAACCCCGACGGCATCGCTCAGCGCGCTACCCGAGCTCTGCGTGATCGATTCCCGGAGTTGGGTGTGATCACCGACGTCGCCCTGGACCCGTTCACCACCCACGGTCAGGACGGCATTCTCGACGAAGAAGGCTACGTGCAGAACGACATTACCGTCGACGCACTGGTTAAACAGGCCCTGTCCCACGCCGAAGCCGGCGCTCAGGTGGTGGCCCCGTCGGACATGATGGACGGGCGCATCCAGGCGATCCGCGAAGGGCTGGAGCTGGCCGATCACGTCAACGTGCGGATCATGGCTTACTCGGCCAAATACGCCAGCGCCTATTACGGCCCGTTCCGCGATGCGGTGGGGTCGGCGCTGAACCTGGGCAAGGCCAACAAGGCCTCCTATCAGATGGACCCGGCCAACAGCAACGAAGCTCTGCACGAAGTGGCAGCGGACTTGTCAGAAGGCGCGGACATGGTCATGGTCAAGCCAGGCATGCCGTATCTGGATATCCTTTACCGGGTCAAAGAAGAATTCAAAGTGCCGACCTTTGTTTATCAGGTCAGCGGCGAATACGCCATGCACATGGCAGCGATCCAGAATGGCTGGTTGAGCGAAGGGGTTATCCTCGAATCCCTGACCGCTTTTAAACGTGCAGGCGCTGATGGCATCCTGACTTACTTTGCCGTCCGCGCTGCTCAATTGTTACGAGAGCAAAAATAGCCCTCCCAGGAACATTCGATGAATACCGAAGGACTCACTGAAGTTGCCGTAAAAGACGCTCAACCTGTGGTGGAGCAAATCGCCGAAACCCCGCCGGAACTGGAGCCTGCTCCACCCGCGGTGGTGGCCGAGCCCGTTGTTGCGGCGCCAGCGATTGCCATTCCCGGCCTGGATGACAGCAGCCTGTACATCCATCGTGAGCTCTCGCAACTGCAGTTCAACATCCGCGTGCTGGAACAGGCGCTGGATGAGTCCTACCCATTGCTGGAGCGGCTGAAGTTTCTGCTGATTTTCTCCAGCAACCTGGACGAGTTCTTCGAGATTCGTGTAGCCGGCCTGAAGAAGCAGATCACCTTCGCCCGTGAACAGGCTGGCGCCGATGGCTTGCAACCGCACCAGGCTCTGGCCCGCATCAGTGAGCTGGTGCACGGTCACGTCGATCGTCAGTACGCAATCCTCAACGACATTCTGTTGCCGGAACTGGAAAAGCATCAGGTCCGCTTCATCCGTCGTCGCTACTGGACCACCAAGCTCAAGACCTGGGTTCGTCGTTATTTCCGTGACGAGATTGCGCCGATCATCACCCCGATCGGCCTCGACCCGACGCACCCGTTTCCGTTGCTGGTGAACAAGAGCCTGAACTTCATCGTCGAGCTCGAGGGCATCGATGCCTTCGGTCGCGACTCCGGTCTGGCGATCATTCCGGCACCGCGTCTGCTGCCGCGAATCATCAAAGTGCCGGAAGAAGTCGGTGGCCCGGGCGACAACTACGTGTTCCTGTCGTCGATGATCCATGCTCACGCCGATGACCTGTTCCAAGGCATGAAGGTCAAGGGTTGCTACCAGTTCCGCCTGACCCGAAACGCCGACCTTTCGGTCGACACCGAAGATGTAGAAGACCTGGCCCGCGCCCTGCGCGGCGAGTTGTTCTCCCGTCGCTACGGTGACGCGGTGCGGCTGGAAGTGGCCGACACCTGTCCGAAACACTTGTCCGATTACCTGCTCAAGCAGTTCAACCTGCACGAGACCGAGCTGTATCAGGTCAACGGCCCGGTCAACCTGACCCGGTTGTTCAGCATCACCGGCCTGGACAGTCATCCGGAGCTGCAATACACGCCGTTCACCCCGCAGATCCCGAAACTGCTGCAAAACAGCGAGAACATTTTCAGCGTGATCAGCAAGCAGGACATCCTGCTGCTGCACCCGTTCGAGTCGTTCACCCCGGTGGTCGACTTGCTGCGCCAGGCGGCCAAGGATCCACACGTGTTGGCGGTTCGTCAGACGTTGTATCGCAGCGGCGCCAACTCCGAGATTGTCGATGCGCTGGTGGACGCTGCGCGTAACGGCAAGGAAGTGACGGCGGTAATCGAATTGCGCGCGCGGTTCGACGAAGAATCCAACCTGCAACTGGCCAGCCGTCTGCAAGCGGCCGGTGCGGTGGTGATTTACGGCGTGGTCGGCTTCAAGACCCACGCCAAGATGATGCTGATTTTGCGTCGCGAGGCTGGCGAGATTGTCCGCTACGCCCACTTGGGTACCGGCAACTACCACGCGGCCAACGCCCGTCTGTACACCGACTACAGCCTGCTGACCTCCGACGATGCCTTGTGCGAAGACGTCGGCAAACTGTTCAGCCAGTTGATCGGCATGGGTAAAACCCTGCGCATGAAGAAACTGCTGCACGCACCGTTCACGTTGAAAAAGGGCATGCTCGACATGATTGCCCGGGAGACTCAGTTCGCCCTCGACGGCAAACCGGCGCACATCATCGCCAAGTTCAACTCGCTGACCGATCCGAAGGTCATCCGCGCGTTGTACAAGGCCAGTCAGTCCGGAGTGCGTATCGATCTGGTGGTGCGCGGCATGTGCTGTCTGCGCCCGGGCATTGCCGGCGTCTCCCACAACATCCACGTGCGCTCGATCATCGGTCGCTTCCTGGAACACACCCGGGTCTTCTACTTCCTCAATGGCGGCGAAGAGCAGATGTTCCTGTCCAGTGCCGACTGGATGGAGCGCAACCTCGACAAGCGCGTCGAGACTTGCTTCCCGGTCGAGGGCAAGAAGCTGATTTTGCGGGTCAAGAAAGAGCTCGAGCTTTATCTGACCGATAACACCCATAGCTGGAGCCTGCAGGCGGACGGTCGCTACATCCGCAATACGCCGACCGGTAACCAGAACCCGCGCAGTGCCCAGGCAACCTTGCTTGAGCGTTTGGGCAGCCCGATTCTGGCCGTACGTTAACCTCGACGTAGCGTAAAAAAATGGCGATCCCTGCGGATCGCCATTTTTGTTTTCACCTGACGTTTATGCCGAACCTGTCCCGTGTAGGAGCTGCCAAAGGCTGCGATCTTCTGATATTGATCTTTTCTGGGCTACTGAAAGGCAAGATCAAAAGATCGCAGCCTTCGGCAGCTCCTACGGGATATTGCGTAATTAGCGGACGTTGAGCACGAAGCTGACGCGGGTCAGCCACTCCGCTTCCAGGGCGAAGTCGGCCTGGGTCAACTGGTTGTCGTCCAGCCAGTGTTCCGGGAACAACACATCCAGGCTGTCGCCGTTGGCGTGCAGCACGACTTGTGGCATTTCCTGGGTACCGCGGATGTGGTGGAACAGAATCGCAAAGCGCAGCAGCACGCACAGGCGAATCAGCTTGATGCCGTCGTCGCCGAAGTCGGCGAACTTGTCCTTGGGAATGTTGCGTCGGTGGCCCCGCACCAGCAGCGCGAGCATTTGCTGGTCTTCGCGGGAGAATCCGGCCAGGTCCGAGTGCTCGATCAGGTAGGCGCCGTGCTTGTGGTACTGATAGTGCGCGATGTCCAGGCCCACTTCATGGACCTTGGCCGCCCAGCTCAGCAGTTCGCGCCAGACACCGTCATCCAGCTCCCAGTCCACGGCCACCTGGTCGAAGGCATGCAGCGCCTTGCGTTCGACCCGCGCGGCTTGTTCCAGATCAACGTGGTAACGCTCCATCAGCGAGCTGAGCGTGCGCTCACGGACATCTTCGTGATGATGACGGCCCAGCAGGTCATAGAGCACGCCTTCGCGCAGGGCACCTTCACAGTGATCCATGCGTTGCAGTTCGAGGGAGTCGAAGATCGCTTCGAGAATCGCCAACCCGGCGGGGAAGATCGCCCGGCGGTCGGGCTTGATGCCTTCGAAATCGATTTTCTCGACATCGCCGAGTTTGAACAACTTGCGCTTGAGCCAGGCCAGGCCTTCGGCATTCACTTCGCCAGTGCCATGCCCGCCAGCCTTCAGCGCCAGACCAATGGCGCGAATGGTACCCGAGGAGCCGATGGCTTCATCCCAGGTCAGGCGGTGCAGGGCGTGTTCGATGCTCATGATCTCCAGCCGCGCCGCGGTGTACGCCTGGGCGTAGCGGGCCGGGGTGATCTTGCCATCCTTGAAATAGCGCTGGGTGAAGCTGACGCAGCCCATTTGCAGGCTTTCGCGCAGCAGCGGTTCGAAACGCTGGCCGATGATGAACTCAGTACTGCCGCCGCCGATGTCGGCCACCAGGCGCTTGCCCGGTGTGTCGGCGAGGGTATGGGAGACGCCGAGGTAAATCAGGCGCGCTTCTTCACGGCCGGAGATGACTTCTACCGGATGGCCGAGAATTTCTTCGGCGCGACGGATGAATTCGGCGCGGTTACGGGCTTCGCGCAGGGCGTTGGTGCCGACGATCCGCACGGTGCCGGGCGGCATACCGCTGATCAGTTGGGCGAAACGCTTCAGGCAATCGAGCCCGCGCTGCATGGATTCTTCGCTGAGTTGGCGCTCTTCGTCGATGCCGGCGGCCAGCTGAACCTTCTCCCCGAGACGTTCGAGAATCCGGATTTCGCCGTTCTGGGCCTTGGCCACGACCATGTGAAAGCTGTTGGAGCCCAGGTCGATTGCGGCGATCAGGGACAGATTCTTGGCTTGGGATTGCGGCATGGTCAGGGGGTCTCGGTCGATAACCTCGACATCCTGCCACGATCAAACGCTGACGCCAACGCGTAGGAGCTGTCGAAGGCTGCGATCTTTTAGCGCGGGTGGCATTCGTGGCGTTGCAGACGGCCTCTTCGCGGGCAAGCCCGCTCCCACATGGATTTTGTGTCGTTCGAACAATCGAGGCGCACATCGAACCCTGTGGGAGCGGGCTTGCCCGCGAAGGCGGCCTCGAAGGCACTGACGGTCTTTCAGCCCGCCGCTTCCACCGTCCCAATGAAATTCGCCAGCTCCGCCGTCTGCGGGTTGGCGAACAACACCTTCGGATCCCCCACCTCATGCACCTTGCCGTGGTGCATGAACACCAATTTGTCCCCAACCTCGCGGGCAAAGCGCATTTCATGGGTGACCATAATCAACGTCATGCCTTCCTTGGCCAGTTGCCGGACCACGCTCAGCACCTCGTTGACCAGTTCCGGGTCGAGTGCCGAGGTGATCTCGTCGCATAACAACACCTTCGGCGACATGGCCAGTGCGCGAGCAATCGCCACCCGCTGTTGCTGGCCGCCAGACAGTCGATCCGGGAACGCATCGAACTTTTCCCCCAGCCCGACCCGTTCCAGCATCTGCCGCGCCAGCTCGGCGGCTTTGGTTTTCGGCACTTTCTGCACCACTTGCGGCGCGAGCATGACGTTTTCGCCCACAGTCAGGTGCGGGAACAGATTGAACTGCTGGAACACCATCCCGACTTTCTGCCGCAGGCTGCGCAGGTCGGCGCGGGCGGCGTCGAGGTATTCGCCGTCGACTTCGATCACGCCGTCATTGATCGACTCCAGACCATTGAGGGTGCGCAACAAGGTGGATTTGCCCGAGCCGCTGCGGCCGATGATCGCCACCACCTGGCCTTCGTCGACACTCAGGTCGATGCCTTTGAGCACATGGTGGTCGCCGTAATATTTATGCAGGGCGGAAATTCTAAGCAGAGGCATGCAGTCTCCTTTCCAGGTAGCGCGCACTGAGGGACAAGGGGTAGCAGAGCAGGAAGTAACCGAGCGCCACCAGGCCGTAGACCATGAAGGGCTCGAAGGTCGCGTTGGCGAGCATGCCGCCGGTCTTGGTCAGTTCGGTGAAGCCGATGATCGAGGTGACGGCGGTGCCTTTGACCACTTGCACCGAGAAGCCCACGGTTGGCGCCACGGCGATGCGCAGGGCTTGCGGCAGGATCACGTAGCGCAGTTGCTCCAGCGGGTTGAGTGCCAGGCTCGACGAGGCTTCCCACTGGCCGTTGGGGATCGAGTCGACGCAACCGCGCCAGATCTCCGCCAGGTAAGCGCTGGTGAACAGCGTCAAGGCAATCGCCGCCGCCATCCACGGCGAAATCTCCACACCGGCCAGCGCCACACCGAAGAACACCAGAAACAGCTGCATCAACAGCGGCGTGCCCTGGAACAGTTCGATGTAGGTGCGGGCGAAGTTACTGGGCAGGGATTTTTTTGAAATCCGCATCACCATGATCAGCAAACCGATCAGCCCGCCACCGATAAACGCCACCAGCGACAATGCCAAGGTCCATTGCAGGCCCGTGAGCAGGTTGCGCAGGATGTCCCAGAAGGTGAAATCGCTCATTGGCTGCTGCTCCTGGCTATGTAGCGCCGGCCGATCCAATTCAGCAATTGGCGGATCAGCAGCGCCATGCACAGATAGATCAGTGTGGTCAGGGCATAGGTTTCAAAGGCGCGGAAGTTGCGCGATTGAATGAAGTTGGCGGCGAAGCTCAGCTCTTCGGTGGCGATCTGCGAGCAGACCGCCGAGCCGAGCATCACGATGATGATCTGGCTGCTCAGGGCCGGCCAGACCTTGCCCAGCGCCGGCAGCAGAACCACGTGGCGGAAGGCTTCGAAGCGCGTCATCGCCAAGGCGGCCGCGGCTTCCAGCTGCCCGCGGGGGATCGCTTGAATGCCGGCGCGGATGATCTCGGTCGAATAGGCGCCAAGGTTGATCACCATCGCCAGCACTGCCGCTTGCCATTCGGAAATCTGCAGGCCCAGCGACGGCAAACCGAAGAAGATGAAAAACAACTGCACCAGGAATGGCGTGTTGCGGATCAACTCGACGTAAACCCCGAAAATGCCGGCGAACGGGCGGATGTTCCACGCCCGCACCAGTGCCCCGACGATACCCAGACCGACCCCGAGCACCGCGCCAATGGCCGTCAACTCAAGGGTGAACAGCGCACCGCGCAGCAGCAGGTCGGTGTTTTCCACCACCGGCAAGAAATCGAACTGATAAGCCATAAATCGTCTCCCGCGCGAACGATCAGAGATCGGCCGGCAGCGGCTCTTTCAGCCAGGTTTGCGAATTCTTTTCCAGCGCACCGTCAGCCTTGGCCGTGGTGAGAATGTCGTTGACCTTGCCCAGCAGCGCCGGCTCGTTCTTGTTCACGCCAACGTAAACCGGCGAATCCTTGAGCTTCACTTTCAGGGCCGGCACGCGTTTCGGATTTTTCTCGCTGATCGCCACCATCACCACGTTGCCGCTGGCAATCAGGTCGACTTGCCCTGCGAGGTAGGCGGCGATGGTCGAGTTGTTGTCTTCGAAGCGTTTGATGGTCGCGCCTTCGGGGGCGACTTTGGTCAGTTCGATGTCTTCGATGGCGCCACGGGTGACGCTGATGGTTTTGCCCTTGAGATCATCCAGGCCCTTGATGGCGGCGTCTGGCGGGCCGAACACGGCGAGGTAGAACGGTGCGTAGGCACGGGAGAAGTCGATGACTTTTTCGCGCTCAGGGTTCTTGCCGAGGCTGGAAATCACCAAATCGACTTTGCCGGTGGTCAGGAACGGAATGCGGTTGGTGCTGTTGACCGGGGTCAGCTCGAGTTTGACCTTGAGTTGGTCGGCCAGCAGTTTGGCGGTGTCGATATCGAGGCCGCGAGGTTTCATGTCCGGGCCGACCGATCCGAACGGTGGAAAGTCTTGGGGCACCGCGACTTTGAGGGTGCCGCGCTTGACCACATCCTCCAGGCCGTCGGCGTGGGCGGGTGCCTGGCTCAGCATCAGGCTGGCGAACAGGGCTTTGATGAGGACGCTGTAACGCATGGTCATGGCAAATCTCCGGATCGGCGGGAAGTGATTTCTGCGGATCGACAGAGCACGGGCCATGCCAAGATTAGGTTTTGGGGGGCGCAGGCCCCGGTTTTGCTGGTGTCGTTCGGTCTTACTGGTCTGAACAGTTGGGTGGCATTTCGCACCCTGATGGCGCACCCGTGAAAATTCCCGAACCCCCATGGGGCACGACTTGCCGGACGTCGCGAATAGCTTTACAACTAGCCGCTCATTGGCCTGGCTCGTCTGAAAAAACCATGAACTCGATCTCCCGCGCCGTACCTGAAGTGGCGCTGCAAGCCATCCGCAAACTGATCGCCGAGCAAGGTTTCGGGGCGGGGGATGCCTTGCCCTCGCAACGGGACCTGGCGGTGCAATTGGGGGTCAGTCGGGCGTCATTGCGTGAGGCGTTATCGTCTCTGAGTGCGCTGGGCGTGATCAGTATCCAGCCAGGCAAAGGCGTGTTCGTGCAGTCACCGGTCGATCTGCCCCGGGGCGATGCGGCGCCGGGCTGGCCGTTCGCGGCTCAGGCATCGCCGCTGGACATCTTCCAGTTGCGCTACGCGCTGGAAGGTTTTGCCGCCGGGCTGGCGGCCGTGACCCTGAGCACCGATGAGCTCGATGCCCTGGAAGACAATGTCGCCGCCATGCGCAACGAACTGCGTGCCGCCGACTTCGAGGCGGCGGCGCGACTGGATTTCGAGTTTCACCGGCGCATTCTTCTCGCCAGCGGCAATCAGGCGATGCTGAGCATTCTGACGGCCAGCGCCGACATCTTCCTGGAGAGCCAGAAGCTACCGTTCATCCGGGCCGAACGGGCCATGGAAACCTGGCAGGAACACCGTAAAATCCTCCGCGCGCTGGCGCGTCGGGCCTCTGGCGCCGCGCAGAAGGCCATGCAAGAGCATGTGCGCAACGCCGCCCTGCGCACCGGAATTGCTTTCGTCGCTCCCGCCACCTCATGACTTGAGCTATACCCAAACTCATGGGCCACCATAGCGAGACTCAATCATCTGCGGCTTCCTGAACACGGGAAGGGCGGCTATGATGGGCCACGTTTTTTTATTGCTTACAACCCGGAGACATCCATGAGCAGCGATCTTATCAAGCACGTCACCGACGCTAACTTCGAAGAAGAAGTACTGAAGGCTGCTGGCCCTGTGCTTGTTGACTACTGGGCTGAGTGGTGCGGCCCCTGCAAAATGATCGCCCCGGTTCTGGACGAGATCGCTGGCACCTACGCTGGCAAGCTGACCGTTGCCAAGCTGAACATCGACGAAAACCAGGAAACCCCGGCCAAGCACGGCGTACGTGGTATCCCGACGCTGATGCTGTTCAAGAACGGCAACGTCGAAGCCACCAAGGTCGGCGCGCTGTCGAAGTCGCAACTGGCTGCTTTCCTCGACGCCAACATCTAAGCGTTGTTATAAATCGTCATGAAAAGGCCCCGCATAATGCGGGGCCTTTTCGTTATTGAGGGCTAGACGCTCCGAAACTCAGGTGGTACATTCGGCCCCGCACTGGTTTCTCCACTGCCCCCTGCTAGCCGTCGCCGACGCACTCCTTTTCGAATAAGTACGCGATCCTGTCGCCTTCTCTGCGGCGCGGCCTCATTAAGCCAAAAGCTTAATTTCCCCCCTCCATAAATGATTACGTCATTCCTATATGAATCTGACTGAACTCAAGCAAAAGCCGATTACCGAACTGCTCGAATTGGCCGAACAGATGGGCATAGAAAATATGGCCCGTTCGCGCAAGCAGGACGTGATTTTCTCCCTGCTCAAAAAGCACGCTAAAAGCGGCGAGGAAATCTCCGGTGATGGCGTGCTGGAGATTCTCCAGGACGGCTTCGGCTTCCTGCGCTCCGCTGACGCTTCCTATCTCGCCGGCCCAGACGATATCTACGTCTCGCCGAGCCAGATCCGCCGCTTCAACTTGCGCACCGGTGACACCATCGTTGGCAAGATCCGCCCTCCAAAGGAAGGCGAGCGTTATTTCGCACTGCTCAAGGTCGACACGATCAACTACGATCGTCCCGAGAACGCGAAAAACAAGATTCTCTTCGAGAACCTGACCCCGCTGTTCCCGACCGTGCGCATGAAGATGGAGGCCGGCAACGGTTCCACCGAAGACTTGACAGGTCGTGTCATCGACCTGTGCGCCCCGATCGGTAAAGGCCAGCGCGGCCTGATCGTTGCACCGCCGAAAGCCGGTAAAACGATCATGCTGCAGAACATCGCGGCGAACATCGCACGTAACAATCCTGAAGTTCATCTGATCGTATTGCTGATCGACGAACGTCCGGAAGAAGTGACCGAAATGCAGCGCACCGTTCGCGGCGAAGTGGTTGCCTCGACGTTCGACGAGCCGCCAACCCGCCACGTGCAGGTTGCCGAAATGGTGATCGAGAAGGCCAAGCGCCTGGTCGAACACAAAAAGGACGTGGTGATCCTGCTCGACTCCATCACCCGTCTGGCGCGTGCCTACAACACCGTGATCCCGAGCTCCGGCAAGGTACTGACCGGTGGTGTCGATGCCCACGCCCTGGAGAAACCAAAACGTTTCTTCGGCGCTGCACGGAACATCGAAGAAGGCGGCTCGCTGACCATCATCGCTACCGCGCTGGTTGAAACCGGCTCGAAGATGGACGAAGTGATCTACGAGGAATTCAAAGGCACCGGCAACATGGAACTGCCTCTGGATCGCAAGATCGCCGAAAAGCGTGTGTTCCCGGCCATCAACATCAACCGCTCCGGTACTCGCCGCGAAGAGTTGCTGACGGCCGACGACGAACTGCAGCGTATGTGGATCCTGCGCAAGCTGCTGCACCCGATGGACGAAGTCTCTGCCATCGAGTTCCTGGTCGACAAGCTGAAACAGACCAAGACCAACGACGAGTTCTTCCTGTCGATGAAACGTAAGTAAATCGCAGAAAGTCAGCAAAAGCCGGGGAAACCCGGCTTTTTGCTATCTGATTTTTGATGTTCGTGGTTCTGAATAGAGGGGTTCGGCGCTAAACTGCCTGCCCCGAACGCCACGGCCAACACGAGGCTCACGCATGCAGTATCGCGACTTGCGCGACTTTATCAGCGGCCTGGAAAAGCGCGGCGAACTCAAGCGCATCCAGGTTCCAGTGTCCCCAGTGCTCGAAATGACCGAGGTCTGCGATCGCACGTTGCGCGCCAAGGGCCCTGCGCTGCTTTTCGAAAACCCTACCGGTTATGACATTCCAGTACTCGGCAATCTGTTCGGCACTCCCGAGCGCGTGGCGCTGGGCATGGGCGCAGAAGCGGTCAGCGAGTTGCGCGAAATCGGCAAGCTGTTGGCGTTCCTCAAGGAGCCCGAGCCGCCGAAGGGCCTGAAGGACGCCTGGTCCAAGCTGCCGATCTTCCGCAAGATCATTGCCATGGCGCCGAAAGTCGTCAAAGACGCGGTGTGCCAGGAAGTGGTCATTGAAGGCGACGATGTCGATCTGGCGATGTTGCCGGTACAGACCTGCTGGCCGGGTGACGTCGGCCCGCTGATCACTTGGGGTCTGACCGTCACCAAGGGGCCGAACAAGGATCGCCAGAACCTCGGCATCTACCGTCAGCAAGTGATCGGCCGCAACAAGGTGATCATGCGCTGGTTGAGCCACCGTGGCGGCGCGCTGGACTACCGTGAGTGGTGCGAGAAACACCCCGGCCAGCCGTTCCCGGTGTCTGTGGCTCTGGGCGCTGACCCGGCAACCATTCTTGGCGCCGTGACGCCGGTGCCGGACAGCCTCTCCGAATATGCTTTCGCCGGTCTGTTGCGCGGCAATCGCACCGAACTGGTGAAGTGCCGCGGCAACGATCTGCAGGTACCGGCCACCGCCGAGATCATCCTCGAAGGCGTGATCCATCCGGGCGAAATGGCCGACGAAGGCCCGTATGGCGACCACACCGGCTACTACAACGAAGTCGACAGCTTCCCGGTGTTTACCGTCGAACGCATTACCCATCGGATCAAACCGATCTACCACAGCACCTACACGGGTCGTCCACCGGATGAGCCGGCGATTCTCGGCGTGGCGCTGAATGAAGTGTTCGTGCCGATCCTGCAAAAGCAGTTTCCGGAGATCACCGACTTCTACCTGCCGCCCGAAGGCTGTTCGTACCGCATGGCCATCGTGACCATGAAGAAGTCGTATCCCGGCCATGCCAAGCGGGTAATGCTCGGTGTCTGGTCGTTTTTGCGACAGTTCATGTACACCAAGTTCGTTATCGTCACCGACGACGATATCAACGCACGGGACTGGAACGACGTGATCTGGGCCATCACCACGCGCATGGACCCCAAGCGTGACACGGTGATGATCGACAACACGCCGATCGACTACCTGGACTTCGCCTCGCCGGTCTCCGGCTTGGGCTCGAAGATGGGGCTCGATGCCACGCATAAATGGCCAGGCGAAACCACTCGCGAGTGGGGCCGGGTTATCGTCAAGGATGAAGCCGTTACCCAACGGATCGATGCCATCTGGAATCAGTTAGGAATAGATTGATGCGTGTAACCTTGCAGCCCTCCGGAGCAGTGCTAGAGATTCTGCCCGGCGAGCGTATTCTCGATGGCGCGCGGCGCCTGGGCTATGAATGCCCGCAAAGCTGTCGCAACGGCAATTGCCATGTGTGCGGCGCGTTGCTGGTGGAAGGGCGGGTCGAACAAGCCGGCGATGTGCGCGACCATGGCGAGTTCTACACTTGCATTGCAGAGCCGCTGGAAGACTGCATCGTGCTGTGGGATGGCGTGCTCGCGCGGGGAGAATTGCCGGTGCGCAGCGTGTCGTGTCAGGTCATTGAATGCAGGGACGTCGGCGGCGATACCTGGCGCGTTCGTCTGCGTGCGCCTGCGGGCAAGCCGCCGCGCTATCACGCCGGTCAGTACCTGATGATCGAGCGTGAGAACGGCGAGAAATCCGCCTTCTCCCTGGCCTCTGCACCGCATTCCGGCCGCGATCTGGAAATTCACGTACTGGCGCGCGAAAGCAGTGCGCTGAGCCTGATCGAGCAGCTGCAGCGCAACCCGATGGTGCGCATCGAACTGCCGTTCGGCGATACCCATCTGGCGGAACTGCCGGACGGTCCACTGGTACTGATCGCTGCCGGTACCGGCATGGGCCAGATCCACAGCCTGATCGAACATTGCCGGGCCACGGGGTTCAAGCATCCGGTGCATCTGTATTGGGGCGTGCGTCGTCCCGAAGACTTTTATGGCATTGAGCATTGGGACGAATGGTTGAAATTGCCCAATCTGTATCTGCATAAAGTCGTCAGCGATCAATGCGGCTGGGGAGGGCGCTGCGGCATGTTGCATGAGGCGGTGTGTGAAGATTTCCCTGATCTGAAAGCCCTGCACGTCTACGCCAGCGGCTCTCCGGCGATGGTCTATGGCACGCTGGATGCGCTGGTCGAAGCGGGGATGGATGCCCATCAAATGCGCGCGGACGTTTTCGCTTACGCGCCCCGATCTTGATCCCCGATTTTAAATCGTTATAACTCTCCATATAGCCGATCGGTATTTATAGATTTATATAAATGCCGGTAGGTTATATCTCATTCAGGCAATACGTTTTGAACTCCGCCATGGCACTTAAATTGCCTTAAGACATATGTGCCTTATTGTTACAGCGGTGCGTTCTATTAAGTAATTCTTTACCCGCGGGGAGCTGAACGCTATTCGCCATGAGCGCCATTGAATCTGCTTTTTTGAATCTGGCTTACCCTCCGCGGCTCGATCTGGGGCCGCAGCTCACGCACGAACAATTACTCGGCTCAATGCAGGCGACCATGGCGCGCCACAAGGGTGGGCCGGTCTGGCTGTTTGCTTATGGTTCGCTGATCTGGCGCCCTGAATGTGCGGCGGTTGAGCGGGTGCGCGGGCGTGTGCATGGCTACCATCGCGGTTTATACCTGTGGTCCCACGAACATCGCGGTACGCCGGAAGTGCCCGGGCTGGTGTTTGGCCTGGATCGTGGCGGCTCATGCAGCGGGTTTGCCTATCGCTTGCCTGAAGAACAACTCGAAGCTTCGCTTTATGCACTCTGGCAGCGTGAAATGCCATTTCCGTCCTATCGCCCACATTGGCTTAACTGCCGTCTCGAAGACGGAAGTCAGGTTCAGGCATTGGGATTCGTTTTGGAGCGGCACCTGCCCAGCTATGCCGGCAACTTGCCGGATCATGTGCTGAGCCAGGTGTTCGAAAGCGCTTGCGGGCGTTACGGCACCACTCGCGAGTATGTCGAGCAGACCGCTCACGCCCTGCGTAGCCACGCCATGCCAGACCGTAATCTGGAGGCGCGGCTCAAGCGCTGCAAATCAAAGGCCGATCAGGCGATCGCTTCGCGGCTCTGACTGGCGACTTGCTTGTGCCACAGCGTTGGCGCAAGGAAGGCCATCGCCAGCAGGCATGCGCCGATCAGCAAGACGAAACCGCCGTCCCAGCCGAAGTGGTCCACGGTGTAGCCCATCGCTGCACTGGCCGCGACTGAACCACCCAGATAACCGAACAACCCCGTGAAGCCTGCTGCAGTCCCGGCGGCTTTCTTCGGCGCCAGTTCCAGCGCTTGCAGACCGATCAGCATCACCGGGCCGTAGATCAGGAAGCCGATCGAGACGAGCGCGATCATGTCGACGGTCGGGTTGCCGGCCGGGTTAAGCCAGTAAACCAATGTCGCCACGGTCACCAGCGCCATGAACACCATGCCGGTCAGGCCACGGTTGCCACGGAAGATCTTGTCCGACATCCAGCCGCACAGCAGCGTGCCCGGGATCCCCGCCCACTCGTAGAAGAAATACGCCCACGAGGTTTTGTCCACGGTGAAGCCTTTGGCTTCCTTGAGGTAGGTCGGTGCCCAGTCCAGCACGCCGTAACGCAGCAGGTAGACGAAGACGTTGGCCATGGCGATGTACCAGAGCATTTTGTTGCGCAGCACGTACTTGACGAAGATTTCCTTGGCGCTGAATTCCTCTTCGTGGCTGGCGTCGTAGCCTTCCGGGTAGTCGTTCTTGTACTTCTCGATTGGCGGCAGGCCCACCGACTGTGGCGTGTCGCGCATGGTCATGAAGGCAAACACCGCCACTGCCAGAGCCACCGCCGCCGGTACGTAGAACGCGGCGTGCCAATCGTTGAACAGGCCCATGCCGAGCAGGAACAGCGGGCCGATCAGGCCGCCGCCGACGTTGTGTGCCACGTTCCACACAGACACCACGCCACCGCGCTCCTTCTGTGACCACCAGTGCACCATGGTTCGGCCACTCGGCGGCCAGCCCATGCCCTGGGCCCAGCCGTTGATGAACAGCAGGATGAACATCATGGTCACGCTGGACGTTGCCCAAGGCGCGAAGCCGAAAACGAACATCACGCCGGCCGACACCAACAGGCCAAACGGCAGGAAGTAGCGCGGGTTGGAGCGGTCAGACACCAGGCCCATGAGGAACTTCGACAGGCCGTAGGAAATCGCAATCGCCGACATTGCCAGGCCCAGTTGGCCACGGGTGTAGCCCTCGTCGATCAGGTACGGCATGGCCAGGGAGAAGTTCTTGCGCAGCAGGTAGTAACCCGCATAGCCGATGAAAATCCCGGCGAAGATCTGCCAGCGAAGGCGTCGGTAGGTGCTGTCTATTTTTTCTTCAGGCAATGGAGCCTGATGTGCGGCAGGACGAAAGAAAGCAAACATTCAAGAGCTCCAGATTTCTTGTTTTGACTGCGGATGCGAATGTTACAGTTTCGTTACCGAAAATAGCACCGGTTCACATTGGTCAAACAGGGGAAATGTTGGAGGTCGCATGTTCTTTTATGAACATGTCGCTCAGGTATAAATGAAGGGCGGTATGGGGATGGCGGAACCGGGTCGCAGGGTTGCGACCCGGTATAGGTAAATCAGGTCAGGTAAACAATCAGCGAACCTGAACCACCACTTTCCCGACCGCCTTGCGCTGGCCAAGATCATTGATGGCCTGCGCCGCATTGCTCAGCGGATACACCTGCGACACCAGCGGTTTCAACTTGCCCTCGGCAAACCAGCCAAACAGTTGCTGGAAGTTCGCCGCGTTGTCCTGTGGCTGGCGTTGGGCGAAGGAGCCCCAGAACACGCCGACCACCGCTGCGCCTTTGAGTAGCGCCAGATTCACTGGCAGCTCAGGGATTCGTCCGCTGGCGAAACCGACTACCAAAAGGCGGCCGTTCCAGGCAATGGCGCGGATGGCTTGGTCGAACAGGTCGCCGCCCACCGGATCGTAGATCACGTCAGCGCCCTGGCCGTCGGTCAGGCGTTTGATCTCGTCCTTGAGGCTGGTTTCGCTGTAGTTGATCAACTCATCGGCGCCGGCGGCCTTGGCCACCGCGAGTTTTTCCGCGCTGCTGGCGGCGGCTATAACGCGGGCGCCCATGGCTTTGCCGATTTCCACCGCTGCGAGGCCGACACCACCGGAAGCGCCGAGCACCAGCAACGTTTCGCCGGGTTGCAGGTTGCCCCGTTGCTTGAGAGCGTGCATCGAAGTGCCGTAGGTCATGCTGAATGCAGCGGCGGTGTTGAAGTCCATCGATGGCGGGATCGGCAACACGTTGTAGCCCGGCACCGCGACTTGCTCGGCGAAGCTGCCCCAACCAGTCAGGGCCATGACCCGGTCGCCAACCTTGAGGTGGCTGACCTTCTCGCCCACGGCGCTGACCACGCCGGCCGCTTCGCCACCCGGAGAAAACGGGAAGGGCGGTTTGAACTGGTATTTACCCTCGATGATCAACGTGTCCGGGAAATTCACCCCGGCCGCGTGCACGTCCAGCAGGATTTCATTCTTCTTCGCGACAGGACTGGCGACGTCTTCCAGCACCAGCGATTCGGCAGGGCCGAAGGCTTTGCTCAGCACGGCTTTCATCAGGGCTATTCCTTTGGGAGTGATGGCCGATAAGTGTAGGTGTGTGAGTCATTGGGTCAACGAGCATGCCCGACCCTGATAGTCAGCCATAAGCTTGTGCTTGAGCGGCGGGTCGTTATGCTTGGCCGCAAACCGGATAAGGAGCGAATTGTGAAAGCGTGGATCATGTTGTTGCTGGCCCTGTCTCTGCCTGTGGCAGCGATGGCCGAAGAAGCCAAAGAAGGTGAAGCCCCGAAGGTCAATTACATCACCCTGAGCCCGCCATTCGTGGGCAACTATGGGCTGGACGGCACGCCGAAGCTCAAGGTCTATAAGGCCGATGTGGCGTTGCGGGTGACTGGCGAAGAGGCGACCAAAGCGGTGAAGGCCAACGAGCCTTTGATCCGCAATCAGTTGGTGGCGTTGTTTGCGCAGCAGACTACTGAAGCCATGAACAACGTCGAAGCCAAGGAAAAGCTGCGTCAGGAAGCCTTGAAGCAGACCCAGCAAGTGATGAACGACGAAACCGGCAAGCCGGTGGTTGAGGATTTGTTGTTCAACAACCTCATTATCCAGTGAGTCTTGTATTGTCTGATTGATTGCCAAGATCGCAGCCTTCGGCAGCTCCTACGCCGAACGAGTTTCCCTGTAGGAGTTGCCGAAGGCTGCGATCTTTTAACGATTTTCAACGTAATGCAATCACCGCCGCCCACTGCTCCACCGTCACTGGCATTACCGACAGTCGCGAGCCTTTCTGCACCAGTGGCATCTCGGCCAGTGCCGTTTGCTGTTTCAGATAATCCAGCTTCAGCACCTTGGAAAACGTCTCGACATGCGCAACATCGATCGCAGTCCAGGCGTTTTTCTCGGCAGTGGCCTTCGGGTCGAAGTAATGACTCTCAGGCTCCAGCGCCGTCGGGTCCGGGTACGCGGCTTCGACAATCTTGCCGATCCCGGCAATTCCCGGCTCCGGGCAGCTGGAGTGATAGAAGAAAAACTCGTCACCCACTGCCATGGCCCGCAGGAAATTACGCGCCTGGTAGTTGCGAACCCCGTCCCAGCGCGCTCGGCCAAGCTTCTGCAGGTCTTTGATCGAGAGTTCGTCGGGCTCGGATTTCATCAGCCAATAGGCCATGGTTTTGCTCCTTGCGAGGTGAGTGGGCAAGCGGTCGGGCAATTTTATGACAAACCGACGGTCGGTTGACGCCAGCGTTTGCGTGTCGGTTCACGTTGTCGCAAAATGCCGGCCTTCTAAGCTTGACGCTGCTGCACGGCCTACACCTACAACGGAAACCGCTGCTGTCATCGTGTTGATGTGCCTTTGGGGGGCAATCGATGAAACGCAAACCGGATTTACTATGGATTTTGGTAATTTTATTCGGCCTTGGTGTCGTGACCACCGGCTATGCCCAAAGCCTGTGGAACAACAAACCCGATGCTCCCATCGAGATCGCACAGCAACAGCCGTCGGCCTTCAAGCGCTGAACCTGTCTTTTGGGCGCCGCTGATTTCAGTGGCGTCTAGTCCGCGAAATACCACGCCTTGTCCGTGACCGTTCCCTGCAGCGGCACATCCCAGCTCGCCTGAGCCAATCGTTGAACCTTCTGACATTCATGGGCCAAGCCCAGCAGCGTCGGCTTGCGCCAGTTTTTGCGACGCGCCAGGTACGCCAGGCTCCGGTCGTAGAAACCACCGCCCATTCCCAGGCGTCCGCCAACATCGTCAAACCCCACCAGCGGCAACAACACTAGGTCCAGCGCCCAGACTTTGCGTTGTCGGGCGATATTGTGCCGAGGTTCGGGGATGCGAAAGCGGTTGGGTTTGAACTTTTCGCCGGGACGAATCCGCTGGAACACCATTTTGGTTCGCGGCCAGGCACTGAGCACCGGCAGATAAATCGCCTTGCCCCGACGTTGCGCGGCACGCATCAGCAGGCGCGGATCGATTTCACCGTCGTTGGGCAGGTACAGAGAGATGTGTTTTGCGCGGCGGAACAGCGGGTGCTGGGCCAATTGCTTATACAGCCCGCGAGAGGCCTCGCGCTGCTGACTGGGGGTCAGTGCGCGGCGGGCCTTGCGCAGCATGCGTCGAAGTTGCGGGCGGGGCAGCAGCGCAGGTTCGGTCATGGATTCATGCTTCGGAAGTGCGAGTACTAAAGCGTACCCGTAAAAAAGCCGATGCCGGTAATTAAACCGGCATCGGACTGGAATCAGGCTCCCCGGATGAACCGCTGTCGACTTAGCCCTTGAACCCGAAAGTTCAAGGTGGAAGATGCAGTAGGCTTTAAGGCTTTCCGTCTAGCGGACATGCACACCAGCCCAACGTGCAACCTCCAGGGTAGTGCGAATCGGCTCAGGGACGTCGTCAACTGGCAAGCACCCCAGGGAGTGATGCGAGTATACCCCAAGCGGTCACGCGAATCAGCCCTTGGTGACATCCGGATCGGTCGACAGCACCAGATCGACGCGGTCCAGCAGGTCGCGAACCTGCTCTCGGGTCGAGCCGCTGGCCTGTACATCCGGGCGTTCTTCCTTGTGCAGAAGATCGTGCGTAATGTTCAGCGCGGCCATCACGGCGATGCGGTCGGCGCCGATGACTTTGCCGCTGCTGCGGATTTCGCGCATCTTGCCGTCCAGGTAACGGGCAGCGCTCACCAGGTTGCTGCGCTCTTCCTGGGGGCAGATGATCGAATATTCTTTGTCGAGGATCTGCACGGTAACGCTATTGCTTGAACTCATGAGTCTTGCTCCAGGGCCTTGAGGCGCGAAATCATCGATTCGACCTTACGCCGGGCGATTTCATTTTTTTCAATGAGGTGCGCGCGTTCCTCGCGCCAGCTCTTTTCCTGAGCTAATAGGAGTCCATTCTGACTCTTTAGTTGCTCGACTCGAGTAATTAGCAGTTCGAGTCTGGCCATCAGCGCTTGCAGGTCGGTGTCTTCCATTGTGTCCACTGGTTGTGTCTGATGGGTGGCAGGCTCTGTACAAAACTGCCTGCGCGTCGATCATGCTGCGTTAAAAACAGGCTCGCAATGCTCATGTAGGGCCCTACACTCCGCTTGCTCGCCTGTTTTTGCCTTGCCTGATCGCCGCTCGGCGAGTTTTCGTACAGGCCTGGCTGGCGGACAGCCTTTAATAGTCTTGGCGAGTCTGTCGATGTAGGATACAAGGCCTTCATTCTAGACATAGCGCCGTCTGGCGCCTAGCTGCCCATGCCCATTCAGAATTCTCCGTACCAAGCCTTTGCCAGCCTGCTGAGCACCAGCGGCCATCCCGTCTCGCCTGCCGAACTGCACGGCCTGTTGCTCGGTCGCAGTTGCGCCGGTGCCGGCTTCGAAGCCGACAGCTGGTTGGCCGATGCCGCCGAGCTGCTCGAAGGCGAGCCGCAAGACAACGTTCGCAACGCCTTGATCGGCCTGCAAGAGATGGTCAAGGGCGAGCTTACCAGCGACGACATGACCGTTGTTCTGCTGCTGCCGACTGACGACGCGCCGCTCACCGAGCGTGCGGCTGCACTGGGCCAGTGGTGCCAGGGCTTCCTTACCGGCTTCGGTCTGACCCGCCGCGAATATGCCTTGAGCACTGAAGCCACCGAAGTGCTGCAGGATCTGGCCGCCATTGCCCAGGTGCAAGACGCGCTGGAAGAGTCCGACGACGGCGAAAGCGACTACATGGAAGTGATGGAGTACCTGCGCGTCGCTCCGTTGCTGCTGTTCACCGAAACCAAGAAAACCGACGAAGCGGCTGCCAAACCGTCGTTGCATTAATCGCGTGCCAGGGAAAGCCATCTGCCCATGATTCATATCCCGAAATCGGAATACAGCCGTCGCCGCAAGGCGCTGATGGCGCAGATGGAACCCAACAGCATCGCCATCCTGCCCGCCGCCGCGGTGGCCATCCGCAACCGCGATGTCGAGCACGTCTACCGTCAGGACAGCGACTTCCAGTACCTCAGCGGTTTCCCCGAGCCTCAAGCCGTCATCGTCTTGATGCCCGGCCGTGAGCACGGCGAATACGTGCTGTTTTGCCGGGAACGTAATGCCGAACGGGAATTGTGGGACGGCCTGCGCGCCGGCCAGGAAGGCGCGATCCGTGACTTCGGCGCCGACGACGCATTCCCCATCACCGACATTGACGACATTCTGCCGGGCTTGATCGAAGGCCGCGACCGGGTGTACTCGGCCATGGGCAGTAACCCCGAATTCGATCGGCACCTGATGGACTGGATCAACGTGATCCGCTCTAAAGCGCACCTCGGCGCCCAGCCGCCGAACGAATTCGTTGCCCTGGATCATCTGCTTCACGACATGCGCCTGTATAAATCGGCGGCAGAAGTGAAGGTGATGCGCGAAGCTGCGCGGATTTCCGCCCAGGCACATATTCGTGCGATGCAGGCCAGCCGTGCCGGTTTGCATGAGTTCAGTCTTGAAGCCGAGCTCGATTACGAGTTCCGCAAGGGCGGGGCGAAGATGCCGGCGTACGGGTCGATCGTCGCGGCGGGGCGCAACAGCTGCATCCTGCACTACCAGCAGAATGACGCGGTGCTCAAGGACGGCGATCTGGTGCTGATCGACGCCGGTTGCGAGATCGACTGCTACGCCAGCGACATCACCCGCACCTGGCCGGTCAACGGCAAGTATTCACCGGAGCAGAAGGCGATTTACGAGTTGGTGCTGGCTTCCCAGGAAGCGGCGTTTGCCGAAATCGCGCCGAACAAACACTGGAATCAGGCGCACGAAGCCACGGTCCGGGTGATTACCGCCGGTCTGGTGAAGTTGGGCCTGTTGCAGGGCGACGTCGACGAGTTGATCGCCAGCGAAGCCTATAAAGCGTTTTACATGCACCGCGCCGGCCACTGGCTGGGCATGGATGTGCACGATGTCGGCGAATACAAGGTCGGCGGCGAATGGCGCGTGCTGGAAGTCGGCATGGCGCTGACGGTCGAGCCGGGCATTTACATTGCTCCGAACAACCAGAACGTAGCGAAGAAATGGCGCGGCATTGGCGTGCGAATCGAGGACGACGTGGTGGTCACCAAAACCGGTTGTGAAATCCTGACTAACGGCGTGCCGAAAACGGTCGCCGAAATCGAGGCCTTGATGGCCGCCGCACGGACACAAGCGGCATGAGTCGAGTCAATCTGGCAATCATCGGTGGTGGTTTGGTCGGCGCCAGCCTGGCGTTGGCATTACAGGCAGGGGCCAAGGCCCGTGGCTGGAAGATCGTGCTGATCGAACCGTTTGCCCCCGGTCACACCTACCAGCCGAGCTATGACGCCCGTTCTTCGGCGTTGTCCTTCGGCGCCCGGCAGATTTATCAACGGTTGGGTGTGTGGCAGGAAATCTCCCGCCGCGCCGAGCCGATCAAGCAGATTCATGTCTCCGACCGTGGACGTTTCTCCACCGCGCGACTGTCGGCGATGGAAGAGGGCGTTCCGGCGCTGGGTTATGTGGTGGAAAACGCCTGGCTCGGCCAATGCCTTTGGCAAGGTCTGGACAAGGACGTGGTCGGTTGGCGGTGCCCGGCGGAAGTCACCGGCATGGAGCCCCTGACCGACGGCTATCGCCTGACGCTCGACGATGAAACCCTGCTGGAATGCGACCTTGCGGTGCTCGCTGATGGCGGCCGTTCCGGCTTGCGTGAGCAACTGGGGATCGGCATCAAGAAACGCCCGTACAACCAGAGCGCGCTGATCGCCAACATCACCCCCAGCGAAGCGCACAACGGCATGGCCTTCGAGCGTTTCACCGACGATGGCCCGATGGCCTTGCTGCCGTTGCCGGACAATCGCTGCGCGTTGGTCTGGACCCGTCTGGGTATGGATGCGCAACGGCTTGCAGCCCTTGATGACCGCAGCTTTCTCGGCGAGTTGCAGGGCATCTTCGGTTATCGCCTTGGCACGCTGAAACAGGTCGGCGCACGGCATTTGTATCCGCTGTCGCTGATCGAAGCCGAGGAACAAGTCCGCCCGCATCTGGCGATTCTCGGCAACGCTGCTCATAGCCTGCATCCGATTGCCGGGCAAGGGTTCAACCTGTCGTTGCGTGACGCCCAGGCGCTGGCCGACAATTTATTGGGCAGCGAGACATCGCCCGGCGATTTCGCCACCTTGCAGGCCTATCGCGAGCGTCAGCGTCTGGACCAGAGCCTGACCGTGGGTTTTTCCGATCAGGTCACCCGCTTGTTCGGCAGCACCCAGCCACTGGTTTCCCTGGGCCGCAACATTGGGCTGCTCGGCCTCGATCTGTTGCCGCCGGCCAAGCGCTGGTTCGCTCGACAGGCCATGGGCCTGGGTACGCGTCCCGATGTTTAAGAGGGCGTATCTGCAAGTCGATATTCACGACGGCACCGGCACTTTGGTGACGCGGGTCGGAAAAACCCTTTACGTGCGGCTCAAGCCGCAAGCGAGACAGGCTTAAAGCATGGAAATGCGCGCAGATCTGCTGATTGTCGGGGCCGGAATGGTCGGCAGTGCCCTGGCGCTGGCGTTACAAAACAGTGGGCTCGAAGTCCTGCTGCTGGACGGTAGCCCCCTGAGCGTCAAACCCTTCGATGGGCAGGCTCCGTTCGAACCTCGAGTGAGTGCCTTGTCGGCGGCCAGCCAGCGAATACTTGAACGCCTGGGCGTCTGGGATGGCGTTGTCAGCCGGCGCAGTAGTCCGTACACCGACATGCACGTCTGGGATGGCAGCGGCACCGGGCAGATCCATTTCTCGGCGACCAGTGTCCATGCCGAAGTGCTCGGGCATATCGTCGAGAACCGCGTGGTTCAGGACGCTTTGCTCGATCGACTGCACGACTGCGATCTCGGGATGCTGGCCAATGCGCGTTTGGAGCAGATGCGCCGCTCCGGTGACGACTGGCTGCTGACCCTGGCCGACGGTCGAACCTTGCGAGCGCCTTTGGTAATTGCGGCGGATGGCGCCAACTCGGCCGTTCGGCGCCTGACCGGCGTTGCGACTCGCGAGTGGGATTACATGCACCACGCGATCGTTACCAGTGTGCGCAGCTCAAAACCTCATCAAATGACCGCGTGGCAGCGCTTCACCGACAATGGCCCGCTGGCGTTTCTGCCGCTGGAGCGGGACGGTCAACAGGATTGGTGCTCGATCGTCTGGTCGACCACGCCGAGCGAAGCCGAACGCCTGATGGCGCTGGACGACGAAGGCTTCTGCAAGGAGCTGGAACGGGCCTTCGAGGGTTGCCTCGGCACAGTGCTCAGCGTCGACCCGCGTTTGTGCGTGCCGCTGCGTCAGCGTCATGCCAAGCGGTATGTGGCTGAAGGCCTGGCGCTGATCGGCGACGCGGCCCACACCATCCATCCTCTGGCCGGGCAGGGCGTTAACCTCGGTTTCCTCGATGCCGCGGTGCTGGCCGAAGTGCTGCTACAAGCGGCTGCGCGGGGTGAGCGGTTGGCGGATGTGAAAGTGCTCAGTCGCTATGAGCGTCGGCGCATGCCCCACAACCTGGCGTTGATGGCGGCGATGGAAGGGTTCGAGCGGTTGTTCCAGGCCGATCCGTTGCCGGTGCGTTGGTTGCGCAATACCGGGTTGAAGATGGTCGATCAGATGCCCGAGGCCAAGGCGTTGTTCGTGCGCGAAGCGCTTGGGTTGATCGGGGATCTGCCGGCGTTGGCCAAGGCTTGAGATCTTCGTTGGGGCTGATGGCCTCTTCGCGGGCAAGCCTCGCTCCTACAGGTATTGAGTCAATCGCGACATTGGCGAACGACACAAAACCTGTAGGAGCGAGGCTTGCCCGCGAAGGCGTCGGTACATCCACCACCAATCCCAGCTGTGCAACATCTGGTAACGCCTCAATCCACTGTTCGATTGAGAAGCGAAATGTGAGTCCTTATCATTTGGCCTCACTTCCCCATTCGAGAGACTGCTTCCATGTTGGCACCCAAGCGTCTACTGACTGCACTGGCCCTGACCCTGATTGGCAGCACCGCCGCCCAGGCCGCCGACGAGGTGGTGGTTTACTCCTCGCGTATCGATGAGCTGATCAAGCCAGTCTTCGATGCCTACACCCAGAAAACCGGCGTGCAGGTGAAGTTCATCACCGACAAGGAAGCGCCGCTGATGCAGCGGATCAAGGCCGAGGGCGAAAATGCCACCGCCGACCTGCTGCTGACCGTCGATGCCGGCAACCTCTGGCAGGCCGAACAGATGGGCATCCTCCAGCCGTTCACTTCCAAGGTGATCGACGCCAACATCCCATTGCAATACCGCGCTTCCTCCCATGCCTGGACCGGCCTGAGCCTGCGGGCGCGGACCATCGCCTACTCCACCGATCGGGTGAAACCCGGTGAACTGACCACCTACGAAGCGCTGGCCGACAAGCAGTGGGAAGGTCGCCTGTGCCTGCGCACGGCGAAGAAGGTCTACAACCAGTCCCTGACCGCCACCATGATCGAAGTCCATGGCGCCGAAAAAACCGAGAAGATCCTCAAGGGCTGGGTCAACAACCTGTCCACCGATGTGTTCTCCGATGACATTGCCGTGCTGGAGGCGATCAACGCCGGCCAGTGCGACGTCGGCATCGTCAATACTTACTACTACGGCCGTCTGCACAAACAGAAGCCAGACCTGCCGGTGAAACTGTTCTGGCCGAATCAGGGCGACCGTGGCGTGCACGTCAACCTGTCGGGCATCGGCCTGACCAAACACGCTCCACACCCGGAAGCCGCCAAGGCGCTGGTGGAATGGATGACCACGCCTGAAGCGCAGAAGATTTTCGCTGACGTGAACCAGGAATTCCCGGCCAACCCGGCAGTGGCTCCTTCGGAAGAAGTCGCGGCCTGGGGCAAGTTCGTTGCCGATACCCTGCCGGTGGAAGTGGCTGGCAAGCGTCAGGCTGAAGCGATCCGGATGATGGATCGGGCTGGCTGGAACTGAGTCTGTCGATATACTGCGCCACAGAATCAAGTCGGCGGCGTTCCAGCCGGCCTGATCGTTCCCACGCTCTGCGTGGGAATGCATCCACCGACGCTCCGCGTCGAGGCGTGACGCAGAGCGTCACAAGATGTGTGCCCACGCAGAGCGTGGGCACAATCATTTAAACGAGAGCTTTCTTTGGCCCACCCCGCCCAACGCCGCTGGTATCCCTTGGTCTTCGCCATTGCTGCGCTGGTCCTGCTGCCCCTGAGTGTCCTGCTTCTTTCCTGGCAAACCATCGATCAGCAGATCTGGTCCCACCTGTGGGAAACCCAGATGCCCCGGCTGCTGGGCAATACCCTCACGCTGGTCCTCGGCGTCGGTTTCGGCGTAACGCTGCTGGGCGTCAGCCTGGCCTGGCTCACCAGCCTCTGTGAATTCCCCGGGCGGCGTTGGCTGGACTGGGCGTTGATGCTGCCCTTTGCGATTCCTGCTTACGTGCTGGCATTTGTTTTCGTCGGCCTGCTGGATTTCGCCGGCCCCGTGCAAACCTTGCTGCGCGAATGGTTCGGCAGCGGCCTGAGGCTGCCGCGAGTGCGCTCCACCGGCGGTGTGATTCTGGTGCTGGTGCTGGTTTTCTATCCGTACGTTTACCTGTTGGCGCGTAGCGCATTCCTGGCTCAGGGCAAAGGCTTGATGGAAGCAGCGCGAGTCCTTGGGCAATCCCCATGGCAGGCATTCTGGCGAGTGGCGTTACCGATGGCACGTCCGGCCATCGGCGCGGGAGTGGCGTTGGCGCTGATGGAAACCCTGGCGGATTTCGGTGCGGTGTCGGTGTTCAACTTCGATACATTCACCACCGCCATCTACAAAACCTGGTACGGCTTTTTCAGTCTTTCCACGGCCGCGCAACTGGCCAGCCTGTTGCTGTTGGTGGTGATGGTCGTGCTGTATGGCGAGCGCCGTGCCCGCGGGGCCCACCGGGCGAGCAACGAACGGCCACGGGTCAAGGCGTTGTATCACCTGCGCGGGGTCAAGGCGCTGGCGGCCATGAGCTGGTGCGGTCTGGTATTCGCCTGCGCCTTCGTCATTCCTGTGCTGCAACTGATGGTGTGGTTTTGGCAACGCGGGCGCTTCGATCTGGATGAGCGTTATACCGGATTGATCATCCATACCTTGTACCTGGGCGGCATGGCGGCGTTGATCACCGTCAGTGTCGCTCTGGTACTGGCCTTTGCCCGTCGATTGGCGCCGACCCGGGCGATCCGTTCCGGCATCAGTCTGGCCAACCTTGGCTACGCCTTGCCGGGCTCGGTGCTGGCGGTGTCGATCATGCTGGCGTTCAGTTACCTGGATCGCGAGCTGGTGATCCCGCTGTCGGGATGGCTTGGCGGCGCGGGCAAACCGTTGCTGCTGGGCAGTCTGTCGGCGTTGTTGCTGGCCTATCTGGTGCGTTTTATCGCGGTGGCCTATGGACCGCTTGAAAGCAGCCTGGCGCGAATACGGCCATCTTTGCCCGAAGCAGCACGTAGCCTTGGCGTCAGTGGGCCACGACTGTTTTTCAAAGTGTATCTGCCGCTGCTGCTGCCGGGCACGTTGAGCGCGGCGTTGCTGGTGTTCGTCGATGTGCTCAAGGAAATGCCCGCAACCCTGCTGATGCGCCCGTTTGGCTGGGACACGCTGGCGGTGCGGATCTTTGAAATGACCAGCGAGGGCGAGTGGGCGAGGGCCTCGTTGCCAGCACTGACGCTGGTTTTGGTCGGGCTGTTACCGGTCATCGGATTGATCCGACGTTCAGCGCATCGAAACACGTAGGTGTCAGTCCTACACCTTGCGGCTACAATGCGCGGCATTCGGTGCGGTCCGTCTTTCAGACCGGGTCGCTGAAACGGCTGAAAGCCTTTTATTTCAAGGCATTTCACCCCGTACAGCGCCTGTCCGCACCTTCGCCACGCCCGGAAGGAGAAACCCATGGGACAGCGTACGCCTCTGTATGACCTTCATCTCGCCCTCGGCGCGAAGATGGTCGATTTTGGCGGTTGGGATATGCCTCTGCATTACGGCTCGCAGGTCGAGGAACACCATCAGGTGCGCCGCGATTGCGGGGTTTTCGATGTATCCCACATGACCGTGATCGATGTTGACGGCCCCCAGGCCAAGGCCTGGCTTCAGTATTTACTGGCCAATGACGTCGAACGCCTGCACAGCCCCGGCCGTGCCCTGTACAGCGCCATGCTCAACGAGCAGGGCGGCATCGTCGACGACATGATCGTCTACCGTCTCGAGGACGGTTATCGCCTGGTGGTCAACGCCTCCACCCGCAATCAGGATTTGGCCTGGATGCAGGCGCATCTCGGTGACTTCGAGGTGCAGCTCAACGAGCGCTCCGAGTTGGCGATGCTGGCCATTCAAGGGCCTCACGCCCGGCACAAGATTGCCGAACTGGTGACTCAGTCCCGTGGCACGCTGATTCAGCAGCTCAAATATTTCGAAGGTCAGACCGACGGTGACTGGTTCATCGCGCGCACCGGTTACACCGGTGAGGATGGTCTGGAAATCGTGCTGCCGGCCGATCAGGCACCGGGCTTCTTCAACGATCTGGTGGGCGCGGGTATTTCCCCGATCGGCCTCGGCGCCCGCGATACCTTGCGTGTCGAAGCCGGCATGAACCTCTACGGTCAGGACATCCATCAAGAAGTTTCGCCATTGGCCTCCAACATGGCCTGGAGCATTGCCTGGGAACCGGCCACGCGCCAGTTCATCGGCCGCACTGCCCTGGAAGCCGAACAGGCCGATGGCGTGCAGCACAAATTGGTGGGTCTGGTCCTGGAAGAACGTGGAGTGTTACGGGCGCATCAAGTGGTTCGCATCGCCGATGTTGGCGAAGGGGAGATCACCAGTGGTAGTTTCTCTCCTACGCTTAGCAAGTCGATTGCACTGGCGCGCGTGCCGGTGGCCACCGCCGACCGCGCTGAAGTGGAAATCCGTGGCAAGTGGTACCCGGTTCGAGTGGTCAAACCGACCTTCGTACGCCACGGCAAAACCTTGATCTAACTTTTTTTGGCGGGCAATGACCGCTGACATTTTTCTTGAGGACACAGAACATGAGCGAAATCCCTGTCGACCTGCGTTTTGCCGAAAGTCACGAATGGGCCCGTCTAGACCATGATGGCGGCGTGAAAGTGGGTATTTCAGACCATGCTCAGGAAGCCTTGGGTGACGTAGTGTTCGTTGAACTGCCGGAAATCGGCAAAGTGTTCGCTGCCGGTGAGGCTGCGGGTGTAGTGGAATCGGTCAAGGCTGCGTCCGATATCTACTCGCCAGTCTCCGGCAAAGTCATTGCTGTCAATGAAGAATTGGCCAACAGCCCGGAACTGGTCAACAGCGCGCCTTATGACAGCTGGTTCTTCAAACTCGAGCCAAGCGATACCTCTGAACTGAACAACCTGCTCGACCCGGTAGCCTACAAGGCTGCCATCGGCGAGTAATGCTCGCCCCGTAGGAGCTGCCGAAGGCTGCGATCTTTTGATCTTGTTTTAAGAATCAAAGTCAAAAGATCGCAGCCTTCGGCAGCTCCTACATCGTTTACATACGACTCCTTCTTTAAGGCACTGTGACAGCGACTGCTATGCTGGTTTGACCGCATTGCATCGACGCCGAGCGCCAGTCAAGAGAGAGCCCGTCATGTCCCAGTTGCCGTCCTTGAGCCAGTTACGCGACCCTAATACTTTCCTGCGCCGCCACTTGGGCCCCGATGCCGCCGAGCAGCAGGCGATGCTCGACAGCCTTGGTCTTGGCAGCCGGGTCGAACTGATCGAGCAGACGGTGCCGCCTGGAATACGCCTCAACCGGCCACTGGACTTGCCGCCGGCCCTCGACGAAGAAGCCGCGCTGGCCAAGCTGCGGGGCTACGCCGAGCAGAACCAGGTCTGGACCAGCCTGATCGGCATGGGATACCACGGCACCCTCACGCCGGCCGTCATCCTGCGCAACGTGCTGGAAAATCCCGGTTGGTACACTGCCTATACGCCCTATCAACCAGAGATCGCCCAAGGCCGGCTCGAAGCGTTGCTGAATTTCCAGCAGCTGACCATCGACCTGACCGGCCTGGAACTGGCCAACGCCTCACTGCTGGATGAAGCCACGGCGGCAGCCGAGGCCATGGCTCTGGCCAAACGTGTGGCCAAATCCAGAAGTAACCTGTTTTTCGTCGATGAGAATTGCCACTCGCAGACCATTTCCGTGGTGCGGACCCGGGCCGAAGGGTTCGGTTTCGAGCTGATCGTCGACGCTGTGGATAACTTGAAACAGCACCGGGTGTTCGGCGCGCTGCTGCAATATCCCGACACCCATGGCGAAGTGCGCGATCTGCGTCCATTGATCGATCATCTGCATGCCCAGCAAGCCTTGGCCTGTGTGGCGACCGATCTGCTAAGCCTGCTGTTGCTGACCCCGCCGGGGGCGTTGGGTGCCGACGTGGTGTTCGGTTCGTCCCAGCGATTCGGCGTGCCCATGGGCTACGGCGGCCCGCACGCGGCGTTTTTTGCCAGTCGCGACGAATACAAGCGGGCGATTCCCGGGCGGATCATCGGCGTATCGAAAGATGCTCGCGGCAACGTCGCCCTGCGCATGGCCCTGCAAACCCGCGAGCAACATATCCGCCGGGAGAAGGCCAACTCGAACATTTGCACCGCTCAGGTGCTGCTGGCCAATATCGCCAGTTTCTACGCGGTCTACCACGGTCCAGAGGGGCTCAAACGAATTGCCCAACGCGTTCATCGGCTAACCTGCATCCTCGCTGCCGGCCTGGAGCGTCACGGCATTACGCGTCTCAACCAACACTTCTTCGACACCCTGACCCTGGAGGTCGGTGGCACTCAGACGGCGATCATTGAAAGTGCCCAGGCGGCGCAGATCAATTTGCGCATTCTCGGCCGTGGACAGCTCGGCCTCAGTCTCGACGAAACCTGTGACGAAACCACCGTGGCGAAGCTGTTCGATGTGTTTCTCGGTGCCGATCATGGGCTTAACGTCGATGACTTGGACGCTGAAGCGCTGGCATCCGGCATTCCTGCCGGGTTGCAGCGCAGTACGCCTTATCTGCGTCATCCGGTGTTCAACGCTCATCACAGCGAAACCGAAATGCTGCGTTATCTCAAGCAGCTGGAAAACAAAGACCTGGCGCTCAACCAATCGATGATTCCGCTGGGCTCCTGCACCATGAAGCTCAACGCTACCAGCGAGATGATCCCCATCACTTGGCCGCAGTTCGCCAACCTGCATCCGTTCGTGCCAAAAGAGCAGGTGGTGGGTTATTCCTTGATGATCGAGGAACTGGAGCGCTGGCTCTGCGCGATCACCGGTTTCGATGCGATCTGCATGCAACCCAACTCGGGTGCTCAGGGCGAATACGCCGGGTTGCTGGCGATTCGCAAATATCACGAGAGCCGCCACCAGGGCGCGCGGGATATCTGCCTGATCCCGTCCTCGGCCCACGGCACCAACCCGGCCTCGGCGCAAATGGCCGGGATGCGGGTGGTGATCGTCGAGTGCGACGAGGGGGGTAATGTCGATCTGAATGATCTGAAGGAAAAGGCCACGGAGGCGGGGGATAAACTCGCCTGCCTGATGGCGACCTATCCTTCGACTCACGGGGTCTACGAGGAAGGTATCAGCGAGATCTGTGAAGTTATCCACAGCCACGGCGGTCAGGTGTACATGGATGGCGCCAACCTGAATGCGCAGGTTGGATTGGCACGGCCGGCCGACATCGGTGCCGACGTGTCGCACATGAACCTGCACAAAACCTTCTGCATTCCCCACGGCGGTGGCGGACCGGGGATGGGCCCGATCGGCGTTCGGGCACATCTGGCGCCATTCGTCGCCAATCACCCGGTGGTGCCGATCGACGGTCCGCTGCCGGAGAACGGCGCGGTGAGCGCGGCACCTTGGGGCAGCGCAAGCATTCTGCCCATCAGCTGGATGTACATCGCCATGATGGGGCCGCAACTGGCGGATGCGAGCGAGGTGGCGATTCTCGCCGCGAATTACCTGGCGCAGCATTTGGCCGGTGCGTTTCCAGTGCTCTACACCGGGCGCAACGAGCGAGTGGCCCACGAATGCATTCTCGACTTGCGACCGCTCAAGGCGCAGACCGGAATCAGTGAAGAGGACGTTGCCAAGCGCCTGATGGACTATGGCTTCCATGCGCCGACCATGTCGTTCCCGGTGCCGGGGACGTTGATGGTCGAACCGACCGAGAGTGAGTCGAAGGCGGAACTGGACCGTTTTATCGGCGCGATGCTGAGTATTCGCGCGGAAATCACCGAGGTGCAGAACGGCAACTGGCCGGCAGAGGACAACCCGCTGAAGCGTTCGCCGCATACCTTGGCTGACATCACCGGGGTTTGGGAGCGCCCGTACAGCATTGAGCAGGCGGTGACGCCGGATGCGCACACCAAGGCCCATAAGTACTGGCCGGTGGTGAACCGTGTGGACAATGTCTACGGTGACCGTAATCTGTTTTGCGCGTGTGTGCCGGTGGACGAATACCGTTGAAGTACCAGGCCCTGTAGGAGCGAGGCTTGCCCGCGAAGGCGTCCTCAAGAATGCCAAAAGCTTCGCGGGCAAGCCTCGCTCCTACAGGGTTTTGCGTCAGGCAAAAAAATACCGCTCATGTGAGCGGCATTTTGTTGAGCAACGAACCTTATTTCGAGGCGATGGCATTCTTCGCCAGGATTGCGTTCGCCAGTTCCATGTCTGTGGCTTGCAGGCCAGGGTTATCGGCGCGGACCTTCTGCATCGCGGCTTCCAGGTACGGCCCGCGAATAGCGCCGTCACTGGCGACAAAGCTGCCGGCGTCGTCCTGGGCGGCGACGACCAGCTTGTGATCCCTTGAGGTCAGGTAGGACGTACCGGTGGTGGCACCGGACGTAAGGACGTTACGCAAAAAGCTGTCATCAGCCATCGCCGAACCGACTTGAAGGGACAACACGGCGAAGGTAGCGACAGCAAGTTTGAGACGCATAAAAGGTGACTCCACTGGGTTTTAACTGCGGGCTTTGATTGCCAATAACCCAATCGAGTTCCGTGACGTTAGTCGGCTCGCCGCAGGCTGCGATCTTTTGATTTTCGCTTTTAAAAACAAGATCAAAGGATCGCAGCCTGCGGCAGCTCCTACCGGTATCAGACTTACTTCTGCTCACTCTGCGGTGTCACTCGCAACACCTCTTCGATCGTGGTCAAACCCGCCGCCACTTTCTGCGCCCCCGATAAGCGCAAACTGCGCATGCCTTCCTTGAATGCCTGACGGCGGACCGCCAGCAAATCGGTATCAGGGTTGATCAGTGCTTTGATGCCGTCAGTCAGCTGCATGATTTCGTACACCCCGGCGCGGCCGCGATAGCCGGTTTCGCGGCATTCCAGGCAACCGATGGCGCGTTGTGCGTTGCCTGGTAGTGGCGCTTGCCAAGGCCTGGTCAGGGTTTGCCAGTCGTCCTCGCCCAAAGTTAATGGCGCCTTGCAATGCGGGCAGAGGGTCCGGACCAGACGCTGGGCCATGACACCGAGCACCGTGGCCTTGATCAGGTAATGCGGCACGCCGAGTTCCAGCAGGCGGCTGATGGCGCTCGGGGCGTCGTTGGTGTGTAACGTCGACAGCACCAAGTGGCCGGTGAGTGCGGCCTGAATAGCCATCTCGGCGGTTTCGAGGTCGCGGATCTCGCCGATCATGATGATGTCGGGGTCTTGGCGCATCAGCGCGCGCACGCCGGCGGCGAAGGTCAGGTCGATATTGTGCTGGACCTGCATCTGATTGAACGCCGGCTCGACCATTTCGATCGGGTCTTCAATGGTGCAGAGGTTGACCTCCGGCGTCGCCAGTTTCTTCAGGGTGGTGTACAGCGTGGTGGTCTTGCCTGAACCGGTCGGCCCGGTCACCAGAATGATGCCATTGGGCTGGCGGGTCATGTCTTGCCAGCGACGCAGGTCATCGGCGGAAAAACCCAGCTGGTCGAAGTCCTTGAGCAGCACTTCCGGGTCGAAGATCCGCATGACCATCTTCTCGCCGAACGCGGTGGGCAATGTCGACAACCGCAACTCGACTTCGCCGCCATCCGGGGTTTTGGTTTTGACTCGGCCGTCTTGGGGTTTGCGCTTTTCCGCGACGTTCATCCGCCCCAGGCTTTTCAGGCGGCTGACGATAGCCATGGTCACCTGCGGTGGGAATTGATAGACGTTGTGCAGCACGCCGTCGATGCGAAAGCGCACCGTGCCTTGCTCGCGCCGGGGTTCGATGTGGATATCGCTGGCCCGTTGCTGGAACGCGTACTGGAACAGCCAATCGACGATATTGACGATATGCGCGTCGTTGGCGTCCGGCTCCTGGTCGCTGGCGCCGAGGTTGAGCAACTGTTCGAAGTTGCCCAGGGTGCTTATTTGTTGATCAGCGTTGGTGGCGCCGGTGACCGATTTAGCCAGGCGGAAAAACTCTACGCTGAAGCGCTGGATGTCCACCGGGTTGGCCACCACGCGCTTGATCGGCAGCTTCAGCACGTGGGTCAGGTCGGCTTCCCAGCTGCTGACGAAGGGCTGGGCGCTGGCCACGGTGACGGCGTCGCGGTCGATGGACACCGCCAGAATCTTGTGGCGTTGGGCGAAGGCATAGGACATCAGCGGCGTAATGGCTGCGACGTTGATTTTCAGCGGGTCGATGCGCAAGTAAGGCTGACCGGCCTGCTGAGACAGCCAGAGCGTCAGGCTTTCCAGATCGAGGTGTTTGCCGGGACGGCTGAGGTCGTCCAGGTGTTGGCTGGCGATGAATTCCAGCGGGTGCTGCTGACCATTTATGGCGTGACGGCGGCGGGCGTTGAGTGCGTGTTCGGCCGAATCCTGACTGATAAAGCCCTGGGCGACCAATTCACGCAGCAAATCATTGAGGTCCAGCCAGCGGTCCTGAGTGGCGAGTTGAACGGACATGCGGGCTCCTTATGAACAACCGTTCGCAAAGGATAGCCGCGCACCCGCAGACCGTTGGGCCACTACCCGACCAAGACATGTCGGGCTTTTTCAGCCAGCTGCCTGAACCGGCTCTCCCCACGCAGAATCAGCTGCTTGCAGGTTCACTGAGCAGACGCTGATCAGGTTACGTAATTTTTCCGCGATCACTTGAGCACGGTGCCAGCTCAGGCCGTCCATGACGATGTCGATCGACAGCAGATCGTCCATACGCTGCACGTTGACCTGCTGCGGCGTCAGAAACTGCAAGGCGAACAAGTTGAGCGCCCGACACAGCAGATCCGGCTCGGCCTCGGCCAGTAATTGATAGTGAACGCGGCAGTGGGCGTTGCTGACGTTCCAGACATCGGCACGGGCGGGCGGGGTGTTCACGGCTTCTAAATGCGGCATGGTCGGTCTCCAAAAATCACTGGAGGAATTTTTACATTCGGTGCGGGGCATTTCTTATCTATGATTGGGCTTATTGATCATTTATCGAATCGATCAATTCGATTTAGTACCCACTACAGGTTTTTCTATGCACAGCGAGCTGGATGGCTACGACCGCAAGATTCTCGCGTTGCTGCAAGAGGACGCTTCGCTCTCCAGCGCGCAGATCGCCGAACAGGTGGGGCTCTCGCAGTCGCCGTGCTGGCGGCGAATTCAACGGATGAAAGAGGAGGGGATCATTCGCGGTCAGGTGACGTTGCTTGACCGGAAGAAAATCGGCCTTAACACGCAGATATTCGCCGAGATCAAACTCAACGCCCACGGACGCTCGAACTTCACTGAGTTCACCGAGGCTATTCGCGGCTTTCCCGAAGTGCTGGAGTGTTATGTGCTGATGGGGTCGGTGGATTTCTTGCTGCGGATCGTCACGGCGGACATCGAGGCTTATGAGCGCTTCTTCTTCGAGAAGCTGTCGATGGTGCCGGGGATTCAGGAGGTCAACTCGATCGTGGCGTTGTCGGAAATCAAATCCACGACGAGTTTGCCGGTGTTGCGGGGGTAGAGATTTGCAGCGTTTGTGCGGGCCTCTTCGCGGGCAAGCCTCGCTCCTACAGGATCTGGGTCGAACCCAATTGGGCGGTCAACCAAATCCTGTAGGAGCGAGGCTTGCCCGCGATGGCGGTCTTACATACGCAGGAGCATCTTCCAGGCGCGATTCTGATACACCGCAATCGCCTGGTGCTTACGCGCATCCAGCGATTCATCGGTGATCGGCTCGTTGGCCAGTTGCGTCAGTTTGTTCAGCTCACCGTACAGGCGATCCATTTCCGGGATCTCCAGCACGCCGCGGGCATGGTGCAGCCAGGACTGGATGCGCTCGATACGCGGCAGCTGCTCGGCCAAGTCTTCCGGCTGTTGCTGGTAACGCTGCAATTGCAGCGAGTTGGCTTCTTCGCCCAGCATGCGCGGCAGCCAGCTACCCAGTTGTGCAGCACCCTGGCGATTGCCGCGGGTGTTGCGATCGGCGGCCCAGGTGCGGGCCAGCAACCAGCGCGAAGTGTTCAGTGAGAACAGGCCCCAGCGCACGTCTTCCAGTTCTTCGAGGAATTGCTCCGGCGCGGCTTTGCGCACGTCTTCGTCGTCCAGGCCGGCTTGTACCAGCGGGCGCCAGTCTTCCAGCAGGGCATCCAGCGCGACCCGCAGATCGTGAGTCGACTGACGCGGTGCGGCCTGACCGAGGCTGCTGATCAGCGCGCGCATTTCAGCGAGGTTCTCGACCCAGTCCTGCAACAGGCGCCAGTGGCCATTGAAGCGATATTGCTCGGCCAGACGCTGGCTGCTGCTCAGCAAATGCCAGCTCAACGCGGCGAACGCATCGTCCAGCGGCATTTCGGCGGTGATCTGCGGCGCCGGCAAGCTCAGCGAGTAGCTGTTGGCGTCGAACAAGCGATAACCGCGCTCGGCCTTGCTGATGTCACAGGGCATCAGCGCCAGGGTTGCAGCCAATTCGGCGGCCAGTTCCAGCAACGCGGCCGGTTCGCCTTCGCGCAGCTCCAGTTCCAGCTCGCAGATTTCTTCTTTCTGCTTGCCGACTACTACGTGGCCCAGGTCCAGCGCGGCTTCGATGACCACTTTGGTCTTGCCACGGCCCCAAGCGATTTCCGCGCGTTCGCGAACGAAATCGGTGGTGAAGATGGCTTTCAAGGTTTTCTTGTCCAGCTCGGCCAGCTCTTCGGGCCAGCATTCACCGTCGAGTTTCTTCACGTCGAGTTTGGCTTTGGGCAGGGACCAGTCGTACTCGTGACGCTCGGACAGACCGGCGACACTCTGGCCACGGGTCTTGAGGGTCTGAATCACTTCTTCGCCATCGCGGCGCAGGCGCAGGGCAACCTTGGCGCGGGCCAGGTCGCGCTCAGGCGTGTCGAAGTACTGGTTCATCAACTCACGGCGTTCCCAGCCACTTTTGTTGCGTTTTTTCAGTAACGGGTGCTCGCGCAGGGCGGCGAGGGTTTCGCGGCTGACGCGGAGTTTGATTTCGGTTTCTTTCTGCATGGCCGGAAAATCCAGGATCGGGAACGCAGCCGGGGGAATGTGTGGCTGCCAAGGTCGTGCAGTGTACAGGACTCGTTCGAGATAGGCTCCGCAACGGTTTATTCCTGTCGCCGGATGGTTCTATGATGGACTTCAATTCGGGAGTTGGGAGTCAGCGATGCCTTTGCCGTCCATGAAAGATCAGTTCGCTGCGCTGATCGCCGCGCCGTCTGTCAGCTGTACCCAACCCAGCCTGGATCAAACCAATCGGCCGGTCATCGACTTGTTGGCGACATGGCTCGGGGACTTGGGTTTTGCCTGCGATATCCAGCAGGTCAGCCCCGGCAAATTCAATCTGCTGGCCAGTTTTGGTTCCGGCCCCGGCGGCCTGGTGCTGGCCGGTCACAGCGATACGGTGCCGTACGACGAGGCGTTGTGGCAGACCGACCCGCTGAAACTGACGGAAGTGGACGGTCGCTGGGTTGGCTTGGGCAGTTGCGACATGAAGGGCTTTTTCGCCTTGGCCATCGAAGCCGTCAAACCCTTGCTCGACCAACCGTTCAAGCAACCCTTGCTGATCCTCGCCACCTGCGATGAAGAAAGCTCGATGTCTGGCGCTCGCGCTCTGGCCGAAGCCGGGCGGCCATTAGGTCGCGCGGCGGTGATCGGTGAGCCGACCGGGCTGAAGCCGGTCCGGATGCACAAAGGCATCATGATGGAGCGCATCGACATTCTCGGTCAGAGCGGCCATTCCTCGGACCCGCGCCTGGGCCACAGTGCCCTTGAGGCCATGCACGACGCCATCGGCGAACTGCGCGGCTTGCGCCTGGCGTGGCAGCGCGAATTCCGTAACCTGCAGTTCAGCGTGCCGCAACCGACGATGAATTTCGGCTGCATTCACGGCGGCGATAACCCCAACCGCATCTGTGGCCAGTGCTCGCTGGAGTTCGACTTGCGTCCGTTGCCAGGCATGGACCCCAAAGCCTTGCGCGCGGCGATTTTGCAGAAGCTCAACCCGATTGCCGAACGGCATCAGGTGAAGATCGATTACGCGCCGCTGTTCCCCGAAGTGCCACCCTTCGAGCAGGCCGAGGACTCGGAATTGGTGAGGATCGCTGAGAAGCTCACCGGCCATCGCGCCGAAGCAGTGGCATTCGGCACAGAAGCGCCTTATCTTCAGCGACTTGGCTGTGAAACATTGGTATTGGGGCCGGGTGATATCGCCTGCGCCCACCAACCGGGGGAATACCTCGAAATGTCACGTTTGCAGCCTACCGTGCATCTATTACGACAACTGATTGAACATTACTGCCTGACGCCGGCCAAAACAGCGATGCTGTAGGAGCTGCCGAAGGCTGCGATCTTGTGATCTTGCTTTTAAAATTCAAAGATCAAAAAATCGCAGCCTTCGGCAACTCCTACAGGGAGCGCGTATAAATTGCCGATGTCCCAACCCGTATTCATGAGGAGAGCGCGCGTGTCGCCAAGCCTGTTCCGACGATAACCATCAGCCCGCTGTGCGTTTACTGCTTTACCCTTTTTTCGGCTGCTATTTATTACAGGCCCAGGTTCATGCCCGAATACGTCAATTGGCTTCGTCACGCTTCGCCTTACATCAACGCCCACCGCGACTGCACCTTCGTCGTCATGCTGCCCGGCGACGGCGTGGAGCACCCGAACTTCGGCAATATCGTCCACGACCTGGTGCTGCTGCACAGCCTGGGCGTGCGACTGGTGCTGGTTCACGGTTCGCGTCCGCAAATTGAAACCCGCCTCGCTGCTCGCGGCCTGACCCCGCATTACCACCATGGCATGCGCATCACCGATGCGGCGACGCTTGAGTGTGTGATCGATGCGGTCGGCCAACTGCGCATCGCCATCGAAGCGCGGCTGTCCATGGACATGGCCTCATCGCCAATGCAGGGTTCGCGCTTGCGGGTGGCCAGCGGCAATCTGGTCACTGCACGGCCGATCGGCGTACTTGAAGGCGTCGACTATCACCACACCGGCGAAGTGCGCCGGGTCGATCGCAAGGGCATCAATCGCCTGCTGGACGAACGCTCCATCGTGCTGTTGTCGCCTTTGGGTTACTCGCCGACCGGTGAGATCTTCAACCTCGCTTGCGAAGATGTGGCCACCCGAGCGGCTATCGATCTGGGGGCGGACAAGCTGCTGCTGTTCGGTGCCGATTTGGGCTTGATCGATGAAAATGGCCGGCTGGTCCGCGAATTGCGCCCGCAACAAGTGCCGGCGCATTTGCAGCGTCTGGGCAGCAACTATCAAGCCGAGCTGCTGGACGCGGCGGCTGAAGCGTGCCGGGGCGGGGTGGCGCGCAGTCACATCGTCAGCTACGCCGAAGATGGCGCGCTGCTGACCGAACTGTTCACCCGTGACGGTGGCGGTACGCTGGTGGCCCAGGAGCAATTCGAGGTTGTGCGTGAGGCGGCCATCGAGGACGTCGGCGGTTTGCTGGACTTGATCAGCCCGCTGGAAGAGCAGGGGATTCTGGTACGCCGTTCCCGCGAGGTGCTGGAGCGTGAGATCGAGCAGTTCAGCGTGGTCGAACGCGAAGGCATGATCATCGCCTGCGCGGCGCTGTATCAGATTGCCGATTCGGATGCCGGGGAGTTGGCGTGTCTGGCGGTGAATCCGGAGTACCGTCATGGCGGTCGCGGCGATGAACTGCTGGAGCGCATCGAAACCCGCGCCCGGGCTCAGGGGCTGAAAACCTTGTTCGTGCTGACTACCCGGACCGCCCACTGGTTTCGTGAGCGGGGCTTCGTGCCAAGCAGCGTCGAACGCCTGCCGTCGGCGCGGGCGTCGCTTTACAACTACCAGCGTAATTCGAAGATCTTCGAAAAAACCCTCTGACCTCCGGGCTACCCGAACCCTGTAGGAGCGAGGCTTGCCCGCGAAGACGTCACCAAGGACAACCGATAAATCGAGTCGTCTGCTTCGCGGGCAAGCCTCGCTCCTACAGGGGCGGGGTGTTATTCGGTGACGTATTTCGTGCTGACATACGGCGAATAATCCGGCAGCACCGTCTCGACCTTCCCTTGCTCCTTCAAAAACTTCGCCGTCTCGCCAATCGCCTTGGCTGTACCCCCGTCCAGTAGCGCGGTGGTCTGTTGTGCCTTGGCATCCGGGAATGCGGAACCGGCCAGCAGCTCCGGCACATCGGCGGGATTGGCACCGGTCAATTTGGCGATTTTCTGCACCGGTACCGAATCGGCGGTCCAGCTGTCTTTATGGGCTGCATAGTCGGCGAATGAATCCAGAGTGACCTTGGCAAATCGGGCCACCACTTCAGGATGTTTTTCGGCGTAATCCTTGCGAGCGACCCACACCTCGAAGGTCGGCGCACCCCATTGGCCGACCTGTGCGGCGTCGGTCAACGTCTTGCCAGTCTTGCGAATTTCCCCCAGCGCCGGCGACCAGACAAACGCGCCATCGATGTCGCCACGTTTCCAGGCTGCGGCGATTTCCGCCGGTTGCAGGTTCACCACTTTGACTTTCGAGGCGTCCAGGCCCCAATGCTTCAGCGCGCCGAGCAGGCTGTAATGGGAGGTTGAAACGAAGGGCGTGGCGATGGTTTTGCCGATCAGATCTTCCGGTTTATCGATGCCGCTGCCGTTGCGCACCACAAGTGCTTCGGCAGCGTTGATCTGAGCCGAAACAATGAACGCGACAATCGGCAGATTGCGCGAAGCGGCTGCCGCCAGTGGGCTTGAGCCGAGGTTGCCAATCTGCACATCGCCGGACGCAATGGCGGTGACCACTTCCGGGCCACTGTTGAAACGTCGCCAATCGATTTTCTGGCCAATGGTTTTCTCATAAATGCCATCGGCCTGAGGGACTTTGCTGGGGTCGATACCGGTTTGATAACCGACGGTGAGAGTCGCCGCCTGGGCGGAAAAAGAAAATATAAGCGACACACAAACTGTAACAAATTGACTAGATAGTGCGCGTTTGGCCATGATGGCGTCGCCTTTTCGAAAGTGATTGACGTATGGGGAATACGCCAACGCTAAACGATCTAAAAAAAGGCCAATAAATACCATTTAGGAATTAGCTTATGAGCCGATAGCCTGTGTCCCGGTTCGGATCACTGGCGAAAAGCTATATTCCTAAATGGCATTAAAAAGAATGAAATAATTCTTTTTGGGTTTATGAGGAAATCATTACCCTGCAGGGACCAAATCACTGCGGTTAGACCTTGGTCGTAGACACACATGGTTACGATTGACTTGTCTGTCACGGTCTGGCGCTAATCGCGCATCTTTGGATCTAGGGCGTTAGACCCAAGACCAAAGAACACAAAAATTAGAACGAGAGGAGCGAAACAATGAAGAAGTCCACCTTGGCCCTGGCTGTGGCCGTAGGGGTTTTGGCGCAGCAGGCAGGCGCCGCCGGTTTCATTGAAGACAGCAAGGCTACATTGGGGCTGCGTAACTTCTACATCAACACGGATAACCGTGATGGCACTGCCAATCCGTCCAAGCAGGAAGAGTGGGGCCAAGGCTTCATCTTCAACTTTACCTCCGGTTATACCCAAGGCACTGTTGGTTTTGGTGTTGATGCGATCGGTCTATTGGGCGTCAAGCTGGATTCCGGTAAAGGCACTGCCTACAACGCCGGTAGCGCGAACAAGGGCGGTACCGTTTTCCCAAGCGACAGCGACGGTCGTGCGGTAGACGATTTCGGTAGCCTGGGCCTGACCGCCAAGGCCAAAATCTCCAAGACTGAACTGCGTCTGGGCACCCTGCAGCCAAAACTGCCGGTGGTAACTTCCAACGACGGGCGTCTGCTGCCGCAGACCTTCGAAGGTGGCCAGATCATGTCCAACGACATCGACAACCTGACTCTGGTTGGCGGTAAGTTGGAACATGCCAAAGGTCGTAACTCGACCAATAACGATTCGCTGACCATTGCTGGCTCCAACGGGGCGACGACCACTGCCACCTCCAACAAGCGCAGCAACGAGTTCTACTATGCCGGTGGCGACTACAAGATCACCAAGGATCTGGTCGCTCAGTACTACTACGGCAACCTGGAAGATTTCTACACGCAGCACTTCCTGGGGCTGACCCACAATCTAGCGTTGCCAGTGGGTAGCCTGAAATCCGACCTGCGTTACTTCAACAGTGACTCCGATGGCAAGAACTCTAGCCAGGAAGGTCGTCTGGCGGGTTATCGCTCCTCTGGCTTCCAGAACAGTGGTGAAGTAGATAACCGCACCTGGAGTGCGAAATTCACCTATAGCCTGCAAGGCCACGCGCTCAGTGCCGGCTACCAGCGTGTGAATGGCACCAGCGACTTCCCGTTCCTGAACCAGGGAGATGGTGCGTCTGCCTATCTGATCACCGACTCGCAGATCGGCAAGTTCCAGCGTGCCGGTGAGCGCACCTGGCTGGCTCAATATGCTTATGATTTTGCCACCGTTGGCTTGCCAGGTCTGACCACTTCCGTGATCTATCTCAAGGGGGACAACGTCGCTACCTCTACTGGCGACAAAGGTGAGTGGGAACGCGACTTCTCCCTCGGCTACGTAGTACAGCAAGGCACCTTTAAAGGTCTGGGCCTGGCGTGGAAAAACGCTACCCTGCGCTCCGATGTTGCCTCTCAGCGTAACCAGGACGAAAACCGTCTGATCGTCAGCTACTCGATCCCGCTGTTGTAACAGCACTCGCGTAATCGACGTAAAAAAAGCCCCGCCCGGCATCACGCCGGGCGGGGCTTTTGCGTTTTCAAGGCGGCTCACCCCCGTAAACCCTCCTTGAAATTCCCCTCTTTTGCAGCAACTCAAGGCCTTCTCGAACCTTGTCGGCGATATTCGTCCTCATGTGCATTCAGGTCCAGTGAACAGATATTTAATATTCTCTTATGATCTAAATAAATCGATATTTATTCTTTTTAATCTATAAGGAACACAGGCACAGTTGGGCTCAACAAGCACTCACAAGGAGCCGCACCATGAGCCTCAGACTTGGCGATATCGCCCCCGATTTCGAACAGGATTCCAGCGCCGGCACTATTCGTTTCCATGAATGGCTGGGCGATAGCTGGGGCGTGTTGTTTTCCCATCCGGCGGATTTTACGCCGGTGTGCACCACCGAACTGGGCTTCACCGCCAGGCTCAAGGATGAATTCACCCAGCGCGGCGTCAAAGCCATTGCTCTGTCGGTCGACCCGGTGGACTCGCACCACAAGTGGATCGAGGACATCAATGAAACCCAGAATGCCATCGTCAACTTCCCGATCCTCGCCGATGCGGACCGTAAAGTGTCCGACCTGTATGACCTGATCCATCCGAATGCCAACGACACCCTGACCGTGCGTTCGCTGTTCGTGATCGATCCGAACAAGAAGATTCGGCTGACGATTACTTACCCGGCGAGTACTGGTCGTAACTTCAATGAAATCTTGCGGGTGATCGATTCGCTGCAGCTCACTGACAACTACAAGGTGGCCACCCCGGCCAACTGGCAGGACGGTGATGAAGTGGTGATCGTGCCGTCGCTCAAGGACGAAGACGAAATCAAGCGACGCTTTCCCAAAGGCTATCGCGCAGTGAAGCCATACCTGCGTCTGACACCTCAACCGAACAGGTAACTCAGCTAACTCTCGTTCCCACGCTCTGCGTGGGAATGCAGCCCGTGACGCTCCGCGTCACTGGACGCGCAGCGTCCCTTGAGGCATTACCACGCGGAGCGTGGGAACGATCACCACAAAGCAGGGGTTTTCAGGCCGTTTCGACGGCCTTTTTTTTCGCCTGAAAAAGGCATTCTTTATATTTCTATAAAGAATAACCAAATGAATAAATATGATTTATGGATATATAAATCAACTGTTAAGGTCATTCCATCGACGCGAGATCGCGAGCCGCGAATCGCCAACACCGCTCAAGGAATTGTCTGAATGCTGGTCGTCTCACTCGGTGGCAGTCCCAGCCCACGCTCCCGTTCCGGAGTTTTGCTGGAGCGCTCGCGATGCTGGTTGCAGGAGCAAGGGGTGGAAGTGGTGAGTTATCAGGTACGGGACTTCCCGGCCGAAGATTTGCTGCATGCCCGCTTCGACAGCCCGAAGGTGATCGACCTGCTGCAACAGATTGAAAACGCCGATGGCTTGCTGATCGCCACGCCGGTTTACAAAGCGTCGTTCTCCGGTGCGCTGAAAACCTTACTCGATCTGCTGCCCGAACGTGCCCTGAGCCACAAGGTGGTTTTGCCGATGGCTACCGGCGGCAGCATCGCCCATATGCTGGCGGTGGATTATGCGCTCAAGCCGGTGCTGTCAGCGTTGAAAGCCCAGGAAATGCTGCAGGGGATTTTCGCCGTGGACAGCCAGATCGCTTACGGCGAAGGCAGTGCTCAGGCACAGTTGGCGCCGGAGCTTGCGCAACGATTGTTTGAAGCGCTGGAGGAGTTTTTCAGCGCCATGGCTCGTCGGCCCAGGCCGCTCGATCCGAACCTGTTGAATGAACGTTTGCTGAGTGCTCGCTGGAGCATTTAGGCCAGCACTCAAGCCACACCTGAATTTGAAGTCCTCACCTTACTCAGTCGCTAACGGCCAAGCAGGTGCAGCCAAAACCCAACTGCAAAAAGGAGAGCGCTATGCGCACTGTCATTTTGCGTCGTGGTCTGGTCGCTCTGTTTGCTGCGGCTGTAACCTTCGGCGCCATCACTCAAGCCCAAGCTGAGAGCCTTCGGATCGGCTATCAAAAATACGGCACCCTGGTGCTGCTCAAAGCCAAAGGCACACTCGAAAAACGCCTCGCCGCCCAAGGCGTGGACGTGCAATGGACTGAATTCCCCGGTGGCCCGCAACTGCTCGAAGGCCTGAACGTCGGCTCCATCGACTTTGGCGTCACCGGTGAAACGCCGCCCGTGTTTGCTCAGGCGGCCGGCGCCGATCTGCTCTACGTGGCCTATGAACCACCAGCGCCCCACAGCGAAGCGATCCTGGTGCCGAAGGGCTCGCCGATCAAATCAGTGCAGGACCTCAAGGGCAAAAAAATCGTGCTCAATAAAGGCTCCAATGTGCATTACCTGTTGGTGCGTGCGCTTGAAGACGCCGGCCTCAAATACACCGACATCCAGACCGTGTTCCTGCCGCCAGCCGATGCCCGCGCCGCGTTCGAGCGTGGCAGTGTCGATGCCTGGGTGATCTGGGACCCGTACCAGGCTGCCGCCGAACAGCAACTGCAAGCACGCACTCTGCGCGATGGCAAAGGCCTCGTCGACAACCACCAGTTCTACCTGGCGACCAAACCTTACGCGCAGAAAAATCCAGAAGTGATCAAGGCTCTGGTGGAAGAAGTGCGCGCGGTTGGCGAATGGTCCAAGGCCAATCCCGAGGACGTGACCCAGCAAGTTTCGCCACTGCTCGGCCTGCCAGCGGACATCACCCTGACCTCGGTGAAACGCCAGGGCTACGGCGCCCTGTTCCTCACGCCGGAAGTCGTCGCTGCCCAGCAAAAAATCGCCGACAGCTTCTACCAGCTCAAGCTGATTCCCAAACCCTTGAGCATCAAAGACGTGATCTGGACGCCACCCGCCGCCGTGGCCAAAGTGCAGTAATTCGCCATGAAGAAAATCATCCACAACCTCGCGCCTTGGGCGTTACCGGTCTTGTTGCTGGTGGTATGGCAGTTGTCGGTGTCGGCGGGCTGGTTGTCGACGCGAATTCTGCCGGCGCCGATCGCGGTGATCGAAGCCGGTGTGAGCCTGGTCAGCAGCGGTGAAATCTGGACCCACCTGGCCATCAGCGGCTGGCGCGCGGCGCTCGGTTTCGCCATTGGCGGCGGCATCGGTCTGGCCTTGGGCTTCATCACCGGCTTGTCGAAATGGGGCGAACGCCTGCTCGACAGTTCGGTGCAGATGATCCGCAACGTGCCGCACCTGGCGCTGATTCCGCTGGTGATCCTGTGGTTCGGGATCGACGAGTCGGCGAAGATTTTTCTGGTGGCGTTGGGCACGTTGTTCCCAATCTACCTCAACACGTATCACGGCATCCGCAACGTCGATCCGGCGCTGGTGGAGATGGCCCGCAGTTATGGCTTGTCCGGCTTCAGTCTGTTCCGCCAGGTGATTCTGCCGGGGGCGCTGCCTTCGATTCTGGTCGGTGTACGGTTTGCGCTGGGCTTCATGTGGCTGACATTGATCGTCGCCGAAACCATTTCCGCCAGCTCCGGCATCGGCTACCTGGCGATGAATGCCCGGGAGTTCTTGCAGACCGACGTGGTGGTACTGGCGATTCTTTTGTACGCAGTGCTCGGCAAGCTGGCCGACCTCGCGGCCCGCGGGCTTGAACGCGTGTGGCTGCGCTGGCATCCGGCCTATCAGGTTGCCAAGGGAGGTGCCGCATGACGGCTCAACAACCTCCACGCCTGCTGCGCGGAATTCCGCTGGCGGTGCGCAAGCTGCAAAAAACCTTTGGCTCGCGGCAAGTGCTGCGTGAGATCGATCTGCACATCCCGGCCGGTCAGTTTGTCGCCGTGGTCGGTCGTAGCGGTTGCGGCAAAAGTACCTTGCTGCGTTTGCTCGCCGGTCTCGACAAACCCACGGGCGGTGAACTGCTGGCCGGTTCCGCACCGCTGAGTGAGGCGCGGGAAGACACTCGATTGATGTTCCAGGACGCGCGTTTGCTGCCTTGGAAAAAGGTCATCGACAACGTCGGTCTCGGGCTCAAGGGCAACTGGCGGCCGCAAGCACTGGAAGCGTTGGACTCGGTCGGTCTGGCCGATCGCGCCAATGAATGGCCGGCCGCCTTGTCCGGCGGGCAAAAGCAGCGTGTGGCCTTGGCTCGCGCGTTGATCCATCAACCGCGCTTGCTGTTGCTCGACGAACCGCTGGGCGCATTGGATGCCCTGACCCGAATCGAAATGCAGCAACTGATCGAACGGCTCTGGCAACAGCATGGCTTCACCGTGTTGCTGGTGACCCACGACGTCAGCGAAGCGGTGGCGATTGCCGATCGGGTGATTCTGATTGAAGAGGGCGAAGTCGGCCTCGACCTGCATGTGGAACTGCCGCGTCCTCGGGTCCGTGGCTCCCATCGGCTGGCAGCGCTGGAAACCGAAGTACTCAACCGCGTGCTGTCCCTGCCTGGCCAACCGCCGGAACCGGAACCTGTTTCACCACTGCCTACGCAATTGCGTTGGGCTCAATAACTTAAAGATTCATCCAACGACAGGAATCAACATCATGACTATCAAAGCCATCAACGTTCGTAACCAGTTCAAAGGCTCGATCAAGGAAATCGTGCTGGGTGACGTGCTGTCGGAAATCGACGTGCAGACTGCCTCCGGCATCGTCACTTCGGTGATTACCACTCGTTCGGTGAAAGAGCTGGAACTGGTGGTCGGCAGTGAAGTGATTGCGTTTGTGAAATCCACCGAGGTGTCGATCGCCAAGTTGTAAGCGCGTGCGCCAACTACAATCCCGGAGGGTGTGAGCCCTTCGGGGTTTTTTGTGGGGGCAGTTGTAGTGATGGTGTGTTTTAAGTCGCCAAGATCGCAGCCTTCGGCAGCTCCTACGGAAGAATGCGTACCCCTGTAGGAGCTGCCGAAGGCTGCGATCTTTTTAAAGCGCGGCGCGCTTCGGTAGGTACGGCGGCAGATACAACCCCAGATAAGCATCAAACACCCGCATCCCTTCTTCAGCCATTCGCGGCGTGATCTGCCCATGCTGCTGCACCGAGCGTGCATACACCCGATCCCCCAGCTCCATGGCCAGTGCAAATACATCGACATCACTTGGCAGTGTCGGCAGTTCGAAGTGGTGGTCGAACAGCTTGTGCATCAGGTCGCCGAGTTCGATGTCGTGCTGGCGGTCGGCCTGGGTGACTTCGGTCAGGCCATGCTGGGCGAGGATCAGTTGGCGGGCGGCGGCGTCTTCGTCGTAGATGGCGAGCATGCGTTGTTCCACCAGTCGCGACAGGTCGCGCCAGCCGTTGAGGGCATGGTGGTCGATGGGCGCTTGCAGGCAGGCGCGGAACGCGGCGTGGACGTCGGCGGTCAGGGCTTCAAGCAGGGCCGGGACGCTGGCGAAAAAATGGTAGACAGAGGAGGGCGGGATCTCCGCGCGTTCGGCAACGCTGTAGATCGACAGGCTGGCCACGCCCTCGGCGGCCAGCAGCGTACGGGCGGCATCGAGTATCGAATCGATCCGGGCCTGGCTGCGGGCGCGGGGTTTGCGAATGGTGGCGGTGCGCGTCATTGAAGTCTCCTGCGGGGCAGCGGGCATTGTACGCAGAGCGGGCAGATGTTCCATATCCCCTGTGGCGAGGGGGCTTGCCCCCGTTGGAGTGGGTAGCACTCCCATTTACCGCAAACGCGTTATGTCTGTTTCAATGAAATCGCCTTTTTCGGGGCTGCTACGCAGCCCAACGGGGGCAAGCCCCCTCGCCACAGGGGCCATAAAAAACGCCGCAGGCTGTGAGGCCGGCGGCGTTGTTTTTACTGCAACCGCTTACACGGTATGCAGGTACCAGTTGTATTCAAGGTCGGAGATGGAGTGTTCGAACTCCTCCAGCTCGCTCTCTTTACAGGCGACAAAAACATCGATGTATTTCGGATCGATGTACTTGGCCATGACTTCGCTGTCATCCAGCTCGCGCAGTGCGTCACGCAAGTTGTTTGGCAGGCTTTGCTCGTTCTGCTCGTAGGAGTTGCCTTCCACGGGTGCGCCCGGCTCGATCTTGTTGGTCAGGCCGTGGTGCACGCCTGCCAAAACCGAAGCCATCAACAGATACGGGTTGGCGTCGGCGCCGGCTACACGATGCTCGATGCGCACGGCATCGGAGGAACCGGTCGGTACACGGATGGCCACGGTGCGGTTGTCCAGGCCCCAGCACGGCGAGTTCGGCACGTAGAACTGTGCGCCGAAACGACGGTAGGAGTTGACGTTCGGGCAGAGGAAAGCCATCTGCGCCGGCAGGGTCTCGAGCACACCGCCGATCGCGTGACGCAGTGCGGCGTTCTGCTCGGGATCCTCGCTGGCAAAAATGTTTTTGCCATCTTTATCAAGAATCGAGATGTGGACGTGCAGACCGTTACCCGCCTGGCCCGGATAAGGCTTGGCCATGAAGGTGGTGTCCATTTCATGGTCGTAGGCGATGTTTTTGATCAGACGCTTGAGCAGGACCGCATAGTCGCAGGCCTTGATCGGGTCGGCCACGTGGTGCAGGTTCACTTCGAACTGTGCCGGGGCACTTTCCTTGACGATCGCGTCGGCAGGGATGCCTTGCTCTTTCGCACCTTCCAGAATGTCCTGGAGGCAATCGACGTATTCGTCGAGGTCGTCGATCAGGTAGACCTGTGTCGAGTGCGGGCGTTTGCCGGAAACCGGCGAGCGAGGTGGTTGCGGGCGACCGTTCACGTTCTCCTGGTCGATCAGGTAGAACTCCAGCTCGAACGCGGCGCAGATGGTCAGGCCCATTTCGTCAAACTTGCGCACCACATTGGCCAGCACTTCACGTGGGTCGGCAAAGAATGGCTGACCTTCGAGTTCGTGCATGGTCATTAACAGTTGCGCGGTCGGGCGCTTCTGCCAGGGCTCATTGCACAGGGTGTCGGGGATTGGATAGCAGATTCGGTCAGCATCGCCGATGTCCAGGCCCAGGCCGGTGCTTTCCACCGTCGAGCCATTGATATCCAGAGCAAATAGAGAGGCCGGCAGGTTGATGCCTTTCTCGTAAACCTTGTGGAGACTGGTGCGTTCAATGCGCTTGCCGCGCACCACACCATTCATATCCGCAATCAGAAGGTCAACGTACAGAACCTCAGGATGTTCCTTAAGGAACGCGTTCGCTTCGTTAAGCTGAACGGCACGCGGGGGTACCGACATGATGCAACACCTTTGTTGTTAAAAATATCAATCATTGATCTCTTCGGATTCCAGTCAACCCGAACGGCATGCCGAAGTCAAGCGAGGCCTTTTCTGCCCTAAAAAAGCACTCGTGAGGCTTTTTTGAGGCACTTTGGGGCGTTTTTTTGACTTTAGCGGTCTTGGCGCCCGCGAGCTTGAGCCGGCCGTGTTGTATTTTTTACGGGGGTGTTGTGTAAAAAAATGAACAAGGCTAAGCTCGATTTAAACCCATAACAGCAATAATACCGGGGTGCTTCATGTCTCGCCTGCCGTTAATCGGCGTCACCGCCTGCTCAAAGCAGATCGGTCTGCATGCTTATCACATCAGTGGCGACAAATACGTACGCGCCGTGGCATCAGCTGCCAAGGGCCTGCCGTTGATTCTTCCATCCCTGGCGGATCTACAGACGTCGTCCGATATTCTGGACGCTCTGGACGGCATTCTCTTTACAGGCTCTCCTTCTAATATAGAACCGTTTCACTATAACGGCCCGGCCAGTGCGCCAGGTACTGCTCATGATTCTGCACGCGATGCCACCACTCTCCCGCTGATTCGCGCCGCTGTCGAGGCCGGTGTTCCCGTGCTCGGTATTTGCCGCGGCTTCCAGGAAATGAATGTGGCGTTCGGCGGCAGTCTGCATCAGAAGGTTCACGAGGCCGGTCCATTCATGGATCACCGGGAAGACGACAGCCTGCCGCTGGAAGGGCAGTACGCGCCAAGTCACCCGGTGCACGTCCAGCCGGGCGGTGTACTGGCCGGGCTGGGCCTGGCGAGCGAGATTCAAGTCAATTCGATTCATGGTCAGGGTATTGAGCGTCTGGCGCCGGGCCTTCGTGTGGAAGCCGTGGCGCCCGACGGGTTGATCGAAGCCGTCTCTATTATTGAAGGCAAGGCTTTTGCTTTAGGTGTGCAATGGCATCCCGAATGGCAGGTAAGCTTTAATCCTGACTACCTTGCGATTTTCCAGGCATTTGGCGATGCCTGCCGCAAGCATGCTCTACAACGCGACGCCGATGCGTCAAACAACGCCTGACTTATAAGAGTCAGGAAACTCAGCCTAAGAGGCATTTATGAGTAACAACCTCGACCAGCTCACCGATTGGTTGAAAGACCACAAGATCACAGAAGTCGAATGCATGATTGGCGACCTGACCGGCATCACCCGGGGCAAGATCTCGCCGACCAACAAGTTCATTGCCGAGAAAGGCATGCGCCTGCCCGAAAGCGTTCTGTTGCAGACCGTGACCGGCGACTACGTCGAAGACGACATTTATTACGAACTGCTCGACCCGGCCGACATCGACATGATTTGCCGCCCCGACCAGAACGCGGTGTTTCTGGTGCCCTGGGCCATCGAGCCCACCGCCCAGGTGATCCACGACACCTACGACAAGCAGGGCAATCCGATCGAACTGTCGCCGCGCAACGTGCTCAAGAAGGTGCTGAAACTCTACGCCGACCACGGCTGGCAGCCGATCGTGGCGCCGGAAATGGAGTTCTATCTCACCAAGCGCAGCGATGACCCGGATTACCCGTTGCAACCGCCGGTTGGCCGCTCCGGTCGTCCGGAAACCGGTCGTCAGTCTTTTTCGATTGAAGCCGCGAACGAATTCGATCCGTTGTTTGAAGACGTCTACGACTGGTGCGAGCTGCAGGAGCTGGACCTCGACACGCTGATCCACGAGGACGGCACCGCACAGATGGAAATCAACTTCCGTCATGGCGATGCACTGTCCCTGGCCGACCAGATTCTCGTGTTCAAACGCACCATGCGTGAAGCCGCACTCAAGCACAACGTGGCGGCGACCTTCATGGCTAAGCCCATGACCGGCGAGCCGGGCAGCGCCATGCACTTGCACCAGAGCATCATCAGCATCGAGACCGGCAAAAACGTTTTCTCCAATGAAGACGGGACCATGAGTCAGCTGTTTCTCAACCACATCGGCGGCTTGCAGAAATTCATTCCTGAGTTGCTGCCGTTGTTCGCACCCAACGTCAATTCCTTCCGCCGCTTCCTGCCGGATACCTCGGCACCGGTGAACGTGGAGTGGGGTGAAGAGAACCGCACCGTGGGCCTGCGGGTTCCGGATGCCGGGCCGCAGAACCGTCGGGTGGAAAACCGTCTGCCGGGTGCCGATGCCAACCCTTACCTGGCCATCGCCGCCAGCCTGTTGTGCGGCTTTATCGGCATGGTCGAAGGGCATAACCCGAGTGCTCCGGTTGTGGGTCGTGGTTACGAGCGGCGCAACCTGCGCCTGCCACTGACTATTGAAGACGCCCTGGAACGCATGGAAAACAGCAAGACCATCGAAAAGTACCTGGGCAAGAAATTCATCACGGGCTACATCGCGGTCAAGCGGGCCGAGCATGAAAACTTCAAGCGCGTGATCAGTTCGTGGGAGCGGGAGTTCCTGCTCTTCGCCGTCTGATGCGCCGGGCGCCGCTGCGCTTGGCGGCGCCCTCCACTCGAATCTTAGGAGAATTCGCATGACCAGCAACAACCCGCAAACCCGTGAATGGCAAGCCCTGAGCAACGATCACCACCTGGCCCCGTTCAGCGACTTCAAGCAGCTGAAAGAGAAAGGCCCGCGGATCATCACCAGCGCCAAGGGCGTTTACCTCTGGGACAGCGAAGGCAACAAGATCCTCGATGGCATGGCCGGCCTGTGGTGTGTGGCGATCGGCTACGGTCGCGATGAGCTGGCCGATGCCGCCAGCAAGCAGATGCGCGAACTGCCTTATTACAACCTGTTCTTCCAGACGGCTCACCCGCCGGTGCTGGAGCTGGCCAAGGTCATCGCCGACGTCGCGCCTGAAGGCATGAATCACGTGTTCTTCACCGGTTCCGGGTCCGAAGGCAACGACACCATGCTGCGGATGGTTCGCCACTACTGGGCGATCAAGGGCCAGCCGAAGAAGAAAGTCATCATCAGTCGCAAGAACGGCTATCACGGTTCTACCGTGGCCGGCGCGAGCCTGGGTGGCATGACGTACATGCACGAACAGGGCGACTTGCCGATCCCGGGCATCGTCCACATTGCCCAGCCGTACTGGTTCGGCGAAGGCGGCGACATGACGTCGAACGAGTTCGGTATCTGGGCGGCCAATCAGCTGGAAGAGAAGATTCTGGAAGTCGGCGTCGACAACGTCGGTGCCTTTATTGCCGAGCCGATCCAGGGCGCTGGTGGCGTGATCATTCCGCCAGACAGCTACTGGCCGCGCATCAAGGAAATCCTCGCCAAGTACGACATTCTGTTCGTGGCCGACGAAGTGATCTGCGGTTTCGGCCGTACCGGTGAGTGGTTCGGTACCGATTTCTACGACCTCAAGCCTCACATGATGACCATCGCCAAAGGCCTGACGTCCGGCTACATCCCCATGGGTGGCCTGATCGTGCATGACGACGTGGTCGAGGTGCTCAACGAAGGTGGCGATTTCAACCACGGTTTCACTTATTCCGGGCACCCGGTGGCCGCTGCAGTAGCGCTGGAAAACATTCGTATCCTGCGCGACGAGAAAATTGTCGAGCGCGTGCGTACAGAAACGGCACCTTATTTGCAAAAGCGTCTACGGGAACTGAGCGATCACCCGTTGGTGGGGGAAGTGCGTGGGGTCGGTCTGTTGGGGGCCATCGAACTGGTTCAGGACAAAGCCACCCGCAAACGTTACGAAGGCAAGGGCGTCGGCATGATCTGCCGCACGTTCTGCTTCGAAAACGGCCTGATCATGCGCGCCGTCGGTGACACCATGATCATTGCTCCGCCACTGGTGATTACACCGGCTGAAATCGACGAGTTGGTGACCAAGGCGCGCAAGTGCCTGGACCTGACCCTGAGTGCGTTGCAGGGCTAAGTGCTAGGCTCTGAGCGAGGTGTGAAGATTGCACTTCGCTCAGTGCAAACAAAGGATGGGTCTTTCCTTGAAAGCCTGCCTTGGATCTTGCCAGACTACCGGTTGTTCGGATGCCCAGTAACAGGCCGCTGAGCACGTGGTTAAAAAGAAAAATTGGAGCATTACCCATGAAGGCATTAGGTATGAAGATAGCTGGCAAGACCCTCCTCGCCATGTCCCTGATGGGCGTGATGGCGGGTGCCGTTCAGGCTGACGACAAGGTGCTGCACGTGTACAACTGGTCCGATTACATCGCACCGGATACCGTCAAGAAGTTCGAGGCCGAGTCGGGCATCAAAGTCGTCTACGACGTGTTCGACAGTAACGAAACCCTTGAAGCCAAGCTGCTGGCGGGCAAGTCCGGCTACGACATCGTCGTGCCGTCGAACAACTTCCTGGCCAAACAGATCAAGGCCGGCGTTTACCAGAAGCTGGACAAGTCCAAGCTGCCTAACTGGAAAAACCTGAACACGGACCTGCTTAAAGCGGTATCGGTAAGCGACCCGGGTAACGAGCACGCATTCCCTTACATGTGGGGTTCGATCGGTATCGGTTTCAACGCCGAGAAGGTCAAGGCTGCATTGGGTGCCGATGCACCGACCAACTCCTGGGACTTGCTGTTCAAACCTGAAAACGCTGCCAAGTTGAAGGCGTGCGGTATCAGCTTCCTCGATTCGCCAACCGAGATGATTCCGGTGGCGTTGCATTACCTGGGCTATCCAACCGACAGCCAGGACAAGAAACAACTGGCTGAAGCCGAAGCGCTGTTCCTGAAGATTCGTCCTTCGGTGGGCTACTTCCACTCGTCCAAGTACATCTCCGACCTGGCCAACGGCAACATCTGCGTCGCCGTGGGTTACTCGGGTGACATCTACCAGGCCAAGGCTCGCGCCGCTGAAGCCGGTGACAAGGTGAAAGTCAGCTACAACATTCCGAAAGAAGGTGCCGGCAGCTTCTACGACATGGTCGCCATCCCTAAAGATGCCGAAAACGTCGAAGGCGCCTACAAGTTCATGACCTTCCTGCAGAAGCCGGAAATCATGGCTGAAATCACCAACGCCGTACGTTTCCCGAACGGTAACGCGGCGTCTACCGCACTGGTTGATAAAGAAATCACCAGCGATCCAGGCATCTACCCGCCAGCGGAAGTACTGGCCAAGCTGTACGCGATTGCCGACTTGCCGGCCGCGACCCAGCGGATCCTGACTCGCAGCTGGACCAAGATCAAATCCGGTAAGTAAGCCGGTTTGAGGTAACTACCTGTTGCCGTCGTCTACGCGCCGGCGGCAACAGGAATAATTAAATGACAGAAAGTTTTGCTGGAACGGTTTTTCGAGGGTAAGTTGCGCGCCGGTTTTGTTGCCAGGCAGCCATGGCTGTCATGTAACGCGGGGCAACTTGGGCCCAACTAATTTTAGAGGACCTCCACGTGCCTATTTTTTCTTTGTTGCGTAATGCCCTGCTGGTCGGCGCCGGGCTGACACTGGCTGTCAGTGTTCAGGCCGCTGGCACAGTGCATATTTATAACTGGTCGGACTACATCGGTGAAACCACCCTGGCCGACTTCCAGAAAGAAACCGGCATCAAGCCGGTGTATGACGTATTCGATTCCAACGAAACCCTGGAAGGCAAGTTACTGGCCGGGCGTACCGGTTATGACGTGGTCGTGCCGTCCAACCATTTCCTTGGCAAGCAGATCAAGGCTGGCGCTTTTCAGAAGCTCGACAAATCGAAGCTGACCAACTACTCCAACCTCGACCCGGTACTGCTCAAGCGCCTGGAACAGAACGATCCGGGCAATCAGTACGCTGTACCATATCTGTGGGGCACCAACGGCATCGGTTACAACGTCGACAAGGTCAAGGCAGTGCTGGGCCTCGACAAGATCGATTCCTGGGATGTGGTGTTCGAACCGCAGAACATCAAGAAGCTGCACAGCTGTGGCGTGGCGTTCCTCGACTCCGCCGATGAAATGATGCCCACGGTCCTCAACTACATGGGCCTGAACGCCAACAGCACCAACCCCGAAGACTACAAAAAGGCTGAAGCCAAGTTGCTGGCAGTGCGGCCTTACGTGACGTATTTCCACTCATCCAAATACATCGCAGACTTGGCCAACGGTGACATCTGCGTGGCGATCGGTTTCTCCGGCGACATGTTCCAGGCCAAGGCCCGCGCAGATGAAGCCGGCAAAGGCATGAACATCGCCTACTCGATTCCGAAAGAAGGCGGCGCGCTCTGGTTCGACATGCTGGCGATCCCCAAGGATGCCGCCAACGCCAAAGAAGCCCATGCCTTCATCAACTATTTGCTGAAACCCGAGGTGATTGCCCAGGTCAGCAATTCCGTTGGCTACGCCAACCCGAATCCCGGGTCGGACAAACTGATGGAACAGTCTATACGCACCGACGCATCGGTATATCCACCGCAAGCGGTCCTCGACAAGACATACGTCTCCACCGAGTTGCCACCGAACATTCAACGTTTGATGACGCGCAGCTGGACCAAGGTCAAGTCGGGCAAATAGCTTCAAACTATCCAGGTTCGCCACGTTGAGCGAACTGCAAATTCTGTTGGGAGTTTCGTAAATGGCAGTTGCCTCCGGCGCCTATAAGAAAGCCCTCGAGGGCGACCAGACACCTAAACAGGTGCTGGTCAAAATCGACCGGGTCACAAAAAAGTTCGACGAGACGATTGCCGTGGACGACGTGTCCCTGGAAATCAAGAAAGGCGAAATCTTCGCCTTGCTCGGCGGCTCGGGTTCGGGCAAATCCACCTTGCTGCGGATGCTGGCAGGTTTCGAACGGCCCACGGAGGGGCGCATTTACCTCGATGGCGTAGACATCACGGACATGCCGCCGTACGAGCGACCGATCAACATGATGTTCCAGTCCTATGCCTTGTTCCCGCACATGACCGTGGCGCAGAACATCGCCTTCGGCCTCAAGCAGGACAAGATTCCGGGGGCTGAAGTCGACGCTCGCGTGGCCGAGATGCTCAAGCTGGTGCAGATGAGCCAGTACGCCAAGCGCAAACCCCATCAGTTGTCCGGCGGTCAGCGTCAGCGTGTGGCGCTGGCGCGTTCGTTGGCCAAGCGGCCGAAGCTGTTGCTGCTAGACGAACCGATGGGCGCGCTGGACAAGAAACTGCGCTCGCAAATGCAGCTGGAATTGGTCGAGATCATCGAGCGGGTCGGCGTGACCTGCGTGATGGTGACCCACGACCAGGAAGAAGCCATGACCATGGCCGAGCGCATCGCGATCATGCACCTGGGCTGGATCGCCCAGATCGGCAGCCCGATCGACATCTACGAAACCCCGACCAGCCGTCTGGTCTGCGAATTCATCGGCAACGTCAACATATTCGAAGGCGAAGTGGTGGACGACGCCGAGGGCCATGCGCTGATCACCTGCAAGGATCTGGACCGCAGTATCTATGTGGGTCACGGCATCAGCACCTCGGTGCAGGACAAGTCCGTGACCTACGCGATCCGTCCGGAAAAACTGCTGGTGACGGCCGACATGCCGACCTGCGAACACAACTGGTCCAGCGGCAAAGTGCATGACATTGCCTACCTCGGCGGCCACTCGGTGTTCTACGTCGAATTGCCGAGCGGCAAACTGGTGCAGTCCTTCGTCGCCAACGCCGAGCGCCGCGGCCAGCGCCCAACCTGGGGTGACCAGGTTTACGTGTACTGGGAAGACGACAGCGGCGTGGTACTTCGCTCATGAACATGCGCAAATTCAAACGCCGGCTCAATCGAATAATTCCCGGTGGCCGTCAGCTGGTCATCGGGGTTCCCTTCATCTGGCTGTTCCTGTTCTTCATGCTGCCGTTCTTCATCGTATTGAAGATCAGCTTCGCCGAAGCCGACGTGGCCATTCCGCCGTACACCGAGATCTATAGCTTCATCGACCAGAAGCTCCAGGTGCTGCTTAACCTGAGCAACTACGCGATGCTGGGCGATGACGAGTTGTACATCGCCGCTTACCTCGGCTCATTGAAGATGGCGCTGATCAGCACCGTCCTCTGTTTGCTGATCGGCTACCCGATGGCCTACGCCATTGCCAGCGCCCGCAAAGAGCTGCAAACGGTGCTGGTGCTGCTGATCATGATGCCGACCTGGACCGCGATCCTGATCCGCGTTTATGCGTGGATGGGCATTCTCAGTAACAACGGGCTGCTTAACGGCTTCTTGATGAGCATGGGCTGGATCGACGAGCCGCTGCAGATCCTCAACACCAACCTCGCGGTCTATATCGGGGTCGTTTATTCCTATCTGCCGTTCATGATCCTGCCGCTCTACGCCAACCTGGTTAAACACGACAACAGCCTGCTGGAAGCCGCGTCCGACCTGGGTTCGAGCACCTTCAACAGCTTCTGGAAAATCACCATTCCGTTGTCCAAGAACGGCATCATCGCCGGCTGCATGCTGGTGTTCATTCCGGTGGTGGGTGAGTTCGTGATCCCGGAACTGCTCGGTGGTCCGGAAACCCTGATGATCGGTAAAGTGCTCTGGCAAGAGTTCTTCAACAACCGTGACTGGCCGGTGGCGTCAGCGCTTGCGGTGGTGATGCTGGCGATCCTGATTGTGCCGATTATCCTGTTCAACCGTAGTCAGGCCAAAGAAATGGAGGGCAAGGAATGAAGCGCTTCCGTTTCTCAAGTTTCATGCTGGTAGCGGGTTTGCTGTTCATCTACGCGCCGATGCTGATCCTGGTGATCTACTCGTTCAACGCCTCGAAACTGGTGACGGTGTGGGGCGGCTGGTCGATCAAGTGGTACGTGGGGTTGATGGACAACACCCAACTGATGGGCTCGGTGGTGCGTTCGCTGGAAATCGCCTGCTACACGGCGATTGCAGCGGTGGCACTGGGGACGCTGGCGGCCTTCGTGCTGACGCGTATCACCCACTTCAAGGGCCGCACGCTGTTCGGTGGTCTGGTCACCGCACCGCTGGTGATGCCGGAAGTGATCACCGGTCTGTCGCTGTTGCTGCTGTTCGTGGCCATGGCGCAGATGATCGGTTGGCCACAGGAGCGCGGCATCGTCACCATCTGGATCGCCCACACCACGTTCTGTGCAGCGTATGTGGCGGTGGTGGTCTCGGCGCGTTTGCGTGAGCTGGACCTGTCCATCGAAGAGGCGGCCATGGACCTGGGCGCGCGGCCGTGGAAGGTGTTCTTCCTGATCACCATCCCGATGATCGCACCATCGCTGGCGGCGGGGGGCATGATGTCGTTTGCCTTGTCGCTGGATGACCTGGTGCTGGCGAGCTTCGTGTCCGGTCCGGGTTCCACGACCTTGCCGATGGAAGTGTTCTCGGCGGTGCGCCTGGGCGTGAAGCCCGAGATCAACGCCGTGGCCAGCCTGATTCTGCTGGCGGTGTCGCTGGTGACGTTCCTGGTCTGGTACTTCAGCCGTCGTGCCGAAGAGATTCGCAAGCGTGCGATCCAGCAGGCCATCGAAGAAGGCGCCGCCGATTCCTGGAAACAACCGGACGTGCGCCGGGCGCAGGCGCCGGAAGCGGCTTGAGCTTGATGCCGGGTTGACCACGCATGTGTGGCCAACCCAAATCCACTGTGGGAGCGGGCTTGCTCGCGAAGACGGACTGACATTCAACATCCATGTTGACTGACACACCGCCTTCGCGAGCAAGCCCGCTCCCACATTGGTTTATGCCACCCAAGGTGATTTGCGGATGATCTCGACGAAGTTCATCGGCTTGAAGCCCGGCTCGCTGTCCACCAGCACATCCGCGTTCACGGTGCCAAAAGTGCTGTCCGGCTTATGTTTGAAGCCATTGGCGAACGCACACAGGATGCACTCCTTGAACCCTTCACCCCGTGGATGCGCATGCACCACTGCTTCACGCTGCACGGTGGAAAACGCCGCATAGTCGATGCCCAGCACATCCATCTCGACGCCGGCAGTCACCAGCGCCACGTTGGGACGCAGGTGTTGCGGCACGCCCGGTGTGGTGTGCAGGGCAATCGACAGCCACACCTGTTCGATATCGTCGTCGGACAAACCGTAGGGTTTGAGGAATGCTTTGGCTGCGTTGGCACTGTCGACTTCGAAGCGTTCGTCATCGCTGCGATAACCTTCCACCAGGCCCAAATCATGGAACATCGCGCCGACGTACAGCAGCTCCGGGTCGTAGGCCAACTGCTTGCGCTCACCGCTCAAGGCACCAAACAGAAACACCCGGCGTGAGTGGTGAAACAGCAGGTCGGACTCGATGTCGCGAATGTATTCAGTGGTGGCCCTGGCCAACGCGCTGTCGGGGATTTTGATACCGGCGATGATGCTGCTCATGGTGCTTTCCTCATGGGGAACGCCGTGGCGGCGCTGATGGGGTCAGTCTGTTCGCGCAGCCGAAACCGGACAATCGATCCATGGCTGCGATCCCGGCCAATGAACCTGCCTATCGCGCCAACCTCGCTTGTTGGGCTTGGATTGGCTAGGGTTGAGGGTGATCAGCCAGAAAAGATCGCAGCCTTCGGCAGCTCCTACAGGGGGGCGCAATCCCATGTAGGAGCTGCCGAAGGCTGCGATCTTTTCAATGTGAAGGTGAACTTGAACCATGAGTAAAACCATTGCCATCGTGGTGTTCCCAGGCGTCCAGTCGCTGGACGTCACCGGCCCCATGGATGTGTTTTCCGAAGCCAATCGCTTTCTGGCCCCGGAGGATCACTATCGGCTGGAGGTTATCGGTGTCGAGCATGGGGTGATGGCGTGCTCCAACGGTTTGTCACTCAATGCCCACCGGCATTTCAGTGAAGCGCTGGAAACTTATGACTTGCTGTTGGTGGCGGGCGGGCCGCAGTTGCCGTTCATGAATTTTGGCGCGGCGTTCGATACCTGGTTGCGCGATGCCTGCGCGCGGGCGCAACGTTTTGGCTCGATCTGCAACGGCGCCTTCATGCTCGCCCGGGCCGGACTGCTCGATGGGCGAACAGTCACCACCCATTGGGGTGATGCCGCGGCGCTGGCGCAGTTGTGCCCGTCGACTCAGGTCGAGGCTGATCGTTTGTACGTGCAGGACGGCGAGCTTTACACCTCGGCCGGGGTTACGGCGGGGATCGATTTGTCGCTGTATCTGCTGGCCCGGGATCACGGGCCGGACGTGGCACTCAGCGTGGCCAAGCGGCTGGTGGTGTTCACTCAGCGCTCGGGCGGGCAATCGCAGTTCAGCCCGTTCCTCACGCCCCATGCCGAACCGACTTCGGCGGTGGCGTTGGTCCAGCTCTATGTGTTGGCCAACCTCAATGGCGACCTGACCATTGCTGATCTGGCCAACGCCGCCAACATGAGCACGCGCAACTTTTCCCGGGTGTTTGCCAAGGAGGCGAAAATCACCCCGGCGGAATTTGTCGAACGGGCGAGGGTGGACGCGGCGCGGGTGATGCTCGAAAGCACCCATGCGCCGCTGAAAACCGTGGCGTATCAGTGCGGGTTTCGCGATGCCCAGCACATGCGCAGTGTGTTCAACCGCAGGCTGGGAGTGACACCGCAGCAGTTCAGGTTGAATTTTGCGGTGATGGTTTAGCGGCATATTGTGTTGCTTGTCATGGCCCCTTCGCGAGCAAGCCCGCTCCCACAGTTGACCGAGTTGTTCAGACAGGCACGGTCTAATGTGGGAGCGGGCTTGCTCGCGAAGGCGTCAGCCGGGCCAACAAAAAATCTATTGCCCCGAACGCGCTGGCAACAGCTTCAACGTACTACGGGTATTGGCCGTCACTTCTTCCTCATTGAAATGCGCCTGGTAATAAACCCCTTCGATATACGCCTCGGCCTGATCGGCATAGTGGCTGTTGAACGGCACGCCGCTCTGGCCGACCGGGTTGATGGTCAGGCTGTGGGCCGGGTCGGCGAAGTCGATCAGCCGTCGCGTCGACGGGCCGTAAGTCACAGGCCACGGCGCCGGGCCGATCTTGGCCGAGAGGTTGTTCGGCACTTCGTGGGTGCCGGGCGCCGCGAACGGCCCGACGTTGAAGATCCGCTCCAGCGGTTTCTGCGTCCCCAGCGGATGGCCGTGAGTCAAGGTGTGCGCCTTGCCCCACTGCCATTGTGTGGAATCGGCGCCCAGGGTGGTCTTGAGGTGAGCCATGCTCGCTTGCCAGGCGACCTTGACCGTATCGGCGCGGGTTTCCTTGCCGGGGGTGTTGCGGTTGTCCCACCACGGTGAGTCGGCGGAGGCTGCCAGACGCGGCAGTGCGGCATCGATCACTCGGGTCGGGAGCAGCGTTTCGAAGAAGTCATTGCCCAGTTCATCGCGCATCGCCGCGTCGGTAAGGTTGAACAAAAACTGGTTGAACAGCGTGGCGCTGATGGAGTCCAGCGGGTAATCGCCGCTCCACTGTGCCAGTTGCTCGACCAGTTTTAGCTCGGCGGGATCGCTCACCACTTCACGCAGTACCGGTAGCAACGGCGCCAGCAAGCGCGGACCGTAGTCGGTGGTGGTGCCCAGTTGCAGCTTCTGGTTGGAGTCGTTGTCCCACTTCACGTTCTTGTCGCTGAGTTGACGATTGAGCTGCTGACCGCGATCGGCGAGGTTGTAGTAACCGGGAATTTCCATGCCGGTCGGCGACACCGGCTGGAAGTTGGCCGAGACGATATAGCCCCGCGCCGGGTTCTCTTCCTGTGGGTTGGCGCTGAACGGGTAGAAACCTTCCTTGTCCGCCTGAGGGGTGCTGCCGTCGAGGATGAAACCGGGCTTCACCCCGGTCGGGCGCTTGGGCAGCAACGCCGAGGCCCACCAACCGATGTCGCCCTTGGCGTTGGCGTAGACGATGTTCAGCCCCGGAGCCTGAACCTTGGCCGACGCGGCACGGGCCTTGGCCAGGGTGTCGGCGCGGTTGAGCTGGTAGAAGCCATCGAGGATCGGATTCGGCGTCTCGAGGAAGGCCCACCACATGGCGACCGGCGTCTTGCCGGCGGCGGTGCCGAGTGCATCGTTGATGATCGGGCCGTGGGGCGACTGGCGCAGGGTCAGCGTGACCGGTGACTGGCCTTTGACCGCGATCTGTTGTTCGGTGTTGACCATGTCGACCCACTGGCCGCGATACCAGACCTGGTTCGGGTTGTCCGGGTTGACCTTCTCTGCGATCAGGTCCAGATCGTCGTTCTGGAACATTGTCAGGCTCCAGCCGAAGTCCAGGTTATGGCCGAGAAACGCAAACGGCACCAGTGCTTGATGGTAGCCATACAGCTCGAAACCCGGCGCCGACAGATGCGCTTCGTACCACACCGACGGCACCGAGAAGCGAATGTGCGGGTCACCGGCCAGCAGTGGTTTACCGCTTTTGCTGCGGTTGCCGGAAATCACCCAGGCATTGCTGCCTTCGAATTGCGGCAGGCCATTGTCGGCCAGCGCCTGCTCACTCAAACGGGCGAGGGCGTTCAGATCCGTCCAGTCATTGGCAGTGAGGGCCGGTGCAGGGTTGGTGCGCCTTTTGGCCAGCACGCCCTTGGGCTGCCAGTCGAGATCGAAGATGTTCAGGTACTCGGCGCCCAGTTGGTCACGCACGTAAGTCAGCAACGGTTCGGTGCGAAACGCCGCGGCAAAGCTATAGGCCATGTAGCCAGCGATGCTGATGCTGTCTTCGGCGGTGAAAGGGCGCTTGGGGATCCCCAGTACATCGAACTCTACCGGCGCAGCGTGGCTGTCCTGATATTGATTGATGCCGTCCAGATAGGCTTGCAGCGCTTTCCACGCCGGAGACTGACGATCCAGCGCGGCCACGTAACTTTCAGCCCGTTCGCGGATGCGCAGGCTGCGAAACAGTTTGTCGGTGTCGATCAGTTTCGGGCCGAGGACTTCGGCCAGCTCTCCACGGGCCAGGCGCCGCATGGCTTCCATCTGGAACAGTCGGTCCTGAGCATGCACGTAGCCGAGGGCGCGGTAGAGGTCGGTTTCGTTTTCGGCACGGATATGCGGCACGCCGCGCACGTCGTAGCGCACGGTCACCGAACCTTGCAGGTGCTGCAACTCCACCTGGCCCTGGCGCGTCGGTTGCTTGCTGTACACATACCAGCCGCCCCCGGCGACGAGTACGACGATCAGCAAGGCAAGTACGGTCAGGACGCGTTTCATGGTGACTCCTTGTTCTTTCGGGATTGCCGCCCGTGTGGGCTGCAAACGTGTAGCACAGACCTCCTGTGCCGGGCATCGCGGTCCTGGAAAAGTCAGGAATGCCTTACTTCACCACCTCAGCAGGCCACGGGCAGTAGCAACCTACCGCCAGCGTGTGGGTGGCGTTCACCGCCCGGCCTTCATTCAGCGCTTGCAGAATGGGCTCGATAAAGCTGTTGCTCGAATTGCAGGTCAGGCCTTCGCTGTACGGACCGAAATACGCCAGCCTGCCACTGCGGTCCCAGATCGCCACCGCCGGGCTGGCAGGGATCTGTTCAGAACCTGGCAGGACAGAGATGGTTTTGAGGCGACTCAACGTGCTGGGCAATTGACCATGGCTGCCGGGCTTTTGGACCGCATAGAACTCGACGCCCTGCGGTACATACTGCTCAACCAGTTCGGTCAGGTGTTGTTGGTTGCCGACATTGCACGGGCAGGCTGGGTCCCAGAAGTGCACCAGGCGAATGGCGCCGGGGCCGGCAAGTTCGTCCGGCAGGCGCAACGGGTCGCCGGAGAACACCGCAGTGTGCGAACTGAAGGCGCGCAAGTAGCGCCCCTGAAACCAGTCATAGGCGGCCCACAGCACGCCGGCACACACTAGGGCGAGCAGGCTGGCAAGCAGTGTGGTGCGGTAGGCCGGACGCATGGGTTTCAATCCTCGAAGGTCGGCTAGCTTGCCATGCTTGCCGCGACAGATGAATATCGCAGGCCCATAAAGTCCATTTCGCGCTCTGGAATAGCCCATGCCTGCCACTTTCGACCCCGATCATTTGCGTGCCAGCCTGCGGCCATTGGCCGAGTGGCAGCCGCTGTCGACGGAGGCCATGGCCTATCAGCATTTTTATGGGCTGGATTTTCCCCAGCGAACCTTGCGCAGTGGCCTGGGGCGTTTCGAGGTCGATGGCTATGAAGTGGTCAGCCAGCTCTGGTGGCCCGAGCGGGCGAAGGCGACGCTGTTTTTGTTTCACGGTTTTTACGATCACACCGGGCTCTATCGGCATGTGATCGAGTGGGCGCTGGACCAGGGTTTTGCGGTAATCGCCTGTGACCTGCCGGGGCATGGCTTGTCCAGTGGCGAACGGGCGAGCATCAAGGATTTCGCCGAGTATCAGAGCACCCTGCAAGGGCTATTGGCCGAGGCGCAATCGCTGGGCCTTCCGCAGCCTTGGCACTTGTGCGGGCAAAGCACCGGCGGGGCGATCGTGATCGATCATGTGCTCAATCAGGGCGCGAACAGTCCGGCCCAGGGGCAAGTGATTCTGCTGTCGCCACTGGTGCGGCCGCGAGCGTGGGGCTGGTCGCAGCTCAGTTATTACCTGCTCAAGCCGTTCGTCAAAGGCATCGCCCGGCGTTTTAGCGAGAACTCCAACGACCCTGACTTCCTGACGTTCCTGCAAGCCGATCCGCTGCAACCGCTGCGTCTGCCCACGGCTTGGGTCGGTGCGCTGGGACGGTGGATCAAGCGCATCGAAGCGGCACCGAAGAGCCCGCGGCAGCCGCTGATCGTGCAGGGGCAGGCGGACATGACCGTGGACTGGAAGCACAACCTTGATGTATTGCGCGGCAAGTTCGATCGGCCTCAGGTGCTGATGTTGCCTGAGGCGCGGCATCATCTGGCAAATGAGACGCCGGGGTTGCGGGAGGAGTATTTCGGGTTTTTGACCCGGCGGATGAAGGGGCGGAATCTTTAGTGGTAGTCAGGGCCTCATCGCGGGCAAGCCCGCTCCCACATTAGATCTCCAGCGGATACAGAATTTATGTACGCCACAGATCAAGTGTGGGAGCGGGCTTGCTCGCGAAAGCGATCTTCCAGACGCTGAATATTATTGACTGAGGCTCGACGTACTCTGCCCCACCGCCAACCCCGCCCGAATCGCCGCCAATGCCGCTTGGTAGTAAGCCTTGCCTTCAATGGATTCGGCAAAGGTCGCGAACTCTTCCAGCTCTTCATCCGACAGGTCGCGATAGACATACAGCAGCGTGTTGTTCAGATCAGCGCCGATCTGCTCCATCAGGCGCTGGCGCTGACCATTCAACATGCCTTGAGCCTGACCGCCACCGAGCAGGCCGGGGATCATCGAGCTCAGGCTGTCGGCCGCCACACCCGCAATCGCCAGGCTGACTTCAGCACCGGCCTCACGGGCGGGCAGGGCCTGGGCGAGGTGGCCGATGATCAGCTGACGGGTATCGCTGGCCTGCATTTTCGGCAAGCCCTTGGCGTTTTTCGCCAATTGATCGCGACGGGTGGCCAGCAGTTCGGCGGCGACAATTTTCTTGCCCAGGGGCGATTGAAAGAAAGTCAGCGCAGGTTTCGGATCGGCAAGCTTCTTGCGCAGTTGCGCTTCGGCACGCTGATCCATGGCTTTGGGCGCAAAGCGTTGATTGCTGTTGTTGACCAGGGCCTGAAACACCGCCGGCGGCAGGCTGTTCTGGTACCGCTGCTGAGCGGCGGAGAGAGCATCGTTGAAATGCGCGCGTTGTTCTGGCCAACCGGCGACCTTGTACAACTGGTCGTGGCCGTCTGCCCAGGCGGGCAAAACACAGAACATCAGCAGTGAAAAAAGCAAACGGCGCATAGGGACTCCTGTCAGCAGGCGACTATTCTCCGTGCGGCATTCGTACTTGTCGAGAATTCGTATCAGGTTGCGTGCCTTATCCGACCAATCCTCCGCTGCGCGGCTCTGTCGGATTTGCGGGCACAGGAATACTATGCGCGCCATGCAAATATCCTCTGATCATCCGCTGCTGTTACGTATCGTCGACGACCTGGCTGAGCGTGGCTGGTCGCAGCAGAATATTTTCCTGCCTCTGGATCTGACCCGGGCACTGGCGGCCGAGTGCCGCAAACGTGCCGCCGAGGGCGAACTCTCCCCTGCTGCTGTGGGGCGCGGGCCGTTTTCGGAGATCCGCGAGGGCATTCGCGGTGACCATATCCAATGGCTCGAACCCGGTCAGGTCGAGGCCTGCGACAGCTATCTGGGGTTGATGGACAGCCTGCGTGAGGCGATGAATCGCAGTTTGTTTCTGGGCCTGGAAGATTTCGAGAGCCATTTCGCCCTGTACCCGCCTGGCGCTTTCTACCTCAAGCATGTCGACCGGTTCCGCGACGACGACCGACGCATGGTCTCGGCGGTGATCTACCTCAATGACGCCTGGCTGCCCGAGCATGGCGGTCAGTTGCGCATGTACCTGGACGAAGGTGTCGAACATGATGTGGTCCCCACTGGCGGATGCCTGGTGGTGTTCCTGTCGGGCGAAGTCCCCCACGAAGTCCTGCCCGCGACCCGAGATCGCCTGTCGTTGACGGGCTGGTTCCGCCGTCGTGGCAACGAGCCGTTCTGATCATGCAAAAGATTCTGGTAAGCCGCTGTTTGCTCGGTCACCGCGTCCGTTACGACGGTGGCGCCAGTGGGCCATTCAATCTGTTGGAACAGTGGATTGCCGAAGGCCGGGTGGTGCCGTTGTGCCCGGAAGTCGCCGGCGGTTTGCCGACGCCAAGAGCCGCGGCAGAGATTCCGGGCGGGCAGGGCGGTGAAGTGCTTGATGGCCTTGCATCGGTCATCACCACCGAGGGCGAGAACGTCAGTGCCGCGTTTCTTTCGGGGGCTTATCAGGCGCTGGCGCTCGTGGAAAAGCATGGCATCCGCATTGCCGTGCTCAAGGCCAACAGCCCGTCTTGCGGGAATCTGTTGACCTATGACGGGACGTTCAGTGGCGTGAAGGTCAGCGGTGAGGGTGTCACCGCGGCATTGCTCAAGCGTAATGGCGTTCAAGTCTTCAGCGAACTGGAGTTGCCACAAGCGGCGGCAGCCCTGGCAACCCTGAACTAACGTCTTGCCCAAAACCCATGTGGGAGCGGGCTTGCTCGCGAAGAGGGAGTATCAGTCGACATTAATGTTGCCTGACACACCGCATTCGCGAGCAAGCCCGCTCCCACATTAAATCTTCAGCGCTTTAGGGGTTCGGCGCCACACTCGTATCAGCACCCAACCACTTCTGTGACAGCGCTTCCAGCCGACCATCCGCCTTGATCCGCTGCAGTGCGTTTTCCAGGCTGGCATGAAATGCCGGGTTACCCTTCTGAAACGGAATCGCCAGGCTCACGGTCTGGTCGGCTTTCGGCTTTTCCTCCGTCAGCGACTGCACCAGCAATATTGAGCGCGGCTCTTCTTTCTGCGCGATCAATTGCGCATTGGTTTGAATGTAAGGTTGGCTGAAGTCGAAACGTTCCGTGAGCGCCGGGGTCTCTGTGATGTGGTTGATGGCGATGTCGTACTTGCCGCTTTCGACACCGGTCAGCAGATCGTTGGAATCGGTAACGACAAAGTCGGCGCGGACATCCAGTTCGTTGGCCAGCAACTGCCCCAGCTCGACCTCAAACCCGGTCAGTTTGTCCTCATCCTTGAAATTGAAGGGCGGGGTATTAGCCTCAAGGGCAATGCGCAATTCGCCGCGGTCGTTTACATCGTCAATCAGTTCGGCATGAGCCAAAGGGCTCAAAAGGGGTAGCAGGCAGATCAGGCCAGGCAAAAAGCGCATGGTCACTCCTTGAATTCATTTATCGCGACGCGCTGTTCAGGCTCGCTTTGCTATGGTTGTCGTGTGCCTTCGACAACGAATGGCCGTGAAGTTGTCACGGTCGAGCGAATTTTACGGAAAAACTGGAGAAGAGAATGAAAAGCTTTATGTCACGTGCAGCACTGGCTGGCCTGTTGCTGGGTGCATCGATGCTGGCAACGGCTGCCACACCTGCTCCCAAAGGTGCTCAAGCGTTCATCGTTTCCCCGGAAGACGGTGCGACGGTGGGGCAGGAGTTCAAGGTCAAGTTTGGCGTGAAGGACATCTCACTTGCCCCGGCCGGTGATGTCACCAAAAACACGGGTCACCATCACTTGCTGATCGATGTCGACAAGCTACCTGCCGAAGGCGCACCGATTCCGACAGATGCCAACCACATGCACTTCGGCAAGGCGCAAACCGAGGCCACCATCAAACTGGCACCGGGCAAGCACACCTTGCAGCTCGAGCTGGGCGACAGCGGTCACATGCCGTTCGATCCGCCGATCGTTTCGAAGAAAATCACCGTGACTGTGAAGTAACTTTTCCACAGGCATGAAAAAGGGAGACCAGATGGTCTCCCTTTTTTGTCGCTCAAGCAGCGATCAGAACAACACGCGGCAACGAATGGTGCCGTTGATGTGCTGCAGCTTCTCTTGCGCCATTTCCGAGTATTCGGCATCGACGTCGATCACGACGTAGCCGACTTTCTCGTTGGTCTGCAGGAACTGACCGGAAATGTTGATGCCGTTTTCGGCGAAGACCTTGTTGATCTCGCTCATCACACCCGGAATGTTCTCGTGGATGTGCAGCAGACGGTGCTTGCCAGGGTGAGCCGGCAGAGCCACTTCCGGGAAGTTCACGGACGATACCGACGTACCGTTGTCGCTGTACTTGACCAGTTTTTCTGCCACTTCCAGACCAATGTTGGCCTGCGCTTCAGCGGTGGAACCACCGATGTGCGGGGTCAGAATCACGTTGTCCAGGCCACGCAGCGGGCTTTCGAACTCTTCTTCGTTGGAGCGCGGCTCCACCGGGAATACGTCGATGGCCGCGCCGATCAGGTGCTTGTCCTTGATCGCGTCCGCCAAGGCGTCCAACTCAACCACGGTGCCGCGAGCAGCGTTAATCAGAATGCCGCCCTTCTTGATGGCGCGGATTTCTTTCTCGCCGATCATCCACTGGGTGGCTGCGGTTTCCGGAACGTGCAGGGTGACGATGTCGGACATGCCCAGCAGCTCGTGCAGGTTACCGACCTGGGTGGCGTTACCCAGTGGCAGCTTGGTCACGGTGTCGTAGAAGTACACCTGCATGCCCAGGCCTTCAGCCAGGACCGACAGCTGAGTACCGATCGAGCCGTAACCGACGATACCCAGCTTCTTGCCACGGATTTCGAAGGAGTTGGCTGCGCTCTTGATCCAGCCGCCACGGTGGCAGGAAGCGTTCTTCTCAGGAATGCCGCGCAGCAACAGGATCGCTTCGGCCAATACCAGTTCGGCTACGGAGCGAGTGTTGGAGTATGGCGCGTTGAATACCGCGATGCCGCGTTCGCGAGCCGCGTTGAGGTCGACCTGGTTGGTGCCGATGCAGAAACAGCCGACAGCTACCAGTTTCTTCGCATGATCGAAGATCTCTTCGGTCAGTTGAGTGCGGGAGCGAATGCCGATGAAGTGAGCATCAGCGATCTTTTCCTTCAGTTGGGCTTCCGGCAGAGAACCTGTGAGGTACTCGATGCTGGTGTAGCCCGCCGCCTTGAGGACGTCGACAGCCGATTGGTGGACGCCTTCGAGAAGAAGGAACTTGATCTTGCTCTTATCGAGAGAAGTCTTGCTCATCTGCGTAAACCTGTATCCCGGAGAAAATTGGCAGGGAAGTAGCCAGCAGACGCTGACCCGAGCGGCATGACAGCCGTCGCCGCAGAACAGCCTTTGGGCACTATCCTGCGGGGTCGGTATGCTAGCATATGCACCCCGCTAAACACTCATTCCTGCGACGTGAAGCGTCTTCAGGATGACCATGAATTGTTCGAGAGTTCTGTCGATGACCAATCCTGCGCTGATTGATGAGCTGAAGACCCTGGTTGAGCCTGGCAAGGTGCTGACCGACGCCGACTCCCTGAATGCTTACGGTAAGGATTGGACCAAACATTTCGCCCCGGCCCCGACGGCCATTGTGTTCCCCAAGACTACCGAGCAGGTCCAGGCCATTGTCCGTTGGGCCAATGAACACAAGGTGGCGCTGGTGCCGTCCGGCGGTCGTACCGGGCTTTCGGCTGCGGCGGTGGCGGCCAATGGCGAAGTGGTCGTGTCCTTCGACTACATGAACCAGATCCTCGACGTGAACCTGACCGACCGCACGGCCGTTTGTCAGCCGGGCGTGGTTACCGAGCAATTGCAGAACAAGGCCGAAGAGCACGGTCTGTACTACCCGGTGGACTTCGCGTCGGCCGGTTCCAGTCAGATTGGCGGCAATATCGGCACCAATGCCGGCGGGATCAAGGTCATTCGCTACGGCATGACCCGCAATTGGGTAGCCGGCATGAAAGTCGTCACCGGCAAGGGCGATTTGCTGGAACTGAACAAAGACCTGATCAAGAACGCCACTGGCTACGACCTGCGCCAGCTGTTCATCGGCGCTGAAGGCACGCTGGGTTTTGTGGTCGAGGCCACCATGCGCCTGGATCGTGCGCCGAAAAACCTCACCGCGATGGTCCTCGGCACCGCCGATTTCGATTCGATCATGCCGGTGTTGCATGCATTCCAGGGCAAGCTTGACCTGACCGCCTTCGAATTCTTCTCCGATAAAGCCTTGGCCAAGGTTATGGCGCGCGGTGATGTGCCGGCACCGTTCGAATCCGATTGCCCGTTCTACGCGCTGCTGGAATTCGAAGCGACCACTGAAGAAGTGGCCAACCACGCTCTGGAAACCTTCGAGCACTGCGTCGAGCAGGGCTGGGTACTGGACGGCGTAATGAGCCAGAGTGAAACCCAGTTGCAGAACCTGTGGAAATTGCGCGAGTACATCTCCGAAACCATTTCCCACTGGACGCCGTATAAAAACGACATTTCGGTCACTGTGTCGAAAGTCCCGGCATTTCTGAAGGAAATCGACGCCATCGTCGGCGAACACTACCCGGATTTCGAAATCGTCTGGTTCGGCCACATCGGCGACGGCAACCTGCACTTGAACATCCTCAAGCCGGATAACCTGAGCAAGGACGAGTTCTTCGCCAAGTGCGCGAGCGTCAACAAGTGGGTGTTCGAAACCGTCGAAAAGTACAACGGTTCGATTTCCGCCGAACACGGCGTGGGCATGACCAAGCGTGACTACTTGACCTACAGTCGCTCGCCGGTTGAGATCGAGTACATGAAAGCCGTCAAAGCGGTGTTCGACCCGAACGGCATCATGAACCCGGGCAAGATTTTCGCTGTTTGATTCTTCGAACTTTAAGAGCACGAAGCAGGAGTCGGTCAATGAGCTATCAGCACCAGTATGTCGACGGTACGCGTATTCATTTCCCGTTGGGGAAAGTGGTATGCATCGGCCGTAACTACGCCGAACACGCCAAGGAACTGGATAATCCGGTGCCTACTGAACCACTGCTGTTCATCAAGCCGGGCAGTTGCGTGGTGCCGCTGGAAGGCGGTTTCAGCATTCCGACCGAGCGTGGCTCGGTGCATTACGAAGCGGAAATCGCTGTGTTGATCGGCAAGCCGTTGTCGACCAAACCGAGTCGTGAAGAAGTGCTGGATGCCATCTCCGGCATCGCCCCGGCCCTTGACCTGACCCTGCGCGACAAACAGGCCGAGCTGAAAGCCAAGGGCCTGCCGTGGGAAATCGCCAAATCCTTCGATGGCGCGGCGGTAATTGCGCCGTTCGTGGCGAGCAGTACCTTCGCCGACCTGACCGACATTGGCATCCGCCTGACCATCAATGGCGAAGTGCGCCAGGATGGCAACAGCAAGGACATGCTCAATCCGATCGTGCCAATGATCCAGTACATGGCTGGCTGCTTCTCGCTGCAGGCCGGTGACGTGATCCTTACCGGTACGCCGGTGGGCGTTGGCCCGCTGAATGTCGGTGACGAACTGGTGCTCGAACTGCCGGGCGCCAGCCGCTTCACCAGCAGCGTCCGCTGACCCAACACAAAACCCTGTGGGAGCGGGCTTGCCCGCGATGGCGGTCTGACATTCAACATCAATGTTGACTGTTATGGCCTCATCGCGGGCAAGCCCGCTCCCACAATGGTTTCTAGTGGTCGCAAATTTCTGTCCACACAGGGCAATCCCGCCATTTCCTGTTTTTTTCACATCTTGTCTGGATAATTCCGAGGCTTCTGGCGTCTGAGCCTGTCCCAATGTGCTATTACCCATAGCCTGAATTTCTGGAACGCATCCCTGCATGGCCACCCAACCGCTGCCCAAGCTGAAAACTGCCCGCCGCTCGCGCTTTGTCATGCGTTGGTATTCCTGGCTTTTGCTGGTGGCGGCTGCCGTCTATGGCCTCGTGTTTGCGATGCATTGGGATGATCGCGGCTTGCTCTGGGTGATGGAGCGCTTCGAAAGCCCGGCTGAGAAAAAAGAGAGTATCTGGTTGCCGGATTACCGGGCGGTGATCGACGCCAAGCAGCTGCCGGGCATGGAGAAGGATGAAGCGTCAGACGTGTCTTATGACCCGCAGACCAAAACCCTGTTTGCGGTGATGGGCAAGAACCCGTTCCTGGTCGAGCTGACGTTGCAGGGCGATGTATTGCGCAAAATGCCGCTGGTGGGTTGGAGCAACCCGGAAGGGGTGGCGGTCATGGGCAATGGTTTGTTGGCGATCACCGATGAGCGCTCGCACCTGCTCTCCATCGTCAAGGTCGATGCCGATACTCGCGAACTGAATATCGCCAGTTTCCCGAAATATGACCTGGGTCCGTCGAAAAACCAGAATAAAGCCTTCGAAGCGATCGTTTGGGATGCACGCAACCAGCAACTGTTGCTGGGTGAAGAGCGTCCACCGGTGTTGTTCAGCTGGAAAAGCGACGGCAGCCCAATCCTCCAGGGAGACAAGCAAAAGCTGTCCAGCGATGAACTGGATATTCGCAATCTGTCAGCCCTGGCCATCGATTCGCGCACTGGCCATACCCTGGTGCTGTCCGCCGACTCTCACTTGTTGCTGGAATTGGACGAGAAAGGCGAGCAGGTCAGCTTCATGACTTTGCTGGGTGGTTTCAATGGTCTGAAAAAAACCATTCCCCGTGCCGAAGGCGTGACCATGGACGAAGCGGGCACGCTGTACATGGTGAGTGAGCCGAACCTGTTCTATCGCTTCGAAAAACAACGGTAGGGGCTGCCGAATTTCGGTAATTGTGGTCGAAGGCCAGTGGCCATTAAGCTTGAATTCATACTGCCGTGGTATTTCATCCACCCGTCTTGTTTCCGAGCTCGCCTGAATGCGCCGACTTGCCCGTCCCAAACCCCTGATGCTGATCTTGTCGGTCATTGCGCTGATCGTGCTGATTGCCGTCGGCCAGTACCTGCGTCTGTTCGAGCGCACCTGGTTCAATGTGCAGACGCTATGGCAACCGATGAATGCTCAGTCGATTGGCCTGGATCAGTATCAGGTAGTGATCGAGGCGCGAGTCATTGACGGTCTGGACGACGATGTTTCAGCCCTCACCTTCGATCCCGTGCGCAAAAGCCTGTTCACCGTCACCAACAAAAATGCCGAACTGATTGAGATGTCCCTGGAGGGCAAAATCCTGCGGCGTGTGGCGTTGGTCGGGTTTGGCGACCCGGAGGCGGTGGAATTCATCAGCGCTGACACTTACGTGATCACCGACGAGCGCCAGCAGCGGCTAATCAAGATTCATCTGGAGAAGGACACGACGTTCCTCGATGCCGCGGACGCCGAGCAGATAACCCTCGGCGTGCATATGAGTGGCAACAAGGGTTTCGAAGGGTTGGCCTATGACTCGGTGGGCAAGCGCTTGTTTGTCGCCAAAGAGCGCGATCCGATGCTGATTTACGAAGTGCAGGGTTTTCCGCACTACAACCCGGAGAAGTCCTACGCGGTGCATGTGGTAAACAACCCCAAACGTGATGCCGGGATGTTCGTACGGGATCTGTCGAGCCTGCAATACGACGAGCGCAGCGGCCATTTGCTGGCGCTGTCGGATGAGTCGCGACTGATTCTGGAACTGGATGTCGATGGGCGACCGCTGACCACCCTGTCACTGAGCAAGGGGCGTCAGGGGTTGCAGAAGACTGTGCCGCAAGCGGAGGGCATTGCCATGGACGACGACGGCACCTTGTACCTCGTCAGCGAGCCGAATCTTTTCTACGTATTCAAAAAACCACCGCAAAACTGATAAACACCCCAAAACAAATGTGGGAGCGGGCTTGCTCGCGAAAGCGGTGTGTCAGCAACATTGATGTCGACTGACACTCCCTCTTCGCGAGCAAGCCCGCTCCCACACTGTTGGGTGTTTGCCTTATTGGGCGCGCAGGGTTTTCACGCCTTCACTCGTCCCCAGCAGCAGCAAATCAGCCGGGCGGGCTGCGAACAAGCCGTTGGTGACCACGCCGACGATCGCATTGATCTGTGTTTCCAGCTCCACCGGGTTGGTGATCTGCATGTTGAACACATCGAGGATGATGTTGCCGTTGTCGGTCAGCACGCCTTCACGGTAAACCGGGTCGCCGCCGAGCTTCACCAGTTGGCGGGCCACGTGGCTGCGGGCCATCGGGATCACTTCCACCGGCAGCGGGAACGCACCGAGGACTGGCACCAGTTTGCTGGCGTCGGCGATGCAGATGAAGGTCTTGGCCACGGCCGCGACAATCTTCTCGCGGGTCAGGGCCGCGCCGCCGCCCTTGATCAGGTTCAGGTGCTCGTCGCTTTCATCGGCGCCGTCGACGTAGAACTCCAGGTCGCTGACGGTATTGAGCTCATACACCGGAATGCCGTGGCCCTTGAGGCGTGCGGCGGTGGCTTCGGAACTGGCGACCGCGCCATCGAACGCGCCTTTGTGCTTGGCCAGGGCATCGATGAAGCAGTTGGCGGTGGAGCCGGTGCCGACCCCGACGATGCTCTTGTCGTCGAGTTTTGGAAGGATGAAGTCGACGGCGGCCTGGGCTACGGCCTGTTTGAGTTGATCCTGGGTCATGCGGGCTCCGAAGTGCCGAAAGGGGAACGAAAGGCCGGCATTATAGGCCTCGCGATGGGGGAAGGTCATTGCCCGTGTTTACGGCGCAACGTCACATTCACCACCTGTAGGAGCGAAGCTTGCTCGCGAAAGCGGTCTATCAGCCAACACTTGTATCGGATGTGATGACGTCTTCGCGGGCAAGCCTCGCTCCTACAGATGTCATGATCCCCTTGGTGAGGCTAAAACCTCTTGATTCGTGTGGTCGCCCGCCCAAAAGCCGGGTTAGACTCCTTGGCCCTGCCCAACCCGCTCAGTGATGCTTTCCGATGCTCGAACAGTACGTCAAAAAGATCCTCACCTCGCGCGTTTATGACGTTGCCGTAGAAACCCCATTGCAGACTGCCCGCCAGCTCTCCGAGCGGCTGGGCAACGATATCTGGCTCAAGCGTGAAGACTTGCAGCCGGTGTTCTCGTTCAAGATTCGCGGCGCCTATAACAAGCTGACGCAACTGAGCGATGAAGAGCGTGCTCGCGGCGTGGTCACCGCGTCGGCGGGCAACCATGCGCAAGGCCTGGCCCTGGCGGCCAAGGTACTGGGCGTGAAAGCGACCATCGTGATGCCCAAGACCACCCCGGAGATCAAGGTCGAAGGCGTGCGTTCGCGCGGCGGCAAAGTGGTGTTGCACGGGGATTCGTTCCCGGAAGCCCTGGCCTACTCGCTGAAACTGGTCGATGAGAAAGGCTACGTCTACATTCACCCTTACGATGATCCCCACACCATTGCCGGGCAGGGCACGGTGGCCATGGAGATTCTGCGCCAGCACCCGGGGCGTCTGGATGCGATCTTCGTTCCGGTGGGCGGCGGCGGGCTGATCGCCGGGATCGCGGCGTACGTGAAATACCTGCGCCCGGACATCAAAATCATCGGCGTCGAACCCGATGACTCCAACTGCCTGCAAGCCGCCATGGCGGCCGGCGAGCGCGTGGTTTTGCCAACTGTGGGTCTCTTCGCCGATGGCGTCGCGGTGGCGCAGATCGGCCAGCACACTTTCGATATCTGCAAAGATTACGTAGACGAAGTTATCACCGTCAGCACCGACGAGATCTGCGCAGCAATCAAGGATATCTACGACGATACCCGCTCGATCACTGAACCTGCCGGCGCCTTGGGCGTGGCCGGGATCAAGAAGTATGTCGAGCAACGCGGTGTCACGGGGCATACCTTCGTGGCCATCGACTCCGGTGCCAACGTCAACTTCGACCGCTTGCGCCATGTGGCTGAGCGCGCTGAACTGGGCGAGGGCCGCGAAGCCATCATTGCCGTGACCATCCCCGAGAAACCGGGCAGCTTCAAGGCGTTCTGCGAAGCCATCGGCAAGCGCCAGATCACCGAATTCAACTACCGCTACAACACCGGCAGCGAAGCGCACATTTTTGTCGGCGTGCAGACGCATCCAGACAACGACCCTCGCAGTGCGCTGCTCGCCAGTCTCACCGAGCAGGGTTTCCCGGTGCTTGACCTGACCGACAACGAACTGGCCAAGTTGCACATTCGTCATATGGTTGGCGGGCGTGCCGCCCAGGTTGTCGATGAAGTGGTGCTGCGTTTCGAGTTCCCGGAGCGTCCGGGTGCTTTGTTCAACTTCCTTAACAAACTCGGCGGGCGCTGGAACATTTCGATGTTCCACTACCGCAACCACGGCGCGGCCGATGGTCGTGTGGTCGCAGGCCTGCAAGTGCCGCACGACGAGCGTCATCTGGTACCGGCCGCGCTGGAAGAAATCGGTTACCCGTACTGGGACGAAAGCGACAACCCGGCCTATCAGCTGTTTCTCGGCTGAGCGGCTACGCTGACGAGCAAGTCATAAGGAAATCGAACAATGGAAACGTTAACCGCCCTCAAAATCGCTCATGGCGTAGCGACGGTGTTGCTGTTGATCAGCGCGCTGGGACTGGCGATCTGGGTCTGGCGCACACGCCGTAACGGCGACGCGACGGCTCACACTCGTACCTTGCAACGACCGCAGGTGTTCATCTGGCTGTTGATGGGCCTGGCGCTGCTGAGCATGCCGTTCACTGGTTGGTGGATGGTGCATCTGGTGGGCTGGCCGTTGGGGCAGACCTGGCTGTTGGCTTCCAGTGTGCTCTATACCGTGGCGGCGTTGGGCTGGTTCTGGCTGGTGGTGCGGCTCAATCGGCTGCGTAAGGCGCCCGCGGGGGGAAATGGGAAGTTTACGTTTGCGTTGGCGTTGTTCAGCTTTGTCTGCTTTATCGCCATTGCGGGGTTGATGGGGGCCAAGCCGGTTTAAGGCTTGAAACCAGAGATGCCCCGAAAAGATCGCAGCCTTCGGCAGCTCCTACAGAGTTTGGCGTACACCTGTAGGAGCTGCCGAAGGCTGCGATCTTTTGATGTTCAATCGCGCAACGAAATTACCGGCCAACCACGCTTTTCAGCCTCGGCCCGCAGATTTACATCCGGATCAACAGCAATCGGATTCGCCACCTGCTCCAGCAACGGCAAGTCATTCATCGAATCGCTGTAGAAATAGCTGTCTTCCAGAGTGTGGCCAGTCTCTTCCAGCCAACGAATCAACCGGGTCACCTTGCCTTCACGGAAGCACGGAACATCGGTGCTGCGCCCGCTGTAACGACCGTCGATCATTTCGCATTCGGTGGCGATCAGGGTTTCGACGCCTAAACGTGCTGCAATCGGCCCGGTCACAAAGCGGTTGGTGGCGGTGATGATCACCAGCTTGTCGCCGGCCTCACGGTGTCTGGCCAGCAGTTCGATGCCCTTGGGCAGCACGATCGGTTCGATGCAGTCGCGCATGTAGTCCAGATGCCATTGCTCCAGTGTGGCCATCTCGGTGCGGCCGAGAACTTCCAGGCAGAAGTTCAGGTACGCGTCGTTATCCAGCTTGCCGGCCAGGTAATCCTGATAGAACTCGTCGTTGCGTGCCTTGTAGGCAACGGCGTCGAGGAAACCGCGTTCGCACAGATAATCGCCCCAGGCGTGGTCACTGTCACCGCCCAGAAGCGTGTTGTCCAAGTCGAATAAAGCCAGCCGCATTGCAGTTACTCGCTGAAAAGTCTGTAGAAAGGTGTCCAGAATACGGACTTTTCACAAGAGTGCACATAAGGTAGGTCGGCTCGTTGCTGCTTTCACAACCTTTGTGGAACAATGCCCCGACATGCGTTTGCGAGGTTGTTGCCGTGATCGACCCCGATGGTTTCCGCCCCAATGTCGGGATCATTCTGACGAATGATGCCGGCCAGGTGCTATGGGCTCGCCGTATCAATCAAGATGCCTGGCAGTTTCCACAGGGAGGGATCAACCCCCAGGAGACGCCGGAAGACGCCTTGTACCGCGAGTTGAACGAAGAAGTGGGCCTGGAGCGCGAAGATGTTGAAATACTCGCCTGCACCCGGGGCTGGTTGCGCTATCGTTTGCCGCAACGTCTGGTCAGGACGCACAGCCAACCGCTGTGCATCGGCCAGAAGCAGAAATGGTTTCTCCTGCGCCTGATCTCCAACGAGCAGCGGGTGCGGATGGATTTGACCGGTAAACCGGAATTCGATGGCTGGCGCTGGGTCAGTTATTGGTATCCGTTGGGCCAGGTGGTGACATTCAAGCGCGAGGTTTATCGCCGCGCTCTCAAAGAGCTTGCCCCGCGCCTTTTAGCGCGCGACTGACGACGGAGTTCGACCCCGAGCCATGCTCAATACGCTGCGCAAGATCGTCCAGGAAGTTAACTCCGCCAAGGATCTCAAGGCGGCGTTGGGGATTATTGTGTTGCGCGTCAAAGAGGCCATGGGCAGCCAGGTCTGCTCGGTCTACCTGCTTGACCCAGAGACCAACCGCTTCGTGCTGATGGCCACCGAGGGCTTGAACAAGCGCTCGATCGGCAAAGTCAGCATGGCACCCAACGAAGGTCTGGTCGGCCTGGTCGGCACGCGTGAAGAACCCCTGAACCTCGAAAACGCCGCGGATCACCCGCGCTACCGTTACTTCGCCGAGACCGGTGAAGAGCGCTACGCCTCATTCCTCGGGGCGCCGATCATTCACCACCGTCGCGTTGTCGGCGTGTTGGTCATTCAGCAAAAAGAACGCCGCCAGTTCGATGAAGGTGAAGAAGCCTTCCTCGTGACCATGAGCGCGCAACTCGCCGGCGTTATCGCCCACGCCGAGGCCACCGGTTCGATCCGTGGCCTGGGCCGTCAGGGCAAAGGTATCCAGGAAGCAAAGTTCGTCGGTGTACCGGGTTCGCCGGGCGCGGCGGTCGGAACCGCGGTCGTCATGCTGCCGCCGGCCGATCTGGACGTGGTGCCGGACAAGACCATCACCGACATCAACGCGGAACTTGGCCTGTTCAAGACCGCCATCGAGGGCGTGCGCGCCGACATGCGTGCCTTGTCCGCCAAGCTGGCCACCCAGCTGCGGCCTGAAGAACGGGCGCTGTTCGACGTTTACCTGATGATGCTCGACGATGCCTCGCTCGGCAGCGAAATCACCACGGTGATCAAGACCGGTCAGTGGGCTCAGGGCGCGTTGCGTCAAGTGGTCACCGAACACGTCAACCGTTTCGAATTGATGGACGACGCCTACCTGCGTGAGCGCGCCTCGGACGTCAAAGACCTCGGTCGACGCTTGCTGGCTTATCTGCAGGAAGAGCGGCAGCAGACCCTGGTCTACCCCGACAACACCATTCTGGTCAGCGAAGAACTGACGCCGGCGATGCTCGGCGAGGTGCCGGAAGGCAAGCTGGTCGGTCTGGTGTCGGTACTCGGTTCCGGCAACTCCCACGTGGCGATCCTGGCACGTGCCATGGGTATTCCGACGGTGATGGGCCTGGTCGATTTGCCGTACTCCAAGGTCGACGGCATCCAGATGATCGTCGACGGCTACCACGGCGAGGTCTATACCAACCCAAGTGACGTGCTGCGCAAGCAGTTCGCCGAGGTGGTCGAGGAAGAGAAACAGCTGGCCCTCGGTCTGGATGCATTGCGGGACCTGCCGTGCATAACGGTCGACGGCCACCGCATGCCGCTGTGGGTCAACACTGGCCTGCTGGCGGACGTGGCACGGGCGCAGAAGCGCGGTGCCGAGGGCGTGGGTCTGTACCGCACTGAAGTGCCGTTCATGATCAACCAGCGCTTCCCAAGCGAAAAAGAGCAGCTGGCGATCTATCGCGAGCAGCTCGCCGCGTTCCATCCGCAACCGGTGACCATGCGCAGCCTGGACATCGGCGGCGACAAGGCGCTGTCGTACTTCCCGATCAAGGAAGACAACCCGTTCCTTGGCTGGCGCGGCATTCGCGTGACGCTCGACCACCCGGAAATCTTCCTGGTGCAGACCCGCGCCATGCTCAAGGCCAGCGAAGGCCTGAACAACCTGCGCATTTTGCTGCCGATGATTTCCGGCACCCATGAACTGGAAGAAGCCCTGCACCTGATCCACCGTGCCTGGGGCGAAGTCCGCGACGAAGGCTGCGACGTGCCTATGCCGCCGATTGGCGTGATGATCGAGATTCCGGCGGCGGTGTATCAGACCAAGGAACTGGCCCGGCAAGTGGACTTCCTGTCGGTCGGTTCCAACGACCTGACCCAGTATCTGCTGGCCGTGGACCGCAACAACCCGCGGGTGGCCGATCTCTACGACTACCTGCACCCAGCGGTGCTGCAAGCCCTTCAGAGCGTGGTGCGTGACGCTCATGCCGAAGGCAAGCCTGTGAGTATCTGCGGCGAAATGGCCGGTGACCCGGCGGCGGCGGTGTTGTTGATGGCGATGGGTTTCGACAGCCTGTCGATGAACGCCACCAACTTGCCGAAAGTGAAGTGGATGCTGCGTCAGATTAACCTGAGCAAGGCCAAGGAATTGCTGGCGGAACTGATGACCATCGACAACCCGCAAGTTATCCACAGCTCGCTGCAGTTGGCGCTGAAGAACCTTGGGTTGGCGCGGATGATTAATCCGGCTTCGGTCAAGACCCTCTGACTGAGTGGACTCGAAAAGATCGCAGCCTTCGGCAGCTCCTACAGGTGTACGCAAAACCCTGTAGGAGCTGCCGAAGGCTGCGATCTTTTAGATTTTGATCTCCACTTCTCCAAGATGCCCCCCATACGGCCCGAAACTCCTTTCGACCATATGCCGCCCCCCATCCGCCTGAACGATCAACGCCGTGCTCGCCCGTGTCCCGTAAGTCGGGCTCTTGATAAACACGCTCGACAACAACGTCTCGGTAGCCTGCCCCACGCCAGTGTCCGGCAATTCGGCAAGCGGCGCCGTCTGCGGGTCGCTGAGCAAGGCCAATAGTGCCTGCGGCTGCGGATCGCCCAACACTTCGCTCAATGCTGCCTTGGCCTTGAGCACTTTCGGCCACGGCGTATCCAGCCCCGCGTTCGATAGGCCATAAACCCCAGGTTTGAGCATGACTGCCTCTGTCTCACGGGCATTGAAGTGCCATAGCTCATTGGCATTGCCGATCAGCAGGTTAAACCCGGCATATTCCAGCGTACGTGCAACAACGTCGCTTAAGTAGTCGTCAATCGACATGTCCCCGCTGAGAAACTGCGCCACCAGTTCGCCTCGCGACTTGCGCGCTGGTGGTTGAAGGGGATCACGGATGTTGGTCAGCGCGGCGAAGCGCCCGTTGGCGCCGACACCGAGCCACGTACCGCCAGCCTCAAGGTGACGACCGGCATACACGTGCGGAGCTTGCGGCCATTGCGCCAGGGGCAGGCTGGGCCGGGCGTAGAATTCGTCGCGGTTCGCCGCCACGATCAGCGGCTGGGCATGACCCGGCCGCCAAGCACAAACAATCAGGCACATAAGGTGGTCCTTGTGTGTTTTTTGCTCACTCTACGCAGACATCGCTCATCGATCCATCGCCATCCACAGTGGAGCCCGAGGCCATGCATCCGTTACCATGCCGCTCCTGATTCGGGATGCTTGGGGATGCGGACATGGAATTTCTGCTCTATCTGGCGCTGGGCGCCTGTGCGGGCGTGCTGGCCGGGCTGTTTGGAGTAGGCGGCGGGATCATCATTGTCCCGGTGCTGGTGTTTAGTTTCACCTTGCAGGGATTTGATGCGTCGATCCTGACGCATCTGGCAGTCGGCACCTCGCTGGCGACGATCATCTTTACGTCGGTCAATGCGATTCGCGAGCACCATCGCCGCGGGGCCGTGCGTTGGCCGATTTTTGCCTGGATGACGCTGGGCATTCTGATCGGTGCCGGTTTCGGTGCGCTGACTGCCGAAGCGATTTCCGGGCCGAATTTGCAGAAGATCATCGGTGTATTTGCGCTGATCATCGCCGTTCAACTCGCTTTGGACTTCAAGCCCAAGGCCAGCCGAACGGTCCCCGGTAAAGTCGGTCTGACCGTGGCTGGCAGCATTATTGGCTGGGCCTCGGCGATTTTCGGGATCGGCGGCGGCTCGTTGACCGTGCCGTTCCTGACCTGGCGCAGCGTGCCGATGCAGCAGGCGGTGGCCACTTCGTCGGCCTGTGGCCTGCCTATCGCCTTGGCCAGTGCATTAAGTTTCATGATTCTGGGGTGGCACGATCCACTGCTGCCGGCCCATAGTCTCGGTTTTGTTTATTTGCCGGCGCTGCTGGGGATCGCCCTGACCAGCATGGTTTTCGCCCGCCTCGGTGCGCGGCTGGCCCACACGCTGTCGCCGCGCTTGCTGAAAAGACTGTTTGCCGCTTTGCTGTTTTGCGTCGGCTTGAGCTTCTTGCTCTGACGCGCAGCGCAATCCTGGCTTAATCCTGGCGTGACAGCGTCATCCGGGAATTTTGAAGGTTTCAACTCTAACGAGGAGTCGCAATGCTGCCTTACCCGCAGATCGACCCGGTGGCCCTGGCCATCGGCCCGCTGAAAATCCACTGGTACGGCCTGATGTACCTGATCGGCATCGGCGGCGCGTGGCTGCTGGCGTCCCGTCGGCTGAACCGCTTCGACCCGACCTGGAGCAAAGAGAAACTCTCCGACATGGTGTTTTGGATGTCGATGGGCGTCATTGTCGGCGGCCGTTTAGGTTATGTGCTGTTCTACGACCTGAGCGCCTACATCGCCAACCCGCTGCTGATTTTCGAAGTGTGGAAGGGCGGCATGTCGTTCCACGGCGGGTTCATCGGTGTGATGTTGGCCGCGTTGTGGTTCGGTAAAAAGAACGGCAAGTCGTTCTTCCAGCTGATGGACTTCGTCGCACCGATGGTGCCGATCGGTCTGGGCGCCGGACGTATCGGCAACTTCATCAATGCTGAGTTGTGGGGCAAGGCCACCGATGTGCCGTGGGCGATGGTCTTCCCGACCGATCCGGCGCAACTGGCGCGTCACCCGTCGCAGCTGTATCAGTTCGCCCTCGAAGGCGTGGCGCTGTTCGCCATTCTCTGGTTGTTCTCGCGCAAGCCGCGGCCGACCATGGCGGTGTCCGGGATGTTCGCGCTGTTCTATGGCATCTTCCGTTTCATCGTCGAATTCGTTCGCGTGCCGGACGCGCAACTGGGTTATCTGGCCTGGAACTGGCTGACCATGGGCCAGGTGCTGTGCGTACCGATGATCGTCGGCGGGCTGTTCCTGATCTGGCTGGCTTATCGACGCGCCCCGGCGGCCCCCGCTGCTGCTGTATAAGAAGCAGGCGCTATAAATTCGAACCCCGCGGGCTTTGGCCCCGGGTTCAAGGACACAGGTAATTCATGAAGCAATATCTCGAACTGGTCGCCCACGTCATCAAGAACGGGACCAAACAGGCCAACCGCACCGGCGTGAACACCATCAGCTTTCCGGGCGCGATGCTGCGCTTCGATCTGCAGGAGGGTTTCCCGGCGATCACCACCCGCAAGATGGCCTTCAAATCCGCCATCGGCGAGATGTGCGGTTTTCTGCGTGGGGTGAACAACGCCGCCGAATTCCGTGCGCTGGGCTGCAAGGTCTGGGACCAGAACGCCAACGAAAATGCGCAGTGGCTGGCCAACCCGTTCCGTCAGGGTGAAGACGACCTCGGTGAGATCTACGGCGTGCAATGGCGCAAATGGCCGGCGTACAAGCAGATTCCGGTCAGCAACCAGGCCGCCATCGAGCAGACGTTGAGCCAGGGTTATCGTCAGATTGCCGAAGGCGAAGAAGACGGTCAGGCCTACGTGGTGCTGTACAAGGCGATCGACCAGATCCGCCAGTGCGTCGACACCATTATCAAGGACCCGGGCAGCCGCCGCATCCTGTTCCACGGCTGGAACGTCGCGCAACTTGATGAAATGGCTTTGCCACCGTGCCACTTGCTGTACCAGTTCCACCCGAACGTCGAGACCAAAGAGATTTCTTTGACCCTCTACATCCGTTCGAACGATCTGGGCCTGGGCACGCCGTTCAACCTCACCGAAGGCGCCGCGCTGCTGAGCCTGATCGGTCGCTTGACCGGTTACACCCCGCGCTGGTTCACCTATTTCATCGGCGACGCCCACGTCTACGAAAACCACCTGGACATGCTCAACGAACAGCTCAAGCGCGAGCCGTTCCCGATGCCGAAACTGGTGATTTCCGACCGCGTGCCGGAGTTTGCCAAGACCGGTGTTTATCAGCCGGAATGGCTGGAGTTGATCGAACCGAGTGATTTCTCGTTGGAAGGCTATGAACACCACGCGCCGATGACCGCGCCAATGGCGGTCTGACGATCAACTACTGAACCTGTGGGAGCGGGCTTGCCCGCGATGACGGCGCCACATCCAACATTGATGTGACTGACAAACCGCTATCGCGGGCAAGCCCGCTCCCACAGGTTTTTGTGGTGTTCTTAGTGGCCGTGACTTCTGCCGACATGGGAATGCTCAACCTCCGTCGCCACAACCCCGCCGCTCACTTCCAACCGCTGCAAAATCCCGCACTGATCGATATCCGGCCCTTCGCTGCAGCGTTGGCGCAGGTCGAGCAGTTGTGTCTGCAAGGCCAGCAAACCGTCGATTCGTGCCTTCACATGGTGGATGTGTTCGTCGATCAACGCGTTGACGTTTTCGCATTGATCTTGCGGGCTGTCGCGCAGGGCCAGCAGGCTGCGGATTTCCTCGAGGGTCATGTCCAGGGTGCGGCAGTTGCGGATGAAAGTCAGGCGCTCGGCGTGGGCCTGGGTGTAGACGCGGTAATTGCCGTCGCTGCGGGCCGGCTCCGGCAGCAGGTTTTCGCGCTCGTAGTAGCGGATGGTTTCCACGGCGCAGTCGGTGAGTTTCGCCAGTTCTCCGATTTTCATCGCGACAATCTCCAAAAGGATGCTTGACCCTATAGTGGCTACAGGGTCTTTACTTGGCAACAGGCACCTTCATGGACGCGACCAATGAGCGATTCTCTTCACACCCACAAACCCAAGGCCGGGCACGATCACAGTCACAAGCTGCAGCCTGTGCAGCAGCACAACCATGGTGGCCACGGGGATTCCTGCTGTTCCTCCAAAGCGGCGGCACCTTCGCGGATTGTGTTGAGCGAGACGCCGACCGCCAGTGCGCGGCTGAGCAGTTTCCGCATCGAGGCGATGGACTGCCCGACCGAGCAGACGCTGATCCAGAACAAACTCGGCAAGCTTTCGGGTGTGCAGCAACTGGAATTCAACCTGATCAACCGGGTGTTGGGCGTGACCCATGACCTGCCAAGTACCGCGCCGATCATCGACGCGATCAAGTCCCTCGGCATGCACGCCGAGCCGATGGAGCAGGGCGCTGAAGCGCCGGCGTCGAGCCCTAAACCTGCGAAAAAGCCCTGGTGGCCGCTTGCCCTGTCCGGCGTCGGGGCGCTGGCCGCCGAGCTTATCCACTTCACCAATGCGGCGCCAAACTGGGTGGTGGCAGTTATCGCGCTGATCTCGATCCTCAGCGGTGGCCTCAGCACTTACAAAAAGGGCTGGATCGCCCTGAAAAACCTCAACCTGAACATCAACGCGCTGATGAGCATCGCAGTGACCGGTGCGATCCTGATCGGCCAATGGCCGGAAGCGGCGATGGTGATGTTCCTGTTCACCGTGGCCGAGTTGATCGAAGCCAGGTCTCTGGACCGGGCGCGCAACGCCATCGGCGGGCTGATGCAGATGGCCCCCGAGCAGGCCACGGTGCAGCAGGCCGACGGCAGTTGGGTCGCCCAACCGGTTAAAGACATCGAACTGGGTGCGCGGGTGCGGGTGCGTCCCGGCGAACGGATCGGTCTGGACGGTGAAGTGCTGTCCGGCAACTCGACCATCGATCAGGCGCCGATCACCGGTGAAAGCCTCCCGGTGGAGAAAACCATCGGCGACAAGGTGTTCGCCGGCACCATCAACCAGTCCGGTTCGCTGGAATATACCGTGACTGCCGCAGCGAACAATTCGACCCTGGCGCGGATTATCCACGCCGTGGAACAGGCTCAGGGTGCACGCGCTCCGACCCAGCGTTTCGTCGACGCCTTCTCGAAAATCTACACCCCGGCGGTGTTCATCCTGGCCCTGGCCGTGGCGGTGATCCCGCCGCTGTTCATGGACGCGCTGTGGTTCGACTGGATCTACCGGGCGTTGGTGTTGCTGGTGGTCGCCTGCCCATGTGCATTGGTGATTTCCACTCCGGTGACCATCGTCAGTGGCCTCGCGGCAGCGGCGCGCAAAGGGATTCTGATCAAGGGCGGCGTTTATCTTGAGCACGGCCACAAACTCGATTACCTGGCCCTCGACAAGACCGGCACCCTCACTCACGGCAAACCGGTGCAGACCGACTATTTGTCCCTCGACCCAATCGCAGATGAAATAGCCCCGGCCATTGCGGCGGCACTGGCCGGTCGTTCGGATCACCCGGTGTCACTGGCCATCGCCAATGCGGCTGTTGATAAACAACTCAAGCCGCTGATTGTGGATAACTTCGAAGCCCTGGCCGGTCGTGGCGTGCGCGGCGAGATCAACGGTGAGCTCTACCACTTGGGCAACCATCGCCTGGTGGAAGATTTGGGCCTGTGTTCGCCAGCGCTGGAAGAGAAACTGTTTGCTCTGGAGAAACAGGGCAAATCCGTGGTGCTGTTGCTCGACAAGTCGGGTCCCTTGGCGCTGTTTGCCGTCGCGGACACAGTGAAAGCGTCCAGTCGCGAAGCGATCCAGCAGCTGCATGAGTTGGGCATCAAAACCCTGATGCTGACCGGCGACAACGTTCACACCGCCCAGGCCATCGCCGCCCATGTGGGCATCGATCAGGCGCAGGGCGATCTGTTGCCGACCGATAAGCTGCAAGCTATCGAAACGCTGTATGCCCAAGGCCATCGGGTCGGGATGGTCGGCGACGGCATTAACGACGCTCCGGCACTGGCGCGGGCCGAGATCGGTTTCGCCATGGCAGCCGCCGGCACCGACACCGCCATTGAAACCGCTGATGTCGCTCTGATGGACGACGATCTGCGCAAAATCCCTGCTTTCATTCGCCTGTCGCGGCAGACCTCGAATATCCTCAAACAGAACATTGCTCTCGCATTGGTCATCAAAGCGATCTTTCTTGGGGTAACCTTCGCCGGGATCGCCACCATGTGGATGGCGGTGTTCGCCGACATGGGCGTGAGCCTGTTGGTGGTGTTCAACGGTTTGCGCCTGTTGCGCAAATAGACGATGAGGGAAGGGCGTGCTGAGTGCCGAGCTGAAGGCGTTTTACATGGTTGCCCGATTGGGCAGCATTACCCTGGCAGCGAAAAAGCTCGGCCTGAGCCAACCGACGGTGACGACCCAGATTCGGCATCTGGAAAGCCAGTACTCGGTTGAGCTGTTCTATCGTGGCGGCCGCCGCCTCAGCGTCAGTGACGAAGGCGCGCGGTTGTTGCCGATGGTCAAGGCGCTGTTGCAACAGGAAGCTGACATCGAGTTTTTCCTGCGTAACAGCGGTCAGGTCCAGGGCACGTTGCGCATTGCTGCCACGGCGCCGTATTACATCCTCGACCTGGTGAAGACCTTTCGCGAGCGCTTGCCGCAGGTGGAGGTGTCGGTGGAAATCGGCAACTCCCAACAGGTATTGGAGGCGCTGGAGGATTACCGGGTCGATGTCGCTGCGTCCTCGCAGTTGCTGGACGATGCGCGGCTGATTCGCCGGGTGCTCGGCAGCGATCCACTGGTGCTGGCGGTGCACCGCAATCATCCGCTGGCGGTGCATGATCATGTACCGCTCAGTGCGCTGGCAGGCCATACCTTGTTGATGCGGGAGTCGGGCTCGACCACTCGGCGCTTGACCGAAGAATTGCTGGCCAACGCGGGGGTGAGTTTTGGACCGTTGCTGGAGATTGGCAGCCGGGAGTCGATTCGTGAGGCGGTATTGCGCAACATCGGCATCAGCATCATTGCTCGGCAGGAAGTGCCGCACGATCCGCAATTGCGGGTGCTGACTATCGAAAATGCGCCGCAGATTCCCGAGTACCTGTACTGCCTCAAGGAGCGAAAAGGTGCGCGGCTGCCGGCGGCGTTTCTGGGGTTGGCGCAGGAAATGGCCCCAGCCTGAGACTTGTGGCGATGCTTATGGCCTCTTCGCGGGCAAGCCTCGCTCCTACAGGTTGATCGCATTCCCCTGTAGGAGCGAGGCTTGCCCGCGAAGGCGTCCGTCGGTACGCCGCCGCATCCAACCCAAATCCCCGAATACCACTATCGGCCGTTTTTGCCTCGTTGCCACATGACGGACGCATTGCAAACCTAGGATGGCCCTCATCTGCTTGATGAGGTCTGTCCATGAACCACTCGACTGCAACTACCCTGACCAACCCCGGCGCGCCGATGAAAGTGCGCGGCGTGCAGAAACGCTTCGGCGCGTTCACCGCGCTGGATAACGTCTCCCTTGACGTGGCGGCCGGTGAGCTGGTGTGCCTCTTGGGGCCGTCGGGCTGTGGCAAAACCACCTTGCTGCGCTGCATCGCCGGCCTCGAGAAACAAGACCGCGGCGAGTTGTACCTCGGCGATCGCGACGTTTCCCACCTGGCACCTCAGGCTCGGGACTACGGCATTCTCTTCCAGTCCTACGCACTGTTTCCCAATCTCACCGTCGAGGCGAACATCGCCTACGGCCTCGCCAGTAGCAGTCGCGATGAAGTGCGCCAGCGCGTCGGTCAGATGCTGGAACTGGTCGGCCTGATCGGCAGTGAGAAAAAATACCCCAGCCAATTGTCCGGTGGTCAGCAGCAACGTGTCGCACTGGCTCGAGCCTTGGCGCCGGCCCCTTCATTGTTGCTTCTGGACGAACCGATGTCGGCGCTCGACGCCCGGGTCCGCGAGCATCTGTGCACCGAACTGCGCCAATTGCAGCGCAACCTCGGTGTCACCACCCTGATGGTCACCCACAATCAGGACGAAGCCATGCTGATGGCCGACCGCATCGCCGTGATGAACAACGGCAAGGTCGAGCAGTACGCCACGCCACAGGAAATCTACGACCGTCCGGCCACACCGTTTGTGGCCGAGTTCGTCGGTCAGGGCAACTGGCTGCCGTTCCGCCGTAGCAGCGACAGTCATGCCCAGGTCGGCGGGATGAACATGCGTCTGGCTGAAGGCAGCGCTAAAACTGCCTCGGGCCGTTTGTTCTGCCGTCCCGAAGCCATCAACGTCAACCCGCCGGTGCATGAAGAAAACCTGTTCCCGGCCAAGGTTCGCGAGATCACTTTTCTCGGCAACCGCTGCCGCATGAGCTTCGAACTCGATCAACTGCCGGGCCATGCGCTACTGGCGGAACTGGCGCCGGAAGCCATGCCGCGTCTCGGCGCGCAGCAGATCATGGTCGCCTTGCCGCCGCGCAGCCTGCAGGTGTTTGCCTGATGAGCGCGAACGTCGCCCTGCCGATACCGCACAAGCAGGTTTGGCAGACCTCCCGTGCCGAGATCGGCGACCGTCTGTTCGTGGTCGGCGGCAAGGTTCTGCTGCTGGTGTTGCTCGGCGTCGCGGTGTTGATGCCATTGCTGGCGATCTTCTGGCGCGGTTTCAGTTCTGAAGCCGGGCAGGGCGGTGGTCTGGTGGCTGCCCGTGAACTGCTGACCAGTGCCAATTTCCACTGGTTGCTCGGCAACAGTTTGAAAGTTTCCCTCAGCGTCGCGGCCATCGTCGTACCGCTGGCCTATCTGTTTGCCTACGCCCTGCAACGTACATTGATTCCCGGTAAAGGCATCTGGCGCGGCATGTCGCTGTTGCCGCTGATGGCGCCGTCGATGCTGCCGGGGATTGCGCTGGTTTATCTGTTCGGCAATCAGGGCATGCTGCGCGGTTTGCTCTCGGACAATATCTACGGCTTCTGGGGCATTGTTCTGGGCGAGGTCATCTACACCTTCCCACACGCGCTGATGATTTTGCTGTCGGCGCTGTCACTGGCGGATGCGCGACTGTTCGATGCTGCTTCCAGCATGGGCGCTAGTCCGGCGAAAGCCTTTCGCAGCATCACCTGGCCGGCGACCCGTCAGGCGGTGTTCGCGGCGTTCTGCCTCGTCTTCACCCTGACCATCACCGACTTCGGTGTGCCGGTGGTGGTCGGTGGCGACTATCAAGTGCTGGCGCTGGAAGCCTACAAAGCCGTGGTCGGCCAGCAACAATTCGGTCGCGGCGCGCTGATCGGCATGGTGTTGCTGCTGCCGGCGCTGTTCAGCTTCGGCGTCGATGCGTGGCTGCGTCGGCGCCATGGCGATTCCATGAGCGGTCGGGCGCGAGTCTTTCAACCGGCTCCATCGAAGCTGCGCGACGGTTGTTATCTGGCCATCGTGCTGTTGATCTGCGCGGTGTTGCTGCTGGTCTTCGGCATGGCGGTGTACTCGTCGCTGGTGAAATTCTGGCCGTACAACCTGTCGCTGTCGCTCAACCATTACCAGTTCAACGACACGGCGGGCGGCGGCTGGCTGGCCTACGGCAACAGCGTGAAAATGGCGTTGTGTACGGCGTTGATCGGCAGTGTGCTGATCTTCACCGGTGCTTACCTGATGGAAAAAACCAAGGGCCAGCGCGGGCTGAATCTGACACTGCGCATGCTCAGTTTCGTACCGATGGCGGTGCCGGGTCTGGTGCTGGGCCTGGGTTACGTCTTCTTCTTCAACCTCACCGGCAACCCGCTGCATGTGCTCTACGGGACCATGACGCTGCTGGTGGTCTGCACCATTGCTCACTATTTGACCACTGCACAAATGACCGCCACCACCGCGCTGCGCCAACTCGATGCCGAGTTCGAAGCCGCCGCGCTGTCGCTCAAGGCGCCGCTGTACCGGCACTACCTGCGGGTCACCGTGCCGATCTGCCTGCCGGCGCTGCTGGACATCGTGCGCTACCTGTTCGTCTCGGCCATGACCACCGTCTCGGCGGCGATCTTCCTCTACAGCCCTGACACCATCCTCGCGGCGGTGGCGGTGTTGAACATGGACGACGCCGGCAACGTCGGCGGCGCGGCGGCGATGTCGACCCTGATTCTGTTCACCTCGGCGGGCGTGTCCCTGCTGCTGGCCTGGGCCTCGCGCGGTTTGTTGCGTCGCTCCCAGGCCTGGCGGCAGACCGCGCCCAGTCATTGATTTGCCCCCACACCTCAACTCAAACAGGAAAAGATCATGTTCAAGCCTTTGGCCCTGGCCGCTGCTGTCCTCACCGCTTTCAGCCTGAATGCCTTTGCGGCGAAAACCGAGTTGACGGTGTACACCGCTCTCGAAGCCGAACAACTGAAGACCTACAAAGAGGCCTTTGAAAAGGCCAACCCGGACGTCGAGATCAAGTGGGTGCGCGATTCCACCGGCATCATCACCGCCAAACTCCTGGCCGAAAAAGCTCGTCCACAAGCTGACGCGGTCTGGGGCCTGGCAGCCTCGAGCCTGGCGATCCTCGATCAGCAAGGGATGCTGCAAAGCTACGCACCGAAGGATCTGGGCAAGATCGGCGGTAACTATCGCGACGCCGCTAACCCGCCAGCCTGGGTCGGCATGGACGTCTGGGCGGCGACCATTTGCTTCAACACAGTCGAGGCTGAAAAGCAGGGTCTGAGTAAACCCGTGAGCTGGCAGGACCTGACCAAGCCTGAATACAAAGGCAAGATCGTCATGCCCAACCCGGCCTCGTCCGGCACCGGTTTCCTCGACGTCAGCGCCTGGCTGCAAACCTTCGGCGAGAAGCAGGGCTGGCAGTACATGGACGACCTGCACCAGAACATCGGCCAGTACGTTCACTCTGGTTCCAAACCGTGCAAACTCGCCGCCGCCGGGGAGTTCCCGATCGGTATTTCCTTCGAATACCCGGCCGTTCAGCTGAAACGCCAGGGCGCGCCGCTTGACATCATCCTGCCGAAAGAAGGCCTGGGCTGGGAGATCGAAGCGACGGCCGTGATCAAAGGCACACCGCACGAAGACGCGGCGAAGAAGCTGGCTGACTTCTCTGCGAGCCCGGCGGCGATGGAGCTTTATAAGGAGAACTTCGCCGTGCTCGCGCAACCGGGTATCGCCAAGCCGCAGACTGAATTGCCGGCGGATTATGAGCAGCGTTTGATCAAGAACGACTTTGCCTGGGCCTCTAAGAATCGCGACCAGATCCTTACCGAATGGCGTAAGCGTTATGACGGCAAGTCCGAGAAAGTGGCTGCCAAGTAAATCTTCGTAGGCTGACAGGGCCTCTTCGCGAGCAAGCCCGCTCCCACAGTAGATCTCCAGCGGACACTAAATTTGTGAACGACACAGATCAAATGTGGGAGCGGGCTTGCTCGCGAAGGCGGTCTCGAATTCGGGACATCTCTTGATGACACACCACAACGACATGCTGATCGTAGGCGCCGGCATTCTCGGCCTGTCCCACGCCTATGCCGCCGCCAGACGCGGCCTCAAGGTCAAAGTCTTCGAGCGCAGCGAAACCCCACTCGGCGCGTCGGTGCGCAACTTCGGCCAGGCACTGGTCACCGGCCAGCCTCCGGGCCCAATGCTTGAACTGGCCAAGGCCAGCCGCGACATCTGGGGCCAATGGGCACAACTGGCTGGCCTGCAACTCAAGCGCAACGGCTCATACTTGTTCGCCCGGACCGAAGCGGAAGAGCACCTGCTGGAAGCCTTCTGCGGCGGCCGCGCCATGGAGCACGGTTACCGCGTCGACCTGCTGCGCGGTGCGGCATTGCGCGATTTATACGGGGGCCAGTTCAGCCATCACCGCGCCGCGTTGCACGGCATGGACGACCAGCAGCTGTATTCCCGCGAAGCAATTCCGGCGTTAATCGACTACCTGCGCCGCGAGTTAGGCGTCGAGTTTCACTTCTCCACGCTGGTGCGCGACATCGAGCCGGGGCGCTTGCACAGCACCGTCGGCACCTTCGGCGCCGAGCAGATCATCGTCTGCTCTGGCCACGATTATCAAACGCTGTTGGCCGAGCCGATTGCCGAACTGAATCCGCAAATCTGCCGCTTGCAAATGCTTCGTGCCCGACCGCAGATCAACCTCGATCTGCAACACGCGCTGCTCACCGGCCTGAGTTGCGTGCATTACGGCGCCTTCGCCGATCTGCCGGAAGCCGCAGCGGTACAGGCGCAAATTCTGCGCGACGCACCCCATCTGCATGAAAACGGCATTCACCTGCTGATCAGCCCGACGCCTTACGGTGAATTGATCATCGGCGATTCCCACCATTACGGCAGCGATCCATCACCGTTCAATGCCGAGCAGGTGGATCACTGGATGATTGAACTGGCCGAGCAGACGTTGGGCTGCAAGGTGCAAGTGGTCGAACGCTGGCAGGGCGTCTATGGTTCACGCGGGCCGGGGCCGTTCTCCTTTCTGCAGCCGATGCCAGGTGTGAGCGTGGCGTTGATGCACACCGGTGTCGGCATGAGCGTCGGGCCGGCGATGGCCGAACGTAACGTTGCGACCTTATTGGGAGACAGTTGATGGGCCGCCATGAGCAAGTGATCGCCGAGGTGTTCGGTCTGTACGAGCGGTTTGGCGACAACGATTACATCGGCGAACCAGTGTCGCAGATCGAGCACATGTCTCAGGCGGCGGAACTGGCGATGGCCGAGGGGTTCGATGATGAAGTGGTGCTGGCGGCGTTCTTTCATGACATCGGGCATATCTGCGCCGAGGGTGCCGAGAACATGGGTGGTTTTGGGATAGTCAGCCACGAGCGACTGGGGGCGGATTACTTGCGTCGCGCCGGCTTCAGCGAACGCCTGGCGCGGCTGGTGGAATATCACGTTCAGGCGAAACGTTATCTGACGCTCAAAGAGCCCGGGTACTACGAGCGTTTAAGTGAAGCCAGTCGGCGGACGCTTGAGTATCAGGGCGGGGTGATGACGGCTGCCGAGGCTGAGGCGTTCGAGCAGGATCCGTTGTGTGCGGTCAGTTTGCGGATGCGTCAGTGGGATGAGTTGGCGAAGGAGTTGTGGGTGCCGGTGATGGATCTGGGCATCTTGAAGGAAAAGGCGTTGCGGCTGCTGGCTGAGTAAAGCTTCACAATCGAGTCGCGCCCATCGCGGGCAAGCCCGCTCCCACAAGGTCTCGGGTGATACAGAAATTGTATGAACACCGAAGATCCCTGTGGGAGCGGGCTTGCCCGCGATGAGGCCAGAGCTGACACCGCAGATTGCGGGTCTTTAAAGTTGTTGCGCCAACACCTCAACCTGCTCCTGCCGCTCCCCCTGACTCAACTTCGAATTCGGATTCAGCGACGACCACTGCGGATGCGCCCGCGCCTTGTTCAGCGCTTCGGGCAGTTTGCCTTCGCGCCAGGTTTTGTCCTGCGGCGTGGCGACCTGAATGCTGTCCATCGCCGCGTGGCCACGGGAATTCAGAGCCTGCAGCAATTGCCGCTGGCGCAACGCCAACAGCCGCAGCACGCCGTCGTCGACGGTCAGTTCTCGCTGCCCTTTGATCTTGCCCAGCAGGCGACTGCCGTAACTGCGGGCGGTTTGCAGGGCGCCGCCGGCAATCGCTCCGGCCAATGCCGCGGCGCCGAGGGTCAGGCCGCCCACCAGCAAATCAACCCCGGCCCCGGCCGCCGCGCCGGCCGCGATACCGCCGCCGACCCGCACACCGAGCTGCTTCAGGGTTTCCGGGTTGAACAGATCATCGCCCCAGCGGCCATCGAGCAACGGCAAGTCACTGGCCGCCGCATCTTGTGGGCGGAAGGCGTAGAGCTTGAGCAAGGCCTCGACGCAGCGTTGTTCGCGCTGACGCACTGCTTTGCGCAGTTCGCTGATCGCTTGCTGTTCCTGCGCCGCCTCGCTGACCACACTGCGGCGGCAGGCGGCGCAATCGATCAATAAATCGGCAATCAGCCGCGCTGCACTTTGCTGACGGGCCAGACGTTGGGCCTGCTGGTCGGCGATCAAGCGCTCCAGTTGTTCGCGGGAGTTTTCCAGCAGCAGCGCGAGGCTTTCATAGAGTCGACGCTCGCCATCTTCCGGTGGCGCGACGCTGTCGAAGCGCACCAAGGCATGCAAGCCCAACCGCGCCAGTGCTTCGCGCCAATCAGGTTCGCGATGCTGGGCGCTGCTGACAAAATTCAACACCGGCAGCAGCGGTTTGCCGCAACTGGCCAACACTTCCAGTTCGTCGCGGTACTTGGCCAGCACCGGCTCTCGGGCGTCGATCACATAGAGGCCGGCGTCCGAGGCGAGCAATTGCCGCAGCACCTTGGCTTCCTGTTCGAAGCGCTGCCGGGCTTCGCTGCTCTCCAGAAAACGCGCCAATCGTGCCGGGCCGTCGAGGCGTTCGCCAGGTCGTTCCAGGCGTTCGAGGTAGTCGAGCAGGGCGATGGCGTCTTCCAGGCCCGGAGTGTCGAAGAGATCAAGCAATGGCTCGCCGTCTACCGACAATCGCGCGCCTTCGACGTGGCGAGTGGTGCTGGGGCGATGGGACACTTCGCCGAAGCCGACGTCCCGTGTCAGCGTTCGCAGCAACGAGGTTTTGCCGACATTGGTGTGGCCGACCACGGCGAGTTTTAATGGATTAGTCATGACCCGTCTCCAGCCAGTTCAACGGCGCGCAATCGGCGAACGGCAGGTCCAGTTGTTGTAGCGCAACATGCCAGTCGCCCAGGCGTTCGGCATCCAGCGCTTCGCCGGGCGGCGCTTGCAACAACCACACACGGGTGGCGCTGGCGCTGCGGGCCAGTTCGGCGATCAATGCCAGGCTGCCACGGTCCGGCGAGCGCCGTGGGTCACAGGCAATGGCCAGGCGAGCCGGGGGAAAACGGCTCAGCTGTTCGAGCAGTTTGTGTCGGGATTCACGACTGTCGAGGATGCCGGCGTTGTTGACGGTTTTCGGCAATTGCGGCGGCCAAGGGCGTTGGTCATCCAGCTCGATGGCCACCAACAGCGCGCCATCGCTTTGCAGATCGCTGACAGCGCTTTCAACCCGATGAAGTTGTTCTGGCGCGGCATCGCTGATGCCCAGGCGTTCGCTGGTGGGCATCAGCCGTTCGCGCAGTTGGGCGTAGCCGGGCAGGTTCAAATCCAGATGCAGGGCTGCTTGGCCGGTTTTCCAGCGCCACAGGCAGAACAATGCGAGCAACAATCGCGGCAAAACGCCGTACACCAGCAGCACCCCAACCAGCCACGCCGCCCAGGCCTGGCGGGCGCTTTCGATGTTCAGCGCGGCATCGCCGCTGGCGCGGATCATCTCCACGCTGGGCACGCTGAAACCGAGTAAGGCCGGCAGGGCGCCGAGGGCTTGGGTCATGGCGACGAAGGTGTCGCCGCCGAGAATGGTGGTCTCCCAGACGAAGCCGTAGCGCCGGGTCGCCATCAGTATCAGCACCATCACTAAAGCACTGAGCATCGCCAGCAACCACAATCCGTTGACCAGCACGCCCAGCGCCCAACGATTGAGTTTCTGCCGTTGCAGCAACAGCAGCAGGGCCGGCGCCAGTTGCGCGGCGTTGGCATCGCGGGCGAGTTTTTCACTGAGCCACAGCCATAATCGTCCAAGGGCTGCACCTTGTTCCCCGGCGAACACCAGGCCCAAGGCCCAACTCAGCAATAGAATCAGGTTCAGCCCGAGCAGACTGCCCAACGCCCAGAACACATTGACCGGGGTCTGGCCGTCGCCCAGCGCGGCAAACGCCAGGCCGGCGCCACTGATCACCGCCAATACGGCCAGCACGATCAGCGCCAGTCGCGCGCCTTGCAGCCAATGTTTGAGGGCGTGGGTCTGTCCGTTGCGCTCGGCCAGCCATAGGGCGCGGCGTTGAATACGCGTCGGCAGGTCGCCGCCGGCGCTACGGGCGATTCGATTGGCTTCCAGATCGTCCAAGGGGCCCGCGTGTTCTTCACGCAGGCGCATGGTTTCGCTCAGCCAGAGGTTTTGCAGTGGAGTCAGTTCAGTCACGCGGCTTCCCGTCGCTTAATTGAGCGGTGAGCATAACCGCTGTGACGCTTATCGGGGTAAGGGAGGCTCTGGTATCCTCGCCGACATGACTAAATCACTCCCCCTCAGCCTGATCGCAGCCCTCGGTGAAAACCGTGTGATCGGCGTCGACAACAGCATGCCCTGGCACTTGCCGGGGGACTTCAAATACTTCAAGGCCACTACCCTCGGCAAGCCGATCATCATGGGTCGCAAGACCTGGGATTCGCTCGGTCGTCCGCTGCCGGGGCGGTTGAACATCGTGGTCAGCCGTCAGGCAGATCTGCAGCTGGAAGGCGCGGAGGTTTATCCGTCGCTGGAGGCGGCGGTGGTTCGCGCGCAGCAATGGGCGAACGAGCAGGGTGTCGATGAGGTGATGTTGATTGGCGGGGCGCAGTTGTATGCGCAAGGGTTGGCACAGGCTGATCGGCTATACCTGACCCGCGTGGCGCTGAGCCCGGAAGGGGATGCGTGGTTTCCGGAGTTTGATTTGAACCAGTGGAAACTGGTGTCGAATGTTCCGAATCCGGCGGAGGGTGACAAGCCGGCGTATAGCTTTGAGGTGTGGGAGCGTACATAGATCGTTCCCACGCTCTGCGTGGGAATGCAGCCCGTGACGCTCCGCGTCACTGGACGCGGAGCGTCCCTTGAGGCATTCCCACGCGGGAGCGTGGGAACGATCGGTACGCCTTAAGCCTGAGCCAACTCCGAATGCTCATCCGCATCCAGCAGCTCTTTATCGGTCTGCTGCATCATCTGACTGGTAATCGCCCCCGCCGTGATCGAACCACTCACGTTCAACGCCGTACGACCCATATCAATCAACGGCTCAACCGAAATCAGCAACGCCACCAGTGACACCGGTAAACCCATGGCCGGGAGCACGATCAACGCGGCGAAGGTCGCGCCGCCACCGACCCCGGCCACACCGGCCGAACTCAACGTCACAATCGCCACCAACGTCGCGATCCATAATGGGTCCAGCGGGTTGATGCCCACGGTCGGCGCGACCATCACCGCCAACATTGCCGGGTACAGACCGGCACAGCCGTTCTGGCCAATGGTCGCGCCAAACGAGGCGGCGAAACTGGCGATGGATTGTGGAATACCCAAACGGCTGGTCTGGGCTTCGATGCTCAGCGGAATGGTGGCGGCGCTGGAGCGGCTGGTGAAGGCAAACGTCAGTACCGGCCAGATCTTGCGGAAGAAGCGCAGCGGGTTGATCCCGGCCGCCGACACCAGCAGGCCATGCACCACAAACATCAAGCCCAGTCCGATATAGGACACCACCACGAAACTGCCGAGCTTGATGATGTCTTGCAGGTTGGAGCCGGCGACCACTTTGGTCATCAGCGCCAATACGCCGTATGGGGTCAGCTTCATCACCAGACGTACCAGACGCATCACCCAGGCTTGCAGGGTGTCGATGGCGTTGATCACTTTCTGACCTTTCTCGACATCATCCTTGAGCAGTTGCAGCGCGGCGACCCCAAGGAATGCGGCGAAGATCACCACACTGATGATCGACGTTGGCTTGGCGCGGGCCAGATCGGCGAACGGGTTCTGCGGGATGAACGACAGCAGCAGTTGCGGCACATTCAGGTCAGCGACCTTGCCCGCGTAATCGCTCTGAATGGTTTGCAGGCGAGCCATTTCCTGGGTGCCAGCGACCAGGCCTTCGGCGGTGAGGCCGAACAGGTTAGTCAGGCCGATGCCGATCAGCGCCGCGATAGCGGTGGTGAACAGCAGCGTGCCGATGGTCAGGAAGCTGATCTTGCCCAGCGACGAAGCGTTGTGCAGGCGCGCCACGGCGCTGAGAATCGAGGCGAACACCAGCGGGATCACGATCATTTGCAGCAACTGCACATAACCGTTGCCCACCAGATCGAACCAGCCGATCGAGGCTTTCAATACCGGGTTGCCCGCACCGTAAATCGTGTGCAGAGCGACGCCAAATGCCACGCCCAGTACTAGCGCGAGCAGAACCTTTTTGGCCAGGCTCCAAGTGGTGTGACGAGTTTGCGCCAGGCCAAAGAGCAAGGCGAGGAACACCAGCAGATTGAGGATCAGCGGCAGATTCATAAGAGCTCCAGTGACTTTGCCAGCTGCATTCCGGCGCAGCTGCGAACCGGCAAGCCTAACAGCTTGATATGTAATGATTTAATATCAAAAACAGCGGTTGACTGTCGTTTTTGGAATAAGCCGTTGACGCTGTGGGGAATGCCGCTGACGGAATCAGGATGCAAGCGGTCGCGGGCAGGCGGGGACTGTCATACAGATTTGTTAGCGTCGATATCTTTCAATCAGGGAGAAACGCAGATGAAGCTCGCACCGAAATTTCTGGCTGCCGTACTCGGATTAAGTTTGGGCTTGGGCCTTGCCGGCCAAGCGTTCGCTACTGACCTGAAACACTGGCCAGCCGATCAGGCCAAGGCGCTGGACGCGATGATCGCGGCCAATGCCAACAAAGGTAACTTCGCGGTGTTCGACATGGACAACACCAGTTACCGCTACGATCTTGAAGAGTCCTTGTTGCCGTTCATGGAAAACAAGGGCCTGATCACCCGCGAGACACTTGATCCCTCCCTGAAACTGATGCCGTTCAAGGACACCGCCGACCATAAGGAAAGCCTGTTCAGCTACTACTATCGCCTCTGTGAAATCGACGACATGGTTTGCTATCCATGGGTCGCCCAAGTGTTTTCCGGCTTCACGCTTCAGGAACTCAAGGGCAACGTCGATGAGCTGATGGCGTCTGGCAAACCGGTGCCGAGCACTTATTACGAAGGCGACGTGGTCAAGACCATCGACGTCAATCCGCCGAAAATCTTCACCGGTCAAAAAGAGCTCTATAACAAGCTGATGGAGAACGGCATCGAGGTCTATGTGATGACCGCCGCCTCTGAAGAACTGGTGCGCATGGTCGCCTCCGATCCGAAATACGGCTACAACGTCAAACCACAGAACGTGATCGGCGTGAGCCTGCTGCTCAAGGACCGCAAGACCGGCGAGTTGACCACGGCACGCAAGCAGGTCACTGCTGGCAAGTATGATGAGAAGGCCAACCTGGGTCTCGAACTGACCCCGTACCTGTGGACCCCGGCTACCTGGATGGCGGGTAAGCAGTCGGCGATCCTGACGTACATCGATGAATGGAAAAAACCGGTCCTGGTTGGCGGTGATACTCCGACCAGCGACGGCTACATGCTGTTCCACAGCGTCGACGTGTCCAAAGGCGGCATCCATTTGTGGGTCAACCGCAAAGACAAATACATGACCCAGATTAACGGCATGATGGCCAAAAACGCAGCAGCCCAGGCGAAAGAAGGGTTGGCGGTGACGGCGGACAAGAACTGGGTGATTGTGAAGCCTGAAGATATTCAGTAAGAAGAGCCCCGGCCAAGCTCGCTCTCAACGGCAACATAGAACGAATGTGGGAGCGGGCTTGCTCGCGAAGGCGGTCTGACAGTCAACATCGATGTTGAATGATCGTTCCCACGCTCTGCGTGGGAATGCAGCCCGTGACGCTCCGCGTCACTGGACGCGGAGCGTCCCTTGAGGCATTCCCACGCGGGAGCGTGGGAACGATCAGCCCCGCACTTGGCGGGGCATTTTTTTGTTCGACGGTTAAGTATTACAACCCGTCGAGCATCGCCTTGTTACGTACCGCACCCTTGTCGGCGCTGGTGGCCAACAGGGCATAGGCTTTCAGCGCAGTGGTCACTTTACGTGGACGCACTTCCACCGGTTTCCAGCCTTTCTTGTCCTGCTCGGCACGGCGCGCGGCCATTTCTTCATCGCTGATCAACAGGTTGATCGAGCGGTTTGGAATGTCGATCAGAACCTTGTCGCCATCCTGCACCAGGCCGATCGCGCCGCCAGCAGCAGCTTCTGGCGAAGCGTGGCCGATGGACAGGCCCGAAGTGCCGCCAGAGAAGCGGCCGTCGGTGAGCAGGGCACAGGCTTTGCCCAGGCCTTTGGATTTCAGGTAAGACGTCGGGTACAGCATTTCCTGCATGCCCGGGCCACCTTTCGGGCCTTCGTAACGGATGATCACGATGTCGCCGGCCTTCACTTCGTCGGCGAGGATGCCGCGTACGGCGCTGTCCTGGCTTTCGAAGATCTTCGCGTTGCCTTCGAACACGTGGATCGACTCGTCGACACCGGCGGTTTTCACCACGCAGCCGTCCAGAGCGATGTTGCCGTACAGAACGGCCAGGCCGCCTTCTTTCGAGTAAGCGTGTTCAACACTGCGGATGCAGCCGTTTTCGCGGTCGTCATCCAGGGTTTCCCAACGGGTCGACTGGCTGAACGCGGTTTGCGTCGGGATACCCGCCGGACCGGCCTTGAAGAAGTGATGCACGGCTTCGTCGGTGGTCTGGGTGATGTCCCACTTGGCGATGCCTTCAGCCAAGGACTTGCTGTGCACGGTCGGCAGGTCGGTGTGCAACAGACCGCCACGGGCCAGGGAGCCGAGGATGCTGAAGATCCCGCCGGCACGGTGCACGTCTTCCATGTGGTACTTCTGGATGTTCGGCGCGACTTTGCACAGTTGCGGTACATGACGGGAGAGACGGTCGATGTCGCGCAGGTCGAAATCGATCTCGGCTTCCTGGGCCGCGGCCAGCAAGTGCAGGATGGTGTTGGTGGAACCGCCCATGGCGATGTCCAGGGTCATGGCGTTTTCGAACGCCTTGAAGTTGGCGATGTTGCGTGGCAACACCGACTCATCGTTCTCGCCGTAGTAACGCTTGCACAGCTCGACGATGGTGCGGCCGGCCTGCAGGAACAGCTGTTCGCGGTCGCTGTGGGTGGCGAGGGTCGAACCGTTGCCCGGCAATGCCAGGCCCAGGGCTTCAACCAGGCAGTTCATCGAGTTGGCGGTGAACATGCCGGAGCACGATCCGCAGGTCGGGCAGGCGCTGCGCTCGTACTCAGCGACTTTCTCGTCAGAAGCGCTGGAGTCGGCGGCGATTACCATGGCATCGACCAGGTCGAGACCGTGGCTGGCCAGTTTGGTCTTGCCGGCTTCCATCGGACCGCCGGACACGAAGATCACCGGGATATTCAGGCGCAGAGACGCCATCAACATGCCAGGGGTGATCTTGTCGCAGTTGGAGATGCAGACGATGGCGTCGGCGCAGTGAGCGTTGACCATGTATTCGACGGAGTCGGCGATGATCTCGCGACTGGGCAGCGAATAGAGCATGCCGTCGTGGCCCATGGCGATGCCGTCATCCACGGCGATGGTGTTGAATTCCTTGGCGACGCCGCCGGCCCGTTCGATTTCGCGAGCGACCAGTTGCCCAAGATCCTTGAGGTGCACATGGCCCGGTACGAATTGGGTAAAGGAGTTGGCAATGGCAATGATCGGCTTCTTGAAGTCGTCATCTTTCATCCCCGTGGCGCGCCACAGTGCGCGGGCACCGGCCATGTTGCGGCCGTGGGTGGATGTTTTCGAGCGGTAATCAGGCATGAAGCACTCCGGGCGGCTAATCAGGTATCAAAAGGGAAGTGAGCTTCTGTTGACGTCTGGAACACTCAGAAATGGCCGTGTGTCCGGAAGTTGCCGATAACTTTGCGGGATCGCCGCGCGCTTCAGCTTGAGCTCATAAACCCGCCGGGGGATGACTGGCGATGAATCTCGTGATTCTACACCGCTGGCGTCAGGAGGGAATGCCGGAACGTGTTGATCCAGCGCTGACACAGCGTATGGGATGACGACTGGCAGGTGTCAACCCGCTTTCAGCGCCAGATGCTGCCGTGTGATCATTACATTCAAGCCCAAACCCGCGGCACTCAAGGTCAAGTAGCATAAGGCGAGCGCTGTGGTCAGATCCTCGGAGGCGAGATTGATTACCACGCTGATTACTCCACCGCACATGAAAATCAGCACACCACCGACCGAGGTAGATGTTCCGGCATTCTGTGGGTAAAGACTCATGGCTTTGGAGTTGGCGATTGGTCTGGCAATGGTGGTGCCTGCGGTACAAATCAGCATGGGTATCAGCACCGCCGTAGCGGAGAGCCCGAACTGATCGGCCAACCACAGCATGACCAACCCTGACAAGGCGATCAGTCCCAGACCGATGACTATCTGTGTGTTGGCCTGCAGGTGTCGATGCAGAGCGCCGGCGACTATTCCGCCAAATACGTAGGCGACGCCATACAGCAATAACGCCCAGGCAAACTCGTATGGCGAAAGCGCCAGACGTTCCATGAAAATGATCGGAGAAATGACGATGAACGAAAAATGGCAGGCGAAGGCCAAGGCTGAAATTAGCCAGTAACCCATGAAGCGTCGATCCGAGCACACTCGCCAATAGGCACTGAAAAATCGTCCATGTGACAGGGTATGACGCTGCGGGGTTTCGTTAAGCAGAACGAAGGCTTTAAGCCAAACAATGACGGCCAGCGTGATAAACACATAAAAGCTACCCTGCCAACCCATCTGCAACTGCAACCAGGTCCCCAACAGGGGCGAAAGCGAAATGAACACCCCGCCACTTGTCACCATCCAGATTCTGATTCGCTCCTGCTCCTTGCCGACGAATAAATCCTGAACCAGTGCCTGTGTTAGCACGAAGGATCCGCAACCAACCGCTTGGATCACCCGAAAGAACAAAAACCAGTTGTATTCGCTGGAAACCAGGCAACCCATCGCACCGACCACCGCGATTGCGATTCCTGCCAACAGCAGCTTCTTGCGTCCCCACATGTCCGACAACGGTCCGACCAGTACCACGGACAATGCCAGACCAATGGCGAACATGCTGACGGACAGGGCAATCTCGGACGATGAGGTCCGAAAGTAGTCAGAAAGATCGGGAAAGGACGGGAGCACCACATCGAGAGGGAAGACGCCGAGCAGCGTCATTATCATCAACAGAGTAAACGTGGCCCGACGTTTTTCGGCGCTGGGTGTATCGTTTCCTTCATCCATCGATAAGTCCTGCCTTCATGAATAGTTGCTGGTTGTAAGGCAGGTCGAAGAAACCGGCTTTTTCAACGCCTGCAGCGTCGCCCTGGCGCCGGATCGGGCACGTAGAAGCGTGGCTTGGGGGCTGGTCAGTTCACCGAGAACTTGCGTGACGGCCGTCTCGCCGATACCTGCGCTGTGCAGGCTTTCCCGCAGCCATCGCTCATCGACCTCGAAGAAAATCCGGATGCTGTCCAGCAGCAGCCTGGCGGCGAATAGGCGTTGACGGTTGTTCAGCGTCAGCCACAGGTAATGGAACACTTCAGAGAAATAGCGACTGTGGCGCGCCTCATCGGCGAGATGATCCCTGAGCATTGCCTGGACGCTGGACACCAGGTCGTCATGGCAGACGTCGAGCAGTTCCCTGGCAATGATCGTCTCTGACACGAACCCGACGAGAAACCAGGCCAGCGCCCGGTGTTTGTCAGGTGTGCGCTCGAGCAGGGTGTTCAATCGCGTGATGCGCTGCGGCACGACCGGGCGCAGGTTGAACCCGTAGATCCCGGCAATCTGCTCGGCAAGGCTATTGGAGAACAGGGCGTGATAACCCTCGTCGGTATAAAGCTGAAGCGCGGCGGTCTTCATCCGTGGGGGAATGTTGACCTTCAATTCACCGTGGATGATGGTCTCCACGGAACGGTTGACGATGCGGTGTTCGAGCACGGTGGTGTAGTCGAGGAAGTACACCAGATGATTGGCCGACAGCCGATGGATGACGGTTGGACCTAGCGCTTTGATAGCCGGGTGATTCAGGTAAGCCAGCAAGCCTGGGGGAAACCAGTGACGTGTTTCCAGTTGCTGTTCCAGGTCTGGCGGTAATAGATAGTCATGTTTGCTGGTTCGCACCGACGCGCGGGTATTCCAGTCTCCGAGGGTGAAACGCAGCGCCCAGGAAACGGGGTGGTCTGACGGGGCAATGATGGGGGCGGTCATTGTTGCGGCTCCCGACTGCTCAGCAGATCCTTCAATTCCTTGCACATCACTTGTCCGTCGCTGTGGCCACAGCCAACAAAAAACAAGGGTTGTTCTGCGTTGTTCTCGAGCCCCAGCAATGTTTCGACCTGATCGTCCGTCAGTGCTCCGGTCAGCCATGTGTTCAGCCCCAGTGCAGTGGCCACCAGTTGAAAGGTCTGGGAAATATGCCCCGCCTCCACGAAGGCCATTCGGTAGGCTCGCGAGTGTTCATATTTCCACCACAACTTGTCGAAGCGAGCGGTAATGAACAGGCCCGCCGGCAGGTTATTGATGAAATGTTGGCCGCACAGCAACTGCCCCAGGGGCGAGTCAGGTGCCGGGTTGACGAAGCTCAGTGCATGGTCGGTGGGATGGTAGGCGTAGAACCCGGGATTCAGTCCGCTGACGTTTTGTACATGAAGAAAGCCTTCGCAGGCATTCAGCCCGCCGCCGGACGGGCTGCTGCGTCGGGCACCGAGACCTTCGACAATCGTTTCGTCGACGTCATTTTCACGCTCATGCAAGTAGCCCAAGGACAGGTAAAGCAGTGTGCCGACATCTTCCAGTGAAACCGCTTCATCCGTGAAGGTGCGGCAGGTTTTTCGGCCGATCAGGACGTTGGCCAGGGAGCCCTCCGGCAGGCAGGAAGGTTTTGGCAGGGCGATCAGATCGCGTGCCTGGCGTTCTGTGAGCCTGGCGTCCGGCGCGGGTGCTTCCAGTACTTCGGTGCAATGATCCAGATAGTATCTCGACCATTCATGAATATCCTGAGGAACATGTTCGCAGGGAATGTTCTTGGTGCCGATATGAAATATTTTCGACAGTTCATCCCAACCCCATTCAATGCTGTCTTGTATTGATGTGGTGAGTATCCCGCAGTTTAGAAGTTGAGTGTCGACTATGTTGCTGTCGTTATAGAGTTCGGGGTTGTGGATAAGTTGTGCAAGTCGGGTTGAATATTCCAGGTTAAGTTCAAATTGTTTGTGGTTTTTGTAATCCCAGACTATTTGGCCGGGCGTACGAGGAAGTATGAACAGGTATGGATTTATCTGCATGATGGGCGGTTCGCTCTGGACATAGCCATAGAAAACGCTGGGTAGCCGGCACTCCCCAGCGTTTCATTTACTTAGCGGGTTTTTGGCGCAACCAGAAAAGCCAGGTTGGCGATTTTGTTTGTTTCCAGAGTAATTGCTTTCATATTTTTTGACTCCTTGTCATTGATAGTGAGTGTCACTTCGCGGTGACAACTCAATCATAGGCGGTAATGAGCCCTTATCAAGGGGATATTAAGTAGGAATATTCTAGTAATTTTGTCGGAGCGATCTGGGGGTGGGGATAAGTTTGTAAGTTATATTCTTTTAAATAAAAGATGCAGGGAAACGTCCTGCAAGTCAGTAGGACCGCAAGAGTAAGAAGCAGGGGCTGAAGAGTGGATGTCGTGGCGTTAAAACGGCTGACGGAGAACCTGTCGGCTCCCCGTCAAACCAGCGTACTTAGCTGTTTGGCAGCAGACGGCAGGTGATGCTCTTGATGTAGCGGGTCTCGGCAATCGCCGGGTGTACCGGGTGATCCGGGCCCTGACCACCGCGCTCCAGCATCTGGATGTTGCGGTCCAGGTGACGGGCGCTGGTCAGCAGAATGTTCTGCAGATCGTCTTCCGGCAGGTGCATCGAGCACGAAGCGCTGACCAGGATGCCGTCCTTGCTGAGCAGGCGCATGGCTTGCTCGTTCAGGCGACGGTAAGCACCTTCACCGTTTTTCATGTCTTTCTTGCGTTTGATGAAGGCAGGAGGGTCGGCCACGATGACGTCGAAACGCTCTTCGCTGGCTTTCAGTTCCTTCAGGGCTTCGAATACGTCGCCTTCGATGCAGGTCATTTTTTCGGCGACGCCGTTCAGTGCGGCGTTGCGCTCGACGCCGTCGAGGGCGAAGGCCGAAGCATCGACACAGAACACTTCACTGGCGCCGAAGGCAGCCGCTTGAACGCCCCAGCCGCCGATGTAGCTGTACAAGTCCAGTACGCGTTTGCCTTTGGCATAAGGTGCCAGGCGCGCGCGGTTCATGCGGTGGTCGTAGAACCAGCCGGTTTTCTGTCCCTGGATGACTGGCGCTTCGAATTTCACGCCGTTCTCTTCCAGAGCGACCCATTCCGGCACCAGGCCGAATACGGTTTCGACATAGCGGTTGAGGCCTTCGGCATCACGGGCAGCGGAGTCGTTCTTGAACAGAATGCCGCTTGGCTTGAGCACTTGGGTCAGTGCCGCGATCACGTCGTCTTTGTGAGCTTCCATGGTCGCCGAGGCGATCTGCACCACCAGAATGTCGCCGAAACGGTCGACTACCAGGCCTGGCAGCAGGTCGGAGTCGCCGTAGACCAGGCGATAGAACGGCTTGTCGAACAGGCGATCACGCAGGGACAGGGCAACGTTCAGGCGATGCACCAGCAGCGACTTGTCCAGCGGCAACTTGATGTCGCGCGACAGCAGACGGGCGCAGATCAGGTTGTTCGGGCTCATGGCAACGATGCCCAGCGGCTTGCCGCTGGCGGCTTCGAGGATCGCCTGGTCGCCGGCCTTGAAACCGTGCAAAGGTGTGGCGGCTACATCGATTTCGTTGCTGTAGACCCACAAGTGGCCGTTCCGCAGGCGACGGTCGGCGTTGGCTTTGAGGCGCAGGCTAGGCAGGGACATGACGTCGCTCCGGAAAAAAGAGCGGGAGTATAGCGTGTTGCGCAAGGGCTCGGCTTGGCGGATGGACATGCGGTGAGGGGGGGCTCCCACAGAGAGTGCATTTGTTCTGGGCAATAAATGAAATTTCGGCGACATAGCCGCGGATGTGTCAGATCCATCTTCTTAAGGGTTAGAATCCCCGCCTGACCCGGAGTGTGTACTTATGTCCCAAGAGCTGACGACCGAACAGATTCAACAGTCCCTGCAAGGCATCAGCGTGCCGGCCCAGCCGCAGATCATGGTGGATCTGCAGATGGAGCAGTACATGCCCGATCCGGACCTGGAAGTGATCGCGAAGCTGATCTCCCAGGACCCAGGCCTGTCCGGCGCCTTGCTGAAAATCGTCAACTCGCCGTACTACGGTTTGAGTAACAAAATCACCGCGATCCAGCGGGCGGTGAACCTGTTGGGCAGCCGTTCGATCATCAACCTGATCAATGCGCAGTCGATCAAGGGCGAGCTGAACGACGACGCGATCGTCACCCTCAACCGATTCTGGGACACGGCGCAGGACGTAGCGATGACATGCCTGACCCTGGCCAAGCGCGTCGGTGTCCAGGCCGGTGATGAAGCCTATGCATTGGGCCTGTTCCACGATTGCGGCATCCCGTTGATGCTCAAGAAATTCCCCGACTACATGAAAGTGCTGGAACAGGCCTATGGCAACGCCAGCGCCGAATGCCGCGTGGTGGATACCGAGAACAAAAAATACAACACCAACCACGCCGTGGTCGGGTACTACACCGCCAAGTCCTGGCGCCTGCCGGAACACGTCACCCAGGCCATTGCCAACCATCACAACGCGCTGGCTATTTTCAGCGATGAATCGTCGCGCAACACGCCGCTGAAAAACTTGCTGGCGATCCTGAAGATGGCCGAGCACATTTGCGCCTCCTTCCGAGTACTGGGCAACCAGTCCGAAGACCATGAGTGGAACAGTGTCGGGCCTCTTGTGCTCGATTACATGGGGCTTTCGGAATACGATTTCGAAACCCAGAAACAAGAGATTCGCGACCTCGCCTCTCGTTGAGTGTCGAACCTCGCCTGATTCGAGAGCCCCATGCCTGAACTGCCGGAAGTCGAAACCACCCGCCGCGGAATTGCACCGCACCTGGAAGGCCAGCGCGTCAGCCGGGTGATCGTGCGTGAGCGCCGTCTGCGCTGGCCGATCCCCGAAGACCTGGATGTGCGGTTGTCCGGCCAGCGCATCGTGCTGGTGGAGCGTCGCGCCAAGTACCTGCTGATCAACGCCGAAGTCGGCACGCTGATCAGTCATTTGGGGATGTCGGGGAATCTGCGGCTGGTGGAAGCTGGCATGCCGGCGGCCAAGCATGAGCATGTGGACATTGAACTGGAATCGGGTCTGGCCTTGCGCTACACCGACCCGCGACGGTTTGGGGCGATGCTCTGGAGCCTGGACCCACTCAACCACGAATTGCTGATTCGCCTGGGGCCAGAGCCGTTGACCGATCTGTTTGACGGCGAGCGGCTGTTCCAGCAATCGCGCGGGCGCTCCATGGCGGTCAAACCATTCATCATGGACAACGCGGTGGTGGTCGGCGTCGGCAATATCTACGCGACCGAAGCATTGTTTGCGGCCGGCATCGACCCGCGACGTGAAGCCAAGAGCATTTCCCGGGCGCGTTATCTGAAACTGGCGATCGAGATCAAGCGCATCCTGGCCGCCGCTATCGAACGCGGCGGCACCACGTTGCGGGATTTTATCGGTGGCGACGGTCAACCGGGTTATTTCCAGCAGGAACTGTTCGTGTACGGCCGTGGTGGTGAACACTGCAAGGTCTGTGGCACAGGGCTGCGGGAAGTCAAGCTTGGGCAGCGCGCCAGCGTCTTTTGTCCGCGCTGTCAGAGCTGATATCGGCTACGGTCTATAGTCAGTGTTCTCACTGCCTAGCCGAAGGACCGTGCCATGAATCTGTTTCGAACCCTTGTCGTTACGCTGCTGCTGAGCGTCGGTGCGTCCGCGCTGGCGGCTGAGAACGGCAGCGGCGATCCGCGTTACACCATCCAGAATCCACCGGCCTACGCCATGCTTGGCGATTTACTGATTGCCCGACCGTTGTTGGTAGTGGCGACGGTGATCGGTGCCGGGGCGTTTGTGCTGTCGTTGCCGTTTACCGCGTTCGGTGGTGGCATTGGCGATGCGGGGCAGGCGTTGGTGGTCGATCCGGCGAAAGCCGCATTTGTGCGGTGTTTGGGGTGTATCGGGGAGGGGTTTGAGCAGCGGGAGTGAGGCAGTTAAGTTTTTGGTGCTGCTGATGACGCCTTCGCGAGCAAGCCCGCTCCCACATGGGATTTGTGAACGACGCAGATTCAATGTGGGAGCGGGCTTGCTCGCGAAGAGGCCCGGGAAGACAACACAAAACGGTCAGGCTCAAGCCTTACCGGTAATCTTGCGGTACTTCTCCATCAACTGTTCTTCAGTCTCTGGATGAGCCTCGTCCAGCGGGATGCAATCCACCGGGCAGACCTGCTGGCACTGCGGTTCGTCGTAGTGGCCGACACATTGTGTGCACAGGTTCGGGTCGATCACGTAGATCTCTTCGCCCTGGGAGATGGCGGCGTTCGGGCACTCGGGTTCGCAGACGTCGCAGTTGATGCAATCGTCGGTGATGATCAGGGACATGCTAACTCCAGCCGGGGCGGCAGGCCCGGGCGCAATAAATCAATGCGCACAATTGTGCCGCATTGGCGCCCGCAGTGCACGCGGGCGCGATCAAGTGCAGCGATCGAAGATTGCGGTAGCCGTAAAAGATCGCAGTCTTCGGCAGCTCCTACTTTTTAAAGCGTAGGGTGAGGGCGTCGGCCACCGCCGGGTGGACGAACTTGGTGATATCGCCGCCCAGGGCTGCGATTTCACGGACCAGCGTCGAGGAAATGAACGAATAACGCTCGGACGGGGTAAGAAACAGGCTTTCCACATCCGGCGCCAGTTGGCGGTTCATGTTGGCCAGCTGGAATTCGTATTCGAAGTCCGATACCGCGCGCAAACCACGCAGGAATATGTTGGCGTTCTTCTCTTTGGCGAAGTGCGCGAGCAACGTCGAGAAACCGACGACTTCAACGTTCGGCAAATGTTTGGTGACCTCGCGGGCCAGCTCCACACGTTGTTCCAGGGGAAACAGCGGGTTTTTTTTCGGGCTGGCGGCGACGGCGATGATCACATGATCGAACAGGCGCGAGGCGCGTTCGACCAGATCGCCATGGCCCTTGGTAATAGGGTCGAAGGTACCTGGGTACAACACTCGGTTCATCGCGTCGTCCTGGCGGGAGTCCGTTGGGGAGTCGGATGGTATCGCAGCCTTCCCGGTCGGCCAAGTCGCCTGTTGGGTAAGAAAGCACTATAGACGATGGGAATATTCCGCGTTTTCATGGGTTTTTCAAACGTTCGGCCAGCGAAGTGGCCAATTGCGCCGTCAGTCCGTAGACCGACAATTGTGGGTTTGCGCCAATGCTGGTGGGGAAAAGCGAGCCGTCATGAATCGACAGATTGCGCAATTGGTGATGTCGGCCGAGGCTATCGGTCACGGCGTTTTTCGGGTCTTCACCCATGGCACAACCGCCCATCACATGAGCACTGCCCAGGCGCGTGCGGTACAACTCAAGGCTCAAATCGTCGATTAATGCGCGCGCTTCGGTGAGGGTTTTCACGTAACGAGCGTCGGCGTGCATCGGCATCACGGCGTTGGCGCCCCCGGCGAACTGGATCTCGGCCATGCTGTGGAATGCCCGGCGCAACCCGTCCCAGGCATACGGTGAAACCTGATAGTCGAGCACCGGTGTACCGTCACCGCGCAATTCAACGCTGCCACCAGGGCTGTCCGGGTGAAAACCGTCCCGCAGCAACGCCAGCATGGCGTGAGTGTGCGGCAGGTTTTCCATATGCCAGGCGCTTTCCGTGCCAAAGCCGCCGAGCAGAGTGCTGGCCAGCGCCGGGTGCAGCGGCGGGACTTCCAGTTTGTAGGACATCTTGCCAGTGGCGCCATCCTGCCATTGGAAATGGTCGGAATAGTTCGACTGCGGCGCGCCGTAGAACGGGTTGATCACCTCATCAAACAGCCCGGCGGACATGTTTACCAGGTGCAGGAATGTTCGTTTACCCACTCGCTCGTGCGGATCCGGCGCCTCGGAGCGCAATAGCAGCGCCGGGCTATTGATCCCGCCACCGGCCAACACGTAATGCCGCGCCTTGACCGTAATCGTGCGTCCGGTGGGCGCAACGCAACGCTCATCCATCGCCACACATTGCAGGCCAGTGACCTTGCCGTCCTGGATCGACAGCTTTTCGGCGCGGGCCAGGTAGAGCAGCTCGCCACCTTTCTCCAGGGTTGCCGGGATGGTTGTGACCAGCATGGATTGCTTGGCATTGGTCGGGCAACCCATGCCGCAGTAACCGATGTTCCAGCAGCCACGCACGTTGCGCGGAATCACATGCCAGGCGTAGCCGAGTTTTTCGCAGCCTTTGCGGATGACGTCGTTGTTGGCATTAGGCGGCACCCTCCATGGGGCGACACCCAGGCGTTGTTCCATTTTCTCGAACCAGGGCGCCATCTCGGCCGGTGTGTGGCCTATGACGTCGTGCTCTTTGGCCCAGTGTTCCAGCGTCGGGTCCGGGGTGCGAAAGCTTGAGGTCCAGTTGATCAGCGTAGTGCCGCCCACTGCCCGGCCCTGAAGGATGGTGATCGCGCCGTCCTTGCTCATGCGCCCGATGCCTTCCTGGTAGAGGCTGGTGTAGGCCTGGTCTTCGAGCATCTTGAAGTCGCTGCTGGTCTTGAGCGGGCCTTCTTCGATCAGCAATACCTTGTAGCCGGCGGCGCTGAGGATCTCGGCGGTGGTCCCGCCGCCGGCACCGCTGCCGATGATTGCCACATCCGCTTCGAGGGTCAGGTCCTGGGTCAGTCGGGCGCCGTTGTAGGTTTTCCAGCCACGGGCCAGGCCTTCGCGGAACGGATCGGGTACGGGCATGTTTGGGGTTCTCTTATTATTTTGGATTTGTTGGTGATGCGGCTGACGCCATCGCGGGCAAGCCACGCTCCCACAGGGTTTGAGTCGTTCACAAAAGGGTGGTCCCTCTCAAAACCTGTGGGAGCGTGGCTTGCCCGCGATAGGGTCGACTCGGTCTCAAACCGTAGGCGGCCCGGGATACCCGCAATGCGCCCATGACTCCGCCCGGCTGTACCACGCCATCATCACCATTTGCAGCACCGAGCTATGGCCCATGCGCAGCAGGCTCAACGAGCTGTTTTCCCAGCGGTCGAGAAAGTGACGGATCTCGCCGGCACTGGCGTTTTCCCAGCTGCCCCAGATCCCGGTCAATGGGCCGCGGGTAATGCTCATCCCCAACACATCGAACAATTGCCGGGTCAGTTTGAGCATTTCCGGCGACAAGTGATTCAGGCCGTTATCCAGGCAGTGCAAGGTATCGGCGACGGCGGCCGGCATTTTTTCGATGACCACGGCGCCGTCGAGCATCACCGGAATCACTGCCCGCAGAAACAGCAGGTCGCCGCTGCGCAGAATCGCGAAACCGCTGGCCGGAGTACTCGACGAGCAGCCGCTGAGGCTCGCGCCTAATCCGGCCGTGGCCAGAAAGGCACTGGCGCCGAGGCTGAATTTGAGCAGGCCGCGCCGTGACAGCGCGGGTGTGTCGGACAGGCTTGGGCTCATTATTGTTATTACCCGGCGGTGATGATCGTTAGCGGATAAACAGTTTCTGGATCAGTTTCTGAATGGATTTGCCATACGGCGGATAGATCAGCTTCGCCGCATTGAAGCGTTGTTTGATCAGCACGCCTTTGGCCTTGCTGAAGGTTAGAAAACCTTCGTGACCGTGGTAGTGGCCCATGCCCGAGGCGCCGATGCCGCCGAACGGCATGTCGTCCTGAGCAACGTGCAGCAAGGTGTCATTGAGGCAAACGCCGCCGGAATGGGTTTCGTGTAGGACGCGGTTTTGCTCGCGCTTGTCGTAGCCGAAGTAATACAGCGCCAGCGGACGAGGGCGTTGGTTGATGTAGGCAAATGCTTCGTCGAGATCCTTGTACGGCACGATCGGCAGCAACGGGCCGAAGATTTCGTCCTGCATCACCGTCATGTCGTCGCTGACGTTGAGCAGCAGGCTATGACTCATGCGCCGGCCCTGGCCCTGATCGAACAGCGAAATCAGCAGCGCGCCCTTGCTGGTGGCGTCGCTGAGGTAGCCGTTGAGCCGCGCCAGTTGTCGATCATTGATGATGGCGGTGTAGTCCGGGTTGTCGGCCAGCGTCGGATAAAACCCGCGAACCGCCTGACGATAGGCTTCGACAAAAGAGCCGACGCGGTCTTCCGGCACCAGCACGTAGTCCGGGGCGACACAGGTTTGCCCGGCGTTGAGGGTCTTGCCGAAAGCGATGCGTTCGGCGGCGTCCTTGAGCGGCACATCGCGGGAAACGATGGCCGGGGACTTGCCGCCCAGTTCGAGGGTCACCGGGGTCAGGTTCTCGGCCGCCGCGCGCATCACATGTTTGCCGATGCTGGTGGCGCCGGTGAATAGCAAGTGATCAAAACGCAGCCGCGAGAACGCCACGCCGATATCGGCCTCACCCAGCACCACACAGACCAAATCCTGGGGAAAGATTCGACCCAGCAATTCCTTGAGCAGCAAACCGGTGGCAGGGGTCGATTCGCTGAGTTTGAGCATCACCCGATTGCCCGCCGACAACGCCCCCACCAACGGCCCGATAGCCAGGTAAAGCGGGTAGTTCCACGGCACGATCACGCCGACCACGCCCAACGGCTGATAAACCACTTTGGCTGACGCTGGTTGAAAGGCGAGACCGACTTTGCGTCGCGAGGTTTTCATCCAGTCTTTGAGGTGCCGGCTGGCGTAGTGAATGCCGTGCAGGCTGGGCATCAATTCGGCGAGCAGGGTTTCATCGGCGCTGCGGTGGCTGAAGTCCTGGCTGATGGCGTCGATCAGGGCCTGACGCTCATTGCTCAGCAGGTCCTTCAACGCCTTTAGCCATTGCTGGCGCTGAGCCGCGGGTGGCATCGGGTTGGCTGCATACGCCGCGCGTTGAGCATCGAACAGGGCTTGGAGTTCGTCCAGAGGCTGCTGCAGGTTCTTCAGGTAGGCGATGTCAGCAGGCATGGTCGGCTCCGGATTTATTGTAATGAGGGACTTTTTAGAGTCTATGCTCTATAAAGTCAAATGGCACTCTGGTACAGCTTTGTTTTATCCATGCGCGGATAGGTCGTAAGATGCCCCTCATCGCACTCTGAATTAAAGCTCAAGCCATGGCCCCTCGGATCAAAACCAGCGAGCGCATCGTGCAGAACAGCCTGGAGCTGTTCAATCAACAGGGCGAGCGCAGTATCAGCACCAACCACATTGCTGCCCACATGGAGATTTCCCCGGGCAACCTGTACTACCACTTCCCCAACAAGCAGGCGATCATCGCCGTGTTGTTCAGTGAGTACGAAAACCTGGTGGACAGCTTCCTGCGCCCGCCCCAGGGCCGTGCCGCGACAGTCGAAGACAAGCGCTTCTATCTCAAGGAGTTGCTCTCCGCCATGTGGCGCTACCGCTTCCTGCATCGCGACCTCGAGCATTTGCTCGACAGCGATCCCGAGCTGGCCGCCCGTTACCGGCGCTTTTCCCAGCGCTGCCTGATCCAGGGCACACACATCTATGCGGGTTTCGTCGAGGCCGGCATTCTGTGCATGGACAAGGTTCAGATCGAATCCCTGACCCTAAATGCGTGGATCATCCTCACATCGTGGGTGCGTTTTCTGTGCACCACGCGGGAAAACTCCAATCATCTGAGCGAACAGGCGATCAAACGGGGCGTGTATCAGGTGCTGGTGCTGGAGGCTGGGTTCGTCACGGATCAAGCTCGCGATGCGGTGAATGCACTGTTCGAAGAGTTTTATGTGCCGCTGGCCCAGGCGCTGGAAGAAGTGGGATAAAGAAGTGGAATAAAGAGTGCAGTAGGATTCCAGACAAAAAATCACAGGAGCCCGTTATGCCCATTGCGCAACTGATCAGCCCGCAAGCGTTGGACCTGAAAAAGGAGACGCCGGGGCTGGTGATTCTGGATTGTCGTTTTGCCCTCGAAGACCCTGATTACGGTCAGCGCAGCTACGCCGAAGGGCATATTGCCGGATCGAGCTTTGCCGATCTGGAGCGTGATTTGAGCGGGACAGTGGTCAAGGGGGTTACCGGGCGTCATCCGTTGCCCGAACCCGAAAACCTGATCGAACGTCTGCAAACCTGGGGCATCAACGCCGACAGCGAAGTGGTTTTGTACGATGACGGTCCCGGCGCCTACGCGGCGCGGGCCTGGTGGTTGTTGGCGTGGCTGGGTAAGCGCGATGGTGTGTTCATTCTCGATGGCGGGCTGAAAGCATGGCACGCCGCTGGATTGCCCCTGAGTCTTGATGCGCCGTCGGTTACCCGTGGCACCTTCACCGGGACGCCGGATGCTTCGTTGGTGCTCAGCGCCGAACAACTCCAGCAACGTCTTGGCCAGCCCGCGCTGACCTTACTCGACGCCCGCGGCTTGCCGCGCTTCAAGGGCGAAGTGGAGCCGATCGATCCGATTGCCGGGCACATCCCCGGCGCACAATGTGCCGCGTTCACCGATAACCTGGGCAGCGACGGGCGGTTCCTGCCGCCCGAACAGCTCAAGCAGCGGTTTGCCGCGAAGCTCGGTGAGCGTTCACCGACGGAGTTGGTCGCGTATTGCGGTTCCGGTGTGACCGCCTGCCACAACTTGTTCGCCCTGTGCCTGGCGGGTTATCCGTTGGGAGCGTTGTATGCCGGGTCGTGGAGTGAGTGGATCAACGATCCTGCGCGAGGCGTCGCCACCGGCGAATGAAAGATCAAAAGATCGCAGCCTTCGGCAGCTCCTACATGAAACGCATCCCCTGTAGGAGCTGCCGAAGGCTGCGATCTTTTAGCGGCACATTGTTATTCCAGACGGGCACTGCGATACGCCCCCGGTCCTACGCCGTAAACCTGTTTGAATTGCCGACTCAGATGACTCTGGTCGGCAAAACCCAGCTGCGTCGCGACTTCCAGCGGCAGGCAGCCGCGCTGTAACAGCGCTCGTGCCCGGGCGATACGCTGCTGCATCAACCAAGTGTGTGGCGGCATGCCGGTGGCTCTGCGAAACACTCGTGCGAAGTGGAAGGGTGACAGGTTCACCGTCGCCGCCAGTTCTTCCAGCGAGGGCGGCGCCGCCAATCGTGATTGCAGCAGTTCCTTGGCCAGGGTCACCGCCCGATGTTCCTTGCCAGGTTTACCGGCGACCGGGACGGCTGCGTGGCGTTGCAACAGCGACAGCATCATTTCCCGCCAGGCCGTCTGCTGCTGCAGTGCCGTGGACGGACTCTCCAGCAAACAATGCAGTTGGCAGAACCCCTTCACCAGATCTGGATCGCGATACAACGTGGCGCCAAACGCCGGCAAGGTATCGGTCGGCAGTTCGAGCTCGTCCAGCAGTGAAAGAATCTGCCCGCTGTCGGGATAAAACGCCCGGTACAACCAACCGTCTTCCGTACCTTTGTGGCCGGTGTGCAGTTCATCCGGATTGATCAGCACCAGCGTGCCACTGCCTGCCAGATGCTCGGCGCCTCGATAGCGATAACGCTGGGCGCCGGCCATGATCATGCCGATCACATAGCCGTCATGCACATGGGGGGCGAAGCGGTGTTCGATGTAGCGTGCGGACAACAACTCGACGCCGGCCAATGGCGCCGTTTGCCAGAAGTGAATCGACTCGCCCTGATCCGAACCCATGGTTTACTTGCGTCCTGTGGTGGCGAGCCATTGGGGAATGCGCCGCTCCAGATAGTAACCCGGTTGCCGGAACGAGCCCTCGACGAAGCCGACATGCCCACCCTTGGCCTGCAACTCGAATTGCGTGCAGGCAGACAATTCGTCGGCTTGCGGCAGGCTATGAGGAAAGACAAACGGGTCATCCGCCGCCTGAATAATCAGGGTCGGTGTGCGAATCTCTCCAAGGAAATAACGACTCGAAGCGCGGCGATAGTAATCCGCGGCATCGGCGAAACCATTCAGCGGTGCGGTGACCCGGCCATCGAAATCCCAAAAGGTGCGCATATTCTCCAGCGAGCCCAGCGCCGCCAATGCCGCCAGGCCATCCTGATGCCCTTCATGCTGGAACTTGCGCTGCTTGTTTTTGATGTAGGCGACCATCTCCCGCATGAAATGCGCTTGATAGAATTTGGAAAAACCCTGACTGATACGATCGGCGCAATGATCGAGGCGAAACGGCACCGACACCGCCACGGCGCCTAGCACACCACTGTTGCTGCCGGTTTCGCCCAGATGCTTGAGCAACACGTTGCCGCCCATGGAATAACCGACCGCATACAGTGGCGCGAGGGGGCGCTGGGTCCGCAGGTGCTTGATGGTTTCCGCCAGGTCTTCACTGGCCCCGGAATGGTAACTGCGCGGTAACAGATTGGGCTCGCCGGAGCAGCCGCGCCAGTTCAGCGCGACGCTGGACCAACCCTGGGCACCCAGCGCCTTTTGCACCCCGGCCACATAAGGCGAGTTCGATGAGCCGGTCAGGCCGTGCAGCACCAACACCAGCGGCGCAGTCGTGCTGTGGGGGCCGTGCCAGTCCAGGTCAAGGAAGTCGCCGTCTTCGAGCCACAAACGTTCGCGCTCGCGGTCGATATGCGTGGTTTTTCGCCATAGCGGTCCCCACAGGGTTTGTAAATGCGGATTGCCCAGACCGTAGGCGGGCGTGAAGGCGGGGGTGAAGCGTTCTGGCAGATGGGACACGATTGCTCTCGATGCAGCGGTGCTTACCCGCAGCGTTAACTGACTGAGCTTCGCACCGTTTTTACAGGCCGGACTAACCGGCGATCCCTGCCATACGTTGCCACAACGCGTAATACACCCGTCCGGATTTTTGCTCCCGATGCAGGCGCCAATTTTCTGGCAAACCCAATATCGACGGTGCCGTTTCGCTTTCAGTGTAGACCCACGCATCGTCACTCAGCCAATGACGCTCTTCGAGCAAAGTGCAAACGGCCGGCAACAGATTCTGATTGAACGGCGGGTCGAGAAACACCAGATCGAACGCCGTGGCCGGCTGGGTTTCCAGATAGCGCAAGGCGTCGGCAGTCTGTACCTGGCCGGTGGTGCAGCGCAGGGTGCCCAGATGTTCCTTGATGCTGGATACCGCAATGTTGCTGGCATCCAGTGCCTGGCCCATTGCTGCGCCACGGGACAAAGCCTCGAGAAACAACGCGCCGCTACCGGCAAATGGGTCGAGCACCTTGGCCCCGGCGACATAAGGCGCGAGCCAGTTGAACAGGGTTTCACGGACTCGGTCCGGCGTTGGACGCAAGCCTGGCGCATCAGGGAAGCTCAGCTTTCGGCTGCCCCATTCACCGCCGATGATGCGCAGTTGATTCACACCGTTATGTACGTTGTGAACAGGTTTTTTCGGGCGAGTGGCCATTAATGCTCCGGAACCCCGAGCGGTTGCTCGGCAGGTTTATCTGTGGGGGCCGGCAAAGGCTTTTGTGGCACGGTCGGGCCAGCGCTGACGATGACCAGTTTGTCCGTGCTCAGGTGTTTGTTCAATGCGGTTTTGACTTGCTCGACGGTCAGGTTCTGGGACTGTTGCATGAAGTCTTCCAGGTAGCTCAGCGGCAAGTTGTAAAAACCCATGGCACCGAGCTGCCCGACGATATCGGCGTTGCTGGCGGTGGACAGCGGAAAGCTGCCGGCCAATTCACGCTTTGCGTCGTCGAGTTCTTTCTCGGTGGGGCCGGTTTTAAGGTAGTCGGCGAGCACGTCCTGCACCAGTTTCAGCGTGCCTTCGCTCATCTCGGCGCGGGTTTGCAGGTTGATCATGAACGGGCCGCGAACCTGCATCGGGCTGAAACCCGAATACACGCCATAGGCCAGGCCGCGCTTCTCGCGCACTTCGCTCATCAACCGGGTGCCGAAGCCACCGCCGCCAAGGATCTGATTGCCCAGCGACAATGCTGCGTAATCCGGATCGTCACGGTCGATGCCCAGTTGCGCGATCATCAGGTTGGTTTGCTTGGACGGAAACTCGATGTGACCGATGCTGGACTTGGGGTCGGTCGGTTGTTCGATTTTCGCCAGGGCCGGCCCTTTGGGCAGATCGGCGGACACTTGTGCGGCAACCGCCTCGGCCTCGGCGCGCGACAGGTCACCCACCAGCGCAATCACCACGTTGCCGGCGGCGTAGGCTTTCTGATGGAAGGCCCGTAACTGCGCCAGGGTGATCGGTGGAATGCTTTTCGCCGTGCCGTCGCTGGAATGCGCGTACGGGTGATCGCCATACAAGCGGTTCATCAGCTCCAGGCTGGCGAGTTTGCCGGGGTTCTGTTTCTGGTATTCGAAGCCGGCCAGCATCTGGTTCTTGATGCGGGCAAACGAGTCGGCGGGGAAGGTCGGTTTGCCAACGACTTCAGCGAACAGCTTCAAGGCAGGCTCGCGTTTGTCCGCGGCACTGAGACTGCGCAGCGAGGCAATCGCCATGTCTTTATAGGCGCCGTTACCGAAATCGGCCCCCAGGCCTTCGAAGCCCTGGGCGATAGCGCTGACGTCTTTGCCAGCCACACCTTCGTTGAGCATGGCGTTGGTCAACAGTGCCAGGCCGGATGCATCGCCGTCCTGGCTGCTACCAGCGGCGAAGATCAGGCGCATATCGAACATCGGCAGTTCACGGGCTTCGACGAACAGCACTTTGGCGCCTTCGGCGGTGTTCCAGGTCTGCACGTTCAGCGAGCGACGGCTTGGTGCCTTGCCGTCGAGCTCGGCCAGCGATTGCAATTTCTGGCTGGACTTGGCTTTGTCGAGGGCTTCGCTGGCGCTGGTTTCGTCAGACTTGGACAAATAGAAGGCAGCGGACCCGAGCAGTGCAATGACGATCAGGCCGATCAGGGCCAAGCGCGGTTTCTTACGCTCACTCATGAGTCGTCTCCTGTGGCAGTACATGGGCGACGCTGAGACGTGCGCGGGTGAAATACAGCTTGGCGGCCTTCTGGATGTCTTGCGGGGTCACGCTTTCCAGGTCGGCGAGTTCGGTGTCCATCAGTTTCCAGGACAGCCCGACGGTTTCCAGTTGGCCGATGGCGGTGGCCTGGCTGGTGATCGAGTCACGCTCGTAGACCAGGCCGGCAATGACCTGCGCTCGCACCCGCTCCAGCTCTTCGGTGGACGGCGCGGTGGTTTTCAGCTGTTCGAGCAGTTTCCACAGGCCGGCTTCCGCCTGGGCCATGGTTTTCTTCTTCTGGGTGTTCGGCGTGGCCGACAAAGTGAACAGGCTGTCGCCACGGGTGTAGGCGTCATAGCTTGACGAACCGCCAGACACTAGCTCTTCGCCGCGTTCCAGTTGCGTCGGGATCCGGCCGCTGTAGCCGCCGTCGAGCAGTGCGGAGATCAGGCGCAGAGCGTTCACCGAACGCTTGTCTTCAGCGGTGGCGATGCTCGGCACATTGAAGGCCAGCATCAGGCTCGGCAATTGGGTCTGCACATGCAAGGTGATCTTGCGTTCGCCGGGCTCGGCCAGTTCCAACGGGATTTTCGCGGGAGGCACGTCGCGCTTGGCGATCGGGCCGAAGTAACGCTGGGCCAGGGTTTTGACTTCATCCGGGGTCACGTCACCGACCACCACCAGGGTAGCGTTGTTCGGCACATACCAGGATTTATACCAGTGGCGCAGTTCTTCGATCTTCATGCGGTCGAGGTCCGCCATCCAGCCGATGGTCGGCGTGTGATAACCGCTGGCGGGGTAGGCCATGGCCATGAAGCGTTCGTAGGCCTTGGACATCGGCTTGTCGTCGGTGCGCAGGCGACGTTCTTCCTTGATCACCTCGATCTCGCGGGTGAACTCTTCGGCCGGCAAGCGCAGGTTGGCCATGCGGTCGGCTTCCAACTCGAAGGCCACGCCCAGACGGTCGCGGGCCAGAACCTGATAATACGCGGTGAAGTCGTCGCTGGTGAAGGCGTTCTCTTCGGCGCCGAGGTCGCGCAGGATCAGCGACGCTTCGCCGGGGCCGACCTTCTCGCTGCCCTTGAACATCATGTGTTCCAGCGCATGGGAGAGCCCGGTCTGGCCTGGGGTCTCATAGCTTGAGCCGACCTTGTACCAGACCTGGGAAACGACGACCGGCGCACGATGGTCTTCGCGTACGACGACCTTCAGGCCGTTGTCGAGGGTGAATTCGTGGGTGGGTTGTGGATCGGCAGCCAGGGCTGAAAGTGGCAGACAAACTGTGCTGAACAGCAGGCCTGCAGCGCGGCGGGCTAGAGCATTCATTCGTTTTTAAACCTTTGGGGCTGCCCGCTTGGTCTTAGCGTCGGCGGGCGAGAGGGTGCTAGGATACTGATCCGTTTTACTGGCGGCCACGCCTATCAGGCCTTTAATCGGTCAGTAGGTTGTTTGGGTTTGCGGCTTGGGCTTTGAGTTTGTCAGCTAAACTCTGCGTTTTCGCCGACGATGCTGTTCCAGTCCTTCGTATTAATCAACCTTTGAGGTGCCGTTGGTACCTCGACAAAATGTTGCGCGTGAACAAGCTGGATGAATCGCAGTCTGTTCTGCATCGAATTATTTATTGCCGAGGCGCCCTTTGGCGCGTCGCTACCGTGAGATAGCCGTCCTCCATGTTTGGTTCCAACGACGACAAGAAGACCCCAGCTGCGGCTGGCGAAAAGAAAAGCCTGTTCGGATGGCTGCGCAAAAAGCCGCAGGAACCCGTTGTCGAACAGCCACAACCACTTCCTGAGCCAACACCGACGCCGGTCATGGAAGAAGTGCCCGCGCCGATTGCCCTGCCGATCGCCGAGCCGGTGCTGCAATCCGCGGCCGAGCCGGCGCCTGAACCTGAAACCGTAGTCGTGGCCCCATTGCCGCTGACGCCAGCCGCCGAGCCGTGGTTGACGTTGCCGGTGGCGGAAGAGCCGGTGGCATTGGTCGAAGATGAGCAAGCAGCTCACATCACGCCGCCGATTCCGGCCCCGACTGCGTTTGCTCCTGAGCCGGTTCAGGCGCCAGTGGTTGAGCCGGTCGTTGTGCCTGTATTCGTGGCTGCGCCTGCGCCGGTTGCTCCAGAGCCTGAAGTGCCTGTATTTGTTGCTCCTGCTCCGGCTGCTCCGATTGTTCAAGCGCCAGAGCCTGCACCTGTACCGGTTATCGATCCTGTTGTCGCCACGCCCGTCGCGCCTGTTGCTCCAGTGGAAACTCCGGTCGAGCCTGTGCGTACCGAAGAGTCCAAAGCCGGTTTCTTTGCTCGCCTCAAACAAGGTTTGTCCAAGACCAGCGCCAGCATTGGCGAGGGCATGGCCAGCCTGTTCCTCGGCAAGAAAATCATCGATGACGAGTTGCTCGAAGACATCGAAACCCGCCTGCTGACCGCCGATGTTGGCGTCGAAGCGACGTCGGTGATCATTCAACGCCTGACCCAGAAAGTCGCCCGCAAAGAACTGGCCGATGCCGACGCGTTGTACAAATCCCTGCAAGCCGAACTGGCAGCGATGCTAAAACCGGTCGAACAACCGCTGAAAATCACCTCCCAGAACAAGCCATTTGTGATTCTGGTGGTAGGCGTCAACGGCGCCGGCAAGACCACCACCATCGGCAAACTGGCGAAGAAGCTGCAACTGGAAGGCAAGAAAGTCATGCTCGCCGCCGGTGACACCTTCCGTGCCGCCGCGGTCGAGCAATTGCAGGTCTGGGGTGAGCGCAACAAGATTCCGGTGATCGCCCAGCACACCGGCGCCGACTCGGCTTCGGTCATCTTCGATGCCGTGCAGGCCGCCAAGGCCCGTGGCATTGACGTGCTGATCGCCGACACCGCTGGTCGTTTGCACACCAAAGACAACCTGATGGAAGAACTGAAAAAGGTTCGCCGGGTGATCGGCAAGCTCGACGCCGATGCGCCGCACGAAGTGCTGTTGGTGCTCGACGCCGGTACCGGCCAGAACGCCATCAACCAGGCCAAGCAATTCAACCAGACCGTCGAACTGACCGGCCTGGCGCTGACCAAACTCGACGGCACCGCCAAGGGCGGGGTGATTTTCGCCCTGGCCAAGCAGTTTGGCTTGCCGATTCGCTACATAGGCGTCGGCGAAGGCATCGACGATTTGCGTACTTTTGAAGCAGAACCCTTTGTCCAGGCATTGTTTGCCGAGCGGGAGCGTTCATGATTCGTTTCGAACAGGTCGGTAAACGCTACCCGAATGGTCACGTCGGCTTGCATGAGCTGAGCTTTCGAGTCCGTCGGGGCGAATTCTTGTTTGTCACCGGCCATTCCGGCGCCGGTAAAAGCACCTTGTTGCGGCTGTTGTTGGCCATGGAACGTCCGACCACCGGCAAATTGCTGTTGGCAGGGCAAGACCTGAGCACCATCAGCAATGCGCAGATTCCGTTCCTGCGCCGGCAAATCGGCGTGGTGTTCCAGAATCACCAGCTGCTGTTCGATCGCACGGTGTTCAACAACGTCGCATTGCCTTTGCAGATCCTTGGCCTGTCCAAGGCCGAAGTCGCCAAGCGCGTGGACTCGGCCTTGGAGCGCGTGGCGCTCTCGGACAAGACCGATCTCTACCCCGGCGACCTGTCCACCGGCCAGCAACAGCGCGTCGGCATCGCCCGCGCCATCGTTCACCGCCCGGCCTTGCTGCTGGCGGATGAACCGACCGGTAACCTCGACCCGCGTCTGGCGGCAGAAATCATGGGCGTGTTCGAAGACATCAACCGTCTGGGCACCAGCGTGCTGATCGCCAGTCACGACCTGGCACTGATTGCCCGCATGCGTCATCGCATGCTCACCCTGCAGCGTGGCCGATTGATCGGCGACGGGGAGGCTGGCGTATGAGTGCAACACGTAGCCCCAAGGTTTCCGAGCGCGTGGCCCCGAAGGCCGCCGATCCGCAACCGCAGCAGCAGAAGAAAAAGCGCGACGATGACGATGGCCCGGACTTCTCTACGCTGTTCCGCGCCTGGGTTGAAAGCCATCGTGCGAGTTTGCTGGACAGCTTGCGCCGCTTGGGTAAACACCCGATCGGCAGCTTTTTCACCTGCATGGTGATGGCAGTTGCCCTCAGCTTGCCGATGGGCCTGTCACTTTTGCTAAGTAACGTCGAGCGTCTCGGCGGTTCCTGGCAGCGTGCGGCGCAGATTTCCCTGTACCTGCAACTCGATGCCAGCCCTGAACAGGGCGAGTCGTTGCGTGAGCAGATCAAGGGTATGCCGGGCGTGGCCGAGGCCGAATACGTGGGTCGCGATCAGGCGCTGGAAGAGTTCCAGCAGCAGTCCGGACTGGGCGAAGCGCTCAAGGAACTCCCGGAAAACCCGCTGCCGGGCGTGGTCCTGGTGACCCCGAACGAGGTCGACAAGCCTGCGCTTGAAGCATTGAGACAAAAACTTTCCGAATTGCCGAAGGTACAACAGGCGCAACTTGATCTAGTCTGGGTCGAGCGTCTGGCAGCCATCCTCAAGCTGGGCGACCGATTTGTCTTCGGTCTGACCGTGCTTTTGGTTTCTGCATTACTTTTGGTGATAGGCAATACCATTCGTCTTCATATTGAAAACCGCCGCACAGAGATAGAAGTGATTAAACTCGTCGGCGGCACTGACAGCTATGTGCGCAGGCCCTTTCTGTATATGGGCGCGCTTTATGGCTTTGGTGCGGGGATTCTTTCCTGGGGTGTATTGGCGTTCGGCCTGAACTGGCTGAACGACGCGGTGGTTGGACTGGCCGGTTTATACGGCAGTGATTTTGCGCTGGCCGGAGTGCCAGTTGCCGACGGTCTATCGCTCTTGCTTGGCGCGGTGCTGTTGGGGTATATCGGTGCATGGATTGCAGTCGCACGCCACCTGCGGGAGCTTGCGCCAAAGTAATATCATTTTGCTCGTATTGACCTTTCAGCGTTTATGGGAACTTGTTTTTTGGTTTCCGGTCAATTTTCGCAGTGCTGAACTGCACGAGTTAGGTAAGTCGGAGGTTTTTTCGTATGACCAATTCTTTGCAACCTGCATATGCTCTGGTCCCGGGTGCGAACCTGGAGGCCTATGTGCACACGGTGAACAGCATTCCATTGCTGACGCCGGAGCAGGAGCGTGAACTGGCCGAGAGTCTCTATTATGAGCAGGATTTGGGGGCGGCTCGGCAGATGGTGCTCGCCCACCTGCGTTTTGTCGTACACATTGCCCGTAGCTATTCCGGCTACGGCCTGGCCCAGGCTGACCTGATCCAGGAAGGCAACGTCGGCCTGATGAAAGCGGTCAAGCGTTTCAACCCGGAAATGGGTGTACGCCTGGTGTCCTTTGCGGTGCACTGGATCAAGGCGGAAATCCACGAGTTCATCCTGCGCAACTGGCGGATCGTGAAAGTCGCGACCACCAAGGCTCAGCGCAAGTTGTTCTTCAACCTGCGCAGCCAGAAGAAACGTCTGGCCTGGCTGAACAACGAGGAAGTCCATCGCGTGGCGGAAAGCCTCGGCGTAGAGCCGCGGGAAGTGCGCGAGATGGAAAGTCGCCTGACCGGCCATGACATGGCTTTCGACCCGGCCGCGGAAGCGGACGACGACAGTGCATTCCAGTCGCCGGCCAACTATCTGGAAGACCACCGGTACGATCCGGCCCGTCAACTGGAAGACGCCGACTGGAGCGACAACTCGAACCACAACCTGCACGAAGCGCTTGAAGTGCTGGACGACCGCAGTCGCGACATCCTCTACCAGCGTTGGCTGGCAGAAGAAAAAGCCACGCTGCACGACCTGGCGCAGAAGTACAACGTGTCGGCCGAGCGTATTCGTCAGCTCGAGAAGAGCGCGATGAACAAGCTCAAGTTGTCGATCGCCGCGTAACCTGCGCACCGGCAATAAAAAACGCCCCGATCATTGATCGGGGCGTTTTTGTTGGTGCCCGCTTACACCGAACCTCTGTAGGAGCGAGGCTTGCCCGCGAAAGCGGTGTGTCATTCAGAAATGATGTCGACTGACACACCGCTTTCGCGGGCAAGCCTCGCTCCTACAAGGGGGCGTCAAGTTATTGGGACCAAGGTGCCCGGCGCGAATCGTTGAGCCCGAGCAGATAGCTGTCCCCGCCCAACTGACTCATCTGCTGCCGAATCCACCCGGCGCGTCTTGCAACGTAAGAGGTTGGATGGCTGGCGCTCCACACCCGCGGGTTCGGCAGTACTGCGGCCAGCAGACTCGCCTGCTGTCGGGATATCGAGCGAGCGCCCACACCAAAGTGATGCCGAGCCGCCGCTTCGGCGCCAAACACGCCTTCATCCCACTCGACGCTGTTGAGGTACACCTCAAGAATCCGCTGCTTGGGCCAGAACACCTCGATCAGCCCGGTAAACCAGACCTCCAGGCCTTTGCGCAGCCAGCTGCGGCCAGACCACAGAAACAGGTTCTTCGACACTTGCTGGCTCAGGGTGCTGGCGCCACGAATCGAGCCGCCGCGTTCGTTATGCGCAAACGCCGCCTGAATCGCGCCGATATCAAAGCCCCAGTGCTCGGGAAACTTCTGGTCTTCACCGGCAATCACCGCGACTTTCAGGTCGTCGGAGATTTCATCCCAGGGTTTCCAGGTGCGTTGCAAGTCAATGGGCTCGCCGTCGAACCAGGATTCGATCTTGCGCTCGACCATCAGCGCCGTTCCCGGCGGCGGCACCACCCGAAACAGCAGCACCAGCAAAACACTGCCGACCGCGAACCAGAGCAGGGCCTTTGTGAAACGACGGAAAATTAACTGCAGCATAGAGATGGCTTGGCCGAACCCGTTGAGCCGGCCATTATACAGACCCTGTTGATCGAGTCTGACTGGAGTTCTTCATGTTGCGTGGCTTCCTGATGCTGGCTGCTTTTTTCGGCTTCACCGGTGTTGCCTTGGGCGCATTCGCCGCCCATGGCTTGAAAAGCCGCCTGAGCGCCGAGTACCTGGCGATTTTCCATACGGGCGTCACCTATCAACTGGTGCACACCCTGGCGTTGCTGGGTGTAGCGCTGCTCGCCACGCAGATTCCCGGTCGACTGATCACCTGGGCCGGCGCATCATTTGCTATTGGCATTGTGTTGTTTTCCGGCAGCCTGTACCTGCTGACGATAACGGGCATCAGCAAGCTCGGGATCGTTACGCCCTTCGGTGGCCTGGCGTTCCTGGTCGGCTGGGTTTGCCTGGGACTTGCCGCCTGGCGGTTGAGCTGACCACGCGGTCCATTTCGTGACGAATGGCTTGGGTCGGCCTGACTGATCGGGCTAGAATGCCAGCCCCTAAAAATGATGGCGGCATTCGGTATGCGCATTCAATTGAACGGCGAATCCCTTGAACTGCCCGACGGTGAAACCGTTGCGGCCCTGCTGACCCGTCTGGAACTGACCGGACGCCGGGTGGCGGTCGAACTCAATCTGGATATCGTCCCGCGCAGCCAGCATGCAGAAACCACGCTGAACGACGGCGATTCCGTCGAAGTGGTTCACGCTATCGGCGGCGGCTAGTCGTCCGGCCCTTAAGGGCACAGAATTCTGCAAGAACCTCATCCCTACAGAGGATTTCCCATGAGCATCGTTCGTAGCGACAAGCCCTTCGTCCTGGCCGGTCGTACTTACCAGTCGCGTTTGCTGGTAGGTACCGGCAAGTACCGTGACATGGAAGAAACCCGCCTGGCCATCGAAGCCTCGGGTGCCGAGATCGTCACCTTCGCCGTGCGCCGCACCAACCTCGGCCAGAACCCGGGCGAACCGAACCTGCTCGAAGTCCTGTCGCCAGATCGCTACACCTTCCTGCCTAACACCGCCGGCTGCTTCGACGCTACCGAGGCTGTGCGCACCTGCCGTCTGGCCCGTGAGCTGCTCGGTGGCCACAACCTGGTGAAGCTGGAAGTGCTGGCGGACCAGAAAACCCTGTTCCCCAACGTGATCGAAACCCTCAAGGCCGCCGAAGTGCTGGTCAAGGAAGGTTTCGACGTGATGGTCTACACCAGCGATGACCCAATCATCGCCCGTCAACTGGCGGAAATCGGCGTTATCGCGGTGATGCCGCTGGCCGGTCTGATCGGCACGGGCCTGGGGATCTGCAACCCGTACAACCTGCAGATTATCCTCGAAGAAGCGAAAATTCCGGTGCTGGTGGATGCTGGTGTCGGTACTGCCTCCGACGCCACCATCGCCATGGAACTGGGCTGTGAAGCGGTGCTGATGAACTCGGCCATCGCCCATGCCCAGCAGCCGATCATGATGGCTGAAGCCATGAAACACGCCATCGTTGCAGGTCGCTTGGCCTACCTCGCCGGCCGCATGCCGAAAAAACTCTATGCCAGCGCCTCCTCGCCGCTGGATGGTCTGATCAAGTAAGAGCCATTGATGACTGAATCAAACGAAACGCCTATCCAGCCGGAAGAAGGCGAAGAGCGCCAACACCGCCGCATCAAGAGTTTCGTGATGCGCGCCGGGCGCATGACCGAAGGCCAGCAGCGCGGTCTGGACCAAGGTACGCCGCTGTTCGTACTGCCTTTGGCCGATGCGCCGGTGGACTTCGATCAGGTGTTCGGACGCTCGGCACCGCGCTCGCTGGAAATCGGCTTCGGCATGGGCCACTCGCTGCTGGAAATGGCCGCGGCCTCGCCGGAGCAGGATTTCATTGGCGTTGAGGTTCACCGTCCGGGTGTCGGCGCGCTGCTCAATGGCGTGCTGACTCAGGGCCTGACCAACCTGCGCGTTTACGATTGCGATGCGATCGAAGTGCTCAACCGTTGCATCGCCGACAACAGCCTCGATCGCCTGATGCTGTTTTTCCCGGATCCGTGGCACAAGAGCCGTCACCACAAGCGTCGTATCGTGCAGGCGTCGTTCGCTGAACTGGTGCGCAGCAAGTTGAAGGTCGGCGGTGTGTTACACATGGCCACTGACTGGGAACCGTACGCTGAGTACATGCTGGAAGTGATGAACGTCGCCCCGGGCTATCGCAACCTCGCCGAAGACGGCAAATGCGTCCCGCGCCCGACCGAACGGCCGATCACCAAGTTCGAACGCCGCGGCGAACGTCTTGGGCACGGCGTGTGGGATCTGAAGTTCGAAAAACAGTCCTAAGCCCTACGCAATACCAAATGTGGGAGCGGGCTTGCTCGCGAAGACGGTTCATCATTCAACGCTAATGTTGATTGACACGACGCCTTCGCGAGCAAGCCCGCTCCCACATTTGTTTTGTGTTGTGCTTGGAGATCAGCGGCGGTCTGCTACGACGCCGATCAACACCAGCACCACCAACAACACCGGTGCCAGGCTGTAGTTGTTGAACTGGCTCAGGCCTTTGATGATCCATGGCGTTGCATAGATCAGCGCCACGCCGCTGCCGACCATGCACAGCAGGGCCATCAGCGGGACGCGCAAGGCGCCGGCGATGCTGCCCAGGCGTTGGTCGACCCAGCCTTTGATGTCGGCGCCAAACAGCACCAGCAGACAGCCCACCAGCGCCAGAGAGATTTCCGACAGGTTGCTACGGCTCCAGCGGGACACGGTGGCGAGCAGGTCGAGTACCAGATCCATTCGATTTCCTTATGTCAGAAAATTCTGCAGCAAGTCATTGAGAAAGAGTTGTCCGCGCAATGTGGCCGCCAGACGTGACGGTTCGACCTGCAACAAGCCACTTTGTTCGGCCTCGCGCCGGCCTTCAGCCAGGCTTTCCAGAGGCAGCCCGGTGCGCTCTGGATATAACCGCGCTTCGACGCCCTCGGTCAGGCGCAAGGCGTTCATCAGGAACTCGAACGGCAGCTCTTCGTTGGTCAGGGCTTTCTCGCCGGCCTGGAAGCTTTTGGCCGGGTTGAGGTAGTCCTTCGGCAGGCGGGTCTTCCAGGTGCGCACGATGCGCCCGTCCGGATGGCTGAGCTTGCCGTGGGCGCCGGCGCCGATGCCGATGAAGTCGCCGAAACTCCAGTAATTGAGGTTATGCCGCGCCGCACGACCGGGCTGGGCATAGGCCGAAACTTCGTATTGCGCGTAACCGTGTTCGGCCAATAGCGCCTGACCGGCCTCCTGAATATCCCACAGGGTGTCGTCTTCCGGCAGCGTCGGCGGCTGGTTCCAGAACACCGTGTTCGGTTCCAGCGTCAGCTGATACCAGGACAGGTGCGTCGGCTTCAGGGCAATGGCCTGGCGCAGGTCGTTCAGGGCATCGTCCAGCGACTGATCGGGCAAACCATGCATCAGGTCCAGATTGAAGTTGTCGAAGCCGGCCTGACGGGCCATGCCGGCGGCACGCACGGCTTCGTCGCCGTTGTGAATCCGCCCCAGGGCCTTGAGTTTCTCTTCCTGAAAGCTCTGGATGCCGATCGACAGGCGATTGATGCCCAGCGCCCGGTAGGCGCGGAACTTCTCCTGCTCGAACGTTCCGGGGTTGGCTTCCAGGGTGATTTCAATGTCGCTGGCAAACGGAATACGTTGCTCGACACCCTTGAGCAAACGGCCCAGAGCCTCGGCGCTGAACAGGCTTGGCGTACCGCCACCGAAGAAGATCGAACTCAGCTCGCGATCATAGACCGCATGCAGGTCTTGATCGAGATCGGCCAGAAGGGTGTCGACATATTCTTCTTCCGGCAACACGGGGCTGGCGGTGTGGGAGTTGAAGTCGCAATAAGGGCATTTGCGTACACACCACGGGATGTGGATGTACAACGCCAGTGGCGGCAACACGGGCAGGGCCGCTCGAGGCGATTGTGCGGCGCCGCCGAAGATCAGCGGCGACGCGGACGAGTCATGGATCATTTCAGGCCCAGACGCTGGCGCAGCAGATCCATTGCACGGGCGCGGTGGCTGATGAGGTTCTTGTCGCTCGGGCTCAGCTCGGCGCTGGAGCACTCGCGCTCCGGCACCCAGAACAGTGGATCGTAGCCAAAACCGTGCTCACCGCTGGCCTGGGTCAGGATGCGCCCATGCCACAGGCCTTCGCAGAGAATCGGCAACGGATCGTCGGCATGACGCACCAATGCCAACACACAGACGAACTGCGCACCGCGCTCGGCTTCGGGCACGTCTTTCAACACGTCGAGCAGTTTGGCGTTGTTCGCCGCATCGCCTTTACCGTCGGCGTAACGGGCCGAATAGATACCCGGCGCACCGCCGAGGAAATCCACCGCCAGCCCCGAATCGTCGGCCAAGGCTGGCAGGCCGGAAATGCGCGAGGCATTGCGGGCCTTGAGAATGGCGTTCTCGACGAACGACAGGCCGGTTTCTTCAGGCTCGACGCTGCTGAACTCGCCGATCGAGCGCAAATGCACCGATTCGCCGAGCATGGCCTGGAGTTCCTTGAGTTTGCCGGCGTTATGGCTGGCCAGTACGAGTTGCGTGAAATTCATCATTGGCCAGGGAAAAGCTCTTGTTGGAAACTGATAGTGTTGGTTTTGTCGCCGGTCTGCACCTTGATGTCAAAGGTGCGGATTTCCTGCTGATCCACCGGGAACTGGGCGATGTAGTAGACCGCGCCTGTTTCAGTGATCTGTTTGAACTTCAACGGGATGCTTTGGCTAGTCAGGTCTTTGACCGTGCCGCTGACCTGAGCCGTCTGTGGTTTACCTTCCTTGAGTACCGAGACGTTGATCACGCCTTGATTCTTGCTGCGGTTCAGCTCGGCCGCTTTGGCGATATCCGGTGTCAGGAAGGTGGAATTGAAGGTGTTGTAGTGCACCGTCACGTCGCCAAAGGTTTCCTTGCGCTCGCCCTTGATGACATCGGCGGCCATGGTGGTGACGCTCAGGCAGGCAGTAAGTAAAAACAGTGCTAGACGACCCATGATGATTCTCCTCGAAGTGTCGTGATTCAGACCGCGACCTTGTGGTCCGGCAGACCGGGGCTACTGACGCGGTAGATGCCGATCTCACCTAACAGATTAGGCCATAGCTTACTGGCCCACCCATGCCGATGCTGTTGATCCACGGCAAGCCGATCAATGACCTTGGCTTCACGTTCGCGACACAGCGCTTCAAAGTCTTCGAAAGTACAGAAGTGGATGTTCGGCGTGTTGTACCAGGTGTACGGCAGAAAATCGGACACCGGCATCCGGCCCTTGCTCGCCAGGTACCAGCGGCAGCGCCAGTGACCGAAGTTGGGGAAGGTGATGATGCACTGGCGGCCGACGCGCAGCATTTCGTCGAGGATCTTGTCCGGGTAATGCACCGCTTGCAGTGCCTGAGTCATGACCACGACGTCGAAGCTGTTGCTGGCGAAGTTGCCCAGGCCCTTGTCCAGATCCTGCTCGATGACGTTGATGCCCTTGGCCACGCACTCGGCAATGTTGTCCGGGTCGTTTTCCAGGCCATAGCCGGTAACCTGTTTGTGGTCACGCAGCCAGGTCAGCAACTCGCCGTCACCGCAACCGAGGTCGAGCACGCGGCTGCCGGCGGGGATCCATTCCTGGATGATTTCCAGATCGGCTCTCATGTCTTCCTCAAAGCGCTATACGGTTCATGTAATTGCTGAAGGCCTGCAAATAACGCGGGATCGGAATCAGGAAGGCGTCGTGGCCTTGCGGAGCGTCGATCTCCAGGTAGCAGACGTCTTTCCTGGCCGCCATCAGCGCATCCACCAGTTCCCGCGAGCGGGCAGGGGAGAAGCGCCAGTCGGTGGTGAAGGACATCACGCAAAACCTGGCCGTGGCATTGGCGAAGGTTTTTGCCAGGTCATCGTCGAAGTTCGCTGCCGGGTCGAAGTAGTCCAGCGCCTTGGTCATCAGCAGGTAGGTGTTGGCGTCGAAACGTCCGGAAAATTCCTCACCCTGATAGCGCAGGTAGCTTTCGACCTGGAACTCGACGCTGTGGAAGTCGTAGTTGAGCTTTTCGCTCTTAAGGCCGCGACCGAATTTCTCGCCCATGGAGTCGTCGGACAGGTACGTGATGTGCCCGACCATCCGCGCCAGCATCAGCCCGCGCTTGGGGATCACACCCGCTTCCTGGAACGAGCCGCCGTGGAACTCCGGGTCGGTGAGGATCGCCTGGCGTGCGACTTCGTTGAATGCGATGTTCTGTGCCGACAGTTTCGGCGCCGAGGCGATGGCCAGGCAGTGCCGCACGCGATCCGGGTAGGTGATGGTCCACTGCAAGGCCTGCATGCCACCAAGGCTGCCACCGATCACCGCCGCCCATTGGTGGATGCCGAGCAGGTCGGCGAGGCGTGCCTGGCTGTGGACCCAGTCTTCCACGGTCAGTACCGGGAAATCGGCGCCGAATGGCTTGCCGGTTTCCGGATTGACGCTGCTGGGGCCGGTGGAACCGTTGCACCCGCCGAGATTATTCAGGCTGACCACGAAGAACTTGTTGGTGTCGATCGGTTTGCCGGGGCCGATGCAGCTGTCCCACCAACCGGGTTTGCGGTCGTCGGGGCTGTGGAAGCCGGCAGCGTGATGGTGACCGGACAAGGCGTGGCAGATCAGCACGGCATTGCTCGCCGTAGCGTTCAGCGTGCCGTAGGTCTCGTAGATCAGGTCATACGCGGGCAGCGAACGTCCGCAGGCCAAGGCCAGGGGTTCACTGAAGTGCGCCACTTGCGGCGTCACCAGACCAACAGAATCGGGGGGGAAGGCAGCTGGCATCGACCCTGCTCTCATTGAAATGAGGCGTAAGTCTAAAGACCGCTGTGGCTAGCGGCAAGCAAAGGCCGGGCCTGATTTCATTCAGTTCGACCGAGGTGCGCCATTCGCGAGCAAGCCCGCTCCCACAGGGGAACGCATTCCAATGTGGGAGCGGGCTTGCTCGCGAATGCAGCGCCTCGGTGGATCAGCTCTGTCGAACCAGATCCGGCAAATCCGGCAGCTTCTTCGGCGAACAGATCCGCACCCGTTTCTGCCGGTTCAGCTCTCCGCTGATCAAGCTCACCTGACTCTTGGAAACCCCGAACGCCTTGGCCAGAAACGCCATCAGGTACGCATTGGCCTTGCCTTCAACGGGCGGTGCGGTCAGGCGGATCTTCAGGCGATCACCATGCAGCCCGGAGAAATCATCGCTGCGGGCCGCAGGTTGCAGGTGACATTCCAGAATCAGATCATCACCGTCCCAGCGAAAGTAGCTCATCAGATCAGGCCGAGCAGTCCCTGAGGCATGAGGGCAAAGTACGCAAGGCGTGGAATCAGCCAGCTTTGCACCAACTGGATTGCGATAAACGCGAAGATCGGCGAAATGTCGAGGCCACCCAGGTTTGGAATGATCCGGCGGAACGGGGCGAGTACCGGTTCAGTAATCTGTGCGACCAGCTCTGCGCCCGGATTGTGGCTCCCCGGGGCAACCCAGGACAGAATCACACTGATGATCATCGCGTAGAACAGAACACTCAAAAACAGCGAGAAGATGGCGATCAGTGCCCAAGGCACCAACAGCAGCAAATCGACCTCGAAGCCTTTGAGCAGCAGGATGACGGCTATCAGCACCATCTGCACAATCAGCGCCAGTACCAGTGACGACATGTCCAGCCCGAACATGCTCGGGATTACCCGGCGCAGGGGCTTGAGCAGCGGTTGAGTGGCTTTCACGATGAACTGGCAGAGCGGGTTGTAAAAATTCGCCCGAACCAATTGCAGGATGAAGCGCAACAGCACGATCAGCAGGTACAGGCTGCCCAAGGTTTTAATTACGAAGATGGCAGCGTCATTGAGTCCGAGCATCATTGATTCCTTTGTAAGAGCTGATTAGCGGCCGAGTTGCTCAGCCATCTCGGCCGAACGGTGCGCAGCGGCGCCGAGTGCTTGTTCTACCAGGGCTTCGAAGCCGCCGGCCTGGAACGACTTGATCGCCGCTTCGGTGGTGCCCGCAGGCGACGTCACGCGACGACGCAATTCAGTCGCGTCGACATCACTGGCGACTGCCATGTGTGCAGCACCCAAAGCGGTTTGCACGGTCAGTTGCGCGGCGATGTCCGCTGGCAGGCCGAGCTTCACGCCCGCGGCGGTCATGGCTTCGATCAGCAGGAAGAAATACGCAGGGCCGCTTCCGGAAACGGCCGTGACCGCATCCAGTTGCTGTTCTTCGTTCAGCCACAGAGCAATGCCAACCGCCGACAGCAGCTCTTCAGCTTGCTGGCGTTGTTCGGCGCTCACTTCGCCGGTGGCGAACAAACCGCTCACGCCCTGACGCAGCAGCGCCGGGGTGTTGGGCATGCAGCGCACGATAGGCTGGGCGCCAAGCCAGTTGTTCATGCTGGCGCAGGTGATGCCGGCTGCAATCGAGACCACCAGTTGATTCGGCTTGAGGCTTGGGCGAATGGCTTCGCAAACGGCTTTCATCGCCTGCGGTTTGACCGCCAGCACGATCACGTCCACGCCCTGAATGGCGTCGGCGTTGTCGGCAAACACTTCGATGCCGTGTTCGGCGCTCACGCGGGCACGGGTTTCTTCACCCGGATCGCTGGCGCGGATTTGCGCGGTGTCCAGACCTTTGGCGCGCAGGCCGCCGATCAGGCTGGCGGCCATGTTGCCGGCTCCGATAAAGGCAATACGAGTCTTGCTCATGTCAGGTCCTTATAAAGAGTGGTGTCAGCCATTGCTTCAAGGCTGGCGATGCATTTGTTGAGAGCCGCGAGCGCCAAAAAGGGCTGTTCCGATACGGACCCAAGTGGCGCCCATGGCAATGGCCGACTCGAGGTCGTGGCTCATGCCCATGGAAAGTGTGTCGAGTGGCAGATTCAGGCTGGCTTGCAGGCTCTGCACGGCAGCAAAGGCTGCATCCTGGGCGACGCGATCTTCAGTCGGCTCGGGAATCGCCATCAGCCCGCGCAATTTCAGATGCGGCAGCGCGCTGATGGCATCGGCCAGAGCGGGCAGGTCGGCCGGGGTGCAGCCGGACTTGCTGGCTTCACCACTGACGTTGACCTGGATGCAGATGTTCAATGGAGGCAAATCGGCAGGACGTTGTTCGGACAAGCGTTGTGCGATTTTCAAGCGATCCACGGAATGCACCCAGTCGAAATGCTCGGCGATAGCGCGAGTCTTGTTCGATTGAATGGGGCCGATGAAGTGCCAGATCAAGGGCAGGTCGGCCAATTCGAGCTGTTTGCTCAAGGCTTCCTGCAGGTAGTTCTCGCCAAAATCGCGCAGGCCGGCGGCATACGCTTCCCGCAGGGCTTCGGCGGGCTTGGTCTTGCTCACGGCCAGCAGCTGGATGGTGTACTCGTCGCGCCCGACGGCGAGCGCGGCAGCACGGATGCGTGAACTAACCTGAGCGATGTTGTCTGCTATCGTGGACATTCAAGAGGCGCCAGCGGGTCTGAGGTTCGCGGCATTCTACTGGAATTGAGGAGCGCTATGGATATCACTGAGCTGCTGGCTTTCAGCGCCAAGCAAGGCGCGTCTGACCTGCACCTGTCCGCCGGCCTGCCACCGATGATCCGTGTCGACGGCGATGTGCGACGCATCAACCTGCCGGCCCTGGACCACAAGGAAGTGCATGAGCTGATCTACGACATCATGAACGACCTCCAGCGGGTGGATTTCGAGAAGCATCTTGAAACCGACTTTTCCTTCGAGGTGCCCGGCGTGGCGCGTTTTCGGGTCAATGCCTTCAACCAGAATCGTGGAGCGGGCGCGGTATTTCGGACCATTCCGTCCAAGGTCCTGAGCATGGACGATTTGGGGATGGGGGAAGTGTTTCGCAAGATTACCGAAGCGCCCCGAGGCCTGGTGCTGGTGACCGGCCCGACCGGCTCCGGCAAGTCCACCACGCTGGCGGCGATGATCGATTACCTGAACAACCATCGCCATCACCACATCCTCACCATCGAAGACCCCATCGAGTTCGTCCACGAATCGCGCAAATGCCTGATCAATCAGCGCGAAGTCCATCGCGATACCCGCAGCTTCGCCACGGCCCTGCGCTCGGCCCTGCGCGAAGACCCGGACGTGATTCTGGTGGGGGAAATGCGTGATCTGGAGACTATTCGGCTGGCGTTGACTGCCGCCGAGACCGGTCACCTGGTGTTTGGCACGCTGCACACCACGTCGGCGGCGAAAACCATCGACCGAGTGGTGGACGTGTTTCCGGGCGACGAGAAATCGATGGTGCGTTCAATGCTCTCCGAGTCATTGCTGGCGGTGGTGTCGCAGACATTGATCAAGAAAATCGGCGGCGGGCGAATTGCCGCCCACGAAATCATGCTTGGCACTTCGGCGATCCGTAACCTGATCCGCGAAGACAAGGTGGCGCAGATGTACTCGTCAATTCAGACCGGAGGGTCGCTGGGGATGCAGACCCTGGATATGTGCCTGAAGGAGCTGGTGACCAAGGGCGTGATCAGCCGCGAGCATGCACGGGAGAAGGCGCGGTCGCCGGATAATTTTTGAGTGCCTTAAAAGCAAAAGATCGCAGCCTTCGGCAGCTCCTACACGGGAATACGCGTTTCCATGTAGGAGCTGCCGAAGGCTGCGATCTCTTGATCTTGCTTTAAATAATTAGCGCTGTACGACGCGTAGCTGATTCTGTTCTTTCGGCAAAACCCGCTTGGCAACCACGTAGTGGCTTTCCCAGTACGGTTTCTTCAGGGTGTCGATAGTCACTGACTTGCCACGGCGTGGTGCGTGGATGAAGCGATCGTTGCCCAGGTAGATGGCAACATGATTGACCCGGCGGCTCTTGAGTTTGAAGAAAATCAGGTCGCCTGGCTTCAGATCGTTGCGATCGACTTTCTCGCCATGACCGCTGGCCATGGCGTTGGAGGTACGTGGCAAGTCAAACGTGGCGTCGTTGAACGCGTATTTCACCAGACCGCTGCAATCGAACCCTTTACTTGGGCTGCTGCCACCCCAACGATAAGGCGTACCGAGCACGTTTACCGCGCGGCTCAGCACGTTGCTGCTTTCCTTGGTCGCCATCGGCGGGACCAGCTTGCTGTTTACGCTGCTCAGCTGGCTGGAGCGTTTTACGGTCTGTTTGTTTTTGCTCGAAGGAGCAGAAACATGGGATTTTGGGGTGTAACCATTCACGTTAGGAAGACGTTGCTCACGATTGGTGGCGTGGGCGGCCAGGGGCAATAATAGGCAAATGGTTAGCCATGTCTTGAAAAATGGACGCATTAGGCAAGGCTCATATGGGTGAACGCGCAACTTTATAACAGCTTTTTTGGCCCCTCCGAGGCCGTTGGTCGATTCAAACTGGCGGGCGCGGAACTAAAAAGCGGCAAAATTGACGTGAGTTGTCTGACAAAAGTCAGGTATTACAAGGCTTTGACAGGAATGAAGGTAGCATCTGCCGTATGTCGGCCACCTGTAAAAAAGTCACAAAGAATTCAAGAATATTTCTCTATCGTGTGAGTCGAGGTCATCCATGAACACCTATCAACACCCCGCTTCAGAGCAAGACACACACAGCAAAGTGATTGGTTACCTGTTGTGGATTTTCGGTTTTACCGGGGCTCACCGCTTCTATTACGGTAAGCCGGTGACCGGGACGATCTGGTTTTTTACCCTCGGTTTGCTGGGGATCGGCTGGTTGATCGACCTGTTTCTGATCCCGGCCATGGACCGTGAAGCGGACCTGCGCTTCACCGCCGGCCCCATCGAATACAACGTTGCATGGATTCTGCTGACGTTTCTGGGGGTATTCGGTGTGCATCGGATGTATCAGGGGAAGTGGATCAGCGGGTTGCTGTACCTGGTGACGGGCGGGGTGTTCTTTCTGGGGGTGTTGTATGACTTCTGGACGTTGAATGACCAGGTTTCTGTGCGCAACGCGCAGAATAGAGGTGCCTTCCAGTAAGCCTTCGCGAGCAAGCCCGCTCCCACATTTGATTTCGGTCGTACACAAATTCTGTGTTCGCTGAAGGCAAATGTGGGAGCGGGCTTGCTCGCGAATGCAGGCAACGCGGTTTTACGCCTGGTGGCTAATCCGTCCATCCACCAACGTGTAACGCACCACACCCGGCAGGCTGTGACCAATGAACGGGCAGTTCTCACCCTTGGACAACCAGGTCTCACCGGCCACGGTCGAGGCCGCTGGGTCGAACAGTACGATATCTGCAGGCCCACCCACCGCCAGCTTACCCGCCGGCAGACGCAACGCTTCGGCAGGACCTGCGCCCAAGCGTGCGAGCAGCGTCGGCAAGTCGAGCAAACCGTCTTCCACCAAGGTCATCGCCAGCGGCAGCAGCAGTTCAACACTGCTGATGCCCGGCTCGGTGGCACCGAACGGCGCCAGTTTGGCATCGCGTTCATGGGGCTGGTGATGGCTGGAGATGGCTGACACCACCCCAGATTTCACTGCTGCCCGCAGGCCGTCGCGGTCCGCGCGGGTGCGCAGCGGCGGCTGGACGTGATAGAGACTGCTGAAGTCGATCAGCGCTTCGTCGGTGAGGATCAGCTGATACAACGCCACGTCCGCCGTGACCTTCAGGCCACGGGCCTGGGCCTGAGCGATCAACGCCACACCGCGGGCACTGGTGAGCTGGCTGAAGTGCGCACGCACGCCGCTTTGCTCGACCAGCAGCAGATCCCGGGCCAGGGCCACGGTTTCGGCGGTTTCCGGAATGCCCGGCAAACCGAGGAAACTCGCAGTCGGGCCTTCGTGAGCCAAGCCACCTTCGGCCAGATCATGGTCCTGCGAATTGAAAATCACCGTCAGGTCGAACGTCGCCGCGTATTCCAGCGCCCGGCACAGGGTACGGGTGTTGCGAAAACTCTCCAGGCCATTGCCGAAGGCCACGCAGCCGGCATCGCGCAAGGCGACCAGTTCGGCCAGCTGTTCGCCATCCAGGCCTTTGCTCAGGGCGCCGATCGGGAAGACTTTGGTGTTGCCGGCTTCGCGAGCGCGGTCGAGGATCAGTTCGGCCACAGCCGAAGTGTCCAGCACCGGTTTGGTTTTCGGTGGGCAGCACAGGCTGGTCACGCCACCGGCAGCAGCTGCGCGGGTTTCGCTGGCGATCGAGCCTTTGCGGCTGTAGCCCGGCTCGCGCAGGGCGACGTTCAGGTCAACCAGACCCGGGGCCGCCACCAGGCCCTTGGCGTCGATGGTGTCTACTGCAACGAAACCGGCTGGAGCGGCGCCAAGGGCGATAATCTTGCAGGCTTCAACGTGGATATCAGTCACTTGATCCAGGCCGCTGGCCGGATCGATAACGCGTGCGCCGAGAATGCTGAGCTTCACTGGGCGTTCTCCTGCTCGAATTGGCGCTGGGCAGTTTGCCCGCTCATGGCCATGGACAGCACAGCCATACGAATCGCGATGCCGTAGGTCACCTGGTTGAGGATCACCGAGTGCGGGCCGTCGGCCACCGCCGACTCAATTTCCACCCCACGGTTGATCGGCCCCGGGTGCATGACGATGCAATCCGGTTTGGCCCCGGCCAGGCGGGCGGTGGTCAGGCCGAACAGGCGGTAGAACTCGCCTTCGCTCGGCAGCAGGCCGCCGGTCATGCGTTCACGCTGCAGGCGCAGCATGATCACCACATCTACGTCTTTCAGGCCTTCGGTCATGTCGGTATAGACCTTCACACCGTATTGCTCGATGCCGATCGGCAGCAGGGTTTTCGGCGCAATCACGCGAATGTCCGGGCAGCCAAGGGTTTTCAGAGCCAGCATGTTCGAGCGCGCCACCCGCGAGTGCAGGATGTCGCCGACGATGGCTACCGAAAGGTTTTCGAAGCCGCCCTTGTGCCGACGGATGGTGAGCATGTCGAGCATGCCCTGGGTCGGGTGGGCGTGACGGCCGTCGCCGCCGTTGATAATCGCTACTTGCGGGCAGACATGCTCGGCGATGAAGTGTGCCGCGCCGGAATCACCATGACGCACGACGAACATGTCGGCGGCCATGGCTTCCAGGTTGCGCAGGGTGTCGAGCAGGGTTTCGCCCTTGCTTGCCGACGACGTCGACACGTTCAGGGTGATCACGTCAGCCGACAGCCGCTGGGCCGCCAGTTCGAAGGTGGTGCGGGTGCGGGTGGAGTTCTCGAAGAACACGTTGCACACGGTCTTGCCGCGCAGCAACGGGACTTTCTTCACCGCCCGGGCGCCCACTTCGAGGAACGAGTCGGCGGTGTCGAGGATTTCCGTCAGCAGCTCGCGGCGCAAACCGTCGAGCGAGAGGAAGTGGCGCAGCTGGCCCTGATCATTGAGCTGCAGCGGGCGCTTGGTTTCTAGAGGCGTCATCGCGAGGGGGACTCTCAATAGGGCGAATTAAAGGGCGAGGTCTTGAAGTTCGAGCTTGAGTTCCGGGCCGGACAGTTTCACTCGTTCGTGGGCCGCCAGCGACAGGGTCTCGCCAACCACGTTCGGGCGGATCGGCAATTCACCGGCGTCCAGGTCCAGCAGGCACACCAGCGTCACGCTGGCCGGGCGACCGTAGTCGAAGAGTTCGTTCATCGCGGCGCGGATGGTCCGACCGCTCATCAGCACGTCATCGATCAGCACCAGGTGCTGGCCTTCGATTTCGAACGGCAGCGCCGATGGGCGTACTTGTGGGTGCAGGCCGTTCTGGCTGAAGTCGTCGCGGTAGAACGAAACGTCCAGGGTGCCCAGAGGCGAATCGCTGCCCAGTTCATCGAGCAATGCCTGAGCGACCCAGACGCCACCGGTCCGAATGCCGATGTAGCGCGGTTCGCTGATGCCCCGTTTGGCCAGATAGGTGTCTAGACGGGTCGCCATCTGGCTGATCAGTTCGGCGGGATTGGGCAGGCTCATGGTTTGCTCCTTCTTTGTCCCGAGCCGGATGCCGCTTGAGTGGTGGCTCGGGGTGTCGCTAAGGGAGACGCCGCAGCGGCTCTTCAGAATTAGTGCGGTCAGGATTCGAACAGTGCGGTGTTTTCGTCGAGCCAGCCTTGCAGCAGTAAAGCGGCGGCGATGGCATCGACCGGGTTGTCGCGGTAACTGCCTTTCTGGCCACCACGGACCAGGCGTTCGCCTTTGGCCTCGAAGGTGGTCAGGCGCTCGTCGTGAGTATAGAAGGGCAGGTTGTAGCGGCCGTTCAGGCGTCGGGCGAACTTCTCGGCCCGCAGGCACATGTCGCTCGGTGTGCCATCCATGTTCAGCGGCAGACCGACCACCACAGCGTCGGGTTTCCACTCTTTAATCAGGGCTTCGACCTGATTCCAGTCAGGAATGCCGTTTTGCGCCTTCAAGGTGCACAGCTCGCGGGCCTGGCCGGTAATCACCTGGCCGACCGCAACGCCGATCTGTTTGGTGCCGTAGTCGAAACCCAAAATCAACCGCAGGGCCATCAGGCGTGCCCCGCCTGGCTGGTGAGCAGGCTGAGATTGACGCCCAAGTGTTTGGCCGCCGCTTCAAGACGCAATTCGCTGCTGGTGTTGAACAGGATGTCGGCATCGAACGGGCAGGTCAGCCAGGCGTTGTCGGCCAGTTCGGCTTCCAATTGTCCGGCTTCCCAACCGGCGTAGCCGAGGGTGATCAGGCTTTTCGCGGGGCCGACGCCGTCGGCGATGGCGAACAGCACGTCCTGGGAGGTCGACAGGGACAAGTCGCCTTCCAGATCAACGGTCGCCTGAAAGGTTTTCCCCGACGGATGCAGGACAAAACCGCGATCGGTTTGCACCGGGCCACCCATAAAGATCGGCACATGCTGGCAGAGCAACGGCGGTTCGATATCGGGGCGCAATTGCTCGAGGATATCGGCCAGGTTCAGGTCCTGCGGGCGGTTGACCACCAGCCCCATGGCACCATTGGCCGTGTGCTCGACGATGTAGGTCAAGGTGTGCGCAAAGTTCGGGTCGGCCATGTGCGGCATGGCGATCAGGAAGTGATGCTTGAGGTAGCTGGGGCTGACGTTCTTCATGAGCGCTAGTGTGGCGTTGGAGGGGCGAACTGACAAGCCGGGGATGCACAGGAAATGGCCCGAATCCCCGCAAACAACCTGTTCCCTGTGGGAGCGGGCTTGCCCGCGATGACGGCGGTACATCCAAAATTAATGTCTCAGACAGACCGCTATCGCGGGCAAGCCCGCTCCCACAGGTTTTTTGCGGTGGTTAATTACTGGACAACCGGTCCCCACGCGCAAACTTCCACGTGCGGATGATTTCCAGGCGGTCGATGTCTGACAGATCCCCGGTAAACGGTGCAAACGGCGCCGCGAGCCTTACGATGCGCTGCGCCGCCTGGTCCAGCAGCGGCTGGCCGGACGATTCCAGTACTAGCACTTCATACAGCGAGCCGTCGCGGTTGATCGAGACCATCAGTCGCAAATTGCCGTAAATCTGTTTGCGCCGGGCTTCGTCGGGGTAGTTGAGGTTGCCGATGCGCTCGACCTTCTTGCGCCATTCATCTTTGTACCAGGCACCCTTGTCGCGCATGGTCGATGCGGCGCTCAAACGGTGAATGCGCGGGCGCTTGGCGTACAGCTGTTGTTCGCTGGCCAGTTCCGCTTCCAGGCTGGCGATGTCGCTGGACAGTTGCGCGCTGTCGAACGTCGGTGCCGCCACTTGGGGTTTGGTCAGGGGCTTGGGTTCTTCAGTCTTGGTTGCAGCTTTTTTCGGCTTCGGCGCGACGGTGGTCACAGACGCCTTGGGCGCGGCTTCCTGCACTTGAGGCTGGGCCGCCGGCGGTGGGGTGACTTGCTGCACCTTGTTGTCCTGGAATGGCGCGACCTCGGTGGTCTTGGGAATCGCCTTTTTCTCCAGGGTGCCGCTGCCTTCCTGATTTTCCTGGGCGAGAAAGTCAGCTTTTTCCGGCTTCTTTTCGCTTTTGAACGTGGCGAGGGTGATTTCCAGGGTTTTGCTGATTTGCTGGGGTTCGACCATGGAGAACCCGACGCCCAACAGCAAGGCCAGGTGAATCAGCGCCGCCAGAAACAGGGTGAAACCGAGGCGATCAGCCGGACGCACGCCACGGTGGGCGAGTTCAGGGGGCAGATCGGACGGGAGTGTCATAACAAGAAAACCAACATCGCGTTTTTTACAAGCCGGGGATGATAACGCAATGTTGGTTGTTTCTTGGCTGTTCTCGATCAACGAGTCTTGAGCTTCTGATCGATGGCATCCATCAAAAGGCCACCAATGTCGGTGCCGAACGCGTTATCGATCTCGCGAATGCAGGTCGGGCTGGTGACGTTGATCTCGGTCAGATGCTCACCGATCACGTCGAGACCGACGAACAGCAAACCCTTCTCGCGCAGGGTCGGGCCGACTTGCGCGGCGATCCAGCGATCTTTCTCGGTCAGCGGTCGGGCTTCGCCACGGCCACCGGCGGCGAGGTTGCCACGGGTTTCACCGAGCGCGGGAATCCGGGCCAGGCAGTAATCCACCGGCTCGCCGTCGATCATCAGGATGCGCTTGTCGCCATCAACGATTGCCGGCAGGTAGCCCTGGATCATGATCTGCTGACGGCCATGCAAGGTCAGGGTTTCGAGGATCACCGACAGGTTCGGGTGGCCAGCGGTGTGACGGAAGATCGACGAGCCGCCCATGCCGTCCAGCGGCTTGAGGATCACGTCACCGTGATGGTCGGCGAACTCACGCAACACGTCCGGGCGACGGCTGACGATGGTCGGCGGCGTGCACTGCGGGAACAGCGTGGCGAACAGCTTTTCGTTGCAGTCACGCAGGCTTTGCGGCTTGTTGACCACCAGTACGCCGGCATTTTCCGCTTGTTCCAGCAAATACGTGGAATAGACGAATTCCATGTCGAACGGCGGATCCTTGCGCATCAGGATCACGTCCAGGTCGCTCAGCAGCGCGTCGCTTTCGGCGCCCAGCTCAAACCATTTTTCCGGGTTGGCGAACACCTTCAGCGGACGCATCCGCCCGCGAGCTTCGCCTTCAGCCTGATACAAATCGCGCTGTTCCATATAGAACAGTTCCCAGCCACGCTTTTGCGCGGCCAGCAGCATGGCCAGCGAGCTATCCTTTTTATAGGAGATGCTGGCGATAGGATCCATGACAATCCCGACGCGAACGCTCATGGGGTTTTCCTCGAAATTGGGGTGGAAAGTGTTGTGAAAAAGTGGCGTCAGAGTGGCGCTGAGTGTGTTCCCGGTCAAGGAAAAACCACCGCCAGGGTCGCCCGATAGATTGGATGGGGAGACTGTGCTAAAAAGGCTCGGCCCTTGATCAATAAGGGTTTTGAGCGATCAATGAACCGTAAACGGACAATTTGATTCACAAAGGCGACGGTAGAGCCACTATGGAACAGCATTCCAGCGCCTTGAAGGTCATGGTGATCGATGATTCGAAAACGATTCGTCGCACCGCCGAAACGCTGTTGAAAAATGTGGGCTGTGAAGTCATCACCGCAATCGATGGTTTCGATGCCCTGGCCAAGATTGCCGACAATCACCCCGGCATCATCTTTGTCGACATCATGATGCCGCGTCTGGATGGTTATCAGACCTGCGCTTTAATCAAGAACAACAGTGCGTTCAAGTCCACGCCAGTGATTATGCTGTCGTCCAAGGACGGGTTGTTCGACAAGGCCAAAGGCCGGATCGTCGGTTCCGACCAGTTTTTGACCAAGCCTTTCAGCAAGGAAGAACTGCTGAACGCGATTCAGGCCCATGTACCGGGCTTCGCCGCCGTTTCGCCGCAGTAGGACACGCACAGTGACGCTCGGCCATGGGGCCCGGTGTCGACAAGAATGGGGAAGACCATGGCACGTATTCTGATCGTCGATGACTCGCCGACTGAAATGTACAAACTGACCGGCATGCTCGAAAAGCACGGTCATGAGGTGTTGAAAGCCGAAAACGGCGCCGACGGCGTGGCCCTGGCTCGTCAGGAAAAACCCGACGCAGTGCTGATGGACATCGTCATGCCCGGCCTCAATGGTTTCCAGGCGACCCGTCAGCTGACCAAAGACCCGGAAACCGGGCACATTCCGGTGATTATCATCACCACCAAGGATCAGGAAACCGACAAAGTCTGGGGCACGCGCCAAGGCGCCAAGGACTACCTGACCAAACCGGTCGACGAAGACACCCTGATCAAAACCCTGAACAACGTGCTGGCCGGTTGATCGTCCGGTCATGACCGAGTCGCTGACGGCTTTCGAACTGCTGCTGCAGATTGACCAGCGCTGTCGTCTGTTGGCGGCAGACCTGCCGTCCCAGCCGACCCGACAAGACAGCTGGAGTGGCATCGGCTTTCGCTTGGGCGAGCATTGGTACGTCGCGCCCATGGGCGAAGTCAGCGAAGTTCTGCACGAACCGCGCGTTACCCAATTGCCGGGGGTCAAACCCTGGGTCAAGGGCGTGGCTAACCTGCGCGGGCGCCTGCTGCCGATCATGGATTTGCATGGCTTTTTTTATGGTTATGAACCCGGCCATGAAATGCCGGCCTTGCGTAAGCAACGGCGGATATTGGTGGTGGAGCACAAAGACGTGTTTGCCGGGTTGATGGTCGATGAGGTCTTCGGCTTGCAGCACTTTGCCCAGGACAGTCTGGAGCCGGTGCCGGCCGATGACTTGCAAGGGCCGATGTCGGCGTTCGTCAAAGGCCGGTTTCAGCGTGAGCAGAAGTGGCAGGTGTTCAGCCCGTTTGCGTTGGCGCAGTCGCAAGGATTCATGAACGTAGCGCTGTAAACGCGGACCTTGTGGGAGTCGGGCTTGCCCGCGATGCAGACGACTCGGTCTGACTTCGAACCGAGTTGATGCAATCGCAGGCAAGCCAGCTCCCACAGGTTCTTCGGCAAGCTTTACAGGGTGTTGGTTAACAGGCGAGGACCGATGATAAAAGCTAAAACAGGCAAGCCAGAAGGGTCGCGCAGCCGGTCGCAGATCATCGTGCTGTTCATCGCGCTGATTGTCTTCATCATGCTGCTGTTCGCCAACTTCGCGTACCTCAACACCCAGGCGAATTACGACAAACAGTACATCGGCCACGCCGGTGAACTGCGCGTGCTGTCCCAACGCATCGCCAAGAACGCCACCGAAGCCGCCGCCGGCAAAGCCGCGGCGTTCAAGTTGCTCAGCGATGCACGCAACGACTTCGCCCAGCGTTGGGGCTATCTGAAGAAAGGCGATCCCTCCACCGGCCTGCCCCCGGCACCGTCCACCGTGCGCCCGGAAATGCGCGCCGTGCAGCTGGATTGGGAGCGTCTGCTGAAAAACACCGACGCCATCCTCTCCAGCGAACAGACCGTTTTGTCCTTGCATCAAGTCGCCGCGACCCTGGCTGAAACCGTGCCACAGTTGCAGGTCGAGTATGAAAAGGTCGTCGAAACCCTCCTGCAACGTGGCGCCCCCGCCACTCAGGTGGCGATGGCCCAGCGTCAGTCGCTGTTGGCCGAGCGAATTCTCGGTGCGGTGAACACCGTGCTGTCCGGCGATGAAAATTCGCAGCAGGCGGCCGACGCTTTCGGTCGCGATGCGGCACGTTTCGGCCTAGTGCTCAACGGCATGCTTCAGGGCAATGCGGCACTGAAAATCAGCCAGGTCGAAGACCGTGATGCGCGCGCCCGGTTGACCGAGATTTCCGAACTGTTCGAATTCGTGTCGGGTTCGGTGGACGAAATCCTCGAAACCTCGCCGGAGCTGCTCAAGGTCCGCGAATCGGCCACCAACATCTTCACCCTGTCGCAAACCCTGCTCGATGAAGCCTCGCACCTGGCCAGCCGTTTCGAAAACCTCGCCGGCGGGCGCAACACCGATACCATCGGCGGTTACGTGCTGGGTTTGCTCGCACTGACATCGATCATCCTCATCGGTCTGGTGATGGTGCGCGAAACCAACCGTCAACTGCGTGAAACCGCTGAGAAGAACGAGCGCAACCAGAACGCGATCATGCGTTTGCTGGACGAAATCGAAGACCTCGCCGACGGCGACCTGACCGTGACCGCCTCGGTGACTGAAGACTTCACCGGGACCATCGCTGACTCGATCAACTATTCCGTCGACCAACTGCGCGATCTGGTGGCGACCATCAACCTCACCGCCGGCCAGGTCGCCGCCGCCGTGCAGGAAACCCAGGCCACCGCCATGCACCTGGCCCAAGCCTCGGAGCATCAGGCCCAGCAGATTTCCGAAGCCTCCACAGCGATCAACGACATGGCCCAGTCCATCGATCAGGTCTCGGCCAACGCCGCTGAGTCCTCTGCGGTGGCCGAGCGCTCGGTGGAGATCGCCAACAAGGGCAACGAAGTGGTGCACAACACCATCCACGGCATGGACAATATTCGCGAGCAGATTCAGGACACCGCCAAGCGCATCAAGCGGCTGGGTGAGTCTTCTCAGGAAATCGGCGACATTGTCAGCCTGATCGATGACATTGCCGATCAGACCAACATCCTCGCCCTCAACGCGGCGATTCAGGCGTCCATGGCCGGTGACGCCGGGCGCGGTTTTGCGGTGGTGGCCGATGAAGTACAGCGTCTGGCCGAGCGTTCGTCTGCAGCGACCCGGCAGATCGAAACGCTGGTGCGGGCGATTCAGACCGACACCAACGAAGCGGTGATTTCCATGGAACAGACCACCACCGAAGTGGTGCGCGGCGCGCGTCTGGCGCAGGATGCCGGAGTGGCCCTGGAAGAAATCGAAGGCGTATCGAAGACCCTCGCGGCATTGATCCAGAGTATTTCCAACGCCGCGCAGCAACAGACTTCGTCGGCCGGCCAGATTTCCCTGACGATGAACGTGATCCAGCAGATCACCACGCAGACCTCGTCCGGTTCCACCGCCACCGCCGAGAGCATTGGCAACCTGGCGAAAATGGCCAGCCAGCTGCGACGTTCGGTGTCCGGTTTTACTTTGCCGGCCAAGTCTGCGGACAACGCTTGAACCGCCCTGGGCGGATGCATCTTGATTGGAGTGGTTATGGGTGATCGGCACGACTATGTGGCCCTCGAGTGGGTCAAAGGCGAGATTGCCGAAACGCTGAAACAGGCTCATCAGGCGATCGAAACCCTGATCGACGATCCGCAGGCGACGCACACGCTGAGTGAGTGTCTGGCGTGTGTCCATCAGGTTCACGGTAGCTTGCACATGGTCGAGTTTTACGGCGCGGCCCTGCTCGCCGAAGAGATCGAGCAGTTGACCAGCGCCTTACAGCAGAACCGCGTCAGCCATCGCGACGAGGCGATCCATCTGTTGCTGCAAGCCCTGGGGCAATTGCCGACTTACCTCGACCGGGTGCAAGGCGCCCGTCGTGATTTGCCTTTAGTCGTGTTGCCTCTGATCAACGACCTGCGCAGCGCCCGTGGCGAAAGCCTGTTATCGGAAACCAGCCTGTTCAGCCCGCAACTGTTGGAGATGCTACCTCTGGGCCCAGAGGCCTTGGCGCTGCTGGAACCGTCCGACTTGCCGAATGTGCTGCGCAAATTACGGCAAATGTTGCAGATGGCCCTGGTCGGTTTGTTGCGCGAGCAGGATGACGAAACCCACTTCGGTTATCTGGCCAGGGTTTTTACTCGCCTCGAAGCGCTGTGCGGCAATGCGCCCCTGAGCCCGTTATGGCAAGTCGCTTCGGCACTGGTTGAGGGCATGCGTAATGGCTCGATTGCCAACAGCCCGGCGTTGCGCAGCCTGTTCAAGGACGCCGACAAAGAGCTCAAGCGTTTGCTCGAACAGGGCATGCCCGGAATCAATCAACCGGCACCGCCGGAGCTGCTCAAGAGTTTGTTGTTCTATATTGCCAAGGCCGAACACCCCACCGGGCAGATGCTGACCATGAAAGATCGCTACTCACTAGACGATGCGCTACCCGACGGCGCGATGGTCGATGAAGAACGGGCACGGCTGGCCGGCCCTGACCGCGACGCCATGCGCTCGGTATTGTCGGCGCTGTGCGAAGAGCTGGTGCGGGTCAAGGAGCGCCTGGACTTGTTCGTGCGTAGCGACCGTCAGCACACCTCAGACCTCGAAAGCCTGCTGGCGCCTCTGCGGCAAATCGCCGACACCTTGGCGGTGCTCGGTTTCGGCCAGCCGCGCAAGGTCATCATCGATCAACTGGCAGTGGTGCTGAGCCTCGCTCAAGGCCAGCGTGAACCCAACGACGCGACCCTCATGGACGTCGCCGGGGCCTTGCTCTACGTCGAAGCGACTCTGGCCGGCATGGTCGGTACCGTGGAGCCGGAAAGCCAGGAAGACAGCCGTCTGCCGACCACCGATCTGACGCAGATCCATCAGATCGTGATCAAGGAGGCACGCATTTGCCTGCAACAGGCCAAGGACATGATCGTCGACTACATCGACGCCGACTGGGACCGCCAGCATTTGCAACCCTTGCCGGCGTTGCTGACCCAGGTGCGCGGTGCGTTGGCGATGATTCCGTTGGCCCGTGCGGCGAGCCTGGTCGAGACCTGCAACGGCTTCATCCGCGAGCATCTGCTGGTGGACCCGGACCAGCCCGGCTGGCAGCAACTGGACAGCCTGGCCGACGTGATCACCAGCATCGAATATTACCTGGAGCGCCTCAGCGACGACCCTGAAGCACCGGGAGAACACCTGCTCGACGTCGCGGAAAAAGGCCTGGCCTCACTCGGCTTCTTCCCCAGCGAACAGCAGGTGCCGATGCTCAAGGATGTACTCAGCCCCAGTGAAGCCCTGGTTATGCAGGACATGCAGGAACTGGACGACCCCGAAACCGTTCAGTCTCTGGCCGATGTGTTGGCCAGCCCGGTGTCATCCGTCAACCCGCCAGCCCTGACCACGCCGGGTAGCCTGTTGCCGCCGCCCGCCGGGGAAGAACCGGTGGACGATGAGCTGCGGGACGTCTTCCTCGAAGAGACTGACGAGGTGCTGGAAATTCTCGAGGAGTATCTGCCGCGCTGGTCGGCCAGTCCCGACAGTACATCGGTCTTGAGTGAATTACGCCGCGCCTTCCACACCCTCAAAGGCAGTGGTCGGATGGTCCGTGCGCTGGTGCTGGGTGAGTTGGCCTGGGCGGTGGAAAACCTGCTCAACCGAGTGCTTGAGCACAGCGTTGCACCTGGGTCCGCGGTGCAACAACTGGTGGGCGATGCGCTGAAGCTGTTGCCGGAACTGGTGGCCGAATTCGCCGCCAACGCCCAGCGCCAACGCAACGATGTCGATCAATTGGCCGCCCGTGCGCATGCCCTCGCCAAGGGCGATAAACCGGTGTCCGATGAGGACGTGCAGGATGTCGCGGCGCTCGATCCACTGTTGCTGGAGATCTTCCGCAACGAAGCCGAAACCCATTTGAGCAGCCTCAATCGCTTCCTCGACCAAGCCTCCGAACACGTACCGCTTCAGGCCAGCGACGAGTTGCAGCGGGCGTTGCATACGCTCAAGGGCAGCGCCTCGATGGCCGGCGTGCTGCCGATTGCCGAGCTGGCGGCGTCGCTGGATGAACTGACCCGGGAGTACAAGGCGCACCGAATTGCCCTCGACCTGGACGAAGTCGAATTGCTGCTGGAAGCCGAAGGACTGTTCCGTCTTGGCCTGCGACAGCTCAAGAGCGATCCGCTGGCCGAAATTCCCGACGCCCGCTCGCTGATCGAGCGAACCCACGCAGTACTGGCCGAGCGTCTGCAAAGCCTGTTGAGCACGCCCAATACGAAGCTGCGCATCAAGCGCGATCCGCAACTGATCAACAACTTTCTTGCCCAAGGCATGGACATCCTGCTGGACGCCGAAAGTCTGTTGCAGCGCTGGCAGCAGCATCCCGGCGAGCGGCAGGAACTCAGCGCGCTGCTGGACGAATTGACCACCCTCGGCGAAGGCGCGCACCTGGCCGATCTGCATCAGGTGGATGAACTCTGTGAAGCATTGCTCGACCTGTATGGCGCGGTGGAAGAAAGCAGCCTGGCGGTCAGCGACAGGTTTTTCCACGAGGCGCAAAGTGCTCATGAGGCGCTGATCAACATGCTCGACGAACTGGCGGCCGGCCAGGAAGTCACTGCGCAACCGGAGCGCGTTCGGGCCTTGCGCGGCTTGCTCGATGAGAGTCTCGATCCATCCTCCATGGGGCTGATCCGCAGTGACGGCAGTCGCACCCTGAGCATCCGGGAACTGGGCAGCGCCACCGCCGAGCTGGAGCAGAGCGCGACGCAGGTGGAGCTGGACGACGAAATCGTTTCGATCTTCCTTGAAGAAGCGGTGGATATCCTCGAGAGCGCCGGCCAGGCCTTGCAGCGTTGGCTGAGTGACCCGGACAACGCCGCGCCGCTGTCGTCCTTGCAGCGCGACCTGCACACCCTCAAGGGCGGTGCGCGGATGGCCGAGGTCGAGCCGGTCGGCGATCTGGCCCATGAACTGGAAAGCCTTTACGAAGGCCTGGTGGACCGCCGTTACAGCCACAGCGAAGCGCTGGCGCAGTTGCTGCAACACAGCCATGACCGACTGGCCATGTTCCTTGATCAGTTGCGGCACAACCGTCCGCTGGGTGATCCGCGCGAGTTGATCGAAGCTATTCGTGAGTTTCGCCAGGGCAATGCCGGCAGCGCCGAGGTGATCGAACCAACGGCCAGCAACGACTCGGCGGGCCATGATTCCGAGCTTCTGGAGATCTTCCTCGAAGAAGGTTTCGACATCATCGAAAACTCCGGCGCGGCACTGTTGCGCTGGCAGGCCGAGCCGTCGAATCGCCAGGAAGTGGAAACCCTGCTGCGCGATCTGCACACCCTCAAGGGTGGCGCGCGAATGGTGGAGATCGCGCCGATTGGCGACCTGGCCCATGAACTGGAATTCCTCTACGAAGGCTTGTCGGCTGGCGTGCTGCAACCCACCGCCGAGCTGTTCTCGCTGTTGCAACGCAGCCATGACCGACTGGCGCAAATGCTCGACGCTACCCGCGCCGGTCAGCCATTGCCGCCGGCTGATCGGCTGATCGATGCGATCAAGAATTTCAGCCATCCAGCGGTGTCCGAAACATCGCTGACGCTGCCCGCAGTGCCCAAAGCCGAGTCGGCCACACCGCAAACCGAAGGCACCGACACGGTCAAGGTCTCGGCGGAGTTGCTCGACGACCTGGTCAACCTGGCCGGGGAGACTTCGATCTTCCGTGGCCGCATCGAACAACAGGTCAACGATGCACGGGTGGCCCTGAGCGAAATGGAAACCACCATCGAGCGCATGCGCGACCAGTTGCGCCGCCTCGATACCGAAACCCAGGGGCGGATTCTCAGCCGTCAGCAAGTCGAAGCCGAACGCTTGGGCTACGAAGAATTCGACCCGCTGGAGATGGACCGTCACTCGCAGCTGCAACAATTATCGCGGGCGCTGTTCGAGTCTGCCTCCGACCTGCTTGACCTCAAGGAAACCCTCGAACGGCGTAATCATGACGCGGAAAACCTGCTGCAACAGCAGGGCCGCATCAACACCGAATTGCAAGAAGGCCTGATGCGTACGCGCATGGTGCCGTTCGAGCGAATGCTGCCGCGTCTGAAGCGCATCGTTCGGCAGGTCGCCAGCGAACTGGGCAAGGACGTGGACTTCATTGTGGGCAACGCCGAAGGCGAGATGGACCGCAATGTCCTCGAACGCATGGCCGCGCCGCTGGAACACATGCTGCGCAACGCCGTCGACCATGGGCTGGAATCGGCCGAGGTGCGTATCGCGGCGGGTAAACCGGCCCAAGGCAAGATCACCCTCGACCTGTCGCGAGAGGGCGGCGACATCATTTTCGACATCCGCGACGACGGTGCCGGCGTGCCGCTGGACGCCGTGCGGCGCAAGGCGATCAAGCGCGGGTTGCTCGACCCGGACAGCGATATCAGCGACCGCGACGTGCTGCAATTCATCCTGCAACCGGGGTTCTCCACTGCCGAGAAAATCACCCAGATCTCCGGGCGTGGCGTCGGCATGGACGTGGTTCACGAAGAAGTCCGGCAGCTCGGCGGCGGCATGATCATAGACTCTGTGCCGGGGCAGGGCGTGCATTTCCGGATTCGCCTGCCGTTCACCGTGTCGGTTAACCGCGCGCTGATGGTGCAATGCGGGGAGGATCAATACGCGATTCCGCTGAACACTATCGACGGCATCGTTCGGGTGTTGCCCAATGAACTGGAAGGGCATTACCGGCTCGATCCGCCGACCTACGAATACGCCGGGCAACGTTATGAGTTGTGCTATCTCGGCGAGCTGCTGAAAACCAGCCCCCGCCCGAAACTGCTGGGCCAGAGCCTGCCGTTGCCGGTGTTGCTGGTGCAATGCAACGAGCGACACGTCGCGGTGCAAGTGGATGCCATGGCCGGCACCCGGGAAATCGTGGTCAAAAGCCTTGGTCCGCAGTTCGCCGCGGTGCAGGGTTTGTCCGGCGCGACGATTCTGGGTGATGGCCGGGTGGTGCTGATTCTCGACTTGCTGTCGCCGATCCGCGCGATGCAAGCGCGGGTGCCGCAACGAGCGGTGACACAGGACGTAGAGCCCGAGTCGCAACGGCCGTTGCTGGTGCTGGTGGTCGACGATTCGGTTACCGTGCGCAAGGTCACCAGCCGTCTTTTGGAGCGCCACGGCATGAACGTGCTGACCGCCAAGGACGGTGTCGACGCCATGTTGCTGCTCGAAGAACACATGCCCGACCTGATGCTGCTGGACATCGAAATGCCGCGCATGGACGGTTTCGAAGTGGCGACCCAGGTACGCGCCGACGAACGCTTGCAGCATCTGCCGATCATCATGATCACCTCCCGTACCGGCCAGAAACACCGCGACCGCGCCATGGCCATTGGTGTCAACGACTACCTCGGCAAGCCATACCAGGAATCGGTGCTGCTCGACAGCATCGCCCGGTGGAGCAAAACCCATGCATGAACACCGCTCCAGCAACCTCACTGGGCTTTTATTGCCCTTGGCTGATCGCAACCTGATCCTGCCCAACGTCGCTGTCGCTGAACTCATCGATTACCAACCCGGCGCCTTCGACCTCGACACACCACCGTGGTATCTGGGGCGGGTGACGTGGCGGGAACGGCAGATTGCGTTGCTCAGTTTTGAGTCGGCGTGCGGCAACAAAGTGGTGATCGGTGAGCGAGCACGGATCGTCATCCTCAACGCCCTCGGCGGGCGGTCTGAGCTGAAGTTCATTGCGCTGCTGGTGCAGGGGATTCCGCGGTCTTACAAGCTGGATAGCCAGTTGAGCTATGTCGATGTGCCGTTGTGTGCGTTGGAGCAGGCGGCGGTGCAGGTGGGAGAGCAAGTGGCGAAGGTGCCTGACTTGCTCGCGCTGGAGGAACTGCTCGTAAAGGCCGGTTTAGCCAATTGATCGTTCCCACGCTCTGCGTGGGAATGCAGCCCGGGACGCTCCGCGTCCCATCCAGAGCCGAACGCGGAGCGTCCGTTGAGGCATTCCCACGCAGAGCGTGGGAACGATCATGAACAAAGGGTTGTGCGCTAAACCCCCGCCTGAGCCTTCATCTGCAACGACTCATGATGATCCAGCACCCGCTCCACCAACAACTGCACGCCATCTGCCAAACGGCTGAGCGCCAAGGCGACAGAGCGGCGTGAGCCTTCCACATCGTCCGCCAGATCGGCAGCAATGGCGCTGATGGACAGCAGGTCTTCGGAGGCATTGGCCAGAAGGGCTTCGGTGTCGATGTCGGGGGAGACGGTGAAGAGCTGGGACTTACGGCGTTTTGCCGGCTTTTCGTGGAGAGGGGGAAAGTAATGGGAGAAGGCGCGGTCAGCGGCTTCCTTCATTTTCTCTGCATCGAGGGATGCTTGGGAATCGGTCCCGGATTCTGGCGGGTTGGGAGTAGCTTTGAACATTGTGTATCTCCAGTAATGAGTTTCAGCTGCTCCATCGGTTCCAAACGAAGGGGTGGCAGCTGTACGCAGGTTGGAACCCGAGGTGGAGAAAACCCGGCAGACCCGAAGGTCTCCCGCGTACAGCCGCCATAACGGAATACACACATTAAAGGTGCGCAAGCATACGTCATGAGGGGCGCTTTTGCGCCTTCTACACCTCGGGGTTCCAAGCCCGGTCGCTGAGGTTGGCAGCGACTCCCAAACGATAAAGATCAACGCAAAACCGCACCAGTCGGCGGGTTCCGGCATTGCTGTAGGCAGCGACGCCAGACTGCGTAGCCTCTCACCGTTCCTGCGGACAAACTTTTAAACACAAAACCCCAAGCAGTCGGCCCCCTGTGGCGAGGGAGCTTGCTCCCGCTGGGCTGCGAAGCAGCCCCAAAACCTGCAACCGAGGTATATCAGGTACACCAAGAACAATGGTTTACGCTGCGTCAGGTTGAAGATTCCCAAAAAGGGACCTATCGTTCCTTTTTTGGGACTTATCGGTCGTTGCCGTGAAAAACCTGTCACTAAGTGAAGCCTTGTTCACCACCACCCAGCAAAAAGTGCTCGGCCTGCTGTTTGGTAAACCCGACCGAAGTTTTTACGCCAACGAGATCGCCCGCTGGGCTCAAGTGGGTAAAGGCAGCCTCATGCGCGAGCTGGATCGGTTGCAGCGGGCAGGCGTGCTGACCATGAGCCGTCAGGGAAACCAGACCCACTATCAAGCCAATCCCGACTGCCCGATCTATGCCGAACTGCTGGGCATCGCCCGCAAAACCTTTGGTATTGCCGAACCTCTGCGTCAGGCGCTCCAACCCTTTGCCGAACAGATCACCTGGGCCTTTGTGTACGGCTCTATCGCCAAGGATCAGGCGAACGCATCCAGTGACATTGATCTCATGCTGATCGGCGAGGGCCTGCACTACAGTGAAGTGATGGAGCGGCTTATCCCGATGGAAGAGCAGTTGGGCCGCGTCCTCAACCCGACGCTCTACACCCCCGACGACTGGGCCGCCAAACTGGTGGCTGAAAATAGTTTTGTCGTGCGGGTAGCGCAGCAGGACAAGATCAATCTGATGGGGGGAAACCCTTTGGAGTCCAAGGATGGGCAGCAACGAGAACCTGGAAAACCTGTTACGTAGCGGTGGACTGAAAGCTGAGCCGCCGGACCGCAAGGAATGCGAAGGGCTGATGCGTTCGGCTGTGGATCGATTGAAAGACGCGCAAACGTCTTCGCTTTCCTTCGCGAGTCGTTTCGACCTGGCTTACAACGCTGCCCATGCCCTTGCACTGACGGCTCTTCGCTTGTGCGGCTACCGTTCGGACAAGCGATATCTGGTGTTTCAGTGCCTGGTTCATACCGCTGATATTGGCAAAGTACAGGTTAGGCTATTCGCCCTGTGTCATGAGCGACGAAACCTGGCGGAGTACGAAGGCTATATGGATGAAGATCCGGCGTTGTTGGCGCAGTTGTTGGAAAGTGCTGAACAGCTTCTGATTCGAGTGCAGGAACAGATGGCGTCCTTCAATTCATCGCGGACCTGATCGTTCCCACGCTCCGCGTGGGAATGCAGCCCGGGACGCTCCGCGTCCCATTCGAGAGCTGGAACGCGGAGCGTCCCTTGAGGCATTCCCACGCAGAGCGTGGGAACGATCAGGGCGGTGTTCGATCATTACGGTGAACGTAACGATCCGTCTCTCTGCTTGATTGATGCCCCCCACCCAACGCTCCTAAGGTGACTCCCACGACAGCGAACCCGTGGAGTGGTCATGACAACAACAATATCCCCCGACTCGCGATGGACGCGGCGGCGCAGCGAAAAGCAGCGGCGTCTCGAGCTGGTGCGGGGTTTCGCCGACGGTGTGGTGCTGCCCACCGACAAGATCGTTGCGGCGCTGGAGGCGTTGATTCTGCCCGGCGACCGTGTGGTGCTGGAGGGCAACAACCAGAAGCAGGCAGACTTCCTTTCCCGCTCCCTGGCCAAGGCCGACCCGGGCAAGCTGCATGACTTGCACATGATCATGCCCAGCGTCGGGCGTTCCGAGCACCTGGACCTGTTCGAGCGTGGTATCGCCCGCAAGCTCGACTTCTCGTTCGCCGGCACCCAGAGCCTGCGCATCAGCCAGTTGCTTGAAGACGGCCTGCTGGAAATCGGCGCGATCCACACCTACATCGAGCTCTATGCGCGACTGGTGGTCGACCTGATTCCCAACGTCGTGCTCTCGGCCGGTTTCATGGCCGACCGCGCTGGCAACATCTACACCGGGCCGAGTACCGAAGACACCCCTGCGTTGATCGAACCTGCCGCCTTCAGCGATGGCATCGTCATCGTCCAGGTTAACCAATTGGTGGACGATGTCAGCGAACTGCCCCGTGTCGACATTCCGGCGTCCTGGGTCGACTTCGTGGTGGTGGCCGACAAGCCGTTCTACATCGAACCGCTGTTCACCCGCGACCCACGACACATCAAGCCTGTGCATGTGTTGATGGCGATGATGGCGATCCGCGGGATCTACGAAAAACATAACGTTCAGTCGCTCAACCACGGCATCGGTTTCAACACCGCGGCCATCGAACTGATCCTGCCGACCTACGGCGAATCCCTCGGTTTGAAGGGCAAGATCTGCCGCAACTGGACCCTCAATCCTCACCCAACCCTGATCCCTGCCATCGAAAGTGGCTGGGTCGAAAGCGTGCATTGTTTCGGCACTGAGCTGGGCATGGAAAACTACATCGCCGCTCGACCGGATGTGTTCTTCACCGGCCGCGACGGTTCACTGCGCTCCAATCGGATGTTCTGCCAACTGGCCGGGCAATACGCGGTGGACCTGTTCATTGGTGCAACCCTGCAAGTCGACGGCGACGGCCATTCCTCCACCGTGACGCGCGGTCGCCTGGCCGGTTTCGGTGGTGCGCCGAACATGGGTCACGACCCGCGCGGTCGCCGCCATGGCACGCCGGCCTGGCTCGACATGCGTCACGACGATGCACCCGAAGCGTTGCTGGAACGCGGCAAGAAACTCGTGGTGCAAATGGTCGAGACCTTCCAGGAGGGCGGCAAACCGACCTTCGTCGAAACCCTCGACGCGGTGGAGGTGGCGAAGAAAAGCGGCATGCCGCTGGCGCCGATCATGATCTACGGCGACGACGTCACCCACCTGCTCACCGAAGAAGGCATCGCCTATTTGTACAAGGCCCGTTCCCTCGAAGAACGTCAGGCGATGATCGCCGCCGTCGCCGGGGTGACCGCCATCGGCCTGCGCCACAACCCGAAAGACACCGCCCGCATGCGCCGCGAAGGCCTGATCGCCTTGCCCGAAGACCTCGGCATCCGCCGCACCGATGCAACCCGCGAGTTGCTCGCAGCGAAAAGCGTGGCTGATCTGGTGGAGTGGTCCGATGGCCTCTACAACCCACCCGCCAAGTTCAGGAGTTGGTAATGCGCGCATTCAACCTGCAACCGAAACCTTTAACCCTGACTGAGCGGCTGGCGGACCTGGCCGTGGACGCGCTGATCGATGAAGCGGATCTGTCGCCGAAACCGGCGCTGGTCGACCGTCGCGGCAATGGCGCGCACACCGATTTACACCTGAGCCTGATGCACGCCTCGGCGCTGTCGTTGTGGCCGGCGTTCAAGGCAATGGCAGAAGCGGCCATCGAGTTTGGCGAAGTCGGTTTACCCCTGCGCGAAGCCCTTGGGCGGATTGGTCGTGACGGTGAGCAAACGATGCTCGCCACCACCAACGGTGTGAATACTCATCGTGGCGCGATCTGGGCGCTAGGGCTGTTGGTCGCTGCGGCGGCGCTGGAGTGCACGAATACCAAAGCAAGCGCCGTGACCTTGCGCGCTGCACGTCTGGCCTTGCTCGCCGACCGTTACGCGCCGCGTCCTCTGAGCCATGGCGCCCAAGTCGCCCAGCGTTACGGCGCTCGCGGTGCACGCGAAGAAGCACAGCTTGGTTTCCCTGCAGTGATTCAACGCGCACTGCCGCAACTCAAACTCAGTCGCGCCGCCGGCCATGGCGAACAGAACGCTCGGCTCGACGCCTTGCTGGCGATCATGACCCATCTCTCCGACACCTGCGTGCTCTACCGCGCAGGCGAAACCGGCCTGCAGACCATGCAACTCGGCGCCCAAGCGGTGCTCGACGCCGGCGGCAGTGCGAGCCTGGCCGGTCGTCGCCGTTTGCATGAGCTGGACCAACAATTAATCGCGTTGAATGCCTCGCCCGGTGGCGCTGCGGACTTGCTCGCAGCCTGCCTGTTTATCGATCGTATCGACTCGGGCGACGGCATCTTCCAGGGAGCGTTTTGATGGAAACCTTATCCTTTGAATTCCCCGCCGGGCAGCCGCCTCGGGGCAGGGCGCTGGTGGGCTGCGTGGGCTCGGGCGATCTGGAAGTGCTGATCGAACCGGGGCTGGCCGGCAAGCTGACGATCCAGGTGCAGACCTCGGTCAACGGCAGTGAACAACGCTGGCAGCATCTGTTCGCGCGGATGTTCGACGGCCAGACACCGCCCGCGATGGCGATCGATATCCACGATTTCGGCGCCACTCCCGGCGTGGTGCGTTTGCGCCTGGAACAAGGCTTCGAGGAGATCAGTCATGACTGACAGCGCAGCGCTTCTCAACAAACATAGCTTCGTCGAACTCGGCGCCCGGCAACGAGCGAAAGCCTTGCTCGACGCGGTTACTTTTCGTGAACTGCTCGACCCGTTTCAACGCGTCATGTCGCCGTGGCTGTCGCGCCAAGGCGTGGTGCCGCAAGCCGATGACGGCGTGGTGATCGCCAAGGGCAGCCTCGGTGGTTTGCCGGTGGTGATCGCGGCCATCGAAGGCGCGTTTCAGGGCGGCAGCCTGGGTGAAGTCGGCGGGGCGAAGATTGCCGGTGCGCTGGAACTGGCCGCCGAGGACAACCGCAAAGGCATTCCCACTCGCGCCGTCTTGCTGCTGGAAACCGGTGGCGTGCGTTTGCAGGAGGCCAACCTCGGGTTGGCGGCGATTGCCGATATTCATGCGGCGATTGTCGATTTACGCCAGTACCAGCCAGTAGTCGGCGTAGTCGCCGGCAGCGTCGGTTGCTTTGGCGGCATGTCGATTGCCGCCGGGTTGTGCAGCTATTTGCTGGTGACTCAGGAAGCGCGCCTTGGCCTCAACGGCCCCCAAGTGATCGAGCAGGAAGCCGGACTTGAGGAATACGACTCCCGTGACCGGCCGTTTATCTGGAGCCTGACCGGTGGTGAGCAACGTTTCGCCACTGGGTTGGTGGATCGCTACGTGGCTGACGACGTGGCGCAGATTCAGCAGCAGGTTAGCGAGTTGCTCCAGCAGGGTTTGCCGGCGCAGCAACGCAGTCGCCAGGCCGAATGGTTCCTGCAACGGCTGGCGAGTCTGGACGCCGAACCACAAATCGAGCCGGCGACGGTTCGCGATCTGTATCAAGGAGAGCGCTCATGAGTTCGTATTCCCTGAGAGGCTTGAACTGGTTCAACGCCTTGAGTGCTGGTGCGAAACCGGTCGAGGGTTTACCGGCGTCGTTGAAAGTCGCCGATGGTGTGCTGGGTGAGCAGCCCGTGCGTTTTATCGCAGTGGTGGCCAATCCCGACAACCGCTTCGTCCGCGCCCGCAATGGCGAGGTCGGTTTGCTGGAAGGCTGGGGCCTGGCCAAAGCGGTGGATGACGTCATTGCTGCAGATAACGACAAACCTCAAAAGCGCGCCTTGATCGCCATTGTCGATGTGCCGAGCCAGGCTTACGGCCGGCGCGAAGAAGCCCTCGGCATTCATCAAGCCTTGGCCGGTGCTGCGGACAGTTATGCCCGCGCCCGACTGGCCGGGCACGCGGTGATTGGTTTGCTGGTGGGCAAGGCGATGTCTGGTGCCTTTCTCGCTCATGGCTATCAGGCCAACCGGCTGATCGCGTTGCGCGATCCGGGCGTGATGGTGCATGCGATGGGCAAGGCGTCGGCGGCGCGAGTGACATTGCGCAGTGTCGAAGAACTTGAAGCCTTGGCCGCCAGCGTGCCGCCGATGGCGTATGACATCGACAGCTTTGCCAGCCTGGGTTTGCTTTGGGAAACCTTGTCGGTGGATCAGATCGAACAACCGACGACGGCGGATCTGGCGCGGGTGAACGAGTGTCTGGTTCAGGCGATTGAGGATGTCGAGGCAGGTCGTCGTGATTTGAGCGGCCGCTTGGGTGCGAGCAATCGCGCCGCGTCGAGCAAGGTTCGCCAACTGCTGAGAGCGCAGTGGTGAACACGTTTCTGGCCCACGACCTGCTTTGGGGGATGACCCCGGAGCAGTTGCCTGCGGATGCGCCTGCGTGGGCGGTCGAGTCGATCAGCACGCGTCAGCCGGTGGTGGTTCGGCGCGCGATGACTGCGCCGGATCAAATCGCGGTCGGCGTGCGCGGACGCTTGCGTGAGCAGCGTTATGCAACGTCGATGGCGATCACGGCGATTTCGCGTGGGGTAAGGCCGGAAGAGTTGTGTCATGTCGAGACGACTCGGGACCTGCCGGCGTTGCGAGCACTGGTGCAACTGCGGTCGATGCTCGACGCCTGCGGTTGGGTATGGGGTGTCAGCGGCAGCGCCGGGTTTGAATTGGCCAGCGGTTTTGCGGCGTTGCATGAGCGCAGCGATCTCGATTTGATTCTGCGTACACCGCAACCGTTGAGCCGACTTCAAGCGCAAGAGTTGGTGACGCTTCTCGGCACCGCTGAATGTCTGGTCGACCTGCAATTGCAGACGCCGAATGGCGCGGTGGCTCTGCGCGAATGGGCCGGCCCGTCGCATCGGGTGCTGCTCAAAAACGCTCAGGTCGCCTGCCTGGTCAGCGATCCCTGGAACCCGCAGGAGCAAGCAGCGTGAGCAGTTTGCTGGTGTTCCCCGGCCAGGGCGCGCAGCAACCGGGCATGCTCCATCGTCTGCCTCGGGAAACGCTGATCGAGGCGAGCGAGGTGCTGGGTGAAGATGTTTTGTTGCTGGATTCTGCCGAGGCGTTGCAGTCGACCAGAGCTGTTCAGCTGTGCCTGCTGATCGCCGGAGTGGCTGCTTCACGTCAGTTGTTATTGAGCGCGGATTACGTGGCCGGATTGTCCATCGGAGCCTACCCGGCAGCGGTGGTCGCGGGTGCCTTGAGCTTCAGCGATGCGCTGCAACTGGTCAGCCTGCGCGGTGAGCTGATGCAGCAGGCTTATCCTCAGGGCTACGGCATGACCGCGATCATCGGTCTGGATCTGGCGACGGTGGAAAGGTTGCTGGCGCAGGTTCACAGCGTCGACACACCGGTTTACCTGGCCAACATCAACGCCGATAACCAAGTGGTCGTTGCTGGCAGCGATGGCGCGATGAAAGCGGTTGCCGAGTTGGCGAAAGGCCGTGGCGCCGGTCTGGCCAAACGTCTGGCGGTCAGTGTGCCGTCTCATTGCCCGCTGCTGGAAGCTCCGGCGAAAACCCTGGCTGAAGCGTTCGCCAAGGTGCAATTGGAAACGCCGACCCTGGGTTACCTCAGCGGCAGTCGCGCCCGGCCTGTTATCAATCCCGAGGCGTTACGCGACGATCTGGCCTTCAACATGTGCCGCGTGGTGGATTGGCGCGGCACGGTGCAAAGCGCTTACGAGCGGGGCGTACGTCTACAGATCGAACTGCCGCCCGGTGCGGTGTTGACCGGGCTTGCGCGCCGGGTGTTCGAGCAGGGCACCGTGATTGCCTTCGATGGTGCGCGACTCGATACCTTGCAGGCGCTGTTGCGTGAGGAGGGAAGCCGCCAACCCTAGATCACCGACTCAGGTTGCGAACTACAAAAACAACAATTCCGACGATGCACTTTGAGGACTACAACAATGATTATTTACGGTGTGGCGCTGTTGGCGATCTGTACGCTGGCAGGGGTGATCATGGGTGACATGCTCGGCGCATTGCTGGGCGTGAAATCCAACGTCGGCGGGGTCGGGATCGCGATGATCCTGCTGATTTGCGCGCGGTTGTGGATGCAAAAACGCGGCGGCATGACCAAGGACTGCGAGATGGGCGTCGGCTTCTGGGGCGCCATGTACATTCCGGTGGTCGTCGCGATGGCAGCACAGCAGAATGTCGTTACCGCTCTGCATGGCGGCCCGGTGGCGGTGTTGGCGGCGATCGGTTCGGTGGTGCTCTGCGGCTGCACCATTGCCCTGATCAGCAGGACCCACAAAGGCGAACCCTTGCCCGATGAACCGGCGGATATAACGTCGGTTGGCGCACCGGCAGGAGGTCGCTGATATGTGGGATCTCATCGAGAAAGGTCTGGAACATAACGGGTTGGTGACAGCGTTCGCGTTCGTTGGCGTGATCATGTGGGTGTCGGTGGTGTTGTCCAAACGCCTGACCTTCGGACGAATTCACGGCTCGGCGATTGCCATCGTCATCGGTCTGGTGCTGGCCTGGGTCGGCGGCACCATGACCGGCGGGCAAAAAGGCCTGGCGGATTTGTCGCTGTTTTCCGGCATTGGTTTGATGGGCGGTGCGATGTTGCGTGACTTCGCCATCGTCGCCACCGCGTTCGAGGTACAGGCCACCGAAGCGAAAAAGGCCGGGATGATTGGCGTCATCGCGCTGCTGCTGGGCACGATCCTGCCGTTTATTGTCGGGGCGAGCATTGCCTGGGTATTCGGTTATCGCGATGCGGTGAGCATGACCACCATTGGCGCGGGCGCGGTGACGTACATCGTCGGGCCAGTGACCGGGGCAGCGATTGGTGCCACGTCCGACGTGATGGCGTTGTCGATTGCCACCGGGCTGATCAAGGCGATTCTGGTGATGGTGGGCACACCGATGGCGGCGCGCTGGATGGGGCTGGACAACCCGCGCTCGGCCATGGTGTTTGGCGGCTTGGCCGGGACCGTCAGCGGTGTGACCGCCGGGTTGGCGGCGACGGATCGGCGGCTGGTGCCGTATGGCGCGTTGACGGCGACGTTCCACACCGGGCTTGGGTGCTTGCTTGGGCCTTCGTTGCTGTACTTCATTGTTCGCGGGATTGTCGGCTGACTGATCGTTCCCACGCTCTGCGTGGGAATGCAGCCCGGGACGCTCCGCGTCCCAAAGCGGACGCAGAGCGTCCATTGATTCATTCCCACGCAGAGCGTGGGAACGATCATTGGGTGGCTTGCCGATTGGCATACATCCGGCACTCCGCCAACAACGCCAGCAAATTCGGGTCACGCTCCTTGGCCTTCAGGAACACCACGCCGATGTGCTGCTGCAATCGATACTTTTCTTGCAACGGAATCAGCTTCACCCGGTTCTCATACACCGCCGCAATCCTTCCCGGCAGCAACGCATAACCGACCCCGGAGCTGACCATGCTCAGCAGGGTGAAGATGTCGTTGACCTGCATCGCCACTTTCGGCTCGAAACCCGCCTGCTTGAACACCCGAATACCGTCCTGGTGTGTGGCGAAGCCTTGGGTCAAGGTGATGAATGTCTCGTCGCGCACCTCGGCCAGATCGACTTCGGTCCGCTGGGCAAAGGGCGAATCAGCAGGAGTGGCGAGGAAGATGTCATCGGAAAACAGCGGAATCTGCTCGCAGTCCGGGTCATTCACGCTGTCATCCAGCGACACCAGGATCGCGTCGACTTCCATGTTCTTGAGCTTGTACAACAGGTCGATGTTCGAGCCCAGGATCAGGTCGATATTGAGTTCGCTACGGCGAATTTTCAGGCCCATGATCAGCTGCGGCACGGTCTTCACCGTCAACGAATACAGTGACCCAAGCTTGAAACGCTCAGCGGAGAACCCGGCAGCTTCGCGGGTCAGGCGCACGCTTTCGAGTACGTCCTGGATCAGCTTCTGCGCTCGCTCTTCCAACACATAAGCGCTTTCGAGTGGGGTCAGGTTGCGGCCTTCGTGTTTGAATAGCGGGCAACGCAGGGCGCTTTCCAAAGAATGGATGGCGCGGTGCACGCTGACGTTGCTGGTTTGCAACTCGGCGGCGGCGCGGGCCAGGTTGCCGGTGCGCATGAAGGCCAGGAACACCTCGAGTTTTTTCAGGGTCAACTCTTCATCGATCAGCATGGGCGTGACTCTTATTCGAATCGCTCGATTGTGCCCAATTGGCTGACGTTTGGCTCGATAGCTTTTTGTAGGAGCGGCGCTATACGGAAACATTGCGCTTTTAACCTTGAGGCCTGAGCCTTGCGCGATGCGGCAACGAATTTTTGAGGTGAGCAACACATGTATCACGGGGAAAGATTGAACGCCTGGACGCACTTGGTCGGGGCGGTGGCGGCGTTTGTCGGGGGCGTGTGGCTGCTGGTTATCGCCAGTATGGACGGCAGTCCATGGAAGATTGTCAGCGTGGCGATTTACGCGTTCACCTTGCTGGTGCTCTACAGCGCGTCGACCGTTTACCACAGCGTGCGCGGGCGCAAGAAAGCGATCATGCAGAAGGTCGATCACTTTTCGATCTACTTGCTGATTGCCGGCAGTTACACGCCGTTCTGCCTGGTGACCCTGCGCGGGCCGTGGGGCTGGACGTTGTTCGGGATTGTCTGGGGGCTGGCGCTGATCGGCATCCTGCAAGAGATCAAACCCCGCTCGGAAGCGCGGATTCTGTCGATCGTGATCTACGCGGTGATGGGCTGGATCGTGCTGGTGGCGGTCAAGCCGTTACTGGCGGCGTTGGGGCCCGTCGGCTTTACCTGGCTGGCGTCGGGCGGGGTGTTGTACACCGTGGGGATTGTCTTTTTTGCGCTGGACAGCCGTTTGCGCCATGCCCACGGGGTCTGGCATTTGTTTGTGATTGCCGGGAGCTTGCTGCACTTTGTGGCGATCTTGTTTTATGTCCTTTGAGGCTGCTACGGGATCAAACGATCCAATTGCGCCTGCGCCCGTCGGCTGAACACCTGCAGCAAATTGCCCAAGGTATGCGGCGGCGGTTCGTCGGCGCGGGTCACTGCGTACAGGGTGATCGGTAGCGCCGGCGCCAGGGGGCGAATCGCCGTGGTAGCGGGAGACGCGCCGAGCGCGGTGAACGGGTCGATAACCGCCAACCCGGCACCGGATTCAACCATTGCCCGCGCCAGCGAGTAGGTCTGCACCGCGATGCGTACCTTTGGCGGCGGATTGACTGCCTCAAGGTAGCTGTCGAGTCTGGCGGCCAGCGGGTCGGCGCTGGACAAGCCGATCAGCGGCGTACCGGCCAGTTCAATCAGCGGTAGCGGTTTACCGTGAGTGTCGTCGGCCCAAAAGCCCTTCGGCGCCAGCGCCACCAGCATCCCACAGGCCAGGGCCTGCGCCTTCAGGCCCGGATGATCGGGCAGTTGCAACGTCAGGGCGACATCCACTTCGCGCATCAACAGGTTCTGCATCAGCTCGCGGCTGTGGGCGCTGGACAGTTCGCAGGTAATTTCCGGATAGCGTTGCGTCCATTCGTTGATCGCCGGCGGCAGCAGCGACAAGGCCAGCGCCGGGATCGCGCCAATCCGTACGCTGTGGCCCGGCTCGCGACGCAGGCTCTGGGCCAGACGTCGCACGCCTTGCAGGCTTTCGGTGACCTTGTCGACTTCGCGCTCAAGCTCCAGGGCTTCGGGCGTCGGCTGCAATTTGCCGCGCACCCGCAGGAATAACGCAAAGCCCAGTTGCTGTTCGGCGTGTTGCAGCACTTTGCTCACCGCCGGCTGCGACACGTGCAGCAACTGGGCGGCGCCACTGACCGAACCGGTCTGGCGAATAGCCTGAAAAATCTCGATGTGTCGCAGTCGCATGGCAAGTCCATAACCTTTGTTTATGGGTCAGCCATCTTTATGCATTGTTCAACGGCTGTCACCTGGTCCTAACCTGAAGCACGTTCCAACAACGCTTAAGGACAGACATGGCTCAGCGGGTTTGCATCATCGGTGGCGGCGTCATCGGGCTGACAACGGCTTACGCACTGGTTCGCGACGGCATCGACGTGACGCTGATCGAGGCCCGGGATTCGTTTGCCAGCGAAACCAGTTTCGCCAATGGCGGCCAGTTGTCCTACCGCTATGTCGCGCCACTGGCCGACGCCGGCGTACCGTTGCAGGCGCTGGGCTGGATGTTGCGCGGCGACTCGCCCTTGAAGCTGCGTCCGCGCATGGACCCGGCGCAATGGCGCTGGATGGCGGCCTTTCTGGCGGCCTGCCGGCGTTCGGTGAATCAGCGCAACGGCGCACATCTGCTGCGCCTGGCGCTGCTGAGCCAGGCCACGCTGCAAGGCTGGCGCGACGAAGACCGCCTCGACGGTTTCGACTGGCGGCGCAACGGCAAACTGGTGACGTTTCGTGAAGCCGCAAGCTTCGAGCATGCGCGTCAAGGGCTGGCTGATCCGCGACAGCAACAGGTGTTGTCCCGGGCCGAGTGCGCACAGCTGGAGCCGGCACTCGCCGAGGCGCCGTTTGTGGGCGCGATCTACACGCCCGATGAAGAAGTCGCCGATTGCCATGCGTTCTGCCAGCAACTGGTGGCCCGGCTCAAGGCGTCGGGGCGTTGCGAGTTTTTGCCGGGCCGCACGGTCACCGGCATTCGCCACGGGGACGGCGCGGTGCAGGCCATCGAAATGGGCGTGCAGGTATTGCCGGTCGAGCAACTGGTGATCGCTGCCGGTCATCGCAGCCCGGCATTGGCGTTGCCGGGCATGAACCTGCCGCTGTACCCGCTCAAGGGCTACAGCCTGACCCTGCCGATCCGCACCGAACATCACGCGCCAGAACTGAGCATTACTGATTACAACCGCAAGATCGTTTACGCCCGCATCGGTGCACAACTGCGCGTAGCGGCGATGGTCGACATTGTCGGCTTCGACCCGGCACTCGATCCCAAGCGTCTGGCGCTGATCAAACGCCAGGCGCAGGAAACCTTGCCCAATGCCGGCGATTACGACGCAGCCATCGCGTGGGCCGGCATGCGCCCGGCCACTCCCAGCGGCGTGCCGTTGATTGGTGCTACGGCGTACCGCAACCTCTGGCTCAACCTCGGTCATGGCGCCTTGGGCTTTACGTTGGCCTGCGGTAGCGCTCGGCTGCTGAGTGAGTTGATTGCCCGGCGCGCACCCTCAATCGAAATGCAGGGCCTCGCACCCCGCGTCGCCTGACTGGAAAAGGAAGAACCGATGAGCATCAAGCGTTTCAACAGCAACAGCCGACTCTCTGGCGCCGTGACCTTTGGCGAGCTGGTGTTTTTATCGGGACAGGTGCCGGGTGACAGCCGCGACGCCGCCGGCCAGACCGCGGAGGTCCTGGCGAAAATCGACGGGTTGCTGGCCGAGGCTGGCAGCGACAAGGATCACTTGCTCAGCGCGACCATTTACCTGAGTGACATTGGCCGCGATTTCGCCGCCATGAACGAGGTCTGGTCACAATGGCTGTCACCGGACAAGGCACCGACCCGCACCACATTGCAGGCGCAACTGGCCCGTCCAGAGGTCCTGGTGGAAATCACCGTGATCGCCGCCCGCCGCTAATCGCACTTACCCACAACGGAGAATAACAATGCAAAAAATCACGTTGATCGGCTGCACCCTCGGCCTGCTGTTCGCCAGTCAGGTCCAGGCCAATGAAGCGCCGCTGACGGGCACGCTGAACAAGGTCGCCAATGCCAAGAGCATCACGCTGGGTTATCGCGACGCGTCGGTGCCGTTCTCTTACGTGGGGGATCACACGGGGCAGCCGATGGGCTATTCGGTGGACCTGGCGAGCAAGATTGTCGAGCGCATCAAGCAAAAACTCGAGCTGCCGGATCTGCAGGTGAAGTACAACCTGGTGACCTCGCAAACACGCATTCCGCTGGTGCAGAACGGCACGGTTGACCTTGAATGCGGCTCCACCGGTGTGACCGCCGAGCGCATGCAGCAAGTGGCGTTTTCCTATGGATTCATCTACGTGAAGGGGCAGTTGCTCACGGCGAAGGACAGCGGCATCAAGCGCTTCGCCGACCTGCGCGGCAAGAACGTTGTGACCACCGCCGGCACCACCAATGAGCGGTTTCTGAAGAGCTACAACGTCGATCACAAGATCGATATGTTCGTGATCAGCGCCAAGGATCACGGCGAAGCATTCCAGATGCTGCAGTCGGGGCGGGCAGCGGCGTTTTATATGGATGACGCGCTGCTCTACGGCGAACGGGCCAAGGCGCGCGATCCGCATAAGTGGGTCGTGGTGGGCGAGGAGCAATCGCGGGAAATCTACAGCTGCATGGTGCGCAAGGGCGATCCGCAATTTCTCGAGTTGGTGAATTCGACGCTTGCCGATTTGTACAGATCAGGGGAAATCAACGGCATCTACAACCGCTGGTTCCAGCAGCCGATTCCGCCTAAAGGTTTGAACCTTGAGTTTCCGATGACCAGCGAGTTGAAAGCGATTATCGCCAAACCGGTGAGTGATCCGGTGCAGTAGTGCCTGAACGATCAGATTCTGTTTTGTGTCTTGTAGATCGCGTCGCCGGCCTTCGCGAGCAAGCCCGCTCCCACATTTGATCTCTGAACGACACAGATCAAGTGTGGGAGCGGGCTTGCTCGCGAAGAGGCCCTAGAAGTCGCCCCACAACTGCTGGGCTACCGCCAACGCCACCACCGGCGCGGTTTCGGTACGCAGCACGCGAGGGCCGAGGCGGGCGGCGTGAAAACCGCCAGTCTTGGCCTGCTCGACTTCAGCGTCGGACAACCCGCCTTCCGGGCCGATCAGAAACGCCAGCGTCGCCGGTTTCGCATGGCTCACCAGCGGCTCGGCCACCGGGTGCAGCACCAGTTTCAATTCGGCCTGCGTCTGCTTCAGCCAATCGGCCAACAGCAGCGGCGGATGAATCACCGGCACCGATGAGCGCCCGCATTGCTCGCAGGCGCTGATCGCCACCTGACGCCAGTGCATCAGGCGTTTGTCGGCGCGCTCGTCCTTGAGGCGGACTTCGCAGCGGTCAGTGAAGATCGGGGTGATTTCGCTGACGCCCAGTTCGGTGGCTTTCTGAATCGCCCAGTCCATCCGCTCGCCACGGGACAAACCCTGGCCGAGATGGACCGCAAGCGATGACTCGACTTGCCCGGCGAAGCTTTCATCGATGTTTACCACGACGCGCTTCTTGCCGACTTCCGCCAACGTGCCGCGAAACTCATGGCCCGAGCCGTCGAACAATTGCACCGCATCACCCTCGGCCATGCGCAGCACGCGGCTGATGTAATGGGCCTGGGCCTCGGGAAGCTCGTGTTCGCCGATGCTCAAGGGGGCGTCGATAAAGAAGCGGGACAGTCTCATCAATGGTCTCTGTAAAAGTGTGGAAGTCTGGCGGCCCCATCGCGGGCAAGCCCGCTCCCACAGGTTTTGCGCCGATCCTGTGGGAGCGGGCTTGCCCTAATGCCAGTCAGTTAAGGGTAAATCGGACCTGTAGGAGCCAGGCTTGCCGGCGAAGGCGTCCTTAAGAGCGCCTTCGCCGGCAAGCCTGGCTCCTACGAAAAGCGGTTCATTCGCTTAACTGACTGGCATTAGGGCTTGCCCGCGATGACGGTAGTCCGGTCACCGCTGAAGCTTAGGTGAAGTCAATCAGCCCGGATCACGGTAGCCCGGGTGAAAGTCCTTCGGCACTGCCACGCTGATGCTGTCACGGGTCGCGATGTCGATGCCTTCGCTGGCCACTTCGGCCAGAAAATCGATCTGCTCCGGGGTAATCACGTACGGCGGCAGGAAATACACCACGCTACCCAACGGCCGCAGTAAAGCACCACGCTCCAGCGCATGCTGGAACACCTTCAAACCGCGACGTTCCTGCCACGGGTAAGCGGTCTTGCTCGCCTTGTCCTTGACCATCTCGATGGCCAGCACCATGCCGGTCTGGCGCACTTCGGCAACGTTCGGGTGATCGGTTAGGTGCGCGGTGGAGGAAGCCATGCGCTGGGCCAGGGCCTTGTTGTTCTCGATGACGTTGTCTTCTTCGAAGATGTCCAGCGTCGCCAATGCCGCCGCGCACGCCAGCGGATTGCCGGTGTAGCTGTGTGAATGCAGGAAGGCGCGCAGGGTCGGGTAGTCGTCGTAGAAAGCGCTGTAGACCTCATCGGTGGTCAGGCAGGCCGCCAACGGCAGATAGCCGCCGGTCAGGGCTTTGGACAGACAGAGGAAGTCCGGGCGGATGCCGGCCTGTTCACAGGCGAACATCGTTCCGGTGCGACCGAAGCCGACGGCGATTTCATCGTGGATCAGGTGCACGCCATAACGATCACAGGCGTCGCGCAGCAACTTGAGGTACACCGGGTGATACATGCGCATGCCTCCGGCGCCTTGAATCAGCGGCTCCAGAATCACGGCAGCGACGGTGTCGTGGTTGTCGGCCAGCGTCTGCTCCATGGCGGCGAACATATTGCGCGAGTGTTCTTCCCAGCTCATGCCCTCGGGGCGCAGGTAGCAATCGGGGCTCGGCACCTTGATGGTGTCCATCAGCAGGGCTTTGTAGGTTTCGGTGAACAGCGGCACGTCGCCCACCGCCATCGCCGCCATGGTCTCGCCGTGGTAACCGTTGGTGAGGGTGACGAAGCGTTTCTTGTTCGGCTGGCCGCGATTGAGCCAGTAGTGAAAGCTCATTTTCAGCGCGACTTCGATGCACGACGAACCGTTATCGGCGTAGAAGCACCGGGTCAGGCCTTCGGGCGTCATCTTCACCAGACGCTCCGACAGTTCGATCACCGGCTGATGGCTGAAACCGGCGAGGATCACGTGTTCCAGCTGATCGACCTGATCCTTGATGCGCTGGTTGATCCGCGGGTTGGCATGACCGAACACGTTGACCCACCAGGAGCTGACCGCGTCGAGATAGCGTTTGCCTTCGAAGTCTTCCAGCCAGACGCCTTCGCCGCGCTTGATCGGGATCAGTGGCAGCTGTTCGTGGTCTTTCATCTGGGTGCAGGGATGCCACAACACCGCGAGATCGCGTTGCATCCACTGATTATTCAGGCCCATGTTCAGTCTCCTCGAGGCGGCTCGCTGGGTGCGCGGGCAAACAATCGCGCAAGCCTATGCAATGCGCGTCATCGGGACAACCCATTGTGTCGATTGAGCTACTTTGTATAAGGAGATAGACGTCGCTGGCGGCGTTTTGATGGCTGACGTATTCTTCGCGGTTCTTTGAGTCGTCTGACTCGTAAAACCGCTATTTCCTCGTGTATTTCCGGAGTTCGCTGAATGTCTGCTGGTTGGCTGCGCGCCTGTGCGCTGGTGATGTTGGGGCTGTTCAGCGTTTCGGCGCTGGCCAAGGATAAAACGGTGATCGTAGTCGGCGGCGGGCTTTCGGGCCTCACCGCGGCGTACGAACTGCAGAACAAAGGCTGGCAGGTCACCCTGCTGGAAGCCAAACCGACTTTGGGCGGTCGCTCCGGCATGGCCACGAGTGAGTGGATCGGCAACGACAAGACCCAACCGGTGCTGAACAAGTACGTCTCGACGTTCAAGCTGACCACCACGCCAGCCCCTGAATTCGTGCGGACCCCGAGCTACCTGATCGACGGTGAATACTTCACCGCCGCCGATCTGGCGACTAAACAGCCGGCCACCGCCGAAGCGCTGAAACGCTACGAAAAGACTTTGGATGATCTGGCGCGTTCGATCGAAGACCCGCAGAACCCGGCCGCCAACAGCACGCTGTTCGCCCTGGACCAGATCAACGTATCCAACTGGCTTGATCGCTTGAGTCTGCCGGCCACTGCGCGTCAGTTGGTGAATCAGCAGATTCGTACCCGCTATGACGAACCTTCGCGCCTGTCGCTGCTGTACTTCGCACAACAGAGCCGTGTCTACCGTGGCGTTGCCGACCGTGACCTGCGCGCCTCGCGTCTGCCTGGCGGCAGCCCGGTGCTGGCCCAGGCTTTCGTCAAGCAACTGAAAACCATCAAGACCAGCTCCCCGGTTTCGGCCATTACTCAGGACAAGGACGGCGTGACCGTCAAAGTCGGCAGTGTTGGCTATCAGGCGGACTACGTTGTGCTGGCCGTGCCATTGCGTGCACTGAACAAGATCCAGATGACCCCGGCGCTGGATGCCCAGCACCTGGGCGCCATCAAAGGCACAAACTACGGCTGGCGTGACCAGATCATGCTGAAGTTCAAGACGCCGGTGTGGGAAAGCAAGGCGCGCATGTCCGGCGAGATCTACAGCAACACCGGCCTGGGCATGTTGTGGGTCGAGCCGGCCCTGAAAGGCGGCGCCAACGTGGTGATCAACCTGTCCGGCGACAACGCGCGCGTGATGCAGGCCTTCGGCGACAAGCAGATGGTCGATCAGGTACTGATTCGTATGCACGCCTTTTATCCACAGGCACGCGGTTCGTTCACCGGTTATGAAATCCGTCGCTACAGCACCGACCCGTCGATGGGTGGCGCTTACCTGGCCTTCGGCCCGGGCCAGATCAGCAAGTACTGGCGTCTGTGGGAGCGTCCGCTGCAACGTGTAGCCTTTGCTGGCGAACACACCGATACCTTGTACCCAGGCACTCTGGAAGGCGCATTGCGCACCGGTCAGCGTGCAGCCAGTCAGGTAGAAGACCTGGCGGCAGGCAAGTCGTTTGAACCGGCGAAAGTTGTTCCGGCGGCGACCGCAGTAGCGGCCGGTGCAGTGGCGGCGAAGAAAGGCAACTTCTTCACCAACCTGTTCGGTGGTTCTGACGACAAACCGGAACCGGCCAAGGCGCCAGCACCCGTGGCACCGGTTGCTCCGACGCCCGCCCCAGCACCTGCGCCGACTCCAGCGCCAGCACCGGTTGAGGCGCCGAAGCCTGCGGCACCGGTGAAAGCAGAGCCTGCCAAGAAAGCACCAGCCAAAGCGCCAGTGAAGAAGCCTGCTGCCAAAACCGAGGCCAAAAAAGCTCCGGTCAAGGCGACGGTGAAGAAGACTGAGCCGGTGAAGAAACCAGCGGTCAGTACTGCTGCGAAGACCCCGGTGGCGACTGAAACCAAGACGCAGTAAGTCCTGGAATAAAAAAAGCGCGGCAGTGATGCCGCGCTTTTTTTTATGTCTTGCGTATGCCGCTGCTGATTTTGCTTTGACGCTAAGGACGCTAAGCTAGATCGACACTATGTACTTCGTCTTTTTGGTAGTCGCTGATATAGGCGTGGTTGTGTTTATCAAGAACCATGTCATACGGTTCAAAAGCGCTAGGGATTGGAACCCGGCGAACAATCTCATAGGTGTCGGTACTAACTTCCACGACCTCTTTTCTGGTTTGATCCACGGCATAAGCGTTTCTTTCTCCGAATACTACTTTCCCTTCGCACGTCACAAAATCGAAATGCCTGACGATCGATGACCGGGTGTCCAGCACGGTCAGTTTTCGAGCATCCATACCCACGATATACACTTTTCCGCCATCGGGGCTGACGGTAACCGCTGACGGATATTGTTCGGTTTTGATGATACTGATGACTTTGAAGGTCTTGCTGCTGATGACGGTGAGCGCGTCCTGATAAGGGCCACCAGGGGAGTTGGTGCTGGAAATATAAAGACGCGAATCGTCCTGGCTGATATCCACACTTATAGAGGGAGAGGGTAACCCTCGCACTCTGCTCACCGCATAAGTGCGGGTGTCGATAATTGCCAGCCACTCTTTATCTTGTCGAACGGTGACGTAAACATGTTTCCCGTCTCGGCTTACGACGATTCCCCAAGGGTGTCTTCCCACCTTAACGTGACCCACCGCGTATGTTTCAGTATCAATAACCGACACTGAACTTGAACCGTAGTTGGTCACGTAAGCCCTTTTACCCCGATGGCCAAGAGCGATGCTTTGGGGGTAACGCTCGACGGCAATGGTGCGGATTACCTTTTTGTTTAGGGTGTCGATGACTGACACATTGCCTGAAATGTAATTGCAAACAAAAACCCGCGATCCATCGTCGTTGATGGCTATCCCTCGCGGTCCTTCCCCTACGGGTATTGAATTGGATAGGTTGCGCGTAATTACGGGGGATGAACTCGAATGGTGACTCATGGTAGAACTCCTGTTCAGACGCTCGGACAATCGCCCGAGATCAGGTTCATCAATGACCTGTAATAGTGGCTACTGTCAGATATGACAGTTCTGACGAGTGGTAAAGACCTTTTGAAAGCGAGTATGGGACAACGTTTGTAGGTTTTTTCTTCTGGTTAACACTCTCTTAATATCTTGACCCCAAGGTCTTGATCGTATTTTTCGATATTTCAGAGCGAAATTTTCCGCTTTAAATCGATAGATAACTCGATAGTCTTGGGCGCAGTTCTTACAGGATTTGGGCAATGCAGCTACGTAACTCTTCTTCCCGCTACGGTTGGGTCAGCATCTTTATGCACTGGGGTGTGGCGCTCGCGGTCTTTGGCCTGTTCGCATTAGGGCTGTGGATGGTCGGTCTCGACTACTACAGCTCCTGGCGTAAAGATGCGCCGGATCTGCACAAGAGCATTGGCCTGGTGTTGTTCGCAGTCATGTTGCTACGGATGTTGTGGCGCTTCATCAGCCCACCTCCACCGCCCCTGCAAAGTTATAGCCGCATGACGCGTCTTGGCGCCGTGTTCGGCCATGCCTTCCTCTATCTCGGGCTGTTCGCTGTGATGATTGCCGGTTACCTGATTTCCACCGCAGACGGTGTCGGGATCCCGGTGTTTGGCCTGTTTGAAGTTCCTGCACTGGTTTCCGGACTACCGGACCAGGCAGACACCGCTGGTGTGATCCATTTGTACCTGGCTTGGGCGCTGGTAATTTTTTCCGGCCTCCATGCGTTGGCAGCATTGAAACACCACTTTATCGATCGTGATGCGACCCTGACGCGAATGCTGGGACGCAAAGCCTGATGTTCAACCTCGACTCCAAAGGAATAGAAAGCATGTTGAAAAAGACGCTCGCCGCTCTGGCAATCGGTTCTGCTCTGCTGTCCGCTAACGTGATGGCGGCTGATTACGTTGTCGACAAAGAAGGCCAGCACGCCTTCGTTGACTTCAAGATCAGCCACTTGGGTTACAGCTACATCACCGGTACCTTCAAGGACATCGACGGCAAGTTCAGCTTTGACGCTGCCAAGCCGGAAGACAGCAAGATCGAGTTCAATGTGCGCACCGCCAGCGTGTTCACCAACCACGCCGAACGTGACAAGCACATCGCCAGCGGTGACTTCCTGAACGTGGGCAAATTCGCCGACGCCAAGTTCGTTTCCACCAGCGTCAAATCCACCGGCAAAAACGCCGCTGGCAAAGACACTGCCGACGTAACCGGTAACCTGACTCTGGCTGGTGTGACCAAGCCAATCGTGGTCAAGGCCACCTTCCTGGGTGAAGGCAAGGATCCATGGGGCGGCTACCGTGCCGGCTTCGAAGGCACCACCAGCATCAAGCGTTCCGATTTCGGCAAACAGAAAGACCTGGGCCCAGCGTCCGACGCGGTCGAGCTGTACGTTACGTTTGAAGGTGTGAAAGCGAAGTAATGCTGAGACGTAGGAGCTGCCGCAGGCTGCGATCTTTTCAGGATCACCGCTGATAAGAGCAAGATCAAAAGATCGCAGGCTTCGCCAGCTCCTACAAAAGCAGTTTGCAGCGCCCAAAAAAATGCCCCGGATCTTGCGATCCGGGGCATTTTTCATATCAGCGATAAATCAGCGATTGCGGGTCAGCAAGGCTGGTTTTTCGCCGCGTGGACGGCCTGGGAGTTGATCAAGCTGCTCAGGTGTCGGGAAGCGATCGCTTTTCGACTCCTTGTGAATGATCTTCGGTGCCGGGCCCCGCGGGTTCTGCACGGCCGGTTCCGAACGAGGCTGCTCGTCACGGGCCGGGCGGCGGTTGCGGGACTCTTCACGACGGGCCTGGCCGTCACGTGGAGCACCGTTGCGTGGGCCGCTGCGCTTGGCCGGCGGAGTGCCGGTGGTTGCGCCGCTGCTGCTGCGCGGACCGTTCTGGCGACCTTGTGTCTGGCCGGTGCGCGGAGCACTTGCGCCTGCGCCTTGTGCCGGTGCGCCCGGGCGGCGACCACGGCCCTGAGCCGGTTTGGCTTGAGGCACGTAATCGACGCGGTTACCGAAGTTATCGACATCGTCGTCCAGGAACTCGTCCGGAGCACGGTCAGCGGCGGCGCGAGGTGCCGGGCGCTGTTGCTCACGGGCCGGGGTGCCCTCGCGAGGCTTGTGTTCACGGGCAGGGCGATCACCACGGCCAGTGGCGGCAGGTTTTTCCTTGCCGCCCTTGTCCTTGCCTTTGTCTTTACGACCGCCGCCACCACCGCTGCCGTTCGGACCGTCGCCGCGCGGGCCACGTGGGTTGCGCGGGTTACGCACATCCGGACGCTCGCGAACTTCAGGTTTCTCGGCTTCCACGGCGCTGGAGTCGAAGCCCATCAGGTTGCCGTCGGCAATCTTCTGCTTGGTCATGCGCTCGATGCTTTTCAGCAGTTTTTCTTCGTCCGGAGCAACCAGCGAGATCGCCTCGCCCGAGCGCCCGGCACGGCCGGTACGACCGATACGGTGCACGTAATCTTCGTCGACGTTCGGCAGTTCGAAGTTGACCACGTGGGGCAACTGGTCGATGTCCAGGCCGCGAGCGGCGATATCGGTGGCGACCAGGATGCGCACTTCACCGGCCTTGAAGTCGGCCAGGGCTTTGGTGCGGGCGTTCTGGCTCTTGTTGCCGTGGATAGCGACGGCGGTGAGGCCGTGTTTGTCCAGGTACTCGGCCAGACGGTTGGCGCCGTGCTTGGTGCGGGTGAACACCAGTACCTGTTCCCAGGCGCCAGCGGTGATCAGGTGCGCGAGCAACGAACGCTTGTGGCTGGCGGCCAGGCGGAATACGCGCTGTTCGATCCGCTCGACCGTGGTGTTCGGCGGCGTGACTTCGATGCGTTCCGGGTTATGCAGCAGCTTGCCGGCGAGGTCGGTGATGTCTTTGGAGAACGTCGCCGAGAACAGCAGGTTCTGGCGTTTGCTCGGCAGACGAGCGAGGACCTTTTTCACGTCATGGACGAAGCCCATGTCGAGCATGCGGTCGGCTTCGTCCAGCACGAGGATTTCCACGTGGGACAGGTCGACACTGCCTTGGCCGGCGAGGTCGAGCAGGCGACCTGGGCAGGCTACCAGCACGTCAACACCGCGGGACATGGCCTGAACCTGTGGGTTCATGCCGACGCCGCCGAAGATGCAGGCGCTGACGAATTTCAGGTCACGGGCATAGACCTTGAAGCTCTCGTGCACCTGGGCCGCGAGTTCGCGGGTTGGGGTCAGGACCAGTACGCGCGGTTGGCGTGGGCCGTGACGCTGGGATTTGTCCGGGTGACCGTTGGGAAACAACCGTTCCAGAATCGGAAGGGCGAAGCCGCCGGTTTTACCAGTACCTGTCTGTGCCGCAACCATCAGGTCGCGACCTTGCAACACGGCGGGAATGGCCCGCTGTTGCACCGGAGTAGGCTCGGTATAGCCCGCTGCCTCGATGGCGCGGACTAAAGCCTCGGAGAGACCGAGGGAAGCAAAGGACATGAGTAATCCTGTTTTAGTTAGGGCTTGGCCCAATGGGAGTCTTGCCTGGCGCGAATCGCGTTTAAGAGGACGCAATCCCGTCCGGTCCTGCTGGGCCTCGAAGGCTCGTCTGGAGCGCTCGCGCGGGCTGAAAAGCTGCGCTGTAGCGGGATCGAGATGCCTTGAACAAGTCCGAGCGTCCGGGCGTGAGCCTGGCGGGAAGGCCGGAGTATAACAGAGCAATCACTGCGCGCCGCTTTCCTGCTGCTCAACGGTTTTTCCGCCGGTTGCGGTGGCGCTGGCGGCTCGTGCTTCGGGGGCGGGGCCGGCGCCATAGCGGGCGCTCAGTTCGGCGTAGGCCGGTTCGCGCTTGAAACGTTTGAGTTCGGCACCGAAACGCTGCACCAACAAATCCATCCCGGCATTGCGGCGTACCGCCAGAAACTGGCTTTGCTGGCTGATGATGATCGGGTTCTCGGTGATCTTGTCGCGGATATTCAGTTGATCGAGCAAATGCTGGCCGACTCGGCGATCGGTGATCAGCAGGTCGATGCGGCCGCGCACCAGTTTGCCGAAGTTGGCTTCATGGGTGGGGGCAGGCTCTTGGGTGAACAGCGTCGATTCGCTGAAGTCCTTGCTGTACAGGTAGCCCGGCGAGGTGCCGATGGTCAGGCCTTTCAGATCATCCAGCGTGCGAAACGGATACGGTCGCTCGTTGGCATAGAACATTACGAATTCGACTTGCGAGAGCGGTTCGCTGGGGTAGAGCAGGGTCGCGTCGCGTTCAGCGCTGTGGAAAATATCCAGCGCGCCATCCGCCTGGCCTTGCTCAAGCATCGACAGGCAGCGTTTCCATGGCAGGAACTGCCATTCCACGTCGATCCCGAGGCGTTTGAAGACGATGGCCGTGGTTTCGTAGTCCAGGCCCAGCGATTTGCCGTTTTCCTCGTACACATAAGGTGCCCAGGGCTCGGTGACAATACGCAACTTCTCGCCCCGAGCGGTGAAGCTCAGGCAAGTGAACAGAAGCACGGTCAGTAACTGAGCGATCAGGGGCATGGCTTGAGATTACGACGAGAAATCATAAAGAGCCAGAAACCGGATCCAGAAGCTCTGGCTCAAGGTATGGCTGCACAATAAAGGGGCGCCGGAAAGCAAAAGATCGCAGCCTTCGACAGCTTCCACAGGCGCGTAGGAGCTGCCGAAGGCTGCGATCTTTTGATCTTGCCTTTGCTTTTGCTTCTGCTGTGTTTTTAACGCGGCAACTTCAGGTTGTTCCACACCGCCAGACTCGGCTCAGCCTGGTTCAGCGTGTAGAAATGCAGCCCTGGAGCGCCACCCTGCAGCAGGCGTTCGCACATCTCGGTGATGACTTGCTCACCAAAGCCTTGAATGCTTTGGGTGTCGTCGCCGTAGGCTTCCAGTTGCTTGCGGATCCAGCGCGGGATTTCCGCACCGCAAGCGTCGGAAAAGCGCGCGAGCTTGCTGTAGTTGGTGATCGGCATGATCCCTGGCACGATCGGGATGTTCACACCCTTCGCCCGTACACGCTCGACGAAGTAGAAGTAGCTGTCGGCGTTGAAGAAGTACTGGGTGATCGCACTGTTGGCGCCGGCGTTGGCCTTGCGCACGAAGTTGTTAAGATCGTCTTCAAAATTGCGCGCTTGCGGATGCATTTCCGGGTAAGCGGCGACTTCGATGTGGAAATGATCGCCGGTTTCTTCACGAATGAATTCAACCAGGTCATTGGCGTGACGCATCTCGCCGCTGGCCATGCCCATGCCCGAAGGCAGGTCACCGCGAAGCGCAACGATACGCGTGATGCCGGCTGCCTTGTACTGGCTCAGCAGGCCACGCAGGTCGTCCTTGCTGTCGCCCACGCAAGACAAATGCGGTGCGGCAGGGACTTTGACTTCGCTTTCAAGCTGCAACACGGTGTTGAGGGTGCGATCACGGGTCGAACCACCAGCGCCGTAGGTGCAGGAGAAGAAGTCAGGGTTGAAGGTCGCCAGATGACGGGCAGTGGCGATCAGTTTTTCATGCCCAGCATCGGTCTTCGTAGGGAAGAACTCGAAACTGTAGCGACGGTCTTGGGACATGGTCATATCCTTGGAAACACGTAAGCCGGACGCTTGCACATCCCAATGTGGGAGCGGGCTTGCTCGCGAAGGCGGTGGGTCAGACGACATTAATGTTGAATGTTAAACCGCCTTCGCGAGCAAGCCCGCTCCCACAAGGGAGAGCAGGCAGCAGGACCAATCAGTAGCGGTAAGCGTGCGGCTTGAACGGGCCTTCGACGGTCACGCCGATGTAGTCAGCCTGTTGCTTGGTCAGTTGAGTGACCACGCCACCGAAACCGCGGACCATTTCCAGGGCCACTTCTTCGTCGAGTTTCTTCGGCAGTACTTCAACGGTCAGGCGCTCGGCTTTCTGGGCTGGCGACAGGTCGGCGTACTTCTGGCCGAACAGGAAGATCTGGGCCAGAACCTGGTTGGCGAACGAACCGTCCATGATGCGGCTTGGGTGGCCAGTGGCATTGCCCAGGTTAACCAGGCGGCCTTCGGCCAGCAGGATCAGGTAGTCGTCGTTCTGAGCGTCGAATGCGCCCGGGCCGGTACGGTGAACCTTGTGAACCTGTGGCTTCACTTCTTCCCATGCCCAGTTCTTGCGCATGAAAGCGGTGTCGATTTCGTTGTCGAAGTGACCGATGTTGCAGACAACAGCGCGCTTCTTCAGGGCTTTGAGCATGTTTGCGTCGCAAACATTAACGTTGCCGGTGGTGGTCACGATCAGGTCGATCTTGCCCAGCAGTGCTTTGTCGATGCTCGCTTCGGTACCGTTGTTGATACCGTCGATGAACGGCGAAACCAGTTCGAAACCGTCCATGCAAGCTTGCATGGCGCAGATCGGGTCGACTTCGGAGACTTTAACGATCATGCCTTCCTGACGCAGGGACTGCGCCGAGCCCTTGCCCACGTCGCCGTAACCGATGACCAGCGCTTGCTTGCCGGACAGCAGGTGGTCGGTGCCGCGCTTGATCGCGTCGTTCAGGCTGTGACGGCAGCCGTACTTGTTGTCGTTCTTGCTCTTGGTCACCGAGTCGTTGACGTTGATGGCCGGGATTTTCAGCTCGCCCTTGGCCAGCATGTCCAGCAGGCGGTGAACGCCGGTGGTGGTTTCTTCGGTGACGCCGTGGACGCGGTCCAGGATAGCCGGATATTTCTTGTGCAGCAGCTCGGTCAGGTCGCCGCCGTCATCGAGGATCATGTTGGCATCCCAAGGCGCGCCATCTTTGAGGATGGTTTGCTCCAGGCACCACTCGTACTCTTCTTCAGTCTCGCCTTTCCAGGCGAAAACCGGGATACCGGCAGCAGCGATAGCGGCAGCGGCCTGGTCCTGAGTCGAGAAAATGTTGCAGGACGACCAACGCACTTCGGCACCCAGGGCAACCAGGGTTTCGATCAGCACGGCAGTCTGAATGGTCATGTGGATGCAGCCGAGGATCTTCGCGCCTTTGAGCGGCTGCTCGGCGGAATACTTGCGGCGCAGACCCATCAGGGCTGGCATTTCGGATTCGGCGATGATGGTTTCGCGACGGCCCCAGGCAGCCAGGGACATGTCGGCGACTTTGTAATCGTTAAAATCTACAGGCGTGATAACAGCGCTCATGAAGAGCCTCCATTCGTAATGTATGCGAATGGGCGCCGTTGTGCGTTTAGTGTCTGGCCGTGGCCAGTCAACGCCCCATCCGAGCCTGACAGGTTGAACCTGCTGCAGCGCCCCTCGGACAGGTGGCGGGAAAACGGTAGCAACCGAAGGTGACCGTTTTGGAACGGTGGCGATTATAGCTGTGTAGACGATACTTCCAAAGCGTTTCTGCAGGTCAATGCCCGAACGGTAATCGAGACCATAGTCGATGCGTAATAGAGCTCTAGTCCGGGCTCTGCCATGATGGCCGGCATCAATCGGCAAGACGGTCAGGAGTGAGTATGAATTTCCACACCCGCAAATGGGTAAAACCCGAAGACCTCAACCCCAACGGCACGCTGTTCGGCGGCAGCCTGTTGCGCTGGATCGACGAAGAAGCGGCGATCTACGCCATCGTCCAGCTGGGTAATCAGCGCGTGGTCACCAAATACATTTCCGAAATCAATTTCGTCAGCGCCTCGCGCCAGGGCGACATCATCGAGCTTGGCATCACCGCCACCGAGTTCGGTCGCACCTCGATCACGCTGACCTGCGAAGTGCGCAACAAGATCACCCGCAAGAGCATCCTGACGGTGGAAAAGATGGTCTTCGTGAACCTGGGCGAAGACGGGCTGCCCGCGCCGCATGGCCGGACCGAGATCAGGTACGTCAAAGACCAGTTCAAGGATGATGACATCGGCGAGTGAAATCGGCGGCGCGGCCTTCGCGAGCAAGCCCGCTCCCACATTGAATCGCGTTGAACAATGATTCTGTGTGTTGCACAAATCGAGTGTGGGAGCGGGCTTGCTCGCGAAAGCGGTCTATCGGTTAAAGAGGATTTCATGGACCACTGAACAGCTCCGAACCCCGCGTGTCGTAATTAAACGACACGCCACTGGTTCAGGAGCTTTATGGACACGCCCAAAGACGGCAAGACCCCGGACCTCTCGGCACAAGAACAACGCGAGGTCGACAAGAACCAGCCACCGCGCGCGGCGGTGCTGCACGAAATCATTCGCACCCAAGGTGATAAGGAGCTTGAGCGTAGCGTTGCGGCGCTGTGGTGGTCGGCCCTGGCTGCGGGTTTGACCATGGGCTTGTCACTGATGGGCATGGGGCTGCTCAACTCGCGTCTGCCGGACAGCGAAGGCTTCAAGGTGATCGCCAGCTTCGGTTACTGCGCAGGTTTTCTCGCGGTGATTCTGGCTCGTCAGCAACTCTTTACCGAGAACACCCTGACCGCCGTGCTGCCAATCATGAGCAAGCCTACGCTGGGTAATTTCGGTCGGTTGTTTCGGCTGTGGTCGATCGTTCTGGTGGGCAACCTCTGCGGCACCTTGCTGGTGGCGTATGTGATGTTGCATCTGCCGATTTTCGACGCCAAGACCGACTTGGCCTTCCTCGACATCGGACGCAAGGTCATGGAGAACGACGCGAGCAAAATGTTCGCCAAAGGCATCATCTCTGGCTGGATGATCGCCACCATGGTCTGGATGATCCCGTCCATGGAAAGCGCCAAGATGTGGATCATCATCCTCATCACCTATTTCATGGCGCTGGGAGACTTCACTCACATCGTGGTCGGATCGGTCGAGGTCTCGTACCTGGTGTTTGCCGGCGAGTTGCCGTGGAAAGATTTCTGGCTGGTGTTCGCGGGTCCCACGCTAGTGGGGAACATCATCGGTGGCAGTTTTATCTTCGCGCTGATCAGTCACGCGCAGATTCGCAGTGAAAGCGGGCCGCCGAAGACATCTGCGGAACAGAGTCAGGAGCCCGAACCGCAGAAGACCAAAAAATGAAGGGTAAAGTACCTGCCAGTCAGTTAAGCGCAAGCCCGCTCCCACAAGTTTCTGGTCGGCATTTAGCCGGACACATTGACCGCGACAGCACTGCGGCGCTGCAGGTAGATGAAAAACAGCGCCGTCAGTACCGTCAACCCGCTGACCAGTGCGCCGGTCCACGGCAAATCCGCCAGGTCCGCGCCACTGGCCACAACCAGCCCGCCAATCCATGCCCCGGCTGCGTTGCCGAGATTGAATGCGCTTTGATTCAACGTCGATCCAAGGTTCGGCGCTTCATGAGCCTGATCGATGATCAGCAATTGCAAAATCGGGCACAGCGCGAACGCGAAGATGCCCCACAACACCAGCGTGATCGCCGCCGGGATCACTGAGTGACTGGTCTGACTGAAAGCGGCCAGCACGACGACCACAGCCAGGGCCATACCGACCAGAGAAGGCAGCAAACGACTGTCCGCCAGTCGGCCGCCAAGCATGCTGCCCGCCGTCAAGCCTACCCCGAACAACAGCAGCATGATGGTCACGCCATGCGGGCTGACACCGGTGATGTCTTGCAGAATCGGCGCGATATAGGTGAACACGCTGAACAGACTGGTGGACGCCAGCACGCTCATGCCCAGCGCCAGCAGCACGTTGACCTTGCCCAGCACTTTGAACTCGCTGGCCAGGTTGGCTTTGTCCATGGGGATTTCCTTGGGCAGCCAAACCCACTGTGCGATGGCCGCAATCACGCCGATCACCGAAACCGCCCAAAACGTCGAGCGCCAGCCGGCGTATTGCCCGAGCGCGGTGCCCAATGGAACGCCCAGCACGTTGGCCAGCGTCAGGCCGGTGAACATCATGGCAATCGCTTGGGCTCGTTTGTTCGGTGCCACCAAACCGGCAGCGACCACTGAACCGATGCCGAAAAACGCGCCATGGCACAACGCGGTGATCACTCGCGCGGCCATCAAAGTGGCGTAGTTCGGCGCCAGGGCGCAAAGGATATTGCCGAGAATGAACATCAGCGTCATGCCCAGCAGTGTGGCTTTGCGCGGCATGTTGGCCGTACCGACCGCGAGGATCGGCGCACCGAACACCACGCCCAGGGCGTAACCGGTGATGAGCAGGCCCGCGTGAGGAATGCTCACGGCGAGGTCGCGGGCGACATCGGGCAGCAAGCCCATGATGACGAATTCAGTGGTGCCGATTCCGAAGGCGGCAACGGCCAGTGCAAGCAAGGCGAGTGGCATGCGCAAGGTCTCTGTCGGTAGTCTTGACGCTTTGATCAGGCATACGCAGGCCGACGCCCGTTCTCGGTGAGAGCGGGCGGAGGCAGAAATTATTGGAATTAGTGTGTGCGCAACTGAGTGCGGCGTGGTCGCTTGCAGTATAAACAGCTGCGGACATATGGCGAATCAATTCTCTGCCCCGCCCTTGTCGGGGGAGGGTAAGGGCAAAATAAGGAGTGTGCCGTGCTTGCGACGGTTCTGGTGTTGGTGGCGGCGCTGTTGCACGCGGCGTGGAATACCCTGATCAAATTCAGCGCGGAGCGGCTGTTGGTGGTGGCTTGCATGGACAGCGTGGCGCTGCTGTTTGTCGCCCTGATGCTGCCCTTCGTGGCGCTGCCACCACTGGAAATGTGGTCGTGGATTCTCGCGTCGGCAGCATTCGAGTTGCTCTATCGCTACCTGTTGATCCAGGCCTATCGGGTCGGCGATCTCGGTCTGGTCTATCCCTTGATGCGTGGCCTGTCGCCGCTGGTGGTGCTGGCGCTGACGCTGATCTTCGCCGGGGAAGTGCTGACGGCTCAGCAGATCTTCGGGATTTTGCTGATCCCGTTCGGCATGTTGTGCTTGCTCTGGCAGGGCGGTGGCGGGGTGCGCCTGCCGTGGTCGATGCTGCCGGTGGTGGCGCTCATCGGGTTGTGCATCGGGTGCTACACCTTCATCGATGGCCAAGCCTTGCGCCGCTGGTCCCACCCATTGGACTACCTGGTTTGGGTCACCTTGCTCAGTGCCTGGCCGTTCCCATTGCTGGCGCTGGTACGCAAGCGGCCGGCGTTCATGCTGTTCTGGCGCGAGCAGTGGAGGTTGGGATTGGCGGTCGGGTTTTGCGTGCTGTTCAGCTACGCTCTGGTGCTGTGGGCCATGCAGCTCGGTTCCATTGCCGAAGCCGCGGCGTTGCGCGAGATCAGTGTGATTCTGGTGGTGCTGTTTGGGATGCGTTACCTGAAAGAACCTTTCGGCAGGCCCCGGCTCTTAGCCTGTGGACTGGTGCTGATCGGCATGTTGGTGATGAAGTTTTAGTCGCCCCTGATGGAATTCGATTTTCTATAACTTGAAGAAGGGACTGCGTTATGACGGTTGCTCTGTGGTGTATTTTGATTGCGATCTGCTTGCCTTACTTGTGCATAGGCATCGCCAAGGTCCGTGGCGGGTACGGGCTCAGACACAATCATGATCCTCGGGGGTTTCTCGACTCGCTGGAAGGCTTGGGCAAGCGGGCATATGCGGCGCAACTGAACAGTTTTGAAGTGACCCCCGCGTTTGCGGCGGCGGTAATTGTGGCTCACTTGGCCGGCAATGCCGAACTGGTGACGATCAATGTGCTGTCGGTGCTGTTTATCACCAGTCGGCTGCTCTTCATCATTTGCTATTTGGCGGATTGGGCGATTTTGCGGTCGTTGGTGTGGTTTGTGGGGATGGGGTTGATCATCAGTTTCTTTGTTGTGTCTGTTTAATAAAGCAAGATCAAAAGATCGCAGCCTTCGGCAGCTCCTACTGGGATCGACGCGATATTGCGACGAACGCGGTCAATGTAGGAGCTGGCGAAGCCTGCGATCTTTTTCTTTTAAAGTTTGTCAGCCACCTGCGGTACTTGAGGCAATGCCGCACCTTTAGGCCAAAGCATCCATATCTGCCCCTGCTGTTTCATGTCGCCGGCCAATTGCCCGGCTGCCTCGCCCGTGCCCCAGAACAGGTCCGCGCGGACCTCGCCGGCAATTGCGCCGCCAGTATCTTGCGCGGCCACCGGGCGTACCAACGCGCTGCCGTCCGGGCGTGTGGTGGATAACCACAACAGACTGCCGAGCGGAATCACCTTGCGGTCCACTGCCGCGCTATAACCTGCAGTCAGCGGTACGTTCAGCGAACCGCGCGGCCCTTCGTTGCTGTCGGGATTGCGGGTGAAGAACACGTAGCTGGGGTTGCTGCCGAGCAGTTCGGGAATGCGCATCGGATTGGCCTTGGCCCAAGTGCTGATAGCGCCCATGGTCACGTCTTCTTTCTTCAGCTCACCTTGGTCCACCAGCCAGCGGCCGATGGGTCGATATGGGTGGCCGTTCTGATCGGCATAACCAATGCGCAATTGACGACCGTCATCAAGCTGGATGCGCCCCGAGCCCTGGATTTGCAGGAACTGCAGGTTCATCGGGTCGGTCAGCCAGGCAATCACCGGCGCCTTCACGCCTTTGGTTTCAATCGTTGCCGCATCGTCGTACGGCTTGAGCACGCGACCTTCGAGTCTTCCGCGCAGGCGTTTGCCTTTGAGTTCTGGATAGATACTGTCCAGCGAGACGATGATCATGTCCTCGGGTACACCGTACACCGGGATGTTGGCTTCCTCGGTCTGGGTCAGACTGCCGGGGTACACCGGTTCGTAGTAACCGGTAATCAGACCGTTGGGGTTGTCATTGGCGGCACGCAGGCCATAGACGTCCAGGTTCTGTTTGAGAAAATCGCGGATGTCATTGGCGGTTGGCTGCACATTGGCGGAAGCCGCACAGGTGCCGCCCCAGACCGGGTCGGCCTTGAGTCGGGTGCAGGCGCTGCGCCACGAGCCGAAGCCGGCAACGAGGTCGTTGTCGGACACCGCCGGAAGCGCTTCCCAGGTGGCGCTGGAGTAGGTCGCCAGTGCGTGGGTTTTCGGTTTGCTGCTGTCGCCGCCGGTGCAACCTGCCAGCACGACCACCATCGGAAGGGTCCAGGCCAGATTGTGACGCCATGCCTTGAAACGGCTGTTCATGGAGTAATTCCTTTGTCGGTTGCCTGAGTGCTCCATGCGCTCAAACAACCCGTATTGATAATAGGGCTATTGGTCTTTGCCGGTGACGCGAGGATACTGGCCGCCGTTTCCAGTGACCTGAAGCCACCATGACTCTTAAAAGACTTTTTGTTGTATTGCTGGCCTGCCTGACCTTGTCCGCCTGCGGTGGTGTCGACCCGAACTCGCCGCTGGGTCAGCGCAAGGCGATCTTCAAGCAGATGCTCAAGACTGGCGAAGACCTGGGCGGTATGTTGCGTGGGCGTATTCCGTTCGATGGCCCGAAATTCGCCGACGGCGCCGTGAAACTCGATGCTTTGTCCCGTGAGCCGTGGAAGCATTTCCCGCAGGTGCGCGAAGAGGATCACACCAGCGCCAAGGATGATGTCTGGCAGAAGCAGGCACGCTTTCAGGAAATGGCTCGCACCCTTGAAGACGCCACCGGTGAACTGGTGATTGTCAGCAAGGTTCAGCCCTACAAGGTCAGCAACCTGGGGCCGGCGATACAGAAAGTCGAAGATGCTTGCAGTGCCTGCCATAAAGAGTTTCGGGATCATTGATTCCAGAAAAGATCGTAGCCTTCGGCAACTCCTACATGGGAGCGCGTACTCCTGTAGGAGCTGCCGAAGGCTGCGATCTTTTGATCTTGAAAGATCTTTTTACTTATCCAACTCATCCAACGCTTCCTGCAATTCCTTGCGCGATTGAGCCAGTTTGTCTTTGCGCTTGTTGATCTTCTCGGCGTCGCCTTTTTTCATCGCCTTCTCGAGATCGGCCTGACGCGTGCTGACTTCGTGCTTGGCGTCGAGCACCTTGTTTTCCCGTTCCTTCTTCAAGGAAGCGTCGGTGCAATGGGTAGTCACTTCGTTCAGGGCGGTTTCCAGGCCAGCCTGTTGATCGGCGTTGCCGCGGGACTTGGCCAGTTCAATCTGGTTGATGATGCCCTGTTTTTTAGCTGCACAGCCGGTCAGGCCCGGGGCATCTTCGTTGGCCATCAATGGAGCGGCCATCACGCTGCACAGGGTCAACACGGCGAGCGGTGAAAGAAGTTTCATAAAAGCTCCAGGTGAAAAATTCGATATAGCGATGGGCTGTTTGAGCGCACCGGCACCTTTGGGTTCCCGGCTCTCAGACAGGGCGGGCGTCTAGAAGCCATCAATCCCGGCAACACGTAATGTCTCACTCAAGGCCAGGACCTGCGGGTCGCGGAAAAATGCGCTCAATTGCGCTGCGCGCCCCGGGCCGATGCCGGCTTCGGCCTGCCATTGTTCGGTGTTTCGTTGTGCCAGCGCCTGCCATGAATCGGCGAGGCGTGCCTGGCCGGTCGGCGGCAAGCCCAGGGCTTTGAGCCAGCGAGCGAATGGGCGTTGCCGGGCGCTGTTGAAACTGTTCAAAAGACGAGCACTGCTGCGCTCACCGAAGCCGTCAATGTTAGCAAGCTCTTGCCCATTGAGGGCCATCCAATCGAGCAGACTGTCAAGGCGTTCGGCCTTGAGCAGTTTCTCCCAGGTGCCTGGTCCGACATGAGGCAAGGCCAGCCCCTGTTTGCCGCTGAGCCAACTCAGGCGTGCGAGGAATTGGCTTTCGCATCCTGGTGTCGGTTGCCAGCAGCTTAACGGATGAAAGTCTGCTGCCAGTGGTACATTCAATTCCGGGCGTTCAGTACTGCGCAATACGACACCATCGAGCCTGGGGATAGTCAGCCCCGCCAGGCTGATGGCGACTTGGTCGCCGGGACGAATATCCAGCGCTTCCCAGCGTTGCAGGGAACTGACACTCACGCGCTTGATCTGTCGGTCATCGAGCATCACCGGTACCAGATCCAGCACCGGTGTGATCCGGCCGGTTCGTCCAATCTTGAAGTGGACCTTGCGCACCTCGGCCAGGGCCTGGGCAAAGGGGTATTTCCAGGCGACGCTCCAGTAAGGCGTTTTCGCCTGCCAGCGCTCGGCCGGTGGGCGTTGGTCCTGGCGCAACACGACCCCATCGCTGGCAAAGGGCAGGGGCGAGCGATACCAGTGATCGCGCCAGCGTTCGGCATCGGCAAATGCCTTGATCGGCTGACTGTAGGGCGCCGTGCTCGGGAACCCCAATTCATCCAGAGCCGCCACCCGGGCCGGCAGGTTTTTCGGGCCTTGCGGCCAGTCCCAGACAAACAACCCGATGCCGGCGGCTTGCTCGGTGCTCAGTGCCTTGCGTGCCATCAACCCGGCCACCGTGGCGCGGGCATTGAGGCTGCCGGCCTGGGCTTGTACGTGTTCGCTCAGGCGCCAATAGAGTTCGCCTTGCAGCAACAAATCCAGTGGCTGCGGAAGCTTTTGAGGGATGGCGGCGATCTGGCGCGCCGAGGCAGTCCAGTCCTGGCCGTTTACCCCGTCTCCCCGGCTGATCGCCTGATGCAGCCAGCCGTTGCGATAGACCAATGTCACCGCCACACCGTCGACCTTGGGCTGAACCCAGGCCTCTCCCCGATCTTTTAGCCAAGCTTCGACGGCGCGCCCATCGCGCAGTTTTTCCAGGCCGGTGTGGGCGATGGGGTGAGCAACCGTGCCGCCGGCCGTGCGCAATGGTTCGGCGGAGAGGCCTGAATCAAAACATTCACGCCATTCGGTCAGTCGCGCACGGGACTGATCGTAGAGTTCATCGGCGATCAGCGACTGGCCTTCACGGTGGTAGCTGTCGTCCCAGCGATCGATTTGCAGTTGCAGGGTGGTGATTTCTTCCTGCGCGCGGGCCGGTGGCCAGTCAGGGCATCCGGCGGCATTGGCGGTCAGGCAGGCGACGGTCAGCAGGAAGCAGAAAAACAGGCGCAGGTTAGGCAGCATCGAGAGCGTCCTTGCTCGTTGGGATGCTTTCAAGGCTAGTCAGTTTTCGGGTTTGGGTTGCAAGGGTGTAATTCTGCGTATTTCGATATAGGAAGATCAAAAGATCGCAGCCTTCGGCAGCTCCTACAGGTGTACGCCATTCCCTTGTAGGAGCTGCCGAAGGCTGCGATCTTTTGATCTTCCTCATGAAAAAGCCCCGCACGGCGAACCGTGCGGGGCTTTGGGTACCGCAGGAAAAGTCTTACAGGCCAGCTGCGACACGCAGGTCGTCGGCGCGGTCGGTTTTTTCCCAGGTGAACGTGGTGAACGTATCGTCGCCCACGGTCTTGGTGGCCGGAGTGCGACCGAAGTGGCCGTACGCAGCGGTTTCCTGGTACATCGGGTGCAGCAGGTCGAGCATGGTGGTGATCGCGTATGGACGCAGGTCGAACACTTCGCGAACCAGTTTGACGATTTTGTCGTCGCTGATTTTGCCGGTGCCGAAGGTGTTCACCGAAATCGACGTAGGCTGTGCCACACCAATCGCGTAGGAAACCTGAATCTCGCAACGCTCGGCCAGGCCGGCAGCGACGATGTTCTTGGCCACGTAACGACCGGCGTAAGCTGCCGAACGGTCAACCTTCGATGGATCCTTGCCGGAGAACGCGCCACCGCCGTGACGGGCCATGCCGCCGTAGCTGTCGACGATGATCTTGCGACCGGTCAGGCCGCAGTCGCCAACCGGGCCACCGATGATGAATTGGCCGGTCGGGTTGATGTGGAACTGGGTGTCCTTGGACAGCAGCTCGGCAGGCAGTACGTGCTTGACGATCAGTTCCATCACGCCTTCGCGCAGATCTTTGTACGATACGTCAGGGTTGTGCTGGGTCGACAGTACAACGGCGTCGATACCGACAACCTTGCCGCCTTCGTAACGGCAAGTCACTTGCGACTTGGCGTCCGGACGCAGCCAAGGCAACAGGCCGGATTTACGGGCTTCAGCCTGACGTTGAACCAATTGGTGCGAGAAGGTGATCGGTGCTGGCATCAGCACGTCGGTTTCGTTGCTGGCGTAGCCGAACATCAGGCCCTGGTCGCCGGCGCCCTGATCTTCAGGCTTGGCACGATCGACACCTTGGTTGATGTCAGGGGACTGCTTGCCGATGATGTTCATCACGCCGCAGGTCGCGCCGTCGAAACCGACATTGGAGCTGTTGTAGCCGATGTCGAGAATCACGTTACGGACGATGTCTTCCAGATCGACCCAGGCCGATGTGGTGACTTCACCTGCGATGATTGCCACGCCGGTTTTCACCAGCGTTTCGCACGCCACGCGGGCGAACTTGTCTTCAGCAATGATGGCGTCCAGCACCGCATCGGAAATCTGGTCGGCGATTTTGTCCGGATGCCCTTCAGACACGGACTCGGAGGTGAAGAGGGAGTATTCGCTCATCTCGATTTTTTCCTGAATTTACCGATGGTGAGTGTCGCCAGCCGGTCGCTGAAAATGGCGGACCTGAATCTGGAAACCATTACGTAAGCCTACATAGAGGCTTTCCCCGGGAACGAGTCCCGCAGCGGTGGCCCAACGGGCCAGATCGTCCTGTTCAAACCCCAACCATAGATCACCGCAGGCCTCCCTGGCCCAACTCTGGTTGTGGCTACATAACTCTGTCACGAGCAGGCTGCCGCCCGGTTGCAGCAAGTCGGCCATGCGCTTGAGTGCTTCGGCCGGCGCGGCGAAATGGTGCAGTACCATGTTCAGTACAACGCAATCAGCCTTGAGGCTTATACCGTTCAATGCATCGGCCAATTGCAGGCTGACGTTAGCCAGCATTTCACGTTCGCAGACCTGGCGGGCCAGATCGAGCATCGCCGGGCTGTTGTCCAGCGCGGTGACTTGAATGAAACGATGCGCCAGCTCCGGCAGAAAACCGCCATCGCCTGGGCCCACTTCGATGGCTGTGGCGTCGGGGCCGAAACTCAGCTTGTCGAGCAATGCCACCACGCTTTCGCGGTATTGCGGCAGGCCGGCGATCAAGTCTTGCTGGGCGCGAAACTTCTCCGCAACCCGTGAGAAAAAGTCCTGGCTGGCCGCCGCCCGTTGCCCATGGACCTGACCGATCCGCGACTGAACGTCAGTCGGCAGGGTCAGGTTGTCCACTTCTTCCAGCAGCGCGGCATGCAGCTTGCCGCCCAGCAGATCGGTATGGGGCAGGGCGCGACGGTAGAAAATCGCATTGCCTTCACGGCGGGTCGCCACCAGGTTGGCTTGGGCCAAAACCTTGAGGTGATGACTCATGCCGGACTGGCCGATGCCGAAGATCTGCGCCAGTTCCAGTACGCCGAACGAGTCGTTGGCCAGCGCGCGCAATACATTCAGCCGCAGAGGATCGCCGCCGGCCTTGCACAGGGCCGCCAGCTCATCGCAATCGTCATGTCGAATGGAAGGTGCGCGTAAATTCATAAGGCCAGCAGTCTAGTGACGGTCAGAAATCACCGCAAGAGCAATATCAAAAAGTTTTGATATTGCTCGATAGATGGCACTTCTCAGCGTTAGGTTCAGTCAGCAAACGAACGGCGGAAAGGTTTCACCCGTCGAATACGTCGTTATCCATTGGAAAAACGCCTTCAGATGACTATCTGTCATTGCCCCGAGGCGGGTGGGTGAGGGAAAATGCTCGCCTTTTTTCCGTTTCGTTTTATTCACTCTCGATTCAATATCCGCAGGAGAACAGCGATGCCCAGCCGTCGTGAGCGTGCCAACGCCATTCGTGCCCTCAGCATGGATGCCGTGCAAAAAGCCAACAGCGGCCATCCCGGTGCCCCTATGGGTATGGCGGATATCGCCGAAGTACTTTGGCGTGACTACCTGAAGCACAACCCGAGCAATCCATCGTTCGCCGACCGTGACCGCTTCGTGCTGTCCAACGGTCACGGTTCGATGCTGATCTACTCGCTGCTGCACCTGACCGGCTACGACCTGTCGATCGATGACCTGAAAAACTTCCGCCAGCTGCACAGCCGCACCCCGGGTCACCCGGAATTCGGTTACACCCCGGGCGTTGAAACCACCACCGGTCCACTGGGCCAAGGTCTGGCCAACGCCGTGGGTTTCGCCTTGGCAGAAAAAGTCCTGGCAGCGCAGTTCAACCGTCCCGGCCATAACGTCGTCGATCACCACACCTATGTGTTCCTGGGTGATGGCTGCATGATGGAAGGCATTTCCCACGAAGTCAGCTCCCTGGCCGGTACGCTGGGCCTGGGCAAACTGATCGCCTTCTACGACGACAACGGCATCTCCATCGACGGCGAAGTCGAAGGCTGGTTCACCGATGACACACCGAAGCGTTTCGAGTCCTACAACTGGCAAGTGATCCGCAACGTCGACGGTCATGACCCGGAAGAAATCAAGATCGCCATCGACACGGCGCGCAAAAGCGAGCAGCCAACGCTGATCTGCTGCAAGACCACCATTGGCTTCGGTTCGCCGAACAAGCAAGGCAAGGAAGACTGCCACGGCGCCCCATTGGGTGACGCGGAAATCGCTCTGACCCGTGAAGCACTGAAGTGGAACCACGGCCCGTTCGAAATCCCGGCCAACATCTATGCCGAGTGGGATGCCAAGGAATCCGGTCGCGCTGCCGAAGCCGAGTGGGATCAACGTTTCGCTGCTTACTCCGCGGCTTTCCCGGAGCTGGCCAACGAGCTGGTTCGTCGCCTGAGCGGTGACCTGCCGACTGACTTCGCTGAAAAAGCTTCTGCCTACATCGCTGAAGTCGCGGCCAAGGGCGAAACCATCGCCAGCCGTAAAGCCAGCCAGAACGCCCTGAATGCGTTCGGCCCGCTGCTGCCGGAACTGCTCGGCGGTTCGGCTGACCTGGCCGGTTCCAACCTGACCCTGTGGAAAGGTTGCAAAGGCGTCACCGCCGAAGACGCCAGCGGCAACTACATGTACTACGGCGTTCGCGAGTTCGGCATGAGCGCGATCATGAACGGCGTGGCCCTGCACGGTGGCCTGGTGCCTTACGGCGCGACCTTCCTGATGTTCATGGAATACGCCCGCAACGCAGTGCGCATGTCGGCGTTGATGAAGAAACGCATCATCTATGTGTTCACCCACGACTCCATCGGTCTGGGCGAAGACGGCCCGACTCACCAGCCGATCGAGCAACTGGCCAGCCTGCGCTGCACGCCGAACCTCGACACCTGGCGTCCAGCCGATGCCGTTGAATCGGCGGTGGCCTGGAAATCTGCTCTGGAGCGTGACGACGGTCCGTCGGCACTGATCTTCTCCCGTCAGAACCTGCAGCACCAGACCCGCAATGCGATCCAGATCGAAGAGATCGCGCGTGGCGGCTACGTGCTGAAAGACTGCGCAGGCGAGCCTGAGCTGATCCTGATTGCTACCGGTTCGGAAGTCGGCCTGGCCGTTCAAGCCTTCGACAAACTGACCGAGCAAGGCCGCAAGGTGCGTGTTGTTTCGATGCCGTGCACCAGCGTCTTTGAAGCCCAGGACGCCGGCTACAAGCAAGCGGTTCTGCCATTGCAGGTCAGCGCACGTATCGCCATCGAGGCCGCCCACGCGGACTACTGGTACAAGTACGTGGGCCTGGAAGGCCGCGTGATCGGCATGACCACCTACGGCGAGTCGGCGCCTGCGCCTGCCTTGTTCGAAGAGTTCGGTTTCACCCTGGAAAACATCCTGGGTCAGGCTGAAGAGCTGCTGGAAGACTAAGTCCGACAGTTGCGTTGTCTGTGCTGACGTCTTCGCGGGCAAGCCTCGCTCCTACAGGGTCATGTGTTGTCTGCCGGATTGGAAATCATCCAATTCCACAGACAAGTGATCTGTAGGAGCGAGGCTTGCCCGCGAAGGCAATTGAACATTCAACGCAACACTGACGGATTCACCACGGTAATCGAGAACCCCATGCCTCAACCGCGTCCTTACAAAGTTGCACTCAACGGCTACGGCCGGATTGGTCGTTGCGTCTTGCGTGCGTTGTTTGAGCGAGGCTCGACGGCCGGGTTTGAAATTGTCGCGATCAACGATCTGGCCGACATGGCCAGCATCGAATACCTGACACGCTTCGACTCCACTCACGGGCGGTTTCCCGGCGAAGTGAAGGTCGAGGGCGATTGTCTGCATATTAATGGCAACTGCGTGAAGGTTCTGCGCAGTGCCACCCCCGAAGGCATCGATTGGGCGTCACTGGGCGTCGATCTGGTGCTGGAGTGCTCCGGCGCTTACCACACTCGTCAGGATGGCCAGCGTTTCCTCGACGCTGGCGCGCCACGGGTGCTGTTTTCCCAGCCGATGGCCAGCGAGGCGGATGTCGACGCCACCATCGTCTACGGTGTGAACCAGGATTGCCTGACCGGCGACGAGCTGCTGGTGTCCAACGCCTCCTGCACCACCAACTGCGGCGTGCCGCTGTTGCGCCTGCTGAATCAGGCCATTGGTCTGGAATATGTGTCGATCACCACCATCCACTCGGCAATGAACGATCAACCGGTGATCGACGCCTATCACCACGAAGACCTGCGCCGCACCCGTTCGGCGTTCCAGTCGGTGATTCCGGTGTCCACTGGTCTGGCGCGAGGCATTGAACGCCTGCTGCCGGAACTTGCCGGGCGAATTCAGGCCAAAGCCGTGCGGGTGCCGACGGTTAACGTGTCCTGCCTCGACATTACGATGCAGACCGTAAGCGATACCGACGCCACCGAGGTCAACCGGATTCTGCGCGAGGCCGCCACCCATGGCCCGCTCAAGGGCCTTCTGGCCTACACCGAGTTGCCTCACGCCAGTTGTGATTTCAATCATGACCCACATTCGGCCATCGTCGATGCCAGTCAGACCCGCGTTTCCGGCCCACGGCTGGTGAACATCCTGGCGTGGTTCGACAACGAATGGGGTTTTGCCAATCGAATGCTGGACGTTGCAGAACACTATTTGCAAACAGCTGCACCACAACCAAAACCTGCTCTCTAAAACAGCTATCCAGGAAATGCGACCCATGACCGTGTTGAAGATGACCGACCTCGATCTGCAAGGTAAGCGCGTACTGATCCGCGAAGACCTCAACGTCCCAGTCAAGGATGGTGTTGTCACCAGCGATGCGCGAATCCTGGCTTCGCTGCCGACCATCAAGCTGGCCCTGGAAAAAGGCGCGGCCGTGATGGTCTGCTCGCACCTTGGCCGTCCGACCGAAGGCGAGTTCTCGGCCGAGAACAGCCTCAAGCCAGTGGCTGACTACTTGAGCAAGGCCTTGGGCCGCGAAGTGCCGCTGGTGTCCGATTACCTGAGTGGCGTCGACGTGAAAGCCGGCGACATCGTGCTGTTCGAAAACGTGCGCTTCAACAAGGGCGAGAAAAAGAACGCTGACGAACTGGCGAAGCAATACGCCGCCCTGTGCGATGTGTTCGTGATGGACGCCTTCGGCACCGCTCACCGCGCCGAGGGTTCGACCCATGGCGTGGCCAAGTTCGCCAAAGTCGCCGCCGCTGGCCCGTTGCTGGCCGCCGAACTGGATGCACTGGGCAAAGCCCTGGGCGCCCCGGCGCAGCCAATGGCCGCTATCGTTGCCGGCTCCAAAGTGTCGACCAAACTCGACGTGCTCAACAGCCTGAGCCAGATCTGCAACCAGCTGATCGTCGGTGGCGGCATCGCCAACACTTTCTTGGCCGCTGCCGGTCATCCGGTCGGCAAATCCTTGTACGAACCGGACCTGCTGGACACCGCCCGCGAAATCGCCGCCAAGGTCAGCGTGCCATTGCCGGTGGACGTGGTGGTTGCCAAGGAATTCGCTGAAAGCGCGACCGCGACCGTCAAGCTGATCGCCGACGTGGCCGCCGACGACATGATCCTGGACATCGGCCCACAGACCGCGGCGAATTTCGCCGAGCTGCTGAAGTCGTCCAAGACCATCCTGTGGAACGGCCCGGTGGGCGTGTTCGAATTCGACCAGTTCGGTAACGGCACCAAAGTGCTGGCCCAGGCCATCGCGGAAAGCTCGGCATTCTCCATCGCTGGCGGCGGCGACACCTTGGCGGCTATCGATAAATATGGCGTTGCCGAGCAAATCTCCTACATTTCTACCGGCGGCGGCGCGTTCCTCGAATTCGTCGAAGGCAAAGTGCTGCCGGCCGTTGAAGTCCTGGAAAGCCGGGCCAAGGCCTGAGGCCGCGCATTTGACCAGGCAAAGGAGTGTTCAGATGGTCAGGACCTTAATGCTGTTGATCGTCGCGGGTATGCTGGCGGCTTGCGGGAGTAACCCGAAAGCCACGCCGGAACCCGCGCCGCAAACACAGGAAAAAGGCTGCTACCAGGCCGATTGGCAGGCGGAAACCAACCCGGTGATCAACAAGCGTTCCGGGCCCGATGGCCTGGAGAAATACGAGACACAGGCCCCAGCCAAGGAACATGGTTGCCCTTGAGGGGTCTGACTCTTTACTCAAGGCTGGCGGCGTGTGCCGTCAGTCGAGGAACACGGATGAAACGCTTTATCGCCGTTGCAGCACTGGCATTGCTGGCAGGTTGCGCCAATTTGAACCTGTTCAACGCTGCCGAGCCAGCGGACAGCTGGACCACCTGGACCTGCGACAGCCAGGCCAAAGTACTATGGCGCTACACTGACGTCAGCCGCAAGGAAGTCGACGTTCGCCTGGGCGGTGCCGATCAGGTCTACCGCTTGAAGCTTGAACCGGGCGCCGAAGGTTCGCTGTACAGCAACGACATGCTGGCGTTTCACGTAAAAGGTGAGGAGGGCCTGGTGTACTGGGTCGCCACCAATGATTTGATTGGCCGCGGTTGTAAAGCCGAGTAAGACACAAGCGGGCTTTTGTGGCGAGGGGGCTTGCCCCCGTTGGAGTGCGAAGCACTCCCGAAGCCAGCAGGCGCGGTGCTTCAGTTAAAGCGCGTCATCCGATTTGCGACTGCTTCGCAGCCGAACGGGGGCAAGCCCCCTCGCCACAAGGTTTCAGCGACACAAGGTTTTTGGCAACACCGAATTCGCAGCCCGGGCCAACCCCCGATCTGCAATAACTTGAATAGCCGCCGCCGCTACGGCAGGCTGGCACGATTAACGACCCTCAACCGGGAGAGACACACACAATGGCACTTATCAGCATGCGCCAGATGCTGGACCACGCAGCCGAGTTCGGCTACGGCGTTCCAGCCTTCAACGTCAACAACCTTGAGCAGATGCGCGCCATCATGGAAGCCGCTGACAAGACTGACTCCCCGGTGATCGTCCAGGCTTCGGCCGGTGCTCGCAAATACGCCGGTGCACCGTTCCTGCGTCACCTGATCCTGGCGGCAATCGAAGAATTCCCGCACATTCCGGTGTGCATGCACCAGGACCACGGCACCAGCCCTGACGTCTGCCAGCGCTCCATCCAACTGGGCTTCAGCTCGGTGATGATGGACGGTTCCCTTGGCGAAGACGGCAAGACCCCAACCGACTACGACTACAACGTCCGCGTTACCCAACAAACCGTCGCCATGGCTCACGCCTGCGGCGTATCGGTAGAAGGCGAGCTGGGCTGCCTGGGTTCGCTGGAAACCGGCATGGCCGGTGAAGAAGACGGCATCGGCGCCGAAGGCGTTCTTGATCACAGCCAAATGCTGACCGACCCGGAAGAAGCCGCTGACTTCGTCAAACGCACTCAGGTTGATGCCTTGGCCATCGCCATCGGCACCAGCCACGGCGCCTACAAGTTCACCAAGCCACCTACCGGTGACGTGCTGGCCATCGACCGCATCAAAGAAATCCACAAACGCATCCCGAACACCCACCTGGTGATGCACGGTTCGTCTTCGGTTCCGCAAGAGTGGCTGGCGATCATCAACCAGTACGGTGGCGACATCAAAGAAACCTACGGCGTACCGGTTGAAGAAATCGTCGAAGGCATCAAGCACGGCGTACGCAAGGTCAACATCGACACCGACCTGCGCCTGGCCTCCACCGGTGCAATGCGTCGCCTGATGGCTACCAACCCTAGCGAGTTCGACCCGCGTAAGTTCTTCGGCGCGACCGTGACTGCCATGCGTGATGTGTGTATTGACCGTTATAACCAATTTGGTACAGCGGGCAACGCTTCGAAGATCAAGCCGATCTCGTTGGAAGGGATGTACCAGCGTTATCTGAAGGGTGAGTTGAACGCTAAGGTGAACTGAGCCTGAGCGTTAAACTGTGTTGATAAAGAACCCGCCGAGAGGCGGGTTTTTTGTGGGCGGAATTTTATCTGGCCGTTGTCGGACGTAAGGCGCTTGAAATGTTACTTATAGTGGACATAATAAAAATATTCGCTAGAAAAGTCCTATATAGGTGACATTCATGCTCCTACATAACCCTTCTGTGTTCGGTGAAAGAGTCCGCCAGTTGCGACGCGCCAAAGGCTATAGCCAGGCAATACTGGCGCACAGAGCAAAATGCAACCGCAAAACCATCATTGACCTTGAGGCTGGTGAAAATGTCGCGCTGTACACCGCGTTCAGGGTGCTATCAGCGCTGGGCATGGCGCTTGAAATTGTCGACAACCGAATTGACCTCAAATCCCTCGCTGATCTGGTAGAGCACGATGAGTAAGGTCAAGCTACTCAACGTCATGACACCGCAAGGCTTTTCGGGCGAACTGTCCAAGGGTTCGCAGTTCTCGTTTGCCTACGAGTCCGCCGATGCGCCCAGGGAAGTCTCACTGGTCATGCCCTATGACCCGACGCCTTCGGTGAGCAATGTGCTGCATCCGATTTTCGATATGAATGTGCCTGAAGGGTTTCTGGCCGATCAGATCAAACGCCGGATGGCCAAGCACATGCAGGTGGATGAAATGCGCCTGTTATCGGTCATCGGAGGGAATCAAATCGGGCGCCTCACCTACCAGAACCCGATAGAGGCACTCGTGTCCGTTCGTGCTCAGGTCGGCCTGCAGGAAATCCTGTCTGCGGATGCCTCGCAAGGTGTCTTCGAGTTCCTCGTCGATACCTACTTCGAGTCGGGCATTTCAGGTGTGCAGCCCAAGGTGCTGGTACCCGATCTGGATAAGCTCACCGGTCATCGAAAAACCATGCTCAGCTCCGATCTGATTGTTAAGTCAGGCGCCGATGAGTACGCACATCTGGCTCAGAATGAATTTCTCTGCCTGGAAGCGGCCCGTCTTGCTGGCCTGGAAACACCGCCGTTCTGGCTTTCGGAAAACGGTGATCTGTTTGTGATGGAGCGATTCGATCTGACCGCTTCCGGTCGGCTCGGGTTCGAAGACATGGCTGTCCTTTTGGGGCTCAACAAGGATCCCCATGACAACTACAAGTATTCCCAAAGCTATGAAACCCTTGCGGCCGTGATTGGCCAAGTCTGCCGGCATGGCGATCCGGTACGCGAACTGGAGCGCTTTTTCTCTTCGGTTTGTCTTTCAGTCATGGTCCGCAACGGAGACGCACACCTGAAGAATTTCGGGGTGATCTACACCCATCCTGATGCGCTGGAAACGGTGCAATTGGCACCGGTTTTCGATGTCACGACCACGACCGTCTACGAAAATTACAACCCCAAATCCGGGCGGTCATTGGTTGACCGTACGTTGGCCATCAAGATGAACAAAGTAAAAAACTACCCGGATCGTCAGCAATTGATTGAGTTCGGTCGAAAACACTGCGCGGTGGATAGGCCGGCCTTGATCATTGAGTGTATTGCCGAGGCGATGACTCAAGCGTTAGCGGCCAATCGGAATCGCGTGGATGGCGAGCTGTTTACGTATATGCAGCGTGAGTGGGATGCCGGGCGGATGGCGGCGCTGAATGACACAGTTGTGTCGGGGTTAAGGCGCAAACCGGTGGGCAAGACGGACAGCTGATTGGGGTGATAAGCATAGATAAATTTTTTGTCTCGTCTTTGGTTTGGCGCGTTATCGCAAATGTATCTAAATGACTGTCATATCTGACAGTAGACAACCTTTATCGATTCTCTCAGGATAAAACTCCACCCTGTAATGGAGTACGCAGTTATGAGCACCAAGGATGTAAAACCAAAAGCGAAAGGCCCTGCGCCTGTCACCATTCCAGTTGCACCAGAGCCGGGAAGTATCCAAAACTCTAAAGGGCCCGCGCCTTTCACATTGCCGAAAGAGTCAGAATAAGCACGTAATAAAAAACCCGCAGAAATGCGGGTTTTTAATGCTTGGAAATTGAGCCTTGATACCGTTCTCGGCGTAGGTTCATGTATTTGCTGACGGCGTTGAGACGTTCGCGAAGCGGAGCATCAGGACGGGTAGTCGGTGGCGCTAAACAAATGGGGTGGTAGCTGTGCGCGGGTTCGCAGACCGAGGAGGAAGACCCGGCAGACCAAAAGGTCTCCCACGCACAGCCGCCATAAAAACGAGTACGGGCAAATGCTGCCCGTGTCGTATTTTGACGGTTGTGGTTCTAACTCGGTAGGGCTGCGAAACCCTATCGTCGACTGTTGCCGGCGACGGGGCGAACTATAAGCGGCGACTTTGGTGGCTGCAACCGGGGTGTAGGACCGTGCGCGTTCATTGTGGCGAGGGGGCTTGCCCCCGTTCGGAGGCGCAGCCGTCGTAAAACCGGGCACTGCGGTGTGTCTGAGGAAATTGGGTGATGGGGCTTGGGGCTGCTTCGCAGCCCAACGGGGGCAAGCCCCCTCGCCACAGTCGGAGCGATCCTACGAGTTTTACGGATGCCCGGATCGTTCTTTGCCCGTAGCAGCTGTCGAGCTTGCGAGGCTGCGTTCGACTGCGCTGCAGTCGCAAAATCAGACTCCACGTTTTTTCAGGTGAACCGTATGTGCCGGACTGCGACCGCTTCGCGACCGAACGCAGCCTCGGCAGCTGCTACAGTAGATCGAGTCAACTTAGGTATCGTGATCAATATCCAGCTTGCTGAACGTCGCTTCCCCGCCTTCGCTGGTGTACCCGGTGTTGTCCTGCACGTAGACACCGGCCTTGAAGTACAGCGGTTTATCACGCCACATCGCGCTGATGTCGGTGTCCCACTGGTAGCCCGCCGCGCTGATGCCCAATGCACCGCCGGGGCTGAGGTGGATGAGGTAGGAAAATTCCCGATCGAGTTTTATGCCAGTGGCGATGGTGATGACCCGGGCGGTGTCGTCGTCGGGGTGCATGCGGACTTTGGCGACGATGTTTCCGGTGTCGCTGGAGTCCTTGTATTGATATTCGAGCTTCACCATGGGCTTCTGGCTTTTGTAGGCATGGATCTGACCAATGACGATCTTGCCCGTGCTGGGTACCTTGCTGACCGTAAGGGTCGCACGCAGAAAGTTATCGGCGTCGGGGTAGTACCAGTTTTTCAGCGTGCCATTGCTGTAGGTTTCGCGGAGTTCGGTGCGAGGGTAAACCGCGTTTTCGGTGCGGGTGCCAGTTACCGGGGACCAGAAAAACAAGGTGCCGGTGTCGGAGTGGAAGTATTGATCCTTGAAGCCGTCCACCAGTTTGGTTGTTTCAACGGTGTATGGCGGACTGCCGACAGGAACGCTGAGGTTCCAGGTTGCGAGATCGATCATATTCGAGCTTCCACTTTTTTCTGTACGCACGTGCCAGAAGCTCTAACACGCGCCTTCGGGCCGTCTTTATAAGCGTTGAACGGTTGTTTGTTAATGCCCGTTTGGCAGATGGTTGACGTCAACATCCTGTCGAAATGCCATCTCTCCCGGTTTACGGGGGCTGTAGGAATGACCGTTAGTCGGCTATGCGAAACTTTACCGAAGTGATGCCACTCTCGCTGCTTCTGCTTTCGTGGATCCGGGTCTAGAGTGAAGTCGCACTATGTGCCCGGTTTTCACAAGAGACCGGCCTGAGGTCCAGCACAAGAGATGCAGCATGGAATGCGCACAACCTACGCCAGCTGAAGGCAGCTCAATCCTTTTAATTGTTGATGATTACCCCGAAAACCTGATCAGCATGCGCGCGTTGTTACAGCGCCAGGACTGGCAGGTCATCACCGCGGCTTCCGGCTTTGAAGCGCTCAGCCTGTTGCTCGAACACGACGTCGACCTGGTGCTGCTGGATGTGCAGATGCCAGGTATGGACGGTTTCGAAGTGGCGCGCTTGATGCGTGGCAGCCAGCGTACCCGCCTCACGCCGATCATTTTTCTCACCGCCAACGAACAATCTCAGGACGCTGTGATCAAGGGCTACGCCAGTGGTGCGGTGGATTACCTGTTCAAACCGTTCGACCCGCAAATTCTCAAACCCAAAGTCCAGGCCCTGCTCGAGCATCAGCGTAATCGCCGTGCCTTGCAGCAGTTGAGCCATGACCTGGAAGTCGCTCGTGCCTTTAATGCCTCGGTGCTGGATAACGCCGCCGAAGGCATTCTGGTGGTGGGCGAGGACGGGCTGATCCGTTTTGCCAACCCGGCGATGTCCCGCCTGCTCAATGCCACGGTGCACGAGCTGCAAGGCAAAGAGTTTCTCGATTTCCTGCAAAAGCCGCACATCCCGATCTGGGCCGACTCCGAATTGTTTGCCGGCTACAAACGCGGTGAAACCCTGCGCCTGCACGATGCGTTGCTGCGTACCGCGCCCGGCCAGCAAGTGCCGGTGGCGTTGTCCTGCGCGCCTTTGCCCACCGAACAACACGCCATGGTGGTGACGGTGCTGGACATGTCGGTGGTGCGCCATCTGCATCAGCAGCTGGAGTTCCAGGCGGTGACCGATCCGCTGACCGGGCTACTCAATCGCCGGGGTTTCTACCAGACCGTTGAAAATCTGCTGCTGCGCGGCGAACGCTCCGACAGCACCTGGGTGCTGTTGTACCTGGACCTCGACGGCTTCAAGCGGGTCAATGATTCCCTCGGCCACGATGCTGGCGACAGGGTGTTGCGTTGGGTGTCCGAGCAGCTGAAGGCGTGTCTGCGGCCCTTCGATATTCTGGCGCGGATGGGCGGCGATGAGTTCACCGCGCTGCTGGATCTTGAGCTCCCTGAGCAAGCGGCAAAGATTGCTGAAAAGCTCATCGAACGGGTGTCGATCTGTCAGCAAATCGAAGGCATGGACATCGCTTTGGGCGCCAGTATCGGCATTGCCACTTACCCCGACTGCGGGGCTAATCTCGACGGGTTGATGCGCGCGTCCGACATCGCCATGTACGAAGCCAAGCGCGCGGGGCGTCAGCAATATCGCTTCTACGATCACGAAATGAATGGCCGGGCGCGCTCGCGGCTGATGCTCGAAGAGAGCGTGCGCACGGCCATCGAGAATCGCGATTTCAACCTGGTGTATCAGCCTCAGGTAGCCATTGCCGACGGGCAGATACGCGGGTTCGAGGCGTTGCTGCGCTGGCAGCACCCGAGTGTCGGCGATGTGCCGCCGGGGCTGTTTTTGCCGTTGCTGGAAGAGGCGCGCTTGATCAGTCGTCTTGGTAGCTGGATTTACCATCGCGGGGCCAAACAGCGAAAAGCCTGGGAAACCTTGTTTGCCGAAGATCTGGTGCTGGGCGTCAGTTTGAGCAGCACGCAATTCGGTTTGCCCAATCTGGTCACCGAACTGCGTCAGGTACTGGAACGCCATGGTTTGAAGCCGCGGCAGCTTGAGGTTGAGGTCACGGAAGAGGCCTTGATGCTTAACCCCGACGAAACCCGCAAGCAGCTGCGTTTGCTGCGCAATTTGGGAGTGCGGGTGGCGCTGGATGATTTTGGCTCCGGGGCTTGTTCGCTGGCGCACTTGCGCGACCTGGAACTGGACACGCTCAAACTCGACCGGCATTTGATCGCCCGGTTGCCGGGGTCCGAACGGGATGCGGCGCTGGCACGCAGTGTCATTGATTTGTGCAAACAGTTCGGTCTGTTAGTGATTGCCGAAGGGGTGGAGACCGTGGCGCAATATGAATGGCTGCAAGCCAACGGTTGCCAGTATGTTCAGGGGTTCCTGGTCGCGCGACCGCTGATGGCCGAAGACACCCGACACTTTGTGGAGCCATTCGACTGGAGCGCGCTGACGAGTTGAATTCGTTACACTGGCGACCTTTTCGTGACTCGTGTTGCCGCCCCAATGACCGCGTTGAAATACCTCCAAGCCTATCCTGCTACGTTGCAGGACCAGGTGCGACAGCTGATCGCCGAAGGTCGGCTGGGCGACTACCTGAGCCAGCGATATCCGGAAAAGCACGGGGTGCAGAGCGACAAGGCGCTGTACACCTATGCTCTGGACCTCAAGCAGGAATACCTGCGTAACGCCCCGGCCATCGACAAGGTGTTATTCGACAACCGTCTGGACCTGACCCACCGCGCGCTCGGCCTGCACACTGCGATTTCCCGGGTGCAAGGCGGCAAGCTCAAGGCCAAGAAAGAAATTCGCATCGCCTCGTTGTTCAAGGACGCGCCCTCCGGGTTTCTGAAAATGATCGTGGTGCATGAGCTGGCGCACTTCAAGGAGTCGGATCACAACAAGGCGTTCTACAAGCTGTGCGAACACATGTTGCCGGGGTATCACCAGGTGGAGTTCGATTTGCGGGTGTACCTGACGTGGCGGGATATGCAATAGAAGTACAAGATCAAGATCAAAAGATCGCAGCCTTCGGCAGCTCCTACGCGCCTGTGGGCGCCGCCGAAGGCTGCGATCTTTTGATCTTCTAATAATAAGGAGCGCATGGATGGACGTGAGCAAGACCAAAAGCAGCTTCTACCGCCGGTTATACGTGGCGTACCTGATCGACAGCGAATTGGCCAGCAGCGTCCCGGCGTTGACCGAAGTCACCGGCATGCCTCGGCGCACGGCCCAGGACACCATCGCGGCATTGGCGGATCTGGATATCGTTTGTGAATTCGAGCAGGAAGAAGGCGCGCGCAACCATGCGGGGCGCTATCGGATTCGCGAGTGGGGGGCGATTGATCGGGGGTGGATCGAGCGTAATCTGCGGCAGATTAAAGCGGTGTTGGAGTATCCCTGAATTACCGACCCCGATCGTTCCCACGCTCTGCGTGGGAATGCAGCCCGGGACGCTCCGCGTCCCAAGAGCGGACGCAGAGCGTCCATTGAGGCGTTCCCACGCAGAGCGTGGGAACGATCATTGCGGACGACGCATCCCGATATGCGGAATGTCATCCTCCAGGTATTCCTCACCCACCACCACAAACCCGTACCGCCCGTAGTACCCCTGCAAATGCGCCTGGGCCGAGAGGTAGATCGGCACTTCAGGCCAGTGCTTTTCGGCCTGTTTCAACGCTTGGCTCATCATTTCATGCCCAAGCCCGGTGCCGCGTGCAGCGGGAGCGATGATCACACGGCCAATCACCACGTCGCCGCCCTGTAACTCCGGGTCGAGCAATCGCAGGTAGGCCACCAGTCGATCCCCGTCCCAGCCCATCAAATGGCAGGTGTCACCTTCCAGGTCTTGGCCATCGATGTCCTGATAAAGGCATTTCTGCTCGACGACGAACACCTCGGCGCGCAGCTGCAAAATGGCATACAGCTGCTCTTTACCTAGATCGCTGTGGTGTTTGCAGACCCAATCGATTGTCATCTTCAGATTCCTTGAACAACGTTGCTCCGATACTAAGCGTCCTGACGTGAGATGTCTTGATGGCAGAGAAATCTGTGACAAAGGCCAAAATGCCATCATTCATTTCTCGCGAGATTGTCTTCTTTGTGTAATCTGCGATGAAGCGCTGTGCAATGTCGTCGATAAGCTAGTGTTAGGACCTGGGTTTCGTCGGTAGAGGGGCCTTGGAGTTTTGGCTGAAGAACACGTCGGGCAGCCCGCCCGCTAAGGATTTTCTGGCATGCCGCGATTGCATCGAGCATTTGCTTTGATTGGATTGCTGTTGCTGACACAGGCTGCGGCAGCGCAAAAGCTGCGTCTGGTCGCCGATGCCTGGCCACCCTTTACCGACGCCACGCTGGTCAATGGCGGATTGGCCACGGACATCGTCAGCACCGCGCTGGCCCGGGCCGGTTATGCCAGTGATTTCGAACAGGTGCCGTGGGCGCGAGCCTTGTTTGGGGTAGGCGAGGGGCGTTATGACGTGCTGGTCAACGCTTGGTACACCGACGAGCGCACGAAACTGGGGCAGTTTTCCGGCGAATACCTGCTCAACCGCGTGCGCTTTCTCAAGCGCAAAGACACGCCGATCGAATTCAGCAACCTGCAACAACTGCACGCCTACCCGATTGCGGTGGTACGCGGTTATGCCTATTCGCAAGCATTCGACGATGATGTGTCGCTGCAGAAAGTTCCTGTGCATAACTTCGCCATGGCCGTGCGCATGGTCGCGGCCGACCGGGTCAAGCTGACTCTGGAAGACGAGTTCGTCGCCCGGTATTACCTCGCTCGGGAATCATCCACGGTACGCAACGCCGTGGAGTTTTTGCCCAAGCCGTTGAGCGAGAACAGCCTGCATATTCTGGTGAGCCTGAAGAACCCCCGGCATGAACAGATCGTCGCCGGTTTCGACCGCGAGATTGCGGCGATGAAGGCTGATGGGAGTTATGAGGAGTTGCTCAGGCAGCATGGGATGTGATCTGAAAGGCCTGCGGTGTCTGTGCTGACGCCTTCGCGGGCAAGCCCGCTCCCACAGGGTTCGGAGCTGAACACAGATTATGTGAACGCCACAAATCACTGTGGGAGCGGGCTTGCCCGCGAAGGCGTCAGCACAGACACTGCACATCTCAGGCTTCGCTCGTATCCTTGATCAAATGCGCCGCCAACGTCCGCAACGGCCCCAGTTGCCGGCAGATCAACGCCAGTTGCGTCTGCACCAACCGCTGCCCTTCATCGATTTCATCCGGCATCTGCTCAAGCCCATTGGCCAGGGCTTCTTCCTCATCACTCTGAATCGCAATCGGCTGTTTGCTCGCCAGGCCTTGGGCTATTTCGTCGAGGCTGGCAGCCAGGTTCACACCGGCGCCGTCGATCAAATGCTCGCGCACGTCTGACGGTAGTTGGGTTTCGCGGTGTGCCCCCAGCCCCGATAAATAGCTGAGCAAGGTGTGCGACAGCACCAGGAAACGGAACCCGACATCCGCTTCCTTACGGAAGTGCCCCGGCTCCATCAGCATATTGGCCAGCGTCGTCGACAACGCGGCGTCGGCGTTGTGGGCGTTGCGTCGGGCCAGGCGATAAGCCAGGTCGTCGCTTTTACCAGCGGCGTATTGCTGCATGATCTGGCGCAGGTAAATGCTGTTGCAGGTCAGGGTGTTGGCCAGCACTTTGTTCAGGCGTCGACCCTGCCAGTCCGGCAGGAACAGGAATACCGCCAGCCCGGCGATCAGGCTGCCGAGCAAGGTATCGAACAGCCGTGGCAGAAGCAGCCCATAACCATCGCCCACCTGGTTGAAGCAGAACAGCACCATGAGCGTGATCGCGGCTGTCGCCAGGGTGTAGCGGGTGGTGCGGTTGGTAAAGAACACGACCCCGGCAACGATGGCGAAGCACGATTGCACCAACGGATTCGGAAACAGATCGAACAACGCCCAGGCCACGGTCAAGCCGATGGCGGTGCCGATAATCCGCTGCCCGAGTTTGCGGCGGGTGGCGCCGTAGTTCGGCTGACAGACAAACAGCGTGGTGAGGATGATCCAGTAACCTTGCGATGGGTGGATCAAATGCACCATGCCGTAGCCGATGCTCAATGCCAGGGGCAGGCGCAGGGCATGGCGGAACAGTAACGAGGTCGGCGTCAGCTGCGTGCGCAAGCGTATCCAGACATCCTTGAGGCTGCGTGGCGAACGGTCGAGCAGGCTGCTATCGGTGGCGTCTGCGAGTGCATCGGGGTTACTGGCGTCGCTGAGCAAACGGTCGAGGGTGCCGAGGTTGGCAGCCAGCGCTCGCAACGAACGCAGCAGACCGCGCCAGGCCGGATTGCTCTGGATACGCAGGTGTTCGAGGGACGCGTGCAGGTCGCTCAGGGCCTCGGCGAAGCTTGCGTCATAGATGAACGGTTGGCGCATCTGGATCGATTCGGCCAGCGCGCGGCAAGCCTTGCCTTGTTGGCGCAGCAGGCGCTGACAGCGGAACAGCACGTCGCTATGAAAGAACGCCTCGGCCAGCGCGTTATAGGGGTAGTGCGAAGAACTGGCGCGCTCGTGGATGTCCTGGGCGAGGAAGTACAGCTTCAGATAACGGCTGACTTTCACGCCCGGCCGACCGTCGCCGACCCGATGCAGAATAATTTCCTTGGCAGCGTTCAGGGCCGCCACCACCCGACCGTTCTGTTGGGCCAGTTCCAGCCGCTGCGCTTCCACGTCCAGCTGCCGGATCGGTTCGAACAGTGACGATTTGAGCTTCAGGTAATAACCCAGCTCACGGAACAGCCGCGCCAGGCTTTGCTGCACCGGTTGGTTGGAAAACAGCACCTGCCACAGCACCGAGAGCAAGCCGTACCAGGCCGCACCGGCCACCAGCAGCACCGGTTCGTGCCAGAAATCAGTGACCGCGCCACCGCGCTGATCCACGCCGATCATGGTGTAGACCGACAGAATCAGTGTTGCCGAAGCAATCGCGCCATAACGTTCGCCCAGCGCGCCTAGCATGGTCAGGCAAAAGCTGGCCAGTGCAAAGGCGATGATAAAGAGGACGGGGTAGGGGAAGAGCAGTTCGACGGACAGGGCGGCGACCATAAAACACACTAGCGTCACTGCGAGTGCGTTGAGGCGCCCCTGCCAACTGTCGTCGGTTTCAGCCAGGGCGCTGGCGATGATCCCCAGGAACAACGGGATCAGCAGTCCCATTTCATCCTGATACCAACACAGCGCCATGCTGCCGGTCAGGGCGATGAATACCCGCACGCTGTAGCTGAATTTATCCAGCGCCCAGAGGCGACGCAGAGATTGCCGAAATGTGGTCGATGACATGAAGTGCGAAGGCCTTCCGAGGCAATGACGCTAAATTGAGCCACTAATGACGTCGACGCAATGGCGCCGATCACATCTGACAGCAAAATCTGTTCCCGGGAGTACGAGGGATCTGTTGCCGATCAAAAATTCTGTGGTTGGCAGAGAAGCCTGTGGGAGCGGGCTTGCCCGCGAAGAGGCCGGTACATCCAACATCTATGTTGACTGTCAGACCGCTATCGCAGGCAAGCCAGCTCCCACAATTGACCACATTTCACATTCAGGTTGCGTGAGTCAGACGAATTGCGCGGCGGCGTAACCAGAGGCCCAGGCCCACTGAAAATTGAAACCACCCAGATGCCCGGTGACGTCGAGTACTTCGCCAATGAAATACAAACCAGGGCTTTTCAGCGATTCCATAGTCTTGGACGACACTTCGCGTGTATCGACGCCACCCAGGGTCACTTCGGCAGTGCGGTAGCCTTCAGTGCCGGCCGGCACGACTTTCCAGCTCGCCAGTTTTTCGGCGATGTCCGCCAGTTCGGCGTGGGTGTACTGCTTCATCGGTTTGGAGGCGAACCAGCTGTCCGCCAGCAGATTGGCCATCTTCTTGGTGAAGATTTCACCGAGCAGGGTTTTCAACTCGCTATTCGGGCGTTCGGCCTGCTGCTGTTGCAGCCAGCTCGGCACGTCGTGATCCGGCATCAGGTTGATTTCCACTGTGTCGCCGGATTCCCAGAACGACGAAATCTGCAAGATCGCCGGCCCGCTGAGGCCGCGGTGAGTGAACAAGATGTTCTCGCGGAAACTCTGGTCGTTGCAGCTCACCAGGCAATCCACCGATGTACCGGACAGCTCGGTGCAAAGCTCCTTGAGCTGATCGGTGATGGTGAACGGCACGAGGCCGGCGCGGGTCGGCAGCAGGTCGTGACCGAACTGCTTGGCCACTTGATAACCGAAACCGGTGGCGCCAAGGGTCGGAATCGACAGGCCTCCGGTGGCGATCACCAGAGACTCACAGGTAATTTGGTCGAGGGTGGTTTGCAGCAGGTAGCCGCTTTCCATTTTTTCGATGTGCTGGATCGAGGTGTCCAGGTGCAGGCTGACGCCGACCTGATCGCACTCGTCGAGCAGCAGGCCGAGGATGTCGCTGGATTTGTTATCGCAGAACAACTGGCCGAGTTTCTTCTCGTGGTACGGCACGCCGTGTTTGGCCACCAGACCGATGAAGTCCCACTGGGTGTAGCGCGCCAGCGCGGATTTGCAGAAATGCTCGTTCTGCGAGAGAAAATTGCTCGGTTCGGTGTACATGTTGGTGAAATTGCAGCGCCCACCGCCCGACATGAGGATTTTCTTGCCGGCCTTGTTCGCATGGTCGAGCAACATCACTTTGCGCCCGCGCCCGGCGGCGGTCAGCGCACACATCAACCCTGCGGCGCCAGCGCCAATGATCACGACTTCGGTAGAGCGCAAAACGGTGTCCTCACACAAAATTCAAATTCACCGGCAAACCAATGTGGGAGCGGGCTTGCTCGCGAAGGGGCCAGTACATTCAACATGGATGTTGTCTGTCAGTCCGCTTTCGCGAGCAAGCCCGCTCCCACATTTGATCTCTGTCAGCCAGACGATCGCTTACAAAATACGTACGCGCAACGAGCGGCCTTTGATTTTACCGTCGTTCAAACGCTGCAAGGCTTGCTTGGCGATCCCGCGTTCCACGGCCACATAGGCCTGGAAGTCGAAAATCGCAATCTTGCCGACCTGGGCGCCCGGGATGCCGGCGTCGCCGGTCAGTGCACCGAGAATGTCGCCCGGACGTACTTTGTCTTTACGGCCCGCACCAATGCACAGCGTGCTCATCACCGGCAGCAGCGGTGCGCCGCCCTGGGACTTGAGGTTGTCCAACTGATCCCAGCTCAACGGCGACTTCTGCAGTTGCTCGATGGCCTGGGCGCGGTGCGCTTCGGACGGGGCGACCAGGCTGATCGCGATGCCTTTCTCGCCCGCACGACCGGTACGGCCAACACGGTGAATATGGATTTCCGAATCACGGGCCAGTTCGACGTTGATCACCATGTCCAGCATATCGATGTCCAGACCGCGAGCGGCGACGTCGGTGGCGACCAGTACCGAAGTACTGCGGTTGGCGAACATGGCCAATACCTGATCGCGGTCACGCTGTTCCAGATCACCCTGCAGACCGACGGCGGAGATGCCTTTGGAGGTCAGGTGATCAACGGTTTCCTGGACCTGCTGCTTGGTGAAGCAGAAGGCCACGCAGGACGCCGGACGGAAATGCGCGAGGACTTTGACCACCGCGTCCATACGCTCTTCCGGAGAGATCTCGTAGAAGCGCTGCTCGATCTGCGTATCGTCGTGGAGCGCCTCGGCCTTCACGATCTGAGGGGTGCGCATGAATTTCGACGCCAGTTGCTTGATGCCCACCGGGTACGTGGCGGAGAACAGCAGGGTCTGGCGGCGCTCCGGGGTCTGGGCGATGATTTCTTCGATGGAATCGTAGAAACCCATGTCGAGCATGCGGTCGGCTTCGTCGAGGATCAGCGTGTTCAGGCCATGGAGCACCAGCGAACCCTTGCGCAGGTGCTGCTGGATACGCCCCGGGGTGCCGACGATGATGTGCGCGCCGTGTTCCAGCGAGCCGATCTGCGGGCCGAAGGATACGCCGCCACACAGGGTCAGGACCTTGATGTTGTCTTCGGCACGGGCCAGACGACGGATTTCCTTGGCGACCTGGTCAGCCAACTCGCGAGTCGGGCAAATGACCAGCGCCTGGCAACCGAAGAAGCGCGGATTGATCGGGTTCAGCAGGCCGATACCGAAGGCGGCGGTCTTGCCGCTGCCGGTCTTGGCCTGGGCGATCAGGTCCATCCCCTTGAGGATCACCGGCAAGCTTTGCGCCTGGATCGGCGTCATCTGGGCATAACCGAGGGAGTCGAGGTTAGCCAGCATGGCGGCGGACAGCGGCAAAGTATTAAAAGCGGTGGCGATGGTGGTCACGGGACTGGCCTGCAAAACAAAATGTCGCGCAGTGTATCAGTCCCATGGCCATTCGCCCTAAGGCTCTATGTGCTGTTCCGGACGTTTGACGCGCCGTCCGTCTTCTCTCGACAGCTGCGAAAAGATCGTTGCAGCCAGCATCGCCATGATTCCGACCGTCACGAACGTCAGCTGGAACGCGCCCAGAACCGTGCTCACGCCGTCATTGCCGATCTCTGCGGTGAAGCCGCCGAGCAGGGCGCCGGCGCAGGCCACACCGAGGCTCAGGGACAATTGCGCGACCACCGACAGCAAACTGTTGCCGCTGCTGGCGCTGGCGTCGTCGAGGTCGATCAGCGTGACGGTGTTCATTGCGGTGAACTGCAAGGAGTTGATCGCCCCCAGAATCGCCAACTGAGCCAGCAGCAGCCAATATGGCGTCTGCTCGCTGACCAGGCCCATGCTTGCCAGCATGATCCCCAGCGCCAGTGTGTTGCCGGTCAGCACGGTGCGGTAGCCGAAACGTTCGATCAGCGGCCGCGCCACCGACTTGGCGACCATCGCGGCCGCAGCCAGGGGCAGCATGCTCATCCCGGCCTGTGACGGCGAATAACCCAGTGCCACTTGCAGCAGTAACGGTACCAGGAACGGTAATGCGCCGCTGCCGAGGCGAGCGAACAGGTTACCGAGGATGCCCACGGCGAAGGTCCGGGTCTTGAACAGTGATGGCGCAAACAGCGGATTGTCGATGTGCCCGGCCCGCAGCCAATACGCCGCCAGACACGCCATGCCGCCAAACAGCAACAACATCACCCGCAAGTGCGGCAGGTGCAGTTCGCCGAGGCCTTCCATGGCGATGGTGATCAGCACCATCGCCGCGCCGAACAGCAAGAAGCCCAGGCTATCGAAGCGGGTGCGCTCGCTGCCGCGCAGGTCGGGAATGAATTTCCATACCGCGTAGCAACCGAGGACGCCCACCGGCAGGTTGATCAGAAAGATCCAGTGCCAGGTCAGGTATTGCACCATCCAGCCGCCCATGGTCGGGCCGATCAGCGGGCCGAGCAGGCCGGGGATGGTAATGAACCCCATGATCCGCACCAGCTCCGAGCGCGGATAGGCGCGCAGCACCACCAATCGACCGACCGGCAGCATCAAGGCGCCACCGAGGCCCTGAATCACCCGGGCGCCGATGAGCATGCTCAGGGTGTTGGACAAGGCGCAGAGCAATGAGCCGAAGCTGAACAGGAGGATCGCACCAAAGAAGATTTTCCGGGTGCCGAAGCGGTCGGCGATCCAGCCGGAGGCGGGGATCAGTAAGGCGACGGTGAGCATGTAGGCGATGATGACGCCTTGCATGCGCAGCGGGTCTTCGGCCAGGTCCCGGGCCATGGCGGGGAGGGCGGTGTTGAGGATCGTCCCGTCGAGGGACTGCATGAAGAAGGCAATGGCCACAACCCACGGTACCCAGCGGGCGGTGACAGCGTCGAGAGGTGGGCGGTTGGGCATGGGACCTCTTTGTCAGGTAGTGCTCGGTCCCTGTGGCGAGGGGGCTTGCCCCCGTTCGGCTGCGTAGCAGTCGTAAATCCGGTGAATGCGGTCTGTCTGACGGAGCGCGTTTGCCGGTCTGGGGCCGCTTCGCAGCCCAACGGGGGCAAGCCCCCTCGCCACAAGGTTTTGTGTTTACAGGGTCAGGGTCAATCGGCTGACGAGCGCACCGGGCAACAACGCCGAGGCCGTGGCCCGCTGACTGTAGGTGCTGGCCGACAACATCAGCTCACGTTCCTCGGTCAATGCTTCCAGCTGAGAACCGAGCAGGCTGTAGACGCTGTCATCGAAACGCATGGTGCTGACCGGTGCCTGAATCTTGCCGTTCTCGACCCAGAAGGTCGCAAACCGTGTCATGCCGGTCAGGCGCGCCGCCGGTTGGTCCGAGTAGTTCAGGTACCACAGGTTGCTGATGTAGAGCCCGGTGCCGAGGCGCTTGAGGATGTCCGCCTGCTCCAGATTGCCGCCTTGCATGACCAGCGCCGTCGGGTATTCATGGCTGCTGGCGCCGTTGGCAGCGAGGCCGTATTCGGCGGCGCTGCGCGAATTGATCAGTCGGGCATTGGCCATGCCTTTGGCGATCAAACCCAGATCATCGCGAGGATAACCTTCGTCGGAAAACGCCGGGCTCAAGGAACCGCTGACCTGCTCACTCAACCATACGTTAGGGCTGAAGCAGGCTTCGCTGGCGTAGAACTTCTGCAATGGGCTCTGTTTGCTGGCAATCGCCTGGGCCGAAAACCCGCCCCAGCTCAACATGCCCATGATTTCTTCCAGCGCTGCCGGCGCCAGGTAGGCGCGGTATTCGCCGGGCGGCAGCGTGCGCAATGGCCGACCCAGAAACGCCAATTGCTCGCGGGCCTGCTGGAAGCGCCTGGCAAACCCTTCGCTGTTCCAGTCATGCCCGGCATAACTGGCTTTCACTGCCTGACCGTTTTCATGAAACAGGCTGAAATCGAAGTTGAAACTGTTGGCCTGATGCCAGCCGAACGCGCCCGAGGAACTGGCGAAACCGCGACTGATCGGCCCGGCGGCATAGAAGCCGACCAGATCCAATCCTTCGGCAGCTTGAGTGATTTCAGCGACCACTTGTTCGGTGTCCGGCAGCGGATGCTCCTGCACGTTGTTGCTCTGCCAGTCATTCTGGTTAAGCAGCAGGTACGGATCCTGAGGCAACAGTGGCAGGGTTTCGCGCAACTGTTGCAGACCTTCGGCCAGACGCTGAAGATCGACTTCGTGGTCGCCCGACAGCGTGATGTTCAGATCGGCATGACGACCATCGTTAATCAGTTTGAACCCGACACTCGCCTGCTGCACCTGCCCGGCCTGACGGACCTTGGCGTGGTTGAAACGCACGAAAGCCGACGACTCGGCGGCGTAGCTGAGGGTGAATTGCTCCGGCGTGCGCAGTGCATCGCGCAGCCGATTGACCAGGTCCTTGAATGACTCGGCCTGGCTATTTGAAGTGCTCGTGGAAGTACTCATCAGGCGTCTCCTCCAAACACATCCACATTGCTGAACACACAGGCCGGCGACGCATGGCCAACGCGGATCACCTGGTTCGGTTCGCCCTTGCCGCAGTTAGGCGTGCCTAGCACTTTGACGGTGTTGGCATCGCCGACAGCGCTGAGGCTTTTCCAGAATTGTGCGGAAATCGCCCGGTAGTTCGGGTTCTTCACCACACCCTTGAGTTCGCCGTTTTCGATCAACTGGCCCCATTCGCAACCGAACTGGAATTTGTTGCGCGCATCGTCGATGGACCACGAACGGTTGGTGCTCATCAAAATGCCGTGCTCGATACTGCCGATCAGTTGCTCAAGCGACTGATCGCCGGGCTCGATGTTGAGGTTGGCCATGCGGTCGATCGGCGGGCGGTTCCAGCCGCAGGCGCGGCTGTTGGCAACGCCATCCATGCCGGCGCGAAATTGCGACAGCGCACCGCCCAATGGCCGCAGCAGCAAACCTTCTTTGATCAGAAATTGCTTGCTGGCGGCGCTGCCATCGTCGTCGTGACCGTAGCTGGCGAGCTGCTCGGGGATGTCCGGGTCGAACGTCACGTTGAGTAGCTCGGAGCCGTATTGCAGGCTGCCGAAGTCTTCTGCCTTGACGAAACTGGTGCCGGCATAATTGCGCTCATCGCCCAGGATGCGGTCCAGTTCCAGCGGGTGACCGATGGACTCGTGGATCTGCAGCATCATCTGGTCGGGCATCAGCAACAGATCGCGCGGGCCCTGCGGGGTGTTTGGCGCCAGCAGCAATTGCAGCGCCTGATCGGCGACTTTCGGGCCGGCGCCGATCAGGCCGCAACGGCTGATCACATCAAAGCCGCCCTGCTGGCCGAAGTTCTCGCGGCCCAAGGTGCGGGTCTGGCTGTCGCTGCCGTCGTAGGCGGTGACGTCCATGCTCGGGTAGACGAAACGCTGGGCCTGACGCAATTCGGCACCGGCGCTGTTGAGGTAGATTTGCTCGACGTTGGTGATGCCGATGCTCGCCTGCCAGTTCACCAGTCGCTCGTCCTTGGGCACGGCGGCGGATTCGGCGCTGAGCAATTGGTAGCAATCGCTCAGGGACGGAAAGGGCTGGTCGAAGTTGGGCGAGAAATAGTCGGCGCGGTCGCTGGAGACTGCTTGCTCACGCAGGTCGAGCAGGGCGTGAGGCTTGAGTCGTCGGGCTTGTTGCTCGGCTTTCTCCAGCGCGGCTTGCAGGCCGGATTGGGACAGATCGTTGGTGGCGGCATAGGCTTCGATACCGTTGACCCGAACGGTCAGCATCGCGCCTTCGTCACGGCTCAGGCTCGGCGGTTCGGCGACGTTCTTGCGCACCGACAGGTACTGGCCGGACTCGCGCACATAACGCAGCGAAAAGAATTCAGCGCCCGTGCGCAACGCAGCAAAGCGCTGCTTGAGCTGGGGGTGGAAATCGAACATTCGGGAACCTCCTTGGTATGGAGTTGCGATGTATCGGTATTGCGAGGGGGTGAAGCGTTTGCGTGGCGCTAGATTAGGCCTGGGCGGGGGGTAGATCAAGGGCGGAGCGGTGTAGGGAGGGGTTGCCCGGTGTATGGCATGAAGTTATGTGTTGTTTGGTCGGGCCCCTTCGCGAGCAAGCCCGCTCCCACATTAGATCGGTAGTGAACACAGATTTTGTGAACATCGGAGATCAACTGTGGGAGCGGGCTTGCTCGCGAAGGCCGCGCCTCGGTATTACGACTTACTGAGCAGTCAGGCTCACATCCCGCAACGGCTTGCCGCGCACCGGTGCATCACCGGCCACGAAGTAGGCGGCCTTGCTACGCGGCAATGGCTTGCGACCGCGGATCTTGTCGGCGATTTTCTCGGCCATCATGATCGTTGGCGCGTTCAGGTTGCCGGTGGTGATGATCGGCATGATCGAGGCATCGACCACGCGCAGGGCTTGCATACCGTGCACACGACCTTCGCCATCGACCACGGCCATCTCGTCGGTGCCCATCTTGCACGAGCAGGACGGGTGGAACGCGGTTTCGGCGTGTTCGCGGATGAACTTGTCCAGCTGCTCGTCGGTTTGCACGTCGATGCCCGGGCTGATTTCGCGACCACGGAAGGCGTCCAGCGCTGGCTGCTGCATGATTTCACGGGTCAGGCGGATGCCGTCGCGGAATTCCTGCCAGTCCTGCTCGGTGGCCATGTAGTTGAACAGAATGCTCGGGTACTCGCGCGGATCCTTGGACTTGGCCTGGATGCGACCGCGGCTTGGCGAACGCATGGAACCCATGTGCGCCTGGAAGCCGTGTTCTTTCACACCGTTGCTGCCGTTGTAGTTAATCGCGACCGGCAGGAAGTGGTACTGAATGTTCGGCCAATCGAATTCCGGACGGGTGCGGATGAAACCACCGGCCTCGAACTGGTTGCTGGCGCCGATGCCGGTGCCGTTGAACAGCCACTCGGCGCCGATGGCCGGCTGGTTGTGCAAGAGCAGCGACGGGTACAGCGAGACCGGTTGGGTGCAGGCGTATTGCAGGTACAGTTCAAGGTGATCCTGCAGGTTTTCGCCAACGCCCGGCAGGTCGTGGACCACCGGAATGTCGAGCTTGTTCAGCAGTTCGGCCGGGCCGACACCGGAGCGTTGCAGAATCTGCGGCGACGCGATGGCGCCGGAGCACAGCAGCACTTCCTTGCGGGCGCGGGCTTCAACGCGCTCTTCAGCGGCGCCGATCAGGTAACGCACGCCGACCGCACGCTTGCCTTCGAACAGGATCTTGTCGGTCAGGGCATGGGTGACGATGGTCAGGGTCGAGCGCTTCTTGGCGACGTCCAGGTAACCGCGCGCGGTGCTGGCGCGACGGCCGTTCGGCGTCACGGTGCGGTCCATCGGGCCGAAACCTTCTTGCTGGTAGCCGTTCAGGTCTTCGGTACGCGGGTAACCGGCTTGCACACCGGCTTCAACCATCGCGTGGAACAACGGATTGTTGCCGGCTTTGGGCGTGGTCACGCTGACCGGACCGTCGCCACCGTGGTAGTCGTTCGGGCCGATGTCACGGGTTTCAGCCTTGCGGAAATACGGCAGGCAGTCGAGGTAGCTCCAGTCTTCCAGACCGGGCAGCTTCGACCAATTGTCGTAGTCCATCGCGTTACCACGGATGTAGCACATGCCGTTGATCAGCGAAGAACCACCCAGGCCCTTGCCGCGACCGCATTCCATCCGGCGACCGTCCATGTGTGGCTCTGGATCGGTTTCGTACGCCCAGTTGTAGCGACGACCTTGCAGCGGGAACGCCAGGGCGGCCGGCATTTGCGTACGGAAATCCAGACGGTAATCCGGGCCGCCCGCTTCGAGCAGCAGGACGGTGACGCCTTCGTCTTCAGTCAGACGGGTCGCCAGGGTGTTACCGGCCGAGCCGGCACCGATGATGATGTAATCGAATTCTTGGGACATTGAATGCACCCTCTTTGAAGTTGGTCAGGTCGGCGAGTGCTTCGCACTCGATCGCGGGCAAGCCACGCGCCCACAGGGATCGGGGGCACCGCAGATTTGGCGAACGACGCCAAACCTGTGGGAGCTGGCTTGCCTGCAATAGCGATCTCGCAGGCGAAGCAAATACCGCCTTAGAAAACCGAGGCGTAATCGCCCAGTTCGACCTGTACCGATTTGATGCGTGTGAAGTTGTTCAGCGAGCTGATGCCGTTCTCACGACCCACGCCCGACTGCTTGTAGCCGCCGACCGGCATCTTGGCGTCGGACTCGCCCCAGGCGTTGATCCAGCAGATACCGGCTTCCAGTTGATGGATCACACGGTGAGCGCGATTCAGGTCCTTGGTGACAACACCAGCCGCCAAACCGAACTCGGTGTCGTTGGCACGACGGATCACTTCTTCTTCGGTTTCGTAAGTCAGGATGCTCATCACCGGGCCGAAGATTTCTTCGCGAACGATGGTCATCTCGTCGGTGCAATCGGTGAACACGGTCGGAGCCACGAACGCGCCTTTGGCGAACTCGCCGTCGGTCAGACGATCGCCGCCGCACAGCAGGCGAGCACCTTCTTCCTTACCTTTGGCGATGTAACCCAGCACGCTTTCCATGTGGGCGAAGCTGACCAGCGGGCCGAAGTTGGTGTTCTCGTCTTCCGGGTTGCCAACGCGGATGCGGGCAACGCGTTCAACGATCTTGGCTTCGAAAGCGGCTTTCAGGTGGCTCGGTACGAACACGCGAGTGCCGTTGGTGCAGACCTGACCGGAGCTGTAGAAGTTGGCCATCATCGCGGTGTCGGCGGCGCGATCCAGGTCGGCGTCGTCGAAAATGATCAGCGGTGACTTGCCGCCCAGTTCCATGGTCACGTCTTTCAGCGACGAAGCGGAAGCGCTGGCCATGACCTTCTTGCCGGTGTCGGTGCCGCCGGTGAAGGAGATTTTTTCGATGCGTGGATGTTCGGTCAGCCACGTGCCGACTTCACGGCCACTGCCGGTCAGAACGTTGAACACGCCAGCCGGAACGCCAGCTTCGGTGTAGATCTCGGCCAGTTTCAGGGTAGTCAGGGAAGTGACTTCGCTTGGCTTGAAGATCATCGCGTTACCGGCCGCCAGGGCAGGCGCGGATTTCCACAAAGCGATCTGGATCGGGTAGTTCCACGCGCCGATACCGGCCACGACGCCCAATGGCTCGCGACGGGTGTAAACGAAAGACGTGGTACGCAGCGGAATCTGCTCGCCTTCGATGGCCGGCACCAGGCCTGCGTAGTACTCCAGCACGTCAGCGCCGGTGACGATGTCGACGTAACGGGTTTCGGAGTACGCCTTGCCGGTGTCCAGGGTTTCCAGGGCGGCCAGTTCATCGTTGCGCTCGCGCAGGATGTCGACGGCACGACGCAAGATGCGCGAACGCTCCATGGCGGTCATTGCAGCCCAGATTTTCTGGCCCTTTTCGGCGCTGACCACAGCGCGCTCAACGTCTTCCTTGGTCGCACGTTGTACGGTTGCGAGGACTTCACCGTTAGCCGGGTTGATGGCTTCGAAAGTGGCGTCGCTGCTGGCGTCACTGTAGCCGCCATCGATGTAGAGTTTTTGCAGTTCGAAACGGGCCATAAAGTCCTCGCAAGTGCATAAGTGGTTGGCGTTGACCACCGGGCGAGCCGTGTAGCAGTGGCATCGCGGTCGGTAGCGGTTCAGGGGTTGAGCGATTATGTGTGCTCTAACTCACCTGCTTGGCCAGTTGGAAATCCATGTATTCGTAAGCGATCTGGTGCGCCTGCCCGGTGTCGAAAGCATCTCCCGACAGCGCGCCGCGCAACCACAAACCGTCAATGAGGGCTGCCAGGCCGCGGGCGGCGGTGCGCGCATCATCGAGCGGCAACACACGGCGGAACTGGCAGCACAGGTTGGAATACAGACGGTGATCGTTGATCCGCTGCAACCTGTGCAATGACGGGTGGTGCATGCTGGTGGCCCAGAAGGCCAGCCAGGTTTTCATTGCCGGGCCATTGACCTGGCTGGCGTCGAAGTTGCCTTCGATAATCACCTGAAGGTGAGCCCGTGGGCTGGCGTCCTCCAACGCCTGACGGCGCGCGGTGACGTTCTCGCTGAGGACACTCATCAGATACTGCGCCGTGGCGGCGATCAGGCCGTTCTTGTCCTGAAAGTAGTGACTGATGATGCCATTCGAGACACCGGCCAAACGGGCGATCAGCGCAATGCTGGCGTCCCCCATGCCGACCTGATCGACGGCCTGTAACGTGGCTTCGATCAATTGCTGGCGGCGGATGGGTTGCATACCGACCTTGGGCATCTTGCACATCTCCTTAGGCCTTCCCGTAGACGAATAACGGCTACCGGGTTGAGGGCCAGTCTATTTTGTTTTGATTGAACGTTCAATCAACAAAGAATAAGATCTGCGACAAATCGTCGCTGCTTACAGATTTTTCCTACGTGTAAATGGCGATAAACCGACATCCAAAAATGCTCGAAACCCATACGCGCAGGCGTCCCAAGGGTTTCGGGCTTTTTTCGGGGTGTCTTTATATCACCCGCCGGTCGGCTGCCAACTAACCGATTGGTCGGGTACCGCGTTGCCTTGTGTTCTTCTCTCGCACTGCCGGAGCATCTGTGCCATGAGTTCTGCCTCTCTAATAAAGACCCCACCCGATAAGGTGACGGTCAACGGTTGGGTGTTCTACACCTCTACCGCGCTGATCCTGCTGTTGACCGCCATTCTGATCATCGCCCCGCAAGAGGCCGGCAGAATGCTCGGCATTGCCCAGGCCTGGTTGTCCCGCAGCTTCGGCTGGTACTACATGGTGGTGATCGCCGCTTATCTGGTTTTTGTGGTTGGCCTGGCGTTTTCGTCCTACGGCAAACTCAAACTGGGCAGCAAGGACGACACCCCGGATTTCAGCTACGGCGCCTGGGCGGGGATGCTGTTCTCGTCGGGTATCGGCATCTCGTTGCTGTACTTCGGTGCTTCCGAGCCGCTGGACCATTACTTCAACCCGCCGGAAGGCGTGGCCGGCAGCAACCTTGCGGCCCGTCAGGCGGTGCAGCTGACGTTCCTCCATTGGGGCCTGCATGGCTGGGCGATCTACGCACTGGTCGGCCTGGCCGTGGCGTACTTTGCTTACCGTCATAACCAGCCGCTGGCGTTGCGGTCGGCGCTGTATCCGCTGGTCGGCGAGCGTTGGGTCAAAGGCGCGGCCGGTCATGCGGTGGACGGCTTCGGCATGTTCGTGACCCTGCTGGGGCTGGTGACGAACCTGGGGATCGGTTCGCTGCAAGTGTCGTCGGGGCTGGAAAACCTGTTCGGCATGGAACACAGCAACACAAACCTGCTGATCGTGATCATCGTGATGAGCACCGTGGCGACCATCGCCGCTGTGTCCGGCGTGGAAAACGGCATTCGCCGCCTGTCCAACCTGAACATCGTGCTGTTCAGCGGCCTGCTGATTTTCGTGCTGTTGTTCGGCCCGACTTTGCATCTGCTCAACGGCTTTGTGCAGAACATCGGCGACTACCTGAACGGCGTGGTGCTGAAGACTTTCGATCTCTATGTGTACGAAGCCGACAATGCCAAATCCGAGCGCTGGTTGGGCCTGTGGACTCTGTTCTACTGGGCCTGGTGGATTTCCTGGGCGCCATTCGTAGGCATGTTTATCGCGCGTATTTCCCGTGGTCGCACGGTGCGTGAATTGGTGGCCGGCGTGCTGCTGATTCCGCTGGGCTTCACCCTGGCATGGCTGTCGATCTTCGGTAACTCGGCCCTGGACCTGGTGATGAACCATGGGGCGGTGGAGCTCGGTAAGACGGCGCTGCAACAGCCGTCGATGGCGATCTACCAGTTGCTTGAGCATTACCCAGCGTCGAAAATCGTGATCGGCGTGTCGATTTTTGTCGGCTTCGTGCTGTTCCTGACCCCGGCGGATTCCGGTGCGGTGATGATGGCCAACCTTTCCTGCAAGGGCGGCAATGTTGACGAAGATGCGCCGCACTGGCTGCGGATTTTCTGGTCGGCGGTGATCACTCTGGTGACCATCGGCCTGTTGTTCGCCGGTAACTTCGAAGCCATGCAAACCATGGTGGTGCTGGCGGGGCTGCCGTTCTCGGTGGTGCTGGTGTTCTTCATGTTCGGCTTGCACAAGGCCATGCGCCAGGACGTGCAGATCGAACAGGAGCAAGCGGAGCTGGCGGCGCGTGGTCGTCGTGGTTTCAGCGAGCGCTTGACCCAGCTGGATCTGCAACCGAACCAGTCGATCGTTCAGCGTTTCATGGACAAGCACGTCAGCCCGGCACTGGAAGATGCTGCGGTGCAATTGCAGGGTCAGGGTCTGGATGTGCAGACGTTGCTGGGCAAGTCGAAACGCTGCATGGGCGTGCGGATCGAGATGGAAGAGGGCAACCCTTTTGTCTACGAAGTGAGCCTGGACGGTTATCTGGCGGCGGCGAGTGATACGGTGTCTGCTGAAAGCGCCGATGAACCGCGCGCACGTTACTACCGCGCCGAGGTGTACCTGCACAACGGCAGCCAGGACTACGACCTGATGGGCTTCACTCAGGATCAGATCACCCGTGACGTGCTCGATCAGTTTGAAAGCCATCGGCAGCTTCTTGGTCGGGTTTATAGCTGAGGTGAGTGGCGCGGTGTTTCAGTGACACCGCGTCGTATTCTTCGCGAGCAAGCCCGCTCCCACATTGGATCTGCGTCGTTCACAAATCCTATGTGGGAGCGGGCTCGCCCGCGATGGGGCCATCAGCCGCACAGCTGCATGCCCCGATATCCCGCAAACAAAAACGCCGCGATCATCTCGCGGCGTTTTTGTGTCTGCAGCTTCTTACCCCAGGTTCTTGCCAAGCAGCGCGTGGTACAGCTCGCTGTCGCCGAGAATCCCGACAACTTTGTTGTTGTCGTGCAGCACCAGCTTATTACCCGTCTGGTAACGAATCTGCAGCGCATCACGCATGCCGATGTTGGAGTCCACCAGCGTTGGCCGACGCCCCAAGCCTTCAACCGCTTGCCCCGGTATCCAGTTCTGCAGGTCCAGGATCGAACCGTTCTGGCGTGCGCCTTTGATGGTGTTGCCTTCGGCCAGGTCCAGCCACGAATCGCCGCCCGGATCCAGGCATACCGAACCGTTGATGCGTTTGCACTTGTCCAGGGTGCGCATCAGGCTGCGACCGCACAATACGTTCAGTGGGTTGGTGTGAGCGACGAAGGTGCGCACGTAATCGTCCGCAGGGTTCAGGACGATTTCTTCCGGTTTGCTGTACTGGATGATCCGGCCGTCTTTCATGATGGCGATACGGCTGCCGAGCTTCAGGGCTTCATCGAGGTCGTGACTCACGAAAACGATGGTCTTGCTCAGTTTGCGTTGCAACTCCAGCAGTTCGTCTTGCAGACCTTGGCGGATCAGTGGGTCGAGGGCCGAGAAAGGTTCGTCCATCAGCAGGATGTCGGCGTCCATCGCCAGGGCACGGGCCAGGCCGACACGTTGCTGCATGCCACCGGACAGCTCGTTGGGTTTCTTGTTGCGCCATTGGGTCAGGCCCACCAGCTCAAGTTTTTCATCGACCAGTTTTTTCCGCTCTTTCTCTGGACGACCCTGCATTTCCAGACCGAAGCTGATGTTCTCGCGCACCGTCAGCCAAGGCATCAGGGCGAACTTCTGGAACACCATCGCAATGCGCTTGGTGCGCATCATTTTCAGTTCCGCCGGGGTGCAGGAAGCGATGTCGATCTGCTTGCCTTCGTGCTCGACGAACAGCTTGCCGCGGCTGACGGTGTTAAGGCCGTTGATGCAGCGCAGCAGACTGGACTTGCCGGAGCCGGAAAGGCCCATCAGTACGCAGATTTCACCTTTTTCGACGTCCAGGCTGGCCTTTTCGACCCCAACGATCTGCCCGGTCTTTTTCAGGATCTCGTTACGGGTCATGCCTTGATCCAGCAGCTTGAGAGCCTCGCGTGGATCCTTGGAGAAGATTACGTCGACCTCTTCGAAGCGAATAATGCTCATGCGTCACCCCCTACTTTAGCGTCGGGTTGTTTGCAGATACGGTCGAGCATGATCGCCAGCAGCACGATCGCCAGGCCTGCTTCGAAGCCCAGGGCGATATCAGCAGTGTTCAGTGCGTTGACCACGGGTTTGCCCAGGCCATCGGCGCCCACCAGTGCCGCGATCACCACCATCGACAACGACAGCATGATGCACTGGGTGATACCGGCCGCGATGCTTGGCATGGCGTGGGGCAGTTCGATTCGCGAGAGCAGCTGACGTCGCGAGCAGCCAAAGGCCTTGCCAGCGTCCATCAGTTCTTCCGGGACATCGCGAATACCCAGGTAGGTCAGGCGGATAGGCGCGGCAATCGCGAACACTACCGTCGAGATCAGACCCGGGACCACACCCAGACCGAAGAGGGTCAGGGTAGGAATGAGGTACACAAAGGTCGGCACGGTCTGCATCAGATCGAGCACCGGCCGCATCACTGTGTAGAACATCGGTTTGTGCGCGGCGACGATGCCCAACGGCACGCCGATCAGCACGCACACCAGGGTGGCGAACAACACCTGGGCGAGGGTTTCCATGGTTTCCTGCCAATACCCCAAGTTGAGGATCAGCAGAAAGGAGGCGATGACGAAAACGGTCAAGCCCCATTTGCGTTGGATGAAGTGTGCCAGTAGCGCGATGAGGCCGATCAATGCCAGCGGGTTGAACCAGGTCAGCGCAAAAGTCACGCCGTGGATCATCGTTTCCAGTGACACGGCGATTGCGTCGAAAGTGCTGGCGCCATTTTGCGTCAACCATTCAACGAAGCCCGCGATGTACTGGCCTAAAGGTATTTTCTGATCAATCAGCATGGTAGTGAACGTCCGCATGCAAGGAAATAAACAGCCCGGACGGCCGAAGCCGCCCGGCATAAGCGATGCTTCCTAAATCAAGGCTGCGCGAGCTTGGCTTTCACGGCCTCCAGGCCAGGTTTACCGTCAATGGTGGTCACGCCAGCGAGCCAGGTATCGAGCACCTGTGGATTCTTTTTCAGCCAGGCCTTGGCGGCCGCGTCAGGCTTCATTTTGTCGTCCAGGACGTTGCCCATCAGCGTGCTTTCCATGTCGAGGGTAAAGACCAGGTTTTTCAGCAACTGACCGACGTTGCTGCATTCCTGTGCGTAACCCTTGCGGGTGTTGGTGTAGATGGTCGCCTGGCCGAAGTTCGGGCCGAAGTATTCGTCGCCGCCGGTCAGGTACTTCATCTTGAATCGAGTATTCATCGGGTGCGGTTCCCAGCCCAGGAACACCACGGCGGTGTTGCGGCGCTGGGCGCGATCGACTTGCGAGAGCATGCCTGCCTCGCTGGACTCGACCACCTTGAAGCCGGCTTCTTTCAGGCCGAAGGCGTTCTTGTCGATCATGCTCTGGATCAGGCGGTTGCCGTCGTTACCCGGTTCGATGCCGTAGATCTTGCCGTCGAGTTCTTTCTTGAACTTGGCGATGTCGGCGAAATCTTTCAGACCTTTGTTATACAACTCTTCGGGGACGGCGAGTGTGTATTTTGCGTTTTCCAGATTAGCGCGCAGCGTGTCCACGGTGCCGGCATCACGGTAGGCCTTGATGTCGTTTTCCATGGTCGGCATCCAGTTACCGAGGAACACGTCCATGTTCTTGCCGTCGGCCAGCGACTTGTAGGTCACCGGCACGGAAATCATCGTGGTCTTGGTCTTGTAGCCCAGGGCATCGAGAACGACGCTGGTGGTGGCGGTAGTGACGGTAATGTCCGTCCAGCCGACATCGGAGAAGTTTACGGTGCTGCATTGGGCCGGTTCTGCGGCTTGAGCCAGAAACGGCAGACTCAGCATGGCGGCCAACAACAACGACGGGGAACCTTTCATAGGGGCGACTCCTTGGTGTTTTTTTTGGCAGTGTTCCGACTGGACCACCGCACTTATCTGTTGCGGTTGGATGGCGTTTTGGAGACAGCTCTACCACGGCGCCTTGCAATCGAGTCGATACGATCATGTACCAGTGAAAATCTGACGCCTACAGGGTGCGTCGTAACCAGTACAGGGATGGTCGCATCCAGTGTCGGTAACGTCGTTTACAGCTTTTTTCAGCCCGTTTTGTCCCTCTGATCCGCAAAAAAACGGCGAAAACACAGCGTAAGCGGCCTGCGGCGCTAGCGGGCATGAGTGCGTCGGTGTGAGACGTCGAACGACATGACAAAAGCCTGATGATGCGGCCATCTCGGCGGATTGCAGCTTGAGCGTAGCAGCTCCGTCACTGGGCGCTTTTGCGCCTGGAGCAGGCACATCCAGGAGTTCAGCAGTAATGGCTATCAGCGTTTTCGACCTGTTCAAAATCGGCATCGGCCCTTCCAGTTCGCACACCGTGGGGCCTATGCGCGCCGCGGCGTTGTTCGTGCAAGGTTTGCGTGAACAGGGACTTTTGGAGCAGGTGCGGCGCGTCGAAGTTCAGCTTTATGGGTCGCTTTCGGCTACCGGCATCGGTCACGGCAGCGACAACGCGGTGATCATGGGGCTGATGGGCGAGTGGCCGGACGCGATCGATCCGTCGCAAATCGGCATCCGCATCGAGACCCTGCGTGAAACCAGCACGCTATTGCTCGACGGTCGCTTGTCGGTCCCGTTTATCTGGGCCCGGGACATGCGCCTGATCGACGAGAACCTGCCGTTCCATCCCAACGCCATGACTCTGGTTGCCGAAGGCGATCACGGCGAGCTGCATCGCGACACCTACTATTCCATCGGCGGCGGTTTTGTCGTCGATGAGGCACAGGCTTCCAGCGGCGTGGTGGATCTGGATCGCACTGTGTTGCCTTACGATTTCTCCAGTGCCGTCGAGCTGCTCAGTCTGTGCAAGCAGCACAACCTGCGCGTTGCAGAGCTGATGATGGCCAACGAGAAGGTCTGGCGCAGCGAAGAGGAAATTCGCGCCGGCCTGATGAAACTCTGGCGCGCGATGCAAGATTGCGTGGAACAAGGCCTCAAGCACGAAGGCATCCTGCCTGGCGGCCTGAATGTGCGTCGTCGCGCAGCCAAACTGCACCGTAGTCTGCAGGAGTTGAACAAACCCAACGTGATCGGCTCGACCCTGAGCGCTATGGAGTGGGTGAATCTGTTCGCCCTGGCGGTCAACGAAGAAAACGCGGCCGGTGGGCGCATGGTCACGGCGCCGACCAATGGCGCGGCGGGGATTATTCCGGCGGTGTTGCACTACTTCATGAAGTTCAGCGAGGTGGTGACCGACGCCAACGTGGTCGATTACTTCCTCAGTGCCGCGGCGGTAGGGATTCTGTGCAAGAAGAACGCCTCGATCTCCGGTGCCGAAGTCGGTTGCCAGGGCGAAGTCGGTTCGGCCTGCGCCATGGCGGCGGCCGGGTTGGCGGAGATTCTCGGTGCCACACCGGAGCAGCTGTGCAACGCGGCGGAAATCGGTCTTGAGCATAACCTCGGCCTCACCTGCGATCCCGTGGGTGGGTTGGTGCAGGTGCCGTGCATCGAGCGCAATGCGATTGCCGCGGTAAAAGCGATCAACGCGGCGCAGATGGCGCTGCGGGGCGACGGTCAGCACTTTATCTCGCTGGACCGGGTGATCCGCACCATGCGTGATACCGGTGCTGACATGCACGACAAATATAAAGAGACATCGCGCGGTGGTTTGGCGGTTAGTGCGGTTGAGTGTTGAGATCGGATTGACCCCATCGCGGGCAAGCCCGCTCCCACAAGGATTTGTGGTGTGCCTCAGTTCTCGGTCACACAATGAATCCTGTGGGAGCGGGCTTGCCCGCGATAGGGCCAGACCAGTCAAAACTGCGCGTTAAGTGAACACCCGCACCAAAACGCGCCACCTTTTAGCGCGTCGCAAACAGGTAAGCCCGCATCCCCCATCAGGGGATCCAATTCAAGCCTGACCGTCCGTCACCCGTGCTTGCGGTGACACTCTCCCGTAGAGCGTCGCAGCCCTGTTCCCACAAGTGCTACCGATTTGCTCACAGGCAACGGGGTAGCGGGTTTGCGGCCCCTAATGGCACTTATGACCTCTTATCTCTGCGCGCCATATCTAGACGCATCGCGACGTCGTTTTCAGGAGTTATTGAACATGCATTCAAGTTTAGGCATGGCAATTGCTCTGTCATTACAAAGCCCGTCTCCCACGCGAGAACGATGGCAATAAAAAGAGCCTCCGCCTGAGGCCATCACCCGCTTTGTGTGAGGAGATACCGCGATGACGACGTTCAACTCCGGGGCTCAACCCCAGAACCGTGCGCCTCAATCCATCGGCTTTTTGCTGCTGGACAATTTCACGCTTATTTCTCTGGCCTCCGCAGTAGAACCCCTGCGCATGGCCAACCAATTGTCCGGCCGCGAGCTGTATCGCTGGACCACACTCACCGTCGATGGCGGTCAAGTCTGGGCCAGTGACGGACTGCAAATCACCCCCGACGCCTCCATGCACAAAGCGCCCCCCCTGGACACTGTCATTGTCTGCGGCGGCATCGGTATTCAGCGTACTGTTACCCGTGAACACGTGTCGTGGCTGCAAAGCCAGGCGCGTCAGCACCGTCGTCTTGGCGCGGTCTGCACGGGCAGCTGGGCCCTGGCGTGCGCCGGTCTGCTGGATGGTTTCGATTGCAGCGTGCACTGGGAATGCCTGGCCTCGATGCAGGAAGCTTTCCCGCGGGTGGCCATGAGCACCCGGCTGTTCACCCTCGACCGTAACCGTTTCACCAGCTCCGGCGGCACCGCGCCGCTGGACATGATGCTGCACCTGATCAGCCGCGATCACGGTCGTGAACTGTCGGCCGCGATCTCGGAAATGTTCGTCTACGAGCGCATCCGCAACGAGCAGGATCACCAGCGCGTGCCGCTCAAGCACATGCTCGGCACCAACCAGCCGAAGTTGCAGGAAATCGTGGCGCTGATGGAAGCCAACCTCGAAGAGCCGATCGACCTCGACGAACTGGCGGTGTACGTCGCCGTGTCGCGTCGTCAGCTGGAGCGGCTGTTCCAGAAATACCTGCACTGCTCGCCGTCGCGTTACTACTTGAAACTGCGTCTGATCCGCGCTCGGCAGTTGCTCAAGCAAACGCCGATGTCGATCATCGAAGTGGCGTCGGTATGTGGTTTCGTGTCTACGCCGCACTTCTCCAAGTGCTACCGCGAATACTTCGGTATTCCTCCGCGTGACGAGCGCGTGGGTTCCAACACCACACAACAAGTGGCGATGATGCCGCTGCCGCAGGCACTGGTGCTGTCACCGTTGTCCGGGCCGCTGTCGGCGTTGAGCCAGGCGCGCAATGAATCGACGTTTGCTAGCGTCAGGCTCTAAACCGAGGCGCCTTCATCGCGGGCAAGCCCGCTCCCACAGGTTCTGTGTCGATGCATCAATTGTGTAAACGACGCATAACCACTGTGGGAGCGGGCTTGCCCGCGATTGGATTCATCAGGCGCTACGGCTTTGTTGATACTCCGCCAACGCGGGCAGCAATTGCTTGTCGATCGCCTGGCGCACGGCCGGCAGGATGGTCGCGCTGCTGGTGTACATCTGCTTGACCATGGTCCGCAGCGTCATCGCTCGCTCATCGTTCAAGCCCCGCACCGCACACTCGCAAGCCTGCTCGGCTGTAGAGCCACTCGGTACTTGAAAACCCAACGATTTCAGCTGGCCCAACAGGTCTTCCTGGTCTATCAAATCGGCGTGCATCATGACGCAATCCTTCTTCAGGGAACGGTGTCGTGGTTCGATTCTGGTGGGGGGATGGAGTGGCGGCAAGGGCGATTTGTCGCAATGTCAGCATTGGCTATGAACATGTCGTTTTCGGCTAACTTGCCAGAGAGAAGAGGGGGCACACTGGACTCAGCTGGATTCACGAAGGTTTGGTCACCCTCGCGCAACAGCTCCTCAACAGTACCCACCTCTGCCCCGATCCTGTCACGGCTTGATCGGGGTTTTTTTTGGCTGTGAATTAGAGATCAATGGGGTGTCTGGGCCGACGCCATCGCGGGCAAGCCGCGCTCCCACAGGGTCGGGGTTACTGCAGATTTGGCGAACGACGCCAAATCTGTGGGAGCGTGGCTTGCCCGCGATGAACGATGACGCGGTTTATCTTTGCAATACCAAAATGCGCGACAACAACTCATCCCGGTCGACATAACACCCCTGGAAATGCCGGGCACCGGTGGCGGGGTCGAAAGCGTTGCGGGCGTGGAGGGTGCGGCGGTTGTCGAAGCACCACAGCTCGCCCGGATTGAGCCTTTGCATCAGCCTGAACCGTGCCTCGCGGGTCATCGCAATGAAGCGTCGGTAAGCGCGATACAACTTGGGCATCTGTTCGACTGAAGCATCGAACGGCCCGCGCAGAAAGTTCGCCATGCGGATTTCCGACACCTGCCCGAAAGCATCCAGGGCGATGATCGGCGCCAGACAGCGGTAATCGCTATGGCGGTCCTTGTTGCGAAACTCCACGGGTATTTCACACAAGGCCTGAAACGCCTCGGGATCTTCATGGCGCAAGGCTTCAGCGATGGCAAAACCGTCGACGAAAATGCTTTCGCCACCATCGGCGTCATTGACCAGGCAATGCAGAAATTGCAGCCCCGGTTGCAACTCCCGGGTCGGCAGGTCGCTGTGCAGCGGCAGGTTGAAGGCGGTGTAGGCATTGCTGTCGGCGTCAGCCTTGGATTGCACGTTGAACAGCACGCCGAAATTGCTCTCGCGAATGAACGAAATCCGCTGGGCGATCAGCTTCAGCGAGCCCGGCTCCGTCGGTACACCGCGAACCTGGGTCAGGCCGATATCGCGCACCGCCAGCAACCATTGCAGCAAGGCATGGTTGTCGTCCATCAACGCCTGATAGTCGAACACCGGTAGCTCCAGATGGCTGTCCCACAGCTTGCTTTTCGGTTTGGCGTCCCGGCGTTCGGCGCGGGATTCGTCGTCATAGGCGTGGGCTCGCAGCCAGCCCGGATCGAAGCGGCTGAGATGGCCGTCCTGCCAATCGACACACAGGCAACCTTCGGCATCGATTTGAGCTCTGTCGGGGATCAGGTTTTCTGCGACGTCGACGATTTCCAGCACTTGCTCGCGGGTCACCGTGTAGACGCACTGCGGGCACGGGCAGTTGTCCCGTAGCCATTGATGATGAAAAGGGCTGACCCGCCCATCCGCCCATTGCACTTGAATTCGGTCCGCCAGGGTGTGCACGGCGGTCAACGCGCTGATCAACGGGTAGGTGCGGAAATCGGCAAAAGCGGCGGCGGTGTTCATGACGAGTTCCTCGTTATTTTTCGGGCGGTAAAGCGATCACTCGGCCGATGAAGGCGGGTGCGGGCAGGTCGGCTTGATCGGCGACAATGGCTTGCAGTTTGCTCAAGGTTTCTTCGCTGAACGGTGCGGATCGCGGCCCCGCGAGGTCGACGTGCAGCAGCATTTGTTCATTGCCTGCCAGCTCCTTGTCACCACCCACCAGATGCAGGCTGTGGTAGAGGTGCAGGCGTTTACGGTCATGGCCGATGATCTGGGTGTGCACCTCGACGTCGGCACCGAGCTTCACTTCGTGCAGGTAGTTGAGGTGCAGTTCGAGGGTGAACAGCGAGTTGCCGCTGGCTTCGCGGTTGTTGCTGTCCATGCCCAGCCGATCCATCAGCGCGTCGGTGGCGTAGCTGAAAATCAGCAGGTAGAAGGCATCGCGCAGGTGGCCGTTGTAGTCGACCCAGTCGGGGATGATTTTGGTTTGGTAGGTGGTGAGGGTGGGCATGATTCTCTCCAGGCATGATCGGGGATGATCGTTCCCACGCTCCGCGTGGGAATGCAGCCCGGGACGCTCCGCGTCCCAAGAGCGGACGCAGAGCGTCCATTGAGGCATTCCCACGCAGAGCGTGGGAACGATCAGTGAGCCGGCTTATTCGCTAAACGCCATGCCATGTTTGGCCTTGGAGGTCTTCACCGCTTCCAGTACCGCCAGCAAGCAATCATCACGATAGCGCTCCAGCGCCGAGATGCTGTGCTTGCCCAATTGCTCGCTGGTGCCATCCACCACGTCATCGATCAATTTGTCGGTCAGCTCCGGTGCCGGCAGATACGTCCAGGGCAACTGCAACGCCGGCCCGAACTGCGCCATGAAGTGCCGCATGCCCGCATCGCCGCCCGCCAGGGTATACGTCAGAAAAGTACCCATAAACGACCAGCGCAGGCCCGCGCCAAAACGAATCGCATCGTCGATTTCACCGGTGGTCGCCACACCGTCGTTGACCAGATGCAACGCCTCACGCCACAACGCTTCGAGCAAACGGTCGGCGATAAATCCAGGTACTTCCTTGCGCACATGCAGTGGGCGCATGCCTAAGGATTCATAGACTTTCATCGCCGCTTGCACCGCTTCTGGCGCAGTATTTTTGCCCCCGACCACTTCCACCAATGGCAGCAGGTAAACCGGGTTGAACGGGTGCCCGACCACGCAGCGTTCCGGGTGGGTCGAACTCTCGTAGAACTCGCTCGGCAACAGCCCCGACGTACTGGAACCGATCAAGGCATTGGGCTTGGCCGCCGCGCTGATTTTGCTGTGCAGTTCCAGTTTCAGGTCCAGTCGTTCGGGAGCACTTTCCTGGATGAAATCCGCATCGCGAACGCATTCTTCGATGGTGGCGACAAAGCGCAGACGATCCTGCGACGCGCCGGGTGCCAGGCCTTGTTTCTCCAGTGCGCCCCAGGCATTGGCGACGCGTTTGCGCAACGCCACTTCGGCACCGGGCGCCGGGTCCCAGGCCACCACATCAAGGCCGTGGGCGAGGGCGCGGGAAACCCAGCCGCTGCCGATAACACCGCTGCCCAGCGCGGCGAAGGTTTTGATATCAGTGATAAAGCTCATGAATGCTGTCCTGAAAATTGGTCGAGAAACCTGTGGGAGCTGGCTTGCCTGCGATGGCGGCGTTCCTGTCACAAGAGATGTGGCGGATGTACCGGCCTCTTCGCGGGCAAGCCCGCTCCCACAGGGTTAGGTGCAGGTTCGTTTAACCGCGCTTGGTCAGGCCCATTTTTGCCCGGCCTTCAGCTGGGGTCAGAACACGGGCGCCGAGGCGGCTGAGGATTTCCGAGGCGCGTTCGACCAGTTGGCCGTTAGTCGCCAGAACACCCTTGTCCAGCCACAGATTGTCTTCCAGGCCGACCCGCACGTTGCCGCCGAGCAGCACCGCTTGCGCCGCCATTGGCATCTGCATGCGACCGATGCCAAACCCGGCCCAGACCGCGTCGGCCGGCAGGTTGTCGACCATGGCTTTCATGGTGGTGGTGTCGGCCGGCGCGCCCCACGGGATGCCCAGGCACAGCTGGAACAACGGGTTATCGAGCAGGCCTTCCTTGATCATCTGCTTGGCGAACCACAGGTGACCGGTATCGAAGATTTCCAGCTCAGGCTTAACGCCCAGCTCTTGAATGCGTTTGGCGCCAGCGCGTAGCTGGGCCGGGGTGGACACGTAAATGGTGTCGCCGTCGCCGAAGTTCAGGGTGCCGCAATCCAGCGTGCAGATTTCCGGTAGCAGTTCTTCGACGTGGGCCAGACGGGTCAGCGGGCCGACCAGGTCGGTGTTCGGGCCGAACTCCATCGGGTTCTCGCCCGCGCCGATTTCCAGGTCGCCGCCCATGCCGGCAGTGAGGTTGACGATGATGTCGACGTCGGCCTCGCGGATACGCTCCATCACTTCGCGGTAAAGCGCCACGTCACGGCTGAACTTGCCGGTTTGCGGGTCGCGAACGTGGCAGTGGACCACGGTGGCGCCAGCCTTGGCGGCTTCCACGGCGGCCGCGGCGATTTGTTTTGGGGTGACCGGCACGTGTGGGCTTCTGGCGGTCGTGTCGCCAGCACCGGTGAGTGCGCAGGTGATGATGACGTCGTGGTTCATGAGGCGGTTCCTTTCAGGCGTGTGCTTTTTAGGTAAATGGCTAGGCGTGGTGGTCCCGTTCGCAGCCCGGTCGGGCTGCGAATCGGTGGTTCATTTCAGGTTTATTTACTGGTCAGGTTCAGGTTTTCAGCAGCCGGTTTGCCGTCGAAGGTGGTCACGCCTTCGAGCCAGCGTTGCTTGTCTTGCGGGTGATCCTTGAGCCATTGCTTCGCCGATTCGAAGGCGTCTTTGTGATCCAGCAATGGCTGCATCATCCGGCTCTCGTCTTCGGCGGTGTAGGTCAGGTTGCTCAGCAAACGACCAATGTTCGGGCATTGCTCGGCGTATTTCGGCGCGGTGACCGTCCAGACGGTGGCCATGCCTTCGTTCGGGCCGAGGGCGTCTTCACTGCCGGTGAGGTAAGTCATCTGCACGTTGACGTTCATCGGGTGCGGCGCCCAGCCGAAGAACACCACAGCTTCCTTGCGCCGCACGGCGCGATCCACCGCCGCAAGCATGCCGGCTTCGCTGGACTCGACCAGCTGGAACTTGCCCAAGCCAAACTGGTTCTTGGCGATCATCGCCTTGATCTGGGTGTTGGCGCCCGAGCCAGGCTCGATGCCGTAAATTTTGCCGCCCAGTTCTTTTTCGAATTTGGCGATGTCGGCAAAGGTTTTCAGGCCTTTGTCGGCGAGGTAAGTCGGCACGGCGAGGGTGGCGCGAGCATCCTTGAGACTCGGTGCTTCAAGCACTTTGACCTGCTTGGCATCGACAAACGGTGTGATGGTCTGCGTCATCAGCGGGTTCCAGTAACCGAGGAACAAGTCCAGGCGCTGGTCGCGAATCCCGGCGAAGATGATTTGCTGGGAGGCGCTGGTCTGTTTGGTGTTGTAGCCGAGGCCGTCGAGCAATACTTGGGTCATGGCGCTGGTGGCGATCACATCGGTCCAGTTCACTACGCCCATGCGCACGTTCTGGCACGACGCGGGTTCGGCCGCCATGACGCTGGCGCTCAAAAAAGCGGTACCGCTGAGTGCAAGAACACAGCTGCTGATCAGTCGTTTCATGTCGGGTTCCTCGGCAGGTCGTTATTGTGGGTCCGGGCGTCTTCGTGCGCCGGTGATGCCAAGTTACGCAGCTGAGCCCCTGTAAAAACGCACTGCGGCGACCAGCTCTTGCACTGCAGCGACCTGCGCGCTTGAATGCCGGTTGCAAGTGGCGTATCAACGTCCACACGCTACCCGCCCTCTCGCTACCTGCCATCGAGTGCGCTCCATGTCCCAGGATTTCTACTTCTTGTTGATGCCGGGTTTCTCGGCGATCGGTTTCATCTCGGCAATCGAGCCGCTGCGGGTCGCCAATCGCTTTCGCGGCGAGCTGTACCGCTGGCATGTGTTGAGCGCTGATGGCGGGGCGGTGCTGGCCAGTAACGGCATGTCGGTCAACGCCGATGCGGCGCTGGAACCCCTGAAGAAAGGCGCGACGTTGCTGGTGGTCGCCGGTTTCGAACCGCTGAAATTCGCCACTCCGGCACTGGAACACTGGTTGCGTCGTTTGGATAACGAAGGTGTGATCCTCGGCGCCATCGACACCGGCAGTTTTATCCTCGCGGAAGCCGGCCTGCTCGACGGCCATCGCCTGACCCTGCACTGGGAAGCCATCGATGCCTTCAAGGAGTCTTATCCACAGCTCAGCGTCACTCAGGAGCTGTTCGAGATTGACCGTCGGCGCATCACCTCCGCCGGCGGCACGGCTTCCATTGACCTGATGCTCGACCTCATCGGCCAGGCCCACGGCCCGGAACTGGCGATCCAGGTCAGCGAACAATTCGTACTCGGGCGCATCCGCCCGCGCAAAGACCACCAGCGCATGGAAGTCGCCACGCGGTATGGCATCAGCAACAAGAAACTGGTGCAGGTGATCGGGGAGATGGAACAGCACAGCGAACCGCCGCTGAGTACGCTGGCGCTGGCGGAATCGATCAAAGTGACCCGGCGTCAGCTCGAACGCCTGTTTCGCCTGCATCTGAACGACACGCCGAGCAATTTCTATCTGCGGTTGAGGCTGGAGAAGGCGCGGCAGTTGCTGCGTCAGACGAACATGAGTGTGTTGGAAGTGAGCATCGCGTGCGGGTTTGAATCGCCGTCGTATTTCACCCGCAGTTATCGGGCACGGTTTGAGCGGTGTCCACGGGAAGACCGACGTACGGCTAAAGCGTAATTCTGACGACACCCGAGAAACCTGTGGGAGCGGGCTTGCCCGCGATGAGGCCGGCACATTCAATGTTGATGTTGACTGACACGCCGCCATCGCGGGCAAGCCCGCTCCCACAATGACCTGTGTTGATGAGAGAAAATGTTACTTCTTCATTAGCACCGAACACGCCGCTTTGTAAGCCTCATGCTGATACTTGTTCAGCGTCTCCGGCAGTGCAAAATCGAACTTCTTGTTCTGCGCATTGATGGTCTGCGGCGACAGCAGCGTTACCTCGCAATTTTCCAGTAGCTGGAAAATCCCCTCGATCTTGAACGTAGTCGGCCCACCGGCGAACTCGCCTTTCTTGCTGCGTTTCTTGATCGCGATCCGGTCGATGGAGTTCTCGCGAACAAACGACGCCACCTGAGCGGCGAAGACTTTGACGTTGGCGGCTTCGTCGTCCTCGTCGAGGGCGATTTTCTTAGTGTTCAGTTCGACATGGCTCAGGGCCAGGCCGTCGAGCGAGGCCACGGCGATGATCGCTTCGCTGCCTTTGATTTCGATGCCGCAGATTTTCATGGATTGATGACCCTATGAGCGAACCGGTTGGCCCCGGATGTTGACGTACTTGAGATGTGAAGTCATCCCGCAACGTGGCGGCTGCCGAGCTGCGACCGTTAGTCGGCAGATGAGGTTAACCTATTATTTCTGACAGTAGACGCCGAACCATGTCATGACTAAGTTTACCGGACACCATGCCTGCTTCAGGGCGATCACTCCGTTTAATTCCTCAAGGATCGAGTCAGATGAAACTTCGAAAAAATATTCGTTCGCTGACCGATGTTGAAAAGCGGCAGTTTGTCGAAGCCTGCCTCCAGCTCAAGGAATCAGGAAAATACGATCAGTATGTGCATCAGCATCATCAGGTGATGGTGCCCACAGTTCTACCTCACGAGCCGAACGATCCCAACTACCGAAACGGAGCGCATCGAGGGCCTTCATTCCTACCCTGGCATCGAGCGTTCCTGCTTCAATTTGAAGATGATCTTCAGGCCATTGACCCCTCGATCACCATCCCTTACTGGAACTGGACAGAGGACGCTGCCGATCCGCAGAACTCGCCGGTATGGGCGGACAACTTCATGGGCGGAAATGGCGTGGAGAACGACTACTGGCGGGTGGCGAGCGGTCCTTTTGCCTTCAAGGACGGGAAGTGGCCCGTTCCGTCATACCCTGATGACGGTCTGCCGGAGCCGGGGTTAAAGCGGCAGTTCGGTCTGGTGGTGAACTCTCTGCCAACCCCTGACGATCTGCAGATAGTGATGGGCGAGAGTTTGTATGACACGCCGCCGTATGACTCCGGTCATGGTGTACGCGGTTTCAGAAACCGTCTGGAGGGTTGGATCACGCAGCGAGGCGATCCACAAGTCAAAACCTCGAGTTCCCAGTTGCACAATCGGGTTCATCTTTGGGTGGGCGGCAACATGCTACCGATGACTTCTCCAGATGACCCGGTGTTCTTTCTTCATCATTGTTTCGTCGACAAAGTCTGGGCTGACTGGCAGGCCCGGATGGCACAAGACAACGAGCAATGGGCACCGCACTACGCACCACTGACAAACGGCCCCGAGGGCCACAATTACAATGATGCACTCAAGCCCTGGACGCGAAAGATCAGCGAGGTAATGGACATTGCAGCGTTGGGTTATGAATACGAGCAAGCACCAAGCTTGATGGTGGTGCCCCAGCGATTCAATAAATCGCCATTCCTGGAGTGACAGGGGCTAAGTCAGAAATCGGTGGGAGGACCAAAGATCGCAGCCTGCAGGCTGCGATCTTGGTCGTTTCTTACAGCTCAAGCTGATTGGCAGTGATGCCAAATGCCGCGGCAATTTTCTCACGTGTCACCTTGCGGGGCTTGGCGACAGTCTCCTGCTGGGCAAAGGCCGGTTGGGAAATGCCCATACGCTTGGCCACTTCATCCTGCGTAAGGTTCAGGTGTTCGCGCCAGGCGCGAATAGGAAGTGCTCCATCGACGATGCGGCTCACTACTTCGTGGGGGATCAAATAATTCTCCATTCTTATGTCTTTATTCCTGCCCAATCGACTCCAAAAACTCCGACCGCTCGTCACTCATCCGCGCCACGCAATCGTTCTGCGCAATGGTGAACGCTTTGCTACCACTGGTCGCTGGAAATGCATCCACTGCGCAATCGGCATCCCGGGTTTTCAGCCATTGCTGTTGCGCGGTTTTGATTTTGGCGGTGATGTCGGTCAGTTGCGCCTTGTTGTTGCCGTAAAGCGTTTGCATGCGCTCGGTCAGGCTTTGGTAGTTGTCGCTCAGCAGCTGTTCGGCGGTGGTTCTGCTGTAGGCCGAGCATTCCAGGGTCTGGATTTCGTTTTCGACGGCGTCGCAGGGGTTGTCGTCGGCTTCTTCAGCTGCTTGTACGCCAGTCGCTATCAGTGCCAAAGCCAGAAAGATAGATTTCATTACGCCGCCGCCCCTTGATCCAGTCATGCATTCAGTAAAACATCCAGTGATGCGGCGAATTCTGGCCCAAGCGGGCGGCGTTGGATAGGTAGGCAATGACGCCTGTTGACGACCCTTTGTCGCGGATTGACGCTTTCGGCAAACCCTCTGTCGTTTTTGCACCCGGCTGCCCCGGCCCTCAGGCATATGCTGGCCCCAAAGCGCCGGCACACGATTCGGCGCATGAATCGCTAATAGGGGACAGCCTGATGAGCCCAGCCGAATTGCACGCCGACAGCATCGTTATCGACGGGCTGATTATTGCCAAGTGGAACCGCGAGCTGTTTGAAGACATGCGCAAGGGCGGTCTGACCGCGGCCAACTGCACCGTGTCGGTGTGGGAGGGCTTCCAGGCCACTGTCAACAACATCGCCGCCAGCCAGAAGCTGATCCGCGAGAACAGCGATCTGGTGATTCCGGTGCGCACCACCGCCGATATCCGCAAGGCCAAGGAGCAGGGCAAGACTGGCATCCTCTTTGGCTTCCAGAATGCTCACGCGTTTGAAGACCAGATCGGCTACGTCGAGGTCTTCAAGCAGCTCGGCGTCGGTATCGTGCAGATGTGCTACAACACCCAAAACCTGGTCGGTACCGGTTGCTACGAGCGCGATGGCGGCCTGTCGGGTTTCGGTCGTGAAATCGTCGCCGAGATGAACCGTGTCGGCGTCATGTGCGACCTGTCCCACGTCGGCTCGAAAACCTCCGAAGAAGTCATCCTCGAATCCAAGAAGCCGGTCTGCTACTCCCACTGCCTGCCGTCGGGTCTGAAAGTGCACCCGCGCAACAAATCCGACGAAGAGCTGAAGTTCATCGCCGATCACGGCGGTTTCGTTGGTGTGACCATGTTCGCGCCGTTCCTGGCCAAGGGCATTGATTCGACCATCGACGACTACGCCGAAGCCATCGAATACACCATGAACATCGTCGGCGAAGACGCCATCGGCATCGGCACCGACTTCACCCAGGGCCATGGCCAGGACTTCTTCGAATACCTGACCCATGACAAGGGCTACGCCCGCCGTCTGACCAGCTTCGGCAAGATCATCAACCCGCTGGGCATCCGCACCGTGGGCGAGTTCCCGAACCTGACCGAGACCCTGCTCAAACGCGGCCATTCCGAGCGGGTGGTGCGCAAGATCATGGGCGAGAACTGGGTGAACGTCCTCAAAGACGTTTGGGGCGAATAAGCCACCGCATCTCTGAATCCTTTCCCCCGGCCGTCCGTGCCGGGGGCAACACAACGAATTTTCTGGAGTTAAGTTTCCATGGCCAAGATCGCCCCGCAATTGCCAATCGAAGTCGACAGCGAAACCGGTATCTGGACTTCTGACGCCCTGCCGATGCTGTATGTGCCGCGCCATTTCTTCGTCAACAACCACATGGGCATCGAGGAAGTGCTGGGCGCCGAAGCCTACGCCGAAATCCTCTACAAGGCCGGCTACAAGTCCGCCTGGCACTGGTGTGAAAAAGAAGCTGAATGCCACGGCCTGGAAGGCGTCGCAGTGTTCGAGCACTACATGAAGCGTCTGTCGCAACGCGGCTGGGGCTTGTTCAAGATTCAGGACATCGACCTCGACAAAGGCACCGCCAGCGTCAAGCTCGAACACTCCGCATTTGTCTACGTGTACGGCAAGGTCGGGCGCAAGGTCGACTACATGTTCACTGGCTGGTTCGCCGGCGCCATGGACCAGATCCTGGCCGCTCGCGGCAGCAAGATCCGCACGGTCGCCGAACAAGTCTACGGTGGCTCCGAAGAAGGCCACGACGACGGTTTGTTCACCGTCAAGCCGTTGTAAGTCGAGGACCCCGCCATGGCTTTCGAAGCAATGTTCCAGCCGATCCAGATCGGCAAACTGACCATCCGCAACCGCGTGCTCAGCACCGCGCACGCCGAGGTCTACGCCACCGACGGCGGCATGACCACCGACCGGTACGTCAAGTATTACGAAGAGAAAGCCAAGGGCGGGATCGGCCTGGCGATTTGCGGCGGTTCCTCCAGCGTGGCCATCGACAGCCCTCAAGGCTGGTGGAAGTCGGTCAACCTGGCCGACGACCGGATCATTCCGCACTTCCAGAACCTGGCCGACGCCATGCACAAGCATGGCGCCAAGATCATGATCCAGATTACCCACATGGGCCGTCGTTCCCGCTGGGACGGCGAGCATTGGCCAACCCTGCTGTCGCCGTCGGGCATCCGTGAACCGGTGCACCGCGCGACCTGCAAAACCATCGAGCCGGAAGAAATCTGGCGGGTGATCGGCAACTACGCCAGCGCAGCCGCGCGGGCCAAGGCCGGTGGCCTGGATGGCGTCGAGTTGTCCGCTGTGCACCAACACATGATCGACCAGTTCTGGAGCCCGCGGGTCAACAAGCGTACCGATGAATGGGGCGGCAGCTTCGAAAACCGCATGCGTTTCGGCCTGGAAGTGATCAAGGCAGTGCGTAAGGAAGTCGGTCCGGACTTCTGCGTCGGCATCCGTCTGTGCGGTGATGAATTCCACCCGGATGGTTTGTCCCACGAGGACATGAAACAGATCGCCAAGTACTACGACGACACCGGCATGATCGACTTCATTGGCGTTGTGGGCTCGGGTTGCGACACCCACAACACCTTGGCCAACGTTATTCCGAACATGAGTTATCCACCGGAGCCATTCCTGCATTTGGCCGCCGGTATCAAGGAAGTGGTGAAGGCCCCGGTCCTGCACGCGCAGAACATCAAGGACCCGAACCAGGCAACCCGTATTCTGGAAGGCGGTTACGTCGACATGGTCGGCATGACCCGCGCCCACATCGCCGACCCGCATTTGATCGCCAAGATCAAAATGGGCCAGGTCGACCAGATCAAACAGTGTGTCGGCGCCAACTACTGCATCGACCGTCAGTACCAGGGCCTGGACGTGTTGTGCATCCAGAACGCCGCGACTTCCCGTGAATACATGGGCGTGCCGCACATCATCGAGAAATCGACCGGGGTGAAGCGCAAAGTCGTGGTGGTCGGTGCCGGTCCTGCCGGGATGGAAGCGGCTCGTGTGTCGGCTGAACGTGGCCACGACGTGACCCTGTTCGAGAAGAAAGAATTCATCGGCGGGCAGATCACTACCGCGTCGAAAGCGCCGCAACGGGACCAGATCGCCGGTATCACTCGCTGGTTTCAACTGGAACTGGCGCGTTTGAAAGTCGACCTGCGCCTGGGCGTGGCAGCCGATGCGGCAACCATTCTCGACCTGCGTCCGGACGTGGTGGTGCTCGCCGTCGGCGGTCATCCGTTCCTGGAACAGAACGAACACTGGGGCGCGGCTGAAGGCTTGGTGGTCAGCAGCTGGGACATCCTTGACGGCAAGGTTGCGCCGGGCAAGAACGTGCTGGTCTACGACACCATTTGCGAGTTCACCGGGATGTCGACGGCCGACTTCCTCGCCGACAAGGGCAGCCAGGTCGAGATCGTCACCGACGACATCAAACCGGGCGTGGCCATCGGCGGTACGTCGTTCCCGACTTACTACCGCAGCATGTACCCGAAAGAAGTGATCATGACCGGGGACATGATGCTGGAGAAGGTCTACCGCGAAGGCGACAAGCTGGTGGCGGTACTGGAAAACGAATACACCGGCGCCAAAGAGGAGCGGGTGGTGGACCAGGTCGTCGTCGAAAACGGCGTGCGTCCGGACGAGGAAATCTACTACGCGCTGAAGGAAGGCTCGCGCAACAAAGGCCAGATGGACATCGAAGCTTTGTTCGCGATCAAGCCTCAGCCTTCGCTGAGCCAGGCGGGCGACGGCTACTTGCTGTTCCGCATCGGCGACTGCGTGGCCCAGCGCAACACCCACGCGGCGATCTATGACGCGTTGCGGTTGTGCAAGGATTTCTAAGAGCTTGTGGATAACCTGTAGGAGCGAGGCTTGCCCGCGAAGGCGGACTGACATTCAACATTGATGTCGGCTGATCCATCGCCTTCGCGGGCAAGCCTCGCTCCTACAGGGATTCGAGCAAGGCATCCAGGTAGTTAGGCCTGCAAGACCCCGAGGTCTTTGGGAGCTCCACATGTTGAACACCCTTCTTCCAATCCTGTTGTTCGCTGCCTTGGGCCTGGCTGTCCTGGGCGCGTTGCGGCGGGTGGCTATGTGGCGTCAGGGCCGGGCTTCGAAAGTCGACCTGATCGGCGGTCTGTTCGCCATGCCCAAACGCTACATGGTCGATTTGCACCACGTCGTCGCGCGGGACAAATACATTGCCAACACCCACGTCGCCACGGCCGGTGGTGCGGTGGCGTCGATTGTGCTGGCGATTCTGGTGCATGGTTTTGGCCTGCATAACCGCATCCTCGGTTATGCACTGCTGCTGATGTCGGCGGTGATGTTTGTCGGCGCGATCTTTATGTTCCTGCGCCGTCGCAACCCACCGGCCCGCTTGTCCAAAGGCCCGTGGATGCGCTTGCCGAAAAGCCTGATGGCGTTCTCGGCGTCGTTCTTCCTGCTGACCCTGCCGGTTGCCGGCATCCTTCCGGAAAACTTCGGTGGTTGGGTGGTGGCTGCGATCCTCGGCGTCGGTGTGCTGTGGGGCGTTAGCGAACTGTTCTTCGGCATGACCTGGGGCGGGCCGATGAAGCACGCCTTCGCCGGTGCCTTGCACCTGGCCTGGCACCGTCGCGCCGAACGTTTTGGTGGCGGTCGTTCCACCGGTTTGAAACCGCTGGACCTGAATGACCCGAACGCTCCGCTGGGCGTGGAAAAACCCAAGGATTTCACCTGGAACCAACTGCTCGGCTTCGACGCCTGCGTGCAGTGCGGTAAATGTGAAGCCGCGTGCCCGGCGTTCGCCGCCGGCCAGCCGCTGAACCCGAAAAAACTGATTCAGGACATGGTCGTTGGCCTGGCCGGTGGCACTGATGCCAAGTTCGCCGGAAGCCCCTATCCGGGCAAATCCATCGGCGAACACGGTGGTAATCCGCATCAACCAATCGTCAACGGTCTGGTGGACGCTGAAACCCTGTGGTCCTGCACCACTTGCCGTGCCTGCGTCGAGGAATGCCCGATGATGATCGAGCACGTCGACGCCATCGTCGACATGCGTCGCCATCTGACTCTGGAAAAAGGCGCGACCCCGAACAAGGGTGCCGAAGTCCTGGAAAACCTGATCGCCACCGACAACCCGGGCGGCTTCGCGCCGGGCGGGCGGATGAACTGGGCGGCGGATTTGAACCTGAACCTGCTCAGCGAGAAAAAATCCACCGACGTGCTGTTCTGGGTCGGTGACGGTGCCTTCGACATGCGCAACCAGCGCACCCTGCGCGCCTTCGTCAAAGTGCTGAAAGCGGCCAAGGTCGACTTCGCGGTGCTGGGTCTTGAAGAGCGCGACAGCGGTGACGTGGCCCGACGCTTGGGCGACGAAGCGACCTTCCAGCTGTTGGCCAAACGCAACATCCAGACCCTGGCCAAGTACAGCTTCAACCGCATCGTCACGTGCGACCCGCACAGTTTCCACGTGCTGAAAAACGAGTACGGCGCCTTCGACGGTAACTACCTCGTGCAGCACCACAGCACTTACATGGCGGAGATCATTGGCGAAGGCGCCCTGAACCTCGGCCAGCACAAAGGCAGCAGCGTGACCTATCACGACCCGTGCTACCTCGGCCGCTACAACGGTGAATACGAGGCGCCGCGTGAAGTGCTGCGCGCACTCGGGATTGAAGTGAAAGAGATGCAACGCTCAGGTTTCCGTTCACGCTGCTGCGGCGGCGGTGGCGGTGCACCGATCACCGACATTCCGGGTAAGCAGCGGATTCCCGACATGCGCATGGAAGACATCCGCGAAACCGGTGCCGAACTGGTGGCCGTGGGTTGTCCACAGTGCACTGCGATGCTCGAAGGCGTGGTCGAACCGCGTCCAATGATCAAGGACATTGCCGAACTGGTGGCCGATGCGTTGCTCGAAGACGCAACGCCGGGAAAGCCATCGGCACCGGCCAAACGTGAACCTGCGGAGGTGCATTGATGAGCGACATTATCCGCCGCGACCCACGCGCCGAATGGATCGCCCGCAACCGCTTGCACCCGCTGCATGCGGCCATGCAACCGGCGCAACACAGCTGGATGGGGCCTAACGGCCTCATCCGCAAAAATCCTCACGGGATCGGTTTTATCGGCCCCAACGGCATCAAACGGATTGACCGCAGCGGCGCTCAGCAGGGCGGGGCGACCAAACGCTCGGCCGCGGTTGAAGTGCAATTGCCGCTGCATCAAGTGGCTGCACCTGCGTTCTACATCAGCGTGGTGCCGGACATGGTCGGCGGCCGCTTGAGCAGCCACGACCGCGACTTGCTCGGCCTGGCTCATCAGTTGGCCGGCAAGGACGGCGCGGTACTGGCCGTGGTCTTCGGTGAGCACAAGGAAAACGCCTTCGCCACGGCTGGCGTGGATCGCTTGCTGGTGCTTGAGGGCGACGAATTCAGCGGTTATGCACCGGAACAACGAGTCCAGGGCCTGCGGGCTGTTGATAACCAGTTCAGCCCTCGTCACTGGTTGCTGCCGGACAGTCGCAGCGGTGGTGGCGAACTCGGTCGACGCTTTGCCGCCGCATTGGGCGAACGCCCGGCCACGCGGGTCTGGCAGGTCAAGGATCAGGAGTGCATCGGCCGCGCCGGTGCTGGTTTGCAAGACCTTGCACGTCCGGTCGCTCGCTTGATTCTGGCTGCGGCCGAATGCGCTGAACCGGTCAGCGAAACCCGTCATGAGGCCTTGCCGGTGGAGTTATCCACAGCGGTCGCTCGCAGCCTGTCGCGGATCGAAGATCTGGGCGCGGTGGCGGTGGATCCGGCGGCGATTCCGATGGCCGAAGCCGAGTTCATCTTCTCCGGCGGTAACGGGGTCAAGGACTGGGGACTTTTCCACAGGACGGCCGAGGCGTTGGGCGCGACCGAAGGTGCATCGCGAGTGGCGGTGGACGACGGCTTCATGGCCCGGGACCGTCAGGTCGGTGCGTCTGGCACCTGGGTCACGGCACGGGTTTACGTGGCGGTGGGTATCTCCGGGGCAATCCAGCACCTGCAAGGCATCGGTGCCTGCGACAAGGTGGTGGCGATCAACCTCGATCCTGGCTGCGACATGATCAAACGGGCCGACCTGTCGGTGATCGGCGAGAGCGCCGAGATTCTTCAAGCCTTGATCGATGCGGTAGAGGCTTACCGCAATGAAGCCAAGCGCGATGCGGCTTAAGGGAAGGAAAGGGTTATGAGCACGAAAATCATCAGTCTGGTGTCCATCGGTGCCCACCCGACCTCCGGCCGGCCACGCCGCGCCGAGCAGGATGCGCGGGCGGTTGAACTGGGTTTGCAACTGGCTGGGGATAACCTGCAAGTGCTGCATGCCGGCGACGTCGCGGAACCGGCACTGCGCGCTTATCTGGGCATGGGCCTGGAACAGCTGCATGTGCTGGAGCAACCGGAAGGTGCTGATGCGCTGCCGGCGTTGACCGCGTATCTGCGCGATGCCGGGGCACAAGTGGTGCTGACCGGCAGCCAGGCGGAAACCGGTGAAGGTTCGGGCATGTTGCCGTTCCTGCTGGCGGAAAGCCTTGGCTGGCCACTGGTGGTGGGGTTGGCGCAGGTCGAATCCATCGATGGTGGTTCGGCGCTGGTGCTGCAGGCCTTGCCGCGCGGGCAGCGTCGTCGCTTGAAAGTGCGCCTGCCATTTCTGGCGACTGTGGATAACGCGGCACCCAAGCCTCGGCAGAGCGCCTACGGTCCAGCGCGGCGCGGGGTGTTGCAGGCGGATGAAGTCGAAGTGATCGACGATGAACTGCTGGCGGTGGCCACGCTGCAACCGGCCAAGCCACGGCCAAAACGCTTGAAAGTGATCAAGGCCAAGAGCGGTGCAGACCGCATGAAGGCCGCGACGGCCAAGGCCAGTGGCGGAGGCGGGCAAGTGCTCAAGGGCGTCACCGCGCAGGCGGGCGCCGAAGCCATTCTCAAGTTGCTGATTGAAGAAGGCGTGGTTCGCTAACGGTCCTGTGGAGCCCGGTAAATGGCAGTTGAGTTTCGTTCGGCCCTGCGCGCGGATGCGCGGGAGATTGCTCGCTTGTTTCAGATTTCCTCAGAAGGTGCGGCGGATTACATCTGGAGCCAACTGGCGCAGCCTGGCCAGGACTTGCTGGAGGTCGGTGCCAGTCGTTACGCACGTGAAGACGTTGATTTCTCTTATCAGAACTGCCTGATCGCGCAGGCCGAGGGAAAGGTCATCGGCATGCTGCACAGCTACGCGATGCGCCACGATCCGCAGGCCGCTCCCGTGACCGATCCGGTCCTGGCGCCGTATGCGACGATGGAAATCCCCGATACCCTTTATATTTCGAGCCTGGCCCTGCATGAGGGCTGGCGCAATCAGGGGTTGGGCAAGCAATTCCTCGCCTACGCCTACGACCGTGCCAACCGGTTGGGGCTCAACGGCTTGAGCCTGATCGACTATGCGGTGAACACCGGCGCCCGGCGGTTTTATGAGCGCCATGGCTTCCGGATCGTCGATACCTGCCAGATCACGCCCCACCCAATGATTCGGGTCACGGGGGAAGCCTATTTGATGTATCGGCCTTAAGGCTGAGCCCTGTTCGTGTGGGAGCGGGCTTGCTCGCGAAAGCGGCGGGTCAGTCGACATCGATTTTGAATGCCAGTCAGCCTTCGCGAGCAAGCCCGCTCTCACATGGGTTCAGTGTCGAACACTGATTATGTGCACATCAACGTTACCCACAATCCCTGTTAGCGCTTCTGTGGATAACATGTTCGCGCCTCGCTACACCCCATGCCCATCAAGCCCTCCAGCCCTCAGTACAAAAAACACCCAACCTAAGCCACGGTTTTTTCGAGCTTTTTCCACAGAACAACGTCGCTCATGAGCCGATACTTGCCCCCAATCTCTGTTGGCGCTTCTGTGGATAAGATGTTCGCTGTCAGCTACAGGCTATATAAACCGGGGCTTTCAGTGAGTTGATCAAATAATGCTCAATTGACCCTTTTCTTCCCCTGATTCTTCCGCAAACCCTGAATTTTCGCGGCTTTCAGCGGTTTTCCACAGAACCTGCAAAGTTGCCCCCAAAGTCTGTTGGCGCTTCTGTGGATAAGGTGTTCGCCATCCTCTGCACGTCATATAAACCGTGGCCTGCAGGCTTCTGATCAAAAAACGATCAATGCTTGCGTAAAACCCTGCTTCCGGATAAGTCACGGTTTTTCTTGGTTTTTTGTGAATAAATTTGCCCCGTCATCCACAGTTGTCCCCAATAGCTGTGGGTGGAGATGTGGATAACTTGTTCGCTAAACCCTACGAGCCACAGCCCATATAGGCTACAACGCGATAGATCAGATTTCATACAGTTCTAAGGCACTTCCTTGACTTCGATCTGTCGCCTGTCTTCACTCACAGGCACAAAGGACAGCCGTCACTTATCCACATCTGGTTCAGGGAGAACGCGTGATGGATAGCCAGCCACATCGCTCGCAGCCACATTCGCACCCCAGCCCCTGCATAACCTGTGTTCCGACACCCGCCACCTTGCTGCGTAAACGGATTCACCGTCGCGCCGCCAATCAGCGCGCTCGCCTATAGCTCCCTGCCCATAACGCCGCTGCCATTGAGGCCCGACCGTGCCCGGTGACCAGGCGTTTGTTCGTCTTTCGATTGCAGGCAACCACAGAGTTGCCCATCTGCCTGAGAGGAAATGACCCATGACACGGATCGCCACGCCCATCAGCGACATCAAGGAACACTACGACGTGATCGTCATCGGCTCCGGCTATGGCGGCGGGATCGCGGCGTCGCGCCTGTCCCGGGCCGGCAAGCGGGTGTGCCTGCTGGAGCGAGGCCGGGAAATACAGCCCGGCGAATACCCCAATACGATGCTGGCGGCCACTGAAGAACTGCAAGTCCATGACCCGGATGGGCACATCGGTTCGCGCACCGGGTTGTTCGACCTGCACGTCAATGCCCAGCAGAACGTGGTGGTCGGTTGCGGCCTGGGCGGCACGTCGCTGATCAACGCCAACGTTGCGCTGGAACCGGAGCCCGGCGTGTTCGACGATCCACGTTGGCCGTTGGCGGTGCGTGAACACCGCGACACGTTGCTCAAGGATGGATACGCCCGGGCTCGGGAGATGCTCAAGCCCAATCCTTACCCAGGCACGTCGCCGGTGTTGCCGAAACTGGAAGCCAACAAAAAATCCGCGGACTACCTCAAGCAAGGCGCGCACTTCTACAAGCCGCCGATCAACGTGACCTTCGACAAACTGCCGAACAACCTCAACCACGTCGGCGTCGAGCAATTACCGTGCAACCACTGCGGCGACTGCGTGTCGGGCTGTAACAACAAGGCCAAGAACACCACGCTGATGAATTACCTGCCGGATGCCTGGAACCACGGCGCGGAAATTTTCTGCCAGGCCGAGGTGCGGCATCTGGAGCGTGACGCCGACGGCGACGGTTGGATTGTGCATTTCCAATACCTGGACAGCGGCCGCGAGAAGTTCTCGGCACCGACGCTATTCGTCAAGGCGGACATCGTCGTGGTGTCGGCCGGCACCCTGGGCTCCACCGAAATCCTCCTGCGCTCTCGGGACAAAGGTCTGTCGACGTCCAATCAGCTCGGCGAAAACATGAGCGGCAATGGCGACATCCTCGGTTTCGGTCACAACTGCGACCAACCGATCAACGGCATCGGTTTTGGCGCGCATCCGGCCAGTGAAATGAAACCGGTCGGCCCGTGCATCACCTCGATCATCGACATGCGCACCGAAGGCGACTGGCGCAGCCGCATGGTCATCGAAGAAGGTTCTATCCCCGGCGCGCTCGGCCGACCCATGGTGCCGAGCATGGCCGCGTTCGCCGGGTTGATCGGCAAACCCACCGATGACAGCTTCAGCGGCAAGCTCAAGTACGCCGAGCGCGAAACCGAAAGCTTCCTGCGTGGCCCGTATCACGGCGCCCTGCACAACATGCAGACCTACCTGATCATGAGTCACGATGACGGCAAGGGTCGCATGGTGCTCGACAGCAAGGATCAGCTGCGCATCGACTGGCCGGGTGTTGGCGAGCAGGAAAACGTCAAACTCGGTAACGAGCGTCTGCACCAGAGCACCAAGGCATTAGGCGGGATCTGGGTCGAGAACCCGATCTGGACCGAGCTGCTCAAACACAGCATCGTTTCCGTCCACCCGTTGGGCGGTTGTGTGATGGGCGAGGACGCGGAACAGGGCGTGGTCAACCACAAGGGGCAGGTATTCAGCAGCGCCAGTGGCACCAATGTCTATGCCGGGTTGTACGTGACCGACGGCGCGGTGATTCCGACTTCCCTGGCGGTCAATCCGCTGCTGACCATCTCCGCCGTGAGCGAGCGCAACATGGGCCTGCTGGCGGCCGATCGCGGTTGGCATATCGATTACACGTTGCCCTCTGCGCCGCGCAAACAGGTGGCGCCGCCAACCCTTGGCGTGCAGTTCACCGAGACCATGAAGGGCTATTTCTCCAAGGACTTCACCCAGCCTCAAGGCACCGATCTCAAACTCTACGAGGCGGCGGCCAAACGCGGCGAGTCGGATAACTCGCCGATCGAGTTCACCCTGACCATCACCGCCAACGACCTCAACCGCATGATCAAGGAGCCGGAACACGCCGCGACGCTGGTCGGCACGCTCAATGCGCCGGGCCTGTCGCCGGAGCCGCTGACCGCCAGCAATGGCGTTTTCAACCTGTTCGAGGAGTATCAGGAACAAGTCGGCGTGCGGCACATGAATTACGACATGAAACTGACCGCCGAGGACGGCAGCGATTATTACTTCAGCGCCTTCAAAACCGTGCCCGAAGACAACGGCGTGCTGAACGTCTGGCACGACACCAGCACCCTCTACGTAACGCTGTATCGCGGGTCGGACAAGACCGGCGAGGTGATGGGTTCGGGTGTGATGCACATCCATCCAGTCGATTTCGCCAAGCAGATGACCACCATGAAGGTGCTCAATGCCCGCAACGAACGCGAGCGTATCGATGGGCTGGCGCGGTTCGGCAAGTTCTTCGCCGGCATCTTGTGGGAGAGCTACGGCGGCGTGTTCGCGGGTGACATCTACTTCAACCCTGACGCACCGCCGCGGCAGAAACGCCCATTGGATGCGCCGATCCCGAGCGTGCAGTTCTTCCAGACCGAAGACAACGTACAGCTACGCCTGACCCGCTATCAGGGCGGCAGCAAAGGGCCGGTGATGCTGGTCCACGGTTTGGGCGTAGGCTCGAATATTTTCTCCACCGACACCATCCAGACCAACCTGCTGGAGTACCTGTGCAAGCACGAGTACGACGTCTGGCTGCTGGATTTGCGGGTGAGCATTCTATTGCCCGCGAGCAAGAAGGAATGGAACGGCGATCAGATTGCGCAATACGACTTCAAGGCCGCCATCGCGCAGATCCAGCAAGCAACCAAGGCCGCGGACGTGCAATGCGTGGTGCATTGCTACGGGGCGACCACCTTCTTCATGTCGTTGCTGGCCGGATTGCAGGGCGTGCGTTCGGTGGTGTGTTCGCAGATCGCGGCGGATACGGTGGTCGCCACGGCAACCGGGCTCAAGGCAGGTCTGCACCTTCCGGGGATGCTTGACGCCATCGGCATCAAATCCCTCACCGCGTATGCCGACAACAAGGAGAGCTGGTTCAACAAGCTCTACGACAAGGCCCTCAACGGGTATGCCCGCATCGAGGCTCAGGGCTACTGCACCAACCCGGTGTGCCATCGCATCACCTTCATGTACGCGTCGCTGTACCGGCATGACACGCTCAACGAGACCCTGCATGACAACCTGCATGAGCTGTTCGGCGAATCGAACATGCAGACCTTCGAGCACTTGGCGTTGATCCTGCGCAAAGGCCATCTGGTGGACTTCAAGGGCCAGGACGTCTACATGCCGCACTTCGACCGGCTGACCATGCCGATCTGCTTCATCAGCGGCGAAGACAACCAGTGCTACCTGCCGGAAAGCACGCTCAAGACCTATGAGCGCGTGTGCAAAGCCCATGGACCGGAGCGCTACAGCCGGCATGTAGTGCCGGGTTACGGGCATATCGACTGCATGTTCGGCAAGAATGCGGTGGTCGATGTGTACCCGATCATCCTGCAACACCTGGAGAAAACGGCCCTCGGCTAGGTGATCGTTCCCACGCTCCGCGTGGGAGTGCCGCCATGGACGCTCTGCGTCCGCTTGTGTGACGCAGAGCGTCACGGGATGCATTCCCACGCGGAGCGTGGGAACGATCTGGGGAAAAATATGGACAGTTACATCCGCTGGTTTCAACGCTTCATCTGGATAGGCATTGTGATGAACATGGTCTTCGCGATTCCGGCGCTGTTTGCGCCGGCGTTGCTGACCTCGATGCTCGGGATGCCGCCGCAGCTCTCCGATCCGTGGCTGGAAAACGCCGGCATGCTGTTGGTGGGGATCAGCCTGTTCTACATGCCGTCTGGCTTCAACGCACCAAGATACGTCGTGCATTCATGGCTATGCGTGCTGTCGCGACTGGTCGCCGTGGCGTTCTGGATCTACCTGATCAACACCAGCAACCAGGCTCAGGTGTTTGTGCCGATGCTGCTGGGCGATCTGAGCATGTTCCTGATCCTCGGGGTTCTGCTGTACCTGGGCAGCGCGCCAGCCAATCGACCCTTGGCGTTGCTTCGTGACGGCTGGTATGAGTGGCGCGCAGCGTGGGCGCGACGCTGGCAGCGGCACAGCTTCAAAGTCGCCACGCTGGTCGTGGTACTGGCGCTGGGGTTTATCTGTTACGAAACCTGGTACCAGATGCTGCGGGTGGTGCCGGCAGAGCAATACGCCTCCGATGAGGATCACTACAAATACGGCGCCATCGGCCTGGGCATCGAGGCGCGGATTCCCTATTACCTGTTCGCCGTATTGCCGCAGATGTGCCCGGATAAACTGCCGAAACCCGGCGGCTACGAAGTCTTCGGTTTCCTCTACGAGAACGGCAAGGACCTGCCGATCGGCATGGCCAAGCGGCAGATCGGCTACCCGACCGTAGAGCCCAACTGCGCCCTGTGTCACACCGGCTCCTACCGGGCCAATACCAGCGATGTCGCCATCCCGGTGGCCACCGCTCCGGCCAACACCCTGCAACTGCAGGCCTTCCAGTGGTTCGCCTACAATTGTGCCAGCGACCCGACATTCACCCCGGACGCGGTGATGACGGCGATCAACAGCAAGTTCCAGCTCGGGTTTTTCGAGCGCTTGTACAACCGCTACGTGATCATTCCGATGGCCACGAGCGCGCTGGTCAAGCAGAAACAGGCCTATGCCTGGCAACGCCTGCGCGCACCGCAAGGGCCGGGGCGCACCGACACCTTCAACCCGACGAAAATGGTGGTGTTCGGCTTTCCGGATGACTCGACCATCGGCACCGTCGACTTGCCGCAAGTCTGGAACCAGAAGCCGCGGGAGTCGCTGTACCTGCACTGGGACGGCAACAACAACGACATCCATGAGCGCAACTACGCGGCCGCGATGGCTGTGGGCGCAACGCCGGAGTCGGTGCTGCCGGCCAGCTTCAACCGAGTGACCAACTGGTTGCTGGGCCACAAGGCGCCGGCATGGCCGTTCACGCTGGATCAGGCCAAAGTCGCCCGGGGCAAACCGGTCTGGGAAAACAACTGCGCCGGTTGCCACGATTTCGGCCGCACCGACACCGGTCAGGTCACCACCAGCATTGATGAACTGGGCACCGATCCCCATCGGCTGAACTCGTTCACCAATGGTTTAGTGACGGCTTTCCATGGCTTCAAGAAATCGCCGTTCGACTTTGGCGCCTATCGCAAGACCCAGAGCTACAGCAACACGCCCACCGACGGCGTCTGGTTGCGCGCGCCGTACTTGCACAACGGTTCGGTGCCGACCCTGTGGGACTTGCTGCAACCACCGGAAAAGAGACCGCTGGTGTTCTTCACCGGCTCCGATGTGTATGACCAGGACAAAGTCGGCTTCGTCACCAGTGGCCAGCAGATGAAAGCCTCGGCGGACTTCAAATACGACACCCGTCTGGAGGGCAACCACAACGGCGGCCATCTGTACGGCACGCAGCTGTCGGAACTCGATAAGCGGGCGCTCATCGAGTTCATGAAAACCCTGTGATTCCACTACGGATGGAGGAAAGCGACATGTCATTGGTCAGTCATTGGGAACACGAGTACGACAAGGTCAAAGTGCGGCTGCATGGTTTGCTCACGCGCGTGGAAATGGCCTGGATGAAGCTCGTCAGCGAGCTCGAACCCCAGGAGTTCGAAGCCATCATTGCGTTGCTCAAACGCGGCCACGATCAGGCGCAGTACGTGCTCAAGCACGGCGAGTTGCCGGACGATCAGCCGGGCGTGCCGTGGGAGTTGTCCCATGGCTTGTCGATCCTGCGTATCGGCAATGCCAGCCCGCTGCCGCAAACGGTGGATGAGCTACAAACCCGGGTGCTGAAGGACGGCAGTCTGCTCGGTTGCCGCAAATGGGAACTGCTCGACCTGTTATGGAGTGAAGCCCTGCTGAAATGGATCGAAAACCTGCGGCATCACGCGCCGTTCGCCACTGACCCGGCACTGGTGAAAATGGATCGCGACGTGACCCTGGCGATCGCCGGCGACTGGGGCACCGGACCGTTCGACAGCCATGCCCCGGCGGTGGCGGTGGCTAATCAGATGCAACTGGCCCGAGCCAATTTCACCATTCACCTGGGGGATGTGTATTACGCCGGCACCCATTCCCAGGAAGACGTGGACATGGCCGGCTGGCCGATGGGCACGCAGGGCTCGTTCACTCTCAATTCCAACCACGAGATGTACAGCGGCGCCCACGGCTATTTCAAGGAACTGGCCAAGCGCTTTCCCGCGCAGCAGGGCACCAGTTACTTCGCGCTATACAACGACGATTGGCTGGTGATCGGCCTCGACACGGCGTATGCCTCGGACGCCATGAATCTGTACATGGATGGCACCCTGAACCAACCGCAGATCGACTGGATGAAAAGCCTGCCCCAGCGCAAGAAAATCATGGTGCTCAGTCATCACCAGGGCTTCGACATTTCCGGGCACAACAAGACGGCGCTGTATCAACCGGTGTGCGATGCCTTGGGTCGTGAGCCGGATTACTGGTATTGGGGGCATTTGCACAACGGCATCTGCTACGCCGCGCAAGGCGGGTTGCATGCGCGTTGCGCCGGGCATGGGGCGATTCCCTACGGCAATGCCAGTGAGCTGAACGGGCATGCGCGGGTGTTGTGGTCGGAAACTCAAAATGCGCGGGATGAGGCGTACCCGGATCGGGTGTTGAACGGTTATGTGAAAGTGCGGTTGGTAGGGGAGAACATCGAAGAGACGTTTATTGGGGAGGATGGGTCGGTGCGGTGGTCTTCGAGTTGATTGGGTGAATGTGCGACCGCTTTCGCGAGCAAGCCCGCTCCCACATTGGATCGGTGGCGTACACAAAATCTGTGAACGACCCGGTCAACTGTGGGAGCGGGCTTGCTCGCGAAGCTCTTGATCTTATCCCTGAACCGGAACACCTTTGAGGTACGGCGCAGGCTCGGCACCAAGGTTGTTCAGCAACCGCTCGCTGTACCAGTCCACAAAGTTCACCACGCCAAACTCATAGGTCTTGGAGTATGGCCCTGGCTGGTACGCGGTGGAGTTGATCCCGCGCTGGTTTTCTTCGGCCAGGCGACGGTCCTGGTCGTTGGTCGCATCCCAGACCTGGCGCATGCGCTCCACGTCGTAGTCCACGCCTTCGACCGCGTCCTTGTGGACGATCCACTTGGTGGTGACCATGGTTTCCTGAGCGCTGATCGGCCACACGGTGAACACGATGATGTGGTCGCCCATGCAGTGGTTCCACGAGTGCGGCAGGTGCAGGATGCGCATCGAACCCAGGTCCGGGTTTTTGATGCGGCCCATGAGTTTTTTGCAGCCCTGCTTGCCGTCGATCGTCATCGACACGGTGCCCTTGAGCAGCGGCATGCGCACGATACGGTTACGCAGGCCGAAACTGGCGTGGGCGTAAGGGATCTTCTCGGCTTCCCAGGCAGCGGCCGAAGCAGCGACGTGGTCCTTGAAGGCCTGGTCGGCACGCGGGTCGGTGACGTCGTCCCATTCCAGCAGGGTTTTCAACAGTTCCGGGTGCGACGCGTTGCAGTGGTAGCACTCGCGGTTGTTTTCCAGCACCAGTTTCCAGTTGGCTTTTTCGAACAAGGTGGTCTGGATCGCCACCTTGGTGTTCTCCATGTCGTACGGTTCCATGTAATGGTTCAGCGTCGACAGGAAGTCATCAATGGCCGGCGGGTTTTCCGACAGGCTGATGAAGATGTAACCGCCAGCGGTTTTCACATTCACAGGCTTCAAGCCGTACTGCTTCATGTCGAAGTCGGCGCCCATTTCGGTGCCGGCGAACAGCAGGCGACCGTCCAGCTCATACGTCCACTGGTGGTAGTGGCAGACCAGTTTGGCGACTTTGCCTTTTTCACTGGTGCACAGCCGCGAACCGCGGTGACGACAGACGTTATGGAATGCATGCACCACGCCGTCGGCACCGCGAATCACGATGATCGGGTTTTTGCCGACTTGCAGGGTCAGGTAGTTGCCCTTGGTCGGGATTTCGCAGGTCATGCCGGCGATCAACCACTCTTTCTGAAAGATTTCCTGCATGTCGATATCAAACAGCCGCTCGTCAGAGTAAAACGGCTGCGGCAGCGAGAAAGTGCGCTCGCGCTCTTGTAGCATCTGCGCGGTGGCCTTGCGTGCGGGTTCCAGTGGATCGCCCAGGCTCAGGGTAGTGGTGACGTCCATCGTGTGTTTCCTCAAGGCCATCTGCGTGGCCGCGAAAGTGGCTGATCAGGTTTGCTACGCAAGGTGTAAAGGTTGTGTCTTGGTATGGGGCGAGTGTGGGGCCGGCGCTCGCCAGAACCTTATCCATGGGCGACATGGCCCAATCTGTTCCCGACGCGCAACCCCCGGTAATTGGGGGCTGGTCGCGATAAGTATGTGAATGTCGCAGATAGGTAAATGGAGGGGCTGCGCTATACGCAGAATCGCCAACATAAAGGCCGGTAGTCGGCCGTGGAGATCAGCATGTCCAACAGCTTCCTGAACCCGGTAACCACCCAGACCTGGGCCAATGGTCGACACATTGTCCGTTGCGTCAAAGTCATCCAGGAAACCTGGGATGTGCGCACCTTCTGCTTTATGGCTGACCAGCCGATCCTGTTCTTCTTCAAGCCCGGGCAGTTCGTCACCCTGGAGCTGGAAATCGACGGCGTGCCAATCATGCGCTCCTACACCATTTCCAGTTCGCCGTCGGTGCCGTACAGCTTTTCGGTGACCATCAAGCGCGTACCGGGGGGCAAGGTGTCCAACTGGCTGCACGACACCCTGCATGAAGGCCAGGAACTGGCGGTACACGGGCCGGTCGGGCTGTTTAACGCCATGGATTTCACCGCGCCGAAAGTTCTGTACCTCAGCGGTGGCGTCGGCATCACCCCGGTCATGTCCATGGCGCGCTGGTTCTACGACACCAACGGCAACGTCGACATGGTGTTTATCCACAGCGCCCGCTCGCCCAAAGACATCATTTATCACCGCGAGCTGGAACACATGGCGTCGCGGATCGACAACTTCAGCCTGCACCTGATTTGCGAGAAGCATGGTCTGGGCGAGCCGTGGGCTGGTTATCGCGGTTACCTGAATCATAAGATGCTCGAATTGATGGCGCCGGACTTCCTTGAGCGTGAAGTCTTCTGCTGCGGCCCGACCCCATACATGAACGCGGTCAAGCGCATGCTCGAGACGGCAGGTTTCGACATGACGCGTTATCACGAAGAATCCTTCGGCGCGACGCCAGCGGAAGCCCGTGCCGACGCGGTGGAGCAAGCCGAACAAGCGGCGGATGCTCCGGAAGTCGACGCGGCGGATCTGCATCAGGTGGAATTCACCGCATCCGGCAAGAGCATTCGTGTGGCGCCGGGCGAAACCGTGCATGCGGCGGCGGCCAAGCTTGGTTTGCTGATCCCGAAAGCCTGCGGGATGGGGATCTGCGGGACGTGCAAGGTGATGAAGCTCGGTGGTGAAGTCGAAATGGACCACAACGGCGGGATTACCGAGGAAGACGAAGCCGAAGGGTTCATCCTGTCGTGCTGCAGCGTGCCGAAAGGGGATGTGCGGATCGAGTTCTGATCGGTATCTACGCGTCCTTGATGGCTGGCGAATATCCCTGTAGGAGCTGCCGAAGGCTGCGATCTTTTGACGTTGATTTTTAGGATCAAGATCAAAAGATCGCAGCCTTCGGCAGCTCCTACAGAGAGTTGTGGATATCCATTCCGAGTCAGTCGACAAATAGATCCGTCATCAGTTTGTCGGTGGAATCAGGCGCAAACCGATACCCTTCAAAATCTGTCACCCCATGCTCCCGCAGAATCTCCTCATCAATCAGCAAGCGCCCGGTAATGCTGCGGCCTCTGCTGCTCAGAATCGCGTAAGCCGCATCCGCCATAATCGCCGGCGAACGCGCATGCTTGAACGACTCGCGTGACCCTAGCTGAAACTCGATTGCAGCGGTCGCGATCATGGTCTGCGGCCACAGGGAGTTGACGCTGATGCCGTAGGAGGCGAATTCCTCGCTCATGCCCAAAGTCAGCATGCTCATGCCGTATTTGGTCACCGTGTAGGGGCTGTACTGGGCGAACCACTTGGTGGTCAGGTTCAGCGGCGGTGACAGGTTGAGGATGTGGCCGGCGGTTTTTTTCAGATAGGGCAGGGCAGCCTGACTGCACAGCAGCACGGCGCGGGTGTTGATCTGATGCATCAGGTCGAAGCGCTTGAGCTCAATGTGTTGCACCCCGGTCAGCTTGATCGCCCCGGCATTGTTGATCAGCGCGTCGATGCCGCCGAAATGCTCAGAGGCGTCGGCCATGGCCTGGCGCACAGCAACTTCATCACGCACATCCACCTGCAAAGCCAACGCCTTGCCACCCGCGGCTTCAACCTCCGCCGCCACGCTGAAGATGGTGCCAGGCAGTTTGGGGTGAGGAGTGGCGCTTTTAGCGGCAATCACGATGTTGGCCCCGTCCTTTGCTGCCCGCAGCGCAATCTCACGCCCGATGCCACGGCTCGCACCGGTGATGAACAGGGTTTTGCCTTGTAATGACATGCGTACGCTCCTGATTGTTGTTATCGATGCGGATCGAAACGGCTCGCCAGTCAATGTAGACCAACTCTTGCGGGATCATGATCGTTCCCACGCTCTGCGTGGGAACGCAGCCCGTGACGCTCTGCGTCACAACGGTGTTGGACATTGCGTCAGCGGTGAGGCAGGAACGCGGAGCGTCCCCAGAGGCATTCCCACGCAGAGCGTGGGAACGATCAGCTTGTGGGCTTCAGGCTGCCATGACTTCCCGAATATCTGCCGCCAGTTCAAGCACGCGTTCTTCTTCGGTGTCCCACGAGCACATGAACCGTGCGCCGCCGTTGCCGATGAAGGTGTAGAAGCGCCAGCCCTTGGCGGTCAGTGCGGCAATGGCCGGTTCTGACAGTTGCAGGAACACGCCGTTGGCCTGCACCGGGAACATCAGTTCCACGCCAGGAATGTCGCTTACCAGTTCGGCCAGCAGCTGCGCGCAGTGGTTGGCGTGGCGGGCGTATTTGAGCCAGGCGTCGTTTTCCAGAATCCCGACCCACGGCGCCGAGAGGAAGCGCATCTTCGACGCCAATTGCCCGGCCTGTTTGCAGCGATAGTCGAAGTCTTCAGCCAGTTTGTGGTTGAAGAACAGAATCGCTTCGCCCACCGCCATGCCGTTTTTCGTGCCGCCGAAGCACAGCACGTCAACGCCGGCCTTCCAGGTCAGGTCGGCTGGCGAGCAGCCCAGATACGCGCACGCATTGGAGAACCGCGCGCCGTCCATGTGCAGGTTCAGGCCCAGTTCTTTGCAGGTGGCGCTGATGGCGCGGATTTCTTCCGGGGTGTACACGCTGCCGACTTCGGTGGCCTGGGTCAGGGTCACGACGCGCGGTTTCGGGTAGTGGATGTCCTGGCGCTTGAGGGCGATTTCGCGGATCGATTCCGGCGTCAACTTGCCGTTTTCGGTGCGGGCGATGAGCAGCTTGGAGCCGTTGGAGAAAAACTCCGGCGCGCCGCATTCGTCGGTTTCGACGTGGGCGGTTTCCGAGCAGATCACGCTGTGGTAACTCTGGCACAGTGATGACAGGGCTAACGAGTTGGCCGCGGTGCCGTTGAAGGCGAAGAATACTTCGCAGTCGGTTTCGAACAGTTTGCGAAATTGATCCGATGCGCGTGCGGTCCACTCATCGTCGCCGTAAGCGCGCTGGTGGCCGTGGTTGGCCTGTTCCATGGCAGCCCAGGCTTCAGGGCAGATACCGGAATAGTTGTCGCTGGCGAATTGTTGGCTCTTATCGGTCATGGCCGGCTTCCGTGATCGAGGCGCTTGTGGCGCTTCGTTGGTCAATGATGGTGCACACTTTACCGAAGATCGTCCGGGGAGCACACGGGATGTTGCTGTCAGAAAAATACACGGTTGACGGGCAATTATGCACATGACGCAAAGGGATGGGGCGCTGGATCTGCTCAAGTGGTTGGCGCTGCTGAGCATGGTGCTCGATCACCTGCGATATGTCGGTTATTCCGTCGATCTGCTGTACGTGCCGGGCAGATTGGCGTTTCCATGGTTCTGTCTGGCGATGGCGGCGAACCTGTCGCGAGTCCATGCAGTCACGACCGACGGCCAGTGGCGTTACCTCGGTTGGTTGTTGCTGTTTAGCGCTATAAGCGAAATCCCCTACCGGATGTACATTCCTGATCACAACACCTTGAACGTGTTGCCCACGTTGGTTCTGGGTCTGTTGATCGCCCGTGGCTGGCAGCACAGGATGCTTCAGTCGCGACTATTGGCGGCCGGTGCCTTGTTGCTGGCAGCACTGTTCCCGGAGCGACTGATGTTCGGTTTCTTCGGCGTGCTGTTGCCGCTGGCGATGTTGCTGGTGATTCACCGGCCCTGGTATTTCAGCCTGCTGCCGGGGCTGGTTTGCCTGGCGGCCAATCAATGGCAAGTGCTGTATTACGCTGCGCGACTTCACAGCAATGCAGCCATCCTCGGCATTGCCGCTTGTCTGATTGCGCCATTGCTGGGGCTGTTGCTATTGCGACATGCCCAAGGCATCCGGCCACCGCCGATGCGCCGTTGGGCTTACGCGCTCTATCCCGCGCATTTCCTTGTGCTTCTGGCCTTACGCCAACTTATTGCCTGACACGCGCAAAACCCTGTGGGAGCGGGCTTGCCCGCGATGGCGGCATCACTCCAGCATTGATGTCAGCTGACCCACCGCTATCGCGGGCAAGCCCGCTCCCACAGGGGTTCCTTTCTGATTTGAAGATTGTGTTCGGTCAGGCTTTTCGGCCCATGTCGTAAACGCACCTTTGCGTGGCGTCCATAGGCATTTGACCTGTCTGCGCCGGTCATACCATCGCATCCAAAGGGCACTGCCGTAACGCCAGTGCCTTACCGAGACGAATGGCGCATAGATGCCGCTGGGAGAGACGCGATGTTCAGCAAGCAAGACCAGATCAAGGGTTACGACGATGCACTGCTGGCGGCGATGAATGCCGAGGAGCAACGCCAGGAAGATCACATCGAGCTGATCGCGTCAGAGAACTACACCAGCAAGCGCGTGATGGAAGCGCAAGGCAGCGGCCTGACCAACAAATACGCCGAAGGCTATCCGGGCAAGCGCTACTACGGTGGCTGCGAGCACGTCGACAAGGTTGAAGCGCTGGCCATCGAGCGCGCCAAGCAACTGTTCGGCGCCGATTATGCCAACGTGCAGCCGCACTCCGGCTCCTCCGCCAACAGCGCCGTGTACCTGGCTCTGCTGCAAGCCGGCGACACCATTCTGGGCATGAGCCTGGCCCACGGCGGTCACCTGACCCACGGCGCCAAAGTGTCGTCCTCGGGCAAGCTGTACAACGCCGTGCAGTACGGCATCGACACCAAGACCGGGCTGATCGACTACGACGAAGTCGAGCGCCTGGCCGTCGAATGCAAGCCGAAGATGATCGTCGCTGGCTTCTCTGCATACTCCAAGACTCTGGACTTCCCACGTTTCCGTCAGATCGCCGACAAGGTCGGTGCGCTGCTGTTCGTCGACATGGCTCACGTTGCGGGTCTGGTCGCTGCCGGCCTGTACCCGAACCCGCTGCCGTACGCCGATGTGGTCACCACCACCACCCACAAGACCCTGCGCGGTCCACGTGGCGGCCTGATCCTGTGCAAGTCCAACGAAGAAATCGAGAAGAAGCTCAACGCCGCAGTCTTCCCGGGCGCCCAGGGCGGCCCGTTGATGCACGTCATCGCTGGTAAAGCGGTGTGCTTCAAGGAAGCGCTGGAGCCTGGTTTCAAGGCTTACCAGCAACAAGTGATCGACAACGCCCAGGCCATGGCCGGCGTATTTATCAAACGCGGCTACGATGTAGTGTCCGGCGGCACTGATAACCACCTGTTCCTGGTCAGCCTGATCCGTCAGGGCCTCACCGGCAAAGAGGCGGATGCAGCACTCGGTCGCGCCCACATCACCGTGAACAAGAACGCTGTCCCGAATGATCCACAGTCGCCGTTCGTGACCTCCGGCCTGCGTATCGGCACCCCGGCGGTGACCACTCGCGGCTTCAAGGTTACCCAGTGCATCACGCTGGCCGGCTGGATCTGCGACATCCTCGACAACCTCGGCGATGCCGATGTCGAAGCGAATGTCGCGCAGCAAGTGGCAGCCCTGTGCGCGGACTTCCCGGTTTATCGCTGAGCGCGGTTTTGGAGTAAATGACTATGCAACGCTATTCGGGCTTCGGCCTCTTCAAACACTCCCTCAGCCATCACGAAAACTGGCAGAAGATGTGGCGCACGCCGACCCCGAAAAAGGTCTATGACGTGGTCATCGTCGGCGGTGGCGGGCATGGTCTGGCGACCGCCTACTACCTGGCCAAGGAACACGGCATCACCAACGTGGCCGTGGTCGAGAAAGGCTGGCTGGGCGGCGGTAACACCGCGCGCAACACCACCATCGTTCGCTCCAACTACCTGTGGGACGAGTCGGCGCACCTGTACGAACACGCGATGAAACTGTGGGAAGGCCTGTCCCAGGACCTGAACTACAACGTGATGTTCTCCCAGCGCGGCGTTTACAACTTGTGCCACACGCTTCAAGACATTCGTGATTCCGAGCGTCGTGTCAGCGCCAACCGCCTCAACGGCGTCGATGGCGAACTGCTCGATGCCAAACAAGTGGCTGACGAGATTCCGTACCTCGACTGCTCCAAGAACACTCGCTACCCGGTGATGGGCGCAACCGTCCAGCGTCGCGGCGGCGTGGCCCGTCACGATGCCGTGGCATGGGGCTTTGCCCGTGCCGCTGACGCCTTGGGCGTGGACCTGATCCAGCAGACCGAAGTGATCGGCTTCCGCAAGGAAAACGGTGTGTGCATCGGTGTTGAAACCAACAAGGGCTTCATCGGTGCCAAGCGCGTCGGTGTGGTCACCGCCGGTAACTCCGGGCACATGGCCAAACTCGCCGGTTTCCGTCTGCCGATCGAATCGCACCCGCTGCAAGCGCTGGTGTCCGAGCCGATCAAGCCGATTATCGACAGCGTGATCATGTCCAACGCCGTACACGGTTACATCAGCCAGTCCGACAAGGGCGACCTGGTGATCGGCGCCGGTATCGACGGCTACAACGGCTACGGCCAGCGCGGTTCGTATCCGGTGATCGAACACACCGTTCAGGCCATCGTCGAGATGTTCCCGGTGTTGTCCCGCGTGCGCATGAACCGTCAGTGGGGCGGCATCGTCGACACCACGCCGGATGCGTGCCCGATCATTTCGAAAACACCGGTACCGAACATGTTCTTCAACTGCGGTTGGGGCACCGGTGGCTTCAAGGCAACACCTGGCTCGGGCAACGTATTTGCCGCCAGCCTGGCCAAGGGTGAAATGCACCCATTGGCTGCACCTTTCTCCATCGACCGTTTCCACAACGGTGCGTTGATCGACGAACACGGCGCTGCTGCGGTTGCCCACTAACAGGAGAAATCCCCATGTTGCATATCTTCTGTCCTCACTGCGGCGAACTGCGCTCCGAAGAGGAATTCCACGCATCCGGCCAGGCGCACATCCCGCGTCCACTGGATCCGAACAGCTGCACCGACGAGGAGTGGGGCGATTACATGTTCTTCCGCGACAACCCTCGCGGTCTGCACCACGAACTGTGGGATCACGTCGCCGGTTGCCGTCAGTACTTCAACGCCACCCGTGACACCGTGACCTACGAGATTCTCGAAACCTACAAGATCGGCGCCAAGCCGCAGTTCACCGACAAGACCGACAGCCCGAAAGCGGCCGCCACGGCTCTGGGAGAGAAGGTATGAGCCAGATCAATCGCCTGTCCAACGGCGGACGGATCGACCGTAACAAAGTGCTGAGCTTCACCTTTAACGGCCAAGTCTACAAAGGCTTTGAAGGTGATTCCCTGGCCGCAGCCTTGCTGGCCAACGGTGTCGACATCATCGGCCGCAGCTTCAAGTATTCGCGCCCACGCGGCATCTTCGCCGCCGGTGCCGAAGAGCCGAACGCTGTGCTGCAGATCGGTGCGACCGAAGCCACGCAAATCCCGAACGTACGTGCCACGCAACAAGCGCTGTATCAAGGCCTGGTCGCCACCAGCACCAACGGCTGGCCGAGCGTGAACAACGACATGATGGGGATTCTCGGCAAGGTCGGCGGCAAGCTGATGCCGCCGGGCTTCTACTACAAAACCTTCATGTACCCGCAATCGTTCTGGATGACCTACGAGAAGTACATTCGTAAGGCTGCCGGCCTTGGCCGCTCGCCGACCGAGAACGATCCGGACACCTACGACTACATGAACCAGCACTGCGACGTGCTGATCGTTGGCGCTGGCCCTGCGGGTCTGGCGGCTGCACTGGCGGCTGCCCGCAGCGGTGCGCGCGTGATCCTGGCCGATGAGCAGGAAGAGTTCGGCGGCAGCCTGCTCGACACCCGCGAAAGCCTTGACGGCAAACCTGCCACCGAGTGGGTCGCCAGCGTCATCGCCGAGCTGAAAAACACCCCGGACGTGCTGCTGTTGCCACGCGCCACGGTCAACGGTTACCACGACCATAACTTCCTGACCATTCACGAGCGCCTCACCGATCACCTCGGCGACCGTGCTCCGATTGGCCAGGTACGTCAGCGTATCCACCGGGTTCGCGCCAAGCGTGTAGTGCTGGCGACCGGTACTCACGAGCGTCCACTGGTTTACGGCAACAACGACGTGCCGGGCAACATGCTCGCCGGCGCTGTGTCGACTTACGTGCGCCGTTACGGTGTGGCACCGGGCAAGAAACTGGTGCTGTCGACCAACAACGATCACGCCTATCGCGTTGCTCTGGATTGGCTCGACGCCAGCCTGCAAGTCGTCGCCATCGCCGATGCCCGTAGCAATCCGCGCGGTGCGCTGGTTGAAGAAGCGCGCGCCAAAGGCATCCGCATCCTGACCGGCAGCGCCGTGATCGAGGCCCGTGGCAGCAAGCACGTGACCGCCGCTCGCGTTGCCGCGATTGACGTAAAAGCACACACCGTGACCAGCCCGGGCGAGTGGCTCGATTGCGACCTGGTCGCCAGCTCCGGCGGTTACAGCCCGGTGGTTCACCTGGCATCGCACTTGGGTGGCAAGCCGATCTGGCGTGAAGACATCCTCGGTTTCGTACCGGGCGAAGCACCGCAAAAACGTGTGTGCGTCGGTGGCATCAACGGTGTCTACGGCCTCGGCGATTCGCTGGCCGATGGTTTTGAAGGGGGCGCTCGCGCCGCCAGCGAAGCCGGTTTCAGCGGGGTCGAAGCGACCTTGCCGAAAGCCCTGAGCCGTCTGGAAGAACCGACGCTGGCGTTGTTCCAGGTGCCGCACGAAAAAGCTACCGCACGGGCGCCGAAGCAATTCGTCGACCTGCAAAACGACGTCACCGCTGCCGCCATCGAACTGGCGACCCGCGAAGGCTTCGAGTCGGTCGAGCACGTCAAACGCTACACCGCACTGGGCTTCGGCACCGATCAGGGCAAGCTCGGCAACGTCAACGGTCTGGCCATTGCCGCCCGTTCGCTGAACGTGACCATCCCGCAGATGGGCACCACCATGTTCCGCCCGAACTACACGCCGGTGACCTTCGGCGCCGTGGCCGGTCGTCACTGTGGGCACATCTTCGAGCCGGTTCGTTTCACCGCACTGCATCATTGGCACGTGAAGAACGGCGCCGAGTTTGAAGACGTCGGTCAGTGGAAGCGTCCATGGTACTTCCCGAAAAACGGTGAAGACCTGCATGCCGCCGTGAAGCGCGAATGCAAAGCCGTGCGCGACAGCGTCGGCCTGCTGGACGCTTCGACCCTGGGCAAGATCGACATCCAGGGCCCGGACACCCGCGAGTTCCTCAACCGCATCTACACCAACGCCTGGACCAAGCTTGACGTGGGCAAGGCGCGTTACGGCCTGATGTGTAAAGAAGACGGCATGGTGTTCGACGACGGCGTGACTGCATGCCTGGCCGATAACCATTTCGTGATGACCACCACCACCGGCGGTGCTGCACGCGTGCTGCAATGGCTGGAAATCTACCATCAGACCGAATGGCCAGACCTGAAGGTGTACTTCACTTCCGTGACGGATCACTGGGCAACCATGACCCTGTCCGGGCCGAACAGCCGCAAGCTGCTCAGCGAAGTCACCGACGTCGACTTGAGCAACGAAGCTTTCCCGTTTATGACCTGGAAAGAAGCTCTGGTCGGCGGTGTACCGGCGCGGGTGTTCCGGATTTCGTTTACCGGTGAGCTGTCGTACGAAGTCAACGTGCAGGCCGACTACGCGATGGGCGTGCTCGAGAAAATCGTCGAGGCCGGGAAGAAGTACAACCTGACTCCGTACGGCACCGAAACCATGCACGTACTGCGGGCCGAGAAGGGCTTCATCATCGTCGGTCAGGACACTGACAGCTCGATGACCCCGGACGATCTGAACATGGGCTGGTGTGTCGGTCGCACCAAACCGTTCTCGTGGATCGGCTGGCGTGGCATGAACCGCGAAGACTGCGTGCGTGATCAGCGCAAACAGCTGGTCGGTCTGAAGCCGATCGATCCAACCAAATGGCTGCCGGAAGGTGCGCAACTGGTGTTCAACACCAAGCAAACCATCCCGATGACCATGGTTGGTCACGTGACTTCCAGCTACCTGCACAACTCCCTCGGCTATTCGTTTGCCATGGGTGTGGTCAAGGGCGGTCTGAAGCGCATGGGTGAGCGGGTGTTCGCACCGCTGGCCGACGGCAGCGTGATCGAGGCGGAAATCGTTTCTTCGGTGTTCTTCGATCCGAAAGGCGATCGCCAGAACGTGTAACACCACAGTCCCCTGTGGGAGCGGGCTTGCCCGCGATGAACGATAACGCGGTGCCACAGGCAGACCGAGTTGCTCCCATCGCGGGCAAGCCACGCTCCCACAGGAAATTGAATTCAGGAACAGGTGCTTTATGACCGCAGCCAATGTTTACCAACAACGCCCAACCACCGGGGCCAAGGCCGAGTCGTCGCTGCATCATGCCGACCTCGCCAGCCTGGTGGGCAAGGGCCGCAAGAACGCCGGCGTGATCGTGCGTGAGAAAAAACTCCTCGGCCACCTGACCATTCGTGGCGATGGCCACGATGCAGCGTTTGCCGCCGGCGTGCACAAGGCTCTTGGCCTGGAACTGCCAGCCGCGCTGACCGTGGTCATCAAAGGCGAAACCAGCCTGCAATGGATGGGGCCGGATGAATGGCTGCTGATCGTGCCGACTGGTGAAGAATTTGCCGCCGAGAAAAAGCTGCGTGAAGCACTGGGCGACCTGCACATCCAGATCGTCAACGTCAGCGGTGGCCAGCAGATCCTCGAACTCAGCGGCCCGAACGTGCGTCAGGTGCTGATGAAGTCCACCAGCTATGACGTGCACCCCAACAACTTCCCGGTGGGCAAGGCTGTGGGCACGGTGTTCGCCAAGTCGCAATTGATGATCCGCCATACCGCCGAAGACACCTGGGAACTGCTGATCCGCCGCAGCTTCTCGGATTACTGGTGGTTGTGGTTGCAAGATGCTGCCGCTGAGTACGGGCTTAGCGTCCAGGCGTAATTGTGGCGAGGGAGCTTTTGTGGCGAGGGGGCTTGCCCCCGTTGGGCTGCGAAGCGGCCCCAGAGTTCATCAGTTCAACCGTATTGAATGGTTTTACGACTGCTTCGCAGCCGAACGGGGGCAAGCCCCCTCGCCACAAGGTCCGTGCCAGTCTTCGCAGTCGCGTAGGTATTTTCGAACAGGAGTCACCGCACTATGAGCCGCGCCCCAGACACATGGATTCTGACCGCCGACTGCCCTAGCGTCCTCGGCACCGTGGATGCGGTGACCCGCTTTCTGTTCGAGCAGGGCTGCTACGTCACCGAGCACCATTCCTTTGATGATCGGCTTTCGGGTCGTTTCTTCATTCGTGTGGAATTCCGTCAGCCCGACGGCTTCGACGAACAAGCCTTCCGCGCCGGTCTCGAAGAACGCGGCCAAGCCTTCGGCATGATCTTCGAACTCACGGCGCCGAACTACCGCCCGAAAGTGGTGATCATGGTCTCCAAGGCCGATCACTGCCTCAACGATTTGCTCTACCGCCAGCGCATCGGTCAATTGTCGATGGACGTGGCCGCCGTGGTCTCCAACCACCCGGACCTCAAGCCGTTGGCCGACTGGCATCAGATTCCGTACTACCATTTTCCGCTGGACCCGAACGACAAACCGGCGCAGGAGCGTCAGGTCTGGCAGGTGGTCGAAGAGTCCGGGGCTGAACTGGTGATTCTTGCGCGCTACATGCAAGTCCTGTCGCCAGAGCTGTGCCGCAAACTCGACGGCAAGGCGATCAACATCCATCACTCCCTGCTGCCGGGTTTCAAAGGCGCCAAGCCTTATCACCAGGCCTACAACAAGGGCGTGAAACTGGTGGGTGCCACGGCGCATTACATCAACAACGACCTGGACGAAGGCCCGATCATCGCCCAGGGCGTGGAGGCTGTGGATCATAGCCATTACCCCGAAGACTTGATCGCCAAAGGGCGGGATATCGAAGGGCTGACGTTGGCACGGGCTGTTGGTTATCACATTGAACGAAGGGTTTTTCTGAACGCCAATCGCACTGTCGTTCTTTAGATCGCTTTCGCGGGCAAGCCTCGCTCCTACAGGGTTGAGGTGGCCCGCGAAAAAATGGGAACGACTTCAATCCTGTAGGAGCGAGGCTTGCCCGCGAAAGGGCCCTCCCAAACAACACAAGATACACAGGCAACAACCCGAGCAATCAACGCGCCGCCGATCCATGGCGACGCGACCGCTACATAAAAACAACAGCGAGGTGAAAGCATGTCTGGCAATCGTGGTGTGGTGTATCTCGGCAATGGCAAAGTCGAAATACAGAAAATCGACTATCCGAAAATGCAGGACCCGCGCGGCAGGAAGATTAACCACGCTGTCATCCTGCGTGTGGTTTCCACCAACATCTGTGGTTCCGACCAGCACATGGTGCGTGGCCGTACTACCGCTCAAACCGGCCTGGTACTGGGCCACGAGATCACCGGTGAAGTGATCGAGAAGGGCAGCGACGTCGAGAATCTGCAAATCGGCGACTTGGTGTCCGTACCGTTCAACGTAGCTTGCGGGCGCTGCCGTTCCTGCAAGGAAATGCACACCGGTGTTTGCCTCAGCGTTAACCCGGCGCGTCCGGGCGGTGCCTATGGTTATGTCGACATGGGCGACTGGACCGGTGGTCAGGCTGAGTACGCGATGGTGCCGTATGCCGACTTCAACCTGCTGAAACTGCCGGATCGCGATCGCGCGATGGAAAAAATCCGCGACCTGACTTGCCTCTCCGACATCCTGCCGACCGGTTACCACGGCGCAGTGACCGCCGGCGTTGGCCCTGGCAGCACGGTGTACATCGCCGGTGCCGGTCCGGTTGGTCTGGCAGCTGCCGCTTCCGCTCGCCTGTTAGGCGCTGCGGTGGTGATCATCGGTGACGTCAACCCGATCCGCCTGGCTCACGCCAAGGCTCAGGGTTTCGAAATCGCCGACCTGTCGACAGACACCCCTCTGCACGAACAGATCGCCGCGCTGTTGGGCGAGCCTGAAGTGGATTGCGCCGTCGATGCGGTGGGCTTCGAAGCCCGCGGTCACGGCCATGACGGCGTGAAACACGAAGCTCCGGCGACCGTGCTCAACTCCCTGATGGGCGTGGTTCGGGTGGCTGGCAAAATCGGTATCCCCGGCTTGTACGTGACTGAAGACCCGGGTGCTGTGGATGCGGCCGCGAAAATGGGCAGCCTGAGCATTCGCTTCGGTCTGGGTTGGGCCAAATCCCACAGCTTCCACACCGGCCAGACGCCAGTGATGAAGTACAACCGCCAGCTGATGCAGGCGATCATGTGGGATCGCATCAAGATTGCCGACATCGTGGGTGTTGAAGTCATCAGCCTGGATGACGCTCCACGTGGTTATGGCGAGTTCGATGCGGGCGTGCCGAAGAAGTTTGTGATCGATCCGCACAAGTTGTTCAGCGCGGCGTAAGGCTTCACGCAAAGCAAAACGGCGACCCTCGGGTCGCCGTTTTTTTATGCGTCACACTAAACCTGTGGCGAGGGGGCTTGCCCCCGTTCGGCGGCGCAGCCGTCGTTAATCCAGACACCACATTTTGTCTGACACAACGGGGCGGTGCGGCGTTCCGACAAGCCCCCTCGCCACAAAAGTCGCCTCACTTCTTCCTCCAGATCCGGGTGCCTGTATGCCATTCATCGCGTGAGTCCGGAGTTTCACGTTTCATAGAGGTGACGGGGGAACATGCCGACGGATGTCCGGTCAAATCGGCAGTTTTTCCGCCTCGTTACCGGGCGGTTTTCATGCCACTAGAGGATGTCTGGATGAACGTTTCACGCGGTTTTGCACTGGCATCACTCATGGCTGTCGCTTCGTTTACGACGCTGGCTGCCAGCCCGGCCTTTGCACAGTTCAGTCTCGTTGATGCGGCCAAAGCGGTTTCGGCGATGCAGGGTGACGAAGGCGGCGAGGGCGATGATGATGCCGATGGCATCGTGGCGGCGGCGCCCAAGGCGGCCGGTTTGCTCAATACCCTGGGCTCGCAGCTCGACATCACCCCGGAACAGGCCATCGGCGGCGCCGGTGCGATGCTGGGGCTGGCCAGGAATCAACTCAGCGGCGAAGACTTCTCCGAGCTGAGTAAAAACGTGCCGGGCCTCAGTCAAATCGCTGGCAACAGTGCCATCGGTGGCCTGAACGGTCTGGGCGGGTTGCTCGGCGCGGGGTCGGACAAGAATGCGTTGCTCGATGGCTTGCTGGGTAACGTCAAGGACACCAATGACCTGAACAACGCCTTCAGTGCCCTGGGCATGGACACCGGGATGATCGGCCTGTTTGCCCCGGTGATTCTGCAGTACCTCGGCCAGCAAGGTGTTGCCGGTTCGTTGCTGCAAAATCTCGGCGGGATCTGGGGCGCAGGCACCGGTAGCTGAGTCAGCCCTCGACGCGTAGCTCCTTGATGCGCCGGTCCTTCTCGATCCAGAGCTGGTTCACCCAGTTCTGGATTGTTTCGCGAAACGCCGCATCGTTTTCGTAATCGCCTTGCCACAGCGCCGGGTCCAGTTCGCGGGTCTGGATATCGATGATCACCCTCGGCACGTTGCCGCTGATCAAATCCCAGAACCCTGGAATCTTCTGCTGTGGATACACCACTGTCACATCGAGAACGGCATCCAGCTGCTCACCCATCGCCGCCAGCACAAAAGCCACGCCGCCAGCCTTGGGCTTGAGCAGGTGGGTGAACGGTGACTGCTGCTGGGCGCTTTTCGCCGAGGTGTATCGAGTGCCTTCCAGATAATTGACCACCGTCACTGGCTGACGCTTGTACAACTCGCAGGCTTCTTTAGTGATCTCCAGATCCTTGCCGGCCAGCTCCGGGTTTTTGGCGAGGAATGCCTTGGTGTATCGCTTCATGAACGGATAGTCCAACGCCCACCAGGCCAGACCCAGGAATGGCACCCAGATCAATTCTTTCTTGAGGAAGAATTTGAAGAACGGCGTGCGCCGGTTAAGCGTCTGGATCAGTGCCGGAATATCGACCCAGGATTGATGGTTGCCGATCACCAGATACGAGGTGTCGCGGCGCAAATCATCGCCGCCGCGAATGTCCCATTGAGTGGGAATGCACAGCCGGAAGATCAGTTTGTCGATTTCGGCCCAGGTTTCGGCAATCCACATCACCGTCCAGGAGGCGTAATCGCGAAAGCGCCCGGTCAGGAGCAGTTTCAGCAGGGCGAACACCATCAAAGGCCCGAACAGCACCAGGGTGTTAAGCAACAGCAGCAGGGTAACGAAACAGCCGGTGAGCAGGCGGCGCATAAGTAACTCTTGAAAGCGTTTGGGCGCGCCATGATAAGCAGCTTCGCATGGCAGGCCAAATCGGTGGTGACGAATGTTTCACGTTTGTCTGGTTATGCTTCCAGCGTTATGAGTTCTCTGTGGCGAGGGGGCTTGCCCCCGTTGGAGGCCGAAGGACTCCCAAAACCAGGCCCTGCGATTTTTCAGGTACACCATATAGACCGTTTTACGACTGCTGCGCAGCCGAACGGGGGCAAGCCCCCTCGCCACAAAGGTGTGAGGCGGACCAACTATCGTTGTTTTTTACGGTCTAGAATTCGGCCATGCCTCCACATTCCCTAAGGAAGCCCCCTACGTGAAATCTCTCCTTGCACTGCTTTCCCTCGTGGCCCTTCCAGTCCTGGCCGCCGAGCCGACCCTGTACGGGCGTTATGAATACATCGCGCTGCCGGAAATCGGCGGCGAAGTCCTCAAGGCCAAAATGGACACCGGCGCCCTGACCGCGTCGCTGTCGGCCAAAGACATCGAAACCTTCACCCGCGATGGCGACGAGTGGGTGCGCTTCCGCCTCGCCACCAAAGGCGCCAGCAACGAGGTCTACGAGCACAAGGTCGCGCGGATCAGCAAGATCAAGACCCGTTCCGAAGAAGACGACGATGACAAGGAAGCAATCGAACCCACCAAGCGGCCAGTGGTCGATCTGGAACTGTGCCTGGGCAACGTCAAGCGCACCGTTGAAGTCAACCTCACCGACCGCAGCAGCTTCAATTACCCGCTGCTGATCGGCGCCAAAGCCCTGCGTGAATTCGGTGCAGCGGTGAACCCGGCACGGCGTTTTACGGCAGACAAACCCGACTGCTGATTGACGGCGAATCAGCCTTGGGGCACCGTTCGCCCACTTAACTAGCGGGCTCGGACGCCATGCCTCATATCCTGATTGTCGAAGACGAAGCGGCGATTGCCGACACCCTGATTTTCGCCTTGCAGGGCGAGGGCTTTACCACCACCTGGTTGAGCCTTGGCGCGGCGGCGCTTGAACATCAGCGCGCCACGCCGGCCGACCTGATCATCCTCGATATCGGCCTGCCAGACATCAGTGGCTTCGAGACCTGCAAGCAGTTGCGGCGTTTCAGCGAAGTGCCGGTGATTTTTCTCAGCGCCCGTGATGCAGAGATCGATCGGGTGGTGGGCCTGGAGATCGGTGCCGACGATTACGTGGTCAAACCGTTCAGCCCTCGGGAAGTGGCGGCACGGGTCCGGGCGATTCTCAAGCGCATGACGCCACGACCGGTGGCGGAGGTGGCGTCAGCGCTGTTTCGCATCGACAGTGAACGGGTGCAGATCAGCTATCGCAGTCAGCCCCTGAGCCTGACTCGCCATGAGTTTCGTTTGCTGCAATGCCTGCTCGAGCAACCTGAGCGAGTCTTCAGCCGCGAGCAATTGCTCGATGCACTGGGTGTGGCCGCCGATGCCGGCTACGAGCGCAGCATCGACAGCCACATCAAGAGCGTGCGCGCCAAATTGCGCCAGGTGAAGGCCGACGCCGAGCCGATCCAGACCCATCGTGGCCTCGGTTACAGCTATAGCCCGGGACATAGCTGATGCCACTGGGGATTCGGATTTTTCTGGTCTACGTGCTGTTCATCGGCCTGACCGGCTACTTCGTGCTCAACACCGTGATGGAAGAAATCCGCCCTGGCGTGCGCCAGTCCACCGAAGAAACCCTGGTGGACACCGCCAACCTGATGGCCGAGATCCTGCGCGACGACTTCAAGGCCGGCACCCTCAGCCAGAACCGCTGGCCCGAGTTGCTCAAGGCTTACGGTGAACGGCAACCGAAGGCGAATATCTGGGGCATGCCGAAGAATCAGGTCAACCACCGGATTTACGTCACCGATGCCAAGGGCATTGTGGTGCTGGATTCCAGCGGCATCGCGGTGGGCCAGGACTACTCACGCTGGAACGACGTTTACCTGACCTTGCGCGGCGAGTACGGCGCTCGTTCGACGCGCAGCAACCCGGATGATTCGAACTCGTCGGTGATGCACGTCGGTGCGCCGATTCGTGACAACGGTCAGATTATCGGTGTGGTGACAGTGGCCAAACCCAACAGCTCGCTGCAGCCCTACGTTGACCGCACCGAGCGGCGATTGCTGATTTATGGCGCCGGGTTGATTGGCCTCGGTTTGCTGTTCGGTGCGCTGTTGTCGTGGTGGTTGAGCGCGGCACTGCGGCGGTTGACGGCGTATGCCCAGGCAGTCAGCGAAGGCCGGCGGGTCGAGGTGCCGCATTATCGTGGCGGCGAACTGGAGCAACTGGCCACGGCGGTGGAGCAGATGCGCACCCAGCTTGAAGGCAAAGCCTACGTCGAGCGTTATGTGCACACCCTGACCCATGAATTGAAAAGCCCGCTGGCGGCGATTCGTGGTGCGGCGGAACTACTGCAAGGCGAGATGCCGCTGGCTCAGCAGCAGCGATTCGTCAGCAACATCGACAGCGAAAGTGCGCGCATGCAGCAGTTGATCGAACGGCTGTTGAACCTCGCGCAGGTGGAACAGCGCCAAGGGCTGGAAGAGCGGGTGGCCGTGCCGTTGGCGGATCTGGTAGATGAGCTGTTGAGCGCGCAGGCTGCGCGAATCGAAGGCAAGCAGTTGCATGTGGAACTGCACATTGCAGCGGATCTGAATCTGCTCGGCGAACCGTTTCTGTTGCGTCAGGCGCTGGGCAATCTGCTGGAGAATGCCTTGGACTTCACCCCGGCTCGAGGCGTGCTGCGCTTGCGCGCCGAACGAGTCGGTGAGCAGATTGAGTTCAGGCTGTTCAACCAGGCCGAGGCGATTCCCGACTATGCATTGCCGCGCTTGAGCGAGCGTTTCTACTCACTACCGCGTCCGGACAGTGGGCGTAAAAGTACGGGGTTGGGGCTTAACTTCGTTGAAGAAGTGGTTAAGTTGCATGGCGGGGCGATGAGTATCGGTAATGTCGAGGGCGGTGTTGAAGTAAGTCTGCGTTTGCCTGCAGACCGCTAAAGATCGCAGCCTTCGGCAGCTCCTACAGGAGTCCGCGCTCGGCGTAGGAGCTGCCGTAGGCTGCGATCTTTTTTAAACTCCACACACTCTCCACATTCCCCCCATAAAACTCCCACACACCGACCCCAGACTTTCCCCATCCAAACAGGGAGAGTCCCCATGAACCGTAGCCTGACCCTAAAACTCGGGGCGATTGCCCTTTTGATTCTATTGCTGCTGATCCCGTTGCTGATGATCAACGGCGTGATCCAGGATCGGCAACAACTGCGCGACGGTGTGCTCGAAGACATCGCCCGCAGTTCCAGCTACAGCCAGCAACTGAGCGGTCCGCTGATGGTGGTGCCCTATCGCAAAACGGTACGCACCTGGAAAACCAACGAAAAAACCAACCAGCGTTATCAGGACGTCGGAGAGGAACGCGGGCGTTTGTATTTCCTGCCGGAGCGCTTCGAACTGGACGGCCAGGTCCAGACCGAACTGCGCGCCCGGGGTATCTACGAGGCGCGGCTGTTTCATGCTGACAACCGCATCAGCGGGCATTTCTCGGTCCCGGCACAACTGGGCATCAAGGAGGACTTCGCCGATTACCGCTTCGATCAACCGTTCCTGGCCGTTGGCATCAGCGACATTCGCGGCATTGAGAATGCATTGAAACTCGAACTCAATGGCCAGAGCCTGGACTTTGTACCTGGTAGCCAGGTGGGCTGGTTGGGCGAGGGTGTGCACGTGACGCTGCCGGCCCTGAACACCCAACAGGCTACGGAACTGGCCTTCGGTTTCGACTTGCGCCTGCAAGGCACCGGCCAGTTGCAGATTCTCCCGGTGGGCAAGACCAGCAAGGTTTCACTGGCCGCCAATTGGCCTCATCCCAGCTTCATCGGCAACTACCTGCCGGCCCAGCGTGAAATCACCGATCAGGGTTTCACCGCCAATTGGCAAACCTCGTTTTTCTCCACCAACCTGCAAGAGGCACTGAACAGTTGCGTGTCTGGCGGCCAGTGCGAGGCGTTCAGCGGTCGCAGCTTCGGCGTGAGTTTCATCGACCCGGTGGACCAGTACCTGAAAAGCGACCGGGCAATCAAATACGCGTTGCTGTTCATCGTCCTGACCTTCGCCGGTTTCTTCCTCTTCGAAGTGCTGAAAAGCCTGGCGGTACACCCGGTGCAATATGCGCTGGTAGGCGTGGCGCTGGCGTTTTTCTACCTGTTGCTGTTGTCGCTGTCCGAGCACATTGGCTTTGCCTTGGCATATCTGCTGTCGGCGAGTGGTTGTGTGCTGTTGATCGGCTTCTATGTCTGCCATGTGCTGCGCAGCGTGCATCACGGTTTGAGTTTTTCGGCGGGACTGGCGGCGTTGTATGGCTTGCTCTATGGCTTGCTGAGTGCCGAGGATTACGCGCTGTTGATGGGCTCTCTGCTGTTGTTCGGGCTGCTGGGCGTGTTCATGGTGCTGACCCGCAAGCTGGACTGGTACGGGATCGGGCAGAAAACCGCCAAGCCGCTGGCCTTTGATATTGGAGCCGTGGAATGAGCCGGTCGTTGGGGTTGCGCGAGGATCAGCGGGTGGGGGAGGTGTTGGCGACGCGCATTGCCGGGTTGTTTGCACTGAGATCAAAAGATCGCAGCCTGCGGCAGCTCCTACAGGAGCACGCGTTCGGCGTAGGAGCTGCCGAAGGCTGCGATCTTCTGAGGCCGGTATGGCCGACCAAAGATCAAACCTTGGGCATCGTCGCAATCATCGAAGGCCGCTGACTCACCTCAAAGTACCACTCTGCCAGCTTCGGATTCTCTTTGCGCCATTCCAGATCCGGATGGCGCAGATCCAGATAACCCAAGGCACAGGCCACACTGATCGCCGCCACATCGAAATGGCTGGTCAGCTCGGCAATCGCGTCGGCCTCCAGCAACGCCAGGGCGCGACGAATCTTGTCGCGCTGACTGTCGAGCCATTCGTCCCAGTGCTTTTCCGGGGTGCGCAGGGCCACTTCATAGCGAACCATCACCGCGGCATCCATGATCCCGTCTGCCAGAGAGGCCAGGGTCAGGCGCCGCCAGCGTGCCGAGCCGTCGCGAGGGATCAGCGGATTGCCAACGTGCTGATGATCGAGATAGTCGAGGATCACCCGGCTGTCGTACAACACATTGCCATCGGCCAGGCGCAGGGCTGGAATCTTGCCCAGCGGGTTGTCTTCGTTGAGGGCCAGATCCGGGCTGACCGGCGTGAGCTGGCTGGCTTGCAGCGCCACGCGGTTCGTTTGACCGGTTTCGTGCAGCAGCACCATGACTTTGCGAACGAAGGGTGATGCGGGGTTGTGGAACAAGGTCATGCTGGGAACGGACATGGCGACGATCTCAATCGTGGGCAGTGTCGGCAGCATAGCGCGTTGACCCGATAGCTCAAGATGGCTTTAACCCTTGTAGGTTTTTAGTGGCGTTGCAGAAATCCGCGCAAGGCGAGGACCGCGGGGATCCCCAAGCCAAGCCAGCTCAATGCGTCCCAAACGCCATCGCCCAGCAACGCGGCAAACAGCCCCGCGGCGCTGAGCAGGGCGATGACGGTGGGCGTGGCGAAGACCTTCCAGAAACTCGACTGTCTCGGTCTCATGCCGGACTCTCCGCGTTTTCGAGTACAGGTTTCGCGACCTTGCGCCGCACTACCCACAAATAAACCCCACTGCCGAGCACGATGATGGTCAGTACATCGAGGGTCGCCCAGAGGATTTTCATCGGCATGCCGCCGTAATCACCGAAGTGCAGCGGCTGCGACATGCCCATGGCGTCCATGTACCACGGCCGTTCGGCCATCGCCGTGACTTGCAGAGTGCTCGCGTCGATCAGCACCGGCGTCAGCAGGTGCGAGGTCAGGTGGGTGCTGCCTTTCATGAACACTGCGTAATGGTGTTCGCTGGAAAACCGCGTGCCGGGGAAGGCGATGAAATCGGGCTGCATGCCCGGCGCGACTTCTTTGGCGATGTCGAGTAAGCGGGTCGCAGGCGCCAATTGACTCAGCGGTGGCGCATCGCGGTAAGGCGCGATCATCGCGCTCAGGCTGTCGTTGCGCCACGCGGCGATCAGCAAGTCGGCACAGGCACTGATCACGCCGGTCACGCCGACCACCAGGGCCCAGGTGAGCGTCACCACGCCGATCAGGTTATGCAGGTCGAGCCAGCGCAGGCGGGTGGATTTGTCGTGGCGCACGGTGGCGAACTTCAAACGCCGCATGAACGGCAGGTACAGCACCGTTCCAGAAACAATCGCCAGCACAAACAGAATCCCCATGAACGCCAGCAGCAACTTGCCCGGCAGGCCGGCGAACATGTCCACGTGCAAACGCAACATGACCATCATCAGCCCGCCATTGGCCGATGGCATCTCCAATGCTTCGCCGGTGCGGGCGTCGAGCATGAAAGTGTGGGACGAGTTCGGCTCGGTGCCGGCGGTGGGCGCCATGATTGTGATCACGCCGTTGGGGTCTTCTTCGTCGTAGCCGAAATACTGCATGACCTCGCCAGGACGATGCTTTTCAGCCGCTTGCACCAACTGCTGCAAATTCAGCTGCGGGGTATCGGCCGGCATCGATTTCAACTCGGCGGCATCGCCCAGCAGATGGTCGATCTCGTGGTGGAAGATCAACGGCAGGCCGGTCAGCGCCAGCATCAGCAGGAATGCCGTGCAGATCAGGCTGGTCCAGGTATGGATGCAGGACCAGCGGCGGATGGTTTTGCTTTTCATTTCATGGCCTTCAGAAAGACCAAAGCCGTCCTCGAAGGACGGCCTGGTCGTGGCGCGTGTCAGTTCAGGCGATTACCACTTGTACGTAGCGCTGGCGACGACGCTGCGTTGGTCGCCGTAGTAGCAGTAGAAGCCGTCGCAAGTGGAGATGTAGTTCTTGTCGAACAGGTTGGTGGCATTCAGTGCCAGTGATGCACCTTTCAGACTGTTATCCAGACGCCCCAAGTCGTAATGGACCGCCGCGTCGAACACCGTGTAGGCATCAGCCTTGCCCAGCCAGGTGTTGCCCTGGTCGCCATAAGTATTGCCGGTGTAGCGTGCGCCGGCACCGATGCCGAAACCATCCAGCACACCGTTGTGCCAGGTGTAATCGGCCCACAGCGACGCTTGCTGGTTAGGCATCAGTTGCAGGCGATTGCCCTTGAAGTCACCCTTTTGCACTTCGGACTTGGCCAGGGTGTAGGCGGCGATGACTTTCAGGTTGTCGGTGACGTCGGAAACGGCTTCCAACTCCAGGCCTTTGACCTTCACTTCGCCGGTCTGGCTGGTAATCGAGACGTTGTCCGAGTTGGTCGTGGTGACGGAGACGTTTTTCTGAGTCAGGTCATAGACCGCAGCCGTCAGCAGGGTGTTGCTGCCCGGCGGTTGGTACTTGATACCCAGTTCCCACTGCTTGCCTTCAGTCGGCTTGAACGACTCGGTCGGCGATGCCGTGGCTTTGCTGGTCGGCTGGAACGACTCGGCGTAGGACAGGTAGGGCACGAAGCCCGAGTCGAACACATAGCTGATCGCTGCGTTGCCGCTGAATTTCTTGTCCCGTTCGGTGTTGGTGGCATCACCCTTGTTGAAGAATTTGGTGCCCGTGTGGATCCAGTCCTCACGACCACCGAGGGTCAGACGCCATTGGTCGAGGGCCATTTGGTCCTGGACGTACAAACCGGTCTGGTAGGTCTTCTGGTCATAGTCATAGAACGCCGTCGAGCGTGGCGGGCGAACGATTGGCTGGCCATAGATCGGGTTGTTGACGTTGGTGGTCAGGCCGTCACCGAAGATCGAGGTGTAGTTGGTGTTGGTGCGTTGGTGATCGAGGCCGATCAACAGGGTGTGACGGATGTCGCCGGTCGCGAAGTCGCCCTGGAAGTTGTTGTCCACGGCAAACTGGCTGATGTCCTCGTCGACACTGGTGCTCGAGCGGCCAACGTTGCCCTCGGCATCGACCTGGGTGAACGGGTAGGCGCCGGGGGTAAGAGCCTGGAAGGACAGGTCCGTTTTGGTGTACCGCAGGTTCTGCTTGAACTGCCAGACATCGTTCAAGCGATGTTCAAAGGCGTAGCCCAGCGCGTAGTAGGTGCGGTCATAGAATTCCCAGTCCGGGTCGCCGAGATTCTTGTGATGGGAAATCTTGCCGAGTGGCGAATGGATCTTCGTGCCTTGCACGGGCAGGAACTGGCTGGTGATGCCGGTATCGTCGCGGGTGAATTGCGTCAGCAGGGTGAATTTGGTGTCTTCGTCGATGTTCCAGGTCAGGCTCGGCGCGATGTTGTAGCGCTTGTTGTCGACGTGGTCGATCTGCGTGCCGCTGTCGCGTACCACACCGCTCAAACCGTAGAGGAGCTGGCCTTCGTCGTCGATCTTGCCAGTGCTGGCGAAGTTAATCTGGCGATGATTGTCGCTGCCATATTGCACCTGGATTTCGTTGCTCGACTCGGCGCTGGGGCGACGGCTGACCATGTCCAGCAAGCCGCCTGGCGGGGTCTGGCCGTAAACCGATGAGGCCGGACCGCGCAGCAGGGCGAGGCGATCGAGGTTCCAGGTTTCCTGTTTCGGGTTGGCGTAAACGCCTCTCGGTAGGGGCAGACCATCCAGAAACTGGGTCGGCTCGAAACCGCGTACCCGCAGCCAGTCGTCTCGAGTATCACTGCCGTAGCTGCTGGCGACGATGCCAGGCATATAGCGCACGGCGTCATCGAGGTTTTGCACACCGCGATCTTCCATTTGCTGGCGGGTGGCGACGGAAATCGAACGCGGCGCTTCGACCAGCGCGGTGTCGGTCTTGGTGCCAGCGGCGGTGCGCGTGGCAACGTAACCTTCTACCGGGCCCCAGGCGCTTTCAATATTTCCCGCGCCGATGATTGCAGTTTCCGGCAAGGCCATTACGCCCTCGGGCACTGCCACCAGGCTGTAAGTGCCGGCGCTGCTCTGTTCCAGTTGCAGACCGGTGCCGCGCAAGGCTTCACGCAGGGCGCCGGCGGCGTCGAACTGGCCCTTCACCGGGGCCGAGGTCTTGCCCGCTGCCAGCGACGGATTCAACGACAGCGCCAGGCCGGCCTGGCTGGCGATCTGGTTCAGGGTGCTGGCCAATGGCGCAGCCGGCAGGTCGTAGGCGCGAACGCTGGACGCCTGTTCGGCGGCCATCAGTGGACCGCTGGCCAAAGGGGCGCAAAGGGCAATGGCGACCGCCAGCAAACGGGGGCGCAACACGGTGTCTAGCGAACGGGACATACAGCGGCTCCTGAATGGAAATATTTCTCAATTGCCTAGGTGCCGGACGAGAATCAAAAAGTGATAGGGCTAGATGAAAATAATTTCGATTTATCAATTGCGGTGAGGCGGATGGGCCCATCGCGGGCAAGCCACGCTCCCACAGGTTTTGGGTCGAGCGGGAGTTCTTTGAACGACACAAAACCTGTGGGAGCGGGCTTGCCCGCGAAGGCGGCGGATCAGGCGCAGCACCTTTTAGGGCTTGGTCTCAGACTTCGCCGCGACCGTTATCCACCATGGCGTGTGCTGCTCAATCTGCACCGGCAGGGTCGGTAAAAGTGCGCTCAGCGCCTTGTCGGTATCGTTCAGGGGGAAGCTGCCGGTGATGCGCAGATCGGCGACTGCCGGTGTGACGCCAAGATGCCCGCGACGATAGCGGCCGAGCTCCTGGACCAGATCCTCCAGCCGCGCGTTGTCCACCACTAGCATGCCGCGAGTCCAGGCATCGGCTCCGAGATTGAGGGCGATGATCGGGCCCAGGCCATTGCTGCGCATCAGCACTTGCTGGCCTTCGCGCAGGATCTGTTCCTCGGGGCTCGATTCGGGATGGGCGGCGACCGCTGATTTCAATACGCTCAGGCGCGTGCCTTCTTCTTCACGCTTGACCAGGAATCGCGTCCCGAGTGCGCGCATGCTGCCTTCGCGGGTCTCGACAATAAACGGCCGGGCATCGCCATGGCCGGTTTCGACGAGGATTTCCCCTTCCTGAAGGACGATCAGCCGCTGCTTCTCGTCGAAGCGCACATCCACTGCGCTGTGGGTGTTGAGGTTGATCAACGTGCCGTCGGTCAGGCGCAGGGTGCGTTGCTCGCCGGTAGCGGTGCGCTGGTCGGCCAGCCAATAGTCGATGGGCAGATAACGATCACCGGCGAACAGCGCCAGGCCGATCACCGCCACGACGCTGGCCAGGCCGCTGCCAAGCTTGCGCACCCGGCGCCGGATGCTTTCGCGCGATTGCAGCAACGCTGTGCGGGCCGGGCCGTTGGCGACGCTGAAACGTTGGTCGAGCATGCCCAACTGACGCCAGGCGCGGGCGTGTTCTTCGTGGGCAGCGTGCCATTTGGCGAACTCTTCGCGCTCCACCGCGTTGCCGGAATCCAGCGACAGTTGCCAGTCAATCGCGGCATCCAGCACCTGCGCCGACACGGGTTTGGAATTGACCGGGCTCATACCGGCTCACCGTACAAGGCGATGTAGCACTGACGAATGCCTTGGGCCAGGTACTGACGAACCCGCGGCACTGACACGCCCAGACGCTGAGCGATTTCGGCGTGGCCGAGGCCATCAAGACGGTTATAGAGAAACGCCGCCCGGGCCTTGCTCGAGAGCTTGCCCAGCAAGCGGTCGATGGCTTTGAGGTCTTCAAGGATCAGTTGCTGTTCTTCCACCGATGGTTGTTCGCCTTCGGGGATCAGCATCAACTCGGTGAGGTAGGCCTGTTCCAGTGCTGCACGGCGGAAATAGTCGAACAGCAGGCCCTTGGCGATCGCCACCAGAAACGCCCGGGGTTCGCGAGGCTCCTTGAATTCATCGCGGCCCAGCAAGCGCACGAAGGTGTCCTGGCTCAGGTCTTCGGCCCGTTGCGGGCAGGCCACGTTACGCCGCAGCCAAGCCAATAACCAACCGCGATGGTCGCGATACAACGCACCAACGAGCTCACTCTGGGGGCTTTGGACTGACGACACGCAACATCACCGAATGGGAAGTGTTAAGTAACGAGAATTGTTCGCGATTGTGGCAGAGGCGGGGGAGGTAAGCAATTGGCGCTGGTCGAGTGGTTTTTTACGGGGGGAATATCCAGTCAGACCGAGTTATCGTTCATCGCGGGCAAGCCACGCTCCCACAGGTTTTGTGCCGTTTGCGAAATCGGCGGACGACGAAAAACCTGTGGGAGCGTGGCTTGCCCGCGATGGAGCCCGAACAGTCACCGAAGATCTAGAACGAAGGCGCTTGCCGCCGCCGCTTCCACTGACTCAGCCGCTGCTGCAAATTCAACGGGCTATGAATCTGCTGCTGCCGCGCCCGGCTGATCAAAATCAGCATCAGCTCCGCCGTCGCCAAGGCATCGGCACTGGCGTTATGCCGCTCGAAGACCTCCAGCTTGAACCAGTCGATCCACTCGTCCAGCCCGGCCTCGCGAAAATGCGCCTGTGGGCACAGCAGCGGGGCGATGTCTGCCACGTCCAGAAACGGATGCTGCAACTTGTAACCCAGATGTTCTTTCAGCGCGCGCCCCAGCATGTGCTGGTCGAACGGCGCATGAAACGCCAACACCGGACTGTCGCCGACGAACTCCATGAATTCGACCAGGGCCTGTGCTGGGTCGCTGCCGGCGGCAATGGTGCTCGGGCTCAGGCCGTGAATCAACACGCTGGGGCCGAGTTTGAGTTCGCTGCATTGCAGCGTGCGTTCGAACTGCTGGCTGAAATCGATCGCCCCGTCCTCGATCACCACCGCGCCGATGGACAACAGCCGATCCTTGTTCAGGTTCAGCCCGGTGGTTTCCAGGTCGAGTACCACCCAGCGTTGCTCGCGCAGGCTGCAATCACCCAGCTCGGCCATGGCCGGCAAGCGTTCCAGACGTTGTTGCAGTTCGCCGGGCAAAATGGGGCTGACCGGCCGCAGCCATGAAAACAGGCTCATAACTGATACCGCAGGGTCAGGCTGCTTTGCAGGCGTTGGGCCTGGCGCAGGGATTCACGCAGGATGCGTCGGTCCAGATGATTGAGGCTGTCAGGATCGACACGGTTGGAGTAGGGCAAATTCTCCCGGGTCTGTAGCTGATGTTGCTGCATGCGGGTTTGCTGGATGAAGTGATACGCCTCTTCGTACGCCGCGCCGTCCAGTCGTTCAATGACCTCTTTGTCCACCAATTGGCGAAAGCGCTCCAAGGTATTGTTGGTGTCGATGCCGTGGGCCAGGGCCAGCACTCGAGCACCGTCGACGAAAGGGGTGAGCCCCTGGAGTTTCAGGTCGAGGGTGGCTTTCTCGCCATTCTTGCGAGCCAGCACGAATTCGCGGAAACGTCCTACGGGTGGGCGGTTGCGCAGGGCGTTTTCGGCCATCATCCGCTGGAACAAGCGGTTGTCGCCGACCTGATCGAGGATGCCCTGGCGCAGTTGCTCGCAGCCTCGCTCGTCGCCCCAGACCACGCGCAGGTCGAAATAGATGCTCGACCCCAGCAGGTTTTCCGGTGTCGCCTCGCGGATAAACGCCGCAAAACGTCGCGCCCATTCGGCCCGGGACAAACACAGCTCGGGATTGCCGGCCATGATGTTGCCCTTGCACAGGGTGAAGCCGCACAGCGCCAGGTTTTGATTGATCTGCTGGGCGATGGGCAGCAACTTGCCGCGAATCTCGGCGGCGTGAGCCGCGTCGCGGGCTTCGAACAGAATGCCGTTGTCCTGATCGGTATGCAGCGTCTGCTCGCGGCGACCTTCGCTGCCGAAACACAACCAACTGAACGGCACGCCAGGGTCACCTTTCTCGGCGAGCACCAGTTCGATCACCCGGCACACGGTGTGGTCGTTGAGCAGGGTGATGATGTGGGTGATCTGGGTCGAGGATGCGCCGTGCGCCAGCATCCGCTCCACCAATTGGCCGATCTCGCCGCGCATCGCCACCAGGTTTTCCAGCTTCTGGGCACTGCGAATGGTCCGCGCCAGATGCACCAGATCGACCCGTTGCAGGGAAAACAGGTCACGTTCCGAGACCACGCCGCACAGACGATGATCCTTGACCAGGCAGACGTGGGCGATGTGGCGCTCGGTCATGGCGATCGCGGCGTCGAAGGCGCTGTGGTCCGGTGTCAGATAAAACGGCGCCCGGGTCATGTGCCCTTCGATGGCTTCATTGAAATCGCTGGTGCCGTTGGCCACCACATGCCGCAAGTCGCGCAGGGTGAAAATGCCCAGCGGTGCCTTTTGCTCATCGACCACCACAATGCTGCCGACTTGCTGATCGTGCATCAGCGTTACGGCTTCACGCAGCGGGGTGATCGGGCTGCAGGTCACTGGGTGACGCATGGCCAGTTCGCCCAACCGGGTATTGAGCGAGTACTGGGTGCCGAGGGTTTCCACGGCTTTTTGCTGGACTTGTTGATTGACCTGATCCAGCAAACTGCTGACGCCGCGTAGGGCAAAGTCGCGAAACGGGCTGGAAAGTGCGAACAGTTTGATGAACGCCAGCTTATTCAGCTGTAGGCAAAAGGTATCTTCGGCCGCCAGATGTTCGGTGCGGGTCGCCCGTTCCCCCAGTAGCGCGGCGAGGGGGAAACACTCGCCGGTGGTGATTTCGAAGGTGGTTTCGGTCCCGCCCTTGGCCGTGTGCGGACGTTCACCCACGACCCGGCCCTGTTTGACGATGTAGAAATGCTCAACCGGGCCATCGGCAGGTTTGATGATGCTTTCGCCGGGGGCATAAAAACGCAGCTGACATTGCTCGACCAGATAGGCCAGGTGGGCGTTTTCCATCTGATTGAACGGCGGGAAGCGCTGGAGGAATTGCAAAGTGCCCTGGATGTTCTGCAACACCGCGGTTTTCCCTGCCTGGGTGAAGGCGTCCGCTTTACTCATAACCATTACCGCAGTCTTTTTCTGATTGTTGTGTCGGATCGTTGTGTCAGATCGTTACAGGCATGGTCGGCCCCTGCGGGCAGGGTGCCCATTGGACGTAAGTCTAGGTAGGCAGTGCCGCCGCCGGAATATGGGAAATGTCTGACACAATTGCGGGAAAAACCTCCTACAGTGTCTATTGGAATACTTTCCGACGAAGTGCACATTGAAGCTTTGCTGAGCGATGTCTGACCACTGTGTCAGGGATCGAATCGAAAACGTTGAGAAAGCCATGTCCGACCACGATATTTTGAGTGATGCCGAGCGCGAAGCGCTCAGTGCCGTCATGTTGGAACCAGACTTGCCCCCGCAGCGGGTGCTGATCGTCGATGACGATAAGGACTCCAGGGAATTGCTGTCGGAAATTCTGGGACTGGACGGCATTCACTGCATGACGGCGGCCAGCGGCGAAGCGGCGCTCAAATTGCTGGAGACGAAGTCATCAATCGGGCTGGTGATTACCGACCTGCGGATGGGGCATGTCGATGGCCTGGAACTGATCCGTCAGGTGCGGGAATCGGCGCGTGCGGCGTTGCCGATCATCATCGTCTCCGGTGACGCTGATGTGAAGGATGCGATCGAAGCGATGCACCTGCACGTGGTGGACTTTCTACTCAAGCCCATCGATAGCGGCAAACTGCTTGAATTGGTCAAGCATGAGCTGGGGATGGAGTCTTTGCCGTGATCGTTCCCATGCTCCGCGTGGGAATGCCTCCATGGACGCTCTGCGTCCGTTTTGGGACGCGGAGCGTCCCGGGCTGCATTCCCACGCGGAGCGTGGGAACGATCAATCTGAAGCAAAAAAGCCCCGATCTTTCGATCAGGGCTTTTTCATGTCCGGCGTCAGCGTTTACTCAAAGGCCATTGGCAGCCTTGAACTCGCGACGACGACGGTGCAGAACCGGCTCGGTGTAGCCGTTCGGCTGTTTGGTGCCTTCTACCACCAGTTCGACCGCCGCCTGGAAGGCGATGTTGCTGTCGAAGTTCGGTGCCAGCGGACGGTACAGCGGATCGTTGGCGTTCTGACGGTCAACCACCGGCGCCATGCGCTTGAGGCTTTCCATTACCTGATCTTCAGTGACGATGCCGTGGCGCAGCCAGTTGGCGATGTGCTGGCTGGAAATACGCAGCGTCGCACGGTCTTCCATCAGGCCGACGTCATTGATGTCTGGCACTTTCGAGCAACCCACGCCCTGGTCGATCCAGCGCACCACGTAACCGAGAATACCTTGGGCGTTGTTGTCCAGTTCGTTCTTGATCTGCTCCGTGGTCCACTCCGGATTGACGGCCAACGGGATGGTCAGGATGTCGTCAACCGAAGCGCGAGCACGTTTGGCCAGTTCGGCCTGACGGGCGAACACATCGACCTTGTGATAATGCAGCGCGTGCAACGCGGCGGCGGTCGGCGATGGAACCCAGGCGGTGTTGGCACCGGCCATCGGGTGAGCGATTTTCTGTTCGAGCATCGCTGCCATCAGATCCGGCATGGCCCACATGCCTTTACCGATCTGGGCGCGACCTTGCAGGCCGGTGCTCAGGCCGATGTCGACGTTCCAGTTTTCGTAAGCGCTGATCCACTTCTCAGCCTTCATGTCGGCCTTGCGCACCATCGGGCCGGCTTCCATGGAGGTATGGATTTCATCGCCCGTGCGGTCGAGGAAACCGGTGTTGATGAACACCACGCGCTCGGCGGCAGCCTTGATGCAGGCCTTGAGGTTGACCGTGGTACGGCGTTCCTCGTCCATGATCCCGACCTTGAGGGTGTTGCGCGGCAAGTCGAGGACGTCTTCGATGCGACCGAACAGCTCGTTGGTGAACGCAGCTTCTTCCGGGCCGTGCATCTTCGGCTTCACGATATAGACCGAGCCGGTGCGGCTGTTCTTGCGCGAGCTGTTGCCGTTGAGGCTGTGGATCGCCGCGAGGCAAGTCACCAGGCCATCGAGAATACCTTCCGGTACTTCGTTGCCGTCTTTATCGAGGATCGCGTCGATGGTCATCAGGTGACCGACGTTGCGCACGAACAACAGCGAGCGACCGTGCAGGCTCAGTTCGCTGCCATCGAGGGCGGTATAGGTGCGGTCGGCGTTCATGGTGCGGGTAAAGGTCTGACCGCCCTTGGAGACTTCTTCCGACAGATCGCCTTTCATCAGGCCGAGCCAATTGCGGTAGATCACCACTTTGTCATCGGCATCGACGGCGGCGACCGAATCTTCGCAGTCCATGATGGTGGTCAGCGCAGCTTCCATCAGGATGTCTTTGACACCGGCAGCGTCGGTCTGGCCGACCGGGGTGCTGGCGTCGACCTGGATTTCGAAGTGCAGGCCGTTGTTCTTCAGCAGGATCGCGGTCGGTGCGGCTGCATCGCCGTGGAAGCCGATCAGTTGGGCATCGTCGCGCAGGCCGGTGTTGCTGCCGCCTTTGAGGGCGACGACCAGTTTGCCGTCAGCGATCTTGTAGCCTGTGGAGTCGACGTGGGTGCCAGCAGCCAGTGGAGCGGCTTCGTCGAGGAAGGCGCGGGCGAAGGCGATGACCTTGTCGCCGCGAACCTTGTTGTAGCCTTTGCCTTTTTCCGCGCCATCCGCCTCGCTGATGGCGTCGGTGCCGTAGAGCGCGTCATACAGCGAACCCCAGCGGGCATTCGAGGCATTGAGCGCAAAGCGCGCGTTCATCACCGGCACCACCAGCTGTGGACCGGCCATGCGGGCGATTTCATCATCGACGTTTTGTGTCGTTGCCTGGAAATCAGCCGCTTCTGGCAGCAGATAACCGATATCTTGCAGGAAGGCTTTATAGGCCACCGCATCGTGCGCAACACCTGCACGAGCCTGGTGCCAGGCATCGATACGTGCCTGGAAATCATCGCGTTTGGCGAGTAGGGCTTTGTTCTTCGGCGCCAGGTCATGGATGACCTTGTCGGCACCGGCCCAGAACGTGTCGGCGGTGAGGCCGGTACCGGGAATGGCTTCGTTGTTCACGAAGTCGAACAGGACTTTGGCGACCTGCAGGCCACCGACTTGAACGTGTTCAGTCATTGCTTGCCTCACTCTGCTCAGCTATTTCGCTTTTCAGCTCTTCAATTTAACAATGAAGCCTCTGGCCATTTAAACCACAAACCCATCTACCAGTACATGCCATTGCTGGCGGCTGGGTTCGATCCGATCAACGGCTTTGCGGCCTTGCTGACAGGGCTTTCAGGGGTTGTGACGGCACCTGCGGCAGACATCGATCCAGCGTTATGTAGTGCGCGCTGCGGCATACTACATGATGAATTGCGGTTGTGAAAATTAGACTAATTACGTCGTTCTGCGACCCCATGACGCATTGCGGTCATGTCGGGGAACGGGATGTTCTCAAAAAACTATTGGATTGTTCCAGTTAAATATAAAAACTTGTACACGATTTATGATTTGGCAGGATTGTTGGTGGTGCCTCATTCGCGGGCAAGCCTCGCTCCTACAGGTCCGCGTCGTTCATGCCAATGCGGTACACGCCGACCCTGTAGGAGCGAGGCTTGCCCGCGAAGATGTCAGCCGATTCAGCGCAAGATCAACCCTTGCCTATACTTGTTTTTCTATAACAAAAGTCATGACCAGAGGGCTGCGCCATGGACCATCTCGTACTCACTGTAATTGCTCCAGACAAGCCCGGGCAGGTCGAGCGCATTGCTCAATGCATTGCCGAGCACGGCGGTAACTGGCTGGAGAGCCGCATGTCGCGCATGGCCGGACAGTTCGCGGGGATTCTTCGGGTGGGTGTGCCGGCTGAGGCCTACGACGAACTGGTAGACGCCCTACAGGGATTGTCGACGCAAGGGATTCGCGTGCTGATTGCCGAAAGCGGCATCGAACAATCCTGCACCTGGAAGCCGATTGCCATGGAACTGGTGGGTAATGATCGTCCGGGCATTGTGCGAGACATTACGCGTCTGCTGAGTGAGCAGGGCGTGAACCTGGAGCAGTTGGTGACCGAAGTTCGACCGGCGCCGATGAGCAGCGAGCCGCTGTTCCATGCCGAGGCGATTCTTGCGGTGCCACTGACATTGTCGCTGGAGGTGCTGCAGTCGCGCCTGGAAACCCTGGCGGACGATCTGATGGTCGAATTGGTGCTGCGCAGCGAACCTTGAAAAGGTTATCCAAGTTATACGTGCACCTGCCTGTGGATAACCTGTAGAGACACCTCGCCAGCCCACGTCGGCCGTGGCTCTTCAGGATCTGATCAAAAAACCAGCAGTTTCAGTGACTTGCGCACAAACGCCGGGGATCACGCTGTGGATAACCTTGGGAAGGATGGATGCAGGCCACGGGAGACGTGGCCTGTAGAGATTTGTACGTTTTCTGATCAGCTGCGGCGGCGCAGACTTATCCACGCGTCAACGCTGTAAACCGCCAGACCGGCCCAGATAAAGATGAACGCCACCAGCGTGCTGGACGATAAGTGCTCGCCAAACAGCAGAACGGCTTGCAACAACACCAGCGTCGGCGCCAGGTACTGGAGAAATCCGAGGGTGGTGTAAGGCAAGTGCCGTGCGGCGGCGTTGAAACACACCAGCGGCACCAGCGTCACCGGACCTGCAGCCACCAGCCACCAGGCTTCAGAGGTGGTCCAGAATTCGGCTTGCGCGCTGCTCGCCGTCGGATTGAACAGCAACCAGGCGACGGCAATCGGCACCAGCATCCAGGTTTCCACCACCAGCCCCGGCAGCGCCTTGACCGGTGCCTGCTTGCGGATCAGTCCGTAGAAGCCGAAGGTCAATGCGAGTACCAGCGACACCCACGGCAGGCTGCCGACTTGCCACACTTGCTGCGCAACACCGACCGCCGCCAGGCCAACCGCCAGCCATTGCATGCGCCGCAGCCGTTCGCCGAGGATCAGCATCCCCAACAGCACGTTTACCAGCGGGTTGATGTAGTAACCGAGGCTGGCTTCGAGCATGCGCCCGTTGTTCACCGACCAGACGTAGGTCAGCCAGTTGGCGGCGATCAACGTGCCGCTCAGGGCCAGGATTGCCAGTCGCCGCGGATTTTCACGCAGCTCGCGCCACCAGCCGGGATGCTTCCAGACGAGCAGCAGCAAAGCACCAAACAGCGCGGACCACAGCACTCGGTGGATGATGATCTCCACGGCGGGCACGTTGGCGATGGCTTTGAAGTAGAGCGGGAACAGTCCCCAGATGATGTAGGCACTCAGGCCCAGAATGTACCCGCGACGCGGGTTGGCGGCTTGCATGAGAATCCTTGCTTAGGCAGCTAACAAAGAGGGGATTGTAAGGAGATTTGTCGGGATATGTCGCGGACCTTGTGGGAGCGGGCTTGCTCGCGAAAGCGGTCATTCAGTCAGCATCTCTGTTGAATGTGAAACCGTATTCGCGAGCAAGCCCGCTCCCACATTGGATTGTGTTCGTCAGAACAACTTCAGTGGTTCTTCATTGAGAGCGGCGAGTTGCTCACGCAGCGCCAATACCTGATCGCCCCAATAGCGCTCGGTGCCGAACCACGGAAAGCTGCGAGGGAAGGCCGGGTCGTCCCAGCGACGGGCGAGCCAGGCGCTGTAGTGCATCAGGCGCAAGGCGCGCAGCGGTTCGATCAACGCCAGTTCCCGCGGATCGAAGTCGTGGAATTCGTTGTAGCCGTCCATCAGTTCCGATAACTGCCCCAGACATTCCTGACGATCACCCGCCAGCATCATCCAGATATCCTGCACCGCCGGGCCCATGCGGCAGTCGTCGAGGTCGACGATATGGAACATCTCGTCGCGGCACATCATGTTGCCGGGGTGGCAATCGCCGTGCATGCGGATGTTCTGGTGCGGCGTGGCCTTGTAGACCTCTTCGACACGCTTGAGCAGGTCGCGCGCAACGGACTTGTAGGCCGGCAGCAAACTTTTGGGTACGAAATTGCCTTCGAGCAATGTCGTCAGCGAGTCCTGACCAAAGTTCTTTACCCCCAGCGCTTCACGGTGTTCGAACGGTTTTGTAGTGCCGACCGCATGCAGACGACCCAGCAGTTGGCCCAGGCGATACAGCTGATCGAGATTGCCCGGCTCCGGCGCACGTCCGCCACGGCGGGGGAACAGGGTGAAACGGAAGCCGTTGTGTTCGTGCAGGCTGGCACCGTTGTGGATCATCGGCGCGACCACCGGCACGTCGCACTCGGCGAGTTCGAAGGTGAATTGGTGTTCTTCGAGAATCGCTTCGTTGGTCCAGCGCTGCGGGCGGTAGAACTTGGCGATCAGCGGCTCGGAGTCTTCGATGCCGACTTGATAGACACGGTTCTCGTAGCTGTTGAGCGCCAGAATGCGTGCGTCGCTGAGAAAGCCGATGCTTTCGACGGCATCGAGCACGAGGTCTGGGGTGAGCGTTGCAAACGGGTGGGCCATGCTGACTCCTGCGCGCAGCAGGCTGCCGCGTCGGGCCAAACATGGTAGCGCAGACGGGGCTTCTTTAGGGGGTGGGGTTGAGATGAGTGTTGTTTGGGATGACGCCTTCGCGAGCAAGCCCGCTCCCACAGGGGATCGTTGCTGTACACACTATCTGTGACACAAAGAAGATCACCTGTGGGAGCGGGCTTGCTCGCGAAGAGGCCCTGTCAGGCGCCGACGATCCCGCCATCCTCGCGGGTAATCGCCATCACCGAAGACCGCGGCTTGCCGTTGGGCAGGTGCTCAGGGAACGTCGACCCACCGTTTTCCCCCGGATGCTGAATCCCGACAAACAAGGTTTTCTGATCCGGCGAGAAGCTGATCCCCGTCACCTCGCAGCCAACCGGGCCGACCATGAAGCGGCGGATCTCGCCCGTCACGGGGTCGGCACAGAGCATCTGGTTATTACCCATGCCCGCGAAGTCACCGGCGTTGCTCGAATCGCCATCCGTGAGAATCCACAGGCGCCCGTCCTTGTCGAAGCCCAGGCCATCCGGACTGTTGAACATGTTCTGCGGGGTGATGTTCGACGAACCGCCCTTCGGCGTACCGGCGTGGACGCCCGGGTTGCCGGCAACCACAAACAGGTCCCAGGCAAAGTTTTTCGAACCGTGATCGTCGCGGTCGGTGCGCCAGCGCAGAATCTGCCCGTAGACGTTTTTCTCGCGCGGGTTCGGGCCGCCCACCGGTTGGCCTTCTTCACCGCGTTTGGCGTTGTTGGTCAGGGTGCAATAAACCTGGCCATCCTTGGGGCTGACGACGATCCATTCCGGACGGTCCATGCGCGTGGCGTTTACAACGCTGGCGGCGAGGCGTGCATGAATCAGCACTTCGGCCTGATCGGCAAAACCGCTGCTGGCATCGATGCCATTCTTGCCATGGGTCAGTTCGATCCACTGGCCCTGGCCTTTCGGGTGATCGGGGTTGCCGTCGCCCGCGTCGAAACGCGCTACGTACAAGGTGCCGTGATCCAGCAGGTCGCGGTTGGCTTTGGGATTTCTGTGGTTGATCTTGTCGCGACTGACGAATTTATAGATGAACTCGCCACGTTCGTCGTCGCCCATGTACACCACGGCGCGACCGTCATTGGTTTCGGCCAGGGCGGCGTTTTCATGTTTGAAACGGCCCAGCGCGGTGCGTTTGACCGGCGTCGATTGCGGATCGAACGGGTCGATTTCCACCACCCAGCCATGACGATTGAGTTCGTTGGGGTTTTTCGCCAGGTCGAAGCGCGGGTCGTGTTGATGCCAGTTGATGTCTTTGCTGGCTGCCACGGCGCCGTAGCGTTTCTGCGCGGCGTCGAACTTCTGCTCGGCATTGCTGCTGCCGAAACAGTCGGTGAAGTTCTCTTCGCAGGTCAGATAAGTGCCCCACGGCGTTTTGCCATTGGCACAGTTCTGGAAGGTGCCGAGGACTTTCTTGCCGTGTTTGTCGGCGCTGGTTTTCATCAGTTCGTGACCGGCCGCCGGACCGCTCAGGCGGATCGGCGCGTTACCGTGAATGCGGCGGTTGTAGCGCGAGCCCTGGACGAATTGCCACTGACCGTTCTTGCGCTGCACCTCGATCACCGACACGCCTTCGCAGGCCAAGGCCTTGCGCACATCTGTAGCCGATTGCGGCATGCCGCCGTGGGGGTAGAGGTAGCGGTAGTTGGTGTATTCGTTGTTGATCGCCATCAGCGCCCGGTCTTTATCACCGGGAAATTCGAACAGGCTCATGCCGTCGTTGTTGTCGCCGAACTGGACTTCCTGCGCCTGGGCCGTGCCGTTGCCGCTCGGGTCGAACGCCGGACCATTCTTTTGCAATGGCTGACCCCAGCTGATCAGCACCGAGGATTTGTAGCCCGGCGGCAGGGTGATGGCGTCGGTCGTGGCGGCGGCGATGCTGTCGAAACCCAACAGTTTGCTGGAGCCGGCGCTGACGCTGGCGGCCAGCACACTGCGACTCAGCAAATTGCCACCGAGAAACATCGCTGCACCGCAGAGGGCGCCAGCGCTGATGAAGCCACGACGGCTGAGACCAACCATCTTTTCGAGGTCAGTGGGTTGGTTGTCTTCTAATAGGCTCACATCAGGCTCCCTGCGGGTTTTTGCAGTCACCTTAATGGTGGTCGATGAAGGTTATGTTGCAGCCGATTGATTTTTTGCAGGGTTGCGTAGCGTCTGGTCTAGAGCGGAGTGCCCAGCAGGATGTTGGACGGTGCGAATTGCACCAGCACCGGTTTATCAACGGCAAGTTCGAGGGTTTTCAGGTGCAGCGGCTCGGCCAGGGCGCAGAGTGTCTGGCCATTGGGCAGGCCGATGCGCACTTCGCTGGGGCCGTCTTCGGCGTCGAGGATTTCTTCGATCGTGCCCTTCAGGCAATTGTTGCCGGACGCCCCGGCTTGATCGATGCCCAGCAATTCCAGCCAGCCGGCCTTGATCAGGGCCACCACTTCGGTGCCGGTTTGCAGTTCCAGGCGCAGAGTGCTGTCGTGAGTGATCTGCGCATCGATACGCAAGCCTTCGGCCAGTTCAAGTCGGATGCGGTCGTTGCGCCCTTGTGCGTCGATCGCCACGACCTTGCCGTGCAGTTGGTTGCGCGCGCTGGTTCTGAGCATCAGCCGACCGAGCAGGTCCAGGTCACTGGCCTCTTCGGCGGCTTCCAGCACCTGAGTCTGCAAGGCTTGCAGCTTTTGATACAGGCGCAACACGCGCTCACCTTCGCTGGACAGTTTGGCGCCGCCACCGCCCTTGCCGCCGACGCTACGCTCCACCAGTGGTTTCTGCGCGAGGTTGTTCAGCTCGTCGATGGCATCCCACGCCGCTTTGTAACTCAGGCCCGCGCTTTTCGCTGCGCGGGTGATGGAGCCTTGTTCGGCGATGTGTTGCAGCAACGCGATGCGCTGCGGACGACGGACAATGTGCTGGGACAACAACGTAGGCAAGGACATGGCGAGACGCTTTGGGTTGTGACGATAGTGAGGACGTTGGCGGCTCGGCGCACGGGAGTCAAGTCAGGCTCCATCGCCAGGTTTTGGGGTGCGGGCCAGGCAGTAGACATCGACTCGCGCGGCGCCCGCCTCCATCAACAAGCGAGCCAGGGCCTGGGCGGTGGCGCCGGTGGTCAGCACGTCGTCGACCAATGCGAAGTGGCGCCCCTTGATCGAGGCCGTGGGCGCCAAGGCAAAAGCGTGGCGCAGGTTCTTTTTACGGGCGTCGGCATTCAGCTCTTGTTGCGCGCTGGTGTCCTGGATTCTCAGCAACAGGGTTTCATCACAAGGTATATCGAAGCTGACGCTGAGCCAACGGGCGAGCATCGCCGCCTGGTTGAAACCGCGCTGACGCAGCCGTTTGGAGGCCAGCGGCACCGGGATCAGCGCATCGGGCCGATCCAGGTCCTCATCGAAGCGATGTTGCAGGAACTTACCGAGAAGTTCGGCGAGCAGGCGGCCAAACGGCCACTTTGCGCTGTGCTTGAAGCGGGTGATCAAACTGTCGACCGGGAAGCTGTAAGTCCAGGGCGCTGCGACTCGCTCAAAGGCCGGCGGTTGTTTCAGGCATTGGCCGCACGTCAGGCCCGTGGCGGGCAAGGGCAGGGCGCAGGTTTGGCAGTGCTCGCCCAGCCAGGGCAGCTCGGTTTCGCAGGCCATGCAGATTGGCGTGGTGTCGTCCGCGACTTCTGAACAGAGTAAACAGGTTTGCTTGTTTTTTAACCAGATGTAAACCGGCCCTTCGTATCGTGGTTGACAGCGCATCGCTCTTCCTTAAATATGCCGAACATCCGTGTCGCGTCTGTGGGTATTCCATTCCCCAGCCGCTTGCCAAGCATAAACAAGGAAACGCCCATGAGCGCCAGCACCACTGCAATCCTGCGTCATGACTGGTCTTTGGCCGAAGTCAAAGCACTCTTCGTTCAGCCATTCAACGACCTGTTGTTCCAGGCGCAGACGGTGCACCGCGCGCATTTCGACGCCAACCGCGTCCAGGTATCGACGCTGCTCTCGATCAAAACCGGCGCTTGCCCGGAAGATTGCAAATATTGTCCGCAGTCCGGCCACTACAACACTGGCCTGGAAAAAGAAAAACTGATGGAGGTGCAGAAGGTCCTCGAAGAGGCCGCTCGTGCCAAGGCCATCGGTTCGACCCGTTTCTGCATGGGCGCGGCGTGGAAACACCCATCGGCCAAAGACATGCCGTACGTGCTGGAGATGGTCAAAGGCGTGAAAGCCATGGGCCTGGAAACCTGCATGACGCTCGGTCGTCTCGATCAGGACCAGACCGTCGCCCTGGCTGAAGCCGGCCTCGATTACTACAACCACAACCTCGACACCTCGCCTGAGTTCTACGGCAGCATCATCACCACCCGTACGTACAGCGAGCGCCTGCAAACCCTGGCTTACGTGCGTGATTCGGGGATGAAGATCTGCTCCGGCGGCATTCTTGGCATGGGCGAGTCCCTCGACGACCGCGCCAACCTGCTGATCCAGCTGGCCAACCTGCCCGAGCATCCGGAATCGGTGCCGATCAACATGCTGGTGAAAGTCGCCGGTACGCCACTGGAAAATGCTGACGACATCGATCCGTTCGACTTCATCCGCATGCTCGCGGTCGCACGCATCCTGATGCCGAAGTCACACGTGCGCCTGTCCGCCGGCCGTGAAGCGATGAACGAGCAGATGCAGGCCCTGGCATTCTTTGCTGGCGCCAACTCGATTTTCTACGGCGAAAAACTGCTGACCACCGCCAACCCGCAGGCGGACAAGGACATGCAGCTGTTCTCGCGTCTGGGCATCCTGCCGGAAGCCCGCGAAGAGCACGCCGACGAAGTGCATCAGGCCGCCATCGAACAGGCATTGGTGGAGCAGAAGAGCAGCGAGCAGTTCTATAACGCTGCCGTCTGATCCAGCACAAATCGAATGTGGGAGCGGGCTTGCTCGCGAAGGCGTCAGTACAGCCGACATCAATGTTGAATGTCACACTGCTTTCGCGAGCAAGCCCGCTCCCACATTAACCGCGCTCAACCTGTGGGAGCGTGGCTTGCCCGCGATGGCCGTGACTCGGTCTCCAGACAAGTCAGGACAGCTCCCCACATCTGACCTTCGAGGCATGCATGTCTTTCGATCTCAGCGCGCGCCTTGCTGCCCGTCGTGCCGAAAACCTTTATCGCCAGCGCCCATTGCTCGAAAGCCCGCAAGGCCCGGAAGTGGTGGTCGATGGTCAGCCGTTGCTGGCGTTCTGTAACAACGATTACCTGGGCCTGGCCAATCACCCGCAAGTGATCGAAGCCTGGCGCGCCGGCGCGTCGCGTTGGGGCGTGGGCGGTGGCGCTTCGCATCTGGTGATCGGCCACAGCGGCCCGCATCACGCACTGGAAGAAGCCCTCGCCGAGTTCACCGGCCGTCCGCGAGCGTTGCTGTTCACCACCGGTTACATGGCCAACCTCGGCGCAGTCACCGCGCTGGTCGGGCAGGGCGATACGGTGTTGGAAGACCGTCTCAATCATGCGTCGTTGCTGGATGCAGGGTTGTTGTCCGGTGCGCGTTTCAATCGTTATCTGCATAACGACGCGGCCAGTCTGGCCAAGCGTCTTGAGAAGGCCACCGGCAATACGCTGGTGGTCACCGATGGCGTGTTCAGCATGGACGGCGACATCGCCGACCTGCCGGCGCTGGCGCGGGAAGCCAAGGCCAAAGGCGCGTGGCTGATGGTCGATGACGCTCACGGTTTTGGTCCGCTGGGTGTCAATGGCGGCGGGATCGTCGAGCATTTCGGTCTGAGTCAGGAAGACGTACCCGTGTTGGTCGGTACCCTCGGCAAGGCTTTCGGTACGGCCGGTGCGTTTGTCGCCGGCAGTGAAGAGCTGATCGAAAGTCTGATCCAGTTCGCTCGTCCTTACATCTACACCACCAGCCAACCGCCAGCGCTGGCCTGCGCGACACTGAAAAGCCTGGAGCTGTTGCGTAGCGAACACTGGCGACGTGAGCATCTGCAGACGCTGATTCGCCAGTTCCGCCAAGGTGCCGAACAGATTGGCCTGGAGTTGATGGACAGCTTCACGCCGATCCAGCCGATCATGATCGGCGACGCCGGGCGTGCGGTTCGACTGTCGCAGATGCTGCGCGAACGCGGACTGATGGTGACTGCGATTCGTCCACCGACTGTGCCCGCGGGCAGCGCACGTTTGCGCGTAACCCTGACCGCCGCTCACAGCGAGGCGCAGGTACAGCTATTGTTAAATGGACTGGCCGATTGTTTTCAACAACTGGGACCGGAGCCAAGCCATGCGTGATCGTCTGATTCTGCTGCCGGGTTGGGGTCTCGGGATTTCGCCGCTGGAACCCTTGGCAGCCGCCTTGCAGGGTTTGGATGAGCGTCTGCGTGTCGAGATCGAGCCATTGCCGGAACTGGAATCGAGCGACCTTGAAGAATGGCTCGATGAGTTGGACTCAACGTTGCCACAGGATGCCTGGCTCGGTGGCTGGTCGTTGGGCGGCATGCTGGCGTCCGAGTTGGCGGGGCGACGCGGTGACCGCTGCTGCGGGCTGGTGACCCTGGCGAGTAACCCTTCTTTTGTCGCCCATGAGCAGTGGCCGAGCGCGATGCCCGGCGAAACCTTCGATGCGTTTCTGGCCGGCTGCAAGGCTGACTCGCGCATGACGTTGAAACGTTTTTCGCTGCTGTGCGCCCAAGGTGCCGAAGACCCGCGCGGGATGTCGCGACTGTTGCTCGCTGGCGCACCGCATACCTCTTCGCCGGCGCTGATGAGCGGCCTGGAGTTGCTTGCCCAACTGGATACCCGGCAAGCGTTGCAAGCGTTTCGCGGCCCGCAATTGCACTTGTTCGCCGGCCTCGACGGGCTGGTCCCGGCCGAAGCGGCGGGGGACTTGCTGGCATTGCTGCCGGATGTCGAAATCGGTCTGATTGAACAGGCCAGTCACGCGTTTCTTCTGGAGGACCCTCACGGAGTGGCGGGGGCGATTCAGGCCTTTTTGCATGAGTTCGGTGATGACTGATTTATCCCTTCCCAACCTGCCCGGCGGCTTGCCCGACAAACGCCAGGTGGCGGCGTCCTTTTCCCGTGCGGCGGCGAGCTACGACAGCGTGGCCGAATTACAGCGCGACGTGGGCAGCGAATTGTTACGTCGGTTGCCGGAAGATTTTGTCCCTGCTCGTTGGCTGGATATGGGCTGCGGCACCGGGTATTTCAGCCGAGCCTTGGCGGAGAAATTTGCTGCGAGCGCTGGCGTGGCGTTGGACATCGCAGAAGGCATGCTCAATCACGCCCGTCCCTTGGGCGGCGCGACTCATTTCATCGCGGGCGATGCGGAGCGCTTGCCGTTGCAGGACTCTACCTGCGACCTGGTCTTCTCCAGCCTGGCGGTGCAATGGTGCGCGGATTTCGCCTCGGTGCTCAATGAAGCGTATCGGGTACTGAAACCGGGCGGAATTTTCGCGTTTGCTAGTCTGTGTGTAGGCACTCTGTACGAATTGCGCGACAGCTGGCGTCAGGTGGATGGCATGGTGCACGTCAACCGCTTCCGCGAGTTCGGTGTTTACCAACAGCTTTGCGCGGGCAGCGGCTTGAAGGTCGTCAGCCTCGAAACGCAGCCGCATGTGTTGCATTACCCCGATGTCCGCAGCCTGACCCATGAGCTCAAGGCACTTGGGGCGCACAACCTGAACCCCGGCCGGCCGGGCGGTTTGACCGGCAGGGCGCGGATCCTCGGCCTGATCGAGGCTTACGAGCAGTATCGTCAGGCACAGGGACTGCCGGCGACTTATCAAGTGGTTTACGCCGTGTTGGAGAAACCCTTATGAGCGCAGCCTATTTCATCACCGGTACTGACACCGATGTCGGCAAGACCACCGTCGCCGCAGGTTTGCTGCATGCCGCGCGATTAGCGGGTTTGAGCACGGCGGCAGGCAAGCCGGTGGCCTCCGGTTGCGACCTGACGCCCAAGGGTTTGCGCAACGCAGATGCGCTGGCGCTGTTGGCCGAGTGCTCGATACCGTTGACCTACGATCAGGTCAATCCGGTCGCGTTCGAACCGGCGATTGCACCGCATCTGGCGGCCCGGGAGGCTGGCGTGGCGTTGACCGTGCAATCCCTGTTGACCCCGATGCGGCAGATTCTCGATATGCAGGCGGACTTCACCTTGATCGAAGGCGCTGGCGGCTGGCGAGTGCCATTGGCGGATCAGGACAATCTGTCGGACCTGGCCATGGCGCTGGGTCTGCCGGTGATCCTGGTGGTCGGCGTGCGGCTGGGTTGCATCAATCATGCACTGCTGACAGCCGAGGCGATCGCACGGGATGGTTTGCAGTTGGCAGGGTGGGTGGCCAACATCATCGATCCGAAGACTTCGCGTCTGGAAGAGAACCTCGCGACGCTGGCCGAGCGCATTCCCGCGCCGTGTCTGGGGAGGGTGCCGAAACTCAAATCGGTGACAGCCGACGCGGTAGCCGAGCACCTGCAGCTGGATCTGCTGGACTGAAATTTCAACGTGGGTTTTACCTATGACAAGGCACTGTGCCATTAGTGTTTTTGTCGGGCCTTTTGTCGGCGTGTCTGGTTCAATGGCCGCAGTTGATCCTTTGTCGGACGAGTTCCCCCATGGAAATCTCAGGAAACACCGCTTTTTATGCCGGTCTGAGCACTATTCAGACAGGGCAGAACCGTGTCGATCAGGCTTCGGGTCAGATCGCCAACAACACCATCGAGCGTTCGGTCACCAGTCAATCCTCCGAGGTTCAGGTCGATCGTCTGCGTTCGGTAGACCGCAGCCAGCAATCGGATCTGGCCAGCAACATGGTCGAGATGTCCCAAGGCAAGTTCCAGGTGGAACTGGGCGTCAAAGTCGCCAAGGCATCCGATGAAATGCTTGGCACGCTGATCGATACGTTCGCCTGATCCCTCGCTGAATCCGCTACTCCAACGCCGCGCCTGTTCGCGGCGTTTTTCTGCGTAAGTCCTTCTGCCTCAACTAATCTCTCCTACATGGCGTGTTGTTCAATCAACGGCGGCCACGCAGCTGCGTGGCCGAGATTGTCATGGCGCGATGACGAACGGCAAAAGATCGGCGCTTGACAAGAATTGGGCGTAAACGTATGTTTCAAACAACTGTTTGACCGTCACAACAAATCAATGCGGTCGTTCATTCCCGGTTACATCAGCAGAGGTTTATCGCTATGCCTGACTACAAGGCCCCCTTGCGTGATATTCGCTTCGTTCGTGACGAACTGCTCGGCTACGAAGCGCACTATCAGAGCCTTCCGGCTTGTGCAGACGCAACTCCGGACATGGTTGACGCCATTCTCGAAGAAGGCGCCAAGTTTTGTGAGCAGGTGCTGGCTCCGCTGAACCGCGTGGGTGACACCGAAGGCTGCACCTGGAGCGAGTCTGGCGTTAAAACCCCGACCGGTTTCAAAGAAGCCTACAAGCAATTCGTTGAAGGTGGCTGGCCAAGCCTGGCTCACGACATAGAGCACGGCGGCCAAGGCCTGCCTGAGTCTCTGGGTCTGGCTGTCAGCGAAATGGTTGGCGAAGCCAACTGGTCGTGGGGCATGTACCCAGGCCTGTCCCATGGCGCGATGAACACCATTTCCGAACACGGTACGCCTGAGCAGCAAGATGCATACCTGACCAAACTGGTTTCCGGCGAATGGACCGGCACTATGTGCCTGACCGAACCGCACTGCGGCACCGACCTGGGCATGCTGCGCACCAAGGCCGAGCCTCAGGCTGACGGTTCCTACAAAGTGTCCGGCACCAAGATCTTCATCTCGGCCGGCGAACACGACATGGCCGACAACATCGTCCACATCGTTCTGGCACGTCTGCCGGATGCACCGGCCGGCACCAAAGGCATTTCCCTGTTCATCGTTCCGAAATTCCTGCCAAACGCAGACGGCTCGATCGGCGAACGCAACGCTGTGACCTGCGGTTCCCTGGAACACAAGATGGGCATCCACGGTAACGCCACCTGCGTGATGAACTTCGACGCGGCCACCGGTTACCTGATCGGCCCGGCGAACAAAGGCCTGAACTGCATGTTCACCTTTATGAACACCGCACGTCTGGGTACCGCGCTGCAAGGTCTGGCTCACGCCGAAATCGGCTTCCAGGGCGGTCTGAAATACGCTCGCGATCGCCTGCAAATGCGTTCCCTGACTGGCCCGAAAGCGCCGGACAAAGCCGCTGACCCGATCATCGTTCACCCTGATGTACGCCGCATGCTGTTGACCATGAAGGCATTCGCCGAAGGCAACCGTGCGATGGTTTACTTCACCGCCAAGCAAGTCGACATCGTTAAATACGGCGTGGACGAAGAAGAGAAGAAGAAAGCCGACGCACTGCTGGCCTTCATGACTCCGATCGCTAAAGCCTTCATGACTGAAGTCGGTTTCGAATCTGCTAACCACGGCGTGCAGATCTATGGCGGCCACGGCTTCATCGCCGAGTGGGGCATGGAGCAGAACGTTCGCGACAGCCGCATTTCGATGCTGTACGAAGGCACCACCGGTATCCAGGCACTCGATCTGCTGGGCCGTAAAGTGCTGATGACTCAAGGCGAAGCGCTCAAAGGCTTCACCAAGATCGTCCACAAGTTCTGCCAGACCAACGAAGGCAATGACGCGGTCAAAGAGTTCGTCGAGCCATTGGCTGCGCTGAACAAAGAATGGGGCGAGCTGACCATGAAGGTCGGTATGGCCGCCATGAAAGACCGCGAAGAAGTTGGCGCCGCGTCGGTGGACTACCTGATGTACTCCGGTTACGCCTGCCTCGCCTACTTCTGGGCTGACATGGCGCGTCTGGCTGCCGAGAAACTGGCTGCCGGCACCACCGAAGAGGCGTTCTACACCGCCAAGCTGCAGACTGCGCGCTTCTACTTCCAGCGTATCCTGCCGCGTACCCGCACTCACGTTGTAACCATGCTGTCGGGAGCCAACAACCTGATGGACATGAAAGAAGAAGACTTCGCACTGGGTTACTAAGCCCTACGCAGTCCTTCACAAAGCCGCTGCTTCCTCGGGAGCAGCGGCTTTTTTGTGTCTGAGGCAAACGGGCTGCGCCTGTAAATATTCCTGACTAAAACGCTAAGAAGAACGCCGTTGCTGCCGTTAAAGAGGATGGCGATGTGACACACGTCACATTGCACGTGCTTAGCTGTTCCAAATGCAGGCACAATGCCATCTTTGCCGGGTCGGAGCTTTACCCTTGCCGCGTTCTTCCGCTGTACGTTTCAGTCATTTTTTGCCATCGCTGCTGTTGTTGCTTGCGGGGCTTGCGGCTGCCTACGTCAAGGATCTCAACGTTTTCTTCACTTCGCTGTTCAACGTGCTGCCTACTCTGGTGCTGTTGCTCGGCGGGGCGTATTGCGCGGTTTACCGACGCCAGCGTGAACTGTTTCTGATGGTCACGGTGTACATCGCCTACTTCCTGCTCGACACTCAGACCGATTACTACCGCGATAACGGCAAAGTTCGCGAAGACGCCGCCGTAGTCTTCCATCTGTGCTGTTTTTTGCTGCCGTTGCTATTTGGTTTGTTCGCCGCCTGGCAAGAGCGCACCCATCTGTTCCAGGACATGGTGGCGCGCTTCGCCGTGTTGCTGGCGTTCGGCAGCGTGGCGCTGGGGCTGGAACAAAGTTACCCACAGGCGCTGCTGATGTGGCTCTCGGAGATCCGCTGGCCAGCTTTGCATGGTACGTGGATGAGCCTGATTCAGTTGTCCTACCCGGTATTCATTGCCTCGTTCCTGTTACTGGCCTGGCAATACTGGCGCAACCCGAGACCCTTGCATGCTGCGCAGTTGGTGGGACTGTTGGGATTGTTCTGGATGTTGCCGAAAACCTTCATCCTGCCCTTCACCCTGAACATCATGTGCAGCCAGGTGATGTTGATGATTGCGGCGGCGGTTGCCCATGAGGCCTATCAGATGGCCTTCCGCGATGAGCTCACCGGTCTGCCGGGTCGCCGCGCCCTGAACGAACGCATGCAACGGCTGGGGCGCAATTACGTGCTGGCCATGGGCGACGTCGATCACTTCAAGAAATTCAACGACACCCACGGTCACGATGTCGGCGACCAAGTGTTGCGACTGGTCGCCAGCAAGCTGTCGAAAATCAGCGGAGGCGGTAGGGCCTATCGCTACGGCGGTGAAGAATTTGCTCTGGTGTTCGCAGGTAAAACCCTCGAAGAGTGCATGCCACACCTGGAGGTCATCCGCGAATCCATCGCCACCTACAACATCCAGCTGCGCAATCAGGATAACCGTCCCCAGGATGACCAGCAGGGACGCCAGCGCCGCGCGGGTTCAGGCGCCTCGAGCGTATCGGTCACGGTCAGCATCGGCGTCGCCGAGCGACTGGAACAGCGCACGCCGGAAGAAGTGCTCAAATCCGCTGACCAGGCGCTCTACAGCGCCAAAGGCGCGGGGCGAAACTGTGTGATGGCTTTCGGTCAGAACCGTCGTGGCGCGGTTCGCATGGACGCCGCTGCGGGTTGAGTGATGATGGCGCATTCAGCGTCTGGACTGTGATTGTGAGGCGTGGTGGGCGGCAGTAGGTTTGAGCAATCTGCTGCCGGAGAAATGACCATGCCCGAGTACAAAGCTCCTCTGCGCGATATGCGCTTTCTGATCGACCACGTCTTCGATTTTCACAGCAACTACGCCGCGCTGGGTGCTACCGATGCCAGCCCGGACATGATCAATGCGATCCTTGAAGAAGGCGCGAAATTCTGTGAGAACATTCTCGCCCCGCTGAACCGCAGCGGCGATGAAGAAGGCTGCCATTTCGACAACGGCGTGGTCACAACGCCTACAGGTTTCAAGCAGGCTTTCGCGCAATACGTTGAAGGCGGCTGGCATGGTCTGGCGGCGGATCCGGCTTATGGCGGCCAGGGTTTGCCCAGTTCTTTGGGGCTGGTCATCAGCGAAATGGTCGGTTCCAGCAATACCTCCTGGGGCATGTACCCCGGCTTGACTCACGGTGCGATGTCGGCGATTCACGCCCATGGGACCGAAGAACAGAAACAAACCTACCTGAGCAAGCTCACTGCCGGCCAATGGACCGGCACGATGTGCCTGACCGAAGCCCATTGCGGCACCGATCTGGGCATCATCAAGACCCGCGCCGTGCCTCAGGCCGATGGCAGTTACGCGATCTCCGGCAGCAAGATCTTTATCTCCGCCGGCGAGCACGACATGAGTGACAACATCATTCATCTGGTATTGGCCAAACTGCCGGACGCGCCTGCCGGTACCAAGGGCATTTCGCTGTTTATCGTTCCCAAATTCCTACCCAATGCCGAGGGCGAGGCGGGCGAGCGCAATGGCGTTTCCTGCGGTTCGATCGAGCACAAAATGGGCATCAAGGCCTCGGCCACCTGTGTCCTGAATTTCGACGACGCGAAGGGGTTCTTGATCGGTGAGCCGAACAAGGGCCTGAACTGCATGTTCACCATGATGAACCACGCGCGGCTCGGCACCGGTATGCAAGGTCTGTGTCTGGGTGAGGCAAGTTTCCAGGGCGCGATCAAATACGCCAACGACCGCCTGCAAATGCGCTCGCTGACCGGCCCGAAAGCACCAGAAAAAGTCGCCGATCCGATCATCGTTCATCCCGATGTGCGCAGGATGTTGCTGACCATGAAGGCCTTCAACGAAGGTAACCGGGCGCTGACTTATTTCACCGCGCAGTTGCTGGACGTCGCTCATCTGAGCCCGGATGAAACGGCGCGTCAGGATGCAGAAGACCTGTTGGCATTCCTGACGCCGATCTGCAAAGCCTTCATGACCGACACCGGGCTGGAGGTGACCAACCTCGGCATGCAGGTATTTGGTGGTCACGGTTTCATTCGTGAGTGGGGCATGGAGCAGTTGGTTCGCGACTGCCGGATCGCGCCGATCTACGAAGGCACCAACGGCATTCAGGCGCTCGACTTGCTTGGGCGCAAAGTCCTTGGCAGTCAGGGAAAACTGCTGCGGGGCTTCACCAAGATCGTCCACAAGTTCTGTGCGGCGAACGCTGAGCATCCGCAACTCGGCAGCTATGTGGCGCAGCTCAATGGTCTGAATCAGCAGTGGGGCGAGTTGACCACCAAGATCGGCATGGCCGCGATGAAAAATCCGGATGAGGTCGGCGCCGCCTCGGTGGATTACCTGATGTACAGCGGCTACATCATCCTCGGCTACCTGTGGCTACGCATGGCGTTGGTGGCTCAGGCGCAGTTGGAGGCGGGCAGCGGTGATGGCGATTACTGCCAGGGTAAATTGGCGACCAGTGAGTTCTATTTCAAGCGTTTACTGCCGCGCACCGCCGCTCATCGGGCGGCCATCGAGGCGGGCAGCGATTGCCTGATGAAGCTGCCGGCGGAGTTGTTTGCGCTCTGACGAATATTTGAAAAGCTTCGCGGGCAAGCCTCGCTCCTACGGTTCTATGTCGTTCACGTGAAATGCGTGCAACACGACCTGTAGGAGCGAGGCTTGCCCGCGAATGCGTTCTGGCAGGCGAGAACATCTCAGCTGAAAAGCTGGTGACTAAAAATAACAGAACAGTCATGAGTTGACCCTATGTGTCGTAAAAGTTGTTGAGGTACACTCGGACACAACGAAATCACTATTCTACGAACCACCTGTTTAGATCTTGCGAGGTTTGCCATGGCTGACTACAAAGCGCCCCTGCGCGATATGCGCTTCGTCCTCAATGAAGTTTTCGAGGTCGCCAAACTCTGGGCCGAACTGCCTGCGCTGGCCGAGACCGTCGATGCGGAAACGGTTGAAGCCATTCTCGAAGAAGCCGGCAAGGTCACCAGCAAAAGCATTGCGCCGCTGAGCCGTGCAGCCGACGAAGAAGGTTGCCACTGGGCTGACGGTGCCGTCACCACCCCGGCAGGTTTCCCACAGGCTTATCAGACTTACGCTGAAGGCGGTTGGGTCGGTGTCGGTGGTGATCCGACCTACGGCGGCATGGGCATGCCCAAAGCGGTTTCGGCGCAGGTCGAAGAAATGGTCAACTCCGCGAGCCTGTCGTTCGGTCTGTACCCGATGCTGACCGCCGGCGCTTGCCTGTCGATCAACGCCCACGCCAGCGAAGAGCTGAAAGCCGCGTACCTGCCGAACATGTACGCCGGTGTCTGGGCCGGCTCCATGTGCCTGACCGAGCCGCACGCCGGTACTGACCTGGGGATTATCCGCACCAAGGCCGAGCCTCAGGCCGACGGTTCCTACAAAGTCAGCGGCACCAAAATCTTCATCACCGGCGGTGAACACGACCTGACCGAGAACATCATCCACCTGGTACTGGCCAAACTGCCGGACGCACCGGCGGGGCCGAAAGGTATTTCGCTGTTCCTGGTGCCCAAGTTCATGGTCAATGCCGATGGCAGCCTGGGCGCGCGCAACCCGGCAAATTGTGGTTCGATCGAACACAAGATGGGAATCCAGGCATCCGCAACCTGCGTGATGAACTTCGACGAAGCCGTAGGTTACCTGGTCGGCGAGCCGAACAAAGGCCTGGCGGCGATGTTCACCATGATGAACTACGAGCGTCTGGGCGTCGGTATCCAGGGCCTGGCCACTGGCGAGCGCTCGTACCAGAACGCTATCGAATACGCTCGCGACCGTCTGCAAAGCCGATCGCCGACCGGCGCGCAGAACAAGGACAAAGTGGCTGACCCGATCATCGTTCACCCGGACGTGCGTCGCATGCTGCTGACCATGAAAGCCTCGAACGAAGGCGGCCGTGCCTTCTCCACTTACGTGGCGATGCAGCTAGACACCGCCAAGTTCAGCGAAGACGCCACCACCCGCAAACGCGCGGAAGATTTGGTGGCTTTGCTGACCCCGGTGGCCAAGGCCTTCCTGACCGATCTGGGTCTGGAAACCACGGTTCACGGTCAGCAGGTTTTTGGCGGTCACGGCTACATCCGTGAGTGGGGCCAGGAGCAACTGGTTCGTGATGTACGGATTACTCAGATCTACGAAGGCACCAACGGTATTCAGGCGCTGGACCTGGTCGGACGCAAAATCGTTGGTAGCGGCGGGGCGTTCTACAAACTGTTCGCTGACGAGATTCGTCATTTCACCGCGACAGCCAATGCTGACCTGGCGGAGTTCACCCAGCCGCTGAATGATGCGGTGGACACCCTCGACGAACTGACCGCGTGGTTGCTGGATCGGGCAAAAAACAACCCGAACGAGATCGGCGCGGCGTCGGTCGAGTATCTGCAAGCATTCGGCTACATGGCCTATGCCTACATGTGGGCACTGATGGCCAAGGCAGCCTTCGGTAAAGAAGCGCAGGACGATTTCTACGCGAGCAAACTCGGTACGGCGCGGTTCTATTTCGCCCGTCTGCTGCCGCGTATTCACTCGTTGAGTGCGTCGGTTAAGGCGGGCAGCGAATCGCTGTTCCTGCTGGACGCAGGACAATTCTGACCCTTTAACGTTATGTAAGCTTTCTCTTACATAACGTGCTGCTGTTTTCCCATAGGCGAAGATTGGATCCAGAGCTAATCTACTTCACATGGACGTCGCGCAGGAAGCGCAAAGCAACAACACGGACACGTAGGATTCTGCCAGGATGGCGGAGTGAAATGGATGTCAGGGAAACAGTCTGCAAAGCCCCGCTTCGGCGGGGTTTTCTTTTGTCCGCAGAAAAGCACTCAGCTCATTGAGGCTGAAGGTATGCAGCAGGTTTTCCGTGTCGGGTATGAGATGAATTCGTACTGAACCCTGATGAACGGTACAGGTCGATTAGCTGTATGGTTTCACAAGAGCCAACTTCAATCAGGAGCTACCCCATGGACTTTATTCGAATCATCATCGCCATTCTGTTGCCGCCACTGGGTGTGTTTCTGCAAGTCGGTTTCGCTGGAGCATTCTGGCTGAACATTCTGCTGACGTTGTGCGGTTACATTCCAGGAATCGTGCATGCGGTGTACATCATCGCCAAGCGCTGACATTCACGGCGTCAGGTAAATAGCATTCGCGGGCAAGCCTCGCTCCTACAGGGATAACACAATACCCGTAGGAGCGAGGCTTGCCCGCGAAGGGCGCGACGCGGTTTCAGCCCGCGAGCGCCATCACCCTTCGATAAAACAACCACTCCTGCTCCAGCGCATGGGCCTGATTGCCGGCCTTGCGAAAGCCGTGGCGTTCGTCGGCGTAGTAATGCGCTTCGACCAGAATGCCGTTGTCCTGTAGCGCAGTGACCATGTCACGGGTCTGTTGCGGCACTACCACGGCGTCCAGTTCACCCTGAAAGAAAATCACCGGAACGCTGATGTTGTTCGCGTGCAGCAATGGCGTGCGCGCGGCGTAGCGTTCGGCGTCCTGCACCGGGTCGCCGATCAACCAATCCAGATAATCACCTTCGAACTTGTGCGTAGCGCGGCCTAGCGCAACGGGGTCGCTGACGCCATACAGGCTGGCGCCCGCACGGAAGACTTTGTGAAAGGCCAGTGCGCACAACGTGGTGTAGCCACCGGCGCTGCCTCCACGGATAAACGCCTTGTCGCCATCGATCAGCCCCCGATCGGCGAGGTAGACCACCACCGCACAGGCATCTTCAACATCCACATCGCCCCAGCTCAAATGCAGCGCCTGGCGATAAGCGCGGCCATAACCGCTGCTACCTCGGTAGTTGAGATCGGCCACGGCGAAGCCGCGCTGCGCCCAATACTGGATCCTCGGGTCGAGCATCGGGTAACAGGCCGAAGTCGGGCCGCCGTGAATGAACACCACCAACGGCGGTTTTGTGTCGCCGGTCATCGCCGGGTAAAAGAAACCGTGGGCCTCGCCCGAACCGCTTGGATAGCGCAGGGTTTGCGGGCGGCTGATCTGTTCGGCGGGCAGCGGTGCGATACCGCCAGCGAGTGTCTTCATCTGCCGGGTCTGGCGGTCAATGGCAATCACCGCCGCCGAACTGATCGGCGAAGCGGCGATGCAGTAGATGAACTGTTCATCCTGTGCGAGATGGCGGAAACGGCTGTAGTCGCCAGTGAAATCGTCACGGGAACCATCGCCATGACAAAGCCCCAGTCGACCAAAACCACCTTCGGTCCAACTCGCCAGATAAGTGTCTTCGCTCAACGGCAACCAAGTGCAACCACCCAGTTGCCAAGGCGCCGGTCCATGGTCGGCGGCAGCACTCGGGAGTGGGCTCAGACCGTTGCCTGACTCCACCCACGGCTGCCAGAACCCGCCGCGATCCGTCAGACAAAACAGACGGCCGCTGTCATCGAATCGTGGTTGTTGCAGTGACTCCTGAGCACTGTCGCCGGCCACACAGCGCGGTTGCGCAAAGGTGTGATCGCTCTGGCGCTCGGCAACCATCAGGCGAGTAGCGGTCCAGGGCTGATCCGGGCGATTCCACTCGACCCAGGCCAGACGTCGACCGTCAGGACTCACGATCGGTGCCGCGTAGAAGTCGGCGCCTTCGGCTAGCAGATGGCGTTGTCCGTCAGCCAGATCGATAGCCACCAGGCGATGTCGATCACGGTTCTCTTCCACCGCCAGCACTTGTCCGCTGGCGAAGTGCAAATCGCCGTAGCGGCATTCACTCGAAGTCAGCACCTCAGGCGCCTCACCCGTCAGTGATTGCCGGTACAACTGCTGATCGGCCTCGTTGACGAAAACAAACCCGTCATCGGTCAGACAAAACGCGCCGCCGCCATATTCGTACACCCGGCTGCGCACACTGAAGGTGGACAGCGTCAGGCAATGAGCCTGGCCGTCGCGCCACTGCCAGATCCGGCAGGCAGCATCCTCGGGCCGGTATTCGTTCCAGAACAGGCCATGCTTGCCGACTTGTAACTCGGCGAAGTCGATGCCAGCCGCGACAGCCCTGGCGGCGCTTAAGGGTTCAGCTTTTGGCGATGAGGCGTGAATTTCGTTCATTGCGAAAGGCCAGTTGTTCAATGGTCTGGGTCGCGTGTTCGGCCTCTTCGCGGGCCTTGAGAATCACGCCGTGATGTTCCGACTTGCTGCACACCGGGTCGGCGTTGCTCGCGTCACCCGTGAGCATGAACGCCTGACAGCGGCAGCCGCCGAAGTCCTTTTCTTTCTCGTCGCAGGAGCGGCACGGCTCGGGCATCCAGTCGTAGCCGCGAAAGCGGTTGAAGCCGAACGAGTCGTACCAGATGTGCTGCATGCTGTGGTCGCGCACGTTGGGAAATTGCACCGGCATCTGTCGGGCACCATGACAAGGCAGGGCGGTTCCGTCGGGTGTAACGGTCAGAAAAATACTGCCCCAGCCATTCATGCAGGCTTTCGGGCGTTCTTCGTAATAGTCAGGTGTAACGAAAATCAGCTTGCATGGATGCCCTTCAGCTTCAAGTTTTGCGCGGTATTCGTTGGTGATGCGTTCGGCGCGAACCAATTGTTCTTTGGTCGGCAGCAGGCCAACCCGATTGAGCTGGGCCCAGCCGTAGAACTGGCATGTTGCGAGTTCGACGAAGTCCGCTTCAAGGGCGATGCACAGCTCAATGATCCGGTCGATCTTGTCGATGTTGTGCCGATGGGTGACGAAGTTCAGCACCATCGGGTAGCCGTGAGCCTTCACCGCGCGAGCCATTTCGAGCTTTTGCGCGAAGGCCTTTTTTGAACCGGCCAGCAGGTTATTCACTTGCTCGTCGCTGGCCTGAAAACTGATCTGGATGTGGTCCAGACCGGCCTTCTTGAAGTCGCTGATTTTCTGCTCGGTGAGACCGATGCCGGAAGTGATCAGGTTGGTGTAGAAACCCAGCTTGCGCGCCTCGGCGATCAGTTCGGCTAGGTCTTGACGCACCAGCGGCTCACCGCCGGAAAAACCCAGCTGCGCCGCGCCCATTTCCCGGGCTTCGCGAAAGACTTTGATCCACTGTTCAGTGGACAACTCTTTGCCTTGCTCGGCGAAATCCAGCGGATTGGAGCAGTATGGACATTGCAGCGGACAGCGATACGTCAGCTCGGCCAGCAACCACAGTGGCAGGCCGATTTCGTGCTTGGGCGGTAACTTGTCTGACACGGAGTCAGGCAAGTTCGATCCAGTGCTGAGCACGGGCGACCTCCATGAATTGCTCGATGTCGTCACCGAGCTCAGGCACGTCGGGGAACCGCGCGCCCAGTTCGGCGATGATCGCCGCGACATCCCGCTGACCATCAATCAAACCGCCAATCAGCGCGGCGCTGTCGTTGAGTTTGATCATGCCTTCCGGGTAGAGCAGCACATGGCCTTTTTGCGCCGGTTCGTACTGGAAGCGGTAGCCGGTGCGCCATGTCGGGGTTTTGCTGCGATCGAAACTCATAAGGTGATTCCTTTATGCCAGACCCGCTGTTCGGTCACGCTGTGGTAGGGCGGGCGGTTCAGTTCGTAGGCCATGCTCATGGCATCGAGCATGCTCCAAAGAATGTCCAGTTTGAACTGGAGAATTTCCAGCATGCGCTCCTGGCCTTCCCGCGTAGTGTAGTGCTGCAAAGTGATTGCCAGACCATGCTCCACATCCCGGCGAGCCTGACCCAGACGCGTGCGAAAATATTCGTAACCGGTCGGGTCGATCCACGGGTAATGCTGCGGCCAACTGTCGAGGCGTGATTGATGGATTTGCGGCGCGAACAGCTCGGTCAGCGAACTGCTGGCGGCTTCTTGCCAACGGGCCCTGCGGGCGAAGTTGACGTAGGCGTCGACGGCGAAACGCACGCCAGGCAGCACCAGTTCCTGAGAGCGCAGTTGATCCGGGTCGAGGCCGACCGCTTGGCCGAGGCGTAGCCAGGCTTCGATGCCGCCCTCTTCGCCGGGGGCGCCGTCGTGGTCCAGCAGGCGCTGAATCCACTCGCGACGAATCTCGCGGTCCGGGCAGTTGGCCAGGATAGCGGCGTCCTTGAGCGGGATGTTCACCTGGTAATAGAAACGGTTGGCGACCCAGCCCTGGATCTGTTCGCGGGTCGCCCGGCCTTCATACATCGCCACGTGATACGGGTGATATATATGGTAGTAGGCGCCCTTGGCGCGCAGGGCCGCTTCGAATTCGGTGGGGGACATTGCGGTGTCAGTCATTGCGATTCTCCGGGGTACAACCGGTGGATTCTTTGGTGTCTGGTCTGACGCCTTCGCGGGCAAGCCTGTAGTGGTTCAGTTTTTTTAAACCATCGCGTAGGAGTATTAAGCCGCCTGTTGCTCGAACAGCGCAGGCGGCAAGTGGTTCGAGGCGGAGTGGCAACGGCGATGGTTGTAA
>NZ_JYLB01000007.1 GCF_001042905.1 Pseudomonas lini
AGTGAAACGATGCATCGCCGATGGTAGTGTGGGGTTTCCCCATGTGAGAGTAGGTCATCGTCAAGATTAAATTCCGAAACCCCTATCTGCGTATGCAGGTAGGGGTTTTGTTTTGTCCGCAGGAAAATCTCGCTTGTAGGGTTTCTATGCAACAGCCCGGGGCATGGCTAGAATGCGGGCCTCATTGTGAGGCGAGACTTGCATGCTGACGTTGTTAAAGCTTCTTAAGGATGGTCGATTCCATTCGGGCCAAGCCCTGGGTGCTGCCTTGGGCGTCAGTCGTAGCGCTGTATGGAAGCAGCTTCAGCACTTGGAGGCTGAGCTCGGTTTATCCATTCATAAAGTGCGCGGTCGCGGCTATCAACTGGCTGCGCCGTTGACACTGCTTGATCCTGCGGAAATAAGCGCGCGGGCGCCTTCTTGTGAGTGGCCCATTCTAGTCTTCAATTCAATTGACTCTACCAACGCTGAAGCCTTGCGCGCTATCGAGCGTGGTCAGTCTGCGCCATTTCTGGTGCTCGCTGAGCGGCAGACGGCTGGTCGTGGACGGCGTGGACGCAAATGGGTGAGCCCGTTCGCGGAAAACATCTATTACAGTCTGGTACTGCGCATTGATGGTGGGATGCGGCAGCTGGAAGGCTTGAGTCTTGTTGTCGGGCTTGCCGTAATGCAAGCCTTGCGAGGGCTTGGCATTTCAGGTGTGGGCTTGAAGTGGCCGAATGATGTTCTGGTGGGTCAGCAAAAGATTGCGGGAATACTGCTCGAATTAGTGGGGGATCCTGCTGATGTGTGTCACGTGGTGATCGGTGTCGGAATAAATGTGAACATGCAGATGACCGATGAGGTTGATCAGCAATGGACGTCCATGCGTCTCGAGTCGGGTAAGGCTGTTGATCGCAATCATCTGGTTGCTGAGTTAGGGTTGATGCTTCAGACCTATTTAAATCGCCACCAGGCCGGCGGATTTCCGGCTATTCAGGCGGAGTGGGAGCAAAATCATCTATGGCAGGGGCGGGCGGTGTCGTTGATTGCCGGTGTGAGTCAGATAGATGGAGAGGTGCTGGGTATCGATGTTCAAGGTGCCTTGCGCTTGAAGGTGAATGGTGTGGAGAAGGTCTTTAGTGGTGGCGAGCTCAGCCTGAGGTTGCGTGATGATTCTTGAGCTCGATTGCGGAAATAGTTTCATCAAGTGGCGTGTGCTCGGCGAGGATGTTCGGCGGGTGGTTGGCGAAGGGGTCGTTGATTCGGATCTCGCCTTGCTGGAGAGCTTGAAAGGGCTCAAGGGGCTCGCTCTCAAGCATTGTCGCTTAGTCAGTGTCAGAACCGCCGAAGAAACCAGTGCATTGATTTCTCTGTTGGCCGAGGCTTTCGGCGTTTCTGTAGTGTGCGCGGCACCGGCTCGCGAGATGTCCGGGGTTCGAAATGGCTATGAGGAGTTCGAGCGGCTAGGGCTTGATCGCTGGCTTGCAATGCTCGGAGGCTTTCATCTGGCTGCGGGTGCTTGTCTGGTGCTCGACTTTGGTACGGCTGTTACCGCTGACTTTATTGCAGGGGATGGTGAGCATCTCGGAGGATTTATCTGTCCGGGGATGCCTTTGATGCGCAACCAGCTGCGTACCCATACCCGTAGAATTCGCTATGGAGATCTTGCTGCCGAGCGCGCTTTGGAGAGTCTTGTTCCTGGGCGCACAACCGTCGAGGCGGTCGAGCGAGGTTGTTTGCTGATGTTGAGAGGATTTGTCCTGACTCAGCTAGAGTTGGCGCGCAGTTATTGGGGGGATGATTTCGCAGTCTTTCTGACTGGCGGGGATGCTGATCTGGTCTCCGAGATTGTGCCCGAAGCCAGGGTGGTTCCAGACCTGGTATTTGTAGGTTTGGCGATGGCGTGTCCCTTGTCCTGAGGTTTTTATGCGTTGGTTGTTTCTGCTGCTGCTTGTTCTTAATGTGTTCTATTACATCTGGCATCAACAAGAGGCTCCTCTGCGCGCAAAGGATGTAACCCCTTTGAGTTTGTATCGGGGGGCGCAGCAGGACATTCGCTTGTTGAGTGAAACGACTGACGCGGCTCGTGATAAAGGAAAGCCTGCCCAGGCAGGCGATGGATGCCTCTATCTTGGCGGTTTTGCTCGTCAGGAAGCGGCTCAGGCGGTCGAGCGGCGATTGAGTGGCATGGAAATCAAGTTCGAGACCTTGCTGAGGGCTCCCGCCGAGTCTGATGGTTACTGGGTGCGTGTGGCACCAGAAAGCCGGCGTTTGCTGGGTGATTCGCAGTTGCAAAACCTTTCTAAAGAATTCAATGAGTTAAAACATAAAATAATGCCGTGCGAAGGGGTTGCACCCGTCGAATAGTTTGCATAGAATGGCGCCCGCTTCGCAGTGAAGACCTTTAACGGTCAGCAGTGTGAAGCGAGGTCAACGCAGCTAACCTCAGGTTTTTAATGAGAAAATGCTTGACAGAAGGCTGGCATGATATAGAATGCCGGCTCGCTTAGGAGGGGTTCCCGAGCGGCCAAAGGGATCAGACTGTAAATCTGACGTCTACGACTTCGAAGGTTCGAATCCTTCCCCCTCCACCATTTTTAGCGAGAGCTGCAAGCTCCGCGGGTATAGTTTAGTGGTAGAACCTCAGCCTTCCAAGCTGATGATGCGGGTTCGATTCCCGCTACCCGCTCCAAGTTTGCAGGTCCTGCAAAGTGTTACGCTCTTGTAGCTCAGTTGGTAGAGCACACCCTTGGTAAGGGTGAGGTCAGCGGTTCAAATCCGCTCAAGAGCTCCATATAACAAGGCAGATATGAAAATATCTGCCTTTGTTTTAATGGCTGATAGTACTTGCTTAATTCTTCTGCTAGGGGTGATTTCGATGGCTAAGGAAAAGTTCGAACGTAACAAGCCGCACGTCAACGTTGGAACCATCGGTCACGTAGACCATGGCAAGACGACTCTGACCGCCGCTTTGACCCGTGTCTGCTCCGAAGTGTTCGGTTCGGCAAAGGTTGACTTCGACAAGATCGATAGCGCCCCAGAAGAAAAAGCTCGTGGTATCACCATTAACACTGCTCACGTTGAGTACGATTCGGCTGTGCGTCACTACGCACACGTTGACTGTCCAGGTCACGCCGACTACGTAAAAAACATGATTACCGGTGCTGCGCAGATGGATGGTGCGATTCTGGTTTGCTCGGCCGCTGATGGTCCGATGCCGCAAACCCGTGAGCACATCCTGTTGTCCCGTCAGGTTGGCGTTCCGTACATTGTTGTCTTCCTGAACAAGGCTGACATGGTTGACGACGCTGAGTTGCTGGAACTGGTTGAGATGGAAGTGCGTGATCTGCTGAGCACTTACGATTTCCCAGGTGATGACACGCCGATCATCATTGGTTCGGCGCTGATGGCGCTGAATGGTCAAGACGACAACGAGATGGGTACTACCGCCGTCAAGAAGTTGGTTGAGACTCTGGATAGCTATATTCCGCAGCCTGAGCGTGCTATCGATAAGCCGTTCCTGATGCCGATCGAGGATGTGTTCTCGATCTCTGGTCGCGGTACTGTTGTGACTGGTCGTGTTGAGCGTGGCATTGTCCGCATTCAGGAAGAAGTCGAGATTGTTGGTCTTCGTGACACTGTCAAAACTACTTGCACTGGTGTTGAAATGTTCCGCAAGCTGCTCGACGAAGGTCGTGCAGGTGAGAACTGCGGCGTTCTGCTGCGTGGTACCAAGCGTGATGATGTTGAGCGTGGCCAGGTTCTGGTCAAGCCTGGCACTGTCAAGCCGCATACCAAGTTCACTGCTGAGGTTTACGTTCTGAGCAAGGAAGAGGGTGGTCGTCATACGCCATTCTTCAAGGGTTACCGTCCACAGTTCTACTTCCGTACAACTGACGTGACTGGTAACTGCGAGCTGCCAGAAGGGGTTGAAATGGTGATGCCAGGTGACAACGTTCAAATGACCGTTACCCTGATCAAAACCATCGCGATGGAAGATGGTCTGCGTTTCGCTATCCGTGAGGGCGGTCGTACCGTCGGCGCTGGTGTCGTAGCAAAAGTCATCGAGTAAGTTGTTGTAATGTCTTTTTCGGGCCGGCATAATGGTCGGCCTGATTTTGTTTTAGGTCAGTAGCTCAATTGGCAGAGCGACGGTCTCCAAAACCGTAGGTTGGGGGTTCGATTCCCTCCTGACCTGCCAGATTCACTTGGTGTGTCTGGCTTTCTTTTCACAGGATCTTCATAGATGACTCCTAAAGCTGAAGCTCAAGGCTCTCGCTTCGATCTGCTCAAGTGGCTAGTAGTAGTCGCTTTGGTGGTTGTTGGCGTTGTTGGCAATCAGTATTACTCTGCTTCGCCGATCCTGTACCGCGTACTTGCTTTGCTTGTCATTGCTGCTGTAGCTGCCTTTGTAGGCCTGCAGACAGTCAAGGGCAAGTCTTTCTTTGTACTGGTTAAGGAAGCTCGCACCGAGATTCGTAAAGTCGTATGGCCAACTCGCCAAGAAACCACGCAGACCACGCTGATTGTTGTGGCTGTTGTTCTGGTTATGGCGTTGCTGTTGTGGGGGCTTGATTCCCTGCTCGGCTGGCTTGTTTCCTTGATTGTCGGCTAAGGGTGTCCCGTGGCTAAGCGTTGGTACGTTGTGCATGCTTACTCCGGTTACGAGAAGCATGTCATGCGCTCGTTGGTAGAGCGCGTAAAGCTGGCTGGCATGGAAGATGGCTTTGGCGAAATTCTGGTTCCCACTGAAGAAGTGGTTGAAATGCGTAATGGCCAGAAACGCAAAAGCGAGCGCAAGTTCTTCCCAGGTTATGTGCTGGTCCAGATGGACATGAACGAGGGTACTTGGCACTTGGTCAAGGATACTCCTCGGGTGATGGGTTTCATCGGCGGTACTGCTGATAAGCCTGCGCCGATCACTGATAAAGAGGCAGAAGCGATTCTGCGTCGCGTTGCTGATGGTAGCGACAAGCCGAAGCCGAAGACGTTGTTCGAGCCAGGCGAGTCGGTGCGTGTCAATGATGGACCGTTTGCTGATTTTACTGGCACGGTTGAAGAAGTTAACTACGAGAAGAGCCGGATCCAAGTGGCAGTGCTCATTTTCGGTCGCTCTACTCCGGTAGAGCTAGAGTTCAGCCAGGTCGAAAAGGTCTAGCTGAGCAAGCATCCCAACCCCGCAGCCCCAGGCTGTGGGGTTTTGTCGTCACTGGGATAAACGCGCAAGTAACCGGGGAGCCTTTCGAGGCGTTCGAACCCGTAATTGGAGTGCCTCATGGCCAAGAAGATTACCGCTTACATCAAGCTGCAAGTGAAGGCCGCTCAGGCTAACCCAAGCCCACCTGTTGGTCCTGCTCTGGGTCAGCACGGCGTGAACATCATGGAATTCTGCAAGGCTTTCAACGCCCGTACTCAGGGTATTGAGCCAGGCCTGCCGACTCCAGTGATCATCACTGTCTACAGCGACCGTAGCTTCACTTTCGAAACAAAATCCACACCTGCTTCGGTTCTGCTGAAGAAGGCTGCTGGTCTGACTAGCGGTTCCGCTCGTCCGAACACCGTTAAGGTTGGCACCGTGACCCGTGCTCAGCTGGAAGAAATCGCGAAAACCAAAAACGCGGATCTGACTGCAGCTGATATGGAAGCAGCCGTGCGTACTATCGCCGGTTCTGCTCGTAGCATGGGCCTTAACGTGGAGGGTGTGTAATGGCTAAGTTGACCAAGCGTCAAAAGGCTATCGCCGGCAAAATCGAAGCAGGCAAGTCCTACAACTTTGTAGACGCTGCTGCTCTGCTGGCTGAGCTGTCGACTGTCAAGTTCAGCGAGTCGTTCGACGTTGCTGTGAACCTGGGTGTTGATCCGCGTAAATCCGACCAGGTCGTTCGTAGCGCTACCGTGCTGCCGCACGGCACTGGCAAGACTGTTCGCGTTGCTGTGTTCACCCAGGGTCCAGCTGCCGAGGCTGCTCTGGCTGCCGGCGCTGACCGTGTAGGTATGGACGACCTGGCTGCCGAAATGAAAGGCGGCGACCTGAACTATGACGTAGTTATCGCATCCCCGGATGCCATGCGCGTTGTTGGTCAGTTGGGTCAGATTCTGGGCCCACGCGGCCTGATGCCTAACCCTAAAGTCGGCACTGTAACTCCAGACGTAGCTACCGCGGTTAAAAACGCCAAAGCTGGTCAGGTTCGTTATCGCACCGACAAAAACGGCATCATCCACACCTCCGTTGGCAAAGTCGGCTTCGATGCCGTCAAGCTGAAGGAAAACGTTGAAGCCCTGATCGCTGATCTGAAGCGTATCAAGCCAGCTTCCTCGAAAGGTATTTACGTCAAGCGCGTTACCCTGAGCACCACCATGGGTCCAGGTCTGGTCATCGACCAAGGCTCGCTCGACGCGTAAGACACAGGTTGGTGCAAGCGATTGCGCCAATTGAAAGATTGGGGTCCCTGCCTGGCGGGGGCTATCCAAGACCGTAGGCGGCGCAAGTCTTAAACCACAAGCCTACGCAGATGGTGCTCCCGGTTCCTTACCGAATCAGACACCAAAACGACATCCGGCTTCGGTTGGATGAAACGGTAACAAGCAGGAGTTAAACCCGTGGCAATTAAACTCGAAGACAAGAAGGCCATCGTCGCTGAAGTCAACGAGGCTGCCAAAGTCGCTCTGTCCGCTGTCGTGGTTGATGCCCGTGGCGTAACAGTAGGCGCAATGACCGGACTCCGTAAAGAGGCTCGTGAAGCTGGCGTTTACGTACGTGTTGTACGTAACACCCTGCTCAAGCGCGCTGTTGCTGACACTGAATACAGTGTTCTCAACGACGTGTTCACCGGCCCGACCCTGATTGCATTCTCGAACGAACATCCGGGCGCTGCTGCCCGTATCTTCAAAGAGTTTGCCAAGGGTCAGGACAAGTTCGAGATCAAGGCAGCTGCGTTCGAGGGCAAGTTCCTCGCAGCTAATCAGATCGACGTACTGGCAACTCTGCCGACCCGTGACGAAGCAATTTCCCAGCTGATGAGCGTGATTCAAGGCGCTACCAGCAAATTGGCTCGTACTCTGGCGGCAATTCGCGACCAGAAAGAAGCTGCTGCAGCCTAAGGCTCGTCAACTTCTCGCGTTTTTTGTTTATTTCGATGGTCGCGTAGGCCGTCCCCCAATTCAGGAATTGAGTCATGTCTCTGACTAACGAACAAATCATCGAAGCAATCGGCCAGAAATCCGTAGTGGAAATCGTTGAGCTGATCAAATCGATGGAAGAAACCTTCGGTGTTACCGCTGCTGCTGCATCGGCTGGTCCAGCTGCTGCTGCCGCTGTTGTTGAAGAACAAACTGAATTCAACGTCATGCTGACCGAAGCTGGCGAGAAGAAAGTTAACGTGATCAAGGCAGTACGTGAACTGACCGGTCTGGGCCTGAAAGAAGCCAAGGCTGTAGTTGACGGCGCTCCTGGCATCGTTCTGGAAGCTGTTTCGAAAGACGCAGCTGACAAAGCAAAAGCCACTCTGGAAGAAGCAGGCGCTAAAGTCGAGCTGAAGTAAGCATCGACTTTGCACCTCCAGCCCGAGCGTTAAGCGAAAGGCTGATGGCTGGTGGCTCTTGCCACCGGCCTTTTTCCGTTATTGGCAGCCGACTGGGTCGGTGCTGGTAACGAGCTGTAACCACCCGATGCGGTGGCGCAAACCATGGGGTTTGCACGATTTTCTGGCTGCTCCCGTCGGGAGGGGCCAAACAAGCAGGTGACCAAGCTGGGGAACGCTGATGGCTTACTCATATACTGAGAAAAAACGTATCCGCAAGGACTTTAGCAAGTTGCCGGACGTCATGGATGTGCCGTACCTCCTGGCCATCCAGCTGGATTCGTATCGTGAATTCTTGCAAGCGGGAGCGACTAAAGATCAGTTCCGCGACGTGGGCCTGCATGCGGCCTTCAAATCCGTTTTCCCGATCATCAGCTACTCCGGCAATGCTGCGCTGGAGTACGTCGGTTATCGCTTGGGCGAACCGGCATTTGATGTCAAAGAATGCGTATTGCGCGGTGTAACTTACGCCGTACCTTTGCGGGTAAAAGTGCGCCTGATCATTTTCGACAAAGAATCGTCGAACAAAGCGATCAAGGACATCAAAGAGCAAGAAGTCTACATGGGTGAAATCCCCCTGATGACTGAAAACGGTACCTTCGTAATCAACGGTACCGAGCGTGTAATCGTTTCCCAGCTGCACCGTTCCCCGGGCGTGTTCTTCGACCACGACCGTGGCAAGACGCACAGCTCCGGCAAACTGCTGTACTCCGCGCGCATCATTCCTTACCGCGGTTCGTGGCTGGACTTCGAGTTCGACCCGAAAGACTGCGTGTTCGTGCGTATCGACCGTCGTCGCAAGCTGCCTGCATCGGTACTGCTGCGCGCGCTGGGCTATACCACTGAAGAAGTGCTGGACGCGTTCTACACCACCAACGTCTTCCACGTGCAAGGTGAAAACCTCAGCCTGGAACTGGTGCCTCAGCGCCTGCGTGGTGAAATTGCTGTCCTGGATATCCTGGATGACAAAGGCAAGGTTATTGTCGAGCAAGGTCGTCGTATCACCGCTCGCCACATCAACCAGCTGGAAAAAGCAGGGATCAAAGAGCTGCAAGTGCCTCTGGACTACGTCCTGGGTCGCACTACCGCCAAGGTCATCGTGCATCCGGCAACCGGCGAAATCCTGGCGGAGTGCAACACCGAGCTGAACACCGAAATCCTGGCCAAAATCGCCAAGTCTCAGGTTGTTCGTATCGAAACTCTGTACACCAACGATATCGACTGCGGTCCGTTCGTCTCCGACACTCTGAAGATCGACTCCACCAGCAACCAATTGGAAGCGCTGGTCGAGATCTATCGCATGATGCGTCCTGGCGAGCCGCCAACCAAAGACGCTGCCGAAACTCTGTTCAACAACCTGTTCTTCAGCCCTGAGCGCTATGACCTGTCTGCGGTCGGCCGGATGAAGTTCAACCGTCGTATCGGTCGTACCGAGATCGAAGGTTCGGGCGTGTTGTGCAAAGAAGACATCGTCGCGGTACTGAAGACTCTGGTCGACATCCGTAACGGTAAAGGCATCGTCGATGACATCGACCACCTGGGTAACCGTCGTGTTCGCTGCGTAGGCGAAATGGCCGAGAACCAGTTCCGCGTTGGCCTGGTACGTGTTGAGCGTGCGGTCAAAGAGCGTCTGTCGATGGCTGAAAGCGAAGGCCTGATGCCGCAAGACCTGATCAACGCCAAGCCAGTGGCTGCGGCGGTGAAAGAGTTCTTCGGTTCCAGCCAGCTTTCCCAGTTCATGGACCAGAACAACCCGCTGTCCGAGATCACCCACAAGCGTCGTGTTTCTGCACTCGGCCCTGGCGGTTTGACTCGTGAGCGTGCTGGCTTTGAAGTGCGTGACGTACACCCGACTCACTACGGTCGTGTATGCCCGATTGAAACGCCGGAAGGTCCGAACATCGGTCTGATCAACTCCCTGGCTGCCTATGCGCGCACCAACCAGTACGGCTTCCTCGAGAGCCCGTACCGTGTGGTGAAAGACGCTCTGGTCACCGACGAGATCGTGTTCCTGTCCGCCATCGAAGAAGCTGATCACGTGATCGCTCAGGCTTCGGCCACGATGAACGATAAGAAAGTCCTGATCGACGAGCTGGTAGCTGTTCGTCACTTGAACGAGTTCACCGTCAAGGCGCCGGAAGACGTCACCTTGATGGACGTATCGCCGAAGCAGGTAGTTTCGGTTGCAGCGTCGCTGATCCCGTTCCTCGAGCACGACGACGCCAACCGTGCGTTGATGGGTTCGAACATGCAGCGTCAAGCTGTACCAACCCTGCGCGCTGACAAGCCGCTGGTCGGTACCGGCATGGAGCGTAACGTAGCCCGTGACTCCGGCGTTTGCGTCGTGGCTCGTCGTGGCGGCGTGATCGATTCCGTTGATGCCAGCCGTATTGTGGTTCGTGTTGCTGATGATGAAGTTGAAACCGGTGAAGCTGGTGTCGACATCTACAACCTGACCAAGTACACCCGCTCCAACCAGAACACCTGCATCAACCAGCGTCCGCTGGTGAGCAAGGGTGATCGGGTTCAGCGCAGCGACATCATGGCCGACGGTCCGTCCACCGATATGGGTGAATTGGCTCTGGGTCAGAACATGCGCATCGCGTTCATGGCATGGAACGGCTTCAACTTCGAAGACTCCATCTGCCTGTCCGAGCGTGTTGTTCAGGAAGACCGTTTCACCACGATCCACATTCAGGAACTGACCTGTGTGGCGCGTGACACCAAGCTTGGGCCAGAGGAAATCACTGCAGACATCCCGAACGTGGGTGAAGCTGCACTGAACAAACTGGACGAAGCCGGTATCGTTTACGTAGGTGCTGAAGTTGGCGCAGGCGACATCCTGGTTGGTAAGGTCACTCCGAAAGGCGAGACCCAACTGACTCCGGAAGAAAAACTGCTGCGTGCCATCTTCGGTGAAAAAGCCAGCGACGTTAAAGACACCTCCCTGCGTGTGCCTACCGGCACCAAGGGTACCGTCATCGACGTACAGGTCTTCACCCGCGACGGCGTTGAGCGTGATGCTCGTGCACTGTCGATCGAGAAGACTCAACTCGACGAGATCCGCAAGGATCTGAACGAAGAGTTCCGTATCGTTGAAGGCGCCACTTTCGAACGTCTGCGTTCCGCTCTGGTCGGCCACAAAGCCGAAGGCGGCGCCGGTCTGAAGAAAGGTCAGGAAATCACCGACGAAGTTCTCGACGGTCTTGAGCATGGTCAGTGGTTCAAACTGCGCATGGCTGAAGATGCTCTGAACGAGCAACTCGAGAAGGCTCAGGCCTACATCGTTGATCGCCGCCGTCTGCTGGACGACAAGTTCGAAGACAAGAAGCGCAAACTGCAGCAGGGCGATGACCTGGCTCCAGGCGTGCTGAAAATCGTCAAGGTTTACCTGGCAATCCGTCGTCGCATCCAGCCGGGCGACAAGATGGCCGGTCGTCACGGTAACAAAGGTGTGGTCTCCGTGATCATGCCGGTTGAAGACATGCCGCACGATGCCAATGGCACCCCGGTCGACGTCGTCCTCAACCCGTTGGGCGTACCTTCGCGTATGAACGTTGGTCAGATCCTTGAAACCCACCTGGGCCTCGCGGCCAAAGGTCTGGGCGAGAAGATCAACCGGATGGTCGAAGAGCAGCGTAAAGTTGCCGAACTTCGCACCTTCCTGGACGAGATCTACAACCAGATCGGCGGTCGTAACGAAGATCTGGATAGCTTCTCCGACCAGGAAATCCTGGATCTGGCGAAGAACCTGCGCGGCGGCGTACCAATGGCCACTCCAGTGTTCGACGGCGCCAAGGAAAGCGAAATCAAGGCCATGCTGAAACTGGCAGACCTGCCAGAAAGCGGCCAGATGCAGCTGACCGACGGCCGTACCGGCAACAAGTTCGAGCGCCCGGTTACTGTTGGCTACATGTACATGCTGAAGCTGAACCACTTGGTAGACGACAAGATGCACGCTCGTTCTACCGGTTCGTACAGCCTGGTTACCCAGCAGCCGCTGGGTGGTAAGGCACAGTTCGGTGGTCAGCGTTTCGGGGAGATGGAGGTCTGGGCACTGGAAGCATACGGTGCTGCTTACACTCTGCAAGAAATGCTCACAGTGAAGTCGGACGATGTGAACGGTCGGACCAAGATGTACAAAAACATCGTGGACGGCGATCACCGTATGGAGCCGGGCATGCCCGAGTCCTTCAACGTGTTGATCAAAGAAATTCGTTCCCTCGGCATCGATATCGATCTGGAAACCGAATAACACGTGACGCGAATCGAGAGCGGGGCAGGATTGCCCGCTCTCTGCTCCGCCAGGAGGAAAGGCCTTGAAAGACCTACTGAATTTGCTGAAAAACCAGGGTCAAGTCGAAGAGTTCGACGCCATCCGTATTGGATTGGCATCGCCTGAGATGATCCGTTCGTGGTCGTTCGGTGAAGTTAAAAAGCCGGAAACCATCAACTACCGTACGTTCAAACCTGAGCGTGACGGCCTGTTCTGCGCCAAGATCTTTGGCCCGGTAAAGGATTACGAGTGCCTGTGCGGTAAGTACAAGCGCTTGAAGCACCGTGGTGTGATCTGCGAGAAGTGCGGCGTTGAAGTCGCGCTGGCAAAAGTTCGTCGTGAGCGCATGGCGCACATCGAACTGGCCTCGCCAGTTGCCCACATCTGGTTCCTGAAATCGCTGCCGTCCCGTATCGGCTTGCTGATGGACATGACCCTGCGTGATATCGAACGCGTTCTCTACTTCGAGAGCTATGTCGTTATCGATCCAGGCATGACCACCCTTGAAAAAGGTCAGCTGCTCAACGACGAGCAGTACTTCGAAGCGCTGGAAGAGTTCGGCGACGATTTCGATGCCCGCATGGGTGCCGAAGCTGTCCGTGAACTGCTGCACGCTATCGACCTGGAGCACGAGATTGGCCGCCTGCGTGAAGAAATTCCGCAAACCAACTCCGAAACCAAGATCAAGAAGCTGTCCAAGCGTCTGAAGTTGATGGAAGCCTTCCAGGGTTCCGGCAACCTGCCAGAGTGGATGGTGCTGACCGTTCTGCCGGTTCTGCCGCCAGATCTGCGTCCACTGGTCCCGCTGGATGGCGGTCGCTTCGCGACTTCCGACCTCAACGATCTGTATCGTCGAGTGATCAACCGTAACAACCGCTTGAAGCGTCTGCTCGATCTGTCCGCTCCGGACATCATCGTGCGCAACGAAAAGCGTATGTTGCAGGAAGCTGTCGACGCACTGCTCGACAACGGTCGTCGTGGCCGCGCTATCACCGGTTCCAACAAGCGTCCTCTGAAATCCCTGGCTGACATGATCAAGGGTAAGCAGGGTCGTTTCCGTCAGAACTTGCTCGGTAAGCGTGTTGACTACTCCGGTCGTTCGGTAATTACCGTTGGCCCGACCCTGCGTCTGCACCAGTGCGGTCTGCCGAAGAAGATGGCTCTCGAGCTGTTCAAGCCGTTCATTTTCGGCAAGCTGGAAATGCGTGGTCTTGCTACCACCATCAAAGCTGCCAAGAAGATGGTCGAGCGCGAGCTGCCAGAGGTTTGGGACGTTCTCGCTGAAGTGATTCGCGAACACCCGGTTCTCCTCAACCGTGCACCGACCCTTCACCGTCTGGGTATCCAGGCGTTTGAACCGGTACTGATCGAAGGTAAGGCTATCCAGCTGCACCCTCTGGTCTGTGCTGCGTACAACGCCGACTTCGACGGCGACCAAATGGCCGTGCACGTACCGCTGACACTGGAAGCCCAGTTGGAAGCGCGTGCGTTGATGATGTCGACCAACAACATTCTGTCGCCAGCCAACGGTGAGCCAATCATCGTTCCGTCGCAGGACGTTGTATTGGGCCTGTACTACATGACTCGTGAAGCGATCAACGCCAAGGGCGAAGGTCGTGTGTTCGCGGATCTGCAGGAAGTTGACCGTGTGTTCCGTGCCGGCGAAGCCGCACTGCACGCCAAGGTCAAAGTGCGGATCAACGAAACCGTCAACGATCGTGATGGTGGCAGCGTCAAGAACACCCGTATTGTCGACACCACTGTCGGCCGTGCGCTGTTGTTCCAGGTTGTTCCACCTGGACTGTCGTACGACGTCGTCAACCAGCCGATGAAGAAAAAGGCGATCTCCAAGCTGATCAACCAGTGCTACCGCGTGGTTGGTTTGAAAGAGACCGTGATCTTCGCTGACCAGTTGATGTACACCGGTTTTGCTTATTCGACCATCTCCGGCGTTTCCATCGGTGTTAACGACTTCGTTATCCCGGATGAAAAAGCCCGCATCATCGGTGCAGCCACCGACGAAGTGAAAGAGATCGAAAGTCAGTACGCCTCCGGCCTGGTAACCCAGGGCGAGAAGTACAACAAAGTAATCGACCTTTGGTCCAAGGCGAACGACGAAGTTTCCAAGGCGATGATGGCCAACCTCTCGAAAGAGAAAGTCATCGACCGTCATGGCGTCGAAGTCGACCAAGAGTCTTTCAACTCGATGTACATGATGGCCGACTCGGGCGCACGGGGTTCTGCTGCGCAGATCCGTCAGCTCGCCGGTATGCGTGGCCTGATGGCCAAGCCGGACGGTTCCATCATCGAAACGCCGATTACCGCGAACTTCCGTGAAGGTTTGAGCGTACTTCAGTACTTCATCTCCACTCACGGTGCTCGTAAAGGTTTGGCGGATACCGCGTTGAAAACTGCGAACTCCGGTTACCTGACTCGTCGTCTGGTAGACGTGGCGCAGGATCTGGTTGTGACCGAGATCGATTGCGGCACCGAACATGGCCTGGTAATGACTCCGCACATTGAAGGAGGTGACGTTGTTGAGCCGTTGGGTGAGCGCGTATTGGGTCGTGTCATTGCCCGTGACGTATTCAAGCCGGGTACCGAGGAAATCATCGTTCCTGCCGGCACGCTGGTAGACGAGAAGTGGGTCGAGTTCATCGAGCTGAACAGCATCGACGAAGTGATCGTGCGTTCGCCGATCAGCTGCGAAACCCGCTACGGCATTTGCGCCAAGTGCTACGGCCGTGACTTGGCTCGTGGTCACCAGGTGAACATCGGTGAAGCGGTCGGCGTTATCGCTGCCCAGTCCATCGGTGAGCCGGGTACCCAGCTGACCATGCGTACGTTCCACATCGGTGGTGCGGCAAGCCGGACCTCCGCAGCCGACAGCGTTCAGGTGAAGAATGGCGGCACCGTCCGTCTGCATAACCTGAAGCACGTTGAGCGAGTGGATGGTTGCCTGGTTGCTGTGTCCCGTTCCGGTGAGCTGGCGATCGCTGATGACTTCGGTCGTGAGCGCGAGCGTTACAAGCTGCCGTACGGTGCTGTGATTTCGGTTAAAGAAGGTGACAAGGTCGACGCTGGCGCAATCGTGGCCAAGTGGGATCCGCACACTCACCCAATCGTTACCGAAATGAAAGGTACCGTGACCTACGTGGGCATGGAAGAAGGCATCACGATCAAGCGTCAGACTGACGAATTGACCGGTATGACCAACATTGAAGTACTCGACGCCAAAGACCGTCCAGCTGCCGGTAAAGATATCCGTCCTGCTGTGAAGATGGTTGATGACAACGGCAAGGATCTCTTGTTGCCGGGTACCGACGTAATTGCTCAGTACTTCCTGCCTGCTAACGCCCTGGTCGGTGTAGCGGACGGTGCGAAAATCGCGATCGGTGATGTTATCGCTCGTATTCCGCAAGAGACTTCGAAGACTCGTGACATCACCGGTGGTCTGCCGCGTGTTGCCGACTTGTTCGAAGCCCGTCGTCCGAAAGAAGCCTCGATTCTGGCTGAAGTCAGCGGCACCATCGCGTTCGGTAAAGAGACCAAAGGCAAGCGCCGTCTGGTTATCACCCCGAACGACGGTAGCGATCCGTACGAAGAGCTGATTCCGAAGTGGCGTCACCTGAACGTCTTCGAAGGCGAACAGGTAAACCGCGGCGAAGTTATCTCCGACGGCCCAAGCGATCCACACGACATCCTGCGTCTGCTAGGTGTGAGTGCGCTGGCCAAGTACATCGTGAACGAGATCCAGGACGTTTACCGTCTGCAAGGCGTGAAGATCAACGATAAGCACATCGAGACCATCCTGCGTCAGATGCTGCGTAAAGTTGAAATCGCTGAATCCGGCGATTCCAGTTTCATCAAGGGCGACCAGATGGAATTGACTCACGTTCTGGTAGAGAACGAGCGTCTGGCTGGCGACGAGAAATTCGTTTCCAAGTTCACTCGCGTACTGCTGGGTATCACCAAGGCGTCGTTGTCCACCGAATCGTTCATCTCGGCGGCTTCCTTCCAGGAAACCACTCGCGTGCTGACCGAAGCGGCGGTAACCGGCAAGCGCGATTACCTGCGCGGCCTGAAAGAAAACGTAGTCGTGGGTCGTTTGATCCCGGCGGGTACCGGTCTGGCTTATCACAGCGAGCGCAAGCGCCGCCGTGAAGCTGACAAACCGTTGCGCGTAAGCGCCAGTGAAGTGGAAGCTGCACTGACCGAAGCACTGAACTCGAGCGGTAACTGAGTTCTGCGGTAAATGAGCGTAAGGCCCTGGCCGTTCCGTTCATCGAATCGAGACAATTTGTCGAGGTTGGATGAGCGGAGAGGTCGGGGCCTTTCCTTGACTGGGGGCAAGATCCTCTTTAGACTCTTGTACCCCTAAATTTGGCGGGAATTCGTTCCTGCCATTTTGCTTTTCTTGCAAGACAATAGCGTCGCAAGACAACAGTGGAGCTAGTAGATGGCAACTATCAACCAGCTGGTACGTCAGCCGCGTAAGCGTATCGTCGAGAAATCCGACGTGCCTGCGCTGCAGAACTGCCCGCAACGTCGTGGCGTATGCACCCGTGTGTATACCACCACGCCGAAAAAACCTAACTCGGCACTGCGTAAAGTATGCCGTGTGCGTCTGACCAACGGTTTCGAGGTTTCCTCGTACATCGGCGGTGAAGGCCACAACCTGCAAGAGCACAGCGTGGTACTGATCCGCGGCGGTCGTGTAAAAGACTTGCCAGGTGTTCGTTACCACACCGTACGCGGTTCTTTGGATACTTCCGGCGTTAAAGGTCGTAACCAGGGTCGTTCGAAGTACGGTACCAAGAAGCCTAAGTAGTAGTGGCTTTTTGTAAAAACTGATTTTCTATTTTTCTGAGTCGATAAGAGTAAGGTCGGAGGCGTCCCGAAAGGGCACCGATTCCGAGCGAACCTGAAGACCGTTTGAGGGCTTATCCATGCCAAGAAGACGCGTAGCAGCCAAGCGCGAAGTGCTTGACGATCCAAAATACGGCAGCCAGATCCTGGCCAAGTTCATGAACCACGTAATGGAAAGCGGCAAGAAAGCCGTTGCCGAGCGTATCGTTTATGGCGCGCTGGAAAAGGTTAAAGAACGCAAGAACAGCGATCCCCTGGAAATCTTCGAGAAAGCTCTCGACGCCATCGCTCCGCTGGTCGAAGTAAAGTCGCGCCGTGTAGGCGGTGCTACTTACCAGGTTCCGGTCGAAGTTCGTCCGTCCCGTCGTAACGCTCTGGCAATGCGCTGGTTGGTAGACTTCGCCCGTAAGCGCGGCGAGAAGTCTATGGCTCTGCGTTTGGCTGGCGAACTGTTGGACGCTGCCGAAGGCAAAGGTGCTGCAGTTAAGAAGCGTGAAGACGTGCACCGTATGGCTGAAGCCAACAAGGCTTTCTCGCACTACCGCTTCTAATTTTAGCGTCACTAATTTTGCGAGGGCTTTATGGCTCGTACTACACCGATTAACCGCTACCGTAACATTGGTATCGTTGCTCACGTGGATGCTGGTAAAACCACCACCACCGAGCGCGTCCTTTTTTACACTGGCAAAAGTCACAAAATGGGCGAGGTGCATGACGGCGCCGCGACCACAGACTGGATGGTGCAGGAGCAGGAGCGTGGTATTACCATTACTTCTGCTGCTATTACCGCCTTCTGGCAGGGTTCCGAGAAGCAGCACAAGGACCAATACCGCTTCAACGTCATCGACACCCCGGGCCACGTTGACTTCACTATTGAAGTTGAGCGTTCCCTGCGTGTTCTCGACGGCGCGGTCGTTGTGTTCTGCGGCACCTCGGGTGTTGAGCCTCAGTCGGAAACCGTATGGCGTCAAGCCAACAAATACGGCGTTCCACGTCTTGTTTACGTAAACAAGATGGACCGTGCTGGTGCCAACTTCCTGCGCGTGATCGGTCAGATCAAGCAGCGTCTGGGTCACACTCCGGTGCCAATCCAGTTGGCCATCGGTTCCGAAGACAACTTCCAGGGTCAGATCGATCTGATGGCCATGGAAGCTGTTTACTGGAATGACTCTGACAAAGGCATGGTTCCAGTTCGCAAGCCTATCCCTGCTGAACTGCAGGAACTGGCTGACGAGTGGCGCGGCAATATGGTTGAGGCTGCGGCCGAAGCCAGCGAAGAGCTGATGAACAAGTACCTCGAAGGTGAAGAACTCACCAACGCGGAAATCAAGGCCGCTCTGCGTCAGCGTACTATCGCTGGTGAGATCGTTCTGGCTGTTTGCGGTTCTTCCTTCAAGAACAAGGGTGTTCCCCTGGTTCTCGACGCCGTTATCGACTACCTGCCTGCTCCTACCGACATTCCTGCCATCAAGGGTACTGACCCGGATGACGAGACCAAGGAAATGGAGCGTCACGCAGACGACAGCGAGCCGTTCTCGGCTCTGGCGTTCAAGATCGCTACCGACCCATTCGTGGGTACCTTGACCTTCGTTCGAGTTTACTCGGGCGTGTTGGCCTCCGGCGACGGCGTGATCAACTCGGTTAAAGGCAAGAAAGAGCGCGTGGGTCGTATGGTGCAAATGCACGCAAACGCCCGTGAAGAAATCAAGGAAGTGCGCGCTGGTGACATCGCGGCCTTGATCGGCATGAAGGACGTCACCACTGGTGAAACTTTGTGCAACGCTGACAAGCCAATCATCCTGGTTCGCATGGACTTCCCGGAGCCGGTTATTTCGGTTGCCGTAGAGCCTAAGACCAAGGACGACCAGGAAAAAATGGGTATCGCTCTGGGCAAGCTTGCTCAGGAAGACCCGTCTTTCCGCGTCAAGACTGATGAAGAGACTGGTCAAACGATCATCTCCGGCATGGGCGAGTTGCACCTGGACATCCTGGTTGACCGGATGCGCCGTGAGTTCAACGTCGAAGCCAACATCGGTAAGCCTCAGGTTTCCTATCGTGAGCGCATCACGAAGAACTGTGAAATCGAAGGTAAGTTCGTTCGTCAATCCGGCGGTCGTGGCCAGTTTGGTCACTGCTGGATTCGTTTTGCGCCGGCTGATGAAGGTCAGGAAGGTCTGCAATTCGTGAACGAAGTAGTGGGTGGTGTGGTTCCTAAGGAATACATCCCGGCTATCCAGAAGGGTATCGAAGAGCAGATGAAGAACGGCGTTGTTGCTGGCTATCCGCTGATCGGCCTGAAGGCTACCGTGTTTGATGGTTCCTACCACGACGTCGACTCCAACGAGATGGCGTTTAAAGTGGCTGCTTCCATGGCAACCAAGCAACTGGCCCAGAAGGGCGGTGGTGAGTTGCTTGAGCCGATCATGGCGGTAGAGGTTGTTACGCCTGAAGACTATATGGGTGACGTGATGGGCGACCTTAACCGTCGTCGCGGCATGATCCTGGGTATGGAAGACACGGTCTCCGGCAAAGTGATTCGCGCCGAAGTTCCGCTGGGTGAGATGTTCGGTTATGCGACCGACGTCCGTTCCATGTCCCAAGGTCGCGCAAGCTACTCTATGGAATTCAAAAAATACAATACAGCTCCGTCGCATATCGTCGAAACTGTTACCAAAAAACAAGGCTGATTCAGCCCCTTTAGGCTAGGAGTTAATTGTCGTGGCTAAAGAAAAATTTGACCGTACCCTCCCGCACGTCAACGTTGGCACCATCGGTCACGTCGACCACGGTAAAACCACGCTGACCGCTGCTCTGACTCGCGTCTGCTCCGAAGTTTTCGGTTCGGCCGTTGTTGCTTTCGACAAAATCGACAGCGCTCCGGAAGAAAAGGCTCGTGGTATCACCATCAACACCGCGCACGTTGAATACAACTCGCTGATCCGTCACTACGCTCACGTTGACTGCCCAGGTCACGCTGACTATGTGAAGAACATGATCACCGGTGCTGCTCAGATGGACGGCGCTATCCTGGTTTGCTCGGCCGCTGATGGTCCGATGCCACAAACCCGTGAGCACATCCTGCTGTCCCGTCAGGTTGGCGTTCCGTACATCGTTGTCTTCCTGAACAAGGCTGACATGGTTGACGACGCTGAGCTGCTGGAACTGGTTGAGATGGAAGTGCGCGATCTGCTGAGCACTTACGACTTCCCAGGTGACGACACTCCGATCATCATCGGTTCGGCTCTGATGGCTCTGAACGGCCAAGACGACAACGAAATGGGCACCACTGCCGTTCGTAAACTGGTTGAGACTCTGGACAGCTACATCCCAGATCCAGTCCGTGTTATCGACAAGCCGTTCCTGATGCCAATCGAAGACGTATTCTCGATCTCCGGTCGCGGTACTGTTGTAACTGGCCGTATCGAGCGCGGTATCGTCAAGGTTCAGGATCCACTGGAAATCGTTGGTCTGCGTGACACTACCGTCACCACCTGCACCGGTGTTGAAATGTTCCGTAAGCTGCTCGACGAAGGTCGTGCTGGCGAGAACTGCGGCGTTCTGCTGCGTGGTACCAAGCGTGACGACGTTGAGCGTGGCCAGGTTCTGGTTAAGCCAGGTTCGGTTAAGCCGCACACCAAGTTCGAAGCTGAAGTCTACGTTCTGAGCAAAGAAGAAGGCGGTCGTCACACTCCGTTCTTCAAAGGCTACCGTCCACAGTTCTACTTCCGTACTACTGACGTGACTGGTAACTGCGAACTGCCGGAAGGCGTTGAAATGGTAATGCCAGGCGACAACATCAAAATGGTTGTCACCCTGATCAAGACCATCGCAATGGAAGACGGCCTGCGTTTCGCTATCCGTGAAGGCGGTCGTACCGTCGGCGCTGGCGTCGTAGCCAAAATCATCGAGTAAGCTCTTTTTTGAGTAAGCTTTGATGAGTTGAAAAAGCCCCCGCTTAGCGGGGGCTTTTTTATTGGGTTGACACCTATATGGGGCGTCTATAGAATTGCGCCTCCTTTTAACGGGCGTATTGCGCTCGGTGGGAATAGCAGCCGGAGTCTGAAATCCAATGCAAAATCAGCAAATCCGTATCAGGTTGAAGGCTTTTGACCATCGCCTGATCGACCAATCCACCCAGGAAATCGTGGAAACCGCGAAACGTACTGGTGCTCAAGTGCGTGGTCCAATTCCACTGCCTACCCGTAAAGAGCGGTTCACCGTTCTGGTCTCCCCGCACGTCAACAAAGACGCGCGTGACCAGTACGAGATCCGTACTCATAAGCGCGTTCTGGACATCGTCCAGCCAACGGATAAAACCGTTGATGCACTTATGAAGCTTGATCTTGCGGCCGGTGTGGAAGTGCAGATCAGCCTCGGCTAAGACTCGGTCTTAGTCGTGTAACGCTCTGAAATGGGCGGCCATAGCGGGTGAAAGCCCCGTACACTCATGAGGTTTACAACATGACTATTGGTGTAGTCGGTCGTAAATGCGGTATGACCCGTATTTTCACCGAAGAAGGTGTCTCCATTCCGGTCACGGTCATTGAGATCGAGCCGAATCGCGTCACCCAGTTCAAAACTGAAGAGACCGATGGCTATCGTGCAGTGCAAGTCACTGTAGGCGAGCGTCGTGCTTCGCGTGTTACAGCTGCTCAGGCTGGCCACTTCGCTAAAGCGAACGTTGCCGCTGGTCGTACCGTAATGGAATTCCGCCTTGAAGAAGGCGAGTACCAGGCCGGCGATCTGATCAACGCTGAAATCTTCGCTGCTGGTCAACTGGTTGATGTAACCGGTCAGTCCAAAGGTAAAGGCTTCCAGGGTACGATCAAGCGTTGGAACTTCCGCGGGCAAGATAATACCCACGGTAACTCCGTGTCCCACCGCGTTCCAGGCTCTATCGGCCAGTGCCAGACTCCTGGTCGTGTATTCAAGGGCAAAAAAATGTCCGGTCATATGGGCGCTGAGCGCGTGACCGTGCAGTCCCTCGAAGTAGTGCGCGTGGACGCTGAACGCAATCTGTTGTTGGTCAAGGGTGCTGTTCCTGGCGCTACTGGCGGCAACTTGGTTGTACGTCCAGCAGCCAAGGCTCGCGGTTAAGGGGAAGCTGACATGCAATTAAATGTAAATGACGCTCAAGCGATCGAAGTTTCCGAACTGACATTTGGCGGCGAATTCAACGAGACGCTGGTTCACCAAGCAGTCGTGGCCTACATGGCCGGCGGCCGTCAAGGTAGCAAGCAGCAAAAGACCCGTTCCGACGTTCGTGGTGGCGGTAAGCGCCCATGGCGTCAGAAAGGTACTGGCCGTGCTCGTGCCGGTACTATCCGTAGCCCAATCTGGCGTGGCGGCGGTACCACTTTCGCAGCTCGTCCTCAGGATCACACCCAGAAGCTGAACAAGAAGATGTATCGCGCAGCAATGCGTTCCATCCTTGCTGAGCTGGTGCGTACTGATCGTCTGGTTGTGGTTCAGGACTTCGCTGTTGATGCACCGAAGACCAAAGATCTGCTGAACAAACTGACCGGCATGGGCCTGACTGACGTCTTGATCGTGTCTGAAGTGGTTGATCAGAACCTGTACCTGGCTGCTCGCAACCTGCCACACGTTGATGTACGTGACGTGCAAGGTTCCGATCCAGTTAGTCTGATCGCATACGACAAGGTGTTGATCACCGTGTCGGCCGTGAAGAAATTCGAGGAGCTGCTGGGATGAACCAGGAACGCGTATTTAAAGTTCTGCTTGGCCCGCACGTTTCCGAGAAGGCTACGGTTCTGGCTGACAAGAAAGGCCAGTTCGTTTTCAAGGTTGCAACTGACGCAACCAAGCTGGAAATCAAGAAGGCCGTCGAAAGCCTGTTCAGCGTGAAAGTAGAGCGTGTTACTACCCTGAATGTTTTGGGTAAGAGCAAGCGCACTGCTCGCGGTCTGGGCAAGCGTAATGACTGGAAGAAGGCAGTTATCTCCCTTCAGCCAGGCCAAGATCTCGATTTCAGCAGCAGTGCTGAGTAAGGAAGGGGTGCATCATGGCAATCGTTAAATGCAAACCGACTTCCCCTGGCCGCCGTTTTGTGGTCAAGGTGGTCAACCAGGAGCTGCATAAAGGCGCTCCTCACGCACCGCTGCTCGAGAAAAAATCGAAGACTGGTGGTCGTAACAACAATGGTCGTATTACCACTCGTCACATCGGTGGTGGCCATAAGCAGCATTATCGTCTGGTCGATTTCCGTCGCAACGACAAAGATGGCATCTCTGCCACTGTCGAGCGTATTGAATACGATCCAAACCGTACTGCTCACATCGCTCTGCTGCTGTACGCAGATGGCGAGCGTCGCTACATCATCGCCCCTAAAGGCGTGAGTGCTGGTGATCAGCTGATCGCAGGTGCTTTGGCGCCGATCAAGCCGGGCAACGCTCTGCAGCTGCGTAACATTCCAGTTGGTAGCACCGTACACGGCATCGAATTGAAGCCAGGTAAAGGCGCGCAAATCGCTCGTTCCGCTGGTGCTTCGGCTCAGCTGATCGCTCGTGAAGGTGTCTACGTGACCCTGCGTCTGCGTTCTGGTGAGATGCGTAAAGTGCTGGCTGAATGCCGCGCGACCCTGGGTGAAGTCTCGAACTCCGAGCACAGCCTGCGTTCGCTGGGTAAAGCTGGTGCCAAACGCTGGCGTGGCGTTCGCCCAACCGTTCGTGGTGTTGCCATGAACCCGGTTGACCACCCACATGGTGGTGGTGAAGGTCGTACCTCTGGTGGTCGTCATCCGGTATCGCCATGGGGCTTCCCGACTAAGGGCGCGAAGACTCGTGGTAATAAGCGTACCGACAAAATGATCGTCCGTCGTCGCAAGTAAATAGAGGGATACGACAGTGCCACGTTCTCTGAAAAAAGGTCCTTTTATTGATCTTCACCTACTGAAGAAGATCGAAGTGGCGGCGGAAAAGAACGATCGCAAACCAGTTAAAACCTGGTCGCGTCGTTCGATGATCCTGCCACAAATGGTCGGTCTGACCATTGCAGTGCATAACGGTCGTCAACATGTTCCAGTTCTCGTGAACGAAGACATGGTCGGCCACAAACTGGGCGAGTTTGCCGGTACCCGCACATATCGTGGGCACGTGGCAGACAAGAAAGCCAAGCGTTAAGGGGTAAGGAACGATGGAAGTAGCCGCTAAGTTGTCGGGCGCTCGAATCTCCGCCCAGAAAGCCCGCTTGGTCGCCGACCAGATCCGCGGGAAGAAGGTGGGCGAAGCGCTCAACCTGTTGGCTTTCAGCAGTAAGAAAGCCGCCGAGATCATGAAGAAAGTGCTGGAGTCGGCCGTAGCCAACGCCGAGCATAACGAAGGCGCAGACGTTGATGACCTGAAGGTCAGCACCGTTTTCGTCAACGAAGGGCGTTCGCTGAAGCGAATCATGCCACGTGCCAAAGGCCGTGCTGATCGCATCGTCAAGCGGTCTTGCCATATCACTGTCAAGGTTGCTGACAAGTAACGGAGTCGAAGAGATGGGTCAGAAAGTACATCCCATTGGCATTCGCCTGGGAATCGTCAAGGAGCACACCTCCGTCTGGTACGCAGACGGTCGGACTTATGCGGACTATTTGTTCGCTGATCTGAAGGTGCGTGAGTATCTCCAAGACAAACTAAAAAGCGCGTCCGTAAGCCGTATCGATATCCATCGTCCGGCTCAGACTGCACGTATCACCATCCACACCGCTCGTCCAGGTATCGTTATCGGGAAGAAAGGTGAAGATGTTGAGAAACTGCGTCAGGACCTGACCAAGCAAATGGGTGTGCCTGTGCACATCAATATCGAAGAGATCCGCAAGCCGGAGCTCGACGGTATGCTGGTTGCGCAGAGCGTAGCTCAGCAGCTGGAGCGTCGCGTAATGTTCCGTCGCGCTATGAAGCGCGCTGTTCAGAACGCCATGCGCATTGGTGCCAAAGGCATCAAAATCCAAGTGAGCGGTCGTCTCGGCGGTGCTGAAATCGCACGTACTGAATGGTATCGCGAAGGTCGTGTGCCACTGCACACCCTGCGTGCCGACATCGACTATGCCAACTACGAAGCTCACACCACTTACGGTGTGATCGGTGTAAAGGTTTGGATCTTCAAGGGCGAAGTAATTGGTGGTCGCCAAGAAGAACTGAAACCACAAGCACCAGCGCCTCGTAAAAAAGCTGCTAAGTAAGGGGTACGCCAAATGTTGCAACCAAAGCGTACGAAGTTCCGCAAGCAGATGACAGGCCACAACCGTGGTCTGGCTCAGCGCGGTAGCAAAGTCAGCTTCGGCGAGTTCGCGCTGAAGTCTGTAGCTCGTGGTCGTCTCACCGCTCGTCAGATCGAGTCAGCGCGTCGTGCTCTGACCCGTCACGTTAAACGTGGCGGCAAGATCTGGATCCGTGTATTCCCGGACAAGCCTATTTCCAAAAAGCCACTCGAAGTTCGGATGGGTAAAGGTAAGGGTAGTGTGGAGTACTGGGTTGCCCAGATTCAGCCAGGCAAAGTCCTGTATGAAATCGAGGGTGTTTCTGAAGAGCTGGCGCGTGAGGCTTTTGCCCTGGCTGCTGCAAAGCTGCCGCTCGCCACCGCCTTTGTTAAACGGACGGTGATGTGATGAAAGCGAATGAACTTCGTGAAAAATCCGCACAGCAGCTGAACGAGCAACTGCTCGGCTTGCTGCGCGACCAGTTCAATCTGCGTATGCAGAAAGCAACTGGCCAGTTGGGGCAGTCTCATCTGCTCTCGCAAGTTAAGCGTGACATCGCTCGCGTGAAGACTGTGCTCAACCAGCAGGCAGGTAAGTAATCATGGCTGAAGCCGAAAAAACTGTCCGTACGCTGACTGGCCGTGTTGTCAGCGACAAGATGGACAAAACCATCACCGTTCTGATCGAGCGTCGCGTTAAGCACCCGATCTACGGTAAATATGTTAAGCGTTCGACTAAGCTGCACGCGCACGACGAAACCAATCAGTGCCACATCGGCGACAAAGTCACTATTCGTGAAACTCGTCCTTTGGCCAAGACCAAGTCTTGGGCGCTGGTTGATGTTCTCGAACGCGCTGTGGAAGTCTAAGGACTAGGGGTCGGAGAAATTATATGATTCAGACTCAATCCATGCTCGATGTGGCCGATAACAGCGGCGCTCGCCGTGTTATGTGCATCAAGGTGCTGGGTGGCTCCCATCGTCGTTACGCTGGTATCGGTGACATCATCAAGGTTACCGTGAAGGAAGCAATTCCTCGCGGTAAAGTGAAAAAAGGCCAAGTGATGACTGCTGTTGTAGTCCGCACTCGTCACGGCGTACGTCGTGCTGATGGCTCCATTATCCGCTTTGATGGCAACGCTGCTGTTCTTCTGAACAACAAGCAAGAGCCGATCGGCACCCGTATCTTTGGGCCAGTGACCCGTGAACTTCGTACTGAGAAGTTCATGAAGATCGTCTCGCTCGCCCCAGAAGTGCTGTAAGGAGATCCGACATGCAAAAGATTCGTCGTGACGACGAGATCATCGTGATCGCCGGCAAAGACAAAGGTAAGCGCGGTAAGGTGCTTAAGGTTCTCGCTAACAACCGTTTGGTTATTGGCGGTCTGAACCTGGTTAAGCGTCATACCAAGCCTAACCCGATGTCGGGCGTGCAGGGCGGTATCGTCGAAAAAGAAGCTCCGCTGGATGCTTCTAACGTCGCCATTTTCAACGGCGAAACCAACAAGGCTGACCGCGTTGGTTTTAAAGTAGAAGACGGCAAGAAAATTCGTGTCTTCAAGTCGACCCAAAAAGCGGTTGATGCTTGAACACTGCTAGGTAGAAGACCATGGCACGACTAAAAGAGATTTACTGGAAGGAAATCGCACCGAAGCTTAAGGAAGAACTTAAGCTTTCGAACGTGATGGAAGTTCCACGCGTTACCAAAATCACCCTGAACATGGGTCTGGGCGAAGCGGTCGGTGACAAAAAAGTCATCGAGCACGCTGTTGCCGACCTGGAAAAGATCACCGGTCAGAAAGTCGTTGTGACTTACGCTCGGAAATCCATCGCTGGCTTTAAAGTCCGTGAAGGTTGGCCGATCGGCGTCAAAGTGACTCTGCGCCGTGAGCGTATGTACGAATTCCTGGATCGTCTGCTGTCGATCTCCCTGCCTCGGGTTCGCGACTTCCGCGGCCTGAATGCCAAGTCCTTCGATGGTCGTGGTAACTACAGCATGGGCGTTAAAGAGCAGATCATCTTCCCGGAAATCGACTACGACAAGATCGATGCTCTCCGCGGTCTGGACATTACCCTGACCACCACTGCCAAGAACGATGATGAAGGTCGCGCTCTGCTGCGCGCTTTCAAATTCCCGTTCCGCAACTGATTGGAGTAGGAAAATGGCCAAGATGAGCATGAAAAACCGCGAGCTGAAGCGTCAGCTCACGGTTGCCAAGTACGCCAAAAAGCGTGCAGCACTGAAAGCTATCATCGTTGATCTGAACGCAAGTCCAGAAGCGCGTTGGGAAGCTACAGTAGCTCTGCAGAAGCAGCCACGTGACGCAAGCGCTTCGCGCATGCGTAACCGCTGCCGCCTGACCGGTCGTCCACACGGCGTTTACCGCAAGTTCGGCCTCGGCCGTAACAAACTGCGTGAAGCTGCAATGCGTGGTGACGTACCTGGTCTGGTTAAAGCCAGCTGGTAAGCACTGTCAAAGTCTCGGTGTTCGGGATCGCAAGATCCTGACCATCGGTGACCTTGAACTTGAATCAAGCCCCTATTGGGGCTTGATTCATTTGTGGGGTGTGTCTAGAATACCCGGCTCGCCTGAGCCCGTGCTTTTTTTGCATGGATGTCCTCGGCGACAAGTAGTAGCCGCAAGGCTAATTTTTTTGTATTAGGAGCGTCTAGCCCATGAGTATGCAGGACCCGTTAGCGGACATGCTAACTCGAATCCGTAATGCCCAGATGGCTGAAAAGTCCGTCGTAAGCATGCCATCTTCTACTTTGAAGGTAGCTGTTGCCAAAGTCCTGAAGGACGAAGGTTACATTGCGGGTTATCAGATCAGCAGCGAAATCAAACCACTGCTGTCCATCGAGCTGAAGTACTTCGAAGGCCGTCCGGTCATCGAGGAAGTGAAGCGCGTTAGCCGTCCAGGCCTGCGTCAGTACAAGTCCGTCGATGATCTGCCAAAAGTTCGTGGCGGTCTCGGTGTGTCTATCGTCTCCACCAACAAAGGTGTGATGACGGATCGTGCTGCGCGCGCTGCCGGTGTCGGCGGCGAAGTTCTTTGCACTGTGTTCTAAGGGGGGATAAGCATGTCACGCGTCGCTAAGAACCCCGTTAAGCTGCCAGCCGGTGTCGAAGTCAAATTCGCAGGCCAACAGCTTTCGGTGAAGGGTGCCAAGGGTACTCTCGAACTGAACATCCATTCGTCCGTTGAAATTGTTGAAGAAGCTGGTGAGCTGCGTTTTGCTGCTCGCAATGGCGATCAACAGACTCGCGCAATGGCTGGTACCACTCGTGCGTTGGTTAACAACATGGTCCAAGGCGTAAGCCAAGGCTTCGAGCGCAAGCTCCAGCTGGTCGGTGTTGGTTACAAAGCGCAAGCAAAAGGCACAGTGCTGAACCTGGCTCTTGGCTTCTCGCACCCAGTGGATTATGAACTGCCGGAAGGCATCACCGCTGAGACTCCTAGCCAGACCGATATCCTGATCAAGGGCATCGATAAGCAGCTGGTAGGTCAAGTGGCCGCCGAGATCCGCGACTTCCGTCCACCAGAGCCGTACAAAGGCAAAGGTGTGCGCTACGCGGACGAAGTCGTCCGTCGTAAAGAAGCCAAGAAGAAGTAGGGCATAGCAAATGACCGACAAAAAAGTTACTCGACTGCGTCGCGCTCGCAAAGCACGCCTGAAAATGCACGAACTCGAAGTCGTGCGTCTCTGCGTGTTCCGCTCGTCGCAGCACATCTACGCCCAGGTCATTTCGGCCGACGGCAACAAAGTCCTGGCAAGTGCCTCGACTTTGGATAAAGAACTGCGTGATGGCGCCACTGGCAACATCGACGCGGCCACTAAGGTTGGCCAGCTGGTCGCTACGCGTGCTAAAGCCGCTGGCGTCTCGCAGGTGGCTTTCGACCGCTCTGGCTTCAAGTATCACGGCCGCGTCAAGGCGCTGGCTGATGCTGCTCGTGAAGCTGGGCTGGAGTTCTAAGTTATGTCAAATAACGACCAAAAGCGCGACGAAGGCTACATCGAGAAGCTGGTTCAAGTTAACCGCGTAGCCAAAACCGTTAAAGGCGGCCGTATCTTCACTTTCACCGCGTTGACCGTGGTTGGTGATGGTAAAGGGCGTGTTGGCTTCGGCCGTGGCAAGTCACGTGAAGTGCCTGCTGCGATCCAGAAGGCAATGGAAGCTGCTCGTCGCAACATGATCCAAGTTGATCTGAACGGCACCACTCTGCAGTACGCAATGAAGTCCGGTCACGGCGCTTCGAAGGTGTACATGCAGCCTGCTTCTGAAGGTACCGGTATCATCGCTGGCGGCGCTATGCGTGCTGTCCTCGAAGTTGCTGGTGTTCAGAACGTTCTGGCCAAGTGCTACGGCTCGACTAACCCGGTAAACGTGGTTCACGCCACTTTCAAAGGTTTGAAGGCTATGCAGTCTCCTGAATCCATTGCCGCCAAGCGTGGCAAAAGCGTCAAGGAGATCTTCTGATCATGGCTACCGTTAAAGTTACGCTGATCAAAAGCATGACCGGCCGCATCCCTAACCACAAACTGTGCGTTAAGGGTCTGGGTCTGCGTCGCATCGGTCACACTGTAGAAGTACTTGATACTCCCGAGAATCGCGGGATGATCAACAAGGCTTACTACATGCTGCGTGTCGAGGGTTAATCGATGAAACTCAATGATCTGAGTCCAGCGCCGGGTTCCCGTCGCGAAAAGCATCGTCCGGGCCGTGGTATCGGTAGTGGTTTGGGCAAGACTGGTGGCCGTGGCCACAAAGGTCAGTCCTCCCGCTCCGGTGGCACCATTGCTCCAGGCTTTGAAGGCGGTCAACAGCCGCTGCATCGTCGCCTGCCGAAATTCGGTTTCGTTTCCCTGAAAGCCATGGATCGCGCAGAAGTGCGTTTGTCCGAGCTGGCTAAAGTGGAAGGCGACATCGTCACCGTGCAGTCCCTGAAAGATGCCAACGTGATCAACGTCAACGTACAGCGTGTGAAAATCATGCTGTCCGGCGAAGTTACTCGCGCTGTTACCATCGGAAAGGGAATCGGCGCCACCAAAGGTGCGCGTGCGGCTATCGAAGCAGCTGGCGGCAAGTTCGAGGAATAAATGGCTAAGCAAGGTGCTCTCTCTGCGCTCGGCAAAGGCGGTATGTCTGAACTCTGGGCTCGTCTGCGTTTTCTATTCTTGGCGATTATCGTCTACCGAATAGGCGCACACATCCCGGTTCCAGGTATCAACCCGGACCGACTCGCGGACCTGTTTCGACAGAATGAGGGGACCATTCTTAGCTTGTTCAACATGTTTTCCGGTGGTGCGCTGGAACGGATGAGTATCTTTGCACTGGGGATCATGCCGTACATTTCGGCATCGATCATCATGCAGCTGATGACCGCCGTCAGTCCGCAGCTGGAGCAGTTGAAGAAGGAAGGTGAAGCTGGGCGTCGCAAGATTGCTCAGTACACCCGCTACGGCACTGTCGTCCTCGCTCTCGTTCAGGCAATTGGCATGTCCATTGGTCTGGCAGGGCAGGGCGTTGCGTTCACTGGTGACTTTGGCTTCCATTTCGTCGCGGTATCCACGTTTGTGGCTGGTGCGATGTTCATGATGTGGCTGGGTGAGCAGATTACTGAGCGTGGTGTTGGCAACGGTATCTCGATGTTGATTTTCGCAGGTATCGTCGCCGGTCTTCCGAGAGCGATCGGGCAGTCTTTCGAGTCTGCGCGTCAGGGTGATATCAACATTTTCGCCCTGGTTGCCATCGGTTTGCTGGCAGTAGCGATTATCGGTTTTGTGGTGTTCATTGAGCGTGGTCAGCGTCGTATTGCTGTTCACTACGCCAAGCGTCAGCAGGGCCGTAAGGTCTTTGCTGCGCAGACCAGCCACTTGCCGTTGAAGGTGAACATGGCCGGTGTTATTCCGGCCATTTTCGCGAGCAGCATTTTGCTGTTCCCGGCTTCGTTGGGTACCTGGTTTGGTCAGTCTGAAGGTATGGGCTGGCTGCAGGATATCTCGCAGTCGATCGCTCCTGGTCAGCCGTTGAATATTCTGCTGTTTAGTGCAGGGATTATTTTCTTCTGCTTCTTCTATACGGCGTTGATGTTCAATCCGAAAGACGTAGCGGAAAACCTGAAGAAGTCCGGTGCCTTTATTCCGGGCATCCGTCCAGGTGAGCAGTCTGCGCGCTACATTGATGGCGTTCTGACTCGTTTGACCCTGTTCGGTGCTCTATATATGACGGCCGTGTGCCTGTTGCCCCAGTTCCTGGTGGTTGCAGCAAACGTTCCGTTCTACCTTGGCGGGACCTCGTTGCTGATCGTGGTCGTGGTTGTGATGGACTTCATGTCTCAAGTACAATCGCACCTCGTTTCGCACCAGTACGAATCCCTGATGAAGAAAGCCAACCTGAAGGGTTACGGCAGCGGCATGTTGCGCTGAGTACCCATAAGGTTCGAGGAGTTGGTGATGAAAGTTCGTGCATCGGTGAAAAAGCTGTGCCGTAACTGCAAGATTATTCGCCGCGAAGGTGTTGTTCGAGTAATTTGCAGCGCGGAACCGCGTCACAAACAGCGCCAAGGCTGAGTGTGATTGTGCTTCAAGCCCGGCAGCTAGTGCGCTGCCGGGTTGATTATTTGTTATTACAGCGATATTATCTCGCGCCCTATTTCTTGGCTTCCGGGGCGTAGGTAGCTGTCAATTGGAGTCCCACTGAATGGCCCGTATTGCAGGCGTTAACATTCCAGATAACAAGCATACTGTTATCTCGCTGACCTACATCTATGGTGTTGGTCGCACTACTGCACAGAAAATTTGTGCAGTGACTGGGGTAAACCCAGCCGCAAAGATCAAAGATCTGAGCGACGAGCAGATTGAACAGCTGCGTGGCGAAGTGGCGAAGTTCACCACTGAAGGTGACCTGCGTCGCGAAATCAACATGAAAATCAAGCGTTTGATGGACCTCGGTTGCTATCGCGGTCTGCGTCATCGTCGTGGTCTTCCAGTGCGCGGTCAGCGTACCAAGACTAACGCGCGTACCCGTAAAGGTCCGCGTAAGCCGATCCGCAAGTAATCGCCCCAGCGAATCGACAGGAAATTAATCATGGCTAAACCTGCTGCTCGTCCTCGTAAAAAAGTTAAAAAGACAGTGGTTGATGGCATTGCCCACATCCATGCTTCTTTTAACAACACAATCGTGACCATCACCGACCGTCAAGGCAACGCTCTTTCCTGGGCTACCTCCGGTGGTTCGGGTTTCCGCGGTTCCCGCAAGTCCACCCCGTTTGCTGCTCAAGTAGCTGCTGAACGTGCTGGTCAAGCTGCGCTGGAATACGGCCTGAAAAACCTCGACGTTAACGTCAAAGGTCCAGGCCCAGGTCGTGAATCCGCAGTCCGCGCTTTGAACGGCTGTGGCTACAAGATCGCCAGCATCACCGACGTGACGCCAATCCCGCACAACGGGTGCCGTCCGCCGAAGAAGCGCCGCGTGTAATCCAGGAGATTGTAAAGAATGGCTCGTTACATTGGTCCAAAATGCAAACTCGCTCGTCGCGAAGGCACCGATCTTTTTCTGAAGAGCGGCGTGCGCGCGATCGAATCGAAGTGCAACATCGAAGCAGCACCTGGTATCCACGGCCAACGCCGCGGTCGCCAGTCCGATTACGGCACCCAACTGCGTGAAAAGCAGAAGGTCCGTCGTATCTACGGCGTTCTCGAGCGTCAATTCAGCGGCTACTACAAAGAAGCTGCTGGCAAGAAAGGCGCAACTGGCGAAAACCTGTTGCAGCTGCTCGAATGCCGTCTGGACAACGTTGTATACCGTATGGGTTTTGGCTCTACTCGTGCCGAATCCCGTCAGCTGGTATCGCACAAGTCGATCAGCGTTAACGGTCAGACCGTAAACGTTCCGTCCTACCAGGTTCGTGCTGGTGACGTGGTCGCAGTTCGCGAGAAAGCAAAGAACCAACTTCGCATTGTCCAAGCTCTCGATCTGTGTGCCCAACGTGGCCGCGTAGAATGGGTAGAAGTAGACACTGAGAAGAAGTCGGGCGTTTTCAAGAACGTTCCAGCTCGCAGTGATCTGTCCGCCGACATCAACGAAAGCCTGATTGTCGAGCTCTACTCCAAGTAAGGGCTAGAAAATAGGTGCATCCATGCAGATTTCGGTAAATGAGTTCCTGACACCCCGCCATATTGATGTGCAGGTTGTTAGTCCAACCCGCGCCAAGATCACTCTCGAGCCTCTCGAGCGTGGTTTCGGCCACACCCTGGGCAACGCGCTGCGCCGCATCCTGTTGTCCTCAATGCCCGGCTGTGCAGTAGTCGAGGCCGAGATTGACGGTGTGCTCCATGAGTACAGCGCCATCGAAGGTGTACAGGAAGACGTAATTGAAATCCTGTTGAACCTTAAAGGTCTGGCTATCAAGCTGCACGGTCGAGACGAAGTTACGCTGACCTTGTCGAAGAAGGGTTCGGGGGTGGTTACCGCTGCCGATATTCAGCTGGATCATGATGTCGAGATCGTTAACCCCGATCACGTAATCGCTAACCTGGCGTCTAACGGCGCCCTGAACATGAAGCTCACCGTAGCTCGTGGTCGTGGTTATGAACCGGCAGACTCGCGTCAGAGCGATGAAGACGAAAGCCGCAGCATCGGTCGCTTGCAGCTTGACTCTTCGTTCAGCCCGGTTCGCCGTATCGCATACGTGGTGGAAAACGCCCGTGTCGAACAGCGTACTAACCTGGACAAGCTGGTTATTGATCTGGAAACCAACGGTACCCTGGATCCTGAAGAGGCTATCCGCCGTGCTGCAACCATTCTGCAACAGCAGTTGGCTGCGTTCGTCGATCTCAAAGGTGACAGTGAGCCAGTGGTTGTCGAGCAGGAAGACGAGATCGATCCGATCCTGCTTCGCCCGGTTGACGATCTGGAACTGACTGTACGTTCGGCTAACTGCCTTAAGGCGGAAAACATCTACTACATCGGTGACCTGATTCAGCGTACCGAAGTAGAGCTGTTGAAGACTCCGAACCTTGGCAAGAAATCCTTGACTGAAATCAAGGACGTTCTGGCCTCCCGCGGTCTGTCCCTCGGCATGCGCCTCGACAACTGGCCGCCTGCAAGTCTTAAGAAGGACGACAAGGCGACTGCCTGATCGTCGTAATCACCGAACGTTGTGTTTGGTAAGGAATGAACCATGCGTCATCGTAAAAGTGGTCGTCACCTGAGCCGCACCAGCTCGCACCGCAAGGCCATGTTTCAAAACATGGCGGTGTCGCTGTTCGAGCACGAGCTGATCAAAACTACACTGCCAAAAGCCAAAGAACTGCGCCGCGTTGCTGAGCCGCTGATCACTTTGGCCAAGACAGACAGCCTGGCTAACCGCCGTCTGGCTTTCGACCGTACTCGTTCGAAAGCTATCGTTGGTAAGCTCTTCAACGACCTGGGCAAGCGTTACGCTACCCGTGAGGGTGGCTACCTGCGCATCCTCAAGTGCGGTTTCCGCACTGGCGACAACGCGCCTATGGCGTACGTCGAGTTGGTTGATCGTCCTGTCGGCGGTGAAGCTGTATCCGCTGAGTAAGACGTCAGTCTGAAACAAAGAACCGGGCCTAGTGCCCGGTTTTTTGTGCGTGTAAGAAACGCGCTGTTTGTACAAGCTTCCTTGCGGTTCATGCCTTCAGTATATGAGCGGGATTGTTGGTAGTATTTTTCTATTGATGTCTGCAAATTAATGAATTTGTAGGTGCCATGTTTGATGGTCAATACTCCCTCCCACGCCGATTAGCCGGCAGTTCCAAAACTGACAGAGGATGAGATCGCATGAGCCAAAACAAAACGCTTACGACCGCCAGTGGCGCTCCTGTCGCCGACAACCAGAATTCCCGCTCCGCCGGCCCTCGTGGCCCTTTGCTGCTCGACGATTTCCACCTGATCGAGAAGCTTGCGCACTTCAACCGTGAAAACATCCCTGAGCGTCGTGTACACGCCAAAGGTTCGGGTGCCTACGGTACGTTCACCGTAACTCGCGATATCACTCAGTACACCAGTGCCAAGCTGTTTGAGTCCGTCGGCAAACAAACCCCGACCTTTCTGCGATTCTCCACCGTGGGCGGCGAACGCGGTTCTGCGGACACCGAGCGTGATCCACGCGGTTTTGCCCTGAAGTTCTACACTGAAGAAGGCAACTGGGACATCGTCGGTAACAATACACCGGTGTTTTTCATCCGTGATCCGCTGAAATTCCCTGACTTTATTCACACCCAGAAACGCCTGCCGCAAAGCAATCTGAAAAGCGCGCAGATGATGTGGGATTTCTGGTCGCACTCGCCTGAGGCGTTGCACCAGGTCACCATTTTGTTCTCGGACCGCGGCATCCCTGACGGCTATCGCCACATGCATGGCTTCGGCAGCCACACCTACAGCCTGATCAACGCCAATGGCGAGCGTCACTGGGTGAAGTGGCACTACAAAACCAGGCAAGGGATCAAGAACCTCACTCCGGCAGAAGCGGCGCGCCTGGCGGGTACCGATCCGGATTACGCACAACGCGACCTGTTCGGCGCCATTGAGCGCGGTGACTTCCCGAAATGGAGTGTCAATATCCAGATCATGACCGAGGCCCAAGCCGAGGCTCATTACGAGAACCCGTTTGATGTGACCAAAACCTGGTCGCAGAAAGAGTTTCCGCTGATCGAAGTGGGTGAGTTAGAGCTCAACCGTAATCCGCTGAACTACTTCGCTGAAGTCGAGCAGGCGGCGTTCGGTCCGAGCAATATGGTCCCGGGTGTCGGGCTGTCGCCTGACCGCATGCTGCAAGGTCGCGTGTTCGCTTACGCTGATGCTCACCGCTACCGTGTGGGAACCAATCACCAGCAGCTGCCGGTGAATGCGCCTCGCAGCCCGGTCAACACTTACCAGCGCGATGGCTCCATGGCATTTGGTACCAATGGTGGTGCAGCACCGAACTACGAGCCGAACAGCTACGTAGAATCACCGAAACAGGCGCCGCGTTACGCTGAACCTGCTTTGGCCTTGAGTGGCGCGGCTGATCGTTACGATCATCGCGAAGATACCGACTACTACAGCCACGCTGGTGCGCTGTTCCGCCTGATGAGCGATGAGCAGAAAACTCTGCTGATCAACAACATTGCCGGTGCAATGGCTGGGGTTTCCAGCGATGTGGTTGATCGCCAATTGCAGCATTTCTTCAAAGCCGACCCCGCGTATGGAGAAGCAATCGCAAAGGCGCTCAACGTACAGCTTAACTAAGTCTAAACGATAAGCAGAACCGCCCTCATTTGGGCGGTTTTTGCGTTATTTAAACCGCTTTTCTCAGAATATCTTGGCTTTTATAGCGTCGAACGAGTGACCTTCCGATCAGGTTGGTTCAAACTACAGACTTTAAAGCAGGGAGATGTAGGGCGATGCAAGGTCACCCAGACGTAATCGATTACCTCAACACGTTGCTGACAGGCGAACTGGCCGCGCGTGATCAATATTTCGTGCACTCGCGGATGTATGAGGACTGGGGTTTCACCAAGCTCTACGAACGAATCAACCATGAGATGGAAGAAGAAGCAGGGCACGCTGATGCACTGATGCGCCGGATCCTGATGCTTGAAGGCACGCCACGCATGCGTGCGGACGATCTTGATGTCGGCACCACGGTGCCAGAGATGCTCGAAGCGGATCTGCGTCTGGAATACAAGGTCCGTGCTGCGCTCTGCAAGGGCATCAAGCTCTGCGAGCAGCACAAGGACTATGTCAGTCGCGAGATGCTGCGAGTTCAACTGCACGACACCGAGGAGGATCACACCTACTGGCTCGAAAAGCAGTTGGGTCTGATCAAGTTGATCGGTCTCGAGAACTACCTGCAATCCCACGCCTGATTGCCGCAGATACAAAAAAGCCCCTGTCACTGTTGAAGTGACAGGGGCTTTTTCATGGGGCAAGGTCAGGCTCGATCACGCTCCAACAGCGGCTTGAGATAGAAGCCAGTATGAGACTGCTTCATCTCCGACACTTCCTCTGGCGTACCGACGGCAATGATCTGGCCGCCTTTGGAACCACCTTCCGGCCCCAGGTCCACCAACCAGTCGGCAGTCTTGATCACATCCAGGTTGTGCTCGATCACCACCACGGTATTGCCGTGGTCGCGCAGTCGATGCAACACGTCGAGCAGTTGCTGGATATCCGCAAAGTGCAGGCCTGTGGTCGGCTCATCGAGGATGTACAGGGTCTTTCCGGTATCGCGCTTGGATAGCTCGCGAGACAGTTTCACCCGCTGGGCTTCACCGCCGGACAGCGTCGTCGCCGATTGCCCCAGCTTGATGTAGGAAAGGCCTACATCCATCAGCGTCTGAAGCTTGCGCGCCAAGGCTGGAACAGCGTCGAAGAACACCCGGGCTTCCTCGATGGTCATCTCGAGGGTTTCGTGGATGCTCTTGCCCTTGTACTTGATCTCCAGCGTCTCGCGGTTGTAGCGCTTGCTCTTGCAGACGTCGCACGGGACATAGATGTCTGGCAGGAAGTGCATTTCCACCTTGATCAGGCCATCGCCCTGACAGGCTTCGCAGCGTCCGCCCTTCACGTTGAAGGAGAAACGCCCCGGCCCGTAACCGCGGGAGCGGGATTCCGGCACACCGGCGAACAACTCGCGAATCGGCGTGAACAGCCCGGTGTAGGTCGCCGGGTTGGAGCGCGGCGTGCGACCGATCGGGCTCTGGTCAATGTCGACGACTTTATCCAGATGCTCCAGACCTTTGATGCTCTCGTGAGCAGCCGCTTCCAGGGTCGTTGCCCCATTGAGTGCAGTAGCGCTCAAAGGAAACAGTGTGTTGTTGATCAATGTCGACTTGCCCGAGCCGGATACACCGGTCACGCAGGTCAGCAGGCCGATCGGAATCTCCAGATCAACGTTGCGCAAATTGTTGCCGCGAGCGCCTTTGAGGGCCAACGACAACTTCTTGTTACGCGGCGTGCGTTTGGCTGGAACTGCGATCTTTACCCGACCCGACAGGTACTTGCCCGTCAGCGAATCAGGGTGAGCCATGACCTCGGCCGGCGTCCCTTCGGCGACGATATGCCCACCGTGGACACCCGCGCCCGGGCCAATATCCACTACATAGTCGGCCAAACGAATCGCGTCTTCGTCGTGCTCGACCACGATCACCGTGTTGCCGATGTCGCGCAGGTGCTTGAGGGTGCCCAGCAACCGGTCGTTGTCCCGTTGATGCAGACCAATCGACGGCTCATCGAGAATGTACAGAACCCCCACCAGGCCGGCGCCAATCTGACTGGCCAGACGAATTCGCTGGGCTTCGCCGCCGGACAGCGTATCGGCACTGCGATCCAGTGACAGATAGTCCAGGCCAACGTTGACCAGAAACTGCAGGCGCTCGCGGATTTCCTTGAGAATCTTGTCGGCGATCTCGCCACGGCGGCCGGTCAGTTTCAGCACGCCGAAATATTCACAGGCATCACCGATCGGCAGATTGGTCACCGCCGGCAAGGTCTTCTCGCCAACCCATACGTGCCGCGCCTCGCGACGCAGACGGGTACCGCGGCAATCCGGGCAGGGTTGGGTGCTGAGGAACTTGGCCAGCTCTTCACGCACCGAAGCCGATTCGGTTTCGCGATAGCGGCGTTCCAGGTTCGGCACGATGCCTTCGAACGGGTGCGAACGTTTGACGATGTCGCCACGGTCGTTCAGGTATTTGAAGTCGACGTTCTGCGAGCCACTGCCATGCAGGATGAATTTCTGCTGATCGGCCGGCAGGTCGTTGAACGGCACTTCGAGGCTGAACTTGTAGTGCGAGGCCAGCGACCCAAGCATCTGGAAGTAATAGACGTTGCGCCGGTCCCAGCCGCGAATTGCACCTTCGGCTAGAGTCAGTTCACCGTTCACCAGTCGTTTGGTGTCGAAGAACTGTTTAACCCCCAGACCATCGCAGGTCGGGCAGGCGCCGGCCGGGTTGTTGAAGGAGAACAGCTTGGGTTCCAGCTCGCTGATGGCGTGGCCACAGATCGGGCAGGCGAAGCGCGCGGAGAAGATGATTTCTTCGCCGGGCTCGTCATCCATCGGTGCGACCAGTGCAATGCCGTCTGCCAGTTTCAACGCTGTCTCGAACGACTCAGCCAAACGCTGTTGCAGATCGGCGCGGACTTTGAAGCGGTCGACCACGACATCGATCGAGTGCTTCTTCTGTTTATCCAGCTTCGGCAACTCGTCCAGCTCGCAGAGCCTGCCGTTGACGCGGGCACGTACAAAACCCTGGGCGCGCAGTTCTTCAAAGACCGAGAGGTGCTCGCCCTTACGCTCGCGGATCACCGGGGCCAGCAGCATCAGTTTGCTACCCTCCGGTTGTGCCAGCACCAGGTCGACCATCTGACTGACGGTCTGGGCTTCCAGCGGAATGTCGTGGTCCGGGCAGCGCGGAATACCGACGCGAGCGTAGAGCAGGCGCAGGTAGTCGTAGATTTCGGTAATGGTGCCAACCGTCGAGCGCGGGTTGTGCGAGGTTGACTTCTGTTCGATGGAGATCGCTGGCGACAGACCTTCAATGGTGTCGACGTCAGGTTTTTCCATCATCGACAGAAACTGCCGGGCGTAGGCCGACAGTGATTCGACATAACGGCGCTGGCCTTCGGCGTACAGCGTGTCAAAGGCCAGGGACGACTTGCCGGATCCGGACAGGCCGGTGATAACGATCAGTTTGTCCCGTGGCAGGGTCAGGTCGATGTTCTTCAGGTTGTGGGTTCGGGCCCCACGAATCAGGATCTTGTCCAAAGTGGCCTCGCTCGGCGGGCGTCGAAAACGTAGGAGTATACGGCCAAATACTGGATGGATGCACACTATCAAATGCGGGGCGCGCAGCCTTGCATGAAGACTGCGTCATCTGTGCGCGTCATAGCGTCGCGATATACCCCGTCAATCGATGGGACTGGTAGAATCGCCGCCGGTTCACATGAGGTTTTTCCATGCACGATCCCCACAGCGAACGCATGAGTGGCAGTGAGACCCGCGCAGCAAGCGGTCTGGCCCTGGTGTTCGCCTTCCGTATGCTTGGCATGTTCATGGTGTTGCCGGTTCTGGCGACCTATGGGATGGACCTGGCAGGAGCGACCCCGGCCCTCATCGGGTTGGCGATTGGCGCTTACGGCCTGACCCAGGCGATCTTTCAGATTCCTTTTGGCTTCATTTCCGACCGCATCGGTCGTCGTCCGGTGATTTACCTGGGGCTGATCATCTTCGCCCTGGGGAGTGTGCTGGCGGCCAATGCCGATTCGATCTGGGGCGTCATCGCCGGGCGCATCCTGCAAGGCGCCGGAGCGATTTCCGCGGCGGTCATGGCGTTGCTGTCAGACCTGACCCGGGAACAGCATCGGACCAAAGCCATGGCCATGATCGGCATGACGATTGGTCTGTCGTTCGCTGTCGCCATGGTTGTAGGACCATTGCTGACCCGTGTCTTCGGCCTGTCCGGGTTGTTCTTTGCCACCGGTGGCATGGCGCTGGTGGGCATCGTCATCGTGATGTTCATGGTGCCGCGTGCAACCGGGCCGTTGCAGCACCGCGAGTCCGGCGTCGCGCGCCAGGCGCTGATACCGACGCTCAAGCATCCGGATCTGCTGCGACTGGACCTGGGCATTTTTGTGTTGCACGCGATGTTGATGTCGAGCTTCGTTGCATTGCCCCTGGCCCTGGTCGAAAAAGCCGGGCTGCCTAAAGAGCAGCACTGGTGGGTCTACCTGACCGCGCTACTGATTTCCTTCTTCGCCATGATCCCGTTCATTATCTACGGCGAGAAGAGACGCAAAATGAAACGAGTTTTGCTCGGCGCCGTCGTGACGCTGATGTTCACTGAGCTATTCTTCTGGCAGTTTGGCGATAGCTTGCGGGCTCTGGTGATTGGTACGGTAGTGTTCTTCACCGCGTTCAATCTGCTGGAAGCCTCCTTGCCATCGCTGATCAGCAAGGTTTCACCGGCGGGCGGCAAGGGCACGGCAATGGGGGTTTATTCCACCAGTCAGTTCCTCGGTTCGGCGCTGGGCGGGATCCTCGGTGGCTGGATGTTCCAGCACGGCGGTTTGTCGGTTGTATTCCTCGGATGCGCCGGCCTGGCTGCCCTCTGGCTGGCCTTTGCTGTTACCATGCGCGAACCACCTTACGTCACGAGCCTGCGCTTGCCGTTGTCGCCCGAGGCGATCCGCGAAGCGGGTCTGGTCGAGCGCCTGAAGGCCGTCGTAGGGGTAACAGATGCAGTGATCGTCGAAGATGAAGCGGCGATTTACATCAAATTGGACACAGAACTATTGGATCGCACCACCCTTGAGCGCCTGGTGAACAACCCGGCCGGGGCAGCGTGCGTAGCCTAGGAGAACGTTATGGCCCGTGGGGTTAACAAAGTCATATTGGTCGGCACTTGCGGCCAGGATCCCGAAGTTCGCTACTTGCCTAACGGTAACGCCGTGACCAACCTGAGTCTGGCGACCAGCGAACAGTGGACCGACAAGCAAACCGGTCAGAAGGTCGAGAAGACCGAATGGCACCGTGTTTCGATGTTCGGCAAGGTTGCCGAAATTGCCGGCGAATACCTGCGTAAAGGTTCGCAGGTATACATCGAAGGCAAGCTGCAGACCCGCGAGTGGGAAAAAGACGGTATCAAGCGTTACACCACTGAAATCGTGGTCGACATGCAAGGCACCATGCAGCTGCTGGGCGGCCGTCCACAGCAGGGCGACCAACAAGGCGGGGGCAATAACTACCAGCAGTCCGCCCCGGCTCCACGCCAACAGGCTCCGCGTCCACAGCAGTCGGCACCGCAACAGTCGCGCCAGGCACCAGCTCCACAGCAGGCCGCTCCGCAGCCGGCTCCGGATTTCGACAGCTTTGATGACGATATCCCGTTCTAAAAAAGCTGCTATCCAGTAAGTAATAAAAAAAAGCGAAGCCAGTAATCTGGCTTCGCTTTTTTGTGGGCGCTGTTAACTGAACAAAGTGGCCACATTGGCCCGTGCCGAGTGCAGTTTCTTGTAGCTATCGATCAACCGCAGGTGCCTGTCGAGCCCCTCCAGTTTCATGCTGGTCGGCGTCAAGCCATGGAAACGCACGATGCCGTCCACCGACCCGATTGCTGCATCCGTGCGCTCGTTGCCAAACATCCGGCGGAAATTGGCCTCGTAGTCTTCCAGTTCCAGATCTTCGTCCAGCTTCATCTCCAGCACCACATTGACGGCCTGGTAGAACAAACCACGCTCAACCGTGTTGTCGTTGTACTGCAGGAACATTTCCACTGCCTCTTTCGCCTCTTCAAATTGCTGCAAGGCGAGATAAATCAGCAGCTTCAACTCCAGGATCGTCAGCTGACCCCAGGCCGTATTGTCGTCAAATTCGATACCGATCAGGGAGGTGATGTCGGTGTAGTCATCCAGCTCACTTTCCACCAGGCGCTCAACCAGCGCTTGCAGTTCGTCTTCGTCCAGGCGATGCAGGTTCAGGATATCGGCACGGAAAAACAGTGCTTTGTTGGTGTTATCCCAGATCAGATCGTCCGCGGGATAGATTTCCGAATAGTCCGGCACCAGGATGCGGCACGCCTTCGCGCCGATGTGCTCGTAGACGGCCATGTACACTTGCTTGCCCATGCCTTCGAGAATGCCGAACAAGGTCGCGGCTTCATCGGCATTCGAGTTTTCGCCTTGGCCGGAGAAGTCCCATTCCACGAATTCGTAATCCGATTTGGAACTGAAGAAGCGCCACGACACCACGCCGCTGGAGTCGATAAAGTGCTCGACGAAGTTATTCGGCTCGGTCACTGCATGACCTTCAAACGTCGGCTGGGGCAAGTCATTGAGGCCTTCGAAACTGCGGCCCTGCAGCAATTCGGTCAGGCTGCGTTCCAGCGCCACTTCCAGGCTCGGGTGCGCGCCGAACGAGGCGAACACACCGCCGGTACGCGGGTTCATCAAAGTGACGCACATCACCGGGAATTCACCACCCAGGGACGCATCCTTCACCAACACGGGGAACCCTTGCGCTTCCAGCGCCTGAATCCCGGCCAGTATCCCGGGGTACTTCGCCAGCACATCGGCCGGCACATCCGGCAGTGCAAATTCACCTTCGATGATTTCGCGTTTTACCGCGCGCTCAAAGATCTCCGACAGGCACTGAACCTGGGCTTCGGCCAGCGTGTTACCGGCACTCATGCCGTTGCTCAGGAACAGGTTTTCAATCAGGTTGGACGGGAAATACACCACCTCGCCGTCCGACTGGCGCACGTACGGCAGCGAGCAGATGCCGCGCTCTTCATTGCCCGAGTTGGTATCGATCAGATGGGAACCACGCAGCTCGCCGTCGCGGTTGTAAATCTTCAGGCAGTACTCGTCGAGAATTTCGGCCGGCAGCTCATCTTTTCGGCCAGGCTTGAACCAGCGTTCGTCCGGGTAGTGCACAAACGCTGCGTTGGCGATGTCTTCGCCCCAGAACTGGTCGTTGTAGAAGAAGTTGCAGTTGAGTCGCTCGATAAACTCGCCCAGCGCCGACGCCAACGCGCCTTCCTTGGTCGCACCCTTGCCGTTGGTAAAGCACATCGGCGAGTGCGCATCGCGGATATGCAGCGACCACACATTGGGCACGATATTGCGCCACGAGGCGATTTCAATCTTCATGCCCAGGTCCGCCAGAATGGCCGACATATTGGCGATGGTTTGCTCCAGCGGCAGATCCTTGCCCGCGATATAGGTGTGCGCCTCTGAACTAGAAGCGGGCATTAGCAACGCCTGGGCATCGGCGTCGAGGTTTTCGACTTCTTCGATCACAAACTCAGGCCCGGCTTGCACCACTTTTTTCACGGTGCAACGGTCGATGGAACGCAGGATGCCCTGGCGGTCCTTGTCGGAGATATCCGCCGGCAACTCGACCTGGATCTTGAAAATCTGGTTGTAGCGATTTTCCGGATCAACAATGTTGTTCTGCGACAGGCGGATGTTCTCGGTGGGAATACTGCGAGTGTCGCAGTACAACTTCACGAAATAAGCCGCACACAAAGCCGATGAAGCCAGAAAGTAATCGAACGGACCCGGTGCCGAGCCATCGCCCTTGTAGCGGATAGGTTGATCGGCCACCACCGTGAAGTCATCGAACTTGGCTTCAAGCCGAAGGTTGTCGAGAAAGTTGACCTTGATTTCCATGGGGGATTACCAGAATAACGGGCTAGACGATTTGGCCGCCATTATCCGGTATTTCAGCCGTAAGTCTTGCGGGCATCTTACTTATGTCCACACCGGCGATGGATGGATCAGTCGAGTATCAGGTGCGGCAAGAAACGGCTCGAGTCCTTGGTGATCAAACTGTTGTCTTCCCGCACGCCAATACCGGCTGCCTGATCGCCAATCACCCAGGAACCCATCAGCGTAAAGCTGTCGCCAAACTTCGGCAGCGGGGCGAATTCCTGAAGGATAAATGGCGCGTCGGTGTAGGGCCCGTCCTCTTTCACGATCAGACCGTCAGCGGTTTGCAGCTCAATGTTGGCGCCTTCCCGGGAAAAGAACGGCTTGCGCACCCAGCCTTTGGGCACCGCTTTGCTTGGGTCGGCATCCAGGTGCGCCGCGAGCAGGTTCGGGTGACCTTTGTTGGACTCCCACAGCAGCGGCAGGATGCCCTTGTTGGAGATGATGGATTTCCAGGCCGGCTCGAAAAACTGTGTATCGCTCTGAGCAATCGCTGCACCAAAGGGTTCGTGGAAGATGAACTCCCAGGCATGCAGCTTGAACAGGTGAGGAATCCAGCGATCCTCTAAATCGACGAAACGTCCTTCGTTGGTGAGGCCGATGTCCTCGATATCGATGTGCCGTGATTCGATGCCGACCTTTTCCGCGATCAGGCGCAAGTAGTCGGTGGTGCCTTTGTCTTCGACCGAATCTTTCATCGAGGCGAAGTAGAAGGGTTGTTTCAGCTGCAGCTGGGCAAAGGCCTGATGCAGCTTGGTGTCGATGCTGTTGAACTGGTCGGCATGCTTGGGCAGCAAGCCGCGTTCGATGCATTGCTCCAGCCAGCCCCACTGAAACGCCGCCGCCTCATACAGGCTGGTCGGCGTGTCGTAGTTGAGTTCCAGCAACTTGGCCGGCCCGCTGCCGTTGTAGGAGAAATCCATGCGTCCATACAGGTGCGGGTGGCCTTCGAGCCATGAAGTGCGAACCATGTCGAAGAATGGCGCGGGAATGCTCAGGCGCTCCAGCAACTCCTCGCTCTGAACCACGCGGGCCACGAGGTCCATGCACATCTCATGAATCTCGGTGGTCGGGTCTTCGAGATCGTTCTCGATCTGTTTGAGCGTGAACTGGTAATACGCGCTCTCATCCCAATAGGGTTCGTCGTCGATGGTATGGAACAGAAAGCCAAGACTTTCGGCCGTCTGTTTCCAGTCATGACGCTCTGCGCAGAGGATCTTCTTCATGGCGCTCGTTCCTTAACTGCTCGATCGGCCAGCGCTGCTCGAACCGCCCCAACCGCTGCGGGCGCTGGCTTTGCTGCCGAAGCCGCCACGAGACGTGGATGAGGCAACGGATATCGGCTTGGCGCCCGAACGGATTGAGTCGGTGTAGCTGCTGCTGCCGTACCTTGCCTGATTGGACTTGGTAAAGGTTGAGCCTTTGGAAATCCGCTGGTTGAGCGTCGAGGAGCCATAGTTGCCGCGATCATCGCGGTAGCGGTAGACCGGCTCGGAGAAGTAGCTGTTGCGATTGCTGCTCAGCATATTGCCGATCAGCAGGCCGGTCAGCAGGCTGGTGCCGGAGAACCCGGAGCCTCCACTGTTCGCTTCCGAGGCTGGCAATTGAGCCTTGGCCGCGTCCACTTGGGATTGCGTCACCTCGCCATCGGCGGTCAGTTCGAAACCACCCAGCTTGGGGATGAACTTGCCGGCGGAATCCTGTTGGCACCAGTCGGCGACAAAGTCGGCATCGCAATCGGCCTGGTTGTCGTACACCGGCGCGATGCGGCGGTGCTCAGCCATGGCGGTCATGTAGGCGTCAGAGCAGACGTCCACCGGGAGCTTTTCATCGGCGCACTGCTGAACAGACTGGAAGTTGTACTTCTTCTGCACCGGGTAGGTTTTTTCTTCCTGCCCGCAACCTGATATCGCCATGGCGACCGACGCTGCCAGCGAGAGCTGAACGTACTTGCTTCGTTTCATCGGGATCTCCGTGGCGCAATCAGTTCTGGGAGGGAGTCATGCAGGCGGCGTTCAACATGCCGACGCTGATGGCCACTGCCGCGATATAGATACCCGCAGCGATTTCGCCTTTTTTAATCCGTTCAGAGGCGCCTTTAAGCACCAGGCTGGTCACCAGAAACGCCAGCAGTTGTACGAAAGCGGCAATCACTGCCCAGACGACGAAGTCCAGAATGCTGATCGAGTAAGCAATCACATTGCTGGCCGGAATGGCGAAACCGATCATGGCGCCACCCAGCGCGATCGCGGCCGCAACGTTGCCCGAGCGGATCAGTTCGAACTCTTTGTGCGGGGTGATTCGGGTGTAGATGAACTGGAACAGCGCGAACAGCACGGCGGCGCCGAGGATGTACAAAACAAACCCGAGCACGGCGGCTTTGTTCAGGGAGATGGAGAGCGCTTCAAGCATGGACTTCTTCCTTTTTAAAAAGTGTTCAGGTCAGTGGTGTACAGCGAAATGCCCAGCGAAGTGCTCAAGCTGATAGTGCCTTCGGCGTCTTCCTCGACGGAAAACAGCAGGAATTCCCGGCGATCGGTCAGGCCGGTTTCACGGGCATACAGCATCGAACGGTGCTCGATGCTGTAGGACTCATCCGGGTTTTTCAGGTGTTCGCTCAGCGCCACCAGTTCTGTCTGGCCGCTCTCGGTGCCCCATTCGCGGGTGTATTCGACACCGTTGTGGTTGTAAGTCGGCAGGCCGATCAAGCTTTCAGGACCGGCCAGCCGACGCAACTCCGATTCACTGTTTATGGTGACGTAACTGAGGTAATTGAACAGGATCACTGATTCGACTTGTCCGGCTATGTCGCCGCTGGTGTGGACTTGCAGCCAGTGGTCTTCGTCGTTCATGTAATAGCGCGACAGCCAGGCCGACTGCCCGAGCTCGATGGTGCCGGAGCTCCAGATCTGCTGGGAGCCAGGAATGACCACAGCGGTGTTGCCGTCGAGCAACAATTTCAGGGTCGTGTCGAACATCACGCCCTTGCCCAATGCCAGGCCCAGCGGACCGGTGGCGGGCAGGGTTTCGTTGGCTGTCCATTTCGATTCCGTATTCGCTTTCGGGGCCTCAAGCCCCATCAACTGTTTAAACCATCCCATTGGTGATTTCCTTGAGGCGAGTGGAGGCGATGTAGAAGAGTTCGCCGCCCTCAACGCGAGTGGCGCCGGGCGGGTTGATCGAAGGCTGTCGGGCGCCTTTGGCGCGGTAGCCGATCAGGGTCGCGTTGTGGCGCTCTTTCATCTGTGTGTACAGATCGCCGAACGTTGCTTCAAAAGTCTCGGGCAGTCTCATCAGGTATTGGGTGGCGCCTTGACCCACGCACAGCAATTCATTGATGACCACTGACGAGCCCGGATCCTGAGAGGCACGCACCAACATCTCGATGGCCATGCTCGAGGTGCATTCCAGGCTGGGCGCGTAGGCGCTGGCAAGGGCGGCAATTTCACTTTCATTGAAGTGGGCGACCACATGCCCGACAGGGCTCAGTTGATTGATCGCCAGCACGGTGGCCAGGGTCAGATCGTCTGAATGGGTACGCACCAGGACGCGCTCGGCACCGGGAACGCCGGCCCGCAGCAAAAGCGCGGCAGAGGACAGGCTTTCGCCTTTGATAAAGTCCGCTTTGCCCGGCATGGGATTTTCTTCGAGGTCGCAATCGCAGATGACAATCAGGTTGTCATTGGACGTTTCGTCCTGCAGTAACAATTCAATGACCCGCTCGCTGGACGCGCCTTCCCAGCCGATGAGAACGGTGTGGCCGACCTTGCCGGTGAAATCGCCTTTGCCCTTCATGCCTTTTCTCCAAACATCGATGACGCTGCTGGTGGTTTTGCCGATGGCTGCCGTCAGCAGCGCAATGCCCCCGAGCATGACCCAGGTAGCCACGAAAATTCGTCCCGCCGATGTCTGTGGCGCGAGATCGCCATAGCCGACGGTGAGCGTGGTGGTGAGATAGAAGTAGGTAAACGTGGCGGGGGCGGTGAGGTGTTGTTCGCCCAGAAGCGCCAGGCCGATATAGGCCGTGCTCAGGTGTATGCCCAACGCAATGGCCAGGCCTGCCCAGCCGAACCGATGGAAGAAGGAAGAGGCGTACGTGCGCAATAAAAGGAAAATCGACATTACATCCCTGACTCCATGGGGGGCTCATTCCTGGCGACGTAATCGCTCTGGCGTCTGAGTGCTCAAGTGCGGTTACCGGACGGCATTAAACCTGCTGCGCGGCGTAGATAACAGTACCTTGGCTGCAATAAATCCGGCGATCGCACCAAAGATATGCCCTTCGAAGGACATGCCCTGGCGAGGAAAGAAGCCAAAAATCAAACCGCCATAGAGCAGAACCACGACACTGGCTGTTATCAGGTTGCTCCAGCTCCTCTGGAACCAGGCGCGCGACAGGAGGTACGCCCACAGCCCGAATACCCATCCGCTGGCACCGATGTGTACACCTGCAAAACCGAACAGCCAGACCAGCGTACCGCCCAACAGGATAATGATGGCGCTGACGGCCATGAACCGGTTGAGCCCTTCGACGATGACCAGGGTACCGAGAATCAAAAAGGCAATCAGGTTGGTGCTCAGGTGCGCAAAGGACCCGTGCAAGAAAGGCGAGGTGATGATGCCGACCAGTCCGTGCAGAGTTCTCGGCACCAGGCCGAAGGCAATAAGGCTGTAGCCGGTCACTACATTGAGCAGTTGCAGCGCGACCATGAAGAGGGCCACGCCTGCGATTGTCTTGAAACCCTTAAGGGCATCCATCCGTGACCTCGACTCGAAGGGCAATGAATGCCCGTTACTTAAGCGCAACCCATGTGGGAGCGGGCTTATGTGGCGAGGGGGCTTGCCCCCGTTCGACTGCGAAGCAGTCGTAAAACCAGCCACCGCGTTCTAATTCAAGATCGTGGTGACTGGTTTCAGGTGCGCTTCGCGCCCCAACGGGGGCAAGCCCCCTCGCCACATAAGCCCGCTCCCACAGGTTCCGCAGCTCGGCATTAAATGCCCTTCCTGCTGCGGTGTTGCTTACTCAGCCGATTTTTTCTTCAGGCGTTCCAGAATCGCATTGGCGCTGCCTTCGTTCGGCGTGATGCCGGCTTCGCGCAGCTTGCGCTCCAGGTCGGTGCCGGTCGATGCATCGGCCAGTTGGTCCTGGGCTTCCAGTTCAGCGGCGCGTTGCTGCTGCTTGGCCTGCAGGCGGTTCAGCGTACCGACGGCGGTTTCCAGCTTGCCGTTGGCGCCGCCACTGGCGATCGAAGCGCTGACCTGGGCTTTCTGTACGCTTTCACGCGCCTTGGCCATGTCCACTTGCTGACGCAGGCTTTTGATGCGGTTTTCGGCCTTGGTGATGTCTTTACGCATGTTGTCCGCGTAACCGCCGAATTCGGTGGCCTGCTTTTGCTCGACATCCAGTTCATTGGTCAGGGTCGAAATGGCTTCGGCCACTTCCAGTGCCAGGTCTTCGCGGTTGGCCTGGATCGCGGCCAGGGCCTTGGATTCCAGATCCTTGATCTTGGCGTTGTACTCGCTGACGCGATCAGCCGACAGTTTGTGCTTGGCCATGATGGTGACCAGCTCACGCTTGGCGTTGGCCAGCGCGCTGTCAGCATCGCGAATTTCCTGGTCGAGGATGCGCAGGGCCTGTTGGTCGACGATCGATTCGCCGACTTCGTTGGCACCACCACGCAGCGCGGTGAACAATTTGCTCCAGATGGACTGAGTCATTGGATATTTCCTGTTCCCGAAAAATTAGATGAAGAAACGTTCAAAGGCTTCGCTGGCGCGCTGGACGTTGTCGACGAGGGTTTTGACCTCGGTCACGACGTTGGTCAGGCTGGAGTCGGAGCTCAGGGCGCCGAACATGTTGTAAACGATCTGCCCGTTGGGCATGGACTCGATGCCGATCGAGGACAGCGGGAACATTTCCCGGCTGCGCAGAACGGCATCATTGAATGCCGGTACGTCGTTGATGGACTCGACATCGACCAGAACGGTGTCCACGATGACCTGATCGCCAACCACGGCGATGTAAATCGGCAAGCCACCGAAATCGTTCATTTCCAGCTTGATGCTGGACTCGGAGCCTTGAACGAGGGAGAGGGTGATGTCGTTCGAAACCACTTCGTCGAGGGCCTGAAGGGCGCTGTAGAGGCGATCGATGTTCCAGTTATTACCTGCGCTCATGTAATTCTCCGACATGAATGAGCCAGCCAGAATCGGTTGGCGTAGCTGTTTCTCCATCTGCTTGAGCAGGCTTCGGTTTTCGGGAAGCACCCAAGTCTCGTGTTTCACATACCCGGCGGCACCCAGGCCCGCGCGCATCTGCTTCATGTAGAAACTGGATGGTTTTTTCGCGGACGGTTTCGAGCGCTCTCCCTTTTGGCTCGCTGAATCGGTAACAGACCCGGTTGGCGGATCTGATGGAGAGCTGCTGTTCATGATGCTGACCCCGTTGTGAAAAACTCACGCGTGAGAAACACTACAGGCAATTTTTACGACCATCAATAGCTCACGCGTGAGATTTTTTCGACTGTTGCACAGGTGTATGACAAAAGAAGGTCTATCACTCAATGCCAGTCAGTTAAGCGCAATCCTGTGGGAGCGGGCTTGCCCGCGATAGCGATGTAACAGTCAACAAAGATGTTGGATGTGATGGCCTCATCGCGGGCAAGCCCGCTCCCACAGGTTCCTCATCTTAATCAGCCAGAAAGTCGTCAGTGGACACCACGCGGGCATAAGCAAAACCCAGGGCCGACATGAAGGCTGCGTGAACGTGGGCAGCCGGGACGGTGACGCCGTTGAACTCAAGATCACGGGTGGCGCAGGCATCGTGGACGACGGTAACGGTATAGCCCAGGTCGGCGGCGGCTCGGGTGATGCCGTCGATGCACATGTGGCTCATGCTCCCGACCACCACCAGGTGTTCGATGCCTTGCTGGTCGAGGATGGACTCCAGTTCGGTCTCACGGAACGCGTTGACGAAGTGTTTGAGCACTACCGGCTCGTCGGCGCGGTTGAGGACTTTAGAGTGCAACTTCGCGCCGTCGGAGCCCGGAGTGAAGAACGGTGCGTCGTCGGAGGTGAACTCGTGGCGGATGTGCACCACCGGATCACCGGCCTCGCGAAACGCCTGAATCATCCGTGCGGCGTTGTCCGCTGCGGCGTCGGCGCCCACCAGAGGCCACTTGCCCTGGGGGAAGTAGTCGTTCTGGATATCGACTACGATGAGTGCTTGCTTGGCCATGACTGTTTCCTCGAAGTGTGTGTTGGTTGTGGAATCAAGTATTGGGTTTAGCGGGCTGTTCGAGGATTGGCCGCACCGACAATAGCAGGGGGAAAACTGACAATGGGTGTGGAAAGGGCAGTCGCCGAACTGGGGGTGCTGATCTATCCCGGTGCGCAGATGGCGGCGGTGCATGGGCTGACGGACCTGTTCGGCGTGGCCAACCGGATCGCCGCCGAGCATCAGGCGGCGCAGCTACCGTTGCTGCGGGTCAGTCATTGGCAGGTCGAGGGCGATCAGGTGCCCGAGCGGGTCTATGACACCCATCCTGGCCCGGCCGGCGCATTGGTCGCCGTGTTGATCCCGCCCTCGATCGGAGGTTTTTCCGAGCGGCAGGCGCCCCAAGAGCTGATTCGCTGGATTCGTCAGCAGCACGCCAACGGTGCGACCCTCGGCGGGGTCTGCGTGGGCTCTATTCTATTGGCCGAAAGCGGCCTGCTCGATGGCCGTAGCGCGACTACCCACTGGACCTCGGCCAAGGCCTTCGCCGAGCGTTACCCGGCAATCAAGCTCAAGGCCGACACGCCGATTGTCGACGATGGTGACCTGATCACCACTGCCGGGTTGATGGCTTGGTCAGAGTTGGGATTGCGGCTGGTGAACCGCTTGCTCGGGCCGAGCATTGCCACCGGCACGGCGCGGTTTCTGGTGGTGGAACACAGCGACAGCGCGAGTGAGTGCGGCAGTAATTTTTCACCGATTCTCAACCATGGCGATGCGTCGATTCTCAAGGTCCAGCATTGGCTGCAAAGCACCGGGGCGACCGATGTCTCGTTGGCGGCGATGGCTGAGCGGGCGGGGCTGGAAGAGCGCACTTTCCTGCGGCGTTTTCGTGCGGCAACCGGGTTGAAACCCACCGAGTACTGCCAGCACCTGCGGGTCGGCAAAGCGCGGGAAATGCTCGAATTCACCAACGGCACCATTGATCACATTGCCTGGACCGTGGGTTACCAGGACCCGAGTGCGTTTCGGGCAACGTTCAAAAAGATTACCGGGCTGACGCCGAGTGATTATCGGGGGCGGTTTGGGGTGTCTGCGACCGCGGCCGTGGCTCGGTAGCGAGCATCACTGCAGAACCCATGTGGGAGCGGGCTTGCTCGCGAAAGCGATCTATCAGTCGACATTGATGCTAACTGATCCTCCGCATTCGCGAGCAAGCCCGCTCCCACATTGGGTCTATGCCAGACTTTGAGTCGTGCAAAATGCCGGGAGTATTGAAAGGCGTCGTGCAGAATAAAACAGGCCTTGTGCTATCACGCATTTCGCAATTGGCTGATTTAAAAACCGTTTATTTCCAGTCGCCATTGGCCTGATCTCTGCACCTCCTTCAGCTACATTTATCAAACGCAGATTGAAGGGGAACGCATGACCCCAACACATCGTAACAAACTGGTACTCGCCCATTCAGTGCGGCCCAGTGCCTCGCTGCACGAAGTCGAAACCAACCGCGCGTTGGCCCGTTGGCTGGCGCAGGTCGTAGGGCTCGAATACGGCGGCAGTTACGACCCGCAGCTGCATAGCGGCCGTGATATTTATCTGTTGCCGACCCAAACGCTGGTGGGCGTTGCTGCCGCCCGGCAGCTGGGCGTCAAAGGGCCGGAGGATTTGTGGGGCGGTTACGTCGACCACGATTTCATCTGCACCAAAGCCATCAGCCATGGGTTGTTGAACCGCTATGCGTTCGCACCCGAAGGCTGGTCGTCGTTGTTTTCCGAACGGGTGCGCAGCGTCGTGCTCGATGGCCTCAGTGTGTTCTCCCTGGAGGATGCTCGCCCGGCAGCGGAGCACTTGCTCTACAGCGGTCCGATCCGCATGAAACCTATTCATGCCTGCGCCGGACGCGGTCAGGAAGTGATCAAAAGCCTCGACCAGTTCGACGTCATCCTCGCTCGCCCCGATGCCAAAACATTGTTCACCGAAGGTGTGGTGCTGGAACAAGACTTGACCGAGGTGGTCACCCATAGCGTCGGTCAGAGTTTTATCGGCGACAAGGTGCTGAGTTATTGCGGTGATCAATACTTGACCGAAGACGGTCAGGGCGAGCAGGTTTATGGAGGGTCCAACCTGTTGGTGGTGCAGGGCTATTACGAGGACCTGCTGGCGCTGGAACTACCGGACGACACGAGGCTGGCAATCCAGCAAGCGCAGGTATTCGACAGCGCGGCCGATGAAGCCTACCCCGGTTTCTACGCCTCGCGGCGCAACTACGACATCGCCCAAGGGCTGGATTGCGATGGCAAACAACGCAGCGGCGTGCTCGAACAGTCCTGGCGCCTGGGCGGTGCCAGCAGTGCTGAAGTCGCGGCGCTGCAGAGCTTCGTCAACAACCCCGGCTTGCGCGCGATTCGCGTGTCGTCGATCGAAACCTATACCGATCAACCTCTGCCGGCCAACGCCATTGAGGTCTACCGCGGGCCAGCGGAACACAGTGACTTTCTTCTCAAGTACGTAACGGTCAAATCCTATGACGGCTAGAAGCGAAACCATTCAGATCGACATCGACGATGAACAGATGAGCGGAACCTTCCTCAGCCCCAAATCGAAAGTCCCGGGTGTGCTTTTCGTCCACGGTTGGGGTGGTAGTCAGGAGCGCGACCTGGAGCGCGCCAAAGGCATTGCCGGGTTGGGTTGCGTGTGCCTGACATTCGACTTGCGCGGCCATACTGGCGGGACCGGTATTCCGTTGTCCCGGATAACCCGCGAAGACAACCTGCGTGACCTGCTGGCGGCCTACGACCGCTTGCTCGCCCATCCGGCGCTCGACACCTCGGCGATCGCCGTGGTCGGCACCAGTTATGGCGGTTATCTGGCGGCGATCCTGACGTCCTTGCGCCCGGTGCGCTGGTTGGCGCTGCGGGTGCCGGCGTTGTATCGCGACGACTTTTGGCACACACCCAAGCGTGAGCTGGACAAGCTCGATTTGCGCGATTACCGCAGCACGCGGGTCAGCGCCGACAGCAATCGCGCGCTGCATGCCTGTTCGCAATTTACCGGGGATGTGTTGCTGGTGGAGTCCGAGACCGACGCCTATGTGCCCCACGCGACCATCATGAGTTACCGCGCGGCGTGTCAGCAGACCCACTCGCTGACTCACCGGATTATCGACGGTGCCGATCACGCCTTGAGCGAGCCAGTATCGCAACAGGCGTACACCTCGATCCTCGTGGGCTGGATCACGGAAATGGTGGTGGGCGAGCGGTTGAGCATTATTCAGTCGAGTTGAGATTTGCGGTGTTCTTGCGATCATTCGCGAGCAAGCCCGCTCCCACATTAGACCGCGTTCAGCCAGACAGCGCGGATCAAATGTAGGAGCGAGGCTTGCCCGCGAAGGCGTCATTGCGAACACCACTCACCCCGGTTTTTTCGAAATCCGCAACGACTTGGCCTTGGCTTCCACCACCAGGTACATCACCACGGTAATCAGTAGCGGCAGGAGGAAATAGATCGCCCGATAAGCGAGCAACCCCGCCACCAGACTTCCCCGCGAAGCCTCGTGTTGCAGCAGCGCCACGAACACTGCCTCCAGCACCCCAAGCCCGGCCGGAATGTGGGTGATGACCCCGGCGATCGCGCTGATCAGCAACACGCCAAGCACCAGCGGATAGTCCAGCTTGCTCGGCAACAGAGTGAAGATCACCGCCGCCATCAGCGACCAGTTCAGCGCGCCGAGGGCCAGTTGCAGGACGGCCATGTGCATTGACGGCAGGTTGATTTCAACGCCACGAATCGACCATTCCCGCCGCCTGGAAAACCGACAGGCCGCCAGATACCCCGCGCTCAACAGCAGCAATAACACGCCCACGCCTTGCAGGGCACCGCTGCTCAGTTTCCAGCCTGGCGGCATCCTCACCAGTCCGCTGCTGAACACGGTGCCGGCAATCACCATGTAGCCGAACCAGTTGGTCGCCAGGCTCAGCCCGAGAATCTTCGCGATGTTGCTTTTGCTCACGCCGAGCCGTGAATACAGCCGATAACGCATCGCGACTCCGCCGACCCAGGCGCTCAGGTTAAGGTTGAAGGCATAGCTGATGATGCCCACCGGCAGGATCTGCCGCCAGGTCAGGTCCTGTCGGATATAGGTGCGACCGATCAGGTCGAAACAGGCGTACACCAGAAAACTCATCAACGTCAGTCCGGACGCGATGATCAGTGTGCGCACTTTGAAATCGGCGAGGGTATCGAACACTTCGCCCCATTCGATGCGCTGGGCAAGCATCGTGAACAGCACGATCAACGCCAGAAAAAACAGCATCGTCAGAGGCTTTTTCCAGCGGTGCCAGTGGGATTTTCGCGGCGTGTCGGAGTGAGGGGCAGGCTGCGCATCAGAATGCCTCATGCCTTATCGCTCCCAGTCGGATGGATGAAGGGTTTCAGGCGCGGTTTATGCGCCGGCAGCCAACCAGCCCACGCCGGGAAATGCCGCAGGAAGTGAAACACCAGAAAGCCGACAGTCATGTGCCAGATCCGCCCGCGAGGCGCCTTGTCCGCCGACATGACCTTGCAGTGGTTGCTGCTCAACTCGTCGAGACGCTCGAACAGATCGCGGTTGAAGGCGCGGTCGCGGATCAACACGTTGGCCTCCAGGTTCAGCGACAGGCTCAGCGGGTCGAGGTTGCTTGAGCCTACGGTGCTCCAGTCCTCGTCAACCAGGGCGACTTTGCCATGCAGGGGCCGGTCGCAATATTCGTAAATCGCTACGCCGGCCCGCAGCAGATAATCGTAGGTCATGCGCGCGGCGAGCCTGGCCACCCGCAAATCCGGCTGGCCCTGAAGAATCAGGCGCACCTCGACCCCTCGACGCGCCGCGTTGCGGATCTCCCGCAGCAGCCGATAGCCTGGAAAGAAGTAGGCGTTGGCGATCACCACGCGATGCCGGGCACCGCGCACGACCTGCAAGTACACCTCTTCGATATCGCCCGGGTGTTCGCCATTGTCGCGATACACCAGCCGGACCTGACCATCATGATCGCTGACCGCCAGTTCCGCGCGCCGCTGTCTGCGGCGCTGCCACCAATATTTGGCCCGGGCCGGGCGGCCGCTTTGCAGCAAGGCGAAATGATGGATATCGGCCACCGCCGGGCCTTGTACTTCAACCGAATAATCCTGTTTGGCCTCGGGGCCGAAGTCGGCCAAATGGTCGGCGGAAAAGTTGATTCCGCCGAGGAACGCAATCGTCCCGTCGACCACCACAATCTTGCGGTGCAGGCGGCGGAACCAGTTGGTGCGAATGCCAAAGTGACGCGGGGCGGGGTCGAATATTTGCAGGCGCACACCGGCATTGCTCAGGGCGGCGAGGAACTCCGTACTCAATTCGCCACAGCCAAAACCGTCGAGGTTGACGGTGATGCGCACACCCCGGTGAGCCGCTTCAATCAGGATTTTTTGCAGCTCATTGCCGACCTTGTCCTCGAACACAATGAAAGTCTCCAGCAGGATTTCACTCTGGGCCTGGCGCAGCGCTTCAAACACCCGTGGAAAGTATTCCTCACCGTTCTCCAGCAATTGGACCCGGTTGTTACCGTGCCAACCGTATTCGACGTTAACGACCGCCGGCTCACGCACGGGCGGAGGCGCGGAGACGTGTTCGATCGTGGTTTTTTCCATCAATGGGCCGGTCATAGCTCGATCTCCACCGATAGCGGTGCATGGTCAGAAAGGTGTGACCAGGGCCGTGCCGCCAGTACTTGCGGATGGCTGGCCTTGAGGTTGCGCACGTAGATGCGGTCCAGGCGCAACGCCGGCAGACGCGCCGGGAAACTGCGCGCTGGTTTGCCATGCAGCTCGGCGAACACCTCACGCAAACCGCAGGGCTTGAGCAGTGCATCGGCGCGCAGGCGCCAGTCGTTGAAGTCGCCAGCGACCACCACCGGGGCATCCTGCGGCAACTCTTCCATGCGTTGGCTCAGCAGCTTGAGTTGTGCCGTCCGGTGACTTTCGCGAAGCCCCAGATGGACGCAAATGGCATGCACTTCCCGACCATCGCCGGGCATCCGCAGCACGCAATGCAGGATTCCACGGTTCTCATGGCCGTGGATGGAAACGTCGAGGTTGTCGTGGCGGATGATCTGGAACTTCGACAACAGCGCATTGCCGTGATCGCCCGCCGGATAAACCGCGTTGCGCCCATAGGCAAATTGCGGCCACAGGGTATCGGCCAGAAACTCGTACTGGGGCATCGCTGGCCAATTGTTGTAGCGCTGGGGGTGATGCTCGTGGGTGCCATGGACTTCCTGCAGAAACACCACGTCGGCGGACACACTGCGCACCGCCTCACGCAACTCGGGCAGGATGAAGCGCCGGTTGAGCGCGGTGAAACCCTTGTGGGTGTTGACCGTCAGCACGGTGAAACGGCTCACGGCGCTGATAATGGGTTGCTGTTCATCCGTTGTGCCGACCGGTTCGGGAACGCTCATGGCAGCACTCCTTCGGCAGCTGGCTCACCGGGGGCGGTGGCAAGGTCTTTGTCGAGATGCAAACGCTCAAGCAAGCGGCGGGCATCGAAGGGCGCCCGGACCTTGATGTCGTTATCGAAATAGCAGAACACTTCCCGAGACTTGCGTGTCTTGGTTTTTTGCCGGGGCGCGATCAATTGCGGATCCGCCGGTTGCTGTCCGTGATACCAGGCCTCGATCCGGTCGCCCCAGCGTTGCAGCGCTTGTGGGGTGTAACCGCTGGCGTAGAGCTCTTCGGCACCGTGCAGACGCAGATAGACGAAATCACTGGTGAGGTCTTCGCGATACGGCCATTTCCCGGCGGTGTCAGCGATGACCAGCGCGGTGTTGTAGCGTTTGAGCAGCCGGACGAAGGCGGGATCGACAAAGCTTTCGTGGCGAATTTCCACGGCATGGCGCAGCGGTTTTTTGCCGTAGGCTTTCATGCTGGCGTGACCGTTCAAGCGCGGCTCATGTTGGCGTGCGAGGGCGGCGGCCTGTTCCGTGTCGTGGGGTAATTGTTCGAGAAAGCTTTCGAACAATTCCGGGTCGAATTTGAAGTTGGGCGGAAATTGCCAGAGGATCGGGCCGAGTTTTTCCTTGAGCTCCAGCACCCCGGAGGCAAAGAAATTCGCCAGCGGTTTATGAATGTCCCGCAAGCGCTTGATATGGGTGATAAAACGCGGAGCCTTGACGCTGAAGACGAAGCCCGCCGGGGTTTCGTCGTACCACTGGGCATAACGTTCGGGCCGTTGCAGGGCGTAAAACGATCCATTTATTTCGATGCTGTTCACTGCCCGAGAAGCGAATTGCAATTCGCGCTTCTGGGTCAGCCCCTTCGGGTAGAACTCCCCCCGCCAAGGCGTGTAGCGCCAGCCTGAAATACCAATATGAATCGCCGCCATGTCGCCTCCCGTCCTCGGACAGCCCTGTCTTTTGATGACTGCCGGGTGTGCGAGAAAGTTTCGATGGGGCTACGGACGGTAAAAGCAAGAAGATCGCCACACCCCCTGTAGGAGCGAGGCTTGCCCGCGAAGAACGAAGACGCGGTTCTGCTGATGCATCGCGGCGCTCCCTTCGCGGGCAAGCCTCGCTCCTACAGAGAACTATGGCGAGTCAGCTTATTGCGTAGTTCGGTACTGGCCTGCTGATCCAGCTCCAGCCAGAACTGCTGCTTGCCGGCGATCTCGGCGGCGGCCGGTAAACCGTCGCGATACACCAGTCGATTGCTCGCCAGCGCCGGCACTTTCGCGCCTGGCAACAAGGTGCCGGCAAGGTTCAGCGGATCCACCCCGCACACCGCGATCAGACTTCCATCATGCGGTCGCCGCCTGACTTCGCGCAGCAATGGAATCGCCTCGGGTAACGCAAATTGCTCCCCCGCCAGACCACTGACAAACCGCCCGCCACGAATCTCGCCCCGGGCCTCGAGCCGATGGAACGTGCGCAGCAATTCCCGCCAACTCGGCAACCAGTCCGCCTCACGCTCCAGCAAGCGCCAGAACACCACGCCGTAACGGCGCAGCAAGGTCATGGCGATGTGTTCCAGGGATTCGCTGGGTGTGGGCGCCGGTCGTTGCTTATCCACAACTGGGGCGGCAGCACCGCGGCGCAGCAACGCCCAGCGTCCGGCATCGTCCATGCCGCCGACAAACGCTCCGCGCCCACGTCGGCTGCTGCGATTCTGGCGTTTGCTGGCCGGGGTAATCAGCGCGCGCAAGCCGGCGAAGCTGTCGGCGTTAACCAGCCCGGCACCGACCAGTTCCTGCAAGGCGATTTCCAGTTCCGAGCGCAGCAGATGGGCTTCATGAATCAGCTCATCGAAAAACAGTGCGCCGTGCTGACTGAGCGCTTCATGGACTTTTTGTGTTTTGGGCGACAGTTCGCTGACTGGCGTCTGCTCGGTCAAGCCGCTCCACAACCCGACCTGACTGCGCGGCAGCAATAGAATCGGCGTGCTGCGCAATGCCGTGCTGGCGCTCTTGTTGCGCGCGGTCAGACGGGTCCAGACCAGTTTGCCGCTGCGGCACAACTCATCCAGCCAACTCGCCGAATAGTCTTTGAGACGCGCCGGCAGAATGTCGCTGTCCCACGCTGACGCGGCGGCGGGGTAGCCTTCGAACTGGCTGATGATCGCCGGTAACACCGCGCGGCCCTGGCCTTGGCTTGCGGCGGAGAGATGCTGCCAGTCGAACAGGAATCGCATGAAATCCTGCAACGCCACCGGCTCGATTTCCCGTCGCAGACGCTTGACCGTATACCGATGAATCCGCGCCAGCAGATGCCGTTCGCACCATTCTTCTTCACGGGCGCCCGGGGTGAATTGCCCGCGCAGTACATAGCCTTCGCGCTCCAGTTGCGCCAAAGCCTGAGTGACTTGAATCGCCGGTAATCCAAGCGGCTCGGCAATCGCCTTTAGCGGCAACGGACCAAACGCGCTGAGCCGTGCACGAATCAGTTCCAGCACTGCTTCGTCCGGCTCCCAGGTTTCATCGAAACCGGGCAATGCCTCCAACGGTGGAACCAATATGGCTTGTGGATAAATCGCTCGCAGGCAGGTCAGTCGTTCCAGCGCCAACCACAGCGATTGCTCGGCGTTGATCTGCAAACGGCTGGCCCGGCCACTGTCGGCCAAGGCATTCAGCCAATCGAGCCAATTCGGGTTGGCCTGGGCCTCGGCGTCGGCGATGCACGCCAGGCTCATCAGCGCTTCATGCATTTCATCAATGCCGGTTGGCGTTGGCCAGGCTTCATCACGCACCGCGGCAATCGCCTCGGCGTCCAGCGCACCGAGATCATCGGTGGATTGCGGATCGCTCCAGCGGCGGCTGAGCACTGCCTGAGTGCGGCGCTCTTCCAGCGGCGCGTCGTCGAGAAAGGTGTAGGGGCGGGCGCTGAGAATCTCCGCCGCCAGTGGCGAGGGCGCCGGCAAATCGCGGCTGATCAGGCGGATGTCGCCCTGTTCCATGCGCCGCAACAACGCCAGCCAGCCTTCGCTGTCCATCGCTTCGTGCAGGCAATCGTCGAGGGTTTGTTCCACCAGCGGATGGTCGGGAATCTCACGCTCGCCGGCGAGGTTTTCCACGCAGGCGATCTGATCGGGAAACACGCTGGCGATCAGGTCTTCGCTTTTCATCCGCTGGATCTGCGGCGGTACTTTGCGTCCGCCACTGTAGCGCGGCAGCGCCAGGGCGACCCCTGCGTTCCAGCGCCAGCGCACGCCGAACAGCGGGGCCTCAAGCACTGCTTGAATCAAGGTATGTTCGGCACCGTTGCTGTGCAGATAACGCCAGACGTCCTCTAGCTCGAAGCTGTGGCCGGTGGACAGCGACAGCACGATGGCGTCCTCGCTGGCGGCGGCCTGCAATTCAAAGTTGAACGTGCGGCAGAAACGCTTGCGCAGGGCCAGGCCCCAGGCGCGGTTGATGCGGCTGCCGAATGGTGAGTGGATGATCAACTGCGTACCACCGGACTCGTCGAAAAACCGCTCCATCAGCAGCGTGTCTTGCGATGGCAAGGCGCCGAGGGTCTGGCGTGCCCGGGCCAGGTAATCCACCAGTTGCTCGGCGCTGGCGAGGTTCAGGCCGAGGGTGTCGGTCAGCCAGTCGACGGCTGGCTGCAAGTTGCCGGGTGTGGCACCGAGCCGCTCATCGAGTTGCGCTTGCAGGCGTGCCACCGCGAACGACAGTTCATCACTGCGCCCGGGTGCTTCACCGAGCCAGAACGGAATGGTCGGCGGTTGCCCCTGAGCGTCTTCGACCCGGACCTTGCCGGTTTCGACCCGCAGGATTCGATACGACGTATTGCCCAGCTGAAAGATATCCCCGGCAATGCTTTCCACCGCGAAGTCTTCGTTGACGCTGCCGATGTTCAGCCCTTGAGGCTCCAGCAGAACGCTGTAGTCGGCGTTGTCGGGAATCGTCCCGCCGCTGGTCACGGCGGTCAGCTTGGCGCCTCGACGGCCGCGTAGGGTGCGGCTTACCGCGTCCCGGTGCAGGTAAGCGCTGCGAATACCCAGGCGCCCGTTGTAGCCTTCGGCGAGCATTTGCAGCAGTGCCTGATAGTGCTTTTCGTCGAGCGTGGCGTACGGCGAGGCTTTTCGCAGCATTTGCAGCAGCGCCTGTTCCTGCCATTCCTGGCAGCTGACCTCGGCGATGATCTGCTGGGCCAGCACGTCCAGCGGCGCTTCTGGGATCTGCAACGTGTCGAGCTCACCACGGCGAACGCAATCGAGCAGGGCGGCGCATTCGATCAGGTCGTCGCGGGTGGTGGCGAATAACCGGCCCTTGGGCGTGCCGCCGACCTGGTGCCCGGAGCGGCCAACCCGTTGCAGAAACCCGGCAATCGAGCGTGGTGAAGCGATCTGGCACACCAGGTCGACGTCGCCGATATCGATCCCCAATTCCAGCGAAGCAGTGGCGATCAGCACTTGCAGCTCGCCGCGCTTGAGCCGTTGTTCTGCATCCAGGCGAAACTCTTTGGCCAGGCTGCCATGGTGGGCCGCTACCGCATCCTTGCCGAGGCGTTCGCTCAAGTGCCGACTCAGGCGTTCGGCCAGGCGCCGGGTGTTGACGAAAATCAGCGTGGTCCGGTGTTCACGGGCGAGGGCGGCGAGTCGGTCATAGACCAGTTCCCAGACGTCGTTGGCCATTACCGCCGACAACGGCACGGGCGGCACCTCTATATCGAGATCCCGTGGACGGGCGTGGCCGATGTCGATGATTTCGCAGTCGCGATCACGGCCGACCAGAAAGCGCGAGACCGCTTCAATGGGTTTCTGCGTGGCGGACAGGCCGATACGCACCAGCGGTTGGGAGCAGAGTGCCTGCAAGCGCTCCAGGCTCAGGGCCAGGTGGCTACCGCGTTTGCTGGCGGCAATGGCGTGGATTTCGTCGACAATCACCGTGTGGGTGGTGCCGAGCATTTGCCGGCCGGAGTCGGAGCCGAGCAGCACGTAAAGGGATTCCGGGGTGGTCACCAGAATGTGCGGCGCGGTTTTGCGCATGGCCGAACGCTCTTTTTGCGGCGTATCACCGGTGCGCACGGCAGTGCTGATTGGCACATCGGGCAGGCCCATCACCCGCAACTGTTCGGTGATGCCGGCCAGCGGGTTTTGCAGGTTGATCTGGATGTCGTTGGACAGCGCCTTGAGCGGCGAAACGTAGACCACCAGGGTTTCGTCCGGCAGGCCATCCGGGCTCTCCAGGCCACGATGGACCAGATCGTCGAGCACCGCCAGAAACGCGGTGAGGGTCTTGCCGGAACCGGTGGGCGCGGCGATCAGGGTCGAACGGCGCTGGCGGATCAACGGCCACGCCCGGGCCTGGGCGGCGGTGGCCGCTGGGAAGGTGTTGCTGAACCAGGCGCTGACGGCGGGGTGAAAGCCTGCCAGTGCAGCGTCCGTGGGGATGGGCAGATTCATGTCCTGATTTATGCGGGCGAGTCGGGGAAGATGCAAGTACCGCTCACGACCTTTGCCGGCCTTTAGGGCCCCTTCGCGAGCAAGCCCGCTCCCACAGTTAAACAGTGTCGGTCACAAAATTTGAGTACACAGGAGATCCAGTGTGGGAGCGGGCTTGCTCGCGAAGGGGCCAGCAGGGTCAACCCAATCCGACGGAACTACACTTTACGGATGACGGTTGCGCACTAAACCCGCAAAATGCAACGATTCCGGCAATTATTGAGGACATCGCCTGCGGGCGCTGTCGATAAAGCCATCGTTCCAATCAGACTGGGCCTGCTGACTCTATGCGAATGCGCCTTATGTTACTGGGCGGCGGAAATGCCCTTGGGCAGGCGCTGATTCGCCTCGGTGCGGAGGAAGACATCGGTTTCCTCGCCCCCCGCCCACCGCAAGACGGCTGGGACGCCGCGAGCCTGACGCAACTGCTCGACGATACCCGTCCGGATGCGTTGATCAATCTCGCCTATTACTTTGACTGGTTCCAGGCGGAAACCGTCAGCGAACAGCGTCTGGCCGGGCAGGAGCGAGCCATCGAGCGGCTGGCCGAGTTGTGCCAGCATCACAACATTGTGCTGCTGCAACCGTCGAGTTATCGCGTGTTCGATGGCTCCCGGGCGACCGCTTACAGCGAAAAAGACGAACCGGTACCGCTGGGCCTGCGCGGTCAGGCCTTGTGGCGAATCGAGCAAAGCGTACGCGCCACCTGTCCGCAGCACGTGCTGCTGCGTTTCGGCTGGCTGCTCGATGACAGCCCCGACGGCACCCTCGGGCGATTCCTGAACCGGGCCGAGAAAGCTGAAGAACTGCTGATGGCCGATGATCGTCGCGGCAATCCGACGCCGGTGGACGATGCTGCCCGGGTGATCATTTCGGTGCTCAAGCAACTCGATTGCTCCGCGCCGCTATGGGGCACTTACCACTACGCCGGGCATGAGGCGACCACGCCGCTGGCACTGGGGCAGGCTATCCTTACCGAAGCACGCGCCCTGCACCCGTTGGCCATCGAAGCGCCGACCGCCCAGGCTCACGCCGCGCGGCCCGACGCCGCCGAAGAACCGCAACACGCAGTGCTGGCCTGCAAGAAAATTCTGCACACTTTCGGGATCAAGCCCCGCGCCTGGCGCGCGGCACTCCCGGGCTTACTGGATAGGTTTTATCGCCATGGCTGACGGCCCTGTTTTAATCACCGGCGGCGCCGGTTTCATCGGCTCGCACCTGACCGACGCCTTGCTCGCCAAGGGGCACTCGGTGCGCATTCTCGATGACCTCTCCACCGGCAAACGCAGCAACCTGCCGCTGGACAATCCCCTCATCGAACTGATCGTGGGCGACGTCGCCGATGCCGCACTGGTGGCGCGTGCGATGGCCGGTTGCAGCGCGGTAGCGCATCTGGCTGCGGTGGCTTCGGTGCAGGCCTCGGTGGATGACCCGGTGAAGACCCATCAGAGCAATTTCATCGGCTCGCTGAATGTCTGCGAAGCCATGCGTCAGACTGGCGTCAAACGGGTGCTGTACGCGTCCAGCGCAGCGGTCTATGGCAACAATGGCGAAGGCGAGTCGATCGACGAAGACACGCCCAAGGCACCGTTGACGCCGTACGCGGCAGACAAGTTGGCGAGCGAACATTACTTCGATTTCTATCGTCGCCAGCATGCTCTGGAGCCGGTGGTTTTTCGTTTCTTCAACATCTTCGGCCCGCGCCAGGATCCGTCCTCGCCGTATTCCGGGGTGATCAGCATTTTCAGCGAGCGTGCACAGAAAGGCTTGCCGATCACCGTGTTCGGCGATGGCGAGCAGACTCGGGATTTTGTCTACGTCGAGGACCTGGTGGACGTGTTGGTGCAAGCCATCGAGAAACCGCAGGTCGAAGTCGGTGCGGTGAATGTTGGCTGGAATCAGGCGACGACCCTCAAGCAAATGCTTGCAGCCCTTGAAGCGGTGGTCGGCAAGCTGCCGCCCGTGAGCTACGGCCCGGCACGCTCCGGTGACATCCGCCATTCACGCGCGAACAACCGGCGTTTGCTGGAGCGGTTTACCTACCCGGAGCAGACACCGATGAGTGTTGGTCTTGCGCGGTTGCTGGGACGCTGACATTTTGTACGGCCATGAAAAAGGCGCCTTTGAAGGCGCCTTTTTTGTGGGTCGGATATCACTTTCAGGGCCAATGCAGACCCCTGTGGCGAGGGGGCTTGCCCCCGTTCGACTGCGCAGCAGGCGCTATCCGGACAATGAGGTATGTCAGGCGAAATGCGCTCGTAGATTTGGGGGTTACTTCGCAACCCAACGGGGGCAAGCCCCCTCGCCACAGGAATCGCTTTCGCCATTACAGCGGTGGATTGCTTAAAACTTGTAACCCAAACCAACCATGTAAATGAACGGGTCCACATCAACGTCGACCTTGGCCCGGGTGCCCGGTGCGACGGCGTTGTTTTCCACGGTCGCGGTGGTGTCGATGTCGATGTAACGTACTTGGGCGTTGATCATTACGTTGTCGGTCAGCATGTAGTCGGCACCGATCTGCCAGGCCAGACCCCAGGAGTTTTCCGCCTTGAAGTTGCTGAAGCCGTTGGCGGCTGCTTCGCTGCCGACGTGCTCGTCGTAGATCCAGGTGTAGTTGATACCGCCGCCGATGTACGGCTGGAACGCGGACTTGGCGTCCAGCGGGTAGTAGACCAGGCTCAGGGTTGGCGGCAGGTGTTTCAGCGTACCGAGTTTGCCATTGGCCGCGCCGAGGGCGGTGCCTTTGAGCTTCACGTCATGCTCGAACGGCGAGGCCGCGAGCAATTCGATCCCCAGGTTATTGGTGATCATGTAGGCGAAGTTCAGGCCCAGTTGCGTGTCGCTGCTCATGGTGGCCTTGCCACCCAGGTCGGCGCCCTTCAGCGGGCCTTGATCGACCTTGACGCTGGAGCTGTCGGCATCCGGGTTGACGGTGATCGCACCGGCCCGAACGATGATGTCACCGGCGGTGTGAGCATGGGCGAGCGGGGCTGCGAGCGCGAGGGCGAACAGCGAAGCGCAGAGCAATGACTTTTGCATGGGGGCTCCAAAGGACGTTAAAAATGTTCGATGTCCAATGGTAGGGATCCAACTGATACGGTCTTTTGATTCAGCTCAATGAAACAGTGATGGCCCTGTTTTTTGCGCAGCCTTCGAAGGCCCCTTCGCGAGCAAGCCCGCTCCCACAGGGATCTTCTGTGAATGCAATATTTGTGAACAACAGAGAACACTGTGGGAGCGGGCTTGCCCGCGATGGCGATTGAACAGACAACACAGAACTGCCGGATCATTCCGGCAATTCATACACATAAATCTTGTCCGCCTCCATCTGATACCCGGCATCCGCCAACTCGCTGGTGGATGCCTTGACCTGCAACGCACCTTCGATCCAGTAAGGCTGGTACAGCTCATCAAGCTTCACGCCGACTTCGCTTTTGACATGCACGATCTGGTTCGACGGAGGAGGCGGAACGTGGATGCAGGCGCCGAAATACGGTACCAGCAGAAACTCCGTGGTGCGGCCTTCTTCACTGACTTCCAGCGGCACGATGTACCCCGGCAAACGAATATTCTTGCCGTCGAGGCTCTTCACCACTGGCGCGTTCGGCATGTCCTGCCTGGCCGCTGGAGCCGACTCTGCGGACAACGCGTCGCTCATCTTCGACAGGTCATGCAGCGGCGTCATGTTCGGCACTTCTGGCGCAGCATCCGGCGGGATCATTTCCGACCAGGTCAGGTCCTTCGGCTCTGCCGCCCACAACGGAAGGGCAACCAGCATCAATAGCGCAAACACAGCGCGGGGCATCATTAATGTCCTCATAGTCGGATCGACAGGCCATCGGCCAAGGATTGGCGATACGCGCGCCAGGCCGGCACGCTGCCCATCAGCAGCGCGGCGATCAGGATGCCACCGAGCAGCGTCCATTCATATTCGCTCGGCCAGGCCAGGGGCAAGTACAAGCCGTAATTCGCCTGCACGTAACCTTGTGCCACGGCGATGCACACATACAGCAGCGCGACGCCGGCAATCACTCCGGACAACGCCAGGGCAAAGGCTTCCAGCACTAACAAGGTCGCGATGTGCCACGGCCGAGCGCCGACCGAACGCAGAATCGCCATCTCGCGGCGCCGCTCATTGAGGCTGGTGAGGATCGCCGTGAGCATGCCGATCAACCCGGTCAGGACCACGAACAGCGAGACGACGAACAAGGCTTTTTCCGCCGTGCTCATCAAACTCCACAGCTCTTGCAATGCCACACCCGGCAGGATCGCCAGCATCGGTTCGCCACGGAATTCGTTGATCTCCCGTTGCAGCGCAAACGTCGAAATCTTGCTGTTGAGACCAAGCATGAACGCAGTGATCGCTTGCGGCGTCAGGTCCATGTTGCGCGCTTGGTCGGCACTGATCCGGCCATTACCGCGCGCCGGCACGCCGTTGTGCCAGTCGACGTGAATGGCTTCCATCCCGCCGAGGCTGATGTGCAGCGTGCGGTCCACCGGGGTGCCGGTGCGTTTGAGAATGCCGACCACGGTGAATGGTTTGTCGTCGTGTTTGACCAGGCTGATCACCGCCACGCCATGGGCCAGCACCAGTTTGTCGCCGAGCTTGTAATGCAGCGCATCGGCCACTTCGGCGCCGAGCACCACTTCGAACGGATCGCTGGCGAAAGCGCGGCCGTCGGCGAGTTCGAGGTGCTGTTGATGGCCGTACTGGTAGTGCTCGAAGTACGCCTCGGTGGTGCCCATCACCCGATATCCGCGATGGGAATCGCCGAGGGACATCGGAATCGCCCACTTCACTTTCGGGTTGTTGGCGAAATGTTCAAAGCTGTCCCAGCGGATGTTGTTGGTGGCGTTGCCGATGCGGAACACCGAATACAACAGCAGGTTCACCGAGCCGGAACGTGCGCCGACGATCAGGTCGGTGCCGCTGATGGTGCTGGCGAAACTGGCCTTGGCTTCGGTGCGCACCCGCTCCACGGCCAGCAACAGGCAGACCGACAGGGCGATGGCGAACGCGGTGAGGATCGCGGTGAAGCGACGGTTAGCCAGACTGGCCATGGCTAGACGAAACAAATACATCTCAGACCTCGGACGGGGTGGCGGCGCGATTGAGATCGGCCAGCGACAGGTGGCGATCGAACAGCGGCGCGAGGCTCTGGTCATGGCTGACAAACAACAGGCTCGACCCGGCTTCGCGGCATTCGGCGAACAGCAGACGAATGAAGTTCTCGCGGGCGTCGTAGTCCAGCGCCGAGGTTGGTTCGTCAGCGATCACCAGTTCCGGCTGACCAATCAACGCGCGTGCGGCAGCGACCCGTTGCTGCTGGCCGATGGACAGCGAATCGGCACGGCGGCTGAGGATGTTTTCATCCTTGAGGCCCAAGTGGGCGAGCAGGGTGGCCGCAGCCTGATCTACACTGCCGTGGCGCTGGATCGCCCGTTCGGCACGCAGCTTGGAGAAGTGGCAGGGCAGCTCGACGTTCTCGCGCACCGAGAGAAATGGCAGCAAGTTGAACTGCTGGAAGATGTAGCCGGTGTGATCGACGCGGAAGTGGTCGCGGGCACCGGCAGAGAGTTCGGTCAGCTCCTGGCCGAGCAGGCGAATGCTGCCGCGATCAGGCTTCTGCACGCCACCGAGCAAGCCCAGCAGGGTGGTCTTGCCGCTGCCGCTGGGGCCTTTGAGGAACAGGGTTTCACCCGGCATGAGGCGAAACGCCGGGATGTTCAGCAGCGGCGGATGACCGGGCCAGCTGAAACCCAGGTCGGACAGTTCGATGAGTGCTTGGGTCATTTAACCGGTTTCATGAGTGCTGATGATCGGGGTGGGTTTAGAACTTGAGGGCAGCAGCCTTGGCCGTCACTTCAACCCCTTGCTGCCCGCTCGGGCTGATCAGTTGTACCTGAATCTTCTGGGTGGCCGGGAATGTGTTGAAGATATTCGCCAGATCCAGGGTTTTCAGCGCGCCCGGGGCCGAGCAGCTCAATTGGTAATGGGCGTGGATTTCGCTGTGGTCATGGTGATGTTCATGACCGTCCTTGGCCGCCTCGTGATCATCTTCGTCATGGTCATCGGTATCCGGCTTGTCACCGAACAACGGGCTTTCCAGTTCCTGAGTCGCGACCACGCAACCGGCGGCTTTCGGCAGGTTGAACAGCACCAGTGGTTTTTCCAGCTGCGCGCGGACGGCAGCGACTTTGGCTTTGTCGGCGTCGGTGGTGGCGGCGTGTTCGAAGCCCACCAGGTTCATCGCCGGGCTTTCCAGCTCCAGCTCCAGAGTCTGGCCATCCAACGCCGCGTTCAGGCGACCGACGCCGTGTTCGTGGGCGCTGAGGCTGCCATGTTCATCATGATCGTGATCATGCTCGACCGCCGCATGGGCGACAGCCAGCGGCAACAAGGCAAACGGCAAAGCGAGCAGCAGACGGCGCATGACGGGTCTCCGAAAAGTAAAATGTAAAAATTGTTATGTGATCTTATAACGAAAGTGCGGAGAGTTTGACCGTCTGCTTGGCGTAGCGCAAGACCCATGGGAGCATGCGAGTCAGGTATGTGCAGGAGCAGACTTATGTTGCGAATACGCGGAAGCATCGGCGACTGGCCGGTGGATTTGACCCTGGAACTGGATGAGGGCGACTGGGCGCAGCTTGGTGCGCAGTTGCAGGCAGCAAAACCCGAGGCGAGTGCGGCGCCCGCCAAACCGGTGAATCAGGACGATGCGCTGTGGCAGATAGCCCAAGAGTTGCTGCGCAAGGCCGGGCAATTGAGCGGGCCGGATCTGCTGGAGCAGCTGGAAGGGCTGACCGGCAGCGCAGCGGCGGGCAAGCGCTTGTTGGTGCGCTTGCGCCACTGCGCAAACGTCAAAGTGGTGAGCGGCGGGGATACGCCGCTGTACAGCTGGATCGAGCCAGCGTAGGAGCTGCCGCAGGCTGCGATCTTTTGATCTTGTTTTTAAAAAGCAAAATCAAAAGATCGCAGCCTGCGGCAGCTCCTACGGGATCGGGTTCACATGGCCCGATCCGCTTAATACAGCGCAGCAAACAACTTGCGACGGTACGTGGTCACCAGCGGGTGATCGTTGCCCAGCAGTTCGAACACTTGCAGCAAGGTCTTGTGCGGTAAGCCTTCGCTGTAGCTGCGATTGCGGATGAACAGTTTCAGCAAGGCATCCAGCGCAGCGTCGTATTGCTGACGGGCCAATTGCTGGATCGCCAGTTGATAGACCGCCTCATCGTCCTGCGGATTTTTCGCCAGACGCGCTTTCAGGTCTGCCGCATCCGGCAAATCCCTGGCCTGACCGAGGAACTGGATCTGCGCCTTGGCGCCGGCCAGCGCGGCCTTGTGCTCATCGGTCTTGACCGCGTCGAGCACGATTTGCGCTTCACCCAGTTCGCCGCGCTCAGTCAGGCAGCGGGCGTAGAGGATCAGCGCCTTGGCGTTGGTGTTGTCTTCAGCCAGCAGTACTTTGAGCGTGGCTTCGGCGTCGGCGTAGCGGCCTTCATCAAACAGCGCCTGAGCCTGTTCGAACGGGTCGGCCGCAGCGGGCGGCGGCATTTGCACGTGGGGTTCGAGCATCGTGCGCACAGCCGATTCCGGTTGCGCACCGGCAAAACCGTCCACCGGCTGACCGTCCTTGAACAGCACCACCGTCGGCAGGCTGCGAATGCCGAAGCGCGCAACAATGTCCTGTTCGATGTCGCAGTTGACCTTGGCCAGCAGCAACTCGCCCTGATAGCTCTCGGCGATGGTTTGCAGCATTGGCATCAAGGCCTTGCACGGCGCACACCATTCGGCCCAGAAATCCACCAGCACCGGTTTGTGAAAAGAGTTCTCGATCACCGACTGGTCGAAATCGGCAGTCGTGGCGTCGAAAATGTACGGCGTTTCCTGACTCATGGGGGATCTCGTAAAAGCGTGAATGTGGTCACTATAAGGCTTGGTGGGGGGCTGCTGAAAGTCGTAACGTTGATCGTTCCCACGCTCTGCGTGGGAATGCCTCAATGGACGCTCTGCGTCCGCTTTGGGACGCGGAGCGTCCCGGGCTGCATTCCCACGCAGAGCGTGGGAACGATCAAGCTCGGGTGGCGTGGTAGAGGCTCACATACCGAAACTCTTCGGGCTCGGCCAGATCCGGCAACGTCATCGCTTCCAGCATTTCAATGCGCTGATACAACGGATGGCGAAAATCCCTCACCCGCGAATCCGCCACCAACGCTTCCCGGCCACGGCTAAGAAATTCATCGAGCAACGGCAGATTCGCCCGGTCGTACAACACATCGGCCACCAGAATCAGATCGAACCGATCGGCCTCGGCGAAAAAGTCCGTCGAGTAGCTGAGTTGCACGCCATTGAGTTCGGCATTCGCCCGACACGCGGCAATCGCCAACGGGTCCAGGTCACAGGCCACCACTTCCAGTGCCCCGGCTTTCATCGCCGCAATCCCGGCGACCCCAGAGCCAGCACCGAAATCCAGCACCCGTTTACCTTCGACCCATTGCGGGTGCTCGGCGAGATAACGCGCCACGGCCAGCCCACTGGCCCAGCAGAAACTCCAGTACGGCGGCTCGTGGAGAATCCGTCGGGTTTCTTCCGGGCTGAAGGCGCGATCCATGTTATCGCCGTCGATCAGCCAGAGTTTCAGCTCGGTGCCGGGTAACTCACAGGCTACAAGCTGTGCATCGCCGAGCAGTTCACTTAACGCCTGTTGCAGGTCGAGCGGTGCAATCATGGCGCTTTGACGAATTGCAGCTGACCCAATGCCTGGGTGGTTGGCTGTGTGATCATTTGCGCTGGCAGATGCAGAATCAACTGCCCGGACTGGCTGGCGCGGCCACGAAGCTCAACGCGGGCACCGACCGGAAAGGACTCGGGGTTGAAACGCAGACGAAACGGCAACACTTGATTGGTGCCGATCAGGTTGGAACTGGCGAGCAGTAGTTGCGGACGATCCTTTTCGTCGATCACCAGCAACGCCAGTTCGACTTCGGCACCGGCCGGCACGCCCTGCAGGGTGCCGCTCAATTCACGTTGATATGTCGGCAGGGGGCCGAGCTCGGCCGACGCCTTGGCTTTCTTCTGCGCCTGTTGCGGTGCAGGGCCGGGCGTTGGCGGCTGGGGCTTGGGCGCATCGCTGCCACAGGCCACCAACAGGCTGAAAAGACTGAGCAAAATGAGTGGTCGTAAAGACATTGGCGGCTCCAGCAAGCGAAATCCATATACAGCCAGTCTGTATACCGCAAACCCTATGGCTTGTCTTGCCACGGGGATGCGCTACCATGGCCCTCCCATTTTTTGTTGCCTGCCACCATGCACTGTCCCTTCTGCGGTGCCAACGACACCAAGGTCATCGACTCGCGTCTGGTCGCCGAGGGCGAACAGGTGCGCCGCCGGCGTGAATGCCTGGCCTGCGGCGAACGTTTCACGACGTTCGAAACCGCTGAACTGGTGTTGCCGCGCCTGATCAAAACCGACGGCAGTCGCCAGCCGTTCGACGAAGAAAAACTCCGTGCCGGTATGCAGCGGGCGCTGGAGAAGCGCCCGGTGAGTGTCGAGCGCCTCGAATCGTCGCTGGTGCATATCAAACACAAGCTGCGCGCCACCGGCGAACGTGAGGTCAAATCCCTCGTGGTCGGCGAACTGGTGATGGCCGAGCTCAAGAAGCTTGATGAAGTCGCCTATATTCGCTTCGCTTCGGTGTACCGACGCTTCCAGGACCTCAACGAGTTCCGCGAAGAGATCGATCGCCTCGCCCGTGAGCCGGTGAAAGAATGACCACACCTCCCGAACAAGCCATTCTCGACGCGCATTACATGGCCCGGGCCCTGGAACTGGCGCGCAAAGGTCATTACACGACGCATCCCAACCCTCGTGTTGGCTGCGTGGTGGTGCGTGACGGGCAGATTGTCGGCGAAGGCTGGCATGTGCGCACCGGCGAACCGCACGCCGAAGTCCACGCCCTGCGCGCCGCTGGCGACAAGGCGCGGGGTGCCACGGCTTACGTGACCCTCGAACCTTGCAGTCACCACGGCCGTACGCCGCCTTGCGCCGATGCGCTGGTGAATGCCGGTGTGGCGCGTGTCGTTGCGGCGATGCAGGACCCGAACCCGGAAGTCGCCGGTCGCGGTCTGCAACGTCTGGCCCAAGCCGGTATCGCCACGGAAAGCGGTGTGCTGGAAGGCGAGGCACGCAAGCTCAATCAAGGCTTCCTCAAACGCATGGAACATGGCTTGCCGTTCGTGCGGGTCAAGTTGGCGATGAGCCTCGACGGTCGCACGGCGATGGAAAGTGGCGAGAGCCAGTGGATCACAGGTACAGCGGCGCGTTCGGCGGTACAGCGTTTGCGCGCCGAGGCCAGCGTGGTGCTGACCGGCGCCGACACGGTACTGGCGGACAATGCGCGCTTGACCGTACGTGCCGACGAGTTAGGTCTGGATGCTGAACAAACGGCCTTGGCCATGAGTCGTCCGCCGCTTCGCGTGCTGATCGACGGTCGTCTGCGGGTGCCGCTGAATGCACCGTTCTTCAAGGCCGGTCCCGCACTGGTCGCCACGTGTGTCGCGGTGGAAGAACAGTACGCCAACGGCCCGGAATGCCTGATCGTGCCGGGCGACGATGGCCAGGTCGATCTGCATCAGTTACTGGTCGAACTCGCTAACCGTGGCGTCAATGACGTGCTAGTCGAAGCCGGCCCGCGACTGGTTGGCGCGTTTGCCCAGCTCGGGTTGGTGGACGAATTCCAGATCTTCATCGCTGGCAAGTTTCTCGGCTCCTCGGCCCGCCCCTTACTGGACTGGCCACTGGCGCAGATGAAAGACGCGCCCGAGCTCAAAATCACCGAAATCCGTGCGGTTGGCGATGACTGGCGAGTCACTGCCATCCCTGCGCCATCGGCGAGCGTATAATTCCCGGCCATTGCTCTAGCGCTGGCTCTGTTCTCGAGGAGGACTCCATGTTTACCGGCATCATCGAATCCATCGGCAGTATTCGTGCATTGACCCCAAAAGGCGGAGATGTGCGGGTTTACGTAGAAACCGGCAAGCTCGACCTGAGCGACGTAAAGCTGGGCGACAGCATTGCCGTCAATGGCGTGTGCCTGACCGCGGTTGAATTGCCGGGCAATGGCTTTGCGGCGGACGTCAGTCGCGAAACCCTCGACTGCACCGCCATGAATGACCTCAAAAGCGGCAGCCCGGTCAATCTGGAAAAAGCCCTGACCCCGACCACTCGCCTCGGCGGGCATCTGGTCAGCGGCCACGTCGATGGCGTGGGCGAAGTGGTTGCCCGCACCGAAAATGCCCGCGCCGTGGAATTTCGCATCCGTGCCCCGAAAGACCTGGCCAAGTACATCGCCCACAAAGGCTCGATCACCGTCGACGGCACCAGCTTGACCGTGAACGCGGTCGATGGCGCCGAGTTCTTGCTGACCATCATTCCGCACACCCTGAGCGAAACCATCATGGCGTCGTACCAGCCGGGTCGCCGGGTGAACCTGGAAGTCGACTTGCTGGCACGTTATCTGGAACGCCTGTTGTTGGGCGACAAGGCCGCAGAGCCAAGCGACTCTTCGCAAAGGCCAGGTAACATCACTGAAAGCTTTCTGGCCCAAAACGGCTACCTCAAATCCTGAAGCTCAAATTTCGAAAGAAGGGGGGTGCCTTGTGGCGCTCAATAGCATCGAAGAACTGGTTGAAGACATCCGCCAAGGCAAGATGGTCATCCTCATGGATGACGAAGACCGCGAGAACGAAGGCGACCTGATCATGGCCGCCGAGTGCTGCAAGCCTGAACACATCAACTTCATGGCCAAGCACGCCCGTGGCCTGATCTGCATGCCGATGAGCCGCGAGCGCTGCGAACTGCTCAAGCTGCCGTTGATGGCGCCACGCAACGGTTCCGGTTTCGGCACCAAGTTCACCGTGTCCATCGAAGCCGCCGAAGGTGTGACCACCGGTATCTCCGCGGCCGACCGTGCGCGCACGGTGCAAGCCGCTGCCGCCAAAGACGCCAAGGCTGAAGACATTGTCAGCCCCGGCCACATCTTCCCGCTGATGGCCCAGGCCGGCGGTACGCTGGCCCGCGCCGGCCACACCGAAGCTGCCTGCGACCTGGCGCGCATGGCCGGTTTCGAGCCGAGCGGTGTGATCTGCGAAGTGATGAACGACGACGGCACCATGTCCCGTCGCGCCGAACTCGAAGCGTTTGCCGCCGAACACAACATCAAGATCGGCACCATCGCCGACCTGATTCACTACCGGATGATCCACGAACGTACCGTTCAGCGGATTGCCGAGCAGCCGCTGGACAGCGAACTGGGCCAGTTCAACCTGGTGACCTACCGTGATTCGGTGGAAGGCGACGTGCATATGGCACTGACCCTGGGCACCGTGTGCGCCGAAGAGCCGACGCTGGTTCGGGTACACAACATGGACCCGCTGCGTGACCTGTTGATGGTCAAGCAACCGGGCCGCTGGAGCCTGCGCGCCGCCATGGCTGCGGTTGCCGAGGCTGGCAGTGGCGTGGTGCTGTTGCTCGGTCACCCGCTCGATGGCGACGTGTTGCTGGCGCATATCCGCGAAACCGCGGATCACAGCGCCGTGAAAAAACCGACCACCTACAGCATCGTCGGTGCCGGTTCGCAGATCCTTCGGGACCTGGGCGTGCGCAAAATGCGCCTGATGAGTGCGCCGATGAAATTTAATGCGATATCCGGTTTCGATCTGGAAGTTGTAGAATACGTGCCCTCCGAATAATGACCGGCAATTTGCGGGCCTGTATTCGCGGTTAACACATCACTGAGGGACGCGTAGAAAACGCGTCCCGGCTCTTTAAGAGATCTAACGAATGACCCTGAAGACCATCGAAGGTACCTTCATCGCCCCTAAAGGCCGCTACGCTTTGGTAGTGGGCCGCTTCAACAGCTTCGTCGTTGAAAGCCTGGTCAGCGGTGCAGTTGATGCCCTGGTTCGCCATGGCGTGAGCGAAAGCGACATCACCATCATCCGTGCGCCTGGCGCCTTCGAAATCCCGCTGGTTGCGCAAAAAGTCGCTCAGAAGGGCGAGTTCGCGGCAATCATCGCCCTGGGCGCAGTCATTCGTGGCGGTACTCCGCACTTCGAATACGTGGCTGGCGAATGCACCAAGGGCCTGGCCCAGGTGTCCATGGAATTCGGCGTGCCGGTCGCTTTCGGCGTACTGACCGTTGATTCCATCGAACAAGCCATCGAACGTTCCGGCACCAAGGCCGGTAACAAAGGTGCTGAAGCTGCCCTGTCCGCCCTGGAAATGGTCAGCCTGCTGGCGCAGTTGGAGGCCAAGTGATTAGCGACGATAGCGATCGTTTCAACCCGCGCGATCCAAAGCCTGCGGATGCCGGCAAGCCATCGAAAAGCGTCAAGCGTCGCGAAGCCCGTCAGCTCGCGACTCAGGCGCTGTACCAATGGCATATGGCCAAGCAGTCGCTGAACGAGATCGAAGCGCAGTTTCGGGTCGATAACGATTTCAGTGATGTCGACGGCGCCTACTTCCGTGAAATCCTGCATGGGGTTCCGGCTCAGAAGGACCGGATCGACGCCGCACTGGCGCCATGCCTGGACATCACCATCGAAGAGCTGGACCCGGTTGAACTGGCGGTTCTGCGCCTGTCCACCTGGGAGCTGCTCGAGCGCGTTGATGTGCCGTACCGCGTTGTGATCAACGAAGGTATCGAACTGGCCAAGGTCTTCGGTTCCACCGACGGCCACAAGTTCGTCAACGGTGTGCTCGACAAGCTGGCCCCGCGTCTGCGTGAAGCTGAAGTGAAGGCGTTCAAGCGCTAACCAGCGCTTGAGTTTGCGATGGGCGAGTTTGAGCTGATCCGCAATTTCTTCGCCGCCGCGCCTTGTGCGCAAGGCGGCGAAGGCGTTGCCCTCGGGATCGGCGACGACTGCGCCTTGCTGGCTGTTCCCCCCGGGGAGCAGTTGGCGATTTCCACCGACACGCTCGTGGCCGGTGTGCATTTCGCAGACCCTTGCGACCCGTTTCTGCTCGGTCAGCGCTCGCTGGCTGTGGCTGTCAGTGATCTGGCCGCCATGGGCGCCGCTCCCATTGCCTTTACCCTTGCCCTGACCTTGCCGACGGTGACCACCGATTGGCTGGGAGCCTTCGCCCGTGGTTTGAACCTCATGGCGCAAAATTGTGGTGTAGCGCTGGTGGGTGGCGATACCACTCGCGGGCCGTTGAGCCTGACCATGACCGTGTTCGGTCGGGTGCCGGCCGGTCTGGCGTTGACCCGCAGCGGCGCACAGCCGGGCGATTTGCTCTGCGTGGGCGGTGAGCTGGGTAACGGCGCGGGCGCATTGCCGCTGGTGCTCGGCCAGCGGATGGCTGAAGCGGCCATCGCTGATCCGTTGCGTGCCCATTACTGGTCGCCGCAACCGCAGCTGGGTCTGGGCATGGCGTTGCGCGGCAAAGCCACTGCGGCGCTGGACATCTCCGACGGCCTGCTCGCCGACTGCGGTCATATTGCCCTGGCGTCGAAAGTCGGGGTTCAGGTAGAGCGCAGTAAGCTGCCGTTGTCGAAGGCGCTGCTGGCCTTCCTCGGTCAGTCTGGCGCTGAGCAAGCTGCCCTGAGCGGCGGTGACGATTACGTGCTGGCCTTCACCTTGCCGCCCGCCGAGTTGCCATCGTTGCTGGCGGACGGCTGGCCGATCCATGTGCTTGGGCGGGTCGTAGCAGGGCAGGGCGTGACGCTGCTGGATGCCGACGGACACGACATCACCCCGCCAATCCGGGGTTATCAACATTTTCGGGAGACACCGTGACAGATCATCCCAAACAGGTCCCGGCGGAGTTCGTACCGCCGTCGGTCTGGCGCAATCCATGGCATTTCCTGGCGTTCGGCTTCGGCTCGGGCACCCTGCCAAAAGCGCCGGGCACCTGGGGTTCGTTAGTGGCGTTACCCTTCATTCCGTTGTGGCAGATGCTGCCCGATTGGGGTTATTGGCTGATGCTCGGCATCACCATGCTGTTCGGCTTCTGGCTGTGCGGCAAGGTCGCCGATGATTTGCGCGTGCACGACCACGAAGGCATCGTCTGGGACGAAATGGTCGGGATGTGGATCACCCTGTGGCTGGTACCGGAAGGCTGGTATTGGTTGCTGGCGGGGTTCCTGATGTTCCGTTTCTTCGACATCCTCAAGCCCTGGCCGATTCACTGGATCGACCGGCATGTGCACGGTGGTGTCGGGATCATGCTCGACGACGTGCTGGCAGGCGTATTTGCGTGGTTGGCGATGCAAGGGCTGGTGTGGTTTTTCGTCTGAGGCGTCAAGTGAGAGAACCGGGGATGGCGCGACGCGGGTTGCTGCTGATTGTTTTCGCGCTATTTTGCTCGTTCGCCCAGGCGGGGGATGCACCGACGACGCCGTCCGTGATTCATCTGGCCAGCGAAGCCTGGGAAGACTTCACCAACGCCGATGGTCGTGGTTTGGGGTGGGATGTGCTGCGCGAAGTGTTTGAGCCGGCGGGCGTCAAACTGGATATTCGAACCGAACCCTACACGCGCGCCACGGGCCTGGCACAGCGCGGCGAAGTGGATGCTTGTGTCGGTGCCTATCGGGATGAAGTCAGCGACGTGCTCTATCCGCGCTGGCATTTCGATACCGATCCGATCTATGCACTGGGTCTGGCCAGCAATCCGGAGCCGACCCTGCAAACCCTGGGCAACTATCGATTGGCTTGGGTGCGTGGCTACAAATTCCAGGATTATTTACCCAATGTGCAGAGCTACAACGAAATCGTGCGGCGTACCGGGATTCTTTCGATGCTGATTCACAACCGCATCGATTACTACATCGACGCGCTGGACGAGGTTAACTCCATCGTCAACCGAGCCAAGGCCCCATCGCAATTTCGCCGCACGCACATCGTGGATTTGCCGCTTTATCTGTGCTTTGCCGACACACCGAATGCCCGCAAATTGATGGTGTTGTTCGATCAGCGCATGGAAGAGCTGGTAAAAAACGGCCAGTTGAAACCGATCTTCGCAAAGTGGAAGCAGCCGTACCCGTTTGGCACAAACTGAACATAGCCCGCTCCCACAGGGTCGTTGGCTAGGCCTCTTGATCAAACATTTTGATCGTTATGCCCCATAATTCAGCCTAAGCGTCTGCAGGAACGTGCTGTTACAATGCCGCCTCTGCGAATCTTCAGTACATATAGATCAGGAGCACACCGGTGCCTGTCGTTTTTGTCGCCGCTTCCAAGCTGCCAACGCCTTTTGCGCAATTCACCATGCATGGCTTTCTCGATGAAGAGAACGGGCGCGAGCACGTGGTGCTGAGCCTGGGTGAGTTCGCTGACGGTGCTCCGGTACTCGGCCGGTTGCACTCCGAATGCCTGACAGGCGATGCCTTGTTCAGCCAGCGCTGCGACTGCGGTTCGCAACTCGAGGCAGCCTTGCAGGCAATCGCCCGTGAAGGCCGTGGCGTGTTGCTCTACTTGCGTCAGGAAGGTCGCGGCATTGGCCTGTTGAACAAGATCCGCGCCTATGAATTGCAGGACGGCGGTGCCGATACCGTTGAAGCCAATGAGCGTCTGGGTTTCGCCGCCGATCAGCGCGACTACGCCATGTGCCTGCCGATGCTGGAGCACCTGGGCGTGAAGTCCTTGCGTCTGATGACCAACAACCCACGCAAGGTCAAAGCCTTGACCGACATGGGCATCGTGGTTGCCGAGCGCGTACCGCTGCACACTGGGCACAACCCGCATAACAAACTCTACCTGGCGACCAAGGCGAGCAAGCTCGACCATATGATGGGCAACGAGCATCAGGGCGAGGTTGACCGGGCGTGACCCGCGGTCAGGTACGGCGGCGACTGTCCGTCAACTGGTGGCAATACCTGGCGCTGGCCTTGGTGCCGCTGTTCGTGATCAACGGGGTATTCGGCCAAAGCGAGGCGATTCTGCCGGTGCTGGCGATGCCATTGTTCATCGCCGGTGTGGCCTCGATGTTTGTCAGCCTGAAGTTCTTTGGTGGCTACAAGCACGCCCTGATCGCCACCCAGAAAGCCCTCGATACCCCTGAAGAACCCGCCGCCTGGATCGCCTTGGCCGCAAAACGCCGTGCCGCGTTTCTGGTCGCCGGCCTGCCTGCCTGGACCGGTGCAGTGGCGGTATTCGTCGGGCTTGAAGCTGTGCCGCTGGTGCTGCTGGCGCTGTCGACCGCGGTGCTGTTCTACCTCTACCGTATCCCGCGTCAACTCGGCTGATGCGCAGCGTCTGGCTGGCGGTGTTGCTGCTGGCCGTCAGCGGTTCGGCGACTGCGGTCGAGCGGGTTGTCAGTCTGGCACCGTCGCTTTCTGAAATCGTCGTTGAGCTGAACTCGGCTGACCTGCTGGTCGGTGTGCTGGATGCCGGTGAACGTCCCGCTGAACTCAAAGACATTCCTTCTGTTGGCAGCTACGGTCAGTTGGACATGGAACGACTGCTCAGTCTCAAACCCGATCTGTTGCTGCTCTGGCCGGGCAGTGTGGGGCCGGCTCAGCGTGAGCAGCTCAAACGGCTGAACATTCCCACCTTTGTCGCCGAACCTCACAACCTCGAACAACTTACTGCCCAGATTGAACTGATCGCTGCACAACTCGGCAGAGCGGAGCGCGGCGTTTCATTGGCCGAAAATCTGCGTCAACGACTCGATTCCCTGCGCCAGCGCTATCGAAGGGATGAGCCGATACGGGTGTTTTATCAAGTCTGGGATCGGCCGCTGTACACCGTGGGCGGTGGGCAGATCATCAGCGATGCGCTAGCAGTGTGTGGGGCGCGCAATGTGTTTGCCGACCTGACGCAGCCTGCACCGCAGGTCAGTGTGGAGGCGGTGTTGCAGCGCAATCCCGAGGTGATTCTGGCCAGTGATCAGGCGCAGCTTGATGCGTGGAAGACCTGGCCTCAGGTGGTGGCGGTGGCGCAGGGACAATTGCTGTTGGTGACGGATAAAGGCCTGGAGCGGCCGAGCGGGCAGATGATCGAAGCGACTGCCAAGTTGTGCCAGTTGATCGCGCCCGACCATTAAGACCGAGGCGCATCATCGCGGGCAAGCCCGCTCCCACAGGTTCAGTGTGATCCTTGTGGGAGCGGGCTTGCCCGCGATGAGGCCGGCCCAAACACCACAATCTCTGGTCAAAACCACGGCGTCCAGGTCACCCCGAACATCCACGCCCGGCCTTCCTCGCGATACCCATACTGACTGCCATCATGGCTGTACAACGCCCGGCTGTAGCTCTTGTCCAGCAGGTTATCGACCTTCAACTCCAGCTTGATCTCGCGATTCAGCGCCCAGCCGCTACGCAACCCCAACAACGCATACCCGCCTAACGGTTGCTGGTTGTTCTCGTCGTCATAACTGCTGCTTGCCAACTGGCACCGAAGCCGAGCCGATCAAATTGCCGATCCAGATCCAGGCTCAAAGTCCGTCGTGCACGACGGGCGAGGGTGTGGCCGCTGTCGCGATCCCGTGGGTCGATGATCGCTACGCCGAGGTTGCTCTGCCAGCCGAACAGCTCTTGTTTCAAAGCCGCTTCAAAACCGTTGATCCGCGCCGAAGCGACGTTCGCCGGGCGGTTGTTGCTGCCGAAAATAATCGCGTCTTCCAGATCGGTGCGGTACAGCGAGGCTTCCAGGCGACTGTTCTGCGTCAGCTGACTGCGCCATTGCAGCTCATAACTTTTCGAGGTCTCGGGTTTCAGGTCAGGGTTGCTGAAGTCCGGGTAGTACAGGTCATTGAAGGTCGGTGCGCGGAAGCCTTCGCTGTAGGTCAGCAGCACATCGTTGTCCGGGTTCAGCGGCAGGGTGAACGTGCCGCTCCAGCTGTTCTGGCTGCCGAACTGCTGGTTCTGGTCGCGACGCAGGCCCAGTTCGGTAGAGAAACTGTCGGTCTGATAGCGATGCTGGATAAACGCTGCACGGTTCCAGCGGCTGTCTTCGTCGAACGCTGTGCTGCTGTTGATTCGGTCTTCGTACCAGTCGCCGCCGAGGATCAGGCTGTTGCGTTCATCCAGGGTCAGGTCGTTTTGCCAGTTCACCGAATCGCGGTAAGTGTTGAACACGCTGCGCTCGTCGCTGAGCTTGTCGAGCGTCTTCTCGCGGTTTTCGCTGTGGCCGAACTCGACGCGGGTCTTCCATTGGTCATTGATCCGCGCATCGACATAACTGCTGACGCTGCTCACAGAGAACTCGCTGTAGGGCTGCTGCTGGACCGATTCGAAGGTGTTCATGTCGAAGCGGCCGAACGGGTTGTCGAATGCGCTTTTGCCCTGGTTATCCAGCAGGTTGGCGCCAATTTCGATGTCGTCGTTGAGGGTGTGACTCAGGCTTAAGCTGACCGATTTATTGCGGTATTCGTCGTGGTCGCCATCACTGGGATAAGACTCGTGCGTGCGATTGATGCCTGACGTTTCATCAAGGCTGGCACCGAGATTGAAGCGGGTCTGCGCGTCGCCGCCGGACAATCCGAGGCTGCGCTCCCAGGTCTGATTGCTGCCCACTCCCACATGCATGCGTGGTTGCAGGCCTTGTTCGTCGCCACGGCGAGTGAAGATCTGGATCACCCCGCCAATCGCATCGCTGCCGTAAATCACTGAACGCGAACCACGCAGCACTTCCACGCGCTCGACCTGTTCGATGTTGATGTGTTGCAGATTGCTGTCGCCGGAGGTCGAGTTGCCGATGCGCTGGCCGTCGACCAGCACCAGACTTTGCGCCGACTTGGTACCACGAATGTAGACCCCCGGCAGACTGCCACGCCCACCGGTTTGCCCGACCTGCACGCCCGGTACCCGGCGTAGCAGATCCGTGACACTGCTCGGTTGCAGACGGTCGATGTCTTCGCGGGTGAACACCGTGTTGGCAGCGCTGCTGTCGTTGCGCGCTTCGACTTGACGGTTAGCGCTGATCAACACGTCGGGCAGTTTCAGGGCCTGGTCGCGTTCGAAGGTGTCGGCCAAGAGTTGGCCGGCCGGCAGAAGCGTCAGCGTCAGGGCAAAAGGGGAGAGTTTCATGGATTATCCGAGGCGAATTCAGATACGACACAACCCCCCGTAGGAGCTGCCGAAGGCTGCGATCTTTTGATTCTGTTTTTTCAGGTTTGGAGCCGCCAAAGATCAGGATCAAAAGATCGCAGCCTTCGGCAGCTCCTACAGAGGATCGGGTTTACAAGTTGAGCAGCTGCAGGCGCTGACGCACCGCTTCTTCGATCCCGCTTTCATCCAGCCCACACTCAGCCAGCATTTGCGCAGGCTTGGCGTGCTCCACATAGGCATCCGGCAAGCCCAGGTGCAGCACCGACTTAAGGATGTTTTCGCGGGCGAGAAACTCGCTGACCGCGCCACCGGCACCGCCCATGATTGCGTTCTCTTCGACGGTCACCAACAACTCGTGGCTGCCGGCGATTTCGCGAACCAGTGCTTCGTCGAGCGGTTTGACGAAACGCATGTCGACCACGGTCGCATCCAGCTTCTCGGCGACTTTCAGTGCCTCGGCCAATTGCACGCCGAACACCAGCAGGGCGACTTTGCTGCCCTGACGGCGGACGACACCCTTGCCGATTTCAATCGGTTCGAGGTCTTTCGCGATCGGCGCATTGGGGCCGGTGCCGCGCGGATAACGCACCGCCGCCGGGCCGTTGTACAGATGGCCGGTGCTGAGCATTTTGCGCAGTTCGTTTTCGTCGCTCGGGGTCATCACCAGCATGCCGGGGATGCAACGCAGGAACGACAGGTCGAAGCTACCCGCGTGCGTCGGGCCGTCTTCGCCCACCAGGCCAGCGCGGTCGATGGCGAACAGCACGTCGAGGTTTTGTACCGCCACATCATGCACAAGCTGGTCGTAAGCGCGCTGCAGGAAGGTCGAATAGATCGCCACCACCGGTTTTGCGCCTTCGCAGGCCATGCCGGCGGCGAGGGTCACGGCGTGTTGCTCGGCAATCGCCACGTCGAAATAGCGCTTCGGGAAGCGCTCGCTGAACGCCACCAGATCGGAGCCTTCCTTCATTGCCGGAGTGATCCCGACCAAGCGTGAATCGGCAGCGGCCATGTCGCACAGCCATTCACCGAACACACCGGAATACTTCGGCCCGCCGGCTTTCTTCGGCGCGGCGGCCGGAGCATCCACAGGTTCGAGTTTGGTGATGGCGTGGTAACCGATCGGGTCGACTTCTGCCGGAGCGAAGCCTTTGCCTTTCTTGGTGACCACGTGCAGGAATTGCGGGCCTTTCAGATCGCGCATGTTGCGCAGGGTGGCGATCAGGGTCGGCAGGTCGTGGCCATCGATCGGGCCGATGTAGTTCCAGCCCAGCTCTTCGAACAGCGTGCCGGGGACCAGCATGCCTTTGGCGTATTCTTCGGTGCGACGGGCGATTTCCCAGGCACCGGGCAGACGCGACAGGACCTTTTTGCTGCCTTCGCGCATGCTCGCGTAAGTGCGGCTGGAAAGGATTTTCGCCAGATAGTTCGACAGCCCGCCGACGTTGCGCGAGATCGACATGTCGTTGTCGTTGAGGATCACCAGCATGTTGGCGTCCACTTCCGGCGCGTGGTTCAGCGCCTCGAAGGCCATGCCGGCAGTCAGTGCGCCATCGCCGATCACTGCAATCGCCTTGCGATCACTGTGTTGCAGGCGGGCGGCAATCGCCATGCCCAGCGCTGCGCTGATCGAAGTGCTGGAGTGGCCGACGCCAAAGGTGTCGTACTCGCTCTCGGAACGACGCGGGAAGGCGGCAACGCCGTCCTTCTGGCGCAGGGTGCCCATGCGCTCGCGACGGCCGGTGAGGATTTTGTGCGGGTAGGCCTGATGACCTACGTCCCACACCAGCCGGTCGTCCGGGGTGTCGAAGACGTAATGCAGCGCGATGGTCAGCTCGATGACGCCCAGGCCTGCACCGAAATGCCCGCCGGTCTGACCGACCGTGTAGAGCAATTCCAGGCGCAACTCATCAGCCAGGGTTTCCAGCTCGGCTTCGCCTAACCGGCGCAGGCCGTCCGGCGTGTTGGCACGGTCGAGCAGGGGCGTGGTCGGGCGCTTGCGGGGAATCTCATGAAACGTCGTGGGCATCAGGCGAATCGTTATAGGTATAAAAGATGCGGCAGTTTACCTGATGCATCGCCCCCTGCCCACGCGTTGGTTTTTTTTGGCAGATACGCCGTCAGCTGCGGCGATCGACGATGTACCGGGCCAGATCGCGCAATGGCTCGGCCGCCGCGTCAAACGGTCGCAGCGCGTGCAGGGCCTGGTCCCGCAGTTCCAGAGCGTAAGCCTTGGCCGCGTCGAGACCGAGCAGGGCCGGGTAGGTCGGCTTGTCCCGAGCGATATCGGCGCCCTGGCGTTTGCCGAGGGTTTCGGTGTCACTTTCGACGTCGAGAATGTCGTCCTGGACCTGAAATGCCAAGCCAATGGCCTGTGCATAACTCTGCAGGGACTTCAGTTCGTCCTTCGCGGCATGACCGCTGGCCAGGGCACCTAGCTTGACGCTGACTTCAATCAACGCGCCGGTCTTGTGCCGATGCATGTACTCAAGGGCTTTTTGATCGAGCTTCAGGCCCACCGAGCCGAGGTCGATGGCTTGCCCGCCGACCATGCCCGCCGGGCCCGCCGCCAACGCCAAGGCGCTGACCATCTGCAGACGGGTTTCGGCGTCGCAACTGCTCAGGCGCGGGTCGAGCAGGGCGCTGAAGGCCAGGCTCTGCAAACCGTCACCAGCGAGAATCGCGCAAGCTTCGTCGAATTTCTTATGCGTAGTCGGCTGGCCGCGACGCAGATCGTCGTCGTCCATGGCCGGCAAATCATCGTGCACTAGCGAATAGGCATGGATCAGCTCCACCGCACAGGCCGCGCCGTTGGCTTGCTCGGCCTTGCCGCCCAGCGCTTCACACGCGGCGTAAGCCAGCAGCGGGCGCACACGCTTGCCGCCATTCATCACGCTGTAGCGCATGGCTTCGTAGAGACGGGCAAGCTCAGGCCCTGGCGCGTTGAACAGGGTTTCCAGTGCAGCATTGACGCGAGCCTGGCTGGTCGCCGAATACGCCGCAATCATTCTGGCTGATCCGCGTCGAAGGGTTCCTCGGCCAGCTCACCATCACGCTCGAGCAGCACTTGAACCTTCTGCTCGGCCTGAGCCAGCGCCGCCTGGCAATCGCGGGTCAGACCGATGCCCTGCTCGAAAGCGGTCAGCGAGTCTTCCAGCGACAATTCGCCGTTCTCCAGACGCTCCACCAACGTTTGCAGGTCAGCGAGAGATTGTTCGAAATCCAGTGCAGCTTTTTTGCGGGCCATGGCGGCTATTTCCGGTTGACGTTAAACCGGCGCGACACTAGCAGACATAGGGGTTATGGGCAAATGAGCGGGGTGTTTCGGCCAACGAGTTTTGGGGGTGAATGTGACTTCCGTGGCGAGGGGGCTGTGTCGATCATGATTAATGTGTTGAGTCATCGGGATAGTAGAACTGGGATGAGCCGATTAAAAATGCTATTCGGCTCATATAGTGAGCCGAATATGACGTCTGTTCGGCTCACCGGCCAGCCATCGACAGGTGTCGCCCCACGTCCGGGTGCGACTGAATCGCGCAATATCGCGGTCTGGACTCTACCCATTTGCAATGGGCTGCAGGTCAAAGCATATCTTTCAGGCATTAAAAAAGCCGGCTTGTGGCCGGCTTCTCGGGGACTGGCTTGGTTTATTTTTGGTAAACCGCGCCAGCCTTCAAAACGTACACCCGGATCTTGCGTCCGGCTGTGGGACTTGGCGAGAAAGTCATCTGCCTTGTCGGTGCGATCTGAGCCTGAAGAAGGGTCGATGCGCAAATGTGGGGCGCAGCATACTGATTTTTTTGAGAAATTCCCAGCTTGGCATGCGGGGTAGAGCGATTGCGCTCAGGTGTAGCAGCTGACGAGGCAAGCCCCTGTAGGAGCGAGGCTTGCCCGCGAAGAACGATGACGCGGTCTGCCTGGCGGACCGCGGCGCTCCCTTCGCGGGCAAGCCTCGCTCCTACAGGGGTTGCCCCCTCGCCATGGTTGATTACAGAAAGGGCACAGACGGCCGGCGTTTATTGAGCGTCGACCACCAGAATACCCATCCCAATACCCTGATGTTCTGCTTGTCGATCTGCTCGGCATTGAAGATTTCGTCTGGATATTCGGCTTTGTTATAGCTGCGCAACCGCAGCGCATTCCCTGGCATCCGATGCAGGTATTTGATCCGCAACATCCCGTCATGCTCGATCGCATAAATCTCCCCATCAATAACCTGAGTCAGCCCGCGGTCGATCGCAAGCGTCGAACCGTCTTCTATCTTTTCGCCCATGCTGTTGCCGATCATGTGGGTACAAATAGCGTCGGCGTGGTTTATTTCCAGAGAGTCCAGGTGGCCGCGTGGCAGGCGGATGGATTGGCTGGGGTCTTTGACGACGTGAGTTTTGTTGGAGCCCGGGGCGGTGGCTGTTTCTTTGTAGAAGGGCAGCTCTACGTCGATGGGTTCGATCACCGTGTAAATGCCACGGATGGCCTGGGCATCGAAGGTATTGCCGGCCTCGTCGAGCACGCGCAGGCGTGAGGACTCTTTCGGGCCTTCGCCGGTTTTCAGCCAGTCGCTGTTTACAGACAGTAGTCTGGCGACCTCTTCCATGCGGTAGGCGGGCACACCTCGGGTGTACCAGTTGTGGATATTTTGCGCTTCCGTGTCGAAGAAAACGGCAAATCCTGTGGTTGTGATTTTCGCTGCTTCGAGGAGCGCTTTAAACCGTGGGCCGCTAGTGTTCTTTTTCATAAACACGAGTTTACTGGCGCAGGATGGGGGTTTGAATAAACGATCCGTTCAAATTTCGAGGGAAATTTAAGACTGGATGTAAGGCGCTTTTAGTGGAATTTAAACAGGAAAACACCAAAGCCAAGAAGCGTTCCACGTACCGTTAAAGGTCAGTATCTGAGCGGAGCGCCCACAAAAAACCCCGGATCAACCGGGGTTCTTCTTCAACCGTCGCAGCTAGAAGCTTACCGCAGCTTCTCAGCCTTTATAGGCAGCAACCGACTTGGTGATCGCGTCGCGGGCGGCATCTGCGCCGGCCCAGCCTTCGATCTTCACCCATTTGCCTTTTTCGAGATCTTTGTAGTTCGCGAAGAAGTGCTCGATCTGCTGGATCAGCAGAGGTGGCAGATCGGTGTATTCCTTCACGTCGACGTACAGCTGGGACAGCTTGTCGTGTGGAACCGCGATCACTTTGGCATCGCCGCCGCCGTCGTCGGTCATGTTCAGGATGCCGACTGGACGCGCGCGGATTACCGAACCTGGAGCAACCGGGTAAGGGGTCACGACCAGCACGTCGAGGGGATCACCGTCGTCGGCCAGGGTGTTCGGGATGTAACCGTAGTTGGCCGGGTAGAACATCGGGGTGGCCATGAAACGGTCAACGAACAGGCAGTCGCTGTCTTTGTCGATTTCGTATTTGATCGGCGCGTGGTTGGCCGGGATCTCGATCGCGACGTAGATGTCGTTCGGCAGGTCTTTGCCAGCCGGAATCTTGCTGTAGCTCATTGGGCGGTGCCCCCGTTAGTTGACCAAAAACACTTGGCCGGATTGACCAAAAAGTGGCGGCGATTATAGGCATATTCCGCCACCGTTGCTATGTGCCAGAGGTCGTGTAGACCTTAGTCGTGTGCCTGATAGACAGGGTTCTCTGCCAGAAGTTGCCGCAGTCGGGCCAATGGATCCTGCCGATAAAACAGCTTCAGCTGCTCATAGACCTGTGGATAAGCCTCGTGCAGCAAATCCGGGGCGCTGAAGAAGTATTCGCTGGTGACCGCGAAGAACTCGGCGGGGTTTTCCGCTGCGTACGGGTCGATGGCGGTTTGCGCGTCAGGGTTGCGGTCCAGTTGCCGATCGAGGTCGTCATAGGCTTCTTGCATGACTTTGGCCCAGTCGCTGACGCGCATATCGGCATGCAGCGGGGGCAGGCCATTGGCGTCGCCGTTGAGCATGTCGAGTTTGTGCGCGAGTTCGTGGATGACCAGGTTATAGCCTTCCCAGCCACCGCTGGCCATCACGCCCGGCCAGGCGAGGATGATCGGGCCTTGTGGCCAGGCTTCGCCACTGTGTTCGCCGTCCCATTCGTGTTCGACGCCACTGGCATCGCGATGGCGCTGGGGGCTGAGGAAATCGTCGGGGTAGAGGATGATTTCGTGAAAGCCCTGATACCAGTTCAGATCGCCCAGATGCAGCAGCGGCAATTGGGCCTGGGCGGCGAGCAGCAGGCGTTGTTCCTGGTGAAGTTCTACGCCGGGCAGGGCGGTCAAGTGTTTGTCTTGCAGGAACAGCACGCAGGCTTCACGCAGCCATTGGTCTTCGGCTGCGCTGAGACCATCGAGAAAGCTCAGGTGATGGCGCACCCGTTGCCACATGTCGTCGGCAATCGGATGCCTGGTCAGGGTGCGCTGGCGTCGCCAGGCGCTAAGGGACCACATCGTGAGTCAGCGGGGTTCGGCTTTGGACGCGGCATGACCGAGGCGGCTGCGGATCACGCTGATGATCATCGGTAGCAGAGACAGCAGGATGATGCCCACCACCAGCAGCGACAGGTTTTTCTTGATGAACGGTACGTTACCGAAGAAATAACCGAGGGTGACCAAGCCACCCACCCAGAGGATGGTGCCGAGGACGCTGAAGGCAAAGAAACGTGGGTAAGGCATTTTGCCAACGCCGGCGACGAACGGGGCAAAGGTGCGAATGATTGGCAGGAAGCGCGCCAGGGTCACGGTTTTGCCGCCGTGCTTGTCGTAGAAGTCGTGGGTTTGTTGCAGGTAGTCGCGGCGAAAGATTTTCGAGTTCGGGTTGCTGAACAGCCGTTCGCCAGCGGTGCGGCCGATTACATAGTTGGTGCTGTCACCGAGAATCGCCGCCAGCATCAGCAGGCCGCCCAGCAGCACCGGGTCCATGCCGCCACCGGCCGCCACGGCGCCCGCGATGAACAGCAGAGAATCGCCCGGCAGGAATGGCATCACCACCAGACCGGTTTCGCAGAAGATCACCAGAAACAGAATGGCGTAAATCCATGCCCCGTAGTTAGTCACCAGCATGTCGAGGTAAACATCGAGATGCAGGATAAGGTCGATAGGGTTGAAATCCATGGAAAGCACCTGTGGTGATGGCCCGACTCTGCAGGCCTGTGCGGATGGCTTCGCGTAAGACTACAGCTAAGTGTGATTTTTCTTACGAGCCGGAAGAATGGGCATTATACGGGGTGACAAGTGAAAAACGCGTCGAGTTTGTAGCGGGGGATGTCGATGGGTCGACCATAGGTCTGTTGGCTTTGCACAATCCACTGTGGTGAGGGGGCTTGCTCCCGTTGGAGTGCGAAGCGCTCCTGATCCGACCGGCGTGATTTACGACGGCTGCGCAGCCGAACGGGGGCAAGCCCCCTCGCCACAGAAGTCTGCCTCGCTGCCAAGGTGCTTAAATCCCGTCACTGATCGGCAACACGTAGTTCTTGAACTCGGTGTCTTCCTTGAACCCGATGGATTCATAGGTTTTTTGCGCAACATCGTTATTGCTGCTGGTGGAAACGCGCATGCGCACGGCATTGGTTTCTTTGGCCATTTTTTTCGCGGTGCGGATCAGGTTGTCGGCCACCAACTGGCGGCGGGCGTCTTCGGCGACGTAGATGTCGTTGAGGATCCATACGCGTTTAAGCGAAAGAGACGAAAAACTGGGGTACAACTGACAAAAACCCATCAGTTTGTTGTTGTCGTCATCGGCCAGGGCCAGGTAGATCACCGATTCCTTGCGCCGCAGGCGTTTCTCGAGGAATGCCCGGGACGAGTCTGGATACGGCAAGGAACCGTAAAATTCACGATATTTGACGAACAACGGGGTCAGCAGGTCGAGGTGTTCGAGGGTCGCTTGAATAATCCGCATGGTAGGTCTCGTCTTCAAGTGGCTGTCTTACGTGGTGACGGCGACGGGAAACCCTGGCGGCCGTGCATCGATCCTGCCTGAAACCTGAATAGAAACGCAATGCGGAAACGGTTCAGGTAGCCGACGGGCTCAGTAGGAAATTACCTTTCATGTCTGCACCATTATCCGACTCCAGCGTCTGAACCTGGGCTTCGTCCTTCAGACTGACCCCCGATAACTGCCGCCGACAAGCTTCGCGCATCAAATACAGCAAACGGTGTGCCGCCATGCCGTAACTCAAGCCTTCGAGCCGGATATTCGAGATGCAGTTGCGATAGGCGTCCGTTAGTCCGACCTTGGGATTATAGGTGAAATACAGCCCCAGGCTGTCTGGCGAGCTCAAGCCGGGGCGTTCGCCGATCAATATGACGACCATTTTGGCGCCGAGCAGCTCGCCAATCTCGTCGGCCACCGCGACTCGGCCCTGTTCCACAAGGATCACCGGTGACAGGGACCAACCCTCAGCGGCTGTCTGCTCTTCTATGCGCGCCAGAAACGGTAAGGTATGGCGATGAACGGCCAATGCCGAGAGGCCATCAGCCACCACAACGGCCAAATCGATCCCACCAGGATGGCTCAGCGCGTAGTCGCGCAGGGTCTGCGCCGACTCATCACTCAACTTTCGCCCCAAATCAGGGCGCTGCAGATAGCTGTTCCGGTCCGTGGCGGCGCTGTGCAGCAGCAAACTTTCACGTCCGCGCTCGGCCAGTTGCGAACTGAGCCCCATGTGGTCGAACGGCAGGTGCACCGCATCCCGGGCCTGTGCATGGGCGTACTGAAAATCCAGCTGCGCGCTGGTCGGCATACTGGTGCCGGTGCGACCGAGGGCAATACGTGCCGGGGTCAGGCGGCGCAGCTCCAGCAACGGGTTTTGCGGGTCGACAGGTGGTTTATCCATCTCAATACTCATCCCAGTTGCGCCATGGCCTGACGGAAGGCCGGCGGCAGGTTGTCGCCGAAGTGAATTTTGCCGTCTGCCTGGGTGAAGATGCCCATGTTCGCCAGCCACTGTTCAAACTCCGGCGCCGGTTTCAGGCCCAAGGTTTTCCGGGCGTAGAGAGCATCGTGGAACGACGTGGTCTGGTAGTTGAGCATGATGTCGTCAGAACCGGGAATGCCCATGATGAAGTTGATCCCGGCCACGCCCAGCAGGGTCAGCAGGGTATCCATGTCGTCCTGATCGGCTTCGGCGTGATTGGTGTAACAGATGTCGCAACCCATGGGCACACCCAGCAGCTTGCCGCAGAAGTGGTCTTCGAGCCCGGCACGGATGATCTGTTTGCCGTTGTAGAGGTATTCCGGGCCGATGAAGCCTACGACGGTGTTCACCAGAAACGGTTTGAAATGGCGTGCCACGGCGTAGGCGCGGGTTTCGCAGGTTTGTTGATCGATGCCGTGGTGGGCGTTGGCCGACAGGGCGCTGCCCTGGCCGGTCTCGAAGTACATCAGATTCTGGCCCAACGTGCCGCGATTCAGGCTCAAGCCCGCGTCATAGCCTTCCTGCAAGACGTTGAGGTTGATGCCGAAACTGGCATTGGCCGCTTCCGTACCAGCGATCGACTGGAACACCAGGTCAAGCGGAACGCCGCGATTCACCGCCTCGATGGAGGTGGTGACGTGGGTCAGCACGCAGGCCTGTGTAGGAATTTCATAGCGCTGGATGATCGCATCGAGCATTTCCAGCATGGCGCAGATCGAAGCGATGCTGTCGGTGGCCGGGTTGATGCCGATCATTGCATCACCGTTGCCGTACAGCAGACCGTCGAGGATGCTCGCGGCGATGCCGGCCGGTTCGTCGGTGGGGTGATTGGGTTGCAGGCGTGTCGAGAGCCGTCCGCGCAGGCCCAGAGTGCCGCGGAATTTGGTGACCACGCGGATTTTCTGCGCCACCAACACCAAGTCCTGCACGCGCATGATCTTCGACACAGCGGCGGCCATTTCCGGGGTCAGGCCCGGAGCGAGGGCGCGCAGGCTCTGTTCGTCGGCGGCGTCGCTGAGCAGCCAATCGCGAAAGCCGCCGACAGTGAGGTGGCTGACTGCTTTAAAAGCCTGTTTATCGTGAGTGTCGATGATCAGCCGGGTGACCTCATCGGCCTCGTAAGGAATCAGTACTTCCTGCAGGAAGTGAGTCAGCGGTATGTCTGCCAGGGCCATCTGCGCGGCCACGCGCTCGCCATCATTGAGGGCGGCAACGCCGGCCAGAAAGTCCCCGGAGCGCGCCGGGCTGGCTTTGGCCATGACGTCCTTGAGGCTGTCGAAGCGGTAGGTGTGGGCGCCGACCGTGTGAGCAAAACTCGCCATACAGATTCTCCGTGACGGCGCAGACAAGGCCTGCGCCGGGATTTGCGGCCGTTAGTGCAAGGCTTCTTCAGCTTTCTGAATGGCCGCGAACTCTTCTTCGGGCGTGCCTGCTACCAAGTGATGCCGACTGTAGAAAGCAAAGTAAGCAATTAACACTCCATAGATGATCGCGGCGCCAATCACCACCCGCGGATCCACCAGAAAACCCGCCACCACGGCGATGCAAGCCAACACCAGTGCCACGCCTGAGGTGAAGATACCGCCCGGCGTGCGGTACGGCCGATCCATTTTGGGGCGACGGATACGCAAGGTGATGTGTGCGGCCATCATCAGCACATAGGAGATGGTCGCGCCGAACACCGCCACCAGAATCAGCAGGTCGCCCTGGCCGGTCAGTGACAGACCGAAGCCGATGATGCCGGGAATGATCAACGCCAGTACCGGCGCCTTGCTCTTGTTGGTTTCGGACAGTTTACGCGGCAGATAGCCGGCACGGGACAAGGCAAAGATCTGCCGCGAATAGGCATAGATGATCGAGAAGAAACTGGCGATCAGCCCGGCCAGGCCCACAAGGTTGACGAAGCTGCCCATCCAGGTCGAGCCGCCATAGGCTTTGGTCAGCGCTTCGACCAATGGGTTACCGGAGGTCAGCAGGGCGTTGGAGCCAGCACCACCAGGGCCGATGACCAGAATCAGCAAGGCAAAGCTCACCAGTACCAGCATGGCGCCGATCAGCCCGCGGGGCAGGTCGCGTTTCGGGTTTTTGGTCTCTTCCGCCGCCAGTGGCACACCTTCGACGGCCAGGAAGAACCAGATTGCGTAAGGAATGGCTGCCCAGACGCCGACATAGCCGAAGGGCAGGAAGCTGCTGGCGCCCTTGGCCTCGGTCACCGGGATGTCCAGCAAATTGGCGACATTGAAGTGCGGCACCATCGCGATCAGAAATACTGCCAATGCCAAGGCCGCGACGGCGGTGATGACGAACATCAACTTCAGGGCTTCGCCGACACCGAAAATGTGAATGGCGATAAAGATGATGTAGAACGCCAGGTAAATCATCCAGCCGCCAATGCCGAACAGCGACTCACAATACGCCCCGATAAACACTGCGATCGCCGCTGGGGCGATGGCGTACTCGATCAGGATCGCGGTTCCGGTGAGGAACCCGCCCCACGGCCCGAATGCGCTACGGGCAAATCCGTAGCCCCCGCCGGCGGTCGGGATCATCGAAGACAATTCGGCCAGGGAGAAGCACATGCACAAGTACATGGTGGCCATCAGCAACGTGGCGAGAAACATGCCGCCCCATCCGCCTTGGGCCAAACCGAAGTTCCAGCCGGCGTAGTCACCTGAGATGACATAAGCCACACCCAGGCCCACCAGCAGGACCCAGCCCGCCGCACCTTTTTTCAGTTCACGTTGTTGGAAATAATCGGAGCCGACTTTTTCGAAGTCGACCGAGGAGATAGCCGGCTGCGCGCTGGCTTGATCGCTAGGCATAGGGTTCACCTGTTCTTATTGTTTTTTAGTCGGCGTTTTTGCCGGGGTGGCGCTAGATATTTCTGCTGAATGTTCAACCGCTTCGCGAGCAAGCCCGTTCCCACAGGGGAAGTGGCTTGCTCGCGACAGGCGTTTAGAAGAAGCCCAATGGATTGATGTCGTAGCTCACCAGCAGGTTTTTGGTCTGCTGATAGTGGTCGAGCATCATTTTGTGGGTTTCACGACCGACGCCGGACTTCTTGTAACCACCGAACGCGGCGTGCGCCGGGTACAGGTGGTAGCAGTTGGTCCACACGCGACCGGCCTTGATGGCGCGGCCCATGCGGTAGGCGCGGTTGATATCGCGGGTCCAGAGACCGGCGCCCAGGCCGAACTCGGTGTCGTTGGCGATGGCCAGGGCTTCGGCTTCGTCCTTGAAGGTGGTGATGCTCACCACCGGGCCAAAGATTTCTTCCTGGAACACGCGCATTTTGTTAGTGCCCTTGAGCAGGGTCGGCTGGATGTAATACCCGGTCGCCAGGCTGCCCTCGAGTTTTTCCACCTTGCCACCGGTCAGCAGCTCGGCGCCTTCGCCCTTGGCGATTTCCAGGTACGAGAGGATTTTGTCGAATTGCTGCTCGGACGCCTGGGCGCCGACCATGGTGTCAGTGTCCAGCGGGTCGCCACGTTTGATCGACAGCACTTTCTTCATCACGACTTTCATGAAGTCGTCGTAGATCGACTCTTGCACCAATGCACGGGATGGGCAGGTGCAGACTTCGCCTTGGTTGAAGAACGCCAGCACCAGGCCTTCGGCGGCTTTTTCGATGAAGGTTTCTTCGGCTTGCATGATGTCGGCGAAGAAGATGTTTGGCGACTTGCCACCCAGCTCCACGGTGGACGGAATGATGTTCTCGGCGGCGCATTTCATGATGTGCGAGCCGACCGGGGTCGAGCCGGTGAAGGCGATCTTGGCGATGCGCTTGCTGGTGGCCAGGGCTTCCCCGGCTTCTTTGCCGAAGCCTTGCACCACATTGAGTACGCCGGGTGGCAACAGGTCGCCGATCAGTTCCATCAGCACGGTGATGCCCAGCGGGGTTTGCTCGGCCGGTTTGAGGACCACGCAGTTACCGGCGGCCAGGGCCGGGGCGAGTTTCCAGGCGGCCATCAGAATCGGGAAGTTCCACGGAATGATCTGCCCGACCACGCCCAGCGGTTCATGGATGTGATAGGCCACGGTGTTGCCGTCGATCTCGGCGGCGCTGCCTTCCTGGGCGCGGATGCAACCGGCGAAGTAGCGGAAATGGTCGGCGGCCAGCGGGATGTCGGCGTTGAGGGTTTCGCGCACGGCCTTGCCGTTGTCCCAGGATTCGGTGATCGCCAGCACTTCCAGGTTCTGTTCGATGCGATCGGCGATTTTCAGCAGGACCAGCGAGCGAGCCTGGGCGGACGTGGCGCCCCAGGCATCGGCGGCGGCATGGGCCGCGTCCAGGGCCTTTTCGATGTCTTCGGCGGTGGAACGCGGGAATTCGGCAATAGGTTGGCCGTTGACCGGCGACGTATTGGTGAAGTACTGACCTTTGACAGGCGCGACGAACTCGCCGCCGATGTAGTTACCGTATTTGCTCTTGAACGAAACGATAGCGCCTTCAGTACCGGGGTGAGCGTAACGCATGATGGGTTTCTCCTTGGCTTTTGTGCTTATAAGGGAGGACGCGCTAAAGCGCTGCATTAAGCGTAGAGCAAAGGTCGGGCCAGCGCCTTGCAGGTCCGGTAAATCAAGGCCTTGCGTGTTTTTTGTCGGACGGATGGGTGGCGTTTGTGACGCTTGCGGTACAGCCGCCGTGACACTTTGTACCGTTTGTGGCACAACGTGTGACTGGCGGGTCTTGCCAGCATTGCAATGCAGGCTAGGCTGGAGGATGCTCGAACCTCCCTCCCTGTAGGAGCGAGGCTTGCCCGCGAAGGCCATGATGCGGTTTGCCTGATGCACCGCGTTATCGTTCTTCGCGGGCAAGCCTCGCTCCTACAGGGGGATGTAAACCGCTCGGGGAGAATAATAAGAAATGCACGACAACCATTTGAGTCGCCATGCCCAGCAAGTGCTGACCGTGACCCAGGGTAAATCCCACCTGCACGGTCCCGGTAGCGATCCGTCCATTGCTCGTTCCTGGCTGCGTTGTCTTGAGGACTATCACCTCGACCCGGCCCTGACCATGGCGCCGACGGTGCTGGAACATGGCCGCGTGCTGGAAAGCCGCGAACGCTTGCAGCAAGTGCTGCAGATCGCCGGCAACGAAATGACCAGCCTCCACCAGCAACTTTCCGGCGCCGGCCACGCGGTGCTGCTGACCGACGCCCGCGGGGTGATCCTCAACTGCGTCACTGCGCCCACCGAACGGAAGATTTTCGAGCGCGCCGGTCTTTGGCTGGGCGCCGACTGGAGCGAAGCCTGCGAAGGCACTAATGGCATCGGCACCTGCCTGGTGGAGCGTCAGTCCCTGACCATCCATCAAGACGAACATTTTCGTGGCCGTCACACCGGCCTGACCTGCTCGGCGAGCCCGGTGTTCGATCCGCACGGCGAGCTGCTGGCGGTGCTCGACGTGTCTTCGGCGCGTCACGAGGTTTCGCGTCAGAGCCAGTTCCACACCATGGCCCTGGTCAATCTGTCGGCGAAGATGATCGAGAGCTGCTATTTCCTGCGCTACTTCGACAATCAATGGTTGCTGCGTTTTCACCTGCAGGCCGAATCCGTCGGGCTGTTCAGCGAAGGGTTGCTGGCGTTTGACGGGGAAGGGCGGATCTGTGCGGTGAACCAGAGTGCGCTGAATTTGCTGGGGCATATTCGTGGCGGGCTGTTGGGTAAACCGGTGGAGGCGTTTTTCGACTGCTCGCTGGATGAATTGCTCGGCCGCGCGAGCCCTAGTGCCAGCGCCAGTTGGCCGTTGCGCACCCGTGACGGGCGGCGGCTGTTTGCCGTATTGCGCGGGCAGCCGCGCAGTATTCCGGTGCCAGTGGTGCAAAGCCCGATGGTTGCCGAGCGTCCGCGCTTGTCGGGCATTTGCCTGGGCGATGCCGCGTTGCAGGAGGATTTCCGCAAGGCCTTGCGCGTGTTTGAACGGGATGTGCCGTTGCTGATCAACGGCGAAACCGGTTCCGGCAAGGAAGCCTTCGCCAAAGCCGTGCATCAGGCCAGTCAACGGGCAGCAAAATCTTTCGTTGCTCTCAATTGCGCGGCGATTCCCGAAAGCCTGATCGAAAGCGAACTGTTCGGCTATCGCGGCGGCAGCTTCACCGGTGCCCGCAAGGAAGGCATGCGCGGCAAGCTGCAGCAGGCCGATGGCGGGACGTTGTTCCTCGATGAAATCGGTGACATGCCGCTGAGCATGCAGACCCGTCTCTTAAGGGTGCTGGAAGACCGTCAGGTGGTGCCGATTGGCGGTGAGCCGGAATCGGTCAATGTGCGGATCATCAGCGCCACCCACCGCAATTTGCTTGAGCGGGTGCAGGACGGCAGTTTCCGCGAGGATTTGTATTACCGGCTCAATGGGCTGGAGGTCGCATTGCCGGCGCTGCGTGAGCGCGCTGACAAATCACAGTTACTCGACTTTTTGCTGGCCGAAGAGGCGGGTGGGGAGACGGTATTGATCGACGGGCCGGCGCGGCAGGCCTTGCTGGATTTTGCCTGGCCGGGGAATGTGCGGCAGTTGCGCAATGTGCTGAGGACTTTGGCGGCGCTATGTGACGGCGGTCGGATCGGGCTGGAGGATTTGCCGGCGATGATTCGCCAGGCCCGGCCGGTGACGGCGTCGGCGGTTGAAGAACCGTCCGAGTATCCGCTGGATGATGCCGAACGGCTGGCCTTGCTGACGGTGCTCGAACAGCAGCGCTGGCACATGACGCACACGGCTGAGCAGCTGGGCGTCAGCCGCAATACCCTCTACAGAAAGCTGCGTAAGCATGGGATCGCCCGGTAAACCGAGTCGCGGCCAATCGCGGGCAAGCCCGCTCCCACAAGGGCAGCGCAGACCCTGTGGGAGCGGGCTTGCCCGCGATGGCGTCAGTGTGGGCGAAACACAAGGTGCGATTTTCCCCTCCCTACGCTAACCTGCGGCCATGTTTTACGAGGTCGACTATGCACATTCATATTCTTGGTATCTGCGGCACTTTCATGGGTTCGATGGCGGTTCTGGCCAAAGAGCTGGGCCATCACGTGACGGGCTCCGATGCCAACGTCTATCCGCCAATGAGCACTCAGCTGCAAGCCCAGGGCATTGAGTTGACCCAAGGTTACGACCCGGCACAGCTCGATCCGGCCCCGGACCTGGTGGTGATCGGCAACGCCATGTCCCGCGGCAACCCGGCCGTCGAATATGTGCTGAACAAAGGCCTGCCGTACGTCTCCGGCCCACAATGGCTGGCCGATCACGTACTGCAAGGTCGCTGGGTGCTGGCGGTTGCCGGCACTCACGGCAAAACCACCACTAGCAGCATGCTCGCCTGGGTCCTGGAACATGCCGGTATGAGCCCGGGTTTCCTGATCGGCGGCGTGCCGCAGAATTTCTCGGTGTCGGCGCGTCTGGGTGATACGCCGTTCTTCGTGATCGAAGCCGACGAATACGACAGTGCATTCTTCGACAAACGCTCGAAATTCGTTCACTACCGCCCGCGCACGGCGATCCTGAACAATCTTGAGTTCGATCATGCCGACATTTTCCCCGATCTGCCGGCCATCGAACGTCAGTTCCACCACTTGGTTCGGACCATCCCGAGCGAAGGCCTGGTGATCCATCCGACCACCGAGCCGGCATTGCTGCGCGTGATCGAAATGGGCTGCTGGACCCCGGTGCAAACCACCGGTGCCGGCGGTCAGTGGCAAGTCAAACTGCTCAGTGAAGACGGCTCGAAATTCGAAGTGATGTTCGAAGGCGCCGTTCAAGGCGTGGTCGAGTGGGACATGACCGGTCAGCACAACGTCGCCAACGCCTTGGCCACCTTGGCCGCTGCACGTCACGTCGGCGTTGTACCGTCGATGGGCATTGCTGCATTGAGCGCGTTCAAAAGCGTGAAGCGCCGGATGGAAAAAGTCGCGGAAGTGCGTGGCATCACCATTTACGACGACTTCGCTCACCACCCGACGGCCATCGCCACCACCCTCGACGGCCTGCGTAAACGCATTGGCGACGCGCCGTTGATCGCGATCATCGAACCGCGCTCCAATTCCATGAAGCTCGGCGCTCACCGCGATGGCTTGCCGGAAAGTGTGGTCGATGCTGATCAGGTGATCTGGTATTCGCCGGCCAACCTCGGTTGGGATCTTGGCGGCACCGCTGCGTTGTGCACCGTCCCGTCGATCGTCAGCGATTCGCTGGAAGGCATCATCGAGCGCGTGAAGAGCCAGGCCCAGCCCGGCACGCATGTGGTGATCATGAGCAACGGCGGCTTCGGCGGCCTGCACGGCAAATTGGCCGAGGCGCTGCAATGAACAACGGCCCGGAACGCATCACGCTGGCGATGACCGGCGCTTCGGGCGCCCAGTACGGCTTGCGCCTGCTCGACTGCCTGGTGCGTGAAGACCGCGAGGTGCACTTCCTGATTTCCAAGGCTGCGCAACTGGTGATGGCTACCGAGACTGATGTCTCGCTGCCGTCGAAACCGCAGATGATGCAAGCCTTCCTCACTGAATACACCGGCGCCGCCGCCGGGCAGATTCGGGTGTATGGCAAGGAAGACTGGATGTCGCCGGTGGCCTCAGGGTCTGGCTCGCCAGCGGCGATGGTGGTGGTGCCGTGTTCCACCGGGACCTTGTCGGCTATCGCGACCGGGGCCTGCAACAACTTGATCGAGCGGGCTGCCGACGTGACCTTGAAGGAGCGCCGCCAGCTGATTCTGGTGCCGCGCGAGGCGCCGTATTCGAGCATTCATCTGGAGAACATGCTCAAGTTGTCGAACATGGGCGTGACCATTCTGCCGGCGTCACCGGGCTTCTATCACCAGCCGCAAACCATCGATGACTTGATCGACTTCGTCGTGGCGCGAATTCTCAACTGTTTGAACATCCCGCAAGACATGCTGCCGCGCTGGGGCGAACACCATTTGAGCAGCGATGAATAAGCTGCTGATCATCCTGCTGGCTTTGCAGTTGGCGGGCTGCGCCACGGCACGAACCCTTGATGCAGCCAAGCCCGGGGCGCCGGTGGTGTATTCGGGGACGCGTCTGGATTGGTATGCGATGAACGGCGGGTGCTGCGCCAGGGATAGGTTCGGCGCAGAAGCGCCGAGTTATCCGGGTGTTGACCTGCCGGCCAGTGCCTTGCTCGACACGCTGCTGTTGCCGCTGTCGTTGTTGACGGTGATTGGCGTAAGTTTTCAAGCGACTGGCGGATTGTAAAAAGCAGAAGATCGCAGCCTTCGGCAGCTCCTACAGGTGTACACATACCTATGTAGGAGCTGCCGAAGGCTGCGATCTTTTGATCTTACTTACCCAACTTACGCAACTCATCCGACTCGACAATCCGTACACCATCCTGCTCTTCCAGCGCCAGGCGCCACATGGCGCGGGCCAGTTGGCAGGCTTCGATGCCGTGGTACTTGCCCGGAATCAATCGGGACAACGGACCGGCGACTTTCTCGCCCAGTCGTGGCTCGACGCGATCGCCCAGCAACAGCGAAGGCCGGCAAATGGTCAGCTGCGGCCAATTCTGCGCGCGCAATGCGTGTTCCATCTCCCCTTTAACCCGGTTGTAGAAAATCGAGGATCGCCGATCGGCACCCAGAGCGCTGATCACGATCAAGTGCCGTGCACCCATTTCCCGTGCACGTTTGGCGAAGGCCACGACCATGTCCAGGTCCACCGCGCGAAACGCTTCCTCGGAGCCGGCCTGCTTGATCGTGGTGCCCAGGCAGCAGTAGGCAATGTCGACGCGACCGTTCAATTGCGGCAAAAACACCGCTGGGTCGCCGACCGGGTTTTCCAGGTGAGGATGCTCTGCCAGTGGTCGACGTGAGGGGGCTAATACCCGTGTAATCGTTGGCTCGTTGAGTAGACGGTCAAGCAAATGTTCACCGGTTAACCCGGTAGCTCCGGCAAGCAATACATGCTGAGGCGTCAAGTACATAGTCATTCCCCCTTGATACTATTCAGCTTAGTTGCTCTTTTCATCCTTGCTGATAGAGACACTTTGCAGTGCCTTTCGTGCCTGTTGTTTGCGCAACAGTTGCCAGTGGCTGAGAACGGTTTTCGGCGCCCAGATCTGTGGCTCGGAAGCTTCGAAGCTGTCGGCCAGTTCACGCTCGGCCACGGTGGCGCTGGCCAGTTTGAAGGCTTGCTCCAGATCGTCGGTCTGGTTCAGCGCCTGGGCGAACAGCGCGTCGCCGAAATAAGTGAAGTTGGCTTCTTCGGAGCACCCAAAGGACACTCGATCGGCGCGCGAGGCGGTCATGATCAGGGTGCGTTCGTCCTTGAGGGCGGGGATGAAGCCGCCGGAATAGCAAGACGAAATCACAATGATCTTGTCGCGCTTCTTCAGGGGCGCGAGGACGGCGGCGAGTTCGTCGGCCGGCAAATCGGCCAGTTCCATGCGTGGCTGGTCGAGCACCAGTTCGTGTTCGCTGGTGCCGTGGCTGGTCAGGTAAATGAACAGCAAGTCTTCCGGGCCGCTGCGTTCGGCCAGGGTCTGGGCGGCGCGGCGCAGGTTCTCCCGGGTGGCCATCGGCCGGTCGCCGAGGTGATCGCGATGGTTGACCAGGCGGATCTGACCGAAGGCGCCGAAACGGCTGGCGAGCATGTTGGCGACGTAGTCGGACTCGCGCAGGAACACGCTCTGCTTGCCATCGCCGCCCAAGGTCAAGGTGTACAGTTCGACCGCCGGGGTCGAGGCGGGCACGTTGGCCATTGCATCATCGAGCAAGCGACCCTGGGCCAGCAAGCCAAGTTCGAGGGGGTCGGGTAGCAGCTTGCCGTCGGCGTCGCGCACGCGCTGACTATTGACCCAGGTGCCGCTCTGCACCGTGCCATCGGTCAGCACCAAAGTACCTTGGCCCTGATAGTTGTCGCCGTCGAACTGGCCGATATAGAAGCTGCCATCGGCCAGGTTCAAGCGACCCTGACCGGTGAAGCGCCAGTCGCTGAACTGACCGATGTAGTGACTGCCGTCGGCGCCGATCAACTCGCCCTTGCCGCTGAGCGCGCCTTCCTTGAACTGACCGAGCCAGACATCGCCATCGGCGTTTTCGTAGCGGCCCTTGCCATGCAGTTGATTGTTCTTGAAACCGCCGACATAGATATCGCCATCGGCGCTGTTAAAGGTGCCATTGCCTTCCAGCTGGCCGTTGGCGAAATGCCCGGTGAACTGATTGCCGCTGGCATCGCTGCGCTGGCCTTCGCCGTTGGGTTTGCCGTGGGCGAATTGACCCTGGTATTGGCTGCCGTCTGCGAGTTCCAGACGACCGAGCCCTGAATATTGATCGGCCTTGAATTCGCCGCGGTAGGTCATGGCGTTTTCTTTGAGGGTACCTTCACCGTCGCGTCGACCTGCCTTGAAACCGCCGGTATAGCTGCTGCCAGTGGTGGTCAGCGTGCCTTGGCCGTCAAACAGCCCTTGCTGGAATTGCCCGCGATAGACCTCGCCGTTGCTGCCATGCCATTCGCCCTGGCCATGCCATTGGCCTTTGTCGAACTGGCCGGCGTACCAGCTGCCGTTCGGGTAATCGATGCGGCCTTCACCTTGCAGCAAGCCGTTGACCAGATCACCGCGATAGCGTCCGCCGTCCGGCAGGCGGGCATCGGGGGGCAACAGCGATTCGCCATCGCCGCAAGCGGTGAGCAACAGGGTCAGAGCAAGGAGTGCAAGTGAGCGCATAGCGGGATCCGGGCAATTAGGCGACCGAGTATGCCGCAGCTATGTGTCGCATTTATAGGGACACAGCACAGACACGGCGCGAAACAGCGTGAGCTGCTTCGCATCCGGGATGCTTTACACGAAGCAGAGGGACAGTGGCTCGGCGATATACGCCGGTTTGTCCGACCCTTCGATTTCAAGCGTGGCGGTGGCCTTGAGCAGCCATTGGCCGGGTTTCTTCTCGATGACCTCGTTCATGTCGACCTTGAGTCGCACCCTGGAATTGACCTTCACAGGCTGGATGAAACGAACGCTGTCCAGACCGTAGTTGACCACCATCTTCGCGCCTTCGGGCAGGATGAGGATGTCTTCCATCAGTTTGGGGATCAGCGACAACGACAGGAAGCCATGGGCAATGGTGCTGCCAAAAGGTGTTTGCGCAGCTTTGACCGGATCGACATGGATGAACTGATAATCGCCTGTGGCTTCTGCGAACAGGTTGATGCGTTCCTGATCGATGGTGAGCCACTGGGAACATCCGAGTTCCTTGCCGACATAATCTTTGAGCTCCGCAACTGGAACATAGGGCATTGAGACTCTCCTTGGGTTCATCGGTTTTTGGTTTTTCGAGCGGGGGGATGACCTCCCTTGCGAACCACTTTAGATCAACATGACAAATTGTTCCGGTCAACTAACCATGCTTTTGGCGAATGCCGATTCATAGCGTTGGCATGCTTATAATGTCGGGCCCCTTCTTTGTGGGGAGCGCGCGTGGGAGATGATGGATGTTGTTACGTGGCCTGACCTGGCTGGTGCTTTTTCAATTGCTCGGCACCGCCCTCAATCATCTGTTTTTGCCGGTACTGCCGGGGCCGATCATTGGCCTATTGTTGCTGCTGGGATATCTGATTATCCGCGGTCAAGTCGGTGAACCCCTGAACCTCGCGGCCAGCAGTTTGTTGCGTTACCTGCCGTTGCTGCTGGTTCCCCCGGCCGTAGGCGTGATGGTTTACGCCGCCGACATTGCCGCGGATTTCTGGGCGATCACCGGTGCGCTGGTGCTGTCACTGCTGTTGTCGATGGCCTTCGCCGGCGTGCTGATGCAGCGCATGGTCAAGCCTCACGCTCATCGCGAGGACGGCCAATGATTTTCGATTGGCACGGCGCCTGGGCGTCGGTGATTCATCATCCATTGTTCGGTATTGGCATTACGCTGGGGGCGTATCAGTTGGTGCTGGCAGCCTTTGAGAAAACCCGCTGGGTTTTTCTGCAACCGGTGCTGGTCTCCATGTTGCTGGTCATCGCTGTACTGGTCGGTTGCGGTCTGAGTTACGCCGAATACCGCAAGAGCACCGAGATCCTCAGCATCTTGCTCGGGCCGGCGACTGTTGCGCTGGCGGTGCCGCTGTACCTCAACCTGCGACGGATCCGGCAGTTGTTCTGGCCGATATTTACTACGCTGGTGATAGGTGGTGTAGTCGCCACGGGCATGGGTGTACTGCTGGGCTGGTGGTTCGGCGCCGAACACATGATCCTGATGACCATGGCACCCAAATCGGTGACCTCGCCGATTGCCATGCTGGTGGCGGAGCAGATTGGTGGCGTCGCGGCGTTGGCCGCGGTGTTCGTGTTGATTACCGGAGTGATCGGGGCGATCTTCGGGCCGAGTCTTCTGACCCGCCTCGGTGTCCACAGCCCAGAGGCCCGCGGCATGGCCCTGGGCATGACCGCCCACGCCGTCGGCACTTCGGTGGCCTTGCAGGAAAGTGAAGAGTGCGGTGCCTTTGCGGCACTGGCGATGAGTCTGATGGGCGTGGCCACGGCGGTGTTCCTGCCGTTGGCGGTGTCGATGGTGGTGTAAGGAAATGTCTATGAGCTTGCCGCTTTTTCCGCTGAACACGGTGTTGTTTCCGGATTGCATCCTCGACTTGCAGATCTTCGAGGCGCGCTACCTGGACATGATCGGTCGCTGCATGAAACAGGGCGGCGGCTTCGGTGTGGTGTGCATCCTCGACGGTGAAGAAGTCGGCATCGCCCCCGAAGGCTACGCACGAGTGGGGTGCGAGGCGCTGATCACCGACTTCCACCAGCAGGACAATGGCCTGCTGGGCATTCGGGTGAAGGGCGGGCGGCGTTTCCATGTAGTGCGCACTGAGGTGCAGCGCGACCAGTTGATCGTCGCCGAAGTCGAGTGGCTCAAAGATGAGCCTGAGCAACCGCTACAGGATGACGACGCCGACCTTGTCGCGCTGCTCAAGGCTTTGGCGGAGCACCCGATGGTCGAAGCGTTGAGCATGGGCACCGAAGCGACGGGGCAACAGTCGCTGGCCAATCAGTTGGCCTACCTGTTGCCGTTTGCCGAGGTGGACAAGATAGACCTGCTGCAACTTGATGATCCGCAGCAGCGGCTGGATGCGATTCAGGCGTTGCTGGATGAGTTGCAGGGTGAGTTGTTTGCCTGACGTCCGCTAGAAGATCGCAGCCTCCGGCAGCTCCTACATTAAATTGGCGTACACCCTGTAGGAGCTGCCGAAGGCTGCGATCTTTTGATTTTTTCAGTACGCATACCGCAACATCGCATGCGGCATGTGTCTCAACACAAAGAAACCGAACAACGCCACCAACGACGGCAATACCAGCCACCAGATTTTCGGCGGCATGGCGTTGAGCGAAGTCTGGCGTTGAGTCAGCCAAAGACTCACTGCACACACGCACGCCGCCAGCATCGCGCCGGCCAGTACATCGGTCGGCCAGTGCGCGCCCAGGTACACCCGCGAGAAGGCAATCATCAGCGCCGGCAAGCAGCCCACCAATAACCAGGTCAGGCGCATGCGCGGCGGTTGCCCGCGACCCGCCAGCACAGCGAGCGTCAAGAACAGCGCGAAAGAGCCCGAGGCATGGCCGCTGGGCATGCTGTAGCTGGTCAGTGGATCGCTCAGCACTTCCGGGCGCACACGGGCGAAAAAGTGCTTGGTCGCGGTGTTGCCCAGTGCGGTGAACAGCAGGGTGCCGCCGGCGAAGAGTGCGTGTCGCCATTGTCGTGTCAGCAATAGCAAGACTGTCAGCAGCGCGCTGAACATGAACATGTTGCGGAACTCACCGATCAGCGTGAACACCACAGCCACTTCATCAAGCACCGGGCTACGGTGTTCCTGTATCAGGGTCATCAGTCCTTGGTCAAGGGCGGTCAGGTGCGGATAGCCGATGAACAGGCCGATCAGGATCAACAGGCTCATGCTGCTGATCCAGAGGGTCGCCCGGCGATGGCGGCGCAGGCTGCTGTTTGCGCTCAGACCGACCATCACTGCAATGCTGCCGGCGACAATCCCGGCTTCAGGCCAGAAACCTTCCGGCAATGGCAGGCGAATCGCGGCCCCGGTGGCCCAGCCCGGCAGGAGATAGGCGAGGCTCCAGCCCGCGGCAGCCAACAGGCTGACGACGGCGAAGCGCGGGAAGGGCATGTCGAACATCCCGGCGACCATTGGCAGCATTGGCCGCAGCGGGCCGATAAAGCGTCCGACCAACAGGCTGGCGATGCCATAACGCTGGAAATAAGCCTCGGCCCCGGCGATCCATTCCGGATGATGGCGCAACCCCGGCAGGCGACGGATGTTCTGGTGGAAATGTCGCCCTAAAAAGTACGAAACGATGTCGCCCAGCACACCGCCGAGAAAGCCCAGCAGCAGCGTTTCACCCAATGGCAGCGCGCCACTGCCAGCCAGTACCGTTACGGCAAACAGCAACACCGTGCCAGGCACGATCAGTCCGACAATCGCCAGGCATTCCATACAAGCCACTATGAACACTGCCGCGGCCAGCCATTGCGGATTGACCGTCAGCCAACCGGTCACGCTATCGAGCCATGGGCCCATAAAAACAACTCCGTCTGATTCAATTGGCCCTTGGTGGGCGAACACAATTTAAACAGCACCATAAAACCCTGTGGGAGCGGGCTTGCCCGCGATGGCGCCGTGACAGTCAGCCTTAATGTCGACCGGTATGGCCCTATCGCGGGCAAGCCCGCTCCCACAGGGATCTCCTTTGCATCAAGATTCAGCAGGTATCAGGACAACAAAAAATAATCGCGACCTTCGACTTGCCCCCGGCGCAGCGGGTTGCGCGTGCAGTAAAGTGCGTAAGCCGCATCAACAAAACGGTACATCAAGTGTTCGTCGCGCCCGTGGGGAATGCCCAGGCGTGTGGTCTGGATGATGTGGCCGGGCGCTGGCCCGACATCTTCCACCAGCAGCACTTCATGGTCGAAGCGTTTGGCGTCCCAGACTGGCACCTTCAGCCCCAGCGCTCTGCAGAGCAGCGTTTGTCCAGCACACAATTTTTGTGAGGGGCGAGGGCGGCCCCGGGCATCGGGATTGTTCAATAGCATCTGCGCCAGGCTCGCCGGCCCGCTCAGTTCGTCGACCCATGGATAGGCGGACTTGATCAACACCGCATTGCCGGGGCCCTGAGCGCTGAAGTTCAACGAATCGCCGCCGCGGGCGTAATACATATAGATGTGGCCGCCATCCAGAAACAAAGCCTTACGCTTTTCTGTGTAGCCAAGAGAGGCGTGGCTGCCTTTTTCTTCGCAGTAATAGGCTTCGGTCTCGATGATCCGGGCACTGAGCCACAGGTCGCCGACCCGATGACGGATGATTTTGCCCAATAAATCCCGGGCTAGCGTTTGGGCGTCGCGGTCGAAAAATGCATCCGGCAGCCCCTTGGGCGGGGACGTAGTGGAGGCACGAACAGTCAGATTGGTCATGATGAACAGCGTTTATCAGGGCTGATTGAGTCGTGATGATAACAATATGCAGCTTAATCACGGCTGAACGTCGGCAAATTGCGCTCCATTTCGACCATCCGCCTGTCACCGCTGTTAGTCCCGGGACGCGGCAGCTATAATCTGCCGCTTTACTCTTTACCAAGACCTTAGCAAAGACCATTGCAGACCATGACTGAGTCCGTTCTTGACTACATGACCCGTTTGGGTCGCGCCGCCCGCGAAGCTTCCCGCGTGATCGGCCGTGCCAGCACCGCGCAGAAAAACCGTGCGCTGCAGGCGGCTGCCAATGCGCTGGACGCTGCACGCGCCGAACTGACGGCTGCCAATGAGCTGGATTTGGCCGCCGGTCGCGCCAATGGTCTGGAGCCTGCTCTGCTGGAACGCCTGGCACTGACCCCGGAGCGCATCGACGGCATGATCGTCGGTTTGCGTCAGGTCGCGGCACTGCCGGACCCGGTGGGTGCGATCCGCGACATGAGTTATCGCCCGTCCGGCATCCAGGTCGGCAAGATGCGTGTGCCATTGGGCGTGATCGGGATCATCTACGAATCACGGCCGAACGTGACCATCGATGCCGCCAGCCTGTGCCTGAAGTCCGGCAACGCGACCATTCTGCGTGGCGGCTCCGAGGCGATTCATTCCAACCGTGCTATTGCTGCCTGCATCCAGCGCGGCCTGGCCGAGGCCGATCTGCCTGCCGCCGTGGTGCAAGTGGTCGAAACCACCGACCGTGCGGCCGTCGGCGCGCTGATCACCATGCCCGAATACGTCGATGTCATCGTGCCCCGGGGTGGCCGTGGCCTGATCGAACGGGTCAGTCGCGATGCCCGCGTGCCCGTCATCAAGCACCTGGACGGCATCTGTCACGTCTATGTCAGCGCTCATGCCGATCTGCCGAAAGCCCAGCGCATCGCGTTCAACGCCAAGACTTACCGTTATGGCATCTGTGGCGCCATGGAAACCTTGCTGGTCGATCAGGCAGTCGCCAAGGATTTCCTGCCATCGATGGCTGCCCAGTTCCGCGAAAAAGGCGTCGAACTGCGCGGTTGCGAGCGTACCCAGGCGATCATCGAGGCCATTGCAGCGACTGAAGAAGACTGGCACACCGAATACCTGGCGCCGATCCTCTCGATCCGCGTGGTCGACGGTCTGGATCAGGCCATCGAGCACATTAATAAGTACGGCTCCCATCACACCGATTCGATCGTCAGCGAAAACCTGGCAGACACCCGGCGTTTCGTGGCTGAAGTCGATTCGTCTTCGGTCATGATCAACACCCCGACGTGCTTCGCCGATGGCTTCGAATACGGATTGGGTGCCGAGATTGGCATTTCTACTGATAAGCTGCACGCCCGCGGCCCGGTGGGCCTCGAAGGTCTGACCTGCGAGAAGTACATCGTGATCGGTGACGGTCAGTTGCGCGGCCAGGAGTCGGTCTGACTTGGGCGACTTCGACCCGTCAATCCAAGTGACCGCCAGCGAGCCTCTGCCTCGACGCATTGGCGTACTGGGCGGGACCTTCGACCCGGTGCACATCGGCCATTTGCGCGGTGCGCTGGAAGTCGCCGAATCGCTGGCGCTCGATGAGTTGCGTCTGACACCCAGTGCCAGGCCGCCTCATCGCGGTACGCCGCAAGTGTCGGCGAAGGACCGTCTGGCGATGGTCAAGTGCGCGGTGGCCGGTGTGCCTCCGTTGGTGGTGGACGCCCGCGAATTGCAGCGGGACAAACCGTCCTACACCATCGACACCCTGGAACTGATGCGCGCCGAATTGGCCGCCCCAGACCAGGTTTTTCTACTTTTGGGCTGGGACGCATTTTGCGGCCTGCCCACTTGGCACCGCTGGGAAGAGTTGCTCCAGCATTGCCACATCCTGGTGCTGCAACGCCCGGATGCCGACAGCGAACCGCCGGATGCCTTGCGCAACCTGCTGGCAGCGCGCTCGGTGAGCGACCCGCTGGCCCTCAAAGGGCCGAGCGGACAGATTGCATTCGTCTGGCAGACGCCGCTCGCGGTATCCGCCACCCAGATCCGTCAACTGCTGGCCAGCGGTAAGTCGGTACGTTTCCTGGTGCCCGACGCGGTCCTGGCCTACATCGATGCGCACGGGCTTTACCGTGCGTCGAACTGAAAAAGGGCGCGCTTCAAGGCACGTGAATGCGTGTATCGAAGCGCCCGAACACACGAGCAAAACGAGTTTTATATGACTGACAAAGACGTAAACAAAGTAAAGCGCAAGGGCACGTTCAAGAGCGCTCCGCTGCCAGTAGTGGCCAATACCGGCCCGGAACTGCGCGGCGAAGAGCTGGTCAAGGTTGCCGTTGCAGCCCTGGAGGACGTCAAGGCCCAGGATGTTCTGGTGATCGACGTTCGTGAAAAGCAGAGCATCACTGACTTCATGATCATTGCTACCGGTACTTCCAACCGCCAGATCGGCGCGATGCTGGACAAGGTCCGCGAGGCGGTCAAGGCCCAGGGCGTCAAGCCGTTGGGTGAAGAGGGCAAGGGCGACAGCGACTGGGTGTTGCTGGATATGGACGATGTCATCGTGCACATGATGACTGCCAGCGCTCGCCAGTTCTATGACCTGGAGCGTTTGTGGCAGGGTGCCGAGCAGAGCCGTGCCGGCAGCGCCGCGCACCACAGCCCGGAAAACACCCATGAGCATTTCATCAAGCTCAACAAAGACCAGCAATAAGGGAACGCTGTGCGACTGCGACTGATCGCCGTCGGTTCACGCATGCCCAAATGGGTGGAAGAAGGCTGGCATGAATATGCCAAGCGTCTTCCGTCCGAGCTGGCGCTGGAACTGGTGGAAATTCCGCTCAACACTCGCGGCAAGAACGCCGACGTGGCGCGCTTTATCCGTCAGGAAGGCGAAGCCATGCTGGCCAAGGTCGGGCCGAACGAGCGCATTGTCACCCTCGAAGTCCACGGCAAGCCCTGGAGCACCGAGCAACTGGCGGTCGAACTCGATCGTTGGCGGCTGGACTCGCGCACGGTGAATTTCATGGTCGGCGGCCCCGAGGGGCTGGCGCCGGAAGTCTGTGCCCGGGCGGATCAACGCTGGTCGTTGTCACCGTTGACGTTGCCGCACCCGCTGGTGCGGATTCTGATCGGCGAACAGCTGTATCGTGCCTGGACAGTGTTGTCCGGCCACCCTTACCACAAGTAGTTCTGCCCTCATGCCCCAGCCGATCCGTATCAAGGACCACGAAAAAGACGCCCGTCTGGTGCGTGGCCGCGTCGTGTTCGGGGCAATTGCAGTGGTGGCGCTGATTGGCGTGCTGATCGCTCGGCTGTATTTCCTTCAGGTGATCCAGTACGAGTACCACTCGACCCTGTCGGAAAACAACCGCGTCCATGTGCAGCCGATTCCGCCGACGCGCGGGTTGATCTTCGACCGCAATGGCGTGGTGGTGGCCGACAACCGGCCGAGCTTCAGCCTGAGCATGACCCGCGAACGCTCCGGTGACTGGCAGCAAGTGCTCGACGTGATCGTTGAAGTGCTGGAGCTGACGCCCGAGGACCGGGTGATCTTCGAAAAGCGCATGCGTCAGGGGCGCCGACCGTTTGAGCCGGTGCCAATCCTGTTCGAGCTGACCGAAGAGCAGATCGCCCGCATCGCGGTGAACCAGTTCCGCCTGCCTGGCGTGGAAGTGGTCGCGCAACTGGTGCGGCATTACCCGCAGGGCGCGCACTTTGCGCACTCGGTGGGTTACATGGGGCGGATCAACGAGAAAGAGCTGAAGACTCTGGATCCGGTGGGTTACAGCGGCACCCATCAAATTGGTAAAACCGGCATCGAGCGGTTCTACGAGCCCGAGCTGCACGGTCAGGTGGGTTACGAAGAAGTTGAGACCAACGCCCGCGGCCGCGTGCTGCGGGTACTCAAACGTACCGAACCGATTTCCGGCAAGGACATCGTCCTGAGCCTGGACATCAAATTGCAGGAGGCCGCCGAAGCCGCGCTTGGCGGTCGCCGTGGCGCGGTGGTGGCGCTGGACCCGAAAACCGGCGAAGTGCTGGCGATGGTCAGTCAGCCGAGTTTCGACCCGAACCTGTTCGTCACCGGCATCAGCTTCAAAGCCTATTCCGAGTTGCGCGATTCCATCGACCGGCCACTGTTCAACCGCGTGTTGCGTGGTCTGTACCCGCCGGGCTCGACGATTAAACCAGCGGTGGCGATTGCCGGTCTGGATGCGGGCGTGGTTACGGCGTCGACCCGGGTCTACGACCCCGGTTACTACCAACTGCCCAACTACGATCACAAATACCGTAACTGGAACCGTACCGGCGACGGCTACGTGGATCTGGACACGGCGATCATGCGCTCCAATGACACCTACTTTTATGACCTGGCCCACAAGCTGGGGATCGATCGGTTGTCGGCCTACATGAGTAAATTCGGCATTGGCCAGAAAGTCTCCCTCGACATGTTCGAAGAGTCGCCGGGGTTGATGCCGACCCGGGAATGGAAGCGCGCGACCCGTCGTCAAGCCTGGTATCCGGGCGAAACGCTGATTCTCGGGATCGGTCAGGGCTATATGCAGTCCACTCCGTTGCAGTTGGCGCAGGCCACGGCGCTGGTGGCCAACAAGGGTGTCTGGAATCGTCCGCATTTGGCCAAGACCCTCGAAGGCGCGAAGCCGGTGGACGAAAATCCAATGCCGGACATTATCCTGCGCGACCCGTCGGACTGGACCAAGGTCAACCACGGCATGCAGCAGGTGATGCACGGTGCCCGCGGCACCGCGCGTAAGGCCGCGATCGGTTCGCAATACCGGATCGCCGGCAAAAGTGGTACGGCTCAGGTGGTCGCGATCAAGCAGGGCGAGAAATACGACCGCTCCAAGGTTCAGGAGCGCCATCGCGACCACGCCTTGTTCGTTGGCTTCGCGCCGGCCGAAAACCCGAAAATCGTAGTGTCGGTGATGGTCGAGAATGGTGAGTCCGGCTCCGGTGTCGCCGCGCCTGTGGTGCGTCAAGTCATGGACGCCTGGCTCCTGGACCAGGACGGCCGACTGAAAGCCGAATACGCCAGCCCTATCAGTGCGGAGGCTACGGCCCGTGAAGAGTAATTTCGATCGCATCCTCTCCAGCGAGGATGTGATGCGTCGCCGTGCGACGCTGTTGCAACGCATGCACATCGACGGCCCGCTGCTGATCCTGCTGCTGACCCTCGCGGCCGGTAGCCTGTTCGTGCTGTATTCGGCCAGCGGCAAAAGCTGGGATCTGCTGGCCAAGCAAGCGACTTCCTTTGGCATCGGCCTGGTGTCGATGATCGTCATCGCCCAGTTCGAGCCGCGCTTCATGGCCCGCTGGGTGCCCGTCGGTTATGTGATCGGCGTGCTGTTGCTGGTGGTGGTGGACGTCATGGGCCACAACGCCATGGGTGCCACGCGCTGGATCAACATTCCCGGGGTGATCCGCTTCCAGCCCTCGGAGTTCATGAAGATCTTGATGCCGGCAACTATCGCCTGGTACCTGGCCAAGCGCTCCTTGCCGCCACAGCTCAAGCATGTGGGCGTCAGTCTGTTTCTGATCGGGTTGCCATTCATCTTGATCGTGCGCCAGCCCGACCTCGGCACTTCACTGCTTATTCTCGCCGGTGGCGCGTTCGTGCTGTTCATGGGCGGCCTGCGCTGGCGCTGGATTCTCAGCGTAATTGCTGCCGCCGTGCCGGTGTCTGTGGCCATGTGGTACTTCGTGATGCACGATTACCAAAAGCAGCGCGTCCTGACGTTCCTCGACCCGGAGAGCGATCCGCTGGGTACCGGCTGGAACATCATTCAGTCGAAAGCCGCCATTGGTTCCGGTGGCGTGTTCGGCAAAGGCTGGTTGCTTGGCACTCAGTCGCACCTGGACTTCCTGCCGGAAAGCCACACCGACTTCATTATTGCGGTGCTGGGCGAAGAATTCGGCCTGGTGGGCATCTGCGCACTGTTGCTGATTTACCTGCTGTTGATCGGTCGCGGACTGGTGATTACCGCCCAGGCGCAGACATTGTTCGGCAAATTGCTCGCGGGCAGCCTGACCATGACGTTTTTTGTTTACGTTTTCGTCAACATCGGTATGGTCAGTGGCCTGTTGCCGGTTGTGGGAGTGCCGTTGCCGTTCATTAGCTACGGAGGAACTTCGCTGGTGACGCTACTGTCAGCGTTTGGGGTTTTGATGTCGATCCATACCCATCGTAAGTGGATCGCACAGGTTTGAATAAGGTGAAGATTTCAATGCAAGTAATGCGTGGCTGGGCGACTCGATACGCACCGTGGGTCGGCCTGGTAAGCATCCTTGGTACCACGCAGCAAGCGTGGGCCGGCGATTACGAAGGCTCACCCCAGGTGGCCGAGTTCGTCGGTGAAATGACCCGCGACTATGGCTTTGCCGGCGAACAGCTGATGGGCGTGTTCCGCGAAGCCGAGCGCAAACAGTCGATTCTGGACGCGATCTCCAAGCCCGCCGAACGGGTTAAACAGTGGAAAGAATATCGCCCGATGTTCATCACCGACGCGCGCATCGCTCGTGGTGTGGACTTCTGGCGTCAGCACGAAGCGGTCCTGGCTCGCGCCGAGCAGGAATACGGCGTGCCGGCGCAGGTGATCGTCTCGATCATCGGCGTCGAGACCTTTTTTGGTCGAAATACCGGCAATTTCCGGGTAATCGATGCCTTGTCGACCCTGGGTTTCGACTATCCTCCCCGTGCCGAATTCTTCCGCAAGGAATTGCGTGAATTCCTGCTGCTGGCCCGCGAGGAGCAGGTCGACCCGTTGACCCTCAAAGGCTCCTACGCCGGAGCCATGGGTTTGCCGCAGTTCATGCCGAGCAGTTTTCGCGCTTATGCGGTGGATTTCGACGGTGACGGTCACATTAATATCTGGACCAACCCGGATGATGCCATCGGCAGCGTCGCCAGTTATTTCAAGCGTCACGGCTGGGTTGCCGGCGAACCTGTGGTCAGCCGCGCCGATGTGCGTGGCGATCAGGTAGACGAGGGTTTGACCGCCGGCATCGAGCCGACGAAAACCGTCGGGGAGTTGCGGGCGCTGGGCTGGTCGAGTCATGATGCGCTGCGCGATGATATGCCAGTCACGGCTTTCCGTCTGGAAGGTGACAATGGCCCTGAATACTGGATGGGCCTGACGAATTTTTACGCGATCACGCGTTATAACCGCAGCGTGATGTACGCCATGGCCGTACATCAACTGTCTGAACAGCTGGTCCAAGCACGGGGCGTCAAGTAATGCGGGCATTGCCTATGAATAAACCCCTGAAGCTCATGGCGTTCGCCGCGTTGACGGTCCTGGTCGCCAGTTGTTCGACCAGCCGCGCGCCGGCTCAGAAGTCTCCGACCGCCGTTCGTTCGGCACCTGGCCTGGATATCAACCGGGCTCACAAGGATGGCGCACCCTGGTGGGACGTCGACGTATCGCGTATCCCGGATGCCACGCCGACCCTGCACAGTGGTCCTTACAAAGCCAACCCGTACACCGTGCTGGGCAAGACTTATTTCCCGCAGCAGGAATCCAAGACCTACGTCGCGTCGGGCACGGCGTCCTGGTACGGCACCAAGTTCCACGGCCAGAACACCGCCAATGGCGAGGTGTACGACCTGTACGGCATGAGTGCCGCGCACAAGACCTTGCCACTGCCCAGTTACGTTCGGGTGACTAACCTGGACAACAACAAAACCGTGATCCTGCGGGTCAACGACCGTGGGCCGTTCTACTCTGACCGCATCATCGACTTGTCCTATGCTGCCGCCAAAAAGCTCGGCTATGCCGAAACCGGCACGGCGCGGGTCAAGGTCGAAGGCATCGACCCGCAGCAATGGTGGGCAGCCAAAGGCCGTCCGGCGCCCTTGATGCTTAATGAGCCGAAAGTCGCGCAAAATAGCGCCCCGGTGATTACGGCGTCGGCCGGCACCGTCGAACAATGGACGCCACCGCCGCAGCAACACGCCGCGGCCGTAGTGCCCGTGCAAATCGATGCAAAAAAAAACGCTTCTGTACCAGCCTCTGGCCAGTATCTGCAGGTGGGCGCGTTCGCCAACCCGGACGCTGCAGAACTCCTGAGATCGAAGCTCAGCGGGATGGTGAGCGCTCCGGTGTTCATCAGCTCGATCGTGCGTAACCAGCAGACATTGCATCGAGTGCGCCTGGGGCCGATCGGCTCGCCGGGTGAAATTCAGCAAGTGCAGAACAGCGTGCGGCTGGCCAATCTCGGTTCGCCGAGCCTGGTCAGCGCCGAGTAATACCTGGTTCTTGTTTGACGGTTCGCTTGCGGTTTTGGGGGGGGAACCGGGTTGTTGGCTCGTTGAAGAACAAAAGCCCGGCAAGGGTTGCAGAGTGAGCAACTGAACACGCGACAACTTTTTAGAGAGTTGTCTGATTAGTTTTGCCCTAGGGCAGTTTCCATTAGCGATTTCGAGAGACGGATGAACATCACCACCTTTGCCAAACGCCTGTGCCTGCTAGTCCCGCTGCTCCTCTCGCCTGCCGCATTCGCGGTCGAGATGATGCCGTCGCCACCGCAACTGGCCGCCAAAGCCTACGTACTCATGGACGCCAGCAGCGGCAACGTGCTGGTAGAGAACAACGGTGACCAGCGTCTGCCACCGGCCAGCCTGACCAAGCTGATGACCGCCTACATCGCGACCCTGGAAATCCGTCGTGGCCAGATTGGTGAAAACGATCCAGTGACCGTCAGCGAGAACGCCTGGCGTACCGGCGGTTCGCGGATGTTCATCAAGGTCGGCACGCAAGTGACTGTCAGCGACCTGCTGCACGGCATCATCATTCAGTCGGGCAACGACGCCAGTGTTGCGCTCGCCGAGCACATCGCCGGCAGCGAAGACGCATTCGCCGACATGATGAACAAAACCGTTGGCGATCTGGGCATGACCAACAGCCACTTCATGAACCCGACCGGCCTGCCGAACCCGGAGCACTACTCGTCGGCTCACGACATGGCCGTGCTGGCTCGCGCGATCATTCACGAAGACCCGGCTCACTACGCGATCTACTCGCAGAAAGAGTTCTTCTGGAACGGCATCAAGCAGCCTAACCGCAACCTGCTGCTGTGGCGTGACAAGACCGTCGACGGTCTGAAAACCGGTCACACCGACGAAGCCGGCTACTGCATGGTGTCTTCGGCTGTACGCGATGGCATGCGCCTGATCGCCGTGGTGTTCGGCACCAACAGCGAAGTGGCCCGTGCTGCCGAAACCCAGAAGCTGCTGACCTATGGTTTCCGCTTCTTCGAAACCCAGACCTTCTATCAGAAGGGCGCCGAGCTGGCTCAGGCACCTGTCTGGAAAGGCACGACCAATCAAGTCAAGGCCGGTCTGGCTCAAGACCTGACCATGACCCTGCCAAAAGGCCAGCTGAAAAAGCTCGCTGCCAGCATGACCATGACCCCACAACTGGTCGCGCCAATCGCCAAGGGCGATGTGATCGGTAAAGTCGAAGTGAAACTGGACGACAAGGTGGTGCACAGCGCCGACCTGATCGCTCTGGACGCGGTCGACGAGGGTGGTATCTTCCGCCGCATGTGGGATAGCATCCGTCTATTCTTCTACGGCTTGTTCAACTGAATTAGTGTGGACCTGCATGGCCTCGTTCCAATCCGGAGCGGGGCCATGTCCGTTGCCACGGCTTACGAGGCCGTTACGCCATGACAGACACTGAAGTAAAGGCGCCAAAAATCGAATTCCCCTGCGCGGATTACCCGATCAAGGTAATTGGCGACACAGGCGTGGGTTTCAAGGACAAGATCATCGCGATCCTTGAGAAACACGCGACCGTTGACCACAAAACCTTTGCCGAACGGCAGAGTACCAACGGCAAGTACACGACCATCCAGTTGCACATCATCGCCACCGGCCAGGAACAGCTGTACGACATCAACAGCGAGTTGCGGGCTACCGGTTTCGTGCACATGGTGCTGTGATGTCTGGCACGCTGGGCTTTCGCGAGCTCGGTCAGATGGCTTACGAGCCGGTCTGGCATGCCATGCAGCGCTTCACCAACGAGCGCGGCAGCGATGCCGCCGACGAAGTCTGGCTGGTGGAACACCCGCCGGTGTTCACCCAGGGCCAGGCCGGCAAGGCTGAACACCTGTTGCTGCCCGGGGATATTCCGGTGGTTAAGGTCGACCGCGGTGGTCAGGTGACTTATCACGGTCCCGGCCAATTGGTGGCCTACCTGTTGCTGGACGTGCGCAAGCTGGGGTTCGGCGTGCGCGACCTGGTCAGCCGCATGGAGCAATGCCTGATCGAGCTGCTGGCCAGCTACGGCGTGACCGCGGTGGCCAAGCCGGATGCGCCGGGTGTCTATGTCGATGGCGCGAAAATCGCTTCTCTGGGTCTGCGGATCCGCCACGGTTGCTCCTTTCATGGCCTGGCCTTGAACGTGGATATGAACCTGGAACCGTTTCGACGGATTAATCCCTGCGGCTACGCCGGGCTGGCGATGACCCAGCTGAGCGATCACGCAGGATCGATTGAATTTGCCGAGGTAAGTGCCCGGCTGCGCGCGCAGCTCGTCAAACACCTCGACTATGCTGAGCAGACGACCCTAACGGGCGGAATCGACTGATATGACTACTGATGCAGTGCAAACCATGATCCCGACGCTCGATGTCACCGAGCGTCCGGCCCCGCGTGCCAAGGTTGAAGCCGGCGTCAAGCTGCGCGGCGCCGAGAAGGTTGCACGCATCCCGGTGAAGATCATCCCGACCACTGAACTGCCGAAGAAACCCGACTGGATTCGCGTGCGCATCCCGGTTTCCCCGGAAGTCGATCGCATCAAGGCCCTGCTGCGTAAACACAAGCTGCACAGCGTGTGCGAAGAGGCGTCCTGCCCGAACCTGGGCGAGTGCTTCTCCGGCGGCACAGCGACCTTCATGATCATGGGTGACATCTGCACCCGTCGCTGCCCGTTCTGCGACGTTGGCCATGGTCGTCCGAAGCCACTGGACGTCAACGAGCCGGAAAGCCTGGCCATTGCCATCGCCGACCTGAAACTCAAGTACGTCGTCATCACTTCGGTAGACCGCGACGACCTGCGTGACGGCGGTGCCCAGCACTTTGCCGACTGCATCCGCGAAATCCGCAAACTGTCGCCGAACGTGCAGCTCGAAACCCTGGTCCCGGACTACCGTGGTCGCATGGACGTCGCGCTGGAAATCACCGCCGCCGAGCCGCCGGATGTGTTCAACCACAACCTGGAAACCGTACCGCGCCTGTACAAGGCTGCGCGTCCGGGTTCGGATTACCAGTGGTCGCTGACTCTGCTGCAACGTTTCAAGCAGATGATGCCGCACATTCCGACCAAGTCCGGTTTGATGCTGGGCCTAGGCGAAACCGACGAAGAAGTCATCGAAGTCATGAAGCGCATGCGCGAACACGACATCGACATGCTGACCCTGGGCCAGTACCTGCAACCGTCCCGCAGCCACTTGCCGGTCCAGCGCTTCGTGCACCCGGACACTTTCGCCTGGTTTGCCGAGGAAGGTTACAAGATGGGCTTCAAGAACGTCGCTTCCGGCCCGTTGGTACGTTCCTCGTACCACGCCGACGAGCAGGCGAAGCTGGTCAAGGCCGAGCTGATGTCGTCCTGATCTGCTGTGAAAAATGAAAAAACGCCCGCAAGGTTTTCAGCCTTGCGGGCGTTTTTTTGCCTTGCTCACGGCAATTACAGACTTTTCCTGCAACCTGCGGGGCGACGGACCCTCTTCTGTTTGTCCCCGTTCCTGACTACTGTGTATTGAAGCTTTTACACAGGGAGATTCATGGATGACCGCTCGACCGACCCACACCCTTTGTCCTCACGCCCCCGTTCCGGCCTTATCGTCGCAAGGGCTGATCGGCGTGATCGCGCCCGCCGGCCCCGCAGCACTGGATACCGACAAAGCCATTGCCTGGATGCGCGCTCGCGGCTATTCATTGCGGGTGTTTCCCGGCGTTTACCAGACAGATGGCTACCTGGCCGGCAGCGACGAGGTGCGGCTCAATGACTTGCACGCGGCATTCGCTGACAGCGAGGTCGACGCGATCATCTGTCTGCGTGGCGGTTACGGTACGCCACGTTTGCTCGATCGCATCGATTTCGAATTACTGCGCAACAACGCCAAGCCGTTCGTCGGCTACAGCGACGTCACTGCACTGCACTCGGCCATCAGTCGTTATGCAGGGTTCGTGACCTTCCATGGCCCGATGCTCAACGCTGACCTGCTGGGTGACAAGCAACAACCCACCGAGTTCTCGTTTTTCAACATGCTGCGCGGGCAGGTGAAGGCGGGCAGTGTGCTTTCTCACCCGGTGGCCTGGCCGTTGACCACAATCGAGCCCGGCATCGCTCATGGGCGTTTGCTGGGGGGCAATCTGTCGATGATCGCCGCGACCATGGGCACGCCTTACGAGATCGATGCCGAAGGCGTCATCCTGTTCATCGAGGACATCAACGAACCGCTGTATCGCATCGATCGGCTGCTGACTCATTTGCGTCTGGCCGGCACGCTGCACAAGCTGCGTGGGGTTCTGGTGGGGGATGTGGCGGGGGTTGATGCGATTGCGCTGGAGAGGTTGCTCAAGCAGACCTTTGCTCCTTTGCGCATACCCGTGCTGGCCGGATGGCGTAGCGGGCATTGTGATCCGAATTTGACGCTGCCGATGGGCGCGCTGGTCAGGCTGGATGCGGGGAACAAGGTGTTGGTGTTGGAGCAGGATGTGGTGATCGAGCGGTAGTTCGTTAGCGTCTGTTAGTCAGTCTTCGCGGGCAAGCCTCGCTCCTACAGGGGAACGTTGATCACGCAATCTCTGTAGGAGCGAGGCTTGCCCGCGAAGCTTTTAGCGGTTACGCAACCCTTCCAGCAACTTGTGCGTCGGATAACCATCTGCTGGCCAGCCAAACGACTGCTGGGCGCTGCGGATCGCTTTGCGGGTATTGGCGCCGATAATCCCGTCGGCGGTCCCTGCGTCGTAGTTCTGGGCGCTCAGCAGGTTTTGCAGTTCGATTCGCTCGGTACGGCTCAGCGGCAAGTCATCTTTTGGCCATAGACCGCTGATCAAGCCGCCGCCATTGAAACGCTCGGACAACAGACTCACGGCCAAGGCATAGGACGAAGAGTTGTTGTACTTGAGAATCGCGCGGAAGTTATCGAGAACCAGGAACGCCGGGCCGCGATAGCCGGCAGGCAGCAGCAGGGCGGCCGACAGGTGTTCGGAACCTGCTGGAACCTGGCCGCCATTGGGCAGGGTCACCCCCAGTTGCTGCCACTCGGTAACGCTCTTGCGAATCGTGCCATCGGCCAGGGCGTAATTGAAGCCGCTCGGCAATTGCGCTTCGAAGCCCCAGGGCTGGCCTTTCTGCCAGCCAGAGCTTTGCAGGTAGTGCGCGGTCGAGGCCAATGCATCTGCGGAGCTGTTCCAGATGTCGCGGCGGCCATCGCCGTCGAAGTCCACAGCGTGGGTATTGTAGGTGGTCGGAATGAACTGGGTCTGACCCATGGCGCCGGCCCAGGAACCGAGCATGTTCTCTGGTTCGATATCACCCTGCTGCAGGATTTGCAGGGCAGCGATCAGTTGCGCATGAGCAAAGCCCGGACGTCGACCTTCATAAGCCAGGGTCGCCAGGGAGTTGATCACCGACTTGCTGCCCTGGAACTGACCGAAGTTACTTTCCATGCCCCACACCGCGACCAATGCCTGGCGGTCGACGCCGTAGCGCTGCTCGATGCTTTGCAGGATGTCGGCGTACTGGCTGACCAGCGCCTGACCTTTGCGCACCCGTAGCGGCGACAGCGCCCCGTCGAGGTACTCCCACACCGGGCGAGTAAATTCCGGTTGGCTACGGTCGGCACGGATCACACTGTCGTCCACGCTGACATTGGCAAACGCACGGTCGAACAAGTCGGCGCGAATCCCGGCGGCGAGGGCGTCTTTGCGAAAACCCGCCTGCCATTCGGCAAAGGTCTGGGTAGGCTGGATGTCGAGATTCTCACCGGTTGGCACCACCGGCGGAATGATCGCGGGGGCCGTCGCAACGGTGCGGGTCTGAAGCGGTTGGGCGTCGGCGGCGGTGGGTTTTTCCGCACAGGCGACAAGCAGAACGAGGCTGGAGGCAGCTATCAGTTGGCGAAGGTGCCAACGACGGGAAAGACAAAGGGGCATGCACAGGTCCAGAGGATACGAATCAGGTGCAGACCTTAACATGCCTGTGGAATGAATCGGGCTACACAGGAATGGATTTTGAGGGCGCTGATCAGCCGGCTTGCCAAAATAGCGCCATTGTTCTATTGAAATCAACTGTCATTTATGACAGCTATCCGGGCTATGGTTTGGCGTATTTAATGAGTGTGACGACTTATTGGGCGGGCTTGCAAGTGTTGGCTCCGCTCTTATTAAGCACGTACCCATGAGGGCGCTGAAATGAAATGTGTACTGTGGATGTTGATAATTGGGTTGTTGGCTGGCTGTTCGTCACAGCATCATTCGGATACGAGCCTGCTGTCGGATGGAGCTGTAGTTGCCAGTGCTACAGAGTCTATCGATGCCAGTTCGACGGGGCCGCAAGTGGCCGCGGAGTTGACTCGGCGCTATCGAGACACCCGAATTAATTGTGGAAAGGAATCGATGCCGGCTTTTTTATGTTCAGGCATTTTATTACGGGGCACAGCACTCGCTGCGGGATTTGATGTATGGGATCCAAGTCCGACGGCGATCAGGACTGGAGGTACATCTTTTTCTTATGTCAGATCCGACTACAAAATGAAGCGTCTGGCGTTTACTTATAACAAGGGTCTTATCTTTTTTCCGATACTGAGCACGCCCGCGGGCAAGGCAAATATCGAAGTGCTGTGTTTCTTTCCGGTGGATGGTACATCAGATTCGCGCACCAATAATGGTTGTGGTGAAGTTCCAGGCTATCCAAGTAGCATTGCTTGCAATTCGCAAAATATTCGCACGGGTGAGCAATGGGCTGCGAACTATCGCAAATATGCGTCTACGGGGCACCACTTTCGCGCGGTATGCAGTTTTGATGTGAGAGATGCGGTTAACAATCTCTCCGGGCCGAACTTCTATCAAGGGATGATAGGAGGGCGTGCGATTTCGCCTATAACCTTTAATATTCCAAACGACGTAAAGCTTAAGACGTGGCAGGCGGGTCTGGCGAAGACATTACCGATTGAAGCGTTTTTTTATTATGTTCGGGATGGCAAATCCGGATTGGCGGACGTTCAGGTCGATCAGCGTCGATTCAAGGTGTTGACTGGGGTTGCGATCCCGATCATCAAAGTCACCATGCCTAGAACGCTTGAAGAAAGCACTACATTCGCCTATCTGGAGGCTGATCAAGCGGTCAACTGACGTTCATTTCAAGCGGCCAGAAAGCAAGAAGCCTCCCAGCTTTTAGACTGGAAGGCTTCGCGGCGGTAGCTGCCTTTGCCCTTGGTTGGCCGTTCCTGGCGGCTGCGGAACAGGGGTTGGGCGATGATGGATTTGGCCTTGTTGGGGCGTTTTTTGCTCATGGTGGTCTCCTGTAGAAGGGGGGAGTATACAGCGTTCTTTCAGTAGCGTAATCCACGCTTGATATGAGTTAGGGGTAACTCTGATTGCCTTGATATGCCTGGAACTGAATACGGATTTTTAGTGGTCGCCCGATGAAGCAGTACGGCTGATTTCATAACGACTATGCCGCATTAAGGATATTAATCATGAAGAAAATCATCTTGTTAGTTTGGGCCTTTCTGTTGGTTGCCTGTTCTACCCAGCGAGAAGAACAGGTGCCGCTTCAGAGCGTATCGAATGAAGAACAACTGGCCCCCTTGGCGCAAAGCCGAAATAATGGCGCTGCAGTCGCTGCCGATCTCAATGTCAAATGGAGTCAAACATCACGCAATTGTTTCAATAGTGAAACTGCACCTAGCTTTTTGTGTTCGGGTGTTGTGATTAGAGGAACAACTTATGGGGATGGCTACAATGTTTGGGATCCAAGTCCGGGTGGCGTGAAAAATGGATTTGTAGCATTTTCCTATATGCGCCAGGATTCAAAGTTTCCAGCTCTTTATGGCCATGCAAATAATGGTTATATAGCGACGCCGATTTCTGAATTGACTGCCGGGCAATTAAGATTTCAGTACCTTTGTTTTTTTCCAATAGATGGCGCGACAGAATGGCGTTCGGATAATGGCTGTGGGCAGCACAGTCTTCACGGTGCCATAAGCCGCTATTGTTCTTCGCAAGGTATTAGTAACGCGGATCAATTCGTGGCGCACTATATGGCTAATACACCGGTCCGGGAGCAGAAGCAATGTAGCTTCGACGTTCGTGACACATCGACTTATCAAACGGCAGCCTTGTTCCGTGAGGGATTACTGGCGATGCGAAGAATTCCTAAAAATAAAGTAAACGATGAAAATGAACTTGTGGTTCGGGTTTGGAATAAGCAGGCGCCTGCCAATATGCCCATAAAGTCATTTTTTTATACAGATGCATCAGGTTTGAATCAAGCGAAAAAGAACCAAAACTCTTACTACAGCCAAACCGGCGGAAAAATTGTGCCAATCGTAAAGCTGACAATTAACAGTTCAACTTGGGCTGCCTTGTTCAGCTACTCCGCTGCTGATCAGGTTTACCCTTGAGGCTTCGTGCATTCATCGGTTATCCGAACCCGTAGCGAGAGGTGGCCCCCCGGCGGTTGGCGTTACTCGGCTGGTAATGCCAATCGTTGGCCAGCCATCAAAAGTGAGAGTCGGCTCAGACTCATCCACGGCGAGCCCGCCGCCTGGCCCTTGATCTGCGCATCAATTCGCTGCGCTTCGAGCAACAACTGCGCCCAGCGTTGCGCCGAGTAGCGTTGCAGCGCCTTGCTCATCAGCGGTTTGCGTTTGTCCCAGATTGGCGGTCGGGCCTGGCTGAAGGCTTTGTCCAGTGGCACGCCCTGGCTGTATTGCAGCGAGAGGTTGGCCAGCAGGCGCAGCTCCCGGGCCAGCGCCCAGAGAATCACCGGCGGTTCGACGCCTTCGCCGCGCAACCCTTCGAGCATGCGCAGGGCGTGAGCAGCCTCGCCATTAAGAATCGCATCGGTCAGGCCGAAGACGTCGAAACGCGCACTGTCGGCCACTGCCGCTTGCACGGTTTCGACGGTGATCTGGCCACCCTCGGCCATCAGCTTGAGCTTTTCGATTTCCTGGGCGGCAGCCAGCAAGTTGCCCTCGACCCGAGCGGCGATCAGTTCGACGGCGTCCTGACTGGCGGAAAGCCCGGCCTGGGACAGGCGTTGGCGGATCCAGCTCGGCAACTGGTTGGTGTCCACTGGCCAGATCTGCACGAACTGGGTTTGCGGACCTTCGATCAGTGCCTTGCCCCACTTGGTCTTTTGCGCGCTGCCGTCAAGCTTGGGCAGGCTGATCAATAGCACCGTGTCTTCAGCCGGGCGCGAGCAATACTCGATGAATGCCGCGGCGCCTTTGTCACCGGGTTTGCCAGAGGGCAGACGCAGTTCCAGAAGACGTTTTTCAGCGAACAGCGACATGCTGGCGCCGGCCTGTAGCAGCGTACCCCAGTCGAAACTGGCGTCGGCGGCGAAGACCTGGCGTTCATCGAAACCTTGTTGGCGGGCAGCCGCGCGGATGGCGTCGGCGGCTTCCTGGCACAGCAGTGGGTCATCGCCACTGATGACGTAGACCGGCGCGAGGGCGCCTTGCAGGTGTTTACCGAGTTGGGCGGGGGCGAGTTTCATAAGAAGAGGCGAACGGGGCGCCTGAGCGCCCCGTAAGGCTTATTGCTGCGGCAGTTCGACAGGCGACTGACGCGGAGTTTCCGCTTCAGCCTTCTGCGCCGCTTCCAGTGCGTCGGCTTCAGCCTTGGCCCTGGCGTCTGCGGTCTGTTGCAGATGTTCCAGCTGAGTCGGGGTCAGCTGTTGCAGGCGCAGCATCATGCGTTGAACCAGTTCACGACGCATTTCCTTGCGGGCATCGTTGGCTTCCTGGTCAGAACCCACCAGGTTGTTGCCGTCATGGATGAAGACTTTCTGTACTTCGAGCTTGTCGCTCAGCAGTTGCAGGTTGCCTTGACCCCGGATGTCGTAGCTCAGCACCGTGCTCATCTGGTACTCGCCAGTACGACCGGCGCCCGCGTAACTGAGGATGCGCTGGCTTTCCTGCTCATCGGCCAGAAACAGCTTGTAAGGCGCGCCGCTGTAAACCTTGACACCACTGCTTTCCAGCACCTGACGCAGTTGCGTCACGGTTTCGCCGTAGGCATTGCGGGCACTCAGATCGAGTTCCTTGATCGCCAGTTCAGTGGTGCCGGTGCCGCGCAGCTGGAAACCGCAGGCGCTCAGCAGGACTGCAAGGCCCATCACCAGCAAATTGCGTTTGATCATCTTGTTGCTCCCCTTGAAACCATGTGGGCCGGTCAAGCGGCCCGAAAGGTTTTACTCGGCGCCAGGCATGACCTGGCGCCCGATCCAATTTAGCTGGCGACGATATTGACCAGTTTCCCGGGCACTACGATCACTTTGCGAATAGTCAGGCCATCGACGAAGCGCAGGACGTTTTCGTTGGCCCGTGCGGCAGCTTCGACTTCTTCGCGGCTGGCGCTGGCCGGCATTTCGATGTGGCCGCGCAATTTGCCATTCACTTGAATGACAAGCTGCAGGCTGTCCTGCACCAGGGCGTTTTCATCCAGTACTGGCCAACCGGCATCGATTACCGGGTCAGCATGGCCCAGTCGATGCCACAGTTCGTGGCTGATGTGCGGGGTGATCGGCGCCAGCAGCAGGACTACGGTTTCCAGACCTTCGTGAATCAGTGCGCGATCCTGTTCGGTGCCTTGCGCGGCTTTTTCCAGCACGTTCATCAGCGTCATCACTTGGGCGATGGCGGTGTTGAATTTGTGGTTCTGGCCGACGTCGTGGCTGGCCTGCTTGATGGCCTGGTGGATCGAACGGCGAATGGCTTTCTGCTCGTCATTGAGGCTGGCGACGTCCAGTTTGCCCGGCAGGCCCTGAGTGACGTGCGCTTGAGCCAGACGCCAGACGCGTTTGAGGAAGCGGTGCGAGCCCTCTACGCCGGAGTCGGACCATTCCGCGCTCATGTCTGGTGGCGAGGCGAACATCATGAACAGGCGGCAGGTGTCTGCGCCAAACTGGTCAATCATCGACTGTGGGTCGACGCCGTTGTTTTTTGACTTGGCCATCTTCTCGGTGCCACCGATTTCCACCGGCAGGCCGTCTGCGATCAGCTTGGCGCTAATAACCTTGGCCTTGCTGTCACGCTCAAGCTCCACGTCCGCCGGGTTGAACCAGGTGTAAGCACCATTGGCTTCGCGACGATAGTAAGTCTCGGCGATTACCATGCCCTGGGTCAGCAGGTTCTTGAACGGCTCGTTGGAACTCACCAGGCCTTCGTCGCGCATCAGCTTGTGGAAGAAACGCGCATAAAGCAGGTGAAGAATCGCGTGCTCGATACCGCCGATGTACTGATCCACCGGCAACCAATGGTCGGCCGCCGCTTTTTCTACCAGGCCACCTTCATAGTGCGGCGAGGCGTAGCGGGCATAGTACCAAGAGGACTCGACGAAGGTGTCCATGGTGTCGGTTTCACGCTTGGCAGGCTGACCACATTTCGGGCAGCTGCACTCGTAGAACTCGGGCATGCGCGCCAGTGGTGATCCGGCGCCGTCCGGTACGACGTCTTCCGGCAGCACGACTGGCAGTTGATCTTCCGGCACCGGCACATCACCGCAGGTGGTGCAGTGAATGATCGGGATCGGGCAGCCCCAGTAGCGCTGACGGCTGATGCCCCAGTCGCGCAGGCGGAACTGGGTGCGCGAGGCGCCAAGGCTCTTCTTGATCAGCGCAACTTCGATGGCGTCGAACGCGCCGGCGAAGTCCAGACCGTCGAATTCACCGGAGTTGATCAGCGTGCCATGCTCGCCGTAGGCGTCTTGCCACGGGGCCGGGTTGGTCTCGCCGGAGCTGGTGCGCACCACGGATTTGATCGGCAGGTTGTACTTGGTGGCGAACTCGAAATCACGTTCGTCGTGAGCCGGTACAGCCATTACCGCGCCATCGCCGTAATGCATCAGTACGTAGTTGGCGACCCATACCGGGAGTTTCTCACCGGTCAGCGGATGCTCGACGAGCAGCGAGGTTGGCAGACCTTTTTTCTCTTGAGTGGCGACGTCGGCTTCGGCGACGCTGCCGCCCTTGCATTCAGCGATGAACGCTTGCAGCTCAGGGTTGTTCTGTGCGGCCAGGGCAGCCAAATGGTGTTCGGCGGCCACGGCAACGTAGGTCGCGCCCATCAGGGTGTCTGGACGGGTGGTGAATACTTTCAGCGCGCCGGTTTCGCCGATGGAAGCGACGTCGTACGGGAACTGCACTTCCATGCCGCGGGATTTGCCGATCCAGTTGCGCTGCATGGTCTTGACCTGCTCAGGCCAGCCTGTCAGTTCGTCGAGGCTTTCCAGCAGCTCATCCGCGTAGGCGGTGATCTTGAAGTAGTACATCGGGATTTCGCGCTTTTCGATCAGCGCGCCGGAACGCCAGCCGCGACCGTCGATCACTTGCTCGTTGGCCAGAACGGTCTGGTCGACCGGGTCCCAGTTCACGGTGCCGCTTTTCTTGTAAATCACGCCTTTTTCGAACAGGCGAGTGAACAGCCATTGTTCCCAGCGGTAGTAATCGGGCTTGCAGGTGGTCACTTCACGCGACCAGTCCACCGCCAGGCCCAGGCTGCGCAGCTGGTTTTTCATGTAGGCGATGTTTTCGTAGGTCCACTTGGCGGGCGCTACGTTGTTCTTCATCGCGGCGTTTTCCGCCGGCATGCCGAAGGCGTCCCAACCCATGGGTTGCAGGACGTTCTTGCCTTGCATGCGCTGGTAGCGGGAGATCACGTCGCCGATGGTGTAGTTGCGCACGTGCCCCATGTGTAGCTTGCCGCTGGGGTAAGGGAACATCGACAGGCAGTAGAACGTCTCCTTGCCTGGCTGTTCACTGACTTCAAAGGACTTTTGCTCGTCCCAGAACGACTGGGCGGCGGCTTCGATTTCACGGGGCTGATATTGTTCGTGCATGGCTACTTTTGAACTGAATAGGGGTGGCCTAATCCTCTTCAATGCAACGCTGGGCGGTGATAACGCCAAATCGACGTTTCGGTGCCCAGGCGAGCTGGAAGTGGAGTTACAGGAAGCGCCGTAGCATACATGACCGCACTCTACCGAGGGAAACCCTGATTACACGCAAGGACGTGGCCAATACCCGCTCCGAGGGCCGTTGGTCGCGGCACTCAGCCGGTTTTTTCAGCGAGGCTAAGCTCTAAAAGGGGAGTGAGTCTTATCTTCAATGAGGTGATGGATGGTTGAGTCACAGCAAAAAGCTACAAAACCGGAGCTGTACGAAAGACTGATAGACCGTCTCGCAATGGCCTTGGATGTGGCCAAAACCGGCGGTCGGCTTCGCGATGAGCGTCCCCTGGAGCTGGAGCTGCGTGGTTTGAGTCCCGCAGAGTTTGAACTGGTCAAGGCCTATCTGGATCGTAGTGAGCGTGAAACGCACGGATGCTTGTCAGCAGCAATGAAGCAACTCGAGGCACCACGTTCGGCCAAGATCATCTGGCTCAAGGATAAGGCACCTGGCAAAGGCGCGGTAAAGGTCCGGTCTTTGCAATTCAAGTAAGGGCACTTGAAGCCATGGAATATGGTTTTTTGAAGCAAAGTCCTTCCACATTTGTTGTCGCATTGCGTCAACCCACCTAGGCTTCGGGCATCTATGGAGATGCCCGATGCCTTTTCGTTATTTCATTAAACAACTTCTACTGCCACCCGGCATTTTATTACTGTTGCTGGTACTTGCCTGGTGGTGGCGCCGCTCAAGACCGAGGCTGGCGGGGTTGTGTTTCATCCTGGGCGTGGGCGGCTTCTGGCTGATGAGCCTGCCGGTGGTGGTGGAGTGGAGTGCCAAGGCCTTGGAGCGCGAGCCGCCGCTGGCGCGCGAGGAATGGGCAACCTTGGGGCGGCGCGCCGATGCGATCGTGGTACTGGGTTCAGGGCGTGAGCGTGGCGACCCGGCTTGGGGCGCCGACCAGCCGACCGGCGTAGGCCTGGGGCGCGAGCGTTATGCCGCGCGCCTGGCCAAGGCGTCCGGTTTGCCGATTCTGACCAGTGGCGGGCTGCATTACGGAACGCCACCGACCGAAGCGAAGCTGATGGCGGACTCGTTGCTCGATGATTTCGGCGTGACGGTGCGCTGGCAGGAAGGGCGCAGCCGCACGACCTGGGAAAATGCGCAACTCAGCGCCCAGGTGTTGTTGCCGGAAGGGATCAAGCGGGTGGTGGTCGTGACTCAGGCCTGGCACATGCCGCGGGCAGTCTGGAGTTTTCAGCAGGCGGGATTTGAGGTGGTACCCGCGCCAGTGGGGTTTCTGGGCGTGGACAATGCCCGGCCGCTGGGCGGCTGGATGCCGGAATTCAAATCGATCTGGCAGAGCGGGCAGTTGATGAATGAGGCGGTGGGACAGATCGGGTATTCGTTGTTTTATCGCTGAAAAAGCAAAAGATCGCAGCCTTCGGCAGCTCCTACAGGGTGTACACATTCCCATGTAGGAGCTGCCGAAGGCTGCGATCTTTTTGCAGGCGGCGCGATACTCAAACGGTTTTCGCCATCCGGTTGGCCACTAACGCCCAGCCAAACAACAACACGCAAACAATGATCAACGGCCACGAACGCCATTCCAGGTACGGCGTCAGGTTGTGCATCGGCACCACTTCGCCATACAGGATGCCTTGTTCGAACTGCGGGATCTGTGCAGTGATCTGGCCAAACGGGTTGATCAGGCCGGTCACACCGTTATTGGTGGCGCGGATCATCCAGCGACCAGCCTCAAGTGCGCGCATCTGTGCCATCTGCAAATGTTGCAGCGGGCCGATCGAAGTACCGAACCAAGTGTCGTTGCTGATGGTCAGCAGCAAATCGCTACGGGCAGCGAGGCTCGCGGCGAATTCCGGGTAGACCACTTCGTAGCAGATGAATGGCGCAATCTGATAACCCTTGGCCTGCAGCAGCGCTTGATCGGCCGGGCCACGGGCAAAGTCGGACATCGGCAGGTCGAAGAAAGCGATCAGGCCGCGCAAGACTTCCTGCAATGGAACGTATTCGCCGAACGGCACCAGTTTCTGCTTCAGGTAAGTGCCATCGCCTTCACCAACAACGGTAATACCGTTGAAGAAGCGCTTCTCGTGATGGACTTCCTGGCGAATCGGCACGCCGGTAATCAGCGCGGATTTACGCTCGGCGGCGAAGCTTCCCATCATGTTCAGGTAGCCCTCGGCGGACTCCTTGAGCACCGGGACCGCCGTTTCCGGCCAGATCAGCAGGTCGACGCGTTTGGAGCTGAAACTCATGTCGCGGTACAGCGCCAGTTGCGCATTGAGCTGCGACGGATCCCACTTCATGCTTTGTTCGATGTTGCCTTGAATCGCCGCGACGCTCAGCGGCGCGCCCGAAGGGCTGGTCCAGTCATGCTCCTTAAGCGCCATGCCAGCCACCCAAGGGCCGGCCAGCAGCAACACGCCCGCGGCGATGAAGCCTTTACGGCCAGTGCGCACCAATCGTGCAGCGTTGTAGATCAGCGCAGCCGTCAGGGCCAGGGTGAAGGAAATCAGCCACATGCCGCCGACAGGCGCGAGCCCGGTCAGTGGACCATTGAGCTGGCTATAACCGGAATAGAGCCATGGGAAACCGGTAAGGAACCAGCCGCGAAAGGCTTCCTGACCCACCCACAACGCCGCAAATGCCAAGGCATCGGCCAGCGGCGCTTCGTTACGGCGCAGCCAGCGCGCCCAAATCCAGGCGGGCAGGGCAAAGAACCAGGCAATTGCGGCGGTGAAGAGCAGCATCAAGAAGCCGGCCAGCAGCACCGAGGCGCCGCCGAAGTTGTGAATGCTGTAGTAGATCCAGCTGGTGCCTGCGGCAAACAGGCCAAAACCGAAACACCAGCCACGGCCCAGGGCCTGACGGGGGTTCAGTTCACGCAAACCGGCATAAAAGAAACCGACCGCCAGCAATGCCAGCGGCCAGATATCGAATGGCGCCAGGGCCAGGGTGGTGAGTGCACCGGCCGCCACGGCCAGCAGGTTACCGGGCCAGCCGGGGCGGGTGATACGGAGCATTTCAGTCCTTAGAATTACCGGGCGATAGGTGTCAAACGCAGCAAATGAATCCGACGGCTGTCGGCGTTCAGGATGCGGAAGCGATAGGCGCCGATTTCAGTGATTTCATTGCGTTTTGGCAAGTGCCCGAACGCGCTCATCACCAAACCGCCGACGGTGTCGAACTCATCGTCGGAGAATTCGCTGTCGAAGAACTCGTTGAAGTTATCGATCGGCGTCAGGGCCTTGATCAGGAAGTCACCGCTGGGCAGCGGCTTGATGTAGCTGTCTTCTTCGACGTCGTGCTCGTCTTCGATGTCGCCGACGATCTGTTCCAGCACGTCTTCGATGGTCACCAGACCGGCCACGCCGCCGTATTCGTCAATGACGATGGCCATGTGGTTATGGTTGGCGCGAAACTCGCGCAGCAGCACATTCAGGCGCTTGGACTCGGGCACGAACGTGGCCGGGCGCAGCAGGTCCTTGATGTTGAAGCTGTCGCCGTTCTCCTTGAGGATCAACGGCAGCAAGTCCTTGGCCAGCAACACGCCCATCACGTCATCGTGGCTTTCACCGATCACCGGGTAGCGGGAGTGGGCCGAGTCGACCACGGCCGGCAGGAACTCGCGGGGTGTCTGGGTCGCCTTGATGCTGATCATCTGCGAGCGCGGGACCATGATGTCCCGTACTTGCAGGTCAGCAACCTGGATGGCGCCTTCGACGATGGCCAGCGCTTCGCTGTCCAGCAACTTGTTTTGATGTGCATCGCGCAGCAGCTCCAGCAGCTCCTGGCGGTTCTTCGGCTCGTGGGCAAAAGCCTGGGTGAGCTTACCCAGCCATGACTTCTGCCCGTTGCTCGATCGATCTTCGCTCATAGCGATTACTCTGAATCCTTTGTTGTTACGGTAGGGGATGTATCGGTTTCGTCGTCCGCATAAGGGTCAGGGTGACCCAACTCTGCAAGCAACGTTCGTTCCAGTGCTTCCATTTCTTCGGCTTCGTCATCATCTATATGGTCGTAACCAAGCAGATGCAAGCAGCCGTGAATGACCAGATGCGCCCAGTGGGCCTTTAATTCCTTGCCTTGTTCCGCCGCTTCGCGCTCGACCACTGCTACGCAGATCACCAGATCGCCGAGCAGGGGAATGTCGAGAAACTCATCCGGGACATCGGCCGGGAATGACAAAACGTTGGTGGCATAGTCTTTCTGCCGCCAGGTGAAGTTCAGTTCGCGGGCTTCCTCTTCGTCGACCAAACGGATGGTCATTTCGGAGTCGGCAGTACGCTGGCGCAGGGCCAGTTCGCACCATTGACGGAATTCGGCTTCGCTTGGGGCAGACGCTTCGGTAGCCAGTTGCAGATCAAGCTCAAGCATCGGGGCGAGTGTCCTTGGAAGATAACTTCGCCGGTTCGTCGGCCGCGCGATTTTCGAAGCGCTCATAGGCTTCGACGATGCGCTGCACCAGCGGATGGCGCACCACGTCCTTGGGCATGAAATGGGTGAAGCTGATACCCGGTACGTCTTTCAGCACCTCGATCACATGATGCAGCCCGGACTTGGTGCCTTTCGGCAGGTCGACCTGGGTGATGTCACCGGTGATGACCGCAGTGGAGCCAAAGCCGATACGGGTCAGGAACATCTTCATCTGCTCGACGGTGGTGTTCTGGCTTTCGTCGAGGATGATGAAGCTGTTATTCAGCGTACGACCGCGCATGTAGGCCAGCGGCGCAACTTCGATCACTTGACGCTCGATCAGCTTGGCGACGTATTCGAAACCGAGCATTTCGTAGAGCGCGTCATAGAGCGGGCGCAGGTACGGGTCGATTTTCTGGGACAGGTCGCCGGGCAGGAAACCGAGCTTTTCGCCCGCTTCAACCGCCGGACGCACCAGCAGAATGCGGCGGATCTGCTCGCGTTCCAGCGCGTCTACCGCGCAGGCAACGGCCAGATAGGTCTTGCCGGTACCGGCCGGGCCGATGCCGAAGTTGATATCGTTACCAAGGATTTCCTTCACGTAGCGCAGCTGATTCAAGCCGCGAGGGCGAATCATGCCTTTCTTGGTGCGCAAGGCGACGGACGGTTCGGCGGGGGAGTGGTTGTCCAATTCCTCGACGGCCGATTCCTGCAGGAACAGGTGAACCATGTCTGGCGACAGTTCGGTACCTTTGGTTTCCCGGTACAAGCGGCGCAGCAGGTTTTCCGCGGAGGTGGTGTGCTTGGGCTCGCCGATCAGTTCGAACTGGTTTCCACGGTTGCGGATCTCGATCGCGAGGCGCTGTTCGATCAAGCGCAGATGCTCGTCGAATTGCCCGCACAGATTGGCGAAGCGGCGAGCTTCAAAAGGCTCGAGGATGAAACGATGTGGTTCTATGGGTGCGTTCAAGGTCGTATTTAGCCGCCCTGGGGCAATTATGATGAATAAAGGATAGCGCCAGTCGCCTGGGTACGAAAGCTCTTATACGGACCAATGTTGAACACCGTCCCGTAGGAGCGAAGCTTGCTCGCGAAGGCGGCATTACAGACGACTCATATGTTGAATGTCAGTCTGCCTTCGCGGGCAAGCCTCGCTCCTACAGGTTTTGCGGTGTTATTGGATCAGCGAGCCCCGCAGCGAGTGCGGTTGCGCGGCATCGATATGCACGTCGGCGAACTGGCCGATCAGGGTCGGATTGTCGCAGCGGAAGTTGACGATACGGTTATTCTCGGTCCGGCCTTGCAGTTCGCCGGGGTCTTTTTTCGAATAATCGGTTACCAGAATCCGCTGAATGGAGCCCACCATTTGTCGGCTGATCTCGAAACCTTGCTGGTTCAGGCGATGTTGCAGGGCGTTCAGGCGTTCTTTTTTCAGTTCTTCCGGCGTTTCGTCGGCCAGATCGGCGGCCGGCGTGCCCGGGCGCTGGCTATAGACGAACGAGTAGGAAAAGTCGAAACCGACGTCTTCGATCAGCTTCATGGTTTGTTCGAAGTCTTTCTCGGTCTCACCCGGGAAACCGACGATAAAGTCAGAACTGATGCAGATCCCCGGCACGGCGGCCCGCAACTTGCGCAGTTTGGATTTGTACTCCAGCGCGGTGTGGTTGCGTTTCATCGCCGCGAGGATCCGGTCGGAACCCGATTGCACCGGCAAATGCAGGTGTTTCACCAGCTCCGGCACGTCGGCGTGGGCCTGGATCAGGCTGTCGGAGAATTCCAGCGGGTGCGAGGTGGTGTAGCGAATGCGATCGATGCCATCGACAGCGGCCACTACGCGGATCAATTCCGCCAGATCAGCCAGACGACCATCGTGGGTAGTCCCGCGATAACCGTTGACGTTCTGCCCCAGCAAGGTCACTTCGCGCACGCCGTTTTCGGCCAGGTGAATGATCTCGGCAATCACGTCGTCGAACGGTCGGCTGACTTCTTCACCGCGCGTATATGGCACTACGCAGAAGGTGCAGTACTTGCTGCAGCCTTCCATGACCGACACGTAAGCGCTCGGCCCGTCGATGCGTGGCTCGGGCAAGTGGTCGAATTTTTCGATTTCCGGGAACGAGACGTCGACTTGCGGCAGTTTGGTCAGGCGCGCGGCGTCGATCATTTCCGGCAGGCGGTGCAGGGTCTGCGGGCCGAATACCACGTCCACGTACGGAGCGCGATCACGGATGGCCGCGCCTTCCTGGCTGGCCACGCAACCGCCGACGGCGATGACCATGTCAGGATTAGCCAGCTTCAATTCGCGCCAGCGGCCCAGCTGGGAATACACCCGGTCCTGGGCGCGTTCGCGGATCGAGCACGTGTTGAGCAGGATCACGTCGGCGTCTTCTGCGCGAGCGGTGACTTCCAGGGCCTGATGTTCACCCAGCAGATCGACCATGCGCGAGCTGTCGTACTCGTTCATCTGGCAACCGTGGGTTTCGATGTAAAGCTTCTTGGCCATGGACAGAGTCATCACGTGATTCAAAGAACCGCGCATTATAGGGAACATGCACCAAGGTTCCTACCGTTGCGCGTCCGGCGGCTATGCTATAGTTCGCGCCCTCATTTTTATCCCCGATGTGTTACCCGCCCACCATGACCAAACGTGAAGCTCCAATCTACAAGGTGATTTTCCTCAACCAAGGCCAGGTGTACGAAATGTATGCCAAGCAGATCTATCAAAGTGATCTGTGGGGCTTCCTGGAAGTGGAAGAGTTCGTCTTTGGCGAGCGCACGCAAGTGGTCGTCGATCCGAGCGAAGAGAAGCTCAAGGCTCAGTTCGAAGGCGTTGTGCGCAGTTTTGTGCCGATGCATTCGATTGTGCGCATCGACGAGGTCGAGCGCCTCGGCACCCCGAAAATCAGCGAAGCCCGTGGCGCGGTCGGCAATGTCATGCCGTTTCCGATGCCGATGCCTGAGAAGTAGTCTTCGAGACCGGGTGCTCCCTTCGCGGGCAAGCCTCGCTCCTACAGGCCAGCGCTGCCCTTGTAGGAGCGAGGCTTGCCCGCGAAGAGGCCAGAAAGACCAACGCAGAATTTAAGGCAGTGGCGAAAACGGCGTACGCCCATCGGCGCTTTGCAATTCCATCAGGTATTTACGGAAAATTTGCCCCAGCACCTGGGTCGCGACTTCCAGATCTTCGCGGGGCATTTTTTCGGCGACTTCGTCGGCGGTGTCCAGTGCCTCTTCGGCACCGTTGACCGCGGCCATTTTCAGCACGATATACGCCTGAACGTTATTGGCCGGTACGCCTTCGCCGTGGAAGAACATGGTGCCGAGTTTGAATTGCGCCTGGGCGTGGCCTTGCAGCGAGGCCTTTTCGAAGTAGCTCAGGGCTTGATTGAGGTCGCGCGGCGCGTTTTTGCCGTCGTAGTAGAACTCACCCAACTCGTATTGCGCTTGCGCATCCCCTTCATCCGACGCTTTCTGACAGGCGGCGAGCGCTTGTGTCAGGTCTTGCGGCTGAGTATTGAGGGTGCAGCGACCCATCGCCGGGATCAACAACGAGTTGCCGCCTGCTTGTGCGAGCGCGAGCAGGGGCTGAAGGAGCAACAGGCAGCCCAATGCAAGGGTGCGGCCGGTGCGGTTCATGGGAATCGACTTACCTCTGAGGGGCGCGTGGACCCATCGAGGGATCCAATAAGCGCGCATTATGAAATAAGCGGGGCCAACCTTACAAAGTCTTTACTCGTTTTTCTGCTGCGCGGGGAATATATCGCCCAATTTGCGGGGAATTATTGGCAGATGAGTAGGAAAAAGGACGCGAATGTAGGTGAAAGCTGACGCTGGCAATAGCCAACGTCAGCGTCGCTGCTTTATTTCAGTGCGGCGAATGCACGCTCGGCGGCGTCCAGCGTCAGTTTCAACTCTGTTTCGCCGTGGGCGATCGAGGTGAAGCCGGCTTCGAAGGCGCTTGGCGCCAGGTACACACCACCTTCGAGCATCAGGTGGAAGAAACGCCGGAACAGGCCGGCATCACTGGCCATCACATCATCGAAGGTCACAATGTCGTCGGCGCCGCTGAAGTACAGACCGAACATGCCGCCCGCCTGAGTGGTCACGAACGGAATGCCGGCGGCATCGGCGCGCTGTTGCAGGCCATCGAGCAGGCGGCTGGTGTAGTCGCTCAACTCGGCGTGGAAACCAGGACGACTGATCAGGCGCAGAGTGGTCAGGCCAGCCGCCATCGCCAGCGGATTACCCGACAACGTGCCGGCCTGGTAGACCGGCCCCAGTGGTGCGATCTGCTCCATGATCTTGCGTTTGCCACCAAAGCAGCCAACCGGCATGCCGCCACCGATGATCTTGCCGAAGGTGCTCAGGTCCGGCGTTACGCCGTAATGGGCTTGGGCGCCACCGAGGGCGACACGGAAACCGGTCATCACTTCGTCGAAAATCAACACCACGCCGTGCTTGTCGCACAGGGTCCGCAGGCCTTCGAGGAAGCCCGGTGCCGGCGGTACGCAGTTCATGTTGCCGGCGACGGGCTCGACAATGATGCAGGCCACGTCCTGGCCGACTTCGGCGAGCATGGTTTCTACCGCGTCGATGTCGTTGAACGGCAGCGTCAGGGTGTGTTTGGCGAACGCCGCCGGTACACCGGCCGAGCTCGGCACGCCTTGGGTCAAGGCGCCGGAACCGGCCTTGACCAGCAGGCTGTCGGAGTGACCGTGGTAGCAACCTTCGAATTTGATGATGCTGTCACGGCCGGTAAAGCCACGGGCCAGACGGATAGCACTCATGGTTGCTTCGGTGCCGGAGCTGACCATGCGCACCATCTCCATCGACGGCACGATCGAGCAGACCAGATCGGCCATTTCGGTTTCCATCGCGGTCGGGGCGCCGTAGGACAGGCCGTGTTCCAACTGTTTGCGCACCGCGTCCAGCACGTCCGGATGGCTGTGGCCGAGAATCATCGGCCCCCAGGAACCGACGTAATCCACATAACGCTTGTCGTCTTCGTCGGTGACGTAGGCGCCTTCGGCATGTTTGAAGAACAACGGCGTGCCGCCAACGCTCTTGAACGCGCGAACAGGCGAGTTCACGCCTCCGGGAATGTGTTTCTGGGCATTGGCAAACAGGGTTTCGGAACGAGACATGATCGGGCTCTCAGAAAATCAGGATTTGAATAATTCATTAAAGGCGCGGGCGCGGCGCGTCACTTCAGCCGTACTCTCGGCGCCAAACAGGCCATGCACCACCGCCAGCAGATCGACCCCGTGGGCCACCAGTGGCGCAGCGTTGTCCAGAGTAATGCCGCCGATTGCGCAGATCGGCAGGTGCAGTTTGCTGCGGGCCTGATCAAGCAGTTCGAGGCTGCAGGCCGGTGCGCCGGGCTTGGTGTTGGAATTGAAGAAGCGGCCAAAGGCGACGTAGCTGGCGCCTTCTTTGGCGGCTTGTTCGGCGAGTTCGAGTTGCGCATGGCAGGTCGAACCAATGATTGCCTGACGACCGAGCAGTGCGCGAACCGGCATCAGCGGGCCATCGGTCTGCCCCAGGTGCACGCCGACGTTCAGGCGCGCAGCCAATTCTGCATCGTCGTTGATGATCAGTTGGGTCTTGTAGCGTTCGCACAAATCGCGCAGGGCTTCGGCCTCACGCAGGCGGCGAGCCTCGTCGCTGCTCTTGTCACGGTATTGCAGCAGAGTGACGCCGCCTTCGAGCGCCGCCTCCACGTACGAAAGAAATTTCCCGGCCAGTAACTGGCTGTCGGTAATGGCGTACAGGCCACGTAGTTTCATCGGACAAGCCTCACCGCAATACTAATAAAAAGTTACGAACAGAAGTCCAGTGGCAAGCGGCGCGGCACGAACTGGCCTTTGCCCAGCTGCTCCGCATCACGCAAGGTGCGCCAAGTGTAGTCAAGCGCGCTCTTTACGGCACTGGCGAGATGTTCGCCCTGGGCCAGGCGACCGGCGAGGGCGCTGGCCAGCGTGCAACCGGAACCGTGATAGCTGCCGGGCAAGCGCTGGCAGGTAAAGGTTTCGCGGCGACCGTCGCGGCTGTACAGGCGATTGTGTATTTCGTGTTCGTCGCCATGACCGCCGGTGATCAGCAGGTGTTTGACGAACGGCAGGAGTTTTTCAGCGCACTCGTCCGCGGTGCCTTCGGGCAGTTCGGCGAGGATGCGGGCTTCGGGAAGGTTGGGGGTGGCAATGATCGAAAGCGGCAGCAGGCGTTCGCGCATGGCGTAGCCGACTTCGTCCTTGCCCAGTCGTCCGCCGCCACCGGCGCGCAGCACCGGGTCGCAGACCACCGGCAAATGCGGGTGCGCTGAAAGCAGTTCAACCACGGTGTCGACCATTTCCAGGGAACCGAGCATGCCCAGTTTGACGGCGGCGACTTCGGAGTCGTTGAGCACGGCGTTGGCCTGGGCCAACACCCACTCGCGATCGAGAACGCGGAAGTCAGTGACGTTGACGGTGTCTTGCACGGTCAGGGCGGTGACGGCCGGAGCCGCATGACAACCCTGAGCGAGCAGGGCTTCGATATCTGCCTGCAAGCCGGCGCCACCACTAGGGTCGTGGCCGGAGAGACAGAGGACAACGGGGCGAGAGCTGTAGATATTCATGGTGCGCGAGCTTACCACCAAACATGTTTTTTCGGGTGTTGTGGCAGGCATCGCGGCCGATACATCGTGGTGAGGGGGCTTGCCCCCTAGCCACAAGTAATCGCTACGCGCTGAGGCATTGTCACAACCTGACCAAGCCAACAGCTCTAACTCAATGTATAGCGCTGGAACGCCCGTGCTAGAGCCATTGTGGGAAAAATTTCAATGGTGTTCAATGGCCATCAACGGCTATGCTAGAGTGGATCCAAACCAATAACAGGTAATACCGGTTTTACGTCTACTCAAAAGGAATGGGGGGCTTCCTGACACAACCGGACAGGCCACGCTGGGGCTTAAATGCGCTATTTGCTGATGTTGCTGTTGTGCTTGCCCCTCCTGGCGAGCGCCGTCGAATTCGACGAGTTCACCCAGAGCCTTCCCCTGGGCCGAACGATGCAGGTTTATGAAGACGCGGGCGGTCAGGCGACCATCGCCGATGTCCGTGCGCAAGCGGCGGCCGGGCGCTTCAAATCCCACGATAAAGCCACCCTGAACGCCGGTTATTCGCGTTCGGCGTTCTGGCTGAAAATCGACTTGCAGTACCGCCCGACCAACCCGTCGGCGCAACGGACCTGGTTGCTGGAGTTGGCCTATCCGCCCCTCGATCACCTTGATCTGTACTTGGCCGATGCTGGCGGTGACTATCAGTTGGTCCGACAGACCGGCGATGCGTTGCCGTTCGCCACTCGCGAGATCCGCCAGAACAACTATCTGTTCGATCTGAGCTTCGCGCCCGAACAGGCGCAAACTGTGTACCTGCGCCTGCAAAGCGAAGGGTCGGTTCAGGCACCTGTCACCTTGTGGTCGAGCACCGCTTACCTCGAACAGCAGCCGGTCCGCCTCTATGTGCTGGGGCTGATTTACGGTGTGTTGCTGGGGATGCTGGTCTACAACCTGTTCATCTTCCTCAGCGTGCGCGACACCAGCTACCTCTATTACATCGTCTATATCGCCTCGTTCGGCTTGTATCAGCTGTCGGTGAATGGCGCGGCCGTGGAGTATTTCTGGCCGAACAATCCGTGGTGGGCCAACGCCGCGACGCCGTTCTTCATCGGCTGTTCAGGATTGTTCGGCAGCCAGTTCGCCCGCAGCTTTTTGCAGACGGCCACCCTCAGTCGCTGGCTCGACCGTTTGCTGCTGGCGTTGATTGCGTTCAGTGCGCTGGTGGTCGGGTTGTCATTGATGACCAGTTACGCCCTGGCCCTGCGTCTGGCAACGCTGCTGGCATTGGTCTTTACCGTAGTGATTTTCGCCGCCGGGATTTTCGCCTGGTGGCGTGGCCTGCGGGTCGCACGGTATTTCATCATCGCCTGGTCGGCGTTCCTGCTCGGTGGCGTCGTCAATACCCTGATGGTGCTGGGTTATTTACCCAACGTATTCCTGACCATGTACGCCAGCCAGATCGGCTCGGCGATCGAAGTGGCGCTGCTGTCCCTGGCCCTGGCCGATCGCATCAACGCCATGCGCGAGCAACAGGCCCAGACGTTGTTCGATGCCGGTCAAAAACTCGAAGTGCTGAACCAGCAACTGGCTCACAGTAACAAGCTCAAGGACGAATTCCTCGCGACCCTGACCCACGAACTGCGCACGCCCATGAACGGTGTGATCGGTTCGCTGGAGTTGATGCAGACCGTCGAGATGAACCCTGAGCTGGAGCAATATCAGCAGACGGCTGCAGGTTCGGCACGGGACATGATGCGCATGGTCAATGGCATCCTCACCCTGACCGAATTGCAGGCCGGCAAGCTCAAGGCCTATCCGGACGTGTTCAGTTTGCGCAGTGTGGTCGAGGCCTTGCGCCTGCAGTTCGATGGCAATGCGTCGAGCAAGTCGCTGGACTTCAAGGTCGAGGTTGCACCGGGGCTCCCGGACCGCTTGCACGGCGACAGTGACAAGTTGACGCAATGCCTGGAATGCCTGCTGGATAACGCGATCAAATTCACCCGGGTCGGCGGGCTGGCGTTACGGGTGACGGGCAAACCGGTGGAGTCCGATCGGCTGGCGCTGTCCTTTGCGGTGATCGACACCGGCATTGGCTTTACCGATTTGGGGGCGGCAACGCTGTATCAGCGCTTCTTCCAGCTCGACGGCTCGATGACCCGTGAATACGGTGGCCTGGGCGTTGGCCTGGCCATTTGTCGGCAACTGGTCGAATTGCTCGGCGGGCGCCTGAGCCACCGCTCGGAACCGGGGCGTGGTAGTCGCTTTCAACTGGACGTTGAATTTGAGCTGCCGGTGGTGGAATCTGCGCCTTCGATTATCCGGCAAACCACGCACTTGCGTTTGCCCCAGGACTGCATGGTGTTGCTGGTCGATGACAACAGCATCAATCAATTGGTGATGCGTGGCATGTTGCTCAAACTTGGGTTCCGGGTACTCACCGCCGACAGCGGCGTCGCTGCGCTCGATCACTTGCAGCGTGAAGCCGTTGACGCGGTGCTGCTCGACTGTCAGCTGCCGCCTCTGGACGGCGCCTCGATCTGCTGTCGGATCCGCGCCTTGCCAGGTTGTGCCGAATTACCCGTGTTCATGATTGCCCTGAGTGCGGACCGGGCCTATTGCCCGAGCGACACCTTGGTCGACTACTTGAGCAAGCCGGTGAAATTCGAGGACTTGCAGGCGGCGCTCTATCGGCGGGTGCTCTGTCCAGGGCAGGGCGAAAGCGCCGACAGTTAGGCAGATATGCCACTTTGTTCAACCTCGGGGCGGTGCTTAACTGAAAGTCCCTTGGCTGACCAAAGGAGCCCTGTCATGAACCTGCATCAGTTCGCCGAAACCCACGAAGTCACCAACCAGCCACCGTCGCTGGACGGTACCAACCTCTATCGCATCGACCTGCCTTTGCAGGAGTGGTCGCGGCGTTTCGATGCCGGTTGGGCCGAGTCGCGGATTGACGCTTACGGCGCATTGGCCGGCGGGTCGCTGATGGAGGCGGGGTTTGCGGCCAATCAGAACAAACCGGTGTTCGTCAGCCATGACCGTTACGGCCATCGCATCGATCTGGTGGAATTTCACCCGGCCTACCACGAGTTGATGCGTGCGGCGGTAGAGCATGGCCTGACAGGCTTACCCTGGACCGATCCGCAACCGGGCGCCCACGTTGCCCGCGCGTCCATGACCTATTTGCACAGTCAGGCTGAAGCCGGCAGCGGTTGCCCGCTGACCATGACCTTCGCCAGCGTCCCGGCGATGCGCCTGCAACCGAATCTGGCCGACCAATGGTTGCCGAAAATCCTCGCCACCGAATACGACTCACGCAACGTCGGCATGGCCCACAAGGCCGGGGTCACCATCGGCATGGCCATGACCGAGAAGCAGGGCGGCACCGACGTGCGGGCCAACACCACCAAGGCTTATCCGGTTGGCGCCAGTGGGCCCGGTCAGGCGTATGAACTGGTGGGCCACAAGTGGTTCTGCTCGGCGCCGATGTGCGACGCCTTCCTGACCCTGGCCCAGACCGACAAAGGCTTGACCTGTTTTCTGCTGCCGCGTCATCGCCCGGACGACACACGCAATCAGTTCTACATCCAGCGGCTGAAGAACAAACTCGGCAACTGGTCCAATGCCTCCAGCGAAGTGGAGTTCCGTGGCGCCCTGGCCTGGATGGTCGGCGAAGAGGGCCGGGGCGTTCCGACCATCATCGAAATGGTTGCCATGACCCGCTTCGATTGCATGGTCGGCTCCAGTGCGCTGATGCGCCAGGCGCTGACCCAGGCCAGTCATCACTGCGCCCACCGCAAGGTAGGCGGCAAGCTGCTCAGCGAACAACCCTTGATGCAAAACGTACTGGCCGACCTGGCCCTGGAAAGCGAAGCTGCGTTGGCCTTGAGTTTGCGCATGGGCCGGGCGCTGGATCATCTGGATGACGACCGCGAAGCGAAATTCGCCCGACTGGTGACGGCGGTGGGCAAGTACTGGATCTGCAAACGCGCGCCCGCGATGATCAATGAGGCTGCCGAGTGCATGGGCGGCGCCGGTTATGTTGAAGAAAGCATCTTGCCGCGGCTGTACCGTGAGGCCCCGGTCAACTCGACGTGGGAAGGTTCCGGCAACGTGCAATGCCTCGACGTGTTGCGCGCGCTGTCGAAAGAGCCGGGTGTGCTTGATGTGTTGTTCAGCGAGTTGGGTGACGGTCATGGCGACAAACGCCTGGCTGCGCACATCAGCCAGTTGCAGGCAGCATTCAAGGATACCGACGACATTCAATACCGCGCCCGCCAGCTTACCGAAGACATTGCTTTGGGGCTTCAGGCCAAGCTGTTGCTGGAGGCGGGGAATGCGGCGGTTAGTGATGCTTTCATCGCCAGTCGCCTGGGTTCGGCCGGTCGGGTGTATGGAACGTTGCCTCGCGGGCTGGATGTGGAAGCGATTGTGGCCCGGTCGACTCCGCAAGGGTTTTGACGACGCCTTTGTGATCGACACTGAGCCAATGTGGGAGCGGGCTTGCTCGCGAAGAGGCCATTTCAGCCAACATTGATGTTGGCTGACAGACTGCTTTCGCGAGCAAGCCCGCTCCCACATTGGATCGATGGTGAACACAGCATTTGTGTTGCCACCACTGTTCCCGTGAAGCGACGATGCAGGCAAGATGAAGGTCTGCAAGTCAGAACACAGGAAGCTGATCGTGACCGAAGCGTTTATTGTCGTTCAAACCGCCGAGCAAGCCGTGGATCGGCTTGCTGCCTTGCACGAGCGTGCAACCACAGCGCTGAATCAGGCGCTCAAGCGTTATCTCAAGGATCGCGTCGAGCCGGACGCGGAGCAGCGTGCTCTGTTTCGTTACCCCGAGTTGCGTCTGACCTACCTTTGCCAGGGCGAAGTCCCACAGACCACTCGCGCCTATGCCAAGGTCCAGTTACCGGGAACTTACAGCGTCACCGTCACCCATCCCCGTGCCTTCCGCAAATACCTGCTGGAACAACTCGTTCCGTTGATGCACGACTTCACCGTGACCGTGGAAGTCGGCGTCAGTCAGCAGAACATTCCTTACCCGTACGTGGTCGAGCAGGGCGATGAACTGGCCGGCTCCGGCGTCACGGCGGCGGTGCTGGCGCGAGTGTTCCCGAGTACGGATTTGTCGGCCGCGACCGATGGCATCGCCGATGGCTTGTACGATTGGGAAAACACCGACCCGCTGCCGCTGGCCCTGTTCGACGCCGCGCGGGTGGACTTCTCCCTGCGCCGACTGGTGCACTACACCGGCAGCGACTGGCGCCATGTGCAGCCATGGATTCTGCTGACCAACTACCACCGCTACGTCGACCAGTTCATCGTTCATGGTCTTGAGCAACTGCGCAACGATCCGCGTTTTGTGCGCATGGTGTTGCCGGGCAACGTGATCATCGAAAAGGGCATGGACCACGGCGAGGCGTCAGCGATTGCCGCGGGCGTGGTCTGGCATCGTTACCAGATGCCGGCCTATCACCTGATCGCCAGCGACGGCCATGGCGTGACCCTGGTGAACATCGGCGTCGGCCCGTCCAACGCCAAGAACATCACCGACCACTTGGCGGTGCTGCGTCCGCATTGCTGGCTGATGATTGGCCACTGTGGCGGCTTGCGTCAGTCGCAGACCATTGGCGACTACGTGCTGGCCCACGCTTACATGCGCCGCGACGGGATTCTTGACCGGGTTGTGCCGCCGAACATTCCGATTCCGGCCCTGGCCGAAGTGCAGATGGCGCTGCAGCAAGCGGCGGCGAACATCACCGGTGAGAAGGGCGATGAGTTGAAGAAGCGCCTGCGTACCGGCACCGTGTTGACCTACGACGACCGTAACTGGGAACTGCGCTGGGCGCAGGAGCGTCCGTTGATCAACCTGTCCCGCGCCGTGGCGGTGGACATGGAAAGCGGCACCATCGCTGCGCAGGGTTACCGCTTGCGGGTGCCATACGGCACGTTGCTCTGTGTGTCGGATAAACCGCTGCACAGCGAAATCAAACTGCCGGGCTCGGCCAACGCCTTCTATGAACGCGCGGTCAGCCAGCACTTGAAGATCGGCATCGAAGCGGTGGATCTGTTGCGCACCGAACTCAACTCGCTGCACTCGCGCAAACTGCGCAGCTTCGACGAACCGCCGTTCCGCTAACGGTTTGTCATGGTCATTTGGCGGTCAGGGCACTAGCATTAGCAGCCCTGACCGTTAGATGTTCCTTTTCCCATGTCTCGTCCTCCACGTCCCGTTTCCCGCCGCCCTGGCGTGAAGCCTGCGCCATCCTCTTCAGCTCCGCGCCGTGTCGCCAAAGCGCCGCCGGCCGAGCCGAAACTGATTCTGTTCAACAAACCTTTCGATGTGCTGACGCAATTCAGCGACGGCGAAGGGCGGGCGACGCTCAAGGATTTCATCGAGATTCCGGGGATTTACCCGGCAGGACGGCTGGACCGCGACAGTGAAGGCTTGCTGTTGCTGACCAATGACGGCCAGCTTCAGGCGCGAATTGCCGACCCGAAACACAAACTGGCCAAGACTTACTGGGTACAAGTGGAAGGTGAGCCAAGCGCTGAGCAGTTGCAGCGCTTGCGTGATGGCGTCGAGCTGAACGACGGCATGACGTTGCCGGCCGAAGCGCGACAGCTGGATGAGCCTGAGCTGTGGCCACGTAACCCGCCAGTGCGCTTTCGTAAAAGCGTGCCGACCCGTTGGCTGGAGCTGGTGATTCGCGAAGGCCGCAACCGTCAGGTACGGCGCATGACCGCGGCGGTCGGCTTGCCGACGTTGCGTCTGGTGCGGGTCAGAATCGGTGACTGGTCGATCGAAGGGCTCGATCAGGGCCAGTGGAAGGAAGTGCCGGCGCGCTTATAGAGTGCCGGATTCAATCATGCCGATGACCACGCTTTTGACCACGAAGGCGGCCACGCCCAGCCCCAGTACGAAGAACAGAATGAACGAGCCGAAGCGCCCGGCCTTGGATTTTTTCGCCAGATCCCAGACGATAAAACCCATGAAAATGATCAGAATGCTGACCAGACCAGTCATCATCCACTCTTCGAGTACTGCAGGATCCATCGAACATCTCCAGCGTGGGTGGGGCTAAAAGGCGCTGGAGTATACGCCATGGGGGATTGGCGAGGCATTGACCTGCGGCAGTGTGCCGCAGCTATTCGTCGCCCAGCGCACTCTTGTAGGAGTTGTCGAGTGAAACGAGGCTGCGATCTTTTGATTTTGCTTTTTAAAAACAAGATCAAAAGATCGCAGCCTCGTTTCACTCGACAGCTCCTACATAGCTCCTACAGAAGCGCGTCTCAGCTGCGTAGATGGGTTAGAGGCAATTCAGTGCTGTTGAGCACCTGATTCAACACAAAACTCGACCGCACGCTGGTCACCCCTTCAATCCGGGTGAGATGCCCCAGCAGCAGTTTCTGATAGTGATCCATGTCCGGCACCACTACCTTGAGCTGATAATCCGCATCCATCCCCGTCACCAGGCTGCATTCCAGTACCTGCGGCAAGGTGCGAATGGCGGCTTCGAAGTTCTCGAAACGCTCGGGAGTATGGCGGTCCATGCCGATCAGCACGTAGGCGGTCAGGCTCAGGCCGAGCATCTTGCGGTCCAACAGGGCGACCTGACGGGTGATGTAACCGTCGTCTTCCAGTTGCTTGACCCGCCGCGAGCAAGGCGAAGGCGACAGGCCGATGCGTTCGGCCAGCTCCTGATTGGAAATACGCGCGTCGCGCTGTAATTCAGCCAAAATGCTCAGGTCGTATCGGTCGAGTTTGCTCATCAATCAGGCCTTTGTCATAACTATTGCGGCGGATTATCTATCTTGAGGTAAAAATTGCGCAAGTGATGTTTATTTGAGCAATCTTCGCAATCCTCTGTCGTCGCCCCGGGCCTATTCTTATCACCAGAATCACTGCTCGGACAAACAGTCCAGTGCGGCTCGCCCAATCAGGCCAGCTGCGGTCGCCACCCCCACCGGGGATGTGTCGGCCCCCGAGCTACACACTGTCCAGAAGACGGCGTGAGGTGAGCCGACGTCATAAGCGTCGAGCACGGACGAAGTTCTCAAGGGGAGGCCGACGGGTCTCCCTTTTTTATTGGCCGCAATTTATCGGCGCGCCCTCAATAAATAAGTTGCGTGACTGATAACCTGTTGCAGAACCGGCCTGCGCTTTCCCAGTCTTACGTACAGGCCCTAACCCGCAGTGAGGAAAAGCATGAAGTCGCGCATCTGGCGTTTGGCCGGTGTTGGTTTGCTGTGTGTGAGTGTCACTGCGCAATCGCTTGCCGATGAGCCGCAAATGCGTGGGCCTGATGATGGGCAACGTGGGCCGGATCATCAGGGGCGCGGCCAGGGTCATGACGGTAACAATCAGCCACGCCGGCAGAACAACGAAATCATTCGTGGCGACAACAGCCGCCAGTTCGAGCTCCACGACCAGAATCAGGGCGGCGAGCGGCAGAACCGTCCGTCGCACGATCCCAATGTTCAGGGCCGACCGCCGCAACAACCCAGTAACAAACTGCCGATCCAGGGCCGGCCCGACACCGTGCGCCAGACCCAGGAACCCCGGCGTGGCTACTATCAGGACGAACCGCGGCGCAACAATGACAACCGGAATTGGCAGACTGGCGGTCAGGGCTCACGTCATGATGATCGTCGCTGGCCCGGTCGCCCGGATGGGCGCGGCAATGGCTGGGGCCCCGGCCCGCAGTATCGTCCGGGGTACGTGATCGATCGCTTCCCGGAGCGCAATTACCGCGTGCCGTATCGTGGCCAGGATTATTTCTATTCCGGTGGTTACTGGTATCGCCCGCAAGGCCCCCGTTATGTGGTGGTTCAACCGCCTCGCGGGATTCGTGTCCGCTACTTGCCCGATTACGCCCGTGAAGTGTGGATCGGCGGGGCACTGTTGTTCCTGGCGGCCGGCGCGTATTACGCCTACCAGGCGAGCACGCAGGAGTACGTCGTGGTCGAACCCCCCGTGCAGCCGCAACCGGTGAGCAGTGGTTATGACGTGGTGGCGTATCCGGCCAACGGCCAGTCGCCAGAGGAGGTCAGTCGGGACGGTTACGAGTGCTATCGCTGGGCCGTGGAACAGAGCGGCTTCGATCCGCGTGCCGTCACCTATCAACCGGCCCCGTCGGTGGTGCAAGTTTACCGACAGGCCCAGGGCAACTGCCTGAGCAGTCGCGGTTATCAGGTGAGTTACTGAGCCCTGGCGGCTTTCACCACTTCCTGCGGGTCGGCGTGCACCAGCACTTCGGCTCGCGGGTAGGCGGTGTGAATCGCATCGGCGGCTTGATCGCTGATGCCGTGGGCGACTGACAGCGTCAGCTCCCCCGGCAATTCCAGGTGCAACTGCACGAACCACTGGTTACCGGAAATTCGTGTGCGCAGGTCATGGGCGCCTAAAACTCCCGGTACGCTGCAGGCCAGTTCAAGCATGTGCTGGCTGACATCCGGCGGCAGCTCTTCATCCATCAGCACCGCAAAACTTTCCCGGGCGATATGAATGGCGCTCCAGAGGATGTAGGCGGCAATCCCCAATCCGAACCAAGGGTCGACTTGATGCCAGCCGAAACCGGCCAGCACCAGCGCCACCAAAATGCTGCCGTTGAGCAGCAGATCTGAGCGGTAATGCAAGGAGTCGGCGCTCACGGCGTTGGAACCGGTTGCCTTGATTACCCGATGCTGCAACATCAGCAGGGCCACGGTCAGGGCGAGGGAAAACACAATCACCCCGATGCTGAGCCAAGCTGCGCCTATCGGCTCCGGATGTTTCAACCGTTCGATCGCCTGCAAGGCAATCAGCACCGCACTGCCGCCAATGAACAGCGCCTGAGCCATGCCCGCCAATGATTCGGCCTTGCCATGCCCGTAACGATGATCGTCGTCGGCCGGGCGCAAGGCGTAATGCACGGCCAAAAGATTGAGCAGCGAGCTGACGCCATCGAGTGCCGAGTCGGTCAGCCCGGCGAGCATGCTCACCGAACCACTCAGCCACCAGGCGATGGCTTTGGCGACGATCAATATGCACGCCACCGCCACCGAGGCGCGCGTCGCCAGCCGCAGCAGGCGGGCGTGTTCGGTACTGGTGGTCATAGGTGCGGCGTTTCCTTTAAGTGTCCCTTCGAACGCATGAATTATGCGGCCGGTTGCAGGCCGAACATGGCCAGTTGCTGGGCGCTGCCCTTGTGCTGGATCAGACGTGGATCGTCCAGTGGGAAGCTGCGGCCCAATTCAGTTTCGAGAATAGTCTGCAACTTGTGATTATCGACCTTGCCGTCGACACCGATGGCTTCCTTGAGTTTTTCCGGGGCCACCTGAGCGGTCCGGCCGGGCTCGAAGTAAATGGCGCCCGTGGCGAAGTCCACCGCAAAGGCGATCAGGCCGGGGATGATGTAAAACAGCAGACCCACGGCATCCAGCGCGGCGATGGCCGGGTCGATCTTGCCGTCGATCTGACCGCGACGATCCGGGTAGAAAATCGAGCCGCAGGCGGTGATTTGGGTCAGCAAGGTCGCGACCAGTACACCGCCGATCAAGCGAAAGGGAGCACGCATGTGAAATCTCCTGAGTTATCTGGAAACGAAGGGGCGTCTGTATGAATTAGGACCGCGACAAACGCCGAGCAGTTCGCCGTTATACTCGTGGCTCTGTTTTGGAGCCAGCATGATTTCTTTGCCGATTGATGAAGTTTTACCCGCCCTGCGTGAAGCCCTCGCTACACGCCACGAAGCCGTGCTCGAAGCACCGCCCGGCGCCGGTAAAACTACCCGCGTGCCTTTGGCCTTGCTCAATGAGCCGTGGCTGGCCGGGCAGACCATTCTGATGCTGGAACCACGCCGGTTGGCAGCGCGGGCGGCGGCGGAGCGCTTGGCCAGTGAACTGGGCGAGAAGGTTGGCGAAACCGTTGGCTACCGGATTCGTCTCGACAGCAAAGTAGGCCCCAACACTCGGATCGAAGTGGTTACCGAAGGCATCCTCACCCGACGCTTGCAGGATGATCCGGCGCTGGAGGGCGTGGGCTTGCTGATCTTTGACGAATTCCACGAACGCAGTCTCGACGCCGACCTGGCGTTGGCCCTGAGCCTGAATGGCCGGGAGCTGTTTCGTGACGATCAGCCGCTGAAAATTCTGTTGATGTCGGCAACGCTGGAAGGTGAACGCCTGGCCGGGTTGCTTGATGATGCGCCGATCCTGCGCAGCGAAGGTCGCATGTACCCGGTGGCAATGCGTTGGGGCCGGCCGTTTCAACCGGGTGAATTTATCGAGCCCAGGGTGGTGCAGACCATCCTCGACGCGCTGAACGACGAGACCGGTAGCCTTCTGGTGTTCCTGCCGGGGCAGGCGGAAATCCGTCGGGTGCATCAGCAGCTTGCCGATGCACTGGGCGATAGCACACAGGTTTTGCTTTGCCCGTTGCACGGTGAACTGGACTTGGCGGCGCAACGCGCGGCGATCGATCCGGCCCCCGCCGGCAAACGCAAAGTGGTGCTGGCCACCAACATCGCCGAGACCAGCCTGACCATCAACGGTGTGCGCGTGGTGATCGATGCGGGGTTGGCGCGTGTGCCGCGTTTCGATCCGGGCAGCGGCATGGCCCGCCTCGATACTCAGCGTATTTCCAAAGCCAGCGCCACGCAGCGCGCGGGCCGGGCAGGGCGATTGGAACCGGGCGTGTGTTATCGGTTGTGGTCGCAGGATCAGCACGAGCAACTGGCTGCCTACGCCAGTGCGGAAATCCTCTCGGCGGACCTTGCCGGGCTGGCCTTGCAACTGGGTCGTTGGGGCGTGACACCGGGTCAGTTGGTTTGGCTGGATATCCCGCCCGCAGCGGCTTATGCACAGGCTCAGGATCTGCTTGAGCGTTTGGGCGCGCTGGAGGGGGACGCGCTGACCCGACACGGTCAGGCCATGGCCGAACTGCCGGCTCACCCACGGATCGCGCATTTGCTGTTGCGCGGTCAGGCGCTCGGCTTGGCCGACATGGCCTGCGATGTCGCGGCACTGCTCGGCGAGCGAGATATTTTGCGTGGCGCCGGGGCGGATCTGCACAGCCGACTGGTGCTGTTGTCCGGCGAAGAACGGGCCGCACGCGGCGCTCAGGGGGGTGTTCAACGGGCCCGGCAACTGGCGCGGCAGTATCGCGGTTATCTGCGGGGCAAAGCGTCGGAGCCGGTCAGCGATCCTGAGCATCCGCGCTGGCTTGGCGCGTTGCTGGCGTTGGCTTATCCCGATCGGGTCGCCCAACAGCGGCGGGCCGGTGGGGCGGAATATCGATTGGCTAATGGTCGTGCGGCACTGTTTGCCGAAGCGGACAGCTTGATGAAGCAACCGTGGCTGGTGATCGCCGATCTGGGCAGTCGTCAGGGCCAGCGTGAGGAACGGATTTATCTGGCGACGGATTTCGATCCGGCGTTGTTCGATTCGGTGCTGGCCGAGCAGGTGCGTTGCGTCGATCAACTGGATTGGGATGAGCGCGAAGGCGTGCTGCGGGCCGAGCGTCAGCGCAAGGTTGGCGAATTGATTCTTAGCCGTGAGCCGCTGACCGGGCTCGACGAAAGCGCCCGCAGTCAGGCGCTGGTGAACCTGGTGCGGCGCAAAGGTCTGGAGCTGTTGCCGTGGACTCCGGAACTGCGTCAGTGGCAGGCACGAGTTGCGTTATTGCGGCAGTTGGACCTTGGCAGCAAGGGTGAGAGTGAGTGGCCGGATGTCAGCGACACCGCTCTGCTCAAAAGTCTCGAACACTGGTTGATGCCCTATCTGGGGAAAGTCTCGCGCCTCAGTCACTTCGCTAACCTGGACTTGTCGAGCATTGTTCACAACTTGTTGCCGTGGCCGCTGCCGCAACGGCTCGACGAACTGGCGCCGCATCACCTGAGCGTGCCTTCGGGTTCATCGATCCGTTTGGATTACAGCGAGCAGCCGCCGATTCTGGCGGTGCGGTTGCAGGAGTTGTTCGGCCTGGCCGAGACCCCGCGGATTGCCGGTGGGCGGCAGGTGGTCAAGCTTCATCTGCTGTCCCCGGCGCGGCGGCCGGTGCAGGTGACGCAGGACCTGGCGAACTTCTGGCGCAGTACGTATGCCGAGGTGAAGAAGGATTTGAAGGGTCGTTATCCGAAGCACTACTGGCCGGATGATCCGCTGGTGGCCGAGGCGACGGCGCGGATCAAGCCTCGTAAAAGCTGAAGATCAAAAGATCGCAGCCTTCGGCAGCTCCTACATTGGAATGCGATCCCTTGTAGGAACTGCCGAAGGCTGCGATTTTTTTCACTAACGCCGCAAATCTAAGGCGCGGCCGGCAACAGAAACCGTGCAATCACCGGCAAGTGATCGGAAATCCGTAACGTATCGTCCTGCCGCACCCGCGCTTCGACCCGTTTGAGGTGCGGGCTGTAAAACAGGTAGTCAACAGTCCGGTCCGGGCCATTCAAGCCTGGATCATTCGGGTAATGCGTCAGCCATTGCGCCCGGTCGATACCGCTGGCTTCGTTGTTGGTGGGGATCATCGGGTATTTGTCCCACAGCACATGCAGCGCGCTGTCGGCGGAGTAGGGCGTGCGTTGTTCAGCGGGCAGGCGTCGATACTGGCCCAGCGGCAACAGGTTGAAGTCGCCACCGATCAGCCACGGCGTGCCGCGGCTTTCATACTTGTCGAGGACCTTGGCCACGGCCGTCACCTGGCGTTGCAAGGTTTCGTCGAGCGCGGTGGTGGCACGTTCCAGATGGGTGTTGAACACGGCCATTTGGCCGCCGTTGCTCAATGGCAGGTGAGTGACCAGCAAGGCGTTTTTCGGCTCGAACTGACGGCTGATGAAATGGGTCGGTGCGACCGGTAATTGCAGGCGTTCGGCGTGTTCGATCTGGTAGCGGCTCAGGGTTGCCAATTGCCGGCCAACGCTTCCGTAGATGTGCGGTTCAGGCACGAAGTCGGCTTTCCAGTCGAAGGTTTGAGCGCTGCACGGATACAGGTCGGTGACTCGATCCTGAAGCAATTTGAACTGGTTCTGGTAGTCACTGGCCTTGGCGTCGTCATCGAGCTCCTGCAACAGCACGATGTCCGGTTGCTCGTCGCGAATCACCCGCGCCACTTCGTCGAGGCTGAAGGCCATGTCTTCAGGTGTAGGACGCTCGTCGTTCCCCGCGGCCAGGTCGTTCCAGAACACGTAGCGCTTGCCTGCCAGATACTGGACGTTCCAGGTCATCACCTTCAGTGCCTGGCCGGGCACCAGCGTCGGCGCCTGGGCGTTACAACTGATTGACAGCACTTCCTTGGCCTGGGGGCGCCAGGTCAGGTTGTAGATCAGCAATGCAATCAGGCCAATGGCAATCAGCAAGCACAGCAGGGTGTAGCGCAGTAGACGGGTCATGGCTCGGCTTATAGCGTTACAAAATTGACCCCGAGCATAACCGAGAGCAGCGCCCAGGCCCAAGGGTAGAGCGCTCAGAGCGCTCCGTCAGCTTTCTCGGGTGCATCGGCGATCAGCATGAACAAACGGAACACCACCACGCTGGTGAACAGCTGCAGAAAGCTGTGGGCGCTGTCGATCAGCAGCGAGATCACCGGGTTCTGCGGATCAGGGTAAACCGCCAGCGTCGCCCCCTTGAGTACCCACAGCGGGGCCATCACGCACAAAATGCACACCAGAATCCGCAGGAAGTTTCCGCGGGTCAGGCGCAGGCTTTCCTTCATCGCCGCCAGCGGTGCCAGGCCGCGCAGCACCAGCAGGTATTCGCCGAACGCCAGCGTCACCATCAACCAGATGCCCGGCAGGAAATACAGCGACAGGCCGATCAGGATCAGCAGTGTATTGAGGGCGGTCAGCAGGGCGAAACGCGGCCACAGGGTCGCGGAGGTCGCCAGCAAATCGCGGGTGCGCGGCGATTCGCCACGGCTGCGGGCATCGAGAAACAGGATCAGCGCGGCGGTGTACAGCGGATACACCAGCAGGCCGACCAATACACTGATGCCGGGGAAGCCGTCAGGCTCGGTGGAGTGGTCGACCACTTGTTGCAGCAGCGCCTCGAAAATCACCAGCGGCAGGCACAGCTGCACGATCTGGCGCAGATTGCGCTTGAAGAAATACAAAGAGTCACGCAGTACTTCGAACGGATTCATCAGTCGGTATCGCAGGTTGAAAGCAGTGCCTCACTTTAACCGATGAACCCCTTTGGGACGCAAACGTAAACGTTCGGTAAAGGTCATTGAAACATCCTGTATCAGCCCCATTACTGGTGAGCACCTTATCCACCGTGGATGAGGGCGACGATTTTCCCGGCAATCTATGAGGTCGCCATGAACAGCGAAGAACAAACCCTGATCGATGGACTGTTTTCCCGGCTGCAACAGGCCGAAACGGATTCAGCCCCGCGCGACGCCCAGGCCGAAGCGCGGATCAAGGAGCACCTGACTCGCCAGCCAGCGGCGGGCTATTTCATGACCCAGGCGATTCTGGTGCAAGAGGCAGCCATCAAGAGCCTCGACGAACAGAACAAACAACTCACCCAACAAGCCCAGCAATTGCAGGCTGAACTGCAATCGGCCAAGGCTCAGACGGCGGCCCCGGCGCCGAGCGGCGGTGGCTTTTTGTCGAGCATCTTCGGTGGTAGCTCCCGTGATCCGCAGCCTGCGCCGACTCAAAGCGCAGCTCCGTCGAATGGCGGCTGGCGTGAACCGGGGCGGCCGTCGTTCAACTCGCAGCCGCCACAGCAAAACTTCGGTGCGCCGCCTCAACAGAACTACGCCCCGCAACAACCGGTCGGCAGTGGTTTCCTCGGCGGCGCGTTGAAAACTGCAGCGGGTGTGGCCGGTGGCGTGATGCTGGCGCAAGGCATCAGCAGCCTGTTCCAACACAATCAGCAGCCGGAAGTGGTTGAAGTCATCAAGGAACAACCGGCTCAGGTCAACGATCAGAGCGACAGCGGCAATGATCAGCGCGTGGCTGACAACTCCAGCGACGAAGGCGGATTCGCCGACGCTGATTACAACGATGACAGCTCATCGTTCTTCGGTGGCGATGACGACTCCTTCGTCTGATACATCTGTGGCGAGGGAGCAAGCTCCCTCGCCACATGGCCGATTATTCGCGGAACAATCCTTTGGGCTGGCATACTGGGCAACTTTTCAGGCCCTGGTGCCTGAACCTGCCCGCGCTTCGGCACGCTAATGAGGATGTACGGTGAAAAAAATCGCAGTGTTCGCCGATGTCCAGAACCTCTATTACACCGTGCGTCAGGCTTATGGTTGCCACTTCAACTACGCCGCGCTGTGGGCTGACGTCAGTAAAGAAGGGCAGATCGTCGAGGCCTATGCCTATGCGATCGATCGTGGCGACAGCAAGCAGCAGCAGTTTCAGCAGATCCTGCGCAATCTCGGCTTCATCGTGAAGCTCAAGCCCTACATCCAGCGCAGCGACGGTTCGGCCAAAGGCGACTGGGACGTGGGCATCACCCTCGACATCATGGACGCCGCCGACCATGTCGACGAAGTGGTGCTGGCCTCCGGTGATGGTGATTTCGACATGCTGCTGGAACGCATCATCAGCAAGCACGGCGTGCAAGCGGTGGCCTATGGTGTGCCCGGTCTCACCGCCAATTCGCTGATCCGCGCCGCCAGCCGTTACGTGCCGATCGAAGGCGCGCTGCTGCTCAAGAATTGATTTTTACGGAGTTGAAACAGGTTTGGAACGCATAGCAGTCATCGACTTTGAAACCACCGGACTCTCCCCGAGCAGCAGCTGTCGGGCCACGGAAATTGCCGTGGTGATTCTTGAACAGGGGCGCATCGTCGAGCGTTATCAAAGCCTGATGAACGCCGGCGTGCGAGTGCCGGCCTTTATCGAGCAACTCACCGGCATCAGCAACGCCATGCTGCGCACCGCGCCCTCGGCCGAGCAGGTGATGAACGAGGTCAATGAATTCGTCGGCATCACACCGCTGCTGGCGCACAACGCTGCGTTCGACCAGAAGTTCTGGGACTACGAGCTCGGACGAATCAAGCGCACACGCTTGCAGAACTTTGCCTGCTCACTGTTACTCGCCCGCCGCCTGATGCCCGCCGCGCCGGACCACAAACTCGGCACCCTCACCACGTTCGCCAGCCTGCCCAATACCGGCAAGGCTCACCGGGCCATGGCCGATGCCGAAATGGCGGCCAACCTGACGGCGCACTTGGCTGAAGAGTTGCGGCGCAAGCATGGGTTGCGGGAGTTGTCCCATGATCTGCTCGTCAGTTTGCAGAAAGTGCCGGCGGCGAAGATCAATGAGCATTTGAAGCGGTATCGTGGGTTCTGACAGAAACACCACTGAACCCCTGTAGGAGCTGTCGAGTGAAACGAGGCTGCGATCTTTTGACTTTTAAGATCAAGATCAAAAGATCGCAGCCTCGTTTCACTCGACAGCTCCTACAAGAGAACTATTTGCCATTCCCTTCCAACTGCCCCAACGGCACACGCTTTTCAATGGCGCTGGACAGCACGATCGAGGTCTTGCTGAACCCGAACGTGGCGATCCGGTTGATCAACTCTTCCAGCTCCGGCATCGAGCCCACCGCCGCTTGCATGATCACGCAGGGGTCGCCGGTGACGCGATGGCATTCGGTGAGTTGTGGGATTTTGATCAGTTCGTCGTAGGTTTTCTGGTTGCCGTGCTGATTCAGGCGCAGTTCGATGACGCACTGGATCGGTAGGCCGAGTTTGGCCATGTCGACTTTCGCCTGGTAGCCGGTGATCACCCCGCAGGTCTCAAGTTTGGCCACGCGCTCGGCCACCGCCGGAGCGGACAGGTTCACCTTGCGCGCCAGCTCGGCGTAGGACGCACGACCGTTTTCCAACAGGGCGCTGAGGAGCATGCGGTCGTATTTGTCCATCATGGCATTCCTGAAAAAAGGCTGACTTTCGAAAGCACGGTTTATAGCGCTGAACTCCGTGTTTTGAAAAGTGTACTGGCGCTATAAACAGGTTTTGTAACTTATTTTCTGCCGTTGGCCTTTCTAGAATAGCTGCTCTCTTTGTCTTGTTCTCGAGCTGCCCATGCCTGGCATACGCCGTTTTTCCTTACCGCTGATCGCTGCTTTTTTCGCGCTGTACGTGATTTGGGGATCGACCTACCTGGTGATTCGCATCGGCGTGCAGTACTGGCCGCCGTTGTTGCTCGCCGGTATCCGCTTCGTGATCGCCGGGACGTTGATGTACGCGTTCCTGCGTTGGCGCGGGGCACCTGCACCGACGTGGGCGCAATGGAAAGCGGCGGGGATCATCGGGATTTTACTGCTGACCTTCGGTAACGGTGCGGTGAGTGTCGCCGAGCATACGGGCGTGGCCTCCGGCGTTGCGGCGTTGGCGGTGGCGACGGTGCCGCTGTTTACCTTGCTGTGTGGATATTTCTGGGGGGCGCGTAATACCCGTCTCGAATGGGCCGGGATTGTGCTCGGGCTGATCGGCATCGCCATGCTCAACCTCGGTTCCAACCTGCAATCGAGCCCATTGGGCGCGGCGTTGCTGGTGTTCGCGGCGGCGTCCTGGGCTTTCGGTTCGGTGTGGAGCAAACACTTGCCGTTGCCGCAGGGCGCGATGGCAAGTGCCGTGGAAATGCTGGTGGGCGGCGTGGTGTTGTTGATCGGCAGCGCGGTGAGTGGCGAGCATCTGGAGGCCATGCCGCCGATCGAAGGTTGGGCCGCATTGGCCTATCTGACGTTCTTCGGTTCGATCATTGCCTTCAACGCCTACATGTACCTGCTGAAACACGTGCGTCCGGCGGCGGCCACCAGTTATGCCTACGTCAACCCGGCGGTGGCGGTGTTGCTGGGTATCGTATTTGTTGGCGAGACCATCGGTATCGAAGAAGCGCTGGCCATGACAGTGATCATCAGTGCCGTGGTGTTGATCGGGTTGCCGCAGTGGCGCCGAGGTGCCAATCGGCCTGCGGTAGTGGTGCCGACAGAATCCCGCGCGAATTAGGGTAAACTGCGCGCCATTGCACACTCTTTGCACAATCGCGCTGAATTTTCCTACGGTACTCCCATGACTTTCGCCACCCTTGGCCTGATCGAACCTTTGCTGCGCGCTCTCGAGACGCTCGGCTACCAGACCCCTACGCCGGTGCAGACACAAGCGATTCCGGCGGTGCTGGCCGGTCGTGACCTGATGGCCGCAGCCCAGACCGGCACCGGCAAGACCGCCGGTTTCGCCTTGCCGCTGCTGCAATTGCTGGCCATGGAAGGGCCGAAAGTCAGCGCCAACTCCGTGCGCGCACTGATCCTGGTGCCGACCCGCGAACTGGCCGAGCAGGTTCACGAAAGCGTGCGTCAGTACGCCGAGAACCTGCCGTTGAGCACGTACGCGGTGTACGGCGGCGTCAGCATCAACCCGCAAATGATGAAGCTGCGCAAAGGCGTCGACCTGTTGGTGGCGACTCCGGGTCGCTTGCTCGACCTGTTCCGTCAGAACGCGCTCAAGTTCAACCAGTTGCAAACCCTGGTACTGGACGAAGCCGATCGTATGCTCGATCTGGGCTTTTCCGAAGAGCTGGGGAACATCTACAAAGCGCTGCCGAAGAAACGTCAGACGCTGTTGTTCTCCGCGACCTTCTCCGACGCCATCCGCACGCTGGCCGGGCAAATGCTCAACGACCCGCTGAGCATCGAAGTCAGCCCGCGCAACGTCGCTGCCAACACCGTCAAGCAATGGGTGGTGACGGTGGACAAGAAACGCAAGTCGGAGCTGTTCGTTCACTTGATGCGCAAGGGCAAGTGGAAGCAGGTGCTGGTGTTTGCCAAGACCCGTAACGGCGTAGATGCACTGGTGGAAAAACTCCAGGGCCTGGGCATCAATGCCGACGGCATTCACGGCGACAAACCTCAGGCGACCCGTCAGCGGGCACTGGATCGTTTCAAGGCCAGTGAAGTGCAGATCCTTGTAGCTACTGACGTGGCAGCGCGTGGTCTGGATATCGAAGATTTGCCATTGGTGGTCAATTTCGACCTGCCGATCGTGGCAGAGGACTACATCCACCGTATCGGTCGCACCGGTCGTGCGGGCGCAACCGGGCAGGCTATTTCGCTGGTGTGCGCCGATGAGGTGAATCAGCTGTCAGCCATCGAGATGTTGACCCGTCAGACGTTGACTCGCCAAATGGAACAGGACTTCGAGCCTGAGCACCGCGTGCCGGATACTGATGCCAGCGGTCAGGTTGTCAAGAAGCCGAAAAAACCGAAGAAGCCAAAAACTTCGAGTGGCGGCAAGCGCAATTTGGGCAAGTGGGTTGAGAGCGGGGATGCTTCGGCGCCGGAGCCTTCGATCAAGCCTGTGCGTAAAGTGCCAGTGTTTAATACCGGGCCGCGTAAGCGTAAGCCTTGATCCTCTGAGGATCGTTCCCACGCTCTGCGTGGGAACGCCTCAATGGACGCTCTGCGTCCGCTTCGGTAGGGACGCGGAGCGTCCCGGGCTGCATTCCCACGCAGAGCGTGGGAACGATCAGTGTCGGTGTTTCAACCACTCCACCACCCCCAACCCAGCCGCTCGACCACTGGCGAAACACGCGGTCAGCAGATAGCCGCCGGTCGGCGCTTCCCAATCGAGCATTTCACCCGCGCAGAACACGCCGGGCAGTTGCTTGAGCATCAAACGTTCATCCATCGACTCGAACATCACGCCCCCCGCGCTGCTGATGGCCTCGTCCAATGGCCGGGTTTTCACCAGCGTCAGCGGCAATGCCTTGATCGCTTTGGCCAGCAATGCCGGATCGGTAAAGTAGTCGGCCGGTGTCAGTTCGCGCAGCAACGCCGCTTTCACGCCATCAAGCCCCAGCTGACTGTGCAGGTGTTTGGACATGGAACGAGAGCCACGCGGTTTACTCAGCGCAGTTTGAATTTTATCCACAGGCTTGCCCGGCAACAGATCGAGATGAATGGTTGCCGAGCCATGTTGATTGATCGCTTCGCGGATCGGTGCCGACAAGGCGTAGATCAAACTGCCTTCAATTCCCGTGGCAGTGATCACGCATTCTCCGAGTCGCGGCACGTCGTCATTGAGGCCAATGGCGATGTTTTTCAGCGGGGCACCTGCGAATTTGCTGACCATCAGTTCGCTCCAAGCCTGCACCTCGAAGCCGCAATTGCTCGGTTGCAATGGCGCCAGTCCTACACCGCGCTGTTCCAGCGGCAGCATCCAGGCACCGTCCGAACCGAGACGCGACCAACTGCCGCCGCCGAGGGCCAGTAAGGTCGCATCCACTTGAACGTGTTTTTCGCCTTCGGGACTGTCGATGCGCAAGTCACCGTTGTCATCCCAACCGAGCCAGCGATGGCGGGTGTGGATAACTACGCCGGCATCGCGCAGGCGTTTGAGCCAGGCACGTAACAGGGGCGCGGCTTTCATGTCTGTGGGAAACACCCGGCCGGAGCTGCCGACAAAGGTTTCGATGCCCAGATCATGAATCCATTGGCACAAGGCGTCGGCGCCGAAGGACCGTAACAGCGGTGCAATCTGCGGCGCCCGTTCGGCATAGCGTGAGAGAAACGCCGGGTAGGCTTCGGAATGGGTGATGTTCATGCCGCCGACGCCGGCGAGGAGGAATTTTCGCCCCACTGAAGGCATGCCGTCGTACAGGTCGACTTTGATCCCGGACTGGCTCAGCACTTCAGCCGCCATCAAACCGGCAGGGCCGCCGCCGATGATGGCGACGCGAGGGGGGAGGGAAGTGGAGGGCTGGGTCATGGAATGCGCTGCGGTTTGGCGGAATGAAGCCGGGCATTCTATCAGCCCCGATCAATGTGGGAGCGGGCTTGCTCGCGAAAGCGGTGGGTCAGTCGATATCAATGTTGATTGTTAAATCGCCTTCGCGAGCAAGCCCGCTCCCACATTTGATCTTCGGTGTTCTCAAAAGGCTGGTTAAAAAACAACCACCGTTCTGAAGCCTACACCCCGCATGGCCTGCAGCCCCTTTCACTCAGGTTATCCACAGGCGGTTCCACAGGCATTGTGGGTAAAGACCCATAGATCAATGACAACCTGATGACTGCCAGACTCGTTGGGCGCTGTGATGGAGGATTCCATGGCGGCGCGCCAAAGCCTTGCGGTCCTTGCTGTAGCCGCCGCCGATCACGCCGACCACCGGAATATCCCGGCCCAGGCAATGACGCATCACGCTTTCATCGCGAGCGGCGACGCCTTCGTCTGTCAGCTTCAGATAACCCAAGGCGTCGTCCTTATGCACGTCGACACCGGCGTCGTACAGCACCAGGTCCGGTTGGTAGAGCGGCAGCAAATAGTTGAGCGCGTCGTCCACCACTTTCAGGTAATCGGCATCGCCCATGCCCATCGGCAACGGAATGTCCCAATCACTTTCGGCTTTGCGTGCAGGAAAATTCTTTTCGCAGTGCAGGGAAACGGTCACTGCCTCCGGAGTGTTGTGCAGGATTCGTGCAGTCCCGTCGCCCTGATGCACATCGCAGTCGAAGATCAGCACGCGATTTACTCGGCCACTTTCCAGCAGGTAATGGCTGATCACCGCCAGGTCATTGAAGATGCAGAACCCGGCGGGATGATCGTAATGCGCGTGGTGAGTGCCACCAGCCAGGTGACAAGCCAAACCATGCTCCAGTGCCTGTTCGGCCGCCAGCAGCGAGCCACCGACCGCCCGCACCGTGCGCCGGGCCAGCGCTTCGCTCCAGGGCAAGCCGAGGCGTCGCTGGTCTTCGCGGGACAATTCGCCGCCCATGTAGCGTTCGATATACGCAGGGTCATGGGCGAGGGCGAGAATCTCTGGCGGGCAGAGGTCCGGGCGCAGCAAGTCGGTGTCGCGGGTCAGGCCACTGTCCACCAGGTGATCGCGCAGCAGGCGAAACTTGTCCATGGGGAAGCGGTGATCCGCCGGGAATTCGGGGCTGTAGTCTTCGTGGTAGATCAATGGCAGGGGCATGGCTGATTTATACAGGAAGGCATGTAGGAATGAGTGAAGGATCCTAGGGGCTGTATGAAAACTCGCCGAGCGGCGATCAGGCAAGGCAAAAACAGGCGAGGACGCGGAGTTTAGGGGACCTAAATGAGCATTCCGAGCCTGTTATTAACGCAGCATGATCGTCGCGCAGGCAGTTTTCGTGCAGTGCCTACCAGCGATGTAGACTTGCGGGATAGGAAAGGGGGATGAGATGGAGCCGATACTGGAACTCGAAAGCGCACGACTGTTGTTACGGCAGTGGCGTGACGAGGATTTACCAGCGTTTGCGGCGATGTGCGCCGATCCACAAGTGATGCGTTATTTTCCGGCCCCCTTGAGTCGACTGGAAAGTGCCTCGTTGATCGGGCGGATTCGCGGGCATTTTGCCGAGCATGGTTTCGGCCTCTGGGCACTGGAGCGCAAAGACACCGGGGCATTCATCGGCTTTACCGGCCTCGGCGTGGTCGGCTTCGATGCGCCATTCACGCCGGCCATCGAAATCGGCTGGCGCCTGGCACGCGAGCACTGGGGCTTGGGTTATGCCAGTGAGGCGGCGTGGACCGCTCTGCGCTGCGGGTTTGATCGGTTGGCGCTGCAAGAGGTCGTCGCATTCACCACCAAGACCAATCTGCCATCCGAGAAAGTCATGCAAGCAATCGGCATGCACCATGCCCCTGCCGATGACTTCGAGCACCCGCGGCTTGCAGCCGATCATCCGCTGCGCCCGCACGTGTTGTACCGCATCACCCGTGAGCAATGGCTGCAAACCTTGCATGGATAAGCAGGCGCGGACGTTTACAATGGCCCTCATGTTGAACCGGGCCATAAACTGAATCGACCGCCGCAGCCAAGACTGCGCGGCATTGCGTTGTGTGAGGAGAGTCTGAATGAGCCAAGTGTTGGAAGATCTGGTAGACCTGCTGACCCTGGAACCGATCGAAGAAAACCTGTTCCGTGGCCGCAGCCAGGACCTGGGTTTTCGTCAGCTGTTCGGTGGCCAGGTACTTGGCCAGTCCCTGTCGGCGGCCAGTCAGACCGTCGAGCCGGCGCGCCATGTGCATTCGATGCACGGTTATTTCCTACGCCCGGGCGATGCCAAATTGCCGGTGGTGTATCAGGTCGACCGGGTGCGCGATGGCGGCAGTTTCAGCACGCGCCGGGTGACGGCGATCCAGAAGGGCAATCCGATTTTCACCTGCAGCGCCTCGTTCCAGTACGACGAAGAAGGCTTTGAGCACCAGACTGAGATGCCGAAAGTGGTCGGCCCGGAAAACCTGCCGTCGGAGCTGGAACTCACTCAGCAGCGCGCGCACCTGATCCCTGAGCACATGCGTGAAAAACTGTTGTGCCCGAAACCGATCGAAGTCCGGCCGGTGACCGAAAAAGACCCCTACAACCCTCAACCTGCCGACCCAGTCAAATACGTCTGGTTCCGCGCCGACGGTGCCTTGGCCGACACCCCGGCGTTGCACAAATACCTGCTGGCCTACGCTTCGGACTTCGGCCTGCTGACCACCTCGATGCTGCCCCACGGCAAATCCGTCTGGCAGAAAGACATGCAGGTCGCCAGCCTTGATCACGCCTTGTGGTTCCACGCCGACCTGCGCGCTGATGACTGGTTGCTGTATGCCATGGACAGCCCATGGGCCGGCAATTCGCGCGGATTCTCCCGTGGCAGCGTGTTTAACCGTGCCGGGCAACTGGTGGCTTCGGTCACTCAGGAAGGCTTGATTCGTCATCGCAAGGATTGGGCATGAGCCTGGCTGAGGTGCGGCACTGGGTGTTCGACATGGACGGCACCCTGACGGTGGCGGTGCATGACTTCGCGGCGATTCGCATGGCGTTGGCGATTCCCGCCGAAGACGACATCCTCACCCACCTCGCGGCACTGCCGGCCGATGAAGCCGCGGCCAAACACGCGTGGCTGCTGGAGCACGAGCGGGATCTGGCGTTGGGTTCGAAGCCGGCGCCGGGCGCGGTGGAACTGGTGCGTGAGTTGGCCGGGCGCGGTTATCGTCTGGGCATTCTCACGCGCAATGCTCGCGAGCTGGCGCATGTCACGCTGGAGGCGATTGGCCTGGCGGACTGCTTTGCGGCAGAGGATGTACTGGGCCGCGATGAAGCACCGCCCAAGCCGCATCCTGGTGGGTTGCTGAAGCTGGCCGAAGCCTGGAAAGTGCAGGCGAGCGAAATGGTGATGGTTGGTGATTACCGCTTCGATCTGGATTGCGGGCGTGCGGCGGGGACGCGGACGGTGTTGGTGAATCTGCCGGATAATCCGTGGCCGGAGTTGACTGATTGGCATGCTGCCGATTGCGTGGCGTTGCGGCAGATGCTTTTGGCTTGAGGGCCTCTTCGCGGGCAAGCCTCGCTCCTACAGAATGGCGGTGGGAGCAAGGAACGCGACATTACCTGTAGGAGCGAGGCTTGCCCGCGAAGGCGTCAGATCAGACACCAAAAAAACTCACTGACCAAACAACACCTTCTGCCCCTCTGGCGATGTAAACATCCCATCACCATCATGCCCGACCCCGGGCACTTCGATCAGTTGCTGACTCAACCCTTGAGAATGGCGTCGCTTCAGATAATTGAAATAATTGCGCCCACGAATCAGTCGAGAAGCACCTTGGGCTTTGGCTTCACAACTTTTATCCAGCGCCGGATGATTCGGGTCGATGTCCTGCTGCCCGAGTAAATAAACGATGTCACGTTTGACGTAGTTTTCTTCAAGTTGCGCAGGTGTTTGCCCATCGGCATAAGCGGGCAGCTCCGCCAGCCCGTACTTCCATCGATTGAAATTCGGACACTTCGCATGACTGAACGCCACCGGCCGTTGCTCATTGAAGTAGGCATATGAGGAAGGGTTGGCGATCACATAGCGCACTTTCACTCCCTCCGTCTCGAGGGCTGGCTGAGGGTGACCCAGCAAGGCATAACGCTGAACCACCTGAGCGCCGCCGGAGTGACCGGCGATGACGATTTGCTTCACGTCCGGAAACTGTCGCCGATCGCCCAGTCGAGCGATGATTTCGTCGAGCGCCGCATAGGAACTCAGCGTAAACGGCGCGGTGGATAAGCCGCCGGCCATCCAGTCATTGCCTTGCCAGCGTAAAACGCTGTCAGGCACCGTATGGCTCGCAATGTCGGTTTCGTTGAGAAACTGCGGTGCGAGCACCAACGTGTTCGCGCTTTGCCCGGCCTGCTCGGCTGCGTGTTCGGCGCTTTGGCGGTAGGTTTCAGCATTGCGCAATCGACCATGGACGACGATCAGCACGCGTTCGATTTTCGCCGGCGTCGGGCCAATGCTCACCGCGATTTCCCCGGCGCTCAGCAACAAGCGCCCGGAACTGATCGCCTTGACCCCTTGCTCGGCAGCCTGGGTGCTTGCGCAGGTAATTAACAAAGTTAGCAGCCACTTACGCATCACAGATTCTTCGCGGCAAAGGTATCGCACTCGCCAACTTGGCCTTGTGCGAACCCGGCCTTGAACCAGCGCACTCGCTGGGCCGAAGTGCCGTGGGTGAAGGAGTCCGGCACCACGCGGCCCTGACCTTGCTGTTGCAAGCGGTCGTCGCCGATGGCGTTGGCGGCGTTCAAGGCTTCTTCGATGTCACCGGGTTCCAGCCAGTTCAGACGTTTTTGCGCATTGTTGGCCCAGACGCCGGCCAGGCAATCGGCCTGCAGTTCCTGGCGCACCAGCAAACCGTTGTCGCCTTCCATCTGCCGGCCCTGTTGGCGAGCGGTTTGAATCTTCGCTGAAACGCCGAGCAAGGTCTGCACGTGGTGCCCGATTTCGTGAGCGATCACGTAGGCCTGGGCGAAGTCGCCCGCGGCGGAAAAGCGTTGAGACATCTCTTGGAAGAAACTCATGTCCAGGTAGACCTTCTGGTCAGCCGGGCAATAGAAGGGACCGGTTGCTGAAGTCGCCAGGCCGCAGGCCGAGTTGACGCGGTTGCTGAACAGCACCAGGGTCGGATCTTTATATTGCCGATCGGCCTGCTGGAAAATCTGGCGCCAGGTGTCTTCGGTATCGCCGAGGATCGAGCGCACGAATTCGGCCCCTTCATCATTGGCCGGTGGCGCCTTGCGGGTTTGTGTGGGGGCCGGGGCTGACTGTTCGCTCATTTGCCCGGTCAGTTGGCCGAGGATCTGCAGCGGGTCCTGGCCGGTGATCCAGCCGATCCCGACGATCAACAGGATCGCCGTCAGGCTCAGGCCCTTGCCTCCACCGAAGCGCATCCCACCGCCCCCACCATCGCCACGTGCATCGACCACGTTGTCGCTGCGTCGGCCTTTTTTCCAAAGCATGGGGGATCCTCTTTTTTACCTGATGAAGGCGCATGGTGATGAGTGTTGCCGGTGAGTAGGTATGGCGCCAGTCCGGTCGTCTGACAGCCCTTGGCGACATGGGTTCTCAGAAGTGGCGACATTAGCGGTTTCATGGACGGACGGGTACTTCAGATCGGTCAAGACAACTGCCGGGCAGGTTCCAGATTTTGCTTACCTAGAGTTGTCTTTTAGAATCAGCCAAACTTCATTCGGAATCTCCCATGGCAGGCAGTCAGATCGAACGTGTTTTCAGCGTGCTGGAAAGCCTTACCGGTGAACCCCAAGGTTTACCGATGCAGACCCTGGCCGAGCAATTGGACATTCCCAAGAGCGCGACCCACCGTCTACTCGCCGAACTGATTCGTCTGGGGTATGTGCGGCAGAATCCGGAAAACCTGCGTTATCACTTATCGACCAAACTGGTCGCCATGGGCTTTCGTTATTTGTCCGGCAGTGGTGCGGATATTGTGCAGCCAGTGCTGGATCGGCTGGCCCGGGAGACCGGTGAGCTGGTGCGTCTTGGGGTGATCGAAGGCGAGCGCCAGACCTGGATCGCCAAGTCCCAGGGAGCCCGTTCCGGCCTGCGTTACGACCCGGACATGGGGCGCGATGCGCCGCTGTTCTATACCGCCTCGGGGCATGCGTGGCTGGCCTGCATGAGCGATGCCGAAGCGTTGTCGCTGGTTGAGCGCCAGGCAGTCGAGAAGCCCGAGGGCCTGGGACCCAATGCGCCACGCTCCAACATCGAACTGCTGGAGCGGCTGCGCCTGGCGCGCGAGCAGGGCTATGCCTGGGTTGAGGAAAGTTCGGCGGTAGGCACGTCGGCGATTGCTGCGGTTATCCGTCATCCATTGCAGGGGCGAGTGATCGGTGTGCTCAGCATTGCCGGACCGAGCGCGCGGATGCCGGGGGCGCGACTGCATGAACTGGCACCGACGTTGTTGGCGTTTGCCCAAGAGCTTTCGGCAGCGAGTCAGGCGTCGGAACTCTTTAGCTGATAGCCGCTTGGACCCATCGATTTGGAAGTCGATTAAAAAACCGTGCGTTGTTCGCACACTTTCAGGCGGTGCAACTTTAAGAAAATGGAACCTGGTTCTAAATTATTGGAATTATCCCGCCAGAAGAGAGCCTCGCCTTGACGTCGCCTATCAGTACCCCGCTCTCCGGCGTCAATCATCCTTTCAAAGGCATCCTGCTGGTAGTGGTCGCGACCTTTCTGTTTTCCAGCCATGACGCCTTGTCGAAATACCTCTGCGGGTTCTATCCGGTCGTCATGGTGGTCTGGGCTCGCTATGTGATTCACACCTTGTTGATGGCCGGGATTTTTCTGCCGCAATCCGGGTTGCGCGTCCTGCGCACCAAGCGGCCATTGCTGCAGTTGATGCGGGCGTTGTGCTTATTGGGAACCAGCCTGCTATTTACCAGTGCGCTGTTGTTCATCCCGTTGGCCGAAGCCACGGCGGTGAATTTTCTCGCACCGGTATTGGTGACGGCGCTGTCGGTGCCACTGCTCGGTGAACAGGTGACGCGCGGCCAATGGCTGGCGGTGGTGTGTGGATTTATCGGGGTGTTGATCATCGTCCATCCCGGCGGCGAACTGTTCACGCCTGCGGTGTTGCTGCCGTTCTGCTCGGCGCTGTTTTTCTGTTTCTATCAGCTGCTCACCCGCAAGCTCAGCGAAATCGACAGCCCGACCACCAGCAATTTTTTCGCCGGGCTCTGCAATACGTTGGTGATGAGCGCGCTGGTGCCGTTCTTCTGGCAAGTGCCCAGCCTGGGTCATGGGTTTTTGATGGTGGCGCTGGGGGCGTGCGGGATGACGGCGCATCTGTTTCTGACTCAGGCCTTCCGTCACGCCGCGCCCGCGTTGTTGGCGCCGTTCGGCTATTGCCAGATTGTCTTTGCCGGTTTGCTGGGCTGGTTGCTGTTTTCTCACACGCCGACCCTGACCACCGTGCTCGGGATCGCGGTGATTTGCTGCAGCGGGTTGGCGGCGGCGTGGCAACAACGTAGGCAGTAGGAGAGGGCAGGCCTGGAATCAGGCCTGCCGGAGGAAGGGAGTTTACTCGGTGACGGTAGGAATCTTGCGCGGTGCCATGAAGTACATCCAGATCAGTGCGATGAAGTACATCGCCGGAATCATGGTGAACAGCACGGTGTAGTTGTTGTTGGTGATCGTCAGAATGTGGCCGACCAACTGGGTCATGAACATCCCGCCGATGGCCGCGCACATCCCGCCGAAGCCGAACACCGTACTCATCATGTGCTTGGGCGTGTAGTCCATCACCAGGCTCCAGATGTTCGCGGTCCAGGCCTGGTGCGCACCGATGGCCAGGGAGATGGCAAACACTGCGAGCCACAGGCTGCTTGAGCCGGCGGCCATGACCACGCCGATGATGCAGCAGGCGAACAGGAACATGGACATCAGTCGTGCCTTGATCGGATTGACCCCGCGACCGATCAGGAACGAGGACAGAATCCCGCCGCCGACACTGCCGAAGTCAGCGGTGAGGTAGATGATGATCAGCGGGATACCCATCTGGGTCACGTTGATTCCCAGGTTGTATTGCTGATTGAGAAACGGCGGCAGCCAGTACAGGTAGAACCAAAACACCGGCGCGGTGATCGAGTAGGCGAGGGCGAAGGCCCAGGTGCCACGCATGCGCAGGATTCGCGAGAACGGTACGCGGGATTGTTCCGGCTCGACTTCCTTCTGGATGTAGTCCAGTTCCGATTGTTTGACGCTCGGGTGATCTTCCGGGTTGAAGTACTTCAGGCCCCAGAACAGCAACCAGATGCCGCCCAGTGCCGCCATGCACAGGAACGCGGCTTGCCAGCCCCATGCGTGGAGGATCAACGGCAGCAGCATCGGCGTGAACATCGCACCGACGTTGGTCCCGGCGTTGAAGATGCCGGTGGCCACGGCGCGCTCGCCGGCGGGGAACCACAAGCGGGTGGTTTTCACGCAGGCCGGGTAATTCGCCGCTTCAGTCAAACCGAGAATGAACCGGCAGACCATGAAGCCCACCGCCGAAGTGGCCAGGCCGTGAGCACCGGTGGCCAGGCTCCAGAGCAGCACCGCGCAGAAGAACACGCGTTTAACGCCGACCCGGTCGATCAACCGGCCCTGCAGCACAAAGCCAATGGCGTAGCCGACCTGAAACCAGAAGTTGATGTTGGCGTAGTCCATCGCCGTCCAGCTCATTTCCTTGGCCAGGATCGGCTGCATGACGCCCAGGGCGGCGCGGTCAATGTAGTTCAGAGTGGTGGCGAAAAACACCAGCGCCAGCATCCCCCAACGGGTTTTGCCGACCGCCATGGCGCCGCGGATTTTATCGCCGATGCCGCCAGTGGCGACGCCCATGGCCGGAGCCACGCGAGAGCTTTGAGAAGGAATCATGTGTGTGTGCCATCCGTTCAATGACTGACAAGCGAGGCTTGTCGGGACTTCAAGGGCGCGTGATCAATCGATGGCGCCAGGCGCGGGTGTGATTGATCGGCTGAGGTGTTTTCGTCGGACTGACGACAACGCGTTATTCAGCGAGCGGCACGGTTCGGCCGAGAGGGCGCAAAGTTCGGATGGATGCCAGGTACGGCGTGAGGGCGGTGGAGCAAGCAAACAAGGCGTTGAATGAGCGCATGAGCGTGTACCCGTTTTTTGAAATTTTTATGTGGTGTTCAGGGTCTTTGGTAACCGAGTCCATGGGGTTGTGACCGGACTCAATGTGGTGTCGATGTTGCGCAGTGGACGAAAAATCGTCAATTCGCCAACTGCCATTGTGTTCGATAATCGCCCGCAAAACTAACCGGGTAGTACACTTTGAATTGCTGTGTGGATTCGTCAAGCCAATAATTTGCCCAAGACAAACGCTACCCCCGTAGGAGCTGCCGAAGGCTGCGATCTTTTGATCTTGATTCTGACGCCTGACCTATTGCTGAAGGCAAAGTCAAAAGATCGCAGCCTTCGGCAGCTCCTACGCCCTGACAAGAAATTTCCCTACCACCGGGAGTCGACACATGCAGCGTTCCATTGCCACCGTTTCCTTGAGCGGCACCCTGCCGGAAAAACTCGAAGCCATCGCCGCCGCCGGTTTTGACGGGGTGGAGATTTTTGAGAATGACCTTCTCTACTACGACGGCAGCCCGCGGGAAATCAGACAGATGTGCGCCGATCTCGGGATCGCCATCACGCTGTTTCAACCCTTTCGGGATTTCGAAGGTTGCCGCCGCGATCGCCTGCCACGCAATCTGGAGCGGGCCGAGCGCAAGTTCGATTTGATGCAGGAACTGGGCACCGACCTGGTGCTGGTGTGCAGCAACGCCTCGGCCGACTCCATCGGTGAAGAGCAGGTCCTGATTGATGATTTGCATCAGCTCGCAGAGCGGGCCAGCATTCGTAGCCTGCGGATTGGCTATGAAGCGCTGGCCTGGGGCCGGCATGTGAACACGTATCAACAGGTGTGGAATATCGTTCGCCAGGCCGATCATCCAAGCCTCGGTGTATTGCTGGACAGTTTTCATACGCTGTCGCTCAAGGGCGACCCGAGCGCCATCGCCGATATTCCCGGCGACAAGATTTTCTTCGTGCAAATGGCCGACGCGCCGATCCTGGCCATGGATGTGCTGGAGTGGAGCCGGCATTTCCGCTGTTTCCCGGGCCAGGGCGAATTCGATCTGCCGGGCTTCCTCGCGCCCATCATCAAGAGTGGCTACACCGGGCCGCTGTCGCTGGAGATCTTCAACGACGGCTTTCGCGCCGCACCGCCACGGGCCAACGCCGCCGACGGTTTGCGTTCGTTGCTGTATCTGGAAGAGAAAACCCGCCAACGTCTGGAACAGGAAGCCACGCCCGCAACCAATCGCGACATTCTGTTCGACACCCCAAGCGCCAGTGAATACAGCGGCATCGAGTTTCTTGAATTCGCAGTGGACGAAAGCCTCGGTGCCAAGCTGTCCCATTGGCTGGAGCGGCTGGGGTTCGTCAAGGCCGGGCAACACCGTTCCAAGAGTGTCAGCCTGTTGCGTCAGGGCGATATCAACCTGATCCTCAACTCTGAACCTTATTCCTTCGCCCACAGTTTTTTCGAGGCACACGGCCCATCGCTGTGCGCCACCGCCGTGCGGGTCAAGGACAGCGCCAGTGCGCTGGCCCGTGCCGTGGCTTACAAAGGCCAGCCCTATCGCGGACTCGTTGGTCCCAATGAGCTCGAACTGGCAGCGGTGCGTGCGCCGGATGGCAGCCTGATTTACCTGGTGGACCAGGGCGACGATGTCTACGGCACCGACTTCAATCTGCAACCGACGGCCGTGGCCAGCGGTGGCCTCAAGCGTATCGACCATATGGCGATGGCACTGCCCGCCGACAGCCTCGACAGTTGGGTGCTGTTCTATAAAAGCCTGATGGATTTCGAAGCCGACGATGAAGTGGTGCTGCCCGACCCGTATGGTTTGGTGAAGAGCCGCGCATTGCGCAGCCGATGCAGTTCGATCCGCTTGCCGCTGAACATTTCCGAGAACCGCAACACCGCCATCTCTCACGCGCTGTCGAGTTATCGCGGTTCCGGCGTGCATCACATCGCGTTCGATTGCGACGACATCTTTGCCGAAGTCAGCCGCGCCAAGGAGGCGGGCGTACCGCTGCTGGATATCCCGCTCAACTACTACGATGACCTCGCCGCGCGGTTCGATTTCGACGATGAGTTCCTCAGCGAACTGGCCTATTTCAACGTGCTCTATGACCGCGATGCCCAGGGCGGCGAGCTGTTTCATGTCTACACCGAGCCGTTCGAAGGGCGGTTCTTCTTTGAAATCATCCAGCGCAAAAACGGCTACGCGGGTTACGGCGCGGCCAACGTGGCAGTGCGACTGGCGGCCATGGCTAAATCGCGAAGTGGTGGCGTACGTCAGGCAAAGTTGTAGGAAAATCGTAAACACGGGTACAAAACCGCTGCCTCGCGGCTTCCTTCACCGCGCGCAGCGGCCCATAATCGCCTGCTTGTGCAGTGATGGCCGTGAGCCCGCAATGACAATAATTTCAGAACTCTCCGTAGCGCCCGAAATGCCAATTGCCGAGCCTCGCAAGAGTCGCAAGAACAATCCGGAAAAGACCCGCGAGAACATCCTTCAAGAGGCCATTGTCGAGTTCGTTCAGCAGGGGCTTTCCGGTGCGCGCGTTGATGCGATCGCCGACCGCATCCACACCTCCAAACGCATGATCTATTACTACTTCGGCAGTAAGGAGCAGCTCTACGTCGAGGTGCTGGAGAAACTCTACGGGGATATCCGCAGCACCGAAAACCGTCTGCACTTAGCCGAACTGGCGCCGGTGGAAGCGATTCGGCGATTGGTGGAATTCACCTTCGATCACCATGATCGCAACGTCGATTTCGTGCGTATCGTCAGCATCGAGAACATTCACAACGCCGAGTACGTGAAGCGCTCCGATGCGATCAAGGCGATGAACAACACCATCCTCGATTCACTGGGCGAGATTTTGCGTCGTGGCTCCGAAGAAGGTGTATTCCGCACCGACCTCGATCCATTGGATGTGCATCTGCTGATCAGCTCGTTTTGCTTCTATCGCGTATCGAACCGTCATACCTTCGGTGAGATCTTTCAGATCGATTTGCCGGACGAAAGCATCAAGCAGCGTCATCGGGAGATGATTTGCGAGTCGGTTTTGCGATACCTGCAGGCCTGATTTGTAGGTTCCTAAAAGATCGCAGCCTGCGGCAGCTCCTACAGGATCGGTTAAACGCCGATTACCGTGTAGGAGCTGCCGCAGGCTGCGATCTTTTGATTTTCAACCATTCATGCTCTGAAAATGCGCCAGCATCCGCTGAGCATCCGGCACCACCCCGCTGAACAGTTCAAACGCCTTCACCGCCTGGAACACCGCCATGTTACCGCCATCCAGGGTTCGGCAACCCAACGCACGAGCGTTGCGCAGCAGTTCGGTTTCCAGCGGGAAGTAAACGATCTCCGCGACCCACAATTGCGCCCGAAGCAGTTCCACCGGCACGGGCATGCCCGGCAGCTTTTTCATGCCCATCGGCGTGGTATTCACCAAGCCGTCAGCCTGACCCAGCGTGCCTGGCAAATCATGCCCGGCCACGGCGCGGCCGAAACCGAAATGCTGATTGAGGTTGTTCGCCAACGACTGAGCGCGACTTTGATCCACATCGAAAATGCTCAGCAGCTGTACGCCTTCGCTCAATAGCGCGTGGGCCACTGCCGCGCCTGCGCCACCGGCACCCATTTGCACCACACGATCACGGGCAACGTCCTTCAAACCACGGCGAAAGCCTTCGGCAAAACCCAGGCAATCGGTGTTGTGGCCGATGCGTTTACCGTCCTTCAGCACCACCGTATTCACCGCGCCAATACCGCGTGCCTCCGGCGACAATTCGTCGAGCAACGGGATGATCGTCTGCTTGCACGGGAAGGTGATGTTCAGCCCGGTGAAATTCATCCGTTCGGCGGCCATCAGCAGGTCGGGCAGGGCGCTGCTGTCGAGTTTCAACTGATCCAGATCGATCAACCGATACAGGTAACGCAAACCCTGCGCATCGCCTTCATGCTCGTGCAGCGCCGGGGTGCGGGAAGCCTGAATGCCGGCACCGATCAGCCCGGCCAATATCACGGTGTTCTGTGTCATGACGCTTAACCTTCCAAACGTTGGCTGAAATGCTCCAGCGCCAAACGATAGCCGTGGCTGCCGAAACCGCACATGACCGCGGTGGCGATGGACGAAACAAAGGAGTGATGCCGGAAGGGTTCGCGGGCATGGACGTTGGACAAGTGTACTTCGATCACCGGCAATTCGCTGGCGACCAAGGCATCGCGAATGGCAACCGAGGTGTGAGTCCACGCGGCCGGGTTGATGACGATCCCGGCGCAGCGGCCACGGGCGGCGTGAATCCAGTCGAGCAGTTCGCCTTCATGGTTGGTCTGGCGAAATTCCACTGTCAGGCCGAACTCTTCGGCAGCGCGACCGCACAGCGCTGAAATGTCTGCCAGGGTTTCATGGCCGTAAGTCGCCGGTTCACGGGTGCCCAGCAGGTTCAGGTTCGGGCCGTTGAGCACCAGAACGATAGGGGACATGGGGTCTCTCCACATATTATTTTTGGCAGTGGCCGAGGGTTTCAGCCTGTGAGGAGAAATTGTACTAACTGGTTAATAAGGTCAATTGAAGAGGGCGTCAGGTTCGGATTATTTGTGCGGTGATCGGACAGATGCAAAAGATCGCAGCCTTCGGCAGCTCTTACAGGAGAACGCATTCCAACGTAGGAGCTGCCGAAGGCTGCGATCTTTTCAGCGAGGCAGATGTTCAACCAGAAAATCGATAAACGCTCTTAGCCGCAACGGCACATGGCGGCTTTGCGGATACAGCAAAGTGAAAGGGCGGGAGCGTCCGCTATAAGGCTTGAGCACCTCCACCAGCGAACCGTTCGCCAGTTCGTTTTCGACAATGAAGCGATAGGTTTGAAACAACCCTGCGCCGTGTTTCGCCAATGTCACGCCGCCTAATACGTCATCGGAGCAGCAGTAGTTGCCCTCGGCAAGAATCTCCAGCGGCACACCGTTGTCGTTGAACAGCCAGGCAATCCGTCTGCCGCTGCTGGGCAGTTCGTACTGGATGCATTCGTGCTTAGCCAAGTCATCCAGGGTTTGCGGAGTGCCGGCACGCTTCAGGTAATCAGGACTGGCAATCATCACCAGCGCGGCGTCCTCCAGCGGCCGGGCAATCAGCCCGGAGTCGGGAATAGCCCGCACGCGGATTGCCATGTCATAGCCTTCGCCGACGAAATCGATGTTGCGATTGCTGATGTGCGCCTCGACTTTCACGGCGGGAAAGTGCGCCCGAAACGCAGGCAGCAAGGGCAGGATTCGATGATGGGCGTAGGTCGTCGGAATGCTGATGCGCAGAGTGCCAGAAGGTTCTTGCTGCTGTCCCATCACCTCGCGCTGGGCCTCGACCAATTGTGCGAGAGCCTCACGACACTCCTCGAAATAACGCCGGCCACTGTCGGTCAGCTTGACGCTACGGGTGGTACGCGCAAACAACCGCACACCCAAACGTTCTTCCATGCGCGACACCGAGCGGCTGACGGCGGCCGGGGTCACGCCTGCCACCAGAGCCGCGGCAGTAAAGCTGCCAGCCTCTGCGGCCAGACAAAACAGTTCGATGCTGCCCAGCTGAAGATCGTCGAAATGTCGCTGCATGATTGATTACACCGGGAATCAAATGAAGTACCAGTGGCTGTATTTATCAAATCAGGACGTACAAATACAGGGCGTTTCAATCGCCCACAAAAAAGCCGTCCAGTGGACGGCCGATTTGTAGGTGGAGGCTGCAATCAACGACGGGTCAACAACACCCCGGACTCCATGTGATGGGTCCACGGAAACTGGTCGAACATCGCGCATTGAGTAATGCGGTGGGTGTCGTGCAGTTGGGCGATGTTGGCCGCGAGGGTTTCCGGGTTGCAGGAAATGTAGAGGATGTTGTCGAAGCGTCGGGTCAGTTCGCAAGTGTCCGGGTCCATGCCGGCGCGGGGCGGGTCGACGAACACGCTACCGAACTCGTAGCTCTTGAGGTCGATGCCGTGCAGGCGGCGGAACGGGCGAACTTCGTTCAGGGCTTCGGTCAGTTCTTCGGCAGACAAACGCACCAGCGTGACGTTATCCACCGCGTTTTCACTCAGGTTGCTGAGTGCTGCGTTGACCGAGGTCTTGCTGATTTCGGTGGCCAGCGCTTTGCGCACGCGGGTCGCGAGCGGCAGGGTGAAGTTGCCGTTGCCGCAATAAAGCTCCAGCAAATCGTCGGAGCGATCGCCGAGGGCGTCATACGCCCAGTTGAGCATCTTCTGGTTCACCGTGCCGTTGGGTTGGGTGAACGCGCCTTCCGGCTGGCGATAGCTGAAGGTGCGGCCGCCAACTTCGAGTTTCTCGACCACGTAATCGTGACCGATCACTTCGCGTTTGCCCTTCGAGCGACCGATGACACTGACGTTCAACTCGGCTGCCAGTTTCGACGCGGCCGCGTGCCAGTGCTCGTCCAGCGGGCGGTGATAGCACAGGGTGATCATCGCATCGCCGGCCAGGGTGGTGAGGAACTCCACCTGAAACAGCTTGTGGCTCAGGGCCGCACTCGCTTGCCACGCCGCCTTGAGTTGCGGCATCAACTGGTTGATGCGCCTGCTTGCGATCGGGAACTCTTCGATCAGGATCGGCGTGCGTTTGTCTTCCTGGGAAAACATCGCGTAGTGGCGCTCGCCGGCTTCGCGCCACAGGCGGAACTCGGCACGCAGGCGGAAGTTTTTCAGCGGCGAATCGAACACTACGGGTTCGGGTGCATTGAACGGGGCCAGCAGGTCACGCAGGCGCGTGACCTTTTCTTCGAGCTGAACGGCGTAGGCCTGGGAGTCAAAAGTCATGCGTTGAACCAACCCAATTTGATCACGAACAGAATCGACAGAATCACCAGCGCCGAATTCAACTCACGGCCGCGACCGGACAACAACTTGATGGCAGTCCAGGAGATGAAGCCGAAGGCGATGCCGTTGGCGATGGAATATGTGAACGGCATGGCCAGAGCAGTGACCACGACCGGCGCGGCGACGGTGATGTCGTCCCAGTCTATTTCGGCCAGGCCGGATGTCATCAGTACGGCGACGAACAGCAAGGCAGGCGCAGTGGCGAAGGCTGGAACGCTGGCCGCCAATGGCGAGAAGAACAGCGCCAACAGGAACAGAATCGCCACCACAATGGCGGTCAGACCGGTGCGGCCACCGGCACTCACGCCAGCTGCGGATTCGATGTAGCTGGTGGTGGTCGACGTACCCAGCAAGGAACCGGCCATGGCCGCGGTGCTGTCGGCGATCAGGGCGCGGCCCATTTTCGGCATGTGGCCGTCCTTGCCCATCAGGCCGGCGCGCTTGGCGACGCCGATCAGGGTGCCGGAGTTGTCGAACAGATCGACAAACAGGAAGGCGAAGATCACGCTGACCAGACCGATGTCCAGTGCGCCTTTGATGTCCAGTTGCAGGAAGGTCGGTGCCAGCGACGGCGGCATCGACATCACGCCACCGAACGGGGTGAAGCCCAACAGGATGGAGACGATGGTCACCGACAGAATGCCGATCAGCACCGCTCCACGGACTTTCAGGGCCTCCAGGGCAACGATCAGGGCAAAACCGAGGGTCGCGAGAATCGGCGCCGGTTGCTTCAAGTCGCCGAGACCGACCATGGTCGCCGGGTTGCTGACGACGATGCCGGCGTTGTGCAGGGCGATCAATGCCAGGAACAAGCCGATACCGGCGGCAATCGCCGAGCGTAGCGCCAGCGGAATGCTGTTGATGATCCATTCACGGATGCGGAAGATCGACAACAGGAAAAACATCACCGCCGAGATGAACACGGCGCCCAGCGCCACTTGCCAGGTGTGGCCCATGTGCAGGACCACGGTGTAAGTGAAGAAGGCGTTCAGGCCCATGCCCGGTGCGAGGGCGATCGGGTAGTTGGCGATCAGGCCCATGGTCGCCGAGCCGATGGCGGCTGCCAGACAGGTGGCGACGAACACCGCGCCCTTGTCCATGCCGGTCTCGCCGAGGATGCTCGGGTTGACGAACAGAATGTAGGCCATGGCCAAAAAGGTCGTGACGCCCGCCAGAATCTCGGTCCGCACGTTGGTGTTGTGTGCCTTGAGTTGAAACAGCCTTTCCAGCATGTCTGCTCCTCGTGGCGCGCCCGGCGCCGTGAATGTATCGACCTCAACAGCAAAGCACAGACCGCTGCAGGCGCCTGGGTATTTTCTGTGGGGTCGGAAAAAGCCGCGCATCATACCAGCAGCGTGGGGCTATGGCTGCTTATGGCTGCGATCGTCGTCGATGTTTTGCACAAAAGGGAACTGCGCCATACTGCGCGCTGTTTTTTTGGGGGAGGGAGGGGGTAGATATGTATTGCATTAATAAGCGTGTGATTGCGGTATGTGGGTTGCTGCTCACCTGTTTCATCGGAGCGCAAACAGCCATTGCGGCCACTGCGCAACCGTTGAGCCAGGTAAAAGTACTCAAGGTCGAATCGCCAGGCTGTGGCTTTGAAAATATCGCGGATGGCCAAGCGCAAACCAGTTGCGACCACAAAGGGCCAAACATCAAGGTGTACGTGCTGGAAGTCGGCTACGGCCGTGCAGCCCATGTCGCACTGGACGGTTTCGAGGTGAACGGCACCCGAACCCCTGTCTGTGCCTTTGATACCGGCAACCTGACCGAGTGCTCCGCCGGGAAAAAAACCGTCGGCTATCTGTACATCTTCAACCTGGCGGGCAAGCAGGACGGCATCTTCACGTTCAGCAACACCTCGATCAACGCACCCGGCAACACGATGTCGACGCAGCTTTACATCAAGTAACGGCTGGGCTCGAACAAGGGTCAGGAAAGCTGACTACGCTTTAAAGATTATCCTGTGGACAGCGCCCATGACCTTTAGAGCCCTGATTACCCTCGCCGAGGGCATCGACGATCTGCAAACCGTGACCCTGATCGATGTGCTGCGCCGCGCCAAGGTTGAAGTGGTGGTGGCCAGCATCGAGGCACGGCGCATGCTCACTTGCGCTCGCGGCACCCGCTTGACCGCCGATGCGATGTTGGTGGATTTGCTGGCCCAACCCTTCGACCTGATCGTGCTGCCTGGCGGTGCCGTGGGGGCGCAACATTTGGCGGCTCACCAACCCCTGCAACAATTGATCAAGGACCAGTCCGCCGCCGGGCGCCTGTTCGCCGGTATCGCCGAATCTCCGGCACTGGCGCTGCAAACCTTTGGTGTTTTGCGTCAGCGGCGCATGACTTGCCTGCCTACGGTCAGCAATCAACTGTCGGGCTGCAACTTCGTCGATCAACCGGTGGTGGTCGATGGCAACTGCATCACTGCTCAGGGCTCAGGCGCCGCGTTGGAGTTTGCGCTGACGCTGGTGGAGCAACTCTGCGGCAAAGCCACGCGGTCGACGGTGTCGGGGGAATTGGTGGTCTAGTGAATGTCAGGCGTGGATAGCAATCGGTTCGATAAAGGGTTGCTCACGCTGCTCCGCTTGCCAGAGATCGTAGTCGGTCTGAACCCCTAACCACATCCGGGCCTTACCGATTCCAGCCCGCTCCAGACGTACCGCCAAGTCCGGACTGATGGGCGCATGGCCGTGCAGCACTCGCGAAAGATGCGGGCGGGCGAATCCAAGGTGCCTGGCCAATTCGGTGACGCTGATACCAAGCTCGGGCAATACATCCATCAAGAGTGTTTCACCAGGGTGTGGCGGGTTGTGCATGGGCATGGTCCTGCCTCCTGTCAGTGGTAATCCAGATAGTCGACCAGTTCGATATCCGAACCAATAAAACGAAAAATCACCCGCCAGTTCCCCGAAACGCTGAGTGACCAATATTCGGTCAGCTCGCCCTTGAGCGGATGTAACCGCCATCCCGGAAGGTCGAGGTCGTCGGGCGCCACTGCACGATCCATGAACTGCAGCATGCGAGCCAGACGTTTCGCATGATCTGCTCGAATCCCACGAGTCGAACCGGTTTCGTAGAAGCCACGAAGGCCTTTGTGCTGAAAGGATTTGATCATGCTCGAAGTGTAAGGCGATACATTACACTTGATGCACTATCTATGTATTGCACTTGGTCGGAGAATTTATGCTTTGTGCTGATTTCCGGTCTTTTGGAAGCAGGTACGGGACCTCCGTATCCTGAGTTACGTCAGGCCCTGACCTCTTCCACCGGCACATGCATGCGGTCGCGGTTGGCCAGGGTCGGGAACAGTTTGATCCAGGTCCCGGTCACCATCAGCGTGCCGATGCCGCCCATGACCACTGCCGGCACGGTGCCGAACCAGTGGGCCGTCAGGCCTGATTCGAACTCGCCGAGCTGATTCGAAGCGCCGATGAACAAGCCATTCACCGCGCTGACCCGGCCGCGCATTTCGTCGGGGGTTTCCAGTTGCACGAATGAGGCGCGGATCACCATGCTGATCATGTCCGCTGCGCCCAACACCACCAGTACCGCGAGAGAAAACCAGAACGAAGTCGACAGGCCGAAAGCGATGGTCGCCACGCCGAATATACCCACCGCGGTAAACATCACTCGTCCGACGTTGCGCTCCACGGCAAATCGCGCCAGAAACAGCGACATCAACAGCGCACCGACTGCAGGGGCCGAACGTAGCAGACCCAGACCCCACGGGCCGGTCAGCAGAATATCTTTGGCGAACACCGGCAGCAGCGCGGTCGCGCCACCCAGCAGAACCGCAAACAGATCCAGGGAAATCGCCCCGAGAATATCCGGGCGGCTGCGAATGAAGCGGATGCCCGCCAGCAGCGAATCCAAAGTGGCCTTGCCCTTGTTCAGCGGTGTCTGCCGGGCCGGGAGGTTGAGCATCAGCGCACAGGCGATGAGATAAAGGATCACCGTCGGGCCATACACCCAAACGCTGCCGAAGGCGTAGAGCAAACCGCCCAGCGCCGGAGCGACGATGGTTGCTGATTGTTGCGCAGATTGCGCGGCGGCAACGGCACGGGGGAATAACGCGCTGGGCACAATGCTCGGCAGCAATGCCTGGGTCGTCGGCATTTCGAAGGAGCGGGCAGCACCGAGCAGGAAGGCGAGGATGAAGATCATCTCCCGGGTGACCTGGTCGGTCGCGCTGCCAATGGCCAGTGACAGGGCGATCAGCGCTTGCAGGGACTGACAAATCGCCGCGACCTTGCGCCGGTCATAGCGGTCCGCGACATGCCCGGTGTGCAGCATGAACAACACTCGAGGGGCAAATTCCACCAGCCCCACCAGGCCCAGATCGAGCACATTGCCGGTCAGTTGATACAGATTCCAGCCAATGGCCACGGTCAACATCTGAAAACCGCTGGCGGTAAACACCCGCGCCAGCCAGAACGCGATAAACGGGCGGTGATGACGTAACAGCAGGGGCGCTTGGCTGGGCATCTGAAGGCAGGTCTGGGCAAGGGAAGGGCGAGATTATCACCAACCTGTAACGAGAAGTTGCAAGGCTAGGAAGTTTAGTTAGCTAGACACCGATCTATGGAACATACGAAATCCCTGTGGCGAGGGGGCTTGCCCCCGTTGGGCTGCGAAGCGGCCCCAGACCCAGGCAACTCATTTCTGCCAGTACACCGCAGTAACCGGATTTACGACTGCTGCGCAGCCGAACGGGGGCAAGCCCCCTCGCCACAGTTAGTCACCCTCCCAAAAAATGCATTTCATGTCGTTGCCAAACCCATGAGGCAACCTGTCACGCGGCAAAAGACCACACCGTCCATCGGCAAAAATGCGACTACTCTTTCAACGTTGCTTGATCCAGATCAAGACCCTTCGTGGAATTGATCCGGTGGCCAGATGGCCAGACTCCCTACGTTTGTGATGATGGTACAAAAAGAACGAATTCGAATTCGCCACACTCCATATCCGTGGGGGCAGTGGGTGTAGGCCGCAAGCCTTCAGCCGGTATTACCTGACAGAGGAAGACTTATGTTCGGTTTGGAGGCACTTGATCTCGCCCGGATTCAGTTCGCATTTACCATTTCGTTCCACATCCTGTTCCCGGCTATCACCATTGGCCTGGCGAGTTACCTGGCGGTGCTCGAAGGCCTGTGGCTGAAGACGCACAACGACACTTACCGCGATCTGTACCATTTCTGGTCGAAGATCTTTGCCGTCAACTTCGGCATGGGCGTGGTTTCCGGCTTGGTCATGGCCTATCAGTTCGGCACCAACTGGAGCCGTTTCTCGGACTTCGCCGGTTCGGTGACCGGGCCATTGCTGACCTATGAAGTGCTCACTGCCTTCTTCCTTGAGGCCGGTTTCCTCGGCGTCATGCTGTTCGGCTGGAACAAGGTCGGGCGCAAGCTGCACTTTTTCTCGACGGTCATGGTAGCCATCGGCACCCTTATTTCGACCTTCTGGATTCTGGCCTCCAACAGCTGGATGCAGACCCCGCAAGGTTACGAAATCGTCAATGGCCAAGTCATTCCGGTGGACTGGCTGGCGATTATTTTCAACCCGTCGTTCCCCTACCGGCTGTTGCACATGTCCACGGCGGCGTTTGTGGCGACCGCCTTCTTCGTCGGTTCGTCGGCGGCCTGGCACTTGCTGCGCGGCAAGGACAACCCGGCAATCCGTACCATGCTCTCGATGGCGATGTGGATGGCACTGATCGTTGCTCCGATTCAGGCGGTTATCGGTGACTTCCACGGCGTTAATACGCTTAAGCATCAACCGGCGAAAATCGCTGCGATCGAAGGCCACTGGGAAAACGTCGGCGATGAACCGACCCCGCTGATCCTGTTCGGCTGGCCGGACATGAAAGCCGAGAAAACCAAATTCGCGGTAGAAATTCCGTACCTCGGCAGCCTGATTCTGACCCACACCCTGGACAAGCAAGTACCGGCACTCAAGGAGTTCGCGCCTGAAGACCGGCCGAATTCGACCATCGTCTTCTGGTCATTCCGGATCATGGTCGGCCTGGGCGTGCTGATGATCTTCACTGGTTTGTGGAGTCTGTGGCTGCGCAAACGTGACAGGCTTTATACCTCACGTCCATTCCTGTACCTGGCGCTGTGGATGGGTCCATCCGGCCTGGTCGCGATTCTCGCCGGCTGGTTCACCACTGAAATCGGCCGTCAGCCGTGGGTGATCTACGGCTTGATGCGCACGGCAGACGCATCCTCCGGGCACAGCTTCGTGCAGATGAGCATTACCTTGGTCATGTTCGTTGTGGTGTATTTCGCGCTGTTCGGTGCAGGTCTTGGCTACATGATGCGTCTGGTGCGCAAAGGGCCGAAGATCGACGAAGGCAAGGAAACCAACGAAGGCGGTCCTGGCCAGAAACGCACACCGGCCCGTCCGCTGTCCGCAGCCGATGACGATGGCAGCGAAGCTGATAACAGCCCCAGCCTGACCAAGGAGATTTGACTCATGGGTATTGATCTTCCGCTGATCTGGGCCGTGATCATCATCTTCGGCATCATGATGTACGTGGTCATGGACGGCTTCGACCTGGGAATCGGGATTCTCTTCCCGTTCATCAAGGGCAAGAGCGATCGTGACGTTATGATGAACACCGTCGCCCCGGTCTGGGACGGCAACGAAACCTGGCTGGTATTGGGCGGCGCAGCATTGTTCGGCGCCTTCCCGCTGGCCTATTCGGTGGTGCTCTCGGCGCTGTACCTGCCGCTGATTTTTATGCTGATCGGGTTGATTTTCCGCGGTGTGGCCTTCGAGTTCCGCTTCAAGGCCAAGGACGACAAGCGTCACCTCTGGGACAAGGCATTCATCGGTGGCTCGATCGCCGCTACCTTCTTCCAGGGCGTGGCATTGGGTGCGTTCATCGATGGGCTACCGGTAGTCAATCGTCAGTTTGCCGGCGGTTCACTTGACTGGCTGACACCGTTCACGATGTTCTGCGGTGCGGCGCTGGTGGTGGCTTACGCGCTGCTCGGTTGCACCTGGTTGATCATGAAGACCGAAGGCAAATTGCAGGAACAGATGCATGACCTGGCGCGGCCATTGGCCTTCGTGTTACTGGCGGTGATTGGCATCGTCAGTATCTGGACGCCGTTGGCCCACGCTGATATTGCTGCACGCTGGTTCTCTCTGCCGAACCTGTTCTGGTTCTTGCCGGTGCCGATTCTGGTACTGGTGACCCTGTACGGTCTGATTCGCGCGGTGGCGCGCAATGCGCATTACACGCCATTCCTGCTGACCCTGGTGTTGATCTTCCTCGGCTACAGCGGTCTGGGTATCAGCCTGTGGCCGAATATCGTGCCGCCGTCGATCTCGATCTGGGACGCCGCCGCACCGCCGCAAAGCCAGGGCTTCATGCTGGTGGGCACGCTGTTCATCATCCCGTTCATCCTGGGTTACACCTTCTGGAGCTACTACGTGTTCCGCGGCAAGGTCACCCACGAAGATGGTTACCACTAGCCCATAGGACTACGGCGCTGGATTGATACCGGCGCCATTGCAGAGGAGAAAGCGATGATGGCGGGCAAACCTACGTTGCAGGAAATTGAAGCTGCCGAGAAAAAGCCGCTCTGGCAGCGACTCGGCTGGCTGGCGATGATCTGGACCGGCAGCGTCGTGGCACTGTTCATTGTAGCCTCGCTGATGCGCATGTTCATGAATGCCGCCGGTTTGAGCACCCACTGAAATTCCCATCCCGTTGCCTTGCGGCACGGATTTATAACCCTCCCGATGGAGGGTTTTTTTTCGCTTTTATTTACGTGCTTTGAGGATGACGAACTTGGGGGTGGCTGCTACTTGCTCGACGCCGCGGAACAACCGCGCCAGCTTGCTGTGATAACCCAGATGACGGTTGCCGACGATGTACAGCGCGCCGCCCACCACCAACGATTCACGCGCCTGCTGGAACATCCGCCAGGCCAGGAAATCGCCGACCACTTGCTGTTGGTGAAACGGCGGATTACACAGCACCACGTCCAGGGATTGAGGTTCCTGCTCTGCCAAACCATCGCCTGCCCGCACGATCACGTCACGATCGCCCAGCGCCGCGCGCCAGTTTTCAGCGGCCGATTGCACCGCCATGAACGATTCGTCCACCAGCGTGTAGTGGGCCTCAGGGTTTTGCAGGGCACTGGCAATCGCCAACACGCCGTTGCCACATCCTAGGTCGGCAACTCGCGCTGCGCCGAGGTTCTTCGGCAAGTGCGGCAAAAAGGCCCGCGTACCGATATCCAGCCCTTCGCGGCAGAACACATTGGCGTGATTGAGCAGTTCGATCGCAGGGGCGTCGAGTCGATAGCGGGTCGGGTAGGGGGAGACAGCAGGGGCTTTGGCTTCGGCTGTGGCGATCAGCAGCCGAGCCTTCTTCACTGCCAGCGAGGCTTGCACCGGGCCGATGTAACGCTCCAGCAGATCGCCCGCAGCGCGTGGCAAATGCTTCACCATCGCCGCCGCAATCACTTGAGCCCCGGGAGCCAGTTGACCCTGTAACCGGATCAGTTGCTCCTCCAGCAAGGCCAGGGTTTTCGGTACCCGGATCAATACCCGGTCAAACGGCCCGATGAACGCTTCGCTGGCAGGCACCTTCGGCACCGCATCAAACGCCTGGCCATTGCGTATCAAGTTTTTTTCCAGCCCCTGAAAAGCCAGAAACGAATCGCCGCTGCTGGTCACCCGAACCTTGCCCATCAGACTGGCGGCCAAAGCGCCGAAGCTGTCGTTGAGCACCAGCACTCGGGTATCGGCTGCCGGTTGTTGCTCGGCCAGATGAGTCAGCAGGTATTCGTCTGCGGCATCAAACGCTTGCAACGGTTCATTCTGCTGTTCTGGCTGGCGGATCAGATCGAGTTGAGCGAAGGGGGTTTCGAGCAGAGGCATGAGGCGGGGGCTCTGGGTAGTCAACGGAAGATGAACAACGAGTGGCCCGGCGCTCAGGGGCGTTGTAGCGGGCGGAACCATCCGAGCGAACTGCGTCGTGGAACTTCACACGGCATCACTCAGGATGGATCGCAGATGGTACGTTTTTTTGGTCTGGATTACTCGCAGGGATTACCTGATTCGAGCAGTTTCAGATAATGCCCGCTCTCGCTGCTTTGATCACTGCGGACATTTTGTTGTTGGCGCCGAATTTGTGGATGGCGCCCCGTATATGGAACTGTACCGTGCTTTCGCTCAGGCTGAGGATGATCGCGATCTCGCCTGCGGTCTTGCCGTCGGCTGAATATTTCAATACCTCGACTTCTCGGGATGATAAATGCACGGTGCCCGGTTTCGAGGGCGCAGGCAGATCCTTCGCGACAAGCCCGTGCAGATGACGGCTAATGAACAACGCGTAGCCCAGATTTTTATACAGATCGTGCGTAGTAACCGGGCAGTGGCTTCTGGCCAGGCTCAGCATGCTGCAAAGACCATTCTGATCATGAACGGATTGGGACCAGCCATAGCGCAAACCTTGCTGTTTTTGTGCTTGCCACAATATCGGTGTCTTGGAGAAGACCTCTTCCTGCCAAAGAATCGGTAATTCGGAATGATTGCAATGGGCTAGTATCGGGTCGACTTCACTGAAGTGCTCTTGTTCATATTTCGTGTTCCATTCGATGGGATAATTATTCAGATTGATCGTATGGCGGTGTATCCCCCTTGTTTGGGAGGTTATTGAAAATGCACAGAAATTAAAGCCAAGATTCTTAACGAGATTAAGAGAAATCTCGTACGCGGTCTCCATTTTCTGAGCGTAAGAAAGCTGCGCTAACTGTGATTCCTTCCACACTTTCATTGGGTAACTCCATGCGGACTTACTTGCGTTGGTGCTGATTGGATCCAAGATCCGGCACGCCACGAGTGTAGGAGAATTCTTATTTGCGTGCTGGATTTTTTTGCTCTTGAAAAAGCTTGCAACTGCATAACCTGTTCTTAGGTTCTGTTACAGCGGACAAACAGACTTCATGCCAACTGTTATCGTTTTGTAATTTTGTACTGTTTAGTTATGTGCCTAAAAGACATTACAAATCACCGGTGTTTACGCCGCCTGCTTTGCGGGACACTGGAGTCACCTGTTGAATGGAGCGACCCATGACTGCCAGTGCAGAGAAATTCACGCGCCAGACGCTGCTTGACGTCCAGCCGTTGACTCCAAACCTGTTTACCCTGCGGACCACCCGGGATCCGGGCTTTCGTTTTCGCGCAGGGCAATTCGCCCGGCTGGGTGTGACGAAGGTGGACGGCAGTACGGTGTGGCGGGCTTATTCCATGGTCTCGTCACCCTATGACGAGTTCCTGGAGTTCTTCTCCATTGTCGTACCGGGAGGGGAGTTCACCAGTGAATTGAGTCGGCTGGAAGTCGGCGATACGCTGCTGGTCGACCGCCAGTCCTTTGGCTATCTGACGCTGGATCGCTTCGTCGATGGCCGTGACCTCTGGTTGTTATCCACAGGCACCGGGCTGGCGCCCTTTCTGTCGATCCTGCAGGACTTCGAGGTTTGGGAAAAATTCGAACGAATCATCCTGGTCTACAGCGTGCGCGAAGCGCGGGAGCTGGCGTACCAAGAGCTGATTGCAGGGCTGTCCCAGCGCGATTATCTGGCCGAATACGCGCACAAGCTGCAGTTCATAGCCACCGTTACCCGCGAGCAGCATCCGGGGGCCCTGAATGGGCGGATCACGACACTCATGGACAGTGGCGAGCTAGAGCGGACGGCCGGTGTAGCGCTGACAGCCGAGCATTCGCGGGTAATGCTCTGCGGTAATCCACAGATGATCGATGACACGCGCAAGTTGCTCAAACAACGGGACATGCACCTGAGCCTCAGTCGACGACCCGGCCAGGTGGCAGTGGAAAACTACTGGTAAACAAACGGCGCCAAAGGCGCCGTTTGTTGGGGCAATCAGTTATCAGGGCTGATTGTTCTGAGCCTTGAGCAGATCGCGAATCTCTTCCAGCAGCTCTTCTTCCTTGGTCGGAACCGGCGGCAGGGTTGGTGCAACGGCCTCTTCGCGTTTCAGACGGTTGATGGCCTTGACGCCCATGAAAATCGCGAAAGCGACGATGATGAAGTCGATCAAGCTCTGGATGAACTTACCGTAGGCCAGCATCACCGCGGGGACATCACCGTTGGCAGCCTTGAGCGTAATGGCCAGGTCACTGAAGTCCACCCCACCGATCAGCAGGCCGATTGGCGGCATCACCACGTCGCCGACAAACGATGAAACGATTTTGCCGAAGGCCGCGCCAATGATGATACCCACGGCCATGTCGACCACATTACCTTTGACCGCGAAGGCCTTGAACTCACTTATCACGCCCATAGGTTATTTCCTTGTTACAGATGAGGTTGGTGAACGCAGTGTAATTCAGCAAAACGGCTCGTGCTCGAAACACCGTCTTACAATGCTCGCTCTTATCGACACATCTTCCGGCAATTAGTTTGCAAAGTGCCACCGGTCGCGCGCGATTACCCGCTCTAGAACGGGCTTTCCAGAACCTTTTCGCTATCGACTCGGTGCGGGATTTCTATTTATGTTTTGGCCTTTGGGTCACTAGCCTCTGTGGGGCGCACCTGGATGCGCCTTATAAAATCAGAGGAAACTTCCATGACGACTCCCCTTGGCCTCGGGGCTTTTCCACTCCGTCGTACCCTTGGCGTCCTGACCGCTAGCCTGTTGTCCTTCTCCGTCAACGCAGCGACGTTGACCCGCGATAACGGTGCCGCCGTCGGCGACAACCAGAACTCGCAAACCGCTGGCGCGACCGGGCCGGTGCTGTTGCAAGACGTGCAACTGATCCAGAAACTCCAGCGTTTCGACCGTGAACGCATTCCCGAACGCGTGGTGCATGCCCGTGGCACTGGCGCCCATGGCACGTTCACCGTGACCGACGATCTCAGTGACCTGACCAAGGCCAAGGTGTTCGCCGGCGGTCAGAGCACGCCGGTATTTGTGCGTTTCTCCGCGGTGGTCCATGGCAACCATTCACCGGAAACCTTGCGTGATCCGCGGGGGTTCGCCACCAAGTTCTACACCGCAGACGGTAACTGGGACCTGGTCGGCAACAATTTTCCGACCTTCTTCATCCGTGATGCGATCAAGTTTCCAGACATGGTCCACGCCTTCAAGCCAGACCCGCGCACCAACCTTGACGACGATTCCCGTCGTTTCGACTTTTTCTCCCATGTTCCGGAAGCCACTCGCACCTTGACCGAGTTGTATTCCAACTCCGGCACGCCGGCCAGTTATCGGGAAATGGACGGTAACGGTGTACATGCCTACAAGTTAGTTAACGCCAAAGGCGATGTGCACTATGTAAAGTTTCACTGGAAAAGTTTGCAGGGGATAAAAAACCTCGACCCTAAAGAAGTGACGGGTGTTCAAGGTCAAGACTACAGTCATATGACTAACGACTTGGTGTCACATATTAACAAGGGTGACTTCCCTAAGTGGGACTTGTACATCCAGGTTCTAAATCCACAAGACTTGTCCAAGTTTGATTTCGATCCGCTGGACGCGACCAAGATCTGGCCCGGTGTTCCTGAACGAAAAGTTGGACAAATGGTGTTGAACCGTAATCCAGCGAATGTTTTCCAGGAAACCGAACAAGTGGCCATGGCCCCCGCCAATTTGGTTCCGGGTATCGAACCTTCGGAAGATCGCTTACTGCAAGGGCGAGTGTTCTCATATGCCGATACCCAACTGTATCGTCTGGGGGCCAACGCTCTGCAGTTGCCGATCAACGCACCCAAAATCGCCGTGAACAACGGTAACCAGGATGGTGCAATGAACCTCGGCGCCAGCAGCACGGGCGTGAATTACCAGCCAAGTCGCTTGCTGCCCCGTGAAGAGCCGCAAACCGCGCGTTACAGCCAGTCGGCCCTGTCGGGCAGCACGCAGCAGGCGAAGATTCAGCGTGAGCAGAACTTCAAGCAGGCCGGCGATCTGTATCGCTCGTTCAACCAGAAGGAACGTCAGGACCTGATCGACAGCTTCGGTGGCTCCCTGGCCACCACCGATGACGAGAGCAAGCACATCATCCTGTCCTTCCTTTACAAAGCCGATCCGGAGTACGGGACCGGAGTGGCCAAAGTAGCCAAGGGTGATCTGGCTCGGGTCAAGGCGCTGGCGGCCAAACTGGTCGACTGATCCATCTGCCTGAAGCGGGACCTCATGCGAGGTCCCGTCTGATCAAGGAGTTCCGTCATGCGTTTTTATCTGTCTGTGTTTCTGGCGTTCGTGTCGTTCAATGTGCTCGCCGGGTCTGACGCGCAAGCCTCGCAAGCCTCGCAAGACCCTGCGGCGCTGAAAGCCCAGTTACAGGATTACTATTTCGATGCCGCTCGACGCGGTGATGTGCCGATGCTCGAGACCTTCATCGAGGCCGGCTATTTCCTCGATACCCGCGACGGCAAGGGTTACACCGCGCTGATTCTGGCCGCCTATCACGGCCAGGGTGCCGCAGTGGAGCGTTTACTCGCTGCCGGAGCGGACGCCTGCGCGCAGGATCAACGCGGCAACACGGCGTTGATGGGCGCAATTTTCAAAGGCGAAGTGCAGATCGCTCGAACCCTGCTTGCGGCCAATTGCAGCCCCGACCAACGCAACGGCGCGGGACAGACCGCGGCGATGTACGCCGGATTGTTCAAGCGCGTCGAGCTGCTCGACGCACTCAAGGCCAAAGGCGCGGACATGAACGCCGAAGATCCGCTGGGCAACAGTGCCACGCGTCTGGCCAGCGGTGAAATCCGCACCGCCGCGCCGCGCTGATCCGCGCCAGCTGAGCTATCATCGCGGTTTTTGCCGGGAGTTCAGATGGCCAAGGCCAAGCGCATGTACGGCTGCACCGAGTGTGGCTCAACCTTCCCGAAGTGGGCCGGCCAGTGCGGCGAATGCGGGGCCTGGAACACGCTGACCGAAACCATGGTCGAGAGCGGCGGCGCCGCAGCCCCCAGCGGGCGCACCGGTTGGACCGGCCAGCAGGCACAGATCAAAACCCTGGCCGAAGTCAGTGTTGAAGAGATTCCGCGTTTCTCCACGGCGTCCAGCGAGCTGGATCGCGTTCTGGGCGGCGGCTTGGTGGATGGCTCGGTAGTGTTGATCGGTGGTGATCCTGGCATCGGTAAGTCGACCATTTTGTTGCAAACCTTGTGCAACCTCGCCAAGAGCATGCCGGCGCTGTATGTCACCGGCGAAGAGTCCCAGCAACAAGTGGCCATGCGCGCCCGGCGCTTGGGCTTGCCTCAGGATCAGTTGCGGGTGATGACCGAAACCTGCATTGAAACCATCATCGCCACCGCCCGGCAGGAAAAGCCCAAGGTGATGGTGATCGACTCGATCCAGACGATTTTTACCGAGCAACTGCAATCGGCTCCGGGGGGCGTTTCCCAGGTTCGCGAAAGTGCGGCGTTGCTGGTGCGTTATGCCAAACAAAGCGGCACGGCGATTTTCCTCGTGGGCCATGTCACCAAAGAAGGCGCGCTGGCTGGTCCTCGAGTACTGGAACATATGGTCGACACCGTTCTGTATTTCGAAGGCGAATCCGATGGGCGCCTGCGCCTGCTGCGAGCGGTGAAAAACCGTTTCGGCGCGGTGAATGAATTGGGCGTGTTCGGCATGACCGACAAGGGCCTGAAAGAAGTCTCCAACCCCTCGGCGATTTTTCTGACCCGTGCCCAGGAAGAAGTCCCGGGCAGTGTGGTCATGGCCACGTGGGAAGGCACCCGGCCGATGCTGGTGGAAGTTCAGGCATTGGTGGACGACAGTCATCTGGCCAACCCGCGCCGGGTGACGCTTGGTCTGGATCAGAATCGCTTGGCCATGCTGTTGGCGGTTTTGCACCGCCATGGCGGCATTCCGACCCACGATCAGGACGTGTTCCTCAACGTGGTCGGCGGGGTGAAGGTGCTGGAAACAGCATCTGACTTGGCGCTGATGGCGGCGGTCATGTCCAGTTTGCGCAACCGGCCGCTGCCCCATGATCTGCTGGTGTTCGGCGAAGTCGGCTTGTCGGGTGAAGTACGCCCGGTGCCGAGTGGCCAGGAACGCTTGAAAGAGGCGGCCAAGCACGGCTTCAAGCGAGCCATCGTGCCCAAGGGCAACGCGCCGAAAGAGGCGCCGCCGGGATTGCAGATTATTGCCGTGACGCGTCTCGAACAGGCGCTCGACGCATTGTTCGAATAGCTGCAAGCAACACACATCCTGTGGGAGCCGGGCTTGCCCGCGATAGCGGTTTGTCAGTCGACATTTTTGGTGGGACTGAAATCGCCATCGCGGGCAAGCCCGGCTCCCACAGGGTATTGCGTCGTGTTTTCAGATTTCGATCAACGCGCCCAGCTCCCGCTCCAATTCCTGAGGATCGCCCAGGTTGAACTCGATCAACCGCCGCAGCCGTTCAATCGATTCCAGGCTGATGTGTTTGCAGACAAACCCGAGTTGACCATGGTCATCGTGGGTCAACATCACATCCATCTTGATCTCGACGTCTTCGTTAAGATGAATATCAACCAGGAAATGCCAGTCTGGATTACCCAGCCACGGCTCGGGCTTCTCGATAAGCAGACCCTTCAGCGACAGGTCGATCAACTTCACCGGCCAGATGAATTCCCCTTGGCTCAGCTCGGTTCGGGCATCGAACGCAATACGTTTGAAGCGGCGGCGATCAGCAGGGTGGTCACTCATGGCGCAATCCTCTGAATGTCCGCTGACTATAGACCCGCATGGTTAAAGCCTGCCAGCAAAGACAGGCTCTGGATCAATGTCGGGGTATGGCCTTTGCCGTCAGTAGCGCTAAACTCCGGATGGCTGTCTTTCTTGTCCACTCTGGCTGGAATCATAAAATGAAAAATAATAATAGCCTGCTACGCCACCTACCCTGGCTGCTGCTGGCAATTCTGGGAGCGTGCGCCCTGGGCGTAGTGGCATTGCGCCGAGGCGAGGCGATCAACGCCTTGTGGATTGTGGTCGCCGCCGTGGCCATTTATCTGGTCGCGTACCGCTACTACAGCCTGTTCATCGCTAACAATGTGATGCAACTCGATCCGCGTCGGGCTACACCTGCGGTACTCAACAATGACGGTCTGGACTATGTGCCGACCAACAAACACATCCTTTTCGGTCACCACTTCGCGGCCATCGCTGGCGCGGGGCCGCTGGTCGGGCCGGTATTGGCGGCGCAGATGGGCTACCTGCCCGGTACGCTGTGGCTGATTGCCGGCGTGGTGCTGGCCGGTGCGGTTCAGGACTTCATGGTCCTGTTCATGTCCACCCGCCGCAACGGTCGTTCTTTGGGCGATATGGTCCGTGAAGAAATGGGCCGCATCCCGGGGACCATCGCGCTGTTTGGCTGCTTCCTGATCATGATCATCATCCTCGCGGTGCTGGCGCTGATCGTGGTCAAGGCCCTGGCCGAAAGCCCTTGGGGCATTTTCACGGTGATGGCGACCATCCCGATCGCGATGTTCATGGGCATTTACATGCGCTACATCCGCCCGGGTCGCATCGGTGAAATCTCGGTGATCGGCGTGGCGTTGCTGCTGGGTTCGATCTGGCTGGGCGGGCAGATTGCCGCTGATCCGGTGTGGGCCAAGGCGTTCAGCTTTACCGGGGTCCAGATCACCTGGATGCTGATCGGCTATGGTTTTGTCGCGGCGGTATTGCCGGTGTGGCTGATTCTGGCGCCGCGTGACTACCTGTCCACCTTCCTCAAGATCGGCACCATCGTCGCGCTGGCGATCGGCATCCTGATCACCATGCCTGAGCTGAAAATGCCGGCATTGACCCAGTTCATCGACGGCACCGGACCGGTGTGGAAGGGCGGTCTGTTCCCGTTCCTGTTCATCACCATTGCCTGTGGCGCGGTGTCCGGTTTCCACGCACTGATCTCCTCCGGCACCACGCCGAAGTTGCTGGATAACGAGGTTAACGCCCGTTACATCGGTTACGGCGGCATGCTGATGGAATCCTTCGTCGCCATCATGGCAATGGTGGCTGCATCGGTGATCGAGCCGGGCGTGTACTTCGCCATGAACAGCCCGGCGGCGGTCGTCGGCGGTGACGTGGTGGCTGTTGCACAAGCTGTCAGTGGCTGGGGTTTCGCAATTACGCCGGAAGCGCTGCAGGCGGTGGCCAAGGACATCGGTGAAACCACCATCCTGGCCCGTGCCGGCGGTGCACCGACCCTGGCGGTCGGTATCGCGCAGATCCTGCACAGTGTGTTGCCGGGTGAAAACACCATGGCGTTCTGGTACCACTTCGCAATCCTGTTCGAAGCGCTGTTTATCCTGACCGCGGTCGACGCCGGCACCCGTGCCGGACGCTTCATGTTGCAGGATTTGCTCGGCTCCTTTGTGCCGGCGCTCAAACGCACCGAGTCCTGGACTGCCAACCTGATCGCAACCGCCGGTTGCGTGGCGATGTGGGGGTATCTGCTGTACCAAGGCGTGATTGACCCGCTGGGTGGCATCAACACCTTGTGGCCGCTGTTCGGTATCTCCAACCAGATGCTGGCCGGAATCGCGCTGATGCTGGCAACCGTTGTCCTGATCAAAATGAAACGCCAACGCTACATCTGGGTCACCATGCTGCCAGCGGTGTGGCTGCTGATCTGCACCACCACCGCAGGCTTCATCAAGCTGTTCGACGCCAACCCGGCAATCGGCTTCCTGTCGTTGGCGAAGAAATACAGCGATGCGTTGGCCAACGGGCAGATTCTGGCCCCGGCCAAGAGCATCGAGCAGATGCAGCATGTAATCTATAACGCCTACACCAATGCAACGCTGACCGCGCTGTTCCTGTTCGTGGTGTTCAGCATCCTGTTCTATGCGCTCAAGGTCGGTATTGCCGCCTGGGGTACCAAAGAACGTACGGATAAAGAATCGCCGTTCCAGGCTCAGCCGGATGCGTAATCGAGGATTGCACCATGTTCAATGACCTGAGTCGCCTCGGTAAATACCTCGGTCAGGCCGCGCGCCTGATGGTCGGCATGCCCGACTACGACAACTACGTCGAGCATATGCAAACCAAGCACCCGGACAAACCGCTGATGAGCTACGAGATGTTCTTTCGCGAACGTCAGGAAGCCCGTTACGGTGGCAAGGGTGGGCCGAAGTGCTGTTGATGCAACAGCCTGGCTGATGCAATCCCTGTGGGAGCGGGCTTGCTCGCGAAAGCGGTGTGTCATTCAACATTCATGTCGACTGACACGATCTCTTCGCGAGCAAGCCCGCTCCCACATTTGTTTTGTGTTGTTTCTTAACTTTGTGAAACAGGAGAACCCGTTTGTCCTCTCCCATTCCAGTAACAATCCTCAGTGGCTTTCTCGGCGCGGGAAAAACCACGCTGCTGCGCTATCTGCTCAAAGCCGAGCACGGCCTGAAAATCGCCGTGATCGAAAACGAATTCAGTGACGCCGGTATCGACACCCAATTGTTGGGCGACGAGCCGGTGCAAGTGATGACGCTGTCCAACGGCTGCGTCTGCTGCACCATCCACACCGATTTGACCAAAGCGCTGTACCTGCTGCTCGAACGTCTGGACAGCGGCGAAATAGCCTTCGATCGTCTGGTCATCGAATGCACCGGTCTGGCCGACCCGGCCCCGGTGGCGCAAACCTTCTTCATCGACGAAGAACTGCGTGAGCGCTACATCCTCGACGGCATCATCACCCTGGTGGACGCGGCCCACGCCGACCTGCACCTGACCCAGACCATTGCCCAGGCACAGATCGGCTTCGCCGACCGCTTGCTGGTGAGCAAACGGGATCTGGTGGACGAACCGACCTTCACTGCCCTCAGCGAGCGCCTGACCCGCATCAACCGCCGCGCGCCGATTCGCTTGGTCGAGCACGGCAAGATCGACCTGGCAGAACTGCTCGACGTGCGCGGTTTCAACCTCAACGCCGATCTCGGCGGTGGCGTGAGTCTGCGTCCAGTGAGCAAGGCGCCGTCCATCGACCGTATCTCCAGCCTGGTGTTACGCACCGACAAGCCGCTGGATATCGATAAACTCAGTGAGTTCATGAACGAACTGCTGGAAGACCATGGCAAGCAATTGCTGCGCTACAAAGGTGTTTTGAACATCCTTGGCGAACCGCGGCGCATGGTGTTTCAGGGGGTCTTGAAGCTGTACGGATTCGACTGGGATACCGAGTGGGCCGATGATGAAGTGCGGGAAAGTGTCATTGTGTTTATTGCTGATGAGTTGCCCGAAGAAAAAATTCGTGAAGGGTTCGCAAAAGTTGCAATAGACTAAGTTGTTAGTGTTTGTGATGAGTTGGGTGGTTACATTAAGTTAGAGTTTGTAGCGGGCTTTGGTGTTCCGTTGATGTTAACTTTCTTGGGTGCCAATGAAGGCACCTATTAGGTTAATATTGGAGCGTTATATGAAAGAGCAAATCCTGGAAATGTCTGGCGATTTCGACAGTGAGTTTGAAGCCTATGTGAAAGGCGGTATCAACAAGATGGCGGGCGTTGAAGTCATGTCCACCACCGCGATTACCTGCGAGAGCCTGGGTTGCACGGTTTTCTGCTAAATCGTCAGTAATATATGGCAGGTCGATGACCTGCCATTTTGGTCAAGGATGGCAAGCATGTTGGCTGATATTCTGACGTTCCAAGAGCGTGAAACATTGGGCGCGGGAAATGGAGTCGATATCGACTTACTGCGCAAGACCATGGAGATGCTGCATAAGGATGATGACGCCGTTATAAAATATTTCGGCATGAATAGGAGTGAGTTGGTTGGGCGGCTCGAGAATGGCACCGAGTATTGTGAGTCTTTACAGCACGCCTCGATAGAAGTTTTGCACAATAAAATTCAATTGATCGTTGCGTTGAGCCATGGTGATCAGCCAAGCAGTACGAGTCAGGAGGCATTTGAAGGCTTTTATAGGGTTTTTTATTGTTACTTTAAGCAAGTGTTTGAGTGCGATAAAAGATATGTCGAAAGTTGTCAGTATTTCAATGCCGACTCATTGCTGGCCAGTGTCCAGCCTTATGTAATAGCCTGTCTTAAGCGTTTGTCGCAAAAGTCCCTTGTTCATTGTCTCAATACGCGAATATCACAAGGCGTCGATACGGACCTGAACACCTTCGAACAGTTTCTTGGTACCCAATCGATAGGCCCGCTCCTGGCGTCCTATCCGGTACTGACTGACCTGCTGATCCAGCAAATGGAAAGCACATCCGCCTACCTGTACAAAGTCATCTCCCATTTTGCCAAGGACGCCGATGCGCTGGCTCAGCTATTCGCGCTGCGAGGGCGACGAATCGATTCTATCGACCTCGGATGGGGCGATCCCCATGCCAACGGCGAAACGGTCTGTGCTGTTCAGATCGCTACCACTTCGTTGGTCTACAAACCAAGAAGCAACCGCGAAGCGGAGTTCTATGGCGCGTTGATGAGGCTGTTGCACGAGAACAACCGTGACGAGTGTTTCTCTGCGCATACACCATCGTTGATCTGCAGAGACGACCGTTGCTGGATCGAAAAGGTAGAGAATCGAGCCTGTGAAACGGTAGGTGATGTGGCGTTGTACTACCGAAGAACGGGAGCGCAGATTGCGATCGCCCATGCCTTGAATGGCATGGATTTTCACTACGAAAACATCATCGCGTGCGGGAGCAGTCCGGTCATGATCGACCTTGAGTGTCTGTTTACAGCCTCAATGATTGACCTCAAGGGCGACCTTCCCGGTACCAGCGCGTTGTTCAAAACCTTGAAACTGAACGGTCAGTCGATATTCGCGACGGGTTTTGTTCCCTATTCACCTGGCTCTGAAAACGACTTCAGCGGCCTGACCCGACAAAAGCACTTCACCTCAAATGTACTGCGTCTGGTTCGTGAGCAAGGTTTCTATCACTTGAAGCGGGTCAGCATCGAAAAGACGCCGATTATCCGACACCTTCCGGTTCTCGATGGCCTGCCACGTCCGCTGGAAGACTATCAGGAAGACATTTTTGAAGGATTTGAGTTGGCCTACGATGAGGTGATGAAGCATCGGAGCGCGATACTGGCGTTGATCCGTCAGCATGCCAGTGAGTTGAAAACACGGGTATTAATCAAGAATACCCAGCGTTATGTGGACTTCATCGAATTGACGCTGCATCCGCGCTTTATGCAATGCATGCTCCAGCGCCAGTTGCTGTTGGCCACGTTGTGGTCGGAGTTGAGCGAAACGCTTATTGGCAAGCATGTTCCTGGTCACGAGTCGGTCGATCTGGAGCGGGCAAATATCCCAAGTTTCAGCATGCCTATCGGCTCCAATCGATTGTTCAGCGGTCATGGCGGGTTCGTGGCTGAACTCGACATAGAGAGCCCACTTGAAAGTTGCCGACGAAAGCTGAGCGATCTGTCCGCCAAGGACAAAGCTTTTCAGACACTCATCCTGCGCGAGTGCCTGTTCCCTTCGGACAATGGGGCCATGCCCTTGAATAGGCAGCATCGCCAGAAAGGTGTGCCGGGTATGCGAATGTCGGACTATCTTGCAGGGGCGCTGAGAGTTGCGGCAGTGATCGAACGGTTGAGCATTGAGGGCGAAGACGGAGATGTAGCGTGGTCTTTCCTCAATACCCATCCGACAACTCGACGCAACTACCTCTCGCCCATGAGTAACAGCCTGTATAGCGGCATGGGTGGGTTGGCTGTTTTTTACATGAGCCTGTTTCGAGTCAGCGGTCAGCCAGAACACTTGAGCATGGCCGACCGAATTGTCGACTCGATGGCCAGATCCCACGAGCATTTTGACAGCGACATGGCGGTCAGCGCCTATTTCGGCCTGGCGTCTTACCTCTATGTTCTAGTCAATCATCAACAGGTCATGGGGCAGGATATCCATCGCGCGACCATTGATGACTTATTGCTCAAGCTCGCCGACTTTCCGCGTCAGGACGACGAGTTTGACTTCCTTAATGGATGGTGCGGGACGGTCACGATACTGGTGAATCTGTATCAGCTGGAAAAGCGAGACAGTTTGATCCCACTCATCGAAAAATTCTCGGCAGCCATTCAAGCCGAGCTGCTGAACGAAGAGGGGAGATTTGTGCGCAAGTCCTGTCGAACGCCTTTGCTCACCGGATTCTCCCACGGGATTTCAGGCATTCTCCAGGCGCTCGGCAAAGCTTATGAGGTGACGGGGAATGCGGCGCTTGTCCCGCTGATCGAGGCCTTGTTGAAGGACGAAAACCGCCTGAAAGCCCAGGGATTCTGGCTGGATCTGCGTGATGCCTCGAAGTCGTCCCACATGACCAAGTGGTGTCACGGCGATGCCGGGATCCTGATCTCCAGGTTGCAACTCAAGAAAGCGCTCAAAGGTGTATTCAGTGTGGAGCTGGGGGCGATCGTCGACAACGATATCAGTCAGTGCGAGCACAATCTCTGGCACCACGGACTTGGGTCCGGCTACAGCCTTTGCCATGGTGACTTCGGTAATCTGGTGTGTTTGCTGGAGCTGTATCGCAGCACGGGAAACAATCAGGGAATTGCGAGGAGTCAGCAGGCGTTCTCCGAGGTCGCAGACAACTTCTTCAATGAAGACTTCATGACGCAAAACAGCGTACCTGTTCTCGGGATGATGCTGGGACTCACAGGGGTGGGTCAGGCGTTGTTGTGTGCGGTAGAGCCGACGTTGCCGAATGTCCTGTCGTTGACGTTTATGGATGTTCGCCCAGCAGCCTCTGTTCAAGATCATCCAGATATTGTGTCATCAAGCGCACTGCTGCACTGACGTCGGTTCGCTCCAGGGCATCCATAAGGCGAACGTGCGTCTGCCAGGTGCAAGCGCTACCGGTTTGTCCCTTATATTGTTGTGCAATCGCCAGCGACGTCAGAGGTACGAGGCTTTCGAGGAAGTGCGCCAACGGGGCATTATCGGCCATGTTGGCAAGTTGCAGATGGAATTCGCCGGACAGACGGATAGCCGTACCGTGCTGGCCTCGCTCCATGCACTGACGTTGCTCTTCGGTCAATTCACGTAACTTGACCAGCATGCTGGAATGGCGCCGTTGACAGGCGAGCTGAACCAGCGTGCTTTCGGCCAAGCGACGGGCATGGAGTACCTGGCGGGTTTGTTCGGGGGCGGGCGCGGCGACTCGCGGGCGGTGATTAGGTCTCAAGATGATGACCTGCTGATGGGACAGACGCGACAGAACCTGGCGCACGGTGCTTCGGCTGACCCCGAACATATGCCCCAGGCTTTCTTCGGTGAAACGGCTGGAAGGGCTGATGCGTTGCTCAAGGATGGCGTCGAAGATCCGCGGATAGACATCATCCACCGATGGCTTCTCGCTGTCCGTTCGGGAGAAGGGCAGGGCAGTGAATATCTGTGGTGAGGCGAAGCTGTTCATGGCCTGTCTCCAGTTCGACGAGGGGTTCAACTGCCGAGATGGTCGTCCGGGATGTTCAATTCGATGCCCATCCGCTGACCTTCCCGAAGGATGTGCCGACGCATCTCGGCGCTGGCCTGGGCGCTGTTCTTGCTGCGAATAGCTCGTACGACGGCTTCGTTTTCCTCAAGGCGTTCAGCCAAATGCTCCGGTGAATTGCGCAGCACGTCGGCGCTTTGTTTGAGGGCGTTGCTGGTCTGCTGCACCACGCTCTGGAAAATCGGGTTCGAGGTCAGGGCGAACAGTTCCTCGTGGAATGCGATGTAGGCATTCACGCCAGCCTCGCTGTCGTTGGCCTCAAGGGCTTCGCGCATGTCCATCAGGGTCAGGCGCAGTTGCCCGACTTCCTTGCTGCTGATGGACTGCGCCACCAGGCCGACGATGAACGGTTCGAGGGTGTAGCGCAGTTGCAGCACGTCTTCCAGGCTGGCCCCGGCTACCGCGCTGTCGTGGCTTTGGCTGTCGCTGAGATTGGCCTCCAGCACCACCACGCCTTTGCCTGGCATGGAGCGCACCAGCCCGAGGGTTTCCAGCACGATGACCGCTTCGCGCAGGCTCGGACGGCTGATGCCCAGTTGTTCGGCCAGTTCACGCTGGCCCGGCAGCATTTCGCCGGAACGCCACTGACCGCGGGCCAGAGCGGCCCGAAGTTTTTCTACGACTGAATTTACAACGGTTGACGAGGTAATCACTGTTCGCTCCATGAGCATCCATAACGATTGATGGCCGTGCCTGCCCGCAGGCAGGCACGGCGATTATTCAGAATTCCTGCTGATGCGCCGGGGCAACCGGCTTTCTCGGCTGGAAGGTATAACCCTGTTGACCGGACAGCACCTTGTTTGCCCGTTGGATATCGATATCTTTTTCCCAGCGGGCGATGGCCACGGTGGCGACGCAGTTACCGATCAGGTTGGTCAGCGCACGGCCGATGCCCATGAACCAGTCCACTGCTAATACAAGCACCAGGCCGACTACCGGAATCGCCGGGATCGCCGTCAGTGTCGCCGCGAGAATCACCAGCGCCGAACCGGGAATCCCGTGGGCACCTTTGGAGGTGATCAGCGACACCAGCAGAATCGTCAGCAGGTCTGTCATGGCCAGCGGCGTGCCGGTGGCATTGGCGATGAACACGATCGCCAAGGTCAGGTAGATCGAAAAACCGTCAAGGTTGAACGAGTACCCGGTCGGAATCACCAGACCGACCGTGGAGCTGCCGATGCCCAGATGCTCAAGCTTGCGCATGATTTGTGGCAGCACGGCGTCGGAAGAGGCGGTGCCCATGACGATCAGCAGTTCTTCGCGCAGGTACTTGAGCAACGGCCACATCTTCAGACCCGAAAGGCGCATCACCAGACCGAGAATCAATGTCACGAAGGCCACACAGGTCAGGTAAAACAGGCCGACGAGATTGCCCAGGTGTTGCAGCGAGTCCAGGCCGTATTTGCTGGTGGTGAAGGCGATGGCGCCAAACACGCCGATTGGTGCCAGGCGCACGATCATGCCCATGATGCGGAAGATCACGTGGCTCAGCTCATTAATCAGCCGGGAAATACCCGACGCTGCTTCGCCCACCAGGTTCAGCGCGCTGCCGAACAGCACCGAAAACAACAGGACTTGCAGAATGTTGTTTTCCGCGAAGGCGCCGATCACCGAAGTCGGGATCAGGTTCATCAGGAACTGGGTGGTGGTGTGCATGTGCTGACCGCGCTGGGCGATGTCGCCAATGTCGGCGGCGGAGAGCTGGTCCAGATGAATGTTCGCGCCGCTGCCGATGCCGGTCGTGAAGGCGAACACCAGGCCGATTACCAAGGCGATGGTGGTCAGGATTTCGAAGTAGATCACCGATTTCAGGCCGATGCGTCCGACCTTCTTCAAGTCGCCGGCACCGCTGATGCCGCTGACCACCACGCAGAACACGATCAAGCCAATGAGCATCTTGATCAGTTTGATGAAACCGTCGCCGAGGGGTTTGAGTTGCGCGGAGTATTCAGGAAGGGCCAGCCCGCAGACGATGCCGAGCACCAGTCCGAGAACCACTTGAAGGAAGATTGAACGCGAGCACCATCTGAGCATGGGAGGAATCCTGGTCGGTGTCCTGGCTGCCGTGCGCGAGGCGCATCAGATTCAGGACTTAATTATTGTGGTCTTACCGGTATGTCCAGTGCAGGCGCAGTCTAGGCGCTGTTTTTGGGTGATCGCAAGCATATTTTGAATAATTGGCATGACCGGTCTTACCAGTTGGGCGCAATGCCCCGACCTTGAGCCTTTTCGTTATTTGAAAAAATCGCGGACGAAAAAAAACCGGCCATCACTGGCCGGTTTTTTCATTGCTGCGGTTTAGCGGGGCAATTAAGCGCCGTATACCGGCAGCTTCTTGCAGATGGCCTTGACCTTCTCACGAACGGCGTCGATCACCGCTTCGTTGTTCAGGTCCGCCAGGATGTCGCAGATCCAGCCGGCCAGCTCTTTGCACTCTGCTTCCTTGAAGCCGCGAGTGGTCACAGCCGGCGTACCGAAACGCAGACCGGAGGTGACGAACGGGGAGCGTGGATCGTTCGGTACCGAGTTCTTGTTCACGGTGATGAACGCTTTGCCCAGTGCGGCGTCGGCGTCTTTACCGGAGATTTCCTGCTTGATCAGCGACAGCAGGAACAGGTGGTTCTGAGTACCGCCCGACACCACGTCGAAACCGCGCTCGATGAATACGCCGGCCATGGCCTGGGCGTTTTTCACCACTTGTTGCTGGTAGGTCTTGAACTCAGGCTGCAGCGCTTCCTTGAAGCAGATCGCCTTGGCAGCGATCACGTGCTCCAGCGGGCCACCTTGGGCGCCCGGGAATACTGCGGAGTTCAGCTTCTTCTCGATGTCGGCGTTGGCGCGAGCCAGGATCAGGCCGCCACGTGGACCGCGCAGGGTCTTGTGCGTGGTGGTGGTCACGACGTCAGCGAATGGAACCGGGTTCGGGTAGACGCCAGCGGCGACCAGCCCCGCAACGTGAGCCATATCAACAAAAAGATAAGCGCCGACTTTGTCAGCGATAGCGCGAAAGCGCGGGAAGTCCAGAATCTGCGAGTAGGCAGAGAAACCGGCCACGATCATTTTTGGCTTGTGCTCAACCGCCAGACGCTCGACTTCGTCGTAGTCGATCAGGCCGTTGGCGTCGATGCCGTACTGAACAGCGTTGTACAGCTTGCCGGAGGACGAAACGCTGGCACCGTGGGTCAAGTGACCGCCGTGGGCCAGGCTCATGCCCAGGATGGTGTCGCCAGCTTGCAGCAGGGCCAGGTAAACGGCGCTGTTGGCTTGGGAACCGGCGTGTGGCTGAACGTTGGCGTAATCGGCGCCGAACAGTTGTTTTGCTCGATCAATTGCAAGCTGCTCAACAATGTCGACGAACTCGCAACCACCGTAGTAGCGCTTGCCCGGGTAACCTTCGGCGTACTTGTTGGTCAGTACCGAGCCTTGAGCTTCCATCACCGCAGGGCTGGTGTAGTTTTCCGAAGCGATCAGCTCGATGTGTTCTTCCTGGCGCTGAGCTTCTTGCTCCATGGCGGCAAAAAGGTCGGCGTCGTACTTGGCAATAGTCAAATCACGGCTGAACATGGCGGTCCTCAAGGATCGGGGCAGAAAAGGGAGGCATTCTAACCCAATGGGTTTTAGATGGCATATGAAAGGACATCATGTCGCAGACAAGTGGGCTTCATGACCAGATATGCGGTGCCTGTACGGGCCTCATCGCAGGCAAGCCAGCTCCCACAAGAGTCGGTGTCAGCCAAAGATATCTGATTATCCGCAAATCCCTGTGGGAGCGGGCTTGCCCGCGATGAGGCCAGCAGCCTCACCACATAGCTTCAGTCAAACATGAACAACGCATCATTGCTGAACTGCGCCTCAAACCGGCTCGCCGGCATTGGCCGGCCAAACAGATACCCCTGAACCTCATCGCAACCATGCTCACGCAGGAAGTCGAGCTGCTCGTGGGTTTCCACGCCTTCGGCGATTACCGCCAGATTGAGGCTGTGGGCCATGGCGATGATCGCCCGGGCAATTTGCGCATCCTGTTCCCCCGAGGGCAGGCCATCAACGAAGGTGCGGTCGATTTTCAGCACGTCGATCGGGAATTGCTTGAGGTAGTTGAGCGATGAATAACCTGTGCCGAAGTCATCGACCGCGATGCTCAGGCCGAGGTTTTTCAACCCGGCGAGAATCTGCATCGCCTCGCTGACTTCGCGCATCAGGATACTTTCGGTCAATTCCAGCTCCAGGCACGCCGGCGGCAGGCCGGTTTCCTTGAGGATGGTGGCGATCCGCGTACCGAGCTGCCCGTCGGAGAACTGCCGGGCCGAGATATTCACCGAGACCTTCGGCACCCGTACCTTGGCCTGGTGCCAGGCCTTGAGCTGACGGCAGGCTTCGCTGATCACCCAGTCGCCGACATCCACCACCAACCCGAGCTCCTCGAGCACCGGAATGAAATCCCCCGGCGGCACCAGACCGCGTCGTGGGTGGCGCCAGCGCAGCAGGGCTTCGGCGCCGGTCAGGCGTTTGCCGTCGCCGCTGAATTGCGGCTGGTAGTACAGCACGAATTCGTTTTGTTCCAGGGCATGACGCAAGTCGCTTTCCAGCTCCAGACGCTCCAGGGCGCTGGCGTTCATGTCAGCCTGATAGAACTGGAAGTTGTTCTTGCCGCGCTCCTTGGCGTGGTACATCGCGGTGTCGGCGTTCTTCATCAGCTGACTGAGTTCGCTGCCGTCCTGAGGGCTCAGGGCGATGCCGATACTGGCGGTGACAAAGAACTCGCGGCCTTCCAGCACGAACGGTTTCACCAGGCTGGCGAGGATCTGCTCGGCCACATGAATCGCCCGGTTCAGTGCGATCGCCCGGTTGACCCGCGGTTGCAGCAGCAACGTGAACTCATCGCCGCCCATGCGCGCCACGGTGTCGTCATCGTCGACGCAACCGAGCAGGCGCGTGGCCATTTCCTTGAGCATACGGTCGCCGGCGGCGTGGCCCAGGGAGTCGTTGATTGGTTTGAAGCGGTCGAGGTCGAGGAACATCAGCACCACCCAGGACTTCTGCCGTTCAGCCGATTGCAGCGCGGTGTGCAGGCGATCCTGGAACAGCGTGCGGTTGGGCAGGTGGGTCAAGGCGTCGTAATAGGCCAGGCGGTGAATCCGTTGCTCACTGGCCTTGCGCTCGCTGATGTCGCTGAAGAAACACACGTAGCTGGCCAGATCGCCTTCATCGTCGAGTACCGCCGTAATCCCGACCCAGGCCGGGTAATGCTCGCCATTGCGTCGTTTAAGCCAGACTTCGCCTTCCCAGGTGCTGTGCTGATGCAATTGTTTGAGCACATAGCGCAGATGGGCTTCCTGCTGCTCATCGACGGTGAGCATGTTCGGCAACTGGTCGAGGACCTGGGACACCGCATAGCCGCTGACGCGACTGAAAGCTTCGTTGGCCTGGACGATGTAGCCGGCCGGGTCAGTGATCAGAATCGCCGAGGTCGAGTGCTCGAATACCGTGGCCGCCATGCGCAAGTCTTTTTCGGCCCGACGTTGCTGGCTGATGTCGCGACCGACCCCGAGCACACCTTCGAAGGCGCCGTGTTCGTCCCAGACCAGCACCAGACGCAACTCGATAGGGATCTTGCGTCCGTCGGCCCGCAGGCAGTCGAACAGAAACAGCTGGGTCTGCACCTGACTGCGCAGCAGGGCCAGTTGTTCGGGTTTATCCAGCGCTTTGCTGACCCGGTCCATCAGGCTGTAGATGCCGGTCAGTTGTTGCGGGTTGGCGATGGTCGATTGCCAGCCGTTCTGGAATATCCAGTCGGCGTCGAAGCCCAGCACGGCTTGCACCGAGGGGCTGACGTAATTGAGCGACATCTTGCTGTCGGTGGAGAAAATCACGTCGCTGATGCTTTCGGCGAGCATCCGGTAGCGTTGCTCGCTGTCGCGCAAGGACTCGCTGGCTTCGATCTGCTCGGTGATGTCCTTGGCCACGCCAATGATGCGCGTGACCTGATCGTGTTTGTCCCGCGCCAGGGCCTGTTCGCGAATATCGAAACGCCGCCATTTGCCATCGCGATGGCGGAAACGCAGTTGGCATTGCATCAGTTGGGTGTAACCCGCGTGACGTTGGGACTGGCGTGACCGGTGGTAGTAGTCGGCATCCTCGGGGTGCAACAGGATTTCCCAGAAATACTCGCCCATCTGGTGCAGTTCGGTGCGGTTGTAACCCAGCGTTTGCCCCAGATGATGGTTGCTGAAGATCATCCGCTGGCTGATCACATCCTGCACATACAGGTGATCCGGGACGGTGCGCACTACGTCGGACCAGAACCCTTCACGCTCAAGCAGCGACAATTCGATGAGCTTGCGACTGGTGATATCGCTGATGCTCAGGATCACTGCTTTGTAGTCGGCCTGATTTTCCGGCAGGCGCAGCACCAGCCACAAATGCTGGTCGCGGCCATTGGCGTCCTGGAGTTTGATTTCCAGCTCAAGCTGTTTCTGTTGGTGCAGCACCGCTTCGAGCACTTGATTGCCGATGGCCGTGCAATCCAATGGGCAGCCGTCGATCAGCAGTTTCCAGGCTTGATCGCAGGAATTGACATTGAGCAGTTGCAGGGCGACCTGATTGACCTCGGTGATGCGCAGTTCCTGCAGCAGTTGCTGGCGTTGCTCCGGTGTTTCGAGCCAGGCCTTCAACTGCTCGCTGCTGTTGAGTTGGGCCCTGTCGAAGATACTTTTGAGCCCGGACAGGTCGAGCACGCACAGCGCAACGCCGGTGCCTTCGAAAATGTCCTGATAGCGTCGACGGCCTTCATGCAGTTGGCGTTGACGGCGACGAATGTTCAGCAGCGCGATGAACGGCAACAAGGAGAGGGCCAGGCCCAGCAGGCATTTGCCGATGAACGCCGGCAGCAGTTGTTCGATCACCCGTTGCCGGTCGAATAGCCCGCGCAGTTGCCAATCGCTGCTGCTCAAGGGGATTGTCAGCACGCTGTTGGCCAGTTCGTCGGCTGTCAGCACGGCCGGTTTGGCCGAGGGCTGGGCGTCATCGCGGCTGATGATTTGATGATTGATGCGGTTTTCCACCAGCCACTGGGGGCGGATGCCGACGTCGGCCTGCTTGGTCAGCGAGGAGAAAAACGTTGGCGTCAGGCGCAGGACCCAATAACCGCGGCTGCTGCCGCTGGCCTGATGCAGGAGCAGGTGCACCACCGAACCGTCATCTGCATTGCTGAAATAGTGGGCCTGGGCGCGGCTGCGCTGAACCAGTTCGCTCAGGTAATGGGCGTCCGGGCTGTCGGCGGCACTGTCGCTGAGGATTTTTCCGGAGGGACTGAGCAGCGCCAGGCTGCGCAGGTCGGGCAGCGATTGCTGCAGTTTGCGCAGCAACGCCTGCTGTTCGTCGGGGCTTTGTGGTTGTTCGATGATCGGTAGCAGATTAAGGGCGATCTGGGCATTGAGTGCCATGTTGAGGCTGACTTGCGAAGCCAGGTCGGCCGAGTAGTCGATGGTGTACTGGCGCTGGTTTTTCTGGGTTTCGCGAAGCTGGTCCAGTAGCTGCCAGAACAGCAGTGCGAGCAGTAACAGGACGAGGGTCGCCAGCGCGCCCTTCAAGGTGCCGCGCAGGGGCGAGCCGGTCGCAGGATTGAGTGCGCTCACGGACGATGGCGGAGAGACATTAGACAAACTGTAATCCTGCGGTTTGGCTGGACTGGCGCGACGTGCACTATAAGCCGGGCGCCCGAAGCGCGGCTAGCATGCCTTGAGTTGTGGCGAAGTGCCAGCCCTGCTCGGCTGGACTGCCTTCCGTCAATCAGGTAGCTTTGCCGGTTACGCGGGAGCGTTCCAGCTCCTAAACTCAGGCTTTTTCCGCGCGCCGGTATTGAGATTAATCAATCGCTTGCACTGCGCATGGCCTGGCCCGGGCTTCGCCCGCGCTTTAATTCATCAGTCACTGACCCTAGGTTCTCCATGGCTCAATACGTCTTCACCATGCATCGGCTGGGCAAAGTTGTTCCACCGAAGCGGGAAATCCTGAAAAACATTTCGCTGTCCTTCTTCCCTGGCGCCAAGATCGGCGTACTCGGTCTCAACGGTTCGGGTAAGTCCACGCTGCTGAAAATCATGGCTGGCGTCGATACCGAGTTCGACGGCGAAGCCCGTCCGATGCCGGACCTGAACATCGGCTACCTGCCGCAAGAACCGATCCTGGACCCGACCAAGACTGTACGTGAAGTGGTCGAGGAAGCGGTCAGCGTGATCAAGAACGCCCAGGCGCGCCTGGACGAGGTCTACGCGGCTTACGCTGACGAAGATGCCGACTTCGACAAACTGGCCGCCGAACAGGCCAAGCTTGAAGCCATCCTGCAAGCCAGCGACGGTCACAACCTGGATCGCCAACTGGAAGTCGCCGCCGATGCACTGCGCCTGCCAGCGTGGGATGCCAAGGTCGAATTCCTGTCTGGTGGTGAAAAACGTCGTGTGGCCCTGTGCCGCCTGCTGCTGTCCGCACCAGACATGCTGCTGCTCGACGAACCGACCAACCACCTGGACGCCGATTCCGTCGCCTGGCTTGAGCACTTTCTGCACGATTTCCCGGGCACCGTGGTTGCGATCACGCACGACCGTTACTTCCTGGACAACGTCGCCGGCTGGATCCTCGAGCTCGACCGCGGCGCCGGTATCCCGTACGAGGGCAACTATTCGGGTTGGCTCGAAGCCAAGTCCGATCGTCTGGCGGCCGAATCCAAGCAGCAATCGGCTCACGAAAAGGCCATGAAGGAAGAGCTGGAGTGGGTGCGCAAAGGCGCCAAGGCCCGCCAGTCCAAATCCAAGGCTCGTCTGCAACGCTTCGAAGAAATGCAATCGCAGGAATTCCAGAAGCGCAGCGAAACCAACGAGATCTACATCCCGGCCGGTCCGCGCCTGGGCGACAAGGTCATCGAGTTCAAGAATGTCAGCAAGGGCTACGGCGATCGCGTGTTGATCGACAACCTGTCGTTCTCCATGCCTAAAGGCGCCATCGTTGGCGTGATCGGCGGTAACGGTGCCGGTAAATCGACCCTGTTCCGTATGCTGATGGGCAAGGAAACACCGGATTCGGGCTCTATCGAAGTCGGTGAAACCGTGCAACTGGCGTGCGTCGATCAGACCCGTGAAGACCTGGACGGCAGTAAGACTGTGTTCCAGCAGATCTCCGACGGTTCCGACCAGATTCGCATCGGCAACTACGAAATCCCGTCGCGCACCTACGTGGGTCGCTTCAACTTCAAGGGCGGCGATCAGCAGAAGTTCGTCAAGGACCTGTCCGGTGGTGAGCGCGGTCGCTTGCACCTGGCCCTGACCCTGAAAGAGGGTGGCAACGTCCTGCTGCTCGACGAACCGTCCAACGACCTCGACGTTGAAACCCTGCGTTCCCTGGAAGAAGCCCTGCTGGACTTCCCGGGCGCCGCCATTGTGATCTCTCACGATCGGTGGTTCCTTGACCGCGTCGCGACTCACATCCTGGCGTACGAAGACGACTCGCAAGCGGTGTTCTTCGAAGGCAACTACACCGAGTACGAAGCCGATCGCAAGAAACGCCTCGGCGAAGCGGCTTCCCAACCGCACCGCGTACGGCACAAAAAACTGGCCTGATTTCAGGTTGGTCGCATAGAAAAAACGGAGCCTTCAGGGCTAATGCCAGTCAGTTAAGGGTAAATCGGACCTGTAGGAGCCAGGCTTGCCGGCGAAGGCGTCCTTAAGAGCGCCTTCGCCGGCAAGCCTGGCTCCTACGAAAAGCGGTTCATTCGCTTAACTGACCGGCATTAGCCTTCAGGGCTCCGTTTTTTTGTTCTTAGAGATTGCGGCGTCATCGAATTCACCCCATTTCTATGGCCAACACCTCAATCACCAAATCCCCCGCCGGCCGTTTCCACAGCACCTCATCGCCCACTTGCGCCCCGAGCAACGCCCGCCCCAGCGGCGAGCTCCAATTGATCAAGCCATGGGCGGCATCCGCCTGGTCTTCTCCGACCAATTGCACGCGCTGCTGATGATCGTGCTCGTCGGCAAAGGTCACCCAGTTGCCGATCTGCACTTTATCGGCCGAGGAGGCCTGTGCGACCACCTGGGCGCTTTGCAGGCGCTGCTTGAAGTAGCGCCAGTCGCGATCGAGGTCGGCCTGGCGCTGCTTGTCGGCCAGTTCGCCTTTGGCGCTTTCCTGATCAAGCAGGCTTTGCAGCTCGGCGACTTTCGCCTGAAGCTGCGCCAGGCCCACTGGCGTGACGTAATTGGGCTGCGCGCTGACCTGCCGTTCGACTGGCTGATCGGCTTGCGCGGCGGCGTTATCTTCATTGACGAAGGCGCGACTCATGCTGTTCTCCCGTTATAGGGTTTGGGCCATGGTCGCAGGCTTTAAGTTTCGACGAATGTCTGTAAACGACTTATTGCGAGCGATCGCAATGCCACATCTCGGATTCCTGGACCGTTCAATGGCCTATAAGGGAAGTCTAGAAGTGGATTTGTCGGGTGGGAGTAAAAGAAAGGTCAAAAGATCGCAGCCTGCGGCAGCTCCTACAAAAGCGCGGTTACATGCGGTCCTGTAGGAGCTGCCGCAGGCTGCGATCTTTTGCGGTTAAACAACGATCAATAGTGATACCACTTCACCTCAAGCATCACTTCGTTTTCGGGCGAAGCCAGGTGGCTGAATTCACGCTGGGCACTCAGGCGCACACCCAGATTGCGCGACAACTCCCACTGCTGATTCAAGCTCACACTTCGGCGCACTTCGCCATTGGTGAAGTAATCGCCCTTGGCTTCCAGGCTGAAGTTGCCCAGCGGGTTTTTCCACAGCAGGCCGCTGTTGAAGCCCGCCGCCGGAGCGATGAAGCCCGCGAAGTCGTTGTTATGCTCCACACGCACGGTGCCCAAGGCGAACCCGAGCATGTCGTCACCCAGTTGCCAGGTCCCGCCGCCACCGCCGTTGACATGGCTGACCAGGGTTTCGTCGTCATGCTTGCCCGGTACGCGCTCCAGGCCGCCGGTGACTTGCCATGACAGCGGCTGCAACAACTCATTGCGAGGCGTCAGCGAGCGGATGGTCGCCAGGTCCAGTTGCTGCAACTGCCAGTCATTGCCTTCGTATTGGCGCAGCTTCATCTGCAGAATTTCGATCTGCGCACCGAGGGGGAAGCTTTCCATGTTGTCATTCAGATCGTGATAGGCCATGCGCAGGCCATATTCGCCGAAGGCCTTGTCGCCTCGGGTGCCGATGCCGGCTTGCCAGGTGCGGGATTCGTGACCGTCCTCGGGCAAGCCAGGTTGCGGAATTTTCAGCTCCGGGGGCGGGTTTTGATTGATTGCGCGCAGCAATTCGAAACTGCGTTGAGCCCGTTGCGGGTCACGCTCCTGACCGTTGGCGCGATAACGCTCCAGACGATAAGCCGCATCGATGATCAACGCCTGACGGTCGCGAGGTAGAGCCTTGAACGCCGAATCCTGCAATTGCTTCTGATCGGCGCTGACTTTCAGCACCCACTCCTGCTCATCGGAGGTTAATGGCTCGGCACGGCTTAGCAGTTCGCGCTCACGGGACGGGCGATACTCGATCGACTCCACCAGCCCGGCTTCTTTCACCGCTTTGACTGTGTCGGTGGGGATAGCGGTCAACGGGAATTGCTCGGTCAACTGCAGGCTCGGCCGCGCTACTTGCAGCAACTCAAGCAGGCGGTAGGAGCAGTTTTCATCGAAGAAGAAGTAGTCGAACTGGATTTGCTTGAGTTCCCAGACGTGCTCGACCATGCGCTCGGTTTCCTGCTGGGTCAGGTTCAGGCGGTATTCCCACAGGTCGCGGTTCTCAAGGCTGCGGTATTCCGAGAGTTTTTCCTGATACGGCACCAGCGCGAACAGCCCGGGATAGCCGCCCATCAAGCCTTTCCAGGCGTAAAGAATGCTGTTGTCCGAACCTTCGATGTAGGCGCCGAAGTTGATCGCGTAACTGAGCAGTGACGTCTTGTCGCTCTGCACATTGGCCTGATCGATGCGCAGCAAGGTGTGACCAAACATCGACGATGGGCTGTTCAGGTAAGCCGCCGGGAAAATCATCACCGCGCTGTGGGGCGCAACATCCTTGAACCATTGCTTGAACTCAGCACAGTCCGGTGTCGGCAGATCGCTCAGCTCAAGTTGCGCCTTGAGCCAGCGGGTGCGGGCCGGATAGACGCATTGGGCATGCTGCTCGCCGGAACTGGCCGGGGCATACAGTGCCTGCACGGTCGCCGCCAGTTCGCGGTCGGGGTGTTCGTTGCCATCGGGGGCGAGAAAGAATTTCTTGTCGCTGACATAGCTGCGCCAGCCACCGAGCTTGGCGGTTTCGTAATGCCCCAGGGAAATCCAGAAGGGGTCGCTGGCCAGTTGCTGCAAACGTTGATTGTCGATGTGTGGCGCGGCGGACAGCGGGGCGCAGACACAGAGCGCCAGCCAGGCAAGGCGTTTGAGCATAGTGAGCAACTTAAGCCGAAAGAAACAAAGACCCGAAGGGGCAGGCCAAAAGGGCCAGGTTCAAAAAATAAAACCCGCTCCCCAAAGAGAGCGGGCCGGTCGAGCTTAAGCTTGAGTAGCGTACTTGGCCAGACGAGGGTCGCTTTTCAGCACGGCCAGGGTGTTGGTATGCACGTCATCAGCGGTCACGTCAGCTTTGCTGAAGATCTGCTGGAAGTGCTGATGAGTCACAGCGGCGAAGTGCGCACGGTCTTCCGGCGCCACGCCCAGTACCACGGCGTAAGTGGTCAGCGCTTCGCCCTGACCTTTGGCCATGTCTTCGGACAGCTCGTTCATCATGCCATTCATGGCAATCCAGGATTTGCCGCCATAGGTCAGCGACGCGTTGGTCGAGCAACCGTTGGTACCGGAGGTCATACCGAACGTTGCATTACCGGAAGTGCCGTTAGTGGTGGATGCCAGGAAGTGTGCCGGGGTGCCACGCTGACCTTCGAACAGCAGGTTGCCCCAACCACAGTCTGGACCGCCTGGCGCCTGAGCCATGGCGTTGATGGATACAGCGGTGAAGAGAGTACCGAGAAGAATCCGTTTCATAGCTATGTTCTCTTTGTGTGCATACCAATGGACAGGGTGCTGGCCCCTAATGGTGCCAGTGGGCCGGTTATTAGTTCCAGCCGCGCAGCATGGAGTTTAGGCATGTTCCGGGGGTTCCGTAATCTTTTGCGAAACATTCCTTGAAAACACTGATTTTGACCTGCTCGGCCCGGGGCTGACGCTTTGTCTAAACTTTGGCTTGAGGCGCGCCTTGCCAGTGAGGTACGGGCAGCGCCAGAATGCCGCTATCTGCCCCGCCTGATGTAAGGAAGCCCGATGCCTGATCCTGTTGCTGCCAGCTTGCGTCTAGCGCCTGAAGCGCTGACCCGTCCGTTTTCCGCTGAACAGTTCAGCTTCTCTACCACCAATGATCTGGAGCCCTTCCGCGGTGTGCTTGGCCAGGAACGCGCGGTCGAAGCCTTGCAGTTTGGTGTGGCCATGCCACGCCCCGGTTACAACGTATTCGTCATGGGCGAGCCCGGCACCGGCCGGTTTTCGTTCGTCAAACGCTACCTCAAGGCCGAAGGTAAACGCCTGCAGACCCCGGCGGACTGGGTCTACGTCAATAATTTCGATGAACCGCGCGAGCCTCGCACCCTGGAATTGCCGTCGGGCACCGCCGGTGCCTTCATCGGTGACATCAACGGCTTGATCGACAACCTGCTGGCGACCTTTCCGGCCGTGTTCGAGCACCCGTCCTATCAGCAGAAGAAAAGCGCCATCGACCGCGCTTTCAACCAGCGTTATGACCGTGCACTGGATGTGATCGAGCGTCTGGCGCTGGAGAAAGAGGTCGCGCTCTACCGCGACAGCAGCAACATCGCTTTCACGCCGATGAGCGAAGGCAAGGCCCTGGATGAGGCTGAGTTCGCCCAGTTGCCGGAAGCCGAGCGCGAACGCTTTCACGAGGACATTTCCGGGCTGGAAGAGCGATTGAACGAAGAACTCGCCAGCTTGCCGCAATGGAAGCGCGAGTCGAGCAATCAACTGCGTCAGCTCAACGAAGAAACCATCACCCTGGCTTTGCAGCCATTGCTCGCGCCGCTGTCGGAAAAGTACGCGGAAAACGCAGGCGTTTGCGGTTACCTGCAAGCGATGCAGGTGTACCTGCTCAAGACGGTGGTCGAGCAACTGGTGGACGACAGCAAGACCGACGCCATCGCCCGTAAAATGCTTGAAGAGCAATACGCTCCGAGCCTGGTGGTCGGTCATCCGTTCAGCGGCGGTGCGCCAGTGGTCTTTGAGCCGCACCCGACTTACGAAAACCTGTTCGGCCGCATCGAGTACACCACCGATCAGGGCGCGCTCTACACCACTTATCGACAGTTGCGTCCGGGTGCGCTGCACCGCGCCAACGGCGGCTTCTTGATTCTTGAAGCGGAAAAAATGCTCAGCGAGCCGTTCGTGTGGGATGCGCTCAAACGCGCCCTGCAATCGCGCAAGCTGAAAATGGAATCGCCGCTGGGCGAGATGGGCCGTTTCGCCACGGTGACCCTTACTCCGCAACATATTCCGTTGCAGGTCAAAGTCGTCATCATTGGTGCCCGGCAGCTCTACTACACGTTGCAGGACCTCGATCCGGACTTCCAGGAGATGTTCCGTGTCCTGGTGGATTTCGACGAAGACATCCCGATGGTCGACGAGAGCCTGGAGCAGTTCGCCCAGTTGCTCAAAACCCGTACCTCAGAAGAAGGCATGGCGCCGCTGACCGCCGATGCGGTGGCGCGTCTGGCGACTTACAGCGCGCGTCTGGCCGAACACCAGGGGCGTTTGTCGGCGCGGATCGGCGATCTGTTCCAGCTGGTCAGCGAGGCGGATTTCATTCGCGACCTGGCGGGTGACGACATGACCGACGCCGGGCACATCGAGCGTGCGCTCAAGGCCAAGGCCACCCGTACCGGGCGCGTTTCGGCGCGGATTCTCGATGACATGCTGGCCGGGATCATTCTGATCGACACCGATGGCGCGGCTGTCGGCAAGTGCAACGGGCTGACGGTATTGGAGGTCGGCGATTCGGCTTTCGGGGTACCAGCGCGGATTTCCGCCACGGTTTATCCGGGCGGTAGCGGCATTGTTGACATCGAGCGCGAGGTCAACCTCGGCCAGCCGATCCACTCCAAAGGCGTGATGATCCTCACCGGGTATCTGGGCAGCCGTTATGCCCAGGAATTCCCGCTGGCGATTTCCGCGAGCATCGCCCTGGAGCAGTCCTACGGTTATGTCGACGGTGACAGCGCGTCTCTGGGCGAAGCGTGCACGCTGATCTCGGCCTTGTCGAAAACCCCGCTCAAGCAGTGCTTTGCGATTACCGGTTCGATCAACCAGTTCGGTGAAGTGCAGGCGGTGGGTGGGGTCAACGAGAAAATCGAAGGTTTCTTCCGGCTCTGCGAAGCCCGTGGTTTGACGGGGGAGCAAGGGGCGATCATTCCTCAGGCCAACGTCGCCACGCTAATGCTCGACGAGAAGGTGCTGGCGGCGGTGCGGGCGGGGCAGTTCCATGTCTACGCAGTGCGCCAGGCCGACGAGGCCCTGAGCCTGTTGGTTGGCGAGCCGGCCGGTGCGCCGGATGAGAATGGCGAATTCCCTGAAGGCAGCATCAATGCGCGGGTAGTGGAACGCCTGCGGGTGATCGCGGAAATGATCAGCGAGGAAGACCTCAAGGAAGCCGAAAAAGAGTTGGCGCAGGAAGCAATGCTGGAAATCAAACCGGCCTGACGCAACCCTCCATGTGGGAGCGGGCTTGCTCGCGAAGACTGACGAACATTCAACATTAATGTCGACTGTTATGCCGCCTTCGCGAGCAAGCCCGCTCCCACAGGGTTTTGTGTTCAATGCAAAATTAAAAGCGCCGTCAAAATGGCGTCAATATTCACACAGTGACCACTCGGCACCTTCTGGTCTTGGTTCGCGTGCGAACCAGACTTTTCTTCTATTATCTGCTCAAGGATATCGACAGTAATCACTGGATCGAGACAGCCTTCCCGTGGAGGCTGAATACCGGATCTACCGAGGGTCGCCGCCATGTCGCGCAACCTCTGCCTTACCCGTCAATGCTTGGGTCTCGTGACCCGTATCGAATGTGCTATCCGCCCGCTGGCGGGAGATACGGGCATGTGGACCTTGCTCTTCGCCGCCGGAATGGCCGGCGAGCAGCCTTCTGCCATCAAGGCCCAAGGCCCGTTCCGTGGGCCGGTCGTGGCTGAATCGATCCTCGATACCATCGTTGAAAGTCTGACCTTGCATGGCTATGAGCTGGCCGATGACCCGCAAATCTGGTGCCTGCATCTGCAAGCCCAGTTGCGAGAGATCAATGGTGGTCGTTACCGCAACCTTAGCGGACCCGAGTTTCGGCCTGAGCACTGAACAGACTATTGATCAAGGCTGCCTGGCTCGGCCTTGTCGAGTTTGACCTCAAATCCATATTGCACGGTGGTGAGGTTGATTCGCTGATAAGTTTCCAGACGTGTGGGCTGGCCATAGAAGTAATGCACTGCGAATAACGCCGGGCCTTGCGCGCTCGCGTCGTGACTGACCGAAAGAATCTCCTTCAGATAGTTGCCACTGTCGTCCTTGGCGAAAAAACGCCAGTCCTGGGCTGGAAACAGCTTCAAATCCACCACCAACGCATTTCCTTTGAGCTCAAGGCCTTTGGGCAATTGGCGGGCGTCGTACGTTTGCTGGTCGACAGTCGCCAGGTACTGCGGCATGGAGCCCACGGCGTAGGCCGGCGTTTCCGGAAACAGGTTCAGATCATAGGTGATGTCGCCGCGTATCGGGTCGACCTGATACGCCTCTGGCGGCAGCTCGATCGGCCCATCGCGCTGGCCATTACGGTCTTGGGTAAAGAACGTCACCGGGCTTTCGCCGGGATTGAATGAGGTGCCCAGCAGTTCATCATTGAAGCTTCTGGGGTGGTCGAATTCGATGCGCGCGGCACTAGGGTCATCCACCGACTGACTGATGCTGATGCTTTTTTTCAGTTGTTCCTCGCCCAGCGTTGCGCCCTTGAGCCAGGTAGCGGCCTGGTCGTCATACACCACCACCGGCAAGGTCAGTGGCTGGATGGCTTTTTCCGTGGTGTGCGGGTCGAAGCGGCGTATCGGCAGGTTCAGGTCCTTGTGGGTCACCGTGACCGCCGAGAAGTCCAGCAGGCTGACTTCGACGGTGTCGATCGGCCCGTTGAAGTAGACCTTGGTGTAATGCCGGGTTTGTTGCTTTTCAAACGCGTGCTGCTCGTCATCGAGCTGTTTTTCGAACGCCTCGCTCCAGGCCTTCTGCTGTTGTATTTGCGCCAGTTGTTTTTGATAAAACGCAATTTGCGCGGCGGTTTCATTGATCGCACCTGAGCGCGAGAGGAATTGCCCGGTGGCGTCCCTGGCCTGAACGATCAGTGGATTGAATGATGTGTCACGTATCTCGGGGGCCAACGGCGCGCTGTTGCTGAATTCGATCTCGGCGTAGTTACTGGTCAGTTTCAATAAGGTGACACTGAGATTGTCGTTGGTGCGAGTCTGGCCGACATCCTTTTTCGTCAGGTCGAAGCTGTAGAGCCGGCGTGGGGCGATGACTTCCACCTTGCCTTGCAGGCTCACCGGTTGTGGCTGGCTCTTCTTATCCACATCCAGGCCTTCGATGAAGGGGTAGGTCACCGTCAAATCATCCGGGTTGGTCAGGTTGGAGCTCGACGGGCTCAGCTGAATGCCGGGATCGGTTTCCGACCATTCCGGCTGAAACGCGATGACGCGCTTGTCGCTCAGGGTCACCGATTGCCATTCCAGGCCATGAGGAAAAAGGAACGCGCCGGGAATGTTGAAGTTGAAGGGGGATACCGGCTGCAGATCGGTCAGGTAATCCGAGCTGGACTCCTTGTGCAGCACGAACAGACCGTTGATGTAGGTGTCGACCAGCGCCTGGGGCGTGGGGTAGTGCTTGAGCACAGCGAGGGCGTCTTCGCCGTATTCGGTGACCACTGGTTTGGTGTCGAGCTTGAGTTGCGCGCGTTCGAGCAACAGTAGTGAGCCGCCGAGCTCGGCCACGGCATCCTTGAGTTTGGGATCCTCGATCGTCTCCAGGGATTGTTCGAACTGTGCGATCTTTTCTTCGAGGCTGACCTGACGTTTCTCATCACTGGGTGAACAACCACCGAGCAGCAACGTGAGGCAAAGTCCGGCACTCGTTAACGGCAATCGCACATCCATTTCCAGTCTTCCTGTCCGACGTCGCTGACCTGTCAATCATCTGGACACTAGCAGAAAAACTTTGTCACACACACGCAGGTTGCGGATTTTCCGACGGTTTCTGGCTGCTTCTGGGTAAAGGCAGGTGGCTGTTATACTCGCCGCCATTTCCAGCCCCTTGTGTGAGATTCAATGGAACGCTTTATCGAAAATGCAATGTACGCCTCCCGCTGGTTACTGGCGCCGATCTATTTCGGTTTGTCCCTGGGCTTGCTGGCGTTGGCACTGAAATTCTTCCAGGAAGTCTTCCACGTCATTCCTAACGTGTTCTCGATGGCCGAGTCGGATCTGATTCTGGTGCTGCTGTCGCTGATCGACATGGCGCTGGTGGGCGGCTTGCTGGTGATGGTAATGATCTCCGGTTACGAGAACTTCGTTTCTCAGCTGGATATCGACGACAGCAAGGAAAAGCTCAACTGGCTGGGTACCATGGATTCGTCTTCGTTGAAGATGAAGGTCGCGGCGTCCATCGTAGCGATTTCGTCCATCCACCTGCTGCGGATCTTCATGGACGCCAAGAACGTCGATCCCGAGCATTTGAAGTGGTACGTGGTCATTCACATGACTTTCGTGGTGTCGGCATTTGCCATGGGCTATCTGGACAAGCTGACCAAGCACTGATCTGCACAGTCCATGTGGGAGCGGGCTTGCTCGCGAAAGCGGTGTGTCAGACGACTTCAATGTTGACTATGCTGCCGTTTTCGCGAGCAAGCCCGCTCCCACAGAGGTGTGAAACAGACGGGCGGTGTCGCTTGTAGCTTGTACTTTGGCCCGTCGAGGCATATCCATGTAGAGATCCTGGCTCGCCACTGCGTGAGGTGCGTTCATGAACCTGCAAGAGTTGAATGCGTATGCCATCGCCGGAAAGGTCGATGAACTGAACCTGATCTCGGTAGATGGCGTGATCTACGTGCTGGAGGCTCGTATGCATGGTTCGGCGCATCCATTGCGCGATGCCCACGGCGAAATAATGCATCTGCGCTCGGTCGAGCATGCGCGTGACGTGCTTCATGCCTTTCCCAAGTTGTCGTTCAACGTTATGCATGCGTCGGTTCATGACGAAATGTGCGGTGCCAGTACCGAGGAAGGCCTGAAAATACCGATCACCTTCCGTTCTGCATAACAGCGCGGACGCAGCTCAAACGTGACGGCATCTGTGCTAGTCTGCTCGCCCTTTTGATTCCGGGCGCGTTCCGGGACGCGCTGTGCACGCACGGCAGGTTCCAGGGCCGTCCGCATAGCGGAGCAGTGTCATGTCCGAAGTAAATCTGTCCACCGACGAAACCCGCGTCAGCTACGGCATTGGCCGTCAGTTGGGTGATCAGCTGCGTGACAACCCGCCACCGGGCGTTAGCCTGGACGCGATCCTGGCTGGCCTGACCGATGCGTTCGCCGGCAAGGAAAGCCGTGTAGGCCAGGAAGAAATGTCCGCCAGCTTCAAGGTGATCCGCGAAATCATGCAAGCCGAAGCTGCAGCCAAGGCTGAAGCCGCTGCTGGCGAAGGCCTGGCTTTCCTGGCTGAAAACGCCAAGCGCGAAGGCATCACCACTCTGGCTTCCGGCCTGCAATTCGAAGTGCTGACTCAAGGTGAAGGCGCCAAGCCAACCCGTGAAGATCAAGTGCGCACTCACTACCACGGCACCCTGATCGACGGCACTGTGTTCGACAGCTCCTACGATCGTGGTCAGCCTGCAGAATTCCCGGTAGGCGGCGTTATCGCTGGCTGGACCGAAGCCCTGCAACTGATGAACGCCGGCAGCAAATGGCGTCTGTACGTGCCGAGCGAACTGGCTTACGGCGCTCAAGGCGTTGGCAGCATTCCGCCGCACAGCGTACTGGTATTCGACGTCGAGCTGCTCGACGTTCTGTAATCCGGTAAGCCTTTGATCCTGTAGGAGCGAGGCTTGCCCGCGAAAGCATCAACTCGGTTTCAAGTTCAAACCGAGTCGCCTGCTTCGCGAGCAAGCTTCGCTCCTACAGAGGCTTTCAGTGTTACTCATAGTTCGATCTTGTGATGCAGCTCATTCGTCGGGCGCAACGCCCGGGCATAGCAGAACAGAAACAGATTGCGTACCAGTTCCTTGAGCACCACCGGCTCGCTGGAACTCAGGCCGTTGACGTCTAGATCACCCTGATCCTGTAGCTCGTTCAAGGCTTCTTCTTCAAGCACCGCACAGACTTCCCCCGTTTCCCGATGCAGGATTCTGAGGTAAGGGTGTGGGCGGTCCAGCCAGGCATCGATCAAATAAGTCATGAGTCTCATCTCCATTGATGGGTTTCAATGAGAATAATTCTTATTCATCAAATAGCAAGGGCCTATTGGCGGTTTGTGTCTTTTTCTGCGGGGAAATTGCTGAGCATCAAAACGACGGGCGTTTGGCTATTGCGCGGGAATGCTGGGTGATACGGGGAAGGGCGAAGCACCATCCCACGCCGGGCGCGGGATGGAATACAGCAGATTCAGACTTTTCTGACGAACTCGGATTTGAGTTTCATCGGACCGATGCCATCGATCTTGCAGTCGATGTCGTGGTCGCCATCGCATAGGCGGATGTTCTTGACCTTGGTGCCGACCTTGACCACCAGCGACGTGCCTTTGACCTTGAGGTCCTTGATTACGGTGATGGTATCGCCGTCCTGCAGGACATTGCCGACCGAATCCTTTTTCACGGTGTCATCGGAGGCCACTTCGGCTTCGCCACTGGCGGACCACTCGTGGGCGCACTCCGGGCAGATCAGCTGTGCGCCGTCTTCATAGGTGTATTCGGAATTGCATTTCGGGCAGGGTGGCAACGTGCTCACTAAAGCTCCTTGGATTCAGGATGGCTAAAAAGCGCACATTATATAGGGTTTATACGGGGGAGGGGGGACACATGATTTTGTAGGAGCGAGGCTTGCCCGCGAACGCGATCTAGCAGTCGACATCAATGTTGACTGACTTATCGCATTCGCGGGCAAGCCTCGCTCCTACAGGTGCATATTAGTGCGTACGGGCGACCGCAAACTCGCTCAATTCCACCAATGCATCGCGGTATTCGCTGGCGGGCAGGGCGTCGAGGCACTTGATCGCACGGGCCACGTAATCGCGGGCCAGTTGTGCGGTGTAATCCAGCGAACCGGAAGCTTCAACAGCTTCGCGAATCCTTTCCAGATCTTCGATGCCACCTTTCTGAATCGCCTGACGAACCAGTGCGGCCTGCTCCGGAGTGCCTTCGCGCATGGTGTAGATCAGCGGCAGCGTCGGTTTGCCTTCGGCCAGATCGTCGCCGACGTTCTTGCCCAGGGTTTCGGCGTCGCCACGGTAATCCAGCAGGTCGTCGACCAATTGGAAGGCCACCCCCAGGTGGTCGCCAAAGGTGCGCAGTGCTTCGCTCTGTTCCGGCGAGGCGCCGGCCAGGGCCGCGGCACTGTGGGTCGAGGCCTCGAAGAGCATCGCGGTTTTGCCGCGGATGACTTCCATGTAGGTTTCTTCGGTGGTGCTGGCGTCGCGGACCTTCGACAGCTGTAACACTTCGCCTTCAGCGATGATGCGCGTGGCTTGCGAAAGGATCTTCATCACCGGCATGGAGCCCAGTTCGACCATCATTTCGAAAGAACGCGAATACAGGAAGTCGCCCACCAGCACGCTCGGCGCGTTGCCCCACATGGCGTTGGCGGTCGAGCGGCCACGGCGCATGCCGGACATGTCGACGACGTCGTCGTGCAGCAGGGTGGCGGTGTGCAGGAACTCGATGGTCGCGGCCAACAGGCGCAGGTCATCGCCTTCGCGGCCCAGTGCCTTGCCGCACAGCAGTACGAGCAACGGGCGCAGGCGTTTACCGCCAGCCGAGGTAATGTAGTCGCCGATTTTCGATACCAGCGGCACTCGGGAAGTCAGCTGTTTCTTGATGATGCCGTCGACGGCGCTAAAATCGTCCGCCACCGCGCGGTAGAAAGCTTGGGGTTGCATCAGCGACAGTTGCTCCAGAAGGGTTGCGCGGCATGCTAGGACCCACGTCCGGGCCTGTCAAGGCACGATGGACAGCCTCTTGCATCGCCCCGGCAGCTTGCGTACAATCGCGCACCCTGAACTTCCTGGGCAGCACCTGCCTTACGCAATTGCAAACAGGCCTTCCAGCCTTATGCAGCCATGCCAGCCAATACCTCTTCTTATAAAGAGCTGGGTGAGCAGGATTATCGGAGAAATACCATGTCTTATGCAGTAATCGTTACTGGTGGCAAGCAGTACAAAGTTGCTCCAGGTGAATACCTGAAGATCGAAAAACTGGAAATCGCTACCGGCGAATCCGTTACTTTTGATCGCGTTCTGTTGGTTGCCAATGGCGACGACGTGAATATCGGCGCTCCAGTTGTTCCTGGCGCTACCGTTGTGGCTGAAGTGATCTCCCAAGGTCGTCACGATAAAGTCCGCATCATCAAGTTCCGTCGCCGTAAGCACCACATGAAGCGTATGGGCCACCGCCAGTGGTACACCGAGATCAAAATCACCGGTATTCAGGCTTAATTTCAGCCTAATTCCTCACTAGGAGAATTGAACTCATGGCACACAAAAAAGCTGGTGGTAGTACCCGTAACGGTCGCGACTCAGAAGCCAAACGCCTTGGCGTGAAGATGTATGGCGGCCAGGTTATCATTCCGGGCAACATCATCGTGCGTCAGCGCGGCACCCAATTCCACGCTGGCTACGGCGTTGGCATGGGCAAAGATCACACTCTGTTCGCTAAAATCGACGGCGTGATCAAGTTCGAAGTAAAAGGCGCCTTCGGTCGTCGTTACGTAAGCATTGTCCCGAAGACTGACGTCGTCGCGGCATAATTACGTAGTTGCTGGAAAAGCCCTGTCTTGCGACGGGGCTTTTTCGTTTGTGGGGTGAGTCTCTTGCAAAGCTGTTTGTGATGGGCTCCAGCGCTGTATTGGCGGTCGTTGATTGAGGTCGCTGCGCTCATTTTTGCAAGAGTCTTATGTCTAGGTTTTTTCGGCTCGTCCGTATGGCGAGAGGCGTTTTGTTATGAAGTTTGTTGATGAAGTATCGATTCGAGTAAAGGCCGGCGACGGCGGCAACGGTTGCATGAGCTTCCGTCGCGAAAAATTCATTGAAAACGGCGGCCCGAACGGCGGTGACGGTGGTGATGGCGGCTCGGTCTACATGATCGCCGACGAAAACCTGAACACCCTGGTGGACTACCGTTATACCCGGCACTTCGATGCCGAGCGCGGTTCCAACGGCGGCAGCACCGACTGCACCGGCAAGAAAGGTGAGGAGCTGGTGCTGCGCGTTCCGGTCGGCACTACCGTCATCGATTCCGCGACTCAGGAAGTGATCGGCGACCTGACCAAGGCCGGCCAGCGTCTGCTGGTGGCTCACGGTGGCTGGCACGGTTTGGGTAACACCCGTTTCAAATCCAGTACCAACCGGGCGCCGCGCCAGACCACGCCGGGCAAGCCGGGTGAGCAGCGCGACCTGAAGCTGGAGATGAAGGTGTTGGCGGACGTCGGTCTGCTTGGTTTGCCGAACGCTGGCAAAAGTACCTTCATTCGCTCGGTATCGGCCGCCAAGCCGAAAGTCGCCGACTACCCGTTCACCACTCTGGTGCCGAACCTGGGTGTGGTTAGTGTCGATCGCTGGAAGAGCTTCGTGGTGGCGGACATTCCGGGCCTGATCGAAGGTGCTTCCGACGGCGCGGGCCTGGGGATTCGCTTCCTCAAGCACTTGTCGCGTACCCGTCTGCTGCTGCACCTCGTCGACATGGCGCCGCTGGATGACACCAGTGCTCCGGATGCCGCTGAAGTGATCGTCAGCGAACTGACCAAGTTCAGCCCGTCCCTGGCTGAGCGTGATCGCTGGCTGGTGCTGAACAAGTGCGACCAGATCCTTGAGGAAGAGCACGACGCTCGCGTCAAGGAAATCGTTGATCGTCTGGAGTGGACCGGTCCGGTCTACGTGATCTCCGCAATCGCCAAGCAAGGCACCGAGCGTCTTTGCCATGACATCATGCGTTACCTGGAAGATCGTGCCGATCGTCTGGCTAACGACCCGGCCTACAAGGAAGAGCTGGCCGAGCTCGATCAGCGCATCGAAGATGAAGCGCGCGCCCAGTTGCAGGCGCTGGACGATCAGCGTGCTCTGCGTCGCAGTGGCGTGAAGTCGGTCCATGACATCGGTGAAGACGATTGGGACGAAGAAGATGTGGATGACGAAGACGGTCCGGAAATCATTTACGTGCGTGACTGATTCGTTGCGATAAACTTAAGCGCCGCTCACTGGAGCGGCGTTTTAGTATCTGGAAATCGGTAGTCACGAATAACGTTACGGGCAGCGCTGGGTCGTGCTGTCCTCAAGCTAAGGTTGAAGATGATGCGGAGCAAGGTGACAGGTGCGCAGCGTTGGGTCGTGAAGATCGGCAGCGCTTTGCTGACGGCGGACGGCAAAGGCCTGGATCGCGCGGCAATGGGTGTCTGGGTCGAGCAGATGGTTGCCCTGCACGAGGCGGGTGTTGAGCTGGTGCTGGTGTCCTCCGGGGCAGTGGCGGCGGGTATGAGCCGTCTGGGCTGGACTGTACGTCCCAGTGCAATGCACGAGTTGCAGGCCGCTGCCGCCATCGGTCAGATGGGGTTGGTGCAAGCCTGGGAGTCGAGCTTTGCCGAGCATGGCCGGCATACCGCGCAGATTCTCCTGACTCACGACGATTTATCCGACCGCAAGCGCTACTTGAACGCTCGCAGTACGCTGCGCGCGCTGGTCGAACTCAAGGTGATCCCGGTGATCAACGAGAACGACACCGTGGTCACTGACGAAATCCGTTTCGGCGACAACGACACGTTGGCGGCGCTGGTGGCGAACCTGGTCGAAGCTGATTTGCTGGTGATCCTCACCGATCGCGACGGTATGTTCGACGCCGATCCGCGCAACAATCCCGACGCCAAGCTGATTTACGAGGCGCGTGCCGATGATCCGGCGCTGGATGCGGTGGCTGGCAGCACAGGCGGTGCGCTGGGTCGTGGCGGTATGCAGACCAAATTGCGCGCTGCGCGTCTGGCGGCGCGTTCTGGTGCGCACACCATCATTGTCGGTGGGCGCATTGAGCGAGTGCTGGATCGTCTCAAGGCTGGCGAGCGCATCGGCACCTTGTTGTCACCTGAGCGCGGCATGCTGGCGGCGCGCAAGCAGTGGCTGGCCGGGCATCTGCAAACCCGCGGCACGTTGGTGCTGGATGCGGGTGCGGTGACGGCGTTGTCCCAAGGCAACAAAAGTTTGCTGCCGGTGGGTGTCAAACTGGTCCAGGGCAGTTTCCGTCGTGGCGAAATGGTGGTCTGTGTGGCGCCGGACGGTCGTGAAATCGCCCGTGGCCTGGCTAACTACAGTGCTCTGGAGGCACAAAAAATCATCGGTCAGTCGTCTGAGGCGATTGTCGGTCTGCTGGGTTACATGGCGGAGCCGGAACTGGTTCACCGCGATAACCTGATTCTGGTCTGAAGGAATACCTGAATGCGTGTGGCAAAAGGATTATTGGGCTTGTTGTTGGTGATGCCGCTGCTGGCCTCGGCCGATGAAATTGGCCAGGTGTCGACGGTGTTCAAATTTGTTGGCCCGAACGACCGTATCGTTGTCGAGGCGTTTGATGATCCGAAAGTGGATGGCGTGACTTGCTACCTGTCGCGCGCCAAGACCGGCGGCGTAAAGGGTGGGTTAGGTCTGGCCGAGGATCGCGCTGAAGCGTCTATAGCGTGTCGTCAGGTGGGGCCGATCAACTTCAAGGGTGAACTCAAGGATGGCGAGGAGGTGTTCAAGGAGCGCACGTCCCTGGTGTTCAAGACCATGCAGGTGGTGCGATTCCTCGACAAGAAGCGCAATACGCTGGTGTATCTGGTTTATAGCGATCGTTTGATTGAGGGCAGCCCGCAGAATGCGGTGACGGCGATTCCGATTCTGCCGTGGACGCACGCTCAATAAGCTAGCGAAGATCCAGGTGTGGGAGCGGGCTTGCTCGCGAAGACTGAGTGATATTCAGCATCTATGTTGACTGTTACGCCGCCTTCGCGAGCAAGCCCGCTCCCACATTTTTTTTGCAGTGTATTTGCCAAATCGCAGGCAATAAAAAACCGACCCTGAGGTCGGTTTTTTAATGAGCGTGTCGCTTAGGCAGCAGCGGCAACGTTCAGGGCCTTTACGTGGCCATTCAGGCGGCTCTTATGACGAGCAGCTTTGTTCTTGTGGATGATGCCTTTATCGGCCATACGGTCGATAACTGGCACAGCCAGAACGTAAGCAGCTTGAGCTTTGGCAGCGTCTTTTGCGTCGATGGCTTTAACTACATTCTTGATGTAGGTACGAACCATGGAACGCAGGCTGGCGTTGTGGCTGCGACGCTTCTCAGCCTGTTTTGCACGTTTTTTGGCGGAAGGTGTGTTGGCCACCGTCGAGCTCCTCGAAAGACTTTTTAGGAAATAGCAAACAAAATAGGCCGCGAATCATGCCGATGAGTTGATGTCTTGTCAAGGGCGGTTGAGACGATCCGCTAAGTGGCAGGTATAGAGCGCCGGGATATTTCTTTCCGGCGTGCGACCTGTAAACTCGCGAGCTTTGGCTCTGTGCTGTTGCGGCGCGGAGTATCGCATAAGTGGGCGCGTTGTTCGCCTGCTGTTTATCGACAGGCAAAAACTCTTTCAATGAATCTGCTCAAATCGTTGGCCGCTGTCAGCTCTATCACGATGCTCTCCCGGGTTTTGGGGTTTGTTCGCGACACCCTTATCGCTCGCGCATTTGGTGCGGGAATGGCGACCGACGCCTTCTTTATCGCCTTCAAACTGCCCAATCTGCTGAGGCGGATCTTCGCCGAGGGAGCATTTTCGCAAGCTTTCGTGCCGATTCTCGCCGAATATAAAAGCCAGAAGGGCGAGGAGGCGACGCGAACCTTCATTGCCTACGTCTCGGGCCTGCTGACGCTGGTGCTGGCGCTGGTCACCGCGTTGGGCATGCTCGCCGCGCCTTGGGTCATCTGGGCCACGGCACCGGGTTTCGTCACTACCCCGGAAAAATTCGAGCTGACCACCGATCTGCTGCGGGTCACTTTTCCTTATATATTGCTGATCTCCCTGTCTTCATTGGCTGGAGCGATCCTCAATACCTGGAACCGTTTCTCGGTCCCGGCCTTCGTGCCGACCCTGCTCAATGTCAGCATGATCATCTTTGCGGTGTTCCTGACGCCGTATTTCGATCCGCCGGTAATGGCGCTGGGCTGGGCCGTTCTGGTGGGTGGCCTGGCGCAATTGCTGTTTCAGCTGCCGCACCTGAAGAAAATCGGCATGCTGGTGCTGCCGCGCCTGAATCTGCGCGATAGCGGCGTCTGGCGGGTCATGAAACAGATGCTGCCAGCGATCATCGGCGTTTCGGTGAGTCAGATTTCGCTGATCATCAACACCATATTTGCGTCGTTTCTGGTGGCGGGTTCCGTTTCCTGGATGTATTACGCCGATCGCCTGATGGAATTGCCATCCGGTGTGCTGGGTGTGGCTCTGGGCACGATTCTGCTGCCGACGCTGGCCAGGACTTATGCCAGCCAGGATCGCCACGAATACTCGCGGATCCTCGATTGGGGGCTGCGTCTGTGCTTCATGCTGGTATTGCCGTGCGCCCTGGCGCTGGGGATTCTGGCTGAGCCGTTGACGGTTTCGCTGTTCCAGTACGGTCAGTTCAGCGCTTTCGATGCGGCCATGACCCAGCGCGCGCTGATTGCTTATTCCGTCGGCTTGCTGGGGATTATCGTGATCAAAGTGTTGGCGCCGGGCTTTTATGCGCAACAAAACATCCGCACCCCGGTAAAAATCGCGATTTTCACCCTGATCGTCACTCAGCTGTTCAACCTGGTTCTGATTGGTCCGCTGGCTCATGCCGGTCTGGCCCTGGCCATCAGCGCGGGCGCCTGCATCAATGCCGGGCTGCTGTTTTATCAGCTGCGCAAGCAGCAGATGTATCAGCCGCAACCGGGCTGGGCAAAGTTCGGGCTCAAACTGCTGGTGGCGGTGGCGGTGATGTCCGCGGTATTGCTGGGCGCAATGCACTTCATGCCGGCCTGGGTGGAAGGGCATATGCTGGAGCGTTTGCTGCGTCTGGGCGCATTGGTAATCGCCGGCGTGGTGGTCTATTTCGGCATGTTGCTGTTGATGGGCTTCCGTTTGCGCGACTTCAATCGCAAAGCGTTGAGCTGAGGCTTTTGTCTCGATAAACACGGGCGAGCCGGCGGTTTTGTCGGCTCGATCACTTTGGGTTACGGTGTTGCCTGTCGTCGGCCGCCGGGTGTGGTTATAATCGACCACTTTATGAGCAAGAAGCGCGTTATGCAGCTGGTTCGAGGCCTCCACAACCTGCGCCCCCAGCATCGGGGCTGTGTCGCCACTATTGGCAACTTTGACGGTGTTCACCGTGGTCACCAGGCTATCCTGGCCCGGCTGCGTGAGCGTGCGCTCGAGTTGGGCGTGCCCAGCTGCGTGGTGATTTTTGAGCCGCAGCCGCGAGAATTTTTCGCCCCGGACACCGCCCCGGCCCGTCTGGCCCGCCTGCGGGACAAACTGCAGTTGCTGGCCGTGGAAGGTGTCGACCGGGTGCTGTGCCTGGCTTTCAATCAGCGCCTGAGCAAGCTCAGCGCCAGCGAATTCGTCGATACCATTCTGGTGGATGGCCTCGGCGTGCAGCATCTGGAAGTCGGCGACGATTTCCGTTTCGGCTGTGACCGGCTAGGGGATTTCGATTTCCTGCAACAGGCTGGCGTCCTTCAGGGGTTTACCGTCGAAGCGGCGCAGACCGTCGAGCTGGACGGCATTCGTGTCAGCAGCACTCAGGTGCGTAACGCCTTGGCGGCTGCGGATTTTGCCTTGGCCGAGCGGCTGCTCGGTCGTCCGTACCGGATTGCCGGGCGAGTCCTGCATGGCCAGAAGCTGGCGCGCCAGCTCGGTACGCCGACCGCCAACATACAACTCAAGCGTCGTCGTGTGCCGCTGTCCGGGGTTTTTCTGGTCAACGTCGACATCGACGGCAAGACCTGGCCAGGCGTCGCCAATATCGGCGTGCGGCCAACGGTCCAAGGTGATGGCAAAGCCCACCTCGAAGTACATCTTTTAGATTTTGCCGGCGATCTGTATGACCGGCGTTTGACGGTGGTTTTCCACCACAAGCTGCGTGAAGAGCAGCGTTTCGCCTCTCTGGAGGCGCTTAAGACGGCGATCAATGCGGATGTCGCCGCCGCCCGTGCCCTGTCGCACCTAGCGCCAATCGCTAATGAAGAGCCTTAAATGACCGACTATAAAGCCACGCTAAACCTTCCGGACACCGCCTTCCCAATGAAGGCCGGCCTGCCTCAGCGCGAACCGCAGATTCTGCAGCGCTGGGACAGCATTGGCCTGTACGGTAAGTTGCGCGAGATTGGCAAGGATCGTCCGAAGTTCGTACTTCACGACGGTCCTCCGTACGCCAACGGCACGATTCACATCGGTCATGCGCTGAACAAGATTCTCAAGGACATGATCATCCGCTCGAAAACCCTGTCGGGTTTCGACGCGCCTTATGTTCCGGGCTGGGACTGCCACGGTCTGCCGATCGAGCACAAAGTCGAAGTGACCCACGGCAAGAACCTGGGCGCGGACAAGACCCGCGAACTGTGCCGTGCCTACGCGACAGAGCAAATCGAAGGTCAGAAGTCCGAATTCATCCGTCTGGGCGTGTTGGGCGACTTCGCCAACCCGTACAAGACAATGGACTTCAAAAACGAGGCCGGTGAAATCCGCGCCCTGGCGGAAATCGTCAAGGGTGGCTTCGTGTTCAAGGGCCTGAAGCCTGTGAACTGGTGCTTTGACTGTGGTTCGGCCCTGGCTGAAGCGGAAGTCGAGTACGAGAACAAAAAATCCGCGACCATCGACGTGGCGTTCCCGATCGCTGACGAAGCCAAACTGGCTGCCGCGTTCGGTCTGCCGTCGCTGGGCAAACCTGCCTCGATCGTGATCTGGACCACCACCCCGTGGACCATCCCGGCCAACCAGGCTTTGAACGTTCACCCGGAATTCAACTACGCACTGGTCGACGTCGGCGACAAACTGCTGGTGCTGGCTGAAGAGCTGGTCGAGTCGTGTCTGGCCCGCTACAGCCTGGAAGGCTCGGTCATTGCGACCACCACCGGTAAAGAACTGGAACTGATCAACTTCCGTCACCCGTTCTACGATCGTCTGTCGCCGGTTTACCTGGCCGAATACGTCGAACTGGGCGCGGGCACCGGCGTGGTTCACTCCTCGCCAGCCTACGGCGTAGACGACTTCGTGACCTGCAAAGCCTATGGCATGGTCAACGACGACATCCTCAATCCGGTGCAAAGCAACGGCGTGTACGCGACGTCGCTGGAATTCTTCGGCGGCCAGTTTATCTGGAAGGCCAACCCGGCCATCGTCGACAAACTGTCGGAAGTCGGCGCGCTGCTGCACACCGAAACCATTGAACACAGCTACATGCATTGCTGGCGTCACAAGACTCCGCTGATCTACCGCGCCACCGCGCAGTGGTTCATCGGCATGGACAAAGAGCCTGCGACTGGCGAAACCCTGCGCAAGCGGGCGATCAAAGCCATCGAAGAGACCAAGTTCGTTCCGGCCTGGGGCCAGGCGCGTCTGCACTCGATGATCGCCAACCGTCCTGACTGGTGCATCTCCCGTCAGCGCAACTGGGGCGTGCCGATCCCGTTCTTCCTGAACAAGGAAAGCGGCGAGCTGCACCCACGCACCGTCGAGCTGATGGAAATCGTCGCCCAGCGCGTCGAAGTCGAAGGCATCGAAGCCTGGTTCAAGATGGACGCCGCCGAGTTGCTCGGTGAAGACGCGCCGCTGTACGACAAGATCAGCGATACCCTGGACGTCTGGTTCGACTCGGGCACCACGCACTGGCACGTCCTGCGCGGTTCGCACTCGATGGGCCACGAGACCGGTCCACGCGCCGACCTGTACCTGGAAGGTTCGGACCAACACCGCGGCTGGTTCCACTCGTCGTTGCTGACTGGTTGCGCCATCGACAACCACGCGCCATACCGCGAACTGCTGACTCACGGCTTCACCGTCGATGAGTCCGGTCGCAAGATGTCCAAGTCTTTGGGCAACGTGATCGCACCGCAGAAGGTCAACGACACCTTGGGCGCCGATATCATGCGTCTGTGGGTCGCCTCTACCGACTACTCGGGTGAAATGGCGGTTTCCGAGCAGATCCTGCAACGCAGTGCGGACGCCTACCGGCGGATCCGTAACACCGCGCGCTTCCTGCTCTCCAACCTGACCGGCTTCAACCCGGCCACCGACATCCTGCCGGCCGAAGAAATGCTGGCGCTGGACCGTTGGGCCGTGGACCGCACCCTGCTGCTGCAACGCGAGCTGCAAGAGCACTACGGTGAATACCGCTTCTGGAACGTCTACTCCAAGATCCACAACTTCTGCGTGCAGGAGCTGGGCGGTTTCTACCTCGACATCATCAAGGACCGTCAGTACACCACTGGCGCCAACAGCAAGGCCCGTCGTTCGGCGCAAACCGCGCTGTACCACATCAGCGAAGCGCTGGTGCGCTGGATCGCGCCGATCCTGGCGTTCACCGCCGACGAGCTGTGGCAGTACCTGCCGGGCGAGCGTAACGAGTCTGTGATGCTCAACACCTGGTACGAAGGCCTGACCGAATTGCCGGAAGGCTTCGAGCTGGACCGCGCCTACTGGGAGCGGATCATGGCGGTGAAGGTGGCGGTCAACAAGGAAATGGAGATCCAGCGCGCGGCGAAGGCCGTCGGTGGCAACCTGCAAGCCGAAGTGACGCTGTTCGCCGAAGACGCGCTGAGCGCCGACCTGGCCAAGCTGAGCAACGAACTGCGCTTCGTGTTGATCACCTCGACTGCCACCGTTGCGCCGTTCGTTCAGGCGCCGGGCGATGCCGTAGTCACCGAAGTTGGCGGTTTGAAACTGCAAGTGGTCAAGTCGAGCCATGCCAAGTGCGCCCGTTGCTGGCACTGTCGTGAAGACGTCGGCGTGAACCCGGAGCATCCGGAAATCTGCGGTCGTTGCGTAGACAACATCAGCGGCGCTGGCGAGGTTCGTCACTATGCCTAACGCCGTTGGCCGTTTCGGACGGCTGAGCTGGCTCTGGTTGAGTTTGCTGGTCCTGGTCATCGACCAGGCCAGCAAGTTCTACTTCGAAGGCTCGCTGAGCATGTACCAGCAAATCGTGGTGATCCCCGATTACTTCAGCTGGACCCTGGCCTACAACACCGGCGCGGCGTTCAGTTTCCTGGCTGACAGCTCGGGCTGGCAGCGCTGGCTGTTCGCCCTGATCGCAGTGGTGGTCAGTGCGGTGCTGGTGATCTGGCTCAAGCGCCTGGGGCGCAACGAAACCTGGCTGGCAGTCGCCTTGGCGCTGGTGCTGGGTGGCGCGTTGGGTAACCTGTACGACCGCATTGCCCTGGGCCATGTGATCGATTTCATTCTGGTGCATTGGCAGAATCGCTGGTATTTCCCGGCGTTCAACTTTGCCGACAGCGCAATTTCTGTCGGTGCCGTGATGCTTGCACTGGATATGTTCAAAAGTAAAAAGACCGGAGAAACCGTTCATGACTGAACAGGTATTGGCTGAGCAACGCATCGGCCAGAACACGGAAGTCACCTTGCACTTTGCATTGCGTCTGGAGAACGGCGACACCGTCGACAGTACCTTCGACAAAGCCCCGGCGACCTTCAAGGTTGGCGACGGCAGCCTGTTGCCAGGTTTCGAAGCAGCGCTGTTCGGCTTCAAGGCCGGCGACAAACGCACCCTGACCATCGAGCCGGAAAACGCCTTTGGTCAGCCGAACCCGCAAAACGTGCAGATCATCCCGCGTTCGCAGTTCAAGGATATGGAACTGTCGCCTGGCTTGCTGGTGATCTTCAACGATGCGGCCAATACTGAGCTGCCCGGTGTGGTGAAAGAATTCGATGACGCTGAGGTGACCATCGACTTCAATCACCCGCTGGCCGGTAAAACCTTGACCTTTGACGTCGAGATCTTCAACGTCAAAGCGCTGTAATACTGTAGGAGCAGAGCTTGCTCGCGAAGACGTCATCACATTCAGCATCAATGTTGACTGGCACACCGCCTTCGCGAGCAAGCTCTGCTCCTACAGGGATTGCAATGATCTAACTTCCCTGCGCGCAAGACACGAGGCACAGCATGCAAATCAAACTCGCCAACCCCCGTGGCTTCTGCGCCGGTGTGGACCGGGCGATCGAAATCGTCAACCGCGCCCTGGAAGTCTTCGGGCCGCCGATCTACGTGCGCCACGAAGTGGTCCACAATAAATTCGTCGTCGAAGACCTGCGCGCCCGTGGGGCGATCTTCGTCGAAGAGCTGGATCAGGTGCCGGACGACGTGATCGTGATCTTCAGCGCCCATGGCGTTTCCCAGGCCGTGCGTACTGAAGCCGCTGGCCGTGGCCTGAAGGTGTTCGACGCGACCTGCCCGCTGGTGACCAAGGTGCACATCGAAGTCGCGCGTTACAGCCGCGACGGCCGTGAATGCATCCTCATCGGCCACGCCGGTCACCCGGAAGTCGAAGGCACCATGGGCCAGTACGATGGCAGTAATGGTGGCGCGATCTATCTGGTCGAGGACGAGAAAGACGTCGCCGCGTTGCAGGTGAATAACCCTGAAAGACTGGCCTTCGTCACCCAGACCACCCTGTCCATGGACGATACCAGTCGCGTGATCGATGCCCTGCGTACTCGATTCCCAGCGATCGGCGGTCCGCGCAAGGACGACATCTGCTACGCCACGCAAAACCGTCAGGATGCCGTCAAGCAACTGGCAGACGAATGCGATGTGGTGTTGGTGGTCGGCAGCCCGAACAGCTCCAACTCCAATCGCCTGCGTGAACTGGCTGAACGCATGGCCACCCCGGCCTATCTGATCGACGGCGCCGAAGACCTGCAAAAGAGCTGGTTCGACGGTGTCGAGCGAATTGGCATCACTGCCGGTGCCTCCGCTCCGGAAGTACTGGTTCGTGGCGTAATCCAGCAATTGCAGGCTTGGGGCGCCACCGGGGCCGATGAACTGGCCGGCCGCGAGGAGAACATCACCTTCTCCATGCCTAAAGAGCTGCGCGTGCGCTCCTTGCTTTAACGTTTTTCCCCTGGACACAGCGTCTGCTCGGCCTGATGGCTGCGCAGGCTGACGCGGCCGGTCCGGGCCAGCACCACCTGGAGCTGACTCACCGGCTCGCGGCTTGCGCAAATGTGCAATGTTCCCGCTTGAAAGGCCCGTCCGGGCATCAGTGGTTCGCCCAGACTGCTGAAACGCACGAAACGCCTGACCGCCCAATTGCCGACAATCGGCAACCGGGTGTTGCTCGCGTGCTCAACCAGCAGCGGATTGCTGCTGTCCTCCGGGCCCTTGCCGCTGATATCCAGAATGATCCGCCAGCCCTGACCCCAGTCGCCGTTGATGCCGTGTATCACAACACTCTGATTGCGTGTGATAGCAGCGGTTCTGGCATTGCGCATACCACTGACAATCGCCTGCGCCGCCTGCTTCCGATGGTTCGATTCTGTGAATGCAGCGAACGCCGGGCTGACCAGTTGCAGAACAATCCCGACAATTGTCAGTCCCATGAGCAGTTCGATCAGGCTGAAACCTTGCTGATGCATGTCATTTCCTTCCCTGGAATGCTGCGGCCCGCACGATCCTGCGCGAGTAATGGCAAAACAACCGTACATCCGCCGGTCGAATGTTCTAGCGTGTAGAAGCAGGTATAGCCGACGGCAACGGAGGGCACCGATGGATCATCGTACAAAAGGTTTCACGCTGATTGAGCTGCTGATCGCGCTCGCCGTGTTTCTGATCCTGATCACCTTGGCCGTTCCGGCGTTTACCCGCTCGGTGCAGAACACTAAAGCCGACACCGAGATCGGCGACCTGCAACGTGCGCTCAACTATGCGCGGCTTGAGGCGATCGACCGGGGCATTACCACCCGGGTTCGCCCGACAGCAGGCGGGAGTGTCTGGACCGGCGATCTGACCGTTTATGACGGTACCGGCAACCCGGCCAATGTATTGCGGGTTGTTCCAGCGATGAGCAGTGGTGCAACTCTGACGCTAACCTCAGGAGTGACCGCTATTGATTTCAACAATCTGGGCGGCTTGTCGGCACCGTCCACGGCAGTCGTGATCAGTTATGTACTGGGGGCGCAGAGCCGGACGCTGAATGTGTGTTTGAACGGACGAATTCTATTGGGTGGAAGTTGCGGATGAGGGGTTGGAGCAAGCGCGCACAGGAGGGCATGACGCTGATCGAGGTACTGGTCGCGTTGTTGGTTCTGGCTGTGGGGTTGTTGGGCGCGGCGGCGATTCAGCTCAATGCGCTGAAGTACACCGATAGCTCGCGGATGACCAGTCAGGCGAGTTTTATCGCCTACGACATGATGGACCGCATACGCGCCAACTCCGGCGCCGATTACACCGTTACGCCGCCGTCCTCGGGGAACCTGAGCGTGGCCCGGGATCAGGACCTTTACGACTTCACCAGCAACATCGTCAATTTCGGCGGCGCTACGGCGACTGGCAGCATCACCCGCAACCAGCGGGTGTACACCATCACCATTACCTGGGACGACTCACGAGCCGCCAATACCGCCGACTCGCGCCGCAGTTTCGTCCTCACCAGTCGCGCCACCGTTGACCCGGCGACGACACCATGATCAAAGCCAACAGAGGTTTCGGCCTGATCGAGTTGCTGATCGCTCTGGCCTTGAGTCTGGTAGTGATTCTGGGCGTGGCGCAGATTTTCATCGCTGCTAAAAACACCTATATCAGCCAGAGCACTGCCGCCGGCATGCAAGAAGATGCACGGTTTGTTCTGAGCAAAATGATTCAGGAAATCCGCATGGTCGGCATGTTCGGTTGCCTGGGCACGATTACCGACGAAAGCTCGGCAGGGAGTTTCAATGCCAGTCAGCTCACGCCGATCAGTTGGGACAATGCCAACCTCAAATTAACGCTTGTTACTGCCGATGTCGGCGGCAGTGGCGGTGCGCCAACCTGGACCGTAGTTTCGGACTGCCGCAACGACGCCACGGCCTACACCGGACTACGAACGCCGACGTCTGGGCAATTGGCATTTCCGATCCGGCGATTGATCTACAGCTTCAGCAACAATCAGCTGCTGATGGGCTCCGGTGCCGGCACGCCGACGCAGCAGGTGCTGGTGAACAATGTCAGTGCCTTCAATGTGAGCTTCGGCCTCGCCAGTTCGGCCACAGATACGGCCGCCTCCAGCTACAGCAGCAACCCATCTGACCCGGCACGAATCCGCAGTGTGCGACTGACGCTGACGCTGACCGACCCGAACAACCGGGTACGCGAACAAACCTTCAACGTGGTTGCCGCCTTGCGCAACCGGTTGCCATGAGGGGAGGGCCGATGAGTATTGCTCCCGTGACCCCTCGCGCCCAGCGCGGCATGGCGCTGTTGGTCAGCCTGGTGTTTCTTCTGGTGCTGACCTTGATCGGCCTTTCGTCGATGCAGAGCGCGACGTTGCAGGAAAAAATGGCCGGCAGCGTGATCCTGCGCAACCAGTCGTTCCAGGGCGCAGAAGCGGCGTTGCGTGTCGGCGAAAGCGCGGTGCAACTGAACACCTATTCATTACCGGTTTGCAGCGGTACCAACCAATGTGCGCCGCCGGCCGAAGCGTCGGTCATTACCGCCGCCGGGTTCAATTCCACCTCGGGGGTGACATGGATCGCCTCCGGCAGCGGCTTTTACGGGGTGCAGAACATCGGCACCACCCTGACGGCCGTGAACGTACCGAGCAACACGTCGGCAACGCTTTACCGGGTGACCGCCGTGGGCATCGCGGGCAATTCGCGCAGTGTGGTGGAGAGTATCTATGCGAAGTACTGAGACCCGCACAGGCTGGCGTCGTGGGTTGTTGCAGTTGTTCTGCGGCGCGGCGTTGAGCCTTTATCTGGCAGCGCCGGCTTACGCCTTCACGCCCTCGGACTCGCCGCTGTTGAACGCCGCCGCCGTGGCCCCCAATGTGATGCTGTTACTCGATGACTCGAAAAGCATGAACAGCATTATCTGGGCGGCAGGATTTGACCCGACGGTTGCACGCACTCCCGTGACTATTTGCCTTTCCAACGGTACGTGCAAGAAAGGCCGCGAGCTTGACATGACCGATACCAATATTGCGTTGTCGAGTTTGACGCGAGGAACATGCGATAGAGACGGATGGTACGGTTTTTATAAGAACAGCGTTTCCGATCAGGATTCGCTTTGCCTCAAGCTTCCCGATCCGGTGGGCCGCGAGAACACTCTCTACACCGCGAATTACCTGTCTTATCTGATAAGCCAGGCCAATAATTCCGACCGGGATTTCACTGATGGTTCGATTCCCAATGATTACCGGATGAATGTGGCGCGCAACGTCTCCAAGACGTTAGTGACCAGCAACCGTTCGCTACGTATCGGCCTTGCGACATTCAATCTGGCCGTCGGCAATCATAAGAATGACGGCGGTTACATCGTCCGTTCAGTCAGTGATTTGTCGGCAGTCAGCGGCAGCGTGACTCAGGCTCAGGCTGATACCCATTACAACGAATTGATCGCCGGAATCGATGAATTGAGCGCCGAGGCCAATACACCGCTGGCTGAAGCCTATTATGAGATCACCCGCTATTTCCGGGGGATGACGCCTTACAACAACTCGACGCCCACCACCTACACCAGTCCGATTCAGTATCGTTGCCAGAGAAATTACGGGGTGGTAATCACTGGAGGTTTGCCGACCTACGACGCAACCTTTCCGACCGACGATCCGCTGGGTGGCAGTGCGTTACCGAACTGGGACGGTATCAGCAGTAACGATGGCGCCAACCGCTTCGGCGACGATGAGGGCGATACCCTGTTTCTGGATGACATCGCCAAGTTTTCCTTTGACATCGACATGCGCTCCACGGGGACCGATGCCGGGGGCAAAAGCTGGAATGCCCTGGATTTTCCCAGACAAAACATGAATACCTACACCGTGGGTTTCACTGCAGCGAACCAGATGTTGGCGGACGCTGCGATCTACGGACAGGGAAGGTACTACCAGGCGATTGATGGCACGGGACTGAACAGTGCACTGTCTGCGGCTTTGAGCGACATCACCTCCAAGGCCGGATCAGGTGGCAGCGGCGTTGCCAGCGGCACGACCCTGACCAGCAACTCAGCCTACTTCCAGACCACCTACGACCCCAAGGACTGGCGGGGCACCATCAAGTCCTTTGGCTTCACAGCGGCGGGCGCGGTTAACACGGCCGCAGTGCTATGGACGACCGATACCACGATCGTGCCCGGTGCTACCGCGCCGACCTACCAGTCCTGGAATACCCTGACCAACGCTGCTGTCACCCTGGCTTACAGCAATTTTTCCCCGGCCCAGCAGACCTCCCTCAGCCAGAGCCTGCCCACCGGCATCACCGGCAGCGATCTGGTGGAGTGGAGCAAGGGCACCAACAAAACCGGGTTGAAAGCGCGCAGTGTCTTGCTCGGCGACATCATCAATTCGCCCCTGGTTCTGGCCGCACCTACGGACCAAACCGCCTCCGATCTGGTGGGCGACACCAGCTACAGCACCTACCTGGCCACCAAAGCCGCCAACATGAATGCCAGCCTGGTGGTGAACGCCAACGACGGTTTTGTAAACGTCATCAACTCGACCAACGGTGTCAGACGCTACGGCTATATGCCCTCCAATGTGCTGCCATCATTGCACTACATCGCTGACCCCACTTACATCAACGGTGTAAGCCACAAGTTTTTGGTCGACGGTCAGGTCGGTGTGTTCGATGCTCAACTTGATAGCGCCTGGAAAACCCTGGCGATTGGCGGAACAGGGGCGGGCGGCAAAACGTTCTATGCGCTGCAATTGTTCGACGCATCGGCCGGTAACGTGACCAGGGCGTTATGGGAAATCAGTGCGCCGGCCACGGCCGATGCGGCGAACGTTTTCAATGATCTGGGTTATGCCTATGCGCGTCCCGAAGTGGCACGCTTGGCCGATGGTCGCTGGGCGGCGTTCATTTCCAACGGTTATGGCAGTCACTCCGGAGTGGCAGCGCTGTATGTGGTGGATATCCGCGATGGCTCGCTGATCAAGAAAATCGTGGCCGACAGTACGGTAACCACCAACGGTTTGTCGTCGGTGAAGCTCAGGGTCGACTCGCAGAATGTGGTGCAGGCCGCCTATGGGGGCGATCTGAAAGGGCGGTTGTGGAAGTTCGATTTGAGTGGCACGACCACGGACACCTGGGGCGTAGCGTTTTCCGGCAAGCCGTTGTTCACCACAGCAGGCGGTGCAACCCAACCGATCACTGTGCAGCCGCTGCTCGCCGATCACGCATCGGGAGGTAAGCAAGTGTTGTTCGGTACCGGCAAATTAAATGAGGCTGCCGACAAGACCAACAAGGATCTCCAAGCGTTCTACGCAGTATGGGATGCAGAAGGAGGCGCGGGTCAAATCACGGTGTCCAGCTTGCAGGCGCAGGCGTTGACCGGCGTGTTTTCGGGCAGCACCGGGCAATTCATCACCACTAGCCAGAACGAGGTGACCTACCCGGCAAAGAAAGGCTGGTACTTGCCCTTGGTGTACAACAACGTGCTGACGGGTGAGCGGGTGATCAATCAGGCCAATCTGGTGTCGGGGCGAATCGTGTTTACCACGGCCAGTGTGGATACCACTGACCCTTGCGCCAGCTTCGGCACCGGCAAACTGGTCGAACTCGATGCGTTCAGCGGTAAGATGCTCAATTACGCGGTGCTCGACACCAATGCCGATGGGGTGGTCGACAGCACTGACACGATTTCCAGCGGGGTGATCTTCACTGGTGGTATCCCGACCCTGAACGCGGTCGTCAATGACGCAACCCGCAAGATTGTGAACGACTCCGGTGGTGGCGTGACCACTCTGGTGGAAAAATCTGGCGGCGGCAGCGGCCGTCGCATCATGTGGCGACAAATACAGTAAGTGAGAGTGAGGCATGCGCAGATCCAACCGAGGTTTTACCCTGATCGAAATCATGATCGTGATTGCGATCATCGGGATCGTCATCACCATTGGCTACCCGAGCCTCACCGAGTACGTAAAAAAGGGTCGCCGCACTGAAGTGGCCGGGCTGCTTTCCGAGCAGGCACAGATACTCGAGCGTTTTTATTCGAAGAATAATGTCTACACCAATGCCATCGGTCTGAGCGCCGGCAATGATTTCTACACGATCACCCCGACCCTGACTGATCAGACCTTTCTGCTGACGGCAACACGCAAGGCCGGATCGAGCATGGCGAGCGACAAGTGTGGTGATTTCACGCTCACCAACACGGGCGTCAGAAGCATGGTCAATGCGACGGCCGGCCAGACCACCAAGAGTTGCTGGGGTCGCTGAGTTTATTTTTCGGGCGCCCTTTACGCCCTCTGTCTATTGAACGGTTGGATCAGAACATGAGCAGGCAACAGCAAGTGGTGATTGTCGGCGGCGGGGTGATTGGCCTGCTGACGGCGTTCAATCTCGCGTCCGAAGTACAGAGCGTCGTGCTGCTGGACCGCTCGAATGTCGGCCAGGAGTCGTCCTGGGCCGGTGGCGGGATCGTCTCGCCCCTCTACCCGTGGCGCTACAGTCCGGCGGTCACTGCGCTGGCTCATTGGTCCCAGGATTTTTATCCACAGCTGGCGGAACGTTTGTTCGCCGCCACCGGTGTCGATCCTGAAGTTCACACCACCGGGTTGTACTGGCTGGACCTGGATGACGAGGCCGAAGCGCTCGCCTGGGCCAAACGGGAAAATCGTCCGCTGCGGGCTGTGGATATCTCTGCGGCACACGATGCGGTGCCGGTGTTGGGCACCGGTTTTTCGCGGGCGATCTACATGGCCGATGTGGCCAATGTGCGCAATCCACGATTGGTGAAGTCCCTCAAGGCCGCCTTGCTGGCGCTGCCGAACGTGACGATTCATGAGCAGTGCGAGGTCAGCGGGTTTATCCGTGAAGGCGCTGCGGTGGTCGGGGTACAGACTTCGATGGGTACCATTGCGGGTGATCAGGTGGTTTTGACGGCCGGGGCCTGGAGCGGTGACTTGCTGAAAAGCCTGGGCCTGGAGCTGCCGGTCGAGCCGGTCAAAGGCCAGATGATTCTCTACAAGTGCGCGGCGGACTTCCTTCCGAGCATGGTCCTGGCCAAGGGGCGTTATGCCATTCCTCGGCGCGACGGGCACATTCTGATCGGCAGTACGCTGGAGCATCAAGGCTTCGACAAAACGCCAACCGACACGGCGCTGGAAAGCCTGAAGGCCTCGGCGGTGGAATTGATTCCGGAGCTGGCGGATGCCGAGGTGGTGGGGCATTGGGCCGGGTTGCGGCCGGGGTCGCCGGAAGGGATTCCCTATATTGGCCGGGTGCCGGGATTTGACGGGCTCTGGCTCAACTGCGGGCATTACCGCAATGGATTGGTGCTGGCACCGGCGTCGTGTCAGTTGTTTGCGGATGTGATGCTGGGTAGGGCGCCGATTATCGATCCTGCGCCGTATGCACCAGTCGGACGAATCTGACAGAAGATCAAAAGATCGCAGCCTTCGGCAGCTCCTACATTGAATTATGTTTGACCGCGATATCGATATGGCGGCGAACACCGAATCTGTAGGAGCTGCCGAAGGCTGCGATCTTTTAACGGTTCAATCCAACCCCAATTTCTTGAGCCTGTAACGCATCGACCGAAACGACAGATTCAACCGCTGAGCCGCCGCTGTGCGGTTCCAGCGGGTTTCTTCCAGGGCCTGGAGGATGAGTTTGCGTTCGACGTTTTCCAGATAGGCTTCCAGGTTGTCGATTTGCGTCAGGTCCGGTACGTCGCCGTCCGGGTTGCAGTTACCTTCGGCCAGCCGCAGGTCGCTGGCTTCGATTTGTTTGTTCTCGCACAAGGTGTGCGCCCGCTCAAGCATGTTCTCCAATTCCCGCACGTTTCCTGGAAAACGATAGCTTTTCAGTGCGTCGAGGGCTTGCGGCTGGAGTTTTGCAACGGGTTGGCCAGTGCCGGTCGCCAGTCGCTTGAGCATATTGTTGGCCAGGAGCTCAATGTCGTCGCGGCGTTCGCGCAAGGGCGGCACCCGAAGCTCGATCACGTTCAGACGGTAGTACAAGTCCTGGCGAAAGCGTTCGGCGGCGACTTCGGTATCGAGGTCTTTGTGGGTGGCGCAGAGTATGCGCACATCGACCACGGTTTCCTGCTGCCCACCGATGCTGCGCACGGCTTTCTCTTGAATGGCCCGCAATAGTTTGACCTGCATCGCCAGCGGCAGGTCTGCCACCTCATCGAGGAACAAAGTGCCGCCCTGGGCGGCCTGGAACAGCCCGGGTTTGTCTTCGATGGCGCCACTGAAACTGCCTTTGCGATGGCCGAAAAATTCGCTTTCCATCAATTCCGACGGGATAGCCCCACAGTTCACCGGGACGAACGGTCGGCTGGCGCGGGGGCCTTGATCGTGGATCAGTCGGGCGACCAGCTCCTTGCCGCTGCCGGACTCGCCGCTGATGTACACCGGGGCCTGGCTGCGCGCCAGTTTGTCGATTTGTTTGCGCAGGCTGCGCATCGGCAGGGAGTCGCCCAGTAGCCGACGGTCGATGGCGCTGATGGCACCGCCTGGTGCCGGCAGACTCAAGGCGCTGGTGACCAGTTCGCGCAGGCGGGTGAGGTCGACCGGTTTGGTCAGAAAATCGAAGGCGCCAGCCTTGAGGGCGTTGATTGCCGTTTCCAGGCTGCCGTACGCGGTAATCATCGCCACTGGCACTTGCGCATAGCGCTGCTGGATGTGCTGCACCAGCGCCAGGCCGGTGCCGTCGGGCAGGCGCATGTCGGTCAGGCACAGGTCGAACGTCTCCCGTGCCAGCAGCGCCTGTGCTTCTGCAAGGTTGCGGGCACTGAAGGTGTCGAGTTTCATCCGTCCCAGGGTTATTTCCAGGAGTTCGCGGATATCCGGCTCATCGTCGACGATCAGGATTTTTTGCCGTGGGCTCATGTTCAACTTTGTTTCCGTCCGTGAGCAAAGGTGATGCGAAAGCAGCCGCCGCCTTGGCGTGGTTTGAAGTCTAGGCGGGCCTGATTGCTTTCGCACAGCTCACGGGACAGATAAAGCCCCAGGCCAGTACCCTGGCTGCTGGTGGTGAAAAACGGTTCGAACAAGTGCGAGCGCTGGTCCGGCGCCACGCCGGGGCCATCGTCCAGGACTTCAAGGGTCGGCAAATGGCTGTCCGGGTCGACAAACAGTTCGAGCCAGACCTGCGCCTGATCGTGGTTCAGGGCGCTATGGCGCCAGGCATTGCGCAGCAGATTGTCGAGAATCTGGGTCAGCTGATTCGGATCCATCAGGGTTTTGAAGTTTCCCGAGCCGATGCGCAGGTGAATCTGCTGATGCTCGGTCGCCCCTTCGCGGGTTTCGGCGACGAAATGCTCCAGCCACGGCTTCAAATCAAGCCGTTGCGGCACGGTTTGCTGGCGACGGGACAGTTGCAGGACGTTTTCAATTACCCGATTCATTCGTTGAGAGTGGTCTTGAATAATCTGCGTCAGACGCCGATCCGCGCCGTTCAGTTCCTCGGATTCCTGCAGTAACTGCGCGGCATGACTAATGGCGCCTAGTGGATTGCGGATCTCATGAGCAATACCGGCAGTCAGGCGGCCAAGAGCGGCGAGTTTCAGTTGCTGGGCCTGTTGGGCGATTTGGGCAAGGTCTTCGAGAAAAACCAGCGTCTGGTGGTGCGGGCTTTGGTCCAGGGCAATGAAGCTCGGTTGCAGCTCTAGGCCATTGCTGGCGATTTTCAGGCTTTGCGGGCGCAAAGTCGGATTGTTGAACCACAGTTGGAGCCGCTCGACCAATGGCATCGAATAGTCGTCGATCAACTGGCCACCCAGCTTTTCCTGCCCCAGCAAGGTCAAGGCGCTGTGATTGGCCAGTTGCACACGCCGTTGGTCGTCGAGCACCAGAATGCCCGTGCGCATGCGTTGCAGGATCAGTGCGTTGAGGGCTTCGAGGCTGAGCACTTCGCTGGCCCGCTGCTCGGCCAGGGTTTCGCTGACTTCCAGCCTTCGGATCAAGCCTTGCACCAGCAATGCTGCGGCAAAACACAGGGCGCCGAGAGTGCCGATTTGCAGGTAATCGTTGGGGCTGGTGGGGTGGCTGAAGCTCAGAAGGAAGCTCAAACCCACGATGCCGAGGGCGCCAACTGCCGCAATCAGCAGTCCGATGCGCCCGCGCAGCAGGGTATTGCTGATGACCACCGACACGATCAACAGGTTGCCGATGGCGCTGGGCATGCCGCCAGCGGCATAGAACAGGCCGCATAGCAGCAGGACATCGACCAGCGCCAGGCTGAACAACTGCGCCGGGCGCCGGGTGTTTCCCTGAAAGACCACCAGCAGGATATTCAGCACCAGGTACAACCAGCTGCCGTTACGCAGCAAGTCGTCATTGGCGAACGTCAGCAACTGGTTGTCCATGTTGCTGGAGATCAACAGCACCAAGGTGATGCCGATGCTTAAACGGTAGAGGTGATAGAGGCGCAGCAGTCGCTGGGCCTGTTTGTTGCCGGGACTGGACGTCTCAGCGATCACTGGAACCCGGGCCTTGCTCAAGGTGAGCCTGGCTGCAATACCACTGTTGTTCGAGTTTCAGCGCGCGGTCGCGGGGCAGGTGTACGCCGCAATGGGCACAGCGGACCATGGGGGGAGCATCTTGCTCTCGCGGTGTGTTGGCGCCCGAAGCCGGGGCCTTGAACTTGCGCCAGAGCCATACCGCAGCGGCAATCAGGGCGATCCAGAACAATAAACGAAGCATGGTGAGCTGCTTTTTGACTAATGAATTGGCAGTTTAGCCAAGGACGGAGCAGGCGCACAGCGCAATACGCTCACCCCTGAAATGCAGTAATAAAAAAGGCGCCTCAAAAGGCGCCTTCTTGGCACAACACCCCAGCGTCAGTCGAACACGCCGAAGGTCATGTAGCTGAACCACGAGCGATCGGCGTTGTTGGCTTCGGACTCGTGTTCCTCTTCTTCGATCACATCGCCGTTTTCATCTTTAGGCTTGAGCTCGTTCGGAATCGAGTCCTTGGCATCCTGGAACTGCCTCTGCACGTCCTGGTTGGCGCGGGTTTCACCCGGCGGCAGCGGCGGACGGGATTCGATCAGGCCCAAGGTGGCCTTGCTCAGCCACGAACGGTTGTCGGCTTCGTCCTTTGAGGGCACGAACTGACCGTCCACCAGACTTGGGTGGTTCGGGTAGTTGAGCTTCAGGGTTTCGAGGCTGGTCGCGGCCAGTTCGTCCAGGTGCAGACGCTGGTAGGCTTCAGTCATCACCGCCAGGCCGTCACCGACCGAAGGGGTTTCCTGGAAGTTTTCCACCACATAACGACCACGGTTCGCGGCGGCGACATAGGCCTGACGGGTCAGGTAATAGTCGGCAACGTGAATCTCGTAGGAAGCCAGCAGGTTACGCAGGTAGATCATGCGCTGCTTGGCGTCCGGCGAGTAGCGGCTGTTCGGGAAGCGGCTGGTCAGTTGCGCGAACTCGTTGTAGGAGTCGCGAGCAGCGCCCGGGTCACGCTTGGTCATGTCCAGCGGCAGGAAGCGCGCCAGCAGGCCGACGTCCTGGTCGAAAGAGGTCAGGCCCTTGAGGTAGTAGGCGTAATCCACGTTCGGGTGCTGCGGGTGCAGACGAATGAAACGCTCGGCGGCGGACTTCGCAGCCTCAGGCTCGGCATTCTTGTAGTTGGCGTAGATGAGCTCGAGTTGAGCCTGATCGGCGTAGCGACCGAACGGATAACGCGACTCCAGCGCCTTCAGCTTGGCTGTGGCGGCGGTGTAGCTATTGTTGTCCAGATCGTGCTGAGCCTGCTGGTACAGCTCGACTTCGCTCAGGTTTTCGTCTACGACTTCCTTCGATGAGCAAGCAGCGGTCAATGCGAGGATGGCGATCAGCAGCAGGTGTTTCACTTGCATGGCGGCTTGCGTCCCTATGACGGCCGCTGTCTTGGGCGGGGCCGTCCTGTTATGATGAGTGCCCCGTTGAAAAGCCTCGGGGCAAAAGACGCCGTATTTAACCACAAGCGCGCAGCCGAAACCAAAGGCTGTGCCGACGCCTAGTCTGAGCATGTCCGATAAAATTGAACTTCGCGCAGAGGTGCCGTCCGAATTGGGCGGCCAACGCCTCGATCAAGTCGCCGCACAATTATTCGCTGAGCACTCGCGCTCGCGCCTTTCCGCCTGGATCAAAGACGGCCGCCTGACTGTGGATGGGGCGGTTATCCGCCCGCGAGACATCGTTCACGGTGGCGCCATTCTTGAGCTGACTGCCGAGCAGGAAGCTCAGGGCGAATGGATCGCTCAAGACATCGAGCTGGACATCGTCTATGAAGACGACGACATCCTGGTGATCAACAAGCCTGCAGGCCTGGTGGTGCATCCGGCTGCCGGTCACGCTGACGGCACCTTGCTCAACGCCTTGCTGCACCACGTGCCGGACATTATCAATGTGCCCCGCGCCGGTATCGTGCATCGCCTGGACAAGGACACCACCGGTCTGATGGTGGTGGCCAAGACCATTCAGGCCCAGACACAGCTTGTCACGCAATTGCAGAGCCGCAGCGTAAGCCGGATCTACGAGTGCATCGTGATCGGTGTGGTGACAGCCGGCGGCAAGATCAACGCGCCAATCGGTCGCCATGGCCAGCAACGCCAGCGCATGGCCGTGATGGAAGGTGGCAAGCAAGCCGTCAGCCATTATCGCGTGCTCGAGCGTTTCCGCTCCCACACTCACGTGCGGGTGAAGCTGGAAACCGGTCGTACGCACCAGATTCGCGTGCACATGGCGCACATCAACTACCCGTTGGTCGGAGACCCTGCCTATGGCGGTCGTTTCCGAATTCCGCCGGCCGCCAGTGTGACCATGGTCGAATCCTTGAAGAATTTCCCGCGTCAGGCGCTGCATGCGCGCTTCCTGGAGCTGGATCATCCGACCACCGGTAAACGCATGAGCTGGGAATCGCCACTGCCGGATGACTTTGTCTGGTTGCTGACGCTGCTCAAGCAAGATCGTGAGGCGTTCATCGGATGAGTGACTGGCTGATTCCCGACTGGCCTGCGCCTGCCGGGGTGAAAGCCTGCGTCACCACCCGTGCGGGCGGCGTCAGTCTGGCGCCGTTCGACAGCCTCAACCTGGGCGATCATGTCGACGACAGCCCCGAAGCTGTCGCCGAAAACCGCCGTCGTCTCACCGATCATTTCTCTATTCAACCGGCCTGGTTAAAGCAGGTTCACGGCATTGTCGTGGCCCAAGCGGACCCAAGCCTGGTAGTTACTGCCGACGCCAGCTGGACGGCAACACCCGGTATCGCCTGCACCGCGATGACCGCCGACTGCCTTCCGGCACTGTTTTGCGACCGTGCCGGCACCCGCGTCGCTGCCGCCCATGCCGGTTGGCGCGGGTTGGCGGCGGGTGTGCTGGAAGCGACCCTCGACAGTCTGGCCGTGCCGCCTGAAGACGTGCTGGTCTGGCTTGGCCCGGCCATTGGCCCACAAGCTTTTGAAGTCGGCCCTGAAGTGCGCGAAACCTTCGTCCAGCAATTGCCTGAAGCCGCCAAAGCCTTTGTGCCGAACCAGAATGCCGGCAAGTTCATGGCCGACATCTATGAGCTGGCGCGTTTGCGTCTGGCCGCTCGCGGCGTTACCGCTGTTTATGGTGGCGGTTTCTGCACCGTGACCGATCCACGTTTCTTTTCTTACCGCCGTAGCCCACGCACCGGTCGGTTTGCCTCTTTAGTCTGGCTTGAACGCTAGACTTCTCTGATCTACATCAACTGTACGACGCTTGAATCTCCCAGAATCGACCGCATCTATAGCGGTATCTGGCAGGTTTCTTCATTCAGGATGTTTATAGGTCCGGCCTGCTCAAAAGGAAGGTGACCCATGCGTATAGACCGTTTAACCAGCAAGTTGCAGTTAGCCTTGTCCGACGCCCAATCCCTGGCCGTCGGCCTCGATCATCCTGCCATTGAGCCGGCGCATTTGATGCAGGCCATGCTTGAGCAGCAGGGTGGTTCGATCAAACCCCTGCTGATGCAGGTGGGTTTTGACGTCAACAGCCTGCGTAAAGAGCTGACCAAAGCCCTCGATCAGCTGCCGAAAATCCAGAACCCGACCGGCGATGTGAATATGTCGCAGGATCTGGCGCGCCTGCTCAACCAGGCCGATCGCCTGGCCCAGCAGAAGGGCGACCAGTTCATCTCCAGCGAACTGGTGTTGCTCGCCGCCATGGACGAGAACAGCAAGCTCGGCAAATTGTTGCTGGGCCAGGGCGTGAGCAAGAAAGCCCTGGAAAACGCGATCAATAACCTGCGCGGTGGTGAGGCAGTCAATGATGCCAACCACGAAGAATCGCGTCAGGCGCTCGACAAATACACCATCGACCTGACCAAGCGTGCTGAAGAAGGCAAGCTCGATCCGGTAATTGGCCGTGACGACGAAATTCGTCGCACCATTCAGGTCCTGCAACGCCGCACCAAGAACAACCCGGTGCTGATCGGTGAGCCTGGCGTGGGTAAAACCGCCATCGCCGAAGGCCTGGCCCAGCGCATCATCAACGGCGAAGTGCCGGATGGTCTGAGAGGCAAGCGTCTATTGTCCCTGGACATGGGGGCGCTGATTGCCGGTGCCAAATACCGCGGCGAGTTTGAAGAGCGCCTCAAATCCCTGCTCAATGAACTGTCGAAGCAGGAAGGGCAGATCATTCTGTTCATCGACGAACTGCACACCATGGTTGGCGCTGGCAAGGGCGAAGGCTCGATGGATGCCGGCAACATGCTCAAGCCTGCGTTGGCCCGTGGTGAACTGCATTGCGTGGGCGCGACCACGCTCAACGAGTATCGCCAATATATAGAGAAGGACGCGGCTCTCGAGCGGCGCTTCCAGAAAGTATTGGTGGATGAGCCGAGCGAAGAAGACACCATCGCCATCCTGCGTGGCTTGAAAGAGCGTTACGAGGTTCACCATAAGGTGGCGATCACCGACGGCGCGATCATCGCCGCGGCCAAGCTCAGTCATCGCTACATCACCGACCGTCAGCTGCCGGACAAAGCCATTGACCTGATCGACGAAGCCGCCAGCCGCATCCGTATGGAGATCGACTCCAAGCCGGAAGTGCTGGACCGTCTGGAACGTCGCTTGATTCAGTTGAAGGTGGAATCCCAGGCGCTGAAGAAAGAAAGCGACGACGCGGCGAAGAAACGTCTGGAAAAACTGCAGGAAGAAATCGTTCGTCACGAGCGTGAATACTCGGATCTCGAAGAAATCTGGAACTCGGAAAAAGCCGAAGTCCAGGGTTCGGCACAGATCCAGCAGAAGATCGAACAGTCCCGTCAGGAACTGGAAGCCGCGCGCCGTAAGGGCGACTTGAACCGCATGGCCGAGTTGCAATACGGGGTGATCCCGGACCTAGAGCGCAGCCTGCAAATGGTCGATCAGCACGGTAAAAGCGAAAACCAGTTGCTGCGCAGCAAGGTGACTGAAGAAGAGATCGCCGAAGTCGTGTCGAAGTGGACCGGCATTCCTGTGTCGAAAATGCTCGAGGGCGAGCGCGAAAAACTGATGAAGATGGAAAGCCTGTTGCACCAGCGTGTGATCGGTCAGGACGAAGCGGTGATCGCCGTTTCCAACGCCGTGCGGCGTTCCCGCGCCGGGTTGTCCGACCCGAATCGCCCGAGCGGTTCGTTCATGTTTCTCGGCCCGACCGGTGTCGGTAAAACCGAGCTGTGCAAGGCGCTGGCCGAATTCCTGTTCGATACCGAAGAGGCGATGGTGCGGATCGACATGTCCGAGTTCATGGAGAAACATTCCGTGGCTCGACTGATCGGCGCGCCACCGGGCTACGTGGGTTATGAAGAGGGCGGTTACCTGACCGAGGCGGTGCGTCGCAAGCCTTATTCGGTGATCCTTCTGGACGAGGTCGAGAAGGCCCACCCGGATGTATTCAACATTTTGCTGCAAGTGCTTGAAGATGGCCGTTTGACCGACAGCCATGGCCGCACGGTGGATTTCAAAAATACCGTGATCGTCATGACCTCCAACCTTGGATCGGTGCAGATTCAGGAACTGGTAGGGGATCGTGAAGCGCAGCGCGCGGCGGTGATGGATGCGATTTCCACGCACTTCCGGCCGGAGTTCATCAACCGGGTCGACGAAGTGGTGATTTTCGAACCGCTGGCTCGGGATCAGATCGCCGGTATTACCGAGATCCAGTTGGGACGCCTGCGTAGCCGCCTGACGGAGCGCGAGCTGAAGCTTGAGCTGAGTCCGGAAGCGATGGATAAGCTGATCGCTGTCGGTTACGACCCGGTCTATGGCGCACGGCCGCTCAAACGAGCAATCCAGCGCTGGATCGAGAACCCGCTGGCGCAGCTGATTCTGTCGGGTCGCTTCATGCCCGGCGATACCGCCAAAGGTGTCGTGGAAAACGACGAAATCGTTTTCGTCTGACGCTCGGCGGCAGTGCAATAAAAGAAGGCCTCGCATCGCGAGGCCTTTTTTTCGCCAGGCTGTTGAACTCAAAGGAAAAGGCTTGTAAAGTGCGCCCCGCAGTAAGTCGCCCTGAAGGGTTTTTGCTCCCCAAGCAGGAATCTGAAATAAGTTGCAAATCATTAACTTGAAAGCAATTTAGGGGGTTGACAGAGGTGCTTAAGATTGTAGAATAGCGCGCCTCAGACACACGAACGCAGCGATGCGAACGGGTCGAAGAGAACGCAGTAAAGCTTCACTGTTGTAAATTGAAATATGTAGTTCCGTGATAGCTCAGTCGGTAGAGCAAATGACTGTTAATCATTGGGTCCCAGGTTCGAGTCCTGGTCACGGAGCCAATTTCAAACCGGGGTATAGCGCAGTCCGGTAGCGCGCCTGCTTTGGGAGCAGGATGTCAGGAGTTCGAATCCCCTTACCCCGACCATTTTTGGGTCGTTAGCTCAGTTGGTAGAGCAGTTGGCTTTTAACCAATTGGTCGTAGGTTCGAATCCCACACGACCCACCATTTTTGAAACCAGTTAGCGCTGGAATCGAATCTTAAGATCAGAGGCCAAAAGCGCTGATCGAAGAAGGCGCCTTTAAAAGGTGCCTTTTTTTTACCGGGGTATAGCGCAGTCCGGTAGCGCGCCTGCTTTGGGAGCAGGATGTCAGGAGTTCGAATCCCCTTACCCCGACCATATTAAAAATCCTCGTATCGAAAGATACGGGGATTTTTTTTGTCTGCTGCAAATGCAAAAAAGCCCCGCTTCTCGATGGAGAGGCAGGGCTTGGGCCTTCAGAGGCTTAACTATTGTCTTTCAAGTGCTCGAACAAGCCCTTCGGCATTTTTTTGCCATTGGCTTCGTAGTTGGTTTTCACGTTATCAAAAGCCTCTTGTTCATCGATTTGGCCATCATGGTTGGTGTCGATCTTGTCGAAGTCAGCCTTGGGTGCCACTTTCAGGAATTCCGCGCGGGATACCTTGCCATCGTCGTCGGTGTCGGTCTTGGCCATCGAGGCATCGCCGCACTTGCCTTCGCCACATTTACCTTCCGGCGTCTTCACGACCTGTTCCGCCGAGGCCAGCAGGTAGCCTTGAGTCAACGGCTGCGAAGCGAATACGGAACCGGACAACATCATGCCACCGGCCAGGACAGCGCCGAGCAGGCCAACGGTGTTTTTGCTGAGAGTACGGGACATTACAAATCTCCTGGGTTGCACGACACAACCGCTCGATAAAGGACGCCACGTGAATGCGGCGATGGCCGAAGCAGGCGGTGCCTTGCTCGGGTGTGGCCATTTAGCGGGCGTGGTGTATCGCTACTGTGTCGCGCAAGGGGGGCTTTGTAAGCGAAGGGCTGAATCGGGGGAAGGGATACAGTAAGACACAGATTTACGGCTGATGAAGAACAAATGTGGGAGCGGGCTTGCTCGCGAAGGCGGTGTAACAGGCAACATTAATGTTGAATGTTATGGCCTCTTCGCGAGCAAGCCCGCTCCCACAATGGATGTGTGTTAATGCAGCTTCAGCCGCGGCTCAGTCCCGCGACCAATCTTGCTACCCAGCATCAACATCGCCGTACGAAATGCGCCATACAGCGCCATCTGGTGCATGCGATACAGCGACACGTAAAACATCCGTGCCAGCCAGCCCTCGAGCATCACGCTGCCGGTCAGGTTGCCCATCAAGTTACCCACAGCCGAAAAACGCGACAGCGAAATCAGCGAACCGTAATCGGTGTATTTGTATTCCGGCAGGGCTTTGCCTTCGATCCGCAGTTTCAGCGATTTGGCCAGCAACGATGCCTGCTGGTGCGCAGCCTGGGCGCGCGGCGGCACATTGCGGTCGGTGCCCGGTTGTGGGCAGGCCGCACAGTCACCGAAGGCGAAGATGTTCTCATCGCGGGTGGTTTGCAGGGTCGGCAACACTTGCAGCTGATTGATGCGGTTGGTTTCCAGGCCATCGATGTCCTTGAGGAAACCCGGCGCACGAATCCCGGCGGCCCAGACTTTGAGGCTGGCGCTGATCACTTTGCCATCGGCGGTTATCAGGCTGTCTGCCGTCACTTCGCTGACTGCAGCATTGGTCATCACGTTGACCCCGAGTTTCTCCAGGGTTTTATGCACAGGCCCGCCGATTCGTTCCGGCAGGGCTGGCAGCACTCGCGGCCCGGCTTCGATCAGAGTGATGTGCATGTTTTCCGGTTTGATCCGGTCCAGGCCGTAGGCCGCGAGTTCATGGGCTGCGTTGTGCAGTTCCGCTGCCAGTTCAACCCCGGTGGCACCGGCGCCGACGATGGCCACGCTGATCTGCTGCACTGCATCAGTTTGCCCGGCGTGGGCGCGCAGGTAGTGATTGAGCAGTTGCTGATGGAAGCGCTCGGCCTGTTTGCGGGTGTCGAGGAACAGGCAGTGTTGCGCCGCGCCCTGCGTGCCGAAATCGTTGGTGGTGCTGCCGACGGCAATCACCAGCGAGTCGTAAGGCACTTCACGCGCTGGCACCAGTTCCAGACCGGCTTCGTCGTAGGTGGCGGCCAGCTGGATTTTCTTCTGTGCGCGATCGAGCCCGCTCATGCGCCCCAGCTGGAACTCGAAGTGGTTCCATTTTGCCTGGGCAACATAGTTGAGTTCGTCTTCGGAAGAGTTCAGGGAACCTGCCGCCACTTCGTGCAACAGCGGTTTCCAGATGTGGGTCAGGTTCGCGTCGACCAGCATCACACTGGCCGTGCCGCGCTTGCCCAGAGTCTTACCCAGACGGGTAGCCAACTCCAGACCGCCGGCGCCGCCGCCAACGATGACAATACGATGAGTCATGGGGATATCTCGCAAGGCTAAAAGAAATCGGTGCAATTACCCGAGCGAGCATGAGGGTCTGTTGACGTTTGATGACGACCGCGACGGATGCCCACGTGGTGCAGGGCAAGGCGCGAGGAACGTGGTTTGGTTGTTCCAAATGAGTTCCGAGCAACGCTGCCCTGCGCCACGTGGGCGTCCGTCCCTTCGGGTTGCGCTCCAACGAGCGCGAGGCTGCGTTGCGGGATTTGCCAAGGGAACAACCATTGGCGGCATCCCGCGCCTTGCCTCGCACTCGTTGGAACGCAACGCGGTTCGTCATCAAACGTCAACAGACCCTCGGCAGCTCATAGCGTCAGGTAACTGATAAAGCGGCTCAACAGGCCTAAACCAATGGTCACTGCCAACACCACCACCAGGAGCATCCACGGCCGGAAAGGCCGGCGCTCGACTTGGTGCTGGGACAGGTGCAGGTACTCTTCGACATGCTTCTGGTCGTCCGGGTTCAGGCGGCTGGTCATATTGGGCCTCGTCAGGTAGACGTTGCTGAATGTGTAGAAGCTACAGCGTGGGGGATCCTGCGTTGAACGGAGCTTAGCCGATGGCTGGAATGGCTCGACGCTCACCGTATTGTCCAGGCGATTGATTCCACTTTGTAACACTCGGCGACCAACTCCCGCAACGGAATCACAGGCTGATCCCGACGTCGAAGACGATGCTGCGACCCAGGTTGCTACGCAGAAAATCCGGGGCATCCGGGTGGGCAAACAGCACTCTGGCGAAGGTCGGGCCGACCAGCGACAACGAACGCCAGCCCTGACGCAGGTATTCGGTGGGCGGTGGAAAGTGGCTGTTGAGGTCCAGTACTTCGCGCTTGAGGCTGGCGAAGGCGATGATGTCCAACTCCCCCAAATCCATGCCCCGCTCTTGGTAGTTGTGGGCTTTTTTACGCAAGGTCGGCGCCAGTCTCAGCAGAAATTCATTGGCCGGGATGCGCCGGGGCTTGGCCTCGCGGCGCACCAACTGGCTCAGGGAAAACGCGCTGCGTCGACGTTGCAGCTCGTCGCGCCATTCGTCGTTGAGGCGTCGGCCCTCGTCGAGCACGAAAAATACCTCGAAATTCGCGTCACGGAACAACACGTCCGGCGGCTCCCCTGCGGGGGAAAATTCGTCGGCGCGATACGGAATGTTCAAGCCTTGCAGCAGGCGCTGGCAAACCCAACGCTCACGCTCCCATTTGCGGGCATTGGAGAGGAACGTGTTGGCTTGCTCGGCCGCAATGGTCAGCAGGCGTAAATAATCTGAGTCATCCATAGGCCCAAGCTTAGCGTTCAAATGTGATCTGAATAATAAGTCTGTCGCAAAAGAAAAAAGTCTGTCTCGATTTCTTCAGACAGAGTCTTGCCCGTTTTTTCTGGCATGCCTATGGGTGTTCACGCTGCTTTAGCCTGTCCATGCTGTGCTTTATGACATCCATCACCGCAGCGGTCATCACCGAGGTGGAGACACCAAACATCAGGATGCCGTTGGCTGCCTCCAATGGCCCAAGCAGACGCCAGCGTGAGGACATGACGATGTCGCCGTAGCCCAGCGTGGCGAAATTGACCGCCGAGTGATACAGCGCGGTGAGGAACTCGTCGAATTCGTCGAGCAGCATGAACAGCGTGGCCCAGATGGCGATCTGCACGAAATTACTGAGCGACATCAGCAGCATGACCATCGACAACAACAGGATATTCAGCCATTGCGATTCATGAGCGGATTGGGCATGCCTGAAATGAACGTAATAACGCAGGCATATAGTTATGAAAACGGCTTGCATTAGCAGGCAGAACAACATCACGGGAAGGCCGGCCAATAGATTCAACAGCATGGGAATTTCCTCTGCCGCCGTATCAGGTCTGTCCCTGGTTGTCTGGTCCGGGTTCTTGCGCTTGATCCACCCATTCCCAGAACAGCTGATAGCCGACCGCGAGTATCACAGGGCCAATAAACAGGCCGAGGATACCGCCCGTGACCATGCCGCCCAAGGCACCGATCAGCACCACAGGCATCGGTACATCGACACCACGACCTAGCAACAGTGGTTTGAGGACGTTATCGACCAATCCCGCGATGAAGACATAGATGGCAAATATGATGGTCGCCGTACTGGCACCTTCGCTCATGAAAACAAAGACGATCACCGGAAGGGTAATCAGGCTCGCCGGTAACTGCATGATGCCAAGAAGCAGCACCGCCAAGGCGAGAAGACCGGCGCCGGGGACGCCCATGAACACAAAACCGATACCCACCAACAGCATCTGGATGAACGCGATACCGACCACCCCCAACGCCACTGCCCGGATGGTGGCGGTGCACAGATCGGCGATTTTTGGCCCGTTGATCGGACCGCTGAAGCGCGAAACGATTCGCACCGCGCTGCGGTGGCCGCCTTCTCCATACGCTAAAAAAATACCGGCAATAATCAGTGCGACGATGAATAAAAGGAGCCCCATGCTGACACCCGCAAGCTTGCTCAGCAGGGAGAGGCTGACACCTTTGATCTGCGGTATGAACTTCTGTGCCAGATCGGGCAGGTCAGTGGTGGCTTGCGCCCACAAGTTATAAAGAGGTTTTCCCACGAGCGGCCAGCTGGCTACCGTATCGGACGGTGGCGGAATATGGAAACTGTCGGTTTTGACCATGGTCATGACCTTCTCCACGGATTCCGCAAGCGAGGCTCCCAACAAATAAACAGGCACCATAAGAATACTGATGGCGATTAATACGATCAGCGTCGCGGTGAGCCCGTCTTTGTTCCCCAGCTTGCCTTTGAACCTGACTTGCAAGGGGTAGAGGGTGATTGCCAGGATCACCGACCACAGCATCAGGTCGAGGAACGGGCTGAATATCTGAAAGCAGAACATCACCAGAACGGCAATCACTCCGGCACGAATCAGCACATCGAGCAGATCCCGGGAAAAAATCTTTTCGAGCATGGGCGTGGGAACCATTGATTACCTCCTGTAGAGAGTGGCAAAGACATGCGATCGGTAAGTCCAGCATAGACGCGCTGGCAATCTACGTGCTGGCTGCGGGTGTCTCCGCTGCCACTCAGTGATCCTGGTCCTGCCAATCCACCGGATGAATCATCAGATAGCTGTCGACTGCAGTACCTATTGTTGGAAAGAACGCCGTTTCACCAAGCCGCGCGAAAAGCCCGAATCGCTTCAGCTTGTCCTTGACCGGGTCCTTCATCTCGGCCACGCACAACTTGATACCCGCCGCGTGCAAGGTTTCGTCCAGTTCCGCCAACATGTCGGCGGAGGTCACGTCCACGCTGGTGACGGGTTCCGCCGCAACGACCAACCAGCGCACTGGCGTAGGCGATGCCGCGACGGCGTCGAGCACTCGGTCATGGAACAACTCGGCGTTGGCGAAAAACAACGGCGCATCCCAGCGAAACAGTACGAGGCCGGGTACAAGGCGCGCGTCGGGATAGCGTTTGATGTCGTGATAACCCTTGACGCCTTCCGCGCGTCCCAGAACGGCAGAGTAAGGGCGCCAGCCATCCCACAGAAATTCGATGACGGCGATCACGATGGCCAGGCCGATGCCCTCAATCGCACCCAGCACGGCCACGCCGACGGTGCAGACGATTGACAGCCAGAACTCCCAACGCTGGATTCGATAAATGCGTCGCAGGTCGGTGACCTCGATCAGGCCGATGGCGGAGGCGATCACCACAGCAGCCAGTGCGCTGGTGGGTAAATCCTTCAACAGATCCGGTGCCACCACCAGCAGTAAGGCAACAGCCAGCGCGCCGATGACTCCGGTCAGCTGGGTTTTGGCGCCTGCAGCCTCGGCCACGGGCGTCCGTGACGAACTGCTGCTGATTGGAAAACCCTGAAAAAAACCGGCGGCCAGGTTGGCAACGCCGAGCCCCACCATTTCCTGGTTCGGGTCCACATAGGTACGGGTTCGCGCCGCATAGACACGCGAGAGCACGCTGGTATCGGCGAACGAAACCAGGGCAACGGCGCAACCGCCGATCAGGACGGGGACAATATCAGCGCGAGTGATCCAGGGGATGGCGAACGCAGGCAAGCCTTGTGGAAGAGAACCGAGGACCGATATTCCTGCACGCGTGGCAAGGTCCAGCACACCCACGGCGACGGTCGCTCCTGCCACGGCGATCAGAATGCCCGGTATGCGCTTGTTGCCCTTGAGCAGCAGAATCACGGCCAAGGTGCCTGCGCCGACCATGAACGCGGTCCAGTTGGTTTTTCCCTCCATTATCGCTGTAGCGATCGCCCACAGGTTTCTCAGCGGGCCGTCGGATTCAATCGAAAAACCAAAAAACTTGGGCAGTTGGCTGATCAAAACCGTCAGCGCGATCCCGTTCATGTACCCGTAGCGGATCGGTTTGGAAAGAAGCTCCGTGACAAAACCCAGGCGCGCGATGCCGGCGAGGATGCACACCGCCCCCGACACGATCGCCATCATGCCCGCAAGGGCGATTGCACGATGCGGATCACCGCCGGACAGTGGCAGGACGACGGCGAGGATGACGGCAGCCAGCGATGAATCCGGCCCCAACACTAGAATCCGGCTGGGCCCGAACAGCGCATACGCGAGCAGCGGAACGATGGTCGCGTAAAGGCCATAGATGCCGGGTACGCCCGATGCCACCGCGTAGGCGATGCCGACAGGCACCAGCATCGTGGTCAGTACCAAACCGGCCACAAGGTCGTGCCTCAACCAGGCTATTTTGTATCCGCGTAGCGTGCGCAGTCCCGGTAGCCAGCGATCCCAACCGGCCTTGTCGCCGCCGGTATCTCGATGGGCAATCCGGCCGGGTTCCGGGACGGGAGGCGAAGCATCCGAATGGCTCATAGGACTGTGGCCCTTTGGTGTACAGCGCAGATCCGCTTGAACGTGCCGGTCAGAATTTTTCCGGAATTCGCCGCAGCGGATAATTCGGTTCACGATAGCCGCCTGATTTCTGCCGTTTGGGCAAAATCACCTTCTCGCGCGGTACATTCTTGTACGGAATGCGGCTGAGCAAATCAGAGATGATGTTGAGGCGGGCCCGCTTCTTGTCGTTTGAGTTGGCCACAAGCCACGGAGCATGTTCGGTGTCGGTCGCCTTGAACATGTCGTCACGTGCGCGTGAGTAGTCATACCAGCGGCTGTATGACTTGAGATCCATTGGCGTCAGTTTCCAGGTTTTGCGGCCATCCTTGATCCGCGCCTCGAGCCGGCGGGTCTGCTCCTCTTCGCTGACTTCCAGCCAGTACTTGAACAGGATTACGCCCGAGTCGACCATCATGCGTTCCATGAGGGGGGTCAGGCTCAGGAAACGGGTGACCTGCTCATCGGTACAAAATCCCATCACACGCTCGACCCCTGCGCGGTTGTACCAACTGCGATCGAAGATCACCACTTCGCCAGCCGCTGGCATGTGCGCCATGTAGCGCTGCATGTACATCTGGCTCTTCTCGCGATCGGTCGGTGCAGGTAGCGCCACCACCCGAAAGACGCGCGGGCTCACCCTCTCGGTGAGCGCCTTGATCGTCCCACCCTTGCCGGCGCCGTCGCGTCCCTCGAAGACGATACAGATCTTGATGCCCTTGGCTTTTACCCACTCCTGCAACTTGACCATTTCGACATGAAGTCGGCGTAACTGCTCAAGGTAGTCTTTGTTCTTCAGTTTCAAAGGTTCAGCGGCGTTACTTTTAACAGGGGTTTTCTTCTTGTCCTTTGCCATGACCCAAGCCTCACCTATGCCAGTCGTATTGCTTCGAGCAAAACTGGCGTCGTAGACGGCCCTCTGCTCTTGACGTTTAACTCCATACCAACCGCGTGAGTCTAGTCCATGGTTCAACCCTCTACAGGGTTACTGCAGGCTCCTTGAAACATTGCACTAAACGGATAGCGATCTGCGCAAAGCGGCTATTGCCCCGTGCCCGGCGTCTCTACCCTCGGCTGTACGGACGTTAGCCGCGTTACCGACTCTTAAAAAAACAACAACAAGAGATAGATGCCATGCGCAAGATCGACGTACATGAGGTTATCGACAACGCTCGATTCAACCGCTTTCACTGGATGGTGCTGTTCTGGTGCGCCCTGATCATCATCTTCGACGGATACGATTTGGTGATCTACGGCGTGGTGTTGCCGATGCTGATGAAAGAGTGGGGGCTCAGTCCCCTGCAAGCCGGCGCATTGGGCAGCTATGCCTTGTTCGGGATGATGTTCGGCGCGCTGTTTTTCGGTCCGCTGTCGGACAAGATCGGCCGCAAGAAAGCCATCACGATCTGCGTGGTGCTCTTCAGCGGTTTTACCGTGCTCAATGGTTTTGCCCGTAACCCCACCGAGTTTGGCCTCTGCCGGTTCATTGCCGGGCTGGGCATCGGCGGGGTGATGCCCAACGTTGTGGCGCTGATGAACGAGTACGCGCCGAAGAAAATTCGCAGCACGCTGGTGGCGATCATGTTCAGCGGCTACTCGGTGGGCGGCATGCTCTCGGCGGGGCTCGGCATCGTGCTGATCCCGAGTTTCGGCTGGCAGTCAGTGTTTTACGTGGCGGTGCTGCCGTTGCTGTTATTGCCGCTGATCATGTACTTCCTGCCCGAATCGGTGGGTTTCATGCTGCGTCAGGGGCGCAATGACGAGGCGCGCAACGTTCTGGAGCGGGTTGACCCGGCTTACGTTGCACTCGCCAGCGATCAGTTGCACATGAGCGAAGTGAAGGGCACTGGCACCCCGGTGTTGCAACTGTTCCGTGAGGGCCGTGCGTTGCGCACGCTGATGCTGTGGCTGGCGTTCTTCTGCTGCTTGCTGATGGTTTACGCCTTGAGTTCCTGGCTGCCGAAACTGATGGCCAACGCCGGTTACAGCCTGGGCTCGAGTCTGTCGTTCCTGCTGGTGCTCAACTTCGGGGCCATATTCGGCGCGGTCGGCGGCGGGGTGCTGGGTGACAAGCTCAATCTGCCGCGCGTGTTGGCGGTGTTCTTCGTTGTAGCTGCGGTATCGATCAGTTTGCTGGGCTTCAACAGTCCGATGCCGGTGTTGTACCTGCTGATCGCCCTTGCCGGCGCCACCACTATCGGCTCGCAGATTCTGTTGTACGCCTGCGCCGCACAGTTCTACTCCATGACCATTCGCTCCACCGGTTTGGGTTGGGCGTCGGGTATCGGCCGCAACGGTGCCATCGTCGGTCCACTGTTGGGCGGTGCCTTACTGGGGATCAGCCTGCCGCTGCAACTGAACTTCATGGCGTTTGCCTTGCCCGGTGCGGTGGCCGCCGTCGCCATGACTGTGTTCGCCATTAGCAGTCAGCGCAGCGCTTCTGGTGTCAGCCAAGTGCTGTCATCGACCGGCGCTTGAGTCATGAAAGCTCTATTGCGGGACTTTTCCCTGTCAGCCGCCGTCGCCGGATTTATCGCCACGGTGATTTCCTACGCAGGCCCGTTGGTGATCATCTTTCAGGCAGCTGAAACGGCACATCTCTCGCGGGAAGTGTTGTCGTCCTGGATCTGGGCGATTTCCATCGGCAGCGCCGTGCTCGGCATCGGTTTGAGCCTGCGTTACCGCGTCCCGGTAATCATCGCGTGGTCGGCACCGGGTTCGGCATTGCTGGTGGCATTGTTGCCGGGAATCTCCATGCCGGAGGCGGTGGGTGCTTATCTGGTCAGCAGCCTGATTGTCTTTCTGGTCGGGGTGTCGGGGGCTTTTGACCGGATCATCGGCAAACTGCCCGCGGCGATTGCGGCGGCGATGCTGGCGGGGATTCTGTTCAGCTTCGGTACGGGGTTGTTCGTCTCGCTACAAGGCAAGCCGCTGCTGGTGCTGGCGATGTTTGCCACGTACCTGATCTGCAAGCGGGTGATGCCGCGCTATGCGGTGTTGATGGTGCTGCTGGTGGGCTGTTCCATCGCGTATCTCGCAGGTGATTTGCACCGCGAAGCGCTGGTGATCGGTTTGACCACGCCGGTATGGACCACCCCCGTGTTCAGCCTGAGCGCGACCCTGAATGTCGCGTTGCCGCTGGTGATGGTGGCGCTGACCGGCCAGTTTGTTCCCGGCATGGCGGTGCTGCGTGCCAGCGGCTACACAACGCCGGCGGGCCCGATCATCGCCAGTAGCGCGTTGGGCACTGCGCTGTTAGCGCCGTTTGGTTGTCACGGGTTGAATCTGGCGGCGATTACCGCGGCCATTTGTACCGGTCGCGAGGCCCATGAAAATCCGCGTAAACGCTATGTGGCCGGGGTCGTGGGCGGGCTGTGTTACCTGGTGCTGGGGATCTTCGGTGCCACGCTGGTTTCGTTGTTTTCGGCGTTCCCCAAGGAACTGATCGCGGCCCTGGCCGGGCTGGCGCTGTTCGCGGCGATAGCCGGGGCGTTGGCCGGCGCAATGGCGGTACCGAGCGATCGCGAAGCCGCGTTGGTGACCTTTCTCACCACCGCCTCGGGCATGTCGCTGTTTGGTCTGTCCGCCGCTTTCTGGGGATTGATTTTCGGCATGGTCACGCACGTGCTGTTGAGCGCGGGGCGTCCCGTCCCACGCAGCGAAACCGCTGCGACTGAAGTACTTCAACCTGTCGATCAATAAAAATAAGAGAAAAAACGATGAAACAGATTCTTCCAACAACCGGTTCAGTGTTGTCCCTGGCGTTCGTCTCGATTTTTTCCAGTGGCGTGATGGCTGCCGAGGGAGGCTTCATCGAAGACACCACGGCCACCTTGCAGGCGCGTAACTATTACTTCAGCCGGGACTTCTCGGACATCGTCGGGGCCAATCAACAGTCGAAGGCCGAAGAGTGGGCGCAAGGCTTCATCCTCAACGTCAAATCCGGTTATACCCAGGGCCCGGTCGGTTTTGGTGTGGATGTCATTGGCCTGCTCGGCCTCAAGCTCGACAGCAGTCCGGACCGGGTCAACACCGGTTTGCTGCCGGTGCGCGATAACGGGCGCGCAGCGAATGAGTACAACCGTCTGGAAGGTGCGCTGAAGATGCGTTACTCCAAGACCGAGCTGAAAGTGGGTGAGTTGCAACCCAACGTGCCGGTGCTGGCCTTCAGCGATATCCGGTTGCTGCCGCCCAGCTATCAGGGCGCGAGCATCAGCTCCAATGAGATTGATGGGCTGACCTTGCAAGGTGGCCACTTGAATTCGACCAGCCTGCGCAACGAGGCCGGCGACGAAAAGATGCAAGCCATGCTCGGTCATGTACCGCAGCGTCAGGTCAGCAGCGATGGTTTCAACTTTGCTGGCGCCGATTACGCCTTCAATGACAAACGCAGCTCGGTCAGCGCCTGGTTCGGGCAACTGGAAGATATCTACAACCAGCGCTTTCTCGGCCTCAAGCACAGCGAGCCGATGGGCGACTGGACCCTGGGCGCCAACCTTGGCTATTACGATTCGCGTGAAGACGGCAAAAAGTTGCTGGGCAATATCGACAACCAGGCGTTCTTCTCCTTGCTGTCGGCCAAGCGCGGCGGCCACACGTTTTATGTCGGCTATCAGGGCATGTTCGGCGACAGCGCCTTCCCGCGAGTTTTTGCCAACATCTCGCCACTGGGCAATGAAGTGCCGACCTACGAGTTTGCCTTCACCGATGAACGCTCCTGGCAGGCACGTTACGACTACGATTTCGCGGCCCTCGGCGTGCCGGGGCTGACCAGCACCGTGCGCTACATCACCGGCAACAATGTCGATACCGGCAAAGGCTTTGAAGGCAAGGACCGCGAGCGCGATCTGGATATCGGCTATGTGCTGCAGAGCGGCAGTCTCAAAGGCCTCGGGATCCGTGTTCGCAACGTCATGGCGCGCTCCAACTACCGCAGCGATATCGACGAAAACCGCCTGATCCTCAGTTACACCTGGAAGCTGTTATGAACCAGGGCGATCACAGATCAGTGGTGCAGTCACCCATGACTTCGTACGTCACGCGATGGGTCTGGCCCTGATGATCGACATACTCCATGGTCGCAGGCACAACCCCGCAGGCGGTTGCGGTGTTCGTCACTGAAACCACCTTGGCGATGTCCATCGGCTGCGCCGGGTTGTACGAGGTGGCGGCTGGCTCGTTGCCGGCGGCCAGGGCCGAGGTGGCGGCGAGGGTCAGAAACAGGCTGGTCAAGGTTTTCATTTTTCTGTGCTCCGTGTCGATTCCGATGCTTGGATTTTAGTCTTTGCCCGCAATCGATAAAGGGGCCTGGGTCTGATTCAGCCTTGCAGGAAACGTAACAATCGCGGCCTCTTTTTGATTGTGTAGATATCCGTTTCTTCGGTAACGGATATGCCCCAATCGTAAAACGACCCTACGGAGCAAAGTCGAAGGGCGTACAAAGGGCGGTGTAGACTGAAGCCCTGTTCTCTTTCGGCAGACAAGGGAGTGTGCCCAGCCATGATCGGTGCCGAGTTACTGTCCTCCGAAACCCTGACGGTGGGGTGGTTGATCTATGTACCGGTGCTGATCTGGGCTATTGCGCGAGCCCCTTGGGTCGAACTGTTCAGCGACAGCCGCCGTCAGCATCTGTTGTTCGGCACGGTGTTCGCGCTGTTCATGCTCTGGCTGGTGCGACGGGACTTCGACACGGGCGTGTCCTATCACTTCATCGGCATGACGGCGGTGACATTACTGCTGGATTGGCCGTTGGCGATTGTCGGCGGGTTGGTCGCGCAAGCGGGATTGGTGCTGCTCGGTCGGCAGGACATGGCGGCCATGGGGGTCAATGGCGCGTTGCTGATTCTGCTGCCGGTGCTGATTACCGAGTGCTGCGCGATTCTGGTCGAGCGCGCGCAGCCGCGTAATCCTTTTGTGTACATCTTCTGTTCCGGTTTTTTTGCCGCTGCGTTGTCGGCCCTGTTGTGTTTGATTCTGGCGCTCACATTGCTGTGGTACGACGAACGTTTCGCCATGCCCTATTGGCTGGAAGATTTTGTCGGTTATCTATGGCTGCTGATTTTTCCCGAAGCATTTATCAACGGCATGGTGGTCAGCGCATTGGTGGTGTTCTGCCCCGAATGGCTGGAGACGTTCAATCGCACGCGCTACCTTTCGGCGCCCTGGAAGGACGACGATCCCAAATCTTGATCCACATCAAATCCAAAAAACGTTGCCGAATCCATGCTCTGGAAAACCTTCAGGAGCAATGGCATGAGTGTGTATGAGTGGGCCCGGCAGGAGTTGCGTCAGAGTCTGGATGTGGCGCAAGAGGTGGGCTTCGATCCGGGATTGAGCCTGCGCGCCTTGCTCAGTGCGGTGGTGCAGCAGAGCAAGGCGGTACGCAATATCGAAGACCTGGCCGATGAGTTGCGGTTTCTCGCCGAGAACCTCGACGAGGGCCAGGACTATGGCTTTATGCGGCCCTGAGGGGCGTGATCAGTGACGCGGGTCGAAGTCTTCGCTGAACATTTCGTCCTCGGCATCCGGGCCCACCGGGATCTTGTGTTCTTCCGACGCCCAGGCGCCCAGGTCGATCAGTTTGCAACGGTCCGAGCAGAACGGCCGGAATGTGTTCTCGGGGCTCCATTCGACAGGGGCGCCACAGGTTGGGCAATCGACGGTTGGGGTTTGGCTCATGACTGGCCTCCACGCAAAGTAAGGTAAAAGTGATGCAGGCGTTCGACCTCGCTGTGCAGCCAGGCGAGGTCGCGGTCGTTGACCACCACATCGTCGGCATGGCTCACGCGGTCCTGTCGGCTGGACTGGGCCTTGAGGATCGCCTGGACCTGCTGTTCGCTGGTCTGGTCACGCTGCAGCGTGCGTTCGATCTGTAACTGTTCCGGAGCATCGATCACCAAAACCCGTTGGGTCATGGCGTACTGCCCGGACTCGATCAGCAGCGGCGAAACCAGAATCGCGTAAGACGATTGTGCCTTGGCCAGATGGTGGGTGATTTCTTCGGCGATCAGCGGATGCAGCAGTGCTTCGAGCCAGCGGCGTTCATCCGGCACTTCGAAGATCAGCTTGCGCAGCGCCGCGCGATCCAGTTGGCCGTCGGCTTGCAGCACGCCGGGGCCAAAGTGCTCGGCGATCTTCGCCAGTGCCGGGCGACCGGGTTCGACCACCCAGCGAGCCGCATGATCAGCGTCGACCACGTGCACACCCAGGTCGATAAAGTGTTGGGCGGCCGCGCTTTTGCCGCTGCCGATGCCGCCGGTAAGGCCGAGAATCCAGGGTTTTTCCACAGGGGTATTCATTTCAAACCGACAAACTGCCAATAGAAGCCGGTTATTTGACCACCCCAGAGCAAGGCAATCCAGCCGGAAATGGCCAGATAGGGGCCAAAGGGCAGCGGCGTCGAGGTTTTCGCATCCCGCAGGCGCAGCAAAATCACCCCGATGATGGCGCCCAGCAGCGATGACAGCAGGATGGTCAGCGGCAAGATCTGCCAGCCGCCCCAAGCGCCAAGCATCGCCAAGAGCTTGAAGTCACCGTAGCCCATGCCGTCCTTGCCGGTGATCAGCTTGAACAGCCAGAACACCGTCCACAGCGCCATGTAGCCGGCCACCGCGCCCCAGAGCGCGTCATGCAGAGACACGAAGAGCCCGAAGCTGTTGACGATCAACCCCAGCCATATCAACGGTAGCACCAGCACGTCCGGCAACAGCTGGTGTTCGGCGTCGATCAGGCTCATCGCCAACAGGCCCCAGCTCAGGACCAGCACCATGCAGGCCTGCCAGCCGAAACCGAAATGCCAGGCGACGAACGCCGACAGTACGCCGCAGGCCAGTTCGGTCAGCGGGTAACGTTTGCTGATCGGCGTCGCGCAGTTCGAGCATCGCCCACGTAAAAACAGATAACTGAGTACGGGAATGTTTTCCCACGCTCGAATCCGATGGCCGCAGTCGGGGCACTCGGAGTGAGGCAGTATCAGGTTGTAAGCCGGGCCGGGGGCTTCGGGTGGCAAATCCAGGACGTCATGGGCTTGCAAGCGCCATTCACGCTCAAGCATTTTCGGCAGGCGCCAAACCACCACGTTGAGGAAACTGCCGATCAGCAAGCCGATCACCAATGCGGTGATCGTAAAGGCCAGCGGGTCGAGACTCAAAAATTCGTTCACGGACATATCAGATCGCTGAGCCGAGTTGGAAGATGGGCAGGTACATCGCAACCACCAGGCCGCCGACGATAACCCCCAGCACCACCATGATGAAAGGCTCCATCAGACTGGTCAGGTTGTCGACCATGTTATCCACTTCGTCCTCATAGAAACTCGCGACTTTGTCGAGCATGTCGTCCAGTGCGCCGGACTCTTCGCCGATGGCCGTCATCTGGATCGCCATGTTCGGAAAGATGCCGGAGGTGCGCATGGCAAAATTCAGCTGCATGCCGGTGGAAACATCCTGCTTGATGCGTAACACCGCTCGCTTGAACACGATGTTGCCGGTCGCGCCTGCCACTGAATCCAGGGCTTCGACCAGTGGCACCCCGGCGGCAAATGTCGTCGACAAGGTGCGGGCGTAACGGGCCACGGCGGACTTGTACATGAGCGCGCCAACCAACGGCAGTTTCAGCAGCCAGGTGTCCATCCGGTCCCGAAAGCCCGGGGACTTTTTAAAGGCATGGCGGACGCCGAAGACCAGCGCGCCCAGCATGCCGAGCACCATCCACCACCAGGCCTGCAGGAACTCCGACAAGCCGATGACCATCACGGTGAACCCTGGCAGCTCGGCGCCAAACCCCGAGAACACCGACTCGAACTGCGGCACAACCTTGACCAGCAGAATACCGGTCACAATGATCGCGACGAACACCACCGCCAGCGGGTAGGTCATGGCTTTCTTGATCTTGGCCTTGAGGCTTTCGCTCTTTTCCTTGTAGGTCGCCACCCGTTCCAGCAAGGTATCCAGGGCGCCGGCCTGTTCGCCGGCATCCACCAGGTTGCAGTACAGCTCATCGAAATACTGGGGCTTTTTGCGCAGGGCGGCGGCGAAACTGTTACCGGCCGCGACTTCCTGTTTCACCTCGTCCACCAGCTTGCGCATGTTCGGGTTGTCGAAGCCCTCGCCGATAATGTCGAACGATTGCAGCAGCGGTACGCCGGCTTTCATCATGGTCGCCATCTGCCGGGTAAACAGGGCAATGTCCAGGGCCTTGATGCGTTTGCCGGCACTGAAAATGGACGCGGTTTTTTTCCGCACCTTGCCCGGGTTGATCCCTTGCTTGCGTAACTGAGCCTTGATCAGCGCGGGATTCTGGCCGGTCAATTCGCCGGTCATTCTTGTGCCTTTTTTGTCTGTGCCTTCCCAGGCATATACGCTTATTTTCGCTGCTTTGACCGCCATGTTCAGTCCTTCGTGACCCGGTTGATTTCTTCAAGGCTGGTGATGCCTTGCATGGCCTTGAGCAGGCCCGAAGTACGCAGGTCGTTGAAGCCGTCCTTACGCATCTGGATGTCGATTTCCAGTGAATTGCCTTCGGCCATGATCAGCCGCTGCAGGTCTGGGGTGTTCTTTACCACTTCATAAATCCCTACTCGCCCTTTGTAACCGTTGTTGCACTGATCGCAACCGACCGGTTCATAGATCGTGAACGAGCCGATGCGTTCCTCGGGAAAGCCTTCTTTGAGCAACGCCTCGCGGGGAATCTCGATGGGCTTTTTGCAATGACTGCACAGTTTGCGCGCCAGGCGCTGGGCGATGATCAGGCTGACCGAGGTCGCGATGTTGAACCCCTGAATCCCCATGTTGTGCAGGCGGGTCAGGGTTTGCGCGGCGCTGTTGGTGTGCAGGGTGGAAAGCACCATGTGCCCGGTCTGGGCAGCCTTGATGGCGATTTCGGCGGTTTCGAGGTCGCGGATTTCGCCGACCATGATCACATCCGGGTCCTGACGCAGAAACGAGCGCAACGCCTGGGCGAAATCCAGTCCCTGCCTCGGATTGACGTTGACCTGGTTGATGCCTTCAATGTTGATTTCTACCGGGTCTTCGGCGGTGGAAATATTGATGTCGACGGTGTTGAGGATGTTCAGCCCGGTATAGAGCGACACGGTCTTGCCCGAGCCGGTGGGGCCGGTCACCAGGATCATCCCCTGTGGCTGCTTGAGGGCGGCCATGTACAGGTCTTTCTGGTCGGGTTCGTAGCCGAGGGCATCGATGCCCATTTGGGCACTGGACGGGTCGAGGATCCGTATCACCACTTTCTCGCCCCATAAGGTCGGCAGAGTGTTGACCCGAAAGTCGATGGACTTGCTTTTGGACAGGTGCATCTTGATTCGCCCGTCCTGGGGTTTGCGTCGCTCGGAGATGTCGAGGCTGGCCATGATCTTCAGCCGGGACGCAATTCGGTTGGCCAGTTGTGTCGGCGGCCTGGCGACCTCCCGCAGCATGCCATCGGTGCGCATCCGCACGCGGTAGATTTTTTCATAGGGCTCGAAATGCAGGTCGGAAGAGCCGCTCTTGATCGCATCGAGCAGCATCTTGTGGACGAATCGCACCACGGGCGCGTCATCAGTATCTTGCCCTGCAATGGGGTCCTGTTTCTGCTCATCGACCGACTCGATGTCCAGCCCGTCGAGGTCGACATCGGCCATGTCTTCCAGGCCAGTGGAGTGGTTGTCGAAGAATTTTTCGATGGCGTCGCTGAGCTTGTCTTCCTCCACCAGAATGGCTTCGGTACTCAGCCCGGTGCTGAACTGGATGTCGTTGATGGCTTGATGATTGGTCGGGTCGGAAATCCCCACGAACAGCTTGTTACCACGCCGCCAGAGGGGCAGGGCGTGGTGCTGACGGATCAGCTTCTCGCTGACCAGCCCTCGGGGTTGGGTGTCCTTGTCCAGGCAGTTGAGGTCCAGCAGGGCCATGCCGAAATGTTCCGAGGCCACCTCGGCGACCTGCCAGCTTTTCAGCAGCTTGTTTTGCACCAGATAGCTGACCAGCGAAATTCGATTGCGTTGGGCCTGCTGATACGCCTGTTGCGCACTTTGGTCAGTGATCAGTTCGGCCAGCACCAATTGCTTGGCCAGACCGCTAAGGGCGATGTCATTCATTGGGATTCCGGACGCAGGCGGTTAATGTCTTATAGCCTAGTCAAGCAGTGGAACCAAACCAGCCGGGGTGAGGTGACAAAAAGTGTCAGATAGTGCGGATCCTTGGGGTAGGAAAGGTCTTTAGCGTGATCTCGCGCCCCGCAGGCAGGGGCGCGCGCGGCTTGGCATGACCTGTGCTGTGCCTTGTTCAGATCATGAGATTTCGACTCATGCATGGAGCCTGTCTATGAAAAATCAAAATGGTTTTACCCTGATTGAACTGCTGATCGTGGTGGCGATCATCGGGATTCTGGCAACGTTCGCATTGCCGCAGTATTCGAAGTACCAGGCGCGGGCGAAAGTAACCGCTGCCCTTGCAGAAATTTCGGCACTGAAAGTGCCTTTCGAAGACATCATCAACCAGGGCACTAACCCCACCCTCGCACTGATCGGCGGTACGGTGACCACCGGTAATTGCACGATTACGGCATCGGGTACCGCCGCTGACGGTGCAGGCACTATTGGCTGCACGATTCTCAACGCTCCAGGGCCGGTGCTCAGCAAAACCATTACGCTTACACGTACACTCACCGGTGGCTGGACATGTGCCACCACGGCTGAACAGGAATACGCGCCTAAAGGCTGCACTGGCGCCTGATCCATTTTCATCCTTCAAAGGCCCCGCGTTCCACGACGCGGGGCATTTTTTTGCTCGGCATTTAAGGGCGATTTAGATAATCAAGAAAATCCCGACAATTCATGGCCTTAGGCCTGCGTTAAAACCCGCAAGTTGCATGTAGATAATTTCGTAGTCATGCAATTTGCATGATTTCGAAAGTCACCTATTTTTATAAGCTGTTGATTTGCAAGTATTTATTTTTTATCGAGTCGTTGGCACAGCGTTCGCACTATCTCCTGTAACCCTGCTGACAAGACACGCAGCAGACTTTCCAGAAATACAGGAGTTACTCGTATGAAGAAGTTCGCTATCGCTGCCGCTACTGCTACCGCGTTGACCCTGACCATGGCCAACGCTGCATTTGCACAGACCACCCAAGCGACTCAGGCACCCATGATGCTGGCCGCCGGTGAAGTTACTGAAGCGAAAGAGGATGTTTCCGATACCTGGATCACGACCAAAGTCAAAGCAGACCTGGTAACCGAAAAAGGCATCCCAGGCACCGACATCAAAGTCGAAACCAACAAAGGCGTTGTTTCCCTGTCTTCCATGACTGTTCTGACAGACGCTCAGAAAACAACCGCCGTGGCTATCGCCAAGAACATCAAAGGTGTCAAAGCGGTGTCCGCTGACGGCCTGAAATCCGAGTAAGACAAGGCTTCTCGCCTGGACCGGGAGAAGGTGCGGTAGACGGGCCGAGTCATACGTCTGCCGCTACTTGAGAGTTCATGCGAAGGCCACAAGGACGTGGCCATTACAGGCCCCGGCATCCGTGTCGGGGCCTGTTCTATTTTGGGGAACAAAGATCAAAAGAAAGATCAAAAGATCGCAGCCTTCGGCAGCTCCTACATGGGAATGAGTACACCTGTAGGAGCTGCCGAAGGCTGCGATCTTTTGATCTGTTCAGTTGCCACGCTTGCTGGTGATTCGAACCAGCCGGTTTCCTTCAAAGCGCAGGTACTGGTACATCCCGCTGTTGGGCCCGTAGGTCCATTCCTCGACCTGAAACTCTTCCCGCCGATTGGCGCTGCGCTTGTAGCCCAACACGTCGCGGGCAACAGGCTCTCCGCATTTTTGCAGCACTTCGTCGGCCCTGTCCCCGACGCTAATCAATTGACTACCGCAGCGCAAGGTGTCGGCCGCCGCTGCCTGGCCGGCAATCAGCATCAGAGCCAGGCTCAAAAGCCAGCGAGTGCCCATCACTCGGCATCCAGGTGCAAAGGCGTGATAACCCGGCCATCGCTTTCTGCTTCGCCGAGGCTGGCGTCGATGAAGTACACGCGGTCATCGGCCAACTGACCCTTGTCCACCAGATAATCCTTGATGCTGCTGGCTCGTTCTTGCCCGAGTTGACGCAACAGCACCTCGCTGGAGCTCCAGAACGCGATCACGCCTTCACGCATTTTTTTACTGCGCTCTTCCTTGCCCAAGTCCTTCCATTCGGCAGGCGGCTGAGTCTTGAGGCGTGTGCGGTAGATCCCTTCAAGCAGCGGGCCTTTCTCGTTGTCCGGCACTTTCAGCAACGACGCCTGAGCCGGCACTTTGTCACCGCGGCGCTGGAGCATTTTGTAGTAGTTGTATTGGTATTCCCGCTCCAGACGTTGCTCGGCAATCAGCGGGCCATCGCTGGTCTTGGCGGCGGTGCCTTCGATTTCCAGGCGCAGGGCCGGACGTTCCTTGAGCGCCTGGGACAATTTGACCAGCGCTGTTTCAGCGTCTTTGCTCAGGTCGCTTGAACCCGGTGCAAATGCCACGGTGCCCAAGTCTTCCGAACCACCGCCGCTCACCAGCCCGCCAATCATTTTGAATGGCGCTGCGGCTGCTTTCACGATCAGGTTGCGCAGGGTCTGCCAGATAATAGGCATGACACTGAACTGTGGATTGTTCAGGTCGCCGCTCACCGGCAGCTCGATGGAAATCTTGCCGTCGACATCCTTGAGCAAGGCAATCGCCAATTTCAGCGGCAGGCTCACCGCGTCCGGGCTGTCGACCTTTTCACCCAGTTGCAACTGCTCGACCACCACTTTGTTTTCGGCCAGGAGCTGACCGTTGGTGATCTTGTAATGCAGGTCGAGATTGAGTCGGCCCTTGCGGATACGGTAACCGGCGAACTTGCCGGAGTAGGGCGTCAAGGTGGTCAGTTCGACCCGTTTGAAACTGGTGGCGATGTCCAGGCTGGCCATCGGGTCGAACGGGTTGACCGAACCCTTGATGGTCACCGGCGCATAGCGGTCGACCTTGCCTTTGACGTCGACACTGGCCGGTTTTGCCTGGCGGCTGTCGATGGTGCCGATCTTCCCGTTGAGCTGTTGAACAGCAGTGGCGAAGTTCGGGGTCAGGCTGAAGTCGGCGAAGTTTGCCGAACCATCATTGATGGCTATGCCGCCAATGTGGATGCCCAGCGGTTTTTCTTTTCCGGCTGCCGGTTTGGCCGCGGCGGCTGTGGTGCCGGAATCGGCCGGTTGCGGGATCAGCAGGTCATCAATGTTGGTGGTGCGATCATCGTTGATCATGAAGCGCGCATAGGGTTGGAACAGGTTGACCTTGTCGATCGACAGACTATCGCCATGCTGATAGTTCAGGCCTTCGAGCACCAACTGTTGCCACTTGAGGAAGTCGCGGGTCTTCAGGGTGTCGAGGGTATGCAGTTGATCGACCTGGGCTTTACCTGTGACGCTGAACGCCAACGGTTCGGTGCTTTTCAGGTCGACCGCCAGATCACTACCCAACATGCCGCTGCGCAGTTCGAGACGAATGAACGGGTTGATGTAGGACTGGGCGACGCGCAGATCGATGTCCTTGGTCTGCACGTTCAGTTTGGCGCTGATCGGGGCCAGATTGACCACGCCATCTGCTGTTATCTTGCCTTGCTTGCCCACGCCGGTGTCGAGCTTGAGGTTGAAAGGTGAGCCATTGAGGCTGTCGAAATTTTGCAGGTCCAGGTTCAGCGGGCCCAGCTCCAGCGCCACCTCCGGTTGGGCCTTGCGGTCGGCCAGGTGCACCTGATAATCACGTAGCTGCACGTCTTTGAGCAGAACCTGCCAAGGCTTGCTCGGCGCGGTCGGTTCAGGCTTCGGCGAATCGGCTACTGCCGGCGCGCTGGCTGGCTCGGCATTGGCTTTGTTGGCCGCTTTGGACGGCTGGCTGGCGAACAGTTTTTGCCAATCGAGTTGCCCATCGGCTTCGAGGGCGGCCCAGGTTTCCAGTTTCTGGCTGCGGATCTTGCCGACCACCACTTGCTGTTTTGCCAGGTCCACGGTGGTTTCGCTGATGTCCAGCCGCTCGAGCTTCGCCAGCGGTCGACCGTCCGCAGTCTTGATGGCGAATGGCGCGACGCTGACGGCAACGTTGCTCAGCAGCAGTTCGGTTTCCTTGGCCAGGTTGAGCTTGTAGTCGGTGCTGAGGCTGACCACGCCATCTTCGAGTGCGAGCGGCACAGCATCGCGCACATAGGGCCAAAAGGATTTCATCTTGCCGTCGGTGATTTTCAGCTTACCTTCGGAGGCGATCGGGATCAGGCTGAAGTTACCGGTCCAGTCGATCTGTCCACCTGCCGGGCCGATGGCCACCAACGTCATGTCGGCGCTGTCTTCGGGCAAGGTGCTGAGGTTTTTCAGTTCGAAATCGAGTTTGTCGTAGAGGAATTCGATGGGTTCGCTGGGGCGTGCATCCTCGAAATGGACGGAGCCGCTGACCAGTTTGATCCGCTCCACGCGCAGCGGGAATGGCTTGGCTTCCGGATCGACCGGGGTCGGTTCGCTGGCGGGGATTTTGAACAGGCCGAGCAGGTTGAGTTTGCCGTCCTTGCTGAAGAGGATTTCGGTCTTGGGTTTGTCCAGTTCGATATCGGACAGGTGCAGCGCCTTGGTCCAGAGGCTGTCGATCTGCAAGTTGGCGTATAGACGTTCGAAGCCCACTTGCTCCTTGCCCGGCTCGCCGATGACCAGACCCCAGAGGGTGACTTCGAGGCTGAACGGGTTGAGTTCGATCCGTGAAATCGTCGCGGGCGTCGTGGCGTAGTTGGCCAATTGTTGGTTGGCGATTCGCAACGCGATGCCCGGCAAAATCAGAAACCCCAACAGGCTATAAAGAGCCAGGGCAGTCAACAAGGCGCCGATAGCGCGAATCAATCCTTTGGGCATGTGCGGCTTCATCTGTCGGAATCGGAGTGCCTTGGAGTATGGCATGCGTTTGCGGTTCCGAAGCAACCACGCTTTATAGGATTTATCTGATTATCGGTGCGGATTTTCAGAGCTGCAGGATCAGCGTTTTCAACGGCGGCTGCTGGTCCATCGACGGGAAATCGCTGCCCGGTGTCAGCGCTGTCCACTCACGCACTGGGCGCCCGGCCTTCTCTGCGCAGCGCAGAACCTGTTCGCGCCAATCGTCCATGCTGACCTTCGCCAGGTTGTTGCAACAGATCAGCACGCCATCGTCGGCGGTGGTCAGCAGTGCCGGTTTGAGCAGGCTTTGGTAGTCACGCAACAGGTCGACCGTGCCGAAAGCGCTTTTGGCCCAGGCCGGTGGATCGAGTAGCACCAGATCGTACTGACGCGGGTCCAGACGTTGATAGCTCGGCAGCTTCTGGCCGCGACGCTGGCTGATTGGCAGGCCGGCCAATTGACGAATCGCCGGAAAGTAATCGGACTGGATGAATTCCATCGTCGGCAATTGCGGGTTGAGCAGACCGTTCTCGCGGCCGACCGCCAAGTTGCCTTCGGCAAAGTCCAGGTTACACACCTCGCTCGCACCACCCGCCGCAGCGCTGAGGCCAACGCCACAGGTGTAGGCAAACAGGTTCAGCACACTTTTGTTTTTGCTGTGCGCCTTGACCCAGCCGCGAGCGTTGCGCAGGTCGAGAAACAGCAACGGGTCCTGGCCAGCGTGGCGCCCGCGAACCCGGTAGTTCAGTCCCCATTCGTGGCCGATCAAATCTTGCAGGGCGGCTTCGTCGGCGCGGTAGACGGTGTCTTCGCGGTCGATGCGCGAGTTGCCACGGGAACGGTCGTTGTAGACCAGCAGGGTGTCGAGGCCCAGCTGTTGATTGACGGTCTCGTGCAGTTGCAGCAGGGCGTCACGCTCCAGTGCCTGATGAAAACTCTGCACCAACAGTTGCGGGCCATAGCGGTCGATGGTCAAGCCGCCGGCGCCTTCCTGGCTGCCGTGGAACAGGCGATAGCAATCGGTGCCTTGCTGATGCAGCTCGGCGAGCAGGTCCTGGCGACGATCGAGGGCGGCGCACAGCGCCTGATTCAAGGAAGACATGCTGGGCGCCTTGCAGGAGGGAATTGGGGGCGCGGGAGTTTAACAGCTTGGGCGATGAAGAACCTGAACCTGAACCTGTAGGAGCGAGGCTTGCCCGCGAAGAACGATGACGCGGTTTATCTGTTGTACCGAGTTATCGTTCTTCGCGGGCAAGCCTCGCTCCCACAGGGATGTGATTAGCGTTCGACGGCCAGTACACAACAAGGGCTCATTGGTTCAGACGTTGATCAATCAGCCCTTGCACCACGCTCGGGTCGGCGAGGGTCGAGGTGTCGCCCAGGCTGTCCAGTTCGTTGCAGGCGATCTTGCGCAGGATTCGTCGCATGATCTTGCCCGAACGGGTTTTCGGCAAGGCCGGAGCCCATTGGATCAAGTCCGGTTTGGCGAAGCTGCCGATTTCCTTGCTGACATGCGCCAGCAATTGTTTCTTCAGTTCGTCGTTGGGTTCGGTGCCATTCATGGGCGTGACGAAGGCATAGATGCCCTGGCCTTTGACGTCATGGGGGTAACCGACTACGGCGGCCTCGGCGATGCTGTCGTGCAGCACCAGTGCGCTTTCTACTTCGGCCGTGCCGATGCGGTGCCCGGAGACGTTGATCACGTCGTCGATGCGCCCGGTGATCCAGTAGTCGCCGTCCTCGTCACGGCGAGCACCATCGCCGGTGAAGTAATAGCCGGGATAGGGCTTGAAGTAGGTTTCGATCATCCGTTTCGGGTCGCCGTAGACGCTGCGGATCTGCGCCGGCCAGCTGGACTTGATGGCCAGTATGCCGCTGCCGGCGCCTTTGATTTCCTTACCGTGTTCGTCGAGCAATACCGGTTGCACGCCGAACATCGGTTGGGTGGCGCAACCAGGTTTGATCCGTTGGGTGCTGACCAGCGGGCTGAGCATGATGCCGCCGGTTTCGGTCTGCCACCAGGTATCGACAATCGGGCAGCGCTGCTCGCCGACCGTATTGAAATACCATTCCCAGGCTTCCGGGTTGATCGGCTCACCGACGGTACCGAGTAACCGCAGGCTCTCGCGGGACGTTTCCTTCAGCGGCTCGGGGCCTTCACGCATCAACGCGCGCAACGCGGTCGGAGCGGTGTAGAAGATGTTCACGTGGTGCTTGTCGATCACCTGCCAGAAGCGCGAAGTGCTGGGGTAGCTCGGCACACCTTCGAAGATCAGCGTGGTCGCCCCGTTGGCCAGCGGCCCGTAGACGATGTAGCTGTGGCCGGTGACCCAGCCGACATCGGCGGTGCACCAGAAAACTTCACCATCGCGATAGTCGAGCACGTACTTGAAGGTCATGGCGACTTGCAGCAAGTAGCCGCCGGTGGTGTGCAGCACGCCTTTGGGCTTACCGGTGCTGCCGGAGGTGTAGAGGATGAACAGCGGGTCTTCGGCCTCCATCGGCTCTGGCGGGCAGTCATCGCTGACGTCGCGCAAAGCCTGGTGGTACCAGATGTCCCGATCGTCGACCCAGTTAACCTGGCCTTGGGTGCGTTCGACCACGATCACGGTGTTCACGTCGGGGCAGCTTTGCAGCGCGGTGTCGACGTTCTGTTTGAGCGGCACGAATTTACCGCCGCGCACGCCTTCGTCGGCAGTGATCACGGTGCGGCAATCGGCGTCGAGAATCCGGTCACGCAGCGAGTCCGGGGAGAAGCCGCCGAACACCACCGAATGAATCGCGCCGATGCGCGCGCAGGCGAGCATGGCATAGGCGGCTTCGGGGATCATCGGCATGTAGATGCACACGCGGTCGCCTTTCTTCACGCCACGGCTTTTGAGCACGTTGGCCAGTCGACAGACGTTGTGATGAAGTTTTTTGTAGGTGATCTGGGCGGATTCGGCGGGGTCATCGCCTTCCCAGATGATCGCGATTTGATCGCCGCGTTTTTCCAGGTGACGGTCGATGCAGTTGTAACTGACGTTTAACGTTGCACCAGCGAACCAGCTCGCCTCACCGGTTTTCAGGTCGTAACGCTGGACGGTTTGCCACGGCGCGCTCCAGTCGAGAAAGCGTGTGGCCTGTTCGGCCCAGAAGGTGCTGGGATGCTCGATGGATTGGCGGTACAGGCGTTGGTAGTCGTCTTGACTTAACTGTGCAGCCCGGCGGACGGCATCGGCTTTGGGGAACGTGCTGATATCGAACATGACGGTTCCTTATTCTTGTTTTGCGACAAGAGGGGAGCTGCGCGACCCTCGTAGGAGCTGCCGAAGGCTGCGATCTTTTGATCTTGTTTTTTACAATCAAGATCAAAAGATCGCAGCCTTCGGCAGCTCCTACAGTGATAGCGCACGCCACCGATTTTGCGGTAAACCCGGTGCCGTGGAACTGTCGTTGCTACAAGTGAAGGGGCGGGTAGACCGCCCCTTCAGCCTATCACCCGCGGTGACGACCGCGGAAGTAGTTGATCAAGCCTTGGGTGGAGGCATCGTCGGCCGGGGTTTCTTCGCTGCCGACCAGGCGGTTGTAGACGCCTTTGCCCAGCTCCTTGCCCAGCTCTACACCCCACTGGTCGAAGGCGTTGATGCCCCAGACCACGCTTTGCACGAAGACTTTGTGTTCGTACAGCGCCACCAGTGCGCCAAGACGACGCGGGCTGATGCGTTCGACCACCAACGTGTTACTCGGACGGTTGCCCGGGATCACCTTGTGTGCCGCCAGCTTCTGCACTTCGTCCTCGCTCATGCCCTTGTCACGCAGCTCGGCTTCGGCCTCGGCGCGGGTCTTGCCCAGCATCAGCGCCTGGCTTTGCGACAGGCAGTTGGCGTACAGCCACTGGTGGTGGTCGGACACCGGGTTGAAGCTGACGATCGGCACGATAAAGTCAGCCGGAATCAGCTGGGTGCCTTGGTGCAGCAACTGGTGGTAAGCGTGCTGACCGTTGCAGCCAACGCCGCCCCAGATCACCGGGCCGGTATCGGTGGACACTGGCGTGCCGTCCTGGCGCACGCTCTTGCCGTTGGATTCCATATCCAGCTGTTGCAAGTGTTTGGTGATGTTGCGCAGGTAGTGGTCGTACGGCAGGATCGCGTGGCTTTGCGCGCCCCAGAAGTTGCCGTACCAGACACCGAGCAACGCCAGCAGCACCGGCATGTTCTGTTCGAATGGCGCGCTCTGGAAGTGCTGGTCCATGGTGTAGGCACCGGACAGCAGTTCCTTGAAGTTCGACATGCCGATGGCCAGTGCAATCGGCAGACCGATAGCCGACCACAGCGAGTAACGCCCGCCAACCCAGTCCCACATCGGGAAGATGTTTTCTTCGCGAATACCGAACGCTACCGCCGCCGCATTGTTGCTGGAAACGGCGATGAAGTGACGGTACAGCTCGGCTTCCGAACCACCCTGAGCCAGGTACCAGGCGCGTGCGGCCTGGGCGTTTTTCAGGGTTTCGAGGGTGTTGAAGGATTTCGACGAGACGATGAACAGCGTGGTCTCGGCGCGCAGCTTCATGGTCAGTTCGTGGAATTCACTGCCGTCGATGTTCGCCAGGTAATGGCAGCGCACGCCTTTCTGGGCGTAGGACAGCAGCGCTTCGGACACCAGCTCAGGGCCGAGGAACGAGCCACCGATGCCGATGTTCACCACGTCAGTGATCGGCTTCTCGGTGTAACCGCGCCACAACCCATCGTGGATGCGACCTACGAGGTCGGTGATCTGGTTCAGCACCTTGTGCACATCGGGCATCACGTTGACGCCGTTGACCGACAGCTTGTCGCCCACCGGGCGGCGCAGTGCGGTGTGCAGCGCGGGACGGCCTTCGGAAGAGTTGACGATTTCGCCATCGAACAGCGCTTTGATCGCGCCCTTGAGATCGACTTCGTTGGCCAGGCCCACCAGCAGGTTGCGGGTCTCGGCGTTGATCAGGTTTTTCGAGTAGTCGAGAAACAGGCCGCAACTGCTGAGGGTGAATTGAGTAAAACGCTGCGGATCGGCATTAAAGGCTTCGCGCATGCTGAAATCCTGCATGGCTTGGCGGTGGTCATTCAACGCTTGCCAGGCGGGCAGAGCGGTAACGTCGTGAGGAGTGCGGTAATACGCCATCGCTGCGGTTTTCCTTTTACTTGAACGGCCTTTTGAACACTAAAATCCCGGAGCGCTGCGGGTGGGCGTCCGGTCAACTGCGTCGACACGATTTCATGGCGCAGGGCGAATACAGTAAACCTCGCGCTGCAATCTGTCTTGACTTTGTCTGACCTGCTCCCGGTACTTTTTTAACATTTAAACCGGGAGCGGTCCGACAAACGGAAGGCTGACAGGGGACGCGGCTCGATCAGGCGACCTGAACCGGAATGGCATTACTGGTGTGGCTCAGCTCGTTACCCGGCGCCATGTAGAGCATGCGCGGCTTGAAGTTGAGCAGTTCGGCTTCGCTGTAGTGGGCGTAAGCACAGATGATCACGCGGTCGCCGACCTTGGCCTTGTGCGCCGCGGCACCGTTGACCGAAATCATGCGCGAACCTTCTTCGCCACGAATCGCGTAGGTGGTGAAGCGTTCGCCGTTGTCGATGTTGTAGATCTGGATCTGTTCGTACTCACGGATGCCGGACAGGTCCAGCCATTCGCCGTCGATGGCGCAAGAGCCTTCGTAATCGAGTACAGCGTGGGTGACTTCGGCGCGATGCAGCTTGGCCTTGAGCATGATGGCGTGCATGAGTGTTTCCCCAGGTCGGAATCGAACGGCGGGCAGTTTGCCCGAAGGCTTTGTGGGCGGCAATACAGTCTGGACACGACGTAGATACAATGTGGGAGCGGGCTTGCTCGCGAAGAGGCCATCACATTCAACATCATCGTTGACTGTCATACCGCTTTCGCGAGCAAGCCCGCTCCCACATTGGTTTTGCGGTGCTCAGGCTGGCGCGTCGAGATTCAGATGCAGGTTGTCGATCAACCGCGTCGTGCCCAGGAACGCCGCCACTAGAATCACCAGATCCCGATCTTCCGCCGTCGCCGGACGCAAGGTCAGTGCATGGCGAATTTCCAGATAGTCCGCACGCAGGCCGGCGGCTTCAAGCTGTTTGATCTGTTCGTTGATCAACGTCGGGTAATCGCGCTCACCCTGTTTAATTGCATCGGCAATATGGGTCAGGGTGCGATAGACCACTGGCGCGACGGCACGTTGTTCTTCGCTGAGGAAACCATTGCGCGACGACAGCGCCAAGCCATCGGCGGCACGTACGGTAGGCTCACCGATGATCTGGATCGGCATGTTCAGGTCATGCACCAGGGCGCGAATCACCGCCAGTTGCTGGAAGTCTTTCTGGCCGAAAATCGCCAGGTCCGGCTGGACCATGTTGAACAGCTTGCTGACTACGGTCGCAACCCCTTCGAAATGCCCCGGACGGCTGGCGCCGCAGAGGCCTTCAGACAGTTGCGGAACGCTGACGCGGGTCTGGCCGGCCATGCCGTCGGGGTACATTTCTTCGACGGTTGGTGCGAACAGCAGATGGCAGCCGGCCTGGAGCAGTTTCTCCTGATCGGCGGCCAGGGTCCGCGGGTACTTGTCGAGGTCTTCACCGGCGCCGAACTGCAGCGGGTTGACGAAAATGCTCGCGACCACGAAATCCACCCGTTGGGTGGCTTTGGTAATCAGCGCGATATGCCCGCTGTGCAGGTTGCCCATGGTCGGCACGAAGCCGATGCGCTTGCCTTCGCTACGGGCACGGGCCACGGCTGCCCGCAGTTCGCGTACGGTTTTTACGGTGTTCATGCAGAAAATCCGTGTTCGATGCCAGGGAAAGTCGCCGCTTTGACTTCAGTGACGTAAGCGCTCAAGGCAGCTTGAATGCTGGTTTGGCCAGTCATGAAGTTCTTCACGAATTTTGGTACGCGGCCGGTAATAGACAGGCCAAGCATGTCGTGCAGGACCAGCACCTGGCCGTCGGTGCCGCTGCCGGCGCCGATGCCGATCACCGGGATACCCACCGCCTGGGTGATTTCTTCGGCCAGTTCGCTGGGCACGCATTCGAGCAGCAGCATGGCCGCACCGGCCTGTTCCAGGGCAATCGCGTCGGCACGCATCTGCCGCGCCTGGTTCTCGTTGCGGCCCTGGACTTTATAGCCGCCGAGGATGTTGACCGATTGCGGTGTCAGCCCCATGTGCGCGCACACCGGGATGCCACGTTCGGCCAGCAGACGGATCGAGTCCGCGAGCCACAATGCCCCTTCAACCTTGACCATGTGCGCACCGGCCTGCATCAACAGGGCGCTGTTGGTCATGGTTTGTTCAATGGTGGCGTAGGCCATGAAGGGCAGGTCGGCGAGGATCAGGGCATCGGCGTTGCCGCGTTTGACGGCCGCCACGTGGTAGGCCATTTCAGCGGTGGTCACCGGCAGGGTGCTGTCGTGACCTTGCAAGACCATGCCGAGGGAGTCGCCCACCAGCAGCACTTCAACCCCGGCCTCATTGCAGGCATGGGCGAAGGTCGCGTCATAGCAGGTCAGCATGGTGATCTTTTCACCTTTCTGCTTGAGGCTCTGGAGCGTGGTCAGGGTGATGGCTGGCATGAAAAAAATCCTCATTACAGGCGCTATGGAAACTACTGCGAGTAACGCGCGTGATTCGTCATTTATACAGGCGCACCTTCTTTCGTGGTGCTTGTAAGGCCTGGATTGCGCCCTTTGGCGCCGCGTTGGCGGCAGCGGGACGCCTATAGTCGTGAGGAGAACCCGGGAAGTCAATTGTGTGTGTTACCGCATTGTTACGTGTGGGGTGTTACCGGCGTTACTGATGCGATTCAGCAGGTTTTGTGAGCGCGACACAAGTCAATGTGGGAGCGGGCTTGCTCGCGAAGGCGGTGTATCAGTCACATCAATGTTGAATGTGCTACCGCTTTCGCGAGCAAGCCCGCTCCCACAGGGTTTTTTGTCAATTCGGGGAGAGGCGTTCCAACCCGACGAACGGGCAGGCAGTGAGTAATTCTGTGAGGGTGCGGCCATCGGCCAGGCGCAGATCAGCCGGTGCCAGTTCGGCTAGCGGATAGAGCACAAAGGCCCGTTCCTGCAGGTGGTAGTGGGGGACTTTGAGGCGCGGTTCATCGATCAGGCGATCGCCGAACAGCACGATGTCCAGATCCAGCGTGCGCGGGCCCCAGCGTTCAAGGCGCTCGCGGCCTTGGCCATTCTCGATGGCTTGCAGCGCATCCAGCAGGTCCAGTGGCGCGAGGTTGCTGTCGAGCGCGGCGACCGCGTTGGTGTAACGCGGTTGGCCGGGCAGCAGCGAGTCGCTTTGATAAAACCCGGAAACCCCGACCAGTTCGGTCTGCGGCAATTGCGCCAGCGCTTCGACAGCGCTGCGCAACTGTTCGGCGGGGTCAGCCAGATTGCTGCCCATGCCGATGTAGATGCGTTCCATGGCTTATTCGCCTGTAGCGCTCGGTGCGCCGGCAGCGCGCTTGCGCTTGGCGCCGCCGCTGCGGCGACGTTTGCGCGGAGCGCCAGTACCGTCGTCCTTGCCGCTGAGGTCGCGGATCATGTCCCGGCGTTCGCTGTCGTTGGCGTCCTGATAGTCGGTCCACCACTCGCCCAGGCCATCGGTCTGCTCACCGGCGCTTTCGCGCAGCAGCAGGAAGTCGTAACCGGCGCGGAACCGTGGGTTGTCCAGCAACAGGTCGGCGCGTTTGCCGCTGCGCCGCGGCAGACGCTCCTGCATGTCCCAGATCTCGCGGATCGGCATGGTGAAGCGTTTCGGAATGGCGATGCGCTGGCACTGTTCGGCGATCAACTCGTGAGCGGCTTCCTGCATCGCCGGAATCGGCGGCATGCCGCGCTCTTGCAGACGCAACACACGGGCCGGCAGGGCAGGCCAGAGCAGGGCGGCAAACAGGAACGCCGGGGTGACCGGTTTGTTCTGCTTGATCCGCAGGTCTGTGTTGATCAGCGCTTCACTGATCAGCGTGTGGGTGTAGGTCGGGTTGTACTCCAACGCTGCCGCACTGGCCGGGAACAGCGGATCGAACAGCTGCAGGTCGACCAGCATTTCGAAGGTGTCCGCGGCATAGCCGGAGAGGAACAGCTTGAGCACTTCTTCGAACAGACGAGCCGAAGGGATCTCGCGCAGCAACGGCGCCAGTTCGCGGATCGGCGTGGCGCTGTGTTTTTCGATGCCGAAATTCAGCTTGGCGGCGAAACGCACGGCCCGCAGCATCCGCACCGGGTCTTCCTGGTAGCGTTGCTTCGGATCGCCGATCAGGCGGATCAGATGATTGCGGATATCGTGTACGCCGTTGGCGTAGTCGAGAATGCGTTCACTGACCGGATCGTAATACAAGGCGTTGATGGTGAAGTCGCGGCGTTGCGCGTCTTCTTCCAGGGTGCCATAGACGTTGTCACGCAGAATTCGCCCGCTTTCATTACGAGACGATTGGTTGCTGTCTTCGTCTTCGTCGTTTTGCGGGTGATTGGCGCGGAAGGTCGCGACTTCAATGATTTCGCGGCCAAAGTGGATATGCACCAGTTTGAAACGCCGACCGATGATCCGCGCATTGCGGAACTCGGCGCGTACCTGCTCAGGCGTGGCACTGGTGGCGACGTCGAAATCTTTCGGCGTGATGCCGAGCAGCATGTCACGCACACAGCCGCCGACCAGGTAAGCCTGGTAACCGGCGTTCTGCAGGCGTTCGACGATATTCACCGCGTAACGGCTGAACTGTGCCTTTTGCAGCGAATGTTGGCCGCTGTTAAGCACTTCAGGCGTACTGCGAATGTGTTGCGTATGACGCTTGGGAGAACGGAATGACTGGAACAACTTCTTCAGCATGGGATGCACTGTTTGAAGGAATGTTCGGCCATAACGAAGAATGACCGCATGATGGGCGGGGATTCTAGCATTTAGTCGGGGGATGGTGTAGGAAGCTGCGCAAGTGCTTGGAGGGGATGTCTGGCATGGGGTTTTGTAGCAACTGCCGTGTGGCGAGGGGGCTTGCCCCCGTTCCAGTGCGCAGCACTGGCATGATTTCGGAAACGCTCAAGAGCTTGGGGCTGCTTCGCAACCCAACGGGGGCGAGCCCCCTCGCCACAGGCTAAACGCCAGAAACCACAAGGGGAGCCGAAGCTCCCCAAGAAGTAGTTGCATGCTCTATTTTTATTATTGGTTTCGGGCTTCTTGTTTTTGTTGAGCGCCCTCGCCATGAAGTTTTCCTTCACGGCCCTCCCAATCGGGAGCCAAGAGCAAACGGATTGCTTTGGTCGCTGTGTTGCTGTGATCGTTCGATCCAACCAGTTCAGGCACTGTCTTGGGACAGTTTTTTATTGTTCTCGGCCTGGTCGTGGGGCAAGCCCCAAATGCAACGCCTCTCCAAAAGAATCAGTTAGCTACGCCTCTCGCCGTCTTGTTTTTATTGTGCGTGAGTCGATACGTCTTATTTTTATTGTCTTGTACATTGCTTGTTATTGTTCTTGTACTAAACATATAGCAGGGTGCGTGCCAACTTTTATGAGGTCCAGTAAAACAAGGGGTTAGGCGGGCTAATGGTGTTTTTCGAGGCCCAAAAAAACCGGGGCTTCGTTACCGTAAGCCCCGGCTTCTGTTACGCGAAAAAGCTGAGGTAACAGTTTTTTCACAATGTCATGTGTTACCCGCACATCCGACAGGTGCGGTTCAGCTCTCGCTGGCCACCCCGGTCTTGCGCCGCGGAATGCCCAGGCGCTGACGGCGTTCCCACAGGCATTTGCGACTGACCCCGAGTTTGCGGGCCAGCTCGGTTTCGGTCATGTGGTCCTGATGCTCGAGAACGAAATGCTGGAAGTAGTCTTCCAGGGACAAATCTTCGGTCGGTTCGTGGCTGGTGTTACCGCCGCTATTGCCCTGCTGGGGCGCCAGGCCGATGAAGTCGTCGTCATCCAGATCGCTCAGTTCGATGTCGATGCCCAGCAGCTCGGCGGAAATCTCCGGGCTTTCGCATAGGATCACGGCGCGTTCGACCGCATTTTCCAGCTCGCGAACGTTACCCGGCCAGGAGTAATGCCGAATCGCCTGTTCGGCATCCAGGGCGAATTTCAGATCGGTGCGGTTGACCCGCGCGCTCTGCCGCGCGAGGAATGCAGTGGCAATTTCATTGACGTCCGCGCCGCGCTCGCGCAGGGCCGGCAGCTTCAAGGCGATCACGTGAAGACGGTAATACAAGTCTTCACGGAACTGGCCAATTTTCGCCAGGCTCTTGAGGTCTCGGTGGGTCGCGGCAATCAGGCGTACATCAACCTTCTGCGACTGCACCGAACCGACCCGGCGGATTTCGCCTTCCTGCAACACACGCAGCAGGCGAGCCTGAGCTTCCAGTGGCAGTTCACCGATTTCATCGAGGAACAAGGTGCCGCCGTCCGCCGCTTCCACCAACCCGGCACGCCCGGCACTGGCGCCGGTAAACGCGCCTTTTTCGTGGCCGAACAGTTCGGACTCGATCAGGCTTTCTGGAATGGCTGCGCAGTTCACCGAGATCATCGGCGCCTTGGCGCGCTTGGACAGATTATGCAGAGCGCGTGCTACCAGTTCTTTACCGGTACCCGATTCACCCTGGATCAGGACGTTGGAATCGGTTGGCGCGACTTTGCGGATCTTGCTGTAAAGGTCCTGCATCGGCGGACATGAGCCGATAATGCCGATTTCGCCGTTGCTGTTGTCGACACCATTTTTCGCGGCGCCATTGCTCGTTTTGCCGACGACCGGTTCACCGCTGGCTTGCGCCGATTGGCGATCACGCAGGATTCGCGCGACGGCCTGGAGCATTTCGTCGTGATCGAAAGGCTTGGCGATGTAATCCACCGCGCCCATCTTCATGGAGTCGACGGCCGAACGCAGGCTGGCGTAACTGGTCATGATCAGCACCGGAGTGCCCTGGCCAAGTTTGATCAACTCGGTACCAGGCGCGCCTGGCAGACGCAGGTCGCTGACGATCAGGTCAAATGTGGGGATGCTGAAACGCTCTTGTGCTTCCTGCACGGATCCGGCTTCGCTGACCTGGTACTGGTTACGTTCCAGCAGACGGCGCAAGGCGGAGCGGATAATTGTTTCGTCTTCGACGATCAAAATGTGCGGCATTGATTCGATACTCTCGACGGTCTCAGTTCACAGCGGACGTCGCTTCGACATGACGCGGCAAAGTCACCCGGATACGGGTGCCGCGTTGGCTTTGAACATCAGCCGGGCTGTCGATGGTGATTTGTCCATAATGCTCTTCAACGATGGAATAGACCAGTGCAAGGCCCAGACCGGTGCCTTCGCCAGGATCCTTGGTGGTGAAGAAAGGTTCGAACAGTCGGTCCATGATGCTCGAGGGAATACCACTGCCTTCGTCTTCGACGATCAGATCGACCGTGTGTTCGCCGGCTTCGCTTTTAACTCGCACTGCACTGCCCGGAGGCGAGGCGTCGCGGGCGTTTGAGAGCAGGTTGATCAATACTTGGGCGAGCCGCTGCGGGTCGCCTTCGACCCAGTGATCGGGGTCGCACAGGTTGTAGAACTGTACTTCGAAATTGCGCCGGTTCAAGGCCAGCAGGCCGATGGCATCCTGGGCCACTTCCGCCAGACAGACGGGCTCGTCACTGTGCTGATAACTGCCGGCATGGGCGAAGCTCATCAGCGACTGAACGATGCGTGACACGCGTTTGGTCTGCTCGAGGATCTGCCCGCTGATTTCCGTGAGTTCGGCGTCGTCCTCACGCTCTTCGCGCAAGTTTTGCGCGAGGCAGGCAATGCCGGTGATCGGGTTGCCGATTTCATGGGCCACGCCGGCCGCCAGTCGACCGATGCTGGCCAGGCGCTCGGAGTGCACCAGTTTATCTTCGAGCATCTGGGTTTCGGTCAGGTCTTCCACCAGCAGTACCAGGCCGCTGTTACCCGGCGCCAGCGGTTCATCGATCGCCGCTTTGTGCAGGTTCAGCCAGCGAGTCTGACCGTCGAGGGCCAGGTGCTGTTTGTGCAAATGCTCGTCCGGCAGATTGATGAAGCCTTGCAGCAGTTCTTTCCACGGATCGGCAATGGTGCTCAGGCGCGAACCGACCACACGCTGCGCGGCAATCCCGGTCAGCTCCTCCATGGCTTTGTTCCACATGAGGATTTCCTGATCCTTGGCCAGCGAGCACACGCCCATCGGCAACTCTTGCAAGGTCTGGCGGTGGTAGCGGCGCAACGCATCGAGTTCGGCGGCAAGACCGGTGAGGCGCGAGTGGTAGTCCTCAAGACGGCTTTCGATGAAGTGGATGTCTTCGGTGACATAGTTTTCGCCGCCAGCCTTGTAGGGCAGGAAGGTTTCGACCATGTCCTGCGCGACGCTCGGCCCCATCAGGCCGGAAAGGTTCGCTTCGATACGATCACGCAGACGGCGCAAAGCGTACGGTCGACGTTCATCGAACGGCAGATAGAGGTCACGCAGCGCCTGTTCGACTTCTTTCTGTGCAGCCTTGGCGCCCAGCGGCTTGGCCAGTTGCGTGGCAAATTCCTGAGGCGAGGCGGCATGCAGTTCGCGGCGTTGCGGGCGGCGAACGTTGTCCACGGCGCAGGCTTCGGCGGCGCTGGCCTCTTCGGGGCTGGCGTTGGTGAACAACGAGATCAGCGTGAACATCAGCACGTTGGCGGCCAGCGAGGCAATCGCTGCCATGTGCCAGCTGGTGTCGTCCAGCACGTAAATCATGTTCAACAGTGGAATGTAGAAGCCTTGCAGATTGCCGACCAGCGGCAGCAGCATGGTCACCAGCCACACCAGAATCCCCGCCAGCAAGCCGGCGATGAAGCCGCGACGGTTGGCGGTCGGCCAGTACAGTACCGACAACACCCCCGGCAGGAACTGCAATGTGGCGACGAAGGCGACGATGCCGAGGTTAGCCAGGTCCTGCTCGGCACCCAGCATCAGGTAGAAACCGTAACCGGCCATGATGATCGCGACGATCAGCGCCCGGCGGGTCCATTTCAGCCAACGGTAGATATTGCCTTCGGCCGGCGGCTGATAGAGCGGCAGCACCAGATGGTTCAGCGCCATCCCGGACAGCGCCAGCGTGGTGACGATGATCAGGCCGCTGGCCGCCGACAATCCGCCGATATACGCCAATAGTGCCAGGGCTTTGTTGTTGGCGGCGATGCCGATGCCCAGGGTGAAATATTCCGGATTGGTCGTGGCGCCGAGTTTCAGCCCGGCCCAGAGAATCAGCGGCACCGCGAGGCTCATCAACAGCAGAAACAGCGGCAGACCCCAGCTCGCACTGACCAGCGAGCGCGGGTTGAGGTTTTCGGTAAAGGTCATGTGATACATGTGCGGCATCACGATCGCCGAGGCGAAGAACACCAGCAACAGCGTGCGCCACGGGCCTTCCTGCAATGGCGTGTGCAGGGCGGCGAGGGCGGTCTGGTTTTGCAGCAGCCACAGTTCCAGCTGTTGCGGGCCATCGAACACGCCATACAGCGCATACAGTCCGACGCCGCCAATCGCGATCAGTTTGATCACCGACTCGAAGGCAATCGCGAACACCAGGCCTTCATGTTTCTCGCGGGTAGCGATGTGGCGTGAGCCGAAGAAAATCGTGAACAGCGTAATCAGTGCGCAGAAGCTCAGGGCCACGCGATGCTGCACCGGCTCGCGGGTGAGGATGCTGATGGAGTCGGCCACTGCCTGAATCTGCAACGCCAGCAACGGCAGCACGCCGATCAACATGAAAATTGTCGTCAGTGCGCCGGCCCAGGTGCTGCGGAAACGAAACGCAAACAAGTCGGCCAGGGACGAGAGCTGATAAGTGCGGGTGATTTTCAGGATCGGGTACAAAAGCACCGGTGCCAGCAGAAAGGCCCCGGAAACCCCGAGGTAGCTGGACAGAAAACCGTAGCCGTACTGATAGGCCAGGCCCACCGTGCCGTAAAACGCCCAGGCACTGGCGTAAACGCCCAGCGACAGGGTGTACGTCAGCGGGTGGCGAATGATCGCCCGGGGGATCATGCCCCGTTCGCTGATCCAGGCCACGCCGAACAGCACCGCCAGGTACGCGGCGCTGATCAGGATCATCTGGGTCAGGCTAAAGCTCATCGGCATCTTTTTGGCTCTGCAGAATGAAGGTCACGACAATCAGAATCAGCCAGAGCAAATAAGGGCGATACCAGGCGCCCGTGGCGTCGATCCACCAATCCATGATGGCCGGGGAGAACAGATAAATCCCCACTACCAGGAGCAGGACCAAGCGATAGATGTACATCCCGGCCTCTCTTTTTTATGCGCGTGCCCGAAAACGTGCGGCGATGGTAACGGATGGGCGCGCCACTGCAAGTGGCATCACTGCAGTTGCGCTTCGGGTAACGTCAGTGTGCGCGGGATCAGCGATGCATCCCAGTGGGCAACGCCCCAGTTCAGCACTTCCCGTGGCGTGGCGTCATTCAGTTCGGTTACAGGCTTGTGCCCCAGCGCCCGCAATGCGCGCAGTAACAGCGGTGTGGCCTGATCTTCGGTCAGCGGCGGCGAGCGATAGGATTTGCCGAGTTTGTGGCCGTCCGGCTGGGTAATCAGCGGGATGTGCAGGTAGCGGGGTTGCGGCAGGCCCAGCAGTTCTTGCAGATAGAGCTGGCGTGGCGTGGAGTCCAGCAAATCGGCGCCTCGCACGATATCGGTGATGCCTTGCCAGGCATCGTCCAGCACCACCGCCAATTGATAGGCGTAGAGCCCGTCGCGACGGCGGATCACGAAATCACCAACCTCTCGACCCAAGTGTTGACGGAATTCGCCCTGCACCCGGTCGATGAAGTGGTATTCCAGTTCCGGTACACGCAGGCGAATCGCCGCGTTCTCGGTGCCGTGCCCCGCGTTGCGGCAGAACCCGGGATAGATGCCGTGATACGGCTCCAATTGTTTGCGCGAACAGGTACAGGCGTAGGCCAGGCCCTGATTGAACAGGCGATTGATGACTTCGTCATAGGCCGCGTGCCGCTCGCTCTGTCGGACCATGTCGCCATCCCACTCGAACCCGTAGCTTTCCAATGCTTTGAGAATCGCGGCCTGAGCGCCGGGCTCTTCGCGCGGCGGATCGAGATCTTCCATGCGCACCAGCCAGCGGCCGCCGACCGAACGGGCGTCGAGGTAGGAGGCCAGTGCTGCGACCAGCGAACCGAAGTGCAAGTGTCCACTGGGCGTAGGGGCGAAACGCCCAATGTAGGCGGGGGAGGCGATGGTGGTCATTAGGGCGATGTCAGGCTGTTCAATCTTTTGAGCATGGCTTGAAGCCGCCTTCGCGAGCAAGCTCAGCTCCTACAGGAAATTGCGCTAGCCGTTGTAGGAGCGAAGCTTGCTCGCGAAGGCGATTTTGAAGACGCAACAAATCAGCAAATGTCAGAAACAAAAAAACGGAGCGTTCGCACGCTCCGTTCTTCGTTCAAGTCGCCAAGATTACTTGCCGACTTGCTTTTCCTTGATTTCCGCCAGGGTCTTGCAGTCAACGCACATGTCGGCGGTAGGGCGGGCTTCCAGTCGCTTGACGCCGATTTCGACGCCGCAGGACTCGCACCAGCCGTATTCTTCGTCTTCGATCAATTGCAGGGTTTTGTCGATTTTCTTGATCAACTTGCGCTCGCGGTCGCGGGCGCGCAATTCGAGGCTGAATTCCTCTTCCTGACTGGCACGATCTGCCGGGTCCGGGAAGTTGGCCGCTTCGTCTTTCATGTGATCAACAGTACGGTCGACTTCCTGCATCAAGTCCTGTTTCCACTTGTTCAGGATCTTGGTGAAGTGAGCGCGCATGGGCTTGCCCATGTACTCTTCGCCCTTCACTTCTTTGTAGGGTTCGAAGCCGCTGATCGACTGATTTTGCTGCTTTGCTTGGGTGGGCATGAAATGGACCGCCTCTACTCTTGTAATCCATTGCGCAGGATTGCTCCATCACCGACACCTGCCGGCCCTGCGGCTGCAAGCGGGCGAACTTACCAGATCAAATCGGACCGCGCTACTCCCGGATGTCGAGCCCGCGGCCCGTGGGCCTTGCAAAAGATTGCAAAGCCTTGCCTGGTGGCTCTGGAGACCTGATCAATTATTGATTTTAGTCAAACCTGGAGCATACGCTTGAACCGTTTGAGACCAGCGTTATATGGGCTCTGACCGCTTTAGGTTCTCGCTCGTTCCTGCGCTTGGGTAGAATCGATTCTTTTCCCCGTTGTAAGGAAGGCTAATGGCTCTGTCCTACAGTGCGCGCAGTCGCGCTATCGAACCGTTTCACGTCATGGCCCTGCTGGCGCGGGCCAACGAGCTGCAAGCAGCCGGCCACGACGTGATTCACCTGGAAATCGGCGAGCCGGACTTCACCACCGCCGAGCCGATCATCCAGGCCGGCCAAGCCGCGCTGACGGCGGGGAAGACCCGTTACACCGCCGCTCGCGGCATTCCCGAGCTGCGCGAGGCCATTTCGGGGTTTTATCAGCAGCGTTACGGGCTGAACATCGATCCGCAACGCATCCTCATCACGCCCGGCGGTTCAGGCGCGTTGCTGTTGGCCAGTGCCTTGCTGGTGGACCCAGGCAAGCATTGGCTGCTGGCAGACCCGGGTTACCCGTGCAACCGCCACTTTCTGCGGCTAGTGGAAGGCGCGGCGCAGCTTGTTCCTGTAGGTCCGGATGTGCGTTATCAACTGACCCCGGATCTGGTCGCGCGTCACTGGGATCACGACAGCGTCGGCGCCCTGGTGGCATCGCCGGCCAACCCGACCGGAACCATCCTGACCCGCGACGAGTTGGCCGGGCTCTCTGCAGCGATCAAGGCCCGTCACGGCCATTTGGTGGTCGACGAGATCTACCATGGCCTGACTTACGGCACGGATGCGGCCAGCGTTCTGGAAGTCGATGACAGCGCCTTCGTCCTCAATAGTTTTTCCAAGTATTTCGGCATGACCGGCTGGCGCCTCGGTTGGCTGGTAGCGCCAGAAGCGGCGGTCGGTGAGCTGGAGAAGCTCGCCCAGAACCTCTACATCAGCGCGCCGAGCATGGCCCAGCACGCCGCATTGGCTTGCTTCGAACCCGCCACCATCGAAATTTTCGAGGAGCGCCGCGCCGAGTTCGGCCGACGTCGTGATTTCCTGCTGCCAGCCCTGAGGGAGTTGGGCTTCGGTATCGCCGTAGAGCCGGAAGGCGCGTTCTACTTGTACGCCGATATCAGCAAGTTCGGCGGCGATGCCTTCGCGTTCTGCCGGCATTTCCTCGAAACCGAGCACGTTGCGATCACCCCGGGCCTGGACTTCGGGCGTTATCAGGCCGGGCATCATGTGCGGTTTGCCTACACCCAGAGTCTTCCACGCTTGCAAGAAGCGGTCGAACGGATCGCTCGCGGTTTGAAGAGCTGGCAAGGCTGATGCGCTTTCATCCTCCCCTCGAAGAAGGTCGCTTGATTCGTCGCTACAAACGTTTTCTTGCCGATATCGAAACCGTTGATGGCGAGTTGCTGACCATTCACTGCCCTAACACCGGTTCGATGCTTAATTGCCAAGTCGAAGGCGGGCAGGTCTGGTTCAGCCGTTCCAACGACCCCAAACGCAAGTTGCCTGGCACCTGGGAAGTCGGAGAAACCCCACAGGGGCGACTGTTCTGCGTAAACACCGGGCGCGCCAACGGTTTGATCGAGGAGGCGTTGCGGGCCAATGTCATCACCGAGCTGAACGGCTTTACCGAACTGAAGCGCGAAGTGGCCTACGGTCAGGAAAGCAGCCGCATCGATTTCCGTCTCGATTACCCGAGCGGGCCCGCGTATTTGGAAGTCAAAAGCGTCACCCTGGGCTTCGATGGCTCGTTGGTGGCGGCGTTTCCCGATGCGGTGACCCAGCGTGGGGCCAAGCATTTGCGGGAGTTGGCGCATTTGGCGCGGGACGGGATTCGTGCCGTGCAGTTGTATTGCGTGAACCTGACCGGCATTGACTCCGTGCGTCCTGCTGAAGAAATCGATTCGGCCTACGCGGCGGCGTTACGCGAAGCGGTGGCGGATGGGGTCGAAGTGCTGGCGTATGGCGTGCACTTGACCCACGAAGAGATGGTGGTCGATCGGCGTCTGGAAGTGCTGTTAAACGGTTAGAGCGTGACCCAGATCCCTTGATCGTCTTCGTGGCAGGGGATGGTGGTCAGGGATTGCCCGGCGCACGGGCCGGCGACGCATTCGCCGTCTTCGATCAAAAACAGTGCGCCGTGGGTGGCGCACTGGATCAGGCTGTTACTGGGGTCGAGAAACTGGTCGGGCTTCCATTCCAGTCCGACGCCCCGGTGTGGGCAGCGATTTTCATACACATACACCCGACCATTCCGGCGCACGGCCAGAAGCTTCTGACCGTCAACGTCGAAACCGCGACTGCTGGCGTCAGCCAATTCGGCGCCTGTGCAAAGAAGCTTCATGTCTATCCTCAAGTCCTGCTCGTGACCAGATATGTCCGAGCTTGACGTTCAAATGCAAACAATTATCAAATGGCCGCTCACCCACAGGGCGATTGCCGGATGCCGAGGATACTTGGCCTGTCCTCTCGATGCCCGGGAAAACCTTTAAAGGAAGCTGTTTATGCGCCTGAGTACCCGCGTCGCTGCGCTCTGTGTCGGACTGCTCGTCAGTCACCAGGCCATGGCAGCCGAGTTGCCGCAACGTTGGGTCAGCGCCGGTGGTGCCTTGTCGGAATGGGTCAGCGCATTGGGCGGTGAGTCGAAACTGGTGGGCGTCGATACCACCAGTCAGCATCCTGAGTCGCTGAAGACACTGCCGAGCGTCGGCTATCAACGGCAACTCTCGGCAGAAGGCGTTCTGAGTCTGCGCCCGCAGATCCTGGTGGGCACCGAAGAAATGGGGCCGCCATCGGTGCTTTCACAGATTCGCAGCGCGGGCGTTCAGGTCGAACTGTTCTCGGCCCAGCCAGATTTGCCGACATTGCAGGGCAACCTGCAGCATCTGGGCAAATTGCTGGGGGCTGAAGATCGGGCTTCGCAAGTATTCCAGACTTATCAACAGCAGCTCGATCAGCAACAAGCCCGGGTCAGTCAGGTGCAACTCAAACACAAAGCACCGGGTGTATTGCTGCTGTTGGGGCATGCGGGCGGTAAACCGTTAATTGCCGGTAAAGACACCGCCGCCGATTGGTTGCTGCAACAGGCCGGTGGCCACAATCTGGCAACCCACACTGGCTACAAGCCGTTTTCCGTAGAGTCCCTGGCCAGTCTCAATCCCGAAGTGCTGGTGTTTGCCGACCGTGCGCTGACGGGCGATGCGGCGCGCGCGGCGTTGTTCAAGGAAAATCCGATCCTCTCGTCCACCCGCGCGGCCAAGGACGGGCGAGTCATGGAACTGGACCCGACGTTGTTGGTGGGGGGACTGGGGCCACGGTTGCCGGAAAGTCTGACCAGGCTGTCTGACGAGTTCTATCCCGGTACGACCGGCCAATGACTTTTCTGGTTAAACCCCGTGCACTATTCATTGGTCTGAGCCTGCTGTGTTTGCTGGCGATCTGGTTGTCGTTGGCGTTGGGGCCGGTGAGTCTGCCGTTGTTCGACACGTTACGCGCGGCGTTGCGGCTGATTGGTTTGCCAATCGCGCCCGACGGGTTGGAGCAGGCCGAACTGATCCTCGGGCAGATTCGCTTGCCGCGAACCTTGCTCGGCTTGGCTGTGGGCGGCGTGCTGGCGCTGTCCGGCGTGGCAATGCAGGGCTTGTTTCGCAATCCTCTGGCCGATCCGGGATTGGTGGGGGTCTCCAGTGGCGCGGCATTGGGCGCCGCCATCGCGATTGTCGGCGGTTCGGTGTTCGGCGGTCTGCCTGAATCCTTCGGGCCTTATCTGTTGTCGGTGTGTGCGTTTCTCGGCGGGCTGGGTGTAACGGCGCTGGTGTATCGATTGGGGCGACGCAATGGCCAGACCAACGTCGCCACCATGCTGCTGGCCGGTATTGCATTGACTGCCCTGGCCGGTTCGGCGGTAGGGTTATTCACCTATCTGGCGGATGACGCGACCCTGCGCACCCTGACGTTCTGGAACCTGGGCAGCCTTAACGGCGCCAGTTATTCGCGACTTTGGCCGTTGCTGCTGGTGAGCACCGGTGTGGCGCTGTGGTTGCCGCGTCGGGCCAAGGCCTTGAATGCATTGTTGCTGGGGGAGTCGGAGGCCGGTCACTTGGGCATCGACGTCGAAGGCCTCAAGCGCGAACTGGTGTTCTGCACGGCATTGGGCGTCGGCGCGGCGGTCGCGGCAGCGGGGATGATCGGATTTGTCGGTCTGGTGGTGCCGCATCTGGTGCGATTACTGGCCGGCCCCGATCATCGGGTGCTGTTGCCAGCGTCGGTATTGGCGGGCGCCAGTCTCTTATTGTTTGCCGATCTGGTGGCGCGACTGGCCCTGGCGCCGGCCGAGTTGCCGATCGGGATTGTCACAGCCTTCATCGGCGCACCGTTCTTTCTGTATTTACTGCTCAGAGGGCGTGCCTGATGTTGCGAACGCAGAATCTGCAAATCCGGCGCGGTCGAAAGATTGTTCTCACGGACATCACCCTTGAACTCAAACCGGGTGAAGTCCTCGGCGTGCTGGGCCCCAATGGTGCCGGCAAAAGCACATTGCTTGGCGCCCTATGTGGCGAATTGCATGCGGACCACGGCGGTGTCTGGCTCGATGAGCGCGAGCTGAGTCATTGGGCCGGGGCGCAGCGAGCCCAGCGTTTGGCGGTGTTGCCGCAGGTGTCGACCCTGGACTTTGCCTTTCGCGTCGAAGAAGTGGTCGGCATGGGGCGTTTGCCTTATCAAAGCGGCCGGGTCCGGGATGACGAGATCGTCGCCGCCGCGCTGCTCGCGGCCGATGCGCGGCACCTGAGTGGACGCAGCTATCTGGCGTTGTCTGGCGGCGAACGTCAGCGGGTGCATCTGGCACGTGTGCTGGCGCAGCTCTGGCCGGGGGAGGCGGGGCAAACGTTGTTGCTCGACGAACCGACATCGATGCTCGACCCGCTGCACCAACACACTACTCTGCAAGCGGTGCGCGAGTTCGCCGATCGTGGCGCCGCGGTGCTGGTGATCCTGCATGATCTGAATCTGGCGGCACGTTATTGTGATCGCCTATTACTGCTCGAAGGTGGGCGCCCCGTGGCGCTGGATACACCGGAGCAGGTGCTGCGCCCGGAACCGCTCAGGGCCGTGTTCGGGTTGGAAGTACTGGTGCAGCCGCACCCGGAGCGTGGGCATCCGCTGATCATCGCCCGCTGAGCATTTCATCGAGGTGAGAACATGCGTGTGATGGTGATCCTGGCTGTGCTGTTACTGAGTGCCTGTCAGCATGTGCCGGTGGTGCCGCCGCCCGTCAGCGGCGAGATCCGGGACCTGCGCAGCGGTCAAACACTGACAGCACAGGAACTGCTTGCACGGTTAGCCAAGCCTTCGCGGTTGATCGTCGGCGAACAGCATGACAATCGTGATCACCATCAACTGCAATTGTGGTTATTACAGGCACTGGGTGAGCGGCGGCCCCAAGGCAGTTTGCTGCTGGAAATGCTCACGCCGGATCAGCAAGCGCGCGTCGATCACGTCAGGCATGCGTCACCGCTACCCGCTGACTTGCCCAATGCATTGGCCTGGCAATCGGGTTGGGACTGGAATCTGTACGGGCCGATCGTTGGTTTTGTCCTGACTCAGCCATACCCGTTGCTGGCGGCCAATCTGGATACGCTTGAAGTCCGTACTGTCTATGCCAAGCCGCCGACATTGAGCGGTTCGCGTTCTAACGCCCCGATGGTCAAGGATGAGTTGCTGGCACAGATCAGCGATTCCCACTGCGGCTTGCTGCCCACATCGCAAATGCCCGCGATGCTGGCCGTCCAGCAGCAACGTGACCGGCGGATGGCTGGGCGATTACTGGCCGCACCGACGCCTTCACTACTGTTTGCTGGTGCGTACCACGCGCGTAAAGATGTCGGGGTGCCGATCCATGTGCTGGATCTGGATGAGCCTGAAGCGCCAACGGTATTGATGCTGGCGGAGCAGGGCGCTGAGGTCACAGCGGCCATGGCCGATTACGTCTGGTATACGCCCGCCACGCCACCGCAGGATTACTGCGCGCAAATGCGTAAACAGTTCGGCAAGTAGTCAGGGCGGTACAATCTGGCGAGTTTTCCACAGGCAAAAAAAGACCCGGCAAGAGCCGGGTCAAATAACCGTGATTAGCCTGATGAGGAGATAATCTGAGAGTCCGAACCAAGGGCTTTTCAGAATATCGACCAGTCTCGCGACCAGTTGTGATAATCATAGCGATTCTCATTACCAAGTCAACCGCTGATTTTCAATTTCTGTGGATCTCACCAGTTCCCTTAGTGAAGGCCCTGCAATCATTGGTCTTCAGGCTGTGTGCGTAAGCGCAATTACCCATTCAAATCTTGTGGCGTGACGAGATAGCGTCCAGTTGTTTGTTCAAGGCTTCCTTGCGTTCGGCGGGAATGTCGTTCCAGTGAACATCCATCAGTGCGCCTTCGATCGCATACAACAACACCTTGGAAGCCCGAAAACCGCGCGTGCGCACGGCCCGATAAGCATCCACAGCTCCCAGCCGACGCAAGTCCGAGGCACTGTGGATACCCACGGCATGCAGCCATTGCGCCGATGTCTTGCCAAGATTTTTCAGGTGTTGCAGTTCATCATTCATCAAGCCTCCTTGCGACAGCCGAACGGTGCGTGGGCGAGCCTCTCAGCAGTGTAGCCATCAGTAGGAAAAGCGTGATTGTTTGGTCGGTTTCGACGCAAAAGCTTCTAAGAAGAGGGCTCAAGAAACGGCGTGAAAAGGCTGCGAGTGCAGTCGGAAGACGGGCGTTAGGCCTAAAGTTTCAGGGTGAAAAAAGTACAGGGTCCAGCGCAAAGCAGGGGCGCCGGACCTGGTAGAACGTCGCTTTTAGCGGGTGCGATAACGCAGTCGCGTACCGAAATTCATCGACATCAGAATCTCATCGGCACTCAGCTCTGGCGGGAAGTAGGCGCCGGAAATCTGCGCGTGGGCCAGGCTCGCGCCTTCCAGGGATGAGTTGCGAAAGTCGATGCCGCGCAAGTCGGCAGAGCGGAAATACGCATCGGCGAAGTCGACGCCGTCGGCGTTCAGTTCACGCAGATCGAGACCACGAAAGTCGCCACCGACCATGTCGATAGGTCCATCTTTCGGGCGTTCGTTGTTAAAGCCTGTGATGTCGTCTTTGTGTAGCAAGGCATAAAGCGGGGTGTCGAGAAGTTTCGGCTGGCTCATGTCACATCACCTGATGGTTTTATGACGCCAGTATAGTGCCACTATTTGACAGCCGTGAAGCCGGTGAAGGCTTCACGGTTGAAATAGTTTCTTACAGGCCTGGCAGGCGCTGGCGAATCTGCGCAACGACGGTATCGAGCGTGCCACTTTCATTAGTCTGGACGCGTTTGCTGCACAGAATTTCTGCTGGTGTCAGGGCCTCGCGATTGGCTTGCTGGGCGGCGATAACGCTCAGGTTGGCGTCGGACGGATCGTTATTGTCGGCCTGGCGTTGCTTCAACCAGCTCTCGATCACCGCTTGCGGAGCGTCGCAGTCGAGGATCAGGAACGGCGCACCAGTGGCTTCGGCGATTTTTGCCGCGCCGTCACGTTGGTCGCGCTTGAGGTACGTGGCATCGACCACTACCGGGAAACCGGCATGCAGAATTACACCGGCAATTTCATGCAGACGGCTGTAAGTAGCGGTGTTGGCATCGGCACTATAAATGCCGGCCTGCAGGTCGTTCGGTACGTTTTGCTCGCCGAACATACGCTTGCGCTCGACATCGGAACGCAGACGAATGGCGCCCAGCGCTTCTACCAGGCGCATGGCCACGTGGCTTTTACCAACAGCGGAAACACCGTGGGTAATCGCCAGGAAGCGCGAAGGAATGGTGCTGTAGCTTTCCGCCAGGTTGGCGTAGTTGCGGTACTGACGCAGCGTAGTGGCGCGCTGCACCGGATCGGCCTCGGCCGGCATGCTGAACAGGCTGACCTTGGCACGAACCAGTGCGCGGTAGGCTTTATAGAAGTTCAGCAGCTCAAGGCCCTGATAGTCGCCGGTCAGTTCCAGGTATTGGCTGATGAAACGGCGCGCCAGACTCTTCAGGCCACGGTCTTCCAGGTCCATGGCCAGGAAGCCGGTGTCGGCGTAAACGTCGGTGAAGCGGAACGGTTCGTTGAACTCGATGCAGTCGAAGATCACCACGTTGCCGTCGATCACGGTGGCGTTGCCCAAGTGAATGTCGCCGTGGCATTCACGAATGAAACCGTCGGCCTTGCGCTGGGCGAGCAGCGGCTTGAGGCGTTCGAAGCTGCTTTCGGCCCAGGCTTGCAGTGCATCCAGTTGCAGCAGATCGGCCTTGTCACTGAGGAACGGACGGATCTGTTCGAAGTTCTGACGTACTGGCGCCATGACGCTGTCCGGTGTGCCGGCTTCGTGTTCGGCAGGCACTTTCGGCGCGCTGAGGTGGAATTGAGCGATCTGTGCGGCCATCTCGTCGATGTGCGTGGTGGTCAATTCGCCGTTGGCTTGCAAGGTGCTGAGCAGACCGTTCTGCGGGAACTGGCGCATTTTCAGTACGTATTCGATGGCCGGGCCGTCGCCGCCCAGTTGCGGGGCTTCGGCGCTGCCGGTGACTGGCAACACTTCAAGATACAAATCATGGGTAAGGCGCTGGTTCAGACGCAACTCTTCAGCGCAGAAATGTTCGCGAGCCTCGAGGCTGGTGAAATCGAGGAAGCCGAAATTCACCGGCTTCTTCACTTTATAAGCGTAGGGGCCGGTGAGCAGCACCCAGGAAATATGGGTTTCGATGACCTGAAACCCTTCTACGGGATGCGGGTAGAGGGCCGGGTTTTGCAGGGCAGCGATCAGGGACTGGCTCACAGGCGATCCTTCAGAGTCTGGGGAAAATTCAAGGCCGCCATTATGGCCGCAAGTCCGCCCGACGCAAACCTCAGCGGGCTTCTGTTGAGTATGAATAAAGTGCGTATAATCCGCCGCCATGACTCGTACTCGATCCCCCCGCACCCCCAAAAAACCACCTTCCAGGGGCATGCGCCCCTGGCTGGGCTGGGCCCTTAAACTCAGCCTGGTCGGCCTTGTGGTGCTCGCCGGGTTCGCGGTTTACCTTGACGCTGTGGTCCAGGAGAAGTTCTCCGGCAAGCGCTGGACCATCCCGGCCAAGGTATATGCGCGTCCGCTCGAGCTGTTCGTCGGGCAAAAACTCAGCAAGGACGACTTCCTCACCGAACTTGATGCCTTGGGGTACCGACGCGAAGCCGTCAGCAACGGCCCCGGCGCGGCGGCAATCAATGGCAATACCATCGACTTGAATACCCGGGGCTTCCAGTTCTATGAGGGCATGGAACAGGCTCAGCCCGTGCGTGTGCGCTTCTCCGGCGACTACGTGGCCGAGCTGTCGGCGACCAACGGTTCGAAGCTTTCGGTCGTACGTCTGGAGCCGCTGCTGATCGGCGGGATTTACCCGAAAAACCTTGAAGACCGCATCCTGATCAAGATCGATCAGGTTCCGCCATATCTGCTTGAAACCCTGATTGCCGTGGAAGACCGGGATTTCTACAGTCACTGGGGCGTATCGCCGAAGTCGATTGCCCGAGCCGTTTACGTCAACACTTCGGGCGGCAAGATGACCCAGGGCGGCAGTACCCTGACGCAACAGTTGGTCAAGAACTTCTACCTCACCAGCGAACGCAGCCTGACCCGTAAGCTCACCGAAGCCATGATGGCGATGTTGCTTGAACTGCATTACGACAAGCCCGAAATTCTTGAGGCTTACCTCAATGAAGTGTTCGTCGGCCAGGATGGTCAGCGTGCGGTGCATGGTTTCGGCCTGGCCAGCCAGTTCTTCTTCGGGCAGCCATTGTCCGAGCTGAAACTGCATCAAGTCGCTATGTTGGTGGGCATGGTCAAGGGGCCGTCCTATTACAACCCGCGTCGCAACCCTGAGCGGGCGCTGGAGCGGCGCAATCTGGTGCTCGATGTTCTGGGGGAGCAAGGCGTTGCCACCGCCGAGCAGGTTGAGGCAGCGAAGAAAATGCCACTGGGTGTAACCACTCGCGGCAAGTTGGCCGACAGCTCGTTCCCGGGCTTCCTCGACCTGGTTAAACGTCAGTTGCGCGAAGACTACCGCGACGAAGACTTGACCGAAGAGGGGCTGCGGATTTTCACCAGCTTCGACCCGATCCTGCAGATGAAAGCTGAAGCCTCGGTCAATGACACGTTCAAGCGTCTGGCCGGGCGCAAGGGTTCCGATGAGGTTGAGGCGGCCATGGTCGTAACCAACCCGGAAACCGGCGAAGTCCAGGCGATGATTGGCAGCCGTCAGGCGGGTTTTGCCGGTTTCAACCGGGCATTGGACGCGGTACGACCGATCGGCTCGTTGATCAAGCCGGCGGTTTATCTGACAGCTCTTGAGAAGCCAAGCCAGTACACGCTGACCAGTTGGCTGTCGGACGAATCCTTTTCGGTCAAAGGCGCGGACGGTCAGGTCTGGAAACCGCAGAATTATGATCGCCGTTCCCACGGTACGGTGTTCCTTTATCAAGGGTTGGCGCACTCCTACAACCTGTCGACCGCGCGTCTCGGGTTGGCGGTGGGCGTACCGAATGTCTTGAAGACCCTGGCACGTCTGGGGGTGAGTCGCGAGTTCCCGGCGTTCCCGTCGATGTTGCTGGGTGCCGGTGGCTTGACCCCGATCGAAGTGGCGACCATGTACCAGACACTAGCCAACGGCGGATTCAATACGCCGATGCGCGGGATTCGCAGCGTGCTGACTGCCGAGGGCGAGCCGCTCAAGCGTTATCCGTTCCAGATTCAGCAGCAGTTCGATCCGGCGTCCATTTACCTGGTTCAGAGCGCCATGCAACGAGTCATGCGTGAAGGTACGGGCAGCTCGGTTTATAACGTGTTGCCGAAAACCCTGACCCTGGCCGGCAAGACTGGTACCAGTAACGATTCGCGGGACAGCTGGTTCGCCGGTTTCAGTCAGGATCTGCTGGCAGTGGTCTGGTTGGGGCGCGATGATAACGGCAAGACACCGTTCACCGGTGCCACCGGTGCGTTGCAGGTCTGGACCAGTTTCATGCGCAAGGCCGATCCGCTGCCGCTGGACATGCCGCAGCCGGACAACATTGTTCAGGCCTGGGTCGATTCGCGCACCGGGCAAGGTTCTGAAGGCAGTTGCCCTGGCGCGGTGCAGATGCCGTATATTCGCGGCAGCGAACCGCCTCCTGGCGCCGCTTGCGGTGGTGAAAACCCTGCTGAGTCGGTGATGGATTGGGTCAAAGGATGGATGAATTAAGCAAAGAGGGTTTCAAGTGAACAAGTGGTTGATTCCAGCGGTGACTGCCGTGGCTTTGCTCAGCGGCTGCTCCACCGTACAGCGTGGTTCGATCCCGGTTGTGGATTCGGGCACCGCCGTCTCCAACAGCGAGCGGATTTCGGCGAATGGCGGTTACCGTCAAACGACGGTAAAACGTCCTGTGCAAGGCCAGACTCAGGCAATCCCGCAAGGTGACACTGGCGTTGTGGTGATGGTGCCGGGTGGTGGCGCCGTTTCCTCGGCACCGATCAGCACTTCGCCAATTACTCCGGGCCCGATCACTCCGGGGCCGATCGATACCTCGCCGGTCCAGTCGGCACCGATCAATCAGGGCAGCTACAGCATGCCATCGACGCCGAGCGGGATTCCTTCGGCGAGCTCCGGTGGCTTGTCTGCCGATGAGCAACTGGACGGTCCGGTCCTGGCGTTGTTGACCACTGCCCAGCAGCAACAGGCCAGCGGCGACCTTAATGGCGCGTCCTCCAGTCTCGAGCGCGCCCAGCGTGTCGCGCCGCGTGAGCCGCAAGTGCTTTATCGCCTGGCCCAGGTGCGTATGGCCCAAGGCGATGCGGCACAGGCCGAGCAATTCGCTCGTCGTGGTCTGACGCTCGCCAATGGTCGTCCGGCCCTTCAGGCCAGCCTGTGGGAATTGATCGCCCAGGCTCGTGAGAAGCAGGGTGACTCCGCCGGTGCGGCGTTGGCTCGTCAGAAGGCCAAGGTCTCGCTGTGATGGATGCGCGCTTCCCGAAGATTGCCGAACAGTTGCTGTTGATCGAGCGCGAACTGCGCGTCCAGGGCTGGTGGGACGAAGTCTCGCCGTCCGCTGAAGCGCTTTCCAGTGTCGAGCCATTTTCGGTGGATACGCTGGATTTCGAGCAATGGCTGCAATGGATCTTCCTGCCAAGAATGAAGTCGATCCTGGAACAAGACCTGCCATTACCTAACGCGTCGGGGATTCAGGAGATGGCCGAAATGGTCTTCGCCGCCCGCAACGTCCAGGGTAAGGATCGGCAGCTTCAGGTCTTGCTCAAAGAGTTCGACCTGTTGATCACCGCCTCTCGCTAACGCCGATCCGTTGTAGGAACAGTGTAGGAGCTGTCGAGTGAAACGAGGCTGCGATCTTTTGATGTTGCTTTAAAAACAAGATCAAAAGATCGCAGCCTCGTTTCACTCGACAGCTCCTACATGCAGTTTTTCGCAATCTGTTTCTGTGCTTCGGTGATGCGCTCCTGACGTTGTTGGTCGGTCAGGCGGCGCATCTCACCTTCGACATCCTCTCGTAGTCGCGGATTATTCTGCAGTTGAGCCAGGTTCGTTCGGGCCTGTTCGCAGAATACTTTTAGCTGGGCTTGCTGCTCGGCAACCTGCTTTTTTACTTTGGTGTCGATGGCCCGTTGATCGCCTATGACGTTGCTGCGCGTTGGCGTGTCCGGTTTGCCGACGGGCGGGGCGGGCGTCACCACGAGGGTGGGCTCCTGGCCTGGGGGCGGTTGCGCATCGAAATGAGTGACGCCCTGGGCATCGACCCATTTATAGATCTGACCCGCCATGCACAAAGGGCTCAGGCTGATCAGCAAACCGGCGGTGAAGAAGAACGTTCGCATGCCATTTCCTTGTCATGGGTGCGCAATCGAAGCTAACACAGTTGCGGTTTAAAGGTTTTTTCTTGCGTTCTCATGCGCTTAGTTCGAATAAAGCACATTGACGGCTTGACTTGCGATGGGCGAAACAGAAGAATCCAAAGTCCGCTGTAGAGGGACTGCCAGAAGCAGACCCACTCGGTAGATCATGAGGCGCACATCCGCGCCGACCTGTTACACCCGCAACGCGTTACCTCGCGCTGGGTGGGAAAGGCCCGCAACACTTGGGACGATCCCAATACTTGCTCAGTCAGTGCTGACGTAGTCGGCGACCACCGTCGCTCATGCTCTGCCGAGAAGTAAACCTATTAAGACCCGTCCTCTTTGTATGTGGGCGGTATTCTGGCGTTTTAGAGGTGAACAACGTGGAGCTTTTATCTGGCGGTGAGATGCTCGTCCGCTTTTTGCGTGACGAAGGCGTCAAATATATCTACGGGTACCCGGGTGGTGCTCTTCTTCATGTCTATGATGCCCTGTTCAAAGAACCGGAAGTGACCCACATCCTGGTTCGTCACGAGCAGGCTGCGACCCATATGGCTGACGGCTATGCCCGTGCCACCGGTAAAGCCGGTGTGGTACTGGTAACCTCCGGCCCGGGTGCAACCAACGCCATCACCGGTATTGCCACGGCCTATATGGACTCCATTCCGATGGTGATCATTTCCGGCCAGGTGCCTAGCACCATGGTAGGTACCGATGCATTCCAGGAAACCGACATGATCGGTATCTCCCGGCCGATCGTGAAGCACAGCTTCATGATCAAGCATGCGTCGGAAATCCCGGAAGTCATGAAGAAAGCGTTCTACCTGGCGCAATCCGGTCGTCCTGGTCCGGTCGTTGTCGATATCCCGAAAGACATGACCAACCCGGCCGAGAAGTTCGAATACATCTTCCCGAAAAAAGCCAAGCTGCGTTCCTACAGCCCGGCCGTTCGCGGTCACTCCGGGCAAATCCGCAAGGCAGCTGAAATGCTCCTGGCGGCCAAGCGTCCTGTGCTTTATGCAGGCGGCGGCGTGATTCTCGGTGGTGGCTCCGCGCCGCTGACCGAACTGGCGAAGATGCTCAACCTGCCAGTGACCAATACCCTGATGGGCCTGGGTGCCTACCCTGGCACCGACCGTCAGTTCATTGGCATGCTCGGCATGCACGGTAGCTACACCGCCAACCTGGCGATGCACCATGCCGATGTGATCCTTGCAGTCGGCGCGCGCTTCGATGACCGCGTGATCAACGGCCCGGCCAAGTTCTGTCCGAATGCCAAGATCATTCACATCGACATCGACCCGGCTTCGATCTCCAAGACCATCAAGGCAGACGTACCTATCGTCGGTCCGGTCGAGAGTGTCCTGACCGAAATGGTCGCGATCCTCAAGGAAATCGGCGAGACCCCGAACAAGGAGTCCGTTGCCAGCTGGTGGAAGCAAGTCGATGAGTGGCGCGGTGACCGCGGCCTGTTCCCTTACGACAAGGGTGACGGCAGCGTAATCAAGCCGCAGACCGTGATCGAAACCCTGTGCGAAGTGACCAAGGGCGACGCCTTTGTGACCTCCGACGTGGGCCAGCACCAAATGTTCGCCGCGCAGTACTACACGTTCAACAAGCCGAACCGCTGGATCAACTCCGGTGGCCTGGGCACCATGGGCTTCGGTTTTCCGGCGGCCATGGGCATCAAGCTGAGCTTCCCGGATGATGACGTCGCCTGCGTAACGGGCGAGGGCAGCATCCAGATGAACATTCAGGAACTGTCGACCTGCCTGCAATACGGTTTGCCGGTGAAGATCGTCATTCTGAATAACGGTGTACTGGGTATGGTTCGCCAGTGGCAGGACATGAGTTATGGCAGCCGCCACTCGCACTCCTACATGGAATCGTTGCCTGACTTCGTCAAGCTGGCCGAGGCCTATGGTCACGTTGGCGTGCGCATCACCGAATCGAAAGATTTGAAGTCGAAGATGGAAGAGGCGTTCGCCATGAAAGATCGCCTGGTGGTTATCGATATTTCGGTCGACACCAGCGAGCACGTCTACCCGATGCAGATCAAAGACGGCTCCATGCGCGATATGTGGCTGAGCAAGACGGAGCGTACTTAATCATGCGGCACATTATTTCCTTGCTTCTGGAAAACGAACCGGGCGCTCTGTCTCGTGTAGTCGGCCTGTTCTCGCAGCGCAACTACAACATCGAAAGCCTGACCGTGGCACCCACCGAAGACCCGACTCTGTCGCGTCTGACGCTGACCACTGTCGGCCATGATGAAGTCATCGAACAGATCACCAAGAACCTGAACAAGCTGATCGAAGTGGTAAAACTGGTCGACCTGTCGGAGAGTGCTCACATCGAGCGTGAACTGATGCTGGTCAAGGTCAAGGCCACCGGCGCCCAGCGCGCCGAGATCAAGCGCACCACCGATATTTATCGTGGGCAGATCGTTGATGTCAGCGCTAGCGTGTATACCGTTCAATTGACCGGTACCAGCGACAAGCTCGACAGCTTCATTCAATCGATCGGGACTGCCTCGATTCTGGAAACCGTACGCAGTGGCGTCACCGGGATTGCCCGCGGCGACAAAGTACTGAGCATCTAAACCAAATTAGCGAATGGCCTGAACGGCCAGGATATAGAGGGGAATTTCATGAAAGTTTATTACGAAAAAGACTGCGACCTGTCGATCATCCAGGGCAAGAAAGTTGCCATCATCGGTTACGGTTCCCAGGGCCACGCTCAAGCGTGCAACCTGAAAGACTCCGGCGTTGACGTTACTGTTGGTCTGCGTAAAGGTTCGGCTACTGTTGCCAAAGCTGAAGCCCACGGCCTGAAAGTGACTGACGTTGCTTCCGCCGTAGCGGCTGCCGACCTGGTCATGATCCTGACCCCGGACGAGTTCCAGTCTGCCCTGTACAAGAACGAAATCGAGCCGAACATCAAGAAAGGCGCCACCCTGGCCTTCTCCCACGGTTTCGCGATTCACTACAACCAGGTTGTGCCACGTGCTGACCTCGACGTGATCATGATCGCGCCGAAAGCTCCGGGCCACACCGTGCGTTCCGAGTTCGTCAAAGGCGGCGGTATCCCTGACCTGATCGCTATCTACCAGGATGCTTCGGGCAACGCCAAAAACGTTGCACTGTCCTACGCCGCTGGCGTTGGTGGCGGTCGTACCGGCATCATCGAAACCACCTTCAAGGACGAGACCGAAACCGACCTGTTCGGCGAACAAGCCGTACTGTGCGGCGGTACCGTTGAGCTGGTAAAAGCCGGTTTCGAAACTCTGGTTGAAGCTGGCTACGCGCCGGAAATGGCCTACTTCGAATGCCTGCACGAACTGAAGCTGATCGTTGACCTCATGTACGAAGGCGGTATCGCCAACATGAACTACTCGATCTCCAACAACGCTGAGTACGGCGAGTACGTGACCGGTCCGGAAGTGATCAACGCCGAATCCCGTCAGGCCATGCGCAACGCCCTGAAACGTATTCAGGACGGCGAATACGCCAAGATGTTCATCAGCGAAGGCGCCACCGGCTATCCTTCGATGACCGCCAAGCGTCGTAACAACGCCGCTCACGGTATCGAAATCATCGGTGAGCAACTGCGCTCCATGATGCCTTGGATCGGTGCCAACAAGATCGTCGACAAAGCCAAGAACTAAGTCCCGAGCTTGTACGGAAAACGCGGCCTAGGCCGCGTTTTTTCGTTTGGATCCGCCGGTTCTGGTATAAAGCTGCATTGTTTGTGGCCGAACCGTCGTCCCAGACACCTGTCGAAACTTTCCACCCCGTTGCAAGGTAAATGTCCATGAGCGAACGTCCCGAAGAGCCAAAGCAGGCTTCTGACGCCGAAAGCCTTCTGCCTATCGATGAACACATCGAAGAAGGGCATGACGCTGAAGGCCGTAAAGTCCGGCATCGTGGTATCTATCTTCTGCCGAATCTGTTCACCACTGCGAACCTCTTCGCAGGGTTCTATTCCATCATCAACTCGATGAGCGCCCAGAGTGCCTTGAGTGCTGGTGATGCGATCGGCGCGAGCAAATATTTTGCGTTTGCCGCGATCGCGATTTTCGTCGCCATGGTGCTTGACGGCCTCGATGGTCGCGTTGCCCGTATGACCAATACTCAAAGCGCTTTCGGTGCCGAGTACGACTCGCTGTCGGACATGGTTGCCTTTGGTGTGGCGCCGGCATTGCTGGCATTCGGTTGGGCCCTGGGTGACATGGGCAAGGTCGGCTGGATGGTCGCCTTCATCTATGTAGCGGGTGCGGCATTACGTCTGGCGCGTTTCAACACTCAGGTCGGCACTGCAGACAAACGTTACTTCATCGGTCTGGCCAGCCCGGCTGCCGCCGGTGTGGTTGCGGGCATTGTCTGGGCATTCAGCGACTACGGCATTCAGGGTTCCAAGATGTCGTTCCTGGTTGCACTGATGGTTGCCGCCGCTGGCATGCTGATGGTCAGTAACATCAAGTACAACAGCTTCAAGGAGCTGGACTTGAAAGGGCGCGTTCCTTTTGTCGCGATCCTCGCAGTGGTATTGGTATTCGCCGTTGTGTTCAGTGATCCGCCACGCATCCTTCTGCTGGTTTTCCTTGCCTATGCGGCTTCCGGGCCGGTGCAGTACCTGCTGCGCCTTCGCCGGCACAAAAAAGCCGAGTGATGTAATTTCCCTCATACTCCGCAGTCTATGGGTGCATCTGTCCTCCAAAGCTGCGGAGTTGTCATGCTGATCAAAGTCCCCAAAGCGTCTGACTGTCATGAGTCGGACGTCACGCCTGAATCCCTCTACCTTTCTCGTCGCAGTGTATTAGGTGCCGCCGTTGCCGGTTTGGCGGTGAGCAGTCTGCCGCGTTGGGCGAGTGCTGACGATGTTGCGCGTTATGCTGATGTAGAGCCTGGCAAGGCGCCCTCCTGGTTTGCCGAAAAGCTTCCTTCTACCAAATGGGGGGCGGTCAACGTCAAAGACGAGGCGATCACACCTTTCAAGGATGCGACCCACTACAACAATTTCTATGAGTTCGGTACCGATAAAGGTGATCCCGCGGCCAACGCCGGTGCGCTGAAAACCGAACCGTGGAGCGTGGTAGTGGACGGGGAGGTGGGTAAGCCGGGGCGGTATGCGCTGGAAGACTTCATGAAGCCTTATCAACTGGAAGAGCGCATCTATCGTCTTCGCTGTGTGGAAGCCTGGTCGATGGTCATTCCGTGGATCGGTTTTCCTGTTTCGGCGTTGCTCAAGGAGGTCGAGCCGACGTCCAAAGCCAAGTTCATTCGCTTCGAAACCTTGCAGGATCCCAAGAGTATGCCCGGGCAGCGTTCCGGTTTTGCCCTGATCGACTGGCCTTATGTAGAAGGGCTGCGTCTGGATGAGGCGATGAATCCGTTGGCGATTCTTGCTGTGGGCATGTACGGGCGTGAGTTGCCGAATCAGAACGGTGCGCCGCTGCGTCTGGTGGTGCCTTGGAAGTACGGCTTCAAGAGCATTAAATCCATCGTGCGGATCAGCTTGGTCAGCGAGCAGCCGAAAACCACCTGGCAGAGTATCGCCTCGGATGAGTATGGCTTCTATGCGAACGTGAACCCGACTGTCGATCACCCGCGCTGGACTCAGGCACGGGAAAGGCGTTTGCCGAGCGGCCTGTTCAAGCCCAATGTGCGGGACACGCAAATGTTCAATGGCTACTCGGATGAAGTCGCTTCTCTATATACAGGGCTCGATCTGCGGAAGAATTACTGATGCGATATCCGTTCTGGCGTATTGGCGTCTTCATCGCAGCAGCGATTTGGCCGCTGCTTTGGTTGTATCAGGCCTTGGGGGATGTGTTGGGGCCAGATCCGGGCAAGGTACTGGTCGACCGTCTAGGGCTGGGGGCACTTGTCCTGCTGCTGATTACATTAAGCATGACGCCTTTGCAGAAACTCACCGGTTGGCCGGGGTGGATAGCGGTTCGGCGGCAGTTGGGGTTGTGGTGCTTCGCTTATGTGGTTCTGCATTTGAGCGGTTACACGGCGTTTATTCTTGGCTTTGATTGGTCGCAGCTGGGTATCGAGTTGCGCAAGCGTCCGTACATTATTGTCGGAGTCCTGGGGTTTCTCTGTTTGCTGGCATTGGCGGTTACCTCCAATCGCTACAGTCAACGGCGTTTGGGTTCTCGCTGGAAGAAACTGCATCGGTTGGTCTATGTGGTTCTCGGGCTTGGATTGCTGCATATGTTGTGGATCGTGCGTGCCGATCTGAAGGAGTGGGCGATCTATGCTTCTATAGGTGCGTTGTTGTTGGTGTTGAGATTGCCGCCTGTAACCCGCCGGATTCCTCGTTTAACAGCCAAAAAGGCACCTTCTGCAAGAAAGGCGTAATTAGAGGTTGACGGCAGATTCTGGAAGTCTATAATTCGCCCCACTTCCGGCGCAGTCGAAACGGAAAACTCCTTGGTAAACAAAGAGTTACGCAGTTTTCGGCAGCGGTTACGCTTCAGTTCATCGAAGCCAG
>NZ_JYLB01000008.1 GCF_001042905.1 Pseudomonas lini
CAAGCACCCACACGAATTGCTTGATTCAGTTGTTAAAGAGCGGTTGGTTAAGATCTTTCGTCTCAACCGAGGCGCGCATTCTACAGCAGCCTCTGTTGCTGTCAAGCGGTTATTTTCAGAAGTTTTCGAAGAATTCTTCAACAACTTCAACCACTTGCGCTTTCGATCTCTCGTTAGCGGGAGGCGAATAGTACAGCATTTTATTTCGTGGTCAACCACCTGTTGCGATTAATTTTCCCCTTAGCAAAGCGCCTCAAGGCGAGTACTGATTTCTGCTTCTATAAGCAGTCCTTGCTTTACTCATCGACACCCCAGATTCAGGCATAAGCCATTGGCCATCAGACAATCCTCGCCACCGTCTGCGCTATCATCGCCCGCCTCTCTGCACCAAGAGTCTTTAACCAGGATGTCCGTACCTTTGCCATTGCCCGCCGATCACTCTCCATTGCCACCAGTCCTCGTCGGCCCGCTATTACGGCGCCTGGAACCCACGCGACTGCTGCTGTGGCTGGTGGGGTCGCGTGCGCTGACGCTGACGCTGCGTCTGCAAGGAATCGACATCCGCTTCGACGCGGGGCAATGCACGATCATCCCGGTCGGTACTCATGCCTTCGTTCATTTGATTGATGTGTCACTGGATGCCGCCCTGCCCTGCGACACGTTGATCGAGTACGACCTGCTGATCACCGAAGCGGATGGCGCTCAGTCGGGCATCCGCGAATGGGCGCCTCATCTACTATATGGCGAAGCGCGTTGCCCGAATTTCGTGTTGCGCTCGCGGATCGATCAGTTGCTGCATGGCTCCTGCCGTAAACCTCACCATCCGGCGGCCGATGGTTTGTTGTGCGTCGATCGGCTGCTGGAGTCCGAGCCGGACGCTTGCAAGCGCCCCGCGCTATTAATGATGAGCGGCGATCAGGTGTACGCGGACGATGTCGCGGGGCCAATGTTGCGGTCGATTCATGCCTTGATCGAGCGTCTGGGACTGTTCGACGAACACCTCGACGGTGCGGTGGTCAGCGACAGCGCCAGGCTCTATGAACACCCGGCCAGTTACTACCATCGTGCGGATTTGTTACCGGCGCTTGAGAGCAACGAAACCCTGCGCGAACGATTTTTCGGTGGAGCGCGTAAGCCGATTTTTACCAGTAGCAGCGCCGACAATCATTTGGTGACCTTCGCCGAGGTCATGGCCATGTACCTATTGGTATGGTCGCCAACGTCCTGGACACTGATCGCGCCGCAACCACCGGCACTGACGCCCGAACGACGCAAGCGTTATGCCCTGGAGCAGACGCGCATTGATGAGTTCAAGAAAGGACTGGGTGGTGTTGGGCGGGCGATGGCGCATCTGCCGTGCCTGATGATTTTCGACGACCACGACATTACCGATGACTGGAATCTTTCCGCGCAATGGGAGGAAACGGCCTACGGCCATCCGTTCTCCAAGCGCATCATCGGCAACGCACTGCTCGCTTATATGCTGTGCCAAGGCTGGGGCAACAACCCGGACGCGTTTGGCGGCATGCTGGAGAAAACCCGGCTATTGAGTGCCACTGGGCAAGACCATTACCTCGACAGCGATGTCCAGGATAGCTTGATCGATGAGCTGCTGAGCTTTCAGAAGTGGCATTACGTGCTGCCCACCCGCCCGGCACTGGTGGTGCTCGACACACGCACTCGGCGCTGGCGCAGCGAGATGACGCTCAAGCAACCGTCCGGCCTGCTGGATTGGGAAGCGCTCAGCGAGCTGCAGCAGGAATTGCTCGATCATCCCTCGGCGATCATCGTTTCGCCGGCACCGATTTTCGGCGTCAAACTGATCGAAACCGTGCAACGAGTGTTTAGCTGGTGCGGCTATCCGCTGTTGGTGGACGCGGAAAACTGGATGGCCCATCGCGGCGCGGCCCAAGTGATCCTGAACATTTTCCGACACTCCCGCACTCCCGGTAACTACGTGGTGCTGTCCGGTGATGTGCATTATTCCTTCGTCTACGAAGTACTGATCCGACACCGCAAGGCCGGCCCACGAATCTGGCAGATCACCAGCAGCGGCATTAAAAACGAATTCCCGCCCGCCCTGCTCGAATGGTTCGACCGCCTCAACCGCTGGCTCTACTCGCCCCGCTCGCCCCTCAACTGGCTGACCAAGCGCCGGCGCATGCGCATTGTTCCGCACATTCCCGAACACGCCGAAGCCGGGGAACGGCTGTGGAACTCGGCAGGGATCGGCCAAGTGTTCTTCAATGAAAAGGGCCAGCCGCAGGATATTTATCAATTCAATGCGGATGGATCGCCGAAGACGCGGATGATCGCGCCTGAAATTTCCGAAGCGGTTGAATGACTTTGCCCGAGTTGCCATGAGCAATTATTACCTGCACACCATCAACCTCACCCGAACCCTGATCATCGGCAACTCCGGTTCGGGCAAGAGTTGGTTGGCCAAACGTCTGGCCGAGCACCTGCAAGTACCCTGGATCGATCTCGACCTGACTCACTGGATATCCGATGAACACAGCATCGCTCGTCCACGCGCCGAAGCGCTGGGAATGGCGCGGGTGGCAGCCAGTGAAGAACGCTGGGTTATTGAGGGCGTTTACGACTGGATGGTCAGTGAGCTTGTGGAGCAGGCGACGGCGCTGATCTGGCTGTGTCTGGAGGATGAAGACTGCGTCAATAATATTCGCCTGCGAGAGTCGAAGCGGGACGACAATGACGAATTGCTGATCGCGTTACTGGAGTGGGCCGGCAGCTACCGTACTCGTGAAGGGTCCAGTGGATTTGTCGCGCATCAGCGTTTGTTCGAAGGGTTTAGTGCTTCGAAACTTCAACTGATGAACCGGGCTGAAGTCACGGCTTTCGTTAGTACGATGGAACAAACCGACTGATCGTTCCTGATTCCACTGGCGCAGACACCGATTCTGGGGAATGCGCATATCCAAGAGAAGTCAGGCTGCGCTCACCGCCCGACACACCCCTCTGACAATCATCTCCACTTCCCGCTCATCAATCGTCAACGGTGGCAGCAGGCGTATGGTCTTGCCCCGTGTCACGTTGATCAGCAAGCCGTGATCCCGGGCGGCGATCAGGGTCAGGTCGCGGATCGGTTGTTTGAGTTCGATGCCGATCATCAAGCCCTGGCCACGAATCGCCAGGACGTTGGGTTCATCGGCCAATTCGATGCGCAATCTGGCGAGCAAGCGTTCACCCTGCAGTTTGGCGTTTTCCAGCAGGTCTTGTTCTTCAATAATCTCCAGCACAGTGCACCCCACCCGGCACGCCAGCGGATTTCCGCCAAACGTGCTGCCGTGGCTGCCGGGGGTGAACAGGTCGGCTGCTTTGCCCCGGGCCAGACAGGCACCAATAGGGATGCCATTACCGAGGCCTTTGGCCAGGGTCATGACGTCCGGGATGATGCCTTCGTGCTGGAACGCAAACCACTGGCCGGTGCGGCCGATGCCGGTCTGGATCTCGTCGAGCATCAGCAGCCAGGCGCGCCGGTTGCACAGTTCACGTACCGCTTTGAGATAACCGGGTGGCGCCACTTGCACACCGCTTTCGCCCTGAATCGGCTCCATCAGGATCGCTACGATGCGCGGTCCGTGGGCATGTTGCACCGCCTCTAGCGCTGCGAGGTCGCCGAATGGCACTTTAATGAAGTCCCCCGGCAATTCGTTAAACCCCAGGCGCACCGCCGGGCCGTCACTGGCGGATAAGGTGCCAAGAGTACGACCGTGAAAGGCGTTTTCCATGACCACCACCAGCGGCTGCTCGATGCCTTTGTGCCAGCTGTAAAGCCGCGCGAGTTTCAGCGCGGTTTCATTGGCTTCGGCGCCAGAGTTATTGAAGAACGCCCGGTCCATGCCAGACAACCGAACCAGTTTCTGTGCCAGCTGCTGTTGCCAGTCGATGCTGTACAGGTTGGAGGTGTGCAACAACAGCCCGGCCTGTTCGCTGATGGCCGACACAATTCGCGGATGGGAATGGCCTACATTGGTCACCGCCACGCCCGCCACCGCGTCCAGATATTCGCGACCGGCCTGATCCCACAAGCGCGTGCCCAGACCTTTGCTGAAGCTCAGGGCCAAGGGTTGGTAGGTACTCATCAGGCAGGCGGCGGTCATGACATCAAACTCCATTAATAGTCGGTGTTTTTGCAGTATGGTTAGCCACCTGAGCTGGATAAACACTGCAACACTTCAATCATTTTAAAGCTGAGCTTGATAATGGATTTGTTCCAGGCAATGACCGTTTACGTAAGAGTGGTGGAAGCCGGCAGCATGACCGCCGCCGCTTTGCAGTGTGAAATGTCCACGACCATGGTCGGCAATCATCTTCGAGCCCTGGAGCAACGTCTGGGTGTGCGCCTGCTTAACCGTACGACACGACGCCAGCGGCTGACGGAATTCGGCACGTCGTACTATCAACGTTGTCTCGAGGTATTGGGGCTGGTGGCCGATTCCGAACGCCTGGCCGAACAGACCCTCGACGAGCCGAGCGGCACCTTGCGCATCACCGCGCCGCTGACCTTCGGCACCGAACGGCTGGCACCGGCCCTGAGCGAATTCGCCCTGCGCTGTCCGCAGGTCAAACTCGACGTCGTTTTGACCAACCAGCGCCTGGATCTGCTCGACAACGGTTTCGATGTGGCGATTCGCTTGGGCACTTCCGAGATGTCCAACATGATCGCCCGCCCGCTCATCGACTACACGATGACCCTGTGCGCATCGAAGGACTATCTGGCGCGCCGAGGCACTCCGGAAAAGCCCGCCGACCTGCAACACCATGACTGCCTGGCCTTCGCCTACCCGGCCGGAGATGACTGGCACTCGGTAGCCAAACAATGGCGTCTGAGAGGCCCCGAAGGCGAAGTCATGGTGGCGGTCAGCGGACCGATGTTGATCAACAGTTCGGCGGGGCTGCACCAAGCGGCGCGCACCGGTATGGGTATCGTGATGGTGCCCGATGCATTGGTGGAGCAGGACCTTCAGGACGGAAAACTGGTGGCCTTGATGCAGGACTACCAATTGCCGAGTCGGCCGATGAACCTGGTGTACGCCCAGGACCGCTACCGTTTGCCGAAATTGCGCAGCTTCGTCGACTTTGCGCTGCAGAGGTGGGGCCAGCATTAGGGGGCGTTCTCAATTAGTTTCCCCACCGCGCCGGGTCTGCTGTTGTGCAGGGCAAGGCGCGAGAAGCGTGGTTTGGTCATTCCAAATAAGCTTCGAGCAACGCAGCCCTGCACAACAGCAGGCCCGGCCCTTCGGGTTGTGCCTTAAAACGGGCCAGGCTGCGTTGCAGGCCTTGGAAAGGGAACAACCATTCCCAGCGGCCTGCGCCTTGCCTGGCCCGCTTTAAGGCGACAACGCGGCGGGGAAACTAATTGAGAACGCCCCCTAGCAGGGGCAATACCCCATGAACTAATCTCCTCGACTGACGAGTCACGTTGATATCAGTTCGGCAGGGAGACCGATGATGGGTGAGGCATCGAATATCGAGCCGTTGAAGTTCAATCTGTCAGATTTTAACGAAGACATGCTGCACACCATTCTGGAACTGGTGAGCGATGGCATCTGGGACTGGAATGCCAACACCGGGTTCGTTTATCGCAACCCCGGGTGGTACGAGATGCTCGGCTATACGCCTCATTCTCTGGATAACAACGTGCTGACCTGGGAAAACGTGATCCACCCCGACGATTTTTCGCGGGTCATGGCACTGTTTGATGACTACCTCAATCAGCGCGCTCCCGGTTATCAAGCCGAGTATCGCTGCCGCATGCGCGATGGCACTTACACCTGGATCGAAGATCGCGGCTACGTGCTGGCACGTAATGCCGATGGTTCGGTGGCGCGAATGGTCGGCGCGCACCGCAGTATCGAAGACAAGAAACGCCTGTTCGAAGAAATGGAACGACGCAATCAATCCCTCGAAGCCATCGTCGAAGAACGCACCCGGGAATTGTCTCGGGTCAATCAGCAGCTGCAGATTCAACTCGAAGAGAATCGCAAACTGGCGGAAACCGATGTGCTGACTTCCATCGCCAATCGCTATCGACTGGAAAAAGCCCTGCCCCAGGAATGCGACCGCGCCCAACGCTTTCGCCAGCCGCTATCATTGATCGCCATGGACATCGATGACTTCAAAAACATCAACGATCACTACGGCCATGCCTTGGGTGATGCGGCATTGGTGCAGGTGATCGAGAGCGTGAAGCACTGCGTGCGCGAAGGCGATCTGTTAGCGCGCTGGGGTGGTGACGAGTTCATCATGATCCTGCCCAATACTTTGTTAGCAGACGCCAGGGCACTCGCTGAAAGAATCCGTCACGGTTTGTCGAGCCTGCTGCCGGTCGGGGACTATCAAGTCACCATGAGTTTTGGCGTGGTGCAACGTTTTGAAGAAGAACAACAGACCGGCTTGCTGGCCAGGGCCGATCAGGCGCTGTATCGGTCCAAGATCGCAGGTAAGAATGTGATTTCGGGATGAATATTCCCGTGCTTGTTCGTGATGTGCGGCCCTCGGACGTGGAATCCGTGCGTCTTTTTCTTGGCGAGAATGGTTGGGCTCACCGCACCGGCTCAGTTGAGCATTTCGCGCAGTTGATCGCTAACTCCCAACGTACAGCTCTTGCGATAAAGGACTCCCGCATCGTCGGGTTTGCCCGAGGTATCACCGACGGGTTGTCCAACGGTTATCTGTCGATGGTTGTCGTGTGCGGACAAACTCGACGTGAAGGCGTCGGTCGCGCCCTGGTTGAGCATGTCATGGGCGACAACACCGCCATTACCTGGCTTCTGCGAGCAGGCCGTGAAGGCGCCTCGGATTTCTTTTCAAAGCTGGGCTTTGAAACGTCGACCATTGCGATGGAACGCTCGCGCTTGAAGTAGCCAATCACTATTGACCAGCCTTCACCAACACCGGCTTCTCCCGATACCGATCCGGATACAACTGCTTCAACTGCGCTACTTTCGGCAGGTCATTGATCACGATGTAGGGATACGTCGGGTGCTCGGTCAGGAAGTCCTGATGCTCCTCCTCCGCCGGGTAGAAGCCGTTGTAGGTTTCCAGTTTGGTCACGATGGGTTTATTGAACGAATGGGCGGCGTCGAGTTGCGCGATGTAGGCCTGGGCGACGCGTTGCTGTTCAGCGCTTTTCAGGAAAAGCGCCGATCGATACTGGGTGCCGCGGTCCGGCCCCTGGCGGTTGAGTTCGGTGGGGTTATGGGCCACCGAGAAATAGATCTGCAACAGGCTGCCATAACTGACTTGAGCCGGATCGTAGGTGACTTCGACGGCCTCCGCATGACCGGTATCGCCATTGCTGACCCGCTCGTATTGAGCGGTGTCGGCTGTGCCGCCCGCGTAACCGGAGACGGCGTTCTTCACCCCTTTGACGTGTTGAAATACCCCTTGGACGCCCCAGAAGCAACCACCCGCAAAAATTGCCGTTTCACTGCGCGCTTGAGTGTTCTCGTCGAGCGTTGGTGGCGAAATGATGACCGCCTCTTCGGCGCCTCCGATAGAGAACGCTGCGCACTGACCGATAACACTGGCGGCGGCCAATCCCAACAGGGTGCGACGCCAGTTATATAGGGTTTTCATGGCTTGTGTCCTGAGTGAATGAGGCTATCAGCCAAACGTAAACGCATACGCCGACACACCGGGATCGAGAAACTCAATGCTGAATGTCCGGTCCTTTACGCCTGCGGTCTGGCGTACCAGTTGATACAACCGCTGCTCGGTGACGCTGCCGCTGCCATCGGGCGCCACGTCGACACCGTGGGCATCACCTGGGGGCTTGCCGTCAATCAACACTTTGAAACGCACCGGTTTGCCGTCAGCACCGGGGCCCAATACCAGATGCAGATCGCGAGCGTGGAAGCGGTAGACGATACGACTGGCCGGTGCGTTTGAAACAGCCCGCTCTGGACCGACAGTCCATTGGCCATCCAGGCTCCAGTTATTGAGGGCCAGCTGTGCCGGTGGGCTATAGGCCGTCACCTTGTCTGGCGCCAGATCGGTTTCAGCAACGAAATGCTCCGCCCGTCGGTAGCCGACATAAGTTTCCGGCGATCGCACTTCATTCATGTTCGGGGCGAGCTGGACACCCTCGGCACGAGCATTGATCAACCCGTCCGCGACTTTCGCGGCACCCGCTTCACGCAGCAGTTGCTGAATCACTCGCTCCGATTCGGCGTATTTGCCTTCACCAAAGTGGTGATAACGAATGCGCCCCTGAGCATCGGCAAAATAGTGGGCTGGCCAGTATTGGTTGTTGAAAGCACGCCAGACCTTATAGTCGTTGTCGATTACCACCGGATAAGTGATGCCCAGGTCTTTCATGGCTTTGGTGACGTTGCCTACATCACGTTCGAAGGCAAACTCGGGCGTATGGACGCCGATCACCACCAAGCCCTGATCACGATACTTTTCGGCCCAGGCCTTCACATACGGCAGGGTGCGCAGGCAGTTGATGCAGGAGTAAGTCCAGAAATCCACCAGCACAACCTTGCCCTTCAAGGCCTGGGCGGTGAGAGGGGGTGAATTGAGCCATTGCACAGCGCCGTCCAGCGATGGAAGGTTGCCTTCAATCGGTAGTTCGCCCGGTATCTTGGCGGTCATTTTCATGCTGCCGGCGGGTTGATCGCCGCCCCGTGGAATCTGCGACATCATCGCCCCACTGTCGGTCGGCAACTTACCGGCGAATCGGCTTACCAACGCCTGCTCGATATCGCCGGTGGAGGCTGTCGATACCCGCGCCAGAATCCCGGTATCCAGCCCCAAAGCGATTGCCGCCACACCGGCCAGCATCGCGCCCCCCAAGCCTCGACGCAGCCACTCGCCTGCGCCTATCGAGCGCTTCATCGCGGCGAAGACTTTACCGCCTAGTAGCAGTGCCGCGGCGAGAGAGGTGGCGGCGCCGGCCGCGTAAGCCAGTAGCAACAAGGTGGTGGCAATGTTTGCCCCCTGCAGCGCCGCGCCAGTTAACAGCAGGCCCAGAATCGGCCCGGCGCAAGGCGCCCAGAGCAGGCCTGTGGCAACACCGATCAGCAACGAAGCGCCGGGACGCGGCCGGGTATCGGCAGCCGCGGCTTCCGACAGCCGACCGCCGGCCGCCACCAGTGGACGCGTCAGGCGCTCGGCCAACCGAGGCAGCAACAGCGTCAGCCCGAACAGTGCAACGAACAGCAACGCGAGCCAGCGACCGTACTGATTGACTTGCACCACCCAGCCGCCGCCCACCGCCGCCAACGAGGCGACGAGCGCGAAGGTCAGCGCCATCCCCGCCAGCAGCGGTAAGCCACTCTTCATAAACGGCTGCCCGGTGCGAGCGAAGACAAAGGGCAATACCGGCAGAATGCACGGGCTGACGATCGTCAGCACACCACCGAGATAAGCGAGGACCAGAAGCCACATAACGTCGACCTGCGTGAAGTGAGTGAAAGGAAGTGCCCATGGATTACGCCTGTGGCTTGAAAGTCAGCGCCAGGCCGTTCATGCAGTAGCGCAGACCGGTGGGCTTTGGCCCGTCTTCGAAAACATGACCCAAGTGACCACCGCAACGACGGCAGTGGACCTCTTCGCGCAGCACGCCGAAGGAGCGGTCCTGACGGGTGGCGACCGCGTTGTCCAGTGGCGCCCAGAAACTCGGCCAGCCAGTGCGGCTGTCGAACTTGGTGTCGGAAGAAAACAACGGCAGATCACAACCGGCGCAGGCAAAAACGCCCTCCCGATGCTCGTTGTTCAGCGGGCTGCTGTAGGCCCGTTCGGTGCCCTCTTCACGCAGGATCTCGTACTGCTCGGCGCTGAGCATGGCGCGCCATTCGCTGTCGCTGTGGGTCACCTCGAAAACCTCTGCCGCGCGGGCCTCATCGATCAGCGCGACGCTTGCGGAAAATTTTGGCAATACACCGACCACCAGGGCTGCAGCCCCCAGCCCGCCGCTTGCTACGAGAAACTGTCGCCGTGAAAACATGGGCCTTCTCCAAAATTCCAGATGCCTTGCATGGAACACAGCCTAGGCTTGAGTTGATCGCCAAATCCTCACGAGGAGTTAAATAATTCGTGATAACTCAGCCTCAGGAAAACCCGCACAATGTGTTCATTGCGTCACAAAGGATTGAGCTCCATGGAACAGACCAAACGCGTCCTGGTGGTCGAGGACGACCTGCATATCGCCGACCTTATCTGCCTGCATCTTCGCGATGAGCAGTTCGAGGTGGTGCACTGCGCCGACGGCGATGAGGGCATGCGACTGCTGCAGCAAGGAAGCTGGGACGCATTGATCCTCGACCTGATGCTGCCCGGCGTCGACGGCCTGGAAATCTGCCGCCGCGCCCGGGCCATGGCCCGCTACACGCCGATCATCATCACCAGTGCGCGCTCCAGCGAAGTCCATCGGATTCTGGGGCTGGAACTCGGTGCCGACGACTACCTGGCCAAACCCTTCTCCATTCTAGAGCTGGTTGCACGGGTCAAAGCATTGCTGCGACGGGTCGACGCCATGGCCCGCAACCTTAAAATGGACGCTGGCAGCCTGATCACGGACGGCCTCTCCATCGACCCGATCACACGTGAAGTATCCCTCGATGGCCGTCGTCTTGACCTCACGCCGCGGGAGTTCGACCTGCTGTACTTTTTCGTCCGTCAGCCCGGCAAGGTTTTCTCGCGCATGGACTTGCTCAACGCGGTGTGGGGCTACAGCCATGAAGGCTACGAGCACACGGTCAACACCCACATCAACCGCCTGCGGGCCAAGATCGAAGCCGATCCGGCGCAACCGGCGCGCATCCTCACCGTGTGGGGACGTGGTTACAAATTCGCGACGAGCGGAGAACAGCCATGAGGTTGACCCTGACCCAACGCCTGTCCCTGGTGTTCGCCGTGCTGTTGCTGGTGTGCTGCGGCACCTCGGCATGGATGCAGGTGCGCTCCAACCAGATGCATGAACTGGAAGTGGTGCAAGGGTTGTCGCGGGATCTGGCGCAACACATCGCCCACGACACGGTGCTAATGGACCGCAATGGCCCGATGCCCAATGCCGTGCGCGAACTGTTCAGCCAGCTGATGCTGGTCAACCCCAGTGTCGAGGTCTATCTGCTGGACACTGGGGGCCGAATTGTCGGCAGCGCCGCGCCCGAAGGCCGGATTCGCCGGGAGCAAGTCGATCTGGCGCCGATCCAGCGTTTGCTCAAAGGTGAGGCCCTGCCGATTCTCGGCGACGATCCGCGCAGCGTCGATGGCAGCAAGGTGTTCAGCGCCGCGCCATTGCGGGTCAACGGTCAACCGGCCGGTTATCTCTATGTGGTGTTGCTCAGCGAAGAGCATGACCGCTTCGCCGAACGCGGCGCCACCAGCGCAGCGCTCAATACCGCGTTGTTGTCCATTGGGCTGGTGGCGTTGCTGTGCCTGATTGCCGGCCTCACAGCATTTGGCCTGATCACCCGGCCATTGCGCCGCTTGACCGAGAAAGTCAGTCAGTTCGATATCAATGGTGTTCCGTCGGCACCGCCCGCCTCGCCCGAGCCAGAGCCGGTAGAAAAAGCCGCCAGCCACGATGAAATTGCCGTACTCGACGCCGCCTTCCGGCAGATGCAAGCGCGCCTCGGCGAACAATGGCGCTCGCTGACCCGCCAGGATCAGGAACGTCGCGAACTGGTGGCGAACATATCCCATGACCTACGCACACCACTGGCCTCGCTGCACGGCTATCTGGAAACCCTGTCACTCAAGGACGCCACGTTGTCCCCTGCCGACCGCCGCCGCTATCTGGGAATCGCCCTGGATCAAAGCCGCAAGGTCGGCGGCTTGGCGCAATCGCTGCTGGAACTGGTGCGGCTGGAGCACGGCTTCGTGCAACCGGTGCTGGAGCGCTTCTCCCTGACCGATCTGGTGCAGGACATCTTTCAGAAATTCGAACTCAGCGCCGAATCGCGCCAGATCGAACTCAAGGCCACCTTCGCCCCCAACGTCTCGGCGGCCTGCGCAGATCTGGGGCTGATCGAACGGGTGCTGACCAATCTGTTCGACAACGCCCTGCGTCACACCCCTCAAGGCGGAGAAATCGAACTCAGCCTCCGCCCTCAGGGGGCTTTTATCGAAGTGACCGTCAGCGACACCGGCCCCGGCATCACCCCCGAGTTGCGCGAAGGTCTGTTTCTGCGTCCGTTCAACATCGGCGGCGCACGACGCGATGGCGGACTGGGGCTGCGGATCGTGCACCGAATCCTGCAGTTGCACGGTCGCGAGATAGAACTGATCGATGTGCCCGGACGCGGCGCGACCTTTCGCTTTTCCTTGCCGGTGGATGAGCAAACGGCGGAACAATGGGTGGTTCGCTCGATGAATATAAATTCGATGGAGAAATAGTCGACGGCGCTGGCAAAAATGCTGACCAGCCGCCTGTTGATCCGTGACAACGCAGCCTCGGTCCAATAGATTAGGCGGCCTGAAAAGGCCTCGTGCTTTCTCGCCTCAATCCAAGTTAAAGAAGTAGTGAAATTTCAATGTCCGATTCCAACACCGCTGAATCCGTAGTCACCTTGTCGTCCAAAGCGGAATACGAAAACTCCATCAATCTTTCACAGCATGTGCCTCAGGCCAAGACCATCAGCGAGATGGTTCTGGACGCTTTTCAATCCACCCGGGAAAGCGACCAGATCCGCGAGTTGCGTGCCGCGATTCGCCAGGCTCATGACAGCTTCGACGACGACAAAGCCTACGATTTGATGGGCGAACTCAAGCAACTGAAAGACGCCGAAGCAGCCGACATCGCCGCCCTGGAAGACCTGAGCAGCAAATTCTCGATCAGCCGCATTCTGTCCAGCTTCAAGGACGATCCGGCGTTCCAGGAAATCGTTTATGGCCTGGCGCTGAAGGTACTGAACCAGACTCACCAAGCCATCAGCAACCCGAGCAGCAGCAAGAGCAAAGCGGCTCGCGCCAAGAAAGAAGTCGAAGTGTTCACCATCAGCAAGGACGGCATCAGCGTCACTCTGCCCCTGCGCACCCCGCGCTCGCGCCTGAACGTTGACCGTGAAGCGCTGGAATTCCTGGGCTTCACTTTCGTCGGCGAAGGCGATGAAGCCGAGCTGGAAAGCGAAACGTTCCTGGACAATGCCGGGGCCGAACAAGCAGTCAACCGCAAGAACATCATCACCGCGCTTCAGCAGCAAACCGCGTTCGACGGCTACAGCATCGCCGCGCAGTAACGCTAAACGCTAAACGCTAAACAAAAAAGCCCCGCTCTTCTCTCGAAGGCGGGGCTTTTCTTTACAGCATCCGAAGCTTAAGGCGCGTAAGTCAGCAATAGCTCACTCGGCACTTTAAAATCCAGCGACATCATCACGCTCAACGCAGTAATGGTGAAGATCGAGAACACGAACAGCTTGCGTGCCCAGACCGTGTCATCCACTGCCTTGTAACCGGTCCAGGCCATGTACAACCAGTACATGCCCATGGCCGCGGCGACGGCGAGGTAGCTCATGCCGGCGTAGCCACTGAAGGTCAGCATCAAGGTCGCTACGAGGAACGCCAGGATGTAGAGCAGGATGTGCTTCTTGGCCACTTGTATCCCGCGCTTCACCGGCAACACCGGAATCGATGCAGCCAGGTAATCGTTGAAGCGGAAGATCGCGATGGCGTAGGAATGCGGCATCTGCCACAGGCTGAACATCACCAGCAGCGTCAGTGCGGCCATGTCGAAGCTGTTAGTCACAGCCACGTAGCCAATCACCGGTGGCATCGCCCCCGACAGGCTACCCACTAGCGTGCCGTGAACCGACTTGCGCTTGAGGTACAGGCTGTAGAAGCCGACGTAGATGACGAAACCGATTACCGCGAACAGCGCGGCCAACGGGTTGGCCACCTTGTACAGCAACGCGACGCCGGCAACGCCGAGGACGGTCGCGTAAATCAGGGCCAGTTTCAGGGAGATCAAGCCCTGGACCAGCACCCGGTTTTTGGTGCGTTCCATCTTCAGGTCGATGTCGCGGTCGATGCAGTTGTTGAACACGCAACCGGAAGCCACCACCAGGGACGTGCCGATCATGGCGGCCAGGAAAATGGCCAGATCGACATGCCCTTTCGAGGCCAGGAAAAATCCGCCTGCCACTGAAAGCACGTTACCGAAAATGATCCCCGGTTTGGTGATTTGGATAAAGTGCTTCAAGGACATCCGGACTTACCTCACTTCGCCATCATGTTGGTGTGGATGCTGAACATGATCCACAACGACAGGCCAACCAACAGGACGATTACCAGTGCAGCGAAGACAAACGCGATCACGTTGTTACGCTGCGCTGCGGAACGGTCCAGGTGGAGGAAGTACACCAGGTGCACCAGCACCTGGATAACCGCGAACGCCAGCACGATCCACAGGGTGATCGATTTCGGCAGCGATGGGTACATCACCAGACCGAATGGAATGACGGTCAGGATCACCGACAGGATGAAGCCGATGGCGTAGGACTTGACGCTGCCGTGGTTGGCTTCGTGGCCATCGTGGGAATGAGCGTTAGCCATTTACATAGTCCCCATCAGATAAACAACCGTGAATACGCAGATCCACACTACGTCCAGGAAGTGCCAGAACAGGCTCAGGCAGCTCAGGCGGGTCTTGTTGGTCGACGTCAGGCCGTTCTTCTGCACCTGATACATCATGATCGCCATCCAGATCAGACCGCTGGTCACGTGCAGACCGTGGGTACCGACCAGGGTGAAGAACCCGGACAGGAAGCCGCTGCGGCTAGGGCCGTAGCCTTCGGCGATCAACACGTGGAACTCGTTGATTTCCATGCCGATGAAGCCGGCGCCGAACAGGAAGGTCATGCCCAGCCAGCCCAGCACCTGGTTCTTCTTGCCCTTGAACAACGCCAGCATGGCGAAGCCGTAGGTGATCGAACTGAACAGCAGCAGAGCGGTTTCGCCCAGCACGTATGGCAGTTCGAAGATGTCGTGGCCCGACGGGCCACCCGCTACGTTGTTAACCAGTACCGCGTACACCGCGAAGATCGACGCAAACAGAATGCAGTCGGTCATCAGGTAGAGCCAGAAACCGTATACGGTCATCTCGCCCGAGTCGTGGTGATGGTCATCATGCCCATGTCCATCGACATGGGTGTGTCCAGCATTGGTCACTAAGTTCGACATGGTTTAAGCCTGTTCCAACGAGGTTTCAACACGGGTGGCAGTGGCTGGAACTTTCCCGGCCGCTACCAGACGCTTGTGCTGCTCGGCTTCGATGCGCTCGATCACGTCGACCGGCACCATATAGCCTTGATCATCACGTGCAGCGTGGATCACGAAGTACACCACGGTGCCGACCAGACCGACGATAGCCAGCCACCAGATGTGCCAGATCATCGCGAAACCGAACACGGTCAACAGAGCACCCATGACCACACCGGTCGCGGTGTTGTTGGGCATGTGGATCGGCTCGTAACGGGCCGGAGCCTGGTACGCAGTACCGTTTTCCTTGGCTTCGGTGAACGGGTCGATGCTTTCTGCTTTCGGCAGCACAGCGAAGTTGTAGAACGGTGGTGGCGACGAGGTCGACCATTCCAGGGTATGGGCATTCCACGGGTCGCCGTGTTCGCACATGTTCTCTGGCTTGTTGCGATCACGCACGCTGACGTACAGCTGGATCAGCTGGCAGGCGATACCGACGGCAATCATCACCGCACCGAACATCGCGACGTACAGGTACGGCACCCACTCAGGGTTGGTGGTGGCGTTCAGACGACGGGTCATGCCCATGAAGCCCAGTGCATAGAGCGGCATGAACGCGACGAAGAAGCCCGAGATCCAGAACCAGAATGCAGCCTTGCCCCAACCTTCATGCAACTTGAAGCCGAACGCTTTCGGGAAGTAGAAAGCGAAGCCAGCGATGTAACCGAACACCGCGCCGCCGATGATCACGTTGTGGAAGTGGGCGATCACGAACAGGCTGTTGTGCAGAACGAAGTCGGCACCCGGGATGGCCAGCAGTACGCCGGTCATGCCGCCGATGGCGAAGGTCACCATGAAGCCCAGGGTCCACAGCACTTGGCTGGTGAAACGCAGACGGCCCTGGTAGATGGTGAACAGCCAGTTGAATAGCTTCACCCCCGTCGGGATCGAAATCAGCATCGTCGCCAGACCGAAGAAGGCGTTGACGCCGGCACCCGAACCCATGGTGAAGAAGTGGTGCAACCAGACCATGAAGCCCAGGATCGAGATCGCGCCACTGGCGTAGATCATCGAGTGGTGGCCGAACAGTTTCTTGCCGGAGAAGGTCGAGATGACTTCGGAGAAGATCCCGAACGCCGGCAGAATCAGGATGTAAACCTCGGGGTGACCCCAAGCCCAGAACAGGTTGACGTACATCATCGGATTGCCACCAAGTTCATTGGTGAAAATGTGGAAATCCATGTAACGGTCAAGCGTCAGCAGTGCCAGGGTAGCGGTCAGGATCGGGAACGAAGCCACGATCAGAACGTTGGCCCAGGTGCAGGTCCAGGTGAAGATCGGCATGTCCATCAGCTTCATGCCCGGGGTACGCATTTTCAGCACGGTGGCCAGGAAGTTGACCCCCGTCAGCGTCGTACCTAGCCCGGATAGCTGTAGCGCCCAGATGTAGTAATCCATCCCCACGCCCGGGCTGTATTGCAGGCCCGACAGCGGCGGATAGGCAACCCAGCCGGTCTTGGCAAATTCGCCAACGCCCAGGGACAGGTTGATCAGCACTACGCCGGAAACCAACAGCCAGAAGCTCAGGGAGTTCAGGAACGGGTAGGCAACGTCACGCGCGCCGATCTGCAGCGGCACTGCAAGGTTCATCAGGCCGGTGAAGAATGGCATCGCCATGAAGATGATCATGATCACACCGTGAGCGGTGAAGATCTGGTCATAGTGTTCAGGCGGCAGGTAGCCAGGCGAACCCTCGGTGGCCATGGCCAACTGGGTACGCATCATGATGGCGTCGGCAAAACCACGCAGCAGCATGACCATGGCGACGATGATGTACATCACGCCGATTTTCTTGTGGTCGACCGAGGTCAGCCACTCGGTCCACAAATAAGTCCACTTCTTGAAGTAGGTGATTGCAGCGAACAGTGCCAGACCACCGAGCGCGATCATGGCGATGGTTATCATCACGATCGGTTCGTGGAACGGGACCGCTTCCCAACTTAATTTACCAAACATCGTTTACTCCTCTGCCCCGGCAGCTGAATGCGAGTTCATGTCCATTCCTTGCGTAGCGGCCACTTCTTTCTCTTTCTTCTCGTGCTTGACCTTCGGACCCGGTTTCATGCCTTCGTACTTGTCTACGATGATCTGGAACAGGTTCGGCGTTACCGAGGAGTAGAGCTCGACTGGGTTGTTCTGGCTCTGCTTGGCAAGGGCTGCGTATTCAGCTTGTTCAAGCTGTTTAGGTGCCTTTTTGACTTCGCTTACCCAAGCGTCGAAATCTTCCTGGGAAGTGGCGATCGCTTTGAATTTCATACCGGTGAAACCCGCGCCGCTGTAGTTGGCGGAGATACCGTCCATTTCAGCGTTCTCATTGGCGATCAGGTGCAGTTTGGTCTGCATGCCCGCCATCGCGTAGATCTGGCCGCCCAGAGCAGGGATGAAGAACGAGTTCATCACGGCGTCGGAAGTGATCTTGAAGTTGATCGGGGTGTGCGCCGGGAACACGATCTTGTTGACCGTGGCGATGCCTTGTTCCGGGTAGATGAACAGCCACTTCCAGTCCAGCGCGACCACTTCGATGGTCACCGGCTTGACGTCGGATTCCAGCGGCTTGTAAGGGTCAAGCGCGTGGGTCGACTTGTAGGTGATGTAACCCAGGGCGATGATGATCAGCACCGGAATAGTCCACACCGCGATCTCGATCTTGGTGGAGTGGTTCCATTTCGGGGTGTAGGTAGCGTTGGTGTTCGATGCGCGATATTTCCACGCGAACAGGAAGGTCATGACGATGACCGGCACGACGACCAACAGCATCAGCAGCGTTGCGGTGATGATCAGGTTTCGCTCATCCAGGCCGACCTGGCCCTTGGGATCGAGCAAGGTCATGTTGCAGCCTCCCAGCAACAACGTGCCGAGCAGCGGCAATAAGCCTAGTAGTCTGGGGTACCTGTTTTTACTCATCTCACGACCTCTAAAGCAGCTTGCGCAATGCAGTTGGGTTTTGATCGCCAACACTTCACCCTGCCAAGGGTTGGCATTTTTCTTGGATTGAATAAGGGCCTGCCCGTCGCGCGTCAGACGCTATTCGACAATTGCTGGGCCTGCGGTGAGTTCTTATTCGAATTCGTGGTCAAGGGCCTTGTTACAGACCAATTCCATTTGGTGCGGATAGTCGGAAGGCACCGACACCTGGGAGTCGCATGAAGCCATCAGGCCTCTCGACACCCTAGTTCTGCTCATGCACCTGAGTAAGGGTGAGCAGTGCCGGGAATTCAGTGCGGGCGATTGTAGATATGTAACGATTCATAAACCATGTCTCATCCCGAAATAATTTATATCCGATCCGGCAACAATCATTAACGGCTTTTGCAAAAGTGCGCCATGGTATCGAAATTAATTCTCAACAAAAACACCAAAAATTGTAGGTCTACCACGCGAAGTTCAGACAGCTTCCAAGGCTCTGGACTCGCCTTCGACCCTGCTCTACCCCCTGTGTGACAAGGACTTTGGCAATTCGCCAGGCCCTGTTAAAACTGCCTGTTTCGACTGTCGAGCGCTGAAACCGGCAGCGCCTGGAAGAGCCGATTTTGGTGCGAAGCGATGCCCTGAATCAGCGATTTGAAATGCCTTGCGACACTCAAGCTGTGACAACATGTCGCACACATGTCGCACCCTTCCTTGTCGAGCATCAAGGTCTTTTTACCTGACCTGCGAATACGCAAAACGCCCCGGCCTCTTAACGAGAACCGGGGCGTTTTTTTGCCTGCAACGATACGGCGAACAGCCTCAGCGCAGCGCTTTGCGGTTACGCGAAGTGAGCAACGGCACCAGCACCACGATCAGCACGAACGCCAGCAGCGCCCACTGTGCCAGGGACAAGCCGAGGATCGGCGGGTACGGCGTAGAGCAGAAACCGTCGACCTGGAAGCCCAGCGGGAAGATCTTCGCCAGCGGCAAACCGTCGACGATCGGTTGCAGCACATCGATGCCGCAACTGACCGCCGGGTAAAACTGCGTGTAGACGTGATGCCCGGCCACCCCGGCACCCGCGATGGCACAGATCACCACCAACGTTTCGAACAGCGTGATGCTGCGGCGGGTGCGCGTCGCTGCGCCGATAAAGGCGAACAGCGCAATCAGCAACAGCGCGTAGCGTTGCAGGATGCACAGCGGGCACGGTGCCTCGCCCAGAGCCACTTGCATGTACAGCGCACCACCGATCAGCGCCAGGCAAATAATGCCCAGAAGCACCAGATAGCGCCGTTCACGCCCCAACCGCATCGTTTCCTCGCTCATCGCGTTTCCCTTTTGTGTCCGTGGATCAACTCGTCGGCGGCTGCGCTTGCAGCTGCGGCGTCAGGCTGATGCTGTCTTTGATATGCCAACTGGCGGCAATGCGATCTTGTCGATCTGATATCGGTTGCCCGGAAGTCTACACGCTGACCCGATCTTTGAGAGCCTTGAACGGCCTCTGAACCTGGCCTCGGGCAAGGGATCTTATCGATGAACAGCTTCGACAAGGCCGCTTTGGCCAATGTCGGGGAATAAACGATAAACCGGTTAAGAACGGATTAACTTTCAAGTGTTTTTCAAGCATCGAGCCCCTGAAGACGGATCGATTGCTTACTGCTTCCAGCGATCCGCCGCAGCATGATCGCTGTCACGCCCTTCCACCCAGCGCGGTCCATCACGGGTGTTTTCTTTCTTCCAGAACGGCGCGCGGGTTTTCAGGTAGTCCATGACAAAGGCACAGGCATCGAACGCCGCCTGACGGTGAGCGCTGGCGGCGCCGACGAAGACAATCGGCTCGCCCGGCTCCAGCGCGCCGATGCGATGCAACACTTCCAGCTTCAACAGCGGCCAGCGCTGCTCGGCCTCCACGGCAATCTTGCCCAGGGCTTTTTCGGTCATGCCCGGGTAGTGCTCCAGAAACATCCCGGCGACGTCGAGGCCGTCATTGAAGTCGCGTACGTAGCCGACAAAACTCACCACTGCACCAACGCCCACATTGGCCGCGTGCATGGCGTTGACTTCGCTGCCCGGGTCGAACGGCGTGGACTGCACGCGAATCGCCATGGCTCAGCCCCCGGTCACGGTCGGAAAAAACGCCACTTCATCGCCATCGCTCACCGGTTCGTCGAGCTGGCAGAGGTCTTCGTTGCGGGCGCACATCAGATTCTGCTCGCTCAGCACCTCGGCGCCATCACGTTGAGCGAGCAGCGCGCGCACATCGTCGACCGTGGCGAAAACACCTTCGACCTTCACCGAGTCCACGCCGAGCGCTTCACGGTAACGGGCGAAAAACTTCACAGTAACGTTCATGGTTGATCCGCCTGAAAATGGCCGCTCTTGCCGCCGAGTTTCTCCAGCAGCCGCACGCTCTCGATGGTCATGCCACGATCCACGGCCTTGCACATGTCATAGATGGTCAGCGCCGCGACGCTGGCGGCAGTCAGCGCTTCCATTTCGACGCCGGTCTGCCCGGACAACTTGCAGCACGCCACGATGCGCACGGTGTCGTCGCCTTCGGCACTGAGTTCGACCTTGACGCCGGTGAGCATCAACGGGTGGCACAGCGGAATCAGATCACTGGTTTTTTTCGCCGCCTGGATGCCGGCGATCCGCGCCACGGCGAACACGTCCCCCTTGGGATGGCCGCCAGCAACGATCATCTGCAGGGTTTCGGGCAGCATGCGCACCAGCGCTTGGGCCGTCGCTTCACGGAACGTCACGGTTTTTTCAGTGACGTCGACCATATTGGCGCGACCTTGGGAATCGAGATGAGTCAGCACAGGGATACTCCTGATCAGGAGCATCGATTGTAAACCTGTGGGTCAAATTTCCGCACGTTTGATTATGCGTTTACACCGAACCCTGTGGGAGCGCGGCTTGCCCGCGATGCAGGCGCTGCGGTTCAACAGGGACACCTCGGTGATGCCATCGCGGGCAAGCCCGCTCCCACAGGGTTATTCGTCGGGCATAAAAAAACCGGGCGATCATTAGGCCGCCCGGTTTTGGTGAGGGTTACAGATGCGATTCGGCGTATTCGGCCAGAATCGAGCGTGGCACCCCTTGCAGGGTGATGTGCACACCGTTGGGGAAGTCCTTGAAGCGCTCGGTCAAGTACGTCAGCCCGGAGCTGGTCGCGGACAGGTAAGGGGTGTCGATCTGCGCCAGGTTGCCCAGGCACACCACTTTGGAACCGGCGCCGGCACGGGTGATGATGGTTTTCATCTGGTGCGGCGTGAGGTTCTGGCATTCATCGATCAGGATCAGACTCTGCTGGAAGCTGCGGCCTCGAATGTAGTTGAGGGATTTGAACTGCAACGGCACTTTGCTGAGGATGTAGTCGACGCTGCCATGGGTGTTTTCGTCATCCATGTGCAAGGCTTCGAGGTTGTCGGTGATGGCGCCCAGCCAAGGCTCCATTTTTTCCGCCTCAGTGCCGGGCAGGAAACCGATCTCCTGGTCCAGGCCCTGCACGCTACGGGTCGCGATGATCCGGCGATAGCGTTTACTGACCATGGTCTGCTCAATGGCCGCCGCCAGTGCGAGGATGGTTTTACCCGAACCCGCAGCCCCGGTCAGGTTGACCAGGTGGATATCCGGATCGAGTAAGGCGTACAGCGCCAGACTTTGATAGATGTCACGCGGTTTCAGGCCCCAGGCTTCCTGGTGCAACAGGGGTTCCTGATGCAGGTCGAGAATCAGCAGTTTGTCTTCTTCGATATCCTTGATCCAGCCGACAAAACCCTGTTCGTCGATGATGAACTCGTTGACGTGCACCGCCGGCAGGTTGTCGATCAACTGCACTTGGTGCCAGGTGCGGCCATGATCCTGACGGGTGTCGACATTCCTCACACGGTCCCAGAAGGAGCCGGTCATGTTGTGATAACCGTTGGGTAGCAGCGACACGTCGTCAACCAGTTGGTCGGTGCTGTAGTCCTCGGCCGCAATCCCGCAAGCCCGGGCCTTGAGGCGCATGTTGATGTCTTTGGTGACCAGCACCACGGGCAGCTTTGGTTCGCGCGCGTGCAGGTCGATCAACTGGTTGATGATGATGTTGTCGTTCAGGTGCTCGGGCAGAATGATGTTCGGCTCAGTGCGCTTGCTCATCAAAATTGACAGCAAACCCTTGGGCCCACTCTTGCCGCGCTGGATCGGTACGCCGAGTTCAACGTCTTCGGGGCTGGCATCGCCCAAAGTCTTGTCGATCAGGCGAATCGCCTGGCGGCATTCAGCGGCAACGCTGTGATGCCCGCTCTTGAGCTTGTCCAGCTCTTCAAGCACGGTCATCGGGATGGCGACGTGGTGTTCTTCGAAATTAAGCAGGGCGTTTGGATCGTGAATCAATACGTTGGTATCGAGTACATAAAGGATTGGCTGGTTGGAAGAAGGGCTACGTCCGTGATCATCCATACTCGGTCACCTTTGTGGGAGCCAGTCGACGCAGTACCATGACAGTGCTGCGCCTCGAAGTGGCCGCCGAATTCACCTGCGAGGATTCAAGTGAACTGCACACAAACTGGGGTCTTGGGAGACGCCACCTGTGTTGCAGGTTTCGGCGGTCTGTCTTCGTAATACTCCAAAACACATGACAGAAAAAAGCACTTTGACGTTTTTTTGAAGTTTATTTTTCAGAGTGACGAATAGCCCTTGGCGTGCAGGCAATGTGCCGTTAAAGTCGGAAGTCCGCCTGCACCGATTTCTCTGCAAAAATCGCCCTTCCCCCAATGTTTACGGCCTTTTGCCGTTTTCAGCGAAACGCGTCCTGACAGTCTGCCCAACCGATCCCGCTTGGCGCCGTTTGCGTAATGAGCCAGGGCATCGCCGTTTTCAGCGCATCCTGCTTCACATTGAAATTGATCACCCCGTGCCGCCACAGCAGCATCAGGGTTAACACCCGTTGTGCGCTCTGGCTGCCCTTGAGCTTGCCGGCGCCGTCCTGGGCATCGATATCCCACAATGCCACCTGCAAGCCCTGAGACTTGAAGAAGCCCTCGGCATCGGACCGGCGCTGGCCATCGGGCGGGCGAAACAGCGGCACGTAATTCTCCGGCAGCTTGTTTTTGACCAGTTCGGCGCTGCGTCGCACCGAGTCCTGCCAGTCCTGCCAGTGGCTGTGGGAGCGGAACTCCCAGCCTTGCACGCCCACGCATTGCTGCGAATAAGTGCCTTGCAGGCTGGCCACCGAACGCTCGGCCAGACGGGCCTGAATGTCCTTGCCGAGGACGAAGAACGTAGCGCTCATGTTCGATTTGCGCAGGTACTCGGTGACCCAGGCGGTGTTATCTGGCGCGGTGTTGGCGGCGCTGTCGAATGTCAGCAGGAACAGGCGGTCATTCATGGCCTCGCCGTTGCGCTCATAGTCGCCAAAACGATCGACTTCGCTGCTGGTCTGCGGGAACAGCGCGGCCTTGCGCAACTGCTCGTCCAGGTACTGGGCGTGGAACAACCGGCTCGGCTCGGCCCACTTGATGTAATAGCTGTCGTCGCTTACCTGGAACTTGGCCGCTTGCTCACGCAAGGTGGCCATGTCCTCGACCAGGAAACAGAAGGAAGCATCCTGATCGCAACTCTGCTGGGCGAAGTTGTAATTGGTCAGCAAACGCTGCCACAGGCGTTGGCGCAACTGGTTGACCGACTCCAGATTGAGGGTGCGCAGGCCCAGGCGTTGAGCCAGGCTCGCTTCATCCAGCGATTCGCTGGCCAGCAGAACGCGGGCGAACATGAGGATTTCGGCCCGCGAGGCGACGTCGAACAACGTCGGGCTGCTGAGCTGCTCAGGCCAGGTACTGCGATCCAGCGTCGCCACATCGCCCGGCGCCGCCATGGCACCAAAGCTCAAGAGCCAGGCCGAGAATAGAAAAACGATACGCAATGGGATGTCTCCATAACAAAACCCGCGCGGCACTATATCGCGGGAAGATCAAAAGATCGCAGCCTCGCTTCGCTCGACAGCTCCTACAGATGGACGCGCACCGTAGGAGCTGCCGAGCGAAGCGAGGCTGCGATCTTTGTGAGCACATTCCATTCCCAAGTGAACACAGCCCCGTAGGAGCTGCCGAGCGAAGCGAGGCTGCGATCTTGTTCAATGACGCCACCGATCACCTATGACACCCATAGCTGGAGTCAACACGAACAACCCCCTAGAATCGCCGCCACGATTAAAGGAGACGACTTCATGCTGATGGTGATTTCCCCCGCCAAGACCCTCGATTACGAAACACCGCCGGCGACCCAGCGCTTCACTCAGCCGCAATACCTCGACCACTCCCAGGAGCTGATCCTGCAACTGCGCGACCTTACGCCAGCGCAGATCAGCGAGCTGATGCACGTCTCCGACAAGATTGGCGGTCTCAATGCCGCGCGTTTCGGTAGCTGGACCCCGGCCTTCACCCCAGCCAACGCCAAGCAGGCGCTGCTGGCATTCAAGGGCGATGTGTACACCGGCCTGAATGCACAAACCTTCAGCGAAGCCGACTTCGATTACGCCCAACAGCACTTGCGCATGCTCTCCGGCCTGTATGGCCTGTTGCGCCCTCTGGACCTGATGCAGCCCTATCGGCTGGAGATGGGCACCAAACTGGCCAATGCCCGAGGCAAGGATTTGTACGCCTTCTGGGGTACGCGGATCAGCGAATGGCTGAACGAAGCCTTGGCCGATCAAGGCGATGACGTGCTGCTGAACCTGGCCTCCAACGAGTACTTCTCGGCGGTCAAACGCAGTGCCTTGAATGCGCGCATCATCAATACCGAGTTCAAGGATCTGAAGAACGGCCAGTACAAAATCATCAGTTTCTACGCGAAAAAGGCCCGCGGGATGATGAGTCGCTTCGTCATTGAAGAACGCATCAATGACCCGGTCGCCCTCAAGCAGTTTGACGTTCAGGGTTATCGCTACAGCAGCGAGCAGTCTAAACCGGACAATCTGGTGTTCCTGCGCGATCACGCACCGGAGTAATAGAACCTGCACTAAGTCAGCGCACGACACCCATTACTTCGTCGTGCGCGCCCCCTTTGATCATCGAACAATCCCTTCCGTTTCGCCGCTTTATTGGCGCCAAAATTCAAGCACTCTATTTTCTAACTTTAGTTTCACTCGACATTGATCATTTTTTTCAGTAGTGGCACTGAAAATTTTTATCCGTAGTGGCAAAAAAATATCTAACGCAATAATCACCCCATATATAAAGGGCCAAACGGCAAGTGCTATCAATATGAGAGCAGTGCCATCTTTTTCCATATTTCAAGAAATTTCAGAATTCGCGATGGGCGGACAGGAACTATGTCCAAATGCACCGCTCATACCACCGGTAACGATTCTCTCGGTGATTGTGCGAGATAACTTACACAGACAAGAGATTCATGTAGCGAAGTTGTCACACATACTTGGGCTTACTGATCGCTTATTTGGGCAACACATGAAGGACAGGAGATAACGCACCATTACTATCCCCTACAAGGCCACGGCTGCGCCCCTATAAACGTGCTCACCTGAGCACCCAACCGCTTGATTTACGGGCTTTCGGGCCTGGCATTGAGCGCGCAAGACCTTTGCACGGAAGTCTTCAGAAAAGAGGATCGGCTGCATAACAGGGCACGTCATAACAATAAGGCCTGGCTGCGCACATCTTGAGTGCACTTATTTAGACACTCGGAACTTAGTATGCCTGCACACGGCACTGTGGCGCCTTTAAGTCGCACTTGCGAGTGCACTATGACCGCTGAACACCATTAACTCCGGCCATGTAATGGCTTGATAAACACAGAGGTAATTGCGATGCGCATCAGCATATTTGGTTTGGGTTACGTCGGCGCAGTATGTGCCGGTTGCCTGTCTGCACGGGGCCATGACGTCGTTGGCGTCGATGTTGCCAAAGACAAAATCGATATGATCAACGCCGGCCGTTCGCCGATCGTTGAACCGGGTTTGGGCGAACTTCTGAAGAAGGGCATCGAGACGGGCAAATTGCGCGGCACGACCAACTTCGCCGAAGCGATTCGTGACACCGACCTGTCGATGATCTGCGTCGGTACGCCGAGCAAGAAGAACGGCGATCTGGAACTGAACTACATCGAAGCCGTGTGCCGCGAGATCGGTTTTGTCCTGCGTGACAAGACCACCCGCCACACCATCGTGGTTCGCAGCACCGTACTGCCGGGCACCGTGGCAAACGTGGTGATCCCGATCCTCGAAGACTGCTCTGGCAAAAAGGCCGGCGTCGATTTCGGCGTGGCGGTCAACCCTGAGTTCCTGCGTGAAAGCACCGCGATCGCCGATTACGATCTGCCGCCAATGACCGTTATCGGCGAGTTCGACAAGGCTTCGGGTGACGTTCTGCAGTCGCTGTACGAAGAGCTCGACGCGCCGATCATCCGCAAGGACATCGCCGTTGCCGAGATGATCAAGTACACCTGCAACGTGTGGCACGCCACCAAGGTGACCTTCGCCAACGAGATCGGCAACATCGCCAAAGCTGTCGGCGTCGATGGTCGTGAAGTGATGGAAGTGGTCTGCCAGGACAAGACACTGAACCTGTCCCAGTACTACATGCGCCCAGGCTTTGCGTTCGGCGGCTCTTGCCTGCCCAAAGACGTCCGCGCCCTGACCTACCGCGCCGGTTCCCTGGACGTGGAAGCACCGCTGCTCAACTCGCTGATGCGCAGTAACGAGTCCCAGGTGCAGAACGCGTTCGACATCGTCTCCAGCCACGACAAACGCAAAGTCGCCCTGCTGGGTCTGAGCTTCAAGGCCGGCACCGACGACCTGCGCGAAAGCCCGCTGGTCGATCTGGCGGAAATGCTGATCGGCAAGGGTTACGACCTGAGCATCTACGACAGCAACGTCGAGTACGCCCGTGTCCACGGTGCGAACAAGGATTACATCGAGTCGAAGATCCCTCACGTCTCGTCCTTGCTCAACTCCGACTTCGACGACGTGATCGCAAACTCCGACGTGATCATCCTCGGCAACCGTGACGAGAAATTCCGCGCCCTGGCGCTGGAAGCTCCACACGGCAAGCAAGTGGTCGACCTGGTTGGCTTCATGTCCAAAGCCACCAGCGTGAGTGGCCGGACCGAAGGCATCTGCTGGTAACACCCTCCTCGTAGGAGCCAGGCTTGCCGGCGAACCAGGCGACGTGATGTGTCAGGTACGCCGCCTTCGCGGGCAAGCCTCGCTCCTACAGGTCTGATGAGATCGACTTGGCTTTCTACGCCTGCCTTAACCCCATCGGGCCACCCCACAGGCTCGCCCGAGATCGAGACGGATGCAGATTATGCACAGGCTAAAGCACGGCCTACTTCAGGCCGCCGGTTGGCTGTTTTACCTAAGTTTACTGATGGGCATCGCCATGGCGCTGCCTGCGTCCACGTTCGACTCCGAGTCGAAGGACTTCATCTTCCTGATCGGTATCGTCGGTATCTGGCGCTACTCGATGGGTGCCACGCACTTTCTGCGCGGCATGCTGTTTCTGTACGTGGTCTACCCGCACCTGCGGCGCAAAGTGCGCAAGCTGGGCAAAGCGGCAGATCCGTCCCATGTATTTCTGATGGTCACCAGCTTTCGTATCGACGCGCTGACCACCGCTCAGGTCTACAGCTCGGTAATCCGCGAGGCCATCGACTGCGAACTGCCGACCACCGTGGTCTGCTCCATCGTGGAAATGTCCGATGAGCTGCTGGTCAAGAGCCTCTGGAAACGCATGAACCCACCGCCACGGGTCAAGCTCGACTTCGTGCGCATTCCCGGCACCGGCAAGCGCGATGGCCTGGCCTACGGTTTCCGCGCCATCTCGCGCCACCTGCCGGACGACCGCGCAGTGGTTGCCGTGATCGATGGCGACACCGTATTGGCCGAAGGCGTCGTACTCAAGACCGTGCCGTGGTTCCAGCTGTTCGGCAATGTCGGCGGCCTGACCACCAACGAGTTCTGCGAAGTGCGCGGCGGCTACATCATGAGCGAATGGCACAAACTGCGATTCGCCCAGCGTCACATCAACATGTGCTCCATGGCCTTGTCCAAGCGCGTGTTGACCATGACCGGCCGGATGTCGGTATTCCGCGCCACCGTGGTCACCAACCCGGACTTCATCGCCGATGTGGAAAGCGACTCGCTGCAACACTGGCGCCTGGGCCGCTTCAAGTTCCTTACCGGTGACGACAAGTCGAGCTGGTTCAGCCTGATGCGTCTGGGCTACGACACGTTCTACGTGCCGGATGCCGCGATCCACACCGTGGAACACCCGCCGGAAAAGAGCTTCATCAAGGCCAGTCGCAAACTGATGTTCCGCTGGTACGGCAACAACCTGCGGCAGAACTCCCGCGCCCTGGGCTTGGGGATGAAACGTCTCGGCCTGTTCACTTCGGTGGTGCTGTTCGATCAGCGCGTGTCGATGTGGACGTCCTTGCTGGGCCTGACCGTGGCAATCCTCGCCACCTTCAAGTACGGCAGCGCGTTCATCCTGGTTTACCTGCTGTGGATCGGCATCACCCGCCTGATCCTTACAGTGCTGCTGTCCTGTTCCGGTCACCGGATCGGCCCGGCCTACCCGGCGATTCTCTATTACAACCAGATCGTCGGCGCGCTGGTGAAGATCTACGTGTTCTTCCGCCTCGACCGTCAGTCCTGGAGTCGCCAGCCCACTTCCCTGACCCGTGATCTCGCCAGCTTTCAAGGTTGGTTCAACACTTGGTCGTCTCGGACCATGACCTTCTCCGCCGGCAGCATTTTTGTCGCCGTGCTGCTGATGATGGTCTGACCGAACTCGCCTGAATTAACTAGGAAATCGCCCTTATGAATACCGCCGTCAACTCCAACGTAGTGCACGAATCCGAAGCCCAGCGCCAACACGCTCGCGTGAAAATCCCGGCCAAGCTGCGTTTCTTCGGCCCTGACCGGACTCCGGTTGAAGCCCGACTCATCGACCTTTCCGCTGGCGGTCTGGCGTTCAACGCCGGTCAGCTGCCGCTGAAAGTCGGCGATGTGCACAAGGCTCGCCTGCAATTCGTCATCGATAACCTCGGTTTGGCCATGGACGTGGAATTGCAAATTCGCTCCGTGGATCGCCAGACCGGTCGCACCGGTTGCCAGTTCCAGAACCTGGAACCCCGTGACATTTCCACCCTGCGCCACCTGATCACCTCACACCTGGCCGGCGACATCGTCAGCGTCGGTGAAATGCTGGCGACCCTGCAGCGCGACAACTTCACCAAGGCGCGCAAGGTCAAGGATGGCGGCCACGGCATGACCGCGCTCGGCCGTCTGAAAGCGGTGACCTTCAGCGCCGGTATCTTCGTGGTCGGTCTTGTGGCGTTCGGTTTCATTTTCAAATCGGTGTACGGCATGTACTTCGTCAGCCACGCCCAGGCCGGCCTGGTCAGCGTGCAGGGCATGAACATCACCATGCCGCGCGACGGCACCGTGCAGAGCCTGATCAAGGCTGACGGCGTTGCCGCCAAAGGCGCACCGCTGGCGACTTTCAGCACCAGCATGCTCGACGTACTCAAGGGCCATCTGGACGAAGGTCAACTGCAACCATCCAAGGTTGAAGAACTGTTCGGCAAGCAAATGACCGGCACCCTGACGTCGCCGTGCGATTGCACCGTGGCGCAGCAACTGGTGGCTAACGGTCAGTACGCCAGCAAAGGCGACGTGATCTTCCAACTGGTGCCGCGCAACACCGAAGCCAACGTTGAAGCTCGCTTCTCCTATCGCCAGTTCGGCGACGTGCTCCCAGGCACCTCGGTCAGCTTCCAGATCGCCGGTGAAGACCAAACCCGTACCGGCAAGATCGTCAGCAGCACCAGCCTGAAAAGCGCCGACCTGTCGTCCGACATCCGCGTGCAGATCAAACCTGACGAGCCACTGGACAGCGCCTTCGCCGGTCGCCCGGTGGAAGTGAACAGCACTCGTGGCCCGAACCTGAACTGGCTGATCAACAAAGCCATGGCCGCCGGTCTTTAAACAGAGGACATGCCCGTGACGATCATCAGTCTCCTGAAAACACCGCGAATCCTGTGGGAGCGGGCTTGCCCGCGATTGGATCAACGCGGTCTTTCTGAAGCACCGAGCCGCCTGAATCGCGGGCAAGCCCGCTCCCACAGTGGCTATGTGGTGTGCTCGCTCGCGCTGGCCGTGAGCCTCGCCGGCTGCGCCGGCCTGCCCGACCAGCGTCTGGCCAATGAAGCCCTCAAGCGCGGCGACACCACGCTGGCGGCGCAGAACTATCAGCAATTGGCAGACCTGGGTTACAGCGAAGCCCAGGTTGGCCTGGCCGATCTGCAGGTCGACAGCCGTGACCCGGCGCAAATCAAAAAGGCCGAGGCGACTTACCGCGCCGCGGCCAGCGTCTCGCCGCGGGCTCAGGCTCGCCTGGGTCGTCTGCTGGTGGCCAAACCCGGCGCCACCGAAGCCGAACACCAAGAAGCCGAAGCGCTGTTGAAGAAAGCCTCGGCCAATGGCGAAGGCAATACTCTGATCCCGCTGGCGATGCTGTACCTGCAATACCCGCACAGTTTCCCCAACGTCAACGCACAGCAGCAGATCAGCCAATGGCGCGCCGAAGGCAAACCGGAAGCGGGTCTGGCGCAAGTGCTGCTCTATCGCACCCAGGGCACGTACGACCAGCACCTGGATGACGTGGAGAAAGTCTGCAAAGCGGCGTTGAATACCACCGACATCTGCTACGTCGAACTGGCCACGGTCTATCAGAAACGCGGCCAGCCAGAGCAACAAGCCGAGCTGATCAAACAGATGCAGGCCGCTCACAGCCGTGGCGCCGTCTCTGCGCAACGTGTGGACAGCGTGGCCCGCGTGCTGGGCGATGCGAGCCTGGGCAAGACCGACGAGAAAACCGCTCAGTCGCTGCTCGAAGGCATTGCACCTGGCTACCCGGCATCCTGGGTCAGCCTGGCGCAACTGCTCTACGACTTCCCTGAACTGGGTGATGTCGACGCCATGATGAAGTACCTGGACAACGGCCGCGCCGCCGACCAGCCGCGTGCCGAACTGTTGCTGGGCAAGCTCTACTTCGAAGGAAAAATGGTGCCGGCCGACGCCAAGGTCGCCGAAGAGCACTTCAAGAAAGCCGTCGGCCGTGAAGTCGCCGCAGATTACTACCTCGGCCAGATTTACCGTCGTGGTTACCTGGGCAAGGTCTATCCGCAGAAAGCCCTGGATCACCTGCTGACCGCTGCGCGTAACGGCCAGAACAGCGCCGATTTCGCCATTGCCCAACTGTTCTCCCAAGGCAAGGGCACCCGGCCCGACCCGGTCAACGCATATGTCTTCAGCCAATTGGCGAAGGCTCAAAACACCCCACAAGCCAATGAGCTTGCGCAAACAATCGAAGCGCAACTGCCGCCTGACCGGCTGGCCGAGGCCCAACGCCTGCTGAAACAAGAGCAGGCCATTCGTAGTGCCGTGAGTTCGGACACGCTGGAACTGCACGCCCTGCAAGAAGAAGACGGCGAGGAATCCCTATGAAGCTCAATCCATTCGTGAAGGCCGGTATTGGCCTGACATTCGCCCTGCTGTGGTCGTGCCCGACCCTGGCAGCCCTGACCGAAGACAAGAACTTCGGCCTCGAAGTCAAAGTTACCGGCCAGTCCGAAGACGACCGTGACTTGGGTACTGCCAGCGGCGGCGACGTTTCCGGCGTCGGCCTCGACCTGCGTCCATGGGTATACGGCGAAAGCGGCGCGTGGAGCGCCTACGCCATGGGTCAGGCGGTGACGTCCACCGACATCATCGAAACGGACACCCTGCAACAGTCCGACAGCGACGGTACCCAGACCACCGACAACGGTGATCGCAAAACCAAGAAAAACTACCTGGCGATGCGCGAGTTCTGGGTCGGCTACAGCGGCCTCACGCCCTACCCTGGCGAGATCCTCAAGCTCGGTCGCCAACGCCTGCGCAACGACGACGGCCAATGGCGCGACACCAACATCGAAGCCCTGAACTGGACCTTCGACACCACCCTGTTGCGCGCCAACGCCGGTATCGCCGAACGCTTCAGCGAATACCGCACCGACTTGAAAGAGCTGGCGCCCAAGGACGAGGATCGCCTGCACGTTTTCGGCGACGTTGCCACTCAATGGTCGCCGGGTAACTGGGTCGGCATTCGCGGTCATCACACCCACGATGACGGCAAGCTCGACTACCCGGAACCGGGCGTGGCCGGCGATTCGCTGGATAAAAAACAGAACGGTGACATCAGCTGGCTCGGCCTCACCGCCGACAGCGACGCCTACAACTGGCGCAACACCAACACCGTCAACTACTGGGGCAGCATCACCGGCATGAGCGGCGACACCGACACGGTCAACCCGCTGAACGCCGATGGCACGCGTCCGACCGAAGCCAAACGTGGTGAAGACCTCAATGGCTGGGCCACCGATATCGGCCTGCGTTTGCGCCTTGATCCGCAGTGGCAAGTCGGTGCGGCGTATGCCCGTGCCAGCGCCGAGTACGAACAGACCGGCCTGGAAAGCAATCGCTCGAACTACACCGGTACACGCTCGCGGGTTCACCGTTTCGGCGAAGCCTTCCGTGGCGAAATGAACAACATGCAGACCGCTACCCTGTTCGGCTCGTGGATGCTCAACGACGAATACGACGCCAGTCTGATCTACCACAAGTTCTGGCGCGTCGACGGCAACAAGCCGGTAGGCAGCAATGGCATCAACGCCGTCGAAAACAACACCGACGACGTGACCGGCGCAATCCTCTCCAGCACCTCCCTGCCGTTGGAAGATGGCAACAAAGACCTCGGTCAGGAAATGGACCTGGTGGTCACCAAGTACTTCAAGCAAGGCCTGCTGCCTGCGTCGTTGAGCCAGTCGATCGATGAGCCTTCGGCTCTGGTGCGGTTCCGTGGCGGCGTGTTCAAGCCTGGCGATGCGTATGGCAAAGAAGTCGACTCGTACATGCACCGCGCGTTTGTCGACGTGGTCTGGCGCTTCTGATGCAAACCGCGAAGGGAGTGCCCGACATGAACAGCGCCAAGAAAGGCTCGATCAGCCTGCTGGCCGGCGCGCTGCTGCTCGCCAGCGCAGCGGCCTTCGCCACCGTCGAACCGGCCCAGCCTGTGCAAGCGGGAAAATCGACGACCATGGCCAAGGGGCTGCAACAGGCCAAGACCTACACCGTCAGCAGCGCGCCAACCGCGCCGCTGGACCTGGCCGCGCCGAAACTGCCGGACACCTCTGGCTACACCGCGGAAGCCATCGCCGAGAAAATCGTGCGCACCAAACCCGGCAAGATCAGCGTGCGCCGGATGATGCAAGAGAACGCCTTGAAGGACTTCATCGGCGGCGACAACAAGATGGCCGAGTGGGTAGTGCGTCAGCATGGCATCCCGCAGGCGATCTTCATCGACGACGGCTACATGAACCTCAAGGACCTGGCGAAGAAGCTGCCCAAGCAGTACTTCAGCGAAACCTCGCCGGGCGTGTTCCTGGCGAAGTTGCCGATCGTGGTGGGGAACAAGGGCATTCTGGAAATCGACAAGCAGACCCAGGAATTGCGCCTGTCCCAAGAGGCTGGTTCGTTCCTGGTCAACGACGGCCAGTTGTTCGTGCGTGATACCAAAATCACTGGCTGGAGCGAGAAGGCAAACGGCCCGGCGGCCTTCAAGTCGCCCAAGGAATTCCGTCCGTTCCTGCTGTCCTGGGGTGGCACCGAGACCTACATCGCCAACAGCAAGATCGCCAGTTTCGGTTACGCCAACAGTAAGTCCTACGGCGTGAGTATTTCCCAATACACGCCGAACATGGCCAAGGTGCTCAAGCGCCCTGAACCGTCCGGCTGGATCGTCGGCTCCGAGTTCTCGGACATGTGGTACGGCTTCTACTGCTACGAAACCCGCGACTTCGTGGTCAAGGGCAACACCTACAAAGACAACATCGTCTACGGCATCGACCCGCATGACCGTTCCCACGGTCTGATCATCGCCGACAACACGGTGTTCGGTACGAAGAAGAAGCACGGGATCATTATTTCCCGTGAGGTCAACGACAGCTTCATCTTCAACAACCGCAGCTACGACAACAAGTTGTCGGGCCTGGTGATCGACCGTAACAGTGTGAACAACCTGATCGCCTACAACGAGATCTACAAGAACCACACCGACGGCATCACCCTCTATGAGAGTGCTGACAACCTGTTGTGGGGCAACAAGGTGATCAGCAACAGGCGCCACGGCATCCGTATTCGTAACAGCGTGAACATTCGCCTGTACGAAAACGTCTCGATGGCCAACGGCCTGACCGGTGTCTACGGGCACATCAAAGATTTGAGCGACACCGACCGGGACATCAAGCTCGATCCGTTCGACGCCCAGGTGTCGCTGATCGTGGTCGGCGGTGAACTCGCCGCCAATGGCAGCGGACCGCTGTCCATCGACTCGCCGCTGAGCGTGGAGTTGTATCGCGTGTCGATGCTCGCACCGACCAAATCCAGCGGCATCAGCTTCTCGGGGATTCTCGGCGAACGCCAGGATGAAATTCTCGACCTGCTGGTGCGCCAGCAGAAAGCCGTGCTGATCGACCCTGTCGAACGCCAGACCGAAATGCGGGACTGAGGATAATTTTATGCACCCACACTTGATCAAATTACTCAGCCTGTCGGCCCTGACCGCGGGCATTCTCGCGGCCAGTGGTGGCGTACGTGCCGAAGACGCCAAAGCACCCAGCTTCAAGGCCGAGGATTGCTGCAGCCTGTGCCCCGCCGCCCACGACGCGAAGAACTACACCACCCGCTATCAGCAGAACTTCACCACACTGGTGCAGGCGCAGGGCGATTGGCTGTTCCGTACGCAAGAAGACTTGCGCACCGAGTTCGACACCACACCCGCCGGCTACAAACGCCTGAAACAACTGCACGAGGCGTTCAAGAGCAAAGGCGTGGAACTGGTCATCGTTTACCAGCCGACCCGTGGCCTGGTGAACCGCAATAAGCTGAACCCGGCCGAGAAGGCGAGCTACGACTTCGACAAGGCGCTGAGGAACTACAAGACCATGCTCGGGCGTTTCGCGCAGATGGGCTACGTGGTCCCGGACCTGTCGCCGCTGACCAACGAGTCGCTGCCCGATACCCTGCCGGCTCACGATTTCTACTTCCGCGGCGACCAACACTGGACGCCGTATGGCGCCCAACGCACAGCGAAAATTGTCGCCGAGAAGGTCAAGCAATTGCCGGCCTTCGCCGACGTTCCCAAGCGTGAATTCGAGACCCATAAGTCGGGTCGCATGGGCAAGACCGGAACGTTACACAACATGGCTGGTCAACTCTGTGGCACCAGCTACGCGATCCAGTACATGGATCAGTTCACCACCGAGCCCAAGGGCGAAGCGGGCGATGGCGATCTGTTCAGTGATTCCGGAAATCCGGAAATCACCCTGGTCGGCACCAGCCACAGTGGCAAGAACTACAACTTCGCCGGTTTCCTCGAAGAGTCCATCGGCGCCGACATTCTCAACGTAGCCTTCCCCGGTGGTGGCTTCGAAGGTTCGATGCTGCAGTACCTGGGCAGCGAAGAGTTCCAGACCAAACCGCCGAAAATCCTCATCTGGGAATTCTCGCCGCTTTATCGCCTCGATCAAGAAACCATCTACCGCCAAATGATGGCGCTGCTGGACAACGGTTGCGAAGGCAAAGATGCACAGATGAGTGCCAGTGCCACGCTCAAACCGGGCAAAAACGAATTGATGGTCAACAGCAAGAACCTGGACCTGCGCAACAGCAGTCACCAGGTCGATATCCGCTTCGCCGACACCTCGGTGAAAACCTTGCAAGCCACCCTCTGGTACATGAATGGGCGCCACGAGGACATCAAGATCGACAAACCGGAAACCTCCGATACCGACGGGCGTTTCGCCTTCGAGTTGCGCACGGACGAAGACTGGGCCTCGCAGAACCTGCTGGCCGTCGAAGTCCAGGGACCTGAGAAACCAGGTACCACGCCTCAGAAAGTCGAAGCGAAAATCTGCAAACGCAACGTGTTCTCCGGCACCGGGCAGCGTACCGCTCAAGCCGGGCAATGAGGCTACCTCTTATGAACTGCATGCAAACCCGAACGCTGAAAAAGTTACTCGCGCCCTCCCTGCTGACGCTGGCGATGTTCGCCGGCGCCACCCAGGCCGCCGCGCCACTTCGCCCGCCGCAGGGTTACTTCGCGCCGATTGAAAAAGTCAAAACCGGCGACAAGAGTGAAGGCTGCGAAGCGATGCCGACGCCCTACACCGGTGCCCTGCAATTTCGCAGCAAATACGAAGGCTCCGACAAGGCCCGTTCGACCCTGAACGAGGCATCGGAAAAAGCCTTCCGCGACACCACCGCCGACATCACCAAGATCGAGCGCAGCACCAGCAAGCAGGTGATGAAGTTCATGCGTGACGGTCGTCCGGAACAACTGGAATGCACCCTCAGCTGGTTGACTGCCTGGGCCAAGGCCGACGCGTTGATGTCCAAGGACTTCAACCACACCGGTAAGTCCATGCGCAAATGGGCATTGGGCAGCATGGCTTCGTCCTATGTCCGCCTGAAGTTCTCTGACTCGCATCCACTGGCTACCCACCAGGAAGAAGCGCGAGTGATTGAAGCCTGGTTCAGCAAAATGGCTGATCAGGTGGTCAGCGATTGGGACAACCTGCCGCTCGAGCAAACCAACAACCACTCGTACTGGGCAGCCTGGTCGGTGATGGCCACGTCGGTCGCCACCAACCGCCGCGACCTGTTCGATTGGGCCGTCAAGGAATACAAGGTCGGCGTCAATCAGGTCGACGCCCAAGGCTTCCTGCCCAACGAACTCAAGCGCCAGCAACGCGCCCTCGCCTATCACAACTATGCCCTGCCGCCACTGGCGATGATCGCCAGTTTCGCTCAGGTCAACGGTGTGGATTTGCGCCAGGAAAACAACGGTGCCTTGAAACGTCTGGGTGATCGCGTGCTTGCAGGCGTGGAAGACCCGGATGAGTTCGAAGAGAAGAACGGTAAAGAGCAGGACATGACCGACCTCAAGGTCGATTCGAAATTCGCCTGGCTCGAACCGTTCTGCTCGCTCTATACCTGCACGCCGGATGTGCTGGCGCAGAAACACAAAATGCAGCCGTTCAAGACCTTCCGTCTCGGCGGGGATTTGACCAAGGTCTACGACCCGGCCAGCGAAAAGGGCAAAGGCTCTTAAGACAAACGCAATCCCCCTGTAGGAGCGAGGCTTGCCCGCGAAAGCGGTGTGTCGGTCGACATCAATGTTGAATGTGACGGCCTCTTCGCGGGCAAGCCTCGCTCCTACAGGAACCGCAATACATCCCCCAGGATTTTGATGGGGGGTTTGGGGGGGCCGTTGGCCCTTGACTGTTGGTTAAACATGGAGAGATCGGGATGGTATTTTCATCCAACGTGTTCCTGTTTCTGTTCTTGCCGATCTTTCTCGGCATGTACTACCTGAGCGGAATACGCTATCGCAACTTGCTGCTGCTGATTGCCAGCTACGTGTTCTACGCCTGGTGGCGTGTGGACTTCCTTGCGCTGTTCGCAGCCGTCACGCTGTGGAACTACTGGATCGGCCTGAAAGTCGGTGCGGCAGGCGTTCGGACCAAACCGGCCCAGCGCTGGTTGCTCCTGGGCGTCGGGGTGGATCTGTGCATCCTCGGCTACTTCAAGTACGCCAACTTCGGCGTGGACAGCATCAACGCGATGATGACCTCGGTCGGTCTGTCGCCGTTCATCCTGACTCACGTGCTGTTGCCGATCGGGATCTCGTTCTACATCTTCGAGTCCATCAGCTACATCATCGACGTCTACCGTGGTGATACCCCGGCGACCCGCAACCTGATCGACTTTGCCGCATTCGTGGCGATCTTCCCGCATTTGATCGCGGGCCCCGTGTTGCGTTTCCGCGACCTGGCCGATCAGTTCAACAACCGCACCCACACCCTCGACAAGTTCTCCGAAGGTGCCACGCGGTTCATGCAGGGCTTCATCAAGAAGGTCTTCATCGCCGACACCCTGGCGGTGGTGGCCGACCATTGCTTCGCCTTGCAGGACCCGACCACGGGCGATGCCTGGCTTGGCGCCCTGGCCTACACCGCGCAGCTGTACTTCGACTTCTCCGGCTACAGCGACATGGCGATTGGTCTGGGCTTGATGATGGGTTTCCGCTTCATGGAAAACTTCAAACAGCCGTACATCAGCCAGTCGATCACCGAGTTCTGGCGTCGCTGGCACATCAGCCTGTCGACCTGGTTGCGTGACTATCTGTACATCACCCTCGGCGGTAACCGTAAAGGCACGCTGATGACCTATCGCAACCTGTTCCTGACCATGCTGCTCGGTGGTCTGTGGCACGGCGCGAACATCACCTACATCATCTGGGGTGCCTGGCACGGCATGTGGCTGGCGATCGAAAAAGCCATCGGCCTGAACACTTCGCCACGCAGCTTCAACCCGGTCCGTTGGGCCCTGACGTTCCTGCTGGTAGTGATGGGCTGGGTGATCTTCCGCGCAGAAAACCTGCACGTCGCCGGTCGCATGTACGGCGCGATGTTCAGCTTCGGCGAATGGTCGCTGTCGGAACTCAACCAGGCCAACCTCACCGGTCTGCAAGTGGCGACCCTGGTGGTGGCTTACGCAACCCTGGCGTTCTTCGGCCTGCGTGATTTCTACACCAACCAGCCGCCGGTCAAGACCAAGCCTGCGGCGAACACCGAGACCGATGGTCCTGCCGCTGCCACGCCTGGAATGATCAAAGCCGTACCGGGCGACAACCCGGGCAGCATCCACGAACCGGGTTACACCGTCGGCGTTGAAGCGACTGTGCAACCGGCCTACTGGACCGCTGACTGGTCCCGTTACGTGATGCGCGCTCTGGTACTGCTGCTGTTCATCGCCTCGATTCTCAAACTTTCGGCGCAAAGCTTCTCGCCGTTCCTTTACTTCCAGTTCTGAGGGATCTGACTATGACCCGCTCATTACGCATCTTCTACATCGCCCTGTTCCTGGTGACCTTGCTGGTCCTGGGCGTGTGGTCGGTACGCAGCTTCTTCGGCTTCAGTACCAATGCCGATGCGACCGTGCTCAACGGTCGCTGGAGCAAAGCCGTCGAAACGCACTACGACGAAGAGTTCCCGATCAAGCGCCTGGGCACCAACCTTTGGGCCGCGCTGGATTTCAAACTGTTCAACGAAGGTCGTCCGGGCGTAGTGCTCGGTCGCGATCAGTGGCTCTACAGCGATGAAGAGTTCCACCCGATCGTCAACGAAGAGTTGAACCTGCAAGGCAACTACGCGCTGGTCGAAGGCGTGCGCCAGACCTTGAAAAAGCAAGGCGTGCAACTGGTGATGGCGATTGTCCCGGCCAAGACGCGTCTGTACCCGGAACATCTGGGTGAAGTGAAGCCGGCGAGTATCCACGCCAATCTGTACAAGGATTTCCACGCTCGTGTGGCGGCCAACAAGATCCTCGCCCCTGACCTGCTCGGCCCGCTGCAAAAGGGCAAGCAAGACGGTCAGCAAGTGTTCCTGCGCACCGACACCCACTGGACTCCGGAAGGCGCGCAAATCGCTGCCCAGACCCTGGCCAAAACCATTGCCGAGAAGGCTCCGCTCAGCGGCGAACCGCAAAACTTCGTCACCGAACCTGCGGAGAAGGTGACGCACAAGGGCGACCTGCGGTTGTTCCTGCCGCTGGACCCGCTGTTCGAAAACCTGATGCCGGCGCAAGAGCCTTTGCAGAAGCGCAACACCGTGGCTGCCCAAGATCAGCCTGCCGGTGATGACGCCCTGTTCGCCAACACTGAAGTGCCGGTGGCCCTGATCGGCACCAGCTACAGCGCCAACCCGAACTGGAACTTCGTCGGTGCGCTGAAAGAAGCACTGCGCAGCGACGTGGTCAATTACGCCGAAGACGGCCATGGCCCGATTCTGCCGATGCTCACCTACCTGAAAAGCGATGCTTTCAAGAACAGCCCGCCACAAGTGCTGATCTGGGAGTTCCCTGAACGATATCTGCCTGTGAACAACGAAATCGGTGACGCCGACCCGCAGTGGGTCGCAGAGCTTAAACAAGCCGGCGCACGCCAACAAAACGTAGCTGCAAACACTAAATCCGAGACGCCCGACCGGGCGCAAAACTGAAAGAGAGGTACACCATGACTTTCACTACTACTCCTCGCCGTCTCGCCGCTCGCTCCTTAAAAGCAGTCGCTCTCGTTGCTGGCATGAGCGTGTTGTCGATGTCCGCCTTCGCCGGTGACGGCGCGCTCTACGGCCCGACCGCACCCAAAGGCTCCAGTTTCGTGCGGGTCTTCAACGCTGGTAACGCTGAAGTCAGCGCCACCGTTGGCACCACCAACCTGAGCGAAGTCGCGCCGCTGTCCAGCACCGACTTCAGCTTCATGCCGGGCGGCGATTACAGCGCCAAGGTCGGCAGCCAGACCCTGCCGGTGAAGTTGGCCGGCGACCACTATTACACCCTGGTCAACAACGCCAGCGGCGCGCCACAACTGATCGAAGAGCCGCCGTTCAAGAACAAGCAGAAATCCCTGGTTCGCGTACAGAACCTGAGCGACAAGGCCCTGACCCTGAAAACCGCCGATGGCAAGACCGAAGTGGTCCCGTCCGTAGCGGCCAAGGGCCGTGGCGAACGTGAAATCAACCCGGTAAAAGTCAGCCTGGCCCTGTACGACGGCGCCACCAAAGTCGGTGACGTGAAACCGGTTGCCCTGGAACGTGGTGAAGCCGCGGTGCTGTACGTCACCGGCAGTGGCAGCAGCCTGTCGCCAGTGTGGGTCAAGCGCCCGGTTTCGACGCGTTGATTAATTCTCTGAATTGACGCTCCCCCTGTGGGAGCGGGCTTGCCCGCGATGCAGACGACTCGGTGAAACAGATACACCGAAGTGATGCCATCGCAGGCAAGCCAGCTCCCACAAGGGACCGAGGTGTCAATTCGGACACGGAACAAGAACAAGAGTGAAACGACAGAACGCAGTAGCTCTAACCAAATCGATTTTAAAGGAGTAACAACATGATTCCGGTGATCTTGTCAGGTGGTAGCGGCTCACGTCTTTGGCCGCTTTCGCGTAAGCAATTCCCCAAGCAATTCCTCGCCCTGACCGGCGAACACACGCTGTTCCAGCAAACCCTGGAACGCCTGGTGTTCGAAGGCATGGACACTCCGATCGTGGTCTGCAACAAGGAACACCGCTTCATCGTCAACGAGCAACTGAGTGCCCGCAACCTGGACACCCAGCGCATCCTGATGGAACCCTTCGGCCGCAACACCGCGCCGGCCGTGGCCCTGACCGCGATGATGCTGGTCAATGAAGGTCGCGATGAGTTGATGCTGGTGCTGCCGGCCGACCACGTGCTGGAAGACCAGAAAGCCCTGCAACGCGCCCTGGCCCTGGCCACTGTGGCAGCCGAGCGTGGCGAGATGGTGCTGTTCGGCGTGCCGGCGACCAAACCGGAAACCGGTTACGGCTACATCAAATCCACCAACGATGCGCTGCTGCCGGAAGGCGTCAGCCGTGTCTCGCACTTCGTCGAAAAACCTGACGTGAAACGCGCCACCGAATTCGTCCAGTCCGGTGGTTACTTCTGGAACAGCGGCATGTTCCTGTTCCGCGCCAGCCGTTTCCTCGAAGAACTGAAGAAACACGATCCGGACATCTACGACACCTGCGTACTGACGCTGGAACGTAGCGCACAGGATGCCGACACCGTCGACATCGACCCCGCCACCTTCGCCTGCTGCCCGGACAATTCCATCGATTACTCGGTGATGGAAAAAACCCAGCGCGCCTGCGTAGTGCCGCTGACCGCCGGCTGGAGCGATGTCGGTTGCTGGTCGTCGCTGTGGGAAGTCAATGAAAAAGACGCCAACGGTAACGTCACCAAAGGCGACGTGGTCATCCAGGACAGCAAAAACTGCATGATCCACGGCAACGGCAAACTGGTGTCGGTGATCGGCCTGGAAAACATCGTGGTCGTCGAAACCAAGGACGCCATGATGATTGTCCACAAGGACAAGGTCCAAGGCGTGAAGCAGATGGTCAACACCCTCAATGAACAGGGCCGCAGCGAAACCCAGAACCACTGCGAAGTCTATCGTCCGTGGGGCTCCTACGACTCGGTCGACATGGGCGGCCGCTTCCAGGTCAAGCGCATCTCGGTCAAGCCGGGCGCGTGCCTGTCGCTGCAAATGCACCACCACCGCGCCGAACACTGGATCGTGGTCAGCGGCACTGCTGAAGTGACCTGCGACGAAAACGTGTTCCTGCTGACTGAAAACCAGTCGACCTACATCCCGATCGCCTCGGTTCACCGTCTGCGCAACCCGGGCAAGATTCCACTCGAGATCATCGAAGTGCAATCGGGCAGCTACCTGGGTGAAGACGATATCGAGCGGTTTGAAGATATCTACGGTCGCTCTACCCCGATCGAACGCGGCGTGTCGGTGAAAACCATCGCGCAGTGATTTGACCGGTAAAAAATAAAAAGCCCTCGCCCAGCCCGCTGCGTCCCTATCCGCAGTGGGTTGGGTGGGGGCTTTTTCTCTTGCGTCAGCCGCGAGCTGACTTGGACGTCTCATTAAGTGATTGTCGTCTTCCGGCGTAAGGCTTGGGCGCGACAAGCTCAATGAAATCCTGCTGTCGGTTCAAGGTCTCAACCACCGCTTGCGTCTGCGTCGAAACTTCAGCGACTTTCTCGAAGGTTTCCGGATCAGCGCTACCGGAACTTGCGAATTCAATTTTGATGGTCTGCATCCTGAACTCCAGTACATCGATCATCACTGGCGTCTCGTCGTAAGCCTCACTAAGCGATGTCGCGTTCAGCCCTTGCGATGCCTGGTAAAACTCCCGACCTGTCTTGATCAAACCTGGCGCTTCCGACCCCAGCTTACTGCCGACCTTTTCGACCACCTTATCAACAACTGCGGTGGTGATTTTTTTCCTCAATTGCTTTCGCCCTTCACTTGTCCGCGGGTCAACCGCCACCAGCTCAAACTTTACCGCTGCAAGACTGAATTTCTTTCTGGGTTCAACGCTCTCAATGAATGCCTTAGGGTTCATTTCGTTACCCTTGAAGTTGATCGGACGCTCCAGTTGATAGGTGTCCACCATCTTGGAAATCAAAGCATCTGCCGCCTTGGAGCCGACTTTCGCCCCGACCTTGGCCCCCAGCGTTGCGCCTCCCGGACCTACCAACCCACCCAAGGCACCGCCTGCCGCAGCACCCGCCGACGTACCGGCCGCACTGACGGCACTGCTGGCAAGTTGGGTTAGGACCCGTCTGCCCAACGCCTTGAACCGATGCTGCGCATAGACGTGATTGAGTATTGAATTCTTGAGGTCAGAAACGACGCTTCCAACCGATGAGGCCAAAGCTTGCTGCTTATCCAGGCTCTCACTCAGCTGTGAAGCCTTGGTCCTTCCCCCGCCGTCGCTATCGACATGAGTCATGGGCGAGTTACTGACCATCTGATACAGGTTCGGTCCATCAACGAACCCCTTGGGATCTGGGTTGAGCCAACGTTGCAACCACGGCACGTAATAACGCAGACCATAGTAATAAAGCCCTGTCGCGTCCCGCTCCTTGCCCGAATAACGAATGGTTTTGTAACTCGCTTCCACGACGTCCGTTCCGGCAAACCACGCGGTCTCGCCGAAGGGATAGTAGGTTTCCTGACTGATGATTCGCGCGTCATCGGCGAGTTCCAGGGTGCAAGACTTCAGGTGATCAACGAGGTTGTAACGGTATTGTTTTTTGGGCACGCCGGACGGTGGATCCGTCTCCCAGTGCCATACCCGAACGTTGTTGAGGCCCGCCTGAGCGGTGATGACTTGCAGTACTTCCCCGGTGCAACTGTCGGTACGAAGCTCCAGCCCCGGCAAGTAACGTACTTCAGCCACCACGGTGCGGGCATTGGTATTGAGTGAGCGGATTTTACGCACTCGCTGGCCACCGCCATCGTAGACATAGCACTCCCAATCATTGAACCCGGAAGCGCGTTCCACTGGGCTGACCGAGTGCAATTGGTTACGTAAATCCCACGTCAGAAACCGGCCCTGATCCAGCTCCAGTAAATTGCCCCTGGCATCGAACGCGGCAGCGATTTCTTCTTCGGTGGGTGGCACCCCGTTGCACCAGGGCCGACAGCGATTGCTGTAGCGAGCGGCCTTCAGTTCATGCCCCGGGCCTTGTGCGCCAACATGGGTCAGCTTCAACAGATTGCCGCCTTCGTCATAGCGGTAGGTCTGCCGGTAATTGCTGACCGCCGCCGGATCGACCCGTCCCATCGATGCTGGGCCCTGATTGGCACTGCCCGCCTCCCAGCCAAAGGCCTCGATCAACTGGTAGAGGCTGTCGTAGCGAAAACGACTGAGCGGCTCGATACGCTGATTGGCAAAGTAACGCACCGGCAGTGCCTTGTCTTCGATGCTGAGGACGTTGCCCATTCGGTCATATTCGTAGATCAGATGCTGCAACCATCGCGCACTCGCATCCTGCGTCCGCCGCTCCATCAATAATCCGTCTTCAGCTCGGTAAACCAGAGCGGTTTGCACAGCATTGCCGGCAGTTTCGTATGCAACTTGCCCTTGGGCGTTGTACTGGACATCCCTGACCAGTGTCTGCCAAGTCAGCCCCTGAAGTTGCAAGCGCGCCTCACGCAAGGAACCGTCAAGGGTCAAGCTGAAGGCCTGGCGGTTTTCCTTGGCGTCGATCTGTTGCAGAACATCGCCCAACGGACCGAAATTCCACTTTGAAACAGCCCCCTCCCCCGGCTCAAGCAGCTTTTGACGATCGGCTTCCAACTCCGGCCAGTCAGGCGTAACAGGGTTTTGGGTAAAGTGACGAACTTGCTTCACGCATTGGCCGGTGATCGAAAATGCCTCGAACAGCACCGTCCCGGCGGGATCATCATGACGGATCAACTGCCCGCATCGATTCTGGTCACTATGGTCGGGACCGCCATAGGCCATGCGTTCAACAAACCTTCGCGGCTCGGTTGCTCCCTGCTCGAACACTGCCACGGGACGGAGCAGGTCGTCATATTCAACTTCGCGTCGTGTACCTCGGCTGTCCCACGCCAGCAAAATCTCGTCACCCAGACCGGGCAGGCTCAGTTGCAATCCAGCATCGACGCTAATGGTACAAAGCGCATTGCCAGACAGCGAATGCACGGTCGTTGAATTGGCGGGTGCCAGAGGATCTTCATCCTGCAATGCCCAAAGCCGCGGATCCCACTGTTTTATCGAATGGCCCGCAGCATCATGGGCTGTGCGATTGATGCGTGCTTCGCTGGGCAGGTTTACGACGGCGCGCCAATAGTCCACCGAACGGATCAACAAGCCACGCGGGTCGACGACGGACAATTTTGGTGTTTTGTGGTGCATTCCCATCGTCAAGGCCTGCATGCCTGTATGTCCTGTTTGCCAATCGACATCTAACCGTTCGTGGACATGCCTGGCTACTATCAGAAATGACAGTGCCGACCAACGGCCATCGATCTTGCTCCACGAATGTCCATTCCCGCGCCCCTTCGGTAGGATGGGGTTTATGAGTTCAAGGAGCGTTCACACATGTTCATCGGCGTCCTGCTGGTCATCACCTGGCTGATCCTGCTGCTGCGCTACCCGTCCAAGGCCGTGCCGGTTTCCATGGCCGCCGCTGTCGGATTGGGCCTGGTGGCGGTGTGGGTGTTCTGGCTGGACACCCGCGAGGTCAAGCAACTGGCGCGCCTTGAGCTGCGCATCACCTACGCGCCCGAACACTGCCCGGCGGATCGCCCCTTGAAGCTGACGATGAACAACGGCAATGACGTGCCGTTGACCGAACTGCGCTGGCGCATCGCCGCTTATGCACCGGGCGATACGGTCAATCTGGCTGACAATCAATACGCCGCACCGCGCTATCGCGGCCCCGGCGAATTGCAGGCCGGCGGCAATTGGGAAGACTGCTTGCCAATGCCGCCCCTGCGCCCCGGTTATCGCCCGCAAACCCTGGAGTTTCGCGCCGAGCGTTTGCAGGGTAGTTTCTCCGACTGATCCTCCCTTTCTTCTTTTTGCACAAGGACCGCGCCATGCCCGTTGCGTTGATTACCGGTTGCTCCAGCGGCATTGGCCGCGCCCTCGCCGACGCCTTCAAAGGGGCCGGATACGAAGTCTGGGCCAGCGCCCGCAAGGCTGAAGATGTAGCCGCTCTAACCGCTGCCGGTTTCACCGCCGTGCAATTGGACGTGAACGATGGTCCGGCACTGGAACAATTGAGTGAGCGGATCAATCAGCAGTGCGGCGGTCTTGATGTGCTGATCAACAATGCCGGTTATGGCGCCATGGGACCGCTGCTCGATGGCGGTGTGCCGGCCATGCAGCGGCAATTCGAAACCAACGTATTTGCCATCGTCGGCGTGACTCGCGCGATGTTCCCGGTGCTGCGCCGCGCCAAGGGCCTGGTGGTGAACATCGGCAGCGTGTCCGGAGTTCTGGTCACGCCGTTTGCGGGCGCCTACTGCGCCTCGAAAGCCGCGGTGCATGCCTTGAGTGATGCGTTGCGTATGGAATTGGCGCCGTTCGGCGTGCGGGTGATGGAAGTTCAGCCGGGTGCCATCGCCTCCAGCTTTGCGAAAAATGCCGGCCATGAGGCTGAGCAACTGATCACCGAGCAGTCGCCATGGTGGCCGCTGCGTGAGGGTATTCGTGCACGGGCCAAGGCGTCTCAGGACAAGCCGACGCCGGCCAGTGAATTTGCCGCCGGTTTGTTGAAGGCCGTGCAGCAGAATAAACCGCCGCGTCTGGTGCGTTTGGGTAATGGCAGCCGAGCGTTGCCGTTGATGGCGGGGTTGTTGCCCAAGGGGCTGTTGGAGTCGGGGTTGATGAAGCGGTTCGGGTTGCGCGGGCAACTTTGAGACCGGGTTGACGCCATCGCGGGCAACTTTGAGACCGGGTTGACGCCATCGCGGGCAAGCCCGCTCCCACAGGTTGCGCGGTGCTCTCTGTGGGAGCGGGCTTGCCCGCGAAGACGTCTGACCAGACGCTTAAGAATTTCAGGAATTAAACATGAGCGACTACACCGAATACTTTGACGAAGTGATCCAGGCCCACATAGCCATCGAACAATGGTTGGCCGAGGAGCGAGACGAGTCCGAGCTTGAGCAATTGCTGACGCGTTTTTCGCCGCAGTTTTCCATGATCTCGCCGTTGGGCCGGGTGCTGGATTTTGAGGCGTTGAATGAATTGTTTCTGCTGGCGGGCGGGAAGAAGCTCGGGTTCAGGATTGAGCTCAGCGAGTTGCGAGGTGTCGCGCTGTATGACGGTGGCGCAGTGGTGAGTTACCGCGAGCAGCAGACTGATGCGACGGGGCTGCATTCTGATCGGCGATCCTCGGTGGTGTTTGAGAAACAGGCCGATGGCAAGGTGCTTTGGCGGCATTTGCATGAGACGTTTTGCAAGGAATGAACTGTCGCCATCTGCCTGAGAGACCGAGTCGCTCCATTCGCGAGCAAGCCCGCTCCCACATTTGATCTTCAGTGAACACAGAATATGTGCACAAAGTAGATCAAGTGTGGGAACGGGCTTGCTCGCGAAGCAGACGACTCGGTCTGTCAGTTACCCCTCGACAGCCTGTTTCACCACAACGGTACAAGTAATCCCCGCCGCCAACAGCACGCCCTCTGGCACTTCATCAATGTGTATCCGCACCGGCACCCGCTGCGCCAGGCGCACCCAGTTGAAGGTCGGGTTCACGTCGGCGATCAGCTCGCGGCTTTGCGGGTTGTCGCGGTCATAGATGCCGCGAGAAATGCTTTCCACATGGCCCTTGAGTACTTCGCCGCTCATCAATTGCATGTCGGCTTTATCGCCCACGCGCACGTGGGGCAATTTGGTTTCTTCGAAGAAGCCATAAACCCAGAATGAGTTCATATCGACCACGGCCATTTTCGCTTCGCCGATGCGCGCGTAGTCGCCACGATGAACGTTGAGGTTAGTGACATAGCCGTCCACCGCAGCGCGTACTTCGGTGCGCTTGAGGTTGAGTTCGGCAGCTTCCAATTGCGCCTGGGCGTGCTGGTAATCGGCCAGAGCCGAGTCGGCGATGTTGCTGGCGTCGTCGCGGTTTTCCCTCGAGATCACCAGGTTGTCGAGGTCGGCGCGGCGATGGGCGTTGACCTTGCGCATCTCCCATGTGGCTTTGCGCGAGGCCACCAGCGACTGCGCCTGTTTCACCGCGATGCGGTAATGCTCAGGGTCGATGCGCATCAGCAAATCGCCGTTCTTCACTCGCTGGTTGTCACGCACCGGCACGTCCACCACTTCACCGGTAACGTCGGCGGCAACGTTGATGATGTCGGCGCGCACCCGGCCGTCGCGGGTCCAGGGGGTGTTCATGTACTGCACCCACAAGGTCCGGCCGATCCACAGGGCAAGGGCCAACACCAGCAGGGTCGCGAGCAGGCTGAAAAGCTTTTTCATCACGGTGTTCTCAACGGTAAACAGTCAGCGCCAAGGCGCCGAACAGACAGGTAAATAGACTCAGGCGCAGCAGCGCCGGGTGCCAGAAGAAGCGGTACAGATCGAACCCGGAGAGGAATCGATCCAGCGCCCAGGCCAACGCCGCTGCAATGAAAAACATCAGGGTCATGGTCGGCATGTACACGCCGTGGAAGGCGATTTCACGAGGCATGTTCAAGTCCTTGGGGCTTGGCGATGGCGTAGGAGGTCAGTGGCGATTGCGGGTCGAGCAGCGTGGTGCGGATGAAGTGCAGGTAGCTTTTCACCCGGCGCAAGGCAGAGGTATCGAAGTGCGGCGCGAAGGGTTCGTCGGTGGCCTGCACACAGCTGATCGCGTGGTCGACCGCGACCAGAGCACGCTCCAGATTGCTCGGGCTCGGCTGCAGAAACAGTCGCACCAGCGAACGCCCCATCACCCGGATTGACTGACGCCACGGCTGCGATTCGGCGTAGGCCGGGTGCACTGGCAGAATCGCCTGTTCCTTGCGCAACTCGATGATCGCGTGGCCGACTTCCAGCACCACCAACATCCAGCGCAGCAAGTCCCGTTGCACCTGCGGCTTTCCCGCTGCGAGGCCATAGGCCTGATGCAAAAGATCGCGAGTGCGGCTTTCGAAACTCGACGCCAGGCCCTTGAGTTTGCCGCTGATGGCGTACACCACTTGCCCGCGCAAATCCTGCTCCAACCGTCGCCATAACCAGCGGCTGTTGGGCGGCAAAATGATCGCCCCGGCCGCCGCGCACACCAGCATGCCCATGATCATCGCGATGTAGTCATTGATGAAGGCGTAAGGGTTGTAAACCGTGAGGTTGTCCGGCACCGAACCGGTGCTGAAGAAGATCAGCAATCCCAAGCCACCCCCCGCGTATTGCGGCCGTGAAGTCAGGAACGCCCCGATCACGATCACCGGCGCCAGCATCACGCAAAGCAACGGAAAACCATCGATCCAAGGGAAGATGAAAAACATCTCGACGAAGCCGATCAGCGCCCCGAGCAACGTCCCGCAGGCCATCTGAAATGCCATGCGCTTGGGGTCCGGTGTTGCCGCTGAAAGGCCGACGGTGGCAGCAGCGATCAGGGTCATGGTCGCCCCGCTCGGCCACGCGGTGGCCACCCAATAACTGCCGAGCACCACGAGGATGAATGCTGCGCGAATGCCCGATGCCGCCGAGGCCAGCCAGTTGGTTTGCGGAGTGAAGGGCTCGTCCCAACGTTCCCGTTCGTGGCTGTGATCGGCCAGGGATGCGTGGGTCTGTGCATAACTGTGCAGGTCGTCGACGAAGCGATAAAGCAGCTCGTAGGCGGTGTGAAAATCCAGCTGCTCGGCGTCGTTCGGATCACTCTCCTGAAAGGTCGCCCGCAGACTGCGGACCCGCGCCGGCAAGTTTTCCTTATAGGTCGCCAAAGCGGTGGCCAGGCGTGCAGCGTCGGGGCTGGTCAAAGCGCGACCGCTGAAACCGTCGAGCACTTCGGCCAAGTCCTGTAACCCCGGTTTGATCGCTGCGACAACGTGATCGGTGCCGCTGCTGCGTAGGCGTTCAAGCAACTGATGCAGCGCATTGAAGCGCGTGGTAATGCCCATGAATTCGCTGTTCAAACGACTGAGCCGCCCGTTGCGCCGACGCATGTGCGGGTCTTCGAACACCGTGACGCTGCGCAGCCCTTCCAGGCCCACCGCCTCGGCGATAAACCGCACGTTGTTCGCTTCGAACGCCTCGCGTCGGCTGCGACCGCGCAAGTCATCGGTGACGAACAGGGCAAACACACCGAAGCGCTGATACAAGGCATTGCGCATCGCGGCGCTGGCGGTTTGCGGCAGGATCGCGGCGCTCACCAGTGTCGAGCAGAGAATCCCCAAGGAAATTTCCAGCACACGCCAGACTGCCGCCATGAACGCCCCGTCGGGATGAGCCAATGCAGGCAGCCCGACCATCGCCGCCGTATAACCGGCGAGCACAAACCCGTAGGCGCGGAAGTTGCGATAACGCGCCGCGCCGGCCGAGCAGAGGCCGACCCAGATCGCCAGCGAGCCGAGGAACAGTTCGGTGTTCTGCGCAAACAAGGCAATCAACGCGACCATCACCGCCGACCCGGCCAACGTGCCGAGGAAGCGATAGAAACTCTTGGCGAACACTTGGCCGCTTTGCGGTTGCATGACGATGAATACGGTGATCATCGCGGTGCGTGGTTGCGGCAACTCCAGACGCATGGCCAGCCACAGGGTCAGGAACGCCGCGAACAGCACCTTGAAAATGTACACCCAGGTCACGCCATCGCTGCGTGCCCAGTCGAAGAAGCCCCGGCGCCATTCAAGGGAATACAGCCAGCGCAAAGGTGCGGGCAAGGGAGTCATGGAAGTTTGCTCATTAGTCGAGGGGTATGCGGCGAGTACTCGGATCCTGTGGGAGCGGGCTTGCTCGCGAAAGCGGTGTGTCAGGCGATATCAGCATTGACTGACACTCCCTCTTCGCGAGCAAGCCCGCTCCCACAGGGTCGCGTTCAATTCGAGAGGCTATTAAGCAGGGCCGGAGTTTTCGGTGCGGCGGTCTGACTGTCCTTCGGCACGTCGTTGCCAGCGCCGAGGCCTCCGCCCAAAGCAGTCACCAATTGCGCATGAGCACTCAAGCGTGCGGCCTGAACTTGCTGCTGCACTTGTTGCTGCTTGAACAACAAGGTCTGCGCATTGAGCACATTGAGGTAATCGGTGAGCCCGCGCTGATACGCGATCATCGCGATGTCGTAGGTCTTCTGCGCCGTGGCCACCGACCCGGCGGCGAAGGCTTGTTGCTTGTCCATTGACTCGCGACGAATCAGCTGGTCGGAGATGTTCTTCAGCGCGTTGACCAGCGTCTGGTTGTACCTGGCCACGGCTATGTCATAACCGGCCGCGGCTTCACCCAGCTCCGAGCGCAAGCGGCCGCCATCGAAGATCGGCAACGAAATCGCCGGGCCGACGCTGTAGTTGAGCTTCTTGCCGGTCAAAAACTCCAGCGCTCCACCGCCGGTGGCCATGTAGCCGAGGCTGCCGACCAGATCGACGTTGGGGTAGAAGCCGGCGTGGGCAACATCGATACCCCGAGCCTGCGCCGCCACTTGCCAGCGACTGGCGACCACGTCCGGGCGTTGGCCGAGCAGTTGCGCCGGCAAAGACGACGGTAACTTCAGCGCCGCGCCCAACGACAGCGTCGGCCGTTGCAACTGCGCGCCCTCCCCCGGCCCCTTACCGGCCAGCGCGGCGAGTTGGTTGCGGCTTAGAGCAATTTCCTCGTCCAGCGCATCGATTTGCCGATGGGTTTCCGGCAATGGTGTTTCGGCCTGGCTGACTTCGAAATGGGTGCCGATGCCGCCGTCCAGACGTCTCTGTGCCAGGTCGAGGATTTGCTGTTGCTGCTTCAAGGTCGCCGCGACGATGTCCCGTTGTGCGTAATGCAAAGAGAGCTCGATGTAGGCGCGGACGATGTTGCTCTGCAATTCGAGCTGGGCCTGCCGTGCTTCGGCGGCGCTCATGTGGGCCATGTCCACGGCGCGTTCGCTGGCGTTGCTTTCGCGTCCCCAGAGGTCGAGGGCATAGCTGAAGCCCAGCGCGGCGTTGTTGTCCCAGGTGGTGGTATTGGCCAACTCGCCGGGGCCGTAGAACTGATCGGTGGGCCAGTTGTGGCGCTTGAGGGTAGATTGGCCATTGATCTGCAGCGACTCGGCGGACTCGGCAATGCCGGCCATGGACCGCGCCTGACGCACTCGCGCTGCGGCCATGGCCATGCTCGGGCTGCCTTGCAGGGCGAGATCGATCCAGCGGCTCAGTTGTGGGTCGCCGTAGGCTTGCCACCATTGAGCGGTGGGCCAATGAGCGTCTTGCGCGGCGCTCTGAATGGCTTCATCGGTGGCCAGTGAATCAGCCTCCAGTGCCTTGCCCTGTGGGGCAATACCTGCGGTTCCGATGCAGCCGCTGATTGCCAGGGTTAAGGCCAAAACACTGAGCGTCTTGAGCGCTCTGTTGATGCGACGCGGCACTGCTGCAAATTCCTGAAATAGGGGGAGATCCCCTGTAGGAGCTGTCGAGTGAAACGAGGCTGCGATCTTTTGATGTTGCCCTTTAAAAGCAAAGATCAAAAGATCGCAGCCTCGTTTCACTCGACAGCTCCTACAGAGGTGGACGCAATTCTAGGGGTGGGCCTGGATGGCGATAAGCTGGGATTCCTGTGAATCTTTGTTACCGTTGAAGAGATAATCCCTTTGTAGGGGCACCGCCCCTGTAACTTCGTGTCACAATTTGCCATCGCATTCGAGAGCACCCCATGGACACTTTGCAAAACATGCGCGCCTTCAGTTACGTGGCCGAGGCCGGCAGCTTCACCGCCGCCGCCGTGCAACTCGACACCACCACGGCCAACGTCTCGCGCGCGGTCTCCAATCTGGAAGCCCACCTGCAAACCCGCCTGCTCAACCGCACCACCCGCCGCATCGCCCTGACCGAGGCCGGCAAGCGCTATCTATTGCGTTGCGAGCAGATCCTGGCCTACATCGAAGAAGCCGAAGCCGAAGCCAGCGACGCCCACGCGCGCCCGGCCGGGCAACTCAAGGTGCACACCATGACCGGCATCGGTCAGCACTTCGTGATCGACGCCATCGCCCGCTACCGCAAAACCCACCCGGACGTAACCTTCGACCTGACCATGGCCAACCGCGTGCCGGATTTGCTCGACGAGGGCTACGACGTGTCCATCGTGCTCGCCAGCGAACTGCCCGACTCGGGCTTCGTCTCCCAACGCTTGGGCATCACCTACAGCATCGTTTGCGCATCGCCCGCCTATGTGAAAGCCAACGGCTGCGCGCACAAGCCCAGCGACCTGCTCAACCACGCCTGCCTGCGCCTGGTGAGCCCGGTCATCCCACTGGAAAAATGGACCTTCGACGGCCCTGAAGGCCAGGAAATGGTCACCATCAACAGCTCGCCGTTTTTGGTGAACTCCGCTGATGCGATGAAGACTGCAATCACCAGCGGCATGGGAGTTGGGGTGTTGCCGGTGTATGCGGCGATTGAAGGGCTGCGCAACGGCACGCTGGTGCGGGTGATGCCGAATTACCGCTCACAGGAATTGAATCTGTATGCGATTTATCCGTCGCGGCAGTATCTGGATGCGAAGATCAAGACGTGGGTCGAGTACTTGCGCGGGTCGTTACCGGAGATATTGGCGGCGCATCAGGCTGAATTGGCGGCGTATGAATTGAGTGGGAGTTTGGGTGGGGTTCGGGTGGCGAATTAGCCCATTGCGCAGCATTGGCTTATGGCAAAGGAATGCCGAAATAATCTTCTCCAATAGCCAATAGATATAAATGAACTGTCAGATCTGACAGTAGACGAACTATCTCCTCGAATGGAAACTCCATGGGCAATTTAATTTTTCATTCGAAGGGATACTAGTATGAATATTTATTACACGGGCTCAAATAAAAATCTCAGTTCCGCCACCGGCAAACTGACCGCCAAAATCCACAACAACTTTAAGTTCACCGACTTCGATGGAACAGTCACTCGCTTTATTACTAATGGAGAGCAGGTGGTGTTATTCACCAGACATCAAATTAGTGAGACCGAATGGAACGACATCCCCCTAAGGTTCCCGGTAAACATTGAAAACAAACGATATGAATTTCAATCGGACGGTATTTTACAGCCCCCTATCTTCAGCGAAAACTGGGACGACCCCGACGGTGGATCATGGCACCGACCTTACTACCCGAAAATGGATGTCGGGCATATCACGTTCGATTTCAACTTTGAGGTTGGGACACTCAAGGCTACCTTCAACTTTACGATCATGGACGGTATAACAAGTCATCAAGTGATTGGCGAAATTAATGTTGAAGGTCTGGAGCATGCAAAAACCGGACAGCGACATCTGGAAAAGCTATTCGAGTAATCGGCAGCCTGTTGAACACTCACATGCCGTCCAGGGAGAGCCGTCGGCTCTTCCTACAGACGGGGTGGTTTTTGAGGGCGTTTCCGACAAGATTTGACGGTTGTTGCGTCGGAAGGGAAATGGGTAGGCTTTGTGGGTCGCTGCCAAATCAGTGACCAGGCTTGGAAACCTGATATTCCCATCACAGCACATGGCATACTGCGGCGCTTTTTTCTGCACGCAATTCCTTGTTATGGCGGCTGTGCGCGGGAGACCTTCGGGTCTGCCGGGTTTGATGGGATTTCCGGTTTTCCAGACCGCGCATGGCTGCCACCCTTTCGCTTGGAAACGAAAATGGCAGCTCTATTCATCCTGTCATAGAGTAATTCCCATGATCAAAGAAACACCGAATCCCCCTGAAACCGACGACGTTTCCCCCTACGAATCCCCCAATTCCAAAAAACTCAACGAAGCCGCTGAACGCGCGCTGAATCACTACCTCAATCCCGCTGCCCTCAAATCACCGACCATTCGCAAACCCAGTACGATGTATATGCTCGCACCGGCGCTCAAAGACGAAGACCTGTTGGCCCACACCTGTGAGTCGTTGGCCCAGGCCAGTGTAATGGCCAGCAATTTTGCGACCTATCTGGAAGGCCCGCATCGGAATACGGCCATGGCGATTCAACAGATCGTGATGCTGGCCGAGCTGGCGGTGAACCGGATGCTGGATAACCTCAACGTACCAAAAACCGCGCCACACAGCTGACCCCCTTGTAGGAACGAACTGTGGCGAGGGGGCTTGCCCCCGTTTGAGTGCGAAGCACTCACAAGATCTTTGATACATCAGAGATTTTAGGGCTGCTTCGCAGCCCAACGGGGGCAAGCCCCCTCGCCACAGGTGCACTCCTACAATTTTGGATGGCGTACACCCGGCGGTCCGGGACTCGCATAATGTCCGGGAAGAATGTTAGCGTGCTTGGCATTCACCACCGCCCGACGAGCCGCCTCCAATGAAAAAAAACGTCCTCGCCTTCAGCCGTATCACCCCACCGATGATCGAACGTCTGCAACAAGACTTCGACGTGATCGTGCCGAACCCGAAAAACGGCGACATCAACGCCCAGTTCAATGAAGCCCTGCCACATGCCCACGGCCTGATCGGCGTCGGCCGTAAACTCGGTCGCGCGCAACTGGAAAACGCCAGCAAACTGGAAGTGGTCTCCAGCGTCTCGGTCGGCTACGACAACTACGACCTCGCCTACTTCAACGAACGCGGGATCATGCTCACCAACACCCCCGACGTCCTCACTGAAAGCACCGCCGACCTGGCCTTCGCCTTGCTCATGAGCAGCGCCCGCCGCGTCGCCGAGCTAGACGCATGGACCAAGGCCGGCCAATGGCAAGCCACCGTCGGCGCGCCGTTGTTCGGCAGCGATGTGCATGGCAAAACCTTAGGGATTGTCGGCATGGGTAACATCGGCGCGGCCATCGCCCGTCGCGGTCGGCTGGGCTTCAACATGCCGATTATCTACAGCGGCAACAGCCGCAAGACCGAGCTGGAGCAGGAGCTCGGTGCGCAGTTCCGCAGCCTCGACCAGTTGCTGGCTGAAGCCGATTTCGTCTGCCTGGTGGTGCCGCTCAGCGAAAAAACCAGGCACCTGATCAGCCACCGTGAACTGGCGCTGATGAAACCGAGCGCCATTCTGGTGAATATCGCCCGCGGCCCCGTAGTGGACGAACAGGCGTTGATCGAAGCGCTGCAAAACAACCGGATTCGCGGCGCAGGGCTGGACGTCTATGAGAAAGAACCGCTGGCCGAATCGCCATTGTTCCAACTGAAAAACGCCGTGACCTTGCCGCACATTGGCTCGGCCACGCACGAAACCCGTGAAGCCATGGCCAACCGTGCATTGGCCAACTTGCGTAGTGCTTTGTTGGGTGAGCGGCCGCAAGACCTGGTGAACCCACAAGTGTGGAAAGGCTGACTAATAAGGGCAGACGTTTCAAACGCCTGCCCGCTCACTACATACTTTGCAATTCAGTCCACCGTCGTAAAGCAGACACACACGATAGACTCTCCATTACTTACCCGCCCTTTACGGGACTTAGCCATGGAGAGCATAAATTTTGAACCCGCCAACAACCGATCAACTCATCAGGTACAGCAAAGTCATATTGATGGCTTATATCAGCTTCTTTGGCTTGCTGGTGATGTTCAGCAACTTTACCGACTATGCGACCAATTATGAGTATGTCGGCCACGTCCTGAGCATGGACACCACCCGAGAGAATTTAAACCTGAGTTACCGGGCGATTACCTCACCCATGCTCCATCATCGGATCTACTGGATCATCATTACCCTGGAAGTTATTTATACGGCTTTCTGCCTACTTGGCACGTTTCATCTTTATCGAAACATCCATGCTTCTCCCGAAGATTTTCACGAAGCAAAAAAGTTTGCGATCATCGGACTATTGGTTGCCATGTTTGTCTATTACGTCGGCCTCCAAGTCATTGGCGTGGAATGGTTCAACATGGATGAATCACAAACCTGGAATGCAAAAGACTGGGCCCGACACATTGTCGACTTTATATTACCGTTATTGATTTATGTGGCCGTCAGGATCGAGCGCTGAGCTGTTCAGCACTCGATCCACAGGGAACCTCACGCCAATTTGCCGTTTCCTTGCACCATCGACGCCTTGGGTTTACGGAACACCAGCACATTCCCCAACATCACCAACACCAGCCCCACCAGTGCCGGTGCCGTCCATTGATAGCCTTCGACAAACGCCGACACGTTCAGCGCCACCACCGGAAAGAGTACGGTGCAATACGCCGCCCGCTCCGGCCCCATGCGCCCGACCAAGGTCAGGTAGGCGGTGAAACCGATCACCGATCCCGGAATCACCAGGTACAGCAACGACCCGATGTAGCGGGCATTCCATTCCATGTCGAACGGAATGCCTTTGACCAGGCACCACGCCGACAACATCGCCGCGCCGTAAGCCATGCCCCAGGCATTGGTGGTCAGGGGTTTCAGGCCGGCCTTCTGTTGCAGACTCGACAGCATGTTACCCGCCGAGAAACACAAGGTGCCGAGCAACGCCAGACCCAAACCGAGCAAGGTTTCGGGGCTGGCGGTATGACCGGCCAGCTCCGGCCAGAACAGCAGGCCCAATCCGAGCAAACCCAGCGCACCGCCCATCAATACATTGCGAGCGATTTTCTGACCGAAAAACACCCGTGCATTGAAGGCGTTCCACAGGGTGGCGGTGGAAAACACCACGGCGACCAGACCGCTGGGGATCCATTGGCTGGCAGTGAGGAAGCACATGAAATTGATGCAGAACAGGCACAGCCCCTGCGCCAGGCAAATCAGATGACCGCGACGGTTCATCACTTGCAGGCGCCGGCTGAGCAGCAACATCACGAACAGCACCAGCGCAGCGAGGCCGAAGCGATAAACGATCGACACCGGAATCGCTACCACGCCCAGTTGCCATTTCAAGGCAATCCAGGTGGTGCCCCAGATCAGCACGGTCAGTAGGTACAACGAAAGGTTCATGGTGACGACTCCTGAATAGGCCTTCAGTGTCCGGCGCGAAACCCTTTTGCACTTGCATAAACTTGCGCTTTTGTCGGCCGGCGGGCTGGCAGGTCAACGTCTACGGAGTAGGATGCAAAGCGTTGGAGAGAACCGATCATGGCCGCACAAGTGTCACTCGAGACCCTACAAGTCTTTCAAGCGCTTAACCGCTCGCCCAATGCTCGCCTGGAGCACAGCGCCGAGCTCGGTGACGGCATGGCTGCAGCTTTGTGGAACAACCACCACGACGCCCAGGACTACGAAGCGCCGAGCCATCACACCCTGTCGTGCTACATCGCCGGCGGCACCGGCACCTTTCGCCGCGACCAGCCCGGTACCAAGGGCGGCCCGGACAAGCTGTGCATTCTGCCGGCCGACCATCAGTCAGGCTGGGTGATCAATGGCGATATTCGCCTGGCCCACCTGTATTTCAGCCCCGAACAATTTGCCCTTGGCTGCGTCACGCTGCTGGATCGCGAACCGCGGGAATTGCAGTTACGCGAGCGCACGTTCCTTGAAGACCCGCAGCAAGCCCGGCGCTTTCGACAGTTGATCGCCCTCAACTGGGATGAACCGGGTGAACGTCTGCTCACCAGCAGCCTGGCCCACGAAATGCTCAGCCATGCCCTGCTCAGCCAGGTCGGCGTGCGTGAGGGCTTGCGCCTCAAAGGTGGATTGGCGGCGCATCAACGACGGCAGTTGGTGGAATTCATCGACCATCAAATGGCCGAAGCGATCAGCCTCGGGCAATTGGCGGGGTTGTGTGCGCTGTCCGAATATCACTTTGCGCGGATGTTTCGTGTGAGCTTCGGCCTGCCGCCACATCAGTATGTGTTGGCTCGACGACTGAGCCGGGCGCGGGAGTTGTTGCGCGGAACGTCGCAGCCGTTGGGGGATATTGCGTTGGCCTGTGGTTTTGCCAGTGCGAGCCATTTCACCAACCGGTTTCGGCAGGCGTTGGGTGGAACGCCTGGGGAATATCGGCAGGCGTTTTTGCGCTAAAGCAAGATCAAAAGATCGCAGCCTTCGGCAGCTCCTACGCCGGTCGCGTGCTCCTGTAGGAGCTGCCGCAGGCTGCGATCTTTTTCCCAGCGATTGCCGGATGCAGGCCTCGCCCCTACAATGCGAACAATTCTTGTTCTCTAACGTATCAAAATACGTCCGGAGCGGTTCCGTTGTCGTCAGCCACTACCGTCGAAGTCCTTTATCACGCCCATCACAACTGGCTCACCGGTTGGTTGCGGCGCAAGCTCGGCTGCCCTGACAGCGCCGCGGATCTGGCCCAGGACACGTTCATTCGAGTGCTGACGGCACGGGAAACGCCCCAGATCATCGAACCGCGGGCGTTCCTCACTACCATTGCCAAGCGCGTGCTATTCAATCATTACCGCCGTCAGGATCTGGAGCGCGCCTACCTCGATGCGCTGGCGCAGATGCCGGAAATCGTCGCGCCGTCGGAGGAAGATCGGGCGATCATCCTGCAAACGCTGATGGAACTCGACCAGTTGCTCGACGGTTTGCCGCGCCTGGTCAAACGCGCCTTTCTGCTGGCTCAGGTCGATGGTTTGACTTATCCACAGATCGCCGCCGAACTGGGTATTTCCATCGCCACGGTCAAAAGGCACCTGAACAAAGCGGCGATGCGCTGCTACTTCGCACTATGAACAGCCCTGCGGACTTTTCCTCTCAAGTCGCCGAGCAGGCCGTGCACTGGTGGATGGAAATTCAACAAGGGCCGCTAACCCCGCGCCAGCAAATCGCCTGGCAGCAATGGCTCGATGCTCACGGTGAACATCGACGGGCCTGGGAACATATTCAGCGGGTCAACCAACGCTTGCGCGGTGTGTCTTCACCGCTGGCCCATGCCGCCCTCAATGCACCGAAATCCGCCGGCCGTCGTCAGGCGTTGAAGCTGTTGCTGATTCTCGGTGCGGGCTCGGCGGTCACCTGGGGCATGCGCGAGCACAATCCGCTGACCCCATTGCTGGCCGACTACCGCAGCCCGATCGGCCAGCGACGCAAAGTGTCGCTCGGCGATGGCAGCCAAGTGCAGCTCAATACCGCCAGTGCGGTCGATGTACGAGTCGAAGGTCAGCAGCGGCTGATCCGCTTGCTCGAAGGCGAGATGCTCCTGACCGCCGCCCAAGCGTTTCAAGTACAGACCACACAAGGCCTGTTGAAAACCCAAGGTGGGCGGCTGAACGTGCGACAGTTTTCCGATCACACTCACGTGGCGGTGTTTGAGGGCAGCGCCGAACTGACGCCCGATGGCGGGTCGCCACGGATGCTGCAAACCGCCCAGCAGTTGAGCTTCGGCGCACGCGGCATCGACACTCCCCTGCCGCTGGACGCCAACAGCGGCGCCTGGGCCGATGGCATGCTGGTGGCCGCTCATATGCGCCTGGGAGATTTTCTCGATGAACTCGGTCGCTATCGCCGGGGGCAGCTCAATTGCGCGGCGAATGTTGCCGATCTGCTGATCTCCGGGACTTATCCACTGGACGACAGCGAGCGGATTCTTGATCTGCTGGAAATCAGTTTGCCGGTGAAGGTGAGGCGTTTCACCCGGTATTGGGTGACCGTCGAGGCGAAGGTTTAACAGCAAGATCAAAAGATCGCAGCCTTCGGCAGCTCCTACATGTGCTCGGTATACATCCTGTAGGAGCTGCCGAAGGCTGCGATCTTTTGATCTTTTGATCTAAAAAAGTGAGCCGTTTTTCAGATCTGGCGTGACAGAGAAGGAAAGCCCCCTTGATTCAACCTTTTCAGGATCGCCCTCCATGCAACCCACCCGTCTCACACCACTGGCTCGCACTTTGCGCCAACTCTTGCTGGGCGCCAGCCTGAGCTTCGGCGCTCTGCCTCTGGTGCATGCCGCTGATGCCAAGCCCTACCACATAGCACCGTCCTCGCTGGAGAACGCCCTCAACCAGTTTGGCCGTGAAGCCGGCGTGCTGATCTCCTTTGGCTCGCAAGTCACCAGCGGTGCGCAGAGTCGCGGCCTGGAAGGCAACTACACCCCTTCGCAGGGCTTGAACGCGTTGCTCGAAGGCACCGGCCTGCAGGCCCGCGCCGAGGGCAACAATGCCTTCAGCCTGCAACCGGCGGGTGATACGGCGCTGGAGCTGGACACCTCTAAAGTGGTCGGCGACTGGCTCGGCGATGCGGCTCAAACCAACGTCTTCGAACACCCTGGTGCTCGCGACGTAATCCGCCGCGAAGACTTCGAACGCCAGGGCGCGACTCAGGCCAGGGACGTGCTCAATCGCATCCCGGGGGTCAATGCGCCAGATAACAACGGCACCGGCAGCCATGACATGGCACTGAACTTCGGCATTCGCGGGCTCAACCCTCGGCTGGCTTCACGCTCCACGGTATTGATGGACGGCATTCCGGTGCCCTTCGCACCTTATGGTCAACCGCAGCTTTCGTTCGCGCCGATCAGCATGGGCAACATGGACGCGGTCGACGTGGTGCGCGGCGGCGGTGCGGTGCGCTACGGGCCGCAGAACGTCGGCGGTGTGGTCAACTTCGTGACCCGCGCCATTCCCGATGAGCCGACGGTCAAGGGCGGCTTCCAGACCGAAACGAGTCCATCGTCCAGCCATGACGGCTTCAAAACCACCGGCAACTTGCTGGTCGGCGGCACGGCCGATAACGGTCTGGGCGGCGCGATTCTGTACTCGGGCACCCGCGGTGGTGACTGGCGCGAACACAGCGACACCGAAATCGACGACCTGATCCTCAAGGGCAAATACCAGCTCGATGATGCCAACAGTTTCAACGCCATGGCCCAGTACTACGAAGGCAAAGCCGACATGCCCGGCGGCCTGAACGTCGCCGATTACGATGCTGACCCGTACCAGTCGACCCGCCCGAAAGACCAGTTCTGGGGCCGCCGCACGATGTTCAACTTCGGCTATCGCTATCAGGAAGATCGCCGCGAGTTCACCGCCAATACCTTCTTCACCAAAACCCTGCGCAGCGGTTATCTGGATCAGGGCACTTTCCTCTCGCTGTCGCCACGCGAGTATTGGGTACGCGGCCTGGAAACCCGTTTCGCCCAAGGCTTCGATCTCGGTCAGACCAGCCATGAAGTCGGCGTCGGCTATCGCTACATCAACGAGGCCGGCCACGAACTGCGTTACCGCACGCCAATCGCCAGCAACGAACTCCCGACCACCAACAGCCGCAACGACCGCGATACCCGGGGCGGCACCGAGGCCAATGCGTTCTTTGTCGATGACCGGATCGATATCGGCAAGTGGACGATTACGCCAGGCATCCGCTACGAAATGATCGAGTCGCAGCAGACCAACAACCTGACCAACGTGAAATACAAGGGTGACTACAACACCGCCCTGCCGGCGTTGAATGTGCTCTATCACCTGACCGACAGCTGGAACCTCTACGCCAACACCGAAGGCTCATTCGGCAGCGTGCAGTACAGCCAGATGCCTAATCGGGTGACCAGCGGCGAAGTCAAACCAGAGAAGGCCCGTACCTGGGAGCTGGGTACCCGTTACGACAACGGCGCGTTGCGGGCAGAGATTGGTGCGTTCCTGATCAACTTCGACAACCAGTATGAAAGTAATCAAACCAACGACTTGGTGATCGCCCGAGGCGAAACACGTCATCAAGGCATCGAAACCAGCATCAATTACGCCCTCGACGACTTGAGCCCGGCGCTGGCCGGTTTCGATGTGTACGCGACTTACGCCTATGTGGACGCAACCATCCGCGAAGACGGGCCGAACAAGGGCAATCGCGTGCCTTTCTCCTCCAAGCACAAAGGCACGGTCGGCGTCGGTTATACCGAAGGCGCGTGGAAACTGAACCTGGATAGCAGCTATCAGAGTGATCAGTTCGCTGACAACGCCAACACCTCGGCCGAAAGCGCCGATGGCAGCACTGGCAAGATTCCGGGGTACATGTTGTTCAGCAGCCGCGCGGCGTATGACTTCGGGCCGAAGTTGTCGGACCTGAATGTGGCGGTGGGGGTGAAGAACATTTTCAACCACCAGTACTTCACCCGCTCGTTCGATGACAACAACAAGGGCAAGTATGTTGGGGAGCCAAGGACGGTTTATGTGCAGACGTCGGTAGCGTTCTGACCTCACCCATTGATCGTTCCCACGCTCTGCGTGGGAATGCAGCCTGGGACGCTCTGCGTCCCAGAATCGGACGCGGAGCGTCCATTGAGGCATTCCCACGCAGAGCGTGGGAACGATCAGTCAGAAATCATTAAATCCAGAAACAAGAACGGGCCTGCATAAGCAGCCCCGTTTTTTAGGTGGAGAGAACGTAGGAAGGTAAAAAGTGAATCAGGCCTCAGCCGTTTTGTGCAGCCTGTTCGTTCTCGAGAAACTCGTCTTCCAGCAGCGCATCGGCGGTAGGCCTTTCGAACGGCACTACAGCGGCACGTGGTTTGCCCCGCAGTTTGCCGAACAGATGTTCAAGCGCATGTTCGAGTTTTTCGGCCGCACCGTCGATCGCCAGTTCCAGGTTAGCGGCTTTATGAGTGACAGAAATCGGTTGATGGCCTTTTGGCCGCGCTTCCAGCTGGCAGCGCATATCGTGGGGACCGGGCTTGTCGCCGTTCTCGTCCCGCAGGTGGACCTCGACGCGGGTCAGGTCCTCTTCATAACGTTCGAGCGTGCTCTCAATGGTAGTACGTACCCACTCCTCCAGTCGGATGCTGCTTTGAATATGGTTATCGCTATTGACTTGGATTTGCATAGTTCATCCCTTATTTCAGCTAGCTCGCGAGAGGCCGGTCAGCTAGCCCTTGGGCGTCATCACCGTGACCTCTTGGTTACACAATCGGTGTGTACGCAGAACATTTCAACCCCTAAAAAAAGATAAATATTGATTCGCAAAAAAAGCCGGACAACGGGCAAAAGCGCTGTTAATGTCGGGAGTTGGGTCGCATCGCTCTTCAGTCACAATTGCTCACATCTGCTGCTCCGCTAGCGGGTGCAGACCACGAAATATCCCCGCCTCTTCCACCAACCAGTCATGTACCGCGCGTACGCCGGGATGGCTCAGCGCGCCCGGCGCATAGAGCAGCACGTAACGCTTGTGATTAGGCACCGCCAGGCCAAACGGCACGATCAACGTCCCGCGTTCCAGTTCATCGTTGAGCAGCGTTCGCCGCGCAATCGCCACGCCCATCCCGGCAATCGCCGCTTCGATGGTCAGGTGATTGCGATTGAAGGTGTGCCCACGCCGTACATCCGCGCCTTCGAAGCCGATAGCGTTGAGGTAAAACTCCCATTCCGCGTACTCGTAACTGCCGCGCCAGGCGGTGATGTCGTGCAGCAATGGAAAATGCACCAGGTCCGCCGGGCCGTGCAGTGGCGGCCTTGCGCGCAACAAGCTCGGAGCGCAGACCGGAAAGATCTGCTCATCCAACAAGGCTGTGGATAACAATCCTGGATAACTGCCGTCATTGAGGTCGATGGCCAAATCGAAGTCGCCCTCATGCAATGGCACGCTGCTGTCCTCAGCCACCAGTCGCAGCTGAATGTCCGGAAAGCGCTGTTGCAAACGCGGCAGGCGCGGGGTCAGCCATTTGCTCAGGAACGAAGGAATCGAGCGCAACCGCAAAATCCCGCTGATCATTCCCGCATCCAGTCGTCGCAATTCCGCATCGATGCTGCCGTAGGCTTCGTTGACGGTGATAGCCAATCGCTGGCCTTCGGCGCTCAATTCCACGCCCCGGGGGCGACGATGAAACAGGCGAAAACCTAGCCGCTCTTCCAGTTGGCGAATTTGCTGACTGACCGCCCCCGGCGTGATGTGCAGTTCTTCGGCGCAACGGGTGAAGGACAAGTGCCGCGCGGCACACGAAAACACGTGCAGCCAGACGTAGGTCTGGGCGTGCAATTGGCGACTCATTGTTTAGTCCTGCTAAAGGCTGTCTTAGGAAGTTTCGTTGGTCACGTAGGACCGAGGTTGGCAGTATCGCCGACATTGCGCTTGTCCTACAGAAATGGCGGCGATTTCTCTTCCATTGCTTGTATAGGCTTTAGCATGGCTATCAGTGTTTTCGATCTCTTCAAAGTCGGCATCGGTCCGTCCAGTTCCCATACCGTCGGCCCGATGCGCGCCGCCGCAACCTTCGCCCAAGCCCTGATTGACCAACATTTACTGGCCGACGTACGGCGGGTAGTAATCCGACTCTACGGCTCCCTTTCGGCCACTGGCGTCGGCCACGCAACCGACCGTGCCTGCATTATGGGCCTGATGGGCGAATGGCCAGACAGCATTGATCCGAACTCAATCGACAGCCGAATCCAAACCTTGCGTGAAACCGGCGAACTGAGTCTGGCCGGTAAATCGACCATTGCCTTCAACTGGCAGCGCGATCTCCTGCTCCTCGACGAGAGCCTGCCCTACCACCCCAACGCCATGTCCCTGACAGCCTTCGGCGAAACCGGCGAGCTGTTCGAGCAGACGTACTACTCGGTGGGCGGTGGTTTCATCATCGAAGCAGCCGAAGCCGAGTCCGGCATTGCGCCAGCCAGCGATGTGGTGCTGCCCTACGACTTCTCCAGTGCCGCCGAATTGCTCAAGCTCTGCAACCAGCACGGTCTGCGGGTTTCCGAGCTGATGATGGCCAACGAACGGGCCTGGCGCAGCGACGCCGAGATCCGCCAGGGGTTGCTGCATATCTGGTCGGTGATGCGTGAATGCGTCGAGCAAGGCTTGCGCCACGAAGGCATCCTGCCCGGCGGTCTGAATGTTCCGCGCCGCGCCGCGAAATTGCACCGCAGTCTGTTGGAAATCGGCAAACCGAATGTCATCAGCTCCACCCTGTCAGCCATGGAGTGGGTCAACCTGTTCGCCCTTGCCGTGAACGAAGAAAACGCGGCTGGCGGACGCATGGTGACCGCGCCTACAAACGGGGCGGCCGGGATCATTCCCGCCGTGCTGCACTACTACATGAAATTCAACCCGGACGCGTCGGACGATGACGTCGTGGCGTTCTTTTTGGGCGCTGCCGCTGTAGGCATTCTCTGCAAGAAAAACGCCTCGATCTCCGGCGCCGAAGTCGGCTGCCAGGGCGAAGTCGGTTCGGCCTGCGCCATGGCCGCCGCCGGCCTGGCCGACATCCTCGGCGCCACCCCGGAGCAACTGGAAAACGCCGCCGAAATCGGCCTGGAACACAACCTCGGCCTGACCTGCGACCCCGTCGGCGGCCTGGTGCAGGTGCCGTGCATCGAGCGCAACGCAATCGCTGCCGTGAAGGCGATCAACGCCACGCAAATGGCCCTGCGCGGCGACGGCAAACACTTCATTTCCCTGGACCGGGTCATCCGCACCATGCGCGATACCGGCGCCGACATGCACGACAAATACAAAGAAACTTCACGGGGCGGCCTGGCTGTTAGCTGGGTGGAATGTTGAAGAACATTTCCTGACAGCCCGCAACACGTGAGCCCGAGCAAGAATAATAACGAGGCAAAAACGATGACCGATGTACGTACACCCGCTGCCGATAATCCCGCTGTAGACCTGACACGCAATAGCGAAACAACCCACAAAGGCTGGAGCAAACACGACACCACCTGGATGCTTGGCCTCTATGGCACGGCGATTGGCGCCGGCACGTTGTTCCTGCCGATCAACGCCGGTGTCGGTGGTTTCTGGCCGCTGCTGCTCCTGGCGGTACTGGCCTTTCCGATGACCTTCTTCGCCCACCGTGGCCTGACGCGCTTCGTGTTGTCCGGCCGTTCCGGGGATATTACCGAAGTAGTGGAAGAACACTTCGGCATCGGCGCCGGCAAGCTGATCACGCTGCTGTATTTTTTTGCGATCTTCCCGATTCTGCTGGTGTACAGCGTGGCGCTGACCAACACCCTGAGCAGCCTCATGGAGCACCAGCTGCACATGACACCGCCACCTCGGGCGATCCTGTCGCTGGGTCTGATTCTCGGCTTGATGGCGATCGTCCGTTGCGGTCAGGGCGTCATCGTCAAATGCATGAGCGTACTGGTTTACCCGTTCGTTGCAGCGTTGCTGTTGCTCGGCGTCAGCCTGATCCCGAACTGGAACGGCGCGTTCTTTGCCACCGCCAGTGAAGGCATGCCGCTGCCGCTGTTCTTCAAGACCTTGTGGCTGGCGATTCCGGTGATGGTGTTCTCGTTCAACCATTCGCCGATCATCTCCGCCTTCGCCGTCGATCAGAAACAGCGTTACGGCGAGCAAGCCGAACGCAAAAGCAGCGGCATTCTCGCGATCGCTCACGTCATGATGGTCGTCACGGTGATGTTCTTCTGCTTCAGCTGCGTGCTGGCGTTGTCCCCGGCGGACTTGGCCGCTGCGAAGGCGCAGAACATTTCGATCCTGTCGTACCTGGCTAACCATTTCCAGACACCGGTCATCGCTTACGCCGCGCCGTTGATTGCGCTGGTGGCGATCACCAAATCCTTCCTCGGCCATTACATCGGCGCCAGCGAAGGTTTTCAGGGGCTAATCGTGAAAAGCCTGCGTGGCCGTGGTCGCGTCATGTCCGCCAGTTGGCTGAACCGCATCACTGCGCTGTTCATGATCCTCAGTTGCTGGGCCGTGGCGACCTTCAATCCGAGCATCCTGGGCATGATCGAAACCCTCGGCGGGCCGATCATCGCGTGCCTGTTGTTCCTGATGCCGATGTACGCCATCCACCGCGTGCCGGCCTTGCGCCAGTACTCGAATCAGGCCTCGAACGTGTTTGTGGTGTTGATCGGCTTGATTGCACTGTCTGCGATCATCTACTCGTTCATGCCCTGAAACGGGCAGGCAAAAAGAAGGCGGGCCAGAATGCCCGCCATTTTTTTGCCGTGTTCATTACCCCATCGTTTTCCCGGCATGCCCCTTGCTTTGTCTCCTGCGTTGCACGGATGAAAGTTACATGAACATGGAAGGCCGATGGTCTGGTGTTGCGAACTAATCCCGATCATGGCTGGTCAACAACTGCACGTTCAATCAGGCGGTGACGCATCATGGACAACCCCTTTCAACTCATTACCGATGCCTTTGCACCGGATTATCAAGTCAACCTGAGCATTCAGGGGCTGGACGGCCGCATCATGCTGACCCTCTCCAAAAGTGGCCGCGTGGTGGCCAAACGGATGATCAGCGCCGAACAGCGCAATGACCCCAAGCGCCTCAAACGCCTGGTGCAAAGCATTCAATTCGGCATCGCCATCGAACAGGGCCACAGCGCCGTGGCCATCCTTGAAGCCATGACCGACGGCGATAGTCGCAACCCGCCGCCGCCCTTGGTCAAATCCCGGCCCCGGCCTTCAATGGGGCTTTAAATCTCGCCCTTCTCCACTTCGGGATGCTCACCGGAACCCGCACCGATCTTGCGTTGCGGGTGTTCGATCTTCACCGAAGGAAATTGCGACGAGGCGTAACGCACCACCAGAATCGCAAACGCCAGCAGCAGAATCCCGCCGCACAGGTAGATGATCCCCAAGTCCGGTGGATTGTGGTGCGAGACGTTGGAGATCAGCAGCCGCGTCAGTGCGGTGATCGCCACGTAGATCAGGAAGCGCACCGGCATGTGGTTGGTCTTGAAGTAAATCCCGACCATCGCCCCCAGTTCCAGGTAGATGAACAGCAGCAAGATGTCATCGATCTTGATATGCCCCTGTTCGAGCATTCCGAGGAATTCCATCACCGCCGCCCACGCGGTCACCGCACCGATGGCGAACAGCGCCAGGTAGTGGAAGGTCTCGACGAACAGGTTGCCCAGGGACTCGGCCAGTTGGTGCACGTTCTGCCGCAGGTTCTCGGCCCAGTTGATTTTCACTTTGATTGTTCCTTAGCTCGGTTCGAGCGGATGATGCGGGTTTGACGTGACGGTTGTTCTGCATGCAGAAAAAAGGCCAGATACTGTTGGGTGAGATGATGGCCGCGTGATATGAGACACGTTGGCGGTGGTTGGACGGACGCCATCGCGGGCAAGCCCGCTCCCACAGGGTCCGGCGGTGATCCTTGTGGGAGCAGCTTGCCCGCGAATGGAGCGACTCGGTTCACCTGACAAACGCCGATTACGGTCTACATTAAAAAGCCACTACCCAAAGCGCAGGGATTCGCTTATCCTTTTCGCTGTATATAAATACAGTGGTCGAAACAGACAACTAATGTGAAGGCATGTGAGGTGGTGAATGGCCGTCGAAGTGGTATACCGCAGCAGCCGAGATCTGGAGCGCTTGTTCATGGATAAAGCCGAAGCTGACCGTCATGACAAAATGCTCGAACTGGCCGAATTGCTGGCTGAAGTGTTGCAAAAAGCCGTTCCGTCCCTGACCGAACAGCAAGTGGAAGAAGCCGGGATCTACATGGCGAAGAACCGTGATGTATTCGCCAAGGCATTCAAGAGCCAGCCGGACGCACTGTCCGAACTGCTGAATGCACCCGCCGAAGTCGCTGAGCCTGTTGAAGCAGCTGCACCTGTTGAAGTGACGGACGCTGAGCCGACCAAGCCAGCCAAAGCCGCCAAGACACCAAAGTAAGCAATGCCCGAATTGAATAGGCCCTGAGTCAAATGGCTCAGGGCCTTTTTCATGCCTGCGGGAAACCTGGATCTAGGGTTGTTCCAGCGCCTCGACCAACGCTTTGAAGAACCGCGCCGCCTCGCCGCCGGTGACCACCCGATGATCGAAGGTCAGGGACAACGGCAGGATCGGATGCACCACCACCGCTCCTTCGACCGCCACCGGTTCATCACGGATTGCCCCGGCGGCGAGGATCGCCACTTGCGGCGGCACCACCACCGGGTTGGCATAACGGCCGAACAAGGTGCCGAAGTTCGACAGGGTCAGGGTGGCGCCCATCATTTCCTGGGGCGGGATCGAGCGCGCCTGCACGTCGGCGCGCAGACGCATGACGCCTTCTTTCAAATCCGCCGCCGTGCGCTGACCGACATCGCGCAGCACCGGCACGAACAAGCCGTCCGGCGTATCCACGGCAATGCCCAGATCGAGCCGTTCGTGTTGCTTGAGCGCCAGGGTTTTGCCATCGAAGGCGCTGTTGAGCACCGGTTCTACGGCGCAGGCGGCCGCCATCGCCTTGGCCAGACGAATCAGCGGTTCTCGCGCCTGGCCCCAGCGATGCAGGTCGGCATCACCGAAAATCGTTACCGGCACCACTTCAGCATGGGACCTGGCCATGTTCAGTGCCATGCTGCGTCGCACACCACGCAGCTTCTCGCCGCCGAAGCGTTCGCGCTCCGTCTGGGCCGAATTCTCTACGTCGCTGCGGGTGATCTGGCCGTCTTGACCGGAGCCGACCAAGGCGCTCAGTTCAACACCGAGTTGCCGAGCCAGTTGACGCACCGCCGGCGTGGCACGGTTCGCCAGATGCTCACGAGTCGAAGGCGCAGCGCCGATGAAAAATGCATCCTCCTGATTCGTACCGCCGCCCTCAAGCCGGCCCACCACGGTGCCCGCATCCGCTTCGCCTTCGTAACCGAGCAGAGGTTCGCCAACGTGAAGGATGTCGCCCTCGCCACCAAACGTTTTCGCCACCACGCCGTCGTAAGGCGCGGGAATGTCCACCAGCGCCTTGGCGGTTTCCACCGACACCAGCAGTTGGTCGGCCTTGACGGTATCGCCAACCTTGACGTGCCAGCGAACGATTTCCGCCTCCTGCAAGCCTTCGCCCAGATCCGGCAGTTTGAAATATTTCATCGCAACCTCCTCTGTCAGGCGTGGTGCAGCACGATGTCGCAAGCATGAAGAATGTCTTCGACGCCGGGCATGTACAGCGATTCCAGTCGATACAGCGGCGGCGGGATGTCTGGCGCGGTGACTCGCTGGATCGGTGCGTGCAACTCCAGAAATACCCGTTCGTAAAGGCTCGCGGCGATTTCCGCGCCGACCCCGCAGGAGCGCGGCGCTTCATGCACGATCACGCAGCGACCGGTCTTGCGCACCGAGGCTTCCATCGTGTCGAGGTCCAGCGGTTTGATACTGGCGACATCGATCACTTCCGCCGAGACGCCTTGCTCGGCCAGTTGAGTGGCGGCTTGCAGGGTTTCCATCACGCTGGCGCCCCAACTGATCAAGGTAAGGTCGCTGCCTTCACGCAGGGTGAAACAGCTGTCCAGCGGCAGGCGCTTGCCGTCATCCAGCAGTGGTTGCGGGTTCATTCGATAGAGTCGGGTCGGTTCGAGAAATATCACCGGATCCGGGTCGTCGATGGCCGCGAGCAACAAGCCATAGGCCCGAGCCGGCGAGGACGGTATTACCACCCGCAGCCCCGGGATATGCGCGAACAGGGCTTCGGTGCTTTCGCTGTGGTGCTCCGGCGCGCGAATCCCGGCGCCCATGGGCGTGCGCATCACCATCGGGCAGGTGATCCGCCCGCGCGTGCGGTTGCGCATGCGGCTGGCGTGAGACACCAAGTGCTCCATGGCGGCGTAGATGAAACCCATGAACTGGATTTCCACCACCGGTTTCAGGCCTTGCGCCGCCATGCCCACCACCAGCCCGCCGAGCATGGTTTCGGCCAGCGGCGAGTCGATCACCCGCTTGAAACCAAAGCTGTCGCGCAGGCCCAGCGTGGCGCGGAACACGCCACCGTTCACCCCGACGTCTTCACCGAGGACGATAACGTTTTCGTCTTCACTCATGGCCCGATGCAACGCCAGATTCACCGCTTCCAGCAGCGTGACCTTACCGTTACTCATGGCCCGAACCTCCCGTCCGGCGTGCCACCCGTTCGAGAAACTCTTCGCGCTGTTCGGCCAGGGCTTGTGGCCACTGCGCGTAGACATGATCGATCACCGATTCCGGCGCCTGCAGGCCCGCCGCTTCAAAGCTATCCACAGCCCCCTGCACCAAGCCTTGGCATTCGCTGATCAGTGCCTGTTCGCGACCTTCGTCCCACACGCCCTGCCCGGCCATGAAGCGTTGCAGGCGTTTGATCGGTTCTTCGAGCCAGGCCTGCTTGACCTCGTCCGCCGACCGGTAGCGCGTGGCATCGTCGGCAGTGGTGTGATCGCCGAGGCGATAGCTCAGGCATTCGAGTAACACCGGACCTTTCCCGTGGCGTGCCCGTTCGAGGGCTACTTGTATGCGGTCGTAAACGGCGAGCATGTCATTGCCGTCGACTTGCTCGCCGTGAAACCCGGCGCCAATGGCTTTCTGCGCCAAGGTTGGGGCGCCGCACTGAATGCGTCGCGGCACCGAGATCGCCCATTGGTTGTTGTTGATCACAAACACCACCGGCAACTGCCAGGCGCCAGCAACGTTGAGGGCTTCGAGGAAATCACCTTTGCTGGTTCCGCCGTCGCCGCAAGTAGTGACGGCGACCCGATGCTCGCCACGGATTTTGAAGGCGCTGGCGACGCCGCAGGCATGCAGGGCCTGGGTGGCAATCGGCACGCAGATCGGAAAATCCTCGGCCACCGCCGGGTCGGCAAAGTCGCTGCCACGCTCATCGCCGCCCCAGTACAAAAGGATTTCTTCCATGCGCACACCGCGCATCAATTGCACGGCGGTGTCGCGGTAATACGGGATCAGTACGTCTTCGGTGTGCATCAGGCTGCCGACCGCGACGCCAATGGCTTCCTGGCCCAAGGTCGGCGCATAAGTGCCGATGCGCCCGGTGCGTTGCAGGGCGACAGCTTTCTGATCGAAAAGGCGGGTCAGGACCATCTGCCGATACAGACGAGTCAGCAGATTGAAGTCGTCGGCCCAGGAGGGAAGATTGCCGAGCGGCTGACCATCAGGGGATAAAAAACGGGTGTACGGCAGCTCAACCTTGTGAGGCATCACAGGGCTCCTGGCACGCGTGAGTCGGCGTGCATTTGTCAGGCCCGACGCTTGTGACGCAGGGCTTGAGGAGCAAGTCGGCTGGATAGGCCCTCACTCCTTCATCGGTTCAAACTTTTCATCAGTACAACATCACCGGTACAGCACTTTCTCCGCCAACTCATCCGCCACCCGGGCCGGAGAACGTTTTTCCGCCTGGGCATGGGCAAAGACTTCGGTCAGCCGTGAACTGATTTTCGACAAGTGTGCGGTGATGGTCGTCAACTCCTCCCCGCGGTGTTTGAGCGACACGTAGATCAGCCCGCCAGCATTGATCACATAATCGGGCGCATACAAAATGCCCCGGCGCTCTAGCTGATCGGCGATTTCCAGATGGATCAGTTGGTTGTTTGCCGAACCGGCGACCGCCGCGCAGCGCAGTTGCGCCACACTGTTGCTGTTAAGCACACCGCCCAGGCCGCAGGGCGCGAGTATGTCGCACGGTGTGCTGAGCAGCGCGTCGTTGGCGATGGGATGAGCGCCCAATTGCTCCATGGCCAACTGCACTTTACCGTGATCGATATCGCTGACCAGCAACTCGGCACCGGCCGCGTGTAGCTGTTCGGCCAAGGCATAACCGACGTTGCCCAGGCCTTGAATGGCGATGCGCAAGCCTTCGAGATTATCGCTGCCCAAGCGGGCCATGGCGGTGCTGCGAATGCCGGCAAATACGCCCATGGCGGCGTGCGGTGCCGGGTCGCCCGCAGCGGTGGTGCTGGTGACGAATTGTGTTTGTTGGGCGATGCAATCCATGTCCGCCACCGAGGTGCCGGCGTCGATGGCGGTGATGTAACGACCGTCGAGTTCGTTGATGCAGCGCCCGAAGGCTTCAAATAGCGCGGCGCGGTTTTCCACATGGGCCGGACGAACAATCACCGCAACGCCACCGCCCTGAGCCAGGCCGGCCAGGGCCGCCTTGTAACTCATGCCTTGGGCAAGGCGCACGGCATCCTCGATCGCGGATTCATCGCTGGGGTAAGCAAGGTAACGACACCCGCCCAGGGCGGGCCCCAGACGGCTGTTGTGGATGGCAATCACCGCCTTCAACCCGGTGACCGGATCGACGCTTAGGTGCAGCGATTCAAGGCGAGTGCTTTGCATGAGAGCGAACATCGTAGGGCTCCCGAATCACTTCTTGTAGTCGCCAGTATAGGCTTGCGCACAAAAATTGCAGAAGCGCACCGGAATAAGCGGCGGCGCTTTGAACGCTTTCGGACATAACCTGTTACTACCTATGTGCAGTACTGGACGAAAGCGTGTGACGGGTCTAAAACGAGGCATTGCCCGGAGATTTTGATGACCCCGCGCCAACGTTTTTTCGATTGTCTGCAACGATCACCGCCCGCGCTGTTCGAGGCGGCGCTGTGGATGGCTGTCGAACACGATAAAGAGCTGGATCCCGAGACAGTGCTGGCGGACTTCAAGGACCTGCAACAGCGGGTCAGCTATGGGTTGCCGATGCTGCCGGTGAGTGAATTGGCCCAACCGTTGTTGCGGCGAATGAATGACCTGGGGTTCGCCCAGGACGATTCCACGCCCTTGCGCCCGCAAGTGGCGTTACTCAATAAAGTGCTGGAACGTCGGCGGGGCCAGCCGCTGGTGCTGGGCCTGATTGCGCTGGAACTGGCCAGAAGGCTGGAGATTCCCATGGTCGGGGTTAACTTTCCCGGGCATTTCCTGCTGCGGGTGCAAGGCGCCGATCACCTGCTCGACCCGTGCGGCGGGCGACGGCTGTACCCCAATGATTGCCGCGAACTGCTGCAACGCCAATACGGCCCGAACATGAAGCTGGGCGCCGAGCATTTACTGACTGCCGAGCCGGTGCAGATGCTGCAACGGCTGTCGCGCAACCTGCGCCAGTTGTACCTCACGAATGACGACTACATCGACGCCCTGATCGACGCCGAGCGCGTGCTTGAACTGGGCAACGCCAGCGCCTCCGACTATCTGGCCCGGGCCAGCCTGTATCAACGCCTGGACTGCCCGAATGCCGAGCGCTTTGACCTGGAGCATGCGCTGCTGCTCAGTGACGATCCGATCCAGCGGATTCGCCTGACTGAACGGCTGGGGCACCTACCGCCGAATTCCATCGTCCATTAATCACCGCTCTCTGTAGGAGCCAGGCTTGCCGGCGAACCAGGCGCCTCGGTGCGTCAGGAATACCGCGTTATCGTTCTTCGCGGGCAAGCCTCGCTCCTACAGGGGCAAATCCGGTCTAGCGGATTCGCCCGACCGTGCGGTATTTCTGACGCACCGCGTTATCGTTCTTCGCGAGCAAGCCCGCTCCCACATTGGGTCTATGTGAAGCCATTAAGGGGTATCGGGCTGATTCGCCGGATGGGCCAGGAAGAAGGCTGGGTGTGTCGCCGCCAGCGCCGCCACTCGACGAATTCGTGGGTAGGCGTCCAGTGAAATATTGAAGCGCTCGGCTGCATACAACTGCGGGATCAAATAGACGTCCGCCAGCCCCGGTTGATCGCCAAAGCAGTAACCGGTGTCACCGATCAATTGCTCCACCGCCGCCAGCCCTTGGCTGATCCAGTGACCGATCCACTCCACCACCTGCGGCTCATCGTGCCCCAACTGCCGAAGCTTGTTGAGCACACTGACGTTGTGCAGCGGGTGCACATCGCAACCGATCACCGCCGCCACGCCACGCTCATGAGCGCGGGCAGCGAAGTCTTTGGACAGCAGCGGCACCTGTGGATAACGTTCCTCCAGGTACTCGATGATCGCCGGTGACTGGATCAGCAACTCTCCCTCATCAGTGCGCAAGGCCGGCACCCGACCTTGCGGATTGATACCCAGGTACGTCGGCTGCCGATGTTCGCCACCTTGCGGCGCGATCAGGTTGATTGGCAGCGCCTGGTAATCCAGCCCCTTCAACGCCAGCACGATACGCACCCGGTAAGACGAGGTCGAACGGTAGTAGGTATAGAGTTCCATGACCCGATCCTCTTAGCGTGCTGGCAGCACTTTGCCACGGCATTCACCGAAACCGATGGAAGCAAAACCCTCGCGACTGCAACGCGCGCGCAGAATGATTTCGTCGCCATCCTCAAGGAATTTACGCACCTCGCCCGACGCCAGTTCGATTGGCTTTTTACCGCCCTCGGTGATTTCCAGCAGGCTGCCGAACTGACCGTTTTCAGGACCGGACAGCGTGCCCGAGCCGAACAGATCACCGGCCTGCAACTGGCAGCCGTTGACGCTGTGGTGCGCAACCAGTTGTGCAACGGTCCAGTACATGTGTTGGGTGTTGCTGAGGGTCAGGCGATGGGCTGGCAGATTTTGCTCGCGCATCGATTCAGTCAGCAGCAGCACTTCGAGTTCGATGTCGAAGGCACCGCCGGCCTGATCACGTTTGTCGAACAGATACGGCAGCGGCTGCGGATCGCCTTCCGGGCGCGCAGGCTGCGCACGACGGAACGGCTCCAGCGCTTCGGCCGCGACCACCCACGGCGAAATGCTGGTGATGAAACTCTTGGACAGGAACGGACCCAGCGGCTGGTATTCCCAGGCCTGGATGTCCCGCGCCGACCAGTCGTTGAGCAGGCAGAAACCGGCGATGTGATCGGCGGCATCACCGATGGCGATGGAGTCGCCCATCGCGTTGCCCTGGCCGATCCAGATGCCCAGTTCCAGTTCGTAGTCCAGACGTGCGCACGGGCCAAACGTCGGCTCGCTCTGGCCGGCCGGCAGGGTCTGGCCTTTCGGACGACGCACGTCAGTGCCGGACGGGCGAATGGTCGATGCACGACCGTGGTAACCAATCGGCACGTACTTGTAGTTCGGCAGCAACGGGTTGTCCGGGCGGAACAGTTTGCCGACATTCTGCGCGTGCTCGATGCCGACGTAGAAGTCGGTGTAGTCGTTGATCTTCGCCGGCAGGTGCATTTCGCAATCCGCCGCCAGCGGCAGCAGTTTTGCACCTTGGGCCTCGATCTTGCCGTGCAGGGTGCTGCCTTCGGCAAACAGTTCCAGCAGACGTTCGCGCAAAGAGACACGAGCCTCGCGGCCCAATTCGAAGAACGCATTCAACTGACCGCCACGGGTGACTTCGACTGCTCTCTTCGTAATGCCATCGAACAGGCCGGCATCCAGTGCCGCTTCCAGATCAAAGATATGGTCGCCGATCGCCACGCCACTGCGCGGCGCGGAGCCCTTCACGCTGAACACGCCTAACGGCAGGTTTTGCAGCGGAAAATCCGCGTGGCCGTTGGCGGAGGCAACCCAGCTACGAGTGATGGAAGTCTGAGTCATGGGTTATCTCCGGGTCGGGTCGAAAGTGGCGGGCAACGTAGCCCAGCAAGCGTCGTAATTGTTTTGCAGTTGCGGGCAATCCAGGGCGAATCGGCTCGGGCGCAACACTTGGCTGGTCTCGAACATGAAGGCCATGGTGTTATCGATTTTAGCCGGCGCCAATTCAGCGTTGATCGCCTTGGTGCAGGTCTCGCCGTCGGGGCCGTGGGCGCTCATGCAGCTGTGCAACGACGCACCGCCAGGCACAAAACCTTCGGCCTTGGCATCGTATTCGCCCTGGATCAGGCCCATGAATTCGTTCATCAGGTTGCGGTGGAACCACGGTGGACGGAACGTCTTCTCGGCCACCATCCAGCGTGGCGGGAAGATCACGAAGTCGAGGTTGGCCAAACCATGCACGCTGGTCGGCGAGGTCAGTACAGTGAAAATCGACGGATCCGGATGATCGAAACTGACCGTGCCGATGGTGTTGAAACGGCGCAGGTCATATTTGTACGGCACGTTGTTGCCGTGCCAGGCGACCACGTTCAGCGGCGAATGATCAAGCTCACAACCCCACAACTGGCCGAGGAATTTCTGTACCAGGGTGGTCGGTTGTTTGAGGTTTTCGAAATGGGCCACCGGCGTCAGGAAGTCGCGAGGGTTAGCCAGACCGTTGCTGCCGATCGGCCCCAGATCCGGTAGGCGCAGCGGGGCGCCATGGTTTTCCGCGATGTAGCCGCGGGCTTGCGGGTCGAGCAGTTCGACGCGGAATTTCAGCCCGCGAGGCAGAACGGCGATTTCCAGCGGTTCCAGCTCCAACACACCCAGTTCGGTGGCGATGCGCAAACGGCCAAGTTCCGGCACCAGCAGCAGTTCGCCGTCGGCGTTGAAGAACACGCGTTCCATGGAACGGTTGGCGCGGTAGTTATAGATACTGATCCCGGACGGTTTTTCCGCGCCCGAGTTGGCGGCCATGCTCACCAGCCCGTCGATGAAATCGGTCGGTTCGGTCGGAATGTCCAACGGATTCCAGCGCAGGCGATTGGGGGTTACTTCACCCAATGGGCCGCCGGCCAATTGCCGATCCAATTTGACGAATGCCGGATGGTTGGCCGACGGCTGAATGCGGTACATCCAAGTCCGTCGTGCTTCGCTGCGAGCCATGGTAAAGGCCGTACCGGAGAACAGTTCGGTGTACAGGCCGTAAGGGGCTTTTTGCGGGGAGTTCTGGCCGACGGGCAGTGCGCCCGGCAACGCTTCGCTGCTGAATTCGTTGCCGAAGCCTGACTGGTAAGCCAGCGCTGGCGCCGTTGAATCGAGGTTCATGGAGCCTCCTGAACGGGGAGTAGGCAATGGCCTGTCACTCTGCTGAAGAGGTCTTGGCACGCCTGGGTTATTTTTATCGTAATTCGATTACGCATAACGTAATTTGATTGGTATTGACCGTCAAGCTATAAAGACGCCCATTCGTCCCGGGATCACACCGCCTCCATGACCAGCGAAAGCAACGGTAAACAGAAAGTCCGCTCGGCCGAGGTCGGCACCGACATCCTCAAGGCGCTTGCCGAGCTGTCGCCATCCACCTCTCTGTCGCGCCTGGCCGAACACGTGCAGATGCCGGCGAGCAAGGTTCACCGCTATTTGCAGGCGCTGATCGCCAGCGGTTTTGCCGAGCAGAACCCCGCCACCAACCACTATGGCCTCGGCCGTGAAGCGCTTCGGGTCGGCCTGGCTGCTTTGAACAGTATGGACGTGCTGAAAGTCGCCGCCCTGCCCCTGGCCGAGTTGCGTGACGATCTGAATGAGACCTGCTTTATAGCGGTGTGGGGCAATCAGGGCGCGACGGTGGTGCACATCGAACCGGCGGTGCGCGCGGTGACAGTGGTCACGCAATTGGGCTCGGTTTTACCGTTGCTCAGCTCGTCGACAGGGCTGGTGTTCAGTGCCTATTTGCCCCACCGAGAAACCGATGAGTTACGTGATCTCGAAGTTCGCGCCGTCGACGTTCATCCGTTGGCCGATGAGCAGGCTTACACCACATTGTGCGAACAGATCCGTGAACGCGGCTTGCACCACGTTCACGGCTTGCTGATGCCCGGCGTGGATGCGTTGTCGGCGCCGGTGTTCAATGCGGTCGGACAGGTAGCGGCGGTGCTAACCATCGTCGGCCCGACCTCGTTGTTCCATGCCGATGAAAACGGCCCGGCGGCGCAGCGTTTGCTGGCGGCGACCCGGGCCGTGAGTTGGCGGATGGGGTATCAAACTGAAGACTTCAACCGCTGAGCGGGATCCGGAAGTAATGGCCAGCCTTGACTGTTACACAAGGGTGGTTTTGCTGACTGAGCTGTCAGGATCGGCCAGGATCTCTTGGATCGCCTCGAGCGCCCGCTCCTCCAAGCCTGGTTGGCCTGTGGCCGCGCAGTACAGTTTTTCGACTTCTCGCGCATCGCCCAGCAAGTCAATGAGATTTTTCTGCACCTGACTGGCTCCCGCTCCACCTATCCCGGCCTTGCCCAGCGACGCCAGTTCAATCAACGCTTCCTTGAAATGCCCCATGGCTTTTGCCCGGTCACCCTCGGAGTAGGCCACGCCCCCCTGCACCAAATTCTGGGTTAGCAACGCGGCACTTAATGCAATACCTACAGGCGGAAAGACGATGCTGATCACGCTAACTGCTGTCACGACAGCGTCGTACACCAGGCCGGCAATGATTTCGTCGAGGCTTTGGGTGGCCTCATCGACATCAGAAATGATCTTGTATACCACGTCGTTGTAGCAGTCGTTCAGATCGGTGACGCGACTGTTACGCACCAGCACTGGCGCTTCTGTGAAGTTGGCCAACTGCTCAAGATCCGTCAGATAGGTACCAACCTGCGGCTGGTACTTCACGAACGCCCGATCATACAGGTAGTCACCAATGCCCCGGGTTTTCACGGCGGGTACAAAATCCTTGAAGGGACGCAGTTCGCAGCCATCCGGTGCATTCGGGGTATACAGATATTCTTCGACTTTCCCGGCCACAAGCAGCCTGAACACGAATACCCCCACCACCAGACGATCCCGGAGAAAGAGCTTGAACAAGGCACTGTGGCGCACATCACCAGGCGCTTCACCGACGGGACTGGCCGGCTGCATCGAACCGAACGCCACGATAACCTTCTCGATCTCGATGACATGCTGTAGTGGTACGCGCCCCGTGAAAGCCGCTTGCATGAGTGACACGGTCATCTGGCGACGCATTCCGCCTATGCAAATCCCTCGCATTAACAGTCCTTCGGGATTGGAGCGGTTGAGATATACCGAACGCAACATATCGATGTACTTCTCACCGGGGCGCAACGTTTTCGACCAACTGGAAATATCGCGGATATCAAGCGTTCTGATATCCGGATGGTCTGTCGCCCACGTGAAGCGTGGGTAAAGAGGCTGGCCGACGCCGCTGGCTTCAAAATGCACTTCACGAACAATCAGTTCAGTCAGTGTCATCTGTTGTTCCTGACTGATTTGCACATAAATCCGGTCAGGGTTGACCGCTAAACTTTCACCTCGTTGCAGTAATACTTGTTCGACCCGTTGCTTGATAAGGTCGAAGCAAAACCGCTCGTAGGAAATGAACCCGCCCTGGCGCACCTCAAGGGTTTTCAGAGCCTTGAGTTCGCAATTGAGTCGCGTGAAGCGCTGACGCTGTTCATCGGAGGCATTACGATAACCATAGGGTGTCAGACTTTCTTCTTGCGCCACCAGCCATGCCCGATGATTGAAAACAATACTCTTCAGCACTTCCTCTCCTTGATAGAAAGAAGGTGCCAATCTGGAGCCGCGCCAATTGCTGGGTCGTGGCGGAATTGTTTTCAGGTAACCGCCAATCTCTTCCCGTTCCAGCGCGTGGGTCTGCCATACCAGATAATCACGACCTTGTTCCGTCGCCGTCCAGGCGCTGAGAGATAGATCCAGCACCCTGAAGGTTGCAAAGCGGTGCCACTCCTGCCCCCCGGGCGCTCCCGGCGCGTACAAAAACCAATCGTGCGAATAGCTATCAAGAGGGCCGACGACGACCACATCGCAAAGTGGACGGGTGTCTTCACGCAACTGCAAGGGCGCCAGCGTCAGACTCATATCTCCGGCTACTGCACGTCGAATCAGTTGCAGGTTGGCGTCGTCGAGGTGTCCCTGGAGCTTCGCGGCAAATGCACTCAGTAAAAGCCGGTCACGAGTGACATTGTTCATGGCTGCCAGCACACCTGCTTGCTGGTAGACACTCCGAATTTTATTCCCAAAAGCTGCGCGCACGTCAGTGGTAAACACCTCTTCCAGCCATTGCTGGTTTAGGCCCGATGGCAAAAGTCCGTCGCTCTTGAAAGTGATCTGGCTACGCTGACCATTTTCATGCAGCCCGTGCAGCAGCAAGTCGGTCAGAGATCGCTTGTCCTCCTGAACATAGATTCGACCAGCTTGCTCGAACACATAACGGCAGTGGGTCGTGATGTTGTCGGGGTCAGCGGTTGCGCCAAACTCCATTAGCAGCGCCTGACTCATCAGATTCCGGGCATAAGCTTGTACACTGGTGAAGTGCCCGAGTTGTTTTTCCAGATCGTTACGGCTGCCGATCAACTGTTGTTCCAGTTCGCCGTAATGCAATTGATCGGCGGCGCCCACGTACTTAAACCATTGCGGACGGCTGTCGCTTACCGCGGAGTAAATTGTATTCATGATATTAATTTCTGTCCTTTAGATAGTCTGAAAACCAACTTTACCGTTGGCTTCTTTAAAACTACCCCAGAACAAACTAACAACAAACCGCCTATCCAATACCAAATATGCGCAGCCCATACCGCATGTAACGACACCCTCACAAAACTCAAAACTCAATACAGCCTCAACAGCCATAAAATCAACTGCACAACCCAAGTAACTTTGCCTTTGCCACGGCTTGCGTCCTGCGCTCCACTCCTAACTTTCCGTGAATACGCCGGGCATGGGTTTTAACAGTATGCAAAGAAATGAACAGGGCATCTGCAATCTGTTGATTGGAATGACCGAGTGCTATTAACTCCAGTACTTGTCGTTCACGCTGGCTCAATGCACCTGTTTCACCTGAACGCAGGATAAGTTCGTCTGGCAAAACAGAAGACCGGGCTTCAAACAATGCACCCTGACGCTGTCTCAACTCTCTCAACACCTGTTGTCCCTGGTATCGCTCCACACTGCAAACGCCCTCTTGCAACATACCGATGGATTGTTCCGTACGGCCGGCGAGCCACAATGCTTCGGCTACCGCCAGTTGCAACTCAGTGGCGAGCGCCCACATACCGCGCGCCTGTGCGTGTGTCATCAAAAACTCAAGCTGTGCCGTGGCATCAGACATCTGCGGCGCTAACCGGACTCGGGCGAGGATCAGCAGGTATTCGATCCGTGGAATCAACTCCAGAGTGGCCGGCGGCGCCTGTCGTGCCCGGGGCCCGCGATAGTGTTTGAGTACCCGGCTCAACGCCTCGCGCGCCAGCTCGGGACGTCCCTGTTGCAACCAGAAATGACTACTGACCTGCAACAGCACTCCTCGGTAGACCGTGTCCGGAATCTGCCGCTGCTGCATCAAGCGCTCGGCATCGCGCAAGCGAACAAAGGCCTGGGCGTAATCGCCTTGATTGGCCGCCAATTGCGCCTGACCGAGAAAACCGTAGAGCACACGTTTGTCGTGGCTGCGCAGACAATCGTCGAGACCGTGCTGAAAGAACTCGGTGGCCCGTTCCTCCTGCCCCATGCATAACGCCAGTCGTCCACGTCGCAGGGCGATGCGCCCGAGCAGAGGCGTGGGCCGATCCCCTTGCTGGCAGAGCAGTTCGTGCACGTTGAGCAACAGGCTCTCGGCGCGGGCCGGAGCCCCCCGCTGCTCCAGCAATTGCGCATGATCAAGTTCCATCAAGCCCTCGAACACCAACGAACCTCGCGCCCGCGCCAGGCACAGTGCCTCGCGGTTATGGGCTTGCGCCACGTCGAGTTCGCCTCTTAGCAATGCCTGTTGCGTCAGACCGGACAAACACATCAGGCGCGCCGTCCAGCATTCGGGATCGAGCGCGCTCAACGCTTCAAGGAAGTGCGCGCGCGAAGTCTCCATTCGTCCCTGTAAATGCAGCAACCAACCCTGCAGAGCCTGCCAGCGTGCAATCAATTGACGCTGAAGCAGCGCCGAGGGTTGAGGCGTGAAGTACGCCAAATGAGCAATGCAGGCATTCGCCTGTTCGAAACGTCCGGCGAATAACAGCGCAGCTGTTATCAATCCGACCAACTGCGGGCTGCCCAGCGTCAGTTCCTCGCCTTGCTGCTCATGCAAACGCAACAACAGCACCACCGTCTGCTCCTCGAACAAATGCTCGAAACTGAAGTGCTGCAGCAGGCTGACCGCCACTTCGTATTCCTCGGCGAGCAATGCCTGCTCGAAGGCCGATTTCCAGTCCTGTTCGGCACAGAACCACTGACAGGCACGCCGATGCCAGGAGCGTCCCGACGGCCATTGCTCATCGCGCAACAACTGGCTGAACGGGGTAAAAATCTGTAGCCAGTCGGTGGAGTCTTGCCAAGGCTCGATAAAACAGCCCAGCGCTTGCAAGGTACGCAAGTACTGCGCGCCCTCCCCGGCGCCGAACAGGTGATCGCACAGCCGGGCATTGAAGCGGGGCAAGTGGGCCAGCACCCGCCAGGCCTCACTTAACTCAGGCGTCAGCGAACTGAACAACTCATGTTCCAGGTAATCGAGCAAGGTGTCCGCCCGTCCCAGGGGTTTGTCCTGACGCGACCAGTCGCACTTCTGCAGCAATGCAATCCGCACACCGGCACACCAACCACCCGTGCGCAGGATGATCCGACTGGCCACCTTGCTGGCTTGCTCCGGTACCCAGGGCTGCAATATCTGCTCGACTTCGCCCGAGGTAAAGGCCAGCGAAGTGCTCTCGCATTCGTACAACTCATCATCAAGCAGCAACCTTGGCCAATTGCAGGGCGGCCGGCGGCGGGCGCCCAGCCACCAGGTCAGTATCGGGCTGCTGATCGCCAGCATGCGATCCAGTAGCAGATCCAGCTCCGGGTTTGGCAGCCGGCAGTAGTCATCGAGAAACAGCCAGGTCGGCGTCTGCAATCGCGCCAGACAGCTCAGCAACCCGGCTTCATCCGATGAGGCCAACCCCAGGGTCTCTGCCAGACGATGACGAAAATCCGCCGCACTCCACGCTTCGCCGGACAATGGCAACCAATGCACTCTGCACTGGGCGGGTGCCTGCAACAGGCATTCGGCGAGCAGCGCACTCTTGCCACTGCCGGCGGGTGCGCAGAGTAATTTCACCCGGGCCGTCGAAGCCAATAACGGCTCGCTCAAACGGGCCCGCGACAGGTGATGAGAGGACAGACGGGGCAGGAATCCAGAACGGTCCAGACACGGAGTCATGGCGGTCATTGCGGCGTGCCTTTTTATAATTGTCCGGCCACCCTAGCCCTCTATAACCCGCTTGTTGAGAAGTATTCAGGACGCTGATCGGCGCCCATAAAAAAGGCGACCCGCAGGTCGCCTCTGGTGATGCCTGTGTATCAAAACCCTTACCGAACGCCCTCGGCGCGCAGGGCCGACGGGGTGTAGTCCGCAGACTTGGCGTTGAAGCCGAATTCGAAGCTGTGCTTCTCTTCGTTCTTCATTCCCAGGGCAATGTATCGGCCGGCAATGATGTCGTAGAGCGCCTCCAGGGTGTAGGCCGGAGTCTGGTGATCGTAGTAATACTGGGCGTGACCTTCGGCCACTCGCCACAGTTGGCCGCGACCGTCGTAGTGATCCGCCAGCGCCACTTGCCAGCTGTCTTCGTCGAGGTACATATGGCGCTTGGCGTAGATGTGCCGCTCGCTCGACTTGACCGTGCCGACCACTTCCCAGACCCGGTGCAGCTCATAACGGGTCAGGTCCTGGTTGATGTGCCCGGCCTTCACCACGTCATCGTACTTGAGGCTCGGCGAGTCGAGTTTGTAGCTGTTGTAGGGAATGTACATTTCCTTTTTGCCGATCAGTTTCCAGTCGTAGCGATCCGGCGCGCCGGAGAACATGTCGAAGTTATCCGACGTGCGCAGACCATCGGCGGCGGTGCCCGGCCCGTCGTAGGCCACTTGAGGTGCGCGTCGCACTCGACGTTGACCGGCGTTGTAGATCCACGCCAGACGCGGCTCTTTTACCTGGTCGAGGGTTTCATGCACCAACAATACGTTACCCGCCAAGCGCGCCGGCGCGGTCACCGATTGCTTGAAGAAGGTCAGTACGTTGGCGCCTTTTTCCGGATCCAGATCCTTCATCAATTGCGGTACGGCGATCTCTTCCTCGAAGCGGATCGGCGTGTAGCTGCCGTTGGTCTGTGGGGTCACTTGGGTGATGATGCGTCGCAGGTTGCCGCCGTGATAACGGGTGATGTGGTTCCACAGGACCTCGACGCCGGTCTTCGGAATCGGGAATGCGTAGTAGCGATTGCCGGTGAAATTGGCCAGGCCGTTACCGTCGTTGATGCTGTTCACATTCAGCGCGCTGCGCTTGGCCGACTCGTAGATTTCCGGCGGCAGGCCCACGGTGCGATGGGTCGGGTAAACCGGGATCTTGTAGGTTTCCGGGTAGCGCTTGAACATCGCCACCTGGCCATCCGAAAGCTTGTCCTTGTACTTATCAACGGTTGCAGCAGTGATGGTGAACAACGGTTTTTCGCTGGCGAACGGGTCAGCCAGGAAGCCTTTGCTGTCCACCGCTCCGGCGTTTTTCGGGATGCCACCGGTCCAGGCCGGGATCGAGCCGTCGGCGTTGCCGGCCTTCTCGGCGCCCAGTGGCGTGAGTGTGGTGCCGAGCTTGTTGGCTTCTTCCGGCGAGACCGCCGCCATCACGTTGGCGGCCAGCAGGCTCAGGGCCACGGCGCCGCATTGCAGAATCATCTTGCGCATTAACATCATCCTTCTCAGCCAGATCAGAAGTTCACACCGAAGCTCAGCGCCAGGAAGTCACGGTCTTCCAGGACGTTGTAGTCACCGCCGAAGAAGTCGGTGTAACTGAGGCTCGCGGTATAGGTGTTGCGGTAATCGGCATCGACACCGACGCTGACCGCTTTGGCGCCTTCGTTGAACAGCCCGTTGGGACCGTAGCCGGCGACGTCATGGGACCAGGACAGGTTGGGTTTGAGGTTGATCCCGCCAATCACGTTGGCGTAATCGAGGATCGCCCGGGCGCGGTAGCCCCAGGAGGTGGAGGTGACGAAGCCATCGGTATCGCCACCGAAACCGTACTGGCCGTAGACCGAATCACGGCCATAACGCAGCTTGCTCCGCGACTCCAGACCACCAACCCGTACCACCGCTGCTTCACCGACCAGAGTCAGCCGTTGGGCACCCAGCACTTGGTCGAAGAAATGCGTCAGGGTGCTTTGGACCTGGGTCACTTCCTTGCGGCGGTAACCCGTGTTGTCGGCACCTGGCCGGGTCGCGACAGGCGATGCGGCGCCGCCGGCGATCGGGTTAAGCAGTGCCAGGGTCAAGTCGTTGGTGTTGACCTGTACTGGAGCGTTGGGCCGGTAGCTGATTTCGCCAGTCCAGGCAGTGCCGGTGGGCAACGTGGTGGAGAAGCTCGCACCGTACAGACGAATGTCTTCCGGGTATTCGAGGTAATACTGACCGCGCCCGAGCATCACGCTTTGGGCCAGGCCCGAGCCACTGCCCGGTGCCAGACGGTTGGCGGCGCTGATCATGCCCGGCAGCCTGGCCAGTGTCGACAGCCCGGCGGTGGTGGTGCCGACGGTTGGTGTGCGACTGTGGTAATTCATGAAGTAGAGGCCGTATTCGGTGTCGTCACCGAGCCAGCGCAAGGCAGTGCCCCACTGCCCGGAATCCCGGGCATCGCGGTCGCCGCCACGGGGCACGATCACGCCCTCACGGGAGACCTGGATAGGTTGGCCAAAGGCTGCCGCCAACGGCGCCAGCGGCGCAATCGCCGGGTTGCCGACGGTGTAACCGGTGTTGCAGCCGTCCGCCGCCACGTCGACGCCAAAGAAGGTGCCGCAGTTGTCGAGAACGGTCTGATCCCACTCCAGTTGGTAGAAGCCTTCCACGGTGAGCTGATCGGTCAGGCCCTGGGAGGCGAACAGCATGTTCACCGGAATCAGGCCTTCCTTGATCTCGGCGCCAGGACGACGGAACGCGGAAACGTCGACCGGGTTGATGCTGTTGATCGAGTTGCCGATGAAGGTGCTTTCACCCCAACTGACCACCTGCTTGCCGGCGCGCACGGTGCCCGGCAGATCGGCGATGGAATAGTTGTGATAGACGAACGCATCGAGGATCTGCGCGCCCGAAGATTTGGCGCCTTCCTTGCGACCGCTGTCGCTGATCTGCTTGAACTCGCGATCTTCATCCTTCAGCTCGAAGTCGTACCAGTACTTGCCACGGACAAACACACCCGTGTCGCCGTACTTCAACTCGAGGTCGTGGATACCTTTGAAGATCTTGGAGAAGGTCTCGCCTTTCTTGAAGTTCAGCCGTCCGTCATCACCGGTCGAAGACTGGCCGGTACCGCCGTTGACGGTGCCCACCAGTGACTTGTCGGCATCGCGCATGCCCCAGCTCGCGCCGACGGACAGCGAGGAGTCGAACTGCCCCTCGATTTCGCCGATGTTGAATGAAACAGCCTGCGCCTGGGCACAGCAGCCCAAGGCCACCGCAACGGCCAGCGCTTGCGGTTTGAAGATGGCGCGCATTGTTGTTTTTGTCATGCGTCTTCCCCGGTGAGTGACAGAAGGCCCCACCCTACTGCCGCACGCCGGGAGCGATAAGCGCACCAAGGAGGTATTCGCGCTGTACCTCTAAAGGATGAATGCCCGCATCGGACGGGGGTTTGCGCGGGGTATGGATGGGCTGGATGGAGGGTTATCAGCGCAGCGCATGGTCGTGGGTTGAATCGGGCATGTGGCAGCTGCCGAAGGCTGCTACAGGGTTCAGCCAAAGACTGTTGCTCAGACTGCAACAGTGCATGTCTGGAATCGCTATTTTTCCTTTGCACTCAAGCCCTTATTCTTGTCGGGCTTTCACGGCAAACGGCCTGAAAGCATGAACCGACGGGGATGATAGACCTACCCCGTTGGCGACAGAATCCAGATGATTTGAAGCGTATTTTTTCGACTCATCGCCCGTGTTCACTGACGTTGATTTATTGCTCCTTGATCCACGTCTTGCTTTGGCCGCTGCGTTTGCAGCGGCCTTTTTTATGGGTGATCGGTTTGTCTGGCGATCAGGCTTCATACAAGTGTTCCTACAAGATGCTTCGCTGTAGCAGGTAAGAAACATCCTCCTCAAGATAAAGACATTTCTAATTATTTATTCAGCCAAGGAAACTTCTCTCGATTACGCGAGTAGTTCCCTACGCACTTCTCGGACCCATGCCTTCCAATTCCACTGTAACGTAAAGCAATAACTTATCCATCCATGGACGAGCACTCTCTACTGCAACAAGTCGGAGCATCTTCCGAAACCTATATCCATTGATCACTTAGAAACCCTGAACAGCAAATTCAAAGGATTGAATATGCAGAAACCACCATTGATTCTTGATGCAACACATATTACTGCAAAAGCCCCAGATAACTGGGACCCCTTTAAGGACACCACGCAGGGCTATTCATTTAGCGGTATGTTCGGGCCGGCAGGGGCCAACCATAAAACCCGCGAAATAATGTACAACACTCAGATCGCCCTTGAACAAGAGTTCGGCGCAAAGTCCACATTATTACCACAATCAATTGAGACCGAACTGGCCGCAACACGGCTGGAAGGCCCAACGCATCCTCTACCGCCGGCGGCGGCATTGGTTCGCGGCTATCCAGCTTCTCAATCAGCAACAGGTCAACGTGCTCAACTGGCTGGCTGTTGTACAAGCCGAAGATCAGGCGCGAATCGCAGCGGAGCAGGAAGCCCGACGGATCGCCGCCGAGTTGGCACGGATCAACGAGCAAGCTGAGACCCTTGCTCGAGAGCAGGCACGTCTTGCGGTGCTGGCTGAGGCCCAACGACTGGCTACTGAACAAGCACTCATTGTCGCCGAAGCCGCCGCGCGACAAGTGGCTGCCGAACAAGCACAGCTTGCAGCACTGGCCGAGGCTCAACGCCAGGCAGAATTGCTTCGTGTTGAAGCTAAACGGCAGGAGCACGAGAAACAGCAGGCGGCTTTAGCAGCCCTGCGTGGATATCCCGCTCTGGGAGCGACAGCCTCTTCCAGCCCGGTATTTTCCTTCGCCTCGACCGCCGTCATCCTCGCGCCCGAAACATCGGCCGCGATACTCAGCACGCTGCGTTCAGCATTGCAGGTGGTAACTGCGGCAGGCGCCGCGACACTGGGTTCTGTACTGATCGGTTTCGCCGCTCTGCTGACACCTTCGCGCCTGGGAAACGGCGAACGCTTTACGATGAGCGTACCGCTCGCGGAACTGACGTCAGAAAGCCCACAGTCACTGCGAGTGATCGCGGACCGACAAGGAACACTGGATCTACCAGTCGGGATTGGCTACAGACCCATCGGCTCACGCGCAGAGGTGTTTGTCGTCACGACCGACGGGTTCGACATTCGCTCTAGCGTGCCGGTGTTGCACGCCACTTACGACTTACTCAACGATGTCTATGAGACAGTCCTCCCCGACTCACCAACCGACTTCCTGACCTGGACCCCCGCCATCACGCCGGGGAACAGTTCAACCGAACAACCGATTGTTCAAACTGAAACTCCTGCATACACCGGCGCCCCGATTATTCCGATTGAAGGGCGACTGGACCTGAATCCAATCCTGGTGCAGGGCTGGGACAGGTTCATCATTGTGTTTCCCGATGATTCAGGAATTGCGCCGCTTTATGTCGTGTTTAGCAGTCCTTACGCGGGGGCGAATGTTAAAGGTAAATACAGCGGGCGTTTGTTTAACCCAGAGCAGGCCGGAGGTCCAATACTTGATCTGGATTGGCGCACAGCGGTCATCACTCAAGCTGGAATTGATGCGGTGAAATTACATATCACACGTCTCGACCAATCGGACGCCAACGACATAATGGTTCGACGCCTAGAAAAAATTCTGAGCCAACACGGGAAAATAACTGACACAGATTTACGCTACTACACTCATGAGATACGAGAACTAGAGCGTTACAGGGCGTTCGGCTATAGCGACACCGCATCTCCTTCCGACGAGTCTCAAATATGGAACGATGCACATACGGCTACTCTTGAGGACTACAAGCTAGGAAGCGAATTGACAATTTTGTATAGCGAAGAAGCAATCAGCGCAATGAATGCACAAGACCAAAGAGAGTACGAAAAAGACATGAGGAGTTTCGAACAATGAGCCCTATCGAACAAATCATCAAAAACGAATCGGTAGAAGATGTCGTTTCGTATTTCGCGCTTTTCAGGTCTGCCCAAGCGGTCGACAGAATGTATGGGCGACACCGCCAAGAGATAATTTTAAATGGTGAACTGGTAAAAACTTACAACTCGCTCTTCAGCGATGGCGTACTGGCAAGCGATGAAAATGGAAAAACCGTAAAGGGACCGAACTGGAAAACCCCTCAGTTTATTACCGAAAATAAATATTCTTAACAAGCAATTCGGCCACCAAGGTTCAGCTTGGTGGCCTGCTCCACTTAAACCGAATACCTCTGCAAATTCCCCATCATTTCCTTCAACGCCTCAATATTATCCTTCGGGTGCGCCGCCCCCTCAAAATCACAAATCTGCTCCCAATGCGCCGCCACATCTTCCGGCGAAAACCCCACCCGCGGATCGAACCCGGCGCCCAGGCTGCGCTCCCAGCGCACCTTGCCCATCCAGCCGCCACCCACTTCGAATAACCCCGAAGTTTCCTGGCAATGCTCACTGGCCAGGTACACCACCAGCGGGCTGACCAGTTCCGGTTTGAGTTGTTCGAACACTTGTGGCGGGATCAGGCCTTCGGTCATGCGGGTGCCGCCGGTCGGGGCGATGGCGTTGACCAGGATATTGTTCTTGCGGCCTTCGATAGCCAGCGTGCGGGTCAGGCCATAGAGGCCGAGTTTGGCCATGCCGTAGTTGGACTGACCGAAGTTGCCGTAGATGCCCGAAGTCGACGCGGTGAAGATCACGCGGCCGTAGCTTTGCTCACGCATGTGCGGCCAAGCGGCACGGGTGACCTTGTAGGCGCCCTCGACGTGGACGCGGTAAACCAGGTCCCAGTCGCTGTCGTCCATTTTGTGAAAGGTCTTGTCCCGCAGGATGCCGGCGTTGTTCACCACGACATCGACACGGCCGAATGTGTCGAGTGCATGCTGGACGATTTTGTCACCGTCGGTGACGGAATCGTGGTTGGCCTCGGCGGTGCCGCCCGCTTCGCGAATTTCCGCCACCACGCGGTCCGCTGCTGAAGCATTGGCGCCGTCACCTTGAGCCGAGCCGCCAAGATCATTGACCAGCACTTTGGCGCCCTGCTTTGCGAACAGCAGCGCGTGCGCCCGGCCCAGACCGCCGCCCGCACCAGTGACGATCACGACTTTATCTTCGAAGCGCACAGACTCATTCATGGGGAATTCCAGCAGGCCAGGGGACAATGAGTCCCAGTGTCAGGCACAAGGCGGCTGGTCACAATAAACTCGGAGGAAGCTGAATGGTGCGCAATAAGGCAGCGGGATAATCAGGAGCAGGCCACCTTGCGCGGTGGTGAAACCAGCCGGTCGCGAAATTCCAGATAGTGCTTGAGCACCTGCGCCGGCGCTTCGATCTGCGGGTAATGGCCGATCTCAGGCAGCAGGACGGTGTCCGGGGCGGGGATAAGTTGCCGATAGCGCGCCACCATGTGCCCGCCGGAAACCGGATCGACCTCGCCATCGATGACCCGCAACGGCACCTCTCCCCGCTGCATGGCGCTGACCCAACGTTCACGCTGGACTCGGCGCTGCGGGATATAACTGATCAATTTGTGCATGATCCGTTGCCCGTGATTACTGTCGACCAGGCTCCAGAAATCATCCAGTTCACTTTCCGTGGGCCGGGTCTGCGGACCGAAGATCTGCTGGAAACTCTTTACCAGCGCATCACGGGAAAAAGCTCGCCCGATCATCCAGCCGAAGGGGCTGAGCAGGAGTTTTTGCATCAACACCGGGCGATGGGTTTCGGGAAACAGCCCGCCATTGAGGAAGACGCAACTGGCAATATCAGCGCGCGTTTCATAGTGCCGGGCCAACAACTCCTGAGCCACGCTGTCGCCATAATCATGTGCCAACACGTGAACGGGTTGCTCAACGTTCAGATGCGCCAACAAGGCCTGTTGCAGATCAGCCTGTTCCAGCAGGCTGTAGTCATGATTCACCGGTTTGGCCGAGTCGCCGAAGCCGAGCATGTCGCAGGCAATCACCCGATAGCGCTGCGCCAGCGGCTGCCACAGGTAATGCCAGTCCCAACTGGCCGTCGGAAATCCATGGATCAGCAACAGCGGTTCGCCCTGCCCCGCGGCCCAATAGCGGATGGTCTGACCGCGAAATACGAACGTCTGGCTGCGCTTGCGCCAGACACACAGAGGAATCTCGGCGAGGGCCATTTAGAGTTTATAACCCGGGTCTTGTTTATCGAGTTTGCGCAGCAGCGCCGGCCAGGCCAGTGCGCCGCCCATCCCTTGAGCACTTTTGGTGACACCGGCGATCATCGCCTTGGCGCCCGCCAGAATCTGCGGCTCGATGGCGATCAGCTCCGCGCCACCGTTCTGTGCCAGCACCTGAATCTCGCAGGCGCGCTGAAAGGTAAACATCATCAGGAACGTGTCGGCGATGGTGCCGCCACAGGTCAGCAGACCGTGGTTGTGCAGCATCAGGAAATTGTTTTCGCCAAGGTCGGCTTGCAGTCGCGCCTTCTCCTCATGGTTCAGCGCAACACCTTCATAGGCGTGATAAGCCAGGCTGGAAAGGACGAACAAGGACTGCTGACTGATCGGCAAGATCCCCTGCTTCTGCGCCGATACCGCCACCCCCGCCGCGGTGTGGGTGTGCAGCACACATGCAACGTCATGACGGACTTCATGCACGGCGCTGTGGATGGTGTAACCCGCCGGGTTGATCTCGTAAGGGCTGTCCATCAACTTGTTGCCGGCCTGATCGACCTTGACCAGGCTCGACGCAGTCATTTCATGGAACATCAGGCCGAATGGGTTGATCAGGAAGTCTTCAGTGCCCGGCACCTTGGCGGAAATATGCGTGAAAATCAGGTCGTCCCAGCCGTGCAAGGCGACCAAACGATAACAGGCAGCCAGATCGACGCGGGTCTGCCATTCGGCGGCACTGACTTTGTCTTTGATGCTGTGTGGCGATTGAACGGGGGCTACGCTCACGGCAAGAATTCCCTTTTTTATTTTTCTGGGTTTTTATTGTTTTTTGCTGCGTTACAGCAGTCTAGTCAGCCCCCGGGCTTCGTGTAGTTGCATTGGCAGCCAGCTTGATGGCCGAGCGAGTCAGTGCACGGGTGAGTCTGGATCCATGTCAAAGCGCTGCCGCCAATAAAGGCTAAGCCACGCAAACCTGTGGGAGCGAGCCTGCTCGCTCCCACAAGTCAGCCACGCAAAACGCTGACCAGTTCCGCCAGCCAAGGCTCGGCGTCGGTTTCCGGCGTCACGGTTTCACTGGCGTCCAGGCGCAGCATCGGCAGGATTTCACGCACGCCCAGTTCGCCGAACAATTCACGCATTTGCTCACCGCCACCGCAGAACGTATCGCCATAACTCGAGTCGCCCAATCCGAGCACAGCACCCGGCAAACCACGCCAGGCGGCGGGCAATTGATCGCGAATCGCCGAATACAGCGGCTGCAGATTGTCCGGCAACTCGCCCATGCCGGTGGTTGAGGTCACCGCCAGAAACGCTTCGGGACCAAACGCCTGAACATCGGCGAGTGTCGCGCGGGGGTTGTGCCAGGTTTCAAAACCGGCGGCGTTCAAAATGCTTGCTGCGTGACGGGCGACTTCTTCAGCCGTGCCGTACACCGAGCCGGAAAGGATGGCGACTTTCATCAATCTGATCCTGAATCTAAATAAAAGTAGGAGATATTAACAGCACCGCCCTCATTGATCTTTTAGAATGCAGCGTATCAATCAATACGCAAAGGACTCTGCGATGATCAATGCCTCACTGCTGCAAATGGTGATTGACGCCTCCAATGACGGCATCGTGATTGCCGAAAAGGAAGGCGAACAGGACAACATCCTGATTTACGTAAACCCGGCATTCGAGCGCCTGACGGGTTATACCAGCGAAGAAATCCTCTATCAGGATTGCCGTTTTTTGCAGGCAGGAGACAGGGATCAGCCAGCCCTCGCCTTGATTCGGCAGGCATTGGGCAGTGGTGGTTCCTGCCGGGAAATCCTCAGAAATTACCGCAAGGACGGCACCCCGTTCTGGAACGAACTGTCGCTTTCCACGGTAAAAAACCCGCACGACGGACAGACCTATTTTGTCGGGGTGCAGAAAGACGTCACGGCTCAGGTCAAGGCGCAGCAGCGAGTCGCGCAGCTGGAGGCGCAATTGGCCGAGGCACAGGCAGAAATTCTCGCCCTCAAAACGACGAACGGCTCAAACCAATCTGCGAATTAGTGGTCATTTACTACAATCACCGATGACTTTGTAATTATTTCTTTCGAGCAAATCATGCAGCGCGACGCACTCCTGACGCAGGATGAGCTGGATTTTATCCAGAACATGCAACACAACCCGCAACTCAATGTGCGAGATGCGACGTCGAGCCTGCTCGTCAACGGTGGTTCGCAGATTCGTGACCTGCTCACACGCCTGGCCGCTCATGAACAAGTCACCATCCAGGCCAATTTCGAAAACCAGCAAATGACCTTCCCGCTGCACTTGGTGGAAGATGAATTTCACGCAATGCATCTACGCCTCGGCGTCCCCAGCATCTATGAAGACGGGCCGATGATTCGGCCATGGCGCCTGGCACTCGAAGAGCCCGTGGCGCTGGAAAATGCCAAGGGGCAACCCGGCACGATGTGGGTGCACGAAATATCGTTCAAAGGGGTATTGCTGGAGGTTCGCAACAAGACCAAGGCGCCAAAGCACTTCGCGTTGTGGTTCAGCCCGTCAGGTTATGAGCGGATTGCGTTGCGCGGCACCTTCGAGCGTGAAACCGAACAGGGTTTCTATGCCTATGAATTGAGCCAGAGCGACACGGACGAAACCGAACGCCTGCGTCAGTACATCCTTCAGCAACATCGGCTGACCCATCCTGCACTGCATATCTGAATCTCAGGTATCCAGGTTTCCCGCCAGGAACTGTTTCAGACGCTGGCGCATCAACACCCCCTCGTTTCCCAGACAACCGATCGATGATCCGGCCAGGCTCTCCTGTGCCAGGTCCGATGCATCCCCGGCCAGCAACACCTGACAATCCAGGCTCATGGCCAAGCGTTTCAAACGTCGAGGCAATTCACCGGCCGGCGCGTGACTGGAAACCAGCACCAATGCTTGGGGCTTGATCTTCTCACAGATCAGGATCAACTCGTCGAAGGGCTGACCGATCGCCAACAACTGAATAGCCGAATCGACACTGCTCAGATACAGCGCAGTGAGCAGCACATCGAGTTCACGACATTGGTCGGCCAAGGCGCAGACAATCACTCGTCGCGGTTGCATGACACGTACCAGCAGCAGGCGTTGCAACACTCGAGAACGCAGAAAACCATCCAGGAAAAGCCACTCGCTGGTCTGACCGAACCCTTCATGGCGTTGGAGTAGTAGCTTCCAGACCGGAATCAGAATGTCCTGAAACACCACCGTCAGCGGGTAACTGGAAAAAATCTGACCGTAGACGTGTTCCAGTTGAACCTCGTCAAAAGCGCTCACCGCCGCCTTGACCTGCTGCTGCCATTGGCCGTAGTCGGTCTGAACGAGTTCGTTGGGAATGACCTGCGCCAGCACCTCGAATGGCTCGGTCTTGGCCAGTATCTTGCCGACCTTGCTGACCGCGACGCCACGTTCGATCCAGCCAAGGATGCTGCGAACACGCTCGATATCGGTCATCGAATACAAACGGTGCCCGCTTTCGGTGCGCGTGGGTTGTATCAAACCGTACCGCCGCTCCCATGCGCGTAGCGTGACCGGGTTGACCCCTGTCAGACGCGCGACCTCACGAATCGGAAACAGCTCTTCTCGCATCAACGAGGTATTGGGGAGCAAGCCAGGAGCAAAGTCAGTCAGCACAGCCATTTTGGGATTTACGTCCATGTATAAAATCTCGATACATTTAACGCTCCTACCCCTCTAGCATTCAAGACGTTGATATACGACGAAGGTCGCTGACGCTATCGTCAGAATCAGGAATAATCCTTGCCTGTCCCGAGACGCAGCCCATCACCCCGGCGCTGTGTCTGGCGAAGCTCTTACCCGGAGCGACGCGTTAGTAATATGGAGATACACAATGTCTACTTCACCCGTCACGCTGATGGTTGCGCGTCGCGTCGCCGATGGGCGTTATCAGGACCTGATGGCCTGGTTGCGCGAAGGCGAACAACTGGCCACCGACTTCCCCGGTTACCTCGGCTCTGGTGTGCTCGCTCCACCGCCCGACGATGACGAATTCCAGATTATCTTTCGCTTCGCCGACGAGCAGACAATGCACGCCTGGGAGCATTCCGCATCGCGCACTGCCTGGCTGGGACGTGGCAGTGATCTGTTTGCCAACCCTTCGGAACATCGGGTCCGTGGCATCGATGGCTGGTTCGGTGCGGTCGGTCAACGTCCGCCACGCTGGAAACAGGCCGTGGCGATCTGGCTGGCGTTCTTCCCGGTGTCCCTGTTGTTCAACTTTGTATTGGGGCCGCTGCTGGCTGAAACGGGTTTGCTGACCCGCGTGTTTGTCAGCACCCTGTGCCTGACGCCATTGATGGTGTATTTCTTCATTCCGCTGTCGACCCGTTTGCTGGCCGGGTGGCTGCAACCCCCCTCTGCGCGTCCGTTGTCCGCAGCACCCACCACTCAAAATCAATAACCCCCTGTAGGAGCGAGGCTTGCCCGCGAAGAACGATGACGCGGTTTGACAGATAGACCGAGTCGTCTCCTTCGCGGGCAAGCCTCGCTCCTACGTAGGTCTCGCAGGACGTAGGTGAACGACTCTCGTCGCTGGTATAGTTTTGCTCTTACCGCGACGCGAGCCGTTCATGACCTCTACCGCAGCCCCAATCCTCATCACCGGTGCCGGCCAGCGTGTCGGCCTGCACTGTGCGCAGCGTTTGCTCGAAGACGGCCATCCGGTCATTTTCAGCTACCGCAGCGAACGGCCTGGTGTGCAAACCCTGCGCGATCTAGGGGCGACCGCAGTGTTTGCGGACTTTTCCACCGAGGCCGGAATCCTTGCGTTCATCGGCGAACTGAAAAACCACACCGACAGTTTGCGGGCGATTGTCCATAACGCTTCTGAATGGCAGGCAGAAACCCCGGGCTCCGAAGCCGCGGCTTTCACCCGCATGTTCAACGTGCACATGCTGGCGCCTTACCTGATCAATCTGCACTGTGCCGATTTGCTACGGCGTTCAAGTCCTGCCGACATCGTGCACATCAGCGATGACGTGACTCGCAGGGGCAGCAGCAAGCACATCGGCTACTGCGCCAGCAAAGCCGGGCTCGACAGCCTGACTCTGTCCTTTGCCGCAAAATACGCGCCCGGCATCAAGGTCAACGGTATCGCGCCAGCCCTGCTACTGTTCAATCCCGACGACGACGCGGCGTACCGCGCCAGGGTTCTGGCCAAATCGGCACTGGGCATCGAGCCCGGCAGCGAAGTGATCTACCAGAGCCTGCGCTATTTGCTCGACAACCCTTATGTCACCGGCACGACCCTGACCGTCAACGGCGGACGGCACGTCAAATAAGCCGCTCCCGCGAGGATATCCCATGACGTTATTCCCGCCACACAACTCCTTGTCCGAGAGCTATCGCGAGATCCTGATCGGCCTCGGTGAAAACCCCGACCGCGAAGGACTGCAAGACACCCCGGTTCGCGCCGCCAAGGCGATGCAATACCTGTGTCATGGCTACGAACAAAGTGTCGAAGAAATCGTCAACGGCGCGCTGTTTGCCTCCGACAATGATGAAATGATCATCGTCGACAACATTGAGCTGTACTCGCTCTGTGAACATCACATGCTGCCCTTCATCGGCAAGGCCCATGTGGCTTATATTCCGACAGGCAAGGTGCTGGGCCTGTCGAAGATTGCGCGGCTTGTGGATATGTTCGCCCGCCGACTGCAAATCCAGGAAAACCTCACCCGGCAAATCGCCGACGCAGTGCAGCAAGTGACCGACGCCGCCGGTGTCGCGGTGGTCATCGAAGCCCAGCACATGTGCATGATGATGCGCGGCGTCGAAAAACAGAATTCGACCATGAACACCTCGGTGATGCTCGGCGCCTTCCGCGAGTCGAGTAATACCCGCCAGGAGTTCCTGCAATTGATTGGACGGAGCAAGTAGCAATGCCACAACTTCAACCAGGAATGGCACGCATCCGGGTCAAGGACCTGTGTCTGCGAACGTTCATCGGGATCAACGAGGACGAAATCCTCAACAAGCAGGATGTGCTGATCAATCTGACCATTCTGTACGCCGCCCAGGATGCGGTGCGTGACAACGATATCGATCACGCGTTGAATTACCGCACCATCACCAAGGCGATCATCGCCCATGTGGAGGGCAATCGCTTTGCCCTGCTCGAACGCCTGACCCAGGAATTGCTGGACCTGATCATGGTCAACGAGTCGGTGCTGTACGCCGAAGTCGAAGTCGACAAGCCCCATGCCTTGCGCTTCGCCGAGTCGGTATCGATTACCCTGGCCGCGAGCCGCTGACTGCGTCTGGCGCATCGGTCGCCAGGCTTTTATCATCCGCGCCACGATTTGATTGCACAGAGCCCACCATGAACGATCAACAACGCCTGGAACTTGAAGCCGCCGCCTTTCGCCGGTTGGTTGCCCACCTGGACAGTCGCAAGGATGTGCAGAACATCGACCTGATGAACCTCTCGGGTTTCTGCCGCAACTGCCTGTCCAAGTGGTACAAGGCCGCTGCCGACGAACGCCAGATCGACGTCAGTCTCGATGAAGCCCGCGAAGTGGTTTACGGCATGCCGTACGCCGAGTGGAAAGCCCAGTACCAGAAAGAAGCCAGCGCCGACCAGCAAGCGGCGTTCGCCAAAGGAAAACCCAATGAGTGATTTGAACACCCTGCGCGCCAGCCTCAAGAGCGGCGAACACGCTTTCGCCGATACCTTGGCGTTCATCGCCGCCGGTTACGACTATCAGCCCCAGGCGTTCAATAACGGCGGCGTGGAAAACGCCGCCGGGCAGAACGAAGGTTCGTGCAAGACCCTGGGTCTGGCATTGCTGGAAGGTCTGAGCGATGAAGAAGCGCTGTTGGCATTTGGCGAGCATTACCGCTCGGTGGTGGCCACGCCTGAAGGCAGCGACCATGGCAATATCCGCGCGTTGATCGCCCATGGCTTGGCGGGGGTGAAGTTCACTCAGCAGCCACTGACTCGCCGCTGATTAGCGAAGATCAAAATCAAAAGATCGCAGCCTGCGGCAGCTCCTACGCCGATCGCATTCTTCTGTAGGAGCTGGCGAAGCCTGCGATCTTTTGATCTTTTGATCTTTTGATCTTTTGATCTTTTGATCTTTTGATCTTTTGATCTTTGATATTTCAATCCCGACACCACATCCCGACTTTTAATATTGACCCGACGACTTTATTTCGTTTGCCGGGCACCGCTGCTCGCGGCTTAGATAAAAAGAAGAAACCCTTCTTCTGAGTCCGTATCCATGAGCAGCGAAAACATCAGTCGGTCAATCAACATCGTTCATCCCGTCACGCTCAGCCACGGCAAAAATGCCGAGGTCTGGGACACCGACGGCAAACGCTACATCGATTTTGTCGGTGGTATCGGCGTGCTGAACCTCGGCCATTGCCATCCGCGCATCGTCCAGGCCATTTGCGAACAAGCCACCCGGCTGACTCACTACGCGTTCAACGCCGCACCGCATGTGCCTTACCTCGAACTGATGGATCGCCTGACAGCGTTTATCCCGGTGGATTACCCGGTCAGCGGCATGCTCACCAACAGCGGTGCCGAAGCGGCGGAAAACGCCCTGAAAATCGCCCGTGGCGCCACCGGTCGCACGGCAGTCATCGCCTTCGACGGCGCCTTCCACGGTCGCACACTCGCCACTCTCAACCTCAACGGCAAAGTCGCGCCCTACAAACAGAAAGTCGGTGTGTTGCCCGGTCCCGTGTATCACCTGCCCTTCCCCAGCAAAGACAATGACGTGACCTGCGCCGAGGCCGTGAAGGCGATGGAGCGGCTATTCAGCGTCGAGATCGACGTTGATGACGTGGCCTGTTTTATCGTCGAACCGGTACAGGGCGAAGCGGGTTTCCTGGCGATGGATGTGGAGTTCGCCCAGACGCTGCGACGTTTCTGTGATGACAAAGGCATCCTGTTGATCGCCGATGAAATCCAGTCTGGCTTCGGCCGTACCGGCCAGCGGTTTGCGTTCTCGCGATTGGGCATTGAACCGGACCTGATCCTGCTGGGCAAAAGCATTGCCGGCGGTGTACCGCTGGGGGCGGTTGTCGGGCGCAAGTCACTGCTCGATAACTTGCCCAAGGGCGGATTGGGCGGCACCTATTCGGGCAACCCCATCGCCTGCGCCGCCGCGTTGGCGACCCTGGACGAAATGACTGACGCGCATCTGCACGGCTGGGGTGCGCAACAGGAAGAAGCGATTGTCAGCCGCTACGAATCCTGGCGCGCCCGCGAACTGTCACCGTATCTGGGCCGCTTGACCGGCGTAGGTGCCATGCGCGGCATCGAGCTGATCAATGCCGACGGCACACCGGCCTCGGCACAACTGACGCAGCTACTGGCACTGGCGCGAGATTCGGGCTTGCTGCTGATGCCCAGCGGCAAGTCGCGCCACATCATTCGGCTGCTGGCGCCATTGACCACTGAGGCCACCGTGCTGGAGGAAGGGCTGGATATCCTTGAGGCGTGCCTGGCAAAGCTTTCCTGAACAGCAAACTGCGATCCGGGACTGACGTAGCGAATTATGTTCGCTTGTAGTCCCCGATTTTGCGTCGCAATACTGACCAAATACCGTGCTGTAGGAGCCAGGCTTGCCGGCGAAGGCGTCCCCAAATCCGCCTTCGCCGGCAAGCCTGGCTCCTACGAAAAGCAATTCGAATTAACCAAAGCCCCTTTTCATCAAGCGAGATCTCACCACCTACAAGCCCTGAGGCAGTCATGTATCACGACAATATAATTTATAAGAAAAAGTCCAATGATCCTCAATTCCTGCTTGGCGTAGCCGTGGTGCTGTTCCTCGGTTCCTACCTGATGAACCTGGGTAACAGCGCCCTCAGTCATTTCCTGCATCCGCTGTTGGGCAACGCCCCGGACGGCCTGACCGCTCGCAACATCGCCATTGGCTTGGCGATTGCCGCACTGGGTACGCTGAACTTCCACGTCCTTGGGCGCTTGAAGTTCAAGGTACAGACCACCGTGGTCTGGATCGAATTGCTGATCCTGTTCCTGGCATTCTTCGACACCTTCGACCTTTCCTACAGCTTCATTCTCGACAAGATCGGTTTCCTGATCATCCAGGGTGCCGCCACCACGCTGTACATCTCCGCCATCGCGATTGTGATTGCCTTCGTGCTGGCCTTGATCGGCGCCGTGGCCAAGCTGTCGAACAATGGCCTGGCCAATGCCATCGCCTCGTTCTACACCTCGTTCTTCCGCGGTGTTCCGCTGCTGATCCAGATCTACCTGATTTACCTTGGACTGCCGCAGCTGGGCTATGTGGTCGACGCGGTGCCGGCCGGCATTCTGGCGTTGTCGTTGTGCTACGGCGCTTACATGACGGAGATCTTCCGAGCGGGTATCCAGAGTATTCCGGTGGGCCAGTGGGAAGCTTCACGAGCGCTGGGCATCAACCCGTTCAAAACCCTGAGCCGGGTGATCATGCCGCAAGCCTTGCGGGTGATTATCCCGCCCACCGGCAACCAGTTCATCGCCATGCTCAAGGACAGTTCGCTGGTGTCGGTGATTGGCGTCTGGGAACTGATGTACCTGGCCAAGACCCAGGGTCGCGCGGATTTCCGCCACCTGGAAATGCTGATCACCGCCGCGATGATCTACTGGGCCCTGTCGTTCATCCTCGAACGGGTGCAGGCGCGAATCGAAAAACGGGTCAACCGATCCATTGCAAGGGGTTGATGCGTGATGACTCGAACCAATACCGCTGAGCAACTCGACCTGGCACCTACTGTGAAGACCAGCCCCTCAATGATTTCCATCACTGGCCTGAACAAGTGGTACGGCAATTTTCACGCCTTGCGCGATGTCGATCTGAACGTCGCCACGGGTGAAATCCTGGTGGTCTGCGGGCCGTCGGGCTCGGGCAAGTCGACGATGATTCGTTGCATCAACCACCTGGAGAACTTCCAGAAAGGCCACATCCAAGTCAACGGCATCACCCTCACCAGCGAGGCAGACAGTGTCAGCGCTGTGCGCCGGGAGATCGGCATGGTGTTCCAAAGCTTCAACCTGTTCCCGCACTTGAGCGTGATGGACAACCTGACCCTGGCCCCGCAACTGGTGCAAGGCGTGTCGTCCGCCGAGGCGAAAAAGCGCGCACAGGTCTATCTGGAGCGAGTGCGAATTGCCGAGCATGCGCACAAGTACCCGTCGCAATTGTCCGGCGGTCAGCAGCAGCGAGTGGCGATTGCCCGGGCGCTGTGCATGAACCCCAAAGTCATGCTGTTCGACGAGCCGACCTCGGCCCTGGACCCGGAAATGGTCCACGAAGTGCTGGACGTGATGGGCGAGTTGGCCACCGACGGCATGACCATGATTTGCGTGACCCACGAAATGGGTTTTGCCAGCAAGGTCGCCGATCGCGTGCTGTTCATGGACCAGGGCCAGGTCATCGAACAAGCCACCCCTGCCGAATTTTTCAATAACCCACAGACCGAACGCGCGCAGCAATTCCTGTCGCAAATCATCGGTCACTGAGAACTGCTTTTACCCCCGCATAACAATAACGAGAAGTGGAGATGAACATGCTCAGTAAAAAACACGTACTTACCCTCGCAGCCGCCATGTCGCTGTTGTTCGTCGGCGCCGCCAACGCCGGAGCCGTACTGGACAAAATCCAAAGCAGCAAAACCATGACCGTCGCCACTTCGGCGACCTGGCCACCCCAGGGTTTTATCAACGACAAGAATGAAATCGACGGGTTCGACATCGACGTTTCCAAGGAGATCGCCAAGCGTCTCGGCGTCGCGGTCAAGTTCATCACCCCCGATTGGGACGTGATCACCGCGGGCAAGTGGAACGGGCGCTGGGACATGTCTGTGGGCTCGATGACCGCCACCAAAAGCCGCGCACGGATCCTCGACTTTCCCGCGACTTATTACTACGTGCCCTACGTGTTTGCGGTTCACAACAAATCCACACTCACCGACCACAAAGCCCTCAATGGCAAGACTATCGGTGTCGAAGGCGGCACCACTTCCGAGGATTATCTGAACCAGGCGCTGGCCATCGAAGCGACGGACATGCCGCCCGTCGCCTATGACGTACAGACCAAGAAGATGAAGACCTATGCCGGTTCCCTCGGGCCGCTGGATGACCTGCGCTTGGGCGATGGCGTTCGCCTCGACGGCATCCTCACTCAGCGCAGTACGCTGGAAGCTGCCATCAAGAAAAATTACCCGCTGCGGGCCGTCGACAACGGCGTGGTGTTCTACGAACCACTGGCCATTGCCACTGACAAGGGTGACGCGGAGTTGAAAGCCAAACTCGGTGAAATCATCGGCGCGATGCACAAGGACGGCACGCTGACCAAACTGTCGACCAAGTGGTACGGCGTGGACTACTCGACGGTCAAGTAACCACCACCGTCCTGTGGGAGCGGGCTTGCTCGCGAAAGCGTAGTGACAGTCGACCTTAATGTTGAATGTTAAGCCGCTTTCGCGAGCAAGCCCGCTCCCACAATGTCCAGGCGTTCGCTTAATCGACCGGCAACTTGTCAAGGATTCAGCATGGCCTTCCCCACCACCTGGTACTCCCAAACCTCGTTGCCCCGCGCGGCCAGGTCCGTACTGAACAGCCACGAAACCTGCGACGTCTGCATCATCGGCGCCGGGATTGCGGGCCTTACCGCCGCCCTGGAACTGACCCGGCGCGGTAAACGCGTGGTCATTCTCGAAGCCCATCAAGTCGCTTGGGGCGCGTCCGGCCGCAATGGCGGCGTGGTCTCGCCGGGCTGGGCTGAAGGGTCAGGGGCGATCCGCAAAAAGCTTGGGCTGGAACAGGCCAGGGCGCTGTTTCAAATGTCGGTCGAGGGCGTGGAAATAGTGCGCCACAACATCGCCGAACTGGCTCTGACCGGCTGCGATCCATCTGCCGGCACGATTAGGGTCAAGCGTTACGACGACAGCGCAGGCGTGAAAAACCACATCGACACCATGCGCCGCGACTTCGGCTATGAACTCAACTACCTCGACACCACACAGGTTCGCGAACGGGCTCATACCCTGCGCTATTTCCAGGGCGTCGAGGATCCGAACGCCTTGCACTTTCATCCACTGAATTATTGCCTGGGCCTGGCCCTCGCCATCGAAGCGGCTGGAGGGCAGATTTTCGAACACTCAAAAATGCTGGCCTGGCATCGCGAGGGCAGCGATAAAATTGTCCAGACTGCTCACGGCTCCGTGCGTTGCCAGGACCTGGTGTTCTGCGCCGGCGGTTACGGCGGCCCGGAGTTGCAGAAACTCAGCCGCGCCTACCTGCCCATCGCCACCTACGTGGTACTGACCGAACACCTGGGCGACTCGATCAAAAACGTCCTCGACTCCGGCGCCGCCTTCTCCGACGACCGCCGCGCCTCGGACTACTACCGCGTGGTCGAAGGCGACCGCCTGCTGTGGGGCGGACGCATCACCACCCGCAACGAACAGAACGAAAAAGCCTTGGCGGACATGCTCAAGGCGGACATGGTCTCGGTGTATCCACAACTGGCGCCGGTAAAAATCGAATTGGCCTGGTCGGGCCTGATGGGCTATTCCACCAACAAAATGCCTAACCTGGGGCTGTTGGAACCGGGCGTCTGGGCCTGTACCTCGTTTGGCGGCCATGGCCTGAATACCGGCTCGATTGGCGGCAGGGTCATCGCCGAAGCCGTGTGCGAGGAAAGTGCGCGGTATCAGTTGTTCAAGCCGTACCTGCTGGATTGGAATGGTGGACCGTTCGGGCGGGTTGCGGCCAACGCGATCTATCAGTCGTTGAAGGTCATGGACTTTGTTCAGGAACGGTTTCGCAGTTGATCGCAATCGACTTCGGGTAACACAAAAACCTGTGGGAGCTGGCTTGCCTGCGATAGCGGTGTGTCAGTCGACGTCAATGTTGAATGATAAATTGCTATCGCGGGCAAGCCACGCTCCCACAGGTTTTTTGATCGGCCTCTAAATCGTGGGCACAAAAAAACCGGCCGAAGCCGGTTTTTTCATTTCAACAAAATCAGCATCAAGCGTTCTGCAGATCGTCGAGGTAGCGCTCGGCGTCCAGTGCCGCCATGCAGCCGGCGCCGGCCGAGGTGATGGCCTGACGGTAAACGTGGTCAGCCACGTCACCGGCGGCAAAGATACCTTCGAGGCTGGTGGCAGTGGCGTTGCCGTCACGGCCGCCCTGCACAACAAGGTAACCGTCTTTCAACGTCAACTGACCTTCGAACAGCGAAGTGTTCGGGGTGTGGCCGATTGCGATGAACACGCCGTCGACTGTCAGCTCGTCGAAGCTGTCGTCGTTGTTCTTCAGGCGGGCACCGGTCACGCCCATGTTGTCACCCAGGACTTCGTCCAGAGTCGAGTTCAGCTTCAAGACGATTTTGCCTTCGGCAACCCGGGCATTCAGCTTGTCGATCAGGATCTTCTCGGCACGGAAGGTTTCGCGACGGTGGATCAAGGTCACTTTGCTGGCGATGTTGGCCAGGTACAGCGCCTCTTCAACAGCGGTGTTGCCGCCACCGACCACAGCCACTGGCTTATTGCGGTAGAAGAAACCGTCGCAGGTCGCGCAGGCCGAAACGCCTTTGCCCATGAACGCTTCTTCCGATGGCAGACCCAGGTAACGAGCGCTGGCGCCGGTGGCGATGATCAAGGCGTCGCAGGTGTAAGTCGCGCTGTCGCCGGTCAGGGTGTACGGCTTGGCAGCGAAGTCCACGGCATTGATGTGATCGAAGACGATTTCGGTTTCAAAGCGCTCGGCGTGCTCTTTCATGCGGTCCATCAACGCCGGGCCGGTCAGGCCGTGGACGTCGCCCGGCCAGTTGTCGACTTCGGTGGTGGTGGTCAGTTGACCGCCAGCCTGCATGCCAGTGATCAGCAGTGGCTTGAGGTTGGCACGGGCGGCATAGACCGCGGCGCTGTAACCGGCAGGGCCGGAACCGAGAATAATCACTCGCGAATGACGAACTTCAGACATGACCTGCTCCTGTTGACCGGGCCCTAAACACTGGGCGCGGAACGCCGGATTGCCGGCGGGAATAAAAAAGGACCGTTGAAAGCACTTGGGGAAGGCTTGGGCTCGACAGTCCTGTAAAAGAATGGGTGCAGCGTATCGAGGGGGCGAAGATTAAGGAAATACGGTTTAACAATCCAGCTCATAGGCGGTCTCTATGTCGTTGCCGCGAATATATAGACGCCTTTGTTACAGTTAATGTCGATGCCGCTACCGCGCTTTCGCCTGTCAGGCAAAGCCGGTAAGGTCGGCGCGTTTACCCTTTGCTCGGAGCACGTTATGCCCGCCCCCGTTCTGTCTGGCCCGCAATACCTGCGCGAGGGCCTCAAGCTGGTCCTGAGCCCAAGCCTGCGCTTGTTCGTGTTGTTGCCGCTGGCGATCAACCTGGTGCTGTTCGTCGGATTGATCTATCTGGCCGGCCATCAGTTCAGTATGTGGGTCGATACGTTGATGCCATCCTTGCCCGATTGGCTGAGCTTCCTCAGCTACGTGCTCTGGCCGATTTTTGTCGTGTTGGTGGTGTTTATGGTGTTCTTCACCTTCACCATGCTCGCCAACATCATTGCCGCGCCGTTCAATGGCTTCCTCGCGGAGAAAGTCGAAGTGGTGGTGCGCGGCACCGATGACTTCCCGGCCTTCAGCTGGGGCGAACTGATCGCCATGATCCCACGCACCCTGTCCCGGGAAATGCGCAAACTCGGCTACTTCCTGCCCAGGGCCATCGGGCTGTTCATCCTGTCGTTCATCCCGGTGGTCAACATCATCGCCGCGCCACTGTGGCTGCTGTTCGGGGTGTGGATGATGGCGATTCAGTACATCGACTACCCGGCGGACAACCACAAACTCGGCTGGAACGAAATGCTCGCCTGGCTGCGGCAGAAACGCTGGCAGAGCCTCGGCTTCGGCGGCAGCGTGTATCTGGTGTTGCTGATACCGGTGGTCAACATTCTGATGATGCCGGCGGCAGTGGCCGGTGCGACGCTGTTCTGGGTGAGGGAGCGTGGCGCGGAGAATCTGGTGGCAGAACGCCGCTGATCGCGTCACAAATCCATCATCCCACCGTCACAATGACGACATGGCCTCAGCCGACACTGAGGTCATGACGACAACTCTGCATATCACCCTGATCACCGAAACCTTCCCACCGGAAATCAACGGCGTGGCCAATACCCTTGGTCGCTTGTTCGACGGTTTGCGCGCGCGCGGGCATCAGGTCGAGTTGGTGCGGCCACGCCAGGGTGGCGACCCGCTCATGGGCAGCAACGATGACTTGCTATTGTGTCGAGGCTGGCCGCTGCCGGGTTATCCCGGCCTGCAATGGGGTCAGTCGTCGATGCACAAGCTGCTGCGGCGCTGGAAACGGCATCGCCCGGATGTGTTGTACATCGCCACTGAAGGACCGCTGGGGTTGTCCGCATTGCGCGCGGCACGGCGCTTGGGGATTTCGGTGGTCAGCGGCTTTCATACCAATTTTCAGCAGTACTCCAGCCAATACGGCCTCGGGCTGCTGACGCGCTTACTGACTCACTACCTGCGCTGGTTTCACAATCGCTCGACCCTGACCCTGGTGCCCAGCGCCAGCCAGCGACTGGAACTGGAACGTCGCAGTTTCGAGCGCTTGGCGTTGCTCTCTCGAGGCGTCGACAGTCAGTTGTTTCATCCGGCCAAACGGCTGAAGCCGCTGCGCGAGCAATGGGGACTGGCCGAGGATGATATTGCCTTCATCCACGTAGGACGCCTGGCCCAAGAGAAGAATCTTGGCTTGCTCAAGCGCAGTTTCGACACGCTGAAAATGACTTATCCACAGCGAAAAATGAAATTGATTGTGGTCGGTGATGGTCCGCAAAGATCGATGCTGGAGAAGGAATTGCCCGAAGCGATTTTCTGCGGCTCACAACGCGGCGAAGCCTTGGCCAGTCACTATGCGTCGGGGGATGTGTTTCTGTTTCCGAGCCTGACCGAAACCTTCGGCAATGTGGTGCTTGAGGCATTGGCCTCGGGGCTGGGGGTGGTGGCGTACGATCAGGCCGCGGCAGCCCAGCATATTCGCCATGGCTACAACGGCGTACTGGCCATGCCTGGGGATGAAGAGGCGTTCTGCGATGCAGCGTGTTGGCTGCTGGAGGAGCGCGAAACCTTGCGCTGCGTGCGCCTTAATGCGCGCCAGCATGCGAGTCGTCAGGGTTGGGCGGCGATTATCGAGCAGTTCGAGGGGCAGTTGCGCGGGGCTTGCGTTGGGGAGCAGGTGGTTCCTGATGCACAGACATTACCCTGAATCTTTGCTGACCTTGAGGCTATCATCGCGGGCAAGCCCGCTCCCACAGGATTTGTGTGTGACGCAGAACTCTGTGGGAGCGGGCTTACCCGCGATGGGGCCCTTCCAGTCGCTACTTAAACCAGCGTCATCAAAGCCTCACGGCTGAACGGCAGGATGTCTTCCTCACGACCGTCCCGCACTTTCTGCGCCCAGTCCGGGTCCACCAGCAATGCACGGCCCACGGCCACCAGATCGAACTCATCGTTGTTCAAACGCTCCAGCAGTTTTTCCAGGCTGGCCGGTTGCGCGATCTTGTCGGTGTTGACCATGAATTGCAGGAACTCGCCGTCCAGGCCGACGCTGCCGACGGTGATGGTTGGCTTGCCGGTGAGCTTGCGCGTCCAGCCGGCCAGGTTCAGCTCGGAACCGTCGAACTCAGGCTCCCAGAAACGCCGCGTCGAGCAGTGGAAAATGTCCACGCCGGCGTCGGACAATGGCTTGAGGAACTCGCCCAAGGCTTCTGGAGTTTGTACCAAGCGCGCGGTGTAGTCCTGCTGCTTCCACTGGGAGAAACGGAAGATGATCGGGAAACCCTCACCGACCGCTGCACGCACCGCCTCAATCAGTTCGATGGCGAAGCGCGAACGATTGGCCAGGCTGCCACCATATTCGTCAGTACGCTGATTGCTGCCTTCCCAGAAAAACTGGTCCACCAGATAACCGTGGGCACCGTGGATTTCCACGCCGTCCATGCCGATGCTCTGAGCATCCTTGGCGGCTTGGGCGAACGCGGCAATCACGTCCTGGATATCTTCCTTGGTCATGCCGTGAACCACGACCTGACCGTCCTTCAATTTTTCCGACGGACCGTAACCCGGCACGCTGGCGTCCGGCTCGGTGCCGATGCGGCGCACGCTGCCCACATGCCACAGCTGTGGAACGATCTTGCCGCCCTCGGCATGCACCGCATCGACGACTTTCTTCCAGCCGGCCAATGCCGCTTCACCATAGAAGTGCGGCACGTTCGGATAGCCGTTGGAGGCCTTGTGACCGACGGTGGTGCCTTCGGTGATGATCAGCCCAACCCCGGCGGCGGCGCGACGACGGTAGTACTCGATCACTTTGGAATTGGGCACGCCGCCCGGCGAAAACGAGCGGGTCATCGGCGCCATTACAACGCGGGTCGGCAACTCGAGAGCGCCTAGGTGAAAAGGCTTGAACAGGGCTTTGACGGGCATGGGACGCTCCACGGGATATAGACTTTATGACGGCGATAATATGGAGAGTGCCAAGCATTGAACAGCACTATTGATTTGGGTGATTTAGGATTAAAAGACAGAAAACATTGTAGGAGCGAGGCTTGCCCGCGAAGGCGTCATGTCAATCGATATCAATGTTGAATGACATGACGCCTTCGCGGGCAAGCCTCGCTCCTACAGGAGGGGATGTCAGCTCAACGCTTTTTCGATCGCCTGGATGACAGCATGATCATCCGGCGCCGTTCGAGGCGAGAACCGCGCCAGCACGCGACCATCCTTGCCCAGCAGGAATTTCTCGAAGTTCCAGGTGATGTCGCCCGGGAATTCCGCGCCTTCGCCCGCCAGCAGGCGATACAACTGGTGACGCTCATGGCCGTTGACTTCCAGCTTGCTGGACAACGGAAAGGTCACGCCATAGTTGAGGCTGCAGAACGCCTGGATCTCCTGCTCGGTGCCCGGTTCCTGTCCGGCAAACTGGTTGCATGGCAAGCCCAGCACACTGAAACCCTTTTCCTTGTATTGCTGGTAGAGGTTTTCCAGCGCCGCGTACTGTGGGGTCAAACCACATTTGGAGGCGACGTTGACCACCAGCACGACACGCCCCTTGAAGGGCGCCAGAGGTAGCTCCTGACCATCCAGGGCTGTCAGTTTAAGGTCGTGAAAAGCACTCATGACGAACTCCAAATTCCAGTGTTCTTCTCAAAACAGCCACTTGGCGGTGCCATCAAGGACAGCCGCGGACTAAAAAGGCGCCCTCGGGCGCCTCTCCAGCTCTCTGAGCTTAGCGCAGAAAATCAGTGGTGATGGCCACCTTCGCCATGGACGTGACCATGAGCGATTTCTTCCTGGCTGGCGTCACGGATGTCGATGATCTTGACCTGGAAATTCAGGCGCTGACCGGCCAATGGGTGGTTGCCGTCGACAGTGACATCGTCGCCGTCCAGATCGCGAATGGTGACGATCTGCATCTGGCCGTCCGGAGCGGAAGCGTGGAACTGCATGCCCACTTCCAGCTCGTCGACGCCTTCGAACATGCTACGGCTCAAAGTGCTGACCAGTTCGGCAGCGTATTCGCCGTAGGCATCTTCAGGTTCTACAGCGACAGTCAGTTCGTCACCGACTGCTTTGCCTTCCAGTGCCTTTTCCAGGCCCGGGATGATATTACCTGCGCCTTGCAGGTAGACCAGCGGCGCGCCGCCGGCGGAGCTGTCGATGACCTCACCAGCGTCGTTGGTCAGGGTATAGTCGATGGAGACAGCCTTATTGGCGGCGATCAGCATGGGGCGAGACCTTTTGCATAAGAAAGATGAATGTCCAAGTTTAGCGAAGCAATCGCCCGAAAGCGAACACAACCCGGACAGACGGGTTGCGACGAAAGCCTCGACCGTCACAGGCTTTCATCAGGATGAGGATGGCCACTTGGTAGCCGAGCTTTCCTGCGGCCATACCCAACACCTGCGGCACCAGCCGCCGTGGCAATCCCGGGCCTGGGTGCTGGACCCTTCGCTGCGTAATGAAAAAATAGGCCAGCCCTTTGATTGCGGATGGTGCGCACAAGGCTCGGTTAGCGATAACCTTGACGACTGAATTTCGGTAGATCGTCAGATATAGATGATCACCTGGTGGCCACGGCTGCCCACATGCACTTCCAGAGAATCCGCATGCAAACTTTTTTTATCGCACCCACCGATTTTGGTGTGGGTCTGACCTCCATCAGCCTCGGGCTGGTACGTACACTTGAGCGGGCCGGTCTCAAAGTCGGCTTTTTCAAACCGATTGCCCAGCCGCACCCGGGCGACACGGGCCCTGAACGCTCCACCGAACTGGTGGCCCGCACCCACGGCTTGAAACCGCCTCAGCCCCTGGGCCTGGCCCACGTCGAGCGGATGCTTGGCGACGGTCAGCTGGACGAACTGCTCGAAGAAATCATCACCCTTTATCAGCAAGCCGCTGTCGGCAAGGACGTGCTAATCGTCGAAGGCATGGTCCCGACCCGCAGCGCCAGTTACGCGGCGCGGGTCAACCTGCATTTGGCCAAGAGCCTCGACGCCGATGTGATTCTGGTCTCGGCACCGGAAAACGAAGTGCTGACTGAACTGTCCGGCCGGGTGGAGTTGCAGGCGCAATTGTTCGGCGGGCCGAAAGACCCGAAAGTCCTTGGCGTAATCCTCAACAAGGTCAAGACCGACGAAAGCATGGAGGCCTTCGCCTCGCGCTTGAAGGAACACTCGCCGTTACTGCGCAGTGGCGATTTCCGCCTGCTCGGCTGCATCCCGTTCCAGCCCGAACTGAATGCGCCGCGCACCCGCGATGTGGCCGATCTGATGGGCGCTCAGGTGCTCAACGCCGGCGACTATGAAGCCCGGCGCATGACCAACATCATCATCTGCGCCCGCACCGTGCGCAACACCGTGGAGCTGCTCAAACCCGGTGTGCTGGTGGTAACCCCCGGCGATCGCGACGACATCATCCTCGCCGTCAGCCTCGCGGCGATGAACGGCGTGCCTCTGGCCGGCCTGTTGCTGACCAGCGACACCCTGCCCGACCCGCGCATCATGGATTTGTGCCGTGGCGCCTTGCAGGCCGGCTTGCCGGTGTTGTCGGTCAGCACCGGTTCCTACGACACAGCCAACCAGTTGAACGGTTTGAACAAGGAAATCCCGATCGACGACCGCGAGCGTGCGGAGATCATCACCGACTTCGTCGCCAGCCACCTCGACGCCAACTGGCTGCACCAGCGCTGCGGCACGCCACGGGAAATGCGCCTGTCGCCAGCGGTGTTCCGCTACCAACTGATCCAGCGCGCCCAGGCCGCCAACAAGCGCATCGTGTTGCCCGAAGGCAGCGAGCCGTTGACCGTGCAGGCCGCGGCGATCTGTCAGGCGCGCGGCATCGCCCGTTGCGTGTTGCTGGCCAAACCGGCGGACGTCGAAGCGGTCGCCCGTGCCCAAGGCATCGAGTTGCCACCGGGGCTGGAAATCCTCGACCCGGACCTGATTCGCGAGCGTTACGTCGAGCCGATGGTTGCACTGCGCAAGACTAAAAGCCTCAACGCGCCGATGGCCGAGCAACAACTGGAAGACACCGTGGTGATCGGCACCATGATGCTGGCGCTGGATGAAGTCGACGGACTGGTGTCCGGGGTCATTCACTCCACCGCCAACACCATCCGTCCGGCCCTTCAACTGATCAAGACCGCGCCGGGCTGCACCTTGGTGTCTTCGGTGTTCTTCATGCTGTTTCCGGAAGAAGTGCTGGTCTATGGCGACTGCGTGATGAACCCGCACCCGAGCGCCAGCGAGCTGGCCGAGATCGCCTTGCAAAGCGCCGATTCGGCAGCTGCGTTCGGCATCATTCCGCGCGTGGCGATGATCAGCTACTCCAGCGGTGAATCGGCCAGCGGCGAAGAAGTCGAGAAGGTTCGCGAGGCCACTTTGCTCGCCCACGAACAGCAAAACTCGCTGTTGATCGACGGCCCGTTGCAGTACGACGCCGCCGCCAACGAAACCGTGGCCCGACAACTGGCGCCGAACAGTCAGGTGGCCGGTCGTGCCACGGTGTTCGTGTTCCCCGACCTGAACACCGGCAACACCACCCACAAAGCCGTGCAGCGCAGCGCCGACTGCGTCAGCCTCGGGCCGATGCTGCAAGGCCTGCGCAAACCGGTGAACGACCTGCCACGCGGCGCGCAGGTTGACGACATCGTCTACACCATCGCGTTGACCGCGATCCAGGCTGCCAACCGACCTATGGATGTTTAAATGCTGGATTTTCTACCTGCACCCCTGCGCGGCGTGATCGCCTCGCTGTTGTTGGCGCTGAACACGATTGTCTGCTGCACGCCGCTGTTCGTAGTCGCGATCTTCAAACTGCTGCTGCCCTTCCCCGCCGCCCAGCGTTTCACCGACTGGCTGATGGGCCACATCCACGAAACCTGGATCAGCAACAACAAGGCCTGGATGGACCTGCTCGGGCACACGCGCTGGCAGCTCAGCGGTCTGGAAGGCCTGGACTATCAACACTCGTACCTGATCACCAGCAACCACCAGAGCTGGGTCGACATCATGGTGTTGCAGTACGTGCTCAACCGTCGCATCCGCCCGCTGAAGTTCTTCCTCAAACAGCAACTGATCTGGGTGCCGGTGATTGGTCTGGCGTGGTGGGCGCTGGGTTTCCCGTTCATGAAGCGATACTCCAAGGCCTATCTGGAAAAGCATCCAGAGAAGAAAGGCAAAGACCTGGAAACCACCCGCAAGACCTGCGACAAGTTCCGCAATAACCCGGTGGGGATTTTCAACTTCGTCGAAGGCACGCGCTTCACCGAGGGCAAACACGTACAGCAGAGCTCACCGTTTCGCTACCTGCTCAAGCCGAAAGCGGGCGGTATTGCCTTCGTGCTGGATGCCATGGGCGACCAGCTGGAAGCCATCGTCAACGTGACCATCCACTATCCGGCCGGGCGTCCGGGCTATTGGGATTTGCTCTGTGGGAATGTGAAGGATGTGGTGGTGCACTTTCAGGAGCTGAAGATTCCACCGCAGTTCGTCGGCAAGAACTACGACCAGGATGGGGTGTATCGGTTGGAGTTTCAGGGCTGGATCAATCAGCTGTGGAATGACAAGGATGCGCTGTTGGGACAGATGCACCGCGAGTACACCGCCAAGGTTTGAGGTGTTTGTACCGGCGCCATCGCGGGCAAGCCCGCTCCCACAGTGGTTCTGTGTGGAATGCAAATTTTGTGTTCACTAGAGATCCCTGTGGGAGCGGGCTTGCCCGCGATGGCGATTTCAAGGACACAAAAAAACCCGCAGACGATCACTCATCTGCGGGTTTTTTATTGGCAGCTAACGCTTAGATCGCGCCACGCTTACGCAGCAGATCCAGCACTTGCTTGACGCTTTCTTCCACCGACAGCGACTGGGTGTCGATCACCAGATCGGCATTCAGCGGCACGTCGTACGGGAAGGATTCGCCCGGGATGTTGTCACCAGCCGCCGCGTACAGACCTTGCGGATCACGCTCGGCACAGACCGTCGGAGAGGCCTGGACGTAGACCGTCAGCAGACGCTCCTTGCCGATCAGGTCCTTGGCCTGTTCACGACCTTCGGCACTCGGCGCAACGAATGCAGCCAGGGTCAGCAGACCAGCTTCGTTGAACTGACGCGCAACGTGCGCCGCACGACGCCAGTTCTCGGTACGCCCGGCGCGATCCTGCGGCAGACCTTTATTGAGGTCGTGACGCAAGTTCTGGCCATCGAGTACAAACACCGCACGACCCAGGTCGAACAGCTTGCGTTCAACCGCGTAGGCCAGGGTGCTTTTGCCAGCGCCCGACAAGCCGCTGAACAACACGGTGGCCGGTTGCTGACCAAAGCGCTGGGCACGTTCTTCGGTAGCCACGTGAGCCAGTTTGCCGTGATGGGTGCTGGTGCCATGGCTCAACGGCTGGGCGATGATCATGCCGGCCGCGACCGTACCGTTGGTCAGTCGATCGATGACGATGAACGAACCGGTGGTGCGGTTGCTGTCGTAACCGTCCAGCGCGATGGCGGCGTCGAGGCTGATCTTGACCCGACCGATCTCGTTCAGCTGCAGCGAGCTCGCCGGCCCTTCGGCCAAGGTGTTCACGTCCACGCGATTGACGATGCTGGTGATCGAACCCGGCACGTAAGTCGTGGCGCGCTTGATGTCGTATTTCTTGCCCGGCAGCATCGGCTCTTCGGCCATCCACACCAGCATGGCGTCGAAGGCGTCAGTCACTTGCGGCTGGTTGTCGGCATGCACCAGCAAGTCGCCGCGGGAGATGTCGATTTCGTCTTCCATGGTCAGCGTCACCGCTTGACCAGGACCTGCATGCTCCAGCTCACCTTCGAAGGTGACAATGGATTTCACACGGCTGCTCTTGCCCGACGGCAACACAACGACTTCGTCGCCCTTGTGCACGATGCCGCTGGCCAGGGTGCCGGCAAAACCACGGAAGTTCAGGTTCGGACGGTTGACGTACTGCACCGGGAAACGCAAATCGGTGTAGTTACGGTCATTGGCGATTTCGACGGTTTCGAGGATTTCCATCAGCGACTGGCCGGTGTACCACGGCGAGCGCTCGGACTTGTTCACGACGTTGTCGCCCTTGAGAGCGGACATCGGCACGAACGCCATGGTGGTCGGCTTGAACGCGATGCCTTCGGCGAACTTCAGGTAATCGGCCTTGATCGACTCGAACACGCTTTCGTCGAAGCCGTTGAGGTCCATCTTGTTGATGGCGACAACGATGTGCTTGATGCCCAGCAACGAGGCGATAAAGCTGTGGCGACGGGTCTGGGTCTGCACGCCGTAACGGGCGTCGACCAGAATGATCGCCAGGTCACAGGTGGATGCACCGGTGGCCATGTTGCGTGTGTACTGCTCATGGCCGGGGGTGTCGGCGATGATGAATTTGCGCTTGGCGGTGGAGAAATAGCGGTAGGCGACATCAATGGTGATGCCCTGCTCACGCTCGGCCTGCAAGCCGTCGACCAGCAACGCCAGGTCGATATCTTCACCGGTGGTGCCGACTTTTTTCGAGTCGCGGGTGATGGCTTCCAGATGATCTTCGTAGATCATTTTGGAGTCGTGCAGCAGGCGCCCGATCAGGGTGCTCTTGCCGTCGTCGACGTTGCCACAGGTAAGAAAGCGCAGCATTTCCTTGCGTTCGTGCTGGCCCAGATAGGCGAGGATGTCCTCGCTGATCAAATCAGATGCGTGCGACATGACAACCCCTTAGAAATAACCCTGACGTTTCTTTTCTTCCATCGAACCTGCGCCATCGTGATCGATGACTCGGCCCTGGCGTTCGGAAGTTCGCGTCAGGAGCATTTCCTGAATGATGTCGGTCAGGCTGGTGGCCTCGGACTCGACCGCACCGGTCAACGGGTAGTCGCCCAGCGTACGGAAACGGACCTTTTTCTTGACGATGCGCGCCTTGTCTTCGTCGCTCAAGTGATTGAGCAGGCGTTCGTCGTCGATCATGATCCAGGTGCCATTCATCTCGATAACGTCGCGCTCAGCGGCGAAATACAGCGGCACGATCGGGATACCTTCGAGGTAGATGTACTGCCAGATGTCCAGCTCGGTCCAGTTCGACAACGGGAATACGCGGATCGATTCGCCCTTGTTGACCTTGCCGTTGTAGACGTTCCACAACTCGGGACGCTGGTTTTTCGGATCCCAGCGGTGCTTGGTATCACGGAAGGAATACACGCGCTCTTTGGCCCGGGATTTCTCTTCGTCGCGACGGGCACCACCGAATGCCGCATCGAAGCCGTACTTGTCGAGGGCCTGTTTAAGGCCTTCGGTCTTCATGATGTCGGTGTGCTTGGCACTGCCGTGGGTGAGCGGGTTGATACCCTGCGCAACACCCTCGGGATTCACGTGCACCAGCAGGTCCAGGCCGAGCTCTTCGACCATGCGGTCGCGGAACGCGTACATTTCCTTGAACTTCCACTGGGTGTCGACGTGCATCACCGGAAACGGAAGTTTGCCCGGGAAGAATGCTTTGCGCGCGAGGTGCAACATCACGGCGGAGTCTTTACCGACGGAGTACAGCATCACCGGGTTATCGAACTCGGCGGCGACCTCGCGGATGATGTGGATGCTTTCGGCCTCCAGCTGTTTCAGATGCGTCAGTTTGTCGACCATGGCTACTCACGAAAACGATCTTATGGACGGCCTGCGGGCCGTGTTCGAGCGGGGAATCCTAGCACAGCGCCCCCTTCTAATCAGGACGCTGGCTAGATCGAAAGGGTATATGAATATACCCCCTCGTTTGGGGCTCTCCAGATTGGAAACCCACCCTGTGTAGGAGCTGCCGAAGGCTGCGATCTTTTGATCTTGATCTTTAAAATCAAAAGATCGCAGCCTTCGGCAGCTCCTACAGAGGTGACCGCATTGCAGTCCGAAATCAGATGGGGTTCGGGCAATCGATGAAGATGTGCTCGAGGGCGAAACGTCGCGCCAGGTAATCGCCCAAAGCCTGCACACCGTAACGCTCGGTGGCGTGGTGACCGGCGGCGATGAAGCTGATGTCGTTTTCCCGGGCGCTGTGGAACGTCTGCTCGGAGGCCTCGCCGCTGAGGTACAGATCGACGCCAGCCAGCACCGCCTGATCAATGTAACCCTGGCCGCCACCGGTGCACCAGCCGACCCGACGAATCATCTCGCTGCCTTCGATCAACAATGGCTCGCGCCCCATGACTTCCTGCACGCGACGGGCGAAATCGCGCGGGGTCATCGGTTCGCTCAACGAACCGACCAGACCAACGATTTTCAGATTGTCCGGGTCCAGCGGGCCTTCAACCGTGATATCCAGTTGCCGGGCAAGCTGCACGTTGTTACCGACTTCCGGGTGCAGATCCAGCGGCAAGTGATAGGACAGCAGGCTGATATCGTGCTTGAGCAGGGTTTTCAACCGGCGCTGCTTCATGCCGGTGATGCACGGGTTTTCGCCTTTCCAGAAATAGCCGTGATGCACCAGCACCAGATCGGCCTGGGCCTCTACCGCGGCGTCCAGCAACGCCTGGCTGGCGGTGACGCCGCTAACGATGCGCATCACTTGTGGCCGGCCTTCGACCTGCAAACCATTGGGGCAGTAATCGGCGATCTTCGCACTTGCCAGGTAGCGGTCGGCTTCTTCGACCAGGGTGCTCAGGGCAACGGCCATAAAAGACTCCTAAATATCCCGTTCAGAGGCACGCGCGGCCTCGTATAATGCGCGACATTATGGGCGGTCTCACACCGCCTGCAACCTCTGTAGGACTTGCTTAATGCTCAAGGCGCTGCGTTTTTCCGGCTGGCCGCTGTTGGCCGGTGTGCTTATCGCTCTATTGATTATGCAGCGTTACCCGGAATGGGTCGGGCTACCGAACCTGGACGTCAATCTGCAGCAAGCCCCGCAAACCCTCGGTCTGCAGCAGGGCCCGGTGTCCTATGCCGACGCGGTGACCACGGCCGCGCCGTCGGTGGTCAACCTGTACACCACCAAAGTGGTCAACAAGCCCAGCCATCCGCTGTTCGAAGATCCGCAGTTCCGCCGCTTCTTCGGCGACAACTCGCCCAAGCAGAAGCGCATGGAGTCGAGCCTCGGTTCGGGCGTGATCATGAGCCCGGAAGGTTACCTGCTGACCAACAACCATGTGACCAGCGGTGCCGACCAGATCGTGGTGGCGCTCAAGGATGGCCGTGAAACCCTGGCCCGAGTCATCGGCAGCGACCCGGAAACCGACCTCGCGGTATTGAAGATTGACCTGAAAAACCTGCCGTCGATCACCGTCGGCCGTTCCGACAATATCCGCATCGGCGACGTGGCCCTGGCCATCGGCAACCCCTTCGGCGTCGGCCAGACCGTGACCATGGGCATCATCAGCGCCACCGGGCGCAATCAGCTCGGGCTGAACAACTACGAAGACTTCATCCAGACCGACGCTGCGATCAACCCCGGCAACTCCGGCGGTGCGCTGGTCGACGCCAACGGCAACCTGACCGGCATCAACACGGCGATCTTCTCCAAGTCCGGCGGTTCTCAGGGCATCGGTTTCGCGATCCCGGTGAAGCTGGCGATGGAAGTGATGAAGTCGATCATCGAACACGGCCAGGTGATTCGCGGCTGGCTCGGCATCGAAGTACAACCGTTGAGTCAGGAACTGGCGGAATCGTTTGGTCTGTCCGGACGTCCGGGGATTGTGGTCGCGGGGATTTTCCGTGACGGTCCGGCGCAGAAGGCCGGCCTGCAATTGGGCGACGTGATCCTCAGCATCGACGGTGAACCGGCCGGCGACGGTCGCCGTTCGATGAACCAGGTGGCGCGGATCAAGCCAACCGACAAGGTCACCATTCAGGTGATGCGCAACGGTAAAGAGCTCAAGCTCACGGCAGAAATCGGTTTGCGCCCGCCACCCGCGCCGATCAAGGAAAAAGAAGAGTAGGAGCTGCCGAAGGTTGCGATCTTGACGCCCTCGGCCGCTCCACAACTCCGAAATCGTTAACAGTATATATTCTCATTAGCCATGTTATATTGTTTCAATATCACTATTGGAACAACATAACATGTCGTCTCGAACAATGGCTTCCCTCGCAGGCCTGGCCCTCGGTTTACTGGGGGATCCGGTCTTCGCCGAAGAGTCGCAAACCGTTGAACTGGACGCCATCAGCGTCACCTCCGAGTACGAATCCCCCACCGGCCCGGTCAAGGGTTACCGCGCCACGCGCTCTGCCAGCGCAACCAAGACCGACACGGCCATTCGCGATATCCCGCAATCGATCAGTGTGATTCCCGTCAGTGTGCTCAAGGATCTGGGCAGCACCAGCGTCGAGCGCGCGCTGGATTTTGCCGGTGGCGTGTCGAAGCAGAACAACTTCGGCGGCTTGACGCTCTACGAATACAGCGTGCGCGGCTTCACCACGTCGGAGTTCTACAAGGACGGCTTCAGTGCCAACCGCGGCTATCCAAGCACGCCGGACGTGGCCAACATCGAACGCATCGAAGTGCTCAAAGGCCCAGCCGCCAGCCTTTATGGTCGTGGCGATCCAGGCGGTACGGTGAACATCGTCACCAAGAAACCCCAGCCGGAAGCCTTCACCACACTGCAAACCAGCGCCGGCAGCTGGGATCGCTACCGCACCGCCGTGGACGTCAACACGCCGCTGGATGATGACGGTAACGTTCTGTCCCGGGTGAACCTGGCGGTAGAGGACAACCACAGCTTCCGCGATCACGTCGACAGTCAGCGAGTGTTCGTTGCGCCTTCGTTCAGCTGGCAACTGAACCCGGACACCAGCCTGTTGGTGGAGAGCGAGTTCGTGCGCCACAGCTCGACCTTCGATCGCGGTGTCGTCGCGCCGAACAATAAATGGAGCGGCGTCTCCCGTTCGACCTTCCTTGGCGAACCCAACGACGGCAACATCGACAACCACAACAATCTGCTGCAAGCCGCCCTCGAACATCAACTCAACGATAGCTGGAAACTGCGCCTCGCCAGTCATTACAAGGAAGGCAAACTCTGGGGCTTCGCCTCCGAAAATCGTCCCTTGAATGCCGACGGCCATACCGTCAACCGTCGCTATCGCGAGCGCGATACCAACTGGCACGACAGCATCACCCAACTCGAACTGCGCGGTTTGTTCGACATCGGCAGTTGGCAACACGAACTGCTGATCGGCAGCGAATACGAGAATTTCCGTAAGAACGAACGGGTCACGACCATTGCCGGCGGCCCGTACGCCATCGATATCTATCGGCCGATTTACGGCCAGCCGAAACCCAATGGCGCACGCTCCGGGACCGACTTCTTCGAGCACGTCGAAAGCCAGGCGCTGAACCTTCAGGACCAGATCGTTTTCACCGACAAACTACGCGGCATGCTCGGTGCGCGCTTCGAACATTTCGAACAAAGCATCGACGATCACAGCCGCAACGCGACCAGCCGCCAGCGCCACGACGCACTGACTCAGCGAGCCGGCCTGCTCTACCAACTGACGCCTGAAGTGGGGTTATTCGCCAACGCCTCCACCTCGTTCAAACCGAACAACGGGCTGGACGCCGCCGGCAAATCCTTCGACCCGGAAGAAGGCGTCGGTTATGAAGTCGGGATCAAGAGCGAGCTGTTCGACGACCGCTTGAGCACCACCCTCGCCGCCTTCCATATCGAAAAGGAAAACGTCCTGGCGCTCGATCCGAGCATCGATTCCAGCCGCACCATGGGCAAGGCCCGCAGCCAGGGTGTCGACCTGCAAGTCACCGGGCAAGTGACCGATGCCGTGCGAGTGATCGGTGCTTTCGCTTACATCGACGCTGAAGTCACCCAAGGCGACAAAGTGATCCCCACTGGCAGCCGAATTCTCGGCGTGGCCAAACGCAGCGGCAGTCTGTTGGGTGTTTATGAATTTCAGGATGGCCATTTACGCGGTTCGGACCTTGGTGCAGCGATCACCTATGTCGGCGATCGCTCGGGTGAAGCCGGCAGCGATTTCGAACTGCCGGCCTACCACACCGTCGATCTGCTGGCGCATTATAAAGCCAGCGAAAACGTCACCCTCGGCCTGAACCTGAACAACCTGTTCGACGAGAAATATTTCGAGCGTTCCTACAGCAACTACTGGGTCAATCCCGGTGAGCCGCGCAATTTCACTGTCAGCCTGACACTCAATCTGTAAAAGGAAAAATCTCCATGCAACAAGGCAAATCACTGGCTCTGCTGGGTCTGTTCGGCGCGATGTTCGCCACCCACGTTTCGGCCCATGGCCTATGGACCGAACAACGTCGCGGCAATATCGAAGCCATCTACGGTGATGGCGCTGAGGACAATGCTTTCAAGGCGCAGAAAATCAGCGGCGCCTGGGCCTACGACACCGAAGGAAAAATGATCCCGGTTACCGTGGAACGCTTGGCCGACCATGCGCGTCTGCAACCACTCAAACCGCCCGCGGCGCTAGCAGTCGCGCTGGACAATGGCATGTGGTCGCTGACCGCCGACAAAAAGTGGATCAACGAAGGACGCAGTAAGGTGCCAGGATCGATCGAGTCGACCGAGACGTTCAAATACAGCCTGGCCATTTACCAGCCGGGGGCGAAGTTGCCGAAGCTCGATCAGATGAAACTGGTGATTTTGCCGGAAGTCGATCCGCTGACGGTCGGGCCGGGCAAGTCGTTGCCGGTTCGAGTGCTATTGGACGGCAAGCCGGCGGCGGGCGTGAAGTTGGTGGGCGACTATCGCAGCGCGCCGAGTACCATGAGCACCGAAACCGATGCAGACGGCCGGGCGCAGGTTCTGGTGCGCAATGAAGGGTTGAACGTGATTGCGGCGCAGGTGGAAGTGCCTGTGAAAAATAGCCCGGATGTGAGCACTCGCGGACTGTTCACGTCACTGACCTTCCTTGGCGAACCGCATCACGAGTAACACACAGAACCTTGTGGGAGCGTGGCTTGCCCGCGATGGGGACACCGCGGTGCAACAGGTAGACCGCGTTATCGTTTATCGCGGGCAAGCCACGCTCCCACAGGATCGGGGAAGCCTTACAGGTCGCCGAGGCCGTCGATCAGCGCCTGATTCTGCTCCGGCGCGCCGATGGAAATACGCAGGAACTGGGCAATCCGCTCTTGCTTGAAGTGCCGAACGATCACGCCCTGTTCGCGCAACTTCGCCGCCAGCCCTGCAGCATCGTGCTGCGGGTGACGGGCGAAAATGAAGTTTGCTGCCGACGGCAACACCTCAAACCCCTTCGCCTCCAGCTGCGCGACCACCTTCTCGCGACTCTCGATGACCAACCGGCAGGTCTTGTCGAAATACTCGCGATCCTCGAACGCCGCCGCAGCCCCCACAATCGCCAAGCGATCCAGCGGGTAGGAGTTGAAGCTGTTCTTGATCCGCTCCAGCGCCTCGATCAGGTCCGGATGCCCCACCGCCAGGCCAACCCGCAGGCCTGCCAGCGAACGGGACTTGGACAGGGTCTGAGTCACCAGCAGGTTCGGATAACGGTCCACCAGCGTGATCGCCGTTTCACCGCCAAAATCAATGTAAGCCTCATCCACCACGACCACCGAATCCGGGCAGGCCTTGAGGATTTGCTCAACCGCGTCCAGCGCCAGGAGGCAGCCGGTCGGCGCGTTCGGGTTAGGGAAAATAATCCCGCCGTTCGGCTTGGTGTAGTCCGCCGGGTTGATCTGGAATTGCTCATCCAGCGGCACCGCGTCGAATGCGATGCCATACAACCCGCAGTAAACCGGGTAGAAGCTGTAGCTGATATCCGGGAACAACAACGGCTGATCGTGTTGCAGCAAACCGTGGAAAATGTGTGCCAGGACTTCATCGGAACCGTTGCCGAGGAACACCTGATTGCCCTGCACGCCGTAGTACTTGGCAACAGCCTGCTTGAGCAGGTCGCTGTTCGGGTCCGGGTACAGACGCAGGTTATCGTTCAGTTCGGTTTGCATCGCAGCCAAAGCTTTAGGCGATGGACCGTACGGGTTTTCGTTGGTGTTGAGTTTCACCAGTTTCGCCAGCTTCGGCTGCTCGCCCGGCACGTAAGGCACCAGGCTTTTGACGAAGGGACTCCAGAATTTACTCATGCTTAGTTCCCCTGCCCTTCATTAAAGAGCTCGTCAACGATGCGGTATTCGGCGCTGCGGGCGTGAGCGGTCAGCGACTCGCCACGGGCCAGCACGGAAGCGGTTTTGCCCAGTTCGGAGGCACCCTGCTCGGAGCAGAAGATGATCGACGAGCGTTTCTGGAAGTCGTAAACACCCAGCGGCGAAGAGAAGCGCGCAGTGCCGGACGTCGGCAACACGTGGTTTGGACCAGCGCAATAGTCGCCCAGGGCTTCGGACGTATGACGGCCCATGAAGATCGCGCCGGCGTGGCGGATCTGCGGCAACCAGGCCTGCGGATCGGCGACCGACAACTCCAGGTGTTCTGGCGCAATACGGTTGGCGACTTCGATGGCTTGTTCCATGTCGCGAACCTTGATCAGCGCACCGCGACCATTAATCGAGGTTTCGATGATTTCGGCGCGTTCCATGGTCGGCAGCAATTTGGCGATGCTGGCGGCGACCTTGTCGAGGAACTCGGCATCCGGGCTGACCAGAATCGCCTGGGCGTCTTCGTCGTGCTCGGCCTGGGAGAACAGGTCCATGGCAATCCAGTCCGGATCGGTCTGGCCGTCACACACGACGAGGATCTCCGACGGCCCGGCGATCATGTCGATGCCGACCTGACCGAACACGTGGCGCTTGGCGGTAGCGACATAGATGTTGCCAGGGCCAACAACCTTATCGACCTTCGGCACGCTTTCGGTGCCGTAAGCCAGCGCCGCAACGGCCTGGGCGCCGCCGATGGTGAACACCCGGTCAACGCCGGCAATGCAGGCTGCGGCCAGCACCAGTTCGTTGATTTCGCCGCGCGGCGTCGGCACGACCATGACCACTTCGGTCACGCCGGCAACCTTGGCCGGAATTGCGTTCATCAGCACCGAGGACGGGTACGACGCCTTGCCGCCTGGCACATACAGACCGGCGCGATCCAGCGGCGTGACCTTCTGGCCCAGCACCGTGCCGTCGGCTTCGGTGTAGCTCCAAGAATCCTGTTTCTGTTTTTCGTGGTAGCTGCGCACGCGGGCCGCGGCTTTTTCCAGGGCTTCGCGCTGAGGCACGGTGATGCGGGTCAAGGCCAGTTCCAGACGTTCGCGCGGCAAAATCAGGTCTGCCATGGAGGCGACTTGCAGGCCGTCGAACTTCTGGGTGAATTCCACCAGCGCCGCGTCGCCACGCTCGCGCACAGCCTTGATGATGTCCAGCACCCGCTGATTGACCGAGTCGTCAGACACACTTTCCCAGCTCAGCAGATGATCCAGATGATGTGCGAAATCCGGATCAGCAGCGTTGAGTCGGCGAATTGCAGTCGGTGCGGTCATAGCGAGAGCCTCATAGGAATGGCAAAAACTCAGGCGCCCGAAGCTAACATTCGATCCGCTTGGGCACCTGAGAATTCTGGCTATGAGGCGGATAGACGGCGCGACTCAAGGTCGCGCAGGTAAATCAGCCGCGGTGTCGAGACTCCACTGCCTTGCGCAGGGTGTCGATCAACGCCTGGATACGGGCGTGCTGCATTTTCATCGACGCTTTGTTGACGATCAGCCGCGAGCTGATGTCGGCAATGAAGTCCTGGGGTTCCAGGCCATTGGCACGCAGAGTGTTACCGGTGTCGACCACGTCGATGATCTTGTCCGCCAGACCGATCAGCGGCGCCAGCTCCATCGAGCCGTAGAGCTTGATGATGTCGACCTGACGACCCTGCTCGGCGTAGTAACGCTTGGCGACGTTGACGAATTTGGTCGCCACCCGCAGACGGCCCTTGGGCTCGACATCGCCGACACGGCCGGCGGTCATCAGCTTGCAGAGGGCAATTCGCAGATCCAGAGGCTCGTACAGACCCTGGCCGCCATATTCCATCAGCACATCTTTACCGGCGACGCCCAGGTCCGCGGCACCATGCTCGACATAAGTCGGCACATCGGTGGCGCGCACGATCAGCAGGCGCACATCGGCCTGGGTCGTGGGGATGATCAGCTTGCGGCTCTTGTCCGGATTCTCGGTCGGCACGATGCCCGCTTCAGCCAGAAGCGGCAGGGTGTCGTCAAGGATGCGGCCCTTGGACAGTGCGATGGTCAACATGGGAAACGTCAGTCCTTATCAAGGTACTCATGCCCGGTCGCAAATGGCGCCGGACACACATCGAGGGTGTCACCACCCTCGATTCATAACAAACTCAGTAGGCGCGTCCTTGCGCCCATATGGCAACTACTAGCCCGGAACGCGACGGATCTTGGCGCCGAGCATCTGCAGTTTCTCTTCGATGCACTCGTAACCACGGTCGATGTGGTAGATGCGGTCGATCAGGGTATCGCCTTCAGCGATCAGCGCCGAGATCACCAGACTGGCCGAAGCACGCAGGTCGGTGGCCATTACTGGCGCGCCCTTGAGCTTCTCGATGCCGGTGACGATGGCGGTGTTACCTTCGACCTGGATATGAGCGCCCATGCGGTGCAGTTCGTATACGTGCATGAAGCGGTTTTCGAAGATCGTCTCGATCACCGCACCCGTGCCTTCGGCAATGGCGTTGAGGGAGATGAACTGCGCCTGCATGTCGGTCGGGAACGCCGGGTATGGAGCGGTCCGCACGTTAACGGCTTTTGGCCGCTTGCCGTGCATGTTCAGCTCGATCCAGTCTTCGCCGCAGGTGATTTCAGCACCCGATTCGCGGAGTTTTTCCAGAACGGCTTCGAGGATGGTCGGATCAGTGTCCTTGACCTTCACACGCCCGCCAGTTACCGCTGCCGCCACCAGGTAGGTGCCGGTCTCGATACGGTCAGGCATCACCTTGTAAGTGGTCGGGTGCAGACGCTCGACGCCATCGATGGTGATGGTGTCGGTGCCGGCGCCAGTGATCTTGGCGCCCATGGCGTTCAGGAAGTTCGCCAGGTCGATGACTTCAGGCTCGCGAGCGGCGTTCGCCAGCACGCTACGGCCCTTGGCCAGAGCGGCCGCCATCATGATGTTCTCGGTACCGGTCACACTGACGGTGTCGAAGAAGAAGTGCGCACCGCGCAGGCCGCCCTCAGGGGCCTTGGCCTTGATGTAGCCGCCTTCAACGTCGATGACCGCGCCCATGGCTTCGAGGCCACGGATGTGCAGGTCGACCGGACGCGAACCGATGGCGCAACCGCCAGGCAGTGCGACTTCGGCTTCGCCGAAACGGGCAACCATCGGGCCCAGCACCAGGATCGAGGCACGCATGGTTTTCACCAGTTCGTACGGCGCGATCAGGGTCTTGATGGTGCGCGGGTCGATTTCGACGCTGAGCTTCTCGTCGATCACCGGCTCGATGCCCATGCGACCGAACAGCTCGATCATGGTGGTGATGTCGTGCAGGTGCGGCAGGTTGGCAACGGTAACCGGGCCATCGCACAGCAGGGTTGCAGCCAGGATCGGCAGGGCAGAGTTCTTTGCCCCGGAGATGCGGATTTCGCCATCAAGACGAACGCCACCGGTAATAATCAATTTATCCATAAGAATCTCGACGCCCTTGGGCTCAGGTGCGCTCGGCCCAGGCCGCGCTGCTGAAAAATTTCATAGTGACCGCATGGATGCTGCCATCGGTGATCCATGGGTTCAAATGGGCATAGATCTGCTGCTGACGCTTCACCGGGCTCAACGCCGCCAGTTCATCGCTAATCACGTTCAGCTGAAAGTTGCAGCCTTCGCCCTCAACTTCTACCTGCACTTGTGACAGAGAATCGGACAGCTTTCCTTCAAGGAAGCTCTTTACTTCGTTGGCCTGCATGCTCAACCTCAATCGGCGCCCTGTGCGCGCGGGTCGGACATCATACAAAAAAGCCCCGCGCCTGCGAACCCCGCGAAGCAGGACTCTGACGGGGGGCTTCTTTATAGATGCGGTTCAGGGATGCGCCAATAGCTCGGTCAATTCGCTGACCTGAGCGATTTCACGCATATCTTCGGGTATCGCACGAATGCTCAGGGCCTTGCCGGCCGCCTGAGCATCGCGCATGAAGCACAGCAACAGCGACAAGCCGACGCTGCTGGACTTCTCCACCGAGGAGCAATCAATCACCAGCATAGCCGCGTTACTGGACTTGATCAGCGCCTGCCCCTGCTTGCGCAGGTTCGGGCCTGTCCGGTAATCCAGCACGCCACTGAGCAGCAGTTCGCCGGATTCGCTCATGCGAATAGCCGACTCACTCATTGGGTTTGGTTCTCGGTAGATTGTTCGGTGGCTTCCTTGGCTTTGGCGACTTCCCCGGCCCAACCGTTGATGGTTTTGTCCAGGTCGTTGCCATTGCGCTGCATCGCATCAGCGAACTGATCGCGGAACAGCTTGCCGATATTGATGCCATTGATGATCACGTTGCGCAGCTTCCACTCGCCATTGATCTTTTCGAGTGTGTAAGACACAGGATAGATTGCGCCGCTGCTGCTTTTGACCGTCATGCCAACGCTGGTACGGTCTCCCGACTCATCCTTGGCGGGATCGACGACGATGCCCTGGTTGTCGTACTCAAGCAAAGCATTGCCATAGAACTGGAACAGGCCTTTTTTGAAGTTCTCGACAAACTTCTGCATCTGCTCGGGGGTGGCCTTGCGTGAATACTTGACCGTCATGATGCTCTTGGAAATACCTTCGGCATCCACCACAGGACCGACGATGGTATTCAGCGCCGTATAAAAGTCCTGTGGGTCCTGCTTGTACTTTTCTTTGTTGGCGGCAAGATCCGCCAACAACCGGGTGGTGGTGTCCTGTACCAGATCGTGCGCGGAAGGCCCCGCCACGGCGTTAGCCATCAACGGCAAGGCCGCAAGTATCACCAACAGGCCACGTCGCAAGATAGAGATCATTCAAAAGCTCCTCATTTGGCGTCTTTGCTAACGGTATTGAGCAGAAATTTACCGATCAGGTCCTCGAGTACCAGTGACGACTGCGTGTCGTGGATGGTTCCACCCTCCTTGAGCAGGGTTTCCTCCCCGCCCACACTGATACCGATGTATTTCTCACCCAACAGGCCAGCGGTCAGGATAGATGCAGTGGAGTCAGTCGGCAGATTATCTACGCGCTTTTCCAGTTGCATGGTCACCCGACCGGTGAAGCTGTCGCGGTCCAGATCGATCGCCGTGACCTTGCCGATGGTCACACCGGCCATGGTCACTTTAGCTCTGACCGTCAAACCGGCGATATTGTCGAAATACGCATAAAGTTTATAAGTTTCGGTGGTTGCGCTCGGGGACAGACCACTGACCCGCAACGCAAGCAACAGCAAAGCCAGGATGCCAGCCAGCAAGAAAAGGCCGACACCGATTTCCAGGGTGCGGTTTTGCATCAGAAATCTCCAAACATCAAGGCGGTCAAAATAAAGTCCAGGCCGAGTACTGCCAAAGAGGCATACACCACGGTCTTGGTAGTGGCACGACTGATCCCCTCGGAAGTGGGCTCGCAGTCATAGCCTTGGAATACGGCGATCCAGGTCACGACGAAGGCAAAAACGATGCTTTTGATGATGCCGTTGAGCACATCGTCGACAAACGTCACGCTGTTTTGCATGTTCGACCAGTAGGAGCCGTCATAGACACCCAGCCAGTCGACGGCCACCCACGAACCGCCCCAGATACCCACCACGCTGAAAATCATCGTCAGCACCGGCAGGGAAATGAAGCCGGCCCACAGGCGCGGGGCAATGATGTACTTGAGCGGGTCGACCCCGATCATTTCGAGGCTGGACAATTGCTCGGTGGACTTCATGTTGCCGATTTCAGCGGTCAGGGCCGAACCCGCGCGACCGGCGAACAGCAAGGCCGTGACTACCGGGCCCAGTTCACGCAACAGCGTCAGCGCAACCATCTGCCCGACGGCCTGCTCCGAACCGTAGCTGGACAGAATATTAAAGCCCTGCAGCGCCAGCACCATGCCGATGAATACCCCGGAGACCACGATGATCACCAGGGACATCACGCCCACCGAATGCAGTTGCTTGACCAGCAGGCCAAAACCGCCGCCGATGCCGCCACGACCGAGCAAGGCATGATAAAGGAACAGAGCCGAACGCCCGAATACCGCCAGCACATCGATGCCGGCGAAGCCGAAGCGGCGTACTCTTTCTATTAATGAAATCTTGCGCATCAGCGCTTCCCCAGAAGATCTGCGCGGTAATCCGGCGCTGGAAAGTGGTATGCGACCGGGCCGTCGGGTTCGCCAGTCAAGAATTGACGAATACGTGGCTCATCCGATTTCATCAAATCCTTGGGTGTGCCCTGGCCCAACACTTGCCCGTCGCCCACCACAATGAGGTGGTCAGCGATGCTCGCTGTCTCGGCCAGGTCGTGGGAAACCACGATGCTGGTGATGCCCAGCGCATCGTTGAGCAGGCGGATCAGGCGCACCAGTACGCCCATGGCGATCGGGTCCTGGCCGACAAAGGGCTCGTCATACATGAGGATTCGCGGATCGAGCGCAATTGCCCGGGCCAGCGCGACGCGACGTTTCATGCCGCCGGACAATTCGTCAGGCATCAGGTCGATGGCGCCACGCAAGCCCACGGCCTGCAATTTGAGCAAGACAATGTCGCGAATCATTTCTTCCGGCAGCTCGGTATGAACACGCAGCGGAAAGGCAACGTTCTCGAACACATCAAGATCGGTAAACAACGCGCCGCTCTGAAACAACACACCCATGTGCTTGCGCGCATCGAACAGATCGCTGCGCGACAACGTTGGCAGGTTCTGGCCGTTGACCCAGACTTCGCCGCTGGTAGGACGCAATTGTGCGCCTATCAGCCGCAACAGCGTGGTCTTGCCACACCCGGAAGGCCCCATGATGCCGGTGACCTTGCCGCGCGGTATGCGGATATCGACGTTATTGAAAATGCTGCGCGTACCGCGCTTGAAGGTCAGTCCCTTCAGCTCGACCGCGTAGGCGTTATCGGCACTCATCTAAACTCCTTGCGATGCAGCCTCTCACTCGGACGCCTGGCTTTCTGGCGAAAGCACATACCTCCCCCGGGCAGGCCGAACTGGCGGCGAACTATATCACTGCAAAGCTCAAGCGCCCAAGGCCCAAGCCGGGCATGTTCAGCAACATGACCGCCTGAAATCATCTATTTAGAGAGATTCGGTAACAAGGAATGACAAACCGCAACGAACTTGCGTGAGGGTTTTGATCATTACCGTTATAATCGCCGCCTTTTCATCAGGCTATTCGATTTCCGACATGAACCAATCAAGCGACCTGATTCAATCAGCACAACGTACCATCCGCCTCGAACTGGAAGCCGTACAAGGCTTGCTGCCCCATATCGATGCAGATTTCGTACGTGCTTGCGAGATGATTCTGGCCAGCAAAGGCCGAGTGGTCGTGGTCGGCATGGGCAAATCGGGGCACATCGGCAACAAGATTGCCGCCACCCTCGCCAGCACCGGCACCACGGCGTTCTTCGTGCACCCGGCCGAGGCCAGCCATGGCGACATGGGCATGATCACCCGTGATGACATCATTCTGGCGCTGTCGAACTCCGGCTCCACCAATGAAATCGTCACCTTGCTGCCGCTGATCAAGCGCCAGGGCATTCAGATGATCAGCCTGACCGGCAACCCCGAGTCGCCGTTGGCCAAGGCTGCGGAAGTCAACCTCAATGTAAGCGTCGAACACGAAGCCTGTCCGCTGAACCTGGCGCCCACCTCTTCGACCACCGCGGCACTGGTCATGGGCGACGCTCTCGCCGTTGCCTTGCTTGAAGCTCGCGGTTTTACCGCTGAAGATTTCGCTTTTTCCCACCCGGGTGGCGCCCTTGGCCGCCGTTTGTTGCTGAAAGTGGAAAATGTCATGCATGCCGGCACCGAATTGCCGCAAGTGATGTGCGGTACGCTGCTCAAGGATGCCTTGATGGAAATGACCCGCAAGGGGTTGGGCATGACCGTTGTACTGAACACAGATGGAAAGCTCGCCGGGATCTTCACCGACGGCGATCTGCGCCGCACGCTGGACCGCACCATCGATATCCACAGCACGACCATTGATGAAGTGATGACCGCCCACGGCAAGACCGCCCGCGCCGAGATGCTCGCCGCCGAGGCGCTGAAAATCATGGAAGACCACAAGATCAACGCGCTGGTAGTGGTCGACAGCGAAGACCGCCCGGTCGGCGCCTTGAACATGCACGATTTGCTGCGTGCGGGAGTAATGTAATGAGCACGGACCTGCTGCAACGCGGCAAACAGATCAAACTGGCGGTATTCGACGTCGACGGCGTACTGACCGATGGGCGCCTGTACTTCCTCGAAGACGGCAGCGAATTCAAGACTTTCAACACCCTCGACGGCCAGGGCATCAAGATGTTGATGGCAGCCGGAGTGCAGACCGCTATCATCAGCGGCCGCAAGACCCCGGTGGTCGAACGGCGCGCGAAGAACCTCGGTATTCCACACCTTTACCAGGGTCGCGAAGACAAACTGGTGGTACTCGACGAACTTCTTGCCCAGCTAAACCTGAGCTATGAACAAGTGGCCTATCTTGGCGACGACCTGCCAGACCTGCCGGTGATTCGCCGTGTCGGTCTTGGCATGGCGGTAGCCAGCGCTGCCAGTTTCGTGCGCGAACACGCCCACGGCATCACCCTGGCCCGTGGTGGCGAGGGTGCCGCTCGCGAATTCTGCGAATTGATCCTGCGCGCCCAGGGCCGCCTCGATGCGGCCAACGCCGCGTACCTGTGAGCCCATCATGCTGAGCAAAAAGATTCGCAACATCCTGGTGTTCGGTTGCATCGCAGCGATTTTTGCAGCGGTCGGCTACTGGAACATCAGCCCGGAAAGCTTCCTCGACAAGCCAGTGGTGAAGGTCGATGAAAGCGCGATCGACTATTACGCAATCAACGCCCATAGCGTGCAGTACCTGCCCGACGGCAAACTGCAATACGAAATGACGTCGGACAAGGTCGAACACCTGAAAGCGACCGAGGTGACGTTGCTGACCAACCCCGACCTGAACATGTTCCGTGGCACCGAATTCCCCTGGCACGTCCAGAGCGAGCGCGGCGAAGTCAACCCGGACGGCACTCAGGTCGAGCTGATTGATTCGGTACGTATCACGCGTTTCGACGAAAAGAACCGCAAAACCCTGATTACCACCACCCGTATGACAGTGTTCCCGCAGCAGCAATATGCGCAGACCGATCAACCCGTTAGAATCGACGGCGCTGGCGGTGTATCGACAGGCAACGGAATGAAAGCGTACTTGAAAGAAAGCAGGATACACCTGCTATCGAACGTAAGAGGACAGTATGAGGCTCGTTAAAACCCTCCCTATTTTGCTCAGTCTGGGCGCAGCACTGGGAAGCGTGAGCGCCTGGGCTCTGCCGAACGATCAAGAGCAGCCCATCCGCATTCAGGCCGACGATGCCCAACTGGACGACAAGAACGGCGTTGCTACCTATAAAGGCGATGTGATCATTACGCAGGGCTCGATGAAGGTCACCGGCAATACCGTGACCATCACCCGCACCCCGGCCGGCGACATCGACGTGGTGACCTCGGTGGGCAACCTCGCCTACTTCGAGCAACTGCAAACGGCGGGCGATACCAAGCCGGTTCAGGGCTACGGCGTAACTATTCAGTACCACGCCTCGCAGAACCGCGTCGTGTTGATCGATCGCGCCAAAGTCATCGATAAAGACAACAACGTCACCCAAGGCGAGAAAATCGTCTACGACACCGTCAAAAAGCTTGCGAGCGCCGGTCGTGCCACGGGCAACAAGGTCACCGAGTCGCGCCCTCGCATCGACATGGTGATCCAGCCGAAGAAGAAAACCGACGAGCAAAAGGCCCAGTAATGGCAACTCTGAAAGCTCAGCATCTGGCCAAGAGCTACAAGAGCCGTCAGGTCGTGCGCGACGTCAGCCTGTCCATCGACAGCGGTCAGATCGTCGGCCTGCTTGGCCCTAACGGTGCCGGTAAAACCACCTGCTTCTACATGATTGTCGGCCTGGTACAGGCCGATCAGGGTCGCGTGCTGATCGATGACCTGGACGTCAGCCACCAGCCGATGCACGGTCGTGCGAAGGCGGGTATCGGTTATCTTCCGCAAGAAGCGTCGATCTTCCGCAAACTGTCGGTGGCCGACAACATCATGGCGATCCTCGAGACTCGCAAGGAACTCGACAAGGCCGGTCGTCGCAAAGAGCTGGAAAGCCTGCTGCAGGAATTTCACATCCACCACATCCGCGACAACCTCGGCATGAGCCTGTCCGGTGGTGAACGCCGCCGCGTGGAAATCGCCCGGGCACTGGCCACCAATCCGAAATTCATCCTCCTCGACGAACCCTTCGCCGGCGTAGACCCGATTTCGGTGGGCGACATCAAGCAGATCATTCATCATCTCAAGGCCAAAGGCATTGGTGTGCTGATCACGGACCACAACGTCCGCGAAACCCTGGATATCTGCGAAACCGCCTACATCGTCAACGATGGCCAACTGATTGCTGAAGGTGACTCCGCCACCATCCTGGCCAATGAACTGGTCAAGGAAGTGTATCTGGGTCATGAGTTCCGCCTGTAAGCACTGAGGTGCCCGGGTCGCCGAGAGAGCGCTCGCTTCAATAAAAAAATCAATAAGTTTTTATTGTTACAGCGCTCTAGGCAAACACTCCAGTTTCAGGCATATAATTTGCTTATGTTTGGCGCTTCGGCGCCCTGTAGTGGATGGCGCATGTGCGCCGGCGAATAAGGTGTTAAGCCCCTGCCATGAAACCATCGCTAGTCTTGAGAATGGGCCAGCAGCTGACGATGACACCGCAGCTGCAACAGGCCATCCGCCTGCTCCAATTGTCGACCCTGGACCTGCAACAGGAAATCCAGGAGGCCCTGGAGTCCAATCCGATGCTCGAACGCCAGGAAGAAGGCGACGACTTCGATAACGCCGACCCCTTGGCCGATAGCGCCGAACAGAAACCCAACGCCGACATTCAGGAACCCTCCTACCAGGAAACCGCCCCAACGGTGGATAACCTCGAGGAAGGCGACTGGAACGAGCGTATTCCCAACGAATTGCCCGTCGACACTGCCTGGGAGGACGTCTACCAGACCAGCGCCAGCAGCCTGCCGAGCAACGATGACGACGAGTGGGATTTCACCACCCGCACATCGGTCGGTGAAAGCCTGCAAAGCCATTTGCTCTGGCAACTGAACCTGGCACCGATGTCCGACACCGATCGCTTGATCGCCGTGACCCTGATCGACTGCATCAACAATCAGGGCTACCTGGACGAAACCCTCGAGGAAATCCTCGAAGCCTTCGACCCGGAACTGGACATCGAACTGGACGAAATCGAAGCCGTCCTGCACCGCATCCAGCAATTCGAACCCGCTGGCATCGGCGCCCGCAACCTCGGCGAATGCCTGCTGCTGCAACTGCGCCAGCTGCCCGCCAAGACCCCTTGGCTGGCCGAGGCCAAGCGCCTGGTCACCGATTACATCGACCTGCTCGGCAGCCGCGACTACAGCCAGCTGATGCGCCGCATGAAGCTCAAGGAAGATGAACTGCGTCAGGTCATCGAATTGGTCCAGAGCCTCAACCCGCGCCCGGGTTCACAAATCGAGTCCGCCGAAGCCGAATACGTCGTTCCCGACGTGATCGTGCGCAAGGACAACGAGCGCTGGCTGGTGGAGCTGAATCAGGAATCGGTGCCACGCCTGCGGGTCAACGCCCAGTACGCCGGTTTCGTGCGTCGCGCCGATACCAGCGCTGATAACACCTTCATGCGTAATCAGTTGCAGGAAGCTCGCTGGTTCATCAAGAGCCTGCAAAGCCGCAATGAAACCCTGATGAAAGTCGCCACCCAGATCGTCGAGCATCAGCGCGGCTTTCTTGAATACGGTGACGAAGCCATGAAACCGTTGGTGCTGCATGACATCGCCGAAGCGGTGGGCATGCACGAATCGACGATTTCACGGGTGACCACGCAAAAATTCATGCATACCCCACGGGGCATCTATGAACTGAAATACTTTTTTTCCAGCCACGTCAGTACCTCCGAAGGCGGTGAATGCTCGTCCACGGCGATCCGCGCGATCATCAAAAAACTGGTTGCCGCGGAAAATCAGAAAAAGCCGTTGAGTGACAGCAAGATCGCTGGTTTACTGGAGGCACAAGGCATTCAGGTAGCCCGTCGCACCGTCGCCAAGTACCGCGAATCCCTGGGGATCGCGCCTTCCAGCGAACGGAAGCGGTTGATGTAGCCGCCGGGCTCGCCACAGCGTTCCAGTGGCAGGCATTTCTGCCTGCCGCTTTATGCACTGGCAACGAAGGAGAAGCTGTATGCAAGTCAACATCAGTGGACACCAACTGGAAGTGACCGAACCCCTGCGCACCTATATCGGCGAAAAACTCGACCGATTAGAGAGGCATTTCGACAAGATCACCAATGTACAAGTCACGATGAACGTCGAAAAACTGCTGCAGAAGATCGAAGCCACGCTGCATATTCCCGGCGGAGAAGTGGTCGCCAATGCCGAGCATACGGACATGTATGCCGCCATCGACCTGCTGACCGACAAGCTGGATCGCCAACTCAAAAAGCATAAGGAAAAGACCCAGAGCCTCCTCCAGGGCGCAACCGGTCGTTAACCCCCCCAATCCATGATCCGACTAGAAACCATCCTGACCCCCGGCCGTTCTCAAGTGAACGCGCCGGGTGGCAGTAAAAAGAAAGCCCTCGAGCAAATTGCCAACCTTATCCACCGCGAAGTACCGGATCTGGAAATGCAGGACGTCTTCGAGGCCCTGATTGCCCGTGAGAAACTCGGTTCTACCGGTTTCGGCAACGGCATCGCCATCCCCCACTGCCGGCTCAAAGGCTGCACCTCGCCAATCAGTGCGCTGCTGCACCTGGAAGCCCCTATCGATTTCGACGCCATTGATGGCGCCCCGGTTGACCTGCTGTTTGTGCTGCTGGTCCCGGAAGCCGCCACCGATGCACACCTGGAATTGCTCCGCCAGATCGCCAGCATGCTTGATCGCAAGGAGGTGCGTGAAAAACTGCGCAGCGCCCCGAGCAATGAAGCGTTGTATCAGGTTGTCCTGGACGAGCAGAACGGTCACTAATCATGCGCCTGATCATCGTCAGCGGCCGCTCCGGCTCAGGTAAAAGCACCGCCCTCGATGTTCTCGAGGACAACGGCTACTACTGCATCGACAACCTGCCTGCCGGCTTGCTGCCGGAACTGGCCGAACGCGCGCTGATTCACACCGAGTTGGCACAACCGTTGGTGGCCGTGTCCATCGATGCGCGTAACTTGCCAAGCCACCTGTCACGGTTCCCCGAATTGCTGGAAGAGGTCCGCAGCCGGCATATCCAGTGCGATGTGCTGTACCTGGACGCCGACGAAGAAACCTTGCTCAAACGCTTTTCGGAAACCCGCCGTCGTCACCCGCTGAGCAGCGCCAATCGCTCGCTGGCGGAAGCGATAGAGGACGAAACCAATCTGCTGGGGCCTATCGCCGATCTGGCCGACCTCAAGGTCAATACCACCAATCTGAACCTGTATCAGCTACGCGATACCATCAAGCTGCGCCTGCTGAATCAGCCGGAGCCCGGTACTGCGTTCCTGGTGGAGTCTTTCGGGTTCAAGCGTGGCATGCCGGTGGACGCCGATCTGGTGTTCGACGTGCGCTGCCTGCCCAACCCTTATTGGAAGCCGGAGCTACGGGCACAGTCCGGGCTCGATCAACCGGTGGCCGAATACCTGGCGGCACAGCCTGACGTCGAAGAGATGTTCCAGGACATTTCCTCCTACCTGCTCAAGTGGCTGCCCCGCTTCGCCGCCAGCAACCGCGCCTATGTCACCATTGCCATTGGCTGCACCGGCGGGCATCACCGCTCTGTCTACCTGACCGAACGTCTGGGTCAGGTCCTGCAAAAAACCCTGAAGAACGTCCAGGTCCGCCACCGCGACCTCAGCTAAAGGATTCACATCGCGATGCCTGCTCTGGAAATCGAAATCATCAACAAGCTGGGCCTGCATGCCCGCGCGTCTGCAAAATTCGTTGGGGTCGCCGGTCAGTTCAAGGATTGCACGATCAGGGTAGGACGCACGCCAGAATCCGTGGTAGACGGTAAAAGCATCATGGCGATGATGATGCTGGCCGCTGGCAAGGGCACAAAAATCCACCTGAGTACCGAAGGCGAGCAGGAGCAGGAAGCGCTGGATGCACTGGTGGCGCTGATCAACAACTACTTCGACGAAGGCGAATAAAAGCCAAAAGATCGCAGCCTCGTTCCACTCGACAGCTCCTACAGGATCGGCGTAGGAGCTGTCGAGTGGAACGAGGCTGCGATCTTTTGATCTTGTTTTTCAAGCCAACGCCGTATCCATCACCATCATCAGACAAAACCCGATCAGCAGCCCTAGACTGGCCAGTTTGTCGTGACCATGGCGACGCGATTCAGGGATGACTTCGTGAGTCACCACCAGCAGCATCGCACCGGCTGCCAGTGCCAGCCCCAAAGGCAACAGTAGTTCGGCCAGGCTCACCAGCCAGGCGCACAACAGTGCAAAGACCGGCTCGACCAATCCTGACGCAGCACCGATCAGGAACGCCTTGACCCGCGACATCCCTGCTCCGGCCAACACCAACGCAATCACCAGCCCTTCCGGCACATCCTGCAAGGCGATGCCCATGGCCAGGCTGTCGGCGTCAGGCATGCCACCGCCGGCCGAGACGCCGACCGCCATGCCTTCGGGGATGTTGTGGGCGATGATGGCAAACACAAACAACCAGATTCGCGGTGGAATCACCGGTCGCGCCAACGTTCCCACGAGCATTTCAGGCGTAGCGCCGGACACCTTGCGATCCACCAGAAACAACCCGAATGCGCCCAACAGGATACCGAAGCTGATCAGGCCGCTGGCCGCCCAAGGCGTCAGGCCGAGGTTTTCGGCCGCGGCAATGCCCGGCACAATCAGCGAAAACGCCGTCGCCGCGAGCATCACTCCGGCCCCGAAACCGAGCAATATATCGCTGACTATCTGAGGTATCTGCCGAATCACCAGCACCGGCACCGCGCCCAAAGCTGTACCCAAGGCACAAATCGCCCCGCCTTGCAGGGCACGCTGCAGTTTCGGTTCGAGGTCCAGCCAGCTCAGCCCTTGGGCAGCCAATAACGTCATGCCCGCCAGCAGTAACAGCGATCCCAGTGCGTAACGAAACATCCGTCCACTTCCGACCGCCAGTGTTTCAGTGCCCATAGTCAGCCCTGGATTGTTTTATAGAGACTTAGGGGGCGTTCTCAACTAGTTCCCCCTCCGCGTTGTCGCCTTAAAGCGGGCCAGGCAAGGCGCAGGCCGCTGGGAATGGTTGTTCCCTTTCCAAGGCCTGCAACGCAGCCTGGCCCGCTTTAAGGCACAACCCGAAGGGCCGGGCCTGCTGTTGTGCAGGGCTGCGTTGCTCGAAGCTTATTTGGAATGACCAAACCACGCTTCTCGCGCCTTGCCCTGCACAACAGCAGACCCGGCGCGGAGGGGAAACTAGTTGAGAACGCCCCCTAAACCAGCGCAGCCTGATAACGCGCGGCGACTTCGGGCCAATTGATCACGTTGTAGAACGCATTGATGTATTCCGGACGGCGGTTCTGATAACGCAGGTAATAAGCGTGCTCCCAAACGTCCAGGCCGAGAATCGGCGTATTGCCGTTCATCAATGGGCTGTCCTGATTGCCGCTGCTTTCAACGATCAAGGTCTTTTGCGACGTCACGCTCAACCAGGCCCAACCGCTGCCGAAACGGGTCAACGCGGCTTTGGTGAAGGCCTCCTTGAAGTTTTCGAGACCACCCAGCTGTTCGTCGATCGCCCTCGCCAGCACACCTTCAGGCTGGCCACCGCCGTTGGGCACCATGACTTCCCAGAACAACGAATGGTTGGCATGCCCACCGCCCTGATTGATCACCGCCGCGCGAAGTTTTTCCGGCAATTGCTGGACAGCCGCCACCAGTTTTTCCACCGGCCATTCAGCAAATTCAGTGCCTTCGACTGCAGCGTTGAGGTTGTTGATGTAGGTCTGGTGGTGTTTGGTGTAGTGAATTTCCATGGTCTGCGCATCGATGTGCGGTTCCAGGGCGTCGTAGGCGTACGGCAAGGCAGGCAAGGTAAAAGCCATTTCAATGAACTCCATGTTGTAAGGGCGCAGGCTGATGCGAGGGCGAAGCGGTGTCGGTGTGCAACAAACGATGGGTGCGCGGATACTCGCCGTGATCGCTGATGAAATTCAGCAGCTCGACATAGGTTTTGCTGCTCTGGCGCAGCGCGGCTTCACGCAAGGCCGGCGCCAGTCGCGGGTCCTGCATGGTCCGCAACAGTCGTTGATGGATCGCGCACAGGTACTCGGCGCTCTCCTCCGGCTGGTTCAGGCGCAAGTGCAGGTCCGCCAGGTTATGGTGGGAAATCACGCAAGCCGCCACCGCTTCGTCGGCATCCGCCCAGCGCTCGAACAACACCTGAGCCAAGGCCAATGCCTGCAAATAAGCCTCGCGGGCATCAACGAGTTCGCCCAGCATGAAATGGCGGTTGGCCCTTTCGATCGTGCGTTTCCAGTGCTCCATGGTGAGCCTCCAAAGCGGTAGCAATGATTACACGCCGCCTGCGGTGAGCTTCTCTGGGTTGAGCAATTCTTCCAGTTGGCTGCGCGTCAGGTCGGTGTGTTCCAGGGCGACGTCGATCACCGGTCGGCCCTGCTGATAAGCCTTCTTGGCAATCTCAGCGGCTTTTTGGTAACCAATGATCGGGTTGAGTGCAGTGACCAGAATCGGATTGCGCGACAACGCTTCCTTGAGCCGGGCCTCGTTGACCTTGAAGCTGGCGATAGCCTTGTCGCCCAGCAGACGGCTGGCGTTGGCCAGCAACTCGATACTGCTCAGCAGGTTCTGGGCGATGATCGGCAGCATGACGTTTAGCTCGAAGTTGCCCGACTGACCGGCGACGGTAATCACCGTGTCGTTGCCGATCACTTGAGCAGCGACCATCGCGGTAGCTTCCGGGATCACCGGGTTGACCTTGCCGGGCATGATCGACGAGCCCGGCTGCAAGGCTTCGAGTTCGATTTCACCGAGACCGGCCAACGGGCCGGAATTCATCCAGCGCAGATCGTTGGCGATTTTCATCAAGGAAACCGCCGTGGCCTTGAGCTGCCCTGAAACGCTGACCGCCGTGTCCTGCGAGCCGATCAGCGCAAACAGGTCCTTGCCCGGTGTGAACTGCACTTGGGTCAGTTGGCTGAGTTGTTGGCTGAAACGCGCCGCAAATTCCGGATGGGCATTGATCCCGGTGCCCACCGCCGTGCCGCCCTGTGCCAGGGATTGCAGGCTAGGCAGCAGATCCTGCAGGTGACCGATATTGGCCTTGAGTTGTTGCGCCCAACCATTGAGCACCTGGCTCATGCGCACGGGCATGGCGTCCATCAAATGAGTACGCCCGGTTTTGACGAACGGATGAACCTGCTCGGCCTTGCGCTCGATCACCTGCACCAGATGCACCAGCGCCGGCAGCAACTGCTCATGCAAGCTCAATGCGGCGCTGACATGAATGGTGGTCGGGATGATGTCATTGCTGCTTTGGCCGCAATTGACGTGATCGTTGGGATTCACCGGCTCGCCCAGCAAGCGGCTGGCCAGGGTGGCGATCACTTCGTTGGCGTTCATGTTGGAGCTGGTGCCGGAACCGGTCTGGAAGATATCCACCGGGAAGTGCTGCATGAAGTCGCCTTCGAGCAGGCCTTGAGCCGCATCGACGATCGCCTTGCCTTGGGATTCGCTGATCTGTTTGAGCTCGACGTTGGCTCGGGCGGCAGCAGCCTTGGCCAGAATCAGCGCGCGGATGAACTGCACGGGCATCGGTTTGCCGCTGATCGGGAAGTTATCCACCGCGCGTTGGGTTTGCGCGCCGTAAAGGGCGTCCACCGGGACCTGAAGTTCGCCCATGCTGTCGCGTTCGATACGTGTGTTACTCATCGGGAGATCCTTGCACCAGTTCTATGAGAGAAATCGAAGGTTCCAACTCGCAAGTCGCCAGTTGCCAAGCGTAGCTTTGCCAACGTTTGAGGCGGCAGTCGCAGAGTGATTGCCGTTCGAGATCGCGTAGCGGTCGCCAGGCCTGGTCGAGACACAGGCTGCGCCAGTGCCAGGGCAGCGCGACGTCGGCGGCAGTGTCGAGCAATAAACGGAAGGAAGTTTCGGCGATGGTCCAGGGTGAGGTGGCCGTGCAACAGCCCAGATACCGGCCTTCAGCCAGATAATGTTCGATCAGGCGTGGCTCGTCAGGGTCCATGGCGCAACGGATCTGGCGACTCATCCAGCGCCAGCTTTCGAGGTAAGGCTGCTCGTGCAAGGCAGAACTCATGATCCGGGCTCATTCGGTAATGAGATTTATTATTAGATGATAATGAGAACCAAAACAAGCATGTAAATAAAGATCAAAAGATCGCAGCCTTCGGCAGCTCCTACATGGGCTCGGAGTGCATCTTGTAGGAGCTGCCGAAGGCTGCGATCTTTTGATCCACAAAAAAGGCGCACCACCTCATGGGTGGCGCGCCTTTTTGGTGCCGCAGTCGGAGGTTAGCTACCCGCCACTGTCATTCGTTCAATCAACACCGAACCGGTGCGAATGTTGCTGCGCAATTCCAGGTCATTACCGACCGCAATGATCTGCTTGAACATGTCGCGCATGTTGCCGGCGATGGTCACTTCCTGGACCGCGAACTGGATTTCGCCGTTCTCGACCCAGAAACCCGCCGCGCCACGGGAGTAATCGCCAGTGACCATGTTCAGGCCCTGCCCCATCAGTTCGGTGACCAGCAGGCCACGGCCCATACGGCGCAGCAAGGCGGCCTGATCTTCATCGCCATGGGTAACGAACAGGTTGTGCACGCCGCCGGCGTTGGCGGTGCTCGGCATGCCCAGCTTGCGGCCGGAGTAGGTGCCGAGTATGTAGGACACCAACTCGCCCTTCTCCACGAACGGCTTGGCGTAGGTCGCCAAGCCATCGCCGTCGAAGGCCGAACTGCCCAAGGCGCGCATCAGATGTGGACGTTCATCAATGGTCAACCATTCCGGGAACAGCTTCTGCCCCAGCGTGCCTTCGAGGAACGACGATTTGCGGTACAGACTGCCGCCGGAAATCGCCGACAGGAAACTGCCGAACAAACCACCGGCCAATTCCGCGGAAAACAGCACCGGCACTTCACAGGTCGGCACCGGACGCGCGCCCAGACGGCTCGCCGCCCGTTGCGCGGCACGTTGGCCGATGCTCTCCGCAGAGGCCAGCAAATTGCCCTGACGGTTCACGTCGTACCAGTAATCGCGCTGCATCTGGCCATCGGCTTCGGCGATCATCACGCAGCTGAGGCTGTGACGAGTCGAAGCGTAACCACCGATAAAACCGTGGCTGTTGCCGTAAACCCGGCAGCCCTGGTGAGTGCTGAGGGTGGTGCCGTCGGCATTCTTGATCCGGCTGTCGGTGGCAAACGCCGCCGCTTCACAGGCCAGCGCCTGCTCGATGGCTTGCTCCGGGGTAATGTCCCATTGATGGAACAGGTCGAAATCCTGCAGATCCTTGGCCATCAACGCGGCATCCGCCAAGCCCGAGGCTTCGTCTTCGGAGGTGTGCTTGGCAATGGCCAGCGCGGCGGCGACGGTTTCGCGAATTGCTTCCGGACCACTGGCCGAGGTGCTAGCCGAGCCTTTGCGCTGCCCCACATACAAGGTGATGCCAAAGCCCTGATCGCGATTGAACTCAACGGTTTCGACTTCCCGCTGACGCACCGTGGTCGACAGGCCCTGCTCCAGCGACACGGCCACTTCACAGGCACTGGCGCCCTGGCGCTTGGCTTCAGCGATGATCTGCTCGACTTGTTCTTGCAGTGCCGGCAACGCTTGTGGGCCGACGCTTTCAACTGCACTCATGCTGTTCTCCACTCAAATTCTGCTTTCGGCTAGGGCCTTCGAGCGACCGGGCCGGACAAGCGGCCCCCGACTGGTTATCATGGCGGCGTTTCTTTGCGGACGGCCACCATGGTTGATTCTTACGACGACTCCCTCGATACGGGAGAAAAAAGCAAATCCCAGGTTAAACGCGAGCTTCATGCTCTGGTTGACCTCGGCGAGCGCCTTACAACGCTCAAGCCTGACTTGCTGGCAAAACTGCCGTTGACCGACGCTATGCGCCGGGCCCTGGCCGATGCGCCGAAGCACACCGCGAATATCGCGCGTAAACGGCACCTTATGTTCATCGGCAAACTGATGCGCGATCAGGACACTGACGCCATTCTGACTCTGCTCGATCAACTGGATGCCTCCACTCGGCAGTACAACGAACGTTTCCATGGACTGGAACGCTGGCGCGATCGCTTGATCGCGGGCGACGATGCAGTCCTGGAGAAGTTCGTGCTCGACTACCCGGAAGCTGATCGTCAGCAATTGCGCTCCCTGATCCGTCAGGCCCAGCACGAACTGGCGACCAACAAGCCACCGGCCTCGAGCCGTAAAATCTTCAAGTACATCCGTGAGCTGGACGAGACTCAACGCGGTCTGCGTTAAGTCCCGAATCGGGTGAGTTGCCAAGCGGCTCACCCGAAGCTCCATCCCTTCTTACGATCCTGTACCACCTACAGTGATCGCATCGATTTTCAGCGTTGGCTGGCCGACACCCACCGGCACCGACTGCCCATCCTTGCCACACGTTCCCACACCGCTGTCCAGCGCCAGATCGTTACCGACCATCGACACCTTGCTCATGGCTTCCGGCCCGTTGCCGATCAACGTCGCGCCTTTGACCGGGGCAGTAATCTTGCCGTCTTCGATCAGGTACGCCTCGCTGGTGGAGAACACGAACTTGCCGCTGGTGATGTCCACCTGACCGCCGCCGAGGTTCGCGCAGTAGATGCCCTTTTTCACCGAGGCGATGATTTCCGCCGGGTCGCTTTCGCCAGCCAGCATGTAGGTGTTGGTCATGCGCGGCATCGGCAAGTGCGCGTAGGATTCGCGACGACCGTTGCCGGTGCGGGCTACGCCCATCAGGCGCGCATTGAGCTTGTCCTGCATATAACCTTTGAGCACGCCGTTTTCGATCAGTGTGGTGCACTCGGTCGGCGTGCCTTCGTCGTCGACGCTCAGCGAACCACGACGCCCGGCAAGGGTGCCGTCATCGACGATGGTGCAGAGCTTCGAAGCAACCATCTCGCCCATGCGCCCGCTGTAGGCCGAACTGCCCTTGCGGTTGAAATCGCCTTCCAGGCCATGGCCGACGGCTTCGTGCAGCAACACGCCGGACCAACCCGAGCCCAACACCACCGGCAACGTACCGGCCGGGGCCGGAATCGCTTCCAGATTCACCAGCGCCTGACGCAACGCTTCGCGGGCATAGCCCATGGCGCGGTCATCGCTGAGGAAATAGCGGTAATCGGTGCGACCGCCACCGCCATGACCACCGCGCTCACGACGGCCATTTTGCTCGACGATCACGCTGACGTTAAAACGCACCAGCGGCCGCACATCCGCCGCCAGGCCGCCGTCGGTGGAAGCAATCAAGATCCGTTCCCAGACTCCGGCCATGCTCACGGTGACTTGCTGGATACGCGGGTCCAGGGCACGAGTCGCCACATCGATACGCTTGAGCAGCTCGACTTTTTCGGCACGACTCATCACTTCCAGCGGGTTATCCGGCCCGTACAACTGGGCGACATCCTGAGTCGTGAAGGCTTGCACCGTGCCGTTCTGCCCAGCGCGGGAGATCGAACGTGCCGCACGGGCTGCGGCGCCGAGGGCTTCGAGGGTAATGGCATTGCTGTAGGCAAAACCGGTTTTCTCACCCGATTGCGCACGCACGCCGACACCCTGGTCGAGATTGAAGCTGCCTTCCTTGACGATCCCGTCTTCCAGTGCCCAGGACTCGGAAATCTGCCCCTGGAAATACAGGTCGGCGGCATCGATGCCCGGGCCGGCCAGATCGCCGAGCACACCTTGCAGGCTCTCGATCGTTACGCCGCCGGGCGCCAGGAGGTGTTCACTGACGGAGGACAACAACTCGCTCATATGCTTTACGCCTTAAATTCGTCGTTCTGATGCAGGTCGCTGAGCGCCCTGCGAGAAAAAGCGCCGGTGAGTGGACACCGGCATCCGCGCCCTGATGGACGCCTGTTCGCTGCTGTCGCGTTCGGCCAGCAGCACGGCCTCGCCCTGATCCTGTTGTGCCAGCACCCGCCCCCATGGGTCAACGATGGCGGCATGACCAAAGGTTTCTCGTGGCCCCGGATGCGTCCCACCCTGGGCGGCCGCGAGCATGTAACACTGAGTCTCGATGGCCCGCGCGCGAATCAGCACGTCCCAATGAGCCGCGCCGGTCACCGCGGTAAAGGCCGACGGCGCGGTAATCAACTCCGCGCCGGCCGCACGCAATTCACTGTAGAGCTCCGGAAATCTTAAGTCGTAACAGACGGTCAGACCGACTCGACCGACGGGCGTGTCGGCAACCACCACACCACTGCCAAAAGCATAGTCATCGGATTCGCGATAACGCCCGCGATTGTCCGCCACGTCTACGTCGAACAGATGCAGCTTGTCGTACCGCGCCACGGTTTCACCCTGGTCATCGACCAGCAACGAGCATGCATGCACTTTGGCCGTCGGTTGATCCACCGGCGGCAACGGCAATGTGCCGGCCACTATCCATAACTTGAGGTCGCGGGAGGTGTGTTTCAACCATGGCAGGATCGGGCCTTCGCCCAAGGCTTCGGCGCGGCCGATGTCGGCAATGTCGCGACGGCCCATGGCAGCGAAATTTTCCGGCAGCACGGCAAGCCGCGCGCCACCGGTCGCCGCCTGCTCAAGCAGACGACGGGCCTGGGCCAGATTGGCCAGCACGTCGCTCTGGCTGACCATTTGAATCACCGCTACAGACATGGCCTATTCCCTATGTGAAATCTACGCATACCTGTAGGAGCTGCAGAGTGAAACGAGGCTGCGATCTTTTGACCTTGATTTTTAAAGTCAAAAGATCGCAGCCTGCGACAGCTCCTACAGGGGTAAGCGGCGCCGCATAAAAACATGCTACTCCATAGGTGCGCAGGATGGCTTTTCAAAAAGGCTTGTCGAAGGTGATTTTCGGTTCTTTCCATGGGCCTTTGACGGTGTATTTGACGCTGGCAAAGCGCGCCACGCGGTCACCGATCAGCTTATCGATCAGGAACAGCGCCCCGCCGACGGCCGGTGCACCGACGATCAGCGCGGCAATCGGCAGGTTGTTAGTCACCGGTAAAGTCACCAACAACTTGGCATCGACCTGATCACCCACCAGGTCCAGTGTGCCGTTGAGCTCCACATTGCTCGACGGACCGGTCAGCAGAATCGGTTCACGGGTCACGTAGACCCCGTTACTGGCGACCAGCAGGCCTTTGACCCGGTCATAGCTCAAGCCTTTGCCGAACAGGTCGGAAAAGTCCAGGCGCAAGCGGCGGCCGATGGAGTTGAAGTTGAGCAGACCAAATACCCGCAGCGCCTGAGCGCTGCCCTCGACTTCAACAAACTGACCTTTATTGAGTGACGCATCAAGACTGCCGGAGAAGCGCTTGGTCGCCAGCCACGCCGGTGACCCAGGCCAGCGACCGTCGACATCCATATGAAACTCTTCACTGGTGACGCTCGGCGCAAACCCCCAGCCCTTGAGCACGTCGGCAAGGTTCCTGCCACTGACTCGGCCCTTGTACCAACTGCCGGAATTACCCGGCGTGCCTTCCCAGCCACCGCTGCCCCGCAAGAGGATGCCCTTGAGGCCCAGATCAAGGGCATTGAAGGCGACACCCTTGGCGGTCGGTCGAACTTTCAGGTGCCACGCGCCCACCAGATCCGGGCCCTGGAACAGCTGATTGATGGTGACATCCAGCGCCGGGATCTTCGTCGGGTCCACCGTGGCCAGCGGATCCGGCGAATTCTCGTCAGCCAGCGCCGTAGGGTCTCGTGCCGGCAAACGTACGTATTGCAGATTGACCGCAATCGGTGCAGCTTTCGCATCGGGAATTGCGACGCTGCCCTTGGCCTGCTGACTATCGAGTTGCAGGGCCCACGCGGCCGGTTTGCGCGCCAACTGCACCGACGCCTGATCCAGGGTGGTGCCAAAACCGCTGAGCTTGCCAATCTTCAAATCCGCGCCACTGAGCAACTGCTTGGCACTGCCGCCCGGATCCTGGCCAGCATATTTGGTCACCAGATCCTGCCAAGGGGCGACATCCAGCTCGGACAGTACGCCACGCACGCGCAAACCTTTGGCGCCAGGCAACACCGCACTGCCGCCACCGAGAAACAACTCGCCGCGACCGTCGGCGAAATCGCCGGTCGGTGCCGCAAACGTGAAGCTTGCCAGTTCACCATAGGTGGCCCAGTAACGGCGCTCGGCTCCTTGCAGGGTCATGCGGAACACGGTATCGCGCCCGACATCGGCGGCCATGCCGAACGGCGCCGGCAAATCCACCGCCACGCCTTTGAGGTTGGAGCTGACCATCAATTGACTGTCGGCGCCATCAAGGTTTAGCTGCAGCTGATAAGGGATCATCCCCGTCACCGGCAATGGCTGAGTGACATTCAGCCATTCGGTGAGTTTCTTGACCTCGACCTCACCCGATGCGGCAACCCGAGTGTTGAGCTTGCCCGGGCTGCCTTCGGCGAAGATCTGTGCTGTCACCGGCTTGTCGAAGGCTCGCGCCGTGATCTTTTGCCCGCTCAGACCCTTGGTGCTGTCGAAACGGAAATCGCCCTTGAGTTGTGTCAGTTCCAGGGTGGGCTCACTGAGCTTCAAACGGGCCTTGGCGGTCTTGAAGTCGACGAGGATTTTCGGCTGCTCGCCTTTGACCAGCGGGATATCGAGCTTGAGCTTGCCTTGCAGTTCGCCTTCGCCCTCCCAACCGGCGAACGTTTCGGCAGTGCCGATCGGCGCTTCCTGCAAAATCTTCAGGCCATCGCCCAACCCGCCATCAAAGGCGCCGTCGAGGAACAGATGACTGCTCTGCCCAGGGGGCACACGGGGAATATTGACGTAGACATCACGGACCTGAGTGTCGAGCAATTGGCCCTTGCTCGCGAGAATCCGCACACCGCTGTCTTCGATGAACACATCGCCGCTGACCTTGCTGACATGCGGCCAGCCCGGCTGAAACGCCAGCTCGGCATCGTGGACCTTGAAAAACAGGCTGATGCTGCGAGCCGTTTCGGCGGCGCCGTGGTTGAGCGAACCCTGGTACTGGAAGAAACCTTCATCCACCGCGCCTTTGAGAATCGCGGTGCGCAGCCATTCGTCCAGGCCCGGGCTGAGAACCGTTGGCAGGTATTTGGCGGTGTAGCGACCGTCGCCGTCGACCAGGCCGACCCGCAGGTCCATGTAGTCTTCCTGGGTGTGATCGAAATGCAGGCGGATCAGGAAGTCGCCGGCAATCTTGCCCTCCTCGCCCAGCACCTTCAGGTACGGCGAGATCAGGGTGAAACGTTCTTTGTCGAGTTTCCAGGTCAACCGGGCATTGGCCTGAATGTATTGCCATGGCTTGGCGAAAATCGGGTCCAGGTGCAGGGAGAAATCCTTGCTGTCCATGCGCAGCTCACCTTGCCCGAGATCGCCGCTGATGCTGCCACTGACATTTCGCACCGCTGGTGCACCGCGATAAGCGTCGAAGCCGACCTTTTCCAGATTGGCGGCAAAGCTGAATTTGCTGTCATCGGTAGCGGCTGGGCGGAAGTCGATCAGCACGTTGCGCAAAACTCCGGTGACCTTGAGCCGCTCGACCGCCGTGGCGACACCTTCGGGCAGTGGGCCCAGTGCGTTCAGCAGCGGAGTGAGCGGTGTGAGATCGAGACGGTCGGCTTGCAGATGCAAGAGCTCTGGCACCTTGTCTGTCGCGGCAGTTTGTTGAAATTGCAGTTTCGATTCCCAGCGGGTGTCACCCAGGCTCATCGCCAGAGAATCCAGGGTCACCAGAACGCCTGTGGAACTGCGCTGGAAATACCCGTTGAGCGCCAGATTGTTGATCTGGATCGGATTGCGCTCGGCATAGGCGCCCTTGAGTTGCGGCGCGTTCAAACGAATCGCGGCGCGTTGCAGGGTGCCCTTGCTCCAGTTCACCCAGAGCTCGCCACCGGCCTTGATCTCGGAGAAGTTCCATTGCTGGGTCAGGCGCTCGGGCAACCATTTCGACCAATCACTCTGCGGCAGGCTCAGGTAAGCGTCCGCTTCGCCGTCCTTCCATTGAGCAGCGTGCAAACGGGTGCGCAGGCTCATCGCCACCGGCTGGCCGTCGGGCAGGGTCAAACGGGCATCGAGCCGCTGGCGGGATGGACCGGTTTTCAGATTCAGGCCGACGTACGTCAGGGTCAGCGGCGACTCCCCCAGCGGCTGCAAGGTGATCTGGCTGTCGAGTACCGACAGCTGCTGGACCCTCTGCATGCGATTGAGCAACTGCTCCGGGTCCAGCGGCTGGTCTTGCTGCACCGGCAACCCTTCCAGCGCCCAATGACCGTCTTCGCCTTCCTTGAGGCTGATCTTCAGGCCGTTGAGTTCCAGGTGTGCGATGCGCACTTCGCGCGCCAGCAGGCTGGCCCAGAGATCCGGCACCGCGCGCACCTGATCCAGGCGCAAGGCATTGGAACCCTCGCCGACCATCACGTCATGGGCCAGCAGAACCGGAGCGAGGCCGCTCCAGTTGCCTTCCAGCTTGCCGATCTGCAGGGGCATGCCCAAGGCAACGCTGGCGTTGTCTTCGACGTCGGCACGGTACTCGGCCACCAGCGGCGTCAGCTCCCGGCCGAGGCTGACAAACAGCGCCATCAGCACCAAAACCAACGCACACAGGCCCAGACCCCAGCGGGTCAGTGCGGCCAAAATGCGTGTCAGACGGTCCATGTCAGTTGGCTCCCATGGCAAAAATACTGCAAAAAGCTGAGGCCAGCCGTTCTAGTGGAGTTGAAACACAACGATTCAGAGCAACACCACGTCGTATTGTTCCTGGGAATACATGGTTTCCACCTGGAACCGAATAGTGCGTCCGATAAAGCCTTCGAGCTCGGCGACGTTGCCCGACTCTTCGTCGAGCAAACGGTCGACCACTTTCTGATTCGCCAGCACCCGGTAGCCTTCGGCCTGATAAGCCCGGGCCTCACGCAGGATTTCGCGGAAGATCTCGTAGCACACGGTTTCCGGAGTCTTGAGTTTGCCGCGACCCTGGCAGCTGCTGCACGGTTCGCACAGCACTTGCTCAAGACTTTCGCGGGTGCGCTTGCGGGTCATCTGTACCAGGCCCAACTCGGTGATGCCGATGATGTTGGTCTTGGCGTGATCGCGTTCCAGTTGCTTCTCGAGCGTGCGCAACACCTGACGCTGATGCTCTTCATCTTCCATATCGATGAAGTCGATGATGATGATCCCGCCCAGGTTACGCAGGCGCAGCTGACGGGCAATGGCGGTGGCGGCTTCGAGGTTGGTCTTGAAGATGGTTTCTTCGAGGTTGCGATGACCGACGAAGGCCCCGGTATTGACGTCGATGGTGCTCATGGCTTCCGCCGGATCGACCACCAGATAACCGCCGGATTTGAGCGGCACCTTGCGTTCCAGGGCTTTCTGGATTTCGTCTTCGACGCCATATAAGTCGAAGATCGGCCGTTCACCTGGGTAATGCTCCAGACGGTCGGCGATTTCCGGCATCAGTTCGGCGACGAACTGCGTGGTTTTCTGGAAAGTTTCCCGCGAATCGATGCGGATCTTCTCGATCTTCGGGCTCACCAGATCGCGCAAGGTACGCAGCGCGAGGCCGAGGTCTTCGTAGATCACACTCGGCGCGCTGATGGTCTTGATCTGTTCGTTGATCTGGTCCCAGAGCCTGCGCAGGTAGCGGATGTCCATGAGGATTTCATCGGCCCCGGCCCCTTCGGCAGCAGTGCGCAGAATAAAACCGCCGGCTTCCTTGATGCCTTCTTTGGCCACGCAGTCGGTGACCACTTGCTTGAGGCGTTCACGCTCGGCTTCGTCCTCGATCTTCAGGGAAATACCAACGTGGGCGGTGCGCGGCATGTACACCAGATAGCGCGACGGAATCGACAGTTGCGTGGTAAGGCGTGCGCCTTTGGAGCCGATCGGGTCCTTGGTGACTTGCACCACCAGGCTTTGACCTTCATGAACCAGCGCGCTGATGCTTTCCACCGTCGGGCCTTCGCGAAGGGAAATCTCCGAGGCATGAATGAACGCTGCGCGATCCAGCCCGATATCGACGAAGGCCGCCTGCATGCCCGGCAATACCCGCACGACCTTGCCTTTATAGATGTTGCCGACGATCCCGCGCTTTTGCGTGCGCTCGACGTGGACCTCTTGCAGGACACCGTTTTCGACCACCGCCACGCGCGATTCCATCGGCGTGATGTTGATCAGGATCTCTTCACTCATGGCAGGGTCTCGTTCAGGCATGTTCACGATAATGGCCGCATCTTGTCAGTACGACGCTCAGCGCGCGTTAAGGGTTTGCCAACAGGGTATGCCGAAATGGCCGAGCAGCTCGCAGGTTTCGCACAGCGGCAATCCGACCACCGCCGAATAACTGCCGTTGAGCCCGGCGACGAACACCGCGCCCAGCCCTTGAATCCCGTAGCCGCCAGCCTTGTCCCGAGGTTCGCCGCTGGCCCAGTAGGCCGCCGCTTCGTCGCGGTCGATATTGCGAAAACGCACCAGGCTGCGCACCACCAAAGACTCGCAGCGCTCGCCATCGCGCACCGCAATCGCTGTCAGCACTTCATGTTCGCGCCCGGACAACAGCATAAGCATGGCGCATGCGTCGGCTTCGTCCACCGGCTTGCCGAGAATTTTCCCGTCCAGCACTACGGCGGTGTCGGCACCCAGCACGCAGAAATCGGCGTCGGACACGACCGTCCCGTGCCCGGCCTCGGCCTTGCCGCGCGCCAGACGCTCGACATAGGCCGATGGGCATTCTTCAGGTAAAGGGGTTTCATCGATGTCCGCGCTGATGACGGAGAACGACACGCCGATCTGCGTGAGCAGTTCACGCCGACGCGGCGAGCCTGAGGCGAGGTACAGCTGCTTCATCAAGACATCTCCCTGCTAGTGCCCTGTCTCACAAATACTGTTCCTTTTTGGCGAGACAGGGCACCGGCGCGAGCACATGCCTGACCGAATTAATTGATTTTGTAGCGTCGACGCAAACCGCGCAAACCGTAGCTGATCCATGGCCAGAGCAACGCGCTGACCAGTGCCGGCAACACCAGCGCGAGGGTCGGCTGACGATTGCCGGTCAGGGCGCTCAGCCACAACTGAACCAGTTGGGCGAGGCCGAAGATCACCAGGATCACCAGGCTCTGTTGCCACATCGGGAACATGCGCAGGCGCTGTTGCAGCGACAGCACCAGGAAGGTAATGAGCGTGAGGATCAACGCGTTCTGGCCCAGCAACGTGCCATACAGCACGTCTTCGGCCAGCCCCAGGCACCAGGCGGTCACCATGCCGACTTTCTGCGGCAGGGCCAACGCCCAGAAGGCCAACAGCAAGGCCAGCCACAGAGGACGCAGGATTTCCATGAACTGCGGCAATGGCGAAACGCTGAGCAGCATGCCAATGGCGAAGGTCAACCAGACCATCCAGCCGTTTCGGGAGGAAGTTGCACCGCCCATTATTCTCTTCCCCCAGTGGTAGCCGGCGCGGAGACAGGCGGTTTGGCAGCAGGCTTCACGGCAGCGGGCTGAGCCGCCGGTGGTTTGGCGGCGGCTGGTGCCGACGCGGGTGGCTTGCTGGCAGCATGGGCAGCGGCCGGTTTTGCCGGGGTCGCGGCAGCAGGTGCGACAGCAGGCGCAGCGGCCGGAACAGCCGGAGCAGCGACCGCAGCCGGTATCACCGACACGGCAGGTTTGGGCACGGTTGCTGGAATGATCGGCCCACCGCCGTGCTGGTCTAGCGCTTCCTGAGCCTGGGCGGCTTCGTTGGCGCGTTCCTCAGGCGTGCGGCCATCACTGAACACCAACAGCAGATAACGGCTGCGGTTCAACGCGGCGGTCGGCACCGCACGAACGATGGCAAATGGCTGACCGGAATCGTGAATCACTTCCTTGACCGTCGCCACCGGGTAACCCGCAGGGAAACGCTGGCCAAGACCGGAGCTGACCAGCAGATCGCCTTCCTTAATGTCGGCGGTATCAGCCACATGCCGCAGCTCAAGGCGTTCCGGGTTGCCGGTGCCGCTGGCAATCGCCCGCAGACCGTTACGGTTCACCTGCACTGGGATGCTGTGGGTGGTGTCAGTCAGCAACAGTACGCGAGAGGTGTACGGCATCAACTCCACCACCTGCCCCATCAGGCCGCGGGCATCGAGCACCGGCTGACCGAGGACCACGCCGTCGCGCTCACCTTTATTGATGATGATGCGATGGGTAAAGGGGTTGGGGTCCATGCCGATCAACTCGGCCACTTCGACCTTTTCGTTGACCAGCGCGGAAGAGTTGAGCAACTCGCGCAGCCGAACGTTCTGCTCGGTGAGGGCGGCCAGCTTTTGCATGCGCCCCTGCAACAGCAGGTTTTCGGTTTTGAGTTTTTCGTTTTCGGCGACCAGTTCGGTCCGGCTGCCGAATTGGCTGGCCACACCTTGCCATAGCCGCTGCGGTAGATCGGTGATCCAGTAAGACTGCATCAGCACCAGCGACATTTGGCTACGCACTGGCTTGAGCAGTGTGAAGCGGGCATCGACCACCATCAGCGCGACCGATAGCACGGCCAGCACCAACAAGCGCACGCCCAGTGAGGGGCCTTTGGTGAAAAGCGGTTTAATAAGCCGCTCCTCCCAGGCAAATGTTCTCTTTATTCATACGGCATCAAACCGGCCTGGATGCAGACTGACAGAAGATAAACGCCAACAGGCAGCACTGCAAAGTGCTGCCTGTGCGCTCAACAGCATAGAGGCGATCCGGCGACTTATTCGCTGGAAAGCAGATCCATGGTGTGTTTATCCATCATTTCCAATGCACGACCACCGCCGCGAGCAACGCAGGTCAGCGGGTCTTCGGCGACGATCACCGGCAGACCGGTTTCCTGGGCCAGTAACTTGTCGAGGTCGCGCAGCAAGGCGCCACCACCGGTCAGTACCAGGCCACGTTCGGCGATATCCGACGCCAGCTCCGGAGGCGATTGCTCCAATGCACTTTTCACAGCCTGAACGATGGTGGCCAGGGACTCTTGCAGAGCTTCCAGCACTTCATTGGAGTTCAGGGTGAATGCGCGTGGAACGCCTTCGGCCAGGTTACGGCCGCGAACATCGACTTCACGAACTTCGCCGCCCGGGTAGGCCGTACCGATTTCCTGTTTGATACGCTCGGCGGTGGATTCGCCGATCAGGCTGCCGTAGTTGCGACGCACATAGGTGATGATCGCTTCGTCGAAGCGGTCGCCGCCAACCCGTACGGATTCGGCATAAACCACACCGTTGAGGGAGATCAGCGCGATTTCAGTGGTACCGCCACCGATATCGACAACCATCGAACCGCGAGCCTCTTCAACCGGCAGGCCAGCACCGATCGCAGCAGCCATCGGCTCTTCGATCAGGAATACTTCACGGGCACCGGCACCAAGGGCCGATTCACGGATGGCACGACGCTCAACCTGGGTCGATTTGCATGGAACGCAGATCAGCACACGAGGGCTAGGCTGCAGAAAGCTGTTTTCGTGAACCTTGTTGATAAAGTACTGCAGCATTTTTTCGCAGACGCTGAAGTCGGCGATCACACCGTCCTTCATCGGACGAATGGCAGCAATGTTGCCCGGCGTACGGCCGAGCATGCGCTTGGCCTCGGTGCCGACAGCAACGACACTTTTCTGGTTACCGTGTGTCCGAATAGCCACAACGGAGGGCTCATTCAGGACGATACCGCGCTCGCGCACGTAAATAAGGGTGTTGGCAGTGCCCAGGTCAATGGAAAGATCGCTGGAAAACATGCCACGCAGTTTCTTGAACATGGGAAAGGGACCCTAGGCAACGCGTGGGTAAAAAAGTGCGGCAAACTCTAACAACGACAGGGATTTTGGGCAAGGCGCCAATATGTTAAATTGGCCGCTTTTCTGTGCACCAAGCACCACAATCGCGGCCCTGAGACCGTAGATATGCGGTAGTGTTCCGACAATCTAACACACGGACGCGGTCCGTTTTGTTTTCCACTGGAGAATCCCATGGCGCTTGAACGCTCCGACGTGGAAAAAATCGCTCATTTGGCCTGCCTTGGCCTCAATGATGCCGATCTTCCACACATCACTTCGGCCCTGAACAGCATTCTCGGGCTGGTCGACGAAATGCAAGCGGTCAATACCGACGGTATCGAGCCGCTGGCCCACCCACTGGAAGCCAGCCAGCGCCTGCGTGCAGACGTCGTGACCGAAACCAATCATCGCGAGGCCTATCAGTCCATCGCACCAGCGGTCGAAAACGGCCTGTATCTGGTTCCGAAAGTCATCGACTAAAGGGAAAGAGCCTGCAATGCATCAATTGACTCTGGCCGAGATCGCCCGCGGACTCGCCGATAAAAAGTTTTCTTCCGAAGAGCTGACCAAAGTCCTGCTGGCGCGTATCGCCCAGCTCGACCCGCAGCTCAACAGTTTCATCAGCCTCACCGAAGACCTGGCGCTCCAGCAGGCGAAAGCCGCTGACGCTCGTCGGGCCAATGGTGAGAGCGGCGCCCTGCTCGGCGCGCCTATCGCCCACAAAGACCTGTTCTGCACCCAGGGCATCCGCACCAGCTGCGGCTCGAAGATGCTCGACAACTTCAAAGCACCGTACGACGCCACCGTGGTCGCCAAACTGGCTGCTGCCGGGGCCGTGACCCTGGGCAAGACCAACATGGACGAATTCGCCATGGGGTCGGCCAACGAGTCGAGCTACTACGGCGCGGTGAAAAACCCGTGGAACCTGGAACACGTTCCGGGCGGCTCGTCTGGCGGTTCGGCTGCTGCGGTTGCCGCTCGTCTGTTGCCAGCGGCGACGGGCACCGACACTGGCGGTTCGATTCGTCAGCCCGCCGCGCTGACCAACCTCACCGGCCTGAAACCGACGTACGGTCGCGTTTCGCGCTGGGGCATGATCGCCTACGCGTCCAGCCTCGATCAGGGTGGCCCATTGGCCCGCACCGCCGAAGACTGCGCGATCCTGCTGCAAGGCATGGCCGGTTTCGACCCGCAGGACTCCACCAGCATCGATGAGCCCGTGCCTGATTACAGCGCCGGCCTCAACGGTTCGCTGCAAGGCCTGCGCATCGGCGTGCCGAAGGAATACTTCAGCGCCGGTCTGGACCCACGTATCGCCGACCTGGTCATGGCCAGCGTTGAAGAGCTGAAAAAGCTCGGCGCCGTGGTCAAGGAAATCAGCCTGCCGAACATGCAGCACGCCATCCCTGCGTACTACGTGATCGCCCCGGCGGAAGCGTCTTCCAACCTGTCGCGTTTCGACGGCGTGCGTTTCGGCTATCGCTGCGAAGACCCGAAAAACCTGGAAGACCTGTACAAGCGTTCCCGTGGCGAAGGTTTCGGCCCGGAAGTGCAGCGCCGGATCATGGTCGGTGCCTACGCGCTGTCGGCCGGTTACTACGACGCCTACTACCTGAAGGCGCAGAAAATCCGTCGCCTGATCAAGAACGACTTCATGGCTGCCTTTAATGAGGTCGACATCATCCTCGGCCCAACCACGCCGAACCCGGCCTGGAAGCTCGGCGCCAAGAACAGCGACCCGGTCGCTGCGTACCTGGAAGACGTCTACACCATCACCGCCAACCTCGCCGGTCTGCCGGGCTTGTCCATGCCAGCAGGTTTTGTCGATGGGCTGCCGGTCGGCGTGCAGTTACTCGCTCCGTATTTCCAGGAAGGCCGCCTGTTGAACGTTGCCCATCAGTATCAGTTAAACACTGACTGGCACACCCGCACCCCAACCGGCTTCTGAGGAGAAACACATGCAATGGGAAGTCGTGATCGGGCTGGAGATTCATACCCAGCTCACCACCCGGTCGAAAATCTTTTCCGGTAGTTCCACCACCTTCGGTTCCGAGCCGAACACCCAGGCCAGCCTGGTAGACCTCGGCATGCCCGGCGTATTGCCGGTGCTGAACCAGGAAGCGGTGCGCATGGCGGTGATGTTCGGCCTGGCCATCGATGCCGAGATCGGTCAGCACAACGTGTTCGCCCGTAAAAACTATTTCTACCCGGACCTGCCCAAGGGCTACCAGATCAGCCAGATGGAATTGCCGATCGTCGGCAAGGGCCACCTGGACATCGCCATGGAAGACGGCACGATCAAACGTGTCGGCGTGACCCGTGCGCACCTGGAAGAAGACGCCGGCAAAAGCCTGCACGAAGAGTTCAACGGTGCCACCGGCATCGACCTGAACCGTGCCGGTACGCCGCTGCTGGAAATCGTTTCCGAGCCGGACATGCGCAGCGCCAAGGAAGCCGTGGCCTACGTCAAAACGATCCATGCGCTGGTGCGTTACCTCGGCATCTGCGACGGCAACATGGCCGAAGGTTCGCTGCGTTGCGACTGCAACGTGTCGATCCGTCCAAAGGGCCAGGTTGAGTTCGGTACGCGCTGCGAGATCAAGAACGTCAACTCGTTCCGCTTCATCGAGAAGGCAATCAACACCGAAGTGCAGCGTCAGATCGAGCTGATCGAAGACGGCGGCAAGGTGATCCAGCAGACCCGTCTGTACGATCCGAACAAAGACGAAACCCGTCCGATGCGCAGCAAAGAGGAAGCCAACGACTACCGTTACTTCCCCGATCCGGACCTGCTGCCGGTGGTCATCGAGGACTCGTTCCTCAACGACGTGCGCGCCACCCTGCCGGAACTGCCACCGCAGAAGCGCGAGCGTTTCCAGGAACAGTTCGGTCTATCGGTCTACGACGCCAGCGTCCTGGCCACCAGCCGCGAGCAAGCCGATTACTTCGAGAAAGTCGCGAGCATCGGCGGCGACGCCAAACTGGCGGCCAACTGGGTGATGGTTGAACTGGGCAGCCTGTTGAACAAGCAAGGCCTGGACATCGACCAGTCGCCGGTTTCGGCCGAGCAACTGGGCGGCATGCTGCTACGCATCAAGGACAACACCATCTCCGGCAAGATTGCCAAAGTGGTCTTTGAAGCCATGGCCAACGGCGAAGGCAGCGCGGACGAGATCATCGACAAGCGCGGCCTCAAGCAAGTAACCGACACCGGCGCGATCTCGGCGGTGCTGGACGAAATGCTCGCGGCCAACGCCGAGCAGGTCGAACAATACCGCGCGGCAGACGAAGCCAAACGCGGCAAGATGTTCGGCTTCTTCGTCGGCCAGGCCATGAAAGCCTCCAAAGGCAAGGCCAACCCGCAACAGGTCAACGAACTGCTTAAAAGCAAGCTCGAAGGCTGATGAGAATGGAGCCAGCATTCAAACCTGGCTCCATTCCCTGTGGGAGCGGGCTTGCTCGCGAATGCTGTTCGGCACTCAATACAAGGTTGACTGTCAGAATGCATTCGCGAGCAAGCCCGCTCCCACATTTGTTTCCGGGATACCTTTTATGAAGCGTCTGCTCAGTGCCTGTGCCCTGCTCTCTTTGCTGGCTGGTTGCGCCAGCACGGATGTTGTTGATCCACACGGCTACGACAAGACCGGCGTAGCTTCGTATTACGGCGCCAAACACCATGGCAAACGCACCGCCAGCGGCGAGCGTTTCAACCAGCACGGCCTGACCGCCGCCCATCGCCAGTTGCCGTTCGGCACCCGGGTGAAGATTACCAACCTGAATAACGACAGGTCCTGCGTGGTGCGTGTCAACGACCGCGGGCCATACTCTCGTGGGCGCCTGATCGACGTGTCACGTGAAGCGGCCGAACAGTTGGGCATGCTGCGCAGTGGCACCGCGAAAGTTCGCGTGCAAGCCCTCGACGATTGATTAGACGGAGCGCTGACTATTTTCGGACTTGCCGATTTACCCCTGATCAGCGTGATTGAATTGTTCAGCGGTCTGTTTTTACTGATCGCCGGTGCCGAACTGATGGTGCGCGCCGCCGTGCGCCTGGCCGCGCGACTGCATGTGCGGCCGCTGATCATCGGCCTGACCATCGTGGCCCTCGGCAGCAGCGCACCGCAGATGGCGGTCAGCTTGCAAGCCACCTTGGCGCAAAACGCCGATATCGCCGTCGGCAGCGTGATCGGCAGCAGCATCTTCAACATCCTCGTCACCCTTGGGCTTTCGGCACTGATTATTCCGCTGCGGGTTTCGCGGCAATTGGTGCGCCTGGATATTCCACTGATGATCGGCGCCAGCCTGCTGGTGTTCGTACTGGCGTGGAACGAAGAACTGAACCGCACAGACGGCATTATTCTGCTGGGTGCGCTGGTGCTGTACCTGGGCTTGCTGCTGCGCCAGTCGCGGCACTCGGCCCGTCCGCCATCGAGCGCTCATGATGCACCGCAGGCACCGTGGTTGAGCAGCCTGCTGATGATTGTCTCCGGGCTGGCGATGCTGGTGTTCGCCGGGCACTTGCTGCTCGGCGCCGCGGTGGCGGTCGCGACCGACCTCGGCTTGTCGGAGCGGATCATCGGCCTGACCATCGTCGCTGTCAGCACGTCCTTGCCGGAGCTGGCCACTTCGTTGATCGCCGCGTTGCGCGGTCAGCGGGACATCGCGGTGGGCAACGTGATCGGCAGCAACCTGCTCAACCTCTTGGGCGTGCTCGGGCTCACTGCATTGATCGCGCCGTCGCCGTTGTCGGTCTCGCCCAACGCTCTGGATTTCGACCTGCCGGTGATGCTCGGTGTCGCGGTGCTGTGCCTGCCAGTGTTCTATTCCGGCTACCGGGTGACTCGCGCCGAAGGCCTGCTCTTCTTGGGTTTGTACCTGGCCTATGGGCTGCACGTGGTGTCGTTCACCACCGGCATGCCACTGGCCGGCAAGCTTGAACACCTGATGCTGTTTTTCGTCCTGCCGGCGCTGGGGGCGTTTTTGCTGTTCACGTCGCTGCGCGCCTGGCGTCGCCAACACCACAAGAGGGAACTGCCATGAGCACTGATAAAAAGGCTGGGGTTGAAGTCCGCCGCCAAGTGATGGGCGACGCCTTCGTCGACCGCGCCTTGGGCAACGCCACCGAGTTCACTCAGCCGCTGCAGGACTTCGTCAATGAACACGCCTGGGGCGGGGTCTGGAATCGCGAAGGTCTGCCGCTGAAAACCCGCAGCCTGATCACCCTCGCCGCGCTGACCGCGTTGAAGTGCCCGCAAGAATTGAAAGGCCATGTGCGTGGCGCGCTGAACAACGGCTGCACCGTGGAAGAGATTCGCGAGGCGCTGCTGCATTGCGCGGTGTATGCCGGCGTGCCGGCGGCGATCGATGCGTTCCGGGCGGCGCAGGAAGTGATTGATACGTACCAGAAGCCGGAATAATCGTCGGAATTTGTATTGATTGTTCTGCCGTCATCGCGGGCAAGCCCGCTCCCACATTTGATCAATGTCGAACACAAAAATTGTGCACGGCGAAAATTCACTGTGGGAGCGGGCTTGCTCGCGAATGGATCAAAAAAACACCGCAAAACCTGCGGTTAAATCCACCCACCCCACTGCAACAAAAAGATCCCGACGTTGGTGGTGACCGCCGCCATCAGCGTGGTAATCACGATGATCGCCGCCGCCAGTTCATGATTGCCGTTGGCCTGCCGGGCCATGACAAAACTGGCCGCTGCGGTCGGGCTGCCGAAGTACAGAAACAGAATCCCCAGCTCCGCCCCACGAAAGCCCCAGAGCCAGGCACCCAGCGTCGCCAGCACCGGCAAGCCGATCATCTTCACCAGGCTTGAACTGAGCGCCATCGTGCCGCTTTTGCGCATCGCCGCCAGCGACAACGTGCCACCGATGCAGATCAACGCCAACGGCAAGGTGGTTTGTGCCAGGTACTGGCCGGACGTTTCCAGCCACCCCGGCAAACCGATTTCGAACCAGGCAAATGGCGCCGCCGCACACACGCTGATGATCAGCGGGTTGACCATCACGCTTTTGCAGATGCTCCACGGATCAGACTTGATCACCGGACTGTAGACCGCCAGTACGATGGTCGAAAGCGTGTTGTAGAACAGGATCACCAACGCCGCGAGAATGGCCCCGAGGGAAATCCCGTAGTCGCCGTACATGCTCGCCGCCAGTGCCAGACCGATTACGCCGTTGTTGCCGCGAAACGCGCCTTGGGTGTAGATGCCCCGGTCTTCCCGCGGACATTTCCAGATCGCCCAGCCCCAGGCAATCGCAAAACACAGCAGCGTCGCGATCGAGAAGTAGATCAGCAGCGCCGGTTGCAACGCCGCGTGCAGGTCGGCATGCAAGATGCCCAGAAACAGCAACGCCGGCATGGTGACGTTGAACACCAGGGCCGACGCGGTATGAATGAAATTGTCGTTGATCCAGTCGATGCGCTTGAGCAGCGCCCCCAGAAACAGCATGGCAAACACCGGCGCGGTGATGTTCAGGGTTTCGAGGAAAATAGCCAGCATGCCGGGAGAACCTTGGGTGGGCGTCGTTAGGGGGCTAATGATAAGCCACTTTCACCCGGATCGTTCCCACGCTCTGCGTGGGAATGCCTCTTGTGACGCTCTGCGTCACGCTTTTGGGACGCAGAGCGTCCCGGGCTGCATTCCCACGCAGAGCGTGGGAACGATCATTAGGTGATCGGCGCAGGGTTGAACAAGGTAATGTCGTTATGCAGCTTATGCTGCTCCGCCCACGTCTGTTTCTTGCCGCTGGCCACGTCCAGGTAGTAGTGGAACAACTCCCAGCCAAGCTCTTCAATCGACGCCCGCCCGGTCGCAATCCGCCCAGCATCGATGTCGATCAGGTCCGGCCAGCGCTGCGCCAGTTCTGTGCGGGTCGACACCTTCACCACCGGCGCCATCGCCAACCCATAAGGCGTACCCCGCCCGGTGGTGAACACATGCAGGTTCATCCCCGCCGCCAACTGCAACGTCCCGCAGACAAAATCACTGGCCGGGGTCGCGCAGAAAATCAGCCCTTTGCGCTTGAACCGCTCGCCAGGGCCAAGCACTCCGTTGATCGCGCTGCTGCCGGATTTGACGATCGAGCCCAGTGACTTCTCGACAATGTTCGACAACCCGCCCTTCTTGTTCCCCGGCGTGGTGTTGGCACTGCGATCCGCTTCGCCCTTGGCCAGGTAGCGGTCGTACCAGTCCATTTCCCGCACCAGTTCCTGAGCGACTTCTTCGGTTTCCGCACGGGAAGTCAGCAGGTAAATCGCATCACGCACTTCGGTGACTTCGGAAAACATCACCGTCGCCCCAGCCCGCAACAACAGGTCCGAGGCATAGCCGAGCGCCGGGTTGGCGGTGATGCCAGAGAACGCATCGCTGCCGCCGCACTGCATGCCGAGGATTAGCTCGGACGCCGGCACGGTTTCCCGACGACGCAGGTCGAGCTTCTTCAAGCGGGTTTCGGCCAGCGCCATGATCTGCTCGATCATCTCGGTGAAACCATGGCTGGAATCCTGCAAGCGGTACAACCACGGATCGCTCAAATCCACCGAGCTATCGTTCTCGTGCATCACCTGCCCGGCCTGCAATTTCTCGCAGCCCAGGCTGATCACCAGCGCTTCGCCCCCCAGGTTCGGATTGCGCGCCAAGTTGCGCACGGTGCGAATCGGGATGTACGCGTCGGTGGCGGTGATCGCCACGCCGCAACCGTAACTGTGGGTCAGCGCCACCACGTCGTCGACGTTCGGGTACTTGGGCAGCAACTCGTCCTTGATGCGCTTCACCGCATGATCCAGCACGCCGGTAACGCACTGCACGGTGGTGGTGATGCCGAGAATGTTGCGCGTGCCGACGGTGCCGTCGGCGTTGCGATAACCCTCGAAGGTGAAGCCTTCCAGCGGTGCCTGCGCGGCCGGCACTTCGGTGGACAGCGGCAGGCTGTCCAGCGGTGGCGCGGTCGGCATGCGCAGTTGATCTTCCTTGACCCAGCTGCCGCGAGGAATCGGCTGCAACGCGTAGCCAATGGTCTGGCCGTAACGAATCACTTGGCCGCCTTCGGGAATGTCCTCGAGCGTGACCTTGTGGCTCTGCGGCACGAAATCCACGGTGACCAGGCCATCGGGGAATTCCGTGCCGGCCGGCACGCCCTGATCGTTGACCACGATCACCACATTGTCCCGCTCGTGCAGGCGGATGTAGCGCGGCGAGTCGGAATGTTCAATCAACTGCATGACGCCGCTCCTCAGGAATGCGCTTCAGATAACTTATTGTTGGTTTCAGGACCGCTGACTGGCGGCTCTTTGAGCACCACACGCTTGATCGGGCCAACGATCACCAGATAGCTGAAGACGGCTACCAGCGCGTTGCAACCGACGAACACCAGCGCCCATTTGAACGAGCCGGTGGAGCTGATGATGTAACCGATTACGATCGGCGTGGTGATCGACGCGATGTTGCCGAAGGTGTTGAACAGGCCACCGCTGAGACCGGCGATCTGTTTCGGCGAGGTGTCGGACACCACCGCCCAGCCCAACGCACCGACGCCTTTGCCAAAGAATGCCAAGGCCATGAAGCCGACGACCATCCATTCAACGTCTACATAGTTGCAAGCCACGATGCTACTGGAAACCAGCAAGCCAGCGATGATCGGCGCCTTGCGGGCGAAGGTCAGCGAATGGCCTTTACGCAGCAGGTAATCGGAAATCACCCCGCCGAGCACCCCACCGATAAACCCGCAGATCGCCGGCAGCGAGGCAATGAAACCGGCCTTGAGGATGGTCATGCCGCGCTCCTGCACCAGATACACCGGGAACCAGGTCAGGAAGAAGTAGGTGATGCCGTTGATGCAGTACTGGCCCAGGTACACGCCGAGCATCATGCGGTTGGTCAGCAGCTGGCGGATGTAGTCCCACTTCGGACCGTCGCCCTTTTTGCCTTTGTCCTGGTCCATGTCGACCATGCCGCCGTTGTCGGCGATGTGCTTGAACTCGGCATCGTTGATCATCGGGTGTTGGCGAGGGCTGTAGATCACCTTCAGCCAGATGCCCGAGAAGACGATGCCGATCACGCCCATGACGATGAACACGTGCTGCCAACCGAAGCTGTAGACGATCCAGCCCATCAGCGGCGCGAACAACACGGTGGCAAAGTATTGCGCCGAGTTGAAGATCGCCGAGGCGGTACCGCGTTCAGCAGTCGGAAACCAGGCCGCTACGATGCGTGCGTTGCCGGGGAAGGATGGCGCTTCGGCCAGGCCCACCAAAAAACGCAGCATGAACAGCGCAACCACGGCCGTGGACATGCCGAACTCACCGACATAGCCCTGCAGCACAGTGAACAGCGACCAGGTGAAAATGCTCAGCGCGTAGATTTTTTTCGAACCGAAACGGTCCAGCAGCCAGCCACCGGGAATTTGCCCGGCCACGTAGGCCCAACCGAAGGCGGAAAAGATATAGCCGAGGGTTACCGCGTCAATGCCGAGGTCTTTTTGCAGGCTGGAGCCGGCGATTGCGATGGTGGCCCGGTCGGCGTAGTTGATCGTGGTCACCAGAAACAGCATGAGCAGGATCAAATAGCGGACGTGAGTCGGCTTGGTCGATTGCATTGTAGATGTACTCCCACTGATTATTTTTATGCGCGGGTGAAGCTGTTTTTGTCCGTGCGTAGGAGCTGCCGAAGGCTGCGATCTTTTGATCTTTAGCGTCCTTGAGGGCACCAAAATCAAGATCAAAAGATCGCAGCCTTCGGCAGCTCCTACGCCGGTTTGCGGTATCGGCACCACCGGGGAGGCATCAGATACCGCGGTGTTTCCTGTCAGGAGCCGATGTAGCTGGTCTTCACGACCGTATAAAACTCTTGCGCATAGCGACCTTGCTCACGTGATCCATAGGATGAACCTTTACGCCCACCGAACGGAACGTGGTAATCCACGCCGGCGGTCGGCAGGTTGACCATCACCATCCCGGCCTGGGAGTGGCGTTTGAAGTGGTTGGCGTACTTCAGCGACGTGGTAGCGATGCCCGCCGACAGACCGAATTCGGTGTCGTTGGCCATGGCCAGCGCCGCCTCGTAATCGGCGACGCGAACGATATTGGCCACCGGTCCGAAGATCTCTTCGCGGCTGATACGCATCGCAGCTTCACTGTCGGCAAACAGCGTCGGCGCGAGGAAATAGCCCTCGGTATCGCACGTCACCAGACCACCGCCGCTGACCAGACGCGCACCTTCGGACTGGCCGATGTCGATGTACTTCATGTCTTGTTCAAGCTGAGCCTGCGAGACGACCGGACCGATATCGGTGCCGGTTTTCAGCGCGTGACCGACCTTGATCGACTTCATGCGCTCGGCCATGGCTTCGACGAATTTGTCGTGAATCCCGGCGGTGACGATGAAGCGGCTCGAGGCAGTGCAACGCTGGCCGGTGGAGTAGAACGCGCTCTGTACCGACAGCTCGACCGCTTGCTTGAGGTCGGCGTCATCGAGAATGATCTGCGGGTTCTTGCCGCCCATTTCCAGCTGAACCTTGGCTTGGCGCGAGACGCAACTGACAGCGATCTGGCGACCCACGCCCACGGAACCGGTGAAGCTGATGCCGTCGACTTTCGGGCTCTGCACCAGCGCATCGCCGACCACGCGACCGCTGCCCATCACCAGGTTGAACACACCGGCCGGGAAGCCTGCGCGGGAGATGATTTCCGCCAGCGCCCAGGCACAGCCCGGCACCAGATCAGCAGGCTTCAGCACGACGCAGTTGCCGTAAGCCAGGGCCGGAGCGATTTTCCACGCCGGGATCGCAATCGGGAAGTTCCACGGGGTGATCAGGCCGACCACACCCAACGCTTCACGGGTCACTTCAACGTTGACGCCCGGACGCACCGACGGCAAATAGTCGCCGGACAGGCGCAGGCATTCACCGGCGAAGAACTTGAAGATGTTGCCGGCGCGAGTCACTTCGCCGATGGCTTCGGGCAGAGTCTTGCCCTCTTCCCGGGCCAGTAAAGTGCCGAGCTCTTCGCGACGGGCGAGGATCTCGCTACCGACTTTATCCAGTGAATCGTGACGTGCCTGAATGCCCGAAGTGGACCAGGCCGGGAACGCGGCGCGAGCGGCGTCGATGGCGGCGTGGACCTGAGCCAGATCGGCCTTGGCGTAATCGCCGATGGTGTCGGTCAGCTCGGACGGGTTGATGTTGGCGCAGTAATCACTGCCCGCCACCCATTCGCCGTTGATGTAGTTGTTGAAACGCTTTGAATCAGCCACGGGCTGCTCCTTTAAAAGAAGTCCTCACGCAAAAAGCCGCTGATTGCTCAGCGGCCCTGGTTTTTGTGGGGTGTTACTGAGCACCTTGCTTGTCGATCAGCGCGGCGAGCATTTCGTACTCTTCGCCCGTCAGATCGGTCAGCGGCGCACGCACAGGACCTGCGTCATAACCGGCAATTTTTGCCCCGGCCTTGACGATGCTCACGGCGTAACCGGCCTTGCGGTTACGGATGTCCAGGTACGGCAGGAAGAAGTCGTCGATGATCTTGCCAACCGTGGCGTGATCTTCGCGAGCAATGGCGTGGTAGAAATCCATCGCGGTTTTCGGAATGAAGTTGAACACCGCCGAGGAGTAAACCGGCACGCCCAGCGCCTTGTAGGCCGCGGCGTAGACTTCAGCGGTCGGCAAACCACCCAGGTAGCTGAAACGATCACCGAGGCGGCGACGGATCGACACCATCAACTCGATATCGCCCAGGCCATCCTTGTAACCGATCAGGTTCGGGCAGCGCTCGGCCAGACGTTCCAGCAAAGGAGCAGTCAGGCGGCAGACGTTGCGGTTGTAAACCACCACGCCGATTTTTACCGATTTGCATACCGCTTCAACGTGGTCGGCAACACCGTCCTGGCTGGCTTCGGTCAGGTAGTGCGGCAGCAGCAACAGGCCTTTGGCGCCCAGACGCTCGGCTTCCTGAGCGTATTCGATGGCTTGACGAGTCGAACCGCCGACACCGGCCAGGATCGGCACGCTGGTAGCGCAGGTGTCGACGGCAGTCTTGATGATTTCCGAATATTCGCTGGCCGCCAGAGAGAAAAACTCACCGGTGCCGCCCGCGGCGAACAATGCCGAGGCGCCGTATGGGGCCAGCCATTCGAGACGTTTGATATAGCCCGCGCGATGGAAATCGCCCTGAGCATTGAAGTCGGTGACCGGGAACGACAGCAGGCCGGAAGAGAGGATGGACTTCAGTTCTTGTGGATTCATTATTCGAACACCCTGGGTAGCAACGTTGTGTGAGAAAACCGTTCAGCCTTCGCCGAAGTTGTAGGTCATCGTACAACTTAAAATACAACCGTCAACTGCATTTCATCGCGAGCCGCAAAATTTGCGTCGGAAAAAGTAATTCCTTGACGTAGGAAAGTTCTCATCTATGATCCATACAACTGTATATACATACAGTTAATTTGGATTCTACCTACGACATATCAAGGAGCTAGAAATGTCAGGTCTACACGCACAACCGAAGGAAAATACCCGACAGGTCATTGCCGATCTGGATGATCTTTTTACCACGCACGGCATCGCTATTTCTGGCGACGGCGACACGCTTAAACTCACCGCCTGCAGCCATCACGGCCTCAAACATCAGCGCCAAGGCCTGCTGCAGTCGCCACCGAAAAAATCGCTGCAAGGCTTGCCCCGGCTGAGGTTCGAGGGTGCAGAACATACCGCGATCGGCGACAGCACCTTGCTGCGCTTCGTCAAGGATGCACCTGCCATACCGGCCTCGCAGGTGGAGTTGCACCTGCCCAATGGCTTGGCATTGACCTATGGACAAGTGATTGCACTGGGAGGGGATTTTTATGGAATTCCCGACCAACCGATCTGCGAGGGCGCAACAGCGGCGGACCGAATCCAGCGCTTTACCAACGCCTTCAACTCCCTGGCGGTACTGCCAGCCTCAAACGCCGAGGCGAAGTTGATCCTCGGCGTCATGCAGAAGGAAATCGCCGCCATCAATCAAGCGATCAGGGACGGCAAACAGCCTCACGAAGCTTATGACGCCCTCGGTGATACGTTGTCGGAAGAGTGGAACAAGATCACCGGCGGCGGCAGTTTCGTCTCGGCACTGTTCCCTTTGGGGCGTTATCTGAAGCTGGCCGCCAACAATGCCGACCACTTTGCCGAATGGGCGTTGCTGGCCTACATCGCCGGGCACACGGCGGCGCTGCAACAAGCAGTGCTGGCCCACAACAGCGGCGATGAAAAGCAGTTGGAGCTGGCCTATGCGATGAACGCTTTTGCCGATCACTACCTGACCGACCTGTATTCCGCCGGCCACCTGCGAGTACCGCGCAAACAATTGGCGGCGGTGGTTACGCCCAGCGATCTCGGTTCGCTGATCACCCGCTTCATGCACGATGAAGACAGCAAGTTCGGCCTCAATGTGAGCAACGGCAACGGCGATCGCTGGCACGCCTACGGCGACAAGCGCTACTTCGACGCCATCGACAGCGCCAATCGCACCCAAGTCAATCAAGCGGTTCAGGTGTCTGCGGATGAAGTGTTCGCGGCGTACCTCAGTGGCATCACCCCGTCGGCCGGCAGCTTCGCTGCTTTGAAAAGGCTGCCCGACCTGCAAGCGGTACTGAACCCGGCCGGCAATTTTTCGCCACTGTTCAAGGTCGAGGGCAACAAGGTGTTGCGGCGCAAGGACGTCAACAACTTGAACGACACTGCCACCGTGGACGACTGGTGGGGTTGGAGCACTTATTTGCTGCTCAAGGACTACCAACCGACCGGCGTGCTGAATTCAGCGGCCAATGCCTGATAAGGAGATCACTGATGACTATCAAATTGAAACTGGAACTGGCTTCTGGCCAATCGCTGAAAGGTGCGCCGCTGGAGTTGCTGTCCAAAGGCGTGCCGATTGCCCGGGCGCTTGTGGATGAACGCGGGCATGCGGTTTTCGATGCCAAACCAGGGGCTGCTGAGTTGGCGGTGAGGGTGGATCGGGGAATTTTGAAGACAATCTGAAAGATTAATTGAAGGCTACTGGCCCCATCGCGGGCAAGCCCGGCTCCCACAGGTTCTGTATGTGTTCACACTATTGTGATCGACACAAAACCTGTGGGAGCCGGGCTTGCCCGCGATGGCGTCCTTTCTGGCGACGCTCAGCCCCGCTGTGCCTGCGCCTCTTCATGCGCCTGGCGCAGCCGCTCGCGGCTATTCGTCAGGTGCAACCGCATGGCCGCCCGCGCCGCATCGGAATCCTGGCGGGCAATCGCGTCGTAAATCTCTTCGTGCTCGCGGCTCAGGCGACTCATGTAGTGCTGCTGATCATCATGGGCCAGGCGCGCGGAGTTCAGGCGCGTGCGCGGAATGATGCTGGTGCCCAGGTGGGTCATGATGTCGGTGAAGTAGCGGTTGCCGGTGGCCAGGGCAATTTGCAGGTGGAACTGGAAGTCCGAAGCCACCGCATCGCTGGCGTGGGAGGCGCTTTCATTCAGCGCGTCCAGCGCCGCTCGCATCAACGCCAACTGCTCAGCGCTGCGACGTTGCGCGGCAAGGCCGGCGGATTCCACTTCCAGGCTGATGCGCAATTCCAGAATTGCCAATACGTCGCGCAAGGTCACCACGGTGGCCGGGTCGATACGGAAACCGCTCGGGCTCGGGGTATCGAGCACGAAGGTGCCTATGCCGTGACGGGTTTCAACCTGGCCTGCGGCCTGCAAACGGGAAATCGCTTCGCGCACCACGGTGCGGCTGACGCCATGGGCATCCATGATCGCCGACTCGGTGGGCAATTTGTCGCCACGTTTGAGATGACCGTCGCGGATCTGCTCGGACAGCACCGTCACCAGTTCCTGAGCGAGGCTGCGGCGCTTGCGAGGGAGGCGAGGTGCGTCGATCGGGTTTTCCATGGTGAACGTCTTTTCTCGAAAGTTACGGCTGAAACCGCATCATAGCTCAACACGGTTGTACGATCACCGTCAGCATCCACTATCCCCTGTGGGAGCGGGCTTGCTCGCGAAGGCGGTGTGTCAGACACCTCAATGTTGGATGCCAGACCGCTTTCGCGAGCAAGCCCGCTCCCACAAGGGGATTGCGGTGTTCAGGCGGTGACTGTTTGATCCACCAGATGGCCATTCTCGATACGCACATGCCGTGGATGGAAACGCTTCAGGCTGCTGCGATGCCCGACGCTGACGATGCTCAGCCCCGGCAACTCATCGATCAATGCCTGATACAGCGACGCTTCATCCTCTTCGTCCATCGCCGAAGTGGCTTCGTCCATGTACAGCCATTGCGGTGCATAGAGCAGCGCTCGGGCGAAGGCCAGTCGTTGCTGCTCACCCGGCGAGAGCATGCGCTGCCAGTGATTGGCTTCATCCAGACGCGAAACCAGGTGCGGCAAGCGGCAGGTTTCCAGCACGTGGACGTAGCGCTCGTGCGGGTAGGTATCGCCCGGCTGTGGATAACTCAGCGCCTCGCGCAGGCTGCCAATCGGCAGATAGGGTTTTTGCGGCAGGAACAGGTAACGCCCCGTCGGCAGACGGATGCTGCCGTGGCCAGCCGGCCAAAGATGCCCCATCGCCCGCAGCAACGTCGATTTACCGCTGCCGGAACGACCGCTGAGCATGACGCGCTCGCCCTCCTCCACCGTCATGTCGGCGTTGGTCAGCAGATGACGACCGTCAGCGAGGTCGAGGCCAAGGTTATGCACCTTCAACGCCGTGCCCTGATTCTGCACGTCGATGGCCGGTGCGCGGTCTTCGTTGTCGGTCATGGCCTGGCGGAAACTCAACAGTCGATCACAGGTGGCGCGCCAGGAGGCAAGGCTCTGGTACGCACTGATAAACCAACTGAAACTTTCCTGCACGTTGCCGAACGCCGAACTGATTTGCATCAGTTCACCGAGTTCGATCTTGCCGGACAAGTAACGCGGCGAAGCGACGATGAACGGAAAGATGATGGCAGCCTGATTGTAACCGGCGGTGAAGAAAGTCAGTCGTTTGGACACCTTCATGATGTCCCAGAAGTTATGCCAGACCATCCCGAAGCGACTGTTCAAGCGACGATTTTCATTGGGTTCGCCGTTGTACAGCGCAATGCTTTCGGCATTCTCGCGAATCCGCACCATCGAGAAACGCAGGTCGGCTTCGAAACGTTGTTGCTGGTTATTCAGACCGATCAAACGGCGGCCTATCAGATGCGTCAACCAGCTACCGATCACGGCATAGACCAGCACACACCAGAACATGTAGCCGGGAATGGTAAAGCCGTACACTTCGATACTGCCCGACACACCCCACAGAATGATCGAAAACGATACCAGGCTGACAATGTTGCGAAGCAAACCAATGCCCAGCTCCAGCGTGTTCGAGGTGAAGTTGTTGAGGTCTTCGGAGATCCGCTGGTCCGGGTTATCGGTATAACCGCCCTGCTCCATCTGGTAGTAATTCTTGTTGCCGAGCCAGCGGGCGAAATGTTTTTCCGTCAGCCAGGCACGCCAGCGAATGGTCAGCATCTGGGTCAGGTAGAGCCGGTACACCGCACCGACAATCGCGACGGCTGCGATCCCGCAGAAATACAGAATCAACCGCCAGAACGCCGCTTCGTCCTTTTGTTGCAGGGCGTTGTAAAAATCCTTGTACCAGGTGTTGAACCACACCGAAATTCCTACGCTGACCAGTGACAGCGCAATGACCGCGATCAGCAACGTCCAGGCCTTGCCCTTCTCTTCACTGCGCCAGTAAGGCGTAATCATCGCCCAGACTTTGCGAAAAAACTGCCCGCGCACAGCATCGTTGACCGCGGAATATTCAGCGTTCTGATTCATGGATAAGGCTCGATAAAGAAAAGAACACACACGAGCCGATCATAAATGATCGGTTCGTGTTATCGCGAGGGCTGGCGATAATCGTTCAGCATCCGTTCAGCGACGGACCGGGCGCTTCTGCAGTTTGCGCTGCAGCGTGCGGCGGTGCATGCCCAAGGCGCGGGCAGTAGCGGAGATGTTGCCTTCGTGCTCGGTCAGTACGCGCTGAATGTGCTCCCACTGCAGGCGGTCCACGGACATCGGGTTTTCCGGCACCAGCGTGTCGAGGTCGGCGTGCTCGGAGAGCAACGCGGCCAACACGTCATCGGCGTCCGCCGGTTTGCACAGGTAATTGCAGGCGCCGCGCTTGATTGCCTCGACGGCGGTGGCAATGCTCGAGTAGCCGGTAAGGATCACCACGCGCATTTCCGGGTCGAGTTCGAGCAACTTGGGCAGCAACACCAAGCCCGAATCGCCGTCCATTTTCAGATCAAGGGCGGCGTAATCCGGAATGTCAGCCTGGGCGATGGTCAGGCCTTCTTCGGCGGAACCTGCTGTGCTGACGCGAAAACCGCGGCGGGCCATGGCGCGGGCCATCACCCGGGTGAAGGTTGCGTCGTCATCTACCAGCAGCAAATGCGGCAGTTCTTCGCCTTCGACTTGGATCTCGTCACTCATGTTCGTCTCCTCGGGCGACACGGGGCAGGCGCAGCTCGGTCAGCGTGCCACCTTCCTCATGACTGTAGAGTTTCACTGAGCCGCCGGCGCGTGTCACGCTGGCCTTGCTCAAAAACAGGCCCAGGCCGAAACCTTTGCCCTTGGTGGTAAAAAACGGTTTGCCAATCTGCTCGGCAATAGCCAGTGGTACGCCGGCGCCATGGTCACGAATGCTGATGGTCAAGTCCTCGGCATTCCAGTCCAGGGTTACTTGCAAGCCTTCGGGGCACGCATCGGCGGCATTGTTCAGCAAATTCAGCAGGGCTTGGGTCAGGTCCGGCGGCGGCGCCATGCGCGGCACGGTCCCCTGGCCCAGGCGCTGGAAGCGGTAACTGGCTTCCGGGCGCATCAGGTGCCAGCGGTTCAGGGCTTCGTCGAGCCAGTCGGTGACGTCCTGCATCTCCACCGCCAGACGACGATTGGCTTCCGCCGCCCGAACCAACTGCTGCAAGGTCTCTTTGCAGAGTTTGACCTGATCCTGCAGCACGCTCAAATCGTCCTGCAACAGCGGGTCGGGATGGTCCTGACGCATTTCCTTGAGCAACACGCTCATGGTCGCCAGCGGTGTGCCCAATTCATGGGCGGCGCCGGCAGCCTGGGTCGCGACGGCCAGCAATTGCTGATCGCGCAGGCCTTCTTCGCGACGAATGGCGCGCAATTCTTCCTGACGACGCAGCTCTTCGGCCATGCGGGCGGCGAAGAATGTGATGACCGCCGCCGCCAGGGCGAAGCTCAGCCACATGCCGTAGATCTGAAGGTTCTCCCGGGCGATCGGGAACGTTTCCAGCGGGTAGAACCGCGCCAGCAGCAACGTATAAAGCGCCAATGCGATACCCGACAGAATCACCGAATAGCGCCACGGCAGTGTCACGGCAGCGATAGTCAGCGGCACCAGGTAATAAGAAACGAACGGGTTGGTCGAACCGCCGGAGAAGTACAGCAAGGCACTGTGGATAAACAGGTCGCAGGCCAGTTGCAGTGCATATTCAAGCTCGGTGACTGGCCAGGAGGTACGCAAGCGTACGGCGGTGAACACGCAGAGCAGAATCGAGCAACCGAGGGTCATTGCCAGTTGCACCCACGGCAACGGCAGCAGGTCGAACCAGTAGGCCAAACCTACGGAACCGGCCTGAGCGGCCAGCACCAACGTGCGGATGAACGTGAGCCGCCAGAGGTTCTGGCGAGTGGCGGAAGTGATTTGAACGGGGGCGAGCATGAGCTCTCCTGATGAGCGCTCCAGGCGGATCGCACGGAGTATAACCAAGCCACGGGCCTGAGAGGCGAAAGTGCGGCAAACGACCACAGCCACCAAGCAATGTATCTGTGAAGAAGTAACCCTGTGGCGAGGGGGCTTGCCCCCGTTCGGCTGCGCAGCAGTCGCAGATCGGCTGACGCGGTTTGTCTTATAAAACACGGTGGCAGGTTTTGGGACTGCTTCGCAGTCCAACGGGGGCAAGCCCCCTCGCCACAGGGTCACCAGCATTCCATCTGTATAGAAGTTGTAACTGTGCGAACCGGATCATTGAAGCTAGAGTCTGATGGTTTCACGCAGGTTCGGACCTTAACCCCTGCGCATCGTCCAAGGAGCTTTTCATGCACACATTGCGCCGCAGCGCCGCCCTTCTTGCCTTAAGCGTTGGCACCGTCGTCAGCCTCCCGGCCCTGGCCGTCGACGAACTGCATTACAACCAGATCTCCCTGCGCGCCGAAGTCAGCCAGGAAGTGGCCCGCGACCTGATGATCGTGACCCTCTACACTGAAGAGCAAAACACCGACCCGGCCAAACTCGCCGCCGACGTCAGCACCACCATGAACAAAGCACTGGCCCAGGCTAAAGAAGTCAAAGACATCACCCTGCGCCAGGGCAGCCGCAACAGCTACCCGATCTACGACACCAAAGGTCAGAAAATCACCGGCTGGCGTGAACGCGCTGAACTGCGCCTGGAAAGCTCGGACTTCGCCGCCCTCTCCAAACTCACCGGCGAACTGCTCACCGACCTGAAAATGGGCGGCATGGACTTCGCCATCGCCACCCCAACCCGCAAGGCCAGCGAAGACGCCCTGCTCAAAGAAGCCGTGACCGCCTTCAAGTCCCGCGCCCAACTGGCCACCGACGCCTTGGGTGGCAAGAGCTACAAAATCGTCAACCTGAACCTCAACAGCAACGGTTATCCACAACCGTACATGCGCGGGCCGATGATGATGAAAGCTGCCGGCATGGATTCCGCGCCGGTGACGCCCGAGGTTGAAGCGGGCACCAGCCAGGTCAGCATGACGGCGGATGGGGCGATTGAAGTGTTGATGCAGTGATTCGATAAGTCTGTACAAAAAAACGGCGATCACCGAAGTGATCGCCGTTTTTTATTGCCTGCCCGAAACCACGCCCCTGTAGGAGCTGCCGAAGGCTGCGATCTTGGCATTATCTCTGGCACCGAAGTCATTGCGCGAAGGAAGATCAAAAGATCGTCCGAACGCGGCCCGAGCCTTCGGCAGCTCCTGCAGTCAGCCCTGCGAATCGACCTTGCTCAACGCACGATTAACCGACAACCTGGTGAATGTCAGTGAATGGCGACCCTGATTGAGCATCAACCCTGGATAGATTTACGGGAAGCTCTGATGGCATCAATCGCGTCTTGAGTGAGCGCCATAACTGTCGTTGTACTTACTTCAATCCGACTGATGATGTCTGCTCTCGGACCTTGCTTCCAGTCAGTGCTTGAGTAAAAAAGATCTTGAGAGGCGTGCCGATGGCTCTCGCTCTCATAGGAGCGAATCAAGTGATAGCTGTCATCGTCATGCAAAGAGCCGCCATAAGAAACGACATCCATGCCAGCCTTCAAGTGAAGCGGAACGCTTACTTCCCGCATTATTCGATGGAAATCCAATCCTGATCCCGGTTTCAAGGTGTACATCAGGATTTCAACAATTCGAGTCATTCCAAATTTTCCATGTGGGATTTCAAGTTCCTGCCTAAGGATTTGTGCTGGCTGATCTGCCGCCTTCGCGGGCAAGCCTCGTTCCTACGGGGAACGGGATGAACACAAATGCTGCGTACAACCAAATCCCGTAGGAGCGAGGCTTGCCCGCGAAGAACGATAACGCGGTCTACGCCGGATCGACGTTATCCAACGCTCGGTTCACCGCCAATTCCGCCAACATGATGATCTGTTGAATTGCCAACGCCGTATGACGCTGCGGACCGATCAGATTGTTGGCGAAATCGGTGGCCAGGACACTCGCTGAGGCCAACGATTCGTAGGCGTGGGCCAGCAGGCTTTCGGTGCCGGCACCCGGGGCGACCATGAACATGGTGCTGGGGCGGCGCGGTTTTTCTGTGTATTGCGTGGGGGGATCGAGGTAGTAGTCGAGGGCGCGTTTTATGGCTTCGCGGTCTTTGAGTAATTCTTCGGTGCGCGAAGCTTCGGCGTTGGGGGTGGTGGTGTTGAAGGGTGGATCCGGGATTAACTTATCCATATAAAAACTCCTACTTGCGAGTGGGAGCCATCCATTTGTCGTTTCCACACGACAAAAAGGTGGCAGCTGTACGCAGGGTGGAAAACCGGTAAGTAGGCACCCGGCCAGACCGAAGTCTGCCCACGCACAGCCGCCATAACGCAGTTTGCAGACGAAAGAAGACATCGGCAACGATTACGGTGGTGATGCAATGCAACTACTTAAGGGTCAGGTTTCCACACCTGCTCGCTGGTTTTGCAGCGACAGCCAAAGATTAGAAGGCCCACGTCCGACCGACAACCTGAAAATCGCGTGGGAAAGTTCCATGTTTTGACACATCCATTAAACATTCAAAAGCGGAACCCGGAGCGTGCCTGGCGGCATTCCCACGCGGGAGAGTGGGAGCGATAAATCCCACGTCTGACACCGAATTATCGTCTGACACGGATTACTTGTAGGAGCTGTCGAGTGAAACGAGGCTGCGATCTTTTGATCTTAAAAAACAACGTCAAAAGATCGCAGCCTTCGGCAGCTCCTACATGGGGTTGTGTACACCCGCGATAGATTGTTCGGCTGTCAGGCCGTCTTCGCGGGCAAGCCTCGCTCCTACAGTGGAGCGGTGTGCCCCGACCCTCGCCACTCGTTGCAAGCCAAGGTGTCCACGGACAAACAGCAGCGGGTCAACCTGTATCAACAGGCACAGCAAATCCTTAAGCAACAGGTGCCAATTACACCGATTGCGAATTCGACAGTGTTCCAGCCACTGCGCAAGGAAGTGACCGACTTCAAGATCAGCCCGTTCGGCCTCACACCCTTCTATGGCGTGGGTATACATAAGTAACACCAAGCTCCAACCGGGTGCGCCAAACACCCCGGCCGCCCCTTGTCGGTGCGCGATTTGCACCGTAAAAAACCTGCGCAAACGGTCAAATACACCAGTATTTATACATATGCGACATTAAGGTACGTTCGTTCCACTGTTTAAGGTTTGTAGCCATTCAGGATCTTGCATTGGGTATGGCCCCTGCATAAGTATCCGCAGGTCGACTCACGAGGTCGTCCTCTAATTCCAAAAATGACAACAAATCATGAGGCCACCATGCTTAAACACGCGGTCATTCCGTTTTTAGTCGGCGCAAGCTTATTAGCCAGCGCACCTTTCGCCGTCGCTGCGACTAACCTGGTGTTTTGCTCCGAAGGAAGCCCGGCCGGTTTCGATCCTGGTCAGTACACCACCGGAACCGACTTCGACGCCTCTGCAGAAACCATGTTCAACCGCCTGACCCAGTTCGAGCGCGGCGGCACCGCCGTTATTCCTGGCCTGGCGACCAAGTGGGACATTTCCGATGACGGCCTGACTTACACCTTCCACCTGCGTGAAGGCGTCAAGTTCCACACCACTCCGTACTTCAAGCCAACTCGTGAGTTCAACGCCGACGACGTGCTGTTCACCTTTAATCGCATGGTCAACAAGGATGACCCGTTCCGTAAGGCGTACCCGACTGAATTCCCGTACTTCACCGACATGGGGATGGACACCAACATCACCAAGATCGATAAAGTCGACGACCACACCGTCAAGTTCACCCTCAAAGAGGTTGATGCCGCGTTCATTCAGAACATGGCCATGAGTTTCGCCTCGGTCCAGTCCGCCGAGTACGCTGCCCAGCTGCTCAAGGAAGGCAAACCTGCCGACATCAACCAGAAGCCGGTCGGCACTGGCCCGTTCGTGTTCAAGAGCTACCAGAAAGACTCCAACATCCGTTACACCGGGAACAAGGACTACTGGAAGCCTGACCACGTGAAGATCGACAACCTGATCTTCGCCATCACCACCGACCCGTCAGTACGTATTCAGAAGCTGAAGAAGAACGAGTGTCAGATCACTCTGTTCCCACGTCCGGCCGACCTGAAGGCGCTGAAGGAAGACAAGACTCTGAAAGTGCCTGACCAGGCCGGTTTCAACCTGGGCTACATCGCTTACAACGTGATGGACAAGGTCAAGGGCAGCAACGAGCCAAACCCGCTGGCCGACCTGCGAGTTCGTCAGGCGCTGGACATGGCAGTCAACAAGCCGCAGATCATCGACTCGGTTTATCAGGGCGCGGGCCAACTGGCCGTCAACGCCATGCCACCAACCCAGTGGTCTTACGACACCACTATCAAGGATGCGCCGTACAACCCTGAGAAAGCCAAGGAGCTGCTCAAGGAAGCCGGCGTCAAGGAAGGCACCGAAATCGTTCTGTGGGCGATGCCGGTACAGCGTCCGTACAACCCGAACGCCAAACTGATGGCTGAAATGCTGCAGTCCGATTGGAAGAAGATCGGCCTGAACGTCAAGATCACCAGCTACGAATGGGGCGAGTACATCAAACGCTCCAAAGGCGGCGAGAACCAGGCGATGATCATCGGCTGGAGCGGCGACAATGGTGACCCGGATAACTGGCTCAACGTGCTGTTCGGTTGCGACTCGTTGCAGGGCAACAACTTCTCCAAGTGGTGCGACAAGAAATTCGACGGCATCGTTAAAGAAGCCAAGCGCACTACCGATCAGGCCAAGCGCACCGAACTGTACAAACAGGCGCAACACGTCCTCAAAGACGCCGTTCCAATGACACCTATCGCTCACTCGACGGTGTTCCAACCCATGCGCGACAACGTGCAGGACTTCAAGATCAGCCCGTTTGGCTTGAACTCCTTCTACGGCGTCAGCGTCAGCAAATAAGGTTTGGCAACGGCGACGTCATTAACGTCGCCGTTGCTTTATCTGCCGAGAAAGTAGGAATTCACTGACAGCCAAATCCACTGCGCACCACAGCAGAGGCTTAGGACGCGTCGCCTTTTCCTACGAGTTTTTCAGGCGTTTACGCATTTACTGCCAGACCCACGGCTCATACCGTCGGGATCTGACCAGTTCATGCGTGGGCTCTCGGTTTGCTGCATGCAATGGTTTGAGAGCAATGAAGCCCCACGTCCCCGGACGGGACAACGGCTCATTGCACAACACTAAAAAGAGGGAGCGTCATGCGCCATACCTTGGTTTTATCCGCATTGCTGGGCACCGGCCTGCTGGCCGTCACTTCCATTAGCCAGGCCGCCAATAACAGCCTGGTGTTCTGCTCCGAAGGCAGCCCGGCGGGCTTCGACACCGCGCAATACACCACGGCGACCGATAACGATGCCGCCGAGCCGCTGTACAACCGATTGGCAGAGTTTGAAAAAGGCGCCACCAACGTCGTACCTGGCCTGGCCACTAGCTGGGATATTTCCGAGGACGGCCTCAAGTACACTTTTCACCTGCGCGAAGGGGTGAAATTTCACACGACCAAATACTTCACACCGACTCGCGATTTCAACGCCGATGACGTGCTGTTTACCTTCAATCGCATGCTCGATCCGCAGCAACCCTTTCGTAAGGCTTATCCAACCGAGTTCCCGTATTTCAACGGGATGAGCCTGAACAAGAACATCGCCAAGGTCGAGAAGACCGGGCCGCTGACCGTGGTGATGACGCTCAACAGCGTCGACGCCGCGTTCATCCAGAACATCGCCATGAGTTTCGCCGCGATCCTTTCCGCCGAATACGCCGACCAGTTGCTGGCCTCCGGCAAGCCGAGCGACATCAACCAGAAGCCGATCGGCACTGGCCCGTTCGTGTTCAAGAGCTACCAGAAAGATTCCAACATCCGTTACAGCGGCAACAAGCAGTACTGGGACCCGAGCCGGGTCAAGCTCGACAACCTGGTTTTCGCCATCAACACCGACGCCTCGGTGCGCGTGCAGAAGCTCAAGGCCAACGAATGCCAGATCACCCTGCACCCGCGCCCGGCCGACGTGACCGCGCTGAAAAACGATCCGAAACTGCAACTGATCGAGAAGCCCGGCTTCAACCTCGGTTACATCGCCTATAACGTGCGGCACAAACCGTTCGATCAGCTCGAAGTGCGCCAGGCGCTGGACATGGCGGTGAACAAGCAAGGCATTCTCAACGCCGTCTATCAAGGCGCCGGTCAACTGGCGCAAAACGCCATGCCACCGACCCAATGGTCCTACGACGAGACGATTAAAGACGCCGCCTACAACCCGGAAAAAGCCAAGGAACTGCTCAAGGCTGCCGGTGTGAAGGAAGGCACCGAAATCACCCTCTGGGCCATGCCGGTCCAGCGTCCGTATAACCCCAACGCCAAGCTGATGGCCGAAATGCTCCAGGCGGATTGGGCGAAGATCGGCCTCAAGGTCAAGATCGTCAGCTACGAATGGGGCGAGTACATCAAGCGCACCAAGAACGGCGAGCACGACATCAGCCTGATCGGCTGGACCGGTGACAATGGTGATCCGGACAACTGGCTCGGCACGCTTTACAGCTGCGATGCCATTGGCGGCAACAACTACTCCATGTGGTGTGATCCGGCTTACGACAAGCTGATCAAGCAGGCCAAGGTCGTGACCGACCGCGACCAGCGCACCGTGCTCTACAAACAGGCGCAGCAGTACCTCAAGCAGCAGGTGCCGATCACGCCGGTCGCCCACTCGACGGTCAACCAGCCGTTGAGCGCCAAAGTCGAAGGATTCAAGGTGAGTCCTTTCGGTCGCAATGTGTTCTCGGGCGTCAGTATCGACCAATAACCGATTAGCCAGAACGCTGGGGGCGGATTCCGCCCTCACGCAAGCGTATTGCCGTAATTCGCCAATCTGGTCTATAGCAAACGTTTGCGATGCCTGTATGAGTTGCAAAACCAAATAGCCGGATCACCAAAAAAGACCGGCATTAAAAAAAAGAAAGTAAGGAGCTTCACCCATGAAACTGAGCAGCACCGCGTTATTGGCCTTGGCCATCAGCAGCGTGACCGCTACGGCGTACGCTGAATCCCAGAGTCAGGCTTTCACCCCGGTTACCGTGAAAGAGAAAAGTGCTCAGAGTGAAGCCACAGGCTTTGTCGAAGGCCAATCGATCACAGGGAGCACGCGTAACTGGTATGCCAACGAGCAACTGAAACGTGGTTCCAAGTTCAGCTACCAAAAAAACGGTTCACCGACCCCAACTGATCGTCGTATCAACTGGGTCCAGGGCACCATCATCAAGTACAACTCGGGGTTCACTGAAGGCACTGTTGGTTTCAGCACCGAAGTAGCTGCCTACAATGCTATTGCCCTGGACCGTGATCGCAAAGACCTGGCGTCCGCAAACGGCGGTGCTCCAGAACCAGGTCGTGGTGGCCGCGGCAACAACCGTACGCTGACCAAAAATGGCGGCGACGCAGTAGGCCAGTGGAGCAAACTGGGCCTGGCCAACGTCAAGGCCCGTGTCTCCAACACCACCCTGACCGCCGGCCGCCAGAACTTCAGCAGCCCACAGGTCGACGTCATCGGTAACCGTCCTCTGCCGTCGAGCTTCGAAGGTGTGAGCCTGCACAGCGAAGAGCTGGAAAACCTGTCTTTTGACATCGGCACCTTCGACCGCAACTCTCCTCGTACGGAACAAAGCCAGCGCAAGTTCCGCTCCGAATACGGTAACGGCGAGGCCGAAGCCGACCACATCTACACTGCGGGTCTCACTTATCAGCCATTCGCCAGCCTGACCACCAGCCTCTGGGGCACCCAGGCTGAAGACCTGTGGGACCAGTACTACTTCGGCGCCAGCCATGTGTTGGGTGACAGTTCGGTACTGAGCCTGACCACCGGCTTGAACTACTACAAAACGGTCGATTCGGGTTCGGCCAAACTGGGTGAAATCGACAACGACACTTACTCCCTGTCGCTCGGCCTGACCCACCAGGCCCACAGCCTGACCTTCTCGTACCAGGAAGTGAACGGTAACGAGTACTTCGACTACCTGCACGAAACCAACGGCATCTACCTGGCCAACTCCCTGCTGTCGGACTTCAACGGCCCGAACGAGAAGTCCTTCCAGATCGCTTACGGTCTGAACATGGCTGAATACGGCGTTCCAGGCCTGAAATTCAACATCTACCAGGCTCGCGGCTGGGGTATCGACGGTACTCACTACAATGGCAACAAAGGCGTGGCCGACAAAGGTTACGACGGCATCCAGATTCAAGATGGCGAACACCATTACGAATACGGCATCGGCGCTTCGTACGCCGTGCAGAGCGGTCCACTCAAGGCCACCGCTATTCGCGCCACCTACACCGCTCACCGCGCCAGCGAAAACCAGTCTGATGGCAGCATCAACGAGTTCCGTCTCGTGACCACCATTCCGTTCAACATTTTGTAAAACGCACGCCTGCGGCTGACTCATGATGAGTCGGCCGTCTGGCTTTTCTGTTCAACCGATTGCAGAGGGCTCTAGATGAAAATGCTTCCCCTACGAGCGGCCATCGCTGCCGCGTTGCTGAGTGTCGCCGTCGGCGCCTCGGCCAAACCCTTGGTGGTCTGTACCGAAGCCAGTCCGGAAGGCTTCGATATGGTCCAGTACACGACTGCAGTCACCGGCGATGCGGTGTCCGAAACCATTTTCAATCGTCTGGTGGGCTTCAAGCCAGGCACCACTGAAGTAATTCCGGCATTGGCCGACTCGTGGGACATCAGCGAGGACGGTCTGACCTACACGTTCCACCTGCGCAAAGGCGTCAAGTTTCACACCACCGATTATTTCAAGCCGACCCGCGACATGAACGCCGACGACGTGGTCTGGAGCTTCCAGCGTCAACTGGACCCGAAACACCCATGGCACAAACTGTCGAGCGTGGGCTTCCCGTACTTTGAAAGCATGGGCTTCAAAGAGCTGCTCAAAAGCGTCGAGAAGGTCGACGACAACACGGTCAAATTCACCCTGACCCGCCGTGAAGCGCCGTTCCTGGCCGACATCGCCATGGCCTTCTCCTCGATCTACTCCGCCGAGTACGCCGATCAGTTGCTCAAAGCCAACAAGGCCGGCGACCTGAACAGCAAGCCAATCGGCACCGGCCCGTTCGTCTTCCAGCGTTACGCCAAGGACGCTCAGGTCCGCTTCAAGGCCAACCCGGATTACTTCGGTGGCAAGCCCCCGGCTGATCCGCTCATATTCGCGATCACCATCGACAACAACGTGCGCCTGCAAAAACTGAAGGCCGACGAATGCCAGATCGCGTTGTATCCCAAACCCGATGATGTCCCTAGTATCAAAGCCGACCAGAACCTGAAGGTCGACGAACTGGCCGCAATGACCACCAGCTACACCGCGATGAATACCACTCGCAAATACATGAGCGATGTACGCGTACGCAAGGCGATAAACATTGCATTCGACAAGCCGACTTACGTCACTAGTTTGTACGGCAAGGGCAACGCCGTCATTGGTACCGTTCCCTATCCTCCGACCCTGCTAGGCTTCAACGACAAACTGAAAAACCCACCGCGCGACCTTGATAAGGCCCGTGAACTTCTCAAGGAAGCGGGTGTACCGGAAGGTACCGTGCTGACGCTGTTTACCCGCAACGGCGGCGGCCCCACCAACCCGAATCCACTTCTGGGCGCGCAAATGATGCAGTCGGATCTGGCACAGATCGGGCTCAAGCTCGACATCCGGGTCATGGAATGGGGAGAGATGCTCAAGCGTGCCAAGAATGGCGAGCACGACTTGGTATCGGCAGGCTGGGCCGGCGATAACGGCGACCCGGATAACTTTCTTACGCCGAACCTGAGTTGCGACGCAGCGAAAAACGGCGAAAACTACGCCCGGTGGTGCAACAAGGAATTCCAGGACTTGATCGACAAGGCTCGCGGCGGCACTGACCCGGCTGCCAGGGCGGCGCTCTACGAACAAGCGCAGGAAGTTTTCGACAAGGACCAGCCATGGATTCCCATGGCCTATCCGAAAATGTTCACGGCAATGCGCAAAAACGTCGAGGGCTACCACCAGAGTCCTCTCACAACCAATAACTTCGCCACCACCCAGGTGAAGTAGATAAGAAACGCCCGGCATCGCTGACCCCAGCACTGCCGGGCACGCCTAACCGGCTGATGAGGTACCACACAAGATGTTTAGTTTTATTGCCCGCCGATTGGGGTTACTGATCCCCACGTTCTTCGGCATCACCTTGCTGACTTTCGCGTTGATTCGCATGATTCCAGGCGACCCCGTGGAGGTAATGATGGGCGAACGCAGAGTCGACCCCGAAATGCATGCTCAGGCAATGGAACGCCTAGGTCTGAACAAACCCCTGTATGCCCAATATCTGGATTACATCGGCAAGTTGGCCCACGGCGATCTCGGCGAATCCCTGCGTACCCGTGAAAGCGTCTGGACCGAGTTCAGCTCTCTATTCCCCGCGACCCTGGAGCTGTCCATGGCCGCCCTGTTGTTCGCCGGCATCCTGGGCCTTCTGGCCGGGGTGATCGCGGCACTCAAGCGAGGATCCCTGTTCGACCATGGGGTGATGGGCATCTCCCTGGCGGGATACTCGATGCCGATCTTCTGGTGGGGCCTGATCCTGATCATGTTCTTCTCGGTGAGCCTGGGCTGGACCCCGGTGTCCGGGCGGATCGACCTGCTCTACGACATCGAGCCGCGCACTGGCTTCATGCTGATCGATACGCTGCTGGCCGATGACGTCGGGGCGTTCTTCGATGCCCTGCATCACCTGATCCTGCCGGCCATCGTGCTCGGCACCATCCCGCTGGCGGTGATCGCGCGGATGACCCGTTCGTCGATGCTCGAAGTGCTGCGTGAAGACTACATCCGTACCGCACGCGCCAAAGGCCTGTCGCCCTCGCGCGTGGTGTTCGTTCACGGCCTGCGTAACGCACTGATTCCGGTACTGACCGTCGTCGGCCTGCAAGTCGGCACACTGCTGGCCGGTGCGGTCTTGACCGAAACTATTTTCTCTTGGCCCGGCATCGGCAAATGGCTGATCGAAGCCATTGGCGCACGGGACTATCCCGTGGTGCAGAACGGCATCCTGTTAATCGCCTGCCTGGTGATTCTGGTCAACTTCGTAGTGGACGTCCTCTACGGCTTTGCCAACCCACGCATCCGTCATCAGCGCTGAGATCAAGACCATGACCACTCTCACTACACCGGTAGCAGTCGATCAAAGCCTGCTGTACCCGTCTCCGTACAAAGAATTCTGGCAAGCGTTCTCCAAGAACAAAGGCGCCGTCGCCGGCCTGATGTTCATGCTGCTGGTGATTTTCTGCGCGATCTTCGCTCCATGGGTCGCACCGCATAACCCGAGCGAGCAGTACCGCGACTTCCTGCTGACCCCGCCGTCCTGGCTGGAAGGTGGGCAAATCCAGTTCCTGCTCGGCACCGATGAACTGGGTCGCGACCTGCTGTCGCGACTGATCCACGGTTCGCGCCTGTCCCTGCTGATCGGCTTGTCGTCGGTGGTGATGTCGCTGATTCCGGGCATCCTTTTGGGTCTGTTCGCCGGGTTCTTTCCGCGCGTGCTCGGCCCGACCATCATGCGTCTGATGGACATCATGCTGGCCCTGCCGTCCCTGCTGCTGGCCGTGGCGATTGTCGCCATCCTCGGCCCTGGCCTGATCAACACCATTATTGCCATCGCCGTGGTTTCGTTGCCGTCCTATGTTCGTCTGACCCGCGCCGCGGTCATGGGCGAATTGAACCGCGACTACGTGACGGCCGCGCGCCTGGCCGGTGCCGGTCTGCCACGCCTGATGTTCGTCACCGTGCTGCCCAACTGCATGGCGCCGCTGATCGTTCAGGCCACCCTGAGTTTCTCCTCGGCGATTCTCGATGCCGCGGCACTGGGCTTCCTCGGCCTTGGCGTACAACCGCCAACGCCTGAATGGGGCACCATGCTGGCTTCGGCTCGTGACTACATCGAACGTGCCTGGTGGGTGGTGAGCTTGCCTGGTTTGACCATTTTGCTCAGCGTGCTGGCAATCAACTTGATGGGCGACGGCCTGCGCGATGCGCTGGACCCGAAACTCAAGAACGCCGCCTGAGGAGATTAAAATGTCACTGTTAGAAATCAAGAATCTCAACGTTCGCTTCGGCGACGCCAACGCCGTTCCGGTGGTCGACGGTCTCGACATTACCGTGGAGAAAGGCGAAGTGCTGGCCATCGTTGGCGAATCGGGTTCCGGCAAGTCCGTGACCATGATGGCGCTGATGGGCCTGATCGAGCATCCAGGGATCGTCACTGCCGACGCCCTGAATTTCGACGGCAAGAACATGCTCAAGCTCAGCAACCGTCAACGTCGGCAAATCGTCGGCAAAGACCTGGCCATGGTGTTTCAGGACCCGATGACCGCGCTGAACCCGAGCTACACCGTCGGTTTCCAGATTGAAGAAGTGCTGCGCCTGCACCTGAAAATGTCCAGCAAACAAGCCCGCAAGCGTGCCATCGAACTGCTGGAAAAAGTGGAAATCCCGGGCGCCGCCAGCCGTATGGATGCCTATCCGCATCAACTGTCCGGCGGTATGAGCCAGCGTGTTGCAATCGCCATGGCAATTGCCGGCGAACCGAAACTGCTGATCGCCGACGAACCGACCACCGCGCTGGACGTAACGATTCAGGCGCAAATCATGGACCTGCTGTTGGCCCTGCAAAAAGAGCAGGACATGGGCCTGGTGCTGATCACCCACGACCTCGCGGTCGTGGCCGAAACCGCCCAGCGCGTGTGCGTGATGTACGCCGGCCAAGCGGTGGAAGTCGGTCAGGTGCCACAACTGTTCGACATTCCGGCGCACCCGTACAGCGAAGCACTGCTCAAGGCCATTCCGGAACACAGCCTGGGTGCCGCGCGCCTGTCGACACTGCCGGGCATCGTTCCCGGTCGCTACGACCGCCCGCAAGGCTGCCTGTTGTCGCCGCGCTGCCCCTACGTGCAGGACAACTGCCGTACCCAGCGTCCGACCCTTGACCCGAAAAGCAACAGCCTCGCCCGCTGCTTCTACCCGTTGAATCAGGAGGTGGCGTAATGGCCGTCGTACTTACCGCCCGCGACCTGACCCGTCATTACGAAGTGTCCCGTGGCCTGTTCAAGGGGCATGCGACCGTGCGCGCCCTCAACGGTGTGTCGTTCGAACTGGAAGCCGGCAAGACCCTCGCCGTTGTGGGCGAATCGGGTTGCGGCAAATCCACCCTCGCCCGTGCCCTGACGCTGATCGAAGAGCCCTCCTCCGGTTCCTTGAAAATCGCCGGGCAGGAAGTCGCCGGCGCCGACAAGGCTCAGCGCAAGCAACTGCGCAAAGACGTGCAGATGGTGTTCCAGAGCCCGTACGCGTCGCTGAACCCACGGCAGAAGATCGGTGATCAGCTTGCAGAGCCTTTATTGATCAACACCAACCTCAGCGCCTCGGAACGTCGCGACAAAGTCCAGGCGATGATGAAACAGGTGGGCTTGCGCCCCGAGCACTACCAGCGCTATCCGCACATGTTTTCCGGCGGTCAGCGCCAGCGGATCGCCTTGGCCCGCGCGATGATGCTGCAACCGAAAGTGCTGGTGGCGGACGAACCAACCTCGGCGCTGGACGTATCAATTCAGGCGCAGGTACTCAACCTGTTCATGGATTTGCAGCAAGAGTTCAACACCGCCTACGTGTTCATCTCCCACAACCTGGCCGTGGTGCGTCACGTCGCCGATCATGTGATGGTGATGTACCTCGGTCGCCCGGTGGAAATGGGCCCGAAAGAGGATATCTACACCCGCCCTCTGCACCCGTACACCCAGGCACTGTTGTCGGCCACTCCGACCATCCACCCGGATCCGGACAAGCCGAAAATCAAGATCGTCGGTGAATTGCCCAACCCGCTGAACCCGCCGTCCGGCTGCGCCTTCCACAAGCGCTGCCCGTACGCGACCGAGCGCTGCAGCGTTGAAGAGCCGGCCCTGCGCCTGCTCGACACCCGCCAGGTGGCTTGTCACTACGCCGAGCAATTCCTCGACGGCGCGGCATAAAATGTGGGAGCGGGCTTGCTCGCGAAAGCGGTCTGTCAGTCGACATTGATATTGACTGGCATGACGCCTTCGCGAGCAAGCCCGCTCCCACAGAGATACTTGACCTGTTCACCAACCCCTTTTATTCCGATTGCGCATCAGTCGGGGAGAGGGGTTTTTCTTTTGTCCGTCATTTACGTTTGCGTGTCTTCCTCATCCTCTTCCTCATCGACGTCTGGGTCGTCCTCATCTGCTTCGGTCGCAGCGATCATCAGCTCGCTGTGCACGCCTTGCCCGTTCAAGGCCTGTTTTTCATGGTTCTCACATTCCGCCCACGCCACCGCCGACGTGCCGAGGGACAGCATCACCAAAACCTTAAGCAACAACACAATTCGTTGATAAATACTCATAGTCGATTCCATCCTTTCTTGAGTGACGCGTGGATGCCTGAAAGGTACTGAGTGAAATTTAGTTCCGATTGACCGGGTTCTCCAGACAGGACGCTACCGGGTAGCAGAAAATCCCGCTGGCGAAGAGATTGGTTTGGAATAGGAGTTATGCCGAAAAGATCAAACACCAAATCAAAAGATCGCAGCCTTCGGCAGCTCCACACGGAATCGAGTACACCTGTAGGAGCTGCCGAAGGCTGCGATCTTTTGATCTTTTCCATAAAAAAGGCGAAGCCCGAAAGCTTCGCCTTTTATGTACCAACCACCTTTACCGCTTAGTGATGCTCACGCGTCGCACGGAATTTCACATCCGGCCAACGCTCTTCCATCAGCGCCAGGTTGACCCGCGTCGGAGCCAGGTAGGTCAGGTGACCACCGCCATCGACCGCAAGGTTTTCCACGGCCTTGACCCGGAATTCCTCAAGCTTCTTCTTATCGTCGCAATCAATCCAGCGCGCGGAATAAACAGTGATCGGCTCATACGAGCACTCGACCTTGTATTCCTCTTTCAAACGGCTGGCGACCACATCGAACTGCAGCACACCAACGGCGCCGAGGATGATGTCGTTGCTGCGCTCGGGGAAGAACACCTGAGTGGCGCCTTCTTCGGCCAGTTGCTGCAAGCCCTGACGCAGTTGCTTGGATTTCAGCGGATCACGCAGGCGCACGCGACGGAACAGTTCCGGGGCGAAGTGCGGAATGCCGGTGAAGCCCAGGACTTCGCCTTCGGTGAAGGTGTCGCCGATCTGGATGGTGCCGTGGTTGTGCAGGCCGATAATGTCGCCAGCGAAGGCTTCTTCCAGTTGCTCACGCTCGGAAGAGAAGAACGTCAGCGCATCGCCGATCCGCACGTCTTTGCCGGTGCGCACGTGGCGCATTTTCATGCCTTTTTCGTACTTACCGGAGCAGATCCGCATGAAGGCGATGCGGTCGCGGTGTTTCGGGTCCATGTTCGCCTGGATCTTGAACACGAAGCCGGCGAATTTCTCTTCAACCGGTTCCACGGTGCGTTCGTTGGCGACACGGGCCAGCGGTTTCGGCGCCCAGTTGACCACGGCGTCAAGCACGTGATCGACACCGAAGTTACCCAGTGCGGTACCGAAGAATACCGGGGTCAGTTGGCCGTCGAGGAATTCCTGTTGATTGAATTCGTGGCAGGCGCCCTGCACCAGTTCCAACTGATCAACGAAGCGATCGTACTCGTCGCCCAAGTGCGCGCGGGCTTCATCGGAGTCGAGCTTCTCGATGATTTTCACATCGGTGCGCTCGTGGCCGTGGCCAGCGGTGTAGACGATGATGTAATCGTCGGCGAGGTGGTAAACACCTTTGAAATCGCGGTAGCAACCGATCGGCCAGGTGATCGGCGCAGCCTTGATCTTCAGGACCGCTTCGATTTCGTCGAGCAGTTCGATCGGGTCACGAATGTCACGGTCGAGTTTGTTGATGAAGCTGACGATCGGCGTGTCACGCAGACGGCAGACGTCCATCAGCGCGATGGTCCGTGGCTCTACACCCTTACCGCCGTCGAGGACCATCAATGCCGAGTCCACTGCCGTCAGAGTGCGGTAGGTATCTTCGGAGAAGTCTTCGTGGCCCGGGGTGTCGAGCAGGTTGATCATGTGTTCGCGATACGGGAATTGCATGACCGACGTGGTAATCGAGATACCACGCTGCTTTTCCATTTCCATCCAGTCGGAGGTGGCATGGCGGTCGGATTTTCGAGATTTCACCGTGCCAGCAATCGCAATCGCCTTGCCCATCAGCAAGAGCTTCTCGGTGATGGTGGTTTTACCGGCATCGGGGTGGGAAATAATGGCGAAAGTGCGGCGTTTCGCGACTTCGGCGGCCTGTTTGGTCATGGGAAATCGCCTGGCAGGTGATTCAAAAAAGGGCGGCGAGTATAGCGCAAACCGTGCCCTACGGACCACCGTCCGTAGGGCTTCCCTACCACCGCATTCCCTGTAGGAGCTGCCGAAGGCTGCGATCTTTTGATCTTGTTTTTTTTCAAGACCACCGAAGATCAAGATCAAAAGATCGCAGCCTTCGGCAGCTCCTACGGTGGCTAAATGCTGTTAATTATGGAACCTTTTAAAAGGTGCAGACGTCCACTCCCCTGTTACGGCACTCGTACCAGGGGCTGAAAAATCAGCAAGTTAGCCTGACGAGGCTGCGCTTATGGCTCGATTTCATGCCGTTTTACCGGCACTGATAGAGCTGCTTTTCGCGAACACCGACTTCGGCAGCCAGGAATGGCATTGCCACACGAAGCGGTGTCCGCCGACTGAAAAAAGGAGTCCGCCTGTGGCTATTCGCTATGGCAAAGGGCTGATAGGAGGTGCGGTTGTCGTCGCCCTTCTGGCCCTGCTGGTCCACTGGATTGGCATCAACACGATCGAACAGTACCGCGACGATTTGTTGTTTTACCTGCAAGCTCATCTGATTCTCGTCCTCGTTTCCATGCTGGCCGCCCTTGTAGTGGGCATACCCGCCGGCATCTTCCTCAGCCGCCCGAACATGGTGGGCCGCGCTGAACGCTTCATGCAGATCTTCAACATCGGCAACACCGTGCCGCCTCTAGCCGTACTGGCCATCGCCCTGGGTATCCTCGGCATCGGCAGCGGCCCTGCGATCTTCGCTTTGTTCCTCGCCTCACTGTTGCCGATTGTGCGCAACACCTATGAAGGGCTGAAAAACGTTCAGGGTTCACTCAAGGAAGCGGCCGTTGGCATCGGCATGACACCGACTCAGGTGCTGTGGCGGGTCGAGCTGCCGAACGCCGTGCCGATCATCATTGGCGGCGTGCGCGTGGCGTTGGCGATCAACGTCGGTACCGCACCGCTGGCGTTCCTGATCGGCGCTAACAGTCTGGGTAGCCTGATTTTCCCCGGCATCGCCCTGAACAATCAGCCGCAACTGCTGCTCGGGGCGGCCTGCACCGCCCTGCTGGCCTTGCTGCTCGACGGACTGGTGACACTCGCCAGCCGCCTCTGGCTCGAACGCGGCTTGCGCCCGTCTTAAGCCTCGGCAAAGGAATAAACATGAAGACATTTAGCTTTTTACTAGGCTGCGCCCTGCTGTTCGCAGGATTTGCCCAAGCCGCTGAAAAACCCGTGATTCGCATTGGCGCCCGGGTGTTCACCGAACAAACCCTGCTGGCAGAAATCACTTCCCAATACCTGCGCACCAAGGGGTACGAAACCCAGGTGACCGGCGGTCTGGGCAGCAACCTGGCTCGCAGCGCCCACGAAAGTGGTCAGCTGGATTTGATGTGGGAATACACCGGCGTGTCGCTGGTGGCTTACAACCACGTCACCGACAAGCTCGACAGCGCTCAGTCCTACGCCCGGGTGAAAGAACTCGACGCGAAAAAAGGCCTGGTCTGGCTCACCCCGTCGAAGTTCAGCAACACCTACGCCCTGGCCCTGCCGGAAAACACCGCAAAAGCCTATCCGCAGATCAACACCATCAGCGAGCTGAACACGGTGCTGCAGGCTGAGGCGAAGACCCATCACCTCGTCGCCCTGGACACCGAGTTCGCCAACCGTTCCGACGGTCTCGATGGCATGGTGGATCTCTACGGCATGAACCTGACGCGTAAAAACATCCGTCAGATGGATGCCGGGTTGGTCTACACCGCGCTGCGTAATGGCCAGGTGTTTGCCGGTCTGGTCTACACCACCGACGGTCGTTTGAACGCCTTCAAACTCAAGTTGCTGGAAGACGACAAGCATTACTTCCCCGACTACACCGCCGCCCCAGTGGTGCGTCAGGTTTACCTCGACGCCTACCCGAAACTCGCCGAAGAGCTCAAGCCACTGGCCGAACTGTTCGACGACGCAACCATGCGCCAGCTCAACGCGCGGGTCGATGTCGATCACGAAAGCCCTTCATCCGTTGCCGCTGATTTCCTGCGCCAACACCCCATCAACTGAGGAGGAAAAGACATGGAATTTCTGAACGCCTTTTCCCATCTCGATTGGCCGCAGGTTTTGCACCTGACCGGGCAGCACATCACTCTGGTCGGCATCGCCGTGACCCTGGCGATTCTGGTCGGCGTGCCGCTGGGCATCCTGATGACCCGTTTCCCGACACTGGCTGGCCCGTTGCAAGCCAGCGCTACGGTGTTGCTGACCGTGCCGTCGATTGCGCTGTTCGGCCTGCTGCTGCCGTTCTACTCCAAGTTCGGCCAGGGCCTCGGCCCGATGCCGGCGATCACCGCAGTGTTTCTGTACTCGCTGCTGCCGATCATGCGTAACACCTATTTGGCGCTGACCGGCGTCGAACCGGGCATTCGCGAAGCAGCGCGTGGCATCGGCATGACCTTCGGCCAGCGCCTGCGCATGGTCGAACTGCCCATCGCGGTGCCAGTGATCCTCGCCGGTGTGCGCACCGCCGTGGTCATGAACATTGGTGTGATGACCATCGCTGCGACCATCGGCGCCGGTGGCCTCGGTGTACTCATTCTCGCTTCCATCAGCCGCAGCGACATGTCGATGCTGATCGTCGGCGCCGTGCTGGTCAGTCTCCTGGCCATCTTCGCCGACCTGCTTCTGCAATGGCTGCAACGCACGCTGACTCCAAAAGGATTGCTCAAATGATCGAACTTCAAAACCTCAGCAAGACCTTCCAAAGCAACGGCAAAGATGTGAAAGCCGTGGACTCGGTAAGCCTGACCGTCAATGAAGGCGAAATCTGTGTGTTCCTGGGGCCATCGGGCTGCGGTAAAAGCACCACGCTGAAGATGATCAACCGCCTGATCAAGCCAACCTCCGGCAAGATCCTGATCAACGGCGAAGACACCACCGACCTCGACGCCGTGACCCTGCGTCGCAACATCGGTTATGTGATCCAGCAGATCGGTCTGTTCCCGAACATGACCATCGAGGAAAACATCACCATCGTTCCGCGTCTGCTCGGCTGGGACAAACAGAAATGCCACGACCGCGCCCGCGAGTTGATGAGCATGATCAAGCTCGAACCCAAGCAGTATCTGACTCGCTATCCCCGTGAGTTGTCCGGTGGCCAGCAGCAGCGGATCGGCGTGATTCGCGCACTGGCGGCGGATGCGCCGCTGTTGTTGATGGACGAACCGTTCGGCGCGGTCGACCCGATCAACCGCGAGATGATTCAGAACGAATTCTTCGAAATGCAACGGGCGCTGAACAAGACCGTGATCATGGTCAGCCACGACATCGACGAAGCGATCAAGCTGGGCGACAAGATCGCGATTTTCCGCGCGGGCAAACTGCTGCAGATCGACCACCCGGACACCCTGCTCGCGCACCCGGCGGATGACTTTGTCAGCAACTTCGTCGGCCAGGACAGCACGCTCAAGCGTCTGTTGCTGGTGAAAGCCGAAGACGCGGCGGACAACGCACCCTCGGTGAGCCCGGAAACGCCGGTGGCCGATGCGCTGGAATTGATGGACGAACACGACCGTCGCTACGTGGTGGTTACCTGCGCCGAGAACAAGGCCTTGGGCTACGTGCGCCGTCGCGACCTGCACCGCCAGACCGGCACCTGTGCGCAATACCTGCGCGAGTTCAACGCCACCGCGGCCTACGACGAGCATTTGCGCATCCTGCTGTCGCGCATGTACGAGTTCAACCGCTCGTGGCTGCCGGTGATGGATGCGGAGCGGGTGTTCCTGGGTGAGGTGACTCAGGAATCGATTGCCGAGTATTTGAGCTCCGGTAAATCTCGTGGGGGCAAGACCAGTATTGTTTCGCCGGCCGAGACTGCTGTCGCCTGATCTGACAGGCCGTCGCTGATATCAGTATTTCAGCGGCGGTTTTGCTATTTACTGGGCAAAATAATCATAAAAGAAAGCTGCTTATTCCAAATTGTGATTGAAACCTGTTACATCTGTCAGGTTCTTTTCTCCGCATAACTCCTTTAAATATAGACGGACAGCTGATCAACCATTCACGTCGATCAACTGACAATAAGGCGTCCGCCTTATTCGACTATATCCGCTTTAGGAGCAATCAATGGATGATGCCAGCTTGACCTCACCACCGAGTGATACTCCCGTCGACGTCGGCCCCCCTGTCAGAATTCGATTCAGCGGTGCTGGCAATCCGAACAGAGTTCGCCGGGGAGGCAACCTTGAAAAACTCCCGGCCGGTGATGCACTGGATGCACAAGGCAACGTAGTACCCGGCGTGACAGGAAGCTGGAGATTAGTCAATCCCCTTCCTGGTGTATCGGTGTTTGGCCGGGGAGGCTTGGACGGAAGAGTTGTAGCAACAAACGTGCAGCAAAACATGACCATCAGCGCTGTAGTCACCACGCAAACCAGTCCGTCTATTTCGGGGAACTATAACGTGGTAGTAGAAGTATTCGACTGATTCGGTTATTCCAAGCAGTGCTCCCTGTTACCTCGCTCTCCCTCCCCGAAACACTCAAGCTTCCCCCTTCGGGGGGAACATCAATCCGTCATCACGGTCAGCTACACAGGTAGCTGTCCGGGACCGCACGACGGAAGCGTGCAAAAACGCGACATTTTTTGTTGATCTCGAGCTCCTCACGCCCTAAAGTTCGCGCCGAACGTCCATGCTGGAAACGATCCATCCGGCTCAAGTACTGACGACGAGACAGCAAGGCCAAGGGAAAGCACCGCTTCCCATGGCCTTTTTGCTTTCGGCGACATGCCTTGGGAAGTAGGCGAACCAAAGTGGGGATACGGAGGACGTTCATTTGCACCCATTGTTAATTTCAGTTTGCCAGTAGGAGTTCCCAGCATGTCGATCAACGTCGAAGACTATTTCGCGCGCGATACCTTCCAGAAAATGAAGGCCTTCGCCGACAAACAAGAAACCCCGTTCGTGGTGATCGACACCGCGATGATCAGCCAGGCCTATGACGACCTGCGCGCCGGTTTCGAATTCGCCAAGGTCTACTACGCAGTCAAGGCCAACCCGGCCGTTGAAATCATCGACCTGCTCAAAGAGAAAGGCTCGAACTTCGACATCGCCTCGATCTACGAGCTCGACAAAGTGATGAACCAGGGCGTCGGTCCGGATCGCATCAGCTACGGCAACACCATCAAGAAATCCAAAGACATTCGCTACTTCTACGAGAAGGGCGTGCGTCTGTATGCCACCGACTCCGAAGCCGACCTGCGCAACATCGCCAAGGCAGCTCCAGGCTCGAAAGTCTACGTGCGCATCCTGACTGAAGGCTCGACCACCGCCGACTGGCCACTGTCGCGTAAATTCGGCTGCCAGACCGACATGGCCATGGACCTGCTGATCCTCGCTCGCGACCTGGGCCTGGTGCCTTACGGCATCTCGTTCCACGTCGGCTCGCAGCAGCGCGACATCAGCGTCTGGGACGCAGCGATCGCCAAGGTCAAAGTGATCTTCGAACGCCTGAAAGAAGAAGACGGCATCGTCCTCAAGCTGATCAACATGGGCGGTGGCTTCCCGGCCAACTACATCACCCGCACCAACAGCCTGGAAACCTACGCTGAAGAAATCATCCGTTTCCTCAAGGAAGACTTCGGTGACGACCTGCCGGAAATCATTCTGGAACCAGGCCGTTCGCTGATCGCCAACGCCGGTATTCTGGTCAGCGAAGTGGTGCTGGTCGCCCGTAAATCCCGTACTGCCGTAGAGCGATGGGTGTACACGGATGTGGGCAAATTCTCTGGCCTGATCGAAACCATGGACGAAGCCATCAAGTTCCCGATCTGGACCGAGAAGAAAGGCGAGATGGAAGAAGTGGTTATCGCCGGTCCAACCTGCGATAGCGCTGACATCATGTACGAAAATTACAAGTACGGCCTGCCGCTGAACCTGGCGATCGGTGACCGTTTGTACTGGTTGTCGACCGGTGCGTACACCACCAGCTACAGCGCCGTTGAGTTCAATGGCTTCCCGCCGCTGAAGTCGTTCTACGTGTAAAAACCACACGCAGAAATCAAAAAGCCCATGACGTGTCATGGGCTTTTTTGTGTCTGACGCTCCACGCTGTCGCTCCATCGGGTTTTTGTGTGTAAAAAAGAATGCTTCTCGACAACTCACGGCATAATGCGCACCGTGATGATGACTTTTGAACGAACAAGGCGAGCGACGTGTTGAAGAAATCCCTGTTCCAGTTGCACTGGTTTTTCGGCATCAGCGCCGGACTGGTCCTGGCCCTGATGGGCATCACCGGGGCGGCGGTATCGTTCCAGGATGAAATCCTGCGAGCGTTGAACCCTTCTGTGCTGCACGTCGAGAAGCAGATTGCCGGCGTACTGCCGCCTGTCGAGCTGGTGGAAAAAATCGAAGGCGCTTCGGGTAAAAAAGTCTCGATGCTCTGGGTCGAGACCGACAGCGGCAACGCCGCGCGGGTGATCTTCACGGCGCCACCCGGTGAACGTCGCGGGCCGATGCGTTACTTCGACCCGTACACCGGCGAGTTCATGGGTGACGTCACGGGCCAGGATTTCTTTGGCCTGATGCTGCAACTGCACCGGATCCTGGCCATGGGCGATATCGGCCGGCAGATCACCGGCGCCTGTACGCTGATTCTGGTGTTCTTCTGTTTGTCCGGCCTGTATATGCGCTGGCCGCGTCAGTGGAAAAACTGGCGCGCCTGGCTGACCCTCGACTGGAACAAAAAGGGCCGCAGCTTCAACTGGGATTTGCACTCGGTGGCCGGTACCTGGTGCCTGATGTTCTATCTTTTGGCGGCGCTGACCGGGCTGACCTGGTCGTACGAGTGGTACAACAAGGGCCTGACGCGGCTGCTTTCCGATTCGCCACAGAACGAACGAGTACGCAGTGGTCGTGGGCCTGCGCCAAGCGGCCCAGCCCCCACTGCCGACTACGCGGCGATATGGAGCAGCATCTACAGCGCCGCGGGCCCCGGGCTTTCGTCCTACAACGTGCGTATGCCGCCCGTGGCCGGACAACCGGCAACGGTGTTCTACCTGCTGAAGAACTCACCCCACGACATGGCACGGAACCAGCTCACCCTCGATCCGGCGACCGGCATCGTCAGCCGTCATGACCGCTACAGCGACAAGAGCCTCAAGGCGCAGTTGCTGACCAGTGTCTACGCGCTGCACGTCGGCAGTTATTTCGGGATTATCGGGCGGATTATCGTGACGATCGCCGCACTGGCCATGCCGCTGTTTTTCATCACCGGCTGGTTGCTGTACCTGGACCGTCGACGCAAGAAACGTCAGATCAAGGACGCCCGCAAAGGCCTCGCGCAACCGGGCAGCGACGCGCCGGCATGGCTGATCGGCTTCGCCAGCCAGAGCGGGTTCGCCGAACAACTGGCTTGGCAGACCGCCGGGCAATTGCAGGCCGCCGGGTTGCCGGTGAAGGTCCAACCGTTGGCCAATGTCAGCGAACAGGATCTGCAGGATTCCAGCAACGCGCTGTTTGTGGTCAGCACCTTCGGCGACGGTGAAGCGCCGGACAGCGCCCGAGGATTCGAACGCAAAGTACTGGGTCGTGCACTGAGCTTCGACAGCCTTAACTATGCCGTGCTCGGCCTCGGTGACCGTCAGTATCAACACTTCTGCGGCTTCGCCCGCCGCTTGCACACCTGGCTGGGCGAGCACGGCGGCAAGACCTTGTTCGCCCCGGTGGAAGTCGACAGCGGCGACCCCTACGCCCTGCGCCACTGGCAACAGCAACTCGGCCTGCTGACCGGACAGGCGCCGGTAGATACCTGGCAAGCGCCAAGCTACGACAACTGGACCCTGACCCGCCGCGAATTGATGAACCCGGACAGCAGCGGTTCGCCTGTGTATTTGCTGGGCCTCAGCGCCCCCACCACCAGCAGCTGGCTGGCCGGTGATCTGGTGGAAGTACTGCCGCGCAATTGCCCGTGGGCCATCGAGCATTTCCTCGACGGCCTGGGGATCGACGGTCGGGCCACGGTTGAGTTCGATGGCCTGTCGCAAACGCTGGAGCAAGCCCTGGCCAGCCGCCAACTGCCCGAGAGCCGCGCCCATCTGGTCGGCCTGCACGCGCAAGCGCTGGCGGACGCCCTGGTGCCGTTGGCCATGCGCGAATACTCCATCGCCTCGATCGCCGCCGACGGCGTGCTGGAATTGATCGTGCGTCAGGAATTGCACGCCGACGGCAGCCTTGGCGTCGGTTCCGGCTGGTTGACCGAACACGCTCCCGTGGGTAGCAGCATCAGTTTGCGGGTACGACGTAACAGTGGTTTCCATCTACCGAACGAACCGGTGCCGATGATCCTGCTAGGCAACGGCACCGGGCTGGCCGGGTTGCGCAGTTTGCTCAAGGCGCGGATTGCCGATGGGCAGCAGCGTCACTGGCTGCTGTTCGGTGAGCGTAATCGAGAACACGATTACCTGTGCCGCAATGAGCTTGAGGAATGGTTGACTGCCGGGGATCTGGAACGACTGGACCTGGCGTTCTCCCGAGATCAGGCCGAGAAGATCTATGTGCAAGATCGGCTGCGCGAGTCGGCCGATGAGTTGAAAAAATGGCTGGCCGATGGCGCCGTGATTTACATCTGCGGCAGTTTGCAGGGGATGGCTTCAGGGGTGGATCACGCGCTTAACGAATTGCTTGGCATTGAAGAAGTCGACCGCCTGATCGAACAAGGCCGCTACCGCCGCGACGTGTACTGACACGCACGCGCCTGTTCTGATCGTTCCCACGCTCTGCGTGGGAATGCAGCCCGGGACGCTCCGCGTCCCTTTCAAGCCGAACGCGGGGCGTCCGTTGAGGCATTCCCACGCAGAGCGTGGGAACGATCGTGCAGCCCCTCAAACCGGCTGCAACTTGCGCTCAAACACCCCCACCCCATCCAGATCCCGCAGCACCACACTCAACTCCCCCGTCTGCCCGTCGATATTCACCTCGCCAAAAAACTGAAACCCGGCAAACGGCGAGGTGTTCTGCGCCGCTGGGGCTTTCTCGAACACCACTTCGGGGCCGAAGGTTTTATCCAGCGCATTCGGCCCGAAGCTCCCCGCATTCAGCGGCCCGGCGACAAATTCCCAGAACGGTTCAAAGTCCTGAAACGCCGCGCGATCCGGGTGGTAATGGTGCGCCGCGCAGTAATGCACATCCGCCGTGAGAAATACGAAATTACGCACCTGCTGCGCCCGCAGAAAACCGAGCAATTCAGCGATTTCCACTTCACGGCCCTGAGCCGGACCAGGGTCACCATTGGCCACCGCTTCCCACCGCGCCACACCGGGGCGGACTTCACCGTCGGGTACGCCGAGGCCGATGGGCATGTCGGCGGCGATAACTTTCCATTGGGCCTGGGAGCCTTTCAATTCGCGTTTGAGCCAGTCCAATTGTTCGCGACCGAGAAACGGTTTGGCGGCACCCAGGTTGTCGTCATTGGCTTCGCGATAGCTGCGCATGTCGAGCACGAACACATCAAGCATCGGCCCATAACTCAGCTTGCGATAAATCCTCCCGCCGTCATCGGCACTCTGCAAGCGCATCGGCGCATATTCCAGCCAGGCCTGGCGCGCACGGCCCACCAGGCTGTGGATATCTTTGCTCTTGTAGCGCTCATCCAGTTGTTTGCCCGGCGACCAGTTGTTCACCACTTCGTGGTCATCCCACTGCCAGATCTGGGGGACTTCGGCATTGAAACGGCGGATGTTTTCGTCCATCAGGTTGTAGCGGTAATTGCCGCGATAATCGTCGAGGGTTTCGGCGACTTTGCTCTTGGCTTCGCTGGTGAGGTTGCGCCACACCCGGCCGCTCTCTGTTGTGAGCTGCGCAGGTACGGGACCGTCGGCGTAGATGGTGTCGCCACTGTGGATAAAAAAATCCGGCAGGCGCAAACGCATGGCTTCGTAGATGCGCATGCCGCCGATGTCCGGATTGATGCCGAAGCCCTGGCCGACCGTGTCGCCACTCCAGACGAACCGAATATCCCGCCGAGCGGTTGGCACACTGCGCAGATGACCGAACCAGGGTTCACTGGCAACGCCGCTTTGGGCGTCTTCGAAAGTCACACGGTAGAAAATCGCCTGATCGGCGGGCAGGCCAGTGAGCTCGACCCGGGCGGTGAAGTCGATGCGGGCATCGGCCAATGGAGAGACGAATCGACGAGGGTTACTGAACAGGCTGCGCGTGTCCCATTCCACCACCATCCGCGCCGCACGATCGCTACGGCTCCAGATCATCGCCCGGTCGCCCAACAGGTCGCCGGACTGCACGCCATCGGTGAGTTGCGGCCGATCCTTGACCGAAGCAATCACCGCCGGCGCCAGGCCAGGCATCAACAGCCCAGCGCCAACGACCTGCATGACACGACGACGGCTGAGGTCGAATTCGCTCATGGTGTTCTCCCTGAAAAAGGAAAACTTAAGCATGGCTGTATGAATCAGGTATGACACAAAAAGATCGCAGCCTTCGGCAGCTCCTACAGGTGTACACATAACCCAATGTAGGAGCTGCCGAAGGCTGCGATCTTTTGCTTTTAAGCCTTGGCCGGCTCCAGCGCCAACTCCACCGTCTCAGGCCGTTTGAGCACCGAATACGTCACCGCCGTCAGCAAACTCCCGGCCACGATCGCCAGCAGATACAACAGCGCATGGTTGATCGCATTCGGGATCAGCATCACGAACAACCCACCGTGCGGCGCCATGAGTTTGCAGCCGAAGTACATCGACATCGCGCCGGTCAGCGCGCCGCCGGCGATGCTCGCCGGAATCACCCGCAGCGGGTCTTTGGCCGCGAACGGAATCGCCCCTTCGGAGATAAAGCACAGCCCCAACACCAGCGCCGCTTTACCGGCCTCGCGTTCAGTCTGGGCGAACTTGCGTCGGGCAATGAACGTAGCGATGCCCAAGCCAATCGGCGGCACCATACCGGCGGCCATGGTCGCGGCCATCGGTGCATAACTTTGCGACGCCAGCAGCCCCACCGAAAACGCATAAGCCGCTTTGTTGATCGGCCCGCCGAGGTCGACGCACATCATGCCGCCCAACAGCACACCGAGCAGAATGGCGTTGGTGGTGCCCATACTGTCGAGGAAGTGCGTGAGCCCCGCGAGCATCCCGGCCACCGGTTTGCCGACCACGTAGATCATCACCAGACCGGTGAACAGGCTCGCCAGCAACGGGATGATCAGGATCGGTTTCAGCGCCTCAAGGCTCTGCGGCAAACGCGCATAACGGTTGATCGCCTGGGCCGCATAACCGGCGATGAAACCGGCAATGATCCCGCCGATGAAACCGGCGCCCAGGGTGCTCGCCAGCAAACCACCGATCATCCCCGGCGCCAGGCCCGGGCGGTCAGCGATCGAGTAGGCGATGTAGCCCGCCAGGAGCGGCACCATCAGCTTGAACGCGGTCTCGCCGCCGATCTGCATCAGCGCAGCCGCCAGCGTGCCTTCCTCCTTGAACGCGGTGATGCCGAACACGAAGGACAAGGCGATCATCAGACCGCCCGCCACCACCATCGGCAACATGTACGACACACCGGTCAGCAGGTGTTTGTAGATGCCGGTCTTCTCTTGCTTGGCCGGGCCTTTGGCGCCGGTCGAAGCGCTTTCCTGCTTGCCTTCGGCCAGGGCTTTGTTCAGCGTCGCTTCGGCTTGTTTCAGCGCAATGCCGGTGCCGCAGCGGTAGATTTTCTTGCCGGCGAACCGCTCGGTGGCGACTTCGATGTCTGCCGCCAACAGCACCACGTCGGCATCGGCAATCGCCTCTGCGCTGAGTGGATTGCGCGCGCCGACCGAGCCCTGGGTTTCCACTTGCAGATCGTAGCCCAGACGCTTGGCCGCTTGCTGCAAGGCTTCGGCGGCCATGAAGGTATGGGCGACGCCGGTCGGGCACGCGGTGACAGCCACCAGGCGTGGCGCGTTTTTAACCACGGCAACCGGCTCGGCGGCAGCTTCGGGCGCGACGTAGACCTCGGCCTCCTCCACCCCGCGACGCAGCACCGCTTCGACATCTTGCAGGGCCTGGGCCGGAGTGCTCTGGAACACTCGTTTACCGACGAACCGCGACATATCCACCGGCGCGCTGGTGACCAGCAACACCCACTCGGCGGCTTCAATGGTCGCGGCCGACAGCTGACGTTCCGGATGGGCCGCATCAACGACTTCGACACTGGTGCTCCAACCCTGACGCTGGGCCGCTGCATCAAGCAGACGAGCGCACAGCACACTGGTGACCATGCCGTTCGGGCAGGCCGTAACAATGGCTAACTTCATTGCAAACCCTCTTATTGTTCTGTCAGGGGGCGCAGGCGCACGCCCTGTTCGAGGTGCGCCAGTTGCGCGGTGTCGCCGATACCAAAACCGATCTGGGTAACGGCCATGGCGGCAATTGCGGTGGCGGTGCGCAAGGTTTGCTCGGGCGTATCGGCACTGAGCAAACCGTGCAGCATGCCCGCCAGCAACGAATCCCCCGCGCCGACAGTGCTGACCACGCTGACCTTGGGTGGCGTGGCGTGCATGGCCGAGCCGACACTGAACCAGTTCACCCCGTCGGCACCGTCGGAAATCACCACGTGCTCGATACCATGCGCATGCAAGCGGCTCGCCGCCTCCGCTTGGGCGCCCACGGAAACCACCTCGCAATCCAGCGCTTGCGCCAGTTCTTCGGTGTTGGGTTTGATCAGCCACGGGCCGGCAGCCAAGCCAGCGCGCAAGGCTTCACCGCTGGTGTCGAGCGCCACTTTCAAACCGCGTTTTTTCAAGCGCTGGATCAACTCCCGCAACCACTGAGGATTCACGCCACGGGGCAAACTACCGGCCACGACGACCGCGTCATGCCCAGGAGCAATCTGATCGAGTCGATCGAGCAAGGCCTGCTGCGCCGCTTCACTGACCCTGGGCCCCGGGCCGTTGATGTCGGTGATGCGCCCATCGCTTTCTGCCAGTTTGATGTTGCTGCGGGTCTCGCCGGGGACACGGACAAACGCGTCGGTAAAACCGCGTTTGGCAAACAGGGTTTCGAACGCCTGGAGGTTGTCTTCCCCGAGAAAACCGCTGACGGTCAGCTGATGCCCGAGGTCGGCCAGCACCTGCGCCACATTCACGCCTTTGCCGGCGGCGTGGGTGTGCATTTCGTCGCTGCGATTGACCTGACCGGGGGTAAGTAGCGGTAATTGGACGGTGAGGTCCAGCGCCGGGTTAAGGGTCAGGGTTAAGATCTTGGCCATTACAGGGCCTCCACTAATGCACGAACTTCGTTCGCGCTGCCCACGGCCAAGGCCTGTTGGGCAAGGGTTTGAGTCTGGGTCAGGCTGAGTTCACGAATGCGCGCCTTGACCTCGGCAATGCTGCGGCCCGACACGCTCAACTCATCCACACCCAGGCCCACCAGCACCGGTACCGCCAGCGGATCGGCCGCCAGTTCACCGCACACGCCGACCCACTTGCCATGAGCATGAGCCGCACGCACGGTGATGTCGATCAGTTGCAGCACCGCCGGATGCAAGCCATCAGCCTGAGCCGACAAGGTCGGATGACCACGGTCGATGGCCAGGGTGTATTGCGTCAGGTCGTTGGTGCCGACGCTGAAAAAGTCCACTTCCTTGGCCAGCACCGGCGCCAGCAAAGCGGCCGACGGCACTTCGATCATGATCCCCAGTTGCAGGTCCGCAACCGGGATTTCCAGACGCAGACGTTCGGTCATGTCCCGAGCCTGACGCCACTCATCGACGCTGCCGACCATCGGGAACATGATCCGCAATGGACGGTTGTCAGCCGCTCGCAGCAAGGCGCGCAATTGCGCTTCCATGACCTGCGGACGTTGCAGGGTCAGGCGAATGCCACGCACGCCGAGGAACGGGTTTTCTTCTTTCGCGATCGGCCAGTACGGCAGCGGTTTGTCACCACCGACGTCAAGGGTGCGCACCACCAGCGGTCGACCGGCCAGGCCATCGAGCACACGACGGTATTCGACTTCCTGAGTCGCCTCGTCCGGTGCCTGGGAGTGGGCCATGAAAATCAGTTCGGTACGCAGCAGGCCAATGCCTTCGGCGCCCTGCTCCACCGCACTGGTGACGCCGGCGCTTTCACCGATATTGGCGAACACTTCCACCGCGTGGCCGTCAGTCGTCAACGCCGGTTGATGGCGTTGTTCAGCGGCGGCTTTCAAGCGCAGTTCACGGGTGTCGCGCTCTTCAGTGGCGCGCTGCAAGGTCGCGGCATCGGCGTCCACATGCAGGCGACCACGTTGACCATCGATCAACAGCGGCGTGCCCGGCTTCAACAGCAACACCGCAGCACCGGCGCCCACCAGCGCGGGAATACCGAGGGCACGCGCGACGATGGCGCTGTGGGCAGTGGCGCCACCGCGAGCGGTGAGGATACCGGCGACGCGCGTTGGATCGAGACGTGCCACGTCGGATGGGCCGACTTCGTCCATCACCAGAATGTACGGCTGCTCCGGCTCGGCTGGCGTTTCGACGCCACTCAATTGCGCCAGCACCCGACGGCCAATGTCGCGCAAGTCGGCGGCACGTTCGGCGAGCAAGGCGTCCTGCAGCGATTCCTGTTGTTTGGCAGCCGCTTCAATCACCGCCATCCACGCCGCTTCGGCGCTTTCGCCTTGCTTGAGGCGGGTGTCGACTTCGTCGGTCAGTTCCGGGTCGTCGAGCATTTCCTGGTGGGTGATGAAAATCTCGCGAATCGCTTTGGCCTTGCTGCGCTCGATCAGGCCTTCGATGTCGCGACGCACATCCGCCAACGCATGCTTGAGACGTTCGCGCTCGATGGCGGCAGACTCACCGCGCAGCGGGTAATCAATGACTTGCAGCACTTGGATATGCGCCGGGCCGATGGCGATCCCTGGCGCGGCAGCAATCGCCTGAATCAAACTGCCGGAGACCGGTGCGAGCAGCACTTCGGCAACATCGGCGATCACTTCGCGCTGTTGGCTCACTGCCGGCAGCGGCTCGACTTCTTCACCGAGGCCTTCTTCGATGGCCGCCAGCAAGGCCGGCAAGGCGTCGGCGGCGATGGTTGGTTCGGCGATGAATTCCAGCACCTGACCGCGACGGGCGCCGAGACTGAGCAGTTTGCTCAAACTCTTCACCGACACCGCGCTGTCGTGGCCATCGACGATACGCACGCGGATTTCGCCTTCAAAACTTTTCGCCAGCTGCGCGAGAATCTTCGCCGGGCGCGCATGCAGACCGTGGGCGTTGGCCAGGGCAATGCGTGCGCTTGGCCAATCCGCCGGCACTTCACCGCCGAGGACTTCCAGCACCGCGCGGCTGCTGGTGGCACGGCCCAATTCATGACCACGGCCTTCGATCAGCAACGCGCAAAGGCGTTCGAGCAATGCCTGATGGGCTTCACCAAGGCTGGCCAAACAGAACAGCCCGCTCAACGGCTGACCGAGGTAGCGCATGGGTTTGTCCGGGGTAACGAACGCCAGGCCCGGACGCTTCACCGTTTGTTCGCTGTGCAACCACCACAGGCCATCGCCCAGCGGCAGCGCGTCGACCTGCTGCAAGACGCCGGCAAAACCATTGCTCACGCAATCGGCCTGACGCAGCAAGCGGGCACCGCGCCAGACCAGTTCTTCGAAGTCATCAGCGGAAACACCGAGGCCGATCATCTGTGCGTCCAACGCCAATTCTTGCGGCGCGCCTTGCAGCAGTTTCAACAAGGCTTCGGCGGAACTGGCGCGGCGCAGGGCCTGGCCCAGATCGGTTTCACCGAGGGCGCGGGTCAGCAGTTGCAACAGGCGCAGGTGTTCATCGGATTTGGCGGCGATACCAATCGCCAGATAAACGATCTGGCCATCGCCCCAGTCCACGCCGTCAGGAAACTGCATCAACCGCACGCCGGTGGAAAACACCAGATCGCGGGTTTCCGGGGTGCCGTGTGGGATGGCAATACCTTGGCCGAGAAAGGTCGAGCCCTGGACTTCCCGGGCCTGCAAGCCCGCGAGGTAACCATCGGCCACCAGGCCATCGGTCACGAGTCGGTCAGCGAGTAATTGCAGGGCGGTGGCTTTATCCACAGCCGACTGGCCCATGGATATCTGCTCTATGGTGAGCTCGAGCATGCTTTCTCCTTTTTGGCGCCGTGTGACGCCAGGTATTGTTTTGATTGATTCAGCTTAGGCCCTTGAGAGCGCCTTTTCAGGGGCAGTTTTGGCGGTTTCGCGGCAGAACCGTCCAAAGCGACCTGTAACGTAGAAAATACGCCTGCTGAAACGTTTAATCTAGAATGTTAGGCACGTTACTCGATAATGTCTCATCCTTGAAGTCCAATTGTCGGATGTGCTGCGACAATGGTCGCCTGCCCGAATCGGGTAGGATTGGCGAAAATGTCGGGCAAGCTCGAACAAATAAGGAAAACCCGGGTTGAAACTCAGTGATATTGCACAGTTGGCCGGCGTCTCCGTGACTACCGCCAGTTATGTCATCAATGGCAAGGCTGAACAGCAACGGATCAGCAGCGCCACCGTCGAACGTGTGCGCGCAGTGGTCGAACAACATGGCTTCACACCCAACCCTCAGGCCGCCGGGTTGCGCAGTCGGCACACCCGCACCTTGGGCTTCATTCTGCCGGACCTGGAAAACCCCAGTTACGCGCGAATCGCCAAACTGCTGGAACAAGGCGCCCGGGCTCGCGGCTATCAGCTACTGATCGCCAGCTCCGACGATGCGCCGGACAGCGAACGGCAATTGCTGCAACTGTTCCGCGCCCGACGTTGCGATGCGCTGATCGTCGCCAGTTGCCTGCCGGCCGGCGATGACAGCTACCGTCAGTTGCAGGCCAAAGGCATTCCGATCATCGCCATCGACCGGGTGATGGAGCCTGAGCACTTTTGCTCGGTGATCAGTGACGACCGCGAAGCCAGTCTGCAGCTTACCCGCAGCCTGCTGGACCCGTTGCCCAAGCAGATCGCGCTGATCGGTGCCCGTCCCGAATTGAGTATCAGCCAGGAACGGGCGGCAGGTTTCAAGCAAGCGCTGAACGGCTTCAAAGGCGAGGCGCTGATCGAACACGGCGAGTCGTTCAGTCGAGAGTGCGGCAAACAATTGATGGAAGAGTTGCTTCAGCGCCTGGGCCATTTGCCGGATGCGTTGGTGACTACATCCTACGTGCTGCTTCAGGGCGTGTTCGATGCCTTGCACGACTTCCCGCTGAAGTCCCGCCCGCTACGCTTGGGCACCTTCGGTGATACGCAGTTGCTGGACTTCCTGCCACTGCCGGTCAACGCCATGTCCCAGCAGCATCAGCTGATCGCCGACAAGGCTTTGCAACTGGCGTTGGCGGCCATTGAACAGGCCGATTACCAACCCGGCGTGCAGGCCATCGCGCGGACCTTCAAGCAGCGTATTCATCAGGACTGAGCCGTGGAACTGATCGACACCCACACTCATCTGGATTTCCCGGATTTCGACGTGGATCGTCAGGCGCTGCTGGCCGAGAGCCGCGCCCTCGGCGTGCGACGGATGGTGGTGCTGGGGGTTTATCAGGCCAATTGGCAGCGGGTCTGGGATCTGGTGCAAAGCGATCCCGATCTGCATGCGGCGTTCGGTTTGCACCCGGTGTATCTGGATGACCATCGCCCTGAGGACTTGACCGAACTCGGTGACTGGTTGACGCGTCTGGCGGGCCATCGACAGTTATGCGCGGTGGGTGAGATCGGTCTGGATTACTTCATCGAAACTTTGGATCGTGAACGCCAGCAAGCGCTGTTCGACGCCCAACTGCAATTGGCGGCGGACTTCAATCTGCCGGCGCTGATTCACGTGCGACGCAGCCATGCAGCGGTGATTGCCACGCTCAAACGGTTTCGCTTGAAACGCGCGGGGATCATTCATGCCTTCGCCGGTAGCCAGGAAGAGGCCCGCGAATACATCAAGCTGGGTTTCAAACTCGGCCTCGGCGGCGCCGCGACCTGGCCGCAGGCCCTGCGCATGCACCGCGTGCTCGCCGGTTTACCCGTTGAATCGGTGGTACTGGAAACCGACTCACCGGACATGGCCCCCGCCATGTTCCCCGGTCAACGCAACAGCCCGGCGCATTTGCCGGCGATCTGCGAGGCACTGGCCGCCCTCATGGCGATCAGCCCCGAACAACTGGCTGCCACCAGCACGGCCAATGCGTGTGAGTTGTTTAACTGGTAATCCACTGATTCACACAATACCTGTGGGAGCGGGCTTGCTCGCGAAAGCGGTTTATCAGTCACATCAATGTTGAATGTGACGACCTCTTCGCGAGCAAGCCCGCTCCCACATTTGTTCCGGGGTGCTTTTTAAACCCGGAACGCGCTGATCAATTGTTTGAGTTCAACCACCTGCGCCGACAACGCACGACTGGCATCTTCAGTCTGGTGCGCGCCCTCGGCGGTGCGCTCACCGGCGCGGTTGATCTCGACGATGTTCTGGTCAATATCGTGAGCCACGGCGGTCTGCTGCTCTACCGCAGCGGCGATCTGCTGGTTCTGGTCGACGATCATGCCGACGGCGCCGAGGATGTTTTCTAGCGCCTGCTGAACCTTTTCCGACTGCCCGACCGTGCCGTTGGCCATCTGATGGCTGGTGCCCATCGCCTTGACCGCCGCCCCGACACCGCTGTGCAGTTTGGCAATCATCTGCTCGATTTCTTCGGTCGATTGCTGGGTGCGTTTGGCCAGGGTCCGGACCTCGTCCGCCACCACCGCAAAACCACGACCCTGCTCGCCCGCGCGCGCGGCTTCGATGGCCGCGTTGAGCGCCAGCAGGTTGGTCTGTTCGGCGATGCTTTTGATCACTTCCAGCACACGACTGATGGACTGGCTGTCACTGGCCAGTTGGTTGATCACCCGCACCGACTGATCGATTTCACTGGCCAGTGCAGCGATGCTGCCCTGCTGGGACTCCACCAACCCGCGCCCGCTGATGGTTTCGTCGTTGACGCTGTGGGCGCTGCTGACGGCCGCCGCGGCACTGCGCGCCACTTCCAGAGACGTGGCTGACATCTGATTCATCGCCGTGGCGACTTGCTCGATCTGCGTACGCTGCCCCGCGCATGCCTGATTGCTCTGGGCGGACACGTTCTCGACCTGGCCGGCCTGACGCTCGACCTCACTGACGGTTTGGCCCACCCGTTCGATCAGGTCATGGATTTTCTTCACGGTGCCGGTGAATACCTCGCCCAACTCGCCCAGTTCATCGCGACTGTTGGCGCTGAAGGTCACGGTCATATCCCCGGCCGCCACCTTGTCCATCACCGCGCCAAGACGCTTGAGGGTGGTGCGGGTCGAGGCGTAGAAACCGCCATAGAGGTAAAAAATCAACACAAACACCAGCGCCAGCGCCACTGCCTGCAGGATCATGTGGGTGCGGTGCTGCTCCAGCCGCTGCTGCAACTGGGTACCGAGAAACTTCAGGGTGGCTTCATTGAGTTGGTAAGTCTGGTCGATCAGGCCCGTGACCTGATCGTAAAAGGCCTGCCACGGTGCATCGAGTGTGTCAGCCATCACCACCTGTTCTTCGAACAGTTCACTGGCCTTTTTCAGGGAGGCCTTGCTGCTTTCGGCCTGAGCGGCCAAGGTTTCGTGCGCTGCTTTACTGGAGCCCAGAGCATCCTGCAATTTCAGACCGTATTCGGCCTGCAGCTTTTCGATCTGCACCAGCAATTCATCGAAACGGGTGCTCGAGGCCGAATTGAGAAAGCCCTGCCCCAACGAGTAAGAACCCATCGCCCGGCCTTCGCCGAGCGTCTGGGTGACGGCTGGCGTGACGTTGGTAATGAGCTCGCTCAACTGACGCATGTCGCTCTGGCTGTCGCGGCTCAGGCCGGCCTGACTGGCGATGATCTGGCTGAAAATCTGCGCGTTGCCGAGCAACTTGCCGATCAGCGCACTTTTACTTTGCAGGGAGGTTTCCGTTTGCTGGGCCTTGAACGCGGCAATCATTTCATCGCGCTTACCATCGAAAAAGGTGATTTGCTCCGGGTCAGTGGTCATCGCCGCCAGCCCTTGCAAACGGGTCAGAACGCTTTGCTCCAGAGCACTGATATTCGACTCGACATGACCCGCCTTGCCGGACTGGCCAAGGATGACGTTGATCTGCACCAGGTTGTTCAGGGTTTCCAGATCCCGGCGCAGGCTCAGGCCGCTGCCCAACAGGTCGAGGCTTTGCAGCTCGACCCGTGTGCCCTGGAATTCGCGATAGGAATCGCGCACCAGATAGAAGTTGGTCACCAGCATCGGCACGAGGAACAGCACGCTGATCAGGCTGAACTTCATGCCGAAACTCAGGCGGTTCATCAGCGCGACGGCGGGATAGAGCAAGCTCATCACTGTGAAGTCTCCCTTTGAATTCTTATTTTTATGGCAGGCGCGCAGAGACAGCAGATAGCCACTATTGGCGCTATCTCTGTATAGCTTAAATCGGAGGAAGGTTTTGTAACTTAAGGTTAACGAAAAAGATCGCAGCCTTCGGCAGCTCCTACAGATTCACACGATTCCTGTGGAGCTGCCGAAGGCTGCGATCTTTTTGATTCAAAGCAGAAATCAGGACAAAACAGTCCACAACGCAAACCCGGCATACCAAAGCACTGCCGCGCGCAGCAGCAGTTCCCAGATCCGGTCGAGGCTGTTGATGCCGTCCGGCCCGACCACCGGCGCCGGAATTTCACCGGCCACCAACCCGACCTTCTCGATCAGTTGGGCGGCGCTGATGTTCCAGTTCAGTAGCTCGTGCAGCATCACCCGGCCGACTGCGACAAAGTTGCCGACCAGCGCAAAACTTGCCGCCAGCAGTCGCACCGGTACCCAATCGAACGCATGACGCAGCTGTGCTGCTCGCTCGACCACGGCCGGGTTCTGCCCGTGCTCCTCGGCCAGCGCCAGCAGTCGATAACTCAACGCAGCAACCGGGCCCAGCAGGAAGTACCAGAAGATCACCGCGAAAAAGCTCTGATAGGCCTGCCACAGCAGATGCCCTTCAACTCGCTCCAGCAGTTGCTCGCCGCTGTCCGCGCAAATATTCAGGTCGCGCTTGGCCACATGGGCGGCGGCTTGCAGGTCTTCCCGGCGCCAGGCATCGCGGAACGGCCCGAGGTCGGCCAGCAGATCACCACGGCCCAGACTGTAAATCACCACCAGCAGGTGCACCGGTAACGCCAGCAAACCGTAGGCTACCGGCTCCAGCACCACCAACAGCAAACCCAACAGCGCCACCGGCAACAACACCAGCACCACCAGTATCAGCCACGGACGGTTTGTCATGCGTGGGTTGGCTTCAAGCTTGTGCAGCTCACGCACCCAACCGCCATCACGTTGAACCCGATGGCGAAGGGCCGAGAATTTCTCGATCCACACCGCCAACAGCAGCACCAGAAAACTCATTGTTACTCCTTTTTTTCCAGAGCAGCTTTTGCCAGAGCCACGCGATAGCGTGCCCAGTCAAATGCCGGTCCCGGATCAGTCTTGCGCCCGGGTGCGATGTCGCTATGCCCGCAGATGCGTTGCGCGGTGATACCCGTGAAGGCGCTTTGCAGCTGTCGCGTCAGGTCCGTCAACACTTGATATTGGGCGTCGGTGAACGGCAGATCATCCGTGCCTTCAAGCTCGATGCCCACGGAAAAATCGTTACAGGTTTCCCGTCCTTCGAAACACGAGACGCCAGCGTGCCAGGCACGCTCAAGACAAGAGACAAACTGAGTGACGGTGCCGTCACGTTCAATCAGAAAATGCGCAGACACCCGCAGGTCGGCTATTCCTGCAAAGTAGGGATGTTCCGTGACATCCAGACGATTCTGGAAAAACTCCTGCACCTTGCCGGTCAGAAACTGCGCTGGCGGCAAACTGATGTTGTGGATCACCAGCAGGGAAATTTCGCCCTCGGGGCGCGCATTGAAGTTGGGCGAGGGGCATATGCGCACGCCCTGACACCAACCGCTCGCGGGGTCCAACTGCATACAGGTTCCTTCAACGACGACTGTGTTGGTGCCCAGTATGCCGCGATAGACCCTCGGCGCGCGATCACTTGCCGTGATTGAGACGCCGCAGGTTGCCCAGCACCGACTCCAGCGCCCGGTCGAACAGCAAGGTGTCGTCCAGCGTTCGCACCGCGCCACGCCGGAACTCCAGGGCCAGACCGGTACGGCTGTGCTCCAGCACTTTCATCCCGGTACGGTTGACGAAGATGTATTTGTCGGTGGCTTCAATGATCGCCGCCAGCTTGCAGCGCAGGGTGTTTTCCTCGTCTTCCTGAAACTCGACCCAGCAGCCCAGGTGCAACTGATCGACCTGAAGCAGAGCAACATCGTCCTCCGGCAAACGCATCGATGCCGTTTCGACCGGACCTTCGTCAGCGGTGCGAAGCACGACTTGCTGCTGCACGTCGACCATCATCAGTGCGTCAACGACCGTGTTTTTCCGGCCTGGCCGTTCGAACAGCTGAACGTGCAAGGCTTCCAGCTCACTGAAAAACTCACTGGTGGCGAATGGGTCGAATGCCGAGCTGCTCAACCCATCGCGCAACGACTTGAGCAACCCCGGCACCAGCGACAACAAGCGCAGGCTCGCGTCAGGTTCGTCATGGTGCTGCACGCTCCAGATCAATTGCGCCATGGTCTGCACATCGGCGTGCCATTCGGCGGATTGATCACCGTGCTTGAGGCAGGTCAGCAACAACACCTTGCTCCAGGCTCCCTGGACAAACGCCACCACGCTGTGCGGCAGCACCTTGCCCACCAACGCCTGGTTCAGCGCCTGCTCGACGCGCTGACGCGCCAGTTCGGTCCTGGCGCGGCCTTCTTCGGCGTCACGGGTGCGTTGCTCGAGTAATTCGCTGCGACGGCGTTCGTCACTGGTGAAGGCAAGAAAATCCGCCAGCAATTCGGAAAAGATCGCCGGGTCATCGACAAAGTCGTTCAGCAAACGCTGCACCACTTGCTCGATGCGCAGGTACAGGCTGTCGCGCTCATGGTCATCGCACTCGCCCCAGCCCATGGCCGCAGCGGCGATTTCGTTGAGCAAACGCCGGGCGGGATGGCTGCTGCGGCTGAAAAAACTTTTGTCGAGCACCGCGACTTTCAGCATCGGAATCTGCAAACGGCCGATCAGCGCCTTCAGGGAGTCCGGCAGGTTACGGTCATCGAGGATGCATTCGAAGAGCATGGCGATCAGGTTGATCACGTCTTCGTCGGCCACCCCCACCACGCGCGACTTGCCGCTTTTGACGCTAACGCGGGTCAGCAGTTGTTCGAGCTGGTTACGCAGATCGAAATCGTCCTGAGCCGCCAGCGCCGGCACGTATTGCTGCAAGTGCGAGAGCAGGCGCAGCAGGTCGCGGGTTGAAATGGGCTGGGTCTGGGCACTGACTTCCAGGGTCGGCGCAACGCTGCCACGCACATGGAACAGCAACTCCTGCAATGCGGCGAAGACTTCCTGCACGTCCTCGTCGATCTGCGTATTGCCAGCCCGCACGCCTGTCTCAGCGGGGTCAGCACGAACACTCGCAGCCGCCCGATCGGTGGCACGCCGCGCCGGGGCGGGCTTGAGGTCCGGCAGCACGCCGGTGGCGATCAGCAGTTGATTGGCTTCGGCGTAAAGCTGATCAGCATTGCTGAGCACATAGCGCTCGAACAGCTTGAGGATGATCAGCTTGACCTTGATCTCCATGCCCAGGTTGCGCCCGGCCTGCAAGAAATACTCGCAGAGCAGCGTCGGCCCCAAGGGGTTGTGCTGCTCGACCAGCGTCTTGCTCAGCAGTGTGCTGAGCCGGGCGGTGAGCTGGTCGAGGGCGAAACCGTCGCGATTCAGCACTTTGCCGACCATGGCCTCCACCGCCACGTTGCGTTCCATGTCGTCGCTGGGCACCGACGTCGAGGCATCGAAAACCAATGTCCGGGGCAAGGCAGTTTGAGAAATGTCGTACTGCGCGAGGCTGACGAAGGCCTCGAAGAATTGCTCGAGAAATCCGCGCTCGATGCTTTTGCGCTTGAGGCGCAAATCGCGCATGGCCTCGAAGAAGATGTTTTGCTCGACATTGTTTCGGGCTCGGTCGGCCATTTCGAACAGGGTGTCGTCGGCGTTATCGAACAGCTCCTGCAAACCTTGCTTGAGCTGTTGAGCAGCCTTGTCGCGAACCTGAAGCAGAATCACGGGCAGGCGGGCGAGCGGCGAGTGAGTCGCCTGGTCGGTAGCGGCCTTGTGCAAAGGCACTACATTCCCGTCGTTGTGCATCCAAGCCTCCTGAAACGGTGATTCTTCGGTTCGGTTCGGTGAGAAAGATCGAGCACGCAGGCCACACAGCCGGCGCTCAACGGGGACAGTCGCCACCCGTTGTCATTCAATAATAAGGAATCCAGAGTTACGTCAAAGCTATGACGTCAAATGCAAGGCGAATTATCTGCAAAAGACTCTCCTTGTGCCAGCAGACTCTGCCCTTCCCCAAGAAATAGACGTTTATGAGGGCCCCTTGCTTAGCGACGGTTGCTCGCGCCAATCGACCAAATGCAGGTTGGCAAGCGATGGAATAGCCGTTGATGCCTTGGGTTGCCTCGCAGCATGGCCCTATAATCGGACCACTTTGTTTGTGGAGCCCGTTATGCCGAATCTACGTCTCGCCGATTTGACCGCCGAAATCGAAGCCAACGTGCGCCGTGCGTTGCTCGAGGACATCGGCAGCGGCGACATCACCGCGCAACTGATCCCGGCTGAACGCCTGGCCAAAGCCACCATCATCACTCGCGATGCCGCCGTCATTAGCGGCACCGCTTGGGTCGATGCCGTGTTTCGGCAGCTGGATCCGCGGGTTGCGGTGCACTGGCAGGTAGCCGATGGTGAACGGGTGAAACCCAATCAGGTGCTATTCCATCTCGAAGGCCCGGCACGCTCGCTGCTGACGGGTGAACGCAGCGCTCTTAATTTCCTGCAATTGCTGTCCGGCGTGGCCACTCGCGCGCAGTACCTGGCCGATTTCGTCGCCGAGACTCAGGTGAAGTTGCTCGACACCCGCAAAACCCTGCCGGGGCTGCGCCTGGCCCAGAAATACGCCGTGACTTGCGGCGGTTGCCATAACCACCGCATCGGCCTGTATGACGCCTTCCTGATCAAGGAAAACCATATCGCCGCCTGCGGTGGCATTCCTGAGGCTATCGCGGCCGCGCACAAGATCGCCCCGGGCAAACCGGTGGAGATTGAAGTGGAGAGTCTGGAGGAGCTGAAGGAAGCACTGGCGGCGGGTGCCGACATCATCATGCTCGATGAACTGAGCCTGGATGACATGCGTGAAGCCGTGCGCCTGAACGCCGGCAAGGCAAAACTGGAGGCCAGCGGTGGTATCAACGAAAGTACGTTGCTGCCAATCGCCGAAACCGGGGTGGATTATATTTCGATTGGTGCGATGACCAAGGATGTGAAGGCTGTGGATCTGTCGATGCGACTGAGTCTCTGATCACGCCTTTGATATAAAAAATGCCAGCCTGATGAAGGCTGGCATTTTTTTTAGACCACCAGATTGTTCATCTCGCAGTACTCTTCCCACTCGACGCCCAATACCTCGGCCGCCTCCTTGTGCAGCGCCAGGCGCGCGGCCTCGAACTCTTCGGGGGTTGTGGTGTATTTGAGCGTCAGTTCCCACGGCTGCAAGCCCTGAGCTTCCGCCTCATCCTCGAACGCCCACTGGATCTGGTCTTTCTGATCGTCGGCGGGCAAGTCCTTGATCTCTTCCAGCAACTGGGGCGCGTCCAGCACGTATTTTTTCAGGGCTTCTTCGTGTCTGGCTTCTTGGGTCAATTCTTTAACGGTCATGGCGTTCTCGCTGATCTGGGGAATGGAAGATGGATCTGGATCATCAAGGATCTCTCTGACGCAAAAAACCGTTTGAAGCCCGGTTTGTCTGGCCTTCAGAACCATTCGGGATCATCTGAAAACTGCTGGGCGATGCTCATGCAGACAACGAATATAGGACGTTTTGTCGATGAATTACACGGGTCTTTACATAAAAAACCACCTGAAAGAAGCCGTGGGAACATAAGTCGAAATCCCAAGTCATAGCGATGTGCCACATCGGCACTTCACAAGGAACCCCAGTGATGCGCATTTTTTCGAAGCTTTTGTCTACCCAGCTTGCCACCGCTACCCTCCTGCTTGGCAGTCTGACATTGGCCAGCGCGGCTCAAGCGGCTGTCGAAGTCACCTCTGACCCTTCGCTGTACTCCGACAAAATCTCCGCCCTCCACAATTCATTCGGCAAGGACACACTCGTCAGAACCAGCGTCAGCATCGATGACCTGGAAAACCTGCAAAAAACCGTGAAGGCCAACGCCAGCGAACTGGAAAGCCAGAAGCGCACCATCAGCGAGCAGGCCCGTCAGATCGAAGAACTCAAACGCAACAGCGGTTCCAGCTCAAACTCCAGCAGCAAAGAGATTGACGATCTCAAGCGCACGGTCAATGAGCAGGAGCGCGATCTGAACAACCTTGGCAAGCAAGTGGAAGAGCTAAAGCGCAACAACGGCTCCAGCTCAAGCTCGAACAGCAGCGAAATCTCCAGTCTCAAACGGGAGATCAGCGATCAGGATCGCGTGATGGATCAACTCAAGCGCACCGTCGAGGATCTGAGCAGAAAGGTGAAATGAAGAAGAGAATGGTGCCCGAGACAGGAATCGAACCTGCGACCTTCGCGTTACGAGTGCGCTGCTCTACCGGCTGAGCTACACGGGCTGTGGGCTAAACCTAGCACTGGCTTCGGGGTCCGGCAACTTGGCGCACCGCAAAATCAAAAGATCGCAGCCTTCGGCAGCTCCTACATTGGGCTTGTGTAGGAGCTGCCGAAGGCTGCGATCTTTTGATCTTTCTGCACATAAAAAAATGCCCCGCCGTTTTCACGGCGGGGCATTTTTATAACGTTGAAGCGGTCAGGCGAAGGGGGTGATTAAACGCCCGAAGCCTTGGCTGCTGCTACGTCTTTGATGGACAGCTTGATACGGCCGCGGTTGTCCACGTCCAGTACCAGTACTTCCACTTCCTGGCCTTCTTTCAGGATGTCGGTCACTTTCTCAACGCGAGCATCGCTCAGCATCGAGATGTGAACCAGACCGTCCTTGCCCGGCAGGATGTTGACGAATGCGCCGAAGTCGACGATGCGCTCAACCTTACCAACGTAGATCTTGCCGATTTCAGCTTCTGCGGTGATGCCCAGAACGCGCTGACGTGCCGCTTCAGCCGCTTCCTTGGTTTCGCCGAAGATCTTGATCGAACCGTCGTCTTCGATGTCGATCGAAGCCTTGGTTTCTTCACAGATCGCACGAATGGTCGCGCCGCCTTTACCGATGACATCACGGATTTTGTCGGTGTCGATTTTCATCGCGATCATGGTCGGAGCGTTTTCCGACAGCTCGGTACGGGACTGAGCAATGATCTGGTTCATCTGACCGAGGATGTTCTGGCGCGCTTCCAGGGCTTGGCCCAGAGCGATTTCCATGATTTCTTCGGTGATGCCTTTGATCTTGATGTCCATCTGCAGCGCGGTAACGCCTTTGGCAGTACCCGCTACTTTGAAGTCCATGTCGCCGAGGTGGTCTTCGTCACCCAGGATGTCGGTCAGGACGGCGAATTTCTCGCCTTCTTTAACCAGACCCATGGCGATGCCGGCAACCGGTGCCTTCATCGGAACGCCGGCATCCATCAGCGCCAGGGAAGCGCCGCAGACCGAAGCCATGGAGCTCGAACCGTTGGACTCGGTGATTTCCGACACAACACGGATGGTGTACGGGAACACGTCGGCAGCAGGCAGCATGGCCTGAATCGAACGACGGGCCAGACGGCCGTGACCGATTTCACGACGACCAGCGCCACCCATGCGACCACACTCACCTACCGAGAACGGAGGGAAGTTGTAGTGCAGCATGAACGGGTCTTTTTTCTCGCCTTCCAGGGTGTCCAGCAGTTGTGCGTCACGGGCGGTGCCCAGAGTGGCAACAACAAGAGCCTGGGTTTCGCCACGGGTGAACAGAGCCGAACCGTGAGTCTTTGGCAGGACACCGACTTCGATGTTCAGCGGACGTACAGTCTTGGTGTCGCGACCATCGATACGCGGCTTGCCGTTTACGATGTTTTCGCGAACGGTGCGGTATTCGATTTCGCCGAAAGCAGCTTTGACTTCAGCGGAAGTCGGCTGACCTTCTTCACCGGACAGGTTGGCAACCACCTGGTCTTTCAGTTCGCCCAGACGAGCGTAACGGTCGGCCTTGATGGTGATGGTGTAAGCCTGGGAGATCGCGTCGCCGAACTCGGCACGGATAGCGCCCAGCAGAGCGGTAGCTTCTGGTTGTGGAGCCCAGGCCCAAGTCGGCTTGGCAGCTTCGGCAGCCAGTTCTTTAACAGCGTTGATCACAACCTGGAATTCGTCTTGAGCAAACAGTACCGCGCCCAGCATCTGGTCTTCAGTCAGCTCTTTAGCTTCCGATTCAACCATCAGAACGGCATCCGAAGTACCGGCAACGACCATGTCCAGGCTCGAAGCTTTCAGTTGCTCGTAAGTCGGGTTCAGCAGGTAACCGGTGCTTTCATGGAACGCAACGCGGGCAGCGCCGATCGGGCCATCGAAAGGAATGCCGGAGATGGCCAGGGCAGCCGAGGTACCGATCATCGCAGCGATGTCCGGATCGGTCTTCTTGCTGGTGGAAACGACGGTGCAGACAACCTGCACTTCGTTCATGAAGCCTTCTGGGAACAGCGGACGGATCGGACGGTCGATCAGTCGGGAAGTCAGGGTTTCTTTCTCGGAAGGACGGCCTTCACGCTTGAAGAAACCGCCAGGGATCTTACCGGCAGCGTAAGTCTTTTCCTGGTAGTGAACGGACAGAGGGAAGAAGCCCTTGCCTGGATCGGCTTGTTTGGCACCAACGACGGTCACCAATACGCTGACGTCGTCGTCAACGGTGACCAATACTGCGCCGGAGGCCTGACGGGCGATACGGCCAGTCTCGAGGGTAACGGTCGACTGACCGAACTGGAATTTTTTGATTACCGGGTTCACGGTGTCCTACCTTCTTTTGTGGCTCTTGGGGAACTTGTCTTCTTGCGAAATTCTTGGGCAATGTCGGGAATCGGCCCAACACCTGTCCAGGGTAAAACGTGTATCCAGATAAAACTTGAGGCTGGGAGCCTGCCATGCGCCAGCGGGAAACCCACTGACGCACGACAGACAACCAACCTCTAGCGCAATCGCTTATTAGCGACGCAGACCCAGGCGACCGATCAGAGTCTGATAACGACCCAGATCCTTGCCTTTCAGGTAGTCCAGCAGCTTACGGCGCTGGTTTACCATGCGGATCAGGCCACGACGGGAGTGGTGATCTTTACCGTTGGCCTTGAAGTGACCTTGCAGCTTGTTGATGTTGTGGGTCAGCAGTGCAACTTGCACTTCTGGCGAACCAGTGTCACCAACAGCTTGCTGGTAGTCAGCTACGATTTGAGCTTTTTCTTGAACGTCGAGAGCCATGAGGCAATCCTTTTATCAGGAAACTGTTTCAAAGAAACAGCTTCAACAGGCCAGGGACAAATCCCTGTATCTATAAATGAGTAGTGACCATGCCTGTTAACAGCCACACTCGCCGGCCTGCTGTTACACAGGCCGGTTTCGGTCATTCTGACCGAATCAGTCGACGCGGCGCGATGCGCCCGTCTTCGCTCACTTCACCGATACCGATGAAGCGACCGTTGTGATCCTGTACCCGTACCATGCCGAACTTCGGTGCATCCGGGGCGCGTACCGGTTGGCCGTTAAGCCAGTAGAACGCGCTGTGCTCCGAAAAATGCAACAGTGGCCAGTCCAGCAGGCCGCTGTCCGATGGCATCAGGAAGCGGTCGACCGCCTCGTTGCCGCCTTCGGCATGTACCGCTTCCAACTCTTCAAGCGTGACAGTCTGCGCCAGCGTGAAAGGCCCGGCCTGGGTACGTCGCAATTCTGCAACGTAAGCGCCGCAACCGAGTTGCTCACCGATATCCTCCACCAGGGTGCGGATATAGGTGCCTTTGCTGCAATCCACCGCAAGCCGCGCAGTATCACCCTCAAAGGCCAGCAATTCCAAGCGCGCAATAGTAACAGAACGCGGTTCGCGCTCCACTACTTCGCCCGCACGGGCCAGCTTGTACAGCGGCTGGCCATCACGCTTGAGCGCCGAGTACATTGGCGGTATCTGACTGATTTGCCCACGAAAATTCGGCAGCACAGCTTCGATATCGGCGCGACCAACGGTCACCGGGCGTTCCAGCAAAACTTCACCTTCGGCATCGGCCGTGGTGGTGGTCTTGCCCAGTTGCGCCAGGGTTTCATAAGCCTTGTCGGAATCGAGCAGGTATTGCGAGAACTTGGTGGCCTCGCCGAAGCACAACGGCAGCACGCCGGTGGCCAGCGGGTCAAGACTGCCGGTGTGCCCGGCCTTCTCGGCGTTGAGCAACCAGCGGACCTTCTGCAATGCCGCGTTAGAGGTGAACCCCAGCGGCTTGTCGAGCAGGATGATGCCGCTGACGTTACGACGGATACGTTTGACCTGAGCCACCGATTACTCCTTGGCGTCTTCGGGTTCAGCCGCAACCGGGTGCTGATTGTCTTCAGCCACCGCACGCTCGATCAGGGCCGACAGATGCGCGCCACGCACGACGCTTTCGTCGTAATGGAAGTGCAACTGCGGAACGCTGCGCAACTTCATTTCGCGAGCCAACTGCATGCGCAGGAAACCGGCGGCGGAGTTGAGCACCTTGATGCTTTGCGCGATGTCTTCAGCGCTGTCCTGGCCCATCACGGTGATGAAGATCTTGGCGTGACCGACGTCACGGCTGACTTCAACAGCGGTAATGGTGACCAGGCCGACGCGCGGGTCTTTGACTTCACGACGGATCAGCTGTGCCAGCTCACGCTGCATCTGATCGCCGATACGTTGGGTACGGCTGTATTCTTTTGCCATGTCTTGTTACCTGTTACTGCCCCACGGTGAAACCCGAGGGGTCTGAAAGCGGCAAACGCCCGGCCTGACAAAAGCCAGACCGGGCGTTGCGTTTAGAGTCCGGACGTTGCGCCGCGCATCTGCATGCAGCGGCTCATCGTGGCCCTTGAAGTGCGCGAGTTAGAGGCTGCGAGCAACCTGAACCTTCTCGAAGACTTCGATCTTGTCGCCGACTTTGACGTCGTTGTAGCTCTTCACGCCGATACCGCATTCCATGCCGGCACGTACTTCGGAAGCGTCATCCTTGAAGCGGCGCAGGGATTCCAGCTCGCCTTCGAAGATAACGATGTCTTCACGCAGTACACGGATTGGACGGTTACGGTGAACAACACCTTCGATAACCATGCAACCGGCGATCGCGCCAAACTTCGGCGAACGGAACACGTCACGCACTTCAGCGGTACCCAGGATGTTCTCGCGAACATCGCTGCCCAGCATACCGGTGAGGGCTTTCTTGACGTCTTCGATGATGTCGTAGATCACGTTGTAGTAACGCATATCCAGACCTTCCTGCTCGACGATCTTGCGAGCGCCAGCATCGGCACGCACGTTGAAGCCGAACAGTACAGCGTTGGAGGCCAATGCCAGGTTGGCGTCGGATTCGGTGATACCACCGACACCGCCACCAACTACACGCACTTGCACTTCGTCGTTACCCAGGCCGTTCAAGGCACCGTTCAACGCTTCCAGCGAACCACGGACGTCGGATTTGAGGACGATGTTGAGCGTCTTCTTCTCTGCCTGGCCCATGTTTTCGAAGATGTTTTCCAGCTTGCCGGCGTGAGCACGGGCCAGCTTGACTTCGCGGAACTTGCCTTGACGGAACAGAGCCACTTCACGGGCTTTCTTCTCGTCGGACAGCACGCTCATCTCATCGCCAGCGTCCGGGGTACCGTCCAGGCCGAGGATCTCGACAGGGATGGAAGGACCGGCTTCTTTGATCGGCTTGCCGTTCTCGTCGAGCATGGCGCGAACGCGGCCATAGTTCGAACCGACCAGCACCATGTCGCCTTGGCGCAGGGTACCGTCTTGAACCAGAACGGTTGCAACCGGGCCACGACCTTTGTCGAGACGCGATTCAACCACGACGCCACGGCCAGGAGCCGAAGGGGTCGCTTTCAGTTCGAGAACTTCAGCTTGCAGCAGAACAGCTTCGAGCAACTCGTCCACGCCAGTACCGACTTTCGCCGAAACCGATACGAACGGGGTGTCGCCGCCCCACTCTTCCGAAGTCACGCCGTGAACCGACAGTTCGCTACGGATGCGATCGAGATCGGCGCCCGGCTTGTCGATTTTGTTCACAGCAACGACCAGTGGAACACCGGCAGCCTTGGCGTGCTGGACAGCTTCAATGGTCTGCGGCATTACGCCGTCGTCCGCTGCAACTACCAGGATCACGATGTCAGTTGCCTTGGCACCACGAGCACGCATGGCGGTAAACGCGGCGTGACCCGGGGTATCGAGGAAAGTGACCATGCCGCGATCAGTTTCAACGTGGTACGCACCGATGTGCTGGGTGATACCGCCGGCTTCGCCAGCAGCTACCTTGGCACGACGGATGTAGTCGAGCAGCGAGGTTTTACCGTGGTCAACGTGGCCCATTACGGTCACAACCGGTGCACGGGAGAACGTCTCACCTTCAAACTTCAGGGACTCAGCCAGGGAATCTTCCAGGGCGGTGTCGCTGACCAGGGTCACTTTGTGGCCCAGTTCTTCGGCTACCAGCTGAGCAGTTTCCTGATCAAGCACCTGGTTGATGGTCGCTGGAGTACCCAGTTTGAACATGAACTTGATGATTTCAGCAGCCTTGACCGACATCTGATTGGCGAGATCGCCAACGGTGATGGTCTCGCCAATCTGCACATCACGCACGACAGGGCCGGTTGGGCTCTGGAAACCGTGGGCGTTGCGTTTCTTCAGCTTGGCCTTGCCGCGACCACCACGACGGAAGCCATCGCTTTCTTCGTCGGTAGTACGTGGCGCAACACGTGGCGCAGGCGCTTTCTCTTTGACCGAAGCACGATGCGGAGCGTTTTTGCGCTCGCCATCGCCACCGCCGCTGCGACGATTGTTATCGTCGGCACGTGGTTTGTCCGGACGGCGCTGTTCGTTCTGCTTGTTGCGAACATCAGCAGACGGTGCTGGTGCAGCAGCCACAACCGGCGCGCTTTCACGCACGGGCTCGGCAACGGCAGCAGGCGCTGCAACAGCGTCGGTAGTACCGTTTTGCGCAGCAGCAGGCTGGCGACGCGCTTCTTCTTCGGCGCGACGCTTGGCTTCTTCTTCAGCCTTCTGACGTGCAGCATTTTCTACTGCGCGGCGTTCTTCCAGTTCGCGTTTGCGCTCGGCTTCGATTTCTTCCGGGCTGCGTTGTACGAAGACTTTCTTCTTGCGTACTTCAACGCTGATGCTCTTGCTACCAGCAACACGCAGGGTGCTGGTGGTTTTGCGCTGCAATGTAATCTTGCGCGGTTCTTCCACTTTCGCCTTGTGGCTGCTCTTCAAGTGAGTCAGCAAAGACTGCTTCTCACTATCGCTCACACCTTCATCGGCGGCGGTGTGCGGCAGACCTGCCTCACGCATCTGCTGCAACAGGCGCTCTACCGGTGTTTTGACCTCATCGGCCAGTTGTTTCACCGTGACTTGCGTCATGCACTTCTCTCCTCAGGCCGCGCCTAATTACTCGAACCAATGGGCTCGGGCGGCCATGATCAACTTGCCGGCACGATCATCGTCAATGCCGTCGATGTCGAGCAGGTCGTCAATAGACTGCTCGGCCAGGTCTTCGCGGGTAATTACGCCGCGCACCGCCAGTTCCATCGCCAAATCCTTGTCCATACCCTCAAGCGAGAGCAGGTCTTCGGCCGGATGGGCGTCTGCCAGCTTTTCCTCAGTAGCGATGGCTTTAGTCAACAAACGATCCTTGGCGCGAGCGCGAAGCTCGTTGACGGTTTCTTCGTCAAAGCCGTCGATGTTGAGCATTTCTTCCAACGGTACGTAGGCAATCTCTTCCAGGCTGGTAAAGCCTTCATCTACCAGCACCTGTGCCAGGTCTTCGTCGACTTCCAGCTCGTCGATGAAGTTGCGCAGGATGTCGCCGGTTTCTGCTTGCTGCTTAGCCTGGATGTCCGATTCGGTCATCACGTTCAGGGTCCAGCCAGTCAACTGGCTAGCCAGACGCACGTTCTGACCACCGCGACCGATGGCCTGAGCAAGATTGTCTGCGCCAACGGCGATGTCCATTGCATGGGCATCTTCGTCAACGATAATTGCCGCCACTTCAGCCGGCGACATTGCATTGATCACGAACTGAGCCGGGTTATCGTCCCACAGAACGATATCCACACGCTCACCGCCCAATTCGCCCGACACTGCCTGGACGCGCGAACCGCGCATACCGATGCAAGCGCCTTGCGGATCAATGCGTTTGTCCTTGGAGCGGACCGCGATCTTGGCGCGCGAACCCGGGTCGCGGGACGCAGCCATTACTTCGATCAGGCCTTCAGCGATTTCCGGCACTTCGATGCGGAACAACTCGATCAGCATTTCCGGCGCGGTACGCGACAGGATCAACTGAGGGCCGCGGTTCTCGGTGCGGATTTCCTTGAGCAGCGCACGCAGACGCACGCCAACCCGGAAGGTTTCGCGAGAAATGATGTCTTCACGGGCCAGCAACGCTTCAGCGTTATTGCCCAGATCGACGATCACGTTGTCGCGGGTGACTTTCTTCACGGTGCCGGAGATGATTTCTCCCAGGCGCTCGCGATAGGCGTCAACGACTTGAGCACGCTCGGCTTCGCGAACTTTCTGCACGATGACCTGCTTGGCGGTCTGTGCAGCAATGCGGCCGAACTCGATGGATTCGATCTTTTCTTCGACAACATCGCCGACCTTGGCACCAGGATGCGTTTCTGCAACCTTGCTCGGCCAGGTTTCGATGGCCGGATCGTCCAGGTCTGCTTCTTCGACGACCGTCCAGCGACGGAATGTCTCGTAAGCACCGGTGTGGCGATTGATTTCCACACGCAGATCGACTTCGTCCTCGAAACGCTTTTTGGTAGCAGTGGCCAGGGCCAGCTCCAGCGCTTCAAAAATTACGTTTGCCGGTACGCCCTTTTCATTGGATACCGACTCAACAACCAGCAGTACTTCTTTGCTCATCGTACGCCTCGCCTTTCGCAAGCCATTGGATCCGCGGGATCCGCGTCTCAGTCAAAACTGGGAATAATGTTGGCCTTGTCGATCATATCGATCGGCAACAGGAACTCATGGTCTTCAACCTGCACCACGACGTCCTGCTCTTCTACACCGCGCAGAAGGCCCTGAAAGTTGCGCCGACCTTCAAAAGGCGAGCGCAGCTTGATCTTCACTTGTTCACCGGCAAATTTTGCAAACTGCTCAATAGTGAACAGTGGGCGTTCCATGCCAGGCGAGGAAACTTCAAGGGTGTATTCAACGGCGATCGGATCTTCAACATCCAGTACACCGCTGATCTGACGGCTGACGATGGCACAATCGTCCACCAGCACGCCGCCCTCTTTATCAATATAAACGCGCAACATTGAGTGGCGACCTTGAGCCGAAAACTCAATACCCCAGCATTCATAGCCTAGGGCCACGACCACCGGGGCCAGCAAGGCCTGCAACTCTTCTAGCTTGCTCGACACCTGAACCCCCTCGTGCATGTATGTGCATGCTGTGCAAAATAAAAAAATGGGCGAAACGCCCATCCTTGAAACGCCGTTGAACAGCGGCGTTGAAAGTGTCCAGCTAACAAAAAGCCCCTGAAAAGGGGCTCCTTAAACTGGTTGCGGGGGCCGGATTTGAACCGACGACCTTCGGGTTATGAGCCCGACGAGCTACCAGACTGCTCCACCCCGCGACAAAGCTGGGGCGGAAGTATACGACCGATCCCTGACAGGGTCAATGTAACCTTCCACCTACAAGAAAGCCCGCAACAGCGGGCTCTCCTGATAATTGGTACCGAGAAGGGGACTCGAACCCCTACACCCTATGGGCACAACCACCTCAAGGTTGCGTGTCTACCAATTCCACCACCTCGGCAATACTACGTTTGAAACCCTTCTTACTTTTGCTCTTGAGCTGGAGGCACGTCAGTCGCTGGAGTAGCCGACTTTTGCTCTTGAAGCACCGGGACATCATCAGAAGCCGGTTGTTGCTTTGGAACTTCCAACACTGCTGGATTTGGCAAACCTACTTGAGTCAGCTCATGAGCCTTCTCTTTAGCAAAGTAACCTAACCCCAAGCTGGTTATGAAGAAACCGGCGGCAAGTATAGCAGTAAACTTACTAAGAAAGGTAGAGGAACCTTGGCTTCCGAACACAGTATTTGAAGCACCTGCTCCGAAAGACGCGCCAGCATCCGCACCTTTACCCTGCTGCAGCAAAACCAGAGCAACTACGCCCAATGCACCCAGCAGATGAAAAACGACTACGACTGTTTCCAGCATTTTTTCAGTTTCCCGCGGCGCGACAAATCGCACCGAACTCATCTGCATTCAGGGAAGCTCCACCAATGAGCCCCCCATCGATATCCGGCATGCCGAACAGTTCGACCGCATTGGCCGCCTTCACGCTGCCGCCGTATAGAAGCCGCACACCTTGCGCGACTTCAGAATTCTCTGCCGCCAACTGAGCGCGAATGGCTGCATGCACATCCTGCGCCTGCTGCGGCGAAGCAGTCAGCCCGGTGCCTATGGCCCAGACCGGCTCGTAAGCGATTACTGCCTTTGCAAAGACACCTACACCCAGCTCCTCAATGATACTGCCAAGCTGACGCCCGACAACCTCAAGAGTTTTTCCAGCTTCGCGCTCTTCGAGGGTCTCCCCTACGCACAACACCGGAATCAAGCCACATGCCTGCGCCGCTGCGAACTTGCGAATCAGCATTCCATCCTGCTCGCCCATTATCTGACGGCGTTCGGAGTGCCCAACAAGCACCAGGGAACAACCTGCATCCACCAACTGACTCGGCGCAATTTCACCGGTCAATGCACCTTGCATGGATTCCACTGCAGAATTCTGCGCGCCGACCGAAATCGACTTGCCTTTCAAGCCATCAATCACTTGATTGATATGCAAGCAAGGCGGGAATACCGCGACATCAACACCGCTTGGCAAGGCCAGATGACTAAGGCCATTGATCAGCTCAGCGACGCTGGCGCGGGTACCGTGCATCTTCCAGTTACCAGCTACCATAGGGCGACGCATGCTGTACCTCGTCGGTCAAAGTGGGCGCAGATGTTACCCAACACAATCATGGCTGGCAAGCCGAAATCAGGCAGAAACTTCAGTTACCAGTTTTGCCAGCTCTTCGGCGTAACCGCGAACCTGCATTTCGTCCTCGCCTTCGACCATGACCCGCACCAGCGGCTCTGTCCCGGACTTGCGCAACAGCACGCGCCCACGACCGGCCATCGCTTGGGTAACACGGTCACTCGCTTCCTTGACTTTCGGATGTTCGAGCGGACTCGCACCACCGCCAAACCGGACATTGATCAGCACCTGAGGACACTTGCGCAGCGCCTGACGGGACTGAGCCAGGCTTTCTACGCGCCTCTTCAGCGCCATCAACACCTGCAACGCGGCAATGATTGCATCACCGGTGGTGGTGTGACTGAAGCAGACAATGTGCCCCGAGTTTTCTCCACCCACCTGCCAATCGCGCTCCAGCAACTCGGAGATCACGTAACGGTCGCCTACGTTGGCGCGCACAAAAGGAATCGCCAGATCCGCCAGGGCCAACTCCAACCCCAGGTTACTCATCAGCGTACCGACCACACCGCCCTGCAACTTGCCGCGCTCTTGCAGATCGCGAGCAATGATAAACAACAACTCGTCGCCGTCGACGACAGTGCCAGTGTGATCGACCATCTGGACCCGATCACCATCACCGTCAAAGGCAATACCCAAATCGGCGTGCTCGGCCAATACGGCAGCTTGCAGCGGTTCCATATGGGTCGAACCGCAATTCTCATTGATGTTCAGGCCATTGGGATGAGCAGAAAGCACAACGACATCGGCCCCCAGCTCACGGAACACACTAGGCGCCACTTTATAGGTCGCACCATGGGCACAGTCGATCACGATCTTCAGCCCTGCGAAACTGGTGCCGGTCGGAACGCTGCTCTTGCAGAATTCGATATAACGGCCCGAGGCATCGTTGATTCGCGATACTTTGCCGATCTTGCTCGACTCAACCACGGTCATCGGGGTGTCGAGCAACTCTTCAATCATCAATTCGACTTCATCCGGAAGCTTGGTGCCCTTCCCGGAGAAAAACTTGATGCCGTTGTCGTCATGAGGGTTGTGCGAAGCGCTGATCACGATGCCGGCTTCAGCATGAAAGGTACGTGTCAGATAGGCGATGGCCGGCGTCGGCATCGGCCCCAGGAGCATCACATCAGCACCTGCCGAGGTCAGCCCGGCCTCAAGCGCCGATTCGAACATGTAACCGGAGATCCGGGTGTCCTTGCCCACGAGCACCTTGCAGGCACCCATGCTGCGAAATGCCATGCCTGCCGCCCAGCCAAGCTTGAGCATGAAATCAGGAGTAATCGGGTATTCACCGACCCGACCACGAATGCCGTCGGTGCCAAAGTATTTTTTGCTCATAAGTACTCCATCATTCTTATTCGGCTGATTCTACTGCGGCAATCATTCGCACTACGTCGACCGTTTCAGCCACATCATGGACGCGCAATATACGCGCCCCCTTGATTGAAGCCAGTGCCGCGAGCGCTAAACCGCCATGCAGGCGCTCTCCCACCGGCCGATTCAAGGCATGCCCGATCATGCTCTTTCGCGAAACCCCGACCAACAGGGGCCGCCCCAAGGCATGCAAGGCCTCCATATGCTTAAACAAGCTCAAGTTGTGCTGCAAGGTTTTCGCGAAGCCGAAGCCCGGATCGAGGATGATCCGCTCGGCGGGAATGCCTACCGACGCACACTGGAGCATCCGCTCGGCGAGAAACTCGCCAACCTCTTTCGTCACATCCTGGTACTGCGGATTGTCCTGCATGTCGCCCGGCTCACCGAGCATATGCATCAGACACACCGGCAAACCGGTGGCTGCAGCCGCATCCAGAGCTCCGTCCCGGCGTAACGAACGCACATCATTGATCAAACCCGCCCCCAGCCTTGCGGTTTCACGCATGACCGCCGGTGTGGAGGTATCGACCGAGATGATCACATCGAGTTCACGACTGATGCGCTCAACGATAGGCGCTACACGCTCGAGCTCTTCAAGCGGTGAAACCGCCCCGGCACCGGGCCGGGTCGATTCGCCACCAACGTCGATCAGCGTCGCGCCAGCCGCCACCATCGCCTCGGCGTGACGCAGGGCTGCATCCAGCTGACTGTATTGGCCGCCATCGGAAAAGGAGTCGGGAGTGACATTGAGAATGCCCATGACATGCGTCTGAGCCAAATCAAGAACCCGGTTGCCGCAAGGCAACCGGGTCGAAGACCGAACAGAAGTCATTTCAAACCTTATACATCAGCAGCCGGGCCACCGATTGGCGTTTCCGGACGCCCATCCTGCACCGCCGGAGGCGTACCGGAAGTATCGCTGCCGCCAGACCAGTCGCGAGGCTCGCGAGGCGCACGACCCGCCATGATGTCATCGATCTGATCAGCATCAATCGTCTCGTACTTCATCAAGGCATCTGCCATGGCGTCGAGCTTGTCGCGGTTATCCGTGAGGATCTGCTTGGCCGTGCCGTAGCACTGATCAATGATGCTGCGCACTTCGGAATCGATCAGTTTGGCTGTCTCGCCGGAGAAGCTGGCATGTTGACCACCGCCGCCACGACCGAGGAACACTTCGCCCTCTTCTTCGGCGTACATCAACGGACCGAGCTTTTCCGACAAGCCCCACTTGGTCACCATATTCCGTGCGATCTGGCTGGCACGCATGATGTCGTTGGATGCACCAGTGGTGACACCGTCGAAACCCAGGGTCATTTCTTCAGCGATACGACCGCCGTACAGCGAGCAGATCTGACTGATCAGCGCACGCTTGGACAGGCTGTAGCGATCTTCTTCCGGCAGGAACATGGTCACACCGAGCGCGCGACCGCGCGGGATGATCGACACTTTGTAGACCGGATCATGCTCAGGAACGACACGACCGACGATAGCGTGGCCAGCTTCGTGATAAGCAGTGTTCTGCTTCTCTTTCTCGGACATGACCATGGATTTGCGCTCGGCACCCATCATGATCTTGTCTTTGGCCAGTTCGAACTCTTTCATCTCGACGATGCGCTTGCCGGCACGGGCTGCGAACAACGATGCCTCGTTCACCAGGTTGGCCAGGTCGGCACCAGAGAAACCAGGAGTACCACGCGCGATCACGGCCGGAGCGACGTCGTCACCCATTGGCACTTTACGCATGTGGACTTTGAGAATCTGCTCGCGACCACGGATATCCGGCAGACCGACCACGACCTGGCGGTCGAAACGGCCCGGACGCAGCAATGCAGGGTCTAGCACATCGGGACGGTTGGTCGCTGCAATGACGATGATGCCGTCATTCATTTCGAAGCCGTCCATCTCTACCAGCAACTGGTTGAGTGTCTGTTCGCGCTCGTCGTGACCACCACCCATGCCGGCACCACGGTGGCGACCGACGGCGTCGATTTCATCGATGAAGATGATGCATGGCGCGTGTTTCTTCGCCTGCTCGAACATGTCACGAACACGACTGGCACCGACACCGACGAACATTTCGACGAAATCGGAACCGGAAATGGTGAAGAACGGCACTTTGGCTTCGCCGGCAATCGCCTTGGCGATCAAGGTTTTACCCGTACCAGGAGGACCGACCATCAGCACACCACGAGGAATGCGACCGCCCAAACGCTGGAACTTGCCCGGATCACGCAGGAATTCGACCAGCTCGCCAACTTCTTCCTTGGCTTCGTCGCAACCGGCAACGTCAGCCAAAGTGGTTTTCACCTGATCTTCGGAGAGCAGGCGCGCCTTGCTCTTGCCGAAGCTCATCGGCCCGCCCTTGCCACCGGCACCGCCCTGCATCTGCCGCATGAAGAACATGAAGACGGCGATGATCACCAGGATCGGGAAGCTTGCGACCAGGAGTTGAGTCCAGATGCTTTGCTGCTCAGGCTGTTTGCCTTCAACTACCACATGGTTATCCACGAGGTCGCCGATCAGGCCATTGTCCTGGATTGCCGGACGAATGGTCTTGAAGCTGTCGCCATCGTTGCGCTTGCCGGTAATCACGTAGCCATCAACCGCTACGCGCTCGACCTTGCCATCCTTGACCTGCTGGATGAAGTCGGAATAGTTGAGGGTCTGCGGCTCGTTAGGGCTGGAGAAGTTGTTCATCACCGTCACCAGGACAGCCGCGATGATCAACCACAGGATCAGATTCTTTGCCATATCGTTCAATTAACTACCCTCTGAAGCAAGCTCCGCTAATGGCGCGTGCTTCGCATGATATTCACCGGCCTAACTTACTACATTACCTACGGCTCTGGCAGGCGCCGTCTGTAACCCTTTGTGAAACACTTTCTACACAATATTCGCTAATGCTCACGGGACGAAATACGAAAAACCTATCGACCCGCAAAAAAACCTCGATTTACTCACTACGGCCGCGGTAGCCCCAAGCCAGCATGTATTGCTCGCGGGAACTGCCACGGGAAGAGTCCGGCTTGATCATCTGGACCTTGTCGAACTTCTGACGAGCGTCCTTCACGTAAGCATCAAACCCTTCGCCCTGAAACACCTTGATCACGAAATTACCACCCGGCTTGAGTATCCGAGCCGCCAGATCAAGAGCCAGCTCACATAGAAACATGGCTTTTGGCATGTCCACCTCAGGCGTACCACTCATATTGGGGGCCATATCGGAAATCACAAGGTCCACCTGCGAATTACCCACGGCTTCAAGGATCTGAGCGAGCACTTCGTCCTGGGTGAAGTCACCCTGGATGAAAGTCACGTCCGGAATGCTGTCCATTTCCAGGATGTCCGAGGCGATCAGACGCCCCTGACCACCGATCAGCCGACTAGTGACCTGCGACCAGCCGCCGGGCGCCGCACCCAGGTCGACAACGCTCATACCCGGACGGATCAGCTTGTATTTCTCCTGGACCTCCAGAAGCTTGTAACTCGCACGCGAGCGATAACCATCCTTCTGCGCCTGCTTCACATATGGATCATTGACATGTCTTTTCAGCCAACCAAGGCTTGTCTTGGAACGCGCCATTGGGCACCTCGATGATAAGGGTCGTGATTAATTGGGCGGATCCACGAACCCTCGGGTAAAATGGCCGCCATTTTACAGAATCCAGACTAAAGGGTCAGATTATGCCGCTCACTCAAGAGCAGAAGAAACAGTACAAATCCATTGGCCACCATCTGAAACCAGTTTTGATTGTGGCTGACAACGGTTTGACTGAAGGTGTGTTAGCCGAACTTGAACGCGCTTTGGCGGATCACGAGCTGATCAAAATCAAGCTCAATATCCTCGATCGCGAATCGCGCCTGGCAGCCATTGCAGAACTCTGCAAGGCCGGCAAAGCCGATCTGGTTCAGGTCATCGGCAAGATGGCACTGATTTACCGCAAGAACTTCAGCGTCAACAAGCAGCTGTCGAACGTCCATCGCTTCAAGTGATGACAAGGGTCAAGGGTGTGCTTCGCGCACCCTCACACTCCATCCCGGCACCGGCTGCATCACCAGCACCAGCCCGGAAAATCCCAGAACAAGATAGCTGAACAGCTGCCAATGCGCCGCGTGCGGCCAGCCGACGTGGACCGCGAAATACATCGCACCCCCATACAGCGCCATCATCAGCAGTTGCCCACGAATATCGCGCCATAGACTGGCAAGGCCCTTGGCCTGAACCAGCACCAAAGCCTGAAAACCCACACACGCCGTGGCAAATCCCACCATCAGCGTATTCAGCATGCCTGCGATTTCGTCAACCAGCAGCGGTGCCAGGCCTATTCGACCCAGCACCGGCAGCAGACCGATGTGCAACAGCCACAAGCCGCCAACCCACAACATTTGGGTCAGCTGCCAAAGCATGGCGCCCGCACGTAGCGGGCGCCTTCTTTCAGATGTGGCGAACTTCGACAATCTCATACTCGATAACGCCACCGGGCGTTTTCACGGCGACCACGTCACCCTCTTCCTTGGCAATCAAGGCGCGGGCCAGTGGCGAACCCACCGAAATCTTGCCGAGTTTGAAGTCAGCCTCATCCTCACCCACGATGTGGTAAGTGACGCTTTCATCAGTCTCGACGTTGGCGATTTCAACGGTGGTGCCGAAAATCACTTTGCCGGTATGAGGAATGGTCGTGACATCGATGATGACCTGATTCTGAATCCGGCCTTCGATGTCACGAATCCGCGCCTCGACCATACCCTGCTGCTCACGAGCAGCGTGGTATTCGGCGTTTTCCTTCAAGTCACCCAACTCGCGAGCCGTACCGATGTCCTGGCTGAGCTTCGGACGGACGACCTTGGTCAGATGAGCGTGTTCTTCTTCCAGGGCTTTCGCGCCCTGGACGGTCATTGGGTATTTGATCATGCCTTCAATCCTGCGTGTAGATCCTGCAAGCGGCGCACGGTCTTCTCGGGACCGAACTTCAGCGCTTCGCAGATAGCTTCGCCAGCAGCAATGGTAGTGGTGCAGTAGATCTTGTGCTGCAAGGCATTACGACGAATGGAGTAGGAATCGGCGATCGACTGGCGACCTTCGGTGGTGTTGATGATCAGGGTGACTTCGTCATTCTTGATCATGTCGACCACGTGCGGACGACCCTCGGTCACCTTGTTCACACGACGCACTTTCAGGCCTGCGGCTTCGATCAGCTTGGCAGTACCGGCAGTGGCGACCACTTCGAAGCCCAAGTTGATCAGATCACGGGCCACGCCTGCAACCAGTGGCTTGTCATCGTCACGCACGCTGATGAACGCGGTGCCGCCAGTCGGCAGCACTTCGCTGGCACCCATCTGGGCTTTGGCAAAGGCTTCGCCGAAGGTGTCGCCCACGCCCATCACTTCACCGGTGGACTTCATCTCTGGGCCCAGGATCGGGTCCACGCCAGGGAATTTGGCGAATGGGAACACCGCCTCTTTCACGCTGTAGAAGTTCGGAATGATTTCTTTGGTGAAGCCGATTTCCTTCAGGGTTTTACCGGCCATCACGCGAGCCGCGATCATTGCCAGGGAAACACCGATGCACTTGGACACGAACGGAACGGTACGGGAAGCGCGCGGGTTGACTTCGATGACGTAGATGTCTTCGCCTTGCAGCGCCAACTGAACGTTCATCAGGCCGACAACGCCCAGTTCCAGGGCCATTTTCTTGACCTGTTCGCGCATCTCGTCCTGGATGTGAGCAGGCAGCGAGTACGGCGGCAGGGAGCACGCGGAGTCACCGGAGTGAACGCCGGCCTGCTCGATGTGCTGCATGATCGCGCCGATCACCACGTCAGTGCCGTCGCAGACTGCATCCACATCCATTTCGATGGCGCAGTTGAGGAAGTGATCGAGCAGCACCGGGCTGTCGTTGGACACTTTCACCGCATCACGCAGGTAGCGCTTGAGCTCTTCTTCTTCGTAGACGATTTCCATCGCGCGACCGCCCAGTACGTAGGACGGGCGAACCACCAGCGGGTAACCGATCTTGGCGGCGGCACGAATCGCTTCGTCTTCGCTGCGCACGGTGGCGTTTGGCGGCTGACGCAGGTTCAGACGCTCAACCATTTGCTGGAAGCGCTCACGGTCTTCGGCACGGTCGATGGCGTCAGGGCTGGTGCCGATGATTGGCACGCCGGCTTCTTCCAGGGCACGCGCCAGTTTCAGCGGGGTTTGGCCGCCGTACTGGACGATCACGCCTTTCGGCTTCTCGACGCGGACGATTTCCAGTACGTCTTCCAGGGTGACTGGTTCGAAGTACAGGCGATCAGAGGTGTCGTAGTCGGTGGAAACGGTTTCCGGGTTGCAGTTGACCATGATGGTCTCGTAACCATCTTCGCGCAGGGCCAGTGCCGCGTGTACGCAGCAATAGTCGAACTCGATGCCCTGGCCGATACGGTTTGGACCGCCGCCGAGGATCATGATCTTGTCGCGGCCCGACGGCGCGGCTTCACATTCTTCCTCGTAGGTCGAGTAGAGGTAAGCGGTGTCGGTGGCGAACTCGGCCGCGCAGGTGTCAACGCGCTTGTAGACCGGGAAGATTTCCAGCTTGTGACGGTGGCGACGCAGAGCCTTCTCGGTCACGCCCAGCAGCTTGGCCAGACGCATGTCGGAGAAGCCTTTGCGCTTGAGGCGGAACATCAAGTCGTGGTCGATGCTGGCCAGACCCAGGGTCTTGACCTTCTCTTCTTCCTTGATCAGATCTTCGATCTGCACCAGGAACCACGGGTCGATCATGTTCATGCCGAAAATGTCTTCGACCGACAGCCCGGCGCGGAACGCGTCAGCGACGTACCAGATACGCTCGGCGCCCGGCACGGTCAGTTCGCGCTTGAGGATGCTCATGCTTTCCGGGTTGCTCAGATCGAGCTTCTCGTCCAGGCCGCAAACGCCCACTTCCAGACCGCGCAGGGCTTTCTGCAGGGACTCCTGGAAGGTCCGGCCGATGGCCATGACTTCACCGACCGACTTCATTTGCGTGGTCAGACGCGCGTCGGCTTTCGGGAATTTCTCGAAGGCGAAGCGTGGCAGCTTGGTCACGACGTAGTCGATGGACGGCTCGAAGGATGCAGGAGTAGCGCCGCCGGTGATTTCGTTCTGCAGCTCGTCCAGGGTGTAGCCGATCGCCAGTTTGGCAGCGATACGCGCAATCGGGAAACCAGTGGCTTTCGAGGCCAGTGCCGAAGAGCGGGATACACGCGGGTTCATCTCGATCACGACCATGCGGCCGGTGTCCGGGCAGATACCGAACTGAACGTTGGAGCCGCCGGTTTCCACGCCGATCTCACGCAGTACCGCCAACGAGGCGTTACGCATGATCTGGTATTCCTTGTCCGTCAGGGTTTGTGCCGGAGCAACGGTGATCGAGTCACCGGTGTGCACGCCCATCGGGTCAAAGTTTTCGATCGAGCAGACGATGATGCAGTTGTCCTTCTTATCGCGGACAACCTCCATCTCGTACTCTTTCCAGCCGATCAGCGATTCGTCGATCAGCAGCTCTTTGGTCGGCGACAGGTCCAGACCGCGGGCGCAGATTTCTTCGAACTCTTCACGGTTGTAAGCGATACCGCCACCGGTGCCACCCATGGTGAAGGACGGACGAATGATGCACGGGAAGCCCAGGCGTTCAAGAACTGCGTTGGCTTCTTCCATGCTGTGGGCGATACCCGAACGCGGGCAGTCCAGACCGATGGATTTCATCGCCTTGTCGAAGCGCGAACGGTCTTCGGCCTTGTCGATGGTGTCCGCGTTGGCGCCGATCATCTCTACGCCGAACTTCTCCAGAACGCCTTCGCGCTCCAGGTCCAGTGCACAGTTCAGAGCAGTCTGGCCACCCATGGTTGGCAGCAGCGCGTCCGGACGCTCTTTCTCGATGATCTTGGCAACGGTCTGCCACTTGATCGGCTCGATGTACGTGGCGTCGGCCATGTCCGGGTCGGTCATGATGGTCGCCGGGTTGGAGTTCACCAGGATGACGCGGTAACCCTCCTCGCGCAGGGCTTTGCAGGCCTGGGCGCCGGAGTAGTCGAATTCGCAGGCCTGGCCGATCACGATCGGGCCAGCGCCGAGAATCAGGATGCTTTTAATGTCTGTACGTTTTGGCATGGGTTGTCACTCAAATCCGCAGGTCAGTCGGCAAGCCGTCTTGTTCAATCTCTGAAGCCTTGAGGGGGCCACCGGTTTCGGGACCGCCCTCAGGCTTCGCTACATCAGGGCGAGCGATTAGCGTCGCTTGGCCATTTCGTTGATGAAGCGATCAAACAGTGGCGCTACGTCGTTCGGGCCAGGGCTGGCTTCAGGGTGACCCTGGAAGCTGAAGGCGCTCTTGTCGGTACGCTCGATGCCTTGCAGGGTGCCGTCGAACAGCGATTTGTGGATCGCCCGAACGTTGCCTGGCAGGGTCGCTTCGTCTACCGCAAAACCGTGGTTCTGGCTGGTGATCATCACCACACCGCTGTCCAGATCCTGGACCGGGTGGTTGGCACCGTGGTGGCCGTGACCCATTTTCAGGGTCTTGGCACCGGAGGCCAGGGCCAGCAATTGGTGACCAAGGCAGATGCCGAACACCGGAACCTCGGTTTCCAGCACGTCCTTGATTGCCTGGATCGCGTAGTCGCATGGCTCAGGGTCGCCCGGGCCATTGGACAGGAACACGCCATCAGGTTTCAGTGCCAGAGCTTCGGCGGCCGGAGTCTGTGCAGGCACCACGGTCACCCGACAACCGCGCTCGACCAGCATGCGCAGGATGTTCAGCTTGACGCCGTAGTCGTAAGCCACCACGTGGTATGGCAGCTCGGAGGCTTCCAGAGTCGCGTGGCTGTCGGTTTTCAGATCCCAGACAGTCGAGCGCCACTCGTACTTCTCTTTGGTGCTGACGACTTTTGCCAGGTCCATGCCTTTAAGGCCAGGGAAACCCTGAGCGGCGGCGATGGCGGCTTCTTCGGAAATGTTGTCACCGGCCATGATGCAGCCGTTCTGTGCGCCTTTCTCACGCAGGAGGCGTGTCAGGCGGCGAGTGTCGATACCGGCGATTGCCACCACATTGTTGGCTTTCAAGTAATCGGACAGTGACATCGTGTTGCGCCAGTTGCTCGCAACCAGTGGCAGGTCACGGATGACCAGGCCAGCGGACCAGACGCGATCGGACTCGGCGTCTTCCGGCGTGGTGCCGGTATTGCCGATGTGCGGGTAAGTCAGGGTAACGATCTGTTGGGCGTAGGAAGGATCGGTAAGGATTTCCTGATAGCCGGTCATTGCGGTGTTGAACACCACCTCACCAACGGTTTGACCGTCGGCTCCAATGGCTTCGCCGCGAAAAATGCTGCCATCAGCAAGGGCGAGTATGGCTGGCTTAGTCAAGAAGACCTCCCGTAAATAAAGCCTGAAAGGGCGATCGCAGGTTGTAAAAAAGCGGAGTGACGTATGGACACGTCACCCCGCTTCTTCACCGAATTATTCTGCGCGCTTTTAGTGGACACACTAAAGCTGTAGCTTACAGAAAAAGGCATTTTTGGTCTACCGCCAATGAGCCCTAAAGGCCGGAGAATGCGACAGGACGTCGCTTGGCGGAATAAAACCGGGCCCAAACGCTGAGTTTGAGCCCGATTTCGAGCACATCTTACCGCAGGTCGAGCACGTCTTGCATGTCGTAAAGGCCTGGCTCACGACCGTCCAGCCACAAAGCTGCACGTACCGCGCCCTTGGCGAAGGTCATGCGACTGGATGCCTTGTGAGTGATTTCCAGTCGCTCGCCTTCACAGGCGAACAGCACCGTATGATCACCGACCACATCCCCACCGCGAACAGTCGCGAAGCCGATCGTTTCACGCTCGCGCACTCCGGTATGACCTTCACGGCCATAAACCGCAACCTTCTGCAGATCACGATCCAGCGCATTGGCGATCACTTCGCCCATGCGCAGAGCCGTGCCTGAAGGCGCATCGATCTTGTGCCGATGATGGGCTTCGATGATTTCGATATCCGCGTCATCACCCAGCACACGAGCTGCCATATCGAGCAGCTTCAGCGACAGGTTTACCCCGACACTGAAATTGGCCGCGAACACAATCGCAATATCTTCGCTCGCCTCGACCAGCAACTGCTTCTGCGCGGCGTCCAACCCCGTCGTGCCGATCACCATGGCCTTGCCCGCCTTACGGCAGAACGCCAGGTTTTTCAGCATGACTTCCGGGAGCGTGAAGTCGATCAACACATCGAACTCATCAGCCACCGCATCCAGCTTACCGGACAGCGGCACACCGATTCGCCCCAGCGATGCCAGCTCACCGGCATCCACGCCAATCAGCGTGCTGCCAGGGCGCACAATGGCTGCCGTCAGGCCGGTCAGCGGCGCGCGTTGCTGCACTGCCTCGACCAGAATCTTGCCCATGCGCCCGGCAGCGCCCATCACAGCTATACGTCGCATGCCGACTCCTTACAAATCGCCGAAGAAGCGCTTCACGCCTTCGAACCAACCGGTGGTTTTCGGCGAATGACTGTTGTCACCCGCCAGGGAGCTGCGCAACTCCTCCAGCAATTCGCGCTGACGACGGCCCAGGTTGACCGGGGTTTCGACTGCCACACGGCACATCAGGTCACCAGCACCGCCACCACGAACCGGCGCGACGCCTTTACCGCGAACACGGAACTGCTTACCGGTCTGAGTCCCCTCAGGGATCTTCAGCTTGACCCGACCATCAAGGGTCGGAATCTCAAGCTCGCCGCCCAGCGCTGCGTCGACGAAACTGATTGGCACTTCGCAGAACAGGTGCTTGCCGTCACGCTGGAAGATCGCGTGCTCGCGCACATTGATCACCACGTACAGGTCGCCCGTCGGACCACCCTGCGCACCCGCCTCGCCTTCGCCAGACAGACGAATACGGTCACCGGTATCAACACCGGCCGGCACTTTCACCGACAGGGTCTTGTACTCTTCGACGCGACCTTCGCCGTGGCAGGAATCGCACGGATCGGAAATGATCTTGCCCTGGCCATGGCAGCGCGGGCAGGTCTGCTGCACCGAGAAGAAGCCCTGCTGCATGCGGACCTGACCGATACCGCCGCACGTCGGGCAAGTGATCGGCGATGAGCCTTTCTTGGCACCCGAGCCATCGCACGGCTTGCAGTTGACCAGTGTCGGAACGCGGATATTCACGGTCGTGCCGCGCACCGCTTCTTCCAGGTTCAGCTCCAGGGTGTAACGCAGGTCGCTGCCGCGCTGAGCGCCGCCACGAGCACCGCCGCGACCGCCACCGAAGAAGTCACTGAAGACATCGCCAAAGATGTCGGAGAAGTTCTGACCGCCAAACCCGGCACCGCCGCCACCCATGCTCGGGTCGACACCGGCATGACCGTATTGGTCATAGGCCGCGCGCTTGCTGGAATCGGACAGCACTTCGTAGGCCTCGTTGGCCTCCTTGAACATATCTTCCGACGCTTTGTCATCGGGATTACGGTCCGGGTGGTGCTTCATCGCCAGGCGACGGTAGGCCTTTTTCAGGTCCGCTTCGCTTGAACCACGCTCAACACCCAATACTTCGTAATAGTCACGCTTTGCCATAAGTCTTTGCACTCTTAAGGACGTTCGGCAAACCTCTCCTGAGCCTCGCCAAACTCGTTGAGCCCCAATACAGGCCCGGACCCAACTCACGTCAATTCAACGATCCTGGTCTTTGATTCGATGCGGTACTTTCGACTCGAAAAGCAGGAGCATTTCCGGTCATACCGCCAACATCCGAGCGTTGTCGCATGCTGTAAAAATTCGCTTACTCCAGACACGCCAACGCGGGAGCAAGCTCCCGCGCGGCGACATCCTACCAGTCACCGCCTGAAGGCAGTCAACCGGGCGACCAACAACTTACTTGTGGTCTTTGACTTCTTCGAACTCGGCATCGACAACGTCGTCAGCCTTTTCAGCCGATTCGTCTTTCGGCGCCGCGCCTTCAGCTGGCTGAGCCTGGTCGGCGTACATCTTCTGAGCCACTGGCGCGGAGACCTTGGACAGCTCTTCAACCTTGGCTTCGATAGCGGCCTTGTCGTCGCCTTTGATGGCGGTTTCCAGGGCAACTACAGCTGCTTCGATTGCAGTCTTCTCTTCAGCGCTTACTTTATCGCCAGCATCAGCGACCATTTTGCGCGTCGAGTGAACCAGGGCATCGCCTTGGTTACGGGCGCTGGCCAGCTCTTCGAACTTGCGGTCTTCTTCAGCGTTCACTTCAGCATCGCGAACCATCTGCTGAATTTCTTCCTCGGACAGACCAGAGTTGGCCTTGATCACGATCGACTGAGTCTTGCCGGTAGCCTTGTCTTTCGCGCCGACGTGCAGGATGCCGTTGGCGTCGATGTCGAAGGTCACTTCGATTTGTGGCACGCCACGTGGTGCTGGTGGAATCTCGGCCAGGTCGAACTTGCCCAGGGACTTGTTCTGTGCGGCTTGCTTACGCTCACCTTGCAGTACGTGAATGGTCACTGCGCCCTGGTTGTCGTCGGCAGTCGAGAACACTTGCGATTTCTTGGTAGGAATCGTGGTGTTTTTCTCGATCAGCGCGGTCATTACGCCGCCCATGGTTTCGATACCCAGGGTCAGCGGGCTGACGTCGAGCAGCAGAACGTCTTTCACGTCACCAGCCAATACCGCGCCCTGGATAGCAGCACCCATGGCAACAGCTTCGTCAGGGTTGACGTCTTTACGAGCTTCTTTACCGAAGAAATCGGTCACCAGCTTCTGAACCAGTGGCATACGGGTCTGACCGCCGACCAGGATCACGTCGTTGATCGCGCCAATTTCGATACCGGCGTCTTTCATCGCAATGCGGCAAGGTTCGATGGTGCGCTGAACCAGGTCTTCAACCAGCGCTTCGAGCTTGGCGCGGGAGATTTTCACGTTCAAGTGCTTAGGACCGGTAGCGTCTGCAGTGATGTACGGCAGGTTCACGTCGGTCGACTGGCTCGAGGACAGTTCGATCTTGGCTTTCTCAGCGGCTTCTTTCAGGCGCTGCATGGCCAGCGGGTCACCCTTGAGGTTCATGCCGCTTTCTTTCTTGAACTCGTCAACGAGGTAGTCGATCAGACGAATGTCAAAGTCTTCACCGCCCAGGAAAGTGTCACCGTTGGTGGCCAACACTTCGAACTGGTGCTCGCCATCGACTTCAGCGATTTCGATCACGGAAACGTCGAAAGTACCGCCGCCCAAGTCGTAAACGATCACGGTGTGATCGCCTTTCGCCTTGTCCATACCGTAGGCCAGTGCGGCTGCGGTTGGTTCGTTGATGATACGTTTAACGTCCAGACCCGCGATGCGGCCGGCGTCTTTGGTGGCTTGACGCTGGCTGTCGTTGAAGTAGGCCGGAACGGTGATCACCGCTTCGGTCACTGGCTCGCCGAGGTAGTCTTCGGCGGTCTTCTTCATTTTCTTCAGAATTTCAGCCGAAATTTGTGGCGGCGCCATTTTCTGGCCGTTCACTTCAACCCAGGCGTCGTTGTTGTCAGCCTTGACGATCTTGTAAGGGACCATCTGGATGTCTTTCTGTACGACTTCTTCGTCAAAACGACGACCAATCAGACGCTTCACCGCGTACAGGGTGTTATGCGGATTGGTCACTGCCTGACGCTTGGCCGACTGGCCAACCAGAATTTCGCCATCATTGGCATAAGCGACGATCGACGGCGTGGTACGCGCGCCTTCAGCGTTTTCAATAACTTTGGCTTTGCCGTTTTCCAGCACGGAGACGCAGGAGTTGGTAGTCCCCAGGTCGATACCGATAATTTTGCCCATGTTCACTCTCCCGAAACTTTGGATTTGGATGCCGCAGTAGTGGTGGCTGACTGCGGTAGCACTTAAACGCTTGACTTCTAAATGGGGGCCTTGCGGCTAATTTCAAGCCTGCTCGTCAATCGAAGGCGAAACCGGTGCAGGTGCCTTGCTGACCACGACCATGGCCGGGCGCAGCAGGCGACCGTGAAGCTGGTAGCCCTTCTGAAACACCTTGAGCACGCTGTTTGGCTCGACGTCGGCGCTTTCCTGCATGGCCATTGCCTGATGATGCGAGGCATTGAAGGGTTCGCCTTCAGGATCGATCGCTTCCAGGTGATAGCGCTTCAGGGTGTCCTGGAACATTTTCAGGGTCAGCTCGATCCCTTCGCGCATCGGACGAATGTTTTCGTCGTCAGGGCTGGATAGCTCCAGACCGCGCTCCAGGCTGTCGATGATCGGCAGCAGATCGCCAGCGAACTTTTCCAGGGCGAATTTGTGAGCCTTTTCAACGTCCTGCTCGGCACGGCGGCGGACGTTCTGCAGATCGGCGGCTACACGCAAAGCCTGATCCTGCGCACCAGCCAATTGCTCTTCGAGCACTTGTACACGAGCCGCCAGGTCTTCACCCGAAGCCTCGGGGCCCTGGTTGGCGTCTAGATTTTGCGTATCCACTGTCTGTTCGTCAGCCATAGATTTCTCCTTCCAATATCGTCCGCGAGCTCAACTCGCGCTTCTGCCCCGGTATATGGGGCCGCAAAATTCAGCTTCAAGGGCTATTTGATCATTAACCCTACAAAAAACAGCTGCATTGTCATTCCTCATCGCACTAAGGATTTCCTTCAATCAAGCAAATCGACCTAAGAGGGGGCATTGTCAGCTCGAAACAAAACACTGTATAAATAACCAGACCTAAAGCCTGGGAGCGGCCTTTATGCTGGTGCACCTGTCCGTACATAACTACGCCATCGTTGAACATCTCGATCTCGAACTCGATCGCGGGATGAGCGTGATCACAGGGGAAACCGGCGCCGGCAAGTCGATCATGCTCGATGCCCTGGGCCTGACCCTGGGCGATCGCGCCGACAGCGGCGTGGTCCGCCCGGGTGCGGACAAGGCCGATATCCTGGCCACCTTCGATCTGGTCGACATCCCGGAAGCCAGCGCCTGGCTGGCCGAACGCGACCTCGAAAACGACGGCCCGTGCATTTTGCGCCGAGTGATCACCGCTGAAGGGCGATCCCGCGGCTATATCAACGGCACCCCCTGCCCCCTCGGTGACTTGAAAGCCCTGGGCGAATTGCTGATCGATATCCACAGCCAGCACGAACACCAGTCCCTGCTGAAAACCGATACTCACCGACGCCTGCTCGACGAATACGCCGGTGCCACGGACCTGGCCCGCCAGGTGCAATTGGCTGCCCAACGCTGGCGCCAGACCCGCCAGGAACTGGAACGCCTTTCCAACTCCGGCGACGAACAGCGTGCGCGTCATCAGTTGCTCAGCTATCAACTCGAAGAACTGGAAAACCTCGGCCTCGGCGAAAACGAGCTGGAGCAGCTGGAACAGGAACACAAGAACCTGACCAACGCCGAAACCCTGCTGGGCATTTGCCGGCAAGTGGTCGAACAATGCAGCGAAAGTGATTCCGGCAACGTACTGAACGCGCTGACCGCCAGCCTTAACCGCCTATCGAGCGTGAACAATTCGATCGGCGCCTTGGGCGAAGCCAGCAGCCTGCTGACCAGCGCGCAGATTCAGGTTGAAGAAGCCGTAGGCGAGTTGAACCGTTTTCTCGACAATTTCGACGCCGATCCGGCCCGCCTTCAATACCTGGAAGAGCGCCTCGATGCCATCTACACCCTGGCGCGCAAACACCGCATCCAGCCGACCGAAGTCGCCGAGATGCAGCAGAAGCTACTCGATGAAATCGAAACCCTGAATGCCAACGACGAATCCATCGAACGACTGAGCGATGAGCTGGCCTCCTACGCCCGCCATTATCAGGAGAAAGCTCGGGATCTGAGCGACCTGCGGCACCAAGCCTCGAGCAGCCTGGCCTGTGCCGTGGAACAGGAAATCCAGCGCTTGGGCATGCCCGGCGGCCGATTCACCATCGAACTTCGTCCCAACAGCGGCGACGAACTGCTGCCCAACGGGCTCGAACAGGTAGAACTGCTGGTGAGCGCCAACCCCGGGCAACCATTGAAAGCCCTGGCGAAAGTGGCGTCGGGTGGCGAACTGTCGCGTATCAGCCTGGCGATTCAGGTGATCACTGCACAGACCTCGCGCGTGCCGACCCTGGTGTTCGATGAAGTGGACGTGGGTATCGGCGGCCCGACCGCCGAGATTGTCGGCCAGTTGCTGCGACGCCTCGGGGAGCGTGGGCAGGTTCTGACCGTGACTCACTTGCCGCAAGTGGCGGCGCAGGGGCATCAACATCTATTTGTACACAAGGTCCGCGGTGAAGACGCCACGCATACAGCCGTCTCTAAACTGAGCAAGACCGATCGTGTCGAAGAAGTGGCACGGATGCTGGGCGGCATCGACCTCACCAAGGAATCCCTGGCTCACGCGAAAAAAATGGTCGTTACCGCGAAAATTTAAGAACGGCAGAAAGCACGAAGGCGACCCTGGGGTCGCCTTCGTTCGTTTCGCGAACCAGAAGTTCGCGCGACATGCTTACTTTTTCTTGCGCACGTACAGCACAAGATTGTGATCAACCATCTCGAAGCCATACTTGTCGACGATTGCTTTCTGCAGCCGCTCGATTTCTTCGTCGAAGAATTCGATCACTTCACTGGTTTCGACGTTGACCATATGGTCGTGATGCTTGCCGTCGTCCAGCTCGAAGACCGCATGGCCTCCGTCGAAGTTGTGCCGCACCACAAGGCCAGCTGCCTCGAACTGGGTCAGAACACGGTAAACCGTGGCCAGACCGACGTCCTCACCAGCCTCCATCAGCGCCTTGTATACATCCTCGGCACTCATGTGGCGTTGCTCGGCGGAATCGAGCATTTGCAGAATTTTGACCCGTGGAAGGGTCACTTTGAGGCCGGCTTTGCGTAGTTCGCTATTTTCAACCATGGTCAGCTTTCTCGCGATGCTGCTTCGCAGCTTCTCTTAATGCGGGTATGATCGGCGTTTACGTTGTCCCAGCCAAGATAGTGGAAGTCGCCCACCGATGCAAAACACCAAGCTCTTGCTAACCAGTTTCACCTTTGTGGGACTGCTCGCACTCGCCGGTTGTTCATTCCCCGGGGTTTACAAAATCGACATCCAGCAGGGCAATGTCGTCACGCAGGACATGATAGACCAGTTACGCCCGGGAATGACCCGCCGGCAAGTACGGTTTATCATGGGTAACCCTCTGCTGACCGACACGTTCCATGCCGATCGCTGGGATTATCTGTACAGCCTGCAACCGGGTGGCGGTGAACGCCAACAGGAACGCATTAGCGTTATCTTCAACCCAAATGATCAACTTGTCAGCCTCTCTGGCGATTTCATGCCAGGCGTGAGCCGCGACGAAGCCATTCTCGGCAAGGACAGTGACACTACCGTGACCACGCCTGCCGAAAACGCCGAGAAGCCGAAGCCGGAAAAACCGGTCAAGCCAGGGTCGTTGCTGGACCAGATCCAGAAGGACGTGGACAACGTGGAAACCGTTCCAGTCCCGACGCCAGAACCGTTGGAAACCTCGCCGCAATAATTTGCGACGCAATAAAAAACCCGGCATGTCCGGTTTTTTTATTGCCTGCCATTTAACCGGATCACTGATTCCGGGCTTTGGCCTCGGCCGCTTTGGCTGCGCGCAACCGGCGAACTTCTTTCGGATCGGCGAGCAACGGTCGGTAAATCTCGAGGCGATCCCCTGCCTGAACCGGACGATTGGCCGGCTCAGCGATCACTTTGCCAAAGATTCCAACCGGACAACTGGTCAGATCCAACTCAGGGAATTCGCTGTTCAGGCCAGATCTGAGCAACGCATCTCGCACCGTTGCGCCCACCGGCACCGTTACGGTCAGCAGTACCTGGCGATCAACAGCGGCATACACCACTTCGACCTTGATCATTGCCTCAACCATGCATCTGTTTCGCGCGCTGGCAAAAAGCGTCCATCAGCGTATTCGCTGCCTGATTGAACAAAGGCCCCAACGTCGCACGCACCAGCGGTCCCGAATAGTCGAATGACAAGTCCAGACTGATCTTGCAGGCCTTCTCGCCCAACGGCTTGAATACCCAGACGCCGTGCAACTGGCTGAATGGACCTTCCTCGAGGTTCATCTCGATCGAACGCCCTGGCACCAGGGTGTTACGCGTCACGAAGTGCTGACTAAGGCCACCCTTGGCCACGCCGACGCTGGCACGCATAAGCTCAGGAGTGCTTTCCAGGACTTCCGCCGACGAGCACCACGGCAGGAATTCCGGATAGCGGGCCACGTCGTTGACCAGGTCATAAAGCGCTTGTGCCGGATACGGCAGCAGGGCCGAACGTTGAATGTGTGTCGTCATGTCAGCGTTACTTCCACAGCTGGGCGGCAAACACTACAAGAATGCCGATGGGCGCCACATAGCGCATCAAGAACAGGGACAGGGCGAACAGCACCGGACGGCGGATCGACAATTCGTCGCGCACCGCTTCACGCCCCATCACCCAGCCCGCAAACACCACGAAACACAAACCACCGAGTGGCAACATGATCCGCGAGGTGAAGAAATCGATCACACCAAAGAAATCCAGACCACCGGCTGCTCCCCATTGATAGAGGTGGAACATCCCGCCTTCGTTCACGAAAAACTTGGCTTGCTTCCAGATATTGAAGGAAAACACGGTGCCCAGACCGACGAACCAGCAGATGAACGCCAACCAGAAGGTGACCCAGGCGCGACTGATCTTCGTGCGCTCAACCAGGTAAGCCACCATCGGCTCGAGCAGGGAGATCGCCGAACTCCAGGCCGCAATCGCTACCAGCACGAAGAACACTACGCCCATCAACTGGCCGAACGCTACGTTGCCAAAGGCAAATGGCAGGCTGACGAACATCAGGCCAGGACCTTCGCTCGGGTTCAGGCCCGCGGCGAACACAATCGGAAACAATGCCAGACCCGCCACCAGGGAAACGAAGGTATCGAGCAGCGCCACGCCGACCACAGTCCCGGAAATCGACGAACTCTTCGGCATATAAGCGCCGTAGATCATGATCGAGCCGACGCCCACGCTCAGGGAAAAGAAAGCGTGCCCCATCGCTGGCAGCAAGCCGTCGAGGACTTTTTCCGGATGGAAGTCGAACATGAAATGCACGCCCTCCATGAAATGGCCCGTGGTCATGCTGTAGCCCAGCAGTACAAGGATCATCACGAACAGCAGCGGCATCATAATCCGCAGGCTGCGCTCCAGCCCGGCGACCACGCCCTTGGCGATCACCACGGCGGAGAGGAGCATGAAAATCGTATGCCAAAGTGTCAGACGCCAGGGATCGGCGATCACACTGCCAAAGTAAGCGCCGACCTGATCAGGCGTCGCCCCCTGGAAGTCGCCACGCCCCATGTCGATGATGTAATCCAGCGACCAACCGCCGACCACGCTATAGAAGGAGAGGATCAGCAGCGCCGTGATCATCCCGGCAAATGCGCCCCAGGACCATTTCGCCGAATGCCCCGCCTCCAGCGCCAAAACCTTCAAGGCATTCGCCGGGCTCTGCCGCGCGCGGCGACCGATCAGGGTTTCGGCCAGCATGACGGGCATACCGATCAGCGCGATACAGGCGAGGAACATCAGCACGAAGGCTCCGCCACCGTAGACGCCGACCATGTACGGGAATTTCCAGATACTACCCAGCCCCACGGCCGAACCGGTCGCGGCGAGTATGAAGACCCAGCGGCTAGCCCAACTGCCGTGGACAGAAACCTTGTCTGTCGACATCGTTATCACGCCCAAGCGTTCAAAAAAGAGGCCGCATTGTCCGGGATTCAATCAACCTGCTCAAGCACGTAGCGATACCGTAGCCGACTCGCTTGCAACTCCCTATAATGCCGCCCCTATGGCTAAACAGAAGAAACACCCAACAGGGACCATCGCGCAGAACAAAAAGGCGCGACACGATTACTTCATCGAGCATAAGTTCGAGGCTGGTCTGGTCCTGGCCGGCTGGGAAGTAAAAAGTTTGCGGGCAAGCAAGCTGCAACTGGTTGACAGTTACGTACTGCTCAAGGATGGCGAAGCCTGGCTGCTCGGTAGCCACATTACGCCGCTGATGACTGCCAGCACCCACGTCATCGCTGATCCGACCCGCACCCGGAAATTGCTGCTCAACCGGCGCGAGCTGGAAAAGCTGGCCGCTGCCGTACAGCAGAAAGGCTACGCCTGCGTATGCCTTTCCTGGTACTGGAGCAAGCACATGGTCAAGTGCGAGATCGCTCTGGGCAAGGGCAAGAAGGAATACGACAAGCGTGATACCGAACGCGAGCGCGACGCCGGTCGTGAATTGCAGCGCGCGGTGCGCAACAAGGGTAAGGAAGATTAATTTTCCACCCTGATCGTGATCGCTCCCACGCTCTGCGTGGGAATGCAGCAATGGACGCTCTGCGTCCGCTGTGACGCAGAGCGTCACGGGATGCGTTCCCACGCAGAGCGTGGGAACGATCATCATCCAAACCTACATCCCCTTGCGCCGCTCCGCCCGAGCCACGCGCTGCACTTCCTGACGCACCTCTTCCAGCACTTCCTGCACATACAAAATGTGCCGACTGGAAACCTCCCGCGCCTGCTCTGCCCGACCTTCGATAATCGCCAGATACAATTCTCTGTGCTGCGCGATCAACATGTCGCGGGTTTCAGCGCGCTGTTTGTACATGCCGCCAATGTTGGTCACCACGTTGCGCTTGAGCAGGTCGAACAGACCTCGAATGGTGTGTAGCAACACCGCGTTATGACTGGCCTCGGCGATCGCCAAATGAAATTTTGCATCTGCCGCGCCCTCTTCCGCCCGACCTACTTCGTCATGACGCGAATAGCAGTCCTGCAACTCATCGAAGGCTGCAGTCAGCCGTTCGCGATCCACGTCCGTGGCGCGCAATGCCGCGTAGTAAGCACAGGATGCTTCCAGCGTATGACGAAACTCCAGTAAATCACGCTGGGCCTCGGGGTTGCTTTCCAGCAGATGCAACAGTGGATCGCTGAACGTCGAGCCCAGGGATTCCACCACGTAGTTACCGCCGCCCTGACGGCTGACCAGCAAACCTTTGGCCGTCAGTTTCTGGATCGCTTCGCGCAACGAAGGGCGCGACACGCCGAACTGCTCGGCCAACGCACGCTCGGCTGGCAGACGCTCGCCGGCCTTTAACGTGCCCTCGAGAATCATCCCTTCGAGTTGCTCGACAATATCGTCAGACAAACGGCGCTGCCGAATCTGATCAAACCCCATCACTCAATTCTCCACGATCCCGGCGGCTCGCCGGGCTCTCTATTCTGGCCTATCGGCGCTGCGCCAGCACCTACCAGACGACGTTTGATCGAACAGATCAGATGCGTTCTGCACGGCTCATTCGACAAAAGTTTTAGGGCGGCAAATTGACACACCGCATACAAGGCTTTTACCCTAGCCAACAGCGATTGTAAATTGGTATTACCAATTATCCAAGAACGCTGACCAGTGCCTGACCAACAACAATTAGGGGCCACCCCATATGCAAACCTGGCAACAGCTCTACAGCCCGCTCGGCAGTCTCGGCGTGTCCGCACTCGCGGCCGTCATCCCCATCGTATTTTTCTTCCTGGCTTTGGCCGTGTTCCGCCTCAAAGGCCACGTGGCCGGCAGCATTACCCTCGCGCTGTCGATTGCCGTGGCAATCTTCGCGTTCCAGATGCCGGTGGACATGGCCTTTGCGGCGGCCGGATATGGCTTCGCCTACGGCTTGTGGCCGATTGCGTGGATCATCGTGGCAGCGGTGTTCCTGTACAAACTGACGGTGAAAAGCGGCCAGTTCGAAGTGATCCGCAGCTCAGTGTTGTCGATCACCGACGACCAACGCCTGCAAGTGTTGCTGATCGGATTCTGCTTCGGCGCGTTCCTGGAAGGTGCCGCCGGTTTCGGCGCACCGGTAGCGATTACCGCCGCGCTGCTGGTAGGACTGGGCTTCAACCCGCTGTATGCCGCCGGCCTGTGCCTGATCGCCAACACCGCACCAGTCGCGTTCGGCGCCTTGGGGATTCCGATCATCGTCGCCGGGCAAGTCACCGGCATCGACGCATTCAAGATCGGCGCCATGACCGGCCGCCAGCTGCCATTGCTGTCGCTGTTCGTGCCGTTCTGGCTGGTGTTCATGATGGATGGCTTGCGCGGCGTTCGGGAAACCTGGCCGGCGGCACTGGTGGCCGGTTTGAGTTTCGCCGTCACCCAATACTTCACCTCGAACTTCATCGGCCCGGAACTGCCGGACATCACCTCGGCGCTGGCCAGCCTGGTTTCCCTGACGCTATTCCTGAAAATCTGGCAGCCAAAACGCGCCGCTGGCGCCCACATCGTCGGCGCAGTCTCGGCTTCCGTGGTGGCCAGCACCGGTGGTTTCGGCCAACCGCGCACCACCGTGCCTTCGCCCTACAGCTTGGGGGAAATTTTCAAAGCCTGGTCGCCGTTCCTGATCCTCACCGTACTGGTCACTATCTGGACGCTGAAACCGTTCAAGGCGATGTTCGCTGCGGGCGGCTCGATGTATAGCTGGGTGTTCAACTTCGCGATTCCGCACCTGGATCAAATGGTGATCAAGGTCGCCCCGATCGTGACCGCCCCGACGGCAATCCCGGCGGTGTTCAAACTCGATCCGATTTCTGCAACCGGCACGGCGATTTTCTTCTCTGCACTGATCTCAATGCTGGTGCTGAAGATCAATTTAAAAACTGGTCTTACCACTTTCAAAGAGACTGTCTACGAACTGCGCTGGCCGATTCTGTCCATCGGCATGGTGCTGGCCTTCGCCTTCGTCACCAACTATTCGGGCATGTCGTCGACCATGGCTCTGGTCCTGGCAGGCACGGGGGCGGCATTCCCGTTCTTCTCGCCGTTCCTCGGCTGGCTCGGTGTGTTCCTGACCGGTTCCGATACTTCGTCCAACGCACTGTTCAGTTCGCTGCAAGCAACCACTGCGCACCAGATCGGCGTCAATGACACCTTGCTGGTGGCGGCGAACACCAGCGGCGGAGTGACCGGCAAGATGATTTCGCCGCAATCGATCGCCGTGGCCTGCGCCGCGACCGGGCTGGTGGGCAAAGAATCGGATCTGTTCCGCTTCACCCTCAAGCACAGCCTATTCTTTGCAACGATCGTCGGCCTGATCACTTTGGCTCAGGCCTACTGGTTCACCGGCATGCTGGTGCACTAAGAACTACACGCGACACGGAAAAAACCGACGCTGGGCTACGCTCCCGGCGTCAGCTATTCACAACCGGGTCTGCAAGGCTGCTGAAAGCTTCCCTCACTATATTCAGCAGCCTCAGCGGACGGATAACCGGGACCACCCGGAGACACGCCTGATGAGCGAGCTTTTTTACAACGCTGTGCCGAACGCGACCCGTGTCGCCCCGCCACTGCCCGAGCCTCGGCAATACCCCAGCGAGAAACCGTCACGGGTCTACCTGTTCGGGACTTGCGTGGTGGATCTGTTCTACCCGGAAGCCGGGATGGACGCGATACACCTGCTGGAACGCGAAGGCATTCGTGTCGAATACCCGCAAGGGCAAAGCTGCTGCGGGCAACCGGCCTACACCTCGGGCTACACCGAACAGGCCCGGACCGTGGCACGCTCGCAACTGGCGTTGTTTGCCGGCGATTATCCGGTGGTGGTGCCGTCGGGGTCTTGCGCGGGCATGTTGCGCGAACATTACGCCGACTTGTTCAAGGATGAGCCGCAAACGCTGATACAGGTTCAGGCCCTCGCGGCACGGACTTATGAACTGGCGGAGTTTCTGCTGTTTGTCTGCAAGGTGCAGCTCAAGGACAGCGGCGAGCCGCTTAAAGTGGCGTTGCACACGTCGTGCTCGGCACGTCGAGAAATGAACACCCACCTGCACGGCCGTGAGTTGTTGGCGCAGCTGAGCAACGTGGAGCGAGTCGACCACAGCCACGAAAGTGAATGCTGTGGCTTTGGTGGGACTTTCAGCGTCCGTATGCCAGATATTTCTGGCGCGATGGTGGCTGACAAGACCCGCGCGCTGAAGGAGTCCGGCGCGCACAAGGTACTCAGTGCCGACTGCGGTTGCCTGATGAACATCAATGGCTCGTTGGAGAAACAGCAGGAAGCGTTACGCGGTCAGCATCTGGCCAGTTTCCTGTGGCAGCGTACCGGAGGTGCCCGATGAGCACTTCCACGATTATTCCTACGGTTGCCGTAGAAGAAGATTTTCGCGCCCGGGCTCACAAGGCTTTGGCTGACACGCAACTGCGAAACAACTTTCGTAGCGCGATGGATTCACTGATGAGCAAACGGGCAGCGTCCTTCAGCGATGCCTTTGAGCGAGAACATTTGCGAGTGCTGGGCAATGCTGTCCGCGCCCGTGCTTTATCCAAGTTGCCCGACCTGCTCGAGCAGCTTGAACAGAACCTGACCCGCAACGGTGTGACAGTGCACTGGGCGGAAACGGTGGACGAAGCCAATGGCATCGTCTTATCGATCATCCGCGCTCACGAGGCGCGGCAAGTGATCAAGGGCAAATCGATGGTCAGCGAAGAGATGGAGATGAACCATGTCCTCGCGGCTCAAGGCATTGAATGCCTGGAGTCGGACATGGGCGAATTTATCGTCCAGCTCGACCACGAGAAGCCTTCACACATCATTATGCCGGCGATCCACAAGAATGCCGGTCAGGTCGCGTCCTTGTTCCACGACAAACTTGGCGTGGAGTACACCAAGGACGTAGACCAACTCATTCAGATCGGTCGCAAAGTCTTGCGACAGAAATTCTTCGAAGCAGACATCGGCGTCTCCGGCGTCAACTTCGCCGTGGCCGAAACCGGTACCCTGCTACTGGTGGAAAACGAAGGCAACGGGCGCATGTCGACCACCGTGCCGCCCGTACACATTGCCGTCACCGGCATCGAGAAAGTCGTCGAAAACCTGCGGGACGTTGTACCGCTGTTGTCGCTGCTGACCCGCTCGGCTCTCGGCCAGCCGATCACCACCTACGTCAACATGATCTCGGGACCGCGCAAGGAACATGAACTCGACGGCCCTCAGGAAGTGCACCTGGTATTGCTCGACAATGGTCGTAGCCAAGCGTTTGCCGACAGCGAACTGCGCCAGACCCTGAACTGCATCCGCTGCGGCGCCTGTATGAATCATTGCCCGGTCTACACCCGAATCGGCGGCCATGCCTATGGCGAGGTTTACCCTGGGCCTATCGGAAAAATCATCACCCCGCACATGGTCGGCCTGGCGAAAGTCCCCGACCACCCAAGCGCATCTTCGTTATGCGGCGCTTGCGGTGAAGTCTGCCCGGTAAAAATCCCGATTCCCGCATTGCTGCGTCGCCTACGGGAAGAGAACGTCAAAGCGCCGGACAGCCCGCATCAAGTGATGCGCGGTCAGGGCAGCAAGTACTCGCGCAAAGAACGGTTTATCTGGAACGCCTGGGCGAAGCTCAACAGCTCGCCAGCGCTCTATCGCTTGTTCGGCTTTTTCGCCACCCGTCTGCGAGCGCTGACACCGAACAACGTCGGCCCGTGGACCCAGAACCACAGCGCACCGAAACCCGCCGCCCGCTCACTGCATGACATGGCCCGCCAGCATTTGGCCAAACAGGGAGACCGCTGATGAGCGCCAAGCAAAATATCCTCGCCAAATTGCGCAACAGTCTGACGGGGACCACGCCGGTGCCTGACAACTTCGATGTCGAATTGGTGACCGAGCCCTACACCTACACGCCAGAGCAACGCATCCCGCAACTGCGCAAACTGATGGAAGCGGTGCACACCGAAATTCATCTGACGTCCGGAGAAGGCTGGCCCGAATTGCTGGCGCAACTGCTGCAAGATCGCCAGTTGCCGAGCCTATTGATTGCGCCGACGACACCTCACGGTCAATGCATCACTCAGCATTGGGCGAAAAATCCTGGCCTGCCAGCGCTCAAAGCCTACGACCGTCCAGTCGAGGAATGGAAAGCCGAGTTGTTCAACGACACCCCGGCCAGCTTGACCACTACCCTCGGCGCAATCGCCGCAACAGGTAGCCTGATTCTCTGGCCGACGCGGGAAGAACCGCGCCTGATGAGCCTGGTGCCGCCGGTGCATTTCGCCTTGCTCAAGGCCAGTGAAATCCGCGACAACTTCTATCAGGTGCAACAGGAGTTCGAATGGGCCCAAGGCATGCCGACCAACGCCTTGCTGGTGTCCGGCCCATCGAAGACAGCCGACATCGAACAAATTCTGGCCTACGGCGCCCACGGCCCGAAAGACCTGGTGGTTCTGATCCTGGAGGACCAATGAGTCTACCGGCGGCTTTCCTGCGAGATGCACAGCAACTGATTCCTGAAGCGCGACGTTTCGACGATCCGCTGTCGACCTTGGCCTTCGGCACCGACGCCAGTTTCTACCGGCTGATTCCGAAACTGGTGATCCGCGTCGAGTCCGAAGACGAAGTGGTGGCACTGCTCAAACTGGCGCAACGGAATCAGGTCCCAGTGACTTTCCGCGCCGCCGGTACCAGTCTGTCTGGCCAGGCCATCAGCGATTCAGTGCTGATCGTGCTGGGGGATAACTGGAACGGTCGCGAGATTCGTGGCCAAGGTATGCAGATCCGTCTGCAACCGGGCGTGATTGGCGCCCAGGCCAACGCCTGGCTGGCACCGTTCGGTCGCAAGATCGGTCCAGACCCGGCGTCGATCAACGCCTGCAAAATCGGCGGCATCGTTGCCAACAACGCCAGCGGCATGTGCTGCGGCACAGCGCAGAACACCTATCACACACTGGCCGGAATTCGTCTGGTGCTGGCCGATGGCAGCCGTCTCGATACCGAAGACGCCGCCAGCGTGGCGGCCTTCCGTGAGAGCCACGCCGAGCTGCTGGAACGTCTGGCGACATTGGGCCGCGAGACCCGCGCCAATGCCGAATTGGCTGCGAAAATTCGCCACAAATATCGTCTGAAAAATACCACCGGGCTGTCACTCAATGCGCTGGTGGATTTCGACGAGCCTGTGGATATCTTGAGCCACTTGCTGGTGGGCTCCGAAGGCACGCTCGGGTTCATCAGTGCGGTGACCTACGACACGGTGATCGACCACCCGAACAAGGCGTCGGCGCTGATCGTGTTCCCGGATGTAGAAACCTGCTGCAACGCCGTCACTGTGCTGAAAAGCCAACCCGTATCGGCGGTGGAACTGCTGGACCGTCGCAGCCTGCGCTCGGTGCAGAACAAGCCCGGCATGCCGGCTTTCGTACAACAACTGTCGACCAATGCCTGCGCCCTGCTGATCGAATCCCGCGCCGCCTCTTCCACTTTGCTCCAGGAACAACTGACGCAAATCATGGCGTCGCTGACCGGCTTCCCGGTGGAGAAGCAAGTCGACTTCACCGAAGACCCGGTGGAAAACGCCCGGCTCTGGGCGATCCGCAAGGACACCTTCCCTGCCGTCGGTGCGGTGCGCAAAACCGGCACCACGGTGATTATTGAAGACGTAACTTTCCCAGTGGAACAGCTGGCCAGCGGCGTCAACCGCTTGATCGAGCTGTTCGACAAACATCATTACGACGAAGCGATCCTTTTCGGACACGCCCTGGAAGGTAATCTGCACTTCGTCTTCACCCAAGGCTTCAATAGCGCGGAAGAAGTCGCACGCTACCAGGCGTTCATGGACGACGTCGCGCAGTTGGTGGCCGTTGAATTCGGCGGCTCGCTGAAGGCTGAACACGGCACCGGTCGCAACATGGCGCCCTTCGTCGAACTGGAATGGGGCAGCGACGCTTACCAGTTGATGTGGCAGCTCAAACGCCTGCTCGACCCTAACGGCATTCTCAACCCGGACGTGGTGCTCAGCGACGATCCGCAGATCCACCTCAAGCATCTGAAACCGTTGCCGGCCGCCGATGAGATTGTGGATAAGTGCATCGAGTGCGGCTTCTGCGAACCGGTGTGCCCGTCGAAAGGCCTGACGCTGACCCCGCGCCAACGCATCGTGATCTGGCGTGACATCCAGGCGAAGAAACGCGCCGGCACAGACACCGCCGAACTGGAACAGGCCTACGAATACCAAGGCATCGATACGTGCGCCGCCACAGGCCTGTGTGCACAACGTTGCCCTGTAGGCATCAACACCGGCGAGCTGGTGAAAAAGCTCCGCGGCCGCAAAGCAACGCATACGAAAACCGCCAACTGGATTGAAGGAAATTTCGCCACCACATTGCAAGGCGCACGCTTCACCCTGCATGTCGCCAACGGTGCGCGGATGCTGTTGGGAGCGCCACGCTTGGCAAAGCTGTCAGCAACGTTGACGCGCTTATCCAAAGGCCAGGTCCCACAATGGACCAACGCCATGCCACAGCCGGAAAGAGCCATCCGTTTCAGCCCGACCGTGTCGGATGAGCGACCTCGGGTGGTGTACCTGGCGGCCTGCGTGTCGCGAGTCATGGGCCCGGCAGCGGGTGATAAAGAGCAAATGTCGCTGTACGAAAAAACCCGTGGTCTGTTGGAAAAAGCCGGTTACCAGGTAATTTTTCCGGACAACCTGGACAACCTCTGCTGCGGGCAACCGTTCGCCTCCAAGGGTTACGCCGAACAGGCTGAACACAAACGCCAGGAACTGATCGGCGCACTGCTACACGCCAGCCGCGGCGGGCTCGACCCAATCTACTGCGACACCAGCCCTTGTACCTTGCGGCTGGTTCAGGACTTGGGCGAGGTGCGGCTGGACCTGTACGACCCGGTGCGTTTCATCCGCACTCACTTGATGGATCGTCTCGATTTCACACCTCAGGAGGCGCCGATCGCGGTGCACGTCACGTGCAGCACTCAGCATCTCGGTGAGAGCCAGGCGCTGATCGATCTTGCGCGCAAATGCAGTAAAAACGTGGTCATCCCGGAAGGCATTCATTGCTGCGGTTTTGCCGGTGACAAGGGCTTCACCACCCCGCAATTGAATGCCCATTCGTTACGCACGCTCAAGGACGCGGTACAGCAATGCAGTGAGGGGATTTCCACCAGCCGTACCTGTGAGATCGGTCTGACACAACATGGCGGAATTGACTACCACGGGCTGGTCTATCTGGTGGATCGAGTGACGCAGGCCAGGGCGACCTGAAGAAAAATAGAACCCTGACGCATCGTCGCAGTCCACCGATCAAGTCCCGCAAACGTGGGACCCTTCCCAAAATTGGCAGCCCGTCCTGATGGCCAGCGATGCCTGGACCCTCAGTTCAAGGAGATACACATGAAACGCTCTGTACTGTTAGGTCTGTTCGTTACTGCCTCAATGCTGGCGTCTCCCTCGTTTGCCGCCGAAGACCTCTGTGCGGTCAACTTGAAAACCATCGAAAATGCCAAGTCACAGACTCCCCCAGAGATGACTGATCAGGTAATGGAAAGCGTCACGAAAGCCAAAGCCGATCAGGCAAAAGGCACCAAGGAAGGGACTGATGATTGCATAGCCGAGACCGAACAAACTATCCAGCAACTCAAGAACGCGAACAAAGGCGGGAAGTAATCCAGCACAAGGCCAACCTTCGGGTTGGCCTTCTGAGCCATGTAAACCCTAAGCTTGCGGAGCATCAGGCAGACTCACGACTGCTTCGCGGCCGAACGCAGCCTCGCGAGCTCGGCAGCTGCAACAGATTGCATTTCGTCTTAACTGACTGGCATCAGGCGTTTCTTGTCCCTTTTTCACACCCGCATCCCGGAAAAATCTTTCACCCCATCGCCAGCAAAAACAGAACCCTTGCCCACCCCCACAGTCCATTTGTTAAGCCCCAATCAGCGTGGCCCATCCCTACCCCCGTTCCAGGAGATACCCATGAAGCGTTCCGCCCTGGCTGGACTGCTCATCGCTGCAACAATGCTGGCCTCCTCCGCATACGCCTCAAACGATAGCGATCAATGCGTAATGAAGCTCCAGGAAGTCAACAGCAAGCTGTCCAGCGCAGCCACGCTGGACGCCGCCACCAAAGGTGTCGTCATCACCAAAGTCGAACAAGCCAAGGCCGCCCACGCTGCCAACAATGACAAAGAGTGTGTTTCCCTGACGCAGCAGGCGCTTCAGGACATTCAAAGCCACTTGAATAGCCATTAGCGCCGGGCCAGATAACACGCAGGTAAGGACAGAAGGTCGACTCGCCGCGCGCATTGGCGTACACTGCGCTTGCCTGCTGGTTACACACAGCAGGTTCGGGGCCGTTTAGGATTCGACGCCGGTTGCGAAACTTTAGGTGCATGCCGAGTTGGTAACAGAACTCGTAAATCCACTGTTGCAACTTTCTATAGTTGCCAATGACGAAACCTACGGGGAATACGCTCTCGCTGCGTAAGCAGCCTTAGCCCTTCCCTCCTGGTACCTTCGGGTCCAGCAATCATCAGGGGATGTCTGTAAACCCAAAGTGATTGTCATATAGAACAGAATCGCCGTGCAGTACGTTGTGGACGAAGCGGCTAAAACTTACACAACTCGCCCAAAGCACCCTGCCCGTCGGGTCGCTGAGGGTTAACTTAATAGACACGGCTACGCATGTAGTACCGACAGCGGAGTACTGGCGGACGGGGGTTCAAATCCCCCCGGCTCCACCAATCGAAGCTAACAAAGCCCGCCAAGTGCGGGCTTTGTTGCATCTGGGGTTTGGTAAATTGTCGGCCACCCCGCATCCCCTGTAGGAGCGAGGCTTGCCCGCGAAGAGGCCAACCAGACCCGCACAAATCGCCCGTGGCCAAAGATGCAACCGTCGCAGCGACCGCCCTCGGAAATGCCTTGCGCCAAGGCCTCCTGATCATCGACGTGCAGTCTGCTTCGCCCCAATGGTTTATCGACGGCATCCAGACTCTCATCGGGCGACGGCAACCTGATCCAGGCCGACGGTATCGTCATCACGCACGTTTATGCGCCTTCCCCCGGAAACCATCGACTATTTGAAATAGCCTTCCGGTGGATCGGATATTGGTCTGCGGCCTTCAGACGGAGACCTGCTGCCTGACGGCTGGGTTTGCGCTATTTGATGCGAGATTGCAGCCGACGCCGATTACCGATTTGACGGTGGGTTCGTCAGTGGATCGAACGGGCGGGTTGAGAATTAGGCTTGTCAGCATCACTTTAAGCACATGGCGGAGGTGAGTCACCAGTAACACGACATTTGTTAGTTATCTGGAAACCCGACTTTGTTAGCGGGTGAACTCCCAGCTTAGTGAACCGGTGAACCCGGTGAACTGCTGTTCATCTGTGCAATTTACCCTACGAAACGGCGGTAATCTGATCATCGTTACCGATGCGGTAACGATGCCCTCTTTTCTTCAACGTCCTTTCAATTTCAACGTTGAAATTTCAGTAAGCTGGTACCCCTGCCACTAACAAGATCCCGCGGGTTTCCGACCCCCTGTGTACCCGAAAGCGTCAGGGGCCCCCGCTGTTTATGCGCTCTGAAAACCTAATATTCTCAGTGGGCCTAGCCGGCGATGCATCGATCTAGGTATGGTTCCATCCCGTCAAAATAAGCAGGGATGCACTGTGTTCTGGAAGAAAGATAAATCGATCCGCGTCGAGTTAGTGACCCCTATCACCCTCGTAGCTCAAAATCCTCTCGTATCGCCGCCGGACAAAACTTCCCCCGAGAAAACATCCGAACTGAAGAGATCCGAAACCAACATTGACTTGGCATTTAAGCTCATCAATTACGCCGGCCTAGGCCTTCAAGCAGCGCTCGTGGTGTATGGCTACTCTCTTCTGGTTGGCTATTACAATGGCTTTGGTATCGATACCAACGAAATAGCCTTGAGTACGCCTAGCCTCCTTCTCTATGGCTACATCAACCTATTCTCTGGCGCGCTGGCCGCGGCGAACTACGTCCCAATAATCGGCCCAGGCATCCTTGCCTTTTGCTTCATCGCAGTAGCGGCGGCTTTTGTAGTGCTTGTGGTCAAGAATGCAAGGGTAGATACCGTTATCGGTCTAGCTTGCTGGATAGGCTTTCTGATTTTCATGGCCTTTTTTGCCCCAGCGATGGGTGTCCAACAGGGCATAAAAATGAGCAAGGCTGATGTGAAAGGCTTTACTCCTCAGGAACTTAGTAAAGGCCTAGACAAGCAACACTCTCTCACCACGGATAAGGGAACGAAACTGATCGGGACGCTCATCCTGGCTGACGGCAAGAGCACATTTCTTCTAGTCGATAGAACCGTGTACAAGGTAGACAGTGCGCGCGGCCGTGTACTGCGGGAGACCCTACTGTCGCCTAAGCCAGACCCGATTCAATCAACAAAACAAGAGAGTCGGAAAATTGAGAGTACAGAGGATGTGCAATGAGCTATACCGCTGAAACCTTCAATGTGATGATCGCGTCTCCAGGTGATGTTGCTTCCGAACGAGCAATTGTTCGTGACGTCATATATGAGTGGAATGCGGTCAACTCAAGCTCGAGGAAGATTGTTTTACTACCTATTGGATGGGAGTCCCATTCATCTCCTGAGATGGGTGCCCCGCCGCAAGCAATCATCAACAAACAAATCGTTGAAAATTGCGACCTACTTGTAGGGGTATTCTGGACGCGAATCGGTACCGCCACTGATGGCTATGCGAGCGGCACAGTCGAGGAATTGGAAAGGCATATCGAATCTGGAAAACCCGCAATGCTTTATTTCTCCTCTCAACCTGTGGCCATGGATATGGTCGACTTGGAGCAGGTGGCAAGCGTTAAAAAATTCAAAGCTGATTGCCAACGCCGGGGTCTGTACGAAAGCTATGACAGTCATGCTGACTTTAAAACGAAGCTCTACCGCCAGCTGCAATTGAAAGTGAATCAACATCCCCTATTTTACAAACCTGAAAATTCGCCGGTTACAGAACTAGTTGAGTCCAAAACGGAAATTCCCGAACTGACAGCTGAAGCCCGGGTTTTGCTGAAGCAAGCGAGTCAGGATCCGCATGGAATCATCATGTATCTCCGTCACCTGAACGGCACCAATGTGCAGACAAATGGCAAAAATTTCGTCGGCAGTCGGGACAGGCGCGAAATTGCAAAGTGGGAGCATGCCCTCGACAATTTGCGCGCTAAAGGATTGGTCGTTGAACGAGGTGACAAAGGGGAGATGAACGAGCTCACAAATCTTGGCTTTCAGATCGCTGATATGATCGAGCTTTAAACCTAATTAAGCTTAGGAGAAGGGAGCGTGCTGTATCCCCAGAAATTGAACTATTGGCGAGAACCAATAAAATCGGGGATAAAAAAGCCGAGTTCAAACGGCCCCGGCCCAATCGAAGCTAACAAAGCCCGCCAATTGCGGGTTTTGTTGCATCTGGTGTTTGGCATCAAACACTCATCGGCACCCAGCCCAATGTCGTCACCGTCGAACGCCATGAAAAATCCAGAACCTCCTTCTGAAACAATTCTGGCTGGCTCCCCGCTCCGTCCTAGGAAATTTCCCTCAAGTTGTGGCGAACTCCATGAACTGGCAAGTAACAATCCAAGAAGATAACCTTCCATCTTCGCTGCAACCCGGCGGACGGTTTTGACAGGCCGAAATAGCGTAGGGCCCCTAAATCAATGGAACGCCCTTATGAAAAAGACCACCCGAAATCCACTTGAAAACCCAGCCATTTCAGAATCGGAAGAACTCGACCTGACCCAACTCTCCAAAGCCACCCAACGCGCCGTCAGCGCCCGCTTGCGCGACCCGAAACAGCCCGATCCCGTGAGCCATGTTTTCACCATCCTCCCTGACGTCGACACACCCACCCTGCTCGCTCACGCCAGTGAAACCCTTGCCTCCATGAATGTCATGACCACCGACTTGGCCGACCAGCTCGAAGGCTCGCATCGCAACGTGGCGTTGGCGACCCAGCAACTGGCCGTGCTGGCCGAGATGTTGATCAATCGAGCGCTGGACAACCTCGATTCGCCCCTGCCTTCGGTCACGCCCGTCTGCCACTGAGTGATCACGCTCGTTGATCGAAATGGAGGTTTTGTCATGGATCGATACATGCCGGTCACCGGCATCGACTGCACCATTGCGTCGCTGCTGATCGACACCGAAGCACCGCTGGATGTGCTGCATGAAACGGCGGCCTACCGCATCCGCACCGCGACTCAATTGCTGGAGAGCTTCGCCGCGAACGAAGGCGTTTACAGTGAACTGGCGCGGGTGCTGGTGACTTCGCTGCGCGATGGCTGCGATTTGCTGGATGTGGTTGGGCGAAGGTTACAGATGCAGGTTTCGGCGTCGTAACGAACCCGGCATAGGAAATCGTTGCCGCTCCCCAACACAAAAAAGGCACCTGACGAGCATATCGCAGGTGCCTTTTTTGGATTTGAGCGGGTAGGGATATTCCGAATACGTGACATCGGGAGCTGAATGTTACGTATGCGGGAGCACCTCAATGAACGCAGAGCAGCCACGCTTCGCCCAAGTGTGAAAAGGATTTCTCTGACAGATTAGAGCCACGTCATCCTGGGAAATTTCCCGCAACCCGTAGCGACTTCCATGAACTGGCGGACAAGGTTTCCGGAAGATAGTCTTCACTCTTCGCTACAAACCCTGCGGACGGTTTTGACAAGCCGAAACAGCGTAAGGATCCCTAACTCCATGGAACGCCCTTATGAAAAAAATCACCCTGCATTTAGTTGAAAATCCGGCCACTTCAGAGCCTGAAACCCTCGACCCAACCCAAGTTCCCCAAGCCACCGAACGCGCCGTCAGCGCCCGCCGGCGCAACCTGAACAGGAACATCTTCAGCGTCCGCCCCGACGTCGACACGACCACCCTGCTCGCTCATGCCAGCGAAACCCTGGCGTCCCTCAACGTCATGACTTTGGACTTTGCCAACCAACTCGAAGGCTCGCAGCACAATGTGGCGCTGGCTCTCCATCAGTTGACGGTGTTGACCGAACTTTTGGTCAACCGAGCGCGGGATAACATCGATCCGAACGGGTCGGTGGCCGTGGGCAAGCCTCCCGTTTTTCACTGAGTGATCGCGCTCGTTGATCAAATGAAGATGTTGTCATGGATCGATACATGCGACGGTCACAGACACAGGTTTCGGCGTAGAAAAACAAAATGGGCGACCTCATTGAGGTCGCCCATTTTTGCGACTGCTACCGCGTATCCTTCGGTTCCACATCTTGAAGCCAAAACTCTGAACACTCTCATGGCCGCTCAGCGCTTTATCTGTAGCCACATACAAATCACGTATATGCCCAACCAAAAACGTCCAGAACGCCGGTTCATTAACGGTTTGATTTACCAACTCCCCCGGCAGGAACCGCCCCAGGCCGCAGAGCGAAAGCTACGATTTTGTCCGCATAGATTTCTTCGCGCGTTTCAGCCTGCAAGATCAGACCGCTTGTGCCCATTTCGACGCCATAAGGATTAAGCAACTGCATTGGCTGTGGCTGATAGCTCGGGATGGAGCACACGTCGATGTTAATGCGCCGTGCCGGCAGATCTTTGCGCCCTGGTCTGGTTTGAACCTTCAGTTTCCAGATGTCGACATTCCCTTCCTCACGAACAGGCTCACCGACTTCAAAACTTCAAGGCCATATTTGGTTTTCAGTGTGGTGACCAATACATGGGCAAGTTCGGTCAGGCTCTCGCGATTGAAATCTGCACCACCGGTAAAATCCAGGTCCTCACTTAAACGGTTAGAACCGTAGCAAGCACGCAAACAGGTATCGCCAATAAAGGTCAGTTTGGCGAGCATGCCAGCAGAACTCAGCGCCAACATGATGTCGTGGTGCAGCAATTCCTTTTCTACCACGACCCGCAATGGCGCCAGATCCTGCTTGTTTTTTAGCGCCTCAGCAAAGCAATGATTTTCGTGTCTCTTCGTGGCAATACCGAGAAGGCTTCCATCCACATGAATTTTTCTTCACCCAACCACCTCTCTCCAACCTGTACATTCCCCTCGCTCATTCAAGAAACTACGGTTTGCCCGCTCTCCCGCGGGCTTTTTTTTGCCTGCCGTTTTGTTAGCGGTCAACTCAAGTGACCGGTGCACCAACAACCTCTGGCAATTCCTACAGGCATTTCAACCGGTACAAATACGTATCCTGCTCCCCATGCGGCTCCGAATACCGCGCCCGATAACACATCCTGATCAAACCAAAACCAGCCGCTTCAGCCAGGCGCTGACTCGCCCTGTTGGCCGAGGCCGTGGTCAGGTAAAACGTGAAACCAGGCATGCTTTTGATCAGTGCTTCGAGCGCCGTGCGCATATAACCTTGGCCCGAATACTCGGAGTTGACCCAGTAACCGACGACATATCGGTTGCGCCGCCGGGGCTTCAAGCCAATGCAGCCGATGATCGCGTGCGCTGCATCGTCGACGATAAACAACCGCCGCTCACCTGTTTCGCTCTTGAATTCATCGACCGCACGCGCGAGGAACGATCGGGCTTCGTCCTCAGTGGTATAGGGTTTTGCCCAGGGCAGAAATTCGGAATGGGTCGTAAAACTGGCGTTCAGCGCATGCTGCAACGCTTTACACCATTCGGGGTCGGGGGCACTCAATCTCAATCTGTGAGCGCCAACCGCCAGCGCAAGCTCCATTGCATCGTCCTTAAATACAAACTCCCTGACGTCAGACAATAACAGCGCCAGGAAGGACGCTGCTACTCAGGAGTTCAACTGGATCGCAACCTCACCGCTCCAGTTCGGGATGAGGAATGATGAATGATGAATGATGGTGAAGTTCATTCAGTGGTCACCGAGCGCCAGTCAGAGGCTTCGATGAAACCGAGCATGCGCGGCGGCTGGGACTTTTTGGCGGAGATAAACAGAGAAGCGCCGTAACCAAGGGTCGCGGTCGGTAACTTGAGGTCTTTTTCGAGCTGCGCCATGCATTCGCTATGGGTCACCAGAATCAGGTTGCGCCCGGCCACCTTGTGCGCCAAGGCATCGCGCAGCATGCTGCCCCTGCAACGGATCAACCAGTCTTCACCGACGCCGACCTTGTTGAACATGTAACCGGCGGTTTGCGCCGTACGCTTCATCGGGCTGTTATAGATGTCGGCTTGATCCAGACCCAAATGCTCGAACTGCGCGCCGACACTCACCGCCACGCTACGGGAGCGATCGGTGATGCCATCATTGCCGCTCAGGCAGGCAGCCGTGGAGTGATCGCAGCGCTCGACGTGACGCATCAGCACGATCATGTCGCCCTTGGCCCAACCGATCGCCAACGCACGGGCACCCGCCACGTTGCCATGGGCCAGGTCAGGGACGGCGGCGGGCCGCAACAGCCAAACCGTCAGCGGAATAACCAACAAGGCAGATGCCAGCACGACTGCGGCGTTTCGATAACGAGCCAAAGGGCTCAGATCGATCGAGCGTTTTATCCCGAACAGACTCAGTCTCAATTCCACATCAGGCCGCCTCGCCGGCATGCACCACTTTCATTTGATGCGCGAGGGTAAAGAGGCGCACGTCGGCAGCCAGTGAAACTCATGTGAAAAAAAGCTTAAGCCCCCAAAAACCTTGTTACAGAATCGATACAGCAAAACCTTTCAGATCTCGGAATTGCTGCCGATACACACCTGCTACCCCCTTGCTGGCTCTTAAAACAACAATCTTCCAGCCAACCGACGATCAAGAAGCACAACGTTCCTGGAGGAATATTGATGAATAGCTGGTTCGGTAATATCAGCGTGAACCTGAAACTGGGCTTGGGATTCGGCCTGGTCCTGGCACTGACCTGCGTCCTCGCCCTGACCGGCTGGAAGAGCCTGGGCGGGTTGATTGACCGCAGCAACTGGATGAGCGATATCACTCAGCTCAACGCCGGCCTGACCAAACTGCGCGTGGTTCGCCTGCAATACATGCTGACCAACGGCGACGAAACCGCCGCACAGAATGTGCAGACCACCCTCGACGGTTTCATCGCTCAGCAACAATCGTTGCTGTCGACATTCAAAAGCCCGGAAAACGTCAAGCTGCTCAAAGAGCAGAGCGCGACCATCAGCGCTTACCAGATATCCCTGAACAAAATGCGCAGCGCCTACCGCACCGGTAACAGCGCCCGCGACGCCATGGGCGCCAATGCTGAAACCGCCAGCAAGTTGATCGAAGCAATCAGCACCCGCGTGCAGCAAATGCCCCTGAGCGACCAACGCTTCGAACAGTTCCAGGCCATCACCGCCGCCAAGGAAGCGTTCATCCTGGCTCGCTACGAAGTGCGTGGTTACACGGCCAGCACCAACGCCGAGACAGAGCAAAAAGCCGTCGCCCAACTGGACACGGCCATCGCCAGCCTGAAACCGCTCAACGTACATTTCGCCGAGACCCAGCAAGACGCTCTGCGTCAGCTGGAAGCCGCGCTGAGCAATTACCGCAGCGCCTTGCAAGCGTATAAAGCCGCCAACACCGATGCGGTGCAGGCGCGCAAGGAAATGACCGAACAGGGCGCCACCATCGTGACCCTGAGCGACCACCTGTATCAGATCCAACTCGACCGCCGCGACGCCGAAAGCGCCCAGGCCCGCACACTGCAACTGATCAGCACCTTGCTGGCATTGCTGGTGGGCGTCATTGCCGCCGTGATCATCACCCGTCAGATCACCGGCCCGTTGCGCGAGACCCTGGCCGTGGTCGAGCGCATCGCCAGCGGCGATCTGTCCCAAGACGTCAAAGTGACTCGCCGCGACGAACTCGGCGTGTTGCAACAAGGCATCGCACGCATGGGCGTGACCCTGCGCGATTTGATCAGCGGTATCCGCGATGGCGTCACCCAGATCGCCAGCGCCGCTGAAGAACTGTCGGCCGTGACCGAGCAAACCAGCGCCGGGGTCAACAGCCAGAAGATCGAGACCGATCAAGTGGCCACCGCCATGCACGAGATGACTGCCACGGTGCAGGAAGTCGCGCGCAACGCTGAAGAAGCGTCCCAGGCCGCAGCCGCCGCTGATGGCCAAGCGCGAGAAGGCGATAAAGTGGTCAACGAAGCCATCGCCCAGATCGAGCGTCTGGCCAGCGAAGTGGCGCGCTCCACCGAAGCCATGAGCGTGCTGCAGCAGGAAAGCGACAAGATCGGCAGCGTCATGGACGTAATCAAGGCCGTGGCCGAACAGACCAACCTGCTGGCCCTCAACGCCGCCATCGAAGCGGCCCGTGCCGGTGAAGCCGGTCGTGGTTTTGCCGTGGTGGCCGACGAAGTTCGCGGCCTGGCCCAGCGCACGCAGAAATCCACCGAGGAAATCGAAGGCCTGGTGGCCGGTCTGCAGAACGGCACCCAACAAGTGTCGGCCGTGATGAACAACAGCCGCGCCCTGACCGACAGCAGCGTGGCGCTGACCCGCAAGGCTGGCGTGTCACTGGAAAACATCACCCGCACGGTGTCCAACATCCAGTCGATGAACCAGCAGATCGCTGCCGCCGCCGAGCAACAAAGCGCCGTGGCCGAAGAGATCAGCCGCAGCATCATCAACGTACGCGACGTGTCCGAACAGACCGCCGCCGCCAGCGACGAAACCGCTGCGTCCAGTGTTGAACTGGCGCGGTTGGGTAATCAGTTGCAGATGATGGTGAGTCACTTCCGGGTGTAACAGCGTGCCCCAGACCCGCCAGTATCGTTACTGGTGAGTCTGGGGTTTACTGGCAAACCTCCCGACTATTCGCCGTTCAAAATCCTACAACCTTCCCACCCCATTCCTCCCGCCAAGTAGCGAAGTTTCCCGTTCCCACTGAACGAAGAAGCTGACAGCGCTCCCGCCTGCCACACCGTAATGTCGATCTCTCCACCTCCTCAGAGACGCATCGGCATGGTCGACACCCCCTCAACCGAGAGCAACGCAAAATCCTTACTCGATACATTGATCAAGGCCTACGCCCCCGAAGACAAAACAGCAGAATTTGAAAAGCGCTTTAAAGAAAAGCTCGGGCTTACCTCGGTGTTCGATATCACCGGGATGACCGAAGCCGGTTTCAAGGATCATTTAGTTAGCGCGTTCGATAACGACGAGATGTTCAAGGTCCATGCTGGCAGCATCGCCGGTTCGCTCTACAACGACGCCAGATGTTACGCGGCCCAGATCAGCCACCTCTATCGAGAGCAGCGGACGTCAGACGGAACAGCACAGCATCAATGGCATCCCCTGGGCATTCGTGCGATCGAGAAACAGGGCCCCACCTATACTCATCTGTTCAAAGAGAATTGGGACGACGCCTGTAAAAATGATTCGATCGCCGCCATCGATTCACCGGTCGCCTACCTTAGAGCGCTGTACCGGTTTGCCCTGCAACTGGAATCCAGCGTCTCGCAATTACCGGATGAAAAAACCAACCGAATCCCATTGGCAAAACGTCGCCCGGATCTCGCCGATCTGTCGATTGATCAGCAAAGCACCTTCACTGCGCAACCGATGCTCGGAATCGTCAATGCGATTCTGGACAAAAACATTCAGAAGGCGCTGCAGACCACCGATGACGAAGGCAAGTCGACCTATGAGGTTCTAGCGCATAGGTATTACCCCTTTGCCCTTCCGTATGAGTTTTTCCACCATCAGTGCCTACTGGGGCTGAGCGCGAACAAACCGACGCTCGGAGAGCTGAACTATCTCATCAGCGATTCCCTCCCTATCACGCCTTCCAGAAATTCTTCGTACGGCAAGGTGCTGGAGACTGCGTCTCATGAAGCTCAGATGCTGATGTCCGGGCTTGGTCCGAAACAGCAAGCGCTGCTGACAGCTTGGGCCGAAAAAATCCTGACAGATGAGGTACACGAACGGCCCACCCCCGAGGAACGCAAGCGCAAAGACAGCTACTGGGAAAAAATCTATGGCTTCACGTCGATTTCCGACCTGAAAAAAATACCGACCTTTCTGGAGCGAACCGAACTTGAAGCCGAGCAAATGGAAGCATTGCTGGCACAAGGTAAATCTGCGCCTCGCACATCTCCTCATTACTCCTTGGGGGCACCTTTTTCCCGGCCCTATGGCGCCCGTTATGTAAACGGCCCTGTCGCTACCGATGATAAAAGCATGACGTTGGACAACGAAAACAGGCCCGGCGAAATAGCCAATGCGACCGAAGATAAATTCGAACGCCTGCATCGAATGATCCGCCTCCAGCGCTGGCTCGCAATTCCGTTCAACGAGCTGGACACCCTGATATGCAGCGCATTGGAATCTCAGTCGCGAGCCAATTCAAAGATGCAACTCGACAGCTATGTCATTCGAGCTCTCGGTGTTTATCGTTTTTTGAACCGGCGGTACTCGATCACGGCTGAAGACTTTGCAGCGCTGCTGCACCAGGTATCTCCATGCGCTACCGGCGACAATACGTCCCTATTCGATAATGTATTCAATAAAGCTCGGCTATTCGAAAAGCCACTGAAGCTCGATGGTCGAGACTTCCAGGCGAACGATTCGGACCCGGTCTCTCACACCATTCTCCAGCACTTGAGCGTCAGCCTGGGCCTGCCTCTGACAGAGGACTCACTTTTTCGGGTCGTCAAAAACACGCAGAAATACCTGGGTTCGCTCAAGTGTGACTTGCTCACGCTGTCGTCCATTTATCGCCAGGCACGGACCGCGCGGATGTTCGGTCTTTCGATTGCCGAACTGTCGACGCTGGAAAATTTTCTGGGCGGGGAAAGTATTTCAAGGTGTCTGGCAACCGGTAACACCGGCAGACGGACCTTTCAGATCAGGGGCCAAAAAGCAGATCAGTATTTCGAGCTGGTCGCGCATTTTCAGCTACCGGAGGGCGGCGATCCGGGTGAAGCTACCCTGCTTGCCGGGTCAACCCTGCGAACCAATACTTCATGGTTTGCCGACGCCACGACAATCAAAAAACTTGATGTCAGTTTAATCCCTGAGTCAGGCGACGAGGAACGACCGTGGATCACCATTGACCAGATTCAAACCACCGACTCGACCAGTGCCACATCACTGGAGGGCCAAAACATCAAGTGGCATGGTGCCGGTTTCGATGAGCTTACCCACCGAAAATGTACGAACATGATCCTGCAATCAATCCGTGGAGAAGGGTCTTTAACTTCGATTGGCACCTTTTCTGGCGAGATCGATAAAGTCGTTCTGAGTGTCCCCCCTCAGGAAGCTTCTGCACTCAACATTCTCGATATCCTGATGCAGTTGGACTGGATAACCCGCTGGATCAAAGAGTCCGCCTATGACATCTCCATGCTGCAACGTGTTCTTGAACTGCATCCCAATGACGACTATCTCTTGGGGGATTTGCAGCATCACCTCACCAAACTTGTCGCCGAAACGCGCCAGTGCGCGGTAACCGCTCAAGAATTGGCGACGTTGGCACTGCCGGAAAACATTGATTGGCAGGCGAAGCTGGCGAGTACCCTACTCGATGATAAAGGTCTGGTAAAAAATTTCGCCCCCTCGATCAAAGACGATGTACCGCAGAAGCTGACAAATGCGCTGGATAAAATCTTTGTTGAGTTGACGCTGGATGCGGATCCCGACAAAGACCTCAGGCTCAAGAACGACTGCACACAAAAACTTAAAAACCTTCTGCTGCTCGCCCATGATCGTCAGCAGCACCTGATCGAAGCGTTTCTGCAGGAAACCTTTCTGCTGCCCATGAATTGTGCAAAGGATGTAGTGATATGGGCGAGAACCTCGGTCCATAAAGTTCTCACCAAAGCCCTGGACATTGAAGACCCATACAAACTTGCGCACAAACTGCACCCGCTTCTGCGTCACACCGAAGCCGCAGTTCGGTTGCAGCTGAGCAACAAGGCCTTGCGCGCGCTCCTGAACACTGCCCACTGGCTGGACACACCGGATGGACAGCTGAGGCTGTCGTTCAAAACCTTGTATCTGTTCGATCGCTTCAACCACTTCATGAATACTTACCAGCAGCCGGAAGAAAGCCTGCTGAGTTACCTGGAGTTCGCGAACGCTTCCGGTAGCGAGGGAAGTGTCGTCAACGACCGTCTGGCCCAATTAATGAAATGGACCACGGCTGAAGTCACCATGCTCACCTCGAAGCTGATGTTCAAGCAGGCCAGAACCATGAGAGACATCGATTGGGTCATGCGCTGCCACAACGCTTGCAAAGCCACCGGGCTTAACGCGACCGCCCTGCTAAATGCAGCATCCCTCGACAACAACAGTCCAGTCGTTCAATGGAAAACCGTCGGTGAAGCCGTCATGGTGGCCAGTCGCTAATCCCACTACATGCTCAAGGAATGAACATGTCTGTCGCTATTGAAAAACAGCTGAATGAAAGCCTGCGTGATGCGCAGCTCGGGCTCTATCTGTCAGCGATCGCCCCGAAAGACGAAACCCTGAAATCCCTGAAAATCGCAGAGCACCTCAAAACGGCCAATGACCTTTACCAGTATTGGTTACTTGATGTGCTGGTCAGTCAAGACGTGCCAACCAGCCCGGTTGCCTGTGCCATTGCCAGTCTTCAGCAATACATCAACAGTATTCTGGCCAACATGGAACCGGGGTATCACACCGCACAGATTCCAACCGATCACGTCGACACCTGGCGCAGCGTCATACATCACTACCAGGCCTGGGCGGCCAATCAGCGCCTGTACTATTTCCCTGCGACATACCTTGATCCGACGCTTCGCAAAACCAGAACCGAAAGCTTCGAACAACTGGAAAACGACCTCAACCGCAACCAGCTCACTGCCGAGTCCGTGCAAACGGCTGTGCTGGCCTATCTGACCAGGCTGGAAGAAGTGGCCAACCTGGAAATCGTCAACGGTTACATTGACGGAAGCGATTTCGCCAACAGCACTTATTACTTCATTGCCAAGTCCCGTGCAGCCAATACCTGGTACTGGCGTTCGCTGGACATGGCTTGTCGCCCCTTTGTGCCCGGCTCCCGGTCGGCCAAATATGATGCACCGGAACCACAAGCGTGGTCTGACTGGCACCGCATCAATCTACCTGTTTGCGACAGCACCCTCGAACACACTATCCGTCCGGTCATGTTCAACAATCGCTTATATGTGATCTGGGCTGAATGCATCTTTCAGGATCAGGCGGCCAACGAAGAAAACAAGGACAACACCAAGCCTTTGTTTCGTCTGAACATGTGTTTCAAGAAATATGACGGGAGCTGGAGTACGCCGCAAACATGCGTGCAAGGTTACGCGTCCAAGGAAGTTCTTAATGAACGGGATTTGACAGTGTTGCTGGAAAGCACACAGACCATTGCCATCCACGATCAATCATCTGATGTGGCGTCATTGCTTCTTGCCCTGTTTATCAATAGTCCTGCACACGTTAAGACAGGGGCTTCTCACCAGTTCTGGATTTCGGTCAGCATTGACAAGGATTGCGTTATCGCCCCGACACTAAAACTCGATGGATTGAATAGTGAAAAGGACATTTTGCTAACAGCGTTCGCCGAAACGTGGCCATCGACCAGTAAAAGATCGCTCCAGTTCAACATTTCTTCCTCTAAGTCGCTTGAGAACGTCGCCCCCCGGATCGATTCCTATCAGGACGATAAATCAGGTACGACAGAATTCATCAACTTCCAAGGCTCAAAAATAGAAAACGGCGATGCCCGGACAAACCAGCCTCGCCACCCCATCCGAATGAACATTACCTTCGCCAGGCACCTGATCGCGCGCGCGGAACAAAGCATGGACAAGTTGCTGACCTGGTCCTCTCAGCACTTGGAAGAACCACCATTCGAAAGTGGCAAACCGCTTGAAAAACTGGATTTCTACGGTGCCTACGGCCGCTACTTCGTCGAGCTGTTTCTCTACCTTCCCTGGCTGGTGGCACACCGCTTCATTCAGGAGCGCCAATACGGCGAAGCCGAGCGTTGGTTGCAGTACCTGTTCAATCCCGCCCGAAAAGCAGTCAGTGACAATAACCCTGACTACTGGAACGCGGTGCCACTGATTACCGGCACTGCTCCGAAGCCCGGTCAATCCAGCTACGCCATCCAGGGGCCACAGGATCCGCACCAGATTGCACTGAGTCATCCCGTGCACTTTCGCAAAGCCTTGTACATGCTCTATATCGATATTCTGCTCAACCGCGGCGACACCGCTTACCGCGAATTGACCCCCGACAGCCTGACAGACGCGAAGCTCTGGTATCTGCGCGCACAGAACCTTTTGGGCCCACGACCGGATATCAGGCAAACCGATCCATGGGCAGCGCTCACGTTGAAAGAATTCAGCGAGGAGCCCAATAAAAAGCTGCGTGAATTTGAAAAAAAACTGGGTAAAGACGGTAAACACCAACCGACAACTGCCGAACCAGGGTTGGCCCCTGAAGTGTGTATTCGCCCATACGTCCATTCACATTCCGCGCATGCGATTGACGCCCCGCATTCGCGCTTACCCTTCAATCCCATGCTGCTCCCTCGCTGGGAGAAGCTCGAAAGCCGCCTGCACAACCTCCGGCATAATCTCGACATTGTGGGTCGCCCATTGAGGCTTGCGCTCTTCGCGGCTCCAGCCGTTTCAGACAATCGCCTCGGCGCCAATACCCCACGCGCTGCGGAGCCCGGTATGGCCCCGCGTCTTGGCACAGAGATCCCGCCTTACCGTTTCAATGCTCTGCACGCCCAAGCCATGAGTGCGGTAGACACAGTGATTCAGTTCGGCACAACACTACTGTCGTTCATCGAACGCAGCGAACAGGCCAGTTATCAAGAGCTTCAGCAACAGCACATCTGGGATATGGCCAACTATGCGGTAGACCTGCAGACCCAGGCCCTGAAAATCAACCAGAAATCCCGGGAAGCACTACTGGCCAGTAAAGCCATCGTCGAATGCCGCCAGGATTACTACAGTCAGCTGGTCAACGAGATCGTCAATCAAGAAGAAGTAACGGCTGCGGAACTCCATTTGTCGGGGCGCATCGCTGAAGTCGGCGCCCATGTGGCTAATGCAGTCGGCCAGGGTCTGAAAGTGTTGCCCAACATATTTGGCCTGGCAGATGGCGGGACCCGCCTGGAGGGTGGCCCGCACGCCATGATGGCCATGGCTCAAGGTGTGGCAACCGCAGCCTATGGCGCTGGAGAGGCCCTGGAACGCGCCGCGCAGTATCGACGCCGCCATCAGGATTGGACGCTCGCACGTGACCAGGCAACGCTCGAAATTGCCCAGATTGATGCACAACTGGCGCTGGAAGCCGAACGAGAGACCGCCTCACAACTGCTGTTACGACAAACTCAAACCTCTTTGGCTCAAGCCCGGAGCTCCTACGACTTTCTCAGTCAGCGCTTTACCAACTCTCAGCTTTACCAGTGGTTCACCCACCAACTCTCCAGTTTCTACTATCAGGTGTATGACTCAACGTTCTCTCTGTGCCAATTCACCGAACGGAGTTGGCGCTACGAGACAGCCGACAACACCACTCAAACGTTCTTCCAGCACCAGACATGGAACAGCACCTACCGTGGGCTCGGCCCCGGCGAGCGTATGAAGTTAGGCTTGGTGAAGATGCAGAACGCTTATCTGCTGGGCAACGAGCGCGAGCTGGAAATTCGCAAGACCGTGTCGTTACGCCAACTTCACGCGAAGGAAAAGACCGAGGACAAGTCTGCGCCATCGATCAACAAACCCTGGGACGATACGCTCGCAGCAGACAAAACGTCGATCAAAGGTATTAAGTCCACCCTGGTCGATACTGGCTCGTGCGAGTTCGAATTGATGGAGTCCCTGTTTGAAAACGACTATCCGGGGCACCGTTTGCGCCGGATCAAAAGCATCAGTATTTCCCTGCCGGCTGTCCTTGGCCCTTATGAAGATATCCGTGCCACGCTGACCCAGACCGGCAGCGAAGTGGTCATGCCCGGCCCCGACAAGACGGTTATGAAAGGTCTGCGGGCCAATCAACACATCGCCCTGTCGACAGGTATCGACGATAACGGTCTTTTCACCCTGAGTTTTCAGGACGAGCGCTACCTGCCGTTTGAATACACCGGCGCGATTTCTAAATGGAAGCTGTCGTTTCCCAATCATGCCGCCCAGAAGACCACGCTTGAGTCGCTCACCGATGTCATCGTGCACGTTTGTTATACGGCCCGGGCAGGCGGGGGGGCGCAATGAGTGAGCAGACAGCATTACCTGTCCACGCCCCGTCATTGCCCAAAGGAGGGGGGGCCATTCAGAGCATTGGCAAAGGATTGGGCACCGTCGGTGCCCATGGCGCGGCGTCCTATGAGATTGCCTTGCCGATTTCACCGGGACGCGGCTTCGCCCCGTCCCTCTCTCTCAGCTATTCAAGCTCTGCGGGCAACGGCGTATTTGGCATCGGCTGGGGAATCTCATTGCCAGTTGTGGCACGACGCACCAGCACGGGGGTGCCGGCCTATACCGAAGAGGATGAGATTATCGGTCCGGGCGGGGTGGTGTGGATGCCGGAGCGCGATGCAGACGGCACCATCATTCAATCGCGCATCAGCAAATACAACGACCTGCAACTGGATACGATCTACGCGGTAGTACGTCACTTTCCCAGAGTCGAAAGCTCTTTCGAGCGCATTGAACATTGGTCCTCGGAGAGCGACAAGCCGGGTTTCTGGCTGGTGCACGGTGCGGATGGCAGCCTTCATTTGTACGGAAAACGTCAGTTATCGCGGCGCTCCGATCCACTCAATGCGAGCCGGGTCGGCGAGTGGTTGCTGGAGGAGAGTATGAACGCGCACGGCGAACACATCCTCTACCGGTACAAAGCCGAAACAAACGAACAGGGCACCACTGCCCAGCGCTATTTGAGTCATGTCTGCTACGGCAACTTCGCGGCGGATGCTCACCTTTACCTATGGACAGCAGACCGCCTCGCTACGGTGAAATGGCACTTCGAATTGCTGTTTGACTACGGCGAGCGCAGTACCGGCTACGATCAGAAACCGTCCTACACGGAGCAACAATGGCTAACCCGCGACGACCGCTTTTCCAGTTTCGCTTATGGCTTTGAACTACGTACCGAACGCCTGTGCCGCCAGGTTCTGATGTTTCACCGTTTCCCTGACGAATTGGGTGCCGACCCGGCTCTGGTTCGTCGCCTTTTGCTGGATTACCGCCAAACGCCTTTGGGGTACTGCCACTTGAGCGCAGCTCATGATCAGGCGTTTACCGATTTGGCAACCGCCGAAAATCGTCCCCCACTCGAATTCAACTACAGCGAGTTCAATCTACCTTCCGTCAGCCAATGGAAGCGGTTTGAAAACATGCCAGGCCTCAATGACGGGCAGCATTACCAGCTCGTTGACCTGTACGGCGAAGGACTGCCGGGAGTGCTTTATTCCAGTGGAAATGCCTGGTACTACCGCGAGCCCATGCGAGCCGAGGGCAAAAAAGATAGCGTGGCTTATGATCAGTGGAGCGCATTACCCGCTATCCCTGCTGCCAATGCTGCAAAACCGATGCATCAGTCACTGAGCGACCTCACCGGCAACGGACGTCTGGACTGGGTGATTACTCGACCCGGATTGTACGGTTTCTTCTCCCTCAAGCCTGATCGCAACTGGTCGGATTTCGCCACGTTCAGCCAATTCCCCCTGGAGTTTTTCAGCCCTGAAGGGCAACTGGCCGATCTGATGGGCCAGGGACTCAGTGATCTGACGCTAATCGGCCCTCGCAGCGTGCGCCTGTACGCCAATCATCGAGAAAAAGGGTTTACGGCGGCTCGCGAAGTGCCCCACGACACGCATGACGACTCCCTGCCAGTGCTCAGGCCGTCATCCACCGAGCTGGTAGCGTTCAGTGATGTTTTGGGCAGTGGCCAACAGCATCTGGTGCGCATTCGTCACAACGAAGTGAAGTGCTGGCCAAACCTGGGTCGTGGACGCTTCGGCAAAGGAGTCGTGTTGGGCTCGCCGAATATTGCCTACGAGGCATTTGACGCTTCACGTGTTCGCCTGGCAGATCTGGACGGCTCCGGTGCAACCGATTTGATCTACCTGAACGCGGGCCACGCATTGATCTTCATGAACCGTGGCGGCAATAGCTTCGACGCGCCCGTTACCCTCCCCTGGCCGGCGGGTGTGAGCTATGACCGTTTATGTCAGGTCAGCATCGCCGATCTACAGGGGCTCGGCTGTTCCAGCCTGATTCTGACCGTGCCGCACAGGACACCCCGGCATTGGCGTTACGACTTCGTCAGTGCAAAACCCTATTTGCTCACCGGCACCAACAACAATATGGGGGCTGCCGGCAGCATCAGCTACCGCAGCTCAGCGCAGGAGTGGCTGGATGAAAAAAAGAACGAGGTCAACGCCGACCGCGCGCCCGTCTGCCATGTGCCATTTGCCCTGCATCTGGTCTCGAAGCTGACCCGGCTCGATGAGATTACCGGCAACCGGCAGAGCCAGAGTTTTTCCTATAGCAGAGGCTATTACGATGGCATTGAACGCGAATTCCGCGGTTTCGGTCTGCTCTTGCAAACCGATAGCGAAACGACCGGGGGCGATACCGAGTCCCCAGGTTTCACCCTGCCATGCCTGCAAAAGCGCTGGTTCCATACCGGGCAAGCCGTTGACGCGTCACGTGGCCGTTATCACCGCGCAGACAAGCAAGCAGTAAAACTGGGCAAGACACTGCTGTGTCAGTACTCCCCTGACACGGGCAACGACACGCTCATCCTGCCACGGGATGAACTGACTAGCCGTGAAATGGCCCGCGCCCTTTGCGGACGCCCACTACGTACCGAGCTCTTCGGAGTCGATAAGCGCCAGAAAACCAGAACACTGTATTCGATTCAAGAAAACCGTTTCCTGGTTCGGCAACTACACCCCCCCGGGAAAAATCAGCGCTACGCAAGGATGTTGCCACTGCCATTGGAGTCCATCAGCTACCAGTACGAAAACATCACTGATGATCCTCAATGCCAGCACACACTGAATTTGCAGCACGATGCTTATGGCACCCTTACTCATAGTGTGAACGTCCATTACGCCCGACGCAAAACCGTCGGTGACGCAGCACCGTTCAGTGATACTGACCAACAACAATGGTGGCGCGACGCTCATGACCCGGCGCAACAGTTCTACTACCTGAACGAAACCCGTGCCGAATTCATTCATCTTGACCGCGATCAGGAATGGCGGTTGGGGCTGCCTTACCGTCAGCGCGTCAATGCCTTGAAATTTCCCAAAGCCCCCGAAGCCTTGGGCTTGACCATAAAGGACATTACTTACGAAAAGTTCGTCGAGTTCGTCAAGGGAACCGTGTGGACGACCCAATGCCTTCTGACTGCATTGAGCGTGCAACGCTACCGGCACTCTACAGATGCCCAAACCCTGCCAGACGGCGTCACTCATTTCGAGGCACTGCCCGATCATGTAGAAACAGCCGAACTGGACGAGATGGCCTTAAAGGCCTTCGATGTTTTGCCAAAAGCCTCTCGACCAAAAGGAAGACTGTTCGAACGCAGCGGCTATCAGCGCATGACCGAATTTCTCCCGCTTTCTACCGCTGTAGCAAAACTCTGGTCCGTCAAACACGGGTTCGTGACTTATGCCAGGCTGGAAGGTTTCTACCGGCCACTGAACTTGCAAGCGAACCCAAGTTTGGGTGTGACCAAGGTCCGCTACGACAACTATCACTGTCTCATCACCGAGTTCGAACAGCCAGATGGCTGCATCACCAAGGCCACCCATGATTACCGATCATTCCAGCCCCTGAGCATCAGTGATCCCAACGGCAACGTACAAGAGGGCCTCTACAACGGTTTCGGGCAAGTGTTGGCCAGCAGCTTCCACCGCAACTCCGGCAACAAACACGTCGGTTTCAAACCTGTCGCCGAATACAAACGGCCAGCATTCGACAATCCGACAGACGCCATCAAGTGGGAAAAAGACGCGCTACAGGACGCTGCCAGCACCCTCTTTTACGCGCCATTCAGCTGGATGGGCTGCATATCGGACGTAGCGTTGGCGGACAAAGACTGGCTAAACCGTTGCGTGACCCATCATGACTTGCTACCGACCGGACATATCCGTGCGTCTGCTCGAACCAGGTTGTCGGACCCTGCCCCCCTTTCTGTCGACGACGTAAAACTGAAAAGCGAACTAACCGCCTCGACACGTGAACCGGTGCACATGGCCGTCCTGATCGCCGATCGTTTTCCAGATGACGATCAGAAGCAAATTCGCATCACCGTCACTGACCTCGACGGTTTCGGTCGCACGCTCCAATACAAACAAAAGGTTGCCGAACAGCGCTGGCGTGTCAGTGAACGGGTCGAATACAACAACAAGGGATTGCCGATCCGCATTTACCGCCCCTGGTTCTCCGATAAGCACCGTTATATCGATGATGCGTCCCTGCGCACTTCCAGCCACCACGACAAACAGTTTTACGATCCGTTGGGCCGCCTTGCTTGTACGCGTCAAGCCGAACAAAACGGCGTTTCCTGCATGCGAAGGTATACCCGCCACCCTTGGTACACCGTGTACGAAGACGAAAACGACACGCTGGAAGAGGTCTTGCCCAAACCCACCGCCACTACCGGAGGTGAAGCATGAACGCACGTCTGCACAACAAGACACCGACGATCAACGCCCTCGACAGCCGCGGGCTACCTGTACGGCAAGTCGCTTACTGGCGATGCAACGCAGATGACAGCGCCCAGGCACGCATTACCAGCCAGGACCATGACCTTGCCGGACGCGTAATAGCGCAGCGGGATCCGCGACTGTTTGGAAAATTTGCGAAGGCCAATCTGACAACCCTCTACAGCCTGTCCGGCAAACCACTGCTGGTAGACAGCGTTGACGCCGGGTGGCGACTGAACCTGCCGGGGGACGCCGGACAGACACTTCGCAACTGGGACCAGCGAGGCAATCATTGGCAAACGACCTTCGATAATCAATTGCGGCCGATCACTATCAAGGAAGAGTCACCGGGGCAGCCGGCACGTATCATCGAACGCTTCAGTTACGGCGACAGCTCGAAAGATTCGGCCGCACTCAATCGATGTGGCGTGTTGATTCGCCACGACGACGAAGCAGGCACCCTGCTCATCGACGAATACTCCCCTGGCGGTAAACCCTCGCGTCAGACACGCCACTTTCTGTTGAATGCCGAATCTTTAGACTGGCCGGCAGAGGAACACAGCCGAAACCTCTTGCGAGAAACGGGCGATGGCTACAAAACGCAATGGCACTACGACGCAACGGGAGAGGTCATCCGGCAGGTGGATGCCGGTCAACACCTGCAGCGATTTTCCTTTGATGTTGCAGGCCGACTCAACACCGTGAGCCTGAAACTCAAAGATGCCGAAATCGAAAATACCCTGGTGAAGGATCTCGTTTACAACGCCTTTGGCCAGGTTGAATCGCAGACGGCCGGCAACAACGTCATCAGCCGCGCGGTATTCGATCCGGCCAGCGGTCGATTGACCTCGCTGACTGCCTCCGAATCGGACCGCACCTTGCAGTCGCTGCACTACAGCCATGACGCGGTGGGCAATGTGACGCACATCGAGGACAAGGCCCAACCAGTTCAATTTGGTAGCAATCAAAAGGTCGAAGCCGTCAGCACATTCACCTATGACAGCCTCTATCAATTGACCAGTGCAACGGGACGAGAAACGGCAGGAACAACCACTGCGCCATATGTTCCCGCGCTCGGTATTACACCCATCGATACCCGGCAACTGTTCAATTTCACCCAACACTACACATACGACGCTGGCGGTAACCTGACCGAGCTGCGCCATGTGCGGGATCGCAACAATTACACCCGAACTTTTAACGTGGCAAATCTCAATAATCGTCTGGTGTCCTGGTGCCAGGGCTCTGAATTGCCAGGCACTGCTACGACCTTTGATGACAACGGCAATCTGCAAGACTTGCAATCCGGTCAGTCGCTGCAATGGAATGCACTCAATCAACTTACCCGCGTGATGTTGCTCAAGCGTGAGGATGGCCCTGACGACCATGAACGTTACGACTATGACGGCAGTGGTCAGCGTCTTCGCAAAACTACAACCACCCAGGGTGCATCGATCACTCACACCCGAGAGGTCCGTTATTTACCGGGCATCGAAATCCGTACTCGAGGGAAGGAACGGCTGGAAGTCATAACGGTGCAGGCCGGTCGTGGCAGCGTTCGTTGCCTGCACTGGACCGAAGGCCAGCCCAAAGGTATTCCCGCAGATCAACTGCGCTATAGCCTTGATGACCATTTGGGTTCCAGCTCACTGGAACTTGATGGCAAGGCCGACTTGATCAGTCAGGAGAGCTACTTCCCATTTGGCGGAACGGCATGGACAGCGTCTCGCTCGAAGGTGGAAGCCGATTACCGGACCATTCGATATTCCGGAAAAGAACGCGATGCCAGTGGCCTCTACTACTACGGGCACCGGTATTACGCACCGTGGTTGCAACGTTGGATCAGCCCTGATCCGGCGGGGACGGTCGACGGGCTGAACCTGTATTGCATGGTGGGGAACAACCCGTTGAGATTCGTCGACCATAAGGGCCTGATGAGAGATGAAGATCTTAAAGAGTTCGAAGATTGGGGTAGAGCCCGCTCTCAGGAAATCATGGATAAGGCTAAAGGTGACTTTACCTATCGCTTGATGCCCGATGACTTCGATAAAAGATCAGATTATTTTTTAGATGAAAATTTGTTGAAAAAGGAATTCCTTGCTCACTCGTATGGCCACATCAAGTCTAGCGAAATTGGGCTCAGCGACTTTTTTAACATCCCGAAACCTCAAGGCAGCATGAGGGGGTATCGAGGGGTAGATACTCGTTACCCAGGCGACGCCCAGACTGCCGAGCACTACTTGCAATTCGGAACCTACAAGATCAGTAACACGGCTGAATATTTGACCGATGTGTCCCATCGGTACGCCGCGGCACGCAATAACATGTTCCATAATGTAATTACAGATGAAGACGTATTAAAAGATTCACCTACATTAAGCAGGCTGGCCGATAGCGCCCATGAACTGCAACAACCAACCCGGGATTGGATCGAGACCCATATCGATAAAATGGGGGGGATCATGCCGATGCTCGCTGGTGGACCCGGGACTCATGCAGAGGTCCGACTGGTGAATTCAATTGTTGCGCTCTATCCGGATAGAGCGGAAAGGATACTTTCAGAAACCACTGTATTCACAGACACATTGTCTCGGGGAGACGCCCCTCAGCCGTTCCCTGCCTGTATTAACTGTAGTGGCATTCTTCCGGAAGGAATCAGTATTCCGACCGGACGAAATGCCCCCGACTATGCGGGGTACAACGCTCGGGTACAGCAAATAAACCAGGCGCCACTTTCGCGTCGGACAACGGGACGAAACAGAAGATGACGGGATTGCCATGACTAACTTGTTCGCTCCAGACGTTGCTCGGTTCAAACACTAATCGCATTGGTAAACACCAACCGATTGCCGAACGGATCACTGATGGTCATGTCTTGGCTCCCCCAGGGCATGGCCTGAATTTGCGGGCGGGAGAACTGATACTCCTTGGCCAATAGTTGCTGCTGGAACACCTCCAGTTCATCGGTCTCGATCCGCAACGCCGAACCCGGTGTGCTGTCACCGTGGTGTTCGGACAGGTGCAGCACGCATTCGCCACGGGAGATCTGCAGGTACAGCGGGAAGTTTGTTTCGAAGCGATGCTGCCAATCGATCTTGAACCCCAGGAAGTCGACGTAGAACTCCACTGCCTTGGTTTCATCGAAAATCCGCAGGATCGGGGTGGTTTTGCCGAAGCTCATGGCGTTGCTCCCAGACTGAAAAGGCCCAGAGTGTAGCTGGGCTGGATGTCAGCGCTTCGGCTTGGTGACGGCTTTCTTTAAACGCGATGTGCCACTATGAGACGTAGATCAAAAGATCGCAGCCTTCGGCAGCTCCTACAGGGGCTGTGATCCTTTCGATATCACCGATCAATGAAATCCTTTCCGCAAATCCCCTTCCCGCGCCAGAAACCGTCCTTCCCTTCTTCCATTCGCCTGTCCTTCGCTGTAACTCAAGACTCCATTTACCCAAACCCCATCAATCCCTTCCGCCGCCCGTTGCGGGTCATTGAAGTCCGCCACATCGCGAATCGTCGCAGGATCGAACAACACCAGATCCGCCCAATACCCTTCGCGAATCTCGCCGCGTTCCTTCAAACCGAATCGCGCCGCCGACAGCCCGGTCATTTTGTGCACGGCGGTGTGCAGCGGAAACAGCCCTATGTCGCGACTGAAATGTCCGAGTACTCGTGGGAACGCGCCCCACAACCGTGGATGGGGAAACGGGTCTTCCGGCAAACCGTCAGAGCCGACCATCGACAGCGGGTGCGCGAGGATTCTTCGTACGTCGGCTTCGTCCATGCCGTAATACACCGCCCCGGCCGGTTGCAGTCGGCGGGCGGCCTCGAGTAACGGCACATCCCACTCGGCGGCGATGTCGATCAAATCCCGGCCACCCATTTGTGGATGCGGCGTGGACCAGGTGATGGTGATGCGATGGGCGTCGGTGACTTGCTTGAGGTCCAGGGTCGAAGAACTCGCCGCATAGGGATAACAATCGCAGCCCACCGGGTGGGTTTTCGCGGCGTGTTCGAGGGACGCCAGCAGTTGCGGACTACGTCCCCAGTTACCGGCGCCGGCACATTTGAGGTGGGAAATGATCACGGGGGCTTTCGCGTGGAGACCAATCTGGAATGCCTCGTCCATGGCCTCCAGCACCGGTTCAAATTCACTGCGCAAATGGGTGGTGTAAACAGCGCCGAATGCAGTCAGCTCTTCGGTCAATTGCATCACTTCGTCGGTGGAAGCGCAGAAGGCGTTGGCATACGCCAGGCCTGTGGATAAACCCAAGGCACCGGCCTCAAGGCTCTCTCGCAGTTGCTCGCGCATCGCGCTGATTTCTTCGGCGGTGGCGGTGCGAAACAGGTCCTCCAGGTGATTGCTGCGCAACGCGGTGTGCCCTACCAATGCGGCCACGTTCAGCGTGGTATTCGCCGCTTCCACAGCCGCGCGATAGTCGCTGAAGCGCGGATAAACGAACGCCGCTGCTGTGCCGAGGAGGTTCATCGGGTCCGGCGGCTCGTCACGTAAACTCACTGGCGATGCGCTGATCCCGCAGTTGCCGACGATCACCGTGGTCACGCCTTGGCTGAGCTTGGGCAGCATCTGCGGCTGACGGATCACCACTGTGTCGTCATGGGTGTGCACGTCGATGAAACCTGGGGCCAACACCCTCCCGGCCGCGTCGATTTCTTCGGTGGCGCGAGCGTCGTGCAAGTCGCCGATACGCTCGATGCGGCCGTCCAGAATCGCCACATCAGCGGGGTAACCGGGGGCGTTGCTGCCATCGATAATCAACGCGTTGCGGATCAGCGTGTCGTACGTCATGTCAGTCTCCCAGCGGCAAGTGATCGTCGCCGCCGCGGTAGTCGTCCAGGGCCAGTTTGATCCGCCGCAGACGTTCTTGATTGTCTTCAGGACTGGCCAGCGCCAGCTCGGTAGCGAGCACGTCGATAGCCAGCAGCATGCCGTAGCGCGCCGCCGTGGGTTTGTAGATGAAGGAGGTCTCGGCGCTTTGCAGCGGCAACAACACATCGGCCAGTTGCGCCAGCGGCGAGTCAGCCCGGGTGATCGTGAGAATTCGGGCGCCGTAGCTGCGAGCCAGATCCACTGCTTCGAGCAGCTCGGGGGTGATGCCGGTCAGCGAACAGGCGATGATCGCATGTTCGGCACCGAGGCTGGCGGCGGTGACGCGCATCATCACCGGGTCGTGACACACCGCAATCGGGTAGCCGAGGCGCACCAGCCGCACTTGCAACTCATCGCTGCACAGGGTCGAGCAGCCGCCCATGCCGAAGGCGTGAATCATCCGCGCCTTGCCCAGCAGCTTCACCGCATCGGCGAAACGCGATTCATCGAACGCCGACAAGTGCTGACGCAAGGTCGACTCGATATCGCCGACGATCTGCCCATAGAACGCCGACTGTTCAGGCGTCCCCGCCGGGTCGAGAAAGCGACTGCCGACGCCGCTGGCCTGGGCCAGTTGCAGGCGCAAATCTCGCAGGTCGCGGCAGCCGACGGTACGGGCAAAACGCGACAACGTGGCGGTGCTGACTTCCGCCCGCTGCGCCAACTCGTCGAGGCTGGCGGAGGCGGCAAATCCTACGTCGTCGAGCATCAGCCTAGCGATGCGTCCTTCGCCGGCGCTGAAGGAATCCTGACGGGCGCGGATCTGATAGAGGATGTCCATGGCGGATGGCTCCGACTAAAGCAGGTAAGAAAGACCTACGGTCAAACCGAAGGCGACCACCGAGATGATGGTCTCGAGCACCGTCCAGGTCTTGAAGGTCTGGGTGACGGTCATGTTGAAGTATTCCTTGATCAACCAGAAGCCGCCGTCGTTGACGTGGGAAAAGATAACCGACCCCGCCCCCGTCGCCAGCACCAACAACTCCGGGTGGGGATAACCCAGACCAACGGCCACCGGCGCAACAATCCCTGAAGCGGTGGTCATGGCGACCGTGGCGGAACCGGTGGCGATGCGCATCAACGCGGCGAACAGCCAGCCCATCAACAGTGGCGACAGCTGGAATTCATCGGCCAGGCTGACGATCTGATGGGTGACACCTGCGTCCACCAGGATTCGGTTCAAGCCACCGCCGGCGCCTACCAACAAGGTGATGCTGGCGGTCGGCGCCAGGCATTCATTGGTGAACTTGAGGATCGATTCGCGGTTGAAGCCCTGGGCCAGGCCGAGGGTCCAGAAACTCAGCAACGTCGCCAACAGCAAGGCGATCACCGAGTTGCCGATGAACAATAAAAACTGGTTGAAACCACTGCCCGGGGTGGAAATCAGATTGGCCCAACCACCGATCAACATCAGCACCACCGGCAACAGAATGGTCGCCATGGTGATGCCGAATCCCGGCAGGCTATCGCGCGGTTCACGCTCGAGGAACTGGCGCTCCAAAGGGTTATCCGCCGGCAGTTGAATGCGCGGCACGATGAATTTGGCATACAGCGGGCCGGCGATGATCGCGGTCGGAATGCCGATCAGAATCGCATAGAGCAACGTCTGCCCCACCGACGCCTGATAGACCTGCACCGCCAGCATCGCCGCCGGGTGCGGCGGTACCAGCGCATGGACCACCGAGAGTCCCGCGACCATCGGCAAGCCGACCATCAGAATCGACACGCCCACCCGCCGCGCCACGGTGAACGCGATGGGTACCAGCAAGACAAAACCGACCTCGAAGAACAGCGGCAGTCCTACAAGAAAAGCGATACAGACCATCGCCCAATGCGCGTTTCTCTCACCGAAACGGTCGATCAACGTGCGCGCCACCTGCTCGGCGCCGCCAGACTCGGCCATCATCTTGCCGAGCATCGTGCCCAGCGCCACCACCAGCGCAATGTGCCCCAGCGTCTTGCCAACCCCGGCCTCATACGCGCCCACCACACCCGATGGAGGCATCCCGGCCAGCAGTGCCAAACCGATGGATACCAGCGTGATGACGATGAAGGGATTGATCCGGTAACGGGCGATCAGAACGATCAGCGCAATGATGGCGATGGCGGCGTAAACCAGCAGCCAATAGCCGAAGGAAAGCGTCATGCGGTACTCCTCGAAAGGGTCACGTCGAATGGATTGTGAAACTCATAAATCATTTCGACGAGCTACTTTCAAACGAAGTGAAAGTAATTTTCGTGGAGGGATAAGGGATGTCGTGCAGAGGTATGAGAGGTCGTGAGTTATGAAAATTCGATAGTGGAATTTTCATCCGCCTACGATCGTTCCCACGCTCTGCGTGGGAATGCAGCCCGTGACGCTCCGCGTCAGATGCCGAAGCGGACGCAGAGCGTCCAGTGAGGCATTCCCACGCAGAGCATGGGAACGATAACTCAAGGATTTCAGTCGTGATGCTCGCTGGCGCGTTTGAGCAGTTTCTTGCAGCGTTCGGACAAATGCAGCACGCGTAGCTGCTTGCCAGCCTTGGCGTAGCGCTCGCGCAATGTCTTCAGCGCGGCAATGGCCGAGTAGTCGACGAAGCTCAGGTGGCGACAATCAAGGGTCACCTGGGCCGGATCATTGGCGGGGTCGAACTGATTGAGGAATGGCGTGGTAGAGGCGAAAAACAGTGTGCCGTGCAGGCGGTAGAGTTTGCTGCCGTCGCTTTCCTGATAACTGTCGGCATACAACTCGCGAGCCTGTTGCCAGGCAAAGTTGAGCGCCGCAATGATGATCCCGCACAACACGGCGAAGGCCAGATCGGTGAACACCGTAATTACCGTCACCGCGATGATCACCAAAACATCGTTGAGCGGCACCTTGTTCAGCACCCGCAGCGAGGCCCAGGCAAAGGTTTGCTGCGCCACCACGAACATCACCCCGACCAATGCGGCCAGTGGAATACGCTCGATAAGCGGCGACAGAAACAGGATGAACAGCAGAATCATTACTCCGGCCACGGCGCCGGAAAGCCGACTGCGACCACCGGAGCTGAGGTTGATCACGGTTTGCCCGATCATGGCGCAGCCGCCCATGCCACCGAACACGCCAGAAACTATGTTGGCGGCTCCGAGCGCCACGCACTCGCGATCCGGGTAGCCGCGGCTCTCGGTGATCTCGTCGGTGAGATTCAGGGTCAACAGGGTTTCCAGCAGGCCGACCAACGCCATCAATATCGCGTAAGGGGCAACAATACTCAGGGTTTCCAGGCTCCATGGGATATCTGGCAGCGCGAAGCTCGGCAAACCGCCGGCAATGTTCGCCATGTCGCCCAAGGTGCGGGTCGGCAGGCCGAGCAGGTAAACCGCCAACCCAACGCCCAGAATCGCCACCAATGCCGGCGGCACGGTACGTGTCAGGCGCGGCATCAGGTAGACGATGGCCATCGTCAGCGCCACCAGCCCGATCATCAGGTACAGCGGCGAGCCACTGAGCCAGGCTTCACCACTCTTGAAATGCTCCAACTGCGCCAGGGCAATGACGATCGCCAGGCCGTTGACGAAGCCGAGCATTACCGGGTGCGGCACCATGCGCACCAGTTTGCCCAGCCTCAACAGACCGAACGCCAGCATGATCAACCCACCCAGCAACACAGTCGCCAGCAAGTACTGCACGCCGTGCTGCACCACCAGCGCGACGATCACCACGGCCATCGATCCGGCGGCACCGGACACCATCCCCGGCCGCCCACCAAACAGCGCAGTCAGGGTGCAGATGATGAAAGCGCCGTAAAGCCCCATCAATGGATTGAGGTGGGCCACCAGCGCGAAGGCGATGCATTCGGGTAGCAGGGCGAAAGAGGTCGTGAGTCCGGCCAGGACATCGGCGCGCAGACGTTTGGGTTTCATGGTTTACCTAAAAATACAGGCGGGAGAAGAGAGGACGGATGTTACGGAATTGAGGGCGGGCAGGCCAGTGAATGGGCCGCAGAAACGCTTTCGCGAGCAAGCCCGCTCCCACATTGGTCCTGTGTCGTTCCCATCATCGTGAATCGACGCAAGTCCACTGTGGGAGCGGGCTTGCTCGCGAAGAACGATGACGCGGTCTACGAATCAGCCCTTGAAATCCGCAATCGCATAAGCCGCCAATTTGCCCTGGATGAAGTCCAAAAAGCACTGAATCCGTAGGGCAAGTTGCGAGTTGCGGTAGTACACCGCGTTGATCGGTTGGCGATATCCGCTGTTGAACTCCGCCAGCAGCACCTGCAAGCGACCGGCGCGGATGTCGTCGATGGTCATGAAGTGCGACAGGCAGGCGATGCCCTGCCCTGCCAGTGCCAGGTGCCTGATTGTCTCGCCGCTGGACGCACTGATCGACGCCTGGATCGGCCAGCGATCACCATGGACATAGCGCAATGGCCATTGGTTGAGGCCTTCGTTCTGAGTAAACCCAAGCAGCGTATGTTCGGCCAGATCGGCAACGGCGGCCGGTACGCCGTGTTGTTCCAGATACGCTGGACTGGCGACGATGTGCAGCGGGCTGCAACCCAGTGAGCGGGCGTGCAGGGTCGAGTCGGCCAGCGTGCCGATGCGGATGGCGATGTCAGTGCTTTGTTCGAGCAGGTCGATGATCAGGTCATTACTGTTGAGTTCGAGCTGGATGTCCGGGTAGAGACGGCGGAACTCATCGATGTACGGCACGATGGCGTGCAGCATGAACGGCGAGGCGGCGTTGATTCGCAGACGCCCGGAGGGGGTTTGCTGGCGTGAGGACAAGCGTTCTTCGAGTTCGTCCATCTGATCGAGAATCAGCTTGGCGTGCTCGAAGAAGTACTTGCCCTCCTCGGTCAGGTCCATGCGCCGCGTGGTGCGGTTGATCAGCGTGGTGTCGAGCTTGGCCTCCAGTCGCGACAGCGTGCGGCTGACCGCCGACGGCGTTTGCCCGACCTGTTCGGCGGCAGCTGAAATCGACCCGCATTCAATCACGCAGACAAAAATCTGCAACTCATCGGATCTGGCTTTCACGGGTGTCCTCGTTTGCGAATCGGCGTTGCATGAATCGCCAAGATCGCAGCCTTCGGCAGCTCCTACAAGGATTGCGAGCACCCCGAACCTTCGGGCGTACGCCATCTGTAGGAGCTGCCGCAGGCTGCGATCTTTCCCGCCTTTGCGACGGATACTAGCCGGAAATTCAGGCCGGTAAGCCAAACACCTCGCTCAAGTGCTGCTCATACCGCGCCACATCGGCGTCGACGTTCGGGCGTTTCATCACATCCACGCACAGAAAGGTCGGCAAACCGGTCATGCCGAGGAAGGTGTTGGCCTTGTGGAACGGGAAGTACACCGCGTCCACGCCTTTGGCTTCGAAGAAATCGGTCGGGTCGTCGAAGGCTTGTTGCGGTGCGTTCCAGGTCAGCGACAGCATGTATTTTTTACCGTGCAGCAAACCGCCGCTGCCGTACTTCTGCGACGCGTCGGAGCGCGTGCGGCCATCGCTGGCGTAGAGGCTGCCGTGGCCTTCGGTGAAGACTTCATCGACGTACTTCTTGACGGTCCAGGGCGCGCCCATCCACCAGCCGGGCATCTGATAAATGATCACGTCGGCCCAGAGGAATTTGGCGACTTCCTCCGCAACGTCGTAGCCCTCGTCGATGAACGTGGCTTTCACATCCACACCGCCGCGATCCAGCACGCTCAGCGCGGCTTCGTGCAGCGTCGTGTTGTAGCGGCCATCGGAGTGGGCAAACTTTTTGCCGCCATTGAGCAACAGGACTTTTTTCATGAAAGATCTCGCAAGGTTGAAATTCGATGGCGGCAGAGTAGCGAGTCGACTCGCGCGGAATAAGCGCTTAATCAGCAAAATTCATTTGACCAATACGCACGAATCGATAGGGGATTGTTGCCATAAACTTGCGCCGATTCTGACTTTCAAGGACAACCTGATGAGCGAACTGCAAGGCTTCATCCTGCACGCCAAGACCCGCCCGGAAAAAGCCGAGGCCTTCGAAGCGTTCTTCCATGCCTATGTCGAACCGAGTCGCGCCGAACCCGGTTGTATCGAGTACCACATGCTGCGAGATAAACAGGACCCGACGCTGTTTATTTTCTACGAGATCTGGCAATCCCAGGCCCACTTGGACGAGCACTCGAACCTGCCGCACATGAAGCAGTTCCTCGACATGCGCATGGAGTATCTGGAACGGGATTTCGATATCCGCCCGATCGAGATGCTCAGCGCTTCGTCCGCTAGCCGCTGATCAGCAAGTGGCCGCCGAGCACGCCGAGGCCGATGAAGAACACACGCTTGAACAACACGGCGCTGATCCGCTGGCGCAGCCATTGCCCCAACAGCATGCCGAGTACCGCCGGAATCAGCGCCAACAGCGACGCGCTCAACTCGCCACCGCCGAGGGCGCCGCGCCATAACAGGCCGGCGGCCAACGCGAGGGTCGAGACGGTGAACGACAGGCCCAGCGCCTGCACCAGTTCATCCTTGCTCAAGCCCAGCGCTTGCAGATAAGGCACCGCCGGAATCACGAAGACACCGGTGGCCGAGGTGATGATGCCTGTCAGCACACCGCACAGCGGACCGAGCCAACGCTCTGTGCGACCTGCGACGCGCAAGGTCGGCAGGAGCAACCCGCTCAAGGCGTATATCAACAACGCCGCCCCCAGCCCCCGCACGACCCACTGCCCACCGGCCATGCCGATCCACAAAGTACCGGCACCCGTGCCGATGAAAATCGCCAGCAGCATCGGCCACAAGCGGTTCATCAGCCCGCGCAAATGACCACCGAATGCCAGTTGCCAGACGTTGGTCAGGGTGGCGGGAATGATCAGCAGCGCCGCAGCCTGCGACGGTGCCATAGCCAGACCGAGCAAGCCCATGGCAATGGTTGGCAGACCGAGACCGATCACGCCTTTGATCATCCCGGCCAGCAGGAAGGTGGCGATGACCAGCAAGGACAGGGCCAAACCGAGATGTTGGTAGAACGCGGCGAGTGTATTCATGGGGCTATGGTGAGCCCTGATGGTTGCCTTTAAAATCTGCCATATACTGAGGCTGCCTCTTGATTTGGTGGAGGCTAGAATTTTCGTTGCGGCTGCTGACGCTTTCGCGGGCAAGCCTCGCTCCTACAGGGGATCTGTGATCTCCAGAACGACATGAATCCTGTAGGAGCGAGGCTTGCCCGCGAAGACGTCCGCCCAGCCAACAAACCTCCTGAGGCTGTCACCATGCACTTCGACCTGACCGACCTGCGCCTCTACCTGCACATCCTCGACACCGGCAACATCACCGCCGGCGCCGCTCGCAGTCATCTGTCCCTGGCAGCGGCGAGCGCACGAATCCGCGCGATGGAATCTTCACTTGGCACTGATTTTCTGGAGCGCGGCCGTCGCGGCATAACGCAAACGCCCGCCGGCAAAGCCCTGGCGCAGCACGCCCGAGTTCTTTTGCAACAGGCCGAGCGTATGCAGCAAGACCTGGCCGAATACGCCAAAGGGGTCAAAGGCCAGGTGCGGTTGTTGTGCAACACCACAGCGATCACCGAGTACTTGCCAGAGTTGTTGGCAGACTTTCTGCGCGACCATCCGAACCTCGACATCGACCTGCAAGAGCTGCCCAGCGCGCGCATTACCCATGCCTTGCGCCAAGGTGCGGCGGACCTGGGCATCGTGTCTGACGCTGTGGATACCGACGGCCTTGAGACTCGCTATTTCCGCGATGACCCGCTGGTACTGATCCTTCCGCGCGATCACCCCTTGGCCGACACCGGACCGTTAAATTTCAGCGCCACCTTGCATCATGATTACGTCGGTCTGAACGCCAACAGCGCCTTGGCCGTGTACCTGGAAGAACAAGCCCTGCACAGCGGCTTACGGATGCAGATCCGCATCCGTGCCGATGGCTTCGATGGCGTGATGCGCATGGTCGCCCGAGGTGCCGGGCTGGCGATCGTGCCCTTGGCGGCGGTCGAACGCTGGTCAGCTGAAACGCCGTTCAAAAGCATCGCACTGAAAGAGCCGTGGGCCCGACGCAAACTGTTGCTGTGCGCCCGGGACTTCGCCGTGCTGCCCGGTTATGCCCAGGCCTTGCTGAACGCCTTGACTCTCCCCTGAGGGGCAGACTCTACCCTTGAGGTTTCATCTTCAGGGACCGTTACGATGAGCAAGCGAATTCTGGTGATCCTCGGTCATCCTTCAAGCAACAGTTTCTGCGGCGCACTTGCCGAACGCTACGCACAATCGGCGTTGCGTGCCGGGCATGAGGTGCGCCAGTTGTTTCTAGGCAAAATGGACTTCGACCCGGTGCTGCGCGAAGGCTATCAACAGGTGCAACCGCTGGAAGCCGACTTGCGCCGTGCTCAGGCGGACATTCTGTGGGCCGAACACCTGACCCTGGTCTACCCGATCTGGTGGGGCGGCGTACCGGCCTTGCTCAAGGGTTTTCTTGATCGGGTGTTGCTTCCGGGCTTCGCCTTCAAGTATCGCGAAGGCAAAGCCTTTCCCGACAAATTGCTGCATGGCCGCAGCGCGCATCTGCTCGTGACCATGGACACGCCACCCTGGTACTACCGCTGGATCTACCGCATGCCCGGCCTGCATCAAATGCGCAAAACTACCTTGGCGTTTTGCGGCATCCAACCTCAGCGCACGCTCACCTTCGGGCCGGTCCTGGGGTCCAGCGCCGGTCAACGCGAAACCTGGCTGCTGCAAGCCCAGGCTATCGCCAGCCGATGAGTCTGCCGATAATGGGGCTGGCTTACCCTCGGCAAAAAAGGACTTTTCATGTACATCGGCCAAGCCGCGCATCGCTCGGGCACGACGATCAAGAGTATTCGCCATTACGAGTCGATCGGCTTGCTGCCTGCCGCTCGGCGACAAGGAAAATACCGTGTCTATGATCAGCACAGCATCGATCTGCTGATCTTCATCAAGTGCGCTCAACACTTAGGTTTCAGGCTCAAGGAGTTGCAGGCGATCTTTACCGGGCATCAAGGCCTGGCGATGCCCTGGTCATTGGCGCAGCAAGCCATCGATGCCAAGAAGTGCGAAATCAGCGAGAGGATTGCCGCACTCACGCATCAACACGAGCAATTGGTCGAGTTTGAAGCCAGCCTCACACAGGCCAGAGCCGATTGCCCGCTGGAAAGTCTTTGAGCGTCTGCGCGTTTCTGGACAGCTCAATGTCGAATACAGACAACTGAACGGTGTATGGGCGCTATAGGGTGCGACTTCAGTTCTTGAACCCACTGCCCGGAGTCATCATGACCGCACCGATTACCGTCCTTCGCGATACCCATCCGCTGCCAGTACTCGACGCCTGCAAATGGGAAAAACTCGAAGGCGACCCGCACACCGTCAACCTCAACGCGTACACCAGCGAAGATGGCAGCAAGATCATGGGCACCTGGATCTGCACGCCGGGCAAGTGGTACGTGGAATACGTGAAGTGGGAATACTGCCACTTCCAGGAAGGCTACTGCATCATCACCCCGGAAGGCATGGCGCCAATCCACCTGCGCGCCGGTGACATTTTCGTCATCGAGCCAGGGATGAAAGGTACATGGGAAGTGGTTGAGACCGTGCGTAAGTATTTCGTATTTGCCTGATAAAGCAAAAGATCGCAGCCTTCGGCAGCTCCTACAGGGTGTACACATTCCCATGTAGGAGCTGCCGAAGGCTGCGATCTTTTTTCAGCCAATAAAAAACCGGGGATCTGCCCGACGCAGATCCGCGGAAAAACCTCTTACTGCGGTTTGCGATAGCTGTTGATAATCGCCGAGAAGTCCTTACCCCCTTCCCCACGCTGACTCATCGCCTGATACAACTGTTGCGCCACCGCGCCGAGCACCACCGGTTGGTGCGCCTGACGTGCCGCCTCAGTGGCCAGCCCCAGATCCTTGAGCATCAGTTCGGCACCGAAACCGCCGGTGTATCCGCGTGAAGCTGGCGCCGTTTCGACGATGCCCGGCCATGGGTTGTACATCTCCGAACTCCAGCAGCGCCCGGTGGAACTGTTGATGATTCCCGCCAGCACCGTCGTGTCGATTCCCAGCGCATCGCCCAAAGCCATGGCCTCGCTGACGCCGACCATGGAAATCGCCAGCAGCAGGTTATTGCAGATTTTGGCGATTTGCCCGGTGCCGACTTCGCCACAGTGGACGATGTTACGGCCCATCTGCGCCAGCACCGGTTGCAGGGTTGCGAACAACTCAGGCGTGGCGCCGACCATGAAAGTCAGCGTCCCGGCCGCTGCACCGCCAGTACCGCCGGAGACCGGTGCATCGGCCATCGTCACGCCTTGTTTGGCAGCCGCCGCGGCAACATCGCGCGCCGTCTGCGGATCGATGGTGCTGCAATCCACTGCGGGCACGCCCTTGGCGATCCCCGCCAGCACGCCGTCTTCGCCCAGCCAGACGCTGCGCACATGCACAGCGGCTGGCAGCATGGTGATCACCAGCTCTGCATCTTGAGCCGCTTCACGTGCCGAAGCGCTGATGCTGCCGCCCAGTTGCTCGAGCTCTGCCAGCACAGCTTTGTTCAGGTCGACCAGGCGCAGTGAATGGCCGGCCTTGATCAGGTTGCGCGCCATTGGCGCACCCATGTTGCCGAGACCGATAAAAGCGATTTTCATGTCCGGCTCCTTAACGCAAGTGGATGGTGGTGTTCACACCGTCGTTGACGCTGTCATCGTCGAACCAGCGCGCAGTGACGGTCTTGGTTTGAGTGTAGAACTGCACCACTTGCTTGCCATACGGACCGAGGTCGCCGAGCTTCGAACCGCGGGAACCGGTGAAGCTGAAGAACGGTACTGGCACCGGAATCGGGATGTTGATGCCGACCTGACCGACGTCGATTTCCGTCTGGAATTTGCGCGCCGCCGCACCGCTCTGGGTGAACAAACCCGTGCCGTTGCCGAATGGGTTGGCGTTGACCAGTGCGATGGCTTCATCGAGGGTATCGACTTCCAGCACCACCAGCACGGGGCCGAAGATTTCCTGGGTGTAGATCTGCATATCGGGTTTCACACCGGAGAACAGGGTCGGGCCGACAAAGTTGCCTTTTTCGAAGCCTGGAACGGTAACGTCGCGACCATCCAGTTCAAGCTTGGCGCCTTCCTTGATGCCGCTTTCGATCAGATCGAGAATCCGTGCCTTGGCACGTTTGGAAATCACCGGACCAACATCAGTGCCCGGCTCGCTGCCGGCATTCACTTTAAGTTTCTGTGCCAGTGCTTTCAGGTCTGGCAGCCATTGCTTGGCCGCGCCCACCAGCACCACCACGGACGTGGCCATGCAGCGTTGCCCGGCGGCACCGAAACCAGCCCCCACCAGCGCATTGAGCGCTTGTACGCGATTGGCATCCGGCAGCACCACGGCGTGGTTCTTGGCGCCCATCATCGATTGCACACGCTTGCCGTGTTTGCCGGCCAGGTCGTAGACGTGAGTACCGACTGCGGTCGAACCGACGAACGAAACAGCCTTGATGTCCTTGTGGGTGCAAAGCGCATCCACCACATCCTTGCCGCCATGAACGACGTTGAGCACACCCGGCGGAATGCCGGCTTCGATGGCCAGTTCCACCAGCAGCATGGTCGACATCGGGTCCTGCTCGGACGGTTTGAGCACGAAGGTGTTGCCGCAGGCGATCGCCATCGGGAACATCCACAGCGGAATCATCGCCGGGAAGTTGAATGGGGTAATGCCGGCACAGACGCCGATTGGCTGACGCAGAGTATAGGTGTCGACACCGCCAGCGACGTTCTCGGCGAACTCGCCCATTTGCAGGCTGCCAATGGAGCAGGCGTGTTCGACCACCTCCAGGCCGCGGAAGATATCGCCTTCAGCGTCGGCGATGGTTTTGCCCTGCTCGTTGCTGAGCACCACGGCAATGCGTTTGGAATGTTCGCGAATCAACGCCTGAAGCTTGAGCATGATGCGCATCCGCGCGCCGATCGGCGTCAGCTTCCAGGTCTGGAAGGCGCGATGGGCGGCGCTAATGGCGGCATCCACTTCGGCGGCCGTGGCGAATGGGACTTTAGCCAATACTTGTTGGGTCGCCGGGTTGACGATGTCGTGCCATTCGGTGGTCTGGGATTCGACCCACTCGCCATCGATCAACAACTTGACCTTTTGCACGGTGGTTTCTAGCGATGCGTTCATATTGGTCTCCGGACGTTGTTCTTATGTAGAGAGCTATCTTTGGAGCCAAGGCGAGAAAGTCGCCTTGCGATGAGGCGTGTGTCGCGAATTGGTTGTCGGACTGTTTTTGGAGTATAGATGTGCAAACTTCTAATAAGAACGCACATAAAAGCCGGTCCATCATGCAAAAAAACATCACATCTTTAGGCTCATTGAACTGGGATGACCTCAAGTTTTTCCTCGAGGTTGCCCGCACCCGCAAGGCCAGCACCGCAGCCAAGCGCCTGGCGGTGGACTACACCACCGTGTCGCGACGCATCAGTTCGCTGGAAGCGGCGCTGGGCACTTTGCTGTTCGAGAAATCCCGGACCAGCGGCTTCGTCCTGACTGCCGAGGGCCAGCGGCTGCTGGGTTACGCCGAATCGATCGAAAGCACTCTGCACATGGCCTGCGAACAAGTTTCAGGCTCCGGCGTGGCGTTGTCCGGGCATGTGCGCATGGGTTGCACCGAAGGGTTCGGCAGCTTTTTCATCACCCCACAGCTGAGCCATTTCGTCGACGCCTACCCGGCGATCTCGGTGGACATCCTGCCGCTGCCGCACTTCATCAGCCTGTCCAAGCGCGAGGCAGACATCGTCATCGCGCTGGAGCGGCCGGAACACGGCCCGTATGTCTGCTGCAAACTCTGCGATTACAAATTGCAGCTGTATGCGACCCAGGATTATCTGGACAAGCACCCACCGATCCGCCGCCCGGCAGACTTGGGCAAGCATCAATTCATCAGTTATGTAGACGATCTGGCTTTCAGCTCGGAGCTGCTGTACCTGGCAAATGTGTTGCCCGGTGCCAGTGCCAATCTGCGCAGCACCAGTGTGATCGCGCAGTTCGTGGCGGCGCAGCAGGGACGGTCATTGGCGATTCTGCCGTGCTTCCTGGCGGCTCAGGACCCGCGATTGCTGCCGGTGTTGCCGCAAGAGATCACCATTACCCGGCAGTTCTGGATGTACTGTCGGGAGGACCTGCGCAAGCTCAAGCGGATTACGTTGTTGTGGGATTACATCCGTGCCGTCACCGAGAAGAATCAAGCGCTGTTGATGGGGGAAAATCAGGAGATGTTGTTCGCCGACTAATCCGCGCTCACCACGATCGACACCCGACGGTTCTCGGTGCGTCCGACCGTGGTGTCGTTGGAAGCGACGGGCTTGCTGCTGCCCAGGCCGCGCAATTGGATGTTTTCTTCTTTCATGCCGACGGCGGCCAAAACCTTGCCAACGCTTTTCGCGCGACGCAGGGAAAGCTGTTCGTTATAGGACTCTTGGCCCGAAGCATCGGTGTGGCCGTCGACCCTCACCCGTTCGATTACCACACTCAATAACGCCTTGCCAATGCGCTCGACGATCTCGGTACTGGCTGGGTTTAAGCTCTCGACGTCACTGCTGAACAGCACTTTGTCCGACAGACCATAGGCCCAGCCGTCGTCAGTCATTTCGAAACCTTGCTGTTTGAGTACGGCGATCTGCGCCGGGGTCAGGCCTTTTTGCGGTGCCGTCTGGCAACCGGTCAATGCCAGCAAGGCAAGGAACAGGGTGATGGTGAAAAGTCGTAGAGAACGCTGATTGAAGGTGAACACAGAAATTAGCTCCTGGTTTGAACATGGGCGACAGGGAGCTCCGCCCCTGCGGTTTGCTGCGCGCCTCGAGAAAGGCGTTTGGCCTGGTACATCGCGGCGTCGGCAGCATGGAGCAACTCACCCGGTGTGACCCCATGATCGGGGTACACGGCGATGCCGATACTGAGTGAAGTCAACACCTGGATACTGCCCGGCAAGGGGATTGGCGCTTCCATGCTGGCAATGATTTGATTGGCAATCCGTTCGGCGTCTTCGGCCTTGTGCAGGGGTGTGAGCAGGATTGCAAACTCGTCGCCGCCCAGACGCGCGACCAGGTCCTCTTCACGCAGTTGTGCACGAACCCGGGTTGCCACGGCGACCAGCACCGCATCGCCGGCAGCGTGGCCGAAGTTATCGTTGATCTCCTTGAACCGGTCGCTGTCGAGAAACAGCACGGCCACTCGCTCATCGAGCTTGCCGGCATTGCGCAAGGCACGCATCAGGCGGCCTTCGAAAAACGCTCGATTTGGCAGTCCGGTCAGGCTGTCATGACTGGCTTGGTGGGCCAGGGTTTCGTTTTCGTTTTGCAGGTGGGTCTGCCAGGATTCGAGTTCATCGAGCAAGGCATTGAAGTCGTTGCCCAGGTTGTCTAGTTCGGCAATATCGGCGGGCGGCACGCGCTGGTCGAAGGCTCGCTCGCTGCGGGCGGCGTGAGCCACGGCAGCCAGGCTGCGCAAAGGGCCGGTGATCCCCTGCAATTGCCGCCGCGCCAGATAAAGCGCAACCCAGGCACTGACGGCGGTACACAAGACGATCCCCATCAGACCGCTGAGCAAAAAGCGCATCAAGCTGCCACCGTGACCGGTGAGCAAGATGCTGCCGATTACCTGACCTTGATGGACGATCGGCATGCTGATGGGTTTTTCCAGAATCGCCCGGGCGATCTGCACTTCAAGATCGGAGAGCAGCCCCGTTTCCGGTCGCTGCCAACGTGCAAGTAACTCGCCTTGCTCGTCCATCACCTGTGCATCGGCCACTTCTTCGGTGGACGCGATCAATGCCAGCGCCTCAGTGGCGGCGGCCTTATCGTTGAACACCACCGCGGCTTCCACGGTGTAATTGATTGAACGGGCGATCAGATGCAGGTTGTGATCAGCATAAACCCGCAAGGCCAGAACCCCCAGCAGGGTCAACGAAACACTGGCCATGGCCACGCCCACCAGGGCGACGATCAAATGTCCACGGCCGATAACCGAACCCAGGGTCGGACGGGTACCTGATTTGAATAGATTCATGGTGCCGCCGGCTTGCGACGCGACAGTTGCAGCACACTGGGATGAATGCGCACACCGCTGCGGGCGACCGAGTCGAGGTTGACCTCGAAGGACACCTGTTCATCGCCGACCCGCAGACAGAACAGACTGCCGACGGTGCATTGATCGCCGCCTTCGCTGATGCTCACCACCGGGCGTCCTGTCAGCGAGGCGAACAATCGACTGCGTTCGTCGCTGGTCAGCTTGCCGATGTACGCCGCGTCGCATTCACCGGCAATGGCCGGGTTGTCGGCCAAAAGCCGTCGCACGGTAACCGGCCGACCAGTGGCCTGGGTAGTGCCCTTGACCAGGTCGTCGGTGTACTCGGTAGGGCCGACCACGCACAGACGCAACTGTTGAGGCTCAACAGGCCACCGCGCATAACTGAGAATCCCGAGCACAACCTGAGTGACCGATCTCGCGCGCTGGTCGGCCTTGTTCACGTCGGATTCCGGCTGAGCGAAGGCAACGCCCGTCAACAAACAGAGAAGACCGACAAGCAGCACTTGCTTGCAGCCAACAACGCGTTCTGTCGCCCAGACAGCCACCTTCATGCAGGGATTCTCTTCGATCGAAACGAAATGATGCCGCAACGATAGCACAGCACCGAAACACCAGCGAGGCCACGTACCACGGCACTTCGGACAGATTCCGCCGTTCAGTGACCCGGCTCGATACCCTCTTCCAGCTCCAGCATCAACCCGCTCAAGCGCTTGACCTTGCGCCGCACGGCCTCTTCGAATACGCCGGCGCGAGGCTCAATCAGGGTGAACCAGTGTTTGGCCCGGGTTATTCCGGTATAGATCAGTTCCTTGGTGAGCACAGGGTTCAGGGCATCCGGCAGAATCAATGCCGTATGGGCAAATTCCGAGCCCTGGGATTTGTGTACGGTCATGGCGTACACGGTGTCGACATCGTTGAGTCGACTTGGCAGGACAAAGCGCACACCGCCCTGACCATCGTTGCGCGGGAAGGCCACACGCAACACTTGCCGTCCAGCATCGGGCCCCTCACGCTCCGGCAGTTTGAGGGCGATGCCAATATCGCCGTTCATCAAACCCAGGCCATAGTCGTTGCGGGTCATCAGCACGGGCCGACCTTCGTACCACTGGTGGTCGCTGTCGATCAGCCGAGCCTTGAGCAGCGCGTCGGTCACTCGCTGATTCAAGCCTTCCACCCCCCAAGGCCCTTTGCGTACAGCGCACAATAGCTGGAAGGCGTCGAACGCTTGCAGCACCACACGAGCCCAATCGGCCCAGCGTGAATCGTCGAGCGGGCTGTCGAGCGGTGGCCGCTGATTGCGCAAAAGACTCAGGTAATGCCGATAACCTTGCGGCCCCTCGCCATGACCTTCGAGCAACAACCGCTCCAGCGCCCGGTCCTGCTCACCCTTGAGAGGCAGGGAAAATACGTCGCCATGGCTTCCAGCCGCCAATAACTTGCGGGCTTCCTCAGGTTGCTGCTGGTTGACCCAACGGGCCAACTGACCGATGCCGCTGCCCTCGCCGAAGCGCCGTGAGTGACGCAGCATCACGACCTGCTGAGCCAGGGGATGCGCTCCGTTGATGTCTTCGTGCAAGCCGCTGCTACGGAGGTTTTCACCGCTGACTGCCTCCAGCCACTGGCGTGTCTGCGGGCTGTACCAACCAGCTTCGGCATCGCGGCACAGATCGCCCAAGACGGCACCGGCCTCTACCGACGCCAGTTGATCCTTGTCACCGAGCAGCACCAGACGAGCATGGGCCGGCAATGCGTCGAGCAGATTGGCCATCATTTCCAGGTCGATCATCGAGGCTTCGTCCACCACCAATACATCCAGCGGCAAGCGATTGCCGGCGTGGTGCCGGAAATGCCGGGTGCCGGGACGACTGCCGAGCAAACGGTGCACGGTGGTCACATCCGACGGGATCTTCTCCCGCACCGTTTCAGCAACTTCCAGGGTTTGAACCTGTTGGCTGATGGACTCGGTCAATCGTGCGGCAGCTTTGCCAGTGGGTGCCGCGAGACGAATGCGCAGCGGTTTGCCAGCCTCAATCGCGGGTGCCTGGAGCAATGCGAGCAAGCGCACGACCGTGGTGGTTTTGCCAGTTCCCGGGCCGCCGGTGACGATGCTGAATGCGCTGCGGGTGGCCAGGGCGCAAGCGAGCTTCTGCCAGTCGATCACTTCATCAGGCCTGGCTGGACCGAACAGGCCAGTCAGGCGCTGGGGCAAATCACTCGGTGTTGTTTCGTGTGCAGCCAGGCGCTGACGCAGGGCGTTATCGATGCGCCGTTCGTAAGCCCAGTAGCGGCGCAAGTACAGGCGTTTACCCGACAGCACCAACGGCCGGTGCTGCGCGGCCTGACGCCCGTCGACGGCCAGAGCCACCAGGCGGCTGGACGCCAGGACCTTGCACCAATGAGCACCGTCCAGCGCCTCAAGCAGTTGTGACGGCAGCAACATCGCGCCACTTTGCAGATCACCTTCCGGCGGCAGCGACAAAGCGAAGTCCGGCTCTTTCAGCGTTTCGAACAGATCCAGGCAAACATGGCCGTGACCCAACTGGTGACTGGTCAACGCGGCGGCCAGCAACACCAATGGATCGTCGTCGGGGGCGAGTTCGTGGAGAAAGGCGACGAAGGCCTTGTCCAGCGCCCGTAGCCAACCGCGTTCGACCCAACGCGTGAGCAGCAGCAACAAGTCATCTGCGCGACTCAGGGGGGCCAGGTCCGACAGACTTTCGGCCGCCAATGGCGTGGGCAGCAAATCGGCGAAGGTGCGAGTCATAGCAGTACTCCCTGTTCCCAGGCGGGTTCGGCCTTGGGCTCTGGCTTGCCCTGGAACAACCGGTCCAGACGCTCGATCAGCTCCCGTGGCGGACGGGCGAAATACACGCCCTGGCTGGTCGCGCGAGTACCGCGAAGGAACAGGTACAACGCCCCACCGACATGCCGGTCGTAATCGTAATCGACCAGCCGCGCCTTGAGCTGGCGATGCAGGGCGAGCAGGTACAACACATATTGCAGGTCGTAACGGTTATCGAGAATCGACTGCTCCATGGCCGGCTCGGTATAGGCCGCATCATCGATGCCCAGCCAGTTGGATTTGTAGTCGGCGACGTAATAACGACCGTCGTGCTCGAACGTCAGGTCGATGAAGCCTTTGAACATGCCATTGAGCAGCACCGGTTCGGCGGCCACCCTGGCCACGCCGTTGTGGGTGTATTGGCGCACCAGTTCATCGAGTTTGAGCACATCGACTTTGTGACTGGCGAACCAGAATTCCATCTCGACCCGGTACTGGGTCAGTTGCTCGAACACTACCGGTGCCTGCCCGCCGCCGATGTGCAGCGGGGATTTGAGCAAGTGCTGTAGCCAGTCGCTCAACGTCGTGATCCAGCCTTCCCAGCCTCGGCGATTGCAGCGACGGGCGATGGCGTCTTCCACAGCTAGTGGTGCAGCGGCAAAACCTTCGTCACCGGCCCACTCAAGCAATCCATGGAGAAAAGTGCCGGGATTCGGCCCGCGAGGGAATCGATGGATATCAGCCCCGCCAGCATTCACTTCTCGCGGCGCTTGCGGATCGAGACGTTCGTCGTCAAAAAGCTTTTGTGCTTGCGGGCTCTCCGGCGCTTCGTCACTGCCCACGCTCAGACTGTCGCCAATGCGCAAGGCGCTGTAAGAGGCAATCCACCAGTTTTCGCTGGCCTTGCGCTTGGGTATCAGCGGCGCAAGCAAGGTCGCTTCATTGCGAGGCGGATGGTAATGCTCGGCGCTCGCATCAGGCATCTCACCGTAGTTCAGGGCCGGGCAGTCCTGCTGCAAATCTTCCAGCCAACGCCGCAACCCTGCCGACTCAGCCAATGGCGCACCGCCGCCCAGCAGATAACCCAACGCTGAAAGGTGCAACGTCGAACCGTTGTTATTGCCGCGCTTGAGGTCAGTCACACCGAGCCAGCAGGCATGTTGTGCCCGGGTCAGGGCGACATAGAGCAGCCGAAGATCCTCGGCCAAGCGCTCATCATCGGCCTGGGCGACCAACTCCGGCGTCGGCTTCAAACTCACTTGAGCCTTGCCCGTCGCGTCGTGGTAATACAATGGTAAACGGCTGCCATCCACCGGTTTTGCCGAGCAAATGAACGGCAGAAACACCAACGGATATTCAAGCCCTTTGGATTTGTGGATGGTCACAACCTTGACCAGTTGCTCGTCGCTTTCCAGGCGCAGGATTTGTTCTTCGCCAGCCTGACCGGACAATGCCAGATGCTCGGACAAGTGACGGATCAAGGCTTGCTCGCCATCAAGCTCAGCGGCTGCTTGCTGCAGCAGCTCGGACAGGTGCAGCAGGTTGGTCAGCACCCGCTCACCATCGTTGCGCGCGATCAACGCTTGGGGCAGTTGGAAGTCGTGCAGCAAACGTCGCAGCATTGGCAGCACACCCTGCTTGCGCCAGAGCTCGCGATAACTGCGGAACTGCATGACCCGTGCTTCCCAGGCCAGTTCGTCCTGATTCAGCCGCTCCAGCTCAGCCAGCGAAAGGTTCAGTGTGATGCAGGCAAGAGCGGCACGGAGGGGACGCTCGACATCCGGCTCGGCACACGCTTTGAGCCAGGTCAGCAGGTCATGGGCTTCCTGGGCGGCGAACACGGAGTCCTTGTCTGACAGGTAAACACTGCGCACGCCGCGGGCCGAAAGTTCGCCACGCACGGCCTGTGCCTCTTTGCCGTCGCGCACCAGAATCGCGATATCCGCCGGCAGCAAACCTCTGAAGTCCTTACCGTCCTGGATGAAACCCGCACAGCCTTGTTGACCACCATTGAGCAGCGCGGTGATTTCACTGGCGCAGGCGGCGGCCAATTGTTGTCGATACACCGCGCCAGACAGTGGCTGATCGGCGGACAGATGCCAAATGTTCAGGGCAGGTACAACCTGACCATCAATCTGCAGGACTTCTTTGCGCCCTTGGGATTCTACGGGCAGGAAAGGTACTGGATTCTCGCCATTTTTCTCACGAAACAGGAATGCTCCGCGCCCCTGCTCACGAGATTCGGCGCGCTCGAACACATGGTTCACCGCACTGACCATGCCATGACTGGAGCGGAAGTTGGTGCCCAGGGTATGCAGTCGGCCAGTGGTGGCCTGGCGAGCGCGCAGGTAGGTATAGATGTCGGCTCCGCGGAAGGCATAGATCGCCTGCTTCGGGTCACCGATCAGAAACAGACCGGTTTCAGGATTGTTGTCTTCGATGCGATAAATGCTCTCGAAGATTCGATACTGCACCGGGTCGGTGTCCTGGAATTCGTCGATCAACGCGACCGGGAATTGCTCGCGGATCAGTGTTGCCAGGCGCTCACCGCCTTCGGACTGCAAAGCTGCATCGAGGCGCAGCAGCATGTCATCGAAGCCCATTTCCGCGCGACGACGCTTTTCTTCTTCGAACCGCGCACCGACCCAGTGAGCCGCGTGTTGCAGCACCGCGGCATCAGGGGTCGGCAAACCATCGAGACTGGTCTTGAGACCGGGCATTGCATCGAGACCGGGATGACGGGGAGCTTCACCCTTCCAGGCTTCAGCCATGCCATCGGGAGTCAGACGAGTGAAGCCGGTGCCAATGTCCAGTTGCTCGAGAGATTCGTCTTCGGCCCAGGCCCGAAGTTTCTCGAACCAGGGTTCGAAGTAGCGCGGCTGCATCTTGCGGCCATCAACACTCTTGCTCGCAACGCCCTGGTGACAGATGGCAAGCAACTCATCCGCCCATTGGCGCCAGGGCATCTTGAGTTCGAGCAAGGCGGCCCGTCGCTCCTGCAGGCACTCGGCAATCAACTCGGCAGGTTCTTTACCTTCAACGCTGTCACGCTCGCTGGCGAACAACCCTCGCACTCGAGGCAGCAACGCCGCCGGGCCGCCCCAATTGCCGCGAACCCAGTTCAACGCATCGCCTTGCATCGGATAGCAGAACAGTCGCCAGTAGTCGCGCAGGACTTCGCCGAGCAAATCGCTGTGATCGGTTTCCAGAGTCTGGGTGAACAGGCTGCCACTGTCGAACGCATGTTCGCGCAACATACGCTGGCACCAACTGTGGATGGTCGATACCGCCGCTTCATCCATCCACTGGGCGGCGATGTCCAGGCGGTTTGCACAGCCGGACCACTGTTCGGGGAGGTACTGCTCGCGCAACTCGGCAATGAGGCCATCCGGAGCCGGTGTCTCATCGCGGAAAAACCGTGCGGCTTCAGCCAGCCGTGTGCGAATACGTTCGCGCAGCTCTTTGGTCGCGGCATCGGTGAAGGTCACCACGAGGATTTGCGGTGGCAGCAATTCACGACCAAAACCACTCGACTCGCCGCCGTGGCCAAGGACCAGACGCAAGTACAGCGCAGAAATAGTGAAGGTCTTGCCGGTCCCGGCGCTGGCCTCAATCAGTTGGCTGCCACGCAGAGGGAATGCCAGGGCCAGTGGTGTTTTCGTGGTCATGAGCGCGCCTCCTCGCTGGTCGATGAACGCCAGGAGGCCTCAAACAGCGGCCGATACAAAGCGTTGCACCAATCGGGGAAGGTCTCGTCGGCAATCAGTGCATCGTAATCGGCGTATTGCCGAGTGAGCGCCGGGCTTTCGCGGCGCTCGCCGTCAGTGTTCTGGCTGTCGCCTTCATAGGCCTTGCTGGCAGCGGCGCCAGCTTTGCTCGGGTCGGTTTGAGCGAGCCAGGCGAACGCCGTTTTTACTGCAATCGGCAGCGGCTGGCGCATGCCCGTTTGCCAGGCCAACAACAGATCGCCCAGAATCCGGGATGCTGTCGCCTCCTCCATCGGACCGAGCAGCAAACTGTCGTCGCTGGCCACCAACGCAGTTGTCATCGGCATGCCGCTGGCACAGGCCACCAGGTGATTGACCCACGGTCGCGTCAGGCGATGCCATTTGCGCGCCTTGATCGAACCGATGCTGTTGGGAATCGTAGTCACCGACAACAACCCGCCATCTGCGCGTTGATGCAGGCCACTGAGCCAGCCCTCCAGACGCAATCCTTGTAGTTCCAGACTCACCGGTAACGCGCTGGTGAGCGGGGTCGGCCATAACGCCAGAAGTTGCTGATAGCGCAGCAGCAGATCCGGCAGTGGCTCGATCAACTCTCGCTGAAGACATTCACCAAAACCGGCCATGGGCAAGAGCCCGCTGTTTTGCAGGCGCTTTGCCTGCGCCTCCAGTACCTGATCGGTTTGGTCCAATTGCCCTAGCGCCGCTTCGAGCAAACTGTCGCTGAGGCTATAGCGTTGCAGCGCATCGAGGACGAATGGCTCTTCATCTGCCAAAGGCACTTCGGCAGCCTCAAAGAACACTTTGAGCCGCTGACTGAAGAAATGTCGTACAGGGTTGCGCAGAAAATCCTGCAGCTGACCCAGGCTCAGCGGTTCGTCCTGGACGTAGGGTTCAAGCACTTCGATATCAGTCGCCAGATCACTGGCTTGATGAAGAACCTGCCACTCGCTGGCGTAGCTGAATAGTTCATCGCCCTCATGAAAGTAGCGAGCGCTAAAAGGTTGCAGCGGGTGTTCCTGGGTCATGGATTCAAGCAGGTCATCATTGTCATCGTGCAATCGCCAGCCGCTGCCGAGATGGTCACGCAACTGCCCTATCAACACCGAAGCAGGGCGCTCGCTGTTGTCCCGAATACTGCGGCCGACCCAGCTGATATAGAGTTGGTCGCGCGCGGACAACAATGCTTCCAGCAACAGATAGCGATCATCCTCGCGTCGGGAACGATCGCCGGGACGGTAGTCACTGCCCATCAGGTCGAAATCCAGCGGCGGCTGCGCGCGAGGGTAATCACCGTCATTCATGCCAAGCAGGCAGACCAGTTTGAAGGGGATCGCTCGCATGGGCATCAAGGTACAAAAGTTAACGGCCCCGGCGAGGAAACGCTGAGACAGGCGACCTTGGTCGAGACCCGCCAGCCAGGCTTCCCGGACGACGGTAAGAGGTAACTCGTCTTGCAAACCTACGGATTCGCAGGTTTCAAGCCAGGTCTCGCGAAGCTCTTCGAGTTGGGCCAACAAATAGTCGTCATGCTCGTTGCTGGCCAGGAAGAATAGCTGCACCAAAGCTTGCAACCGCGAGCCCCATTGTTTGGGCGCTGCAGGTTGAGTGAGTTCCTGGTGGGCAATTTCCAGTGCATCCAGCAGTGCGACCAAAGGACCTATGAGCGCGGCATCCAGACCACCGATTTCATCGTAGGGTTCGATACCCTCACAGGCACTGGCGCTGCCCACGGCATAACCCAGCAGCATCCGTCGCAGACCGAAACGCCAACTGTTTTGCTCCAGCTCTTCAGGCAGGCCCAGACCCGCGCGCTGCTCGGCGTTCATCCCCCAGCGGATACCTGCGCCTTCAATCCAGCGATGCAAGGTAGGCAGGTCGCGCTCCTCTACGCCAAACCGAGCGCGTAATGCCGGAACGTCCAACAGATCTAGGATTTCGCTGACGGGGAAGCGACTGTCGGGCAGTTTGAGCAGATGCTCGACAGCGATCAAGAGCGGATCCCGGCCGCGCTGGCCTTGATCCGCAAGTGTGAAAGGAATGAAGCGCGGATCAAAGCGATCAAGCTGACCAAAGACAGCACGGATGTGCGGGGCATAACTGTCGATGTCCGGGACCATCACGATCACATCGCGAGGCCTCAGGTCTGGGTCAGCACTGAATCGTGCGAGCAACTGATCGTGGAGTATCTCCACTTCGCGTTGAGCGCTATGGGCGATGTGAAAACGGATCGATTCGTCCTTATTCAGATCGACAGCAGGCCAACGCTCGCGGGTCTCGTTCAGGGGACGCAATTCCAGGATGTCGTGCTGCAACTGATTGAGCATGTTCTGTGGCTGGTTTTCGCTGAAAAGGTCGATACGTCCGTCACGAAATGCCGAGCGATAGCTATTAGGATCGTCGTAGCTGTCGAGCAGATTGATGTAGTCCCGCCCCTGCTTACCCCACGCTGCCAGTAGCGGGTGGGCATGCTGATGGAGCGTTTGCGAGTCGAGAACAATCGGCATGCCGCTCTTGCGAGCCTGACGCTTGTACTGATGTCGCAACAGATCTTTATCGGCGACGATGTCCGCCCAATGGTGACGACATGGGTTGTGTACGCACAGCAAGACCTGGCTGAATCGAGCAAGCCCGGCAAGCGCTTCCAGGGCTTGAGCAGGTAGTGAAGAAATCCCGAAAACGATCACCCGTGACGGCAATCCGCTGGGCGCTACGTCGAGACTATTGATGCGCTCGATAAAGCGTTGGTGGACGCCTGCACGGCTTTGCGCCATGCCTTGTTCACCGACATCCAGCAACAGCGCACGCCACAGCTCCGCCTGCCAGCAGTTGGCCGGGGTCAGGGCTTTGGCTTCGCCTCTGCCATTTCGTAGCTGATGGCGACCTTCTGCCCAGTCTTCGAGCCAGTCGGCACGGTAGACCTGATATTGGTCAAACAGGTCTGCCAATCGCTCCGCCAATTGATAGCGTTTACGTAAGTCGGTGTCATGGGTAAGAAAGCGCTGCAAGGGTTCAAAGTGCGGTTGGTTGATCAACTGAGGCAGCAGACGCATCAGACGCCAGGTCAGCGGGGCTTTATCGAGCAGGGATTTGACCGGGATTTCGTCACGTCCCAGCACCATGCGATAGAGCTGCCACATGAAGCTGCCCGGCAACTGCACGTCGATGGCAGCGGCGATTCCGCAGCCGCCCATGTCGTCATCTTCAGGGTCTTCGGCCAGTGCCAGCTTCAGCCATTGAGCGATGCCGTTACTCTGTACCAGGGCGATTTCATTTTCCAAGGGAGCTAGCGGGTAGCGTCGCATCCAGCTGACCACCAGGCTGCGCAACTCGTCCAGGCGGTTGCCGTGAACCACCATAAAACCAGCACTGAGGGACGTAGCGTCCGGCATAAAGGCTTCCTTGGGAAAATACAAAAGCTAGGGCCGAACCTTAGCACTGTCATCAGACTGTGACAGCCGGAAGCGGTCCGATAATGCTGTACGAACTTTCCTGCGGGCAAAACAAAACCCCTACCTGCATACGCAGATAGGGGTTTCGGAATTTAATCTTGACGATGACCTACTCTCACATGGGGAAACCCCACACTACCATCGGCGATGCATCGTTTCACTGCTGAGTTCGGGATGGGATCAGGTGGTTCCAATGCTCTATGGTCGTCAAGAAATTCGGTAGCCAGGTCGTTTGCCTTGCGGCTCACGCTCCAGCGAATGGGTATGTGATAGATCTGGTGTTTGGTGAGTGTCACAAACTTTCGGTTCGTTTCGTCTTCACACACCGCAATCTGGTGCCCCTTTTTATTTATAAAGAAGGGTCAGCAAATTGCTTGGGTGTTATATGGTCAAGCCTCACGGGCAATTAGTA
>NZ_JYLB01000009.1 GCF_001042905.1 Pseudomonas lini
CATCGCCGATGGTAGTGTGGGGTTTCCCCATGTGAGAGTAGGTCATCGTCAAGATTAAATTCCGAAACCCCTATCTGCGTATGCAGGTAGGGGTTTTGTTTTGTCCGCAGGAAAGTTCGTACAGCAACATCGGACCGCTCCATCAAATACATCAGTAGGTCCATTGTCTTATTGGGCTGCCTGTTCAGATATCTTGTCTATCAAACTGTTGGTTTTTGTTTCTCCGTCTACTTTGAGGGGAGGGATCTTTGTCGCAACCAGCTTCTTTTGATCCTCATTTGCGCTCTCAAGAGAGTTGCTTAGAATCAGCAAAAGATTGTATTTTCCGTCTTCTGAAGCTGATGGGATATTTTCGAGTGCAGGCTCTATCACCCTCGGGTCTTCCAGGCGATATAAAAACTCCGAAGCGTAAACCCGAATGGTTTTATCATCGTTTGTTGCTGCTTTGAGCAGGCGATTTATATCAGCAGGCTCAATATCTTGTTTTATGCCCTCAAAATTCGCATTCGGGTTCCGTGAAATTTGGCTCAGAGCCACCAGCGAACCTAACTGCATGCGATAACTGGCATCATCTTTGGCCAGGTTATCGAGGAGCGGTTTGACGACCGCATCACCACTTTTACCGAGTTGATCCCTGGCACTGCGGCGCAGCTTGACTCCATCTGAGTCCAGGTACTCAATCAGTTGTTCGGTAGGTGCACTTGAGACCCGTTGGTTTTCCGGGACTTCTTCGGCATAAGCTACAGGGAAAAGGCTAACGGTTGTGTCCAGGCGTTTTGTCGGGATGTAGTGGGCAAATGTACCCTCTAGTGTCGTGCACCCCCCGACAGCTGTGGCGACAAGTTTATGTGTGCGGGTATTTATGATCGTCGTTTTGGCTTCATTATATTCCCATTCAATCGTCGAACTGGATGCAAGAAGGGGCACAATCTCTCCTGCGTCGATGCATTCAAACAGTCGTTCAGTGTCACCCAGTAGGGTTATGCGTAGCATTAGCTTTGATGACTTTATTTCTTTGCCGAAAATAAAGAACCCCCAATTTTCTTTGCCGGGTAATAGTCCTCCGACATACTCACGGTCGCCGATGAGTTCAACGGATTTAACCTGTTCTTGTTTGATGTCTCCAGATAGCTTGATGTGAACGTAGCGCTCTGACATTTGATTCAGCAATACGGTGAATAGTCCAATCGCTATGGCGGCCACTCCCATAAAAGTGATGGACTGTCCTGGGATGCTCACGGACGCGGTAGAACCAAACGCACCAAGAATAATGCTGAGTCCGGCACAGATCACAAGCACTTCAAGTACCCAGTTCATGGGAAAGAAAATCATACAGGCTCCACCGAGGAGCAAAAGCACGAAACCTACAGCCAGCCCGGCTTTGAACACAGGTCCCGTATGATTGGGCCAACCAGCATTATTCTTGGCATGCTTTTCATTTTGCGTTTTAGGAATGGGTTCTTCGTTGCCCGAAGGTGGTAATGGCTGATCGTTCGGCATTTCCTGAACTCCTTGTCTGGATGAAAGGCGCAGTAGTAATCGATTGGATTGCCGTGAAAGTGTCCTTCTGCTTACAACGTTAGTGTATGAGTGTACCGGCGTTGGGTTTGTAGATAAGCGGTGGCAGGTTGCGCACCAGCGAGGCTGAGCAGCAAACAGAGGGATATCGTTGCCATCTTGATAGACATGAACTATTCAAGGAATAATCCCTGAAGCGGTTGCCGTGTTTTGGTATGGTGCAGCTCGTTTTTTAACGGACTGATTTCAAGCCTACGGATCGGCATCTCCTCTATAGTCAAAGAGCCGCTGCAGAAATGCCTGAGCCAATACCAATCAAGGACCACGAAAAAGAGACGCGCCTGGTCAACAAAAGACTGATGGCCTGCGCCTTGTTCGTCGTCGCTATTACCTGCGCGCTGGTGGTGCGGCTGTATGTTCTGCAGGTGGTCGAGTACGACTACCACTCGACGATCTCCGAAAACAACCGTGTACACGTATTGCCGATCGCCCCTACCCGCGGGCTGATCTACGACCGCAACGGCGTGGTACTGGCGGACAACCGGCCCAGTTTCAACCTGACCATCACTCGCGAACGCGCCTCCGACGTCAAAGAAGAGCTGGATGAGGTGGTCAACCTCCTGCACCTGCCGGCTGAAGACCGCACGCTGTTCGACAAGGCGATGAAGCAGGCTCGACACCCCTTCGTGCCCGTCACCTTGTTCTACGAACTCAGCGAAGAACAGATCGCGGTGTTGGCAGTCAACGAGTTCCGTTTGCCAGGAATCGACGTAGAGCCACAGTTCGTTCGCCACTACCCGATGGGCGCACACTTCGCACACTCGATCGGCTACGTCGGCCGCATCAACGAGAAAGAATCCAAAGCCCTGGATACGGTGGAATACCGTGGCACCCAATCCATCGGCAAAACCGGCATCGAGAAATTCTACGAGCCCGAGTTGCACGGCCATGTGGGTTATGAAGAAGTCGAAACCAACGCTCAGGGTCGCGTGCTGCGAGTGCTCAAACACACCGATCCGGTCCCCGGCAAAAACATCGTATTGAGCCTCGACGTCAAACTTCAGGAAGCTGCCGAGGAGGCGTTGGGCGATCGCCGTGGCTCGGTGGTTGCTCTCGATCCCTCGACTGGTGAAGTGCTGGCCATGGTCAGTAAGCCAAGCTTCGACCCGAACATGTTCGTGACGGGCATCAGCTTCAAGGAGTACGCGGCGCTGCACGATTCCATCGACCGGCCGCTGTTCAATCGTGTGCTGCGTGGGCTCTACGCGCCGGGTTCGACCATCAAGCCGGAAGTGGCGATCGCCGGCCTCGATGCCGGGGTGGTCACCCCGCAGACCCGCGTCTTCGATCCGGGTTATTACCAGCTACCGGATTTCGATCATAAATACCGTAACTGGAACCACAGTGGCGATGGCTGGGTGGACATGGACGCGGCGATCATGCGCTCTAACGACACCTACTTCTACGACCTGGCGCACAAGCTGGGCATCGACCGTCTTCACGACTACATGGCGATGTTCGGCCTCGGTGAGAAGGTCTCGCTGGACATGTTCGAAGAGTCTGCGGGGTTGATGCCATCCCAGGCCTGGAAACGCGCCACGCGCCGTCAGCCGTGGTTCCCTGGTGAGACAGTGATCCTCGGCATCGGTCAGGGCTACATGCAGGTCACACCCCTGCAGCTAGCTCAAGCCACCGCGCTGATCGCCAACAAAGGTGTATGGAACCGACCACACCTGGCCAAAACGGTGGATGGCGTAGCGCCGGTGGACGAGCATCCGATGCCGAACATCCTGCTCAAGGACCCGCGTGACTGGGAGCAGGTCAACCACGGCATGCAGATGGTGATGCACGACGCTCGCGGGATTGCCCGCGCGGCAGCGGCGGGGGCTCAGTACCGTATCGCCGGCAAGAGTGGGACCGCGCAAGTGGTGGCGATCAAACAGGGTGAGCGCTACAACCGGGCGAAAACCCTGGAGCGCAACCGTGACAATGCCTTGTTCGTCGGTTTCGCCCCGGCCGAACATCCGAAGATTGTCATCTCGGTCATGATCGAAAACGGCGAGGCCGGTGGTCGCGTTGCCGGTCCTGTGGTGCGGCAGATCATGGATGCCTGGCTACTCGATCAGGACGGTCACCTGAAGCCGCAATACGCTGTGCCGAGCAAAGGGCCGGGCGACCCTCACGTCTAAGCGATCAAGGCTTCACAGCACAGGCTCACAAAGATTGAGTATGTGCTGGCGGGTTAATCGATTGCGAACATTATCTCAGCTCGCCTGCCCTGCCGGGCAGCCCCCAAGTTTGTCGCAAATCCCGACAACCAATGAGACGACGAACAACCTGTTACGGTCTTGAGACACCTGCTATTGAGGATTAGAATTTTTGGGCTAAAGAGTGAATGACGGAGCATTTGCCCGGGTCACACATCTGGCGTGAGGGAGGTAGCGATGTTCCTTTCAACCCTGGAAATTCAAAACATCATTGAACACAGTTTTCTGCCCGCCGTGTGCACTTGCAGCATGGAGGCGGACCAGTCCCTGACGATTCGGGTCTGCGATTGCATGACCGGCAAAGTGGATCTGGTGGCCACTCATGTTCCGGTATGGACACTGGACAGCCCCCACGCGATTGCATCGCTGGTGGCTGATATGCGGCAAGAAATCGAGGCTCACAAAGGCATTCACCCTCCGTTTTACCGCTGAACCTGCGTCACGCCGCACCACGTTGGCGGTGCGGCGTGAATCCCGAAGCCGAGAAGGATCCGGCCACCGCCGAGTACCTCTACGGGCGAAGCTCCCTGTAGGAGCGAGGCTTGCCCGCGAAGAGGCCCTCAAGATCACTGCAGCATCAAGCTCCAGGCACCGGGCAACTCATATCGCCTTCCTCACACGTGAGGTAGCGATTGAAGGTTTCGACGCGCGCCTTGGTCAGGTTGGTGGTGCACAAGCTGTAGATCAGCGGATACACACTGCCACCCGACACCGTAGAGGTCGAAAACTCACACTCGGCATCACGAAACGCCACCCAGTTGCGTTGCGCACTGACCAGCAGCTTCTTGGCATCGGGATTGTCTTTCAATCGTTTGGTGATTTGCTGGTAAAGTGTGTTCAGCTCTTTATCAGCTGCTTTGTACTGCTCGGCGGCGCACTGATTCATGGTGCCCTGATCGTTCGCATTGGCACAGTCCACGGCATGCGCCACGGTGGTGAACAGCAGCGGCGTCAGTGCCAGGAGAAAGCGTGGGTGCATGGGTGATTCTCGTGGGGACATTGGAAAGTTGAGGTGCAGTGTAGCGAAGCGGATGGTTAATCAACGAATCTGCCGCTCGCCACAAAAGCGCTGCGCTGTTCAGAATTTATACCTGCCACTCCAGACACTTCTCATTCGATTCATATTCAAGCCAGGACACGTCATGGGACGTCCAGATATGAGCCTGAGGTGCCATTTTCGGATCATCGTCGAGAGTCGCCACGCGAACGATTACATGGGGTTGGGTCAAGCGCTCTGCCATCAGATGCGATCCGCAGATCGAACAGAAATGCCGAAGCTTGCCCGGCGACGACTCATAGGTGCTTAGCCGGTCCTGTCCTTTTATCCAGCGAAAATGCTCACGCATGACCCCGGCCGTCGAGGCGAATGCCGCTGCGTGTGCCTTGCGACAGGTGTGGCAGTGGCAGTGACTGATGGGCATGTCGAGGCCATCAAGTTCGTATTCGATGGCTTTGCACAAGCAGCTGCCATGCAAATTATTCATGGGGTTTCCCTGGTTGCGTGGCCGAGATGGCAGCAGCGGTGGCTGCCCGAAATAGGGCGTCAGCCGTGGCTTCGATATCTTCGCGCATGTGCAACTTCGCTAGCCAGCCGTCAGGGATGGCCTGCACACCGTAGTGAGCCCCGGCCAACTGGCCGACAATGGCGGAAGTGGTGTCGGCGTCATCGCCCAGGTTCGCGGCTTCGAGGATGGCGGCTTCAAAACTGTCAGTGTGGTGAAAGCACCACAAGGCCGCTTCCAGTGATGCAACGCAGTAACCGGTACCGCGAATATCGTCTTTGGATTTTCCGAGGTAATCGCCGCGGGCGATGCTCGCGACCTTCGGTTCCACGAACGTCGTCTCTGGCAGGCTCTGCAAATCCGGCTTGGGCGCGCCTTGCAATGCCTTGCGGATCAGATCGGCAAGCAACTGACAGCATTCAAGTGCCTCCGGCGCCGCATGGGTAGTGCGCGAGCTGTCTGCGGAAAACCTCCTGATCCGGTCGGGGTCGGGAAAGTAGTACAACACTATTGGCGCTAATCGCATCAGCGAACCGTTGCCGGCCGTATAGGGATCGGTGGATCCCGCGAATGGCTGACCGGTTTCCTGATAACGAGCCAGCGCTTCACGGACGGTCATGCCGATGTCGAAGCATTCGCCGGTTGAACTCAGGTAACCCCATTGCCACCAGTTGAGATAACGGCCCATTTGGTCGGCCGCATCAAAACCTTTTTTGTTCAACAAGCTTTCTGCCAGGCAAAGTGCCATGGACGTGTCATCGGTCCATTGGCCTGGCTTCAGATTGAACGGGCCGCCCCCAACCATATCGGTCAGAGGGGCGAATGAGCCGCGCGGCTGGAATTCGGCATGGGTGCCAACGGCATCCCCACAAGCAAGCCCCAGCAGGGTTGCGCGATAACGTTCCGTGAGTGAGGGCTGCATGAATCTTCCTTGTAAGGTTCCACGTCGCCGCAAACGTTAGCAGTTTCGGCTCGCCGACTCCCCCTTCAAACCAGAACTTATGGCCAAAACTGAGGCCGAATATTTCAGGTACGGGTGATTGCCGCACCCGTTTGATACAACTTTAAGGTTGGTCTTATGGTCTTTACAGGCCTACTGTTCAATACAGGAGGTGACTTATGAACCCAGCATCAGATCGCATCGAAAGGAAAATCCTGCTCAAGGTGCCGCGCTCGCAGGTCTGGCGTGTGCTGGCCAATGCCGAAGCCTTCGGGCAATGGTTCGGCGTGGCACTCGAAGGTAAGCGCTTTGTTGCCGGCGAGTGGACCCAAGGGCAGATTACTTACCCTGGTTATGAGCACTTGTTGTGGAATGTACTGGTGGAGCGGGTCGAGCCGGAGCGGGTGTTTTCGTTTCGCTGGCACCCGTATGCGGTGGAGCCGGAAACCGATTACTCCCAGGAGCCCACCACGCTGGTGAAGTTCGAACTCCAGGATATGGACGAAGGCACGTTGTTGACGGTTGTCGAGTCTGGTTTCGATCACATCCCTCAGTCGCGCAGGCTCAAGGCGTTCCGCATGGACAGCCGGGGTTGGGATGAGCAGATGAGCAATATCGAAAAATTTCTGGTAGACACTAAGGATCATGAGCGTCAGGGCGGCTGATGGCTGCAGGCCACGTAAATCGGGGCTTCAGGGCATAATGGCTGGCTCGGCTAGGAGTTTTCGGAAGGGCGGCTATAGCGAATGTCTTACACGCAGTAGTAGCTAAGTCTTCTATTGCAGATTGGATCCGAAGCGTAATCTAGCTTCATCAACTGAAGCACAGGAAGTGCTCCAGGGTCACGGACGATCGACCATAGCAAGGATTGCTGCCGACAGGGAGTCGATATGGTCTTGGGAAAAACCCGCTTCGGCGGGTTTTTTTTCGTCTGCAGAAAACTGAAGCCCGTTTCAGGCGCTGAATGGTCAATGGCTTACACGTAGCCGGTGGTATGTCGTCTTTTGAAGCGTCAACGATGCGTCTAATCTGGATCCATCAACTGAAGCACAGGAAGTGCTCAGGATCACGGATGATCGACCATACGCCAGGATGGCTGCCGACAGGATGTCGCAATGGTCTTGAGGAACCCGCTTAGGCGGGTTTTTTTATGCCTTTGATTTGGCTGATTCTGGTGTACACAAAACTGCTAAATCGCCTGAGCGCGCAGCCGGGCGATGTCCTTGCTCGGCGAAGCACCGAACAGACGGCTGTATTCACGGCTGAATTGCGAAGGGCTTTCGTAGCCCATTTTGTAGCCGATTGACGAAACATCGCTGTTCTCCAACAACAGCAGCCGTCGGGCTTCCTGCAAGCGCAATTGCTTCTGGTACTGCAACGGGCTCATGGCTGTCACCGATTTGAAGCGGTGATGCAGCGCCGAGGTGCTGAGATTGATCATCTGCGCCAGGTTTTCGATGCTCAGGGGTTCGGCGTAATGGTTGTTCAGCCATTCGATAGCACGGCTGACGCGATGGGTTTGGGTGTCGGGGATAGCGATTTCATGCAAGCGCTGGCCCTGCTCGCCGCGCAATAACCGATAGAAGATTTCCTGTTGCGCCAGTGGTGCCAGGGTCGCGATGTCGTCCGGTGTTTCCAGCAACCTCAGTAGCCGCAACACGGCATCAAGCAAGGGTGCGTCGATCCGGTCCAGAAACAGACCACGTCCAGTGGTTTTCACCCCGGGTACCCCGATTGGGCTGACGTCGGCGATCAAACGGCAGATCTGCGCCGGGTCAATGTCCAGACGCAAACACAGATAAGGCCGATCCGGGCTGGCCTCGATCACTTTGCCGGCCAAGGGCAGGGTGACCGACACCACCAGGTAATTGAGCGGGTCGTAAACATAGCTTTCAGCGGCCAGGCGTACTTCTTTGCGTCCTTCGACAATCACACACAGTCCCGGTTTGTGCACTGTGTGCAGGTCTTCGGTGGGATGGTCGCTGCGGATCAGGTGCAAGTTCTTGATCGGTGTGGCGTGAACGCCGTACCCCGGGGCAAAGCGCTTCATCAGGCTCACCAGTTCGGCGCGCCGAACGTCGATGCCGTCCTGGGGTAGGGCATTCGCGGAAATGGAAGTCGTCATGCTGAACATCTCCCTGGCCGATGGTTGAATCGGGCTAGTAAAACCGATTGTGTTCTTGTCGGCCAGCGTCGGTTTCGCTGGTACAGGATCGTGCAAGAACCCAGGAGAAACCGGCTAACGAAACCCATCGAAGCGTCCCTACTCTGGACCTGTCGCAACGTCCCCTCGGGGATATTCCAGCCTCCAGATAAGGAAAAAGTCATGTCCAACATTCAAGGCAAAGTGGTTGTCATTACCGGCGCCAGCAGCGGGATCGGCGAGGCCAGCGCACGTCTTCTGGCCAGTCAGGGTGCTCATGTGGTGCTGGGTGCTCGACGCGTCGATCGCCTGGAAACACTGGTCGCAGAACTCAATGAGGCCGGCCAGAGCGCAGCGTTCAGAGCGGTGGACGTCACCCGCCGCGATGACGTGCAGGCCTTCATCGATTTCGCCGTCGAACGCTTTGGCCGGGTCGATGTAATCGTCAACAACGCCGGGGTCATGCCCCTGTCGAAACTCGAGGCGCTGAAGATTGAGGAATGGGACCGAATGATCGACGTCAACATCCGTGGCGTCCTTCACGGCATCGCTGCCGGGTTGCCATTGATGCAGCGTCAGCGCTGCGGCCAGTTCATCAACATTGCCTCCATCGGTGCCTACACCGTCAGCCCGACCGCTGCCGTTTATTGCGCCACCAAATTCGCCGTGCGAGCGATTTCCGAAGGTTTGCGCCAGGAGGTCGGTGGCGATGTGCGGGTCACGGTGATTTCTCCTGGCGTGACCGAATCCGAACTGGCCGAAAGCATTTCCGATGCCGGCGGCCGCGCCGAAATGCGTGAATTCCGCAAGATCGCCATACCTGCCGAGGCTATCGCTCGGGCCATTGCCTACGCCATCGATCAGCCGGCCGATGTGGATGTCAGCGAATTGATCGTGCGGCCGACGGCCAGTCCGTTCTGAACGGTCACCTATTTGTGTATTGCGTCACGCCTTGCCGCAGTTGCGGGCGCAGCGCAGCGGGCACGTGATCAATATTTCGTCGATTGTCGGCTTCGATGGCGGTTATGCCGGTTGGGGCAGTTACGTGGCGAGCAAGTTCGCCCTCGGTGGCGTGACCGAAGCGCTGGCGGCAGAAGTTCAGGAGTTGGGAATCAAAGCCACCGTGGTTTATCCGGGGCCGGTGCGTACGGGGTTTCTGTCCAGCGCGTCGCTGGCCGTTGCCGAGCGCAGAATTGATGATTACACCGCTGCGCAAGCGTCACTGGACCTGCATCAGAACACTCTTGATGGTCAGCAAGCCGGCGACCCGGACAAGATTGCCTTGGCAATCATCCAGGCGGTCAACGTCAGTGAGCCGCCGCTGCACTTGTTCATGGGCCAGATTGCGGTTGACCTGGCACAGCAGAAAATTACCCGGGTGCAGCAGGACTTGAACCAGTGGAAAGCCATTTCGCTGGCAACGGATTTTCCGGCCTGAGTGACTGGCTGCGGGATCGATAGCTCCCGCAGCCTTTTTTTTCACTGGCGATCGAGTTTCGCCGCTGCACGTTCGGTGATTTCCGAGCGCAATTTCAACGACGCGGCAGCGCGTTTGCGGGCTTCCTCCAGCACGCTGACCGGCGCTGTCTCGGGACTGCCCGAAGCAAACGGCGGCGCCGGGGCGTATTCCAGCTGCAACTGCACCAGTTGCGCCGTGTCCTTATCGAACAATTCGGCCGCCAGGGTCAGGGCAAAATCGATCCCCGCGGTGATCCCGCCACCGGTCAGCAGATTGCCGTCGCGCACCACCCGATCGTTCACCGGGATCGCTCCCAACACCTCGAGCAATGGGTGATACGCCCAGTGAGTGGTAGCGCGCTTGCCCTTGAGCAACCCCGCCGCGCCAAGCACCAGCGCGCCGGTGCAAACCGAAGTGACATACTTCGCGTTAGCCGCCTGAGCCTTGATGAAGGCCAGGGTTTCGTCATCCTCCATCAACGGCCCGACGCCGCTGCCGCCGGGAATGCAGATCACATCCAGCGGCGGGCAATCGTCGAAGGTTGTGGTCGGTTTCAACACCAGTCCGGTACTCGCGGTGATCGGGACCAGGTCCTTCCAGATCAGATGCACTTTCACGTCCGGCAGCGAGGCCAGCACGTCATAAGGGCCGGTCAGGTCCAGTTGTTGAAGCTGTGGAAACAACAGAAAACCGATCTGCAACGTCATGGCGTTTTTTCTCCTGGTTGGGGTGGACGGCTTCACTGTAGGCTCGTAGGATCTGGCGCATACGCCAATAACCCCACGAATTACGCCAAACATGTTGAACAACCCGAAAACCATTCATGTGCTGGCCTTTGCCAATGTGCAAGTGCTCGACGTCACCGGGCCGTTGCAGGTGTTTGCGTCGGCCAACGACATTGCTCACCAGCAAGGTTTGCCGCCGCCCTATGCGCCGTCGGTGATTGCCAGCGGTGGCGGGGCGGTGATGTCGTCGGCGGGGCTGGCGCTGTTGGCGGAGCCGCTGCCGGATCAGGGCAGTGACACCTTGATCATTGCCGGCGGCTGGGGCGTTTACGCGGCGGCGAAAGACGAGTCGCTGGTGGCCTGGGTACGTGAGCACGCGACGGGGTGTCGGCGGGTGTCATCGGTGTGCACCGGGGCGTTTTTGCTGGCGGCCAGCGGTTGGCTCGACGGGCGGCGGGTGGTGACGCACTGGACCCGTTGCGAGCAGTTGGCGCAGCAGCATCCCAAACTACAGGTCGAACCCAACCCGATCTTCATCAACGACGGCCCGGTCTGGACTTCGGCTGGGGTCACTGCGGGCATCGACCTGGCCCTGGCGATGGTCGAAGAAGACCTCGGCCGAACCATGGCCCTGGACGTCGCCCGGCAACTGGTGGTGTTTCTCAAGCGTCCGGGTGGCCAGTCGCAGTTCAGCGTGACCCTGTCTTTGCAAAAGGAAGGCAATCGTTTCGACGATCTTCATGCCTGGATCAGCGAAAATCTAACTAAAGACCTCGGCATCCCGACCTTGGCCTTGCAGGCCGGCATGAGCGAGCGCAGCTTCGTCCGTCACTACCGCGCCGACACCGGCCAAACCCCGGCGCGGGCCATTGAGCTGATTCGGGTCGAGACTGCGCGACGGCTACTCAGCGACACCGGTGTGCCGATCAAACGGGTCGCGGTGCAGTGCGGGTTTGGCAGTGAAGAAACTTTGCGCCGCAGTTTTCTGCGGGCCATGGGCGTGACACCGCAAGCCTATCGCGAGCGGTTTTCCGTCAGCTCTCCAGCAGATCCAGTATTGTCTTCAGCGTCGCCTCAGGCGCTTCTTCGGCCATGTTATGCACGACGCCTGCCAGTACTCGGTGTTCGTAAGGGCTGGTAAGCCGCTGTTTGAGAGGGCTGACTCAAATCGACTCGGGGCCTTTACCTCAGGCCTCCACGTCCGCCACCTGATTGAAATACTTCGACCGATCCGGCGTAAACGTCACCATCATTTTGGTCCTGGAACAGGTCAACGCCCGTTCTGCGTTCAAATCGATATCCAGATCTTCCCCGCGCAACCCCTGCCATTGGGCGAGGTATTTGAGGGATCCGTATTTTTCGAGTTTTTTCAGACTGCGGCTGACGCCACCTTTCCAGCCTAGCACCGGAAGTTCACCGGTGAGGCATTGTCGGGCGAGGTCGGGGAAGCGGGCGGCGCGTTGGCGACCGATTTCCCAGCATTTGATCAGGCCTTTGTCGTGGCCCTCCCACAGTTCATCCCGGTTCAGGCCTGACCGGAGTGGGGTGTCGATGCTGCGATGGATACGCTGGGTCATTCTGGTTCCTTGAATTCGGGTTTTGTTGGACAGCTCCGCTGTGCCCGTTGACGTGGATGGTAGGGATGGATGTAAGCGCTGGCAACAAGGTATTTCTGGATGTAGGAATGAGTTACCGCGTGTTGATTGGGCTGGTTTTGTTTAGTGATTGTAGGTTCGGCCTACCTGGTTCTGTGGCGAGGGGGCTTGCCCCTGTCCGGTTGCGCAGCAGCCGTAAAGCCAGCAAATGCGGTGCTTCTGGAGGAATTTGGTTGTGGATTTCAGGGCCGCTGCGCGCCCCAACGGGAGCAAGCTCCCTCGCCACAGGGGTATGTAGAATGTGTTTTTGTTTACTGCCTGTAAGCCTTTCTCCTACAAAAAATGCAGTGAAAGCAGGCATTTCCGACAGGTTTTGACGACAGTAAGCCTTGTGTGGGGCTGATGGCCCTTTCGCGGGCAAGCCTCGCTCCTACGGATTCACGCTGAACCTGTGGGAGCGAGGCTTGCCCGCGATGCCGGCGCCTCGGTCTCAAGGCTGCCAAAAGTTTTTCTCCCCGCTCAACTTCCTGTTCAGAAAACTCGCCGCACTGATCAGCGCCAGGTGCGTCAGTGCTTGCGGTGTGTTGCCCAGATGCCGGGCATGGCTGTCGAACTCTTCGGCGTACAGCCCCAGCGGGTTGGCGTACTTCAGCAATTGCTCGAACTCCAGGTGCGCCTTTTCCACTTGGCCGGCCCGGGCCAGGCATTCGACGTACCAGAACGAGCACGCGGCGAAGGCGCCTTCGGTGCCGGGCAGGCCGTCGATCTGGCTGTCGTCGTTGCGGTAGCGGTAGACCATGCCCGCGCGCACCAGGGTTTTCTCGATGGCTTCGAGGGTCGAGATCCAGCGCGGATCCTTGGCGCTGACGAAGCGCACCAGCGGCATCAATAGCATCGAGCCGTCGAGGCCGGTGCCGCCGATGTGCTGGACGAAATGTCCGCGTTCTTCGTTCCAGAAGTTGCTCCAGATGTCGGTGTAGATCGCTTTGCGGGTCTGGTCCCAGCGGGCGAACGGGGCGGGCAGCGAGCGTTTGGAGGCCAGCCGGATGGCGCGGTCCACGGCCACCCAGCACATCAGTCGTGAGTGCAGGAAATGATATTGCTCGCCGCGCATTTCCCAGATGCCGACGTCTTTTTGCTGCCAGGTTTCGCAGACCTGATCGACCACTTCCACGGTGTGTTTCCAGCCTTCATGGGAAATCGCTTCACCGTGCTTGTTGACCAGGTACACCGCGTCCAACAGCTCGCCGAAGATGTCGAGCTGGATTTGATCGTAGGCCTGATTACCGATGCGTACCGGTGTTGCGCCGCCATGACCGGCCAAGTGTGGAAGTTCGACTTCCGGCAGTTCCTGACGGCCATCGATGGCGTAGAGGATGTTGAGTTTCATCGGCTTGCCGCGGCAATCGCTGACCCTGCCGCGCAGCCAGCGCATGTAGGCGTTGGCCTCCTCGACGAAGCCCAGGCGCATGAAGGCATAGACGGTGAACGAGGCGTCGCGGATCCAGGTGTAGCGATAGTCCCAGTTGCGTTCGCCGCCGGGCGTTTCCGGCAGGCCGAAGGTGGCGGCGGCGAGGATGGCGCCGTGCTTGCGTGAGGTCAGCAGCTTCAGGGTCAAGGCCGAGCGATTGACCATTTCCCGCCAGCGACCGCGATAATTGGACTGGCCGATCCAGTCGCGCCAGAACTTCAGGGTGCGCTCCAGGCACAGTGCGGCGGCGCCTTCCTTGAAGCGCGCATCATCAACGCCGCCGAGCAAGAACTCGGCGCTCTGGTCTTGTTCAAGGATGAATTCGGCGACGGCTGCATGGCCCTCGACGCGTAAGGGCTGATCCGAACACAGCTGCATGGCTGGCTGGCCGGTGGCCTCGAAACATACACTCCGGTCACGTGCGCGGGCCTTGGTGGGAGCCCGGGCATAGTCATGATGAACAGCGCAGCGCATGCGGATCGTCACTTGTCCGCTGACCACTCGCACCCGGCGCATCAGCATCGGCAAATCGTCTTCGCTGTCGCCGATGGGCAGCAGGTCAGTGACCTCGACCACCGCGTGATCGCTAAGCCAGCGGGTTTGCAGGACGTTGGTGTCGGGCAGGTAAATCTGCTCGCGACGGGCGTCGGGCAGGTCCGGGGCCAGTTGGAAAATGCCGGCTTCGGGGCTGTCCAGTAGCGAACAGAAGATCGACGGACTGTCGAATTCCGGCCAGCAGAAAAAGTCCACGCTGCCCTTGTCGTTGACCAGCGCCGCGCTGCGCATGTCGCCAATGATGCCGTGGGCGTCGATGGCGCTTTGTCGTTCGGAATGATCAGCCATTGCCGCAGAACTCCGGGGGACTGAGGGCCTAACTAGCTGACCAACGGGATCAGGCAGGAGTTCACTGGTGTATGAGTCACGTTAAAGGCCTGGGACTTTGTCATTCATCGGGCGCGATCAACTGAGCAGGCTTCAACAGCTCCAGCAGTCTTGATCTGGCTTGCGGATTTTTGCCATAGCGGGCAGCCACGTAGGCGTCGAGCAACTGAGTGAAGTCCGTTGCAATGCTGCTGCCCTTGAGCGTCATCACCCGCTCGCCGTCCATGTACACCGGTGCCGAAGGGTGTTCCCCGGCGCCAGGCAGGGAGATGCCGATGTCCGCCAAGCGGCTCTCGCCCGGGCCATTGACGACGCAGCCCATGACCGCGACATGCATCTGTTCGACACCGGGAAATTGCACTTTCCAGGTCGGCATTCGCCCCTGGAGAAAGCCTTCGATCTGCTGCGCCAGTTCCTGAAAGAAGCTGCTGGTGGTACGTCCGCAGCCAGGGCAAGCCACCACTGTGGGGGTAAATGCGCGCAAGCCCATGACTTGCAGAATTTGCTGCGCAACCAGCACTTCACGGGTGCGGTCGCCTTTGGGTTCAGGGGTGAGGGAAATTCGCAGCGTGTCCCCGATGCCTTCCTGCAACAGCACCGCCAGCGCGGTGGAGGAGGCGACGATACCTTTGGAGCCCATGCCCGCTTCGGTCAACCCCAGGTGCAGCGGAAAATCACAACGTGCCGCGAGGTTGCGGTACACCGCGATCAAGTCCTGCACATGGCTGACTTTTGCCGACAGCACGATCCGGTCTGCCGACAAGCCAACGTCGATGGCCCGTTGCGCATTCTCCAGCGCCGACACCACCAGCGCTTCACGCATCACCGCATCGGCTTCCAGCGGCAAGGCCAATGCCGCGTTGGCGTCCATCATCCGTGCCAACAAATCCGGGTCCAGGCTGCCCCAGTTGACGCCAATCCTCACCGGTTTGTCGTAGCGGCAGGCGACCTCGATCATGCTGCAGAACTGCTCGTCGCGCTTGACGCCTTTGCCGACGTTGCCGGGGTTGATGCGGTACTTGCCCAGTGCCTCGGCGCATTCGGGATACGCCGCCAACAAGCGATGACCGTTGAAATGAAAGTCACCCACCAAAACGGCACGTTGATATTGCGCCGGTCCAGCAGGTCGCGAATGTGTGCCACCTGAGCTGCCGCGTCATGACTGTTGACCGTGATCCGCACCAGTTCGGCACCGGCCAGGGCCAGGCTTTCGACCTGAAGAGCGGTGGCCGTGGCGTCGGCGGTATCGGTGTTGGTCATCGCCTGCACCACAATGGGCCCATCGCTGCCCACCGTGACGTGGCCGATGGTCACTTGTCGGGTTTTGCGTCGAGTGATTGCGCTGTCCATGGATTCGACTCCAGGTGGTCGCGGCTTACTGACGAGCAATCAGCCCGTCGGGAAGGCGGAAGTGAACATGTTCTTCGCGCCCTGGCAGGTTCTCGATCTCGAGCGGGGCGATCCGTTTCAGGGCGTTGAGTACGTCGTCGACCATGGCCTCGGGCGTTGAGGCGCCGGCGGTAATGCCCACGGTAGATTCATGGTTAAACCATTCGTTGCGAACCGCACTGCCATCGGCGATCAGGTAACTGGGCTTCCCAGCTTGCGCGGCGATATCACGCAACGTCACGGAGTTGGCGCTTTGGGCGCTGCCGATCACCAACACCACATCGACGCATTGGCTCAGTTCACGTACTGCCGTTTGGCGATTCTGCACGGCATAGCAAATGTCACGGGTGTCCGGCCCGATGATATGAGGATAACGCCGCTTGAGTGCCTCGACCACCGCACGGGTGTCGTCGACACTGAGAGTGGTTTGGGTGATATAGGCCAGTGGGGTGTTCTGCGAAAGCTCAAGGGCGGCGACGTGCGCTTCGGTTTGCACCATCACTACCGGGGCGGGAATTTGCCCCAAGGTGCCGATTACCTCGGGATGATCCGGTTCACCAATCAGGATCACCTGATAACCTTTGGCGGCGTACTGACGGCCATGGTTATGCACCTTGGTCACCAGCGGACAGGTGGCGTCCAGCACCTGTAATCCCCGCTGATGAGCCTCGTTTTCCACCTCTTTGCCCACGCCGTGGGCGCTGAAAATGGTGACGGCATTGGCTGGTACTTCATTCAGGTTTTCGACGAACCGCGCTCCCTTGGCTCGCAAGTCATCGACCACGTGCTGGTTATGGACGATTTCGTGTCGCACATAGACCGGTGCACGGTGGTGTTTGAGAGCCTGTTCGACGGTATCGACAGCGCGAACTACACCGGCGCAGAAACCTCGGGGTTGGGCGAGGATGACTTTCATGGTGATGCCTTAGGATCGGATTCTTATCGCACGCTTTTCTCTATGTGGCCTGCGATATGGGATCTGAATACGCGGGGTCGTAACGCCACCACCAGGAAATTGAAGAAATATCGACTATTTCCCTACAATTATCCGGGAAGGTTTCGGTCAGAGTTCCCCCCTGATAAGCAGCTTGACCGTCGATTCCATTCAAATAGCGGTATCTAGGGTTTTTACTTATCCATTCCAACCCCCCACGCCAGTAACAATCCAGACTTTGGATATATGCTTCAACTTCGGGTGATGCTTCTGCTAACACAGATTCTCTCAGTCGCATATACAGGCCGGCAGTGTTGTCGCGCAAACTGAAGGCTTTTGCTAATGCTTGTTCATGAGTAATTCCAGTACGCTGTTGAATCAGCGAGACAATATTATGTTGTCGGTCCTCGGGCTCTCTTGCCAGTTCCTTGGCATACGAAAAAAAGTCACTTTCCCAGACAATCATCATGGCAGCCATTTCGGTCAGAGCGCATAGACGTCGATCCTCCATTTTTAACTGGCTTATATTAACCAGGGTGCTGATATGGCCAAGAGTTGGAAAAACCATTCCGCCACCTGAACTGAGACGTAGGAGTGCGCAATCGCTCATGGTCGGTTGTGGATTGACCAGTTTTCCTACTTCGACCATAAAGTAGCCACGTTGAGTATTTACAAATCTAGAGGTGTGTAATGGAGTTGTATATTTGTCCAGTCGTAGACGTATGTCGCGTAAGGCCATTGCAAAGTTGTTTTCAGGGTAAGCGGGGACTTCGGGGGATTCGATCGAGCGTTGCATCTGTAACATGGCGGTAATGGACAGCGCCGGTTTTTTACTCATTGAACCTTCGTCGCAGTACTCATCGTCAAATGAGAAAGCCCAAAGAATATAGTCCGACATGATTTGTGCGACTTCAGCATTCGCTGCATAAGGGTACATCAACGCCCCTAGGCGGCCACATCCAATGCGGGACAGACGTTGCCGATGTTTTTTATCACTGTATAAATGCCATTTATCCATCCACGAGATAGTGCCTTCCTCAAGTTTTTCACTTTCTGGGTAGATTCGATACGGCAATGGACAATTGATATTGGGTAGCGTAAGAGTGGTCATGTAACCTCCTTGTGATATTTTTAAACGGAGTCAGATTTTTTCGCTTGGCTTCCTCATAATCACGCTATACGTCGAAACCTTACCCTTAAGCAGCGCCACCGACCAGTTCTCCGCCAGCACCCGCAACTCTTCCAACGCCCCCGTCACTCCATTCGGAAACAATTCCTTGTTTTCAATATTGGCTTTCGAATCCATCAACCAGCGAGCAACATCAATGTTGGAGGGCAACACGCGCATGTCATGTGTGGTGAAACCACTCTGCTCCAGCACTTCTCGAAAGTACGCCGGTGATTTGCGGTGTTTGCAGGCCAGGCGATCGACTTCGTCCGGAGTATCTGAGGTGTAAGTCTGAAGTTCGGTGTTGTAGAGATTGTCCGAAATGACCACGACACCCCCTTCGCGTACCCGAGAGGCGAGGGCGTGCATGGTGTTTTCATAGAGTTCATTCGGGAAATGCGAGATCACGCCGCGAATGATCACCAGGTCATAAGGCTCATCAGCGTCGGGTAACAACTCGACGTCCTTGGCATTGCACAGGTACAGATTGATGCGATCGGACAGTCTCTGTTCGGCGTGAAACTTTGCGCAGTAGTCGAGTTGGCGCCGACTGACATTGACCCCGTCCAGGCGCTGGCATTTCGGAAAGTATTCGGCCAGGTATTTGAGGATGTAACCCCATCCACAGCCAACATCCAGAATACGTTTGACGCGCCGATCGCGCTTTTTCAGACCGGCCAGTTTCAGCTGACGCTCGAAGTAACGAATACCTGACTCATCGAGGCTGATTGGCGGCTTCGACCGTGGATCGTCATAAACACCGAACTGGAACAGCCGACAATCACCGATGGCCTTGCCCCAGTCCTCCGGGCTGTCGCCATAGGTGTACACGACCTTTTCCTGGTAGCTGTCGACGGTGGACCCTTTAATGACCTTATAGGGTGGGCGCACTTTATTGGCGGTGACAGGTTGTTTGGCCCGTTTGGCTGGTGTGTTCATTAGTCTCTCTCCTTGTGAATATTCACTTCATGCGCTTGCCCACAACGAGACATTGGGCGTTGCGCTGCCGTTGTTGGAAAACGCCAAGTCGTGCGTGCTCAAAAACGCCTTTATCGAGCGCGTGATTCCGGGCGCATCGAGCCCGCACAAACTCAGCAATTTCTCGGGTGCGCCGTGTTCGATGAAGGTATCGCTGAAGCCCAATTGCAGCACCGGAGGTGAATGGCCGACTGCCGCCAATTGTTCGAGACACACCGAGCCGGCGCCGCCCATCACGCAACCTTCTTCAACAGTCACCAGCAGGTCATGGTCCCGGGCCAATTGCTCAACGAGGGCGCCATCGAGCGGTTTGATAAAGCGCATGTTGGCGACGGTGGCATCGAACGCTTGAGCGGCTTCAAGGGCTGGCAGCAACATCGAGCCAAACGCCAGGAGGGCGATGCGATAGCCGGTGGGTTGCGCCGAGGTTCGGCGGATTTCACCTTTGCCCACCGGCAAGGCTTCCAATACCGATGACACATCGATCCCGTTACCCGACCCGCGTGGGTAACGCACGGCGCTTGGGCCTTTCAGGAGGAGGGCGGTGTGCAACATTTGCCGGCATTCGTTTTCATCTGTCGGGGCCATGACGGTCAGGTTCGGTATGCAGCGCAGGTAGGCAATGTCGAAGGCTCCGGTGTGGGTGGCGCCGTCGGCACCGACGATACCGGCCCGGTCGATGGCGAATACCACGGGCAGATTCTGGATCGCGATATCGTGAATCAGTTGGTCGTAGGCCCGTTGCAGGAAAGTCGAGTAGATCGCCACTACCGGTTTCAAACCATCGGCCGCCAAGCCCGCCGCGAAGGTCAGCGCGTGTTGTTCGGCAATCCCGACGTCGAAAAAACGGTCGGGGAAGCGCCGTTCGAACTCCACCAGGCCTGAGCCTTCGCGCATCGCCGGGGTAATGGCCACGACCCTTGGGTCAACGTCGGCTTCATCGCATAACCAGTCGCCGAAGACTTGGGTGTACGTGGGCTTGCTGGCCATCGATGGATCGATTCCGTGTGCCGGGTCGAATTTTCCTGGGCCGTGATACAGCACTGGATTCGCCGCAGCCGGTGTATAGCCGTGACCTTTTTCCGTGACGATGTGCAGCAGTTGCGGGCCGCGCTTTTTTTTCAGGGCGTGCAGAGCAGGGAGCAATTCGTCGAGGTTGTGACCGTCGATGGGGCCGGTGTAGTTGAAGCCCAAGGCTTTAAAAAAAGTCGCATCGGTTCCTGACCCTTTTACCTGCTTCAGTTTCCCGAAGTACTCGCGCAAGGCCCCGACCGGGGGCGAGATCGACATGTCGTTGTCGTTGAGGATCACCAGAAACGGTAACTCCTTATATAAGCCGGCATTGTTCATCGCTTCGTACGCCATGCCGCCGGTTACCGCGCCGTCGCCGATCACCGCAACGCAATGGCGAGGTTGTGACTGATTACGAGCAGCCAGGGCCATGCCCAACGCCGCCGAGATGGAGGTGCTGGAGTGCGCTGTGCCAAAGGTGTCGAATTCAGATTCGCAGCGGCGGGGAAATCCGGAGATTCCGCCGAGTTGACGAATGTTCGTCATCGCGTCACGTCGGCCGGTGAGGATTTTGTGGGCGTAGGTCTGATGGCCGACATCCCACACGACCCTGTCGTTGGGGGTGTCGAACACGTAATGCAGCGCGATACTCAATTCCACGGTGCCGAGGTTGGCCGACAGGTGCCCTCCGGTTTTCGCGACGCTCTGCAAAATGAACGCCCGCATTTCGTCCACGAGTGGGCCGAGGGCGGTGAAATGCAGTGCTCGCAAATCAACGGGGCTGTCGATGGTCTTGAGTAATTCGAACATGCTCGATTCCTTTCCTTGAACGTTGTTCCGGTGCGCTCGCTGAAGCGGTATTCAGTGCAAGCGATTGATGACCAGATCGACCAGGCCATGCAGCGGGTCGGTCCTACCGGGCAGGGTTGTCAACGCTTGTTGGGCTTGTTCACCTAGCTGCTGTGCCAGTTGCCTGGACCGCTTCAGCCCGAGCATCGAGACGTAGGTCGGCTTATGGTTTTTGGCGTCCTTGCCGGCGGTTTTGCCCAGCGTTGCGGTGTCGGCGGTGGCGTCGAGGATGTCGTCGACGATCTGGAACGCCAAGCCGATTGCGTTTGCATAGCGATCCAGGCGGTCAAGGTTCTCTTGCGTGGTTTCAGCGCACAGCGCTCCCATGCGGACACTGGCGTGTATCAATGCACCGGTTTTCATCCGGTGCATGTGTTCGAGTTGCGCGATGTCGAGTTCAGCGTCGATGCTGGATAGATCGATCATCTGCCCGCCCACCATGCCCGTGGAGCTCACCGCGATGGCCAGCTCTCTGATCAGCAGCACCTGACAAGCAGCCGACACCGGTGCCTGGCTCAAGGTGATGAAGGCCTGCGCTTGCAAGGCATCTCCGACCAGAATCGCGGTGGCCTCGTCGTACTGCACATGCACGGTTGCTCTGCCGCGTCGCAGGTCGTCATCGTCCATGGCCGGAAGGTCGTCATGCACAAGTGAATACACGTGCATCATTTCCAGAGCGGCAGCTACCACATTCAGCGCCGGACACCTGGCAGCGACGGCTTCTCCGGCGGCGTGACACAGCAGGGGACGCACGCGTTTGCCAGGGCCCAGAACGGCGTAGCGCATGGCTTCATGCAGGCGTGCCGGGGTTTCATTACTGGCCGGCAACGTATGTTGCAGTGTCAGCTCTGTGCCGTGCAGCACTGCCTGTTTCCAGGCTTCGAACGTCTGGGGCGCAGGTGTCTGGTCAATGTTCGGCAATGGTGTTCCCGAAGCCATCCGGTGGCTGTTGTTCATGGCGTGTCTCTCGTGATCAGGAAAAGGGACCGGCCTGACGGCGGGTTTCTGCGAGTTCTTTCCAGGCGCTGATTCCGACAGGTCCGGTGGTCTGGAGTATTCGACGGAACCAGAAGGTGAAGCTCTCGGGGGCAGCGGCAATGCGCTCGCAGATTTGCGAAAGCGTCAGCCACTGCCAGGCGTGGGCTTCCTCGGGATTGGCGATGGGGTCGCGATCGCTGATACCGACGAATACGTGGTCGAACTCGTGCTCGATCAGCTGGTTTGAAACCTGTTCGCGGTAGAGCAGGGTGGAGACTTTACGCAGCGAGCAGGTCATGCCCATTTCTTCCTGCAAGCGGCGTTTTGCCGCCGCCATTGTCCGTTCGCCAGGCCGAGGGTGACCGCAACAGGTATTGGTCCACAGGCCTTGAGAATGGTATTTGCCAAAGGCGCGTTGTTGCAGCAAGAGACGGCCGGCATGGTCGAAAATGAAGATCGAGAATGCTCGATGCAGGAGGCCTTGTTGATGGGCCTGTAGTTTGGGCGCACAGCCCTTTTTGCGATCGTGCTGGTCGACCAGAATCAGTAACTCTTCCATAGCAAGACTCCACTATTGTGTCTTCGCTACTGGACGTTACTACTGACCAGACTATCTAGGGAAATTCAGACGGTGTTCATGTTTGGTTCGAATCTAGTTGGCGGTTTTGTGTGCTGCAAGTTTTTCTAAGAAAACCTAGCAGAAATATCAGGGTGAATCGGAATGTTACAGCGCCTATATGTTCTTGGTTCTACCGGGTCTATTAGTGACAGTACTTTAGAGGTAGTTGCACGTAATTCGGACGCCTTTGTTGTGTATGCATTAAGTGCGTATCGCAATATGAGAAAGTTGTTCCGGCAATGCTTGAAATTTCATCCGGCATTGGCAATTGTCAGTGAGCCCCGTCACGCTAGAGGTTGACGAAGGCCCTGCTCGGACGATCTTTTGATCCTCGAGGGTTTATGGCACCGTGCACGTCCAAAACGGACGTGAGGATCCCATGGCAAACCCCTACCGCGAGCTGTTCCACGCCCCAGGCGCACGCGCCTTTGTGCTGGCCGGCATGATCGCGCGCATGCCGATTTCCATGACCGGCATTGGCCTGATCACCATGCTTTCGCAGCTCCAGGGCGGTTACGGATTGGCCGGCTCCATCGCGGCGACCTTTGCCTTGGCCACGGCGATTTGTGCGCCGCAGGTTTCGCGGTGGGTGGACCGTTTTGGTCAAAGCCGGATCTTGCCGGCGTCGGCGCTGGTCGGTGGCGGCGCGCTGTTGCTGCTGTTGCTTTGTACCCGCTTGCAGGCGCCGCACTGGACGTTGTTTGTGTTTGCCGCGCTGGCCGGTTGCATGCCGAGCATGTCGGCGATGGTGCGGGCGCGCTGGACCGAGTTGTATCGCGGCCGCCCTGAGTTGCAAACCGCTTATGCGCTGGAGTCGGTGCTGGACGAGGTGTGTTTTATTGTCGGGCCGCCGCTGTCGGTTGGGTTGTGTGTGGTGGCATTCCCCGAAGCTGGGCCGTTGGTGGCGTTGTTGATGCTGGCGATCGGGGTCACGGCGTTTGTGTTGCAGCGCGGTACCGAACCGCCGGTGCATCCTTATGAAGAACACCATCAGGGCTCGATCATCCGCTCGAGCGAGATCCAGTTGCTGATACTGTTGATGGTCGCCTTGGGCACCATCGTTGGTGTGGTGGATGTGGTCAGCGTCGCGTTCGCCGAGCAGCAGGGGCAACCGGCGGCGGCGAGTATTGTGCTGTCGGTGTATGCCATCGGCTCATGCCTGGCCGGGTTGGCGTTCGGCGCGTTGCGCTCGAAACTGCCACTGCCTCAACTGTTCCTCTACGGCGGGGTGGCGACGGCGGTGACCACGTTGCCGTTGTTGCTGGCGGCCAATATTGTCGGGCTGTCGCTGGCGGTGTTCGTCGCCGGGCTGTTCTTTGCCCCGACCCTGATTGTGGCCATGGCGCTGGTGGAGCGCATCGTGCCACCGGCCAAACTCACTGAAGGCCTGACCTGGCTGGTCACCGGCTTGAGCATTGGCGTGGCGATTGGCGCGGCCAGTTCGGGCTGGCTGGTGGATGCGTTCGGTGCGCGCAGCGGGTTCTGGGTGTCGATTGCTGCGGGTGCCGTGGTGATGGGTTCGGCGGTGCAGAGCTATCGGCAACTCAAGTGATAACTGACTGCTGATCCCACAGGTAAACCTCATCCATCCCACAGACTAATTCTCATGGCGGTTCATCCGTTCTCCTAAACATATAACCAATCGAGGTAAGTGCGGTGACAAAGCTGACACTGCTGTGCCTGCCCTATTCGGGCGCCAGCGCCATGGTCTATAGCCGCTGGCGGCGCCAGTTGCCGCCGTGGCTGCACTTGCAGCCCGTGGAGCTGCCGGGGCGGGGCGCCCGTTATGACGAACCCTTGCAGACCGACATGCGCGCCCTGGCCCTGCAATTGGCCAGGGAGCACAAGCCGTCCTTGCACGGCCCTTACGCCCTGTTCGGTCACAGTCTGGGGGCGTTGCTGGCCTGCGAAATGGCCCACGCCTTTCGTGCCCTCGGTGCTGCAGAGCCGGTGGCGTTGTTTGCTTCCGGCACGGCCGCCCCGACCATGCGCAGCGACTATGACCGTGGCTTCGCCGAGCCCCAGAGTGACGAGCAGTTGATCGAGCAACTGCGCACCTTCCAGGGCACCAGCGAGGACGTGTTGGCCAATCAGGAGTTGATGAGCCTGACACTGCCGATCCTGCGCGCCGATTTCATGCTCTGCGGGCGCTTCCGTCCGATGCAACGCCCGCTGCTCAAATGCCCGGTGCACGTGCTCGGCGGCAAGGAAGACAAGGCCACCACCGAGCAATTGATCGGCTGGAGCCAGGAAACCCTGGGCAGTTTCTCGGTGGACATGATGACCGGCGGGCATTTCTTCATTCATGAGCATGAAGCCAAGGTGATCCGGATTATCAAGAATCATCTGGAAGTCCATCACCGACGTCATGCGCAGCTGGCTGCTCAGGTTTATTAACGCGCGCGGTTCACTTTATTGAGTGTTAACAGGAGGCCCGTCATGGGTGTTGCTGTGGGTTTTGCCGTTCGGCCGTTGCTGCCGGCGCGAGGTCGTTTGCCGCTGTTGGTGGAGGCGACCGAGCCGAATACCAGCCTGTTGGCGGTGTTCGATGAATTGAATGAGCTGGTGGATGAGCATTTGCTGCGTGACGGCGGCATTCTGTTTCGCGGGTTCCAGCTGGAGGGCGCCGAGCAGTTCCGCCAGTTCGCCGCCGGCTTCGGCCATCCGCTGCTCAATTACGAGTTCGGCTCGACGCCGCGCACCAATGTCACCCAAGGGGTCTATACCTCCACCGAATACCCGGCGCATCAGAGCATTCCGTTGCACAACGAGCAGGCCTACTCCCGGGACTGGCCGATGAAAATCTGGTTCTACAGCATGATCGCCGCCACCTCGGGCGGTGAAACGCCGATTGCCGACAGCCGGGAAGTCTATCGCCGCATGCCTGTCGCGATTCGCGAGCGCTTCGTCAGCAAGGGGCTGATGTATGTGCGCAATTTCGGGAATGGGCTGGACGTGGCCTGGGAGCAAGTGTTCAACACCGAAGACCGCGAGGTGGCCGAGGCCTACTGCAAGGCCCACGGCATCATTTGTGAGTGGAAGGACGACGGAGAATTGCGCACCCGCCAGACCTGTCAGGCGGTGGCGCGTCATCCGGTGACCGGCGACATGGTCTGGTTCAATCAGGCTCACCTGTTCCACATTTCCAACCTTCAGCCGGAGGTGCGTGAAACCCTGCTGGACATCGTCGACGAGGAAGACCTGCCGCGTAACGTCTACTACGGCGATGGCTCGCCCATCGAAGATGAAGTGCTCAATGAAATTCGCGCCGTGCTCGATGACTGCGCCATCAGCTTTCCCTGGCAGGAGGGCGATGTGCTGATGCTCGACAACATGCTCTCGGCCCATGCCCGCGCGCCTTTCGAAGGCAAGCGCAAGGTGATCGTCGCGATGGCCGAAGGGCATTCCCAGGATGTGCGCTGATCTGATCAGTCCCTGACGCGCCTGTCGCCGAAGCCGGTCTTGCACCGGCTGTGGCATTTTTGTTGCGCTGTCCACTGCTCGGTCTAATGCCTGGTGCGGAACCTGTGGGAGCGGGCTTGCTCGCGAAGAGGGCGTGTCAGTCAACATTAATGTTGCCGGGTACACCGCTTTCGCGAGCAAGCCCGCTCCCACAGGTTCTGCACCTCAACTGACTGGCCGCGTTTGTCAGTGCCGCTAAATCATCGCATCAGCCATTCGTTCTTGTTGATACGACCGGGCCTCCTGGTCACGCCGACGATCAGCAAGGACCCAATGCATGAATGCCGCAGACGCACAGAAACTCGCCCGCCGCTTTATCGAACTGCCGCAGGACAAGCGCCGCTTGTTTTTGGCCGGCATGGCCCGCGAAGGCATCGATTTTGCGCAGCTTCCCATGACCTCCTGTGTCGGGGTCGACGAGCGTGACGGCCTGTCCTATGCGCAGCAGCGGATGTGGTTTCTCTGGCAGCTGGATCCGCAGAGCGCGGCCTATAACCTGCCGATGGCGGTGCGCCTGAACGGCGCGCTGCAAACCGAGGCGCTTGAGCGCGCGTTCAGCCTGTTGGTGGCGCGTCATGAGTGCCTGCGAACCACCTTCGGCCAGGAGGGCGAGCGTGCGTTCCAGCAGGTGGCCGAACCCCGTGACCTGACACTGGCGATCAACGACCTGAGTGCCTTGCCTGAAGAACGGCGCTGGCCGCAGGCGCAACAGCACATGATGGCTGAAGCCACTCAGGCGTTCGACTTGCAACAGGGACCGCTGCTGAGCCTTCGCCTGTTGCGCCTGGCCGAACAGGAACACGTGCTGCTGCTGACGCTGCACCACATCATTGCCGATGGCTGGTCGATGAACATTCTGATCGACGAGTTCATGCGCACCTACGACGGGTTGGTGGCGGGACGGCAACCGACCTTGCCGGAATTGGCCGTGCACTACCGCGACTATGCCCTGTGGCAACGCAGCTGGCTGGAAGCCGGGGAGCGCGAGCGTCAGCTCGATTACTGGCGCATGCAGTTGGGCGAAGAGCACCCGATTCTCGAATTGCCCACCGACCGTGCCTATCCGGCCCAGTCCAGCCACCAGGGCGCGCGCCTGGAAAAAGTCATCGACGGTGCCCTGCGCCAGGAGCTGAAAACCCTCGCCCAGCGCCAGGGCGTGACGCTGTTCGTGGTGCTGCTGGCTGCCTTCAAAACCTTGCTGCATCGCTACAGCGGCCAGACCGACATCCGCGTCGGTGGCTTGATAGCCAACCGTACCCGCAGTGAAACCGAAGGCCTGATCGGCTTCTTCGTCAATACCCAGATCCTGCGCAGCGAGGTCACCCCTCAAACCCGTTTCAGCGACCTGTTGCAGAGCCTGCGTCAAGCGGCGCTTGGCGCCCAGGCCCATCAGGAGCTGCCGTTCGATGCGTTGATCGAAGCCCTGCAACCGGCCCGCAGCCAGAGTCACAATCCGCTGTTTCAGGTGATGTTCAACCACCAGCCACTGGTGACCGATCTGCAGGACGTGCGGCTCGATTGCGGTTTGCAAGTCGGCTATCTGAGCGAGCAGCAACTGGCCGGCAGTGGGCGTCAACATGCGGCCACCAGTGACCTGATGCTCGACACCCGGGAGGAGGGCGAGCAACTGTTCGCAGCGTTCACCTACGCCACCGACCTGTTCGACGCACAGACCATCGCCGCGTTGGCCGAGCATTGGCACAACGTGCTGGTGTCGGTCTGCCGTGATCCGCAACAACCGTTGGGCGAGGTGGCGATGCTCGGCACGGATGAGCGCGAGCGCTTGATTCAACCCGTCGCCATCCCGGCGTCGCTGCCCGGCATGCCGCAGCTGTTCGAGGCTCAGGCCGCACACACTCCCGACACCACCGCCGTGATTCTGGCTGGCGATCAGTCGCCCTCACTCAGCTATGCCGAACTGAATGCTCGCAGCAATCGTCTGGCCCATCAGTTGCGCGCCCAAGGTGTCGGCCCCGATGTGCTGGTCGGTGTGGCGTTGGGGCGCTCGCTGGAACTGGCCGTGGCGTTGCTGGCCGTGCTCAAGGCCGGTGGCGCCTATGTGCCGCTGGACCCGCACACGCCGGCCGAACGCTTGCGCCATGTGCTGGATGACAGCGGGCTGAAGCTGTTGCTGACCGAGAGCTCTCTGCTGACCAGTCTGCCGGCGCTCGATGGCATCGATTGCCTGTGTCTGGACCGACTGCCGGACAGCGACGCTGCGAATCAAGACAACCTGCAACGGACGGTGGATCCGCAGAACCTCGCGTATGTGATTTACACCTCCGGCTCCACCGGCCGGCCGAAGGGCGTGGCGGTCAGCCATGGCGCGTTGGGCGAATTCATCGCGCGGGCGATCGACTACAGCGATTTGCGTGAAGGCGATCGCGTGCTGCAATTCGCCACCAGCAGTTTTGACGGTTTCGTCGAGCAATTCTTCCCGCCGCTGTGCCATGGCGCCGCTGTCGTCCTGCGCGATACACGCCTGTGGGACAGTACGACCTTGCGCGAGGTGATCGTCGAACAGGGCATTACCCTGGCGGATTTGCCGGCCGCTTACTGGTATTCGGTGGTGCAGGATTACGCGGCTAACCCGCCTGTCCACTTCGGCGCCTTGCGCCAGATTCATGTGGGCGGCGAGGCGATGGCGGTGGACGGGCTGCGCCTGTGGCAACGCGCCGGGTTGGGCCATGTGCGTTTGCTCAACACCTACGGCCCGACCGAGGCGACGGTGGTTTCGACCATCCACGATTGCAGCACATTGACCGCCGAAGCGGTGTCGTGGCGCGGCATACCGATCGGTCATGGCCTGGAGCAACGCCGGTTGTACGTGCTCGACGACGATTTGAACCTGCTGCCGCAAGGAGCGGTGGGCGAGTTGTACATCGGCGGGCCGGGCCTGGCTCGTGGTTATCACCAGCAACCGACGCTCAGTGCCCAGCGGTTTATCGCCGATCCGTTCGCGGTCGGCGAGCGCCTGTACCGCACCGGCGACCGTGCCCGGCTGCGGGACGACGGCGCGGTGGAGTACATCGGCCGCGTCGATCACCAAGTGAAAATTCGCGGGTTCCGCATTGAATTGGGGGAAATCGAATCGCGGTTGCAGCAATGCCCGGGGATTCGTGAGGCGGTGGTACTGGCCTTGCCCCTGATTGGCGGGACGCAACTGGTGGCGTATCTGGTCGTCGATCCGAGCGTGCTCGGCAGTGCGGCGGAGCAAGCGATTTTGCGTCAGCAAATCAGGGCCTCACTGCAGAAGAACCTGCCGGACTACATGGTGCCCGGCCACTTGCTGCTGTTGCCGCGCCTGCCTCTGACCCCCAGCGGCAAACTCGACCGCAAGGCCCTGCCGATCCCCGATCCGAGCCAATTGCAGAGCACTTATCGCGCACCGCAAACCGACACCGAACAGGCTCTCGCGCTGATCTGGATCGAGGTACTGCAGGTGCCACGGGTCGGTATGGATGACCATTTCTTTGAGTTGGGCGGGCATTCGTTGCTGGCCGCGCAAGTGATCGCGCGGATCAAAAGCCAGTTGGGCGTGGTTCTGCCGTTGCGCAGTCTGTTCGAGACACCGCTGCTGGGCGATCTGGCGCTGGAACTGGCCGCGCTGGCAGAAGGTGCAAGCGATAACGACTGGTCCGACATGGATCAGTTCATGAGTTCTTTGGAGGGGGTAGAAGTATGAGCGGCACTATGGCGGAGCGTATCGCTAAAAGGTTCGTCGGTTTGCCGCTGGAGCAACGTCGACTGTTTCTCGCCAAACTGCGCGAGGAGGGCAAGGACTTCAGCCTGCTGCCGCTGCCGGTCAGTCGTCACGACTGCGCGGCGATCCCGCTCTCGTTTGCCCAGCAGCGCTTGCTGTTTCTCTGGCAGCTCGATCCGCAGAGCGCCGCGTACAACATGGCCGCCGGCCTGCGCTTGCATGGGCAACTGAACGAGGCAGCGTTGCTATGTTCCTTCGATCATCTGGTGGCGCGCCATGAAGTGCTGCGCACGGTGTTCCAGACCGACAACGACCCGCCGAGCCAGATCATCCTCGACCAGCAGAGCGTGCCGCTGCAACGCGTCGATCTGTCGAACGTCGCCGCGCAAGAACGTGAAACCGAGCTGGCGCGGCGGGTCCGGGAAGCGGCCGCGCAACCATTCGATCTGCTCCACGGGCCATTGCTGCGGGCCAGTCTGTTCTGTCTGGCGGACGATGAACATGTGCTGATCGTGAGCATGCACCACATCGTCTCCGATGGCTGGTCGATGGACGTCATGGTCAAGGAATTCGTGCAGTGCTACCAGGCCTTCAGCCTCGAGCGCGAACCGCAATTGCCGGCGTTGCCGTTGCAGTACGCCGACTACGCGATCTGGCAGCGCCGCTGGCTGGAGGCCGGCGAGGGCGAGCGGCAACTCGATTACTGGCGTCAGCAGTTGGGTGAAGAGCATCCGCTGTTGGACGTGGCGGCGGATTTCCCTCGGCCGCTGACCCAGAGCTTTGAAGGCCAGACCCTGAGCTTTGATTTCGGTGCGGACCTGTCCCGGCAGTTGAACGGCTTTGCCCGGGCTCAGGGCATCAGTTTGTTCATGCTGGTGCTGGCCGGGTTTTCGCTGTTCCTGTCGCGTCTTGGCGGCCAGCGCGATATCCGTGTCGGCGTGCCCAATGCCAACCGTGGGCGCTCCGAGGTCGAAGGGTTGATCGGTTTCTTCGTCAACACTCAGGTGTTGCGTTGCCAGGTCGATGAGCGCGGCAGCTTTGACGATTTGCTGGCCCGGGTTCGGGAAGCATCGTTCGGTGCCCAGGCTCATCAGGAGCTGCCCTTCGAGCAACTGGTGGATGAACTGGTGCCCGAGCGAACCCTGGGGCACAACCCTTTGTTCCAGGCCAAGTTCAACCAGAACGTCGGCATGCAGACCCAGCGTTCGATGAACCTGCCGGGCCTGAGTGTCACCGAGTATCCGCTGGACAAACAAGGCACGCACTTTGATCTGGCGCTGGACATCACCGATGACGGCACGCTGATCCACGGGCAAATGACTTACGCCAGTGACCTGTACCAGCACTCGACCATCGAGGGGTTTATCCCGACGCTGCTCGGCCTGTTCCGCGAATTGCTGAGCGCCCCGCAGGCGCCGCTGCACAGTCTTGCAACCACACCTGTGCAACCGGCGCTGGCGCCACGGCAGCCGGCGGAGTCGGTGTTGCAGCAATGGGATCGTCAGGTGGCCGCGCAGCCTGAAGCGCTGGCCGCACGCTGTCTCGAACGGACGTTGAGTTTCCAGGCGCTGGATCAGGACGCCAATCGCCTGGCCCACTACCTGCGTGCGCAAGGCGTGCAAAACGGGCAGCCAGTGGCGGTGCTGATGGAGCGCTCCCTGGAATGGCTGACCTGTGTGTTGGGTATTTTCAAGGCCGGGGCGGTGTACATGCCGCTGGACGTCAAGGCGCCGGCCGCGCGATTGCAGCAGATGCTCGAAGGCGCGCAGGCGAAAGTCCTGCTGTGTGCCGCAGGCGACGCGCGGGAAAGCAGCCTGGCGGTCACCGGTTGCCAAGAGCTGGCCTTCGCGCCCGAACGCTGGCAGGACCAGCCGACGACGAAGCCTTCGCTGACCGTGTCGGCGGATGCAGCGGCCTATGTGATTCACACCTCCGGCTCCACCGGCCAACCCAAAGGCGTGCTGGTGAGCCACGGCGCCCTGACCAGTTACGTGCGCGGTGCATTGGAACGTCTGGCGCTGGAGCCTGCGGCAAGCATGGCGCTGGTCTCGACCATTGCGGCGGACCTGGGGTTTACCGTGCTGTTCGGCGCCTTGTGCTCCGGTCGCTTGTTGCATGTATTGCCCGAAGAGCTGGGCTTCGACCCGGACCGGTTTGCCGATTACATGGCCGGGCACCAAGTGGGCGTGTTGAAAATCGTGCCGGGGCATTTGGCGGCGCTGATGCAAGCGTCCCGGGCCGCCGATGTGTTGCCGCAACACGCACTGATCGTGGGTGGCGAGGCCTGCTCGCCGGCATTGCTGGAGCAGGTGCGGCGACTCAAGCCGGGCTGCCGGTTCATCAACCACTATGGTCCGAGTGAAACTACAGTCGGCGTGCTGACTCATGAACTCAAGGATCTCGACTCGGGTGCCCGCAGCGTGCCGGTCGGCCGTCCGTTGTCGGGTGCGCATGTCTACGTGCTGGACGATGTGCTCAACGCGGTCGCCGATCAGGTGGCGGGCGAGCTGTACATTGGTGGCGACACTGTGGCGCTGGGTTACCTCGGGCAGCCGGGGCTGACCGCCGAACGCTTCCTGCCGGATCCGTTTGGCGCCGTCGGCGCCCGGGTGTACCGCAGCGGTGACCGGGTGCGGCGCAATCGTCAGGGAGCACTGGAATTCATCGGTCGCGCCGACGATCAGGTCAAGGTGCGCGGCTATCGGGTGGAGCCGGCGGAAGTCGCCCGGGTATTGCTGGGCCTGAGCGGTGTGAGCGAGGCCGCGGTGTTGGCCTTGCCGCTGGACGGTGATGAAACGCGCCTGCAACTGGTGGCGTACTGCGTGGCCGCGCCTGACCTGCCGTTGGATGTCGACGCCTTGCGTCAGCAGTTACAGGCCTGCCTGCCGGAGTACATGGTGCCGGCGCAGATTGTTGTTCTGGAGCGCCTGCCGCTGACCGCCAACGGTAAACTGGACAAGCGTGCCTTGCCGGCGCCGGGGCTGGTCACGCAGCAATTTGTCGCCCCGGTGGGCGAGATCGAACAGAAGCTCGCCGCTATCTGGGCCGATGTCCTGAAGCTTGAACAGGTGGGCAGTACCGACAACTTCTTCGAGCTGGGCGGCGATTCGATTCTCAGCCTGCAAATCATCGCCCGGGCCAAACGCCAGGGCATCAAGCTGAGCCCCAAGCAACTGTTCGAGAAGCAGACCATCGGCCAGTTGGCGGCAGTCGCCAAGCTGGTCGAGAGCAAACCGGCGGCCAGCGTCGCGCAAAAGATCAGCGGCGAGCTGCCGTTGTTGCCGATCCAGGCCCGCTTCTTCCAGACCGACATTCCCCAGCGTCATCACTGGAACCAGTCGGTGATGCTGCAGCCGCAATCCCCCCTCGATGCGACCCATCTAAGCAACGCATTGGCCACCCTGATCGAGCAGCACGACGCGCTGAACCTGAGTTTCCAGGCGTCGGGCGAGACTTGGCAGGCGACATTCCAGGCGCAACGTCACACTGATCTGTTGTGGGTGCGGGCACTGGACGACCTTGCCGATTTGCCGGCGCTGGCCACCGAAGCCCAGCGCAGTCTCGATCTGCAACAGGGCCGTCTGGTGCGGGCGGTACTGGTGAACCTGCCTGACGCTACACAACGTTTGCTGCTGGTGATCCATCACCTGGTGGTGGATGGCGTGTCCTGGCGGGTGCTGCTGGAAGATTTGCAGCAGGCCTATACCGCGTTGGCGGCAGGCAAGACGATCGTGTTGCCGGGCAAAAGCAGTTCGCTTCAGGCCTGGGCGCAACACCTGCACCGTTACGGGCAAAGCGATATCTTGAAGGCCGAGCGCGATTATTGGCAGCGCACGCTGGAGGGCGGTAACAGCGACTTGCCGAGGGATTTCCCGGAGACAGTTCAGACCCGCCGTCAGGCCGCTCGGGCCACTTCACGCCTGAACAAGACACAGACCAACGCCCTGCTCAAAGTGGCACCGGCCACTTATCGCACGCAGATTAACGACCTGCTACTGACAGCCTTGGCGCGGGTGCTGTGTGACTGGAGCGAACAGGATTCGGTGCTGATCCAGCTCGAAGGCCACGGTCGCGAAGACCTGTTCGACGACCTAGATTTGAGTCGCACCGTCGGTTGGTTCAGCAGTCTGTTTCCGGTGCGCCTGACCCCAGAGGCAGAGCCAGGCACTTCGCTGTGCGCGATCAAGGAACAACTGCGAGCTGTGCCGGGTAAAGGCATCGGCTACGGCGTGTTGCGCTACCTCGCAGGCTGCGAACCGCTGCGTGAATTGCCGCCGCCGCGCATCACCTTCAACTACCTGGGCCAGTTCGACGGCGCGTTCAGTGCCGCTGACGGCGCACTGTTCGTGCCGGCTGCCGAAAGCACTGGCGAGCATCAGGATGAAGATGCGCCCTTGGGCAACTGGCTGAGTGTCGACGGCCAGGTCTATGGCGGTGAGCTGGAATTGGTCTGGACGTTCGGCCAAGGCATGTACCGCCCGCAAACCATTCAGACGCTGGCCGATGCCTATTGCCATGAGCTGCAACGATTGATCGAACATTGCACTGCCGGTGAGCATGCCGGGGTCACGCCGTCGGACTTCAATCTGGTGCGCCTGACGCAAGCGCAACTGTCGGCGCTGCCGGTGCCGGCGCGGGATATCAGCGATCTCTATCCGTTGTCGCCGATGCAGCAAGGCATCCTGTTCCACAGCCTCAACGAACCGGACGGCCCGGCCTACACCAATCAGTTGCGCGTCGATGTGCAGCAACTGGACGCCGAGCGTTTCCGTCAGGCCTGGCAGCAGACGCTGGAGGCCCATGAGATTCTGCGCACTGCGTTCGTCTGGCCCGAGGACGCCGATGCGGCGGTGCAGATTGTAAGGCAGACGGTGCAGATGCCCCTGACCGTGCAGGACTGGCGCGGTCGTGATGACCTTCACGGGGCGCTCGATCAGTTGGCTCGGGAAGATCTGGCCGCCGGTTTCGAACTGGACCAGGCTCCGCTGTTGCGCGTGCTGTTGGTGCAAACCGGTGAAGCGCTGCATCACTTGATCTACACCAGTCATCACATCCTCATGGATGGCTGGAGCACCTCGCAGTTGTTCGGCGAGGTGTTGCAACGCTATGCCGGCATGACCCCGGCGGCGACCCCGGGACGCTATCGCGATTACATTGAGTGGCTGGGCCAGCGCGATGTTCAGGCCAGTCGCGAGTTCTGGACGTCGGCATTGGTTGACCTTCAGGAGCCGACCCGCCTGGCCAGCGCGATGCCGGTCAGTCAGACGTTGGCCGGCGGTTATGCCGATTACCAACATGTGTTCAGCGAACAACAAACCGGCGACCTGAACCGCTTCGCCCGCGAGCAGAAAGTCACCCTCAATACCTTGATGCAAGCCGCGTGGCTGGTGCTGTTGCAGCGCTATACCGGCCAGGACACCGTGGCTTTCGGCGCCACTGTGGCCGGTCGCCCGACGGACTTGCCCGGCGTCGAGCAGCAGATCGGCCTGTTCATCAATACCTTGCCGGTGGTGGCTTCGCCGTCCGCCGAGATCCCGGTCGGGCAGTGGATTCAGCAGGTGCAGAGCCTCAACCTGGCCCTGCGCGAACATGAGAGCACGCCGCTTTACGATATCCAGCGCTGGGCGGGGCAGGGCGCGGGCGCGCTGTTCGACAGTATTCTGGTGTTCGAGAACTACCCGATGGCCGAAGCGCTGGCCCAAGGCTCTGTCACCGGGCTGGAGTTTTCCACCCTCCAGCGTCAGGAGCAGACCAATTATCCGCTGACACTGGTGGCGGTCACCGGTCGTGAGTTGACCCTGGGCTTGAGCTTCGATCAGGCCTGTTTCGATCACGCCACCATCGCTGACCTGAGCACCCAGCTCGAAGGCCTGATGATGCAAATTATGGCGGACGCTTCGCAGCCTCTGGGCGCGTTGCAACTGCTGGACGGCGCACCGCGTCAAGCGGCTGTCGACTGGGGCAAGGCCGCGGTCACGGCGCTGGATTCGCGCAACGTGGTCGAACGGATTGACGCACAGGTACAACGCCAACCACAGGCTGCGGCGGTGTTGTTCGCCGAGCAGACCCTCGATTACCAAACCCTCGACGCCCGGGCCAATCGACTGGCGCACAAGCTGCAAACGCTGGGCGTCGGGCCGGAAGTGCGGGTTGGCGTGTGCATGCGCCGCACCCCGGACATGCTGGTCGGGCTGCTGGCGATTCTCAAGGCTGGCGGTGCCTACGTGCCGCTGGATCCGGAGTATCCGCAAGAGCGCTTGCTGCACATGCTCGAGGACAGTTGCGCAGCGGTGCTGCTGACCGAAGCCGCGTTGCAGGCGATGTTGCCCGAGGCGTTGCCGTCGCAAGTGCTGTTGGTCGAAGAGGGCGCCGAATGGCTCGCCGGGTATCCGTCCACGGCGCCAGTCAGCCGGATCGTTGCGCAGAATCTGGCGTATGTCATTTACACCTCCGGCTCCACCGGCAAGCCCAAAGGCGTGGCGATCACCCACGCTAACCTCGCGGCGCTGATCCAGTGGTCGCAGGGTGTTTACCGCGATGAGCAGCTGCGTGGCGTGCTGGCCTCGACCTCGATCTGCTTCGACCTGTCGGTGTGGGAGATTTTCGTCACGTTGGCCAGCGGCGGTTGCATGGTGCTGGCGGACAACGCTCTGGCGCTGTCCGAGTTGCCGGCCTGTGAGCGCGTGACGCTGATTAACACCGTGCCGTCGGCGATTGCCGCGCTGCAACGGGCCGGGCAGATTCCGCCGTCGGTCACCACCATCAATCTGGCCGGCGAGCCGCTCAAGCAGACGCTGGTCGATACGCTGTACGCCAGCACGTCGGTCAAGCAGGTTTATGACCTGTACGGGCCGTCGGAAGACACCACCTATTCGACCTTCACCCTGCGCACTGCCAACGGCCGGGCGAACATCGGGCGGCCGCTGGACAACACCGTGGCCTACCTGCTCGACAGCCAGTTGCAGGTGTTGCCGGCAGGGCTGGCGGCCGAGTTGTACCTGGCCGGTGCCGGTGTGACCCGAGGTTATCTGCTGCGTCCCGGTCTGACCGCCGAGCGCTTCGTGCCGGACCCGTTCGCGACCCATGGTGAGCGGCTGTATCGCACCGGCGATCTGGTGCGCCAGGGGCCAGACGACACGATTGAGTACATCGGTCGTGCCGACCATCAGGTGAAGATTCGCGGCTTCCGCATCGAACTGAGCGAGATCGAAGCCCGATTGCTGGAGCAGCCCGAGGTGCGCGAAGCCGTGGTGCTGGCGCAGGAGGGCGCGGCGGGCAAACATCTGCATGCCTACGTCGTAGCGAGCCAACCAGGCAATTTATCGTTGGTGGAAACCCTGCGCGCGGCGTTGGCCAGCCGCTTGCCGGCGCATATGGTGCCGAGCCATCTGCATGTGATCGACGCGCTGCCGCTGACCCCCAATGGCAAGCTCGACCGCAAGGCCCTGATGGCGCTGGGCGGCAATCCGACGCTGCAGCGTTACGAAGCGCCGCGCACCGACCTGCAATGGGAAGTGGCGACCGTCTGGCAGGAGGTGCTGGAAGTCGAGCGCGTGGGCCTGACGGACAACTTCTTCCAGTTGGGCGGGCATTCGTTGCTGGCGACGTTGGTGGTGACCCGGATCAAGGAACGCCTGGGTGACAAAGTGCCGCTCAAGGAGCTGTTCGAAGCCGATACCCTGCACGCGTTCTGCGCCCGCATCGAAGCGTTACGCGTCGATTTATCGCCGGTTCAGGACGAATTGGCTAAATCCCTGGAGGCCCTCAAACGTCTATCCCTCGATGATCTGGAAAAACTGATTTCTTGAGGGGAACAACGCGTGCAAGAGTTAATCGAGTCGGTAGGACAACTTTCGGCTAAGCAAAGAAAGGCTCTGGCGGTTCTGCTCAAGCAGAAAGGCGTCAACCTTTTTGACATTGCCCCGGTTTTCAAGCGCACGGCTGAAGAACCGTTGTTGCTGTCCTACGCTCAACAGCGCCAGTGGTTTCTCTGGCAATGGGCGCCGCACAGCGCGGCCTACAACATTCCCACGGCCCTGCGCTTGCAGGGCCCGCTGGATGTGGCCGCGTTGCAGCGCAGCGTCCAGGCGCTGATCGAACGTCACGAAACCTTGCGCACGGTGTTCACTCAAGACGCCGGGCAACCCTTGCAAACGATCCTGCCCGCAGGATCGTTTGCCCTGGATATTCACGAGCTGAGCCCTGAACTGGCGGCAAACCCGCAGGCGTCGATCCAGGCCTTCGTCCAGACCCAGAGCCAGCAAGCTTTCGATTTGCAGACCGGCCCGCTGTTGCGCGCGGCCCTGCTGCAAGTCACCCCGCATGATCACGTGCTGGTGCTGACCCTGCACCACATCGTGTCGGACGGTTGGTCGTTGCAGGTGATGATCGAGGAACTGGTGCAGCTGTATGCCGGTTTCAACCTCGGGCATGACGCCGGGCTGCCGGCCTTGCCGATTCAATACGCCGACTACGCCCTGTGGCAGCGGCAGTGGATGGAGGCCGGCGAACAGGAACGTCAACTGGCCTACTGGCAACACAAGCTCGGCGGCGAGCAGCCGGTGCTGGAGTTGCCCACTGACCGTGCGCGTCCGGTGGAGCAGAGCTTTGCCGGGGCCAGCCATAACCTGATTCTGGACCCGGTACTGAGCGACAGCCTCAAGGCCTTTGCCCGACGGGAAAACGTCACGCTGTTTGTGCTGTTGCTGGCCTCGTTCCAGGCCTTGTTGCACCGCTACAGCGGCCAGGCCGATATTCGCGTCGGTGTGCCAGTGGCCAACCGCGGGCGCGTGGAGATCGAGCGTCTGATCGGTTTCTTCGTCAACACCCAGGTGCTCAAGGCGGACGTCGACGGGCAAGCCAGCTTCGTCGATCTGCTGCGCCAGGTTCGGCAAACCGCCCAGGAAGCCCAAGCGCACCAGGACCTGCCGTTCGAACAACTGGTGGAAGCCCTGGAGCCAGGCCGCAGCCTGAGTCACAGCCCGTTGTTCCAGGTGATGTTCAATCACCAGGCCGAAAGCCGGATCAGTGTCGAGACGCGGTTGAACGGCTTGAGCATCGAGCCGCTGGAGTGGCAAAGCGCAACCGCGCAATTCGATCTGGTGCTGAACACCACCGAACAGGCCCATGGCATTGAAGCGGTGCTCAAATACGCCACCGATTTGTTCGAGCCTGCGACCATCGAACGTCTGGCGCAGCATTGGCGCAACCTGCTGCGTGCAATCGTTGAGGACCCGACCCAGCGCATTGCCCAGCTGCCGGTGCTCGATGACGCGCAGCAACAACAACTTCTCGCGCACTGGAACCCGAGCCCGAACCCGAACCCGATGGCGCGCCCGGTCAGCCAGTGCATTCATCAGTTGATCGAGGCTCAGGCCGAGCGTCGTCCAGATGCGCCAGCGGTGGTGTTCGCCGGGCAACGGCTGACGTATGCCGAACTCAATCAACAGGCCAACCAATGGGCGCATCAGCTGATCGCCCGTGGCGTCGGCCCCGATGTTCGAGTGGGCGTGGCGGTTGAGCGTTCGCTGGACATGATCGTCGCCATTGTTGCTGTGCTGAAGGCCGGTGGCGCTTATGTGCCGCTGGACCCAAGCTACCCCGACGACCGTTTGCGCTACATGATTGAGGACAGCGGGATCGAGCTGTTGCTGACCCAGGGTCACCTGTTGGCGCAGCTGCCGATTCCACCGGGGCTGGCCTGTCTGGACCTGAATCAACCTCCGCAGGACAGCAGCACCGCCAACCCTCCTTGCCGCACCACCGCTGACAACCTCGCGTATGTGATTTATACCTCCGGGTCCACCGGCAAGCCCAAAGGCGCGTTGCTGCCCCATGGCAATGTCATTCGCCTGTTCAGCGCCACCGATCACTGGTTCGGTTTTGGCCCCGAGGACAGCTGGACGCTGTTCCATTCCTACGCGTTCGATTTCTCGGTCTGGGAAATTTTCGGCGCGCTGCTTCACGGCGGCAAACTGGTGGTGGTGCCCCACGACGTCACCCGTTCGCCGGAAGAGTTCTACACCTTGCTCTGCGATGAACAGGTCACCGTTCTGAACCAGACGCCGTCGGCGTTCAAACCGCTGATGCAGGTGGCCAGTGCTTCGTCGCGCAACCATGCGCTGCGTTACGTGGTGTTTGGTGGCGAAGCGCTGGAAGTGCAGAGCCTGCGCCCCTGGTTCGAGCGTTTCGGCGACCGCGCGCCGACTCTGATCAACATGTACGGCATTACCGAAACCACCGTGCATGTGACCTATCGCCCACTGTCCATGGCGGACTTGCAACAGACCCACAGCAGCCCGATCGGCGAGCCGATTGTCGACCTGTCGTGGTACTTGCTCGATGACGCGCTGAACCTGGTGCCCCAAGGCTGTATCGGCGAGTTGTACATCGCCGGGGCCGGGCTTGCGCGGGGCTATCTGAACCAGCCAGGCATGAGCGCCACCCGGTTCGTCCCGGATCCGTTTAACCCTGTGGCCGGCGAACGTTTGTACCGCACCGGCGACCTGGCGCGACTGCGTGGCGACGGGGTGATCGAGTACATCGGCCGTATCGACCATCAGGTAAAGATTCGCGGTTTCCGTATCGAGCTGGGGGAAATCGAAACCCAATTGCTCAACCATGACGCCGTGCGTGAAGCCGTGGTGCTGGCGGTCGAAGGGCTCAGTGGGCAGCAACTGGCTACCTGGATTGTGCCGAACGAGCCACTGGACGCAGATGCCCATGGCGGCTTGCGCGATTTGATCAAGGCGCAATTGCGTGAAACCCTGCCGGACTACATGGTGCCGGTCAGCTGGGTGTTCCTCGACCGCCTGCCGCTGACGGCCAACGGCAAGCTCGATCGCAAGCAACTGCCCAACCCCGATGTGAGCCTGGTGCAAGAAGCTTACGCGGCGCCGCGTAGCGAGCTCGAACAGCGTTTGGCCGAGATCTGGCAGGACGTGCTGAAAGTCGAGCGGGTTGGGCTCAACGACAACTTCTTCGAACTGGGCGGCGATTCGATCATCTCGATTCAGGTGGTCAGCCGGGCGCGTCAGGCGGGCATCCGCTTCTCGCCCAAGGACATCTTCCAGCACCAGACCGTGCAACGCCTGGCCACCGTCGCACAGCAGAGCGATGCGGTGCAGGCGATGCAAGGTGATGTGCTTGGCGCTGCCGTGCTGACCCCGATTCAACAGTACTTTTTCGCCACCGACATTCCCCAGCGTCAGCACTGGAACCAGTCGATCCTGCTGACCCCGGCCGAACCTCTGCAAGCGGCTGCGCTGGAGCAGGCCCTGGAACATCTGCAACGGCATCACGATGCCTTGCGTCTGCGCTATCGCCAGACCGCAGGTGGCTGGGCGCAGGAACATGCCGCCGTCGATCAGCCGAACGCACTGCTGCGCACCGTGGCGTTGCCTGACAGCGAGGCCTTGCCAGCGCTGTGCCTGGAGTTGCAGCGCAGCCTGAACCTGAGCGACGGCCCGTTGATCCGTGCGGCCTTGGTAGATTTGCCCGACGCCAGTCAGCGACTGCTGTTGGTGATCCACCATTTGGTGGTCGATGGTGTGTCGTGGCGGATTCTGCTGGAAGACCTGCAAACCGCTTATCAGCAACTGAGCGCCGGCACGCCGTTGCGCCTGCCGGCCAAGACCACGGCATTCAAGGATTGGGGCGAACGCCTGCAAGGTTATGCGCGCAGCACCGGGCTGGAAACCGAGCTGGATTACTGGCGCGAGCAACTGGCCGAAGCGCCGACAGACTTGCCGCTGGACAACCCTGATGGACAACTGCAGAACCGTTTCGAGCGCAGCGTCGATACGCGTCTGGATGCCGAACGCACCCGGCAACTGCTGCAACAGGCGCCGGCGGTGTATCGCACTCAGGTCAACGATTTGCTGTTGACCGCATTGGCCCGGGTTTTGTGTGAGTGGACCGCCTCCGACAGCGCCCTGGTGCAACTCGAAGGGCATGGCCGCGAAGACCTGTTCGATGACCTCGACCTCAGCCGTACCGTGGGCTGGTTCACCAGCATGTTCCCGGTGCGCCTCACTCCGCAGGCCAGCCTCGAAGCGTCCATCAAGGGCATCAAGGAACAACTGCGCTCGATCCCGAACAAAGGCATCGGCTTTGGCTTGCTGCGGTATTTGGGCAACGACACTGCGCAAGCAGCCCTGAGCGGCTTGTCCCAACCCAAGGTGACGTTCAACTACCTGGGGCAGTTCGATAACAACTTCGACGAAGACGCCCTGTGGGTGCCGGCCACCGAAGACAAGGGCGCCGGGCAGGATGAACAGGCGCCGATGAGCAACTGGCTGACCATCGACGGCCGTGTCTACCAAGGGCAATTGAGCCTGACCTGGACCTACAGCGGTGACGTGTTCGAAGAGGCGACCATCAACGCTTTAGCCCGCGCTTATGAAGTTGCGCTGGGTGAGTTGATCGACCATTGCCTGAGCCATCCGAGCGGCGGCCTGACCCCTTCCGATGTGCCACTGGCCGGGTTGTCCCAGGCGCATCTGGACAGCTTGCCGATTGCGGCGCAGCGGATCGAGGACATTTACCCGCTGGCGCCGATGCAGCAGGGCATTCTGTTCCACAGCCTGTACGACGCCGATGCCAGCGCTTACGTCTATCAGATGCTGCTGGATATCGACGGTCTGGACGTACCGCGCTTCCAGCAAGCGTGGCAGCGGGTAGTGGATCGTCATGAAGTGCTGCGCGCCGGTTTCATCTGGGGCCGCGACGGCCTCGATACACCGCTGCAAGTGATCTATCGCCAGCTGACCCTGGAAATGCCGGAAGTGGATGTGCGCGCCGAACCGGACTTGCAAGCCGCGCTTGAGGCCCGTGCCTTGGCCGATCGCGAACGCGGTTTCGACTTGCAGAATCCGCCGCTGCTACGCCTGTGCCTGCTGCGCACCGCCGATGACCGTCATCGCCTGATCTTCACCTGCCACCACATTCTCATGGACGGCTGGAGCAACTCGCGGATGTTTGGCGAAGTGCTGCAGGATTACGCCGGGCATCCGGTGCCGAGTGCGCAGGGCCGTTATCGCGACTTCCTGGCCTGGCTGCAACGCCAGGACAAGGACGCGGCGCAAGCCTTCTGGCGCGGGCAGTTGGCCGAACTGGACGAACCGACGCGGTTGGCCTCGGCCTGCCACGGACAAACCGTGCCCGGCCCCGGCAAAGGCGTGCATAAGCTGACCTTTGACGCAGCCTTCACCCAGCGCCTCAACGGTTTCTCGCGTCAGCAGCAAGTGACGCTCAACAGCCTGGTGCAAGCCGCGTGGCTGCTGGTGTTGCAGCGCTACACCGGGCAAAGCAGTGTCGCGTTCGGCGCGACGGTGTCCGGTCGCCCGGTGGACCTGCCGGGTATCGAGCAACAGTTGGGCCTGTTCATCAATACCCTGCCGGTAATCGCCAGCCCGCCAGCGACCTGCAGTGTCAGCGACTGGGTGCGCAGCGTGCAGGACAAAAACCTGCTGCTGCGCGATTACGAACAGACGCCATTGCAAGACATTCAACGCCTGGCGGCGCTCAACGGCGAAGCGTTGTTTGACACCTTGCTGGTGTTCGAAAACTACCCGGTGTCCGACACCCTGGAGGCCAATCCGGGCGGCTTGCGTTTCAGCGGTCTCGAACACCGTGAGCAAACCAACTACGGCCTGACGCTGATCGCCGGTGCCGGCGAAGTATTGAGCCTGGACTTCAACTACCTCACCGAGCACTTCGCCGAGCGCAGCATTGCCGGCCTGGCCGCTCATCTGGAAGAAGTGCTGCGCCAGTTCCTCGACGCACCGCAACGCCTGCTGGGCGAGATCGGCCTGTTGCCGGCGAGCGAGCTGCGCACGCTGGCCGAATGGAATGACCATCATGCGGCGTACCCGGCCCAGGCCTTGATCCATCAGGGCTTTGAAGCCCAGGTCGAAGCGCGGCCACAGGCGATTGCCTTACGGCATGCCGGTGCTGGGCTGACCTATGCCGAACTCAATCGCCGCGCCAATCAACTGGCCCGTCATCTGCAAACGCTGGGTGTCGGTGCGGAAATCCGCGTGGGCGTGGCGATGCCCCGTTCCGCCGAGCTGGTGATTGCCTTGATGGCGGTGCTCAAGGCCGGTGGCACCTACGTGCCGTTGGACCCGGACTATCCGGCGGATCGCGTGGCCTACATGCTCGACGACAGTCAGGCGCGGGTGTTGCTGACCCAGCCGCACTTGCTGTCGCAGTTGCCCGAGACCCAAGCCCAAGGGGTGTGGGTCGAGGCGGGCGGTCAGGCCTTCGCCGACCAGGCACCGCACAACCTTGAGGGCCGGATCGACTCGGCCAACCTGGCGTATGTGATTTATACCTCCGGTTCCACCGGTAAACCCAAAGGCGTGGCGATTGCTCATCGCAACGTGCAGGCGTTGATCCACTGGTCGCACGAGGTGTACAGCGAGGAGGATCTGCAAGGCGTACTGGCCTCGACCTCGGTGTGCTTCGACCTGTCGGTGTGGGAGATTTTCGTCACCCTGGCCCGCGGCGGCTCGATCATCATGGCGCGCAACGCCCTGGAGTTGCCGGACCTGCCGGAACGCGATCAGGTGCGCCTGATCAACACCGTGCCGTCGGCCATCGCGGCCTTGCAGCGCGCCGGGCAGATCCCTTCAGGTGTGCGCATCATCAATCTTGCGGGTGAACCGCTCAAGCAAGGCCTGGTGGACACGCTGTACCGTGAGACCTCGGTCGAGCACGTTTACGATTTGTACGGGCCGTCGGAAGACACCACCTATTCGACCTGCACCCGCCGCGAAGCCGGCGGTCAGGCGAACATCGGTCGGCCGCTGGTGAATACCACCGCGCACTTGCTCGACGGCCAGTTGCAGGCCGCGCCGATTGGCGTTGCGGCCGAGTTGTACCTGGCCGGCGACGGCATTACCCGTGGCTATCTGTTCCGCCCGGGCCTGACCGCCGAGCGTTTTGTGCCCAACCCGCTGGCCAGCCATGGCGAGCGGATGTACCGCACCGGCGACCTGACTCGTTTGCGTGACGACGGCCTGATCGAATACGTCGGCCGCATCGACCATCAGGTCAAGGTGCGCGGGTTCCGTATCGAACTGGGTGAAATCGAAGCACGCCTGCTGGCCCACGACAGCGTGCGCGAAGGCGTGGTGCTGGCGGTGGAAGGCCATAGCGGTCAGCAACTGGTGGCCTATGTGGTGCCGACGCAGGCCGATCTTAGCCCGCAACAGCAGGACGATCTGAGCGAGGCACTCAAGACCGGCCTCAAGGCACATCTGCCGGATTACATGGTGCCGGCGCAATGGTTGTTCATCGAACAATTGCCGCTGACCCCCAACGGCAAACTCGACCGCAAGGCCTTGCCGACCCCGGGCGCCAACCCGCTGCAACGCGATTACGTGGCACCGCGCACCGCGCTGGAACAGCAGATTGCCGGGATCTGGCAAGACATTCTGAAACTTACGCGGGTCGGCGTGACCGACAACTTCTTCACCCTGGGCGGCGATTCGATCATCTCCATTCAGGTGGTGAGCCGGGCGCGTCAGCAGGGAATCAGCTTCACGCCCAAGGATCTGTTCCAGCAGCAGACCGTCCAGGGGCTGGCCACTGTCGCGCAGCTCGGCAAAGCCCTGGCGCCAACCGATCAAGGCCCGGTGACAGGTGAGACACCGTTGCTGCCGATTCAGCAATGGTTCTTCGAACAACCCTTGCCGCAGCGTCATCACTGGAATCAGTCGGTGCTGCTCAAACCGTTGAACCCTCTGGTGGCCGCGCCGCTTGAGCAGGCCTTGCACGCGCTGATCGATCATCACGACGGCCTGCGCCTGGGCTTTACACAAACCCCAGGCAGCTGGTCGGCGAGCTATCGGACCGTGGAACAACAGCGCCTGTCGCCGTTGTGGCTGGAATCGGTCAGTGATGCCGCTCACCTGGAACGCGTCGCCGAACACGCCCAACGCAGTCTGGATCTGCAACAAGGCCCGTTGTTGCGCGCGGTGTTGTTCGATTTGCCTGAGGGCGAACAGCGCTTGTTGTTGATCGTTCATCACCTGGTGGTCGATGGTGTGTCGTGGCGGATCCTGCTGGAAGATTTGCAGGGCAGCTACCGCCAGTTACTGGCCGGCGAGCCGTTGGCATTGGCGGACAAGACCACGTCCTTCAAGCATTGGGCGGAGCAATTGCAAGGTCACGCCCGCAGTGAATCGCTGCTTGAACAACTGCCTTACTGGCAGGCGCAGCGCTCGGACGGCGCGCCGCTGCCGCAAGATAACCCCCAGGGCAGCCTGCAGAGCCGCCATGCCTTGACGCTTTACAGTCGCCTGAACCCGACCTTGACCCGACGACTGCTGCAACAGACCCCGGCGGCTTACCGCACGCAGGTCAACGACCTGTTGCTGACGGCACTGGCACGGGTGATCTCCCGTTGGAGCGAACAGTCGTCGGTGCTGATTCAGCTCGAAGGCCACGGTCGTGAAGATTTGTTCGACGGCCTCGATCTGACCCGCACAGTAGGCTGGTTCACCAGCCTGTTCCCGGTCAAATTGACCCCGACCCAGGAGCTGGCCGGCTCGATCAAGCAAATCAAGGAGCAACTGCGCGCGATTCCGGATCGTGGCATGGGTTACGGTGTGCTGCGTTATCTGGGTGACGAGGCGTGCCAGGCGTCGCTGCGGACCCTGCCGACACCGCGTATCACCTTCAACTACCTGGGCCAGTTCGATGGCAGCTTCGATAGCCAGAGCGGTGCCTTGTTTGTGCCGGCCGATGAGGTCAAGGGCGCAGAGCACAGTAACGATGCGCTGCTGGGTAACTGGCTGACGCTCAATGGCCAGGTGTACGGCGGCGAGTTGAGTGTCGGCTGGTCGTTCAGCACGCACATGTTCAACGCCTCGACCATCGAACGCCTGGCCGAGGAATACGCCCGGGAACTGGAGTTGCTGATCGAGCATTGCTGCCAGCCGGACAGCCATGGAGTCACGCCGTCGGACTTCCCGTTGGCGCATCTGGATCAGTCCCGACTGGACGCCTTGCCGGTAGCTCCGTCCCGGATCGAAGACATTTATCCGCTGTCGCCGATGCAAGAGGGCATGCTGTTCCATACCTTGTCGGACAATGGATCGAGCCTGTACGTCAATCAGATCAGTCTGCCGGTGGGCGGTCTGGATGTTGAGCGTTTCCGTAAGGCCTGGGAGGCGGTCATCGAGCGTCAGGCGATCCTGCGCACCAGCTTCCATTGGCACGATGGCTTGGCCAAACCGCTGCAAATTGTCCAGCGTCAGGCGACACTCGATTTGCAGGTGCTCGACTGGCGCAATCGCGACGCCAGCGAGGCAGACATCGCCGCGCGGGCCGCCGAGGACCGGGCGCGAGGCTTCGAGCTGACCCAGGCGCCACTGCAGCGAGTGTTGTTGATTCGCAGCACTGAAGATCAGTATCAGATGGTCTGGACCAGTCACCACATCCTGATGGACGGCTGGAGCAGCTCGCGGCTGTTTGGTGAGGTGATCCAGCACTACGCCAAGGGTGAAATCAGTGCAGAAAACGGCCGCTACCGCGACTTCATCGCCTGGTTGCAAGCCCAGGACCAGGACGCCCGGGAACTGTTCTGGAAAGCCCGGTTGGCCCCGGTCAACGAGGCGACGGCGTTGAGCCAGGCCATCCATCCACGGCATGTGTCCGATGAACCCGGCCACAACGCCATTTACTCCCATTGGGACGCGCAACAGACCGGTCGTCTGCTGCAGTTCTGCCGCGATCTGCGGATTACGCCGAACACGTTGATCCAGGGCGCATGGTTGCTGCTGTTGCAGCGCTACACCGGGAAAAACACCGTGACCTTTGGTGCCACGGTGTCCGGGCGTCCCGAGAGTTTGCCCAATGTCGGCAACATGCTGGGGCTGTTCATCAACACCTTGCCGATCATTCAGACGCTGGAACCGGATCAGCCTCTGGCAGACTGGCTAAACCGGATCCAGGCTTACAACCTGGATATCCGCGACCATTCCCAGGCTCCGTTGGCGGACGTGCAACGCTGGTCCGGCCTGGGCGGGCAGGCGCTGTTCGACAGCATCATCGTGTTCGAGAACTACCCGATCGACGACCGCCTGCAAGAGGACAACGATACCGGCCTGAGCTTCGGCAAATCCATCGGCCATGACGTGACGAACGTGCCGATGGACCTGGCGGTGACGCTCGGCGACGAATTGTCGATTGAATACCTGTACCTGCGCAGCCACTTCAGTGCCGAGGCGGTGGAAGGAATTCGACTGACCCTGGAAAACACCCTTGAGGCGATGATGCGCGCGCCTCACGAACGCCTGGGTAACCTGCAGCGCCTGTCTTCTGAACAATGGCAGGCGATGCAAACCTGGAGCGCCGAGCCGCCGGCGGATCATCAGCCGCAGCTGTTGCCGGAACTGATCAGCCGACACGCCTTGAGTCAGCCCGAGGCCATTGCGGTGCAATGCGCCGGGCAGAGTTTGAGCTACGGCGAGCTGGAACGCCGGGCCAATCGTCTGGCTCACTGCTTGATCGAGCATGGCGCGGGGCCGGAAGTGGTGATCGGCGTGGCACTGCCGCGCTCGCTGGAAATGGTCGTCAGCTTCCTCGCCGTGCTCAAAAGCGGCGCCGCATATGTGCCGCTGGATATTGATTATCCACCGGAGCGTCTGGCGTACATGATCGAAGATTCCGGCATGGCGCTGCTGCTGACCCAGAGCAGCCTGCGGACGACGTTACCGGCGCCCGAGGGCCTGTTGCGCCTTGAGCTGGATCACCTCGACGAATCCCGTTATGGCGATGAGGCGCCGGTGTGTCGCGTGCTGGAGCAAGGGCTGGCCTATCTGGTTTACACCTCGGGTTCTACCGGACGGCCAAAAGGCGTGGCGGTCACCCAGGGCCCCCTGAGCATGCACTGTCAGGCCATCGCCAAACTGTATGAAATGGACACCCGCAGCTGCGAGCTGCACTTCATGTCGTTCGCCTTCGATGGTGCTCATGAGCGCTGGTTGAGTACGCTGTACAGCGGCGGTCGGCTGGTAGTGCGGGACGGTTGCCTGTGGACGCCGGAGCAGACTTATCAGGCACTGCACGAGTACGGCGTGACCATCGCCTGCTTCCCGCCGGCCTACCTCAAGCAACTGGCCGAGTACGCCGCGGCCAGCGGTATCGCACCGCCACCGGTGCGCATCTACTGCTTCGGCGGCGATGCGGTGCCGGACCAGACTTTCGAACAGGTCAAGGCGGCGCTGCGTCCCGAGTACTTCACCAACGGCTACGGCCCGACGGAAACCGTGGTCACGCCGATGCTGTGGAAAGTGCCGGTGAGCCAGCAGTGCGAAGCGGCTTATGCGCCGATCGGCCGGGCGGTGGGCGCGCGTTCCTTGTATGTGCTGGATGAAGAACTCAATCCGCTGCCGCCAGGTTTTGCCGGCGAGTTGTACATCGGTGGCTACGGGGTTGCCCGTGGTTATCACGGTCGGCCAGACCTGACCTGCGAACGCTTCGTGCCCAACCCGTTTGCTGGCGGCGAGCGGTTGTACCGCACCGGCGACCTGGTGCGCTTGCGCCAGGACGGCGTGGTCGATTACGTCGGCCGTATCGACCATCAGGTCAAGGTGCGCGGGTTCCGTATCGAGCTCGGTGAAGTCGAGGCCAGCCTGCGGCAACTGGCGCAGGTCAGCGACGCCTTGGTGATCGCCCGGGACAACGCCTCCGGCAAGCAACTGATCGGTTATGTCGTCACCGATGCTGGGCAGGAGCTGGGCGATGAACTCAAGGCTGGTCTGCGCAGCACCTTGCCTGAATACATGGTGCCGGCGCAGATCGTTTGCCTCAGTGCCTTCCCGATCACCCCCAACGGCAAGCTCGACCGCAAGGCATTGCCCGAGCCGGAATTCAAAAGCGAAGAATACGTCGCCCCGCGCAATCAGCAGGAACAACTGCTGGCGGAGATCTGGTCGCAGGTGTTGCAGGTGGAGCAAGTCGGTATCAGCGACAACTTCTTCGAACTGGGCGGCGACTCGATCCTGAGCCTGCAAGTGATTTCCCGGGTCAGGAACCACCCGACCCTGCAGATGGAACTCAAGCTGCGCGATCTGATGCGCTACCAGACCATCGCCGGCATCGTCGAACAGGACGTGGTGAAGGCGAGCACCGCGCAACCGTCGGTAGACCTCACTCATGTGGCCAGTGAAGGGTTGTTCAATCTGCTGCCGATTCAGGAGTGGTTCTTTGCCGAGGGCATGGCCGAGTCTCATCACTACAACCAGTCGTTTTTGCTGAGTGCGCGTCAGACTCTGGATCTGGATGCCCTGGAACGAGCGCTGGGCTGGATCGAAAACCACCACGACACCTTGCGCCTGCGCTTCTGTCAGGAAGGCGGACGCTGGTTGCAGCGCTATGCCGCACCGACCGAGCGCCGCGAGCCGGTGCTCTGGCGCCGCGAGGCCGAGAACAGTGAGCAGGTCGAAGCCTTGGCCAACCTGACGCAGCGCAGCCTCAAACTCGACGATGGACCGGCCTGGCGCGTGGTGCACATCGCCTTGCCGGACGGCCAGGCGCGGCTGTTGATGGTCATCCACCATCTGGTGGTTGACACCGTGTCGTGGCGGATTCTGCTCGATGACTTGAAGGTGGCCTACGAGGCTTGCGTGATGGGCATCGAACCGCAATTGCCGATCCGCACCAGCAGCTATCGCGCATTTGCCGAAGCCCTGCAGGCGCAGGCGCCGGTGATTGCCGAGCAGGAATTGAACTACTGGCTGGAGCAACTGGATCAGCCGGGTATCGACCTGCCGTGCGACAACCGTCGCGGCAAGAATCAGGTGCGTCACCAGGCTCAGGCGCGGCTCAAGTTGTCCCGCGAGCACACCGAGCAGTTGCTCAAGCAGGCGCCGGCGGTCTATCGCACGCAGATCAACGATTTGCTGCTGTCGGCCCTGAGTCGGGCGTTGTGTCGTTGGAGCGAACAACCGTCGGCGCTGATTCTGCTGGAAGGGCACGGTCGCGAGGACCTGTTCGAGAACATCGACCTGAGTCGCAGCCTGGGCTGGTTCACCAGCATGTTCCCGGTCCGGCTCACTCCCGACAGCGCGGACATCGGTGCGTCGATCATCAACGTACAGGCGCAGTTGGCGGCCATCCCACAGAAGGGCATCGGCTACGGCGTGTTGCGTCATCTGGCCGGCCCGCAACTGGCCCGCCAATTGGCCGACCTGCCGCAGGCACGGGTGACGTTCAACTATCTGGGGCAGTTCGACCAGAGCTTCGACGAGCAAGCGTTGCTGGTGCCGGCGCTGGAAGAAACCGGCGACAACTACAGCCTGCAGGCCAATCTGGGCAACTGGCTGGAGGTTGTCGGTCAGGTGTACGACGGTCAGTTGGCGCTGCGTTGCATCTACAGCACCCAGCGTTATCGAGCCAGCACCATGGAGTCGTTCATGCAGGATTATCAGCGCGAGCTTGAGGCGTTGATCGAGCATTGCATGGCGCGGGTGGGCTGAGTGCCGGGGCTTTAATCATTGCTGGAGGGGCGTTGCTCAGGCGCGCCCCTTTTTACGGACATAAGGATTTTTTCGATGTCGTTACACCCTGATCTGGAAGCCTTCCTCGACCTGGCGCAAGACGGCCAGGACGCAGGCCTGCCGGCGCTGCATCAAATGACACCGGTCGAGGCCCGGGCGATTTTCGAACAAACCACGGCGCAATTGCGTTGGGATGCTCCTCAGGATCTTGACGTGTTGGAGGTCAATACCACGGCGCGGGACGGTGCGCCGCTGGCGTTGCGTTTGTATCGTCCGAGCGGGGCGATGTCACCGATGCCGGTGCTGGTGTATTTCCATGGCGGTGGTTTTGTAGTGGGCAGCCTGGATTCCCATGACGGAGTCTGCCGCGAATTCTGCCAACGTACGCCGTGTGCGGTGTTGTCGGTTGGCTATCGGCTGGCGCCGGAGCATCGTTTCCCGACGGCGCTGGAGGACGGTGAAGACGCCTTGTCCTGGCTGGCGGAACAGGCGCTGGCCCTGGGGCTGGATGCCGGTCGTGTCGCGTTCGGCGGTGACAGTGCCGGTGCCACATTGGCGACGGTATTGGCCTTGCAAGCGGTGGTTCAGCCACACACCGTGGCCATCGTCCCCAAGGTGCAACTGCTGTGTTATCCGGTCACTGATGCGTCGCGCACTCACGATTCGCGTTTGTTGTTCAGTGAAGGGTATTTGCTGGAGAACGACACGCTGGAGTGGTTTTACCAGCACTACGCCCGCAGCCCCGAAGACCTGCTGGACTGGCGCTTCTCACCGTTGCTGGCTGAGGATCTGCGCGGTGTGGCGCCGGCGATTGTGCTGCTGGCGGGGTTCGATCCATTGCTCGATGAAGGCCAGGCCTACGTCGATAAACTGCGCGCGCAGGGGGTGAGTGTCGAACTCGAACATTGCCCGGGCCTGACCCATGATTTGCTCAGGCTGGCCTCGGTGATGCCGGATGTGCTGAGCGTGCATGAACGCTTGAGTCGGGCGCTGAGTCGGCATTTGGGTTGATGCCGACATTGATCGTTCCCACGCTCTGCGTGGGAATGCAGCCCGGGACGCTCCGCGTCCCACCCTCTAAAGCCGAACGCGGAGCGTCCGTTGAGGCATTCCCACGCAGAGCGTGGGAACGATCAGTGCGTCTGTTAGCCTCGCGGATCGTAGTTATCCAGCACCCGGTTGACGGCCAACTCCCCGAGCATCACCACCGATTGAATCCCCAGCATCATGTTGCGATGTGGCATGTCCATCAACCCGGCGAACTCACTGAGCATCATGCTCGCTGACGCCAGGGTTTCACAGGCGTTGACCAGCAGGGTTTCGTTATCGACCTTCTCACCCACATGGTAAATGGTGCTGGGTTTGCGCTTGGTGTCTTGGGGGATGGATGGCTTGAGGTGGTAATCGAGGGCGCGGTCGGCGGCTTCGTTGAGTTTTTTGGAATCGAGGGATTCGTAGGGGGAAACGTCGTCGGTTTTCGGAGGGTTTGGCGTAGGTTTGAACATAGATGAAACTCCTAGAGTTGTGGAGCCGCTACACATCGCTGCTAAACGAAAAAGAGGTGGCGGCTGTACGCGGGTTAGCAGACCAGGACTCTAGAACCCGGCGCACCGAAGTGCCCCACGCAAAGCCGCCATAACATGAACGACTAACGTTGTACGTCTAGAGATGACCCGGGCTGCTAAACCCGATCGCTGATTGATCAGCGACCCGGAAACGATAGAGCCCGGCCCTTAGACGCACAAGCCAGCGGATTCTGGCGCAGTCGTAGGCAACGGCGCAAGAATGTGTAGCCTGAGTGAGTATCTGGAAGTGTCGATTAAACAGTGCTTGTTTAGTGGTCTGACTGTGTCTTGTGGTGGATGGACTGGCCTCTTCGCGAGCAAGCCCGCTCCCACAGGGGATCTTCGGTGAACACACTATCTGTGTACGCCTGAGATCAAATGTGGGAGCGGGCTTGCTCGCGAAGAGGCCCGCTGGAACACCCTCGAACTTTCAGTTAAACCACCGTCCTTTTCCCGCACAAAAAAACGCCCCGCATTGCGGGGCGTTTTCATTGGCGCTGCAATCAGAAGTCAGCCTTGACCGACATCACGAAGTTGCGCGGTTCACCGTAGAAGTTACCCCAACCTTCGGAACCGATCGTGGCGTAGTAGCGCTTGTCGAACAGGTTGTTGCCGTTCAGTGCCACGGACCAAGTGTCGTCGATGCGGTAGCCGACGCGACCGTTCCAGACCGCATAGCCAGCCTGGGTGATATTTTTGCCGCTACTCGGCGAGACGCGGTAGTTGCTGCTTTGGGCATTGACGCCGGCACCGACGGTAACGCGCTCCAGCGGACCGCTGAGGGCGTAGTCGCCCCACACGCGCAGCAGGTGGCGCGGCACATACGAGTTATACGACACACCGTCCTGACTGGCGTCGGCGTCTTCCAGCACCTTGGTCTGGGTGTAGGTGTAGCCGGCCAGCAATTGCAGGCGGTCAATGACTTCACCGCTGACTTCAGCTTCGAAGCCTTGGGCGCGCACTTTGCCGGAGTTCTGCGAGCAGCTGCTGTCCGGGCAGGCCGGGTCATCCTGGGCTGCGTCTTTCTGGACGGTGCGGAACAGGTTGAAGGAGCTGTTCAGGCGACCGTCGAACCATTCACCCTTGATCCCCAATTCATAGCTCTGACCGATCAATGGCTTGAGCGTCGAACCGGTGATGGTCTTGTAGTTGCCTTGCGGGGTGAAGATATCCGCGTAGCTGGTGTAGACGGTCAGGTTGTCGTTGATGTCGAACAGCAGCGCGGCGAACGGGGTGACTTGCCCGGTTTCCTTGGCCTCGGAACTGATCGGTGTGCCTTCGCCGCGCCAGAACGAGACGGAGTCGGTTTCGGACTTGTACCAGCTGACGCGGCTGCCCAGTACGAAGGTCAGCGGGTCGGCCAGTTTCAGGCGTGCCGTGGAGTAGGCGCCGTATTGCTTGATCCGCATGTCCACCGGACCACCCCGGGTGGCGTTGGCCAGGTAGAAACTTTCATCCGGCTGGGGCAGGTGATGGTTGGGGTTCAGCACATCCTGACGATCAGGCAGGAGGGCCACGGCGTAGAAGTCATCTTTGTGGGAGCGGCTGGCGTTGGCTCCGACGATCAGCTCGTGCTCTTGGCCGAATGCGTCGAACTTGCCGTCCACATAAGCGTCGAGGCCGTAGTCGACCTGATCGTAGTCAAAGATGCTGCCGATCATCAGGGTATTGGTGCTGGTGGCGCCAACCGGTACCGTTCCGCTCGGGAAGGCGTATTCCATGTCCTGGGTGTTTTTCGAGTAAACCCCCGCGACCTTCAGCGCCCAGTTGTCGTTGAACTCGTGTTTCAGGTCGCCAAAGTAAGTGGCCCGTTTGCTGCGCTGGTTGTTCCAGGCGGTGTTCAGGCACGTGGAGCGAGAGAGCTTCAGGTCGCTGCCATCGGCGTAGCGCGGCAAGCCGCCCCAGCACGGAGTGGCATCGACGTCTTCATAGGCCATGCCCAGGCCCAGGGTGGTGTAGTCGCTCAGGTCGAAGTCCAGCGCGCCGTAGTAGATCTGGTCCCTGCGTTCGCCCACGTCATAGAAATACTGACGGGTCTGCTGGGTCACCACGGCCCGGCCACGGATGGTGCCGGCGTCGTTCAGCGGGCCGCCGGTGTCGACCTGTCCACGGTAGTTGTCCCAGGTACCGGCAGACAACGACAGTTGAGTGTGCGGGGTGTCCTGGCCGCGCTTGCGCACAAAGTTCACCCCCCCTGCGGTGCCCCCGGCACCCTTCATCATCCCGGCCGCGCCGCGCAACACTTCGACCCGATCATAGATCGCCATGTCGCTGTTGAAGGCATCGGCCTGCACGTAGCTGCTGCCGATGTCCAGCGGCACGCCGTCGTACTGGTACTGGCCGGTCATGCGGAAACCGCGGGAGTAGAAATACTTGCCGCCCATGGGCGAATCGTAAACGGTGATGCCCGGGGTCTTTTCCATGACCTGTTCGATGGTGTTCAGGTTCTGGTCATCGAGCATCTTGCGCGTGATGACGGTGATCGACTGCGGGGTTTCCCTGAGCGAATGCTCGCCCTTGCCAATGGTCACCGCCCCGGTGGTGTAAGAGTTGCTGCCTTCGGTGGTCGCACCCAATCGCTGACCGTTGATACTGGTCGGTGCCAGTTCCATCGCGCTGCCGGTGGCCGGCGCCAGAAGGGTGACCGTGTTGCCGTCGCGCTGATGGCGAATCCCGGTGCCCTTGAGCATCGCGCTGAGCGAATCATCGTCCTGATAGCGGCCGTTGAGGGCACTGGAACGCAGGCTCTGAATGCTCTCCGGGCTGTAGATGATTTGCAGACTGGTCTGTTGACCGAGGGTCTGCAGCGCCTGAGCCAATGGCTGGGCCGGGATGTTCAGGGTCCATTCCTGGGCCTGAACATACGGCGTCATGGCCAGGGTCATCGCCAGGCCGAGGCCGGTAGACGTCATGCGCGAGCGGGTCGTGCTGCTTATTAACAGGGCGCGGGTCAGAGGTCGAAGCATGAAACGAGATGCGGACATGAGGTTAAGACCTTGGCAGGTATAGTTGGTAATGGTTCTTATTCATCTCATTAAGACGAGGAGGCCGCGGCAAACCGGAAAAAAATATTTTTCCGACCGGCCACGGCCTCGTCGATTACGCGGGTTGCAGTTCGCTTTTAACCTTGCCGGCTTCCATGCGCACCAGTTGATCGGCTACGTCGAAGTAGCGGTCATCGTGGGAGATGACGATGATGGTTTTGCCCAGGCGCTTCAGGTCGGGCAGCAGTTCGGTGTAGAAAATGCGGCGGAAGGTCGGGTCCTGATCGGCCGCCCATTCGTCGAACACCAGCACCGGCCGCTCTTCGAGCCAGGCATTGACCAGCGCCAGGCGTTTGCGCTGGCCGGTGGAAAGATCGGTGGTGCTGAATGCGCCGTCGCGCACGCTGACCTTGTGCGCGATCTCCAGGCGTTCGAGGTAGCGCGTGGCATCCTGCGGCACTTGCCGGTCGCCCTGAATCAGGTCATCGAACAGGTAATAGTCGGCAAATATCGTGGTGAAATTCTGCCGGTAGTCATCGCGGTTGAGGGCGGTGATCGGCTGGTCGTTCACGCGGATCTCGCCTTCGGTGGGCGCATAAAGACCCAGCAGCAGTTTGATCAGCGTGGTTTTGCCGCAGCCGTTCTCACCGACGATGAACACAATGTCGCCTTGTTCGATGCGCAGGTTGACCGGGCCGAGGCGGAAGGGCTCGCTGCCTTCCACCGGCGGGAAAGCGTAACGCACGTTGCTCAGTTCCAGGCTGTGGACCGGGCCGGGTTTGTGGCCCTGGTCTTCCAGCAGCAGGTGCGGTTCCGGGGAGGAAAATTGTTCGCTGAGCTCGGCGATCCGGCGAAACGCAATCTGCGCCCGGCTGATGATTGGCAGGGTGCTGACCAAATGTTCCAGCGGGCCTTTCATGTACAGCAGCACCAACACAAAACCGCTCATCACGGCTTTGTCGGAACTGGGCCAGAACGATTGCAGGGCCAGCGCCAGGCCGATGACCACGAAGAACAGCATCGAGCCGAACGACTTGGCAATGACGAAGGTATTGATCGAGCGGATCTGCGTGTCACAGATTTTCTCGGCGGTTTTCTGGATGCCGGACACGAACATGCGCTGACGCCGAGGGCGGTGGATGCGCAGTTCCTTGGCCCCTTCGGCGATGGCGTTGTAGTGCTTTTGCAGTTCGTCTTCGGAGTCTCGCGCCGCGTAGAAACCGCGCATGCCCTTGGCCCGGGCGATGGCCTGGATGGTGGTGCCGATGGCGATGGCCACCAGCATCATCAGAAACATCGGCCACGACAGCATCGCCAGATAGCCGAGGCAACCGAGGGTCACGGTCAGGGAAATCGCCAATGGTGCGAAGGCGAAGGCGAAATCGCTGATGGTGTCCACGTCATGGGTCAGCACCGGGATCAACCGATGGCTGCGGTAGCGCTCGATCTGGTCGATCGGCGCCGACAGCACTTTCTCCCCCAGCTCTTTGCGCAGCCTGGCGATGATGTGCTGACCGACGTAGTTGGTGCCGATGTCCGACAGAATCGAGGTCAACAGCGCCAGCACACACAGCCCGGCGAAAATCATTACCACGGTGCGGGTCAGCCCGTCAGCGGAGTGCAGGGCATTGTTGATGGTCGCCAGCAACACGGTGACGCTCAGGCCACCGATCATGCCGAGCACGATGGACACAGAGACGATCAGCCGGAAGGGCTTGAGCAGGGCGAACAATTCGTTGATCGCCCCACGCGTTGGCTTGGTCATGGAGGATTCCTGCTTCGATGCGGAGTGCGGAGGGAGTGCCGGTACTTAAGGAAAACGAATGGTTGCGGACTTTATTTAAACGGCTAAAGACGGTAATGCCCGTAGGAGCCAGGCTTGCCGGCGAAGGCGTCCTTGAGAACGCCTTCGCCGGCAAGCCTGGCTCCTACGAAAAGCGGGGCAAGCCCCCTCGCCACAAAGGATTCAGAGCTCACGCACTACGCGAAACCCCAGCCAGTCGCCGCTGCTGGTGGGCAGGCTGCTGTTGCGATTGCCGGAGCGGGAAAACACCGGCGCTTCGCCCCAGTCGTTGCCACGCATGACCTGGCGTTTGCAGTTCTGCTCCAGCCACGGGCTGCCATCGGTGGGCACGCCGGCATAGTCTTCGCGATAGCAGTCGGCGACCCACTCATAAACGTTGCCGTGCATGTCGAACACACCAAAGGCGTTGGCCGGGAAGGTGCCGGCCGGGGAGGTGAAGTTGTAGCCGTCGGCGGCACCGTAGGTGTTGGCGTTTTTCGAGATCTGGTAGTCGGCGCCTTCATCGAACGCAAACGGGAAAGACCCGGTACTGCCAGCGCGGGCGGCGTACTCACGAATCGACTCGCTGGGCATGCGATAGGCATGACCGGTTTTCTTCGACAGCCAGGCAATGTAGCCCTCGGCTTCGGCCACGTTCATGCACACGGCCGGGTGGCGCGCGGTCTGTTTGAAGCTGGGTTTGCCGGCGGTGCAGCGACGGCCCGGGCGATCATCGAAGTCGGCGGGGGTGTTGCCGGTGGCGCGCACGTAGGCGTCCCATTCGCCGGCCAGTACCTGGAAGCGACTGATGGCGAAGGGGCGGGTGAAGGTCACTTGATGCAGCGGACCTTCATCGGGCTGGTGGCCGACTTCATCCTCTGGCGTGCCCATGGTGTAGCGGCCGGCGGGCAGCACGACCATTTCCGGACAGTCCTTGCAGTCCTTGAACACCTTGCCGGGGGCAGGCGGGTTCGCGGCCTGGGCGGTGCCGGGCAGCAGGCCGCCGAGCAGTGCGGTCAGCGCCAGGGCCGATAGGGTTCGCAGGGAAGAGGGCATAGGGAGGGTTTTCATAAGTCGTCTCGGTTAAAGGAAAACTGTGCCTCGCAGCGAAGGTTCATGCGGAGCGCTTTTTGCTCAGCACGTCGATAAAACGGTCCACCTCGGCTTCGGTATTCAGCAAGCCGGGGGCGGTGCGGATCACCGGGCCGACGTCGCGGCTGACTGCATCGCTGACAATCCGGTTTTGCATCAGGCGAGCAGCCACCGCATCGCCGTCCTGACCCTTGACCCGGAAGAAGCTGAACCCCGCCGAAAATTTCGGATCGACCGGGGTGACCAGTTCGACGCCCGGTTGCTCCAGCAAGCGCTGTTTCAGGTAGCTGTTGAGCTGATGGATGCGCGCCTGGACGTCGGCCTTGCCCAGTTGCAGGTGCAATTTGAACGCTTCGTCCACGGCCCAGCGATGTTCGAAAGCGTGATAGCCGCCCGGGGACATGGTGGTGGAAAAGGTCGTGGCTTCGGAGAAGGTCGGCACGCTCGGGCTGACGTACTTCAGCTCTTCACTGCGGCTGCAAACGATGCCGGTGCCGCGGGGGCCGAACATCCATTTGTGGGTGCCGGCAATGAAGAAGTCGCAGTTCATCGCCGGGAAGCTCAGGTCTTCGACGCCGAAACCGTGCACGCCGTCGACCACGTAAACGATCCGGTCCTTGTCGTCGCGCTGACGATTATGTTCATCGACGAGTCCGCCGATGACGCTGATCGGCAGCTTCACGCCACTGCCCGAGTGCACCCAGGTCATGCCCAGCACGCGGGTTTCGGGGCGGATGTTGCGGTTGATGGTATCCAGCACCTGATCGGCCGAGATCGACTGTGGCTGCTCGAACAACTGAATTTTACGCACCCGGGTGCCATCGCGCTGGTTGCGAAAATGCAGGATGTTGTTCGTGGAGTAATGCTCGTGAACCGTGGTGAGGATTTCCTGATCGGGGCGCACCTGTACGCCGCCATAAATCATCGCCAGGCCTTCGGTGGTGCTGCCTGTGAGGGCGATCTGTGTCGGTTTGGCCTGCAAATACCGACCGGCCCAGAGCCGCACGTTTTCTTCGCGCTGGTGGGTCACACCCAAGTCCCAGTCCATGGCCAGCCCGGGATTCAGATCGAGAGCGGCGCGGTGACGGGCGATGGCCTCGCGCACGGGTTTGGGGTGGGAGGTCACCAGAAAATTAGCGAAGTGGATGTAGTTCGGGTCTTGGTCGAACAAGTGACGCAATTGCGCCCATTTGTCCCGTGGCTGGGTTTGCATCTGCGCGGCGGCGACCGGTGAGCCGAGGCTGGCACCCAACGGCAGGCCGGCGGCGAGGACCCCGGCCTGTTTCAGAAAGGTACGACGGTCACTCATGGCTTGACCGGTTCCTGGCGAGAAATCAGCGTGGGCTTCGCGGCTTTTTGCACCTGTTCCCAGACTCGCAGGAAGTTACCGCCCCAGAGCTTGGCGATGTCGGCTTCGGAATAACCGCGCTGGATCAGTTCGGCGGTGACGTTGCGGATTTCACCGACATTTTCCCAGCCCTTGATGCCGCCGCCGTCGTTGAAGTCCGAAGCGATGCCGACGTGGTCGATGCCGACCTTGCGCACGGTGTAATCGATGGCGTCGCCGAGGTCCTTGAGCGTGGCCTTGGGCTCTTCTTCGAGAATGGCGTACAGACCGCTGGCGTATTGACCGAGCTTCTGTTCGGACCAGGCGGTAATGATCGGATCGCCCGGCATCAGCGCCATCGCCAGGTTGGGCAATGGCGGCAAATCGAAACGCGTGCGCAGGGCGTTGAGTTTGTCCTGTGTGTCTTGGGTCAGCGGTTTGAGGTATTGCGAGAAACCGACCACCTGCACCACGCCGCCGCTGTTCTTGATCAGCTGCAACTCTTTGTCGCTGAGGTTGCGCGGGATGTCCACCGAAGCCCGTGGCGCCGAGTGCGAGGCCACCATTGGCGTGCGGCTCAGTTGCGCCACTTGTTCCAGGCCCTTGGTCGACATCTGCGACACATCAATGATCACGCCCAGATCGTTGAGGCGTTGCACCGCTTGTTTGCCGATGTCCGACAGCCCATCGAGGGCATCGGGGGAGTCGTTGAAAAACGGCAGCGGTCGTGACGAATCGGCCCAGCTGTTGTTGCCGATGTAGCTGAAACCGAACATGCGCATGCCGCGAGCGGCCCACAGGTCCAGTTTGCTCAGGTCATTGCCCAGCGGGTAGGCGTTGAGCATGCTGATGAAAATCGCAAACTTGCCTTCGCCGTGCAGGCGCCGGAAGTCGTCGGGGGTGTAGGCGATGCCGACCTGATTGGGAAAATCGCGCACCAGGCCGGAGATGATTTTGTAGCGCACTTCCTGCTGGTTGCGTGCTTCTTCGACGAAACCGTCGGTGGGCCTGTGCGGCGCGTTCGGGCCGTTCCACATTTCCGGCCAGCCGAAGACTGTCAGGGCCGCGCCGGACAGTCGGCCACGGTTGGCCTTGATCAGGTCGAACTGGCCGGAACCGTCCTTGTCGGCCTCGTTGCCGTGGGCGCCGAAACTCAGTGGGACGGTGATGTGGCTGTCGAAGGAAAGGATCCGCCCCTGCAGTTCGGTGGCCTGTTTCATGACCTTGACCGGGTAGCCGGGGTTGTCCTTGAACCCGTAATCCCAGACCAGCCAGCCTGCGCCGGCACTGATCGCCAAGGCCAGTGGCAGGCCGAGGTACAGCGCTTTTTTCGAACGTGTTTTTTTCATCGCCATCTCAGTCAGGTTCGCCGCCCCGGTGCAGGCGCAGGGGCCTTTGCTATCTGGGAAGAACGAGTGACCGATGCAGGAATTTAGGTGGCCGTTGAAAAAATCGCAGGCTGCGCCAACTCCTACATTTGAAATGCGATCCCTTTGTAGGAGCTGCCGAAGGCTGCGATCTTTTGATCTTGATCTTTGGTGGCCCCGAAAAGATCGCAGCCTTCGGCAGCTCCTACAGGGGGCGCATTTAAATTTGTAGAGGCAACAAACGTTCTAGCTTGGATAAAGCCTGCTTCATGGCTGACACAGGTAGGGCAATGACGATTTCTCGACGCTGGTTCATGGCGGGCCTGGCGCTCACGAGCGCTGCGGTGCCTGCCGCTTTTTATGCACATCGTGAGCTGACCCGGGAAAAGGAACCGATCACGCCGGGGGAGGCCACGGTCGACCTCGCCAGCACCGCCGGCCAGCAACTCGCCGACAGCTTGCGCGGAATCTGGGACATTCGTTTTGTCGGCAGCGAGGCCGGGCTTGATGGCTTACCGCAGGACGGGCTGGAGCTGTTTCTCGACATCGCTCATCGCGGGAGAGGGTTGCGCGGTTGCCTGGACACCGGCACTCACCTGCGCGGGGAAGGCCAGCCGTGCTATCAGGTCATCGGCGATCTGGCGCCGGCCAAGGGCGCCGAACTGTACTGGCGACTGATGCGCACCGACGCCCCGCTGGTGGCGCCGGTGTATGAGTTCAAGGCAAAACTCGACGAGGTTTGGGCCGCTTTCGGCAACGCCGGCAGCGGCACGTTCAGCGGCCAGGTGCTGAGCCTGAATCGCCCATTGGGTTTGCCCGAACTCGACAACCGCTTTATCGCCATCAAGCGTCGGTTTCCGGAAGCGCGGGAGCGAACTGCCCTCAACCCGGCGTTTCTGGCGTGGCTGGTGTCCCCCGAGCATCGGCTGTTTCATCAGCTCTGGCACGCGTCCCGGGACAAATGGCACAAGCTCTCGGAGAAAAAACGCGAGGCGTTGCGCGGTATCGGCTGGCAACCCGGCCCACGGGACAAGGAGCGTGATGCCCGCGGGCCGCGCAAGGACCGAAACGGTTCGGGCATCGATTTCTTCTTCATGCACCGGCACATGCTCGGCATCGCCCGGTCCATGCAGGATTTGCCCTCATGGCCGGCGTTCCCCTTGCCGCAGCCGGAACTCGAGCGTGATCGCCAGGGCTTCGCGCGTTATTTCGACAATCACGATGGCAATGCCTTGCCGCCGACCTGGTTGACCGAAGGCGACGACGAGTACACCAAGTGGGTCAGTGATATCAAAGCCGCAGAGACCTATCACAGCAACTTCCAGGTCTGGGAGTCGCAATACCGGGATCCGCGTTACCTGTCGAAACTGACCCTCGGCCAGTTCGGCTCGGAGGTCGAGCTGGGCTTGCACGATTGGCTGCACATGCGCTGGGCGTCGGTGGCCCGGGACCCGTCCAACGAGATACCGGTGCCGATGGCCCGGGATCAGGCCGACTTCGCGGCACGCTGGTATGCCCCGGAAAACGATTTTCTCGGCGATCCGTTTTCGTCCCACGTCAACCCGGTGTTCTGGCGTTTTCACGGCTGGATCGACGATCGCATCGAAGACTGGTTCCGCGCCCATGAGCGTTTTCACCCAGGCGAACTGAGCCGCCTGGAGGTCAACGGTGTGCCGTGGTTTGCGCCGGGGCGTTGGGTGGAAGTGGGCGACCCGTGGCTCGGGCCGGACACCCACGGTTGCAGCACGACCCCGGGCCTGCAATCGGGGCGCTCGGTGGAAATGGACCCCGAAACCATGAAGCTGGCGTTGCGCATTACTTTTGGCGATGAAGACAACATGAGCGAGCTGTTGCGCAAAGTGCCGCGACGGCCTTGGTATGCGCGGCATTTGAAGGTCAAGGGGTGGTCGGTTTAATCAGGTAAACCGCGTTATCGTTCTTCGCGAGCAAGCCCGCTCCCACATTTGATCTCCATCGAGCACAAGGTTTGTGTACGACGCAGACCTAATGTGGGAGCGGGCTTGCTCGCGAAGGCGATCTCAAACTCACACTGAGCTAGAGCACCTGCCAGCCCCCACCCAACGCCTTGTACAGCGCAATACTGGCCTGCAACCGCGACAACCTCAGCTGCACATTCATATCCTGGGCGGCATACAGCGTGCGCTGGGTTTGCAGCACCGTGAGCAGGTCTTCGGCGCCGGCCTGGTAGCGACTCTGGGCGATGTCGAAAGCGGTCTGCGCCTGGCTCAGTTCTTCCCCTTGCCACTGACGTTGTTCGTCCAGCCCACGAATGCTGTTGAGGGCTTTTTCCACATCGGCGAAGCCATTGATGATTGCCCCGCGATAGGTTTCCAGCAGTTCCTGTTGGCGCGCCGTGGCTTTGTCGCGGGCGGCGCTGAGGCGACCATTGTTGAAGACCGGCGCCACCAGCCCCGAGGACAGGTTGTAAAAAGTCGTGCGCAGCAGATCCGAAGCGAGGTCGGCGCCGGTGCCCAGGCTGGCGGTGAGTGTCAGGGTGGGCAGCATCGCCGCGCGGGCGACGGTCACATCGGCCTGGGCGGCGGCGAGCTTGGCTTCGGCGCTGGCGATGTCCGGGCGACGACTCAACAACTCACTGGGCACGCCGCTGGCAATCTCCGGCCAGTGCAATTGATCGAACGGCTGCTCCGTCAGTGTCAGCGCCTGTACCGGTTGGCCGAGCAGGGTGGCCAGGGTGATCCGCGCTTCCCGGGCCTGTTGCTGCACCAGCGGCAGTTTGCGTTGCTGTTCGGCCACCAGGCTTTTTTGCTGAGCCAGTTCCAGTGCGGTGGCGCTGCCGGCGTCGTAGCGGGTCTGCACTAATCGCAGCACGCTTTGGGCGTTGGCCAGGTTCAGCTCGGCGATCCGTTGCTGTTCACGCAACGACAAAGCCTGGGTGTAGCTGTTGGCCACGCCGCTTTGCAAGGTCAGTGCCACGGTGGCCCGGTCGAACTCGCTGGCCTGCAAGCCGAGCAGGGCACTGTCCCGGGCCGCCCGTTTGCCGCCCCAGAAATCGATTTCGTAACTGGCGCTCAGTTCCGCATCGTAATAGTTCAGCGAGCGATTATCGGGGCTGACGTCCAGTTGGCTGTAGCCCTTGCCATGCATCAAGCGTTGGCGATTGGCGTTGAGGCCAGCCTTGAGTTCGGGCAGCAGCGGCGCGCCGGCGATGGTGGCGCTGGCTTGGGCCTGCTGCACCCGAGCGACGGCGGCAGCCAGGTCATGACTGCCCACGCTGGCTTGTTCGATCAGGCGATTCAGTTGCGGGCTGCCGAACTGCATCCACCATTGCCGATTGCTGTGTGCAGCGGCTGCGGTGTTCGGCGATTGCCAGGCGGCGGGTGGTTGCAAGCCGCTGTCGGGGCGCGGCGCAGGGTGACTGCAGGCGGCCAGCAACAGGCTGGCGGCCAGAAGGGTCAGGGGCACTTTCATAGGTCGATCATTCACTGGTAAGGGCCGTGACCGGATCGAGCCGGGCAGCCTTGCGGGCAGGCATGAAACCGAAGATGACGCCGGTGACCAGGGCGCAGCCGAAGGCGCCGAGCACGGCGAACAACTGGAACGCGACCGCGACATTGCTCAGCAGCAACACGCCACCGACCAGCAGCGCCAGGCCGATCCCGGCGACACCGCCGACCACCGAGAGCATCACCGCCTCGGTGAGAAACTGGCGCAGGATGTCGCGCTGACGGGCACCGGTGGCCATGCGAATACCGATTTCCCGGGTGCGTTCGCGCACGGTCATCAGCATGATGTTCATGACGCCGATGCCGCCGACCAGCAACGAAATCGCCGCAATCGAACCGAGCATCAATGACAGCGTGCCCTGGGTGCGGGCCTCGGCCTGAATCATGGCGGCGTTGTTGGTCAGTTCGAAATCGCGCTTGCCCTTGTGCTCGCGCAGCATCGTTTGTTCGATCGCTTGCTCGGCTTCCTTGACCTTGCGCGCATCCTTGGCGGCGATCACCACATACTCAGGGTTGCGACTGCCAAACAGACGCACGCTGGCGGCCGAGTAGGGCACGGCGATGCGGTTATCGCTGTCGGAGTCGCCGGAACTGGAACCTTTCTCGGCCAGCACGCCGAGCACCTGAAACGGCACGTTTTCGATCAGGATGTACTGGCCGATCGGGTCGGCCAGGTCTTTGAACAGCTTCTCCCGGACCTTGTGGCCGATCACCGCGACCGCGGCGGCACTGTCTTCATCGGCCTGGGTGAAATAGCTGCCTTGAACCACCGGCCAATTGAAAATGCTCGGGAAGTTGGTGTCGTTGCCGCCCACATAAGCGGTGTGATCGGCGTTGCCGAATCGCACGCCGGCCGTCGAGCCGTTGACCGGCATGATCCGCTGCACCTGGGGCAGGTTGGCGAGCGCGGCGACGTCGTTGAGGGTAATGATCCCGGGCGGCGTACGTGGATTGGGCGCAGCGCCGCTGAGGTAAATGATGTTGGAACCGAAGGCGCCCATCTGCGCCATCACCTGCCGCTTGCTGCCTTCGCCCACCGCCAGCATCACCACCACCGACGCGACGCCAATGACAATCCCGAGCAGCGTCAGGGCGGTACGAAAGCGGTTGATCCACATCACGCGCCACGCCGCCTGAACCGCGTCCACCAGTTCGCCTTTCCAGGCGCCATTGGGCTCGCTGCCGGCGCTCAGGCGCTGGCGCAGGTCCACGGCTTGCAGCGCGCCGGGAGGGGCCGAGCGCGGGGCACCCGAGGGATGTGTGGCAGTGTCGCTGATGATCAGGCCGTCGCGGATTTCGATGACCCGGTTGGCACGCTTGGCCACTTCGCGGTCATGGGTGATCAGGATCACCACGTGCCCTTGACTGGCCAGTTCATCGAGCAGGGTCATGACTTCGGCGCCGCTGTGGCTGTCGAGGGCGCCGGTGGGTTCGTCGGCGAGGATGATGTGGCCGCCGTTCATCAAGGCGCGGGCGATCGATACCCGTTGCTGTTGACCGCCGGAGAGCTGATGCGGACGGTTGCCGGTGCGCGAGCCCAGGCCGAGGCGCTCGAGCAGCACCGCTGCGCGGGCATGGCGTTCGTCCGCCGGAGTGCCGGCATAAATGGCTGGCATCTCGACGTTTTCCTGGGCCGATCCGGACGGGATCAGGTGGTAACCCTGAAACACGAAGCCGAAGGCCTCGCGCCGTAACCACGCCAGTTCGTCACTGCCCAGGCCCGCGACGTTTTCCCCGGCGAACAAGTAGTCGCCGCTGGTAGGGCGGTCGAGGCAGCCGAGGATGTTCATCAGCGTCGATTTGCCGGAACCGGAGGCGCCGACGATGGCGACAAATTCGCCAGCGTGGATCGACAGGTCGATGCCGCGCAGTACTTCCACCAAGGGGCTGTCACCACCGCCGTAGGCTTTGCGGATCTGTCGCAGGTCAATCAGGGGCGTTTGCATTCAGCCTCCGCTGCCGGTGAGCGGAGCGCTCAGCACGTGATCGCCTTCCGCCAACCCGTCGAGAATCTGCGTGCGCAGCCGGTCGCTGATCCCGGTGCGAACCTCGCGGCGTTGAACCTCGCCGTTGGCTGCCACCACTTGCGCCACTTGGCGATCCGCGGCGGTGCCGTTTTGCAGGGCTGCGGTAGGCACCGTCAGCACGTTCTGCGCTTGCCGGGCGACGAAAAATACCTGGGCGGTCATGTCCGTCATCAAGGCGTTGTCGGCGTTGTCGACATCCAGCAACACGGTGTAGAGCACCACTCGTTCACTGCCACTGCGACCGCTGGTGGGGCTGCCCTGCGTCTGTTCGAGCGGGCGCGGTGGCACTGGCAAAATCTGCCGCACGGTGCTGCTCCAGCGTCGGCTGCCACCGCTGAGCGTGGTGAACCAGGCGGTCATGCCGGGTTTGACCTGACCGATATCGGCCTCCGAAACTTCGGCCCATACGGTCATCGGTGACAACCGGGCAATGCGCAATATCAGCGGCGTCTGTTGTTGGGCGTTGAGCGTCTGGCCTTCCCGGGCGCCGACGGCGACCACCGTGCCGGACATCGGCGCGTAGATCCGTGTGTAACCCAGCTCCGCTTCGTCGCTGCGCAAACTGGCCTGGGCTTGACGAATCTGCGCCTGGAACCTGTCGATGCGCGCCTGGGTCGCCCGCACTTCGGCGCGGGCGGTCTGCACATCTTCTTCGCGGGTGGCGCCGCCGGCCTTGAGGTTCTGCTGACGCTGGTATTTTTGCTGCGCCAGGTCGTGCTGGGCGCGCTGCTCTTGCAACTGGGCCTTGAGGTTGTCGATGGAAAAACGTCCAGCGTCGAGTTTGGCTTTCTGGGTCGAGGGATCGATCTCCACCAGCAATTGGCCTTCCTTGACCTGATCGCCGGCCTCGACATGAATCTTCTGGATCTGCCCGGATGCCTGGGCGCCAACGTCGACGTAACGTCGCGGTTGTAGGGTGCCGAGGGCGGTCACGCTGTTTTCGATATCAGCGCGGGTCACGGCGGCGGTGGCAAGTTTCTCACGCCCCGGCGGGATCACTTGCCAGGCGGCCAGGGCCACGGCGGGGATCAGGCACAGGGCGACAAACAGGGCGCGTCGGGTGGGGCGGGGACGTTTCATGCGGGGTTCCAGCCGGAGAAAATCGGCCCGTCGCTCGGCGAGCGCGGCGGTGACCGGCGCCGCTGAACGCTGTCGGTGGACCGACAGACACGGGAAGCTGTCCTGTAAACGAGAACCCCGGAGCAGAATTTAAGCCTTGATACATAGGGTTACAGGACGGCAAATGAGGTTATTTCTCAGGCAAATGGATCCAGTGCTTTAAATCTATATGAGAATTACTATAAATTACGCCCCTTGCGCGCTGCCATCATCGTGCCGCCATCTCTTTATGGCGCACTCTTTATGGCACAGATTGGCCCAAGAACCGGGAGTCATGTTGGAAAACTACTATCGCGAGCTGGTGTGTTTCCTGAACGCCAAGCTAGGCAACCGTCAGGTGGCCGAAGATGTGGTGCATGACGCTTATCTGCGGGTGCTGGAGCGTTCCAGTGACACGCCGATCGAACAACCCCGGGCGTTTCTTTATCGCACCGCGCTCAATCTGGTTATCGATGACCACCGACGCAATGCCTTGCGGCAGGTCGAATCCCTGGACGTGCTCGACAGCGAAGAGCGCTATTTCACGCCATCCCCTCACAACAGCCTCGATCACGGCCAGCGTCTGGACATGCTCCAGCGCGCCCTGGCGGAGTTGCCAAGGTTGTGTCGCGAGAGTTTTCTTTTGCGCAAGATCGATGGCTTGTCGCACCCGGAAATCGCCGAGCAGTTGGGTATTTCCCGGGCGCTGGTGGAAAAGCACATCGTCAATGCCATGAAGCATTGCCGGGTGCGAATGCGTCAGTGGGATGCTCCCTGATCGACCTAGGCACAATGCCAGCCAGTTAAGCCGCGGAACCTGTGGGAGCGGGCTTGCTCGCGAAAGCGGTGTGTCAGGCGACATCAATGTTTACTGTGCCGCCGTCTTCGCGAGCAAGCCCGCTCCCACAGGAATTTCGCTTAACTGACTGGCATTGCGCCTAAGGGGCGTTAAATTTTTTTTCATTGTCCTCGTTCCTATTCAACAGACGATCTGCTGCCGCACAAGGCCGGTCAGGTCACCCAGGCTTTATCCCCGCTGGTCCGGGGTTCATCCAGAGGACACTGGAAATGACACAGGCAATTGCATCGCCCATCGTTCACGACCTGATCGGCGTCGGTTTCGGCCCTTCGAACCTGGCTCTGGCCATCGCCCTGCAAGAGCGCGGGCCGAGCCAGGGCGAGCTGGATGTGCTGTTTCTCGACAAGCAGGCGGACTACCGCTGGCACGGCAACACCCTGGTCACCCAGAGCGAACTGCAGATTTCCTTTCTCAAGGATCTGGTGACGCTGCGTAACCCGACCAGCCCATATTCCTTCGTCAATTACCTCAAGCACCACGGTCGTCTGGTGGACTTCATCAACCTCGGCACCTTCTATCCGTGCCGCATGGAGTACAACGACTACCTGCGCTGGGTCGCCGGGCAATTTACCGAGCAGAGCCGCTACGGCGAGGAAGTGTTGGCCATCGAACCGGTGCTGCACCAGCAGCAGGTCGAGGCACTGCGGGTGATTTCGCGTGATACGCAAGGCCAGCAGCATGTGCGCACCACCCGTTCGGTAGTGGTCAGCGCCGGCGGTACACCGCGCATTCCCGAAGCGTTCAAGGCACTCAAGGATGACGGCCGGGTGTTCCACCACTCCCAGTATCTGGAGCGCATGGCCAAGCAGCCGTGCGTGAACAACCAACCGATGAGCATTGCGATCATCGGCGGCGGGCAGAGCGCGGCGGAAGCCTTCATCGACCTGAACGACAGCTTCCCGTCGGTGCAGGTGGACATGATCTTGCGTGGCTCGGCCCTGAAGCCGGCCGATGACAGCCCTTTCGTCAACGAAGTGTTCTCGCCGGAGTTCACCGACCTGGTGTTCCAACAGGCCAGCAGCGAACGCGAGCGCCTGGTCAACGAGTACCACAACACCAACTATTCAGTGGTGGACATCGACCTGATCGAGCGCATCTACGGCATCTTCTATCGCCAGAAGGTCTCGGGCATCGCACGTCATGCGTTCCGTACCCTGACCACGGTCGAGAAAGCCACCGCCACCGAGCGCGGCATTGAGCTGGCGGTGCGCAACAACGCCACCGGTGAAGTCACGGTTCGCCATTACGACGCCGTGGTGCTGGCCACCGGTTACGAGCGCCAGATGCACCGCAAACTGCTGGCGCCGCTGGAACAGTACCTGGGTGATTTCGAGGTTGATCGCAACTACAAACTGATCACCGACGAGCGCTGCAAGGCCGGCATCTATATGCAGGGCTTCTGCCAGGCCAGCCACGGCTTGAGCGACACCTTGCTGTCGATCCTGCCGATCCGCGCCGATGAAATCGCCGGCTCGCTGTATGACCATGGCAAGTCGCGTGGGCATGGCCGGTCGGTGATGGATTTGTTGTTGGCGACTGCCAGCTAAATCTTCGGCGCCTGCCAGGCCGCTATCGCGGGCAAGCCCGCTCCCACAGTTTGATCTTCAGTCACCAAATCTGTGTTCATTGAAGATCCCTGTGGGAGCGGGCTTGCCCGCGATAGGCCCTCAAAAGCACCACACATCCAGAATCATGAACCCTCCTGAAGAATCCCGCGCTGCAACGGCGCGGTGAATCCCGACCCGTTCCCGGAGAACCACGTCCTGAAGGGATAAGTGACACAGTTTTTAGGAAAGTTCCTACAGAACGCTTCATGGGTCTTGCGTAGTCTTGCCGCCTCACTCATCAGGCATTGACCTGGAGGCACGCGATGACCAACAAAACCTTGCGTATCCTGATCGCCGACGAGCAGCATTTTCACCGGATGAAAACCGAACGGCTGTTCAATCAGCTCGATTACTACCGGGTGGCGCCGGTACAAAGCCTTGCGGAGATGCTGACCTTGGTCGAGTACGGCTGCGAGCCATTTGATCTGGTCGTCATCAATGCCTCACTGGCGGGTGGGGCATTGGACCTGCCTGGGTTCTTCCTCGATAACTGCCAGGTTCGTCACACCTTGATCTACGCTTCGGCGCTGCCGGATTTTGCATCAATTCAACGGCTGATGACGCTCATCGATCCGCCTGCGTGTGAAGCTGCACCCTCCTTGGATCAAGAGCGATATCGGCAACGGATCGGTTGATTTTCGGGGTTGCCGTTCGTCGGTACTATCACTTCTGTCAGGTACATTCTTTCTGCCTTCCGTGCAAAAGTCTTAGCGCAGCCGTTGCGTCCGGTTCGTCGTTATCCGGCGTGCATTGGTGCGCAATCGTCAGGTCTTTGCACAGGGAATTAACATGAAGTCAGTGCTGATTGTGGACGATCATCCGGTGGTACGCGCCGCAGTCAAAATCGTATTGGAGAAGGAGGGTTTCAAACGGATTTATGAGGCGTCCAGCGGTAGCGAGGCGTTGTCGATGCTCCGAGAGCATTCACCCACCCTGGTGGTGCTTGATCTGGTCATGCCCGAGGGCGATGGGCTGGATGTGCTGGACCGGATCAGGGCCAGTGATTGGTCATGTCTGGTACTGGTTTTCACGTCCCTGGATCCGCTGTTTTTTCAAGAGCGTTGCATGCGTGCCGGGGCCATGGCGTATGTCGCCAAGAGCAACGTCCTGAGTCAATTGCAAAAGGCCGTGCATGCGGTCATGACCGGTTACACCTATTTTGCGCGGCTGCCTTCGGGATCGCAGGACGCCCTGCAACGCAGCGAAAAACAGATGATCGACAAACTCTCCAACCGCGAACTGACCATTCTGCAATACCTGGCCCGGGGCACGAGCAACAAGGCGATTGGCGAGCTTATGCACTTGAGTCACAAGACTGTCAGCACCTACAAGACTCGCTTGATCGAAAAACTCGGGGTGAACGCAGCGGTGCACTTGCGGGATTTTGCCAAGCGCAATCATCTGATCTGAATGAGCCTGATCATGCGCATGTTGCTGTTGGCCTTGGCACTGAGCCTTTTAACGCAGTTGCCTGCGGCGATGGCCGACGAGCCACAGCGGTTGCACCTGCTGGGGCGCTCCACGGTGGATGGCTTTCAGGTCAAGCTGGATGAAAAGGACTGGCAATGGCTACGCGATAAACGGGCCCTGCGCCTGGGAGTGACGGGGGCGGATTACCCTCCGTTCGAAGTGACGCGCCACCGCGATGAACTGGAGGGCATCACGGCCGATTACGCCGCGCTGCTGGGGCAACTGCTGCACGTCAACATCGACGTGCTGCGTTATGCCACTCGTGAAGCCGCCATGGACGCTCTCAAACGCCAGGAGCTGGATCTGCTCGGGACATCGAACAACTTCGAGGCGGCCGACCCCGCGCTGACCCGGTCCCGAGCCTATGCCGAAGATCAGCCGATGCTGGTCACTCGACTGGACGAGAGAATGCCCGTCGACCTTGCCGGCAAACGTATCGCCATGGTCGATGACTATTTGCAGGCGCAGACGGTTGAAGAGTTTTATCCCGATGCAAGTTTGCAGCTCTATCCCTCGGCACTCGACGCGCTCGGAGCGGTAGCGTTCGGGCCAGACGATGTGTACCTCGGCGACTTCATCAGCGCCAATTACCTGATCAACAATAATTACCTGAATAACGTTCATCTGGCGGGGCCTTCCGGTCTGGATGCCAACCCGTTCGGCTTCGCCTTGGCGTTGGACAACCCGCGTCTCAAAGACATCATCGACAAGGCTCTGGCGGCGATTCCCATGGATCAGCGGCTGGCCATTGAGGTGCGCTGGAGTGCCGGAAAGGCCAATACGGCGGGTCAACAACAGGTGCGTTTGAGCCCCAGTGAACAACGCTGGCTGGACCGGCATCCGACGGTCACTGTCGGCGCGATCGACAACTTTGCCCCGCTGACGTTCTACGATGCCCAAGGCCGGCTCAGCGGGTTGACGGCGCAGTTGCTGACGCTGATCAGCCAGCGCAGCGGTTTGAGCTTTCAGGTGCAACGCGGACGCTCACTGGACCGGCAAATAGAGCAGCTCCAGGATGACGAGATCGACCTGTTGCCGGTGGTCACCCCCAGTACCGAGCGTGAAGACGCGTTGCTCTTTACCCGCGCCTACCTCAGCAATCCGTTTGTGCTGGTCAGTGCAACTACCCAAGGCAGCCCCAGGACGCTGGACGATCTGGCCGGTAAACGCCTGGCGATTTATCGTGGTCATCCGTTGTTCGGATTTATGCAGACCCGGGCGCCGCAGGTGCGCCTGGTCGAAGTGCAAAGCCCGGCCGAGGGCATGGAATGGGTGCTCAAGGGGCAGGCTGATGCGACGCTCAGTTCATTGATCGTCGCCCGTTACCTGATTGCTCGGCATTACCCTGATCGTCTGCGCGTCAGCAGCACCGTGGGCGATCAACCTGCCCGTATTGCCTTGGCCACCGATCGCGGCGCGCTGGAATTGCACTCGATTCTGAACAAGGCGTTGCTGAGCATTTCGCCTCAGGAAATGGACGACCTGGTGGCCCGCTGGAGCCATGATGTGGTGCTGGATGACAGCTATTGGCTACGCCATCGTCAGGGCATTCTTCAGGCCTTTGCCGCGGCTGGCGCCTTGCTGTTGCTCGCCTTGGGCTGGATCGCCTGGCAGCGCCGGCAGATCCGCCAGCGCCAGCAGTGGTTGCAGCAATTGCAGGATGCCAAGAACGAAGCAGAGGATGCCAACCGCGCCAAAACCACCTTTCTGGCGACCATGAGTCATGAGATCCGCACGCCGATGAGCGCCCTGATCGGCATGCTCGAACTGGCCCTGAAACGTGCCGACGAGGGCGTCACCGATCGGTCCGCCATTGAGGTAGCGTCCGATGCCGCACAACAATTGCTGGCGCTGATCGGTGACATTCTGGACATCGCCCGTATCGAGTCCGGCCATTTGTCCCTGACACCTGAGCGGGCCAATCTTCGGCGGCTGGTGGAATCGGTGTGTGGGGTTTTCGAAGGCCTTGCACGGCAGAATGAACTGGCGTGGCGCATCGATCTGGATGAACACAGCGACTGCGACGTGTTGATCGACCCCACCCGTTTCAAGCAGGTGCTGTCCAATCTGCTGAGCAATGCGATCAAGTTCACCCGGGAGGGCGAGGTCAGCCTGACGCTGCGGGCGACGCCCGTGACGCCGGGGCATCTGGCGGTCAGTGTGCGCATTGAAGACACTGGCATTGGCATCAGCGACGTCGACCGGCAACGGTTGTTCAGCCCGTTCGCCCAAGCCGGCAATAACCTGCAGTCAGCTCGCGGCGGCTCCGGGTTGGGCCTGGTGATCAGCCGCACCCTGTGCGAAATGATGGGCGGCCGGTTACAACTCGACAGCGTCCTCGGGCAAGGCACACAGGTCGACATCAAGCTTGAGCTGATCGCACTGCAACCGTTGCCTTCCATTGAGGCAGTGGATAGCGGGTTGCAGGTGCCGACGCGGCCATTGACGATTCTGGTGGTCGACGATCACCCGGCTAATCGATTGTTGCTTTCACGGCAACTGAGTCACCTGGGACATCGTGTTCTGGAGGCCGTAGAGGGTGCGCGGGGGCTTGAGCTGTGGCGCGAACATGAGTTCGATCTGGTGGTTACCGACTGCAATATGCCCAGACTCAGTGGTTATGAACTGGCGGGTGCAATCCGCGATGACGAGCGCGCCCAGGGATTGCCGTCGACGCTGATTCTGGGCTTTACCGCCAATGCGCAGCCCGAGGAAAAAGTCCGCTGCCTGGAGGCAGGTATGGACGACTGCCTGTTCAAACCCATCCTGCTGGCGGATTTGAGCGCATGGCTGTCGTCCAGATTTGTGAGCGAATTGCCAGAGGCGCTCGAAGAGCAATCCACGCCCGAGATGGACTTGAGTGGCCTGGAGCAATACGTCGGTGTGGACCGCACGCTGCTCGATCACCTGGTGCGCGAACTGGCGGTGACTAACCGCAGTGATCGGAAAAAACTGCTCCAGGCGCACGCCAATGGCAATCGCCCAGATCTGCAAGATTTGGCGCATCGCATCAAGGGGAGTGCGCGTATGGTCCGGGCGGTGCGTTTGATCGAGCATTGCGAGCAACTGGAGCGTGTCATCGATGAGGAGAACATGGTGCTGCTCGACGAAGCCGTCGATCAGCTGCAGCACGCTATGTCATCGCTGGACAGACACTTGAACCAAGGCTGAAGCTCAATCCCACTGCGGCGCAATGCCTTTGGGGCTGGTCAGCCGCTGACCGCGATCCAGGCCTGCGATCAGCGCCATGTCGGCGTCGCTCAAGGTCAGGGTGCAGGCCTGCAGATTGCTTTGCAGGTTGGCGCGTTTGGTGGAGGAAGGAATCACCGCGTGCCCCAGTTGCATGGCCCAGGCCAGCGTGACTTGGGCCGGTGTCGCCTGAAGGCGATCGGCGATCTGCTGGATGAGCGGATCCTTCAGCACTTCGCCGTAGGCCAGGGTCATGTAAGAGGTGATCTGGATGCCTTGGCTTTGGGCGAATTCGACAACCTTGCGATTTTGCAGGTACGGGTGCAGCTCGATCTGGTTGGTGGCGATGTTCTCGGCACCGATGGCAGCAGTGGCCTGTTGCATCAGGTCGACCGTGAAGTTGGACACGCCGATCTGTCGGGTCAGGCCCAGTCGTTTGGCTTCGAGCAGCGCGCCCATGAATTCTTCGACCGGCACCTGATCGTCCGGCGACGGCCAGTGGATCAGCGTCAGGTCCAGGTAATCGGTTTGCAGTTTTTTCAGGCTTTCTTTGAGGCTGTCGATCAACCGGTCTCTGGCAAAGTTGGCGACCCAGATTTTGCTGGTGATGAACAGTTCTTCACGGGCAATGCCACTGGCCGTGATGGCCTGGCCAACCTCGGCTTCGTTTTCGTAGATTTGCGCGGTATCGATGACCCGGTAGCCCAGCTCAAGACCGGTGCTCACCGAATCGATGACCACCTGGCCTTGCAGGCGAAACGTACCAAGACCGAATGCGGGGATAGACATCAATGACTCCAGGGGGTGCAGTGGGAATGAGCGGGAGTATCCCCGGCTCTACCCTTGAGAAAAACCGCTGGTTGGGCAAAGCACTGTTTACCGCAAGTCATGAATGGAGAATTGCTAAGCGCATAAGATCAAAAGATCGCAGCCTTCGGCAGCTCCTACCCGGGATTTTGTTCGACCGCGATATTGCGGCGTACATCGAATCTGTAGGCGCTGCCGAAGGCTGCGATCTTTTGATCTGCTGCTCTTAAGCAATATCACTACGGCTGAATTCCTCGCCCAGAAAGTCGATCAAGGTCCGCACCGACGGCAATAATCCGCGTCGTGAGGGGAAGATCGCATGCACGATCCCGCACTTGGGCGTCCAGCCCGGCACCAGTTCCACCAGTCGGCCGGCGGCAATCTCATCGCGCACCACCACACTCGGCAGGTGGGCGATGCCGATGCCGGCGAGCACCGCGTGACGCAAGGCCAGCAAATCGTCGGTGACCATCCGCGGGGTATGACGAATCAGCGCGCTGGCACCGTCGGCGCCGAACAATTCCCACTGATATTCACGCTGCGCGCCACCCCAATGCACGCTCGGCAGACCGCTGAGATCAGCCGGCGTGGCCGGTGATGACAAGCGCTGCAAAAACGCCGGAATACCCACCAGGCATTGGGTGCTGTTGCCCAGTACCTTCATCACCATGTCGGTGTTTTCCAGCGGTGGAAAGCGCACTCGCAGAGCGATATCGAACCCTTCGTGGATCAGATCGACCCGGCGGTTGGTGCTTTCGATGAACAACTCCACCAACGGGTATTTGAGCATGTAGCGGGTCAGCATCGGCCCGACCCAGGAATTCAACAGCGCGGTCGGGCAACTGATGCGCACCAGGCCCTGGGGTTCGGAGCGATTGCGTTCGATCAGTTCGGCGGCGCTCTCGGCTTCCACGCGCATGGCCAGGCAACGCTGGTAATACGCCTGGCCGATTTCGGTCAGCGAGCAATGCCGACTGCTGCGGTGCAGCAAGCGCACACCAAGGCGTTCTTCGAGCTCGGCAATGCGTCGGCTGAGCTTGGATTTGGGCATGTCCAGCGCGCGCCCGGCCGGGGCGAAACCGTGGTGTTCCACTACTTGGGTGAAGTAGTACAGGGTGTTGAGGTCTTCCACCATCGTTCTCCAAATAGAACGCTAAGGCTGATTTTTGCAGTCTAGCGCAGCAAAGGCTCCGGTTTTAAGCTTTGTCCATCGCGTCACACAACAGATTTGGAGGAAAAGATGAAAAACATCATCGGTATCTACACCAGCCCACGACCTCATTGGGTCGGCGACGGTTTTCCGGTTCGCACGCTGTTTTCCTACGACAACCTGGGTAAACACATCAGCCCGTTTCTGCTGCTGGATCACGCCGGTCCCGCCGAATTCACCCCGACCACCGAGCGTCGCGGCGTTGGTCAGCATCCGCACCGTGGTTTCGAAACCGTGACTATCGTTTACAAGGGCGAAGTGGAACACCGCGACTCCACCGGCAGCGGCGGCAAGATCGGCCCTGGCGATGTGCAATGGATGACCGCGGCCTCGGGGATTCTTCATGAAGAGTTCCACTCCGAAAGTTTCGCCAAGAGCGGCGGCACCCTGGAAATGGTGCAGCTGTGGGTCAACCTGCCGGCCAGGGACAAAATGGCTGAGCCCGGTTACCAGACGATTCTCGACGGTGACATCCCGAGCATCCCACTGAAGAACAACACTGGCAGCCTGCGTTTGATCGCCGGTGAGTTCGAAGGCCATAGCGGCCCGGCGCGCACCTTTACGCCGATCGACGTGTGGGACGTTCGCTTGAACGCCGGCAAATTGCTGACCCTGGATCTGCATGAAGGGCGTAACACGGCACTGGTGGTGCTGCGCGGCACGGTTCAGATCAACGGTGTGGAATTGGTTCGAGAAGGGCAGTTGGCGCTGTTCGAACGCGACGGTGATCAGCTCAGTCTGGAAGCCAATAACGACGCCGTGGTGCTGCTGCTCAGCGGCGAGCCGATCGACGAGCCCATTGTCGGCCACGGCCCGTTCGTGATGAACACCGAGCAGGAGATTCACCAGGCCTTTGCCGACTTCCAGTCGGGGCGCTTCGGCCGGATGCCCGGTTGAAATCTTTGTTGTAACGCTGTGGCGTGCCGGGCTTGGCTGACTACGCTTGCTTGGCCGCGTTTTAACGAAATATCAGAGTTCACTCACGCCGGCCCGTTCGGCATCGATAAAAAGCGAGGATTGACCCATGACTACTTCCTACAAACGTCTCGACAAGGATAACGCCGCCGTTCTGCTGGTGGATCATCAGGCGGGTTTGCTTTCTCTGGTGCGCGACATCGATCCGGACCGTTTCAAGAATAACGTGCTGGCCCTGGCCGACCTGGCCAAGTACTTCAAGCTGCCAACGATTCTGACCACCAGTTTCGAAACCGGCCCCAATGGCCCGCTGGTGCCGGAACTCAAGGCACTGTTCCCGGACGCGCCGTACATCGCTCGCCCAGGCCAGATCAACGCCTGGGACAACGAAGATTTCGTCAAGGCGATCAAGGCTACCGGCAAGAAACAACTGATCATCGCCGGTGTGGTAACTGAAGTCTGCGTGGCATTCCCGGCGCTGTCGGCCCTGGCTGAAGGCTTCGAGGTGTTCGTGGTGACCGATGCTTCCGGCACGTTCAACGAACTGACCCGTCAATCGGCATGGGATCGCATGTCATCCTCTGGCGCCCAGCTGATGACCTGGTTCGGCCTGGCCTGTGAACTGCATCGCGACTGGCGCAACGACGTGGAAGGCCTGGCGACTCTGTTCTCCAACCACATCCCGGACTACCGCAACCTGATGACCAGCTACAACACCCTCACCAACAGCAAGTAAACCCTGGCAGCACATACACACATATCCTGTGGGAGCGGGCTTGTGTGGCGAGGGGGCTTGCCCCCGTTCGAGTGCGCAGCGCTCGCAGGTCTTGGGTCCGCTGCGCGGCCCAACGGGGGCAAGCCCCCTCGCCACACAAGCTCGCTCCCACGGTGTTTTGTGTTGTTCTGAAGACATCAAATCCTCCTACACTGTGCCCATCCGTACTATTGCTGGAGTTGCTTGATGCTGTCACTGCTTACCGATCACCCGTTGCTCAGCGCGCTGATCCTGATCCTGATCGATCTGGCTTTGTGGCGTTTGATCGCGGCCAGCGGCAGCAACTGGAAACTGGCGGTACGGCTGGTAATTTTTTCGTTGTTCAGCGTGCTGCTGTTCAACGAAGGCTTGAACCCCATGGAGCCGGCGCCCTGGGCCGACAACGTGCCGTTGCACCTGGCAGCAACCGGTTTGCAAATTGGCTGGTGGCTGTTCGCCGCGCGCACCCTGACGGTGTTGATCGGTGCGGGGATGATGCAACGGGTCGGACACACCGGGCGCTTGTTGCAGGATCTGCTCGGCGCGGTGATTTTCCTGATCGCGGTCATCGCTGCCCTGGCATACGTGCTCGATTTGCCGGTCAAGGGCGTGCTGGCAACGTCCGGTGCGTTGGCGATCATCGTCGGCCTGGCCTTGCAAAGTACCCTCAGCGACGTGTTCTCCGGGATCGTCCTCAACACTACCAAACCCTATCAACTGGATGACTGGATCTCCATCGACGGCACCGAAGGCCGGGTCATCGACATCGACTGGCGCGCCACGCGCCTGCAAACCGCGCAAGGCAGCATGGCGGTGATTCCCAACTCGTTGGCGGCCAAGGCCAAGATCATCAACTTCAGCCGACCCAGTGACATTTTCGGGGTGTCGATCAGCTTGCAAGTAAGCCCCCATGCGCGTCCGCAAAAGGTGATCGATGCACTGGAACGGGCCGTGCAGGGCTGCCGCCTTCTGTTGAACAAACCGGCGGCGAGCGTGGCGTTGAAAAGCTCTGGCGGCGCCGGTGTGGAATACGAAATCAGCGGGTTCGTGGTCTCCATGGACCAGAAGCGCATGGTGCGTAATCAGCTGTTTGATCTGGCGTTCCGGCACTTGCAGGCTTCGGGTATCAGCCTGTTGTCGAGCGTCGAACCCAATACGCCCGCTACCCTGTCACGGCCGCTGGCGCTGCTGGAAAGCTCGAACATTTTCTCGACCCTGCGTCAGGAAGAGAAAGAAGCCTTTAGCCAGAACATGACCCTGCAAACCTTCCGCGCCGGGGAAATGATCCTGTCAGCGGGGGAGGTCAGCGATCATTTGTTCATCATCGAATCAGGTGTGGTGTCGGTGGAGCTGAGCCGTGGCGGGGTCAAGTTCGAATCCGGGCGCATGGGGCCGGGCGAGGTGATTGGCGAGGCCGGGATATTGTCTGATTCGTCAGTGCCGGCGGACATCAGCGCCAAGACTTTTTGCAGTTTGTACCGGATCGAGAAGGAATACCTCAAACCGTGCCTGGAGGCGCGACACGACATCAGCGAAGCGATGAAGGCGTTACTCGATTTCCGTTTGCACAAGGCTCAGACGTTGACTCAGGAAGTGCCGAAGGTGGTGGCGAAGAAGGGGTTTTTGCAGTGGTTGCGTAGTCGTAGCGGCTGATGTGTTGGTTGCCTGTTCCGGCCCCTTCGCGAGCAAGCCCGCTCCCACACTTGATCTTGGCCGGACACAAAACCTGTGTTCACTGAAGATCTAATGTGGGAGCGGGCTTGCTCGCGAAGAGGCCGGAACAGGCAACCCCCAATGGTCTATTGGCATCCTCAACTTCCCAATAATTGGCTATTTGTTCAACCCCACGTCGGTATTAACGTAGCGCCAATCCCACCCGTGATTGGAGCTCACCATGCAACCTCGTATCGATTTCTACACCGCCTCCCCAGACGGCCTGAAAGCCATGATCGCCCTGGAAACCGCCGTCTCGAAGCTGCCGCTGGAAAAGTCGCTGATCGAACTGGTCAAGCTGCGCGCTTCGCAGATCAACGGCTGCGCCTTTTGCATCGACATGCACACTGTCGATGCCATCAAGGGCGGGGAAACTCCACGCCGGCTGTTTGCCGTGACGGCCTGGCGCGAGGCACCGTTCTTCACCGATCGTGAGCGCGCCGCGCTGGCCTGGACCGAATCCCTGACCCAGCTGAGCTTGACCCACGCGCCGGACGAAGACTATGCGCTGCTCAGCGCCGAGTTCAGCCCCAAGGAAATGGTCGACCTGACCGTGGCGATTTCCACCATCAACAGCTGGAATCGCCTGGCCGTGGGTTTTCGCAAAATGCCTCAGGCGTAACGCCCTGGCTCTAATGCCAGTCAGTTAAGAGCGGCGATCCGACTTGCTCGCGAAAGCGGTATGTCAGGCGACATCAATGTTGACTGTGCTGCCGTCTTCGCGAGCAAGCCTGCTCCCACCTGGATTGCGCGTTATTGAGTCGCTGTTAATCAGCGAATCCCCCTACAGCTATTTCCACCTTTCCCGACTTCTTTCCTGATCGATCCCACGCAAAGTCCCCGCGCCTAATTTTCTGCGCGAGGGATTGCTCATGTTCGACTCCTTATATCCAGCAACTCCGTACTTCTCGGTGCGTTGATGGAGCACGTTACCCGCATCGAGGAGGAACTCGACAACTTTCCGCACACCCTCTCGCTCTATCGCGAACAGCTCAATCACTGGCTCAACCGAGCCGCCGACCAGGCCAGCCACGTGGCGGATCTGCCGTCGCTGATGGGCATGGAACGGATCATCCGGTTCGCAAGCTCCAGCACCGTTGTCAGCAGCGGCGACGACGAGTTTATCTCCACCGTCGTCGAGTGCCCGAAAGGCGGAAAGCTCGAAATCGAGAGCAAGTTCGAATCGGTTTATGACATTCCCGTGGGGGACATTCAGGTCGATGTGATCGCGATGGATGGCGGTAAGTCGACGCCGGTCACGCTCGATAAAAACGGCAAGGGAACATTCCGAGGGGAAGAGGGCAAGTTCTACCGCGTTCACGTTCACAGCGAAGTGACGCCGGAACAAGTTGATGAGCTTTTTTCTTCCTATGGCGGCCTGACCACGAAGCTCGATAACTGGCTGCGTGAGGAATGGCAGACGTTCAAGCCGAAGTGGTCGGAATCATCTTCGGTTGCTGTAGGCAATGGAATGCTTGCGGGGAGTTGGGCGGCGATCGAAGGTGTATGGGACAGCATCAGCCTGCTGTCGGACATCCTCAAGGATCCCGACCGGTTTGCTAAGCGATTGGGTAGCGGTGCCGATCAGTTGCGCGAGCTGGCGGAAAAATCACCGCAGGTGATGCAAAAAATCCAGCTGCTGGCCAGTGACGAAGCGGCCCTGTGTTTGCTGCTGCGCACAGCTAGTCTGTGGCTGGACATGCTGCCACCTAGCGAGATCGCCGGTAAAACCGCTGAAGCGGTCTCGGCGGGCGTGGTGCAATTGCTGATCGACATTCTGATCGGGATTGTCCTGACGTTCGCCGGGGCGGGTGCCGGGATCGCCTATCTGAGCATGCGCCTGGTCAACTACGGCGCTCGAATCATCAATGCCGTAGTGCGCTTTATCAAAGCGATTTTCACGATCATCGACAGTTTCATGAAGTACGTCGACCAGTACAAAGCAGTCGCCGCACGCGGTGTCGCAGCGGGTCTGAAAAAAGGTCGGATGCAGCTGCGCTGGGATGCCAAACGCAACACCACACTGAAAAAAGACGAACACCACGACGACGCCTCGAAACAGGCCACCAACCCCAACGGCGACAGCGCCGATTCCGCCGACAAAACCGCCACCAACAAATGCCCGGTGTCGATGGTCACCGGCGAAGAACTGCTGACCCTCACCGACGGTTCGCTGGACGGCATCCTGCCGTTCGACTTCACCCGGCTCTATCGCACCAGCGCCGCCGAGATCGATTGCGGCCTCGGTTATGGCTGGAGCCATTCGCTCGCCCATCGGCTGGAAATCGAGGGCGACACGGTCATCTGGATCGACCACGAAAACCGCCGCACCACCTTCCCACTGCCATCTATTGAGCGCCCGGCGATCCACAACAGCCTGTCGCACGCCGCGATTTATCTCGGCGATGAGCCCGAGGAACTGATCCTCGTCCAGGCCGGCGACGACGCGCGTTTCTACCACTTTCACAACGGTCGTCTCACGGCGATCAGCGACGCATACGACAACCGCCTGCGCATCACCCGCGATCGCCAGCAGCGCATTCAGCGCCTCGACAACGGTGCCGGCCGCGCCTTGTTGTTACGCTATGACCGCGCTCATCTGATCGCCGTCGACTATCAGGTTTTTGTCCCGGCGCAGACCCTCGCCGAGGCCTGGCACACCGAGCAGACGCTGGTCAGTTACCGCTACGACGAACGCGCTCATCTGATCGAAGCGAGCAACGCCGCCGGGGAAAGCGAGCGTTACGATTACGACGACCGGCACGTGATCCTGCAGCGGCAACTGGCCGGTGGCGCGAGTTTCTTCTGGGCGTGGGAAAGGTCTGGCAAGGCAGCGCGCTGCATCCGGCACTGGGCGTCGTTTGCGCAGATGGATGCGCGTTATGTCTGGGATGACCACGGCAGCGTTACGGTCCTGAACATCGATGGCAGTGAAGAGGTTTACCTCCACGACGACCGCGCGCGGCTGGTGCGTAAGGTCGAGCTGAACGGTGGTGAACAGCTCAAGGCCTATGACGACAACGGCCGGTTGGTGGCCGAGCAGGATCCGCTCGGCGCCGTCACCGAATACCGTTACGACGAAGTCGGACGGTTGGTGGCGCTGATTTCGCCGGAAGACGAGCCAACGGCCTACGAGTATCGCAACGGTTTCCTGCATGCGCGCTATCGCGGCAAAGCGGTGTGGACCTACCAGCGCAATGCCCAGGGCGATGTCACTGAGGCGACCGATCCTGACGGGCAGGTCACCCACTATCACTACGACGAAAAAGGTCAGCTGCTGTCGATCCGCTACCCGGACACCAGCCGACATGTGTTCGTCTGGAATGCCTTGGGGCAGTTGCTCGAAGAGACTTTGCCGGACGGTGGGCAGCGAAAGTTTTCCTACGATGCGCTGGGTCGGCAGACGACCCGTCAGGATGAACACGGCGCGGTCACCCGCTACCAATGGGATGCCATCGGCCGACTGCTCCAGACGACTTTGCCTACCGGCGCCAGCCGCGGGTTCAGCTACAACGCCTACGGCCAGATCACCGCGGAGCGCGATGAACTGGGTCGCATCACCCGCTACGAATACGCCGACGACCTGCACCTGGTCAGCCGCCGGATCAATCCGGATGGAACCCAGCTCCAGTACCGCTACGACAACGCGCAGCTGCTGCTCACGGAAATCGAAAACGAATCCGGTGAAAAATATCGGCTGGACTACACGGCCAACGGCCTGATCCGACAGGAAACCGGATTCGACGGCCGCCGCACCGCGTATGCCTACGACCTCAACGGCCACCTGCTGGAGAAAACCGAGTTCGGCGACGACGGCTCGCAGCTGGTTACGGCTTATGAGCGGGACTCGGCCGGACGGTTGCTAACCAAGACCCTGCCCGATGGCATCCAGGTCAAGTACCGCTACGACTCGCTGGGCCGACTGACCAGCGTCGACGATGGCCACGACCATCCGCTGGAATTCGAGTACGACCAACAGGATCGCCTGATCACCGAGCATCAGGGCTGGGGCACCTTGCGTTATGCCTATGACGCCTGCGGCCAGCTCAACCGCCTGCGCCTGCCAGACGGCAGCAAACTCGATTACCACCACGCCAAGGGCGGCGCGCTGACGGCCATCGACCTCAACGGTGCACGTCTTACAAGCCACACGTACAAATTCGGTCAAGAGCAACAACGCCAACAGGGCCTGCTGCTCAGCGAATACGCCTACGACGACCAAGGCCGTTTGAAGGCCCATGCTGTCAGCCAACAGCAAAAAAGCCTGTACCGCCGCGACTATGCCTACAGCCTCAACGGCAACCTCGACCAGATCGCCGACACCCGCCACGGCCAACGCAGCTACCAGTACGACCCGCTCAACCGCCTGATTCGCGTGCGCCATTCCCGCGACGCCCCACCGGAAACCTTCGCCCACGATCCGGCCGGCAACCTGCTGATGCAGGACCGTCCCGGCGCCGCGAAGGTGATGGGTAATCGTCTGCTCATGCAAGGCGACCGCCACTACGACTACGACGCCTTCGGCAACCTCATCCGCGAACGCCGCGGCACCGCGCAAAAACTCGTCACCGAATACCGCTACGACTGCCAGCACCGACTGGTCGGCGTCACTACCCCGGACGGTCGTTGCTCCAGCTACCGCTACGACGCCTTCGGCCGCCGCATCGCCAAAACCGTCGATGGCAAAACTACCGAGTTTTTCTGGCAGGGCGATAACCTCGTCGCTGAAAGCAGCAAAGAGCATTACCGCAGCTACCTATACGAGCCGGGCAGCTTCCGCCCATTGGCCATGCTCGACGGCAAAGGCCCGAAAAAGGCCTGCCCGTTTTACTACCAACTCGATCACCTTGGAACGCCGCAGGAACTGACGGATTTTGGTGGTGAGATTGTCTGGTCGGCGAAGTACAGCGCCTACGGCAAAGTCACGCGTCTGGCGCTCGGTGGGGGCGAGCAGCTCGATCAGCCGCTGCGGTTTCAGGGGCAATATTTCGACGCCGAGAGCGGTCTGCACTACAACCGGCATCGGTACTATGATCCGGAGGTTGGTCGATACCTGACGCCGGATCCGGTCAAGTTGGCGGGTGGGCTGAACCAGTATCAATACACCCCGAATCCAACGGGATGGGTTGATCCGTTGGGGTTGAGCGGGAACTGTCCGCCACCGAATAAGCCTGGGTGTTCCGCGCCGGATGGTGTTGCTGGTGTCAAGGTGGATGAGGGTGACCCACCGCTGCCGAAGCTGACGACTGAACAGCGGCGCGCGCGGATAGATGAGTTGGCTGAGGCGAATGCCAAGGGGCGGGTCATGGCGATGGAGGATAAATACGACATGCACACTGTTAAAAAGCACAGTTCAGAAATACCTGATGCTGCACTAAAGCAGAGGGCTATTAATGGAGCACACCCTGAAACGGGAAGAGTTCCAGTACCACCAAGAGGAAATTTAAGCTCCCAGTTCGCAAACTGGAGAGTTCATTTTAATGCGTTGAACAAAGCTATGACGAGGGAAAGGCTCGGGCTGGACCCATATACAGGTCGGGATCACAATAATGACCCAATTGTAAGGATGGAGTTGCCTGGTGCGGGTCGCGGTTATCGACCGAACAAAAAAGACAATCCAAATCCCACGCTGAATGATGATTTAGATTGGTTTGAGGTTAAGTTTGATCAGGATAAGGTAGCTTGGCCGTATACGGGTTTTCCCTCGGAGAGAAAGTGATGTTGAAAGATCCCTTTATGAATGAAGATTTTGAACCGAACCTGATGTGGTTTATTGGGGTGTTTAATGTCTATGATCGTGAGGAGACTCGAGGGGAAGAACTCGTAGCCTTTGATCCTGATAATCAGGTTGATAGAGATGTTCTGATCGTTAGGTATAGTTTGAAATTGAGGTGTTTATCTTATCGGCACAAGTTTGTGTTGTTTGAGTTTTTGGCCGAAAAGCTAAAAGATTGTAACTATGACTTTCAAATTTTGTTCAATATAGACGATGTGTATGACTCAAGTTGGCCGCGAACTGAATGGTATGCGCTGAAAGACCCTCGTGGTTTTTTTGAGGATATATATAGATTGGCGAGCGAAGAGTGGAAAGACGATCTTCATAAGGCCAGCCTTGAAGATCAGTCCACATGGTGAAGTCCGTTAATTTAGTGTCTGAAGGATTTTATGACCGCTTCGCGCTCAATCGCGGGCAAGCCTCGCTCCTACAGGACGGCGGTGATCTGTAGGAGCGAGGCTTGCCCGCGATGGCGGTCTCATAGGCCGCGAAATTTCCGGACAAGCTCGTCGGAAGTTTCCTTCAACTCGTAGCGGTTTCCATGAACTGGTGCGAAATGAGCTCCATCGATAGTCTTTGGCAGTCACTGAAAATTCAGTGGCAGGGTGTAGGAACCCTTCAAGACTAGAGAGGACGCTTTGGCGTCGACACCTGAATTTGCGGCCATCAACGTGCGTCCGTAAGATCAGTTGCGGCGGCTGTGCGCGGGCACGCTTCGGTGTGGTCGAGTTCTCTGGTCTCGATATTCCTACCCCGCGTATAGCTGCCACCCAAGCCTGTAGGAAGGCTGATGGTAGCTCCACTTCTACCAGAGGTTTAAAAATGAAAAATCTTCACCCCGATCCACCCTACGAAAAACCAATTCCCCACCCCAAAAACCGCTTCATGGCGCTCACCAGCAACTGCACCGACATGCCCACCCTGTTCGTCGATACCCACGCGCCGCTCGATATCCTGACCGACGCCGCCAGCTATCGAATTCGTGCTGTAACGCAGGTGCTCGAAAATCTGTCCATGCGCGGCTCAGTCGAATGCGATTCGATGATTCTCAGCGACTTTGCTTTGCTCTGCGCCATTCCTCTGCGGGATGGGTGCGATGTGCTGGATGTGATTGGGCGGCGGTTGAGGGCACGGCCTTCGGAGTAGCGGCGGGCGTTGTTGTGGCGAGGGGGCAAGCTCCCTCGCCACAAGAGCAAGATCAAAAGATCGCAGCCTTCGGCAGCTCCTACGGGGGGCCTTCTTATGCTTCTGTGTCGGGAGAGGGGCCGCTTCGCGACCCAACAGGGGCAAGCCTCAATGCGCATCAGCACTCGGCGCGGCCGGTGGTTGTATCTTGCGCATCAAGGGCACCATCGCCGTGGCGAGGATGAAGCAGACCATGATCATCAGGAACGCGTCGCCATAGGTTTGTGTCTGCGCTTCGCGGTAGGTCAGCAGCCACAACTGACGCAGGCTGGCGGTGACGCCGATGTCACCGCTTTGGCCGAGGGCGGCGAAGTTATTGCCGACCTGGGATAGCCACTGATTGAGTGCTTCGTTGGTGCTGTTGAGGTTCTCCGCCAACCGGGTGAAGTGCAGGTTGGTGCGGTCATTGAGGATGGTCGCGCACGCCGCGATGCCCATCGCGCCGCCGAGGTTGCGCATCAGGTTGAACAACCCTGAGGCATGTTTGAGCCGTGCCGGTGCCAACCCGCCGAGGGTCAGGGTTACCGCGGGCGGCACTGCCAGTTGTTGAGCGATCCCGCGCAAGGCTTGTGGCAGCATCAATTCCTTAGCCCCCCAGTCGTGGGTGATCGGGCTGAAATCCCACATCGACAAGGCGAACAACCCAAGGCCGATCATCATGACCCAGCGCAGGTCAATGCGGTTGGCCAGAAAGGCGTACAGTGGAATCGCCAGAATCTGGAACACCCCGGTGGAAAAAACCGCCAGGCCAATATCCAGCGCGCCGTAGCCACGTACACGACCGAGAAACAGTGGCGTCAGGTAAATAGTCGCGAACAGGCCGATCCCCGTGACGAACGAAAAGAAACAACCGAGGGCGAAGTTGCGGTCTTTCAAGGCACGCAGATCGACGATCGGATTGGCCACGTGCAAGGTCCGACCGATGAAAGCCAATCCGGCCAGGCCGCTGATCCAGGCGGTGGTCAGGATCGTGCTGTCGCTGAACCAGTTGAAGCGTGGGCCTTCTTCGAGGGTGTATTGCAGGCAACCGAGAAACACCGCCATGAACAGCATGCTCAGGTAGTCGGCACCCTTGAGCAGCGACAGTTCCGGCTGGTCGATTTTCACCAGCATCGGCACCGCCACCGCGACGAAAATTCCCGGCACCAGGTTGATGTAGAACAGCCAGTGCCAGGACGAAATGTCGGTGATCCAGCCCCCGATCACCGGCCCCAGCGTCGGTGCCAGCGAGGCCACGGCACCGATGGTCGCGGCGGCGATTACCCGTTGTTTACCGGTGAAGAAAAAGAACGCGGTGGTGAACACCAGCGGGATCATCGAACCACCGAGAAACCCTTGCAAGGCGCGGAAGGCGATCATGCTCTGGATGTTCCAGGCCGCGCCGCAGAGCAGGCTGGCTAAAGTGAAACCCACCGCCGAAGCGCAGAACAACCAACGGGTCGAGAACACTCGGGACAGCCAACCCGACAGCGGAATCACGATGATTTCGGCGATCAGGTAACTGGTCTGTACCCATGCAGTTTCGTCGGTGCCAGCCGAGAGCCCGCCGCCGATGTCACGCAGCGACGCCGAGACGATCTGGATATCCAGCAGCGCAATGAACATGCCGATGCACATCGTGGCGAAGGCGAACACCTTGGTCGCCGTCGCCATGTTGGCGGCGTCGAACGGCAGCGCGGGGGCGGCGAGGGCGCGACTCATGGTGTGCTGGCCACGGTCGGGGTTTCAGGCTCGGCGCGGGTGTCCACTTCGGCAGTCACCGACAAACCGGGGCGCAGGTGACCGAGCACGCCGTCAGCGGGATCGAGCAGGATTCGCACCGGCACTCGCTGGACAATTTTGGTGAAGTTGCCAGTGGCGTTTTCCGGTGGCAGCACGCTGAACTGCGAACCACTGGCCGGCGCAAGGCTGTCCAGATGACCGTGGAATTCACGCCCCTTGAGCACGTCTGCATGAACGATCACACGTTGGCCCGGCGTCATCCGCGACAGCTGATCTTCCTTGAAATTGGCATCGACCCACAGCCCGCTGGCCGGCACCACCGACAACAGTTGCGAACCGGCCTGGGCATAAGCGCCGACCCGTGCCCGGCGATTGCCGATCACGCCGTCGACGGGGGCTTTCAACTCGGTGTAACCGACATTCAATTGCGCCAGATCACGCTCGGCCCGCGCCTGGATCAACGCGGCGCGCGCTTGCTGCTTCTGGGTTTCAATCACGTTCAATTGGCGTTGCGCGGCCAGCAATTCGGCTTGGGCTCGGGCACTCTGCGCCTGTGCAGTCTTGAAGGTGGCGTCGGCCCGTTGCGCGCTTTCCACCGAGACGGCATTGCTGTTCACCAGGCGTTTGTAGCGGGCGTTATCGTCCCGCGAGCGCGCGGTTTCGGCACCCGCGGCATCGATGCCGGCGCGGGCCTGGCCGATCACCGCGTGTTGCAGTTGTTCGGTGGCGTCGAGGTTGGCGAGTAACGCTTCTTCGGCAGCCACCGCACCTTCGGCCTTGGCCAGGTTGGCGCGATAGTCACGGGCGTCGAGCCGAATCAGCACATCGCCAGCCTTGACCTTCTGGTTGTCGGTGACCAGCACTTCTTCGATATACCCCGCGACTTTCGGCCCGATCACCGTGACGTCACCACCGATATAGGCATCGTCGGTTTCTTCGATGAAACGCCCGGCGGTCCACCAATGAGCTGCGTACAACCCGATAAACACTAAGGCAGCGATGGCTGCCGTCAGCAAGACCAGCCTTTTAAGCAGGGGAGGCTTGGGTGTGCTCACCGGGACAGCAAGGTCGGGTTCAAGGCTGGGCATGCTGGTCATGAACGGCGCTTTATTACATCTGTAATATGACGTAGGTAATATTAACTGACAATTGTTTTCTGCTGCCGATCGTCAGGTGCTCTTGGAATAGTGAGGGAAATGATTGGCTTCTATCACTGCTTGACTCTTTATCAGACGCTCTGAGGAATGATTTGCCGGCCTTAATAGGAAGCATTACTATTCACGCCTCCTCCCCACAGCACACCGCAATGACCCCCAAGCTGCCCCGCAGACACGGCTTTTTCGAGCATTACGAAGAGTTGATCGGCACCTGGACCCGTCGCCTGAGAAATCGTCAGCAGGCCGAGGACCTGGCCCATGACACCTTCGTGCGGGTGCTTGAGTCTGATTCGGCGGCGGTGCAACAACCTCGGGCGTATTTGCACCAGACCGCGCGCAACATTGCGGTGGACGGTTATCGGCGTGAGGATCGGCGGGGCGCCATGGAGTCGGAGGCGATCGATCACAGTGTGTCGTCGTCCGGCGACCCGGAGCATTTCATGCACGCGATCCAGTTGGCGGATTCCATCGAACGGGCGCTCACCGAGCTGCCGGTCAACTGTCGCAAGGTGTTCGTCTGGCAGAAGATCGAAGGCCTGACCCAGGCCGAAATCGCTGAGCGCCTGGGGCTGTCCAAGAACATGGTGGAAAAGTATATGATCCGCACCCTGCGGCATTTGCGTGATCGCCTGGACGGGTTACAGCCATGATTCGCCGCGCCTTTTCATCCCCGGCCAAACAGGACTTTCCATGATGGATACTCGTGATTGTGCGTGCGGGCAAACAACGGTTCGCGATGACGCGGCGCGGTGGTTTGTGCGTTTGCAGGAACCTGCCGTCAACGCCGAAGATCGGCGAGGCTTCGAGATCTGGCTGGACGAACACCCTCAGCATCGCGACGAATATCAAATGCTCCAGAGCCTGTGGGCGGCAACAGATCTGCTGCCCGCCAAGCGTTTGCACGCCTTGTGCGAAACCCCGCCGGCGCGCCGCACACGTCATCCGCTGGTGCGTTACGCGGTGGCCGCCAGTGTGTTGGCGGTGGCGCTCGGCCTGGGGTTGTTCAGTGGCTTGAACCCTCCGGCGACCTACACCGCTGAATATTCCACGGCCCTTGGCGAGCGTCGTCATGTGGCGTTGCCAGACGGTTCGGTGATCGATATGAACAGCCGCAGCCGGGTGCAGGTGCGCTATGAAAAAGATCGTCGCGGCATCGAGTTGACGCAAGGCGAGGCGATGTTCAGCGTCGAGCACGACAGCAGCCGACCGTTCGTGGTCGAGGCGGGCAGCGGCAAGGTCACGGTCACTGGCACCCGTTTCGACGTACGTCGCGACAACACTGAAACCCGGGTCGCGGTGGAGCAGGGCACGGTCAAGGTTCAAGGTAGCGGCGCCGATTTCGTCAGCCTCACCGCTGGCCTTGGCACTCGCGTCGATGCTCTGGGGAAGGTGGCCGCGGCCTATACGGTCAACTCTGCCGAACTGACCGCGTGGCGCAACGGCAAACTGGTATTCAACAATGCCAGCCTCAGCGAAGTGGCCGAAGAAGTGTCGCGTTATCGGGCAAAACCACTGACGGTCGGTAGCGCCAAAGTGGGCGATCTGCGCCTGACCAGCGTGTTCAAATCCGACAACACCGACGCCTTGCTCAAGGCCTTGCCGAGCATTCTGCCGGTAGCCATTCGCACCCTCGATGACGGCAGTCAGGAAATAATTGCCCGATAGATTCAGGTTTTTTTCGAGTTCTTCGTCTTCTTGTCCAACTGCAACTGGTTTGCATTAACAGCCGCACACTCTTGCGATCCACAGGACAATGTTCGACGTGAAAAAAACCACCGCTAAAAATAACAAATCATCCTGGTTGCCCCTCGCTCTCGCCCTGGCGGTCAGCTCGGCGCTGCCCCAGGCGTTCGCTGCCGATGCCATTCATATTCAGGCGCAGCCGCTGGGTCAGGCCTTGAGTCAGTTGGGTCAGCAAACCTCGCTGCAGGTTTTTTTCAGCCCTGAACTGGTGGCCGGCAAACAGGCTCTGGCAGTCGATGGCAATCTCTCGCCGGAACAGGCTTTGCGCCAATTGCTGCAAGGCAGCGGTCTGGAATATCAGATCGATGAAGGCTCGGTGACCCTGATACCAGCCCCGACTTCCGCCGCCAACGGTCCGCTGGAGTTGGGCGTGACCGACATCAAAGTGGTCGGCGACTGGCTCGGTGATGCCAACGCCGCCGTGGTGCAAAACCATCCCGGTGCGCGCACGGTGATCCGTCGTGAAGCCATGGTCGAGCAGGGCGCCATGAACGTTGGTGACGTGCTGCGTCGCGTACCCGGCGTGCAAGTGCAGGACGCCAACGGCACCGGCGGCAGCGACATTTCCCTGAACGTTGGCGTGCGTGGCCTGACCTCGCGCCTGTCGCCACGCTCCACCGTGCTGATCGACGGCGTGCCGGCCGCCTTCGCCCCTTATGGGCAACCGCAGCTGTCCATGGCACCGATTTCTTCCGGCAACCTCGACAGCATCGACGTGGTGCGCGGCGCCGGTTCCGTGCGTTATGGGCCGCAGAACGTCGGTGGCGTGATCAACTTCGTCACCCGCGCGATCCCGGAGAAAGCCACCGGCGAAATCGGCACCACCCTGGAAACCACCCAGCGCGGCGGCTGGAAACACATCGACACCGCGTTTCTCGGTGGCACCGCCGATAACGGCATGGGCGTGGCGCTGTTGTATTCCGGCGTGAACGGCAACGGTTATCGCAAAAGCAACAACAGTAATGACATCGACGACGTGATCCTCAAGACCCATTGGGCGCCCACCGATCAGGACGATTTCAGCCTCAATTTCCATTACTACGACGCCAGCGCCGACATGCCCGGTGGCCTGACGCAGAAGCAGTACGACGCTGATCCGTTTCAGTCCGACCGCGACCATGACAACTTCAGCGGCCGCCGCAAGGACGTGTCCTTCAAGTGGATTCGACAGATCGACGACCGCACCCAGGCCGAAGTGCTGACCTACTATTCCGACAGTTTTCGTGGCAGCACCATCGCCGCTCGCGACCAGAAAACCCTCAGCTCTTATCCGCGTACTTACTACACCTTCGGCATCGAACCGCGTGTGTCCCATGTGTTCGATCTGGGCCCGACCACTCAGGAAGCCAGCGTCGGTTATCGCTACCTGAAAGAGGGCATGCATGAAGAGGCGAGCCGTCTGGCGCTGGTGAACAATCAGCCGGTGGTCACCAAAACCTCCGATGGTCATGTGTTCCAGGATCGCACCGGCGGCACCGAAGCCCACGCTGTGTACATCGATGACAAGATCGACGTCGGCAACTGGACCGTGACACCCGGCATCCGTTTTGAAAGCATCAGTACCGAATGGCACGACCGGCCGGTGCTCGACACCGCCGGCAAACCTGTGCAGGAAAAACGCCGCAGCATCGACAGCAACGAACCGCTGCCGGCCCTGAGCGTGATGTATCACATGTCCGAGGCCTGGAAGCTGTTCGCCAACTACGAAACCTCGTTTGGCAGCCTGCAATATTTCCAGCTCGGTCAGGGGGGCTCGGGTGACAACACCGCCAACGGCCTGAACCCGGAAAAGGCCAAGACCTACGAGATCGGCACGCGCTACAACGATGACGTCTGGGGCGGGGAAGTGACGCTGTTCTACATCGACTTCGATAAAGAACTGCAATACATCAGCAACGATGTGGGCTGGACCAACCTCGGCGCCACCACGCACCAAGGCCTTGAAGCCTCGGTGCATTACGACATGGCGGCGCTGGACCCACGGCTCGACGGCCTGACCGCCAACGCCGGTTTCACCTACACCCGCGCCGTTTATGAAGGCGAGATTCCAGGCTTCAAGGGCCGCGACCTACCGTTCTATTCGCGTCAGGTGGCGACCGCCGGCCTGCGTTACGACATTAACCGCTGGACCTACAACCTCGATGCCTTTGCCCAATCCAAACAGCGCTCGCCAGGCACCGCGGTGAACGCTGATGGCAGTTTCAGCGGCAACTACATCACTGAAGGCAGCGCGGACGGCCAGTACGGCGACATCCCGGGTTACGTCACCTGGAACGTGCGTGGGGGGTATGACTTTGGCTCGCAACTGTCGAACCTGAAAGTCGGCGCAGGGGTGAAGAACATTTTCGACAAGCAATACTTCACCCGCTCCAGCGACAACAACTCGGGGATGTACGTCGGCGCACCACGTACATTCTTCGTGCAGGCCAGCGTCGGGTTCTGATCGACCGAGTTAACTTCATCGCGGGCAAGCCCGCTCCCACAGGATCTGTGTCGTACACAAAATCTGTGTCCGCTGAAGATCTCTTGTAGGAGCGAGGCTTGCCCGCGAAGACGGACATCCAGCCGAAAAAGCCGTCGCCTGACCCAACGCTTTCGCGAGCAAGCCCGCTCCCACATGATCTTTGGCGTACACAAATGCTGTGTTCACTGAAGATCCTTGTGGGAGCGAGGCTTGCCCGCGATGCTTTTAAACCTTCAACACCTTCCCGCCAATCGCCACGGCCACCAGCAACACCGCCATCAACCCAAAGGCAAAACTCAAACTGCTGCCATGGGCGATAAAGCCGATCACCGCAGGCCCGGCGAGAATCCCTGCATAACCCAGGGTGGTAATGGCCGGCACGGCAATGCTTTCCGGCATGACGGTCTGTTTGCCCACGGCGGTATAGAGCACCGGTACGATGTTCGAACAGCCAGCGCCGAGCAGCGCATAACCCACCAGTGCCGCTTCCCAGCTCGGTGCGAATGTCGCCAGCGCCAGGCCCGCCGCGGCCGTCGATCCACCGAACACAATCACTCGTGTAGCACCGAGGCGCCGGACAATCGCATCGCCGGTCAAACGCCCGACAGTCATGGTCAACGCAAACGCCGCATAACCCAGCCCTGCATACGCCGTGTCGATCCCGCGCTCCTGCGCCAGGAACACCGCGCTCCAGTCGAGCGCCGCACCTTCGGCCAGGAACACGATGAAACACATCCCGCCGATAAACAGCACGATGCCATGCGGCACGGCAAACGCCGGGCCGGAGCTTTCGCTGCCATAGGGCAATAGATGCGGCGCGGCCTTGAGCAACGCCACCACCAGCAGCACGATCACCACCAGCATCGCCCCCAGTGGCGACATCCCCAAGCCGAGCAGCGCGCTGACACCCGCCGCGCCGACGATTCCGCCAAGGCTGAACAACCCATGAAACCCCGACATCATGGTCTTGCCGCTGGCTCGCTCAACGATTACCGCTTGCAGGTTCACCGTCGAATCCACCGTGCCCAGGCCCGCGCCGAACATGAACAACGCCGCAATCAATGCCGGAATCGTAGACACCGTCGCCAACAGCGGCAGTGCCGCACAGATCAACAAAGTCCCGCCGCTCAACACCCGACGGCAGCCGAAACGCGTCGCCAGAATACCGGCCATGGGCATCGCCAGAATCGAGCCCACTCCCAGACACAACAGCAACAGTCCTAGGGTGCCTTCATCCAGCCCGGCCCGCGCCTTGGCGTAAGGCACCAGTGGCGCCCAGGCCGCGATGCCGAAGCCTGCGATGAAAAAGGCGATGCGGGTGGACATCTGTTCCAGACGTCCGGGGACGAAGGTGGCTTGGGTGTTGAGGTTGGTCATATCAATCCTTGGCAAAAAACGTCGCGTCCCCAAGGGACAGTGAACAACCGCAAAGGGTTCGCTCAGCACGTCCGGGTGGAATCGCAGTCAGGCAGGGTGACATCCTTGCACAGCCGGCCGCTGTTTCGCGATATCGTCGACGCATCAATTGTTCATAGAGGGGGTGCCATGACGCGGATGTACGATGCTCGAGGGAATATCTACGCGGTCGTGATGCCTGATGCGCTGCGCGGTTGCGGTATCGACCTGCCTGAACAAGCCAGCCTGGCCGCGCAAAGCCGTGGGGCCTGGGCGTCGTCGGCCATCGAGGCGTTCTGCGGCTGGGTCCCCGGTACACAACCGCCCGGCAGCAAGGCACATCGCTGCGATGGTTTGCTGGTGGGGCCGTTTCAATCGTCGCCGCCTTTTGACCTGTTGATCGTCAACACCGACGGCACCCTGGCCGAGCGCAGTGGCAATGGCCTGACGATTTTTTCCCAGGCCCTTGGCGAACAAGGGCTGATGCCGACGAAAGAGGCCTGTCAGCTGCGGGTTCATCACGACAAGAGCGATGCGCTTTCGCCGGTGGAGACCTCAGTGAAACCCGCTGAAATCGATGGTGTGCAAGGGTTCTGGCTGGACTTGGGGCGGCCATCATTCGGGCCTGAAGCGGTGGCTGCGCAAGGCGTTGAACCCGTGACGTTGAACGGTCGAGAAGTCAGTCATGTGCGGCGATTGTCGGCGCTCGATCCTGCCTGGAACCGCAGCCAGTTCGTACGCATCGGTAATCCCCACTGCGTGACGTTGGTGACAGGTGCCGATGCGTTGCCGAGTAACGCGCAGATGCGCGAGTCGGCGTTGGCCAACGGATTGACCCGCATCGCCTACGCCCTGCCGATCGGGGCAGGGCAGCCGTGTGCGGCAGGGGTGAACCTGCAATGGGCGATGCTTGAATCCGAGGGACGAATCGTTGCGCGGGTGTTCGAGCGCGGCGAAGGGCCGACCGCGTCGTCAGGCACCAGCGCCAGTGCGGTGGCGTGTGCGGCGTGGCGCGTGGGATGGGTTACGGCGGGGGAGGTGAAGGTGGTCATGCCTGGCGGCACGGCGCCGATTTTGCTGGAAGAATTGGATGGCGAATTGAGTCGGGTCAGGTTGTTTGGTACGGCGCGGTTGATGGGTTGAATTCAAGATCCTCTTCGCGGGCAAGCCTCGCTCCTACAGGTTTTGTGTCGTTCGCCGACAATGCGAACGGCTCAAATCCGTAGGAGCGAGGCTTGCCCGCGAAGAGGCCTGCACAGTCAGCGAAAACTCAGAGTTGATCCGCCCATTCCACCACCGGCATCTGCCGCTTCATCAACACCTTACCCCCGCGAACCGAGTACAGCGGCAAACCCTGACTACGAATCACCTCATAATCGCTGTCCGCCGATAGAATCAGCAGGTTCGCCGGCCGCCCTTGCTCCAGCCCATAACGATCGCCCAGGTTCATGGCCTTGGCACTGTTGTCGGTCACCAGATCCAGCGCGCTCTGCAGATTGCGATAACCGAGCATATGGCAGATGTGCAACCCAGCCTCGAGCACCCGCAGGATATTGCCGTTGCCCAGCGGATACCACGGGTCGACAATCGAGTCCTGACCGAAACACACATTCATCCCCGCTTCGAGCAACTCATTCACCCGGGTCACGCCACGGCGTTTCGGGAAGCTGTCGAAGCGTCCTTGCAGGTGAATGCTTTCGGTCGGGCAGGAGACAAAGCTGATCCCCGAATGCCCGAGCAGCCGAAAGAGCTTGGCGCAGTAGGCGTTGTCGTAGGAGCCCATGGCCGTGGTGTGGCTGGCGGTAACGCGCGAACCCATGTCGCGGCTGCGGGCCTCTTCGGCCAGCACTTCAAGGAAGCGCGAGTGCGGGTCGTCGGTTTCGTCGCAATGCACGTCCACCAGGCAACCGGTGCGCTCGGCCAGGTCCATGAGGAACTTCACCGAACTGACGCCCTGATCCCGGGTGTATTCGAAGTGCGGAATACCCCCGACTACATCGGCGCCCAGGCGGATCGCTTCTTCCATCAGCTCCCGACCGTTGCGGTATGACTCGATGCCTTCCTGAGGGAACGCGACGATTTGCAGGTCGATCAGGTGGCGGCTTTCCTCGCGGACTTCGAGCATCGCCTTGAGCGCCGTCAGTTCCGGGTCGGTGACATCGACGTGGGTGCGCACATGCTGAATGCCGTGGGCGGCGAGGGTCTGGATGGTCTTCTTGGCGCGGGTCTTGGTGTCTTCCTGGGTGATCGTTGCCTTGCGCTCGCCCCAGCACTCGATGCCTTCGAACAGCGTGCCGCTCATGTTCCAGCGCGGCTCGCCGGCGGTCAGGGTGGCGTCGAGGTGAATGTGCGGCTCGACGAAGGGCGGCACCACCAGATTACCGCTGGCATCCAGGTCATCAGGCCCCAGGGACGGGGCTTCGGTTTGCCGGGCGATGCTGTGAATCAGGCCGTTTTCCAGGTGCAACTCATGCAGGCCTTCTTGGTTGCGCAGGCGGGCGTTGATGATATGCATCAGGCGAATCCTTCTAGAGATCTTGTAGTGGTGCGTCGGCGGTACGGGCACCCAGTACCCCGGTCAATAGCACATACGTTAGCGCGGCTACGGCAATCCCTACCAGCGGCGCGACCCACGGCGAGCTGAAGGCGGCGACTGTGCCGACCGCATAAGCGCTCAGCCCCGGCCAATTGAACGCGGGCAACCGTGTATCGGCCAGGCGTGGGTAGCGGCCCCGATAGCGGAAGAAAAAGTCCGCCATGATCACCCCACCAATCGGCGGAATCACCGTGCCCAACAGAATCAGGTAAGGCACCAGCATGTCATACATGCCCAGCAGTGCCAGCAGCGTACCGATCACCGCGCCGGCCAGGGTCACGGTTCTGCGCCGGCCGGTACGCAGCAGGTTGCAGCCGGCGACGGCGAAGTTGTAGATGGTGTTGTCCTGGGTGCTCCAGATGTTGAGTAGCAACATCGCCATCGCGGCCATGGCGAAGCCTTGCAACAGCAGCACTTCGACCACGTCCGGTTGCTGATAGACGATGGCGCCATAGGCACCGATCAACACCATCAGACCGTTGCCGACGAAGAAGCCGATCAGGCTCGCCAGCACCGCAACTCGCGCTGAACGGGAGAAGCGTGTCCAGTTGGTTGCTTGCGTCGCACCGCTGACGAACGTGCCGAACACTAGGGTAATGGCGGTCGACCAATCCAGCGTTCCGGTCGGAACCACCGTGAGCAAGCCCTCGAGCCCGCCGACCTTTACTGTCGCGACCCACATCGACAACATCAGCAGCAACATCATGGCCGGCACGGCGATGTACGACAGAATCTCCAACCCGCGATAGCCAATGTACGCCGTGGCACAGAAGCCCAGGCCGAACAGCACCATCAGCCCCAGAACCGTGCCCCCGCTCAGTTCGAAATACTTGCCCAGCACCACCGCCGCCGTCGCGGTGCCCCAGGCGTACCAGCCGATCTGGGTGAAACCGAGGATCAAATCGCTGAGTTTGCTGCCCACTTCACCGAAGCAGAAACGTCCCATCAGCACCGAGTTGAGGCCGCTCTTGAAGGCGATGTAGCCCAGCCCCGCGGCATAGATCCCCAGTAGCAGATTGCCGACGATAATCACCGCCATCATCTCGCCGAAACTGAACGCCACGCCGAGCTTGCCGCCAGCAAACATGGTCGCGGTGAAGAAGGTAAAACCCAGTAGCACCATGGCGGTGGAGGCAAGTCCCTTGCGGGCATGCATCGGGACTTCGCTGAGGGGGTAATCGTTGCCCGAATCGTTCTGCGTCATGTGGCGTTCCTTGCTGGATGGAGGACGCGGGGGGGGGTGCAGTGCTCGTGCCAATGGCGCGAGGGTGATGTTATTTATAGACGAGCAGGCGGATTTGGCCCGAGGAGGGCACGAAAGCGGTGCGGGGTTGAGTCAAATTGGAACATTTGTGGCGTTGCTGGAATTGCCAGGATCGCAGCCTTCGGCAGCTCCTACACCGATCCCTGTAGGAGCTGCCGAAGGCTGCGATCTTTTGATTTTTAATCACCCTGCCAATGGTAAAAACCGCAATATCGCCGCCACAATCGCTTCCGGCGCATCCTCCTGAACCAGGTGCCCGGCATTCGCAATGGCGTGAAATTGCGATCCCGCAATCATTTGATGCAGCGTCCGGCCGCGCTCGATGGGAATCCACTGATCGTCCTCCCCCCAAAGAATCTGCACCGGGCAGCGAATCGTCGGGTACAGCCCTTCGACCTCGCGGGTATAACGTTCATCCATCTGCGCGATCTGCCGGTAGAACGCCGCTTGCCCGGGGTCTCCCAGCCAAGGCCGCACATAGGGCGCCAGCTCATGATCGGGAATCTCGCGCTTGATCGCGCCGCGAATATAGGCCGGCACAATCGCCTGCTGAATGTAATCGGGCAGTCCACTGAACGCCGCTTCATGCTGACGCACATGCTGCACGAGCGGTGACCCCCAGGGCGATAGCGCCACAGGGTCGATCAGCGTCAGGCTGCGGTAATCCTTGCCATTGAGCAGATGCGCGCGCAACGCGGTGGCGCCGCCGAAATCGTGGGCCACCACGTCTGGCCGTTCCAGGCCCCAGTGCTCCAGCAATTGCGCCAACAGTTGGTTTTGTACGCCCAGCGACACATCGCCTTCCGGCTGTGCGGATAGCCCATAGCCCAGCAGATCAAAATAGTGCACGCGGTGCGTGGTGATGAAGTGCGGCGCAATCCGGTGCCACACATAAGAAGAGAAGGGCGTGCCATGCACGAACACCAGCGGCGGACCGTCGCCACGCACGGCGTAGCGCACGGAGTGCCCGTTGAAGCGATAGGTCTGAGCCAGCGGCCAGTCAGCCATGGATGCGTCCTCTTGGCATGTGCGAGCCAAGAAGCATAGGCATAAAAAAACAGCCATTGAAGGCTGTTTTTATATTCACTGACGAAACGCAGTTTCCCTGTGGGAGCCCTGTGGCGAGGGGGCTTGCCCCCGTTTGAGTGCGTAGCACTCACAAGATCTTTGGTGTATCAGAGATTTTGGGGCTGCTTCGCAACCCAACGGGGGCAAGCCCCCTCGCCACAGGTCGCTCCCACTGGGATTTACATTGGGCTTTAGATCGGTTTACTCACCGCGATAGATGCAACCGCTGGTGCAGGTCTCATGGATGCGAATCGCACTGAGTTCCGGCAGCAGGGGCTTCAATTCATTCCAGATCCACTTGGCCAGCACTTCGCTGGTCGGGTTTTCCAGGCCGGGAATGTCGTTCAGGTAGTTATGGTCCAGACGCTCGTAGAGCGGCTTGAAGATCGCCTTGATTTCCGAGAAGTCGCGGATCCAGCCGGTGTGCGGATCGAGGTCGCCGCTCAGGTGAATCGCCACTTTGAACGAGTGACCGTGCAGACGACCGCACTTGTGGCCGTCCGGCACGTGGGGCAGGCGGTGGGCGGACTCGAAGGTAAATTCTTTGAAGATTTCCACAGTGATGTTCAGCTCTGTCAGGTGGCGATCGCCGCGGCGATATGGGCAGGTGGCGAGTTTACCAGAGCTCTGGGCAAAACACTGACTAAAGGGTCAGCAAGCGCTCGCCGAGGCGACCGTTGGCGGTCAGTTCGAGGAATTCGTCACCCAGCCTGCGGCTTTCATCCATCGTCGCGCGCCAGTATTTCTGCCGGCTCGGGGCGTCGCCCATGAAGCGCTTGAAGTCGTTACGGTCCGGTAGTTTGCCGTAGGGCAGGCGCGACAGGTATTCCTTTGACGGCGCCAGCAACAGAACATCCTGCAAACGCGCCGGGCAGGCGCGGCGCCATGGCAGGGTCTTGTCGAACCAGCCGGGGATCACCCGATCGGTGAAATGCGGATAGAGCACAATGTCGTTGCCGCTGTAGGGCAAGTCGAGGTGATAGTCCAGCAGTCCGCCATCGCGGAACGTCCCGGCGCCTGCGCCCGGCAGGTCGCGCACGCCTTGCATGACCATCGGGATCGAGCCCGAGGCGAGCAGGGCCTGGCGCAGGTTGCCGGCATCCAGCGCAACGAAGCGCGACGGGAAGTCATTCAATGCGTTGACCGGTGGCGCCAGGCGCGGGTCGTGGATGATCAGCCGCTCGAAATGCCGCGACAGCCGCGCCCGCCCACGCAGGTTGTCGGCGATCACCGACGACAGGCCCAACCCCAACCGACCGCGATGATCGTCCGCCAGCAAGCCGTGGCTTTTGACCACCATGATGTTCAGTCGGTAATGGGCATTATCCAGAATCGATGCATCGCGGCCGTCGAGCAAGTCATCGAGCATGCACCGGGAGCTCTGGCTGATCTGCGCCATGGTCACACCCTTGGCGAAATTCTGCTCGGTGTACAGATGACCGAGGCGGCGGATGCCTTCGGCGGCGTCCGGCAGGCAGGCGCTGGCGAACCGCCAAGAACCCACCGAGGCGCCGATCAGCGAACGCTCCCGGGGCGCCGCCGGCAGCCATTCGCCGAACAGCGCCAGGTCCAGCCCCTGAATCCCCAACGCTTTCGGGCCACCGGCGGCGCCCGGCAACGTACCCACATCGGCGGCGCTCAAGCCATTTGCACGGATGCGCGCCAAGGCACGCGGGCCGGCCTTGAGGGTCAGGGAAGGGAACTTGATGTGGATCGCGGGCATAACCGGTCTCGATGTCTGGCGTGCGGGGGATTATGTGGGAGCGGGCTTGCTCGCGAAAGCGGTGTAACAGTCGACATTTTTGTTGAATGTTGAACCGCCTTCGCGAGCAAGCCCGCTCCCACAGGTTTTGTGGATGTCTGCGATATTGTGGTGCTATCACTGATGATGGCAATTCAGTTTCAGTTAAGTTCGAATCACTAAGGTAGCTCTCGTAGCAACACATAAAAAAATACGGAGACATCCATGAAAATCCTGACTGCCCTGTTCACCGCCTCCATCATCGCCATGACCGCCAGCATCGCCCACGCTCGCGACCTGGGGCCCGACGAAGCCCTGAGACTGCGCGACGCTGGTACCATTGTGTCCTTCGAGAAGCTCAACGCCACGGCATTGGCCAAACACCCCGGCGCCACAATCAGCGAAACCGAGCTCAAAGAGGAGTACGGCAAGTACACCTACCAAGTGGAACTGCGCGACCCGCAGAGCCTTGAGTGGGACCTGGAATTGGACGCTGTCAGCGGGCAGGTTCTCAAGGATCATCAGGATACGTAATGAAGGTGTTTTGTTTAAATCGACGCGCCAGCAGTCGAATGGCGCTGGCGTTCCTGGCTTTTTGCTCGGTGGTCATGGCCCGTGACCTGGATCAGGACGAGGCCCTGCGCCTGCGCCAACAAGGTGTGATCCTGCCGCTGGGGCAGATGTTGCAGCAAGCGCTGGACCGCTATCCCGGGGCCAAGCTGCTGGAAGCCGAGCTTGAGGAAAAGCACGGCGTCTACATTTATGAAGTCGAGCTGTTGACCACCGAAGGCGTGGTGCGCGAGCTGGACCTCGATGCCACCACCGGCCAGTTACTGAAAGACAAGGAAGATTGATCGATGCGTTTGCTTCTGGTGGAAGACCATGTGCCGCTGGCCGACGAACTGATGGCCGGCCTCAACCGGCAGGGTTACGCCGTGGACTGGCTGGCCGACGGTCGCGACGCGGTGTATCAGGGCAGCAGCGAGCCTTATGACCTGATCATCCTCGACCTCGGCCTGCCGGGTTTGCCGGGGCTCGACGTGCTGGCGCAATGGCGGGCCGGCGGCCTGGCCACGCCGGTGCTGATCCTCACCGCGCGCGATTCCTGGGCCGAGCGGATCGAAGGCCTCAAGGCCGGCGCCGACGATTACCTGACCAAACCGTTCCATCCCGAGGAGCTACACCTGCGAGTCCAGGCACTGTTACGTCGCTCCCACGGTCACGCCAATCAGCCAACGCTCAAGGCCGCAGGTTTGCATTTGGATGAAGGTCGCCAGTGCGTGACCCGCGACGGCGCCGACATCCAGCTCACTGCCGCCGAGTTTCGCCTGCTGCGCTACTTCATGCTGCACCCCGAACAGATCCTTTCCAAAAGCCATCTCGCCGAACACCTCTACGACGGTGAAACCGAGCGCGATTCCAACGTGCTGGAAGTCCACGTCAACCATCTGCGACGCAAGCTCGGCCGCAGTGTGATCGAAACCCGTCGCGGTCAGGGTTACCTGTTCGGCGGGCAAGCCCGGTGAGGTCGATCCAGCGCCGCTTGAGCCTGGGCCTGATCAGCGTGATGGTGATCTTTGGCCTGGTGCTGGCGCAAACCAGTTTATGGCTGTTCGAAATGGGTTTGCAGCGCTACCTCGAAGCCGGGCTGCGTAATGACAGCGAAAACCTGCTGGTGGCGCTGGTGCGTGGACCGCAGGGATTGCAACTGGATGAGCGGCACTTGGCGCCGGCCTATCAGCGACCGTTTTCCGGGCACTATTTTCGCATCGACTTTGCCGACAGGCATTGGCGTTCCCGCTCACTATGGGATCAGGATCTGCCGCAGCTAGACCATGTCGGCCTGCACAGCAACCTGCAACTGGGGCCGGAAGGGCAGCAGCTGCTGGTGTTGCGTTCGGACTATCGCCGGTTGGGCCAGGCGATTTCCATTAGCGTGGCACAGGATTACACCCCGATACGTGAGAGTTTCTGCCGCATGCAAGAGGTCGGTCTGGGGCTGGGGCTGGCGGGGTTGTTGTTGATTTTGCTGTTGCAACGAGTCACCGTGCGCCGCGCCTTGCGCCCGCTGGAAAAGGCCCGCGAGCAAATCGCCCAGTTGCAGCAGGGGCAGCGCTCGCAACTCGACGAAGAAGTGCCGCTGGAGCTGGAACCGCTGGTGGCGCAGATCAACCATTTGCTGGCCCACACCGAAGACAGCCTCAAGCGCTCGCGCAATGCGCTGGGCAATCTGGGCCATGCCTTGAAAACTCCACTGGCGGTGTTGTTGAGCCTGGCTTCCAGCGAAAAACTCGATGCTCATCCGCAGCTGCGCAAAATCATGCAGGCACAACTGGAACAGGTTCAGCAGCGGCTCAATCGTGAACTCAACCGCGCCCGGCTGTCCGGCGACGCACTGCCGGGTGCGTTGTTCGATTGCGATGCCGAGCTGCCTGGGTTGCTGGCCACGTTGAACATGATTCACGGCGAACACCTCGACCTGAGCTACCGGGCCCCGGCCGGTTTGCAACTGCCATGGGATCGCGAAGATCTGCTGGAATTACTTGGCAACCTGCTGGACAACGCCTGCAAATGGGCGGATGCGGAGGTGCGGCTGAGCGTGGTCGAAACGGCAGAAAGGTTTGAGCTGAGCGTGGAAGACGATGGACCGGGGATTCCCGAAGACCAGCGCGCTCAGGTGTTCAGCCGCGGTACCCGGCTTGATGAACAGACGGATGGGCATGGGCTGGGGTTGGGCATCGTGCGCGACATCGTCGACACATGGGGCGGGGTGTTGAAGTTGCAGGAAAGCGAGTGGGGCGGGTTGCAGGTGACGATCGAGTTACCCAAACGCTGAGTTCGATACTGTGGCGAGGGGGCTTGCCCCCGTTGGGCTGCGAAGCAGCCCCAAAATTTCTGATACACCAAAGATCTTGTGAGTGCTACGCACTCAAACGGGGGCAAGCCCCCTCGCCACATGCCGCTTCCACATCTGGATCTTCGGTGGACGCGGAATCTGCATCACACCCGAAACTGATCCATCAAGCTCTGCTGCTGATTCGCCAAACTGTTAAGCGACTGACTCACCCGGGCCGATTCATTGGCCTGCCCCGACAGTGATTCGGTGACATCCCGAATGGTCGCCACGTTGTTATTGATCTCTTCAGCCACCGCGCTTTGCTCTTCAGCCGCACTGGCAATCTGCAGGTTCATGTCGCTGATCACCGTCACCGCATCACCAATCTGCTTCAATGCCGTCACCGCTTGACCGACCTGCTCGACACTGCCCTGAGCCTGGCGATGGCTATTGTTCATCGAACTCACCACGTCCTGAGTACCGCTCTGCAACTGCTCGATCACCAGGCGGGTTTCTTCGACAGACTCTTGAGTGCGCCGCGCCAGGTTGCGCACTTCATCGGCCACCACGGCAAAACCGCGTCCGGCTTCCCCGGCACGGGCGGCTTCGATGGCGGCATTCAGCGCCAAGAGGTTGGTCTGTTCGGCGATGGCACGAATGACCTCCAGCACCGAACCGATTTTCTCGCTGTTCGCTGCCAGGCCTTCGACCTGCACCATGGCCGCGCTCATGTCGGCGGCGAGGTGGTCGATGCTGGTGGTGGTGCGGTCGATCACGGTCAAACCCTGACGGGTTGCCTGATCGGCGTCGCGCGCCGCGTGTGCCGCCTGTGCGGCACTGCGGGCGACGTCCTGGGCGGTGGCGCTCATTTCATGGGACGCGGTGGCAACCTGATCGACCTGACGGTATTGCTGTTCCATGCCGGCGCTGGTCTGGGTGGCGATGGCGGACGACTGGTCCGCCGTGCTTCGAGCGTCCTGCACCGAGCGCTTCACTTCGGCGATGATCGGTTGCAGCTTGTCGAGGAAACGGTTGAACCAACCGGCCAACTGGCCCAGTTCATCCTGCTTGTCGTAGGCCAGGCGCCGGGTCAGGTCGCCTTCGCCGCTGGCAATGTCTTCCAGCATGCGGGCCACGCCGAGGATCGGTCGGGTCACGCTACGCGCCATTAGCCATACCAACAGCAGACCGACAAGCGCCGCCAGCACACCCAGGCACAGTTCGATCAGCGTTCCGGCGGTGTTGCTGTCGTCGAGTTGTTTTTTCAGCGTTTCGGCAGGGCCGACCAGGACCTTCTCCGGCACGTCGAGCAACACCCCCCAGGATTTACCACCGGGAATCGGCTGGAACGGCGACAGCACTTTCAATTGCTGGTTGCTGTGCAGACTTTCGGTCTTGCTGCTGGTGGTCAGCCGGCGGAGCAGTTCGGCTCCGTCGGTGGTGTCCACGGCGTCCAGGCGTTGGCTGAGTTTGCTGGGGTCCCGGCTGTAGCCGGCGAGCAAGCCGACCGGGCTGACGATGCTGACGCTGGTCTGGCCGTCATAGAGTTTTTTACTGGCGCTCAGGCTGATCGCTTGCAGACTGTTGAGGTTGATGTCCACCGACAAAGAGGCGATGACTTTGCCGTTGACCATCAGCGGGAACACGATGCTGGTCATCAGCACGTTCTGGCCGTCGATCACATAGAAGTAGGGTTCAATCACGCACGGCTTGAGCGTGGTGCGCGGGCACGTGAACCAGGCGTTGGCCGGCTCGCCGCTGGGGCCGGTGCTGGTGTCGGCCATGTCACTTTCCGGCAGGGCCATGGAGGTCACCTTGCCAGGTACAGGTTGCGACCAGTACAGGGCGAAACGGCCCTTGTCGTTACTGCCCAGCTCCGCCTGACCGGCGAACAGTTCGTCCTTGTTGTCCAGCGCATTGGCTTCGAACACCAGCGACAGGCCGAGCAGTTCCGGGTTGGCTTGCAGGGCTGACTTGACCTGCCGGGTCAAGTCTTCACGCAGGTCGAAGGCATCGAGAAAGCGCTTCTCGGCCTGATCGCGCAAAAACAGCACCTGCCGCGAGAAACCATGGCCATATTGATAGGCGTCCATGAACTGCTGACGAATGCCCAGCGCCTGGACTTCACCCTGGGACTCAATGCGCGCCTGGGCGGCTTCGGTCAGCATCTCCATGCTTGAGGCTTTTACCAGCGCGGAGCTGTGCTCCATGCGATACAGCGAAAGCCCTACCAGCAGGGTCACGATACCCGCCAGGCACAGCCCGGCCAGCAGGGTGATTTTCCATTGAATGGAAAGTTGTCTGAGCGACATGGGAACGTCCTTTTATTCTTTATTCGATAAATATCTGAGACTTTGCACTGTAGCGGCCGTGATTTGGCTTTCTTTATGCTCCCCTATGAATACCGAATTACCCCCGTAGGAGCTGCCGAAGGCTGCGATCTTTTGATCTTCGGCGTCATCAAGGGCGCAAAAATCAAAAGATCGCAGCCTTCGGCAGCTCCTACACGGGACCGTGCTCCGGCTTTGACACCGAGGCGACTCTGCGGCACAGTGCGCGCCCTCTAATAAAACCCTTTTCTCCATCCGCTGGCGGCGCTCCTACAGACTGCCGGCCGGACTCATTCCGTTTGGCGGTGATTGCCTCACCGCGCTGCTTTTGAGGTAACAACAATGAATGCAGTAATTGCCGCGGTCGGCATCATGCTGATACTCAGCCTGTCCCGCGTGCATGTGGTGATCGCGCTGATCGTGGGTGCGCTGGTCGGTGGCTTGACCGGTGGCCTGGGCATCGACGCGACCCTGAAAGCCTTCAACAATGGCCTCGGCGGCGGGGCGACGGTTGCGTTGTCCTACGCTTTGCTCGGCGCATTCGCGGTGGCCATCGCCAAGTCCGGCCTGGCCCATGCGCTGGCCGACAAAGCCCTGGCCATGGTCGATCGCCAGCGCGCCAACGGTGGCGGAAACGTCAAATGGCTGCTGATCGGTTTGCTGTGGGTGGTGGCCATCGCCTCCCAGAACATTTTGCCGATTCATATCGCCTTTATTCCGTTGCTGGTTCCGCCTCTTCTCTATGTGCTGACCAAGCTGCAACTGGACCGTCGATTGATTGCCTGTGTCATCACCTTTGGTTTGATCACGCCGTACATGTTCCTGCCCGTGGGCTTCGGCAACATCTTCCTCAATGAAATCCTGTTGGCCAACGTCGCCCGTAGTGGCGTGGACATCAGTGGCATCAACGTCACCCATGCCATGGGCATTCCGGCACTGGGCATGGTATTTGGCCTCGCGGCAGCGTTCATCAGCTACCGCAAGAAGCGCGTTTACGACCTGGAAAAGATCGAGCAGGTCGAACAGGTCGCGGTGCAGTACAACCCGTTGAGCCTGATGATCGCCGGTCTGGCCATTGCCGCCGCGTTCATTGTTCAGTTGCTGCTGGACTCGATGATTATCGGGGCGCTGGCGGGTTTTCTGATTTTCTCGGTGTCGGGGATTGTGAAGTGGCGGGACACCGATGACCTGTTCACCGAAGGCATGAAGATGATGGCGATGATCGGCTTCATCATGATCGCCGCGTCCGGTTTTGGCGAAGTGATCAAAGCCACCGGGCAAGTGCAGACACTGGTCGAAACCTCGGCCTCGTGGATCGGCCACAGCAAAGCCATCGGCGCGTTGCTGATGTTGCTGGTGGGCCTGTTGGTAACCATGGGCATCGGCTCATCGTTTTCCACCGTCCCGATTCTGGCGGTTATTTTCGTACCGTTGTGCGTGCAACTGGGCTTCAGCCCGATCGCCATCGTGTGCATCGTCGGCACCGCCGGCGCACTGGGCGATGCCGGGTCACCCGCGTCGGACTCGACCCTGGGCCCGACCTCCGGTCTGAACATCGACGGCCAGCATCACCACATCTGGGACACCGTGGTCCCGACCTTCCTGCACTACAACCTGCCATTGCTGGCGTTTGGCTGGGTAGCGGCGATGGTTCTCTAAACCATTTCCTCTGAACACTGGAGATCAAGTGTGGGAGCGGGCTTGCTCGCGAAGACGGCAGCACATCCAGCATTGATGTGACTGGGTAGACCGCTTTCGCGAGCAAGCCCGCTCCCACAGGGGATCAATGTGACCCTGGCTCAACTTTTGATCTGGCCTGCCGTTAAAACCTTTAACCACGCCAACAAAATCAAAAGAGTGAACGTCATGCGCATGAGCCTGAAGGCTAAAGTCCTGTCCCTTGCCGTCCTCCCGGTGCTGCTCTTTGCGCTGGTCATCAGCCTGACCACGTTGTTCATTCTGCAGGAGCAGGCTCGCAAGGAAGTCGAGCAAACCCGTCAGCGCCTGCTCAGCGATGCCAAGGCGACTCTGCAAAGTTACGTCGCCGTGGCCATGACCACGATCAAACCGCTCTACGACGCGGCCGCCCCCGGCGATGACGCGGCGCGGGCGCAGGTGATCAAGTTGCTGTCGAGTATCACCTACGGCAAGGACGGCTACTTCTTCGGCTACGACTCCAATACCGTGCGCCTGTTCAAGGCCAACAGTCCCGAAGGCGTGGGCCAGAGCTTCAAGGACAACCGCGACCCGAACGGCGTCTACGTCAACCGTGACCTGGTGAAAGTCGCGAAGGACGGGACCCACTACCTGCAATACAGCTCGACGCTGCCCGGCAACACCCAAGTGCTGGTGCCCAAACTCGGCTACACCGAATACCTGCCGAAGTGGGACATGGCGGTCGGCACCTCGGTCAACCTCGACGGCATCGAAGCGCAAGTGGCGGTGGTTGAGGCCAAGGTCCAGGAACGCATGCAAGGCGTGGTGCTGAGCATTGTCGGGATTGCCGTGGTGGTGCTGCTGGTGATCGCTGCTGCCGGGATGCTGCTGGCCAACACCATTTTGCGTCCGCTGAACCTGATGAAAGCCAACCTCGACGACATCGCGGCGGGCGAGGGCGACCTGACCCGGCGTCTGTCCATCACCAGCCAGGATGAACTCGGCGAACTGGCCGGCTCGTTCAACCGTTTCGTCGATAAGATCCATGGGTTGGTACGGCAGATTACTGAAATGACCTCGCAACTGACCGGGCTGGTGAATCAGGTCTCCGATCAGGCCCAGCGCTCGGATCAGGCCATGGAGCGCCAGCGTCACGAAACCGATCAGGTGGCCACGGCGATCAACGAAATGTCGGCGGCGGCCCAGGAAGTGGCAAAAAGCGCGCAAAACGCGGCGGTCGCTGCCCAGCAGACCGACGAAGAAGGCCAGGCTGCCAAGCGCGTGGTGGCAGGCAGCATTGTGAAGATTCATGCGTTGGTGAACGACATTCGCAGCAGTGGTGTGTCCCTCGACAGCTTGCAGAAAGACGTGTCGTCGATTGTCAGCGTACTCGGGGTGATCCGTTCGATTGCCGAGCAGACCAACCTTCTGGCGCTCAACGCCGCCATCGAAGCGGCCCGCGCCGGTGAGGCCGGGCGTGGTTTTGCGGTGGTCGCCGACGAAGTGCGGGCATTGGCCAGTCGCACACAAATCAGCACCCAGGAAATCCAGGGCATGATCGACCGCTTGCAGGCCGGCACCCAATCGGCAGTCGAGGCCATGCGCCGCTCCAGCGAGGCCGGTGACGGCACGTCGGCCCAGGCCAACGAGGCGGGGGCATCTCTGGATGCCATGGCCCAGCTGATCGGCACCATCAACTCGATGAACGCCCAGATCGCCAGCGCCGCCGAAGAGCAAACCGCCGTGGCCGAAGAAATCAACCGCAGCGTGCATCAAATCGCCGTGGCCGTAGACAGCGTCGCCGACGAAACCCAGCTCGGCGCCCAGACCTCGCGCAGCCTGGCCGACCTTGGTCAGCGCTTGGGGAAACTGGTCGGGCAATTCCGTATCTGATTGATGTTGCTCGTGTAGCGAGGGGGCTTGCCCCAATGCCGGTAAGTCAAGAAATTTGAGCAACGGAAATCCTGTGGGAGCGTGGCTTGCCCGCGAAGGCGTCGTGTCATTCAACATTGATATCGACTGACACTACGCCTTCGCGGGCAAGCCACGCTCCCACAGGTTCTGCATCGCGACTACCCTCATTAGTAAGCAAACACCGTCCAAGCGTTTGTTTGAACCCGTTTGTGGAACGGGCGGTCATTTGCTTCAGGTGTCGCGCACCCGCGACACCTTGACGACCACAACAATGGAGTCAGACTCATGATCGACAGTGAAAGTATCTGCGACTGCCCCAAATGTTCCTGCAAACTGGGCGAACATCCGATCGCGCGTCACGGCAAGCACTATTGCTGTGAAGCCTGTGCCAAGCACCACGAACATGGCGAAGAATGTGCCAGCAAGGGCTGTAAGTGCGCCCAACGCTGACAGTTCATCCAAAAAAAGTGGAGCCTGATCGGGCTCCACTTTCATTTCAACTGGCCGGTCGCCAGGTCACATTCTCGATGCCGAATTTTTCCGCCAGCGGTTTGCTGGTCTTTTGCACCCGTTCACGGCCAAAGCGCGGGATCCGCCCGACTCCGGCGTCGCAACTGGCCCAGTGCCAAGCCTCTGCATTGTCCATTTTGTCCAGGCGGATAATGAAAGACTTGGGCTGGCCATGAAGGGTGTATTCAATAACGAAAAGTTTTGCATTGTTCATAAAGCCTGTATTCCTCCCTGTAGTTATAGAGGGATCGCGAGGCGCGGGGAAAATTCAGTCGAATTGTCGGACGGTGACAGTGACTGGCGACAGCCGGACGCCTCGTGATCATGGAGCCTTCCTTGACCCCCAATGATCCTAGCCTATGGCTGCGCCGCCTGATTTGAACATGCCAGGGGTTGTTGCCGTAATCCGATTAAAGTGGGAGCGGGCTTGCTCGCGAAGGCGGCTTCACATTCACATCAACATCGACTGTCAGTCCGCCTTCGCGAGCAAGCCCGCTCCCACATGGGGAGGTGTTGTCAGATCAGGCTTCGGGCACACCTTTCTCCCAAGCCGACCAGTTCTGCAAAATCTCCTGCACCAACGGATTCCCGGTGCGGTACAGGTTCTCCAGCGCCGGCACAAAACCGCCTTGATCGGCGTATTTGAGCAGGTTATCCACCTCACTCTGGCCCGGCGCCGGCCGGTCGAAGTCGGAACCGGCGCGCACCACCGCCAGGCGCTGGACATCCACCAGCCCCTCGCGGCTGGCGCGCAGCAGCGCCTCGTAGGTTGAGTTGTCTTCCTGTTGAGTCGTGCAATAGACCCCTTCGTTATTGGTCAACAGCTTGGTCCAGACTTCTGCCCGCTCACTCAACCGCGTCCCGGAAAACCAGGTATTGCCCGCCAGTGTGTCGCACTGGGTCACCACCGGTGGCTGATTGGCTGGCGCAGACGGATACTTCAAGCGCCATATCGCTGATTCCTTGCTCTCGCTCAGCTGGACCTTGTGGCTCAGGGCGAACGCCTTGGCCTGCAACTTTGGATTGAGTTCGAACACTTCAGTCTTGTAGTCCAGCGGTGGCTTTTCGTTCGGGCCTTTGGTGTTGATACCCAGGTAACCGGTCGGCCAGTCTTTCGGCGCGTCCCGGGAGTCCAGCTCCCACTGGGTGCCGAACTCCACCAGGTAGTGTGCCCACGCGGTGGTGCCGATGGTGCCGTGGTGCGGGCTGATGCCGGCAATCCCGGCGATCAGGAAGTAACTTTTGCGCAGGTCGAATTTCGGTGACAGCGCCAGGGCCAGGGTCGAGGCTGCGGCATTGGTCTGGCCCATGCCGGTGACCATCAGGCACACCTGTTGGGTGTTGCAGCGGATATTCGGGTATTCGGCGGCCAGGCCCGGTACGCGCACTTCTTGCTTGAGCTCCAGGCGATCGATCCAGTTCTGCGCCTCGGGGGCGAACATGGTGATCAGCATCACTTTCGGCTGGATCGGCGCGTCGCCAGCCCAGGCAGCAGAAGAGAGCAGAGTGCCGCAGGCCAGGGGCAGGGTTACGGACAGGGAAAAGGAAAGACGCGTCATTGCATTCATAAAACCTCCTGATTCAAATGAACCTTAAAACTGATAACCGACACCGGCGTAGTAGCCCCAGCCGTTGGAACGGGCGCGGAAGTCACCGTCGCCGAAATTCAACTCGCTGCCGTCGTCCCAGTTGCCGCCGTTGTGGAAGTAACGGCCGACCAGGGTGAAACGCAAGTGGGTGAAGGCGTAGAGCAACACGTTGGTGGCCACGGTGGCGTTGGCGGTGCGGGCCGGGTTGTCCTTGTGCAGGTCGGAGCCGAAGTCGAAGTTGGTGAAACCGATGTAGGTCAACGACGCGCCGTTGCTGAAACTGCTGATGGGCACGATGTATTTGAGCTGGGCGCGGTAGCCGTCCCACGAATACTCGTTGCTGGCACCGTAGTTTTCCCACTGGTAGCGGCCGTAGAAGTTGGCCGACAAGTTGACCCGCGAATGGGTGTCGATGTCGGTACCGAGGCCGCTGTACAGCGTGTTGGCGCGATTGGCGCTGTTGCTGCCGTGGTCATAGATCCAGTCGAACGCCACGTACCATTCCTTGAACGGCCCGACGGCCAGGCTACGGCCGGCCAGGTAGTCGATGGAAATCCGTGGTTCGTGCTCCATGAACACCGGCGAGCCATGGTCCCAGACACCTTTGTCATGGCTGTTGCCAATGTCGAAGATCTTCGGAATGTCGATGTAGCCGTACAACTCGAACGGCCCCTTGCGGCCGAAGTACTCATATTCCAGGTAGATATCGTCGGCCGGTTGCGGGCCGAAGCTGATGTCTTTGCTGCCGATGACGGTCAGGTCCTGGTTGAACCAGTCCGACAGGTAGGGGCCTTTTTTCGGCGGGCTGGCTTCAGGGCTGAGGGCTTCGCCCTGGGCGGATTCTTCGGCGGTGGCCGGTTGGGCCAAAACGTGGCTGCTGAGTAGTCCTGTAACGCTGGCCAGCAGCAAGGAAACAGCCAAAGTGCGCGAGCAAGTCACGCGGCTGGAGGTGCAGTGCATTAAAAATCCCTTTTTGTGCGGATCGAAAGCCCGGTGGTGCGGGTTTGCGCGGTCAGGTGGCGAACAGGCCGGTATCGGCGACTCGCAAACGTTTGCACAAGGCATACCAGTTTTGTTCAAAGCACGGAGAAATCTAAGGAATTGACGGTTTAACTGTCCTTTCGGTCAAGTAATTCGGAGGGATAGGCAGAACGAGTGATATTCAGGGCGAAAGGGATCTGGCGGTATATGCACCAAAGTGGTGTCGACTGCTCCCTGTAGGAGCTGCCGCAGGCTGCGATCTTTTGACTTTGGGCGATTTCAACTCTGCCGAAGATCAAGATCAAAAGATCGCAGCCTTCGGCAGCTCCTACAAAATGGGGTTGCTGTAGAATCCTCGGCATTGACTTCACAAGGTGCACCCCCGATGAGCGAGCCGATTCGTCTGACCCAATACAGCCACGGCGCAGGTTGTGGCTGCAAGATTTCGCCCCAGGTGCTGGAAGTGATTCTGGCCGGCAGCGGCGCGCAAAACCTGGACCCGAAACTCTGGGTCGGCAACGCCTCGCGCGATGACGCGGCGGTGTATGCCATCGACGAAGAACGCGGCGTGGTGTCGACCACCGACTTTTTCATGCCGATCGTCGATGATCCGTTCGACTTCGGTCGCATTGCCGCCACCAATGCCATCAGCGATATCTACGCCATGGGCGGCGATCCGTTGATGGCGATTGCGATTCTCGGCTGGCCGGTCAATGTGCTGGCGCCGGAGATTGCCCGGGAAGTGATTCGCGGCGGGCGTTCGGTCTGTGATGAGGCGGGGATTCCTCTGGCTGGCGGCCATTCCATCGACGCGCCAGAGCCGATCTTCGGCCTGGCCGTGACCGGGCTGGTGGAAAAGCGCCACATGAAGCGCAACGACACCGCCACTGCCGGTTGCTTGCTGTACCTCACCAAACCCTTGGGCATCGGCATCCTCACCACGGCCGAGAAGAAGGGCAAGTTGCGCAATGCCGACATCGGCCTGGCCCGCGACTGGATGTGCACCCTGAACAAACCCGGCAGCCGTTTCGGCAAACTCGACGGCGTGACCGCAATGACCGACGTCACCGGTTTTGGCCTGCTCGGGCACTTGGTGGAGATGGCTGACGGCAGCAACGTGACCGCCCGCATCGAATATGACCGGGTGCCGCGCCTGCCGGGTGTCGAGTATTACCTCGATCAGGGCTGTGTGCCGGGCGGCACGCTGCGCAATTTCGACAGCTACGCCAGCAAGGTCGGCCGGCTCCAGGAGTTGCACAAACGTGTGCTCTGCGATCCGCAGACCAGCGGCGGCCTGCTGATTGCGGTCACGCCTGAGGGCAATGAACAGTTTCTGGTGGTGGCGGCCGAACTCGGCCTGACCCTTGAACCGATCGGCGAACTGGTTGAGCGACAGACTAACGCGGTAGAGGTGTTTTGATGTCCATCGACTTCACCGATTACCGCGACATTTTTCTCAACGACCGGCCGATGATGGATACCCGCGCGCCGGTCGAATTCCTCAAGGGCTCATTCCCCGGCGTGGTCAATTTGCCGTTGATGAATGACAACGAGCGGCAACGGATCGGCACTTGCTACAAGCAGCAAGGTCAGCAAGCGGCCATCACGCTGGGACATCAATTGGTGTCCGGCGAGATCAAGGCCGAGCGCATCCAGGCCTGGGCCGATTTTGCCCGGGCTCATCCGGATGGTTATTTGTATTGTTTTCGCGGCGGCTTGCGTTCCCAGATCGTTCAGCAATGGCTCAAGGACGAAGCGGGTATCGACTATCCGCGGGTCGGTGGCGGCTACAAGGCCATGCGCACCTTTTTGCTCGATACGCTCGATCAGGCCATTACCCAGTGCGATTTCGTTTTGCTGGGCGGCATGACCGGCACTGGCAAGACCGAGGTGCTCACGCAATTGAGCAACGGGCTGGACCTCGAAGGCCACGCCCATCATCGCGGCTCCAGTTTCGGCAAGCGCGCAACCGGCCAACCCTCCAACATCGACTTTGAAAACCGCGTGGCGGTGGACGTGCTGAAGAAGCGCGCCCGCGGCATCGAACAGTTCGTGCTGGAAGACGAGAGCCGCGCGATTGGCAGTTGTGCCTTGCCGCTGCCGCTGTATCAGGGCATGCAGCAGTTTCCGATGGTTTGGCTGGAAGACAGCCTGGAAGGTCGGGTCGAGCGGATCCTGCGCGATTACGTGGTGGATTTGTGCGCCGAATTCATCGAGGTGCATGGTGATGAAGGGTTCGTGCTGTTTTCCGAGCGTTTGCTGGCGAGCCTGAACAATGTCCAGAAACGTTTGGGCGGCGAACGTCATCAGCGGATGTTGACCTTGATGGAAGACGCGCTGGCAGAACAGGCGAGCAGCGGTGCGGTGGATTTGCACCGGGGCTGGATCGAAGGGTTATTGCGCGAGTATTACGACCCGATGTATGCGTTTCAGCGGGAGAAAAAGGGCGCGCGGATCGAGTTTGTCGGGGAGCGGGGGGCTGTCATTGAGTATCTGCGGGAGCGTGGCAAACAGCTGCTTTGATGCTGTTTTTGCCGGCCTCATCGCGGGCAAGCCCGCTCCCACAGTGATCTGTGGTGAAACACAGATTTGTGATCGACACTACCCCTTGTGGGAGCGGGCTTGCCCGCGATGGGGCCGTGACAGGCACTATAAAACTCGAAGCCACCACGATCACCGCTTACGTCGGACAGCTCTCCTGACCGTTATCCAGCCCCTGCTTGTAGCTGTGGCTCTGCAGGCTGGCCTTGCCGTTGTGCCAGGTCAGCGTGAGCACGTACAGCGAGTCGTAGTCGTTCGATTCCCAGTCATCGGTAATGTTCTGTTTTTTGCCGACGGCTTCCCCGGCGACTTTGTTGATCAGCTCGGGCAGGTAGCCGTGGGACCAGGCCGTATAAATGACCGAGTTGTGATACTTGTCGTGCAGCAGTTCATCCGCCAGGTCGCTGGTGTCGTTGGCCGAGAAGTTGATGTTCACCGGCAAGCCGAGCTTGATCGCGCTGGGGCTGATGGTCATCAGGGGCCGGATGTAACTGTAGGAATTATCCAGTTCGCCTTCCTCGACATTGCGTGTCGGGTTGGCGGCAAACACGTAATTGGCCTTGCCGAATTTTTCCGGCAACAAGGTGGCCAGGTCGATGGCGCGGTTCAGCCCCTGACAATTGAGCTGACCCAAGCCGCCGGCGGGTTTCTCCGCGTGGCGCAGAAACACCAGCGTCTGAGTGCCATCCGCCGGTTGGGCACGGCTTTCACTGGACTCAAGCGACAAGAACAGCGCGCTGACCGCCAGCAGGGAGGGCAGGAAGATATAGGCGCGATGCTTGAAGCGTTTGGCGAATTTCAATGGATTCATCATCGAATTGGTCATCTTCAGCGCATTCGTTTAAGGCTGACAAACCTTGACACCGCGAGCTCCCAGCATCGGGTGTATTCCATGTCGTTGACCCGGTCTGTTTCCTACAGGGCAATCCTCAGAGTCCTCTGAAGCCCTTTGGTTCGATCCGAGCGAGGTGCCTGGCACTTTAGCGGCAACCTTTTATGGATTGGGGGAAAGGTTATCGACAGGATGTTGCGGATTTAAGTAAACCCGGAGTGGCCGTGAAAAGATTGCAACCGTCGGTCGGCGATCCTGGATTATGCTCAACCCTTTCTTTGTACCGGATGCTCCTTATGACCGATTTGTCTGCATTCCCCATCACTCAAAAATGGCCGGCCCAGTACCCGGAGTGGATCCAGCTCTATTCCTTGCCAACGCCCAATGGTGTCAAGGTTTCGATCATGCTCGAGGAAATCGGGCTGCCCTACGAGCCGCATCGTGTGGGCTTCGACACCAACGATCAGTTGTCCCCGGAATTTCTGTCGCTGAATCCCAACAACAAGATCCCGGCAATCCTCGACCCCCACGGTCCAGGGGATCAACCGCTGGCGTTGTTCGAGTCCGGGGCGATTCTGATTTACCTCGCCGACAAGAGCGGGCAGCTGCTGGCGCAGGAATCGGCGGCGCGTTACGAGACCATTCAGTGGCTGATGTTTCAGATGGGCGGTATAGGGCCGATGTTCGGCCAACTCGGTTTTTTCAACAAATTCGCCGGCAAGGACTACGAAGACAAGCGTCCCCGTGATCGCTACGTCGAGGAAAGCAAGCGCTTGCTCCAAGTCCTTGAAGGCCGTCTGCAAGGGCGCGACTGGATCATGGGCGAACGCTATACCATTGCCGACATCGCGACCTTTCCGTGGGTGCGCAACCTGATCGGCTTCTATGAGGCCGGCGACCTGGTTGGTATCCAGAATTTCCCCAACGTCACCCGCGTGCTGGAACGTTTCCTGACAAGGCCGGCGGTGATTCGCGGGCTGGAAATCCCTAGGCAACCCCTTTGATTTATCGGCTGAACCTGTGGGAGCGGGCTTGCTCGCGAAAGCGGTGGTGAGTCAGTCGATATCAATGTTGAATGATAGGCCGCCTTCGCGAGCAAGCCCGCTCCCACAAGGTTCTGTGCTGGATGCGGCGATTGTTATCGAACCGGTAATGCTTTGTTCCGTGTCTGAGGTTTGTGCCTCGCGCCTTGCAGGGCATAAGCTTCGCTCCCTACGATTTTTGTCTCATCCGCCGTTTTTCAGGAAGCCCCATGCCCAGTCAGTTCCCCGAAGCACGTCCACGCCGTCTGCGCCGCAATGCGAGCCTGCGCAGCCTGTTCCAGGAAACCGAGTTCAGCTTGAGCGACCTGGTGCTGCCGATTTTTGTCGAGGAAGAAATCGACGATTTCGTGCCGATCAAGAGCATGCCTGGGGTGATGCGTATTCCCGAGTCGAAGCTGGCCGGCGAGATTGAGCGTTACGCTCGGGCCGGGATCAAGTCGGTGATGACGTTTGGCGTGTCCCATCATCTGGACAGCAGCGGCAGCGACACCTGGAGCGACAACGGCCTGGTGTCGCGCATGTCGCGCATCGCCAAGGACGCCGTGCCGGAAATGATCGTGATGTCCGACACCTGTTTCTGCGAGTACACCGACCACGGCCATTGCGGCGTGCTGCACCACCACGAAGTCGACAACGATCAGACCCTGATCAACCTCGGCAAACAAGCCGTGGCGGCCGCTCGCGCCGGCGCTGATGTGATCGCACCGTCGGCGGCCATGGACGGGCAGGTCCAGGCCATTCGCCGGGCGCTCGATGAGGCGGGTTTCAGCCAGACCGCGATCATGGCCTATTCGACCAAATTCGCTTCGGCGCTTTATGGCCCGTTCCGCGAGGCCGGTGGCAGTGCACTGAAGGGCGACCGCAAAAGCTATCAGATGAACCCGATGAACCGCCGCGAAGCCGTGCGGGAATCACTGATGGACGAGCAGGAAGGTGCCGACGCGCTGATGGTCAAACCGGCCGGCGCGTACCTGGATGTCATCCGCGACATCCGCGAAGCCTCGCGTTTGCCGCTGTCGGCGTATCAGGTGAGCGGTGAGTACGCGATGATCAAATTCGCCGCCCAGGCCGGGGCCATCGATGAAGACCGAGTGGTGCGTGAGAGCCTGGGGGCGATCAAACGGGCCGGGGCGGATTTGATCTTCACCTACTTCGCGATGGATCTGGCCCTGGCCGGGATCTAAAAAATCAAAAGATCGCAGCCTGCGGCAGCTCCTACAGGTGCACTCAATTTCATGTAGGAGCTGCCGAAGGCTGCGATCTTTTGATCTTCAGCCGAAGAAAGACCGAATTTCACGGTCCCGGAAATACCGCTCGATCACCTTCGGATCGGCGCTGTAGTCGGCAATCGCCACATACGTATCCGGTCGCAGCAGGTAAAACCCGTTGCGCGCCAGCCCCGCCGTTTCAAACGCCGGCCGCCAGTCGAACACCTGCAACGGTAAGTGATGCTCGGCGCACCAGGCGATCATCTCGTCGCTGGTGTCGCCATACACATGCACCTGCCAGCTCGGATTTTTTAGTGACTCGAAATTGTCCCCTTCACCGTCGTGGGCCCAGGGCAGGCGATCACCGCCGTGAACATGGCCAGCAACGCCTTCGCTCAACGACATGCCGCGATAGTTGAGGGTGGTCTGCGACACCGTGCGAAACAGGAATTCCCGAGCAGCTTCCAGCGATGTCATTTTCGGGATCAAGAAGGGGGCCACGCGGGTGCGCAGCAAGTCGGCAATTCGCCCTTCGGCCGTGACGAAACTGAAAACCCGGTCAGTAGTTGCCACCAATCGCCGGGCAAAGGCGATGCGTTCGGTTTCATAACTGTCGAGCAGTTTGGTCGTGGCGCCACCGCTCAACACCGCCGCGAGTTTCCAGGCCAGATTGATCGCGTCGCCAATCCCGGTATTCATGCCCTGGCCACCCGCCGGGCTGTGGACATGGGCGGCATCACCCAACAGAAACGCGCGCCCGGTGCGAAAGTGATCCGCAACCCGGTGATGCACACGGTAGGTCGAGAACCAGTTCACCTGATCGATCTGCACCTTTAGATGCTCGATGGCCCGGCTGCTGACGTCTTCAAACTGGAGGGTTTCGGCGCGGTCAGCACGCTCGTCGCGAACCGTGCCGATCAGGCGGGCGCGACCTTCGCCAGCCAAGGGAAATACGGCGAGGAAGTCGGCTTCATCAAGGTCCACATGCAGTTCACCGTTGAACGTGGGGCCGCGAGCTTGCACATCAGCCACGTAGAAAATCTGCTGGTAAGTGCCGCCCGGAAAACCAGTGTCCAGCGTCTTGCGCACAATCGACCGGGCGCCGTCGCAGCCGGCGAGATAACAGGCCTGGCAGGTTTCTTGCTGACCATCGGGCAAGCGCAGCCGGGCGGTGATGCCGTCGCCGGTTTCCTCGAAGCTTTGCAGTTCAGTGTTGCGCTCCACCGTAATACCGAAGGCCTCCAGGCGTTCGATCAGCAGGCGTTCGTGCTCGTCTTGCGGATACATTTCCAGAAACGCGTAGGGCGTCAGACCTTCGCCGATGGTGCTCAGCGGCAGGCGCGCAACCGGTTCGCCCTTGACCCAGAAATTCGCCGCGGCCACTTTATGGCCGTTTTGCACAACGGTGTCGCTGAGGTCGAGCTGGCGATACAGTTCAAGCGTTCGCGCCTGTACTGCCAGCGCACGTGAAGTGGTGCCGGGTTCCGACGTCTTGTCGATAATGCGCACCCGAATTCCCAGTTTGCTCAGCCACAGCGCCAGTACCAGCCCGGTCGGGCCGGCGCCGATGATCAGCACGTCGCTACGGTTCATGAGCTGTCCTCCTCGGTATGTGGATCAAGTATGGTTCAGCCCGGATGCACTGGCCTCCCGGCTGCCCAACGGAAAACCACCGCTACGGAGCGGGGGGCAGGGGAACAGTCCGCGACTGTCACAGTCATAGCCTGCGCCATGCCATTGATCGTATGGTTAACCCGGCTCAACGGATTTTGATGGAGCATCATGCAAGCCAATCGATTGATCATGAGCGTCGCGGCACTGTTGGTCCTGGCCGGTTGCGGTAGCCAACGCACGCAGGAACCGCCGGCCCGCAAGCCTGCCGAGGTCAAGGCCGAGATCATGCGCCTGCTGCCGGCCAAGACGGTCGACCGCCAAGGCTGGGCCACGGACATCTATGCAGCATTTGCCGCGCAAAAGATTCCACCGACCACGCAAAACCTGTGTTCGGTACTCGCGGTCACTGAGCAGGAATCAACGTTTCAGGCTGATCCGCGGGTACCGGGCCTGGGCAAGATCGCCCGGGACGAGATCGACCGTCGCGCCGCGAAGGCCCACATTCCCGGCCTGCTGGTGAGCGGTGCCTTGCAGGTAAGCTCACCCAATGGCAAAAGTTACAGTGACCGGCTGAATGCCGCGCGCAGCGAAAAAGAACTCAGCGCGATTTTCGATGACTTCATCGGCATGGTGCCCATGGGGCGGACGCTGTTCGATGGTTTCAACCCGGTGCACACCGGTGGGCCGATGCAGGTCAGCATCGATTTTGCGGAGCAGCAGGCGCGGGATTATCCCTACCCGGTGGACGGCTCGATTCGCCGCGAAGTGTTCACACGTCGCGGCGGTATGTATTTCGGTATCGCCCATTTGCTCGGTTATCCAGTGAGCTACAAGCAGCCGCTGTATCGCTTCGCCGATTTCAACGCCGGTTGGTACGCCAGCCGCAATGCGGCGTTTCAGAACGCGGTAAGTCGTGCGACCGGTATCCCGCTGGCGCTGGATGGCGATCTGGTGCGCTACGGTTCGATCATGCCGGGTACCACGGAATTGGCGGTGCGCACCCTCGGCAAGCAATTGGACATGCGCAACCTGACCATTCGGGATCAATTGGAGGAGGGGAAAGGTCTCGAATTCGAGGACACCAAGCTTTATCGGCGGGTTTTCGCCCTGGCCGAACAGGCTGAAGGCCGACCATTACCCCGGGCGGTGTTGCCGGGGATCCTCCTGCAAAGCCCGAAAATCACCCGCAAACTCACCACAGCGTGGTTTGCCAAGCGAGTCGATGAGCGTTATCAGCGCTGCATGAAGCGCGCAGGGATGTGACTGAACCAAAAATGGTCAAAAAAACCAACGCTTAACTGACAATTCGAACGCAATCTTCGGCAACTGCTACAAAGAGAGAGTCGCAGAGGAGATTTAGTCATGTACCAGCTCTACGGGCACCAGAACTCGGGTGCGGCCGCCATCGAAGCCGCGTTGGAACTGTGCGAGGTTCCTTATCGCTTCATCGATGTTTCATCGTCCCCGGAGGCGGTTCAGGCATTGGAGAAGCTCAACCCGCTCAAGCAGATTCCCACCCTGCAATTGCCCGATGGCGGTGTTCTGACCGAGAGTGCGGCCATCCTGATCCATCTGGGCCTGACGTTCCCGGAGTCGAACCTGCTGCCGGAAAACCCGCTCAAGCGTGATCAGGTTATTCGGGGGCTGGTGTACATCGTCAGCAATTGCTATGCCGCCATCGGCATCATCGATTATCCCGAACGCTGGCTGGCCGAGGCGGACGAATCATCCAGGGAAAACCTTATAGCCGGTGCCCGCCAGCGCCTGCACTGGAGTTGGGAGGTGTTTGCCGATCAGTTCGCCGGCAAGTTGTACCTGGGCGAGGGCGCGCCGGGCGCGCTGGATATTCTGGCGGCGGTGGTGACACGGTGGGCGGGTACCCGAGAGCACTTGCGCACCGCGCGGCCGGGGTTCTCTGCCTGGCTTGAACGCTTCGACCGGCACCCTGCATTGGCACCGGTTTTCGCGCGGCATTGGCCATAGGAACACCGCCAAACAAATGTGGGGGGCTTTTGTGGCGAGGGGGCTTGCCCCCGTTCGGCTGCGAAGCAGTCGCAAAGCTTTTGGGGCCGCTTCGCGACCCAACGGGGGCAAGCCCCCTCGCCACAGGATCACTCGCCGCGAATGTACTGCTCCAACTGCCGAATCAGTTCAGCCTGTTCGGCAATGGCTTCCTTGACCAGGTCGCCGATGGACAGCAAGCCTATCAACTCGCCGTTTTCCACCACCGGCAAGTGCCGCAGGCGTTTTTCGGACATGATGCCCATGCAGGTTTCGACGGTTTGATGGGTGTCCACGGTGATCACCGGCGCCACCATGATGTCACTGACCGGTGTGCCGACGGAGGAGCGCCCCTTGAGCACCAGTTTGCGCGCATAGTCACGCTCGCTGATGATGCCGACGACCGCGCCATCTTTCAGCACCGGTAACGCGCCGACGTTTTTTGCGGCCATCACCATCAGCGCTTCCAGCACCATTTGATGAGGCGCAATGGTGTGGACTTCCTGATTCTGTTGGGCCTTTAACTTGAGCAGTTGGGCGACGGTTTTCATGGCGGTTTCTCGGGTGTTGTCGTTGTTCTTGAAGAATCGTAGAGACGCGCTCACAGAGCAAGGCAGAAAGCGGCAGATACCGCGCAAAAAGCGTCATTCAGCGATTTTTCTTTGTAAAAGTCCGCCCCTGAGCGACGAAAATCCCGTGGGAGCGTGGCTTGCCCGCGAAGAATGCACCGCGGTTTTTCAGGTACTACGCGTTATCGTTCTTCGCGGGCAAGCCACGCTCCCACAGGTTCTGCGTCTTAACTTACCGGCATTAGGGCAAGCCCCCTCACCACACCGTCGATCACGCGTAGAATTACCCCTTGAATCAGATCGTTGAGGTTGCAGTGGTGGATTTACAGCAGGGCTTCGTCCTGACCCGGCATTGGCGCGATACCCCGGCCGGCACGGAAGTCGAGTTCTGGCTGGCGACCGATGCCGGTCCCCGACGCATCCGCCTTCCGCATCAACCGTCGGTAGCGTTCATTCCGGCAGTCCAACGCGAGCAAGCCGAAACACTGCTGCGCGGCGAGAAAAATGTCGAGCTGAAGCCCTTGGCACTTCTGGACTTCGAACACCGCCCGGTGCTTGGCCTGTATTGCCAGCAGCACGGTCAATTGATGCGCCTGGAAACCACGCTGCGCAGATCAGGTATCGATGTATTCGAAGCCGACATCCGCCCGCCGGAACGCTACATGATGGAGCGTTTCATCACCGCGCCCGTTTTGTTCGGTGGCACACCCAGTGCCGAAGGCCTGCTGCTCGACGCGCAAATGAAACCCGACCCCGGCTACCGACCGAACCTCAGGCTGGTCTCGCTGGACATCGAAACCACCGCCCAAGGCGAGTTGTATTCCATCGCCCTGGAAGGCTGCGGCGAGCGTCAGGTGTACATGCTCGGGCCGCCCAATGGCGATGACAGCGCGGTGGATTTCCAGCTCGAATACTGCGACTCGCGAACCCTGCTGCTGAAAAAACTCAATGAATGGTTCGCCCGGCATGACCCCGACGCCATCATCGGCTGGAACGTCGTGCAGTTCGATCTGCGCGTACTGCACGAACATGCTCGCCGCTTGGCGGTACCGCTGAAACTGGGGCGTGGCGGTGAAGAAATGCAGTGGCGCGAGCACGGCAGCCGCAATCATTACTTCGCTTCGGCCGCCGGCCGGTTGATCATCGACGGCATCGAGTCGCTGCGTTCGGCGACCTGGAGCTTCCCCTCGTTCAGCCTGGAAAACGTCGCGCAAACCCTGTTGGGCGAGGGCAAGTCGATCGACAACCCGTACCAGCGCATGGACGAAATCAATCGCATGTTCGCCGAGGACAAACCGGCCCTGGCGAAATACAACCTCAAGGACTGCGAACTGGTGACGCGGATCTTCGCCAAGACCGAGTTGCTGACCTTCCTGCTCGAGCGCGCCAGCGTTACCGGTTTGCCGGCGGACCGCAGCGGTGGCTCGGTGGCGGCGTTCACTCACCTGTATATGCCGTTGATGCACCGTCAGGGCTTCGTTGCACCGAACCTGGGCAACAAACCACCGGAGGCCAGCCCCGGCGGTTTTGTCATGGATTCGCAACCGGGGCTGTACGAATCGGTGCTGGTGCTCGACTACAAAAGTCTCTATCCGTCGATCATCCGCACCTTCCTGATCGACCCGGTGGGCTTGATCGAAGGGCTCAAGCATCCCGACGACAGCGAGTCGGTGCCGGGCTTTCGCGGTGCACGTTTTTCAAGAACCCGGCATTGCCTGCCGGCGATCATCACCCGGGTCGCCGAAGGCCGTGAAACCGCCAAGCGCGAACACAACGCGCCGCTGTCGCAGGCGCTGAAGATCATCATGAATGCCTTCTACGGCGTCCTCGGTTCCAGCGGTTGCCGCTTCTTCGATACACGGCTGGCCTCCTCCATCACCTTGCGTGGGCACGAGATCATGCTGCGCACCCGCCAGTTGATCGAAGCCCAAGGCCACGCGGTGATCTATGGCGATACCGACTCGACGTTCGTCTGGCTGCGCCGCGCTCACGGGCAGACCGAAGCTGCGCAGATCGGCCACGCGCTGGTGGACCACGTCAACCAGTGGTGGCGCGAGCATGTGAAACAGGAATACGGGCTGGAAAGTGCCTTGGAATTGCAGTTCGAAACTCACTACAAACGCTTTCTGATGCCGACCATTCGCGGCGCCGAGGAGGGCAGCAAGAAGCGCTATGCCGGGTTGGTTACCCGCGCCGATGGCACCGATGAAATGGTCTACAAGGGCCTGGAAACCGTGCGCACCGACTGGTCGCCGCTGGCCCGGCAATTCCAGCAGGAGTTGTACCTGCGCATCTTCAATCGCAAGCCCTATCAGGATTACGTACGTGACTATGTGCGCAAGACATTGGCCCGTGAGTTCGACGAGCGCCTGATCTATCGCAAACGCCTGCGCCGTACCCTCGATGATTATCAGCGCAACGTGCCACCGCATGTGCGGGCTGCGCGAATCGCCGATGACTACAACGACCAGCAGGGACGTCCACGGCAATACCAGAATGGCGGCTGGATCAGTTATGTAATCACCGTCGCCGGCCCCGAGCCGCTGGAAATCCGCAGCGCGCCTATCGACTACGACCATTACGTCACCCGGCAGCTGCAACCGGTGGCGGATGCGATCCTGCCGTTCGTGGATGATGATTTCTCAACGCTGATTGGGGGGCAACTGGGCCTGTTTTGAGTCCAGCAGCGACAACGTCCAGCCATCCGGTATGCCATGAAAATACTGATCCAGCGCCTGATGGAACAGGCTGCCTTTTGGCGAAACCTGGGCGAACAGCGTCATCGATGAGTGAAACTTGAGGTTGTCGGGATGACCGAAAATCTTGGCGATCGACTGATGAGGAACGTCCAGGACCAATTGCGTGCAGGCACGCAAGCGTGGACCCAGTAACGGATGCTCCAGGTACGCCGTGGCTTCTTCGCTGGAGCGAATGGCAAAGTAGCGGGACATCTCGCTGTCGCCCAACCCGGAAAACTGCGGAAAGATAAACCACATCCAGTGCCGGCGCTTCTGGCCGGCGCGCAGTTCCTCCTGCACCCACTCGAACACAGGGTCCTGCGCCTGGACGAAGCGTGGCAAATTGAACGAGTCGAGCTGATCGGTACTTCTCATGCCGATGCCCTCTGACAGAACCGCGATGGCTCAGACCATGGCCAACCGCTGCTTGCGTTGTGGCGCGCGAAAAGCTTGGTCCAGCGCCTCCAGATCCCCGATCTCAAGCCGCAATTGCGCCGCTTGCGCATTGAGCTGCACGTGCTCGGGACGGACCGCCTTGGGGATGGCGATCACGCCGTTCTGACGCAGAATCCATGCCAGCGCTACCTGCGCAGGTGTCGCTTCGTGACGGGCGGCAATCTGCTTGAGCGTCGAATTGGCCAGCATGCTCCCGCCCTGGCCGATCGGACAATAGGCCATCACCGGCATCCTTTGGTGTTGGCTCCAGGGGAGCAGATCGAATTCGATGCCGCGCTCTTCCAGGTTATACAGCACCTGATTGGTGGTGCAGGTCGGCGAGGCCAGTTCTTCCATGTCGTCCAGATCGAAGTTGGACACGCCCCAACGGTCGATCTTGCCGCTTTCACGCAGGCGTTCGAAGGCTTCGACGGTTTCCTCAAGGGGATACTCGCCGCGCCAGTGCAACAGGTAAAGATCGATGTAATCGGTATTCAAACGCCGCAGGCTACGTTCGCAGGCCTGGGGGATGCCCAGGCAGCTGGCGTTGTGAGGGTAGACCTTGCTGACCAGAAAAACCTGGTCGCGCCTGCCTGCGATGGCTTCACCCACCACCTCTTCAGCGCCTCCTTCGGCGTACATTTCAGCGGTGTCGATCAGGGTCATGCCCAACTCGATGCCCAAACGCAACGCTGCAACTTCCTTTGTGTGTCGGGAGCGTTCCTCTCCCATGCGCCAGGTTCCTTGGCCGATGACCGGCACATGGATGCCGGCCAGCTCAAGAGTACGCATGAATTCTCCTCACCGAAGCCCGATCGATACTTCAGTTGGCAGCAAAATAGTCCAGTGGTTCCGTCCGGTCAAAAGATCGCAGCCTTCGGCAGCTCCTACGCCAAGTCGGTCCATCCGCAACATCACGGGTATACCCACCCCCCCGTAGGAGCTGCCGAAGGCTGCGATCTTTTGATCTATAGGGTAGAAAACTTATACACCGTAGTCTGGCTATAGCGCTTGCCCGGATCCAGCCTTGTGGACGGGAAGTTCGGCTGGTTCGGCGAATCAGGATAATGCTGAGTCTCCAGAGTAAACGCCCCCCAATGCGGATAGATCTTGCCCGCCTTGCCCTTGACCGTGCCATCGAGGAAGTTGCTGGTATAGAACTGCACGCCGGGCTCGGTAGTGTAGAGCTGCAAGCGGCGCCCGGATTGCGGATCGCTGACATCGGCGGCGAGTTTGCCCAGATCCCCCTTGGCATCCAGCACCCAGTTGAAATCGAAACCACCTTGTTTGGGTTCGGCGAATTTCAATTGAGGATGATCAGCCTTGATATGTTGACCGATGGCGGTCGGTTGAGTGAAGTCCATGGGCGTGCCGGCGACCGGGGCCAGTTCACCGGTGGGGATCAGTTTGCCGGTGACCGGCGTGTAGCGGGCGGCATGCAAGGTCGCAAGCTGCTTCAGTACGTCGCCATTGCCCGCGCCGGCCAGGTTGAAATAGCTGTGGTTGGTCAGGTTCAGCACTGTGGGTTTGTCAGTGCTGGCCTTGTACTCGATGCGCAGCTCATTGTTCTCGGTGAGGCTGTAGGTGACTTCGGTTTTAAGGTTGCCCGGGAACCCCATTTCACCGCTCGCCGACAGATACGTCAGGGTCACGCCCACCGAATCCTTGCCTTTGCTCGGTTCGGCTTTCCACACGCGCTTGTCGAAACCCTGGGCCCCGCCGTGCAGTGAATTGCTGCCGTCGTTGAGTGGCACTTGATAGTGCTTGCCGTCCAGCTCGAAGGCACCGTTGGCCAGGCGATTGCCGAAGCGGCCGATGGTCGCGCCGAAGTACGCGGTGCCGCTTTGATAACCCTGCACGTCGTCGAAGCCCAGCACCACATCGTCGAGCTTGCCGTTTTTGTCCGGCACTTTCAGCGACTGCAGAATCCCGCCGTAGGTAATGACCGTGGCTTGCAGGCCATGGCTGTTGCGCAAGATGTATTGCTCGACGGGCGTGCCGTCATTGGTTTTGCCGAAGGTTTTGTGTTCGCTGGACAAGCCGGCGGCATGAGCGGGGAGGGTGGCGATCATCAGGGACAGTCCGAGGCCGGAGAGCAGGTATCGAGATTGAAGCATGGTTGACCTTCCTTTTTGTTGTTTTGTGAGAAGTAGTCATACTAATAGTCGAGTTTTAACGCGATCAAAGAAGGATTTATAGCTTATTTATGCGGTGTTGCAATTATAAAGTATGACTAATTTAGGGGCGCTTTCACGGTGATCCGCGTTTACGGACCACCGGCACTGCACTTTTTCGGCTTTCGCGGTTCTATCCTTGGCCAGCCCGCGGCGATCCCCACCGCCGGCCCATGCCCAAGTTCAAGAACCCATGGCTCGAGTTTTACCCCGCTTTACCCCGCACATTCGCCGTCATAGCTGGCTGCTGATTGGCCTGTCGATGCTCTTCGCCAGTGGCTGCAGCCATCAGCCGGGCAACGATATCGTCAGCCAGTTTCGCAACGGCACACCCCAGGAGTTTCTTCAGACCAGCGTCGACCGCATGGCGACTCTGGCGATGCGCGACAACCTCGAAAGCCTCTACCTGCTGATGAACAAGCTCTACCTGCGCAACCCGGAAGAGCTGAAGAAATCCGGCTTCCTTGATGTCGGCACCGCGGAAAAACAAGTGCGCAAGGCCATCGAACAGCAACAGCCGCTACCCACTCTCGGTGGCAAAAAAGACCTCGCCGCGCTGAGCTACGCCATGAGCCCGGAATTCCTCGGCGACCGGGTCGGTGCTTTCATCTATGCCATCGGCAGCATGCTGGTCACCGCCCACGGCAATCGGCTGGAGTTCTACATGACGGATGCGATCAACCCGACCTTCGTCAGCAATGCCGCGCGCAACATTGAGAAAGCCACCTGGATCTTGAGTCAGCGGCAAAACAAGCAAGGCGAGCCGTTGCTGTTTTCCAACGAAATCTCGGAGGAGGGCAGCAACCTGAGTTTTGCCGTGGAGTTCGGCAAAATCGTCGCGCGGCTGGACCTGCTGACCCAGATGCTCGACGAACGCTACCGACGGATCGGCCTCAACTACGCCCAGAGTTTGCTGTTTCTGAATTTTTTGCCAGTGCAGTGATTTGAGTAGTGAACCCAAATCCCCTGTGGGAGCGAGATTTTGTGGGAGCTGGCTTGCCTGCGATGGCATCAACTCGGTTCGACGTTAAACCGAGCCGTCTGCATCGCAGGCAAGCCAGCTCCCACAAAAAGCCGGCCTCACAGGGGGCTTGAAAGAAAGAAGATTGTGTTCCGCCTCAATGAGTTGGCATAACGATAGACCGCATCGATATAACTGGTTATAAGAAAAATCGCTATGCTGCGAGCCGGTTATTTCCCTGCGATTTTCTGGGCGTATTAATGGAATTCGGTAGTTTCGGGTTGGTCGTTGCAGGTCTGGTGGTCGGCTTTATTGTCGGCATGACCGGCGTCGGGGGCGGTTCGTTGATGACCCCCATTCTGTTGTGGTTCGGCGTCAACCCGGCTACGGCGGTGGGCACGGACTTGCTGTACGCGGCCATTACCAAATCCAGTGGTGTGCTGGTTCATCGCAAGAACAAGAACATCGACTGGGCAATCACCGGTTGGCTGACGCTCGGCAGTGTGCCGGCGGTGGCGCTGACGCTGTGGTTCCTGAGCAGTTTGCAGACCTCGCCCGACGCGATGAACGCCGTTATCAAACAAGCCTTGGGCTTCGTATTGTTCGCCACGGCACTGGCGATTTTCTTCAAGAAACGCTTGCTCGATTTCGCCCACAAACGGGCGGGCGGCCACTACAACCCTAGCGGTCCCCGCTTGAATGCACTGACCGTCATCACCGGTCTGATCCTGGGCACCATGGTGGCCCTGACCTCCATCGGCGCCGGCGCCCTGGGCACCGTCGCACTGTTCATTCTGTATCCCATGCTGCCTACTCGCCGCCTGGTCGGCACCGAAATCGCTCACGCGGTGCCCCTGACCCTGGTCGCCGGCCTGGGCCATGCGAGCATGGGCAACATGGATTGGCACATTTTGGGCTACTTGCTGGTCGGTTCGCTGCCGGGGATTTACCTGGGCAGCCATTTGACCGGGCGTATCTCCGACGAACTGCTGCGTCCGTGCCTGGCGACGATGCTGGTGCTGATCGGCTACAAACTGGCGTTCTGATCCGGCACCGTATGGATCACTGAATTTGGCGGAATCATGCTCTCGCTGACGTAGTCAAAACTATGACCACGTTCAGATGAGGTCATGACGTCCATGAACAGCCCCGTAAACGATCTTCTGCGACGGTTCCGCCGCCCCCGTGGCGAGCCTCCCGGCAATGCAGCCGAAGTGCTACGCCGACATGCCGAGCCGTTGCCTGCACTCGACTCACCTGAATTCGGCGAACTGTTCGACCGCTTTGGCGATGCCAGCGTGGTGCTGATCGGTGAATCCAGCCACGGCACCCAGGACTTCTACCAGACCCGAGCGGCGATCACCCGCCGCCTGATCGAGCAGCATGGCTTCGGCATCGTCGCGGTCGAAGCCGACTGGCCCGATGCTGGGCAGATCGATCGATGTGTCCGCGACCTGGGGCGCTCCGCCTGGAAAAAACAGGCCTTCGCCCGATTCCCCACCTGGATGTGGCGCAACACCGCCGTGCAGACTTTTACCCGCTGGCTGCACCACCATAATCGCGGGCTGACGCTGGAGCAGCGAGTGGAGTTTCGCGGGCTGGATGTTTACAGCATGCGTCACTCCATCGACGAAGTGCTGGGCTATCTCGATAAGACCGACCCGCAGCTGGCAAAAGAAGCTCGACATCGCTACAGCTGCCTGACGCCGTGGCATGACGACCCGGCGCTGTACGGTCATTTCGCCGAGCGTGGCAACATGGCCACATGCGAGGACGCCGTGGTCGAGCAATTGAATGTGCTGCTGGGCGAACGGCTTGATCCGATGGCTGCCGATGACGAGGCGTTTTTCAGCGCCACCCAGAACGCCCGGGTGGTGCGGGCCGCCGAGCAGTATTACCGCGCCATGTACCGCGGCTCGACTTCCTCGTGGAACCTGCGTGACCTGCACATGTTCGACACCTTGCAAACCCTGATGGAGCATCGCGGGGCAGGCGCCAAAGCGGTGGTGTGGGCGCATAACTCACACATCGGCAACGCTGCCGCTACGCAAATGGGTTGGGAGGGGCAGTTCAACATCGGTCAGTTGTGCCGCACGGCCTACGGCTCACAAGCGGTGCTGATCGGCATGGGCACCGACCACGGCACCGTCGCCGCCGCCGATGACTGGGACGAACCGATGCAGGTCAAACAAGTGAACCCGGCATTGGCCGACAGCTGGGAGCAACTGTTTCTCCAGGCCGGCGTCCCCGCAGCATTGCTTGACTGGCGGACGTCACCGAGCGAGGAGTTGCTGGACGTACTGGCCGAGCCATTACTTGAACGCGCCATCGGCGTCATCTATCGACCCAGGACCGAGCGCCAGAGCCATTACTTTCAAGCAGTGCTGGCGGAGCAGTTCGACGCTTTCGTCTGGATCGAAAAAACCCATGCGGTCTCGCCATTGCCGGCGCCTGAGTTCATGGAGCACGAGGAAGACACCTTTCCGTTCGGTATATGACCCGCAAATGACGGGTATCTATGCCAGTCAGTTAATAGAAATCCCTGTGGGAGCTGGCTTCTGTGGCGAGGGGGCTTGCCCCCGTTCGGCTGCGAAGCAGTCGCAAAGCTTTTAGGGCCGCTTCGCGCCCCAACGGGGGCAAGCCCCCTCGCCACAGAAGCCCGCAGGTTCTGCCTATTCCCGGGTAAAAATCTCCAGCAGATGCCCGTCCGGGTCATCGAAATACACCCGTCGGCCACCGCCGTAATCATTGATCTCGTTCGGCCGTTGCTTGCCAGGATCGGCCCACCAGGGCTGCTTGCGTGCTTGCAGGCGAGCAAAGGCCGCGTCGAAGTCTTCGTCGCCAATCAGGAACGCATAGTGTTGTGACGCGATGGGCGGGTCGTTGTTGTAGAAATCCAGCGACACTCCGTTATCGAATTTGACCACCAGCATCGGCCCGAACGGCTCGGCATCGGGCAGGCCGAGGAGGTCGGTCAGGTAGCAGGCCGACACCTGTTTGTCACGGCACCAGACGATGGTGTGGTTCAACTGAGCGCTCATGGAAAATCCTCACGGCGAATCAGGTCGTTCATGTCGTGCCATGAGATTAGCTCAGGCTGTTGCGCAATGACTGCCCTGACCTAAGCTTGGGGCAAGGCGAACACAAATACGTTGCCTCACCCGGAACGTTCGCCGCGATGCGCAATCATTAGAGCGTGGATATCAAAAGGAGATGCGCATGCTCATCAGGTCTTTGACCCTGGCTACTCTGCTGGCTTTCGTCGGCCCCTTGTTCGCCGCCGATGACGATTCCCCTCTGGTTAAAGACGTGGGCAGGGCCCGTCCCCTGATTGTCATCGCGCCCAGTTCGGTCGACCCCACCTGGGTCAGCCTGAAAAAATCCCTGGATGAACCCGCCAGCCGCAAGGGCTTCACCGAGCGAAACATGGTGCTGTACACCGTGATCAATACGATGGGTCAGCGCGACGGCAAAGACCTTGACCCGCAAACGACGATGGCGTTGATCCGCTCGCTGAAACTGGGCGCCGGGGCGAAGAGCAAAATCATCCTGGTTGGCAAGGACGGCGAAAAGAAGCTTGAAAAAGATGTGGTCGAGCTGAAAGAGATTTTCAGCACCATCGACGCGCTGCCAGCCGCTGAAAAGGAAGCGACAGTACCGGTGCCAGCGCCGGTGGCTGACGTTGCACCGGCCAAAGGTGCAAAGGGCAAACCGGCGAAACCCGCCAAACCGCCTGAGCAGCCGGATGACTGAATTTTCGCTGGTAAGTTAAGAAAATTGAGCGACGAAAATCCTGTGGGAGCGTGGCTTGCCCGCGAAGAATGCACCGCAGTTTTTCAGGTGTTGCGCATCATCGTTCTTCGCGGGCAAGCCACGCTCCCACAGGTTCTGCGTCTTGACCCTTTTTCGTTTATCCCCCGAACATCCGTAGCAGCTGCGAGCCTGCGAGGCTGCGTTCGGCTGCGAAGCAGTCGCAAAACCTGCCACCGCATTCTTTCAGGCAAACCGCATTCGCTGGATGGCGACCGCTTCGCGGCCGAACGCAGCCTCGCAGGCTCGGCAGTTGCTACGGGACCGAGTCATTCGGCTATTCAGTCAGCGCACTCAAAATTTTGTGAGCGATTTTGATTCGTTCCGGGTTCGGGTAGTTTTTATTGGCCAGGATCACGATGCCGATGTCCTTCGTCGGAATACAGGCAACGTAGGCGCCGAAGCCGCCGGTTGAGCCGGTTTTGTTGATCAGCACATTATCGTGTGGCGGTTGCGGCGGGTTCAGCGGTTGGACGGCATGAGCCTCCATCGCCATCTGCGACGAGTTGCCGACGAGCAATGTGTCGAGCGTCACCGGATAGTTGTAGAACTCCCATCCCAACCCTTGAGTCATCTCGCCGACGGTGTAATAACCGGTGTGAGTGATGGCGATGGCTTGCTGCAAGGGCTTTTCCAGCGAAGTCGGATTCATGTTCGCTTCAACATAGCGAAGCAGGTCCGAGGCACTGGTTTTCACGCCATACGCTTCAGAATCCAGTGCGCCCGGTTCGACCCGCACAGGTTTGTTGTCCTTGTTGTAACCCCAAGCGTAAAGCCCCATCTGATCCTGCGGCACCTTGAGGTAGCTGTGTTTCAGACCCAGTTTCGGCAGCAAGGTTTTTTCCATCAGCTCATCGAACGGCGCCCCCATGCTTTGCGCTGCCAGATAGCCGAATAACCCAATGCTGGGGTTTGAATACTGGCGATGAGTGCCGGCGGTGTAGGTCGGTTTCCACTGCTTGAAATAACCGAGCATTTTGTCCTGATGGTCTGCATCGCTGGGGAATTGCAGGGGCAAACCACCGGCGGTGTAGGTGCCGAGTTGCAGCAGGCTGATCCTGTCAAACGCGCTGCCACGCAATGTCGGTAGAACCTGACTGGCGTTGTCCGACAGGGTCAGTTTGCCTGTCGCCTGCGCGTAGGCGGCGAGGGTGGCGGTGAAGGTTTTACTCACCGAACCGATCTCGAACAGGGTGTTTTCGGTGACGGCTTTGCCGTTTTCTTTCGAGGCCACGCCGTAGTTAAAGTAATGCGCTTTACCATTGACGGTAATCGCGACCGCGACACCGGGGATCTGCTGTTGCTGCATCACCGGTTCAATGGTTGCCTTGACGATGGCTTCGATGCGCTCGTCAGCAAAGCTGTGGCTAACGCCGAGCAGAAGTGCGAAAGCGCTGTAAGACGCGAGTTTTCTCTGATTCTTTTTAGGCATGATTGAATGACTTTCCATGAGTTTCTGTGGTGTTAACCGCTACACTCCGAGCGGTTTTTAAGCCGGTCCGTTGCTGGGCGAGCCAAATCTATGCAGTTTGGCGAAGACCGACAAACGACGATATTTCGGATGAGCCATTAGAAAATTTTGGGGGTGGGCATGATTCGACCACATCTGCCGTTGAATGCGCTGCGCGCTTTCGAGGCTTCGGCACGTCATCTGAGTTTCACACGGGCGGCGGTGGAGTTGTGTGTCACGCAGGCGGCGGTGAGTCATCAGGTCAAAAGCCTTGAAGCCCAGCTTAACGTGACTTTGTTCAAACGCCTGCCCCGAGGCCTGATGCTGACCAGCGAAGGTGAAACCCTGCTGCCGGTGTTGCGCGAATCCTTCGACCGGATCGCCGAGACCCTGGAGCGTTTCGAGGGCGGGCATTTTCGCGAGGTGTTGACGGTGGGGGCGGTGGGGACGTTTGCGGTCGGCTGGCTGTTGCCGCGGCTGGCGGATTTTCAGACGAAACATCCGTTTATCGATTTGCGCCTGTCGACCAACAACAACCGGGTGGACGTGGCCGCTGAAGGCCTGGATTACGCCATTCGCTTTGGCGCGGGGGCGTGGCATGGGATCGAAGCGGTACGGTTGATCGAGGCGCCGCTGTCGGTGCTTTGCGTCCCCGAGATTGCGCGGCAATTGCACACACCGGCCGATCTGTTGCAGCAAACGCTGTTGCGCTCCTATCGCACGGATGAGTGGCCGGAGTGGTTTCAGGCAACCGGGCTCTCAATCCATGCGGCACCGCCGAGAAGCATCGTCTTCGATTCCTCGCTGGCGATGATGGAAGCGGCGTTACAAGGGGCGGGCGTAGCATTGGCGCCGCCCTTGATGTTCTCCCGGCAACTGGCCGCAGGCGTAATCGAGCAACCGTTCGCCATCGGGATCACCACGGGCAGCTACTGGTTGACCCGCTTGCAGTCGCGCCCTGAAACGTCGGCGATGGCAGCGTTCAAGGACTGGTTGCTGCAAGCTTCGCTTTAATACAAAACCCTGTGGGAGCGGGCTTGCTCGCGAAGGGGCCATCACATTCAACATTGATGTTGACTGACACACCGCCTTCGCGAGCAAGCCCGCTCCCACAGGGATTGCATGTGTTTCAGGGTTACCGCACGAGACACGGCCGCTTGTTATCGAACGTCCACCCCGGAATCAGAAACTGCATCGCCACGCTGTCATCCCGCGCGCCCAGCCCCATGCCTTTGTACAACTCATGGGCCTTGGCCAGTTGATCGATGTCCAGCTCAACCCCCAGGCCAGGTTTTTTCGGCACCTGCACGCAGCCGTCGACAATTTGCAGCGGCGCTTTGGTCAGGCGTTGGCCGTCCTGCCAGATCCAGTGGGTGTCGATGGCGGTGATCTCACCCGGCGCAGCCGCCGCGACGTGGGTGAACATCGCCAGGGAAATATCGAAGTGGTTGTTGGAATGCGAGCCCCAGGTCAGGCCCCATTCGTGGCACATCTGCGCGACTCGAACCGAGCCCTGCAGGGTCCAGAAGTGCGGGTCGGCCAAGGGAATATCCACCGATTGCAACTGGATCGCATGGCCCATTTCCCGCCAGTCGGTGGCGATCATGTTGGTCGCGGTTTTCAGGCCCGTGGCACGACGGAACTCGGCCATGACTTCGCGGCCGGAGTAACCGTTTTCCGCACCGCAAGGGTCTTCGGCGTAAGCGAGAACGTGATGTTGATCCCGGCACAGGCGGACCGCTTCTTTCAGCGACCAGGCGCCATTCGGATCTAGGGTGATGCGCGCATCGGGAAAACGCTCGGCGAGGGCGGTGACCGCTTCGATTTCCTCGTCGCCGCTCAACACGCCACCCTTGAGTTTGAAGTCCTTGAAACCATAACGAGCGTGGGCGGCCTCGGCCAGGCGCACCACGGCGTCGGCGCTCATGGCTTTTTCGTGACGCACACGGAACCAGTCGTTGTCGGCGTCCGGTTCGCTGCGGTAGGCCAGATCGGTTTCGTTGCGATCACCGACATAAAACAGGTAACCGAGCATCTTCACTTCATCGCGTTGCTGACCTTCGCCGAGCAGGGCCGCGACCGGTACGTCCAGGTGCTGACCGAGCAAGTCGAGCAGGGCGGCTTCCAGGCCGGTGACCGCGTGAATGGTGATGCGCAGGTCGAAGGTCTGCAGGCCGCGACCACCGGCATCGCGATCGGCAAAGGTCTGGCGCACTTGATTGAGGATCTTCTGGTATGTGCCGATGGTGCTGCCGACCACCAGTGCGCGCGCATCTTCCAGCGTCTGACGAATACGCTCGCCACCCGGCACTTCGCCGACGCCAGTGTGGCCGGCGTTGTCCTTGAGGATCACGATGTTGCGGGTGAAAAACGGGCCATGGGCGCCGCTCAGGTTGAGCAGCATGCCATCGTGACCAGCCACGGGAACAACCTGCATGCTGGTGATGATTGGGGCTTTTGCGGTTTCTTGTGTGTTCATTTTTATGTCCTTGAAAAGCAGGTATTCAGGCGTGACGGGGCGAAGGTTTGCCCAAGGCAACGGCCGGTGCGGGTTTCGGTTTATTGCGCGCGGCGAAGACGATGATCGCGGCGATGATCGACGTGGCGGCCAGGCCGTACAGCCCGCCCTGAATCGACCCGGTGTGTTCTTCCAGCAGACCGAAGGTGGTCGGCGCAACGAAGCCACCGAGGTTGCCCACCGAGTTGATCAGCGCGATCACACCAGCAGCAATCCGTGCATCCAGGTACGCCTGGGGAATCGGCCAGAACAGCGAGGATGCCGATTTGAAACCCAGCGCGGCGAAGCAGATGGCGACGAAGGCGAAGATCGGCCCGCCGGTGGTGGACATGAACATCCCGGCGGCAGCGATCAGCAGCGCAGCGGCGACCCAGGCTTGCTGATGTTTCCATTTGGCCGACAACGTGGCGAAGGCATACATGCCGACGATCGACAGCAACCACGGAATCGAGTTGAACAGCCCGACCTGAATGTCGCTCAGGTCGCCCATCTTCTTGATGATGCTCGGCAGCCAGAAGGTCGCGGCGTAGATGGTCAACTGAATGAAGAAGTAGATCACGCAGAACAGGATGATCTGGCGATCCTTGAGCAGCGTGCCCAGCGACGGTTTGATCGGCGTCGCGGCTTCGCGGGCCAGTTGTTCGTCATCGATAGCTTTGACCAGTGCGTCCTGCTCAGGAAGGGTCAGCCATTTGGCGTCGTGGGGTTTGGAGTCCAGCCAGAACCAGACAAACACGCACAGTCCGACCGAGAACATGCCTTCAATGAAGTACATCCACTGCCAGCCGTGCATGCCCAAACCGCTGATTTGCAGCAGCAACCCGGACAGCGGGCCGGAGATCAGCGACGCAATGGCCGAGCCGCTGAGGAAGATCGCAATCGCCTTGCCGCGTTCGACGCCGGGCAACCAGCGGGTGAAGTAATAAATCACCCCGGGGAAGAAACCGGCTTCGGCCACGCCGAGCAGAAACCGCAGGATGTAGAAGTGGGTTTCGTTCTGGATGAATGCCATGCAGGAGGCCACCAGGCCCCAGGTCAGCATGATGCGGGTCAGCCAGATTCGTGCGCCGACTTTTTGCAGGAGGATGTTGGAGGGGACTTCGAACAGCGCGTAACCGATGAAGAACAGACCGGCACCGAGGCCGTAGGCGGCAGCGCCAATTCCTAAGTCATGTTCCATATGGGCGCGGACGAAGCCGATGTTCACGCGGTCGATGTAGTTAACGATGAACATGATCACGAACAGCGGCAGGACGTGGCGTTTCACTTTTGAGATGGCGGACTTCAGGACCGAATCGGCGCCCTCGTTCATCCCGGATATGGATGTATTCACTGCTTTTCTCCCACTCGTTATTTTTATGCGGGGTGTGGCTGGGTGCTGCGTTGTTGATAGACATCATACAACTAGATTTTTTTAGTCGGCAAGTGTCGTCTCTCAACGAAATGGTGCTAGGTGGCAGGGTTTTTATTCGTTTTGCGGGTTTGTGTGGAGTATTTGTTGGGCTATGCCGTGGTCTGTTCAGTCGCCAATTTTTTATTTATCGGGACGGAGCGCCTGGATTCGATAGTTAAAATCGTCTGTTTTAGTGTGTTTGTTGAGTGTTGTCATACAAGTTTGGCGGCATTTTGTTGAAATTCCGATCACCGGGAGGCGAGCGCAGTGCTACGATCCGGATACCTGCTTTACGGATAAATCACCATGCAAGAAGACATCGACGCACCCGCGCGCAAGCGTGCCCATAACCTTGCCCATGATCTGGTGAGCAAACTGACCCAGAGCATCCTGCTCGGCCAGATGGTTCCGGGGGACAAGCTGCCATCGGAGAACTCGATTGTTCAGGAACACGGCGTCAGTCGCACGGTGGTGCGCGAGGCAATCTCGAAGTTGCAGGCTTCGGGGCTGGTGGAAACCCGTCACGGCATCGGTACTTTTGTCCTCGAGCGTGCACCGGATCAGGGGCTGCGACTGAACGTCGATACCGCGCTGGGCGTGCGCAGTATTCTGGAGTTGCGCATGGGCCTGGAAACCCAGGCCGCCGCGCTGGCAGCGGTGCGTCGCACAGACCAGCAATTGGCGCAGATGCGTGAAGCGCTGGATGACTATCAAAGCCTGTTGGCCAACAACGACAGCTGCGTCGAGGCGGACAAACGCTTCCATCTGCTGATCGCCGAAGCCACCGGCAACGTGTGCTTCACCGAGATCATGCAGCACCTGGGCAGCGCCATGATCCCCCGGACCCGCGTCAATGCCGCCGAGCGTGGGTCGGCGGATTTGAGCAAGCTCGGGCAACTCGCCAACCTCGAACACGAGGCGATTCTCAACGCCATCAAGCGCCAGGACCCGGACGCGGCGCGGGCGGCGATGTGGTTGCACCTGACTAACAGTCGCGACCGCTTTTCGGCTGATCGGTAGCCGCCGTTTGTCTCCTCGATAGCACCCCTTTTACAGGCTCGTTTCCAACCTGTACGGCCCAGATTCGCTGGACCTCATCAGTGAGGTGCGTCATGGCTTACGAGCAAATTCTTCAGGGTGGAACTTCCGATAACGACCCTGACAGACCCATTCCCGATAGGGACGATCCGTCGATGGATCACGATGCACCACCCGGCATGGATCCTTCGCGAGACCCGACCGATACGGACGTTGATCGTCCAGAAGACTGGAGGGACCCTGCTCTGGACCCGGATCTGGATGACGACATTCCGGCGCCGGATGAAGAAACGCCATTGTCCGACGACAGGCGATAAACGAAACCCGGCCGATGTGCCTAATGCCGGTAAGTTAAGCGCAATCCATGTGGGAGCGGGCTTGCTCGCGAAGACGGCGGCACAATCAACATTGATGTCGCCTGATACATCGCCTTCGCGAGCAAGCCCGCTCCCACAGTGACCTCATGAACATCGGAGATCACCTGTAGGAGCGAGGCTTGCCCGCGAAGGCGCCAGACGCATCAACACCAATCAGCGATCAAACACTGGCCACTTGAATCCCAAAAAACCGCCGCTCCAGATTCAACGCCAACACACTGACCAGCACCACCACCGCACCCACCACCACCATCAACGTCGGCTGCTCGCCCAAGCCAACAGACGCAATGGCCATCGCAGTAGGTGGAATCAGATACATCGTCATCGTCGCCCGGCTCAAGTCCACATGAGTCAACACAAACGCCCAGCCCAGGTAGGCGAGGGCGCTGGGAAACACGCCCAATGCAACCACTGCCCATTGCACATGAAGCGGCGCGCTGACGATTTCGCTCGCCAGTCCCGGCAGATAAATCAGCAACAATGCCGTCCCCGACCAGACGGTGTAGCAGACCAGCGTCAACCCGTCATAGCGCCCGGACTGATGCTTCTGCAACGCAAAGTAGAAACTCCAAGACACTGCCGCCAGCAAAATAAGCAAGCCGCGAGCGTCGATGCTCCCCACTCCATGATCACCGGCCACCACAATTACCACGCCGGTCAAACCCAGCAACACGCAGCCCCAGCGCCACACGCTCACTCGGTCCTTGAATACGAAACGCGCCAGCAGCGTGCTGAACAACGGCGTGGTTTGCGCCAGCACACTGGACGCCCCGGCGCTGACCCCTTGCTGGCCGAAATTCAGTGCGACGTGATGCAGGCTCACGGCAAAGAAACCGAGCACGATCAGCAGCGGCCAGTCGCGCAGGTTAGGCAGGCGGATGCCTCGGAACACGGCGAGCACCGCCATGAACACCGATGCCACCAAAAACCGCAGCAGCGCCAGATGCCCCGGGTCATAGGCCTGCAAACCGATATGAATACCGGTCGGGGAATACCCCCAGCAGGCGACGACAAACGCCATCGCCAGAATGATTTTGACGGAGAGATGAGAGGAGGGTGTGAGTGGCTTCATGGTCGGGCACCTGTGGGCGTATGCACCGAGTATCGGAAGCCTGACCGTTCGCCACAACTGACTTATACTGCGCCAACTATTCACTTTGGGTGATGTATGGAGCTGGCGCAGATTCGCATGTTCAAGACCGTCGCCGACGTCGGCAGCATCGCCCGGGCGGCTGAGTTGCTGCACTGTGTGCCGTCGAACATCACAGCGCGCATCAAGTCGCTGGAAACCGAGCTGGGTGTCGCGTTGTTTCTGCGCGAAGGCCGAGGGTTACGAATCAGCCCGGCGGGGCAGACCTTTCTGGCTTACGCCTCGAAAATTCTCGCGCTGACGGCTGAAGCCAAACGCGCACTGGATCCCTCAGCCGAGCCATCCGGGCCGCTGCGCATCGGCGCTATCGAATCGTCGGCGACCGGTCGATTGCCGCGTTTACTGGCCAAGTTTCACAAGCGCTATCCCGGCGTTGCGCTGGAACTGACCACCGGCAGTTGGGGGCAATTGCTCGATGACACGCTCAATCACCGGCTCGACGGCGCGATCGTCGCGGTGGATGTCGAGCGTTCACATCTCAAGCGCACGCCGATGTACCGCGAAGAGCTGCTGCTGATTGCGTCGACGTCGTTGGGGCCGGTGCGCGATATCGCCGATTTGCAGGACAAGACCGTCTTCATGTGGCCTCAGGGTTGTCCTTATCGGGCGGCGCTGGAACATTGGTTGTTGCGTCAAGGGCAGGCGTTGCCGATTGTCAGTCTGGCCAGTTATGGCGCGATTGTCGGCTGCGTCAGCGCCGGGGCCGGCGTCGCGCTGGTGCCTAAAGGGATCTTCGATCAGTACGCCAAAGGGGCGGGGTGCGCGGGGTATGAGTTCCCCGAGCTGACGGCTATCGACAACCTGTTTTACTGGCATGAAAACGCCGGGGTTCACCCGGCGCGAGAGGCGTTTGTGGCGATGTTGCGCGAGGAGTTTGCCTGACCATTTGTGGTGAAGCAGCTTGCTGTGGTGAGGGGGCTTGCCCTAATAGCGGTAAGTTAAGACGCAGAATCTGTGGGAGCGTGGCTTGCCCGCGAAGAACGATGACACGTAATACCTGAAAAACCGCGGTGCATTCTTCGCGGGCAAGCCACGCTCCCACAAGGTTCTCGGCGCTCAAATTATCTAACTCACGCTGACATCCCGCATCAACAACCCAAAACGCAAATCCACCGCATCCGGAATCGGCAAATACACCGTGTGCCCATCCCCCGGCGCCACTTCAATCGCCTCGCCTTTGACGTTCTGCAGCTGATGCAAATCGAAGTGGAAGTTGCCTTGGGGCGTCATCAGTTCCAGGTGATCACCCAGACCAAAGCGATTCTTCACCCGCACCTCGGCCAGTCGATCCCGGCGTTCACCGGTCAACTCGCCCACGAACTGTTGGCGCTCTGAAACCGAGCTGCCGTTCTGATAATTTTGATATTCGTCATGCACATGCCTGCGCAGAAAGCCTTCTGTGTAGCCGCGCTGCGCCAGGGATTCCAGATCGGTCATCAAGCTGCGATCAAACGCCCGGCCAGCCACCGCATCATCGATCGCGCGGCGATACACCTGGGTGGTGCGCGCGCAATAGAAGTGCGATTTGGTCCGGCCTTCGATCTTCAATGAATGCACGCCCATCTGCGTCAGGCGCTCGACGTGCTGGACGGCACGCAGGTCTTTGGCGTTCATGATGTAGGTGCCGTGTTCATCCTCGAATGCCGGCATCAATTCGTCAGGGCGATTGGCTTCTTGCAACAGGAATACTTGATCGGTCGGCGCGCCGATGCCCAGGGTCGGTTCGGGTCGGAACTGCTGAACGATTTCGCCGAGCTGATTTTCGCTGGCCGGGGTCGCCGAGTATTTCCAGCGACAGGCGTTGGTGCAACTGCCCTGATTGGCGTCGCGCTTGTTCATGTAGCCCGACAACAGACAGCGCCCGGAATAGGCCATGCACAACGCGCCGTGCACAAACACTTCCAGCTCCATCGCCGGGACGTGCTTGCGGATTTCGGCGATTTCTTCCAGCGACAGTTCGCGGGACAGGATGATCCGGCTCAAGCCCTGTTGCTGCCAGAACTCGACGCTGGCCCAGTTCACCGTGTTGGCCTGCACTGAGAGGTGGATCGGCATCTGCGGGAAGTGCCGGCGCACCAGCATGATCAGGCCCGGGTCGGACATGATCAGCGCGTCCGGCGCCATGGCGATCACCGGTTCCAGATCCTTCAAGAACGTTTTGAGCTTGGCGTTGTGCGGGGCGATGTTCACCACCACATAGAAGCGCTTGCCCTGAGCCTGGGCCTCGGCGATGCCAAGCGCGAGGTTGGCGTGATCGAATTCATTGTTGCGCACCCGCAGGCTGTAGCGCGGCTGGCCGGCGTACACCGCGTCGGCGCCGTAGGCGAAGGCATAACGCATGTTTTTCAGGGTGCCGGCAGGGGCGAGCAGTTCCGGGGGCGTGAGCGTCATGGCGCTGGTCATGGCAGTGTCGATCGCAAAAGCCGGCAAGGGTAAGCGGCTTGCCCGCGGGGTTTATTGATCTGGATCTATGCTTGATGAATAAACGGATGGCACTCGCGCGAGCCGTGGCGGACTAAATATCAGGACGCGCAAACGGCGCCCCTGCGCACTGACATGGATCGGACATGAACGAAACGAAACTGCAAAACACATCGTTGATGGTCTTGCTGACGCTGGTGAGCATCGCCTTTATCTGGATTCTGCTGCCGTTCTATGGCGCGGTGTTCTGGGCGGTCATCCTTGGCATTCTGTTTGCGCCCTTGCAGCATCAGTTGCAGTTGAGGTTCGGCTGGCCACGCGACCTGACGGCCTTGTGCACCTTGATTCTCTGTGTGCTGATCGCCATCTTGCCGGTGATCACCATCAGTACCTTGCTGGTTCAGGAAGGCGCGTCGCTGTACAGCAGAATCGAAAGCGGCGAACTGGACATTGCCGGGTATGTGTCACAGTTCAAGCAAAGCCTGCCGCCGTACGTTCAAAACTTGCTCGATCGTTTCGGCATGGGCGAGCTGGCCGGGCTACGGGAAAAAATCATCAAGAGCACTATGCAAGGCAGCCAGTTTGTCGCGACCAAGGCGTTCAGTTTTGGTCAGGGAACGTTCGAATTCGTGGTGGGCTTCTTCGTCATGCTGTATCTGTTGTTTTTCTTCCTGCGGGACGGCTCCGAACTGGCGCGCAAAGTACGTGCGGCCATACCGCTGGAAGATAACCAGAAGCGCCGCTTGCAGCTCAAGTTCAATCGTGTGGTGCGGGCCACGGTGAAGGGCAATGTGGTGGTGGCGATCACACAAGGTGCGTTGGGCGGTTTTATCTTCTGGTATCTGGGTATCCCGAGCGTTTTGCTCTGGGCGGTGTTGATGGCGTTTCTGTCGCTGTTACCGTTGGTGGGAGCGGGGATTGTCTGGATACCAGTGGCGGCATACTTCCTGCTCAGCGGGGCGATCTGGCAGGGCACGGTGCTGGTGTTGTTCGGGATATTTGTGATCGGCCTGGTGGACAATGTCTTGCGGCCGATGCTGGTGGGCAAGGACACCAAAATGCCCGACTACTTGATCCTCATCTCGACCCTGGGTGGCCTGGCGATTTTCGGCCTGAACGGTTTTGTCATCGGGCCGTTGATTGCTGCGTTGTTCGTGTCGAGCTGGGCAATTTTCGTCGATGCCAAGCCGCGGGTTCAGTTGCCTTAAGCACTGAGCTGGCCTGAACCGATACGTTGCGACAGGGCTTGGGCGGCGGGAAGCGAAGTGAGCGGACCGCTGATCGGTTCGCCGTCCTGCACCAGATACCAACAGGCAAGCAATCCTCGCGCTCTGAGCTGTGCGGGAACGGCGCTGCCGATGACGGACATGATCTGAACCTGAGCCATAAGTACCTCCATTAATCTATGGAGCTACCTTACGGATTGGACGCTTGAACGGACAATCAACGCTTTCGATAGTCGTCATTGATGCCAATGAGTTCTGCGGTCAATCCACCACTTGATCGAGCATATGCACCACTTCCTGCTCATTGAGCAGGCCTTTGCGCACCAGGTTTTCTGCCAGCAGCGAGAGGAATTTTGCGCTGCGATGGCCTTCCAGGTGTTTGAGTTCGGTCAGTGCGTTGTACACCTTGCCGGAAGTGCACAAGCCGACAATGCGATGCGGGTTTTGTGTGGGCATGAAGGTCGTCCTTGTTTTTATCAACCTGTTGTTTACGGACAGATCCAAGCTTGCGGACCTGACATGACATAAATATGACCAACTTTACCGGTCGGTACTGTCTCGACAGCGACCTTGGCGAGATTTATTCAGACCTCCTCCTGCCAATGGTCACAAAAAAGGCCCCGCTTTTAAGCGGGGCCTGATGAGCGTGTTACCAGCGGTCGCCACGATAATAACCATGGGGAGGGCCGTAATAGCCGCGTGGTGGGCCGTAACCGCGTGGCGGCCCGTAGTAAACCGGTGCAGGGCGGTAATAGATGGGTTGTTGCACGTACACCGGGGCTGGTTGGTAGTAGACCGGTGGCGGTTGCTGTATGTACACCGGCTGTGGCTGCACGTAAACCGGCTGCTCCACATACACTGGACGGTCGCGGCCGATTATTGCTGAGCCAATGATTGCCGAGCCGACGATCGCACCAAACACAGCCGGACCTTCCCAGCCGCCATGACCACGACCACCTGCTTCTGCCTGCCCTGCGATAGCGAGAGCACCGATCAGCAAGGCTACTGTGGGGATTTTACGGATCATGATAAGTCCTCGGTTCTTCGACCCGGCGCTCGCGTCTGCAATAGACACAAGTTGTCGCGGGGATACTTCTAAGACAGCATTTTTTTGAAAATCAGCACAGCCGTTGGGTAAATTTTGTGTAAGGTCTGTACCGGCTTCTTTACGGCTGTGTGCCAGGTGCAGACTGGCTTTTATGATCAATCAGAACCGGTGGAGTGGCTAATCCCGTCCATCCGAAAGTGCTATTGAAGGAGATTCCAATGCAGATGAACCCCAACAGAGACACTCAGCTGTGCATGTCACTCTCGGGGCGCCCCGGCAATTTTGGCCTGCGGTTTCATAACCATCTGTACGAACAACTGGGCTTGAATTTCTACTACAAAGCCTTCAGCAGCCAGGACTTGCCGGGCGCCGTTGGCGGCATCCGCGCCTTGGGAATCCGGGGTTGCGGGGTGTCAATGCCGTTCAAGGAAGCTTGTATCGCATTGGTCGATGAGCTGGATGCATCGGCTGAGGCTATTCAATCGATCAACACTATCGTCAACACCAACGGTCACCTCAAGGCTTACAACACCGATTACATCGCCATTGCCCAGTTGCTTGAAACCCATCAGGTTCCCAAGGATTCGACTTTTGCCCTGCGCGGCAGTGGCGGCATGGCCAAGGCTGTGGCCAGTGCCTTGCGTGATGGTGGCTACAAAAACGGCGTGATCGTGGCCCGTAACGAGCGTGCCGGGCGTGCTTTGGCTGAATCGTTGGGTTATCACTGGCAGGCGGAGTTGGGCACTCAACGCCCGCAAATGCTGATCAACGTCACGCCCATCGGCATGACCGGCGGGCCCGAAGCGGATCAACTGGCGTTCGAGCCTGACGCTATTGCTGCCGCTGAAACTGTCTTCGATGTGGTGGCGATCCCCTCGGAAACACCGTTGATCGTGCGCGGTCGTGCCGAAGGCAAACGGGTGATCACCGGGCTGGAAGTGATTGCGATCCAGGCGCTGGAACAGTTCGTGCTGTACACCGGCGTGCGGCCGACCGATGAACAGTTCCAGAAAGCTGTGGCGTTTGCCCGGAGCTGATCGTCCCGATTTTTATTGAATGTACTGGCCCCTTCGCGGGCCAGCCACCGTGACCGAGGTTTTCATGCATCCCGCCATTCTCAACCTGGATCAGGCCGAACTTTTACCGCTGCCCGAAGAATTTGCTCCCACCGGAGACGCTGCCGGCCGCTACCAACAACGCTTTGCCCGCATCGGCCAGCAATTGGGCGCGCAAAAGCTGGGTTATCGGTTGTACGCCCTGGAGCCAGGCATGCGCGGCAGTCCTTTTCATAGCCATCGGGTTAATGAAGAGATGTTCTACATCGTGGCCGGGGAAGGGGAGGTTCGCCTTGGCGCCGAACGCTTTCCGATCCGCGCCGGCGACGTGATCGCCTGCCCGGCGGGCGGTCCTGAAGCTGCGCACCAGATCATCAACACCAGCAACGGCGAATTGCGCTATCTGGCGGTCAGTAGCCAGCAATCACCGGACATTTGCGAATACCCGGATTCCGGCAAATACGTGGTGATGGACGACTTCAAGGTCGATGCCGAGGGCAATGCTTCGGGCTTCGTCGCCGTCGCCAGGCAGGCTGATGGCGTGGATTATTGGGATGGCGAGTAGCAACTTGGAGTGAACACGGACCTGTGGCGAGGGGGCTTGCCCCCGTTGGAGCGCGAAGCGCTCCCAAAACCACTCAGTGTATTACTTCAGAAAAAAACACAGTCATCGATTGACGACTGCTTCGCAGCCGAACGGGGGCAAGCCCCCTCGCCACAGAGGTCCGCCCTCTGGCTATTTATTCGAGACGTGCCAGTCGCTCTTCCAGTGCCGCAATCCGCGCTTCAAGCTCTTCGATTCGCTCAACCGACACACCGCCACTGGTGCCACGCTCCACCGGATTCTGCCGGGCAGCCAGGATCGCTTCGATATCCGCCGGATCGCCCAGCGCATGCATGTAACGGTCTTCGCGTTGACCAGCCTGGCGCGGGATCAACAGCGCCAGACCTCTGGCGATCAGGCGTTCCAGCTGATGCACCACCTGCTCGGCATCTTCGAAGTCATGCATGCGGCCGCTGCGGGTCAGCAGTTCGTTGACCGTCTGCGGGCCGCGCAGGAACAACAGCCCCGTCAAAATCACCTGCGCCGGCACCAGTTCCAGCGCTTTGTCGACCCGATGCTCCCAGCGGTCGGCACGGCTGCCCATCACCAGTCTGGTAAAACCACGACCTTCCAGAACGCGCAAGCTCTGGCCGACCTGGCCCTGGCTCAGGTTCATCACCGGTTCGCGGCTGGTTTTCTGGTTGCAGGCAATCACCAGCGCATTGAGCGTCAGCGGATAGGTTTCCGGGCTGGTGGCCTGTTTCTCGATCAACGAGCCCAGAATGCGAATTTCCGTACTGTTGAGCCGCGGTTCGTCGCAGGTCGTTTCTTGTTCAGTGCTCATCGCGCTTTTCCCTATGCAGTCGAAGCATGCAGTCGAAGCCGCCTAGCCTAATCCTTGCAGGATAAAAGACAAGCCGCAGGGCGGTCGGGCATGGCTATAATCGCTCCACGTTTTTACTCCTGTCACCACACGAGACCACCATGACTATTTCCCTGTACGCCGCTTCCGTTCCGGTTTTCCAGCAAATGCTCAATGCCCTGAGCAATAACCTGAGCAAGGCCGAAGCCCACGCTACCGCGAAAAACATTGATCCGAACGCGTTCCTGCAAGCCCGTCTGTACCCGGACATGTTCCCGCTGGTACGTCAGGTGCAGATCGCCGTTGATTTCGCCAAAGGCGTTTCGGCGCGTCTGGCTGAAGTCGAACTGCCGAAATATGACGACACCGAAACCACCTTCGCCGAACTGCAAGCGTTGATCGCCAAGGTCCTGGCCTTCATCGGCGAGATCAAGCCCGAGCAGATCGACGGCAAGGAAGGCATCGAGATCGTTACCCGTCCAGGCACGCCTAAAGAGAAACGCTTCACTGGCCAGGCTTACCTGCTGAGCTATGGTTTGCCGCAGTTCTTCTTCCACGTCACCACCGCTTACGCACTGCTGCGTCACAACGGTGTGGAAGTGGGCAAGCGCGATTACATGGGCGCGTTCTAAACCGCCCAGGCGCAAAAAAGCCCGCCAAGGTGTAAGCCTTGGCGGGCTTTTTCGTTTTGTCTTCTGTAGGAGCCAGGCTTGCCGACGAAATGTGGGAGCGGGCTTGCTCGCGAAGGCGGTGTATCAGGCAACGATGATGTCGACTGACACTCCGTCTTCGCGAGCAAGCCCGCTCCCACAGGTTCCGCGCCAGCTTGGCTCCTACAGGGGCGTTGTTACGCCAAGCGCTGAGCTTCCCGGGCTTTCTGGGTCTTCAGTTCTTCACCCTGACACGCGGCCGCGGTGAACAGCACGTCGGTGGAGGAGTTCAGCGCGGTTTCCGCCGAGTCCTGCAACACACCGATGATGAAACCGACCGCCACCACCTGCATGGCGATTTCACTCGGGATGCCGAACAGGCTGCACGCCAGCGGAATCAGCAACAGCGAACCGCCGGCCACGCCCGAGGCGCCACAGGCACAGATCGCCGCGACGATGCTGAGCAGGATGGCTGTCGGAATATCCACGGCGATGCCCAACGTGTGCACGGCAGCCAGGGTCAGCACGGTGATGGTGATCGCGGCACCGGCCATGTTGATGGTGGCGCCGAGCGGGATCGACACAGAATAGGTATCTTCGTGCAGGCCCAGGCGCTTGCTCAACTCCAGATTGACTGGAATGTTCGCCGCCGAACTGCGGGTGAAGAAGGCAGTAATACCGCTCTCGCGCAGGCAGGTGAGTACCAGCGGATACGGGTTGCGACGCAGCTTCCAGAACACGATGGCCGGGTTCATCACCAGTGCCACGAACAGCATGCAGCCCAGCAACACGGCCAGCAGATGCATGTAGCCGATCAAGGCGCCGAAACCGGAGGTGGCGAGGGTCGAGGCCACCAGGCCGAAGATCCCCAGCGGCGCAAAGCGAATCACCAGACGCACGATCAAGGTCACGCCATTGGATAGATCGCCCAGTACTTCGCGCGTCGTCTCGCCGGCATGGCGAATCGCAACACCCATGCCGATCGCCCAAGCGAGAATGCCGATGAAGTTGGCGTTCATCAGTGCGCTGACCGGGTTGTCGACCACGCTGAGCAACAGACTTTGCAGTACTTCGCTGATGCCGCCCGGTGCGGTTATCGCAACATCCTGAGTAGATAGCACCAGACTCGACGGGAACAGTGTACTGGCGATCACCGCCACCACGGCCGCCCCGAAAGTGCCCAGCAAATACAGAAACAGAATCGGCCGGATATGAGTTTCCTGGCCGTGCTTGTGGTTGGCAATCGAGGCCATGACCAGCACGAACACCAGAATCGGCGCGACAGCCTTGAGCGCCGACACGAACACTTTGCCAATGAAGGCGGTGGACTTGGCCAGCTCAGGCGCGAACAGCGCCAAGGCAATCCCGGCGATCAGGCCGATGATGATTTGCGTGACCAGGCTGCTGCGTTTCAGGCGTTGCAAGAGAGAAGGGGATGAAGCGGTCATAACGGCATCTCTGATTTTATTAGGGTGCAGGGTTCTGCTCATGCAGCAAAAAGCCGGGCAGGCCACATGGAGGGAACCGAAGGGTCGCTACATCAATGCCAATCAATGGCCGATGAGCAAAGTATAAGTACCGCGGGCCGCGGACTTTATCACAGCGTAGCCGTGATCCTTCAGACCTGTGACGATCTGCCACCCGATTGCTCAACGCGATTTGCAGGTTCGTGCAACCTCGTCCGGAAACACTCTGTTAAGCTTCGCCATCCTCATTTTCAAGTTCTGCCAGTGAGCCTTCGGGCTGTCGCTGGTGTCGTCGTTTTCCTGGAGTTTCTGCATGCTGTTGCCCATTCTTCTGTTGTCCGCCGCCGGTTTTACGGTGTTGACCACGGAATTCATCATCGTCGGCCTGTTGCCGGCAATCGCGCGTGATCTGGACGTCAGCATCCCTCAAGCGGGTTTGCTGGTGACCCTGTTCGCTTTTACCGTGGCCGCTTTCGGACCGTTCCTGACCGCCTACTTCGCCAGATTTGAACGCCGCAAACTGTTTATCAGTGTGCTGATCATGTTCGGCCTGGCCAACACGCTGGCGGCGCTGGCGCCGAACATCGGGGTGATGGCCATCGCCCGGTTGATTCCGGCGCTGGGGTTGCCGGTGTTCTGGGCGTTGGCCAGTGAAACCGCAGTGGACATCGTCGGGCCGGACTACGCCGGGCGGGCCATCTCCAAGATCGGTTTCGGCATTGTCTGCGCCACGGTGTTCGGCATTCCGGTGGGTACGCTGATTTCCGATGCGTTCGGCTGGCGCAGTGCTTTCGGCATTCTGGCGGTCATCGCGTTTGCCAAGGCGTTGCTGCTGTTTATCTACCTGCCGAAAACCAACCTGCACCAGCATCAAGTGAGCTTCCGTTCGCAGTTCAGAATCCTGCGTAGCCCGTTGATGCTGGGGCATGTGCTGTTATCGATCCTGGTGTTCAGCGGCATGTTCACCGCTTACACCTACCTGGCGGACATTCTTGAGCGGCTGGCCGGTTTCAACGGCACGGTGGTCGGTTGGTGCCTGATGGGCTTCGGTGCGGTCGGCTTGATCGGCAATTCATTGGGCGGTCGCGCGGTGGATCGGCATCCGCTAATCGCTTCAGTGACGTTCTGTGCCTTCATGATCGCCGGCATGGTGGCGTTGGTGCCGAACATTCATTCGCCCCTCGGTCTGGCGGCAGCGATGGGGATTTGGGGCGTGACTCAGGCCGCGCTGTTCCTGGTCAGCCACGTGCGCCTGATGAAGGCTGCGCCTGAGGCTCCGGCCTTTGCTGCATCGCTGAACATCGCCGGGGCCAACCTCGGAATCGGTCTGGGCGCGATGGTCGGTGGGCGGGTGATCGACAGTGTGGGCCTGGGCGGACTGGGTTTCGCGGCGGCTGGTTTTATCCTGGTCTCGATCCTGTTGGCGATGGCGCTGATGACCTTCAAACCTCGCGAAATCTACGCCTGACGCCTCACATCTCGACGAACAACTCGCGTCGGGCACCTTCGGTAATGGCGACAATGCCGGGGTGCTTGACCTTGCGTTCCACCGAGATGGCGTAGAACGACTCGCGCACCGCGTCGGTCTGACCGATCAGCTCCACGTCGCATTGGCGTTTCACTTCGTCGGCAATCACGCTCGGGCCGATGAATATCCCGCTGCCGGATTGGCCGAAGGCCTGCATCAAGGCGCTGTCGTCGAACTCGCCGACGATCCGCGGCTGGATCTGCTGTTCGGCAAACCAGCGTTGCAAGCGACTACGCACCACGGTTTCCGGTCCGGGAATCAGCAACGGGGCGCCGTGCAAGCTGCGGGGGAAGTCCTGGCCATATCGCGCGGCCAGATCAAAGGTGGCGAAGAAGCTGATGCCGCATTCACCGAGTTTCTGGCTGTAGCCCTTGATGTCCAGATTAGAGGGCATCGGGCTGTCGGAGATCACCAGATCAAGGCGTTGAATCGCCAGGTCGGCAAGCAAGCGTTCCAGTTTGTCTTCGCGACAGGTGATACGCAGGGGCTCGCTCAACTCCATGGTCGGAGCGATCAGGCGATAGACGATGGATTTGGGCACTACGTCGGCGACTCCTACCCGAAACAGGATTTGTTGTTCATTGGGCTGCGCCCGCAGCATCAACTCCAGTTCGCCCCCGAGCTGAAACATCTGCTCGGCGTAGGGCAGGGTCTGACGCCCGGCTTCGGTGAGTTCCAGCTGCCGGCCGACCCGACGAAACAACTCGATGCCATAGGTTTGCTCGAGCAGGGAAATCTGCCCGCTGATGGTCTGTGGCGTCAGGTTCAGTTGCTCGCAGGCGCGCACGATGCTGCCCGTCTTGGCCACCACCCAGAAGTAATGCAGCTGTCGATAATTAAGCATCTATTTATATTCCGGGGCAGGAGCTGCAGATGAAGATATGGATTCGTTAAAACCGAAGTATAGCCGCTAAAAATACGAATTTTCCTGAAGTGTTTGCTTCCTTAGAATGCCTCGCTATCGACGGATCGCCTTTCCGGTTCTGTCTGTTCTATTTGAGGGAAGCATCATGAAGCTTAAAACCACGGCACTGCTGATCACGTCTTTACTGGTGTTGGCCGGTTGCGACCAGGCCGAGAAAAGCGCTCAGCAATTGATGGGCAAGGCCGCCGAAACCGCCAAACAGGCGATTGACGATACCCATAAAGCGGCCGAGCAAGCGCTTAGCGATGCCACGAGCGGTTTGATCAGCAAGAAAGAACAACCGGCCAAAGAGACGGACAAACCCGAATCTTCGTCCCAGGAAATCTAAACCGTCTACAACGAGTCAGGACTGACCCATGGAATACCTTTTAGAACTTGCTGCAAGCCCCACTGCGTGGGTCGCCCTGGCCACGCTGGTGGTGATGGAAATCGTGCTCGGCATCGATAACCTGATCTTCATCTCGATCCTCACCAACAAGCTGCCCGAACAGCATCGCCAGAAGGCGCGGCGCATCGGTATCGGCATGGCGTTGATCCTGCGCCTGGCACTGTTGAGCACCATCGCGTTCATCGTCCAGTTGACGGAGCCTGTGATCGAGATTCTCGGCCACGCGTTCTCCTGGAAGGACATGATCCTGATTGCCGGTGGCCTGTTCCTGTTGTGGAAGGCGACCACCGAGATCCATCACAGCATGGACCCGGCGCCAGATGATCCGAAGTCGGCTACCTCGACCGTGACCCTGGGCTTTGCCGCTGCGATTGGTCAGATCCTGCTGCTGGACATGGTGTTCTCCATCGACAGCATCATTACCGCTGTCGGCATGACCGAGCATTTGCCGATCATGATCATCGCGGTGGTGGTGTCGGTACTGGTGATGTTGCTGGCGGCCGACCCTCTGGCCAAGTTCATCAACGACAACCCGACGGTAGTGATGCTGGCGCTGGGCTTCCTGATCATGATCGGCATGACGCTGATCGCCGAAGGTTTTGGCGCCCACGTACCGAAAGGCTACGTCTACGCGGCCATGGCGTTCTCGGCCACGATCGAAGGCTTGAACATGCTGTCGCGTCGGGCCAGGCAGAAGCGCATCGCCGCTGAAGCTTAACCATCGTTAAACGAAACGGCCGCCTGAACTCGAAAGAGTCCAGGCGGCCAATGAACCGCTTTTCGTAGGAGCCAGGCTTGCCGGCGAAGGCGTTCTTGAGGACGCCTTCGCCGGCAAGCCTGGCTCCTACATGTCCAATCAGTGCGCAGTGGCGGGGTGGGCAGCCGGCTGACCGGTTTTCGCCACAGGCGCCGATTGAACCGGGTGGCGATGGTGTCGGCGGGTAATACGCAAAACGCCCCACAGCATGGCGGTGGCCACGGCCAGCCAGCCGGAAATCAACATTACAATGGTCATTGTCAGGCTCATCAGTGCCTCCTCTTTGCCCTGCATCGGGCACACACTCATCCTTGGTAAAGGACAGTTTAGCCGCTGCTGTATTTCAGACAATTGACCAAAGGTCGCCTGTCACCAACCAGTTCGCTCTATCGAATGCAATCAACTGCCGGTTAAGGCTATACCGCTGCAGCGCGGCATCCTATGATCGACGGCAAAGCCAGGCGTGCGATTGCCTGGCGTCTGAACAAGAGAGTGATGATGGTGCGGGTATTTTCTCGAATTCGATCTTTGATGCTGATCGTTGGCTGCATCGCCGGCCTGGCTGGTTGTGCGGGGAGCGTGGCGCCTGAGATCAAGCGTCTGCCAGAGCGGGTCGAACTCAGCGGTACGTTTTACCGAGGGCAAAGTTATCAAAGCGGGCCCCAAGTGCTGGCCAGCCTGCTGTCCCGGCAGGGCATCGTGATAACCCCGGGGTTGCTCGACAAACCTCTGCATTTGCCGGGTGCCGAAGATCGCTTGCAGCAGAACATGCAGAACCTCGCGCGCGAGTACGGGATGGTGGTCTATCCCCTCGACAGCCATTTGCCGGCGCTGCTGACCCAGGTTGCGGCCGGTTATCCGGTAATGGTGCGCTTCACCGAAGGCTCGGCATTCTGGGCGGAGCCCCGGTACGCCATTCTCGCCGGTTACAACCGTCAGAAGCAGACCGTGCTGCTGCGCGCCGGGATGGATCGTCGGTTGCTGATGGGGTTCAGTTCCTTTGAATCAGCATTCGAGAATGCCGGCGGTTGGGCCATATTGATCCAGAAGCCGGACCAGATTCCGGCCAATGTCGATCAGCAGCGCTGGCTGAAAGCGGCGAGCGATCTTGCCCAGTCAGGTCAGGAGCAGGCGGCAGCCCGGGCGAAGAAGGCGCTGACCACGAAGTAAGTTTCCGCTCGTCATCGGCATGGCACCGCCACGCTATGCTGAAGTCTCAAGTAGAGGGCCCGGATTTTTCCGGGACCCTGAACAGGAGGCGCCATGGCACATTCCAATACCCCCACCGGCCCGCACTCGTCTGAGCATTCGTCCGATACTGAGTTGGGGTTCGACCCCGATTCTCCGGACGTTGCCGATCCTCAGGTCGATCCCATCGGGCCCGCCAAGGCGCCCAGGGATATAAAGCCGGGTGAGGAGGGCAAGAAGGCCCCGGCGAAGCCTTACGATCCACTTGGCGATCTGAAACCCAAGTCCTAATGTGAGGTGCATATGTCTACCGATTCGAGCTTCGACGACAAGCGTCCAGATCCTCCAGACAGTGTTCCAACAACCCCCGAAGCAGATGTGGATCCGGTGATGGATCCGGACAGCCCGTTAAGGGACCCGTTGGCCAGGCCGACAGTGGTGCCGACGAAGCATCCGCAGGGTTGGAAAGACCCGAGTGCCGGGGATGGCATTCCGGATGACGATCAGATGCCGTTGCCCAATGATTAATCCGGACAAAAAAGCCCCGAATATTCGGGGCTTTTGTTTGTGGACCGTTTGGAGGCGTTTCGACCTTATTTCGATGCTTCAACCACGCCGCTCTGGCGATGCTTGAGATTCTTGTCGGACTTGTACTGCAAGGCGACGGACGGCACGTTGGCGCTCTTGCCGGTTTCCATCCAGCTGCGAATCCGGTTCGCATCGGCAAAGTGCGTGTACTTGCCGAAGGCATCGAGGATCACCAGTGCAACCGGACGGTCGCCCATGTGGGTGACCAGTACCAGGCAATGCCCCGCTGCGTTGGTGAAACCGGTCTTGGTCAGCCTGATGTCCCAGTTGGGCTTGTTGACCAAATGATCGGTATTGCGGAAGCCCAGGCTGTAGTTGGGTTTACGGAATCTGACGGTTTTTTCCTTGGTGGTGCTCAGCTGAGTCAATAGCGGGTACTTGTGTGCGGCGATCAGCAATTTGCTCAGGTCGCGGGCGGTGGACACATTGCGCGGAGAGAGGCCCGTCGGTTCGACAAAGTGGGTGCTGGTCATGCCCAGCGCTTTGGCTTTGGCGTTCATGGCGGCAATGAACGCGACATAACCGCCCGGATAGTGATGGGCCAGCGTCGCGGCAGCCCGGTTTTCCGATGACATCAGCGCAATCAGTAGCATCTCTCGGCGCGGCAATTCGCTTTTGAGTTTGACTCGGGAAAACACGCCTTTCATTTCCGGGGTGTCGCTGATGTTGACGGAAAGGTATTCGTCCATGTTTTGCCGGGCTTCTACCACCACCAGGCCGGTCATCAGTTTGCTGACGGACGCGATTGGCACTACGACGTCAGGGTTGCTGGCATAGATGACTTTGTTGGTTTGCATGTCCATCAGCAAAGCGCTGCCGGAAGCGATCTTCAGTTGTGAAATGTCTCGGGGTGCTGCGGTGGTTTCTGCTGCGTTAACCGTTGGCGTGGTGAAAGTCCCTGTAAATGCAAAAAATAGGCTCAGGATAGAAAGACGGATTTTCACGCTGGCGGACTCATAAAGGGTGGATATACCGTTTTGTAACGGGCTGTTCCTTGAAAAACGACGCATTTTAGGAGTATGGCTGAAGAACTGTCGATGGTTGTTCGATGTTCAGGTGAAAGTGCCTCGGAACCTGAGAAAAACAGGCTTTTCCGGCGGATGGTCGAGCTTTTTATGCGTGCAAAAAGAACCCCGCGATGGGCGGGGTTCTTTTATGCGGCGTTGCAAGCCAGCGTGAACTCAGCCGTGCAGTGTTTCCGCGGCGTACAGCGTGTTTTCCAGCAGGCAGGCGCGGGTCATCGGGCCAACGCCACCCGGTACCGGAGTGATCCAGCCAGCGCGGGGCAGGGCGGCTTCGTAGGTCACGTCGCCGACCAGCTTGCCGTCTTCCTGACGATTGATGCCGACGTCGATCACGATCGCGCCTTCCTTGATCCATTCACCTTTGACCAGGCCCGGCTTGCCGGCGGCAACCACCACCAGGTCGGCGCGACCGACATGGCCCGCCAGATCCTTGGTGAAACGGTGGGTAACGGTCACGGTGCAACCGGCCAACAGCAGTTCCATCGCCATCGGACGGCCAACAATGTTGGAAGCCCCGACAATGACCGCGTCCATTCCGTACAGATCGGTGCCGGTGCTTTCCAGCAACGTCATGATGCCTTTAGGAGTGCACGGACGCAGCAGCGGAATACGCTGGGCCAGACGGCCGACGTTATAAGGGTGGAAACCGTCGACATCCTTGTCAGGACGAATGCGCTCCAGCAATTTGGAGGCGTCCAGGTGTTCAGGTAAAGGCAGCTGAAGCAGAACGCCGTCAATCGCCGGGTCGTCGTTAAGACGATCGATCAGATCGGTCAGTGCTTCTTGAGTGGTTTCGGCAGGCAGGTCATAGGCTTGGGAAAGGAAGCCGACCTCTTCACAGTCTTTACGCTTGTGCGAGACATAAACCTGAGAGGCAGGATCGCTGCCGACCAGGATCACCGCGAGGCCGGGTGTGCGCAAGCCTTGCTGGCGACGCTCGGCGACTCGTTTGGCGATCTGCTGGCGCAGGCTGGCGGCGATCGATTTGCCGTCGATTAGTTGTGCAGTCATTGCGCGTGATTAACCATCGAGAGGGGAAAAAAAGAGAACGCATTCTCGCATGTCATGAGGTGAGGGCAAAGGCGCTTGGTCTGCAAATTCCTCTAAGCCCTTTAATTAAATGAATTTTTTTTAAAAAGGATTTGACGACCTTCGGGGCGCTCTATACTATTCGTCGCACTTGTCGGGCACAGCCTAGCACTGGTTGAGAAGGTCTAGCAGAATCGAAGTTCTGCAAGGCTGAAAAGCACTTAGTTTGTAGTCCTTCAAGGTTACAGCTAACAAGGCGCCCGTAGCTCAGCTGGATAGAGCATCCGCCTTCTAAGCGGATGGTCGCAGGTTCGAGTCCTGCCGGGTGCGCCATTAGGCAGCTTTGGCACAAGTAACGCGATATGGTGGGCGTAGCTCAGTTGGTAGAGCACGGGATTGTGACTCCCGTTGTCGTGGGTTCGATCCCCATCGTCCACCCCATATTTCGAAAGGCGCCAGATTTAACGGTCTGGCGCCTTTGCTTTAACAGCTTCAATCCGCGGATGTGGTGGAATTGGTAGACACACTGGATTTAGGTTCCAGCGCCGCGAGGCGTAAGAGTTCGAGTCTCTTCATCCGCACCAAATAAAGCTTCTCTCATGCCGATGGCATAGTTGGGGCTCAGCAAAGAAGTTGTTCATTCTTTGTAACGCAATATGGTGGGCGTAGCTCAGTTGGTAGAGCACGGGATTGTGACTCCCGTTGTCGTGGGTTCGATCCCCATCGTCCACCCCATATTTCGAAAGGCGCCAGATTTAACAGTCTGGCGCCTTTTTTGTTTCAGTGGCCGCAGGTTCCGGGTCGCAGCGGCGGGGCGTTTCGTCGTATTTATGTTTCTCGATGATGCCGCGCTGTCCGCCGGCCTTGCTCGCAAGATCGGCTGTCAGGGAGAATGTTGGCAGTCTCTTCTATATATAGAAGGGTTGGCGCAGAGCCCTGGCGTGACTGGCTGTAATTGCCATCGGGGCGAAGTGCATTCGTGCCTTCGCACCTATAAATTGCCTGCTGCTTTTTTACCCGTTTTCAGTAGGGTGACTTCTTGAGTTTGACCCACTAGAATGCATGCCCTTGATTCTGGGGTCGGAAACGGCCGGCTAACGTCTGTGCAACGAGGAATATCCATGCAAGTTTCTGTTGAAAATACTACTGCTCTTGAGCGCCGCATGAGCGTCACCGTGCCGGCTGAGCGCATCGAGACTCAGGTCAACAAGCGTCTGCAGCAGACTGCCCAAAAGGCCAAGATTGCTGGCTTCCGTCCAGGCAAAGTGCCAATGAGCGAAATCAAGCGCCGTTTCGGTGCTGACGCTCGCCAGGAAGCGGTAGGCGACGTGATCCAGTCTTCCTTCTACGAAGCTGTGGTTGAGCAGAAGCTGAACCCGGCCGGTTCGCCGTCGATCGAACCAAAATCCCTGGAAGCTGGCAAGGACCTGGAATACGTTGCCGTGTTCGAAGTGTTCCCTGAATTCACCGTTGCCGGTTTCGAAGGTATCACCGTTGAGCGCCTGAGCGCTGACGTGGCTGATGCCGATCTGGACAAGATGCTGGAAGTCCTGCGCAAGCAGAACACCCGTTTCGAAGTGGCCGATCGCGCTGCTCAGAACGAAGACCAACTGAACATCGATTTCGTCGGCAAAGTCGACGGTGAAGTGTTCGCTGGCGGTTCCGCCAAGGGCACCCAGCTGGTGCTGGGTTCCGGCCGCATGATCCCTGGCTTCGAAGACGGTCTGGTCGGCGCTAAAGCCGGCGAAGAGCGCGTTCTGAACCTGACCTTCCCTGAGGACTATCAGAACCTCGACCTGGCAGGCAAAACCGCTGAGTTCACCGTGACCGTGAACACCGTTTCCGAGCCTAAACTGCCAGAACTGACCGAAGAATTCTTCGCTCAATTCGGCATCAAGGAAACTGGTCTGGAAGGCTTCCGCACCGAAGTTCGCAAGAACATGGAGCGCGAACTGCGTCAGGCGATCAAATCCAAGGTCAAGAATCAGGTTATGGACGGTCTGCTGGCCACCAACCCGATCGAAGTGCCAAAGGCTCTGCTGTCCAACGAAGTCGACCGTCTGCGCGTGCAGGCTGTTCAGCAGTTCGGCGGCAACATCAAGCCTGACCAACTGCCGGCCGAGCTGTTCGAAGAGCAAGCCAAGCGCCGCGTTGTGCTGGGTCTGATCGTGGCCGAAGTGGTCAAGCAATTCGACCTCAAGCCTGACGAAGCCCGCGTTCGCGAGATGATTCAGGAAATGGCTTCGGCTTACCAGGAGCCTGAGCAGGTTGTGTCTTGGTACTACAAGAACGACCAGCAACTGAACGAAGTCCGTTCGGTTGTGCTGGAAGAACAAGTTGTGGATACTGTTCTGCAGAAAGCTAGCGTGACCGACAAATCGGTCTCTTACGAAGAAGCGGTCAAGCCGGTAGAAGCTCCACAAGCCGACTGATTGTTCTTGCGGTAAGAAGTACACACCATAAGCCAGCCTTCGTGCTGGCTTATGCGTATTCAAGACATAACTATTTGGGAGTGACTGCAGAGCATGTTCCGTAATTCGTATATTCAGCAGAACTCTGATATCCAGGCCGCAGGCGGCCTGGTCCCGATGGTTGTCGAGCAGTCTGCTCGTGGCGAACGCGCTTATGACATCTACTCGCGCCTTCTCAAGGAGCGAGTGATCTTTCTGGTTGGTCCGGTAGAGGACTACATGGCCAACCTGATCTGTGCGCAACTGCTGTTCCTTGAAGCGGAAAATCCGGACAAGGACATCCATCTCTATATCAACTCGCCGGGCGGTTCGGTGACGGCAGGCATGTCGATCTATGACACCATGCAGTTCATCAAGCCAAACGTGTCGACCACCTGTATCGGTCAAGCGTGCAGCATGGGCGCGTTTCTACTGACGGCCGGTGCCCAAGGCAAGCGTTACTGCCTGCCGAACTCGCGTGTGATGATTCACCAGCCACTGGGCGGTTTCCAGGGCCAGGCCTCGGATATCGAAATCCATGCCAAGGAAATCCTCTTCATTCGTGAGCGTCTCAACACGCTGATGGCCAAGCATAGCGGGCGCACTCTTGAAGAAATCGAGCGCGATACCAACCGCGATAATTTCATGAGTGCAGATGCGGCGCGTGAGTACGGGTTGATCGATGAAGTGATCAACCAGCGGCCCGCTTAAAATAAGCAACTCAAAATAAGGTTGGTCGGCAGGTCCGATCACCAGCGGGCTTGAAAAAGCCCGCAATAGCCTTCATCTTGTGTTGCAAGCCTATCGGATTTGGATCGAACGAATGACTGACACCCGCAACGGCGAGGACAACGGCAAGCTGCTCTATTGCTCCTTCTGTGGCAAAAGCCAGCATGAAGTACGCAAATTGATTGCCGGCCCCTCGGTCTTTATCTGCGACGAGTGCGTCGACCTGTGCAATGACATCATCCGTGAGGAGGTGCAGGAAGCCCAGGCCGAAAGCAGCGCGCATAAATTGCCTTCGCCTAAAGAAATCAGCGGCATCCTTGATCAGTACGTGATTGGTCAGGAACGTGCGAAAAAGGTTCTGGCCGTAGCGGTGTACAACCACTACAAGCGTTTGAACCAGCGTGACAAAAAGAATGACGACGTCGAACTCGGCAAAAGCAACATCTTGCTGATCGGCCCGACAGGCTCGGGTAAAACCCTGCTTGCCGAAACACTGGCCCGCTTGCTGAACGTTCCGTTCACCATCGCCGACGCAACCACCCTCACCGAGGCGGGTTATGTAGGGGAAGATGTCGAGAACATCATTCAGAAGCTGCTGCAGAAGTGCGATTACGACGTAGAAAAAGCCCAGATGGGCATCGTCTACATCGATGAGATCGACAAGATCTCGCGCAAGTCTGACAACCCGTCGATCACCCGGGACGTTTCCGGTGAAGGCGTGCAGCAGGCCCTGCTCAAGTTGATCGAAGGCACGGTCGCTTCCGTTCCACCTCAAGGTGGTCGCAAGCATCCGCAGCAGGAATTCCTTCAGGTCGACACCCGTAACATCCTGTTCATCTGCGGTGGTGCGTTCTCCGGTCTGGAAAAGGTTATTCAAAACCGTTCCACCAAGGGCGGCATTGGTTTCAACGCGGAAGTTCGCAGCAAGGAAGAAGGCAAGAAAGTCGGTGAATCCCTGCGTGAAGTCGAACCTGACGATTTGGTCAAGTTCGGTCTGATCCCGGAATTCGTCGGTCGTCTGCCGGTACTTGCCACGCTGGACGAGCTTGATGAGGCTGCGTTGATGCAGATTCTCACCGAGCCGAAAAATGCTCTGACCAAGCAGTATGCCAAGCTGTTCGAGATGGAAGGCGTGGACCTGGAATTCCGGGCCGACGCGCTGAAATCGGTCGCCAAACGTGCTCTGGAACGCAAAACCGGTGCCCGTGGACTGCGCTCGATCCTCGAAGGTGTATTGCTCGACACTATGTATGAAATCCCCTCGCAGTCCGAGGTGAGTAAAGTAGTGATCGATGAAAGCGTTATAGAAGGTAAGTCCAAGCCACTGTATATCTACGAAAACAGTGAGCCGGCTGCCAAGGCAGCGCCAGACGCCTAAGCGTCACACTGCTGGAATAAAGAAGGGGCCTTCGGGCCCCTTTGCTTTTAACGCGTTTTAACATTTTATTTGCGCTTGTTTTTTTTGAAAACAGCCCCCATCTTGGTTTCAAGCTTACATCCATCTGTTTACGGCCTTATGGCCGCCGTAGAGGCGAAATCATGAAGACAACCATCGAATTGCCTCTCCTGCCATTGCGTGATGTCGTGGTTTATCCGCACATGGTTATCCCGCTGTTCGTGGGGCGCGAGAAATCCATCGAAGCCCTCGAGGCAGCGATGACGGGCGACAAGCAGATCCTTCTGCTGGCTCAGCGAAATCCTGCTGACGACGATCCCGGTGAAGAAGCACTTTATCGCGTAGGCACCATCGCTACCGTTCTGCAGCTGCTCAAGCTGCCTGACGGCACAGTCAAGGTTCTTGTCGAGGGCGAGCAGCGGGGCGCCGTGGAGCGCTTCAGCGAAGTCGACGGCCACTGCCGTGCCGAAGTTTCGCTGATCGACGAAGTCGACGCGCCTGAGCGCGAGTCGGAAGTGTTTGTCCGTAGCCTGCTGGCTCAGTTCGAACAATATGTGCAGTTGGGCAAGAAAGTCCCCGCTGAAGTCCTGTCGTCGCTTAACAGCATCGATGAGCCAGGCCGCCTGGTCGACACCATGGCCGCGCACATGGCCCTGAAAATCGAGCAGAAGCAGGAAATCCTCGAAATTATCGATTTGTCGGCCCGGGTCGAGCACGTTCTGGCGTTGCTGGATGCCGAGATCGATCTGCTGCAAGTCGAAAAACGCATTCGCGGCCGCGTTAAAAAGCAAATGGAACGCAGCCAGCGCGAGTACTACCTGAATGAGCAGATGAAGGCCATTCAGAAAGAACTGGGCGACAGCGACGAAGGCCACAACGAAATCGAAGAGCTGAAAAAGCGTATCGATGCCGCCGGTCTGCCGAAAGACGCGTTGGCCAAGGCTCAGGCCGAACTGAACAAGCTCAAGCAAATGTCGCCAATGTCCGCGGAAGCGACGGTGGTGCGTTCGTACATCGACTGGCTGGTTCAAGTGCCGTGGAAGGCCCAGAGCAAGGTGCGTCTGGACCTCGCTCGTGCCGAAGACATTCTCGACGCCGACCACTATGGTCTGGAAGAAGTCAAAGAGCGGATCCTCGAATATCTCGCCGTGCAGAAGCGCGTGAAGAAGATTCGTGGTCCGGTGCTGTGCCTGGTTGGGCCTCCAGGGGTGGGTAAAACTTCTCTGGCGGAGTCGATCGCTCACGCCACCAACCGCAAATTCGTCCGCATGGCCCTCGGTGGTGTGCGCGATGAGGCGGAAATTCGTGGCCATCGCCGGACTTATATCGGTTCGATGCCAGGAAGATTGATTCAAAAGATGACAAAGGTGGGCGTCCGCAACCCGCTGTTCCTGCTCGATGAAATCGACAAAATGGGCAGCGATATGCGTGGCGATCCGGCGTCGGCGTTGCTGGAAGTGCTCGATCCCGAGCAGAACCACAACTTCAACGATCACTATCTGGAAGTCGATTACGACCTGTCCGATGTGATGTTCCTTTGCACCTCCAACTCCATGAACATTCCGCCGGCGCTGCTGGACCGGATGGAAGTGATTCGTCTGCCGGGTTACACCGAAGACGAGAAGATCAACATCGCCGTCAAATACCTTTCGCCGAAGCAGATTACGGCCAACGGTCTGAAGAAGGGCGAGCTGGAATTCGATGCCGAAGCGATCCGCGACATCATCCGCTACTACACCCGCGAAGCCGGTGTACGTGGGCTGGAGCGCCAGATTGCCAAGGTTTGCCGCAAGGCAGTCAAAGAGCATGCGATGGAAAAACGCTTCTCGGTGAAGGTCACTGCCGATATGCTCGAGCACTTCCTGGGCGTGCGTAAGTTCCGTTACGGTCTGGCTGAATCGCAGGATCAGATTGGCCAGGTAACGGGCCTGGCGTGGACTCAGGTGGGCGGCGAATTGCTGACCATCGAAGCCGCGGTCGTACCGGGTAAAGGCCAGTTGATCAAGACGGGTTCCCTGGGTGACGTGATGGTCGAATCGATCACCGCAGCCCTGACCGTTGTCCGCAGTCGTGCGAAGAGCCTGGGGATTCCCCTGGACTTCCACGAGAAGCGCGACACCCATATCCATATGCCTGAAGGGGCAACGCCGAAAGATGGCCCTAGCGCCGGTGTAGGCATGTGCACGGCACTGGTGTCAGCATTGACTGGCATTCCTGTACGCGCTGATGTTGCCATGACCGGCGAAATCACCTTGCGTGGTCAGGTGTTGGCGATTGGTGGTTTGAAGGAAAAACTGCTGGCTGCTCACCGCGGTGGAATCAAGACGGTGATCATTCCTGAAGAGAACGTACGCGATCTGAAGGAAATTCCTGACAATATCAAGCAAGATCTACAGATTAAACCAGTTAAATGGATTGACGAGGTCCTGCAAATTGCGCTGCAATACGCGCCGGAGCCCTTGCCGGATGTGGTTCCGGAGATTGTTGCAAAGGATGAAAAACGCGAGTCTGACTCTAAGGAAAGAATTAGCACGCATTAGTACGCATTTGCCTGGGGGGCTTGTTGACAGTTTTTTAGAGCCCTTGTTATAAAGCGGCTCTTAAGTGTCTGTAGGCCATTCAGCACTCGTTTTTTTGCTTTCACCAAAAAACTTAGAATCAAACTCAAATAGATATAAGGGGACTTAGAGTGAACAAGTCGGAACTGATTGATGCTATCGCTGCATCCGCTGATATCCCGAAAGCTGCTGCTGGCCGTGCGCTGGACGCTGTAATCGAATCCGTCACTGGCGCTCTCAAGGCTGGCGACTCTGTTGTTCTGGTTGGTTTCGGTACCTTCTCCGTGACCGATCGTCCAGCTCGCATCGGTCGTAACCCACAGACCGGTAAGACGCTGGAAATCGCCGCCGCCAAAAAACCAGGTTTCAAAGCCGGTAAAGCCCTGAAAGAAGCTGTCAACTAAGTTCGATTCAGGTTTTTGCCTATCCGGGTCGGGGTCATTCCTGACTTGGCAGCGGAGCGGTAGTTCAGTCGGTTAGAATACCGGCCTGTCACGCCGGGGGTCGCGGGTTCGAGTCCCGTCCGCTCCGCCAGTTACGAGAAGGCGCATCCTCGGATGCGCCTTTCTTCTATCCGGATTCTACCCACGCTCCACGGTTGCCTAATTTTGAAGTTCAACCGTTTCTGGGGGACGCATGCTGCAGAATATCAGGGACAATTCACAAGGCTGGATTGCCAAGACCATTATCGGGATCATCGTTGTACTGATGGCTTTCACCGGTATCGAGGCCATTTTCCAGGCGACGACCAACAGCCAGGATGCGGCCAAGGTCAACGGTGAAGAAATCAGTCAAAACGAGCTGAACCAGGCGGTTGATATGCAACGCCGTCAGCTCATGCAACAGCTTGGCAAGGATTTCGATGCTTCCTTGCTCGACGAAAAAATGCTTCGCGAATCGGCCCTCAAAGGCCTGATCGATCGCAAACTGCTGCTGCAAGGCGCAGAAAAATCGAAATTCGCTTTCTCCGAAGCAGCTTTGGATCAGGTGATCCTGCAAACGCCTGAATTCCAGGTGGATGGCAAGTTCAACGCCGAGCGCTTCGACCAGGTGATCCGTCAACTCGGCTATAGCCGTCTGCAATTCCGCCAGATGCTGGCTCAGGAAATGCTGATCGGTCAGTTGCGCGCTGGCTTGGCCGGTAGCGGCTTTGTCACCGATGCACAGGTTCTGGCCTTCGCCCGTCTGGAAAAACAGACCCGCGATTTCGCCACCCTGAACGTCAAGGCAGATCCTGCGGCGGTGAAACTGACTGACGACGAAGTCAAAGCCTACTACGACGAACACGCCAAGGAATTCATGACGCCGGATCAGGTGGTCATCGACTACCTCGAATTGAAGAAGGCGTCCTTCTTTGATCAGGTCAGCGTCAAGGACGAAGACCTGCAAGCGGCGTATCAGAAAGAAACCGCGAACCTGTCCGAGCAACGCCGGGCGGCGCATATTCTGATCGAAGTGAACGATAAGATGACCGAGGCGCAAGCCAAGGCCAAAATCGAAGAAGTGCAGGCGCGTCTGGCCAAAGGCGAGACATTCGAGGCCCTGGCCAAGGAATTCTCCCAGGACCCAGGCTCGGCGAACAATGGCGGTGACCTCGGTTATGCAGGTCCAGGCGTCTACGATCCAGCGTTTGAAAAAGCCCTGTATTCGTTGGCCAAGGATCAGGTTTCGGAGCCGGTTCGCACTGACTTCGGTTTCCACCTGATCAAGCTGCTGGGCGTTGAAGCCCCTGAAGTGCCGACGTTTGCCAGTCTGAAAGACAAGCTGACCCGCGAGCTGAAAACCCAGCAGGTCGAGCAGCGTTTCGTCGAGGCGACCAAGCAATTGGAAGACTCGTCGTTCGAAGCCTCCGATCTGGCCCAGCCGGCACAAGACCTGAAGCTGACCGTTCATACCTCCGCGCCATTCGGCCGTGAAGGTGGCGAAGGTGTGGCGGCCAACCGTGCTGTAGTGACCGCTGCGTTCAGTCCTGAAGTGCTGGATGAGGGTGCCAACAGCACCGCCATCGAGCTGGACCCGGAAACCGTGATCGTGCTGCGCGCCAAGGAACACCGCAAGCCTGAGCAACTGCCGCTGGAAAGCGTGGCTGCCAGCATCCGTGCGCAACTGACCAAGGAGCATGCCAGTGCTGCCGCCAAGACCAAGGCTGATCAACTGATCGTCAGCCTGCGCGATGGCAAGACTACTCTGGACAAGGCGATCGATGGCCAGAACTGGAAAGTGACTCAAGCGGCGAATCGCGCTCAGGAAGGGGTCGACCCAACTGTGCTGCAAGCGCTGTTCCGCATGCCGAAACCGGTTGCCAAAGACAAGCCGACCTTCAGCAGCGTGACCCTGGCCGATGGTAGCCTGGTGATCGTGCGTCTGAACGGCGTGAACGAAGCCGCGGCGCCGACCGAAGAAGAGAAGGTTCAATACCGTCGCTTCCTCGCCTCGCGCATTGGCCAGCAAGACTTTGCGGCTTACCGCAAGCTGTTGGAAAGCGAGGCTGAGATCAAGCGTTTCTGATGCTTGGTTGAGCTATGCGCGACACAAAGACCCCGGCCGAAAGGCTGGGGTTTTTTGTGGGTGAAACGAAAAGATCGCAGCCTTCGGCAGCTCCTACAGAGGCACGCGATGCCATGTAGGAGCTGCCGAAGGCTGCGATCTTTTGATCTTCGCTCCAGATGGGACTTTCTCCTTAGAACCCGGCTCAACAAACCTGTAACCGTTTTAAGACACAATCGATGCTCCGCTAAGCATCGATCTGTTGCACAATACGCCCCGAACCGTTTTCCTCAGGATGTTCAATGTTTAGATCAATTCCCATGCGTGTTGTCGGGCTGGCCTTGGTGCTGGCCGCCGCTGCCGGTTGTTCATCGAAGAAAGCCGCCATCTACGAGCATGAGAACTTCGACGATTCCGGAACGTTTTCGCGCAATTACCCGGTGACCGATAAGCAGTCCTGCGAGGCTGCCCGTCGGGCTTTGCTCAGCCAGGGTTACATCATCACCAGCGCCGATCCGAAGCTGGTCAGTGGTCACAAGAGCTTCCAGCAGACTGGCGAGACCCACATGGAGATCAGCTTCAGCGTGGTTTGTGCCGATGATGGCAGCGAAGGGCACCACGCGACCGTGTTCGCCAATGCTCTGCAGGACCGTTATGCGCTGAAGAAGACCAACAACTCCGCCAGTCTCGGTGTTGGTGTGTTGGGCTCGGTGTCGATGCCGATCGGCTCGTCCGACGACTCGATGGTCAAGGTCGCCAGTGAAACCGTGTCCTCGGCCAAGTTCTACGAGCGTTTCTTTGCCTTGGTCGAGTTATTCCTGCCGCCGGAAGCGAAGAAGGCCGCGCACATTACCGAGAAGCCGAAGACTGATCTGGGTGTGCCTGAAGTCAAGGCTGCGCCGGCTCAGTTGGCGCCAACCCCGACCCCGACGGCAGAACCAGCGCCTGCTCCAGCGCCGGCAGCCGAACCTGCACCTGCCGAAACCGCTCCAGCCAGTTCGGAGCCTGTTGCACCGCCTGCTGAAACGGCGCCGATCAGTCCAGAGCAGGGCAGCGAGCCGGCTTCGTCCACAGAATCAGGGTCGCCGCCGGCAGACTCAAGCACCATGCCCCCTCCGAGCGAGCCGATTTCGGCCATGCCTGTCTCCGGGCAGTAATCGGTTAATGTTACGGATCGGGTCAGACGACTCCGATCCCGTAACACCTTCCAAGATTGATCCACATCAAATCGAGCCGAATTCCCACAGCTCGTATCGAAAAAATCCTGTGATAAATTCCTGACCACCTGCTACGTTTTATTTAGTAGCGAAGTAGTGTCGTGCCAGTGTCATTTTTCTTTCATGCAGGCACTTTATGCTCAGGGCGCTAGTCATTTATTCAGACGTTTTTTTCTACAAGCGATGGGGGTTTAATAATGGACGATTATCAAGAAGAACTGCTCGAGTATCAGGCGTTTGAACTGGACCCGCTGGAACCGGCCGAAGACGCTACCGAGTTGTAAGTCTTACGCGGATTGGCGATGACTGCGGCGAAACTCGCCGGGGGTCTGGCCGTTCCAGCGTTTGAAGGCCCGTTGAAAGGCTTCGGCTGAGGCAAAACCCAGCAGGTAGGCGATTTCCCCGAACGCCAGTTCGGTGTCGCGGATGTAGGTCATGGCCAGGTCGCGACGTGTGTCATTGAGGATCGCGCGAAATTGCGTGCCTTCCTCGGCGAGTTTGCGGCGCAAGGTCCAGGTTGGCAGCTTCAGGCGTGCCGCCACTTCTTCCAGGTCGGGTTCCCGACCACCATTGAGCAACGGCCCCAGTAACTGAGTGATACGTTCACGCAGGCTGCGGGTGCGTGTCAGTTGCTCCAGTTCCCGTTCACACAGTTGCAGCAGGTGCCGCCAGGTGCTCGGGCAGTGCTGCGGGTTGCGCTGGGCGAGGCTGTCCAGGCTCAGCCGCAGTTGATTCTGTTCGGCGCCAAACTGAATCGGACAATCCCCCAGCACGGCGTACGCCTCGCGGTAATCCGGCGCTTCAAATTCGATCTCGATCCGTTCGGCGCGTAGCGGGGCAGGGCTTACGCTGGATAATTGCTGTAACCAGCCGGCGATGATCGAATCCACCACGAAGCGGTTGTAGGCGTTATAGGGGCTGATGGAATAGAACCGCAGCCAAGCGCCTTGGGCGTCTTCGTGAAAGCTCGACTGGCCGCGATAGTTGGAGCCGTACAGCGCTTCGAAGCGAATCAGGCAACGCGCCGCTTCCCGCACGGTGGGGGCCTGGGCGGCGGTGACTCCGGCCAGGCCGGCCTGGCTCAGGCGACTGAGCCGGCCCATGCGCAAGCCCAGTGCCGGGTCGTCGGTCAGTTGAATGGCGCCGTGACCCAGGCGCATGTAGCGCGGGATCGAGAGACGGGCGCCGGCCTCGGCCAGTCGCGCGGCGTCGAGACCGTACTGTTCAAGCAGCGGTTGTGGGTCCAGGCCATGGCTGCGCACGGCATCGGCCAGGCTATGGACGAAGCCCACCGATAGATCCCCGAGACGCATCGGTTGCGGTTTCATCGTTTACAGCCAGAGGTTCAGCAAACGCGCGCCCCGGGCATCGCCGTCGGCAAAATGCTGCCCGTTGCTGCTGAGGAAGCTTTGACCGGCGCTGCCCTTGTCCCAGAACTGACCGCGCAGGAACACGCTCATGCCGGCGATGGCCCGGCTGCCGGGCGGTTGGGCGATCAGCGTCAGCCGATGCCAGGCCTGACCTTCACTGAGTTCGCCAGCCTTGAGGCTGACAGAATTCGGCGTGGACTGGCCTTTGTAGCCGGGCCACGGTTGATCCCAGGACCCGCGCCCGACGACGAACGCCGGGACCGCCACCAGCTGCGCGCCTTGATCGTCGAGTTTGCGATAGTTGTCGGGATACCAACTGTCGCTGCCGATCAGCACGCCCAGGCGTCCGGCCGGTGTATCGACGACATTGATTGTGTGTTCGGAATTGGCTTGGACAGTGTCGTGCCCAGCGAAAGTCGAGTGCATTTGGCGCTGAGGCTGGCCGATCGGCAAACCGTCGCGACCGAACACGACGCTGCTGTTGTACAGGGCACCGCGGCCAATCTTCAGGGTGCCATCGCTGACACTCGGCTCGGGCAACACGATGGAACCGGCCACCAGAGTGATGCGGAACTCTTTTGCCAAGCCGCCAAACAGCGCCTGGTAATTCGTGGCCATTTTCTTGGCTTTCATGCGCAAGTGCGCGTCGTCGAGGCGGCTGCTGCCTTCGGCACTGATCAGGGCGCGGATGAACTGCAACGGGTTGCTCACCGCCAGCCAGTTCATGGCTTCCTTGAGAGAAGTGGCCTGGTACAACTCGTCCTTTTCGCCGCTGATCATCAGCCAGGTGCCGACATGTTCGGGCAGTACGACGATGGTTTTTTCATTCAGCAGGCCCTGATCCTGAGCCTTCTGCAAGTAGGCCGCGAGCTTGCGGTGCAGGCGTTCGGGGCTTTGGTAGTCGGTGGGGAACAGCTCGGGTTGGATACCCAGCAGATTGCCGCGATCGGCGGGGGTGCCCTGATCGACCGCGAGACTGATGCGCAGGTCCGACAGGTAATGACCCACCGGACGGTCCGCGGCCCACATCGCGTAGGTCGTGAGGGCGGCGATCAACGCCATGGAGAAGGTCAGGTACAAAAGTTTGCGCATGGGGAAACAGTCAGCGGCCGTGTGCAGGGTTCGCGACTAGGGTAGGGCCCATGCCCGCGCTTGCCAAGGGGCGCTGCACATTTGGATCAATAAGTTGTCAGTTACGGTCATTGAGTGACAGCAGTGCGACTCTTAGTCTGTCGAACATGACTGACGGGGGCCGAAGAGCTCCTGCACTTTTTCCGTGATCGCTCGTTGTGGAGTTACCGATGGCCGCCGCTCATTACCCGCACCTGTTGGCCCCGCTGGACCTGGGTTTTACCACGTTGCGCAACCGCACCCTGATGGGCTCGATGCACACGGGCCTCGAGGAAAAGCCTGGCGGTTTCGAGCGCATGGCTGCGTATTTCGCCGAGCGTGCCCGTGGCGGTGTAGGCCTGATGGTTACCGGCGGTATCGGCCCGAACGATGAGGGCGGGGTTTACTCCGGCGCGGCCAAGCTGACCACCGAGGAAGAGGCGCTCAAGCACCTGATCGTCACCCGAGCGGTGCATGAGGCGGGTGGCAAGATCTGTATGCAGATTCTTCATGCCGGGCGTTATGCCTACAGCCCGAAACAGGTGGCACCGAGCGCTATCCAGGCGCCGATCAACCCGTTCAAGCCTAAAGAGCTGGACGAGGAAGGCATCGAGAAACAAATCAGCGATTTCGTCACTTGCTCGACCCTGGCGCAAAAAGCCGAGTACGACGGCGTCGAGATCATGGGCTCCGAAGGTTATTTCATTAACCAGTTCCTTGCGGCCCACACCAACCATCGCACTGACCGCTGGGGCGGCGCCTACGAAAACCGCATGCGCCTGCCGGTAGAGATCGTCCGCCGGGTGCGCGAAGCGGTCGGCCCGAACTTCATCATTATCTTCCGCCTGTCGATGCTCGATCTGGTGGAAGGCGGCAGCAGCTGGGAAGAGATCGTGCAATTGGCCAAGGCCATCGAGCAGGCCGGTGCGACGATCATCAACACCGGCATCGGCTGGCACGAAGCGCGGATTCCGACCATCGCCACCAAGGTGCCGCGTGCGGCGTTCAGCAAGGTCACGGCCAAGCTGCGTGGGGAGGTAGGAATTCCGCTGATCACCACTAACCGCATCAATACCCCGGAAGTCGCCGAGCAGATTCTGGCCGAAGGCGATGCCGACATGGTGTCCATGGCGCGCCCGTTCCTCGCCGACCCGGATTTCGTCAATAAAGCTGCTGCTGGTCGTGGCGATGAAATCAACACCTGCATCGGCTGCAACCAGGCATGCCTGGATCACACCTTTGGCGGCAAGTTGACCAGTTGCCTGGTGAACCCACGGGCCTGCCATGAAACCGAACTCAACTACCTGCCGGTGCAGCAGATCAAGAAAATCGCTGTGGTCGGTGCCGGTCCTGCGGGCTTGTCCGCTGCAACCGTGGCCGCCGAACGTGGTCATCAGGTGACCTTGTTCGATTCGGCCAGCGAAATCGGCGGCCAGTTCAACATCGCCAAGCGTGTGCCGGGCAAGGAGGAGTTCTTCGAAACCCTGCGCTACTTCAACCGCAAATTGCAGACCACCAACGTCGAGCTGTGCCTGAACACCCGTGTGGATGTGGTGAAGCTGGTCGAGGGCGGTTACGACGAAATCATTCTCGCCACTGGCATCGCCCCAAGAACCCCGGCGATTCCGGGCGTCGAGCACGCCAAGGTGCTGAGCTACCTGGACGTGATCCTCGAACGCAAACCGGTGGGCAAGCGCGTCGCGGTGATCGGTGCCGGTGGTATCGGTTTCGACGTGTCGGAATTCCTCGTCCATCAGGGCGTGGCCACCAGTCAGGACCGCGAAGCATTCTGGAAGGAGTGGGGCATCGATACACACCTCGAAGCGCGCGGCGGTGTTGCGGGGATCAAGGCTGAACCGCATGCGCCGGCCCGTGAAGTGTTCCTGCTGCAGCGCAAGAAATCCAAGGTCGGCGACGGTCTGGGCAAGACCACCGGCTGGATTCACCGCACGGGACTTAAGAACAAGCAGGTGCAGATGCTCAGCAGCGTCGAGTACCTGAAAATCGACGACGAAGGCCTGCACATCCGCATCGGCGAAAGCGGCGAACCGCAGGTGCTGCCGGTGGACAACATCGTGATCTGCGCCGGGCAGGATCCGTTGCGTGAGTTGCAGGACGGTCTGATCGCGGCGGGGCAGAACGTGCATTTGATCGGTGGCGCGGACGTGGCGGCGGAGCTGGATGCCAAACGCGCGATCAACCAGGGTTCGCGGTTGGCGGCTGAGTTGTAGTGGCGTAAGCAGGCTTATCTTGGCAATGGCCTTCGCGGGCAAGCCTCGCTCCTACAGGTTTCAGGTTGTTCACCCAATGGTGCTTTAACTCGAAACCCTGTAGGAGCGAGGCTTGCCCGCGAAGGCGTCCTGTCTGCTGCTAAGATACCGGCTCTTTACCCCGAGCCGGCATCAATGCTTTCCCCATCAACAGACTGGCTACCCCAAGCCCCCCTCGACCCCCTTCACCTCGACTGGCTCACCACCGCCGGAATCGAAGTAGCAATCCTGCGTCTGGACCAGATTGACCCGCTGATCAGTGGCAACAAGTGGTTCAAACTCATCGAACACCTGAAAGCCGCCGACCAGAGCGGCGCCCAAGGCATCATCAGCCTGGGTGGTGCTCATTCCAACCATCTCCATGCATTGGCCGCAGCGGGCAAACGCTTCGGTTTCACCACGGTCGGCCTGCTGCGCGGGCATCCGCAAGAAACGCCGACGGTGAAGGACTTGCAGGCGTTCGGCATGCACTTGCATTGGTTGGGTTATGGTGGTTATCGAGCGCGGCACGAACCAGGCTTCTGGGCACCATGGCGGGAGCAATATCCCGAGCTACATCCAGTACCGGAAGGTGGTGGCGGCTTGCTTGGGGCGAAGGGTTGCGGGCAATTGGTGACTCTGGCCCGCGAGCAATTGAGCGGTCTGGGCTGGAGCAATTACGACGGCTGGTGGCTGGCCTGCGGAACGGGTACGACCCTGGCCGGTCTGGTTCTGGCCGAGGCGGGTGAGCATCCGGTGTATGGCGCGTTGGCGGTGCCTGACGACCATGGCGTGGCGCAACAGGTCGAGATGATTGTGCAGGAAGCCGGCCTGATCGATCCCGGCTATGAACTGCTGGCCGCCAGCCGTGGCGGTTTTGCCAAAGTCGACCCGCCGTTGCTGGCGTTCATCGAGCAGACCGAACAGGCCAGTGGCATTCCCCTCGAACCGCTGTACACCGGCAAAGCGTTGCTGGCGCTCAAGCAGCAAGTCGAGGCGGGTAAATTTGCCCGGGGAACGCGGCTGGTCTTCATCCACACCGGCGGCTTGCAGGGCCGCCGGGGGTTCAGTTCACGGTGAGGGGACTAAGAAATTCGAGCGACGAATATCCTGTAGGAGCGAGGCTTGCCCGCGAAGAATGCACCGCGGTTTTTCAGGTATTACGCGTCATCGTTCTTCGCGGGCAAGTCGGATCGCCGCACCGCTCGCTCCTACAGGTTTTGTGTCTTGATTGAGTAGCCGCTCAACCACGCTTGGGCATCATCCGCAGCAAGGTGTTATCGCGCACCACATAGTGGTGATAAAGCCCGGCCACGGCGTGCAGTCCGATCAGCCAATAGCCGATCGTCCCGCCAAGCACATGCCAGCCCTCAAGCTGCTTGGCCAGCGGTTTGTTTTCTTCGATCAGCAACGGCAGATCGATGCCATAGAACATCACCTGATGCCCCTCGGCGCTGGTAATCAGCCAGCCCAGAATCGGCATGGTGATCATGAAAATATACAACGCCCAATGCATCAGTTTGGCGAGCAGGGTTTGCCAGCGTGGCGAGGCGGGGAAGATCTGCGGTGCCGGCCCCAGGCTGCGGGCGAACAGCCGCAGCCAGACCAGCACGAACACCGTCAAGCCGAGCATGAAGTGGGCTTCCTTGATCAGCGTCCGGCCGCCACTGCCTTTGGGGAATATCCCGCGCAATTCGATGCAGGCGTAAACCACTATTAGCAGAACCAGCATCAACCAGTGCAGCGCGATCGATACGGTGCTGTAGCGTGATTCGGAATTCTTCCAGGGCATACAGTGTTTCCTCACAGGTCTGGTCTGAAGTCACCGTTCTTGTTCGACGGCGTGGGTTAACTGTAATCCTGTTTGGGGGATTTGCCTGAGACCAATCGGCTGTTCAATGCTCTGAATCAAGTAATCGGCCACAAAAAAGCGCCAGTTCCGTTAAAGGAACTGGCGCTTTTTTGTGAGGCGAGGGATGCAATCAGTTGGTTTGAGGCATCTCGCCCTTGGCCAAGCGCTTGTTGATGTCGGCAATCACCTCGGGCAGGTCGGTGATGGTGTCGATCATGTAGTGCGGCCGCGAGCCTTCGAACATCGCGTGAATGCGCTTGCGTTCGCTGGCCAGTTTATCGCTGCTCAGGGCGCGATAGCCTTCGTAGTCCAGACCCAGCGCGTTGCCGGAACAGATCAACGCCACGGTCCACATGCCAGCGCGGCGACCTTCGAGAATGCCCGGCACCGTGTCGTCGATCTTCACGCAGGCCGCGACGTCGTCGATGCCCAGGGCAATCACGTTGGCCAGTGCCTGAGCCGGCCATGGGCGGCCGTTGGGCACTTCGTCGGTGGCGACCACGTGATCGGCGATGTAGCCATTGGTGGCGGCCAGTTCGACGACTTTGTCCATGACCTGTTTCGGGTAGCCGGAGCACGAGCCGATCTTGATCCCTTGCTGGCGCAGGTTGGCGATGGTGTCCAGGGCGCCCGGAATCAGTGCCGAGTGTTCGGCGATTTTTTCGATTTGCAGTGGCATGAAGCGCTTGTAAATGGCGGTGACGTCATCGTCGGTCGGGGTGCGACCGAACACGTTGCGGTAACGCTCGGCGACTTGCGGCTGATCGCACAGGGTACGAATGTGGTCCCACTTGCCCATGCCCATCGGTCCGCGGGCTTCTTCGATGGAAACCTGGACGTCGAACTCGGCGAAGGCTTCGACGAAAATCTGCGTCGGGGCGAAGGAGCCGAAGTCGACCACGGTGCCTGCCCAGTCGAGGATGGCGGCTTGGAGTTTGGTTGGGTTGCTGTAGTTCATGGTGATTAAATCCTGTGGCAACTGGCTAATAGGGAGTTGCTTTTGGTGGGAGCGGGCTTGCTCGCGAAGGCGGTGTGTCAGTCGACATCAATGTTGAATGTCAGTCCGCTTTCGCGAGCAAGCCCGCTCCCACAGGGATTGGGGGTGAATCAGATTTCGAGGACTTCCATCTCGCGCAGCACATCGGCGACTGCCGCCACCGCCGCGTGCATTTCGCCCTGGTTGACGTGGCCGATGCAGCCGACGCGGAAGGTTTCGACCTGGGTCAGTTTGCCGGGGTAGAGGATGAAACCCTTGGCCTTGACCCGCTCGTAGAATTCCTTGAACTGATAGCGCGGGTCTTTCGGCGCGTGGAAGGTGACGATGATCGGCGCCTGGATCGCGGCGGGCAGGAAGCTGCGCAGCCCCAGTTTGGCCATGTCATCGAGCAGCACCTGGCAGTTATTGGCGTAGCGCTGATACCGTGCGGGCAAGCCGCCTTCTTCGTTGTATTGCAGCAGCGCTTCGTGCAGCGCCGCGACCACGTGGGTCGGCGGGGTGAAGCGCCATTGGCCGGTCTTGGCCATGTAGGTGTGCTGATCGAACAAGTCCATCGCCAGTGAGTGCGAGTTACCGGCGGCATTGGCCAGCGCTTCTTTGCGTGCAAAGACGAAACCCATTCCCGGCACACCTTCCAGGCATTTGCCCGAGGCGGCGATCAGTGCGTCGAATGGCACGTCTTGGGCGTCGATCGGCAAGGCGCCAAACGAACTCATGGCGTCGATGATCAGGCGTTTGCCGTGTTGCTCGATGACATGAGCGATTTCCGCCAGCGGGTTGAGGATGCCGGTGCTGGTTTCGCAATGAATCAACGCGACGTGGGTGATGCTGGCATCAGCCCGCAGCAGGCGGTCGACGTCGGCGGCGGTGGTTGGTTCGTCTTCGGCGGTTTCGAAGGTGCTGAACGAGCGACCGAGCACTTCGCAGATTTTCGCCAGGCGTTTGCCGTAGGCGCCGTTGATCAGTACCAGCACTTTACCGTCGCGAGGCACCAGCGTGCCGATGGCCGCTTCGACCGCGAACGTGCCGCTGCCTTGCAACGGCACGCAGTGATGGCTGTCGCCGCCGTTGATGATCGTCAGCAGTTGTTCGCAGAGGCTGGCGGTCAGTTGGTTGAAGCGGTCATCCCATGAGCCCCAGTCGACCATCATTGCCTGACGGGTGCGGCTCGATGTGGTCAATGGGCCGGGGGTGAGCAGGATGGGCTCGGCAGTACTCATTCTTGTGTCCTCGCAAAAGCTCAGTGGGATGAAGCTACGGGACATAAATTGCAATTCGGTGAGCTATCAATCAAATTGTTTGTTGTTATGCCAGCCATCAGTGAGGGTTATTCATGAATCTGTTTCAGCTGCGCGCCTTCGACGCTGTGGCTCGGGAAGGCAGCTTCACCCGCGCCGCCGAGCGCCTGTTTATCAGTCAACCGGCGGTCACCGGGCACATCAAGGCGTTGGAGGAGCACTACCAGATCACCTTGTTGCGACGCACCGCGCGGCGCGTCGAGCTGACGGAAGAGGGCACCAAACTGGCAGCGATCACTCGGGCGATGTTTGGCCTGGCCGAAGAGGCGCAGGTGATGTTGGAGGCCAACCGGCAGTTGCTGACCGGGCGCCTGGAAGTCGCGGCGGACGGGCCGCACATGGTCATGCCGATGCTCGCCAGTTTGCGTGCGCGTTATCCGGGGATCACCGTGAACCTGCGGTTGGGCAATGCTCAGGAAACGTTGGCGGCGTTGTTGTCGGAGCATGCCGACGTGGCGGTGCTGACCGAGGTCGAGCCGCGCAAGGGGCTGCACCTGCAAGCGTTGAGCGAGTCGAGGATTTGCGCGTTGGTGCCTGCTGGACATCCGTGGGCGCAGAAGTCGAAAGGGGTACAACTCAAGGAGCTGGACCAGGTGATCATGGTCTTGCGCGAGCCGAGTTCGATTACCCGACGCACCTTCGACGAAGCGTGCGCTCAGGCCAAGGTCAATCCACGGGTGTTGCTGGAGCTGGACAGTCGCGAGGCAGTGACCGAGGCCGTGGCCGCAGAATTGGGCGTGGGCGTGGTGTCGTCGGTGGAAGTCAGCCACGACCCGCGAGTGGCTGCGGTGCCGATTATTGGCGAGGGGTTGGTCAATCGGCACATGATCGGGTGCATGGAACGGCGGCGGGATTTGCGCTTGATACAGGCGTTTTTTGGGTTGGCGCCCGCCGGATAGACCGAGGCGCGGCTATCGCGGGCAAGCCACGCTCCCACAGGTTTTGTGTCGTACACAAGATTTGCAGCCAGCATAAATCCTGTGGGAGCGTGGCTTGCCCGCGATGGGGCCGGACCTGCCTACACCAGACTCTCGCGAACCATCTCCAGAAACGTCGCCACCACTCGCCGCGAACTCTGTTCGCGCAAGCACACCAGCGTCTCCGTCAGCCGCCGTGTGCAATCGGTAATCGGCAACGCGCACACCCGCGAATCCGCGCCAAATTCAGCGGCCGACACCACTCCCACGCCAATCCCGACCACCACTGCCTCGCGCGCCGCTTCCCGGCCTTCGACTTCAATCGCCGGGCGGATGCGAAATCCGGCCCGGGCCATTTCTTCTTCCAGGGTTTGCCGCGTCACCGAGCCGATTTCCCGCAGCACCAACGGCGTGTCGTCCAGATCCGCCAGGCAGATGGACTCGCGATCGGCCCATGGATGATGGCGTGAAACGAAGGCCACCATCGGGTCATTGCGCAGCGGCAACGAGAGCAAACGATCGTCGCTGACATCGCGCCCCAACAGGGCCAGATCGGCCTGGTAGTTGAACAGCCGAAACAGCGATTCGTCAGTGTTGCCGGTTTCTATCTTCACGCTGATGCCGGGGTAGCGCTCGCAGAATCGAGCAATCTGCGGCAGCACATGCACCGGCGCATCCACCGCCAGAATCAGGCTGCCGGTTTGCAACGCTTGAGACGCGTGAAGCAACTCCTGCGCCTCGGCTTCGATGACGAACAGTCGCTGGGTGATGCTCAACAGGCGTTCACCCAGATCGGTCAGGCGCACGGAGCGTTTGTTGCGGTGGAACAGCAACACACCGAAACGCTCTTCGAGCTTGCGCACTTGGTCGGAAATCGCCGGTTGCGTCAGAAACAGCCGCTCGGCGGCCCTGGTAAAGCTTCCATGGACCGCGACGGCGTGGAAGGCTTTGAGCTGGGCGTGGGATACCGACATCGAACTCTCCAGTGACGAGCTTAGCCAGTAACAAGCTGAGCTTATATTGGAAATACGATAAATCGATTTCACTTATTAATCAGTAATTGTTTTTATCCGCTTCAGCCCCGGTGACTGTTCAGTCGAACAGCACGGTGGCCATGAGCCCATGCGTGCAATCAGCAGGACTCATCTGACCGGTATCGCCTCAGGGAACAGGCGATACCGCAGTGCTCAACAATAAAAACACAGGCGTTTTCTTCCAATTCTGCCGGCACACTCACACCCTGAGGTCAGAACCACAATGAACAGTCCCATCGGTACCATCAAGCGTTGGCGTGTGCAGATCTTCGCCATCACCTGGCTCGCCTATGCCGCGTTCTACTTCACCCGCAAAGCCTTTTCCGTAGCCAAACTGGGGATCGCCGAAGACCCCGACTTCACCCTCGACAAAATGGCCATGGCCAACCTCGACGCCATCTACCTGACGGCTTACGCCATCGGGCAATTCACCTGGGGCATCCTGGCCGATCGCTTCGGGCCACGGGTCGTGGTGCTCGGCGGATTGCTGATTTCCGCGGTGGCCGCGCTGGTGATGGGCAGCTTTGCCACGTTGCCGATTTTCGCCACTTGCATGCTGATTCAAGGTTTGGCGCAGTCCACCGGATGGTCGGGGCTGTGCAAGAACATAGGCAGTTTCTTTCCTGCTGAGCAGCGTGGGCGGGTGTTGGGTTTATGGAGCTCCTGCTACGCCTTTGGCGGGTTGGTAGCCTCGCCATTTGCAGGTTGGTGGGCGTATACGCTGATCGGCACTTGGCACGCAGCGTTCATTTCCAGTGCAGCGGTGGTTGGGCTGGTCGCCGTGCTGTTTTTTATTTTCCAACGTAACAAACCCGAAGACGTTGGCTTGCCGGCGGTGGAGCCGGAACCTGCGTTAACCGCCGAAGAGGCGCACGCTCAAAGCAAGATCAGCATCCTGGAGCCGCTGCGGGAAATCCTGCGCAACCGTACGGTGTTGGTGCTGGGGCTGGCGTACTTTCTGTTGAAACCGGCGCGCTACGCGATTCTGCTGTGGGGGCCGGTGATCGTCTTCGAGCAAATGCCCACGGTGGGCAAGGTTGGCGCGGCGATCATTCCCACCGCGTTCGAACTGGCCGGGTTGCTCGGGCCGATCCTGCTGGGGCTGGCCTCGGACAAATTGTTCGGCGCCCGACGCATGCCGGCCTGTGTGCTGAGCTTGTTGGCACTCACCGTTTCCCTGGCGCTGTTCATGGGCGCCCTGCATACCGGCAGCGTCTTGCTGGTGGTGGCGCTGCTGTTCGTCATGGGCCTGACCCTATACGGGCCGGACTCGATGATCAGCGGCGCGGCGGCGATCGATTTCGGCACCGCCAAGGCCGGTGCCACGGCGGCGGGCTTCGTCAACGGTTGCGGCTCGATCGGGGCGATTCTCGGCGGGCTGCTGCCGGGTTACTTCGACTCGGTCACGGTGTTCATTGTCTTTGCCGGCTGCGCATTGTTCTCCGCTCTGGTGTTGATTCCTTACTGGAACAGCCGCCCGGCTGGCCTGCGTCCCGAAAGTGCATTTGTGCCTAACCAATCGATGACCGTAAAACCCCTGCGTACATAAGGATTACCCCATGAGACCTTACTGGCTGGAACAGGCGCTGGCGGCCGAGTCCTGCGCGCCGTGCGAACCTTTATCCGGGGATACCCGCGCCGACGTCTGCATTGTCGGTGGCGGCTACACCGGGTTGTGGACCGCAATCATGCTCAAGCAGCAGAACCCCGAACTGGACGTGCTGCTGATCGAAGCGGACATCTGCGGTGCCGGTGCCAGTGGGCGCAACGGTGGTTGTGCGCTGTCGTGGTCGGCCAAGTATTTCACCCTGGAACGGTTGTTCGGCATCGAAGAAGCCGTGCGCTTGGTCAAGGAGTCCGAGCGCAGCATCCACGCCATCGGCGCCTTTTGCGAACAGTACGCGGTGGACGCCGATTACCGCCTCGATGGCACGCTCTACACCGCTACCAATCGCGCCCAATGCGGCTCGACCGACGCGGTGATTGCGGCGCTGGAGCGCAACGGCATCAATTCTTTCACCCAGCGGCCACTGGCGGATGTACAGCGCATGGCCGGTTCCAGCAAACACCTGGAGGGCTGGTTTTCCCCGGCTGCTGCGAGTGTTCAGCCGGGCAAACTGGTGCGCGGCCTGCGTCGGGTGGCCTTGCAGCTGGGGGTGAAGATTCATGAAAACACCGCGATGACCGGCCTGGTAGAGGGCAAGCCTGCGGGGATTAAAACCCCCAATGGCACGGTCCGCGCCGACCGGGTGGTGCTGGCGATGAATGCCTGGATGGCCCGGGCGTTTCCACAGTTCGAACGCAGTGTGGCGATTGTTTCCAGCGACATGCTGATCACCGAACCGCGGCCGGATTTGCTCAACGAGATCGGTTTGACCAGCGGCGTGACGGTGCTCGATTCGCGGATTTTCGTGCACTACTACCACAACACCCCGGACGGTCGAATCATGCTCGGCAAGGGCGGCAATACCTTCACCTACGGTGGGCGAATGTTGCCGGTGTTCGATCAGCCATCGCCCTATGCCGGCTTGTTGCAGCACAGCCTGAGCGAGTTCTTCCCGGCGTTCGCCAAGGTCAAGGTCGAGGCCACCTGGAACGGGCCTTCGGATCGCTCCGTCACCGGTTTACCGTTCTTCGGCCAGATGAGCGCCAGCGACAATGTGTTTTACGGTTTCGGTTACTCCGGCAGCGGTGTCGGGCCTTGCCATATGGGCGGGCAGATTCTCGCCTCGATGGTGCTGGGATTGGACAACGCCTGGACCCGCTCGCCCTTGGTGAACGGCCCGTTGGGTTTTTTTCCGCCGGAGCCGATCCGCTACCTCGGCTCATTGATGGTGCGCAATGCCATTCGCCGCAAGGAGCGCGCCGAGGATTATGGGCATCGGCCACGGCACCTCGACGTGCGCCTGGCCAAGTTTGCCGCAGCGGCGGGCAAGGCCGACAAAGGATGAAACTCAAGGTGCGAGATCCGAGCGGTTGACCAGCCAATCGAGCAACAGACGGCCATCGCGACGTGGCTCGGGAGCGGGGCGGGAAGGCTGGGGATGGCCCATGCCAGCACACAAAACCGGCCGATCCGGGTCGCTGTCGAGGAAGCTGACCAACACCTCAATGCCGACCATGGGCAGCCTGGCCGGATCGATCCGACCGTCCGGCGTTGCGAGGGCGACCGGTAGCCAGAGACCGTCGGATTCATCCGCGTCGAACGCTGGCGTCGGCCATAGTTTGACCTGTATCCGGCCCTGGTCATCGAGCACCGCCGGTTGCCCGTCGGAGCCCAGTACCCGGGCGGTCTGATAGCCCGGGATGCTCGGCCTGGCCTGTTTGAGCGCCGGCCTGAACACCGTTGACCAGGGAATGGCAGTGAACTGATTGCTGTAGCGCCGGGCACTGCCGGGCTTGTCTTCAGTGAGAATTGACGACTGCTGTCCGTGGTGCCGGATATCGGTGAGCAGCCACTGATCGTTGAAACTCGAGAGCGGATGCTGCGCCACTTGCAGGATCCGTCCACTGCGCAGTTCGTTGTAGTTGCTTTGGCCGTGGATCTGCCGTTGCTGGCAGCGCAGGCGTTCCAGTCGTCGGCGGCTGAGCTGATCGTGATGAAGCTGTTCGGGCGCGGGGCGTGCCGTCATCGGGCCGGTTCTGGCGAGCGGGTGGTTGGCCGCTCCATCGCCGACCACCTGCGCACCGCGGTTTTTGGCCTCCCATCGTGCCGGGGCGAGGTCCGGGTCATGGCGCTGGAACAGTTCGCTGATCACCGGCAAGCCGGAGTCGTTGAATGTGTCGTCATGGAACGGCATCAGCAGCGGCTCCTGAGGGAAACTCAGGCTGTCATCGGCCAGCACCAGCACGTGCCCGTCGTGCTGATGTTCGAAGTGATAGTGGATGCCTTCTTCCTCACACAGCCGCTGCAGGAAGGCCAGATCGCTCTCATCGTACTGAATGCAAAAAGGCCGGGGCGGGTAGCAGCCGTTTGCCAGTTCGAAGCGGTAGCTGTGCTCGGGTAATTGATGCTCTTCCAGCAACTGGCGCACGATCGCGGGCACGCTGAGACGATGAAACACCCGACGCGAACTGTGTATGTGAAGTTGTTGAAGATGGGGCGCCAACACCAGGGAGTAGCCGACCCGGTGCGGGCCGCGATGTTCGCGACTGACGCTGTGGATCACGCCGTGAATGCCTTGGTCACCCGCCAACCGCAAAAACGCCGGTTGTTGCAGCCATTGGTCGGGATGCATCGCCGGTGCGAGGCCAATCACGTCGATGTCGAATCGATAGGGCTGGTTGAGACCTTCACGGCCACTGAACTGCAACACCTGCAGACTCAAACCGCCGTCGAAGAGTGTCAGGGTGAAGGGGCTTTCCTTGTCGTTGTGCATCGAGCGCGCTTCTGCCAGGGAGGATGGGCGCAGAGGGTACGAAACCACAGCCCTGAAGCGTCACCGCAAATCGACTTTTCAGAATCGCCCTACAAACATTGGTGAAGATGTCGATTCAACACAGGGTGAAGATCTTGGAGTTTTTGGTCGATTGGCATCTTTAGGCCGTATAAACTTGCGCAACGCGTCGGCCAATAGATGTCTCGGCGCCACAGATCAAGAGAGTGAGTAATGGGCGCACAGTGGAAGGTTAAACACAAAGAAGCGGCATCTAACGCCAAGGGCAAGATCTTCGGCAAACTGGTGAAAGAAATCACCATCGCTGCCCGCAACGGTGCCGATACCGCCACCAACGCACACCTGCGTCTGGTGGTCGAACAGGCGAAAAAAGCCTCGATGCCCCGTGAAACCCTGGAACGCGCGATCAAGAAAGGCTCCGGCCAGCTCGGCGAAACCGTGCAATACCATCGCGTGACCTATGAAGGGTTCGCACCGCATCAGGTGCCGCTGATCGTTGAATGCGTGACTGACAACATCAACCGCACCGTCGCTGAAATCCGCGTCGCGTTCCGTAAGGGCCAATTGGGCGCTTCCGGTTCGGTGGCCTGGGACTTCAACCACGTCGGCATGATCGAGGCGTCCCCGGACAGCCCTGACGCCGATCCGGAAATGGCTGCGATCGAAGCCGGTGCCCAGGATTTCGAACCAGGTGAAGACGGCGCGACGCTGTTCCTGACCGAACCAGCGGACCTGGATGCGGTCCAGAAAGCGCTGCCGGAGCAGGGTTTCACCGTGTTGTCGGCCAAGTTGGGCTATCAGCCGAAAAACCCGGTCAGTGGTTTGAGCGATGAGCAGATGGCAGAAGTCGAAGCATTCCTCGAAGGCCTCGATAACCACGATGACGTGCAGGACATGTTTGTCGGGTTGGCGGGTTAAGCGGTTCCGACAGTTTGTGATCTGACTTGTGGCGAGGGAGCTTGCCTGTGGCGAGGGGGCTTGCCCCCGTTCGGTTGCGCAGCAGCCGTCGCTTTTGGGGTCGCTTCGCAACCCAACGGGGGCGAGCCCCCTCGCCACAGGTTCTGTCTTTGCGGTCAGAAACCCTTCAATTCCCGCACAACCTCGCTGAACCCCGGCCGCGCCAGCACATCCGGCTGACAGCAGCGCTGCTGCAACGCCCCTAACGACTCACGCCCTTCATCGCTCAACCCCGAGTCGATCCGATCCAGCAATTCCCCCAGCAGCACCCCGAATGCCCGCACCTCGATCCGTTGCAGTGCGCGGCTTTCAAGGCTGTCCGAAGTGGCATGGAAAGACGCCGCGCCAAAGTCGCCCAACAGGCAATCACCGTCCTCGTTCCACATGATGTTGTGACCATAGAGATCACCGTGAGTGATGCCTTGGCGGTGCAAATGTTCAGCCACTGAAGCAATGCCACTGGCGATGCGCAGCGCCACGCCGGCGCTGAACCAGGTGTCATCGGCGTAGACGTCGCGGGTGCAGGACGCCAGGCTAGGCAGCCCGGCCAGGTTGCGGTAACTCGGATCGATCAGTTGCATCACCAGCCCGGCCTGCGCTTGCGGATGACCGACAATCCGCCCTTCGACCCGGATCAGATTGGGATGGATGCCGGCGGTGATGCAGGCGTTCATTTCGTGCAGCGGCGAGCCATCGCTGGTCATTTCGCCTTTATAGAGTTTTACCGCGACCTGTTTCGTCTGCTCCCACAAACCCTGATGAATAACCCCCGACGCGCCTTCGCCGAGTTTTTTCTCCAGGCTCAGTTGGGGCCAGGGAATACTCGCGGTGGCTTCGAGTGCGGCGGCATCGGCTTCGGTTTCCAGCGGGTTACCGGCGTACGCCAGCCAGGTCAGGCTCGGCAGGGTCAGCAGCCACTCGGGAAGCTCGGTGAGCTGATTGGCGGCGATGCGGATCAGTTCGAGTCGATGGCAGTGCTCCAGGCTTTCGGGCAAATGCTGTAACTGGTTGCCGGCGAGCATGAGCTTTTGCAGATGCGGGCGTTCACCCAGTTCGGTCGGCAGTTCCGTGAGGCGGTTGTCGGTCAGGATCAGCCAACGCAACAGCGGTGGCAGGGCGCCGCCCGGCACGTTTTCGATGGCGTTGGCCTTGAAGCCGATCATCGTCAGCGCGGTGCACTGGCCAAGGCAAGCGGGCAGTTCGGTGAACTGATTGTCCGAGCAGAACAGCACGCGCAAACGGGTCAGGCGGTGCAGGTCGTCCGGCAGGCTGCGCAAGGCGTTGCCGCTGAGGTTGAGCACTTCCAGCGAGTCGGCCAGGTCGAAGATTTCCCGGGGGAACTCGGTCAGGCCGCAGGACAGATCCAGGCGGGTGATGCCCGACAGTTGGCCGGCGCGCAGTTGTGCGAGGGTATCCATGGGCAGGTTTCGCTATTGATCAGGAGGAGGGCGTGAGGGCCAGGAAATGGGCGACATGATAGCGGGAAAGTCGGGCTTGCCCTAAAGGCCTGTAAGTCAAGACGCAGAACCTGTGGGAGCGTGGCTTGCCCGCGAAGAATGCACCTCGGTTTTTCAGGTATTACGCGTCGTCGTTCTTCGCGGGCAAGCCACGCTCCCACAGGATTATCGTCGCTCAAATTTCTAGCTGCGATCTTTTGATCTTCAAGGTTAGCGCTCGATACTGCGATTCCACCGGGCATTCCACGCCGGGCGCTGTTCGTTGACCTGATCCCAGTCGATGGCGATCGCGGTCGTCAGGTACTGCTTCATCGCCTCGACCTGACCGCGGGTCTTGTCGGTGGTTGGCGTATTCGGGTTGGATGGAATCTGATCGCCGTCTTCCAGCGCGGCGGCTTGCGCTTCGGGCGTCAGCAGGAAGGCGGCGAGTTTCTGCGCCAGTTCCGGTTGGGTGTTGTTGGCGATGGCGCATTCGGCGACGTTGAGCACCACGGAGCCTTCCTTCGGCTGCGCATATTCCACCGGCATGCCCTTGAGTTTCAGCGCGGTGACCTGGGTCGGCGTCAGCGGGAACAGCGCCGCTTCGTCGGTCTGGAGCATTTCGGAAATCTTCGCTGAACTTGGAATGTACTCCAGCACGTTACGCCCGACGGTGTTCGGCCAAGCCTTGAACCCTGGTTCGACATCGGTTTCGCTGCCGCCCTGAATCCGGTTGAACATCAGGAAACCATGGAGGCCGAAGGTCGAGGAGGCCATCGACTGGAACACCAGTTTGTCCTTGAAACGCGGGTCGGCCATGTCCATCCATGAGGTCGGTGCGTTCCAGCCTTTTTCCTTGAACAGCCGCGTGTTGTACGCCAGCCCCGTGACCCCGAGGCTGACCGCCACGGCTTGATCCTTGATGCGGCCCTTGGCCGGAATCTGCGCCAGGGGCGTGCTGTCTTCGAGTTTGTCGCACAAGCCCATGGCGATGGCGCGGTACATGATGCCGTCGTCGAGGAACATCACGTGCATCTGCGGGTTGCCTTTGCTGGCCTGGACCTTGGCCAGAATATCGGCGGAGGTTCCCGGCACGATCACCACTTTGACGTTATTGGCTTTCTCGAAAGCCGGCAGCACCTTGTCGGCGTAGAGCCGCTCCATGGTTCCGCCGTTCATGCCCAGGTAAAGCGTCGGTTCTGCCTGGGCCTGAGTGACCGTGAGCAGGGCGCTCATGCAGGACAAACCGAGCAGTGCAGTGCGTTTGAGGTTATTCATTGGCGCGACCTTCCTCTATCAAGCAACGGAGATGGAGTGAAACCGGGTGATGGAAAACGCATCCAGCGGCGTCTTTGACGCGCCGCTACAGATGATTTCGGTGAGCGCCTGGCCCACCGCAGGCCCGATCTGAAAACCCGCGCCGGCAAAGCCGAACGCGTGCAACAGACCGGGTTGAGTGCTGCTATGGCCGATCACCGGTTGGCGATCGGGCAGATAACCTTCGGTGCCGCTCCAGGTGCGAATCGCCTGGGCGCCCTCAAGAAACGGGTAGAGTTCGACGGCCTGGCGCAGGATCTCGATGACGGCGTTCTGACCAGGTCGGGCGCGGGCGTTATCGAGGGCAAAGCCCTGGCCGCCGCCCAACACACAATTGCCGCGAGCGACCTGACGGGCATAGATGCCACCGCCCTCGACGCCGGTGCTGGCGTTCATCACCAGCGGCAACGGTTCGGTGACCAGCATTGCCGGGTGACCGGCGTGCATTGGCACCGCTTCGCCGAATTGCGCAGCGAGCTTTCCGGCCCAGGCGCCAGCGCAATTCAGCAGCCAGGGAGAGTGCAGATCGAGACCGGTTTGAGTGCTGACGCGAAAGCGCTGACCGTCATGCTCCACTGCGGTCACTGCGCATTGTTCATGGATCTGCGCACCGTGCCGACGCGCCGCTTGGGCGAAGGCTGGGGACACCAGTCGCGGGTTGGCGTGACCATCGTCCGGGCACAACGAGGCGCCGACTGCGACCTCACCGACCCACGGAAAACGTGCGCGCAACTCATTGCGGTCGAGTACCTGCAAATCGAGGCCGAACCCCAGGCTGCTGGCGGCGTAATCCTGCAAGGCGTGCAGGTCGTTGAGGCTGCGGGCGAGTTTCAGGTGACCGCTGCGCTGGTATTCGCCGTTGATGCCGATCAACTGCGGCAGTTGCCCCCAGATCTCGTGAGCCCGTTGCGACAGTGGCAATTGCGACAGCGGCCGGCCCTGACGGCGCACGCCACCGTAGTTCACGCCGCTGGAGTGCGAACCGCAAAAGTCCCGCTCCAGCAACGCGACGCGACGACCGGCTTTGCTCAGAAACAGGGCGGCGGAAGCCCCGACAATGCCGCCGCCAATGATGACTGCATCGACTTCGATCATGGCTCGACCTCCAGACCGAACGGCAGGGGTTTGATCGGCGCCTGCGCCCGCAACCGGCCGATGTCGGACACCGCGCGCTGGCTTTCGCAGGCAATGATTTCCGCTGCGGCGGCACCACACATCCGTCCCTGGCAGCGACCCATGCCGACCCGGCAATGGGCCTTGACCCGGTTGATCTCCCAATGGCCTTCGCGCACCACCTGACGGATGTCGCCGACGCGCACCTCTTCGCAGCGGCAGATCATCAGGTCATCCGCGGCGTCGGCGGCCCAGCTTTCGGGAAAGATAAAGGCGCGCTCCAGGCCTTGGCGGAATCTGCCGATAGTGTTCAGCGACTGTTCCAGCTGAGTGGCTCGCTGTGGCGGGATCAGGTAACCGATGTCTTCGAGTAGCGCCAGGGCTGCCCGTTCACCGGCCATTTCAGCCGCGTCGGCACCCATGATGCCGGCGCCGTCACCGACCAGGTACACCTCGGCGATGCTGGTGCGCCCGGCGCGGTCGCGCTGCGGCAGCCAGGCACGGTTGAGCGGGTTCCAGGTGAATTCGCAACCCAGCAGGTCGGCGAGTTGGGTTTCACTGCGCAGGCCATGGGCGAAGGCTACGGCGTCGCATTCGATTTGATGTTCGCTTGCTGCGTTGTGCCAGTTCAGCGATTGCACGCGGTGTTCGCCATCGATGCGTTTCAAGGTGGCGCCCTGATGTACCGGGATGCCGTGGGCGGTTAGCCAGGTGCGGTAATAAATGCCTTTGGCGAGCGTGGAGGGTTGCGACAGCAGGCCGGGCAGGGCGCGGGCCTGAGCACTGAAGGGCGAGCTGTCGAGCACGGCGATCACGTTGGCGCCGGCCTTGGCGTATTGGTTCGCCACCAGATACAGCAACGGCCCGCTGCCAGCGAACACCACGCGTTCACCGATGGCACAGCCTTGAAACTTCAAGGCAATCTGCGCCGCGCCGAGGCTGTATGCCCCCGGCAACGTCCAGCCTGGCACGGGCAAAATCCGGTCGGTGGCACCCGTGGCGACAATCACCCGGGAGAATTCCAGTCGTGCGGCGCGGCCCTCATGCAAGGTGTCGAGCGCGCCAGCCTCCGCGTTCCACACCAGCGTGTCGGGGCGGTAATCGAGTTGCTCGCGCAGTTCGTCGATTGTCTGATGCAGTGCCTTGGCCTTGCGTGCTTCGAAGCCATACAGCTTGACTGCCGAACGTTTGAAATTCGCCGGTTGACGCCGATAAATCTGCCCGCCACCGCGTGCGGCTTCGTCCAGCAGGACAGGGCGCACGCCATGAGCCACCAGCGTCTGCGCGGCACGAATCCCGGCGGGGCCTGCGCCAATGATGACTACGGACTTCATACCCACCCCCTATGTGATCGACGCCCCAATCCTGTGGGAGCGGGCTTGCCCGCGATGACGGCGGCACATTCAACATCGGTGGTGGCTGACAGTCCGCTATCGCGGGCAAGCCCGCTCCCACAGGGGATCGGGTTTCTGCAGGGAGAATTCGTGTTCATACCGATCGCCCCGGTTCGCGGCTGATGTGTTGTCCGGCTTCAAGCAGCGTTGAGCAGGCGCGCACCCGGCGGCCATCACCCAGGCGTACCCAGCAATCCTGGCAGGCGCCCATCATGCAGAAACCGGCGCGGGGTTCGGCGCTGAAATCGCTGCCGCGCAGGTGTTCGCTGCAGGTCAGTACGGCCGTCAGCAAGGTATCGCCGAGCAAGCCACTGGCCGGCTTGCCGTCGAGGGTAAAGTCCAGGGCCGGGCGGTCGCCTTCGGCCAGTCGTTTCAGCAGAGCCATGGCGCCCTCATTGTTTACCCACCAGAACCCGATCCAGGCCGTAGACCCGATCGAGCAGAATCATCGTCAGCGCGGTCAGCGCAATCACCAGGGCCGACACTGCCGCCATCATTGGATCGATGGATTCGGTGGCGTACACGTACATACGCACCGGCAGCGTTTGCGTGGCTGGCGAGGTGACGAAGATCGACAACGTGACCTCATCGAAACTGTTGATGAACGCCAGCAGCCAGCCACCGGCGACCCCTGGCAAAATCATCGGCAAGGTGATTTGCCGGAACAGCGTGAAGCGTCCGGCGCCCAGGGATTGCGCGGCGTGTTCGGCGCTGCGGTCCAGACCGATGGCCGAGGCCAACACCAGGCGCAACACATACGGCGTGATCACCAGCACATGGGCGAAGATCAGCCAGGCGAAGCTGCCGTTGACGCCCATCAGTGCAAACAATCGCAGCAACGCGACGCCCAGCACTAGGTGCGGAATGATGATCGGCGACAGGAACAGCCCATTGAAAAAGTCCCGTCCGGGGAATTCGAAGCGCGTGATCGCCAGGGCTGCCGGCACCGCGATCAGGGTCGCCAGGGTGGCGGCGCAGAACGCCAGGATCAGGCTGTTGTAGAACGCATCGACAAAGTCCGCGCGCTCGAACACTGCGCGGAACCAGCGCAGGGAAAACTCCGTGGTCGGCAGGCTCAGGGTGTTTTCCGGGGTGAAGGCGACAAGGCACACCACCACCAGCGGCGCGAGCATGAACAGCACCACCAGGGTATGGAACAGCAGGGCGAAAGGACCGTTTCTGGACATGACGAGTTATCCCAATGACTTCTTGTAGCGGCCTTCGATCATCCGGTTCCACGACAGCATGATCAGCAGGTTGAGCAACAGCAGCGCGACGGCGATGGCCGCGCCCATCGGCCAGTTGAGCTCCGACAGGTACTGGTCGTAGATCAGCGTGGCGACCATCTTTATCCGGCGTCCGCCGAGCAGTCCGGGAATGGCAAATGAACTGGCCGCGAGGCCGAACACGATCAAGGTGCCGGAGAGCACGCCGGGCATGATTTGCGGCAGTACCACTTTGCGCATCACGGTGAGGTGGCTGGCGCCCAGTGACAGCGCGGCCTGTTCGGCAGCCGGGTCGAGTTTTTGCAGCGAGGTCCAGACCGGAATGATCATGAACGGCAGCATCACGTGAACCAGCGCAATCACCACCGCGAACGGCGTGTAGAGCAATTTCATCGGCGAACCACCGAAGGCTTGCAGCGTCTGGTTGACCAGGCCGTCGGCACCGAGCAACAGGCTCCAGCCGAAGGCGCGCACCACCACCGAAATCAGCAACGGCGTGAGGATCAGAATCAGGAAGATCGAGCGCCACGGCGCGCCCATGCGGCTGAGGATGTAGGCCTCGGGCACACCGATCACCACGCAAAGCAGGGTGGTCAGGGCGCTGATCCAGAACGTGCGTAAAAAGATTTCGTAGAAGTACGGATCGCCCAGCAGGCTGCTGTAGTGATCGAGGGTGTAGGCGTCGCTGTTGATCCCCGAGCTGTAGTCGAAGACGTTGAACGACAGCACCACCGTCAGCAGCAACGGGATCACCAGCAGACCAAAGTACAACGCCAGGGCCGGTGCGGATAACCAGTAGCCCTGACGTCCCTGGCGGATGACGGCAAGCGTACTCATGCCGATACCTCGTCGACACTCAGCACCCGCAGCAATGTTGCATCCCAATCGAGACCGACCGCCGTGCCTTCGATCAAGGGCGCCGAACCGTCGTTGCGGCGCACCACGCTGAGTTCGCCCAACGATGTCGATACGCCGTACAGCCATTGGCTGCCCAGGAAAAAGCGGCTGACGATCTTGCCTGGCAGACGGCCCAGGCCTTTATCCAGCAAGTCGATTTTTTCCGGACGCAGGCTCAGGGTCAGTTCGCCGTCGCCACGGTTGCAGACCTGCACAACACCAGCGCTGTCTCGCTCACCGGGCAGCAGATTGGCCTTGCCGACGAAGCCGGAAATGAACTCGGTGCGCGGGTGTTCGTAGAGGGTGTAAGGCGCGTCGATCTGAGTGATGCGTCCGGCCTGCATCACCACCACCCGGTCGCTGATCGACAGCGCTTCGGACTGATCATGGGTGACCATCAGTGTGGTGATGCCGACTTCACGCTGGATGCGGCGGATTTCGAACTGCATCTCTTCGCGCAGATTGGCGTCGAGGTTGGACAGCGGTTCGTCGAGCAGCAACACCGGCGGCTCGATCACCAACGCCCGGGCCAGCGCAACCCGTTGGCGCTGGCCGCCGGAAAGCTCCCGTGGATAACGCTCGGCGTGTTGGTTCAGACGTACCAGTTTCAGCACCCGATCCGCCCGTTGCTGCAACTCGCCGTTGGGCACTTTGCGCATGCGCAGGCCGAAGGCGACGTTGTCTTGCACGGTCATGTGCGGGAACAGCGCGTAACTCTGGAACACCACGCCCAGACCACGACTGGCGGGTTTGGCGTGGGTGATGTCGCGACCGTCCAGCACAATGCGCCCGCTGCTGACTTCGACGAAGCCGGCAATCATTTGCAGGGTGGTGGTTTTGCCGCAACCGGAGGGGCCGAGCAAGGAGACGAACTCGCCTTTTTCCACCGAAAGGTTGGTGGCGACGACCGCGTCGATTTCGCCGTAACGTTTGCCGAGGTTTTCAAGTTGCACGAAGGCCATGACTGCGCTCCACCTGAGATTGTTATGCGTCGCCAAAGGCGAGCTTTTTTGTATGGGCAGATACGAAAAGGATGTTGCCGGGGTGCGTTGGCGCTCGACTTCTGTCGGCTGCCGCTGTTGTTCGAATCGCCCCTGATGGACGCAGAGTAGGACGAAGAATAGGATGGGCTCAATGGCCTATTTCACTGAAGCGATGACTATTTTCAGTTTCATTCAGTGAGTAAATTTATTGTCGAGAAATCACATGCCTGATTCCATTGAGCGGAATGAAAACAAAAATGAAGTCGGCGTCGGTGCTGTCTCAAGGCTATTTGCGGTGCTACGCAGCCTGGGGGACACTGTCGAGGGCGGAGAGCGCGTGACGCAACTGGCACAACGCATTGGTTTGTCGCAACCGACCACCCACCGCTTGCTGCGCAGCCTGATGGACGAGGGCATGGTCGAGCAGGACGCGCGCAGCAAACGCTATCGCCTGAGCCTGGAGTTTTTTGCCTTGGCGGCCCGTGCCGGCAACACCGGCAACTTGCGCGAACTGGCGCGGCCGGCGTTGCTGCGGCTGTCGGCATCGTTGGGGGATTCGTTGTTTTTACTGGCGCGTAGCGGCTTCGATGCGATCTGTCTGGACCGCAGTGAAGGGCCGTTTCCGATCCGCACGTTCACCGGTGATATCGGCGGGCGGGTGGCGCTGGGTGTGGGGCAGGGCAGCCTGGCGATTCTGGCATTTCTGCCAGAAGAGGAACGCGACACGGTGATTCATTACAACTTGCCACGGCTCAAGGATTTTCATCTGTACGACGAAGTGTTCCTGCGCTCGGAAGTCGAGAATGTGCGCACCCTCGGTTACGCCGGGCGCAATACCGGCGTATTGCAAGGCATGGCCGGGGTGGCGGTGCCGATCCTCGACCGCGAAGGTCGGGCGGTGGCGGCGCTGAGTGTGGCCACGGTCAGCGATCGCCTGGGGCCGGATCGCTTGCCGACGGTGGTGGAGATGCTCAAGCGTGAAGCCGCGCTGATCGGGCCGCGGATCAATCCGTTCGACCCGCTGTTGCGAAGGCCTTCGCAAGTGTTTGGGCAGGGGTGACCACAATCTCAGGCCTCCACAAATCCCCTGTGGGAGCGGGCTTGCTCGCGAAAACGGTGTGTCAGTCGACATAAACGTTGAATGTTAAACGGTCTTCGCGAGCAAGCCCGCTCCCACATTCGGTTGGTGTTGTCTCCGCTTCCTGAGATCAAAATTTCAGCGTCTGTTTGAGCATCTGCGCCGCCGGTGTATCACTCGGGCTGACCATCGCATAGTTGTACCCGGCCCCCGACCAGTACTCGGCCTGCAATTCACCATCGCTACGACTACCGCGAGGCAGCAGGGTGTTTTTCGGCCCGGGCGGACGGACGTAGAAGCTGACTTTATGGCCGCTCTGATCCTCGTACACCACCATCGCCGCTGGCCCTTGTTCGGTGCTGAGCAACCGCCCGCTGATGGGTGTGTATCCGGCAGCGGTCAGGTTCGGCAGACGATGGGCCTGGCTGAAATACCGATCGAGCCAGCCCTGCATATCGCCGTCATCGCTGACTGTGTAATCCGCCGGCAGGATGCCTTGCTGGGCAATCAGCCGGTAGGCCTGCATCGCATCGGTCATCGGCAATGGGGCGCGGACCAGGGTCATTTCCCGTGCCTGCCAACCGCTCAAACCGCCGACGCTGACCGCGATCAGCAACACCGCCGCGCTGGCCAGATGACGGCGCGACTGGCGTTTGACTCGCTGGCGAATCATTGCCGGGTCGAGTTCCGGGTTGGCCGGTTGTTGCAAGGCGCCGCTCAGGGCCGCGCGCAATTGTTGGGCATCGTGTTGCCAGGCGCGTACTTGCGCGGCCACTTCGGTGTTGTTGGCCAGATAAGTCTCCACCCGATGTCGGTCGGTATCGCTGAGTTGGTGATCGACGTAGGCGTGCAGGTCACGTTCGCTGGGAGGCATGCTGATCATTTGAGTCTCCGCAGAGAAGGGTGGGTGATTTCGCCGTCGCTGAGCTGGCGCAAGGCCTGGCGTGCGCGGGACAGGCGCGACATCACGGTGCCGATGGGGACGTCGAGAATCTCGGCGACCTCCTTATAGCTCAAGCCTTCCACCGACACCCAGAGCAACAGTGCGCGCTGTTCGGTGCTGAGTTGATCGAAGGCTTGCAGGGTCGATTGGGCGATCACCGTGCGTTCTGCCGAAGGTTGCGCATCATCACGGCCGGTAAAGAATTCGAGCATCCGCGCATAACGCCGGGAACGGCGATGAGCGTCGAGAAACTGCCGATAAAGGATCGAAAACAGCCAGGCACGCAAGTCGCCCTCGGGACGTTTGTCGCCCCAACTCGACAGCGCGCGCTCAAGGCAGGCCTGCACCAGATCATCGGCGCTGCTGGGGTTGCGCGTGAGCGATACGGCGAAACGCCGCAGCCTGGGAATGACTTCCCTGAGTTGTTCGTCGATATCGTTCATGAAGTTCTGACCAGTCACTACGCTGTGGTGAGTGTTCAGGAAGACGCCCGGCATTTGAGGTTATTCCACGCCTGGAAAAATAAACACCGGGCGATGGAATAAATCTTGGCGCGGTTCGTCTGCCTGATTCTTCTCACTTGTGGCCGATGGCCCTGGAGTCATTCATGGTAGATCGCTCATCACCACCAACGGGGCCTGGCCGGCCACCGCTGAGTGCCGCGAGCCTGACGTTGCGCCTGACCGGCATTGCCGTGGTGGTCGCCGCGCTGGCCGGGGCTTTTGCCTATGTCAACGGCACACTCGACCCACAGCGCCTGACGCCGAAAGACTTGGTCAATGTGCTGGAGAAAAACAACGGCGTGCACCCGGGATTCCGTCGTAACCACGCCAAAGGCGTGTGCGTGATCGGGCATTTCGAGAGCAGTAGTCAGGCGCGCGAGTATTCCAGCGCCCAAGTGTTCAGCGAAGCGCGGACCCCGGTGGTCGGGCGTTTCGCGCTGCCTGCCGGCAATCCTTACGCGCCGGACAACAGCGTGCCGATCCGCAGCCTGGCGTTGCGTTTTACCCAGGCAAACGGTCAGCAGTGGCGCACCGGGATGAACAGTATGCCGGTATTCCCGGTGGGCACGCCCGAGGCGTTCTATCAGTTGCAACAAGCACAGTCACCGGATCCGGCTACCGGAAAACCGAACCCGGCGGCTGTGCCAGCGTTCTTTGCGGCGCACCCCGAAGCCGTGCCGTTTCTGACGTGGGTCAAGACCGCCAAACCGTCGGCCAGCTACGCGACGGAAACCTATAACAGCGTCAACGCGTTTTACCTGGTGAACGCAGTCGGTCAGCGGCAAGCGGTGCGTTGGAGCATGACGCCAGTGGCTCAGGACGCGGCAGGTGCAACGGCCCCCGAGGGCGGTGATTTCCTCGAGAAAGATCTGGTACAGCGCTTGTCCGCCGGCCCGTTGCGTTGGCAGTTGAACATCACCCTGGCGAACCCCGGGGATTCGGTCAACGACGCGAGCAAGGCCTGGCCCGTCGATCGAAAAGTGCTGAACGCCGGCACGTTGGTGCTCGAAAGTACTCAGCCGCAACTCAATGGCGAGTGCCGTGACATCAACTACGACCCACTGATATTGCCCAGCGGTATCGAAGGCTCCGACGACCCGCTGCTTGCCGCTCGCTCAGCGGGTTACGCCCGTTCCTACCTGCGTCGCACCAGCGAAGTGAAGCAGTTGCCCAACGACAAACAGGAGTCTCGACAATGAGCGCTCAACCGAACCATTTCGCGCCATTGGCGCGGCTGCTGCACTGGCTGATGGCGCTGATGATCATCTCTATGCTGTTTATCGGCGCGGGCATGGCGGCCTCGGTGTCCGAGCGTCATGAGTGGCTGATCCATCTGCATAAACCTTTGGGCGTTGCGATTCTGTTGCTGGTGATCGTGCGCCTGGCCGTGCGTTTTTCGACCCGACAACCACCGCTGCCGGCGGACCTGTCGGGTTGGCAAGCGCTCGCGGCCAAGGCTTCGCATATCTTGTTGTACGCCTTGATGCTGATTTTGCCGCTGCTGGGCTGGGCGATGATTTCGGCGGCTGGCGACCCGGTGATGCTCAGTAGTTCATTGCAGTTGCCTTCGATCTTGCCGGCGAATGCGCAGGTGTTTGCGTTCCTGCGCAAGGCGCATGGGTATCTGGCGTATCTGCTGTTTCTGACTGTGCTGCTGCATTTGGCGGCGGCGTTGTTTCATGGCTGGGTGCGTCGGGATAATGTGCTGAACAGCATGCTGCGGGGTAAGGATCGCGGGTGATCCCAACAGCTGCAGCCAAATTCTGCGGATGTACACGGTCAATGTAGGAGCTGCCGCAGGCTGCGATCTTTTGATCTTGGCGCCGTAAGACCGCGAAGATCAAGATCAAAAGATCGCAGCCTGTGGCAGCTCCTACGCGTCAGTGTGAAGCTGCTTCCACAGATCGGTCCTTCGTGGCCAACGTCATCCACCAATAAATCAGCGCCACGGCATTGATCCCCGCACCCAGCCAACACACTCCAATCCATCCCGCCCAGGCGTACATCGCCGTCGAACCGATGGAACCCAAGGCGCTGCCGATCGAATAGAACAGCATGTAGCCGGCGGTGAGTCGGCTTTGCGCTTCGGGGCGCACGCTGTAGATCATGCTCTGGCTGGTAACGTGAACGGCTTGCAAACCCAGATCCAGCGTAATCACCCCGAGCAGCAGCGCCCATAACGAGGATTGGGTGAGTGCGATGGGTAACCATGAGGCGAGCATCAGCAGCAACGACAGTCCACTGGTCCATTGCCCCAGACCGCGATCGGCCAGATGCCCGGCGCGAGCGGCGGCCAGCGCACCGGCGGCTCCGGCCAGGCCGAACAGTCCGATTTCGGTGTGGGAAAGTGAAAGCGGCGGGGCACTCAGCGGCAGTACCAAGGGTGTCCACAGCACCATGGCGCTGGCGAAGGTTAGCAGGGCGAGCATGGCCCGTTGACGCAATACCGGTTCTTCCTTGATCAACGTGAATACCGAACCGATCAACGCGGCGTAAGCGCTTTCCGGTCGCGCCTCTTCGTGCTTGGGCAGCACACGAAACAACAGCAGCGCCATTAGCAGGGTCAACCCGGCGGACAACAGATAAATCGAACGCCAACCGGCCAGATCGGCCATACCGCCCGCCACCGTTCGTGCCAACAGAATGCCGACGACAATGCCGCTGGTGATCACGCCCACCACACGCCCGCGTTGCGCCGGGATGGCCAGGGTCGCGGCGTAGGCCACCAGGACTTGCGTCACGACCGCCAGTAATCCGGTCAGCGCCATGCCGAGCAACAGCCAGATGCTGTTCGAGGCAAACGTGATCATCAATAAAGCCAGCGCCGACAGCAGGGTTTGCACGACGATCAGCCGGCGGCGGTTGAGCAGATCCCCTAGCGGAACCAGCAACAACAGACCCACGCCATAACCGATCTGGGTAAGGGTGACGACGATACCGATGGTTGCCGGATCCATGGCGAAGGCTTCGGCCATGGCATCGAGCAGCGGTTGTGCGTAATACACATTGCCGACGGCCAGGCCGCAGGCGACGGCAAATAGCAGCACCACTGCGCCGCTTAACGGGTGGTCAGGTTTCATCACAGGCTTCCTTGTGTGGTTTCAAAATAAAACCAGTTGTACGGTAGGGAGTCTGGTTTTATATTGCAACCACATTTGTTGCCGGCGGACGCGGTCATGGTTAAACGTACAAGCATGGAAGGCGCCGAATGCCCGGTTGCCCGTTCACTGGATGCGATTGGTGATTGGTGGTCGTTATTGATCGTGCGCGACGCGTTCGATGGCCTGCGGCGATTCGGTGAGTTCCAGCGCAATCTGGGTATGGCCAAAAACATTCTCTCGGCACGTCTGCGTACGTTGGTGGCTCACGGTATTTTCGATTTGGTGCCTGCGTCGGACGGCAGCGCGTATCAGGAATACGTGCTGACGGAGAAGGGCAAGGGTCTGTTCCCGTTGATCATCGGATTGCGGCAGTGGGGCGAGGCGTTTTTCTATGAGGCGGGGGAGGCGCATTCGCGGGTTGTCGATCGTGAGAACGGTCGACCGGTGCGGGCTCTGGAATTGCGTGCCGAGGATGGGCGCTTGTTGGGGCCGGAGGATTGTGTGCGGATTGCTGCCGAGTGAAACGTCAAAAGATCGCAGCCTTCGGCAGCTCCTACAGGCGTACTCAAAACCCTGTAGGAGCTGGCGAAGCCTGCGATCTTTTGATCTTAAATAATCAACGCAAGGTATCGACCATGTCGGCGATGGTTGTCAGCACGTCCTTGCCCAACTGCTTCGAGCGTTTGCCGGACCAGCCGGTCAGCGGGTTCGGTGCGTCGTTGTGGTCTTTGAAGGGCATCTCCAGGGTCAGCGACAGGCAGTCGAACTTCTGACCGACGCTGTTGCAGGCCAGGGTCATGTTCGCTTTGCCAGGCTCGTCGCGGGTGTAGCCGTGTTTGGTCTGGAAGTCTTTGGTTTGATGTTTCAGATGACTGCGGAAATGTTCTTCGAGTTTTTCGATCCGCGACGTATAGCCCGGGTTACCTTCGCAACCGGCGGTGAACACGTGGGGGATTTCTTCATCGCCATGGATGTCGAGGAACAGGTCGACGCCATACTTTTCCATCTGCTGCTGAACGAACAGCACTTCCGGGCTGACTTCCTGGCTGGCGCTCTGCCACGCACGATTCAGGTCCTGGCCCATGGCGTTGGTGCGCAAATGACCGTGGAAGGCGCCGTCCGGGTTCATGTTCGGCACCAGGTACAGGTCGGCACTGGCCAGGAGTTTTTTCAGCACCGGGTCGTCGTGTTTTTCCAGGCGCTCGATCACGCCTTCCATGAACCATTCAGCCATGTGTTCGCCGGGGTGTTGCTGGGCGATGATCCAGACCTTGCGCTGACCTTCGGCACCCGTACCTTTGCGCAGTAACTGGATGTCGCGACCTTCAACGCTCTTGCCGGTGGCCAGCAGTTCTGTACCGGCTTTGGTCAGTGCCTGTTCGATCAGCCAGTCATGCCGGCCTCGGCTGTAGGGTTCGAAGTAGGCGAACCAGGCATGAGTGGCAGTGGCTTCGAGGCTGAAACGCAGGCAGTCGCCTTCGAAAATGGTCGGTACCCGGAACCAGTTGACGTGGTCATAGGACGCCACCGCCTGATAGCCATCCCAGGCTTTGTTGTACGAGGATTTACTGGCGTTGTTCAGGCGAAACCAATGCTCCTGTCCGACGTGCAGACCGCTGGCCTTGAAGTGGAACCACTGGAAATGCTGGCTGCGAGTGTCTGGCTTGATCGCCAGCAGCGCTTGCAAAGGATTGCTGATGTCCAGCACTTCGATGTTGCCACTGTCGAAGTTCGCGTTGATGTCGAAAGAAGATCTAGCCACGGCCATAATCAATTCCTGAATATGATTTTTATGGCTGCTACTTTACACGCAAGGAAGGGAGAAACCGGGGGAAATTGCGAGGGTGAGAATGGGGGGCGTCCTCCTTGACGCCGACGCAGCTTAGAGACTGTGCGAGTGATTCTCAAGTGCTATTTTGCGTTAGTTTGGCCCAATGCTACCGGGCCTCTCTTGCCAACAGACATTCTTTTGATATCATCCGCGCCAATCGAATTTGCAGCACCGACAGACTTCATTAGCCTGAAGCCAAAGCCAGAATAACTGGCAAAAAAAGACCCGGCAAAAAGCCGGGTCAAAAACCGTGATTAGCCTGATGAGGAGATAGTCCAGGAGACCGACCTAAGGTCCCTTGGGCCATCGACTGATCTCGCGATCAGTTGATGCAATAATAATCATTATCATTTGCAAGTCAAATGTTTTTATCTGCGCGATTGGAAAATTTTTCCTGTCTTCCTCCAAAGCGCTTCCTCGTCAATCGTTCTGATTGCCCTCCAGGGACCTGTCGACCATCGCCTTGGCCATGTCGATCATATGCACCGTCGAAAACGCCAGATCCCGGCTTGCACCCTGCAGCTGGTTGGCTGACTCATGCGCGGTGGCGGCAGCACAGCGCAACAGATCCGAAGCATGGACCAGTGCCTCTTCGCTGCTGATGTTACGGTTCACATCGAAGAAACGTTCTTCGCTGGCCTCTTCTGACACAGCTGGTTTCAAGTAATAGTCCAGCGCCCGCTGCGCGGCGGCAGAGCCTTTTGGCGAGTTGAGCGTAGTGTCGAATTGGGTGTCGGGCAGGGTAATGCTGGGGATGGTCATGACGATGGCAAGCTCCGTGATAGATTCAAATCCGTGAGCCCAGCTTAGTACTTACTGTATTTGTATCTTGGATTTAAATACTACAATTTGTGTTTTGTTGGTCGGAGTACCCCACGTATCGTGCCGCACATGGATAAATGGATTGAATTGGTCAAGGCCAAAATGAGTGAACTCAAAGTCACTCAAGAGATACTCGCCGAGCGCATCGGAATGTCCCAGGGCGGCGTCGGCCATTGGCTGAATAAACGTCGTCAGCCCCGCATCCAAGAGATGAACCGTGTCTTGCAGGCGCTGGGGATGGACTATCTGGAAGTCGCGATGGTGATCAGGGAACCGCAGATCTCACAGGATGAAGAGATCTCTCTGGCGCAAAAGTACAACCCGTACTTTCGCTACCCGGTCAGTGACTGGCGGGAAACCGGGGAGGTGCGCGACGGGGAGTTATTGACCTACGGAGCTTCATCGGCTGTCAGCAAACCGCGCTTCGAGCTGTCCGATTACCACGCACAGGGCGCGGCGTTCTGGCTGGTGGTGGTCGGCGATGCGATGACCGCGCCCACGGGTGTGAGCATTGCCGCGGACATGTTGATTCTGGTGGACCCGGCCATCGTGCCGGAGCCTGGCAAACTGGTGATCGCCCAATGGCCCGGCAGCGCCGAGGCGGTTTTTCGCAAACTGATCGAAGAGGGCGGGCAGCGTTATCTGGTCCCGCTCAATCCGACCTATCCGAAAGCCCTTTACACCGAAGAATGCCGAATCATCGGCGTGGTGGTTCAGGCGACTGCCAAATTCTAATCAGATCGGTCCTCGCAAAGCGTAGGACCGATCTTCATTTCACGCGTGTTCCAACTCCACCAAGGCACTGCCTTCGCTGACCATCTCGCCTTCCTGGCAATACAACGCCTTGATAATCCCCGCGTGGGGCGCGCGAATGCTGTGCTCCATTTTCATCGCTTCCAGCACCACCAATTGCGCCCCGGCGTCGACCGTTTGCCCGGCCTCCACCAGCACTCGCACGATGCTGCCGTTCATGGGGGCGGTGAGGCCGCCTTGATGGCTGTGACTGGCTTCGACAGCGCTGATCGGGTCGTAGGCCTCGATGCGGCGCAGCTCACCGTCCCATTGCAGATACAGCGTATCGCCACGGCGGATGGCCCGATGCTGGCGGCGCAAGCCGTTGTGTTCGGTCAGCAGGTATTCACCCTTGAGCTGGGCGGTATGAGCGTCGGCATCGCCCAGGGTCAGCGCCCGGTCTTGCCCTTCGCAACTCAAATGCAGGGTGATTTCTGTCGGCAGTCCGGCACGGAATCCGTTGCTGATACCCCAAGGCGAACTCAGGTCATCAGCGCGGGTCGTGCTCGGCTGGCTCTGGGCAAATGCCTGCGCGGCCGCTTGCCAGAATTCATCGCTGAGGTCTGAAGGTGCTGGCAGCAGTTGTTCCTGATAACGCGGAATAAAACCGGTATCCAGCTCCGCCGCGGCAAATGCAGGGTGGCCGATGATCCGGCGCAGGAAGTTGATGTTGGTTTTCAGGCCGCCAATGGCAAACTCATCAAGCATACTCAGCAACCGCAGCCGCGCCTGCTCACGGTCTTCGCCCCAGGCAATCAGCTTGCCGAGCATCGGGTCGTAGAACGGCGAAATCTCGTCGCCTTCTTCGACGCCACTGTCCACGCGACGCCCCGGTCCTTCGGCGGATTCGCGGTACAACGCCAGACGCCCGGTGGCCGGCAGGAAATCATGGCCCGGGTCTTCGGCGTACAGCCGCACTTCGATCGCATGGCCGATCAGCGGCACCTGGTCTTGAGTCATTGGCAGCGCTTCACCGCGAGCCACGCGAATCTGCCAGGCCACCAGGTCGAGGCCGGTGATGGCTTCGGTGACCGGGTGTTCAACTTGCAAGCGCGTGTTCATCTCCATGAAGAAGAACTCACCGCGCGCATCCAGCAGAAACTCCACGGTGCCGGCACCGACGTAACCGATGGCCTGGGCCGAGCGCACAGCGGCTTCACCCATGGCCCGACGCAATTCCGGGCTCAGGCCCGGAGCCGGCGCTTCTTCGACGACTTTCTGATGCCGGCGCTGAATCGAGCAATCACGTTCGTTGAGGTACAGGCAGTTGCCATGCTGGTCGGCGAATACCTGGATTTCCACGTGGCGTGGTTTGAGCAGGTATTTTTCCACCAACATTCGCGAATCGCCGAACGAGGACAGCGCTTCACGTTGTGCCGAGGCCAGGGCTTCGGCCAGTTGGCTGACATCCTCGACCACTTTCATGCCTTTACCGCCACCGCCCGCCGTGGCTTTGAGCAGCACCGGATAACCGATGCGTTCGCAGGCGTCGCGGAAGGTGTCGAGGTCCTGAGCTTCGCCGTGATAGCCGGGCACCAGTGGCACGCCGGCGGTTTCCATCAAGGCTTTGGCCGCGGACTTGCTGCCCATGGCGTCAATGGCCGAGGCAGGCGGGCCGAGAAAGATCAGGCCGGCCGCTTCGATCGCTCGGGCGAACCCGGCGTTTTCCGAGAGAAAACCATAACCGGGATGAATCGCCTGAGCGCCGCTGGCTTTCGCGGCAGCGATTAGTTTGTCGATTTGTAGGTAACTGTCGGCGGCTTTGCTGCCGCCCAGGTCGACGCGGATATCGGCTTCGCGGCTGTGCCGGGCGTCACGGTCGGTGGCGCTGTGCACGGCCACGGTGGTCAGGCCCAGAGCCTTGGCGGTGCGCATCACTCGGCAAGCGATTTCGCCGCGGTTGGCCACCAGCAAGGTGGTGAGAACAGGTGCGCTCATCAACGCGGCTCCTTGAGGGTGGTTTCGGCTTGCCAGGTTGGCGAGCGTTTTTGCAGGAAGGCGCGCAGGCCTTCCTGGCCTTCGGGACTGACGCGGATTCGGGCGATGGCATTCTCGGTGTAGCGCCGCAGCGCTGGGGTCAGCGCGCCGTGGCCGACCTCACGCAGCAAATCCTTGCTGGCGCGCATGGCCGCCGGGCTGTTGAGCAGCAGGTTGTCGATCCACTGATCGACTTTCTGCTCCAGTTCAGCCATCGGGTAGCTTTCCGACAACAAGCCGATTTCCCGAGCCCGTTGCCCGCCGAAACGTTCGGCGGTCAAGGCATAGCGCCGTGCCGCGCGTTCGCCGATGGCTTGCACCACGAACGGGCTGATGACCGCCGGCGCCAGGCCGATGCGCACTTCCGACAGGCAGAACTGTGCGTCGTCGGCGCCGATGGCCATGTCGCAGCAGCTGATCAGGCCCAGCGCGCCACCATAGGCCGCGCCTTGCACCACCGCCACGGTCGGGATTTTCAGCTTGGCGAGGTTGTACATCAACTCCGCCAGTTCCCGGGCGTCGTCGAGGTTGGTGTGGTAATCGAGTTCGGCCGATTGCTGCATCCAGGCCAGATCGGCACCGGCGCTGAAATGCTTGCCGCGACCGCGGATCAACAGAAAACGCAGACTGGCATCGCTCGACACTTTGTCCAGCGCGAGGATCAGTTCGCGGATCATTTCGGCGTTGAAGGCGTTGTTCTTTTCTTCACGGCTGAGCCACAAGGTCGCAAAACCCCTTGGATCGGTCAGCAGTTCGAGGGTATTGAAGTCGCTCATATTCATCCGTCTCCACAACTCTATTCTGTAGGAGCGAGGCTTGCCCGCGAAGGAAGCGCCGCGGTGTACCTGTTGCACCGCGTCATGCCTGTTCGCGGGCAAGCCTCGCTCCTACAAGGTCGGATTACATCCGGAACACGCCGAAGCGGCTCGGTTCGATTGGCGCATTCAGCGACGCCGACAAGGCCAGGGCCAACACGTCGCGGGTCTGCGCCGGGTCGATAACGCCGTCGTCCCACAGTCGAGCGCTGGAATAATAGGGATGCCCCTGTTCTTCGTATTGATCGAGGATCGGTTGCTTGATCTCGGCTTCCTGCTCGGCGCTGAAACCATGACCACCGCGCTCGGCTTGCTCACGCTTGACCTGCACCAGCACGCCCGCCGCCTGTTCGGCCCCCATCACGCCAATCCGTGCGTTCGGCCACATCCACAGGAAGCGTGGATCGTAGGCCCGACCGCACATGCCGTAGTTACCGGCGCCGAAGCTGCCGCCGATGATCACGGTGAATTTCGGCACCTTGGCACAGGCCACGGCGGTCACCAGTTTCGCACCGTGTTTGGCAATGCCGCCGGCTTCGTATTTCTGGCCGACCATGAAGCCGGTAATGTTTTGCAGAAATAGCAATGGAATGCCGCGCTGGCAGGCCAGTTCGATAAAGTGCGCGCCTTTCTGCGCGGCTTCGGCGAAGAGGATGCCATTGTTGGCGAGGATCGCGATCGGGTAACCGTGCAGGTGGGCAAAGCCGCACACCAATGTCGTGCCGAACAATGCCTTGAATTCATCGAACACCGAGCCGTCCACCAGGCGCGCGATCACTTCGCGCACGTCGAATGGTTGCTTGGCGTCCGCCGACACCACGCCGTACAACTCGTCGCTGCTGTACAGCGGCGCGATCGGCGTGCGTTGTTGCAGTTCACCGAGCTTGCGCCAATTGAGGTTGGCGACGCTGCGCCGGGCCAATGCGAGGGCGTGTTCATCGCTCTCGGCGTAATGGTCGGCGACACCGGAAATCTTGCAGTGCACATCGGCCCCGCCGAGGTCTTCGGCGCTGACCACTTCACCCGTCGCGGCTTTCACCAGCGGTGGGCCGGCGAGGAAAATCGTTGCCTGCTGACGGACCATGATCGCTTCATCGGCCATCGCGGGTACGTAAGCGCCCCCGGCGGTGCACGAGCCCATGACCACCGCAATCTGCGGAATGCCCATGGCGCTCATGTTGGCCTGGTTGAAGAAGATCCGCCCGAAGTGTTCGCGGTCCGGGAATACTTCGTCCTGACGCGGCAAGTTGGCGCCGCCGGAGTCCACCAGATAAATGCAGGGCAGGCGATTTTGCTGGGCGATGGTTTGCGCGCGCAGGTGTTTTTTTACGGTCAGCGGATAGTACGAGCCGCCTTTCACGGTGGCATCGTTGGCGACGATCATGCATTCGACGCCTTCCACCCGGCCGATTCCGGCAATCACACCAGCGGCGGGAACGTCTTCGCCGTACACCGCGTAGGCCGCCAGTTGGCTGATTTCGAGAAATGGCGAACCCGGATCGAGCAGACGATTGATCCGTTCACGCGGCAGCAGTTTGCCCCGCGATGTATGCCGTTCTTGAGCCTTCGGGCCGCCACCTTGCTGCACTTGCGCGAGCAGGGTGTGCAGGGCGTCGACCTGTTTGAGCATCGCCGCGCTGTTGGCCGCGAACTCCGCCGAACGGGGATTGAGCTGGGTATGCAGGATAGCCATGTGCAGCTCCGTTTAGCGGGTTTCGTTGAACAGTTCGCGACCGATGAGCATGCGACGGATCTCACTGGTGCCGGCGCCGATTTCGTACAGCTTGGCATCACGCAGCAGACGACCAGCCGGGAATTCGTTGATGTAGCCGTTACCGCCGAGAATCTGGATCGCGTCGAGGGCCATTCGGGTCGCGCATTCGGCGCTATAGAGGATGACTCCGGCGGCGTCCTTGCGCGCGGTTTCGCCGCGCTCGCAGGCTTGGGCCACCGCATAGAGGTAGGCGCGGCTGGCATTGAGTTGGGTGTACATGTCGGCGACTTTGCCCTGGATCAGCTGGAATTCGCCGATGCTCTGGCCGAACTGTTTGCGGTCGTGGATGTACGGAACGATCAGGTCCATGCAGGCCTGCATGATCCCGGTCGGGCCGCCGGAAAGCACCACGCGCTCGTAGTCGAGGCCACTCATCAGCACTTTCACACCGCCGTTAAGTACGCCGAGGATGTTTTCTTCCGGGACTTCGACGTCATCGAAGAACAGCTCGCAGGTGTTCGAACCGCGCATGCCGAGCTTGTCAAACTTGCTGCTGCGGCTGAAGCCTTTCCAGTCGCGTTCGACGATGAACGCGGTGATGCCATGCGGGCCTTTTTCCAGGTCGGTCTTGGCGTAGATCACGTAGGTGTTGGCGTCGGGGCCGTTGGTGATCCAGGTCTTGCTGCCGTTGAGCACGTAGTGATCGCCGCGTTTGTCGGCGCGCAGTTTCATCGAGACCACGTCGGAGCCGGCATTCGGTTCGCTCATGGCTAAGGCACCGATGTGCTCGCCGCTGATCAGCTTCGGCAGGTATTTGCTTTTCTGTTCGTGAGTGCCGTTGCGATTGATCTGGTTGACGCACAGGTTGGAGTGAGCGCCGTAAGACAAAGCGACCGAGGCCGAACCACGGCTGATTTCTTCCATGATGACCACGTGGGCCAGGTAACCCAGGCCAGCACCGCCGTACTCTTCCGGCACGGTAACGCCCAGCAGGCCCATGTCGCCGAATTTGCGCCACAGATCAGCCGGGAACAGGTTGTCGATGTCGATCTGAGCGGCGCGCGGGGCGATCTCTTTGGCGACGAAGGACTGAACCTGATCGCGCAGCATGTCGATGGTTTCACCGAGGGCAAAGTTCAGGGATGGGTAGCTCATGGGACACCTTTTGGCTTTTTTGTAGGGTGGGGAGGGCAGTGATTCGGCTCTCACCTTTACGTTAACGTAAGCCTGTGATGAATGGCTGTCAATCACCCTTTACGTTAACGTCAACTTGAGCGAGAGTAGAGCCAGTTCAAGATTGAAAAGCGGACCAACCCTGTGGGAGCGACCCGTGGCGAGGGGGCTTGCCCCCGTTGGGCTGCGAAGCGGCCCCAAAATTTCCGATGTACCGAAGATCTTGTGAGTGCTACGCACTCAAACGGGGGCAAGCCCCCTCGCCACGGGTCGCTCCCACAGGTGACCGTCGGCAGCCCATTAAAAAAGACAATAGGGGTCGTCATGGATCAACCCAGTGCAAGCCCGCAGCGCAGCTATACCCGTGGTTCCCAGGACAAAGCCTTGCTGGCGATGACCATCGGTCAGGCGTTCGATAACACGGTCGCGCAATACCCGAACGGGGAGGCGCTGGTCGTGCGCCATCAACAGATGCGCTACACCTGGAAGCAGCTGTCAGAGGCCGTCGACCTGCACGCCAGAGCGTTGTTGGCGTTGGGTTTGCAAACTGGTGACCGGCTCGGCATCTGGGCACCGAATTGTGCCCAGTGGTGCATCAGCCAGTTCGCCAGCGCGAAAATCGGCGTGATCCTGGTCAACATCAATCCGGCTTACCGTAGTTCCGAACTCGAATACGTGTTGAAGCAGTCCGGTTGCCAATGGCTGGTCTGTGCCGGGGCTTTCAAGACCTCCGACTATCATGGCATGTTGCAAGGTCTGGCACCGGAACTGGCGGAGCAATCCATCGGCCAGTTGCAGAGCGAACGCCTGCCGGAACTGCGCGGGGTGATCAGCCTGGATGCGCAGCCGCCATCGGGGTTCCTGCCGTGGTCGCAGCTGACCGATCTGGCGGCCAGCGTGTCGGTCGAGCAATTGCGCGAGCGTCAGGACAGCCTGCATTTCGACCAAGCGGTAAACATCCAGTACACCTCCGGCACCACCGGTTTCCCCAAGGGCGCGACCCTCAGCCACTACAACATTCTCAACAACGGTTACATGGTCGGCGAAAGCCTCGGGCTGACCCCCGATGATCGGCTGGTGATTCCGGTGCCGCTGTATCACTGCTTCGGCATGGTCATGGGCAATCTTGGCTGCGTCACCCACGGCAGCACCATGATTTACCCCAATGACGCCTTCGATCCATTGCTGACGCTGAGCACCGTCGCCGAAGAAAAAGCCACCGCGCTTTACGGCGTGCCGACCATGTTCATCGCCATGCTCGATCAGCCCAAGCGCGCCGAGTTTGATTTGTCGAGCCTGCGCACCGGGATCATGGCCGGGGCGACCTGTCCGATCGAGGTGATGCGCCGGGTTATCAGCGAAATGCATATGAGCGAAGTGCAGATTGCCTACGGCATGACGGAAACCAGCCCCGTGTCTTTGCAGACCGGTCCGTCAGACGAACTGGAATTGCGTGTCACCACCGTTGGCCGTACTCAGCCGCAACTGGAAAGCAAAATCATCGACGAGGCGGGCAATCTGGTACCGCGCGGCACCATCGGCGAGCTGTGTACTCGAGGCTACAGCGTGATGCTCGGCTACTGGAATAACCCGCAAGGCACCGCCGAGGCTATCGATGAGGCGGGCTGGATGCATACCGGTGATCTGGCGAGCATGAACGACGAAGGCTACGTGTGCATCGCCGGGCGTAACAAGGACATGATCATCCGCGGCGGAGAGAATGTTTACCCAAGGGAGCTGGAAGAGTTCTTCTTCACCCACCCGGCGGTAGCCGACGTGCAGGTGATCGGCATTCCTTGCTCCCGCTACGGCGAAGAGATCGTTGCCTGGATCAAATTCCACCCCGGCCACAGCGCCACCGAGCAGGAACTGCAAGCCTGGTGCAAGGAGCGCATCGCGCACTTCAAGACGCCGCGTTACTTCAAGTTCGTCGAGGAGTTTCCGATGACGGTGACGGGGAAGATTCAGAAGTTTCGGATGCGTGAGATCAGCATCGAGGAGCTCAAAGCGATACTGTAGGAGCGAGGCTTGCCCGCGAAGGCGTCGGGTCAGTCGACTCAATGTTGAATGACAAATCGCTTTCGCGGGCAAGCCTCGCTCCTACAGGTACAGGTTTCGTGAAACACGAGAAAGCACAAAGGGGAGCCGAAGCTCCCCTTTAATTTTGTCGTACGTGCTCTTTTTTTATTATTGAGGGGCGGTCTGTTGTTGTTTTTGGCAACCGTGGCCCTTTACCGCTGTTTTTGTCGATCCCCATCCGGGATCAAGAGCAAACGTATTTTTTTGAGCGCTGATCTACTTTTTCGCTAAGCGATCCAACCAGTTCGGGAGCTACCTGAAGGTAGTTTTATTGTTCTCTGCCCGGTTGCGGGTTACTTCGAAAAGCACCCTGTAAAGCACATCTTCTCCAAAAAAATCTGTTAGCTGCGTCTCTGCCGTGTTGTTCTTGTTATGTCAGAGTCGTTACGTCTTATTTTTATTGGTTTGCAGTTTTTATTCTTGTTATGCCATAGAGATAGCAGAAGCCGTGCCAACTTTTAAAAACCCTTTAAAATCAATTGTTTGAGTTTTAAGTAGGATTTTTCATCCGATCCAAACCCGATAATTTGTTTCCGTGTTACTCGTTTCCGCCCACGTTTCAGAACACGCGGTAACACCCGGACACATCCACGCTGTCACTGTGCGCTGCGGGCCTTGGCCACGCGCGAACCGGTAGGACGCCCCAGCACTGCGCAAATCTGTTGGCCGGCCCGAATCAAGGCGTCCAGGTCGATTCCGGTCTCGATGCCCAGGCCGTTGAGCAGGTAAACCACGTCTTCGGTCGCGACATTACCGCTGGCGCCCTTGGCGTACGGGCAACCGCCAAGGCCGGCGATGGAGCTGTCGAACACCGCAATGCCTTCCAGCAGGCTGGCGTAGATGTTGGCCATGGCCTGGCCATAGGTGTCGTGAAAGTGCCCGGCCAGTTTTTCCCGTGGCACATCGGCTGACACCACTTCGAACATCTTGCGGGTCGCGCCAGCGGTGCCGGTGCCGATAGTGTCTCCCAGCGAAACCTCGTAGCAGCCCATCGCATAGAGCTCGCGAGCGACCCGGGCGACTTGTTCAGGTGCGATGTCACCTTCATAAGGGCAGCCCAGCACGCAGGACACGTAACCGCGCACGCTGACACCGTGTTGTTTGGCGGCATCCATGATCGGCACGAAGCGCTCCAGGCTCTCGCTGATCGAGCAATTGATGTTGCGCTGGGAAAACGATTCGGACGCTGCGGCGAACACGGCGACTTCCTTGACCCCGGCGGCGATGGCGTCTTCAAAGCCCCGCAGGTTGGGGGCGAGGGCGCCGTAGGTTACGCCCGGCTTGCGCTGGATCTGTGCGAAGACCTCGGCGGAACCGGCCATTTGCGGCACCCATTTGGGCGAGACGAAACTGCCGACTTCTATATAACCCAGGCCTGCGGCGGTCAGCGCGTCGACCAGTTGCACCTTGTCCGCAACGCTGATGGGCTGGGCTTCGTTTTGCAAACCGTCGCGGGGGCCGACTTCGACCAGGCGTACGTGGGTGGGTAGGGACATGGGAATCGACCTGTTGAAATTGTATGAATGTTCACAGAACCCTGTAGGAGCTGAGCTTGCTCGCGAAAGCGTCAGGTCAGTCGACATCAATGTTGAAGGACATACCGCTTTCGCGAGCAAGCTCAGCTCCTACACGAGCTGCTGGCTCTTGATCGTCTGCTCCAGCGCCTGAGTACAGCGCTCTTCAGCCGTGTCGAGCTCCAGTTTCATCTGTTCGATGTCCAGCAGTTGCTGTTCGAGTTGTTCCCGACGTTCGGCGATTTTCGCCAGCATGCTGTGCAGTTGCTTGGTGTTACCGCTGGAGGGGTCATAGAGTTCGATCAGCTCGCGGCATTCGGCCAGGGAAAAACCAATGCGCTTGCCCCGCAGGATCAGCTTCAGGCTGACCTTGTCACGGGGCGAATAAATGCGTTCCTGGCCACGACGCTCGGGGCTGAGCAGGCCTTGCTCCTCATAGAAGCGAATGGCCCGGGTGGTGATGTCGAGCTCGCGGGCGAGGTCGGAAATGCTATAGGTCTGGCTGCTCATGGAAGCGCTCGAAAAAGGTCATGGCGCTAAGCTAATGGCAGGTTGACGTTTACGTCAAGGGGCATGGATCTTCGTGGGTATCACTGACCTCTTCGCGGGCAAGCCCGCTCCCACAGGTGACCGCGTTCTCTCAGGGGAATGCGATCAAATGCGGGAGCGGGCTTGCCCGCGAAGAACGATGACGCGGTCCAAAGCCTTACACCTTATCGAGCTTCTTCTCATGTGCCGTAACCTGCTGGCACAACTCGATCATCTGCTCGCGCATCCAGCGGTTGGCCGGGTCCTGGTCAGTGCTTTCATGCCAATAAAGGTGAGTTTCCACCGGCGGGACCTCTTTAACCGGCAGGTTCACCGCGTACAAGTCATGGCGACGGGCGAAGCGTTCCGGCACGGTCATGACCATGTCGGTCTGCTGCAACACCTGGGACGCCATCAGGTAGTGCTGGGAGCGCAGGGCGATCTTGCGCTGGATGCCCATTTTGCCCAGGGCCAGGTCGACATAACCCAGACCGCTGCGGCGGCTGGAAATATGGATGTGGGTCAGGGACAGATAATCGTCGAGGGTGAATTTTTCTTTGCCCGCCAACGGATGCCCCTTGCGCATGGCGCACACGTAACGGTCCTCCATCAACTTGACGTGACGTACCTGCGGGTCAGTGTTGAGCGGCGCATCCACCGCGAAATCGAGACGACCGGCGGCCAATTCCTTGGTGGTCTCGCGACGTTTGGACAAGAAGCTTTCGATGATCACCGTCGGCGCCAGGCGTCGCAGGCGCTGGAACAGCGGCGGCAGGATCACCGCTTCAGTGAGGTCGGTCATGCTAATGCGGTAGGTCTTGACCGCCTGCAACGGGTTGAAGATGCGGCTTTCCTGCACCGACACCCGCAGCAAGGAGAGGGCGTTGCGCACAGGGCCGATGATGTTCTGCGCCATCGGCGTCGGCACCATGCCTTGGGCAGTACGCACGAAAAGCGGATCGTTGAATGTCTCGCGCAGGCGGGCCAGAGCGTTCGAGACTGCCGGTTGAGTAATGCCGACAATCTGCCCGGCGCGAGTCAGGTTGGCTTCGGTGTAGATCGCGTCGAAGACGATGAAAAGGTTGAGGTCGACCTTGCTCAGATTCATTGCGCTGCGCTCTCTGCTTCTTGTTTTAGGAAGGTGGCTCGATCAGTCGATCATATATCGGTGATGAATGTTAATACACGCCGAGAATAGGCTAGGTAAATTATCAACGCTGTTCTAGCATCGAATGCATGCCCTGAACAACCTCCCTTAAGTAAGAAGGTAGCTGCCCATGGATTTCGCTTATTCGCCCAAAGTGCAAGAACTGCGTGAGCGCGTGACCGCGTTCATGGACACCTACGTTTATCCCGCTGAAGCGGTGTTCGAACGCCAGGTCGCCGAGGGCGATCGCTGGCAGCCGACAGCGATCATGGAAGAACTCAAACTCAAGGCTAAAGCTGAAGGCCTGTGGAATTTGTTTCTGCCTGAATCCGAACTCGGCGCTGGTCTGACCAACCTCGAATATGCGCCATTGGCGGAAATCATGGGCCGCTCGCTGCTGGGCCCTGAGCCGTTCAACTGCTCCGCACCAGACACCGGCAACATGGAAGTGCTGGTGCGCTACGCCAATGAAGAACAGAAGCAGCGCTGGCTCGAACCGCTGTTGCGCGGCGAGATCCGCTCGGCGTTCGCCATGACCGAACCGGATGTGGCCTCGTCCGACGCCACCAACATGGCCGCCCGCGCTGTGCGTGATGGCAACGAATGGGTGATCAACGGCAAGAAATGGTGGACCTCAGGGGCCTGCGATCCGCGCTGCAAGATCCTGATCTTCATGGGTCTGAGCAACCCGGATGCACCGCGCCATGCGCAGCACTCGATGATTCTGGTGCCGGTGGATACCCCAGGCGTGAAGATTGTGCGTCCGCTGCCGGTGTTCGGTTATGACGACGCGCCTCACGGCCACGCCGAAGTGCTGTTCGAAAACGTCCGGGTGCCGTACGAAAACGTTCTGTTGGGTGAAGGACGCGGCTTCGAAATTGCTCAAGGTCGCCTAGGCCCAGGCCGGATTCACCACTGCATGCGTTCGATCGGCATGGCCGAGCGTGCGTTGGAGCTGATGTGCAAACGCGCGGTCAACCGCACCGCGTTCGGCAAACCCTTGGCGCGGCTGGGCGGCAACATCGACAAAATCGCCGACTCACGGATGGAGATCGACATGGCGCGCCTGCTGACGTTGAAAGCGGCGTACATGATGGACACCGTCGGCAACAAGGTGGCGAAGAGCGAAATCGCGCAGATCAAAGTCGTCGCGCCGAACGTGGCATTGCGGGTGATCGATCGGGCGATCCAGATCCATGGCGGGGCAGGGGTTTCCAACGATTTCCCGCTGGCCTACATGTATGCGATGCAACGCACCCTGCGCCTGGCCGATGGCCCGGACGAAGTGCACCGCGCGGCGATCGGCAAGTTCGAGATCGGCAAGTATGTCCCGAAAGAGATGATGCGTAGCGGGCAGTAAGACTGGTGGGCTTTTGTGGCGATGGAGCTTGCTCCCGCTGGGGCGCGAAGCGGCCCTGAAATACGGCAACCCGGTTGTTTCAGATGTACCGGGTTGTCTGGTTTCGCGCAGCGGGCACTGACAGGCACCGCGTCATCGTTCATCGCGGGCTTGCCCGCGATGGCGTCGGCCCATTCAACCCATAAACATCAGATTCAATACACCCAAACCTCAACCCGCCGATTCTTGATCCGTCCCTCATCCCCGCTGTTGGTCGCCACCGGCATCTCGGCGCCGAAACCGCGAATCTCACGAAACACCACGCCGCTTTTCACCAGCTCTCGCCGCACCGCCATGGCCCGCAGTTTCGACAGCAAGTCGGCCCGCGCCGGGTCGCTCTTGGCGTCGCCAAACCCTACCAGCGTCACCTGTCGATTGGTTTTGTCGTGCTGCTTTATATAGTCGAGCACCCGCGACAGGTCCTGTCGGGCCTTGTTGTCCAGTGTCGCGCTGCCTTCTTCGAAACGAAAATTCACCGTCAGGCGCTGGGCATGACGGCTGAGCGCCTGATAACCCTCGGGCATCAGCGCATTGGGCGTGACCGCCATGGCCTGAACCGTCTGCGCGATAAAACCATTGTCCGCGACGATCGCCTGGCCTTTGCTGCTTTGGGCAAACTTCACCAAGGCCTTGGCCCAAGGATTTTTCCCATTCGGCGGTAAGTAAAAGAACAGCCGACGGGACAGTGGGTAATCTTCCGTCGCGATCAGGCTATTGAGCGGCAGCATGGCCTGGGAGTCGCCATCGACAATGGCCACGGCTTTGGCCTGGCGCACATAAGGCAAACCGATGAAGCCAATGCCTTGCGGGTCCAGACTGACGGCGTCGGACAATTGCTCGCTGGATTCGAACCGTTTCGCGTTGCCGCTCAGCATTTTCCCACGCGGGCTGAGGACCAATTCCTTGAACGTGTCATAGGTACCCGATTGATCATCCCGCGCATAGAGATGAATCGTCCCACCGGTGCCGCCGAGTTCTTCCCAGGTTTTCGCTTCGCCGCTGAAGATTCGCGCCAGTTGTACGGTGTTGAGTTGCTTCAGCGAATTGTTCGGATGAAGGATGATTGCCAGCCCGTCGATGGCGATGACTTGCTCGGCAATCGGGCTTTTCAGGTCGCCCAGCGGTTCGAGATCCAGCCGTTCGCTGTCCTTGATCGGGCGCGACGAGGCCGCGAGATCGGCGGATGCGATTTTCAGGGCTTTGAACCCGGTGCTGGAACCGTGGGCCGCGACCTCCACTTCAACTCGGCGTCCCTGAACGGTTTCGCCGACGATGCGTTGTTCGTTGGCTTTGTCCGGGGCTTCGCGATGAACCTTGAGCAGGCCCTGTTCGCGCATCAAGCCCTCGACCAGCGCCGGGCCCAATGCCGCACCAATGGTGTTGGAGCCCTGGATGTGCAACACCGGACCACGTTCGGGCGTCGGCAAGTCGCCAGCCGACACCGGCAGCACAGCGCCGAACAGCAACAGGAACAACACGCGCAGCGTCATGCCGACACCTTATAAGCCTGGGAAAGTGCCGGGAGAATAAGTCAGTAAGGTTTCTGAACGATGACAGTTACCAATGTGGGAGCGGGCTTGCTCGCGAAGGCGGTGTGTCAGCCAACATCAATATTGGATGACACACCGCCTTCGCGAGCAAGCCCGCTCCCACATTAACCTTGTGTAGATTTTGTAGGATCAGCTCAACTCAAGCCAGATCGGCGCGTGGTCGGAAGGTTTTTCCATCCCGCGCAAGTCGTAATCCACGCCGGCATCCTTCACTCGCGGCAACAATCCATGGGACGCCATGATCAGGTCAATCCGCAGCCCGCGCTTGGGCTCATCCTCAAAACCACGGCTACGGTAGTCGAACCAGCTGAAACGGTCGGCAACGTCCGGGTTCAGGTGACGGAAACTGTCGACCAGGCCCCAGTTCTTCAGGCGGGCCATCCATTCCCGTTCTTCGGGCAGGAAGCTGCATTTGCCGGTTTTCAGCCAGCGTTTCATGTTGTCCGGGCCGATGCCGATGTCGCAGTCTTCCGGGGAAATATTCACATCGCCCATCACCACAATCGGCTGGTCGTTGCTGAACTGGCTTTCCAGCAACTGCTGTAAATCGCTGTAGAAACGTTCCTTGGCCGGGAATTTGGTGGGGTGATCGCGGCTTTCACCCTGTGGGAAATAGCCGTTCATGATGGTTACCGGCACGCCATTGGCGTCGGAGAAAGTGCCCCAGATGAAGCGTCGCTGAGCGTCTTCTTCGTCAGTGGTGAAACCTTTGTACAAGGCAATCGGTTCCTGGCGCGAGAGCAGGGCCACGCCGTAGTGGCCTTTTTGCCCGTGGAAATGTACGTGATAACCCAGTGCCTGAACCTCGGCCAGGGGAAACTGGTCGTCGTGGACCTTGGTTTCCTGCAATCCGATCACGTCTGGTTGATGTTTCTCAATCAGCGCCGCCAGCTGATGCGGGCGAGCGCGCAGCCCGTTGATGTTGAAGGAGACGATCTTCATGGTCGGCAGTCCTGGCAAAAGTGCGATGCTAGCTGACATGTAGGAATGGGGCCAGCCTTGGGGTGAGGGGATTCGTTTTGTTCTGTCAGAGATGTATTGGCAGATCGGGACTCTTCGCGGGCAAGCCTCGCTCCCACAGGATTCGTGTCGTGCACAAAATCTGTGAACGCCACGGAAACTGTGGAAGAGATGTGCTGGCAGATCGGGACTCTTCGCGGGCAAGCCTCGCTCCCACAGGATTCGTGTCGTGCACAAAATCTGTGAACGCCACTGAAACTGTGGAAGAGATGTGCTGGCAGATCGGGCCTCTTCGCGGGCAAGCCTCGCTCCCACAGGATTCGTGTCGTACACAAAATCTGTGAACGCCACGGACACTGTGGGAGCGTGGCTTGCCCGCGAAGGCGTCAGCCCAGTCGATGAAGATCCCGGCTTGGTCTATACCTGTGTGGGGAACTGTGAAGCCACCCAAAGGCTCGTACCAATAAGAGCGCGGCCTTCTGAGCCGCGCCCAGGGGAGATCTACCGTATGCCCGAAAACTCGACCGTCATCGCCGATATCCACATGCTCGACAGCGGCTATTCCCGCGAAGCACGTTCCCTGTTGTATCAGGCGTACCGGCACGAGCCGACGTTCGGCTACCTGTTCGAAGCTGAACGCCCCGGTTATGAACAACGAGTGAGGGCGACGGTGCGCGAACTGGTCAAACAACACTTTCTTCAGGATTTGCCGGCCATCGGCCTGTTGGTGAATGACCGCTTGATCGGCATCGCCCTGATCGCGCCGCCGCAACGCCGCCTGGGCATCACCGAAAGCTGGGCCTGGCGCCTGCGGATGGTGCTCAGCACCGGGTTTCGCTGTACCCGACGCTACCTCGATTACCACGCTGCCGTGATGGCGTGTGTGCCGTCTGACTCGGTGCATGTTTTGCCATTACTGGGGGTTCATCCGCAATTCCAGGGCAAGCACTTCGGCGAACAATTGCTGCAAGCGGTCCATAACTGGTGCGCGGTCGATGAGCACTCACAGGGCGTGATCCTCGACACCGGGAATCCTCGTTATCTGGAGTTCTATAAACGTCAGGGCTATGAGGAAATCGGCGAAGTGGCGGTAGGGCCGATTCTTGAACACGTGTTTTTCCACGCGAATCCGCAGGTGTTACAAACGGCAACGGCATAGCAGTAGAACTTTCGCAGCAGGTCAGGCTCTATCAGGCCCCCAGGCTCGTGATAGCATCCGCGCTATGAAGTTTTCCGGAAGATTTACCAGTGGCGTGCTGATGCTGATCTCCAGCTGCGCGGCGCTGGCGCAAAGTGAATTGGATGTGCGGATCAAACCGTCCAACGATGAACTGAAGGCCAATATAGAAGGCTATATCGGTAGCCTCGGCGATCGCGATGAAGAAGCCTTGCTGCGCTTCAGTCGTGGCGCCGAAGAACAGGCGCGCAAGGCCGCACAGGCCTTGGGCTATTACCAGCCGCAAATCGAAAGTGACGTAAAGGGCGGCAAGACGCCGCGCCTGGTGCTGAACATCGACCCCGGTGAGCCGATCCATTTGCGCAACGTCACGGTGCGCATCGACGGCCCGGCAGCCTCGTTCAAATCCTTTCGTGTACCGAAAAGCGACCTGCTGAAACCCGGCGCGGTTCTGAACCATGGCCGTTACGAAGACGCCAAGCGGCTGATCCAGAACCAGGCCTCGCGCTACGGCTTCTTCAGTGGGCGTTTCACCCGTCAGAAACTGTTGGTGGATCCGCGTGCCGGCGTCGCCGACATCGAGTTGATCTACGACAGCGGCCCGCGCTATGCGCTGGGCAAGGTCAGTTTTGAAGGCGACACGCCGTTCGACGAAGACTTGCTGCAACGCATGGTGCCGTTCAAGGCCGGTACGCCCTATGACTCCGAACTGATCGCCGAACTCAATCAGGCGCTGCAATCGAGCGGCTATTTCGAGGGCGTGCGCGTGGACGCAGCGCCGACCGCGTCCAAGGACGACGTGATCCCGGTGGCGGTCAAACTGGAAACCCGCAAACCACGGACCATGGGTCTCGGGCTGGGCTTTTCCACCGACGTCGGTCCACGGGTCAAAGCCAACTGGACCCGCCATTGGGTTAATCCTCAGGGGCACAGCTATGGCTGGGAGGCCGAGATTTCGGCGCCACGGCAGAACGTCGGGCTGTTTTACGACGTTCCGCTGGACCCGCCATTGACCGACAAACTGCGCTTTGCCGGTGGTTATCAATATGAAGAAATCGCTGGCACCGATACCCTCAGCAAGCTGCTGACCCTCGGCCCCGAGTGGCACAGCAAACTGCCCAGCGGCTGGCAGCGGGTGGTGTCGCTCAAGTGGCAACGCGAGGAATACCAGCTCGGTGACGATTCGGGGCTCAGCACCTTGCTGATGCCCGGCGTGAGTTATTCGTACCTGAAAAGCGACAACCGCATCGATCCGCACAACGGTTATCGCCTGCAATTCGAAACCAAAGTCGCCAAGGAAGGATTGGGTTCGGACACCAACTTGCTCTACGGCACGGCGCTGGTCAAAGGCCTGACCACGGTCTTCGACAAACACCGCTTGCTCGGTCGGGTGCAGGTCGGCGGTAGCGCCACTAATGGCTACAAATCGGTGCCGCCGTCTCTGCGCTTCTTTGCCGGTGGCGATCAGAGCGTGCGCGGTTACGATTACCAGAGCCTGTCCCCGGAAAACTCCGATGGCGACCGTATCGGTGGCCGCTACATGGTGGCCGGCAGCGTCGAGTATCAATACTCCGTCGCCGAAAAATGGCGGGTCGCAACCTTCATCGACCAGGGCAACTCCTTCAACACACTCGAACTGCCGAACCTGAAGACCGGTGTCGGTATCGGCGTACGCTGGGTTTCGCCGGTGGGGCCGATTCGCCTCGACCTGGCCCACGCGATGGACGACGACGGCGGCATTCGATTGCACTTTTCCATGGGGCCTGAGCTGTGAAGCGTGGTTTGAAAATAACGCTGCTGGCGATCCCGGCGCTGCTGATGCTGATCGTGCTGACACTGGTCACCGTGCTGGGCACTCCGACGGGCAGTCGCTGGGCGCTCGGCTTTGTGCCGGGTTTGACCGTGGAGAATTTCCAGGGCCGTTTGGGTGGGCAGTGGAGCGCCGATCATCTGGTGTGGCAGCAGGACAGCAGCCGGGTTGAGCTGAACAAAGCAATTTTTGCCTGGTCGCCGCTGTGCCTGATGCGCATGACGTTGTGCATCGAGCAATTGCAGGCCGAGCAGGTCAGCCTGCAATTCCCGCCGGGCGTGGAAGAGCAAAGCAGCGGCCCGATCAATCTGCCGGACTTGAAATTGCCGCTGGCCATCGAATTGGGCGACGTCAAAATTGGCCGTCTGCTGTTCAACGGCAGTGAAGAGCTCAAGGGGCTGCAACTGGCAGCACACTGGACCGAGAAGGGTTTGCAGATCGACTCGGTGCATTTGCAGCGTGATGAGCTGAGCCTGAACCTGTCGGGCCTGTTGCAGCCGAGCGGCAACTGGCCGCTGACCGCTGAGGGCAAACTGACCTTGCCTTCGCCGGGTACCGAACCATGGTCGCTGGCCCTGAAAGTCGACGGCGACCTGCTGAAAACCCTGAACCTGAAAGCCGACAGCAGCGGCTACCTGAACGGCCAACTCACCGGGGAGCTGCAACCGCTGGTGGAAAACCTGCCGGCCAAAGTGCGCATCACCGCCGACGGCTTCAAGGCTAGCGCTGATCTACCGGATACCCTGCAACTCAATCAACTGGAACTCACCGGCGACGGCGACCTGAAAAACGGTTACCAGTTGCTCGGCAAAGCCACGTTACCCGCAGAACAAGGCCCGGTCGCGTTATCGCTGCAAGGCAAGGTCGACGCCAAGGGCGCGCAGATCGCCGGCCTTGATCTGACGGCGAACGACAAACAAAGCCTCAAGCTCACAGGGCTGGTGGATTGGAGCAAAGGCCTGAGTGCTGAAGCGAAAATCGATTGGCTGGATTTCCCGTGGCACCGTCTCTATCCGCTGATCGACGAGCCGCAAGTGGCGCTGCGCAGCTTCAACGGTGAAGTCTCCTACACCGACGGCAACTACATCGGTAACTTCAAAGCCGCACTGGATGGCCCGGCCGGGGCATTCAGCCTGAACAGCCCGTTCAGCGGCGATCTGACCAAAATCCATCTGCCACAATTCAAACTCGAAGCCGGGCAGGGCAAGGCTGAAGGGCACTTGAACCTGCAGTTTGCCGACGGTATCGCTTGGGATACGGCGCTGGACCTCTCGGCGATCAACCCGGCGTACTGGCTCGCGGAGTTGCCAGGCACGTTGGCCGGTCCCTTGCGCAGCAAAGGCGAGATGAAAAATGAAAGGCTCAGCCTGACCGCCGACCTGGACCTGAAAGGCAAGCTGCGCGGGCAACCGGCCGTGTTGCAAGCCAAGGCCGATGGCGGCGGCGAGCAATGGAACCTCAGCGCATTGCAGATTCGACTCGGTGACAACAGCATCAATGGCCAGGGCAGCCTGCAACAGAAACTCGCCGGCCGGATCGACATCAAGATGCCGCGTCTGGCCCAGTTCTGGCCGCAACTGCGCGGTCAGCTCAATGGCCGGGTCGATGTCGCCGGCACGCTCAAAGCGCCTCAAGGCAAGCTCGGCCTGCAAGGCACGCAACTGGCCTTCGAAGACAATCGCCTGCAAAGCCTCAATCTGGACGCCACCCTCGACAACGCCCAGCGGGCGAAGATCGACCTCAAGGGCAGCGGCATTCGGACCGGCGACACGTCACTGGGCACGTTGACCGCCAGCGGTCAGGGCGACATCAAAAACCAGAAACTCGCCCTCGACCTGCAAGGACCGAAGCTGAAACTGGCGCTCGGTCTCGACGGCACGCTGGATAAGGGCAATTGGCGCGGGCGTCTGGCCAGTGGCGATATCCAGGCTGGCGGGCAGGACTGGAAGCTGCAAAATCCGGCGAAGCTTGAGCGACTGGCGGACGGCAAAATCAACTTCGGCGCCCATTGCTGGATGTCCGGCCCGGCCAGCCTGTGCGGCGAAGACCAGCGCTTGATGCCCGAGCCGAAGCTGCGTTATCACCTCAAGCAGTTCCCCATCGACAGCCTCGCGCAATGGTTGCCGAAGGATTTTGCCTGGAAGGGCAAGCTCAATGCCGACCTGCAACTGGACCTGCCGGCCAGCGGCCCGAACGGCCAGGTCAGCATTGACGCCAGTGGCGGCACCTTGCGTATGCGTGAGAAGGAGCAATGGCTGGATTTCCCGTACCAGACCCTGAAACTCACCAGCAAACTCACGCCAAAACGCATCGACACCGACCTCAATTTTGTCGGCGGCAAACTCGGTGAACTGATGGTTCAGGCGCAGATCAACCCGCTGCCGAAGAACAAACCGCTGACCGGTTCATTCCGCCTCAGTGGTCTGGACTTGTCGGTGGCGCGGCCGTTTGTGCCGATGGTCGAGAAACTCACCGGGCATTTGAGCGGCAGCGGCACATTGTCTGGCGGACTGCTGGCGCCGCTGGTCAATGGCAACCTTGAGCTGCGCGACGGTGAAATCTCCGGGCCTGAACTGCCGATGGCGCTCGAAGCCTTGCAACTTCAAGCCGTGATTGCCGGCGAAACCGTGCAACTGAACGGCGGCTGGAAAAGCGGCAAGACCGGGCAGGGCAGCCTCAATGGCAACATCGCCTGGGGCCAGGCGCTGGTGGTGGATCTGGCGCTCAAGGGCTCGCAATTGCCGGTCACCGTCGAACCCTACGCCGAGTTGGAAGTCGCGCCGGACCTGAAGATCTCCATGAAGGACGACAAACTGGCAATCGTCGGCAAGGTGCTGGTGCCCAAGGGCGAGATCACCGTGCGAGAACTGCCGCCATCGACGGTCAAGGTCTCCGATGACACGGTGATCGTCGGTCAGCAAACCGAAGAAGGCAAACCTCCGATGGCCATGGCGATGGATATCGATGTAGTGGTCGGGCAGGACAAACTCAGCTTTGCCGGATTCGGCCTGACCGCCAACCTGCAAGGCCAGGTGCACATCGGCGACAACATGGACACCCGTGGCGAGTTGTGGCTCAACGACGGGCGTTATCGCGCCTACGGTCAGCGGTTGACGGTGCGCCGGGCGCGTCTGTTGTTTGCCGGCCCCATCGATCAGCCGTACCTCGACATCGAAGCGATTCGCCAGACCGACGATGTGATCGCCGGCATCCGCCTGAGTGGCAGCGCCGAGCAGCCGACCACGCAGATCTTTTCCGAACCAGCGATGAGTCAGGAGCAGGCATTGTCCTATCTGGTGCTGGGGCGTCCGCTGAGCACCACCGGTGAAGACAACAACATGCTCGCCCAGGCCGCCCTCGGGTTGGGTTTGATGGGCAGTTCGGGGGTGACCAGCGGGTTGGCCAAGGATTTGGGCATTCAGGACTTCCAGCTCGATACCCAAGGCAGCGGCGCCAATACCGCCGTGGTAGCCAGCGGCAATATCTCCGAGAAGCTCAGCCTGCGTTATGGGGTCGGCGTGTTCGAGCCGGCCAACACCATCGCCTTGCGCTACAAACTGAGCAAAAAGGTCTACCTCGAAGCCGCCAGCGGCGTGGCCAGTTCGCTGGACATCTTCTACAAGCGGGATTTCTAACCCCCTCCAATCTGGCGCGGTCCCTGTGGCGAGGGGGCTTGCCCCCGTTGGGGCGCGTAGCGGCCCCCAAAACCTGCAACTTCATTCCTTCTGAAACTCTGCAAATCAAAAAGCGACGACTGCTTCGCAGCCGAACGGGGGCAAGCCCCCTCGCCACAGGGATTTGTGTGGCCGCTCGGGCGCCATTTATCAATCAAATACAAAGCAACCTAACTATTACGTTGACATTCGCTGCCTAGGCAGTAACATCTCGACATACATTCTCTGCCTAGGCAGCTAATTGGTGGTCAGATGAAACATTTCTCCTCATACGATTTCCATAATTGCCATCTCGGCCTTTTGCTCGGGCGCGCTGCGCTGCTCAAGGACCGGATCATCGATACGCACATGGAACCCCATGGCATCACCGCCGCGCAATTCAAAGTGCTGATCATCATGGCCCAGTTCGGCGTCGATACGCCGGCCGAGCTGTGCCGTCACCTGTCGCTGGACAGCGGTTCGATGACCCGCATGCTCGATCGTCTGGAACAGAAAGGTTTCCTCGCCCGCCAACGCTCCGAGGCAGACCGGCGTCAAGTTCAGCTGGTGCTGACCGAGCAGGGCCAGCAGCTGACCGATCAGTTGCCGCAGATCGGCGCCGATGCCATGAATGAGCTGGCCGGCGCCATTACCCCGGAAGAATTGAAAACCCTGGAACAGATCCTGAAGAAAATTCTGGTAGCCGCGGGTGACTCGATCACCCTGCTGCGGGTAGGTGGCAATGAACAGTAAAAGCCTGCGTAGCGGATTGAGCCTGGTGCTGTTGGCCATGAGCCTCGCCGGCTGCGCCAGTTACAGCGGCCTGACCACCGAAGGCGTCAGCCTCGATGCGAAAAATCTCAAGGCCGGACAATCCCTCAACGGCGTGACCCTGTCGCCCGCGGCATGGCCGAAAAGCGACTGGTGGAAAAGCCTTGGCGATCCGCAGCTCGACGGTCTGGTCCGCGAAGCCCTGCACGACAGCCCCGACATGCAAATCGCCGACGCCCGCGCCCATCAGGCCAGCGCCGCTGCCTATGCCGCCGACGCCGCGCGGATGCCGACTCTGGATGCCAGCGCCGGCGTCAGCCGTTCGCGTCTGGCTCGCGATCAGGACCCGAGCGGGCAGGGTGGCACCTATTCCACCGTGCGCAACGTTGACGCGAGTTTCAATTACAACTTCGACCTTTGGGGCGGTCAGCGCGATGCCTGGGAAGCCGCATTGGGCCAGGCCCGTGCCGCCGAAGTCGATCAGCAAGCCGCGCAGCTGACCTTGTCCGCCGATGTCGCCCGCGCCTACAGCGATCTGGGGCAGGCGCACATCATCCATGACCTGGCCAGCGAAGACCTCAAGCGCACCCAACAAATGCTCGACCTCAGCCAGCGTCGCCTGAGCTCGGGGATCGACAGTCAGTACCAGTTCCAGCAGACCGAAAGCCTGGAAGCCAGCGCCGAAGCCAGCCTGATCGACGCCGAAAAACGCCTGCAAAGCGCGAAAATCGCCTTGGCCGTGCTGCTGGGCAAAGGTCCGGATCGCGGCAACGAAATCGCACGACCGAAGGTTCTTCAGGCCAGTGCCGTGGCGTTGCCGTCGGTGCTGCCGGCGGAATTGCTTGGTCGTCGCCCGGACCTGGTGGCGGCGCGCTGGCGGGTTGAAGCCGCGAGCAAAAACATCGCGGCGGGCAAGACCCGGTTCTACCCCAACCTCAACCTGAGCGCGGCGGCGGGTGTCGAGTCGTTGCTGGGCGATGCGATGTTCGGTTCGGCGAGTCGCTTCTTCAACGTCGCGCCGACGATCTCGGTGCCAATTTTCGACGGTGGCCGTTTGCGGGCCGACCTCGATTCCCGCGACGCCGATTACGACCTCGCGGTGGCGCAGTACAACAAAAGCCTAGTGAAAGCCCTGGGCGATGTCAGCGACACCATCAACCAGTTGCGCGATATCGGCCGGCAAATCGGCGCCCAGCAACATGCGACCGACATTGCTCAGGACTCTTACAACACCGTGGTCCAGCGTTACGGTTCCGGCATCGGTAACTATCTGGACGTGCTCAGCATCGAGCAGCAATTGCTCCAGGCCCAGCGTCAGCTGGCCAACCTGAATGCCGAGCAGATCGACCTGTCGATTCAACTGATGCAAGCGCTGGGCGGCGGCTTCCAGGGCGAAACCCTGACCGCAGCCAACGCAACCCCAGCCACGCAGCACAACTAATTCAAGGTACTCGTCATGGCCACTGTCGATGCAACTCAAGCTCCTGACAACTCTCAAGACGCCAGCAACTCGCGCAAACGCAAAGTCATGCTGTTTGTGCTGACAATCATGGTGATCCTCGCCGGGCTCGGCGTCTGGGGTTATCACGAATTCTTCGGTCGCTGGAATGAAAGCACCGACGACGCCTATGTGAACGGCAACGTGGTGGAAATCACCCCGTTGGTTACCGGCACCGTGGTCAGCATCGGTGCCGACGATGGCGATCTGGTCCACGAAGGCCAGGTGCTGGTCAACTTCGACCCGAACGACGCCGAAGTCGGTCTGCAAAGTGCCCAGGCCAATCTGGCTCGCACCGTGCGCCAAGTGCGCGGCTTGTACAGCAATGTCGACGGCATGAAAGCCCAGGTCAACGCGCAGCAGGCCGAAGTGCAAAAGGCTCAGGACAACTTCAATCGCCGGAAAAACCTCGCCGCTGGCGGGGCGATTTCCCAGGAAGAACTGTCCCACGCTCGCGACGACCTGACCTCGGCGCAAAACGCCTTGGCCAACGCCAAACAACAGCTCATGACCACCAGCGCGCTGGTGGATGACACCGTGGTGTCGTCGCACCCGGACGTGATGTCCGCCGCCGCGCAATTGCGTCAGGCGTACCTCACCCATGCCCGCAGCACTTTGATCGCGCCGGTCACCGGTTACGTTGCCAAACGCAGTGTGCAACTGGGCCAGCGGGTCCAACCGGGCACCGCGTTGATGGCGGTGATTCCACTGGATCAGCTGTGGATCGACGCCAATTTCAAGGAAACCCAACTGCGTGACATGCGCATCGGTCAGCCGGTGGACATCGAGGCCGACCTCTACGGCAGCGACGTCAAATACAGCGGCACCATCGACAGCCTCGGCGCCGGGACCGGCAGTGCGTTTGCCTTGCTGCCGGCGCAGAACGCTACCGGTAACTGGATCAAGATCGTCCAGCGGGTGCCGGTACGCATTCACATCAATGCCGAAGAGCTGGCCAAGCACCCATTGCGGGTCGGCCTGTCGACTCAGGTCGATGTGAACCTGCGTGACCAGAGCGGCCCGGTGCTGGCGCAACAGCCGCCGCAAAAGGCGTCGTTCAGCACCAGCGTCTACGACCGTCAGTTGGCTGAGGCCGACGCGATGATCACCCAGTTGATCCACGACAACAGCGCCGCGGTCATTAAAACCGCGCACCGCTGATTGGTCATCACACCGACCCTGTGGGAGCGAGCTTTTGTGGCGAGGGGGCTTGCCCCCGTTGGGTCGCGAAGCGGCCCTAGAAGATGGGACTGCTGCGCAGTCCAACGGGGGCAAGCCCCCTCGCCACAGGTCGCTCCCACAAGGTCAGCTGCGTCTGTAACAGACGCAGCGCCAATCAGGTTTCAAAGGATTCGCGATGAGCAATAACGCGTCTTTCACGCCTCCCAGCCTGCTGCTCAGCACCATCGGCCTGTCGCTGGCGACCTTCATGCAGGTGCTCGACACCACCATCGCCAACGTGGCCTTGCCGACGATTTCCGGCAACCTGGGTGTGAGTTCGGAGCAGGGCACCTGGGTCATCACCTCGTTTGCCGTGAGCAATGCCATCGCGCTGCCGCTGACCGGTTGGCTCAGCCGGCGTTTCGGTGAGGTGAAGCTGTTTCTCTGGGCAACGATGCTGTTCGTGCTGGCCTCGTTTCTGTGCGGTATCTCGACTTCGATGCCGGAGCTGATCGGCTTTCGGGTGCTTCAAGGTCTGGTAGCCGGGCCGTTGTATCCGATGACCCAGACGCTGTTGATCGCGGTCTATCCGCCCGCCAGGCGAGGCATGGCCCTGGCGTTGCTGGCGATGGTCACGGTGGTGGCGCCGATTGCAGGGCCGATCCTCGGCGGCTGGATTACTGACAGTTACAGCTGGCCGTGGATTTTCTTTATCAACGTACCAATCGGGATTTTTGCGGTGATGGTAGTGCGCCAGCAACTGAAGGCGCGGCCGGTGGTGACCAGTTACCAGCCGATGGATTACGTGGGACTGATCACTTTGATTATTGGCGTCGGCGCGTTGCAGGTGATCCTCGACAAGGGCAATGACCTGGATTGGTTCGAATCGAATTTCATCATCATTGGCGCGGCTATTTCAGTGATTGCGCTGGCGGTGTTCGTGATCTGGGAAATGACCGACAAGCATCCGGTGGTCAACCTGCGGCTGTTCGCCCACCGCAACTTCCGCATCGGCACCATCGTGCTGGTGGGCGGTTACGCCGGGTTCTTCGGGATCAACCTGATTCTGCCGCAATGGCTGCAAACCCAAATGGGCTACACCGCCACCTGGGCCGGGCTGGCGGTGGCACCGATCGGTATTTTGCCGGTGCTGCTGTCGCCGTTTGTCGGCAAGTACGCGCACAAGTTCGACCTGCGACTGTTGGCCGGTGGCGCGTTCCTCTGCATCGGTTTGAGTTGCTTCATGCGCGCCGGGTTTACCAACGAAGTGGACTTCCAGCACATCGCGCTGGTGCAGCTGTTCATGGGCATTGGCGTGGCGCTGTTCTTCATGCCGACCTTGAGCATTTTGATGTCGGATTTGCCGCCGAGCCAGATTGCCGACGGCGCGGGCCTTGCGACGTTCCTGCGGACCCTGGGCGGTAGTTTTGCGGCGTCGTTGACCACCTGGATCTGGATTCGCCGCGCCGATCAGCACCATGCGTATTTGAGTGAAAGCATCACCACCTATGAACCGGCGACCCGGGAGGCGTTGAACTCACTGGGCGGGGCGGGTAACCCGGCTTACGCGCAGCTGGATCATGTGCTGACCAGCCAGGCATACATGCTCTCCACCGTGGATTACTTCACGTTGCTGGGGTGGGCGTTCATGGGGTTGATTCTGCTGGTGTGGCTGGCGAAACCGCCGTTTGCGGCGAAGGCGGGACCGGCCTCGGTAGGCCATTGAGACAAAACGCGGTCAATGTGGGAGCGGGCTTGCTCGCGAAAGCGGTGTGACAGTCAACAGAGATGCTGAATGTGAACCCGCCTTCGCGAGCAAGCCCGCTCCCACAAGGGTTTTGTGTTTGGCCGTTAGTTTGCGGGTGCTGCCAGTTGCGGCGGCGGGGTGAAGTCGAAAGGCGCCAACGCAAACCCATTCTCATCCACCTGCAACGCCCAACCCTGACGATCCCAATCCCCCAACACAATGCGTTTGGCCGACTGCTCGCCAATCTGCAATTTGTGGATGGCGGGGCGATGGGTGTGCCCGTGGATCAAGGTTTTCACGCCATAGTGCTGCATGATCCGCGGCACTTCTTCCGGCGTGACATCAACAATGTCATTGGCCTTCATCCGCGTCTGCGCACGACTTTCGCTGCGCAGCTTGCGCCCCAGTTTGTGGCGAGTGCTCAAGGGCAGGTGCCGCAGGATGAACAGGGTAATCGGGTTGCGCAGGTAGCGCCGCAGCTTCATATACGCTTCGTCGCGGGTGCAGAGGCTGTCGCCATGCATCAACAGCACCGGCTCGCCGTAAAACTGCACGACACTCGGGTCTTTCAACAACGTGCAGCCGGCCTGTTTGCAGAAGGCCTGGCCGAGCATGAAGTCGCGATTGCCGTGCATCAGAAAAATGGCCGTGCCGCTGTCACTAAGTTCGCGCAGGGCCTGGCAGATGGAACGCTGGAACGGCGTCATGGCATCGTCGCCAATCCACGCCTCGAAAAAGTCGCCCAGAATGTACAACGCACTCGCTGAGCGGGCACGTCCAGCGAGCAAATCCAGAAACGCCCGGGTTATGTCCGGGCGCTCCTCTTCCAGATGCAAGTCTGAAATCAGCAGTATCACTCAATGATCTCGGCTTTCTCGATGATCACGTCTTCTGCTGGTACGTCCTGGTGGCCGGCTTTGGAAGTCGTGGCCACGCCTTTGATCTTGTCGACCACGTCGGTGCCTTCGACTACTTTGGCGAATACGGCGTAGCCCCAACCCTGAGCGGTTTTGCCGCTGTGGTTCAGGAAGCTGTTGTCAGCCACGTTGATGAAGAACTGGGCGGAAGCCGAATGCGGCTCCATGGTGCGGGCCATGGCTACGCTGTACTTCACGTTCGGCAGGCCGTTGTCGGCTTCGTTCTGGATGCTTGGGCGCTTGTCTTTCTTTTCTTTCATGCCTGGCTCGAAACCGCCGCCCTGGATCATGAAGTTGCCGATGACGCGGTGGAAAACAGTGTTTTCGTAGTGACCGGCTTTGACGTACTCGACGAAGTTGGCCACGGTGATCGGGGCTTTCTCAGCGTTCAGCTCCAGGACGATGTCGCCATGGTTGGTGGTCAGTTTGACTTGGGTCATGATCGGTACTCTTTATAAGGAGAAGCGTTTTCAAGAAATTCGTGGGTTTCGGGGCGTTCAGGCCCTCAACCAGTCCGGCCAGTGTCGGCCAAGGCACGCAGTTTAGCGTGCCGGGCGCGAATTTCGAGGCTGTTTTTCATTGGCAACCGATTAAATGCAACCGATTGCCGGCCTGCTCTGTCAGCCACTTGACAGCATCGGCTATGATAAGCCCCTTTGATTTATAACAGCCGCTTTGATTTGGCCAACTGGCCGCGCACTTGTACGTTCAAGGATCCTATGAGCAAGCCCACTGTCGACCCTACCTCGAATTCCAAGACTGGCCCTGCCGTGCCGGTCAATTTCCTGCGCCCGATCATCCAGGCGGACCTGGACTCGGGTAAGCACACGCAGATCGTCACCCGTTTCCCGCCTGAGCCCAACGGCTACCTGCACATCGGTCACGCCAAGTCGATCTGTGTGAACTTCGGTCTGGCTCAGGAATTCGGCGGCGTCACGCACCTGCGTTTCGACGACACCAACCCGGCCAAGGAAGACCAGGAATACATCGACGCGATCGAAAGCGACGTCAAATGGCTGGGCTTCGAATGGTCCGGTGAAGTGCGCTATGCCTCGCAGTATTTCGACCAGTTGCACGACTGGGCGGTAGAGCTGATCAAGGCCGGCAAGGCCTACGTCGACGATCTGAGCCCTGAGCAAGCCAAGGAATACCGTGGCAGCCTGACCGAACCGGGCAAGAACAGCCCGTTCCGTGACCGCTCCGTGGAAGAAAACCTCGACTGGTTCGCCCGCATGCGCGCCGGCGAATTCCCGGACGGCGCACGCGTGCTGCGGGCCAAGATCGACATGGCCTCGCCGAACATGAACCTGCGCGACCCGATCATGTATCGCATCCGTCACGCGCATCACCACCAGACCGGTGACAAGTGGTGCATCTACCCGAACTACGACTTCACCCACGGTCAGTCGGACGCCATCGAAGGCATCACCCACTCGATCTGCACCCTGGAATTCGAAAGCCACCGTCCGCTGTACGAGTGGTTCCTCGAGAACCTGCCCGTGCCGGCGAAGCCGCGTCAATACGAGTTCAGCCGCCTGAACCTGAACTACACCATCACCAGCAAGCGCAAGCTCAAGCAACTGGTCGATGAAAAGCACGTTCATGGCTGGGACGATCCGCGCATGTCCACGCTGTCGGGCTTCCGCCGCCGTGGCTACACGCCGAAATCGATCCGCAACTTCTGCGAAATGATCGGCACCAACCGTTCCGACGGCGTGGTCGACTTTGGCATGCTCGAATTCAGCATCCGTGACGACCTCGACCACAGCGCCCCACGCGCCATGTGCGTGTTGCGTCCGCTGAAAGTCGTGATCACCAACTACCCGGAAGGCCAGGTCGAAAACCTCGAATTGGCGTGCCACCCGAAAGAAGACATGGGCGTGCGCGTCCTGCCGTTCGCCCGTGAGCTCTACATCGACCGTGAAGACTTCATGGAAGAGCCGCCGAAAGGCTACAAGCGCCTGGAGCCGAACGGCGAAGTGCGTCTGCGCGGCAGCTACGTGATCCGTGCCGACGAAGCGATCAAGGACGCCGATGGCAACATCGTCGAACTGCGTTGCTCGTACGATCCGGAAACGTTGGGCAAAAATCCGGAAGGCCGCAAGGTCAAAGGCGTGGTGCACTGGGTGCCGGCCGCGGCCAGCGTCGAATGCGAAGTGCGTCTGTACGATCGCCTGTTCCGTTCGGCCAACCCTGAAAAGGCCGAAGACAGCGCCAGTTTCCTGGACAACATCAACCCTGACTCGCTGCAAGTTCTCACTGGTTGTCGTGCCGAGCCTTCGCTTGGCAATGCACAGCCGGAAGACCGTTTCCAGTTCGAGCGCGAAGGTTACTTCGTCGCGGATATCAAGGACTCGAAGCCAGGTGTTCCGGTGTTCAACCGTACCGTGACCCTGCGCGATTCGTGGGGCCAGTGATTCAGCGTTAAGGAAGGAGCATTCGTGCTTACGATCTACAACACGCTCACCAAGAGCAAAGAAGTCTTCAAGCCTCTGGATGGCAACAATGTGCGCATGTACGTCTGCGGGATGACCGTGTACGACTACTGCCACATTGGCCATGGCCGCAGCATGGTCGCGTTCGACCTGGTGACTCGCTGGTTGCGGTTCAGCGGTTATAACCTGACCTATGTGCGCAACATCACCGACATCGAAGACAAGATCATCAATCGGGCGAAGGAGAACGGCGAGCCGTTCGACGCGCTGACCGAACGCATGATCACCGCGATGCACGAGGATGAGGCGCGCCTCAACATCCTCAAGCCGGACATGGAACCGCGGGCCACCGATCATATCCCTGGCATGCTGAACATGATCCAGACCTTGATCGACAAGGGTTACGCCTACGCCCCAGGCAATGGCGACGTGTACTACCGCGTCGCCAAGTTCATGGGTTACGGCAAGCTGTCGCGCAAGAAGATCGAAGACCTGCGCATCGGCGCGCGGATCGAAGTCGACGAGTCCAAGCAGGACCCGCTGGACTTCGTGCTGTGGAAAGCTACCAAGCCGGGCGAACCGAGCTGGGAATCTCCATGGGGCGCCGGGCGTCCGGGCTGGCACATCGAGTGCTCGGTGATGTCCACCTGCTGCCTCGGCGAGACCTTCGACATTCATGGCGGCGGCAGCGACCTCGAGTTCCCGCACCATGAAAACGAAATCGCCCAGAGCGAAGCGGCCACCGGCAAGACCTACGCCAACGCGTGGATGCATTGCGGCATGATTCGCATCAATGGCGAGAAGATGTCCAAGTCCTTGAACAACTTCTTCACCATTCGCGACGTGCTGGAAAAGTACCACCCGGAAGTCGTGCGTTACCTGCTGGTATCGAGCCACTACCGCAGCGCGATCAACTATTCGGAAGACAACCTCAAGGACGCCAAAGGCGCACTCGAGCGTTTCTACCATGCGTTGAAAGGCCTGCCGAACGTGGCACCGGCGGGTGGCGAAGCGTTCGTCGAGCGTTTCACTCAGGTGATGAACGACGACTTTGGCACGCCGGAAGCCTGTGCGGTGTTGTTCGAGATGGTTCGTGAGATCAATCGTCTGCGCGAGAGCGATCTCGATGCGGCGGCGGGTTTGGCGGCTCGTTTGAAAGAGTTGGCCAGCGTGCTGGGTGTGTTGCAGCTTGAAGCCGATGACTTCCTGCAGGCCGGTGCCGAAGGGCGCGTGGACGCAGCCGAAGTCGAGGCGCTAATTGCTGCACGTCTGGCAGCTCGTGCCGGTAAAGACTGGGCCGAATCCGACCGTATCCGCGACCAGCTCACCGCCATGGGCGTGGTGCTGGAAGACGGGAAGGGTGGGACGACCTGGCGATTGGCTGACTGATTGCAGCGTTTGCTACGCCTTTCACAAAAACGAAAACCCGCCTTGTGCGGGTTTTTGTTTGTTTGGTTGAAGATCAAAAGATCGCAGGCTTCGCCAGCTCCTACAGGGTTTTGTTCGCTCACAATGACGCGGATGGACGCGGACCGGTGTAGGAGCTGCCGAAGGCTGCGATCTTTTGATCTTCGCCTTTAACCTTCCAACTGACGCAATCGCTTGTAAAGGGTATTCCGGCTAACCCCCAACCGCCGGGCCAAGTGCGAAATATTCCCCCCAGCCGCCTGCAACTGCCGATTCAATTCCTCGGCATCATTCAAATCAACCGCTACCGGCTCCGGCGAATCCACCGGCTCCATTTCCAGGTCGACAAAAAAATCATCCGGCAAATGCTCCGGCCGCACGGGTTGTTCCTCGGCCATGGCCAGCGCCACCTGCATCACACTGCTGACCTGGCGCAAATTCCCCGGCCACGGATGACGACTGAACAGCTCCATCACTTCGGAACTCAACCCGGCCCACTGCGACGGTTCGCGATGCTGTTCCCACAAACGCTTGAACAGTGCTTGTTTATCGCTGCGTTCCCGTAGCGGCGGCAGTTCCAGGGTCAAACCACCAATGCGGTAATACAAATCCTCACGAAACCGCCCCAGCTGAACCTGTTCGCGCAACGAGCGGTTAGTTGCCGAAATGATCCGAATGTCCACCGGGAACAACTCGCTGCTGCCCACCGGTTGCACGCAACGCTCCTGCAGTACCCGCAGCAACCGGGCTTGGGTCGGCAGCGGCATGTCGCCGATTTCATCGAGGAACAGGGTGCCTTTGTCGGCCTTGCGGATTAGCCCGATGCTGCCTTTCTGATTGGCGCCGGTGAACGCACCTTTCTCGTAGCCAAACAATTCGGATTCCACCAGTTCGGCGGGGATCGCTGCACAGTTGACGGCAATGAACGGCTGTTTGCTGCGTGAACTGGCCTGGTGCAGGGCTTTGACGAAGACTTCCTTGCCGACTCCGGTTTCCCCGTGGATTAACAGCGGAATGTCCTTTTCCAGCAAGCGCTCGGCCTGGCGCACGGCTTTTTCCACGCGGCTGTCGCCAAAATGCAGGGTATTAAGGCTGATCGCTGTGGGCGCCGACACCGTGGGTTCAGCAAACACTCGGGCTTGAATCGGCGCTAGTTTCGGTCGCTTCAACAGGCATTGAAAACGGTTGCGCCCCGAGGCTTGCAGGGCAAACGGCAGGCCGTCCGGCTGGTTCAGCAGTTCCAGCAAAGAGACTTTGAACAGGCTTTCGACGCTGACCCGCGACAGGCTGATACCCAGCAGATTGTCGGCCCGGCGATTGGCCGACAGCACCTGACCGGTTTCGTCGAAGATCAGCAACCCGGCCCATTGGCTGTCGAGGTTATTCAGCCCGGTGTTGAAGGTCAGCTGGAAATGCTGGCCATGGAACAGGTTGAGGATCAGCCGGTTCTCCACGGTCTGACTCATCATCTTGACCATGCCCAAGGTGTGCGACGGCGGCAGGTAGCTGTCGCTGGATACATCCAGTACCGCGATCACCTTGCGCTCGGCATCGAAAATCGGCGCGGCGGAACCGGTCATGAAGCGGTTGGCCTTGAGGAAATGTTCATCGTGCTCGATATGTACGGCCTGTTCGCAAGCTAGCGCGGTGCCGATCGCATTGGTCCCGCTGCAACGCTCCATCCAGCTGGCGCCGGCGCTGAAACCTCGGGTCAGGCTCGGCTCGATGAAGCGCTGGGTGCCCCAGGACGTCAGCACCTGGCCCTGATTGTCGGCGAGCATGATCAGGCAGTTGGAGTTGCTGAGGATGTTCTCGTAATACGGCAGGACTTCCTGATGGGTGGTCTGCACCAGTGAATGCTGGCTCTCCAGCAATTGGGCGATGCCATCGGCCGGCAGCTGATCGAACGCCGGAGCGCTCTGATGATCGAGCCCGAACGCGCGGCAGCGAGACCAGGAGTCCTGGATGATGGCGTCGTGGGAGAGCGGCGAGGCAGGTGCGGCCATGGCAGTCGATCTCTGAGCAAGCTTTTATTGTTTTTATGGGTTTTGCATACGTTGGGCTGTCGCGATATCGCGCCGAAAACAATACCCGTAGGAGCTGCCGAAGGCTGCGATCTTTTGATCTTGGCGCCCGTAAGACCGCGAAGTTCAAGATCAAAAGATCGCAGCCTTCGGCAGCTCCTACCGGGGGACCGCGTACATTTCAGATGAATGTGGGTGACCGCGTAGATCATGGGGTGAATGTGGCGGCCCACGCAAAAGCATCCATAGAGTGTTGTTCACATTTGTTCATTGTCAACCTTTGAACTGTTCAATTGTTCAGTCACGGTTGTTCATTTCTGTTCAGCAACGAACGCGGTTTTCCCTTCTTTTTCGTATTTTCCAAGCCAGATCAACCGCTTGGGATTTCTGGCACGAATGTCGCTGTAGTGCTCCGGTCGCTTGACTCCAATAATAAAAAGGCCGAGCCATGTCACTAATCCTGGAGCACGTCAGCCGTACCGTCGAGGGTCAAACCTGGATCGATGATGCGTGCCTTAACTTCGAACCCGGATCGTTCAATGTTTTGCTCGGTCGCACGCTGTCCGGCAAAACCAGCCTCATGCGCCTGATGGCTGGTCTGGACAAGCCCGACAGCGGTCGCATTCTGATGAACGGCGTCGACGTCACCCAGCGCCCGGTGCGTCTGCGCAATGTGTCGATGGTCTATCAGCAGTTCATCAATTACCCGACCATGACAGTGTTCGAGAACATCGCCTCGCCGCTGCGTCAGTCCGGCGTTTCCAGTGAGCTGATCCAGAGCAAAGTGCTGGAAACCGCGAAGATGCTGCGCATCGAGAAATTCCTCCAGCGTTATCCTTTGGAGCTCTCCGGCGGCCAGCAACAACGCACGGCGATGGCCCGGGCGCTGGTCAAGGACGCCGAGCTGATTCTGTTCGACGAGCCGCTGGTCAACCTCGACTACAAGCTGCGCGAAGAGCTGCGCCAGGAGATGCGCGAGCTGTTCAAGGCCCGGCACACCATCGCGATTTACGCCACCACGGAACCCAACGAAGCCTTGGCGTTGGGCGGCACCACCACGATTCTTCACGAAGGTCGGGTGATTCAGAACGGCAAGTCCTCCGAGGTGTATCACCAGCCGCAAACCGTGCTGGCGGCGGAGTTGTTCTCCGAGCCGCCGATCAACCTGATGCCGGGGCGAATTGCCGGCAACGAAGTCAGTTTCGCCAATTTTGTGCACTTCCCGTTGAACGTCGATCTGCGACCGGTGGGCGAGGGCGAGTTCCGTTTCGGCGTGCGCCCCAGCCACATTTCGCTGGTGCCGAGCAACGACGACGATCTGGAACTGGCGGTGACCGTCGAGGTGGCCGAGATCAGCGGTTCGGAAACCTTCCTGCACGTGCGCAATGAGTATTTCCTGCTGGTGCTGCACTTGCCGGGTGTTCACGAATACGACGTCGATGCGCCGATTCGCATCTATATCCCGACCCATAAACTGTTTGTGTTCGATATGCAGGGGCAGCTGGTTCAGGCGCCCGGTCGCCGTATTGCGAGGGTAGCCTGATGGCCGAAATCCGTTTGCAGAACCTTGCTCATAGCTACACCCCAACGCCGACCGGCCCTGAGGATTACGCGATCCGCGAGATGGACCACGTGTGGGAGCAGGGCGGTGCTTATGCGCTGCTCGGGCCTTCGGGGTGCGGCAAGTCGACCTTGCTCAACATCATTTCCGGGTTGCTCAGCCCGTCTCAGGGCCAAGTGCTGTTCGACAGCAAAGTGGTGAATGAACTGACCCCGGAAAAGCGCAACATCGCCCAGGTTTTCCAGTTTCCGGTGGTCTACGACACCATGACGGTGTTCGATAACCTGGCCTTTCCATTACGCAATCAGGGCATGGACGAGGCGAAAATTCACACCAAGGTGCACGAAATCGCTGAAGTCCTCGACCTCCAGGCATTGCTGTCCAAGAAAGCGCGCAACCTCACTGCCGATGAAAAACAGAAAGTATCCATGGGTCGTGGGCTGGTGCGCGATGACGTGTCGGCGATCCTCTTCGATGAACCGCTGACGGTGATCGACCCGCACCTGAAGTGGAAGCTGCGGCGCAAGCTCAAGCAGATCCACGAGCAGTTCAACATCACCATGGTCTACGTCACCCACGATCAGCTCGAAGCCTCGACTTTCGCTGACAAGATCGCGGTGATGTATGGCGGGCAGATCGTGCAGTTCGGTACACCGCGGGAGTTGTTCGAGCGGCCGAGCCACACGTTTGTCGGTTATTTCATCGGCAGCCCGGGGATGAACCTGATCGAGGTCCAGCCGCAAGCCGGCGGTGTTGGTTTCTCCGGCACCCACTTGCCGTTGTCCGACGCGATGCAGAAACGAATCGCCGAGTCCGAATGGAAAACCCTGAAGGTCGGCATCCGTCCAGAGTTCGTTCATGTGTGGGACGAACCTTGTGATGACGCGATGCAGGCACAGGTCGTACACGTCGAAGACTTGGGCACCTACAAGATCATGACCCTGAACCTCGATGGCGCTCCGCTGAAAGTACGCCTGGCCGAAGACAAACCGGTACCCGAAGGCACGGCGTACATCAGTTTTCCGGCGCAATGGTTGATGGTCTACGCCGATGATTACCTGCTGGAGGTGCTGCCATGAACAAGGTGCAGAACAACAAAGCCTGGTGGCTGGTATTGCCGGTATTTCTGCTGGTGGCATTCAGTGCGGTGATCCCGATGATGACCGTGGTCAACTACTCGGTGCAGGACATCTTCGACCAGTCCAGCCGCTACTTCGTCGGTGCCGACTGGTACAGGCAGGTGCTGCTCGACCCACGGTTGCATGACTCGCTGCTGCGCCAGTTCATCTACTCCGGCTGCGTGTTGCTGATTGAAATCCCGTTGGGCATCGCCATCGCCCTGACCATGCCAATCAAGGGCCGCTGGTCGTCGCTGGTACTGATCATTCTGGCGATACCGCTGCTGATCCCGTGGAACGTGGTCGGCACCATCTGGCAGATTTTCGGCCGGGCTGACATCGGTTTGCTCGGTTCGAGCCTCAACGCCATGGGCATCAACTACAACTATGCGGCCAACACCATGGACGCCTGGGTGACGGTGTTGGTGATGGACGTGTGGCACTGGACGTCGCTGGTGGCGCTGTTGTGTTTCTCCGGTTTGCGGGCGATTCCGGACGTGTATTACCAGGCGGCGCGGATTGATCGGGCATCGGCCTGGGCGGTTTTCCGACACATCCAGTTGCCCAAGCTCAAGAGCGTGCTGTTGATCGCGGTAATGCTGCGGTTCATGGACAGTTTTATGATCTACACCGAGCCATTTGTGCTGACCGGCGGCGGTCCGGGGAATGCCACGACCTTCTTGAGTCAGACGCTGACCCAAATGGCCATCGGGCAATTCGACCTTGGCCCGGCGGCAGCTTTCTCGCTGGTGTACTTCCTGATCATCCTGTTGGTGTCGTGGCTGTTCTACACCGCCATGACTCACTCTGACGCCAATCGGTGAGGCCCGCCATGAGCAAGAGAAAGCTAATCCCACTGCTGATCTACATCCTGTTCCTGCTGGTGCCGATCTACTGGCTGCTGAACATGTCCTTCAAGAGCAACACCGAAATCCTCGGCGGTTTGACGCTGTTTCCCCAGGATTTCACCTTCGCCAACTACAAGGTGATCTTCACTGACCCGAGCTGGTACACCGGTTATCTCAACTCGCTGTACTACGTGAGCCTGAACACGGTGATTTCCCTGAGCGTGGCGCTGCCGGCGGCGTATGCGTTTTCACGCTATCGTTTCCTCGGTGACAAGCACCTGTTCTTCTGGCTGTTGACCAACCGCATGGCGCCACCGGCAGTGTTCCTGCTGCCGTTTTTTCAGCTGTATTCCTCGATCGGGCTGTTCGACACCCATATCGCGGTGGCGTTGGCTCACTGTCTGTTTAACGTGCCGTTGGCGGTATGGATTCTTGAAGGCTTCATGTCCGGCGTTCCTAAGGAAATTGACGAAACCGCCTACATCGACGGCTACAGTTTCCCCAAGTTCTTCGTGAAGATATTCGTCCCGTTGATTGGCTCCGGGATCGGCGTTACGGCGTTTTTCTGCTTCATGTTTTCCTGGGTCGAGCTGCTGCTGGCGCGAACTTTGACCTCGGTGAACGCCAAACCCATCGCGGCGGTGATGACCCGCACGGTCTCGGCGTCTGGCATCGACTGGGGTGTGCTGGCGGCTGCGGGAGTGTTGACCATCCTGCCGGGCATGTTGGTGATCTGGTTTGTTCGCAACCACGTGGCCAAGGGCTTTGCTCTGGGCCGGGTATGAGGAACTGATGATGGAATGGATGAGTTGGACTGGTCCCACGGCGGCGTTCTTCAGCGTCATTGCCTTGACTCTGGCAGGCATGACGACCTGGGAGTTGCGTTCGCCGAGTATCCCTCGGCGTGGCTTTTTGCCGATTGCCACCACCCGTGGCGATCGGCTGTTTATCGGTCTTCTCGGCAGCGCCTACCTGCATTTGCTGGTAATCGGCGTCACCGACTGGAGCATCTGGGTGGCGTTCGCGTTGTCCCTGGTGTGGCTGTTGGCTGTGATGCGTTGGGGCTAGTCGAATCGCTCGGCAATCGTGCTCCGCCACTTAAACAGGAGGTCTTATGTTCGATAAAAACAATAAGCTGCGACATAGCATTTCATTGGCAGCCATGCTGGCACTCAGCGGTTTGAGCGCATCTGCCTGGGCTGATGCCTATGAAGACGCCGCCAAGAAATGGATTGGCAGCGAGTTCAAACCGTCTACCCTCACCCCGGAACAGCAGCTCGAAGAGTTGAAGTGGTTCATCAAGGCGTCCGAGCCGTTTCGCGGAATGAGCATCAAGGTGGTCTCGGAGACCATCGCGACCCACGAATATGAATCCAAAACGCTGGCCAAGGCCTTCACCGAAATCACCGGGATCAAGCTGACCCACGACTTGCTGCAGGAAGGCGACGTGGTGGAAAAGCTGCAGACCCAGATGCAATCGGACAAGAACATCTATGACGGTTGGGTCAACGACTCGGACCTGATCGGTACGCACTTTCGCTATGGCAAGACCGAATCGATCACCGACCTGATGGCCAACGAAGGCAAGGCCTACACCTCGCCGACCCTGGACATTAAAGACTTCATTGGCATCTCGTTCACTACCGCGCCAGATGGCAAGGTCTATCAACTGCCCGACCAGCAGTTCGCCAACCTCTACTGGTTCCGCGCCGACTGGTTCGAGCGGGCGGATCTGAAAGCGAAATTCAAAGAAAAATACGGTTATGAACTGGGCGTACCAGTGAACTGGTCGGCCTATGAAGACATCGCCAAATTCTTCAGCGAAGACGTCAAGGAAATCGACGGCAAGCGCGTCTACGGCCACATGGACTACGGCAAGAAAGACCCATCCCTCGGCTGGCGCTTCACTGATGCCTGGTTCTCCATGGCCGGCGCTGGCGATAAAGGCATACCCAACGGTCTGCCAGTGGACGAGTGGGGCATTCGCGTCGAGGATTGTCATCCGGTCGGTTCCAGCGTAACCCGCGGCGGCGACACCAACGGCCCGGCGGCGGTCTATGCAACCACCAAATACGTCGACTGGATGAAAAAATACGCGCCACCGGAAGCGGCGGGCATGACCTTCTCCGAATCCGGCCCTGTGCCGTCCCAAGGCAACATCGCCCAGCAGATCTTCTGGTACACCGCGTTTACCGCCGACATGACCAAACCGGGCCTGCCGGTGATGAACGCCGACGGCACGCCGAAATGGCGCATGGCACCCTCGCCAAAAGGCCCGTACTGGGAGGAGGGGATGAAGCTCGGTTATCAGGACGCCGGTTCCTGGACCTTCCTCAAATCCACGCCTGAAAAGCAAAAGCTCGCGGCCTGGCTGTACGCGCAGTTCGTAACGTCGAAAACCGTATCCCTGAAAAAAACCATCGTCGGCCTGACCCCGATCCGCGAATCGGATATCAACTCGCAAGCCATGACCGACCTGGCACCGAAACTCGGTGGTCTGGTGGAGTTCTATCGCAGCCCGGCCCGCGTGCAATGGACCCCGACCGGGACCAACGTGCCGGACTATCCTCGTTTGGCGCAACTGTGGTGGAGCCACATCGCGGAAGCCGCCAGTGGCGAGAAAACGCCACAACAGGCACTGGACGGTCTGGCCAAGGATCAGGATGCGATCATGACCCGTCTGGAACGCTCCAAGGTACAACCGACCTGCGGGCCGAAAATGAATCCGGAGCGGGATGCGCAGTACTGGTTCGATCAGCCGGGTGCGCCGAAAGCGAAACTGGCGAACGAGAAGCCTAAAGGCGAAACCGTGAGCTATGCCGAGCTGCTGAAATCGTGGGAGGCGGCGCGTAAATAGTCGTCTGTAATGTGAAACGCAAACGGCACCGTAAGGTGCCGTTTTGCTTTGTGCCTGTTCCACCGCCTTCGCGAGCAAGCCCGCTCCCACATTGAACTGCATTCTTTCTGACAGAACGTGGCCCCCTGTGGGAGCGGGCTTGCTCGCGAAGGCGTCATTGAAAACGCCGCAAACACTTCAGGTCAACGCCGCCAGTTGTTCAACCGTCTCCGGAAAGCGCTCCACCAGCCGGATCAGCGTGGTGGCCTGAGCATTAGGTTTCGCCCGTCCTTGTTCCCAGTTCTCCAGCGTCCGGGTGTTGGTGCGCAAGTACATCGCGAATACCGAACGGGAAAGGTTGAGCTGTTGGCGTATGGCTACCACTTCCTCGGCAGTGATTGGCACCAGTTTTGGCAGTTTGACCTTGTGGGTTCGCAGCGTGACCTTGCCTTGGCGCTCGTCGGCCAAGGCTTCAAGGCCTTCCATCAGTTCGGCAAAAATGTCACGTTTCATGGTGGGATCTCGTGTTGATTTCGCTATCTAGAGTTTGTCTGAAAAGTTTCTTCTGGGAAGGCGACAAGTCGTCTTGCTCGTTTTTGCTATATACGGTGAACAGCCAGAATTGATCAAAACCCGACCACCAGTAATAAATCACCCTTAGTCCACTGCGCTTGCCTTTGCCTCGTCGCTGGTCGGAGAAACGGACCTTTCGCAACCCGCCCATACCTTCCACCAGGTCGCCAGTTTCCGGGTTTTTCAGCAGCTCCAGTTGAAAGCTGCGAAACAGTTCGTCGTCCAGGTAGTCATTTCTGTGCTTTTGAAATACGGGTAATTCGATAAAAAGAGCGTCCATGTTCTGTACGTTAACTGCGTATATTTCTATCACAAGAATCGAATAGGTCAAGGCTTCTGTTCCTGCCCAATTCGGTCAAGTCATTACGTTAAAGTCGCAGGCAGGATCTGGATGTAGGACGCGGCTGATTCACCCGCGAGGCGATTCTGGATATCGCGGGGAAGAGGAGCAGAGGTCGGTCGGTTAAACATTTAGAGTCATCACTGAGCGTGAGGAAACCCCAACCGAAACACCGTCATCGCCCCCGGCAAGCTCTTAACCTCGGCCACCCCCTGATGCAAACTCATGCGCACGATGGCCAAGCCCAGTCCGGTGCTGCCTTGCGAGCGCGAACGGCTGCTGTCGACCCGGTAAAAACGGTCGAACAGGTGCGGCAGATGCTGTGCTTCGATGAGGCATTGGACAGCAGGTTCGAGATCGCCCGTTGAATCCGTTTGCATTGACTGGTGGCGTCATGGCGTTGTGGCTGCGGGACATTCCGCTGTCGATCTCGGCGGGCGTCGGTTTTTTAACTTCCACCCCCTAAACCAACTCTGTGAATACGACCCCTGTGGCGAGGGAGCTTGCTCCCGCTGGACTGCGCAGCAGACCCCGCTTTTCAGATCAAGAGCAAGGGCCGCTTCGCGCCCCAGCGGGAGCAAGCACCCTCGCCACAGGTATTTCTCAGTATGCAGATTTTCTGAGTGATCAATACTCTGCAATGACTGCCCCTCCACATAACGGATATGTAATCTCCACGCCACCGTCACGAAAGGTTCGGATTGTTACCTTGATCCCGTCAGTTAATTAAACGAGGAATCAAACATGAAACTTGCACAACTGAGTGCGTTTGCAGCGGCATTGGTGATGTCTTCCGTGGTCTTGGCTGAAGGTGGTGGCGACCGGGCATTTGAAAAAATGATGGTGGCCAATGACCGGTCGGTAGAGAAGTTTGTCGCCAAAGAGCAGGCGCGCGACCCCATCGTTGTGAATGAAAAGAAAGACGACAAGACCAAAGACCTGTAAGGGTGCCCGACATCCAATCCCCGCGCGCAACGTGGCGACCGTCCCCGTAGGAGCTGCCGAAGGCAGTGCGTATTTCAATCGGAGTTCCGGTTTGTCCGCGCACCACACAGATCGTATTTCAATTCGGGATGTTTAAAGGTTGTGGAGAAAACGCAGAACCTTCCCACAATGTTTTCAGGTTGTCCGTCGGACGTCCGGTCTCTAGCCTGTGTACGTCGCTGCCAATTCAGCGACCGGGATTGGAACCCCGCGGCTCCACTGAAAGCAAAAGCGCCTTTCATGACGTATGCTTGCGCACCTTGATGGTGTGCACTCCGTTATGGCGGCTGTGCGCGGGAGACTTCGAGTCTGTCGGGTTTTGCTCAGTGGCCCGGGTTCCAACCTGCGTACAGCTGCCTCCCTTCGATTGGAACCGAATGGGTCAGCTCTAACCATCACGCTGAGTACCAAAATCATGAAAAAACCAACACCAAACCCTCCCGAAACAGAAGCCGACACAACGTCCCCCTACGCCGCCCTCGACTCCAAAAAACTCCACGAAGCTGCCGAACGAGCGCTCGATTACTACCTGAACCCTACCGCCCACGTCATGGCCACGCCCTACACCCCCAACCAGATGTATTTCGCCAATCCCAAAGCCGACACCGAATCCCTGCTGGCCAATGCCAGCGAGTCATTATCCTCGGCCACAGTCATGCTCGGGGACTTCGCCGCGCTGCTGGAAGGCAGCCACCGCAAGACTTTGCTGGGTATTGCGCAAGTGGTGATGCTGGGAGAGTTGGCGGTGAATCAGGCGTTGGATAACGTCGAGCCGGGTGAGTAACTCTCCCGCAACGCAATCCCTGTAGGCACTGCCGAAGGCTGCGATCTTTGGTTAACGCCAAGGTGATGGGGGAATTACAATTTCGTCATGTGGGACGAGCCCCAAGTACAGTGAGTCTGCTCGCGATGGCGGAGTGTCAGGCAATGAAGATGTTGATTGTGCCGACGCCATCGCGAGCAGGCTCGCTCCCACATTGGTTTGGGTGAGTCTGATGAATCACATGTGCGCAGATGTGGCTTCTACTTTTCGAAGGTATCTAGCAGACCGTCTGACAGAGGGGCATCGAGGTCATCGGGAAGTGTGAGTTTGCCCTTCATGGCGCCGATCCGTTGTACGCGCGTTTTTTTCAAAGTGACTCTGCTTTGGCGTTCTTCGGCTAACGCCTCGAGGCCGTCCATCAACTCTGAAAAAACATCTCGCTTCATGGTTCGCGATCTCCACTTGATAGTTGAGCTTCGAATTTAACGACAAATGGCTCCTGTCGAATGTCAGCCATTGCTCACCGCTTTGCAGGCAAACTCCGAAAAAGGGGGAGGGCGTTGAAGATCAAAAGATCGCAGCCTTCGGCAGTTCCTACAGGGTGCACGCCATCCCAATGTAGGAGCTGCCGAAGGCTGCGATCTTTTGATCTTGTCCCCAAAACGCAAAAACGGCACCCTGAAGGTGCCGTTTCTGTTTTCTGCCGAGTATCGATTAAGCGATCAACCCGTCAACCCCGTTTGCTGAACCAGGTTCAGCAGCGGCTGTGGATACAGGCCGAGGAAGAATGCCAGTACGGCAATTGCCAGCAGCATCACGCCGCCTGCACGTTGTTCCCAGTGCAGTTGCGCATCGTGGCGGCGCAGGTTCGGTTCCATCAGGTACAGGGTGACCATCACACGCAGGTAGTAGAAAACGCCGATGGCGCTGCCCAGTACCAGGGAGCCGACCAGCCACCATTGCTGCGACTCGACACCGGTGGCGATGATGTAGAACTTGCCGATGAAGCCCGCGGTCAGCGGGATACCGGCCAGCGACAGCATCATCACGGTCAGGACAGCGGTCAGGTACGGACGGCGCCAGAACAGGCCGCGGTATTCGTACAGGGCATCCGCGTCACGGCCGTTGTACGGCGAGGACATCAGGGTGATCACGCCGAATGCGCCGAGGCTGGTGATCACGTAAGTGACCAGGTACACGCCGATGGCTTCCAGGGCCAGACCCTTGCTCGCCACCAAGGCGATCAGCAGGTAGCCGAAGTGAGCGATGGACGAGTAACCCAGCAGACGCTTGAGGTTGCTTTGGGTCAGTGCCAGCAGGTTACCGAACAGGATCGACGCGATGGCGATGATGGTCAGCACGTCGCTCAGCACGCCACTGCTCGCCGCTGGCGAGATCTGGAACAGACGCACCATCACCGCGAATACAGCGACTTTCGACGCGGTGGCCAGGAACGCTGCCACCGGTGCCGGGGCACCTTCGTAAACGTCCGGGGTCCAGAGGTGGAACGGTACCAGCGACAACTTGAACGCCAGGCCGATCAGCATCATGCCCAGGCCCAGTTGAGCCAGAGAGCTTGGCAGACCGGTGGCCGCCAGGGCCTGACCGATGCCGTTGAAGCTCAGGCTGCCAGCGTCGGCGTAGAGCAGGGCCATGCCGAACAACAGGAACGCGGAACCGGCGGCCGACAGCACCATGTACTTGATACCGGCTTCCAGCGAGCGCTTGTTGAAGAAGGCATACGCCACCAGACCGTAAACCGGTACCGAGAGCAGTTCCAGACCGATGAACAAGCCGGCCAGGTGCTGCGCGCTGACCAGTACCAGGCCACCGGCGGCGGCCATCAGGATCAGCAGGTAAAGTTCTTCACGGTTGCCCGGGTAACCCGAACCGCCATCGCCGAGGTAGGCGTGGGCGAGAGTCACACAAGCGAGGGTGGCGACCAGGATCAGCGCCATGTACAAGCAAGCGAACGTGTCGATCTGCAGCAGTGGAGTCACGGCCAGCGGCGCGACTTTCAGGGCTGGCAGGATCGACAGCAGAGCCAGGTTCAGACCTGCCACCGACAGCAGGAAGGTCTGTGAGTGGTTGCGGCGCCATGCGATAGCCAGCATCACCACGATGATCGTGGCGCTGGTGATCAACAACGGCGCAAGCGCGATAAAGTGTTGAGTCGTGAATTCCATAGCGCTCTTACCGGGCCGAAGCGAGTTGAGTGAAGGCGGTGCCGAGCCACTGCTGCACGCCATGCATCGTCGCGGCAGAGGTATCGAGGAACGGTTGCGGGTACACGCCGATGTAGATCAGCAGCGCCGCAAGCCCGACCACCATGATCATTTCGCGACCGTCCATGCCATGCAGTACCGCGTCCGATTTGGCCGGGCCGAAGTACGCACGGTGGATCATGATCAGCGAGTAGACCGAACCGAACACCAGGCCCGACGTCGCGATGATGGTAACCACAGGCGCCGCGGGGAACGTGCCGAGCAGGATCAGGAACTCACCGACGAAGTTACCGGTACCCGGCAAGCCCAAGGAAGCTGCTGCGAAGAACAGGCTGAGGGCCGGCAGGTAAGCGATCTTCGACCACAGGCCACCCATTTCCCGCATGTCGCGGGTGTGGGTGCGTTCGTACAGCTGACCGGAGAGGATAAAGAGTGCTGCCGCCGACAGACCGTGCGCCAGCATCTGCATCACTGCGCCCTGCAGCGCCAGTTGGCTGCCGGAGTAGATGCCGATCAGCACGAAGCCCATGTGGGAAACGGACGAGAAGGCAATCAGACGCTTGATGTCGGTTTGCGCGAAGGCCAGGAACGCACCGTAGAAGATCCCGATCAGACCCAGGGTCATGGCGATCGGCGCGAACTCGGCCGAGGCGTTCGGGAACAGCGGCAGGGCGAAACGCAGCAGACCGTAAGCCGCTGTCTTCAGCAAGATACCGGCCAGGTCGACCGAACCCGCGGTTGGTGCCTGGGCGTGAGCGTCAGGCAACCAGGAGTGGAACGGTACGACCGGCAGCTTGACCGCGAAGGCGATGAAGAAACCGAGCATCAGGATGTACTCGGTGGTGAGCGACATCTTGGTCTTCAACAGGTCGGCGTAGTTGAAGGTAATCACGCCGGTGTCGTTGAAGTTGACCAGTACCAGCCCCAGGATCGCCACCAACATGATCAGGCCGGAAGCCTGGGTGAAGATGAAGAACTTGGTCGCCGCGTAGATCCGGGTTTTCTTGCCGTCCGAAGAACTGTGACCCCAGAGCGCGATGAGGAAGTACATCGGCACCAGCATCATTTCCCAGAAGAAGAAAAACATGAACAGGTCGAGGGCGAGGAACACGCCGACGACACCGCCCAGGATCCACATCAGGTTCAGGTGGAAGAAGCCAACGTGACGTTGAATCTCTTTCCACGAGCAGAGGACCGAGAGCACGCCCAACAGACCGGTCAGCATGATCATCAGCAGCGACAGGCCATCGAGGGCCAAGTGCACGCTGATGCCGAAGCGCTCGATCCAGATGTGCTTGAACTCACGCACCCAGGTCGGGTCGGCGCCAGGCGCCGGGGCAAATGAATAGTCACCGTTCGCCCACAGCCAGAGGCCGAGAGAGAGCAATAGGGACATGGTGATCAGCGCAATCCAGCGCGGGAGGGTAGCGCCGAAGCGCTCACCCATCCAGCACAGCAGGCCGCCGATGAAGGGGATCAGGATTAGCCAAGGCAGAATCATGACGGGCTCGTTTCCTTTCGCAAGTTCGCAAGGTTCATATCAGACCGCTACCAGCACGACGGCGCCGATTACCAGCACGGCACCAGCAGCCATCGAGGCGGCATACCAACGCAATTGACCGGTCTCGGTGCGGCTCAGGGCGGTGTGACCGCCTTTGGCCATACGCGGGATCAGACCGATAGTCTGGTCGAGCGGGTCTTTGCGCAGAATGTGGCTGATCGCAAGGTAAGGCTTGACGAACAGTTTGTCGTAGATCCAGTCGAAGCCCCAGGCAGCGAACCACCAGGCCGAAAGGAAGCGGCCGACGCCGCTGTTGGCGACGGCGGTGACGAAGCGACGCTTGCCGAGGAACAGCAGCGCGGCCAGCAGGATACCGGCCAGGGCGATGGCGCCCGAGGCGATTTCCAGACTGTGCTTGGCGTCGCCGCCGGCATGGCCGACGCTTTGTGGCAGTACACCGTGCAGCGGCGGAACGATCATCGCGCCAACGAACGTCGACAGTACGATCAGCACCGACAGTGGCAGCCAGTGAGCGATACCGTGACCGGCGTGCGCTTCGGTCTTCGCTTCACCGTGGAACGCGATGAAGATCAGGCGGAAGGTGTACAGCGAGGTCATGAAGGCACCGACCAGACCTGCATAAAGCAGACCCTGGTTACCGCTGGCGAACGCTTCCCAGAGGATTTCATCCTTGGAGTAGAAGCCCGCGGTCACCAGAGGCAAGGCCGCCAAGGCCGCGCCGCCGACGATGAAGCTGGCGTAGGCCAGTGGCAGTTTCTTCCACAGGCCGCCCATCTTGAAGATGTTCTGCTCGTGGTGGCAGGCAACGATCACCGCACCGGAGGCAAGGAACAACAGCGCCTTGAAGAAGGCGTGAGTCATCAGGTGGAAGATCGCGCCGTCCCACGCACCTACGCCCAAAGCCAGGAACATGTAGCCGATCTGACTCATGGTCGAGTAGGCGAGGATACGTTTGATGTCGGTCTGGACCAGTGCGGCAAAACCTGCCAGCACCAGCGTCACGCCACCCACAACGCCCACCAGGTGCAGGATGTCCGGCGCCAGGGCGAACAAGCCGTGAGTACGGGCTATCAGGTAGACACCGGCGGTTACCATGGTCGCGGCGTGGATCAGTGCCGAAACCGGAGTCGGGCCGGCCATCGCATCCGCCAGCCAGGTTTGCAGCGGCAGTTGCGCGGATTTACCGACAGCCCCGCCCAGCAGCATCAGGGTGGCCATGACCATCCAGAAGTCGCCAGCCTGGAATTTCTGCGGCGCCAGCACCAGCAGTTCCTGGATGTTCAGCGTGCCCAGTTGCGCGAACAGGATGAACAGGCCGATGGCCATGAACACGTCGCCGACGCGGGTCACGATGAAGGCTTTGAGTGCCGCGTTACCGTTGTTGCGGTTGCTGTAGTAGAAACCGATCAACAGGTACGAGCACAGGCCCACGCCTTCCCAGCCGAAGTACACGAACAGCAGGTTATCGGCCAGGACCAGGAACAGCATGCTGGCGATAAACAGGTTGGTGTAGGCGAAAAAGCGCGAGTAACCGGCTTCACCGCGCATGTACCAGGACGCGAACAGGTGGATCAGGAAGCCGACGCCGACGACCACACCGAGCATGGTCAGGGACAGACCATCCAGGTACAGCGCGAAGTTAGGCGTGAAGCCTTCCACCGCCATCCACTGCCACAACACCTGGGTGTAGTGACCGCCTTCAGGGGGCGCAACGTTGAACTGCCAGATGATGTAAGCAGTGACGATTGCCGACAGGCCAATGGAGCCGACGCCGATCAGCGCCGAAAGGTTTTCCGACCAGCGACCGCGTGAGAACGACAGCAGCAGGAAACCTATGAGAGGGAATACGAAAGTCAGATAGAGAAGGTTCATCCGCGCATCTCGCTGGCAGCGTCGATATCGAGAGTGTGGAAGCGGCGATACAGCTGCAACAGAATCGCCAGGCCAATACTGGCCTCGGCGGCTGCCAGGCTGATCACCAGGATGAACATGATCTGTCCATCCGGCTGCGCCCAGCGGCTACCGGCAACGATGAACGCCAAAGCGGAGGCATTCATCATGACCTCCAGGCTCATCAGCACGAAAAGAATGTTGCGCCGGACCATCAGGCCGACCAGACCGAGGCAGAACAGGATGCCGGCGACCGCCAGACCATGCTCCAAAGGGATAGCAGGCATCGTCATTGCTCCTTGGCTTCGTTGCGGCCCAAGTGGAACGCCGTGACGGCTGCGGCGAGCAGCAGCATCGAGGCAAGTTCGACCACCAGCAGATAAGGACCGAACAGGCTGATGCCCACGGCCTTGGCGTCTACGGTGGTGTGGCCGATGGCCTGACCGCTGGCGTCGCTGAACAGCACATACAGCAGTTCAGCCAGCAGCAGGGCGCCGAGTGCGACCGGGCCCAGCCAGATACCGGGTTTGAGCCAGACGCGCTCTTGCTGAACCGAGGCCGGGCCCAGGTTCAGCATCATCACCACGAACACGAACAGCACCATGATGGCGCCGGCGTAGGCGATCACTTCCAGTACACCGGCAAACGGTGCGCCGAGGGCGAAAAAGGTCATGGCCACGGCGATCAGCGAAATGATCAGGTAGAGCAGGGCGTGCACGGGGTTGGTGTTGGTGATCACGCGAAGCGTGGACACAACAGCGATACCCGATGCGAAATAGAAAGCGAATTCCATCTTTCTTCCTTAAGGCAGCAAGCTCTTCACGTTGATCGGCTGGGCTTCATTCTGCGCGGCGCCTTTTGGCTTACCGGCAATCGCCATACCTGCAACACGATAGAAGTTGTAATCAGGGTTTTTGCCGGGGCCGGAGATCAGCAGATCTTCTTTCTCGTACACCAGGTCCTGACGTTTGAACTCGGCCATCTCGAAATCCGGTGTCAGCTGGATCGCGGTGGTCGGGCAGGCTTCCTCGCAGAGGCCGCAGAAAATGCAGCGCGAGAAGTTGATACGGAAAAACTCCGGGTACCAGCGACCGTCGTCGGTTTCAGCTTTCTGCAGCGAGATGCAACCGACCGGGCACGCCACGGCGCACAGGTTGCAGGCTACACAGCGCTCTTCGCCGTCAGGGTCGCGGGTCAGCACGATACGTCCACGGAAGCGCGGCGGCAGGTACACGGCTTCTTCCGGATACTGCAGCGTGTCGCGCTTGCGGAAGGCGTGGCCGAAAATCATCACCAGGCTGCGAAGCTGGGTGAAGAAGCCATGCACGATGTCAAATATGTACTTCATGATTCTCTATCCTCACTGAGCCGCGACGGCGGGCGTGTTGAGCAACACGATCGCAGCGGTCACCAGCATGTTGACGAGGGTCAGCGGCAGGCAGAACTTCCAGCTGAAATCCATCACTTGGTCATACCGTGGGCGCGGAATCGAGGCGCGCAACAGGATGAAGAACATGATGAAGAACGCGGTTTTCAGTGCAAACCAGATGAACGGGATCTGCGGCAGAATGCCGAACGGGCCGTGCCAGCCACCGAAGAACAGGGTCACCAGCAGCGCCGAAATCAGCACGATGCCGATGTATTCACCGACGAAGAACATGCCCCACTTCATGCCGGCATATTCAATGTGGTAACCGTCGGCCAGTTCCTGTTCCGCTTCCGGCTGGTCGAACGGGTGACGGTGAGTCACCGCGACGCCAGCGATGAAGAAGGTCAGGAAACCAAAGATCTGCGGAATGACGAACCACAGGTTCTGCGCCTGGTATTCAACGATGTCGCGCATGTTGAACGAGCCAACCTGGATCACAATGCCCATCAGCGACAGGCCCATGAACACTTCGTACGACACGGTTTGTGCCGAGGCCCGCAAGCTGCCCAACAGGGCGAACTTGTTGTTACTCGACCAGCCGGCGAACAGCACCGCGTAGACCGACAGACCCGCCATGGCGAAGAAGAACAGGATGCCGATGTTGATGTCCGCCACGCCCCAGGTCGGGGTGATCGGGATGATCGCGAAGGCAATCAGCAAGGCGCTCATGGCCACGACCGGTGCCAACGTGAAGATCACTTTGTCGGCGAACGGCGGGGTCCAGTCTTCCTTGAAGAACATCTTGATCATGTCGGCAGCGATCTGGAACGCACCGAACGGGCCGACGCGGTTCGGACCGTAACGGTCCTGCCAGAGGGCGAGCAGACGACGCTCGACCCAGCTCAGCAGCGCGCCGCACACCACAACGGCGAGCAGAATCACGATGGCCTTGAGGACCGCGATGATTACGTCGATCACTTCAGGAGTGAACAAGGTCATAGCGCTGCCTCCTGCAGACCGTCAACGGATTTGCCAAAGATCGCGGGCGGAATGCCGGCGATACCGGCCGGCAATGCGATCAGACCGGCACCCAGCTCTTCGTTGATGCGCAGCGGCAGACGCAAGGTCTGGCCGGCCACGTTCAGGCTCAGCAGGGCACCGTCATTGACGCCCAGACGATCGGCTTCGGACTTGGCCAGCGACAGGTACGCAGCTGGAATGCGTTCTTGAACCGGCGCGGCTTTGGAAGAGTTCTCTTCGCTGCCGAACAGGTGGAAGAACGGCACGACCTGCCAGGTGCCCGGAGCCGGGTTGAACGCGCGCGGAACACTGGCGAACCAGTTCAGCGAATCACCGGTGCTTTCGATCAGGCGAGTGCCCGGGTCGCCAGCGCGGATGTGACCACCGACTTCGTCCTGGAACTTGTTCCAGGCTTGCGGCGAGTTCCAGCCCGGAGACCAGGCGAATGGCACTTGCTGACGCGGTTCGACCGAGCCTGAGTAACCTTCCATGGAGAACGAGAACGCGGTGTCGTTGTCCTGGGAAGTACGCGGTTCGTGCACGCTGATGTCGGCGCGCATGGCAGTCCGGCCGCTGTAACGCAGCGGTTCGCGAGCCAGTTTCAGGCCTTTGATGCGGAATGCGGCGGACGGTGCGGCGTCGACGATGCGCGCCAGTTGCGGTTTGCTCGCAGCAACGGCAGCGGTGACGTGGTCCAGTTGGGTCCAGTCGATCGGCTGGTTCAGCAGGGTCGAGCGCAGGGCATGCAGCCAGCGCCAGCCTTCGTGAACCAGAATGCTTGCGTCGAGGTAAGTCGGGTCGAAGACCTGGAAGAAACGCTGGGCGCGGGCTTCCTGGCTGACCAGCGTACCGTCGCCTTCAGCGAAGCTGGCAGCTGGCAGAACCAGGTGCGCGCGATCGCTGGTGGCGGTCTTCTGATGGTCTGCCACGATCACCACTTTCGCAGCGTTCAGGGCAGCATCGACCTTAGCTTTGTCGGTACGGGTGTAGAGATCGTTTTCCAGCACGACGATGGCGTCAGCCTTGCCGTCGATCACCGCTTGCAGGGCTGCATCGACCGAGTCACCACCAAGCATGGCCAGGCCGAGGCTGTTGGCCTCTGGCACGATCAGGCTGATGGAACCGTTCTTCTCGCGCAGCTTCAGGGCCTTCGCAATGTTTGCAGCAGCCTCAATCAGTGCCTTGGAACCCAGCGAGGTACCGGCAATGATCAATGGACGCTTGGCAGCGAGCAGGGCGTTGGCGATGCGCTGAGCCAGTTCGAGGGCTTCAGCGTCCAGGCCTTCAACGGCCGGCGCGCTGGCATCGAGGGCGTGAGCCACGGCGAAACCGATGCGGGCCAGGTCGTCGGGCGCTGCGTGAACGCATTCTTCAGCCACGTCGTCGAGCTTGGTTTCAGCCAGGCTGGCGATGAACAGCGGGTTCAGTGCGTCCTGACCGATGTTCTTCACCGCGGCATCGAGCCACGGCTGAACGCGCATGGCGTCGGCCATGTCTTCGGCTTTGCCCTTGACCGATTGACGCAGGGCCAAGGCCATGCGCGCAGCAGTCTGGGTCAGGTCTTCGCCGAGGACGAAAATCGCATCGTGATCTTCGATGTCGCGCATGTTCGGGATTGGCAGCGGGCTGTCTTTGAGCACCTGCATGACCAGACGAATGCGTTCCAGCTCCGAAGCTTCGATACCGGAGTAGAAATGCTCGGCGCCGACCAGTTCAAGCAACGCGTAGTTGCTTTCGAGGCTGGCGCGCGGCGAACCGATACCGACGATGTTGCGACCGCGCAGCAGGTCAGCGGCTTTATCCAGTGCTTCGTCGAGGCTCAGCTTGGCGCCATTGGCCAGCAGTGGCTGACGCGGGCGGTCTTCGCGGTTGACGTAGCCATAGCCGAAACGGCCACGGTCGCACAGGAAGTACTGGTTCACCGAACCGTTGAAACGGTTTTCGATGCGACGCAGTTCGCCGTAACGCTCGCCCGGGGAAATGTTGCAACCGCTGGAGCAGCCATGGCAGATGCTCGGCGAGAACTGCATGTCCCACTTACGGTTGTAGCGCTCGGAGTGAGTCTTGTCGGTGAACACACCGGTCGGGCAGACCTCGGTGAGGTTGCCGGAGAACTCGCTTTCGAGGGTGCCGTCTTCAACGCGACCGAAGTACACGTTGTCGTGGGCGCCGAATACGCCGAGGTCGGTGCCGCCGGCGTAGTCTTTATAGAAGCGCACGCAGCGATAGCAAGCGATGCAGCGGTTCATTTCGTGGGAAATGAACGGGCCCAGTTGCTGGTTCTGGTGGGTGCGCTTGGTGAAGCGGTAACGGCGCTCGTTGTGGCCGGTCATTACCGTCATGTCTTGCAGGTGGCAGTGACCGCCTTCTTCACAGACCGGGCAGTCGTGAGGGTGGTTGGTCATCAACCATTCAACAACACTGGCGCGGAAGGCCTTGGATTCTTCATCTTCGATGGAGATCCAGGTGCCGTCGGTGGCAGGGGTCATGCAGGACATGACGATACGACCACGGGTGTCGTTCTCGTCGGTGTACTGCTTGACCGCGCACTGGCGGCACGCGCCAACGCTGCCTAGGGCAGGGTGCCAGCAGAAATAAGGGATATCGAGGCCTAGCGACAGACATGCCTGTAACAGGTTGTCTGCCCCATCGACTTCGAGCTCTTTGCCGTCTACGTGGATAGTGGCCATGGTTCAAAGTTCTTCGTTGGCCCGGTGTCAGCGGGCGTGGCTAATGGAATCTTGTTATCCGTCCGAATCCAAACAGCCTCGAAAGGCGTCATCGGACGAAAAGCGAAGGGCACGGACCCTTCGCTTTTTTAAGCGTTTACGCGCCGACTACGATCGGCCTTGCCAGAGGCGGGACGACGGCGCTGGTAGGCGCGATGCCGGCTTCGAACTCATGGCGGAAGTATTTGATTGCGCTGCCCAACGGCTCCACGGCGCCCGGTGCGTGAGCACAGAAGGTCTTGCCTGGGCCGAGGAAACCGACCAGACCCAGCAGGGTCTCGATATCGCCGGCTTGCCCTTCACCGTTCTCGATCGCGCGCAGCAGCTTGACGCTCCACGGCAAACCGTCACGGCACGGGGTGCAGAAGCCGCAGGATTCGCGGGAGAAGAACTCTTCCATGTTGCGCAGCAAGGACACCATGTTGACGCTGTCGTCCACCGCCATGGCCAGGCCGGTACCCATACGGGTGCCCACTTTGGCGATGCCGCCGGCATACATTTGTGCGTCCAGGTGTTCCGGCAACAGGAAGCCGGTACCGGCGCCGCCTGGCTGCCAGCACTTGAGCTTGTAACCGTCGCGCATGCCGCCGGCGTAGTCTTCGAACAGCTCGCGACCGGTGACGCCGAACGGCAATTCCCACAGGCCAGGGTTCTTGACCTTGCCGGAGAAGCCCATGAGCTTGGTGCCCATGTCTTCGCTGCCTTCGCGGGCCAACGATTTGTACCAGTCCACGCCGTCGGCAATGATTGCCGGGACGTTGCACAGGGTTTCAACGTTGTTCACGCAAGTCGGCTTGCCCCACACGCCCACGGCGGCAGGGAAGGGCGGCTTGGAGCGCGGGTTGGCGCGGCGGCCTTCGAGGGAGTTGATCAGTGCGGTTTCTTCACCGCAGATGTAACGCCCGGCGCCCGTGTGGACGAACAGCTCGAAATCAAAACCCGAACCCAGGATGTTTTTACCCAGCAGGCCCGCTGCCTTGGCTTCTTCCACGGCACGGTTGAGGTGCTTGGCGGCGGTGGTGTATTCACCACGCAGGAAGATGTAGCCACGGTAGGTTTTCAGCGCGCGAGCACTGATCAGCATGCCTTCGATCAGCAGATGGGGCAGTTGCTCCATCAGCATGCGGTCTTTCCAGGTGTTCGGCTCCATTTCATCCGCGTTGCACAGCAGGTAGCGGATGTTGATGGATTCGTCCTTGGGCATCAGGCCCCACTTCACGCCCGTGGGGAAGCCTGCACCGCCGCGGCCCTTGAGGCCGGAGTCTTTCACGGTCTGGACGATGTCGTCCTGGGCCATGTCGGCGAAGGCCTTGCGCGCAGCCGCGTAACCGTTCTTGGCCTGGTACTCGTCGAGCCATACGGCTTCGCCGTCGTCACGCAGACGCCAGGTCAGCGGGTGAGTCTCGGCCGAACGCTTGATGCGGTTGGCAGGACCGAAGGAAGTCAGGCTCATACGTAGCCCTCGAGCAATTTGGCAACGCCGGCAGGCTGCACATCACCGAATGTATCGTCGTCGATCATCAACGCCGGCGCCTTGTCGCAGTTGCCGAGGCAGCAGACCGGCAGCAGGGTAAAACGACCGTCGGCGGTGGTCTGACCCAGGCCGATGCCCAGATTGCTCTGGATTTCGCTGACTACCGATTCATGGCCGCCGATGTAGCAGACCATGCTGTCGCAGACGCGAATGATGTGACGGCCGACCGGCTGACGGAAGATCTGGCTATAGAACGTCGCCACCCCTTCAACGTCGCTGGCCGGGATGCCGAGGATCTCGCCGATGGCGTAGAGCGCGCCGTCAGGCACCCAGCCACGTTCCTTCTGGACGATCTTCAGGGCTTCGATCGACGCCGCGCGCGGGTCTTCGTAGTGATGCAGCTCGTGCTCGATGGCCGAGCGCTCGGTTTCGCTCAGGGCGAAACGGTCTGTCTGGATAAGCGGGCTGTTCATGCTTAGCGGTCCACGTCGGCCATAACGAAATCGATACTACCCAGGTACGCGATCAAGTCCGCGACCATGCTGCCTTTGATCACCGAAGGGATCTGCTGCAGGTGCGGGAAGCTTGGAGTACGAATCCGGGTGCGGTAGCTCATGGTGCCGCCATCGCTCGTCAGGTAATAACTGTTGATGCCCTTGGTCGCTTCGATCATCTGGAAGGATTCGTTGGCCGGCATGACCGGGCCCCACGAAACTTGCAGGAAGTGCGTGATCAGGGTCTCGATGTGTTGCAGCGTGCGCTCTTTTGGTGGCGGCGTGGTCAGCGGGTGATCCGCCTTGTACGGGCCTTCCGGCATGTTGCGCATGCACTGCTCGATGATCTTGAGGCTCTGGCGCATTTCTTCGACGCGAACGATGCAACGGTCGTAGGCATCGCCATTGGCCGCCAGCGGCACTTCGAATTCGAAGTTCTCGTAACCGGAGTACGGGCGAGCTTTACGCAGGTCGAAATCGCAACCGGTCGAACGCAGGCCGGCACCGGTGACGCCCCATTCCAGGGCTTCTTTGGTGTTGTAGGCGGCGACGCCGATGGTCCGGCCACGCAGGATGCTGTTGTCCAGTGCGGCTTTCTGGTATTCGTCCAGACGCTTTGGCATCCACTCGACGAAATCCTTGACCAGTTTTTCCCAGCCGCGCGGCAGGTCGTGAGCGACGCCACCGATGCGGTACCAGGCCGGGTGCAGACGGAAACCGGTGATGGCTTCGATCACCGTGTACGCCTTCTGGCGGTCGGTGAAGGTGAAGAACACCGGGGTCATGGCGCCGACGTCCTGGATGTAAGTACCCAGGAACAGCAGGTGGCTGGTGATCCGGAAGAACTCGGCCATCATGATGCGGATGACGTCGACCTTCTCGGGCACCTTGATGCCGGCCAGTTTCTCGACCGAGAGCACGTACGGCAGGTTGTTCATCACGCCGCCGAGGTAGTCGATACGGTCGGTGTACGGAATGAAGCTGTGCCAGGACTGACGCTCGGCCATCTTCTCGGCACCACGGTGGTGGTAACCGACGTCCGGTACGCAGTCGACGATCTCTTCACCGTCCAGCTGCAGGATGATGCGGAACGCACCGTGCGCCGAAGGGTGGTTAGGGCCGAGGTTGAGGAACATGTAGTCCTCGTTCGCACCGGAGCGCTTCATGCCCCAGTCTTCAGGCTTGAAGCGCGCGGCTTCTTCCTCAAGTTGTTGCTTGGCCAGGGTCAGGCTGAACGGGTCGAACTCGGTGGCACGGGCGGGGAAGTCCTTGCGCAGCGGGTGACCTTCCCAGGTCGGCGGCATCATGATGCGGGTCAGGTGCGGGTGACCGGCAAAGTTGATGCCGTACATGTCCCACACTTCACGCTCGTACCAGTTGGCGTTGGGCCAGAGACCGGTAACGGTCGGCACGCTGAGGTCGCTCTCGGACAAGGCGACCTTGATCATTACGTCACTATTACGCTCGATCGACATCAAGTGATAAAACACAGTGAAGTCGGCGCCGCTTGGCAGCCCTTGACGCTTGGTGCGCAGACGCTCGTCCACGCCGTGCAGGTCATAGAGCATGACGTACGGCTTGGGCAGGTTGCGCAGGAAGGTCAGGACTTCGACGAGTTTGGCGCGGGCAACCCAAAGCACCGGCATGCCGGTGCGGGTCGGCTGGGCGGTGAACGCCTCCGGGCCAAAACGATTGTTCAGTTCGACGACCACATCCTGGTCGTCTGCCTTATAAGGCGGGATGTACAGAGCACTGCCTGTAGTCATGGTTATTTATCGCTTTCGGTCAACGTAAAGAATGAAGCCAGTTTCTCGTTTCTTTGTAAGAACAGATCTGGATCAGACTTCGTCGGGGCTGCGCAGGTTGGTGACTGCGATTCGCTGTTCGCGGCGCTGTTCCTTTTGCGAAGGCATCTCGGCGCGGTACACGCCTTGATCGCCGACGACCCAGGAAAGTGGGCGACGCTCCTGTCCAATCGACTCTTGCAAGAGCATCAAGCCTTGCAGAAAAGCTTCAGGGCGGGGCGGGCAGCCAGGCACGTAGACGTCCACGGGCAGGAACTTGTCCACCCCTTGAACGACGGAGTAGATGTCGTACATGCCACCGGAGTTGGCGCACGAACCCATGGAGATGACCCATTTAGGCTCGAGCATTTGCTCGTAGAGACGCTGAATGATCGGCGCCATCTTGATGAAGCAGGTACCGGCGATAACCATGAAATCCGCCTGACGCGGCGATGCCCGGATGACCTCGGCGCCAAAGCGCGCGATGTCGTGGGGCGCCGTGAAGGCGGTGGTCATTTCCACGTAGCAGCACGAAAGACCGAAGTTATACGGCCACAGGGAGTTCTTGCGCCCCCAGTTGATCGTGCCGTTGAGCACGTCTTCGAGCTTGCCCATGAAAATGTTTTTGTGGACTTGATCTTCTAACGGATCGGAAACGGTTTCCCGTTTGCCAATCGGATACTGCTCGTTAGGAGCATCGGGGTCGATCCTGGTGAGATTGTATTGCATTGCCAAAGCCTCATTGTTTCAGCTTCGCTTGCCGCTTACGACGAGCTTCCGGAGCCCAGTCAAGGGCGCCCACTCGGAATAGGTAGACAAGGCCTGCCAACAGAATTGCTATGAAAACGAGAGCTTCGACGAATCCGGTCCAGCCGCTTTCGCGGACGGACACAGACCAGGCAAAGAGAAAAAGGGCTTCGATATCGAAGATCACGAAGAGCATCGCGACCAGATAGAATTTGGCTGAGAGCCGCAAGCGGGCGCCACCGGTAGGTAGCATGCCGGACTCGAACGGTTCGTTTTTGCTGCGACCCCAGGCTTTTGACCCGAGGAGGCTGGATACGCCGAGCATGAAGGCGCAAAGGCCGCCGACACCCAGAAGGAAAATGGCAAAGCCCCAGTTGTGGGCCATGAGTCCGGTCGCTTCGGGCATGCTGGTAATCCTTAACAGAGAGCAAAGGTCTCTGAGCTTGAAAAGAAACAAAGCAGTGACGATATGTCGCAGCAATCAATCGCGGTGATTTTATGGCTAAACACCGAGCAAGTAAAATTCAGATAGCGAAATTATTTACAAGAATAAGGACATAGCGTGCCTCCAAAGCCCTGTAGCCCATGCCGCTCGGGCATTAGCGGGGGTTTCGTCAAATATGTTTTGTAGGGAATGTAACGAACATAGTTGCCGCTAAATGATAATCAATATTATTTGACGCGATTTTCAAACTGTTTAACGGGGGAGTGGCTGGGAAGTTGTCTTATATGCGCGTTACTGCAAGTAGCGAGCACGGTCGTTTTACCTGATTTTCCGGGCCGTGAAACTGCTCTGGATCAATGTTTTTGCCCGAGCTGCCGCTGACCCTGTAGGAGCTGACGAGTGAAGCGAGGCTGCGATCTTTTGACTTTGTTGCTTGGAGGCAAGATCAAAAGATCGCAGTCTGCGGCAGCTCCTACAGGGGATTGCGATGGCCGAAAAATCGCAGGCAAAAAAAACGCCCCGAACCAGTCGGGGCGTCAGATGAGCGGCTTTGCGGTTAGCTTTTTATTCGGTCCGCAAGGGCCGTTTGCTTAAGCGAAGCAGATCAGTGGAACTGTTCTTCTTCGGTCGAACCGGTCAGCGCGGTCACCGAGGACGTGCCACCTTGAATCACGGTGGTCATGTCGTCGAAGTAGCCGGTGCCCACTTCCTGCTGGTGAGCCACGAAGGTGTAACCCTTGGCAGCGTCAGCGAACTCTTGCTCTTGCAGCTTCACGTAGGCAGTCATGTCGTTGCGGGCGTAGTCGTGCGCCAGGTTGAACATGCTGTGCCACATGTTGTGAATGCCGGCCAGGGTGATGAACTGGTGCTTGTAACCCATGGCGGACAGTTCGCGCTGGAACTTGGCGATGGTCGCATCGTCCAGGTTTTTCTTCCAGTTGAAGGAAGGCGAGCAGTTGTACGACAGCAGTTGGTCCGGGTATTCCTTTTTGATCGCTTCAGCGAAGCGACGAGCCTCGTCCAGATCCGGCTTGGCGGTTTCGCACCAGATCAGGTCGGCGAACGGTGCGTAGGCCAGGCCACGAGCGATGGCCTGGTCGAGACCGGCGCGCACTTTGTAGAAGCCTTCCTGGGTACGTTCGCCAGTCACGAATGGCTGGTCGTACGGGTCGCAATCGGACGTCAGCAAGTCGGCTGCGTTAGCGTCGGTACGGGCCAGGATGATGGTCGGTGTACCGGCAACGTCAGCTGCCAGACGAGCAGCGGTCAGCTTCTGCACTGCTTCCTGGGTAGGAACCAGTACCTTGCCGCCCATGTGGCCGCATTTTTTCACGGAAGCCAGTTGGTCTTCGAAGTGAACGCCGGCGGCGCCTGCTTCGATCATGCTCTTCATCAGCTCGTAGGCGTTCAGTACGCCACCGAAACCGGCTTCAGCGTCAGCCACGATCGGAGCGAAGTAGTCGATGTAACCTTCGTCGCCCGGGTTCTTGCCGGCTTTCCACTGGATCTGGTCAGCGCGACGGAACGAGTTGTTGATGCGCTTGACCACGGTCGGAACCGAATCCACCGGGTACAGCGACTGATCCGGGTACATCGATTCGGCGGAGTTGTTGTCCGCAGCCACTTGCCAGCCCGACAGGTAGATCGCCTGGATACCGGCTTTGACTTGTTGCACAGCCTGGCCGCCGGTCAGGGCGCCCATGCAGTTGACGAAATCTTTCTCAGGGCGGAAGGACGGCTTGGCACCCTGGGTTACCAGGTTCCAAAGCTTGTCGGCGCCCATTTTTGCAAAGGTGTGCTCAGGTTGAACCGAGCCACGCAGACGGACGACGTCAGCAGCGGAGTAATTGCGTGTCACGCCTTTCCAGCGCGGGTTTTCAGCCCAATCTTTTTCGAGGGCTGCAATTTGCTGTTCGCGTGTCAGTGCCATGGGGATAAACCTCGTCGCGTCTTTAATCGAAAGTGGTTCTGGGTGGACAATTCCTGCGTGCCAAATACGCATTTCAAAGGGGCGTAAAAGGCTGCTCGCTGACCAGAAGCTTAGGCGGTCAAGTCGGGTTCGGCGGGGATGGCGACGGGATGAACGATGGGCTCGAGGGGAAGTGAGCAGGTAAGGGCGAACTGGCGAGCGCATTCAGGCGTCGTGGGCCTTGGTGCGAACTTCAGTGTGGAGCCGGGTTACCTAATTACGCTTCCGTCCCTCGGGACAACTTCGTTCCAGTCGGCAACCTCGTCAAACACACCTTGTGGGCGGTACAGACACGAATCGGCTCGCGGGGTAGGTGCGAACAGCGACTCGAAAGCCCTTGCCAGGGCCTCTGATTAGCGGGAGCGAGGCCATCATGCCTTTGCTTTTTTGGCTCGTCAAACGTTTTGTAGTGCTTTTTTTCAAGCACTACATCTTTGGTCTAATACGACTAATCAGTCAGTTTTTGGTGCTTTAGTCCAACGTATCGACTTTCACTCGCAGAGTCATGTCATCCCGGCCCTGAGTCGAGTAGCTGCGGTTCAGGCCCTGTTTGTCGGCCTGAGTCTGGCGATTTACGCCGGCCAGGGTGATCCACTCGCCCAGTCGGCCGCTGACAGTTGTGTCGGTACTTTGCACGTTCACTACATCGGGACGTTCCTGGCTCATCCGGTCACGGTTGGTACTGATTGCCAGATGAACGATGTCGCCGGTGACGCTCGCGGTGACGTAGAAGCCTTGGGTGACGTTGCGGTATTCAGTTTGGCTGCGCAGGTCGCCATAGCTGTCGGTCTGGGTGCTGGTCAGCGGCACGCTCTGGCCGACCAGGATCAGCGCCGGTGTGCCTTCGCTGGCCTGAACCTGCTGGATACCACCTTCACGGCTGTCGGTGCTGCGGTTGATGATACGAGTCTGGCTCGGCTTGGCACCGTTCACCGAGTAACCCTGATCGCCCTGGAAGTTGTTTTCGTTGGTGTCGACGGTGATCAGCAAGCGCTTGGCGGCCACGTCGAGTTGGCTGATCAAGGCCTTGAGTTCGTCGATCTTGCGCTGTTCTGCGTTGACGATCAGCTGATTGCCATAGGCGCTGACCTGACCGTCCTTGCCGATGAAATTCTGCGCCACCGGCAGCAGATCAGCGCTGGTGCGATAGTTCAGGGGCACGATCTCGGTGGCGGCCATGACCGAAAAACTGCAGGTCAGCAGCAGCGTGGTGAGCAGGGTGCGTAGGGACATATCCGTTATCTCCGGCCTTTAAAGTCTTGATATTGCCAGTTTGTCGGCCCGCAGTGGGGCAAGTTGAATCGTAGACAGCAAAACGCCCCGGCATCGAGGATGGCGGGGCGTTTTGTGGTGTTCTTGAGATTGCTATCGCGGGCAAGCCCGCTCCCACAGGGATCACGCTGAGCCTGTGGGAGCCGGGCTTGCCCGCGATGGCTGCACCTCGGTATCAAGCGGAGTGACGCACCATGTCCACATGCGGAATCCCGGCTTCCAGGAATTCCTCACTGACCATGCTGAAACCCAAGCGCTCATAGAACGCCGTGGCCTGCACTTGCGCGCTCAGCATCTGCTGCTTCAGTCCGCGTTCCTCGGCTTCACCGATCACCGCTTGCATCAGCGCATCGCCGACTTTCAAGCCGCGCCAGTCCTTCAGTACCGACACCCGGCCAATGTGGCCATCTGGCAACAGTCGAGCGGTGCCGATCGGAAAGTCGCCTTCAAAGGCCAGAAAGTGGACTGCCGTTGCGTCATCAGCATCCCATTCCAGCTCAGGCGGAACGGATTGCTCGGCGATGAACACCGTCTCACGAATGCGCCGGATCTCGGCGTTGTCCTTTTGCCAGTCTGCGACACGTACGTGAATTTTATTCATCAGCAAACCCCAGGCTGCCTTGCTTGACCAGCTCGCACAGCAGGCCGCGACCGTCTTCGTCGTTCAGCCAGTCACCGAGGTTGTCGGTGTGCAGGGCGTCGGCGGCGCAGATCAGTTTCAGCAGCTCGCGCAGTTTGCCCGGCAGGTAACGGCTCTGGCCGCTGGCGAACAGCAGCAGGTCGTCATCGACTTCGGACCAGGCCATGCGCGCGCTCGGGTTGCGGATCAGCACGGCGCCTTGTTCAAGGCTGGCGAGGAAGTCTTCTTCTTCGACTTCTTCCGGGCCGACGACCAGCTCCGGGTAGCGCGGCTCGGTCATGTACTGGCCGAACCAGGTCAGCAGCAGGCGCTCATCGCTCATGTGCTCGGCCAGCAACGCTTTCAGGCGATCAAGGGCGTCGTGCTGAATCTGGTGCGGATCGACCGCCGGCAATGCGTCGGCATCGGTGTAGCGCTCTTCATCGGTCAGGAACTGGCTGAGGAAGTCGGTGAAGTGAGTCAGCACTTCAGAGGCGCTCGGGGCGCGGAAGCCGACCGAGTAGGTCATGCAGTCATCCACCGCAACGCCGCAATGGGCCAGGCGTGGCGGCAGATACAGCATGTCGCCCGGTTCCAGAACCCACTCATCGGTGGCTTCGAAATCAGCGAGGATGCGCAGGTCCGCGTGCGGCAGCAGCTTGCTCTCGGCATCGCACATCTGGCCGATTTTCCAGTTGCGCTTGCCGTGGCCTTGCAGCAGGAACACGTCGTAGTTATCGAAGTGCGGACCCACGCTGCCACCCGGGGCGGCAAAGCTGATCATCACGTCGTCGACGCGCCAGCTCGGCAGGAAGCGGAAGTTTTCCAGCAGTTCGCTGACTTCCGGCACGAATTGGTCGACCGCTTGCACCAGCAGCGTCCAGTCGCGTTCCGGCAGTTTGCTGAATTCGTCTTCGGCGAACGGGCCGCGGCGCAATTCCCAAGGGCGCTCGCCGTGCTCGATCACCAGGCGCGACTCGACTTCTTCTTCCAGCGCCAGGCCGGCCAGTTCGTCGGCGTCGATCGGGCTTTCGAAATCAGGAATCGCCTGGCGGATCAGCAGGGGTTTTTTCTGCCAGTAGTCGCGCAGGAATTCGCGCGCCGTGATGCCGCCCAGAAGTTGAAGAGGAATGTCAGGATTCATGTGTAACCTATTGAAAAAAAGCACTTTTCAGACGGGAATAAAAACGCCCGGCGCTGCCGGGCGTCTCAAACGGGTAGAGCGGTCGATCAGATGCGTTTGGCTTGCGCTACAGCGTTACCGATGTAGTTTGCCGGGGTGAGCAGTTCCAGCTCAGCCTTGGCGGCGGCTGGCATGTCCAGGCCGTCGATGAAAGTCTGCAGCGCTTCAGGGCTGATGCCCTTGCCACGAGTCAGTTCTTTCAGCTTTTCGTACGGGTTTTCGATGTTGTAGCGACGCATCACGGTCTGGATTGGCTCGGCCAATACTTCCCAGCACGCGTCCAGGTCGGCAGCAATCTTCTGAGCATTGAGCTCCAGCTTGCTGATGCCTTTGAGGCTGGCTTCGTACGCGATCACGCTGTGGGCGAAGCCGACACCGAGGTTGCGCAGTACGGTGGAGTCGGTCAGGTCGCGCTGCCAGCGGGAGATCGGCAGCTTGCTCGCCAGGTGCTGGAACAGTGCGTTGGCGATACCCAGATTGCCTTCGGAGTTTTCGAAGTCGATCGGGTTGACCTTGTGCGGCATGGTCGACGAACCGATTTCACCAGCGATGGTGCGCTGTTTGAAATAACCCAGGGAGATGTAGCCCCAGATGTCGCGGTCGAAGTCGATCAGGATGGTGTTGAAGCGCGCGATCGCGTCGAACAGCTCGGCGATGTAGTCGTGCGGTTCGATCTGCGTGGTGTACGGGTTGAAGCCCAGGCCCAACTCGTCTTCGATGAAGGCGCGGGCGTTGGCTTCCCAGTCGATCTCAGGGTAGGCCGACAGGTGAGCGTTGTAGTTGCCGACAGCGCCGTTGATCTTGCCCAGCAGCGGAACAGCGGCGACTTGAGCGATTTGACGCTCCAGACGGTAAACCACGTTCGCCAGCTCTTTGCCCAGGGTGGTCGGCGAGGCCGGTTGACCGTGGGTGCGCGACAGCATCGGCACGTCAGCGAAACGGATGGCCAGTTCGCGAATGGCTTCGGCAGTCTGGCGCATCAGCGGCAGCATCACATCATCACGGCCTTCGCGCAGCATCAGGGCGTGGGACAGGTTGTTGATGTCCTCGCTGGTGCAGGCAAAGTGGATGAATTCGCTGACGGCAGCCAGTTCTGGCAGCTTGGCCGCTTGCTCTTTGAGCAGGTACTCAATGGCTTTTACGTCGTGGTTGGTGGTGCGCTCGATCTCTTTGACACGTTCGGCGTGCTCCAGAGAGAAGTTTTCCGCCAGGGTGTTCAATACAGCGTTGGCTTCGGCGGAGAACGCCGGCACTTCACTGATGGCGGGGTGAGCGGCCAGGCGCTGGAGCCAGCGCACTTCAACCAGAACGCGAGCACGGATCAGACCGTATTCGCTGAAAATTGGGCGCAGGGCCTGGGTTTTGCCGGCGTAGCGGCCGTCAACAGGGGAAACCGCAGTGAGCGAAGAGAGCTGCATGGGGTGTTCTCGGACAGTCGGGCAACGAAATGGGGCGCGTATCATACATGAAAAAATCCGCCGGTCCGTTGCCAACTGACCGGCGTATTACGCGTTACTGACTACAAAGCGGTATTGCGGGCGCGGTTCAGCTGCTGCGCATCAGCGGGTAAAGCTCTTTAAGCAACTTGCGCCGGCTGATCACCAACTGCCAGCGATGACCGCCCAACTGCCGCCACAGGCGTGCCGAACGGATCCCGGCCAGCAACAGAGCGCGAATCTTCGAAGCATTGCTCGGTTGCTGCAGGTTGCGCATATCGCCATGCACCTGAATCCGTTGGCGCAGGGTGCTCAGGGTGTCCTGATACAGCGCACCGCAGGCGGCGATTACGTTTTCATGAGCCGGGCCGAAGTGTTCGACCTGAGACTGGATCTGTGGCAAACGCTTGCCGATCACTTCCAGCATGTCTTCGCGCTTGGCCAATTGACGCTCCAGCCCCAGCATTGACAGGGCATAGCGCAGCGGTTCGCGCTGAAGGGTGCTGGGGTCGCGCTCCAGAGCGCCGATCAAGGCGCGGTAGCCTTCACGCAGGTTGATGTCGTCACCGCCATAGACTTCCAGCGTGTCCTTGGGGTCGCGAATCAGCAGGCTGCCGAGCATGCAGGTCAGGCCGGCTTCGTTGGTCTGGCCGCTCTTGGCGATTTTGTCGACCAGTACGGCGGCGAGAAACACGCCGCCCAGGGCTGTCAATTGCTCCTGAGTCGGGCTCATGAACGCTGACCCTTGCTGGTCCAGGGTTCGGCCACTTCGATCACGCCACCGCCGAGGCAGATTTCACCGTCGTAGAACACCACGGATTGGCCTGGGGTGACCGCGCGTTGCGGGTCATCGAAGGTCGCGCGGTAGCCGGTGGCAGTCTTTTCCAGTGTGCAAGGCTGGTCGCTCTGGCGATAACGCACTTTGGCGGTCAGCTTGCGCGGCTCGCTCAAGTCGATCGGGTTGACCCAATAGATGTCCGAGGCGAGCAGGGCGCGGGAGAACAAATAAGGGTGATCGTTGCCCTGGCCAACGATCAGTTCGTTGTGTTCCAGGTCCTTGATCAGCACGTACCACGGCTCGTCACTGGCGTCTTTCAAGCCGCCGATGCCCAAGCCCTGGCGTTGGCCGATGGTGTGATACATCAAGCCATGGTGACGGCCGATGACTTCGCCTTCGGTGGTCTTGATCTCGCCTGGCTGGGCCGGCAGGTATTGCTTGAGGAAGTCGCTGAAGCGGCGTTCGCCGATAAAGCAGATCCCGGTGGAATCCTTTTTCTTCGCGGTGGCCAGGTCATGTTTCTCGGCAATCGCGCGCACTTCGGGTTTTTCCAGCTCGCCGACCGGGAACAGAGTCTTGGCGATCTGTTCGCCGCCGACGGCGTGCAGGAAGTAGCTCTGGTCCTTGTTCGGATCCAGGCCCTTGAGCAATTCGGTGCGGCCATCGATGTCGCGGCGGCGCACGTAGTGGCCGGTGGCGATCAGGTCGGCGCCGAGCATCATGGCGTAGTCGAGGAACGCCTTGAACTTGATTTCGCGGTTGCAGAGGATGTCCGGGTTCGGCGTGCGACCGGCCTTGTATTCGGCCAGGAAATGCTCGAACACGTTGTCCCAGTACTCGGCGGCGAAGTTGGCGGTGTGCAGCTTGATGCCAATCTTGTCGCACACGGCCTGAGCATCCGCCAGGTCATCCATGGCGGTGCAGTATTCCGTTCCATCGTCTTCTTCCCAGTTCTTCATGAACAGGCCTTCCACCTCATAACCCTGCTCAATCAGCAGGAGAGCGGAAACGGAAGAGTCCACGCCGCCGGACATGCCGACAATGACGCGCTTCTTTTGTGTGTCAGAAGGGGCTGGATCACGCATAGGGATTCAATGAGTGTCTTTAAAAAGGACGCGATTCTAGCAGGCCGAAGCCCGCAAGGCTAAAGAGAAGGGCGGATCAGTTCGAGACCGAAGTGTTTGCCGTCCAGATAATCATCGATACAACGGATGATCAGCTCACTGCGCCAGTTTGCGCGCTGTTGCAGCAGTTCGTCACGCGTCAGCCATTTTGCGCCGACGATACCGTCATCCAGCTGATAGTCCGGGTGGTGTTTGAGCGGTTTTGCGGTGAAGCAGACCCGCTGGTAAGTCACGCCGTTGCTCGGGGCGGTGTAGAGATAAATGCCCACCACGCCTGTCGGCTTGACGTCCCAGCCGGTTTCCTCGAGGGTTTCACGCACGGCGGCTTCGATCAGGGTTTCGTCCGGGTCCAGATGGCCGGCCGGTTGATTGAGCACCGTTTGTCCGTGCTTGAGTTCTTCGACCATCAGGAAGCGACCATTGTCTTCGACGATGGTGGCGACGGTGATGTGGGGTAGCCAATCCATGAAGCTTCCTCGTTTTGAATGTTGAAGTCCGATCCTGTGGGAGCTGGCTTGCCTGCGATGGCGGTGGGTCAGTCGACATCAATGTTGAATGATAAACCGCTATCGCAGGCAAGCCAGCTCCCACAGGGTTTTGTTTCGGCAGATAGATATGTAGAAACCAGAAACAGAAACCCCGGCACTGGGCCGGGGCTTCTTTGCATCCTTACAACCTTAAACCAACGCAGCGATCGCGGCGTTGAAGGTGTTGCTCGGGCGCATGGCCTTGCTGATCAGCTCGGCATTGGCGTGGTAGTAACCGCCGATGTCCACTGGCTTGCCCTGAACGGCGTTGAGCTCGGCAACGATGGTCGCTTCGTTCTCGGTCAGGGTTTTGGCCAGTTCGCCGAACTGCGCTTGCAGTGCAGTGTCTTCGGTCTGGGCGGCGAGGGCTTGAGCCCAGTACAGCGCCAGGTAGAAGTGGCTGCCGCGGTTGTCGATGTTGCCGACTTTGCGCGATGGCGACTTGTTGTTGTCCAGGAACTGGCCAGTGGCCTGATCCAGGGTCTTGGCCAGCACCAGCGCTTTAGGGTTGTTGTAAGTAACACCCAAGTGCTCGAGGGAAGCAGCCAGGGCCAGGAATTCGCCCAGGGAATCCCAGCGCAGGAAGTTCTCTTCCAGCAGCTGCTGAACGTGCTTCGGTGCCGAACCGCCAGCGCCGGTTTCGAACAGGCCACCGCCGTTCATCAGCGGAACGATCGACAGCATCTTGGCGCTGGTGCCCAGTTCCATGATCGGGAACAGGTCGGTCAGGTAGTCGCGCAATACGTTGCCGGTCACCGAAATGGTGTCCTTGCCTTCGCGAGTGCGCTGCAGGGTGAACTTCATCGCATCGACTGGCGCCATGATCTGGATGTCCAGGCCTGCAGTATCGTGATCCTTCAGGTATGCCTGAACTTTCTCGATCACTACGCCATCGTGGGCGCGCATTGGGTCCAGCCAGAAAATGGCCGGAGTTGCGCTTGCACGGGCACGGTTAACGGCCAGTTTGACCCAATCCTGGATCGGCGCGTCTTTGGTCTGGCACATGCGGAAGATGTCGCCGGCTTCAACCGACTGTTCCAGCAGAGTGCGGCCAGCGCCGTCGGAAACCCGAACTACGCCGTTTGCCTTGATCTGGAAAGTCTTGTCGTGGGAGCCGTACTCTTCGGCTTTTTTCGCCATCAGGCCAACGTTTGGCACGCTGCCCATGGTGGTCGGATCGAAAGCACCGTTAGCCTTGCAGTCTTCGATCACCGCCTGGTAGATGGTGGCGTAGCAGCGATCCGGTATCACAGCCTTGGTGTCGTGCAGCTGACCGTCAGTGCCCCACATCTTGCCGGAGTCACGGATCATCGCCGGCATCGAGGCGTCGACGATGACGTCGCTCGGCACGTGCAGGTTGGTGATGCCTTTGTCGGAGTTGACCATGGCCAGCGACGGACGAACGGCGTAGACCGCCTGGATGTCCGCTTCGATCTGCGCTTGTTGCTCGGCAGGCAAAGCCTTGATGCGAGCGTACAGATCGCCGATGCCGTTGTTCAGGTTGAAGCCGATCTGTGCCAGCACGTCAGCGTGCTTGGCCAGTGCGTCTTTATAGAACTCGGCAACGATCTGGCCGAACATGATCGGGTCGGAGACCTTCATCATGGTGGCTTTCAGGTGAACCGACAGCAGCACGCCTTTGGCTTTGGCGTCTTCGATCTCGGCCGCGATGAAGCTGCGCAGCGCTTTTTTGCTCAGAACGGCGCAATCGAGGATCTCACCGGCTTGCACGGTGGTTTTTTCTTTCAGGACGGTGGTGGTGCCGTCTTGAGCGATCAGTTCGATTTTGACGGCGTCAGCGGCGTCGATCAGGGCGGCTTTTTCGCTGCCGTAGAAATCGCCGGTGCTCATGTGAGCGATATGGGACTTGGAGTCTTTGGCCCAGGCGCCCATTTTGTGCGGGTGCTTGCGTGCGTAGTTCTTGACCGACAGTGGCGCACGACGATCAGAGTTGCCTTCGCGCAGAACCGGGTTCACGGCGCTGCCCTTGATTTTGTCGTAACGCGATTTGGCGAGCTTGTCGGCATCGCTGGTCACGGTTTCCGGGTAGTCCGGCAGTGCGAAGCCCTGGGCTTGCAGCTCTTTGATCGCGGCCTGCAGTTGCGGAACCGAAGCGCTGATGTTCGGCAACTTGATGATGTTGGCTTCAGGCGTAACGGCCAGGTCGCCCAGTTCGGCGAGGTGGTCGGCTACGGCTTTGTCACCCAATTGCTCGGGGAAGCTGGCCAGAATGCGCCCTGCAAGAGAGATATCGCGGGTTTCAACGGCGATATCAGCCGAGGCGGTGAAAGCCTCTACGATAGGCAACAGTGAATAGGTGGCGAGGGCTGGGGCTTCGTCGGTGAAGGTATAGATGATCTTCGAGCGGGTGGGCATATTCGGATTAACTCTCTCTTCTTTGCTAAAGCGTGCGCAGAAACTCGAGGGGCGCCGGGTAAGCGCGTTCGTTCAAAGTCATCCATGAGCCGAATGTCGAGGTTTCTTCGCGGTGATGTTGGGTGCATCAGTCGAGCGTCAAGCGGGTGGACTGCGATAACAATCCGGCTTATTCGGGCCCAACGTCTTGTGATAGAGCGGTCGGCCGTCGTGACTCTGTGGTCAGCGGCGGCATTATACATAGGTAGCTGGCAATCTGCCGATGGTTCATAGGCAACGTTTTTCGTCCATTGGTCTAAAGGTCGCAGGGGAGTGCGGCGCGTAGAGTCGTTCGCCGTGCTTGAGTTTGGCGCTTTTCCCTTTGCTTTCAGCCTTGTACGTCGCGAACTGTGCAGCTTTGCGGCAGATGGGCGGAACATAGGGTTTGCGCGCCGATTTAACTGGGGTACGCTCGAACGCAGCCAGATGTTCAATCCAAACAATGGAGTTCAGCATGGGATACAAGAAGATTCAGGTTCCAGCCGTCGGCGACAAAATCACCGTCAATGCGGACCATTCTCTCAATGTTCCTAACAACCCGATCATCCCCTTCATCGAAGGCGATGGTATTGGCGTTGATATCAGCCCGGTCATGATCAAGGTTGTCGATGCTGCTGTTAAGAAGGCTTACGGCGGCGAGCGCAAAATTTCCTGGATGGAAGTCTACGCCGGGGAGAAAGCAACTCAGGTTTACGATCAGGACACCTGGCTGCCTCAGGAAACCCTGGACGCGGTCAAGGATTACGTGGTTTCCATCAAGGGCCCTCTGACCACGCCGGTCGGTGGCGGCATCCGTTCGCTGAACGTAGCCCTGCGCCAGCAGCTCGACCTGTATGTGTGCCTGCGTCCGGTGCGCTGGTTCGAAGGCGTACCTAGCCCGGTCAAGAAGCCAGGCGATGTCGACATGACCATCTTCCGCGAAAACTCGGAAGACATTTATGCCGGTATCGAATGGAAAGCCGGTTCGCCGGAAGCGACCAAGGTCATCAAGTTCCTTAAAGAAGAAATGGGCGTCACCAAGATCCGTTTCGACGAAAACTGCGGTATCGGCGTCAAGCCGGTTTCCCTGGAAGGCACCAAGCGTCTGGCGCGCAAGGCTCTGCAGTATGTGGTCGACAACGACCGCGACTCGCTGACCATCGTGCACAAAGGCAACATCATGAAGTTCACCGAAGGTGCCTTCAAGGAATGGGCCTACGAAGTGGCCGCTGAAGAATTCGGCGCGACCCTGCTCGACGGCGGTCCGTGGATGCAGTTCAAGAACCCGAAAACCGGCAAGAACGTCATCGTCAAGGATGCCATCGCCGACGCCATGCTCCAGCAGATCCTGCTGCGCCCGGCGGAATACGATGTGATCGCGACCCTGAACCTGAACGGCGACTACCTCTCCGACGCCCTGGCGGCCGAAGTGGGCGGTATTGGTATTGCACCGGGTGCCAACCTGTCCGACACCGTGGCCATGTTCGAAGCCACCCACGGTACTGCGCCGAAGTACGCCGGCAAGGACCAGGTCAACCCGGGTTCGTTGATCCTGTCCGCCGAGATGATGCTGCGTCACATGGGCTGGACCGAAGCGGCCGACCTGATCATCAAAGGCACCAACGGCGCGATTTCCGCCAAGACCGTGACCTATGATTTCGAGCGCCTGATGGAAGGCGCCAAACTGGTTTCGTCTTCAGGGTTTGGTGATGCGCTGATTTCACATATGTAAGCGCGTCGGTACAAAAAAACCGCCTTCGGGCGGTTTTTTATGACTGGATGAGAGCTGCGTCAGCTCGACACTGTTTCTTGCCGGATGGCAGGGGCGCTCTGTTCGTTCGGGGAGGTGGCAGACGCAATCTTCACTGCATGCAGCCCTTTGGGGCCCTGAATGATCTCGAAGCTAACGCTTTGCCCAGCCTTGAGGGTTTTGTATCCATCCATCTCAATGGCCGAATAGTGGGCAAAGAAATCGATTTCCTTGCCATCCTCGTCACGACCTTCTCTGGCGTCGGTGTTAATGAAACCGAACCCCTTGGCATTGTTGAACCATTTCACCTTACCGACAGCCATACCCATATCCCTCTGCAACAGACTCCATCACTGGAGTATCATCCAGTTAATCCGCAGTCTAATCTTGTAAATAGATTGACTCCGCGGACCTTTTTTACCCACTGTGGGCTCTATTGGTTGTAACACCGATTTTCCGATAGTCAAGGTGACCGGGCAGTCGGAGTTGAAAACGTTCATAACCGCCCCCATCACTGAATTCGCACAACTGACGAACCTTTCTTTCCATGCATGCAATCAGCCAGATTCGACTAACATTCAATCAGGATCGCCCGGCTCTCCAAAAAGATCACCCGGAGGAACACGACGACGATTCCGCAGGCATTGCTGTTCAGGAGGCTAAGCCTGCTTTACAGGCGCCACCGATGTACAAGGTGGTTTTGTTCAACGATGACTACACACCGATGGATTTCGTCGTCGAAGTGCTCGAGGTGTTTTTTAACCTGAATCGCGAGCTGGCGACCAAGGTCATGCTGGCCGTCCACACAGAAGGACGGGCAGTATGTGGAGTGTTTACCCGCGACATCGCCGAGACCAAGGCCATGCAGGTCAACCAGTACGCCAGGGAAAGCCAGCATCCGCTACTCTGTGAAATCGAGAAGGACGGTTAATCGCCGACCACTTGGGTATGAGGTGAAGCTATGTTAAACCGCGAGCTCGAAGTCACCCTCAATCTTGCCTTCAAGGAGGCTCGTTCGAAGCGTCATGAATTCATGACCGTCGAGCACCTTCTGCTGGCCCTATTGGATAATGAGGCTGCCGCCACCGTTTTGCGTGCCTGCGGCGCAAACCTCGACAAACTCAAGCATGATCTGCAGGAGTTCATCGACTCCACCACGCCATTGATCCCTCTTCATGACGAGGATCGTGAAACCCAGCCAACCTTGGGCTTCCAGCGTGTGCTGCAACGTGCTGTCTTTCACGTACAGAGCTCGGGCAAACGCGAAGTGACTGGCGCTAACGTGCTGGTCGCAATCTTCAGTGAGCAAGAGAGTCAGGCAGTGTTTCTGCTGAAACAGCAGAGCGTTGCGCGCATCGATGTCGTCAACTACATCGCCCATGGCATTTCCAAAGTGCCGGGGCATGGCGATCACTCTGAAGGTGAACAAGATATGCAGGACGACGAGGGCGGTGAGTCTTCTTCTTCAGGCAATCCTCTGGATGCTTATGCCAGCAACCTCAACGAACTCGCGCGCCAGGGTCGTATCGATCCGTTGGTAGGCCGTGAGCTGGAGGTCGAGCGCGTCGCGCAGATCCTCGCGCGTCGTCGCAAAAACAATCCGCTGCTGGTGGGCGAGGCGGGCGTGGGTAAAACCGCGATTGCCGAAGGCCTGGCCAAACGCATTGTCGACAACCAGGTGCCGGATCTGCTGGCCAACAGCGTGGTGTATTCCCTCGATCTGGGGGCTTTGCTGGCCGGGACCAAATACCGCGGCGATTTCGAGAAGCGCTTCAAGGCGCTGCTCAATGAGCTGAAAAAACGTCCGCAGGCGATCCTGTTCATCGACGAGATCCACACCATCATTGGTGCGGGCGCTGCGTCCGGTGGCGTCATGGATGCTTCGAACCTGCTCAAGCCATTGCTGTCTTCGGGCGACATTCGCTGCATCGGTTCGACCACGTTCCAGGAATTCCGTGGGATCTTCGAGAAGGACCGTGCTCTGGCCCGGCGCTTCCAGAAGGTCGATGTGTCGGAACCTTCGGTGGAAGACACCATTGGCATCCTGCGAGGCCTGAAAGGGCGTTTCGAAGCGCACCACAACATCGAATACAGCGATGAAGCCCTGCGCGCCGCTGCTGAACTGGCCTCGCGTTACATCAATGACCGGCACATGCCGGACAAGGCCATCGATGTCATCGACGAGGCGGGCGCCTATCAGCGTCTGCAACCGATCGAGAAGCGCGTGAAACGTATCGAAGTGCCTCAGGTCGAGGACATCGTTGCGAAAATCGCGCGAATTCCGCCAAAACACGTCACCAGCTCCGACAAAGAGCTGCTGCGTAACCTTGAGCGTGACCTGAAGCTCACGGTATTTGGCCAGGATGCGGCGATCGACTCGCTGTCGACTGCGATCAAACTGTCCCGTGCCGGCCTCAAGTCACCTGACAAACCTGTCGGTTCGTTCCTGTTCGCAGGGCCGACCGGTGTTGGTAAAACCGAGGCCGCGCGACAACTGGCCAAGGCGTTGGGTGTCGAACTGGTTCGCTTCGACATGTCCGAGTACATGGAGCGCCACACCGTATCGCGTCTGATCGGTGCGCCTCCAGGCTATGTCGGGTTCGATCAGGGCGGTCTGCTGACCGAAGCCATCACCAAACAGCCTCACTGCGTGCTGCTGCTCGATGAAATCGAGAAGGCGCATCCGGAAGTCTTCAACCTGCTGTTGCAGGTCATGGACCACGGTACGCTGACCGATAACAACGGGCGCAAGGCGGACTTCCGTAACGTGATCGTCATCATGACGACCAACGCCGGTGCCGAGACCGCAGCGCGTGCTTCGATCGGTTTCACCTATCAGGACCACTCGTCCGATGCGATGGAAGTGATCAAGAAGAGCTTCACGCCGGAATTCCGTAACCGTCTGGACACCATTATCCAGTTTGGTCGCCTCAGCCATGAGGTCATCAAAAGCGTGGTGGACAAGTTCCTTACCGAACTTCAGGCGCAGCTGGAAGACAAGCGTGTACTGCTGGAAGTCACCGACGCTGCTCGCAGCTGGCTGGCAGCGGGTGGCTACGACTCGGCAATGGGCGCTCGTCCAATGGCGCGTTTGATTCAGGACAAGATCAAGCGTCCGCTGGCGGAGGAGATTCTCTTTGGCGAACTGGCCGAACATGGCGGTGTGGTACACATCGACATCAAGGACGGCGAGCTGACCTTCGAGTTCGAGACCACGGCTGAAATGGCCTGACGTTAAACCGCAACAAAGCAAAAAGGCGCCGATTGGCGCCTTTTTGCTGTCTGGTCGATTTCAAGCGATAAACACAAAACCCTGTGGGAGCGGGCTTGCCCGCGAAGGCGGCGGCACATTCAGCATCCAGGCAAGCAGACCCACCGCTATCGCGGGCAAGCCCGCTCCCACAGGATCTGTGCAACGGCTCGAAATGTGGCAGCTAATTTCCACACAAACAAAAACGCCCGGCATAGCCGGGCGTTTTGTATTGACTTGATTAGCGAGCGCGGTAGGTGATGCGCCCTTTGCTCAAGTCATAGGGCGTCAGCTCGACGCGCACTTTGTCGCCGGTAAGAATACGGATGTAGTTCTTGCGCATCTTGCCGGAGATATGCGCGGTTACGACGTGCCCATTTTCCAACTCCACACGAAACATGGTGTTGGGCAGGGTGTCGACGACAGTGCCTTCCATTTCGAAGCTGTCTTCTTTCGACATGCAGTAAAGCCCTCGGTGTCCAATGAATGGCCCGGTGCAACTGCGCCAGGCAAAAGCGGCGTGCATTGTGCCCGAAAAATGGGGTTTAAGCCAAGGGGTTCTAGCTCAGGATGACCCAACGCTGATTAATCAGCAGTTCGATAGGGCGATATTGGGTCTTGTAGCTCATTTTTTTGCAGTTTTTGATCCAGTAGCCGAGATAGACCGCTTCCAGCCCCAGGCGCCGGGCTTCGCCGATCTGCCAGAGAATCGCGTAACGCCCCAGGCTGCGACGCTCCTCGCCGGGCTCGTAGAAGGTGTAGACCGCCGACAAACCGTTGGGCAGCAAGTCAGTGACGGCCACTGCCAGCAGTCGGCCTTCGAGACGGAATTCATAGAAGCGGGAGAAAGGCAGGTCACGCACCAGGAAGGTCGAAAACTGGTCGCGGCTCGGCGGATACATGTCGCCATCGGCGTGACGTTGTTCGATGTAGCGCTGATAAAGGTCGAAATACTCTTCGCTGAACTTTGGTCTGGCCGGACGTACCTGTAAGTCGGCATTGCGTTTGACAATGCGTTTCTGCTGACGGTTGGGGGTAAATTGCGCCACAGGAATGCGCGCTGGTACGCACGCATTGCAATGCTGGCAATGGGGCCGGTAGAGATGATCGCCACTACGACGAAAGCCCATTTCCGACAGATCTGCGTAGACATGCACATCCATGGGCTGACTAGGGTCGAGGAACAGCGTCGTGGCCTGCTCCTCGGGCAGATAACTGCAAGAGTGGGGCTGAGTGGCATAGAACTTCAAACGCGCCAACTCGGTCATGATCAACCCTCGGGATAAGCTTTTGATTAGGGGGCGCTCTCAATTCGTTTCCCCGCATTAAGTGTAAGCCACGCGCGCAAAAGTCGCTCAGCAAACCCAGTTGGAGCAGCCCGGTTGATCCAGGTGCCGCGCAAGGTAGCCGGCAAATTCGCGGCGTGGAATCGCGCGGGCACCCAAACTGTGCAGATGATCGGTAGGCATCTGGCAGTCGATCAGCACAAAACCTGAGTCTTTCAGATGTCGCACCAGGGTGGCGAAACCATATTTGGAGGCGTTGTCGGCGCGGCTGAACATCGATTCGCCAAAGAACAACTGCCCCATAGCCAGGCCGTAGAGCCCGCCGACCAGCACGCCATCGTCCCAGACCTCCACCGAATGGGCGTAACCACGCCTGTGCAGTTCGACGTAGGCGTCCTGCATCGCTTGGGTGATCCAGGTGCCGTCAGCGTACTCGCGCGGTGCGGCGCAGGCGCGGATGACCGCGGCAAAATCCCGATCGAAGGTCACTTGGTAGCGCTGTTGACGCAACAGTTTGTTCAAGCTGCGGGAGACATGCAGTTCGTCGGGAAACAGTACCGTGCGCGGATCTGGCGACCACCAGAGAATCGGCTGGCCTTCCGAGAACCACGGAAAGCAGCCATGACGATAGGCTTGAATCAGGCGATCGGCGGACAAATCGCCGCCCGCGGCCAGCAGCCCGTTGGGGTCGCGCATGGCTTTTTCCAGCGGCGGGAAGGTCAGGGTGTTGCGTTGTAACCAAGTCAGCATGGCATCCGGGCTTGCAGAAGGGGAGGGCGGTAGCGGGCCGTTGAGCCCGCCTTGAAGCAGGTTAACCGTCAAACAGTGGGGATGTCATCGAGATACTTCTCGGCATCCAGCGCGGCCATGCAGCCGGCCCCGGCGGACGTCACCGCCTGGCGGTAAATATGATCGGCCACATCGCCGGCAGCGAACACGCCTTCGATGTCGGTGGCAGTGGCGTCACCTTCACTACCGCCCTTGATCAGCAGGTAGCCGTCACGCATTTTCAGCTGGCCCTGGAACAGGTCGGTGTTGGGCTTATGGCCGATGGCGATGAATACACCGGCCAGCGGCAATTCATTGGTTTCGCCCGTATGACTGTGCCGCAGGCGGGCACCGGTCACACCGCTGGCGTCGCCCAGTACTTCATCCAGATTCTGGTTCCAGTGCAGGCGGATATTGCCGTTGGCGGCTTTTTCGAAGAGTTTGTCCTGGAGGATCTTCTCCGAGCGCAGTTTGTCGCGACGGTGAATCAGATGAACTTCCTTGGCGATGTTCGACAGGTACAGCGCTTCTTCAACGGCCGTGTTACCTCCGCCGACCACCGCGACCACCTGGTTGCGGTAGAAGAAGCCATCGCACGTGGCGCAGGCCGAAACCCCTTTGCCGGCAAAGGCTTCTTCCGATGGCAGCCCCAGGTATTGGGCCGAAGCGCCGGTGGCGATAATCAGCGCATCACAGGTGTAGGTGCCACTGTCGCCGATGAGCTCGAGCGGGCGCTGTTGCAACTTGGCCGTGTGGATGTGGTCGTAAACGATCTCTGTGTCGAAGCGTTCGGCGTGTTTTTGCATGCGTTCCATCAGTACCGGGCCGGTCAGGCCTTCGACGTCGCCGGGCCAGTTGTCGACTTCGACGGTGGTGGTCAGCTGGCCACCTGCCTGTATGCCGGTAATGACAACGGGTTTGAGGTTGGCGCGAGCGGCATAAACGGCTGCGCTGTAACCGGCAGGGCCGGAACCCAGAATGATCAGGCGGGAATGCTTCGCTTCAGTCATAAAAACACCTCATAAGCCTTTGTCACAAAAGAGAATGCATGCTCAAATTGGACTGCGCGTACTGTGCTGTTGGCTATGCTTGCACCCAAGGGTCTCAAGCATGGCATCGGGTGAACAAACCCGTACAATGCTCGCTTGTAACAGTGTTTGTATCAAAAAAGCGGTGCGTGCCGTATTTCGAAAAACCGGGGCGCAGTGTTAAAAGTAGTCCCAGTTGCGCCTGTTAACTTTTTTACCTGCCTGGATTGGGCAGTTTTTATAGTCATTCAACAGATGGACGCGCCATGGGCGCAGGAAAAGAAGCGTTTTGAAGAAATCCACCGCAGCACCTAAAACAGTCGTCCCGCTCTGGCGCCAGCAATTGCACTACCGGCTCAAGGAAGGTGCATTGATCGCCATCGGCGCCTTGTGCCTGTTCCTGATGATGGCTTTGTTGACCTACGGCAAAGACGATCCGGGCTGGAGCCATAACAGCAAGATCGACGATGTGCAGAACTTCGGCGGGCCGGCCGGCTCGTACAGCGCCGACATCCTGTTCATGGTCCTGGGTTACTTCGCCTATATTTTTCCGCTGCTGCTGGCGATCAAGGCGTATCAGATCTTCCGCCAGCGGCACGAGCCGTGGCAGTGGAGCGGCTGGCTGTTCTCCTGGCGCCTGATCGGCCTGGTGTTTCTGGTGCTGTCGGGTGCAGCGCTGGCCCACATCCATTTCCATGCGGCGACCGGTCTGCCGGCCGGCGCAGGTGGCGCTTTGGGCGAAAGCCTCGGCGATCTGGCCCGGAACGCGCTGAACATCCAGGGCAGCACGTTGTTGTTCATCGCGCTGTTCCTGTTCGGCCTGACAGTATTCACCGATCTGTCGTGGTTCAAGGTGATGGACGTCACCGGCAAGATCACCCTAGATCTGTTCGAACTGTTTCAGGGTGCGGCCAATCGCTGGTGGGCGGCCCGTATGGAACGCAAGCAACTGGTCGCCCAACTGCGTGAGGTCGACGATCGCGTGCATGACGTGGTCGCGCCGACTGTCACCGACAAACGCGAGCAGGCCAAGGTCAAGGAGCGCCTGATCGAGCGCGAGCAGGCCCTGAGCAAGCACATGTTCGAGCGCGAGAAACAGGTACCGCCGGTGATTGCCCCGGCTCCGCCCAAACCCGCAGCGCCGAGCAAGCGCGTGGAAAAAGAGAAACAGGCGCCGTTGTTCGTCGACAGCGCCGTGGAAGGCACCTTGCCGCCGATCTCGATTCTCGACCCCGCGGAAAAGAAACAACTCAATTATTCGCCTGAATCCCTGGCGGCCGTCGGCCACTTGCTGGAAATCAAGCTCAAGGAATTCGGCGTCGAAGTCTCGGTGGATTCGATTCACCCGGGCCCGGTCATTACCCGTTACGAAATCCAGCCAGCAGCCGGCGTCAAAGTCAGCCGCATTTCCAACCTGGCGAAAGACCTGGCCCGTTCCCTGGCCGTGACCAGTGTGCGTGTCGTCGAAGTGATTCCGGGCAAGACCACGGTCGGTATCGAGATCCCTAACGAAGACCGGCAGATCGTGCGGTTCTCCGAGGTTTTGTCGACCCCCGAGTACGATAACTTCAAGTCCCCGGTCACCCTGGCCCTGGGTCATGATATCGGCGGCAAACCGGTCATCACCGACCTGGCGAAAATGCCGCACTTGCTGGTGGCCGGTACGACCGGTTCCGGTAAGTCGGTGGGTGTGAACGCGATGATCCTGTCGATTCTGTTCAAGTCTGGTCCTGAAGACGCCAAACTGATAATGATCGACCCGAAAATGCTCGAGCTGTCGATCTACGAAGGCATTCCGCACCTGCTGTGCCCGGTGGTCACTGACATGAAGGACGCCGCCAACGCCTTGCGCTGGAGCGTCGCCGAGATGGAACGGCGCTACAAACTGATGGCGAAGATGGGCGTGCGTAACCTGTCGGGCTTCAACGCCAAGGTCAAGGAAGCCCAGGACGCCGGCGAGCCGTTGAGCGATCCGCTGTACAAGCGCGAAAGCATCCACGACGAAGCGCCGCTGCTGCAAAAACTGCCGACCATTGTCGTGGTCGTCGACGAATTCGCCGACATGATGATGATCGTCGGCAAGAAGGTTGAAGAGCTGATCGCCCGTATCGCCCAGAAGGCCCGTGCGGCCGGTATCCACTTGATCCTCGCGACCCAGCGGCCGTCGGTGGACGTGATCACTGGTCTGATCAAGGCGAACATTCCGACCCGTATGGCGTTCCAGGTATCGAGCAAGATCGATTCGCGAACCATCATCGACCAGGGCGGCGCCGAACAACTGCTGGGCCACGGTGATATGTTGTACATGCCGCCGGGCACCAGCCTGCCGATTCGTGTTCACGGCGCGTTCGTGTCCGATGATGAGGTTCACCGGGTGGTTGAAGCCTGGAAACTGCGCGGCGCGCCTGAATACAACGATGACATCCTCGCCGGTGTCGAAGAGGCCGGTAGCGGCTTTGAAAACGGCGGCGGTGGCGGTGGCGACGATGATGCCGAAACCGATGCGCTCTACGACGAAGCGGTGCAGTTCGTACTGGAAAGCCGTCGCGCGTCCATCTCCGCGGTTCAGCGCAAGCTGAAAATCGGCTACAACCGCGCGGCGCGCATGATCGAAGCCATGGAAATGGCCGGGGTCGTGACGTCCATGAACACCAACGGCTCGCGTGAAGTCCTGGCCCCTGGCCCGGTGCGCGACTGATCCGGTTTTGAAAGGGGCGGTGTCTGAGATGCCGCCCGCACTCCCACGAATGTTTATGAGGACTCCCATGCGTCTTATCCGCATGCTGTTGCTGCCGGTACTGGCTTTGACCACGCTCTCGGCCCACGCCGATGACAAGGACGTGGCGCGTCTGACTCAACTGCTGGAAAAATCCCAGACCCTGACCGCGCGTTTCTCCCAGCTGACCCTCGATGGCAGCGGCACCCAGTTGCAGGAAACCGCCGGTCAAATGTCTTTGCAGCGCCCGGGCCTGTTCTACTGGCACACCGATGCGCCGCAAGAGCAGCTGATGGTGTCCGATGGCAAGAAGGTTTCCCTGTGGGACCCGGACCTGGAGCAGGTCACTATCAAGACCCTCGACCAGCGCCTGACCCAGACTCCGGCCCTGTTGTTGTCCGGTGACGTGTCCAAGATCAGCCAGAGCTTCGACATCAGCGCCAAGGAAGCCGGCGGCGTGATCGACTTCACTCTGAAGCCGAAAACCAAAGACACCCTGTTCGACAGCCTGCGCCTGTCGTTCCGCAACGGTCTGGTTAATGACATGCAGCTGATTGATAGCGTCGGTCAGCGCACCAATATTCTGTTTACTGGCGTGAAGGCCAACGAGCCGATTCCTGCGTCCAAGTTCAAGTTCGACATCCCCAAGGGTGCCGATGTGATCCAGGAATAACGAGCAGAACATAGAACCTGTGGGAGCGGGCTTGCCCGCGATGGCGGCATTGCATTCAATATCAATGTTGACTGACCCGACGCCATCGCGGGCAAGCCCGCTCCCACAGGAACTGCGCTGTTCAATCCTTGACTGATCGGCATCAGGACCCAGTGAGGTTTCATAAGTAGTGATGGACCTGTTTCGCAGCGCCCCGATTGCTCAGCCCTTGGCCGCCCGTTTGCGTGCGGCCAATCTGGATGAGTACGTCGGTCAGGAACACCTGCTCGCTCGCGGCAAGCCTTTGCGCGAAGCGCTGGAGCAGGGTGCTCTGCATTCGATGATTTTCTGGGGCCCGCCGGGGGTGGGTAAAACCACGTTGGCGCGGCTGCTCGCGGAAGTCTCTGATGCGCACTTCGAAACGGTTTCGGCGGTACTGGCCGGCGTAAAGGAAATCCGCCAGGCGGTGGAAGTCGCCAAGCAACAGGCCGGGCAGTACGGTAAACGCACCATCCTGTTTGTCGATGAAGTGCACCGCTTCAACAAGTCCCAGCAGGATGCGTTCCTGCCGTACGTTGAAGACGGCACGCTGATTTTCATCGGCGCGACCACCGAAAACCCCTCGTTCGAACTCAATAACGCGCTCCTGTCCCGGGCGCGTGTCTATGTGCTCAAAAGCCTCGACGAAGCGGCCCTGCGCAAGCTGGTGCATCGCGCATTGACCGAAGAGCGTGGGCTGGGCAAGCGGCAACTGACTCTCAGCGATGAAGGTTTCCAGATGCTGTTGTCCGCCGCCGATGGCGATGGCCGGCGTCTGCTAAATCTGCTGGAAAACGCCTCGGACCTGGCCGAAGACAACAGCGAAATCGGCGTCGACCTGCTGCAAAGTCTGCTCGGCGATACCCGTCGGCGCTTCGACAAGGGCGGCGAAGCCTTCTACGACCAGATCTCCGCGCTGCATAAGTCGGTGCGTGGCTCCAATCCCGATGGCGCGTTGTATTGGTTTGCGCGGATGATCGACGGCGGTTGCGACCCGCTGTACCTGGCCCGACGCGTGGTGCGCATGGCCAGCGAAGACATCGGTAATGCCGACCCTCGCGCTCTCAGCCTGTGCCTGGCGGCGTGGGAGGTGCAGGAGCGCCTCGGCAGCCCCGAAGGGGAATTGGCGGTGGCCCAGGCCATTACCTATCTGGCCTGCGCGCCGAAAAGCAATGCGGTGTACATGGGCTTCAAAGCCGCGATGCGCAGCGCCACGGAACACGGTTCGCTCGAAGTGCCGCTGCACTTGCGCAACGCGCCGACCAAGTTGATGAAGCAATTGGGCTATGGTGACGAATACCGTTATGCCCACGATGAACCGGATGCCTACGCCGCTGGCGAAGACTACTTCCCGGACGAGCTCGAACCACAACGGTTCTATCAACCCGTGCCCCGCGGCCTGGAGCTGAAAATCGGCGAAAAGCTTAACCACCTCGCGCAGCTTGATCGCCTAAGCCCCCGACAGCGGAGAAAATAGTGATTCCATTGATCGTTGCCGTTTCTGTCGGCGGTGTCGCCGGTACGCTATTGCGCTTCGCCACGGGTAACTGGATCAACGCGAATTGGCCGCGGCACTTCTATACCGCGACGCTGGCCGTTAATATCGTGGGCTGTTTGCTGATCGGCGTTCTATACGGTCTGTTTTTGCTGCGCCCGGAAGTACCGATCGAGGTGCGCGCCGGGTTGATGGTCGGCTTCCTCGGGGGCCTGACGACTTTTTCATCCTTTTCACTGGATACGGTGCGCCTGCTGGAAACCGGGCAAGTGCCGCTGGCCCTGGGCTATGCGGCCATCAGCGTATTCGGCGGGCTGCTCGCCACCTGGGCTGGCCTGTCCTTGACCAAACTTTGATAACGAGAAACCGACATGCTCGATTCCAAACTGTTACGTAGCAACCTTCAGGACGTAGCGGACCGCCTGGCATCCCGTGGCTACACGCTGGATGTTGCGCGCATCGAAGCGCTGGAAGAACAGCGCAAGACCGTCCAGACCCGTACCGAGGCACTGCAGGCTGAACGTAACGCGCGCTCCAAGTCCATCGGTCAGGCCAAGCAGCGCGGCGAAGACATCGCGCCGTTGATGGCGGACGTCGAGCGCATGGCGGGTGAGTTGAGCGCCGGTAAAGTCGAGCTGGACGCAATCCAGACCGAGCTGGATTCGATCCTGCTGGGCATCCCGAACCTGCCGCACGAATCGGTGCCGGTCGGCGATGACGAAGTAGGCAACGTTGAAGTGCGCCGCTGGGGCACGCCTAAGGCCTTCGATTTCCCGGTTCAGGACCACGTGGCCCTGGGCGAGAAGTTCGGCTGGCTGGACTTCGAAACCGCCGCCAAGCTGTCCGGCGCCCGTTTCGCCCTGCTGCGCGGCCCGATCGCCCGTCTGCACCGTGCGCTGGCACAGTTCATGATCAATCTGCACATCAACGAACACGGTTACGAAGAGGCTTACACCCCGTACCTGGTGCAGGCGCCTGCATTGCAGGGCACCGGTCAGCTGCCGAAGTTCGAAGAAGACCTGTTCAAGATCAGCCGCGAAGGCGAAGCCGATCTGTACCTGATTCCGACCGCTGAAGTGTCGCTGACCAACATCGTCGCTGGCGAAATCGTCGATTCGAAACTGCTACCGATCAAGTTCGTGGCGCACACGCCGTGCTTCCGCAGCGAGGCCGGTGCATCGGGTCGCGACACTCGCGGCATGATCCGTCAGCACCAGTTCGACAAGGTCGAGATGGTCCAGATCGTTGAGCCATCGACTTCGATGGACGCGCTGGAAGGCCTGACTGCCAACGCCGAGAAAGTCCTGCAACTGCTGGAGCTGCCATACCGCACCCTGGCGCTGTGCACGGGCGACATGGGTTTCAGCGCGGTCAAGACCTACGACCTGGAAGTGTGGATTCCGAGCCAGGACAAATACCGCGAGATTTCGTCGTGCTCCAACTGCGGCGATTTCCAGGCCCGTCGCATGCAAGCGCGTTTCCGCAACCCGGAAACCGGCAAGCCTGAACTGGTTCACACCCTGAACGGTTCCGGCCTGGCGGTCGGTCGTACCCTGGTGGCGGTACTTGAGAACTACCAGCAGGCCGACGGTTCGATCCGTGTGCCTGAGGTGCTCAAGCCGTACATGGGTGGCCTTGAGGTCATCGGCTAAATGGACTATCTGCCGCTGTTTCATAACCTTCGCGGCAGTCGTGTATTGGTCGTCGGCGGAGGGGAGATTGCCTTGCGCAAATCCCGCCTGCTGGCCGAAGCCGGTGCGCTGCTGCGGGTGGTCGCGCCTGAAATCGAACCGCAACTGCGCGAGCTAGTGGTCGGCAGCGGTGGCGAGTGCCTGTTGCGTGGCTACGCCGAAACGGACTTGGACGGTTGCGGGCTGATCATCGCCGCCACCGACGACGAACCGTTGAACGCGCAAGTCTCCGCCGATGCCCATCGGCGTTGCGTGCCGGTCAACGTGGTGGACGCGCCGGCCCTGTGCAGCGTGATTTTTCCGGCGATCGTCGACCGTTCTCCGTTGATCGTCGCGGTGTCCAGCGGCGGCGATGCACCGGTGCTGGCGCGGTTGATCCGCGCCAAACTGGAAACCTGGATTCCCTCCACCTACGGTCAACTGGCCGGCCTGGCGGCGCGTTTCCGCCATCAGGTCAAAGGACTGTTTCCGGATGTGCAGCAGCGTCGGGCGTTCTGGGAAGATGTGTTCCAGGGCCCGATTGCCGACCGGCAATTGGCCGGGCAGGGCGCCGAGGCCGAGCGCTTGATGCTGGCGAAAATCAATGGCGAAGCACCTGTCGCGACCGGCGAAGTTTATCTGGTGGGCGCCGGGCCGGGTGACCCCGACCTGTTGACCTTCCGCGCCTTGCGTCTGATGCAGCAAGCCGACGTGGTGCTGTATGACCGTCTGGTGGCGCCAGCGATTCTGGATTTGTGCCGTCGCGATGCCGAGCGGGTCTACGTTGGCAAGCGCCGCTCTGATCACGCCGTGCCTCAAGAGCAGATCAACCAGCATCTGGTGGATCTGGCCAAGGCCGGCAAGCGCGTGGTGCGCTTGAAGGGCGGCGATCCGTTTATCTTCGGGCGCGGCGGTGAAGAGATCGAAGAACTGGCGGCTCATGGCATTCCGTTCCAGGTGGTGCCGGGCATTACCGCCGCCAGCGGTTGCGCGGCGTATGCCGGGATTCCGCTGACTCACCGCGATTACGCGCAGTCGGTGCGGTTCGTCACCGGGCACCTCAAGGACGGCTCCACCGATTTGCCGTGGGCCGACCTGGTCGCGCCGGCGCAGACCCTGGTGTTTTACATGGGGTTGGTGGGCCTGCCGATCATCTGCGAGCAGTTGATCAAGCACGGTCGCGCGGCCGATACCCCTGCGGCGTTGATCCAGCAGGGCACCACGGTCAATCAGCGGGTGTTTACCGGCACCCTGGCCGACCTTCCACGGCTGGTGGCGGAGCATGAAGTGCATGCGCCGACGCTGGTGATCGTCGGGGAAGTGGTGCAATTGCGCGAGAAATTGGCGTGGTTTGAGGGGGCTCAGGCGCAGGTCTGAGGACCGCATCGCCCCCATTCGCGGGCAAGCCTCGCTCCTACAGGTGATCGCGTAACTCTGTAGGAGCGAGGCTTGCCCGCGAAGGGTCCCTCAAAATCGATACAAGGCTCAAATCAGGCGTTGTTATTGCGCCAAACCCCTTTCCCAATCAACCGCGCCCGATCATGAGCCGCAGTGAAGTCCTGCGCCGGCCCTTTAGGCACGATCCCGGTCGGATTGATGGTCTTGTGGCTGCCGTAGTAGTGGTTCTTGATGTGCTCAAAATCCACCGTCTCGGCTATCCCCGGCCACTGATAAATCTCCCGTAGCCAGTTCGACAGATTCGGATAATCGGCAATCCGTCGCAGGTTGCACTTGAAGTGCCCGAAGTACACCGCATCGAAGCGAATCATCGTAGTGAACAGCCGAATATCCGCTTCCGTCAGGTATTCACCCGTCAGGTACCGGTTCGCGCCCAGCAATTGCTCCAGTCGATCCAGCTCACCAAACAACTCATCGAACGCTTCTTCATAAGCCTGCTGCGACGTAGCAAACCCGGCGCGATAGACGCCGTTATTCACTGCCGGATAAATCCGCTCGTTCAGGGCGTCGATTTCGGCCCGCAATGGCGCCGGGTAGAAATCCAGGTCATTGCCGGTCAAGTCATCGAACGCACTGTTGAACATGCGGATGATCTCCGCCGATTCATTGTTGACGATGCGATTCTGTTGTTTATCCCAAAGCACCGGCACCGTGACACGGCCGGTGTAGTCGGCGGTATCGGTGGTGTAGCGCTGGTGCAAAAATCTCAGATCGCCAAGCTTGTCGCCGGTTGATCCAAGATGTTTATCAAAGGTCCAGCCGTTTTCCAGCATCAACCAACTGACCACCGACACATCGATCAGGTTTTCCAACCCTTTGAGCTTACGCAGGATCAGCGTGCGATGAGCCCACGGGCAGGCGAGGGATACGTAGAGGTGATAGCGACCAGCCTCGGCGGCAAAACCACCGACACCGGTCGGGCCTGGCTTACCGTCGGCGGTCAACCAGTTGCGACGTTGCGCCTGTTCACGCTGGAACGTGCCGTCCTTGCTGCTTTCGTACCACTGATCTTGCCAGCGTCCTTCGACTAACAAACCCATGTTCAAAACTCCTCAACCGATAAGCGTTGGAGAGGAGTCTATGCGCATAGGTTCGAACAAAAAGCGCAAAGGTTGGGCGTTTATGATCGGTTAAATCGATCGGTCCCTTGCATCCCAATACTGCTGGGCGGTTTCGAACGCTTGCTCGCGGGTTCGGCCGAGGCCGCGCAACGCCAGGGCCATGGTCGAGATCAACGCCATTTGCGGGTAGCTGTCGACCACGTCGCCACGCCACACCGCTTTCAAATGCTCTGGATCGAGCGTGGCCGGTTTGACGTGGCGTTGGGTCGACAGCTGTGGCCATTCTTCATCCCAGCTTTCGCCGCCAGTGGTGCCATACAGGTGACTGTCAGCATCGGGATTGATCTCGATTTCGCCGCCATCGCCCTTGATGACGATAGCGGTATCGCCCAGCAAACCGCTGGCATCGCGATGCACGGCCTGATAGCCGGGGTGGAAAATGCTTTGCAGACCGCAGCGAGCGGCCAACGGATTAAGAATTCGCGCCAGGGAATGGATCGGCGAGCGCAGGCCCAAGGTGTTGCGCAGGTCGATCATTCGCTGAAGTTGCGGGGCCCAGTCCACCAATGGCATGAACGCCAGGCCGCCCTGATCGAGCGCCGCGCCGACTTGCTGCCAGTTGCGGCACAGTGGAATGTTCAGCGTCTCGAGCAGTTGTTCGCTGTACAGCCGACCGGCCGTGTGCGCGCCGCCGCCATGCATGAAGATGCGCACGCCGTTCTGCGCCAGGCACTTGGCCGCCAGCAGGTACCACGGCAGGTGACGCTTCTTGCCCGCATACGTGGGCCAATCCAGATCGACCGCCAGCGCCGGTGGATTCAGGCGGTCACGCAAGGCTTCGGTGAACCCGGCCATTTCCTCGGCGCTTTCTTCCTTATGCCGCAACAGCATCAGGAACGCGCCGAGCTGGGTGTCCTCGACCTTGTCGTCGAACACCATGCCCATGGCCTCGCGGGCTTCCTCTCGGGTCAGGTCGCGGGCGCCGCGTTTGCCTTTACCAAGGATCCGCACGAACTGGGCGAACGGGTGCTCGGCGGGCGTTTCGAGGGTCAATGCTGGATAGTCGGTCATAAGCAATTCGTCGGTTTGGGCAGGCCCGCCAGTTTCGCGGCGAGTTTGGCAGGGGTGCCTTTGAACAGTCGGTTCAGGTGCAGGCTGTTGCCCTTGTCGGGGCCGAGTTTCAATGCGGTGTATTTGATCAGCGGGCGGGTCGCCGGGGACAGCTGGAATTCGTCGTAGAAACTGCGCAGCAGTTCGAGGATCTCCCAGTGTTCCGGGCTCAACTCGATGTCTTCGGCAGCGGCGAGGGCGGCGGCCACTTCGGCAGACCAGTCACTCAGTTCGACCAGGAAACCGTCCTTGTCCAGTTCAATGGCGCGGGCGCCGACCGTCAGGGATTTCATAGCCAGCTGTTGACCTTGTCGTAGTGAATCGACAGCTCGACGAAGGCCGGGTAATCGATGGCCTTGGCCCAATCCGGGACTTCCAGAGCCCGTGCTTGAGCATCTTCGGCCAGTACGAACAGTTTCGGCTGGCGGGCGTGCAGCGCGCTGAACGGTGCGGTGCCTGGCTGCAAGGCATAAGCCGCGTCACCACTCAGCAGCAGCGCATCGTCAGGGCCGATCACGCGCAGGCAACTGCTCAGGCGGTCGTCGCCGAAAGGGGAATGAGACAACACATGCAAAGTCGACATCAGAGGGTGATCACCTGGTCGTAACGGTCAATAAGGGCGGTGATTTCCTGGGCGGCCAACACCTGGGCTTCTTCAAGCGACAGACCTTTTGGGTCCAGACCACGGGCCGCGGCGCTTTCAGCGCACACGAACAGGTCTTCGACACCAAACATCGGCAAGGCTTGCAGGTTGGCGCTCAGGTCTTTCTGTTGCAACGCCTTGGCGTCCTGCTTCGCGGCGAGCTGGAACACGCCGTCATCGAGGAACAGCAGGCCGATCGGCAGATCGAAGGCACCGCCGGCCAGCACGATGTCCAGCGCTTCCCGTGCATTCGGCCCGGACCACGGCGCCTGACGGCTGATAATCAGCAAGGATTTAGCCATCTCACGCGCCTCCGAAACAGATCAAGCGGTCAGCGTCCTGCACCGCGTCATGCAACTGGCCGAGGCCGGACAATTCCCACGGCGCACCCACCGCTACCGCTTCACGCTGATAGCGTTGGGCTTCTTCCTCGTTCAATACACCGCGGCGCAGGGCGGCGGCGATGCAGACCACGCCATCGAGTTGATGCTCGGTGACAAAGTTGCGCCATTGCTTGGGCAAATCCTGCTCATCCTGAGGCGTGACCACGCTGCCGGACGCGTTGTAGACGCCATCCTGATAGAAAAACAGCCGGACAATCTCATGCCCGCCGGCCAGCGCTGCTTGAGCAAACAGCAAGGCGCGGCGCGAGGAGGGCGCATGGGCGGCGGAAAACAGCGCAATGGCAAACTTCATGGCGGACTCGATCAGCAAAACTGCGGCCATGATAAAGCTTTATCGACGGGGCGGCGAAGGGCGTTTATTTGTAGACCGCCATCGCGGGCAAGCCCGCTCCCACAGGTTATGTAGCGAAGCTGTAATCTTTGGCATCACACAAGTCCTTGTGGGAGCGGGCTTGCCCGCGATGAGGCCCGAACAGTCAATACAAGATTCAGCGCGGCATATAACCCAACTGCCAACGCCGCGGAATCTTCAACGACAGCAACCCCAGCACGCCGGCCAGCAGCCCGCTGACAAACAGCGCCTTGAGCCCAAGATGATGTTCCAGCAAAGCCCCAATCACCGCACCGGCAAACATCCCGGCCCACGGGATCAGTTGCACCCGCCAGCCGTTGCGCCGCTCGCCAAGCATCCACCGCCCCAGCCCACGACCAAACCGCGACAACGCCCCGGTGACGTAGGTCAGCCCGACCGGCAGGCCGTTCACTTCTTCCACGGCGGCATTGAGCATGCCCATGGCGATGATCGCCGCCAGCAGCGCCGGCAATTGCGTTTCGTAGGGCCAGGCCGCAGCGCCGCAGAGCAGGGTGGCGATGCACAGCAGCAACGGTAACGCCCGTCGGCCACCGAGCCGGCTGACGACGATGCCCAAGGCGTTGCCGGCGACAAATGTGGCCACGAGGATTACCAGGCGCAGGGTCAACCCGAGGTCGCCATCGCTGATCGCCACGGCCAGGCGGGTGGTGTTACCGCTCATGAAGGACACGAAGTCGCCGCTGGCCATGAAGCCGATGGCATCGGTCATGCCGGCGAGCACCGACAAACTGGCGACCAGCGACAGGCCGATGCGCCCGCGCCATTTATGGGTATGCAAATGGCCCGGCGTGGCCCGGGTACTTGAAGGCGAAGGCAGCATCGAAAGCTTCCTTGAGCGGCGATGATTATTTGGTTAACCCATATAACTCGCAATACTCCAGCCAGTCCATGCCGGCCATCTCCGCGACTTCCTTGTGCACCTCCAGGCGTTGGGCCTGGTAATCCTCAGGCGTGGCGGCGGTCAGTTGCAGCGTCAGCTCCCAGGCAAACAAACCCAGACGCTCCGCCTCGGCTTCGAACGCTTCATGCAAGCGCTCGTCGCGGTACTGCGCCACTGTCACGCCCTTGGCCTGGGCCAACAGTGGATTCAGGTTGTCCAGTTCGATGCGCAGTTCAGGACGCTCATCGAGAAATTTTTTCAGCGCCTGCTCGTGTTGCTGTTCGGTTGCCGCCATGGTCACTCCTTAGAAGACTGCTTTTTGCTCGCCTTGGCGGCCGCGGCCAGACACTCCAGAGCAAACTGCTCGGGGTAGGTCATCTGGATCGGCGTGGTTTCGCCTTTGACGGTTCTTTCGCCATCGAGAATGTAGCGAATCCGCTTGTCGGTGACGCCAATTCGCTTGGCGATCCAGGACGGCGTCTGGCCGATCTGGCTGATCAGCTTGTCGGCGTATTCAGCGGTCGGTTTGTAGTATTCGGCGTTGGGTGTCATGACCTTTCCAGAAAAATGCGCCCGGAAAAATGGGCGATGCGGCGTTAATGGCGCGACAGGGTGCGCGAATCGTTGCGCGGTGTCGCGGTATAAATGAAGTAAAGCAGAACGATACGCCGCGCCGCGGTGATACAGTCCGCTTTTTCTTGATGAGCGAACGCAATGCGAATTCTGATGGTGGCGCTGGCCGCAACCTTGCTGGCGGGCTGCGCCGGATCGGCGATGAATGACGCCCGCACCAAAACCCCGTACAAAACCCTGACCTCGGACAAGCCGGAAAAAATCGTCGCCCAGTGCGTGCAATTTGCCTGGCAGGACGAAGCGGTGTTCGGCGTCGATGCGGGCGCGTATTTGCAGCCGGGCAAGAAGGGTGGCTCCACGGTGTATACCCGTTCGGCCGAGTCCTTCGTGGACGTGACCACCGATGCCTCGGGTACAGCGTTGAGCTACTACGCGCAGCATGACGATTTTGTCGCCAAGCGCCGATTGGCAGCGTTGGCTACCTGTTTGTAAGCAAGATCAAAAGATCGCAGCCTGCGGCAGCTCCTACATGGGATTGTGTTCACCCTGTAGGAGCTGCCGTGTTGTGGTCGAATGTTTTTAGACCATGATGTAGGAGCGTCGATCTAAGGAAGCATCATGGGTTATCGGGTTGTAACGTCAGAGGAAAAAGCAGAAGCCATTCGCTTGGTTGTGGAGATGCATTACT